>NZ_AFBG01000030.1:0-2500 GCF_000204195.1 Acidovorax radicis N35
AGCAGGTCAGTGGAACACCCTGGTCAATATTGGATTGGCACTTTGCGGTTTAGCTGGTCAAGATTGCATCGGCACCAACAGTCCTTGGGCAAATTTCAAGGAATTGGCGGCCCACATATGCCCGCGCGGGACGTTCAATTTCCTGCTGTCCAACGGCCAGGCGCTGTGGAGCCATGCCTCGACGAGCCTGTACTACATAGAGAGGCGGCACCCGTTCGGGCAAGCCCAGCTGAGCGACGAAGACGTTCGGCTGGATTTCTCTCGAGAGACCAGCGAGAGGGACGAAGTGGCCGTGATCGTGACGAGCCCGCTGACGACCAACGAGACGTGGACAGCCTTTGGCAAGGGAGAACTGCTGGTATTCGAGCAAGGCCGGCGGCTGAGCCTCTGAGCCTCAATGAATGAAGCACTTTGGATGTCACTGTTCCAAAGAATTTCACGCCCCCAAAGCAAAAAACCCCAGTCATTGCTGACTGGGGTTTTCTGGGCTGTAAGAGCCTGACGATGACCTACTTTCACACGGGAACCCGCACTATCATCGGCGCAAAGTCGTTTCACTGTCCTGTTCGGGATGGGAAGGAGTGGGACCAACTTGCTATGGTCATCAGGCATAACTTGGTGCTGGGCTGTTCATGGAACAGCCTGGCGAATTCATAGAGTTTGGAATCAGATTTTGTGTCTTTTGACTGCGTCAACTTGG
This sequence comes from Acidovorax radicis N35, assembly GCF_000204195.1. GTDB lineage: Bacteria > Pseudomonadota > Gammaproteobacteria > Burkholderiales > Burkholderiaceae_C > Acidovorax > Acidovorax radicis. The sequence continues at coordinate 701 of NZ_AFBG01000030.1, forward strand.
CATAACAATCTTTGAGCTTTTCACACTTTCGTGTGTTGGCTATCAAAGTTATAGGGTCAAGCCGCACGAGCAATTAGTATCAGTTAGCTTAACGCATTACTGCGCTTCCACACCTGACCTATCAACGTCCTGGTCTTGAACGACTCTTTAGGGGGCTCAAGGCCCCGGCAGATCTCATCTTGAAACGAGTTTCCCGCTTAGATGCTTTCAGCGGTTATCTCTTCCACACTTAGCTACTCGGCAATGCCACTGGCGTGACAACCGATACACCAGAGGTGTGTCCACTCCGGTCCTCTCGTACTAGGAGCAGGCTTCCTCAAATCTGCAGCGCCCACGGAAGATAGGGACCAAACTGTCTCACGACGTTTTAAACCCAGCTCACGTACCTCTTTAAATGGCGAACAGCCATACCCTTGGGACCGGCTACAGCCCCAGGATGAGATGAGCCGACATCGAGGTGCCAAACACCGCCGTCGATATGAACTCTTGGGCGGTATCAGCCTGTTATCCCCAGAGTACCTTTTATCCGTTGAGCGATGGCCCTTCCATACAGAACCACCGGATCACTATGTCCTGCTTTCGCATCTGCTCGACTTGTCAGTCTCGCAGTTAAGCACGCTTATGCCATTGCACTATCGTCACGATGTCCGACCGTAACTAGCGTACCTTCGAACTCCTCCGTTACGCTTTGGGAGGAGACCGCCCCAGTCAAACTGCCTACCATGCACTGTCCCCGATCCAGATAATGGACCTAGGTTAGAACCTCAAACACACCAGGGTGGTATTTCAACGTTGGCTCCATGAGAACTAGCGTCCTCACTTCAAAGCCTCCCACCTATCCTACACAGATCTGTTCAAAGTCCAATACAAAGCTACAGTAAAGGTTCATGGGGTCTTTCCGTCTTTCCGCGGGGAGATTGCATCATCACAAACATTTCAACTTCGCTGAGTCTCAGGAGGAGACAGTGTGGCCATCGTTACGCCATTCGTGCAGGTCGGAACTTACCCGACAAGGAATTTCGCTACCTTAGGACCGTTATAGTTACGGCCGCCGTTTACTGGGACTTCAATCAAGAGCTTGCACCCCATCATTTAATCTTCCAGCACCGGGCAGGCGTCACACCCTATACGTCCACTTTCGTGTTTGCAGAGTGCTGTGTTTTTATTAAACAGTCGCAGCCACCGATTTTTTGCAACCCCGTTGGGCTCGCCTTGTACAGGTTCACCTACTTGGGGCATACCTTCTCCCGAAGTTACGGTATCAATTTGCCGAGTTCCTTCTCCTGAGTTCTCTCAAGCGCCTTAGAATACTCATCTCGCGCACCAGTGTCGGTTTGCGGTACGGTCGTCAATAGCTGAAGCTTAGTGGCTTTTCCTGGAAGCAGGGTATCACTCACTTCGTCTGCAAGCAGACTCGTTATCACCCCTCATCTAAGCCCGGCGGATTTGCCTACCAGGCACGACTACAGGCTTGAACCAACATATCCAACAGTTGGCTGAGCTAACCTTCTCCGTCCCCACATCGCACTATTGATCGGTACAGGAATATTGACCTGTTTCCCATCAGCTACGCATCTCTGCCTCGCCTTAGGGGCCGACTCACTCTACGCCGATGAACGTTGCGTAGAAAACCTTGCGCTTACGGCGAGGGGGCTTTTCACCCCCTTTAACGCTACTCATGTCAGCATTCGCACTTCTGATACCTCCAGCATCCGTTACCAGACACCTTCACAGGCCTACAGAACGCTCTCCTACCACTTGCAATAAATTGCAAATCCGCAGCTTCGGTAACTGGCTTAG
>NZ_AFBG01000029.1 GCF_000204195.1 Acidovorax radicis N35
AGGCCGGTGGCGCCTTGTGTTCCACCTGCTGTCCAAGCTGTACGAGCACACCAGCGTGATGATCACCACCAACCTGACGTTCGCGGAGTGGTCCACGGTGTTCGGCGATGCCAAGATGACCACTGCGTTGCTGGATCGCTTGACCCATCACTGCCACATCATCGAGACGGGCAACGAGTCCTACCGCTTCCGCCACAGCACGCACGAAGCCAAGGGGCGCATCAAGGCCCGTGAGCAGACCAAGAAGGCAGCAGCGGCCCAGGTTAGCGAGACCGCGGAGGAAAGGGCCTCGCCTGATGGCTCGGCCATACTGACCACGACTTCAAAGAAAGGAGGACCTACCGAAGCATCCACCCTATAGTTATCCACAGCTGGCTTCAAATGGAACCAGCTCTAGCCCCTGGTCAATGTTCGACTGGCACTGCTGATCACGATTGCACTGGCGCTAACAGCTATGTGCCTTTGAAAGCCCCCATGCGGGTGCGAGGCGTGCTTGCATTGGAGCCTTCGAATCCGAGGTGGCTGCTCATTCCTGAACAGGCTCAGCAGCTCGATACGCAGGCCCGACAGATCGCCATCGCGCTCGAACGGGTGCACTACGTCGACATTGCGCAGAAGGCTGTTCTGGACGTCGAATCCGAGCGACTGCGCAACGCGCTGCTGGGCGCCGTGTCCCATGATGTGCGCACGCCTCTCACAGCGCTCATCACACTGGCCGAGTCGCTCAGGTCAGCGCCGCCGCACGAGCGGGAGTCGGTGGCGCAAGCCATCGTGCACCAGGCCCACCAACTCAACGCGCTCGTCAGCAACCTGCTGGACATGGCCCGGTTGGAAAGCGATGTATCGGGCCAGAGCGTCAGTTTGCGGCGCGACTGGCAATCGGTAGAGGAAGTCGTCGGCGCATCCATCCGGGCAGCCCAAGCCGCGCTGGGCGGCACGACCGTGCGCACAGACATCCCTGCAGATTTGCCCTTGGTGGAGTTCGACGCTGTGCTCATCGAGCGCGTGTTGGTCAACCTCCTGGAAAACGCCGCCAAGTATGGGGCACCGCCCATTGTCGTGAAAGCCTCTACGACCGAAAGCAGCCTGGTGCTGGAAGTGACGGACCATGGGGCTGGACTGCCTCTTTCGGTTCGAGGAAAAGAGCACACGCTGTTTGAGAAGTTCACGCGCGGGCAGGCTGAGTCCGCAACGCCAGGTGTGGGGCTGGGCCTGGCCATCTGCAAGGCAGTGGTGCATGCCCATGGCGGAACGATCTCGGCAGCGAGCGCTTCTGGAGGTGGCGCGCAGTTCACAATCACCATTCCAAGGCGCGAACCCCCGCCCGAACCCGATTTTGAAGACATGGAGCGGGGCCCTGTCGCCCCCTGATGCAATGCAAATACGTACCGTTTTGGTGGTGGAAGACGAGCCTCAGATCCGGCGCTTCGTGCGCAGCGCGCTGGAGGCCGAAGGCTGGCAGGTGAACGAAGCGGCGACGCTGCGCGAGGGCTTGTCCGCCGTAGGAACCCGTCAACCGGATCTGCTGGTGCTCGATCTGGGTTTGCCGGATGGAGACGGCATCGATCTCATCCGCGACGTGCGCGGCTGGTCCGCCGTGCCGATCATCGTCTTGTCCGCGCGCACCGATGAGGCTGACAAGATCAACGCGCTGGATGCGGGAGCCGATGACTACCTCACCAAACCCTTCGGGACAGGAGAATTGCTGGCGCGGGTGCGCGCGAACCTGCGCCGTCCCCGGGTTGCGACAGGCAATGGGTTGGTCGCCGACGGGGTGGAGCCAGCGTTCCAGTTCGGAGATGTGGAGGTGGACCGCACTGCGCGCGTGGTGCGCAAGGCCGGAGTGGAAGTCCATCTGACGCCGACCGAGTACCGCATGCTATCGGTACTCATCACCAATGCGGGACGCGTCATCACCCAGAAGCAACTGCTTCGCGAGGTGTGGGGACCTATGCGATCGGATCAGAGCCACTACCTGCGCATCTACATGGGGCACCTGCGGCAGAAGCTGGAGGCAGATCCCGCGCAGCCGCGCCATTTGCTAACCGAGTCGGGTGTGGGTTACCGGCTGTCGGTTTGACCATGACCGCCTGGGGCAATTGCGTCCGCGCATTTTGGAGGCGCTGTCTGATCGCTGGGACACAGAAATTGACGTTGATTTAACGGCAAGGCCATCAGTTTTTACGAAGGATTTACACCAAACTTCCTAGACTGGATGCATGTTCAACACATGCCAGCTTAGTCACTCAAGCAGTGCTCTTTCTGGCGATAAACATGCTGCAGAAATGCCCGAGCACCAGCCTGCACCGGGTTCAGGTGCTCCCTTTTCCAGAAGTGGGTACCGATCCCAATCCATTGGTGGAGCTACCGCTTGTCGCGTCATGCGCCAATGCGCACAACTTGCGAATCACGCTGCACGCCGTGCTTGGATCGCAGCTGCGCGGCTACGGCCTGGCCCTGGATCCAGTTCGACAACTGGCGACGGTCACCCTGCATGTCCATCTGGGAGATGTCGAGCAGACGATGCACTGCCTGATGGCCGCATTGCCCGCCGCCCAATTTGGACGCATTGCCAAAATCTCAGGTAACGAGGTGCGCCCATGCCATTGAAAGCCTGCTGTGCGGGCAGCAAGCCGACCATTGGTGCTGACGCCCCTTCATGGCTGCAACGCGATTTCTCAAGGCTAAGTCATGGATGACTGGCTGCACATTCTGCTCGCCCTTCTCGTGTTGGTGGTACCGATTGCGATGGGATGGCTGGTCCTGAAATTGTCTGACCGCAAGGGGCGAAAGTCCCGCCAGGGTTTTAGATGAATCAGGTGATCCAGAGCACTGAGGTCGAATTGGCCGGCATCGAAGATCTAGTAAAGCTGGACAACCTAGAGCGCTCTACGTTCGAAAGCGATCGGATTTCCCTGCGAAGCTGGCAGCGGATGTTGGCCAGTCCATCAGCCCGTGTATTGGTCAGCAGGTCCAAGGATGCGTTGGATGGTGCCTGCGTGGTGTTGCGCCGCAAAGGCTCGTCGGTGGCGCGCCTGTACTCCATCGCCGTTGCACCTGCGGCGCGCGGATCGGGCGTCGCGGCGAAATTGTTGGCTGCGGCACTGAGCGATGCGCGACGAGCAGGATGTGCGGTTCTACGGCTCGAAAGCCGACTGGACAATGCCACCGCGCACCGCCTCTTCGAGCGTTATGGGTTTTCGCAGTCAGGGCGCAAGGCTGCCTATTATGAGGATGGCGAAGACGCCTTGTGCTTTCAGCGAGATCTGTTCGACGGCTCATTGACACAAGGAGGCACTGCACACCTTGTGCGCCACTATGCCCAAACGCTTGATTTCACCTGCGGCCCGTGCGCATTGCTGATGGCGATGTCTGCAATGGACTCGTCCACCCCCGTGAACCAGGCCGCAGAAATCCGCCTGTGGCGCGAAGCTACAACCGTCTTCATGGCCGCTGGCCACGGAGGGTGCGGCCCATTCGGGCTGGCGCGTTCTGCACTGAGGCGCGGCTTTGACGTGTCTGTGTATGCGGCCGCTGGCGCATCCCTGTTCATGGACAGCGTGCGTGACCAACACAAGAAGGACGTCATCCAGTTGGTGGAGAACGACTTCCGGTCCGAGCTGGTGGAACATGAAGTTCCTATCTATGCGCGGCCTGTGTCTCCCGAAAGCCTCATCGATCATCTGCGCGCAGGGCGCCTGCCCATCGTGCTCATCAGCCTATGGCGACTGCACCGCGAGAAAACGCCCCATTGGGTGGTGATTGTCGGTTTCGACGGAGCGGTGTTCCGCATCCTCGACCCCATGGCGCGCTCCAGCGACACTGATGGAGGCATGTCCATCAGCCTGGGTGAATTCAAGAAGATCGCCAGATACGGGCGCCGAAGGCGCACGGCGGCGGTCGTCATCTCTGGAAAGAAATAAATTGTCCTCAGAACACGTCATCGTTGTAGAAAAGCTGGCCGACTTCCGATGGGAAGATTCGGAACTCAAGGTCATCACCGCAGACCAGTTCGTTGCAGAAGAGCCTGGCGCCCGCGGGCAGCTGCGCAAAGTCACCAACCTTTGCCGGACCTATGGCTACCTGAGCATGGGGTACTACTGCTCCCTGCTCGCGGAGGCCCGAGGTGATCGCGTGACCCCGAGCGTGGACACGATACTCAGTCTCCAACGCAAACGCATGCAGCCAGCCGCGCTTGCGCAGCTCAACAGGCTGATCGGACCGTTGAAGGAAATCCCACGGTCGGTTAACACCCTAACGTTGCATGTGTTCTTCGGCGTTATAGAGGATCCTGCCCTTGCAGCACTTGCGCGCAAGAGCTTTGAGCTGTTCCGTTGTCCACTGATGGAGATCACCTTGGAGCGGCAGGAGCAGTCCTTGAGTTGGCAGATTGGCGACATGCAGGCTCTGGACCTTCGTGACGTGGACACTGCGCGTGACGAGGTCTTCGTTCAGGCTCTGCGTCAGTACACCCGCCGCAGCTGGCGCCCCATGATCGCCATGCCTCTGCCCAGGATGGATCTGGCTGTCCTGCACGACCCTAACGACCCGCTGCCACCCTCTAACCTCAAGACGCTCAAGAAGCTGGTTGACGTTGGACAGGACATGGGCATTGCTGTCGAGCTCATCGAGAAGAAGGACCTTTCGCGACTGACCCAGTTCGACGCGCTCTTCATCCGCGAGACCACAGCCGTAACGCACCATACGTTCCAGTTTGCGAAGAAGGCCGTCGCCGAAGGCATGCCTGTCATTGACGATCCGGTGTCCATCCTGCGTTGCACCAACAAGGCTTTCCTGGCGGAGATCCTCCGCGAGAATTCCATCGCGACTCCCATGACCCATATGGCCAGCAGGCGCACCATCGCCGATATGCACAACCGGCTGACGTATCCCCTGGTCGTAAAAGTGCCAGACGGAGCGTTCAGCCGAAGCGTCAAGAAGGCTGACAGCTTTGAGCACCTTCAGGAGATCGCAAAAGATATGCTCAGGGAGTCTGAAATCATTCTTCTGCAGGAGTACATGTATACGGACTTCGACTGGCGCATCGGCGTGCTCGCCGGCCAACCAGTTTTTGCGGCAAAGTACTTCATGTGCGACGGCCACTGGCAAATACTGCAGCACGCCGACAATGGAAATTACACCGAGGGTCGAGTACAGGCCGTACCTCTTGATGAGGTACCTCCCGAGGTGCTGCACGCCGCTGTCAGCTCGACGCGCTTGGTGGGCACCAGCTTTTACGGCGTGGATCTAAAGTCCACTCCCTCAGGCGTCTTTGTCATTGAGATCAACGACAATCCCAACCTTGATGTGGGTGTTGAGGACGCTGCCTTGGGTGATGCACTCTACGTGATGCTGCTCTCGCACTTTTTGAAGCAGGTGGAGCTTCGATTCAACTCAAGTACAGCACGGCCGATCACGCAAGGCGCAACTCGTCTCGCATTGGCGGCCGGCTAGTATTCTGGGGCACAGCGGCCAACGTGCTGCATGCCCCAGGCCAAGCCCCAAGGCCCCAATGCTGCGCCAAATCCATCCATCGCCGTGAGGCGATGGATGCCAGATCTCTTGACCCCGGCAGTCGTGAATGCACCAAGCCCTGCGCCCAGCCTCTAAACTAAAAGTTTGCTTGTGCCAAAAAAAGAGCCACCGCCAGCAGGACGAGCAAACAACCGCTCAAGGTTGAGAGGTAAAAATGGTCGAGCTTATGGTGCTAGCGATTTCATCATGAACTATTAAGGATGGCAGCATCCTCTTGCTTAGAAACCCCAGAGCTCTCGCAGGCCAGAGGTTAAAAGGCTGCTGTAGGCCAATCGACTAGGCGAAGAAAGTCGGCTTTCGGAGAAGGCGGACATCTACCTTGTTCAAACTGAGCGACAGCAACCAGCCTAATGCCGTCCAAGACTTCAATAGGATCTTCCGATAGCCAGCGCCGGTTGCAGACTTCTGTGGTCCACGGGGACGCTGGAGGGCACGCGAAGGCGTGGTGGTGGCCAGTTGCACGGTCGAGCGATTGATGCGGCGCTTGGGGCTGCACGGTGTGATGCGAGGCAAGGTCGTGCGCACCACCATCGCAGATGCCAAGGCGCGGTGTCGACTGGATCAGGTCAACCGGCAGTTCCGGGTCGAGCGGCCGAACCAGCTGTGGGTCTCGGACTTCACGTACGTCTCGACCTGGCAGGGCTGGCTGTACGTGGCCTTCGTCATGACGTGTTCGCCCGTCGCATCTTGGGCTGGCGAGTGAGCAGTTCGATGTGAAAGGACTTCGTGCTTGATGCGCTGAAGCAGGCCCTTTATGCCCGGAAAATCGTGGCAGGCGCCGTCAAAGTACGCTTCCATACGCTAGGCTATGCCTCACTTCCCGGGCTATTTACTTGGGGTAATTTTGGGGTAATTCCATCGCCTAACCATGCCAATCCACGCCCATAGTGTGCTCCAGCGCAGGTTGGCGTAGATGCGCTAAGTGGCTGTCAACAAAGGGAAAACATCCCCCCGGGCGCAAAAGTGTGTCTGCCTACCGACACAATGGGGGTGTGGTGCTCAAGCGTGTCGGACATGCTGGGGGGCCGGGAAATGAGGCGTGGACTGTAGCAGTTCGCCCCCGGTCGGTTTCACTGCGCGCGGCAGGTGTCGGAGCCCGGTGCAAGAGGTGCGCATGGTCATCGACGTGCTGTACCGGGGGTCTCGGGTTTTCCCTCGGATAAATGCCACAGGTTTTCAATGACTGTTACGTTTTGACATACTCTTGCCTGTATGCTGGCGCATTGACTGTGACCGTCGGCCCCGCCTTGCCCAGGCGGGATTCATACCCACCGCAGGCTTCAAAGGTTTCAGAGCGACCGTGATCTCGTCCGAACTGTTGACCGATCTCCTGGCCCCCATCGGCGAGGGCCACATAGAGCCGATGGCGCAGGCGCGTCTGCAAGCGCTGGTCGACGCCGTTCCGGTGGCCTTGATGGAATTTCGGTTGCAGCACGGCCGTCTGCTGCTGCTTGCCGCCAACGCTGCCGCACGGCGCATGCCCGGCCTGGGCGCGGTGCGCAACCCGGGCGCTGACGCCTGCGAGGTGTTCGACCTGCTGGCGGGCACCCCCCTCATGGACCAGTTGCAGGGCGTGGCCCGCGTGGGCGCGCCGCTCGAATGCCGCCAGGTGGTGCGCGAGCCGGGCCGGCTGCTGCTGGCCTGGGACCTGTCTGCCCGCCGCGTGACCACGGACTGCATTGTGGTCACCGTGCGCGATGCCACCGAGGCCGAGACCTTGCGTGCCGCGCTGGCAGCGTCGGAACGTGCCCTGGAAGAGGTGCGCCGCGAACTGCGCGAGCAGACCGAGGTTTTCAATACCATGGAGAGCTTGGCACGCACTGGCCACTGGCGCCGCATTGAAGACCCCGGCGAGACGGTGCTGCTGTGGTCCCCGGGCCTGTGCGATATCGCGGGCTTTGAGCAGCAGGAATGGGTGGACCCTGAGCGCGCTGTGAGTGGCATCCTGCCCGAGGACCGCCATGTATTTGACACGCCCCGCGTGCCAGGTGCCGGACTGGATGTGGAGTACCGCTGGCGCCGCCCCGATGGCGAAGTGCGCTGGATGCGGTCCCGCGTGCAGCGTACGCTGCCGCGCGACGGCGTGCAGGTGGTGATGGGGGTGGTGCAGGACGTGACGGACGAGCACCGCGCCGCAGAACAGCTGCGCGAGCAGCTGTTGTTCATCCAGCGCATTGCCAGCCGCATTCCGGGCTTCATCTACGAGTACCGCCTGCATGCGGACGGTGGCACCAGCGTGCAGTACATCAGCGATGCGGTGCGCGACTTCATGGGTGTGGAACCGAGCCAGGTGACCGCCGACCATGGCGTGCTCATGCACCGCGTGCTGCCTGAAGACCTGCCGCAGGTGCAGCGCTCTGCGATCACCTCGGTGCGCAAGCTGGTGCCCTGGCAGTGCGAGTACCGCGTGCGCATGCCCGACGGCAGCGTGCGCTGGCACATGACCAATGCGATACCCCACCGCGAGCCCGATGGCTCGGTGGTGTCCCACGGTTTCACCATGGACATCACGGACCGAAAGCGAGCAGAACAAGAGATCGAACGCCTGGCCTTCTTTGACGCCTTGACGGGCCTGCCCAACCGCCGCCTGCTGCTCGATCGCCTGCAGCGCTCCATCGCCGCCTGCCAGCGCACCAGAAACCTCGGCGCCCTGCTGTTCATCGACCTCGATAACTTCAAGGACCTCAACGACACCCTGGGCCACGACATGGGCGACCAGCTCCTGGCCCAGGTCGCCACCCGCCTGGTGGGCAGCGTGCGCGAAGCCGACACCGTTGCCCGCTTTGGCGGCGACGAATTCGTCGTCATGCTTGAAGCCCTGGCCCCCGACCTGCAAGACGCCGCCACCCAGGCAGAAACCGTCGCAGAAAAACTCCTGGCCAGCCTGAACCAGCCCTTCGACCTGGACGGCGCCCAACACTACAGCACCCCCAGCATCGGCATCACCCTCTTTGGCGACGAACGCCTGACGGTGGACGAACTCCTCAAACGCGCCGACCTGGCCATGTACCAGGCCAAAGCCGCAGGCCGCAACACCCAGCGCTTCTTCGACCCCAACATGCAGGCCGCCGTCAACGCCCGCTCCAACCTGGAAGCCGACCTGCGCCAGGGCCTGGCCCGGGGTGAACTGCTCGTGCACTACCAGCCCGTCGTGGACCACCAGTCCCAGCTCATGGGGGCAGAAGCCCTGGTGCGCTGGCGCCACCCCCAGCGCGGCATGATCAGCCCCGGCGACTTCATCCCCCTGGCCGAACAGACCGGCCTCAT
>NZ_AFBG01000028.1 GCF_000204195.1 Acidovorax radicis N35
GGAATACGAAAACGTGTGAACCGTGGATTCAACAAGAATCAACCACGCTCACCCGAAGGGATCTGGCCGGTGCGCACGGCATCCGCAGCCTGGCTGCGCACAGCAGCGCGGTCAGCGGTGGACTTGTAGGTCACCACACGCGAACCAGCAGGCTCGATGGAGCGGGTCTGTGCCACGGTAGCGGCTTCAGCAGCCACTTCAGCGCGGGTGCGGTTCGTGTCGAACTTGGTGGCGAACTGCGAAGCATCGGCTTCGTCAGCCTGGGCACCGAAGGAAGCGAAAGCGGCCACAGCGGCGATGGAGAGGAAACGTGCGGTGTTGTTCATGATGAAAATCCTTGAAGTTAAAAAAGCGGCTCAAAAAAACCGGAACAAAGAGCGAGAGAGGAAAGCTGCTTCAAACCGGGTTCGGTGAGTCGCCTTGCGGGTTCGGCTCATCGATGGGTTGAACTGTACGCGGGTGGAAGCGGAAGAAAAACCACCGGGTCGCAAACTAACTGTTCCAGTATTGGAAACAATGCGTCGGGAACTTCGCGTGGAGTCCCTTGCTTTGGTGGATGGCGGCGTCCGAAAGAGGGGTTTTTAGAGGAAAACCCTGCTGCCGATTTGGGACAATGAAAATCGAACGAAGGAGCGCACTATGCCACACGGCGAGTTCAGCGAGGACACTCCGAAACCAGGTCCCTGCGGTGTTCCGGCGCTTTTTTTTGGAGGGCCTTCTGGCCTGTCCATGGCACTCGAGGCCACCCCTGTTTTCGGGGAGTCTGATCACGGGGATACGTCGCGTGGGGCGCTAGCGAATCACCGGTGCGTCGGGCAATTCGTTGTGCCCGGGGGTGTCCGGGGGGCGTGGAAAGTGCCGGACGAGGCGGGACGAAACTGCCTCGATGGCCTGCACGAGGCCCTCTTCGTACTCCAACTGGCGAAAGCGAGGGGCCATGAGCGCAATGACATCGCGCCATTCGTCCGGTGCCACATGCCGGGCGAGGCCCCGGTCGGCCACGATCTCTATCGCGTGCTCGGGCAGCAGCAGGTAGATCAGCACGCCGTTGTTGTGCTCGGTGTCCCACACGCGGTATTTGCTGAACAGCATGATGGCGCGTTCGCGCGCACTCGCATGCCGGCGTAGGTAACTCCAGGGCAGGCTGGCTTCGGCGACGATGCGGATCTGGCCCATGTGCTGCTGTTCGCTGGCGGCCACCTGCGCGGCGAGGCGCTCCAGGGTCTCACCAGGCAGCGCACGGCGCGCCTGGGGCTCGCACCACCGGTGGCGCACCAGGCGCCAAAGTGCAGCCGGTAGAGAGGTGATGGAGGTGGCTGTTGCTGATTCTGGGCCCATGTTCACCAGTCCCCCGAGGCGCCGCCGCCTCCAAAATCTCCACCACCGCCCGAGCTGAATCCGCCACCGTCGCTGTTGCTGCCACCGCCGCTCCAGCCGCCGCCGGCACCGGCCCCCCAACCTCCGGCCGCCGCACCGCCTCGGCCACGCCGGGGGCTGCTGCTGCCGCCGGAGCCACCGAAGATCCAGGTGTAGAGCAGTGCGAGCAGGCCCGCGCCGCCCGCCACGATCAGGCTGGAGGTGACCACGAAGGCCAGGAAACCCACACCCCCACCCATAAAAAGGCCACCCAGGCGGCTGCCAAAAATGCTGCGCGCCAGGGGCCCAGCCACGATCACGCCGAAAAAGAGGAAGACGGCGAGGTCCGTCCAGTCGAATCCGTCGCGGCTGCTGTTTGGGCTGTGGGTCGTGTTGTTGCCGCTGCTGGCGGGTGCTGGCAACGCTTCGCCGGCAATGCGTGCGGAGAGCTGGGTGATGGCCGCGCCCAGCCCGCCTGCATAGTCGTTTTGCTGGAACCGGGGTTTCATGGCGCCGTCGATGATGCGCGCCGCTGCAATGTCGGGGATGGCCCCTTCCAGGGCCTTGGCGACCTCGATGCGCATCTTGCGGTCGTTCTTGGCCACGATCACGAGCACGCCGTCACCCACGTCGCGGCGCCCGATCTTCCAGGCGTTGCCCACGCGGTTGGCGAACGATGCGATGTCCTCGGGGGCGGTAGTGGGCACCATCAGCACCACCACCTGCGCGCCCCGGGTCTGCTCCAGCGTGTGCAGCTGTGTTTCGAGCGTGGCCTTGTCGGCGGCGCTCAGGGTGCCGGTCTGGTCGATGACGGGGCTGGTGAGCGCCGGCACGGGCTGCAAGCTGCCGTCGGCATGTGCCCAAGGCAGTGCAATTGCTATAAATAATATAGCTGTCAGCGCTTTATGGATAAGCGCCAGAGGCATATTTTCTTAAATTTTCAGCGACGAGACGGGCTGCGTTCAAGGCTTGGGCTTGGACGCGGAGAAATCCACGGTGGGTGGTGCGGAGATCTGGGCCTCGTTGGCCACGGTGAAGCTGGGCTTGGGGGGATAGCTGAACGCCATGGCGGTCAGGTTGGTGGGGAAGCTGCGCGCGAGCACGTTGTATTCCTGCACGGTCTGGATGTAGCGGTTGCGTGCCACGGTGATGCGGTTCTCGGTGCCTTCCAGCGTCACACGCAGGTCCCTGAAGCCCTGGTTGGCCTGCAGCGTGGGATACCGCTCAGAGACCACCATCAGCCGCGACAGCGCACCCGACAATTCGCCCTGCGCCTGCTGGAACTTGTTGAATGCCTCGGGGTTGTTCAGGGTTTCGGGCGTGACCTGGATGGAGGTGGCTTTGGCGCGCGCCTCGACCACGCGGGTCAGGGTTTCCTGCTCGAAGTTCGCCTCGCCCTTGACGGTGGCGACGATGTTGGGCACCAGGTCCGCACGGCGCTGGTATTGGTTGAGGACCTCGCTCCACGCGGCCTTGGACTGCTCGTCCAGCCGCTGGAAGTCGTTGTAGCCGCAGCCGGTCAATGCGCTCAACGCCAGCACGGCGGCCAAAAGGGCAAGAATGCGTTGGATCATGGTGGGGTTCGCCAAGTGGGGTTCAGGGACAGGTTGGGGCACGGAGCCAAGACGCCAAGGTGCCAGAAACCGGATGCTCGGCAGATTCTGCAACAAGTGCAGCACCCGGCGCCACTTTCCGGGCGCGTCGCAAGGCTTTGGGAGATGGCCGCACAATAGCACCCTGCACATGGCGGGCCGCGCAGCCGCCATGCCATCCTCCTTTGTCCCAGACGTCCCACCCCGACCACCATGCCCTGTTCCCGCGCCAGTGCCGCCACCCTCGGAGGTTCCTCGGACGACACCGAAGCCGCGTTCTACGAGGCTTTGCAGCGGGGCGACATCGAGCTTTTGATGGCCTGCTGGGCCGAAGACGACGACATCATTTGTGTGCATCCGGGCGGGCCCCGGCTGCTGGGTGCGGGGGCGATTCGCACTGCGTTCGAGGCGATGTTTTCGCATGGCACGGTGCGGGCGCGGCCCTTGCAGGTGCACCGCGTGGTGGCGCTGACGAGCGCTGTGCACAGCGTGGTCGAGCAGGTCGAGGTGATGCTGCCCGATGGTCTGCACCAGGCCGTGGTGCTGGCCACCAACGTCTATCACAAGACCCCGGAAGGCTGGCGCCTGGTGGCGCACCATGCGAGCCCTGGCGTGGCGCCGGACGCGCAGGTGGTGGATGCCCAGCGGCCCGTGCTCCACTGAGCGGTGGTAGGCTTGCATTCAAGCTTTTTTGCTGCCTGGCGCATGATCAGTAAGAGTTTATTGCTATGAAATATATAGCACCCCGATGGTTGCCTGGTGGCCAGCTACAGACCATCTGGCCGGCCCTGTATTCGCGCCGTGTGTTTGGCCCCCGCCCCGAATACCGCCGTGAGCGCTGGGACACGCCGGACGGGGATTTTGTGGACATTGATTTCCTGCAGGAAGAGGGCGCCACGGCGTCTGTGGCACCCCGGCCGCTGTTGGTGGTCTTTCACGGTTTGGAAGGCTCGTCGCGCAGCCACTACTGCGAGGCTTTTGCCGATCTGGCGCGCGAGCGCGGCTGGGCCTGCGCGTTGCCCCATTTCCGGGGTTGCAGCGGCGAGATCAACCGGGCGCCCCGCGCCTACCACTCGGGCGACCACGCCGAGATCGGCTGGATGCTGCAGCGCCTGCGGGCGTCGCACCAGGGGCCTTTGATGGCCGTGGGGGTCTCCTTGGGCGGCAATGCACTCTTGCGCTGGGCGGCCGAGGTGGGCGAGGACGCCGCGCGCAGCGCCGATGCCGTGGCTGCCGTGTGCTCGCCCGTCGATCTGGCCGCAGGGGGGCACGCCATTGGGCGCGGCTTCAACCGGCAGGTCTACACACGCATGTTCATGCGCACCCTGGTGCCCAAGGCGTTGCAGAAGCTGGCGCAGCACCCAGGGTTGTTCGATCGGCAGGCGCTGATGGCCGCGCGCGACTTGTATGCGTTTGACAACGTGTTCACCGCGCCGCTGCACGGCTTTCGCAACACCGAGGACTACTGGCAGCGGGCGTCGGCCAAGCCGTTGCTGCACAACATCCGCATTCCGGCCCTGGTGGTCAATGCGCGCAACGACCCGTTTGTCCCGGCCGCCAGCCTTCCGCTGCCGCACGAGGTGCGCAACGGATTCGTCACACTGTGGCAGCCTCCGCATGGCGGCCATGTGGGTTTTGCCCATGGTCGCCTGCCAGGGCATGTGCGCGCGATGCCTGACGCTGTGGGCGGATGGCTGGCCGAACATACAGAGAGCGGGGCGCGGGCGGGCGCACAATCGCCGCATGGATGACATCGTCAAACAGGCGCTGGCCAAGTGGCCCAACGTGCCCAACTGCTATGGCTGGCTGGGCCTGGACGCGCGTGGCCATTGGTACCTGCGCGATGACCAAGCCCAGGCCACTGGGCCGTTTCCTCAGAGCAAGGGGTCCTTGCTGCAGCATGAAAAGCTGATCGAATTCATCGCACGCAATTTCGAGCCCGATGGGCAGGGTCAATGGTTCTTCCAGAACGGGCCCCAGCGGGTGTATGTCGAGCTGGAAGCCACGCCCTGGGTCTGGCGCATACGGGCTGATTTTTCGGTGGTGTCCCACACGGGCCGTGGCGCGGCGGTGCAGGATTGCCTGGTGGACGCACAGGGCCGCGTTTACCTGACCACTGCGCTGGGTGTGGGCCTGGTGCACACACTGGACGTTCCGTTGGTGGCCGAAGCGGTGGAAGCAGGGCGCTGGCTCCCGCAGGCGGTGCGGGCGGAGGACCTGCCTGGCCGCTACGGCTTTGTCATGAGCCCGAGCAGCCGCTGGGCGGCGCAGGCCCAGGCTCCAACCAAGGCGCCCTCGGTGTCGGGCCCCCACCCATAAAAAAAGCCGGTCAGCAAGACCGGCTTTTTTGTCCCCGTGTTCCGCCCCGAAAGGCGCCGCGAGTGGACGGGTGTTGATTTACTTGGCGGCGGCTGCCATGAATTCGACCGCTGCGCGCAGGTCGGCGTCTGAAGCCTGTGCTGCACCGCCACGGGGAGGCATGGCGCCCTTGCCCTTGGCGACGCTGCTGTACAGCGCATCGATGCCAGCAGGCAGGCGGGCCGACCAGGCGGCCTTGTCACCAAACTTGGGGGCGCCGGCCACGCCAGCAGCATGGCACACCTGGCACGCCTGCTTGTACAGGGCTTCGCCAGCGCCTGCGGTTGCGGCAACCGGTGCGGCAGCGGCTGGAGCAGCCTCAGCGGCGGGGGCTGCCGCCGCCACCGGAGTGGCTGGGGCTGCAGGGGCTGCCTCTGCGGCTGCCGGAGCGGCGCCAGCGGCGGCGGGGGCTGCAGGTTCTGCAAATTTGGCGCCGGCAGCATTGGCCATGTAGGCCACGGCACGTGCAATTTCGGTGTCGTTGAAATCCCCGCCACCTTGCGGAGCCATCGCGCCCTTGCCCTTCAGGGCGGATTGCACCAGCGTTTCAAAGCCGGTTGCGATGCGGGCCGACCAAGCGCCGGCATCCGAAAATTTGGGAGCACCGGCAGCGCCTGTGGCATGGCACGCGGCGCACTGGCCCTTGTACACCTCTTCACCGGCCTTCAGAGGGCGGTTGGCATCACGGATCTCGACCATGCCCACCTTCTGGATGCGCTCGGCAATGGCTTTCTCGGGATTGGCGGCGCCAGCGGCTGGCTTGTCGGCCGACGTGACGTACAGAACCAAGCCAATGATGGCAAAGATTGGAATCACAAACGAGAAAAGTACCGCGACCAGCAACTGCTTGGGGTTCTTGATCGGGCCGGTATGGGCTTCTTCGTGGTGGTTGTCGCTCATGACGTCCTCTGGTGTATCGGGGGCTTTGATGAAATCAACCTTAAATTATATCTGCGGGGCTGTTGTTCTCCGGGTAAGGCCCGCGCACGCCGTGACCCTGATACACGGCACGACCCTGCGCGCGCCACAAACTGCGGCGCGCCAGGGGGCCGTCTTTCGTATCAGGATGGATTGCCTGCTGCTGCCGCTTCAGGTGCTCCGCCACCCAGGGCCTTGTACAGCGCCACCTGGTTTTGCAGTTGTGCGAGTTTGACCTGCACCACGGCCTGCTGCGCCGTGAACAGCGAGCGCTGCGCATCCAGCAGATCCAGGTAGCTCGACACGCCGTTGCGGTAACGCAGATCGGACAGCTGCAGCCGTGAGGCCTCGGCCTGGGCCTGCAGCTGCTGCGCCTGCGCCTGCTCGCCCAGCGTGGCCTGGCCTGCCAGTGCGTCCGACACTTCGCGGAAGGCTGTCTGGATGGCTTTTTCGTACTGCGCGATGGCGATGCCGCGGCCGGCCCGTGCGCTCTCCAGGTTGGCCTGGTTGCGGCCCGCATCAAAGATGGGCAGCAACAGGGACGGCGCAATGGTGAATCCCCACGAACCGCTCTTGAACAGGCCCGACAGCTCGCCGCTGGCGGTGCCCGCTTGGGTGGTGAGCGAAATGCGCGGGAAGAACGCGGCCCTGGCAGCGCCGATGTTGGCGTTGGCTGCAATCAGCTGCTGCTCCGCCTGGCGGATGTCGGGCCGACGGGTCAGCAGTTCGGATGGCAGCCCCGCTGGCAACTGCGCCATGGCGGGGGCCGCTGCCAGCCTGCTGCCTGCGAGGCTGGCACGGATGTCGTCGGGCAGGGATTGCCCGAGCAGCAGTGCCAGGGCGTTTTCGTCCAGCGCGCGCTGGCGCTGCTGCTGGGCCAGCGTGGCCCGTGCGGCCTGGGTCAGCGACTCGGCCTGGCGGAAATCGAGCTCGGAAGCAACGCCTGCATCCAGGCGCATCTTGGTCAGGCGCACAGACTCGTCCCGCGAGGCTAGGGTCTGGCGTGACAGGTCCAGCAGCTCTTCATCGGCCAGCAGGTTCAGCCAGCCGTTGGCCACGGCGGCCACCAGGCTCACCTGCGCAGCGTTGCGACCTTCTTCGGTGGCGAGGTACTGCGCCAGGGCCTGTTCCTTGAGGCTTGCAATGCGGCCAAAGAAGTCGATCTCCCAGGCCGTGACCGCCAGGCCGACACTGAACGAGTTGGTCAGGTCGCCGGTGCCCGTGGCGGGCGCGCGGCTCGCGTTGGCGGCCAAACCCACGCCCGGGTAGAGGTCTGCCCTGCGCACCTGGAACGTTGCGCGTGCCTGCTCGATGTTGAGCACGGACACCCGCAGATCGCGGTTGTTGGCCAGGGCCACTTCGATAAGTTGGCGCAGCCGGGGCTCGGCGAAATAGTCCTGCCAGGGCGCTGCCGCTGCGGCGTTTGGCGTGGCGGCGGCGCTCGCAGCGTAAGTGCTTGGCACGGGCGCCGCGGGGCGCTCATACGTCGGTATGAACGAGCAACCGCCCAGCAGCAAGGCTGTTGCCAGCGCGATGGCGGTGGTACGTGGGTGACTAGTCATGGGTTCCAACTCCTGCTTCCTCTGCATGGCGGCGGTTCATTTCCTGCTGGCGCGCGCTGCCTTTGAACAGGCTGCGGACCACTACGAAGAACACGGGCACGAAGAACACGGCCAGCACCGTGCCAGTGACCATTCCACCCAGCACGCCGGTGCCAATGGCGCGCTGGCTGGCCGAACCGGCCCCCGATGCGATCACCAGCGGCAGGACCCCCAGGCCAAAGGCCATCGAGGTCATCACGATGGGACGGAACCGCAGGTGGGCTGCCGCCAGTGCCGACTCGATCACGCTCTTGCCCTGGGCCTGCAGGTCTTTCGCAAATTCGATGATCAAAATTGCATTCTTGGCAGACAAGCCGATGATCGTGATCAGCCCCACCTGGAAGTAGACGTCGTTGGCATAGCCGCGCAGCAGGGTGGCCAGCAGTACACCCAGCACGCCCAGGGGCACCACCAGGATCACGGCCAGCGGGATCGACCAACTTTCGTACAGCGCTGCCAGGCACAGGAACACGGCCAGGATGGCGAAGCTGTAGAGGATCAGCGACTGTGCACCCGCCAGTTTTTCCTCGCGGGATTGGCCTGTCCACTCAAAGCCGAAGCCTGCGGGCAACTGGGTCGCGAGTTTTTCCATCTCGGCCATCGCGGCACCCGTGCTGAAACCCGGGGCGGGCGCACCCGAGATGCGCATGGCCGGATATCCGTTGTAGCGCACCGTTTGCTGCGCGCCGTTCGCCCAGCGCGTTGTGGCAAATGCCGAAAGGGGCACGGGCTTGCCCTGGCTGTTGGCGGCGTTGATCTTCAACAGGTCATCCGGTTGCATGCGCGCCGGGGCGTCGGCTTGCACCACCACGCGCTGCAGGCGGCCCTGGTTCGGGAAGTCGTTCACGTAGCTCGAGCCAAGGGCGGTGGACAGTGCCGAATTGATCGCATCAAACGGCACGCCCAGCGCGTTGGCCTTGTCGCGGTCGATATCGATCTGCAACTGCGGGGCGTCTTCCAGGCCATCCGGGCGCACCTGGGTCAGCACCTTGCTTTGCGAGGCCATGCCCAGCAGCTGGTTGCGCGCCTTCACCAGCGCTTCGTGCCCGGCGCCCCCGCGGTCCTGCAGGCGGAACGTGAAGCCGCTGGCGTTGCCAAGCTCGGGAATAGGTGGCGGGCTCAACGGGAAGATGAACGCATCGCGGATGCCCATCAACCCCCCGAAAGCCCGGCTGGCGACGTCCTGTGCCGACTGGCCTGGGCCGTGGCGCTCGCTCCAGTCCTTCAATGTCACAAAGGCAAGGGCGGCATTCTGGCCCTGGCCGGAGAAGCTGAACCCCAGCACACCCACCATGCTTTGCACTTCGGGCTGTTTGAGGATGAACTCCTCGACCTGCTGCATCACGGCCAGCGTGCGCTCTTGTGTGGCGCCGGGTGGCAGTTGTACGTTGACAATGATGTTGCCCTGGTCCTCGCTGGGCAGGAACGATGTGGGCAGCCGCATGTACACCACGGCCACGGCGCCAATGATGGCTGCGTAGATGACGAGGTAGCGCGCTGCCCGCTTGAGCATGCGCGAGACAAAACCTTCATACCCCTTGGCTGTGCGCGAGAAGCCACGGTTGAACCAGCCGAAGAAACCGCGCTTTTCATGGTGGTGGCCGGCTTCCACAGGCTTGAGCAAAGTGGCGCACAGTGCTGGCGTGAGCGACAGCGCCATGAAGGCCGAGAAAGCGATGGATGCCACCATCACTGCCGAGAATTGGCGGTAGATGTTGCCGGTGGACCCCGCAAAGAAGGCCAGTGGCACGAACACTGAGATCAGCACCACGGTCACGCCAATGATGGCGCCTGAGATCTGGCGCATGGCCTTGCGCGTGGCCTCCAGGGGCGAGAGCCCTTCTTCGCTCATGATGCGCTCGACGTTTTCCACCACCACGATCGCATCGTCCACCACGATGCCGATCACCAGCACCATGCCAAACATCGTCAACACGTTGATCGAGAACCCCAGCGCCAGCAGCGTGGCGAATGTACCCAGGAGAGCAATGGGCACCACGATCGTGGGGATGATGGTGTAGCGCCAGTTCTGCAGGAACAGGAACATCACGAGGAACACCAGCGCCACCGCTTCCACCAGGGTTTCTGCCACCTGCCTGATGGAGATGTCCACAAAGCGTGAGCTGTCGTACGGGATGCTCCAGCTCATGCCTTCAGGAAAGTAGCGCGAGAGTTCATCCATCTTGGCGCGAACGGCCTTGGCAGCTTCCAGGGCGTTGCCACTGGGGGAGAGCTGGACGCCGATGCCCACGGCGGGCTTGCCGTTCAGGCGTGCAGCGGTGGCATAGGCCTGGCCACCGAGTTCCACGCGTGCCACGTCCTTGATGCGCACCGTGGACCCATCGGTGTTGGCCCGCAGAACGATGTTGCCAAACTGCTCCACGCTGGAGAGCTGGCCGTTGACCACGACGGTGGCTGCGATCGCCTGGCCTGCGATGTTGGGAAGATCGCCGATGGTGCCGCTGGCCACCTGGGCGTTTTGTGCGCGGATTGCGGCCGTGATCTCGGCGGCCGAGAGGTTGAAGCTCACCATCTTGGCGGGATCGATCCAGATGCGCATGGCGCGCTCTGTACCAAAAAGCTGCGCCTGGCCGATGCCTTTCAGGCGTTGCAGTTCGGGCACGACGTTGCGCGATGCATAGTCACCCAGGGCCACCGTGTCCGTTGCCGGGTTGGTGGACGAGAGCATGGTGAACAGCAGAAAGTTGGAGCGCGATTTGTCCACGCGCACACCTTGCTGCGTTACGGCGGAGGGTAGGCGGGGCGTTGCACGTGACAAGCGGTTTTGCACGTCCACCTGTGCCAGGTCGGCATTGGTGCCGGGTTGAAAACTCAGGGTGATGCTGCCGGAGCCGTCGGCCTGTGCGACGGATTCCATGTAGATCAGCCCGGGCGAACCGTTCATCTCGCGTTCGATCACCGACAGCACGCTGTCTTCGAGGGTTTGCGCGGATGCACCGGGGTACGCTGCGTTGATGACGATGGCCGGGGGGGCCACTGGCGGGTACTGTGCAATAGGTAGCTGCGTGATCGCCACGCCGCCCATCACCATAATGAACAGCGCGATCACCCATGCAAAGATGGGGCGGTCGATAAAGAACTTGGCCATGCTGGAATGCCCCTTATGGCTTCGATGCCGAAGCGGCAGATGCAGCAGGTGTGGCGGCCTGTGCCGAAAGTGCACCAGGTGCGGAAGCGCTTCCTGGGGCTTGCCATGGGACGGGTTTCACAGGTGTGCCCGGGGGCAGCATCTGCAGTTTCTGAAAACCGTCCACCATGACTTTCTCCCCCGCCTTCAGCCCGTCAAGAACCACCCACCGGTTGTTCTGGGCGGCGCTGACCTTGATGGTGCGTGGAGACACCTTGCCATCGTCACCCACTACGCTCACCGAGTCACCCTGCTGGGTGCGTGTGACTGCCTGCTGGGGCAGGGTGATGGCGTTGCTGGCCTGTGCTTGTTCGATGCGTACGCGCAAATACAGACCCGGTAGTAACTCGCCCTTGGGGTTGGGGACTTCCGCGCGCAATGTGACCTGACCGGTGGTGGAGTCCACCGACAGATCGGTGAACAGCAGCTTGCCTGCCTGGGCGTATTCGGTTCCATCGCCCAGAACGAGCTTGACGCTCGCGGCCTCTGCGCTTCCGGCGCGCTTGAACTGGCCGCTTTCCATGGCCCGGCGCAACTGGAAGACATCGCTGGCCGACTGGGTGAAGTTCACGTACACGGGGTCGATTTGCTGCACCACGGCCAGGGGGGTGGCTTCTCCTTGCCCCACCAATGCCCCTTCAGTAACCAAGGCGCGGCCTATACGGCCCGATATGGGCGATGTCACGCTGGCGTAGCCCAGAGTGATGTCGGCGGTGCGTACTGCGGCCTTGGCGGTGGCCACATCCGCCTGTGCCTGCTTCTCGGCGGCTTCGGCGTTCACGAAGTCCTGTTTGCTGATGGCGTTGGCACTTACCAGTGGGCGATAGCGTTCCACCTGCGCGCTGGCCTGCGCGAGGTTGGCCTGCGCTTTTGCCAGACTGGCTCGGGCACTCTCGGATGCTGCAGCATAGGGTGCAGGGTCAATGCGAAACAGTGGTTGTCCTGCCTTCACATCACTGCCTTCCTTAAAAAGGCGTTGCTGCAGGATGCCAGCAGCGCGAGCCCGTACCTGCGCAACCCGCGAGGCCTCCACACGGCCTGGCAATTCAGTGATCAACCCGACGTCGCCAGGGGTCGCAGTCACAACGCCGACCTCCACGGGGGGCATCTGCGGTCCTCCGGCGGCGGCTTGGCCGTCCGCCTTGCCACATGAGGCCAGGAAGAGCGCTGCCGCAGTAGCGGCGACCAGAGAGGCGGCCCTGTGAGTTGGGGAGGCGCGAAAGGAGGCGGTGGTAGATGCGTCACGGAATGTGGGCATGGGAGTCCTTTTGATTGGCGTCAAGGAATGGGGTTGTAGGGGATGGCCCCTCGGTCGGAGGCAGTCCAAGATCAGAGCCCGACGAAATAAGTGCGCGATTATACATACAGACATGAATGTATAATTGCGATGCCCCGATGTCTTTGCATAAAGTGTGGGTACTTAGTATTGAACATAAGGAGGCAATTACCAATGGCGCGTCGAACCAAGGAAGATGCAATTGCCACGCGCAATAGCCTGATTGATGCGGCGGAGCATGTCTTCTGGGAGAGGGGGGTTTCGCGTGCTTCGCTGAGTGACATTGCTCAGGCCGCCGGTGCTACGCGGGGGGCGATCTACTGGCATTTCAAAGACAAGGTGGATCTCTTCAATGCCATGATGGACCGGATGACTCTTCCGTTGGAGCAGGGCTACGGTGAGTTTGAAAGCAGTACTTGTCCGAATCCCGTGCAGCGACTGCGGGCTGTGATGGCGTTTGTGCTGCGCAGTGTGGCTTCTGACGAGCGAACGCGCCGGGTTTTTGAGATTGCGCTCTACAAAGTGGAGTACGTGGGCGAACTTGTGGGGGTTCGTGATCGCCACATGGCTGCGTCGGATGGTTTTACGCGGCAACTGGCGCGTGACTTTGAGCTGGGAGCGCAGGCGCAGGGGGTTGTCTTGCCTGTCGCGTCCATCGAGGCGGCGATTGGCTTGCATGCCTTGTTCGACGGGCTTATCAGAAACTGGATACTGAGTGAGGGGGGCTTTGATCTGGTGGTGGTTGGTGGGGCGAGTACCGATGCTTTTTTGCTGGGGCTGGGGTTGTCGCTCCCAGTGTCTGGGGATGCCGAGGCTCGCGGTCTCTCCTTGTGAAGTGGGTGTTTTGCTCTTCTCGTGTTGGGGTTGGGTGGCGTCGATCCTGGTGGGTTGGTTGCGTGCGATAATGTGGGGCTGTGTCAGTTTTGCCGTGCGGCTGTAGCTCAGTGGATAGAGTATTGGCCTCCGAAGCCAAGGGTCGTGGGTTCGATCCCCGCCAGCCGCACCAGTGACGCAGGCAGTCCTGTATCTTTCTCGTGGGGCTGATGGCGAGGATTTGGGAATTTCTTCGGGCTGCAAAAAACTAGTGCTATAATTCGAAATTCTCCGGAGGGGTGCCCGAGTGGCTAAAGGGGGCAGACTGTAAATCTGTTGGCTTACGCCTACACTGGTTCGAATCCAGTCCCCTCCACCAGTGAGTGAGTAGTGTTGAGGTCGATGTCTGGCTTTGCTTTTGGCTTTGTCAGACGCGCAGAGGTTGTTGGCCGATGCGGGAGTAGTTCAATGGTAGAACCCTAGCCTTCCAAGCTAATGACGCGGGTTCGATTCCCGTCTCCCGCTCCATTGCTTGTTTGTGCTGGTTTGTTGAGTTAGCAATTTTGATGTCGCGCGAGCGGCGTCAAGCTGCCCATGTGGCTCAGTGGTAGAGCACTCCCTTGGTAAGGGAGAGGTCGCGGGTCCGATTCCCGCCATGGGCACCACTTTCAGGTGCGTCCGATTCTGGTTGCGCCGAAATCCAGTTGTATTGGTATAGATTTTTTTCGGAGTCGGAAAAATGGCAAAAGGAAAGTTCGAGCGCACCAAGCCTCACGTCAACGTGGGCACGATCGGCCACGTGGACCACGGCAAGACGACGCTGACGGCAGCGATTGCTACCGTGCTGTCCTCCAAGTTCGGCGGCGAAGCCAAGGCATACGACCAGATCGATGCAGCGCCCGAAGAAAAGGCCCGCGGTATCACGATCAACACCGCCCACGTGGAATACGAAACGGCCAACCGCCACTATGCCCACGTGGACTGCCCAGGCCACGCCGACTATGTGAAGAACATGATCACCGGCGCTGCCCAGATGGACGGCGCTATCCTGGTGTGCTCGGCCGCTGACGGCCCCATGCCCCAGACCCGTGAGCACATCCTGCTGGCCCGCCAGGTGGGCGTGCCTTACATCATCGTGTTCCTGAACAAGTGCGACATGGTGGACGACGAAGAACTGCTGGAACTCGTCGAAATGGAAGTGCGCGAGCTCCTCGACAAGTACAACTTCCCTGGCGACGACACCCCGATCATTCGCGGTTCCGCCAAGCTCGCCCTGGAAGGCGACAAGGGTCCTCTGGGTGAAGAAGCCATCATGAAGCTGGCCGAAGCCCTGGACACCTACATCCCTACGCCAGAGCGCGCTGTGGACGGCGCCTTCCTGATGCCTGTGGAAGACGTGTTCTCGATCTCCGGTCGCGGCACCGTGGTGACCGGCCGTATCGAACGCGGTATTGTCAAGGTCGGCGAAGAAATCGAAATCGTCGGTATCAAGGACACCGTCAAGACCACCTGCACCGGCGTGGAAATGTTCCGCAAGCTGCTGGACCAAGGCCAGGCTGGCGACAACGTTGGCCTGCTGCTGCGCGGCACCAAGCGCGAAGACGTGGAACGCGGCCAAGTGCTGTGCAAGCCCGGCTCGATCAAGCCCCACACCCACTTCACCGCTGAGGTGTACGTTCTGAGCAAGGACGAAGGCGGCCGTCACACGCCTTTCTTCAACAACTACCGTCCTCAGTTCTACTTCCGCACGACCGACGTCACTGGTGCCATCGAGCTGCCAGCCGACAAGGAAATGGTCATGCCTGGTGACAACGTGTCGATCACTGTGAAGCTGATC
>NZ_AFBG01000027.1 GCF_000204195.1 Acidovorax radicis N35
GTCAAGGTCGGCGAAGAAATCGAAATCGTCGGTATCAAGGACACCGTCAAGACCACCTGCACCGGCGTGGAAATGTTCCGCAAGCTGCTGGACCAAGGCCAGGCTGGCGACAACGTTGGCCTGCTGCTGCGCGGCACCAAGCGCGAAGACGTGGAACGCGGCCAAGTGCTGTGCAAGCCCGGCTCGATCAAGCCCCACACCCACTTCACCGCTGAGGTGTACGTTCTGAGCAAGGACGAAGGCGGCCGTCACACGCCTTTCTTCAACAACTACCGTCCTCAGTTCTACTTCCGCACGACCGACGTCACTGGTGCCATCGAGCTGCCAGCCGACAAGGAAATGGTCATGCCTGGTGACAACGTGTCGATCACTGTGAAGCTGATCAACCCCATCGCCATGGAAGAAGGCCTGCGCTTCGCTATCCGCGAAGGTGGCCGTACCGTGGGCGCTGGCGTCGTGGCCAAGATCCTCGCGTAATTGGCAAGAGATACAGGGGTATAGCTCAATTGGCAGAGCGTCGGTCTCCAAAACCGAAGGTTGTAGGTTCGATTCCTACTGCCCCTGCCACTTGAATGTGGCCTAAAACAAGCCCGCCAGGCCCTGGCGGGCTTCGGTGTCTTAAGTGACGCCGTGAATCGGAAGCAGGAAATACTCAAAGATGGCCACTTCACAGGTTGAAACTGTCAATACAGGCGCAGACAAGGCCAAGCTCGCAGCGGTGGTGGCTTTGGTCATCGCCTCGGTGGCGGGTTTTTATTTGCTGGGAAAACAAGGCGCTCTCGTTCAATGGGCTGCGCTGATCGTCGGGCTGGTTGCGGCTGCAGGCGTATTTCTCGTATCGGAGTCCGGTCGGCAGTTCGTTGCTTTTGCAAAGGATGCATGGCGCGAAGTGAAAAAAGTTGTCTGGCCCACTCGCAAGGAAACCTTGCAGATGACGGCTTACGTGTTTGCCTTTGTGGTGATCATGGCACTTTTCCTGTGGTTCACGGACAAGACGCTGGAATGGGTTCTGTACGACTTGGTTCTGGGTTGGAGAAAATCATGACGACCGCTGCGGAAATCACTGGGGCAGAGGCTCCTGCAGGCGCTTCTGCTTCGGTAAACCCCGATCTGCGCTGGTACATCGTCCATGCCTACTCGGGTATGGAAAAAGCCGTGGAGCGCAACATCCAGGAGCGTATTGGCCGCTCTGGCATGCAGGATAAGTTTGGCCGCATTCTGGTGCCGACCGAAGAAGTGGTGGAAATGAAAAACGGCCAGCGCAAGACGACTGAGCGTCGCTTGTTTCCTGGCTATGTGTTCGTTGAAATGGTCATGGACGATGACACCTGGCATTTGGTGAAGCACACCAACAAGGTGACTGGTTTCGTGGGTGGTGCAAAGAATCGTCCCGCACCTATTTCTGAAGAAGAAGTTCAGAAAATCGTCAGCCAGATGCAGGAAGGCACGGAGAAGCCGCGCCACAAGATCGAATTCATGGTGGGTGAGCTGGTTCGTGTCAAGGAAGGTCCTTTCACGGACTTCAATGGCTCGGTCGAAGAAGTCAATTACGAAAAGAGCCGTGTGCGCGTCTCCGTAATGATCTTCGGTCGCTCTACACCCGTTGAGCTGGAATTTGGACAGGTCGAGAAGACGTAAGTCTTTTCGATAAAACCTAGTCCTCCCTGGAAAACCAGGGAAAAAGTTGAATGTCGCACTTTTCGACTCGGTGCGAACATTGTGATAGCGAGTCGTTAACCCCGGGGAGCCAGTTGCTGCGTGGTGCAGCGAAGGCGTTATGACCCGTAAGGAGTAAAACATGGCGAAAAAAATCGTCGGTTTTATCAAGCTGCAAGTCCCAGCTGGTAAGGCCAATCCATCCCCACCCATTGGTCCCGCTCTGGGCCAGCGTGGTCTCAACATCATGGAGTTCTGCAAGGCATTCAATGCGCAGACCCAGGGTGTGGAGCCTGGTCTGCCGTTGCCTGTGGTCATCACGGCTTTTGCGGACAAGAGTTTTACCTTCATCATCAAGACGCCGCCCGCAACGACGCTGATCAAGAAGGCTATCAAGCTTGAAAAGGGTTCTTCGAATCCGCTGAAGACCAAGGTCGGCAAGATCACGCGCGAACAGCTCGAAGAAATCGCCAAGACCAAGATGAAGGACATGAACGCCGCGAACGTCGACGCAGCAGTCCGTACGCTGGCTGGTTCTGCACGCTCGATGGGCGTGACGGTGGAGGGTTTGTAAATGGCCAAGTTGACAAAAAAGCAAAAGGCCCAGCAGGGCAAGGTTGACAGCACCAAGCTGTATGCCTTCGCGGATGCTGTGGTTCTGGTGAAGGAAGCGGCTACTGCCAAGTTCGATGAATCCATCGATGTGGCTGTGCAGCTGGGTATCGATGCCAAGAAGTCCGACCAAGTGGTCCGTGGCGCCGTGGTGCTGCCCAACGGTACCGGCAAGACGACGCGCGTTGCGGTGTTTGCCCAAGGCGCCAAGGCTGAAGAAGCCAAGGCCGCCGGTGCTGACATCGTCGGTATGGACGACCTGGCCGCCATGGTCAAGGCCGGCGACATGCCGTTTGACGTGGTGATCGCTGCGCCTGACGCGATGCGCGTTGTGGGTACCCTGGGTCAGATCCTGGGCCCACGTGGCCTGATGCCTAACCCCAAGGTGGGCACCGTGACCCCTGACGTTGCTACGGCCGTGAAGAACGCCAAGGCTGGTCAGGTGCAGTTCCGCGTGGACAAGGCCGGTATCGTGCACAGCACGATCGGCCGTCGCTCATTCGACAACGACAAGCTGCAAGGCAATCTGGCTGCACTGATCGAAGCCCTGAACAAGGCCAAGCCAGCAACCAGCAAGGGCCTGTACTTGCGCAAGGTGGCTGTGTCTTCCACGATGGGTCTGGGTGTCCGCGTGGATACGCAAACCATCGCTGCAGCGTAATTGCAAGAAATCTTCGGGCGTGCCTTCACGGGCAGGCCCGATGTGGTGGGCTGGAGCTACGAAAGTAGCGACAGGCCATCCAAGACCGTTGGTGCGCGATCCGGTCGTGCTTAAAGCCAGACAAGGCACCAACGCAGATGGCGATCCCGCTGCAGATGGAAAAATTTTCCGAAACAGTTGGTCGCTGCAACAAGAGCGCGCATGAGGCACTCGCCGAGTGCGCATTTTAAGGAGTAGACCTTGAGTCTTAATCGCAGTGAGAAAGAAGCGGTCATCAGTGAAGTGACCAGCCTCGCCGCTAAAGCTCAAACGCTTGTGATCGCGGAATACCGTGGCATCACGGTCGCCGACATGACCAAACTGCGTGTTGATGCTCGCAGCAAGGGCGTGACCCTGAGTGTTCTGAAGAACACCCTGGCTCGCCGTGCTGTGGCTGGCAGCGCGTTTGACGTGGTGGCAGACCAGATGACCGGCCCGCTGATCTACGGCTTCTCTGAAGACGCTGTGGCCGCCGCCAAGGTGGTGGCCGATTTCGCGAAGACCAACGACAAGCTGGTGATTCGCGGTGGCGCTTTCGGTGGCAAAGCCCTGGATGTCAACGGCGTTAAGCAACTGGCCAACATTCCTTCCAAGGAAGTTCTGCTGGCTCAGATTTGTGGCTTGCTTATGTCCCCCATGTCGCGTACGGCCGTTGTGCTGGGCGCGCTGGCGGCGAAAAAAGGCGAAGGCGTTGCCGAAACGGCCGCCGAACCTGTCGCAGCTTGATCGCTCGGCAGTTAACCAACAAAATTGTTAGGAAATCAAAATGGCATTCGATAAAGACGCATTTTTGACCGCGCTGGACAGCATGACGGTTCTGGAACTCAATGACCTGGTGAAGGCCATTGAAGAGAAGTTTGGCGTGAGCGCTGCAGCCATGGCTGCTCCTGCTGCCGCTGGTGGTGGCGCTGCTGCTGCTGCTGAAGAAAAGACGGAATTCAACGTCGTTCTGACCGAAGCTGGTGCCAACAAGGTGTCCGTGATCAAGGCTGTGCGCGAAATCACCGGCCTGGGCCTCAAGGAAGCCAAGGACCTGGTGGACGGCGCTCCCAAGAACGTCAAGGAAGGCATTGCCAAGGCCGACGCCGAAGCAGCTGTCAAGAAGCTGGTGGAAGCTGGCGCCAAGGCCGAACTCAAGTAATTCGGTCTTGCTCAAGGGCTGGAGTGCTCCTCAAAGGGCCTCCAGCCTTTGGTGCTTTCAGAGAGCACCCGCAAGCCTCGTTGTCAACGAGGCTTGCGAGTGTCTTCTGACAACCCCGACAGCAGAAGACGCCTTGGTTCGGGTGATGTGCAACGCATCACCGTCCGCCATGGTTGGTAGTGGCCAACCGCCAAGCCCGTGAGGACACCTCTCCTCGCGGGTCAGTCGTCGAAGACCCAGGACTCATGTCTTTGCCCGGAGATCTCATGGCCTATTCCTACACCGAACGCAAGCGAATTCGCAAAAGTTTCGGCACCCGCGATAGCGTGCTCGAAGTTCCTTATCTGCTGCAGATGCAGAAGGACGCCTACACCGCTTTCCTGCAGGCTGATAAAGCACCCCAGAAAAGAACCATCGAAGGCCTTCAGGCTGCATTCGACGCTGCCTTTCCTATCGTCTCCCACAACGGTTTTGTGGAGATGAAGTTCATCGAGTACAACCTGGCAAAGCCAGCTTTTGACGTGCGTGAGTGCCAGACCCGTGGTCTGACCTTCGCCTCGGCTGTGCGCGCCAAGGTGCAATTGATCATCTATGACCGTGAGTCTTCGACATCGCAGTCCAAAGTGGTCAAGGAAGTGAAGGAGCAAGAGGTCTACATGGGCGAAGTGCCGCTCATGACCGATAAGGGCTCGTTCATCATCAATGGGACCGAGCGCGTGATCGTGTCTCAGCTCCACCGTTCGCCTGGCGTGTTCTTCGAACACGACAAGGGCAAAACCCACAGCTCGGGCAAGCTGTTGTTCTCGGCGCGCATCATCCCGTACCGTGGCTCCTGGCTCGACTTCGAGTTCGACCCCAAGGACATCCTGTACTTCCGCGTCGACCGCCGCCGTAAGATGCCCGTCACGATTCTGCTCAAGGCCATCGGCCTGAATCCAGAATCTATCCTGGCGAATTTCTTCGTCAATGACAACTTCCGCCTCATGGACAGCGGTGCACAAATGGAATTTGTGTCCGAGCGTCTGCGTGGTGAAGTGGCCCGTTTCGACATCACCGACAAGTCCGGCAAGGTCGTTGTGGCCAAGGACAAGCGTGTGACGGCACGCCACACCCGTGAACTGGAACAGTCCGGCACCACGCACATCAGCGTGCCCGAAGACTTCCTGATCGGCCGCGTTGTCGCCCGCAACATTGTGGACGCGGACACCGGTGAAATCATCGCCAAGGCGAATGATGAGCTGACCGAGGCACTTCTCAAGAAGCTGCGCAGCGCTGGCGTGCAAGACGTGCAATGCATTTACACCAATGAACTCGACCAGGGTGCGTACATGTCGCAGACCCTGCGCATCGACGAGACGGTGGACGAATTTGCTGCGCGTGTGGCCATCTACCGCATGATGCGTCCTGGCGAGCCGCCCACCGAAGACGCCGTGCAGGCCCTGTTCCAGCGCCTGTTTTACAACCCCGACACGTACGACCTGTCGCGTGTGGGCCGCATGAAGTTCAACGCGAAGATCGGCCGCGACGAATCCACCGGCCCCATGGTGCTGTCCAACGAAGACATCCTGGCCGTGGTCAAGATTCTGGTGGACCTGCGCAACGGCAACGGCGAAGTCGATGACATCGATCACCTGGGCAACCGCCGCGTGCGCTGCGTGGGCGAACTGGCCGAAAACCAGTACCGCACAGGTCTGGCACGTATCGAAAAGGCTGTGAAGGAGCGTCTGGGCCAGGCCGAGCAAGAGCCGCTGATGCCCCACGACCTGATCAACAGTAAGCCGATCTCGGCAGCACTGAAGGAATTCTTCGGTGCCTCGCAGCTGTCGCAGTTCATGGACCAGACCAACCCACTCGCTGAAATCACGCACAAGCGCCGTGTTTCCGCACTGGGCCCGGGTGGTCTGACCCGCGAACGTGCAGGCTTCGAAGTGCGCGACGTGCACGTAACCCATTACGGTCGCGTCTGCCCTATCGAAACGCCTGAAGGTCCAAACATCGGCCTGATCAACTCGCTGGCCCTGTACGCCCGCCTCAATGAGTACGGTTTCATCGAAACCCCGTACCGCCGTGTGGTGGACAGCAAGGTGACGATGGATATCGACTACCTGTCGGCCATTGAAGAAGGCAAGTACGTGATCGCGCAGGCCAATGCCGTGCTCGACAAGGATGGTCGCCTGACGGGTGAGCTGGTCTCTGCCCGTGAAAAGGGCGAATCCATCCTGTGCGGTGCAGACCGTGTGCAGTACATGGACGTGTCCCCCGCACAGATCGTGTCGGTGGCGGCTTCGTTGGTTCCGTTCCTGGAGCATGACGATGCGAACCGCGCGCTGATGGGCGCCAACATGTCGCGCCAGGCTGTGCCTGTGCTGCGCCCTGAGAAGCCTTTGGTGGGCACGGGCATCGAGCGCGTGGCGGCTGTGGACTCGGGCACCGTGGTGACGGCCACCCGCGGCGGTATCGTCGACTACGTTGACGCCACCCGCATCGTGGTGCGCGTGAACGACGCAGAAGCACTGGCCGGTGAAGTGGGTGTGGACATCTACAACCTCATCAAGTACCAGCGTTCCAACCAGAACACCAACATCCACCAGCGCCCCATCGTCAAGAAGGGCGACATGCTGGTCAAGGGTGACGTGATCGCCGACGGCGCATCGACGGACTTCGGCGAAATCGCCATTGGCCAGAACATGCTGATCGCGTTCATGCCCTGGAACGGCTACAACTTCGAAGATTCGATCCTGATCTCCGAACGCGTGGTGGCAGAAGACCGCTACACCTCGATCCACATCGAGGAACTGGTGGTCATGGCCCGCGACACGAAGCTGGGCGCGGAAGAAATCACGCGCGACATTCCGAACCTGTCGGAACAGCAGCTGAACCGCCTGGACGAGTCCGGCATCATCTACGTGGGCGCCGAAGTGCAGCCCGGCGATACGCTGGTGGGCAAGGTCACGCCCAAGGGCGAGACCACGCTGACGCCTGAAGAGAAGCTCTTGCGCGCCATCTTCGGCGAGAAGGCTTCCGACGTGAAGGACACCTCGCTGCGCGTGGACCAGGGTTCGCAAGGCACCGTGATCGACGTGCAGGTGTTCACCCGCGAAGGCATCCAGCGCGACAAGCGCGCCCAGCAGATCATCGACGATGAACTCAAGCGCTTCCGCCTGGACCTGAACGACCAGTTGCGCATCGTCGAGGCCGACGCTTTCGACCGTATTGAGAAGCTGCTCAACGGCCGTGTGGCCAATGGCGGCCCGCAGAAGCTGGCCAAGGGCACCAAGATCGACAAGGCCTACCTGGCTTCGGTCGAGAAGTTCCACTGGTTCGACATCCGCCCCGCGGAAGACGAAGTCGCCACGCAACTCGAGTCCATCAAGAACGCTCTGGAGCAGACGCGCCACAGCTTTGACCTGGCCTTTGAAGAAAAGCGCAAGAAGCTCACGCAAGGCGACGAGTTGCCAGCGGGCGTGCTCAAGATGGTCAAGGTCTACCTGGCCGTCAAGCGCCGCCTGCAGCCTGGCGACAAGATGGCCGGCCGCCACGGTAACAAGGGCGTGGTCTCCAAGATTGTTCCGGTCGAAGACATGCCTTACATGGCCGATGGCACCCCTGCCGACATCGTTCTGAACCCGCTGGGCGTGCCTTCGCGGATGAACATTGGTCAGGTGCTGGAAGTCCACCTGGGCTGGGCTGGCAAGGGTATCGGTCAGCGCATTGGCGACATGCTGCAGCAGCAGGCCAAGGCGTCCGAACTGCGCACGTTCCTGGAAGAGGTGTACAACTCGCGCGGCCGCAAGGAAGACTTGTCTCAGCTGAGCGACGAAGACTTGATGGCCATGGCTGCCAACCTCACCACCGGTGTGCCTTATGCCACCCCCGTGTTCGATGGTGCTTCGGAAGAAGAAATCAAGGACATGCTGAAGATCGCCTATCCAGACGACATCGCCGAGCGCAAGGGCCTCACGCCCACCCGCACGCAGGCGTACCTGTTCGATGGCCGCACGGGCGAGCGCTTCGAGCGCCCAACGACCATCGGCTACATGCATTACCTGAAGCTGCACCATTTGGTGGACGACAAGATGCATGCCCGTTCGACCGGTCCTTACTCGCTCGTCACGCAGCAACCGCTGGGCGGCAAGGCGCAGTTCGGTGGCCAGCGTTTCGGGGAAATGGAAGTGTGGGCGCTGGAAGCTTACGGCGCCGCCTACGTGCTGCAGGAAATGCTGACCGTGAAGTCCGATGACGTGGTGGGCCGTACCAAGGTGTACGAGTCCATCGTCAAGGGCGAACACGCCATCGAAGCCGGCATGCCGGAATCGTTCAACGTGCTGGTCAAGGAAATCCGTTCGCTGGGCCTGGACATCGAGCTGGAACGCTCCTAAGCAGAAAAGGAAAGAGTCACTATGAAATCGCTACTCGACCTGTTCAAGCAATTCACGCCGGACGAGCATTTCGATGCCATCCGCATCGGCATGGCTTCGCCCGAAAAGATCCGTTCGTGGTCTTTCGGCGAAGTGAAGAAGCCCGAGACCATCAACTACCGCACGTTCAAGCCCGAGCGCGACGGTCTGTTCTGCGCCAAGATCTTCGGCCCCATCAAGGACTACGAATGCCTGTGCGGCAAGTACAAGCGTTTGAAGCACCGCGGTGTGATCTGCGAGAAGTGCGGCGTTGAAGTCACACAGACCAAGGTGCGCCGCGAACGCATGGGTCACATCGACCTGGCCGCACCCTGCGCGCACATCTGGTTCCTGAAGTCGCTGCCATCGCGTCTGGGCTTGGTGCTCGACATGACGCTGCGCGACATCGAACGCGTGCTGTACTTTGAAGCCTACGTGGTGACCGACCCTGGCATGACCCCGCTGAAGAAGTTCAGCATCATGTCCGAGGACGACTACGACGCCAAGCGCAAGGAATACGGCGACGAATTCATCGCCAAGATGGGCGCCGAAGGCATCAAGGACCTGCTGGAATCCATCGACATCGACCTGTCGATCGAGCGCCTGCGCGGCGACCTGACAGGCTCCGAAGTCAAGGTCAAGAAGAACGCGAAGCGCCTGAAGGTGCTCGAAGCGTTCAAGAAGTCGGGCATCAAGCCCGAATGGATGGTGCTCGAAGTGCTGCCCGTGCTGCCACCGGACCTGCGCCCGCTGGTGCCGCTGGATGGCGGCCGCTTCGCGACCTCCGACCTGAACGACCTGTACCGCCGCGTCATCAACCGCAACTCGCGCCTGCGCCGCCTGCTGGAGCTGAAGGCCCCTGAAATCATCGCCCGCAACGAAAAGCGGATGCTGCAGGAAGCGGTCGACTCGCTGCTGGACAACGGCCGCCGTGGCAAGGCCATGACGGGCGCCAACAAGCGCGCGCTGAAGTCGCTGGCCGACATGATCAAGGGCAAGTCGGGCCGTTTCCGCCAGAACTTGCTGGGCAAGCGGGTGGACTACTCGGGCCGTTCCGTGATCACCGTGGGCCCAACGCTCAAGCTGCACCAGTGCGGCCTGCCCAAGCTGATGGCTCTGGAGCTGTTCAAGCCCTTCATCTTCTCGCGCCTGGAAGCCATGGGCATCGCGACGACGATCAAGGCTGCCAAGAAGGAAGTCGAATCCGGCACGCCGGTGGTGTGGGACATCCTGGAAGAGGTCATCAAGGAACACCCGGTGATGCTCAACCGTGCGCCAACGCTGCACCGTCTGGGTATCCAGGCCTTCGAGCCCATCCTGATCGAAGGCAAGGCCATCCAGCTGCACCCACTCGTCTGCGCGGCCTTCAACGCCGACTTCGACGGTGACCAGATGGCTGTCCACGTACCGCTGTCGGTGGAAGCGCAGATGGAAGCCCGCACGCTGATGCTGGCCTCCAACAACGTGCTGTTCCCCGCATCGGGCGAGCCTTCCATCGTTCCTTCGCAGGACGTGGTGCTGGGCCTGTACTACGCCACCCGTGACCGTATCAACGGCAAGGGCGAAGGCCTGGTGTTCGCCGATACCGGTGAAGTGCAGCGTGCTCTGGACGCCGGCGAAGTCGAACTCGCCGCCAAGATCACGGTGCGCATGACCGAGTGGACCAAGAACAAGGAAACGGGCGAATTCGTTCCGTCCACCTCGCTCGTGGAAACCACCGCTGGCCGTGCATTGCTGTCCGAGATCCTTCCCAAGGGCCTGCCGTTCTCCAACATGAACAAGGCGCTCAAGAAGAAGGAAATCTCGCGCCTGATCAACGTGTCCTTCCGCAAGTGCGGTCTGAAGGAAACGGTCGTGTTTGCCGACAAGCTGCTGCAAAACGGCTTCCGTCTGGCCACGCGCGCCGGTATCTCGATCGCCATCGACGACATGCTCGTGCCTCCACAAAAGGCCGGCATCATCGAACGCTCCGAGAAGGAAGTGAAGGAGATCGAACAGCAATACGTGTCCGGTCTGGTCACCTCTGGCGAGCGCTACAACAAGGTGGTGGACATCTGGGGCAAGGCCGGCGACGAAGTGTCCAAGGTGATGATGGCCCAGCTCTCCAAGCAGAAGGTCATGGACCGCCACGGCAAGGAAGTGGACCAGGAGTCCTTCAACTCCATCTACATGATGGCCGACTCGGGTGCCCGGGGTTCTGCTGCGCAGATCCGCCAGGTGGCCGGTATGCGGGGTCTGATGGCCAAGCCTGACGGCTCGATTATCGAGACGCCTATCACCGCGAACTTCCGCGAAGGTCTGAACGTGCTGGAGTACTTCATCTCCACCCACGGTGCCCGTAAGGGTCTGGCCGATACGGCGCTGAAGACCGCCAACTCGGGTTACCTGACCCGCCGTCTGGTGGACGTGACGCAGGATCTGGTTGTGACCGAAGAGGATTGCGGCACCGCCAATGGTTCGCTGATGCGCGCCATCGTCGAAGGCGGTGAAGTGATCGAATCGCTGCGCGACCGTATCCTGGGCCGCACGGCGGCTGAAGACGTGCTGCATCCAGAGAACCGCTCGGTGCTGGTCCAGGCGGGCGTCATGCTCGACGAAGACATCATCGAAGGGCTCGAAACCGCTGGGGTGGACGAGGTGAAGGTGCGTACCGCACTGACCTGCGAAACCCGCTACGGCCTGTGCGCCAAGTGCTACGGACGCGATTTGGGCCGTGGTGGCCTGATCAACCTCGGCGAAGCCGTGGGTGTGATCGCTGCCCAGTCCATCGGTGAACCCGGCACGCAGCTGACCATGCGTACGTTCCACATCGGTGGTGCCGCTTCGCGTGCCGCCATCGCCTCGAGCGTGGAAGCCAAGTCCAACGGCGTGATCGGCTTCAACGCCACGATGCGCTACGTGAGCAACACCAAGGGCGAGCTGGTGGTGATTGCGCGTTCGGGTGAAATCATCATCCACGACGAGCATGGCCGCGAGCGCGAACGCCACAAGGTGCCTTACGGTGCCACGCTGACGGTGAAGGCCGACCAGACCATCAAGGCTGGCACGATCCTCGCCAACTGGGACCCGCTGACGCGCCCCATCATCACCGAGTTCGCCGGCCAGACCAAGTTCGAGAACGTCGAAGAAGGTCTCACGGTGGCCAAGCAGGTCGACGAAGTGACCGGCCTGTCCACGCTGGTGGTGATCGATCCGAAGCGCCGCGGCGCTGCCAAGGTCGTTCGTCCACAGGTGAAGCTGATCGATGCCCAAGGCAACGAAGTGAAGATCCCTGGTACCGACCACTCGGTGACCATCGGCTTCCAGGTCGGCGCGCTGATCCAGGTGCGCGATGGCCAGGACGTGGGCCCTGGCGAAGTGCTGGCCCGTATCCCGGTCGAAGGTCAGAAGACCCGCGACATTACCGGCGGTCTGCCCCGCGTGGCCGAGCTGTTCGAAGCCCGTACTCCGAAGGACAAGGGCACGCTGGCCGAAATGACCGGTACCGTGTCGTTCGGCAAGGAAACCAAGGGCAAGGTCCGCCTGCAGATCACCGATCCCGAAGGCCACGTGTTCGAAGAACTCGTGCCCAAGGAAAAGAACATCCTGGTGCACGAAGGCCAGGTGGTGAACAAGGGCGAATCGATTGTGGACGGCCCCGCCGACCCACAAGACATCCTGCGCCTGCTGGGTATCGAAGAGCTGTCGCGCTACATCGTGGATGAAGTGCAGGACGTGTACCGCTTGCAGGGCGTGAAGATCAACGACAAGCACATCGAGGTGATCGTTCGCCAGATGCTGCGCCGCGTCGTGGTCGAGAACGTCGGCGAGTCGAACTACATCGGTGGCGAGCAGGTCGAGCGTTCCGAGATTCTCAACACCAACGATGCGCTGCAGTCCGAAGGCAAGATTCCCGCGACCTACAGCAACCTGCTGCTGGGTATCACGAAGGCATCGCTGTCGACCGACTCGTTCATCTCGGCGGCTTCCTTCCAGGAAACCACCCGCGTGCTCACCGAGGCTGCCATCATGGGCAAGCGCGACGAGCTGCGAGGCCTGAAGGAGAACGTCATCGTGGGCCGCTTGATCCCTGCCGGTACCGGCATGGCCTACCACCAGGCTCGCAAGGCCAAGGACGCCATGGACGACGCCGAGCGCCGTGCCATCGCCGACGCCGAAGCGGCCGAAATGGAAGCCCAGGCAGATGCACCGGAAGTCGAAGGCAGCATCTCCACGGCGACCGACGCAGCCGCTGACTAAGCCCTCGGGCTGCCTCTGAAAAGCTCCCGTCCTGTCCTTGGCAGGCCGGGAGCTTTTTTCTGGAGCACGCGCTTCGATCTTTTTTTTGTCTTTTTCTCTCATTCCCTTTTCGGGCCGGAACACGTGGTGCACGTGAAGACGGCAACAGTGCATGTGGTCATCGCCTCTTTTCTGGATTGTTTTCGCCATTGCCGTCTTTTGGGCCTTGGGTGCCTACAACCGCCTGATGCGGCTGCGTTCTGCCGTTGTGCAGGCTTTTGGCAGTTTTGACGCGCACATGGTGCGGTTGCTGGCGTTGCTGGGGGAGTTTGGTGCAGCGCATGCTGTGCAGCAGCTTCCGCCAGCGGGCGGCATGGCACCGGAAATGGCTGCCCTGCAAGGCGCCACCACCCAGTTGAGCGCATCGCTTGCCATGGCGCGCGCCCGTCCGCTGCAGTCAGAGGCTGTGGCGGCCCTGGTGGCCGCACGGGAAGTGCTGCATGCCTCCTGGCAAAAGGCTGTACCCAATTTTCCAGGGGACAACAACGCGCAGATGCCTGCGCTGGCCGATGCCGCAGACTTGTTGCCCCGGCCCGCGTTGCTGTGGCAAATGCGGTGGGACGAGCACGTTCAGCAGAATGACCAGGCCACCCGTGTTTTCAACGACGCGGTGTTGCACTACAACGCAGCCATTGCCCAGTTTCCAGCCAATTTGCTGGCCTGGGTGTTTGGATTCAAGGCCGCCCGCAGGCTGTAGAAAGGTTGCCAGGACCACAATGAACCCTCCATCTGTACCACCACGTGTACGCCCAATGCCCTCCGCAGGCGCCACCAACGGGCCACGGCGTGCCCGCCCTCTCGCCAGCCCCGGCGACGACACCCACCGCGCGATGGCGGCTGCCAGCCAGCCGGTAGCTCTGTGGCAGCAGCTGGAGGCTGTGGCTGGCGCTTTGCAGGCCATTCGTGGCGGTCAGTCGGGGACGGCCGCACTGGCGGCCGTGGAGGCAGGCCTGCGCCCTGGCGTGCAGTCCCTGTTGTTCCAGGTGCTGCGCCAGGCAGGGCGCGCCGAGGCGTTGCGCCGTCAAATGGTCGCACGCACCCCCCGCCGGCGGCGGATGCCTTGCTGTGTACGGCGCTTGCGCTGTGCTGGAACCCCGATGAGTCCCCGTATGAGCCGTTCACGTTGGTGAATCAGACGGTAGAGGCGGCCAAGCGCAGTGCGTCCACCCGTGCGCAGTCTTCGTTCCTCAACGGTTGCCTTCGCCGCTTTCTGCGCGAACGCGATGCGCTGGTCGCCCGTACCGATGGTGATCCGCTGGCCCGCTGGAACCATCCTGTGTGGTGGATTGAGCGGTTGCGCAAGGACCATCCTGGGCATTGGGAGCAGATCCTGCAGGCCAACAACGCCCACGCACCGATGACGCTGCGTGTAAATGTACAAAAAAGCAGCCCAGCGCTTTACCAGAAAGCGCTAGCAGCTATTAATTTGGAAGCAGAGCGGTCTGGTGACGCAGGCTTGGTGCTGGCGCATCCCGTGCCGGTGCAATCGCTGCCGGGGTTTGACCAGGGCTGGGTTTCGGTGCAGGACGCTGCGGCCCAGATGGCTGCGCCTTTGCTGCTTCAAGGCCTTGATCTCACCCAGCCTTTGCGGGTGCTCGACGCCTGCGCGGCCCCCGGAGGCAAAACCGCGCACCTGCTGGAGCTGGCCGGGGCCGACGCGCCGATGCAGGTCATTGCGCTGGAGATCGATTCCACCCGCAGTGCCCGCATTGGCGAAACCCTGCAGCGCCTCGGGCTGCGCGCCCAGGTGGTGGTGGCCGATGCAGCGCGCCCGCAAGACTGGTGGCAGCAGCATTGCGATGGCGCTTTGTTTGATGCCATCTTGTTGGATGCGCCTTGCACGGCCTCCGGCATCGTGCGCCGCCATCCCGATGTGCGGTGGCTGCGCCGCGAAAGCGATATTGCACAGCTCGCCACATTGCAGGCCCGGCTGCTGAAGACACTGTGGCCGCTGTTGCGCCCGGGTGGGCGGCTGCTGTACTGCACCTGTTCCGTGTTCCGTGCCGAAGGTGACGCCCAAGTACAAACGTTTCTTGCACACAACACCGATGCGCAATTGCTGCCATCGCCGGGCCATTTAATTCCCGGCAACGGGGACAAGCCCGGGGCTGTCCCGGACAATCAACCGGGTGACCACGACGGATTTTTTTACGCACTGTTGCAAAAATCGCCTCAATGAGTCCCGTTGGACTCAGTGGGTGGCGATATGCGTACTGTTTCTGTTGATGGGATGGGCCGCAATGGTGCAGCAGGCCGTCGCGGGGCAGCCGGTATCCCCCGAGGTGGGCGAACTTCGCCTGGATCGGGCCGAAGATGGCGTCTACCTCAGCGCCACGCTGCAGTTTGTATTGCCTGAGCTCGCAGAAGACGCCCTGTACAAGGGCATCCCCATGTTCTTTGTCGCCGAAGCGCAGGTGCTGCGTGACCGCTGGTATTGGTCTGACCGCCAAGTGGCTGAAACCACCCGCTATCTGCGCCTAAGTTATCAACCTCTGACGCGCCGGTGGCGTCTGAATATCTCTCCAGTGCCCTTTACCAACAGCGGCCTGGGTGTGGTGCTGGGGCAAAATTTTGACGACTATGCCGATGCGTTGTCTGCCATTCAAAGAATTTCGCGCTGGAAGATCGCTGAAAACGACGTGATTGAGGCAGATGCCCTTCACACCGTCAATTTCCGGTTCAGGCTCGATATGTCCCAGCTGCCCCGGCCTTTCCAGATTGGTGCCGTCGGGCGTTCGGGCTGGAATCTGCTGGTCTCCCGCAGCCAGCGCCTGGCTGCGGAGCCTGTGAAGTGACCCCCACGGGCTCATCCAAACCCGAAGCCTCGGCATCGGCCCATGCCGCAGCCCGCCAGTCGCGCGCTGTGCGCTGGGCGGTGGGGGTGGGGGCGGCCATCATGTCGGCGATCGGGATGGTGCTGCTGTTCCTCCTCACCCTGGCCACCAACAACCGCGCGCTGTACGAGCGCAACTACGCATGGCTCTTTGGCGTGAATGTGCTGGTGGCACTGCTGCTGCTGGCGGTACTGGTATGGGTGGCGGTGCGCCTGGCCATGCGCCTGCGGAAAGGGCGCTTCGGCAGCCGGCTGCTGGTCAAGCTCGCTGCGATATTTGCGCTGGTGGGGCTGATGCCGGGGCTGCTGATCTATGTGGTGTCCTACCAGTTTGTCACGCGGTCCATTGAGAGCTGGTTCGATGTGAAAGTGGAGGGGGCTTTGTCCGCGGGGGTGAACCTGGCCCGCGTTTCGCTGGATTCGCTGGCCGCCGACATGGCCGCCAAGACGCGCAATGCCAGCGCCCAGGTGGCCCAGGTGCCCGATGCGGCGGCTGGGCTGGTACTGGAGCGCATCCGCGACCAGCTGGGAGCCTCCGATGTGGTGCTCTGGAACGCGGCCGGCCAGGCGGTGGCCAGTGCAGGCCAGTCGCGCTTCAGCCTGAACCCCGACCGGCCCGGCGTACCGCTGCTGCGCACCGTGCGGCAGCAGCGCGCCACCGCGCAGATCGAGGGGCTGGACGACATTTCGGACCCCGCCGCTGCACAGAATGCGCGTGTGAAGGTGATCGCGCTGGTTAGCAGCCCCAGCGTGGGGTTGCTGGTGGAGCCGCGGTACCTGCAGGCCACACTGCCCCTGCCGCCTGCGCTTGTGGCCAACGCTATTGCGGTGCAGGAGGCCAACCGCGAATACCAGGAGCGCGCTCTGGCCCGTGGCGGCCTGCGGCGCATGTACGTGGGCACGCTCACGCTGAGCCTGTTCCTGGCGGTCTTTGGCGCCGTGCTGCTGGCGGTGCTGCTGGGCAACCAGCTGGCCCGCCCGCTGCTTGTGCTCGCCGAGGGTGTGCGCGAGGTGGCGGCAGGCAACCTCAGCCCCAAGGCCGCGCTGCAGGGTAAAGACGAGCTGGGCGGCCTGACGCGCTCCTTCGCGCTGATGACCCAGCAACTGTCCGATGCGCGGCAGGCCGTGGAGCAGAGCATGGGCGAGGTCGATGCCTCGCGCGCCAACCTGCAGACCATTCTGGACAACCTCACGGCGGGGGTCATCGTGCTGGATGCCCAGGGCCTGATCCGTTCGTCCAACCCCGGCGCCACCCGAATCCTGCGCGCGCCAATGGCGGCCTATGAAGGGCGTCCGCTGTCCGAGGTGCCTGGGCTCGCCGAGTTTGCGGCGTCGGTGCAGGGGCATTTCGACGCTTTCCTGGGCGACCATGAGCGCCACGGGCTGGACCACTGGCAGCAGCCGTTTGAGCTGCATGCGTCTTCTGGTGGGGTGGGGCAGCACGCCACCAGCCTGGTGGCGCGGGGCGCAGAATTGCCCGACTCAGCCAGACTGTTGGTTTTTGACGACATTTCGGAAATTGTTTCCGCCCAGCGCGCGCAGGCCTGGGGGGAGGTGGCGCGGCGTCTGGCGCACGAAATCAAGAACCCACTCACGCCCATCCAGCTGTCTGCCGAGCGGCTGGAAATGAAGCTCTCCGGCAAGCTGTCCGGCCCCGAGCAGGCCATCCTCGCCAAGTCCGTCAAGACCATCGTGGACCAGGTCGATGCCATGAAACGGCTGGTCAACGAATTCCGCGACTACGCACGCCTGCCTGCCGCAGAACTCCATGCGCTGGACCTCAATGCCCTGGTGTCCGATGTGCTCCATCTGTATGGAGAAGAGAACGCAGCCGTGCGCGTAGAAGCCGAGCTGGACCCGCGCTGCCCTTGTATCGCCGGGGATGCGCAGCAGCTGCGCCAGGTCGTGCACAACCTGCTCCAAAACGCGCAGGACTCCACCGAGCAGGCGCGCGCTGGAACCTCTGAGCCCGTGCCCCCGGTACGCATCACCACCCGCTGGAGTGAGTCCTCGCGCCGCGTGCGGCTCACGGTATCCGACAGTGGCGGTGGCTTTCCGGCGCACATCCTGCAGCGGGCCTTCGAACCCTACGTCACCACCAAGCCCCGGGGCACCGGTCTGGGCCTGGCGGTGGTCAAAAAGATTGCCGATGAGCATGGTGCGCGCATCGACTTGTCCAATCGCACCGAAGATGGCGTGGTGCACGGGGCCCAAGTGTCGTTATCATTCGCCCCTGAACCAGCGGTGGCGTCATAACAACACCGCCCCGCAGCATCCCAAGGCGCTTCAACACACATGGCAAACATTCTGGTGGTCGACGATGAGCTCGGCATTCGTGATCTGCTGTCGGAAATCCTGAACGACGAAGGTCACAGCGTAGACCTGGCAGAAAACGCCACACAGGCGCGCACGGCGCGGGCAGGCAACACCTACGACCTCGTGCTCCTCGACATCTGGATGCCGGACACTGATGGAGTCTCGTTGCTCAAAGAATGGGCGACGGCTGGCGTGCTGACCATGCCCGTCATCATGATGAGCGGCCACGCCACCATCGACACCGCCGTAGAGGCGACCCGGATCGGCGCCTTCTCGTTTCTTGAAAAACCCATCACCCTGCAAAAGCTGCTCAAGGCCGTGGAGCAAGGCCTGGCACGCAACGCGGCCCACCAAGCTGCCCCGGTGGCCGCGGCCCAGGTTCCAGTCCATGCCCCGGCCGATCCCACTTTTTCGCAGCTGCCCGCCGTGTCGGCCATCATGGCCAGCGTGGACGCCGGGCCCCACGCGCACCAGGGTTTCGACCTGGACCGCCCTCTGCGCGAAGCGCGGGATGGTTTTGAGAAGGCCTATTTCGAATTCCACCTGGCCCGAGAGGGTGGCTCCATGACGCGTGTCGCTGAAAAAACGGGCCTGGAACGCACCCACCTGTATCGCAAGCTGCGCCAGTTGGGTGTCGATCTGGGGCGGGGTAAACGCGGCTAGCCCGCGATAAATTCTTGCCCAGCTCGTCAAAACGGCGTTTTTTTCTGGTTATAATTTGAGGCTCAGGCCCGGTAGCTCAGTCGGTAGAGCAGAGGATTGAAAATCCTTGTGTCGGTGGTTCGATTCCGCCCCAGGCCACCATCTTTCTTTCTCAGTAGATCCCAAGTCAGCTCAGAAGTCTTTGAAAATCAAGGACTTAGCCCGAAAGGGCAGCTCAAGCGGTATCTCTGAATCCCACAACGTCCCGTTCTTGCGTGTACCCACCGGTGTACCCCAGACTGCTTTTCAACCGCAGTCATTTTTGGGTACACCATGGGTCAACTCAACGAGCTTCAGATCAAGGCGGCAGCGCCGCGTGACAAGGAATATTTGCTGGCGGACGGCGAGGGTCTCTACCTTCGCGTGCGGCCGACCGGCAAGGTGTGGGTTTATCGCTACAAGCAACTCGGCAAAGAAGCCAAGCTGAGCCTCGGGCACTATCCCGTGGTGACGCTTGCGGCCGCACGCAAGAAGGCGCGTGCCGAGGCCGAGAAGCGCGCCGATGGTGTCGATCCCAGGGAGGCACGCCGCGTTGAAGAGGAACGCGGCCGTGTTGCACGCCTCAACACGTTCGAACTGACTGCCCGCGCCTGGCACGCCCAGGCGCAGAAGGATCGCGAGTGGTCGGCCAGCTACGCCGAGAAGGTGATGCGCCACCTGGAGCTGCACATCTTCCCTTGGCTCGGTGCCCTGGCTATGGACACCATTGCACCGACGGAGGTCGTGCGCTGCTTGCACCGCATCAAGGAGCGCG
The DNA here is from genome assembly GCF_000204195.1 of Acidovorax radicis N35. Taxonomy (GTDB): domain Bacteria; phylum Pseudomonadota; class Gammaproteobacteria; order Burkholderiales; family Burkholderiaceae_C; genus Acidovorax; species Acidovorax radicis. The sequence goes on from NZ_AFBG01000027.1 coordinate 19,390, forward strand.
GAAATCTGGAGACTGCCCAGCGAGTGCGGGAAGCGGTGCAGCATGTGTTCCAGTACGCCGTCGACGTGGGCACTCTGGAGCCGGGCAAAAACTTCGTGAGCAATCGCACTGGTGGTTTGCCGCCGCCGCGTGCGCGCCATTACGCCGCCATTACAGACCCGCAGAAGCTTGGACAGTTGCTCCGAGACATGCGGGCATACAACGGCAACGTCATCACCCGTGCCGCCCTGCAGCTTTCACCGCTCCTGTTTCAACGGCCTGGCCAGCTACGGCTGGCCCATTGGGAGGACATCGACCTCGAGCAGGCGCTGTGGCGTTGCCCGCCCGAGAAGATGAAGCTGCGGGAGTGGAAGAAGCGCGACATGCGAACGCCGGCGCACCTCGTACCGTTGCCGACGCAGGCTGTCGCCATCCTGCGGGACATCTTTCCGCTGACCGGTCCCACAGGACCGATCTTTCGGAGCATGGCGAAACGCTCTGAGAAGACGCGTTACATGAGCGACAACACGGTCAACAGCGCGCTGCGCACGCTTGGGTACGACACCAAGGAGCAAATCACAGGGCACGGTTTCAGAGCCACTGCGCGTACGCTGATCCGGGAACTGCTGGGATGGGATCGCGAAGTCATCGAGCGGCATCTGGCCCATGTGTCCGATGAGGAGTTGGGCGGCAGCTATGACCGCACCACTCATTTCAACCAGCGCTGCCGAATGATTCAACTGTGGGCTGATCTGTTAGACGATCTGGCTGCTGGCAAAGGGGTCGCGCTGGCGAATGACATGCGACGTTCGGGTGCCATGCCGCCGCAATCATGGACGGGCGGCAACCCGGCCGCAGGTGCCGGCAGCGAACAGGGATTCATGGTCGCGGCATAGCCCTGCGGTAGCCCTCTGGGTCGTCGATCCAGGCCTGAAGCTCAGCGCTCGGCCAAGCAGAAGCTCTGCCTCCCAAGTGGACAGGCTCTGGAAAACGGCCTTCCGCAATGCGCCGGTAAACGGTTGAACGGCTAAGCGCGGTAATGCGCAACACGTCGCGCAACCGATAGAACGCAGGCGGTGCCTTGGATGGATTGGGCTTGGGCAGAGACTGGTGGAAGAGCATGCAGTTCCTTTTGAGCAATGTCGAAAGGATGCGTCTTAAGGTGTCCCAAGCAAACCCAGAAGGGCGTAAGCCAGCGTTCCGGATAGATGCCAACGCGGCTAGCGTCGGTTTCGAGCGCTGATGGGCGCACGTGGAACGCGTGGGTTGTTCACGGATGCCTAGGTGCCGGAGGCAGGGAATTTGGTGGGCAACCGCGCCGCCGATCCATTGCTGCATGTGGTCAGGTGAGCGCGTTTGATACCTATATGGATATACTCATCTGATTGCCGTACTGCCACGAAAGCCGCGATATCAATGAGCCGTCATCTGCAAGCAAAGGAAAGCCAAGATGTGGTGGGCGCACACCGAAAGGTCGTGGCCGGTCCGATGCCGCGGGACGTCCAAGCGGCACGCCGGGTCTCAACCGGGCGTGTTGCACCCGACGTGATTCATGACGGTTCAGCGAAGGCTACGTTGGCGTGCAAGCTCAACGAGTTGCTCGATGCGAACGGGCTGAGTCAGAGTGCCGCGTCACAGCTTTTGGGCATGCCTCAACCAAAGGTGTCGGCGATTCGAAACTACAAGCTCCGTGGCATTTCACTGGAGCGTTTGATGCAAGCGCTGCTCGCGTTGAACCAGCAGGTCGAGATCATCGTCAAACCTGGCCGCAAGGCCGGCAGTGGATCGATCAGAGTTGCGGGCTGAGAAGATGTTGGAAGCACACATGGATTTGATGTTGCGAGAGGGGAAGATATGTCACGAGCAGACCTCATAGTCAGTCTCGTCAAGGCGGGGAGCCAGGGTGATCAGCAGTTGCTTCGAACCACGGTGGAGGCGATGGCGGCGGAAGAGCGCGCCAAGCATCATCATCAGCTCGCGGACAAGCTCGAAGAAAACCTGCGAGCAAATGGACGGACGCGTTCAGCAGAGGTGGTTCGCTCCTTTGATGGCGGCCACGGAGGCTTGCTGTATGAGATCGAGCCGCGTCGAGCGCTCGACGCATTGTTCCTGGACGCCGCATCACTGGCCGCATGCCGTGAGTTGGTTGAAGAGCAGCATCGCAAGGACATCCTTCGCTCTTATGGACTCGAACCCAGGAACCGGGTCCTGCTGTCCGGTCCGCCGGGCAACGGCAAGACTTCGCTTGCCGAAGCCATCGCTGCTCAGTTGTTGGTCCCTCTATTTGTCGTGCGCTATGAGGCCGTCATCGGCAGCTTTCTGGGCGAGACCAGCGGCCGTCTGAAGAAGTTGTTCGACTTCGTTCGCACACATCAGTGCGTGCTGTTTTTTGACGAGTTCGACACGCTTGGTAAAGAGCGCGGCGACGTGCATGAAACCGGTGAGATCAAGCGCGTTGTCAGCTCGCTGCTGCTACAGATCGATGCTCTGCCCAGTCATGTCGTGGTCGTGACTGCGACCAACCATGCCGAACTGTTGGACCGTGCCGTTTGGCGTCGGTTTCAGTTGCGGCTTTCACTTCCTGCGCCGACGCTCGCACAAAAAGAGGAGTGGTTCACGCGCTTCCAGGCCCGCCTGGAGGGGCCACTGGGCTTCTCACCGAAGACGCTGGCCACCAAGATTCAAGCCACCAATTTTTCGGACCTCGAACAGTTTTGCGAGGATATTCAGCGGCGTTATGTGCTGTCGCTCCCCGATGCAAACCTGAAGCGTATCGTGGCTGAACGGCTCAAGCAGTGGCAGGCTCGATTCACCATCGGCCAATAAGAACAACCGACAAGAGACGCTCAACGGATGGCAACAGGAAATTTCCCCCTTCTATTTTTCCCCGAACCTACATCCGCTGATCGGAACTCCCTGCCTCCAGGCAGAGGCTCTGTTCGCATTCCGGATATCGCCCGTCAGCGCGCCCGCATCGCACCGCAGCTGACGGTGCTGCAGCAAGCCTTCGAAGCCCAGCGCCTGAAGCTGCAGCAGACAGCTCCGATGGAGAACCCAGTGTTAGCGCCAGTGCAATCGTGATCAGCAGTGCCAGTCGAACATTGACCAGGGGCTAGAGCTGGTTCCATTTGAAGCCAGCTGTGGATAACTATAGGGTGGATGCTTCGGTAGGTCCTCCTTTCTTTGAAGTCGTGGTCAGTATGGCCGAGCCATCAGGCGAGGCCCTTTCCTCCGCGGTCTCGCTAACCTGGGCCGCTGCTGCCTTCTTGGTCTGCTCACGGGCCTTGATGCGCCCCTTGGCTTCGTGCGTGCTGTGGCGGAAGCGGTAGGACTCGTTGCCCGTCTCGATGATGTGGCAGTGATGGGTCAAGCGATCCAGCAACGCAGTGGTCATCTTGGCATCGCCGAACACCGTGGACCACTCCGCGAACGTCAGGTTGGTGGTGATCATCACGCTGGTGTGCTCGTACAGCTTGGACAGCAGGTGGAACAACAAGGCGCCACCGGCCTGGCTGAAGGGTAGGTAGCCCAACT
>NZ_AFBG01000026.1 GCF_000204195.1 Acidovorax radicis N35
TGTCAAGGTCGGCGAAGAAATCGAAATCGTCGGTATCAAGGACACCGTCAAGACCACCTGCACCGGCGTGGAAATGTTCCGCAAGCTGCTGGACCAAGGCCAGGCTGGCGACAACGTTGGCCTGCTGCTGCGCGGCACCAAGCGCGAAGACGTGGAACGCGGCCAAGTGCTGTGCAAGCCCGGCTCGATCAAGCCCCACACCCACTTCACCGCTGAGGTGTACGTTCTGAGCAAGGACGAAGGCGGCCGTCACACGCCTTTCTTCAACAACTACCGTCCTCAGTTCTACTTCCGCACGACCGACGTCACTGGTGCCATCGAGCTGCCAGCCGACAAGGAAATGGTCATGCCTGGTGACAACGTGTCGATCACTGTGAAGCTGATCAACCCCATCGCCATGGAAGAAGGCCTGCGCTTCGCTATCCGCGAAGGTGGCCGTACCGTGGGCGCTGGCGTCGTGGCCAAGATCCTCGCGTAATCTGTTCTGAATTGCACAAGGAATCGCCATGTCCAAGCAAAAAATCCGCATCCGCCTGAAGGCGTTTGACTACAAGCTGATCGACCAGTCCGCTGCCGAGATCGTTGACACCGCCAAGCGCACCGGTGCGATCGTCAAGGGCCCCGTGCCCCTGCCGACCCGCATGAAGCGTTTTGACATCCTGCGCTCGCCACACGTCAACAAGACGTCGCGCGACCAGCTCGAAATCCGCACGCACCAGCGTCTGATGGACATCGTGGACCCAACGGACAAAACCGTTGATGCCCTGATGAAGCTCGACCTGCCCGCTGGCGTGGACGTCGAAATCAAGCTGCAGTAATGGCTGTTGAGAAGCCGGTCTGACCGGCCTCTCTGCGTCAGAAATAACGCGAACTTGCTTGAAAAGGCAGTTCGCGTTATACTTTAGGGCTTCGCTCAATTTGCGCCTGTGAAAAGGCATGAATTGAGCGAAGTTTTATTAACCTTCTTTCATGCACGCGAGTGCAAACGCTGCAGCCAATTGAAGTTGTAGCGGTGGAAGTTTTGGAGAAACAAATGAGTCTGAGCAACTCCCTCGGGTTGCTGGGTCGCAAAGTGGGCATGATGCGTCTGTTCACCGATGATGGGGACGCAGTGCCTGTCACGGTGGTGGATGTATCCAACAACCGCGTTACCCAGATCAAAACCCAAGAGAACGATGGCTACGTGGCCCTGCAGGTCACGTTCGGTTCGCGCAAAGCATCGCGCGTGACCAAGCCAGAAGCCGGCCACCTTGCCAAGGCAGGTGTGGAAGCCGGTGAAATCATCCAGGAATTCCGCGTGACCGCCGATACCGCTGCCCAGTACCAAGCTGGCGCATCGGTGGCTGTGACGTCCGTGTTCTCCGTGGGTCAAAAGGTCGACGTGCAAGGCACTTCGATCGGTAAAGGCTACGCCGGCACCATCAAGCGTCACAACATGAAGTCGCAGCGCGCGTCGCACGGTAACAGCCGTTCGCACAACGTGCCAGGCTCCATCGGTATGGCGCAAGATCCAGGTCGCGTGTTCCCCGGCAAGCGCATGACGGGCCATCTTGGTGATGTCACCAAGACCACGCAGAACCTCGATGTGATCCGCATCGACGAAGCACGTCAACTGATCTTGATCAAGGGTGCAATCCCGGGCTCCAAGGGTGGGTTCGTGACCGTGCGTCCCGCAGTCAAGGCCAAACCTTCCAAAGGAGCGAACTAATGCAGCTCGAACTCCTGAATGACCAAGGCCAAGGCGCATCCAAGCTGGATGTTCCAGAAACCGTGTTCGGTCGTGAATACAACGAAGATCTGGTTCACCAGATCGTGGTGGCCTATCAGGCCAACGCACGCCAAGGCACTCGCGCCCAGAAGGATCGCGAGCAAGTCCGTCACTCGACCAAGAAGCCTTTCAAGCAAAAGGGTACGGGTAACGCACGTGCAGGTATGACCTCGTCGCCACTGTGGCGCGGGGGCGGTCGGATTTTCCCGAACATGCCTGACGAAAACTTCACGCAAAAGATCAACAAGAAGATGTACCGCGCCGGCATGTCTGCGATCCTGTCGCAGCTCGCCCGTGAAGGCCGTCTGGCTGTGGTCGATTCGCTGAAGCTTGACTCGCCCAAGACCAAGGTCCTGGCCGACAAGTTCAAGGCGATGAATCTGCAATCGGTGATGGTGATCGCCGAGGAAGTGGACGAAAACCTGTACCTGGCTTCGCGCAATCTGGTGAACGTGCTCGTCGTCGAGCCACGCTACGCCGATCCCGTGTCGCTGGTCCGTTTCAAGAAAGTGCTCGTCACCAAGGGTGCAATCGACAAACTCAAGGAGATGTTCGCATGAGCACACTCAAGTTTGACGAAGGTCGTCTGATGCAAGTGCTGGTCGCTCCCATCGTGTCCGAAAAGGCCACCATGGTTGCTGAAAAGTCCAATGCTGTGACGTTCAAGGTGCTGCAGAACGCAACCAAGCCAGAAATCAAGGCCGCTGTGGAATTGATGTTCAAGGTTGAGGTCAAGGGCGTCTCTGTGGTGAACACCAAAGGCAAGACCAAGCGTTTTGGCAAGACCATCGGCCGCCGCGACAACGTTCGCAAGGCTTATGTCACGCTGCAGCCTGGTCAAGAGCTGAACCTCTCTGGGGAGGCCGCGTAATCATGGCTGTCATCAAGATGAAACCCACTTCGCCCGGCCAACGTGCCGTGGTGAAGGTCACGCGTGACCACCTGTACAAGGGTGAAGCGTACGCCCCCCTGCTGGAACCACAATTCCAGAAGGCCGGCCGTAACAACAACGGTCACATCACCACCCGCCACAAGGGCGGTGGCCACAAGCACCACTACCGCGTAGTGGACTTCAAGCGCAACAAGGACGGCATTCCGGCCAAGGTTGAGCGCATTGAGTACGATCCAAACCGTACGGCCCACATCGCTCTGGTGTGCTATGCCGACGGCGAGCGTCGTTACATCATCGCTCCCCGCAACCTGGAAGTGGGCGCAACCCTGCTGTCCGGTTCGGAAGCCCCGATCCGCGCTGGCAACACGCTGCCTATCCGCAACATCCCCGTGGGTTCGACCATCCACTGCATCGAGCTCAAGCCCGGTGCCGGTGCACAGATCGCTCGCTCGGCCGGTGCTTCGGCAACGCTGCTGGCCCGTGAAGGCGTCTATGCCCAGGTGCGTATGCGCTCGGGTGAAGTGCGCAAGATCCACATCGAATGCCGCGCCACCATTGGTGAAGTGGCCAACGAAGAACATAGCCTGCGCCAATTGGGCAAGGCCGGTGTGAAGCGCTGGATGGGTATTCGCCCAACGGTTCGCGGCGTTGCCATGAACCCAGTGGATCACCCTCACGGTGGTGGCGAAGGCCGCACCGGCGAAGGCCGCCATGCAGTCGATCCTTGGGGCAATCTGACCAAGGGTTATCGCACCCGTAACAACAAGCGCACACAGATCATGATCGTGTCGCGTCGCAAGAAGTAAGGGGTAACAGATGACTCGCTCTCTTAAAAAGGGTCCATTTGTTGACCATCACTTGCTGGCCAAGGTCGAAAAGGCCGTCGCCACCAAGGACAAGAAACCAGTCAAGACCTGGTCGCGTCGCTCCATGGTTCTGCCCGAGTTCATCGGTCTGACCATTGCCGTGCACAACGGCAAGCAGCACGTACCTGTCTATGTCACCGACCAGATGGTGGGCCACAAGCTGGGCGAATTCGCCCTGACGCGCACCTTCAAGGGTCACCCCGCTGACAAAAAAGCGAAGAAGTAAGGAACGACCATGTCTGAAACACGTGCAGTCCTCCGGGGCGTCCGTCTGTCGGTCGACAAGGGCCGTCTGGTCGCTGACCTGATCCGCGGCAAGAAGGTGGACCAGGCTCTGAACATCCTGAACTTCACGCAGAAAAAAGCTGCGGGAATCGTCAAGAAGGTTCTGGAGTCGGCCATCGCCAACGCCGAACACAACGATGGCGCTGACATCGACGAACTGAAGGTCAAGACCATCTACGTCGAACAAGGCACCACGCTCAAGCGCTTCACCGCGCGCGCCAAAGGCCGCGGCAACCGCATCAGCAAGCCCACGTGCCATGTGTACGTGACGGTTGGCAACTAAAGGCTCGGGAAGACTATGGGACAAAAAATCCATCCTACCGGCTTCCGCCTTGCGGTCAGCCGCAACTGGTCCAGCCGTTGGTACGCCAGCAACCGCGATTTCGCGGGCATGCTGGCCGAAGACATCAAGGTGCGTGAGTACCTGAAGGCCAAGTTGAAGAACGCGGCTGTGTCGCGCATCCTGATCGAGCGTCCTGCCAAGAACGCCCGCATCACCATTTACTCGGCACGTCCTGGTGTGGTGATCGGCAAGAAGGGTGAAGACATCGAGAACCTCAAGAAGGAACTCGCTGCTCGCCTGGGCGTGCCTGTCGCAGTGAACATCGAAGAAGTGCGCAAGCCTGAAATCGATGCCAAGCTGATTGCCGACAGCATCACGCAGCAGCTCGAAAAGCGGATCATGTTCCGCCGCGCGATGAAGCGTGCCATGCAGAACGCCATGCGTCTGGGTGCCCAAGGCATCAAGATCATGTCGTCCGGTCGTCTGAACGGTATCGAAATCGCTCGCTGCGAGTGGTACCGTGAAGGCCGCGTGCCACTTCACACGCTGCGCGCTGACATCGACTACGGCACCTCTGAAGCCAAGACCACCTATGGTGTGATCGGCGTCAAGGTCTGGGTCTACAAGGGCGATACGCTGGGTCGTAACGACCTGCCTGCCGTGGAAACCCCACGTCCAGACGAAGAACGCCGCCCACGCGGTCCTCGCCGTGATGGCCGCCCAGGTGGCGACCGTCCAGGCGCAGGCCGTGGTCCACGTCGTCCTGTCGGTGGCAACACCGCACCGGCCGACGGCAGCGACAAGCCAGTGGAAGCTGGTGGCGCTGATAACACCGCCGTTAAGCGCGTACGCAAAGTCGCCGCGCCCGCTACAGCAGCGGACGGAAAAGGAGAATAAGTATGCTGCAACCTGCTCGCCGCAAGTATCGCAAGGAGCAAAAGGGCCGTAATACCGGTGTCGCAACGCGGGGTGCCTCCGTTGCGTTCGGTGATTTCGGTCTGAAGTGCACCGATCGTGGCCGTCTGACGGCCCGCCAGATCGAAGCTGCACGCCGTGCGATTTCCCGTCACGTCAAGCGTGGCGGCCGTATCTGGATCCGCGTGTTCCCGGACAAGCCAATCTCTACCAAGCCCGCAGAAGTGCGTATGGGTAACGGTAAGGGCAACCCCGAGTACTACGTGGCCGAAATCCAGCCCGGCAAAATCGTTTTCGAGATCGTCGGTGTGCCCGAAGAACTGGCCCGTGAAGCGTTCCGCCTGGCTGCTGCCAAGCTGCCGCTGCGCACCACGTTCGTCAGCCGCCTGATCGGCGCGTAATTCAGGAGAACAAGCAATGAAGACTACTGAACTGCGCCAAAAAGACGTCGCCGGCATCGAAACCGAAATCAAGGCGCTGCAAAAGGCCCATTTCGGCCTGCGCATGCAAAAGGCTACGCAGCAATTGGGTAACACCAACACGCTGCGCACCACTCGCCGCGATATCGCCCGTGCCAAGACCATTCTTGCTGAAAAGCAAGCCGCCAAGTAAGGAGCCCACATGACGGAACCTAAAAAATCCCTCAAGCGCACCTTGGTTGGCAAGGTGGTCAGCGACAAGCGTCAAAAGACTGTGACCGTGCTGGTCGAGCGCCGTGTGAAGCACGAGCTCTACGGCAAGATCGTCGGTAAGTCGAGCAAGTACCACGCCCATGATGAAAAGGGTGAGTACAAGCTGGGCGACACGATCGAAATCACCGAGAGCCGTCCGCTCTCCAAGACCAAGAACTGGGTTGCTACCCGCTTGGTGCAAAAGGCCGGCCTGCTGTAAATCAGCACCATGCTGCCCCGGGGCCAAAACCCCGGGCGGCAAAGCCCTTCAAAACGACCCACAATGTGGGTCGTTTTGCTTTGTGGGCCACACTTTTATGGCCCTGGGCAGTTCGCTCTTCCATCCCCATTCATCCCAATTTAAGGAGATAAGCAATGATCAAAGTCGGTGACACCCTGCCAGCCAGCACACTCATGGAATATTCGGAAGTCGAGGGCGAAGGCTGCAGCATTGGCCCGAACCCCGTGCCTGTGGACAAGGCCACGGCCGGCAAGACGATTGCCCTGTTCGCGTTGCCCGGTGCCTTTACTCCGACCTGCTCGGCCAAGCATGTGCCTGGCTATGTGGAAAAGGCTGCTGAGTTCAAGGCCGCTGGTGTGGATGAGATCTGGTGCGTGAGTGTGAACGACGCCTTCGTGATGGGCGCCTGGGCACGGGACCAGAAGACCGATGGCAAGGTCCGCATGCTGGGTGACGGCGATGCCACCTTCGCCAAGGCCACCGGTCTGACGCTGGACCTCAATGGCAAAGGCCTGGGCCTGCGCAGCAACCGGTATTCGATGCTGGTGCGCGATGGCAAGGTGGTCACGCTCAACGTGGAAGCCCCGGGCAAGTTTGAAGTGAGCGACGCCGACACGCTGCTCCAGCAAGCCCAAAAGGCTTGAGTTCACCGCTACAGGCTGCGGCGAGTGGGTCCTTGCGATTGCGGGGCGCTCTGGTTTCGGCCGGTTGCCGGGGTCGCCATTGCCGTGGCGGGAGTTTGCGAAGCCGCCTGGCAACGCGATCCCGGGAAGGTTTTGAACGGGTTCTAAGCCTCGTTTGAAAATCGGATGGCGTGGGGCAGCCGCTGCAGCTTTGCGCTGCGCGTCGGCGCCAGCCATTGGCTGGCCCATTGGATCTCGCCTGCCAGCCGGGCCCGCTCGCTGATGTTCACCGGGGGCTGTTGGGCCAGCCGGTGCAGGCGGGCCTTGAGGGTGTCGAACTGGGTGCGGCTGTAGTTGGTGCGCTGGTTGACCACCAGGCCCGTCACATACTGCCGCTGGTGTGCGGGCATTACGCGGGTCTTGTCCGCGCGCAGGGTGAATCCTTCGTCTTGCGCAATGGCGGTCACCCAAGCACGAAAGTCCACCCACTGGCGGTGCAGCAGTGCCTTGGGACCCGAGAACACCAGGTCATCGGCATAGCGCGTGTAGCGCGCGCCAAAGTGCTCTGCGAGTGCGTGCAGCCGCAGGTCCAGTCCGAATGCGCACAGATTCGCCAAGGCTGGTGATGTGGGGGCGCCTTGAGGCAAATGGGGTTGCTTCGGGCGGGCACCGATGGTGTGGCGCTGCGCGATGGCCTCAGGAGGGATGGAGGTAGCTTCCAGCAACCGGTCAAGGACGGCCTGGGGAGTGCGCGTGGTGGTCAGCCGCGTCAGCAACTCGGCGGCAGGGTGGCCGTGGCCCAGTGCCCGCCATAACGCGCGCACGCGCGTGGCAGTGATGCTCGTGAAGAAATCAGCCAGATCAAACCGGATCACCACGGCCTGGTGGGTGTGAACCTGTGCATGGCTACCCACGCTGCGGCCACGCACAAAGCCATGGGCGGCCTCGTGCACAGGAACACCGGCCAGCAGGCTGTCCAGAATGCGGCGTTGCGTGCTGGCCAGGCACGGGCGGGGCGCCTCCAGCAGGCGCAGCCCGCCGCTGGGCTTGGGCAGCAAGCGATAGCGATAGTGTGAAAGGGGCAGGGCATGGCCCCCGTTCTGGCGTTCGCGCCAATGCGCATGCTCGGGCGCGAGCCACAGCAGGTCATCTAGCGAAATGGCCAGGGCCTCGGTCACGTCGGTGGCGGTCAAGAGCACCGGCGTAGTGCTGTCACGGCCCATCCATGCGGGCTGCGGGCCTGCAGCGGCAGGGCGCAGCAGCCAGTGCAACGTTTCACCGGCACGCACGTTGGCGGCCCAGGTGCGGAAAGCTCGGGCGAGTTGGGGATCAGGCCATTGGTGCACAGGCAGGGCGGGCTCGGCGTCTTCATCACCTTCGTCCGCCAGATGGTCCCAGGCATCCTGCTCTTCTGCGTCCTGGCCGCGGTTCGCCGTAAGCGCCTGCAGGGCGGAGCCGTTGCGCACCCCCGCTTTGCGCCACCAGATACCCCAGCACAGCCAGGTGGCCACGTCCTCGGGCTCCAGCCGGGCCCATTCGGGGTCGGACATGTTGGATAGGCGGCGCAGCTGCTCGGACAAAGGCTCGGGCAGTGGATCGGGGCTGTCCGCCGGGGTGGTGCGGCCACCCAGGCAGGCACCCGCGCGCGCGGACAGCGCCTGGAGGGTGTGGCGTTCCGGCTCCCGGGCATCGGCCAGCACGGCCATCGCCAGCGCCTTGGCCAGCGCGCGTGTGCGGGCTGAAATCTTCTTCACGAAGCAGCGAAGTGTAGGAGGTTGGCCCGGTGCCAACCGGCGGGTTGGGCGCGAACATCGCGCCACGGGTGGCGTGACGTTCGTGCGCCGCGATGGACGCTTTGGAAGACAACACCGTGGGGCTGCCCCACGGCTCGAACCTGATGAACAGGCTCGAAATGCTTGGCACCGGGCCACCGCAATTCTATGGTTGCTACAAAAATAATAGCTATTGGCGCAATACCGTTAAGCGCCAGACCCAAAAAACTCAAGAAATATCGACCTTGAGGTAGTGCGCGCCCGCAATGGGGTTGTGGTAGTAGGGCGGGATCTCTTCAAAGCCCAGGTCTGTGTACAGCGCGCGCGCCGACTCCATGTCGTCAAGCGTGTCGAGCAGCACACAGGCGTAACCCGCCTGGCGGGCGCGGTCGAGCATGGCCTCGGCCAGCTCGCGGCCCAGGCCGAAGCCGCGAAACGCCTTGCGTACGTACAGGCGCTTCATCTCGCTCGCATTGGGGTAGTCGGCGGCATCCAGCGGGCGCAGGGCGCAGCAGCCTGCGATGGCCCCTTCGACCTGTGCCAGCAGCAGCGCGCCGCGCGGCGAGCCGTAGTCGCCGGGCAGGCCCGCGAGTTCATTTTCAAAATCCTGAAAGCACAGGTCCACGCCGAGGGTGTCGGCGTATTCCCGGAAGATATCGCGGACCGCATCCATCTCGGCAGGCGAGGTGGGGGTCAGCAGGGTGACGGAAGGCTTGTCCAAAGCGCAGCAGTGAAAAACGGCGGAAAGCGCAGTGTAGCCAGTCCGGCTAGAACCCGGCAGCGGCCGTCCCCAGCGACGATACCCACCAGGCTAGCGCGGCACTCAGGGCCAGCACCACCAGGGCCACGGCGCGGCTGGCCAGATCGTCGCGGGATGGCGCGGCCGGCGCGGGCAGCACCTTGTCGCCCTGCAGCATGGGCCTGACGAGCCGCTGGCGGCGCACCAGCACATAGAAAGCGATGGCGAGCAGGTGCAAGGCGACCAGCCCCAGCACCATGTACTGGCCAATTTCCTTGTGATAGCCCGTGGCCTGGCCGACCACCGCGTTCGAGACGAAACGCGTGAGCGGGCCCGCGAACGCGATCTCGTCATCACTGAGCAGCCCGGTGCCCACCTGGGCCATCAGCACGGCCAGCAGAGCGAAGACCGACAGGGCGCCCAGCGGGCTGTGGCCAATGCTGTCCTCGGCGTGGGCCGAGCCCCGCAGATACCGCAATACCCGAACGGGCGAATACAGAAAGCTCGCGAAACGCGACCAGCGCCCGCCAATCAGGCCCCAGACAATGCGGAACACCAGCAGCGCCAACACACCGTACCCCAGCCGGAAATGCCATTCCATGGCGTTGCCACCCACCTTGGCGGTAACGACCAGGGCCACGATGCTGGCGGCCAGGGCCCAATGGAAGATACGGGTGGGAAGGTCCCAGATGCGGGTGGTGTGCTGCTGCGTCATGGTGGTGGGGGCCGGGGGTATGGAAGGGCAGATGGCCGCATTGTGAAGGAGGCTGGGTAAACCCGAAAGGGTGCCGCCGCTGCGAAATTGGCGGTAAACCGGCATACTCCCTGCGGGTCAAAAGGTTTTTGTCCACCCCACGAAAAAAGGAAACTCCCCATGAAAGCACTTGCCGCGTTTGTCCTTGCCGCCGCCACGCTGACCTTGTCCGCACCGGCCTCCGCCCAGTTCGCCAAGGCGGAAGACGCCATCAAATACCGCCAGAGCGCGTTGTTCGTGATGGGCCAGCATTTCGGGCGACTCGGGGCCATGGCCAATGGGCGCATCCCCTTTGACGCCAAGGCGGCACAAGAAAACGCAGACGTGGTGGCCCAGATGGCCAAGTTGCCTTGGGCGGGCTTCGGCGCCGGCACCGACAAGGGCGCGCCCACCAAGGCGCTGCCCGAAATCTGGACCGAACAGGCCAAGTTCAAGGAACATTCCGACAAGCTCGAAGCCGAATCGGTCAAGCTGGCCGCCGCCGCCAAGACGGGCAGCCTGGACAACCTCAAGACGGCCTTTGGCGCCGCCGCAGGCACCTGCAAAGCCTGCCACGACAACTACCGCGCGAAATAGGGTACATCCCCCTGAGCGGCTGCGCCGCTTCTCCCTTCTCTCTGCGCTACGCGCTCCGGGAAGGGGGACGACGCCAGCGCACGCAAGCGAAGCGCCGCCCACGCGGCTTGGCGGCCCATGCACGGCGTCCGCTGGTCTGGGCAGCGCCAGTTGCAGATGCCATTTTCAATATTGATAGCTGCTGGCGTTTGCTGCATAAGCGGAAAAGGCCGATTTCATGAGAAATCGGCCTTTTGTCTTTGGAAGGACTGAGGGGGATGCGGCTCAGGTCTCGGCCAGCAGTTTCTCGATGAGCTGGTGCAGCTCGGGGAAGTTGGGTGCGCCCACATAGGTCTTCACGATCTCGCCGCGCTTGTTCACGATGAAGGTCGAGGGTGTGAGCCGCACATCGCCCCAGGCCTGGGCCACCTTGCCGGTGTTGTCGATGGCCACCTGGAAGGGCAGCTTGCGGGTTTCGGCAAAGTTCACCACGTAGCTGGGTGGGTCGTAGCTCATGGCGACGGCCAGGGTGTCGAAGCCTTTGCCGTGGTACTTGTTGTAAGTGGCCACGATCTCGGGCATTTCGGCCACGCAGGTGGTGCAGCTGGTGGCCCAGAAATTCACCAGCGTGACCTTGCCGTGCAGATCGGCCGTGGATTTGCTGGAGCCGTCCAGCAGCACAAAGGTGGATTCCGGTGCCGCAGAGCGGCCCGTATCCAGGTACACATAGGCGCCCACGGCCGCAAACGCTGCCACTGCCACACCTGCCGCCCAATGTTTGATCGCCATGACTTCCTATCCATCCAGAACTGTGGGCCGGGCCCCCGCCGGCAAGGGCCGGACACCGCACCGAAACCCGGCTGTAGCCGAGGCCTCGATTGTCGCAGCATGGTGGATTCCCGTGGCGCGCAAAAGTTCGGGCCAAAACGACTGGACCGCCACCGCACGCGGCTGTGCCGATAATCGACCAATGAACCGAACTCCGACCCGGGCTGCGGCCCTGCCGCCCGTGCTGTTGGTGATGTGGCTGGCAGGCTGCAGCCCCGCGCTGAACTGGCGCAGCGTGCCACTGCCCGAGGCCTCCATCACCGTCACGTTGCCCTGCAAGCCCGACCAGGCCGTGCGCGTGGTGGAACTGGCGGGGTCACCTGTCGAGCTGGCCATGGCGGGCTGCGATGCCGATGGCGCCACTTTTGCGGTATCGCACGCGGCGCTCCCCGATCCGGCCCTGGCGGGCGCTGCGCTCACCCACTGGCGTGCGGCTGCCATCGCCAACCTCGGCAACGGTGCGGCGGCCAGCGCGGTCGATGTGCCATATGCGCCGCCCGGCGTGTTGCCCTTGCCGCAGTCCGTGCGTACGGTGGTGCAGGGCCAGCGCGCGGATGGCGGCGCGGTGGTCGCCCAGGGCGTGTGGTTTGCACGCACCGTGGGGCCACAAATGCGGCTGTACCACGCGGTGGTCTACACCAGCAAGCCTCGGCCCGAGGTGGCTGACCAGTTCTTTGCCGGGATCACGCTCCAATGACTGGCCACAGCGTGTTGCCGCGGCGCGCCGCAGTCATCGTCTTCCTGGCCTTCGCCTTCGCCTACTTCCTGTCGGCCCTGGTGCGGGCCGTCACGGCCACCCTGGCGCCCACGCTGTCGCAGGAGTTTTCGCTGCACGCCAGCGACCTGGGGCTGTTGGCTGGGGGGTACTTCCTGGGCTTTGCCGCTACGCAGTTGCCGCTGGGCACCTGGCTGGACCGGCATGGCCCCCGGAAGGTAGCGCTGGGATTTTTGGGCGTGGCCGTGGTGGGCAGCCTGGTGTTCTCGGTGGCCACGGGATTTTCGGGCCTGCTGGCCGGGCGCGTGCTGTGTGGCGCCGGGGTCAGCGCCTGCCTGATGGCGCCGCTCACCGGTTATCGGCGCTGGTTCGAGCCCACCACGCAAATGCGCGCCAACTCCTGGATGCTCATGACGGGCTCGCTGGGCATGGTGGCGTCCACGCTGCCGGTGCAGTGGGCCTTGCCGCTGGTGGGTTGGAGGCCCCTGTTCTGGGGGTTGGCGGCGCTGATCGCGCTGTCGATGGTCGTGATTGCGGTCTGGGTGCCGGGCTGGGCTGCGGCCACCCCGGGTGCGCATGTTGCCAAGCCTGAATCGGGCAACAGTGCCGCAGTGCCCCAGGGCTACGCGATGGTGTGGCGCCACCCCTATTTCCAGCGCCTGGCTCCCTTGGGGTTCTTTGTGTACGGCGGCATGGTCGCCATGCAGACGCTGTGGGCTGGCCCATGGATGCAGCGGGTGGCGGGCTACACGCCGCTGGAGGCCGCGACGGGGTTGTTCTGGATCAACGTGTCCATGCTCTGCACGTTCTGGACCTGGGGCATGGTCAACCCCTGGCTGCTGCGCAAGGGGCTGGGGGCGGACCGGCTGATGGCTGCGGGCCTGCCGCTGTGCCTGGTGGTGCTGGTGGGCATCCTGTTCGCGGGGCCGCAGGCAGGGGGCGGGGCCTGGGCGCTGTTCTGTGTGTCGTGCACGTTTGTGTCGCTGTCGCAGCCTGCGGTGGCCATGGCGTTCCCGCAGGCGCTCGCCGGGCGTGCGTTGTCGGCCTACAACCTGGTGATTTTTGCGGGTGTGTTTGTGGTGCAGTGGGGCATTGGGCTGGGGGTGGACGCCTTTGCCGCTGCGGGCCTGTCTACCGTACGGTCCTTTCAGGCGGCCATGGCGGTGTACCTGGCGTGCAACGCAGGCGCCTACGCTTGGTTCCTGCTGCAGGGGCGGCGCCATAATGTGCTGCAAACCACCGCGCCATGAGCACCACCAGCATCCTCATCATTGCCCACGCCCCGTTGGCCCATGCACTGCGCGAATGTGCGCTGCATGTGTTTCCCGACTGCGGCGACAGCGTGGCCGCCCTCGACGTGCAGCCCAACCAGCCGCCCGAAGAATCGTTGGCGCAGGCCCGCATCATGCTGCACCAGCTGGGCGCAGATTCCACCCTGGTGCTCACCGACGTTTTCGGTGCCACCCCGTGCAACGTGGCGCAGCGCGTGATCGAGAACGTGCGCTCGCGCCTGGTGACGGGTGCCAACCTGCCCATGCTGCTGCGCGCCGTGAGCTACCGCCACGAACCCCTTGATTCAGTGGTCACCCGCGCCGTGGTGGGGGGCACCCAGGGCGTCATGCAGGTGGCCATCTCCGCACCGCAGAACCAGAACACCCGCAACCGACATGATCAAGACCCGTACGACCATCAGCAATAAATTGGGCCTGCACGCCCGTGCCTCGGCCAAGCTGACCAAGCTGGCCGGCAGTTTCCCGTGTGACGTTTTCATGAGCCGTGGCGACCGCCGCATCAACGCCAAAAGCATCATGGGCGTGATGATGCTGGCTGCTGGCATGGGCACTGAGGTGGAGATCGAAACCAACGGGGATCGCGAGCAAGAGGCCATGGATGGGCTCCTGGCCCTGATTGCCGACAAATTTGGTGAGGGTGAATGACTTTCTCCGTCCACGGTCTCGCAGTCGCTCGCGGCATTGCCATCGGCCGTGCCGTGCTGGTGGCGTCCAGCCGGGTGGACGTGGCGCATTATTTTGTGAAGCCCGAGCAGGTCGAGGGCGAGATCGAGCGGGTGCGCAATGGCCGCAATGCCGTGGTCGAAGAGCTGCAGCGCCTGCAGACCGACATGCCGGCCGATGCGCCGCATGAACTCACCGCGCTCCTCGATGTGCACCTGATGCTGCTGCAGGACGAGGCCCTCACGGGTGGCGTCAAGCACTGGATCACCGAGCGCCTGTACAACGCCGAATGGGCGCTGACCACGCAGCTCGAAGTCATTGCGCGCCAGTTCGACGAGATGGAGGACGAGTACCTGCGCGAGCGCAAGGCGGACCTGGAACAGGTGGTCGAACGCATCCTGCGCTACATGAAGGGCGTGGCCGGCCCTGTGGCGCCGCCGGTCAGCAGCCCGCGCCGCCACAAGCAACTGGGCCTGCAGCAAGACCTGCTGCTCGACGACACCGTGGACGTGCCCTTGGTGCTGGTGGCGCACGACCTTTCGCCTGCCGACATGCTGCAGTTCAAGCAAAGCGTGTTTGCCGGTTTTGTGACCGATGTGGGTGGCAAGACCAGCCACACCGCCATCGTTGCGCGCAGCATGGACATCCCCGCCGTGGTGGGGGCACGTGCCGCGAGCCAGCTGGTGCGGCAGGACGACTGGGTCATCATCGACGGCGATGCGGGCGTGGTCATCGTCGATCCGTCGCCCATCATCCTGGCCGAATACGGCTTTCGCCAGCGCCAGGTGGAGCTGGAGCGCGAACGGCTGGCGCGGTTGCGCCACACCCCCGCCATCACCATCGACGGCCACAAGATCGAGCTGCTGGCCAACATCGAGCAGCCAGGTGACGCAGCCACCGCCGTGCGCGCCGGGGCCGTGGGCGTGGGGCTGTTCCGCAGCGAATTCCTGTTCATGGGCAAGACCGGCAACCTGCCGGGGGAAGACGAACAGTACCGCGCCTACTGCGAGGCCATCGACGGCATGCAAGGCCTGCCCGTCACCATCCGCACCATCGACGTGGGTGCTGACAAGCCGCTGGACCACAAGAGCCACAAGGACAATTACCTGAACCCCGCGCTGGGCCTGCGCGCCATCCGCTGGAGCCTGGCCGACCCGGCCATGTTCCGCACCCAGCTGCGCGCCGTGCTGCGTGCGGCGGCCCATGGCAAGGTGAACCTGCTGTTTCCCATGCTGGCGCACACCCACGAGATCCAGCAGACGCTGGCGCAGGTTGATCTGGCCCGGGGCGAGCTGGACGCGCGTGGCGAGCCCTACGGCCCGGTGCAACTGGGCGCCATGATCGAGGTGCCCGCCGCCGCGCTCATGGTGCGCACCTTCCTCAAGTATTTCGATTTCCTCTCGATCGGCACCAACGACCTGATCCAGTACACGCTGGCCATCGACCGTGCCGACGAGGCCGTGGCCCACCTGTACGACCCGCTGCATCCCGCGGTGTTGCGCCTGGTGGGCGATGTGATCGCCGAGGGCGAGCGCCAGGGCAAGAGCGTGTGTGTGTGTGGTGAGACGGCGGGCGACGTGACCATGACGCGCCTGCTGCTGGGCCTGGGCCTGCGCAGTTTTTCGATGCACCCCGCGCAGATCCTGGCCGTCAAGCAGGAGGTGCTGCGCGCCGACACCCGCAAGCTCGCGCCTTGGGCGCAGCAGGTGCTGGAAGGCGACGAGCCTGCGGCGCTGCTGGCGTCTTGATCACGGTTTTGCTACTGAATTGATAGCTTTCTACGCATGTGGATAGAGCGCTAAGCCTCAATTTTTCGTGACATCGGCGCCCGGGGCAGTAGCCACCACGGGCCGTTCGAGCGCCAACACACTCCAGTGCACATCGGCGCGGCCCTGCGTGTCCTCGCGGCGGCCGCTGTAGACCTCGGCGAGCCCGTGGCGCGCCCCTTGTTCTGCCGTGGCCTGCGCGGACACATCAAACATGCGGCGCCCCTCGGGCACTGGCCCGTGGCGCAGCGACATCACCACGCGCCCACCGGGAGCGACCAGTGCCGCCACGCAGCGCATCGCGGTCTCGCGCTCCTGGGCATCCAGGTGCATCCACACAGCGGTCAGCAGCACCAGGTCAAACGGGCGATGGCTGCCGCGCAGCACGGCAAGCGCCGGCAGGTGGTCGTCGATCCATTCAACCGGCAGCGCGGCGTGAATCTGCTGGCCGTGCTGCCGCAGCGCGGCGGTAGGCTCCACAGCCACCACCTGATGGCCGGCGCGGGCCAGCGCTGCCGCATCCCGTCCCGAGCCTGCACCGATGTCCAGCACCCGGCTGGGCCGCTGCGGAAACAGGTGGAGCACGTCGCGGTGCACATCGGCGAACGCAATGTTTTCGTACTGCGCGACCAGTGCGGCGGCGTTGGGTCCATACCCCGCAGTGCCGGGAACGAGGGGTGTCGTGGTGGTGGTCATGGCGCGAGGCAGTCTGGTGATGCAGCGCAGGTTTTACCGTAGGGCAGCCAGGGCGGACAGCTTTTCCTGTGCTGTGTCAGCGGCGGGCAACGGGCCCTCTGAGGGCAGCGTGCCGAAACGCTCGGCCAGAAAATCCAGCAGCCTGCGCACCCGCAGCGGCCCGTTTTTCTGCGCCAGTACCACCGCGTGCAGGGGCGCATCCTCCGTCGTCCACTCGGGCAACAGGGCCACCAGGCGCCCGGCCTGCAGGTCGGGCAACACGTCGAGCCGGCTTTTGTAGGCAATGCCTTCGCCTTGCACGGCCCATTGCCGCACCATCGATCCACTGGAGGCGCACAGAGGCCCGTCGATCTTCACCTGCACCCCGCGCCCGTTGCGGCTGAACTGCCACTGCACGTGGCGCCGTCCGCTCAGAAAAAAGGTCAGGCAGCGGTGGTGTGCCAGATCGCCGGGGTGTTCGGGGGCGCCGTGCTGGCGCACGTAGTCGGGGCTGGCCACCAGCACGCGGCGGTTGGTGCACAGCCGACGGGCGACCAGGCTGGAGTCGGGCAGGTCGCCATAGCGCAGCGCCATGTCCAGCCCGTCGCGCGGCAATGCCTGCACGGTGTCGCTGGCGTGCAGCACCACCTGCAACTGGGGGTGCTGCCGCAGGAACTCGGGCAGCCAGGCCGCCAGCCAGACGCTGGCCAGGTCCGTGGGTGCCGACAGGTGCACCACGCCCTGCAGGCCGCAGTAGCGGTCGCACAGCTGCGCTTCGCCCTCGGCCCACACGGCCAGCAGGCGCTCACAGGTGTCCAGAAACTGTTCACCCTCGGGCGTCAGCCGCAGTGACCGGGTGCTGCGCTCCAGCAGCCGCACGTTCAGCTGGGTTTCAAGCTTCTTGAGCGTGGCACTCACCGCAGCGGGGGTCAGGTCCAGCTGGCGGGCGGCTTCGCTGAAGGAACCGGCGGCGGCCACGCGGGCAAACAGGCGGGCGTCTTGCAGGTGCAGCATGGTCTTCAAAAATAATTTGTGATGGATTCAATTTTGAATGCCTTTTTCAAAATTGGCTATCTCTCTACAGTCACTCCATCGTTTGTTTTTGTTGCCTGGAGAATTGACCATGACCCCTGCCACCATGAAGGCCGTTGGCCTGCACCAGTACCTGCCCATTGACCACCCCGAAGCCCTGGTGGACCTGACCCTGCCCGTGCCCACCCCGGGCGCGCACGACCTGCTGGTGCAGGTCGAGGCGATTTCCGTGAACCCGGTGGATGCCAAGGTGCGCGCCCAGAAGTCGCCGCCCCCCGCCGGCCCCCGCGTGCTGGGCTGGGATGCTGCCGGCACCGTGGTGGCCGTGGGCAGCGCCGTGAACCGCTTTGTGGTGGGTGACGCCGTGTACTTTGCGGGCGACATCACCCGCGCGGGCAGCAACGCGCAGTTTGTGCTGGTGGACGAGCGCATCACTGGCCCCAAACCCGCCTCGTTGGGTTTTGCCGAGGCCGCCGCACTGCCTCTCACCGCCATCACAGCCTGGGAGGCCCTGTTCGACCGCCTGGGCTTGTTGCCCACACCTGCCGCGGACAGCCCCCAACGCGGTCAATCGATCCTGATCATTGGCGCGGGCGGCGGCGTCGGCTCCATCGCCGTGCAACTGGCGGTGGCGGCGGGCCTGACGGTGGTGGGCACCGCATCGCGCGCCGAGTCGGTGAACTGGGTGCGTGAACTGGGCGCGGCCCATGTGGTGGACCACCACCAACCGCTGCGCCCGCAGCTCGACGCCCTGGGTGTGGGGGAAGTCAACCATGTGCTCCTGCTGGCCGACACCGACACGCACTTTGCCGCGCTGCCCAGCGTGCTCAAACCCCAGGGGCGCGCCTGCGGCATTGTGGAGAATGCCCAACCGCTCGACCTGAACCTGCTCAAAGCCAAGAGCCTGGGGTTTGTGTGGGAGATGATGTTCACCCGCAGCATGTTCCAAACGCCCGACATGGCCGCGCAGCACGCCCTGTTGGCCGAGGTAGCGCGTCGCATCGATGCAGGCAGCCTGCGCAGCACGCTGCGCGAGGTGGTGGGCACCATCAACGCCACCCACCTGCGCGATGTGCACCGCCGCATCGAATCGGCGCACACCACGGGCAAACTGGTGCTGGCGGGGTGGTGAATATCAATTGCTATTGAATCAATAGCTTCTGGCGCTTGGTGGATAAGCGCTAGAGGCCGATTTGGTTGATATCTCTGCCCGTCAGCGTGCCCGCATCCCCATCACCGCCGCGCTGATGATCATCGCCGTGGCCAGTGCAATGCTCCAGCTGAACGTGCGGCCACTCACCACAATCAGCAGCGCGGTGGATGCCAGCGGCGTGATGTAGCTCAGGATGCCGATGTGCCGCGCGTCCCCGAGCTTGAGGGCCTTGTCCCACATGAAAAACGACGCCCCCAGCGGCCCCAGGCCCAGCACCGCCAGCAGTGCCCAGTCGCGCGGATGCAGCGCCACGGCAGGCTCCAGCGCCACATGGCAGAGCAGCGACAGCACCCCCGACACCAGCCCGAACAGCCCGATGGCCGTGGTCGGGAAGGCGGCCACGCGCTTGGTCAGCAGCGAGTACGTGGCCCAGATGAATGCTGCTGCGAGCGCGGGCAGATAGCCCCAGGCCAGCGTGCCGCTCAGCTCGCGGCCGCCCACGATCGCAATGCCGGCACCCCCAAAACCCAGCAGTGCCGCCAGCACATGCGGCAGGCGCAGCGACACGCCGGGCAGCACCACGGGCGAGAGCACCACGATGAACAGTGGCCACAGGTAGTTGACGAGGTTGGCCTCTACCGGTGGCGCGTGGCGCAGCGCAATGAAGAGCAGGAAGTGGTACGCGAACAGGCCATACACGCCGAGTGCCAGCGTGCGCAGCGGAATGCGCCACTGCGACGGATCGCGCAGCACGAACGGCCAGGCCGGCACGCTGCCAATGATGAGCGCGATGCCCGTGAGGAGGAACGGCGGAATGTGGGTGAGCGACACCCCCAGCGAGGCGAGGGAAGCCCACAGCGCGATGGCGCCCAGGGCGTAGAGATTGGCTTGCATAGGCGCCAAGGATAGGTGCACTGCCCGTTGTGCGGCGACGGTGGCTCGTCGCGGAACGACGGTGCGAGGCGTATGGAGAACGAATCGATACCGAGCCGTCAGGTCGACGCGTCGGTCAGCGGGTTTGCTGCGGCAGGCTGTCGATCTGCGGATCGCAGGCGGGGCTGATGGATGAGGCGGCGCGCGCCACTTTCCACCACACTGCAGCAGAGGTGCTGAACGCGGTCAGGAGGAATGAAAAGAAGCCTGCCAAGTAGTACAGCTGGTCGCGCCAACCGAAATGACGGTCGATGACCAGAAGCGTCGCCACGCCGAGGCTGGCTGTAACCACCATCGTTGCAATCGAACGGGGCGACAGTCTTTTGAATCGTTGAAGTACAAAGGCACTGATAAAAATGGCTGCTGTGAGCACAGCCAGGAGCAGAGGGGAGAGCATGATCAAGACGCCAACGGCACGTACTGGTGCGTTGTCAGGGCTGCCGTCTGCGTGGACGTAAGGAGTTTGCGCGACGGGCAACACCAGGCAGATGGCAGCCACAGTCCAAAACGCCATCGAGGCCATCAGGGACGCCACGAACATACGGAGCGGTGCAACGCGAGTCATGATCTTGGCAGATGTTGAGAGGTGTGGAGCTTGAGGTAGCCCTATGCCTGGAGACGCCGCAGCGCCGCCGTCAACGCCGAGGGGGAGCGGTAGCCCGTGCGCCGCGCCACCTCGCCGACAGCCAGGCCGCTGTCGCGAAGCAACTGGGCATGCTCAAGCCGCAGGCTGCGCAGCCAGGCCATGGCGCTCACACCCCGGTCGTCGCGACAGCGCGCCGCGAACTGGCTGGGGCTGAGGTGCACGCGCTGTGCCAGGTCGGCCACGGTAAGGGGTGTGTGCCACTGCTGTGCGGCCCACTGCTCCAGCGCGGTCCAGTCGATAGGGCGGCGGCGGACGTGGCTGCCTGGGGATCCGGTGGTGGCGCGGTCGATGCTGTCAGCCAGCCAGGCTTCGCGCAACAGCGCAGGGCCGTGGACCTGGGCCAGGGGAGCGCGGTGCCGTAGGGCGGTAGCCAGGTAGCGCACCAGTGGCAGGGCCGGGGCGGGCAATATGGAATGGCCGGCGCGCTGCGCGGCGCAGCGCGCCCAGTCAGAGTGGCTGCTGTCCAGCACCAGGCAAAGGCTACCGCCGGAGGATGCGAAGTCGTGCCGGTCACCAGGTGCGATCACGCAACCCGCGCCAGGGTCCACGCGCCAGCCGCGGCCTTCGACCTCAAGCTCCAGCGCGCCCGAGAGGCCCAGCAGGATCTGGAAATGTGCGTGGCTGTGGCTGCCCGGCGATGCGCCATAGCGCCGCAGCGAGAGCGATTCCGCCGGGCCCATGTGCGTGCGCTCTGCAGTTTTGCTCTGCGCGGGACTTACACGCCTGCGGCGTGTGCCTGCTGATCGGCGTGGTAGCTGCTGCGCACCATGGCGCCCACCGCCGCGTGGCTGAAGCCCATCTTGTAGGCCTCTTCCTCGAACATCTTGAAGGTGTCGGGGTGCACGTAGCGGCGCACGGGCAGGTGGCTGTTGCTGGGCGACAGGTACTGGCCGATGGTCAGCATGTCGATGTGGTGTTCGCGCATGTCGCGCATCACCTGCAGGATCTCTTCGTCCGTCTCGCCCAGTCCGACCATGATGCCGCTCTTGGTGGGCACCTTGGGGTGCAGGGCCTTGAACTTCTTGAGCAGGTTCAGGCTGAACTGGTAGTCGGAGCCCGGACGCGCTTCCTTGTACAGGCGAGGCGCGGTTTCCAGGTTGTGGTTCATCACGTCGGGCGGCGCGGCCTTCAGGATCTCGAGCGCGCGGTCGTCGCGGCCCCGAAAGTCGGGCACCAGGATCTCGATCTGCGTGGTGGGCGACAGTTCGCGGATGTTCTGGATGCATTCCACGAAGTGGCCGCTGCCGCCATCGCGCAGGTCGTCGCGGTCCACGCTGGTGATCACCACGTACTTGAGCTTGAGTGCGGCAATGGTCTTGGCCAGGTTCAGCGGCTCGTCCTTGTCGAGCGGGTCGGGGCGGCCATGGCCCACGTCGCAGAACGGGCAGCGGCGCGTGCACTTGTCACCCATGATCATGAAGGTGGCCGTGCCTTTGCCAAAGCATTCGCCGATGTTGGGACACGACGCTTCTTCGCACACCGTGTGCAGCTTGTGTTCGCGCAGGATTTCCTTGATCTCGTAGAAGCGCGTGGTGGGGCTGCCCGCCTTCACGCGAATCCATTCGGGCTTCTTGAGCACCTCGCCCTGCTCCACCTTGATCGGAATGCGCGACAGCTTGGCGGCAGCCTTTTGCTTGGCCAGCGGGTTGTAGGCTTCGGTGGATTGCGCTTCGCGGACGACTTCAGGGGTGCTCATGGCTGTAGGCAGAGTTCAGGGCGCCAACCGGATGCTGAGCTGCTGGCCCAGCACCTGCGCGGCTTCTTCCCAGGTGGTTTGGACCCCGATTGTAGAAAGGTCCACCGTTTTCAATCCTGCGTAACCGCAAGGGTTGATGCGCGCGAAGGGTTCCAGGTCCATCGCCACATTGAGTGCCACGCCGTGGTAGGTGCTGTGCCGGCTGACCTTGATGCCCAGGGCGGCGATCTTGCCCACGCCTTCGAAATCGGGAACCGGTGCGGCCGTGCCGATTTGTTTTTGTGGGCGCTGGGGCAGCATGGCGTGGCTGTGGGGGTCGTCCAGGCGCACGTAGATGCCAGGTGCGCCGCCCACTCGATGGCCGGTGATGCCAAAGTGCGCCAGCGTGCGGATCACGGCTTCTTCCACGCGGTAGACGTACTCCTTGACGAAGTAGCCGGCGCGCTGCAGGTCGATCAGCGGGTAGGCCACCACTTGGCCGGGACCGTGGAAAGTGACCTGCCCGCCACGGTTGGTGGCAACGACGGGGATGTCGCCCGGGTTCAGCACGTGATCACTTTTGCCTGCGAGTCCCTGTGTATACAGCGGGGCGTGCTCACACACCCACAATGCGTCTGGCGTGTCGGGGGTGCGGGTGGCCGTGTAATCCTGCATCGCCTGCACGGTGGCGCCATAGTCCACGCGGCCCAGTATGCGAATGTCGATGCCCATGCGACAAATTTGCTGCAGCCTCGGGCTACAGAACCACCTTCACCATGGGATGCGACGACAGTGCACGGTACAGGCCGTCGAGCTGCTCGCGGCTGGTTGCAGTGATGGTGATGGTTACTCCGAGGTAATTGCCAGCGCGGCTGTCGCGAAGTTCAATGGTGCCAGCGTCAAAGCTTGGATCAAACTGGCGGGCCAATTCAGTGACAGCATGCACAAAGCCGTCCACCTTGGCGCCCATGACCTTGATGGGGAACCTGGAGGGGTATTCGATCAACGAGTCTTTGCGCGGATCGTTAGTCTGTGCGTCGAGGCCGTTGGCAGGTGGTGGGCTGGAGGATGTCATGGTGAATGCTGCTTCGGTTTCAATAGCTGGCAGGGCTTTGCCATTGTGCGCCAGCGGGGTTGTCGTAGTGGCGCCTGGCGCACGACGGCATGCCCCAGACCAGTGCATGGCGGTGCGGAAGAAAGGAAAAAAGCCGTTGGACTGTCACCACAACAGAGCACACACACGCACCGGTTTCAGGCCGGGCTTGCAGGTCTTTGTCGAGCGTCACGGGTTTTTACTTATAATTAGAGGCTTTGTGAAAGTTGCAGTCTGTAACGCGGGCGTCATTCAACGATGAAAACAATCCCGCCTGAGACTGAAATTGAGGCTGAAGAATCTGACTTCAAGTCCCTGACGGCCCAAGAGGCAGAGCAGTGGCGTAGTCGCAATCCTTCCATCTCGGTATGGAAGGTGGTGGCAGGTCAGGCGCTGGTCGGAATGCTGGTGGCCCTGGTGGCCTGGGTTCTGACGGGCAGGGCATCGGTGGGCTGGTCTGCAGCTTATGGTGCGCTGGCTGTAGTGGCTCCGGCAGCTTTGTTTGCTCGCGGTGTGTTGCGTCATTCGGCGTCTTCCAATCCGCGTGCTGCCATGGTGGGGTTCTTTGGCTGGGAGATCGCCAAGATCGTGCTGACAGTGGCGCTGCTTGCAGTGGCGCCTCGGCTGGTGCCGGGCTTGAGCTGGATTGCCTTGCTGGTTGGCATGGTGGTCGCAATGAAAACGTACTGGGTGGCACTTTTGGTGCGGCCTGGTGTCCGAAAAACCGATTGATATAGAGAAGAGTTGTCCGATGGCCGCAGAAGCGCACGCTCCGACTGCAAGTGAATACATCGTTCACCACCTGCAGCATCTTCAAAACGTCAACCAGACCAAGATTGTTGATTTCACCGTCATCAACTATGACTCGATCATCGTGGGTTTGGTTCTGGGTGCCCTCACCCTTTTGATTCTGTGGTCAGCTGCCCGTAAGGCAACCTCTGGCGTCCCAGGCCGTTTCCAGGCTGCGGTGGAGATGCTGGTCGAGATGGTGGACAACCAGGCCAAGGCCAACATCCACAACGCCGAAAGCCGCAAGTTCATCGCCCCTCTGGGCCTCACGGTGTTCGTCTGGATCTTCCTGATGAACTTCATGGACATGCTCCCTGTGGACCTGCTGCCCGCCATCTGGGCCCAGATTTACGGTGCCGCCGGCCATGATCCTCACCACGCCTACCTGCGTGTCGTGCCGACGGCCGACCTGTCGACCACCCTGGGTCTGGCGTTTGCCATCCTGATCCTGCGCTTCTGGTACAGCGTCAAGATCAAGGGCGCTGGCGGCTGGGCGCACGAACTCGTGTCGGCGCCATTCGGCACCAGCAAGAATCCCATCTTCGCCCTGATCCTGGGCGTGGTGAACCTGCTGATGCAGATCATTGAATATGTCGCCAACACCGTGTCGCATGGCATGCGGTTGTTCGGCAACATGTACGCTGGCGAACTGGTGTTCATGCTGATTGCCCTGATGGGCGGCGCAGCTGCACTGTCGCTGTCGGGTGTGCTGCTGCCTGTGGGCCACGTCATCGCTGGCACCATCTGGACGCTGTTCCACATTTTGGTGATCTCGCTGCAAGCGTTCATCTTCATGATGCTTGCGCTGATCTACCTCGGTCAGGCGCACAACGCGCACTAAGTTTCCCTTTCGCTTTTTCTTTCCTTAACTTTTCTTTTTTACTCAGGAGTCATCATGGAAAACATTCTCGGTCTCGTCGCTCTGGCTTGTGGTCTGATCGTTGGTCTGGGCGCTATCGGCGCTTCCATCGGTATCGCACTGATGGGTGGCAAGTTCCTCGAATCGTCGGCACGTCAGCCTGAACTGATCAACGAACTGCAAACCAAGATGTTCATCTTGGCCGGTCTGATCGACGCTGCCTTCCTGATCGGCGTGGCCATCGCCCTGCTGTTCGCATTCGCCAACCCCTTCGCTTCGACGTTCTTGGCCAACCTGCCCAAGTAAGTCCCGTTCAACGCCACTCTAGAAAGGTGTTGCCGTGAGTATCAACGCGACCCTGTTCATTCAGGCCATCGTCTTCTTGATCCTGGTGTGGTTCACGATGAAATTCGTGTGGCCCCCGATCGCGAAGGCGTTGGATGAACGAGCCCAGAAAATCGCCGAAGGCCTCGCTGCTGCCGACCGTGCCAAGTCCGAGCTGACCGCTGCGAACCAGCGCGTCGAGAAGGAATTGTCACAGGCGCGCAACGAAACGGCCTCGCGTCTTGCGGACGCCGACCGACGTGCCCAGGCCATCATCGAAGAAGCCAAGGCACGCGCCACGGAAGAGGGCAACAAGATTGTCGCTTCCGCACGTGCCGAAGCCGAACAGCAAACCGTGCAAGCCCGCGAGGCCCTGCGTGAGCAGGTCGCTGCGCTGGCCGTCAAGGGGGCTGAGCAGATTCTCCGCAAGGAAGTCAATGCCGGCGTTCACGCCGACCTGCTCAACCGCTTGAAGACCGAGCTGTAAGGGGACACACATGGCTGAACTCGCCACCATTGCCCGCCCTTACGCGGATGCTCTGTTCAAGGCCGCGACTGCGGGTGCGGGCATGGACCTGGCCAGCACTGCTGACTGGGTCGATGAACTGGCGGCCATTGCCGCCAACCCCCAGTTGCGCCAGCTGGCGGACAACCCCAAGGTGACCGCAGACCAGGTGTTTGCAGTTGTCACGGGTGTGGCGCGCTCGGCGCTGTCCGACACGGCCAAGAACTTTCTGCGCACGGTCATCGACAACGGGCGCCTCAACGCGCTTCCGGAAGTGGCTGCGCAGTTTCGTGCCCTCGTGAATCGCCGTAGCGGCTCTTCGGATGCCGTGGTGTACAGCGCCTTTCCGATGGACAGTGCCGCACTGTCCGAGGTCAGCGCAGCGCTGGAAAAGCGCTTCGGCCGCAAGCTCAATCTCGCCGTTCAGCAGGACGAGTCTTTGATTGGCGGCATTCGCGTAGTGGTGGGTGACGAGGTGCTGGACACTTCGGTCAAGGCCCGTCTTGAACAAATGAAAGCGGCCCTCACCGCGTAACACGCGGCGAGGACAGCGAACCAAAGAAAGAAGGAAAGAGTCATGCAACTCAATCCCGCAGAAATTTCTGAACTCATCAAGAGCCGCATCGAAGGTCTGGCTGCCAGCAGCGATATCCGCAATCAGGGTACCGTGGTGTCCGTGTCGGACGGTATCGTGCGCGTTCACGGCCTGTCGGACGTGATGCAAGGTGAAATGCTTGAGTTCCCCGCCACCAAGGACGGTCAACCTTCCTACGGTCTGGCTCTGAACCTCGAGCGCGACTCCGTCGGCGCCGTGATTCTGGGTGAGTACGAACACATCTCGGAAGGCGACACCGTCAAGTGCACGGGCCGCATTCTGGAAGTGCCCGTCGGCCCTGAGCTGATTGGCCGCGTGGTGAATGCTCTGGGCCAGCCGATCGACGGCAAGGGACCCATCAACGCCAAGCTCACCGACGTGATCGAAAAGGTCGCTCCGGGCGTGATCGCCCGTAAATCGGTGGACCAACCCCTGCAGACCGGCCTGAAGTCCATCGACTCCATGGTGCCCGTGGGCCGTGGCCAGCGCGAGCTGATCATTGGTGACCGCCAGACCGGCAAGACGGCCGTGGCCATCGACGCCATCATTGCCCAGAAGGGCCAGGGCGTGACCTGTATCTACGTCGCCATCGGTCAGAAGGCTTCGTCGATCAAGAACGTCGTGCGCGCACTGGAACAAGCCGGTGCGATGGACTACACGATCGTGGTGGCCGCATCGGCCTCCGAATCGGCCGCCATGCAGTACGTGTCGGCCTACTCGGGTTGCACGATGGGCGAATACTTCCGCGACCGTGGCGAAGACGCTCTGATCGTGTATGACGACCTGTCCAAGCAAGCCGTGGCTTACCGCCAAGTGTCGCTGCTGCTGCGCCGCCCACCAGGCCGTGAAGCCTATCCTGGCGACGTGTTCTATCTCCACAGCCGTCTGCTCGAACGCGCAGCCCGCGTGAACGCCGACTACGTCGAAGCCTTCACCAAGGGTGAAGTCAAGGGCAAGACGGGTTCGCTGACGGCTCTGCCGATCATCGAAACGCAAGCTGGCGACGTGTCCGCTTTTGTGCCTACCAACGTGATCTCGATCACGGACGGCCAGATCTTCCTGGAGACCAGCCTGTTCAACGCCGGTATCCGCCCCGCCATCAACGCCGGTATCTCGGTGTCGCGCGTCGGTGGTGCTGCCCAGACGAAGCTGGTGAAGAACCTGTCCGGTGGTATCCGTACCGACCTGGCCCAGTACCGTGAACTGGCTGCGTTCGCGCAGTTCGCTTCCGATCTGGACGAAGCCACCCGCAAGCAGCTGGATCGCGGTGCCCGCGTGACCGAACTGCTCAAGCAGGCACAGTACAGCCCGCTGTCCATCTCGTTGATGGCCTCTACGCTGTTTGCTGTGAACAAGGGCTTCATGGACGACATCGATGTCAAGAAGGTTCTCGACTTCGAACACGGCCTGCACCAGTTCCTGAAAACCAGCCACGCCGCTCTGCTGGCCAAGCTGGAACAGGCCAAGGCCATGGACAAGGACGCAGAAGCCGAATTGACCGCTGCCATCGGCGCGTTCAAGAAGTCGTTCGCTTAAACCGGACGAGGAGCCATCATGGCAGCAGGCAAGGAAATACGCGGCAAGATCAAATCGGTGGAAAACACCAAGAAGATCACCAAAGCCATGGAAATGGTGGCTGCATCCAAAATGCGCAAGGCGCAGGAACGGATGCGGGCTGCCCGCCCTTACAGCGAGAAGATCCGCAACATTGCAGCCAATCTCGGCCACGCCAATCCGGAATACGTGCATCCGTTCATGAAAGTGAACGATGCCAAGACGGCGGGCGTGATCGTGGTGACGACCGACAAAGGCCTCTGTGGTGGCATGAACACCAACGTGTTGCGCGTCGTGACGTCCAAGCTGCGTGAGCTGCAGGGTGCTGGCGTGTCCACCGAGGCGGTTGCCATCGGCAACAAGGGCCTGGGTTTTCTGAACCGTGTCGGCGCCAAGGTGGTTTCGCACGTGACGGGTCTGGGCGACACACCCCATCTGGACAAGCTGATCGGCCCCGTGAAGGTGCTGCTCGATGCGTATGCAGAAGGCAAGATCAACGCGGTGTACCTGAGCTACACCAAGTTCATCAACACCATGAAGCAGGAGTCAGTGGTGGAGCAGCTGCTCCCTCTGTCGTCCGCGCAGATGCAGGCCGAGAAGACCGAACATGGCTGGGACTACATCTACGAGCCCGATGCACAGACCGTGATCGACGATCTGCTGGTCCGCTATGTCGAGTCCCTGATCTACCAGGCCGTTGCGGAAAACATGGCGTCCGAGCAGTCGGCACGCATGGTGGCCATGAAGGCTGCCACCGACAACGCCGGCAGCGTCATTGGCGAGTTGAAGCTGGTCTACAACAAGACGCGCCAAGCAGCGATCACGAAAGAACTTTCGGAAATCGTATCCGGCGCCGCAGCTGTGTAAGCGGCTCAACCAACATCTAAATTGGAGCGAAAAATGGCTCAAGTGCAAGGCAAGATTGTTCAATGTATCGGCGCTGTGGTGGACGTTGAGTTCCCGCGCGACCAGATGCCCAAGATTTACGACGCTCTGAAGCTCGACGGCTCGACCCTGACGCTGGAAGTGCAGCAGCAGCTGGGCGACGGCGTGGTGCGTACCATTGCGCTGGGGTCTTCCGACGGCCTGCGCCGCGGCATCATGGTGACCAACACCCACGCGCCGATCACAGTGCCCGTGGGCAAGGCCACGCTGGGCCGCATCATGGACGTGCTGGGCGCGCCCATCGACGAACGTGGTCCTGTCAGCCAGGAACTGACGGCATCCATCCACCGCAAGGCCCCTGCGTACGACGAGCTGTCGCCTTCGCAAGAGTTGCTGGAAACCGGCATCAAGGTGATCGACTTGGTCTGCCCGTTCGCCAAGGGCGGCAAGGTGGGTCTGTTCGGTGGCGCCGGTGTGGGCAAGACCGTGAACATGATGGAACTCATCAACAACATCGCCAAGGCCCACAGCGGTCTGTCGGTGTTCGCTGGTGTGGGCGAGCGTACCCGCGAAGGGAACGACTTCTATCACGAAATGGCCGATTCCGGCGTGGTGAACCTGGAGAAGCTCGAAGAGTCCAAGGTTGCCATGGTGTATGGCCAGATGAACGAGCCCCCAGGCAACCGTCTGCGCGTGGCGCTGACCGGCCTGACCATCGCCGAGTCGTTCCGCGACGAAGGCCGTGACGTGCTGTTCTTCGTGGACAACATCTACCGCTACACCCTGGCCGGTACCGAAGTGTCCGCCCTGCTGGGCCGTATGCCTTCCGCCGTGGGCTATCAGCCTACGCTGGCTGAAGAAATGGGCCGTCTGCAAGAACGTATCACCTCGACCAAGGTGGGTTCGATCACTTCCATCCAGGCCGTTTACGTGCCTGCCGATGACTTGACCGATCCATCGCCTGCCACGACGTTTGCCCACTTGGATTCCACCGTGGTGCTGTCGCGTGACATCGCTTCGCTGGGTATCTACCCTGCCGTGGACCCTCTGGACTCCACCAGCCGCCAGCTGGACCCGAACGTCGTGGGTGAAGACCACTACGCCACGGCCCGTGCGGTGCAAGGCACGCTGCAGCGCTACAAGGAACTGCGCGACATCATTGCCATTCTGGGCATGGACGAACTGGCTCCTGAAGACAAGCTGGCCGTGGCCCGCGCGCGCAAGATCCAGCGTTTCCTGTCGCAGCCTTTCCACGTGGCCGAAGTGTTCACGGGCTCGCCAGGCAAGTACGTTCCACTGTCGGAAACCATCCGTGGTTTCAAGATGATTGTGGCCGGCGAATGCGATCACCTGCCAGAACAAGCTTTCTACATGGTGGGTACCATTGACGAAGCCTTCGAAAAGGCCAAGAAGGTGGCCTGATTGCCCGGCGGCTGAGCAGCCCTGTGCTGCCCGGCCATCCTGAGCAATTCAGCAACCCCTCTTTTCCTAGGAGCAATGATGAACACCATCCACGTTGATGTGGTCAGTGCCGAAGAGTCCATCTTCTCCGGTGAAGCGCGTTTCGTGGCGCTGCCTGGTGAAGCTGGCGAGTTGGGCATCTATCCCCGCCACACCCCGCTGATCACCCGTATCAAGCCGGGCTCGGTGCGCATCGAAATGGCTGACGGTTCCGAAGAGTTTGTCTTCGTGGCCGGTGGCATTCTGGAAGTGCAGCCCAACTGCGTGACCGTGTTGTCCGATACCGCCATCCGTGGCAAAGACCTGGACGACGAGAAGGCCAATGCCGCCAAGGCCTCTGCTGAGGAAGCCCTGAAGAATGCCAAGAGCGAGATCGACCTGGCCAAGGCCCAGTCTGAACTGGCCGTGATGGCTGCGCAGATTGCAGCGCTTCGCAAGTTTCGCCAGAAGAAGTGACTCTGGACCTTGCGGATCTGCCCAAAAAAACCCGGCCATGCCGGGTTTTTTTTATGCCCGCTTCGTGCAAAAGACGTGAGCTACGTGAGGCGACCGTGGAGTGACTCAAGGCAAAGGCAACGCTGGGGATGCTTCCACCAGACGGATCTGTAAACCTTCACAGGCCACGGAGAGCTCATTCCCCGTATCCGCCTGAAGCAGCAGGCGGCTGGCCAGAAAGGCGCGCGCTACGGCCAGCGAGCGTACGCCAAACGACAGTGATTCAATCCGCAGATGGCGTCCGGGAACCAGCTCCAGGGAGATGTCGGGCGTGAGCGCAATCGAATGCCCGGAGGGCGCGCCGGCGAGCGCTCGCCATTGGCGCCCGAGTGTCTCGATATCTGGTGTGCCCATGCGTATGGCGTGCAGTCCAATGATCCCCAGAGGGCCACCCTCACGGTGCAGCAGGGCCTGCCGATGTTGCGCACGGCGGTGTACCGGCGTGGCAGCTTCTGACCAGGGATAGATGGCTGCGTGCGGGTCCCATTCGCAAAAGAACACGCAGCAGCTGGGGGCGGACAGGTCGAGCAGCACCGCATTGGTGAAATTTGTGACCAGCTCGCCCTGGGTGTTCTCGGACTGGAAGGTGCGGGGAGGCTTGTTGGTGATGCCTGCCTCATTCACCCCCCCGAGACTTTCTGACAAGGGCTGGGCCGGCTCCAATGCAAAACCGTGGATCAGGGGCGGTTGCGCATGGGCGGGAAGATCGCTATTGGAGGTGGCTGCCCAAAACTCCAGGTCCGTGTTGCCCGCATGGACCCAACCGTACGTGGCGAAATCGGTGCGCTGCAAGGGCCAGGCGACGGGCAGGCCAAAGGTCTCGCTGAAGCGCCTGAACAAAGGCTCGACCGCGTCGAGCCGCAGCATGACATGGTCAACGGAGCGGTAGCTGGAAGGCATCTTGGTGTTCGGGGTTGGTGGCGAGACTATTGTCCGGGCATCCCCGTTGGATGGGGCCTTTTGAATTGCAACCCACGGCCCCATGCAAAAAAAGGCCGGGGCCCCTCACGGGACCCCGGCCTTTTTGGCGTCTGCAATCACCCGCCCCATGCGCAATGCATGGAGCCTTGGGAATTACATGGCGCTGAATTCGCCCGAAGGGATCTGGCCAGTGCGCAGGGCTTCAGCAGCCTGGGCACGCACCGCAGCGCGGTCAGCGGTGGACTTGTAGGTCACCACACGCGAGCCAGCAGGCTCGATGGAGCGGGTCTGTGCCACGGTAGCGGCTTCAGCAGCCACTTCAGCACGGGTGCGGTTCGTGTCGAACTTGGTTGCAAATTGCGAAGCATCGGCTTCGTCAGCCTGGGCACCGAAAGAAGCGAAAGCAGCCACGGCGGCGATAGAGAGGAAACGTGCGGTGTTGTTCATGGTGAAACTCCAGTGAAATTCAAAAAATGGGGACGAGGTAATTGGGAATACGAAAACGTGTGAACCGTGGATTCAACAAGAATCAACCACGCTCACCCGAAGGGATCTGGCCGGTGCGCACGGCATCCGCAGCCTGGCTGCGCACAGCAGCGCGGTCCAGCGGTGGACTTGTAGGTCACCACACGCGAACCAGCAGGCTCGATGGAGCGGGTCTGTGCCACGGTAGCGGCTTCAGCAGCCACTTCAGCGCGGGTGCGGTTCGTGTCGAACTTGGTGGCGAACTGCGAAGCATCGGCTTCGTCAGCCTGGGCACCGAAGGAAGCGAAAGCGGCCACAGCGGCGATGGAGAGGAAACGTGCGGTGTTGTTCATGATGAAAATCCTTGAAGTTAAAAAAGCGGCTCAAAAAACCGGAACAAAGA
>NZ_AFBG01000025.1 GCF_000204195.1 Acidovorax radicis N35
ACCGTGCACGGCAGCAGGCAGCGGCAACATCAACGACACCGTCAACCTGCCCGCAGGGGGATCGGTGACGTACACCGTCAGCGCCACGGTGAGCGGTGCAGCCACAGGGACATTGACCAACACCGCGACGGTGACAGCGCCGGGCGGGGTGACCGATCCTGTCCCAGGCAACAACAGCGCAACCGACTCCGACACCATCACGCCGCAGGCCGATCTGTCCATCACCAAAACGGACGGCGTGACCACGGCCATCCCGGGTGGCTCGGTCACCTACACCATCACCGCCAGCAACGCGGGCCCGTCCAATGCCCCTGGCGCGGCGGTAGCGGATACGTTCCCCGCTGCGCTGACGGGCACCTGGACCTGCGTGGGTGCGGGCGGCGGCACGTGCACAGCAGCAGGCAGCGGCAACATCAACGACACCGCCAACTTGCCTGCGGGGGGATCGGTGACCTATACGGTGACTGCCACCGTGAGCGCAGCGGCCAGCGGAACGCTGGTCAATACCGCGACGGTGACCGCGCCGGGCGGGAGTGACCGACCCCAACCCGGGCAACAACAGTGCCACGGATTCCGACACCATCGCATCGCAGGCCGATCTGGCCATTACCAAGACCGATGGCGTGACCACGGCGAACCCCGGCGGGTCGGTGATCTACACCATCATCGCCAGCAACGCCGGCCCGTCCAACGCCCCGGGCACGACGGTGGCAGACACCCTGCCTGCCGTGCTCACTGGTACCTGGACCTGCGTGGGCTCCGGCGGCGGCACTTGCACGGCAGCGGGCAGCGGCAGCATCAACGATGTCGTCAACCTGCCTGCGGGTGGATCGGTGACCTACACCGTCACTGCCACGGTGAGCGCGTCGGCGACGGGGACGCTGGTCAACACCGCGACGGTCACGGCCTCAGGGGGGGTGACCGACCCCAACCCGGGCAACAACAGCGCCACCGATACCGACACCATCGCCGCAGTGGCCGCGAGCGCGATTACGTCGCTGTCCGAGTGGGCTCTGTGGCTGATGGTGGGCTTGATGCTGCTGGCCGCATTCCGGGGCCGCCGCCCAGTGCGCTGACCGCAGACGGGCAACTACAATCGCTCCTCGGCCCAAGGAGCGTTGCAGCGACTTGCCATGCCCGGTTGAGTGCATGGCGATTCGTCAGGCTTGGGTCCCGCGCACCCCACCGTACACCGCAACGACGCTCACCTGTTTTTCCGCTGTTCCTGCTGCACAGGTGAGTGAGTAAGTCCTATGTCCGCTGTATCCCTGCCCCCCATGAAACTGTCTGGCCTGGAGCCCGTCTCCATTGGCGAGGGCACCTTGTTCGTCAACATCGGCGAGCGCACCAACGTCACCGGCTCCAAGGCGTTCGCGCGCATGATTTTGAACGGCCAGTACGAAGAGGCGCTGGCCGTGGCGCGCCAGCAGGTGGAGAACGGCGCGCAGGTCATCGACATCAACATGGACGAGGCCATGCTCGACAGCAAGGCGGCCATGGTGCGCTTTCTGCAGCTCATCGCGTCCGAGCCCGACATCGCGCGCGTGCCCATCATGGTGGACAGCTCCAAGTGGGAGGTGATCGAGGCTGGCCTGCGTTGCGTGCAGGGCAAGGGCATCGTGAACTCCATCTCGATGAAGGAGGGCGTGGACAAGTTCAAGCACGAGGCACGCCTGGTGCGCCGCTATGGCGCCGCTGCGGTGGTCATGGCGTTTGACGAAAAAGGCCAGGCCGACACCTACGAACGCAAGATCGAAATCTGCGAGCGCGCCTACCGCATCCTGGTCGATGAAGTGGGTTTCCCGCCCGAAGACATCATTTTCGACCCCAACATCTTCGCCGTGGCCACCGGCATTGAAGAGCACAACAACTACGCGGTGGACTTCATTGAGGCCGTGCGCTGGATCAAGCAGAACCTGCCGGGCGCCAAGGTGTCGGGCGGGGTGTCGAATGTGTCGTTCAGCTTTCGCGGCAACGACCCCGTGCGCGAGGCCATCCATACCGTGTTCCTGTACCACGCCATCAAGGCCGGGATGGACATGGGCATCGTCAACGCCGGCATGGTGGGCGTGTACGACGACCTGGAGCCCGTGCTGCGCGAGCGCGTGGAAGACGTGGTGCTCAACCGCCGCCCCGACGCCGGTGAGCGCCTG
The DNA here is from genome assembly GCF_000204195.1 of Acidovorax radicis N35. Classification (GTDB taxonomy): domain Bacteria; phylum Pseudomonadota; class Gammaproteobacteria; order Burkholderiales; family Burkholderiaceae_C; genus Acidovorax; species Acidovorax radicis. The sequence continues at coordinate 2,154 of NZ_AFBG01000025.1, forward strand.
GTCGAGATCGCCGAAACCGCCAAGAGCGGCGCCAAGGACGAGAGCAAGCGGCTCGAATGGCGTGGCACACCCGAGCACCCGAAGACGGTGGGCGAACGCTTGAGCCACGCCCTGGTGCACGGCATCACCGACTTCATCACCGAAGACACCGAAGAGGCCTACCGCGCCATCCTGGCCAAGGGCGGCCGCCCGCTGCATGTGATCGAAGGCCCGCTGATGGACGGCATGAACGTGGTGGGCGACCTGTTTGGCGCGGGCAAGATGTTCTTGCCCCAGGTGGTGAAAAGCGCCCGCGTTATGAAGAGCGCCGTGGCCCACCTGATCCCCTACATCGAAGAAGAAAAGCGCCAGGACGAACTGGCCGGGCGCGATGTGCGCAGCAAGGGCAAGATCATCATCGCCACCGTCAAGGGTGACGTGCACGACATCGGCAAGAACATCGTCACCGTGGTTTTGCAGTGCAACAACTTCGAGGTGGTGAACATGGGCGTGATGGTGCCCTGCCACGAGATTTTGGCGCGCGCCAAGGTCGAGGGTGCGGACATCGTGGGCCTGTCGGGCCTGATCACCCCCAGCCTCGAAGAGATGCAGTACGTGGCGGGCGAGATGCAGAAGGACGAGCACTTCCGCATCAAGAAGATTCCGCTGCTCATCGGCGGCGCCACCACCAGCCGCGTGCACACCGCCGTCAAGATCGCGCCGCACTACGAAGGCCCCGTGGTCTACGTGCCCGATGCCTCGCGCAGCGTGAGCGTGGCGCAGAGCCTGCTGGGCGACGGCGTGCAGAACTACGTGGATGAGTTGAACGCGGACTACGACAAGGTGCGCACCCAGCACGCCAACAAAAAGGCCACACCCCTGTGGCCCCTGGCCAAGATTCGCGCCAACAAGACACCCGTGGACTGGGCCGCCTACCAGCCCGCTGTGCCGCGTGCGTTGGGCCGCCGGGTGTTCAAGAACTTCGACCTGGCCGAGCTGGCCAAGTACATCGACTGGGGCCCGTTCTTCCAGACCTGGGACCTGGCCGGCCCGTACCCCGCCATCCTGACCGACGAGGTGGTGGGCGTGGAGGCCACACGCGTGTTCGCCGACGCCCAGGCCATGCTCAAGAAGATCATCGAGGGCCGGTGGCTGACCGCCAGCGGCGTGATGGGCCTGTACCCGGCCAACAGCGTGAACGACGACGACATCGAGTTCTACACCGACGACACCCGCACCGAGGTCGCCATGACTTGGTACGGCCTGCGCCAGCAGGCCGAGAAACACACCATCGACGGCGTGACGCGCCCGAGCCGTTGCCTGGCCGACTTCGTCGCGCCTAAGAGCAGTGGCATTGCCGACTACGCAGGCATGTTCGCGGTCACGGCGGGCCTGGGCATCGAGAAGAAGGAAAAGGCCTTTATCGACGCGCTGGACGACTACTCCGCCATCATGTTCAAGAGCCTGGCCGACCGCCTGGCCGAAGCCTTTGCCGAAGCCTTGCACCACCGCGTGCGCACCGACCTGTGGGGCTATGCCGCTGGCGAAGCGCTGAGCAACGACGACATGATTGCCGAGAAGTACCACGGCATCCGCCCCGCGCCCGGCTACCCCGCCTGCCCGGACCACAGCGCCAAGAGCGAGCTGTTCCGTGTGCTGCAGTGCGAAGAAGTTGGCATGACCCTGACGGAAAGCCTGGCCATGATGCCGGCCGCCAGCGTGAGCGGCTTCTACATCGGCCACCCCGACGCGGTGTATTTCAACGTCGGCAAGATCGGTGAAGATCAGTTGCACGACATGGCTCAGCGCCGGGGGATGGACGAGGCGGTGCTGGCGCGGCTGCTGGCGCCAAACCTGTAATGCTATGAATTTGGTAGCTTTTGGCGCTTGATGGATAAGCGCCAAGAGCTTATTTCATTCAGAGTTTGCAGCGGCCCCTTCCATACAACCTTCAGTGGCCCTGGCCTTGCGGCAGCTGGGCAATCACCTTGATCTCGAACTGAAACCCGTACAGCCAGGTCACGCCAATGCCCGTCAGGGTAGGGTGGGGCGCCTCGCCCCAGAACTCGGGCACAACACTCCACACGGTTTCAAAGTTGGCCTCGGGGTTGACGACAAACATCGTCACGTCCACCACATCGTCAAACGTGCAGCCCGCCGCCTGCAGCACTGCGTTCAGGTTGGTGAACGCCAGTCGCACCTGCGCCTTCAGGTCGGGCTCGGGCGAGCCATCTTCGCGGCTGCCTACCTGGCCCGACACGAACAGAAAACCGTGGGACCGCACCGCTGGCGAATAGCGGTTGCGTTCGTACAGCGCTTGGCGACCGGCTGGGAAGACAACATCGCGTGGTGGCATGAGAGAACTCCTTCAGTGGGGCCAGCAAATTGGCCCGTGGTTAACGATGAAGGCACTGTAGGAAAACGCGCCCGGCCGATAAACAGGCAACTCTGCCCACCACTGTTCTTAGAATCCAAACAATCTTTGAACGATGGGCCCGCCATGGACCGTTTTGACGCAATGCAGGCCTTTGCCCGCGTGGTGGAGTCCGGCAGCTTCACCAAAGCCGCCCACACCCTGCACATGAGCCGCACCACCGCCACGCAGCTGGTGCAGCAGCTCGAGGCCCGCCTGCGCGTGAAGCTGCTCCACCGCACCACACGCCGCGTGCAGGTCACGGCCGACGGCGCTGCCTACTACGAGCGCGTGGTGCGCCTGCTGGCCGATCTGGACGACGCAGAGACCAGCCTCTCCACCGCATCCGCCGCGCCCCGGGGCCGCCTGCGGGTGGACGTGCCCAGCCCGCTGGCTCGCCTCATCCTCGTCCCCGCGCTGCCTGCGTTCCACGCGCAATACCCCGACATCCAGCTTGACATGGGTGTGAGCGACCGCCGCGTGGACATGGTGGCCGACAACGTGGACTGCGTGGTGCGCGGCGGCACCATCACCGACCCGTCCCTTGTCGCGCGCCACGTGGGCGACCTCCCCCTGCGCGTGTTCGCCGCCCCCAGCTACCTGCATCGGGCAGGCACACCCACGCACCCGCAGGTGCTGGATGACGCCGACACGCACCACCGCACCGTTGGATTCCTGTGGGCCCGCACCGGCCGCCCTGTGCCCTACGCCATGCGCCGGGGCGCGGAAAGCGTGCAGGTGCAAGGCCGCTACGTGTGCGCGCTGGATGATGGCAACGCCTACCTGGCCGCCGGCCTGGCGGGCATGGGGTTGCTCTGGCTACCCAGCTACATGGCCCAGCCCCACCTGGCCAGCGGCGAGCTGGTGCCCCTGTTTGAAGACTGGACGATGGACCCCATGCCGCTGTACGTGGCCTACCCGCCCAACCGCCGCGTGAGCGCCAAGGTGCGGGTGTTTATCGACTGGGTGGTGGGGCTGATGGCGCAGCACGCGCCGGTGGTGGGGCAGGGTGGAGATGTGGTGCTATTGAATGAATAGCTGATGGCGCTTGATGGACAAGCGATAGAGGCCATTTTGGACTCAACATCACCTCAAAAAAGCGGCCGAAACCAGCCAGATGGCAATCACCCGCGCCAAGCCGCCTCAATGGCTGCAATGTCGATCTTGCGCATCTCCATCATCGCGTCGAACGCACGCTTGGCAGCCGCTCGGTCGGGGTCGGTGACGGCCTGCGTCAACACCCGTGGCGTGATCTGCCACGACAGCCCCCACTGGTCCTTGCACCAGCCGCAAGCGCTTTCCTGGCCACCGTTGTCAACGATGGCGCTCCACAGCCGGTCCGTCTCGGCCTGGTCGTCCGTCGCCACCTGAAACGAAAACGCCTCGCTGTGCACAAACGCCGGGCCCCCGTTGAGCCCCAGGCACGGAATGCCCAGCACGGTGAACTCCACCGTCAATACGTCGCCCTGCTGGCCCGCAGGGTAGTCCCCCGGCGCGTGCATCACACGGCCTACGGCGCTGTCAGGGAAGGTGGCAGCATAGAACGTGGCGGCATCCAGGGCGCTGCCGTTGAACCAGAGGCAGATGGTGTTTTTGCTGGGCATGGTGAGGGTCTCCAAAACTGAGATGGACACCTGCATCCGCGCGGTGCAGGACGAAGGGTGATTTTGACGGCTTGGGCGGTACAAGGGGGCGCGTGCTCTGGCCAGCAGCGCCAACGCAATGTCGCGCTGCCACAATGGCGCGACAGGAGGACACCCATGAACACAGGATTCCAGCAAACGCGCCGCGCTGCGCTCACTGCGGCGGTCGCTGCCGCTTTGGCAGCGTGTGGGGGCGGAGGCTCTGGCGATGGAGAAGCGCCCGCGCCGGTGGGCCAGGTGATCAACTCCACCATCAAGTCGGCCTCCAATGGCAGCACCTACCCTGTTCAGGTTTTCTTGCCCGAGTCATACGCCACGGGCACGGCGACCCTGCCCGTCATCTATGCAACCGAGGGTGATGCCCAGTACGGCGGCCCCAATCGCTCCCGCTTCGACACCTTCAAGGAGGTGCTGCAGCGGCGGGGGACCCAGGCCATTCTGGTCGGCATTGGCGGCACTGCCTGGCGGGGCACCGACTTCCTCATGCCGGGCGCAGCCAAGTACCTCGACTTCCTTGTGAAAGAACTGGCGCCAGCCATCGAGCGGCAGTACCGTGCCGACCCCAAACGCCGGGTGTTGTCGGGCTTGTCCCATGGCGGCTACTTTGTGGTGGCGGCGCTGATACTGGAGGCCCGTGCGGGTGTGCCGCCCAGCTTTTCACACTACCTCTCGACCGAGTGCAGCGTGGGGGAGCACACCAGCCCTGCGGGGGTGTTGGCGTTTGAAAAACAGATCGACGGCAAGCCCTTGCCCACGACCTTGTTGCTCGCGGGGGCAAGCGGTGGCAACCACCAGCTGATAAGCATCCCTCTTTTCAACCAGATGGCCTCGCAGAACCTGCCGGGCCTGGTGATGCTCAAGGCCGAGTACAGCACCTCGCACGTGGGTGCGGATGTGCCCGCATTTGAAGATGCGCTGAAGCGGTTCTTTCCTTGAACCGGCATGCGTGCAGCGGCGACCACTGTCTGCTCCGGCAGCGGCAGGCGGTAGTTGCTCGCGGGTGGCGCGGCTGCTGCAAGCCTGAGAGTGGCAAGCACAGGTGGGTCGCTTGCAAGCTTGCTGCGCGAGGAGGATAATTCGCCTTTATGAAAATCTTCACCAACGTGATCAAGGCATCGTTCGCCACCTAGTTGCGCCCCCTGATCGCGTGTCGGAGGGCCTTGCGCCTTCCGGACCCAAAAAACCCCGGCAGGCTTTGTCCCTTCCGGGGTTTTTTGTTTTCCGACTTACTTACTTCACACCAACCCATGCGTACCTACGACAAGTTGATCGCCACGATTCCCGACCGCCGGAGCATGAGCCCCGTGCGCCCGGGCTCCGGCGACAGCACACATCCCAGACGCTAGCGACCAGGCGAATCCTTCAGGCCTGGGCTGGCGCAAAGCCAACCAGGCGGCAGCTGCTCGCAGAGCCGAGTGCAGCCGCAAGAAAGATTGAAAGATTCGCCATGACCAAGAATTCACGCCATACCAGCAACGCCCATCTGCGCAACCTCGGTGTCATCGCCCACGTCGATGCGGGCAAGACCACGACCACCGAACGCATCCTGTTCTACACAGGCGAAAGCCACCGCATCGGCGAAGTGCACGACGGCACGGCGCAGATGGACTTCGACCCGCAGGAGCAAAAGCGCGGCATCACCATCAACAGCGCGGCCGTCACCGTGCACTGGAAGGGCACGCAGCTCAACCTGATCGACACGCCCGGCCACATCGACTTCAACATCGAGGTGAACCGCTCGCTGCGCGTGCTCGACGGTGCGGTCGTCGTGTTCGATGGCGTGGCCGGCGTGGAGCCGCAGACCGAGACCAACTGGCGCCTGGCCGACAAGTACCGCGTGCCCCGCATCGCGTTCATCAACAAGCTCGACCGCGTGGGCGCCGACTTCCACCGCGTGGTGGCCATGATGGAAGAACGCCTGGGCGTGCGCGTGGTGCCGATGCAGATCCCCATCGGTGCGGAAGGCGACTTCCGCGGCGTGGTGGACCTGTTGAGCCTGCGCGCCCGCATCTGGGACAAGGACGACGCGAGTGCGCCCTACCGCGAAGCCGACGTGCCCGCCGAGCTGCTTGAGCAAGCGGTGCGCAGCCGCGCCCGCCTGGTCGAGGCTGCCGTGGAGCAGGACGAAGCCGCCCTGCAGGCCTACGTGAACGGCGAAGAGATCGCCGTCGACGTGCTGCGCGCCGCCATCCGTAAGGGTGTGCTGGCAGGCGCCTTCGTGCCCGCGCTCGCCGGCTCGGCCTTCAAGAACCGCGGCGTGGAGCCTTTGCTCGACGCCGTGGTGGACTACCTGCCCTCGCCGGACGACATCGTGCGCGAAGGCAGCGAGAAGCCCGCTTCGGCCGCCGACCCGTTCGCGGCCCTGGCGTTCAAGGTCGTCACCGACGACCATGGCGCCAAGGTGTTCGTGCGCGTGTACAGCGGCCGTCTGGGCAAGGGCGACGTGGTGCTCAACACCAGCACGGGCAAGACCGAGCGCGTGTCGCGCCTGTACGAAGTGCATGCCGACAAGCACATCGAGCGCGACGAGCTGGTGGCGGGTGACATCGCCGCCGTCGTGGGCCTCAAGGACACCCTCACGGGGCATACGCTGAGCGACCCGGCCCACCCCGTGGTGCTGGAGCAGATCAGCGTGCCCGAGCCGGTGATCCACGTGGCCATCGAGCCCAAGGCGAGCGCGGACCAGCAAGGCCTGTCCAAGGCCCTGCAGTCCCTGCTGCGCGAGGACCCGAGCCTCAGGCTGCAGCACGACGCCGAATCCGGCCAGACCATTCTGTCCGGCATGGGCGAGCTGCAGCTCGAAGTCTCGATCGAGAAGCTGCGCGCACGCCACGGCGTCAATGTGTCGGTCGGCCGCCCCCAGGTGGCTTATCGCGAAACCATTTCGAAGAGTGTGGAGGTACACCATGTGCACAAGAAGCAATCGGGCGGCCCCGGCCAGTACGCCGAGGTGAGGCTGCTGCTCGAACCCCTGCCCAGGGGCGAAGGCATCCGCTTTGAAAGCCGCATCGTTGGCGGCGCCGTGCCGCGCGAGTTCATCCCCTCGGTGGAGGCCGGCATCCGCCGCGCCGCCCTGGCAGGCGTGGTGGCCGGCTTCCCCGCCGTGGACTTCGTCGCCACGCTGGTGGATGGCAGCTTCCACGAGCGCGACTCGTCCACGCTGGCCTTCGAACTGGCGGCCATGGCCGCCTTCCGCGAAGGCTTTGCGAAAGCGGCACCCCAGGTGCTGGAGCCCGTGATGGCCGTGGAGGTCATCACCCCGGCCGAGTACCTGGGCGACAGCATCGGCGACCTGAACCGCCGCCGTGGCGTGGTGCGCGGCCAGGGCCAGCGCGGCAATGCCGCCACGGTCGAGGCCGAGGTACCGCTGAAAGAGATGTTCGGCTACATCGGTAGCCTGCGCGCATTGTCTTCGGGCCGTGCGCAGTATTCGATGCAGCTGGACCACTACGGGGTAGTGCCAGCGGGGGAGATGGCTGCTTTGGTGCCGTGATGATGTGAAGTGGCGCGCTGGGCCGGGCTTGACGGCCTGTTAGCGCAAAGACGGGGGGGCGTGGACGGATGTCTGCGCCCCTTTTTTCTGTCTGCGATGGAAGCGTAGATGGTTGTGTCGGCTCAGGAGCGCTCTTGTGGCGCCCAGAAGATCACATGCCCCGGCGGTCGTACACCACCAATTGCTGGCCGCTGGCTGCCACGGCCTTCATCTGGTGCTGCCACATGCGCTTGTCGCACACTGCAGTGTGGAGAAAAACCACGGATGTTCACTCGCCCGCCATCAGGGCTGCCAGCGACGCGCCGTCCGACTGAATTCTGCAAATCGCGGTCATGGGAGTTGCTTCAGTGGCGCCGGGGATTAGCTGTCTGCAGGCGCCCCCTCTGCCCCCGCCGCCATCTCCAGCTGCATCATGATCATGTTGACCAGCGTGTGCACCGTGGGCCGCCCGGTTTCGATGACGTAGTGGGCGGTTTCGCGGTACAGGGCGTCGCGCTGGGTGTACAGGTCGCGCAGCTTGTCCATGGGGTTGCCGCCCTGCAGCAGGGGGCGGGTCTTGTCGTGTTTGACGCGCCGGTAGATCTCTTCGGGCGATGCGCGCAGGTACAGCACATTGCCAAACTGGCGCAGGGTTTCGCGGTTTTCGGGGCGCAGCACGGCGCCGCCTCCGGTGGACAGGACCATGCCGCCGGGCTGCCCAGCCACGTCGACCAGGGCCTGCGCCTCCAGGTCACGAAAGCGGGCTTCGCCTTCGGCCTCGAAGAAGCTGCGGATGGTGGTGCCAATGGTCTGTTCCAGCCGGTGGTCCAGGTCGATGAAAGGCACCCCTGCCCGGTGGGCCAGCTGCCGGCCGATGGTGGATTTTCCCGAGCCGGGCATTCCGACCAGAGCGCAGCGAATCTGCATAGATGTTGTCCTGTGTACGTGCGGGCCCGCCTGTTTGTCCGTTTGTCTGCAGCTGCCGCTGGACGCCGAGTGTAAGGGGGTGGTGCGCGCTGGCCCTTGGCGGCCTGGCAGCAGCGGGGAGCGTTCAGGCCTTCACAGTGCGGCGTAGACCAGCGCTGGATACAGCTCGCAGAGGGTGCGCAGTTGGCCGGGCGCCTGGGTGAGCAGGATGGCGAAGAGGTCTTCGGCGGGGTCTACCAAAAAGAAGGTGCCGCCCATTCCGCTCCAGCTGTAGGTGCCTGCCGAACCGGGGCTGGTGGCCAGGCCGGTGGCCTTGCGCACGGCCACGCCCAGGCCAAAGCCGTAGCCTGCGGGCAGGATGTCGCCCGCGGTGGGGATGCTGCCCAGGTGGTCGGCGGTCATGAAATCCACGGTGGCGCGGCTGGCCAGGCGGACGGGGCGGCCGTCCGGGCCTTGCACGGAGCCCCGGCCCAGCATCAGCTGCAAAAAGCGCGCGTAGTCGCTGGCGGTGGACACCAGCCCGCCGCCAGCGGATTCAAACGCGGGCGGTGCAGAGACGTCGATCAGCGCCACCTCGGCCCCGGTCTGCGGGTCCCGGGCAAACGGCTCGGCCAGGTCGGCCAGGCGGTGGGGCGGCACCACAAAGCCGGTGTCGTGCATGCCCAGGGGCTCCAGCACGCGGCGTTTCAGGAGGGTGCCCAGGCTGGCACCCTCGACCACCTCCAGCACCGCGCCCAGTACATCGGTGGCGCGGCTGTATTCCCAGCGGCTGCCGGGCTGGTGCACCAGTGGCAGGGGGCCCAGCGCGGCCACCAGCTCGGCATTGTTGTGGCGCCGCGAGCCGACGCGTGCCGCCCGGTATTGGTCGGGCACCGTGCCCGCCTCCCACGCGTAGCTCAGCCCGGCGGTGTGGCGCAGCAGGTCGTGCACCGTGGCCTCGCGCGCTGCAGGCGTGGCGGTGCCGGTGGCTGCGTCGTACACCCGCTGGCCCGCAAACGCGGGCAGGTAGTGCGAGACGGGGTGCGACAGCAGCAGTCGGCCTTCTTCCATGAGCATCAGCGCCGCCAGCGAGGCAATCGGTTTGGTCATGGAGTAGATGCGGAACACGGTGTCGGGCGCCATGGCGGGTGCGCCCGCCCCGGGCCGCTGAGCCCCAATGGCTTCGTGCAGCACCGTGCGCCCCTGGTGGTGCACCAGAGCCACTGCGCCGGGCAGCAGGCCCTCGTCGACGTGGGTCTGGAGTGCGGCGCGCAGGCTGGCAAGGGCGTGGGGGTGCATGGGGCGGTGTCTCTTGGCAGGTGGGATTTGTCTCCAGAATACCCGCGCCTGTGCCGGGCAGAGGGTCGCCTGGGCAACAGGCATGGGCACTTTGGCAGGGCCGGGGCGGATGTGGGATGGAGCCTACTGCAGTTGCAGCGAAACGCGGATGGACGCGCGCAGGCTGTCGCCCTAGGCTTGCCGCATATGGCCGCACCCTCCCTGAAGCGCCGCGCACTGCGCCTTGTCAAATCCGTGTGGACCCTGTTCCAGCCTTTCTGGCGTGCCACCACGCTCTGGCTGGATGCCGATGGGCTGCGCATGAGCGCCGCCATGTCGTTCTACGGCATGCTCAGTCTGGCGCCCCTGTTGCTGTTGCTGGTGGGGGTGCTGGGCTGGTGGATGGACCGCAGCTATTTGGAAAGCAACCTCGTCGCGCAGGTGCAGGCTGTGATGGGCCAGCAGGTGGCCGACGTGGTGCGGCAGGCGATGGCCAGTGCCCAAGCCCCGGCCGAGGGGCGGCTGGCGTCGCTGGTGGGGTTTGTGGTGCTGGTCTCGGGCGCCACGGGGGTGTTTGTCGAATTGCAGTCGGCACTGGAGCACCTGTGGCGTGGCGAGGGCCCGTTGCCGCAGCGGGCCGCCTGGTGGCGCATGGCATCGCTGCGCTTGCGCGGGCTGGCCTATGTGCTGGCGCTGGGGTTTCTGTTGCTGGTGTCGCTGGCTCTGTCCACGCTGATCCACCTGCTGGCGGGCTGGGCAGGCTCGCGCCTGGCGTTGGCGCCGTTGGCACCTGCCATGCAGCTGGTCAATGAAGTGGTGGCCTTTGGATTTGCCGTGGCGCTGTTTGTGGGCCTGATGCGCATTGGCGCCGGGGCCAAGCCGCCGCCACGCTGCATCATGGCTGGGGCCGTGGTGGGCGCCACGTTGTTCACGGTGGGCAAGCAGCTGCTGGCCTGGTACCTGGCCACGGCGGCGGTGGTGTCGGCCTATGGCGCAGCGGGGTCCCTGGTGGTGCTGCTGATGTGGATCTACTTCTCGTCGGCGGTGCTGCTGTTTTCTGCCAGCTGCGCCCGGGCCTTTCAGGAACTGGGTGCATTGCCCGCAGTGCGGGGGCGTCTGCATGTGCCGCAATAGGTTGAGTCTTCAACCGGCTCGGAGGTCGTAAACACGTTCTTACGTCCTTTACAGCCGCTATGCCCGAATTTCCGGGCTTGCTGGTTACGCTGGCGACCATTCATCCAGAGCTTTCTGGACCTTCCGGAGAAAAATCATGAGCCTTATCGTTTCGCCCCCCACTAATACTTCCGCCGTTCCTGTGGCGCAGGCTGGCGCCTTTGGCGGCGCGGCCGGTCCCTCCCTCAAATGGCTGTGGGCCGCCATCGGCGTGCTGGGCGTGAGCGTGGTGGCGCTGGGCACGACCCTGGTGGTGCAGAACGCGGGCAAGTCCACCGCCGACGCGCAACCCCTGGCCGTGGCGGCGCAGCCTGCGTCCGGAATGACTGGAGTCGAGAATTTTCAACAAAAACCGGCTCCAGCGCTTTCTGGTAATAGAAATATTGCTATGAATAGTGCAGCAAATCAGCCGCCTGCAGCTTCGCAAGGCTATGCCGGGCAGGCCCCGCAGCAGTACCAGCAACAGCAGCCACCCCTGCGCACCGCTGCACAGGCTCCCGTGTGTGCCACCTGTGGCCGCGTGGAGTCGGTGCAGGCGGTGCAACAGGCGGCCCCGGCCACGGGCGTGGGGGCGGTAGCGGGCGGTGTGCTGGGGGCCGTGGTGGGCAACCAGGTGGGCAAGGGCTCGGGCCGCACGGCGGCCACCGTACTGGGCGCCGTGGGCGGCGGCTATGTGGGCCACAAGGTGGAAGAACGCACGCGCACGCAGACGGTCTACCAGATCGCCGTGCGCATGGAAGATGGTTCGGTGCGGCGCTTTACCCGCGCCCAGCCCCCGGCCGTGGGCGCACCCGTGGTGCTGCAGGGCAAGGGTTTCCGCGTGGACGATGGTGCGGCTCTGCGCGCCGAGGAGTCTTATCCACGTGCACAGCCCGGCGCGGTGCGTGTGGCGGACACGTATTGATCCCCCTTGCTTCTCCCTGCAAAAAGCCCGCTGTTAGCGGGCTTTTTTATGGGCGGAGGGCAGGTCACAGCACCACTGGGATCTCGGTGGCCGGCGGTGTGTTGCGGCTGCGGCCGCAGCGCACCAGGCCGTCGATCATCACCATGCCGATGCCCGGGATGTCGCCCAGCTGAACGCTCTCCAGCAGCGTGGCGCCCGCTGTGTGCTGCGCGCGGTCCATGAACACGAAGTCGGCCGCGCGGCCCGGCTCGATCAGCCCGCAGTTCAGGTTGCGGATTCGCGCCGTATTGCCCGTGGCAAAACAGAACACCAGCTCGGCAGGGATGTCGGCAAAGCTCGATATCAAGGCGATCATGCGCAGCATGCCCAGCGGCTGCACGCCCGAGCCAGCCGGGCCGTCGGTGCCCAGGATCACGCGGTGCGGGCACTTGAGCTCGATGGCGGCGCGCGCGGCCTGGATGGCGATCTTCTCGTTGCCGTTGTGCACCAGTTCGATGGCGCGGGACGACTTCTCGCACAGCTCGCACACGTGCTTCCAGGGCAGCGAGGTGTGGCCGCCGTTGATGTGGCCGATCACGTCGGCATCGGCCTCCAGCACCACGTCCTTGTCGATCAGGCCCGAGCCCGGAATGGACGGCCCGCCCGTGTGGATGGTGCTCTGGATGCCGTGCTTGCGCGCCCAGGCCACCATCTGCTGGGCCTCGTAGCCCGCCTTGACGGAGCCCAGGCCCACTTCGCCCAGCAGCGTCACGCCGGCGTCGGCCAGGTCCTTGAAGTCCTGCTCGGTCATGCCTTTTTCGATGACCGGGGCGCCTGCGATCACCTTCACGCCACCGGGGCGAAAGTTGTCGAACGAGCGCTGCGCGGTGATGGCCAGCGCCTTCAGGCCCACGATGTCCTTGGGGCGGCCCGGCAGGTGCACTTCACCGGCCGAGACCATGGTGGTCACGCCGCCGTTCATGGTGGAGTCGATCCAGCCGATCTGGTTTTGCCGGGGCGTCCAGTCGCCAAAGACCGGGTGCACGTGGCTGTCGATCAAACCCGGCGCCACGCAGGTCTGGCGCGCGTCGATCACGGTCTGCGCGTGTTCGGTGTCGCAGTCCTTGTAACGGCCTACTGCGGCGATGAGGCCGTCGTTCACGACGATGGTGTCGGCATCCAGGATGGGGCGGTCCAGGTCGCCCGACAACAAAAGACCGATGTTTTGGATGACGACCTTGCCCGACTTGCCGCCGGTTGCTGCTTCTGCCATGGATTCTCCTCGTGGGGTGGGGGCTCGGGCTCGTTGCGGCCCTCGCTCAGAAAAATCGTTGTGTCTGGTGCGTCCTGCGTGTCCTGAGCCGAATGCCGAGGTGGGTACTGGCGACCTTCAGCCCGTCATTTGCCCTTGGGCAGGCTGGGGCCTGGCGCAACGGTGCGCAGCACGCTGTCGATGACGAAGGACTCCCAGTGCGCCAGCGCGTCGGGCGTCTCCAGGTCTTCGCCCAGAAAGGCCGACAGCGTGTGGCGGTTGGACATGTAGAAGTAGCCCGTGGCGGCGATCAGCAGATACACGTCGCGCGCCGACACGTCCTTGCGGAACAGGCCCTGCGCCTGGCCGCTTTCGAGCACGCGGCGGATCACCTCGATGGCGGGCGACGAGTATTCACGGGCCCGCATGGACTTGGAGATGTGCTTGCCCTTGTGCAGGTTCTCGGTGTTGAGCAGCGTGATGAATTCGGGGTTCTTGCGGTAGTAGCCCACCACGAAGCGGATCACCGCCTGCATTGCCTCGACCGGTTTGCCGGTATCCAGGTCGAGCTTGGACTCGGCATCGTTCATGCGCCGGTAGGTTTCCTCCAGCACCTCGATGAACAGGCCTTCCTTGCTGCCGAAGTAGTAATAGATCATCCGGTCGAAGGACTTGGCTGCCTTGGAGATCTTCTCCACGCTGCCGCCTTCGTAGCCGTAGCGTGCGAACACCTTGGTCGCCGCCTTCAGGATGTTGTCGCGCGTGGTCTGTGCGGCCTGCTCGCGCACGCCCGTTTTGCGGGCAGAGGTGGAGCGGGTGGGCGCTGTCCGGGTCTTGGTGGGAGTGGCAGACATGGCGGGTCCTGGTGGATAAAGCTGGCCCCCCAAAGGGCGGGCCAGCCGGGGATCACTGCTCTGCGAACGCGCGTTCGATCACGAAGTCGCCGGGCTTCGTGGTGTTGCCTTCCTTGAAGCCACGTTCTTCCATCATGTGTTTGAGGTCGCGCAGCATCTCGGGGCTGCCGCAGATCATCACGCGGTCTTCCTCCGGGTTGAGTGCGGGCAGGCCGAGGTCGCGCGCCATCTGGCCGTTTTCGATCACCGTGGTCACACGGCCCTGGTGCTTGAACGCTTCGCGCGTCACCGTGGGGTAGTACTTGAGCTGCTTGGAGACGATCTCGCCCAGGAACTCGTGCTGCGGCAGTTCCTGCGTGATGTAGTCGTGGTAAGCCAGTTCCTTCACTTCACGCACGCCGTGCACCAGGATGACTTCCTCGAACTTCTCGTAGGTCTCCGGGTCGCGGATCAGGCTCAGGAAAGGAGCCACCCCAGTGCCGGTGGACAGCATGTACAGGCGCTTGGCGGGCAGCAGGTAGTCGATCAGCAGGGTGCCGGTGGGCTTCTTGCCCACCACGATGGTGTCGCCCACCTTGATGTGCTGCAGGCGCGAGGTCAGTGGGCCGTCGGGCACCTTGATGGAGAGGAACTCCAGGTGCTCTTCGTAGTTGGGGCTCACGATGCTGTAGGCGCGCAGCAAGGGTTTGCCGTTCTCGCCGCGCAGGCCGATCATCGTGAAATGCCCGTTGGAAAAGCGCAGGGCGGTGTCGCGGGTGGTGGTGAAGGAGAAAAGGCGGTCCGTCCAGTGGTGGACCGTCAGGACGCGTTCTTCAAGAAAGGCGCTCATGGTGATTTAGATGGATAAGTTGGAAGCAAATAAGAAAACTGGCTGAAGTACAGGCCCTGGAGCACACTAAAGCGCGATGTCCAGGCCGGAAAGCTTGTGGCTCACAACCCTCCATTGTTCCGCATCTGGGAGGGGAGGCTTTCTTTTGGTGATTGTGGGCAGGCCAGGCGCAAGCTTTTTGTTGAATTCAAGGAAAGATTCAAACTCGGCGGGAAGGTCCGTATCGGCGTAAATGGCGTTGGCCGGGCATTCCGGAATACACACGGCGCAGTCGATGCATTCATCGGGGTCGATGACCAGAAACTCCCGCCCCTCCTTGAAGCAGTCCACCGGGCAGACATCGACGCAGTCGGTGTACTTGCACCGAATACAGGCGTCAGTGACAACGTGCGTCATTTTGGGGCTCCTTGTGCACCATTTTTGGGGGCGCAAAAACACCATTGCGGACCATGAACGATTGCGCTACATTCGCGATAAATGTAGTGAACACAACATTTAAGTTAAGTGAATGCTACACAAAATGCAATGAGCGTACAAGCACTTGCAACAATGCAATGAATGGGCCGCCACGATGACTGAACACACCAAGACCGATGGTCTACCGGGCATGGATGCGCCAGAACTGCCGCAGGTGCTTGAGCGCGCCCGGCCTCGCAATGAGCGCATGAATGCCGCCAAGGTCGAGTGCAATGCGTGTCCGGTGCTGTGCCAGATTTCCGACGGCCGTGCAGGTGCATGTGACCGTTATGCCAACCATGCCGGCGTGCTGGTGCGGCTGGACCCTGTGGTGCTGCTGCGCAAGACCCTGGAGGCAGGCGAGGCCACACTGGTGCCGTTTGCGGGCCGTGTGGGGGCGAGCGATGCGCAGGAGGGTGCCGAGGCGGAACCGACGGTCGCGCCGCAGCCTTGGTCTGGCGATCTGCTGCTGTCGGAAGAGGTGTTCGTCACAGGCGTGGGTTCGTCCACCACCTATCCTGACTACAAACCGGCGCCGTTCATTGTCGGCTCCCAAACCGACGGCGTGGACATGGTGACCGTAGTCACCGAAGGCATCTTCAGCTACTGCAGCTTCAAGGTGAAGATCGACACCGACCGCTTCCTTGGCTCCGAGCAGGCCAATGTGCGCTGCAAAGGCGAAGTGGTGGGCCACGTGACCACGGCGGAGTATGGCTCGCAGATGCTGTCGCTGGGCGGCGTGCACCACCTCACGGGCGGCACCAAGAAGGAAGGCCGCATCGCAGCCGAGATGATGCAATTGCTCGGCAACAAGCAGGCTGTGGAGTTCACCATCGACGGTGGCTCCCAACTGGTGATCCAGGCGGGGCGCGCACCCATCGTCAATGGTGTGGCAGAGCAGCGCATGCGCGTGGGCTGTGGCTCCGCCGCCATCGGCATCTTTGCGCGCCAGTTCTATGGCCACGCCGACGAGGTGGTGGTGGTCGACGACCACATCACGGGTGTGTTGACCGAACACCAGGCCGGTCGTTGCCTGGACATGAAGTCCTCGGGTATCCAGATGCGCGGGCGCAAGTCCACGCCGGGCCGTTACTTTCAGGTGGCCAACCCCGGCACAGGCTGGGGCGGCACCGACATCGCCGACCCGCTGTCGATCATCGAGGGCTGGGACGAATCTATCGCCTGGCCCGGGTTGCGCCTTTTGATGACGTCCACCACGGGTGAGCATGCCAGCTGGTATGTGCTCGACGACACTCTGGTGCCGGTGGAGGCGGAGATGCCCGCCGAAATCCGCCGCATCGTGGACCGCATTGGCGAGAACTGCGAGCCCTCGCTGGCCTCCGTGTTGTTCCTCGGCGGCGCAGGCGGCAGCCTCCGCGCGGGGGTCACCGAAAACCCGGTGCTGCTCACGCGCGCCATCAAGAATGCGCTGGTCAACGTGACCTGCGGCGGCGCACCGGCCTATGTGTGGCCAGGGGGCGGCATCACGGTGATGGCCGATGTGCTGCGCATGCCCGACAACAGCTTTGGCACTGTGCCCACGCCCGCCATCGTCGCGCCCATCGAGTTCAGCATGCGCCGGGTGGACTACGAAGCGCTGGGCGGGCATACCGATCAGATCCGAAGCTTGCGCGAGGTGTTGGAGCGTGGTGCCTGGCACAACGACGGAGCACCGCAGGCGCGCGTGTGGCAGACCTTGCCCGCCGCCAATCCGTGGCCGTTGGGTCGTCCGCCCTTGCTAGGCTGAGTGGGTACACGCCGTGAACGCTTGTCGCAAGCTCCTGCCCGATGGCCGCTGGCATTTCCAGCATGGGCCGATGGACCTCATCCTCCAGGCTGAAGGGGAACGCGACGCCGTGGCGCAGGCGCACGAGCGCGCTTGGCACCGCTTTGAAGGGCTGCTGCAGGAGCTGGTGGACGAACTCCCCGGCCTGAGGGCGCCCGTGGGTGACCTCTGTGTGTTGCAGGGTGCGGTGGCGCGTCGCATGTGGGAGGCGTGCGCTCCTTACCGCGCAGGCTTCATCACGTCGATGGCGGCGGTGGCGGGTGCCGTGGCGCAGGAGATTCTGACGGGCTATGACCAGCCAAGCATTGACCGTGCCTGGGTCAACAACGGGGGTGATATTGCCCTGCACCTGGCATCTGGGCGGTCCGTCACGGTGGGGGTGTACGCTGACATTGCAGCACTGAGTGCCGCACAGTTGCACAGCGGCCTGGTGCTCGACGGGAAGATCCGCGTCACCAGCGCCATGCCGGTGCGGGGTGTGGCGACCAGTGGCTGGCGCGGGCGCAGCCAGTCACTGGGCATTGCCGACAGCGTCACGGTGTTGGCGCGCACGGCAGCGCAGGCCGATGCGGCGGCGACCATCGTGGCCAACGCTGTCAATGTGCAGGATGCACGCATTGGCCGCATGCCGGCGTGTTTGGTGCGGGACGACAGCGATCTCGGTGCCATTCCTGTCACCGTGGACGTACCTGCTTTGCCAGAAGTGCAGGTGCGCCGGGCCTTGCAGCAGGGGCTGAAAAAGGCGCAAGAATTGCAGTCCGGCGGCTTGCTGTGGTTTGCACTCCTGGCGTGCCAGGGACAGTTTGTGGCAACGGCGGCACCAGAAGCCATTGCGGGTGCAAAGTGGCCGGCGGAATGGGTGACGGAATCGGAAGTTGGTTCAGTATTTGCTTAACGAATTGCACAGGTCTTCAAAAATGATCCAGATACGACGCGTTTTCACCCATCTTGAGGAAATCAGGCACGAATTCGGGCCGGTGGCCGATATGCCGCTTCTGCGTGGTGCCATCGGCGCGGTGCTGACCAACCCTTTTGCGGGCCGGTACGAGCCCGACATCCTCCCCATGATGGACGCCTTGCAGGACGTGGGGCTGGACATGGCCCAGCGCCTTCTCAGGGCCATGGCAGTGCCTGCCGAACGCATCGAAACCTATGGCAAGGGCGCCATCGTGGGGGCGGCTGGGGAACTGGAGCATGGCGCGCTGTGGCATGTGCCCGGTGGGTACGCCATGCGCGAGCTGCTGGGTTGGAAGGGCGACCGCAACGCTTACGCCAAGGGCCAGGCCGAAGAGAAGACGGGGCAGCCCGCCAACGCGCTGTCCATCGTGCCTTCCACCAAAAAGGTTGGAGGCCCGGGCGCGGCGCTGGATGTGCCACTGACCCACATCAACGCGAGCTATGTGCGCAGCCATTTCGATGCCATCGAAGTGCGTGTGCCCGGCGCGCCCGTGTCGGATGAAATCGTCTTCATCCTGGCCATGTCCACCGGCGCTCGCATCCATGCGCGCGTCGGAGGCCTGAAGGCCGCGGACATCAGCCAGTGGAACGGCCTGCGCTGATCTACTGCGTAAACACAAGACCCAAGGAGACCACAACATGCCCGCCAAGATTCGGAAGATCATTGTTCAAACTGACGAAGTCCGCGTGGAAATGGGGCGAGAAGTGCAGCCGCCTGTGCGCAAAGCGCTGGCCATGGCCGTGATCGAGAACCCCTGCGCTGGCCGCTATGTCGAGAACCTCGATGAACTCGTGGCCATCGGCGAAGAGCTGGGCGCGCTGCTGGGTGCTCGCTGCGTTGCGGCCCTGGGCATCGCTCCCGGCCAGTCGCACAGCTATGGCAAGGCTGCCATCGTGGGCGAGGCGGGCGAGCTGGAGCATGCTGCCGCCATCCTCCACCCGAAGCTGGGCGCGCCACTGCGTGTGGCGGTCGAGAAAGGCGCAGCCCTTGTGCCGTCGAGCAAAAAGATCGGCGGCCTGGGTGCTGCGATTGACGTTCCCCTTGGCCACAAGGATGCCGCCTACGTGCGCAGCCATTTCGATGCGATGGAAGCCCGTGTGGCCGATGCGCCGCGCGCCAACGAAATTGTGGTGGCCGTTGTTGTCACCGACAGCGGTCGTCCGCTGGCGCGTATCGGCGGTCTTCAGGTTTCCGAAATCAAAGGCGAGGATGGCCTGCGTTGAGCGCGCACTACCATCCCGAGCACACTCACCGATCCCTTTCCCAACCCCACCTTTCAGGAGCTTCCCCATGACGATGCGACAAAACCTCATGCGTGCCACGGCCGCAGCCGCGCTGGCCCTCACGCTGGCCCCTGTGGTGCACGCCCAGGATGTCATCAAGATTGGCGAGATCAACAGCTACAAGGCGCAACCTGCTTTCCTGGAGCCCTACAAGAAAGGCATGGAGCTGGCGGTCGATGAGATCAACGCTGCGGGCGGTGTTCTGGGCAAGAAGGTCCAGCTCGTCATCCGCGACGACAACGCCAACCCAGGCGACGCCGTGCGCGCGGCCGAAGAACTGGTGTCGCGCGAAAAGGTCGATGTGCTCACTGGCTCGTTCCTCTCGCACATCGGGCTGGCGTTGACCGACTTTGCCAAGCAAAAGAAATTCTTCTTCCTCGCGGGCGAGCCACTGACCGACAAGATCGTCTGGCAGAACGGCAACCGCTACACCTACCGCCTGCGTCCCTCCACCTATATGCAGGTGTCGATGATGGTGCCCGAGGCGGCAGCCCTCAAGAAGAAGCGCTGGGCGCTGGTGTACCCCAACTACGAGTATGGCCAGTCTGCGGTGGCCACGTTCAAGCAGCTGCTCAAGGCTGCACAGCCCGATGTCGAGTTCGTGGCCGAGCAGGCGCCGCCGTTGGGCAAGGTCGATTCGGGCAGCGTGGTGCAGGCCCTGGCCGACGCCAAGCCCGATGCGATCTTCAACGTGCTGTTCGGTGCCGACCTGTCCAAGTTTGTGCGCGAAGGCAATACGCGTGGCCTGTTTCAGGGTCGTGAGGTGGTCAGTCTGCTGACGGGCGAGCCCGAATACATGGACCCGCTCAAGGACGAAGCGCCCAACGGCTGGATCGTCACCGGCTACCCCTGGTATGGCATCCAGACGCCCGAGCACAAGGCTTTCCAGACCGCCTACCAGGCCAAGTTCAACGACTACCCGCGCCTGGGCTCCATCGTGGGCTACAGCGCCATCAAGTCGCTGGCCGAAGGTATGAAGAAGGCCGGTTCCACCGACACCGAAAAACTCGTGGCAGCGTTCAAGGGCCTGCAGGTGCCTACACCGTTTGGCCGCATCACCTACCGCCCCGAAGACAACCAGTCCACCATGGGTGGCTATGTGGGCCGCACCAAGAACGAAGGCGGCAAGGGTGTGATGGTGGACTACCGCTACATCGATGGTGCCAAGGTCCAGCCTTCGAACGACGAAGTCAAGAAGATGCGTCCTGCTGAATAAGCAACAACCCCCTGAGACGCTTCGCGTCTTCCCCCTTCTCTCGCGCTGCGCGCGGGAAGGGGGACGCAGCCCTCGCTGCGGGGCGGCCCTTGCTCGGCTGCCCTGGTCTGGAGTGCGCCAGTTTCAACGCTTGTGGGCGGTGCGTAGTTCGCGCCGTGGAGACCAGAGATGGGTTTTTCGAGTTTTATCGTTCAGCTGCTCAACGGACTGGCGGGGGCTTCCTCGCTGTTCCTGGTGGGGGCCGGGCTCTCGCTGATCTTCGGCGTCACGCGCATCGTGAACTTTGCGCACGGCTCGTTCTTCATGGTGGGCATCTACGTTGCCTATTCGCTGGTGGCCAAGCTGGGCACGGGCCTGGGTTTCTGGCCTGCGCTGCTGCTGGCGGCCGTCGTGGTGGGGGCGTTGGGCGCTTTGGTGGAGGTGGTGCTGTTGCGCCGCATCTACAAGGCGCCCGAGCTGTTCCAGCTGCTGGCCACGTTTGCGCTGGTGCTGGTCATCAAGGACGCCGCGCTGTGGTTCTGGGGGCCTGAAGAGCTGCTGGGTCCGCGCGCGCCGGGGTTGTCGGGCTCCGTCAATATCTTGGGTCGGCAGTTTCCGTCCTACGACCTGTTTCTGATCGTTGTCGGGCCGGTGGTTCTGGGCTTGCTGTGGCTGCTGCTCACCCGCACGCGGTGGGGCACGCTGGTGCGCGCCGCCACGCAAGACCGCGAGATGGTCAGCGCGCTGGGCGTGAACCAGGCCTGGCTGTTCACGGCGGTGTTCGCGCTGGGCGCGCTGCTGGCGGGCCTGGGCGGCGCGCTGCAATTGCCGCGCGAGCCGGCCACGCTGGAGATGGACCTCAACACCATCGGCGCCGCCTTTGTTGTGGTCGTGGTGGGGGGCATGGGCTCCATTCCAGGCGCGTATGTGGCCGCGCTGTTGATCGCCGAGATCAAGGCCATCTGCATCTGGCTGGGCGTCGTCGAGATTTTTGGCATCAGCGTGTCGTTCTCCAAGCTCACGCTGGTGGTTGAATTTTTGGTGATGGCCGTGGTGCTGGTCTGGCGCCCCTGGGGCCTCATGGGCAAGCCACAGGGCGTGAGCCGCAACACCGGCCTGCCCGAAGCGCCCCTGCGTGAGCCCGAGCGTTGGTTCAAGATCGGCGGGGCGGTGCTGGTGGCGGCGCTGGTACTGCTGCCGTTGCTGACCACGGGCTCGCCGTACCTCACGGTACTGATGATCGACCTGCTGATCGCCGCGCTGTTTGCGGCCAGCCTGCACTTCATCATGGGCCCGGCTGGGATGCATTCGTTCGGCCATGCGGCGTATTTTGGCCTGGGCGCCTATGCCGCTGCGCTGCTGGTGCGTTCGGCGGGCATTCCCATGGAACTGGCGCTGGTGCTGGCGCCGCTGGCGGCGGCGGCGGGTGCGCTGCTTTACGGCTGGTTCTGTGTGCGCCTGTCGGGCGTCTACCTGGCCATGCTGACGCTGGCGTTTGCCCAGATCACCTGGGCCATCTGCTACCAATGGGATGGATTCACGGGCGGCAGCAATGGCCTCACGGGCGTGTGGCCTGCAGAGTGGCTTTCGGACAAACGCAATTACTACTACCTCACGCTGGCCCTGGTAGTGGGCGGCGTGCTGCTGCTGCGCCGCGTGCTGTTCTCGCCCTTTGGTTATGCGCTGCGCGCAGGGCGTGACTCGGTGCTGCGTGCAGACGCCATTGGCATCGATGTGAAACGCATGCAGTGGACGGCCTTCGTGATCGCCGGCCTGTTCGCCGGCCTGGGCGGCGCGCTGTTCGCGTTCTCCAAAGGCAGCATCTCGCCCGAGACGCTGCACGTGGGCCGCTCGGTTGATGGCCTGGTGATGGTGCTGCTGGGTGGCATTCAGACGCTGGCGGGCCCCGTGGTGGGCGCCGTCACCTTCACCTGGCTGCACGATACCGTGGCGCGCAATACCGACTACTGGCGTGCCATGCTGGGCGCCATCATCCTGATCTTGGTGCTGCTCTTCCCGCAGGGCATTGCGGGCGCCATCAAGCAGCTCTTTGACAACCAGCGCGAAGCCAAGAACACGAAGGAGGGCAAGGCATGAGCTTGCTCAAAGTCACAGGCCTGGGTAAATCCTTTGGTGGCGTCAAGGCGGTGGATGGCATCCACTTCGAGCTGGCCGCTGGTGAGCTGCTGGCGCTTATCGGCCCGAACGGCGCGGGCAAGTCCACCACCTTCAACATGGTCAACGGCCAGCTGTCGGCCGATGTGGGCTCGATCCAGCTTAACGGCCAGGAGCTGGTGGGCCGCAAGCCTCGCGACATCTGGCGCATGGGCGTGGGTCGCACCTTCCAGATCGCCGAAACCTTTGCTTCGCTCACGGTGGTGGAGAACGTGCAGATGGCACTGATCTCCAGCGACAGCCGTTTGTTCTCGATGTGGCGCAAGGCCGCGGACCACAAGCGCGATGAAGCCCTGGCGCTGCTGGACCAGGTGGGCATGAAGTCCCAAGCCGACCGTCCCTGCAGCGTGCTGGCCTATGGCGATGTGAAACGGGTGGAACTGGCCATCGCCATGGCCAACAGCCCGAAGCTGCTGCTCATGGATGAACCCACCGCCGGCATGGCGCCCAAGGAGCGCAATGAGCTCATGGCGCTCACCAAGCAACTGGTGATCGACCGCAACATGGCCGTGCTGTTCACCGAACACAGCATGGACGTGGTGTTCGCCTATGCCGACCGCATGATCGTGTTGGCGCGCGGGCGGCTCATTGCCGAGGGCAAGCCGCTGGAGCTGCGCGACCACCCCAAGGTGCAGGAGGTTTACTTCGGCACCGGCAAGACCTTCGAGAAGAAAACGGCAGCCGCTGCTGCAGAGGCCGCATGAGCATGACGACCAACGAACCCAAAGAACTGCTGCTGCAGGCCAAGGGGCTGCAAGCCTGGTACGGCGCGGCGCAAATCCTGTATGACGTGGATTTGGATGTGCGCCGTGGCGAAGTCGTGGCCCTGATGGGCCGCAACGGCGCCGGCAAATCCACCACGCTCAAGACGCTGATGGGCATGCTCGCCAAGCGCAAGGGCAGCATCCAGTTCATGGGCAAGGACATCTCCAAAAGCGACCCGCACGACGCCGCGCGCCTGGGCCTGGGCTTTGTGCCTGAGGACCGCCGTGTGTTCACCGACCTCACGGTGATGGAAAACCTGGAGGTGGGCCGCCAGCCTGCCCGCGCTTGGCCCGATGGCACGTCAGCCCCGGTGTGGACGCCCGAGCGCCTGTTCAAGCTCTTCCCCAATCTGGGCGAAATGCCTCAGCGCCCCGGCGGGCGCATGAGCGGCGGTGAGCAGCAGATGCTGACCGTGGCGCGCACGCTCATGGGCAATCCGTACCTGGTGCTGCTGGACGAGCCTTCCGAAGGCGTGGCGCCCGTCATCGTGGAGCAGATGGCACACATGATCCTGGAGCTGAAAGAGCAGGGCGTGAGCATTCTGCTGTCCGAGCAGAACATGCACTTTGCGGAGCTGGTGTCCGACCGCGCCTATGTGCTGGAGAAGGGGCAGATCCGCTATCAGGCCACGATGGCCGATTTGGCCGCCAACGAGGAAGTTCGGCGGGCCTACCTCAGTGTTTGAAGACGTTCCCGGGCCTGGCCCTACCGGGCCGTGGCCAATGTGTCAGTGCGTTCCCAACCGGAGTGTTCACCATGCAAACAGCCCTGCGTCGTCGCTTTCTTCTTCAATCGGCCGCATTCACCGTGGCCGGAGCCAGTTTCCCCGCCACCTGGGCGGCGGGCAAGATCAAGCCCGGTGAGCGAGCGGCGCTCATCGTGGTCGATGTGCAGAACTGCTTCGTCCCCGGCGGAACCCTGCCGGTGGCCAAGGGCGACGAAGTGGTGCCGGTCATCAACCGCATTGCCACGGCGTTTGAAAACGTGGTGGTCACACAGGACTGGCACACCCAGGGCCACGCCTCGTTTGCCAGCACCCATGCGGGCAAGAAGCCGTTCGAGACCGCCAAGCTCAGTTACGGCCAGCAGGTGCTGTGGCCCGACCATTGTGTGCAGGGCACCGACGATGCCGCCCTGCACAAAGACCTCAAGGTGCCCCAGGCGCAGGTGATTCTGCGCAAGGGCTTTCACCAGCATGTGGACAGCTATTCGGCGTTTGAAGAGGCCGACCGCAAAACCTCCACAGGCCTGGCGGGTTACCTGAAGCAGCGTGGCATCAAGACGGTGTTTGTCACCGGCCTGGCCACCGACTTCTGCGTGGCCTGGACGGCGCTCGACGCAAAACGTCTGGGCTTCGAGACTTATGTGGTCGAAGATGCCTGCCGGGCCATTGACCTCAATGGCTCGCTGGACGTTGCCTGGAAAAACATGAAGGCCAAAGGCGTCAAGCGCATTCAGTCCAGCGACATCGATATCGCCTGATGGCGCACTGCTCTGGTGCGGCGGTACCAGGGTTTGACAGATTCACAACACCCCGCAGAAATGGTTGCACACCCGCTCCGCTTGCAGGGAAACTTGCGCCTTTGATGTAAGGAGCGTTTCATGAAATGTCGTGGGATGGATGACAGGGGCATCGACCGCCGGGTGGTGCTGACAACCCTGGCCGCCGCTGCTCTGGCAGTGGCTGGCCCGGCCGCCGCCGAGACCGGGGTGACGGACACCCGCATCAAGGTGGGGCAGTCGGCCGTTTTCACGGGGCCTGCCAAGGATTTCGGGGTGGACTACAAGGCGGGCATTGCGCTCTACTTTGACAAGGTCAACAAGACCGGCGGTGTGCAGGGGCGTTCGCTGGAACTCGTCTCCCACGACGATGCCTACGACCCCAAGAAAACCGCGGAGAACACCACGCGCCTCATTGATGAAGACAAGGTTTTTGCCCTGATCGGCTATGTGGCCACGGGCAATCTGATCGCCGCCATGCCCATTGCCGAGAAGGCGGGCGTGCCCATGTTTGCGCCACTGGTGGGCACCACCTCGTTTCGCACCAACCACAACCGCTACCTGTTCCATGTGCGCGCCAGCTACGAAACCGAGCTGCGCAAAATCGTGGGGCACCTGGCCACCCTTGGCATCAATAACATTGCCGTCATCTATCAGAACAGCGCGTTCGGCAAATCCAACCTCGACACCTGCCTGCAAATTGCGCAAGGGCTGAAGGTCAAGGTGGTGGAGACCGTGCCCATGGAGATTGCTGCCACCGACGCCAAAGCCCAGTCGGCGGCCCTCACCAAGGCGCAGCCCGGTGCCGTGGTGATGATCATGGCCGGCAAGATGGTGGAGGTGTTTCTGCGCGACTACCGCGCCAGTGGCAGCGCTGCACCGCTGTACACCATTTCGGTTGGCATCACCGACGCCCCGGGCTCGGCCCAGCGCCTGAACGGTGGCCTGGAGGGGCTGGTCACGGCCAGTATCGTCCCCTCGCCGCAGGCCAGTCGCCTGCCCATCGTGGTGGACTACCGCAAGGACCGCACCGACGCGGGCGAGAAGATCGACAGCTACACCATGCTGGAGGGCTACATCGCTGCGCGCGTTTTTGTGGAGGGCCTCAAACGCGTGGGCCGCAACCTCACGCGCGAGGGTTTCATCAAGGCCATGGAAGACATGGGCACGACCAAGATCGGTGACTTTCCGCTGCAATATGGGCCCAACAACCACAATGGCTCCAACTTCGTGGACCTGGAGATGTACACGCGCACCGGGTCGCTCCGACGCTGAGGACACCCCAAAGAGACATGCACGCGCCCGCTTCGCCTCACACCGTGGTCGTCAATGGCCAGCCTTGTGTTCTTCCGCCGAAAACCTCGGCCAGCGCCACGCTGCTGCACGTGCTGCGCAACGACCTGTCGCTCAACGGCCCCAAATACGGCTGCGGCCTGGGGCAGTGTGGTGCCTGCACGGTGCTGGTGGATGGGATTGCCGCGCGGGCCTGCGTGATCCCGGCGCAGGGCGTGGCAGGCCGCGAGGTGACCACGCTGGAGGGCCTGCCTGCACGCTGCGGCAACGGCAACGGCAACGGCAACGGCCTGCACCCGGTGCAGCAGGCTTTTGTGGATGCGCAGGCGGCTCAGTGTGGCTATTGCCTGAATGGAATGGTGATGATGGCCGTGGCCTTGCTGGAGCGAAACCCCGACCCCGATGAAGCCGCCGTGCGTCGAGAGCTGTCGGGCAACCTGTGCCGCTGTGGCACCCATGTCGAAATCATCCGTGCCGTGCTGCGCGCGGCCGTGCTGATGCGCGAGGCCCAGGCATGAGCGCGACACCCGAAAACGCCCGGCCCCTGCGCGCCCACACCCCGCTCACCCGCGCCGATTTCCATGCCGCCCAGGGCGTGCTGCTGGTCGTGCGCAACCCACCGCCCACGCCGCCGCCCGTCAAGGGCCAGCCAGCCCTGGTGGCGGGCAACCCGGCCGAGGGCGTGGAGATATTGATCGCCGTGTGGGACGACGGCAGCGTGACCGCGCTCAACGGCCACGTGGACCTGGGCACTGGCATCCGCACCGCGCTGGCGCAGATCGTGGCCGAAGAGCTGGACGTGGCCCTCGACAAGGTCAACATGGTGCTGGGCGACACCACGCGTGCGCCCAACCAGGGCGCCACGATTGCGAGTGCGTCCATCCAGATCCACGCCAAGCCTTTGCGCGCCGCCGCTGCGCAGGCGCGTCACTGGCTGTTGGCGCGGGCCGCAGAGCGGCTGAGTGTGAAGGTTGATGAACTTCAGGTGCGTGCGGGTGTGGTTCAGGTTGCGGCCGATCCATCGCGCCAGGTTGCCTATGGCCCGCTGCTCGCGGGCACACACACCACGCTGGAGCTGGCCGAAACCACGCCCACCAAGCCAGCGGCGGACTATCGCCTCGTCGGCCAGTCCGTGCCGCGCGTGGACATCCCCGCCAAGGTCAGCGGCGAGCTGGTTTTTGTGCACGACATGCGTGTGCCCGGCATGCTGCATGGCCGTGTGGTGCGCCCGCCGTATGCGGGGGCCGACCACGGCGATTTCATCGGCAACACGCTGGAATCGGTGGACCGGTCGTCCATCGCACACATCCCCGGCATACGCGCCGTGGTGGTGATCCGCGACTTCGTCGGCATCGTCGCCGAGCGCGAGGAACAGGCCGAGCAGGCCCTGCGCGAGCTGAGTGTGCAATGGAAGGACTGGCCCGGCTTCCCGCGCCAGGACAGCACCGAGGCGCTGGAGCAGGCCATTCGCGCCAACCCTGCCACCCAGCGCCGCCTGGTGGACGAGGGCGATGTCGATGCCGCCCTGGCCGCTGCCGATCAGCCGATGCCGCGCACCTACGTGTGGCCGTACCAGATGCACGCCTCCATCGGCCCGTCCTGCGCGGTGGCCGAGTGGCGCAGCGGCGACAACGCAGGCCGCCCGCGCATGACCGTGTGGGCCGGTACGCAGAACCCGCACGTGCTGCGCGCCGACCTGGCGCGTCTGATGGGGCTGGCCGATGTGGACATCGACCTGATCCGCATGGAGGCCGCCGGTTGTTATGGACGCAACGGCGCGGATGACGTGGCCGCAGACGCCGCGCTGCTGTCGCGCGCGGTGGGCGCCCCGGTGCGGGTACAGCTCACGCGCGAGCAGGAGCATTTGTGGGAGCCCAAGGGCACGGCGCAGCTCATGCAGGTGCGCGGCGGGCTCAACGCCGATGGCTCGGTGGCGGCGTACGACTTCGAGACCTCGTATCCGTCGAACGGCGCCCCTACGCTGGCCCTGCTGCTTACGCGCACCATCGAGCCTGTGGCCCAGGCCTATGAGATGGGCGACCGCACCGCCCGCCCGCCGTACAGCTACGACAACCTGCGCGTTGCCGTGAACGATATGGCACCCATCGTGCGTGCCTCGTGGTTGCGTGGGGTGTCGGCGCTGCCCAATTCGTTTGCGCACGAATCCTATGTGGACGAATTGGCCACGGCCGCCGGGGTGGACCCAGTCGTTTTCCGCCTGCAACTGCTCAACGACCCGCGCGCCGCAGAACTGGTGCAGGCCACGGCAGAAAAAGCCGGCTGGGTGCGCCGCACCGGCCCGCTGCAGCGGGAATTGGACGGTGACTGGGTGCAGGGCCAGGGCTTTGCCTACGCGCGCTACATCCACAGCAAGTGGCCCGGCTTTGGCGCAGCCTGGGCGGCTTGGGTGGCCGATGTGGAGGTCAACAAGAAGACCGGCGAGGTGTATGTGCGCCGCGTGGTCGTGGGGCACGACGCGGGCCTGATGGTGAACCCCGCGGGCGTGGAGCAGCAGGTACATGGCAATGTGTTGCAGACCACCAGCCGGGCTCTCAAGGAGCAGGTGACGTTCGAGCCGATCAAGCAGGCCGTGGACAACCGCGAATGGGGCAGCTACCCGATCCTGAGCTTCCGCGAAGTGCCTGTCATCGAGGTCATGCATATGCCACGGCAGGACGAGGCGCCGTTGGGCTCGGGCGAGTCGTCGTCGGTGCCCGGCACGGCGGCGATCGCCAACGCGATCTTCGACGCCACGGGCGTGCGGTTTCGGGCGCCGCCGTTCACCCCCGAGGTGGTGCGCGCCGGGCTCAATCCCCTGCCCGGTGGTGCGGGCGAAGCTGCTGCGGGCGGTAGCCAACCCGCAGAATCCGCCGAGGTGTTGCCCACATTGGAGCTTGCCGCGCCCGCCGCGCCCACCAGCGCCACGTGGCCGCGCCAACGCAGCCCCTGGGCACGAGCATTGGCCTTGGCCGCCGGTGGCCTGGCCATGGGCGCGGCACTGCTGGGCTGGCGCCCGTCCATCGCTCCCGTGGTGCAGACGGCAGGTGCCTCGGTCTACAACGCAGCCACCATCGAGCGGGGCCGGTTGCTGGCTGCTGCAGGCGACTGTGTGGTGTGCCACACCGCCCCAGGCGGCACGCCCA
Source organism: Acidovorax radicis N35 (assembly GCF_000204195.1). Taxonomy (GTDB): domain Bacteria; phylum Pseudomonadota; class Gammaproteobacteria; order Burkholderiales; family Burkholderiaceae_C; genus Acidovorax; species Acidovorax radicis. Next base: position 31,390 of record NZ_AFBG01000025.1, read on the forward strand.
ACACGGGTGGCCGTGCCATGGATACCCCCTTTGGCAAGGTCATCACCACCAACCTCACGCCCGACGCCGAGACCGGCATCGGCCAGTGGTCCTTCAGCGCCTTCCAGCGCGCCATGCGCGAAGGCATTTCGCGCGACGGCAAGCACCTGTACCCCGCGTTCCCCTACACGTCGTTCGCCAAGATGAGCGACGACGACCTCACCGCGCTGTACGCCTACCTCATGGCGCAGCCCGCCGTGCGGGCCGAGGTGCCGAAGACCGAGTTGACCTTTCCGTTCAGCGTGCGTCCGCTGATGGCGGGCTGGAATGCGCTGTTCCACGACGCCACCCCGTTCAAGCCCGACCCCACGCGCCCGCCCGAATGGAACCGGGGCGCCTACCTGGTGCAGGGCGTGGGCCACTGCGACGCCTGCCACACGCCGCGCAATGCGCTGGGGGCCGAGCTGGGCGGGGCGGCCTTCCTGTCCGGCGCCATGGTCGATGGCTGGGAAGCGCCTGCGCTCACCGGCTTGGCGAAAACGCCCGTGCCCTGGACGGCCGATGCGCTGTATGGCTACCTGCGCCACGGCCACAGCCCGCAGCACGGCAGCGCCTCCGGCCCCATGGCACCCGTGGTGCGCGAACTGGCGCACCTGCCCGACGACGACATCCGCGCCATGGCGGGCTACCTCGCCTCGTTCACCGCCACTGAGCCAGCGGCCGACCCCCAGATGCAGGCACAAACCGCCGTGGCCCAGGCTGCCGCGCTGGCCCCGCAACCCGGCCAGGCCCAGCGCCTGTTCGACGGCGCCTGCGCCGCCTGCCACCACGACGGCGACGGCCCGCGCCTGCTGGGCGTGAACGTGCCCCTGGCGCTCAACAGCAACCTGCACAGCGACCGGCCCGACAACCTGCTGCAGGTCATCGTGCACGGCATCCGCGAGCCCGCCACGCGCGACATCGGTTTCATGCCCGCGTTTGGCCACGCGCTCAGCGATGCGCAAATCGCCGAGTTGGCAGGCTACATGCGCCAGCGCTACGCCCCCGGCCGCCCGGCGTGGCGCGATGTGCCCGAGGCGTTGGTGCGTGTGCGGGCGGGGCCTACGCATCCCTGATGAGATTTTGGGCCCTGGCGCATGCTGGATAAGCGCGGGAGGCTATCAAAAACAGAGTGCGAAAAAGGCAGCGTTCGGCACGACAATCGGGCCACCACGGCAGACCTGCGACCATGACCCCAGCCTTCCCTCCGCCATCGTACGGTGGCCCCCGCACCGGGCACCCGCGTGTATGCCACGCGCGCCTGGTGGCTGTGCTGGCACTGTGTTGTGTGGCGCTATCGGCTTGCGGGCCTGAATTGCAGGGGTCACCCAAGCCGCCCAAGGCGTTTGGCCCCGTGCAGAGCAGCTGGTTCGGCTGCCCGCCCCTGCAAGGGGTGTACGCCTGGCCTCCAGTCGATGCCAGCGGCGTGCATGGCAACAGGCCGTCCAACCGCCGCTGGGAGCAGGGCGGGCTGCCCTTTTATGTCAATGGGCCCGAGATGCAGATATGGGTGCAGCAGGCGGGTGGGGAGATGACCATGCGCACGCGCACCATCAACCGCGCACGCAACATACGCTCCTCCCTTACTCGCCGATGGAGCCTGGTCACCTACGGCGGCGCGCAGACGCGTTGCACCTCCGGCATGCTCGACGTGGTTCCCCAGGACATCCCCGAGGGCAAGGATGCTGGGGGCACGGGCGTTCTCCAGGGTTTTCGCCTTGCGCTGCTGAAGGATGGTGCGCTGGCTGTGGGCACCCGCACCGTCTCCACGGGGAACAAGGGCTCTTACTTCTCATGGGGTGGCCAGTCCTACGGTACCTACGACGCGCCCGATGTTGAAACCTGGTCATGGTCCAAACTGGCCCGCACTGCCCCTGGAGACCGGGAGCCCTCGATCGTGGATGCTTACGTGCCGGGTGCCACTGCGCCGTAGAGCGTGTTTGCGCCCCCCGGGTGGCGATGTAGGGTGCGCACCAGCCACGGGGCGGCGTCTGAAAAAAGCCGCGAACTTCCCCTTTTATCGCGCTACCGCCAGTGCTGCTACCTCGGCACAGTGGCGTGAGGGCTTGGTCCATGGCGGGGCAGGCCCGGGTGCTTGTGGGTCTGCGGGCCTGCAACATGCACTGTGATCCGTCGGCCTGCCTGCGCGGTGGCCGAAGACTTTCCTCCAAGGAGCAGACCATGCCTACTGGTGAACTGGAAATCCACGCGATCGTGCTGCGCATGATGCGCGAAGGCTATGCCGCCCTGAGCGCGGCCCAACGAAGAATTGTGGATGCGTTGATGGCCGTGTGTTAGCGCGGCTCACAAAACTCCCCTGGCGGCGTTGTCCCGTCTTGTTGTACCGCCTGTGTTGCCTCGGCAGGTGCCAGCCCCCATGTGGCGCCTCTGTAGGCCGGTCAGTGTTTGCCGCCCGGTAGCGCGCGGCTATGTCCAATGGAGCAATGTGGCGTCTGCCCCCATCGCCTGCGCGATGAGGCGCATGTCGTGGTCGCTGACGGCAAACAGCCCAAAGCGGAACTTTCCGCCCCAATGCGTGCGGTCGTCCACAAACTCGAAGTCGTCCAGCAGCGGCGCAATCGCAGCCTCCCGCGCAGGCACATAGGCCACGTCCTTGCGAAACGGCACAAACCCGCCGCCCATGTCAAACGCATACGGATCGCCAGCCAGAACAATGCCGATGGAGACAAATGCCTGCAGCCGGTCCTTGCCACCCATGGTGACCGTGGGCGAGTAGTAGGCCACGCGGTCTCCCGGCTGGATGCGCTTGAGCGGCGCGGCCTTGCCATGGCACACCTGCATGTAGCCTGCGCCTGGCGCAGCACATCCGCGGCGAGCATGCTGGGCACTGGCCACCGCAATCCAGTTGCGGCGTGGTGGGGCCGCGGGGGTTTCTGTCACGAAGGGGGCCAGTGCCGTGGACATGGGCTCGGCGTCCCGCCACAGGGCTTGCTGAAGCAAGGCGTCGGTCATGGAAAGCTCCTTGAGGGGAAAGAAGCCGTGATGGTGCGGGTGCGCTGCTGACAGCGCAGTGTCAGTACCTTTGCAGCATTACCTCGTTGGCTGCGAGATCGTAAACACGCTCTTAGACGAGCTGTACCCATTGCCACAGCGCAAACCCGCCCAGCAGCAGTGCCGAGGCCTGGTTGATGCGCTGGCGCCAGGTTGGCGTGAAGCGCCGCCGCTGGTACGCAATCGCGCCAGTCAGCAGCAGCCACCACGCTGCCGAGCCCGCCAGAACGCCCGCCACCATCCACAGCGGGGACGGCATGGCTTGCTGGCCACCGCCCAGTGACCCAAACACCGCGATGAAAGAAACGATGGTGGCCGGGTTGGCCAGCGTCAACGCGAAGGTGCCCGAAGCCAGGCCCAGCAGGCCGCGCGCATCGCGCGCCGGTGCAGCGGTGTGGGCCACCGGCGCATGCCAGGTGCGCCAGGCCAGCACCAGCAGCAACGCGCCGCCGCCGAGCGCGAGCGGTGTCTTGGCGCTGGCGAGCAGGTCGATCAGCCAGCGCATGCTGAAGGCGCCGATGGCGCCGTACACCGCGTCTGCGGCAGCGGCGCCCAGGCCCGTGGCCAGCCCGGCCGCCAGGCCTCGCTCCAGGGTGCGCTGCATCGTCAGCAGGCCGATGGGGCCAACGGGCGCCGCGATGAGGACGCCAATGATGGCGGCTTGGAGAAACAGGGTGAGTGAGGCGAAGTCCATGCACCAATGCTAGGGCGGTGGTTTGCGATGGAGAATGCAGAAAATTAGGTATTGTTGAATTTTGATTTCGATTTCTTCCGCTTCTACCGATAAAGGCTTTTATGGAAGTCGATGACAAGGCTTGGCGGCTCATCACCGCGTTGCAGGCCGATGGGCGTATCTCCCTCAAAGACCTGGCGCACACGGTAGGGCTGTCGGTGCCCGCCACGCTGGAGCGCCTGCGGCGTCTGCAGGAAGCCGGGGTGGTGCGTGGCGTGCACGCCGACATCGACCCCGCCCAGGTCGGCTACGGCGTGCGCGCCGTGGTGGGCATCAACGTGCCGCAGCCCGGCAAGAAGGCGCTGATCGACAAGCTGCGCCAGTCAGCGCGGGTGCTGGAGTGCCACCATGTCAGTGGCAACGATTCGTATGTGCTGCAGGTGGTCGCGCGGGATCTGTCGGACCTGGAGCGTTTTCTGGCGGACATCAATGGCTATGGAGAAACGCGCACATCCATCGTGTTCTCCACGCCCATCCCGCTGCGCGGCCTGGCCCGGCCGGAAGCGGGCTGACCGATCTCCTCAAAACGTGATCTTCACCGACGCAGCACTGCGCCGCGCGTCACCGTGGAACACGGCCTCGATGTTGTTCCCGTCCGGGTCCAGCACAAACGCGGCGTAGTAGCCAGGGTGGTAGGGGCGTTCGCCGGGCGCGCCGTTGTCGGTGCCGCCATGGGCCAGCGCGGCTTGGTAGAAGGCATCCACCATCGCCCGGTCCTGCGCCTGGAAGGCCAGGTGCGTGCGGCCGGTCAGGTGGCCTTGCGCAGCGAGGCTGTCTGCTGACGACACAAACAGCTCATCCGCCCAGAAATAGCCCTCGTCCGCGCCACCCATCGGCACCTTCAGGGCCCCGAGCGCGGCTGTGTAAAACGCCTGGCTGGCCGCTAGGTCGCGCACGACGAGCTGGATGTGGTCAATCAGGCGGCCTCGGTGCAGTTCCTGTGTTTCCATGCGGTTGTCCCTTCTTCAAGAAAGTGCGTGCAAACCCACGCGGTTGCCATCCAGGTCGTGGATGTGTGCAAAAAACCCCATGCCCGGCGGCAGGGCCTGGCGGGGCAGGGCTACCTGGCCGCCCTGGGCTACGGCGCGCTCCAGCGCGGCGTCGAGCGAGGGCGAGGCATCCAGGTACACCAGTGTGCCGCTGCCCGATACCTGCGGTGCCGTAGGGCCCATCATCAGCGCGCCGCCCACGCCGTCTGCAGCGCCGTCGTAGGCAAACACGGCGCCTTCGCTCGGGCCCATGTTCTCGCGGCGCATGGGCTGGCCCAGCACGGTTTCATAGAAGGCCTGGGCGCGGTCGAGTTGGGTGGTGGGGATTTCAAACCAGGCGATGGCGTTTTTCATGGAGGCTCCTTGTGTGTGAAAGAAAGAAGCCTCGATGGTGTGCGGGGGCTACTGACAGCGGAGTGTCAGCAGCGTGTCATCGGGGTCACGCGCTGCGGCCGGGCCTCGACGCCGCCACCTGCGCCCGGAAGCTGCGGGGCGACAAGCCTGCATCGCGCGTGAATGCGCGTGTGAAGTACGCCGGGTCGGCATAGCCCAGCGTGTAGGCAATGGTGGCCACGCCCAGGTGGGTGTAGGCCAGGTTGCGCCGCGCCTCGCGCATCAGGCGCGCCTCCACCAGTCGCTGGGCCGACACGCCCGTGGCAGCGCGCGCCACACGGCTCAGGTGCGTGGGCGAAACGGCCAGCGCCCGCGCATAGTCCGCCACCTGCCAGTGCTCCAGAAAATGCGCCTCGATCAGCGCCTCCAGCCGCAGCACCAGGCTGGACTCTGGTGCTGCCGCGTCGCCCGGGCTGTGGTCTTCCATCGCGCGGGCCACCCAGCCCAGCAGCGTGGCGCTCAGGCCCCGCAGCACCAGCGCACGCGCCTTGGCGCGGCCCGAGAACTCCTGCCAGATCTGCGCCATGGCCTGGCTGATGGGTGGGTTGGCGGTGACCACGGCGGGCCGCGCCAGGTCGCGCCGCACATCGCCCACGCGCACAAAAATCTCGTCCATCAATTCATCCGCCAGCGTGGCCACCCAGCCCTGCGTGTGCTGCGTAAAGCGGAATGCGTGCACATGTCCCTGCGGCACGTTAATGAGCGCCCCCGCAAACAGCTGGATCCGCTCGCCGTCCAGGTGCGCCACGCCCCCGCCCGAGGTGATCAGCAGCACCTGGTGCAGCCGTGTGTGCCGGTGCGGGGCCAGCTCCCAGTCGTGCAGCACCGAACGCTCGGCAATCGTCTCGCAGTGCAGCACATCGGGCAGGTGCTGCGACTCGCCAAACAGGCTGTACGAGTGGATGGTTCCGATGTTCGAAAAGTGCATGTTCTGGCTCCATCCGTCCATTCAACGCGGCGACTGTGCCACGTATCTTTGGGTGGTCCGTTTGACCCATGTCATGAACGCACCAACCACACCAGGAGACACCATGAAAACCCAGGTTTGCATCATCGGCGGAGGCCCCTCGGGCCTCATGCTCTCGCAGCTCTTGCACCTCAAGGGCATCGACACCATCGTGCTGGAGCGCCAAAGCCGCGAATACGTGCTGGGCCGAATCCGCGCCGGCGTGCTGGAGCACGGCTTTGCCGCGCTCATGCGCGAGGCCCAGTGCGGCGAGCGCATGGACAAGGAAGGCGAGATCCACGACGGCTTCATCATCGCCCACGACGGCAAGATGGACCGGGTCGATTTGCACAAGTACAGCGGCGGCAGCTCGGTGGTGGTCTACGGCCAGACCGAGCTGACGCGCGACCTGTACGAAGCGCGCGACCGCATGAAGGGCGTCGTCATCCACAACGCCGAAGACGTGCAGCCGCACGACCTCAAAAGCGCCAACCCGTACGTCACCTACCGCAATGGCGACGAGGTGGTGCGCATCGATTGCGACTTCGTCATTGGCGCCGACGGCTTTCACGGCGTGAGCCGCAAGTCCATCCCGCGCGATGTGCTCAAGGAGTATGAAAAGCTCTACCCCTTCGGCTGGCTGGGCGTGCTCTCGCGCACCAAGCCCGTCTCGCCCGAGCTGATCTACGCCAAGCACGAACGCGGCTTTGCGCTGTGCTCGCTGCGCTCGCAGGTGCTGAGCCGCTACTACATCCAGGTGCCGCTGACCGACACGGTGGAAGACTGGTCTGACGAAGCCTTCTGGGCCGAGCTGAAGCGCCGCCTGCCCGCCGAAGTGGCCGCCAAGCTCATCACCGGCGCCTCCATCGAGAAGTCCATCGCCCCCCTGCGCTCCTTTGTGGCCGAGCCCATGCGCTACGGCAACCTGTTCCTGGCGGGCGACGCCGCCCACATCGTGCCGCCCACTGGCGCACGGGGCCTGAACAGCGCGGCATCCGACATCTACTACCTGTACCACGCCATGGTGGCGCACTACCAAAATGGCGACAGCACCGGCCTCGACAAATACTCCGAAAAGGCCCTGGCCCGCGTGTGGAAGGCCCAGCGCTTCTCGTGGTGGATGACGACCATGCTGCACACCTTCCCGGATTCCATCGCGTACGACCAGAAGCTGCAGGACACGGACCTGGCGTATCTGTTCTCGTCGGAGAAGGCGCTGGGGTCGCTGGCGGAGAACTATGTGGGGTTGCCGTTCTGAGCACTCGGCAGTAGCACGCCACAAATCAGAGGCTTGCATGGGGTTTCCTCATGCAAGCCTTTTTGTGTACCCAGATCGGCGTTGAGTGCAGGCAGTCGCGTTCGGCAGCGGTCTCCATCTGCTACGCAAAATTTAGGCAGAACTGATGCTTACGCTCGCGCAGCAGGCCCGATAGCATCGCACCAAGTTTTCAGATCATTTGCCCAGTGCTGTCGATGTGCGATTCGACGATGGCTTGAACACGATGAAGCTGCTGAAGCAGCGTTTTGAGGCACTGCACTTCACACCCGACAGTGCCAATCAACAGCCAGGAAAATCTCAAAGATGGATTGGGTCCCGATAGTCTTCATTGTGTTCAAGGTGGCCGTGTTTGGCACCGGCATGTTCTTCGCCATCAAGTGGCATTACGACCAAGGGAAGAAGGCGAAGAACGAAGCCAGCAGATCGCCAATTCCAACTGAACGTTCGCCGGGTGCGTCGGAGTAGGTGGTTGATTCCCGGCGATGGTCTGCGAGGTATCAGGCTTCTACCTACTTGTAAAACGCTCTCGAACCGATCGTGTACCCAGTGCTCAACGTGCACCATAAGGTACCTTGAACAAATTTGAATCAATTTAGCCTACCGCGAATATTCCAACCGCGTGCTCATTTCCCGTTGTCCGTATCACTTAGAACTAGAAGAGCATCCGGTACGAACCATCTGGGAACTCTGTGATTTCGTCTCCAGGCCGGAACTCACGACCGTGACGAATCGAGCAACAAAGCCGAGGGTTGCTAGGCGTGCAAGCTCTGGCCCAGGTAGTCCCTCACTTGGAACAGATTCAGCGAGAACTTAGACGCATCCTCAGGCCGCACCACGATGATGAGCTTGTTTGAAAATGCCCGTTCGCTAGCTGCATCTGCGAAGGACTGCGCGATGCGCTCGATCATCTTCTTACGAGGATAGGAAACCCGGCCGCGACCTGTGCCCATCAGGGGCATCACGATGTCACCTACCTCCGCCTTGGCCGCTAGGTTTACCCACAGCTTTTCTAGCGCTTCGTCAATCATCTTCAAGTTTGACTGGGCGTTTTTGTTTTCTTCCATGTGTGACATGGCAACAAGGTAGAAGTTTTTGCTGTGCGCGCTCACTCGAGCCACTGTACCAATCGGATATTCCTTCTTCTTGCCAGGCCGTTTCTCATTGATATTGAATTGCTCTCTAGCAAGTGACACTTCTATTTGGCGATCAATCTCCGTGGTTTGTCCATTGAAGTATTGAGTTGCCAACTGACCCTGCAGGCTTGAGGAGGCGATTAGCCCCGATGCCATGTCCGTGTCGAACGTCGAGCTGGTGCTAATGATGACCTCGCCGGGAATTTTGAAGAGGTCGCCGATCAGAACTTCGACCGTAAAGTCCTTCTGCGGAATCTTGTAGCTGACGCGCGAAAGCGGCCGGCGCGTGGATAGCACGTATAGCAGCGCAAGTGCAACCAAGATAAGCAAGCCGTAGTAGCTGTACTGATCCTTCTTGTAGATGTTGAACGCGTCTGCCAAATCAACGCAGAGGTACAAGATGCCCATGACGGCGAAGAACTTACCGATGGCCTCCCCAGAGAAGAGTGCGTAGCGCCAGTAGGCCCGGGTTCTAATTGACTCAAAGAAGTACCTCACAGGCCAAGACTCCTGTACACGTTATCGTTGTAGAAACGGCTTCCGGTTGTGGTGCCAGCGGCGCGTAGTGACTGAAACTCGACGGGCCAGTGGCTCATCGCGTGTTCGATGATGTTGTGGTTGAACGAGATGTAGACGGCGAGTTGATCCCGGATCGTGGGCGGGCAAAGGTGGTCCTTTTGTCGGCTTCCGTTTAAGTTCACTCCGATGATGGGCAGCCCGAGGCGCAAAGCAACTTCCATTTCCCACTTGACGAACTTCGTCAGGTACTTGGTGTTGTTCCCAATGAGCACCACGAGCAGCTTGGAATTCGCAAAGCGCTCGCGAAGCTGGCGCTTGATGCTCTCTTCCTGGCTTGAATCCCATGCTGTGTTCAGGTCGTGGGCGTTATGAAAATTGAGTGAGAAACCGTCGTTCGCCTTCCACGCCGTCATTAGACGGTACCAGTGCATATCGTTGTCGCCGTCGAAGGCAATGTAGGTCTTGTTGCGGTACGCCATTGATTCTCCTTACCCCCGGTTGCGGGATTCTAGAGGGGCGTGACAATTTGACCGAAGGTTTATATTTCAGCGCTGTGCGGGCCGAAAACGATTGGGTCTGCGGCCTCAGCAACCAAGCCTTCTGATTGGCTTCTCTCCTCAAAAAAGCCCGGCACAAGCCGGGCTTCCCGCTTTCAATCCCCCCTCACTTGCAGCTAAAACTGCCCGCACTCTCCACATCCCCCGTTCCGTTGTAGCGTGCCACCTTGGGGTACGCGCACAGCGGCCGGGTGCGGTTGGCCGACCAGCTGGCAGGCAGCTCGGCGTTGACCACCTTGGCCCCCGCGCCGCGCGCGTTCGCCGTCACGCTGTCGGGCGCCTTGCCTTGTTCCACCCAGGCCACCAGCGGGGCCAGCATGTCGAACTGGTCGGTGGCGGGGCCGCCGGAGCAGTGGTTCATGCCGGGCACCAGGTACAGGCGGGCAAAGTCGTCGGCCTTGCCGCCGTAATTCGCCTGCAGGCGGTCCATCCAGTGGGCAGTGTCCATGGGCGAGAACACGCCGTCGGCAACGCCGTGGTAGACCATCATCTTGGCGCCCCGGTTGCGCAATGTATCCAGGTCGGCAGCTTTGGGGGGCGTCATGTACGACCATGAAGACTCGGTGTAGACCGGCGTGGTGGCGAACATCTTGGGGTAGTCCGTCTCCAGGCTGAAGTTCAGCGCGTACTGCAGGCCGGTGGTGGCCTTGAAGGCGTCCATCGTGGAGGGTGGTGTGGTGAACAGGAAGGCCACGGCACCCGCGTCGCGCGTGGTGGGTGCGTTGAAGTGCCAGAACGCAAAGTTGCTGCCTGCCACGCCGGGGTCGAACCAGGTGCCGGTGTACACGGCTTCGCCCTTGCTGTTCTTGGGCCCGGCAAAGACGCTGGCCAGCACGTTCTTTTGTTCGGCAGAGATGCACGATCCATCCCGCGCAGTGTTGGCTGCGGTGCAGGTGGGCACATCGCGCTGCAGGTTGAAGGCAGCCTGGCAGGCTTGCACGTCGTTCACCTGGCCGTCGGTAGCGCCGTCCAGTGCGTCGCAGCGCTCCACGATCTTGCGGCCGATGAGCTGGAATTCGGCGGGGCTCACGGCCTTGGTCAGGTCGGGCTGGCCGTTCGCATCTTTGGTGGCCACCTTGGCGTACTGCTGGGCCTTCCACAGCTGGGCCGTGGCGGCCTTGGGCAGGCTGAAGCCGGGGTTGCCCGCCAGCACGCCGTCGTACTGGTCGGCGTAACGTGATGCGGCCACCATGGCATGGCGCCCGCCGTTGGAGCAGCCCGCGATGTACGAACGGTCCGGGGCCTTTCCGTAGGCGCCCTTGATCAGGTTCTTGGCCATGGGCGTGAGGGTGCCGACGGCTTGGTAGCCGTAGTCCAGCCGGGCCTGCGGGTCCAGGCCGAAGAACGGGGTGGGGGCGCCATGGCCTGCGTCCGAGCTGAGCACCGCAAAGCCTTGCACCAGGCCAGGGGCTACTGGCGCGGCCCCGCTCACCGAGCCCAGCGCGGTCACCACGCTGCCGTCCAGCCCGCCATTGGCCTGGTGCAGAAAGCGGCCGTTCCACGCCACGGGCAGGCGCATCTCGAAACCGATGGCGTAGGCCGCGCCATCCACGGGGCCGGTGCGCTCTTTCATCTTGCCCTTGACGAGGCAGTGCGCGGGGGCCTGGGTGGCCACGCCCTGCAGGGTCAGGGGGCCTTCCGGCACCTGCTCGGCGGAGGTGATGCGTGTGTCGGCCAGGGCCAGGCTGGTGGCCAGCGTGGTGCAGGACTGCAAGCTGGCGGGCGTTGCGGCGGCCAGTTGCGGTACGTTGGCGCGGGGCGCGGTGCTGCAGCCCGCCAGCAGCGCGGCGGCGGCGGCCAGGGCTGCCGTGGCTGCAGAGGCGGAAGATGTGAAAGAGGGGGCCAGAGCGCGGGGGCGCATGGGGAGGCGGGTGTTCATGCGGTGGTCTCCTGGGGGTTGTGGGGGCTGCCGCGCCATGGTGGCACGGGGGCGACCGGGAGGGAAGGGCCCTGGCCGAACGGTGGCCATGGCCCTTCCCGCACTTGCCCTATTTGCAGCTGAAGCTGCTGGCGCTTTCGATGTCACCCGTGCCGTTGTAGCGCGCGACCTTGGGGTAGGCGCACAGCGGGCGGGTGCGGGTGGCAGACCAGCTTGCGGGCAGGTCGGGGTTGGCGCCAGCCACATTGCCTGCGGCTCTCACCCCGGCGACCACACTCTCGGGAGCCTGGCCTTTTTCCACCCAGTTGACCAGCGAGGTCAGCATATCGAACTGGTCGGTGGCTGGGCCCATGCCGCAGTGCGACATGCCGGGGACGGGGTAGTACCGCGCGAAGTTCGATGCGTCGCCGCTGTTGTTGTTGCGCAGGCCGTCATACCAGCTGGCCGTGTCGTTGGCCGAGAAGATCGGGTCGCTCACGCCGTGGTAGACCATCACCTTGGCGCCGCGTTGCTTGAGCGTGGACAGCTGGGTCGGGTTCACAGGCTGCATGAAGCTCAGCCCCGACTCGGTGTACACGCCGCTGGTGGCGTTGACCGATGCGAGCATGGTGTCGATGGGCGTGCCCAATGCAAACGCCGGGGCGCTGAAGCCCGTGGGGGACACCGGCGGCGAGCCCCAGGTCATGGCCGTCATTGCGGGGTCGATGTTGGTGGAAACAAAGAACTCCCAGAATGCCGAGTCCGCGGCGTTGTGGCCGGTGTCGAACGGGAAGCTCGCGTAGAACTTGTTGCCCTTGCTGTCCACGGCACCCGAGAAGATGGGCGCAATCGCCGTCTTCTGGGCGGGCGTCAGGCAGCTGCCGTCCCGCGCGCCGGAGCACGACGGGATATCGCGCTGGAAGTCAAAGCTGGCCTGGCAGGCGGCGGTGTCTTGCACGATGCCGTCTTTCACCCCGTCCAGCGCATCGCACTTTTCAAGCACCTTGGCAGAGACCATGGCCCGCTCGGTGCTCGTGAACGCGGTGGACAGGTCCGCCGGGTCGGTTGCGATGGTCGCGTACTGCTTGGCGCCGAACTGGTTGGCGATGGCGGCCAGCGGGAGGCGGTAGCCAGGGGCACCGGCCAGGTAGCCGTCGTATTCACCCGGCATGCGGGTCATGGCTACAAAGGTGTGGCGGCCGGCATTGGAGCAGCCACCGATATAGGAGCGGTCGGGTTTGCGTCCGTAGGCCGATGCAATCAGGTCCTTGGCCATGGGGGTCAGCTTGGCCACCGTCTGGTAGCCATAGTCCAGCCGTGCCTGGGCATCAATGCCGAAAGCCATGTTGCCCTGCCCGGTGTGGCCGGCGTCGGAGCTGATCACGGCGAAGCCCTGCTGCAGCGCCACGGTGGGCTGCGGCCCGGTCTGGGAGCCGATCGCAGGCCAAAGCACGCCGTCGGAGCCGCCGTTGGCCTGATAGAAGAACCGGCCATTCCAGGCCAGCGGCATGCGCATCTCAAAACCGATGGCATAGCGCTGGCCGTCCTGGGGGCTGGTTCTGGCGAACATCTCGCCGCGCACCAGGCAGTGGGCGGGCATGGGGGCATCGCCCCGCGTCAGCGCACCCGCAGCCACCGGTTCAGCCAGGCTGATCAGTGTGTTGGGGTGGGTGAACTTGCTGGCCAGGTCCGCGCAAGTGGCCAGCGTGCCCGGTGTGGCCGCGCTTAGTTGCGGCAACCCCGCGTCCGACGATCCCCCTCCGCATCCGATCAGCAGAGCTGCTGGCAGGACCGACAGGGCGAGGGGGTGGATGCGCATTCTTCTTTTCTTGATATTCATGCTGTTGTCTCCGTGATCTGAGGCCCAAGGAAACCCGCAGCGCGGCCTCAACGCGCAGCAGGGATTGGTGTGGCAAGAGAAGCGATTGCTACAAATTGAGTAGCTGTTAACGCTCTTCCATCAAGCGATGGCGGCCAATTTGGTCTTGATTTCGAGGGACTGCGCGATGCGCTGGCGCAGGATGGCGGCGCGCATGTCGAACTCGGGCAGCACCCACTGGGTGAGGGCCTGGGCGGGTGCGCTCCAGCGTTCGGGGTTGTGCGCTGGCTCGTTCCCGCGCTCGGAGGAACCGGTGGGCTCGCTCCCACGCTCGCCTTGGCTGGCCGCGCGGATCTGGCCCCAGGCCCAGTCCAGCAGCACCAGCGCCACGGCGCGCAGGTAATCGTCGGCCACCCAGTAGGGCAGCTCGGGCTCGGACTGCGCGGCAATTGCCAGCGTCTGCGTGATCTCGATCAGCGCGTGGCGGCGCGCACCAGCGGCGGGGGAGGGTGTGGGGCCGGGCAGCGATGCCAACAGCGCCGTCAGGCCCTGGCCACCGTCGGCCAGCACCTTGCGCACCAGCAGGTCGATGGCCTGGATCTCGTTCGTGCCCTCGTAGATCATGGCCACGCGCGCGTCGCGCACGATCTGCTCGATGCCCCATTCGCGCACGTAGCCGTGGCCGCCAAACACCTGCAGGCAGGCGCTGGCGCCGTGGAAGCCTTGGTCGGTGAGTGCCGCCTTGAGAACGGGCGTGACCAGCGCGCACCAGCGCTGGGCCGCGGCGCGCTCGCCCGCATCGGGGTGGTGTTTGGCCACGTCAAGCTGCAATGCCGTGTGGTAGGCCAGCACGCGCCCGCCGTCGATCCAGGCGCGCTGCGTGTGCAGGATGCGGCGGATGGCCGGGTGGTCCTGGATGAGGCTGGTGTCGGCGGCGCCGGGCGCGCGCATCTGGCGGCGCTCGGCCGCATAGGCGCTGGCCTTTTGCCAGGCGGCTTCGAGCAGGCCGATGCCCTGCAGGCCCACGTGCAGGCGCGCCGCATTCATCATCACGAACATGGCGTTGAGGCCCTTGTTCGGCTCGCCCACCAGCCAGCCGGTGGCGTCGTCAAAGCGCATCACGCAGGTGGGGCTGCCGTGCAGGCCCATCTTTTCTTCGATGCGCTCGCACACCACGGCATTGCGCTTTCCGTCCGGCAAGACCTTGGGCACCAGGAACAGCGACAGCCCCTTGGGGCCCGCCGGTGCGTCGGGCAAGCGCGCCAGCACCAGGTGCACGATGTTGTCGGTCAGGTCGTGTTCGCCGCCGGAGATAAAAATCTTGCTGCCGTTCACGCGTGCACTGCCGTCGGGCTGCGGCACGCCGCGTGTGCGCACCAGCCCCAGGTCGCTGCCCGCGTGGGCTTCGGTGAGGCACATGGTGGCCAGCCATTCGCCGGTGGCGATCTTTTCCAGATACTGCGCCTTGAGTGCGTCGCTGGCGTGGTGTTTGATGCACTCATAGGCGCCATGCAGCAGGCCCGGCGCCATGGTCCAGCCGTGGTTGGCACCGGCCAGCCACTCAAACAGCACACATTCGAGCACCGCCGGCAGGCCCTGGCCGCCATCCTCAGGCGCACACGAGAGCGAGGGCCAGCCCGCCTGCCAGAAGGCCTGGTACGCATCGCGGAACCCTGCGGGCGTGTGCACCTGGCCTGCGTCGAAGCGGCAACCCTCCTCGTCGCCCATGCGCTGCAGCGGGGCCACGGCGTTGTCGACAAACTTGGCGGCTTCGTCGAGCACCTGCGCGGCCAGCTCGCCGTCGATGTCGGAAAACGGTGGCAGTGCCTGCCAGCGGCTGGGCGCCTGCAGCACATGGGTCAGCAGATGCTGGATGTCGGCAAGGGCCTGGCGTGCTGGCATGGTTTGCTCACTATTTGATAGCTTGTTGCGCTCTATGGATAAGCGCTGGCGGCTCTTTTTGCTGGAAACCTTGAAAACGGGCGCGGCCCAGGCGAGCGCCACCGTGGAACTGGCTTTGCCAGGCCACGGGTGGCGTCTCCCTCAGGGGGAAGCGGCGAAGCCGCTCAGGGGGAACTCAAGAATCCGCGGTGAAGCCGATCTTCTTGATCAGCGGACCCCAGGTGTCGTACTCGGCCTTTTGCCAGCGGGCTTGCTCTTCGGGGGTGGAGCCGTGGGGCATCAGGCCCACGATGGCCAGGCTGTCGATGACCGACTTTTCCTTCAGCGCCGCGTTGATGGCGGCGTTGGCGGCGGCGATCACGGGCTTGGGTGTCGCAGCAGGCGCATAGAAGCCAAACCATTCTTCGGTGGTCAGCTCAGGGAAGCCCTGTTCGGCAAACGTCGGCACATCCGGCACGTAGATGGAGCGCTTCGGGCCCGAAGTGGCCAGGATGCGGATCTTGCCGGCCTTGTAGTTGGCAATGAAGTCGCCATGCGGCGTGACCATGGCGGCGACCTGCCCGCCCACCACGTCCGTCACACCGGGGATGGAGCCACGGTAGGGCACGTGGCGCAGGTCCACGCCGCTGTTGATGCCCAAGAGCGCGCCCAGGAAGTGGGGCGTGGAGCCCGCGCCGGGCGAGCCGTAGCTGGCGTCCTTGGGGTTGGCCTTGGCCCAGGCCAGGAAATCCTTCACCGTCTTCACGCTGGCCGGCACCATGGGGCCCACGGCCAGGCCGTGGTGCATCACCGCGGCGATCGACACGGGCGCGAAGTCCTTGTCGGTGTAGTTCATCTTGCTGTAGATGTGCGGGTAGTTGGCCAGGGCCGACACCTGCGCCACGGCCAGCACCGAGCCGTCGGCAGGCGCTGCCTTCAGTGTCTCAAGTGCAATGCGGCCGCCTGCGCCGGGCTTGTTCTCCACCACGCCGGCGTTCTTGCTGAACGCGGTGCCGCCCCACTTCTCGGCCACGCGGCGCGCGACGGTGTCGCCCGAGCTGCCGGCCGGAAAGCCGAAGTAGACCTTGACCTGCTCGACCTGCGCATGGGCGGCGAAGGGATGCAGGGCGCCCAGCGCGGCGCTGGCGCCAAGGGCCTGAACGAATTGACGGCGTGTGGTGGTCATGGTTTGTCTCCTGGTGTGTATCTGACGGAAATCTCAAAAAGCAACTGGGGTGTTTGCACACCCTCTTGTTATCGGCTGTGCTGCGCCTCCCGTGGCGCACAAAACTGGCGCTGCGCACGCCAGCGCCACCGTGGAACTGGCTTGGCCAGGCCACCGGTGGCGTCCCCCCGGGGGGATGACGCGAAGCGGCGCAGGGGGCTTCTCATCGTGGTGCCATGCGCAGGGCGCCATCCAGGCGAATGACTTCGCCGTTGAGGTGCCCGTTGGTCACGATGTGGCAGGCCAGCTCGGCAAACTCTTCGGGCTTGCCCAGGCGCGGCGGGAAGGGGATGCTCGCGGCCAGCGACTGCTGCACGGCCTCGGGCAGCTCTTTCATCAGCGGCGTGGCGAACAGGCCCGGCGCCACGGTGCATACGCGGATGCCGTGCTGCGCCAGGTCGCGCGCCATGGGCAGCGTCATGCCCACCAGGCCGCCCTTGGAGGCGCTGTAGGCCTGCTGGCCCACCTGGCCGTCGAAGGCAGCGGCCGAGGCGGTGAACATCATCACGCCGCGCTCGCCGCTCTGCAATGCATCCAGCTTGGCGCAGGCGGCGGCGAACAGGCGGCTCACGTTGTAGCTGCCGATCAGGTTGATGGTCACCACGCGCGTGAAGTCCTCCAGCGGCGCGGCGCTGCCGTCGCGCTGCACGATGCGCTTGGCGCTGCCGATGCCAGCCACGTTCATGAGGATGCGCGCGGGGCCGTGGGCGGCAGCGGCCTTCTCCAGCGCAGCGGTGACGCTGGCTGCGTCGGTGATGTCGCAGGCGCACGCCACGCCACCAATATCGGCCGCGACCTTCTCGGCCAGCTCGGCATTGCGGTCGAGCACGGCGACCTTGGCGCCCAGACGGGCGAGTTCGCGGGCGGTGGCTTCACCGAGGCCCGATGCGCCGCCGGTCACGATGGCGGCTTGTCCTTGGATGTCCATGCTGTGTGTCCTTGAGAAAAATGGTGGGTGTGTGTCTTTGGCGTTCAGTGGCGCGGCACCAGCGTGCCGGGCAGCGTGCCGCCGTGCAGTGCGTCCACCACGTCCGCGCGGTGTTGCAGCACGGCGCGCTGGTTGATGGAGCCCTTGTCGGTGACCTCGCCCTTGTCGAGCGAGGGCGGCTCGGCCATCAGGTGCGCGCGGGCCACGCGGGTGGCGCTGCCGGTGGACTCGGCCGCGAGCTTGTCCAGCACCTGCTGGAAGTGCTGCTGCACCGGCGCGCTGGCCAGCACCTCGTGCAGGCTGGCGCTCTCGGGCAGGTCGCTGAGCGTGCGGATGGTGGCCGTGGGCACCAGCAGCGCGCCGATCTCTTTCAGGTTGATGCCGGTGATGACCGCGTCCTGCACGTAGGGCGCGCAGGCGGCGATGATCTTGGCGCGCATGGGCCCCACGCTCACGAAGGTGCCGGTACTGAGCTTGAAGTCCTCGGCAATGCGGCCGTCGAACTTCAGGCCCTTGTTCAGGTCGTTCTCGTCGATCCACTTCACGGCGTCGCCCGAGCAGTAGAAACCCTCTTCATCGAAGGCGTCGCGCGTGGCTTCGGCATTGCGCCAGTAGCCGGGCGTGATGTTGGGGCCGCGGTAGCGCACCTCGACCTTGCCGTCCACGGGCACCAGCTTGAGTTCGAGCCCCGGCGTGGGCACGCCGATGTCGCCGGCCTGCACGTCGGGGCTGTTCACGGCCACGCAAAACGGGCAGCCTTCGGTCATGCCCAGGCCCGTGTTCATCACGATGCGCTCGCCCACCTCGCGCTCGGCGCTCTCGAACAGCGAGTCCCAGATGGGCTGCGAGAGCGCGGCGGCGGCAAAGAAGAACATCTTCACGCGGCTGAGCAGGTTCTTGCGCAGCTGCGCGTCGGTCTTCATGGTCTGCGCGATCACCTCGAAACCCGTGGGCACGTTGAAGTACACCGTGGGCGCGATCTCGCGCAGGTTGCGGATGGTCTCGGCCATGCCCTTGGGCGTGGGCTTGCCTTCGTCCAGGTAGAGCGTGCCGCCGTTGTAGATGACGATGCCGAAGTTGTGGTTGCCGCCGAAGGTGTGGTTCCACGGCAGCCAGTCCACCAGCACCAGGGGCTCTTCGGCCAGCACGGGCATGGATTGGTTCATCTGCTGCAGGTTGGCGGCCCACATGCCGTGCGTCACGATCACGGCCTTGGGCAGCTTGGTGGAGCCCGAGGTGAACATGAACTTGGCGATGCTGTCGGCCGTGATGGCGCTGTGCGCCGCATCCACGGCGGGCGTGGCAGGGGTGGCCAGCAGGTCGCTGAAGGCCACGGTGCTGCGGCCCGGGATGCTGCCGGTGCCCAGCACCACCTTGACGTCGTCGGCCACGGTGGCCTCGATGGCGCGCGCAAAGCGCGTGGCGTCGCTGGCGAACACCAGGCCGGGGGTCAGCGTGTCCAGCACGTGGCGCAGCTTGTCGAAGTCCTGGCTGATGGTGGAGTACGCGGTGGACACGGTGCACTGCGGCACGCCGGCCACCAGGCAGCCCAGCGACAGCAGCGCGTGGTCCAGGTCGTTCTCGCTCAGGATGGCCACGGGGCGCTCGGCGCTCAGGTGCATGTCGAGCAGGGCCTGGGCAATGCTGCGTGCGGCCTGCCAGGCCTGGCCGTAGGTGATGTGGCGCCACTCGCCCAGGCTGCCGTCGGCGTTCTTCACACGCTGGGCCATCCAGGTGCGCCCGGGCGCGGTCTGGGCCCAGTGCGCGAGCCGGTCGGTCAGGCGCAGCGGGTAGGCCTCCAGGTCTTGCGTGGCCCGCACGTAGACCACGCCGTCGTCGGCCTGCCGGGTGCTGACTTCGGTCACGCCAAAGCGCAGCGGCCGGTAGCGGGGGGAGGGGTTGGTTGCCGTCATAGGTGCTTTCGAGGCTTTTCGCGGGCGCGATACCGCTTTCTCAGTCCTTCTTGACCTTGGCGGCCTTGCCGTCGAGGAAAGCCCGCACGCGCGCCTTGGCTTCGGGAGCGCTCTGGGCGATGGCGGCCATCATGGCTTCGGTCATCAGGCCCTGGTCCGACGGCTGCTCGGCGATGCGCGGCAGCGCGTGCATCAGCGCGTAGTTGGTCAGCGGCGCGTTCTGCGCAATGCGCTGGGCCAGCTCGAAGGCCTTGTCGAACGCCGTGCCGGTGGGCACGAGGTACTGCGCGAAGCCCACGCGCTCGCCGTCCACCGCGTTGTAGACGCGGCCGGTCATCATCATGTCGGTCATGCGCGCCGTGCCGATCAGGCGCGGAATGCGCACCGCGCCGCCGCCGCCCACGAAGATGCCGCGCGAGCCTTCGGGCAGCGCGTAGAAGGTCGACTCGTCGGCCACGCGGATGTGGCAGGCGCTGGCCAGCTCCAGGCCGCCGCCCACCACCGCGCCGTGCAGCGCCGCCACCACGGGCACGGGGCCGAACTGCACGCGGTCCAGCGCCGCGTGCCACATGCGCGAGTGGTGCAGGCCCTGGCCGGCATCGCGCTCCTTGAGCTCGGACAGGTCCAGGCCGGAGCAGAAATGGTCGCCTTCGCCATCGATCACCGCCGCGCCCACGGAGGCGGGCAGCGTCTCCATCAGGTCCCGCAGCGCCAGGATCAGGCCGTCGTTCAAGGCATTGCGCTTGGCGGGGCGGGTGAGGCGGATGACCGCGATTTCCTCGTGTTCGCCACGGATTTCAAGGGAGATGTCGGAATGCTTGGTCATGGTGGTGTGTATGAGTTAGGGAAATTATGGTTATCAAAAATAACTAAAACAAGGCCGCAATGCTGCTCTTTGCTAGGTGGTTTCCCTAGCTTTCCGGGGTCGCCATATGGTTATGATAAATAACTAAAATGACACCGACTCATCGCAAGGACCCGCCATGAACGCCTTCATCCCCTACGGTATCTACTGGTCGTCCCCGTTTGCCAAGTGGCAGGGCTCGCTGGCCAACCTCAATGCCCTGCCGCTGGCGGCCACCGTGGGCAAGCAGGCGCTGGCCGCGCGCGGGTACGACCTGGCGGCGGTGGACCTGGCAATCCTCGGCATCACCAACCCGCAAAAGGGCAGCTTCTACGGCCTGCCCTGGGTCACCGGCATGATGGGCATCGACCGCGTGGCCGGCCCCACGGTGCAGCAGGCCTGCGCCACCAGTGTGCGCGCGCTGCAGATGGCCGCGCAAGAGGTGGCCTGCGGCACCGCCACCAGCGCCCTGCTGGTGATGGCCGACCGCCAGTCCAACGGCCCGGTGGTGTACTACCCCGACTCCAGCGGCACTGGCGGCTACGGCATCACCGAGCACTGGGTGCCCGACAACATGGGCCACGACCCCTACGCCAAGAACCCCATGCTGCAGACCGGCGAGAACGTGGCTGCGCGTTATGGCATCACCACCGAAGAGCAGCACGCGCTCAAGCTGCACCGCTACACCCAGTACCAGGCGGCGCTGGCCGACGACCGCGCCTTTCAAAAGCGCTACATCGCCGATGTGCCGATCACTGACTCCAAGTTCCGCAAGCAGACCGGCACGCTCAGCGCCGACGAAGGCATCTTCCCCACCACCGCAGAAGGCCTGGCCAAGCTCAAGCCGGTGAAAGAAGGCGGCACCGTGACCTTCGGCGGCCAGACGCACCCGGCCGACGGCAATGCGGGCGCCATCGTCACCACGCGTGACCGCGCACGGGCCGCGTCCATCGACCCTGGCATCGAGGTCGAGATCCTGGGATTCGGCATGTCGCGGGTGGAGGTCGGCTTCATGCCCATGGCGCCGTCGCCGGCGGCCTTCAACGCCCTCAAGCTCGCAGGCCTGTCCATCGCCGACGTGCACGCGATCAAGACGCACAACCCGTTTGCGGTGAACGACATCGCCCTGGCGCGCGACACCGGCTTTGCGTGGGAGCGCATGAACAACTACGGCAGCTCCATCATCTGGGGCCACCCCCAGGCGCCCACGGGTATGCGCGCCATCATCGAACTGATTGAAGAGCTGGTGCTGCGCGGCGGCGGCGTGGGCCTGTTCACCGGCTGCGCCGCAGGCGACACCGGCTACGCCACCGTGCTGCGCGTGACCGACAGCAGAACCAGCACAACCACCAAGGTCTGACCATGACAACAAGCACCGAACATTCCTTTTCTGCCCCGCTGAACGCCTGGCTGGTCGACGGCGTGCGCACGCCCATGGTCGACTACTGCGGGCCGCTCGGGCATGTATCGCCCACCGACATGGGCATCAAGGTGGCGCGCGCCGCGCTGGAGCGCAGCGGTGTTCCCGCTGCCGATGTGAACTCGGTCATCACCGGGTCGATGGCGCAGGCCGACTTCGACGCCTTCGTGCTGCCGCGCCACATCGGCCTGTATGCCGGCGTGCCGCAGAGCGTGCCGGCCATTCTGGTATCGCGAATCTGCGGCACAGGCTTTGAGCTGTTCCGCCAGGCGGCCGACCAGATTGCCCTGGGCTATGCCGACGTGGCGCTGGTGGTGGGCACCGAGTCCATGACGCGCAACCCCATTGCCGCCTACACGCACCGCACCGGCTTCAAGCTGGGCGCGCCGGTGGAGTTCAAGGACTTCCTGGTCGAAGCGCTGATCGACACCGCCGGCCCGGTCACGATGATCGAGACCGCCGAGAACCTGGCCAAGCAATACGGTATCACGCGCGAGGAGGTGGACGCCTTCGCCTCTCAGTCGTTCGACCGCGCGCTCAAGGCGCAGGCAGACGGTTTTCTGGCGGGCGAAATCGTGCCGGTCACGAGCGAGAAGTTTGAGCTTGCAGGCTATGCCACGCGCGGCATCACCCTGCCGCGCAAGGTGGCGCAGCTCGACCGCGACACGCACCCGCGCCCCTCACCCGTCGAGACGCTGGCGGGCCTGCGCACGGTGTACCCCGGTGGCGTGCAGACGGCGGGCAACAGCTCGGCCCTGGTCGATGGCGCCGCGGGCGCCGTCGTGGCGAGCGACGCCTATGTGCAGCGGCGCGGCCTGAAGCCCCTGGCGCGCCTGCGGGGTGCCGCGGCCGTGGGCGTGGCACCGGAGTACATGGGCATCGGCCCGGCGCCGGCCATCCGTGCGCTGCTGGCGCGCACGGGGCTCACGCTCGCGGACATCGGCCTTTTTGAAATCAACGAAGCGCAAGGCGCGCAGACCTTGGCCGTGGGGCGTGAACTGGGCCTGGATCTGAACAAGCTCAACGTGAACGGCGGCGCCATCGCCCTGGGCCACCCGCTGGCCGCCACCGGCGTGCGCCTGACGGTGACGCTGGCGCGCGAGCTGCGCCGCCGCGGGCTGCGCTACGGTATCTCCGGCGCGTGCGTGGGCGGCGGGCAAGGCATTGCCTTGCTCATCGAGAACCCGGATGCTTGAAATTTGAGAGAACAGGGCTCAAGCGCTTATGGGATAAGCGCGAGCAGCTATCGAAGTAATAGTTTTCAATTGAAGGTCACCATGAAAATCATCACTGCCGCCCAGGCCGGGGCCCTGATCCCCGACAACGCCACCATCTTCCTGGGCGGCCTGGCCGTCTCCAGCCTGCCCGAAGAAGTGCTCAAGGGCGTGGAAAAGAACTTCCTCGATACCGGCCACCCGAAGAACGTGACCACCTGGGCCTGCGGCGCCATTGGCAACAGCAAGGACGCGGGCATGGTGCACTTTGCCCACCCCGGCATGATCAAGCGCACCGTGGCCGGCCACTTCGGCCAGACGGGCGCCGAGATGATGAAGATGGTCTTCGACGGCGAGGTCGAGGCCTACAACTTCCCGCAGGGCAGCCTGTCGCACCTCACACGCCACATTGCCAGCCGCAGCCCCGGGCTACTGACCAAGGTCGGGCTGGGCACGTTTGTGGACCCGCGCATCGAAGGCGGCAAGCTCAACAGCAAGTCCACCGAAGACCTGGTCAAGCTCGTCGAGTTCAACGGCGAGGAGTGGTTGTTCTACCCCGCGCCCAAGGTCGATGTGGCCATCATCCGCGGCACGCTGGCCGACGAGAACGGCAACATCACGCTGGACAAGGAAGGCGTGCTGCTCGAGCAGATCAACATCGCCCACGCGGCCAAGGCCAGCGGCGGCATCGTGATCGTGCAGGTGGAGCGCATCGTGAAGGCCGGCAGCCTGCACCCCAAGTCGGTCAAGGTGCCGGGCGTGTCGGTGGACTATGTGGTGGTCAGCCAGCCCGAGAACCACATGCAGACCATCACCACGCAGTTCAACCCCGCGCTGTGCGGCGATGTGCGTGTGCCGCTCAATTCGCTGGCGCCCATGCCGCTGGACGAGCGCAAGGTCATCGCGCGCCGCACGGCGCTGGAGCTCACGCCCGGCGCCATCACCAACCTGGGTATCGGCATCCCCGCGGGCGTGCCGTCGGTGGCGGCGGAAGAGGGCGTGTCCGACCAGTTCACGCTGAGCGTGGAAAGCGGCATCACCGGCGGCATCCCGGCGCAGCTGGGCGACTTCGGCACCGCCTACAACGCCGACGCGATCATCGAGCAGTCGCTGCAGTTCGACTTCTATGACGGCGGCGGTCTGGACGCGAGCTTCCTGGGCCTGGCGCAGGCCGACAACCACGGCAACGTGAACGTGAGCAAGTTCAACGGCCGGCCCGTGGGCTGCGGCGGTTTTGTGAACATCACGCGGTCTACCAAGCACCTGGTGTTCTGCGGCACCTTCACCGCGGGCGGGCTGGAGGTGAAGGTGGCTGATGGGACGCTCACCATCGTCAAGGAAGGCCGTTCGCGCAAGTTCATCGAGAAGGTCGAGCAGATCACCTTCAACGGGCTGGACGCCGCCAAGCGCGAGCAGAACGTGCTGTTCGTCACCGAGCGTGCGGTGTTCCACCTGACCACCGAAGGCCTGGAGCTGACCGAGATCGCGCCCGGCATCGACCTGGAACGCGACGTACTGGCGCACATGGGCTTCAAGCCCATCATGCGCAACGTGAAGACCATGGACCCGGGCCTGTTCCGCGCGCAGTGGGGCGGCCTGGCGCAGGCCATGGCGGCGAAGGCCGCGCAGGCTTGAAGGGCTGCTGGTAGCCGCTGGCCCCGGTCGGCGGCGTAAGGCCAGCAAGCGCCAGCTCGAAAAAAAGCCAGCGAGCCCGAGGGGTGCGCTGGCTTTTTTTTGCCGCTGGTGGCTGCAGCGAGCCCCAGCCCGTGCGCTACGACGCGCTCTGCGTGTAGACCTTCTGCAGCAGGCGGATCAGCGTCTTGCGCTCGGCGCCCGTAAGGCCGGCCGTGGCGTCCACCTCCAGCTGCGCAGCCGTCTGCTCGGCCTGTGCGGTCAACTCCACACCAGCAGGCGTCAGGTGCAGGCCCATGGCGCGGCCGTCGCTGGGGTGCGGGCGGCGCTCGATCAGCCCGCGCCGCTCCAGCGCTGCAATCAGGCCCACCAGATTGGGTGGCAATACGTTGAGCGTGGCGCACAGCTGGCGCGACGTGATGCCGGGGTTGTGCGCGACCAGCGACAGCACCGAAAAATCCACCACCTTCAGGCGGTAAACCGCCATGCGTTCCATGAACACTTCGATCACGGCGAGCGACGCGCGCCGCGCGTTGTAGCCCACCAGCGTGCGCAGAAAGCCGGTGTCCACGGACTCGGAGGCAGGGGCTGGGGTGGTTGGGGCCATGGAGGCCGTGGTCTTTTTGGTGGGGCGAACGCTGGACATGGGGCGATTGTGGCGGGGGTGGGCGCGGGTTGGCAGCAGTTCGCGAAAAATTTGATTCAAATCAGCCGTTAGCGCTTATTTGATGGCTGTTTGTTGCTATAAAAATAATAGTATTCAGTGTGCGGCCCTTGCCACACACGGTCCACCTGCGGAGCCCATTGCGCTTCAGGCGGGGCTGCGCAGCACGCGGCGGTATTGCACTGCCTCGGCCACATGGCCCACCTCGGTGGTGGGTGCGTCGGCCAGGTCGGCAATGGTGCGCGCCACCTTCAGCGCACGGTGTGTGCTGCGTGCCGACCAGCCCAGGCGCGCGGCGGCGGTGTTGAGGAACTTGGCGGCGGCATCTTGCAGATGCAGATGGGTGTCGATCTCCTGGCCCTGCAGTGCCTGGTTGGTCTTGCCCTGGCGGGCCAGCGCGCGGCCGCGCGCCTGTTCCACCCGCAGGCGGATCGCGGCCGTGGATTCGCCGGCGGGCGCCTGCACCAGCTGTTCGGCGGGCAGGGCGGGCACCTCGACATGCAGGTCAATGCGGTCCAGCAGCGGACCACTGAGCTTGGCCTGGTAGCGGTTCACCTGGTCCGGCGTGCAGCGGCACGCGCGCTGCGTGGAGCCCAGGAATCCGCAGGGGCAGGGGTTCATGGCCGCGATCATCTGAAAACGCGCTGGAAACTCCGCACGCTGCGCTGCACGCGAGATCGTGATGTGGCCTGTCTCCAGCGGCTCGCGCAACGCCTCCAGCGCGGCGCGGGGGAATTCAGGCAGCTCGTCGAGGAATAGCACCCCGTGGTGCGCGAGCGAGATTTCGCCAGGGCGTGGGGGCGAGCCCCCACCCACCAGCGCCACGGCGCTGGCTGTGTGGTGGGGCGACCCCGTGGGCCTGTGGCCCCAGAGTTCGGGCCGAAAGCGCCCGGCCAGGCTCGCAATCGCGGCGCTCTCCAGGGCTTCCTGCACCGTCATGGCGGGCAGCAGTCCGGCAAAACGCAGTGCCAGCATCGATTTGCCCGAACCGGGCGGGCCTGCCATCAGGGCACTGTGGCCCCCGGCGGCCGCGATCTCCAGCGCGCGCTTGGCCGTGGCCTGGCCTTTGACATCGGCCATGTCGGCGCCGGTGGTGGTGGCGGTCAGGGGCGTGGGCTGCAGCCGCGTCCAACCGTCGTTGTCCACGGCCGCATCGCCCACGGCTGTGCTGCCGGGCGGCAGGAAGGCCCGCACCACATCCAACAGGTGGCGTGCGCGCACCACCTGTGCGTCGGGCACCAGGGCGGCCTCTTCGGCGCTGCCAGGGGGCAGCACCAGCTGCGCGTCGATCTGCTGCGTCTGCAGCGCCAGGCTGGTGGCCAGGGCGCCGCGCACCGGGCGCAGCTCCCCCGACAGCGACAGCTCACCCGCAAACTCATAGCCCGCCAGGCGGCTGCCGTCCACCTGCCCGCTGGCGGCGAGGATGCCCAGCGCGATAGGCAGGTCGAAACGGCCTGAATCCTTGGGCAAATCGGCGGGTGCCAGGTTCACAGTGATGCGCTTGTTGTGGGGGAACTCCAGTCCCGCGTTCTGCAACGCCGAGCGCACCCGTTCGCGGGCTTCCTTGACCTCCACCTCGGCCAGTCCCACCAGGGTGAAACTGGGCAAACCGTTGGCCAGATGCACTTCGACGGTGACAGAAGGTGCCTGCAGCCCCAGAAGGGCGCGGCTTTGCACCAAAGCAAGACTCATGAAGCGATTTCTCCCCAGATGGGTGCGTTTTATGGTTTTTTAGCGCGGCCGGGTTGCATCGCGCACCAACAAGGTGCAGCATCGTCTGCGCGCACACCGCCACTGTACTTGGGGATCGGTGTAACGCAACGCAACGGCGATGGGGTGGATGCACCGGCGTGTGGCACGGTCCGTGCTTAAAGCGCTCGTCCCTACTTTGTCCAACCGGAGGAAACATGACCCGCGCCATCATCAAGACCCTGGGCGTTGCCCTAGTTGCAACCCTTCCCCTGCTGGCCAATGCCCAGCTCACTGGCAACGTCAGCCTGACCACCAACTACAAGTTCCGTGGCCAGGACCAGGACGTTTCCAAGTCCAAAGCCGTCAAGCCCGCCATCCAGGGTGGTTTTGACTACGCCTTCGGTGACTCCGGCTGGTACGTGGGCAACTGGAACTCCAGCGTGGACTGGCTGGCCAACAACTCCATTGAATCCGACCTGTACGGTGGCTACAAGTTCAAGGCCGGTGGCGCAGACCTCGACCTGGGCGCGCTGACCTACATCTACCCTGGCAACGCCAATGGCAACACCACCGAGCTGTACGGTGCGGCCACCATGGGCCCCTTCACTGCCAAGTATTCGCACACCATCTCTAACGACTACTTCGGCTGGGCTGGCGCCAAATCCGGCTCGGGCCTCAAGGGCCGCAACACCGGCTACCTGAACTTCGCCTTCGCTCAAGAAGTGGCTCCCAGCGTCACTGTGAAGGCCTCGGTGGGCTTCACGCGTTTTGCCAGCGACATCAAGGACCTGGGCGTGCCGAACTACATGGACTACAGCGTGGGCGGTGCCTATGACTTCGGCAGCGGCCTGTCGCTGGGCGCTGCCGTGGTGGGCGCCAACAAGAAGGCCTTCTTCGGCCATGTCAACAAGTCGCGCGTGATCGTCACGCTCACCAAAACCCTGTAAGCAAGTCTCAATGGGCGCACGGTGCGTCCATTGTCGGAGGAACCAAAATGAAAATGGTGACAGCCATCATCAAGCCCTTCAAGCTGGACGAGGTGCGTGAAGCACTGTCGGACATCGGCGTGCAAGGCATCACGGTCACTGAGGTCAAGGGCTTCGGTCGCCAAAAAGGCCACACCGAGCTGTATCGCGGCGCGGAATACGTGGTCGACTTCCTGCCCAAGGTCAAGATCGAGGCCGCCGTGGCGGATGACCTCGTGGACCGTGTGATCGAGTCCATCGAAAGCGCCGCCCGCACCGGCAAGATCGGCGACGGCAAGATCTTCGTGACCCACCTGGAGCAGGTGGTGCGCATCCGCACTGGCGAAACCGGCAAGGAAGCGCTGTAAGGGCGCGGCCGTACTACATCCAAGAAGAGAAACGCCATGAAAAAACTGCTTGCTTCTTTCATTCTGGGGTTGGGTCTGCTGACCATGGGCAACCTGTCCCTGGCACAGGCGCCCGCCGCCTCCGAGCCGGCCGCCGCCGCGCCCGCTGCTGCAGCCGCTCCGGCCGCTGAAGCCCCTGCTGCGGCAGCTGCCCCGGCGCCCGCTGCGGCAGCGGCTGCCGCTCCGGCCGCTGCCGAGGCGCCTGCGCCCGTGCCCAACAAGGGTGATACCGCCTGGATGATGACCTCCACCATCCTCGTGATCCTGATGGTCCTGCCCGGCCTGGCGCTGTTCTACGGCGGCCTGGTGCGCAGCAAGAACATGTTGTCCGTGCTGATGCAGGTCATGGTCACGTTCTCGCTGATCGTGGTGCTGTGGTTCATCTACGGCTACAGCCTGGCCTTCACCGAAGGCGGCGCCTTCATCGGTGGCTTTGACAGGCTGTTCATGAAAGGCATCTGGGACAACGCTGCCGGCACCTTCGCCAATGCAGCCACGTTCAGCAAGGGTGTCGTGATTCCGGAAGTGGTGTTCGCCGCCTTCCAGGCAACCTTCGCCGGCATCACCTGTGCCCTGATCGTCGGTGCGTTCGCAGAGCGCATCAAGTTCAGCGCCGTCATGATGTTCATGGTGCTGTGGTTCACTTTCAGCTACCTGCCGATCGCCCACATGGTATGGTTCTGGATGGGTCCTGACGCCTACGCCTCCAAGGAAGTGGCCGACGCCATGACCGGCAAGGCCGGCCAGATCTGGCAGTGGGGTGCTCTGGACTTCGCTGGCGGTACCGTGGTGCACATCAACGCCGCTGTGGCGGGCCTGGTGGGCGCGTTCATGGTGGGCAAGCGCATCGGCTACGGCAAGGAAGCCATGGCGCCTCACAGCCTGACGCTGACCATGGTCGGTGCCTCGCTGCTGTGGGTGGGCTGGTTCGGTTTCAACGCCGGCTCTGCGCTGGAAGCCAACGGCTTCGCCGCCCTGGCCTTCATCAACACGCTGGTGGCCACGGCTGCGGCCGTGCTGGCATGGTCTATCGGTGAAGCGCTGATGCGTGGCAAGGCTTCGATGCTGGGTGCAGCGTCGGGTGCCGTGGCCGGCCTCGTGGCCATCACGCCTGCTGCCGGCAACGTTGGCATCGGCGGTGCGTTGGTGATCGGCCTCGTGGGCGGCTTTGCCTGCCTGTGGGGTGTGAACGGCCTCAAGAAGCTGCTGGGTGCGGATGATTCGCTCGACGTGTTCGGCGTGCATGGCATTGGCGGTATCGTGGGTGCCCTGCTGACCGGCGTGTTCAACGCCCCTGGCCTGGGTGGCCCTGGCTATGTGGCCGACTGGGTGACCGCCACCATGGTGACCTCTGCCGACTATTCCATCGCCGCGCAAGTCTGGACGCAGACCAAGGCCGTGTTGCTGACCATCGTGTGGTCGGGTGTGGTCTCCTTCGTGGCGTACAAGATCGTTGACCTGACGATCGGCCTGCGTGTCACGGAAGAAGACGAGCGCGAAGGCCTGGACATCACTTCGCACGGCGAAACAGCGTACAACCGCTGATCCGCCTGCGCCCCACGCGCTGCGGTGTCTGGTGGCACCGCAGCGTCGCAACAAGAACAAGCGAGTCACTCCTTTGGTTGTTAAGCCCGCCGGCAACGGCGGGTTTTTTTCGTACCGATGGAGGGCTCGCAGCCTGTTTTGGCATGCATGCCAGAACACCTATCCCCAGACCCGTCTCCCGGCAGCCCCCCAGTCATTTGCACAGGCGCTGTTCAAAAAATTCACGCGCTCCTTGTGTAGCGCCGGACATGGCTGCCGCTACGATGCAAGGCATGGACTTCGCCCTTGCCCAGATCGCAGAACGTGTGCGCGCCGCCGCCGCCGACCAGACCCCTTTGCGCATCCGCGGCGGGGGCACCAAGGACTTCCATGGCCTGGCGCTGCATGGCGAAGTGCTCGACACCCGTGTGCTGCGCGGCATCGTGAGCTACGAGCCCAGCGAGCTGGTCGTCACCGTGCGGGCGGGCACCCCGCTGGCCGAGCTGGAGGCCGCACTGGCCGAACAAGGCCAATGCCTGCCCTTTGAGCCCCCGCACTTCGCAAAAACCCCTTCAGACGCTGCCACCGTGGGCGGCATGGTGGCTGCTGGCCTGTCGGGCCCGGCACGTGCCAGTGTCGGGGCGGTGCGCGACTACCTGCTGGGCGTGACCTTGCTCAATGGCAAAGCCGAGCTGCTGACCTTTGGGGGCCAGGTCATGAAAAACGTGGCGGGGTATGACGTGTCCCGCCTCATGGCCGGTGCCTGGGGCACGCTGGGTTTGCTGACCGAGGTCAGCCTCAAGGTGCTGCCCGTGGCGCCCGGCGAGGCCACGCTGCGGTTTGACGACATCAACCAGGCCGACGCATTGCGCAAGCTGCACGCCTGGGGCGGCCAGCCGCTGCCCCTGAACGCCAGCTGCTGGGTGCAAGACGGTGGCGTGGGCACGGTCTATGTGCGCCTGCGCGGCGCCGTGGCGGCGGTCGAGGCCGCCTGCAAAACGATGGGTGGCACGCGCATGGACAACGCCACGGTGGCCGCCGACTGGACGGCCTGCCGCGAGCAGACCCTGCCCTGGTTCACCGCACGTGCTGCACAGCCCGGCCACGCCCTGTGGCGCCTGTCCGTGCCCGCCACGGCCCCGGTGCTGAGCTTGCCGGGCGGCGCGCAGCCGCTGGTCGAGTGGCATGGCGCGCTGCGCTGGGTGCAAGCGCCCGAATCCGCAGGCGACGCCCTGCGCGAAGCCGCTCGGGCTGTGGGTGGGAACGCTTCTGTTTTTGTAGCTGCTAGCGCAGGTGGATCAAGCGCCAGGGGCACATTTGACCTTCAATCCAAGGCGCTGGAGCACATTCACGCCCGGCTCAAGCACAGCTTTGACCCGGCCGGCATCTTCAACCCCGGCCGCATGGCGCGGGCCTGGTAGGCGCGCCATCACTGCGTCCTCCGCCATGCGACGCCTTCGCCACCTCACAGGACACCACCGCACGGTGGCCAGCAACCGGGTGCTGGGCCTGTTGCTCGCCTTCAATGCCGGGGCGGTCAACGCCGGAGGTTTTCTGGTGGTGCACCTGTACACCTCGCACATGACCGGCTTTTTGTCGTCGCTGGCGGACAACCTGGTGCTGGGCCAGATGAAAATCGTGCTGGGTGCCATCGGCGCGCTGTGGGCCTTCATGTCGGGCGCGGGCACCACCGCCATCATGATCAACTGGGCGCGCCAGCGCAGGCTGCGCAGCACCTTCGCGCTGCCGCTGGTGCTGGAGTCCGTGCTCATGCTGCTGTTCGGTCTGGTGGGCGCCATCACGCTCAGCTGGCCCACGCCGTTTGCCGTGCCGATGACGGTGCTGCTGCTGTCCTTCATCATGGGCCTGCAGAACGCCACGGTGACCAAGATGTCCTCGTCGCAGATCCGCACCACCCACATGACGGGGGTGGTGACCGACCTGGGCATCGAGATGGGCAAGATGCTGTACTGGAACCGCACCGGCACGGCGCCCGAATCCCAGGTGCGCGCCAACCAGGCCCGGCTGCGGCTGTTTGCTGGGCTGGTGGGCATGTTCCTGGTGGGCGGCATTGCGGGCGCGGCGGGCTTCAAGCATGTGGGTTTTGTGTTTGTGGTGCCCCTGGCGCTGGTGCTGCTGGCGCTGTCGCTGCCCCCGCTGTGGGCCGACCGTGCCCGGCTGCGCCACCCGTTGCGAAAGTCGCTCGCGCTCAATGTTCCGCTCGACCCACCCCTGGGCCCACCTGCTGACCCACCGGCCACGCGCTGAATCCGTCCTGAAATTTTCTGTTTCTTCGCCCAGGCATGCACCATGCAAACCCAGCTTTCCCCTGAATACCGCGCCCGGGCCGATGGCCTGGAGGCCGAATCCATCCTGCGCAAATGTGTGCACTGTGGCTTTTGCACCGCCACCTGCCCCACCTACCAGCTGCTGGGCGACGAACTGGACGGCCCGCGCGGCCGCATCTACCTCATCAAGCAGGTGCTTGAAGGCGAGACCCCCACGCGCAAGACCCAGATGCACCTGGACCGGTGCCTGACCTGCCGCAACTGCGAAAGCACCTGCCCCAGCGGCGTGCAATACGGCCACCTGGTCGACATCGGCCGCAAGATCGTCGATGAAAAAGTGCCCCGCCCCGTGGGCGAAAAAGCCCTGCGCTGGGCGCTGAAGGAGGGCCTGCCCTCGCCCCTGTTTGCCCCCGCCATGAAGGCCGGGCAACTGGTGCGCGGCCTGCTGCCTGCATCCCTCAAGGCCAAGGTGCCTGCGCCCCAAAATGCCGGGGCCTGGCCCACGCGCGAGCATGCGCGCAAGGTGCTTTTGCTGGCCGGCTGCGTGCAACCGGCCATGATGCCCAACATCAACACCGCCACCGCGCGTGTGCTCGACGCCGTGGGCATCCAGACCGTGATTGCGCCCAAGGCCGGGTGTTGTGGTGCCGTCAAGTTCCACCTCAACGACCAGGAGGGCGGCAAGGCCGAGATGCGCGCCAACATCGACGCCTGGTGGCCGCTGGTGGAGCAGGGGCGGGGCGTGGTGGAGGCCATCGTCATGAACGCTTCAGGCTGCGGTGTCACCGTCAAGGAATACGGCCACATCCTGAAGGACGACCCGCAGTACGCGGCCAAGGCCGAGCGCATCAGCACCCTCACGCGCGACCTCTCGGAGCTGCTGCCCGCCCTGCTGCCCGAGCTGGCCGACAAGCTTGCCGGGCGCGTGCAGCGGCCCGACACGCTGTTTGCCTACCACCCTCCCTGCACGCTGCAGCACGGCCAGAAGCTGCGTGGCGGGGTAGAGACGCACCTCAACCAGCTCGGCTTCAAGCTGCGCACCGCGCGCAACGACGCCCACCTGTGCTGCGGCTCGGCAGGCACGTATTCGGTGCTCAACCCCGACCTGTCTTACCAGCTGCGCGACCGCAAGCTCGGCGTGCTCGGCGAGGCTTTTGGCGATCAGCCGCCCGACATGATCCTGTCGGCCAACATCGGCTGCATCACCCACCTGCAAAGTGGCACAGGCACGCCGGTGCGGCACTGGGTGGAGGTGCTGGACGAGGCGATGCGCGGGCAGTAACTGTTCTGCCCAGCCGCTACGACGGCTCCAATATTGTTAGAAAGGGCAGGCCATGCGATTCGAGGGGACACTCACTCAGTGGAATGACGAACGCGGTTTTGGTTTCATCACGCCCGTCCCCGCAGGCCAGGCTGTCTTCGTACACATCTCGGCGTTTGCGCGTGACGGCCTGCGGCCGCAGTTGAACGAGGCGCTGAGTTTCGAGATCACCCTGAACAGGGACGGAAAGAAACAGGCGGTCATGGTGCGCCGCGACCTTTCCGCTATAGCGGCGCCTTCCTCCGCGCCTGCGCATACACGCCATCGCACGGGCCCGGCGCGCTCGGAGCCCAAGGGGCTGCCCACCCGCATCGTTGTGTTCGTGATTGCCTGCGCGCTTTTGGTTGCCGCCTACTGGCACTTCGACCGGAGGACACAGCGGGCCGCTGCTGCTCGGGCAGAGGCGGTAGCGCAGTCTCTGAAGGCGCCTCAGCAACGCGCCCTCGCTGCCCCGGCGCAACCGTTGGCCTCTCTGTACCGCTGTGATGGTCGCCAGCACTGCTCGCAGATGACTTCATGTTCGGAAGCCAAGTTCTTCCTGCAGAACTGCCCCGACACCAAGATGGACGGGAACGGCGATGGTGTTCCTTGCGAACAGCAGTGGTGCACCCATCCGCTGGCAAAGTAGTCCGTTCGCCAAGGCCGTTTGGCACCCATATCCCCAACGCTGGCATGATCGAGGGTTTTGTCGCCCCCATTTTTGCCCCGAACTGCAACGCCATGACCGACTCCGTGTCCGCACAAGAACAACCCCACACAGCCCCTGCCGCACCGCTGGCAGCGCCTGTTGCGGCCGAGGCCGCCGCTGCCGTGGCAGCCACTGCGCCCATCGCGTCAACCGAAGCCGGGGCGAACCAGCCACGCACAGGCGGCTCGCGCCGTGGTGGCCGCAACCGCCGCAAGCCCGAGG
Source organism: Acidovorax radicis N35 (assembly GCF_000204195.1). Lineage (GTDB taxonomy): Bacteria > Pseudomonadota > Gammaproteobacteria > Burkholderiales > Burkholderiaceae_C > Acidovorax > Acidovorax radicis. The sequence goes on from NZ_AFBG01000025.1 coordinate 65,474, forward strand.
GCCGCGAGGCATCCCCGGGCGCGGCGGACGTGGCTGCGCCCGCTGGGGCCGCACCTGGCGCGGGCCCACGCGCGCCCCAGCGTGTTCACCCTGCGCTGGAGCAACTGGCCGCGCTGTACCCCCCACTGTTCGGTGCGGTGTTTCGCCCGCTCAAACGGGGCATCTTCCAGGACCTGCTGGCCGCGCACCCCGAGCTGTTCGAGCGCGAGGCGCTCAAGGTGGCCCTGGGCATCCACACCCGCTCCACACGCTATCTGCAAAGCGTGGCGGCAGGCGACAAGCGCCACGACCTGCAAGGCCAACCCGTGGAAGACATGGCCCCCGAGCATGTGCACCATGCGCTGCTGGAGGTCTATCGCCGCAAGAAGGCGCGCGCCACTGAAGACCTGCTGCCCAAGCTGCGCAACCGCATGATGGCCGCGTTCGAGGCCTCGGGCCTCACGCGCGAGGCGTATACCGAGCTGGTGCTGAGCCGCGATGACGCCGCCAACGCCATCCTCGAAGAAGCCTTTGCCGAATGGTCGGCGCGCAACGCCAGGGATGAGGCCCTGCTGCGCGCCTTTGAAGCCAGCGGCCAGACGCTGGACGCCTTTGCCGACATGTACGGCATGGTGCCCCGCACGGTGGGGCAGCAGCTGGAGCGCGCGCGCCGGCTGGCATCAGCGGCCACCGCAGCCGCCAGCGCTGCCGCCGCAGCAACACCTGCGCCCGAAGGCGCATAACTGACCCGGCTGCGGCTGGCCTGCAGGGTGTGACCACCCTACGTGCGTGTTGACAGTCGTGCCGTGTGCACGCGCGTTGGAAAGACCATGATGCGTGCGCCTGAAAAACTCATCTTCCTCCCGGGCGTGGGGGGCAACCCCGCCTTCTGGCGGCCTGTGGCGGACGCACTGCCACAGCCTGCAGCGCATGTGTTGCTCGGCTGGCCGTGGTTTGGTGCCGCGTCCCCGGCCGACCTGCCCGCCACGGGGGCCCGGGATATGCAGGACCTCGTGGCGGCCACCACGGTGCACATGGACCGGCCCTGCGCGCTCATTGCGCAATCGATGGGAGGCGTGGTGGCTCTGCTGGCCGCACTGGAGCGGCCCGAGTGGCTGACGCACCTGGTGCTGGTGGCGACTTCGGGCGGTGTCCCCATCGACGATCTGCACCCCGAGGATTGGCGCCCAGGCTTCCTGCAATCCAATCCCGCGTTTCCGCAGTGGTTGGCCGATGTGCGCCTGGACCTGTCCGCCCGCCTGCCCTCGGTGCAGGCACCCAGCTTGCTTTTGTGGGGGGATGCGGATGCCATCAGCCCCACTGCCGTGGGGCAGCGTTTGTCCGGGCTGCTGCCCCACAGCCAGATGCACGTGCTGGCGGGCGGTGGCCACGACCTGGCCGTGGCGCACGCGGGCGCAGTGGCTGCGCACATTGCAGGCCATCTGCAGGGCGCAGCACAGCGCCCCAAGGCGTAGCGCACGGGCGGCTTAGAATGCCAGTTGTGACCCGGTTCATGGGTTGCCGTAAGCGTTTACGTCAATCAACGCGCCAACCAACACCGGCCCTGCCGGGGTGGTGGTCCCCGGTTCGCAAGTGGCACGGCAGGTCGTGCGGGCGTGCTGGGGGCGGCGCCTTGCTTGACCGGTTTGCTTTCTGGAACTTCAATGAACCAACCTTCGTCTCCTCGCACCTCTGAGTCCTCGTCCTCCAAGACCTTTTTCGGCCTGCGCAAACTCCCTGCGCGTTCTGCGGCCTGGGTCACGCCGCTGTTGCTGTCGCTGCTCATGACCTTCATCGTGTCCCTGATCAGCACCCTGCGTGTGGTGGGCTTGTCGATGGACGTGCCCCGTCTCTGGATGAGCTCCTGGGCGTTGTCCTGGCTGGTGGCGTTCCCCACGCTGCTGCTGGTGCTTCCGCTGGTGCGCCGGGCCACGGCCGCGATCGTGGAGCCACAGGGCTGACAGCCTGTCCTCCCGGACCGCGCGGAAGCTGCTGACGCCCCGTGTCAGCAGCCTTCTGCCTGCGGCTTGAAGAGCCTGCACGCTACTGACATCAAGGTGTCAGTAGCAGGCCCGCACCATTCGTCCCTCGCAGCTGCACACCCTGATCGATCTGCCGATTGATCCCATTCACTGACCAGAGAGGACCCGCCATGACAAACACCCCCGCAACCATCCAGATTCCCGCATTCAGCGTGGCCGGCATTGCCGTGCGCACGCGCAACAGCGAAGAGATGAACCCCGCGATCGCACGCCTCGGAGGCCTGTGGGACCGATTTTTCAGCCAGAGCTGGGAGCGCAAATTGCCCAGCCGGGGCGACGACGGGCGTATCTTCGGTGTGTACAGCGGCTACGAGTCCAACGAACATGGCGCTTTCGATGTGACCGCCGGTGTGGCCGTGGCTGACCCGGATCTGGCTCAGGCCGTGCCCGGCGCTGCCCGCATCGATATCCAGGAAGGCGACTACCTGGTTTTCACCGGCCAGGGCGACATGCCGCAGATGGTGATCGACACCTGGGTTCGCATCTGGCATTACTTTGCCGAGAATACGCAGGTGCAACGCCGCTTTGGCACCGACTTCGAAGCTTATGAAGGCCCGGACCGGGTGGCCATCCATATTGGCGTCATGCTTCCAAATTAGTAGCGATCAGCGCTTGTTTTTCAAGCGCTATTGCCCGAAATCACTGAAAAATCGAGATCCCATGCGCCGCGCTGACCGCCTGTTCCAGATCGTCCAGCTCATCCGGGGGCGGCGCCTGTCCACCGCCGCCTTCCTGGCCGAGCGGCTCGAAGTCTCGGCCCGCACCATCTACCGCGATGTGGCGGACCTCCAGCACCAGGGCGTGCCCATTGAGGGCGAAGCCGGTGTGGGCTACCGCCTGGGCGCGGGCTTCGAGCTGCCGCCACTCATGTTCAGCCAGGGCGAAGCCAATGCGCTGGTGGCCGCTGCACGGCTGGCCCAGGCCTGGCTCGATGCCGGGCTGGCGCGCGAGGTGGAAGGCGCCTTGGGCAAGATCCTTTCGGTGCTGCCCCCGGCCGCGCGCGTGGCGGCCGAGGCGCAGGCGCTGTATGCGCCGTCCGTGGGGCTGGACCCGCGCGTCCAGGCCACCCTGCAGGCTCTGCGCGAGGCGGTGCACAGCCGGCATGTGGTGCAGATCGACTACGCCGACGTCCAAGGCCGTCCCAGCCTGCGCCGCCTGCGCCCGCTGGGCTGCTTTTATTGGGGCAAGGTCTGGACGCTTTCAGCCTGGTGCGAGCTGCGCGGCGATTTCCGGGGCTTTCGCATCGACCGCATCGTGGACCTGGTGGTGCTCGACGAACAGTTCCGCCAGGAGCCCGGCAAGACACTGGCCGACATGCTGCGCAAGGTGGAGGCGGAGATGGGCTCGTGTCCGCCAGAGTGGCCGGCTGCGCAGACACCCGGGTTGAATGCCTGAGGGGTCCGCGCAGGCGCGCGCACCGGCTCGCATGCGTCACGCGCTATCGTGCCGTCGTCACCAGCCCGTCCCGGTACCGCCGGCTACAAGGCACGCTGCTCCCATCCTTCATCACCAGACGCGCATCGCCGCTGTCCAGCGGCTCAATCTCGGCGATGGCGTCCAGATTGACGGCGTAGCTGCGGTGCACGCGCACGAAGCGTGTGGGGTCGAGCTGCGTTAGAAAGTCGGTGAGCGTGGAGCGCAGCAGGTAGTCGTGGCCGTTCACATGCAGGCCCACGTAGTTGGCCTCGGCCTGCAGCCAGGCGATGTCGCCCGCCGCGATCAGGAATTCGCGGCGCAGCTTGCGCACCAGGAAACGTTCGGGGCGTTGGGGGGGAGGCGCGGCCGGGGCCTCGGGCGTTGATGCCGGGGCTTGCGTGGCCGTGGCTGCCCCGGGCGCACCCGGCGTGTGGAGCGGCGGTTCTGGCTCTGCGGGCGGCTCGGGGGCATCCAGCACGCGGGCCTCGCCCTGCAGGCGCAGCAGCAAGAAGCGGTAGCTGACCAGCGCACCCAAGGTAAGCGTGTAGCTGCGCACATCCTTCAAATATTCATAACCCCACTGCGTCCACCAGCCGGGCGGCTGGTAGTGCTCGCCCAGGGCCGCGTAGCCCGCATGGCGCAAGGCCCACATGCCCGCCAGATGCACGGTGCAGTACACCACGCTGGCCAGTACATGCCAGGGCAGATGGCGCCGGAGCGTGCCCCTGCGCAGCACAAAGCGCCGCTCGAACGCCACCACGGCCGGGATCAGTGCTGCGACCACTGCCACGCTCGACAGCTCCCACAGCAGTGGCTCCCACGCCGCCACGGATCTGCCGGAGCCGCGCAGGTCGATCCATGTCACCACCGTGTTGAAGGCTGCCTGCACCAGCAGCACCACGGCCCAGAAGCCGACTTCGGCACGCCGCCGCAGGGCGCGGTCGTGGGGGTAGCGGTCGATCCAGGCGGGCGCGGGGGCGGTCATGGATGGCAAGTGTAGGCAGGGCCGTGCGCCGACGGGCGGGAGTTTCCCCCGGAGCGACTCCTTTTCGTCCCTGCCACCCGCCGCTCGTCCCTGCGGCGCCCCGGCCCGTCCCCTGGGAACACCGCACGATGGGGTGGGGGCCCAGCATCCCGCCCTGTGATCCACCCTGCCTGACTTGTGCCATGTCTACCCCTTCCTGCGCCGCCGCCCCCGTCCGCCGCCATGACATTGACGCGCTGCGGGCGCTGGCCTTTGGCTTGGTCATCCTCTACCACGTGGCGATGTATTACGTGGCCGATTGGCATTGGCACCTCAAGAGCCCGCACGCGGCCGAATGGCTGCAGACCCCCATGCGGGCGCTCAACCTCTGGCGCATGGACCTGGTGTTCCTGGTCTCTGGCCTGGCCTTCGGGCTGGTGCGCCGGGGGCAGACGGTGCCTGGGCTGGTGCGGCTGCGCAGCCTGCGCCTGCTGATCCCGCTGGCCCTCGGCATGGCGGTCGTCGTGCCCTACCAGCCCTATGCTCAGGGGGTGGCCAACGGCCTCATTGCGCCAGGCTTTGGCGCCTTTTTGCTGCGCTACTACGCTGGCAGCACCTGGCCGGCGGGGGCGTTCGATGGCTGGGAGGCGGGCGTCACCTGGAACCACCTCTGGTACCTGGCCTACCTGTGGGTCTACACCGTGGTGCTGGCCGCGCTGCTGCCCCTGGCCGAGTCTGTCGTCGGCCAGCGTGTGCGCCGTGCCTTCCTCCACCTGCGGGGCTGGGCGCTGGTGCTGATGCCCGTGCTGCCGCTGGCGCTGTACTCGGTACTGCTGTGGCGGCATTTCCCACCCACCCACGACCTGATCCATGACGGATGGCTGCATGCCGTGTACTTCACGGTGTTTGTCTACGGCTACTGGATCGGGCTGGATACCGGCTTGTGGACGGAACTCGTGCGCCTGCGCTGGCGCACCCTCGCCCTGGCGCTGGGGGTGTTGGCGCTGTACCTGGGGCTGCTCGGCTTGGCACAGCAGCACGGGATTCGGGCCGCGCGCTTGCCCCTGCGCGTGCTGGCGGACGTGTACCTGTGGGCCGCGCTGATCGCCATCCTGGGCTGGGCCCACCACCGCCTCAACCGGCCCTGGCCCTGGCTGCGCTGGGCCAGCGAGTCGGTCTACCCGTGGTACATGCTGCACCAGACGGCCATCATCGTGCTGGTGGTCTGGCTGGCGCCTGTGCAACTGGGGCCCGTGGTGGAGCCGCTGGCCCTGGTGGCCGGGACGGTGGTTCTGTGCTGGGGGCTGACCGCTGTGGTGCGGCGTGTGGGATGGCTGCGGCCGCTGTTCGGGTTGCCGGGCCGAGGCAGGGTGCCGATGGCCCAAGGGGCGGTAGCGGGTTTGCGCGCAGACCCGCTACCGCCGGTGCGTTGAGGGCCGCAACTTGCCCAGCCGGGACTGAGGAAGAAGGGTTTTCGGGGGGTGCCCGGAGACAATGCATCCGTGTCGTCCAACTCCCATGATTCCACCGTCCTGCCCTTGGTGCGGCCCGCGACCGACGCCGACCTTGCCAGCCTGGCCCGCGTATGGCGCAGGGCCTGGTGTTCCGCCAACCCATCCGTGGCGTCGGTGGCTCCACCAGACCACTGGGAGGCGCGGGTCCGTGCGGAGTTTGGCCTGCCGTGTGTGACGCTGGTACGTGCGATCGGGCAAGAGGTCACGGCGTTTCTGGTGCTGAACATGGCCCACGCCCATCTGCACCAGCTGTTTGTGGACCCCGACTGCCAAGGCCAGGGCGTGGGGGCTGCTCTGCTGCAACAGGTGCATCACCTGTGCCCAGGCGGCTGGACCCTGCATGTGGCCACCGCCAACCACAGTGCGCGGCGCTTTTATGCGCGGCATGGCCTGGTGGAGGGTGCTGTCGATACCCATCCGGCCACGGGCCGGGAGCGCGTGCTGTGCCGGTGGCTCCCCCCTGCGGCAGCGGCCGCAGGCTGAACACGCTCTGAGCGTCAGGCGGCGAGCGCTGCCTCGATGTCGCCTGCCAGCTTCTTCGGCGCATCCTGCGGCGCGTAGCGGCGGATGACGCGGCCGTCCTTGCCGACCAGGAACTTGGTGAAATTCCATTTGATCGCCTTGCTGCCCAGCAGCCCGGGGGCTTCGGCGGCAAGCCACTGGTACAGGGGCGACGCGTCGGCGCCGTTCACGTCGATCTTGGCCATCATCGGAAAGCTCACGCCGTAGTTGAGCTGGCAGAAGCTGGCGATCTCGTCGTTGCTGCCGGGGTCCTGGCTGCCGAACTGGTTGCAGGGGAACCCCAGAACCACAAAGCCCTTGTCGGCATAGTCCTTGTGCAGTTCTTCCAGTCCGCCGAACTGGGGCGTGAAGCCACAGGCGCTGGCTGTGTTGACGATGAGCAGCACCTTGCCCTGGTACTGCGCAAGCGGCACGGTCTTCCCGTTCATTTGCTGGGCTTCAAAGTCGTAGATGCTGGTGGGCATGCGGAACCTCCGGGGTTGGGATGACGCCCCATGGTAGCCGTTGGCTCTCGGCGTGCGCCCCCCGCTCAGTGGGCCGTGGCGCCGGGGCGGCGAAACTGCAGCGCCGCGAGCAAGGACGCCAGCAGGATCAGCGCCCCACCCAGCACGGTGCGCGTGCTCAGTGTGGCTGCGCCCAGCAGGGCCGACGACACGCTGGCAAACATCACCTCCGACAGCATCACCAGCGCCGTGGTGCCCGCCGCCAGGCGTGCGGCGCCGAATTGCAGCGCCCAGTTGCCCAGCATCAGCACCCCCGCCAGCAGGAGGCCGGTGACGACCCAGGTGCTGTTGGGGGCGGGGAAGGGCTCGACCACGCCCACCTGCAGCCCGATGCCAGCCACGGCCAGCGCCATGAGCATGCAGCCGCCGAACATGGTGACCATGCGCGCAGGCCCCGGCACGGCGTGCAGGCGGCGCAGCGTGACATTGGTGAGCGCGAACATGAAGCCGCCCAACAGGGCCAGGCCGTCGGCCAGGCTCAGGTTCTGCAGCAGGCGCGCCGCGGGCGCGCCCTCGGGCAACAGCACCAGCACCACGCCCGCGAAGGCCAGGGCCAGGCGCAGCAGTGCCGAGGGCGTGGGCCGCTCGCCCAGGATGCGCCAGGCCAGCAGCACGGCCCAGGCGGGCATCAGGTAGAACAGCAGGATCACGCGCACCACGTCGCCAATGGTCACGGCCCAGTTGAAGGCCACGTTGTTCAGGCCCGAGGCCAGCGCCAGCAGCCACAGCTGCGGGTGGTCGCGCACCTGCCGCAAGATGCCCGGCCGCCAGGCCAGCAGCGCCACCAGCACCACGGCGTACATCGACGCCGTGGCCCACAGCGGATGCAGCCCCGCCTGGTGCATGCGCTGGAACGGCCACCACGCCAGGCCCCAGACGAAAGCGTTGAACAGCAGGGCGGCAAAGGGCAGGGGTGAATGCATTGAGAATAAAAACAGGCTCTGGCGCTTGATGAATAAGCGTTAATAGCTATCAATTATGTAGCAAATAGTTCCATGCAGCACAGCCGTTAAAACTGGCACGCTCCCCTACCAGTGCACCCGTGGAACTGGCTCTGCCAGGCCACGGGGTGCGTCCACCTCCCGCGCAGCGAGAGAGGGGGAAGGCGCGCAGCGCCTCAGGGGGAGCCTTCCGTGATTCCAGGCCACCGGGTGCGTCCCCCTCCGGGGGAAGCGGCGCAGCCGCACAGGGGGGCTTCGCAATCAGGAGTCAGTGATGCGTATCGTGCCGCGCAATGTGCAGCAGGTGGTTCACTTCGTCGCGGTAGTTGATGCAGTTGCGCTGGTGCCAGCGGCGGATGATCCACATGATCCCGGCCACCACGAGGCCGAAGGTGATGATCGCGCCAAACACCGACAGGCCGAGCTTGAGCGACAGGCTGTAGAACGCGCCCAGCGCCAGGATGCACGCGTTTTCGTTGAAGTTCTGCACGGCAATCGACCGGCCCGCACCCATGAGGTTGTGGCCCCGGTGTTGCAGCAGTGCATTCATGGGCACCACCAGGTAGCCGCCCAGGCCGCCCAGCAGGATGAGGAAGGGGATCGCCAGCCAGATGTTGTTGATGAACACCATCAGGATCAGCAGCAGCCCCATGGCGATGCCCAGCGGAATCACCTTGGTGGCCATGTCCAGGCGCATGCGCATCGAAGCCACTACCGCCCCCACGGCCGTACCGATGGCCACCACGCCGGTGAGGGCCGATGCCTGCGTGGTGTTGTAGGCCAGTGCGGCACCGGCCCAGGCCAGCACGATGAACTTGAGGTTGGCTCCCGCGCCCCAGAACAGGGTGGTGGTGGCCAGCGAGATCTGGCCGAGCTTGTCGCGCCACAGGCGACCGTTGCAGGCCCAGAAGTCGGGCAGCAGGCTCAGCGCGTTGGAGAACACGCTGCGCGCAGGATCGGCCCGCAGCGGGCGCATCTCCACCCCGGTGTGCGGGATGCGGGTGTTGAACCAGGCGGCCACTCCATACACGGCGATCAGTGCGGCGATGGCCGATTCGGCAGGAGTGTCCACACCCGTGTCGATCATCGGAATGTCGATGCCCAGCAGCATCCCGGACAGATGCTGCCCCACCAGCTGGCCACCAAACAGCACGCCGAGGATGATGGACGTGATGGTGAGCCCTTCGATCCAGCCATTGGCCTTGACCAGTTGAGAGGCTGGCAACAGCTCGGTGAGGATGCCGTATTTGGCGGGCGAGTAGGCCGCAGCACCCAGCCCCACCACCGCGTAGGCAATGAGCGGGTGCGAGCCGAACAGCATCATCAGGCAGCCCACCACCTTGATGGCGTTGCTGACGAACATGACCTTGCCCTTGGGCAGGGCGTCGGCAAAGGCGCCGACGAAGGGCGCCAGCACCACATAGAACAGCGCGAACATGGGCACCAGGGCCGCGCGTTGCCACTCGGGGGCACCTTCTGTGCGCAGAAGCTCCACGGCGGCCACGAAAAGTGCGTTGTCGGCCAGCGAGCTGAAAAACTGCGCCGACATGATGGTGTAAAAACCGCGCTTCATCGAATGGCTGTTGGCTGCATCAGTTCGGCTGATGCCCTGTTAAATGTGGGGACCCTGGCAAGTGACGGACGGTTATATCACGCGGATAAACGGCCACGGTGCCAGAATCCGGTGCTTCCCACCCGGTCAAACCCCATGCCCCGTCCCATTGCCGCCACCATCCACACCGCAGCCCTGCACCACAACCTGGAGCGTGTCCGACAGGCGGCCCCCGATGCCAAGGTCTGGGCCGTGGTCAAGGCCAATGCCTATGGGCACGGCATCGAACGCGCGTACGAAGGCCTGCGCGGCGCCGACGGCTTTGCGCTGCTGGACCTGGCCGAGGCCGAGCGCGTGAGGCAGCTGGGCTGGCGTGGGCCCATCCTGCTGCTCGAAGGCGTGTTCGAGCCACGCGATCTGGAACTGTGCTCGCGCCTGGGCCTGTGGCACGCGGTGCATTGCGACGAGCAGATCGACATGCTGGCCGCCCACAAGACGCAGGTGCCCCACCGCGTGTTCCTCAAGATGAACTCGGGCATGAACCGGCTGGGCTTTGCGCCGCAGCGCTTTCGCGCAGCCTGGGCGCGGCTCAACGCGCTGCCGCAGGTGGACGAGATCTCGTTCATGACCCACTTCAGCGACGCCGATGGCCCCCGGGGCGTGGCCCACCAGTTGGCCCTGTTCAACACCGCCGCCCAGGACCTGCCCGGCGAGCGCACGCTGAGCAACAGCGCCGCCACCCTGCGCCACGCGGCGGACGCGCGCGTGCGCGCCGACTGGGTGCGCGCCGGCATCGCGCTGTATGGCAGCGCCCCCGACTACCCGGAGCACACCGCCAGCCACTGGGGCATGCGCCCCACGATGACACTCGCCACCCGCCTCATCGCCACGCAGCAACTGCAGGCGGGCGACACCGTGGGCTATGGCTCGCGCTTCACGGCCGAGGGGCCTCTCTTGATCGGCGTGGCGGCCTGTGGCTATGCCGACGGCTACCCTCGCCACTGCGATACCGGCACCCCGGTGCTGGTCAACGGCGTGCGCACGCGGCTGGTGGGGCGGGTGAGCATGGACATGGTGACGGTGGACCTCACGCCGCTGCAACAGGCGGGCGTGGCCGCAGGGTTTGGCGCGGAAGTCACGCTGTGGGGCCAGGCCAGCAACGGCACGGTGCTGGGCGTGGACGAGGTGGCCAGCGCTGCAGGCACCGTCAGCTGGGAGCTGCTGACGGCGTTGGCCCAGCGTGTGCCTGTGTCGGTGGATGGCATCGGCTGAGCCGATCCGTCGACAAGTTCACGCAAGGCGGGGCGCGGGGCTGCACTGCCGGGCCAAAGTGGTGTGAAATGGCGCGGCGCCGGCACGCAACACCGCCGGCCGCCCCCCCCCCTCTTTCCACCGCAGGTGTTTCCTCCATGGCCACTTCCCGCAGCGACCGCAACAGCAATAGCAAGAAGAAAACTTCCACCTGGCGCTCTGTGCGCATGCCCCACCACGGCACGGTGGCGCGCACCCTGCAGCAGCGCTACAGCCTGCGCTGGCATGGGCTGCTGATCGGCAGCTTCACGTTGCTGCTGATGTGGTGCACCTCCCACGTGCAGATGCTGGTGGGCGTGGAGTCGCTGGCGCTGCGGTATTTCGTCACCCTCTCGGTGGGCTACCTGGGGTATCTGCTGGTGCTGCGGGCCTGGGCGGCGCGGCTGGTGCGGCAGGACCGCGACACGGGTGGCGATGGCAGTGGTCCGGAGGTGCCCGACGTGTCCTGGCCTGGCAACGGGTCGTCCGGCGGTGGCAGTGGCCAGGTGCCGCTGCCGCGCACGGGTGGCGGTGATTTTGGCGGTGGCGGGGCGTCCGGCGACTTTGGCGGCGGGTGGACGCAAGGCCTGTCCAGCGGGGGCTCCAGCAGCGATTCCAGCGCGCTGGGCGACCTGGCCAGTGGCGCCGCCGACGCCCTGGGCAGCGCCGACGAAGGCGCCGTGGTGGTCGTGCCCGTGGTGGCGATCTTCCTCATCGGCGCGGCGATCATTTTTGGCGCGGGCTCGCTGGCGATGCTGTTTTTTGGCTGGGACGTGCTGCTGACCGTGGCGGTAGAGATCGCCTTCTCGGTGGCCACGGCCCGCGCGGCCGTGGGCGTGGAGCGCGAGGGCTGGCTCACGGCCGCCGTGCGCCTGACCTGGAAGCCCTTGCTGGGCGCGCTGGTCTGCGCCGTGGTGCTGGGTGCCACCATCGACCATTTCATGCCCGGCGTGCAGTCGTTGCCCCAGGCCGTGCGCGTGATCCAGGGGCAGTGATGGAAAAGATAAATTGCTACTAAATTGGTAGCTATAAATATAGAACTATCCAGCGCTAGATCCCAATTTCACCATTTTTCCTCTTTGAGCGGGGGGGCTGGCCTCCTGCGCCTCCTTCCCGTCGCTAGCGGCGGCAGTCCCGGCCGCCCTGGCAGCCGGTATCGATGGCGTCCAGGTTGCTGCGTACCTGCGCCAGCAGGGCGAGCAGCTGGGCCTGCGTGGCGTTGTCGCACCCTTTGAGCAGCGACGCCGCCAGCCCCCGGCGGGCGTCGCGCAGCGCCTGGTGCAGGGCCGCACCCTGGGCGCTCAGGCGCAGGCAGCGGCTGCGTTTGTCCTCGGCATTCGGTGCGCTCTCCAGCCAGCCCTTGTCCTGCAGCATGCCCACCATGCGGGCCACCTGCGCCTTGTCCGCGCCGCTGTGCGCCACCAGTTCACGCTGCGTGGTGCCAGGGTGGCGGCCCACGAACATCAGCGCCCGCACTTCGTTGTGCGTCAGGTCGGGGTGGATGGCGGCCATGGTGCGCACCATGTGCGCCCGGTAGACATGCAGCAGGTCGTGCATGGCTTCAAAGACATCGGCGGGCGCGTGGGTGGTCATGGGGATTTGTGGTTGACAAAATCAACCAATGCGCAGATCATTGGTTGATTAAATCAACATTTTAAATCATGAACGCACCCCTGCCTACCGCCACACCCCGCGCCGACGCTGCGCACCTTGCCGTCGAACGCGTTCGCCACCCCTTGCAAGCCCGCCACCTCCAGGTGGTGCGGCGGACCGCCGTCAGCCCCGGTTTCGTGCGGCTCACCCTGGCCGGGCCCGAGCTGGCCGGTTTTGTGAGCGCGGGGTTTGACGACCACCTCAAGCTCATCCTGCCCCAGCCAGGCCAGGAGCGCCCGTCGCTGCCGTCGATGCAGGACGGCCGCCCCGTCTTCCCCGACCCACGCCCCGTGCTGCGCGACTACACCCCCGCGCGCCATGACGCCGCTGCGGGCGAGCTGGACATCGAAGTGGCCCTGCACGACGCAGGCCCTGCCACCGACTGGGCCGCGAGCGCCACCGTGGGCCAGTGGGTGGGCATTGCCGGGCCGCGCGGCAGCATGGTCGTACCCACCGGTTTTGACTGGCACTGGCTCATCGGCGACGAATCGGCCCTGCCGGCCATTGCCCGCCGCCTGGCCGAGCTGCCCGCCAGCACGATGGCCGTGGTGCGTATCTACGTGCGCAACCCGGCAGATCAGCGTGCGTTGGCCAGTGCCGCGCAGCTTGATGTGATGTGGGTGGACTCCTTGCGCGGCGCGGTGGATGCCCTGGTGCTGCCACCGGGCGCCGGCTACATCTGGGCCGCAGGCGAGCACAGCGACATGGCTGCCGTGCGCCGTGCCGTGCTGGCCAAGCCGGGCGTGGACGCCAAGCGCATGCGCATCTCCGCCTACTGGAAGCGCGGCGCTGCAGACCACCACGAAGACCTGGTCAGCGCAGCAGGGTAAGCGCCGCCGCTTGCTGCACCGCTTCGGTCATGTGGTGCAGCGCCTGCACGTTCAGGCGCCAGTATTGCCAGTACAACGGCACATCCACCGGCTTGCCCGGAATCAGTTCGACCAGCGTTCCGGCCTTCAGGTCGTGCTGCACCATCGGGTCCGGGGTCATGCCCCAGCCCAGGCCAGCCCGGGAGGCCATGACAAACGCGTTCGCCTCGGGCAGCCAGTGCACGGGCGGCGCGAGTTTGCGGCGCGTGATGCGCCCCACAAAGCGCGCCTGCAGGGCGTCCTTGCGGTTGAACACCAGCATGGGTGCCTGCGCCAGGGTGGCGGCGTTCACCCCCTGGGCAAAGTGGCGCTCCATGAAGACGGGGCTCGCCAGCGCGCGGTAACGCAGCGTGCCCAATGGCAGCACCTTGCAGCCCTGCACGGGTTGTGGGTCGGCCGTCACGGCGGCCATCACGCGGCCTTCGCGCAGCAGGTTGGCCGAATGGTCCTGGTCCTCCACATGGATGTCGAAGGTGATGCTTTGGCCTTCGGCCGCTTGGGCCATGGCATGGGGAAACCAGGTGGCGAGCGAGTCGGCATTGACGCCGATGGCCAGGCGCGTGGACGTGTGCTGCCCGCCGCCGAGGGTGGCCAGCGCGTCGGCCTCGCTCAGGGCCACTTCGCGGGCGTGCCGGTACAAGGCCTGCCCGGCCTCGGTGGGCGTGCAGGGCGTGGCACGGCGCACCAGCACCTGGCCCACGCGTTCTTCGAGCAGCTTGACGCGCTGCGACACCGCAGAACGCGTGACGTGCAGCACAGCGGCGGCGCGCTCGAAGCTGCCCTCGTCGATCACGGTGGCAAAGGCGTTGAGCTGGGCAGAGTCGAGGCGCATGGGTGGTTAGCCATTCTGACGGATCGTTAAAAAGTATAGCTGGCGTGACCAGGATGCTGTGCCCAGAATCCACGCCCATGAGCACCCCAGCCTTTCTTCACGGATTCACTTCGACGGCCATTCTGATCATGGCCATTGGCGCGCAAAACGCCTTTGTGCTGCGCCAGGGCCTGCGGCGCGAGCATGTGCTGCCGGTGGTGCTGGTGTGCGCCCTGTCCGATGCGGCGCTGCTGCAGGCGGGGGTGTGGGGCATGGGCGGCGTGCTCCTGGCCCGGCCGGAGTGGGCGCAGTTCATGCGCTGGGCGGGGGCGCTGTTTCTGGCCGCCTATGCCGTGCAGGCCGCAAGCCGGGCCTTCAAGCCCGCCCATCTGCTGGTGTCCGCCAACGGGCCGGGCGCCAGCATGCGCAACACCGTGCTCACGGTGCTGGCGCTGACCTGGCTGAACCCCCATGTCTATCTGGACACCGTGCTGCTGCTGGGCACCATGGCCACCCCGTACCCCACCTGGGGGCGGGCCACCTTTGCCGCTGGGGGGTCGCTGGCCAGCGCCTTGTGGTTCCTGACCCTCGGGTTTGGCTCGCGATGGCTGGCGCCCATGTTTGCATCGCCCGGCGCATGGCGGGTGCTGGACGGGGTGACCGCAGCCACCATGATGATTTTGGCGGGTGTGATGGTTCTAAGCTAAGAAGGACAAGTTCGTTCCGCAAAGCGGTGACTTGGGCGATAGTGGGGGACTGACTGATCTGGAGTGATTCCCCCATGCGTTTCAAGACCCTTTTGCTGGCGGCCGCCCTGGCCACCGCCCTGCCGATGGCGGCACAGGCCAAGACCTTCCGCTGGTCCCGCTCGGTGGACATTTCCACCTGGGACATCCACACCCAGAACGTGGGCGTGAACAACACCATGCACGGCGCGGTGTACGACACACTGGTCGAATACAACAGCAAGACCTTCAAGCCCGAGCCCTCGCTCGCCACCGAGTGGAAACTCATCAAGCCCACCCAGCTGCGCCTGACCTTGCGCAAGGGTGTGAAGTTCAGCGACGGCAGCGAGTTCACGGCCGACGATGCCAAGTTCTCACTGGAACGGGCCAAGGCCAAAAGCTCCAACTTTGCCGTGTACACGCAGGGCATCGACCGGGTCGAGAAAATCGATGCCTACACCATCGACATCCACTCCGACCTGCCCAACCCCGTGCTGGTGAACCAGCTCACCGAGCTGCGCATTCTGAGCAAGGCCTGGGCCGAAAAGAACAAGTCGGTCGAGCCCAAGGACATCAAGACCAAGGACGAAACCTATGCCCACCGCAACGCGCTGGGCACCGGCCCCTACCAGCTCAAGCAATGGACGCCTGACCAGCGCGTGGTGCTGGAGCCCAACCCCAACTGGTGGGGCAAGGGCAAGTACCCCACCAACCTGACCGAGATCGTCTACACCCCCATCAAGGCCGATGCCACGCGCACGGCGGCGTTGCTGTCGGGCGAGATTGATTTCGTGATCGACCCCAGCCTGCAGGATCTGGCGCGCATCAAGCAGACGCCCAACCTGCAGGTGCTGGAAGGGCCGGAGTACCGCACCATCTTCCTGGGGTTGGACCAGTTCCGCGACGAGCTGCCTGGCTCGGACGTGAAGGGCAAGAACCCGCTGAAGGACCTGCGCGTGCGCAAGGCGCTGTACCAGGCGATCGATATCCAGTCCATCCAGCGTGTGGTGCTGCGTGGCCTGGCGCAGCCCACCGGCACGCTGATCGCCAACCAGGTCAATGGCTGGAGCAAGAAAGCCGACGTGCGCTACCCCTACGACCCCAAGGCTGCGCAGAAGCTGCTGGCCGACGCGGGCTACCCCAACGGCTTTGAAGTGGACTTTGCCTGCAGCGCGGGCCGCTACATCAACGACGAGCAGCTGTGCCAGGCCATCACGTCGCACTGGGCCAAGGTGGGGGTGAAAGCCAAGCTGCGCTCGCTGCCGTTTGCCACGTATTTCCCGATGATCCAGCGCAACGAGGCCAGCATCTACCTGCTGGGCTGGGGCGTGCCCACGTTCGATGCGTTCTACAGCCTGCAGTCGCTGGTGCGCACAACGGGCGCGGGGGGCGATGGCAACTTCAACCTGGGCCGCTTCTCTGATCCGCAGATTGACGCCCTGGTCGAGCGTGTGAAGAAGGAAACCGACACCGCAACACGCAACCAGCTGATCGAGCAGGCGCTGATCAAGGAGCACGAGCTGGTGTCGCACATCCCGCTGTACAACCAGGTGATTCCGTGGGCGGCGACGAAGAGGGTGGACATCATCCACCGTGCCGACAACCGCATCGACTGGCGCTATCTCAAGGTGAATTGATCACCTGCGCCCCGCAAAAAAGCCCCGGTGCTGCCAGAGCCCGGGGCTTTTTTCCCTGCCGCTCGCCGCAGGCTTCAGCCCAGGGCGCGCTGCACGGCGGGGCGTTGCAGCATGCGCTGGGTGTGGGCGTGCACCTTGGGAAAGAGCGCAATGTCCACACCATCGCTTGCCAGCCAGCTGGCGATGGTGAACAGGTACCCGTCGGCCACGGTGTACTGCGCGCCCATGACCCAGGCGCCGTGTTCTGCAGGGGGCAGGTAGTGGGTTTCAATCAGGTTGAAGCAGTCGGTCATGTTCTGCGGCACCTTGCGCTGCATGGCGGCAATCGCTTCGGGATCGTCGGCCCAGCGGCTGGCGCGGGGGCGGTGCGCATGGGCGATGTGCACCGTGGAGGCCAGGTAGCTGTGGAACTCCTGCAGGCGCGCAAAGCCGTGGGCATCGGCGGGCGCCAGGCGCGCCTCGGGGAAGCTCTGCGCCACGTAGGCCAGCAGGGCGGGTGTTTCGGTCAGGGTACCGTGGGGCGTGGCCAGTGCGGGCACGCGGCCCTTGGGGTTGACGGCGAGGTATTCGGGCGTGCGCTGCTGGCCCGCTGCAAAGTCCACGCGCACCAGTTGGTACGGGGCGCCGGCCTCTTCCAAAGCAATGCGAACGGCCTGCGCGCAGGTGCTGGGGGTGTAGTAGAGCGTGAGAGTGGTCATGGTTGATGTGCTATGAAATAAATAGCTATTGGCGCTTGATAGGTAAGCGCTAGTGGCCAATTTTCTTGAAATATTTCAGTACAGGCCTCGTGTGCGTGCCATCAGGCGGGTCAGGCCCAGCAGTGCATCGGTGTGGGGTGTGGCCGTAAGGGTGATCTGCCCCAGTTCGCGCACGGCGCCCACCAGCGCGTCGATCTCCATGGGTTTGCCGGCCTCCACGTCCTGCAGCATCGAGGTCTTGAATGCACCCAGCTTGCGCGTGACGGCGTGGCGGTCCTCGGGCTGCTGGTCAATCGGCAGGCCCAGCTTTTCGCCAATGGCCTTGGCCTCCAGCATCACCGCGCTGACAAAGCCGCGCACCAGGTCGTCGTCCAGGATGCGGTCGGTGGTGGCGCCCGTCAGGGCGCTGATCGGGTTCATGGTGAGGTTGCCCCAGAGCTTGAACCAGATGTCCTTCTGAATGCAGTCAGTCACCTCCACGTCGATGCCACCGCGCTGCAGCGTGTCGGCCAGGGTCTGCAGCCGCTCGCTGCGGCTGCCATCGGGCTCGCCCACGATGAGGCGGTTGCCAAAATGCTGGCGCACGAAACCAGGCGATTCCAGCGAGCAGCTGGTGTGCACCACGCTGCCCACGACGTTGCGCGCCGGGATGGCTTTGGCAATCACGCCGCCTGCATCCACCGACTGCAGGGCATGGCCCTGCGCCGCGCCGCCAAAACCGTCAAGGAACCACCACGGCACGCCATTCATGGCCGTGAGCACGATGGTGCCCGGCCCGATGAGCGGTGCCATGGCGCGCGCCACATCGGGCAGGCCCGGCGCCTTGACTGCGACCACCACCAGGTCCTGCACGCCCAGTGCCGCCGGGTCGTCGTGTGCGGTGACCGCCGCCTGTGCCAGCGTGCCATCGGCGCGCCGCATGCGCAGCCCGTCGGCCTGCAGGGCGCGCAGCGTGTCGCCCCGCGCCACCATGCTGACCGGGTTGCCCGCCTGGGCCAAAGCCATGGCAATCCAGCCACCGATGGCGCCCGCGCCGTAAATACATGCTTTCATGGTTGTAGAGCCTTTGTCTTCCAGGGAGTGTGGTTCTGAATGGTTGCGTTTGGCTTCGTGCGGACTTCAGTAGCCTGCCGGGCGCGCTGATGTGCCCACGGCACCGGCGCGAAAACGCCCGAGCAAATCCTGGGCGGCGCTGGCCAGCAGCATGGTATCCACCCCCACAGCCACAAACAGGGCACCCGCCGCCAGCCACTCGCGCGCCTGCGATTCGGTGGTGGCCAGAATGCCCGGCGCCTTGCCCGCGCGCAGGATGCGGGCGATGCCATCGTGGATGGCGGCCTGCACGTCGGGGTGCCCGGCATTGCCGGGGTGCCCCATGGAGGCTGACAGGTCGGCCGGGCCGATGAACACGCCGTCCACGCCCGGGGTGGCGGCAATCGCATCCAGATTCCCCATCGCTTCCACCGTTTCGGCCTGCACCAGCAGGCAGACCTGCTGGTTGGCCTCGTGCACATACCGGGGGTAGGCCTGCCAGCGCGACGAGCGGGCCAGGGCGCTGCCCATGCCACGCACGCCTTCGGGCGCATAGCGCATGGCGCGCACAAGCTGCTGCGCCTGCTCAGCGGTGTCCACCATGGGCACGAGCAGGGTTTGTGCGCCGATGTCCAGGTACTGTTTGATGAGTGCGGTATCGCCCACGGGCACGCGGGCAATGGGGTGGGGCGCCTGCGCGCCCGGGGGCAGGGCGCTGCTGGCGCTGGCAATGGCTTGCAGCTGGTGCAGGATGGAGCGCACATCGTTGGGCGCATGTTCGCCATCGACCAGCAGCCAGTCGTAGCCGGTGCCCGCGAGGATTTCTGCGCTGTAGGCGTCGGCCAGCCCAAGCCAGAGGCCGATTTGCGCCTGGCCCTGGGCCATGGCCTGTTTGAAAGGGTTGTTGGGTGTCTGCAATGTGAGCTCCATGCGGCGGTGCCAAGCCCGCCATCGTACGGGCTGTGGCCCGCGTGTGTTGGCACGGCCGCTATAGTCGGCTGCCCCCACCTCGGGGCTCCTTACCGATACCTGCCATGGCCAAAGAAAAAACGACGTTCACCTGCACCGAGTGCGGCGGCACCAGCCCGCGCTGGCTGGGCAAATGCCCGGCCTGCGGCGCCTGGAACACGCTGATCGAATCGGTGGCCGAGGCCGGGCCGGGCAAGAACCGCTACAGCGGATCGCAGTTTGCGGGCCTGGCCCAGGCGCAGGCGGTGATGCCCCTGTCGGCCATCGAGGCCAGCGATGTGGAGCGCACACCGAGTGGCATCGACGAACTGGACCGGGTGCTGGGCGGCGGCATTGTGGAAGGAGGCGTGGTGCTCATCGGCGGCGACCCGGGCATCGGCAAATCCACGCTGCTGCTGCAGGCGCTCGATGCCCTGCAGCGCGCCGGGCTGCCCACGCTGTATGTGACGGGCGAGGAAAGCGGCGCCCAGGTGGCGTTGCGCTCGCGCCGCCTGGGGCTGGACCACAGCCAGGTCAACGTGCTGGCCGAGATCCAGCTCGAAAAAATCCTGGCCACCATCGAGTCCATGCAGCCTGCGGTGGCCGTGATCGACTCCATCCAGACGGTGTATTCCGACCAGCTCACGTCCGCACCCGGCTCGGTGGCCCAGGTGCGTGAATGTGCGGCGCACCTCACACGTTGCGCCAAGTCTTCGGGCGTGGCCATCGTGCTGGTGGGGCATGTGACGAAGGAAGGCGCCCTGGCCGGGCCGCGCGTGCTGGAGCACATGGTGGACACAGTGCTGTACTTCGAGGGCGACACGCACAGCCAGTTCCGGCTGGTGCGGGCCATCAAGAACCGCTTTGGCGCCGTCAATGAAATTGGCGTGTTTGCGATGACGGAAAAAGGCCTCAAGGGCGTGAGCAACCCGAGCGCCATTTTTCTGAGCCAGCACAGCGAGCCCGTGCCGGGCAGCTGCGTGATGGTGACGCTGGAAGGCACTCGCCCGCTGCTGGTGGAGATCCAGGCCCTGGTGGACAGTGGTGGCCCCAGTCCCCGGCGCCTGTCGGTGGGCCTGGACAAGGACCGCCTGGCCATGCTGCTGGCCGTGCTGCACCGCCACGCGGGGGTGGCGTGTATGGACCAGGATGTGTTTGTGAATGCGGTGGGGGGCGTGCGCATCAGCGAGCCAGCGGCCGACCTGGCGGTGATGTTGTCCATCACCTCCAGCCTGCGGGGCAAGGCGCTGCCGCGGGGTTTCCTGGCCTTTGGCGAAGTGGGCCTGGCTGGCGAGGTGCGGCCCGCACCGCGCGGGCAGGAGCGCCTGAAAGAAGCCGCCAAGCTGGGCTTTAGCGTGGCGGTGGTGCCCAAGGCCAATGCGCCCAAGAAACCCATTGAGGGGCTGACGATCCACGCGGTGGAGCGGGTGGAAGAGGCCATGAACGTGGTGCGGGGGCTGTAAGCAATCCCCACAGCGTGGTGTGTGCTACGCCGTAAGACAATCGACCCATGAATTTGCGCAATATCTTGGTGCCCCTGGGCGCCGTGGGCCTGATCGGGTTTGGTTTCTACGCCTATGGCTGGGCCGGTGTGGCCGCCGTGGGCGGAGGGCTGGTCATGTGGGCCCTGCTGCATTTCACGCGGCTGGTGAATGTGATGAAGAAGGCCGCCAAGCGCCCCATCGGCTATGTGGGCAGCGCGGTCATGCTCAATGCGCGACTGGCCGAGGGCGTGAACCTGATGCATGTGGTGGCAATGACGCAGGCGCTGGGCGAGCTGCTGTCGCCAGAGGGTGCCGACCCCGAGATGTACCGCTGGACGGACGGCACCCAGTCGCACGTGACCTGTGAGTTCCGTCACGGCAAATTGGTGAAATGGACGCTGGTGCGGCCCGATACCAGTGCACCCGCCACACCGCAGGGCTAGCCGCCGAAGGAGGCACTGGCGCAGCCGGGCCTGGAATGTCTGTGTGCCGTGGGGCGCCACAATCGCCGTCGGCGGGGTGCGATTTGCTGCACTGCACCCTTTTGCACGGATTCCGTGCATGCGGCGGCCCCGTAAAATCCCTGTTTTGCGACCCACAGCAACCAAAGGATTCCCATGAGCCCCGTAGTTCCCTCGATGGCCGACCGTGACGGCAAGATCTGGATGGACGGCCAGATGGTCGACTGGCGCGACGCCAAGATCCATGTGCTGACCCACACCCTGCACTACGGCTGCGGCGCCTTCGAAGGCGTGCGCGCCTACAACACGGCGGACGGCACGGCGATCTTCCGCCTTGAAGAACACACCGAACGCCTGTTCAACAGCGCCAAGATCCTGCGCATGAAGATCCCGTTCACCAAGGAAGAGGTGAACGAGGCCCAAAAGGCCGTGGTGCGCGAGAACAAGCTCGAATCGTGCTATCTGCGCCCATTGACCTGGATCGGCTCGCAAAAGCTGGGCGTTTCCCCCAAGGGCAACCAGATCCACCTGATGGTGGCCGCCTGGGCCTGGGGAGCCTATCTGGGTGAAGAGGGCATGAAGCGCGGCATCCGCGTCAAGACCAGCAGCTACACCCGCCACCACGTCAACATCACCATGACGCAGGCCAAGGCGGTGAGCAACTACACCAACTCCATCCTGGCCAACATGGAAGCGCTGGACGACGGCTACGACGAAGCCCTGCTGCTCGACAGCTCGGGTTTTGTGTCCGAAGGCGCCGGCGAAAACATCTTTGTCATCAAGAATGGCGTGATCTACACGCCCGACCTCTCGGCCGGGGCCCTGAACGGCATCACCCGCAACACCGTGTTCCACATTGCCAAGGACCTGGGCCTGGAAATTGTGCAAAAGCGCATCACGCGCGACGAGGTGTACATCGCCGATGAGGCCTTCTTCACCGGCACGGCGGCTGAAGTCACGCCCATCCGCGAACTCGACCGCATCGAGCTGGGTAAAGAGGGCTATGTGGGCTCGCGCGGCCCGATCACCGAAAAAATCCAGAGCGCCTTCTTCGACATCGTGGGTGGCCGCAATCCGAAATACGCCCACTGGCTCGCGAAAGTCTGACCAACCCCCTGAGCGGCCGCGCCGCATCCTCTTTCTTTCGGCTTTGCCGGGCAGGGGGACGGCGCAACCGCTACAGGGCGGCCCTTGCGCTGCGTCTGCGGGCGTGTGCCGCACCGATTTCAGCATCGCCCCCCGCGCGATGCACTATGGAGAACTGATACCTATGTCGCAAGCTGCCGTTGAATTGCTGGCCAAAGACCTGAACGCCCAGGGTGGTGTTTTCTGCCCGAGCCCCAAGGCCGAGATGAAGCTGTGGAACAGCCACCCCAAGGTCTACCTGGATGTGGCCCGCACGGGCGAAGCCAAGTGCCCGTATTGCGGGACGGTGTACCGCCTGAAGGCGGGCGAACACGTACACGCTGGCCACTGATTGATGCCAGTTGCAACCGGCGGCGCACCGGTGTCGCCCACGTTGACCGTTGCGGTGCTGACCCACAACGAGGCACACCGCGTTGAAGCCTGCCTGAAGAGCGCCGCGTTTGCCGACCAGTTGCTGGTGGTGGACAGTGGCAGCACGGACGACACGGTGGCCATCGCCACGCGCCTGGGCGCCGAAGTCCATAGCCACCCCGACTGGCAGGGTTTTGCTGTGCAGCGCAACCGGTTGCTGGCGCATGCACGTGGCGACTATGTGTTCTTCCTGGATGCCGACGAAGTGATGACGCCTGCGTTTGCCCAGGAGCTGCAAGCCATCGTCCGCTCGGGCGAGCAGGCGGTGTGGACCATTCGCTGGCGCATGGTGGCTTATGGGCACGAGCTCACGTATTTCCGCTCCCAATCTCAGATCGAACGCCTGTTTGTGCGCGCGCTCGTCCGGGAATTTACCGGCGTGGTGCACGAGCAGGCCCAGCTGCATGCCTTGCCCGGCGGCGCAGAAGTGCCGCGTCGCCTCATCAAGGCGCGGCTGCTGCACTACTCCCGCACCACGGTGCGCGGCAGCCTGGAAAAGCTCACCCAGTACGTGATGCTGGGTGCCGCCAAGCGTGCCGAGAAGGGCCAGCGCGGCGGGGTGCTGCGCGGCCTGGCGTCGGGGTTGTCGATGTTCCTGCGGCTGTATGTGTTTCGCCTGGGCTTTCTGTGTGGTGGTGCGGGATTCCTGTACTGCCTGTTTGTGGCGCTGGAGGGTTTCTTTCGTTATGCCGCCCTGCACTACGACCGCGACAGCCTGACGGGGCGGGTGATTCGGTGATGACGTCTCAGCAGGACACCCGGCGCTGGTTTTCTCGCAGCGCCAGTGTGGGTGCGTTCATGGTTCCGGGGCTGGCGCTGTGGTTGCCCTCGGGCTATTCCTACGGTGCCGTCCTGCTGCTGCTGGCCACCCTGGCCAGTGCGCCGCTGTGGTTGCGCCGCCCGGCACCGCGTGCCGCCTGGTGGCTGACGGCGGCTTTTTCATGCATGGCCGCGCTGTGGATGCTGGATGTGGGCGCCACCTGGGGCTGGGGCAGCATGGACCGCCCGATCAAATACCTGCTCGCCTTGCCCTGCATCTTCTTTTTGATGACCTTCGAGCCCCGCGCCGCCTGGCTGTGGATGGGCGTGGCGGTGGGCGCGGTGGGCAGTGGGTTGGTCGCGCTGTACCAGACCTACGTGATGGCATTGCCCCGCGCGAGTGGTTTTACCAATGCGATCCAGTACGGCAACCTGAGCATGCTGCTGGCCGTCATGAGTGGCCTGCTGCTGGTGGTGCAGTGGAAGCGCTGGCTGCTGTGGCAGCGCCTGCTGCTGGCCAGTGCCATCCTGCTGGGCGCCACAGGGTCGGTGCTGTCCCAGTCGCGTGGGGGCTGGCTGGCCCTGGTGTTGCTGCTGCCGGTCAGCGCGTGGCTGCTGGTGCGTACCACGGGACAACGCCGCGTGTACTGGGGCCTGTGTGCGCTGGCGCTGGCCGCGGCTGCGCTGTCGCAGGTGCCCGCAGTGGAGCAGCGGGTGGACGAGGCGCGCCAGGAAGTGCAGACCTACCAGAACCACGGCGATGGCCGCAGCTCGGTGGGCCAGCGGCTGGCGCACTGGCGCCTGGCATGGCAGATGGGCTGGGACCGGCCCTTCACTGGCTGGGGCCGGGCAGGGTATACCGAGGAAAAGGCACGGCGCGTGGCGGCCGGGCTGGCGCACCCGGTGGTGCTTGAATTTGGCCATGCGCACAACGAAATCCTGGACCTGTTTGCCAAGCGGGGGCTGCCCGGTGTGCTGCTGCTGATGGCTTTCTACGGCATACCGCTGGCGATGTTCTGGCCCACGGCCTGGCGCATCCGCGATGGGTCTGGAAAGATGGACAAGGAGTCGCTTTCATTGTGCCTGGTGGGTGTAATGGTTCCCCTGTCGTACATCGGCTTCGGTCTCACGCAGGTCTTCCTGGCCCACAACAGCGGCAACATGTTCTACCTCTTCATGTGCCCCCTGGTGCTGGCAGCCCTGCATGAGCGGCGCACGCGCATGGGCTGTCCCCGCCCACTGTGAAATGAAGCACCCCATGAGTTGCTTCGCGCCTTCCCCCTCTCTCGCTGCGCGGGAGGAGGACGCCACCGGTCGCCTGGCAAAGCCAGTGCCACGGTGGCACTGGCTTGCGCCGCGCCAGTTTCAACCGTTGCGGCCGGTGCCCAGCGCCATGGATTCCTGAGACGAGAGGCATTCTTCATGCACATCCTGCTGGTCAACAACTCTCCCATCCCGGTCTACGGCTATGGCGGTACCGAGCGCGTGATCTGGGACCTGGGCAAGACCCTGGTCCAGCAAGGCCACCGGGTGAGCTACCTGGTGCCCGAGGGCTCGACCTGCGACTTCGGCGACGTGCTGCCCATCCGCCCCGACGAGCCGTGGGAAGGGCAGATTCCGAAGGGTGTGGATATCACGCACTTCCAGTTCAACCCGCGCACCGAGCTGGCCAAGCCCTACCTGGTGACCGAGCACGGCAACGCGCGCAAGCCCAAGCCGCTGCCGCTGAACACCGTGTTCCTGTCGCGCGACCACGCGGCGCGGTACGGCTCCACCGAGTTCGTCTACAACGGCCTCGACTGGAGCGGCTACGGCCCGGTGGACTTCAACGTGCCACGCCCGCGCTACCACTTCCTGGGCAAGGCGGCCTGGGGTGTGAAGAACGTGCGCGGCGCGATCAAGGTGGCACTGCGCGCGGGTGTGGAGCTCGATGTGCTGGGCGGCACGCGCATCAACTTCAAGCGGGGCTTTCGCTGGACGCTGTCGCGCAAGATTCATTTCCACGGCATGGTGGGCGGCACGCAGAAGACCGGGCTGCTCAATGCATCGCGCGGGCTCATCTTTCCGGTGCGCTGGCACGAGCCCTTCGGCCTGGCGGTGATCGAGAGCCTGTACTTCGGGTGCCCGGTGTTCTCCACGCCGTACGGCGCGCTGCCCGAGCTGGTGCCGCTGCACTGCGGCGTACTGTCGGCCGAGGCGAACGTGCTGGCCGAGGCGGTGCGCAACAACCGCTTCGATGCCCGGGCCTGCCACCAGCATGTGGTCGACCACTTTGGCGCCGAGCGCATGGCGCGCAATTACCTGCGGATGTACGAGCGCGTGCTGGCGGGTGAAAAGATCAACGCCCAGCCCCCTGTCATCCTGGGGCCTGCGCGCGAACTGCCCTGGACTGGCTGAGGCTCCCCCTGTGTCGCCTGCGGCGCCTTCCCCCGGAGGGGGACGCACCCGGTGGCCCGGCAGAGCCGGTTCCACGGGTGCACAGGCGGGGCCGCGCGCTTTGCAGAGACCGGGCTCTGGACCTGCGCGCCGCTGCCCGCGTCATCCTCCACCCGTTCGGTTTGAGCTTGTCTAAGCCAGTGCACTCACGGGACCACCTGCAGCCATGTGCCGGTGATTTTTTGATAAAAATAGGCTGCTAGCGCTTGTCCAGAAAGCGCTTTAAGCTATCGAATAAATAGCGCTATTACCCCTGCAGCAACGCCGCCTGCGCGGCCAGCGCCGCCCGCCACTCCGTTTCCAGCACCGCCACCAGGGCAGCGGCGGGCATGGGGCGCACAGCGGCCACACCCTGGCCGGCCCACAGCGAGAGGTGGTCGGCGCGGCCTGCCTCGGCGCTGGCGCGGCGCAGGGCACCGGTGAGGGCGTTCTGCACGGGGTAGGCCGGCACATCGGTCTCGTGGGCGTGCAGCTTCTGCAGCATGGGGTTGACGATGCCGCGCGCCGGGCGGCCCGAGAACACGCGGGTGGTGCGCGTGTCGGTGGCGATGGCCTGGGCCATGGCGTCGCGGTAGGCGCGGCCGATGCCCGATTCGTCGCAGGCGAGGAAGGCGGTGCCCATCTGTACCGCCTCGGCCCCCAGGGCCTGCGCCGCAGCGATGCCGCGGCCGTCCATGATGCCGCCGGCCGCGATCACGGCCACGCCGCGGGGGCGCAGCGCATCAACGCACTGCGGCACCAGCGCCAGCGCGCCCACCATCGCGGCCGCGAAGTCGGCCTGCGATGGCACCCCCGTGCGCATGGTGGAGCCAGCAGGCGCAAGGCCCTCGGCCTGCGGCCGGCCCGTGGGCAAAAAGGTGCCGCGGTGGCCCCCGGCCTCCATGCCCGATGCGCAGACCGCGTCGGCCCCCACGTCGGCCCAGGCCACGGCCTCGGCCACCGTCGTGGCGGTGCCGATCACGTAGCAGCCCGCGCTGTGCAGGCGCTCGACCTGCGCGGCCGTGAGGATGCCGAAGGTGAAGCTGGCCACCGCGGGCCGGGCCTCGACCAGGGCATCGAACTGCGCATGGAAGTCTTCGCACCAGCGCGCGGGCACGGTGGCCTGCAGGCCGAACTCAGCGTACAGCGGGGCCACGCGCGCCAGTGCCTGGTCAACGGTGGTGGCATCGGGCGTGGGGGTGTCCTGCACGAAGAGGTTGAGCCCGAAGGGCCGGTCCGTGCGGCGGCGCACCTCGGCGGCAGCCTCGGCTATGGCCGACGGCGAGCGCATGCCGCAACCCAGCGTGCCCAGCCCGCCCGCTGCGGACACTGCGGCCGCCAGGGCGGGCGTGTCGGCGCCAGTCATGGGCCCCTGCACGATGGGCAGGCGAAGGGAGAGGGCGGTGCGCAGGCTGCGGTCGGGCATGGTGACGTTCCGTGAAAGAAAGAAGGAAATAAAGTGGGAAATAAAGGGGGGAACGAGCTGAAGGCGGTCAGTCGACCAGCACCTGCTGCAGCGCATCGAGCGCGGCCGAGCGGTAGCCCTGGCGCCAGGCCAGCAAGGTGGTGATGGTGGTGATCTGCTGCTGGCTCAGCAGGGCCGCATGCGGCGAGATGCTGAGCACCGAGCGCGGCACGATGCCCGCGCAGCCGCCGCCCGCCACACTGGCCAGGATGGCGTGGTACGAGCCCAGCTCCAGCAACTGCATCGGCTGCCGCCGGGGCACAAACCACTCTTGCGCGATGCGGCGGTAGGTGCAGCCGGGCTCGAAAACCGCCAGCGTGCCGGGCTGCACCTGGTCGGGGCCGGCGGCATGCGGGTGGCCGGCGGGCAGGACCAGCAGCAGCTCTTCAGTGAACACCGGCCGGGTTTCCAGGGCCGGGTCTGCGGGCTGGCCTGGCGGCCAGGCCACCAGCACCGCGTCGAGCGCGTGCGCGCGCAGGCGCTCCACCAGCACGCGGGTCGCGGCGGTCGTCAGCTCCAGCGCCACGCCGGGCCATCGGCTGTGCAGCCGCGCCAGCGGCGCGGGCAGGCGGCTGGCGGCCGTGCTTTCCATCGACCCCAGGCGCAGGCGCCCGGCGGGCGGGCCGGGTTGCAGCGCCTGCCGCGCCTCCTCGGCCAGCGCGAGCAGCCGGTCGGCATAGCCCAGCAGCACCTGGCCCTCGGGCGTGAGCGCCATGCGCTTGCCCTCGCGCAGGAAGAGCGGCGTGCCCAGGTCGGCCTCCAGCTGGCGCACCCGCGTCGTCACGTTGGACTGCACACGCGACAGCCGCTCGGCCGCGCGCGTGACGCTGCCCTCTGCCGCCACAGTGCGGAAGATGTCGAGGGTGGCGAGGTCCAGAAGGGGCGGGGCTTTGTCCATCTTCAAAAAGTATGAATCACAAAAATTCAATCTCTTGTTAAGATGATAAACACCCTCCACCGCCGTGGCAACCCTCCACCACCCTGCACCGTGACCCAGGCGTCTTTTTCTCCCTCCGCCGATCATCCGCACACCGACGGCGCCGCAGCGCTGCGCGTGGCCCTGGCCGGCATGGCCGCACTGGCCGCGGCCATGGGCATCGGCCGCTTCGCCTTCACCCCGCTCTTGCCCATGATGCTGCACGACGGCGTGGTGGACATCGCCGCCGGCAGCTGGCTGGCCACGGCCAACTACGCCGGCTACCTGGCGGGGGCGCTGCTGTACATGGCCTTGCCCTGGCTGGGCCGGCGCGTGGGCGCGGTGCCCGGCAATGCGGCCCTGGTGCGTGGCGGGCTGGTTGCCACGGTGCTGCTCACAGGGCTGTTGGCCCTGCCGTGGCCGGTGTCTTGGCCGCTGCTGCGCCTGCTGGCGGGCGTGGCCAGCGCGCTGGTGTTTCTGGGAACGGCCAACTGGTGCATGGGGCGGTTGGCGCACCTGGGGCGCCCGGCCTGGGGTGGGTTGATCTTCTGCGGGCCGGGGCTGGGTATTGTCATCACCGGTTTGCTGACCAGCGCCATGGTGGCGGCGGGCTGGAGCGCTGCCGCGGGCTGGGCGGCCTTTGCGGTGCTGGCAGCGGTGCTGTGCACGGGTGCATGGCGCGTCTTTCACGATGGCGATGCGTCAGCCACCGGTACATCCGGCGCCGCCGCCACCGGGTTGTCCATGCCCCCACCGCGCCCTGCAGCCGAGCGGTCGCTGCTGGCCGCCGCGTATGGCCTTGCCGGCCTGGGATACATCGTCACCGCCACGTTCCTGCCGGTCATCGCGCGCGCCGCCTTGCCAGCGGGGTCGGTGTGGCCTGATCTGTTCTGGCCGATCTTTGGTGCGGGCGTGGCGCTGGGCGCGCTGCTCTCCACGCGCATCAGCCCCGCGCGGGACCGGCGCCTGCTGCTGGCCGTGGCCTATGTGCTGCAGGCCGGCGGTGTGGCACTGGGCGTGTTGTGGCCCGGGCCTGCGGGCTTTGCGCTCGGCAGTCTGCTCCTGGGCCTGCCCTTCACAGCCATCACGTTCTTTGCGCTGCAGGAGGCCCGCTACCAGTGGCCGCAAGCGGGCGCGGGTTTCACGGGCTTGATGACCGCGCTGTATGGCATCGGCCAGATCGTGGGGCCGCCCATGGCGGCTGCGCTGCTGGCGCGCGCGGGCTCTCAGGCGCAGGGGTTCGATTGGGCGCTCGCCGTGGCGGGCTCGATGCTGGTGATGGGGGCGGTGATTTACGGCGTCATGGCGTGGCGCTGGCGCCAGCCGTGCTGACCGGCAACCGCAGCACGAAGCAGGCGCCGCCGCCCTCGCGGTCTTCGCAGTGCACGGTGCCGTTGTGGCGCCCCGCAATGGACCGCACCAGTGCCAGCCCCAAGCCCACGCCACCGGCACGTTCGCTGGCGCCGGGCAGCCGATAGAAGGGCTCGAAGATGCGTTCGCGGTGGGTCACAGGCACGCCCGGCCCCCGGTCGCTCACGCGCACTTCGGCATGGCCCTGGCGGCGGAGCACCGCCACGGTGATGTCACCCGTGCTGTAGCG
This sequence comes from Acidovorax radicis N35, assembly GCF_000204195.1. Lineage (GTDB taxonomy): Bacteria > Pseudomonadota > Gammaproteobacteria > Burkholderiales > Burkholderiaceae_C > Acidovorax > Acidovorax radicis. The sequence continues at coordinate 95,227 of NZ_AFBG01000025.1, forward strand.
GCGTGCATTCTCCAGCAGGTTACGGATGGCGCGGCGCAGCAGCTTGGAGACGCCGCGCACATCCACTGAATCCGAACTCACATCCAGGTCGGCATCCACGCGCGCGCATTCCTCGGCGGCCAGGCCAATCAGGTCGACCAGCTCCACGGTGCCCACATCGGCCTCGCGCGCATCCAGGCGGCTGGCCAGCAGGATTTCGTCCACCAGCTGGTCCAGCTCGGCGATGTTGCGCAGGATCTCCTCACGGAAGGCGGGCGAGGGCTGCTGCCCGCCCATCAGCTCCATGCCCATGCGGATGCGGGTGAGCGGCGAGCGCAGTTCGTGCGAGGCGTTGGCCAGCAGGGATTTGTGCGACTTGACCAGCGTTTCCACGCGCGCCGCGGCGGCGTTGAACTGGCGCGCGAGGTCGGCCACCTCGTCCTGCCCCTGCTCGGGCACACGCACCGACAAGTCGCCCTCGCCAAACTTCTGCACGCTGCGCTGCAGCGCTTCCAGCCGCAGCGTGAGGCGCCGGATGATGGGGTACACGCCCACGGCCACGGCCAGGCCCACGATGCCTAGGAGCCACAGGAAGCCAAACGGCGGGCGGGTCCAGAACGCGGCGTCGCCCTGGTTGGGGCCCCCGCCTCCCGGCCGGCCGCCGCCTCGGTCACCCCGGGGCTGGCGGGGCGCCATCTGGAGCGTGAAGGACTGGCCCGTGTCGGACTCAATATGGAACTCGGCCCCTTCGCCGGGTTCCGTGGGCTGGCGTGTGGCCAGGCCCTTCAGCACCAGGTTGCCCGTGGGGTCGCGCAGCACCATCTCGCGCGAGGGCGGCACAAACGGCTGCGTGGTCTGTGCCTTCTGCTCCTCGGCCATGCGCCAGGCCCAGCCTACGGTCAGCGTGAGCACCGCGATGCCGCCGACCACGGCGAGCCAGATGCGCAGGTACAGGCGGCGGGAAAAGGGGGTGGAGAGGGACATTCAGCAAAGCGGGGGTGCGCGCCGTGGCAAGGCCGCGCTCCACCGGTCAGTCTTGTTGTTTCGCGAATACATAGCCCACGCCGCGCACGGTGAGGATGCGGCGCGGGTTCTTGGCGTCGGCCTCGATGGCGGCACGGATGCGGCCCATGTGCACGTCGATGGAGCGGTCGAACGCTTCCAGCTCGCGGCCGCGCACGGCCTCCATGATCTGGTCGCGCGTGAGCACGCGGCCCGCGCGCTCGGCGAGCGCCACGAGCAAATCGAATTGGTAGGAGGTGAGGTCGGCCAGCTCGCCGGCCACGGTCACGGTGCGAGCGTCGCGGTCGATCTCCAGTGTGCCGAAGCGCAGCACCTGCGTGGCCGCCGCCGCGTTGCCGCCATCGGTGCGGCGGCGCAGGATGGCGCGGATGCGGGCCAGCAGCTCGCGGGGTTCAAAAGGCTTAGGCAGATAGTCGTCGGCGCCCAGCTCCAGGCCAATGATGCGGTCCATGGGGTCGCCCTTGGCGGTGAGCATGAGCACCGGCACCTGGGCCGCGTTGCCTTGCAGCGAGCGGATGCGACGGCACACTTCCAGGCCGTCCATGTCGGGCAGCATGAGATCGAGGATCACCAGGTCGGGCAGTGGCCCGGCATCGGGCCCCTGCAGCTGCGCCAGGCCACTTTTGCCGTCCGCACGGTGCGTGACCTGCAGGCCCGACTGGCCCAGGTACTCGCCCACCATCTGTGCAAGGCGGGCATCGTCTTCGATCATCAGCAGTTGGGAGCTCATGGGGGCAGTGTAGTGGGGGGTGCCTCTCATGGTGGCGACGGGCCGTCACGCGGTTTTATCGGCCAGGTAAAGCTTCCGTAAAGCAAATCCCGGCGTGCCGTGCCTGGACGGGAGCCAACGGTCAGTGGAGCGCAATAAAAAAAGCTCCCCTGGGGGAGCGTGAAAACGTGCCCTTGGCAGCACGGGTTGGATGCAGTCCGGTGACAAGCCCCGCTGGATGCACATGAGCCTCCAGGCTTTGGCGTCCAAGTGCCTCGCAGAAGTTGTTGTGCATGTGGTTTTGCCGATGACCATCGTGCCGCTCCGCGCCGCCTTTGCATCTGGAGCAGATGTGCCGGGACGGCCTTTGATGGATGAAGCACCACTGCGGGTCACGGCCGTTGGCGACAAGGCTCCGCCAGGCGTGCCCTTGGTCACCCGTTGATCTGACTTTCTCCAAACCACGAAATGTGCGCATGCCATGAACATGGGAGCTGCGGCTTCTTGTGCGTCCCCTGCTTTGCCTCTACGCTTAAGCGCATGAAAATCGTCTTCACCTCCTACATGGACGCGGCGAACCCCCTGGATTCAATGCGTGGGCCGCAGGCCAGGGATGTGCGGCAAGAGGGCGCTGAAATGGCGGCGAATGGGGCTTTGCAGCCAGAGACCAAGGCTCGGGCCCCCGCATGAAATCCTCCGAGCACCGCTCCGCCGTGCAAGACCTGGGCATCTCCGTCGCTATCGTGGAAGACGACCCGCGCACCCGTGAGCGCTTTGCACGGGCGCTCGCGCGTGCAAAGCGCCTGTGTCTGGCCTATGCCGCGGCCACAGTGAGCGAGATGGTCGCCTGGTTGCGCGAGAACAGTGTGGATGTGCTCCTGGTGGATCTCGGTCTGCCGGATGGATCGGGTCTGGAAGTGATCCGCCAGTGCCAGAAATTGTCTCCAGGTACCGAGATCATGGTCATCACCATGTTTGGCGACGAGGCGAACATGATGCGCGCTTTCGAGGCGGGCGCACGCGGCTACCTGCTCAAGGATGGCACCGAAGACGATCTGGCGGAACATGTGCTGAGCCTCAACGCAGGGGGTTCCCCGATGACGCCCATCATTGCGCGTCAGCTGCTGGCCCGGCTGTCCCCTGTGCCCTTGCCACAGGGGCCATTGCCAGTCGCCGAAACCTTGACGGTGCGCGAGAGGGAAATTCTGGCCAAACTCGCACGCGGATTTACCTATGCCGAAGCCGCAGAGATCCTTGGCATCGCGCCGTCCACCGTCCAATCCCATGTCAAGAATATCTACAACAAATTGGCCGTTCACTCAAAGACGGAAGCGATTTTTGAGGCACGACAGCTGGGGCTGTTGTAGCAAGCTCCCGTGCTTGGGGCGTGCGTGGGCATGGCGTGTGGTGGTGGCTTTGTCGATGCTTCTGTGCAGCGCGGTGCAGGCGCAGGTGGGTGCGGACACGATTGACATTGCGCAGGCGTACCTGGAGCCGGAGGGGGCTCCGGCCTGGTCAGGACAGGTGAAACTTCCTCATCTTTGGGACAAGGCCTATCCAGGGCTGGCAGGGCGCGCCCGCTACCAGCTCGTCCTGCCCCCGGTCGCCCCGGACGGCGTGCTGCGGGGTCTTTATTTCCCTCGTGTGGGAAACCAGGTGGAAATATATGTGGGGGGTGATCTGATAGCGCATCGCGGCGTTCTCGGAGACAGCCGCAACGATGCAACCAAGGCGCCGCTGTGGGTGCCTGTACCTACAAGCCTCCTTTCCAGCACCGCTTCCACGGCGCTGGAGGTGCGTGTGGCGGTGCAACCCGTACGTTGGGGAGGGTTGGCCGCGCCACGTTTCGGGCCAGAGGCCACGTTGCTGCCGCAATACCGCGAGCGCTATATCTGGCGGCAGTGGGGCGCGGTGGCCGTGGTGTTTGCGCTGGCACTCACGGGCGTGGTTGCCGGGGGGCTGTGGCACCTGAATCGCGAGCCTGTGTATGGCTATTTTGCGCTTTGCGCGCCGTTCGGGATGCTGCGGTATGGCGATCGGCTGTGGGAGACATCCCCCCTGGGGTGGCCGCTATGGGGCGGCATCGTGGCTTTCTCGTTGACGGTTCACATGCTGTTGTTGGTGCGCTTCGCCTTGGCGCTGGTGGGCCGGGACGGTGTGGGGGCCAGGCGGGGCTTTTGGATGCTGCTGGCCGCCGAGGCGTCACTGGTCGTGGGGGGCTTTGGGTTTGGGCAGCCCTGGTGCTGGACTGCCGCCCTGGCACTGCTGTTTGTGCCTGCATTCTGGGCGTATGCCGTTGCGGCACGAGAGGCGCTGGTGGCCCGGCAGCCAGAAGCCATCGCGTTGTGTCTTGCCAGCTTTATTCCCATCGGCGCAGGACTTTACGATTTCCTGGAAATTCGGGTGTCCACAGAAAGTGTGGGCCGTTCTTCTTATCTGCCACTGGCCACCATGCTGTTCGTGCTGCTCATGGGATGGCTCATCCTGAACCGCTACGCCCGGCAGGTGCGTGCCTACCAGGGCTTGAGCAATTCGCTGGACGAGAAGGTTCGCCAGCGCGAGCAGGAGCTGCAGGTCAGCTACGCCCTGTTGCAGCAGGAGCACGCCCAGCATGCCGCGCTCCTGGAGCGCCAGCGCATCATGCGCGACATTCACGACGGCGTGGGTTCGCAACTGGTGGGGTTGCTCAGCCTCATTGGCAAAGGCCGCACCAACGCCCAGCTGCGCGAGCACGCGAATGCTGCGCTGGATGAACTGCGCATGGCCGTGGATGCCATCCAGCCGGTGGGTGGTGATCTGGCTACGGTACTGGCCACGCTGCGCTACCGGATGCAACCGCGCCTGGCGGCCACAGGCATCCAGGTGGATTGGCAGGTGGAGGAGCTCCCCGCCCTAGAAAGTCTCACGCCGCACATGGTGCTGCAGATCCAACGCCTCCTGCTGGAGGCATTCACCAACGTGCTGCGGCACGCGCAGGCCAGCACCGTGCGGGTGAGTGCCCGCCATCAGGATGGGCCGGGCCAGCCGCCGCATCTGGTGCTGGAGATTGCCGACAACGGAGTCGGCATGGAGAGTTCGGCCCAGCTTGGAGGGCAGGGGCTGGCCAACATGCGGGCCAGGGCGCAGGCCATTGGCGCGCAGCTGGAGATCACGGCTGCGCCGGGTCAGGGGACCTGTGTGCGGGTGGCGTTGCCGATGGCGCCCGAACCCGTGCAGCCAGCCATACCAGCACCAGCACCGGCAGCCCCAGCATCGCGGTGGCCGTGAAGAAGTGCGCGTAGCCGAAGGCATTCACATAGTCGCCCGAGAAGCCCGCTACAAATTTGGGCAGCAGCAGCATCATCGAGCTGAACAGTGCGTACTGCGTGGCCGAGTAGCTGACGTTGGTCAGGCTCGACAGGTAGGCGATGAACGCGGCCGAGGCAATCCCGCTGGCCAGGTTGTCGGCCGAGACCACGGCGATCAGCGCGGTCACATCGTGCCCGTGGCCCGCCAGCCAGGCGAACAGCAGGTTGCTGGCGGCGCTCAGGATGGCGCCCAGCATCAGGATGCGCATCACGCCAAAACGCATCGACAGCACGCCGCCCACGAAAGCACCGGCCAGCGTCATGATCACGCCGTACACCTTGGTGACGGCGGCCACCTCGTCCTTGGTGAAGCCCATGTCCACATAGAACGGGTTGGCCATGATGCCCATGACCACATCGCTGATGCGGTAGACGGCGATGAGCGCGAGGATGAGGATGGCTTGTTTGCCATAGCGCTGAACGAAGTCCTTGAAGGGGTAAAACACCGCGATTTCCAGCCAGGCCAACGAAGGGCGCAGCGCCGCTGGTGCGGGCACCCGAACGTTCTTGCGTGCCAGAGAGCGCAGCAGATATCCGAGCACAAGCAGGGTCAAACCGGTGCTGGCAACGTCCGCGACTAGCCCAAGCCACCGGGGCGGCGCCAATGAATACACCAGCAGCATTGGCAACTTTCCAAACCTGATCGCCACCGCCACCATGGGCACCACCAATAGGGCCCAAAGCGGCACGCCCTTGAGCGCCAGCCGCGTGATGGCCTGACTCAGCTCCAGTCGTTCTTCGGAGGCGGCCCGCGGCGCTGGCTCGCGCGAGAACAGGACCGTAACCACGCCCACGGCCATGGAGGCGGCCATCACGAGGTAGGCCTTCAGCCATGCGCTGTTCTGGTACGCCGCCGCGCCCTGCAACATGGCCTGGCCCACGGCGGGCGCGACCTCGGCGCGCGCCGCAATCCACAACACGCCCGCACCGGCCCAGATCATGGCCAGGCGGTAGCCTGTCTGGTACGAGGCTGCCAGCGCGGCCTGGTGATTGGCGTCGGCAGATTCGATGCGAAACGCATCCAACGCAATGTCCTGCGTGGCTGAGCCAAACGCCACCGCGAGCGCGCACCACACGATGGGTCCCAGCGTCTGGCGCGGGTCGGCCAGCGCCATGCCGATGAGCCCGCCTACGATGAGTGCCTGCGACAGCAGCAGCCAGCTGCGGCGGCGCCCCAGCGCCTGGGTGAGCAGCGGGATCGGCATGCGGTCCACCAGCGGCGCCCACACCCACTTGAAGCCGTAGGCCAGGCCCACCCAGCTCAGATACCCAATGGTGCTGCGGTCAATGCCCGCTTCGCGCAGGCGAAAGCTCAGCGTGCCCAGCACCAGCAGCAATGGCAGCCCGGCGGAGAACCCGAGCGTGAGCATGCGCAGGCTGGCGGGCTCCAGGTACACGCGCAGCGTCTGCAGCCAGGGCGTGCGCGGGGGCTTGTCCGGGGCGGTGCTGGGTGCGAGGCTGGGGCGGGAAGATGTGGAGGTGTCTGACATGGGCGAGCGTGGGTTTTGTCTATCATCGCCGACGCACCCTTGTAGCCAGTCTGTCGGCCTCCATCTGCGCAGCAGACTCTGGTGTGTTGTGTGCCAGCGCTGCTCATTATTCCTTTTGGGATTGCCTTGTATGTGTCTTTTCTGCCCCGCTCCCTCTGTTGCGCCGTCGTCCCCATGGTCGGCGCGCCGCGCCTTCCTGCTGGCAGCAGGTGTCAGCGCTGCGGCGCCGGTGCTGGCGCAGGTGGATGTGGGTACCGCGTCCAGCCTGCGCAAGCTGGTGCCCGCCGAGACGCTGGAAAACTCTGCGGCCCAGCAGTACCAGCAGATGCTGCAGCAGGCCAAGGCCAAACGTGCGCTGGCGCCCGACAACCACCCGCAGCTGCAGCGCCTGCACGCCATTGCCAAGCGGCTGATCCCGCACGCCACGCCCTGGAACGAGCGCGCCAGGCAGTGGCGCTGGGAGGTCAACCTCATTGGCAGCCAGCAGATCAACGCGTTCTGCATGCCCGGCGGCAAGATTGCGTTCTATACCGGCATCCTCGACCAGCTCAAACTCACCGACGACGAAGCCGCGATGATCATGGGCCACGAAATGGCCCACGCGCTGCGCGAGCATGCGCGTGAGCGCATCGCCAAGACGCAGGGCACCAACCTGGCGCTGCGCCTGGGCTCGCAGCTGCTCGGCCTGGGAGACCTGGGCAATGCGGCTGCCAGCCTGGGCGGGCAACTGCTCACGTTGCAGTTCAGCCGGTCGGACGAGACCGATGCCGACCTGGTGGGGCTGGAGCTGGCCGCCCGCGCGGGCTACCAGCCTTCGGCGGCCGTGAGCCTGTGGCAAAAGATGGGCAACGCCAGCGGCAACAAGCAGGGCGGGCTGGCCTTCCTCTCCACCCACCCCTCGGGTCCGGCGCGCATCAAGGAATTGGAAATGAACGTGCCGAAGGTGCAGGGCCTCTACCAAGCCGCCCAACGCGGCTGACCTGTCGGGCGCCCCTGTGTGCCTGGATCTATCAAATTTGATAGCTGCCAGCGCTTGCTGAATAGGCGCTAGGGCCTGATTTTGTTCAAATTTCTGGCGCGACGCCAGCGCCTGGGCCGGTCTGCGCCGGCTGCCAGCACACGGCCATGGGGCTCTTGCGCGAGAACAGCTCCACATGCGAGTCGATGGCGAACTGCACGCGCGCCAGGCTGGCATCGTCCTCGGCGCTGCAGTCGAAACGCAAGGCCTCGGTATCCGCGCGCAACACGCACAGGCCCCAGGGAAAGTGGGCCTCGCCATGGTGTGCGTCGTAGGTCACGCGGATCTTGCGGGTGAAGTGGTAACACAGGCGCTGCAGGTAGCGGCTGGCCTCGGTGGTGGGCAGGTGGCCCTGGCGTTGCATCATGGGTGCGGGGATGTTGTTGTGGGGGAAAAGGGTTCGGACAGTGGCAGCGCTGCATCGGCCAACACCAGCAAATTGCCTTTCGAGCAGCGCTCCACGCGGGCCTCGACGCCATAGGCACGCTGCAGCAGGGCAGGGGTGAGCACCTGCGCGGGCTCGCCGGCAGCCAGCACCGTGCCGCCGCCCAGCACCAGCACGTGCTGGCAAAAGCGCAGGGCCAGGTTCAGGTCGTGCACGGCCACCAGGCCGATCGCGCCCTGCTGCTGCACCATGGCGCGCACGGCCTGCAGCACCTGCAGCTGCCAGCGCAGGTCGAGGGCGCTGGTGGGTTCGTCCAGCAGCAGCAGGCGCGGCGCGCGCACGATGACCTGGGCCAGACCCACCATCTGGCGCTGGCCGCCCGACAGTTCGTCGAGCCGGCGCAGCGCCAGCGCCTGCAGCCCCAGCGCCGCCACCACCGACTCGATGGCCGCCTCGCGCTGCGCGGTGCTCCATTCGCTGCGGCTGGCGCGCAGGGCGCTCTGCCAGGTCTCGTAGGCCACGAGCGAGGTGCTCTGCGGCAGTGCCTGGGGCAGGTAGCCCACGAGGCGCAGGCGTTCGCGCGGGGCCAGCATGGCCAGGTCGGTCCCTTCCAGCAGCACGCGCCCCTGTGCGGGCCGCAGCCCGGCCACGGCCTTGAGCAGCGTGGACTTGCCCACGGCATTGGGGCCCACCACGGCCACCAAGGTGCCGGCGGGCACGCAAGGCAGGTCCACGCCCTGCAGCACGGCCCGGCCGGGGTAGCCAGCGGTGAGTTGTTCGAGGGTCAGGCCTGTTGTCATATCAAGCCTCCATGGCGCTACGCACCCTCAGCAGCCAATGAAACTGACGCGGCCCAGGCCAGCGCCCCCGCGCAAGGGCCGCCCCGCCGCGCTGGGGGCGTCCCCCTCCCGCATTGCGCGGCAATGTGAGAGAGGGGGAAGACGCGCAGCGGCTCAGGTGGTGCTTCATGCAGCCCTTCTTTGGCGCAGCACCAGCACCATGAACAGCGGCACGCCCACCAGCGCGGTGATGACGCCGATGGGCAGCACCACGCCGGGCACCAGCGCCTTGCTCAGGATGGACGCGAGCGACAGCATCAGCGCCCCGGCCAGCGCGCTGCCCGGCAGGTAGTAGCGGTGGTCTTCGCCCAGCAGCATGCGCGCGATGTGTGGTCCCACCAGGCCCACGAAGCCGATGGTGCCCACGAACGACAGGGCGGTGGCCGCCAGCAGGCTTACGCGCAGCAGTGTCACCAGGCGCAGCCGCTCCACCGCGATGCCGAAGCTGCGCGCCTGGTCCTCGCCCGCGCGCAGCGCCGTGAGGGCCCAGGCCTGGTGCGCCGACCAAAGCATGCACAGCGCCAGCACGGTGCCCACGATGCCGATCTTGGTCCAGGTGGCGCGGCCCAGGCTGCCCATGGTCCAGAACACGATCTGCTGCAGCGCGTTGCTGTCGGCAATGAACTGCAGCAGCCACAGCAGCGCCTCGAAGCTGAACAGCAGCGCGATGCCGAACAACACCACCGTGTCCACGCTGGCGCCCTGGCGCCAGGCCAGCAGCTGGATCAACGCCGTGGCACACGCTGCTCCAGCAAAGGCGCACAGCGGCACCGCGAGGTTCTCGCCCCAGGCCAGCAGCGTGAAACCGCTGACCACGGCGGCTGACGCGCCCACCGCCGCAGCGGCCGACACGCCCAGCGTGAACGGGCTGGCCAGCGGGTTGTTGAGCGCGGTCTGCATCTCGGCCCCGGCCAGGCCCAGGCTGGCGCCCACCAGCACGGCCATCACTGCATAGGGCAGGCGCACTTCCCACAGGATGACCTGCTGCGCCTGCGGCAGGGCGTCGGGCGCGAAGAGGCCGCGCAGCACGTCGGCAAACGCGAAGGTGGAGGGCCCGAGTGCAATGTCGGCCACGACGCTGGCGCACAGCACGGCCAGCAAGGTGGCCAGCAGCAGCAGACGCCGGCGCACGAAATGCCCGTAGCGCTGCGCGAGCGAATCGGTGGAGGCCATGGCTACGGGCAAGGGAGAGGCAGTGGCTGGGTTCAACGGAGGCAATTCCGGTATAGGGCGTGTGGTGCGCGAAAGGGTTTCAGAGCGTCCGTGTTTTTCAGCGGGGCTGCTGGGCCAATGCCAGGGCGTCGATGAGCCCCGGGGCCATGGCGCTGCCATGGTCCAGGCCGGGCAGCATGGCCATGTCCACGCGCAGCTCGGGCCACTGCAGAGCGCCCAGCTGGTCGGCCAGCGCCAGGGTGCGCTCGACCATGCGGCGCTCGACCTGTATGGCAGCGCGGGCTGCGGTGGGTGCCGTCTGCGCCTGTTCCAGGCTGCCCACGCGCAGCAGCAACTGCGCCCGGAAGGGGCGCGGCGCCATCGCGTGGACCTGTGCGAACTGCCCGGCCGTGCGCAGAAGCTGTGCGCCGTTCCACCACACCGAGGGGCTGGTGGCTGCGTACCGCGTGAATTGCGCGGGGCGCGTGAACAGTGCGTGCAGCACCAGCAAGCCGCCGAACGAATGCCCGCTCAGGGTCTGGCGCTGCGGGTCAGTGGCAAAGGCATGCGCCACGCGCGGCTGCAACTCGCGCGCAATGAAGTCGAGCAGGATGTCAGCGCCGCCTGCTTCGGGTGTGGCCGTGCTGCCGGGCACGGGAGGTGTGTAGTCGCGCTGGCGTTCTGCCGGGTGGATCACGGCGTCACCAGGGTGGCCGATGCCGACCACGATGGTGCTGTCGGTGCCCATGTCTCCGGGCCTCCCCGCGCTGTTGCGGGCCAGCTGGGCCGCCAGTGCAAAGGCGGCGTTGCCGTCGAGCAGATACAGCACCGGGTACCCCGTGGCGGGCGCGGGGCCCGCAGGCTGCTGCACCCAGATGCGCCAGGTGCGGCCGCTGGCCGGGTCGCGCAGATCCTGCTGGTGCGTGCCCGGCAGCTGGGCGGGTGCTGCCTGCAGCAGCGGTGGCGCCGTAGCCTTGCCGTGGGCGCACCCACCCAGCAAGCCCAGGCTCGCACCGGCGCCTGCGGCAAGCAGTGCGCGGCGCGTACCCTGTGGTGACAGGGGCACGGGCATCAGAGGCTGGTCCAGTACACGCCGGTCAGCGGTATGGGCTGGAACTGGGTGAACAGGGTCTGCAGCGTGGCACGCGGGTCCAGGTCGGCAAACAGCGCGGGGTGCAGCCATTTGGCAAACACCTGCACCGCCACCACGTTGAAGGGGGAGTTGTAGTAGTGGTGCCAGATGGCGTGGGCGCGCCCGTTCTGCTGCACGGCCTCCAGCTGGGCGATGCCTCTGCGCTGGGTGGCACGCGCCAGCGATGCGCGGGCCGCCTCGGGCGTGGCGTCAGCGCCCAGCACGATGCGCAGAGGCGACTTCTCGGTAGTGGCCATGCTGCCGATGCCGGTGCCGATGTACAGCCGGGGCTGCGTGGCGATCAGGAACTCGGGGTTGAGCGTGCCGTGCTCGCCCGGAATGCGGCCACGCGCCACGTTCTCGGCGCCAGCGGCATCGAGCAGCACGCCCACCAGGCCCACCATGGTGGCGCAGCAGTCGTCGGCCAGCCCTACCCGGTTTTCGAGGAACACACTGGGGTGGCGGGTGCCGGCCGGCAGGGTGCGCAGGCGAGACTCGACCCGTTCGAGCTGGGCCCGCCACAGGGTGTTGAAAGCGTCGGCCTCCTTGCGCTTGCCCAGCACGGCGCCCAGCAGTTCCATGCTGCGCGGCGTGTTCCTGAGCGGGTCATGGCGGAAGTCGAGGAACACTACGGCGATGCCGGCCGCCTCCAGCCGGGCCAGGGTCTCGCGGTCGTTCATGCTCGGCCCATGGCCACCCGCCAGGCCCAGGATGGCGACCTGCGGGCGCAGCGCTATCGCCTGCTCGTCGCTGAAGCTGCCGGCGTTGTTGCGGCCCACGCGGGGCACCTTGTCGAGCTGCGGGAAGCGGCTGCGCCACTGCGCATAGCCGGCGGGGTCCAGCGTTTCGTAGTCGCCCATCATGCCCACCAGGCGGCGTGCCACGTCGTCGCGCTCGAACACGCCCAGCGCAGGCAACAGCCGGCCTTCAGCCAGCAGGATGCGGTCCACCTTGGCGGGCAGGGTGACGGTGCGGCCTGCCAGGTCGGTGACGGTCTGGGGTGTGCCCTGGGCCTGTACCGGGGCTGTGGTGATGAGCACGGCGCAGAGCGCAACGCCCAGGGAGCCGAAAAAACGGGGGAGTGTGAAGGTCATGGACGGCTGCGAGGGGCTGGGGGCCCGCTGAAGAAGCTCCCAGGCAACAAGCAATATTGAGAATCATTTGCATTTATTATCGCAAGTTGCTAGCATCCCATGGCGCGGTGCCTGCCGTGTTTGCCCCGTGGAGAAAAACCTTTGCGCAAACGTCAGGCGTGGCCGGTGTGGTTCGGGTACATCCCTTGCCCACCCCGGGCCCGCACCTTTTCACCGCGCTTTCATCCACACTTTTTTGCATCTCCTCGCACCTGCGCCCATGTCCGTTGTCAGCCCCTTGAATGTCCAGCCAGCGGCGCCGCCGTCGGAGGGCATGCAGGCGTCGCTGCAGCGCCATCTGCAGCGGGTGCGGGTCTTGCGCCCCGGGCTGCACCTGCACGCCGACGATGCGGCCGACGCGCAGGACTTCACCGCCAGTGGTGACATGGATGCGGGGCTGCGCATCGTGGTGCTGCTGGAGGGCTCGGTGGACGTGAGCTATGGCCCGCGACGCGTGGCGCTGTCGAGCGCTACTGCCCAACGCCCTCGGGAGCCAGGGCTGCCGCGCGCGCTGCTGGTGTCAGTGGCCCAGCCCGAGCGCTTTGAGCGCCGCGCCCGCCGGGGGGCCTACGCGCGCCGGGTGAGCGTGGGCCTGGGGGGCGAGTGGCTGGAGCAGGTGGCTGGGCCCGCAGCGTCCGATGCCATCGAGGCCTTTCGCCGCCAGCACCTGGCCATGCACCACTGGCAGCCGTCGCCCCGCATTGCCGCGCTGGCAGAGCAGATCACCCATGCGCCGGACCTGAGCCCCCTGCTGCTGCACCTGTACCTGGAAAGCCGCGCGCTGGAACTGGTGGGCGAAGCCCTGGGCAGCCTGGCGCAGCACGCCCCGGGGCCAGCCCCAGCGCCCGCGCCCGCCCCGGCACCGGCCGCGGCGGCACTGCGCCTGCTGCCCCATGAGCACAAGCGCATGCGCGCGCTGCACGCCTTCTTGCAGACCGACGGTGCGATGGACATGTCGCTCGATGCGCTGGCGCGCCAGGCAGGCACCAATGCCAACACGCTGCAGCGGCACTTCCGCGCGGTGTATGGCACCACGGTGTTCGACTTTGTGCGCGAACACCGTCTGCAGCGGGCGCGCCACGCGCTGGAATGCGACGGCCTGACGGTAGGGCAGGCGGCCTTGGTCGCGGGCTACAACAGCGCCGCCAACTTCGCCACGGCATACCGCAAGCGCTTTGGCATGCCGCCCAAGCTGGCCCGGGCACGAATCTGAAACCCCCCTGAGTCGCCTGCGGCGCCTTCCCCCAGAGGGGGACGCCGCCAGCGCGGCGGGGCGGCCCTTGCGCGGCGGCCCTGGCGGGGCCGCGCCCGCTGCAGGCGCGTGGGGAGATTCGAAGCCCCGGATTCCATGGCAGTGCGCTTCCCCAGGAAGGCGCTTCCAACGTAGCTTGGCCATGTGCTCTTTGCGGGCAGCGCGGGTGCCGCAAACATCTTTGTTGACCGTGCAAACACAGGTCCACGGGCCGCGTGGAACCATCGCTGCATGCCGGATGTAACAAGTCGGCACGCCTTGCAACACGTCCCGGGCACTTCGTTGTTACCGCTCCGTCCTGGAGCGGGTCTGTGTCCTGGATGAAATCGCACTCATTCTTGTTTGCAGTCCGTTGGCGGGGTGGCGTTCCCTTTTTCTACCGTTTTTGATTCAGGACTTTCTCTATGCAGACTCGCCGCCCATCCCGGGGTGCCACCCCGGCACACCCTTTTGCTTTGCGCCAGGTCGCCCGGGCCTGTGCGTGGACCTTGTTCGCCAGTGCCGGCGCAGCCTGGGCGCAAAGCCCGGCCGCCCCGGTGGTGCTCAAGGAAGTGACCGTGAACGCGGCGGCCGAGACGCCCGAAAGCCTGCCCGCTGCCGCGCCCGGTGGCCAGGTGGCCCGGGGCACGCGCCTGGGGGTGCTGGGCAATGTGGGCGTGATGGACACGCCCTTCAACATGACGGGCTACACCGCCGAAGGCATTGCCGACCAGCAGGCGCAGACCGTGGGCGCCGTGCTCAAGAACGACCCTTCGGTGCGCACCACCACCAACGAAGGCCACATCGTCGAGAACTTCATCATCCGGGGCTTCGGCGTGGGCGCCAGTTCCATGGCCATCAATGGTGCCTACGGCCTCGCGCCCGAGCAGAACACGCCCACCGAGATCTTCGAGCGCGTGGAAGTGCTCAAGGGCCCCGGCGCCATGATGATGGGGCTGCCGCCGTCAGGTGATGTGGGTGGCGCCATCAACCTCGTGCCCAAGCGCGCGGGCAAGGAGCCGCTCACACGCGTGACCACCACCTATTCGTCCAAATCGAACGTGGGCGTGCACGCCGACGTGTCGCGCCGCTTCGGCGAAGGCCAGCGCCTGGGCGTGCGTGTCAACGGCGTGCTGTCGGGCGGCGAGACCTGGCTGGACCACCAGACCAAGGCGCGCGAGATCGGCCACCTGGCGCTGGACTACCAGGGCGAAGGCTGGAACGTGGAGGCCGATGCCTATTCGCTGAAGAACAAGGTGCGCAAGGGCTCGCCCATGCAGCCCATCATCACGGGCTGGACCACGGTGCCCAAGGCACCCGATGGTTCTACCAACTTCTTCTACGGCGAAGGCGTCTACAGCAATACGCTGACGCAGGGCCTCATCGTGCGCGGCCAGGCGCGGATCAATACCGGCTGGACGGCGTTTGCATCGGCGGGCAAGGCCGAGCATGCATACGACGGCTTCATTTTCGGCACGCGCCCGGTGTGGACGGCGGCGAACGCGGCTTCGGGCAACGCCACGGGCACGGCCTACAACTCCTGGGGCGAGTACGACACCACCACGGCCGAGTTGGGCGTGCGCGGCCAGTTCAGCACCGGCGCCGTGGCCCACAAGCTGACCCTGGCCGCCAACGTGATGAGCTACCAGGGTGGCAGCCGGGCCAATGGCACGGCCGCCATCAACAGCAACATCTACAACCCCCGGCCCATTGCGATGCCGCCGGGCGGGGCGGCTTCCACCTACAACCCCCTCAACGACGACGTGATGACTGCAATGAGCGTGGTGGACACACTGGCGTTCGCCGACGACAGGGTGCAGCTCACCCTGGGCGTGCGCGCGCAGCAGGTCAACCAGAAGCTCAACAAGTACAAGGAGAGCGCCGTGACCCCACTGGTGGGCGTGGTCGCCAAGCCCTGGGGCGAGAACGTTTCGCTGTACGGCAACTACGTGGAAGGTCTGAGCGCCGGCACCACCGTGAAGGCGCCCTATGCCAACGAGGGAGAGAGCTTCAAGCCCTACAAGAGCAAGCAGGCCGAGGTGGGCGTGAAGTGGGTTGCGGGCAGCCTGACGCAGACAGTGAGCCTGTTCCAGATCAGCAAGCCTGCCCTGATCGAAGCCAACAACCGCCAGGTGCTGGACGGCGAGCAGCGCAACCGGGGCGTGGAGTGGAACGTGTTCGGCCAGCTGACCCCGGCCCTCACGCTGCTGGGTGGCGCGGCCTACACCGAGGCCGAGCAGACCCAGACCGCCAAGGGCGTGAACCAGGGCCGCGCGCAGTTTGGCGTGCCCAAGCTCACGCTGAACCTGGGCGCGGACTGGGCCATCCCTGGTGTGCAGGGCCTGTCGGTGAACGGCCGGGTGAACCACACGGGTGCACAGTGGCTCACGGGCGACAACAGCGTGAAGCTGCCGTCCTGGACCACGCTGGATGTGGGCGCCCGCTATGCGACGCGTTTTGGCGCACAACCCGTGGTGCTGCGCGCCACGGTGACCAACCTCACCAACCGCGCTTACTTTGAAAGTATCTGGGGCGCGGGCCGGGTGAACGTGGGTGCGCCACGCGCCGTGCGCCTGTCGGCCTCGTTCGATTTCTGACGCCGCATTGCAGGGGCCGGCGTGCATCCTGGTGGGCACGCTGGCCCCTGCGGCACGCGCAGAGGCACAGGGCTACTTCAAAAATAATAGCTGTCTGCGCTTTCTGGATAATCGCTAGAACCCAAAAATGCCAAAAAAAGGCTTACGTCCCACCCACATAGGGGTTGCTTTGGCGCTCACGCCCGAACGTGCTCTCAGGACCGTGCCCAGGGATGAACACCGTCTGGTTGCCCATGGGCCACAGGCGCTGGGTGATGCTGTCGATGAGCTGCTGGTGGTTTCCCTGCGGGAAGTCGGTGCGCCCCATGCTGCCGGCAAACAGCACATCGCCCACAAAAGCACGGTCAATCTGCGGCGCATGGAACACCACATGCCCAGGGGTGTGGCCGGGGCAGTGGCGCACATTCAGCGTCTCGTCGCCAATCTGCACCGTGTCGCCGTCGTGCAGCCAGCGCGTGGGCGTGAAGTGCTGGGCGGGCGGAAAACCAAACATCGCGCTTTGCTGCGGCAGGCCGTCAATCCAGAACTGGTCGCCCGGGTGAGGGCCGACGATGGGCAGCGAAAGCCGCTCTGCCAGCTCGCCCGTGCCGCCCGCGTGGTCGATGTGGGCGTGGGTGAGCCAGATCTGTTCGAGCGTGAGGTCAAGGCGCTGGATTTCTGCCAGCAGCACATCCAGGTCACCGCCGGGGTCGATCACGGCGGCTTTGTGGGTGGCGTCGCACCAGACGAGGGAGCAGTTTTGCTGGAACGCAGTAACAGGGACGGTGAGGTAGCGGAGCATGGTGGGTGAGGATTGGTTTTGTGTATTTTGCGGGTCTGGCGCATGGCGGACGGGACAGGGTCAAGCCCGCGCCAGCCGATCAACGAGGAAATCCACCAGCACCCGCACGCGCAGCGGCATGTGCCGGTTGGCGGGGTACAGCAGCGAAAACGGGCGGGAGGCACCGGCATGTGCGGGCAGCACCTCCTGCAAGGCACCGCTGTGCAGGTCGGCTTCCACAATGAACCGGTAGGTCTGCAGCAGCCCTGCGCCGGCACGCGCCAGGGTCACGGGGCCCAGGATGTCATCGGCGCAGCGCAGGCGGCCTTGGGTGGGCACCTCCATATCGCGCCCGGCCGCGTCGCGCAGTATCCACGCCACCGCCTGCCCGCTGCTGGGCAGCACGAACTGGATGCATTCGTGCGCCGCCAGGTCGGCCGCTTCGTGTGGCGTGCCGCAACGCGCCAGATACGCCGGGGCGGCGACCACCACCAGGGCGGCGTCCTCCAGCTTGCGTGCCACCAGCCCCGAGTCGATGGGTGCGCGACCGCGCACGGCCAGGTCAAAGCCTTCCTCGGTGAAGTCCACGTTGCGGTTGCTCAACTGCAGCTCCAGCTCCACGCCGGGGTAGGCCTGCGCAAATGCGGGCAGCAGGGGCAGGATGCGGCAGTGCCCATAGGAGGTGGGCAGGCTGAAGCGGACGAGGCCCGCCGGGCTTTGTTGCTGGCCTGACAGCTCGCGTTCTGCCTCGGCCAGCTGCCCCAGCGCCTGGCGGCATTGCTCGTAGTAGCGCTTGCCGGCGTCGGTCAGCCGCACCTGGCGTGTCGTGCGCTGGAACAGGCGCACGCCCAGGCGCGCCTCCATGCGTGCCACGGATCGGCTCACCGCCGCCGCCGTCAGCCCGGCCGCCTGGGCGGCGGCCGTGAAGCTTTGCCACTGCGCGGTCAGGCAGAACAGCTCGATGCTGCCCAGCTTCAGGTCGTCAAATTGGCGCGCCATGTCTTGTTTATTACTTCATGTAATCAGTGAAATTACTGGTGCCTAGTTTATTGCTGTTTGCATCGCCAATACCATCGCTTCACCTTTCCACCACGCCCCCAAGGCCTCCCCATGAAGCTGTACTTTTCCCCCGCCGCCTGCTCCTTGTCGCCCCACATCCTGCTGCTGGAATGTGGCTTGCCGTTTGCGCTGGAAAAGGTCGATACCGCGCGCCACCAGACGGCCGATGGGCAGGATTTCTATGCGATCAACCCCAAAGGCCAGGTGCCCGTGCTGGAGCTGGACGACGGCTCCCGCCTCACCGAAGGCCCGGTCATTGCGCAATACATCGCCGACCAGGCCCAGGCCACGCCACTGATGCCGGCCGCCGGCACGCGGGCGCGCTACCGGGTGATGGAGTGGCAGAACTACGTCAGCACCGAGCTGCACAAGTCCTTCACGCCCCTGTTCCACGCCGGGCTGGATGACAACGCCAAGGCCGCACTGGCCGCCCTGCTGCGCAAGAAGATGGAGTGGCTGGACGCGCAACTGCAGGACGGCAACTACCTGACGGGCGAGCACTTCACGGCGGCCGACGCCTACCTTTTTGTGGTGCTGGGCTGGGCCAAGTTCGTGAAGCTGGACATCAGCGACCTGGCCCATCTGCAGGCGTTCATGCGCCGTGTGGCCGCGCGCCCCGCGGTACAGGCCGCGATGCGGGCCGAAGGGTTGCTGGGCTGAGACGCCGTTCATTCATCCATCCACAAGGAACACGCCATGCCTTACATCAACATCAAAGTGACCCGCGAAGGTGTCAGCAGTGCGCAAAAGGCCGCACTGATCCAGGGGGCGACCGATTTGCTGGTGCGCGTTCTGAACAAGGAGCCCGCCACCACCTTTGTCGTGATCGACGAGGTCGAGACCGACAACTGGGGGGTGGCCGGTGAGACGGTGACCGTGCGGCGCCAGCGCGCTCGCGCCGCCACCGACGGGAGCGCGCCATGAGTGACCCGCGCTTCGACGCAGTCGCCGCCGTGCTGCAGGAGTATTTCGACGGCCTGTGCCACAGCGATACCCAGCGCCTGCGCCGCGTGTTCCACCCGCAGGCGGTCTATGCCTGCGCCACGGCCGAGCCTGCGGTGATCCTGCGCATGGAGGAATATTTCCCCATCGTGGACCAGCGCCCCTCGCCCGCGAGCCGGGGCGAGACGGTGCAGGAGCGCATCCTGTCGATTGAATTTGCCGGGCCGGTGACCGCCCTGGCCAAGGTCGAATGCGCCATCCTGCCCAAGCACTTCACCGACCTGCTGACCCTGATCCATGTGGATGGGCGCTGGCAGATCATTGCCAAGGTGTTTCACTACGAGCTGGATCGCCGAGGCGACGGCGTGAACAAGTCGGCGAGCGGGGCTCAATCCGGATGACGCTCATTTTTTGATAGCTACTGGCGCTGATCTTTTAAGCGCCAGCGGCCATTTTTTTCACATTTTTCCAGCGGTAGCCATCGCCGGAGTGGGCGCACATCACAGGTTGGTCGCCGCCACCACTTCCGACATGTCGGTCAACCCCTGCAGCACCTTCTCGATGCCGTCCTGGCGCAGCGTCAGCATGCCCGCGGCCAGTGCCGAATGGCGGATGTCCGAGGCGGGGGCGCGGTGGCGGATGTGCTGGCGGATGGCCTCGTCGCTCAGCATCAGCTCATGGATGCCCAGCCGGCCGTGGTAGCCGTGGCCGTCGCACTTCGTGCAGCCCACGTGCCGCCACAGGCGCAGCTCGCCCTGTGCGCCGCCATGCTGCTGGCGCCAGCGCGCCACCTGCGCCTCGCAGGCCTCGGGCGTGTTGCGGGTGCCACTGTCCAGGTACTGCGACGCCAGGCCCAGCAGCGTGTCGTGGTCGGCCACCCGCGGCTCGCGGCAGGCCGTGCACAGGCGGCGCACCAGGCGCTGGGCCAGGATGGCGAGCAGAGAATCCGAGAAGTTGAACGGGTCCAGGCCCATCTCGAGCAGCCGCGCAATGCTCTCGGGCGCCGAGTTGGTGTGCAGGGTGGACAGCACCAGGTGGCCGGTGAGTGAGGCCTCGATGGCGATGCGCGCGGTTTCCTCGTCGCGCATCTCGCCGATCATGATGACGTCCGGGTCGGCGCGCAGAAAGGTGCGCATTGCGGCTGCAAAAGTCCAGCCGATGCGCGGGTTCACCTGGACCTGGCGCAGGCCCTCCTGCGTGATCTCGATGGGGTCTTCGGCCGTCCAGATCTTGCGGCCGGCGGTGTTGATGTCGCGCACCACCGAGTGCAGCGTGGTCGTCTTGCCGCAGCCCGTGGGGCCGCACACCAGCACCAGGCCGTAACTCTTTTGCACCACCGCCCGCAGGGCCTGCAGGTTGGGCGGGCTCAGGCCGATGTTCTCCAGCGGCAGCGGCTTGGCACCGGCCAGCAGGCGCAGCACCACGTCTTCCAGTCCGCGCGAGGTGGGCACGGTGACCACGCGCAGCTCCACCGGCGGGCCGCCGAAGCGGGCGAAGTCGATCTTGCCGTCCTGGGGCTTGCGGTGCTCCGAGATGTCCATGCCCGCCATGATCTTGATGCGCGCCACCATCGCGAAGCGGTAGCGCGCTGGCAGCTCCAGGTAGGGCGTGAGGTCGCCATCGATGCGCAGGCGGATGCGCACGTTCTGCGGCGCGGGCTCGGTCTCGATGTGGATGTCGGAGGCGCGGTGGTGGATGGCTTCGTCGATCACCGAGTTGATGAGCCGCACCAGGGTGTTGTCCGACTCGCTGATCACGTCGGCCTGCTCGGAGTCCGCGTCCGGGGCCGTGCTGCCGAGGTTGGCCGCCAGCTCGCGAGAGGTGGCGCGTGCGGCGGTGGTCGCGTCGGCGCCGCCACCGGGCTGGGTGCGGTAGGCGCGGTGGATGGCGGGCATCAGCGTGCCGGGTGCGGCCTGCAGCGGAAGGAGCCGGCGCTGTGTGAGAAACCGCAGTTCGTCCAGCAGCACGCGGTCACAGGGATCGGCCATGAGCAACACCAGCGCGTCTTCGCGGGCGATCAGCGGCAGCACGGATTCACGCTCTGCCACTGCGCGTGGCACCAGGGCCAGGGCCGTCGCTTCTGGCGCAATGTCGCCCGGGTGCACGGTGTACTCGCCCAGCCACGCGGCAATGACCTGGCGCAGCTGCTCCTGGGTGAGGACGCCGCCTTCCACCAGGATCTGCCCGATCAGCCGGTGTTGCCCGGCGCCGCGCTCCTGCAATTGCTTCTTGAGGCCGTCTTCCAGAGCCGAGGGGGACAGCATGCCCGCATGGACCAGCGCCTCCCCCAGGTGGCGCGCCTTGCCGACGGTGGGGTGGGGGGTGGAGAGCTGTCTCCACAAAGATTCCGCGTTGGCGGGGCGGAAACCGTGGGGCGGGGGGGCGGTGGAGGCTGCGGTGTCGGGCATCAATGGTCAGAGGCGGGCATCGTCAAAGGCTGAAGTCATAGTCCACCGTGATGGGCGCGTGGTCCGAGAACTTTTCACTTTTGTAGATGGATTCAGCACGTGCCAGCGCTGCGAGCGCGGGGGTGGCCAGGTGGTAGTCCAGCCGCCACCCCACGTTGTTGGCATACGCCTGCCCCCGGTTGCTCCACCATGTGTAGGCGGTGTCCGTGGCGGTAGGTTGTAACTGGCGGTAAACGTCTATGATGCCGCCGCCTTCATCAGTTGTGTGCAACAACTTTGTCACCCAGGCCCGCTCTTCGGGCAAAAAACCACTGTTTTTCTGGTTGCTGCGCCAGTTTTTGAGGTCAATTTGCTGGTGCGCAATGTTGATGTCGCCGCACAGGATGAAGTCGCGTTCGCCCTTGACTTTCATCAGATGGGGATGGAACTCGGCCAGAAACCGGAACTTGGCCTGCTGGCGCTCCTCGCCCGACGAGCCGCTCGGAAAGTACGCGCTGATGATCGACAGCTTGCGGGCCGGCGTGTCGAAACGCAGCTCCACATAGCGGCCTTCTGTATCGAACTCTTCAGAGCCATAGCCAATGACTACATCCGAAGGCTCGTGCCGCGTGTAGACGCCCACGCCGGAATAGCCTTTTTTCTGGGCATAGTGGAAGTGGCCTTGCAGGCCGGCCATGCGCTCGAAGCGGTTGGCCATGTCGGCCGCCTGGGCCTTCACTTCCTGCACACAAATACAATCCGGCCGCGTGGCTGCCATCCAGCTTTCCACGCCTTTGCTGGTGGCCGAGCGGATGCCATTGAGATTGAGGCTGGTTAACTTGAACAAGGAATTCCCCATGGTGGATGTTGGCGCGCAAACCTCTGGACAGGGCCAGCTGGCGCAGGATTTTGTACGTTTTGCCGTCGAATCGGGCGTGCTGCGGTTCGGTGAATTCAAGACCAAGGCGGGGCGCCTGAGCCCCTACTTCTTCAATGCAGGGTTGTTCGACGACGGCCGCAAGATGGGACGGCTGGCGGAATTCTATGCAAAAGCCCTGCTGGCCAGCGGCATCGAATTCGACATGGTTTTTGGCCCGGCCTACAAGGGCATTCCCCTGGCGGCCACGGTCGCGGTGGAGCTGGCCCGGCTGGGGCGCAACGTGCCTTTTGCCTACAACCGCAAGGAGGCCAAGGACCATGGCGAGGGCGGCACGCTGGTGGGTGCCCCCTTGAAAGGCCGGGTGCTGATCGTGGATGACGTCATGTCGGCAGGGACCGCTGCCCGCGAATCCATTGCGATCATCCGGGCCGCCGGTGCCACGCCGCATGCGGTTGCAATTGCGCTGGACCGCCAGGAAAAAGCCACAGAGAATGGCCAGGACGTGGACCATAGCGCCGTGCAGTACGTGCGCGATCAGCTGGGCATGCAGGTGTGTGCCATCGCCCGGCTGGCAGACTTATTGCTGTATCTCTCGCAAAACGGGGAAGAAGGGATGCGCTCGCATCACGAAAAAGTGCTGGCCTACCGCCAGCGGTACGGCGTCAACGAAGGGTAGATGATTTGAGCAAGTCGGCGTGGATCATGGGCGGGTTGGTGCTGCTCACCCTGGGCGTGGAGCTGGCCTCGGCGCAGCCTCAGGAAGCGTCTGGCGGCATCTACACGTGTGTGGACCGCAACGGGCGCCGGCTGACGGCCGACCGGCCTATTCCGGAATGCCTGGACCGGGAGCAGCGCGAACTCAGCCCCTCGGGCATCACACGCCGCCAGATCGGACCCTCGCTCACGGAGCTGGAGCGTGCCGCCCAGGACGCCCAGAACCGCAAGGATGCCGAGGAGCGCGCCCGCATTGTCGAAGAGCGCCGGCGTGAACGCGTTCTCGTCGCGCGCTACCCCGACAAGGCGTCCCACGATGTGGAGCGCACGGCGGCCATCCAGATGGTGGATGACGTGACGGCTACAGCAGAAAAGCGAATCACCGAGCTGAAGGCGGAGCGCAAGAAACTCGATGTGGAGATGGAGTTCTACAAGAAGGACCCCAACAAGGCGCCCATGACGCTGCGCCGCAAGATCGCTGAGATTGACGACAGCCTTGCCGAGCAGCAGCGCTTCATCACGGGACAGGACCAGGAAAAGCGCCGCGTGCACCAGCGCTTTGACGCTGAACTGGCCCAGCTGCGCAAGCTGTGGGACCCTCAGCGCGTGTCCCCCGCAGCGGCTGCGAAACCCTCTGCCAGCGCGGTGCCTCCTGCCTCGGGAGCTCGATAGACGAGGTTGGGGGGCTGAGCTGCACAGAGCCCGCGCCGCGAAAATCACTTAAAGAACCGACTTCAGGATAAAAAAACAAAGGGGCCTCGCGGACCCCTTTGTTCTTTGCGCCTGTGTTTACAGGTCTTGAAATCAGCCCGCCAGCTTGGCACGCAGCAGGTCATTGACCTGTTGCGGGTTCGCCTTGCCCTTGCTGGCCTTCATCGCCTGGCCCACCAGTGCATTGAACGCCTTGTCCTTGCCCGCGCGGAACTGGGCCACGTTGTCGGGGTTGGCGGCAATCACCTCGTCGATGATTTTCTCCAGCGCGCCGGAGTCGTTCATCTGCTTGAGGCCTTTGGACTCAATGAGGGTATCCACGTCTGCAGCTTCACCTTCCCACAATGCATCAAACACCTGCTTCGCTGCATTGTTGGAAATCGTGCCATCGGCGATCCGGCCAATCAGCGCAGCCAGTTGCACCGAAGTGACCGGCGCTTTCTCGATGCCGATCTCTCCCAGGTTCATGCGCCGTGACACTTCGCCCATGATCCAGTTGCTGGCCAGCTTGGGCTGACCGCAGGCCTTGGCTGCTGCCTCGAAATAGGCCGCCATCGCCTTGCTCTGTGTAAGTGTGGTGGCGTCGTATTCGGGCAGGCCGTAGTCCGCCACAAAACGCGCAGCCATGGTGCGGGGCAATTCGGCCATCAGCGCGCGTTGTTCCTGCACCCAGTGCTCTGAAATGTGCAGCGGAGGCAGATCCGGATCAGGGAAGTAGCGGTAATCCGCCGCGTCTTCCTTGGTCCGCATGGCGCGTGTTTCGCCCGTATCCGGGTCGAAAAGCACGGTGGCCTGCTGGATGGCGTGGCCGTCCTCGATCTGGTCGATCTGCCAGCGGATCTCGTAGTCGATGGCCTGCTGCATGAACTTGAACGAGTTCAGGTTCTTGATCTCGCGGCGCGTGCCCAGCGGGCCGCCGGGCTTGCGGACGGACACGTTGGCGTCACAGCGGAAGCTGCCTTCCTGCATGTTGCCGTCGCAGATGCCGATCCAGGTCACGATCTTGTGCAACTCTTTCGCATAGGCCACGGCTTCGTCGGACGAGCGCATGTCGGGCTCGGTCACGATCTCCAGCAGCGGCGTGCCGGCGCGGTTCAGGTCAATGCCGCTTTGGCCGATGAAGTCTTCGTGCAGGGACTTGCCCGCATCTTCTTCGAGATGGGCGCGGACCAGGCGCACGGTTTTCTTTTCGTCGCCGAGAAAAAACTCCACCTCGCCGCCCTGCACCACCGGGATCTCGAACTGGCTGATCTGGTAGCCCTTGGGCAGGTCGGGGTAGAAGTAGTTTTTACGGGCAAAAATACTCACTGGCGCAATGTGGGAGCCCAGAGCCAGTCCTAATTTGATAGCGCAGGCCACTGCTTCGCGGTTCATCACGGGCAGCGTGCCGGGCAGGGCCAGGTCCACCGCGCAGGCCTGCGTGTTGGGCTCGGCGCCAAAGGCGGTGGGCGCGCGGCTGAAGATCTTGCTCTGCGTGGCAAGCTGGGTGTGGGTTTCGAAGCCGATAACGACTTCATAACCGTGGATCAATTTGCTGGTCGTCGTCATGTCACAGACCTCCGGGTTGGCGGAGGTGGAAATCGGTGGCTTGCTGCAGGCGGTGCGCGGCGTTCAGAAGGCGGGCTTCCTGGAAGTAGTTGCCAATCAGCTGCAGCCCCACGGGCAAACCCCCTTCGCCAAAACCTGCAGGCACGCTCATGCCGGGCAGGCCGGCCAGCGAGCCGGGCAGGGTGAAGATGTCGGCCAGGTAGTCGGCCAGCGGGTCGGCGCCATGCTCGCCCAGCTTCCAGGCCACGGTGGGGGCCACGGGGCCGGCGATGAGGTCGCAGCTCTTGAACGCGTTCTGGAAGTCGTCGGCGATCATGCGGCGGATCTTCTGCGCCTGCAGGTAATAGGCGTCGTAGTAGCCGTGACTCAGCACATAGGCGCCGATCATGATGCGGCGCTTGACCTCGTCGCCAAAGCCTTCGGCGCGGGTCTTCTTGTACATGTCCACCAGGTCGGTGTAGTCCTTGGCGCGGTGGCCGAACTTCACGCCGTCGAAGCGGCTGAGGTTGGACGAGGCTTCGGCGGGGGCAATGATGTAGTACACGGGGATGGACAGCTCGGTGCGCGGCAGGCTGATGGGCACGAGCTTGGCGCCGAGCTTTTCGTATTCCTTCAGGGCGGCGTCCACGGCGGCGCGCACATCGGGCGCCAGGCCTTCGCCAAAGAACTCGGCGGGGATGCCGATGCGCAGGCCGTCAATGCTGTCGTTGAGCTTCGCGCTGAAGTTCTCGGCAGGCACATCGAGCGACGTGGAGTCGCGGTCCGGGTCGGGGCCGCACATGGCAGACAGCAGCAGCGCGCAGTCTTCGGCCGAGCGGGCCATGGGGCCGGCCTGGTCGAGGCTGGACGCAAAGGCGATCATGCCGTAGCGGCTGGCGCGGCCATAGGTGGGCTTGATGCCGGTGATGCCACAAAACGATGCGGGCTGGCGGATGGAGCCGCCAGTGTCGGTGCCGGTGACGGCCGGGGCCAGGCGCGCGGCCACGGCCACGGCGCTGCCACCCGACGAGCCGCCGGGGATGCGGCTGGTGTCCCAGGGGTTGCGCACGGGGGCCGGGGCGCCAAAGCCCACAGGGGCGACGGCGGAGTTCTCGTTGGACGAACCCATCGCGAACTCGTCGCAGTTGAGCTTGCCCAGCGTCACGGCGCCCGCATCGGCCAGCTTGGTGACGACGGTGGCATCAAAGGGCGACTGGTAGCCCGCGAGCATCTTGGAGCCCGCCGTGCTGGGGAAGTCGCGCGTGACGAAGATGTCCTTGTGGGCAATCGGCACGCCTTCCAGTGCGCCCGCCGTGCCAGCGGCAAGGTGCGCATCGGCGGCCTGGGCCTGGGCCAGGGTGGCGTCTTCGTTCAGGGCCACATAGGCGCCCAGATTCTGGTGCGCTTTGGCGCGGGCCAGGAAATGCTGGGCGGCTTCGACGGCAGAAAATTGCTTGTTGCGCAGGCCGGTGGCCAATTCGGAAACGCCCAGGTCGTGCAGGGCTTTGGTCGTTGTTGTGCTCATGCGCGTCTCACTCGATCACTTTGGGGACGAGGAACAGGCCGCGCTCTACAGCGGGTGCGCTCTTCTGGTTGGCTTCACGCTGGTTGGGCTCGCTGGCCACGTCCTCGCGCAGCCGCAAAGCCACGTCCTGGATGGCAGCGACGGGGTGCGCCAGGGGCGTGATGCCCGAGGTATCCACAGCCCGCATCTGTTCCACGATGTCAAAGAAGCCATTGAGCTGGGTCAGCATGCGCTCACTTTCGGAGGGTGTCAGCTCAAGCCGTGCCAAATTGGCGATGCGGCCGATGTCCTGGGGGGTCAGTGCCATAGGGAGGAGAATCTAGAGAAACCAGAAGTAAAGCTGTGATCCGGGCCGCGCCGGAGGGAGTTATTCACAGGGGATGGGGTATTATCCCGGCTTTGCCGCAATACCCCCTTCACTGCCGGTTTTTGTGCGAAAAAAGCGATTTTTGACCCCCACCCACACCCTGACACACCTGGCGATGGCAGGCCGACGTGCATGCCGTGCCTGAGAGGATTTTTGAATGTTCGGAGCTTTCCGTCGGTATTTCTCCACCGACCTTGCCATTGACCTTGGCACCGCCAACACCCTCATTTTCGCCCGCGACAAGGGCATTGTGCTTGACGAACCTTCCGTCGTCGCCATCCGCCACGAAGGCGGGCCGCACGGCAAGAAAGTCATTCAGGCGGTAGGCCGCGAAGCGAAAGCCATGCTGGGCAAGGTGCCCGGCAATATCGAGGCCATCCGGCCCATGAAGGACGGCGTGATTGCTGACTTCGTGATCACCGAACAGATGATCAAGCAGTTCATCAAGATGGTGCACCCGCGCACGCTGTTCACCCCCAGCCCGCGCATCATCATCTGCGTGCCCTGCGGCTCCACCCAGGTCGAGCGCCGCGCCATCAAGGACGCTGCAGAAGCCGCTGGCGCTACTGCCGTCTATCTGATCGAAGAACCTATGGCCGCCGGTATCGGCGCGGGCCTTCCGGTGTCCGAAGCCTCGGGCTCCATGGTCGTGGACATCGGCGGTGGCACCACCGAAGTCGGGGTGATTTCGCTGGGCGGCATGGTCTACAAGGGCAGCGTCCGCGTCGGTGGCGACAAGTTTGACGAAGCCATCATCAGCTACATCCGCCGCAACTACGGCATGCTGATCGGCGAACCTACGGCCGAGGCCATCAAGAAGAGCATTGGCTCGGCCTTCCCTGGTTCGGAAGTGCGCGAGATGGAGGTCAAGGGCCGCAACCTGTCCGAAGGCGTACCGCGCAGCTTCACCATTTCCAGCAACGAAGTGCTGGAGGCGCTGACCGACCCGCTTAACCAGATCGTCTCTGCCGTGAAGAACGCGCTGGAGCAGACCCCGCCCGAGCTGGGCGCCGACATCGCCGACCGCGGCATGATGCTGACCGGCGGCGGCGCGCTGTTGCGCGACCTGGATCGCCTGCTGGCCGAAGAAACCGGCCTGCCGGTGCTGGTGGCGGAAGACCCGCTGACCTGCGTGGTGCGCGGCTGCGGCATTGCGCTGGAGCGCATGGACCGCCTGGGTAGCATTTTCACGAGCGAGTAAGCCTGCGGGCCTGTATGCTGCAGGCACTTTTTCGCTCTGAACTGCATGACCGCACCTGCTCCATTGCTTCTGTCTGAGCACATGCCCGTGGAGTTGCCTCCACGCGGCAGATCCTGACCGCTTCGCACGATGCCACTGGGTACTCTTGAGCGCAGCGCTCCCCCTTTCTTCAAACAGGGCCCTTCGGCCCTGTCGCGTTTGGCCGTCTACAGCGCACTGGCGCTGTTTCTCATGGTGGCCGATGCGCGCTTTCAGCTCACCGGGCCTTTTCGGCAGGCGGTGGCCACCGTGCTCTATCCGGTGCAATGGCTGATGCTCAAGCCCGTGGAGTTTGCGAGCCACGGTGCGGACTATTTCCAGTCGCTGCAGACCGCCCAGGAAGGGCTGGATGCCGCGCGCCAGAAGATGACCCTGATGGGCCAGCGCGCCAACCAGGCGGAACAACTGGCCCTGGAAAACGGGCGGCTGCGACAGCTCTTGGCGCTGCGCGACCGCCTGGAAACCCCGGCGCAGGCCGCAGAGGTGATCTATGACACGGCCGACCCCTATACGCGCCGCGTGGTGATCGACCGCGGGCAGATGGGCGGCGTGATGTTGGGTGCCCCGGTGATGGACGAGGCGGGCGTGCTGGGACAGGTCACGCGGGTTTTTCCGCTCGTGAGCGAAGTCACTTTGCTGGTGGACCGCGACCAGGCCATTCCCGTGCTGAACGTTCGCACGGGCGCGCGCGGGGTGGCCTATGGCGATCCCGTGGCCGGACACGGCGGCGGCATGGAGCTGCGCTTCATGCCTGCGAATGCCGACGTGCGCGAGGATGACCTGCTGACGACCAGCGGCGTGGACGGTTTGTACCCCTCGGGCCTGCCCGTGGCGCGGGTGCTGCGGGTGGAGCGCCGGGCCGACTCCGCCTTCGCCAGGGTCTACTGCACGCCCCTGGCCCAGGTGCAGGGGGCACGCCACGTGGTGGTCCTCCAGCCCTTGGCCGAGAACGCGCTGCCGCGGCCGGAGCCCGCGCACCCCGCGCCCGCGAAACGCGGAGGGCGCCGGGGATGACGAAGTACGTGTCAAGGAGGCGGTGGCTGGACCACGGCCTGCGAAAGGGTGAACCCCTTTCGAAAGGGAGCGCGCGATGATCATGCCGCGCGGCGAGCCGCTGCTGCTTCCGGTCAACCCGGTATTTATTGTCGCCAGCCTGGCTGTGGGGCTGGCCATCAACATGCTGCCACTGGGCCGCATCGTCTGGACGCCCGATGTGCTGATGGTGCTGCTGGTCTTCTGGGGCGTGCACCAGCCACTGCGCATCGGCATGGGCGTGGCGTTCCTGCTGGGTCTGTGCATGGATGTGAGCCAGTCGGCGCTGCTGGGCCAGCATGCGCTGTCCTACACCGTGCTGTCGTTTGGCGCGATTGCCATCCACCGCCGCCTGCTGTGGTTCAGTGTGCCGTCGCAGGCCTTGCAGGTGTTGCCCCTGTTTGCCCTTGCCCACGCCATCGAGCTCTTGCTGCGGATGGCGTCCGGGGGCATATTCCCGGGACTGTGGAGTTTTCTCGCGCCAGTGCTGGAGGCCCTGCTGTGGCCTCTGGCCAGCTGGGTGCTGCTGGCCCCGCAGCGACGCCCGCCCGACCGCGACCAGAACCGGCCTTTGTAGCCCATGCCTTCCTTGATGCCAGTGCGTTTTGCCAACGGTCCGTATTTGCCCGTGGACGGTAAGCACGGGCCTGCGTGTGCCCGAATGGGGGGTAGGGCGTGACCGAGGTGCGCAGCAGCGAAGCCGATGCGTCGCGCTTTCGGATGCGGGCGCTGGTCATCGGCGCACTGGTGTTTTTTGCGTTCTGCCTCATCGCTGCCCGGCTGGTGTATCTGCAGGTGGTCCGGCACGAAGACCTGGCGGCGCAGGCGGAGAGCAACCGGACGGCCGTCGTGCCCATCGTGCCCAACCGGGGGCTCATCCTGGACCGCAACGGCGTGGTGCTGGCCACCAACTATTCGGCCTACACGCTGGAGATCACGCCTTCGCGCGCGGGGGTGCTGGACGAGACCATCGATGAGCTGTCCAAGGTGGTGGAGATCCAGAGCCGTGACCGCCGCCGCTTCAAGCGGCTCATGGAAGAGTCGCGCAACTTCGAGTCCCTGCCCATCCGCACGCGCCTGACCGACCAGGAGGTTGCGCGTTTTACCGCCCAGCGCTACCGCTTCCCGGGTGTGGACATCAAGGCGCGCCTGTTCCGCAACTATCCCATGGGCGATGTCGCCAGCCATGCCATCGGCTACATCGGCCGCATCAACCAGACCGAGAAGGCGCGCATCCAGGATTCCGAGGACGAAGCCAACTACCGGGGTACGGAATACATCGGCAAGCTGGGCATCGAGCAGAGTTTCGAGTCCGCCCTGCATGGCGCCACCGGTGTCGAGCAGATGGAAACGTCGGCGGGCGGGCGGGCGGTGCGCAAGCTGTCCAGCCACGCGGCCACGCCTGGTGACAGCGTGATGCTGTCCATCGACATCAAGCTGCAAAAGCTCATTGAAGACATGTACGGCAACCGCCGGGGTGCGTTGGTGGCCATCGACCCGCGCAACGGCGAGATCCTGGCTTTGGTCAGCAAGCCCACGTTCGATCCCAATCTTTTTGTCGAGGGGATTGACGTGGAGAACTGGACGGCGCTCAACGAATCCATCGACAAGCCTCTGCTCAACCGCGCCATGCGCGGCACCTACCCGCCAGGCTCCACCTACAAGCCCTTCATGGCGCTGGCTGCGCTGCAGCTGGGCAAGCGCTCGCCCAGCCTGGTGGTCAACGATCCGGGCTTCTACACCTTCGGCGGCCACACCTTCCGCAGCCATGAAGGTGGGCTGGGCGGGGTGGACATGCACCGCGCCATCCAGCAATCGAGCAACACCTACTTTTACTCGCTGGCGGTGGAGATGGGTGTGGATGCCATCCATGACTTCATGAAGCCGCTGGGCCTTGGGCAGGCCACGGGCATCGACCTCAATGGCGAGGTGCGGGGCACCTTGCCCAGCACCGAGTGGAAGCGCAATGCCTACAAGCGTCCCGAAATGAAGCGCTGGTTTCCTGGCGAAACCGTGTCGCTGGGCATTGGCCAGGGCTACAACAACTTCACCATGCTGCAGCTGGCGCTGGCGCAGGCCACGCTGGCCAACGGAGGCACCCGTTACCGGCCGCACATGGCCAAGGCCGTGAAGAATGCGGTTACGGGGGCCATCACCGAGATCCACCAGCCCCCTGGCGTAGACCTGGGTTTTCTGCCCAAGAACGTGGACATCGTGCGCAACGCCATGGTCGCCGTGAACAAGGGCGGCACCGGCACGCGCGTGTTTGCCGGGGCGCCGTACACGGCCGGTGGCAAGACCGGCACCGCCCAAGCGGTGACCATGGGGCAGAACGTCAAATACAACGCGAAGTCCCTCGAAGAACACCAACGCGACCATTCGCTGTTTACCGCCTTTGCCCCGGCCGAAAACCCCAGCATTGTGCTCGCGGCGATTGTGGAAAACGCCGGCTTCGGCGCGGCCCATGCCGCCCCCATCGCGCGCCGGGTGTTTGACTACTGGCTGCTGGGCGAATACCCCAACGAGGAAGATCTGGCTGCCGTGCAGAAAGGCCTGGCCTCAGCGCCGATTGGCAAGCCACGCAAGGCGAGCGAAGTGCAGATGATCGCTCCCTAAGCCATTGGTTTAAAAAAGATAGCTGGTAGCGCAATACAGATAAGCGCCAGGGCCTATTTTTAGTAAGATTTTCGTTCCCAACCGGTCTCCGTCCCGCTCCGTCAGGCCCGTTGCACGGTGCCGGCCCGCCCAGCGGGCTGGATCTGGCTGAACACCAGGGCTGCCACGATCAGCGCGGCACCACCGAGCCCTGCCCAACCCAGCCTTTCGCCCAGCAGCGCCCAGGCCGTCAGCGCGGCGAACACCGGTTCCAGCCCGAACACGATGGCGCTGCGCATGGCGTCCACGCGCTGCTGGCCCCAGGCCTGCAGCGTCACCACCACCACGCTGGCGAGCAGGCCCAGATAGAGCAGCGCCAGCAAGGCATCCACAGGCAGGTCTGCCGTGGAGCGCAGCCAGTCCATGCCACCGCCCTGCGCCAGCAGCAGCGCGGTGGAGGCCAGCGCCATCACCGTGGCTTGTGCGGCGGCCATGCGCGTGGCCCGCAGCGGCTGTGCCGCCGTGCGGCGCGCACATTCCTCCAGCGCCAGGATGTACAGCGCGTAGAACACGGTGCTGGCCAGCGTCAGCGTATCGCCCAGGTTCCAGGGCTCGTTCTCATGGAACATCAGCGCCATGCCTGCACACGCCAGGGCGCACGCCGCCCACAGCCGCCAGCCATAGCGCCGGCCCAGGAAGGCCATGGCGATCAGGGGCACCACCAGCACGTTGAGCCCGGTGACAAACGCGTTGCGGTTGCTGCTGGTGCGCGCCAGCCCTTCGATCTGCAGCCAGAACGCCAGGAACAGCAGCAGGCCCAGGGCGCAACCCCAGCGCCGTTCGTGCCGCAGCATGCCGCGCCACAGCGGCGCCAGCACCACCAGCGCGATCACAAAACGCAGCCAGATGATCTGCAGCGCATCGAGCTGCGCCGAGAGCAGTTTCATCGCCGGGAACGTGGTGCCCCACACCACTGTGACAACCAGCAGGGCCATCAGGCCCCAACGTTCAGTACGCATCGGAAGAATTCCCCAAACCAATAAGAACCTGTTCAAAGTCTTTTTGGAGTTGCACAAGTGCCTTGCCGGGATGGGATGCAAGGCGCGGGGCGCAGCCAATAGCCCGTGCTATTGGCAAGCACCGCAACGCAGCAGACCGCCCGGCAAGGCACTTGCCCGAAGGGTTGGAGTGAAATCGGGCGATTGGAAGCCTCGTCTGCTTGCATGGGCACGAGCCCATGCGGCGCATCCGAAGCATCCACTCATCCCGATTGCACTCCAATGCGATCTCCAAAAAGACTTTGAACAGGTTCTAAGAAAAAGGGCCGCCGGTTGCCCGGCGGCCTCTGCGCTGCAGAGCGGCTCGGACGCGGGTCAGTGGCTGACCTGGCCCAGAAAGGCGCGAATGCGGTCGTTGGCCGGGTTGCCGAAGAACTCCTGCGGCGGCGCGTCGTGTGCGATGCGGCCCTGGTCGAAGAACATCACCCGGTCGGCCACCTCGCGGGCAAAGCCCATTTCGTGGGTGACCACAATCATCGTCATGCCGCCGCGTGCGAGGCCGCGCATCACGTCCAGCACCTCCTTGACCATCTCGGGGTCGAGCGCCGACGTGGGCTCGTCAAACAGCATCACCTTGGGCTGCATGGCCAGCGCCCGCGCAATGGCCACGCGCTGCTGCTGCCCGCCCGACAGTTGCCAGGGGTACTTGTGTGCGTGGTCCTGCATGCCCACGCGGCGCAGCAGCTGCATGGCTTCCTCGTTAGCCTGGGCGCGCGGCGTGCGGCGAATGCGGCGGGGGGCCAGCGTCACGTTGTCCAGCACGCTCATGTGGCCGAACAGGTTGAACTGCTGGAACACCATGCCCACTTCGCAGCGCTGGCGCTGCAGCGTGCCGAGGTCGTCGCAGACCTCCACGCCGTCGATGGTGATGCGCCCGCTGTCGTGGGGCTCCAGCCGGTTGATGGCGCGCAGCAGCGTGCTCTTGCCCGAGCCCGACGCGCCGATGA
This sequence comes from Acidovorax radicis N35, assembly GCF_000204195.1. Lineage (GTDB taxonomy): Bacteria > Pseudomonadota > Gammaproteobacteria > Burkholderiales > Burkholderiaceae_C > Acidovorax > Acidovorax radicis. Next base: position 129,006 of record NZ_AFBG01000025.1, read on the forward strand.
TGACCGTCACCTCGCCGGTGTGGAACACGGTGGAGACATCCTTGAGCACTTGGTGCGTGCCAAACGACTTGCACACCCGTTCGGCCACGATGTAGGGCTTGGGCTGGTGGGTCGCGGTCATTGGTTGCGCCCTTCCACGTCAAAGCGGTATTCCACAGCGTTGGAGATCTGCGTGACCAGCGTCGTCAGCAGCAGGTAGGTGACGGCCACCGTGGTCAGCGTGGCAATGGGCTGGAAAGTGGCCGACTGGATGCGGTTGCCCACGTTGGTCAGCTCCACCACGCCAATCGCATAGGCCAGCGATGAATCCTTGAGCAGCGCCACAAAGTTGCTCACCAGCGGCGGCAGCGAAATCTTGAACGCCTGCGGAAACACCACGTCCAGAAACACATGCACCCGTCCCAGGCCCAGCGCCCTGGCCGCCTCGGTCTGCCCGCGGGGCACGGCCAGCAGGCCTGCGCGCAGTGCTTCGGCGTTGTAGGCGCCCACGTTCAGCCCCAGGGCCACCACGGCCGCGGCAAAGTCGGGCAGGTTCAGCCCCGGCACCAGCACGGGCAGGGCAAAGTACACAAACAGGATCTGCACCAAGAGCGGCGTGCCGCGGATGGCCCAGATGTACACGCCAGCAACCCAGCGCACGGCAGTCCAGCGGGCCGTGCGGGCGAGTGCCGCCGCCGTGCCCAGCACCAGGCCCACGGCACCACTGACCAGCGTGAGCCACAGCGTGGTGCGCGCACCTTCGGAAAACGCCTGGGCGTTGGGGCCGATGGGGTCGGGGAAGAACGACAGCAATTGGCCCAGCAACGAGAGGGCCAGCACCATCACCACCAGTGCAGCGACCAGCGTGGCATTGCTGCGCTGCTGTCGGGACCAGCCTTGTGGCCAAAGAGCGAGAAGCATGGATCAGACGACCGGAAGGTCTTGGTTGGAATCGGGCCAGCGGCAGGACCGGGGTGACGCCGCTAGAAACAGCAAAGGGTGCGCCGAGGGCCAGGCCCTGCGCACCCCGTCGCGTATTTTTAACTCAGTTGCAGCGCACGTCTTCTTTGAAGTACTTCTTGGAGACCGTGGCGTAGCTGCCGTCGGCCAGCACTTCGGCAAACGCCTTGTTCCAGGCATCGGCCAGGTCGGTGTTGCCCTTGGCCATTGCGGGGGCGATGCGTTCGATGAACAGCATGTCGCCCAGCTTGAAACCGGCCTTGGCGTTCTTGGCGGCGGCTTCCTTGGCCACGAACTTGTCGCTGACCCACGCGTCCACGCGCTTGGAGATCAGGGCGCGCTGGGCGTCGGTGTCCTGCGGAAAGTTCTTCACTTCCTTCACGCCGCTGACCTTTTTCACTTGCTCGAGGTAGCTGGTGCCGGTCTGCACGGCCACCACCTTGCCCGAAAGGTCCTGGGCGTTGCGGATCTTTGCGTCCATCGCCACGATGATGCCGCCCGAGCAGTAGTGGGGGTTGGCAAACGTGACAGCCTTGGAGCGCTCTTCGGTCACGCCGTGCGATGCGATCACGGCGTCCCAGCGGCTTTGGCCCAGGCCGGTCAGCAGCGCGTCAAACCCCAGGGTCTTCCATTCGAGCTTCAGGCCCATCTTCTTGACCACCAGCTCGGCCACTTCCACCTCGAAACCCGTGAGCTTGGTGCCTTCAAAGAAGTTGAACGGCGCGAACTGGCCTTCGGTGGCCACGATGATCTTGCCGTCTTTCTTGATTTCATCCAGCGTGCGGGCCTGGACGGCGAGGGCGGCGCACAGCGCCACGGCGGTGACAACGGCAGACTTGAAAAACTTCATGGCAGGGTTCCTGTGGGGGTGGTTCAGGTACAAAAAATCCGGCATGCGGGTAGGCAGGCCGGAGCGGGTGAATGCGGGCATCGCCAACAGCGATGGGCCTCGTCATCAAACGGAAATGCGCAGAAATTATAGGACGGGCGTTCGCATTCGGGCCATGCAGGGCAACCCCGATGACCTCGGGGCGCCCTGGTGGTAGGCCTGCCCAGCTTAGCAAGCATGATGCCATCCGGGGGCACGAGCCCCTTCGGGCCTCCGCTAGCGCAGGAACGCGTCGTAACCCGTCTTGAGGATCAGCGTGCTCACCACCACGATGAAGATGCCACGCACGAAACCCGTGCCGTGCTTGAGCGCCAGGTGCGTGCCCAGCAGGCTGCCCACCACATTGGCGATGGCCAATGTCACCGCAAAGTGCCACCACACATGGCCCTTGGCGGCAAACAGCGCGATGGCGGCGACGTTCGTGGCGCAGTTGAGCAGCTTGGCCGAGGCCGAGGCGTTGAGGAAGTCATAGCCCAGCAGCCGCACGAACAGGAAGACAAAAAAGCTGCCGGTGCCCGGGCCGAAGAAGCCGTCATAAAAGCCGATGAGCACGCCGATCAGGCTGGCCACCAGCACTTCGGTGCCGCCCGCAAAACGTGGGGTGTGGTGCCGCCCCAACTCCTTCTTGGCCAGCGTGTAGACCAGCACCCCCAGCAGCACCAGGGGCAGCAGCTTGCGGAGGAAATCGGCCGACATCACCGTGACAGCCCAGGCGCCGGCAAACGAGCCCGCAAAACCCGCAGCGGCGGCAGGCAACATGGCCGACCAGCGGACCTGCACGCGGCGGCTGTACTGCCAGGTGGCCATGGCCGTGCCCCACACCGAGGCGGCCTTGTTGGTGCCCAGCAGCGTGGCCGGGGGTGCCCCGGGAAAAGCCGCAAACAGCGCCGGCACCATCACCAGCCCGCCCCCACCCACGATCGCATCCACAAAACCCGCCAGCAGCGAGGCCAGGGTAATAAAAATCCATTCCATCGCAGGATTTTCGCAGCTTGTCTGCTATGGATTCAGGACCTCCCAAGGCAGTGGCGAAAGGGAGGCCCGCGTGGAACAGGCAAGAAAAAGGCGCTGGGATCGCCAGCGCCTGGAAAAAAACCGCACCTCGTTGGGTGCTTGAAATTTGATTATTGGTAGAAAGGATGTCTCCTCGGGCCCCTCGCTTGGCACACCGAAGCGCGCTTTCGAGTGCCGCAACTGTAACGACTGCACTTCGCTGGTGCATTGGGGGTTTCCCGCCCCCGTTGTGGGGCGGTGAACGCGCCGCACGGGGCGAAAACAGGGTATTTTGGTTGGCACGGCTCGTGCAATTGCGCTTGTAACAATTTGCGAAAGGGAGCCGCCATGCGGGCAGTCAACCACCGGTTCTTTGTGGTCGTGTCGTTGTGTCTGGGCCTGTGCGCCAGCGCATTGGCCCAGACGGCGCTCGATGCAGCGGGTGCGGTGGCGGCAGTGCCATCTCCGCCCCTGACCCGCCCCGGGCTGGTGGCGCAGACCACCATCAGCGCGGCAGATACCGCGTGGATGATGACCTCCACGGCGCTGGTCCTGCTGATGACGCTGCCGGGCATTGCCCTGTTCTACGCGGGCATGGTGCGCAAGAAGAACGTGCTCAACACCATGGCCAGTGTGGTCGCCATTGCGGCGCTGGTCAGCCTGCTGTGGTTTGGGGCGGGCTACTCGCTGGCCTTCACCCCGGGCAGCCCTTGGCTGGGGGGATGGGAGCGCATCGGCTTTGCGGGCCTGGACTTTCAGCTCGCTGGCGGCAAGCTGGCCGTGAGCCATGTGGCACCGCACATCCCCGAGTCGGTGTACGCCATGTTCCAGCTCACGTTTGCCATCATCACCGCCGCGCTGCTGGTGGGGGCGTTTGTCGAGCGCATGCGGTTTTCCGCCATGCTGATCTTCATCAGCCTGTGGACCCTGCTGGTCTACGCCCCGGTGGCGCATTGGGTGTGGGAGCCAGGGGGCTGGCTGGCCCAGATGGGCGCGCTGGACTTTGCCGGGGGCTCGGTGGTGCACGTGAATGCGGGCGTGGCCGGGCTGGTGTGTGCGTGGTTCCTCGGGCGGCGCACTGGCTACGGGCGTGAGCCGTTCGAGCCCTACAACCTGGGGCTCACCATGGCCGGTGCGGGCCTGCTGTGGGTGGGCTGGTTCGGCTTCAACGCGGGCTCTGCCGTGGCCGCCGACGGGCGCGCCGGGCTGGCGATGGCGGTGACGCATCTGGCCGCAGCGGCCGGGGCCTTGTCGTGGATGCTGGGCGAATGGGTGGTGCGCGGGCGGCCGTCCCTGCTGGGGCTGTGCTCTGGCCTGGTGGCGGGGCTGGTGGCCATCACGCCGGCGGCGGGGTTTGTCACGCTGCGCTCGGCGGTGGCGATTGGCCTGGTGGCCGGGCTGGCATGCTACTGGGGCGCCACGGGGCTCAAGCGCCTGCTGCGCGCCGACGATTCGCTCGATGTGTTTGGGGTGCATGGCATCGGCGGCATCGTGGGCTCGCTGCTCACCGGCGTGCTGGCCAGCCGCACCGTGGGGGGTGTCTCCGGCAGCCTGCTCACCCAGGCCATTGGCGTGGGGGCGGTGATGGCCTACAGCCTTGTTGCGACCGCCGTGCTGCTGTGGATCACCAATTTCGCCGTGGGCCTGCGGGTGGATGAGCAGAGCGAGCAGACCGGGCTCGACATCGCACAGCACCGTGAGCGCCTGGGGAGTTAATGAAGTCCACCCCCCTGAGGCCCTGCGGGCCTTCCCCCCGCTCTCGCATTGCTGCGCAATGCGGGCAGGGGGACGCAGCCAGCGCGGCGGGGCGGCCCTTGCGCGGCTGCCCGCGCTTGGGCCGCGCCGGTCAGCGCCATGGATGACTGAAATGCCATAAGGAGCCGACCATGCCCGATTCCGACAAGCTCGCGATTGCCGCCCACCTGCATGTGCTGCTGCGCCGCAAGACGGGGCGCGTGACCGACACCGAATGGATGGCGGCCAACGCCGAATATGCGCTGGAGATCGTGCGTTTCGCACGCCGGCGTGCCCAGGAGGACAACGTTCCAGAGCTGGTCGAGTGGGCCGACCGCCTGGACCTGGCCATCCATGCCGCCCCACCCGCTGCGCCGCGCCGTCCCTTGCTGGATGTGGCCACGCAGGCCGTGCGCCAGCGCATGGCGCCGCCGCCCACACCCGAGCCAGCGCCCGAAGTGCCTCGGTATGTGGGGGGAATCCGCTGACCGCGCCGCGGCCGTGTGGCCGGGGTATGACCGGGGCTGGGCGGGATCAGTGCGCTGCCGCGCCCTGCACGAACAGGCCCGCCGTGGGCAGCAGCCCGACCAGCTTGTCGTCGCCATAGGTGCGCATCACCTGCGAGATGACGACCTGGTAGCCGTTGAGCCACTGCGCTTGCGCCGCCTTGGCCTTCAGGTGGGCGGGGTGTTGCATCAGGGCTTGCAGGGCCTCGAGCGACTGCCAGTAATACACGTTGGACACGAGGCCCTTGCCCGTGTCCTCCCACGATTCCTCGCCCAGGTAGCCGTCGATGGAGCGGGCGGCGGTCGCAATCGCCTCGTCCAGGCGGTGGAAGGCGTCGTCGAATTGTTTGGTGGCAAAGATGAAGGTGGAGGAGTACATGGGCGCGATGGTATCCGCGCTTAGGCCGCGCGCCGCGCCTGGATGATCCACTCCGCTGCCTTCTCGGCCAGCATCAGGGTGGGCGAGTTGGTGTTGCCGCTGGTGATGGTGGGCATGGCCCCCGCATCCACCACGCGCAGGCCTGCAATGCCGCGCACGCGCAGTTGGGAGTCCAGCACCGCCATCGGGTCGTCATCCCGCCCCATCTTCGTCGTGCCCACAGGGTGGAAGATCGTGGTGGCAATGTCACCGGCCAGGCGCGCCAGGTCTTCGTCGCTTTCAAACTGCACGCCGGGCTTCCACTCCTCGGGCTGGTACTTGGCCAGTGCGGGCTGGGCCACGATGCTGCGCGTGACGCGCAGGCTGTCGGCGGCCACCTGGCGGTCTTCGGCGGTGCTCAGGTAGTTGGGCGCAATGGCGGGGGCGGCCTTGAAGTCGGCGTTCTTGATGTTCACCGTGCCCCGGCTTGTAGGGTTGAGGTTGCACACGCTGGCCGTGAAGGCCGGAAAGCTGTGCAGCGGCTCGCCAAAAGCGTCGAGCGACAGCGGCTGCACGTGGTACTCGATGTTGGGCCAGGGTTGGTCGGCGCTGCTGCGCGTGAAGGCCCCCAGCTGCGAGGGCGCCATGCTCATGGGGCCACTGCGTTTGGTCGCGTATTCGAGCCCGATCTTGGCCTTGCCCCAGAGCGAGCTGGCCATGGTGTTGAGCGTGGCCACGCCGTTGACCTTGAACACCGCGCGGATCTGCAGGTGGTCCTGCAGGTTGGCGCCCACGCCGGGCAGGTCGACCGCCACGTCGATGCCGTGCTGGCGCAGCAGCGCGGCGGGGCCGATACCCGACAGCTGCAGCAGCTGCGGTGAGTTGACCGCGCCCGCGCTCAGGATGACCTCGCCCGAAGCATGCGCCGTGACCATCTCCTGGCCGTCCCACACCTGTACGCCGGTGCAGCGCTTGGTGCCGTCGGGCTGGGTCTCGACGACAAGCTTGGCCGCCTGCGCGCTGGTCCACATCTCGAAGTTGGGGCGACCGTAGCAGGTGGGGCGCAGGAAGGCCTTGGCCGTGTTCCAGCGCCAGCCGCTCTTCTGGTTCACCTCGAAGTAGCCCACGCCTTCGTTGTCGCCGCCGTTGAAGTCGTCGGTGGCGGGGATGCCGGCCTGCTGCGCTGCCTGGGAAAACGCGTCGAGCACATCCCAGCGCAGGCGCTGCTTTTCGACCCGCCACTCGCCGGTGCTGCCGGTGGCCTTGTTGCCGTGCAGGCGTTTGAAATTTTCATTCACGCCGCCGGGCTGGTCCAGGCGCCAGTGGTCCTCGTGGCGGCGGAAGTAGGGCAGGGCGTTGTCCCAGCGCCAGCTGGCGTCGCCGGTCAGCTCGGCCCACTGGTCATAGTCGCGCGCCTGGCCGCGCATGTAGATCATGCCGTTGATGCTGCTGCAGCCGCCCAGCGTCTTGCCGCGCGGGTAGCGCAGCGTGCGGCCGTTCAGGCCCGCGTCGGGTTCGGTGTTGTAGAGCCAGTCGGTGCGCGGGTTGCCGATGCAGTACAGATAGCCCACGGGAATGTGGATCCAGTGGTAGTCGTCCTTGCGGCCGGCTTCGATCAACAGCACCCGGTAGCGGCCGTCGGCGCTCAGGCGGTTGGCAAGCAGGGCGCCGGCCGTGCCGCCGCCAATGATGATGGTGTCAAACGTGGTGTGGTCGCTCATGGGCAGGGGGCGGTGGCAATGTGTGGAAGGAGACGGAGGGCCATTGTGCGGACGGCGCCGGGTGTGTCGAGAGGGTCAGTGCCTATTGCTATTAAATGTATAGCTATCAGCGCTTGTTGATAAAGCGCTGGCGGCCTGTTTGATATTAATTTCACGCATTCCTGGCCTACCTGTGCTTGGCGCACGGCCCTGGGGTTCCTCTGCACGAATCGTCGCGCCGCGTGCATCTGCGGTCTCGGGCGGTCTGCGGCGTTGCAAAACCTCGCAATAGCTACGGCTATTGCTGCGTTTTGCACCTTGCAGTCCATCCCGATCCGCAGCGCACACTTTCCGCTCGATTCGTGCAGAGGATCCCTGGCGGGCATCAATCCTACGTGCCGCCTGCGGCTGGCTCCGCTACCATGCACCCTCCCTTTCATTCTTGGCGGCCCGCGCTGCCCAGTTCATGACCGACCCCGCTCCTCGCATTGTTAGCGCCGATACGCCCCAGGGGCCTTGTGCGCAGCTGCATGGGCGCTGGGGCGCGGCCGAGCTGGGAACCGGGGCGCAGTGGGAGGCCGTGTCGGGCCAGCTGCGCAGCCACCCGGCCGCACCCACACTGGGCTGGGACCTGACGCAGCTGCAGTGGCTGGACCACGTGGGCGCCCAGTTGCTGTGGAACCACTGGCAGCATGCCTGGCCCGAGCGCCTGGCCTGCTCCGACGCACAGCGCGACATGCTTGCACGCGTGGCGCAGTTCACCTGCACCGCGCCGCCGCCCGAGCCCTGGCGGCTGGGCGAGCAGGTGGACCACCTCGGGGTGCTGGTGCTGCACGGCGTGGACCATGCCCGCCACATGCTCGAAATGGTGGGCCGGCTGGTACTGGATCTGGGTCGCCTGGCGCGTGCCCCGCGCCGGGGGCCGTGGCGCGACGTCTCTGGCCACCTGTACCGCATGGGGGCCACGGCCCTGCCCATCACGGCGCTGGTGGGCTTCCTCATCGGTGTGGTGCTGGCCTACCTGATGAGCCTGCAGCTGCGGCAGTTTGGCGCCGAGTCGTTCATCGTCAACATCCTGGGCATCTCGCTCATCCGTGAGCTGGGGCCGATGCTGGCCGCCATCCTGGTGGCAGGGCGCTCGGGCTCGTCGATCACCGCGCAGATCGGCGTGATGCGCGTGACCGAGGAACTCGATGCCATGCGTGTCATGGGCATTCCCCACGGCTTTCGGCTGGTGATGCCCCGCACCATTGCGCTGGCGCTGGCGATGCCGCTCATCAGCGTGTGGACCACGCTGGCCGCGCTGGCGGGCGGCATGCTGGCGGCCGACGTGGCCATGGACATCTCGCCCGGCTACTTCGTGCAGGCCCTGCCCGCCGCCGTCAAGATCGGCAACCTGGGCCTGGCCATGGCCAAGTCGGTGGTGTTTGGAGCGTTCATCGCGCTCATCGGCTGTCACTGGGGCCTGCGCGTGAAGCCCAACACCCAGAGCCTGGGCGAAGGCACCACGGCCTCGGTGGTCACGTCGATCACCATGGTCATCATCGTGGACGCTTTGTTTGCGGTGGCTTTCAAAAACATCGGCATATGACTGAGCGCATCGCCAAGCCCGAACACATCGCCGTCGCGCCCGGCGAGCCGCCCATCGTGGACGTGCAAGGCCTGTGGACGGTGTTCGGCAAGGGCGATGAAACCTTCACCGTGCACCAGGACCTGAACTTCACCGTGCAGCGCGGTGAGATGCTGTCGCTGGTAGGGGGCTCGGGCACGGGCAAGACAGTGCTCCTGCGCCAGATCCTGGGCCTGGCCCGGCCAGCGCGGGGCCAGGTCACGGTGCTGGGGCGCCCGGCGTCTGAAATGGGGCGCGAGGGCGCGGCCAGCCGCGTGGGCATGCTGTTCCAGCACGGCGCGCTGTTCTCGGCTTTCAACGTGCTCGACAACGTGGCGTTTGCGCTGCGCGAGCAGGGCACCCTGCCCGACGACCTGGTGCGCGATGCCGCGCTGGTCAAGCTGCAGATGGTGGGCCTTCAGCCCGAGCACGCCACGCGCATGCCGGCAGACCTGTCGGGCGGCATGGTCAAGCGCGTGGCATTGGCGCGCGCGCTCATCATGGACCCGCCGCTGCTGCTGCTCGACGAACCCACGGCCGGGCTCGACCCGAGCAGCTCCGACGACTTCTGTGCCTTGCTGCGCGAGCTGCGGGCCGCACTGGGGCTCACGGTGGTCATGGTCACGCACGACCTGGATACGCTGTTTGCGCTGAGCACCCGCGTGGCCGTGCTGGCCGATAAAAAGGTCATCGTCACCGGACCGCCGCACGAGGTGGCGCATTTCCAGCACCCGTTCATCGAACACTTCTTCCTGGGTGAACGTGGCCAGCGCGCCATGGCCCCGGTGCAATCCGTGGAGCACGCCCTGGCAGCACAGACCGCCGTCGCCGCGCCCACGCCCGACAAGGAACCCACCTGATGGAAAACAAATCCCACGCCCTCGCCGCAGGCATCTTTGTGCTGGTGGTGGCCGCCATGCTGGCGGGCCTGGCCATCTGGCTCACGCGCGACAGCGCCAACTACGAGCAGTACGAGCTGTCCACCAAGGACGGCGTGAGCGGGCTGCAGCCCCAGGCCGCCGTGCGCTACAAGGGCGTGGCCGTGGGCAAGGTCACGCGCATCGGCTTCGACCCGCAGGTGACGGGCAACGTGCTCATCCGCATTGCGGTCAACGAGCAGGCGCCCATCAGCCCCACCACCTTCGCCGTGCTGGGCTACCAGGGCGTGACGGGCCTGGCCCACGTCCTGCTGGACGACGCAGACAAGCCCTACCCCGAGCTGCCCCCGGGCCCGAGCGGCCTGCCGCGCCTGCCCATCAAGCCGTCGCCGTTTGGCAAGCTCGCCGAGCAGGCACCCGCCATCCTCGCCCAGGTGGACGAAGCCACGCGGCGCATCAACCAGCTGCTGGGCGACACCAACCAGCAGAAGCTGACGGAGGCCCTGGGCAACATTGCCCAGGCGGCAGGCAGCGTGAACACATTGACCCAGCGGCTCGATGCCACCGTGGCCCAGCGCCTGGACCCGGCCCTGGCCGCGCTGCCCCCGCTGGCCAGCGATGCCCGCAAGACCCTGCAGTCGCTGCAGCAGGCCGGCGCCAGCGTGTCGGTGCTGGCGGCCGACGTCAGCAAGACCACGCAGCGCCTGGGGGCGGAGGGTGGCCCCATCGACCAGATCACCATCGGCACGCAGTCCCTCGCCCGCGCGGCCGACCAGTTCAGCACCACCACGCTGCCGCGCCTGAACCGTGCCGCCGACGACACCTCGCGCGCGGCGCGCCAGCTCAGCCGCACGGCGGGCGGCGTCACCGACAACCCGCAGCTGTTCATCTATGGGTCTGGCCGCATCCCGCCCGGCCCGGGTGAACAGGGCTTTGCCGCACCGTGAGGAGCGTTTATGACCAATACTATTAAAAACATAGCTGCTAACGCATATCAGTCAAGCGCTAGAGGCCTGTTTGCCTCTATTTTTTCTGTGGTGGTGCTCGGCATCGCAGGCTGTTCGGCGCTGCCCAGCCCGCCATCGCGCCCCGCACTGTATGACTTTGGCCCCGGCGCACTTGCCCCGGTGCCCACCGACCGCCGCGCGCCCCTGCCACCCCTGGCGCTGGCCGATGTGGAGGCCCCCGGCCTGCCCGAAGGGAGCAATGCCGTGCTCTACCGCCTGGCCTATTCCGACACCCAGCAGCTGCGCCCGTACAGCCAGGCCCGCTGGAGCCAGCCGCCTGCGCAGTTGCTGCAGCAGCGCCTGCGTGAACACCTGGGCCAGCGGCGTGCGGTGCTCAAGGCCGACGATGCTGCGGCCCAGGCACGCGATACGGCCCAGGGCAACCGGCTGCCTTCGGTGTTGCGCGTGGAGCTGGAGGAGTTCAGCCACATCTTCGTCCAGCCGACCGAGAGTGCGGGCGTGGTGCGCCTGCGCGCCACGGTGGTGGACCTGACGCTGTCTGGTGAAGTGCTGCGCGGCCAGCGCGTGTTCATCGCGCGCACCCCCGCGCGCAGTGCCGACGCAGCGGGCGGCGTGGCCGCACTGGCCGAGGCGTCCACCCAGGTGGCGCAGGAACTGGCCGCGTGGGTGGAACAGGTGGGCGACGTCCGCCAATGACGCGGCGGGGCAGCCCGCCGGGCTGAGCCGCAAGACGCTGCACAGACTTGCCCCAAGGAGCGCGGCGGAGCGCAGGCCATGGAGCGGGTGTTTCCTTGGGGGGAGTCCCCCCAATCGCTGGACTGAAGTCCAGCGCATCGCACATGTCTGGGTGGTGTGCTGGCGTGGGCACGGGCACATTTCCAACGGCCGCCGCAGTGCGTACCATGTCGCTTCCCGTATCCAAAAATCACACAACACATCGAGAGGGACGCCATGTTCATCGTCTGGGGGAAGAAGCTCGTCTATCGAAAACTCGGCCATGTGGCCGATTTTTGTCCCATCTGCCGCAAACCACGCGCCTTCGTGCTGCAACGCCTGGGTTCAGCGGGGCACGTGTACTACATCACGGTGAGCCAGGGAGAGCTGGTGGGCTACGAGCGCACCTGCGTGCGTTGCGACACCTCGTTCAATGCCGAGCCCACCCATTACGCTGCAGTGGCACCCAAGCCCGCGCCTTTGCCCGAGTTGGCGCGGCAGACCTTTCCGAACCTGGAGCAGGCCTGGAAGGAGCGGTTGGACCTGGAGCGGCAATTGCGCGCGGACCCGCGCGCCCTGCACGCCGATGACCGCAAGGCGCTGATCCGCAGCCCATTTCTGCTGCTGTCGCCCAAGGTCGAAAAGCGTTTTGCATCCACCCATTTCGACAAGGAGGTCGGCATCTCCGCCCTCGTCGCGCTGGGCCTGATGATTGCAGGGCCCGCCATCGTGCACAAGCTGTCTCCCGACTCGTCCGACCTGGCGGTGCTGGTGTTCATGGCCCTGGGCGTGCTGCTCGTGATCGTGCAGATGGTGCTGGCGGGCGGGCGGTTCATGCGGCGCGAGGTAGTGCCGGTGCTCGCCCAGTGCCTGCGGCCCCTGCAGCCCACACCCGGCGAGTTGCAGGCCGTGATGGCGGAGCTCAAGACCTTGCGGCACAAGATGGCCAGCAAGCTCAAGCTGGCGGAACTGATCGCGCACATCCGGGGCCCGCAGGGCGCCGCCGGGGCGCGCGGCTGAATCAGGTCCTTGGAACGTCGGTACGCAGGCGGGGCGAGACGGCGTACTCTCGCTGCGGTGCTGCGGTGCTGCGGTGCTGCGGCCTACGGCTGGGGTTTTTGGGGGGGCTTCGACACAGACGCAGCGGCCACCGAAGGCTGCCCCTCGATCCCCGTCACCACCCGCGCATAGCGCGCAAAGCTCCAGTACGCCCAGGCCCAGTCCAGCAGCACCACCAGGCGGTTGCGAAAGCCGATCAGGAAGTAGACGTGCGCGAAGAGCCAGAACAGCCACGCAAAGTAGCCTGAGAACCGCACCGGCCCGGCGGGTGAGGTGAGGTCCACCACGGCGGAGTTGCGGCCGATGGTGGCCAGGTTGCCGTAGTCGCTGTAGCGGAACGGCTGCGCGGGCTGGCCACTGAGCCGGCGCAGGATGTTGGCGGCGGCGACCCGGCCCATCTGCTTGGCGCCGGGGGATACGCCGGGGACAGGCGTCGGCTCCTGGCCGGGCGCGTGGCTCTTGGCCGCAGCCAGGTCGCCGATCACGCTGATTTCGGGGTGGCCGGGCAGCGTGAGGTCGGGCGCCACGACCACGCGGCCAGCGCGGTCGGTGGTGCACCCGGTGGCCTCGGCCAGCTGGCGGCCCAGCGCAGAAGCGGCCACGCCCGCAGCCCAGACAATGCACTTGCTCTTTATTTGATAGCTATTTGCGCCTGATGAATCAGCGCTGGATGGCGATTCGACCATCAGTCCCTCGGCGTCAATGGCGGTAACGCGGGCGTTGAGGCGCACTTCCACCCCCAGCTTTTCCAGCTGCTCCCTGGCGCGCTGGCTCAGCGTCTCCGGCATGGACTGGAGCACGCGGGCGCCGCCTTCGAGCAGGATGATTTTTGCGCTGGCCGGGTCGATGTGCCGGAACTCGCCCGGCAGCGTGTGGCGTGCGATCTCGGCCAGGGTGCCCGCCATCTCCACGCCCGTGGGGCCGGCGCCGACGACCACAAAGTTGAGCCAGTCGGCGCGGCGCACAGGGTCCGTCTCTTTTTCGGCGGCCTCGAAGGCCAGCAGGATACGGCGGCGGATCTCGAAGGCATCGTCCAGCGTCTTGAGCCCGGGCGCGTGGGTGGCCCAGGCGTCCTGGCCGAAGTAGCTGTGCGTGGCACCGGCCGCGACGATGAGGTGGTCGTAGGGCAGGGGCGCGGAGGGATGGGATCCGCCCTTCAGGTGTACGGTGCGTGCCGCCACATCGATGTGCGTGACCTCGCCCAGCAAGGTCGTGACGTTGGGCTGCTGGCGAAACAGGTGGCGGATGGGCGCCGCGATGGCCGGGGCCGACAGCCCGGCGGTGGCGACCTGGTAGAGCAGGGGCTGGAAGAGGTGGTGGTTGGTCTTGTCGATGAGCGTCACGTCCAGTGCGGCACCACGCAGCGCACGGGCGGCTTCAAGGCCGCCGAAGCCGCAGCCGATGATGACAACACGGGGACGGGGCGAGGGAGCGGAGGAAGTGGTCATGCCCCCATTATTGGGGCTCGCAGCTTCCGGGCGGCCAGTGAAACTGGCGCCGCCTTGGGCAAGGGCAGCAAGCCAAGGCCCGCCCCGAGCGGCGCAGCCGCTCGGGGGATGTTTCACATCAAGCCATAAAGCCCAGGTTGGTCGGGTAGTCGGCCCCGCCGAAGTGGCTCAGGTTGGGCAGCACACCCGGCAGTTCGCTGTTGCTCACGCCAAACCAGCTGGCCAGCGTGGCCGCGTATTGGTCCACCGAGGTGCTGGGCAGCAGGCGACCCTGGCCCACATGCCATTGGTCGTTGGCATCGGCGGTGTTGGTGATGCTGACCGGGGGGGCCTTGCCGTAGAAGGCCTTGCCCTTGACCGCGCCACCCACCATGAGATGGTGGCTGCCCCAGCCGTGGTCCGAGCCGTCGCCGTTGGAGCTGAGCGTGCGGCCGAAGTCCGAGGCCGTGAACGCCGTCACCTTGTCGGCCACGCCCAGTTCGACGGTGGCGTTGTAGAACGCGGTCATGGCTTCGCTCACGCGCTGCATGAGCGTGGGCTGCTGCGAGATCAGGTTGTCGTGCAGGTCGAAGCCGCCGAGCGACACCATGAAGACCTGCCGTTTGCTGCCCAATGTGGTGCGCGCGCCGATGAGGCGGGCGACCATCTTGAGCTGGTCGGCGAGCGAATTGCTGGAGGGGAAGGCCGTGGCCAGGTTGACCCCGGCCAGCCCCGAGGTGATGGAGGCTTCTGCGCCCACGGCCCGCGCGGTGACGCGGTTGTATTCGTTTTCCAGCGTCTGGCCGCTGTTTTGCTGGATCAGCGAGCTGAGTGCCGCGCGCACGGCCGTGGAGCCATAGACGTTGTTCTTGACGCCGTTGATCGCGATCGCGCCGTTGGTGCTGACCTGGTACTGCAGCGCGGAGTCACCCGAGAGGAACACCGCATTGCCCGTGACGGAGATGCAGGTGAACAGCGAACTGCCGTTGGAGGACAGCGCCAGGTCGCCGATGTTGCCGCCCCAGCCCACGGTGGAGCCTTCGGGCGAAGACGACTGCCAGACCGACTGCTGGTCGTTGTGCGAGAACAGCTTGGGGGGCAGCGGGTACAGCGTGCGGTTGCTGCTGCTGTACTGCGCACGGGTGAGTGGCACCACCAGGGGACCCACGTTCAGCTGCACGGCGGCCTTGCCGGTGTTGAACAGGTTCGTCAGCCCGGTCATGGCGGGGTGCAGTGCGTACTGCCGCCCCCCGGCCAGCGGCGTGGTGGGGGTGAGCAGCGTGGGCGTGAGCGCGGACTTGGCCAGGGCGATGCCACCGGCCGTCTGGCCGGCCCCGCCGCCACGGATGGCGTTGTACTTGTTGTAGCTGTCGTCGTCGTAGGTGATGACAGTGTTGCCATAGTCATTGCCGCCGTACAGGAAGACGCAGACCAGCGCCTTGTAGTCCGTGGCCGTGAAGGCTGCGGCCTCGCCAACGGCCGCGAGATTGAGCGCAAAGGGCAGGGCCGTGCCCGCCATGCCCAGCTGGGCCGAGCGGCGCAGGAAAGCGCGGCGGGAGTGGAGTTCGGGTTGGAGGAGATGCATGGCGGCGCGCCTTATTTCTGGATCAGGTATTCGGCCGAGGCCATGACGAGGAAAATCGCGGCCGCCACGCGGTCGCGCTTGGCGTTGTCCGCGCTCGCGGCCGTGACGGACGTGGTCTTGAGGGCATCCGCGATGAGCTTGATGGTGGCCGCAGACAGTTGGCCGCCGGTCATGAGCAGGTTGACCCGGTCGACCAGCGCGTCGGCATCGGCCACGATGGCCAGTTCGTTGGTGTAGGCCGCCTTGATGTCGACGCCGTTGTTGCTGGTGCTGCCGTTGTTGGGCAGGTCTGGCGCGTTCACGAAGATGCCGTTGCGGATCACGCCCTGCATGTAGTTGAGGTAGCCGCCCACGCTGCTTTCGTTGACGAGCTGGAACTCCGGCGCCACGGCGCCCGCCGTGGCCAGAGCGGTCGAGGGCGGCACATAGCCCGGCCGGAAGAAGTTGAACACCGACGGCGAGCGCAGCGGGCTCTGCGCCAGGCGCGAACCCGCCGAGCTGAGGTCGCCGATCTTCCAGCTGCCATATTGCGAAGCGATGCCGAACGTGCGGCCCCATTGCACGAAGCGCAACATGGGTTCGCGCAGCCGGCCGAACATGGCGTCCGTGAGCCCGGCGGGCCCGCGGGCCTCGTTGTCCAGCAAAACCGCCTTGACCACGGCGCGCATGTCGCCGCGCACGCCGACACCGTTGTTGTTGAAGGCGGCGGCCACGCGGCTCACGTAGCCCGGCGATGGATTGCTGGTGACCAGGCGCTGGATCAGCTGCTTGCCGATGAACGGCCCCACGTTGGGGTGGTTGAAGATGGTGTCCAGCGCGGTCTTGAGCGCCGCCGCGCCGGGGGTGCCGGCGGCAACGGTGGTGCCCAGGAAGGTGGCGGCCAGCGTGGAGTGCCGCGACTCGGTGAGTGCCATGGGCAGCCGCGTGAAATGGGTGCTGGGCACGGTGCGCGTGGTACCCGGCACGGTGGTCTGCACGTTTTGCGACTGGTCGTAGTCGTAGCCCGTGAACACGCGTGCCAGGTTGGTGATGTCGCTTTGGGTATAGCTGTCGACCACTTGGCCCGAGCCATCGCGCTTGGCCGTGCCGTCCTGGTTGAGGTCCACGAGCCCGATGGACATCAGCTGGAGGATCTCGCGCGCATAGTTCTCGTCGGGCTGGCGGCCCGTGGAGGGGTTTTCCTTCTGGTTGCCGCGCGTGTTGAGGTAGTAGCCCATCGCGGGGTTGAGGGTCACGTCCTCCAGCAGCTGGCGGAAGTTGCCGAAGGCATTGGCCACGAGCTGGTCCCAATAGTGGGCGATGGCGTGGCTGCGCCAGCTGAAGTCCAGGCCCGAGAGCGATACCACGCAGATTTCGGACAGCGCGAGGGCCACGCGTTTGCGCAGCCCGTCGGTGGACGTCATGAGCTGCTGCCAGATCATGCAGTCGCCCGGGTAGGTGTTGTCGTAGTACGACGTGGTGTTGTCCACCGTGTTGTAGCCGCGCTGGTTCAGCCAGTCCCACCCCTTGGTGCCAACGGGCAGGCTGAACTGGTTGTTGATCCAGCCGTCGTAGGTGCCGGCGCGCAGGGTGGCAATCTCGCCCGTCGAGGCCGAGAACTGCGCTTGCAGCAGGAAGCGGGCCGCCTCCGAATCGGTGCCGGCCTTTGTGTACGTGTAGGAGCCCGCACCCGGGGCCGGTGGAGGCGGCGGGGGCGGTGGAGTCGATGGCCCCGGCGCGGGCGTGGGCCCGGGCGCCGGTGCAGGCCCGGGGGAAGGGGGCGTCGTGGGGCTGGGTGTGGGGGCCGGGCCGGGGGTAGGGGCCGGGCCTGGCGTGGGGGTCGGTGTGGTCCCTGGAGCGGGCGTCGCGGGCGGGCTCACGGTGTCATCGGCTGCGTCGCCGCCACCGCAGGCTGCCAGCGCCACGCTGGCCATCAGGGCGGCGAGCGTGGCTTCCTTGGGCAGCGGGGCCGGGCGTGGAGCCGCCTGCGCGGTGTCGATTCCCTCTGCAACTTCGGCAGGCGCCGCTGCGCGAGGTTCCTCTTTCATCAGTGTCATGGTGGGTCTGCTAGTTGTTGGTAGCGGGAGCAACACCACACGCAGAGCTATCAGGCGCCCTGCATGCATGGACGGTGCGCTTCGGTAGCTCTGCCATGGATGCCAAGGCCTGGTCCAAGTGTATGGATTTGCAACTGAGAGCCTGTTGGGCTAAATCGTTATGAATGACTACAACGGTCACCAAATGCAACGGTTTACGCAAAGAGGCTGGTTTCGATTAAGGCGTATTCCCGCCGGATCTTGCTGCGCACCCTGCGGCGGCTTGTCCGGCAGCGGTGTAGTCCAGAGGCCGACGTTCGCTGCCACCGGGAGCCTACGCGCGGCGCACTGCAGTGTTTCTACAGTGGGCTCATCGCTGTCCGGCACCGTTTACCGCCATATCGGTGGCATGGCCGCAGCGAGCCACTCTCAAGGATGAAGACCATGAATGAAGACACCGTCAAGGGCAACTGGAAGCAGTTCAAGGGCAAGATGATTGAACAGTGGGGCAAGCTCACGAACGATGACTTCGACGTCATCGACGGCAAGCGCGAGCAGTTCCTGGGCAAGCTGCAAGAGCGCCAGGGCATTGCCCGCGACGCCGCCGAAAAGCAGCTCAAGGAGTGGCAGGACCGCCACCCTGACTTTCGCTTCAACGACTGACCGGGGTCTGGTGCCGGGGCCAGCCCCCTGCGCCTGAGCCGCACGGGCAACCAGCAGACGGCCGGCGCACCTTCGCACCGGCCTGCTCCCTATCCCCTACCTATCCAATTCGAGGAGAAACCCATGAAATTCGCACGAACTCTGATCGCTTCCGTGGCTGCTGGCCTGCTGGCAACCTCTGCCTTCGCCATGACAGCCCCTGAACACAAGGCCGCCAAGGACCAGATCTCGGCCGCCTACAAGGCCGACAAGCAAAAGTGTGATGCCCTGTCGGCCAACGCCAAGGACATCTGTGTGAAGGAAGCCAAGGGCAAGGAAGACGTGGCCAAGGCCGAGCTCGAAGCCCAGTACAAGCCCAGCGCAAAAGCCACCCAGAAGGTCGCCGAAGCCCGTGCTGACGCAGCCTACTCTGTCGCCAAGGAAAAATGCGATGACCTGAAGGGCAATGAAAAGGATGTCTGTGAAAAGGACGCCAAGGCTGCCCATGTGAAGGCCAAGGAAGATGCCAAGGTCGCCGCGGTGCAGGCCAAGCCCGCGGACAACGCTGCCGAAAAGGGCGCCGCCGTGGCGGAGGCCCGCAAGGATGCCAACGCAGAAAAGAACGACGCCAACTACAAGGCCGCCAAGGAGCGCTGCGATGCGCTGTCGGGTGATGCCAAGTCCAAGTGTGTGGACGACATGAAACGCATGTACGGCAAGAGCTGATCCCCTGTGGACCGCACAGTGGCCGGTACTCCCAGCCGCTGGCAGTCTTAAAAATGCCCCGCCCCGTGCGGGGCATTTTTTGTTGTGGGGGCCGAATGGTGCTGCGCGGTTGGCGCCGAACTGACCTGCATCAACACGCCCTGGTGGCTGGCGGCCTAAGCTCGTGCCCTGTTTTTATCTCGCTGCAAAGGGATTCGCATGGCACAACTCGAATGGTCGGACGCGCTGGCCCTGGACCTGCCCCTGATGGACGATACCCACCGCGAATTCGTGGATTTGCTGGCCGCCGTGCACCGGGCCGAGGATGGGCAGTTGCTCTCCGCCTGGCACGCACTGGTGGAGCATACCGACCACCATTTTGCGCAAGAGGATGCCTGGATGGCGTCCACCCGCTTTGCCTCGGGCAACTGCCACAGCATGCAGCACAGGGTGGTGCTGCAGGTCATGCGCGAAGGGGTGGTGCGGGCTGAGCAGGGCGACCTCCAGGTTCTGCGGGTGATGGCCAGCGAGCTGGCGCTGTGGTTTCCGCAGCACGCCCAGAGCATGGACGCGGCGCTGGCCCTGCACCTGCGCCGCGTGGGGTTTGACCCGGTCTCGGGCGTGGTGCATGCGCCGCACGCGCTGCCGGGCGAACTGATCCAGGGTTGTGGTGGATCGACCTGCTCCGATACCTCGGCCGGTGTTGCCGCCGCCGAACCCGCAGCGATGGCCTGAGCTCGTGAACACGTTTTGAGAGCCGGGCGCACAGCGCCGCTGCCTGCCGGTCCGCCCACGCGGCCAGCCATGGCGCAGCGCAAGCGTGCTTTCACCCGTGCGTGGGCTGCGCCGGTGTGGCATGCTGCCAAGTCTCTAGGCAAAGGTGGGCGGCATGACCGCTTTGCTCCATGGCCGAAATCTCTTCCACGGTGGCGCTGTACGACGACGCCGCAAGCCTGCAGGCCCTGCAGCGCTACGGCATTCTCGACACGCCGATGGAGCCTGCCTACGACGAGTTGGCCGAGATTGCGGCCCATGTGTGCGAAGCCCCGGTGGCCCTGATCAGCCTGCTGGACAGCCACCGCCAGTGGTTCAAGGCATCGGTGGGGCTCCCGCTGCGGGAAACCCCGCTGGACCAGTCCGTGTGCCGCTACGCAGTGCGGCAGCCCGGTGTGTTCATCGTGCCCGACCTCGCGCAGGATGCGCGTTTTGCCCACTTCAGCATCGTGACCCAGGAAAACCCCTTGCGTTTTTATGCCGGGGCGCCCCTGGTCACGCCCGATGGTTATGCCCTGGGCACGCTCTGCGTGCTGGACCACCGGCCGCGCCAGCTGTCCCAGAAAGCGCAGGACATGTTGTCCGCGCTGGCGCGCCAGGTGATCCGCCTGCTGGAGCTCAAGCGCGCCAACGACCGCCAGGGCCAGATGCTGGTGGAGCTGGAAGAAGCGCGCCGCCAGATGGCCGTGCTGGCCCATACCGACGTGCTCACCAGCCTGGCCAACCGCCGCTCGTTCACCGCGCGCCTTGTGCAGGAGCAGGCCCTTTTGCAGCGCGACGGCGAACCCGCCTGCCTGCTGATGATGGACATCGACCACTTCAAGCGTGTCAACGACGTGCACGGCCACCATGTGGGTGACCAGGCCTTGCAGCTTGTGGCCACGCTCTGCCGCGACGTGTTCCGCGCGGCCGATGTGGTGAGCCGATGGGGTGGCGAGGAGTTTCTGGCCCTGTTACCCGCCACCCGGGTGGACCAGGCCCAGGCGGTGGCGCAGCGCGTGCATGCCGCGCTGGCCGCCCACCCGGTGCCTGGCGTGGAGCCACCGCTGGTGCTGACGGTGAGCATGGGGCTGTCCAACTTTGATCCCCTGCGCCCGCTCGACATCACCCTGCGCGCGCTGGATTCGGCGCTCTACGCCGCCAAGCGCGAAGGCCGCAACCGCACGGTGGTGGTGTAGGGGCCTGTGCAGCGATTTGCTTCCATTTTGATAGCTAATAGCGCTTTCTTCTAAAGCGCTGGAGCCAATTTTCATCAAAACTCCAGCACTGCCTCAGCGTCTCAGTGCCCCGGGCTGCGGGGCAGCAGCAGGGCCGCCATGCGCCAGGACAGATCCCGCAGGGCCCGGCGCATGGCGGGTGAATCCTGCACACCCACAGGGCTGGGATCGCTGCGCGGGCAAAACGCGGCCTCCAGCACCTGCTGCTTGGCGCTGACCAGCGCCACCCGGTCTTGTGCCCGCAGGGCGGCCATCAGCTGGTCGCGGTGGCGCTGCACGCGCTCGGCCTCTGCCAGTGTCAAGGTAGGTGGGTGCGCCCCGGCGCCTGCCGCCGGGCCGGCCAGGTGCTGCGCCCAAGACCGGGGCGTGGTGTGTGTTGTCATGCGGCGCTCGCTGGGGGCGTGGTGGGGCGCGCAACGGGTGGGGCCGTGGGGCGGCGTGGCGGGGTCGTGCCCTGCGACAGCCCGTACCAGTTCACCTTGCGGGTCGCCACCATCACGGCCGCCAGCACCAGGAACAGCGCAATCGCACCCACCGCCAAGGCCGTCTGCTCCAGCTGCAGCAGCACGTACAGCAGCCCATACAGCACCGCGATGCCCCCGCCCAGCGGAATGCCCCGCGCCAGGCTGCCCAGCATGTGGCTTGCGTAGTAGGCGAGCAGCAGCACGCAGGCGCTGGCGGCCACGGCGTACGAGATGCCAAACGGCAGGTGCTCCGACAGGCTCACCAGCAGCAGGAAGAAGCTGCACAACGCGCTGCCCACCAGCAGGTACTGCACCGGGTGCACGCGCAGCTTCTTCATCAGCTCGAACAGGCCCACGGCCACGAAGGTCAGGGCAATGAACAGCACGCCGTACTTGGTGGCGCGGTCAGACAGCGAATAGGGGTTCACAGGGTCGATGAAGGCCACGCTGAAGCTGTCGGCGCAGTCTCCGGGGGGGGCTTCCCCGGGCACGTAGTCGCTGCGGTTGCCGTCGTCCGAACCCCCCAGGCAGATGCGCTTGCCGTTGGCGATATCGGCCTGCGCCGTGGTGGCCAGCGACGACAAGCGCCACTGGGCCGAAAAACCGGTCTTCTTGACCTCGCGCTCCGCTGGCAGAAAGCGGCCCCCAAACGAAGGGTGGGGCCAGCCACTGGTCATCTGCACTTCGGTGTTGCCGCCCAGCGGCACGAAGGCCAGGCGCTCGGTGCCCACCAGTTCCAGGTCCAGCGTGGCGGTCAGCCCGTCGGCCTTGCCGCGCACCGCTTCAGGCAACACGGCGTGCAGGCCCCGGCTGTAAGTGGGGTGGAAGGTGCCGGGCTTGAGGGCCAATGCATGCGATTCCATGGTGAACTGCGCGGTGCGGATGCCGCGCGCATCCCCCACGGCCATCATGACGATGGGGGCGCCGCAATGCATGCGCGAGTTTTTCATGCTGCTCTGCGGTACTAGGCTTGCCAGTGATCCCCATTGCGCCGTCACGTGGGCCTTGAGGTTGAAGGTGTTCACCTTGTGCAGCCCGCGCGCACGTTCTTCCATCGCGGCGCCGGTGGTGAGCTTGAGCTGCTCGGGCATGGCGGTCAGCAGGAACTCGCGGCGCTGCTCCACCATGCGGCGCTCGTCGCCCTTGCCGGTCTCTACCTCCCAGCTCTCCACACAGGCGCTGTGGATCATCGGGCCCATCAGCGTCTGCGGCCCGGCCAGGCTTTCGGCCACGCTCTGCGCGGTGATGCTGCGGTAGCGCAGCCGGTCGCGCACCACGTCTTCGATCATGCCGAGGCCAAAGAGCAGCAGCACAGTGATGGCGGCCAGCGCGGCCAGTTTGGTGAACAGGGGGTGTTTGAACAAGAGATCCTCCACAAATGATGTTGTGGGGGCAGTGTTGTGGCCCGGTGTGAGGGCGCTATGAAGTTTGTGAGGCCAGTGTGAAGTCGGGGCTGCCCGTATCGCCATGACCTGCCAGGTCATCGACGGCCGCGCCCCTTGCGCCTACAAACGGCGCATTGCAACGAGGGGTTTCGGCATGCGTCATGTGGTTCCGGTGGTTCTGGTCTTGGTGGCAGTGGTCCATGCCCTGCCGCTGGTGGGCGTGCTGGGGGCGGGCAAGCTGGCGCAGCTGTACGGCACCCCGGTGCAGGATGCAGGCGTGGAGTTGCTGCTGCGGCACCGGGCCGTCCTTTTCGGGCTGCTGGCCGCCTTCATGGGGTATGCCGCCACGCGAGCCGAACTCCATCGGCTGGCCCTGGTGGCGGGGCTGGTGAGCGTGGTGTCTTTTCTGCTGCTGTCGTGGCTGCAGCGCGGCAGCGGCCTCAGCGCTCCACTGGTGATGGTCGTGCGGGTGGATGGGGTGGCGCTGGCCTTGCTGGTGGTGGCCCTGGCTGTGCACCTGCGCCGCTCGCATTAGCTGGCGGGAAACTCCAGTGCCACCCACAGTCCGGGCACTGTGTTGCGCACCACCATCTGTCCCCCGTGCAGCGCCATCACCCGCCGCACAATCGCCAGCCCCAGTCCCGATCCACTGCGCTCCCCGCCCGGCCGCGCGGTGGTGAAAAAGCGCTCGCCCAGGCGCGGCAGCGCGTAGTCGGGCACGCCGGGGCCGCTGTCCTGCACGGCCACCGTGGCGCCGTCTAGCTCCACCCGCACCGTGCTGCCCGCAGGTGCAAAGTCGATGGCGTTGTCCAGCAGGTTGGTCAGCGCCAGCGTCACCAGCTCGGCCTCCCACGGGCCGCTGGTGCCGTGCCCTTCCAGTGCCAGGCTGATGCCGCGCTGCCCGGCGCGGGCGCGGGTCTGGGCAATGGCGGCCTCGGCGCAGTCGTGCAGCGCCACGGGCGCGCGGCCTTCGGCATGGTGGCGCTGCTCCAGCTTGGACAGCTCCAGCAGCCGGTCGATGATGCGCTGCAGGCGCTCGCTTTGCTGCACCACCTGGGTCGCGAATTCGGCGCGGTCGGCGGCGGGCAGGTCGTCCTGCAGCAGCTCGCCCGCGCCGCGGATGGCGGCCACGGGGCTTTTGAGTTCGTGCGTGAGGGCGCGCACATAGCCTTCGATGTAGTCGCGCCCTTCCAGCCGGGCGCGCATGCGGTCCATGGCGCGGGCCAGGTCGCCCAGTTCGCCCGGCACCTCGGGCACGGCCAGCGCCGTGGTGGGCGGGGTGCCGGGATCATGGCGCTCGCCATCGGCCGGGCCCTGCACGCTCAAGGCGTAGTCGCGCAGGCGGCGCACGTTCCACACCATCCACAGCGTCACCGCCACGCCCACGGCTGCCGAGAGGGCCAGCAGCAGCAGCCCGCCCATGAACACCTTTTGCTCGGCGCGGTCGATGAAGCGCTGCACGGTGCGCGTGGGTTTGGCCACGGTCAACACACCGGCGATCTTGCGGCCCTCGGGCGCCTGCACATAGATGGGGGCGGCCACATGCATCACGCCGCTGGTGTCGTCGTCCTCCACATCGCGCGTGGAGCGCGCGCCGTACTCGCCCCGCAGCGTGCGGGCCACGTCGCGCCACTGCGAGTAGTCGGCGCCGATGGCGCGGTTTTCGGAGTCGAACAGCACACGTCCCGTGGTGTCGGTCACGTAGATGCGGTAGTCCAGCGACTGCTTGGAAAACCCCCAGATCGCTGCGTCGATGGGCCGCGTGGCATAGCGGCGCACATGCTGCGCAAACGGGCTGTGGCTGCTGTTGTCGGCCCCCGTCGCCAGGCGCCCGGCCGCCAGGTCATCGCTGGCCAGCTCGGCCAGGATGTTGGCCGTGTCCACCATCATGTCCTCCATCACCTCGCGCACGCTGGGTTTGATCTCGGCCATGAACACGCGCAGCACAAAAAACGCGGCGATGCCGTTGATGAGGAAGAAGGCAAAGAGCAGGCGGATGCCGAGGCGCATGGATCAGCGGGCCCTTCTGTAAAAACAGTAGCTGCAAAAGATTGCTGGGCGCGCGCAGGCGGCGGATTTCATGCTCATTTCACCCCCGCAAGCGAATGCGATAGGTCGAGGATCGACCAGGGTTCTGGTTCTGCTTCTCGCGGCCTTCAAACATCAGGCTGCTGGTGGCCGCGTCCCATTGCATGGGCTGCAGTGTGTAGGGGTTGCGCAGTTCCTCGGGTGACTGTGCCAGCCACGCGGGCATGTCGGGCGGGGCGACCTGATCAACGGCGGCGCGGTGCTGCAGGAGGACAAGGCGGCGGTAGCCGTCCATGTCGGCCACCCGCTGGGCGTACCCTTGGTAATTGCGCGCAGAGATAGCAGCCAGACAGGTCCCTGCAATGTTGCGCAAGCTATTCCAGGGTAGACATGCTCCATCATCTTCCAGTCGCCGCATGAGTTTGGAGAAAGCAGCGTCCTGTCGCGGGGCGGGCATGCCGTGAATGGTGTGCACTTGCTGCAGGTAGCCGAGCGAGAGATTGAGCGTCTGTCTGGGTAAGTAGGCCCAATTGCTCGCTTTGTTCAAGAGGCGTTGCCACCATGTGGGGGGCTCGTCCCATGGACGGGTGAACAAATCAACGGTTTTGTACAGATATAGACCGCTAGCGACGAAACGCATTTCCCCCTCCATGGCTGATCCCAAGGGCTCAGTCGGCACGGAAACAAGTTCTTCGATCGTCGTGGACACAGCCGCAGGGGTTGGCGATGCTGTTCGTGCGCTCGCATCACTGAGCCACCGTAGTTCGCGGTGCTGCATGGCCAGCGCGATCATGGACGCAATCAGGCTGTTGGAGGTGCTTGCCATGCGGCTGCGTAGCTGGACGGCCTGACGGGCGATGTCCATGGCCTGCTGTGGCTGCCCATGCACCCACGCCAGCGCGGCCTGGGCCAGCCAAAGCTCATGAGCGCGGACGAGGAGCCCATAGGGCGGGAATTCGGCCAGCAAGTAAAAGGGGGCGGGATTGCTGAACTGCGGGGAACTGGCCGCAGCCGCCAGCCGTTGCAGCAGGGCCTGGTGGTTTTTCGCCAATGCCTGCACTTCATCGCCATGTTTCACAAACCAGGCAAAACAATCCGCTTCGCCGACTGGGCAACGCAGCCGGTCGGGCAGTACGTCGCCCACCATGGCCTCGGCTGCAAGGGACGGAGGCATCCCTTCCTGCCGGTCGCCATGGGCCTCCACCCAACGCCTGCGCTCGATTTCACGCGCCAGGCGCTGGCGGCCCAGTGCCATGGCATCGGCGACAGCATCGCCCCCGGCGGGCGCGTCCAGCCCCATGAGGATCAGAGAGCCGTTGCCTTCCAGGGCTTGTTCGGTGGGCGGCGTGTACTGCAGCGCCTGCTGGGCCGCCTCGCTCAGGGCGTCATCGTTCCAATTGGCAACGATCAGTGCGGCCAACCCCACAGAGGCCAATCCCCCCAGGGCCAGCATCAGCCAGCCCAGTGCTTTCAAGCAACGGCGCAGGTATTTCATAAAAAGATAGCTGTCAACGCAAGCTGGGCGAGCGCCAGGACCGATTTTGGCTATACGTCAAGACAGTACCCCATGCCACGGTGCGTGCTGATGTAGTCGCGCGCCGGGTCCACCTCGCGCAGCTTGGCGCGCAGGGTCTTGATGTGGGTGTCCACCGTGCGGTCGGTGCTCTCGCTGTCGTCGCCCCAGGCAGCGGCCAGCAGCGCGTCGCGCGAGTGGATGCGGCCTGCGCCGCGCAGCAGGTGGGCCAGCAGGCGGTATTCGCGCCGGGTCAGCGGCAGGGGCTGGCCGCGCAGGCTGATGCGTTGTCCTGCCTCGTCGTCATGGAAGAGCGTGGCGGCCGAAGCGGCGGGTGCTGCCGTGTGGCCGTTGCCCGCCCGGCGCAGCAGCGCCTTCACGCGGGCCGCCAGTTCGCGCGGGCTGAAGGGTTTGGTCAGGTAGTCATCGGCGCCCAGCTCCAGGCCCAGCACGCGGTCGATCTCCTCGCCGTGGGCACTGAGCATCAGCACGGGAATGGCTGCGGTCTGCGCGGCATTGCGCACGTCGCGCAGCAGATCGAGCCCGCTGCCATCGGGCAGGCCCACGTCCAGCACCAGGAGGTCAAAGCGGTGCGAAAGCATCTGCTGGCGCGCATCGTGCACCAGCAGGCTGTGCGTCACGAGCAGTCCGTCGCGCTCCAGCGCATAGGCCACGGTGCGGGCGATGGCGGGGTCGTCTTCCAGAAGCAAAAGCCGTGCGGACATGTCTCAGTCATCCGTTGTGCTGCGCGCCATCCGCAACGCCTGAAACTGGCACGGTCCAGGCGAGGGACGCCGCCAAAGGCGACTCAGGGGGGAACATGTCACCGAGCGATCAGGATGGGGAAGAGCTTGCCCAGCCCGTCGGCCATCACTTCCACCGCCAGCGCCGCCAGGATCAGGCCCATCAGCCGGGTCATCACATTGATGCCGGTCTTGCCCAGCACGCGCGCAATCGGGTCGGCCAGGGCGAAACACACGGCGGTGGCCAGGGCGATGACGACGCCGTAGCCCACCAGCGCCAGGGTTTGCCAGATGCCCTGGGCGCGGTCGGCGTAAATCACCACCGTGGACATGCTGGCTGGGCCCGTGAGCAGCGGGATGGTGAGCGGCACCACGGCAATGCTGCTGCCAGCGGCGGCTTTCTCGGCCCCTTCCTCATATTCGTTGGTGCTGGGCTTGGCCTCGGCGGGCTGGGCGTTGAGCATGTTCATCGCGCTGATAAGCAGCAGCATGCCGCCGCCTACCTGGAAGCTCTGCAGCGAGATGTTGAAGAAATCGAGGATCTGCAGGCCCAGCAGCGCGCAGGCTGCAATCACGCAGAACACGCTGAAGCTGGCCACCTGGATGGTGCGGCGCCGCTGCGGGTACGAAAACCCCTGCGTGTAGTGGATGAAGAAGGGGACGATGGCCAGCGGATTCACGATGGCCAGCAGGGTGATGAGGGGTTTGAGATCCATCAATGGCCTCCGGATTCGCCAGGCAGCGACAGGGTGGTGGAGTGTGCGGCGGCCGTGGCGGCGCCAAGGCCTGGGCGGGGGCCCGTGAATAACGCAATCTTGTCCATGAAATGCGGTCTCCTGCAAGAATGCAGCATTGGAACAGGTTCCAGGCATCCCAGCCCCTTTTGCGAGTGCGCTGGGCGCCGTCTTGCAACACCCCTTCAAGGAGCAGCAGCATGGGTCAGTTTGTCGATCTGAAATCAAGCGATGGTTTTACGTTTCCGGCCTGGGTGGCGCAGCCTGATGGGGCGCCCCGTGGCGCCGTGGTGGTGCTGCAGGAGATCTTTGGCGTGAATTCGCACATCCGCGCAGTGGCCGACCGCTTCGCGGCACGTGGCTACCTGGCCGTGGCGCCGTCGACCTTTCACCGCGTCCAGCAGGACGTGGACATGGGTTATTCGGGCGACGACATGAAGGCCGGCATGGCGCTCAAGGCCGCCGTGGAGGCGCTGCCCGCGCCGGGCGTGATGCCCGACATCCAGGCCGCCATTGACCATGCGGCGGCGCAAAGTGGTCGCAAGGTGGGCATCGTGGGCTTTTGCTGGGGCGGCCTGCTGACGTGGCGCGCGGCCTGCCAGCTGCAGGGCCTGTCGGCCGCCGTGCCGTACTACGGTGGCGGCATGACCACGCCCGAGGAGGCGGCGCGCCATCCGCAGGTGCCCGTGCTGGCGCACTTCGGCCAGCGCGACCACTACATCCCGCTGGATGGCGTGCAGGCCTTTGCCCGCGCCCACCCCGACGTCGAAGTGCACATCTATGAAGCCGACCACGGCTTCAACTGCGACCAGCGTGGCAGCTACGACGAGCCCTCGGCGATGACGGCGCGGGACCGCACGCTGGCGTTCTTCGACAAGCATCTGATTGCTTGAGCCTCCCTGAGTCGCCTGCGGCGCCCCCCCCAGGGGGACGCCCCCAGTGCGGCGGGGCGTCCCTTGCACGGGGGCACTGGCAGGGTCGTGCCACGTGCATGCACCGGGGGTGTCGCGATGACTGCTCAATGTTTGGAGGTTGGCATGGCGAGTACGACGCGTATCCAGGTTTTGAAGCGATTTTTGCTGCTACCGCTTGCCTGTAAAGCGCTGACAGCTATTGGTTTGATAGCATTGGGCCTTCAGGCCCACGCCGCCGACTACACCGGCCCGCTGTTCGACGCCCACCTGCACTACAACGAGGAAGCCTGGGATGGAAAAACCGGCCCCCATCCGCCCGCCGATGTGCTGGCGCGCATGAAGGCCAGCGGCGTGCGCGCCATCGTGGCCAATTCGCGGCCGAACACCGGCTCGCTCACGCTGGCGGAGTTGCCACAGACGCGCAAGGCAGGCGTCACCGTGGTGCCGTTTGTGCGGCTGTACCGCAACCGTGCGGACTATTCAGGCTGGTTCGCGGACGAGAGCATCTACACCATGGTGCAGGCCGAGCTGGCGCGCGGCACGGCGGCCGGGCCGTACCGGGGCATTGGCGAGTTCCACCTGTACGACAGTGCCAACGCCGATGGCCCGGTGGCCAAAAAGCTCATGGTGCTGGCCGAGGAGCGCGACCTGGTGGTGCTGGCCCATGTGGACGACGCGGCCATCGACCTGCTGATGGCCAATACGCCGTCCCAGGGCCGCAAGCTGCGCCTGATCTGGGCGCACACAGGCATTGGCGGTGCGTCGGTAGAGCGCGTGGATGCACTGATGGGGCGCTACCCCGGGCTGGTGGGCGAGCTGTCGTACCGGCCGGGCCTGGTGTGCGACGACAACCAGCTGTGCCCCGCGTGGCGCGCGCTGCTGCTCAAGTACCCCGCGCGGTTTGTGGTGGGTTCGGACACCTGGGTGAACCAGCGCTGGCAGCACTATGAGGGCCTCATGCAAGGCTACCGGCAGTGGCTCGGCGGTTTGCCCGCCGATGTGGCGCGGCGGATTGCCTGGGACAACGGGGCGGCGCTGTTTGGGGTGCCGGCACCGCGCAGATAGCGGCGCTATGGTGGCCCGGTAGCGGCGCTGACGCCAACACGTCCGTCGCCGCGTGGGGCCAGGCCCTATGATTTCCGGGCGGGAAGGGCGGCCTGGGGGCCCTTGCTTGCCACCCCGCAGTCCGGAAAAAAGCCCTTGAAAACCACCACCACCTTTTCTTTCCCCCGTCGCCATCGCCCTGCAGCGCGCGTGGCCTGTTCATGGGCTTTGGCAGCCGCCAGCCTGGGGTTCGTGGCGCCAGCAGGTGCCGCCACCCCGTTCGAACCCGCGCAAACCGTGCAAGGCACGCCGCTGGTGCTGCAGGGCTCGGGCACCCGCTACCGCACTGTGTTCAAGGTCTATGACATGGCGCTGTACCTGCCGCGCAAGGTCCGCACGGCCGAGGAGGTGCTGGCCACCACGGGCCCCATGCGCCTGCAGTTTGTGGCGCAACGCGACATCCCGGGCACCGACCTGGGGCTGTCGTTCATCAAGGGCCTATCCAGCAACGCCACGCCGGACCAGATCCGGCGCCATACCCCGTCGAGCAACCGCCTGGTCGAGATCTTCTCGGGCCGTGCCAAGCTGGCGTCGGGCGACACCTTTGCGATGGAGTATGTGCCGGGCAAGGGCACCACATTCTTCATCCAGGGCCAGCCGCAGGGCGCGCCGGTGGGCGATGCCGAGTATTTCGGCATGGTGCTGCGCATCTGGCTGGGCCCGTCGCCGGTGGACGCGTCTCTCAAGGAAGCGCTGCTGGCGTCCGGCCCGACCTGAGAGGCTGAGAGTCTTTTATCCATGCCCGCCTTGCACGCCAAAAAGCCCCGGCTCGTCGTTGCAAATGCTCGCCATAGCCCGAGCTATGGCTGTGCTTTGCGCCTAGATCCTAGGCTTTTTGGCGCGCCTTTCGGGCTCGGCTAAAAAACTCTCAGCCTCTGAGCGGGCGCTGGAGGGGCTGCCTGTGCTCAGGTGCCCGTGCGCGCCAGGTAGCGTTTGCGCCAGAACAGGGCCACCAGGGCCAGGGCGATGAAGACCATCGAGCCCAACGCCCACCAGAAGCCGTCGGCCTTGTGGATGAGGGGCAGAAACTCGAAGTTCATACCGAAGATGCCCGCAATCAGGTTGAGCGGCAGGAACACCGCCGTCAGTGCGGTCAGCGTGCGCATGATGTCGTTGGTGCGGTTGCTCTGCACGCTGAAGTGCATCTGCACGGCGGTTTCGGTGCTTTGCTCCAGCCGGCGCACGTGGTGCACCACACGTTCGATGTGCTCCAGCACATCGCGGCTGCGCACCTTGAGCAGGTCCAGCTCGCGCAGGCCGAGCGGGGTCTCGGGCAGGGCCCAGGTTTCCAGCGCGTCGATCCAGTCTTGCACGGCGGTGCGCTGGTCTTCGCAGATCTCGTCCAGCATGTGCAGCGACAGGCGGGCTTCGAGCAGCGATGTCCAGTTCACGTAGCGTGCGCGGGGCTTGAGCAGCTCGTTTTGCCAGTGGTCGAGCTGGCGCGTGAGTTCGCGGCGCAGGTCCAGGTAGCCATCCACCATCAGGTTGACCACGCGCAGCATCAGGTCGGCCGGGCTGGTGGGCACGCGGGCGCCGGGCACGGGGCTGCTGCGGCCCTCGCTGGGGCTGGTGGGCAGCGAGGCCAGCAGGCGTGTGGCATAGGCGTCGCGCACCGCGCAGTCTGCGGGGTGCACGGTCAGCAGCAGCTGGTCGAACACGGCAAAACCCACCGGGCTGGTGTCGATGCGGCGCAGCACGGGCGGGCCGCTGCGTTTGAGCGATGGGGGCGCACCGGCGCCCGCCGCGCTGGGTGCGTCCGGGGCGTCGCCATTCAATGTGGCCAGGCGGCGGAACACCAGCAGGTCGTATTGCGAGGTGTAGTCGTAGTGCGAGGGCAGTTGTGCGTTGAGCAGGTCGGACACGTGCAGGTCCACCAGCTGCAGCCCCACCAGGGTCTGCAGGCTCGCCTGGATCTCGGCCAGCCGCGCCTGGAAGGCCGGGCGCGCGCAGGCGATCCAGACAAAACCCTGGGCGGGCATCTGCGTGGGCAGCTCGGTGAGCTCCTGCACGCCGCCGCTGTGGATGTGAAAAATACGCATGCGACCCCGGTTGAGCAATAAAAAATGCCTCTAGCGCTTTTCCATCCAGCGCTAATTGCTATTATTTTCGGAGCAAACGCGCAGCATCGCGCGCAAAGTAGGTCAGCACACCATCGGCGCCTGCGCGCTTGAAGGCCAGCAGGCTTTCCATCATCACGGCGTCGTGATCGAGCCAGCCATTCGCGGCAGCGGCCTTGATCATGGCGTACTCGCCGCTGACCTGGTAGGCGAACGTGGGCACGTGGAACTCGTCCTTCACGCGGCGCACGATGTCCAGGTAGGGCATGCCGGGCTTGACCATCACCATGTCGGCACCTTCGGCGATGTCGATGGCCACCTCGCGCAGGGCCTCGTCGCTGTTGCCGGGGTCCATCTGGTAGACGTTCTTGTCGGCCTTGCCTAAAGCGCCGCGCGTGCCCACGGCGTCGCGGAAGGGGCCGTAGAAGGCGCTCGCGTACTTGGCGCTGTAGGCCATGATGCGGGTGTGGATATGGCCCTGAACCTCCAGCGCCTCGCGGATCGCGCCAATGCGGCCATCCATCATGTCGCTGGGCGCGACGATGTCCACGCCCGCCTCGGCATGCGTGAGTGCCTGGCCGGTGAGGATCTCCACCGTCTCGTCATTGATGATGTAGCCGGTGGCGTCCAGCACGCCGTCCTGGCCGTGGCTGGTGTACGGGTCCAGCGCCACATCGGTCATCACGCCCAGGGCGGGGAATTCCTTCTTGAGCGCCCGCACCACGCGCGGGATCAGGCCGTCGGGGTTCAGCGCCTCTTTGCCATCGGGCGTCTTGAGCGACGGGTCGATCGCCGGGAACAGCGCCAACACCGGAATGCCCAGTTTCACGCAGTCCTCGGCCACCGCCAGCAGCAGATCCAGGCTCAGGCGGTCCACGCCGGGCATGGAGGTCACGGCCTCGCTGCGGCCTTGGCCCTCGTGCACGAACACGGGGTAGATCAGGTCGTGTGGCGTGACGGCGTTTTCGCGCACCAGGTTGCGCGTAAACGCATCGCGGCGCAGGCGGCGCGGGCGGTTCTGGGGGAAGGGGGCGGGGCTTTGGAGATGCATCGCGAGATTATCCCCCTGAGCCGCTGCGCGGCTTCCCCCAAAGGGGGACGCACCCCCTGGACCGGCGAAGCCGGATCCACGGGTGCACTGGCATGGGGCGCGCCGGTTTCAAACATCAATGCGGCGTCCTCTCACATTGAAAATGCCGCTTGTAACACCCCTTGCCCGGTGCTAAATTGGCGCCGGGCGGCTTGCCGCCCCCCGCTTTCCCTCCCTGAGCGGGGCCTCGGGTTGCAGCGATGCAAAACAGGCTTTCCCGGCCCGGCGGATTTGCCGGGCTTTTTTTTGGCGCGGCCCGGGGCGGCCGGCACGGGCCCTTAAACTGCCTCCATGCTCTGGGTCAAAGCCTTTCACATCGTCTTCGTGGCCAGCTGGTTTGCTGGTCTTTTCTACCTGCCGCGCATCTTCGTCAACCTGGCGATGGTGGCGCCGGGCTCGGCCGCCGAGCGTGACCGCCTGCTGCTCATGGCCAGGAAGCTTCTGCGCTTTACCACGCTGCTGGCCGTGCCCGCGCTGGCACTGGGCGCGTGGCTGTGGATGGGCTATGGCATCGGGCGGGGCCCTGGCAATGGCTGGATGCACGCCAAGCTGGCGGTGGTGCTGCTGGTGATCGGCTACCACCACGCCTGCGGCGTGCTGCTGCGCAAGCTGGCCAACGGCACCAGCCGCAGGAGCCATGCGTGGTTCCGCTGGTTCAACGAGGTGCCCGTGGTGCTGCTGCTGGTTGCGGTGGTGCTGGTGGTGGTCAAGCCGTTCTGACATGGAACACCCCCCTGAGGTGCTGTGCGCCTTCCCCCCGCTCTCGCAGCGCTGCGAACTGCCGGCAGGGGGACGACGCCCTCGCTGCGGGGCGGCCCTTGCTTGGCGTCCTGCGCTTGTGCTGCGCCTGTTGCATGCGCTGCGGGCCACAGTGCGCACTGAACAGCCCATAGCCTGAAAGCGGTGTCGGTGCCCAAGACCTCCGCCTGGCCCCTGGCGCTGATCTACACGGCGCTTATCGTCTTTGCCAGTCTGTTTCCGTTTGACGGCTGGCGCGCCCAGGGCATTGACCCTCTGGTGTTCCTGCTGGCACCGTTGCCCCCGCCGTACTGGACGGGCTTTGACATCGCCACCAATGTTGTGGGTTATGCGCCGCTGGGTTTTTTGCTGGTGCTGGCCATGTTGCGCTCGGGCTGGGGGCGTGGCGCCGTGCTGCTGGCCACGCTGGTGGGCATGCTGCTGTCGCTGGCCATGGAGTTCCTGCAGATCTACCTGCCCCGGCGCGTGCCCTCCAATCTGGACTTGCTACTCAACGCGGCGGGCACCCTGGCGGGGGCGCTGAGCGCCGCGCTGCTGGAGCGCCTGGGCGCCATCGACCGCTGGAGCGATTTCAGAGGGCGCTGGTTTGTGCAGGACGCCAGCGGCGCCATCGTGCTGCTGGCCCTGTGGCCCCTGGCGCTGCTGTTCCCGGCGGCCGTGCCGTTCGGGCTGGGGCAGGTGCTGGAACGGCTGGAGGCAGCGCTCATCGAGGTGCTGGAAGACACCCCCTT
The DNA here is from genome assembly GCF_000204195.1 of Acidovorax radicis N35. GTDB lineage: Bacteria > Pseudomonadota > Gammaproteobacteria > Burkholderiales > Burkholderiaceae_C > Acidovorax > Acidovorax radicis. The sequence goes on from NZ_AFBG01000025.1 coordinate 163,240, forward strand.
TCTGGACTGGCTGCCGCTGCGCGAGGCCGTGTTCGACCCCCTTTCCCCCAGCGGAGAACTGCTGTGCGTGACGCTGGGCCTGCTGGCGCCGTGCCTGCTGGGCTACTGCGTGATCCGCTCCGTGGGCCGGCGCGCGCTGTTTGCCCTGGGTGTCGTCGCCGTGGGGGTTACGCTGACCGCGCTGTCGGCGGCCCTGAGCTGGGGCCCCGTGCATGCCTGGGAGTGGATGGGCCTGCCCACGCGGGTGGGCGTGTGGGGCGCGCTGGCGCTGGCGGTGCTGCTGCTGGCCCTGCCTCGGCGTGCCTGCGCCGCCGTGCTGCTGGTGGCCCTGGTCTGGCACCTGGCGCTGCTCAACCAGGCGCCCACCAGCGCCTATTTTGCGCAGACGCTGCAGATCTGGGAGCAGGGCCGGTTCATCCGCTTCTACGGCCTGGGCCAGTGGCTGGGGTGGTTGTGGCCCTATGCCACGCTGCTTTATGTGCTGCTGCGCGTGTCGAGGAGAGAGGGCGCCCCCTGAGCCGCCTTCCCCTCTCTCGCGGCGTGGGTTCGTAAAATGCAGGGATGAGCGACACCACCCCCGCACCGGCCGCAGCGCCCGGCTACTACCAGCGCCACATCTTCTTCTGCCTGAACGAACGCACCAACGGTGAGGACAGCTGCGCCCACCACAACGCCCAGGCGGGTTTCGACCGCTGCAAGGCCCAGGTCAAGGCAGCAGGCCTGGCGGGGGCCGGCAAGGTGCGCGTGAACAAGGCCGGTTGCCTGGACCGGTGCGCGGCTGGCCCCGTCGCGGTGGTCTACCCCGAGGGCACCTGGTACACCTATGTGGATACCGCCGACATCGACGAGATCGTCGAATCGCACCTCAAGAACGGCCAGGTGGTGGAGCGCCTGGTCACGCCGGCGGAACTTGGCCGCTGAATGCGCCTCCATCCGTCTCGTTGATCCATTTTTGAATGATTTTGGCTCCCAGCGCTTATCTGTAAAGCGCTGTCAGCTATTAATTTGGTAGTAAATCGTGAATGCCCAGACCGAACGCCTGACCCTGTCCGGCCCCGCAGGCGCCATCGAGGCCGTGCGTGACGCTGCCACGCTGGCTGACGGTGCTGCTGCGCCCCGTGGCGTGGCCATCATTGCGCACCCCCACCCGCTGTTTGGCGGCACCATGGACAACAAGGTCGTGCAAACGCTGGCGCGCGCCTTTGTGCAGTGTGGCTGGACGGCCGTGCGCTTCAATTTCCGCGGTGTGGGTGGCACCGAAGGTGTACACGACGACGGCCAGGGCGAATTGCAGGACCTGCTGGCCGTGGTGGAGCAGGTGGCGCCCGCCGCCGCAGGCCAGCGCATCGCGCTGGCGGGATTCTCGTTTGGCGCGTTTGTCACCAGCCACGCGCTGGCCACCCTTTGGCCGCAGGGCCGCGTAGACCACGCAGTGCTGGTGGGCACGGCCGCCAGCCGTTTCACCGTTGCCCCCGTGCCGCCCGACGCGCATCTGCGCACCCTGGTCGTGCACGGCGAGCACGACGACACCGTGCCGCTGGCCGCCGTGATGGACTGGGCACGGCCCCAGATACTGCCTGTCACAGTCATTCCCGCAGGGGGGCATTTCTTTCACGGACAATTGCCGCTTTTGAAAAATCTGGTGGTGCGCCACCTGCAATCGGGGGGCTGAACGCCCTGGCCCATGCCGGTTCGCCGGGCGCTCGCGCCGTGCGCAGGGCCCGTCCCCTCCCTCTCTTTCTCTCCTTTTTTAAGCCTCTCCAGCCCCTTATTGCCCATGAAACGAATCTTGTCCGCGCTGCGATCCCTGGCCGTCTTTGCTGCCGTGGCGCCTGCCGCCTTCGGAGCCCTTGCGCAGGCGCCCCAGCCCCCTGAAATTGCTGCGCGCACGTATCTGCTGGTGGACGTCACGGCCAACCAGGTGCTGGCAGCCAAGGACATCGACGCCCCCGTGGAGCAGGCCTCGCTGACCAAGCTCATGACGGGCTACCTGGTGTTCGACGCCCTGCGCGCCAAGAAAATCGCGCTGGACCAGAAGCTGCCCGTGAGCGTGCGCGCCTGGAAGATGCCCGGTTCGCGCATGTTCATCGACCCCAAGATGCAGGTCCCCGTGGAAGACCTCATCAAGGGCATGATCGTCCAGTCGGGCAACGACGCGACCATGGCCCTGGCCGAAGGCGTGGGCGGCACGGCCGAGAACTTCGTCAAGCTCATGAACGACCAGGCCCAGGCCCTGGGCATGAAAGGCACGAGCTACAAGAACCCCGAAGGCCTGACCGAACCCGGCCACACGACCACGGCGCGTGACCTCTCGGTGCTGGCCACGCGGCTGATGAAGGACTTCCCGGAGTACATGCACTACTACTCCACCAAGCAGTACAGCTACCCGGGCACCCCCGCGTCGAACGGCAGCAACCGCAACTCGCTGCTGTTCCGCGACCCGACGGTGGATGGCCTCAAGACCGGCCACACTGCGGCCGCCGGCTACTGCCTGGTGGCCACGTCCAAGCGTGAGTTCCCGGGCGTGGGCCAGCGCCGTCTGTTGTCCATCGTGCTCGGCGCCGCCAGCGAAAACGCGCGCGCGAACGAAAGCCAGAAGCTGCTGAACTGGGGCTATACCGCGTTTGAAGCCGTCAAGCTTTTCGACGCCGGCAAACCCGTGGCCACGCCCGCCGTCTGGAAGGGCACGGAAAACACCCTCAAGATCGGGCGCGAGGATGCCATCGTGGTGGCGGTGCCTGCGGGCAGCGCCGGCAAGATCACCACCCAGATCGCGCGCCCTGATCCGCTGGTCGCTCCATTCACCAAGGGCCAGTCCGTGGGCACCCTGAAGGTGCTCCTGGGCGAGCAGGCCCTGGCCGAAGTGCCCCTGGTGGCGCTGGAAGGTGTGGAGCAGGCGGGCATCCTGGGACGTGCCTGGGACGCGATCCGGCTTTGGATTAAGTAGGGTGCAACCCCCTGAGGCGCTTTCGCGCCTTCACCCCTCCTCTCGAATGGCTGTGCCATTCGGGAAGGGGGACGCAGCCAGTGCGGCGGGGCGGCCCTTGCACGGCTGCCCTCACATTTGCCGTGCGCTTTCGACGGCCGTCGGCAATGGCAGGTTCAGGCCATCCGTGTGGCGTGGTTTTTTGAGAAAGCCGCTGCGGCTTGCCTCTTTACACCCTTGCTGCTACATTAGAAGGCTTTTCGGAAATTCCGAAGGGTTTCACGTTTTCGTTTTTTACGTTTAGGGACGTATTCATGCCAACCATCAATCAACTAGTCCGTCAGGGGCGCGAGGTCGAAAAGATCAAGTCCAAGAGCCCTGCGATGGAAAATTCTCCCCAGCGCCGCGGCGTGTGCACCCGTGTGTACACCACGACGCCTAAGAAGCCTAACTCCGCTCTGCGGAAGGTCGCCAAGGTTCGCCTGACCAACGGTTTCGAAGTCATTTCCTACATCGGCGGCGAAGGCCACAACCTGCAAGAACACAGCGTCGTGCTGGTTCGCGGCGGTCGTGTCAAGGACTTGCCCGGTGTGCGTTACCACATCGTGCGCGGTTCGCTCGATTTGCAAGGCGTGAAAGACCGCAAGCAATCGCGCTCCAAGTACGGTGCCAAGAAGCCAAAGGCCAAATAAGCCCTGGCGGTTGTGTCTCCATCGGTGTTTGATTCGCCAGGCAGGCGCAGTCAAACGAAGTGACCCCAAGCGCGGTGTGTTCCGTGTGGGTCGAGTAAGTGGGGTTCTGAATGAATCTCGCGGTGTCTGAAAAGATGCCAACTGAAGCAATATGAGGTGAAAAAATGCCACGTCGTCGCGAAGTCCCCAAACGTGAAATCCTGCCGGATCCTAAGTTCGGCAATGTAGAGCTGTCCAAATTCATGAACGTGATCATGGAAGGCGGCAAAAAGGCGGTTGCAGAGCGCATCATTTACGGTGCCCTGGAACTGATCGAAAAGAAGCACCCTGACAAGGACCCTCTGGAAGCCTTCACCGTTGCCATCAACAACGTGAAGCCCATGGTCGAAGTGAAGTCGCGCCGCGTCGGCGGTGCGAACTACCAGGTGCCCGTGGAAGTGCGCCCCGTGCGCCGCCTGGCCCTGTCGATGCGCTGGATCAAGGAAGCTGCCCGCAAGCGCGGCGAAAAGTCGATGGCCCAGCGCCTGGCCAACGAGCTGCTCGAAGCGACCGAAGGCCGTGGTGGTGCCATGAAGAAGCGTGACGAAGTTCACCGCATGGCCGAAGCCAACAAGGCATTCAGCCACTTCCGCTTCTAAATCGACGCATCGCTTCGTCGTCAAGCGCAAGGCTGCCGGCATTTTTGCCTGCAGCCTTGTGGCGATTGAGGCGGTCACAAAATTGACGGGCTGCAGCGCCACAATGGCGGCCCCGTCCCCCGAATAACACGACCCATCCAAGGATCCACCATGGCTCGCAAGACTCCCATCGAGCGCTACCGCAATATCGGTATCTCGGCCCACATTGACGCTGGCAAGACCACGACCACCGAACGTATCCTGTTCTACACGGGCGTGAGCCACAAGATTGGCGAAGTGCACGATGGCGCTGCCACCATGGACTGGATGGAGCAAGAGCAAGAGCGCGGCATCACGATCACCTCGGCTGCCACGACCTGCTTCTGGAAGGGTATGGACAACTCCTACCCTGAGCACCGTTTCAACATCATCGACACCCCCGGCCACGTGGACTTCACGATTGAAGTGGAGCGTTCCATGCGCGTGCTCGACGGCGCCTGCATGGTGTACTGCGCCGTGGGCGGCGTGCAGCCTCAGTCGGAAACCGTCTGGCGCCAGGCCAACAAGTACAAGGTGCCACGTCTGGCATTCGTGAACAAGATGGACCGTACGGGTGCCAACTTCTTCAAGGTCTATGACCAGATGAAGCTGCGCCTGAAGGCCAACCCCGTGCCCGTGGTGATCCCGATTGGCGCGGAAGACAAGTTCACCGGCGTGGTCGATCTGCTGAAGATGAAGGCCATCATCTGGGATGAAGCATCCCAGGGCATGAAGTTCAGCTACGAAGAAATTCCGGCTGAGCTGCTCGAATCGGCCAAGGAATGGCGCGAAAAGATGGTGGAAGCTGCTGCTGAAGCCTCTGAAGAGCTGATGAACAAGTACCTCGAAGAGGGTGACCTCTCCGAAGACGAGATCAAGTTCGGTCTGCGCACCCGCACCATCGCTACGGAAATCCACCCGATGCTGTGCGGCACTGCGTTCAAGAACAAGGGTGTGCAGCGCATGCTGGACGCCGTCATCGACTACCTGCCAGCACCCACGGACATCGCGGACGTGACGGGTACCGACGAAGACGAAAACCCCGTGACCCGCAAGGCGGATGACGGCGAAAAGTTCTCGGCACTGGCGTTCAAGCTGATGACCGACCCGTTCGTGGGTCAGCTGACCTTCGTGCGCGTGTACTCGGGCGTGCTGACCAAGGGCGACACCGTCTACAACCCGATCAAGGGCAAGAAGGAACGCATTGGCCGTATCGTGCAGATGCACGCGAATGAGCGCCAGGAAGTCGAAGAAATTCGCGCTGGCGACATCGCTGCCTGCGTGGGCCTGAAGGACGTGACGACTGGCGAAACGCTGAGCGACATCGACTCCCAGATCATTCTGGAGCGCATGGTGTTCCCTGAGCCTGTGATCACGCAGGCTGTGGAGCCCAAGACCAAGGCCGACCAAGAAAAGATGGGCATCGCCCTGCAACGCCTGGCCGCTGAAGATCCATCCTTCCGCGTGAAGACCGATGAAGAATCGGGCCAGACGCTGATCGCCGGTATGGGCGAGCTGCATCTGGAAATCATCGTGGACCGCATGAAGCGTGAATTCGGCGTGGAGGCCAACGTGGGCAAGCCCCAGGTTGCCTACCGCGAAACCATCCGCAAGACGGTGGAAGAAGCCGAAGGCAAGTTCGTGCGCCAGTCCGGCGGTAAGGGCCAGTACGGTCACGTCGTGCTCAAGATCGAACCCAACGAAGCCGGCAAGGGCATCGAGTTCGTCGACGCGATCAAGGGTGGTGTGGTTCCTCGTGAATTCATCCCTGCGGTCGAAAAGGGCATCAACGAAGCCGTCACGCAAGGCGTGCTGGCTGGCTACCCCGTGGTGGACGTCAAGGTCACGCTGCACTTCGGTTCGTACCACGATGTGGACTCGAACGAACTGGCGTTCAAGATGGCTGCCATCTTCGGCTTCAAGGAAGGCTGCCGCAAGGCTGGCCCGGTCATTCTGGAACCCATGATGGCCGTGGAAGTGGAAACGCCTGAAGACTACGCCGGCAACGTGATGGGCGACCTGTCCTCGCGCCGCGGCATGGTGCAAGGCATGGAAGACATTCCTGGCGGTGGCAAGGCCATCCGCGCCGAAGTGCCTCTGTCGGAAATGTTCGGCTACTCGACCACGCTGCGTTCCGCAACGCAAGGTCGCGCCACGTACTCGATGGAATTCAAGCACTACAGCGAAGCGCCTCGCAACGTCTCGGAAGCCATCATGGCTGCACGCGCCAAGTGATGCGCTTTGGGTGAAGGCCTGCCCTGGCAGGCCTTCACCCTTGATTTTTGATTAAAAATGGCCGTTGGCGCTTGTCTATCAAGCGCAAATAGCTATTAAAACAGTAGCAATATTCTTGCAATCTGCGACCCGGTGCCGTCCTGTTGCCCTGTGCGGGACGAACCAGCAATCGGGTGCAGACGTTAAACCCCAACACAGGCATTGCTCTTTGGAGATTCAAAATGGCAAAAGGTAAATTCGAACGGACCAAGCCCCACGTCAACGTGGGCACTATCGGCCACGTGGACCACGGCAAGACGACGCTGACGGCAGCGATTGCTACCGTGCTGTCCTCCAAGTTCGGCGGCGAAGCCAAGGCATACGACCAGATCGATGCAGCGCCCGAAGAAAAGGCCCGCGGTATCACGATCAACACCGCCCACGTGGAATACGAAACGGCCAACCGCCACTATGCCCACGTGGACTGCCCAGGCCACGCCGACTATGTGAAGAACATGATCACCGGCGCTGCCCAGATGGACGGCGCCATTCTGGTGTGCTCGGCCGCTGACGGCCCCATGCCCCAGACCCGTGAGCACATCCTGCTGGCCCGCCAGGTGGGCGTGCCTTACATCATCGTGTTCCTGAACAAGTGCGACATGGTGGACGACGAAGAACTGCTGGAACTCGTCGAAATGGAAGTGCGCGAGCTCCTCGACAAGTACAACTTCCCTGGCGACGACACCCCGATCATTCGCGGTTCTGCCAAGCTCGCCCTGGAAGGCGACAAGGGTCCTTTGGGTGAAGAAGCCATCATGAAGCTGGCCGAAGCCCTGGACACCTACATCCCCACGCCAGAGCGCGCTGTGGACGGCGCCTTCCTGATGCCTGTGGAAGACGTGTTCTCGATCTCCGGTCGCGGCACCGTGGTGACCGGCCGTATCGAACGCGGTATTGTCAAGGTCGGCGAAGAAATCGAAATCGTCGGTATCAAGGACACCGTCAAGACCACCTGCACCGGCGTGGAAATGTTCCGCAAGCTGCTGGACCAAGGCCAGGCTGGCGACAACGTTGGCCTGCTGCTGCGCGGCACCAAGCGCGAAGACGTGGAACGCGGCCAAGTGCTGTGCAAGCCCGGCTCGATCAAGCCCCACACCCACTTCACCGCTGAGGTGTACGTTCTGAGCAAGGACGAAGGCGGCCGTCACACGCCTTTCTTCAACAACTACCGTCCTCAGTTCTACTTCCGCACGACCGACGTCACTGGTGCCATCGAGCTGCCAGCCGACAAGGAAATGGTCATGCCTGGTGACAACGTGTCGATCACTGTGAAGCTGATCAACCCCATCGC
>NZ_AFBG01000024.1 GCF_000204195.1 Acidovorax radicis N35
AAGAAGGCTGCACCCGCCAAGAAGGCAGCAGCACCGGCAAAGAAGGCCGCTCCCGCCAAGAAGGCAGTAGCAGCAAAGAAGGCCGCACCTGCCAAGAAGGCAGCAGCACCGGCAAAGAAGGCCGCTCCCGCCAAGAAGGCAGCAACCGCCAAGAAGGCAGCCCCCGCAAAGGCTCCTGCAAAGAAAGCGGCACCGGCCAAGAAGGCCCCCAAGGCCCCTGCCCCTGCTGCTGCCGCTCCAGCAGCCCAGACCACCCTGAACCCTCAGGCGGCCTGGCCTTTCCCCACGGGCAACAAGCCCTAATCCTGGCGTATCACACGCTCAACCCGGTGCCTATGCACCGGGTTTTTTTATGCCTGTCGATATCTTGTGCGCCACACGCAGCACAGCATCCGCAACCCATGCCTCACTGCGTTTCCGCAACCTCGCCAAAGCGCAAGGCTACCCGGGGGTGAAATCCAGTGTGTAGTTCTGCGGGCCTCGCTGCGCGATCTTGAGGGCACCTACCCGGTTGCCCAATTCGGCACAACGAACCAGCGGCCAACCCTTTTCCAGGCCAAACAACAACGCACCGCGCCAGGCATCACCACACCCCGTGGGGTCCACCACCTGGGCTGGCACCACCGGTGGCACATGGGTTTTCTCTCCGTCGACCCACACCTCGCAACCTTCTGCGCCCAGCGTGACCACCAGCCCCAGCACCTTGCGCGAGATCTCGGCAAGGGTCCAACCCGTGCGGTCGCAAAGCATTTTCCCCTCATAGTCATTGACCGCCACCCAGGACGCTTGACCAACAAACTGCGCCAGCTCTTCCCCATTGAACATGGGCAGGCCCTGGCCTGGATCAAACACAAAAGGAATACCCGCCGCTACGAATTGGGCGGCATGCTCCAGCATGGCATCACGCCCATCTGGAGCAACGATCCCCACCCTCACACCCGCATTGGCATCAATACGATTCAAATGCGCCTGCATCATCGCGCCGGGGTGGAATGCCGTGATCTGATTGTTGTCACGGTCGGTCATGATCATTGCTTGTGCGGTATAGGTGTCCTGCACCTGCCCTACATGTCGCGCGCTGATACCGAGCGACTCCAGGCGCTGCAGATATTCAGAGCCATCACTCCCTAGCATGGCCATCGGCAACGGTTCACCGCCCAGCAGTTTGAGGCTGTACGCGATGTTGCCCGCGCAGCCTCCAAAGTCACGTCGCAACGAAGGCACCAGGAAAGAGACGTTCAGGATGTGCAATTGGTCAGGCAGTATCTGCTCGGCAAAACGCCCCTCGAAGGTCATGATGGTGTCGAACGCCAGAGAACCGCAAATGAGGGCAGCCATATCAGAAAGGTAGGTTGGTAAAAAATATCAGGGATAGAACGCCAGCAACCGATAGCCCGCGACGCGCGCGCCTCCAGTGGTCACGAGCACGGACACCGACGCGCTCCACTCACCACGTGCAGGCAGTTCCATCGGAGCCCCCATGTCGGTCGGCAGCAGCACGCGCCGAAGCACAGGCTGGTCCTGCGCATCGGTCAACGTCAACTCGACGGCAGGCATCGCCAAAGGTGTCGATGACTTGCTCTTCATGGTCAGGGCAAGTTGATAGCTGTCACCCCTGGCCTTGTTGAACGAGGAACTGTCGATGACCACATCCGCAATCTCGCGCTGCGGCGCAATTTCGCACCGCAGGGAAGCGCACAGCGCCATCAACCACGGCCTTGTTCGAACATCCATTGCTGCAAGGCGATCACGTTCCTGGACGGCGACCTGCAGCCCAAGCCCCACTACAGACAACAGAAGCAGCACGGCAAGCACCACGCGCACCATCGGTTTGCGCCAGAACGCCTTGCGCCGCGCAGCGACCACAAAGCTGACCTCTTGTCCGGCGTCCAGGCCTTCATCTTCGTCGGCAGGGTCCGCCCTCTCCCGGGCTGAAGAGGGCTTGCGGGAAGGTGCCTGCAACACGGTTGCCGGTGAATGGTCTTCGACCAGCGCGAGTGCCTCTGGCTCAAACTCCGTGATCTCAGGCGACTGCGAAAAATCCACCGGCGGCAGGGGCTCTGTCACCCCCTTCGCCGCAGACGGCGTCGCCGGGGCACCATGGTCCGGCTCCGTGTCTTGCAAAGGAACGACCGGCGGCTTGATGGGCAACTCCAGCGCCGGATAGCCCATCGGGGTCAGCGCCACAGGCGCCACCGAATCAGGGGCTCCATCCTCGGCGTCTCGCAGAGCGGCAAAGGGCAGCTCGTAACCTGGCTCTCCATGGCCCACACCCCGCACAGCAGCTGGCGAAGGAGGAGAGGCGACCCGCATTTGTACCGCCTCCGACGAGGGCCCATGGCCACCGACAGCCGTCCCCGCAAAAACCACCGGGGGCGGGGAATCGCCCTGCAACGCTGTGCCCCCCCTACCAGTTGCAGGCACGTTGAATGCTGTGTCCGACCGCCAGGCAAATGGCACGAGATGGCCCACACCAGAATTTTCACCAGAAGCGACCACCCCACCCGCTGCGGAGAGAAATGCGGGCACCGCAGGCTGAGGCACCTCCAGCACAGGGGATCCCACAGGCGTATGCACCTCCGAATACCCCCCAGCCGCCTCGGAGGGAACACTCACGGGGGAAAAAGAGAACGCTGCGGCATCTGCGACCCCAGGCCGCCCCCCCAAGGGTGGGGAAGCCGGCGGCTGCGAGGGTGGTGGCTCACCCCAGGCCCGCCCAGCCTCCGCCTTGCGCGCTACGGGGGCAAGTGGCGGCCGAATGTCGGCCAGCGAGACATCCGGCAACAGTGCCGGAGGAGCTGCAGGAAGCAAGTGCGCCGAAGCATCAAAAACCTCTTTGCATTGACCACAACGCACCCACCCTTGTGAGATGCGCAATTGGTCCGCCACCACCTTGAATGAGGTAGCGCAGGACGGGCAGCGAGTGATCTGGCTCATCAGCGATGGATTGTAGAGGCGCGTGCGATCCCGCAGAGGCGGGCGTCTTCCCTGTCTCAGCGACGGGCCGTCATCAAGATCCAGCCATCTTCTGCATCCGCGACATCCAGCTGAAGCCAGGGAGCGTAAGCCTCTTTCAGCTCATTGGCCTGGCGATCGAGAATGCCTGCCAGAACCAGATGCCCTCCGGGTGCGACATAGCTGCAGAGCAGGGGCGCAAGCACGCGAAGGGGAGTGGCAAGAATGTTCGCCAGCACCGTCTGGTATTCGCCCCGCACCTTGTCGGGCAGGCCCGCATGGAGCTGCACTTCATTGGCCTGCGCATTCAGCGCAGTGGACTCGACGGCCGCAGGGTCAATATCGACCGCATCAATGTCCATGGCTCCAAACTTGGCCGCGCCAATGGCGAGGATGCCGGAACCGCAGCCATAGTCCAGAACCCGGCCCAGTGGATTGCCCATGGAGGGTTCGGTTGCGCCATTGCGGGCAATCCAGCGCAGGCACATGCGGGTCGTAGGATGGGTGCCGGTGCCAAAGGCCAGACCTGGGTCCAGCCGGATGCTGCGCTTTGCCTGGGCCGGCAATTCATGCCAAGAAGGAACAATCCAGAAATCCGGCGTGATATCCACGGGCGCAAACTGCGATTGTGTAAGCCGCACCCAGTCCTGCTCGGGCACATGGGCAACCCCCAGCACCTGGCAGCCCGCAAAAAAGTCCTGCACGGTCAGAAGTTGCTGCGCCTCCCGTGCAGCCACCTCTGACGGAAAAAGCGCCACCACCCGGCTGCGCTGCCAACCATCCTTGGGCGGAGGCATGCCGGGCTCGCCAAACAAGGCCTGCTCGGCGTCGGTCTGGGCATCGGCATCCTCCACCGACACGCTCAGCGCATCCAGCGCATCCAGCGCATCGCTGACCGCTTCGATCCGGTCCTCGGGACACATCAGACTCAGCTCAAACATAGAAGCCTCTCAGAAAAAGTGAAATGCTGGCACCCGTTGCCAGGAGCCAGCATGTGAATGACTGCGCAATACGATTTCAGCGCTTGTGCTGAGACAGCCACTCTTCCAGGTAATGGATGTTGGTGCCACCGGCCATGAACTTGGCGTCCACCATCAGCTCGCGGTGCAGAGGCACGTTGGTGTTGATGCCTTCGATAACCGTCTCGTTCAGCGCCGTGCGCATGCGGGCCAGGGCCTGCTCGCGCGTGTCGCCGTGCACGATGATCTTGCCGATCATCGAGTCGTAGTTGGGCGGCACAAAGTAGTTGGTGTACGCATGCGAATCCACCCGCACGCCCGGGCCGCCCGGTGGATGCCAGGTGGTGATGCGTCCGGGGGATGGGACGAACTTGTAAGGGTCTTCCGCGTTGATCCGGCACTCGATGGCATGGCCGCGGATCTCGATCTGGCGCTGGGTGAACGGCAGCTTCTCGCCCGCCGCGACCATGATCTGCGTCTTTACGATGTCCACGCCGGTGATCCACTCGGTCACGGGGTGTTCCACCTGCACCCGGGTGTTCATCTCGATGAAGTAGAACTCGCCGTTCTCGTACAGGAACTCGAACGTGCCCGCACCGCGGTAGCCGATCTTCTTGCAGGCGGCCACGCAGCGCTCGCCGATCTTTTCGATTAGCTTGCGGGGAATGCCCGGAGCCGGCGCCTCTTCGATCACCTTCTGGTGGCGGCGCTGCATGGAGCAGTCGCGCTCGCCCAGGTACACCGCGTTGCGGTGCTTGTCGGCCAGGATCTGGATCTCGATGTGGCGCGGGTTCTGGAGGAACTTCTCCATGTACACCGCAGGATTGCCGAACGCAGCGCCCGCTTCGGCCTTGGTCATCTGCACGGCATTGACCAGGGCGGCTTCGGTGTGCACCACGCGCATGCCGCGGCCACCACCGCCGCCGGCGGCCTTGATGATCACGGGGTAGCCCACGGCCTTGGCGATGCGGCGGATCTGGACCGGGTCGTCGGGCAACTCGCCTTCGGAGCCGGGCACGCAGGGCACGCCCGCGCGGATCATGGCCTGCTTGGCCGAGACCTTGTCGCCCATCGTGCGAATGTTGTCCGGCGTGGGGCCGATGAACTGAAACCCGCTCTTTTCCACGCGCTCGGCAAAGTCGGCGTTCTCGGACAGGAAGCCGTAGCCGGGGTGGATGGCCTCCGCGTCGGTCACTTCGGCAGCCGAGATGATGGCCGGCATGTTGAGGTAGGACAGCGGGGACGGCGCAGGGCCGATGCACACCGCTTCTTCCGCCAGCTTGACGTACTTGGCGTCGCGGTCGGCCTCGGAGTAGACCATCACCGCCTTCACGCCCAGTTCATGGCAGGCGCGCTGGATTCGCAGGGCGATTTCGCCGCGATTGGCTACAAGAATCTTCTTGAACATGAGCGCCTTATTCGATCACGAACAGCGGCTGTCCGTATTCCACGGCCTGGCCGTTTTCGCCCAGGATGCGGGTGACCGTGCCCGACTTGTCGGCCTCGATCTCGTTCAGGATCTTCATGGCCTCGATGATGCAGATGGTCTCGCCTTCTTTGACCTGGCTGCCCACTTCCACAAAGGCCTTGGCGCCCGGGCTGGAGGAACGGTAGAACGTACCCACCATCGGCGATTTGACAATGTGGCCTGCAGGGGCTGCGGGTGCGGGCAGTTCAGCGACCTGGGCGGCTGCAGGTGCGGGAGCCGCAGGCGCCTGCATCGGGGCGGGAACGTACTGCTGAACCACGCCACCAACGCTCTTGACGATGCGGACTTTGCCCTCGGCTTCCGTGATTTCGAGTTCAGATACGTTCGACTCGGACACGAGATCGATGAGGGTTTTGAGTTTTCGCAGATCCATGGGAGCTCCAACGGCTATAAAACTGATAGGGCTTACGCACATCGGACGCAACAACCGCCTCGCCCCGGGGCGAACCGCTTGCCTAGCCCTGCTTTGCGCAAGTCATGACTGAATAGGGCGCGAATTTACTCCAATTTCAGCCTATCTCCGTCTTCCACAGGTATTTTTGATGAACTACATCATGCCCATACGCGGCCGGCCCCTGCAAAAATGCCGGAATGGGAGGCTTGGCCGGTCAGCGCAAGGGGGCCCACAGCTGGAGATCTTGCGCGGTGACTTGCCCCATTTTACGGTGCAGGACGCGCCCATTCCCTCCGAGCACCACGGTAAACGGAAGCCCTCCCGTGAGGTTGCCCAGCGATCGGCCGAGGTCGGTGCCGCCCAGTCCGGCAAGGCCCACCGGGAATTCCAGGGGAATGCGCTGCAAGAACTTGCGCACGGCAGAAGGCTGGTCGATGGCCAATCCCAGAACTTGCCACCCGTTCGGCGCCTGTTGGCGATAGAAGGCATTGAGCATGGGCAGCTCTTCCACACAGGGTGGACACCAAGTGGCCCAGAAATTCAGCAGCAACGGCTTGCCTGCCAGTGCCTTCAGCGCCACCACGCCCCCTTCAGGCTTTTCGAACTCCATCGTCCAGAGCGCATCTTCCACCCCTTGCTCCATCGCATGGGGCTGGAACTTCCACCATGCCAGGCCTGCGCCACCCAACGCTGCTGCGCCCGCCACCCCTGCATACAGCAGGCGCCGGCGCGCGGCAGACGGTTGTGCATCACGGGCTGCAGAGAGGGATTCAGGGCGATCGGAATGGGATGTCATGGGGCAGGGGCTTCCTGGAGCAGGCGCCGAACAGCGGTCATGTCGCCTCGCGGCACACGCCCTTTAGCGTCCGGACGAAGGGCGCCGCGCAGGTCATCGAGGTCGTAGATCATCAGGTGCACCCCGATCATCTCATTGAGTTCAGGCGACTTGCTGCCCAGGCTCAATGCCTCGACCGACTCGCCATGAAAACCGGTGACCGTGCGCGGCTCGTAGTCCACATGGTGATCGATCAGTGCTATTTCTGCCGATTTAGGGTCATCGCAGAACAATTGCACATAAATATCGGACAGCCGTGTGGCCGTGCCATGCCAGACAGCACCTGCCAGGTGGGGGCGGAAGGCCGCCATGCGCTCCATCCACACCAGGGCCAGCTGGCGCAGTGCCCGCAGTTCGCGCGGCTGCGTATCGGCACAAAAAAGCTCGATGTACTCCCGCACTGCGGCCTCGACCTGGTCGTTGTCCGGGAGTGGAGTACGGGCAGGCAGGCCCATCTGGCGCAGCGCACGGCGCTTGGCCGGGCCCCATTCCAGCCCCTCCTCCACCACCAGCCGGGCCGTGGTGTGGGCGATTTCGTCGCTCAAAGGTGTGTGCATGGCGGTCAAGGAAAGTCGCAACAGGGAATGAAACTGCATTGTGGCCTGAAGCACTGAACCGAACCACGGGTTACCCCCAGGCATCCCGAGGGTCACTATATTTTTCATAGCTCTTCGCGCTTACCCATCAAGCGCTGGGGGCTTGTTTTGTATTGAACCTTAGAATCTGCGCCCATGCATATACACATACTGGGCATCTGCGGCACGTTCATGGGTGGCCTGGCCGCCCTCGCGCGCGAAGCGGGCCACAAGGTGACGGGTTGCGACGCCGGCGTTTACCCGCCAATGAGCGACCAGTTGCGGGCCCTGGGCATCGACCTGATCGAAGGTTTCGGCGCCGACCAACTGGCCCTGCAGCCCGACATGTTCGTGATTGGAAACGTGGTCAGCCGCGTCCGCCTGCCCGACGGTTCGCCCAAATTTCCGTTGATGGAAGCCATCCTGGACGCGGGCCTGCCCTACACCAGCGGCCCCCAGTGGCTGGCCGAGCATGTGCTGCAGGGCCGCCATGTCCTGGCGGTTGCCGGCACGCACGGCAAGACGACGACGACCTCGATGCTGGCCTGGATCCTGGAAAGTGCCGGGCAGCAACCGGGCTTTTTGATTGGCGGAGTCCCCCTGAACTTCGGCGTATCGGCCCGCCTTGGAGCGCCCCGGCGACCATCGCCCGGCAGTTCGCCGCAGGGCGCTGCGCCGCTGTTCGTGATCGAGGCGGACGAATACGACACCGCCTTCTTCGACAAGCGCAGCAAGTTTGTGCACTACCGCCCTCGCACTGCGGTGCTGAACAACCTGGAGTTCGACCACGCAGACATCTTTGACGACCTGGCCGCCATCGAGCGGCAGTTTCACCACCTCGTGCGCACGGTGCCGCCATCGGGCCGTGTGGTGGTCAACGGTCTCGAAGAAAGCCTCACCCGCGTGCTGCACACGGGCTGCTGGAGCGAAGTGGCCAGCTTCGGCGAAGCCGTCAGCGACTTTTCGGCACAAGGCGACCCCCAGGCATTCGACGTGCTGCACCAGGGGCGCAAGGCCGCCCGGGTGGAGTGGGCGCTGACCGGCGTGCACAACCAGCTCAACGCACTGGCGGCCATTGCGGCCGCCCACCATGTGGGCGTGCGCCCTGAGCACGCCGCCACGGCACTGGCGACCTTTCAGAATGTGAAGCGGCGCATGGAGCTGCGCGGCACGGTGAATGGCATTGCGGTGTACGACGACTTCGCCCACCATCCCACGGCCCTAAGAACCACGCTGGACGGCCTGCGCCGCAGCCTGGGCCAGGGCGTGCGCATCCTGGCGGTGTTCGAGCCCCGCAGCAACACCATGAAGCTGGGGGCCATGAAGGCCCAGCTGCCGTGGGCGCTGGAGCCTGCCGACCTCGCGTTCTGCCACACCGCCGGGCTGGACTGGGACGCTGCGCAAGCCCTTGCCCCTCTGGGCGTGGGCCCGGGCCTGCGAGCACAAACCGCTGCCGACATCGACACCCTGGTGCAACAGGTCACCGCAGCAGCCCGCCCAGGTGACCACATCGTGTGCATGAGCAACGGGGGGTTTGGCGGCATTCACGCCAAGTTGCTGGAATCGCTACAAAATAAATAGCTGCTTGCGCTTATCTGAAAAGCGCTAGAGCCTGATTTCTCCTAAAAATCAGAACGATACCGCCATACCCGGTACGTCCACGCGCACTACCGGCTTGGCAAGTGCCGCACTGGCAGCACGCGCAAAGTCGCGGGACCATACCGGGTCGGCCAGCAACGAGGCCCCCGCAGCGCGGGCCACGGTGAGAACCTTGTCCGCCAGCAGCACCTTGCCGCTGGCGCGCAGGGGTTCGCAGTCGAGCGCGGTGAACTGATCATCCAGCCAGCGCCTGCCAGCCTCGTGGCCCATGGGCTCGGCGCCCTCCAGATCAAAACGGAATTCCTGGTTTCCGGCCAGACGGACCGACACTTCGCTGTGCATGATGGTTTGCCTTTCTTCTGAAACCGTGGCGGCGACTGCCGTGCTCCCTTGCACGGCCCGCCACGGGTTTCCAGTTTAGGGCCTCCTGCAACCGGCGCAGATCACCGCGCGCGGCGGGCCTTCACAGCGTCGGACAGTTCAGCCAACGCCGTCAGCGAATCGTCCCAGCCCAGGCAGGCGTCCGTGATGCTCTTGCCGTACTCCAGCGCGCCGGGCAGGTCCTTGCCCGGTGAGAACTTCTGGGCACCGGCTGTGAGGTGGCTCTCGATCATGAGGCCGAACACACTGCGCGAGCCGCCTGCGAGCTGCGAGGCAATGTCGCGCGCCACTTCAAGCTGCTTTTCATGCTGTTTGCTGCTGTTGGCATGGCTGCAGTCCACCATCAGGGTAGCGGGCAGCTTGGCGGCTTCGAGGTCCTTGCAGGCGGCGGCCACGCTGGCGGCGTCGTAGTTGGGCGTCTTGCCACCACGCAGGATCACGTGGCAGTCCTTGTTGCCCTTGGTGTTGACGATGGCTACCTGGCCGTTCTTGTGCACCGACAGGAAGTGGTGGCCCCGGCTGGCCGACTGGATGGCGTCGGTGGCAATGCGGATGTTGCCGTCGGTGCCGTTCTTGAAGCCGATGGGGGCCGAGATGCCGGAGGCCAGCTCGCGGTGCACCTGGCTTTCGGTGGTCCGGGCGCCAATGGCGCCCCAGCTGATCAGGTCGCCGATGTACTGGGGCGAGATCACGTCAAGGAACTCGCTACCGGCGGGCATGCCCAGGCGGTTGATCTCGATCAGCAGCTGGCGTGCAATGCGCAGGCCTTCATCGATGCGGTAGCTTTCGTCGAGGTACGGGTCGTTGATGAGGCCCTTCCAGCCCACCGTGGTGCGTGGCTTCTCGAAGTACACGCGCATCACGATTTCCAGGGTGTCGGCGTACTGCGCGCGCGCAGCCATGAGACGGCGTGCGTACTCGACAGCGGCAGCCGGGTCGTGGATGGAGCACGGGCCGATGATGACCAGCAGGCGGTCATCCTTGCCGGCCATGATGTTGTGGATGTTCTTGCGGGTCTGGGTGATCAGCGTCTCGACCGGCGTTCCGCGGATCGGGAAAAAGCGGATCAGATGCTCGGGAGGAGGCAACACGGTGATGTCCTTGATACGTTCGTCGTCGGTCTGGCTGGTTTTCTCGACGCTGCGGTACCAGGCATCGCTGGTCGGGGTGGTGGGGGCCGTCATGGTTGCTTCCTCGTGGAGTAAAAGTAGTGGGAGGGATGGAAAAACGGGAGGACAGAAAAACAAAAACCGCCGGGCTTTGCAGCGTCGGCGGTTGGTATGGGGAGGTTGTGTTTGCTTGCGCGTTTTCCTCTCATCCGCCGGGGACCGAGATAAAAAACCAAAAATAAAACGCGCTGCGAACTTGCATGGAAAGCAATGTAGCACAGGAGTGCGGCAGTGCAGCAACCCTGGATTGTTGTTTTTGCGATACGGGAGGGGCTTGAACAAGCCCTCTCAACCCCCAGCGTTCACCGCAGAGGTTCAACGCCGCCAGCGATGAAACCAGGCACGCACGCGCTGCAACGCAGACTGCTTGCGCGGCGGCGCGGCATCCTGCAGGTCGCTGGGCGGATCGCTCTGGTGCTCATACATGTCAATGAGCAGCAATGCCTCGCCCAGCGTGCGCCAGGCGAGAAGTTCGAACTGGTCGAAGCTCGCACTTTCCTTCGGGCTGCGCCGCTCCAGCATCTGCTGCCAGTCCGTGATCGCATTGCGCAACTCCCTCAGCGCGCGCTGGTAGGCACCAAACTCGTACAACGCGTGCCAGGCCGAGCCCAGACCCGTCAGGAACAACTGGTGCTCGCGGGCGCAATGCGACAAGGCCAGCACACGCCGGGTGATGGCGGTGGTGTCGGTAGTGGTGCGACGGGTGCGCACTGCCTCGTCGATCTGCGTTGACAGCGCGCTCAGGCTATCACGCAGTTGACGAGACTCCTCGTCGGCCACGCCTTCGCGCAGAAAGCGGCTGATGTCTCCAAATGATTGAAGGGTCAGTAGCTGACTGGGGCGCGTAGCGGGCATACGCCATTTTGCGCTGCCAAGGCCTGTGCGATGCCCTTTGTGCGCCGCACAAGGCTGAAGTTGGTGGAAGCAAGCAACAGCCAGCGTGTTGCCCCGAGCAAGAACACCGTTGCCGGTCGTCAGGCCGTTCCACCCACCGTCAGCCCCTCGATGCGCAGCGTGGGCTGGCCCACGCCCACGGGCACGCTCTGGCCTTCCTTGCCGCAGGTGCCTACGCCGCTGTCTAGGCGCATGTCGTTGCCGATCATGGTGACCTTCTTGAGCGACTCAGGGCCACTGCCGATGATGGTGGCGCCCTTCACGGGATACTGGATCTTGCCGTTCTCGACCCAATAGGCCTCACTGGCCGAGAACACGAACTTGCCCGAGGTGATGTCTACCTGCCCGCCGCCGAAGTTGCTGGCGTACAGCCCCTTCTTGATGCTGGCGATGATCTCGGCAGGGTCCTTGTCGCCGCCCAGCATGTAGGTGTTGGTCATGCGCGGCATGGGGATATGGGCATAACTCTCGCGCCGACCGTTGCCGGTGGGGGCCACGCCCATCAAGCGCGCGTTGAGCGAGTCCTGGATGTAGCCCTTCAAGATGCCGTCCTCGATCAGCACGTTGCGCTGGCTGGCATGGCCTTCGTCGTCCACATTGAGCGAACCCCGGCGATCGGCAATCGTGCCGTCATCCAGTACCGTCACACCCTTGGCCGCCACCCGCTGGCCGATGCGGCCGCTGAAGGCGCTGGAGCCCTTGCGATTGAAGTCCCCTTCCAGTCCGTGGCCAATGGCTTCGTGCAACAGGATACCGGGCCAGCCCGAGCCTAGCACCACGGTCATCTCACCCGCAGGAGCAGGGCGCGACTCGAGGTTGACTAGGGCAGCATTCACCGCCTCGTCCACGTATTTGCCCATTTGCTCGTCGTCGAAGTAGGCCAGGCCAAAACGACCGCCACCACCGGCAGAGCCCATCTCGCGCCGGCCGTTTTGCTCGGCGATCACGGTGACCGACAGCCGCACCAGCGGGCGCACGTCGGCCGCCAGCGTGCCATCGGCCCGGGCCACCAGCACCACATCGTATTCACTGGCCAGCCCCGCCATGACCTGCGCAACACGCGGGTCCTTGGCGCGGGCGCGCTGCTCCAGCTTTTCCAGCAAGGCCACCTTGGCCGTGCTGTCGAGCGATGCAATCGGGTCCACACCTGGATAGAGACTGCGGCCAGCCGCTACCTTTTTAGGAGCTACTCGCACCTTACCAGCCTGCGCTACTGCCGAAATAGAGCGCACAGTGCGGGCTGCGTCCAGCAAGGACGCCTCTGAAATGTCGTCCGAGTAGGCAAACGCCGTCTTCTCGCCGCTGACCGCGCGCACACCCACGCCCTGATCAATGCTGAAGGAGCCCGTTTTGACAATGCCCTCTTCCAGGCTCCACCCTTCGCTGCGCGTGTACTGGAAGTACAGGTCGGCGTCGTCCACCTGGTGGGTCCGGATCTCGGCCAGGGCCCGCGCCAGATGGCTTTCATCAAGCCCAAACGGGGTCAACAGCAATTCGCGAGCGACATCAATGCGCTGGCTGGTGGCCGCACGCTGGGGCGCGGCAGTGGTGGAGCGGAAAGTCATCGGGGCATTTTAGGCGCGCAGCCCCGCCCCGCGGCACAAGGGGGCACATGCCCCTATGCCGCCGCGCAACCGGCCGCGGCGTCAGGCTGCCGCCTGATCATCCAGGACGGCTTGTGGCGCGTGGGTTTGCACAGACTCGATGCCTGCATCGCGCGCCTTGGCACCGGAGTACATCTGGCTTTGCCCGATGACCTGGCCATTGCCCGCCTTGAGCGTGAAATAGGGCGATCCGTCCTTGGCGCTCAGGCGCCCAAAGCGGCCATCGTCCGGGGCGTTCTTGCGCACGGATTCAATGCCATTCAGCGCGCTGGCCCGTGATTCATACAGCTCGCTGGTCAGGATGACCTGGCCATTGGTGGCCAGCAGGTTGAAGACAAATTTATCGTTCTTCGACTTCTTCAGCTCGAACTTCGCCGCCATAGGGAATCCCTCCGGTTGCATGGGCCAAGGCACAGTTGGCCTGCAGGTTTGTACCCTCTTGCCGCCACGCGCGCAACGCCTGGACAGAGACCCTAGAACCTGTTCACGATCCCCAGGGAATCGCAAGCACGGCCTTACAGCGCGGGCCGAGCGTCCTTGGGGTCCTGCTTCTGCGCCCGGGCCACCGACATCAGGATGCCCAGCGCCAGGCCCAGGGTCACCATGGCAGTGCCGCCGTAGCTGATGAAAGGCAGCGGCACACCCACCACGGGCAGGATGCCGCTGACCATGCCCATGTTCACGAAGGCATAGGTGAAGAAGATCATCGAGACCGCCCCGGCCATCAAGCGCCCGAACAGGCTGGTGGCACCTGCGGCGATGGCCAGGCCACGCCAGACGAGCATCAGGAAGCAGACCAGCAGAAAAAGGTTGCCTGCCAACCCGAACTCTTCGGAGAAGGCGGCAAAGATGAAGTCGGTGGTGCGCTCGGGAATGAACTCCAGGTGCGTCTGCGTGCCGGCCATGAATCCCTTGCCCCACACCCCCCCGGAGCCGATGGCGATCATGCCCTGGATGATGTGAAACCCCTTGCCCAGCGGGTCGCGCGTGGGGTCGAGCAAGGTACAGATGCGCTGCTGCTGGTAGTCGTGCAGCACCACCCAGCGCACGCCGTCTGCGCACAGCTGGTCGCCCAGCAGCACCAGCGTGAAGATGCCTGCGCCGCCAATCAGCACGGGCGGCAAGATCAACTTCCACGACAGGCCTGCAAAAAATATCACCGACAGCCCTGCGGCCAGAACCAGCAGCGAGGTTCCCAGGTCCGGCTGCTTCATGATCAGCCCCACCGGAATGGCCAGCAGCAGCCCCGCCGCCGCAAAATCGAGCGGGCGCAGGGTGCCCTCGCGCTTCTGGAACCACCAGGCCAGCATCAGAGGCATGGCGATTTTCAGGATCTCGCTCGGCTGGATGACGATGCCTACATTGACCCAGCGCGTTGCACCTTTTTTGGTGATGCCGAACAGCGCCACCGCAAAAAGCAGCGCCACTCCGGCCGCATACAGTGGTACGGCAAATACCATGATTTTCTGCGGCGGCACCTGGGCCACCATGAACAGGATGGCGCCCGCTATGAGCATGTTGCGCCCATGGTCGGAAAAGCGCGTCCCATGGTCGTAGCCCGAGGAATACATGGCCACCAACCCGGCGCAGGCGAGCAGCAGCACCACCAGGATAAGCGGCAGGTCGAACCCGCGGAACAGGGGAAGAAAACGCTGGGCGAGCGAGGGCTTTTCAAAAACAACGGCCATCGCGAGATTATCGGTGTGCTGGGCCCCCCCTGCACCAGAACCCGCGCCCGGCGGTCGTCATCCCGCCTGGCGGAACGCCATCACGGCCTGGTTGCGCAGGGTGCGCAGCAGGCCCAGGGCCTTGTCATCCACCACGATGCCCCCGGCCGTGGACTGGTCGGCATAGATGAGTGCAAACGTCTGGCCCTTGATCTGCAACGGAAGCAGCAGGAACGACGGGGCATTGAGCCCCGTGCGGTACCACTCGGGCAGGCGGGCCTGCATCCTGGGCTCTGTCGCATCGTTGATGAGCGTGTCTGCGCCGCGCAGGCAGACGGCCGCAAACAGGTCGCCCGGCGCCTTGAGCGGGACTTTCATGGCGCGCACGGCGGCTTCGCTGCCCTCGCCCAGGCCAAAGCGGCCGGTCAGCATGTCGGTGCGCGCCTCGCGCAGGCAAAACACCATGCGCCGAAACCCCAGCGCGCGGAACATGGTCTCCAGGATCATGCGCAACACGTCATTGAGCTGAAAACTCTCGACCATGGCGTTGGTGATGTCCTGGATGCCCGCTGCCAGCACCTCATTGACCTGCGCAACCGACACCACACCACTGGCCTGCGATTCGAGCACCGCTGGCAGGGGCTGGGTTTCGCTGGCCCGCAACTCGTGCGACCCCAGCGCGTCGTCCTGCGCGGGCCCGGTACCGGCGGCCGGAGGCAGTTGCAGCAGCCGTGCGGCAGGCGTCCCGGGGTCCACGCGCAGGTCCAGCGCCTCGGCCAGCGCCACGAGCTTGTGGCGGGCACGCAAGGTGGCCTCGGAAATAGCGGCGGCGGACAGCGCCAGCGTGCGGGAATAGCGTGTGCCGATCTGCCCCAGGCGCGACTCCAGCGACGCCGCCTCGCCGAGCAGCAGGGTGCTGGCCACCTCATTGGCCGCCATCGCCACCCACCGCAGGCGCTCCACGCCCTGCTCCGGCGCGCGTTGCATGGGCGAGCCCATGGGCTTGCGCATGCAGCGCTGCAGGCTTTCGGGCAGACCCCAGACGCGGGCCACGCCCACTCCCAGGTCCTCGAACCCCAGGCCCAGCACCTGGAGCGCGGCCGACTCTTCG
This sequence comes from Acidovorax radicis N35, assembly GCF_000204195.1. Classification (GTDB taxonomy): domain Bacteria; phylum Pseudomonadota; class Gammaproteobacteria; order Burkholderiales; family Burkholderiaceae_C; genus Acidovorax; species Acidovorax radicis. Next base: position 15,633 of record NZ_AFBG01000024.1, read on the forward strand.
CCCCCCTCCACACGGCCAGACGCCAGCAGGGAGCGCACCTGCCGCGCCTCTTCCGGAAAGTAGAACTCGCACAACATGCGGCCCAGGTTCTGGAACATCGCGCCAATGAAGGCCTCTTCGGCCGCCTGACCGGGCTCGCACAGCTCAGCAGCCACCGACCCTGCCATCATGGCGCGCAGGAATTCCTCGCGCATCTGGCTGGCGTGGGCCTTATCCTGCATGTGGTCCAGCAGCACCAGGCTGAGCGCCATGTTGCGCACGGCGTTGAAGCCCACCAGGCTCACGGCCCGCGACACGGTGCTGATGGTGCCCCGGCCCGCATGCGCAAAATGCACGCTGTTGACCAGGCGCAGCAGCTTGTTGGTGAGCGCCACGTCCTTGAGGATCTCGTGCGTGAGATCGCTGATGCTGTCGTCCTCCGAGTTGGCCACGCGCTGGATACGGGCCACCGAGTCCGACAGCGCCGGAAAGTCGCTCTTGTGGCGCATGCGCCGCAGCAGGAAATCCAGTGTGGCGTTGCTGGCCGCCGTGGGCGCGCTGGCGGGTGCGGCCCAGGCACGCAAGGCATCGCGGAACTCCGCCGCCGACGGGTAGCGCTGGCCCGGCTCGCGCGCCATCGCACGTTGCAAAACGGCCCTCAGGCCGTCATCCACACCCGGCCCGAGGTCTTCGGGCAGCACCAGGGTTTCGTTGGCAATGCGGTACAGCGCCTGCCAGGTGTCTTTCTGGTGGATCAGCGGCTGGCCCGTGAGCATCTCCACCAGCACCAGGGCGGCCGAATACACATCCATGGCCGGCGCGGGGGCCTCCCCGGCAGCCGCCTCGGGCGCGAGGTACGCCGGGGTGCCACTGGCCAGCTGTGAATCCGGCGCGGCCTGCACCGGTGCCGCCATGCCAAAGTCCATGACCCGGGCGTGGCGCTGGGTGTCGATCATGATGTTGGAAGGCTTGAGGTCGCGGTGCACGATGCCGGCCTGGTGCGCTGCCTGCAGACCATCCAGCACGTCCACCATCAGCGCCACCGCGTCGTGCGGCGTGCAGCGCCCCTGCTGCGCCAGGTGTTCGGCCAGGGTCTTGCCTGGCACGTACTCGAAGACGATGTAGGGCTGGCGGCCCTGCACATCGGCCTCGAACACCGGCACGATGAAGGGGTGCGCAAGACGCCCCACATGCCGCGCCTCGCGCAGCCAGTGTTCGAGCACCGACGGGTCCTGGTCCTCCACGGGGCGCATGAGCTTGATGGCCACCTCGCGCTGCAGGCGCGGGTCCAGCGCCAGCCACACCGTGGCCTGGGCGCCCCGGCCCAGCAGCTTCTTCAGCTCGAAGCGGCCCAGCGACGTGGGCGGCTTGTCGGCGGATCCCTGGGCCCAGCGTCTGGCGGTGGAAAGCGGGGCAAAATCAGTCATGGTGGGGATCAAGGCAGCGGGCGCACCGCGTGGCGCCCATGCCATGCATCTTATGTCCCGGCCATCCCCTTTGCAGCAGTGATTCCCCTGCCTTGTCGTTTTCCCCATCCATGACCACCACCCACCTTCTGTACCTGCACGGTTTTCGCTCTTCGCCCCAGTCTGCCAAGGCCCGGCAGATGGCCGCGCATGTGGCGCGGCGCCACCCTGGCGTCACCTTCTGGTGCCCCCAGCTGCCCCCATCCCCCAAGGCAGCGATGGACCTGGTGGCGCAAGGCATTGCCCTGTGGCCCGGCAGCGCGATGGCGGTGATCGGCTCGTCGCTCGGCGGCTTTTACGCCAGCTGGGTGGCGCGGCACAAGGGCTGCCCCAGCGTCATGCTCAATCCAGCCGTGCACCCGGCGCGCGACCTCGCGCGGTACATCGGCGAGCAGACCGCCTGGCACGACCCGGCCGAGCGGTTTTACTTCCAGCCTGAATATATTGACGAGCTGCGCGCGCTCGACACCACGGGCCAGCCACCCGCCGCGCCGGAGATGGCCATCATTGCCAAGGGCGACGAGGTGCTGGACTGGCGTGAAATGGTGGCGCGCTACCCGCAAGCACGGCTGGTGGTGCAAGAAGGCGGAGAGCACGCCCTCGCCAATTTCAGCGACTACCTGCCCCAGGTGACGGAGTTCCTCGACCTGGCCTGACATCGCCCAGGCGCCAGGGGCACCAGCGCATCAGAAGCTGTTCAATGTGCCTGGGATGCCCGGTTGCCTCCCGCCCCCATCCAGCGGGCATAGTCGTCCGGGTAGGCCGCGCGGTAGCGCTTCATGTGGAAAGCCGCTTCGTCGTCCTTGCCCAGCATGACGGCGCTTTCGACCAGCGCCTCGATGATGCGGGGCTCGGGTGAGTAATGCAGCAGCTCCTGGGCCAGGGCGTTCATGCGCGCTGCGTTGTCCCGGGTCAGCCCCGTGGTGGTCAAGCGCGCAAAATCCAGCTGGCTTGAAAACAGCAGCGAATGGGACACCTTGGCTTGCGTGTCCTCGCGGTACGCCGCAGCCCGCTGCGCGCTGGGCTTGTAAAGCTGGCTCACGCGGTGGTAGTCCCAGGCGGCAACACCACACACCCCCAGAATCGCCACGGCGGCCACCAGCGCCGCAGCCCCCGCTCGCCACGCGTGTCCTTCCGATTCTTCATCGCGCCGGGGCCAGACCAGGATTGCCACCGACAACAAGGCCACCAACTGGAACGGCCCGTACCACAGCGGGTATTCCAGCATGCTGTGCAATCCGATGATCGCCAACACCCCCCAGGCCAGCTGGCGCACAGGCTCCGTTTCGCGCCAAGGCCGGGCCCACAGGCCCCATGCAACGACGGCCCCGCACAACGCCACGGCTGCGGGCAGGCCCAGCTCCACGGCCAGGTGCAGGGGCAGGTTGTGCGCGTTGTCCAGCAGCACACAAAAGCGCTCGCCGGGGAACAGCGTGATGTAGTGCGCGTAATCCAGCTCGCCCCAGCCCCAGCCCAGCCACGGCTTCTGCGCCATCAGGGTGAGCACGTTGGACCACAACACCCGCCGGCTGGTGCAGGCGTGCGACCCATCGGTGAAGCGATGGAACAGGGCATCGGCACGCACGCCCTGGAACTTCCAGAGCGCCTCGGGCAACACCCAGGCAGCCACCAGAAAAACCGCAAAACCCGCAATGCCCAGGCGCAGCGCCCCACCACGGCCCGCGCCACGCCACAGAGCCAGAAGCGCCAGGATGAGCAGCCATTGCACCACCCCGGTCCGCGATGCCGTGGCGGCCCCGCCGACAGCGATCCACATCAGGACCACGGGGGCCAGCATGTTCCACAACCCCGAGAAAGGCAGCCGGCCTGGACCTGCAGGCGCCCCGATCAAGTCCGCGCTGCCTTGCGGCCGGGCATGCAGCGTCCACCACAGCCAGGCCCATGCGCCCAGGCTGAGCAGGGTGGCCTGCTGGTTGCGCTGGCGCAGGTTGCCCACCGCCTGGCCCGGCACCGAGGCGTGAATCCACGGCCCCAGCCCCACGTCGCCGACCAGGTACTGCACCAGTCCGATGACGCTGGCCACCAGCGCAGCCAATCCCAGCCCACCCGCCAGCAGCCAACCCCACCCCACAGGCCCCTGGCGCCGCCATACCCCGGCGCGTGCCCACCCGGCAGCCAGCAGCAAGAGCACCGCCCCACACACCCAGGACGTCAACAGCGGCCAGAAGTTGGCGATCGGGGCGTCGGTGACGGCAAACAGAAACGGCAAAGCCACTGCGAGCAAGGCCAGCGGAACGGCAATGGCATCAAAAAACATGTCGAAAGAACCGGGCCATCGTGTAAAGCCCTGGATCATAGGGGCGGCCTAGGAGCCTGTCGGACTTGGAGCGTCGATAGCGGAAACCGGCCCCAGCGAGGACAGTTTTTGCCGAATTTGCAGCCCCATAGCCGAGCCATGGGGCAAAAAGACGGTGTTCTCGAAGAGCGGCGGAGCCAAAAATGGACCGCTGCGGCCGATTTACAGCCGACGATTTCCAAATCCGGCAGGTTCCTATGGGCCGCCGGACCGGCTTGGCACCCATGGGACAATGCCGCCCATGCATGCATTGTTTGAAGAAGCTGGCAAATTCATGGCCGGCCGTATCCTGTCCGAAGCCGACACATCCGCCCAGGTCGAGCTCGACTCCGGCAAGCGGGTCAAGGTCAAGGCCGCCAACATCCTCCTGAAGTTCGAAAAGCAGGCCCCGGCGGAACTCATCGCCCAGGCGCAGGCCGTGGCCGAGTCCATAGAACTGGACCTGGCCTGGGAGTTCGCGCCCGAAGACGAATTCGGCTTTGCCGACCTGGCGCGCGACTATTTCTCCGAGAACGCCACCCTGGTCCAGCAGGCCGGCGCCCTGTTCCGCCTGTACGACGCGCCGCACTACTTCCGCCGCGCGGGCAAGGGCCGGTTCAAGAAGGCATCGGCCGAGATCCTGCAGCAGGCGCTGGCCGCCATCGAGAAGAAAAAAGCCCTGCTTGCGCAGATCGACGAGTGGGCCGCGGCCCTCGGACGCGGCGAATGCCCGCAGCCCATCCGCGACCAGCTCTACAAGATCCTGTTCAAACCGGACAAGAACGCGCCCGAATACAAGGCCGTGGTGGACGCCAGCCGCGCCACGCACACCGCGCCGCTCGACCTGCTGCAAAAGGCCGGCGCCATCGATTCAGCCTACCAGTTCCACTGGAAGCGCTTTCTGTTCGAGAACTTCCCCAAGGGCACGGGCTTTCCGGCCGTCACGGCTCCCGCCATTGCCGACGAGCTGCCGCTGTCCACCGCGCAGGCGTACTCCATCGACGATTCGCAGACCACTGAAATCGACGATGCGCTGTCGGTGCAGGGCCTGGGCACGGGCACCGTGGTGCTGGGCATCCACATCGCCGCGCCGGGCCTGGCGATCCAGCCGGGCAGCGCCATCGACCAGCTGGGCCGCGCACGCCTGTCCACGGTGTACATGCCGGGCTACAAGATCACCATGCTGCCTGACGATGTGGTGCAGACCTACACGCTGGACGAAGGCCGCGCCAACCCGGCCGTGTCGCTGTACGTGACCATCGACGAAGCCACGCTGGAGTTCAAGAGCTCCGAGACCAAGCTCGAGCGCGTGCATGTGGTCGCCAACCTGCGCCACGACCAGCTTGACGCGGTGGTGACGGAAGAATGGCTGTCCAACCCGGCCTTTGAGCACCAAAACGACCCGCAGCGCCTGTCTGACCTGCGCCCCCAGCTATCATTTTTGCACCGCCTGGCCAAAGACCTCAAGGCCCGCCGCGAGGTGGTGCGCGGCAAGCCCGAGAACTTCAACCGGCCGGACTACAACTTCCGCCTGGTTGGCAACAACGGTGCCGAGCCCACGGGCGACGAGCAGGTGCAGATCAGCGTGCGCCAGCGTGGCGCGCCGCTCGACCTGATCGTGGCGGAGGCCATGATCGTGGCCAACAGCACCTGGGGCAGCTGGATGGCCGAGCTGGGCGTGCCCGGCATCTACCGCAGCCAGGCCAGCATGGCGCCGGGCGTGAAGGTGCGCATGGGCACCAAGGCGCTGCCGCACGCGGGCATTGGCGTCAAAGCGTATTCGTGGGCTACTTCGCCCCTGCGCCGCTACACCGACCTGGTCAATCAGTGGCAGATCATTGCCTGCGCCCGCCACGGCAAGACCGCCGCGCTGGCCGCCCCTTTCAAGCCCAAGGATGCGGACCTGTTCTCCATCATCAGCAGCTTTGACGGCGCCTACAGCGCCTACAACGGCTACCAGGGCGGCATGGAACGCTTCTGGACGCTCAAGTACGTGGAGCAGAACGGCATCACCGAGCTGAACGCCACCGTCTTCAAGGAAGGCCCGGGCGGCAGCTTCCTGGTGCGGGCGGACGACATTCCGCTGGTCTTCCCGGTGCTGGGCGCGCAGAACCTGCCGCGCGGCGCGCGCCTCCTGGTCAAGCTGGGCGAGGTGGACGAAATCACCCTCGACATCCACGGCACCGTGATCGAGCGCCTGGACGACCCGGCCGACACCAGCGACGACGGCCCGGTGGACGATGCCGAGGACGACGACACCGTGGCCGGCCCGATCGCCATCGCGGTGGATGTGAACGAGGCCCCTGCCGAAGCCGCTGTGGCAGCCGCGGCTTCCTGACTGCCCCCCCACAGCCACCGACAGCCCCGAAATACCCCCTGATAATTGCCGGCGATGAAACTCCCCGCCTTCCTCCGCACTTTCAGCACGCTGCAGCTCGCGCTGGGCGTCTCGGTGGCCGTGCACGCCGCGCTCATCTCGGTGCGCTTCATTGACCCCGAGGGTTTCAACCGCGTGTTCCAGGACACGCCGCTCGAAGTCATCCTGGTCAATGCCAAGTCCAACGAGCGCCCCGACAAGGCCCAGGCGATTGCCCAGTCCAACCTGGCAGGCGGTGGCGACGCCGAGAAGGGCCGGGCCACCAGCCCCCTGCCCTACTCGGCCCTCACGGCCATCGGCGACGACTTTGAGGAAGCACAGCGCAAGATGGATTCCATGCAGGAGCAGCAGGCGCAGCTGCTGGCCCAGCTGCGCAAGCAACTGGCCACCATGCCCGAGCCCGATCCGCGCCAGGCCAGCCAGAGCACCGAGCAGGCGAACGAGCAGGAAAAGCGCCGCCAGCTCGTCAAGCTGCTGGCTGAGATCGAAAAGCGCATCAACGAAGAAAACTCGCGCCCCAAGAAGCGCTACATCAGCCCCGCCACACGCGAAGAGGCCTACGCCATTTACTACGACGGCCTGCGCCGCAAGGTGGAAGACAAGGGCACCGAAAACTTCCCCGAACAGGGCGGCAAGAAGCTGTATGGCGAGCTGACCATGATCGTCACCGTCAACCACGACGGCCGCGTGCTGGAGACCGAGGTGGTGCAAGGCTCGGGCAACCCCACGCTGGACCGGCGCGCCGAGGCCATTGCCCGCGCAGCCGGCCCCTTTGGCGCATTTGGCGCCGACATGCGCAAAAAAGCCGACCAGATCGCCATGGTGGCGCGCTTCAAGTTCACGCGCGACCAAACTCTCGAAACCAGTGTTCGGTAAGCCCCCTGAGTCGCCTGCGGCGCCTTCCCTCCTGGGGGACGCCGCCAGCGGCCTGGCAAAGCCAGTTCCGCGGCAGCCCCGGCCTGACCCCGCTCCCTGCATGCAGCCCTTGTTGTTCCCATGACCTCTTCGCCTCTCGCCCCCGACCTGTACTGCGTGATGGGCAACCCGGTGGCGCACAGCCGCTCGCCTGCCATCCACGCCCGCTTTGCCCAGCTCACGGGTGAGCACATCGCCTACGAGCGCCGCCTGGTGCCCATGGATGGTTTTGCGCAGGGCGTGCGCGACTTCGCGGCCCAGGGCGGGCGCGGCTGCAATGTCACCGTGCCTTTCAAGACCGAGGCACCCGGTCTGGCCACCGAATGCAGCGAACGCGTGCAGCTGGCCGGTGCGGCCAACACCCTCACCTTCCGCGCCGACGGCAGCATCTATGCCGACAACACCGACGGCCTGGGCCTGGTGGCCGACATCACGCGCAACGCGGGTGTCTCCCTGGCGGGGCGTGATGTGCTGCTGGTGGGCGCCGGTGGCGCCGCAGCGGGCGTGCTGGGCCCGCTGCTGCTGGCCGGTGCCCGCCACGTCACCGTGGCCAACCGCACACTGGCCAAGGCGCAGGCCCTGGTGCATTCGCACAGCGCACTGGCATCGCTACAAAAATCAGAGCTACTAGCGCTTGCCCCACAAGCACTAGATGCCAATTTTGATGTCATCATCAACGCCACGGCCAGCAGCCTGGCCGGTGCCGAAGTGCCGGTGCCCGCCCACGTGCTGCGCCCGGGCTGCCTGGCCTACGACATGATGTACGGCCCTGCCGCCCAGGGTTTTCTGGACTGGGCCCGGCGCCACGGCGCCATTCCGCGTGACGGCCTGGGCATGCTGGTGGAGCAGGCCGCCGAAGCATTCTTGCTGTGGCGCGGCGTGCGCCCGCCATCGGCGCAGGTGCTGCAGGAAATGCAGCAGGCCATCTAGATAACAACACCGAACACGGGGAGACACACCGCAATGAGAGCCGTGCTGCGCTGGCTGGGACTGGTGGTGCTCGCCTTCGTAGCGCTGCAGCTGTTCTTCGTGGTCCGCATTGCGGCCATGGTGGTCATCGACCCCGAATCCACCAGCTTTCAGCGCTCTGAGGCCTGGACACTGCTCACCACCAAGGGCAGCGTCCCCTGGCGCCAGCAGTGGGTGCCCTACGCCAGCATCTCGGACCCGCTCAAGCGCGCCGTCATCGCCTCGGAAGACGATGGTTTTGTGAGCCACGACGGCGTGGACTGGAACGCCATCGAAAAAGCCTGGGAGCGCAACGCCAAGGCCGAAGCCCTGGCCAACAAGGCCCAGTCCCGCGCCCCCGACCGCCCCGTGCGCGCCCCCAAGATCCGGGGTGGCTCCACCATCACGCAACAACTGGCCAAGAACCTGCTGCTGTCGGGCGAACGCACCCTGCTGCGCAAGGGGCAGGAATTTGTGCTCACGCTGCTGCTGGAGCAACTGCTGAGCAAACAACGCATCCTGGAGATCTACCTCAACAGCGTGGAATGGGGCGAAGGCGTGTTCGGCGCCGAGGCGGCCGCGCAGCATTACTTCCGCAAAAGCGCCTCGCGCCTCACCGCCGCCGAAGCTGCGCGCCTGGCGGTGATGCTGCCCGCACCCAAGCGGTTTGAGAAGACGCCGGGGTCGGCGTATCTGGCGGGGCGGACGCGGACCATCCTGGCGCGGATGGGGGGGGCGGAGCTGCCGTGAAGGACCCCACCTGCTGATGAAATTCACCCACACCGAGCGTTGGGTGGTTGCCGCGAACATCGCTTTGGTCGCTGTCTTTAGCGCCTGGAGCATCGGGGTCGCCTACGGCCGGATTCCGCTTTCAGCATGCTGTAGCGTCCCGGGCTATGCCGAGGCCGTGCTGGTAACACTGAACTTCCCTTCGTGGTTGCCCGCCGCACTTGCCGCGAAGGCTCTCTATGGCCAGGACTTCGCCGCCTTTATGGCCTTCAAGCAACTGGTGTGGACTACCCTCTGCGGGCCGCAGTGGTGGGCCTACATCTCGATCTATCGGTTTTTGAAGAATCGGCGACGCACCTCTGCGTAGAAGCACTTTGGCATCAAACTGGAGTGCCTAGTTCAATAGACGAAAGCGTCTATCCCCTTCGCGTCAGCAGCAGCGCCACTGGCATCTCCGGACGCAAGGTCACATGCAGCTTCGGCGCACAGGCTGGCGCCCCCTCCGGCAGCCGCAACCGGTACCGCTGCAGCAGCATGGCCGCCAGCAGCGTCATCTCCAGCATCGCAAAGTGCTGACCTATACACACGCGCGGGCCCAAGCCAAACGGTATCCACGCGCCTTTGGGGATGGCCGGGGCATCGTCCAGAAAACGCTCCGGCACAAACTGGTCGGCCCGGGCAAACCAGCGCTCATCCCGGTGCAGCACCCAGGGCGTGATGCGCAGCATGGCGCCCTTTGGCACCTCCACGCCGCCCAGCGTGATGGGTGCGGTGGTGCGCCGGGTCATCAGCGCGGCGATGGGGGGGTACAGGCGCAGCGCCTCCTTGAGCGTGGCTGCCAGAAAGGGCAGCCGGGCCAGGTGCTCGGGGCCAGGCGTCTGGCCCGGGGGCAGCACACTGTCCACCTCGGCCTGCGCGCGCTGCGCGGCCTCGGGATGTTCGGCCATCACGCGGCTCCACCACAGCAGCGTGGTGGCGCTGGTCTCGTGCCCGGCCTGGAAGCTGACCATGCACTGGTCGAACACTTCCTGCGGCGACAGCGGCTCGCCAGTGCCTTCGTCGCGCAACGCCAGCAGCATGTGCAGCAAGTCGGTGCGCGGTGGTGGGGCACCGGCCGGGTCGTTCTCTTCCCGTCTGCGCGCATCGATGTGGCGCTGCACCAGCGCCTTGAGCGCCTTGAGCGCGCGGCGCTTGGCGGCCTTGCCGGGCAGGGGCAGCCAGTCGGGCAGCGTGAAGGGCATGAACATTTCCCGGAACGCCGTCTCCGACAGCGTCTGCGTGGCCCAGGCGGCATCGCGCGCATCGGCCTTTGCCGACTCACTGAACAGCGTGCGCAGGATCACGTCCATGGCCACATCGGTCCAGAGTGTGTCCATGGGCACCAGGGCTTCGGCCTGGCCTGCGGGCACGGCCGCGTCGAGCGCGCTGCGGGCCGCATCGGTCATCAGTTGCGCATAGCCCGCCACGCGTTTGGGGCTGAAGGCTGGCATCAGCATGCGGCGCTGGCGCTGCCAGGTGTCGCCCTCGGTCACCAGCACGCTTTGGCCGAACACCTGCTCGAACACGGCAATGCCGCGTTCCCAGCGGATCAGCTGGTCCGCGTGGGTGACCAGCGCCTCGCGCACGAGATCGGGCGACAGAAGATCCCAGGCGTCTTCGTTGCCCAGGCGCATGCGGGTCAGGTCGCCATGGTCGCGCTGCAGGCGGGTGACAAAACCGAGGTAATCGGCACGCATCTCCCTCAGCAAGGGCAGGCCCCACCAGCGACTGGCCGGGCCACCGGGCTGGAGGCCCCGGGTTGGTGCAGTCTGCGCAGAGGGGGAAGGTGTCGCTGGCATCGATGGGGTGGCGGTGGTGGTGTGGGTCATGGCGTGCATGTTGCGGTGCAACAGCGGCCGGGTATTGAACGAATTCGACATCGCAACTCGCCTACACTCGCGGCGCATGGCAACCTTGGTCCCACCTTCCGCACGGCATCCACAGGGGCTGATCCCCTCGGGCCAGCTGTGGCTACCGCGCGCGAGCCTGTCGGCCTGCCTGCGCGGCGCCATGGTGCGCAGCACGCTGGGCCACACACTCTCTGACGAGCAGCGCATCAACCGCTTTCCGGCCACACCGCTGTGCAGCCTGAGCTGGTGGTTTGAGGGCCGCAGCGAATGCCTGGTGCCTGAGCGCCCCGACACCATGCCCGGCGTGCACAGCCCGCGCGAGGCCTACCCGGGTCGCTGGGTGCTGACGGGCCCGCACACCCGGCCCAGCACCAGCTATTGCGCCGAGCCTACCCACGCCATGATGGTGATGTTCATGCCCGATGCGCTGCACCAGCTCACCGGCCTGGAGCCTGAGGCGCTGACCGACCGCATGCTGGACGCGCAAACCCTGCTGCCGCCCGACTGGATAACGATGTGCGAGGCCGTGCAGCACCAGCCCGATGACGCCGCCCGCATGGAGTGCCTGGAGGCGTTTCTGGAGCCCCGCTGGCAAGCCTGCCGACCCGTGCAAGCAATGCAGGCGCAGCGTTATGGCGACTGGGCCATGCACCTCGCGCAACGCGCCGCCGTGTCGGCCCCAGGCCGCAGCCTGCGCCAGCTGGAGCGCCGCATCAAGCGCTGGGCCGGGCTGCCGCTGCGCGAGCTGCGCGGCTTTGGCAAGGCCGAGCAGGCGTTCTTCGACACCATCGCAGCCGACGCCGCCCACGGCACGGTGAAGTGGGCGGATGTGGCGGCGGGCGCGGGTTTCTCGGACCAGTCACACCTGTGCCGCGTCACGCGGCGCATCACCGGCTACGCCCCGCAGGCGCTGTATGACGGCATTTACGGTGACGAAGCGTTCTGGGCGTATCGCATCTGGGTGTAGTGGTTTTGGCCGCCCGGCGGCAGCCCTTCGCCACGGTGCACACCGCCACGTATCATCCGCGCCATGCTTGCCAAGTTGATGAGTTTCCTTCTGCTGGGGATCGTGCGGTTTCTGACCGGCTCCCAGGCCCGCTGGTACGGCTGCCCGCCCAAGGCCGAGCAGCGCATTTATTTTGCGAACCACCAGAGCCACGCCGACATGGTGCTGATCTGGGCGGCGCTGCCTGAAGAGCTGCGCAGCATCACCCGGCCCATTGCCGCCAAGGACTACTGGACCAAAACACCGTTTCGGCAATGGATCACCACCGCCGTGTTCAACGCCGTGTATGTAGACCGCCAGGCCACGCCCGCGCGCGCCCCTGTGCCCGTGGCGGCTGGATCGGCCGGTGCGCTGGACGCGATGGCCGTCGCCTCTGCCAGCACGGACACCGCCATGGCCGGAGGCCCCGACCCCTCGCCCGAAGCCCCGCCCCGCACGCCCAGCCCCGAGGAGCTGCGCGCCGCCCTGCCCGAGTCCGACCCGCTGGCCCCGCTGGTGCGCGCGCTGGAGAGCGGCGACTCCATCGTGATCTTTCCCGAAGGCACGCGCGGCCATGGCGACGAGCCACAGCCGTTCAAGTCCGGCCTGTTCAAGCTGGCGCAGATGTTTCCGCAGGTGGTGCTGGTACCCGCCTGGATCAACAACGTGCAGCGCGTGATGCCCAAGGGCGAAGTGGTGCCGGTGCCCATCCTGTGCTCGGTGACCTTTGGGGAGCCTGTTCAGCTGGAAGCGGGCGAAGAACGTCGCCCGTTCCTGGACCGCGCACGCCGCGCCGTGATCGCCTTGCGGGAAGTTTAAAGATGACCCCCACGCTCATCGCTTCGCGTATCGCTGCTCCCCAGGGGGGAGCGTCTTTGCCTTCGGGCGGCCGGGCGGCAACCGCACTAGAAGCCCCCACGCTCATCGCTTCGCGTATCGCTGCCCCCCAGGGGGGAGCGTCTTTGCCTTCGGGCGGCCGGGCGGCAACGACATGAACAACTTCCTCCGCAATCTCACGGCCACCCAGCAGATCGGCGCCCTGTTCCTGGTGATGTTTGGCATCCTGTCTGTGGTGACCGTCTGGGCCTTTGTGCGCAATCTGCGCGAGCACGCCAGCGACGACCCCGAAGCGGCAGCACGCGTGCTGGAGGCCAAGCGCTTCTGGGGCCTGCTCAAGACCTCGTGGGCCATGGCCACGGTGTTCTGGATTGGCTGGGTGCTGGGCGATACGGTGGCCACGGTGCTATTTGCCATCGTGGGTTTCTTTGCGCTGCGCGAGTTCATCACGCTGTCGCCCACGCGGCGTGGCGACCACCGCAGCCTGGTGCTGGCGTTCTTCGTGGTGCTGCCGCTGCAGTTCTGGATCGTGGGCAGCAAGCACTTTGACCTGTTCACGGTGTTCATCCCCGTCTACGTGTTCCTGGCCCTGCCTGTGGTGAGCGCGCTGGCCAACGACCCGCAGCGTTTTCTGGAGCGCAACGCCAAGCTGCAGTGGGGCATCATGGTCTGCGTGTATGGCATGAGCCATGTGCCCGCGCTGCTGCTGCTGGACTTTCCGGGCTACCGCGACAAGGGCGCATTCCTGGTGTTCTTCCTGGTGTTTGTGGTGCAGACCTGCATGCTGGTGCAGCACCTGCTGGGGCGGCGCTTCCCCCACAAGCCCGTGGCGCCGCAGGTGAGCCAGAGTTTTCAGTGGACAAGCTGGCTGGCCGGTGTGGCGGCCGGGGGTCTGGCCGGCGGGCTGCTCACGTTCATCACCCCGTTCAAGCCCGGCCAGGCGCTGGGCATGGCCCTGCTCGCCTGTGTGGCGGGCAGCCTGGGGCACCTGGTGATGAAGGCCCTGAAGCGCGACCGTGGCATCACGAGCTGGGGCATGCAAGGGATGTCGGTCACCGGCGCGGGCGGGCTGCTCGACCGGGTGGATGCGCTGTGTTTTGCGGCGCCGGTGTTCTTCCATTCGGTGCGCTGGTACTTCGGTCTCTAAGCGATCGGCAGTCAATTTACAAGCAAAAATGGCCGCTAGCGCTTGATGGATAAGCGCAAAAAGCTATCAAATAATGAGCAAATGCGCATCTTAGGTATCGACCCCGGCCTGCAGACCACCGGCTTTGGCGTGGTGGACATGGACGGCCACAAGCTCAGCTACGTGGCCAGCGGCACCATCCGCACCACCACGCTGGCGCTGGGCGATCTGCCCGGGCGCCTGAAGATCCTGTTCGACGGCATCACCGAAGTGGCAGCGCGCTACGAGCCCGACGTGGCTTCGGTCGAGATCGTGTTCGTCAACGTCAACCCGCAGTCCACCCTGCTGCTGGGCCAGGCGCGCGGCGCCTGCATCACGGCCCTGGTGGCGAGCAACCTGCCGGTGGCCGAATACACCGCGCTGCAGATGAAAAAAGCCGTGGTCGGCCACGGCCGCGCCGCCAAAAGCCAGGTGCAGGAGATGGTGCGCCGCCTGCTCAGCCTGCCCGGCCTGCCGGGCACCGACGCCGCCGACGGCCTGGGCATGGCCATCACCCACGCACATGCCGGGGCGGCCATGGGCCGGCTGGGGGAAGCGGCCACGCTCAACCGGCGCCAGCATGCGATGTACAAGGGCGGGCGCAGCTACTGACCCCCAGGCGTCCCCGGAGCATCGGGGCGGCTGATTCACCCGGACACGGCCTGCCTACGGCACAAAAGCCGGGCAAAAAAAATACCGCGCCCAAAAGCGCGGTACAGCCCCACCAGGGTTTCCGCAGCAGCGAAGGGTCAGGCGACCTGCGTCTTCAGCCGATCAGCACGCTCCTTGGGCGAAGGATGCGTGGACAGGAAGCTGGTGGAATCTCCGCTCGACATGGCGGCGAGCTTTTCCAGGGCCGTGACACAGGCGGCGGGCTGGTAGCGCTTGGCTTTCATGAAGCCCATGGCGTAGTCATCGGCCTCGCGCTCATTGCTTTGCGAGTGCTGGGCGCGCACCACTTTCTCGAACAGGTCACCCAGCTGCGAGCTGGCGATGGCACCGGCCTTGCCGTTGCTCGACGCCACGGCATTGCGCAGCGCGCTGGTGCGCAGGGCGGTCTGGATGCGGGCCTTGGTGTGGCCTGCCTTGACGTGGCCGATCTCGTGGCCGATCACGTAGCGCACTTCGTCGTCGGTGAACTTGTCCATGAGGCCCGAATACACGCGGATGGTGCCGTTGGCCATGGCGAAGGCGTTGATCTCGGGCGTGAGGTAGACCTTGAAGTTCATCTTGAGACCGTCGTACGTGCCCAGGCCCGAGGTGAGTTTGGTGAGGCGGGTGGCGTAGGGGTTGCCTGCGGGGGCCACCTTGTTCTGGCGGTCCATCTCGGCGGACATCTGGTCGAACGTGCTCTTGAGTTCCTCGTCCGACAGGCTTTCGGACTTGGCGAGGTCCTTGCCCGCGTCCAGCATCTTGCCCAGGTCAAACTGCGCCCACACGGGCGATACGGCGCTCACGCCGGAAGCCAGGGTCACGAGCGTCAACAATTTACGGCGGTCCATCGGGGTTCCCTCTCTGACGTCAGTCAGTTTTTTGATTGGTCTTGAATCGATTGTGTTTTTGCGCAACCAACTGCAAGCAATGGTTGGCGCGCGCCGAAGGATAGCCACGCAAGTGCCGTTTCTCACGGGCGGCCGTGTCTTCAGATGTAAGAACTGTGTGCCGATGCTGGCGGGTGGACCGAGGCGGCAAGGCCTGGCGCAGGCGTGGTGGCGGAAATCACCGCAGAATTTGACGTGAAAATGGCTCTAGCGCTTAGCTGAAAAACATTTTTCGCTATTAAAAAGTGAGCTTGTCCAGCACACGATGGCAGGGTGGGCACCGCCCCTGTCTGCGCACGCCAGCAACACTCCAGGGTGTCAGCGCCCCAGGCCCCGCTTGAGTTCCTTGAGCAGCAGCAGCACCTGGTTGGACGCATGGCGGCAGCTGCTGTTGAGCAATTGCACAGACTTTTGCTGCTCGCCCGCCTGGAACGCGGTCACCACATCGGCCGCCTGCTGGTGAAAGTATTTGTGCCGGGCCACCAGCATGTCGAACGCCGGGAAATGCCCCAGCCGCACGCGCCCCGTGCCATAGAGCCACCGGCCCAGGTCGCAGCGGTCGTCCTGGCAGATGCGCTCGGGCCGCATCACCTCCTGCGAGCGGCCATTGACCATGTCCTGCAGTTGCAGGCGCCAGCGCTCATGGCTGGCGATGGCCGCATCGATGTCGATCTCGGTCATGAGCATGGAGGCGTACTCTGCGTCCAGCACCAGCTCGCTGCCGTTGTCTTCCATGGCCCAGGTCGTGTCGGGGCTGGTGGGGTCTTGCTCCCGGATCTTGAACAAACGGCTGAAAAAACCCATGCTTGGTCCCTGTGAAGGCGCCCCGCCCGCAGCACCGGAAATGGTCCCGCCGGAAGTGCCTTGAAACATTCTGTGGGTGCGGCGCCATTTTGGCTACCAAAAAATCACCCACTGGTAAAAACTGCGCAAGGCAACCCTTCTGTTCCTGCCAGCTCTGCGCCGGCAGCCAGCACCGATGTGGCGGCCGCCGGACAATGCGCAGATGATGTCCAACGCCACCCGCCCCGCCCTGTCCATGCTCGACCTTGTCGCCGTCCGAGAGGGCGGTACCGTGGCCGACGCGCTGCAGATTGCCCTGCGCACCGCGCAACACGCTGAAAAGCTGGGTTTTGTCCGTTACTGGCTGGCAGAGCACCACAACATGGCGGGTATTGCCAGCTCGGCCACCGCCGTGCTGGTGGGCCACATTGCAGGCGGCACCTCGCGCATCCGCGTGGGCTCGGGCGGCGTGATGCTGCCCAACCACGCGCCACTGGTGGTGGCCGAGGCCTTTGGCACGCTGGCCGAGCTGTACCCCGGCCGCATCGACCTGGGCCTGGGCCGCGCTCCTGGCACCGACCCCACCACCATGCGCGCACTGCGTCGCAGCCGAGTGGAAACAGCCGACGACTTTCCGCAGGATGTGGCCGAGTTGCAGCGCCTGCTGGCACCCGCCGAACCCAACCAGCGCCTGATCGCCATGCCCGGCGCGGGCACCAACGTGCCCATCTGGTTGTTGGGCTCCAGCCTGTTCTCGGCACAGCTGGCGGCGGAGCGCGGCCTGCCCTATGCCTTTGCCTCGCACTTTGCGCCGCGTCTGCTGCACCAGGCCATCGACCTGTACCGCAACCTGTACCGCCCGTCCGCCGCCTGGCCCAAGCCCTATGTGGCGATCGGGGTGCCGCTGATTGCAGCGCCCACCGACGAAGAAGCGGAGTTTCTGGCCAGCAGCACCTACCAGCGGGTGCTGGGCATTTTGACGGGCGACCGCCGCCGCCTGCTGCCGCCCATCGAAAACTATGCGGCGCACCTGCAGCCGCAGGAGCGCGCCGCGATTGGCGATTTCTTGGCCGCCGCTGTCATTGGGGGGCCAGACACGGTGCGCACCGGCCTGGAACAACTCAGCGAGGCCACCGGGGCCGATGAACTCATGCTGGTGAGCGATGTGCACGACCCGGCGCTGCGCCTGCGCTCACTGGACATCGTGGCGCAGGCCCACGCCGAAGCGTGGGAGCACCGCCACCAAAGACCGTGAGGACTTAGGTTTTCTGCCCTGTGTAGAAGAAGGTCTGCGCCTTGCTAGCGCTCTGACCCATGATCACGATCGCTTGGGTCGTGTCGTTGTAAAGAACGACGTTCTGGATGACCACACCATCGCCCACCGGGCAGCTGGTCCCACTGAAGGTCAGTGGCAGATCAAACACATTCCGGCCGCTGGCGCGTGGCACCACGGTCCCACGCACCGAGCAGCCTGGGTAGGAAGGAATTGACACCAATCCGCCCGTGGTGATGGCGACGGATATCAGGGGCTCCCTGACCTGGTTGCCAATGCCCGTTCCCGTGAAATTACCCAGCAACTCGCTCACGACAGCAGGCTGTTCATAGAGCACGCCATAGGTGCCTGAGAACTTCACGCCATTGGAAGCCGTGACTTGCACCGAGTCCCGCACCGCGTATTTGCCGGTGTAGCTGACAGGCTCCGTCTTCCGGTTGGCAACGTTTGCCTCATCGACCACATTGAGAAAACGCCCGCTGCCAGAGACGACATCTGGGCCCGCTGTCTGGACGGTACCCAGCGACATACCCACCACGGTTCCGACCGTGTCGGTCAGAATGCTCCAGCTTTCACCATTCTCCAGCACCACACCCTGCACATTGAGTGGGTCGGTGGTCGCCCCGGTCCACAGGCCTTCCACGCCCGTGACCACGGTTGCGGGAGGTTTGGCCGGGGGCGCCACCACTTCATCTCCGCCTCCGCCACACGCAGATAACACCAAAGCGGCAAAAACCCCTCCCAGGGCAGTCGTCTTGTTCACGTTTTTCTCCTTAGTGAGTCAATACTGGGGCCGGCGCCATGGCGGCAACCCTAACTGCCGCATATTAAGCGCAAGCACCGCAAGTGGCACAGGCCTAGATTGCATACTACGGCGGCCCGTCTCGCCCGCGCCACATCCGAGCCCACGGGAAGCATTCCGCCCCGAGACACGCCAGCGCCATACCGCCATTTGCCGCCATCCGTGGTGGACGGACCAGACACCGAACCGGCGCTTCACCGCGCCAGATATCCGCCATCCACCGGGTAATACGCCCCGGTCACAAACGAAGCCCTGCCGGACGCCAGCCAAGCCACCAGCTCGGCCACCTCTTCGGGCAGCCCCAGGCGGCCGATGGGGTGTGCGCCCACCAGCATGGCATGGATGCCCGCGTCCTGCTCCAGCCCGGTGATCATCGGCGTGTGGATAAAAGCGGGCCCGACAGCATTGATGCGCACGCCATGGCTGCTGTATTCAAGGGCTGCCGCCTTGGTCAACCCCACCACACCGTGTTTGGCGGCCGTGTAGGCCGGCGCGGTGGCAAACCCCACGGAGCCCAGGATGGACGCCATATTGATGATGGCGCCGCCACCGTTCTTGAGCATGGCCGCGATCTGGTACTTCATGCCGTAGAACACGCCAGACAGGTTGATGTTGATGACCTGCGCCCAGCCATCCAGCGGATAGTCGGCAGTGGCCGCCTGCGGGCCGCCGATGCCAGCGTTGTTGCAGGCAACGTCCAGACGGCCGTAGTGGGCAACAGTACGGTTGACCAGCGTTTCACAGTCTGTGGGCTTGCCCACGTCGGCAGCCACAAAAATGGCGTCGCCACCCGCTGCACGCACCAGCGAAGCCGTTTCTTCGCCCGCCTGCACGTTCACATCCGACACCACCACCTTGGCGCCTTCGCGCGCCCACACGAGCGCAATGGCACGCCCAATGCCCGACGATGCCCCCGTGACCAACGCCACCTTGTTCTTCAGCATGAAAGACTCCTGGTTCCTTCAGAACACCTGCGACCCGATGCCACAGGTCCGTTTTCATTCTGCGCGCCCGGCATACCGGCACCTTGACCTGGGTCACGCCGCTGACAGAGGGACCCACCGCGCGGCAAGTGCCCTCGGGTAGCGGCTACCATCACGGACTGCAGGGCAGTTTTGCCCCCACCCGCCGTTGTCTGATTCCCTGACGCCCACGCCTTACCGCCCACGCCCGCATGCCCGCTTTTTCCTTTGAAGCCCTGGACGCCCAGGGCCAGACCCGCAAGGGCCTCATGGAGGCCGACACCGCCAAGGCCGCGCGCAGCCTGCTGCGGGCCCAGGCGCTGGTGCCGCTGGCCGTGGAGCTGGTGCAGACCGGCCAGTCGCTGGATGGCCGCTCGGCCAGCCTCGGCCAGCGCCTGTTCACCCGGCCCGTGTTCAGCGCCACGGCCCTGTCGATCTGGACGCGGCAGATTGCCGGGCTCGTGTCGTCTGGCCTCCCACTGGAACGCGCCCTCACAGCGCTTTCCGAAGAATCTGACGACGAACGCCAGCGCCATCTGGTCGCCGCGCTGCGTGCCGAGGTCAATGCGGGGGCCACGTTTGCGCGCGCCCTGTCGCAGCACCCGCGCGAGTTTTCCGACATCTACTGCGCCGTGATCGGCGCGGGCGAGCACAGCGGCAATCTGGGCCTGGTGCTGGAGCGTCTGGCCGACGACCTCGAAGAACGCCAGGCGCTCAAGGCCAAGTTGGTGGGCGCTGCGCTTTATCCCGCCATCGTGACCATCGTGGCCATCGTGATCGTGCTGTTCCTTGTGGGCTACGTGGTGCCCCAGGTGGCCAGCGTGTTTGCAGGCACCAAGCGCGCGCTGCCTTTCCTGACGGTAGCCATGCTGGGCATCAGCGCTTTTGTGCGCAGCTATGGTTTGATGATGCTGATTGCTTTTGTTTTGATAGCTTTCGGCACGCGCTGGGCGCTCACCATCGGCCACATTCGCGAAAAATTCGATGCCGCCTGGCTCAACCTGCCGCTGGTGGGCAAGCTGGCGCGCGGCTACAACGCAGCGCGTTTTGCGGGCACCTTGGCCATGCTGGCAGGTGCGGGCGTGCCCATCCTCAAGGCCCTGCAGGCCGCCGCCGAAACACTGAACAACCGCGCACTGCGCGCCGACGCGCTGGAGGCGCTGGTGCTGGTGCGCGAAGGCGCGCCCCTGGCCTCGGCGCTGGCGCAGAAAAAGCGCTTCCCCGGCCTGCTGTCGATGTTTGCGCGCCTGGGCGAGCAAACCGGGCAGTTGCCGGTGATGCTGCAGCGTGCCGCCCGGCAGCTTTCCACCGAGGTGCAGCGCCGCGCCATGGCGCTGGCCACCATCCTGGAGCCTTTGCTCATCGTCGGCATGGGCATGATCGTGATGCTGATCGTGCTGGCCGTGCTGCTGCCCATCATCCAACTCAACCAGTTCGTGAAGTGACTCTATGGCCGTGACCCTGGACGACAAGCTGGTGGTGGCGATCTCTTCGCGGGCGCTGTTCAACTTCGAGGAAGAAAACCGCGTCTTCGAGCACGAGAGCGATGACCGAGCCTATGTGGATCTGCAGCGCCAGCGCCTCGACGTGCCCGCCGCACCTGGCGTGGCGTTCTCGCTGGTGCGCAAGCTGCTCGCCTTCAACACCTCGGAGCACCAGCGGGTGGAGGTGGTGCTGCTCTCGCGCAATGACCCGGTCAGTGGCATGCGCGTGTTCCGCTCCTGCAACGCCCATGGGCTACCGACCATCCAGCGCGGCGTGTTCACCCAGGGGCGCGACCCTTTTCGCTATCTGCGTCCCCTGGGCGCACACCTGTTCCTGTCGGCCAACGAGGCCGATGTGCGCGAGGCACTGCACCTGGGCTACCCCGCCGCGCGGGTGATCACCGAATCGGTGCGGGCCGGCGACGCGAACCCGCAGGAAGTGCGCATTGCCTTTGACGGCGACGCCGTGCTGTTCTCCGACGAGGCCGAGCGGGTGTACCAGGCCGAAGGTCTGGCCGCCTTCCAGCAGCACGAGACCGACAAGGCCGCCCTGCCCCTGCCCGATGGCCCGTTCAAGCCCCTGCTGGCGGCGCTGCACCGGCTGCAATCCGCCGGTGAGGCCGGGGGCACCACCGGCATGCGCATCCGCACGGCCCTGGTCACGGCGCGCAGCGCCCCCGCGCACGAACGCGCGATCCGCACGCTGATGGACTGGAACATCGACGTGGATGAAGCCATGTTCCTGGGCGGCTTGCCCAAGGGCGAATTCCTGCGCGAGTTCGAACCCGACTTTTTCTTCGACGACCAGACGGGCCATGTGACCTCGGCGGCCCGCCATGTCCCTGCTGGGCATGTGAACAGTGGCATCTCCAACCCCCTGCGCCCTGCAGGCGGGTAAACCGGCGCCGAACGCGGGCCTGCGTTTCTGCGAAAAGTTCTGCAAACCCCTGCAACACCGGGTGAAAGGTGCAAAGCTTGGGTTGCATTCCGCCCGCGCACGCTCAACTGTGCCAACATCGTCGCCAGTCCACAAAGGAGCCTGTTTTGCGCATCAGATTTTCCCTGGCGGTGAGCGCCATGGCGGCAGCCTTGGGCAGCGCCGCACTGGCCACACCTCCTGCCGCTGCGCCGGTACCACCTGCCGTCAGCGCCCCGGCAGAGTCACAGGCGGCCCTGAGCAAGGGAGAGATCAAGGCCATGCGCGAATTCAAGATGCTGGACTTCAATGGGGATGGAAAGCTCAGCCGCACCGAGGTCAAGCTCTTTCCCCGTCTGGCCGCCGCGTTCGACGATGCAGACACGGACAAGGATGGCTATGTGTCGTACGAGGAAGTGCGGACCTTTGCCGCCAAGTACCGCGCGGAGCGGGAGCACCAGCGGGCGGCCCAGGCAACGGCTCCCGCCTCATCGCCCCGGCCTTGACGCCGGAAATGCCGCAAAAAATGGATGAAATTTGGCCTCAGCGCTTATCTGAATTGCGCCAATAGCTATTATTTCAGTAGCACGCCCTTCACAAACCGCCTGTGCGCTTGATCTTGGGGTCCGAGTAGGTCAGCGGCTCATTCTTGACCTGCTGGGCCATGCGCTCCTGCAGGGTCATCTTGTTGATGTCTTGCGCCACCTCCACCGCACTGCCGCTGGCCCGCCACATCGACTGGATCAGCTCCAGCAGTTGTTTGTAGATGGGCTCCTTGGGCGGCTCTGGCGGCTCCTCGACGGTGTCCTTTTTCTTGACCTCGGTCCAGTCCCGGTTTGCCACGTCGGGCGCGGAGGGCTTGTCGGGCTCGCGCACGATGGCGCCCTCCCCCAGCCGGTCCATGGATTCGACGGGGTTGGATGCATTGATGGGCCGCACCGGCGGCGCGCCAGAGGCGCCAGTGGAATACAAATCAGCGCCCTGAGGACGCCAACTCGGCGATCGGTCGACAGGTGGCATTTGCATGGCAGTGGCCCCAATGGTTGATAGATGTGCTCGGAGTTCAGAGGCTTTTTCGCCTTCTTCGTAATTCATTACGGCAAAAAGAAGGGGAAATTTAGGTCTTTTTCACCGATTGGCCGAAATTTAGGGTTTTCCCTAGTCTTTGTCACGCCCTGGCGAGCGCCGGCGCAATAGACAGACACCCACCCCGCCCCCTGCCTGTCACTGACACTTGGCTCGAAACAGCTGGACCGCCAGTGAAGCGGGCGCGGCGTGGCCTGGCACCACGGTGGCACCTGTTGATGAAACCTCAGGGGAAGGCCCGCGCCGGGCCAGCGGCTCAGAGGCGGAGAGTTTTTTAGCCGAGCCCGAAAGGCGCGCGAAAACGCCTCGGATCTAGGCGCAAAGCACAGCCATAGCTCGGGCTATGGCGAGCATTTGCAACGACGAGCCGGGGCTTTTTGGCGTGCAAGGCCGGCATGGATACAAGGCTCTCAGCCTCTCAGAGGAAGCGTTCCAGCAGCCGGCGCGAATGCCGGTCCAGGGCCGTGGTGTCCTTGACACGGAACTGCACGCCGTCGCCCCCGGCGATCAGCAGCCGGGTGCGCCCGCCCAGGCGGCGGATGTCCTCTTCGGCCTTGAGGACGAGGCTGGCGGGCCCACGGTCAGTCTCCACCTGCCAAGTGCTGGGGGTCGAGAAACTCGACACTGCAATGATTTTTTCGATAGTGGGCACAAACTCTCGCACTTCCAGCTCTTCCTCGATCAGCTGGCGTGCAGTGGTTTCCAGCTGGTCCAACCGGTCAATCCACAGCAGTTCATGGCCGTCGGAGCCGATCAGCGAGAGCCCATCGGCTGGCGCGGCGATGGGAAAAGCCCGCACGGGCGTGACCCCTTCGTGGGCTGTGCCGTCGAGCGTCAGGACCAGCCGGCCGTGGGGATTGCGCGCCAGCGTGAATGCGGGCAGCGATTGCAAAAGCGAGGAAGTGGAGTTCATGGCAGTTTCCAGCAATGCGGTTGTCACGGATTGCCAGCCGGGTGGGCGGGGTGCAGCAAGCCGCTGTCGATGATGACGCCTGCGGCCTGCGCGTCTTCTTCGGCCCGGCGGGCCTGGGCTTCGTACAGCCGCCAGTAGGCACCCTGCTTTTCCATGAGTTCGTCGTGGGGACCCACTTCCACCACCTCGCCCCGGTCCATCACTACCAACCGGTCGGCCTTGCGCAGGGTGGACAGGCGGTGGGCAATGGCAATGGTGGTGCGACCCTGCACCAGGTTGTCCAGGGCCTTCTGGATTTCCTTTTCTGTTTCGGTATCCACGGCGGAGGTGGCTTCGTCCAGGATCAGGATGCGCGGGTCGATCAGCAGCGCACGGGCGATGCTGATGCGCTGGCGTTCGCCGCCCGACAGCCCCTGGCCACGTTCACCCACCAACGAGTCGTAGCCATGGGGCAGGCGCAGGATGAATTCGTGCGCGTGGGCGGCGCGGGCTGCCGCCACGATCTCTTCGCGCGTGGCTTCGGGCTTGCCGTAGGCGATGTTCTCGGCAATGGTGCCGAAGAACAGGAAGGGCTCCTGCAGCACCAGGCCGATGTGGCGGCGGTAGTCGGCCACCGCAAAGCGGCGGATGTCGATGCCATCCACCTGGATCGAGCCATCACTCACGTCGTAGAAGCGGCTGATCAGGTTGACCAGCGTGCTCTTGCCGGAGCCGCTGTGGCCCACCAGGCCAATCATCTCGCCGGGGCGGATATCCAGGTCCAGCCCCTTGATGACCGCACGGCTGCCATAGCGGAAACCCACGCCCTGCATGGTGATCGCGCCCTGCACCTTGTCCACCTTCACCGGCTGGGCCGGATCCGGCACGTTGCTCACGTGGTCCAGGATGTCGAAGATGCGCTTGGCACCTGCGGCCGCCTTCTGCGTGACCGAGACGATGCGGCTCATGGAGTCAAGCCGGCTGTAGAAACGCCCGATGTAGGCGATGAAGGCGGTGAGCACACCCACCGTGATCTGGTTGCGCGACACCAGCCAGATGCCGAAGCCCCAGACCACGAGCAGGCCGATTTCGGTGAGCAGCGACACCGTGGGGGTGAACAGCGACCAGGTCTTGTTGAGCTTGTCGTTCACTTCCAGGTTGTGCTGGTTGGCATCGCGAAAGCGCTGGGCCTCGCGCTTTTCCTGGGCGAAGGCCTTGACCACGCGGATGCCGGGGATGGTGTCGGCCAGCACGTTGGTCACCTCGGACCAGACGCGGTCGATCTTCTCGAAGCCGGTGCGCAGGCGGTCGCGCACAGTGTGGATCATCCAGGCGATGAAGGGCAGCGGCACCAGGGTCACCAGCGCCAGCCAGGGGTTGATGGAGAACAGGATGGCCGCCGTCATCATGATCATGAGCACGTCGGTCACGAAATCCAGGGCATGCAACGAAAGGAAAACGTTGATGCGGTCCGTCTCCGAGCCGATGCGCGCCATGAGGTCGCCCGTGCGCTTGCCGCCGAAATAGTCGAGCGACAGGCGCAGCAGGTGCTCGTAGGTGGTGGTGCGCAGGTCGGCTCCGATGCGCTCGGACACCAGCGCCAGGATGTAGGTGCGCGCCCAGGAGAGGCCCCAGGCCGCCAGGGCCGACGCCAGCAGGCCACTGAGGTACAGCAGCACCAGGCCAGGCTCGATCTGCTTGCCGTTCTGGAACGGGATCAGGATGTCGTCCATCAGCGGGATGGTGAGGTAGGGTGGCACCAGCGTGGCCGCCGTGGAGGCCAGGGTCAGTGCAAAACCGGCCGCCAATTGCTTGCGGTAGGGCCGGGCAAAGCGCCACAGGCGCAGCAGCACCCAGGTGGAGGTCTGTGGCGGCTGGGCACGGGCACAGGCCGGGCATTCATCGGTATCAGGCGGCAGGGGGGTATGGCAGGTGGGGCAGGCGGGTTCGTCAGCCTCGTCCTCGGCGCCGTTGTCACCCCGGGCGCTTTGCTGCTCGAAGCGCTGCAGCAGGCGCAGTGCCTGGGCATGGTGCGCCAGGGTAAAGCGCCACAGGGCCAACCGGGCCTGCGGGCCGTGCAACTCCAGTGAGCCCACACCGCCATGGTCCTGGAGCTTGAGCGCCAGGCCGTCGCCCAGAGGCCAGCTGTGCCAGACCGTGGTGCCCGGATCGCAGGCCAGCAGGCGCTCAGACGTCACCACCACCCAGCCTGTCGCAAAACGCAGTGCGGTGCTCAGGTCAACCTGAAGCGCTGCCAGTACGTTCTCTTTGGAGGCGAGCATGGCCCGCAAATCGCCCCCCAGAGGGCCAGAAAAGACACCCGAGGCGTCCACAGAATGGTGATGTTGCATTTTTGGTTGGTATTTTCGCCCCCGGCTGCCTGCGGTGACCGATCTCGCGAAAGCGCGAATTCTCCCCGATACTGCATGCCACTGTGCGACGGCATCCTCATTTAACGCCTCTGGCGCTCATTTGGCTGACACTGCGCGCAGCCCCCGGACTGGAGCACAATCCTCGTCCACAAAAGTTTCCTTTCACAGTTTCTTCCTCTCCCGCATAGCCCTTACCCGGCCGGACAACCACACCCGCTGCAATCCATGGCGAAACTCAACGACATCCAACTGCTTCGCATCAACTACCTGCGCGGTCCCAATATCTGGACCTATCGGCCTGTACTGGAAGTCTGGCTGGACCTGGGAGAGCTGGAGGACCACCCCTCCAACACCCTTCCGGGTTTCAACGACCGGCTCACCGCCTGGCTGCCCGCGCTGATCGAACACCACTGCGGCGTGGGCGAGCGCGGCGGTTTCCTGCAGCGGCTGCAGGAAGGCACCTGGTGTGGCCATGTGCTGGAGCACATCGTGATCGAGCTGCTCAACCTGGCGGGCATGCCCACCGGTTTCGGGCAGACGCGCAGCACCAGCCAGCGCGGCGTCTACCGCATGGTGTTCCGTGCCCGCGACGAGAGTGTGGCGCGCGTGGCGCTCGCCCAGGGCCATGCGCTCATCATGGCGGCCATCAACGACGAGCCCTTCGACGTGCAGGCCGCCGTGGCCCGCGTGCGCACCGAAGTGGACGACCAGTACCTCGGCCCCAGCACCGCCTGCATCGTGACAGCCGCCACCGACCGTGGCATCCCCCACATCCGCCTGAATGATGGCAACCTGGTGCAGCTGGGCTACGGCGCCAGCCAGCGCCGCATCTGGACGGCGGAGACCGAATTCACCAGCGCCATCGCCGAAGGCATTGCCAGCGACAAGGACCTGACCAAGGGCCTGCTCAAGTCGTGTGGCGTCCCGATCCCCGAAGGCCAGGTGGTCAACAGCCCTGAGGAAGCCTGGGAGGCCGCACAGGACGTCGGTCTGCCCGTGGTGGTCAAGCCCTCGGACGGCAACCACGGCCGGGGCGTGACCCTGGACCTGCGCAAGAAGGAAGACATCGAAGCCGCCTACCACGTGGCTTACCCCGAGGGCAGCGACGTGATGGTCGAGCGCTTCATCCCCGGCGACGAGCATCGCCTGCTGGTGGTGGGCGGCAAAGTGGTTGCAGCCGCGCGGGGCGAGGTGGTGAGCATCACCGGCAATGGCCGGTCGACCGTCAAGGAACTGATCGACACCCAGCTCAACTCCGACCCGCGCCGCGGCTACGAAGAAGAGTACCCGCTCGAAATCATCGACATCAAGACCAATGTGACCGTGCAGCTGGAACTCAAGCGCCAGGAGCTTGATGCCGATTCCGTGCCAGCAGCGGGCCGGAACATCGTGGTGCAGCGCAACGGGAACGTGGCGGTGGATTGCACGGACGACGTGCACCCCGAGGTCGCCTACATCGCCGCCTTGGCCGCCAAGGTGGTGGGCCTTGATATTGCAGGCATCGACATGGTGGCACTCGATATCTCCAAGCCGCTGCTGGCCCAGGGCGGTGCGATTGTCGAAGTCAATGCAGGCCCAGGCCTACTGATGCACCTCAAGCCCGCCGTGGGCGCGCCGCGCCCGGTGGGTCAGGCCATTGCAGAACACCTGTTCCCATCGGAAGACGACGCAGGCCAGGCAGGCCGCATCCCCCTGGTGGGCGTGGCCGGCACGCGCGGCACCTCCACCATCGCCCGCGTAGTGGCCTGGCTGCTGCACCTGAGTGGACACCACACGGGCCTGGCCTGCCGCGAAGGGCTTTTCCTGGACCGCCGCTGCGTCGAATCGACCGATTGCGCCCACTGGGAAGCCGCACACCGCTTGCTCATGAACAAGATGGTGCAGGCCGCCGTGATCGAAAGCAATGCGCGCACCATCCTGCGCGACGGCCTGGCCTACGACCGCTGCCAGGTGGGTGTGGTCACGGACATGGACGGTGTGGAAACGCTGGCCGAGTTCGATGTGCATGAGCAGGACCAGATGACCAAGGTGATGCGCACCCAGGTGGACGTGGTGCTGGCCGAAGGCGCGGCCGTGCTGAATGCCGCAATCCCGCAGGTGGCCGATCTGGCCCCGCTGTCGGATGGCGCCGTCGTGCTGTATGCCCAGGACGCAACCCAGCCCGTGATCGTGGAACACCGCGCCAAGGACAACGGCCGCGCCGTGGTCGTGAAGAACGGGCGCGTAGTGCTGGCCACCGGCAGTGCCGAACATGTGCTGGGCTCGCTGGCGGACCTGACCTTTGGCCGCAATGCCGTGGCGCCCGACACCGACGCGCTGCTGGCTGCCATCGGCGCCGCCTGGGCATTGGACATTGCCCCCGACCTCATCGGCGCGGGCATCAAGACCTTCGAACCCGACCTGCCCGCCCCGGCCGGATTGCCCTCCTGATCCATCCCGCCAAGCAACGCAAGACTTCGACTGGAACGCGGCCCGCGAGCCCCGATCGATTACTGAAAGAGACCCCCATGGATGTATCCCGCACCCGGGCCCTGCGTGGCCCCAATCTCTGGAGCCGCCACATGGCCATTGAAGCCGTGGTGGCCTGCTCGGAAGCCGAGCGCGCCGTGGGCCAGATGCCCGGATTCGAAACCCGGCTGCGGGCGCTGTTCCCCGCCATCGGTGCCCTGCACCCTGAAAGCGGCGGCGGCGAAATTTCGCTGGCCCATGTGCTCCAGGCTGCTGCGCTGGCTCTGCAGGCGCAGGCCGGCTGCCCGGTGACCTTTGCGCGCACCACCGCCACCACCGACGCAGGCGTGTACCAGGTGGTCGTCGAATACAGCGAGGAAGCCGTGGGCCGCAAGGCCTTTGAATACGCACAGCAGCTCGTCGAAGCTGCACAGGGCACCGGGACTTTTGACGCCGATGCGGTCATTGCAGAGTTGCGCGAACTCGACGAAGACGAGCGCCTGGGCCCGAGCACCGGCTCCATCGTGGACGCGGCGGTGGCACGCGGCATTCCGTACCGCCGCCTCACGCGCGGCAGCCTGGTGCAGTTCGGCTGGGGCTCCAAGCAGCGCCGCATCCAGGCCGCCGAGGTCGACTCGACCAGCGCCGTGGCCGAATCCATCGGCCAGGACAAGGACCTGACCAAACGCCTGCTGCACGCTGCCGGCGTGCCGGTGCCGCTGGGCAAACCCGTCGAGACCGTGGACGAAGCCTGGGAAGTGGCGCTCAAAGTCGGCTTGCCGGTGGTCGTGAAGCCCCAGGACGGCAACCAGGGCAAGGGCGTGACGGTCAACATCACCGACCGCGCACAGCTGGAAGAAGCCTTCCGCACCGCCGCCGAACACGGCACCGTGATGGTCGAGCGCTTTTTGCCCGGCCATGATTTCCGTCTGCTGGTCGTCGGCGACCAGCTCGTGGCCGCCGCACGCCGCGAACCGCCCCAGGTGCTGGGCGACGGCCAACACACGGTGCGCGAACTCGTGGACCAGGTCAATCTGGACCCACGCCGGGGCGAAGGCCACGCTACATCGCTCACCAAGATCCGCCTCGATGACATCGCTGTGGCCCGTCTTGCCATGCAAGATCTGAAACCCGACTCCGTCCCCGCCAAGGGCCAGCGCGTCATCCTGCGCAACAACGCCAACCTCTCCACCGGCGGCACCGCCACCGACGTGACCGACGACGTGCACCCTGAAGTGGCTGCACGCGCCGTGGCCGCCGCCCAGATGGTGGGCCTGCACATCTGCGGCGTGGACATGGTCGCCGAGACCGTGCTGCGCCCGCTGGAAGAGCAAGGCGGCGGCTTTGTCGAAGTGAACGCCGCCCCCGGCTTGCGCATGCACCTGGCGCCCAGCTACGGCAAGCCCCGCAACGTGGGCCAGGCCATGGTCGACAAGCTGTATGCCCATGGCGACGACGGCCGCATCCCCACCGTGGCCGTCACCGGCACCAACGGCAAGACCACCACCGCCCGCCTCATCGCCCATTTGTTCACCGCCCAGGGCCTGCGCGTGGGCATGACCAACACCGACGGCGTGTACGTGAACGGCCGCCAGATCGACAGCGGCGACTGCAGCGGCCCCAAGAGCGCCCGCAACGTGCTGCTGCACCCCGAAGTGGACGCAGCCGTGTTCGAGACCGCCCGCGGCGGCATCCTGCGCGAAGGCCTGGGCTTCGACCGCTGCCAAGTGGCCGTGGTCACCAACATCGGCGCGGGCGACCACCTGGGCCTGAACTACATCACCACGGTGGAAGACCTGGCCGTCCTGAAGCGCGTGATCGTGCAGAACGTGGCCACCACAGGCTACGGCGTGCTCAACGCGGCCGACCCCATCGTCGCCGCGATGGCGCCTGCCTGCCCCGGCAAGATCATCTTCTTTGCCAGCGACCGCCACCACCCCGTGATGGCCACGCACCGCGCACAAGGCCACCGCACCGTGTACGTCGATGGCGACTCCATCGTGGCCTCGGAAGGATCGTGGCGCGAGACCATCCACCTGCGCGACGTGCCCATCACGCGCAACGGCAAGATCGGTTTTCAGGTCGAAAACGTCATGGCCTCCGTCGCCGCCGCCTGGGGCGTGGGCATGCCCTGGCAGACCATCCGCCGCGGCCTGTCGGGCTTTGTGAACGACAGCGACAACGCCCCCGGCCGCTTCAACATCATGGACTACCGCGGCGCCACCGTTATCGCCGACTACGGCCACAACCCCGACGCCATGCGCGCGCTGGTCGGCGCTGTCGAAGCGCTGCCAGCCAACCGCCGCAGCGTGGTGATCAGCGGCGCCGGCGACCGGCGCGACGAGGACATCCGCGACCAGACTGTGATCCTGGGTGCCGCGTTCGACGACGTGATCCTGTACCAGGATGCCGCCCAGCGCGGCCGCGCGGATGGTGAAGTGATGGCCCTGCTGCGCGAGGGCCTGGCGGGCGCATCGCGCACCACGCACGTCGAAGAAATCCGGGGCGAGTTCATTGCCATCGATGCGGCCCTGGCGCGCCTGCAGCCCGGTGACCTGTGCCTGGTGCTGGTGGACCAGGTGGAAGAAGCGCTGGCCCACCTGGCCCAGCGCTGCAGCGAAGCCGGAGCCGCCGCATGACAAAGCCTGCAGTGCCCGGCAAGGGCGCGCGCTTTGCAACGGCCGTGCTGATCGCCATCGCTGGGGTGATGGGCGGTGCCGGACTGGCCCAGGCGGCATCGGGCGAAAAAGTCGGCACGGTGGACACGGCCTTCCAGTGGCTAGGTCGCGACCACGACATCATCGTGGAGGCCTATGACGACCCGGCGGTGCTGGGCGTGACCTGCTACGTCTCCCGCGCACGCACCGGCGGCATCAAAGGCACCTTGGGCCTGGCCGAAGACCGCGCCGAAGCCTCCATCGCCTGCCGTCAAGTGGGGCCGATCAGCTTCCCCGAACCGCTCAAAAAGCAGGAAGAAGTGTTCAGCGAACGCATGTCCATCCTGTTCAAACGCCTGCGCATCGTGCGCATGGTGGACCCGGCCCGCAACACGCTGGTCTACCTCACCTACTCCGAAAAGCTCATCGACGGATCACCCCAGAACAGTGTGACCGCCGTGCCAGTGGACCGGGCCACGGTGATACCGCTGCGCAAGTAACCGCCGGGGCCGAACCGCCCTGGCCTGTGTGCTGGCCGGTTCAGGCCACCTCGAGCAGCGACCTGCGGGCCTGGTTGTATTCCCGCTTCAATTGGTCGACATAGTCACTGGTGGACCGAATGGCGTTGATGGCGCCGATGCCCTGGCCGCAGCCCCAGATGTCCTTCCAGGCCTTGGCGGCGCCCCCGCCAAAGTTCATCTTGCTGGGGTCGCTGGTGGGCAGGTTTTCAGGATCCAGCCCCGCGGCCACGATGGACGGCCGCAGGTAGTTGCCGTGCACCCCGGTGAACAGGTTGCTGTAGACGATATCGTCTGAGCTGGAGTTCACGATGGCCTGCTTGTAGCCCTCCACGGCACGAGCCTCTTCGGTGGCGATGAAAGCCGAGCCGATGTAGGCAAAGTCTGCCCCCATGGACTGGGCAGCCAGGATGCCGCCACCGGTTGCAATCGCACCCGAAAGCGCGAGAGGGCCGTCAAACCACTGGCGGATTTCTTGGATCAGCGCAAACGGGCTCTTGACCCCCGCATGCCCACCTGCGCCAGTCGCCACGGCAATCAGCCCGTCGGCCCCCTTGTCCACCGCCTTGCGCGCAAAACTGTTGTTGATCACGTCGTGCAGCACCACGCCACCATAGCTGTGCGCGGCGGCATTGATGTCTTCGCGGGCCCCGAGCGACGTGATGATGATGGGCACCTTGTACTTCACGCACAGTGCCATATCGTGCTCCAGCCGCTCATTGCTTTTGTGCACGATCTGGTTGATGGCAAAAGGCGCGGCGGGCTTGTCGGGGTGCGTCCGATTGTGGGCCTCCAGCGCTTCGGTGATTTCGGCCAGCCACTCATCGAGCAGCGAGGCAGGCCGGGCATTGAGCCCCGGCATGGAGCCCACCACACCCGCCTTGCACTGGGCGATCACCAGCTGGGGCGTGCTGATGATGAACAGCGGCGAGGCGATCACCGGAAACGGCAGGCGGTTGAGCGGGGCTGGCAGGCGCGAGGCGGGCAATGACATGGTGGCTCCAGTGGGGGGATGGCAGGACAACGGCGACAGATGGCTGCCCAAACAATGCAACCAGTTGCATAAATATATGCCACCCAACCCATCAATGCAACTGGTTGCATTGATTTTTCACAAGCTAGACTGCCGGCCATGTCGATGAGCCACGCCCTGTTGATTTCCTTGCTGGAAAAACCCTCCTCCGGGTTCGAGCTGGCACGGCGCTTTGAGCGCTCCATAGGTTACTTCTGGCACGCCACCCACCAGCAGATCTACCGCGAACTGGGCAGGATGGAAGCCGCAGGCTGGATCGAAGGCCAGGCAGCGGACGACGCGGGCCGCACGCGCAAACGGGTTTACCAGGTCTTGCCCGCGGGTCGGGGCGAACTCGCCCGCTGGACGGCCGAGCCCGCTGAACACCTGTTGCCACGCGATGCCTTCACGCTCAAGGTCCGCGCAGCCGCCGTGATGGAAGAGCTGGACCTGCGGCCCGAGGCCCAGGCCTATATGGCGCTGCACCAGGCCCGCCTGGCCGAATACCAGGCCATTGAGCAGCGTGACTTCCCCGAACTGGAGGGCCTGAGCCGCCGGGACCGCATCCAGCGAGCCATCCTCCAACGCGGCATCCGCTTTGAAGTTTGCGAAATCGAGTGGGCGCAGACGCTGCTGCAGGCGCTGGAATGAGGCCTTCAGCTTCGTGGCCCGCAGAGTCAGCCAGGGCCATTGCACCGCGAAGCTGTGGGAAGCGGCTGGCATTCCGCCACGCAGCACCCGCAAGACCTGTAAAAAACTAGCGCCTCAGCTGCAATTTCCTAGTCAAATCGGCCATTAGCGCTTTTACGTAGAACGTTTACAGCTATCCAATTAATAGCAAACTCCATCCCCAAGACGGGTCAGCCCTGCGCTGCAATCTGCCGCAGGGCCTGCTCGAACACCTCCACCGGCTGGCCGCCCTGGATCAGGTGGCGCTCGTTGATGATGATGGCGGGCACCGAGTGAATGCCGTTTTGCAGATATAGCTGCTCGCGTTCACGTACCTCGTCGGCGTAGCGGTCGGACGCCAGCAGCGCACGCGCCTCACCAGCGTCAAGCCCCACCTCCTCGGCCACACGCACCAGCACCTCGTGGTCGCTGGGGTTCTGGCCGTCGGTGAAATAGGCCTTGAACAGCGCCTTCTTCAGCGCGGGCTGCACGCCCTTTTCTTCAGCCCAGTGCAGCAGCCGGTGCGCATCAAAGGTGTTATAGATGCGGCTGCGCTTGTCCATGCTGAAGGTAAAGCCCAGTTCCGCGCCGCGTGCAGCGATGGCCTCGCGGTTCTTCTGGCTCTGCTCGGGCGTCGCGCCGTATTTTTCATGCAGATGCTCACCAATGTCCTGGCCTTCTGGCGCCATCTGCGGGTTCAGCTCGAAGGGCTGAAAGTGCAGATCCAGTGCAACCTCGCCCTTCAGCCGGTCGGCCGCCTGCTCCAGCGCCTTAAGGCCGATGATGCACCAAGGGCAGGAGACATCGGAGACGAAATCGATCTTGAGGGTCGTGGTCATGCGGGTTCCAGTGAGGAAAGATGCGGCATCGTAGGCGTGGAGCCATACCCGTGCAGTCGCCGGGTTTACTAGGGTGCCACAGAGTGGTTGCCAGCCCGACGCGACGGTCCACCCCATGCCCAAATCGGCGGGCCGTACGTCGATCTTCCTCCCTGTGCTCCGTGTACAGGCGGGGGATATAGTGCATGGCGGTATGCACTGAGCTAGGCCCTTTGATTCACCATCGCCAAAAGGATCGCAATGACCGCATTTGCACTCATCATCAAGCACAAGACGCTGCCTGGAAAACGCGAGGAGGTCCGAAAAATCTGGGAAAAGCACATGGCACCGGCCATTGCGTCCAACCCAGGCCATACGGCCTACTTCTACTGCTTTGACAATGCCGACCCGGATTCCATCTGCGCATTCCAGCAGTATTCAAGCGTTGAAGCCTCCCAGGAATTTCTGAAAACGAGCATCTACGCCGCGTACCTGAAAGACGTTGAGCCTTTGCTGGCCGGTCCTCCTCAGGTCACGGCACTGACGCCCATCTGGTCCAAAGTGGCCTGACAGCTTCCAGCGGGGCGTCCACTCGCCACGCGGGCGGGCACCTGTTGACACGGACGCGCCTTAGCGCAACCACTCCCGCAGCTCTGTCTTCAACACCTTCCCATAACTGTTCTTTGGCAGCGCCTCCACCCAACGGTACACCTTGGGCCGCTTGAAGCGCGCGATGTGCTCCAGGCACAGGGCGTCCAGCACCGTATCCGCGATAGGCGGGCCCCCGCCAGCGACGAGAAAGGCAATCACCACCTCGCCCCATTCCGCATCGCGCAGCCCCACCACGGCGACCTCGTGTACCTGGGGGTGAAGCAGCAGCACCTCTTCGACCTCGCGCGGGTAGATGTTGGAGCCGCCCGAGATGATCACGTCCTTGGAGCGGTCCTTGAGCGTGAGGAAGCCGTCGGTATCCAGGCTGCCCGTGTCACCCGTGTACAGCCAGCCGTTACGCAGCGTCTGCGCCGTGGCGGCGGGGCTGTTCCAGTAGCCGGGCATGACGGTATCGCCGCGCACCACCACCTCGCCGGTCTCGCCGGTGGGTACGCTCTGGCCTTGGGCGTCGACCACGCGCACCTCCACCAGCGACTGCGCCACGCCGACCGAGGCCATGCGGTCGGCCCAGCGGGGATGGGCGGTGTCGGCCAGATGCGCGCGTGACAGCGCCGTGATCGTCATGGGGCTTTCGCCCTGGCCGTAAATCTGCACGAAGCGATCGTTGCCCATCACGGCCATGGCGTTGCGCAGGTCGTCGGCATACATGGGGCCGCCGCCGTAGACGATGGTTTTGAAGCCGGTCACATCTGCGCTGGTGGCCTGCACGTGCTCCACCAGCCGGTGCACCATGGTGGGCGCAGCAAACAGTGTGAGCTGGCCCACCGATGCCGCAAGCTGCACCAGCTCCGCAGGCTCGAAGCCGCCCGACACCGGCACCACGTGCCGCCCGCCGCGCAGCACCTGTGCGTAGTTATAAAGGCCCGCGCCGTGCGACATAGGCGCGGCGTAGACCATGGCGTCGCCGGGCAGCACGTCGTCCACGTCGGTGAAGTAGCAGGCCGTCATGGCCAGCAGGTTGCGGTGGGTCTGCATCACGCCTTTGGGGCGGCCGGTGGTGCCCGATGTGTAGAACAGCGAGGCGACATCCTCGGGTGCGCGGTCACAGACTTCCATGGGTGCGTGTACCACTGCGGCGCGGTATGCGTCGGAGCCGAAGACCAGCAAACCGGCGTCCATCGCCCCCGCCTCCTGCGCGGCAGATGCCAGGGCCTGTGATGCCAACACCACGCGCGCGCCAGAGTCCGCCAGCACGTAGGCCAGCTCCTTGGCATGCAGCTTGTAATTGACGGGCACCGACACCGCCCCGGCCCACACAATGGCGTGCAGGGCTCCCAGATATTCGGGCGCATTGGCGGCATAGATGGCCACGCGGTCGCCGGGGGCCACGCCACATTGCGCGCGCAGATAGCCCGCCAGGGCGGCGGCGCGAGCGCCCAGGTCGCGGTAGGACCACAGCACGTCGCCCCCCTGCAGCACAGCGGGCTGGTGGGCATGCAGCAAAGCGCTGCGGCGCAGCAGGTGGGCGATGTTCATCGAGTGCACTCCACAACAGAAGTTTTCAGGGTCACCAATCTCCACGGCCGGGGAGACATGCTGGCACTGTAGGCACACGGGGCGCTTGCGCACAGTCGCCCAAATACCCAAGGGAAAACCCCGCCCCGGCCAAGAAGCACCTGGTTACCACGCGCGGCCAATTCCCCACAAGCTGTGGCGTTGAAACGCGGTTGCCTAGACTGCATCTGATCCTCATGCGCCGCGACCGGCCCACCCAGGCGAGCGCCCCACCGTTTTCACCCAACGCCTTCGCAGGCAACACCCCATGAACCTGGACCAGCAAAAATCCATCCTCACCATCGCCCTCCTGGCCGCATTTGCAGACGGCAACAAGGACGACGCCGAGCGCGAAGAGATCCGCCGCATTGCCCAGTCGCTCGCGGGCGATGCAGGCATGGCAGACCTCCCGCGCATTTACCAGGACGTGCTGCTCCAGCGCACCAGCGTGCAGGCGGCCGCGCAGGCCTTGAACGAGCCCATGCACCGCCAGCTGGCCTACGAGATGGCCGTGTGCGTGTGTGACGTGGATGGCCGGCAGACGCCTGCAGAGGCGCAGTTCCTGGCCACGCTCAAGACCGCACTGCAGCTGGGTGCACAACAGACCGCAGCCTTTGACCAGGAGGCTGACGCGTTGGTCGACGTGGCCGAGACGGCATCACCCTCTGCCGTGCCTTGGGGCGTGGCAGGCGCGGCCACGAGCGCTGCGGCCTATGCCGCTGCATCGGCGCCGTCGCCCGCATCCGCCCCCGTGCCGGCTGCCGGGCCCGCACCCACCGGCCCCGGCGACGCCGAGCTCGACAAGTCCATCCTGAACTACGCGCTTCTCAACGGTGCACTGGAGCTGCTGCCGCAGTCCTGGGCATCGATGGCCATCATCCCGATGCAGGTGAAGATGGTCTACGGCATCGGCAAGGCGCACGGCGTGGAGCTGGACCAGGGCCACATCAAGGAGTTCATCGCCGCTGCGGGCGTGGGCATGACGTCGCAGTACCTGGAGCAGTTTGGCCGCAAGCTGCTGGGCGGCCTGCTGGGCAAGGTGGCGGGCCGGACCCTCGGTGGACTGGGCGGCGCGGCCACGGGCATGGCGTTTTCGTTTGCCACCACCTATGCGCTGGGCCAGGTGGCCAAGCGCTACTACGCTGGCGGCCGGGTGATGAGCACGGCCATGCTGCGCGATACCTTCCAAAGCCTGCTCGGCCCCGCCAAACAGATGCAGTCGCAGTACCTGCCGCAGATCCAGCAGAAGGCCGCCATGCTGGACGCTGGCAAGATCATGGCCATGGTGCGCGGGGCCTGACGTACCACCGCATCTTCAGTAAACGCTATATTTTTAATAGCATTTAGCGCTTGCCAGATAAGCGCCAAAGGCCATTTTTATCAATATTCGACGGTCTACATCGTGTTGACGGGGTGTGGGCTGGCTCGGGCGGTGCACCCACGGGGTGTGGAGGCGTTGCGCCCGCGCTGTGCCCGTGCGCAAACCAGGTGGCGCAAACATCGGCCCATGACAGAATCGGCCCATGCTCGACCACACGGATCCTGTCGCCTCCATCATCCCGGCCATGTCGCTCGACTCACCGTCTGACAACGCCATGACGGCGCTGTCCCGGCTGGCACTGGGGCCCGTGAACACGGCCTACTACATGGCCGTCTTCGAGCGCTTTGACAACACGGGCCGCACCACCACCACCTGGAACTGGGCAGCCTGCCTGGCCACCCTCAACTGGATGCTGTTCCGGCAGCTGTGGACTCCCGCGCTGGTCTACCTGGCGGCCGCCGAGGGGCTCGCGCTGATCGTGTACGGCATTGGGCGGACGTTCCTGCAATGGCCGCCGGGCGTGGAACTGGGCGTGCTGGGCGCCTTTGCAATGCTGGCCTTTGCGGTGCCGGGCCTGTATGGCAACGCCATCCTGTATGCCGACATCCGCAAGCGTGTGGCCCGCGCGCTGGCCGCCTCCCGCACGTTGCCCGAGGCCTGTGTGCTGCTGGAGAAGCAGGCCAGCTCGCGCAAGCGGTTGCAGGGGCTGGTGCTGGCCAATCTGGTGCTGGTGGCCGCAGCCGCACTGGCGTACCTGGTCTGGGCCCCTTCAGGCACCCAGCCCCTGGCCCTGGAACCCGCCGTGACCGTGGCCCAAGCCACAGCGACGGCCGCATCCCGGCCCAGCCCGGCGGCATCTGCGCCAACGCCAACGCCTGCCACCACGCCTGCACCCGTACCGGTATCTGCGGAAGCGACCCCGACCCCAGCCGCTCCCTCCACCGCGGCCTCGGCCCCTGCCGCCGCTGCCGCAGTGGCGCCGCCCGCCCTGGCCGCGTCTGCACCGGTGACCCCCTCCACCACCCAGCCTGCGGCCCCGGTCACCAAAGCACTAAAAGCCCCCGCGCAAGCCAGCACACAGGCGTTGCCCTCCGAGCCCAACGCTCCCGCACCGCCTGCAGCTTCCGCAGCCCCCACGGTTTCCAAAACACCCACCTCAGCGCCCGCCACAGCGGCACCCAAGCCCGCAGCAAAGGCAACGCCCCCCGCTGAGCCCGCCAGCCGCGCGGCCTCCACACCCAAGGCCAAAACGGCCAAAACCCCCGCATCGGCCGCTGCGCCAGCCGCCTCCGCCGCCCTGCCCACCGTGGGCACGGCAGCGGGCTACTACATCAACGTGGGGCTCTTTGCCGACGAAGCCAACGCCCGCAAGGCCCAGGCACGGCTGCTCAACGAAGGGCTGCCCGCCTTCCGCCAGGAGCTGAACAACACCAAGGGCCGGCGCATCCGCGTGCGCGTGGGGCCTTACGACAGCCGGGCCCAGGCCGATGCAGCGGCCGAGTCGATCCGGGCGATGGCGCTGGAAGCTGTAGTTTTCAAGCAATGAGCTGGGTACCTCCAGCCGTTCTGGCATAGCAGCACCACATCGCACGCTGACCGCGCCGAGTTGGTAAAAATTTCCTATTGCATTTGAGGAGAACCCCATACCATGTGTAAGCAAAAGTTATTTACACAGTCCAAATAAAGGGTCAGGTATGTCTTTCGCGAATTCGCTTTCCAAAGTGTTGGCCGTGGGGGTTTTGGCACCAATCATGGTGGCTAGCGCACAAGTCAACGATGTGGGGGGTATCGCATCCGGTGGAGGCGTGTCCATGCCGAGCCCTATGGTCGCGGCGGCCGTCAGTGCGGGCTCCTTGTCCCTGACAGGCGCTGAATCCACCATGTCGCCCCGTTTTTTCCGCTCGGGTACGCCTGGCGATGCTTGTTCCACGTTCAGTTCGGGTAACTTTCAATACACGACGGTTCCCTTCCAGACCGATGGCAGCGGTTCCTTGCGCGCCATCGTCGATCCCCAAACCTGCGACACAGGCGTGTTTGTAACGTTCCACGTCGGCGCCTTCAACCCATCCAGCATCTGTAGCGGGTATCAGTGGTCCTTCGGCTCTTCGCAGGCCTTTGACCAAACCTTCTCGGTCCCGGCGAGCACCGCCATGACCATGGTTCTTTCTGGCGTGGCCAATGCACCCGGGGTGAACTGCGGCCCGGTAGCGTATTCGCTGGATGGAACGGTCAACGCCGCAGCGTCTGCAATTCCCGTGAACAACCCTTGGGCGCTGGTTGTTCTGGCGGCCTTGGTAGGCATTGCTGGTTGGAGGCTGCGCAGCTTTCGCCAGGCTTGATGGATTGATTGCGCGGCCTTCTTGGCGATGAGGGGGCGCGCAAATTTGTCTTCATAAACTCCTGGGATCTGCAGCCGTCCAGTCCCGCACCTTTTCAATCACCCAGCGGGGATCGTCCAGCGGCAGGTCGTGCCCGGCCCAAGGATGGAACTCCACGGGCACCTGCCAGGCGTTTGCAATGGCCTGCGAGCACTGGCCATGCACCAGCCCATCCTCGCGACTTGCCAGCAGCAGCATGTTTGCCAAGGGGGCCTTCTCTGGAGCGCGGTAGCAGGCCGCTGCGCCCAGCTGGCGCAATGTGTTGGCAGCCGACACCGGGCGCTGCCTACGTATCTCTGCCCAGTCCGGCACCACTTGTTGTCGACGCAACACACAGTTGCTGGTCAGGCGTAAGACCTCTTGCTCCGCCTGTTCTTCACGCTTGATTCCGAATGCAAGACGCAGCAAAGCGGTGTAGTTGCGCGGCCGCAGACGGTGGTAAAAGGGGCTGAACGGGCGCAAGCTGGTGTTGATCAACACACACCCCGCCAGTTCTTCAGGCGCCACCCGTGCCCACTCGGTCGCCACCATGGCACCCAGCGACATGGCCAGCACACTAAACGGTGGCCGCAAGCCCCGCTCAGCCAGCTCGGCGCGGCAGCGCTCCACCATGCCCCGCACCGTAACGGGCGAAACCGCCCGGTGCAGCAGGCCATTGCCTGGCAGGTCCTGCGCCACGACGCGGGCACCCGGCAGAGCGCGCTCGAACGCTTCGGCAAACGCCCCCCAGTGCGCTGCCTCGCGCGTGAGGCCCCTGAGCAGAATCCATGGGTGCATGGTGCTCGGCCTCCATCAGTACCAGGCGGCCAACGCCTGCGCCCGGTGGTAGGCGCGCGTTTCCGGAAGCGGCACCCAGCGCTCGTGGCTGCAGGCCGCGCGGGCCAGAAAATCGAGCAGCGACAGATGGCGCCGCAGCACCCGCTGCTGCCGGTGGTTGATGAGCGGGTTGAAGATGCCGTTGCGCGAAAACAGCTGGCGCGGGTTTTTCTTGATCCACAGCCAGGACCCCATCTCCAGCGTGAGCGGCAGGAAAGTGTGCGCGGGCGCCTCGCGGCAGGCCTGCAGGTACAGGTAGTCCCACAGGTCGCCGTGCGCCAGGTACTGGGCGCTTTGCGGCTCGATGATGTACTGGTGGTGGCTGTGGGCCTGCAGAAAGATCTCCTGCAGTGCATGCAGTTCGGCCAGGTGCGCGATGGGCTTGCGCGTGTGGGCAAACGGAAACCACAGGCGGTCCCGGGCGCCAAACCCTGAATGGCAGTCGATGGCGATGCTGAACGGCCGCGCCAGCAGCTCCTGCGCCACCACCTCGCACAGCGCCTGGCTTTCCGCCTCCATGGCATCGCCAGCGCGCCCCCGGTACCAAGGCAGCCCGGCGCTCACCCGCTGCCCACCGATCCAAGGCGGTACCCGGTCGGTGGCATCGACCGGCGCATTGCGCATGAGGTCCACCCCACGCGGATTGGCACGTGTGGCGGCCCACATGCCACCCGGATTGACCACCGGCATGAAGACCAGGCGCATCTGCTCCAGCTGGCGGTGCAGCGTGGTATCCCACTGCAGGCGCATGACCACGTTCTGCAAGTAAGCGATGACCACCTCGGCGCCGATGCGCTCCAGCCCGTGCACGCCCCCGAAGAAACCGATTGCGGGCACGTCCAGCGACGGGTTGCCCAGGCCAATGGCATGGATCGGAAAGCAGTGGCCTGACGCCAGCGGCACCTGCCGAACCACTTGCACCTGCAGATGGGGCGCCCCCAGCTCGATGATTTTTTCGAGCGCCAGCAGCTCGGGCAGGTTGTTCATGGTGATGGCGATGGCGGCACGGGGCCGCGCAGCAAGGCGATGGACAACGAGCATATCCCCGGCACGCACGCACCAACAGCGCCGTCACGCCTCTGTGTGAATTCGGCGAAACGACTCGAAACTGTCACATGACCACGTTACCTTGGCCGCAGACACAACCCTTCGAAGAGGCACACGATCATGCTCTGGAGATTGCTCGGACTGCAGCGGCTGCTGGATGAACTCTTCGATGCTCCGGGCTGGCCCAGCTTCGATTTACCCAGCACCGACGGATGGGCCCAGTATGAAGACGCAACAGCTGCAGCGCAGGACTGAGGTGCACCGTATCGCCCTGCTGTGCGGCACCCTGGGCTGTGCACTGGCCTGGGGTCTGGTGGAGTTGCTGGCGTTGCAGCGGCAGCGCTACCACCAGTGGCGCCAACGCCACCAGACCCCTGCACACCGCTGATGCAGCAGCAACACGGACGCATGCGTGCATGCGCGCATGCGAGCGCGTGATCGCACGCAGCACACACGGCCTTCAGCAGACACCGGCTGCGCGCGGCCCCTCATTGGCGGCGTCTTTCTACAGCCCCATCAGAAGCCTCTGACGCTGGCGGGTCTTCGTTTTTGCACGGTATGCCGCAGACGCACCTAAAATTGCGCACCTTCCCTTCATTGGGGGGAGGCATATTGCAACTCTGAATAAAGAAGAACCACCATCATGGCAACTGCAAAGAAGACTCCAGCGCCCGCAAAGAAGGCCGTCAAGGCGGCAGCACCTGCTGTCGCAAAGAAGGCGGCACCTGCCGCCAAGAAGGTAGCCGCCCCCGCAGCGAAGAAGGCTGCCGCGCCAGCGGCCAAGCCCGTCGCCGTGGGCATCAAGCCGATCAAGACCGCGTTCAACAAGACCACGCTGATCGCCCACCTGGCCGAGCAGGCTGGTGTGGAACCCAAGGCCACCAAGGCCGTGCTGGCCGCACTGGAAGCCACCATCCTGGGTTCGGTGCACAAGAAGGGCTCTGGCGAGTTCACGCTGCCCGGCCTCATGAAAATCGGCCTGCAGCAAATCCCCGCCAAGAAGAAGCGCTTCGGCAAAGACCCCTTCACCGGTGAAGAGCGCTGGTTCCCTGCCAAGCCTGCAGCTGTCAAGATCAAGACCCGCGCGCTGAAGAAGCTCAAGGACGCCACGGTCTGATTGCAGCCGTTGCGACGGACGTGATAAGGTGATGCTCCATCACCTTTCCCCCGCAAAGAGGACCCGTTGCCCAAGGCAGTGGGTCCCTTTTTTTTGGAGGGGTGGATAGGTCAAGCCGCAGAAGGCGCCGCCACCGCACCCCATCAGACGGTGATCACGTTGGGGGCAGCAGGGCCGGCATGCAGCAGTTCCACCTCTGCAGCCCGGCGCGAAAGCACCGCCCCCTGGTTGATATAGCCCTTGTCGGTGATTTCTCCAGCCTCTGGGTCGGGCGGCGCCGCCATCACCAGCGCACGCGTGGGGCACTGCGATGAACCTGCGCCGGCACTGCGGCGAACCTGGATCACAGCGCGCAGGGCTTGTTCCAGCCTCGCAGGGTCCGCTGCGCCTGTGGCTGAAGGAAACACCAGCATGCCCACTTCGTCCCGGTTGTGGCCGGTGAGCACGATGTCCTGCACCAGCGGCGCCAGCTCGGACACGAGCTCCACCCGCAAGGTACCTACCGACACCCAGCTCCCGCTGGAAAGCTTGAAGTCCTCGGCCACCCTGCCGTTGAAGACCACGCCACGCTCCGGCCGCGCGGGGTCCACCAGATAGCCCGCATCGCCGATGCGGTAGAAGCCCTGGCTGTCGAACGCTGCTGCAGTCTCGGCGGGCGCATTGCGATAGCCCGGAAATACCGACACGCCTTTCACCCGCATTTCGAGCTTGCTGCCATTGGGCACCAGCTTGAGCTCCAGCCCGGGCAAAGGTGCGCCAATACAGCCCGCGCCCTCCATGCGCCAGTGCGCGCTGGTCACTGCGGGTGATGTTTCCGTGGAACCCCAGGACGTGGTCAGCCACAGCGGCAGCGCGGGTCGCACGCGTGCTGCCACGGCTTCAAGTCGCTGCCAGGTGGAAGGGGCCAGCGCAGCCGCCGCGTAGAACGCCAGGCGCATGCGTGAAAGGACCTCGGTAGCCAACGCTGCATCCGCTTCCAGAAACGGCAGCAGCATGTCAAAACCACGCGGCACGTTGAAAAGCATCGTCGGCTTCACATCGCGCAGATTGCGCACCGTCTTCTCGATGAGCCCAGGCACCGGCCGTCCCTCATCGATGTAGAGCGTGCCCCCATGGCACAGCACCATGTTGAGGTTGTGGTTGCCACCAAAGGTGTGGCTCCAGGGCAGCCAGTCCACCAACACGGGCTTTTCGTGGGCCAGAAACCGCCAAGCCTGGGCAATCATCTGCTGGTTGGCGCACAGCATGCGGTGGGTATTGATGACCACCTTGGGACGGCCTGTCGAGCCCGAAGTCAGCAGGTACTTGGCATGGCCATCCGCATCGATGGCCTGGAACGCCTGCAACACAGCCGGGCTTTCCACGCCCGTCCGCAGGTGCGCAAAAGACAAGGCACCAGGCACCATCTCGGCATGGCGGCTGAAGACCTTCAAGGCATCGGATGCGTAGCCCGCCAGGGCGGGCGCGTAGACCGAGGCGTCCGACGCGTAGATCAACGAAGGCTCCAGCACCGCGAGCATGCTGTGCAGGCGGCCCGGGTCCCGGGAGCGTGAATAGGCACTCGACAGCGAACAGGGCGTGATGCCGACATGCATTGCCGCCAGCATGAGCACCGCGTGGTCCACCGCATTGTCGGAAAGGATGGCGATGGGGCGGCCCACAGGCAGTTTCAGGTCCAGCAGCGACTGCGCGACGGCGCCCATGGCCTGGCGCAACTCACCATAGGTCAGGGTGCGCCAGTGCTCGGCATTCTCAGCACGCTCCGCCAGCGCCAGCGCATCGGGTGTCTCTCGCGCCCAACGCTCCACCCACTCGCCGATGCAGCGCGCATAGGCGCCCAGCGCCACGGGAGAACGCAGTGTGAACGAGCCATCGTCCTGGTGGACCAGCATCGTGGCGGACGGTGCTATTTGGCTTTCATCGCCAAGAAATTCGGGGTGCATGGTGTGGGTGGTCTCTCGTGTTCTTGGGGCAACAACAAAAATGGACGACACGGCGCTGGCGAGTGGCGTGGCTGTGCGCAGCAACACTGCCGAAAACGCTGGGTGCACCACGTCGAAAAACCCATGCGGCGGGACCGCACGGTGGCATCGCGGATTCAGTCCAGGACGCAGGCGTCCTGCTTGGCGCGCAGAAGGTTCACCAGCAAGGTATCGCGTGCAGCCGCCAGCTCCGCGCTGGTTCTCT
This sequence comes from Acidovorax radicis N35, assembly GCF_000204195.1. GTDB lineage: Bacteria > Pseudomonadota > Gammaproteobacteria > Burkholderiales > Burkholderiaceae_C > Acidovorax > Acidovorax radicis. Next base: position 60,484 of record NZ_AFBG01000024.1, read on the forward strand.
CACCGATTTCCTGGGCTACGCCATCCGCCACAAGGCGCTGGAGCGCCGGCGTCATCTGCGGAGCACCCAGGTCCTGCCACCAGTCTTCGATGGGGCCGCCCAGGTGTGCCAGCAAATGGGCGATGCCACCTTCGCCGCCCGACAGGTGCAGGTTCATGAACGGCCCCATCAATGCCCACCGCAGGCCCGGGCCGTGTGCAATGGCGGTATCGATGTCGGTGACACTGGCAACCCCTTCGTTGACCAGATGAAACGCCTCCCGCCACAGCGCAGCCTGCAGGCGGTTGGCAATGTGCCCTTTGATTTCGCGCCGAACATGGATGGGGCGCTTGCCAATGGCTGTGTAGAAATCCATTGCGGTGGCTATCGCCTGGGCCGATGTCATTTCGCCCCCGCCCACCTCCACCAGCGGAATCATGTGCGGGGGGTTGAACGGATGGCCCAGCACCACGCGCTCGGGGTGTTGGCATTGGGCTTGTATGGCTGTAATGGACAGGCCCGAAGAACTGGAAGCCAGGATGGCCTGCGGCGGGGCGGCATCGTCCATCCTTCGCAGCAGATCCGCCTTGAAGTCCAGCCGCTCGGGCCCGTTTTCCTGCACGAAATCGGCTTGCACCAGGGCGTCCTCCAGCCGGGGGTGAAACTGCAGCCTCGCCATGCTCGCACCCGGCGCAAGTCCCTGCCGTTCCAGCGCCGGCCAGTGCTGGGCCACGGCATCGCGCAGGCGTTTCTCGGCCCCTGGTGCGGGATCGGTGGCATCCACGTCCAGGCCCCGGGCAAGGAAGCAGGCGGCCCAGCTTGCGCCAATGACGCCGGTGGCGACCACCGCCACGCGCTTCACGGAAGAAACCATGTCGGTGCCCTTCAAGACTCTGCCGTGAAGCCGATCTTCTTGACCAGCGGACCCCAGCGGTCGAATTCTGCTTGCTGCGATGCCGCCATTTCAGCCGATGTGGAGCCCCGGGCAATGAGGCCCACCACGGCCAGGCTGTCAATCACGGATTTCTCCTTGATCGCGGCATTGATGGCCGTGTTGGCAGCGGCAACCACGCTGGCAGGTGTCTTGGCGGGTGCATAGAAGCCAAACCATTCCTCGGTGGTGAGCTCGGGGAAGCCTTGTTCCGCAAACGTGGGCACCTCGGGCGAGAACGGTGAGCGAGCCTGCCCGGAGGTCGCGATCAGCCGCAGCTTGCCAGCCTTGTGGTTGGGAATGAAGTCGCCGCTCGGGGTCACCATCGAGGCAATCTGCCCGCCGACCACGTCCGTGACACCGGGGATGGACCCTCGGTAGGGCACGTGCTTCAAGTCCACGCCGTTGTTCAGGCCCAGCAGCGCGCCGATGAAATGGGGGGTAGAGCCTGCGGCGGGTGAGCCGTAGTTGGCCTGCCCCGGGTTCGCCTTGGCCCAGGCCAGGAAGTCCTTGACTGTTTTGACCGAGGCCGGGACCAGCGGCCCCACGGCCAGCCCATGGTGCATCACAGCGGCGATGGACACCGGCACGAAGTCTTTCGTCGGGTCGTAGCTGAGTTTGCTGTAGATGTGCGGATAGATGGAGGTGCACGAAAAAGGAGACAGCGTGAGCACGCTGCCATCGGCGGGAGCCCCCTTGAGCGACTCCAGCGCAATGCGGCCGCCTGCACCGGGCTTGTTTTCCACAACAGCTGCATTGCGCGTGTAGGACGAACCGGCAAGCTTCTCGCCCACCCGGCGCGCCACGCTGTCGCCCGCGCTGCCCGCCGGGAATCCGTAGAAAAATTTGACCTGCTCCAAAGTCTGGGCCATGGCGCTCCAGGGAGCCAGTGCCCCCAGCGCGGTCGCATAACCCAGGTGGTTCATGAATTGGCGGCGTGTCTGCATCATCTGTCTCCTCTTTCTTGGTGGGTGAAATCGCAACAACTCAATCTACGGCAAATGCGGGCCGAACGCTACCGGCGCGGGGCAGTCCCATCAGTGCACGGGCTTCTGCAGGGGAGGCGGGCTCCATGTCCAGTTCGCGAATGACGCGCACGATGCGCTCCGTCAACTGCACATTGGTGGCCAGCTCTCCGTGGCGGAAATACAGGTTGTCTTCCAGCCCCACACGGGCATGCCCGCCCAATAGCAGCGCCGCCACGTTGGCTTCAAGCTGCGAGGGGCCGATGCCACTCACGCAAAAGATGCTGTTGCGCGGCAAGGTGTCCACCATCATCTGCAGGTGGCGCGGCGAATACGGCATGGCGTTCTGGAAGGCGCGGTGCACGTTCATCACGAGGTTGATGAAATGCGGCCCGTCGTCGTGCCCTTCTTCGATCAGCGTCGTGGTGTCCTGCAGGATGTGCGTGGGGCTGAACACCTCCCACTCGGGCTTGATGCCGCGCGCCTTCATGCCCATTGCCAGCTCGCGCCCTTTGCTGAGCGGGGTGTCCATGAGGATCTCGCGGCCGTCAAAGCTCAGGTTCAGGGTGGTGGCATCCAGGGTGCACATTTCGGCCCCCGCATCCATGCCCTTGATGCGCTCTTCCCAGGCGATCTCCCAGCGGTCACCGGACAAGGGCCGCACCATGTCGCCATGCACACCACCGCCGGTGGAATTGTTGATGACGATGTCGCAGCCTTTGGCCCGGATGCGGGTGTTGATGTCACGGTAGATGTCTGCGTTGCAGGTGGCGCCGCCGTCGGGGCGCCGGGCATGGATGGCCGCCACGCTGGCCCCTGCGTTCCAGCACCGCTCCACGTCATCGGCAATTTCGCCGGGCTGGGTGGGCAGATGCGGGTTCTGCGACTTGTGGGCCATGCCACCGGTGGGGGCTACGGTGACGATGACTTTGCGCTTGGTCATGGCGTGGACTGGTGGAAAATGGTAAGGCACCCATTATTTTTTTTGGCGCCTGCATACTCAGTCATCGCGATGACATTTGGACTCAGGGTATACGAGGACGCCTTTCTCCTTCACTCCGGAGCCCCACCCCATGCTGGTCAAACTGGCGCCGCCCACGGTTGCCAATCTCCTGAAAACCTCGGCCTGGTTTCCCTTGCTGGACGACAGCGCGCAGCAACGCGTCATGGACGACCTGCGCGAAGTCGAGGTCGCCCAGGGAAGTGCCCTGTGCCGGCGCGGCGATATGCCCATGCACTGGTATGGCGCCATCGAGGGCCTGCTCAAGTGGACGGTGACCTCGGACAACGGGCGCTCGGTCACACTGGGCGGCCTTTCTGCTGGCAGCTGGTTTGGCGAAGGTACCCTGCTGCGCGGCGTGCCGCGCACGGCGGACATCATTGCGCTGCGCCCCAGCCGGGTCGCACTCTTGCCGATGGAGACCTTTCAATGGCTGCACGCCACCCAGCGCAGTTTCGACCACTTCCTGCTGCGCCAGATCAATGAGCGCATGCACTGGTTCCTGGGCAATTTCACGGCCCACCATCTGCTGGACACCGACAGCCAGGTGGCACGGGCGCTGGCAGGCCTTTTCCACCCCTGGCTGCACCCTGGCAGTGACCCCCACCTGCAGGTATCGCAGGAGGAAATCGCCAACCTGTCCGGTGTCTCGCGTCAACGCTGCAACGCCGCACTGAAGCGCCTGGAGGCTGCGGGCGTACTGCAGATCGAATACGGCGGCATCACCGTGGTGAACTTGGAAGAACTGCGCCGCAGGGTCGATTGAGGCGACGTTCGCGGGGCACGGCATGGAAACCTCAGCCCCCAGGCGAACCGGTGGATCTCAACCGGCAGACCTATCGGAGCTTCATGGCGTTCCGCCCGCAGCCGCCACGAACGCAATCGTCGCTGCGATCACGTCTTCAGGACGATCGCGGTGGGGTGAGTGCGCGCAATCGGGCAGTTCCAGCAACTGCGTTCCAGGCACGCGGGCGGCAATGCCGTGGATCTGGGCCAGCGTGCCGTACTCGTCGTCCAGCCCCTGCACGGCCAGTACGGGCGCGCGCACGGTCGCGAGCTCTGTTTCGATGTTCCACGCGCGGAATGCCGGATCGAGCCAGATGCGGTTCCAGCCCCAGAAGGCGGAGTCCGGGTCCCCGTGGTAGCGGCCCAGCCTGCCGGGCAGGTCGGTGGTCTGGTAGGCGTCCCGCGCCTGCTCGATGTTCTGGATGGTCACGTCCTCCACAAAGATGTGGGGGGCCAGCAACACCAGGCCGCTGACGCTCTGCGGGAATATCGACGCATACAGCAAGGCAATGGATGCGCCGTCGCTGTGGCCAAAAAGCCAGAGCGGCTCGTCAATGCCCAAAGCCCCAAAGAATGCAGGCAGCACCTCCTGCGCCTGCCGGTGCATGAAGTCCACACCCCAGGCTTCTTCGGGCGCCCTTGGGGTGGAACGCCCATAGCCAGGCCTTGAGAACACCAGCCCCCGAAAGCCCCCCGCCTCGCACAGCTGGTACGGGAAATCCTTCCACATCGCCACCGATCCCAGCCCTTCGTGCAGGAACACCATCAAGGGCGATGCACGGCGTTCTGGCGCGATCCACTGGTATTCCACCTGTAGCGACCGGCCTCGCCAATCGATGGCGGCAAATTCGCTGCCCCCGCGTGTACTCCCGCTGACAACGCCGTTCACGCCCTGGCCTCCAGCTCACGCAGCCTGAAACGCTGGATCTTGCCCGTGGCGGTCTTGGGCAGCTCTGGCACAAACTCGATGAAACGCGGGTACTTGTAGGGCGCGAGTTTTTCCTTCACAAAGGCCTTGAGCTCGTCCTGCGTCGCGGCCTTGCCGTCCTTGAGCACCACGAATGCCTTGGTCTTGGTGAGGCCGTCCGCGTCCTGCTTGCCGATCACAGCCGCCTCCAGCACGGCAGTGTGCTGCATCAGCGTGGCCTCCACCTCGAACGGAGAGACATAGATGCCGCTGACCTTGAGCATGTCGTCGCTGCGGCCCGCGTAGGTGTAGTAACCCTCCGCGTCGCGCACGTACTTGTCGCCGCTTTTGGTCCACCCGCCCTGGAAGGTGTCGCGCGTCTTCTCGCGGTTGTTCCAGTACATCAAAGCCGCGCTGGGGCCCCGAATGTAGAGGTCGCCCACCTCGCCATCGGGCACGCTCTGGCCGTCTTCGCCACGCAACTCGACCTCGTAGCCCGGTACGGGCTTGCCGGTGGTGCCATAGCGGATGTCGCCGGGGCGGTTGGACAGGAAGATGTGCAGCATCTCGGTGGAGCCAATGCCATCGATGATGTCGCAGCCAAAGTGCGCCTTGAAGCGCTGCGCAATCTCCGCGGGCAGCGCCTCGCCCGCCGACGAACACATGCGCAGCGCCACCGACGCACGCGCTGGCAGCCGGGGCGATGCGAGCATGCCCGCGAAGCCTGTGGGGGCTCCAAAAAAAACTGTGGGCTGGTGGTCCACCCAGCGCTTGAAGGTGGCGTCGGGCGTGGGGCGTTCGGCCATCAGCACCACAGTGGCCCCCACGGACAGAGGGAAGGTGAGCGCATTGCCCAGGCCATAGGCAAAGTACAGCTTGGCCGCTGAGAAACAGATGTCCTGGGGGGTGAGGCCCAGCACGGGCTTGCCATACAGCTCGGCCGTCCACCACAGGTTGCCGTGGGTGTGCACCGTACCCTTGGGCTTGCCTGTGGAGCCCGACGAGTAAAGCCAGAAGCCTGGGTCGTCCGGCCCGGTGAGCGCGGGCACTGCCAGCGGCGATGCACTGTTCAGGGCAGCCTCCATATCTCGGGCGCCCGCGTGCAGCTTGCCCACCGGCAGCGATACCAGCAGCGTGCCCACTTCGTGGGGGCCGCGCGCCATGGCCTCGGACAGAATGGGCAACAAGGCCCCCGACACCAGCGCCGCCTGCACCCGGCTGTGCGCGAGCATGTAGGCATAGTCATCCGCCGTCAGCAAGGTATTGACGGCCACCGGCACAGCCCCTGCGTACAGGCAGCCCAGAAAGCAAACCGGCCAGTCGCTGGTGTCGTGCATCAGCAGCAACACACGCTCTTCGCGCCGCACCCCTGCCTCCACCAACACGCTCGCAAGCCGCCGGGCACGGTCTTCGAGATCGCCATAGCTCAGGCGGCCCCGGTCGTCGATGTAGGCCGTGCGCTCAGCGTGCGCCCGGTTCATGTGGAACAGATGCTCCGCGAAATTGAACCGCTCTGGCAGGCTGGTCATGGGGATGTCTCCGTGTTGTTCTGGGGGATTCGCAGGCATCAAAGACCGAGCGATGCCAGCACACCCGGGCTGCCCTGCACGGCACTGCGCTGGTGGTAGAAGTCGAGCGCGCGCAGGCCACCCAGCTCTGCACCGCCGCCGGCGCGCCCCGGGCCACCATGCTGCGACATGGGCATCACATTGCCGTGCCCTGTGTGGGTCTGCGCCACATCGGGTGTGACCACATGCACGCGCCCGTGGCTGGCAGCCAGCTGAACGGCCGCATCCGCCAGGGCTGCCTCGTCAGCGCCAAAAAGCGAGGTCACCAGCGAACCCTGGCCCCGGTGCGCCAGCGCCAGGCCATGGTCCATATCGCGATAGGGCAGCAGCGTGGCGACGGGGCCGAATACTTCCATGTCATGCACAGCAGATGCCGCATCGGCATCGCGCGCGCCCAGCAGCACCGGACCCATGCAGGCCGCCACGGCAGGGTCTGCATCCACCAGCGGCCGGGCACGGCCGTCGTGCAGCATGTCGGTGTGGGCGCCCAATGTGGCCAGGCCTTCGCGCACCGCGCGCAGCTGCGCAGCGCTGACCAAGGAGCCCATGCGCACACTCTCGTTGCGCGGGTTGCCCACGCTGATACCTGCCAGCTTGGCACCGATGGCCTCGGCCGCAGCGTCATACACCGCAGCGGGCACCAGGATACGGCGGATCGCCGTGCATTTCTGCCCGGACTTGACCGTCATCTCGCGCACCACCTCGCGCACCAGCAGGTTGAAGGCATCGCTGCCCACGGCTGCGTCGGGCAGCAAGAGGGCCGAGTTGAGGCTGTCGGCCTCGATGTTGGCCCGCACCGAGCGGTGCGCCACGGCCGGGTGCGACCGGATGACGCCCGCAGTTTCCGCAGAGCCCGTGAAAGAGACCATGTCGAAAGGCTGCAGCTGGTCCATCAAACCCGCCGAGCTGCCTGCAATGACTGACAGCGCCCCCACAGGCAACACGCCCGCATCGATCACATCCTTCACCATGCGCTGCGTGAGCCAGGCTGTCGCCGTGGCGGGCTTCACGATCACCGGGACACCAGACAGCAGCGCAGGCGCCGCCTTTTCCCACAGCCCCCAGGCCGGAAAGTTGAAGGCGTTGATGAACAGCGCCACGCCGCGCGCCGGCACCTGCAGGTGCTGCGACAAAAAGGCCGGTTCCTTGCCCAGCTTGACCGCGTCGCCATCGCGCAGCGCGCGCACATCGCCCAGCGCATCGCCCCACTTGGCGTACTGGCCCAGCGTGAAGATACCGCCGTCAATGTCCACCGCCGAATCGTTCTTCACCGTGCCAGAGTTGGCGGTTGCAATGTCGTAGTAACTCTCACGGTGTGCCTGCAACACCTTCACCACGGCGGCCAACAGGGCAGCCCGCTCGCGGTAGGTCATGGCCCGCAAGGCGGGACCGCCCCGGTCCCGGGCAAAGGCGAAGGCTTCCCGCAGATCCAGCCCGGTGCAATCGACGCGCACCAGCGCATCGCCCAACACCGGGTCGCTGAGCACCGTGCCCGGGCCGTTTCCGGTTTGCCAGCGGCCAGCGGCAAAGTTGGCCAGGAGTTCAGTCATGCAGGTCTTTCAAAAAATAGGGGATAGGCAAAACGGGTCGGCGCCGGAATGGAGGGTCCGCTTCAGCGCGTGAACTGGATCTGCCCTTCCGGCAGCAGATAGAGCACCAATGCACGCCCTTGGGCCACCGTGGGGCGGTGGGCGCTGCCCGGTGGATAGACGCACCACCCAGCAGGATGCCCGTCAAAGGTGGCTCCGCCCGTGAGTGGCATGATCAAATCGATTTCCCCCAGGGGATGGCTGTGGTGGGGGCCCGCAATGTCCTGCATGTCCACCACATCCACGGAAAAGCGGTTCAGCGCATCGTCGGCCTTGAAGACGCGGCCGTAACGGATGCCACCGCCCTCCCGGTCGCACAGCCAACCCTCTTCCACACCCACCACACAGGCCGCCTTGAGCCTTGCATAGGCCGTGCTGGCAGGTCCGTGGGTCTGGTTGAGCCAGTCCTGCAGTTCTGAATCCAGGGGCCGCCCGGCGATCTGCGCGGTCAGATCCACCAGGGCTTGATGAAATGCGGCTTTGTGGGGCATGGCTTCTCGTGGGGCTAGGAAAATGGGGGCCTGCACACCTTTTTGATCTGTATCCTTGTGGATTTTGCAGATGTGCAGTATTTTGCTTGCACATGAACAATAGGTAATGATTGAATGAATGTCAAGCACTATAGTGCATGAATTTTATTTAGCCCGAGCGGTGCAGAAGCGCCTTGGTGAGGAGCCCCTGAACATGCCCCACCCGCCAATACCCGCCAATGGGCTGTAAGAACCTGTTCCAAGAAAGATGGCATGAACGAACAAGAAGACGCAGAAACCGCGCTCTCCACGCCTGCCGAGAACATGCTGGGTGCTACGGAAGAAGCCAAGAACCCTCTGCTCGTCGCCTTAGGCGAGCGCGTGCGCAACCTGCGCGCGCAGCGCGGCCTCACGCGCAAGGCTGTCGCGGTGGCGGCCGATGTGTCCGAGCGGCACCTGGCCAACCTCGAATACGGCACCGGCAACGCATCTATCCTGGTACTTCAACAGGTGGCTGGCGCCCTGCACTGCCCGCTGGCTGAGCTGGTGGGCGACTTCACCACCCGCTCGCCAGAATGGCTGCTGATCCGGGAGTTGCTGGAGCACCGCAGCGAACCCGAGCTGCGCCGCGCGCGGCTGGCGCTGCACGAACTGCTGAGTGGCGGCGGCAGCGACACGGCACGCCACCGGCGCATCGCACTCGTCGGATTGCGGGGTGCGGGCAAGTCCACACTGGGGCCCTTGCTGGCGCGCGACCTTGACGTGCCCTTTATTGAGCTGAGCCGCGAGATCGAAACCCTGGCGGGCTGCAGCGTGCGGGAAATCCACGACCTGTACGGCACCACGGCCTACCGCCGCTACGAACGCCGCGCACTCGAAGAAACCGTGCAGATCCACAGCGAAGTGGTGATCGCCACACCCGGTGGCATCGTGTCGGACCCCGCCACCTTCAACGAACTGCTGGCGCACTGCACCACCGTGTGGCTGCGCGCCGCGCCCGAGGAACACATGGGGCGCGTGCTGGCACAGGGCGACATGCGCCCCATGGCCGCCAGCAAGGAGGCCATGGACGACCTGCGCCGCATCCTGGAAGGCCGCGCGGCCTTCTATTCCAAAGCCGACCTCACCATCGACACCTCCGGAAGCAGCCTGGAAAACAGCCTGCAGCAATTGCGCACCGGGGTGCGCAAACTGATGACCACCCGGCCAGGCTGACTCCCTTCTACGGGTCCCCGGGCTTGGAGCCTCAACCGGGGCACCCCAAAAAAATCTGCAAAAAACATCCACATGCATTGACACGCCCAATGACATGCACGATGATGCACATCAATCAATCGATTTATGCATTATTATTCCTGTTAGCAGATGGATGGAGACCCCATGACCACACCAGCCCCCACCCGCGTGGACTACCGCACCGACCCCACCCAATACCGCCACTGGACACTGGCGGTGGAGGGCTCTGTGGCGCGCCTGTCGCTCGACATTGCCGAAGACGGCGGCATCCGCCCCGGCTACAAGCTCAAGCTCAACAGCTACGACCTGGGCGTGGACATCGAGCTGCACGACGCGCTCAACCGCGTACGCTTCGAGCACCCGGGCGTGCGCACCGTCATCGTCACCAGCGCCAAGGACCGCATCTTCTGCTCGGGCGCCAACATCTTCATGCTGGGTGTCTCCAGCCACGCCTGGAAGGTGAACTTCTGCAAGTTCACCAACGAGACCCGCAATGGCATCGAGGACTCCTCCAAGCACTCAGGCCTGAAATTTGTCGCCGCCGTGAACGGCGCCTGCGCGGGCGGCGGCTACGAGCTGGCTCTGGCCTGCGACGAAATCGTGCTGGTGGACGACCGCTCGTCGGCCGTGTCGCTGCCTGAAGTGCCGCTCCTGGGCGTGCTGCCCGGTACCGGCGGCCTGACCCGCGTGACCGACAAGCGCCATGTGCGCCACGACCTGGCCGACATCTTCTGCACCAGCGTGGAAGGCGTGCGCGGCCAGCGCGCGGTGGACTGGCGCCTGGTGGACCGCATCGCCAAGCCCGCACAGTTCGCGGCCACCGTGAATGAAACCGCTGCACGGCTGGCCGAAGGCAGTCCCCGACCCGCCAGCGCACAGGGCGTGGCCCTGACCCGCGTGGAGCGCGAAGAAAGCGCCGACAGCCTGCGCTACGCCCATGTCAGCGTCGACATCGACCGCACCCGCCGCACAGCCACGCTCACGCTGAAGGCGCCCACCGGCGCGCAACCCACGGACATCGCCGGCATCGAGTCTGCGGGCGCCGCCTGGTGGCCGCTGGCCTTGACACGCCAACTGGACGACGCCATCCTGAACCTGCGCACCAACGAACTCGACATCGGCACCTGGCTGCTCAAGACCGAGGGCGACGCCCAGGCCGTGCTGGCCAGCGACGCCACGCTGATCGCCCACCAGGACCACTGGCTGGTGCGCGAAACCATCGGCGCGCTGCGCCGTACGTTCGCGCGGCTGGACGTGTCCTCGCGCAGCCTGTTCGCGCTGGTGGAGTCGGGCTCGGCGTTTGCCGGATCGCTGGCCGAACTGGCGCTGGCCGCCGACCGCACCTACATGCTGGCCCTGCCGGACGATGCGGAGCGCGCGCCCAAGATCACGCTCAACGAATTCAACTTCGGCCTGTTGCCCATGGTGAACGACCAGAGCCGCTTGCAGCGCCGCTTCTATGAAGAAGCCGCACCGCTGGAGGCCGCACGCGCCGCCGCTGGCCAGGCACTCGACGCCGACGCCGCGCTGGCCCTGGGCTTGGTGACGGCCGCCCCGGACGACATCGACTGGGACGACGAAATCCGCATCGCCATCGAAGAGCGCGCCGCCATGTCGCCCGACTCCCTCACCGGGCTGGAAGCCAACCTGCGCTTTGCCAGCAAGGAAAACATGAACACCCGCATCTTTGGCCGCCTGACCGCCTGGCAGAACTGGATCTTCAACCGCCCGAACGCCGTGGGCGAGAAGGGCGCGCTCAAGGTCTATGGCACGGGCCAGAAGGCCGGATTCGACTTGAACCGCGTCTAGCCCCACCCAGTCCGTTCAGGCTGAGCCAGTCAAAGCCCCGCGCAAGCCTTCGACAAGCTCAGGCCGAACGGGTAGCCGGTTTTCCATCCAACTAGGAGACATCCATGAGCAGCATCAACTACAGCGAGAAGATCCCCAACAACGTCAACCTGGGCGAAGACCGCACGCTGCAGCGCGCGCTCGAGGGCTGGCAGCCCAACTTCATCAACTGGTGGGACGACGTGGGCCCCGAGGGCTCGACCGACCACGAGGTCTACCTGCGCACCGCCGTGAGCGTGGACCCGCAGGGCTGGGCACAGTTCGGCCACGTGAAGATGCGCGACTACCGCTGGGGCATCTTCCTGAACCCGGGTGACGCCAACCGCGAGATCCATTTTGGCGACCACAAGGGCGAGAAGGCCTGGCAGGACGTGCCCGGCGAGCACCGCGCCAACCTGCGCCGCATCATCGTGACGCAGGGCGACACCGAGCCCGCGTCGGTGGAGCAGCAGCGCCACCTGGGCCTCACCGCGCCCAGCATGTACGACCTGCGCAACCTGTTCCAGATCAATGTGGAAGAAGGCCGCCACCTGTGGGCCATGGTGTATTTGCTGCACAAGCACTTCGGCCGCGACGGACGCGAGGAGGCCGAGGCGCTGCTGCAGCGCACCTCGGGCGACGTGGACAACCCGCGCATCCTGGGCGCCTTCAACGAGAAGACACCCGACTGGCTGGCGTTCTTCATGTTCACCTACTTCACCGACCGCGACGGCAAGTTCCAGCTCTCGGCCCTGGCCGAAAGCGCCTTCGACCCGCTGGCCCGCACCACCAAGTTCATGCTGACCGAGGAAGCCCACCACATGTTCGTGGGCGAGTCGGGCGTCTCGCGCGTGCTGGCGCGCACCGCGCAGGTGATGAACGAGCTGAAAACCGACGACCCGGCCAAGGTGCGCGCCGCCGGTGCCATCGACCTGGGCACGGTGCAGCGCTACCTGAACTTCCACTACAGCGTCACCATCGACCTGTTCGGCGCCGACCAGTCGAGCAATGCGGCCATCTTCTACAGCTCGGGCCTCAAGGGCCGCTACGAAGAAGGCAAGCGCACGGACGACCACATCCTCAAAGGGCAGACGTACAAGGTGCTGGAGGTCAAGGACGGCCAGCTGCTGGAAAAGGACGTGCCCATGCTCAACGCCCTGAACGAGGTGCTGCGCGACGACTTCATCAAGGACTCGATGGCCGGCGTGGGCCGCTGGAACAAGGTGCTGGAAAAAGCCGGCATCCCCACGCGCCTGTCGGTGCCGCACAAGGCCTTCAACCGCCAGATCGGTGCGCTGGCCGGCATCAAGATGTCGCCCGACGGCCGCGTGGTGAGCGACGTGGAATGGGCCGCACGCAAGGCCGAGTGGCTGCCCACCCCGGAGGACTTTGCCTTTGTCGCGTCGCTGATGGGCCGCGTGGTGGAGCCCGGCAAGTTTGCGGGCTGGATCGCGCCGCCCGTCATGGGCATCAACCGCCAGCCGGTCGACTTCGAATACGTCCGCTTCGGCTGATCCGCCCACTCACCAACACGCCACCGCAACCCCGCTGCCCCAAGGCGGGGCCCCATGGGCCGGGGACCCCACGTATTTGCCGATAGCGCACCCCGCCCGCCTCCCGGTACAAACCACGTCACTACCGCGAGGCCTTCAGGAGAACACCATGGACATGGCCGTCGACGCCGCCGTCATCAAGCAGCACCTGATCGACCCCGAGATCTGCATCCGCTGCAACACCTGCGAGGCGACCTGCCCGGTGGGCGCCATCACGCACGACGACAACAACTACGTCGTGCGGGCGGATGTGTGCAACGGCTGCATGGCCTGCATCTCGCCCTGCCCCACGGGCTCCATCGACAACTGGCGCACCATGCCGCTGGCACGTGCCTACAGCATCGAAGAACAGCTCACCTGGGAAGAGCTGCCGCCCGAACTCACGCCCGATGAACTGGCCGCCGATGGCCTGGCGCCCTCCACCGGGGATGCAGCGCAACCGTCCGCACCTGCGGCGGCCGTGGAGCCTGGCACGCAGGTGTTTCGTTCTGCCCAGTACGGCGCCACGGTACCGCCCTGGTCAGCCGCACACCCCTACACCAACCTGTTCCCCCCCAGGAGCCCCACCACCGCCACCGTGGTGGGCAACTTCAACTGCACCGAGGCGGGCTTTGAGAGCGAGACCCACCACGTGGTGCTCGACTTCGGAAGCATGCCGTTCCCGGTGCTGGAGGGGCAGTCCATCGGCATCATCCCGCCCGGCACCGACGCGCTCGGCAAGGCGCACCATGCGCGCCAATACTCCGTGGCCAGCCCGCGCAATGGTGAGCGGCCCGGCTACAACAACCTGGCGCTGACCGTGAAGCGCGTAACCACCGACCACGACGGCAACCCCGTGCGCGGCATCGCGTCCAACTACATCTGCGACCTGAAGGTGGGGGACCAGGTGCAGGTGGTGGGGCCGTTCGGCAGCTCGTTCCTCATGCCCAACCACCCGCGCTCGCACATCGTGATGATCTGCACCGGTACCGGCAGCGCGCCCATGCGCGCGATGACCGAGTGGCGCCGGCGCCTGCGCAACAGCGGCAAGTTCGAGGGCGGCAAGCTGATGCTGTTCTTCGGCGCGCGCACCCAGCAGGAGCTGCCGTACTTTGGCCCGCTGCAAAACCTGCCCAAGGATTTCATCGACATCAATCTGGCGTTCTCGCGCACGGCCGGGCAACCCAAACGTTATGTGCAGGACCTGATGCGCGAACGCGCTGCCGACCTGGCCGCGCTGCTGCGCGACGACAGCAGCCACTTCTATGTGTGTGGCCTCAAGAGCATGGAAGAAGGCGTGGTGATCGCCCTGCGCGACATCGCCAGCGAAGCAGGCCTGGATTGGGACACAGTGGGCGCTGCCCTCCAGCGCGAAGGACGGTTGCACCTGGAGACCTACTGACCCGCAACGCTGCCGGCCCGTGGGCTGACGGCAATGGAAGCAGGCTTGGGGTCGTGTGCCTCCAGCTTGGTGGGAGTGCGCACAAAATTTTGAGGGGAATGAGGCCCTAGCGCTTGATGGATAAGCGCAATAAGCTATCATTTTTATAGCATCAAAGTTTCCCCCGTGCCCGCTGCGGTTGGGAAAAGTCGGGGAAGAATGCCTCTTCCCCATCCCCCAAACGACGCACTTTCCTCCACGCACCACGCCCTCCCTGCCAAGACAGGGCACTGCACTGCGCCAGCGGCGTCCAGAAAGATCTCACGCTCCGCACACTTTTGCGCGCCTTGAAAGATGCTGAAACATGGCGTGCGTCTGCTTACGGCAGGTGGAAATAAGCCGACCCCCCTATAGGACAGGGACTACAGAAATTGTGCTGGTGCATTTTGAGAATGAATTCACACACGGCCCCCGTGTGCATATTTTTCCTCTTTCTTTCACCGGGAGATATCCATGTCCAGCAACAACCCCCAAGGCCAGAACCAGCACACCGACAACAGCGACTCCCAGCGCAAGAACCAGGGCAGCCGCCAGGCCGAGCAGAGCACCGACCCATCCAGCAACCGCCAGCAGGGGCAGACCGACCGTTCGGGTTCCAGCGGCAACCAGGGAAACCGTGAGCAGCACGGAGATTCTTCCCGCCGTACTCCCCAGAACCAACGCTGATCCGCTGGCCGCTGCCATGCCGCGAGACTGACACAGGCTACAGGAGGAGCGCACGCCGAGCTGCAAGCCGGTGGTTTCGCATCCTCCTTGTGACCTCGGGCCGCCCTGCCTCCAACCCGAGAGCAGCGCGGCCTCTTTTTTTGACCGTCCAGCAGCCGGCATTCAGTGCACCGCACCACCGCTTGTCTTTTCTTGCATTCAGCCAGCCCCCTCTCTCATGAAAACCTCCAAGACGCCCTCCACTGACACGGCGGCCCGTGCAACGGTCCAGAAACAGAGGCGAATCCAGGCCGAGCAGGACCGCCACGACGCAGGCAAGCCGCCAAAGAGCAAGCCACAACCCGCGAAAGGCAAAGGAAGTCCACGGGCACCGGGGCCAGGTCACGCGGAACCGGCACCTCCGCTGCCCAACCAGCACCTCACCAAACCAGGCCTTGAGGCCGACATGGAACTCCAGCCCAAGTTCGAGGCAGTCCACTACCGGGGCAGCGAAAAACTCAAAGGGTTCTCTACCCTGATCACCGGCGGCGACTCAGGCATTGGCCGCGCGGTTGCCGTACTTTTTGCCCGCGAGGGCGCGAACGTTGCCATTGCGTACCTGGCGGAACACGAAGACGCCGAGCAGACACGCCAGCTGGTGGAGGCCGAAGGTGGTCGGTGCATTCTGATCCCCGGCGACGTCAAAGACGCCGCGTACTGCGCCGATGCCGTGCGGCAGGTGGTCAAAGCGTTTGGTAAGCTCAATGTGCTGGTCAACAACGCGGCGTTCCAGGAGCATGCGGCATCCCTTGAAGAACTGACGGCAGAGCGTTTTGACGAAACGTTCCAGACCAATATCTACGGTTACTTCCACATGGCCAAGGCAGCCCTGCCACACCTGCACCGGGGTGACTCGATCATCAACACCGGCTCCGTCACCGGGTTGCGCGGCAGCAAGGAACTGATCGACTACTCGGCCACCAAGGGGGCCATCCATGCGTTCACCAAGGCCCTGGCCCACAACCTGGCCGACCAAGGCATCCGCGTGAACGCTGTCGCCCCCGGGCCGGTATGGACTCCGCTCAACCCAGCGGACAAGGCGCCAGAGGACATCGCGAAATTTGGCGCAAAGACCCACCTGGGACGCCCGGCCCAGCCTGAGGAGATTTCACCCGCCTACGTGTTCCTTGCGGCACCATGCTGCTCCAGCTACATCACCGGCACCGTGCTGCCGATCACGGGCAACGCCGGCGACGGCGCGTGAAGAGAGCACAGCCGCGCATCACGCCAGATCCCGGGTGGCCAGCGGTTCAATCCCGGCCCATTCCTCATCCGTGAACAGGCGCGAGCGGGTATGGAAAGCCTTGCCGGTGCTGCCTTCCAGCGAAAACGTGCCGCCGTGCCCGTCGATCACATCCAGGATGAGCTGCGTGTGCTTCCAGTATTCGTACTGCGATTTACCGATGTAAAACGGCGCGCCGCCCACATGCCCCAGCAAAACATCCCCCGCCCCAATGGTCAGATCGGTAGGCAGATAGCAATTGGCCGCACTGTTGTCGCAGCAGCCGCCCGACTGGTGGAACATCACGCTGCCATGCTGCGCCTGCAGCTGCGCAATCAGCGCAAGCGCCGCGTCGGTGGCAATGACTCTTTCGACCATGGTGCTCTCCTGATGTGCCGACAAAAAACGCTGCTGTGCCGAAAGTAATTTCGCAGTAGCGTCACGGTGGTTCACAGAGCGTCGATGGCTAGGCGCGTCGTCGCAGACAGTGGCAGCGCCACGGCAAGACGGTGCAACCACGCCAGCGGCGTTCTGTGGGCCACAACCCACCAAATCAGAAGAAGCCGAGTTTGTTTTCTGAGTAGCTCACGAGCAGGTTCTTGGTCTGCTGGTAGTGGTCCAGCATCATCTTGTGCGTCTCGCGCCCGATGCCCGATTCCTTGTACCCACCAAACGCTGCGTGCGCCGGGTACGCGTGGTAGCAGTTGGTCCACACCCGCCCGGCCTTGATGGCGCGGCCCATGCGGTAGGCCACGTTGCCGTTGCGGCTCCACACCCCGGCGCCCAGGCCGTACAGCGTGTCGTTGGCGATCGCCAGGGCCTCGGCCTCGTCCTTGAACGTGGTCACGGCCAGCACGGGGCCGAAGATTTCCTCCTGGAAGATGCGCATCTTGTTGTGGCCCTTGAACAGCGTGGGCTGCACGTAGTAACCGCCTTCCAGGTCGCCGCCCAGGTGGGCCTGGCCGCCACCGGCCAGCACTTCGGCGCCTTCCTGCTTGCCCAGGTCGAGGTACGACAGGATCTTGGTGAGCTGCTCCTTGCTGGCCTGCGCGCCCATCATGCTGTCGGTGTCGAGCGGGTTCTGGTGCTTGATGGCGGCTACGCGCTTCAAGACACGTTCCATGAACTTGTCGTAGATGGATTCCTGGATCAGCGCACGCGACGGGCAAGTGCAGACCTCGCCCTGGTTGAACGCGAACAGCACCAGGCCTTCGACGGCCTTGTCCAGGAAGGCGTCGTCCTTGTCCATGATGTCGGCGAAGAACACATTGGGGCTCTTGCCACCCAACTCCAGCGTGGCGGGGATGAGGTTGTTGGCGGCGGCCTGCGCGATCACGCGGCCGGTGCTGGTGGAGCCGGTGAAGGCGATCTTGGCAATGCGCTTGCTGGTGGCCAGCGGCATACCCGCCTCGCGGCCGAAACCGTTGACGATGTTGAGCACGCCGGGCGGCAGCAGGTCAGCGATCAACTCAGCCAGGATCAGGATGGAGATGGGCGTGGACTCTGCAGGCTTGAGCACCACGCAGTTGCCCGCGCCAATCGCAGGGGCCAGCTTCCAGGCCGCCATCAGGATGGGGAAGTTCCACGGAATGATCTGGCCCACCACGCCCAGCGGCTCCTGGATGTGGTACGCCACGGTGTTCTCATCGATGTTGGAGAGGGCGCCTTCCTGCGCACGCACGCAGCCTGCAAAGTAGCGGAAGTGGTCCACGGTGAGCGGGATGTCGGCGTTCAGCGTCTCGCGGATCGCCTTGCCGTTGTCCACGGTTTCGGCATAGGCCAGCAGCTCCAGGTTCTGCTCAATGCGGTCGGCAATTTTCAGCAGGATGTTGCCGCGCGTGGCGGCGTCGGTCTTGCCCCAGGCATCGGCAGCGGCATGCGCGGCGTCCAGCGCCAGCTCGATGTCTTCGGCAGTGGAGCGGGCGGCCTGGGTGTAGACCTTGCCGTTCACCGGCGAGATCACGTCGAAGTACTGGCCCTTGACCGGGGCCACAAATTTGCCGCCGATGAAGTTGTTGTACTGGGCTTGGTAGGCGATCTTGGCGCCAGCGGCGCCGGGGGCTGCGTAAACGGTCATGTTGTCTGTCTCCGGTGGATTTGTGGACATCTGCTCGGCACACCGCGCCGCCAGATAGAGGACATGACTCAAAACCCGTGCCAACCCAGCCAATCTTCCAAGTGGTTGATTTTTATGGCTTTGTTTGCGTGTTCGCAAGAAAGCACCACCCATCGGCCGTTAAGGTGTCCGCTCCAGAACGCGACACCTGTCACGAAATGGAACAGTTGAAGCAGCCCCGCGGCCATCGCTATTGCCCTGGCCTCTGGCCACCGCCATACTGGCTTTCAAACAGGGCGCGTTCATGACGCCCGGGCAGGAGACAAACACCATGCGATCCACTTCCACATCTGTGGCACTGCGGCAAGCCCGCCAGCACCTGCTGGAATCGGGCCAATTCCCCAGTGGCCTCGTGGACGAGCGCCTGGCGCGGTCGTGGCAGCGCAGCCTGGACAGCGGCCTGCTACCCACCGGGCGGCTGGGCAACCCCGACAACCTGGAACACCAGGCCTTGCGGCAGTTGCGCGGCCACCACCAGGAGTTGCTGGCGCATTCGCGCCCCGTGATGGAGTACCTGTTTGAGCAGGTGCGCGACAGCCAAAGCGTGGTGGTGCTGGCGAGCCCCTGCGGAACGCTGGTGGACACCTGTGGCGACGCCTACTTTCTCGGCAAGGCCGAACGGGTGGCCCTGACCAGTGGCGCTTCGTGGCACGAAAAGCAGCGCGGCACCAACGCCATCGGCACGGCGCTGGCCGAAATGGCGCCCGTGGAAGTGCATGGCGCGGAGCATTTTCTGGAGCGCAACGGATTCCTGACCTGCGCCGCCGCACCCATCCTGTCTGCCACGGGGCAGATACTGGGCATTCTGGATATCTCCAGCGAACACAGCCGGGGCAACCCCCACACGCTGGGGCTGGTCAGCACCGCTGCGCACATGATCGAAAACCGGCTGCTGGTGTCGGGCAGCCAACGCCATGTCCGCCTGCACCTGCACACCCACCCCGAGGGCATTGGCACCGTGGCCGAAGGCATCGCGCTGGTCTCGGAAGACGGCTGGGTGGTGGGCGGCAACCGCAGTGCGCTGGCGCTGCTGCGCCTTTCGGTGGCGCAACTGGGCAGCATCTCGCTGGACCAGATCCTGAATGTGGGCCTTGAAGAGCTTCTGGCGCGCCACCACCGCCGCCCCGACGCCCCCCTTTCATTGC
The DNA here is from genome assembly GCF_000204195.1 of Acidovorax radicis N35. Classification (GTDB taxonomy): domain Bacteria; phylum Pseudomonadota; class Gammaproteobacteria; order Burkholderiales; family Burkholderiaceae_C; genus Acidovorax; species Acidovorax radicis. The sequence goes on from NZ_AFBG01000024.1 coordinate 79,903, forward strand.
GAAGGCACGATGGCGCCTCGCTTTTTGGGCAGCTTGTGCCTGACAAGCGCACGGTGCGGACCCTGGCCCCGTCCATGCCCACCCGCCCCCCCGAGGATGCACTGGCCCAGCTGGACACCGGTGATGCCCGTTGGCGCGCAGCGGCCGCCAAAACACGGCGCATTCTTGGCAAGCCCATCGCACTGCTCATCCAGGGCGAATCCGGGGTGGGCAAGGAATGGTTTGCGCGCAGTGCACACCAAAGTGGCCCGCGCCGTGACGGCCCCTTCATCGCCATCAACTGCGCGGCAATGCCCGAGTCGCTGATCGAGTCCGAGCTGTTTGGCTACAGCCCCGGGGCGTTCACGGGTGGCCGGCGGGAGGGGCGTTTGGGCCTGCTGCGGGAAGCCCATGGCGGCACACTGTTTCTGGATGAGATTGGCGACATGCCACTGGCCCTCCAGACGCGGCTGCTGCGCGTGCTGCAGGAGCGGCAGGTGGTTCCATTGGGCAGCGGGCAGCCGGTTGCCGTGGATTTCGCCCTCATCTGCGCCTCCAACCGCAAGCTGCGCGAAGAGGCGGAACAGGGGCGGTTTCGCACCGACCTCTATTACCGGATCAACGGGCTGGCGGTCGAACTGCCCCCCTTGCGCGAGCGCACCGACTTTGAAGCGCTGAGCCTGCGCATGCTCCAGGACATTGAACCCGCCCGCCACCTTCGCCTGGCCCCTTCGTTAATGGCCGCGTTGGAAAAACACCGTTGGCCGGGCAATCTGCGGCAGTGCACCAGCGTACTGCGCACAGCCTGCGCCATGCTGGACGCGCACGAGGAGGTGGTGGAATGGCACCACTTGCCGGATGACTTTCTGGAAGAGCTGCAGAAGGCTGACCGTTTCGCCACCCCGGCAGCCATGGCGCGTCCGCCGCAAAACCTGGATGAACTGTCCCAATCGGCCATCCAGCAGGCGCTGGAGAGCTGCCGGGGCAATGTGAGCCATGCCGCACGCACCCTGGGCATCAGCCGCCAGACGCTGTACCGCAAGCTGGCCCTGCGCAAGGATCGCCTTGCCCACCCTGATTCGCGGCACCCCCACTAGGGCCGGCCGCCGGGGCGCTGACTTTCAGGCCAGCATCAACCGCTGACCGGCATGCTGACCAGACTCCAGCTGCGGAGCCGAACTGGAGAGCTTGAACGTAGCGACGGTGTCCACCAGCCTCTTGGACTGGATGCTCAAACTGGAGGCCGCTGCGGCCATCTCCTCCACCAGCGCTGCGTTTTGCTGGGTGGCCTGGTCCATCTGGTTCACCGCCACATTGACCTGGTTCACCCCTTCGCTTTGCTCGGTTCCGGCAGCACTGATTTGCGCCACCGTCTCCGTCACCCGCTCAATGGACGAAACCACCTCCTTCATGGTCTGGCCGGCGGTGCCGACCAGCATGGTGCCAGCCTCGACGCGCTCGACACTCGTGGCGATGAGCGTTTTGATCTCCTTGGCCGCTGCCGCAGAGCGTGCAGCCAGGCTGCGAACTTCCGAGGCAACCACGGCAAAACCCCGCCCCTGCTCCCCCGCTCTGGCGGCCTCCACGGCCGCATTCAGCGCCAGGATGTTGGTCTGGAAAGCAATGCCGTCAATGACACCGATGATTTCGGAGATCTTCTTGGAACTCTCGTTGATGCCACTCATGGTGTCCACCACTTTCGACACCACGTCGCCCCCCTGCTTGGCGACCGTGGAAGCGTTTTGCGCCAGCACATTGGCTTGACGGGCATTCTGCGCATTGGTTTGCACCGTGGAGTTGAGCTCCTCCATGGCGGCAGCCGTCTCCTCCAGCGCACTGGCCTGGTTCTCCGTCCGGGTGGACAGGTCGCTGTTGCCGATGGATATCTGCGCACTGGCCGCCGCCACCGTTTCAGACCCATTGCGCACCTGGCTGACGATCCGGGTCAACGAGTCCTGCATCACGGCCAATGCGGCCAGAAGCGGACTGAATTCGTCCCTGGATGCATCCACCACCGGCGTGGTCAGGTCGCCATCCCTGACACGGTCGGCCACGGCCTGCGACGCGGCCACCCGGCGCTGAAGGGTGGCGCCGATGTGCCACGAAAACAGCAGCAGCCCAATCCCCACCGCCACGACGGCACTGACCAGCGCACGCAAGGTCAGCCTGACGTCCCGCTCAATCTCGGCAAGGCTGGCCCCGAGCAGCTTGGACTGGTGCTCTTTTTCCTTGGCAAGAACCGCCAGGACGGCATTGCGGGTGGGTATCGTGGACGCAACGAGGAAGTCAAATGCGGGCTCCTTCTTTCCTTCCTTGATCAATTGCAGGTTCTGTTCTGCAACCCGCCAGAAGGCTTCCAGCCCTTTGGACAATTCCGCGCTCAGGGCCTTTTCCGCAGCGGTGTCCGACGTCTGAAGGAAGCCCGCAAGGTCTTTGTCAATCAGGCGCTTTTTCTCGCCGATATCCGCCAGCGTGGCGGCCAAGTCTTCGGGTGTGCGCACCAGCATCGCATGGCGAACCTGCAGGGAAGCCCGTGTGACGTTCAGCTCCATGGAGCTTGCCTGAAGCTGGCGCGGCACCTCTTCCCGGGCCACCAGTTCGGTCTGGTGCGTGACCTCCCCCAGATAGGCCCAGGCCAGCATGGCGATCCCGGCAAGCCCTGCAATCAGCAGGAAGGAAATGGCATGAAGACGTCTGGCAATGCTCATGGTGTCACCTCAGCAAGGATGGAATCTGCGTTCCGGGCGGCTCGGTACCGTGCTCACTGGCCTGCGTACCGATTGCGACAATTTGCAACCAACCGGGGCATCTTGGCGGATTGAACGCGCTTCTCGAATGCAGGTCAATGGGGGCGCCCCTGCATGGCTGGACACACATTTTCTTGCGCCTTAAAGCCACGGGGCTATGCTTTCCCCATGAGCCGCCGCAAGACCTTGTTGATCGTCTACCACTCGATGACCGATGGCACGCGCCAGATGGCAGAGGCCGCGCTTGCCGGTGCGTCTTCGGATACCGGTGTGGATGTGCGGCTGCTGCATGCCGCGCAAGCAGGCGCCACAGATGTGCTGGCTGCGGAGGGATTCATTTTTGCCACGCCAGAGAACCTCGCGGCCATCAGCGGGCAGCTCAAGGATTTTTTTGACCGCAGCTACTATGCGGTGCTCGACCACGTCAATGGTCGCCCTTATGCATGCCTGATCTGCGCCGGCAGCGACGGGCACAACGCGGCCAGGCAGATTGAACGCATTGCCACCGGCTGGCGCCTGCGGCCCGTCGCAGAGCCCCTCATTGTCTGTACCCATGCCCAGACGCCAGAAGCCATCCTGGCCACCAAAAGTATCCGCAGCGAAGAGCTGCAACGCTGCCGGGCCCTGGGCGAAGCGATGGCACAGGGAATGGAGCTGGGGGTTTTCTAGCCGGGCTGCCGCACCTGGCTACTGGCCGCGTGGGTTTTAAAACACTCCGCACACCATCTGAGACACGGTACCGGCCCCAGGGTAGCGCAGCAGCTGGCGCGAGATATTGCAGCAGACCAGATCACGCAAGGCATCGACTGACTCATCCGTCAACTCGCCGCGCATGGCTACCAAGTCCGGCTTCTTCGCTGCACATGCCTTCGGAAGCATCGCATTGCGCGCTTACTTCACGTGATGATCGATGCCCCCAAAGCACACCTCCGCCGGTGCATCAAAACTCTCGGAGGCAATCGCCGCAGCCCATGGCAATCCACTGCCACGGGCTGGGCTCATGGCATGGCTACAGCAGCGCCCGCACCTGCTGCGTAGTGGGCAGCGGCGCCACCGCGCCAAAGCCCTGCACGGCGAGCGATGCGGCAGCATTGGCATAGCGCACGGCAGCGGCCAGGTCGTCGCCCAGCGCCAGGCGCGCGAGCAGGTTGCCGTCAAAGCAGTCGCCCGCGCCGGTCGCATCCACCAGCGCCACACTGCGGCCCGCCACACGCTGGCGCGGCACGGCGGGGTCAGCGCTGCTCAGCAGCACCCCATCGGCCCCCAGCTTGACGACCACCGTGGCGGCGCCCTGCGCGTGGCCCCAGTCGGCAATCGCATGGGCATCGTGCAGGCCCAGCAGCGCAGCCATGTCATCGAGCCCCGGCAGGAAGATGTCGCACAGCGACACCGCATGCGCAATGCAGGCCCGCGCCCGCGCCAGCGGCCAGAGCTTGAGGCGCAGGTTGGGGTCAAACGCCACGCGCGCACCGGCCGCACGGGCCACGCGCATGGCCTCATAGGCCGTGTCGCACGCCGAGGCCGACACCGCCAGCGAGATGCCCGACACATGCAGGATGCGGCACTGCTGCAGCACTGTGGCGGGCCCATTCGCCGATGCATCCAACAACCACGCGGGTGCCATGCGGCTGGCGGCCGAGCCCGCGCGCAGGTAGCTGAACTCGTGCCCCGCCGCGCCGTGCGTCACAAAGTAGATGCCCGTGGGGTGCTGCGCATCGCGCTCCACCGCCGTGGTGTCCACGCCTTCGCGCGCCCACAGGTCCAGCAGCGCCTGGCCAAAGGCATCGCTGCCCAGGCGTGTGAGGTACGCGGTGCGTGCGCCCGCACGAGCGGCGGCAATCACCGCGTTGCTGGTGTCGCCCCCAAAGCCCTGCAGGTACTGCGGCTCGCCGGGGCGGGTCTGGTTGAACTCCACCAGCGCCTCGCCCAGCGCCACCACGTCCCACACGGGTTGCTTGGCTGCGGTCATGGCTCAGCCACGCGGCTTGTAGGCCGTCACGTCGATCTCGACCTTGGCGTCGATCATCAGGCGCGATTCGACCGTGGAGCGTGCGGGGCGGTGGTCGCCAAAACACTCCATGTACACGCGGTTGAAGCTGCCAAAGTCCCGCGCATCGGCCAGCCAGACGCTGACCTTGGCCACGTCGGCCAGGGTGCAGTCGGCCAGGGCCAGGGCGTCCTTGACGCGCTGGAACACCTGGCGCGTCTGCGCCTCGATGCCACCGACCACCACCTGGCCCTGGTCGTCGGTGGGCACCTGGCCCGAGACAAAAACGAAGTCGCCTGCGCGGGTGGCGGGCGAGAGGGGGCGTGCGAGGCGATCGGACGCGAGCGGCGCTTGGCCGAGGGTTTCTACTGGCATGAAAAACGCTCCTTTGAGTAAATATATTACACACTTCCTTCCAGAAATGCCCGTATCGTTCGCAATTCTGGCACCGAATGTGCTTATTTGTGTAATCCTATTACTTCGAGGTGTGCAATGCAAACGTCTGGAACCAACCTGGTGCAGCATCCGCTGCCAACGCCTGAACTGCGGGGTCGCCGCAACCTGCTGGGTGCTGCGGCGCTGACCGCCGCCCTCACCCTGGCCTGCAGCGCCAGCTGGGCCCAAACGGCACCCGCCACCCCATCCAAGGGCGGCGCCGCCAACCTCGCCATGGTGGGGGAGCCCCAGGGCCTGGACCCCATGGTGAGCACCGCCGACCTGGTGGGCACCATCATGCAGCACGTGTACGAGCCGCTGTACACCTTCGACGCCAACTGGGCCATCGCCCCCATGCTGGCCGAGGGCCTGCCCACCGTCTCCAAAGACGGGCTGACCTACACCATCCCCCTGCGCAAGGGCGTGAAGTTCCACAACGGCCGCGAGATGACGGCCGACGACGTGGTGGCCTCGCTGCAGCGCTGGATGGAGCTGAACCCCCGTGGCAAGGCCGTGGGCAAGGAAGTGGCCTCGCTCACCGCCAAAGGCGCACTGGCTGTGGAATTGAAGCTGAAAAATCCTTACGCACCGCTGCTGGCCCAGCTGGCCCTGCCCAGCGGCATGGCCGCCATCATGGCCAAGGAGAGCATTGCGCCGCAGCTCAAGGACTTCGTCGGCACCGGCCCCTACCAGTTCAAGGAACGCCGCCCCGACCAGTTCACCGTGCTGGTGCGTTTTGACGGCTATGCCAGCCGCAAGGAAGCCGCCAGCGGATACGCAGGCAAGCGCGAGGCGCTGCTCGATGAGCTGCGCTTTGTGCCCGTGCCCAGCGCCAACACGCGCGTTGAAGGCGCACTCTCGGGCCAGTTCCAATACGCTGACCTGCTGCCCGTGGAGGCCATTGGCCGCATCGAAAAAGGCGCCCCGGCGGTGGTGCCCATCGTGACCAAGAACTTTGGCTTTCCGTACATCGTGTTCAACACCAAGGAAGGCGTGCTGGCCTCGCAGCCACTGCGCCGCGCGGTGCAAACCGCCGTGGGCACGGGCGAGCTGCTGGCCGCAGGCTTTGGCGACAACCGCTTCTTTGTGGTGGAACCCAACTTCTTCCCCAAGGGCACGCCGTACTACTCGGACGCGGGCAGCAAGCTCTACAACGAGCGCAACCCGCAAGCCGCCAAAGAGCAGGCGGCCAAGGCCAGCTACGGCGGCCAGCCCGTGCGCATCATGGCCAGCCGCCAGTACGAGTTCCACTACAACATGGCGCTGGTGATGTCCGAGCAGCTCAAGAAGGCGGGCTTCAAGACCGAGCTGCAGGTGGTGGACTGGGCCACGCTGGTGCAGCGCCGCAACGACCCCAAGCTGTGGGACGTGTACTTCACGCACTCGGGCCTGTTCCCCGAGCCCATGCTCTCGCCCCCGCAGCTGGGTGACGGTGCGCCCGGCTGGTGGGAGTCTGACGCCAAGAAATCCACCCTGGCCGCGTTCAACCAGGAGACCGACCCGGCCAAGCGCGGCCCGCTGTGGGGCAAGGTGCAGCAGGTGGTGTACGACGAAGTGCCGTTCATCGAGGTGGGCAAGTTCAACGGCTTGTCGGCCCGCTCGGCCAAGCTGCAAGGCTACACACCGGCCATCTGGCCGTTCTTCTGGAACACGGGTTTGAAGAACTGACTCCCCCCCGATGCGCCTGCGGCGCCTCCCCCTCCAGGGGGCGCCACCCGTGGCCCGGCAAAGCCGGTTCCACGGTGGCACTGGCCTGGGGCCGGGGCAGCGCTATGCACGTTGTGGCCTAGGGATTTTTCAAAGAGACAAACATGCGATTTCTGTTGAAGCGCCTGGGCGGCGCCGTGGTGGTGCTGGCCCTGGTGGCGGTGCTGGTGTTCTGCCTCACGCGGCTGGCCTCTGGGGACCCCGTGGCGCTGCTGCTGGGCGACCAGGCCACCGCCGCCGACATTGCCCAGGCCCGCGCGCAGTACGGGCTGGACAAAACCCTGCCCGTGCAGTTTGGGCTGTGGGTGGGCGAGCTGCTGCAGGGCAATCTGGGGCAGTCGCTGTTCCTGCAGCGCCCCGTGGCCCAGGCCCTGCTGGAGCGGGCCGAGCCCACGCTGTTCCTCGCGCTGTTTGCCGTGGGCATTGCGGCGCTGGTGGGCGTGCCCTGCGGCATGGCCGCCGCCGTCTGGCGCGGCAGCGCCACCGACCAGGCCGTGAGCGGCGTGGCCATGCTGGGCGCCAGCGTGCCCAGCTTCTGGCTGGGCCTCATCCTCATCCAGCTGTTTGCGGTCAAGCTGGGGTGGTTTCCGGCCTCGGGCTACGGCGACCCCACGGCTACGCTGGGCGAGCGATTGCAGCACCTGATGTTGCCCGCGCTGGTGCTGGGCCTGCTCAACTCGGCGCTCATCATCCGCTTCACGCGCGCCTCCATGCTCGACATCCTGGGCGAGGACTACGTGCGCACCGCCCGCGCCAAGGGTCTGCCGGAAGGCACCATCATGGTCAAGCATGTGCTGCGCAACGCGCTGGTGCCCATCGTCACTGTGCTGGGGCTGACCATGGCGCTGATGATTGGCGGCACCGTGGTGACCGAGACCGTCTTCAACCTGCCCGGTGTAGGCAACCTGGTGGTGCGGGCCGTGCTGCGGCGCGACTACCCCGTGATCCAGGGCACGCTGCTGGTGATTGCCGCCATCTACGTCTTCATCAACCTGGCCATCGACTTTCTGTACACGCTGGTGGACCCCCGTATCCGCCTGGAAGCCCCATGAACCCGAGCCCTTCCTTCTGGCACCGCCTGCGGGCCGTGCTGCGCCGACTGTTCGCCCGCAAGGTGGTGCTGGCCTCAGCCATCGTGATTGCGCTGGTGGCCAGCATCGCTGTCGTCTTCCCCTGGGTGTCCGATGCGGACCCCAATGCCCTGTCCATCAGCGAGCGGCTGCACGCGCCTTCGGGCACGCACTGGGCGGGCACCGACGAGCTGGGCCGCGATGTGCTGCTGCGCATCGTGCACGGCGCGCGCTACTCGCTGCTGATTGGCCTGGTCACCGCCGCTGGCGCCGTGCTGCTGGGCACGCTGCTAGGCATGTTTGCGGGTTTTTTCCGCAAGCTGGATGCACCGCTGATGCGCGTGGTGGACGCGATGATGTCCTTCCCCGACATCCTGCTGGGCATTGCGCTGGTGTCCATCCTGGGCGTGTCGCTGTGGAACGTGATGCTGGCGCTGGTCATCGTCTACACCCCGCGCGTGGCGCGGGTGGTGCGCGCCACCACGCTGGTGCTGCGCGAGCTGCTGTTTGTGGACGCGGCCCGCGCCCTGGGCGTGCGCACGCACCTCATCCTGTGGCGCCACATCCTGCCCAACCTGATGTCGCCCATCCTGGTGCAGGTGACCTTCATCTTTGCCTACGCCATCCTGGCCGAAGCGGGTCTGTCCTTTCTGGGCGTGGGCGTGCCGCCTGATATCCCCACCTGGGGCACCATGATTGCGGGCAGCCTGGACTATGCCGACAAGGCCTTCTGGACCATTTTTGCCCCCGGCGTGGCCATTGTGCTCACGGCCCTGTCGCTGCAAATGCTGGGCGACGGCGTGCGCGACCTGCTCGATCCCAAACTGAAGAAGACCGTATGACCTCCCCCACGATGAGCGCCGCGCCCCGGCTCGAAGTCAGCGGCCTGTCCACCTCGTTCGCCACCGATGCGGGCCGCATCCAGAGCGTGGCCGATGTGTCCTTTGCCATCCACCCCGGCGAGACGCTGGCGCTGGTGGGCGAGTCGGGCTCGGGCAAGTCCGTCACCAGCCTCACCCTCATGGGCCTGCACGCCCGCACCTCGCAGGCGCAGGTCACGGGCCAGGCCTGGTTTGTGCAGCGCGACGGCCGCAAGGTCGATGTGCTGGCCCTGCCCGAGGCCGAGAAGCGCACGCTGCGCGGCAACGAGCTGGCCATGATCTTCCAGGAGCCCATGACCAGCCTGAACCCGGTGCTGACGGTGGGCGAGCAGATTGCCGAGTCGGCCCGCCTGCACCTGAAGATAGACCGCAGCACCGCACTGGCCCACGCCCGCCGCATGCTGGAGCTGGTCGAGATCCCGGCCGCAGCGCAGCGCGTGCACGAGTACCCGCACCAGCTCTCGGGCGGCATGCGCCAGCGCGTGATGATTGCGCTGGCCATGGCCTGCAACCCCACACTGCTGATCGCCGACGAGCCCACCACGGCGCTGGACGTGACCATCCAGGCGCAGATATTGGCGCTGATGGGGCGGCTGCAGAAAGAGACCGGCATGAGCATGCTGTTCGTCACGCACAACCTGGGCGTGGTGGCGCAGTACGCCGACGCCGTGGCGGTGATGTACGCCGGTCGCATCGTCGAATCAGCCCGCGTGCACGACCTGTTCGCACGGCCCGAGCACCCCTACACGCGCGGCCTGCTGGCCTGCCTGCCCGGTGTGGCGCGGCGGCAAGCGCAGGCAGCGCAGACAGCGCAGAAAAAAGGCCCTGCGGTGGCCGCCGGGCGGCGCAAGCTGGTGGCCATTCCGGGCCAGGTATCGAGCCCCCTCACGCCCCCACCCGGCTGTGCCTTTGCGCCGCGCTGCACACACCAGCAGGCCGACTGCACCCACGCCATGCCTGCGCTGGAAGCCACCGGCCCACGCCGCATGGTGCGCTGCCTGCACCGCGAGGAACACGCCGAACCCGCCGAGGTGAGCGCATGAACGCCGTCCTGAACACCCCACAGCCCATGGCACCGACCGACACCACCGCACCGCTGCTGGAGATTGCCCACCTGCGCAAACACTTCGGCAGCGGCCCGCACCCCGTGCGCGCGGTGGACGATGTGAGCTTCACCATCCGCCGGGGCGAGACCCTGGGCCTGGTGGGCGAATCAGGCTCGGGCAAAAGCACCATTGGCCGCCTGCTCACGCGCCTGGTAGACCCGACCAGCGGGCAGATGCGCTACCACGGCGGCGCCGCACCGCAAGACCTGGCCCAGCTCTCGCAGTCGCAATACAGGCCGCTGCGCTCGCAGATTCAGATCATTTTTCAGGACCCCTACGCCAGCCTGAACCCGCGCATGCGCATCCGCGACGTGCTGGCCGAGGCGCTGGATACGCACGGCCTGGCCAAGGGCGCCGCACGACTGCCGCGCATCCACCAGCTGCTGGAGCAGGTGGGTCTCAGGCCCGAGCATGCCGAGCGTTTTCCGCACGAGTTTTCGGGCGGGCAGCGCCAGCGCATCGGCATTGCCCGCGCGCTGGCGGTGGAGCCCCAGTTCATCGTGGCCGACGAGCCGCTGTCGGCGCTGGATGTGTCCATCCAGGCGCAGGTGGTGAACCTGCTGGGCGAACTGAAGGAGCAGCTGGGCCTCACGCTGCTGTTCATCTCGCACGACCTGGATGTGGTGGAGTACCTGTGCGACCGCGTGGTGGTCCTGTACCTGGGCCGGGTAATGGAGATTGCGCCCACCGAGGCGCTGTACGCCCAGCCCCAGCACCCCTACACCCAGGCGCTGCTGGCGGCTGCGCCCATCCCCGACCCCGCCCAGCGCCGCAGCATTGCGCTGCTGCAAGGCGACTTGCCCAGTCCAGCCAACCCGCCCTCGGGCTGCGTGTTCCGCACCCGCTGCCCCCAGGCCGAGGCGCGCTGCGCCAGCGCCGACATGCAGCTGCGCGAGGTGGCCCCCGGCCACCTGCACGCCTGCTGGAAAACCGCACCGACACACCCCGCACCATGACCGAAGAATTCCTGCTTGACCAGCGCTGCAAGGGCTACCCGCTGCACGCCGCGCCCAGCCGCCCCGCCGACCTGGGCCAGCGCGGCTGGAATGTGCTGGCGGGCGATCTGCCCTTGCCCATCGCCGTCATCCGCGAAAGCGCCCTGGCCCACAACCTGGCCTGGATGCAGGCCTATGCCGAGCGCAAGGGCGTGGCCCTGGCCCCGCACGGCAAGACCACGCTGTCGCCCGAGCTGTTTGCGCAGCAGTTGCAGGCGGGCGCCTGGGGGCTGACCTTTGCCACCGTGTACCAGCTCAGCGTGGGGGTGGAAGCCGGTGCGCGCCGCGCCATCATTGCCAACCAGGTGTTGTGCGACGCAGACCTGGACGGGCTGCACGCCCTGCTGCAGCGCCACGCCGATCTGCGCGTGTGGTTCCTCATCGACAGCCTGGCGCAGCTGCGCTGCATTGAAGACTGGGCCGAGCGGCGCGGCCACACCGCGCGCGGTGAAAAACGCCTGGACACCCTGCTGGAGATGGGTGTGCCCGGCCAGCGCACCGGCTGCCGCACGCTGGAAGAAGCCCTGGCGCTGGCCCAGGCCATGGCCCAATCGCCCGCCGTGCATCTGGGCGGCGTGGAATGCTACGAAGGCGGCGTGGCCCGCTGCGACAGCGAGCACGACGCACGCGAGGTCACCGCCCTGGTGCGCCGTGTGACCGAGGTGGCCCGCGCCTGCGATGCACAGGGCCTGTTTTCCGACCCAGAGATTTTGCTGACGGCGGGCGGCTCGGCGGTGTTCGACCTGGTCATCCCGCTGCTGCGCACACAGGGCCTGTCCAAGCCCGTGCTGGGCGTGCTGCGCTCGGGCTGCTACATCACGCACGACCATGGCAACTACCAGCGCTTTCTGAAGCATGTGGAGCAGCGCGAGGGGCTAGACGCCTCGCTGCGCCCTGCGCTCGAAGTGTGGACCATGGTGCAATCGGTGCCCGAGCCTGGGCTGGCCCTGCTCACCGGCGGGCGGCGCGATGTCTCGTACGATCTGGAGATGCCCGTGCCAGTGCGCTGGGCGCCGCGCCACGAGCGCCGCGCTGCCAGCACCCCCACCGGGTGGACGGTGAGCGCGCTCAACGACCACCACGCCTACCTGCGCTACGACCCCGCTGCAGGCCCTGCCCCTGCCGTGGGCGATCTGGTGGCCCTGGGCATCTCGCACCCCTGCACCACGTTTGACAAATGGCGCTGGCTGCCCGTCGTGGACGACGCAGGCACCATCACCCGCGCCATCAGCACCCGTTTTTGACCATGTCCAAACCCACCCCTACCAGCCTGCTGCAACAACTGCGCGAGCGCCAGCCCGACCTGCCCGAGGCCCAGCGCAGCGTGGTGCGAGTGGTGCTGGACGACCCGCGCGCCGCCGTGGTCGCCACCGTGGAACAACTGGCCCAGCAGGCGGGCGTGTCCATGCCCACCATCGTGCGCACCTGCCGCAGCTTTGGCCACGACTCGGTGCGCGAATTCATGGTCGCCCTGGCGCAGGATCTGGCTGTGTCGGGCTCGCACCTGCACCGCAGTGTGCTGGCCGATGACAGCGCGCAGGACGTGGCCAGCAAGATCGTGCACGCGGCCGTGTCGTCGCTGACCGAGCTGGGTCGCAACCTCGACGCCGAAGTGCTCGACCGCGTGGCCGAGCGGCTGGCGCAGGCGCGGCGCATCGACTGCTACTCGGTCGGTGCCGCCTCCACCTTCATGGCCAGCGAGCTGCAAAGCCGCCTGTTCCGCCTGGGCTGCACGGCCAACGCGATTTTTGATGCGCACCAGCAGCTCGTGTCGGCCAGCACGCTGGGGCCCGATGGCGTGGCCTTTGTCATCTCGCACGTGGGGCGCATGCCCTATGCGCTGGAGGCGGCGCGGTTTGCCCGCTCGCAAGGCGCCACCGTGGTGGCGCTGACCCAGCCCGGCACGCCGCTGGCGGAGGTGGCCGACCTGGTGCTGGCCGTGTCGGTGCCGCAGGACGCGGTGATGCGCGTAGGCACCGAGGCCTATCTGGCCCACCTGGTGGTGATTGAGATCCTGACCGTGCGCCTGGCGCAAAAGCTGGGCCCCGTGGCCACCCGCGGGCTGCAGCAGTTCAAGCAGCTGCTGCACAAGCACGGTTTTGACAGCGCCGAATACGTCGGCGCGTTTGACAGCCACGCGGGCCAGAGCCACTCCAGCGCCGCCAGCCAAGCCCCTGACCCATCGCGCGGCCAGGCCGCAGAGGAATGACATGGCGCATGCAACGCTGCTGAGCAATGGCCGCATCGTGGACGGCACGCCCCGCCCCGGCTGGGTGGGCGATCTGCTGATTGAAGGCGACCACATCACCGCCCTGGCCGAGCCGGGCCAGATCGACCCCGCCGCCCTGGCCCGTGCCCGGGCCTGCGAACACTTCACCGAGGTGGACTGCACCGGCCGCGTGATCGCCCCCGGCTTCATCGACGTGCACACGCACGACGACGCCGCTGTGCTGGACGCGCCCACCATGCTGCCCAAGCTCTCACAGGGCATCACCACCGTCATCGTGGGCAACTGCGGGATTTCGCTGGCGCCGGTAGTGACCGACAGCCCGCTCGCCCCCCTCTCACTGCTGGGGCGCCTGCAGTTTCGCCACGCCAGCATGGCCGACTACGCCCGTGCCGTGGACGCCGCCCAGCCCGCCGTGAACGTGGCCGCACTGATGGGCCACACGGCCCTGCGCATGCGCCACCTGGCCGACCTGCGGCAAACTGCCACCGCCGGCGAGCGCGCCGCCATGGCCGCCGACATGGAAGAAGCCATGACCGCCGGGGCGCTGGGCCTCTCGTCGGGCATCTTCTACAGCGAGGCGTATGCGGCCGATGTGGAGGAGTTGGTGGCCGTGGCCTCGGTGGCGGCGCGCCACGGCGGCGTGTATGCCACGCACATCCGTGACGAGCTGGCAGGCATCCTGCCTGCGCTGCAAGAGGCCGCACTCACGGCCCGCCATTCGGGCCTGCCACTGGTCATCTCGCACCACAAATGCGCCGGGCCGGCCAACTGGGGCCGCACGCGCGAGACCCTGCCACTGATCGACCAGTTGGCACAGGGCCAGGAGATTGCGATGGACGTGTACCCCTACACCGCAGGCTCCACTGTGCTGCGCGAAGACCTGGTGGACGGCATCATCGACATCCTCATCACCGGCAGCCAGCCCCACCCCGAGATGGCCGGGCGCTACCTTGCTGACATTGCGCGCGAGTGGGGCGTGCCCCAGCAAGAGGCCGCCGTGCGCCTCAAGCCCGGTGGAGCCTGTTACTTCCAGATGCGCGAGGACGATGTGGAGCGCGTGATAACGCACCCGCTGTCCATGATCGGATCGGACGGTCTGCCACACGACGAGCGGCCACATCCCCGGTTGTGGGGGGCCTTTCCGCGCGTGCTGGCCTGCTACTGGCGGGACAAGGGCCTGCTGCGGCTGGAAGAAGCCGTGCACAAGATGACGGGCTTGTCGGCCCAGCGCTTTCGGCTCGGCGGGCGCGGCCTGTTACAGGCAGGGCACATGGCCGATGTGGTGGTGTTTGACCCCGAGCGCGTGCGCGACCTGGCCACTTTCGAGCAACCCCAGCAATTCAGCGAAGGCATTGAACAGGTGTGGGTGAACGGTACCTTGAGCTACACCCATACGGAGCGGGCCACTGGTGCACGGGCGGGCCGCTTTGTAACACGCAATACCAAGCCCTCAGCGGGCTAATCACAGTGCGCAGCGCTTTGGGCGCCTACGCGGTGGTGAGTGTGTTGCAACGGCCGGTTGAATCCTCCGCCGCGCCAACCCGCCACCGCTGTGGCATGTAGAGATTGCCTGCGCATGGATTCTTCAGATGCCACATGTCGGTTGTTGAACCACCTGCCCGTCGGCGACTTCACACGCCAGCGGTAGGTGATCTCAACCCTCATACCAGCCGCACTTCAAAGTACGCGCCATCCCCGTCCCCCAGATCCCTGAACCCCGCCTGCTTGGCGGCAACACTGGCCTTGCCCCAGGCCTTGAGCAAAGTGAGATCTCCTGGGGACACCACCTCCGGCGGGGACTCCTCCAGGCTTTGCATGGTGTCCAGGGCCGCAGCGACCTGCTCCGGGCCGCCCAGCTGCTTCTCCAGTGCCTTGGCGTACCGTGTTTCCGCTGCCATGCGCTCCTTGGCCGGGAGTTCCTCGGGATAGTCGCGCAGGGTGACAACGTAGGTGGATTCGATGACTTGCATGGCTGTGCTTCTCCTGTGTTTATAAAACTGTATAAATATACAGTCTTCTTTGAAAAAGCGCATGCAGGATGAACCCAAGGAGGTCCCAGGGAGTACCCAGCCACTTCCCGCGCTTGCCCATTTGTAGACTGTCCCGGGGACCGCCCCTTTGTCCATCGGATCGGTGCCGCATCCTGGTCACACAAGACGCTACTACGCAGCAGCAAGTTGCCACCCGGCGAACACCAAGACACCTCGCCAATGCCAAAGAGTTCTGGAGGGCTCTGAACGATTGTTCTCAATACTGGAACAGTTAGTTTGCGACTGAGTGGTTTTTCTCTGAACAACAGCGGCGTACAGTTCAACCCATCGATGAGCCGAACCCGCAAGGCGACTCACCGAACCCGGTTCAAGAACGGTTTTTGTCCCGGCTTTTATTGAGACGCTTTTTTAACTTCAAGGATTTTCATCATGAACAAGACCGCACGTTTCCTCTCCATCGCCGCTGTGGCCGCTTTCGCTTCTTTCGGTGCCCAGGCTGACGAAGCCGATGCTTCGCAGTTCGCCACCAAGTTCGACACGAACCGCACCCGCGCTGAAGTGGCTGCTGAAGCCGCTACCGTGGCACAGACCCGCTCCATTGAGCCTGCTGGTTCGCGTGTGGTGACTTACAAGTCCACCGCTGACCGCGCTGCTGTGCGTGCTCAGGCTGCTGAAGCCCTGCGCACGGGCCAGATCTCTTCTGGCGAATTCAGCGCCATGTAATTGACGCAGTTGCGGGCCTTCCCATGGTGGCGGCACTTCGCGGGTGCTGCTGCCATGGGGAGTGTTTTTATCCCGCACTGAAGCCAAGCAAACTGGGCTCCCGTTGGGAGCCTTTTTTGTTGCTGCGTCCATGCCTCTGCAAGCAGCTGAAAATCCCTGCGGGTTTTGCGCATTCGACGCAGGGCTCGAGGCCGTGCGCGGTTTTCATGGTCAGAACTCTCCGTGTGGGCGTGCAATATGCAGAGCTTGGGGGACGGACGGTCACAGCGCATTGAGCGGTATGCGCAGGTAGGCCACGCCGTTGTCATCCTTGGGCGGCAGGTCACCAGCGCGAATGTTGACCTGCACGGAAGGCAGGATCAGCGCCGGCATCTCCAGCGTGGCGTCGCGGCGGGTGCGCATGGCGACGAAGTCGTCTTCGCCCACGCCGTCATGCACGTGAATGTTGCTTGCGCGCTGCGCGGCCACCGTGGTTTGCCAGGCGGGCTCGCGGCCGCCGGGCGGGTAGTCGTGGCACATGAACAGGCGGGTGGCAGGCGGCAGGGCCAACAGTCGGCCGATGGACTGGTACAGCGTGTGCGCGTTACCGCCCGGGAAGTCGCAGCGCGCCGTGCCCACGTCGGGCATGAACAGAGTGTCGCCCACGAACACGGCGTCGCCCACCTGGTAGGCCATGCAAGCCGATGTATGGCCCGGCACCGCCAGGGCCTGAGCCTGCAGGCTGCCAATGCGAAACGCCTCACCATCGGCGAACAGGTGGTCGAACTGTGCGCCGTCGGCATGAAAACCGGACTCCAGATGGAAAATGCCCTTGAACACCTTTTGCACCTGGGTGATGGCCGCGCCAATGGCAATCTGCCCGCCCAGCACTTCTCGCAGGTGGTGCGCGGCCGTGAGGTGGTCGGCATGGGCATGGGTTTCCAGAATCCACCGCACGCTGAGCTGCTGCGTGCGTACAAAGTCGACCACCTTGTCGGCCGATACCGTGCGTATGCGACCGGCCTTGGGGTCGTAGTCCAGCACCGGGTCCACGATGGCGCAGTGCCCACCCGGGTGGTCGAAGACCACATACGTCACCGTCCAGGTGGCGGGGTCGAAGAAGGCTTGAACCTGGGGTTGCGGTTTGTCTGGCGGTTGCATGGGAATGTGTGTCCTCGCAATTCAATTAAGATATTTATAGTTTATTGACATATAGTTTGTTGGTCAATAAACTATCGACCAACACCCCACCCCGCAACCTATGGAGTCCTCATGCAGGCCCAAATCACTACCACCATGGACCTGGAAAGCCTTCGCCTCTCGGCAGATAGCGCTTGCCGACTGATGAAGGCGCTGTCCAACCCCGACCGACTCTTGCTGCTGTGCCAGCTCACGGAGGGAGAAAAGCGCGTAGGAGAGTTGGAGGCGCTGGTGGGCATCGCCCAGCCCACGCTGTCGCAGCAACTGGGCGTGCTGCGCGACGAGGGGCTGGTGACCACCCGCCGCGAAGGCAAGAACATCCATTACCAGATCGCCAGCCCCCAGGCACTGGCCGTCATGCAGACTCTTTTTGAACAATTCTGTGCCCCCAAAGAGGCTTTCCATGCAGATTGACTGGAACCACTTCACCCCCTGGGCGGCCCTGGTGGGAGGCCTGATCCTGGGCTTGGCCACTGCCGCCTTCGTGCTGCTGCATGGCCGTATCCTGGGCATCAGCGGCATCCTGGGCGGCCTGCTGCCCCCGCGCGGCAATGACACTGCGTGGCGGGTGGCCTTCGCGCTGGGCTTGCTGGCTGCGCCTTTGCTCTACCGGCTGACGGTGGGCATGCCGGAGGTGCGCATCGACGCCAGCTGGGGCATGGTGGTGCTGGCCGGGCTGCTGGTGGGCGTGGGCACGCGCTATGGCTCGGGCTGCACCAGCGGCCACGGGGTGTGCGGCCTATCGCGCCTGTCGCCGCGCTCTCTGGTGGCAACGCTGGCCTTCATGGGCGCGGGCTTTGCCACGGTGTATGCCATTCGCCACCTGCTGGCCTGATCGCAAGAGGACTGACCCATGAAGCTCCAACGCATTTCTGAATTCGGCATCGGCCTGGTCTTTGGCCTGGGTCTCATCATCTCGGGCATGACCGACCCGGGCAAGGTGCTCGGCTTTCTAGATCTGGCCGGCCAGTGGGACCCCTCGCTCGCCTTTGTGATGGGTGGCGCCATTCTGGTGGGCGTGGTCGCCTTCGCCGTGGCCCGCAAGCGCAGCACTAGCGTGTTCGGCGGCCCCATGCAACTGCCCACCGCGCGCCACATCGACCGGCGCCTGGTGCTGGGCAGCCTGCTGTTCGGTGCCGGCTGGGGCATCGCGGGCTTTTGTCCCGGGCCAGCCGTCGTGTCGTTGGGCACAGGCGAGCCCAAGGCCGCGGTGTTCGTGCTGGCCATGCTGGCGGGCATGGGCGCCTTTGAATGGCTGGAGATGCGTAAGGCGGCCCGCAGCACACCCCACGCGGCTTGAGCGAGCGTCAACGCCATGACCACCAACCCCTGGCTTGCCGCCATCGTCACCCTGGGCATGGTTGCGGCGTATGAAGGCTGGCTGGCCGCGGTGCAGCGGCGGGCCCCCGGGCGGCTGGCGCACACCACCCACGCCTCGCTGCGCGAGGACTGGTTTGCTGCCATTTCGGCACAGCCCGGCTCCGAAATCCTGGCCGTGCAGACGCTGCGCAACTCGCTGATGTCGGCCACCATGACGGCATCCACCGCTGTGTTGGGCCTCATGGGCGCACTGTCGCTCACTGCCCCCGCGCTGCACGCCACGCTGGGCGAGGGCGCCACTGGCACTGCCGCGTGGCCGCATTTCACGCCCCGGCTGGCGATGGAGCTGGTGCTGCTGTGCCTGCTGTTCGCGTCGCTCGTTGCCTCGGTGATGGCCGTGCGCTACTACCACCACGCTGGCTTCATCGGCGGCATGCCTGTGGGCGCCCCCCAGCGCCAGCGCTGGGCCGCCGCCGGCAGCGCCTATGTGCGCAAGGCCGGGCTGCTCTACAGCTGGGGCCTTCGGCAGCTGATACTGCTGGTGCCCGTGGTGACCTTTGTGCTGCACCCCCTGGCCGGCGTGGCGGGGGCGCTGGCAGTGGTGATAGCGCTCACCCAGTTTGATCGATACAGGATCGAAAACGAGTAGCTCGATCCGGCGGCGGTTTCCCGCAACCGCTGGGGCTATCCAACTTCTGGGGGTCAGTTCAAACCCGGCGGTTCAGCAATCAACCTTGAACGGGCGCCAGAATTCCAGACGGCAACTTTGCAGCGGTTGCTGCCGTTCGCATCTTGGGCACGAGTGGGTACTATCGGCCAGAACCAGACATTTCCAGCGTATCTCTAATGGAACAAACAGTCCCGGTATTTTCCGATTCATTTGAAACCCCGCGCCTGAGGCTGCGCGCGCCGCACCTCTCAGACGCCGAGGAAATGTTCGCGTCTTATACCCAAGATGCAGATGTTGCTCGTTACATGGTTTGGCAGCCGCATGCCTCTTTGCAGACCACCCGCAACTTCATCACTCACTGTGTCGCTCAATGGGCGACTGGCTCATCGCTTGCGTACATCATCACGTTAAAGGAAAGTGGTCAACTAATTGGCATGCTTGATGCAAGATCTCGCGACCACATCGTCAACATTGGCTATGTCCTCACGCGCAGCCAATGGGGACAAGGTCTGATGGTGGAAGCGATCAAGGCGTTTACAACATTCGCGCTTCAACTTCCAGGAATCTTCCGCGTAGAAGCGACTTGCGATGTCGAGAATCGACCCTCAGCTCGTGCGTTAGAGAAAAGCGGCTTTCTGTTGGAAGGGCGGCTCGCTAGCCATACCGTGCATCCAAACATCTCCGCTATGCCGCGTGACTGCTTCATCTACGCGGCTTGCCGACCTTAATGATCGTCAGAATTCGGCCGAAAAGCGAAACTCAAATGTCGATGAATTCGCCAGCTTCAGCATCATAGAAGCGGGCTGAAAGCTCCCGACAAATCACTCTGATAACCGCACTCTCGCGAGGGCCCCAAATACCTGCCGCCGAGATTGTTCTAGGGTCCGGACTTTCATCCTGGCTTTCAATGGTGAGGCGAAGCGACAGTTCTGATGGTTCGCCGGCAAGGGCGCGCTCTACCGCCGCATCGACCAAATGCCTGGGTCCCAGTGGTACAGGCGTCCAATCCGGCGACAGCGTCGTCAGCTCTTTGTCTTCGCGGAAAATAATGCCGATGCTGCTCATGATGGGCGTGAATTGAACGGTTGAGGCGAATGGCTGGTTGTGGCCGAATTCTGCCCCACGTTGAGGGGCGCTAGCGGGCCCGAAGCGGACCTTGCAGGATTCGCTTCACCGGTAGTCTGCAAGGCGCGTTTGAAATACCAGACAACTGGGTAATTTTCAGGACTCAGGCACATGACGGAAAAGTTTATTCGGTTGAGCAGCTATCTACTGATAGTGGCTATTTGCTCCAGCCCTTACTTACTGTTGGACTCGGTCTTATGGGCCGCACTCCTCACGATTCCAACGTTTCTTGTTGCGCTGCTCGTTGCGGAACACTTCTATAAATTTGTGCTGAGCAAAAGAGCGCCTTGAGGCGTCCGTACGACCGCTTCTGGCCTAAAACCGTCTTAGATCGTTAGGATCAAGCTCATCAGCAATAGACGCAAGCGATCTCTCATGGAATTCACTGAGTGGAACCAAAGCGCGACTCTTTGACCCTATGCGTGAACAGGCAACTTACTTTCACGCAACAGCAAAATACCAAGGGTGCAATCCAATGACGAGTTCTCGAAGGAGCGTGATTTTTGGCGGCCCTGCTCTGATACTGTCGGTACGCGCCTTAGCCCGAGAATCCTCCCAATGGAAGACGGCTAGTCCAAAAAGCCAAGGAATATCGTCCGCCGCTCTGGAACTAGCGTTCGCAAATGGATCAACCATCGGAGCCTTGCGAAGTTTATTGGTTGTACGAAACGGCGTGCTTGTCGGCGAGCGCTACTTTGGGGGAGCCAAACCCACCGATCTCCTCCCCATCAACTCGGTCACCAAGAGCATTTGCTCTTTGCTGATCGGTCAGGCGATCGAGCAAGGAAAGCTCAAGGGTTTTGCCCAAACGGTGGGCGAACTTTTGCCCGATCAGGCAAGAAGATACCCAGGCTCAGCTGCATCCAAAGTCACCCTCGGCCGAATACTGGCTGGTACCACAGGTATCGCCTACGAGTTCAAGAAGCAGTACAACGATCTGACGACATCCCCAGATCCCGTGCAATTCGTGTTCAGTCTGCCCAACGATGGCAGAGGGCCCAATACTTGGTCATACAACGATGCAGCAGTCTCGCTGCTGAGCCCGATTCTTGAGCGTGCCCATGGCATGCCCATAGAAGACATTGCAAAGCGGGATCTGTTCGCTCCATTGGGTGTCGAGAGTTTCTTATGGGATCGCGACAAGGGCGGTCGCGCCATGTCGTACAAGGGTCTGAGCCTGCGGACCCGCGACCTCGCGAAGTTGGCGTGGGTGATGGCCAACGGTGGCAAGTGGCTCAACACCAGGGTGGTGCCTTCTGCTTGGGTAGCGGCGAGTTCCCGCACAGAAGTCACAGGGGTCTGGCCCAATCCCCCAATAACCAGCGTCGGTTACGGACTGCTGTGGTTCACGGGAACACTGGAGGGAAGATATGTAGTGTGGGCGTGGGGATACGGCGGGCAGATTGCGCTCTTTGTTCCCTCGCTGAAGCTTGCAATTGCAACGGCAGCAACGAACCCTCGAATGCAAGACATGCGCTCTCAGGCTGAAGCGATCACATCGATCGTCGCCCAGGTGGTCGCCGGGACCACCTGATTGAAAATAGGCAAGCGACTGCTTAATCCGATCGCGTGCCCAGCCAAGCGCTAGGAGCCGGCCAAGGCTACTGCAGTGAGATGCGCCGAATTTTCCGCTAACCTGCAAGTGCATCCGGCTCCCCAATACTGCATCGGCAGTTTGTTCAGTTTGACGCTGCCGCTAACAGCCTCGGCGTTGAACTTGCCATCGAAGACAGCCCATAGCGGTGGAGTCTGGATAATTCAGCCACAGGCGGGATTCCGCGAAAAACTCAAAGCGATGACAACAACACTGAAGGACCTTTTGGCACAACGAACGCAGCTGGATGCCGCGATTTCAGAGGCCCGGAAAGAGGCATCTGAGGACGCGCTGAGGAAAGTACACGATCTGGTGGCTGAGTTTGGATTCACTGCCCAGCAAGTCTTCCCTTGGAAGCCCATCGTCAAAAAGGTCGCCCAAAAGTATCGGGACGAAAAGAGCGGCGCGACCTGGACAGGACGAGGTAGGGCGCCCGCCTGGATTGCCGGGAAGAACCGTGACGATTTCCTGATAGAGCGCCCAAGGACTACTCAAGAGGGCCCATTCCTAGCGGAGATGGCAGCTGAGTCCGCGAGAAGGCAGGACTGACTGTTGATTTCCGCGTAGAAGTGACCCACTAACCCCCAAGTAACAGTCGGTTGAAGTATCGGCGGGCGGCTCAGCCGCTCGAGCACTTTGCGATCCCAAGCTTCAAGGGCGGCGCTCGCTGCGCCCCTCTTTTGCCTCCGAGGCGCCCGCTCAGGGCAGCGACTTCACACCCTCAAACGCCGCATTCAACGCAGCCTCAGCCGCCAGCAGCCGCTGCCGCGCCTCGCCCGACCACACGCGGTCTTTGGCCAGGATGTCTTTGGCAACGGTCGCCATGCGCGTGACCTCCTGCGGCTGCGGCCCGCCTGTGCCGGTGCGGGTGGTCACCATGTCTGCGGGCGACAAAGCCCGGCGGAATGCGGCTTCACCCAGCGGCAGGCGTTGGTCCTTGAGGTCGTATTTCTTGCCCGCTTCGCGGTAGATGCGCACGGCTTCGGCGTAAGGAAAGTCTTTCGGCCGGATGTTGCGCTCCTTGGCAAACACCACAACATCCGACGCAAAGTGGTGACCCACCCGGAACGGCACACCATGGCTGCGCTGCAGCGCCTCGGCCAGCTCCATCGAGGTGGTCCACTCGGATTCAAGTTCGTCCAGCGCACGTGCCGGGTCGATGCGCAATGAGTCCAGCACATCGGCAAACTGCTGCAGCATCTCCACGCCCTGCACAAAGGTCTTGGCGCTGGCCGGGCTCCAGGTGTTCTTGTAGTCAATCATGCCGGGCGTGACGTTATGCGCCCGCCACAGCGACGCCTGGGCCGAGGCCACCACGTCGCTGGCCTTGGCCCGCGTGTTCTGGATGATGCCGGGGTTGGCCTTCTGGGGCATGGCACTGCTGGTGTACGTTTTGGAGCTGGCCAACAGCAACCAGGGCCGGGTCTGGTGGTACTGGGTGTGCACATCCTGCATGAACGCGCCCACGCGGATGGCGGTGGAGCTGGCGATGGACGTGGCCTCGATGGGAATGTCGTAGGTGCTGATCTGCCCCGCATCCAGCGAGTTCACGATGAGCCCGTCGAACCCCAGCAACTGCGCCAGGCGCTCCCGGTTGATGCCCCAGCTGGAGTTGGACAGCACCGCCGTGCCCATGGGGCTGAGGTTGATGCGGGCATAGGCCTCGCGAATGCGCGCCGAATCGCGAGCGAACGAATCGGCCCAGGCCATCAGGTAGTGCCCGTAGCTGATGGGCATGGCCTGCACGCCATTGGTGTAAGCAGGCACATAGGTGGCGGTGTGTGCCTGCGCCGTGGTGATGAGCCGCGCGCGCACCTGGTCCAGCGCATCGGCAAAGTCCAGCATTTCCAGACGCAACTGCGCGGCATTCAAGGTGGAATGGATGTCCTGGCGGCTGCGCCCGGTGTGGATCAGCGTCGCCTCGGGGCCCACGGCATCCGTGATGATTTTCTCGACCTGCAGCACATCGGTGGGCCGCTTGCCACCGGGCGTGGTGGCCTGGGTGATCGACAGCTCGACGCCGCGCGCGATGCGACCCGCCTGGGCCTTGGGGATGATGCCCTGCTCGGCATTCACCACGGTCGACGCCATGTTGATGCGACCAAACCAGTAGAACGTGTCTTGCGACTTTGCCAAGGCGCTGGTGGCGTCCCCTTTGACCACCCCCTGAATCTTGGCCACCTGCGCCTGGCACTCGGCCGTGGTCTTGCACGCGGTGTCCAGGGTATCGGCCGCGTTGGCCTGGCCCATGGCGAGGATGGCCGCCATCACCGGGGCGATGAGAAAACGGGACGGGCGCGAGGTGATCTCGCCCAAAGTGGGGCGCTGCAATGACGGCATGGGTTTTGTCTCCTGAGTTCCTGCGCACTGGTTTGCACACAGTGCGGGAATAAGATTCGTTAGTTGAATGGCCCCAGGGCAGGCTTGCGTCTACCCCAAGGCCAGTGATCGTTGCACAGCAGTCACGACAGGGCCAATGCTTCTTTTTCAACATGATTCAAATTTTGAATACTTCATGCCAGACCTGACGCCCTCCGTCCTGTTCAATCGCATCCTGGGGCGCGTGCGCCTCAAGCACCTGCAGTTGGCGATCGCGATTGCCGACCTGCAAAGCCTGCACCGGGCGGCCTCTGCCATTGGCTTGAGCCAACCCGCAGCGACCCATGCGCTGGCGGAGCTGGAAAGCTCCCTGGGCGGCCCGCTTTTTGAAAGGCACTCCAAGGGCATGCGCTTGACCCGCCTGGGTGAGGCGGTTCTGCCGCTGCTGCGCGCTTCGCTGGTGCCCCTGCAAGCGGCTGCTGGCAATGCGGCGCTGATGCAGCAAGGGGCCGCGTCCGCGCTGATCCGCATCGGAAGCATTGCGGCGGGCATCAACGGGTTGCTGACTGTGGCCATCCCGTCGTACTGCGCCCTGCACCCCAGCGCCGCCATCGATGTTCACGAAGTCACCATCGACAACCTGCTGGAGAGCATCCAGGAAGGAACCCTGGACCTGGCGATCTGCCGCGAGCCGACCCCGCTGCCGCAGGGGTTCGAGTTCCACGCCGCGCTGCAGGATGAATTCGTCATCGCCTGCCGCCCTGAGCACCCGTTGGCGCAACAGGCCACCGTCACGGGCGCTGAACTGCTGTCACAACGCTGGCTGGCCCCGCCACTCACGGGGCTGGGGCCTCAACAGGTTGATAGCCTTTTTGACGATCTGGGCGGGGTGCCGGAACTGTGCCGAGTGTCGAGCCGCTCGACGGAAATCATCTACGCCATGCTGGCGGAAAGCGACATGCTGGTCTGCGTGCCAGCGAGCCTTGTTTTGCCGTTTATACGGCGCAGGGATCTGGCCGTTTTATCGTGGAGACCGCAAGGTGTGGGACCGCTCGGCGTATTGGTCAAGACGGACGTGTTGGCCCACAAAACCCACCCTTGTCACGGCTTCATCGAGCACGTACTCGCCCTTGGGCGTTGATCTGGGTACTGGGTAGTTTCGTGGGTCGGTTCGAAGTCCGTTTAGCAGCGGTTGCTGCCGGTCAGGGATGAGGTTTGGACGGCGGCTGGGGGGCTAAAGCTGACTCTCATCTAAAAGACGGGCGTTGTTTTGCCGTGATCCCCCTATCGTTGACCGGCTCTCGTATCGTGCAGCAGGCCAAGCCCGGTCATGCGAATATTGACCGCAGTTCTTGACACCCCGAAGCTCTTCATCAACTGGTTGGTCACTGCGTAATACGCATGGCGACTCCAAGGCTGAGAATCGACAAAGAGTGGCCCGAACCCCTTGTCTCGAATTTCGAGCTTTGCCAACAATGCGTGCGTTTCCCGTCGGAAGTGCTGGCTCGGCATGAGTAGGCAGGAAGCGAAGTAGTTGGCTTGGTATTCCAGCCTTCTCACGTCGTTTTCGGTCTCGAGCCCTCGCCCGGTGTCCTGCTGTTCACTCTCGGAGTGCTGCTCTGAGACTAAGTACTCCCCATGGTCAAGGAGAAAGTGTCCGAGCTCGTGAGCTAGCGTAAACCGATCTCGTCCTTCGTTGGGCTCATCAGGCGTGAAGAGCTCGATGACATTGGGACGGAACGAAATTCGCGCTAACACCCGGCGCGGCAATTCGGGTGGGAGCGGCTGCTGATGTTTGATGCGTACATCTTTGACTGATGGGTGGCGGGCGCAAAATTCATTGAGCGATACATATGCCGTGGATACGGAGGCCTCAGCCAATACAGTCTGAGCCCGGTTTTCAAGTTCATCCGGCGTCAGATACCTGACTACGCTTCGCTGCTCTCGCTCAACGCAGAGACTTGGGGGGGCACCTTGTTGGTCCTCAGCAATGTCCACTGAAAGAGCCTCGAAGAAGGCGCGAACTGAATTTGTGCGAACGTTCGCTGCCTGCATGTAGAGCTCGAAGAGGGAGCTTCTGTAGTGCGGGGCCGTAAGTGCGAACAGGATTTCGTCGTCGCTTTTGGAGTCTGATGCTGAGAATGTCGCGGACGCGGACCTCCGCAATGTCCATTGAAGCTCTTCCGCAGGAAAGTATCTTGCCACTCCGATCCGCATCGAACGACAGAACTCCAGTGCTCCGGACTGGAGTTCGCGATTGGAAATCAGTATGGGTTTTGTGCCGGTTGGACCGATCTGTATTGCTTTGGCATAGAAAGACTCGACGTCTGCAACGTTGACAGAGTTCTTGTAGTTCTTGCACTCAATGAGATAAATGCTCGTGTAGTCATCAGCGCCCGGATACCAAACCTCAATTGAGACATCAACAATGATGTCGCTTCCTCTAGCGCGGGAGTAGTACCCCTTCTGCCGAAAGATCCGACAATACTCAGCAGGCACATGAAAGCGACCCGCGGCTATCGCTTCGCGGAAGAGGTTGAAGATGGCCTCTTCGAGCTCATCGCCCTTCTTCTTTGTATTCACAGAGCCAGACTAGTGATTCGTTCGCCTGAGTGTATAGACCTCTCGCCTGCGAAGCACAGGCCCAGCACCGGCGTCAATGCCTGAAACGCCCTCCTGGTCACCTCCGTTGCGGCGCCTCACATCGTAGAGTTGGCGAGATGTCCAAAAGCGGTCGTTGGCAAACGGTCGCTTCCAACCTCAAACTGCCGCGCCAGAAATCTGTTCTGCAGCGGTGGCAGCCCTTCCCGAGTCGGTGCCGAACTCACGCTGACTGGCACCTAACGGTCGTTCAGCTTGACGACCCACCGGTGACATGTGCTTCCGCAGGAGCCGTTCAGCCGACTGCCAGCCGGTTGGGCCAGAAGGCAGGTTGCCCGGGCTTCGGTCGCATGTCGCATGCCGAGGGACTCAAGCGATTGCGGTTGCGAGCGGCGCCCCTCTATAGTGCATTTGGCATGCCGTCCCATGGCTGCTACACTGTATTTATATACACATCAGTCCGGCGGACCATGAACTCTATCGGCATAAGAGCATCTCCGACGAAGATCACATTCGTAGTGTTCGACAAGGACGCTGGTGCCATTGTCAATGTCGAAGTACTTCGGATCCCCGTCGCTTTCGAAACGCCAGACGCACTAAAGTACGTCCGAAGCAACCTGTTGGATATCTTGCGAGAGTATGAAGTTGACTACGCGGGGGTTCGAGTGACTGAGCCGAATGCTCAGTCGATGAACATTGCACGCATTCAGCTAGAAGGCGTCATCCAAGAGGCGTTCGCCAGCAGCCTGCTGAAGGGCTACTACGTGGGCCAGATCTCATCCATCAGCGCGCGACTCGGCATCCCGCGTACAGACTTCAAGCTGTACGTTGATGGCACGAAGACGTGGAACGTCGAGGGATGGGAATCCCTTGATGCAGATGCCCGCGAGGCGATGCTCTGTGCTATCGGAGCCGGAGCATGACATTGCTTGCTCCATACGATAAGGCGGAGGTCAGCTTCCGGCTCGATAAGGAAATTGGTCAAGAAGGTGCCAACTCAAAAACCTACATCGCGCACGACGAGCAGTTGGACGCCGAGATCGTCATCAAGAAGGTGCCGTACAGCGGAGTAGGATCAGTCGATCAGTACTTCGAAGAATCTCGCATTCTCTATATGAGTGCACATCCGAACGTAGTACAGGTGTACTACGCATGCAAGGATGCTTCGCACATCTACATCGCGATGCCCTATTACCGTCGGGGATCGTTGAATACCTTGATGAATGCGCGCTTTTTGACGGTGAGGGAGATCGTCACACTTGGATGCCAGATTGCCGCCGGCCTGCACAATATCCATTCGAAGCGCCTTGTGCATTTCGACATCAAGCCTGACAACGTTCTCCTCTCCGACAGAGGTGAGGCCTTGGTGTCCGACTTCGGTCTGTCAAGACGAACTAGCACTTCTGGCAAAGCGGAGCAGGACAGGCTCTACTTCAAGATGTGCCCGCCAGAAGCATACAAGTCGATCGAGCATGACGCTCGCTTTGACGTCTACCAACTCGGACTAACTCTGTATCGGATGTGCGCTGGCAATGCGGAGTTCTATCGTCAGTTCAATACCTTCGGGTCATCCGGAAGCTTCGACCTGAACGCATTCAAGGTAGCCGTTCGCAATGGGCAGTTTCCCGACCGTTCCAAACTGCCTGAACACATACCGGCTCGGCTGCGTACGGTCGTTACCGGCTGTCTGCATGACGATCCAGCACAGCGCACGCAAGCAGCAATCGAGGTGGCGAATGGGTTGGCCCAAGTCGACGAGAAGCTTGACTGGAAATACAGCCTATCGTCCACGGGGCTGCGCGAGTGGGTCCGTTTCGAAGGAGAAATGGAATACCGTATCGCGGTAGCTTCTGATGGATCATCGTACGCCCAGAAAGGTAAGACGGGCGGCAAGCTGTCTCGGATAACAAGCTATTGCAGTTCCTCGATCACGTCCGCGTCCCTAAAGAAATTTCTGAAGGAGACATAGTGACCAAACTGATCAAGAACGATCCACGACAATACCGAACGAGATCCGTGATCGCGAGTGGCCCAATGAAGGCAGCACCAGAATCTCGATCAGTTCCATCGGACGCTGATCGATTAGCTGAGGCAACCTTCGACAAACGCTGGTACGTGCAGTTCACTCCCGTAAAGCGCTAACGGAGGCGCGACTGGCGGAACGACTGGTTCCGAGAGCTTCTGACGGTCGGGCCGTCACGCTCAACGTCCCTGATCAGCCTCTTGCAGTCATCGGAGCGTTTAGGGGCTGCTCGGAACGCAAGAACTTCTAGTAAAACCAAAGAAAAAGAGCGCTCAAACTGAACGCTCTTTTTTATATAGCAACAAGCCCAAAAAGAGCTGCGGTTTGCTTCGTATTTCTAGGTCGTCTTTACCCGTCAAGTTCGAGTTTACGACTTTACCGTTACAAATGACCACCCCGCAAACCCGCATGAATGCTGGAGGCTTGTTTACGACTTTATTTGCGTGTTTACGACTTTAATTACCCAGAATACCAGGAATATCCGCCCCCAGCGCGTCACTCCACAGTGACACTTTTCGCCAAATTTCTGGGCTTATCCACATCCGTCCCCCGCGCACACGCCGTGTGATACGCCAGCAACTGCAGCGGCACGACATGCAGCAGCGGGCTCAGCGGGCCATAGTGCTCAGGCATTCGGATGACGTGAATGCCTTCGCCGCTTTCGATGCGGGTGTCGGCGTCGGCCAGCACGTAGAGCACACCGGCGCGCGCGCGCACTTCCTGCATGTTGCTCTTGAGTTTTTCCAGCAGCGCATCGTTGGGCGCCACCGTGACCACGGGCATGGCGCTGGTGACCAGGGCCAGGGGCCCGTGCTTGAGTTCACCAGCGGGGTAGGCCTCGGCGTGGATGTAGCTGATTTCCTTGAGCTTCAAGGCACCTTCCAGGGCAATGGGGTAGTGCAGGCCCCGGCCCAGGAACAGGGCGTTTTCCATGCGGGCGAAGTCTTCGGCCCAGCTGATGAGTTGGGGCTCCAGCGCCAGCACGGCCTGCAGCGCCACGGGCAGGTGGCGCATGGTTTTGAGGTGGGCAGCTTCCTGCTCCTCGCTCAGCCGACCTTTGGATTGGGCCAGCGCCAGCGTCAGCAAGAAGAGGCCCGCGAGCTGGGTGGTGAAGGCCTTGGTGCTGGCCACGCCAATCTCCACACCCGCGCGGGTGATGTAGGCCAGCTTGCACTCCCGCACCATGGCGCTGGTGGCCACGTTGCAGATGGTGAGCGTGTGCGACATGCCCAGGCTTTGCGCGTGTCGCAGCGCCGCCAGCGTGTCGGCCGTTTCGCCCGACTGGCTGATGGTGACCACCAACGTGCTCGGGTTGGGCACGCTGGTGCGGTAGCGGTATTCGCTGGCCACTTCCACTTGCGTGGGGATGCCGGCGATTTCTTCGAGCCAGTATTTGGCGGTGCACCCGCTGTAGTAGCTGGTGCCGCAGGCCAGGATGAGGACGCTGTCGATCTCCTTGAACACGCGCCAGGCGGCGGCTCCAGGCTCGCCGTGTTGGCCCGCGCCGTCGAACAGCTCGGGCACGATGCCTTCCACGCCTTCGAGGGTGTCGGCAATGGCGCGCGGCTGCTCGAAGATTTCCTTTTGCATGTAGTGGCGGTAGGGGCCCAGCTCGGCCGCGCCGCTGTGGGCCAGCACGGTGCGCACGGGGCGTTGGGCGGGCGTGAGTGCGGCGCCGTCCTTGCCCACGATCCAGTAGCGGCCCAGTTGCAGGTCTGCCAGGTCGCCCTCTTCCAGGTAGACGATCTGGTCCGTCACGCCGGCCAGTGCCATGGCGTCGCTGGCCAAGAAGTGCTCAGGAGATTGCGAGGCCCCTCCGGCAGCGTCTTTGCCAACCCCCAGGATGAGCGGCGAACCGGCGCGCGCCCCCACCACGCGGTGGGGTTCGTCCTTGTGCATCACCGCGATGGCGTAGGCGCCGTGCAGCTCGGCCACGGCGGCCTGCACGGCATCGAACAGGTCGCCGGTGTAGTGGCTGTCCACCAGGTGGGCGACGACTTCGGTGTCGGTCTGGCTCGCAAACACATAGCCGCGTGCCTGCAGTGCCTTGCGCAGTTCTTCGTGGTTTTCAATGATGCCGTTGTGCACCAGGGCCACGCGGCCAGCGCTCTGGGCGTTGGCGTCAGCGCCCGTGCCGTGGCTGAAATGCGGATGGGCGTTGTGCACGGCAGGCGCGCCATGGGTGGCCCAGCGGGTGTGGGCAATGCCGGTGGCGCCGTCGATGCGTTCCGTGGTCACCTGGTCCAGCAGTTCGGCCACACGCGCCGTGCTGCGGGCGCGCTGCAGGCCCGCCGGGCGTGCGGCATCGAGGCTGGAGGCGTGCACGGCCACGCCGCACGAGTCATACCCCCGGTATTCAAGCCGCTGCAGGCCCTGGACGAGGATGGGAACGATGTTGCGCGTGGAGACCGCGCCGACGATGCCGCACATGGTGTTTGCCTTGGTTTGAAAGCGATGGGCGATGTTAGGCAGCCCAGTAAGAAATTGTTGATTGATATTTATTAATTTTTGAACTTTAATTTCACAAATCATTCATTGTGAAATTTTCTTTCAAATCACAAAAATTTATGGAATCCATATCGCTCGACAGCACGGACTTGCAGCTGCTCAACCTCCTGCAAACCGATGCCGCACAAAGCAACCAGGCGCTGGCCGAGCAGGTGCATGTCTCGCCACCCACCTGCCTGCGCCGCGTCAAGCGCCTGCACGATGTCGGTCTGATCGAGCGCCAGGTGGCCATCCTGCAGCCCGACCGGCTGGCGGCCGTTCAAGGCCACGGGCTGGCATGCATCGTCGAGGTGTCGCTCGACCGCCAGGGCGCCGAGCAGCTCGAAGCATTCGAAGCCCGCGCCGTGGCCGACAACGCCGTGCAGCAGTGCTGGCGCGTGTCGCCCGGGCCCGACTTTGTGCTGGTGGTGCACACCCGGGACATGCCGGGCTACCTGGCGCTGTCGCGGCGCCTGTTCACAGGCGATGCCAACGTGCGCAATGTGAAGGCTTTTTTCGCGACGCGCCGGGCAAAATTCGATACAAAAGTGCCTCTAGCGCTTGATTAGAAATCGTTGCACGCTATCAATTTTGAAAACCCCAACGGCAACCACACTGCAGCGAATCCATGGCGATACCGTGCCGCCGCTGCCCGTGCAGTTGCCCTCTGCGGTGCCTGGTCATTTCGTGCTGGTATCGCTCCTGGGGGAGATGTAAGCTCCCCAGCCACCACCACCCCTCGTGCCCAGCCCATCGGGGGGCGCTGCGGGCCGCCCCCCATTCCGCCCATGCCCACACCCCGCCGCCAGATGCCCCGACGTATCTATCCCCTGCGCATTCTGGGCATGGGGCTGGGCGGCATGGTGGTGGGCGTGGTGCTGTGGGAGCGCCATGCCAGCGTCACCGCCTGGCTGACCATGGCGCTGCCCGCATTCGTCTGGCCGCATGTGGCCTATCTGGTGACGCGCCACAGCAAAGACCCCTACCGGGCCGAGACCCGCAACCTGCTCATCGACTCGGCCCTGGCCGCCAGTTTTGTGCCGCTGATGCACTTCAACCTGTTGCCCAGCGTGCTGCTGCTGACACTGACCATGGTGGACAAGATCACCACCGGCATCCGCGGGCTGTGGGCGCGCGCGCTGCCCGCCATGCTGGCCGGAGGGCTGGTGGGCGCGGCGCTCTCAGGCCTGCACTGGGCGCCTGAAACCTCCATGCGCGTCATGATCGCCTGCCTGCCGGTGATGGCACTGCACACGCTGTCGGTCAGCCTGGTCAGCTACCAGCTCATCCGCCAGTCAGCGCGGCAGAACCAGCTGCTGGACGAGCTGCGGCGTGTGGATGCACTCACCGGCCTGTTCGGGCGCGGCCACTGGCAAGAGCAGGCCGAGGCCGCGCTGCGCCGCCACCACACCAGCAACGAACCGGCCTGCATGCTGATGCTGGACATCGACCATTTCAAGGAGATCAACGACGCCCACGGCCATACCGTGGGTGACGAAGTGATCCGCGCACTGGCCCATGTGGTGCGCGGCAACGTGCGCGCGGGCGACTGCGCGGGGCGCTACGGTGGTGATGAATTTGCCATCGTGCTGCCCGGCATGCAGGCCAAGGACGCGCTGGCCATTGCCCACCGCATCCGCGAGCAGACCGAGAGCGTTCGCCTGCGCAGCCTGCCCGGCGTGCGCGTCACCAGCAGCATTGGCGTGGCCCCCGCCGACCACCGCCACAGCAGCCTGCGCGCCTGGATCGACGCGGCCGACGCCGCGCTGTATGCCGCCAAGAACGGCGGGCGCAACCGCGTGGCAGGGTGCATGGAGCCGGACCTGGTGCCAGCGGTGTAGCGGGCGGCCGCCGGTTCAGCGTCAGGGGTTGGTGACCCCGGGGTCAGCCTCCGTCGCAGCACATTCCACGGGCCATTGCACACGCACCGTGCAGCCCCCACCCGGCATTGCCGTGGCGCTGAGGTGTGCGCCATGGCGTTGCGCCACCGCACGGCACAGCGCCAGACCCGTGCCCACGCCGTCAAACTCAGTCTCGCGGTGCAGGCGCTGGAACACACCGAACAAGGTGCCCGCACGCGCCGGGTCAAACCCCACGCCGTTGTCTCGCACCGTAAAGGCCAGCTGGCCCCGTGGCGCCACATCGGCCTGCACGGTGATGCAGGGCTGCGCCACAGGGCGCGTGAACTTCAAGGCATTGCCCAGCAGCTGCACCAGCAGCTCCTGCAGCAGCGCGGGGTCGGCCTGCAGGATGGGAAGGTCGGGGGCCACATCCCACTGCACCACGCGCCCGGCCTCTGCAGCGGCCAGCGCGGCGCGCGCCTGGGCGACGGCATCTGCCAGCGGCACAGGCTGTTGGCGCAGCGGCGCGCGGCTGGCGTGCACCAAGGCTTGCAGGCCGTCGATCATGAGCCCCATGCGCCGGGCCGACTGGTCCATGGTGGCCAGAAAGCCCAGCGCCTCCTGCACCTCGGCGCCTTGCAGCACCTCGGATGGCAGGTCACCCAGCACCTCGCGCACCAGCTTTCCGTACGAGGTCACATGCCGCAGCGGCGCGCGCAGGTCGTGCGATACCGCGCGCAAGAACTCCTCCTGCGCAGCGGCCATTTCGGCCACCTGCTGCTGGCTGCGGGCGAGCGCGGCGCGCAATTGCTGCAAGGTGTTTTGGGTGTCTTCGTCGTTCATGGACATGTATTCACCCTCATGAAAACTGACGCGGCCGCTGCGAGTGCACCCGTGGAACGGGCTTTGCCAGGCCACGGGGCGCGTCCCCCTCCCGAAGCAGAGGGGGAAGGCGCGCAGCGGCTCAGGGGGTGTTTCACTTCTTTGGCCGGACCCAGTTGGCTATGCTGACCTGCTTGCCCCGCGACACACTGAGCGCCCCTGGCGCCGTGCTCTTGGTGATGGTGCTGCCCCCACCCACCGTGCCGCCCGCACCAATGGTCACCGGCGCGACCAGCACGCAGTTGCTGCCCACGTGCACATCGGCCTCGATCACGGTGCGGTGCTTGTTCGCGCCATCGTAGTTGGCGGTGATGCTGCCCGCACCGTAGTTCACACGTTCGCCCACGGTGGCGTCACCCAGGTAGGCCAGGTGGTTGGCCTTGGCGCCGTCGGCCAGGGTGCTGTTTTTCACTTCCACAAAATTGCCGATGTGCACCTCGCGACCCAGTTGTGCACCGGGGCGCAGGCGGGCAAAGGGGCCGATCAGCGCGCCCTCGCCCACGGTGGCGCCAGCCTTCTCGCCGTCGATGTGGGTGAACGGATGGATCACGGCGCCCGCCGCGATGCGTGCGTTAGCAATGCAGCAGTTCGCGCCAATGCTCACGCCCTCGCCCAGCTCCACGCGGCCGGTGAAGACGCAGTTCACGTCGATCTCCACATCCTGCCCACACACCAGTTCGCCGCGCACACCGGTGCGGGTGTCGTCGCGCAGGTCAAAGCGGGCGGGGTCGGCCAGGCGCACGCCTTGCTCCATCAGGCTGCGCGCGGTGGCGAGCTGGTGCGCGCGCTCCAGCTCTGCGAGCTGCAGCGGGCTGTTCACGCCCGCCACCTGCAGCGCATCGGTGATGCGATGCGCCACCACGGGCACGCCATCGGCCACGGCCATGGCGACGATGTCGGTGAGGTAGTACTCGCCCTGGGCGTTGTCATTGGTCAGCCGCGCCAGCCAGCCGCGCAGCAGCTTCGCGGGCACGGCCATGATGCCGCTGTAGACCTCGGTGATGGCGCGCTGGGCGTCGGTGGCGTCCTTGTGTTCGACGATGCCTTGCACGGCATCCGATGCATTGCGCACGATGCGGCCATAACCCGTGGGGTCGGGCAGGGTCACGGTCAGCAGGGCCAGCTTGCCGCCTTCGCTGGCCGCCACCAGGGCACGCAGGGTGTCGGCCTGGGTCAGCGGCACATCGCCCGACAGCACGACCACCGTGCCGTCATCGCGCAGGTGGGGCACGGCCTGCTGGACGGCGTGGCCGGTGCCCAGCTGGGGCTCCTGGCGCACGAATTTGAGGTCAAAATGGCCTCCAGCGCTTGCTGCACCTGCAGTAGCAGCTTCTACTTCTATAGCACCATGGCCGGTGATGACGATGGCGCTGCGCGCCTGTAAATGGGCTGCCTGGTCCAGCACATGCTGCAGCAATGGGCGCCCGGCCAGGCGTTGCAGCACCTTGGGGAGGCGGCTTTTCATGCGCGTGCCCTTGCCGGCCGCCATGATGAGGATGTCGAGTGAGGTCATGAAAAAGGAGGTGGGGTTGCGCAGCAAAAGCCCGGCGTGCGGGCATGGCGTGGATTATCGGTTGCGGCCAACACAGCGCAATATGCTATTCAAACCATAGCTTCTTACGCTTACCACACAAGCGCCAGAGGCCAATTTGATCAAATTTCTGCCGCAGCAGTACCTCTACAACAGCGGCATCAGCCGGGGCGGCGTGTCGTAGTACTCGGCGATGCGGGCCAGCGCGCGGGTGTTGAGCAGGCGCAGCCGCCCGTTTTTCAGCTCATGCAGGCCCAGCAGCGACAGGCGCCGCAGCGTCTTGTTGGTGTGCACCAGCGACAGCCCCAGTGCATCGGCAATGTGCTGCTGGTTCAGCGGGAACGCCACCGCGCCGTCCTCCACCAGCCCGATGCGGTCGAGCCGCCGGTACAGGTGCATGAGCAGCATGGCCACGCGTTCGGTGGCGTTGCGGCGGCCGGTGGTCAGCAGGTTGTCGTCCACATGGCCTTCTTCGTGGGCCGACAGCCAGGTGATGTCGTAGCCCAGGCGCGGGTGCTCGCGAAACAGCGCCCACAGGCTGTCGTTCTGGAACACACACAGCGAACAATCGGTCAGCGCCTCGATGCCGTGGGTGGAGACATCGCCAAATTCCTGCTGCAGGCCCACGAGGTCGCCAGGCAGCAAAAAATTGAGGATCTGGCGGCGCCCGTCGCTCATGGTCTTGTAGCGAAAGGCCCAGCCCGAATACAGCGTGAACAGCTTGGCGTTGGTCTGGTTCTCGCGCACCAGCGCGCCGCCGGCCTCCACGGCCAGGCTGTCCGTGCGAAAGCCTTCAATGAAATCCAGCACCTCGGGCTTCACGGCCGTGAACGCGCCGGTCTTTCGCAGCCGGCAGTCGTGGCAGGTCGGGGGACAGGCGTTGGCAGGCAGGGTGACATTCATGGTGGCGCAATTCTCATCGATTCACACTGGGCGACAGCACCACGACGCGCGGGGTGGCGCAGCAGTTACATCTATGTCTTTTGACATTGTGCAACCGCCGCGCCCCCCCTACATTGACCTCACTTATGAACGTATCCCCCGTCCTCTACGAGGTTCTCTATGTGAGCACCCTCGCCCCCGATCAACCCTTGAGCGTGGTGGCCGAGATTGCAGGGCGCGCGCGCCATGTCAACGCGGAGCTGGACGTAACGGGGTTGCTGATTTTTGACGGCCAGCGCTTTTGCCAGCAGCTCGAAGGCCCGCAGAAGGCGGTGCTCAAACTCATCGAACGCATCCGCAACGACCCCCGCCACGTCAACGTCGAGGTGCTGCACCACGGCCCGCTCGCGGGGCGGCGTTTCCACCAGTTCAGCCTGGCGTTCAGCACGGTGGAAGACGTGGACGCGCTGGCGCGCATGGAGCATCTGGACGGGGACGCAGCGCTCGCGGCCTTTGAAGCCGTGCGCGGCGAACTGGTGCTCTGAACAGGCCCCTGCCCGTCACGCGGCTTCGGGCCAGCGCCGCAGGATCAGGGTCGCGTTCACGCCCCCAAAACCAAACCCGTTGAGCATGGCATGCGTGAGCGCCATCGGCCTGGGCCGCAGCGCCACCATGTCCAGCCCCTCGGCCAGCGGATCGGGCGTGTGCAGGTTCAGCGTGCCCGGCACCACCTGGTCGCGCAGCGCCAGCGCCGTGAAGATGGCCGCCACCGCACCCGCCGCCCCCAGCAGATGGCCGGTGGCCGACTTGGTGGAACTGATGGCCACCTGCGCCCCCGTGCCAAACACACGGCGGATGGCGGCCAGCTCACCACGGTCACCCACACCGGTGGACGTGGCGTGTGCGTTCAGGTGCTGCACATCCTGGGCTGTGAGGCCTGCCTGCGCCAGCGCGGCCAGCATGCTGCGCGCTGCGCCATCGCCATCTTCGGGGCCGGAGGTGATGTGGTACGCGTCGGCCGACGTGCCATAGCCCACCAGCTCGGCCAGTGGCTGTGCGCCGCGCGCGAGGGCGTGGTCCAGCGCCTCAATCACCAGCATGCCTGCGCCCTCGCCCATCACAAAACCGTCGCGCTGCGCATCAAACGGCCGCGAGGCCTGCTCGGGTGTGTCGTTGAACGCCGTGCCCAGGGCCTTGGCCGCTGCAAAACCGCCCAGGCTCACGCGGTCAATGGCCGCCTCGCTGCCACCGCACAGGGCCACATCGGCCTCGCCGCTGCGGATCAGGCGCGCGGCATCGCCAATCGCCTGGACGCTGGCGGCGCACGCGGTGACCGGCGCGCCCAGCGGCCCCTTGAGACCATGGCGGATCGACACCTGCCCTGCCGCCAGATTGACCAGGAACGACGGCACCGTGAACGGCGACAAGCGCTGCGGGCCACGCGTGTCGGTGGTGCGCACGGCCTCGGCAA
Source organism: Acidovorax radicis N35 (assembly GCF_000204195.1). Lineage (GTDB taxonomy): Bacteria > Pseudomonadota > Gammaproteobacteria > Burkholderiales > Burkholderiaceae_C > Acidovorax > Acidovorax radicis. The sequence continues at coordinate 117,679 of NZ_AFBG01000024.1, forward strand.
TCGCGCCAAAGCCACCAATGCCCGAGGCGATCACCGTGGCCGTGCGCTCGCGCGCCCGCTCATCGGCAGGCGGCCAGCCGGCCTGCGCCAGCGCCTGCTGCGCCGCGCCCAGCGCAAAGGGGATGAAGCGGTCCATCTTGCGCTGGTCCTTGGACGAGACGATGGCATCCACGTCCCAACCCCCCTCCGCGTCGTCCGCGACGCTGGGCACCTGCCCCGCCACCTTGGCGGCAATGCCGTCCGTGACCGCCTCCGGCAGGCGCGACAGGCCCGAGCGCCCTGCCAGCAGGCGCTGCCAGACCAGTTCCACACCGCAACCCAACGGCGACACCAGGCCCATACCCGTGACCACAACGCGCCGCATCAGGCCACCGCCTTATCGCAGCACACACCACTCCACACCTCGGCACCACGGCCGCCAGGGATCATTTTTTTCATGCATTCACCTCGTCAGACAGATTGGGCGCAGCACCAAGAACCGGTTCCAAGGCACTGCAGCGACGCACGGAAACGATCCGCACCTTTATGATTGCAGCCGTCATCATAAAGGCATCACCACTTTTTGCGTACGGTCGCAATCAATAAGAGGCAGCATGAAGGTTTCCAAAGCACAGGCCGCAGAGAACCGGCAGGGCATCCTCGACGCGGCCTCCCGCCTGTACCGCGAGCGGGGGCTGACCGGCGTGGGCGTGGCCGACATCACGCGCGACGCGGGGCTCACCCATGGCGGGCTGTACCGGCATTTCGCGTCGAAAGACGCGCTGGTGCAAGAGGCCTGTGCGCGGGCGTTCGACTGGTCCATCGCCCCGCTGGACGGAGCCACCCCGAACACCACCATCGGCGAGCGCATCAAGAGCTACCTCTCGCCCCAGCACCGCGACTCGCCGGGCACGGGTTGCCCGGCCGCCGCGCTGGCGGTGGATGCCGCCCGGGCCGGCAGCGAGCTGTCAGAAGTGTTTGCCCAGGGCATCGAGCGCAACATCGGGCGTTTTGCGCAGTTGCTGACAGACAGCAGCGCCCCTATACCGCCAGAAGACCGAGCGCGCGCCATGCAAGTCCTGGCCACCATGGTCGGCGGGCTGGTGCTGGCCCGCGCCACTGCGGCGGCGCGGCCGGCGTTGTCCGATGAAATACTGACGACGCTGCAGGCCCAGTTGATCGGGCTGTTGGGCGAAGCGCCGCACCAAGGCCTCGAAGGTTGAGCCCCTTGAGGCGCTGGCGCTGCACGTGTCGCATGTACAAACGCTATCAAAAAAAGAGCTGCTAGCGCTTGATGATCAAGCGCTAGCAGCTCTTTGAAGCTCTATTGCACACCGGAACCGAGGCGAGGTCAGCCCCCCCTTTCCCGGATCAGGCCAGCGCCCTCAGGCGCAGCAGGCGTCGCCCCACGCGGGAGCCCCGTTGCCAACGGACGCACGGCGCCACCACGATGCAGGGCGGGCACTGGCAGCCTCGCCGCGCACCCAGCGGTACTGCAGGCGGCGGCCATTCAGGGGCTCGACCACCACCGATTGGCCTGCGGCCACGGGCAGCGACTGCCCGGCGCACAGGAACACATCGCTGCTGTCGCCCAGGCCCTTGCCCAGCGTGACCCAGGCTTGGCCTTCGGCGATGCGCAAGGTCATCGCAGCCTTGGGGGCCAGGCTGACCGCGGCGCCAGCGGCCACCGTGCCAGTGCCACCCGCTGCCGCACCCACAGCGCGGGAAGATGAAAACAGATGAAGAGCGTGAGAGGTTGTCATGGTTTTCTCCGGGTTAACCCTAGTAAGACCGTATGGTGCGCGGCTTGCAGAACAACGTCCAATGAAAAGCATGGCACCTATTGATGCTTTTCCTGCATATACGTTTCAAGCGGGCTTGCGCTGTAGCGGTGCTGCTATCCGATGCAGAGCAAACCGGGCCAGACCTGCGGCAAAGCGCCCGCCCGCGCCCGCCACATCCGCCAGCGCGGCACCCAGGGCACGCCCGCCTTGGCCCAGTGCATGCACCAGGTCGCGCAGCGGCTGCACCACACCACATTCCCAGTCGCGGGCAGCCAGGCTGGCGGACTGCGCCGTGGCGGGCGCCACCACGCTGTCCCAACGGAAAGCCACGGCATCGGCGTGCCCCGAGGGGTTCCAGGCTTCCATCACCACATGCTGGCCCGGTGCGATGACCAACCGGTCACCCGCCCGCAGCACGTGGTCTGCCGCCGCACCCGGAAAATCCGCCAGAGACCCGCTCAGGGTGAGCCAGACCTGCCCCTGCGCAATCTGCAACACACCATGGGTGTGCGGGCGCAGCGACAAAGCCTTGCCTGTGGTCAGTTTCCAGCAACCGGCCGCAGGACGGCCAGCCAGGCTGGCTTGCACGGATTGTTGCGATTCCAGATCGTTGCGGGGGGACATGGCAGGCTCCTTAGAGGACATCAAACAGGTGTTGCGATGACTGGATAGTGCGCTTCAGGCCGTTCCCAGTCCAATGAAAACGCGGTACGCTATTCATTCCATCAACGCATGAATCGTTTCCAGGACCCCTGCCATGGCCTCCGCCGAATATTCCCCCGCCGTCCTTCGCAGCCGCCCCGTGGCCATGGGCCACTGGCGCGCCTTTCTGGCGGTGGCCAAACACCTCAACTTCCGAGCAGCAGCCGATGAACTGGCGCTCACCCAGTCGGCAGTGAGCCGACAGATCCAGTCATTGGAAGAAGAAGTGGGTGTGGCGCTGTTCCTGCGCCACACGCGGGCGGTGGAGCTGACCAGCGCCGGTGCGCAGCTGCAGCGTGTCGTAGCCCCCGCGCTGGAGCGCATGGACGCCGCCGTGCGCCTGGTGCGGCAAACAGCCGGACGGCGCAGCGTGGCCATCACCACCTGGGCCAGCTTCGCATCGATGTGGCTGATTCCGCGCATGGAGGAGTTCCAGCGCGACAACCCGGGCATCGACATCCGCATTGATGCGAGCGACGTGCCGGTGGACCTGGAAACCTCGGACGTCGACCTGGCCCTGCGCTACACCCTGCCGGGCGCGGGCACGCAGGGTGCGCAGCGCCTGTTTGGCGAGCAGCTGGCAGTGGTGGCAAGCCCCTGGCTGCTCAAAAGCGGCAAGCCGCTGCGCACGCCGGCCGATGTGGCCCAGTTCACCTTGATCGAAGCAGGTGACGCGCACCGCAGCATGCACCTGGAATGGCTGAGCTGGCGCCGCTGGTTTGATACCTGCGACCTGACCAAGCTGCAGCCCCAGCGCTGGCTGTACTTCAACTATGCCCACCAGATCGTGCAGGCCGCCCTGGCCGGCCAAGGCTTGGCGCTGGCGCGCATGCCGCTGATTGCCGATGCACTGGCCTCCGGCGACTTGGTGGAGGTATTGCCCGGCTACCGCATTGATTCACCCTTGGCTTACTGGCTGATGGTGGGCCCACGCAGTGGCAACCGGCCGGAGATCAAGGCGTTTTGTGCCTGGCTGCAAATCCAGGCGCAGGCCACACGCGAGGCCATTGGGGATGTGCCGGACCCGGATCTGAATGACAACCTGGACGGGGCATGAAAAAAAGCGCCGGGCCTTGCGGCTTCAGCGCTTTTATTTTGATAGCTGCCAGCGCTTATCCATAAAGCGCTAGCGGCCATTTTTACCTATATTCAGGCCAAGGTCACCCGGGCGAACTTGCGCTTGCCCACTTGCACCACGTAGGTGCCCGCATCGAGCTTCAGGCCCTTGTCGCTGACCACGCTGCCATCCACGCGCACGCCGCCGCCGTCGATCAGGCGGTTGGCCTCGCTGCCGGACGGGGCCAGGTTGGCCTGCTTGAGCAAGGCACCGATGCCCAGCGGCGCACCCGACAGGGACACTTCGGGAATCTCATCGGGCACACCGCCCTTGCTGCGGTTGATGAAATCCTGCTCGGCCGCATCGGCCGCCGCGGCGCTATGGAAGCGCGCGGTGATTTCCTTGGCCAGCATGACCTTCGCGTCCTTGGGGTTGCGCCCGCCCGCAACCTCGGCCTTGAGCGCGGCGATCTCGGCCAGGCTCTTGAACGACAGCAGTGTGTACCAGTCCCACATCAGCGTGTCGCTGATCGACAGCACCTTGGAGAACATGGTGTTGGGCTCTTCGGCGATGCCGATGTAGTTGTTCTTGGACTTGGACATCTTGTCCACGCCGTCCAGGCCCACCAGCAGCGGCATGGTGAGCACGCACTGCGGTTCCTGGCCGTATTCCTGCTGCAGGTGGCGGCCCATGAGCAGGTTGAACTTCTGGTCGGTACCGCCCAGCTCCAGGTCGCTTTTCAGGGCCACCGAGTCGTAGCCCTGCATCAGCGGGTACAGAAACTCGTGCACCGCGATGGACTGGCCGGTGGTGAAGCGCTTGTGGAAATCGTCGCGCTCCATCATGCGCGCCACGGTGTACCGGGAGGCGAGCTGGATCATGCCGCTCGCGCCCAGGGGCTCGCTCCACTCGCTGTTGTAGCGGATCTCTGTCTTGGCCGGGTCCAGGACCATGCTGGCCTGCTTGTAGTAAGTCTCGGCGTTCACCTTGATCTGCTCGGGCGTAAGCGGCGGGCGCGTGCTGTTGCGGCCCGAGGGGTCGCCGATCAGGCTGGTGAAATCCCCGATCAGGAAAATCACCTGGTGGCCCAGATCTTGCAGTTGCCGCATCTTGTTCAGCACCACCGTGTGGCCGATGTGGATGTCGGGTGCCGTGGGGTCCAGCCCCAGTTTGATGCGCAGCGGCTGGCCTGTGGCCTCCGAGCGCGCCAGCTTCTTGACCCATTCGTCCTGCGGCAGCAGCTCTTGCACGCCGCGCAGCGAGATTTCGAGGGCCTGTCTTACACCATCAGAGACCGGGGTTGTTGTAACAGCAGATTGATTCATAAGGGTTTTTTGGGATGTCTAGACAGCATGCACCGCTATACTTCAGCCCACATTGCTTGAGGCGGATTCTAGTGGGCCCGCCGTTTCGACCTGTTTTTCACCATTCTGTCGAATGGCTGCAGCCTGACAGTCTGTGCTCCTGGCCTCGCCCCGTCTTCGCACCGGGGGAGTTTCAGGAAATCACGTTCACCCTGGGGATAGACCATTGATTCACGGCCTCACTACGGTCCGCACCGCCAGCACCGCTTTGCTTGACCGGCTGTCCAGCACGCTCCAACAACATCCCAAACGCATTACCGCCGCCGTTGCAGCCATCCTGCTGACGGGCGGCGGCGGTGCATTCGCCGTGGCGTCCTTTGCGCCCGACCCGGCCGAACTGCCGGTGCGCATGGTGAGCTACCCCGTCGAATCGCTGGCGGAGAACCTCGTACTGGGCGAGCTTGACGCCCCCGGCTTCTCGCTGTTCCGCTCCGAGCAGGTGCGCAGCAGCGACACCCCCGAATCGCTGCTGCAGCGCATGGGCGTGGCCGACCCGGCTGCCGCCGCCTTCATGCGTGGTGACACTCCTGTGCGACAAAACGTGCTCGGCCGCACCGGCCGTGTCGTTTCGGCCGAGACCACCGACGACCACCGTCTGGTCCGCATGACCGTGCGTTGGGTGCCGGACGACAGCGGCAACTTCCGCCGCCTCATCGTGGAACGCAAGGGCGACAACAAATTCACCTCGCGCATCGAGACCGCCAAGATGACGGCCAGCAGCCGGCTGTCGGGCGGCGTCATCAACAGCTCGCTGTTTGCCGCAACCGATGCGTCCAACATCCCCGACGGCGTCGCGGTGCAGATGGCCGAACTGTTCTCGGGCAACATCGACTTTCGCCGCTCGCTGCGCAAGGGCGACCGCTTCTCGGTGGTGTACGAAACCCTGGAAGCCGACGGGGAACCCCTCTCGAGCGGCCGCGTGCTGAGCGCCGAGTTCGTCAACAACGGCAAGACCCACCAAGCCATCTGGTTCCAGGAGCCCAATGCCGCCAAGGGCGCCTACTACACGCTGGACGGCGAGAGCATGCGCCGCGCCTACCTCACCTCACCGGTCGAGTTCTCGCGGGTGACCAGTGGCTTCAAGATGCGCCTGCACCCCATCCTGCAAACCTGGCGCGCCCACCTGGGCACCGACTTCGCAGCCCCCACCGGCACCGCAGTGCGCACCGTGGGCGATGGCGTGGTGGAGTTTGCGGGCGTGCAGAACGGCTTTGGCAATGTGGTCTTCGTGAAGCACCGCAACCAGCACGTCACCGTCTATGCCCACCTGAGCCGCATCGATGTGCGCCAGGGGCAGTCGGTGGAACAAGGCCAGACCCTGGGCGCCGTGGGCGCCACGGGCTGGGCCACCGGCCCGCACCTGCATTTCGAGTTCCGCGTGAACGGGGTGCACCAGGACCCGCAGACCATCGTGGCCCAGAGCGAGGCAGCCGCCCCGGTGTCGGCGGCTTCGCGCCCTGTATTTGATCGCCTTGCGGCCAGCATGCGCATCCAGTTGTCTGCCGCCGCACTGATCGAGCAGGCCAGCGCAGATTGATGTGAAGCCCCCCCTGAGTCGCTTCGCGCCTTTCCCCCACGGGGGGACGCCGCCAGCGCACGCAAGCGAAGCGCCGCATACGCGGCGCGGCGGCCCTTGCGCGGCGGCCGCTGACCTTCGCTGCGCCAGTTGCAAAGGCCTTGGCGCCTCTGGACGCGGGGCATTCCAGTCCACGCCTTCACAGTCCACACGGCTCCTGTGAGCGCATCCGAGTTGTACATCGGCCTGATGTCGGGCACCTCGCTCGACGGGATCGACGGGGTGCTGGCCGATTTTTCCGGCCCGCACTGCGTCGTCACCCACCATGCCAGCGCGCCCTTCGCGCCCGAGTTGCGGGCCGAACTGATGGCCCTCAACACCTCTGGCACCGACGAACTGCACCGCGCCGCGCTGGCGGGCAACGCCCTGTCACAGGCCTACGCGCAGGTGGTGCAGACGCTGCTCGAACAAAGCGGCCGGCCTGCCACGTCCATCCGCGCCATCGGCGCCCACGGACAGACGGTGCGCCACCGTCCCCAGGAATTCGATGGCACAGGCTACACGCTACAACTGGGCAGCCCCGCCCTGCTCGCGGAACGCACGGGCATCACCGTGGTCGCTGATTTCCGCAGCCGCGATGTGGCTGCGGGCGGGCAAGGTGCGCCCCTGGTACCTGCGTTCCACCAGGGCGTGTTCGGTCGTGCGGACGAGACCGTGCTCGTGCTCAACATCGGCGGCATCTCCAACCTCAGCGTGCTGGGCGCCGACGGCAATGTGCTGGGGTTTGACTGCGGCCCTGGCAACGCACTGATGGATGACTGGTGCCAGCGTCACACAGGCCATGCCTTTGACGCGGGGGGCGCCTGGGCGGCCAGCGGCCGGGTGCTGCCGACCTTGCTGGCCTCGCTGTTGGACGAACCTTTCTTGCGCAAACCGCCCCCCAAGAGCACGGGCCGCGATCTGTTCAACCCCCAGTGGCTCGCACACCACCTTCAGGCATTCGGAGATGCAAACCCGGTCGACGTGCAAGCAACCTTGACAGAATACACCGCTAGCGCTTGCTCCATAAGCATTAATAGCTACAAACAAGATAGCAAAATTGTGGCAGTGTGTGGGGGGGGCGCGCTCAACACGTACTTGATAGCCCGCCTGCAGGCAACCTGCCCCAGCGTGCAGGTTGCCGCCACCGATGCACTGTGCCTACCCGCCTTGCAGGTGGAAGCTGCAGCCTTTGCCTGGCTGGCCCGGCAGACGCTGCACGGATTGCCAGGCAATCTCGCCAGCGTCACAGGCGCAGCCGGCGCCCGGGTGCTGGGCGCGGTCTACCCGGCCTGATCGGAGCGGGGGCTGGTGGCTGCGCCCTCGAACCACAATCAACCATGGTCCGTCGCATCCGCCGTGGCGGCCACCTGGCTTCTGGCGCGGTCTTGCGGTGGCAGTTGCCAGAAGATGCCCGCCGAAGCCACGGTGATGAGCCCCATGCAGGCAAACGTGGCCTGAAATGCCATCAGGGTCTGGTGGACGGCGGCAGCGTGAAAGAAGTCGGTGAACGCCACCAGCACCGCCCCGGCGGCGGCCACCCCCATGCCCATGGCCACCATCTGCACCATCGACAGCAGGCTGTTGCCGCTGCTGGCCATGGTGTGCTCCAGATCCTTCAGGGTCACGGTGTTCATGGCGGTGAACTGCAGCGAGTTCACGGCGCCAAACACTGCCAGTTGCACGATGTGCACCCACAGCGGCTGCGTGGGAGTGGCCAGGCCAAAGCTGGCCATCACCAGCCCCACAAGCAGTGTGTTGCCGACCAACACCTGCCGATAGCCAAAGCGGGTGATCAGCGGCGTGGTGAACCGCTTCATCGACATCCCGGCCACGGCCACGGGCAGCATCATCATGCCGGCGTGCAAGGGCGAATAGCCCATGGTGACCTGCAGCAGCAACGGCACCAGAAACGGCATGCAGGAACTGCCCAGCCGCGAGAACAGATTGCCCAGCAAGCCGATGCGCAGGGTATCGACGGAAAACAGCCGGGGCGAAAACAAGGGGTCCGGCCGCCGCGCCGCGTGCAACCAGTACGCCACCAGGCTGGCCAGGCCAAAAATCATCAGAACCAGCACACCGGCCTGGCGCAAACCCAGGCTCGCCAGCCCGTCCAGCGCCAGAGACAGGGCGACCATCCCGAAAGCCAGCATCAGATAGCCCGCCAAGTCGAAGCGTGGCATCACGCTGGCGGGCTCGCCAGGCATATAGCGCCACGTGGCAATGCACCCTACCAGCCCCACCGGCACATTGATGAGAAATATCCAGTGCCAGGATGCGACCTCCACCAGCCAGCCGCCCAGCGTGGGGCCAATCAGTGGCCCGATCAGGCCCGGGATGGCCACGAAGCTCATGGCTTGCAAGAACCTTTCGCGCGGGAAAGTGCGCAAGACCACCAGCCGCCCCACCGGCAGCAGCAACGCCCCTCCGAGTCCCTGCACCACGCGCGCAGCCACCAGCTGGCTGAGGTTCTGCGCCAGGGCGCAGCACACCGATCCCGCCACAAAAAGCACGATCGCCGCCAGATACACGCGGCGTGCGCCGAAACGGTCCGCCACCCATCCCGAGGCAGGGATCAACATGGCCATGGCCAGGGAATAGGCCACCACCACCGATTGCATACGCAAGGGGCTCTCCCCCAGGCTTCGGGCCATGGCAGGCAGCGCGGTATTGACGATGGTGGCGTCCAGCGTCTGCATGAAGAAACCGATGGCCACCAACCACAAGAGCACCGTCAAGGATCTGTCTTGCTGCATCAGTGCTGTTCAGAAAAATCGGGACGGAGTGTCCCCATGAAAAAAGCCGCCCGGTTGGGCGGCTGATCTTATTTGCTCCAGGCCGCAGACACGACCTGGAACCCCCATGAATCTCAGGCAGAGAAACTGGAGCCACACCCGCACGTGGTGGTGGCGTTGGGGTTCTTGATGACGAACTGGGCGCCCTGCAGGTCTTCCTTGTAATCGATCTCGGCGCCCACCAGGTACTGGTAGCTCATGGCGTCGATCAGCAGCGACACGCCATTCTTGGTCATGGTGGTGTCGTCTTCGTTGGTGATCTCGTCGAAGGTGAAGCCGTACTGGAAGCCGGAGCAGCCGCCACCCTGCACGAAAACGCGCAGCTTCAGGTCGGGGTTGCCCTCTTCGGCAATCAGGTCCGCCACCTTGGCCGCCGCACTGTCCGTGAACAGGATGGGGGCAGGCATTTCGGTCTGGATGTTTTCGGCAACAGCGCTCATGGGGTACTCCGGGTTCAATGTTTGCGGTGAATAGTACTGCAGACCGCTCGGGAATTCAGATCACTGGCCGTTTGACGCTAACTTCAGTGGGGGCTTTTCCTCCACCAGCACGGCCACCGGGCACATCTGCCCGGCAATCACGGCACCCTGGTGCATCTCCAGCGCCTTGTAATGCACATTGCCGGTGATCTTGGCCTTGGGCTGCAGTTCGAGCAGTTCTGCGGCATGCACGGGCCCGATCACCTGGCCATTGATGATCACGTGGTCGGCATGCACCGCACCTTCGACGCGCGCCGTTTCGGAAATCACCAGGATGCTGGGCTGCTCGGAGCCCGCGCGGATGTCCCCCACCACCTCGCCATCGATGCGCATGCCTTCTGCGAAGTGCACATCCCCCTCAATCCGGGTGCCCTGCGCGACCAGGCTTTTGATCGGCGGCTGTTTTTTGCGGGAAAACATGGGTGAAAACTCCTGAAAGCGCATGCTCCGATCCAGAACATACAAAATAGAAAACGATGAGGGAGCCCAGAGAAGGTTGCCGTACTGCGCGTGCGAGGCGTCTGTAAGCCAATGGGAGCGTCAGGCTGCTCTCGGCCCGACCACAACCCTTTTACCTAGTCGATGGCCATCGCCTGGACGGCGCGAACCGTCGTGCCCTCCAGCACCCGGGCCGTCACGGTTTTTACCACGGCGCTGGGGGGCAGATCGAGCACACCTTCCACACGCCGGTATTGCTTGACCTGCAGAGGCTGCCCCTGGGCTGGCTGGGTCTGGGTCCAAGGCTTGCCATCCTGGGTGCCAGTCAGCACCAGCTCCAGCCGGCCATTGAATTCTGGGGCATTGCGCGCCGCCTGGATCACCAGAACCTGCCACCGCAGCTGCATCCCACCCAGCACTTCGGCCTGCAGGCTGCGGATCGCCAGCCCTTCGGTCTTTGCGGCGGGGATCAGTTTTTCAAAGAACCCCAGGTCTTCACGCAGCGTGCGGTTATCGGCCTCCAGCTGCCGAACCTGCGCCATCAGGCTTTCCTTGGCCGCCCGCTCGGCCACGAGCAGGCTCTCGGCCGTGTGGGCCACCGTCTGCTGCTCCTGGCCCTCGGCGCGCCAGCGGTCTACTTCTGCCCGCAACTGAATCAATTCGTCACGGGATACGGTGTCCAGACCTGCGATGGACTTTCCAAACTCGAAGGCCCACAGCGCTACCGCGGCACAAAAGCCGAAGACCACTGCCAGGGCCAGCCAGCGAAATGGCCAGGGCAAGGCACTGCGGATGGCGACCCGCGGGGCGCTGATCGTCAGCCGACGGCGCAGAAGGCGAAGGCGCATGGTGGGAGCAGGTGGATCATCAGGATGGCGCGGAGAAAAGAGCGCACCTTAAACGAAAAAACCGCCCTGAGGCGGTTTTTTGATCTGTAAAGCAGTCCGGGGACGCTTTCGCAGGGTGGGATGCCAGCCCGGAAGCTGACATCCACGCAGGACCCAGCCAGCTTAACGCTTGGAGAACTGCTTTGCGCGGCGTGCAGAGTGCAGACCGACCTTCTTACGTTCGACTTCACGGGCATCACGCGTCACGAAGCCAGCTTGGCTCAGGACGGGCTTGAGGGATGCGTCGTAATCGATCAGGGCGCGGGTGATACCGTGGCGGGCAGCGCCAGCCTGGCCGGATTCACCACCACCGTGCACGTTGATCTGGATGTCGAAGGTTTCGACATGGTTGGTCAACGCCAGGGGTTGCTTGGCAATCATGATCGAGGTTTCGCGGCCGAAATAGGACTGGATGTCCTTGCCGTTCACCGTGATCTTGCCGGAGCCTTTTTTCAGAAACACGCGGGCGACGCTGGACTTGCGACGGCCGGTGCCATTGTTCCATTCACCAATCATCTCAAGGCTCCTTAGATTTCCAGCACTTTGGGCTGCTGGGCGGTGTGGGGATGCTCAGCACCACCGTACACCTTGAGTTTCTTGATCATCGCGTAGCCAAGGGGGCCCTTGGGCAGCATGCCCTTGACAGCCTTTTCCAGCGCGCGGCCGGGGTGCTTGGCTTGCATGTCGCGGAAGTTCGTGGCCGTGATACCGCCGGGGTAACCCGAGTGGCGGTAGTACACCTTGTCCAGGGACTTGGTGCCGGTGACCTTGAGCTGGGCGGCGTTGATGATGACGATGAAGTCACCGGTATCGACGTGAGGCGTGTAAATGGCCTTGTGTTTGCCGCGCAAACGGAGAGCAACTTCGCTGGCTACTCGTCCGAGGACCTTGTCGGTCGCGTCAATCACAAACCACTCGTGCACAACCTCAGCGGGCTTTGCGCTGAAAGTAGTAGTCATGAGTTTTCTCTTCAAAAGAGGGTTTGGCGGGTCCTTTTCCACGGTCGGTGCTTCTCTGAAGGAAGCCTCTTAGGTGGGAGTCAGTCTTCGCCGCGGGACCACAAAAGCGCTGCGAAGCCCTCTATTATACGAAGTTGCCCACCTGTGGCGCAAGCCCGGTTCATCGCGGAACTCATTTCGACATCCCCGGGCGCTCGGCAGCGGCTAGTTGGGGGTCTGGCGGCGGCGCTGTTCTTCGGCCTCGTAGCGGCGGCGGTTCTCTACGCAGATGGGCTGGTTGGCCTGGGAAGGCTTCTGGCATTCCTGGTGGACGCACATAGGGCGAGACAGGAAATTGGCATCCGCGCAGGCCTCCTGCGGGCTGGGTACCCGTGGAGGTGGGCGGGGCTTGGGCTCGGCCACCACGGGCGGGGGTGGTGGCGGTGGTTCCTCACGCACCACAATCGGGGTGGGGGCGGGTTCAGGGACAACACGCCGAGTGACCCTGGGTGGCGTGCGCGGCGCAGACGCAGGAACCAACGCAGACGCTGGCACGGAGGCCGCTGCCGCCGCATCGCTCGCAACGCCATCCACCGCAGCGGATGCCCCGGTGGCCGGATTCGCCAGCGCAACCTCGACCACTGGGGGGGGCGGCGCGGCGGCAGGAGGTTCCGCCATCTCGGTGATGATGTCGTCCCGGGGAGCCTTGCTGCTCTGGACCCAGCGCAAGCCGGCAGCAGAAGCCACCACGGCAAAAACAGCAATTCCAAGCCAGACCATGGCGGGCGAACGCCGGGTCTTTTTTCCCGTTTTACTGTGGGGGCGGGGAATCTCCCGCTCCATCTGACGCTGCCGAGGCTCCGGCACATGCCGTGTGGTTGCGCCCTGCTTGTGATTGCCCGCAAGATCGTCATAGCGGGAGTCATCGGCGACCACCGTGTCTCCCGCGTCGATGAAGACCGTGTCGCCCGCCTCTGCCGCCACCGTGTCCGGCCCTCCCAACATCACGGTGTCTCCGCCCACATTCGGCTCGCCTGCGGGGCGGCCGTCCTCATCGGCATCGTGGGGAGATCCATCCTCGATTGCACGCAGTGCCTGGGCATGCATCTCTGCCACGATGCTGGGTGCCGATGTCACATCCACCGTGGGCGTTATCAGGCCAGGGCCAGGCTGGTCGGCAGGTTCCACCCAGATATCGCCCAGGTCGGTCCGGAAGTCGAAGTGCTCGCTCCCCTCCGGCGCGGAGGTCATCTCCATGAGCTGCAAGAACGCGTCGATGCTCTGCGGCCGGTCCTCTGGCTTCAGCGCCAACGACTGTGCGATCGCCGCAACGAAGGGCGGGGAATACTCCACGCCAAACTGCCGCTTGACGGTTCTGGCGACGCGGGAGAACGACACCATGCGATCACGGATGGAGCGCAAGGTCGCAGGCAGCGGCGTGTCATTGCACAGGCAGCCATGCACCACGGCAGCCAGGGAATACAGGTCGCTCCAGGGCCCCTGGCGCAGGTCCTCGTCGCCATCGGAGTACTGTTCGATGGGTGCGTAGTTGACCTTGAGGACGGCGGTGTGTTTGCGGTCCTGGTCGTTGATCGCATGCCGGGCAGCACCGAGGTCCAACAGCACAGGCGGGCCAATGTCCTGCAGGAAGATGTTGTCGGGCGAAATATCCCGGTGCAGGGTTTTGCCGTCGTGCAGCACCCGCAGGGCACCCAGCACGGACCACAGCACCTTGCGCAGCCAGATCTCGGGCGGCGGCGTGCGCATCTGGGCACGGGCCTGCTTGAAGGTCATGCCGCTATAGAGGGGCATGACCATGTAGGCGGTATTGTTGGCCTCCCAGAAGCGGAACACCTTGACGAGCGAAGGATGGTCAAACTGCGCCAGCAGGCGTGCCTCACCTACGAAAGAGGCCAAACCGGCTTGGAACGTTTGCTGGTCGGACGACGACCGGACCCACAACGACTGGCCCTGCGCCCGGCCCGCCAACGCCGACGGCATGTATTCCTTGATGGCCACCGCCCGGTGCAGCGAATGGTCAAAGGCCTTGTAAACCATGCCAAACCCACCGACCCCCAGGAGCGCCAGGATCTCGAATTCAGCAAGGCGGGTGCCCGGCGGCAGCGCATCCACATGGCTGACACCGCTGGCTGGGGCTTGGCTGAAACTTGCGATCATGGTGAAAAGGGTGTGGCGTGCATGCGAGCTTCGACGGAGATTGTGAGCGAACGGGTGCCAAAGCCGCTCCAAACGCAATCATGAAGCATGCCAGCATGCGCTACAGAAACAAAAGGCTTCCGGTCTGCCAAAAAAGTTACACACCCTGGTCAGAAAAGCGTGATTGTGCCGTGCCATGGTCCCAGGCAGCACCCAGCCCCATGACAAATTCGCATCGGACCATGATTCGTGGCCCAAGGGCCTGCGGTCGGGCGCAGGCCTCTCCCCGGCTGCTCCTGGAGCGCACTCGTTACCATAGAGCCATGTTCAGTTATCGCCACGCCTTCCACGCAGGCAACCATGCCGATGTGCTCAAGCACACGGTTTTGATCGCCGCCTTGCAACACCTTACCGAGAAAGACGCGGCACTGACCGTGCTGGACACCCATGCAGGTGCAGGCCTGTACCGGCTCGACGGCGACTACGCCAGCACCAGTGGCGAAGCCGCAGATGGCATCGTGCGCCTATTTGCCCCCACGGCCCCCGCCCTCACGCCAGCCCTGCAGGCCTATGTGGACATGGTCCGCGCCTTCAACCAGGGCAACACACTGCGGGTTTACCCAGGTTCCCCATTCATCACCCAGCGCCTGTTGCGCGACCGCGACAAGCTCAAGCTCTTCGAGCTTCACCCCACCGATCTGCGGGCACTGGCCGGCAACGTGGCCCAGCTCGAGGCTGGCCGCCAAGTGGCGGTATTGCACGAAGATGGGTTTGAAGGGATCAAGAAATTTTTGCCTCCACCAGCCCGCCGCGCTTTGGTGCTGTGCGATCCCAGCTATGAAATCAAGAGCGACTATGCAAAGGTGCTCGACATGGCCGCTGATTCGCTCAAGCGCTTTGCCACGGGCACCTATGCGTTCTGGTACCCCATCATCCCGCGCCCCGAGGCCCACGACCTGCCGCGGCGGCTCAAGACCCTGGCCACCAAGGCTGGCAAAAGCTGGCTGCACGCCACGCTCACGGTCAAAAACAGCAAGCTCACCGAAACGGCTGCAGGTGACGTCAAGCGCCCCGGGCTGCCGGCCAGTGGCATGTTCCTGATCAACCCGCCGTTCACCTTGAAGGCAGCGTTGAAGACCGCATTGCCGCAAATGGTGGAATTGCTGGCCCAAGACAAACACGCCACACACACGCTCGAATCGGGCAGTTGACGGCAACGTCCGTGATCAGGGGGCGGGGCAATCCCGCTCGCCCTCTTCCAGGGCAAAAAGCTCCACGGGCTTGAGCCCCAAGCCCACCATCCCCAGCACTTCGGCAGCGCCCCGGCTCAGGTCGATCACCCGTTTGCCCGTGTGCGGGCCCCGGTCGTTGATGCGGACAACCACAGAGCGGCCGGTGGCCTGGCTGCGCACGCACACGCGGGAGCCAAACGGCAGCGTGGGGTGCGCGGCGGTGAGCGCCTTCATGTCGAACGGCTCTCCACTGGCTGTGCGGCGCTTATGGAACTTCGCGCCGTACCAGGACGCCAATCCCACCTGGTCTGCCGGCATGCGCAGTTGGGAGGAGGCCTGCGCGCTTTCGGCACTGTCCTCCGTTGCAGGGCGCGGCGGATCGATCAACATCGCCTCGCCCGGCACGCTCAACAGGTGTGGCGCCAGTGCGTCGGCCTCGGCTGACAGCCCTTGCGCGCGCCCCCAGGACGAGCAGCCCCACACCGAGACGCAGCAGACCACCCCGAACACCCGCCACCACCAGGCCGCCCGGCGTCCACCCCCCTTGCCTGGTTCGGCGGCATCGCCGTGCGGCTGGCGCATCAGATTCCCAGCCGGCGACAGATCTCCAGCGTCGCGGCACTCTGGTTCATCGTGTAGAAGTGCAATGCAGGTACTCCCGCGCTGCGCAGCTGGTCACACAGGTCGGTCACCACATCCAACCCAAAGGCCTTGATACTGGCCGTGTCGTCGCCAAACGCCTGCAGGCGCAGCCGGATCCAGCGGGGAATCTCGGCGCCGCAGGCGTCCGAGAAACGCATCAACTGGGTGGAGCTTCCGATGGGCATGATGCCGGGCACCACGGGCACATTGGCCCCCAGTCGCTGCGCGTCTTCCACAAAGCGGAAATACGCATCGCTGTTGTAGAAATACTGAGTGATGGCCGAGTCCGCGCCAGCTTGCACCTTGGCGATGTAGGCCTTCAGGTCAGCCTCCGGCGACTTGGCCTGGGGGTGCACCTCGGGGTAGGCGGCCACTTCGATGTGGAAGTCCCGGCCGGTCTCCGAACGGATGAAGGCCACCAGGTCGCTGGCGTAATGAAACTCCCCGCCCGCACCATAGCCGCTGGGCAGATCGCCACGCAACGCGACAAGGCGCTTGACGCCCATGTCCTTGAGCATCGCCAGCTGCTCGCGCACGGACTGGCGTGTGGCGCCAATGCAGGAAAAGTGCGAGGCGGCGCCCACACCTTCGGCCAGGATTTCACGCACCGTGCCAAAAGTGCCCTCCTGCGTGGAACCACCGGCACCGTACGTCACCGAGCAGAAATCAGGGTGCAGCGCATACAGCTGCTGGCGCGCGGCCCGCAACTTGTCGGCCCCTTCCGGCGTCTTGGGCGGGAAAAATTCGAAACTCACCGGGAAACCGGTGCCCTGGGCATTGGCAGCAATCATGTTGCCCTCCTCGCATAAACAAAAAATTCACGGTTGCCATCGCCGCCCTGAATGGGGCTGTCGAGCCAGGCCTGTACGGCCAGGCCCAGTTCGGCGCAGCAGTTACGGATGCGCTTTTCCACCACCGCGTACAGCGCCTCATCGCGCACGATGCCGCCCTTGCCCACCTGGCCCGGCTGCAATTCAAACTGTGGTTTGACCAGCATGAGCAGGTGGCCATCAGGCCGCAGGAATGCGGCGATGGCAGGCAACACCAGGGTCAGCGAGATAAAAGACAGGTCGCCCGCCACCAGGTCGAACACCGGCGTCGTGTCCACACCCGCACAATCCGCACGACGCCGGCGCTGAACCGGCAGCGTGCCCTGCGCGCGGGCCTCGGCGCGTTGGGCGCGCTCGGACTTGAAGGCTTCGATGTCCTGCTCCTTGGCGTCACCGCTGTCATCGTAGGCATCGTCCACCAGCCCGCCGTTGCGCATCCAGCTGTAGGGCGCCTCGGGCTGCGTCTCGTTGTCCTCCTCAGCATCGACGACTTCGGAGAGCGCCAGTTCGCACGCGTCCTGCAGCGCCTGGGCGGTCAGCGAACGCGCATTCACACCCTCTACACACACCACCCGCAAATCGCTGCGCAGCCGCTCGTGCAACTGGCCGTGGCCCACATCCACGCCGACAACTTGCACCGCGCCCTGCTGCAGCAGGCAATCGGTGAAGCCGCCGGTGCTCTGCCCCACATCCAGGCAGCGCAGCCCGGCCACAGACAGGCCCGTGGCCTGCAACGCACCTTCGAGCTTGAGGCCGCCGCGCGAGATGTACTTGGCCTCGGCATCGTCCAGCAACTTCACCTCGGCCACGGACGGGATGTCATCGCCGTTCTTGGCCACCTTCTGCCAGGGCGCCAGCGGCGACAGGCGCCACTCCACGCCCGCAGCAATCAGCCGCTGCGCTTGCGAGCGCGTGGCCGCATGGCCGGAGTCCACCAAAAAAACATCTGCGCGCATGCATCACTCTCTCGTCAATCGACGATGGATTTCATAGCCAAATTGGCATCTACCGCTCTATCCATAATGATTTTTTGCTCCCAAAACAGGAGCAAAAAATCAAAATAGATCAGTAGCGGTACGTATCGGGCTTGTACGGGCCTTGCTTGGACACGCCGATATAGGCCGCCTGCTCGTCAGAGAGTTCCGTCAGCATGGCACCGACCTTCTTCAGGTGCAGGCGTGCCACCTTTTCATCGAGGTGCTTGGGCAACACGTAGACCTGGCCGTTCTCGTAGCGGTCCTTGTGCAGGAACAGCTCGATCTGGGCAATGGTCTGGTTGGCAAACGAGCTGGACATCACAAAGCTCGGGTGGCCCGTGCCGCAGCCCAGGTTTACCAGGCGGCCCTTGGCCAGCAGGATGATGCGCTTGCCGTCCGGGAAGATCACGTGGTCCACCTGGGGCTTGATCTCTTCCCACTCGTACTGCTCGAGCGACGCGACCTGGATTTCGTTGTCGAAGTGGCCGATGTTGCAGACGATGGCCTGGTCCTTCATGGCCTTCATGTGGTCATGGGTGATCACATCCTTGTTGCCCGTGGTGGTCACGAAGATGTCGGCCTTGTCGGCCGCATATTCCATGGTCACGACCTTGTAGCCTTCCATCGCGGCCTGCAGGGCGTTGATGGGGTCGATTTCGGTCACCCAGACTTGGGCCGACAGGGCGCGCAGGGCCTGGGCGCTGCCCTTGCCCACATCGCCGTAGCCGGCCACGCAGGCCACCTTGCCGGCGATCATCACGTCGGTGGCGCGCTTGATGCCGTCCACCAGCGACTCGCGGCAGCCGTACAGGTTGTCGAACTTGCTCTTGGTCACCGAGTCGTTGACGTTGATCGCGCGGAACAGCAGCGTGCCCTTGGCCGACATTTCCTTCAGGCGGTGCACGCCCGTGGTGGTTTCTTCGGTCACGCCGATGATCTGGGCGCTCTTGCGCGTGTACCAGGTCGGGTCCACGGCCAGCTTGGCCTTGATCGATGCGTACAGGCAGGTTTCTTCTTCGCTGGTGGGGTTGTCCAGCAGCGATGCGTCCTTCTCGGCGCGCTGGCCCAGGTGCATCAGCAGCGTGGCGTCGCCACCGTCGTCCAGGATCAGGTTGGGGCCTTCGCCTTCGCTACCGGCGGGGCCGAAGTCGAAAATGCGGTGGGTGTAGTCCCAGTACTCGGCCAGGGTTTCACCCTTGATGGCGAACACGGGGGTGCCGGCAGCAGCAATCGCAGCCGCAGCGTGGTCTTGGGTGGAGAAGATGTTGCACGAAGCCCAGCGCACTTCAGCGCCCAAGGCCTGCAGCGTCTCGATCAGCACGGCAGTCTGGATCGTCATGTGGAGCGAGCCAGTGATGCGCGCACCCTTGAGGGCCTGTTTGGCAGCGAATTCCTCGCGGATGGCCATCAGGCCAGGCATCTCCGTTTCGGCGATGCG
Organism: Acidovorax radicis N35; assembly: GCF_000204195.1. Lineage (GTDB taxonomy): Bacteria > Pseudomonadota > Gammaproteobacteria > Burkholderiales > Burkholderiaceae_C > Acidovorax > Acidovorax radicis. The sequence continues at coordinate 136,933 of NZ_AFBG01000024.1, forward strand.
GATCTCTTTACGGCCCCATGCGGCCAGGCCGATGTCGGCAATGATGCAGTCGGTATTGACCGGGGCGTTGACGCGTGCGTTCATGATGGTTTGCTCCAAAGCATGTTTGAAAAACCACTGGTCGCGGGAGTGAAAAAGCTCACCACACGAGAAGTGGATGAGCGTCGTTGCTAGATGACTCCGAGCCTCACGCCCCGCCTGTGCTGGGGACGCTGCAACGCTCCTCGGATCGACAGATTATAAAAGCAAGTGCTGGAGCCCACGCCCCCCTGCTTTCACACCTGCAGTCGGGCTACGGAACAAGCACCACCACATGGCCCTCCTGCGGATCGATGCGGCCCGCATGGATGTCCGCAATCAAGGCCTGCGCCGCCGCGAGCCCCTGGTGTTCGCGCACCCGCATCCAGGGCGGACTGGCGTGGCTGACACGGTCGATGAACGCGCGCTGGGCGGCATTGAACTTCTGGTTGACCACCTCGGGACCCCAGTCGGCATTGCGCTTCTTGATCTGCACCGGGGCGAAATAGAACACGGGCGCCGGCCCCGGCAGGGCCGTGCTGCGCAGAAAGCGCGTGTTCTGCGCCGATCCCGCGTAGCAGTCGTACACCAGGGCATCGCCCAGGTGGTGGTGCACCTGCGAGCGCAGATCCTCATCGCCGGAGAAATCGACATACAACGTGGGCACATCGGCCTCCAGCGCTTCCAGTTCGCCATACGCCACCGTGCGCTGGTAGCAGCCCAGGCCTCGCACGAAGGCGATGTTGCGGGGCGAGGTCAGCCCCACACGCTCGATCTGTCCGGCCCCCTCCAGGCAGAACGCGGTTCCGTAGGCCGTCTTGCTCGATGCGCTGGAGAACACCAGCCGCTGCGCGCCGAAAAACCCGTTGTCCTGCAGGAAGTCCGCCAGCATGAACGAGGTGATGAACAGCGGCCGCACCAGCATCTGGTAGTTTTCATCGCCCGCCCGGTACGCCGGGTCGGCGCTGGTGCGCGTGTACTGGTTGTAGGCCGAGGTGAGTGACTGGCGGTGCTCCGCTCCGTCGTAGAAACCCCGGGCCGTCACGCGCACCGGCTCCATGCGCACATGGCTCGCGATGGGCCAGTAGCCGTAGAAACGCTCGCCCACGGCCACACCCTCCACATCGGAGGCCACCACATCGGCAAAGCCCCACACGGGCATGTGGCCCCAGCCCGCCTCGCCCGTGGGGAAGAAATCCCAGTACTTCATCGCATCACCAAAGGCAGCATAGGTAATGTTGTTCGTCGTCACCGCCACGCGGTCCACACGCAGCAGAGCCTCGCCGGGCTGCAGTGGAGCAAGGGGGAGTTCCTCGGTGCGGGTGTGATTCAATGCATTTTTGTCGGTTAACAGGCGGGTCAGCAGCGTCATGGAAGGTCTCCGTTTGAGGGATGAAAAAGCACTCAGGGCACTGTATGGCGCCACGCCGCCGCGTGGGTTCGGAAACCGATGAACCCGCCGCGCAAGGCCCTTGCTGCCGGCTCCAGCACGGCCCCCAAGCCGCTCAAGCGCCCTCGCCAGGCCCGGGCGCGCTTCACGGTGCAGGCCATCTACGACGCCTTTGTTCGGATTTGGCAACGTGACGGCTGGGACAAGCTCACCACACGGAATGTGGCGCTGGAAACCGGCATTTCCGTCGGCACGCTGTACGACTATTTCCCCAACAAGACAGCGCTGCTGTCGGGCTATGTGCGCCACTGCATCGAGTCCCTGCTCGCCGCCATCGACCGCGAGGCCGTGCAGCCCACCGACCTGCCCTGGACCGCGCGCGTCCACCATCTGGTGCGCCTGGTGTGCGGCGTGGATGCGCCCGAGCTGCCGCCCTTCCACCCCGACATGCTGGCACTGGAGGCGCAGATGGCAGAGCCTCGGCACCACCGCCGCGTGCACGAGGAACTGGTGACCGCCTGGGGCCGGGTGTTTGCAGCCTGCTCCGACCTGCCCTGCCCGCCTGGGCAGGAACTGCTGCAGGTGCTGCACCTCTCGGCCTGGGGCGGGCGGCGCTACGTGTTGTTGCTGCAGCTTGACGCCGTGCAGATGCGCCAGTGGGCCGAAGGTGTGGAGCAGCTGTGCTGTGCGGCCATCCGCCAGGCCCCGAGCCCACCGGACTGAGAACCTGTCGCCTGCGCGGCTGCCTTGCCCGGCGGGCCGCCCGACACTGGCGCCCTCACCGAAAACCACCAACGGAGCATTGCATGGACGCCAAGGACAAAGTCATCATCGTCACCGGCGGCGCCAGCGGCATCGGCCGCAGCATCGCGCGGCGTTTTGCACAAGAGGGGGCCCGCGCCGTGGTCGTGGCCGACCTGCACCTCGCGCCCGCCCAGGCTGTGGCCGACGAAGTCAAAGGCCTCGCCGTGCGCTGCGATGTGTCGAAGGAGGCCGATATCCAGGCTTTGGTCGCCACCACCCGCGAACGCTATGGCCGGGTCGATGCCTACATCTCCAACGCCGGCATCCTGGGCCGTCCGGGAGGCATCGAGCTGGAAGACCCGCTGTGGGAGGCCATGTGGAACATTCACGGCATGGCCCACGTGTGGGCAGCGCGTGCCGTGGTGCCCGAGATGGTGGAGCGCGGCGAAGGCTTCTTCCTCATCACAGCCTCGGCAGCCGGGCTGCTGACCATCGTCGAATCCGCCCCTTATGCCGTCACCAAACATGCGGCCGTGGCCTTTGCCGAATGGCTGCGCATCGCCTATGGCCGCCGTGGCGTGGGCGTCGCCTGCCTGTGCCCCCAGTCGGTGCAGACCGCCATGGTCACCGGCGACGGCGGCTCGGCCTCGCACGACGGCATCCTGCCGCCGGAGCAGGTGGCGGGCGATGTGCTGGCCGCCATGCAGGACGGGCGCTTCCTGGTGCTGCCCCACCCCGAAGTGGCGCAATACTTCCGCAACAAGGGGCAGGACTACGAACGCTGGCTGGGCGGCATGCAGAAGATGTATGCCCGGCACACCCAGGCACAGCTCAGCTGAACGGAAACAGGGCGTTGAAGAAGGGTCTGAAAAGGGTTCGCAGCGGGCGCCGGTAAAATCGCCGCTTCCGGGCGCCGCTGCGCCTGCCGCGCTGACTGCCGCAGAACCCTGCCGCAGCGCGCCCTGACCCCCTTCTGGAACCACCCCCTGTGTCCTACGCCTCAGAAACCCGGCGCCGCCGCACCTTTGCCATCATTTCCCACCCCGACGCCGGTAAAACGACGCTGACGGAAAAGCTGCTGCTGTTCTCGGGCGCGATCCAGATCGCGGGCGCCGTCAAGGGCCGCAAAGCCAGCCGCCATGCCACGTCGGACTGGATGGAAATCGAAAAGCAGCGCGGTATCTCGGTGGCCTCTTCGGTCATGCAGATGCTGTATCGCGAACACGTGATCAACCTGCTCGACACCCCCGGCCACAAGGACTTCTCTGAAGACACCTACCGCGTGCTCACGGCCGTGGACTCGGCGCTGATGGTGATCGACGCGGCCAACGGTGTGGAAGCGCAGACGCGCCGCCTGATCGAGGTCTGCCGCCAGCGCGACACGCCCATCATCACCTTCGTGAACAAGATGGACCGCGAAGTGCGCGACCCGCTCGACATCCTCGACGAAGTGGAGCGCGAGCTGGGCATGCCCTGCTGCCCCATCACCTGGCCCGTAGGCCAGGGCAAGAGCTTTGGCGGCATCATCAACCTGCGCACGCAGACCATGACGGTGTTCACCCCCGGCAGCGACCGCGGCCCGAAAGACTTTGAAGTGGTGCCGCTGGCCGAGGCCGACAGGCTGCGCAAGCGCTTTGGCCAGCCCTTTGACGATGCGCTGGAGAGCATGGAGCTGGCCGTGGGTGCCTCGGCGGCCTGGAGCCACGAAGACTTCCTGGCCGGCAAGCTCACACCCGTGTTCTTCGGTTCAGGGGTGAACAATTTCGGTGTGATGGAGGTTCTGGACGCCGTGGTCGACATGTCACCGCCGCCGGGCCCGCGCGTGAGCACGCTCGAAGTCAACAAACAGCCTGTCGTCAAGACCATCGCGCCCGAGGACGAGGGCTTTGCCGGCGTTGTGTTCAAGGTCCAGGCCAACATGGATGCCAACCACCGCGACCGCATCGCCTTCGTGCGCGTGGCCTCGGGCAAGTACATGCCGGGCATGAAGCTCAAGGTGCAGCGCACCTCCAAGGAACTACGCCCCACCAGCGTGGTGACCTTCATGAGCCAGCGCCGCGAGGCGGTGGAAGAAGCCTACGCGGGCGACATCATCGGCTTTACCACCCACGGCGGCGTGCAGCTGGGCGACACCATCACCGACGGCGCCAACCTGCAGTTCACCGGCCTGCCGTTCTTCGCCCCGGAAATGTTCATGACCGTGGTGCTCAAGAACCCCTTGCGCACCAAGCAGCTGCAGCAGGGCCTGGCCCAGCTGGGTGAGGAAGGCGCGATCCAGGTCTTCAAGCCCGACGCCGGCGGCAACATGCTGCTGGGCGCCGTGGGCCAGCTGCAGTTCGAAGTGGTGCAGCACCGCCTGAAGGCCGAGTACGACGCCGACGTGCGTCTGGAAGGTTGCCAGTACACGGGCGCCCGCTGGATCACCGCGGACAACGCGGCCGACCTGCGCGCCTTCACCGACGCCTATCCGCTGCGCCTGGCGCACGATGCGGCGGACACGCTGGCCTATCTGTGCACCAGCCCGTATGACGTGCGTCTGGCGCAGGAGCGGTTTCCCAAGATCCACTTCCACCCGCTGCGCGAGCATGCGGGGCTGGCGCTGCAAGGAGCCTAGCCCGCACAAGATGGGAAGTTATTGCGCAGTCAGACCCTTTGTTTTTCCTTGCGCAGACACGACTCGCCCAGCCCTCCACCATGGAACAGCCACCACTGAAGCCCCGTCCTGCCTCGTTGACGATCATCTGCCCGATGAAGAACGAGGCCGGCAATCTCGCTGCTTTTCTTGCCCGCCTGGTCCCTGTTTTGGAATCGGCTGCGGACACCTATGAAGTCGTGTGCATCAACGACGGCAGCAGTGACGACACCCTGTCACGCTTGCTGCTGGCGAGGGAGCAGAACCCCCACCTGCGCATTGCCGACCTGTCGAGGAATTTCGGCAAAGAGGCGGCACTCACCTGCGGCATCGAGTTGGCGAGGGGCGACGTCCTCATCCCGATGGACGCTGATCTTCAACACCCGCCCGAAGCTATTCCAGAAATGGTGTCCCGCTGGCGCGAAGGCTACGAAGTGGTCCTGGCGAAACGGCAAAGCCGTGAAGCGGAACATTGGGCTCGCCGCAAGACCGCCGGGTGGTTTTACAGCTTGCAGAACCAGATTTCCGAAGTCGATATTCCCGCAGACGTCGGCGATTTTCGGCTCATGGACCGCAAGGTCGTCGAAGCCCTTAAAAGACTGCCCGAACGCCGCCGCTTCATGAAGGGCCTGTTCGCTTGGGCCGGCTTCCGGCAAACGACGGTGACTTTTGTCTGCGAGCCCCGTTTTGCGGGCGCCAGCAAATTCTCGGGATGGCGTTTGTGGAACTTCGCCCTGGAAGGGATCACCTCGTTCTCCACGGTCCCGCTTCGCATCTGGACTTACATCGGTTCCACCATTTCCGCCCTGGCCCTCGTCTATGCCATCTTCCTGTTGCTCAAGACTTTGATCCTGGGGCGTGATGTGCCGGGCTACGCCTCCCTGATCACATCCGTCCTGTTCCTCGGTGGACTGCAGCTCGCGGGGCTTGGCGTGCTCGGTGAGTACATCGGCCGCATCTACGGGGAAGTGAAGCAGCGGCCCATTTATATTATTCGCGACCTCTATGACTTTCCGGATCGCTCCTGACTCCTTGGCGGGCAAGATTGCCAAGTTTTCTGGCATCGGTGTGATCAATACGCTGATCCATACGGCCGTCGTCGTCCTGTCCGTCGAGCGCTTCGGGGTTCACCCGTCCATCGCCAACGCCATCGCGTTTGTGGCGGCCAACAGCTTTTCCTATTGGGCAAACCGCCGCTGGAACTTCAAGACAGAGGCATCACTGGGGCAATACGGGCGCTTTCTCCTTGTATCCCTGGCCGGGCTTGCCATCACAGTGCTGGTCAGCGGGTTTGCGGCTTGGGCAGGCTGGCATTACCTGGTGGGGCTCGGACTGGTCTTCGTCGCGCTTCCGGCGCTCACTTTCCTCCTCCATTGGCGATGGACGTTCAAGCGCTGAAAACCGCGTGGCTCGCGCTGCGCGAGCACATCGACCGCCACCCCTGGACCGAATATCTCGGCGCCACACTGCTTCTGTCCCTGCTCACCCTGCTGGCCCATGGCGCATCACTCCAGGGATCTTGGCGCTGGGATGACGGCGCCCACCTGAGCTACGCGGCCCAACACACACCCTGGCAATATTTCTTGGAGCCCCACATTGCCCAGGGGCACTCCAGCGCCAATGTCGCTCCATGGAACCTGCTGTTCTACGACATCAACCTGAGCTTGTTCGGCATGTCCGCCGCGGGCCACTACGCGCACTTGCTGCTGCTCGTGGGGCTGGGAGCCGCGTTGTTCTATGCCGTGTTGCGAGAGTGGCTGGCGCCCCTGCCCGCGCTGATCGGCGCCATTGCGCTGCTGCTCGGCAAGCCCACGGCCCACATCGCAGCGGGCCTGATGCACGGGCACTATGCGACCGGCTTCGTATTCGCCATGCTGTCGATACTGGGCTGGACCCGGTATCTCAAAGGTGGACGCGGATACTGGCTGGCGCTGTCCGCCCTCGCCTACCTGCTGGCGACTACCTGCAAGGAAGTCTATGTACCCCTGGTCGTGCTCTTGCCCTTCCTGCCCGTGGGCACGCTGCGGCAACGGGTGCGCGCGGTGATACCGTTCGTGCTGATTGCACTGGCCTACATGGGGTGGCGCTACCTGCTGCTAGGGCGCCTCATGGGTGGCTACAGCCAGGGGGTTTTTGATGCCGGCGAGGCCCTGCGCCAGTTGCTCAGGGTTCCCAAATTGCTCCTCGGCTCCAAACCGCCCGGCAACATCCTTGCCGTTGTATTTCTCGGCCTTTTGTGCCTTGCAGCCGCAAAGCGACGGCTCCATGGACCTGTGCTTTTCGTGTCCTTGGGCATCGTCCTGCTGCCTCTGATACCGCTGACGGCTTTTCCGGGAATTCACAGTCCAGACCGCTATCTGTTCGTGCCGTGGATTGCGTTTTCGGCCTGTCTGGCGGCCATCTGGCCCCGAGAGGCACGCCCTGCTGCTGCCCTTGTCGGAAGCGCTGCGCTTGTTGCGGCCCTGGCGGGTGTGCATGCGCAGGAGACCCAGGCGCTCAGGCCCAACCTGGCGTATTGGGACACGCTGTATCGCTTTGCGCTGTCGCTCGACAAAGAGCGGCAGGCCATATTCGTAGTCCCAGAGTTCGGAGGCACCGATGATGGATACAAACGCTCTGTACTGATCCGCGCCCGAAACACCGCCGATCTTTTTGCGCCGAAGCCACAGCCAGGCAATTTGCACGTCGTGGACGAAAAGGGCCGTGGCCTGGAGCAGATCCCATCGGCCACCCTGCAGCTTTTTGAGTTCCGTGACGGGGACATGGTGCCCATGTCCGCCGAAAGGGTTGCAGAAAAATTCCCGAGCCTGACGCGCGGGAAAACGGCCCCAAGTACCGGTTAGGAGTGGGCATCTCTTCGCCCACAGGGAGAAGCGCAAGCCCGAGCGGCAGCCCTCCGTGATTTTCACCAACGCCCACCTTGCCATCGCCATGCCTACCCATTCCCCCATGCTCCCATTGAGTGCCTGGAGTCCACCCGCCCGCCTCGTCGGCGTGCTCACCGACATCGACGACACGCTGACCACCGAGGGCGCTGTGCCTGCGCCCGTCTTGCAAGCGATGGAAGCACTCAAGGCCCGGGGACTGGCAGTGATTCCCATCACCGGCCGCCCCGTAGGCTGGAGCGAGCCCTTTGCAGCTACCTGGCCTGTGGACGCCATCGTGGCCGAGAATGGTGCTGTAGCCCTGCAACGCAGACCAGACAATCGCGATGCGCTATCAAAACGATACCAACAGGATGCAGCCACGCGCGCAACCCATTTCGCCCGCATGCAGCAAGTGCTCGCCGACATCGAAGCCAGGGTGCCCGGCGCCCGCCGCGCGACCGACTCGCCCGGACGCGAAACGGACATCGCCATCGACCACAGCGAGTTCACGCACCTGCCCCAAGCGCGCATCGACCAATGCGTGGCGATCCTGCGCGCCGCAGGCATGAACGCCACCGTGAGCAGCATCCACATCAACGGCTGGTTCGGGGCGCACAACAAGCTGGAGGGCGCGCGCTGGATCGTGCGCGAGTTGCTGGGGCGCGACCTCGACGCAGAGATCGACCGCTGGGTATATGTGGGCGACTCGACCAACGACCAGCTCATGTTCGAGCACTTTCCCCACAGCGTGGGGGTGGCCAACATCGCGCGCTTTGTGCCACAACTGCAGCACCTGCCACGCTATGTGACAGAGGGCGAACGTGGCGCAGGGTTTGCCGAGGTGGCGCGGGCGATCCTGGCGGGCCGGGATCGGGGCGAGCGCTGCCCTTGACGCAACCTCGGCCGAGAAATTTTGAATAAAAATACGGCCTGGCGCTTGATAGACAAGCACCAATAGCTATATTTTTAATAGCAAATCTTCACCGCCCCATGCCCTGCTCAGGCCTTTAGGAAGATGTCCGTATCCGGTGCAAAGCAGGCGTGCAAGGGCAGCAGCGCCCCCCCCAGCGCCCGGGCGTCTGAGCCCATGGTGCCCAGTTCCAGCCGGGGCGGCTGGTGCAGGCCTTCCCAGTTGTAGTCGGCCAGCGCGTGGCGGGCGCCTTCGCACAGGGCCTGCAGCAGCTCGGGGGCTGCGGCGCCATCGACCACCACGGCGTCCAGATCCAAAAACGCGGTGGCCGAGACGATGCAGTGCGCCAAGCCCGCCGCAGCGCGCGCAATCCAGCCCCGGCTGTGTTCCAGCCACGGGGCCTGCAGCACACGCTTGTCGTAGGCAGCCATGGGGTCGAGGCCATGTTCGCGAAAGCGCTGCTCCAGCTCCCACAGCGATGCCTGGCTGATGAGCTGCGCGGGGGCCTGCCCGGGAAGGGCTGGTGACAGCGGCAGCGAGGCCACCGCGCCCGCGTTGCCATGCAAGCCCCGGTGCAGGTGCGAGTTGATGACCAGCCCGCCGCCCACAAAGGTGTCCATGAACAGGTACAGAAAACTCGGGATATCGCGCCCGCGCCCCTGCAGCAGCTCGGCCACGCAGGCGGCCGAGGTGTCCTTGGCAAAGCTCACGGGCAGCTCGGTCATCTGCTGCACCTGCTCCGCGAGGTCGATGCTGTTCCAGGCCTCCGACTGGGCCTCCGTCAGGCCCAGCATGCGGTGCCAGCCACCAAGCTGGAACGGCGCGGCCACGCCCACCCCCACCACACGCGAACGCAGCGGACCCAGGCCGTCGAGCAGCTGGTGCAGGTGCTTGCGGATGGCGGGCAGCAGCACGTCGATGTCAGGGAAGGCGTAGTCCAGCACCACGCGTTCACGCACATGGCCGGTGAAGTCCACCAGCAGCCAATCTGCGCTGCGGCGGCCGATCTTGATGCCGATGGCAAAGGCGCCGTCGGGGTTGAGACCAATCGGCACCGAGGGCTGGCCCACGCGGCCGCGCACGGGCGCTTCGCGGCGCAGCAACTGGTCTTCGTCGAGCCGGGCGGTGATGAGGCCGATGGTCTGCGCCGTGAGGCCCGTGACCCGCGCCATCTCGGCCTTGGCCAGACTGCCGTGGGTGCGCAGCGCCTGCAGCACCACCCGCTCGTTGAACTGGCGCAGCCCCACGTGGTTGGAGCCGCGCTGGCGCAGCAGCGCGGGGCTGGCGGCAGCGTTGTCAACAGGGAGGGGGGAAGCGTCGGTGTCCAGCATGGCGGCGAATCAATCAGGCACTCAGAGTGTCGCCGATGACGCCCTTGCGCAGCAGGAAATTGCCCCAGGGCTGGCGTTCGCCAGTCACCACGATGGCGTAGGCCTTTTTGACGCGTTCGTAGAACGCAAAACGCTCCACGCCTTCGGCCTGCTCGCTGGTCACGCCCTCGCGTGCCAGCACGTCCATGGTTTCGCGCTGCAGGGCTGAGCGGTACGGCGCCTCGGTGCCGCCCACCTGCATGTAGGCCACGGGGTGCGGCACGTCCTGCGCCAGGGGCAGCACGCTGGCCACCGCTTGCACGGCACGCGCCATGCCAATGCCGGGCAGGCGCAGCACGGGCTTGCCCGCGCCCAGGCTCATGGCGGTGAAGTTGGCGTCGGCCAAAACAATGGCGTCGTCATGGCCCATCTCGGCCAGCACCTTGAGCAGGTCGGGGGTCAGCAGGGGGTCGATATTTTTCAGCATGGTTCAGGCAAGGCATTCAGCGGGCAGGTCGGACGCCGCCATGGCACCGGTCATCACGGCCACGGTGTCGCTCATGCTGATCTTCTTGGGGTTGACGATGGCGGCGCGCTTGCCCAGGCGGGCGATGTGGATGCGGTCGGCAATCTCGAACACATGGGGCATGTTGTGGCTGATGAGAATCACAGGCAGGCCCTTGTCGCGCACGCGGCGGATCAGCTCCAGCACCATGTTGCCCTCCTTCACGCCCAGGGCGGCGGTGGGCTCGTCCATGATGACCACATGGCGCGCAAACGCTGCCGCGCGCGCCACGGCCACGCACTGGCGCTGGCCGCCCGAGAGGGTCTCCACCGCCTGCGTCATCGAGCGGATGCCGACCTTCAGCTCGGCCATGCGGGCCACGCTTTCTTCGAGCATCTTTTTCTTGTCGAGCATGCGCAGCGCGCTGCCCAGCAGTCCGGGGCGGCGCAGTTCGCGGCCGAGGAACAGGTTTTCGGCAATCGTCATGGCCGGGGCCACGGCCAGGTCCTGGTACACGGTTTCGATGCCCGCGCGGCGTGCGTCGATGGGGCTCTTGAACTGGATGCGCTGGCCGTCGAGCAGGATCTCGCCTTCGTCGGGCACGGTGGCGCCCGACAGTGCCTTGATCAGGCTCGACTTGCCCGCGCCGTTGTCGCCGATCACGGCCAGGATTTCACCGGCGCGCAGTTCAAAGTCGGCGCCATCCAACGCGGTGACCTGCCCATAGCGCTTGACCAGGCCCTTGGCCTGCATGACCAGCGGGGCGTTCGTGGTGTGTGGGGAGTTGGCCATGATCAACGCACTCCTTTGCGCGAGAGTTGGTCGGTGGCCACGGCCAGGATCACGAGGATGCCGGTGACCAGGATCTGGTAGACCGACGACACGCCCATCAGCGTGAGCCCGTTGCGGAACACGCCCACAATCAGCGCCCCCACCAGCGTGCCCAGGATGACGCCGCGCCCGCCAAACAGGCTGGTGCCGCCCAGCACCACGGCGCTGATGGCATCGAGGTTTTCGGTCTGGCCCGCGTTGGGGTCACCCGCGCCGGTGCGGGCCACCGACAGCACCGACGCGATGCCGTAGAACAGGCCCGCCAGCACATACACGCCCAGCAGCACCTTGTCGGTGGCGATGCCAGTGAGGCGCGTGGCTTCGGGGCTGTTGCCCACGGCGTAGACATGGCGGCCGGGCGCGGTCTCGCGCAGCGCAAACCAGGTGACGAGGTACAGGGCCAGCATGAGCACCGCCCCCCACACGATGGCGGTCTGCCCCAGCTGGAAGGTGTTGCCCAGCGCGGTCATGCCCGCAGGGATGTCGGTGATGGTCTGCGCGCCCGAGTACAGCTGCGTGGCGGCAAACGCGATATTGAGCGTGCCCAGCGTGACGATGAAGGGCGGCAGCTTGATCTTGGTGACCAGCAGGCCGTTGATCAGGCCGAACAGCATGGTCACCGCCATGCCACACGCAATCGCCACGGGGGCCGAAAGGCCGTAGTCCGCCGCCATCTTGGTCATCACGATGCCGCCCAGCGCCATCACCATGCCACACGACAGATCAATGCCCGCCGTGAGGATGACCAGCGTCTGGCCGATGGCGATGACCGCCACCACCATGACCTGCTGCAGGATGAGCGCGAAGTTCTGCGCCGACAGAAAGCGTTCGCTCTGCGTGGCAAAAAAGGCGCACGCCAGGATCAGCGCGATGAACGGCCCCAGCGTGGCCAGGGGCGGTAGTTTGAAAGCGGGCGATGTCATGGCGGCTCCGGGCGGGTGGCTAAATTGGGCACTCAGGCAGGCCCCTGCAGGGCTGCCTGGTCCCACATCAAAAGGGACGTGTTACTTGGCGCCCCAGCACAGGTCCGTGCCAGTCTTCACGTCCTTGCTGTCCACACCCGCCTGTGGCTTGGCGGCGATCAGCGTCACGCCCGTGTCGGTGTAGCCGCTGACCTTCTTGCCGGTCTTGGCATAGTCCACACCTGCCGCCACGCCCATCGCGGCCATGCGCAGCGGGTACTGCTGGCTGGTGGCGGCGATCACACCCTTGCCCACGTCGGCGATGCCCGCGCAGCCACCGTCCACCGAGACGATGAGCACGTTCTTCTCCTTGCCTGCGGCCTTGAGCGCGTTGTAGGCACCGGCGGCGGCGGGCTCGTTGATGGTGTAGACGATGTTGATGTCGGGGTTCTTCTGCAGGCAGTTTTCCATGCCGGTCTGGCCCTTGGCGCGGTCACCAAAGCTGTCGGCCATGCACACCACTTCGGCGGGGCGCGACAGCTCATTGCTCTTGGCATCGTTGGCCTGCAGGCCAAAGCCCTTCAGGAAGCCGTTGTGCCGCTGTGCGCCCACGGGGTGGCCGGGGAACAGGTCCAGCGTGGCAATCACAGGTTTCTTGCCTGCAGCCGCTGCCTTGGCGTACTGGCCGATCAGCTCGCCCGCCTTGTAGTTGTCGGTGGCAAACAGGGCATCGCTCGCGTCCATCGGGTCGGTGGGGCTGTCCAGGGCAATCACCATCACGCCGCGCGCCTGGGCTTTCTTGATGGCGGGCACGATGGCCTTGGCATCGCTGGGGGTGATCAGGATGGTCTTGGCGCCAGCGGCGATCAGGTTCTCCATGGCTGTGACCTGGCCGGCGTTGTCGCCGTCGGTCTTGCCAGCGGCCGACACCAGCTTGGCGCCCAGCTTCTTGGCCTCGGCGGTCGCCCCCTCTTTCATCTTCACGAAAAAGGGGTTGGTGTCGGTCTTGGTGATCAGGCCGATCACGGGCTCGGACGTTTGTGCCTGGGCCAGGCCACAGGCCATGGCGCCGGTGAGGGCAAGGACAGAAAGCGCGAAAGCGGGGGTGCGTTGCATGGCGTTGTCTCCTGGAATGGGATGGCAGAGTCCTGTCGGCCCGGGCATTGCGGCTGGCAGGTGAACCACTCTTGTCGGGTGGATGGGATCGAACTATAGTGGCCGACAAGTTAATAAATCAAGTGGATTTAGTTATGGTTTTCCCTATTCATCCTCCTGCCCCCCGGCCCGCCATCGAGCTCCAAGTTGCCACGGCGGGCGAGGCCTTGTTTGACCTGATCGAAGAGCCGGACGGCCGCCTCAGGCCCTGCGCGGGCGGTGCGGTCTACAACCTCACACGGGCCTTGGGACTGCAGGGCGTGGGCACGCTGTACCTGAATCCGCTGTCGGGCGACCTGCTGGGCCGCCAACTGGCCCACGGCTTGCAGGAGGCGGGTGTGGCCCTGGCCGCCCCTGCGCCGGTGCGCGCGCCCAGTGCGCTGGCACTGGCCGCACTGGATGCCGAGGGCAAGGCCAGCTACAGCTTCTACCGCGACGGCGTGGCCGACCGCCAGGTGACAGCCGATGCGCTCATTGCCGCGTGCGCCGCCCAGCCCCACCTGCAGGTGGTGGCCACGGGCTGCCTGGCCCTGGTGGCGCAGGACGCCGCCATCTACCTGCCCTGGCTGGCCGCGCAGCGCACCGCCGGGCGCTTGGTGGTGGTAGACGCCAACCTGCGCCTGTCCGCCGTGGACGACGCGCCCGCCTACCGCACCAATGTGATGGCCGCGTTGCAACAGGCCCACCTCATCAAGGTGAGCGACGATGACCTGGAAGCGCTGGCGGTGCCGGGCGCCGATGCGCTGCAACGTGCCCGCCACCTGCTGCGCCAGACGCCCGCCCAATGGCTGGCACTGACCCTGGGGCCCGGCGGCGCCTGGCTGCTGCAACGCGACGGGCGGGCCGTGCATGCGCGTGAGGAAATGCCGCTCACGGTGGTGGACACCGTGGGCGCAGGCGACTGTTTTCTGGCGGGCTTGATCACCGCCCTGCTGGCGGGTCCGGAGCGCGGCGAAGAGGCCTTGGCACTGCGTCATGGTGGCCTGACAGCCCCCGTCACCGAAGCCCGTTTGCTCGCCGTGCTGCACCACGCGCTGGCCAGCGCCAGCCACTGCGTGGAGCGGGCAGGCTGCACGCCGCCCAGCTATGGGGAAGTGCGCGAGCGGTTGGCGTTACTGCGCACGGCCACTACCCCTACCGCAGCCGCCCAGTAGCCGTCACTCGGCCGGTTTGTCCGCAGGTTTGCGGGTCCGGCTGCGCGGGCGTGCAGCGGACGGTTTGGTGGGCGCTGCACCCTTCGCGTCGGGTGCGGTTGGCTCTGGCGCGGCGGTTGCCGACGGCTGCGAACCCGCGGCATCGCTTGCATCCGCCACGGCACGTGCGCCGCGCGCACGGGGTGCTGCGGTTTTGCGGCCGGCACCGCCTGCACTGTTGTCGCTGCTGGTATCGCCCTTGCTGCGAGCCCGGCTGCGGCGGGGTGCTGCAGCATCGACGCCATCGGGTTCTGCGGGAGCCAGTCCGGCCGGAGGCGAGGCGCCATCGTCGGCCTCGGGAAAGGCATCCGGTAGCGGCGCGACCTCGGCCGCGACTGGCTGGCTGAAATACCGGCTTGCCGGGCGCTCTGCGGGGGCATCGGCCTGCTCGGGCTCGTGCGACTCGCTGCGGGGTGCGTTGCGCATGTCCGCGCGGTCTACCCCCTCGCTGCGGCGGCCTCGGCTGCGCCCGGCAGGCCCCTGGCCATCGCTGCCGCCAGTGGGCAGGTCGGGTGCAGTGGCCACCGCATGGAAGTCGTGCCGCACCGACGCGCCCTGGGGGACCCGCTCGCTCCCTGCCTCGGACCGTGCTGGCGCCGCCGCCCCCGTGGACTGACCGTGGCTGCGGTACACGTACGCACCCGATTTTTCGTCACGCCCAAACTCCAGCAGCCCGCGCGCCTGCGCTTCTTCCAGCAGATTGCCAAACGTGCGGAAGCCGTATCGGCCCTCACTGAAATCGGGCTTGCGCCGCTTGATCGCCTCCTTGAGCACCGAGGCCCAGATCTTGCCCGTGTCGCCGCGCTCCGACAGCAGGGCTTCGAAGGTCTCGGCCGCCAGTTCGACGCCCTGGGTGCGGCGTGCATCCTGGGTTTCCTTGCGGCTGCGCTCTTCTTCAGCGCTGCGGCGTGGGGCGGGCGGGTTGTTGTTGCCGGGGTTCTGGCGGCGCGCCTGGGCGCGCTGGTTTTCGCGCACCAGGTCGTCATAGAAGATGAATTCGTCGCAGTTGGCAATCAGCAGATCGGATGTGGACTGCTTCACGCCCACACCGATCACCTGCTTGTTGTTCTCGCGCAGCTTGGACACCAGCGGCGAGAAGTCCGAGTCGCCGCTGATGATGACGAAGGTGTTGACGTGCGACTTGGTGTAGCAGAGGTCCAGCGCGTCCACCACCAGGCGGATGTCGGCCGAATTTTTGCCCGACTGGCGCACATGGGGGATCTCGATCAGCTCGAAGTTCGCCTCGTGCATGGTGGCCTTGAAGCCCTTGTAGCGCTCCCAGTCGCAATAGGCCTTCTTGACCACGATGGAGCCCTTGAGCAGCAGGCGCTCCAGGATGGGCTTGATGTCGAACTTTTCATACTGCGCATCGCGCACGCCCAGGGCGACGTTTTCAAAGTCGCAAAACAGGGCCATGCTGATGCTGTCGGAGGGGGATGCCATATCGTGTGTGAGTTCCGTTCAATGCTGCGGATCATCACACGGAACGCATTGCCCCCTCGGAGGGGCTTGGCCTCAGGTGGGTTTGGCCAGGCCCAATTTCTCCACCAGCGCCTTCTCGCGCGTGAACGTGTCCTGCGCGAACTTCTTGTACGCCGCCGTGCTCATGTACATCGGCACCATGTCATAGCGCGCCAGGGCGGTGCGGTAGCTCTCCTGCTCCATGGCCTGCTTGAAGGCATCGTGCAGGCGCTTGACCACCGCATCGGGCGTGCCCTTGGGGGCGCCAATACCAAAGGGCGAGTTCTGCACCAGGTTTAGGCCCAGCTCCTTGAGCGTGGGCGCGTCGGGGAACTTGGCCAGGCGCTCGGCGCCCCAGGTGTTGAGCACGCGCAGCTTGCCCGCCTCGACCTGCGGAGCAAAGCCCGTGGAGTCGGCCGCCGCCATGATCTGCCCGCCCAGGATGGACTGCATCAGGTCGGCGCTGCCCTTGTAGGGCACGTGCAGCAGCTCCAGGCCCAGCTGCTGGGCGATGAGTTCCATCGTCAGGTGCGGGCTGGTCATGGTGCCGGTGGAGCCGTAGCTGAGCTTGCCGGGGTTGGCCTTGGCCCAGGCCACGAAGTGCGTCCAGGTCTTGAGCGGCGAGTCGGCGGGTACCACCAGGCCAAACGCATAGCCGGTGACGTTCAGCACGTAGCTGATGTCCTTGACCGGGTCCCAGTTGATCTTGGTGGTGTAGGGCAGGCGGAATACGCCCAGCGGGATCTGCGCCACGGTGTAGCCGTCGGCAGCGGCGGTCTGCAAGGCCTGCGCGGGCAGCGTGCCGCCCGCGCCGGGCTTGTTTTCGACGATGACGGGCTGGCCCAGGATCTTGCTGGCGTTGTCGGCCAGAGAGCGCATGGTGATGTCGGTGGGGCCACCGGCCGGGAAGGCGATCACGAGCTTGATGGGCTTGTTCGGAAAGCTCTGGGCCTGCGCCACGAATGCGGGGGCAGCGAGGCTGGCGGCTCCCCATTGGATGATCTGGCGACGTTGCATGGCGGGGCTCCTGAAAGGCAAAACAAAGACTTCGCCATTGGACTGCAGCGGGCCTGACGACGGTGATGCGGAAACCCCCTAGCCGGTGTCGCCAATGTGGCACGACCCCCTTCAGGCGCTGCGCTGACTGGACGGTCGTGTGCCGACCATCGCCGTCCGCCAACCTTGGGGCTCAAGCCTTGTACGTGGACAGCAGGATGCTCGTCTCGGTGTTCGCAATGCCCGGCGTCAAGCGGATGCGCCCCAGCGCCGCGTCGAAGGCCTCCAGGCTCTCGGCCCGCACCTCGGCCACGATGTCCCAACGGCCGTTCGTGGTGTGCAGCGTGCCCACCATGGGCTCGCCGCGCAGCGTGCGGATCACCTCGGGCGCTGCGTTGCCTTCGACCGCGATGCTCATCCAGGCGCGGATGCGCTGGGGCTCGGAGTCGGGCCGCAGGCGCACGGTGTAGCCCACGATGACGCCGCTCTCCTCCATCTTGCGCAGCCGGTTCTGCACGGTGCCGCGCGAGACGCGCAGTTTGAGCGCCAGCGTGGCCACGGGCGTGCGCGCGTCGGCCCGCAGGATGCTGAGGATTTCGCGGTCGGTGTCGTCCAGTCTGTTCATAGTGGGCCTCTGGGTGATCAGAACGCCAGATTTTGCTGCATTTCGATCAGTTTGAAGTCTTTTGGTTGGCTGGCACTGTCCAGAAAATTCACGCACCGCCACCTTGCCGCCATCTTGCAACCACTGCCGCCATGCCCTCACCCGCCTCTGCCCAAGCCCCATCCGCCGTCGTGATGGTCCGCCCCCACCGCTTTCACCCCAACCCGGACACCGCGCACGACAACGCCTTTCAATCCGTAACCACTAACGCCGCCCCGGACGACATCGCGCGCCAGGCATACACCGAGGTCACGCAGGCCGCCGCGCAACTCGAAGCCGCCGGTGTGCGCGTGCACCTGTTCGACGACCTGGGCGAGCGCCACGCGCCCGATGCGGTCTTCCCCAACAACTGGTTCTCCACCCACGCCGGCGGCCATGTGGCCGTGTACCCGATGTACGCACAGAGCCGGCGGCGCGAGCGCCGCAGCGACGTGCTGGACCTGCTCAAGACCGAGTACCGCGTGCAGGACGTGATCGACTACTCGGGTCTGGAAGCAGACGGCATGTTCCTGGAGGGCACCGGCGCGATGGTGCTCGACCACATCGGCCGCATCGCCTACACCGCGCAGTCGAACCGCGCCGACCCGGTGGCGCTGGAGCGGTTTTGCACCCACTTCAACTACGAGCCCATGGCCTTTGCCACGGCCGATGCGCAGGGGCGGCCGTGCTACCACACCAACGTGATGCTCTGCGTGGCCACCGACTTCGCGCTGGGCGGGTTCCACCTGATCACCGACGCCGCGCGGCGCGACGCCGTGCGCGAGCGGCTGCGCGAAACCGGCCGCGATGTGGTCGAGCTGAGCGCCCACCAGATCGGCGAATTCGCGGGCAATGCGCTGGAGCTGACCGGCACCCACGGCCGTTTGCTGGCCCTGTCGGCGCGCGCGGCCGCCAGCCTGACCGCGGCGCAGAAGGCCGTCATCGAGCGCAGCACCACGCTGCTGCCGCTGGCTGTGCCGACCATCGAGCTGGCGGGCGGATCGGTGCGCTGCATGCTGGCGGGCGTGCACCTGGCGCGGCGCAGCGCGGTGGACGCCAGGCCCCACTGACAGCCCGCAGCGCAGTGGGCGAGCACACGAAGGTGCTGCCGCGCTGTGTGGACGCTGGGCTTTTGATTAAAAAAGGGATCTACCGCTTGATAGATAAGCGCTAGCAGCTATATTTTTAATAGCAATCACCTTTTAAAGCGCCAAGTTGCGCACCGCCTACAGCCCGACCCCGTCAGACGTTTCCAGACAGCCACCACCCAGTTCACGGGCGCGGCACGTCGGTGGTCGCCACATCCGCGTCACACCCAACGCCCGCCGCAATCCACCGCCGCGCCAGCCAGGCCAGCGGTGCCGTCAGCCAGCGGTGGCGCAGGCCCGTCACCTCGCCCGGGTCCGCCACCATGCCGCACAGGTAGCGGGCATGTGCGTCGTCCCACCGCAGCGCCACGCAGGCGCCATGGCGGCGGCGCGACACCAGCATGCCCAGCGGGCAGGGCTCGGCCAGGCAGCACAAACCGCAGCCGTTGCAGGGCGCGCCCACGGCCGGCTTGGGCGGCGCGTCGGCCTGCAGCCAGACCACGGCGTGGCGCGAGGGTGGGGTCGTCATCGCGCCATTGTGCCGACCGTCCGCCGCCCTGCGCACCCGCCACACCGCTGCGCCGCTTTGCAGCGCCCCGCGGCCGCTGCTGGCTTTTCAGCAATGGGCGCCAAAGCGCACACGCCCTGCTGCAAATCCAGCAGCCGTGCACAGGCGCTCGCACCCCGCCGTGGCGTCCCCGACTGCTGTCAACTGCCATACACGTCAACGCCGCAAGGTGCGTTTACCCAGGCGACGCAGCGCAAAGGCGGGGCAGGCGCAGCGCCCCGGAGCCATGCGCGATTTCCGCATAAGCAGCCTCTACGCCATGGCACGCGGGTTGCGGAAGGCACCGGGTCTCAGGCCGCGGCAACGGCGCCCGGTCCGAGTGAATGCACACGCACTGCACTGCACACCTCACTGAACCACTGCAACGAAGGAACTCCCCATGCTCGATCTGTCGAAACGCTTCCTGCTGGTCTCCGCGCTGGCGCTGGGCCTGGCGGCCCCTGCCGCCGCGCAGAACCTGGAGAAATCCGAAATCCGCTACCAGGGCTGGGCCGGCCAGGTGGTCTGGATCGAACTGGCCGAAGACCTCGGCTACCTCGCCCCGCTCAAATCCAAATGGGTGGGCAACACCATCAGCGGTCCGCAGGACATCCAGACCGTGGTGACCGGCGACGTGGACATCGGCGGCGCCTTCTACGGCGCCATCATCAAGCTCGCCGCCAAGAAGGCGCCGGTCAAGGCCGTGCTGGGCTACTACGGCTCGGACGACAACACCTACAACGGCTACTACGTCAAGGACGACAGCCTCATCAAGGGCCCGCGCGACCTCATCGGCAAGAAGGTCGCGGTGAACACGCTGGGCGCGCACCACGAGTTCATGCTGCGCGAATACCTGGAGCGCGGCAAACTCACCAACGCCGAGGCCAAGCAGGTCACGCTGGTGGCCACGCCGCCCGTCACTGGCGAGCAGGCGCTGCGCCAGGGGCATGTCGAAGTCTCCACGCTCGGCGGCGTGCTGCGCGACAAGGCGCTGGAGCGCGGCGGCATCCGCCCGCTGTTCAAGGACCGTGACCTGTTCGGCAACTTCACCGGCGGCGCACTGGTGCTGCACACCAAATTTATCGACCAGAACCCCAACACCAGCCGCCACCTGGTGTCGGCGCTGGCGCGCTCGATCGAGTGGGCGCGCAACTCGCCGCCGGCTGAAGTGCAGGCGCGCTTCACCAAGATCATCGATGGCCGCAAGCGCGCGGAGAACGCCGATTCGATCCAGTACTGGAAGAGCACCGGCGTGGCCGGCAAGGGGGGTCTCATCACCGACAAGGAACTGCAGATCTGGATCGACTGGCTGGTGAAAGACGAGGTGATCAAGCCCGGCCAGCTCAAGGCGTCCGACCTGTACACCAACGCGTTCAACCCCTACGCCAACGGCGGCGTGGACAAACTGGCGGCCAGCAAATGAGCACCACCCTCCATCCCCACGCCACGGCCCCGGCCAAGATCCGCTTCGAGCATGTGACCAAGGAGTTCACCGTGCGCGCCGACGACGGCGGCCCGTCCAAGCGCTTTGTGGCCGTGCAGGACGTGACGCTCGACATCCGGCCCGGCGAGTTCCTGGTGCTGGTCGGCCCGAGCGGCTGCGGCAAGTCCACCCTGCTCGACCTGCTCGCGGGCCTCACACCGCCCACCAGCGGCCAGGTGCTCATCGACGGCAAGGCCATCACCGGCCCCGCGCGGGACCGGGGCGTGGTGTTCCAGCAGTACGCGCTGTTCCCGTGGCTTACCGCGCTGGACAACGTGGCTTTCGGCCTGGAGGTCGCGGGCCTGGGCAAGCGCGAGCGCCGCGAAAAAGCCGCGCACTATCTGCAACTGGTGGGGCTGTCCGACTTCGCGCAGCGCTACCCGCACGAGCTCTCGGGCGGCATGAAGCAGCGCGTGGCGATTGCCCGCAGCCTGGCTTACGAGCCCCAGGTGCTGCTGATGGACGAGCCCTTTGCCGCACTGGACGCCCAGACGCGCGAGACGCTGCAGGAAGAGCTGGTGGACATCTGGCAGCGCACGGGCAAGACCATCGTGTTCATCACCCACGGCATCGACGAGGCCGTGGTGCTGGGCCAGCGCGTGGCGGTCATGACCACCCGCCCCGGCCGCATCAAGGAGATCGTGGACATCCCCGAATCGCTGCGCGCCGAGACCGACGACATCCGCTCGCTGCCGCTTTTCGGCGAGCTGCGCCACCGCATCTGGGGCCTGCTACACGACGAGGTCGCCTCCGCGCGCCACGAACGCCGCAGCCGCATCGCCGCCCAACCCGTGATCAAGGAGTCCCACCATGTCTGAGATCGCACTGCCCGCGCACGCTGCGCAGCAACCCGCAACCGCCCTGCCCCATGCCGCACAGGCGCTGCCCACCGTGTGGCTGCGCCTAGCCCGCCGCGTGGCCAACGGCGCCTGGCGCTCCGGCCTGGTGCTGGCGCTGGCCGTGCTGTGGGAGCTGGCGCCCCGCCTGGGCCTGACCGACCCGACCTTCCTGCCGCCCCTGACCGAAGTGCTGGCCGCGGGCTGGGTGCTGGCGCAAAACGGCCAGCTGTGGGAGCACACCTCCATCAGCCTGGCACGCTCGCTCGGCGGCCTGTCGATCGCCATCGTGGCCGCGATTCCGCTGGGGCTGGCCATCGGCTGGTACCAGCGGCTGGGCCAGGCGCTCAACCCGCTGATCGAGCTGCTGCGCAACACCGCGCCGCTGGCGCTGCTGCCGGTGTTCCTGCTGCTGCTGGGCATCGGCGAGGTGTCCAAGCTGTCCATCGTGGTCTATGCCTGCGCCTGGCCGCTGCTGCTCAACACCATCGCCGCCATGCGGCAGGTGGACCCGCTGCTCATCAAGTCCGCCCGCACCATGGGCGCCACGCCGCGCCAGCTGTTCGTGAAGGTCATCCTGCCCGCGTCGGTGCCCACGATCTTCGTCGGCATCCGCCTGGCTGCCGCATCGGCCATGCTGGTGCTGATTGCTGCGGAAATGGTGGGCGCGAAGGCCGGGCTGGGCTACCTCATCATCTACGCGCAGTACAGCTTCCTCATCGGCGACATGTATTTCGGCATCATCGCGATCACGGCGATTGGCGTGAGCCTGAACTTCGCTCTGCAGAAGCTGGAGCGGCATTTCACCGCCTGGCAAGGCGTGGCGCGCTAAGAGCGGCTAACAAAACTCTTCTGGCGTCGTTGCCGCGTCTTGTCGTACTACTCGTACTGCCTGCGACGCGGCGCCTAGCCAGAACCGCTTCGCTGAGTTTTGTTATCCGCTCTAAAGCTGCATTCACCCGAAAGTCATCGACATCACCCCAGCAAAAAGGCCACTGCGTGCAAACGCGGTGGCCTTTTTTGTTGGGGTGCAGCGACAGGGGTGCGGGCGCTGCGCGCTTTTGCCGTTGGGTTCAGCGCAGCGCGGCGCCCAGCAAGTGGTAGCTCTGGTCCAGCCGTGCGGTGCTGCCGTCGCGCACATCCCAACCGACCGCACGGCGGTAGCTGCCCCACAGGGGGGCCGCCGACTGCGCGGCAGGACTCACATCGGTCTGGGCCTCGGCAAGCGTTGCCAGGGGCACGGTCTGCGGCGCCACGTACAACGCGTCCACCGGGCAATACAGCTCACACATGAAGCAAGTCTGGCAGTCCGCCTGCCGCGCGATGGCCGGCAGGCCCGCAGCGTCTATGCCCGACGCGGCAGGGGCCGCATCGAACACGCGCGTGGGACACACCGCCACGCAGATGTTGCAGCCCGTGCAGCGGGCCGCGTCAATCAGCTCGATCATGCGGCGGCCACCTCACACTCGGTGGAGGCGCCGCGGCCAGCTGGCAGGCGAGCCACCCACACCTGCTGCAGCCCGCCCACCACGAGATGGTGCTGCTGGGCCGGGTCGATCTGGGCATAGTCGGTGCGCCGGTGCATGCCCCGCGTCTCGGTGCGCGCCAACGCGCTTTGGTACATCCAGCGCGCGTGGGCCAGCAGGGCCACGGCCTGGCGGGTGCGCCGCTGGGTCTCAGGCAAGGCGGGGGCGCTGCGCTCGGCCAGCGTCCACAGCGCGTCCAGGCGCTGCAGCGAAGGCTCCAGCCCATCGCGGCTGCGAAACCAGTTGCGCTCGAGCGGGAAGACTTCGGCCTGCACGGCCGCCACCAGGGCTTGCGGGTCAATGCGCTGCGTGGTCGCGGTGCTGACGTGCGAGCGCGCCGCCAGCCCCACCTGCCCCGCACGCCACACCGGCGCGGCGGCAGGTGTGCTGCGGTGCGCCAGTGCGTGGTCGGCCGCCCCGGCCCCGGACCAGAACCCGGTGGACAAGGCCCAGGCAGCGTTGTGGCTGCCGCCGCCAGTGAAGCCTCCGCAGATGGGCTCGCGCGAGGCTACGTCACCCGAGGCGTACAGCCCCGGCACGCGGGTCGCGCAGTCGAGCCCCTGCAACTGCAGGCCACCCGTGCCACGCACCGTGCCTTCGAGCCGCAGGGTGATGGGAAACGGCTGGGTGAACGGGTCCCGGCCCAGGCGGTCAAAAGGCAGAAAGAAATTGGGCTGCGCCTGCCGCATCCACGCACGCACCGCGCCGTCGGCCTTGTCGAGCACGGCAAACACCGGCTCGCTGATGAGGCGCCGCGCGATGATGCTGCGGCCCTGCGACGAGCCCGCGCCTTCGATCACAGCGCCGCCCGGTTCGCGAAAAGTCGCCCAGTTGTAGAACAGCGATTTGGTCACACTGGAAAACGTGGGCCCGAGGCCGTAGGCACTCGAAAACTCCATGCCTGAAAAAGCTGCGCCCGCCTCGGCCGCCATCAGGTGCCCATCGCCGGTGAGCACATCGGTGCCCAGCGCCTTGCTGAGGAAGGCACAGCCACCGCTGGCCAGCACCACAGCCCCTGCGTGCACCGCCCAGGGCGTGTCGCCCGGCTCTGCCACGCCGGTGGCGCCGCGCACCTGGCCGTGGGCATCTACCAGCAGTTCGAGCGCGGGGTGGTGGTCCAGGATGCGCACCCCCGCCGCCTTCACCCGCTTGCGCATCAGGCGCATGTACTCGGGCCCCTGCAGCGAATTGCGCCGCTCGTTGCCCGCATCGTCCACCGGAAAGGGGTAGCCCCAGTCGGCCAGCTGCTGCAGGTTGTGCCAGGTCTGGTCCAGCACGCGGTCCATCCACTCGTGGCTGGCCAGAAAGCCGCCCGGTGCCTCGCGCTGCGCCTTGGCAGCGGTGCGGGCCTGCAGGTCGGGCGGCACCCACCAGGTGCCGGTGCCCGAGGGTGCGGTGGCACCCGAGGTGCCGCAAAAGCCCTTGTCCACCAGGATCACACGCGCCCCGCGGGCTGCAGCGGCAATGGCGGCCCAGGTGCCGGCCGGGCCGCCGCCGATCACCAGCACATCGGCTTCGTGGGTGGGGTGCGCCAGGCGCTCGGCGCGGCGGGTGTCGAAGGTTTCAGTCATGAAAAACTCCAAGGGGGTGAAACAAGAACGGGCAGCGCACGACGGCAGACCGCCGCTGCCGCGCCCGCCACGCGGACCACGGCAGCGGCGGGCGCGTCAGATCGTGATGCGGGTGCCGTCGAAGCGTGTGAACGAGAAGCCCTCGAACGGCTCGCGGAAGGTCTGCTTTTGTTCGCGCAGCAGGCTGACGACCAGGGCCTCGCCCTGCGCATAGGCGGCAGCGGCATCCGAGCGCCAGTGGATGCCGGCAGCCGTGCGGCCCGAGCCGTAATTCAGCGCCAGCTTGTTGAGCTCGCCTCCCACCGTGAGCGCGGGGCCCTGGTAGGGGATAAGCCGGGTGGGGTCGCTCGGGTCGGGCTGCACCGGGTTGGCGATGACCAGGGATTCGTCGTAGAAGGCCTTGAGCAGCGTGGCGGTGACGGCCGCGATGATGGCCGCGCCGCCGGGGTAGGACGAATGAATGGGCGCACCCTCCGGGTACACCTGTGACAGCAGGTAGGTGCCGTTCTTCGCGCGGCTGCGCTCCAACGCCTGCGAGCCCAGGAAGGACTCATGGATCGGGTACTCATTCACCCGGTTGGCCAGGCGATGGTGCACCAGCCCGCCAAAAGCCTCGGGGCGCAGGATGCGCTGCTCGTACCACTTCTGGTAGTAGTTGACGCGGATGGCCAGCGATGTGGCCAGCGACAGCACCGACTGGAAGTAGGCCGAGCCGAAGGTGCCCGAGGCACCGCCGCTGGTCTTGAGCTTGAGGTACGGATTGCTGGGCGCCAGGCTTTTGTCGCCCGCAAACAGCCCGCCGTAGCCCGGCTGCGCCGCCGACAGCGGCGTGCCCAGCAACTGATTGGCCGCGAAACTGAACGCCACCGCCGCATGCGCGTAGGCCGCCAGGTCGCGCGTGGTGGCGATGTAGCGCAGCGTGGGGTCGAACGCAATGCGCCCGGCGGGGGCCTTGCCGTTTTGCACGTTGAGCCACTCGTCGTAGCCCGTGAGGAACTCGTTGGCCGGTGTGTAGGTGCGGATGCGGGCCGACAAGGTTTGCGGTCCCAGGGGCACATCGCGGAACAAAAACTGTGAAATGTAAGGCCCGTCGGTCACGCCCGGCGGGGTGGCCCAGCGGCCAGTGCGCCCCGTGCGGTCGTTGCTGTCCACGTACCACGCCGCGCCACGGAACAGCGTCTGCGGCGTCACCTTGCCGTTGACCTTGGGGCCGTGGAAGTCCGGCGCGCGGCTCAGCTCTTCGGCCGCGGCAATCACATCGGCGTGCCGCGTGCCGTCCTGGAATTCGCTGAAAGGCACGTCGCGCAGCAACGCCACCCAGTAGATCTCGGCGGCCTCGCCCGCGCGCTGCGTGCCCGCCAGGGTGGGCGCGGGGGGCAGCGAAAACTGGGCGGCATTGAGGCCGTCCAGGCTCACCGCCAGGGTGCCGATGGGGTTGACCAGCTTGCGTGTGCCACCCAGCACGATCTTTTCAAAGTCGGCCGGGTCGCGCGATGCAAACGCAGCCGTGGCCAGGTTCCAGGCCGGCAGGTCCACCTCGCCCCGGGCGTTGTGCGGCAGGCCCCGGGTGTCCGAGCCGATCTTGTTGGCGTACAGCGCATCGTCACCGTTGACAGGGTGCGGAGGAATCGGCACGGCCGCACTGGCGCGCGCGAGGTCGATGCGCAATTGTTCAGACCTGCGCAAAAACTGCGCGTCGTAGCCTGCGGCAGCCACACCGCCAGTCCCCGCCTGCTGTGCCTGTGCCGCCGCGCTGCCCGCCAGGAGAGCGGGAGCCACAGCGGCGCCACTGGCCAGGCCCGCCAGCCCTGCGCCCGCTTGGCCCAGGAAGTGGCGCCGCGGTGTGTTGTGCGGGGCGCCCGGTGTAGAGGCCGTGGGTTGCGATTCAGATGGATGCATGAAAACTCCCTGGGTTGTTGTGGTGGCGAATGGGTTGGGCAGCGGTTGCGTGGCGCTGGAACGCCGCAGCTTCACTGTGCGTAGCGCAAGTGGCTGGGCGGTTGAAGCGGCAGAGGGCGATGGTTGCCAGAGTGGGTGGGCTCGGCCAGCAGGCCATGGCGTTTGAGCAGGGTGCGCAACGTGTTGCGCGTGACCCCCAGCAGCCGCGCGGCCTGCACCTGGTTGTCATTCGATTGCTCGAAGGCGCAGCGCACCAGCGCCGCCTCGACCGATTCGTACAGCCGGGGGGCGCCCTGCTCCACCAGGCTCTGCAACGCCGCCTGCAGTGATTCCGTGGCCGACGCGGAGGGCGGCGGACCCAGTGGTGGCACCTGGGCGGGCGTGAACATGCCCGCGAACCCCGGCGCAGGCTGCAAGGTGGGCACCAGCTTCAGATCGCCAGGCTCAATGACCCCCACGTGGGCAACGATCAGCGCAAAGTGCACCACGTTCTCCAGCTCACGGATGTCCCCGGGCCAGGCGTACGACAGCAGCGCTTGCCGCGCGGCGGCTGACAAGCGGGCCGGTGACTGCCCAAGGCGCTGTGCGTAAAGGGCCATGAAATGCTCGGCCAGCGGCAAGATGTCGCCGGGCCGTTCTCGCAACGGCGGCAAGCCTACAGAGGCCACGTTGAGCCGGTAGTAGAGGTCTGCACGGAAATGCTGTGCCTGGACGGCGCGCACCAGGTCGATGTTGGTGGCCGCAACGAGGCGCACATCCAGCGTGACGGGTTTGCGCGAGCCCAGGCGCACAACCTGGCGCTCCTGCAGCACGCGCAGCAGCTTGACCTGCAGCGCCTGGGGCAGGTCGCCGATCTCATCCAGAAACAGCGTGCCCCCCTGCGCGGCCTCGAACCAGCCTGCGCGCGCTTGCGTGGCGCCTGTGAAGGCCCCGGCCTCGTGGCCGAACAGTTCGGCGTCGATCAATGACTCGCTGAAAGCACCGCAATTGACCGCCACAAACGGCCCCCGCCGGCCACTCTGGGAATGGATGTGGCGTGCGATCAGCTCCTTCCCCGTGCCGGTTTCTCCCACCACCAACACCGACGCATCGCTGCGCGCAATGCGGTCCACATGGACCAGCAACCGGACAGAGTGCGGGTCATGGAACAGCAGCGCCTTGGCCCGGATGGTCGGAGCCCCCCCTGCTGGCGATTCGGGCAGCGTGAGCACACGGTGTGAGGAAGGGGCGGCAGAGGCCGGCGAGAGACTGGACATGCCGCCAGACTAAGGCGCTCTTCACCGCATGCGAACGCAGGATTTCGCATGTGGATATGCAGGAAACCGGCGCGGTGGTCCGGCAGCCTCACACACAACTCCACGCGACCGCGCAGTCTCGTCGCATTGCGCTACGGGGCAGCATCTACACCACTCCGACATCTTTCCCGGGAGGGCGTAAAAAAAGCCCTCGCTGCCGGGGCAGCGGGGCCAAATCCGGTCGCGGGGACCGGCGAGGGAGACAAGCCACACGAGAGAAAAGGGGCGTCCACTGCGGCAAGGCCGTCAGCCCATTCCCAGGGCCGACCCCATGCCGAACCCAGGGCTTAACAGCCGCTGGGGCGGTTGGGGCGCATGGGGACGATGCCCGTCACACGCAGCGTGGCGTTTGATCCGTCGGAGGCCGTCAGTGTCTTGCCACTGAAGCGCACCTGATTGCTCTCCCGCACCACTGCCGTGTCGGTAGGCTCGCCACTGGCGTATTCCTTGCCGTCAAAGGTCAGGAAGACCTGGTGCAGACCCGTCGCATCTGGGCGATAACGAATGTCGCCAAACGCGGTCGCCGCCGAGCCCACCTTGTTGGCGCCATCAAAGCGGAAAGCACACAACTCGGGCACCGAGCCGACGGGGTTTTCCTTGTCCACGTTCGTGAGGTTCAACGTTCCGTTGCCGTACACGCCGTTGAGGCCATCGAGCGTGGCGCTGCTCACGGTCAGCACGCCAGGTTCGTTGCTGGGCGTCGGGTCGTCATCATTGCCGCCGCCGCAGGCCACCAGCAGTACAGAGGTGGCCGCGAGGGCGGTACAGGTCTTGAGGAAAGTAAAAGCGTTCATGGTGATGGGCGTCCTTGGATGTGGATGGAAGGTGGGGAGCCGATCCCCTGAAACCCATCGTAGGAAGCCCACCCCGTACAACACGTGCGCCATGTTCCGCGCAATGCGTAGGACACGGGCCGACAGGGGTGTGCGCCAAACACCGGGCTCGCACCCTGCCGCCTCCCTCACTCACACGACCATCACACCGCCGGCGCGCCTCAGCGTGCCAGCACAGTCGCCAGCGCCTTGCCCGTGTGCGTGCCTGCGGCCACCACGTCCTCAGGTGTTGCTGCAGCCACAATGCGCCCGCCCGCGTTGCCGCCCTCCGGCCCCAGGTCCAGAATCCAGTCGGCTTCGGCGATCACATCCAGGTCGTGCTCGATCACGATCACGCTGTGGCCGCCATCGACCAGGCGGTGCAGCACGCGGATGAGCTTGTCCACGTCGGCCATGTGCAGGCCCACGGTGGGCTCGTCGAGCACGTAGAGCGTGTGCGGCGCCTTCTGGCCCCGCCGGCCCACCTCATCGCGCACCTTGGTCAGCTCTGTCACGAGCTTGATGCGCTGGGCCTCGCCACCACTCAGCGTGGGTGACGGCTGGCCCAGTGTGAGGTAGCCGAGGCCCACGTCCTGCAGGAGCTGCAGTGGGTGCGCAATGCTGGGCATGGTGGCGAAGAAGCCCACGGCCTCGTCCACCTCCATCTGCAGTACGTCGCCGATGCTCTTGCCGCGCCAGGTCACGGCCAGCGTCTCGGGATTGAAACGCGCGCCGTGACAGGTCTCGCAGGGCACCTTCACATCGGGCAAGAAGCTCATCTCGATGGTGCGCACGCCCGCGCCTTCGCAGCTGGGGCAGCGGCCTTCGCCGGTGTTGAAGCTGAAGCGACCGGCCGCGTAACCACGGGCCTTGGCCTCCAGCGTCTCGGCAAACAGCTTGCGGATGGTGTCCCAGAAGCCGATGTAGGTGGCTGGACATGAACGCGGTGTTTTGCCGATGGGCGTCTGGTCCACTTCGAGCACGCGGTCGATGCTCTCAAAGCCCGACAGGCCCGTGCAACCGACCAGCGGCGGCGCCTTGCCCGCGTCCATGGCATCGCGCCCGGCCTTGGTACTGCGCTGCTGCACCCAGGCCTGCACGTTGGCCAGCAGCACGTCACGCGCCAACGTGGACTTGCCCGAGCCGCTCACGCCCGTCACCGCCACCAGGCGGTGCAACGGCACGGTGGCGGTCACGTTCTGCAGGTTGTGCAGCTGCGCTCCATGCACGGTGAGCCAGCGCATGGCGGCGCGTTCCTTGGCTTCATTGAGGGCGTCAGCGGCCAGCGATGCAGCCTGCGCCGCACGCTTCTTGACGGCCGCACTTTGCCGACCGGTGGGCGCTGCCGCCTCGGACTGGGCAAAGGCGGCCGTGGCCTCGGCGCTCACGGCACTGGGCGCCATGCTGCGGCGCAGTTGCAGCGGGTGCTTCATCGCGTGCAGCAGGTAGCGGCCGGTCTGCGAGTCTTCGGCCCCCGTGATGTCGGCCACGCTGCCCTGCGCCACCAGGCGCCCACCGCGTTTGCCCGCACTCGGGCCGATGTCGATGATGTGGTCCGCGCGGCGGATGGTGTCCTCGTCGTGCTCCACCACCACCAGCGTGTTGCCCTTGTCGCCCAGCTTGTGCAGGGCATTGAGCAGGATCTGGTTGTCGCGTGCGTGCAGGCCAATGGTGGGCTCGTCGAGCACGTAGCACACGCCCTGCAGGTTGCTGCCCAGCTGCGCGGCCAGACGGATGCGCTGCGCCTCGCCGCCGCTGAGCGTGGGCGCCCCCCGGTCCAGCGTGAGGTAGCCCAGGCCCACTTCTTCCAGAAATTCGAGGCGGCTCTGGATCTCGGGCACCAGGTCGCGGGCGATGTCGGCCTCGCGCGCCGTCATGCCACCTTCAATGCGCAGGGTCTCGATCCAGCGGCGCACGTCGGTTACCGAGAGTGCGGCAATGTCTGTGATGCCCACGCCTGCAAATCTGACCGCACGGGCCGTGGCATTCAGCCGCGTGCCACTGCAGCTCGGGCAAGCCGTATCGGCCAGGTCTTCCACCTCGGGCTCGGCAAAGGTCTGCTCACGGCCTCTTTCCTTGTCGTCCTGCACCGAATCGTCAAACACCTTGCGCTGGTCCTTGGTGAGCTTGACACCCGTGCCCACGCAGTCGGGGCACCAGCCGTGTTTGCTGTTGTACGAGAACAGGCGCGGGTCCAGCTCGGCATAACTCGTGGCGCACACGGGACAGGCACGCTTGGTGGAAAACGCCTGCAGCCTGCCAATGCCCGCCGTGGGCTGGCCGCTTTCCATCGCAGCGCGCAGACTGGCCATGTCGCTCAGCACATGCACCACACCCTTGCCATGGGTGAGCGCGTCGGCCAGTGCCGTGCGCAGCGCGGCTTCGTTCTCGGGCGACACATCGAGGCTGGCCACGGGCAGCTCGATGGTGTGTTCCTTGAAGCGGTCGATGCGCGGGAAATTGGTGGTGAGCAAGAAGTTGCCGTCCACGCGCAGGTGCGTGTGGCCACGCGGGCGCGCCCAGTCGGCCAGCTCGGTGTACACGCCCTTGCGGTTCATCACCAGCGGCGCAAGCAGGCCAATGTGCTGACCCCGGAACTGCGTGAGCAGCTGGGCCGCAATGCTCTCGGGCGTCTGCGGCTGCACGGCCGCGCCGTCCTTGGTGCAGTGCTGGGTGCCGAGCTTGACGTACAGCAGGCGCAGGAAGTGCCACACCTCGGTGGTCGTGCCCACGGTGGACTTGCGCCCGCCGCGCGAGAGGCGCTGCTCGATGGCCACGGTGGGCGGAATGCCATACACCGCATCCACCTCGGGCCGGCCGGCGGGCTGCACGATGGAACGCGCATAGGCATTGAGCGATTCGAGGTAGCGGCGCTGGCCTTCGTTGAACAGGATGTCGAACGCCAGCGTGGACTTGCCCGAGCCGCTCACGCCGGTGACCACGTTGAACTTGCCGCGCGGAATGTCCACGCTCAGGTTCTTGAGGTTGTGCTCCTTGGCGTTGATGATTTCAATGGCGTTTTTCGCCGCTGGCGCTTTATCCATAAGCGCTGCACGCTCCTGTTTTCGTAGCGCAGCAGCTTTTTCGTGCACCGAGTGGCCACCGATGCCCAGGGTCAGTTCGTAGTCGCGCAGGGCCAGGCCGGTGTGCGAGGTGGCGTGCTGGCGCACATCTTCGGGCGTGCCCTCGGCCACGATGAGGCCGCCTGCGTAGCCGCCCTCGGGGCCCAGGTCGATGAGCCAGTCGCTGGCGCGAATCACATCGAGGTTGTGCTCGATGACGATGAGCGAGTGCCCCGCATCGATGAGCTTGCGCAGCGCGCGCATGAGCTTGGCGATGTCATCGAAATGCAGGCCCGTGGTGGGCTCGTCAAACAAAAACAGCGTGCCTTTGCGTGCGACCGACTGGCGGGACTTGGACGCGCTGCGCGCGGCCTCGGCCAGGAAACCCGCTAGTTTGAGGCGCTGCGCCTCGCCGCCGCTGAGCGTGGGCACCGGCTGGCCCAGCGCCACGTATTCGAGCCCCACATCGACGATGGGCTGCAGCGCGCGGATCACATCGCGGTCGCCCGCAAACAGGTCGGCTGCCTCGGCCACCGTGAGGGCGAGCACGTCCGCCACGTTGAGGCTGCGGCCACCGCGTTCGATGGTGATTTCCAGAATCTCGGGCCGGTAGCGCTTGCCATCGCAGTCGGGGCAGCGCAGGTACACGTCCGACAGGAACTGCATCTCCACATGCTCAAAGCCTGAGCCCCCGCAGGTCGGGCAACGCCCGTCGCCGCTGTTGAAGCTGAACTTGCTGGCGGTATAGCTGCGCTGGCGCGACAGCGGCGCCACGGCATACAGCTCGCGGATGCTGTCCCACGCGCCGACGTAGCTCACGGGGTTGGAACGGGCCGTCTTGCCAATCGGTGACTGGTCCACAAACACGACATCCGACAAATGGTCGGCGCCCAGCATGCGGTCGTGCGCGCCCGGCGTGTCGGTGGCCTTGCCAAAGTGGCGCAGCAGCGCGGGGGCCAGCACGTCCTGGATCAGACTGGACTTGCCCGAGCCGCTCACGCCCGTCACGGTGACCAGGCGCTGCAGGGGGAACTCGACCGACACGTTCTGCAGATTGTGCTCGCGCGCGCCTTCGAGGATGAGGCGCGGCGTGGCCTCGGTCACCATGCGCTTGAAGCCAAAGCCCACATGCTTGCGACCGCCCAGATAGGCTCCGGTGAGCGTGTCGGCATTGCGCAGGTCGGCCGTGGTGCCGTCGAACACGATCTGCCCGCCCAGGCGGCCCGGGCCGGGGCCCATGTCGATCATGCGGTCGGCCGCGAGCATCACGGCCGGGTCATGCTCCACCACCACCAGGGTGTTGCCTGCATCGCGCAGGCGCAGCATGGCCTCGGTGATGCGGTGCATGTCGCGCGGGTGCAGGCCGATGCTGGGCTCGTCCAGCACGAAGAGCGTGTTGACCAGGCTGGTGCCCAGCGCGGTGGTCAGGTTGATGCGCTGCACCTCGCCGCCGCTGAGCGTGCGGCTTTGCCGGTCGAGCGTGAGGTAGCCAATGCCCACGTCGCACAGGTATCTGAGGCGCGTGGTGATTTCTTCGTGCAGCAATTTGAGCGCTTGCGCATCGCCGCCTTTGGCATCGTCGCCTACCGGCAACTGCATGCGATCAAAGAACCTTCGCAGACGGTCAATAGGCAGCAGCATCAGGTCATGCAGGCACAGGCCGGGCAGCGCCTCGAGCTGCTCGCGCGACCATTGCACCCCCTCGGGCATGAACCGTTTGCCAGGCTCCAGCACCGCATCGGCGTCTTCCTTGCGGCCAATGCGCCAGAGCAGGCTTTCGGTCTTGAGCCGCGCACCTGCGCAGGTGGGGCACGGCGTATAGCTGCGGTACTTGGACAAGAGCACGCGGATGTGCATCTTGTAGGCCTTGCTCTCCAGGTACTCGAAGAAGCGCTTGATGCCGTACCACTGCTTGCTCCACTGCCCGTCCTTGTAGCCCGGCGTGCCTCCGATGACCCATTTCTTCTGGTCGTCGGTGAGCTTGTACCAGGGCGTGTCGCGCGGGATACCAGCCGTTTCGGCGTGGCGCATGAGGTCGTCCTGGGCCTCTTTCCACGCGGGGGTCTGGATGGTCTTGATGGCACCTGCGCGCAGCGTGAGCTTGTCGTTGGGGATGACCAGGCCGTAGTCCACCCCGATCACCCGGCCAAAGCCCCGGCAGCTGTCGCAGGCGCCCACGGCGGAGTTGAACGAGAAAGCCGAAGGAATGGGGTCGCTGTAGCGCAGGTCGCTGTCGGGGCAGTGCAGGCCCGTCGAAAAGCGCCACAACTCGGGCTCACTTTCGTCCACCAGCCGATACACGTTGAGCCGCCCCGTTCCGCGCTTGAGCGCGACTTCGATGGCCTCGATCACGCGCGCCTTCTCGGCATTGCCCAAGCGGAAGCGGTCGGCCACCACATCCAGCACCTTGCGCGGCCCTGTGGGCGTGCCCACTTCGCGCTCGGCCTGCACCTTGGTGAAGCCGCTGGCGGACAGCCATTGTTCGACCTGCTCGGCCGACGTGTTGGCGGGTAGTTCGACCGGGAAGGTCAGCACGATGCGCGGATCACCGGCTGCGGCGCAACGCGCAGCCAGCTCGGCATAGATGGTTTCGGGCGAGTCGTGCCGCACCGGCTGCGCGGTTGCTTTGTCGAACAGCTGGCCGGCGCGGGCGAACAGCAGCTTCAGGTGGTCGTTCAACTCCGTCATCGTGCCCACGGTGGAGCGGCTGGAGCGCACCGGGTTGGTCTGGTCGATGGCAATGGCCGGAGGCACGCCCTCGACCTTGTCCACGGCGGGCTTGTCCATGCGGTCGAGGAACTGGCGCGCGTAAGCGCTGAAAGTCTCCACATAGCGGCGCTGGCCTTCGGCATACAGCGTGTCGAACACCAGGCTCGATTTGCCCGAGCCGCTAGGGCCCGTGACCACCGTGAGTTCGCCGGTGCGGATGTCCAGATCCAGGTTCTTGAGGTTGTGCTGGCGTGCGCCGCGGATACGGATCAGTCCCTGGGTCATGTGGGCAGTCTTTTTCGAGGGTGAGGCGGAACATTCTAGGGACCGCTGCAGGCCCCGTCTGTCCGTGCCGCAATACCCCCTGAATGCGCACCTACTGACAAGTCCTGTCACAACATCGGGTTATGCCGGTTCGCAAACAGAGTGCATTTGTCTAGAGTGGCCAGACAATTGCAAGGAGACGACCATGTACAGATGGACACAATGGGGAGCCACGGCAGCCCTGGCCGCCGCGCTGTGCGGCACGGGCCATGCCCAGATCCTGATCGGACAAACCGCAGGTTTCTCCGGGCAAGTGGCGGCTGGCGTCAAAGAAACCACCGATGGCGCCCTGCTGTACATCGATGCCGTCAACGCCAAGGGCGGCGTCAACGGCCAGAAGATCGAGCTGACTTCGCTGGACGACAAGTTTGACCCCAAGCTGGCCGCAGAAAACGCGCGCAAGCTGATCGAGGAAAACAATGTGTCGGCGCTGTTCCTCACTCGCGGCACGCCCCACACCGAGGCCATCATCCCCATGCTGGAGAAGCACGGCGTGGCGCTGGTCGGGCCCTCCACGGGGGCCATGGTGCTGCACCAGCCGGTGCGCAAGTACATTTTCAACGTGCGCGCCACCTACCAGCGCGAGGCAGAAAAGGCCATGACGCATCTGGCCTCCATGGGTATTACCCGCATTGCACTCGTCTTTGCCGATGACAGCTTTGGCGCCGATGGCGTGATCGGTGCGCAAAAGGGGCTCACCGCCGCCAAACTGACGCCCGTGGTGTCGGAGAAGTTCGACCGGGCCAAGCCTGATTTCACCCCCATTGCCGCCAAGGTGTCGAAGGCCGACGCGCAGGCCGTACTGATCATTGCCTCAGGCTCTGCGGTGGTCGATGCCAGCAGTGCGCTGCGCACGGCGGGCTCGGCCGCGCAGATCGTGACGCTGTCCAACAACGCATCGGGCGGCTTCATCAAGAGCCTGGGCAACAACGCGCGCGGCGTGATCGTGACCCAGGTGTATCCCAATGAACGCGCGGTGACCTATGCCATGGTCAAGGAAGCCCAGGAGCTGGCCCGGGCGAAGGGCCTGAACGAAATCAGTCCCGCCATGCTGGAGGGTTATGCGGCGGCCAAGGTGCTGGTCGAAGGCCTCAAGCGCGCTGGCCCCAAACCCAGCCGCGAAAAGATCCACACAGCGCTCGAAAGCCTGCGCAAGTTCGACCTGGGTGGCCTGGAGATTTCGTACACGCCGGAAGACCACACAGGCCTGGACTTTGCCGACCTGTCCATCATCGGCACGGACGGCAGGTTCCGCCGCTAAGAGCCATCCACCCGACGCCGACGGGTTTCGCTGGCCTGGTTTTGTCCGGGCCTACGTGTTTCTACAGTTTCTTCGTCACAATTTGTATCTATATTGACGCGTCCAACAATCAGGCTTCCTGGGGACAAACATGAGACTCACACAATGGCTTCGCAAAGGCGCCACCCTCGCCGCAGTCTTCGCAATGGTGGGCGGAGCCCAGGGCCAGATCCTTATCGGCCAGACGGTGGGCATCACGGGCTCGGCGGCAGCCACGGTGGCCGAATCGATGCAGGGCGCGGCGCTGTACATCGACCACATCAATGCCCGGGGCGGCGTCGGCGGCCAGAAGGTGGAGATCGTGTCGCTGGACGACAAATTCGACCCCAAGCTGACCCTGCAAAACACCCGCACCCTCATTGAGGAAAAAGGGGTGATCGGGCTGTTCATGACGCGCGGCACCCCCCACACCCAGGGCATCATGCCGCTGCTGGAGCAGCACGGCGTGCCGCTGGTGGGCCCCTCCACCGGAGCCATGGTTCTGCATCAGCCCGTGCACAAATACGTCTTCAACGTGCGGGCGCCCTACCAGCGCGAGGTGGAAAAGGCCATCACCCACCTCAACACCCTGGGCATCAAGCGCATCGGCGTCGTGCATGTGGACGACACGTTTGGCGCTGACGGGCTGGCAGGGGCGCAACTGGGCTTCAAGGCCAACCAACTGGAAGCCCTCTTTATCGAGAAGTTTGACCGCGCCAAACCCGACTACAGCGCCATTGCACCCCGTGTGGCCCAAAAGCAGCCGCAGGCCGTAGTCTTCATTGGCACCGGTGCGGCAGTGGTGGACGGCATCAAGGCGCTGCGCGCGGCGGGAGTGTCAGGGCAGATCGTGACGCTGTCCAACAATGCCTCGGGTGGTTTCGTGAAACTGCTGGGCGACCAGGCCCGGGGGGTCGTGGTCACCCAGGTATTCCCGTCCGAGCGCTCGGTGAACTACCCGGTGGTCAAGGAGGCCATGGAGCTGGCCCGCGCCAAGAACATTTCTGATCTCACACCCGCCATGGTGGAAGGCTTCGTCAGCGCCAAGGTGCTGGTGGAGGGCATCAAGCGCGCCGGCCCCAAGCCAGACCGTGCCAAGCTGCACGCAGGCCTGGAAAGCATCAAAAAATGGGATCTGGGCGGGGTGGAGCTGAGCTACAGCGCCACGGACCACAGCGGTCTGGTGTTTGCCGACCTTTCCATCATCGGGAGTGACGGCCGCTTCAAGAGATGAATCCCCTCTCTCGCGCGGTGCCCGCGAGGGGATCGACGCCCGGGGTCTGCTAAGCCTCGCAAGGTGCGCAAGGAGTGGTCCGGCAGGACCGCTACATCACCATAAAAAGCAAAAGCCTGCAGCCTTTCGGCTGCAGGCTTTTTCCTTTTTCTATTGCCTGGAAGGGAGCCCGACAGCTTATTGCGCGCTGGCTGCGGAGGCCGGCGCAGACGCGGGCATGGTGGCGGGTGCACTGGCAGCAGACTCAGGGGCATGCACGGCATCCGCACCGTGTTTTTCACCGCCCATGTCGGCCTTGTCGCCCGCCTTGATGATCACGTACATCGACAACGCTGCAAACAGGACGAAGCCAACAACAATCTTCCACATATCAATATCTCCTTGGATGGGTTTGTTCAATCAAGGGGCCTGGAGCGCGGCGCTCTAGAACCTGTTCTTGGGTTGTACTGGGCAGCACAAGCCCCTTGATGGAACACAGGGCCCACCCCTTGCGGGGCGGGCCCTGCACACCGGTCAGAACCGATCAGTCGTTGGCGTAGATGTCAACGTCCTTGGTTTCCTTGATGAACAGGCCACCGATCACCACGGTTGCACCCGCAATGATGATGGGGTACCACAGGCCGTTGTACATGTTGCCGGTCTGGGCCACGATGGCGAACGCCGTGGTGGGCAGCAGGCCGCCGAACCAGCCGTTACCGATGTGGTACGGCAGGGACATGGACGTGTAGCGGATGCGGGTCGGGAACATTTCCACCAGCATGGCAGCAATGGGGCCGTACACCATGGTCACCAGCAGCACCAGGTAGGTCAGGATCACGGTGACCATGACCTTGTCGATGCGGGCGGGGTCTGCCTTGGTGGGGTAGCCCGCAGCCTTCAGCGCATCGGCGACCGCCTTCTTGAACTCGCCGTCCTTCTTCTTGGCTTCATCAGCAGGCAGGCCCTTGCTGGTGTACGAGGAGATGACCGTCTCACCGATCTTGATCGAGGCGGGCGTGCCGGCGGCGGACGTGGCGTTCTCATAGCTCACCGAAGCGCCAGCCAGAACCTGCTTGGCGATGTCGCACGAGCTGGTGAACTTGGAGGTGCCGGTGGGGTTGAACTGGAACGAGCATTCCTTGGGGTCTGCCGTCACGATCACCTGGTTCTTGGCCTGTGCTTCGGCCAGGGCGGGGTTGGCCGCCTTGGTCAGCGCGCCGAACACGGGGAAGTACGTCAGCGCGGCCAGCAGGCAACCTGCCAGGATGATGGGCTTGCGGCCAATCTTGTCCGACAGCGAACCGAACACGATGAAGAACGGCGTGCCGATCAGCAGCGACACAGCCACAAAGATGTTGGCGGTGGCGCCATCGACCTTCAGCGCTTGCGTCAGGAAGAACAGGGCATAGAACTGGCCCGAGTACCACACCACGGCCTGGCCAGCGGTCAAGCCCACGAGTGCCAGGATCACGATCTTCAGGTTCTTCCACTGGCCGAAGGACTCGGTCAGCGGGGCCTTGGAGGTCTTGCCCTCAGCCTTCATCTTCTGGAACGCAGGCGATTCGTTCATCGACAGGCGGATCCAGACCGAGATGGCCAGCAGCAGGATCGACACGATGAATGGAATGCGCCAGCCCCAGTCGCCAAAGGCTTCTTCGCCCAGAGCGGTCCGGGTGCCCAAAATCACCATCAGCGACAGGAACAGGCCCAGAGTGGCCGTGGTCTGGATCCAGGCGGTGTAGGCGCCGCGCTTGCCGTGCGGGGCATGCTCGGCCACATAGGTGGCTGCGCCGCCGTACTCACCACCCAGCGCCAGGCCTTGCAGCAGGCGCAGGATGATCAGGATGACGGGAGCCGCCACGCCGATGGACGCATAGGTCGGCAAGATCCCCACGATGAACGTGGACAAACCCATGATCAGGATGGTGACCAGGAAGGTGTACTTGCGGCCGATCATGTCGCCCAGGCGGCCGAAGAAGATGGCACCGAAGGGGCGAACAATGAAGCCCGCTGCAAACGCCAGCAGCGCGAAGATGAAGGCCGAGCCGGCATCCAGGCCGCTGAAGAACTGCTTGGCGATGATGGCTGCAAGCGAGCCGTACAGGTAAAAGTCGTACCACTCGAAAACAGTGCCGAGCGACGAAGCGAAGATAACTTTCCTCTCTTCGGGCGACATCGGCCGCGGTGCGGGATGAACGGTTGCCATGGTGTCTAGTCTCCTGTTGGTTGTGCAGACCGCACTGCGGCGGGCTGTACGCATTCTTGGAGATGGCACTGACCACGCTCTGACGCGAAACCAACAAGACCTTGCACCAAACTGACCGCTCTCTGACAACTTAGGGTGAAACCCTTGCGCCCGCTTTCAGGATGCGAGAACCGCTCAGTTTTTTGGCGGAAAGCCCCGATGGAAGCTGACGAACCGCCTCCCAGTCCGGCCCCTCGAACCACGCGTCTCCATCCAGGTAGGCGCGCAGCATCGGCAACCCGTCCAAGCCCCAGAACAGCTTGTCATCCACCGCGAACGCAGGCACGCCGAACACGCCCGCCGCCTGTGCAGCTTCGGTGTTGGCACGCAGCAGCGCCTTGGGCCCTTCGCTGTTCGCGTCCTGGCCCGGCCGGACCTGTTCCGACAGCGCTGCCGCCAGAGCCCCCAGGCGCCCGGCATCCAGCGCATCCTGCCCGCCCTGCCACACATGGCGCAGCACCGTACCGGCCACAAAGCGGTTGATGAAACCATCATCGCTGCAGGCCAGGGCCTGGCGCAGCAGCGGCAGCGGGTTGAACGGGTGGCGTGCTGGCATCTGCAGCGGCGTGCCTTGCGCATGGCCTAGCCAGGTCACGTGGCGGTAGGTCCACGCACGCTTGGGTGCGATGCCCGCCGGACCAGGGTTGGCATGCTGCTGGAGCAAAGCGCCCAGAAGCACGGGCTGGTAGGCCACGCTGTAGCTCAACCCCTCCAGCGCTTCAGGCAGCCGCTCGAAGGCGAGCCAGGCGTAGGGTGAAACGAAGTCAAGGTAGAAGGTGATGTGCTTCATGGCCGGATCTCCTGGGGGGTCACTTCGATGCCCGCGCGATCCAGCAGCTGCGCCCAGATGCCGCGGCGCAAACTGGCATCGGCGCGTGACCAGATGCGGATCTCGTCGAGCGTGCGAAAGCAGCCCTCGCAGTGGCTGCGGTCGGGCGACATGCGGCATACCGAGATGCAAGGCGAAGGCACGGCCTCGATGTTCTCGGCATCAAAATGACCTTCAGCGCTTATTTTTAGAGCGCGAGCAGCTAGCAAATCAATAGCACTCATGCTACAGACCCAGGTGCCACCACCTGCACCACGTCCACCACGGGCGCGCCCGTCAGGCGCTGCAGGTCGCTCGGGTGCAGCGGGAACACACTGTGCGGATGCCCCGCCGCCGCCCATACCACGTCGAATCGCAGCAGGTCCTGGTCGATCAGCGTCACGGGCGGCGTGGCGTGCGCCACGGGCGAGACGCCGCCGATGGAAAAGCCGGTGCGCGACTTCACGAAGTCGGCATCGGCCCGGCCGATCTTGCCGCCCACATGGGCCTCGACCTTTTTCTCGTCCACGCGCCGGTCGCCGGAGGTGACCACCAGCACGGCCACGTCGTCGCTCTTGCGCCGAAAGATGATGCTCTTGGCCACCTGCCCCACCAGGATGCCCAGTGCATCGGCCGCTTGCTGCGCGGTGCGCGCAGCGTCGTCCAGCATTTGCGGCATGTGGGGGTGGTTGAGGCTTTGCAGCGCCGCAGCCACGCGCTGCACGCCCTCGGGAAGATTCTTCAATTCAGCTCCACACACGGTCATCCTCTCTGCGCCAGGGGGCGCTATCCAGCTCTTTTGGTCATCAGCGCATTGGCCGCTCGGGAATTCGGTTTGCGATTCAGGAACCCACTGATGTAGGCCCCGGCATCGATGAGCTTATCAAGATCGATGCCCGTCTCGATGCCCATGCCGTGCAGCATGTAGACCACGTCTTCGGTCGCCACGTTGCCGGTGGCGCCCTTGGCATACGGGCAGCCGCCCAGGCCCGCCACGGACGACTGGTAGTTCCACACCCCCAGCTCCAGCGCGGCCAGCGTGTTGGACAGCGCCTGGCCGTAGGTGTCGTGGAAGTGGCCCGACACATCGTCGATGCCGAAGTGCTTCAGCGTAGCTTCCAGCGCACGCTGCACCTTGCGCGGCGTGCCCACGCCGATGGTGTCGGCCACGTCCACGCGCTGCACGCCGATGCCCTGGAGCAGGCCGGCCAGGTACTCCACCCGCTCGGGCGCGATCTCGCCCTCGTACGGGCAGCCCACGGTGCAGCTCATCGCGCCGCGCACGCCGATACCGGCCGCCAGCGCCGCCTCGACCACGGGCGCAAAGCGCTCGATGCTCTCGGCGATGGAGCAGTTGATGTTCTTCTGGCTGAAGGCCTCGCTGGCCGAGCCGAAGACCACGATCTCGTCGGGCCGGTCCGCCACCGCGGCTTCATACCCCTTGAGGTTGGGCGTGAGCACCGAGTAGCGCACGCCGGCCACGCGGTTCACGCCCTGCATCACCTCGTGGTTGTCGGCCATCTGCGGTACCCACTTGGGGCTCACGTAGCTGGTGACCTCGATCTCTTTGAGGCCCGCGTCCTGCAGGCGGTGCACCAGCGCGATCTTGACGTCGGCGGGCACGGGCGATTTCTCGTTCTGCAGCCCGTCGCGCGGGCCGACATCGATGAGTTTGACGCGGGAAGGAATGCTCATGGTGGGGCTACCTGAAAAAGAGGACGTGGAACGGGGCGGGCCTGGGCCGGCACCCGCAGCTCGCTGTGCGCGAGGCCCGGCGCCGGAGCCGGGCAGACGCCTCCCATTGTCCGGGCTTCGGCGGCGCGGCACCACCTCATATCCTGCCAGACCACTCTCCGCTCGTGCCATTGCGGCACCCCGGCGCTGCCGCTACGCACCAGCCCCCTCGTCCATCTCCTGGCGCAGCAGCGCCACCATCTGCACCGCCGCCAGCGACAGGCGCCGGCCCCGCAGCGTGACGAGGCCGATGGGCCGGCGCAGCGACGGCTGCTTGAGCGGTCGGGTCACCACCTCGGGCCGGCGCACGACCTGCGCGGCCAGCTCGGGCAGCGCGCTCACGCCCAGCTGCGCGGCCACCATGGCCGCGATGGTGGCCAGGTGCTCCACCTCGTAGCGCGGCGCAAAGCGGATGCGGTGCGTGAGCAGCGCCTCGTCGGCGTACTGCCGCACGCTGGTGCCGGCGGGCATGGAGATGTGCGGCAGGTCTGCCACATCGGCCCAGGCCAGCGCACCGCGGCCGCGCGCCAGGGGGTGGGCGCGGGCCAGCAGCAGCACGAAGCGGTCGGACGACAGCGGGGTGTAGTCGAGGTCGGCATACGCGGGGTTGGCGGCGGTGAGCGCGAAGTCCACGCGCCCTGCGCGCACCATGTCGAACGCCGGGCCCGCCAGGCTGTCGAACAGCTCCAGGTGCACGCCCGGGTGCCCGGCCGCAAAGCGCGCAAACGCGCGCGGCACCACGCCCGCCGCCAGCGACGGCAGTGCCGCCAGCGCCAGCCGCCCCACCTGCACCTGCGCCACGGCCTGCACGCGGCGCACCGTCTCATCCATCTGGTGGCGCAGAAAGCGGGCCTGCTCGGCAAACACCTCGCCCGCCTGCGTGAGCTGCACCGTGCGCGTGGTGCGGTCGAACAGGCGCGCGCCCAGCATCTCTTCGAGCCGCGCGAGCGTGCCCGACACCGCCGACTGCGACAGGTGCATCTGCAGCGCGGTGCGCCGAAAGCTCAGCGTGTCGGCCAGCGCCAGGAACACATCGACCTCGCGGGCCGACCAATTGATCTTCATGGCCGATCAGTCTATCGAAAAATACGTCTGGACCGCGCAATGCAGCCTGCCTAGACTGCATCGCAAGACAACACAAGGAGACACCAGCATGGACATCAGTTCGCCGCGCAATGCACGCACGGTGGTCGTGGGCGGGGGCACCATGGGTGCGGACGTGGCCGTGGTCCTGGCCCGAGGCGGCGCCCGGGTCACGGTGGTGGACCCGCACACCGCACGGCGCGAGCTGCTCTTGCCGCACATTGCCGCAGAGCTCGACGCCGCCGGCCTGGCCTCCAGTGCAGGCCCCGTGGAGGTGTGCGCCAGCCTGCAGGACGTGGCCTGGGACGGCGTGGTGCTGGTGGTCGAATGCATCACCGAACAGCTGGCCGCCAAGCAGCAGCTGTTTGCCGAGCTGGAAGCCATCGCCCCGGCCAGCGCGGTGCTGGCCAGCAACAGCTCGGGCTTTCCGATCAGCGCCATCGCCCAGGGCCTGCCCACCGCGCAGCGCATGCTGGGCCTGCACTTCTTCATGCCGGCGCACCTGGTGCCGCTGGTGGAGGTGGTGCTGGGCGAGCACAGCGACCCCACGCTGGGCCAGTGGCTGCACGGCTTCATGCGGCGCTGCGGCAGCGTGCCGGTGCTGGTGAAGAAGGACAAGCCGGGCTTTTTGGCCAACCGCATGCAGCATGCGCTTTCGCGCGAGGCCTTTGCACTCATCGACGAAGGCATCGCGTCGCCCGAAGACGTGGACGCCGCCGTGCGCTTTGGCTTCGGCTTTCGCTTTCTGGCGGCGGGCCCGGTGCTGCAGCGCGACCACGCGGGCATCGAGGTGCACTGCGCGGCCGCGGCCACCATGTACCCCACGCTTTCCAACACCGACGTGCCCGCCCAGGCGCTGCGCGACCGCGTGGCCAACGGCGAGCTGGGCATGAAGACCGGCAAGGGCTTCTTCGACTGGCCCGAGGACCGCAAACGCGCCGAGCGCACCCGCTACGACACGCTGCTGCGCCAGGGCCTGGCTCTGCTGGCCAGCGAGCTGCCCGCCATCGAGCCCGCCAGCGCACACACCACGCCGGGAGCCACGCCATGAACGCCACCGGCCAATGGCCTGACCCGCTGATCGTCACCGTGGCGCCCAACGGCGCCTACAAGCTGCCCAGCGACCACCCCGCCGTGCCGACCACGCCGGCCACGCTGGCCGCCACCGCCAAGGCCTGCCTGGAGGCCGGCGCGGCCATGATCCACATGCACATCCGCGACGCCCAGGGCCGCCACAGCCTGGACGTGGAGGGCTACCGCGAAGCCCAGCGCGTGGTGCAGCACGCCGTGGGCGATGCCATGGTGGTGCAGGTCACGAGCGAAGCCGCGGGCGTGTACCGCGCCCCGGCGCAGATCGCGATGGTCGAGGCGCTG
Organism: Acidovorax radicis N35; assembly: GCF_000204195.1. Classification (GTDB taxonomy): domain Bacteria; phylum Pseudomonadota; class Gammaproteobacteria; order Burkholderiales; family Burkholderiaceae_C; genus Acidovorax; species Acidovorax radicis. Next base: position 181,378 of record NZ_AFBG01000024.1, read on the forward strand.
CAGCCCGAGGCCGTGTCCATCGGCCTGCGCGAGATCGACCAACCCGAGATCGGCGAGGCCGGGCTGCAGCGCTTCTTCGCCGGCCTGGTGCAGCGCCGCTGCATGGTGCAGGTCATCCTGTATGACGTGGCCGACCTGCGCCGCTGGCAGGCGCTGCGCACCAACGGCGTGGTGCCCGATGCACCGTGGTTCCTGCTGTTCGTGCTGGGCCGCTACAGCGCGGGCCAGACATCGAGCCCGCGCGACCTGCTGCCCTTCCTGGCCGCCCACGACGGGCCCGAACCCTGGGCCGTGTGCGCGTTCGGCGCGGCCGAGAACACCTGCATCACCGCCGCCGCGGTCTTTGGCGGGCATGCCCGCGTGGGGTTCGAGAACAACCTGCTGCGCAAGGACGGCAGCACCGCACCCGACAACGCGGCGCTGGTGCGCCAGGCGGTCGAGGCCGCGGCCGCGCTGGGGCGGCCGCTGGCCACGGCGCAGGACATCCGCCAGCGCTTCGGCGCGGGCTGAGCCTCGGCCCGGCTCTGCCCATTCTCATCACGCCATCAAACCCATCAGCCCGCGCCAGACGGGCCTTCATCCATCCGCAGGAGACACCATGCAACAACACCCCACCGCCCACGCCCCCGTACCCCAGGCCCGCCGCGCCACGCGACGCACGGCCATCCGCCTGGCGCTTGCCGTGCCCGCCACCTGGGCCCTGGCCCTGGGCACGGCAGGCCACGCCGTGGCCCAGACGGCCCCAGCCGCCTTCCCCACCAAGACCATCCGCTTCGTGGTGCCCTACCCGCCCGGCGGCCCCACGGACCTGATGGCGCGCATGCTGCAGCCCGAGCTGCAAAGCCGCCTGGGCGTGACCGTGGTGGTGGACAACAAGGGCGGCGCGGGCGGCAACTCCGGCAGCGCCGAGGTGGCCAAGCAGGCGCCCGCCGACGGCCACACCCTGCTGCTGGCCGCCAGCGGCCCGATGGCGGTGAACCCGTCGCTGTACGCCAGCATGCCCTTCAACCCGCTGGTCGACCTGGTGCCCGTGGTGCAGCTGTCAGCCTTTCCGCTGGTGCTGGAAGTGCACCCCTCGCTGGGCGTCAAGACCCTGCCGGAGCTGATCGCCATGGCCAAGGCGGGCAAGCCGGTGCTGAGCTTTGCATCGGCTGGCAATGGCACGCCGCAGCACCTGGCGGGCGAGCTGTTCAACACCATGGCCCACGTGAAGATGGGCCACATTCCGTACCGCGGCGCGGGCCCGGCGCTCAACGACCTGCTGGGCGGGCAGGTGAACGTGATGTTCGACATCGTGGGCAGCTCGCTGCCGCACATCCAGTCGGGCAAGCTCATCCCGCTGGCGGTCACGTCGGCCGAGCGCGCCAAGGTGCTGCCCAACGTGCCCACCATGGCCGAGGCGGGCGTCTCCGGCTACCAGATCACCGGCTGGCACGGCATCGCCGTGCGTGCGGGCACGCCGCAGGCCATCGTGGACAAGCTCAACGCCACGGTGAATGCGATCTTCAAGGAGCCCGCCTTCCGCGCCAAGTGGGAGGCCATCGGCACGCCGGTGGTGGCAGGCACGGCCGCGGACTTCGGCGCACTGATCAAGTCCGACGCGCAGCGCCTGGGCAAACTGGTGCGCGATGCGGGCGTGACGATGGATTGACTGAGGCCGCGGGCGTTGCGCGTCAGGTGTTGCGAGGCGCCGTGCACCCCACTGCTGCACGCCAGGCTGGCGCCTTGCAGGCGCAGGTGGCGCCTGGCGATATCTAGGCGGGAACGCGGGGGCGTAGGCGCAGAAGCAACCAGCCCGCCGCCATGCCCACGGCACTGAACAGCAGCCACACAGCGCCCAAGAAAATCTTCAGGGTATTGGAGCTGCTGATCTCAGCCCGCGAAGGGCTATTGGCGGGATAGCGCACGGTGACGGTGTCACCCACATCGTGCACCGCCTGCAGCTGCCGCACCAGCGAGTCCGTGAACCGCACGGTGCGGCCATCGCTCGCCACAAACTCGACGACGCTTTTCTTGCCATGGGCTTGCCGGCTTGAGGCCCCTGTCACCACGCTTTCGTGCGCCACCACGCGGCCTTTGGCGCTGCGCGTGTCGCCCACCAGATGCAAGCTCGTGGCCAGCAGCCAGCTGGCGGCTACCGCAGTCAGTGCGCCGGGCACCAGCAGCAGCCAGCCGAGAAGGCCGAAAAAGCAGCGAAAGGATGTGGAGCGCATGCCCGCGATTGTGAGGGTTGGTACTGTCAGCGGCGCGCCGGGTCAGTACCCCCGCCCGGGGTCCACGGTGCCTGCCACCGCCTCGCCGCGCTCCATCGCCGCCATCTTGCGCGTGATCTGCGCAATGCTCTCTTTCCGCATGGTACGGGCCGAAGTGTGGGGCGTGGCGGTGATCTTCGGGTGCAGCCAGAACGGGTGCCCGACCGGCAAAGGCTCGGTGCGGAACACATCCAGCGTGGCGCCCGCGATGTGGCCGTTGTCGATCATCGCCAGCAGGTCCTCTTCGACCAAGTGCGCGCCCCGCGCCACGTTGACCACATAGCCCCCGGGCTGCAGGCGTGACAGCGTGTCGCGGTTGATGATGTCCTGCGTGTCGGGCGTGAGCGGCAGCAGGTTGACCAGCACGCGGCTGGCGGCCAGGAAATCGTCAAAGCCCTCTGCGCCGCTGAAACCGCGCACGCCGTCCACCGCCTTGGGAGACCGGCTCCAGCCGTTCACCGGAAAGTCGAAATGTGCCAGCGCCCGCGCCACGCGCTCGCCCAGCACGCCCAGGCCCATCACGCCCACCGGGAACTCCGAGCGCACCCGCGGCCGGCGAAAGCCCCAGCGGCCGGCGCGCATGTCGCCCTCGTAAGCGTCCAGCTCGCGGAAATGGCGCACCACCGCGTGGCACACGTATTCGGCCATCTGCACCGCCATGCCGCCGTCGTCGATGCGCACGATCTGGCAGCCAGCGGGGATGCGCAGCTTGAGCAGCGCGTCCACCCCTGCGCCGATGTTGAACAGCGCCCGCAAGGCAGGCTGCTCGTCCAGAAACTGCTGGGGCGGCGCCCAGACCACGGCGTAGTCGGCCTGCGGTGCCCCCGGCTGCCACACGCTGATGTGGGCATGGGGCAAGGCAGCGGCAAGCCCCTGCAGCCAGGGCTCGATCTTGGTGTCGGTACAGCAAAGGGTGATGTTCATGCGGTCAAGGGTAACTGCATTGGCGCCGCTCGGATGTCGCGCACGGGTTGCGGTGGAGCCGTGTGGTACCCCGCACCTCTATGGATTGCATCCTTCGATACCGTTCGGGCTGAGCTTGTCGAAGCCTTGCGCGGCGCTTAGACAAGCTCAGCGTGAACGGGTTTTTATCGAGGGAAGGCCAAGGGGTGTCACGCCGGCGGCTTAGGCCGCCACCGTCACCGCCAGCTTGAGCAGCTCCGCCCCTTCCGTCACCTGGTCGCCGGGCGCGTACAGAAGCTCCTGCACCACGCCGTCGGCCGGTGCCGCAATCGTGTGCTCCATCTTCATGGCTTCCATCACCGCCAGCGGCTGGCCCTTGGTGACGGCATCGCCCGCCTTCACGGCAAACGACACCACCTTGCCGGGCATGGGGGCCGTGAGCCGCCCGCCCTCGGCCGCAGCCTCGCCCGCATGCGCCAGCAGGTCGATGGCGGTGATCTGCGTCGCGCCGCGGGGCGTGAACACATGGTCCACCTCGCCCTGGGCGTACACCGCAGCGCGGGTGCGCTGGCCGGCGAACTGCAGTTCGATGCCGCCGGCTTGTTCCGCGAACTTCAGCGGTCCTGCCACAGCGGCATCGCCCTCGCCCACTGCCAGGTGCAGCGCGCCATCGCGTTCGTAGGTGAGCCAGGCCTTGGCGTGCTCGCCGCCAAACTCGAACTCGAAGCGGCGGCGCGTGAGCGCGTGCGAATGGAAACCGTCGCGGCGGCTGAAGGGGTCCACGCCTTCGCTGGCGCGCTCATGCAGCACCGTCTGCGCCACGGCAGCCGCGGCGGCCAGGGGCAGGCCCACCGGCTCCTGGTGGAACAGCACCGCCTGCTCGCGCGGGATCAGCGCGGTGTCGAGCTGGGCACTGGCAAACGCACCGGTGCGCGCCACACGGCGCAGGAACTGCACGTTGGTCGCCAAGCCCACGATGTGCGTCTGCGCCAGGGCCTCGTCCAGCCGCGCCAGCGCCTGCTCGCGCGTGTCGCCGTGCACGATGAGCTTGGCCACCATGGAGTCGTAGAACGGGCTGATCGCATCGCCCTGGCGCACGCCGGAGTCCACGCGCACCGCGCCCCTCTCGAACGTCACGCAGTCGGGCAGCGCATACACGTTGAGCGCGCCCGTGGCGGGCAGGAAGTTGTTGTCGGGGTTCTCCGCGCAGATGCGCGCCTCGATAGCGTGGCCTGTGATGCGCAGGTCTTGCTGCTTCACCGGCAATGGCTCGCCCGACGCCACGCGCAGTTGCCACTCCACCAGATCGAGCCCCGTGATGGCCTCGGTCACCGGGTGCTCCACCTGCAGGCGGGTGTTCATCTCCATGAAGTAGAACTTCATCTGGTCAGGCCGCTCGTAGCCGCCGGGCTGCTCCACGATGAACTCCACGGTGCCCGCGCCCACATAGTTCACCGCCTTGGCGGCGGCCACCGCGGCTTCGCCCATCTGCTGGCGCAGCGCGGGCGTCATGCCGGGGGCCGGGGCTTCTTCCAGCACCTTCTGGTGGCGGCGCTGCACGGAGCAGTCGCGCTCGAACAGATAGACGCAGTTGCCGTGCGTGTCGCCAAACACCTGGATTTCGATGTGGCGCGGGCGCTGCACGTACTTTTCGACCAGTACCGCATCGTCTCCAAAGCTGTTGATGGCCTCGCGCTTGCACGATTCGAGCGCGGCGGCGAAGTCCCCGCTCTTGTCCACCGCGCGCATGCCCTTGCCGCCGCCACCCGCGCTGGCCTTGATGAGCACGGGGTAGCCAATGCGGTCGGCCTCGCGCTGCAGCAGGGCCGGGTCCTGGTCGCTGCCGTGGTAGCCGGGCACCAGCGGCACGCCGGCCTTTTCCATGAGCTGCTTGGACTCGGCCTTGAGGCCCATGTCCTTGATGGCCGAGGGTGGCGGGCCGATGAAGACCAGGCCTGCTGCCGCGCAGGCATGGGCGAAGTCTTCGTTCTCGGACAGGAAGCCGTAGCCCGGGTGGATGGCCTGTGCACCCGTGGCCTGGGCAGCCTCGATGATGCGCTCCCAGCGCAGGTAGCTGTCCTTGGGCGCGCTGCCACCGATGTGCACGGCCTCGTCGCACACGGCCACGTGCTTGGCATTGGCGTCGGCATCGGAGTACACGGCGACGGTCTTCACGCCCAGACGTTTAGCGGTCGCCGCTACACGGCAGGCGATCTCTCCGCGATTGGCGATCAAGATTTTTTTGAACATTTAGGCCACCTTGGCAGAACCAGAAAAGAAAGAAGACAAGCGCCGCACCACGGCGCGCAGAAACTTGAACAGCACCACCAGCAGCAGCACCGACACGGCCACCATCAGCACCAGCGCGATGCCGAATGCCACCGGGTGCTGCGTGGCGAGCCACACCACGGCCACCACCAGGCCGTCTTCGAAAAAGGACAGCAGCCAGTTGGAGAACGGCTCGGGCGAGGTGTTGGCCGCGGCGCGCGTGGTCATCTTGGTGGCCATCGACGTGGCAGCCAGCGACCCGCCCAGCAAACCGGCCACGACGCCCATGGTGGCGTTGTCGGCACCGAACACGCCCGCGGCCAGCAGAGCCCCGCCGGGCACGCGGATAACGGTGTGCACGGCGTCCCAGGCACTGTCGATCCACGGGACCTTGTCGGCAAAGAACTCGACCAGCATCAGGCCGCCCGCCACCAGCAGCACCAGCGGGTTCTGCAGCACGTGCAGACCGGGGGGCAAGGGCATCCAGCCCATGGCCCCCATGCCGCCGACGATGAAGACGACTGCGTACAGACGGAATCCGCTGGCCCAGCCCAGCGCGGCGGCGAGCGCCAGCAGGCTGGGCATGTCGAGTTGCGCCGTGGCACGCGCTGCGCCTGCAGCCACGTCGCGCGCGGTGCCAGCGTCGACATGCAGCCCTAGCGTGTGGAGCCACTGCACGATGTTGAACCAAAGGGTGTCCATATCAGTCCTCCACCGCGCTCTGCACTGCCTCGGGCCTACGAGACCGCCACGGCGCCATGCCAGAGATGCCGAGCAAGGGCCGCCCCGCAGCGATGGCATCGTCCCCCTCCCGCGCAGCGAGAGAGGGGGAAGGCGCGAAGCGACTCAGGGGGTGTTTCATAGCCAGTTCGGCTTGCGCTTGTTCAGGAACGACTGCACGCCTTCCTTGCCTTCGTCGCTGGCGCGGATGTCCGCAATGCCCTGCACGGTGGCAGCGATCAGATCCGCGTTGATCTCGCGCTCGGCCACGTCCAGCACCAGCTTCTTGCAGGCGCGCACGGCGTGGGGGCTGGCGCTGGTCAAGGCCTTGAGCAGTTCATCGACCTTGGCGTCGAGTTGGTCTGCAGCCACCACCTCGTGAACGAAGCCGACACGGAGCGCCTCGGCGGCATCAAAGCGCTCGGCCGTCAGGAAGTAGCGGTGCGCGGCGCGGGGCCCCATGGCGCGGATCACGTAGGGGCTGATGGTGGCGGGGATGAGGCCCAGCTTCACTTCGCTGAGGCAAAAGCCCGCCGTGTCCACCGCCACCGCCATGTCGCACGCGGCCACCAGGCCCATGCCACCGGCGTACACATCGCCCTGCACACGCGCGATGGTGGGTTTGGGGCATTCGTAGATCACGCGCAGCATCTCGGCCAGCTTGCCCGCGTCGGCCACGTTCTCGTCGCGCGTGTAGTCGGCCATGCGGCGCATCCAGTTGAGGTTGGCGCCTGCGCAGAAAGCGGGGCCCTCTGCGGCCAGCACCACGGCGCGCACGTCGGGGCGGCCACCCACTTCGGTGAAGGCCGCCGTCAGCTCGGCGATGACCTCGTCGCTGAAGGCGTTGCGGATCTCGGGCTGCTTGAGCGTGATGCGCGCCACGGCGCCGGTGTGGGTGATGGACAGGTTCTGGCTCATGGCGTGGGCGGGTTTTGCAGGAAGTAGACAAGGTCCAGCTCGGGGCTGGTCTGGCCCAGGGCGGTCAACGCGGCAGTGATCTGCCCCCGGTGGTGCGTGCCGTGGTTGAACACGTGGGCCAGCGTGGCGGCAAAGGGCAACGATGCCGCCGTGCCCCGCATGGTGGTGTAGTCGAGCGTGCCGTCCCAGCGGTCTGCAGACAATGACGCGATCAGCGGTGCCCAGCGGGCAGCCCCCGCGCGCAAGCGGGCGTCGAGCTGCGCGCGGTCGCTCTCCAGCTCGGCGTCCAGCGCCACCTTGGGCGAGGTGCCTTCGGCAAAACGCACAAACCACAGATGATGCTCACCCACCAGCAGGTGGTTGAGCGTGCCGTGAATGCTTTTGAAGAACAGGCCCACATCGTGCCGGTAGGACTCTTCAGGCAGCGCCCGCACGGCGTCGAGCAGGCGCGCCGTGGCCCACACGTTGTAGCGTGCGAGCTGTGTGAAGTGGGCGACGGCGTCCATGGTGGCTCCCTGTCGGATCACATGCGGAACAGGCCGAATTTCGTGTCTTCGATGGGTGCATTGCGCGTGGCGGCCAGGCCCAGTGCCAGCACGCGGCGGGTGTCGGCCGGGTCGATCACGCCGTCGTCCCACAGGCGCGCGGTGGCGTAGTAGGGGTGGCCCTGGTCTTCGTACTGGCGGCGGATGGGGGCCTTGAAGGCTTCTTCCTCCTCGGCACTCCACTGGCCGCCCTTGCCCTCGATGCCGTCGCGCTTGACGGTGGCCAGCACGCCCGCCGCCTGGTCGCCGCCCATGACGCTGATGCGCGCGTTGGGCCACATCCACAAAAAGCGGGGGCTGTACGCGCGGCCGCACATGCCGTAGTTGCCGGCGCCAAAGCTGCCGCCGATGATGATCGTGAACTTCGGAACACTCGCCGTGGCCACGGCCGTGACCATCTTGGCGCCGTTGCGCGCGATGCCTTCGTTCTCGTACTTGCGGCCGACCATGAAGCCGGTGATGTTCTGCAGGAATACGAGCGGGATCTTGCGCTGGCAGCACAGCTCGATGAAGTGCGCGCCCTTCAAGGCCGACTCGGAAAACAAGATGCCGTTGTTCGCGATGATGCCGACCATCATCCCTTCGATGCGCGCAAAGCCCGTGACCAGCGTGGTGCCGTAGCGCGCCTTGAACTCGTCGAACTCGCTGCCATCGACGATGCGGGCGATGATCTCGCGCACGTCGAAGGGCTTGCGCGTGTCCACCGGGATCACGCCGTAAAGTTCTTCTGCTACAAACTTAGGAGCTACCGACGCTTGATCTGCAAGCGCCGGAGCCTTGTTTTTATTCAGATTGCGCACCGCATTGCGCGCTAGCTGCAGCGCATGCAGGTCGTTTTGCGCCAGGTGGTCGGCCACGCCCGACAGGCGTGTGTGCACATCGCCACCGCCCAGGTCTTCGGCCGTGACGACCTCGCCCGTGGCGGCTTTGACCAGCGGCGGGCCGCCCAGAAAGATGGTGCCCTGGTTCTTGACGATGATGGACTCGTCGCTCATGGCCGGCACGTAGGCGCCGCCCGCCGTGCAGCTGCCCATGACCACGGCGATCTGCGAGATGCCCATGGCGCTCATGTTGGCCTGGTTGAAGAAGATGCGGCCGAAGTGGTCGCGGTCCGGAAAGACCTCGTCCTGGTTGGGCAGGTTGGCGCCGCCGGAGTCCACCAGGTAGATGCAGGTCAGGTGGTTCTGCTGCGCCACTTCCTGCGCGCGCAGGTGCTTCTTGACGGTGAGCGGGTAGTAGGTGCCGCCCTTCACCGTAGCGTCGTTGCACACGATCATGCAGTCCACACCGCTCACGCGGCCGATGCCGGCAATCAGCCCCGAGCTGGGCGCATCGTTGTTGTACATGTTGAGCGCGGCCAGCGGCGCCAGCTCCAAAAACGGCGTGCCCGGGTCCAGCAGCATCTGCACCCGCTCGCGCGGCAGCAGCTTGCCGCGTGCAGTGTGCTTGGCGCGGGCCGCTTCGCCGCCGCCCTGGGCGACCTTGTCGAGCTGGGCGCGCAGGTCGTCGACCAGCGTGCGCATGGCGGCTGCGTTGGCCAGAAAGTCCGCCGAGCGGGCGTTGAGTTGGGTGTCGAGAATCATGCAGGCTCCGTCGAATGTCGTATGGGTGGTGTGGTGGCACCGGCCGTCCGGTGGCACTGGAGGCCGCGGAGCAGGCCATGCGCGTGCCGCCGTGGAACCGGCTTCGCCGGGCCAGGGGCGGCGTTCCCCTCGGGGGAAGGCGCGAAGCGGCTCAGGGGGGTCATAAGTTCACGCCGTTTGGGATTCGACCAAACCGAGCTGATCCTTCATCTCATCGCGGATCTTGAACTTCTGGATCTTGCCCGTCACCGTCATCGGAAAGCTGGTGACAAAGCGGATGTAGCGCGGCACCTTGTAGTGCGCGATCTGGCCCTTGCAGAAGGCGCGAATGTCGTCTTCGGTCGGTGTCGTGCCCGGCTTGGCGATGATCCAGGCGCACAGCTCCTCGCCGTACTTGGCATCGGGCACGCCCACCACCTGCACGTCCTGCACCTGCGGGTGGCGGTACAGAAACTCTTCGATCTCGCGCGGGTAGATGTTCTCGCCGCCGCGGATCACCATGTCCTTGATGCGGCCGACGATGTTCACATAGCCTTCGTCGTCCATGGTGGCCAGGTCGCCGGTGTGCATCCAGCCTTCGGCGTCGATGGCCTCGCGGGTTTTGGCCTCATCCCCCCAGTAGCCGTGCATCACCGAATAGCCCCGGGTGCAGAACTCGCCGCGCTGGCCGACGGGCACCACGGCGCCGCTGTCGGGGTCCACGATTTGGACCTCCAGGTGCGGCTGCACCTGGCCCACGGTGGAGACGCGTTTGTCCAGCGGCGTGTCGGTACTGCTCTGGCAGCTGACCGGGCTGGTCTCGGTCATGCCATAGGCGATGGTGATTTCGCGCAGGTTCATCTGCTCCACCACGCGCTTCATGACCTCGGTGGGGCATGGCGAGCCGGCCATGATGCCGGTGCGCAGGGTGGACAGGTCGAACTCGGCAAAACGCGGGTGGTCCAGCTCGGCGATGAACATGGTGGGCACGCCGTGCAGGCCGGTGCAGCGCTCATCCTGCACCGTCTGCAGTACGGTGAGCGGGTCGAACCCGTCGTTGGGGTAGACGATGGTGGCGCCGTGCGTGAAGCACGCCAGGTTGCCCAGCACCATGCCGAAGCAGTGGTACAGCGGCACAGGGATGCACAGGCGGTCTTCGGGGGTGAGCTTCATGCACTCACCGATGAAGAAGCCGTTGTTCAGGATGTTGCGGTGCGTGAGCGTGGCGCCCTTGGGGAAGCCCGTGGTGCCGCTGGTGAACTGGATGTTGATAGGGTCGGTGGCCTTGAGCGTGGCGGCGATCTGCGCCAGGCGCGCATCCTGCGCATCGCCGCGCGCCAGCAGGTCGGAAAACCGCAGCAGCCCGGGCTCGTCGGCGCCCTGCCCCGCCCCGTCGTCGATCCACACCACGGTGTTCAGGTGCGGCAGCTTCACGGCGCCCAGCTGGCCGGGCTGCTGGTGCTGCCACTCGGGCGCCAGCTCGCGCAGCATGCCCAGGTAGTCGCTGGTCTTGAAGCGCGCCATGCTCACCAGCAGACGGCAGCCCACCTTGTTGAGCGCGTATTCGACTTCGGACGTGCGGTAGGCCGGGTTGATGTTGACCAGCACCAGGCCCACCTGCGCGGTGGCCAGCTGCATCAGCACCCATTCGGCATTGTTGTGCGACCAGATGCCCACGCGGTCGCCCGGCGCCAGGCCTTGGCCCAGCAGCGCGCTGGCCAGGCGCTGGGCCTCAGCCTGCAACTGCGCATAGGTGTAGCGGCGGCCTTGGTGCACGCTGACCAGCGCCTCGCGGTCGGGCTGGCGGGCCGCCATGTCGGCAAAAAAGGCGCCGAGGGTCTGTTCGATCAGGGGAACGTCGGTGGCGCCACGGGCGTGGCTGTCCACCAGCGGTGCGGAGTTCGTTGCGGCTGCACTCGTCACGGGTGTTGTCTCCTCGGCTTTGTCATCCGGCCCTGCGCCACAGGGATATGCGGGCGGCGATCCGTAAGCATAGAAGCCTGCGCCCCCTGAGGGTGGACACAATGGTTGCAAATCGTGCCACGGCTGGCACACTCTGCGGCGTGAAACCGCCCGCCCCCACCGCCGACCGCCCCCCTTCGGCCACGTCCGCCCCCGCCGCCACGCCCATCGCCTTTGTACGCGCCATTGTTCTGGCGTACGAGCGGCGCGGCATGCGCCCCGAGCGCGCCCTGGCGCAGGCACAGATTGCGCCGCAGCTGCTGCAGGACGACCACGCCCGCATCACCGCCTGGCAGATGGAGCAGATCTCCGACGCCGCCATGCAGGAGCTGGACGACGAGGCCCTGGGCTGGTTCAGCCGCCGCCTGCCCTGGGGCAGCTACGGCATGTTGGCACGCGCGTCCATCAGCTCGCCCAACCTGCAGGTGGCGCTGGCCCGCTGGTGCCGCCACCACGGGCTTCTGGCCGACGATATTGCCCTGCGCCTGACCACCCGGGGCGACACCACCACACTGGCCATCGAAGAGGCGCGCGACCTGGGCGCCTTGCGCGAGTTCTGCCTGGTGTCGGTGCTGCGCAATGCGCTGGGGCTGGCGTGCTGGCTGGTGGATTCGCGCATCCCCCTCATCGCCGCCGAGTTCGCATTCGATGCGCCGCCCCATGCGGAGGCGTATGCCGTGCTGTTTCGCGGGCCGGTCACCTTTGGCGCCCCGCGCACGGCCATTCACTTTGATGCCCGCTACCTCAGCCTGCCCCTGCGGCGCGACGAGCAGGCACTGCGCCAGATGCTGCAGCACGCCCTGCCGCTCACGGTGCTGCAGTACCGGCGCGACCGGCTGCTGGTGCAACGCGTGCGCCAGCTGCTGGGCGCTCCGGTGGCAGGGCAACTGGCGCACGCCCTGCCCCAGCACAGCGCCGAGTCGCTGGCCAGCCTGCTGCATGTGTCGCCCCGCACGCTGCACCGGCAGCTCAAGGAAGAAGGCGCCACGCTGCAGGGCCTCAAGGACGAGGTGCGCCAGAGCCGCGCGGTGGAACTGCTGCACCGCACCGACCGTCCCATCAAGCAGGTGGCCGAGGCCGCAGGCTTTGTGAACGAAAAAAGCTTTATCCGCGCCTTTCGGGGCTGGACAGGCCATTCACCTGCGGAGTTCCGGCGCCACGCCCGCCAAGCCTGAGGGGGTGATAGCGGATGGCTTGGTGGCGCGATCTGCACCCTGCATGGCCGCCAGAGGAGGGCCGCCCCCAGCCACCCGCCACTACACTGGCCCACGCTCCCACCACCGCCCCGCCCTTTCGCATCCTTCCCGCCATGATCCATCTGTACCACTGCGTGAGCGCGCGCTCCTTCCGGCCCCTGTGGATGCTGGAAGAGCTGCAACTGCCCTACACCCTGCACATGCTGCCGTTCCCGCCCCGGGCCCATGCGCGCTGGTTCCTGGAAGAGAACCCGCTGGGCACCGTGCCGCTGCTGGTGCAGGGCAAGGCGCCACACCAGGTGCGCATGACCGAATCCGCCGCCATCTGCCAGTACCTGGCCGCCGCACACCCCGACGCGGGGCTGGACGTGCGCCCACCCGACCCGGCCTTTGGCGCCTACCTGAACTGGCTGCATTTGGGCGAAGCCACACTCACCTTTCCGCAGACGCTGGTGCTGCGTTATAGCCGGTTCGAGCCTGCCGAACGCCGGCAGCCCCAGGTGGTGGAGGATTACAGCCGCTGGTTCCTGGCCCGGCTGCGCGCCGTGGAAACCGCCCTGACCCACAACCACAGCGACTATCTGTGCGCGGGCCGCTTCACGGCGGCAGATGTATCGGTGGGCTATGCCCTGCTGCTGGCCGAGCATCTGGACCTGGCCCCTCAGTTTGGCCCCGCCACGCAGGCCTATTGGCAGCGCCTGCAACAACGCCCCGGCTACCACAGGGCCATGGCGGCGCAGATGGAGGCAGCCCAAGACCAGGACGTGCCCACCACCCCGGCACCCGACACAAGACCGTGATGCGGTGGAGCCCGGCAGACAGCCGGGCCCGCGCGGCTACTCGGTCTTTGTCGACTCAGGCACAGGCGCAGGTGAAGGCGGGGCCTGCCGGGCCAGCGATTGCACCAGCGCGCGGAACTCGGGCGAATGGCGCAGCACGCTGCCGCCCGCCTCGATGAGGTCGGTCACTTCATCGGGCGCAATCGAAAACGCCGTGGGCACCTGCAGCAGGCGACGGCGCGCCACGTCGTCAGGGGCATCGCGCAGGTTGACGGGAATGACGTGGATCTCGGCACCCGGCGCAAAGGCGTCGTTGCTGCCCGTCGAGCCTGCGGCCAGAGACTGGCGCCACTGCTGCGTGATGTCGCGCAAGAACTCCTGCGTCTCGCGCGTGGCGCGCCCGCCCGTGCCGAACAGCAGGGAGTCCACCACCTGCACCATGTTGGGCACCTCGTCACTCATGTCGATGTTGACCGACGGATCGCGCTCGGCATTCACGGTGACCAGCACCAGCTTGCGGATGGTGCCCGGCGGAATGCCCACCTCGCTGAAGGTCTCGCGCAGCCCGCCGCCGGCGAGGGCTCGGTCGAGCAGCCGCTGCACGCCCAGGTTGTCGGCCAGGCCCCCGTCCACCAGGTGGATGTAGGGCCTGCGCTGCGCGTCCAGGTAGCTCAGTTCGTGCGCGCGGTACAGCCGGGCACGGTAGTCGCCGCCTGCAGCCAGGGTGCCCGCGCGGGACACCGTCTTGTGCTCCGCGCACTGGTCGGAGTAGTTCTTGAGCGTCATCGGGCTCAGCAGCAACGGCACGGCCGATGATGACGCCACGGCAAACGACAGCGGCACCTTGCGCAGGTCCGAGCAGATCAGCGCGAACTGCTCCCAGGTGAACTCGAAGCCCGAGCCCAGCGACATGTCCGTGGCCGTGATGAACAGCTGCGGGTGGCGCGGGCGCCGTGCCACATCGCCAAACGTGAGCCCGCCATAAAGCTCATCCAGCCGCCGCGCCAGCAGGTGGGTGCGGCCGAGCCAGGGCGATGTGAGGTCCACCAGGTTGCCCGGGCGCAGCGCCTGCGTGATCAGGCTGTTCTGGAAGTTCTGGCGCAGAAACTCGTGCTCGAAACGCGGCAGCCCATCGATGCCGTGCGCCGCCAGGTACGCGGCCACGATGCTGCCGCCCGAGACGCCGCTGATCACATCGGTGGCATCGAGCAGCGTGGTGGGGCGCCCGTTCCAGTCAAAGCGCGTGGCCTGCATCTCGGTCAGCACGCCAAAGCCGAAGGCCGCCGCCCGCGCACCGCCGCCCGACAGCGTCACGGCCACCAGGATGGAGGGATCGCGCTCGGACTTGCGCTCGGGGATGCCCTGGTCCTCGGGCTTCAAGGGCTCGTTGATCCAGGGCCGCACCGACGAGCAGCCCCCCAGCAAGACCAGGGCGGCCACCACGGCGCACCGCCACATCCTCTGCTTCATGCGAAATACCGGCATCGCGCTCCTCCCAGGGTTGCAGGCTTTTCTTTCAGGCTCGCCTTGCCAGCGTCAGCAGCCCAGCAGTGCGGGCAGCTCGGCCATGCTGCGAAACACCTGCGATGCGCCTGCGGCACGCAGGGCCTCGCCGTCGTCCAGCGGCGCATAGGCAAACACTGTGGCCCCGGCGGCCACGCCTGCACGGACGCCGATGGTCGAATCCTCCACCACGGCGCAGCGCGCCGGATCGGCCTGCAGAGCGGCAGCGGCGGCCAGGTACACGTCGGGCGCCGGTTTGGTCTGGGGCACCTCGTGGCCGCTGAAGATGCGGCCTTCAAAGAAGCGCATGAGCCCCACCTTGACCAGTTGCATCTCCACCTTGAAGCGATCGGCTCCCGAGGCGCAGGCAATGCGCCCGCCATGGTGGGCATGCACACGCTCGATGGCGGGGTGGATGTGCGCGATGGCCACCAGGCGCCGATCCAGTTCGGCATTGCGCCGCGCATAGAAGCTGGCCATCCACTCGTCGGTGAGTGGCCGACCGGTCTCGGCCTCAATGCGGACGGTGGCGCTGCGCACCGTCCGGCCGATGAAATAGTCCATGCATTCTTCGTGCGTGATGGCCCAGCCCGCCTCGTTGAGCATGTCGCGCAGCACGCCGTTGGTGATGGGTTCGCTGTCTACCAGCACGCCATCGCAGTCAAACAAGATTGCTTCAAATTTCATAGCTATTAGCGCTTATGGGTAAAGCGCCGGAGTTAATTTTTATTCAAAATTTCAGCTGTGGATGTCGCCATCCACATACCACCAGCGCCCGCCTTCGCACACGAAGCGGCTGGTCTCGTGCAGGCGCACGGCACGCCCGCCCACGCGGTAGCGCGCGACAAACTCCACCTCGGCCCGGCCTTCGCCCGTGGCGCGGTGGCTGCGCACCTCCAGGCCCAGCCACTTCGTGCC
This sequence comes from Acidovorax radicis N35, assembly GCF_000204195.1. Classification (GTDB taxonomy): domain Bacteria; phylum Pseudomonadota; class Gammaproteobacteria; order Burkholderiales; family Burkholderiaceae_C; genus Acidovorax; species Acidovorax radicis. The sequence continues at coordinate 196,904 of NZ_AFBG01000024.1, forward strand.
GGGGTCGAAATCGAGGGCCGCTGGCCGGGTGCTGGTGTGCCAGGTGGCCTGCAGGTAGTCGCCACGTTCGAGGACAAAGGCGGTGTAGCGTGACCGCATGAGGCTCTCGGCATCGGGCGCGGCAGCGTCGTCCCAGTGATCGAGGTAGCGGCCGCAGCAGTCCCCATAGGACAACGCCGCAGCCTTGGCGCTTTTGCCGGGCTTGGCCTGGTTACGGCCGCAGGGGCAGGGTTCGGAGTTCGTCAGAGACACGGAGGGCATGCGTTTCACACGGGCGAAAATCAGCGCAGCGTTCCAAACACCTTGCGGGCGATGGCACTGCCCGCACCAGCGGGGTTCTGGCGGATGCGGCGCTCTTCCTCGCCGATCATGAAGTACAGGCCATCGAGCGTCTTTCCGGTGACGTACTGCGCGAGGTTGGCCTCCTCGGGCTTGAGCAGTCCAAACCCTGCGGCCTTGCCAGCGAAGGCGTTGTACTTCTGGGTCAGGCCCACCTTTTCGGTGGCCTGATTCACCACCGGCAGGAAGCGCTCGGAGAGCGGGGTGCGTGTTTTTTCGGCAAAAAAGGCCGTGACCGAGGTGCTGCCACCGGTCAGGATGTTCTTGGCATCGGTCACCGTCATGTTCTGCACGGCGCCCACCAGCAGATCCTTGCCCATGGGCACGGCGGCCTCTGCCGCGCGGTTGATGGAGGTGACGAGCTCGTCGATGCGCCGGCCCTGCCCTAGCGACTTCATGACCTTGGCCGCGTCTTCCAGGTAGCCCGGCAGGCCAATGCGCACCTGAGGGTTGCCCAGAAAACCATCGGGCCGCCCCAGCAGCGCGACCGCCGCCTGGGCGCCCTGGCCGAGCGCGGCCTTGAGGCCACCGGAGGCATCGGCGTTGGAGAGATCCCCGAGCGACAGGGCCCAGGCCTGCTGACCGGTGGCGCACAGCAGGGCAGCCATGACGCTGGCTTGGTGAAATTGGCGACGTTGCATCGAGCGTTTTCTTTCGGTGGAGAGGGGGGCGCTGCCTGGCGGGTACGCAGGCAGGCAACAAGCACAGGGGATTTTCGCTCAGCACCGTAGACTGGTGTTCGACACAACCCTCCAACAAGGAGCCCTGCAATGTGGGAAATGAATGTGCCGTGGTGGGAATTCGTGCTGCGCGGCGTGGTGGTCTACGTGTTTCTGCTGGTGTTCCTGCGCCTGACGGGCAAGCGCCAGACCGGCCAGTACGCGCCGTTTGACCTGGTGCTGCTGCTGATCCTGTCCAACGCGGTGCAGAACTCGATGAACGCGGGCGACAACTCGCTGGTGGGCGGGCTCATCTCAGCGGTCACGCTCATCGGCTGCCATGTGGTGCTGGCACAGCTGACGTTCCGGTTTGCGTGGATGGAGCGGTTGATAGACGGCACCCCGCAGGTGCTGGTGCAGCAGGGCCAGGTGAACGCCGAACTCATGCGCAAGGAGCTGCTCTCGACCGACGACCTGGAAGCCGCGCTGCGCGCCAGCGGCTGCCTGGACCTGCACGAGGTGGAGCGAGCCACCATCGAAACCAATGGCCAGATCACCGTGGTGCTGCGGCGCCGGGGTGGCTGAGGCACCCCGGCGCCCAGCCCAAACTAGTTCTGCGTGTAGCAGATCTTGTTGGGAATGATGGTGTTGGCGTAGTTTTCCACGCTGGCCGCTGTAGGAAACACCGTGGGTGTCTGGTCGCCCAGCATGCACAGGCGCGTTCCCTTGCGGCCCCAGACGATGCGCGAGTTCAGGCCCGAAGGCTGGCTCCACAGACCCCAGAACGCAGTCAATGCGGCGGTGCTCGCGTTGCGGTCGAACACCAGATTGCCCACGTCGGACAGCGGCCCCGCCGCGGTGCCAGTGCCCGTGCAGTTGGCATCGGCGTAGGTGGTCACGCCGATCTGCCCCGTCACCCGGTTGTCGGCCTGCCGCGTGATGCGCCACAGCGCGCGGCCCCACTGGCCAGGGCGCACCGGCACACACAGCTCCTGCTTCCAGTCGCCTTCGGGCAAGGCCACCACGGCGCCACAGCTCACCTCGACCGAGCCCACGTTGGCCGATGCCACCGTGCCCGCGCCATTGCGCACCGAGCAGCTCTGCCCCGCGGGCTGCGTGCGCACGGTGACTGCGTATGCCGCGCCCCCCGCCACCGCCGTACCAAAGGTAAAACCGCCGTTGCTGGCGAGCGAAAGATCGTCGCCACCGTTGTTCTGCAGCACCAGGGTGCCACTTGCCAGGCCAGAGACCGCCCCCCCCACCGTGAAGGTGGCTGCCGCCAGGTTCTCGCAACGCACCTGCACAGCGCTCACGTTGGCGGTAGCGGTGCCGGTGCCCTGCGTCACGGTGCAGCGCTGACCATTGGGCTGCGTCTTGACCGTGACGGCATAGGCCACGCCACTGTCCATGCGGGTGACGAACACGAAATTGCCGTTGGCACTCAGGGTCAGGTCGTCGATGCCAAGGTTCTGCAGGGTCAACGTCTTGCCCGTGCCCAGGCCACTTACGACGCCCCCCACCGAGAAAACCCCTGCCGAAGGCGGTGGCGACGTGCCGTTGTCGTCATCTCCGCCCCCGCAGCCCGCCAGCAGCACGGCGGCCAGTCCCAGAGAAGTCCAGCGGAAAGTGGGCCGTGCGTGGTGCCAGCTGCCCGGGGCGCTTGTTATGGTCATGTACAGAAACCTCCAGATGATGAATGGAGGACGGATTCTGTGCAGCGCACCGCGCCTTGCGAAACCCTACCCTGGTAGGGTGACCCCCATGACCCGGTGAAAGGCGCTCATGGCAGCGACCTCAGCGCCGGCGCACTGCGCGGCGCTCGCCCCACCAGCACCAGCGCAGCCGCTGCAAGGGCGAAACCCGCGCTGAGCAACGGCACGGCACTGGCGTTTTCACCTTCGACAATGAACGAGGCCGTGAGCGGACCGAATGCACTGCCCAGCAGTTGTGCTGCAGGCACCAGCCCGGCCAGGCGCCCGCTGGGGTCGGCACGGAACGCCAGGCCAATATGAAACGGCAGCATGAAAAGCCAAACAAAACCGAACAAGGCACAGGCCAGGGCAAAGTCCCGCGTGTTGCCACTGGGCAACTGGTGAGCGGCAGTGGTGACGATGGCGAGCAGCACGGAGCAGGCCACCAGCGTGGACACCACGGGCAGGCGCCTCACGGCCAGCGCGGCCAGGCTGCCCCCCACCACCTGCATGGCCAGCACGGCGGCAACCAGGGTCTGCGCGCTGCGCGCATCGAAACCAGCGGCCTTGCCCAAGGGCTCCAGGTACGCCCAGAACGAACCCAGCGTGGCCAGCTGCAGAAACACCACGGCCAATGGCTGAAGGGTGGCCGCCGACCAGCGAAACCCCGACACCGCAGGCGGCGCCAGCGGCGAGAGGCGCGCCGGTTGCACAAACGCGAGCAGACAGGGCAGCAGCGCCAGCAAGCCCAGCGCCACGAAACCGCCACGCCAGCCCCAGTGGGGAATGATGGCATGGGCCAACACCACGCCCAGCAACGCCTGTGCCAGGGTCTGCGCAACGAAGAAGATGCCGCCCACGCGCGCCGGGTTGGCGGTGCGCACGACCACGCCGGTGGTGCCCCAGATCAGCACACCTTCGGCCAGGCCAGCAGCCGCTCGCACGCCTGTCAGGGCGCCGTCGCCCGTGGCCAGCAGCGTGAGCAGATCCAGGCCCGCTGCGCACACCCCGGCAACGAAGGTGATCGACCGCAACCGCGCACCCGGCAATAGCGCGTCGCCGAGCACCACGCCGAGGCCCAGCATGATGATCTCGGCCATGGCCACAATGCCCACGCCCTCCAGACTGACCTGCCGGGCTTCGACAAGTTCGCCCAGGAGAATGGGCTGCACGCCCACCATAAGCACGGCAATGGTGCCGACCGCCAGCGCGGCAACCACCTGCGCTGCGGACATCTTTACATCGTGGTTGGAGGACATGGGAAGCCCTTTCTGGGGGAGGTCAGTAGCCTTTGCTTTCCTCGGGCAGCTGGCCCTGCAGGAACCGCGCCAACGCGCGCTGCTCATCTTTCGCAAGTCGCCGGTTGGCGACCCAGCGCACGATCCAGGGCAAGGCACGCACGCGCCCACCCCCGGCCACGGCCAGCACGTAGGCCTTGGCACACTTCTCGAACAGTTCGGCATTGAGCGCCAGGCGCGTGGCGGTCATGCCAAGGCACACCGGGAGCCCTCGCACCAGCAGCACGTTGCCTCGCCCCTGCAAGACCGCCGCTGCATCGCCCATGTCTGCGCTGGCCGGTCCCATGGGGCCCAGGTGGCGCGCCTGCTCGTCGAACACCTGCGGCATCGCGCCACCAAAGTCCGCCAGGCAGCGTCCGAAAGCCCCTCCGCCGACAGCAATGGCGCCCACATCGCCGCGTTTGGCGTAGGCGGCGGCATGCACCTGGGCGTCGTGCGGCGCGGTCCGCCAAGGCACACGTTGGGGCGTGGCGCCGGACGCGAGCCCAAACCACATCGCGTCGCTGCCCGGTATGCGCAGCGACAAACTCGCGCCCTCGCTGTCCAGCAAACGCTTGGCTTGCAGCCTCTCGCGCAGCGGGAGCCACTGTGCGCGCACGTTCTCTTCGAAATCCATGGTGTCAGACCAGCTTGAAGACATCTTCGAAACGGTTCAGCGCATCATCGATCACCTCGTCGGTGTCGGCCAGGCTGGTGTAGATGCGGCTGCCAGCCAGCGTGATGAGGCCATGCGCGGTGTAGGCCGCACCCATCTCTTCCATCATGTGCTTGCGGCGCTTGGCTTCGTCCTTGGCCTTGAACAGCTTCCACAGGCTGCTGGTGTCCAGCAGCAACACGCCCGAGGTCTGCAGGTGCACGATGGATCCCATGTTGTAGGTCACGTAGGGCAGGCCGAGGCGGTGGATGATTTCCTCCAGGCCCTGGCGCAGCCGGTCGCCCGCGCGGCCTGCCACACCCGCAGCATCGGTGCGCTGCGCCTCCAGCAGCGCGAAGTACCCGGCCACGCACGACAGCGGGTTGGCCGACAAGGTGCCGCCGACAAAAGCACGCTTGGCAGTGGTACCGATGCCCCCCACCAGCATCATCATGATGTCCCGGCGCCCGCCGATGGCGCCGGCCATCGGGTAGCCACCGGTGAGGCACTTTCCGAGCACGGTGAGGTCGGGCTGGACGTCAAAGTAGGCCTGCGCACCACCTGCCCCCAGCCGAAAACCCGTGACCACCTCGTCAAAGATCATCAGCGCGCCGAACTCGTCGCACAGCTTGCGCACCTGGCGGTTGTAGTCGGGGTGCACCGGGCGTGTGCCGCTCTCGGGGCCCAGCGGCTCCAGCAGCACGGCAGCGGTGCCACCGCGCAGGCGGTTGATCTGCAGTTTGCTGCGCAGCGCATCCAGGTCATTCGGGTTGCACTCCTGGGTGCTGCCGGTGGCGCCGCGCGGGATGCCCACGGCTTCCATGCGGCCAGTCTTGGGCAGGCGCATGCCATAGACGACCTGGTCGCTCCAGCCATGGTAGGCACCGCCGACCTTGATGACCCACTTCTTGCCGGTGTAGGCACGGGCCAGGCGCACGGCGCCCATCACAGCCTCGGTGCCCGAACCGAGCAGGCGCACCATGTCCACCGCCGGCATGGACTGGCACACCAGCTCGGCCAGCTTGACTTCGTATTCGTGCAGCAGGCCGGTGACCGGGCCGCAGGAGTCCAGCACCTCGTTCACCTTCTGACGCACCACCGGATGGTTGGAGCCGAGCAGCGTGGGACCACCGGCCTGCAGGAAATCGATGTAGCGGTTGCCGTCCACATCGGTCATGTGGGCGCCCTCAGCCTGTGCGACGGCCAGCGGGAACGGGTGATTGAAAGCCAGGTTGTGCTGCACACCACCGGGAATCACGGTCTTGGCCCGTTCGGACAACCGCCGCGACCCCTGGCAGCGCTCATCGAAATACCGCATCACCTGCGGCATCTTGTCTGCGCGGATGGGCCGCATCGGCTGCTTGACCAGCTCGTCGAAGCGGCGATAGAGATGGCCGACATCGGGCCAGGCCGAAATGGCAGGGCGAGGCGCGGTGGCCGATGCGGCGGTGTGAACAGAGGCAAGGTTGCTCATGGCTTGGTGGCTGGGTAGCTGAGGTTCGGGGGGTTGGGTCAGGCTGCCAGCGCGTCAACGATGCGCTGCAGGGCCGGTTGCGCGAGAGGCTCCCGCTCCGAACGTGCAGAGATCGCGTGCAGCAACAAGGTCTTCGACAGGGCTTCGAGGTCTTCGACCGCCTGCAGGGCCGCCCAGGTGGTCGCTGCGCAGCACAGCACGCCGTGGTTGAGCATGAGGTAGGCGTTGGTGTCGGGGCGCAGCGCGCGCGCCAGCCGGGACGATAGCCAGCCGCTGCCCGAGGGGGCATAGCCGACCACAGGAATGCGGCGGCCCAGCGAGCGCTGCATTGGCCCGGCCGGCACCGTGAGCGCCTGTCCGAGCAATGCGCAGGCGCTGGCCACGGGCTGGTGGGTGTGGATGCTCGCCTGCACGTCGGGCCGCGCGCGCAGCACGCGGGCATGCAGGCCACTTTCGACCGAGGGTGTGCGTTCACCTTCCACCTGCTGCAGGTCCGCCAGGCGCAGCACACACACATCGGTCGCGGTCATCGTCAGGTAGTCGGTCGCCGAGGGGGTGACGGCGATGTGCGCTGCGTCGATGCGCAGCGCGATATTGCCGCCGGTGCCCGAGAAGTGGCCCCGGTGCGAAAGTTCGACACACAGCTCGACGACAGTCTGGCGGATGTTCTGCGTGTTCATGCAGGGGCTCCTTGGGGTGCGTTGATGCGGTGGTACAGCGGCGCCAGGCGGGTGCGCACTTCCTTGAAGGTTTCGAACTGGTCGCCATACAGGCGACGCAGCGCGCTGGAGGGTTCGTAGATGGTCCGCGTCCGCCGCAGGGGGCCCAGGTCGGCAAACGACAGCGCGCCCATGCCCACTCCGGCGATGAAGGCGGCTCCAATGGCATTGGTCTGGATGGGGTTCTCCAGCTGGCGGATCGGCTGGCCCGTCACGTCGGCCATGATCTGGCACCACACGTCAGACTGCGCGCCGCCGCCCACGGCCGTGACGGTGCCCGCGTTGCGCCCGAGCAGGCGCGCAAAGGGTTCGAGCATCCAGCGCGTGTTCAGTGCCACGCCTTCCAGAAACGCGCGAAAGATGTCCTCGCGGGTGTGCTCCAGGGACATGTTGAGCAACCCGGCACGCAGGCGCGGGTCGTCCACCGGTGTGCGCTCACCCAGCAGCCATGGGGTGTAGATCAGGCCCCGCGCGCCCGGAGGCACACGCGCGGCAATGCGGTTCAGCACCTCGTAGACGGCGGGATGCTCTTCGTCGCTGGCGAGTTCATCGGGGTGGTACAGGATGCGGTCGCGCAGGAACGACAGGTTGGCACCAGCCGTGGACTGCAGCGCCATGGCCAGGTAGCGCCCATCCACCGCGCTGGGCACGGCCGCAATTTTGTGGCGCACATCGGTTTTCATGAAGGGCACGTGCGCCCCCAGCCACGATGAGGTGCCCAGGTACAGATGGGTCTCGAAATCGGCCACGGCCGCACCCACCGCCACCGCAGAGGTGTCCACGGCGCCCGCGACGACCACGGCCCCGGGATTCAGCCCCAGGGCCTGTACGACGTCCGGCAGCAGCGGCCCCAGAACGTCGGTCGAATGCACGATCTCCGGCAGCTTGGCCGCGTCGATACCGAGCAGGCGGATGAGGCCTGCGTCGTAACGGACCTGGTGCGGATTGCGGTTGTCGGTGACCCAGGAAGTCACCGCAGAATCCTGCGTGGCACAGAAGCGGCCGGACAGGCGCAGGTTCAGGTAGTCGAGCACGTTGAGGAACTTGTAGGTGCGCTCGTAGCGTTCGGGCTCTTCGTCGCGGATGTAGGCCATGTGTCCCGCCGAGTCCCGCCCCGACAGAGAAGGCGCCCCACCAGTCAGCCGCAGCCAGCGCCACAGCTTGAGCGGCGCGTAGCCTTCGATGCGTGGCCCCCGCCCGCGCACCCGGCGTGCCATGGCGGCCGCACCGCGCGAATCCAGCCAGGTCAGCGCACGCCCCAGCGGCTGGCCTTGGCGGTCCACACACACGGTGCCTTCCGTCTGGGTCGAGCAACAAACGGCCACCACACGCTGCCTCAAGCTGGTCTCCGCGCCAAGCGCCTCCCCTGCACTGTGCAGGAACGCAGCCCACCAATCCTGCGGGGCCTGCTCGGCCAACGCGCCCTGCACGTGCAGCGGGACCGCATGGAAGGCCCAGGCGTGCACCGTGCCGTCCAGCGATACCAGGGCACATTTGCAGCCTGAGGTTCCCAGGTCCACGGCCAGCACCAGCCGCCCATCGGCCCGGTCGGGCACGGTATCCAAGGGTGGGCCCATCTCAGAAGCTGCGCGAGACGGAAACCACAAGGCGGTTGTTGTCGGTGGCACGCAGTCGGGTGCCATCCAGCGCGATATAGAGTTCGCGCACCCTGGTGCGAGTGGTCATCCACTCGGCGCTCCAGTGGAAGCCCCAGCGCTTGTGGGTGACCCCGATGGAATAGTCCGAGAAGTCCGCCTCCTTGAAGTTGGCGATCTTCTGGTAACCGGCATGCAGGTTCACTGTGGTGGTCGGGTTCAGCGCGTATTTGTAGCCCAGGTCAAACAGCCAGCTGCCGCGCGAGTTGTGATCGCCACGCGCATAGCAGGCCAACCCTGGCGTGGGATCGGCCATCAACGACACCATGGTGCCGCAGACCCCACCGGTGTTCGCCCCCCGGTAGGTCTTGGAGATCACATTCATGACCCGCGCCTCCAGCGCCCCGTAGCCAATTTCGGCCACGGCGAATGCGCTGTCGTATTTGGTGCTGCGCCAGTCCGTGGGCGCGCCAGTGCCCATGTCAAAACCATGGGGAGCCTGAAATTTCGCCCCCGGAAACAACTCGGCGGCCAGGCCCGCACCATAGTGCCAGCCATCGGGGTCCCCGAAACGATACCCCCCCGCCAGAGTAACCCCAAGGCCCGCTCCGTCCAGAAACTGCTTCCTGCTGACCGTGGCGAATTCAGCCAGCCCGACCAAGCCACTTTCGTGGACGGCTTGCACGCTGAGCTTCATGCCGGGGCCGTTCAACGAGTCCGACACACCCCGGCTGCGCTGGTCGGTGGTGAACTTCACTTCTGTGTTGACCGAAAAGCTGGCGGTCTCTTCGGCAAGCGAAGGCGTCGCGGCGCTCGCCAGCACGATGGCGGCGATGGCCCAGGGGATGGGGCGGGTGAAGTTCATGGAGTGCTCCTTGGTTCGAGGATTGGACGGCTCACAAATCGTCTTGTGCGAAAGATGGGTGGGTGGGAAAGCGGATCAGGAAACGGGTTCGCACGACGGCGCGACCGGCAAGGCGGGCACGCGCTTGAGCTGCTCCGTCTGGCCCAGGACTTCCACCCCCACGAAAGCGCGGATGCGCAGCTCGTCGGCATTGGCGCGCACAACGCCCTTGTACTTTTTGTTTTCGCGCGGGTCGTAGACCCAGCCTTCGCGCCAAGCCTCTTTTTCGTAGCGGCCAAGCTGCGCAACCCGCACATTGCAGGTGCTGGCAGGCGTGCCGGCGTCCTTGTCCCAGACGATGGTTCCGCACAGCGCACCGGGCGCATCGGCACAGGGCGCGAACCGGATCACCGCGTCGTTCTCGGGAGTGATCCACAAGCCCTTGGCGTCATCGGGCCCAGCGGCTTGCGCCGACACAGCCACCGAGCAACAGACAAGGGCCAGCAAGCGGGTCAGGGTCTTCATGAAGCACGCCTTTCTTGGGCCAGGACAAGAACCATTTGGATAGTCATGGCTAGTATATAGTTATGACTACTTTTTTATACCAAAAAATTTACTGGGACAATCCCTGATGCCGCAGTTGCTCCGCCCGATGCCCTCCACCCGAAGCCCCCAACCCTCGCTGGCCACCAAGAAGCAGCCTGCACAGCAGCGCGCCACCGAGACCTATGAGCGCATCCTGGAGGTGACGGCGCAGACATTGGCCGACGTCGGCATCGAGCGGCTGTCCACCAACCTGGTGTGCGAACGCGCCGGGCTCACGCCGCCCGCGCTCTATCGCTATTTCCCCAACAAATACGCGCTGCTGTCCGAGCTGGGGCAGCGCCTGATGCAGGCCCAGAACGCGCGTGTGGACCGCTGGATCACGCTGGAGGTGTTCAACGGGGGCGTGGAAAGCCTGGAGCTGGCGATCGAGGGTCTGATCATTGACACCTACGAAGCGACAGTACAGACCGTGGGCGGGGTCTGGATCATGCGAGCGCTGCGTGCGGTGCCCGCCTTGCAGCAGGTGCGGCTGGCCTCCCACGCCACGGTCACGCAAGAACAAACCCGCCTGCTCGCCCAGGCCCTGCCCGAAGCCGACGCCGCCGAGTTGCAGTTGGTCAGCCGCATCGTGGTGGAACTGATCTACGCCACCGTCGAGATGATTTTTGACGAGCCGCTGGATGTGAAAGCCGTAGCCCGCACCGTGGCGGGCATGATCGCCAGCCACCTCACCCGCGTCCGGCCGCAGGGCAGTGGGCAGCCACCCCACACACCCGCCAAGCCCGGCGGCACCCGGCCAAAGCCTGGCGCGGCCTGATCAACCGTGGAGGTGCGGCAAACCCTACCTCAGTAGGGTTTGCGCGCCACCGCGGCTGCGCCAAACTTGGCAGAATTTGCCCGCTGCATCCTGGCGCCCGGCGCCCGGGGCCGCAGCGCCACTGGCCTGCCATGTCACCCTACGCCCTCATCCTGGACGACCACCCGCTCGTAGCACGCGGCGTGGCCGAGTTTCTGCGCTCGCGGCTACCGCACATGGAGGTGGCAGTCGCAGAGCATGCGGACGATGTAGAGCCACTGATCGAGGCGCGTGGAGCGCCGGCCATAGCGCTCATCGACTTCTGGCTGGCCGACGGCGCCGCGCTCAGCCTCATTGCCCGCATCCGCACGCGGTGCCCCGCCACCGCCGTGGCGGTGATGAGCGGCGATGACGACCTCGCCGTGATCGATCAGGTGCGCGCCGCAGGCGCCCACGGCTTCATCCACAAGCAGGAGCCGCCAGAGACGTTTGCCCAGGCGATAGAGGCACTGCTGGGGGGCCTGGCCTGGTTCACTCCTGGCGCCAACACACAGCGCCCGGTGCGCAGCCGGGAGTTGCCCGTGACCCCGGCCGAGCTGGGCCTGTCGGTGCGCCAGGGCGAGATCCTGGCGCTGGTGTTGCAGGGGCAGCCCAACAAGCGCATCGCCCAGCAATATGCGCTGTCGGAGAGCACCGTCAAGGAACACATGACCGCCATCTTGCAGCGCCTGGGTGCACGCACCCGGGTGGAGGCCATCACGCGGCTGCGCGGGCGCCTGCTGGTGCTGCCGCAGCAGCCACCGCCGCCGTGATCGGGCACACCGCAGTGCCGCGTGGCATGGCATTCCATCCCCCCACGCTGCACCCACTGGAACGCGGTGGGGCCCAGCACGCACCGGCATGACCGCGCCTGCGACCGACCCGACCAGCGCCCAGGACGCCCCCAGCACACAAGGCTGGCTGCTGCTGCTCGAAGCCTCTTTTGCGCGCCTGCGGCTGGGCATGACGGTGATGCCCAGCATGGGGCTGCTGTTTGGCCTGCTGCTGGGCTGGGAGGGCGGGCCCGTCGCACCGCTGGTGGTGTGGGGAGCCGCGTACCTGCCGGTGCTGCTGTTCGTTCGATGGGGACACCGCCGATACCTGCACGAACGCACCCTGCGGTCACCCGAAGCCCTGCTGCTCACCTGGACCCGCCGCGTGCGCGGCCTGGCGCTGGCGCACGGGGTGGGTGTTTCGCTCTCGGTGGTGTTGCCGTTGGGCCAGGCCAGCTACGAATTCATGCTGCTGCTGTACATCACGCTGGCGGGCATTCTGGCCGGCAATGCAGCCCAGATGACCGCCACGCTCGCCGTCTACCGGATGTACTTCATGGGCGCTTTGGGTGGACTGGCGCTGATCCCCTGGGCGTTTCCCGGGCAGTGGCCATTTATTCTGCCCATGACACTGATAACGGCCGCCGTGATCTACCGCAGTGCCGTGAACTCGCACCGCTTCTTTGTGCGCCAGGTGGTGCTGGAAGAGCGCAGCCGCGACCTGGCCGAGCGCTACCGCGAGGCCAGCCAGGCGGCTGAACGGGCGCTCGCAGAGAAGAACCATTTTCTGACCACTGCCGCGCACGACCTGCGCCAGCCGGTGCATGCGATGGCATTGCTGGCCGAGGCCATCGCCTTGCACGGACGTGGCCACCCCCACATCGACAACCTGCTGGTGCAATGGCGGATGAGCATGCGGTCGGTGAACCACATGTTCGACGCGCTGCTCGACCTGTCGCGCATTGAATCCGGCGCGGTGGAGCTGCGCCCCGCCCCCGTGTCGCTGGCTGCACTGTTCGAGGACCTGCGAACCCAGTTCGCGACCGATGCCAGCGCACGCGGCCTGGTACTGCGTTTGCACCCACCACCGCCCGGCGCCACTGCACTGGCCGACCCGGCACTGGTTCGCCAGTCGGTGGCCAACCTGGTGCAAAACGCGCTGCGCTACACCCCAGAAGGCGGCGTTCTGGTGGGCGCACGGCGACGGGGCGCGCATTGGCGCATCGAGGTGTGGGACACCGGGGTGGGCGTGGCCCTGCACGAGCAGGCACAGATCTACCAGGCGTTTTACCGCCCCGAGCACGCCTGGCAGGTTCACCGCAGCGGGCACGGCCTGGGCCTGGCGGTAGTGGCGCGCTGCGTGGCGCTGATGCAGGCCAGGCAAGGGCTGCAGTCCCGATTGGGCAAGGGGTCGTGCTTCTGGCTGGAGCTACCCACCGCGCAGCAGGCCACCGCAACGCTGCCCACCGTACCCACCGCAGCACCAGGCACCAGCCCACCGTTGAGGGGCCGCTGTCTGGTGCTGGACGACGACCCGCATGTGCTGAATGCCTGGTCTACGCTGCTGATCACCTGGGGCATAGACGTGCGCCTGGCCTCCAACGCGGCAGAGGCTTTTGCCCACCTGGACACCGGCTTTGCACCCCATTCCATCCTGTGCGACCAGCGGCTGCGGTCCGGCGAGAGCGGCTTTGACGTGCTGCGCGCGCTGCTGGACCGCTGCCCCGACGCGCGTGGCGCGATGGTGAGCGGAGAGTACGACTCGCCCGAGCTACAAACCGCGCAGGACGAGGGCTACCTGGTGCTGCGCAAACCCGTGGATGTGGACGAGCTGCACGCGGTGCTCAGCCAGTGGCTGCGCGGGCAGAAATTTGAATAAAAACAGGCTCTAGCGCTTATCCAACAAGCGCAATTAGCTATTATTTATATAGCAAACAACATCAAGCCAGCGCGCGCTGGATGATGATCTTCTGCACGTCGCTCGTGCCTTCGTAGATCTGGCACACGCGCACGTCGCGGTAGATGCGCTCCACCGGGAAGTCGTTCACCACGCCGTAGCCGCCCAGCGTCTGGATGGCGGCGCTGCACACGCGCTCGGCCATCTCGCTGGCAAACAGCTTGGCCATGGCGGCTTCCTTCAGGCAGGGGCGGCCTGCATCACGCAGCGCGGCGGCGTGCCAGATGAGCTGGCGCGCCGCCTCGATCTGCGTGGCGCAGTCGGCCAGGCGAAAGCCGACGGCCTGGTGGTTGAAGATGGCGGTGCCGAAGCTCTCTCGCTCTTTCGAGTACGCCAGCGCCGCATCGAAGGCACTGCGTGCCATGCCCACACTTTGGGCGGCGATGCCGATGCGGCCGCCCTCGAGCGCGCCCAGGGCGATCTTGTAGCCCTCGCCCTCGGCGCCGATGAGGTTCTCGGCGGGGATGCGGCAGTTGTCGAAGTTGATCTGCGCGGTGTCGCTGGAATGCTGTCCCAGCTTGTCTTCGAGCCGCGCCACCACGTAGCCCGGCGCGTTGGTGGGCACGAGGAAGGCGCTCATGCCCTTCTTGCCCGCGCCTTTATCGGTGACGGCGATGACGATGGCTACATGGCCGTTCTTGCCGCTGGTGATGAACTGTTTGACGCCGTTGATCACGTACTCGTCGCCCTGTTTCACGGCGGTGGTGCGAAGTGCGGACGCGTCCGAGCCCACATGCGGCTCGGTCAGGCAGAAGGCGCCCAGCATCTCGCCACGGGCCAGCGGCGTGAGCCAGTCGCGCTTTTGCTGGGCGTTGCCGTAGCGCATGAGGATGGCGTTGACGGGGCAGTTGGTCACGCTGATGGCGGTGCTGGTGCCGCCGTCTCCGGCCGCGATCTCTTCGAGCACCAGCGCGAGGGTGACGTAGTCCAGATTGGCGCCGCCAAACTCTTCGGGCACGCAGATGCCGTACGCGCCCAGTGCAGCCAGGCCCTGGTGCGCCTCCTTGGGGAAGTGGTGTTCCTTGTCCCAGCGCGCGGCGTGGGGCCACAGCTGTTCCTGCGCAAAGTCGCGCACCGCGTCGCGGATCATTTCCTGGTCTTGGGTCAGCAGCATCGGGGTTGTCTCCAGAAGTCGTTGTGGGTTTGGTCGAAAGAATTACCAGTGGGCTGCGCGGCGTCCGTCGTGGTGCAGCAGGCGGCCCTTGTCGGCGGCCGTGACACCCGCCACGGTGGCACGCAGGCCGCGCACGCTGTCCTGCACCGTGAGCGCAGCGCCTTCGCCGCCCATGTCGGTCTGCACCCAGCCGGGATCGATGGTGATGAGGGTTGCGCCGGGGTAGTCGTGCTGCGCGGAGGCCACGGCCATGTTCAGCGCGGCCTTGCTGGTGCGGTACAGCCACGAGCCACTGCTCTGCACGCTGCCAATCTGCGACATGGACGAGGACAGGAACGCGAACACGCCCTGCGCGTCGGCCACCAGGGGGGCAACCTGCGGCAGCGTCTGCATGGCGCCCAGCACGTTGGTGTGCATGACGGCGTCAAAGTCCTGCTGCGTGGGTGGCGTGAGCGCGCTGGGGCGGCGGATGACGCCCGCCACATACCAGGCGGTCTCGATCTTTTCGCCGTCCAGTTGCCAGGCCAGCCCGCTCACGCTGGCGGGGTTGACCACGTCCACGGTCAGCACCTCGGCGCCCAGGGCCAGCACACGCTCGCGGCCCGCTTCGTCACGCACGGTGGCAATCACGCGGCGGCCCGCTTCGGTGTACTGGCGCACCAGCTCCAGCCCAATGCCGCGCGATGCGCCGATGACCAATATGGATTTCATGGGGGAAATTTGAATGAAATTGGGCTCTAGCGCTTATCTATCAAGCGCTAGAAGCTACAAATATAGGAGCAACCACAGCAACTCCATCGCATTGGTACACAGTGCGACGCACAACTCGCAGTCCACGAAACTGGCGCGGCCCAGGCGAGGGACACCTAGCAAGGGCCGCCCCGCAGCGAGGGTGTCGTCCCCCTTCAGGGGGAAGGCGCCGAAGGCGACTCAGGGGGTGCACCATGTCATGCATCGCCCAGTTGCTGCTCTTGCGCCAGTTGGGCGCGGTAGCGCTGCAACATGGCGACTTGCGACTCAGGCTCGGTAGCGAGGCCCATCTGGGCGTGAATCATCTCGCCCATCGTGGGCAGCGAGGTGCGGTCCACCTGCGCATCGGTCGACCACAGCCGCGAGCGCATGAAGGCCTTGGAGCAGTGCAGATACGCCTCGGCCACGCGCACTTCGATCACTATTTTTGGGCGCTGGCGCTCGGCCGTGAAGAAGTCGGTGTACAGCGCCTCGTCGCGCAGGCGCGCCGTGCCGTTCACCCGCAGGGTTTCGTCCACACCCGGAATCATGAACAACAAACCGATGCGCGGGTCTTCCAGCAGGTTGGTCAGGGTGTCGAGACGGTTGTTGCCCCCCGCATCGGGCAGCAAGAGCGTGTGCGGGTCGGGTGACTTCACAAACCCCGGCGCGCCGCCGCGTGGCGAGGCATCGAGCAAAGCACCATTGACTCCACCACTGGCCACCACGCAGAACGGGGACAGGGCAATGAAGCGCTGGCAGTGCACATCCAATTGCGGTTGCTGCTTGTGCAGGGCCCGCTCGCCGGGGGCTGCGTACAGGGCGCGCAATTGTTCGAGGGTTTCGATCATGGTGTGGCCTGCGAAGGTTGGTGGTTGATGCGGTGACGTTGAGGGTGAAAAAGGACCCGCGGCGCAGAGCGGGCGTCGGGCCTGTGGCGTGCGGCACCAACGCCCCCGCCTGCTCAGGGGCAATGCACGGAAAACTCGAAATAGCCCGACCATGCGGGGTCAAACGCAAAAGTCAGCTCCAACGATTCGGCCTCTTCGCGCAGCAGCAGGGGCGCCAGCGCTTGTTTAGCCAGTTGCTCATCGCCCACGTAATAGACCGCCTTGCGGCGACCGGCGCGGGTCAGGGTGTAGGCCATGATGCCCAGCTGCGGCAGCTCCAGCAGCGTGGCCGCCTGGTCTTGCAGGTCTTGCACGGCAGCCAGCTGATCGCGGTTGCCCACCGCCAGGTCCAGGGTCAGCGCGTAGGCCAGGTCGGCGCGCATGGCCACCGGGTTGGCGCTGCGGTTGACCATGACGATGGCCGTATCTTCAGCATCGTCACTGTGGCCGTCCTCATCGTCCTGCCCGCCAAACGACAAGGTCATGCCCGTCCAGTCGTGCTCGCCGCTGGGGAAGTCGCTGGTGCGGCCCAGGGTGTCGAACCAGTAGCGGTCGAACACGGGCACGAACTGGCTCAGGGGCACCCAGGGGGTCAGCGGGTCGGAGGCTTCATCCACAAAGTCCACCGCCCCCACCTTGACGGCAAAGTCGTATTCGCCCAGCACGTGGTCGAGCATGATGAACGCCATGTTGCGCGCGTGGTCCCGATAGTCCTCGGGGATTTCGCGGCCAAAGCGGATCTCCAGCGCGGCCTGCCCATCGTCCTGTCCGCAGGCGACCAGCACTTCGGAGGTAGCCAGCTCGAAACCGTCCATGCCAATGGGAAAGTCCGGCTGCGTGGTGCGCTCCCGAAATGCGCGCACCCGGTAGCTTTGCAGCGCGGGCGCGGCGGCCACCACCTGCATCAGCAGCGGAAAGTTTTCGGTGCTGCCGTGGGCGGTGACGATGAGGTCCACCACCACATCGCCGTCGCCGCCAGACATCTCCAGCGCGAGGCCGCTCAAGTGGCGCTCGATGAGCGCATTGGCCGACTCGACCCGCCCGCGCAGCGGCTGGGCCTGAAGCGATGCCTGGGCATCGGAAAAATCGCGCCAGAAAGCGGTGATCTCGGGAGATGGTGCAGTCATCACTGTCCTTGTGAAAAGAGCCAAATCATCCCATCTCCCTCCCGCATCAAACGAGTTCCAGAGCCACCGCCGTGGCCTCGCCACCGCCGATGCACAGCGTGGCCAGGCCCTTGGTCAGGCCGCGGGCCTTGAGCGCATACATCAGCGTGACCATGATGCGGGCACCGCTGGCACCGATGGGGTGGCCCAGCGCACAGGCGCCGCCGTTCACGTTGACCTTGTCGTGCGGCAGGTCGAGCTCCTTCATGAGCGCCATGGGCACCACGGCAAAGGCCTCGTTGATCTCCCACAGCTGCACGTCACCCACGGCCCATCCGGCCTTGGCCAGCGCTTTCTGCGTAGCACCCAGGGGGGCAGTAGCGAACCACTCGGGCTCTTGCGCGTGGGTGGCATGGCTCACGATGCGGGCCAGGGGCTTGCAGCCGAGTTTCTTGGCGGTGGATTCGCGCATCATCACCAGCGCGGCGGCGCCGTCGTTGATGCTGGAGCTGGAGGCGGCGGTGATGGTGCCGTCCTTCTTGAAGGCGGGCTTCAGCGTGGCGATCTTCTCGAGCTTGACCTTGCCGGGGCCTTCGTCGACCGACACCACGGTCTCGCCCGCACGGGTCTTGACGGTGACGGGCACGATCTCGGCCGCGAACGCGCCGGACTCGGTGGCCGCCTTGGCGCGCTGCACGCTAGCGGTGGCGAATGCGTCCTGCTGCTCGCGAGTGAACTGGTACTTGGCGGCGCAGTCTTCACCGAAGGTGCCCATGGAGCGGCCGGCCTCGTACGCGTCTTCCAGGCCGTCGAGCATCATGTGGTCGAAGATGCGGTCGTGGCCCAGGCGGTAGCCGCCACGGCCCTTTTGCAGCAGGTAGGGCGCGTTGGTCATGCTCTCCATGCCGCCGGCCACCATCACGTCGTGCGAGCCGGCCAGCAGCATGTCGTGCGCAAACATGGCGGCCTTCATGCCCGAGCCGCACATCTTGCTGAGCGTGACCGCGCCTGCGCCCTTGGGCAGGCCGCCCTTGAAGGCCGCCTGGCGCGCAGGCGCCTGGCCCTGGCCTGCCATCAGGCAGTTGCCGAACAGCACTTCGCCCACGGCGTCGGGCGAGACCCCGGAGCGCTCGAGGGCGGCCTTGATCGCGGCGCCGCCCAGGTCGTGCGCGGCCAGGCTGGAGAAGTCGCCCTGCAGCGAGCCCATGGGGGTGCGTGCGGCGCCGACGATGACGATGGGGTCTTGGGGGGATGCGGACATGGTGAAGCTCTCCTGGAATGGGTTCAGATGAAAGATCGGGGTTGAATCAAACGGGCTAAGGGACTAAGGGGCTAAGGGGCCGACGCGCCATGCGTGAAGCGCCGGTCTGCGTCGTAGGGAAACACGTCAAACATGTGACCCGCCTGGATGCGTTCCTTGTGCGACTGCCAGAACGCGGCGTCGAGCAGGTCGGCGTGGTGCTGCAGGAACACCTCGCGCACGGCGTCGTTGCCCAGAAGGAACGGGCCAAAGGTTTCGGGAAAAACGTCGCGCGGGCCCACGCTGTACCAGACCTCGCCGCTCATCTCTTCTTCTTCGTTGCGCGGCGTGGGTACGCGGCGGAAGTTGCAGTCGGTGAGGTATTCGATCTCGTCGTAGTCGTAGAAGACGACCTTGCCGTTGCGCGTGACGCCAAAGTTCTTCCAGAGCATGTCGCCGGGGAAGATGTTGGCGGCCACAAGGTCCTTGATGGCGTTGCCGTATTCGATGACGCTGTGCTCCATCTGCTGGCGCGCACGAAGATCGGTGAGGCCGGTGTCAAAGGCCTCTTGCAGGTAGATATTGAGCGGGATCATGCGCCGCTCGATATACAGGTGCTTGATGATGACTTCAGTCTGGCCGTCGCCATCGCGGTCGCTGATTTCGAGCTGGCTGGGGGCGAACTTCTCGATCTCGGCAATCAGCGCATCGTCGAAGCGGTCGCGTGGGAAGGCGACCTCGCTGTACTCCAGTGTGTCGGCCATGCGGCCCACGCGGTCATGCTGCTTGACCAGCAGGTACTTGGCCTTGATCTGCTCGCGCGTGGTTTCTTTCTGGTGCGGGAAGTAGTCCTTGATGAGCTTGAACACGAACGGGAAGCTCGGCAGGTCGAACACCAGCATCACCATGCCCTTGATACCGGGGGCGATGCGAAACTGGTCGCTGGAATGTTTGAGGTGGTACAGGAAGTCGCGGTAGAACAGCGTTTTACCCTGCTTGGCCAGGCCCAGGGCGTTGTAGATCTCGGCACGCGGCTTGCGCGGCATGAGGCTGCGCAGGAACTGCACGTAGGCACTGGGCACCTCCATGTCCACCATGAAATAGGCGCGGGCGAAACTGAACAGCATCTGCAGGTCGTCTTCGCCAAACAGCGCGGCGTCGATGTACAAGCGGCCAGCATCGTCGTGCAGGATGGGCAGCGCAAACGGCACCTCGTGGAAGCCGTTGATGATCTTGCCCACCACGTAGGCGCCCTTGTTGCGAAAGAACAGGCTGGTGAGCACCTGGATCTGAAAGTTGGCGCGCAGCCGCACCTTGTCGAGCCGGCCGCGCATGGCCGCCACCACGCAGGCGGTGTCTCGCGCCAAGTCCGCAAACTCACGCTGCAACTGGAAGTTCTCGATGATGGCCTGGAACGTCTCGTGCAAATTCTCGCGCGAGGGGTAGTAGGCCCGGTAGGTGGGGCGCGCTGCGGGCTCTTCGTTTTCGATGTATTCGGTGCTGACGGCGGGCCGCACAAAGATGAAATCGTTGTGAAAATGCGTGCGGTGCAGGATCTTGGTGGTGACCGAGTTGAAAAAGGTCTCGGCCAGCTCGGGCTGGTGGTGGTTGACCAAGAGGCCGATGTAATGCAGCTTGATCTGGTGCCACACGTCCATGGGCTGCGCGCCTGCGCTGAATTCCTTCTCCAGCCTGCGCACACACTCCTTCACGCGCAGGTCGTAGAACTCGATGCGTTCGCGCTGGGCCCGCTGCTGGCCGTGCCAGTCGCCGGTTTCGAAGCGGTGTTTGGCCCGCGCGGACTCGGTACGGAACAACCGGTAGTGCCGGTTGAAGCCGTCCATCATGGCCTTGGCAATGCCATAGGCCTGGGGCGCATCGAGCCGTTGCGGGAACATGGCAGGTGCTCAGCCGTTGCAAGGGGGCGGTGGTTGGCTATTGCCTTTTGACGGCCGCCACACCGGCAATCGCCGCCTTGTACAGCGAGTCCAGGCCTTCGGTGCTGCCCACGGACATGTGCAGGTTGTTGATGAGACCGTCCTTGAGCCCATAGCACCAGCCGTGCAGCGTGACCTTCTGGCCCCGGCCCCAGGCGTCGAGCATCACCGTGGTCTGGGCGATGTTGACGACCTGCTCGATGGCGTTGAGCTCGCACAGCACGTCGTGGCGCCACTCTGGGGCGGTGGCAGCAATCAGGTCGCGGTGGCGGTCACGCACGTCCTGCACATGGCGGATCCAGTTGTCAGCCAGGCCCACACGCGTGCCCTCTAGCGCAGCCAAAACACCGCCACAGCCATAGTGCCCCACCACCATGAGGTGCTCGATGTGCAACTGGTCCACCGCGTACTGGATGGTGGAAAGGCAGTTCAGGTCGGTGGGCACCACCACATTGGCCACGTTGCGGTGCACGAACACTTCGCCCGGCTCCAGGCCCGTGATCTGGTTGGCGGGCACCCGGCTGTCCGAGCAGCCGATCCACATGTACTTGGGTTTTTGCTGGGCCAGCAGGCTCGTGAAAAACCCGGGCCGCTCGCGCTCCATCTGGGCCGCCCAGGCGCGGTTGTGAACAAACAGGTCGTCGATCGAGGAGGGCATGTTGTCCTTGAGGAATCAGTAGAAAGGAAATGAAGCTCAGCAGGTTTCAGCGAACAGTTCGCGGCCAATCAACATGCGACGGATCTCGCTGGTGCCCGCACCGATCTCATACAGCTTGGCGTCGCGCCACAGGCGGCCCAGCGGGTATTCGTTGATGTAGCCATTGCCACCGTAGATCTGCACGCCCTCACCGGCCATCCAGGTCGCCTTTTCCGCACACCACAGGATCACGCTGGCGCAGTCCTTGCGCACCTGGCGCACATGGTCGGTGCCGAGCATGTCGAGGTTCTTGGCCACAGTGTAGGCAAACGAGCGCCCTGCCTGCAGCACGGTGTACATGTCGGCCACCTTGCCCTGGATGAGCTGGAACTCGCCAATGCTCTGGCCGAATTGCTTGCGGTCGTGAATGTATGGGATCACGTTGTCCATCACAGACTGCATGATGCCCAGCGGGCCGCCGGTGAGCACGGCGCGTTCGTAGTCCAGGCCACTCATCAGCACCTTGGCGCCCTGGTTCAAGCCACCGAGCACATTGGCGGCGGGCACTTCGACATTGTTGAAAACCAGCTCGCCCGTGTGACTTCCCCGCATGCCCAGTTTGTCGAGCTTTTGCGCAATGCTGAATCCGGGCATGCCTTTTTCGATCAGGAAGGCCGTGACGCCACGCGCGCCCAGCTCGGGTTCGGTCTTGGCGTACACCACGAGGGTATCCGCATCTGGGCCGTTGGTGATCCACATCTTGTTGCCGTTGAGCAGGTAGTAGCCGCCCTTGTCTTCGGCCTTGAGCTTCATGCTGATCACATCCGAACCCGCGCCGGGTTCGCTCATGGCCAATGCGCCCACGTGCTCTCCGCTGATGAGCTTAGGCAGGTACTTGGCCTTTTGTGTCTCGCTGCCGTTGCGGTTGATCTGGTTCACGCACAGGTTGCTGTGGGCGCCGTACGACAGGCCCACGGAGGCGCTGGCGCGCGATATTTCTTCCATCGCCACCATGTGGGCGAGGTAGCCCATGGCAGCGCCGCCGTATTGCTCGGGCACCGTGATGCCGAGCACGCCCAGGTCGCCCATCTTGCGCCACAGGTCCATGGGGAACTGATCGGTGCGGTCGATCTCGGCCGCGCGCGGTGCGATCTCGGCTTGCGCAAAATCGCGCACGGCATCGCGCAAGGCGTCAATGTCCTCACCCAATTGGAAGTTCAGACCGGGAAGGTTGGCAGGAATGCTCATGGTGGATGTCTCCTCAAAACAGATAAAGGAAGATGGCTTGTTCAGCCTTGGATGTTGTCGCGCCCAGTGACCGCCATGAGGGTGCACCCCATGGTGGCGACCAGCTTTTCTTGGCTGCCGTCGATGGCGAAGGCGCGGCCTTCGCACACGGTGATGGTGCGGCCGGGTTTCAACACCCGCCCTTCCATGCGAAATCGCTCGCCCTTGGCGGGGGCCAGCAAATTGATCTTGAATTCAATCGTGAGCACCGCAGCATCGGTTCCCATCAGGGTGAAACCAGCATACCCACAGGCGGAATCCAGCGCCGTGGCGACCATGCCTGCATGCAGAAACCCATGTTGCTGGGTCAGTCCTATGGCCCATGGCAGTTCAATATCCACCGCACCGGGCGCCACCAAACCAAGACCTGCACCCAGGGTCTGCATGGCGCCCTGGCGAGCAAAGCTGTCACGCACGCGGTCTGCAAAGTCGGCAGAGCGGGGCTCAAAAGGGGGCGTGCTCACAGCGGTCTCCTGATTTACGTTTACGTAAACGTCAATTATGAATCATTTTTGCTTTTCAACCTTGAGAAGCAGAGCCCGTGCCTCGTCTTCATGCTCCTGAACCTCCTCCAGATTCGCTTGCAGGTCGGCCATCTGTTCCTCTAGTTGCTTGCGATGCACCACGAGGACATCGAGGAATTTGCGCAACTGCACCCCGGTGTCTCGCGGGCTGTCGTAGAGATCAATGATCTCCTTGGCCTCCGTCAGCGACAGGCCGAGGCGCTTCGCACGGAGCGTCAGACGCAGCCGGGTGCGGTCGCGGGCGCTGTAGACGCGGTTTCTACCTGCGGCGCCTGTTCGTTCGGGCTGCAGCAGACCCATGTCTTCGTAAAAACGGATCGCTCGGGTCGTGAGATCAAACTCTTTGGCGAGATCGCTGATGGTGTAGGTGTTGGCCATGGGGTATTGCACGTGGCAGGGTCGGTTTCGCACAGGAGACAGCCCTGGTGCTGTCGGTCCCTACAATGCACTGAATGCATGACGTTTACGTTAACGTTAACGTCAATGCTAACCCATCAAGCCACCACCATGAATGCACTTGAACATCAGATCCACTATCCATTTGGCGATGTGCTGCCTCTGGAGGGCGTGGCAATGGAGATCGCGCCAGGCATCAAGTGGGTCCGCATGGCCCTGCCCTTCGCGCTGGATCACATCAATCTGTGGCTGCTGCGTGATCGGCAGCCAGACGCCTTCGGCAATTTGGTCGATGGCTGGACGGTAGTCGACTGCTGCATCGACAGCGCCACAACGCGGGCGCAATGGGAGCGGGTTTTTTCCAGCAGCCTGGAGGGTTTACCGATTCTTCGCGTGATCGTGACCCACATGCATCCAGACCATATCGGTTTGGCCCATTGGCTGTGCGAGCATTGGAAGGTACGTCTTTGGATCAGCGCCACCGACTACAACGTCGCGAGGACCGCCGTTTATGACCGCAACGGCTTTGGCGGTGAGGCGAGCGCAGATTTCTACAGTTTGCACGGCATGCAGGATGGCGAATTTCTCCAACACGTTCGAGGGCGCGTGTCGTACTTTCCCACTCTGGTTCCTGCGTTGCCTCCGAGCTTTCGCCGGATCATGGATGGAGACATCGTCGAGATTGGGGGATGCTCCTGGCGGTGCATCAGTGGCTACGGGCACGCACCCGAGCACATTGCGCTGCATTGCGCTGAATCGTCCGTCCTCATCAGTGGCGACATGGTTCTGCCACGCATTTCCACCAACGTCAGCGTCCATGCGGTGGAACCGGAATCCAATCCTCTGGAGCTGTTCCTGACCTCGCTGCTACGGTATCTTGAATTGCCTGCTGACACGCTTGTCCTACCGTCTCATGGCAAACCCTTCCAGGGCTTGCATGAGCGTATCCAGCAGTTACAAAACCATCACCGGGATCGACTGGCAGAAATCCTCGAGGCAGCGAAAGGAGGCCCTCTGTCTGCGGCCGATGTGCCGCCGATCATGTTCAAACGCAAGCTGGATGCCCATCAGATGACGTTTGCCATGGGCGAAGCATTGGCCCACTTGCACCTGCTTTGGTTTGATGGTCGATTGCAAAGGGTTCTGGACGCTGCGGGCGTTCACCAATTCCACTCCCCGCGCAAGGAATGATCGGCAATTGAGTTTGAAAGTCCTTGAGTGTTAGCGCCAGTGCAATCGTGATCAGCAGTGCCAGTCGAACATTGACCAGGGGCTAGAGCTGGTTCCATTTGAAGCCAGCTGTGGATAACTATAGGGTGGATGCTTCGGTAGGTCCTCCTTTCTTTGAAGTCGTGGTCAGTATGGCCGAGCCATCAGGCGAGGCCCTTTCCTCCGCGGTCTCGCTAACCTGGGCCGCTGCTGCCTTCTTGGTCTGCTCACGGGCCTTGATGCGCCCCTTGGCTTCGTGCGTGCTGTGGCGGAAGCGGTAGGACTCGTTGCCCGTCTCGATGATGTGGCAGTGATGGGTCAAGCGATCCAGCAACGCAGTGGTCATCTTGGCATCGCCGAACACCGTGGACCACTCCGCGAACGTCAGGTTGGTGGTGATCATCACGCTGGTGTGCTCGTACAGCTTGGACAGCAGGTGGAACAACAAGGCGCCACCGGCCTGGCTGAAGGGT
>NZ_AFBG01000023.1 GCF_000204195.1 Acidovorax radicis N35
TTTCGAGCAACTCATAATTAAGAATTGAAGTGAACTTCACTTCTCTCTCATGAGCGTTTGTAGTGCTAAGCACTAGTTCCAAAGAACTTGGCACTCGCCATCAAACGCCCACGCTTATCGGCTGTATATTTTTAATGAACCGGATCACTCACAAAGACCGAAGTCTTTCTTTGTTTTCCCGACTTAGCTGCGATCAGCTGAGCCTTGAATTCTAGCACAGTTTTTGAAGAACTGTCAAACTTTTGAAAACTTTTTCGTCTTCATCACCTTTCAAACTCAGCGTCTTGCAACACCTTGCTCTACTCAGCGAAGCCTTGAATTATATACCGGTTTTTACACCACCCACAACTCAAAACCAAACTTTCTTCACCACCTTCTCAGCCCCTGCAGCAACAAGGCCTCAGCCCCATCACCACCCGAACCACCAGCTCCCTGCATTTCTGCAGAACCGCCTCAGTAGCGAAGCCCTCGACTATAGCATTAGTTTTAGGGGCAACAGAAAGATGGGAGGAAATTTCTAGGAAGCCTCACTCGCCCCGAACAGGGGTCTGCACGTCAGCCCACTACGCGCAGCAAGCTGCGGCCACTTGTCGCGTAGCTGCACCGCTATCTATATATAGGACAGAAATTAGCAGAGACTCTCGCCAACAGAGGGCGACCAGAACCAGTCCAACAGAGGCAACGGAGAGCTGCGCAGCCTCTCGCCCCGATAATCCAGCCCTTATGGCACTTATCACCCTACTGGACGCCCAACTCGCATTTGGGCACGTTGCATTGCTGGACCACGCCGGCTTTTCCCTGGAGACTGCAGAACGCGTTGGACTGATCGGTCGCAACGGTGCAGGCAAATCCTCGCTTCTCAAAATCCTCGGCGGTCTTGCAAAGCCGGACGACGGCTCGCTACAGGTCCAACAAGGCGTGCGAATTGCCTTTGTGGCCCAGGAGCCATCGCTGGACGCTACGGCCACCATCTTCAAATCTGCTTCTGAAGGACTGCAGCGGATTATCGCAATCCGCGATCAGTATCTGTCGGGCGCGGAAGGGCTTGACCTGGATGCCCTGCAATCCGAAATCGAAGCGTACGATGCCTGGAACTGGGAGCAGCGGGTAGAGGAGACCCTGCAGCGGCTGCACCTTGATCCCGACGCTGTCATCGGGACGCTGTCGGGTGGAACCAAGAAACGTGTCGCACTGGCACAGGCGCTGGTGGCTCGTCCCGATGTACTGCTGCTCGACGAACCCACCAACCATCTGGATCTCGATTCAATCGAATGGTTGGAGGACCTTCTGCTCGATTTTCCGGGCAGCGTTGTCACCATCACCCATGATCGATCATTCCTCGATCGCGTCGCCACCCGCATCGTTGAGCTGGACCGAGGTCAATTGCGATCCTACCCCGGTAACTTCGCGCAGTATCAGCTGCAAAAGGAAGACCAGCTAGCGCAGGAGGCCGTCATTTCCGCCAAAGCCGACAAGCTTTTGGCGCAGGAAGAAGTCTGGATACGCCGCGGCGTCGAAGCGCGCCGCACTCGCAGCCAGAGCCGCATCAGCCGCCTGGAGCATTTGCGTGCGCGCCGCGAAGCACGCCGCGAAGTGGTCGGCAGCGTTCGCATGGATGTGGCGACCGGTGGCTCCAACGGATATCAGGGAAAGATCGTCGCGGAGCTGACGGGAGTCAGCAAGTCGTTCGGCGACAAGACCATCGTTCGCAATTTCACCGGAACCATCTTGCGCGGGGACAAAGTAGGACTGATTGGCCCCAATGGCGCAGGGAAGACCACACTGCTCAAAATGATCCTGGGCGAGTTGGCACCTGACGAGGGAACCATCCGCCAAGGGGCTAACCTGCAGGTTGCTTATTTCGATCAGATGCGCCACGCCGTCAATCTGGATGCCACCCTGGAAGACTTCATCAGCCCGGGCAGCGAATGGATCGAAATAGGCAACCAGCGCAAGCACGTCAAAAGCTATCTGAGTGATTTCCTGTTCTCTCCTGCCCGGGCGCATTCCCCGGTCCGCTCCCTATCAGGTGGCGAACGCAATCGTCTGTTGCTGGCACGGCTGTTCGCCCGCCCTGCGAATGTCCTGGTGCTGGACGAACCCACCAACGATCTCGACATCGACACGCTGGATCTCCTGGAAGAGCTACTGGAAAACTACGAAGGTACCGTGTTCCTCGTCAGCCACGACCGGACATTTCTCGACAACGTGGTCACCAGCACGATCGCATTTGAAGGCGACGGCTTGTGGCGCGAGTACGAAGGGGGCGTACAGGACTGGCTGGTGCAATCCAAGCGCAGCAGGGCCCTCAACGCGTCCGCGCCCACCACCAAGAAGGCTGACAGAGAAAATTTGAATGAAAATACGGCCCAGGGCTTATTTAATAGGCCTGAGCAGCTATCAAAAAAGAAGCTAAGTTACAAAGAGCAGCGCGAGCTTGATCAACTTCCCGCGCAAATAGCGGCATTGGAATCAGAACAGCAAGAACTGCAAGCGGCCTTGGCCGATGGAAGGCTGTACAGCACCGATCCTGCAAAGGCCACAGCCATGACCGCACGGGCTGGCGAGATAGAGGAAGCGTTGATGACGGCTCTGGAGCGCTGGACAGCCCTGGCCGCATAAACCAGCCGACACCGGGGCAACACCAAGGCTGCGCAATCGCCGGAAGCATCCGGTCTGCGCATGCCAGCTATGCCAGTTACCCCATCAGATTCGATGGTGCAGCCGGTCTGTAGCACCACGCAGGCGTGCGATCAATGCCGACGCAATTTGCCCCAGCGGCAGAACTTCGTCGGCAGCACCATGGGCAATCGCTTCACGCGGCATACCAAAAACGATGCAGGTCGCCTCATCCTGCACATAGTTGTAGCTACCAGCGTCCTTCATTTCCCGCATCGCAGCGGCCCCATCGTTTCCCATACCGGTGAGCATGATGCCGAACGCGTTGCGTCCGACTACAGCTGCGGCCGATTTGAACAACACTTCTACCGAAGGCTTGTGGCGGTTCACGGGTGGGCCGTCATCCACCACCGCTACATAATTGGCGCCACTGCGGGCCACATGAAACTGAGTACCACCCGGGGCAATATAGGCATGGCCAGGCAAGATGCGCTCGCCATTCACCGCCTCCTTGACCGTGATCTGGCAAAGACCATTCAGCCGAGCCGCGAAGCTGGTGGTGAACCCTGGGGGCATGTGCTGAGTGATGACGATCGCTGGCGAATCCGCAGGCATCTGCACCAACACCTCCTTGATAGCCTCCGTGCCACCCGTGGACGCACCGATGCAGATCAGCTTTTCGGTGGACAAGCGGCCCAGAAGCGCTGACGCGGTGGGCGCTGCTGCCACTCCAGCCGATCCTCCCGCACCGCCGGAAGGCGTGTTTTCACGCGCAGGCGCGCGGCGAACCTGGGCCACCGCAGCCACGCGGATCTTATCCACGATCTGAGCCGCAAGATCATTGAGGCCGCTGGCCAAGCCAACACGGGGCTTGGCTACAAAATCGACGGCACCCAGCTCCAGGGCCTTCATCGTCACCTCAGCGCCCCGCTCCGTCAGCGTGGAAATCATCACCACAGGCATCGGGCGCAAGCGCATCAAACGCCCCAGAAAGTCGATGCCATCCATGCGAGGCATCTCAACATCCAATGTGATGACATCGGGATTGAGCTCGCGGATCATCTCGCGCGCCACCAAGGGATCATTGGCGGTGCCGATGCACTCCATGTCCCGCTGCCGGTTGATGATCTCGGACAGCAGACTGCGGACCAACGCCGAATCGTCCACCACGATCACCCGGATTTTCCTGCTCATTAACTCACGCCTTCCTCAAAACAGATCAACAGAACCGCCCGAGGTAGTCTTTGCCACAGTGGCTGCATTGCCGCGCACTTCCTGGGCCACCAAGGCTTCGGGGTGTGCATGCGCCAATCGCTTCACCATGGCTTTCCCTGTGATAGGGAAAAAAACCACCTTGCGCGGATAAATATCCAGGACATCCTCGGAGACGATGGGAATACGCTCCGTATGCAGGTAGTTCAAAACAAAATTGGTGTTGCGCTCTCCGACATTCATGGTCGTGAAGTTGTGCATCACCTGCGCGCCCCCAAAAATCTTGGCCTGCATGGTTTCGCGACGGGCCCCCAGCTTGAGCATCTCGTTGATCAGCAATTCCATGGCATACGAGCCATAACGCCCTGACGCATCCGCAACATCACCGTCGGGCAGCATGAAGTGGTTCATCCCACCCACGTGCGCGCGGCTGTCCCAAAGACAGGCGGCAATACACGACCCCAACACGGTCATGATGATCATGTTCTCGTCACCGACAAAATACTCACCAGGGAGGACTTTCACAGCGTTGTGCTGGAAATGATGGTCCAGATAGAAAAAAGATGCCTCCCCAGGCTTGCGGCTGCGTGTTTTGAGCTCCTGCAGCGAAGACTCCCGTGCAGGTCCAGTCCCTGCGGAATAGATGTCCGCACTCAATGGCGCAATGCGCGGGGCACGTCGCCGTTCGGACGAGCCTGGAGAAGCTGCGGCCGGGGGAAGAGATGATCCTGAAGGAATATTGGTCATGGGGCTAGGTGCGAGGCAACATGGCAGGTCAGCGGCGCTCGTACACGGTTTTGCCACGCAGCGTAAACAGGTCTCTGGACTCGCTAAAGTTTTCGGCATGTCCCACAAACAGCATGCCCCCAGGTTTCAAGACCCGGTGAATCCGCTCTAGCACACGCCTCTGCGTAGGAGCATCAAAGTAGATCATCACGTTGCGGCA
The DNA here is from genome assembly GCF_000204195.1 of Acidovorax radicis N35. Classification (GTDB taxonomy): domain Bacteria; phylum Pseudomonadota; class Gammaproteobacteria; order Burkholderiales; family Burkholderiaceae_C; genus Acidovorax; species Acidovorax radicis. The sequence continues at coordinate 4,778 of NZ_AFBG01000023.1, forward strand.
AAAAACCACATCAAAGGGTTCTTTGAACGGCCAATCGTCCCGGATGAGATTCACGCTCATGAAATCAATCGCGCGTCGCAGCTCCGGCTTGGCCCGCACCATGCCGAGATTGCCACCCTTCCCACGCAGGAAAAACTTCTGCAACCGCTCCGGGCTCAAGCCCTTGAGGCTGTCAAGACGATAGACACCTTGCGCCGCAGTCGCCAAGACACGGGAATCAATATCACTGGCAGTGAGCTTGAACGAAGCGTTGGCCCCCAGCGCCTCGAATGCCGTCATGACAATCGAATAAGGCTCTTCTCCGGTGGACGCCGCGTTGCACCAAACCTTCCAGCCGGCAGACGGCTTGCCCCGCAGGTGTGAAGCAAAAATTTCGAAGTGATGCTGCTCGCGGAAAAATGCCGTGAGGTTGGTAGTGAGCGCATTGATGAACTCCTGCCACTCCGGGCCGTCGTGCGTCTCCAACCATCCCAGATAGTCATGAAAACTGCTGTGCCCCGTATCCCGCAAGCGGCGTGAAAGCCGGCTGTACACCATGGCATGCTTGCCGTCGTGCAAGCTGATCCCCGCCCGCTGATAGATCAATGCCTGGACCCGCGCAAAATCTGCGTTGGTCCAGACAAATTCACGCCCCTGAGCCAGCGGCCCCGACGGGGCCGCCGCAGCGGCATACGCGGGGTCCACCCTGCCGATAGTGGGCCGGGCTGCAGAAGAGGCACTGGTGGTTGGGGCCATATTGATCGTCCGACGGGAAATCCTGTTCGCTCCTAGAGATCTGCAAGCCACACCCGCAAACTGGCAGGTGACGGTTCCACCACGTTAGCGACGGAGGCGTCCTACTCGTTGGCAGTCACCAGCCCCATGTCTACACCGGACATGAGCTTTTCGATGTCCAGCAGAATCAGCATTCGCTCCCCCACCGATCCAAGTCCGAGAATGCAACTGTTGTCGATGGCACTTTCAATATCTGGTGCCGAGCGGATGCTCTCTGGTGTCAGTTCCATGACGTCGCTGACGGAGTCCACCACGATTCCAACCACCCGGTTACGGAGGTTCAAGATGATGACCACCGTGAAGCTGTTGTAGTCGGCCTGCGCGCAGTTGAACTTGAGGCGCATATCGACAATGGGCACGATGGTCCCACGCAGATTGACGACACCCTTGATGAAATTGGGAGCGTTCGCAATCCGTGTCGGCGGCTCATAGCCACGGATTTCCTGCACTTTCAGGATGTCGATGCCGTACTCTTCCTGGTCGAGGCGGAACGTCAGATATTCACGGGTGCCCGTTGGCACCGCTTCTGCAGTTTTACCCATCACACTCATGGTGCATTCTCCTTTCGTGACAGCGCCATGCCCCTCTCGGGCACAGCCGCTTAAATCTAGTGGCGCGCCCGTCGCACCAAGCCACCGGTGTCCAGAATGAGCGCAACCGTGCCGTCGCCCAAGATGGTGGCCCCGGATACGTTGGGGACCTTGCGGTAGTTCGACTCAAGGTTCTTGACGACTACCTGGTGCTGGCCCAGCAACTCGTCGACCAACAGCGCCACACGGCTGCCATCTGCCTCCACAACCACCATGATGTTGCTGGATTTGTTTGGGTCGAAACGCGGCACCTGGAAAATTTTCTCCAGTGCGATCACAGGCATGTACTCGTCGCGCACTTTCACCAGTTGCGAGCCCTGGGCCACGGTGCTCACATCGTCTGCGTTGACCTGGAAAGACTCCACCACCGAAGACAGCGGAAGAATGTAAACCTCATCGCTCACTCCCACGGACATGCCATCCATGATGGCCAGCGTCAGCGGCAAGCGCACAGAGACCTTCATCCCGTAACCTTCAGCGGAATCGATTTCAACCGAGCCGTTGAGCGCAGCAATGTTGCGCTTGACCACATCCATACCCACACCACGCCCCGACACGTCGGTCACCTCATCCGCGGTAGAGAAACCGGGGGCAAAGATCAACTGCCAGACTTCGGCGTCGCTCATCTGCTCGGACACTTCAATGCCACGTTCTTGTGCTTTGCTGAGGATTTTTTCGCGCGAGAGTCCACGGCCATCGTCGCGCACCTCAATCACGATCGAGCCGCCCTGGTGAGAGGCCGACAACGTGATGGTTCCATGCTCGGATTTGCCTTTGGCCAATCGGTCTGCCGGCATCTCGATCCCGTGGTCGCAACTGTTGCGCACCAGGTGAGTCAGCGGGTCCGTGATCTTCTCGACCAAACCTTTGTCCAGTTCGGTGGCTTCGCCCAGCGTCACCAGTTCAACCTTCTTGCCCAGCTTGTTGGCCAAGTCCCGTAGCATGCGGGGGAAACGGCTAAAAACAATCGACATCGGAATCATGCGGATCGACATGACCGACTCCTGAAGATCGCGAGTATTGCGATCCAGGTCGGCCAGTCCCGCCAGCAGCTGTTGATAAGCACCCGCATCCAACCCGCGGCTGTTTTGGGCCAGCATTGCCTGGGTGATCACCAGTTCACCCACCAGATTGATCAGCTGATCGACCTTTTTCACATCGACGCGAATCGTTGTGGACTCCATTTGTGCCTGCATGGCGACCTTAGGCTCACTGGCCTTCGGCGCCACCACCGCCTTGGAGGCTTGCGCGGGGGCATGTGCAGCCGCCTGAGGTGCCTCAGCACGTGGCGCACCAGGCGCGTCACTGAAGAATCCGTAGGCTTCACCCCCAGCAGCACCGGCTGCGAGTGCAACTTCTTCATCCTCATCAAGCGATTGGGCTGGCGCTGCCCCCCCAGCATCGCGAATCAACACTTGCTCCTTGGCCACATGAAAGGCAAACAGGTCGAGAAGGTCGTCGTTGGTGGAGGTGGTTTCCACCGCGAAGAGCCGCGTATTTGCCTGTTGACTTTCTATGTCACGAATAGCCCCGAGGCCAGGGATATCCCGGAACAGCTCCTTGATGGCGTCCGCCTGCTCCAATCGGTCCAACGGGCCAATCTGAATCTCCAGCATCCGCGCTTGGCCTGCCACCGCCGGCGCAATCACCTTCGGTGCGGGCGCGGGCGCAGCAACCTGGGGTGCTGGTGAAGGTGCCGCAGGCGACGGCGTTGGAGCCACAGCGGGGGCATCACCGGGTACCTGCCCCGCAGCAAGCTCACTGATGCGACGGACCAGTGAAGTGGTGGACACAGCATCACCCTGTCCACCCGCCTGATGGCGGGCCAACAGGCTGCGGGAAGCATCGGCAGATTCCAGCAGCACGTCCACCATCTGGGGGATGGGCTGCAGTTCATGGCGGCGCAACCGATCCAAAAGAGACTCCATCTGGTGGGTCAGTTCGGCAACATCCGAGAACCCAAAAGTGGCCGAACCACCCTTGATCGAATGGGCACACCGGAAGATGCCATTGAGTTCTTCGTCGTTGGCGCTACTCAAATCCAGGTCCAGAAGCATCTGCTCCATCTGGTCCAGGTTTTCGCCCGCTTCCTCGAAAAAGATCTGATAGAACTGGCTCAGGTCGAAGTCAGCGCCTGCACCCGATCCTTCTTGGTAGGTTTCCGCCATCGTGGGCTCCTGTGTACTTGGTGATCCTGGACAACCGGCTCAGCGGATCACTTTCTGGATAACTTCGATCAGGCGATTAGGATCAAAGGGTTTGACGAGCCAGCCCGTGGCCCCTGCGGTCCGCCCCGCCTGCTTCATCTGATCGCTGGACTCGGTAGTGAGAATCAGAATCGGAATGGTCTTGAATTTTGGGTTTTCACGCAGTTTTCGCGTGAGTCCAATCCCGTCCAGCCGAGGCATGTTCTGGTCTGCCAGCACGAGATCAATGTTGTGGCTCTCGGCCTTTTCCAGGGCATCCTGCCCATCCACTGCCTCCACGACGTGATAGCCGGCACCCGTGAGAGTGAACGACACCATTTTTCGCATGGACGGTGAATCATCTACGGCAAGGATCGATTGCATGTAAGGCTCCAACTGACTTGAATATATAGGTGAACCAGTGATGTGAGGGTCAGAACAGGTCCACAGAACCCGCATCCATCTCGCTCTGCGTGACGGGATTGGGCCGGTCGGGCGCCATCTCCGCAAAGGGGGCGGCTTCTTCACCATCTTCGTTGCCCATGGCCTCGGAGGCAAGGCGGAAAGCGCATCCTTGCAGCACTTTGGTCGTGTGCCAGATCAACTGGGATGCCATGTCCTGAAACTGCAACTCGGTCACAGCACTCCGCAGTGCTGCACGGGCGGCCACCAGCTCAGGGGAATCTGCAACAGCGGCATCCGTTAGCACGGCATTCGCCTCTCCGAAGCGTTCCAGCAGGTTGTCGGTTGCATGGTTAAGCAGTCCTTCCAGGCGATGCAGGTCATGCATAACGACCAGCAACGAATCCTGCAGTTCTGCCGCCACCATGACGGGAACCTGGACAGCAGGTCCTCCAGACGTTGTTAGCGTAGATTGCATCGTTTCTCCATCGCGGCACGCAGCAGCAAAGCACGCAAAAACACAGGACTACGACACCCGCACAATGGCCCAAAGCCCTTGTGCACCCTCGTGCCAGCACCCATTGGACGCTGACGCGGAAACCATCCCAATCGGACAAACACCCTTGTTTGTTCCAATTTGTATCCTATGATAGCGCTCCTATGGTCACCATAGCACCAGACCAGACCCTCAGCATCCTGCATCTTGAAGATTCACTGGCGGATCATGAGTTGACCGCATTGACCCTGCGACGGTCTGGGCTCCACTGCCACCTCCGTCAGGTGGACTCACTTCCCGATTTCCAGCGACTGACGGACACCCAGCCGTTCGACATCATCTTGGCAGATTACCGGCTGCCCGGCTTCACTGCGCTGGACGCATGGGCGCATGTGGTGCAAAAGCCGCACCACCCACCCTTTGTGCTTCTTTCGGGGGCCATCGGCGAGGCGGCGGCTGTGGACGCGATCCGCCTGGGTATTGCCGACTATCTGCTCAAGGACGACCTTCAACGCCTGCCCCACGTCATCGCTCGCGCTCTGGAGGTTCACGAAGCCCGGCAGGCGCGCGAACGGGCTGTTGCGCAACTCGAAGCCTCCGAGCGCAGATTGGCGGATCTGACGGAGCATCTGCAGACATCGATCGAACAGGAGCGCGCGTCGATTGCTCGCGAAATACACGACGACATTGGCGGCGCGTTGACCGCCGTGAGGTTCGATGTGGCGTGGATTGGGCGCCACAGTGCCAACCCAGAGATGCAGGAACACGCGGCGTCTGCGACGGAAATGCTGCAGCACGCCATCGGGGCCAGCCAGCGCATCATGATGAATCTGCGCCCCCCCATTCTTGAACAAGGGCTGGTCGCAGCGGTGCAGTGGCTTGCCGCCGGATTTGAACGCCGCTCCGGCATTCCAGCCCGTGTTGTAAGCAGCAGCGAAACCATCCAGGCAGCCGCAGATATCCAGCTGGTTGCCTATCGCACGGCGCAGGAAGCGTTGACCAACATCGCCAAACACGCGCACCCAAAAACGGTACACATTGATCTCTCCGACACGGAGGACGTGCTGACGCTGGAAGTGACCGACGACGGCCAGGGCATCGACCCAGCCATGCTGGAAAAACCCAAAGCCTTCGGGCTTAAAGGCCTGCATGAACGCGCCAAGACCGTGGGAGGGTGGCTGGATATCAGCAGCCGTCCCGGTCATGGCACCTCCGTGATCCTGTCCATACCGCTAACATCGCACCCTACACCACCAGCCTCAGGAGATGCGCAGTGATTCATGTGGTCCTGTGCGACGACCATGCCGTCTTGCGGCGGGGAATACGCGACACGCTGGCCGACGCACCCGACATCCAGGTGACGGGCGAGGCTGGAGGATATTCCGAGCTGCGCGAGGTGCTGCGCTCCGCCCCCTGCGATGTCCTGCTGCTGGACTTGAACATGCCGGGTCGCAGCGGCTTGGAAGTGCTCACCAGCTTGCGTGAAACCCACTCCACCATCAAGGTGCTGGTGGTCTCCATGTATCCAGAAGACCAGTACGCCCTGCGCTGCCTGAAGGCTGGCGCTCAGGGCTATGCCAACAAGGCCGGAGACCCCGTCGAGTTGATTGCCGCCGTGCGGACCGTCATGCAGGGGCGCAAGTACCTCACGGCAGAAGTTGCGCAGATGCTGGCGGACAGCCTGGCCCAGCCTACGCCGGAAGCGCCGCACACGGCGCTGTCCGAGCGGGAACTGCAGACACTGGTCAAGATAGCATCCGGCCGCAGGCTGTCGGACATCGCAGAGGAATTGATGCTGAGCCCGAAGACGGTGAGCGTGTACCGTTCCCGGGTCCTGGAAAAACTCAAACTTTCCAACAACGCAGAACTCACCGTCTACGCCATCCGGAACCAGCTGGTCTGACTCCGCGCCCAGGCTCCCTAACGCTCTATCTCTGAGCGGCAAACAGATCGACTGCCTGCTGCATGAGTGCCAGTACGGGTTGCTCCAAAAGGGGCAGCGTGGCCACAATGCCCAGCATCCCCACGGTCAGTGTCACAGGGAAACCCACCGCATAGATGTTCATTTGAGGCGCGACACGCGAAATGATGCCGAGCGTCAAATTGACAAACAGCAGAAGCGCAATCATGGGCAGCGCGATCCACAGCGCGCTGGAAAACAGCGAAGAGCCCAGCTCATAAAGGCGCATTTGCCCCAGCGCCTGCAGAAAGTTGCCATTGACCGGAAAGCGGTCGAAACTTTTCACCACCGCCATCAGAATCAACAGATGGCCGTTGATAACCACAAAAAGCAGCGTCGCCATATGCCCAAAAAAGCGCGCAACGGCGCTGATCTGCGCATTGGAAGACGGGTCAAAGAACGACGCGAAATTCAACCCCATCTGCAAGCCAATGATTTCACCTGCCAGTTCTACAGCGGCAAACACCAGTCGGACTGAAAATCCGATCGCAAGCCCCACAGCCACCTGCTGCGCGACGGCACCAAACGCCTCTCGGCCATTGACACTGATGACCGGTTGATCACCCAGCACGCCCTGCGCGCAAAGTGCCACCAGAAACGCCAGTCCGATCTTGACGCGCATCGGGACTGTTCGCATGGAGAACACCGGCGCGACTGAAAATACGGCCAACACACGCAAAAAGGGCCACAGGATGGGAGACAGCCAAGCCATCAGCTGGGCTTCGGTGAAGGTGATCACGCGATCCTCAGGGGCCAGCCGGAAACGGAGACTGCGAACATCCGGCGATGGGAAACACGCCCATAGCTCGCCCTTTTCATGGAACTAGCCGATCATCGAAGGAATGGATTCGATGGTCCGCCGGATAAAGTCCACCAGGGTGCTGAGCATCCAAGGACCCGCAATGGCAAAAACGACCATGGCGGCAATCAGCTTGGGCACAAAAGCAAGCGTCGCTTCATGGATCTGGGTAACGGCCTGAAAAATGCTCACGATCAACCCCACCGCCATGACCACCCCGAGCACGGGCATGGAGATCATTAGGAGCAGTGTCAGGGCATCGCGCCCTATCGTCAGCACCATTTGCGAAGTCATTGGCAACTCCTTTAAGGCACAAAGCTGGCAGCCAGCGAACCGATCAGCAAGTTCCAGCCATCCGCCAACACAAACAGCATGAGCTTGAACGGCAGCGCCACCAGCACCGGAGACAACATCATCATGCCCAGAGACATGAGAATGCTCGACACCACCATGTCGATGACCAGAAACGGAATGAAGATCATGAACCCGATCTGAAACGCCGACTTCAGCTCACTGGTGACAAACGCCGGTACCAGCACCCTCAAGGGCGCGGTCTCCGCAGTCACACTGGAATCGAGGCGCGCCAGGCGGGAAAAGAGGGCAAAGTCGGATTGCCGAGTCTGCTTGAGCATGAAGCTGCGCATAGGCGCTTCGGCCTTCTCCAGGGCCTGTTCAAAACTGATGGTGTTGTTGGTGTAAGGGACGTAGGCATCCTGGTACACACGGTCCAGCGTAGGCCCCATCACGAAAAAAGTGAGAAACAGCGACAACCCAATGATGACCTGGTTGGGAGGCGCCGATTGGGTGCCCAGCGCCTGGCGCAGCAGCGACAAAACGATCACGATCCGAGTGAAGCCCGTCATCATGAGCAGCACTGCCGGCAAGAAAGAGAGCGCGGTAAAGAACAGCAGTGTCTGGATGGGCACAGAGTAGCTGTTGCCAGACGGCCCGCTACCCACCACCAGCGGCAAGGAGCCAGCGGACGCCTGCGCGAAGGCCGGGGCATGCACCAAGAAACTCACGGCAACCACTGCCCCCAGCAACACCACACTACGGACAGGTGACACGTCAGACATTGGCAGGACTTCCGGGAGTGTTCACTGCGGAAGCTATTTCCAGCGCAAAAGAAGGTTCCGCCTTGGAAGCTGAGTTGGGAACAGCAGAAGGGCCGACGGGAAGCACATGCAAGCAGCTCACCTGCTGTGCCGTCACGCCCAGCACCAGCCAGGTCCTCGCATGTTCCGGTCCGACCTCCACCGTGACCACGCGCTGATGGGGTCCGACTGCCACCGCAGACAACACCCGGGACGCAGCACCAACACCCGCACCACTCGCCGCGTGACGCTGCTGCAGTCGACGGACTAGCCACGGCAACAAGGCCATGGCGCCGACAAAAAGGACAACAACAACCAGCGTCTGCGTCATGCTGCCACTATCCACGACTGACCCGCCGCAAGCGCTCGGAAGGAGTCACCACATCCGTGAGACGGATACCGAACTTGTCGTTCACCACGACGACCTCACCCTGTGCAATGAGATAGCCATTGACCAGCACGTCCATTGGCTCACCCGCGAGGGCATCGAGTTCCACGACAGAGCCCTGGGCCAGCTGAAGGATGTACTTGATCGGCACCTTGGTGCGTCCCAGCTCCACCGACAACTGGACGGGTATGTCCAGCACCATGTTGATATCGTTGACCGTACCATCGCCGCCGCCTGAAAAAGGACGGACCGGCTCACCGGACAACGGACCACCCTGCTCCACGTCGCCGGGCTTGTCGTCGGTGCGTTTTTGCTCTTCAAGTGCCTCCGCCCAACCCGCAAATGGGTCGTCCGCGCCTGCATCCTTGTTATCTTCTTCAGTTGACATCTTTTTCTCCCAGCCAGCTCATGTCGGCATTGCGCAGGCATTCTTCGATACGAATGGCGTACTTGGAATTGTGCGTTCCGTACTGGCATTCAAAAATGGGAACCCCTCCGATCGACGCGCGAATACGGGGCTCACGGTCCAGCTCGATGAAATCACCAGGTTTCATGGCCAACAACTGCTCTACGGTGGCATCCGCACGGGCCAGTTCTGCCACCAGGGTCACTTCGGCCGCCTGGATTTCACGTGTCAGCACACGGACCCAGCGGCGATCCACCTCAATGGAGTCGCCCTGTGTGGACGAGTACAGCACGTCGCGGATCGGCTCCAGCGTCGCATAGGGCATGCAAATATGAATTGCGCCTGAAAGATCCCCGATTTCCAACTGAAATGCCGTGGACACGACAATCTCGCTGGGGGTGGCAATGTTGGCAAACTGGGGCTGCATCTCAGACCGCTGGTACTCCAGCTCCAGCGGATAGATGCCCTGCCATGCCTTTTTGTATTCGGCGCAAATCACGTCCACCAGACGGTTGATGACCCGTTGCTCTGTGGGTGAAAAATCCCGCCCCTCGATCCGAGTCTGAAACTTGCCCACACCGCCGTACAGCGTGTCGATGATGCCGAACACCAGCGACGGTTCACACACGATCAGTCCGCTGCCGCGCAGCGGACGAATGGCCACAATGTTGAAATTGGTGGGCACCGCCAGCTCGCGCAGAAAAGCGCTGTAACGCTGCACGGACACGGTGCCCACTGAAATTTCAGGGCTGCGGCGGATGAAGTTGAAAAGCCCGATCCGGAAGTTGCGCGCAAACCGTTCATTGACGATTTCCATCGTCGGCATGCGTCCACGGACGATGCGCTCCTGGCTGGAAATGTCGTAATTGCGGACAGAGCCCGCCTCCGCCACTTCCTCGACCGATTTCTGGCTCTCGCCAGTAACCCCTTCGAGAAGGGCATCGACCTCTTCCTGGGAAAGAAATGAATCACTCATGACTGGTCCTCGCCCGGGTCACTGGATGATGAAGCTGGAAAAGAGCACACGGTGCACCGGGTTACGCTCCGTGCGCCGACGCGAAGGCCGCTCCTGCGCGTCGTCCTCCTTGTCGGCCGCCGCAGCCCGTGGGCGCTCTGTCGAAACCGTGTAACCCAGGGGGCGCGAGACTTCACGCAAGATGTCGGCAGCCAGTTTTTCCTTGCCTTCCCGCTGCAGCAATTCGCTGGAGGTCCGCTGAGAAATCAACATCAGGATGCCACTGCGTATAGAAGGCAGATAGAGCTTTACTTGCTCCGCCGTTTTGGCATCTTCCAATTCCAGGGTAATGCCGATCTGGGCAAACCGGTCTCCGCCAGGGTCCGCCAGGTTCACCACCATGTTTTCCATGGGCAGAAAAGTGGGGGCCACCTTGGGCGCCTCCTTGCGGGCGGGCGCAGCACCTTCCTCCTCGTCGGCATGAGAACGGCTGGCAATGAACCAGGCCGCCGCGCCACCGCCAATCACCAGCACCGCCACCACAACGCCAATGATGATGATGAGCATCTTCTTGCTTTTGGCCGGGGCCGCTGCGGGAGTTGCGGGAGTATTGGCTGACACAGTGCGGATTCCTTGCTATGGGGACGGGTGGTACCCGCGCAGTCCCTGGGCGGGCAAAACCGGATGGCCCATTATTGGGCGAGGCTGCAACCAATAATAGCCAGAATAAAAGCCCAAAACCATGGCATTCGCTGCGCTAGGCCCTCTGCGCGCACCCGCAGGAACCATTCACGGCCTCGCGGTGGCCGCATGCCCTTCATGGCATCCAGGCAAGGATTTCGTCACAACGCCGCAAGAAGAAATGCCACGCGAGGCACAACACGTTATCAGCACGCGGCCAGCAGCGTAGCGTCCCCGTGGCGGGACCTCGCCCAGGAATGCAGCATGGCGACAGACCGACGGCCCCGTTGCCCGCCTGGATTTACACAAAAACATCGACGGCGCGGTCCGCAGCCCCGCCGCGCAGCAACGAGGCTGTGCCCGCGGGCGCGGTGGCAACCACCTGCGCCTGGCGGGCTCCATCGCGTTGGCTCTGGCGCTCGGAGCCCCCGGCATCTCCACGCTGTCCTGCCGAGGTTCCGACCGACATACCCGAAAGCACGAGGCCCTCACTGCGCAACAGTTCACTCAGTTGTGCCATGCTGCGGTCCAGCAGTTCACGGGTCTGCGGCTGGTCGCTGCGGAACGTGACATGGGCTTCATTGCCAGACAACGATACCGACACTTCCACCGGCTGACCGTCACGGTTGAGCGTGAGCTCTGCATTCTGTGTCTTCTGATTGACCCAATAAGCCACCTGCTCAGTCATCTGCTCTTCAGCGCCCGCCTGGGCGGGATCTGTGAACACGCCGCCCCCATCCAGGGAACCAGCCTCCACCGGCCCGGAGCCGCCCCCACTATCGAACCACGCCCCAGCCCCGGAACGCCCTTCGCCAGAGCGCCCCCCCCCCGTCTGCACCGCCACCACCCTGTGCAGATGCCACCGGAGACAACAAACCGTCCATGATGGAAGCCACCACGCCGCCGCCTGCAGGATCCCCCCCACCACCGATACTGCGATCCGCTGCGCCAGCGGCGGGCGCACCCACCACCATCCGCTCGCTGGCGGCCTGCACCGCAGCCAAGGCCGACCCCTGGTGGCCCGGCGACTGCAGCATGGCGCCGCCCACCGGTGAGCGCCCTGTAGACATCTCCAAGGCATCTGCCTTTTGGGACAACGCACTCTGCATGCGAGAAAAAACCCGGCCGTGCGCCGTCCCGCCGGCTTGAGGGAGCCCCTCCTTCAGGTCCACCGAGGTGTCGAGCATGGCCGTTTCCGCCACCATCCCTTGTGGAAGGCCGTCCGTGGCGACCAGGGAACTCGCCATAGAAGTCAAACCACCCTGGACGCCCCCCCCTTGCGCACCCGCCCCCACGGTCGATCCGTTTTGCACTCCGGTACGAAGAATGCCGCCTTCCTGAAACCCCTCAGGCGCGGCAGCATCCACCCGCGCGCTTGCGCCGGGTACCAGCAGACCTTGCCATGCCGCCATGGCCGATGCGTCCATCGCGCCCTTCGCAGCGTCGGTAGAGACAACGTCGGCAGGCACCACGGAGGCCGCAAGATCCAGCGGAGCGCCATCCCCCTGGGACACATCGCCCAGCGCAGCCATCAGTGCGAGAAAGCCTCCAGCCCCCGGTGCATTCGCATCCGAGGCCTGGGCAGTGGACCGGGGACGTGCGGCGTGGGCGGGTTGGGTGCCCTGGGAAGAAGAAATTTTTGTGGGTTCCATTGTCAATACTCCCGGCCCGCAGAGCCCTGAATCTCACTGCGGTACTGCAATGCAGCCCGCTCATCGGTTTGTTTCTGATCTCTTCGCATTTCGGCCAACTCCAGGTCATGGCGCCGCTTTTCCACGACCTTGCGCAGGCTTGCCAGCCGCAGCTCTGCCTCCAGCAAGGCGCGCCTGGCTGCCTCCACCCGGTTGGCATGCTCCCCCACCACAGTGTTCTGGACACTCGCAGCATGGCCCAGGCGGTCCATGAATTGGTAGTGGTGGTACATCACCTCGGGCTTCATCGTCGTGTCGGCCTTCATGCCCCAACGCGCCTGCGTCTCACGGGCATAGTCTTCGAGCTGGTCGAGCTGGGCACACGCCGCCTGCTGCGCAGCCAGCATGTCCTGCAGCACTTTGCGCGCGTCGTCCCGCTTGCGGGAAGCCACTTCCACAGCGACGGCGAGGGAGTTGAGGCTGGACATGGCTCGCTACCCAAGGCGTTCAATGGTCCAGCACCGCAGCCATGCCCGCCACGCTCTGGTCCATGGAGGCTGCCTCGAACATGTCCTGCTGCAGGAAATTTGCCATCTGCGGCTGCAGGCGAATGGCCTCGTCCAGGGCGGGGTCTGACCCGCTCATGTACGCACCCACCTGCACCAGATCACGGCTTTTCTGGTAACGCGAGTACACGGCCCGAAAACGTCGCGCCAGATCAAAATGCCCCCGCGACACCACGTTGTGCATCACCCGGGATGCAGACTGCTCGATGTCGATGGCCGGGAAGTGCCCCGTCTCGGCCAGGGCCCGCGACAGCACGATGTGCCCATCCAGAATGGCCCGCGCCGCATCCGCGATAGGGTCCTGCTGGTCATCCCCTTCCGACAACACGGTGTAGAACGCCGTGATCGAACCGACGCCATGCAGCCCGTTGCCACTGCGCTCCACCAGCTGAGGCAGCTTGGCAAAACAGGAGGGCGGATACCCCTTGGTGGCGGGCGGCTCACCGATGGCCAGCGCAATTTCGCGCTGGGCCATCGCATAGCGGGTGAGTGAATCCATGAGCAACAACACGTGCTTGCCCTTGTCCCGAAAATGCTCTGCCACGGCGGTGGCATACGCCGCACCCTGCATGCGCAAAAGGGGCGGGGCATCGGCAGGCGCGGCCACCACCACCGAGCGGGCGCGGCCGTCGTCGCCCAGAATGTCTTCCACAAACTCCTTGACCTCACGCCCCCGCTCGCCAATGAGTCCCACCACAATCACATCCGCCCGCGTGTAGCGGGCCATCATGCCCAGCAAGACGCTCTTGCCCACACCAGATCCAGCGAACAGACCCAGGCGCTGCCCGCGCCCCACGGTGAGCAGGGCATTGATGGCGCGCACGCCCGTGTCCAAAGATTCGCGCACGGGATCGCGGTCCATGGCATTGATCTGGCGCCGTCCCATGGGTTCGGACACCACATCCTGCACAGGCCCACCGTGGTCCAACGGCAAACCCTGCGCATCCACCACCCGACCCAGCAGGCCTTCACCCATTGGCAAACGCAGCACACCCGCACGCTGGATGGCCCGCGCAGGCTCACCCAGGCGCGGCACGGGAACGTAGGGCGCAGCGGGCACCACGCTGGCACCACTGGAGAGCCCGTGGATATCTCCCGCAGGCATCAAAAATGCACGGTCGGCAGAAAACCCCACCACTTCTGCCAGCACGGGGGCGTGCCCCGGCATCTGGACCATGCACTGCGAGCCCACCGGCACGCGAATGCCCACGGCTTCCAGCACCAGGCCCGTCAGCCGGGTCAGCGTGCCGCGCGTCTCCAGCGGCGCGCCTTCGGCAACACGCGCACGCGCATCGTCCATGAGGCACGTCCAGGCGGAAGGAGATTCAACGGTCATCGCCGCCCTCCTCTTCCCATGGCGACTGGAGTCCCAGTGCGGCAATGGCACGCTGCCAGCGTTTGTCGAGGCTGCCATCCACCACCGTCCCGGCTGATTCGACCAGACAGCCGCCCGGCGGCACCGCCGCATCGGCCATCCATTGCACACCCGGGGCGTCGATTGCTTCGCGCAGGGGCTGTGCCATGACCTCCATGTCGGCCGGGTGGAGACGAACCATGGCAGGTCGCCCTTCGGTCACGAGCATGCCCACAGCCTCTTTCACCACGGGCTGCAACGCATTGGGATTGACGGACAGTTCCTGGCGCACCACCTGGCGCGCAATGTCACAGGCCAGCTCCAGCAGTTGCTGTGCCATCTGCTGCTGCATGTCAATCAGGCTTGCATCGAGGGTCTGCACCACGCCTTGCAACCGCTGCGCCGTTTCGTGCCCTTGCTGGGCAATGTATTCGTCCATGCGCCGCTGCCATTCCAGCGCCGTCTGGGCTTGCCCCTGGGCAAAGCCTTCGGCATAGGCGTCGTCACACGCCTGCTGAATCAGTGCCTGCTGCGCAGCCTCATCAATTTCGACCGGGATCTCCACCACAGGCTCCGGCTCCGCCGGCTCAACCAGGTCAGAGCCATCCACCGCACCAAACTTCCACTGCGTGAAATCGCCCACTTCCTCGCTGGGAATGAAGCGCGAATAAGAGCGCTGGCTAGACGAAGGCATCATCACCGCCAGATCCAATCACGATTTGACCCTCGTCGGACAGGCGACGCACGGTCTTGAGGATTTCCTTTTGCTGGGCCTCGACCTCGGACAGCCGCATCGGGCCACGCGACTCGAGGTCTTCGCGCAATGCCTCGGAGGCACGCGACGACATGTTCGACAGGAACTTCTCGCGCAACTCCGGCACCGCCCCCTTGAGCGCGACGATGAGCGTTTCGGACGCCACTTCCTTGAGCACGGTCTGGATCGCCTTGTCGTCGAGCTTGAGCACGTCTTCGAACACGAACATCTTGTCCATGATCTTCTGGGCCAGGTCGGGGTCGTAGCCCCGGATGGACTCGAGCACCACGGCGTCCATGTTGCCGCCCAGCAGGTTGATGATTTCGGCCGCTGCCTTGACACCGCCGAGCGAACTCTTGCGGATCTTGTCACCGCCCGCCAGTACCTTGAACAGCACCTCGTTGAGATCCTTGAGCGCGGTCGGCTGGATGCCTTCCAGCGTGGCCACGCGCAGCAGAATTTCACTGCGCTGGCGGTCGGTGAGGTGCATCAAAATGCCCGACGCCTGGTCGCTGTCCAGATGCACCAGGATGGCCGCGACGATCTGGGGATGCTCGTTGCGCAGCAGTTCCGCCACGGACAGCGGGTCCATCCACTTGAGGCTTTCAATGCCCGAGACATCCCCACCCTGCAAGATGCGGTCGATGAGCAGGCCCGCCTTGTCGTCCCCCAGCGCTCGCTTGAGCACCGCGCGGACATAGTTGCCGGTGTCCGACACCAGCAGGCTCTGGGCCGCCGCCGCGTTGGAGAACTTGTTGATGACCTGATCGACCTTGTCGCGCGACACCGAGCGCATGCGGGCAATGGTCTCGCCAAGCTTTTGCACTTCCTTGGGCGAGAAATGCTTGAACACTTCGGCCGCCTCTTCCTCGCCGAGGGACATCAGCATGATGGCGGCGTCGTTGAGTCCTTGGTCGTCCATGGTCGTCGTCCGTGGGTTCGGTGGTCAGACGGGGTCGCCGTTCAGCCAGGTCTTCAGGATGTTGGCCACGGCAACAGGGTTCTCCTTGGCCAGCACCCGCGCATCTTCCAGGCGCAGCTGCTCCGGCGTGGCGGGAAGCACTTCGTTCTTCTTGGCGGGCGCAGGCAGCGCCGGACGCTCGGGCGTTTCGGATTCCACAGCATCCAGCTGGCCACCAGCCACCGGGATGGCGCGGGGTTTGGTAGCGGCGCCACCCTTGAGCGCAGGCCGCACCAGGCCCATCAGCACCAGGGCAGCGAACAGCACAGCACCCACCGGCCAGGCGAAGGTCTTGGCCAGGTCGATCACCTCGGGCTGCTTCCACAGCGGAACATCGGTGGTTGGCGTCACCGCAACCTGGAACGGGGTGTTCATGAGATTGACGGAGTCGCCGCGATCCCGGTTGAAGCCAATGGTCTCGCGCACCAGCGCCGTCATCTGTTCCAGTTGCTCCGGCGTGAGCGCCTTCGTCACAGTCTTGCCCTTGTCCTCCGTGGACTGGTAGTTCACCACCACCGCCGCGCTGACCCGTTTGAGCGCCCCGCTGCCGCCGCGTGTCACGCGCACGGTCTTGTCCACCTCGTAATTGGTGATGGACTCGCGCTTGCTGCCCACGGCCTGGGTGCCCTGGGCCTGCTGGCCGGCGGCGGTGGGAGGCGGGTTGGCGCCGTTGATGGGCGCGGTAGAAGGTGCGGGGGGCTGGTTCGTGGTGGCGCCCGGCACCCCCGTGGGCAGCGGATTGCCCTGGGGGCCAGCGCTTTCCACGATCTGCTGGCTGCGGATGGCGCTGGCGTCAGTGGCAAGATTGGGCCGGTGCTGCTCCGACGTGGATTCAGTCTGGGTGAAGTCCACCTCGGCCGTCACCTGCGCCTTGACGTTGTTGCGGCCCACCACGGGCTCCAGAATGTCCAGGATCCGACGGGTGTACTGTTGTTCGATCTGCTGCACATACAGCAGTTGCTGAGCATCCACGCCGTTTCCGGATGCGGTATCGGGCGATTGGGAAAGCAGCTTGCCCGTGTCGTCCAGCACGCTCACGGCAGAAGGAGACAACTCCGGCACGCTGGACGCCACGAGGTGCACGATGCCCGCCAGCTGGGCTCGGTCGAGAATGCGGCCGGGATGCAGGCTCACCAGCACCGAAGCCGACGGCTTTTGCTGCTCCCGGAAGAAGCCATTCTGGTTGGGAAGCGCCAGATGCACGCGCGCGCCCTGCACAGAAGACAGCGCCTGGATGGAGCGGGTGAGTTCGCCTTCCAGGCCACGCTGGAAGTTCAGGCGCTCCTGAAACTGCGTCATCCCGAACTTGCTGGACTCCATCAGTTCGAAGCCCGCCACCGAACCCTTGGGCAGGCCCTGGGTGGCCAGGCGCAGGCGCACGTCGTGCACGCGGTCTGCGGGGATCAGGATGGCGCCACCCCCATCTGCGTGCTTGTAGGGCACGTTCATCTGCGACAACTGAGCGACGATGGCGCCGCCATCCTTGTCGTTCAGGTTGGCAAACAGCACTCGGTAGTCAGGCTGACGCCCCAGGACAATGGCCGCAATGGCCACCGCCACCAACAGCGCCGCGCCCACACCCAGCCGCATGCGCTGTGCCCTGTCGAGGGCAGACAGCCGCTGCAGCCAGTTCGGGCTGGCAGGGGGAGTGAGAGGAATTTCAGCAACTGCAGACATCTTGCTTTCCAGTAGGGCGGCCCGGCAAGGACCAAAGCGTGGGGTCGATTATTCGGTCACGCCTCCAAAATGTTCGCTGGATAAGCCGCGCGTTTGGCCATCAATTCAGAGCGATGGATCCCGGCGCGATGGCTAGGATACGCAGCATACCGCCATTCCCACGGATACAGCCATGGACCTTCGCATCTCAAGCTCTACCGCCCCCCTCACGGGCGCTGGCGTGGCGCGCCGTGCTGCAGCGCCGCAAAACGACGCCAACGACGTGGGTTTCTCGGGCGCCCTCAAGGGCGCGCTGCAGTCGGTCAGCGCCGCGCAGAACAAGTCATCCAATCTGCAGACCGAGGTCCAGATGGAAAACCCCTCGGTCAGCCTGGAAGAGACCATGGTGGCGATTCAGAAAGCCCAGATCGGCTTTCAGGCCACGCTGCATGTCCGCAACCGGATGGTGCAGGCCTACACCGACATCATGAACATGCAGGTTTAGGAGCAGGGGCGCTCCCCTGAGCGGCTGCGCCGCTTCCCCTCGCTCCGGGGCGATCCTTGCTTGGCATCCCTCGCCTGGGGCGCGCCGGTATCGAGCGGTGGGGGCCTGCATTTACTCCTGATTTCGTAGCTGCTCGCGCCCTACAGATAAGCGCTACAGGGGTTTTTCTCACAAAAAAGGCATTCCACGCTCTTGTCACAGGGGGCTGAGCGACGCATCGCTGGCCGTGGCACCGTTTTGCCAAGCGCCAGGAAAATATGCTCCCAATTTGATAGCTTACTGCGTTTGATAGACAAGCGGTAGCGCCCCATTTCGCCCATGAAAAAGCCGACCTCGCGGGGTCGGCTTTGTCTTGAGGCTCAGCGCACGCCTCAGTGCATCATTTGCGGCTGCCCTTCAAACAGGTGTTCGAATTGCGCCAGCCAGGGCTCGGCCAGACAGCGAATCTGGGCATCGTTGCGCAGGATGCGCTGCATGATCCGGGTCTTCTCACGTTTGTGCTCGGGCAGAAGTTCGTGCTCTTGCGACTTGAAGCGCAGTTGCTCGATCAGTACCGCGCAGGCACCTTCGTAGCGCACAACGCCATCCCAGTCCTTGAGCTTGGCAGCCTCCAGCATCTTGGCGCTGCTGTCTTCAATCGCCTTGTAGTAGTCAATCAGCATGTGGGACATGGTTCAGGCCTCCACCAGCACGGGCTGGCCAGTGGCGGCAGGCGCATCGGCCGAAGCCGCGGTGCCGGTTTTCTTGATTTCGTTCCAGCCCTGCGCCACGGGCTCGATCAGGCGCATGACCTCGAGCATCATCGCGTCGTCGTTGCGGGCGTTGGCCAGGATCAGGCGGCGCATGCAGTAGTCGTAGAGCGCGCCCAGGTTTTCCGCCAGTTCGCCCCCGTCGACCTTGTCGAGCGAAGTGCTCAGGCCTTCCTCCAGAATGCGGACGGCTTTGGAGATGCCATTGACCTTGCCCAGCACGTCTCCGCGTGCCATGGAGCCACGTGCCGTGGCGATGGAATTGAGGACGCCTTCATACAGCAGACTGACCAGCTGGTGCTGATCCATCGTGTGCATGCTGGTTTCCACATTGATACGCTGGTAAGCGTTGGCTGCACGGGGGCTGTAGGCGCTGAACATGCTGACAATCCTTCCGAGGTATTACTTAAGTTATCGGCGTGCGCCAGAAAAACTGAAGCCCCTGATTAACCAGTCGACTTGTTCCAGGCGGTGACCTGCTGAGAGATGTACGCGTTCAGGCCGTTCAAGCTGCTCAGTTGCGTATCCAGTGCGTTATAGCGCTGCGTGATGCGTTTTTCAAAGGCCTCCACCTTTTCATTCACCCGCGTCTGGTCCTTGCCGTTGCGCTTGAGGCTCATCTGCAAGGTGTCGTCCTTCGATTTGAAGAAGCCGTCATTGGCGAGCAGTGTGGTGGTCAGCGCCTTGAGCTGCACCGCAATACCGTTGGCAGAGCCGCCGCCCGTGTTGCGGAACAGATTTTTGACGTCATCCGGGTTTTCGGAAAGCGCCTTGTTCAGCTTGGTACTGTCCACTGCCAGATCCCCGCCCAGCTGCTGTGTGATGCCCACGTCGGCCAGGCGCTGAAACGCGCCCCCCCCGGTGGTGACCGACTGGATCGCGTTGCGCAGAGAGTTTTGCAGCGCGACCGTCGTGGAGTCGCCTTGCAGCAAGCCGGCCGAATTGGTCTTGGCGTCGTATTTCGTCGCCTCTTGCAGCAACTGGTTGATAGCGTTGTAAGCCTTGACGAACCCATCAATGTTGGACTTGACCGCCGCGTCATCTTTGCCGACCGAGATCTCGATCGGAGCAGTGGTGACCTGCTCTGCCTTGAAGGTCACGCCTGAAATCGTGGATGCAAAGGTGTTGGTACCCGAAGACACCGCAATCCCGTTGACCGTCGCCTTGGCATTGGCTGCCGCCTGCGTCACAGTGGTTCCAGCCACCAGGCGAGACAAGCCGGTGGCGTCGGTATTGCCCGCACTTTGCGGGTCGGTATCTCCATCCTCCATGACACTGAGGCGAAAACCCGACTCTTCCCCCGTGCTCTTGCTGCGCAGCAGCAAGCGCTCGCCCGAGGCATCCGTCAGCACGGAGGCGGTGACACCTGCATTCGCGCCGTTGATCTTGCTGGCCACGTCCGACAGCTTGTCGCTGGCACTGATGGTGATGTCCACGGGCTGGCCACTCCCTGGCGTGAAGGACGCGGGCGCCACACTCCATTTGCCCAGCTCCAGCCGCAAGGTGCCTGACCCCAGCGCGCCACCCACCGGCAAAAGTGCAGCAGAGGCCGTAGCTTGTGCCTTGGCCAGGCTTTGCACCTCCACACTGAAGGTGGTAGGCAAAGTACCGCCGACCGCAGTGGCCGATACATATTTAGAGTCGGACGAGGTGGTGGTGACACCGTTCCAACCGGTCACGCTGGTGAGCTTGCTCGCAGCATCCTGCAAGGTGGACACCAGCGACTTGATCTGCCCAAAGGCAGAAATCTTGGTATTGACCGTGGCCGCCTGCAGCTTGAGCGTGTCCAGGGGCTTTTTTTCCAGCGCGACTAACTGGGAGATGATGCTCTTGACATCAAGTCCGTTCGTGCCGACGCCTGGGGATGAAATGGTGGCCATACAAACCTCCTGAACTGGTCCAACGGAAATTATGGCGCCGAATGGCGATCAAGAACGTCCGTAAACACGCCAGGAAACCCGTCTTATTCCAGCGGTCCTGGCACCCGCCTTCCAGAAAGCCAAAGGGCGGCGACAGAAATCTGCCGCCGCCTGGGGTTCGCCAGGGCGCTGCAACGCCCTGGCTGCCATGCCCGCCGCTTAACGCAGCAGGGCCAACACGCCTTGGGGCAACTGGTTGGCCTGGGCCACCATGGCCGTGCCAGCCTGTTGCAGGATCTGCGAACGCGACAGGTTGGCCGTTTCTGCGGCGAAGTCGGCATCCAGGATGCGGCTGCGCGAAGAAGACAGGTTTTCCGACGTCACTTGCAGGTTGCTGATCGATGTTTCGAAACGCGATTGCAGAGCACCGAGCTTGGCACGCTCACCGTTGATGAAGGCCAGGGCCGAATCCACAGTCTTGAGCGCGTTGGTCGCGTTGCTGAACGTGGTCACGTCCAGGTTGGCCACCGTTTGCAAGGCCGATCCACCATTGTCCAACTGATTGCTGGTCGAAGTAATTGCGAAAGACTTTTCCGAGTCCAGCGTGATGTAACCACCGGTGTTCACGTTTTCCACCGTTGCTGCAGCAGAGCTCAGCGTCGTCGTACCGCCGTTGGCTGCACCAGCTGCGTCGTAGCCGGTGACCGTCACGTTGGCCGCATTGGCGTTGGTCGTATCGCCCACCACGATGTTGTTACCGGTGGCGTTGCTCAGGATGATCTGGGTGCCATCCGTGCTCAGCGAAGCATTGATACCGGTCTTGGCAGACTGGTCGTTGATGGCGGACACAGCAGCCGACAGGCGGTCCGTGCCGGTGGCGGAGGTCAGCGTGAATGACACGGTACGAGCCGCGCCAACGTTGTCACCTTCCAGCGTCAGCGAGTAAGAGCCAACAGCCGCCATACCACCCAGGCGCACTTCGGTGCGGGCCGTGGCCGTCACGCCGGTATCGGCCTTCAGGGCATTGATCTGGTCGGCCGTAGCCTTCGCGGTAGCGCTGACAGCCACGGTCAACGTCCCCGTACCCAGAGCGCCGCTGATGGCCACGGTACCCGTGGTCACACCGTTGGTGCCTGCGGTGGCTTGGGTGGCCGATGCGCCGATGCCCGAGCCGTTGGAGGCGACGTTCTGGTTGTTACCGTAGACGCTGGTGCGCAGATTGCCCGTGGCAGCCACGATGGTCTGGTTGGCATTGGCACCCACTTGGAACTGCTGCGTGCCGAAGCTACCGTCCAGCAGCTTGGAACCGTTGAATTCCGTGGTTTGCGAGATACGGTCCAGTTCGGACACCAGCTGGCCCACTTCCTGTTGCAGGGCCTGGCGGTCGCCAGCGCTGTTGGAAGCGTTGGCCGATTGCACAGCCAGTTCACGCACACGTTGCAGGATGTCGCCAGACGCCTTCAAGGCGCCTTCAGCGGTTTGCGCCAGGGAGATGCCGTCATTGGCATTGCGAACAGCCTGGTTCAGACCACGGATCTGGCTGGTGAAGCGCTCGGAAATCGCCAAGCCAGCGGCGTCGTCCTTGGCGCTGTTGATACGCAAGCCAGACGACAGGCGCTGGATCGACGTATTGAGAGAAGTCTGACTCATGCCCAGGTTGCGTTGGGCGGTGAGCGAGGCGATGTTGGTGTTGATGGTGGAAGCCATTGCAAATCTCCAGAAAAGAACTGACTGAATATGGCGTTACCGCCAGCCGGGGCGCCAGCACCGCGCTGGCCTCCTGGGTTCCCAGCGCTGCAGGCCATCTGGTGAACGGCGGGCCGCTTACGGACCGTTGCAATTGTTTTCGGGTCGCCGCCGGAAAACTTGAGGGGCAAACGCACAAGTTGTACGACTTTTTTGCCGCTTATCTCCTAAACGCCCAAAAGCAGCGTCTCCACAATTCATCCATCGTTCCCCCATTGACAGCCGGACGGGTGCGCTTGAACCGGCAAACAGATCCGTCTTGCGACGTTAAGGAGTTTCGCCATGGCAGCAACCATCAATACCAACATCAGCTCGCTGACCGCCCAGCGCAACCTGGGCACCAGCCAGGCTTCGCTGAACACGGCCATCCAGCGGCTTTCATCCGGCTTGCGCATCAACAGCGCCAAGGACGACGCCGCTGGCTTGGCCATCTCTGAGCGCTTCACCAGCCAGATCCGTGGCCTGAACCAAGCTGTTCGCAATGCGAACGACGGCATTTCGCTGGCACAGGTGGCGGAAGGCGCGATGGGCTCGGCCGGCAATATCTTGCAGCGGGTGCGTGAATTGGCGGTGCAATCGGCCAACGCTTCCAACAGCGCTGGCGACCGCCAGGCCCTGCAACAGGAAGTCGGTCAGTTGGTCGCAGAACTGGACCGCATTTCGCAAACCACCGAATTCAACGGCCAGAAATTGCTGGACGGCACCTTTGGTACGCAGCAGTTCCAGGTGGGCGCCAACGCCAACCAGACCATCGTGGCAGCCACAGCCAACTTGCGCACCAATGTGTATGGCAACAACCAGAACGTAGCCTCCAATGGCTCGGGCATTGGCGCATCGGCCACGCAGGCCACCACGGGCACCAACGGGGTGACCACCGGATCGGCCGCCATCAGCGGCTACCTGGGCACCGGCACCCTGACCGTGGCTGTCAGTGCTACCGCGAAGGCGACGGCCGACCAGATCAATGCGCTGCAGGCGTCCACCGGTGTGACGGCCTCGGCCCGCACCGAAGTGCGCCTGGGCGGCATGGCCGCTGCGGGCTCCTACTCGCTGACACTGGAAGGCGACAACGTGGGCGCGTCCCGCACGGTCTCCTTCACGCTGACCTCCGCCACGGGCACGGACCGCCTGTCCCCCGCTGTATCGGCCATCAACGAGCAATCGGCCAAGACGGGGATCAACGCCTCATTGAATTCGGACGGCACCCAGATCATCCTGACCAACGCCACCGGGAACAACATCGTGATCGGCGACACCGTGAACGCCAACGCGGCAGCGGTCACCGTCACCGGCTACGACGCCGCTGGCGCCAGCAACGGCACGGCCCAAACTCTGGCTGCGGATGCCAATGTGGAATTCGTCAACACGGGCGGCTACATCACGCTGGACTCGGAAAAGTCGTTTGCCGTGACCTCGGCCAGCAACCAGTTGGACAACGGCGGCTCGACCCTGCACACGGTGGCCAACCTGGACGTGACCACGTTCACCAATGCCACCGACGCCCTGAAGACCGTGGACTCGGCCCTGGCCTTCATCAGCGGCGAGCGCGCCAAGCTCGGTGCCATGCAGTCCCGCTTTGAGACCAGCATTGCCAGCCTGCAGATCACGTCCGAGAACCTCTCGGCATCACGCTCGCGCATTCAGGACGCAGACTTCGCGGCAGAAACGGCCAACCTGTCGCGCGCCCAAATCCTGCAGCAGGCCGGCACGGCGATGGTGGCCCAGGCCAACCAGATCCCCCAGGGTGTGCTGTCGCTGCTCAAGTAACAGCCAACGCGCCGAAGGAACAACGACAAAGGGGCCCAACGGGCCCCTTTGTACATGGCACACTGCCGCATCCCGCCCATTTGCTCGTAGATCGGTCGCAACGTGCAACCCAAACACCCCGAACAGGACGAGGCCCGCCTCCAAGCCGCGCTCACCGCCGCCGACTGGCCCCTGCTGACCCGCCTGTGCCGCCATGCGCTTCGAAAAAGCGGACGCAGCCTCGCTGCGCACCGCCTGCTCGGGTTCTCACTGAACAAACAGCGCGAGTTCGGCGCGGCCCTCAAGGCCTATCAGCAGGCTGTCGTCCTGTGGCCCAACGATGCCGAACTGCTGATCAACTACGCCAACGTACTCATTGAGCAAGCCCGCAATATTGACGCGCTCCCCCTTCTGGAGAAAGTCTGCAAGCTGCGCCCCCGGCAAGCCATTGGCTGGATCAAGCTGGCCGAATGCTGCTACCTCCTGACCCTGCACGACAAGGGTTTTGACGCAAGCCAGACAGCCGCTGCACTGGCCGAAACCTTGCACGACCGCGTCGCTGCGCTCATGCAAAGCGCCATCCACCGGCGCGAGCTGGGCCAGGTGCGCGAGGCGGTCAAGGACTGCGAGACGGCCATCGCCCTGCGCTACAACGACCCTGGCAACTACACCAACAAGCTGTTGTTCATGCTGGCCGATCCCCAGGTGGACGCCGCGCAGCTGTCGGCGGCCGCACGGCAGTACGGCGCTGTGTTCGAGCCGCCGCTGCGCCCAGAGTGGCCCGATTTCCAGGAGCACCGGGGCTCGCCATGGCAACGCCTGAAGATCGGCTTCCTCTCCCCCGACTTCCGTGTGCACTCGGTGATGTACTTTGTGGAGGGTCTGCTGGCGCAACTGGACCGGCGGCAGTTTGAGGTTTTCGCCTTCTATCTGTTTCCACGGGACGATCACGTCACCGAGCGGGTCCAGCGCCACGCCGACCACTTTGTGCCCCTGGCCGGCTTCAGCCCCCAGCAACAGGCCGAGGCCATTCGCGCCCAGGGCATCGACATCCTGATCGACCTGGCAGGCCACACCGGCAACAACGGCCTGCTGACGCTGGCCCACAAGGCGGCGCCGGTGCAGGTGTCCTGGCTGGGGTTCCCGGCCACCACCGGGCTCACGGCCGTGGACTACAAGTTCACCGACGAGATCACCGACCCGCCCGGCGCCGACGCGCAGTACACCGAGCAGCTCTACCGCCTGCCCACGCTGTTCGCCTGCTACCGCCCCATGAGCCGCAACCCGCTGTGGCGCTACCAGCCGCGCTACCAGGTGCGCCCGGCGCCCGCGCTCACCAACGGCTTCATCACCTTTGGCTCGTGTAACAACCTGGGCAAGCTCACCGACGAGGTACTGGCCCTGTGGGGCCAGGTACTGGCGGCCGTGCCAGGGTCGCGCCTGCTGATCGAAGGCAAGAACCTTGACCGCCCCGATTTTGCGCAGGCCTACCGAGAGCGCTGCGAGCGACTGGGCCTGCCCCCTGGGCAGGTCGACCTGGTGGCTCAGCGCACCGACAACCAGTACCTGACCTACCACCGCATCGACATCGCGCTCGACCCCTTCCCGCTGACCGGCGGCACCACCACCTTCGACGTGTTGTGGATGGGCCTGCCCATCGTGTCGATGGTGGGCGAGAGCTTCAAAAGCCGCATGGGAGTGGGCCTGCTGGCCTACCTGGGCCGCACCGAGTGGCTGGCCGAGACGCCCGAAGACTATGTGCGCATCGCCAAAAGCCTGGCCGCAGACGTAGAGGCGCTGAACACACTGCGGCTGGGACTGCGCGGCGAGGTGGAGGCCTCGGCCCTCATGCGCGAGGACATCTTCAACCACCACTTTGCGGAAGGCCTCCGTGTGATGTGGCTGCAGTGGCTGGCCAAGGCCGAGCACCCGAACAACGCCGAAGCGCAGGCACAAACGATACAGGAGTGGCTGCCCCAGCTGCCTGAGGAATGGACCCATGCCCCCGTGCCCGGCGTGGGCTTGAAACCCGGCCAGCGGGTGAGCCTGCACGAGGCCCATCAGCGCCTGCAGGACCTGGTGGAAAAAGCCAAGGCCGCCACGCCTCCCGCGTCGGCGACCACCACCGAGCACCAGATCACCGACCGCCACTGGATCGCCGTGACCGAACTGGCCGAAACCGTGCTCAGCGCCGTGCCCCATGACCCCTTGGCCCTGGCCTGCCTGGCAGAGGTGGAGCATGCCCACGGCCACACCGAATTTGCCGTGACCTACCTGCAACATGCCACGCAGGCGATGGGCATGGGCTCCGCTTCAGCCGCCTGACGCCCGGGGCGCCCGGCAGCAGGGGCTGCCTGCCCCGACGGCTACTATGAATTTAATAGCTATTAGCGCTTATACATCAAGCGCCGGAGCCTGTTTTTATTCAAATTCCCGCCTTTGAGACTGCCGATCACTCCTTGCGGCGCAGAAACCCGTGCGGCGCCACCGTGACCTGCAGGCGCTGCTCCATGTGGGCATCCACTTCGAACTCGGCGTGCCCGGCCAGCCACTGGTGCACCGCCGTCTTGGGATTGTTGCCCACGTCCCAGGGTCGGTCGGCAAAGAACTTGGGCGGCATGTCTTCCACAAAGGTATCGAACACCACACAGTAGCTGCCGGGAGTGACCAGCGGCGCATAGGCGTTGAGTTCCCCCAGCACATGGTCGTGCGTGTGCATGGAGTCCAGGCACACCAGCACGCGCTGGTAGCCCTTCGCAAAGTCGCGCACCTGCTGCACCACGTCGGGCGCCACGGCCGAGCCCTGGACCATGGCGATGCGGCTGGCCATGGGGTGGGCTTCGATGGCGGCGCGGTTGTGCGCGCGGATGTCGATGTCCACCCCCAGCACCTTGCGGCGCGAGGCGCGCGGGTCCATCGTGGTGCCCGCCTCGATGGCGTCGCTCATGTCCAGCAGCGCCAGCAGCGAGGCGCTGAGCACCAGTGAGCCACCGTGCGCGATGCCGGTCTCGATGATGAGGTCCGGCCGCACGCGCCACACCAGCTCCTGCATCGCCACCATGTCCTGCGGGTACTGGATGATGGGCCGGCCCATCCAGTCGAAGTTGTAGACGTACTGCCGCTGCATCGAAGCCTGCAGCCAGTCGCGTGACAGGGTCTGGAACGCGGTGTCCTGGGCATAGCGGGCGAGGCGGTCGCGGCGCTCCTGGGCAAATTGGTCAACGGGGTTCATGGCGGGGTTACTCCAACAGGATCGGTCACAACGGAAGCGTCGTTCAGCAAAAGGTCATCGGCCAGCACGGCGCGGGGTGCCACACCCCATTCACCCCGCAGGCGTTGCACGTTGATAGGGGGAAACGCCTGCAGCGGGGCCTGGGCATCCACCTCCACAGTGCAGCCCGTGCGCGCCTGCAACCAGGCCAGCCACTGGGCATGGAGGGTCTGTCGGCCGCTGGCCACGTTGTAGGTGGCAGCGCGGCCCGCCAGCGCAATGCGCGGCAGCCAGCCCAGCAGGTCGCCCACATGCACATAGTCCTTGGCGGACTGCGGATCGGAGCGCAGCACGATGTGGCCCGCCCGGGCCTGGCCCACCAGGTCGGCCACCAGGTTGCCGGAGGCCGCGTCCATGCCCGGCCCGACCACGTTGGACAGGCGCGCCACGCGCACCCCGGGGCGCCCGCAGGCATGGCACAGCGATTCGCCGGTGAGCTTGGTGAGGTTGTACAGGTATGAAGGGTCGCCCGGCAGCACGGCCAGGGGCGCGTCTTCGTGGGTATCAGCCGCCCCCATGTAGACGCGGGTGGAAGACAGGTACAGCAACGAATCGAACTGCGCGCGCCGCAGCACCTCGGCCAGCAGGCCCACATGGGCGTCCACGGTGTCGAACGGGCGCGCGCGGAAATCAGCGGTGAGCCCCACGCAATAGATCACATGGCCCAGCGGGCGGGTGAACACCTCGGTATCGCCACGCGTTGGCGCCGACACGGTGTGGCCCTGGGCCTGCAGGTGCGCCACCAGGCGGCTGCCGATGTAGCCCGAGGCGCCCAGCACGGTGAACGTCGAAGGAGGCGCACCTGTCACTGCCGCTCCCCCACAGCCACCAAGGGTTGGCCCGCATACACGGTGTACGCCAGCAGCTCACCGCGCACGATGGAGCCCGCGCCCACCACGCAGCCGCGCCGCAGCACGGCGCCGTCCAGCAGCACGCAGTTGGCGCCGATCCATACGTCGTCCTCGATCACGATGCCGCCCTTGCTGGGCAGAAAACCCTGCTCGCGGATCAACCGGCCACGTTCGGCATAGGCATGGTTGACCGGCGCAAAGGTGCAGTTGGCGGCAATCGCCACGTAATTACCGATGTGGATGCCGTTGCCGGTGTAGAGCACGCAGCCCGCGTTGATGACCACATGTTCGCCCACCACCAGGTCGCCGCTGCCGCCCGCAGGCTTGACCTTGACGAAGCTGTCGATCACCGAATGCGCGCCCACCACGATGCGCGTTCCGCGCACCGAGTCTTCGATGTCGGCCAGGTGCGAGAGCTTCGCGGTGGGATGGATCTCGATCACCTAGAACACCTCCAGGCGCGGCACGGCCACCACCATCTGCGCGTCCCAGCTGCGCGTGTAGTCCAGCTGGTCGGCCACCTCGCTGCGCAGGTTCCAGGGCAGGATCAGGATGCGCTGCGGCTTGTGGGCGCGCAGGTGCGCCTCGCTCACCACCGGGATGTGGCTGCCAGGCAGGTACTGGCCCTGCTTAGCAGGGTTCTTGTCCACGGCATAAGGCAGCAGATCGGGCCGCACACCCGCAAAGTTGAGCAGGGTGTTGCCCTTGGCGGCCGCGCCGTAGGCGCCCACGGTGATGCCGTCGGCCTGGCATTGCAGCAAAAATGTGAGCAGCTCGCGCTTGACCCGTATGGCCTGGGCCTGGAAATCGCTGTAAAAACCGGCACGCAGCATGCCCGCCGCTGCCTCGTTGGCCAGCAGTTGCTGCACGCGGGTGGTGCCTTCAGCCGTTACCTGGGGGTGGCCCACGGTAGCGGCGCGGGCGGCAAACACCCGCAGGCTGCCGCCGTGCGTGGGCAGCTCCTGCACATCGATCACCACCAGGCCGTTGGCCGCAAAGATGCGCTGCACCGCCGTGAGCGACAGATAGGAATAGTGCTCGTGGTACGCCGTATCGAACTGGCAGCCCTGCACCATGCGCAGCAGGTGCGGAAACTCGAAGGTGGCCACGCCATGGGGCTTGAGCAGGCGCGTGAAGCCGCCCACAAAGTCGTTGATGTCGGGCACATGCGCCAGCACGTTGTTGGCGGCGATCAGGTCGGCCTGGCGGCCTGCGCCGGCCAGCTCGTCGGCCAGGGCCACGCCAAAGAAGCGCTCGACCACTTCGATGCCCTTGGCGCGGGCCGCTGCCGCCGTGCTGGCCGTGGGCTCCACGCCGTAGCAGGGGATGCCGGCCGTCTGCACGTACTGCAGCAGATAGCCGTCGTTCGATGCGACCTCGACCACGCGGCTCGCGGCGGTGAGCGCCAGGCGTTCGCGCATCGCCTCGACATAGGCCTTGGCGTGGGCCAGCCAGGACGATGAGAACGAGCTGAAGTACGCGTAGTCGTCGGTGAACAGCGCCTCGCGCCCGGCGTGGTCTTCGGTCTGTACCAGCCAGCAGGTCTCGCACACCAACAGGCGCAGGGGGAACCAGGTCTCGGGCGCGCGCAGGGCGGCTTCGCTCAGGTAGGCGTTGGACGGGGGCGCGCTGCCCAGGTCCAAAAACGGCAGTTGCAGCGGGCTGCTGCAGTGTCGGCACTTCACAGGCGCACTCCTTCGAATTCTTCGGTCATCCCGGGCTGGCCTGCGTCGCGGGGCGACATTTGCCCCACCGGCAGCGGCCAGGCAATGGCCAGGCGCGGCTCCAGAGGGTGCAGCCCGGCTTCGGCAGCGGGCGCGTAGGCCGCAGAGTGGCAATACAGCAGCTCGGCATGGTCGCTCAGCGCCTGGAAGCCGTGGGCAAAACCGGGCGGGATGAGCAGCGCGTTGCCGTTGTCTGCCGATAAATGCTCGGCATGCCACTGCAAAAAGGTGGGCGAGCCCTGGCGCAGGTCCACGGCCACATCCCAGACCTCACCGCGCAGGCAGCTCACGAGCTTCATCTCAGCGTGTGGCGGCTTTTGGTAGTGCATGCCACGCACGGTGCCTTTGAGCGCCGTGTAGCTCTGGTTGATCTGGGCGATGGGCGCCGTCCAGCCGGCACCGGCCAGCTCCTCGGCGCAGAACATGCGGGAAAAAAAACCGCGTTCGTCCACCAGGGGCTGGCGTTGCACGCGGAACAGCCCCGCCAGAGGCAGCGGCGCCACGGCCAGTCGGCTCATGGGCGCGCCTCCCAGGCGTCGATGTCGGCCAGGCACAGCGCAGGGGCATCGGCGCCACCGTGTTGCTGGCGGTACCAGTTCATGGTGCGCGCCACGGCCGTGTTCAGCGACCAGTGCGGGGCCACGCCAAGCACCTGGCGGGCCTGCGCGGTCTCCAGCGCCAGCCAGCCAGCCTCGTGCGGCCCATCACTCTCTTTTTCATAGCTGGTTGCGCTGGATGGATAAGCGCTAGAGGCCAATTCAATGACATTTTTGACCGTGGCTGCCTCGTGCGGCAGCGGACCAAAGTTGTAGGCACCGGCCAGCGCGGGCGATTCCCACAGGCACTGGGCCAGACGCAGGTAGGCGGCCAGCGGCTCCAGCACATGCTGCCAGGGGCGCGTGGCCCGGGGGCGGCGGATGTGCAAGGTTGCACCCTTTTCCCAGGCGCGCACGGCGTCTGGCAGCAGGCGGTCCTGCGCCCAGTCGCCGCCGCCAATCACGTTGCCCGCGCGCGCGGTGGCCACGGCAATGCCCTGGGCGGCCAGGAAAGAATCGCGGTAGCTGGCCGTGACCAGCTCGGTGGCGGCCTTGCTGGCGCTGTAAGGGTCGTGCCCGCCCAGCGGGTCGTCTTCACGGTAGGGGTACGCCCATTCGCGGTTGCGGTAGACCTTGTCGGTGGTGACCACCACGGCCACGCGCACGCCAGCCAGGCCGCGCAGGGCATCGAGCAAATGTGCCGTGCCCATGACGTTGGTGGAAAAGGTGTCGAGCGGCGCCGCGTAGCCGGGCCGCACCAGCGCCTGCGCGGCCAGGTGCAGCACCACCTCGGGCCGGGCGGCGCGCACACGCATGGCCAGGGCCTGGGGGCTGCGGATGTCGCAAAAATGGCTCTCCATGCCCGGGCCGCCCTGCCCCAGCTGAGCCAGGGTGAACAGGTTGGGGTCGGTGGCAGGGGGCAGCGCCACGCCGGTCACCTGCGCGCCCAGGCGCTGCAGCCACAGGGCCAGCCAGGCACCTTTGAAGCCGGTGTGGCCAGTGAGCAACACGCGCTTGCCGCGCCAGAAGTCGGGATCAGGGCGCATCGTGGTTTACCAGCACTTCCAGGGCGCGCGGCCCGATTGCCACAGGTCTTCGAGAAGGTTCTTCTCGCGCAGCGTGTCCATCGGCTGCCAAAAGCCCGTGTGTTCAAAGGCGCGCAGCTGGCCGCTGGTGGCCAGGCGGGCCATGGGCTCCAGCTCCCAGCTGGTGGCGTCGCCTTCGATGTGGTCGATCACCTCGGGCTGCAGCACAAAAAAGCCGCCGTTGATCCAGCCGCCGTCGCCACGCGGTTTTTCCTCGAACCCGGCCACGGTGTCGCCATCGCGCACCAAGGCGCCATAGCGGCCCGGAGGCTGCACGGCCGTCACCGTGGCCTGGCGGCCATGGGCGCGGTGGAAGGCAAACTGGGCCGTCATGTCGAGGTCGGCAACACCATCGCCATAGGTAAAGCAGAAGGGCTCGCCCGCAGGCAGATATTCCTGCACCCGTCGCAAACGCCCGCCGGTCATGGTGCTTTCGCCGGTGTCCACCAGCGTCACGCGCCAGGGCTCGGCGTGGCGGTGGTGCACTTCCATGCGGTTGTTGGCCATGTCGAAGGTCACGTCCGACATGTGCAGGAAGTAGTTGGCGAAATACTCCTTGATCACATAGCCCCGGTAGCCCAGGCAGATGATGAAGTCGTTGACGCCATGGGCAGCGTACATCTTCATGATGTGCCAAAGGATGGGCCGCCCACCGATCTCGATCATGGGCTTGGGACGCAGGTGCGACTCTTCCGAGATGCGGGTTCCCAGCCCCCCCGCGAGCAGTACGGCTTTCATGCCCGCAGCATAGTCCAGCCCCTGCGCCACCAAAAGGCCCTGTCACTGCGGAAATACGGGCCAAATGCAGCGATTGACACTGCGCACAGGTGTGAGCGGGTGCCAAGCAACCCCATAAAGCTACCAAATTTATAGCAATAAGTTATTGACCATCAAGCGCCAGCAGCATTTTTATAGGAAATCCTCTGAAACTGGCCATATTCAGCGCCACCATCCCACCCCTTGCGCTAAACGCGGGGGGTTGGCGAGGCCAGGTCGCACCGGCCCGGCCAAGGAAGGTCGAGGCACGGCCGAAGGAAACACAGGTGTGGCGATGGCGCCATTTGCCAGAGAAGCCCTGTGTTGATGGCACTCTTGAGCGCATTCCAGGCTCTTCAATCCGATACATTTGCAGTAACCTTCGGTAAGCCGCGTTGCCAGCGGCCCTGCCCGCCCTCCTGTTTTGCCTCGGCTGCCGCCCAACACGTCTAAAGCATGTTCGTCATCATCGGTTACGTTGTCTGCCTAGGCTGCATCTTCGGCGTGTACATCGTGCACGGCGGGAACATCAGCGTGATCCTGAAGGCCCTGCCCTTCGAGATCGTCACCATCCTGGGCGGCGCGCTGGGCGCCTTCGTGGTGAACAACCAGCCCAAGGTGATCAAGGCCACCCTGGCCGCCATCCCGATGGCGCTCAAGGGCTCCAAATACACCAAGGCCCGCTACATGGAGCTCATGGCCATGCTCTATGACATCCTGCAGAAGGCCCGCAAGGAAGGCCTGATGGCAATCGAAAAGGATGTGGAAGCGCCCCACGAGTCCGAGATCTTCAAGAAATA
Organism: Acidovorax radicis N35; assembly: GCF_000204195.1. GTDB lineage: Bacteria > Pseudomonadota > Gammaproteobacteria > Burkholderiales > Burkholderiaceae_C > Acidovorax > Acidovorax radicis. Next base: position 38,059 of record NZ_AFBG01000023.1, read on the forward strand.
CCCCACCGTGGGCAGCGACCACCATGTGATCGAGTTCACCACCGACTACCTGCGCATGATGGTCTCGGGCAACCTCAACTCCCACGAGATCGAAGCGCTGATGGACAGCGAGATCGACACCCACCACCAGGAGGCCCACGCCCCCGTGGCCGCGCTGGCGCGCCTGGCTGGCGCCCTGCCCGCCTTCGGTATCGTGGCTGCCGTGCTGGGCGTGGTGAACACCATGGGCTCGGTGGGCCAGCCGCCCTCGGTGCTGGGCGGCATGATCGGCTCGGCGCTGGTGGGCACGTTCCTCGGGATTTTGCTGGCCTACGGTGTGGTCGAACCCCTGGGCGGCCTGGTCGAGCAAAAGACCGAGGACGCCGCCAAGGAGCTGCTGTGCATCAAGTCCACCCTGCTGGCCAGCATGCAGGGCTACAACCCCGCCACGGCCATCGAGTTTGGCCGCAAGGTGCTTTTCTCCAGCGTCCGCCCCAGCTTCTCCGAGCTGGAGGGGCATGTGAAGGGCAAGAAGTAGCGACGGCAGCGCCGCGAAGTCCACAACGCCATGGCAGAAAAAAAACTCCAGCCCATCATCGTCAAGCGCATCAAGAAGGGCGGCCATGCGGTGCATGGTGGCGCCTGGAAGATTGCGTATGCCGACTTCGTGACGGCGATGATGGCGTTCTTCCTGCTGATGTGGCTGCTGGGCTCCACGGCCAAGGGCGAGCTGCAGGGGATTGCCGCGTATTTTGCGTCGCCGCTCAAGGTGGCGATGACGGGCGGCGATGGCGCGGGCAACAGCTCCAGCGTGATTCCGGGCGGGGGCAACGATCTCTCGAAGGTGCATGGACAAGTGCGGCGTTCCGACGTGGAGGCGGCCAAGCAGCGCCGCATGAGCATCGACGCCGCCAAGGCCGAGCAGGCCAAGCAGGACCTGGACCGCATCAAGGCCCTGGAGGCCAAGATCGACGCGCTCATCACCGAAAACCCGCGCCTGAACGAATACAAGTCGCAGATCCGCATCGACATCACGCCCGACGGCCTGCAGATCCAGATCATCGACGACCAGAACCGCCCCATGTTCGACAGTGGCAGCGCGTTGGTGAAACCCTACATGCGCGACATCCTGCGCGAGATCGGCGCTGCCCTCGGAGGGGTGGAAAACCGCATCAGCCTGGCCGGGCATACCGATGCCGTGCCCTACGGCAACAGCGACCGGGGCTACAGCAACTGGGAGCTGTCGGCCGACCGCGCCAATGCCTCGCGCCGCGAGCTTGTCTCGGCCGGCATGCCAGACGCTAAACTGGGACGTGTGGTGGGCCTGGCGGCCAGTGATCTGCTGGAGCCAAAAACCCCACGTGCACCCGCCAACCGGCGCATCACCATCACGGTGCTGACCCGGGAGGCCGAAGAACGACTCATGGGCAAGGGGATTCCTGAAATCACATCGACAGAACTGTTGAATGAAAAGCGGGAAAATCCCCCCCCTGTCAGGTAAAAGTTACGACTTGTCACCAAACCTGCCACCCATGACAATACTTACAGCCATTTCCGACCGAAAGGGTCCCACGTGACCACAGCCCTTCGTTTTTTGATCGTTGACGACTTCTCCACCATGCGGCGCATCGTGCGCAATCTGCTCAAGGAAAGCGGCTTTGCCGATGCCGACGAGGCCGAAGATGGCGTGGCCGCCTTGAACAAGCTGCGCAACAGCAAGTTCGACTTCGTGGTGACCGACATCAACATGCCCAACATGAACGGTTTTCAGTTGCTGGCGGAAATCAAGAAGGACGACAAGCTCAAGCACTTGCCCGTCCTCATGGTCACAGCCGAAGCCCGCAAGGAAGACATCGTGGCGGCCGCCCAGGGCGGTGCCGCGGGCTACATCGTCAAACCCTTCACCAAGGCCACGCTCGAAGAGAAAGTGACCTTGATCCTGAAAAAGATGGGGCTATGACACCATGGACGACACACCGGACAACAGCCAGCCGCCTGCCGATGTACACCACAAAATTGGCCAGCTGACCCGCCAGCTGCACGACTCGCTCAACGAACTGGGCTATGCCGACAAGCTGCGCGGCTCCATGGGCGAGCTGCCCGATGCGCAAAGCCGCCTGTCCTACATCGCCCGCCTGACCGGTGAAGCGGCCGAAAAGGTGCTCAACCGCGTCGAGCAGGCGAAGGCCCAGCACGACTACATCGCGGCGGAAACGCGCCGGGTCGTCAACTCACTGGTGGCCGACCCGGTGGCGGCCGTGGCCAAGGGCGAGATCTTCAACTTCCTCACCGACGTGGAGCGCGTGACCAAGGAAGCCGACACGCACCTCACCGAAATCATGATGGCGCAGGATTTTCACGACCTCACGGGGCAGGTGATCGCCCGCGTGGTGAACCTGGCCGCCACCATCGAAGACCAGCTGGTGCAGCTGCTGATCCAGACCGCCCCCGCCAATGCGCAGGTGGCCGCCGTGGTCGAGCCAGCCCGCACCGCGCACCTGCAGGGGCCCGTGGTGGACCCCGAGCACACCCCCGACGTGGTGACTGACCAGTCCCAGGTGGACGATCTGCTCGCCAGCCTCGGGTTCTGACAGCCCGCGGGGGGCTTCATCCCCGGTTTATTGATCAAAATGATCTCTAGCGTTTACCCATCAAGCGCTAGCAGCTATCAATTTTGACAACTTCCTCCTGCATTGAGCTGTTGCCAGCGAGTGACCGTATGCGCGTGAAGCCGCTTCACGCCGCATCGAAAAGGGGGGGCTGCCACCTCTTTATCGGGCTTTAGATTTCCGGGTCGCTCACGACAATGGCATGACACCAGCCGTCATGCCATCATGGAATCCAGCCAAGAAAAAAGCCTACCCGCGTCAGAGCGCAAGCTGCAGAAGACGCGCGAAGACGGCCAGGGAGCGCGCTCACGCGATCTTTCCCACTTGGCAATCCTCGGTGCTGGGGCAGCCTGCCTTCTCGTGCTGGCCCCCCAGCTGATGGACCATATGCAGCGGGCGATGAGCCAGCAGCTGGCGTTTGATGCCGCCACCGTGATGGCACCGGGCACCATGCTCAAGCGCTTGCAGGACATGATGTTGGTGGGCCTGGTGGCCAGCACGGTGTTTGCCCTTCTCACCAGCGCCGCCGCCCTGATCAGCGCCATTGGCGCGGGCGGCTGGATTCTGAGTCTCAAGCCGATCACCCCCCAATTCAACCGGCTCAACCCGATCTCGGGCGTGGCCAACCTTTTCTCCAAGCAGCAGATGGCCAATGTGGCCAAGATGGTGCTGATGACCGCGATCCTGAGCTATGTGGCCTGGAAGTTCATGGGCAACAGCATCGACACCGTGGCCATGCTGGTGCTGCAACCCTCCCCCATGGCCATCCGCCAGTTGGCGGACTGGCTCACGTCCGGCATGAGCCTGCTGCTGCTGGTGGTGTTTCTGGCGGCGCTGGTGGACGTGCCCCTGCAGGCTTACTTCTTCAAGGCGCGCCTGAAGATGTCGCACGAAGAAATCAAGCAAGAGCACAAGGAATCCGACGGCAACCCGCACACCAAGGGCCGCATCCGCCAAAAGCAGCGCGAGATTGCCGACCGTGCCAGCGTGGGCGCCGTTCCCAAGGCCGACTTCGTGGTCATGAACCCCACCCACTACGCCGTGGCGCTCAAGTACGACGAAAAGACCATGAGCGCCCCGCAAGTGATTTCGCGCGGCACCGACCTCATCGCACTCAAGATCCGCGATGTCGCCAAGGAGCACAACGTGCCCGTGCTGCAGTCACCCATGCTGGCCCGGGCGCTGTATGCCCATGCCGAGCTCGACCAGGCCATTCCCACCGCGCTCTACACCGCCGTGGCCCAGGTGCTGGCCTATGTCTACCGCTTGAAGGCCGCCCTGCGTGGCGAAGGCCACATGCCTGACGGCCTGGTGGAGCCGTTTGTGCCTCCTGAACTCGATCCGCTGAACCGCACTCCCGTGCAAGGCGCTGCCGTATGAACACCTCCGTAACGTCTCTTCGGCAATGGGCTGGCAGCAATGCAGGCGCCCTGCAGGGCCTGTCGGCGCCGCTGCTGGTGGTCGCCATTCTCGCGCTCATGGTGCTGCCGATCCCGCCGTGGCTGCTCGACGCGTTCTTCACGCTGAACATCGCCGTGGCCCTGATGGTGATGATGGTGGCGGCCTACATGCTGCGCCCCCTGGATTTCGCGGCCTTCCCATCGGTGCTGCTGCTGACCACCCTGATGCGCCTGTCGCTGAACGTGGCCTCTACCCGGGTGGTGCTGCTGGAAGGCCACACGGGCCCGGGCGCCGCCGGTGCGGTGATCGAGGCCTTCGGCCACTTCCTGATCGGTGGCAACTTTGCCGTCGGGCTGATCGTGTTCGCGATCCTGGTGGTGATCAACTTTGTGGTGATCACCAAAGGCGCCGAGCGCATTGCCGAAGTGTCGGCCCGCTTCACGCTGGACGCCATGCCCGGCAAGCAGATGGCGGTGGATGCCGACCTGAACGCCGGGCTGATCGACGAGAAGGAAGCCAAGCGCCGCCGCGCCGAAGTGGCGGAAGAAGCGAACTTCTTCGGGTCCATGGACGGTGCCTCCAAGTTCGTGCGCGGCGATGCGGTCGCCGGCATCCTGATCCTCTTGATCAACATCATCGGTGGCTTTGCCATCGGTGTTTTGCAGCATGACCTCTCGGCCAAGCAGGCGGCCGACAGCTACATCCTGCTGGCCATTGGTGATGCGCTGGTGGCGCAGATCCCCGGCCTGCTGATTTCGGTAGCCGCCGCCATGGTGATCTCACGCGTGGGCAAGGACCACGACATGGGCCGCCAGATCGTGCAGCAGCTCTTCATGTCACCCCGCGTGCTGGGCGTGACCGCTGGCATCCTGCTGCTGCTGGGCCTGATCCCGGGCATGCCCCACGTGGTGTTTCTGACCATGGGTGGCCTGCTCGCCTATGGCGCCTGGGTGCTGCACGAGCGCCAAAAGGTACCGCCCGAAGTCGAGGCCCCGCCCGCCCCCGTCAGCGATGGCGAAGCCACCTGGGACGATCTGCAGCCCGTGGACCTGCTGGGCCTGGAGCTGGGCTACCGCCTGATCAGCCTGGTGGACAAGAGCCGCCAGGGCGACCTGCTCACGCGCATCAAGGGCGTGCGCCGCAAGTTTGCGCAGGAAGTCGGCTTCCTGCCTCCGGCCGTCCACGTGCGTGACAACCTCGAATTGAAGCCCAGCGGCTACCGCATCACGCTGCGTGGCGTGGTGGTGGGCGAAGGCGAAGCCTTCCCCGGCATGTTCCTGGCCATCAACCCGGGCGGCATCACCACGCCGCTGATTGGCACCCCCACCACAGACCCTGCTTTTGGACTCCCAGCACACTGGATCGACGACCGGCAGAAGGAAGCCGCACAAATGGCTGGTTTTACGGTCGTTGATTCCGAAACCGTGATGGCCACCCATTTGTCACACTTGATGCAAGTGCAAGCCGCCAAGCTCCTCAGTCGCACGGAAACGCAGCAACTGGTGGAACACGTGGCCAAGCTGGCTCCCAAGCTCATCGAAGAAGTGGTCCCCAAAATGGTCTCCATCGCAACGTTCCAGAAAGTCCTCCAGCTGCTGTTGGAAGAGTCTGTGCACATCCGCGATATCCGCACCATCATTGAAACGCTGGCCGAGCACGCCGGTGGCATCTCCGACCCGGTCGAGCTGGCCCGCCGCGTGCGCATCGCGCTGTCGCCCGCCATCGTGCAACAGATCTACGGCCCCACCCGCGAACTCAACGTCATCGCCATCGAACCCGGCCTCGAACGCCTGCTGGTACAGGCGCTGGGCAACACGGCCGGCCCCGCCCTGGACCCGGGCGTGGCCGACATCCTCACGCAAAAGGCCGCCGAGGTGGCCCTCAAGCAGGAAGAGATGGGCCTGCCCGCCTGCCTGCTGGTTCCCGACCAGATCCGCAACGCCATCTCCCGCCTGGTGCGCCGCGTGGCCCCCCGGCTGCAGGTGCTTGCGCACAGTGAAATCCCCGAGACCCACACCATCCGCATTGGGCCGATCCTTAGAGGTGCATCAGCATGAACATCAAACGCTTCCACGCTCCCACATCCCGGGAGGCTCTGGCCAAAGCGCGCATGGCCTTTGGCGACGGCACACTGATCCTGTCCAACCGCCCCACGGCCAACGGCGTCGAAGTCGTGGCCACGGCCGAAGACACCCTCTCGGCTCTGGATGGCGGCGGCAGTGCCGGCTCTTCCAGCAACCCGCCCTTGCTGGCCCCCACACCGGCGCGCAGCGCACCCCAGCGCACAAACCAGGCAGCCACGGCCAACACCCTGGGCCGCAACCCGGTGGAGGAAGACACCGAGCAGCTGGCGATGAGCACGCTGTCGTTCCAGGACTACGTGCGTGAGCGCATGCTGCGCCGCCGCCACGAGGCGCTCAACGGCCCAGCCGAACCACAAACCTTGTCGGAGCGCAGCCGCGACCAGGAGCCGGAACGTGAACGCATGCCCGCGCCCGCCGTGGTGCGCCACAACCCGCTGCGCACCATCCCCATGGACATCCCGCCCGAGCCGCCACGCCGCCGGCAGGAAGCCGCCAGCGCCAACCTGATCCAGTCGAACAACCAGCAAAGTGTGATGAACGAACTCCATGCGATGAAGGAGCTGATCGAAGACCGCTTCAACACACTGGCCTGGCTGGGCCAGGCGCGCCAGAACCCGATCCAGTCCAATCTCATGCTCAAGATGATCCGCGCGGGCTATTCGCCCTCGCTGGCCCGCGCCGTGCTGGAACGCATGCCCGAAGAGCTGTCGGCGGCAGAGTCGGTGCGCTGGTTGATGGAAGTGCTGGAGCGCAACCTCAAGACCGACCTGGCCGAACCTCCGCTGTACGAGCAAGGCGGCATCTTCGCGATGGTGGGCTCCACCGGTGTGGGCAAGACCACCACCACGGCCAAGCTGGCCGCACTGTGCGCACGCATCCACGGCCCCGGCAGCGTGGGCCTGATCACGCTCGACACCTACCGCGTCGGCGCACACGAGCAGCTGCGCACCTATGGCCGCATGCTGGGCATCGTGGCCCATCTGGCGCACGACCGCGCCGCGCTGCAGGACCTGCTGGGCCTGCTCAGCGGCAAGAAGATGGTGCTGATCGACACCACGGGCGTTGCCCCGCGCGACCCGCGCAAGCGCGACATGCTCGACGTGCTGGACCTGCCCCACGTCAATCGCCTGCTGGTGCTCAATGCGGGCTGCCATGGTGACACGCTCGATGACGTGCTTACTGCCTTCAAGACCGAGGGCTCCCAGCAGGCCATCCTGTCCAAGGTGGACGAAGCCGTGAAACTCGGCCCCGCCATCGACGCACTGATTCGCCACCAGATGGTGCTGCGCGGCGTGACCAACGGCCAGCGCGTGCCGGAAGACTGGGAGCGCGCCGATGCACACAAGCTCATCAGCACCTCCATGCGCGCGCCCGCCAAATCGGCCTTTGATCCCAAGGCGACCGACCTGAACTTCTTCTTCTCGCATTCGCCTGACACCATGAACGAGCGAGGGCTGGTCGATGCTTGATATCGGCTTTCACCAGGCGGCCGGCCTGCACAGCTTCACCCCGCAGTCTGAATTGCGGGTGGTGGCGGTCGCCAGCCAGGACAACGCAGGCACCGGGCTGGAGACGCTGTGGCAGATCTGCGCGAGCCTGCAGCGCCTGGGCTACCCGGTGGTGGTGCTTGACGGCACCGCCCAGGAGACGGACGACTGCCCGGGGCTGCTGCACCTATTGCAACAGGCACCGTGGAACGAGGGCGTCAGCCTCAACATGGGGGCGATGGCATCGTCACTAGCGGTGATTCCGGCGGCGAAGGGCCTTTTGCGCATCAGCCGGGAGGCCAGCCGCAATGAAACGGCGCCGCTGCCCGGCCTGCTGCCCTATTTTCGGACGTACGGACTGATCGTGCTGCACGCGCCTGCGGCCACACTCGGACCGCTGCTGACGCACACGTCCACCATACCGCTGGTGGTGATGGGTGACGGCTCGGCAGGTGTGCTCACCAGTTACAAGAGCCTCAAGCAAATCGCACAGCACACCACCCTGCCCTGCATGGTGGCGGCCTTGCTGCATGGCAACACCGCGGCCGAACGGCGCAAGACGCAACACGCACTGCTGACCCTGCAGGACTGCGCCGAGCGCCACCTGGGTGGCCCGGTGCGCACGACCACCATCGCCACGCAGAACCCCCAGGACCTCCAGCGCCTGGCCTTGCAACTGCTGGAAAATGCGGGCACTATCAGTGAATCGCTGACGGCCCTGCCGCCTTGCAACATGACAGAAATGCCTGCGCATTTCGTCCGGAGCCATTGACCAGCGTACCAGAGCGTGTGATGTACTTGTTTAACCCCATGCCGTTGCTGGCCGCCGCATGCGGCGTTCAGGCCCTGGCACATGCGGGGCCAGGCCAAACCGGCCTGCCCGGCGGCTTTGCAGGCACTTGAAGGTGGATAACACGATGTACACCGCCAAAGGCCAGCTCGATCGTGATGCGCTGATCCGCCAGCACGTCCCGCTGGTGCGAAGGATTGCGCACCACATGATCGCCAAGCTGCCCCCCAATGTGGAGCTGGACGATTTGATCCAGGTCGGCATGATGGGCCTGGCGGATGCCCTGTCGCGCTACGAAGTCGCCCAGGGCGTGCAGTTCGAGACCTTTGCCACCCAGCGCATCCGCGGCGCCATGCTCGACGAGTTGCGCGAGGGGGACTGGATGTCACGCAGTTCTCGCAAGAGCCAGAAAGACATCGAGCACGCAGTGCGCCGGATGGAACAAAAGCTGGGCCGCAGCCCCCTGGAGTCTGAAATCGCCAGTGAGATGGGCATGAGCCTGCCCGACTACCAGAACCTGCTGGGCAAGGTCCGGGGCACACAACTCGTGTACCTGGAAGACATGACCCATGGCAACGACGACGACGATGGTTTCCTCGACCGCCACGTTGCCGATGGCGATGCCGACCCGATGGAAATGCTGCGCGACCAGCGGCTCAAGATGTCGCTGGTGAATGCCATCAAGACCCTGCCCGAGCGTGAGCAGCACATCATGGGCATGTACTACGAGCACGACATGAATCTCAAGGAGATCGCAGCCGTGCTGGGGGTTACCGAGTCACGGGTGTGCCAGCTGCACAGCCAGTCTATCGCCCGGCTGCGCGCCAAGATGCGCGCGCATTAGCTCCCTCTGAGGCCATAACTCCCCCCGAGTCGCCCGCGGCGCCTTCCCCCTGAGGGGGACGCCACCCCTGGACTGGCGAAGCCAGATCCACGGTGGCACTGGTATTGGGCTGCGACCGTTTCGACGGCCATTGCGCTCGGCCGAACTCCGACGTACTGAACCCGGTTTGCTATCGATGAGATAGCTGCTCGCGCTTTACTAGCGTCGGATCAAACCGGTTTGACCATTCAAACAAAGGTAGCTAAAGCGCTGGCAGCTATCTTTTTTGGGTTGCGACTCGACTCAGCCCGCCGACTTGTAGATCCGTGCCACGCCGGGCTTGCCGGGCTGGGCGCCGCGGCCGTCGCCATAGGTGGCGGGGGAGCCGGCCTGGGGCAGCAGACTGGCAACCTGGCGGTCGGCGTTGGCGGACAGGCGGGCGAGGCCCTCGCGGTGGTTGGCCAGCATGCCGCCGATAGCATCCACCCGCTTTTGCAACTGCACCGGCAAAGGCAGACCTCTGGCCGCCGTCTGCTCCAGAATGCGCGCGAACTGAGCCGCTGCATCCCGAAGGGCCGTGCTGTTCTTTTCCAGGGATTGGGGATCTGCCGCGAGAAGGGCGGCAGAGACTTTTTCGATCAGCTGTTCAACAGCCGAGAGGGATTCTTCCAGCGACATGGCGCATTGTGCGTTCTATGGCACCCGCCTGCCAAGTGAGTTGACGAATCAGCCGCGGGAGCGGGCCAAGATTTCCTGGGCGTTGGAGAGCATCTTGTCAGCAATGGCCTCGGCATCTACCGAAAAGGTGCCTTTTTCGATGGCCGACCGCACAGCCTTGACCTTGCTGGCATCAAAATCACCGGTGGAACGGGTCGTCTGGTCCAGTGCACGGGCAGCAGTGGAGACCGTGACGGGCACACCGGCGGTTGACACAGCCGCAGCGTCTTTGACGGCTCCTTCAGCAGCGCTGGCAGGACTTTTGGCTTGCTTGGCAAGCCCCGTCTGCGCCAAGGCGCCCGGGAGTTCCGGTTTTTGACCAATCTTCATCGCTCTCTCCACCACCCCGTTGGATGTGGGGCATCAGTAGCAATGTTTTCGACCCATTTGGCCCGGACTTTAGCCATTTATCGCGGCAGCGTCATCAAAGAGCTACGACCACAGTTCCATTTTCATTGACAGTACCACTAACCATTCGACCATTGTCCATGCGGATGCGAACAATCTGCCCCGCAGCGCCTGCAGACATGGCCTGCCCCGCCGACGTCACCGCATAGCCAGGCCCCTGGGCAACCACCTTGACCTGGGCACCTGCGCGGAAGAGTTGAGGGGGCCGCACCATGGTCTGGCGCAATGCCTGGCCCGCCACCAGCTGGCGCGCGGCCACCTGTCCCACCCACATTTCCGGGTTGGCCATGACCGCCGCCGACTCTTCAGCCCAATCCACTTCGGCTTCCGTGGCGTCGTTGGCGGTGAGGACGGCCCCCGAGGCCACCGGGCCGGTCAACACCCAGGCTGGGCCAAAGGCCTTGACGGTCACGGGAAGGTACACATTCCAGGCGGTCTGGCCCTCTACGCAGCGCAGCCCCAGGCGGGTGCGCCCCCACAGGCGGGCGCCCGCTGGCAGGTAAGGCTCGACCCGCGCACAGGGCGCAAGCCGCAAACGGGAGTCGAGTGAGCCAACACTCACTTCCATACGTAACGGCAACCCGGAAGCCTGATTGCGCGACATCGCGTCATTCAGCCAGCGCTGGGTCAAAGGCCCCAGGTCGGTGCTGGGGTCGGCTGCAGCCTGGGCCAATGCGGCCCCACTGCCGCCGACAACCGTTGCCAGCCCCAGCGCCACCGCCAGAGCGTGGCGCACCGCAGCGCGCCCCTGCCCAGCCGCAGCCAGGGCGCCAGAGCGCACCAAACGGGAAATGAAGGGGGAAACGAAGATCGCTGGCATGGGGCCTCCTGGGCATCGCAGGTCTTCCCGCACTGGCGGCAAAGACTATTTCACGACTGGAACTATAGGCACACGGGCCCTGCGCAAAACCCGAAACTGCGCGCCCATTTCCGCGTTCTTCGCGCTTTAGAAAAAAGCGGCGGCTTTCACAATCGAACCACGCCGGAAACCCCCAAACCGGCCCCTATTGCAACCCAGGGTGTGAGGCAACCATGCTTGACAAGATGACCAACCGGCTGGACTTCCACGGCAACGCGCTGCTGCTGCGTGCCGAGCGCCAGCGTGCCATCGCCAGCAACATCGCCAACGCCGACACCCCTGGCTACGTGGCTCGCGATTTCAGCTTTGGCGATGCGATGCGCGAAGCCACAGGCTCAGGATCTGGTGTGACCCGCCTCGCCACAGGGGGCTCCGTGGGCACTGGGGGCAACTTGGGGGCCAAGGGCGCCACAGACCCCCGCCACATTCCTCTGCCCGCCGCCAGCACAGGCACCGGCGCACCCGGTGCGCTGGGCTACTCCGTGCAGGCACAGCCCAGCCTGGACAACAACACGGTGGACCTGGACCGGGAACGCGCCAATTTTGTGGACAACGCGGTGCGCTACGAAGCCACGCTGCGTTTCATCAACGGCAACGCCAAAACCATGCTCAGCGCGATCCAGGGCCAATAAGCCACCCGCATTGCAGCGCAGAAAGCGAGTCTCCCCATGTCCATGTTCTCCATCTTCAATGTGTCGGGCAGCGCCGTCAGCGCGCAGTCGCAGCGGCTCAACGTGGTGGCCAGCAACCTGGCCAACGTCGATGCGGTGGCCGGCCCCGATGGCAAGGCTTACAAGGCCCGCCAGGTGGTCTTCCAGACCGCCCCCATGGGCGCAGACAGCTCGGCCGGTGTGCGCGTGAGCTCCATCAGCGAAAGCAACACGCCCGGCCGCCGCGTGCACGACCCCAGCCACCCGTCGGCCGACGAACAGGGCTATGTGACGCACTCCAACGTCAATGCCGTGGAGGAGATGGTCAACATGATCTCCGCCTCGCGCTCGTACCAGAACAACGTCGAGGTCATGAACACGGCCAAGTCGCTGCTCCTCAAGACCCTGCAGATGGGCCAGTAATTTCCGGGAGACCCCACCATGATTCTCAGTGCCACCAACGCCCCCTCCGTGACCGACGCAACCGGCACGAAGGCCAACACCGCCGCCACCGACCCGGCGGCCGCGCAGGACCGCTTCCTGAAACTGCTGGTTGCACAGCTGAACAACCAGGACCCGATGAATCCGCTGGACAACGCCCAGATGACCTCGCAGATTGCGCAGATCAACACGGTGACGGGCATTCAGCAGCTCAACCAGACGATGGAGAGCATGTCGGCGCAGTTCAACTCGCTGCAGGTCATGCAGGGAACGGCCCTGATTGGCCGCAACGTGATGACCGAAGGTTCCACGCTGGCCGTGGCCGACAAGGCCGGCAAGGGCGGCTTTGAGCTGGGCTCGGCCGCCACCAAGGTGAAGGTCGAGGTCATGACCGCTGGCGGCCAGGTGATCGAGACCATGGACCTGGGCGCCAAGGCCGCAGGGCGCCACACCTTCGAGTGGGATGCCAGCAAATACACCGGCTCCACCGAGGGGCTGCAGTTCCGCGTCAGTGCCACCAATGGTTCGACCAAGATCGAAAGCACGTCGCTGGCCCTGTCCAAGGTGACGGCCGCAGGTGCCGAGGACGGCCAGCTGGTGCTGACCCTGGCCAACGGCAAAACCATCAACTACAGCCAGATCAAGGCCCTGGTCTAAACCCCGGCCGATTCAGTGACCGCCCCCATCAGGAGAACACCATGAGTTTTCAGCAAGGCCTCTCTGGCTTGAACGCCGCCAGCAAGAACCTCGACGTCATCGGGCACAACATTGCCAACTCCAACACCGTCGGGTTCAAGGCCTCGCGGGCAGAATTCGCCGAAATGGTGGCTTCGGCCATCGGCTCGGCGGGTGGCACCAATGCCGGCATCGGCGTCGAAGTGGGCGCTGTCTCCCAGCAGTTCACCCAGGGAAATCTCACAATCACCGGCAACAGCCTGGATGTCGCCATCAACGGCAACGGCTTCTTCACGCTCACGCTGCCCGATGGCACGCCCGCCTACACCCGCTCCGGCAACTTCAAGCTGGACAAGGAGGGCAACATGATCACCAACGACAACGCGAACGTGATGGGGTACCCCGTGGACCCGGTCACCGGGCTGCGTTCGGGCACGGACCCCATCCCGATGGTGTTCCCCACCTCCGAGCCCATCCCCGCCAAGCAGACCACGACGGTCACTGCCGCCTTCAACCTGCCCGCCACGGCCACCGACGCGGCCGGCGACCCTGCCGCGACACCCCCGATCCCGGCCACGCCACGCGCCACCTATGGCACGTCCATCAACGTGTTCGACAGCCAGGGCGTGGCCAAGCCGGTGAGCCTGTACTTCCAGAAGACCGCCACCGACAACACCTGGGACGTGTACGACGCACTCGACGACCCGACGGCGGTGCCCCCAGTGGTGGCTGCACCCATCGGGCAGATCACGTTTGACAACAATGGCGCCATCACCGGCCCGGTGGCCACGCCACCCGCCACGGGCTTTGCGCTCACGCTGAACGTGAACCCGACCCCGCCCAACCCCAACAACCTGCCCGCCTTTGATGTGGCGGTGAGCCTGGACGATGTTTCCCAGAGCGGCAACAAGTTCTCGGTCTCGAACCTGAGCCAGGACGGCTACACCACGGGCGAGCTCACCGGCATCAACATCGAGAACAACGGGATGATCATGACCCGTTACTCCAACGGCGTGACCCGCGCGGAAGGCCAGCTTGCGCTGTCGAGCTTCCGCAACACGCAGGGCCTGGCAGCGGTGGGCAGCAACAATTGGGTGGCCACCTTTGAATCCGGCCAACCCGTAGCAGGCACGGCCACGGACGGCAACTTCGGATCACTCCGCTCGGGCGCGCTGGAAGACTCCAACGTGGACCTGACCGCCGAGCTGGTGAACATGATGACCGCGCAGCGCGCCTACCAGGCCAACGCCCAGACGATCAAGACGCAAGACCAGGTGATGTCCACCCTGGTGAACTTGAGATGAAACACCCCCTGAGTCGCTTCGCGCCTTCCCCCTCTCTCTGCGCGCTGCGCGCTCCGGGAGGGGGACGCAGCCAGCGCGGCGGGGCGGCCCTTGCGCGGCTGGCCGCGCCTGGGCCGCGCCGGTTGCACACGCTGCGCACGGCACGCAGCACTGCAGGGTACTGAAAGGAACATCGCACCATGGACCGCATCATTTACACCGCGATGACGGGCGCCAACGCGGCCGCCCACCGGCAGGCCGTGTTGTCCAACAACCTCGCCAACGCCTCCACCCAGGGGTTTCGCGCGGAGATGTCCACCTTCCGCTCCGTGCCCATCCAGGGCGATGGCTCCAAGACCCGCGTTTTTGCGCTGGAGGCCACCTCGGGCCATGTGAGCACGCCCGGCCCCGTGCAGCGCACCGGCCGCAACCTCGACGCCATGGCCGTGGGCAATGCCTGGTTTGCCGTGCAGGGCCTGGATGGCACCGAGGCCTACACCCGAGCAGGCACCTTCGAGGTGTCGGCCACGGGCCAGCTGCTCACCCCCACCGGGCTGCCGGTGCTGTCCGACGGCGGCGCGCCCATTGATGTTCCCCCGGGCGCCGAGGTCACACTGGGCTCGGACGGCACGGTCACCGCCAAGGCGGCAGGCCAGCCCGCGCAGGCCATTGGCCGCCTCAAGCTGGCCACCCCCACACTGGAAGACCCGCTCAAGCGCGGCGACGACGGCCTGTTTCGCGCTGCGTCGGGGGACCCGATCCCGAGCGACGCCAACGCCCGCATGCTGGCCGGGGCGGTGGAAGGCTCGAACGTGAACCCGGTCGAAAGCATGGTCGGGATGATTGCCGCATCGCGCCAGTTCGAGCAGCAGATGCGCCTGCTGCAGTCCGCTGAAACCAACGACAAGACCGCCAGCCAGCTGCTGAGCATGAACGGCTGAGGTCGCGCCCCACGCCGCCACGCCAAAAGGAAGCACCATGATCAACTCCCTCTGGATCGCCAAGACCGGCATGTCTGCCCAGCAGACCCAGCTCGACGTCATCTCGCACAACCTGGCCAACGTCTCCACCACCGGCTACAAGCGCAACAACGCGGTGTTCGAAGACCTGATCTACCAGAACCTGCGCCAGGTGGGCGCCAACACCACCGAGCAGAACCAGTTGCCCACCGGCCTGCACCTGGGCCTGGGCGTGCGCACGGTGGCCACCAGCCGCAACTTCGTGCAGGGCAGCCTGCAGGAGTCCAAGAACAACCTGGACGTGGCCATCAATGGCAACGGCTTTTTTGAAGTGACCATGCCCGACGGCACGCTGGGCTACACGCGGGACGGCTCGTTCCAGGTCGATTCGCAAGGCCGCCTGGTCAACTCCAGTGGCCTGCCCGTGGCCAACGGCATCACGGTGCCCGCCAATGCCACGAGCGTGACCATCAGCGCCGACGGCGTGGTGTCTGCCACTGTGCAGGGCAACACCCAGCCCCAGCCGCTCGGCAACCTGGCGATGTCAGCCTTCATCAACCCGGCCGGCCTCGAGCCCATCGGCCAGAACCTGTTCAAGGAATCTGCCGCCTCGGGCCAGCCCCAGCAGGGCACGCCCGGCACCAACGGGCTGGGCATCCTGAAGCAGGGCTTTCTGGAAGCCTCCAACGTCAACGTGGTGGAAGAGCTGGTCACCATGATCCAGGCCCAGCGCGCCTACGAAATGAATTCCAAGGCCATCCAGACCTCGGACCAGATGCTGGCCAAGCTCAGCCAGCTGTGACGAAGATGACGACGACAGGAGCTTTCGCCATGCTGCAGTTCACTCGCCTTTTTGCCCTGCCGGCCGCCCTGGGCGCGCTGCTGCTCACGGGCTGCGCCACCATGTCACCCCCGCCGCCAGTGGACATCCTGCCCACCACGCCGCCGCCGCTGGCCGCCGCGCCGCGCACCCCACCACCCGTGACGGGCGGGCTGTTCCACAACGCCAGCTACCGCCCCGCCTTCGAAGACCGCCGCGCGCGCATGGTGGGCGACAACGTGACGATCATGATCGTCGAGAACGTGACGGCCAGCCAGAAATCCTCATCCACCGTGGACCGCACCTCGGAGGCCTCAGCCGGCATCACCAACCTGCCTTTCGTGAAGAAGTCGCTGGCCGACCGCACCACGCTGGGCGCCGCGTCGGAAAACACCTTCTCCGGCAAGGGCGGCACCGAAAGCGCCAACACCTTCACCGGCTCGATCACGGCCACCGTGGTGGACGTGCTGCCCAATGGCCACCTGGTCGTGACGGGTGAAAAGCAGATCGGCGTGAACCAGAACGTGGATGTGCTGCGCTTCTCGGGCACCATCGACCCGCGTGCGCTGCAGCCGGGCAGCATCGTGAACTCGACCCAGGTGGCCAATGTGCGGGTGGAATCCCGTGGCCGTGGGGCGCAGAACGAAGCCCAGGCCATGGGGTGGATGAACCGGATCTTCAACACGATCACGCCGTTCTAGATTCCCCCCTGAGTCGCTGCGCGCCGTCCCCCCTGAGGGGGGACGCCACCCCCTGCCCGGCAAAGCCGGATCCGCGGTGGCGCTGGCCTTTGGCCGCGCCAGTTTTTACGGGTGTGGTTTCTGGATACGCCGGGGGCACAAAGCCTGGGGTTTTGAGGCTTCGGGATGCCTGACCGTTGTGAAAAATCCCCGCCCCGATTTGCTACATAATTTATAGCTACCAACGCTTATCCATCAAGCGGTATAGGCTATTTTTATTCATAATTTCTCCTGTAGCGCGGCACCGGCGCCTGCCTGGCTTTACGCGCGCCACTGGCCGTTCACCACCTGCCCTGGAACCCACGCAATAGGCCGGTGAACCCGCTTCTTTTTGGGTTTTAGTTCCTGGCGGGGCCGCCCACAATGGATGCCATGAAAGCCTTGTCCCACTCCCTCCTGTCACGCCGCGTGCGCGCGCTGTGGCTGTTGTTGGCCCTTGTGGCCGTTGGTGTGGCGGTGCCCGCACATGCCTTGCGCATCAAGGAAGTGGCGGCGGTGCAAGGGGTGCGCAGCAACCAGCTGACGGGCTATGGCCTGGTGGTGGGGCTGGACGGCACGGGCGACCAGACCACGCAGATGCCCTACACCACGCAGGCCATGTCCAACTACCTGCAGCAGATGGGCATCAGCCTGCCCCCCAGCGCGGCGGGCCAGCTGCAGCTCAAGAACGTGGCGGCCGTGATCGTCACGGCGCAGCTTCCCGCTTTTGCGCAGCCGGGACAGACGATCGACATCAACGTCTCCTCCATGGGCAACGCCAAGTCGCTCAAGGGCGGCACGCTGATCGTCACGCCGCTGCGCGGCGCCGACGGCGAGATCTATGCGCTGGCCCAGGGCAATGTGGTGGTCGGTGGCGCCGGTGCATCGGCCGGCGGCAGCAAGGTGCAGATCAACCACCTGAGCGCAGGCCGCATTCCGCAGGGCGCGCAGGTCGAGCGCGCCGTGCCCACGCCGCTCAACGAGGGCGACACCATCAACCTCGGGCTCAACGCCTCGGACTTCCAGACTGCGCGCCGCGTGGCGCAGGCCATCAACACCAAGCTGGGCAGTGGCCTGGCCACGGCGCTCGACGGCCGCACGGTGCAGGTGCGCGCGCCGATCGACCCTGGCGCCCGCGTGGGTTTCATCGCCGACCTCGAAGAGCTGGCGCTGGAGTCGTCCACCCCCTCGGCCAAGGTCGTCATCAACGCACGCACTGGCTCGGTGGTGCTCAACCAGGCGGTCACGCTGGGCCCCTGCGCCATTGCGCACGGCAACCTCTCGATCACCATCAGCTCGACGCCCATCATCAGCCAGCCCGCACCGCTCTCGCAAGGGCAAACCGTGGTGGCGCAGCAAAGCGACATCCGCATCAACCAGGAGCCGGGCAACATCATCCAGATGCCGCCCTCGCCCCAGCTGGCGGACGTGGTGAAGGCGCTCAACACACTGGGCGCCACACCCCAAGACCTGCTGGCCATCCTGCAGGCCATCAAGGCCGCTGGCGCGCTCAACGCCGAGCTGGAAGTGATCTAAATGCTCCCCCTGAGTCGCTTCGCGCCTTCCCCCAAAGGGGGACACACCCGGTGGCCTGGCAAAGCCAGTTCCACGGGTGCACAGGCCTGGGCAGCGCCGAATTCACTGTCTGTGGGTAGCCCAGCGCAGGAGGCTTGACCATGGCCCTCACACTCCCTTCGTCCAGCACCACCAGCACGTCCAATGCGCTGGCGGTGGACATCCGCTCGCTCAACACGCTCAAGTACGACGCGGGCACGGCCAACAACGCCCAGACCACCCGCGAGGTGGCCAAGCAGTTCGAGTCGCTGTTCATGCGCGAGCTGATCAAGAGCATGCGCGACGCCACGATGAAATCCGGCCTCATGGAAGGCGAGCAGGCCAACCTGGGGCAGGACATGCTGGACCAGCAGCTGTCTGTCAGCATGTCCGGCCAGCAGGGCGGGCTTTCTGAAGCGATTGCGCGCCAGCTCTCGCGCCAGATGGGCGGTGCCGATGCGAACTTCTCCGTGCCTTCCACGCTGAGCCTGCCGCAGGCACTGCCGCGTGCAGCGGCACCGGCCACCGGCACCCCGGCTGAGGCGACGGCACCCGCACCCAAGGGGCGCGATGGATTTGTGCAACACCTCTCCGGCACCGCCGAGCGCGTGGCCCAGGAGAGTGGCATTCCGGCGAGCTTCATGCTGGGCCAGGCCGGCCACGAAACTGGCTGGGGCAAGAGCGAGATCAAACACAAGGACGGCTCCAACTCGTTCAACCTGTTCGGCATCAAGGCCGGCAAGGGCTGGACGGGCAAGGTGGCCGAGATCACGACCACCGAATACATCAACGGCAAGGCCCAGAAGGTGACCGCCAAGTTCCGCGCCTACGACTCGTACGAGGACTCGTTCCGCGACTACGCCCGCCTCATCACTGAAAGCCCCCGCTACGAAAAGGCGCAGGCCACCGCCAAGAACGGTTCGGCCGTGGCCTATGCGGCCGAGCTGCAAAAGGCCGGATACGCCACCGACCCCGAGTACGCCCGAAAGCTCAGCGGCGCCATCAACAGCGCTTTGCGCGTACAGCGCGCCCAGGCGTGATGAGAAAGCCGAGGTAAGCCATGAGTCTTCTCAACGTCGGCGCCCGCGCCCTGCTGGCCAACCAGGTGGCCCTGCAGACGGCGGGCCACAACATCGCCAACGTCAATACGCCCGGCTATTCGCGCCAGACCGTGGTGCTGCAGACCGTGCAGGGCCAGTTCACGGGGGGTGGCTATATCGGCCAGGGTGTGGATGTGCAGACCATCCTGCGCAACCAGAGCGAGCTGCTCACGCGCCAGTCGGCCACGGCGGGCTCCGTGCAGTCGTCCGACATCGTGCGGGCCGAGCGCCTGCGCCAGCTGCAGGAGGTCTTCAGCGGCGGCACGGCCGGCCTGGGTGCCGCCATCAACGACATGATGAATGCGTTCTCGGACGTGGTGAGCGCCCCCACCGACATCACCGCACGCACCGTGGTGCTCACGCGCATGGACGAAACCGCGTCGCGCATGCGCTCGGCCGCCGACCGCATCAACGAGATCCAGTACACCGTCACCGAGCAGCTGCAAAGCAGCATCACCGCCGTCAACAGCCTGGCCGGGCAGATGGCCAGTGTGAACGAGCAGATCGCGCGCGCCAAGGGCAATGGACAGACCCCGAATGACCTGTTGGACCAGCGCGACCAGATCATCCGCGACATCAACCAGTATGTGCAGACCACGCAAATCCCGGCCGACGACGGCACGGTGGGCCTGTTCGTGGCGGGCAGCCAGCCGCTGGTGCTGGGCACCACGGCGACCAGCCTCTCGGTAGACGATGCCACCGCCTTCCCCGGCAGCGGCCAGATCAAGCTGTTCTTCAACCGGCCCGGTGCACCGGCCGTGGAAATGGACGAGAACGTGCTCGGCGGGGGCTCGATGTCGGGCCTGCTGCGCTTCAACAACACCGATCTGGCCGAGGGACGCAACCTGCTGGGCCGCATGGCCATGGCCATCGGCATGACGATGAACGACCAGCACAACCTGGGCCTCACGCTCGACGGTGCGCTGGGCAAGGACCTGTTCGCGTTGCCCGCCAGCATGCCAGGCCACACCAACGGCGCGGGCGTGGGCACGGTGTCCTTCACCGGCCCCACGCAGTTCGCGGCGTCGGACTATGAAATCCGCTTCACCACCGGCACGGCCGGGCAGGTGGTGCGGCTGTCGGACGGCACCTCCACCCCGTTCACCGACGCGGCCAACCTGGCCACGCTGCAGATCGACGGCCTCAACTTCAACCTGACCACGCCCGGCAACCCGGGCGAGCGCATGCTGTTCAAGCCGTTCAGCACGGCGGCGGCCAACATCCAGTCGCTGGTGTATTCGCCACGCGATCTGGCAGCGGCCAACCCCATCAATGCGGCCATGGGCACCTCCAACGGCGGCACGATGCAGCTGGCCGGCCTCAAGGCCACCGGCCTGCCCAACCCGCCGGGGCTGGTACTTCCGCCCAATGCCAACCCCGCCGCACTGCCCCCCATCCTGGGCGGCATCCAGCTGCAGTTCACGGCCGGCCCGCCCACCACCTACGATGTGCTGGACCGCGGCACCGCACCGCCCACCACGATTGCCGCCGCACAGCCCTACACGCCCGGTACGCCCATTTCCATCAACGGGTGGGAGATCAAGCTGCAGGGCAGCCCCAACACGGGCGATACCGTGGTCATCGGCAATGCCTCGGACCCGCAGTACGGCGACATCTTCACGCGCAACTCCGGCAACGCCAACGCCCTCATGGGCCTGCGGGACGTGAAGATGTTCGACGAATCCACGCTCTCCGACGGCTATGCGGGCGCCATTTCCCAGGTGGGGACCCGCACCCAGAGCGCGCTGTTCGCGGCCGAGCTGTCCACCACCATCGCGTCCAATCTGGAGCGGGATCGCACTGCGATTTCCGGGGTCAATCTGGACGAAGAGGCAGCAAGGCTGATCCAATACCAGCAGGCGTACCAGGCATCGTCCAAAATGATCCAGATCGCGCAAAACATCTTTGACTCGCTGCTGCAAGGCCTCGGCCGCTGACGGCGGGACAGGAGTTAGGAGTTCGACATGAGCAATAGCATCTACCGCCTTGGCACGGCCAACATGTATGACAACGCCCTGCGCAACCTGGGCACGCGCCAGACCAACCTGTCGAACCTGCAGGAGAACCTGACCTCGGGCAAACGCGTGGTGCGGGCCAGCGACGACCCCGTGTCGGCCGCACAGGCAGAACGCGCCATCAACCGGCTGGCGCGCGTCCAGACCGAGCAGCGCGCACTGGAAACCCAGCGCAACGCGATTGCCCAGGCCGAGTCTGCCCTGGGCGATGCGGTGGACCTGGTGCAGAACTTCCGCGAGCTGGTGGTGAACGCCGGCAGTGCGGCCCTGACGCCCAACGACCGCACCACCATCGCCAACCAATTGCAGGGTCTGCGCGAGCAGCTTCTGGAGGTGGCCAACCGCAAGGACACCAACGGCGTTCCGCTGCTCAGCTCCCTGGGCAGCGCGCTCGCACCGTTCCTCGGCCCCTTGAGCAGCAGCCCCGACTACACCTTCGAGGGGCTGCCCGGCCAGACAGCCAGCAGTGGCGTATCCATTCCCGGCGCGCTGGACGGCGAAGCCACCTTCATGTTCGATCCGCAGCGCGACGGGGTCTACACCGCAGGCGTCAGCGCCATCCCCTCCAGCCGCTTCCTCAACACCACGGCAGTCACCCCCGTGAACCCGAGCCTGGTGACCGGCGACAACTACACCATCACCTTCAGCGCGGTGGGCCCGGGCGCCACACCGGGCACGACCACCGCCACCTACACGCTCACCAACACCACCACCGGCGCCGTGTCGCCGGCCGTGGTGGTGCCCGACTATCCGTCGGACAAGCCGGTGACCATCTCCATCACCAGCATTCCGGGCCTGAGCTTCGACATCAAGGGCAACCCCGCCACCGGGGACGCCATCACCCTGCAGCCCAGCCCGAGCATGTTCAGCACCATGGACAACGCGATCCGCGACATCCGCAATGCCCCCGACAGCAATGCGGCGGCACAGGCGGTGGGGCAGGCCCTGGGCAACATGGACATCGGTCTGGAACGCATGCACAACATGCGCGGCTACGCGGGCGAGCTGCTCAACCGCGCGGACCGCATCACGGGCGACCAGGAAAAGCGGTCCATCCAGCTCGAAGGCGACCGCTCGCGGGCCGAGGATCTCGATATGATCCAGGGAATTTCAGACTTCCAGAACCAGCAGGTGGGCTATGAGGCAGCGCTCAAGTCCTATGCGCAGGTTCAGAAGCTGTCCCTGTTCAATTTCATTAGCTAGGACTTGCTCACGCGGTGATGGGGTGAGCCCCCCACGCCCCGGGAACAGGCCCCCGTCACATTGCCTGAGAGCACATGGTCCAATCTGTCCTTGGCAGCCTGATTCTGGGTTACCGCCCCTTGTGGAACCGCGCCCGCAAACTCGCGGCCATCCAGCTTTATGTGCACAGCGAGGCCTCGGCCCTGGTCGATACCGCCCACCTGCTGCGCACGCTGCAGGAGTTGTGGTCCGCCAGTTCCCCACCGATCCTGCTGTCCCCCCAAAGCCACCAGTTGCTGTCCAACATGCTGGAGCATGCGCCGCGGGGTGCGCCGTGGATCGAGGTACGCGGCGACTGGTTGTCCGACTCGACCATTTACAAACACGTCAAGGCCGCCCACCAGCGGGGCCTGAAGCTCGTGTGGCGCGGCGAGCTGGGCCGGCTGCCCGAGCCCGACATTGCCCAGTGCTTTGACAACAGCCTGCTCACCCTGCGCCCCGAAGACGCCGTGGCAGCCCTGAAGGCGGCCCCTGCCACCCGCCCCGGCGGCGCTCCCCCGCAGCCAGTACGCGCCACCAGCCCCGTGCTGGCCGGGCAGATGTACGAAGGCATCGCCAGCCGTGCGCTCATGGAGCATTGCCTGGACCAGCACAACGCACTGGCACTGGCGGGATGGCCGGCGGAAGACGTGCTCTACAGCCTGCGCCACCATCCCCAGCAGCCGTCGCACGCGGTGATCTTCAAGCTCATGAAGGCCATCGACGCAGAGCAGTCGCTGGAAACCTTTGAAGACATCATGGGCCAGGACCCGATCCTCGCGTACCGCTTCATGGTGTACACCAACTCCGCGGCCCTGGGCCTGCGCACGGGCATCGACTCGCTGCGCCGGGGCCTGGTGATGATGGGCTACGGCTCCATCAAGCGCTGGCTGTCCGACCAACTGCCCCATGCCAGCACCGACCCCAACATGCAGCCGGTGCGCGAGGCCATGGTGATGCGTGCCGAGCTCACCGCCCACCTGCTCGATGCGGGCGTCGAGAACGACCTGCGCCGCGAGATCTACCTGTGTGGTCTGGTTTCCCAGCTGGACGACCTGCTGGGCGAGCCGCTGGGCACCATCCTGCGCCGCCTGCCCCTGTCCGAGCGCATCTACGACGCCACGGTGCTGCGCACCGGCCCCTACACCGGCGGCCTGCAGATGGCCTGCGCGCTGGAGACGGACGACGCCAGCGCCATCCGCCAGCTTTGCGAAACCTACGAGCTGGACCTGGAAGAGGTCAATCGCGCCCTGCTGCGTGTGCTGGCCGATCTGGAAGTAGAGAGAAAGTAATCCCCCTGAGCCGCTTCGCGCCTTCCCCCCAAGGGGGACGACGCAAGCGGCCTGGCAAAGCCAGTTCCGCCGCGTCTGCTGGTTTGCGTTGTGCCAGTTTCACAGGCTGCGCGACAGGCCTCCGTCGGCCCATTCGCAATAGCCCGATAGCCTGGGGTCACCGGCCCTGCTCTGCCCGCACACGCTCGAAAGTCTTCCAGAACTCCGCCTCTTGCGTGGTGGCAAAGTTGATGCGCATGAGGGTGCTGG
This sequence comes from Acidovorax radicis N35, assembly GCF_000204195.1. Classification (GTDB taxonomy): domain Bacteria; phylum Pseudomonadota; class Gammaproteobacteria; order Burkholderiales; family Burkholderiaceae_C; genus Acidovorax; species Acidovorax radicis. The sequence continues at coordinate 62,194 of NZ_AFBG01000023.1, forward strand.
GTTTGCGCTCTGCATGGAACAGCGCGCCGGGCGCCAGGAGGTAGCCTTCGTCCAGCATGCGCTGCGACAGCGCGTCGGTGTCCACCCCCGTCTCCACCCAGCCAAACAGGCCCACAGGCTCGGCCGCAAAGGTGCATCCGGCCCCCAGCGCCAGCTTCACGCTGCGCGCACGCGCAGCATCGAGCCGCGTGCGGATGCGCTCGGCGTGGCGGCGCAGTTGGCCCTGTTCGATGCACAGGGCCAGGGCCTTTTCCAGCAGCGCGGGCGTGGTCAGCGTGGCCAGCAGCTTGGTGTCCAGCAATTGCTCCACCAGCGCAGGCGGTGCCGCCATGAAACCGATGCGCCAGTTGGGCGCAAGGATCTTGGCAAAACCACTCACGTAGATGGTGCGCTGCAGGCCATCCAGCGCCGTGAGGCGCGTGGCGTGCTCGGGGGCAATGTGGCTGTAGGTGTCGTCCTCCACCACATGGAAGTTGTACTGGTTGGCCAGCTGCAAGATGCGGTGTGCGCTGCCCGGCGACAGGCAATAGCCCGTGGGGTTGTGGAACACGCTCACGCTCACGTAGAGCTTTGGCTGGTGCACCTCGCAGTATTTCGCCATGACCTCCAGGTCGGGCCCGTCGGCGCGGCGCGGGACGGGCAAGATGTGCATGCCAAGCGCCGCCAGCCGCGCAAACTCCACCGCCCAGCCGGGCTCCTCCACCATCACCGGGTCGCCCGGGCGCAGCAGCGTGCGGCTCACGATGTCGAGTGCGTGTGTGGCGCCCACGGTGGTGATGATGTTTTCGGGGGCCGCATGCACGTTAAGCGTGGCCAGCTTCTTGGACAGCACCCGGCGCAGCCCCGTATCGCCCAGTGGCTCGCCGTACTGCAGTGAAAAATCATTCAGCGCGCGCGTGCTGGTCACCTTGCGCACAGCGGCGGGCATGAACGTGGACTCCAGCCAGGCGGGCGGAAACACCCCCATGCCGGGCTGCGGCTTGTCGCTGATCTTGTGGAACATGCCGCGGATCAGCGCCGTGGCATTGACCGGCGGCGCCCCCCGCGCAGCGCCGCGCCCGGCGCCACGGGCCGCAAACCAGTGCGCGGTGCTCCAGTTGCCCATGGCACGTTCGACCTCCTGGGCTCCCGTCTCGTCGTCCTCCGGCACCCGCTCCACCTGTCCTGTGGCCATCTCGCGCACAAAGAAGCCCCGATTCTTGCGCGCCTCCACCAGGCCCTGCGCCAGCAATTGGTCATACGCTGCCACCACAGTGGAAGGACTCACGCCATGCTGCTGCGCGCACTGCCGCACCGAAGGCAGGCGCGCGCCAGGTGCCAACAGCCGGTTGCGGATGCGCTCGCCAAAACGCGCCGACAGCTGCTCGGTCAGCGACTGGGTGGTGGTTTTCATCAGCATGGCCGTGTCCTTGTGTACTGTTATCGCAGCCAATACAGATCACGAACTGCGCTGCTTAACTGTATTGATTGTGTACTGGCATCGAAGATTACATTGAAGCCCAGGCGCTGACAAGCCACCCGCCAAAAAGCCCGGAAACACCTGCCCATGACCGCCCCCGAACTGACTGCCCTGCTGCTGTTCTGCACCGCGATGAGTTTTTCGCCGGGGCCCAACACCACCTTGTCCACTGCACTGGCCGCGAACCTGGGTCTCAAGCGCGCGCTGCGCTTTTGCTTCGCGGTGCCCACGGGCTGGACACTGCTCATGCTGGGCAGCGGCCTGGGCCTGGGCGCCCTGATCACCGGCGTGCCCGCGCTGCGCTGGGCCGTGACGCTGCTGGGCGTGGCCTACATGCTCTGGCTGGCCTGGAAGCTCAGCCGCGCAGGCCAGATGACCGAGGTCGACACCACGCGCCTGAACGTGACCTTCTGGCAAGGCGTGGGCCTGCAGTTCGTGAACATCAAGGCCTGGATGCTGGCGCTCACGCTCAGCGCAGGCTGGGTGGTCAACGCCGCAGGCCAGCCCTCGACCAATCCGGGCGAGCGTCTCGCCATCATCTGTGGGGTGATGATGGTGTTTGCCTTCACCAGCAACTTTGCCTACGCGCTCATCGGCTCGCTGCTGCGCCAGTGGCTGGCGCAGGGCCAGCGCCTGCTCTGGTTCAACCGCGCACTGGCCCTGGTGCTCGTCGCCACCGCCCTCTGGATGCTTTCCCTATGAACAACGCACAAGAACGCGAAGCGCTGATCTGGGGGCTGGTGGGCGTCACCTTGTTTGCGGCCACCCTGCCGATGACCCGCCTTGCCGTGGGGCCCACCGACGCGCCGCAGCTGTCGCCCTGGTTTGTCACGTTCGGCCGCGCTGCCGTGGCAGGGCTGCTGTCCATCGCCTACCTGTGGCTGCAGCATGTGCGCGGGCGCCTCAACCTTCCACGGAAAGCCGAATGGCCGCTGCTGGCCATCACGGCCTTTGGCGTGATCGTGGGGTTTCCGCTGTTTCTGGCCCTCGCGCTGCGCCATGTGCCCAGCACCCATGGGGCCGTGGTCACCGCCTTGCTGCCACTGTCCACCGCCCTGTTGGGCGCACTGTGGTTCCGGCAACGGCCCTCCGCCGGTTTCTGGGCCTGCGCCGTGCTGGGCAGCGGCCTGGTACTGGGGTTCATGGTGTGGCGTGCGGGTGGCATCTACCTGGGCGCAGCCAACATCTACCTGCTCATTGCCATGACCACGGGCGCGTTCGGCTACATCGGCGGCGCCCGCCTCACGCCGAGGCTGGGGGCCGAGCAGGTCATCTGCTGGGTCCTGGTGTGTTCCCTGCCACTGACCATTCCCATCGCCTGGTGGTTTGCACCCGCCGTGCCCTCGGCCATCGGCGGCATGAGCTGGCTGGGCTTTGTCTATGTGGCGCTGTTCTCGATGTGGATCGGCTTCTTTGCCTGGTACCGGGCGCTGGCACTGGGTGCCGTGCGCGTAAGCCAGATCCAGCTGATCCAGCCCTTCCTGAGCCTGCTTTTTGCCGTGCCGCTGCTCGGAGAGCGCCTGGATACCGTCACGGTGGTGTTTGCACTGGCCGTGATCGCCACCGTATTTGTGGGCAAGAAGATGCCCGTTCACCAAGGAGCCCCCGCATGACCCCCATCGCCCCGGAACAACGCCTGCAGCAACTGGGCCTGGTATTGCCCGCCGTGACCGCACCCCGTGGCAACTTTGACGCCTATGTGCTCGACGGCGACACGCTGTACCTGTCGGGCAAGGGCTCTCCCACCCGCGAAGACATGGCCAACGTGCCCAAGGTGGGGCGCGAAATCAGCGCCGCGCAAGCCAGGGACCATGCCCGCGAGGTGGGACTGCACCTGATCGCGACGATGAAGGCTGCACTGGGCGACCTGTCGCGCGTGCGCCGCGTCGTGAAGGTCCTGGGCATGGTCAACGCCACCCCCGACTTCATGCAGCACACCGAGGTCATCAACGGCTGCTCCGACCTGCTGGTCGAGGTGTTCGGCGATGCGGGGCGGCATGCGCGCTCGGCCGTGGGCGTGGGCTCGCTGCCGCGCGGTTTCGCGGTGGAGATCGAAGCGGTGGTTTCCTTGAAGGACTGACATTCATGCAAATACACCACATCCCGTTTGCCACCACCGACTGGTCTGGCATTCCGCGCGAAGAAAAAAGCGCAGAGGCCGGCCAGGCCTTCTGGCGCACGCAACAGTTCGGCGACGTGCGCGTGCGCATGGTGGAGTACACACCGGGCTACGTGTCGGACCACTGGTGCGTCAAGGGCCACGTGCTGCTGTGCCTGGGCGGAGAATTGCACACCGAGCTGGCCGACGGCCGCCGGTTCACGCTGACGCCGGGCATGAGCTACCAGGTGGCCGACAATGCAGAACCCCATCGGTCCACATCCCCACAGGGTGCCACCTTGTTCATCGTGGACTGACAGAGCGCCCGGCACGGCCCGCGCATTCCGATTTTTTAGACTTTGCAACAGGGTGGTCATTTGCGAACCGCCCACAGGAGAACGAGAGTGAAACTGAACGACCTCCCACAGACCAGCACCTGGACCCTGGCACGCCGCGCCGAGCGCATGAACCCTTCGGTCATCCGCGAAATCCTGAAGGTCACGGAAAAGCCCGGCATCATCAGCCTGGCGGGTGGCCTGCCCTCACCCAAGACCTTCCCGGTGTCGGCCTTCGCCGAAGCTTCCGCCGCCGTGCTGGCCAATGATGGCCCAGCTGCACTGCAATACGCCGCCAGCGAAGGCTATGCCCCGCTGCGCCAGGCCATCGCCGACTTCCTGCCTTGGAGCGTGGACCCCGAGCAGATTCTCATCACCACCGGCTCGCAGCAAGCCCTGGACCTGATCGCCAAGGTGCTGATCGACACGGACAGCCGCGTGCTGGTGGAAACACCCACCTACCTGGGCGCGCTGCAGGCCTTCACGCCCATGGAGCCTGCCGTGGTGTCCGTGGCCAGCGATGATGAAGGCGTTCTGATTGACGACCTGAAGGCCAAGGTGGGCACGGGTGCCAACAAGGCGCGCTTCCTGTACGTGCTGCCCAACTTCCAGAACCCCACGGGCCGCACCATGAGCGAAGCCCGCCGAGCCGCCCTGGTGCAGGCTGCCGCCGAACTGAACCTGCCGCTGGTAGAGGACAACCCCTACGGCGACCTGTGGTTCGACAACCCACCACCCGCCCCGCTCACCGCCCGCAACCCCGATGGCTGCATCTACATGGGCTCGTTCTCCAAGGTGCTGGCCCCCGGGCTGCGCCTGGGCTTCGTCGTGGCGCCCAAGGCGGTGTACCCCAAGCTGCTGCAGGCCAAGCAGGCGGCCGACCTGCACACCCCCGGCTACAACCAGCGCCTGGTGGCCGAGGTGATGAAGGGCAACTTCCTGGACCGCCATGTGCCCACCATCCGCGCGCTGTACAAGCAGCAGTGCGAGGCCATGCTGGCGGCACTCGACAAGGAAATGCAGGGCCTCTCCGTGCAATGGAACCGCCCCGACGGCGGCATGTTCCTGTGGGTGCGCCTGCCCGAAGGCATGAGTGCCGTCGAACTGCTGCCCAAGGCCGTGGAGCGCAACGTGGCCTTCGTGCCCGGCGCGGCCTTCTATGCCGACAACGCCGACCCGCGCACGCTGCGCCTGTCGTTCGTGACCTCCAGCGTGGAGCAGATCGCGACCGGCATCGCGGCACTGGCCGCTTCGATACGCGATGAGCAGAACAAAGGCTGATCCATGCTGAGGCTCTGGGGGCGCCTGTCGTCCATCAATGTGCGCAAGGTGGTGTGGACAGCGCAGGAGCTGGGCATCACGCTGCAGCGCACCGACGCGGGCGGCCAGTACGGCATCGTGCGCGAGGCACACTACCTCGGCCTCAACCCCAACGGCCTGGTGCCGCTGATTGAGGATGAGGATACGGACACCGTGCTGTGGGAATCCAACCCCATCGTGCGCTACCTGTGTGCCCGGCATTCCATGGGTGCGCTGTACCCCGACGCATTGCGCGAGCGCTTTGTGGCCGAGCAGTGGATGGACTGGCAGCAGACCACCCTGAACCCGGCCGGGCGCGATGCCTTTGTTCAGTGGATACGCACGCCCCCAGCCCAGCGCAACGATGCGCTGATTGCCGCGTCGGTGGCGGCCACCGAGCCCCTGCTGGCAATGCTGGACGCCCACCTGGCGCGCCAGCCCTTCATGGCGGGGGAGCAGTTCACCATGGCCGACATTCCCGTGGGCTGCGAGATCCACCGCTGGTGGGGCCTGCCGCAGGACCGCATCGCACGGCCGCACCTGGAGCGGTGGTACAACGCGGTCAGCACCCGCCCCGGCGCTCGGGGCGTATTGGACCAGCCTCTCTCCTGAACCTCACCATGCACCAGCGCCCCTTCAAGCAGATCGACGTCTTCAGCGACCGCCCCGGCTACGGCAACCCCGTGGCCGTGGTGCTGGATGCCGAGGGTTTGAACGACAGCGACATGCGCCGTTTTGCGGCCTGGACCAACCTGTCGGAAACCACCTTTCTGCTGCCCCCCACCGAGGCAGGGCACGCTGCGGGCGCCGACTACCGCCTGCGCATCTTCAGCCCCAACGGCGAGCTGCCTTTTGCCGGCCACCCCACGCTGGGCACCTGCCACGCGTGGCTGCAGGCGGGCAACACACCGCGCCAGAGCGGCATGGTGATCCAGGAGTGCGCGCTGGGTTTGGTGCGTATCGCGCAGACCGATGACACGCTGGCCTTTGCCGCCCCGCCCCTCAAGCGCAGCGCGCCCAGCCCCGCCCTGGTGCCGCTGATTGCGAGCGCGCTGGGCCTGCGCCCCCAGCAGATCCTGGGTGCGCAACTGCTGGACAATGGCCCCGTGTGGCTGGGCCTGCTGCTCGACAGCGCGGACACCGTGCTCGGCTTGCGCCCGGACCACGCGCGCCTGAAAGACCTGGGCCAGGACGTGGGCGTGATCCATGTCGGCCCCACCGCCAGCGACACAACCCAGCCCGGCGTGGTGGTGCGCGCCTTTGCCGCACCCATGGGCAACCCCGAAGACCCGGTCACCGGCACCCTCAACGCCAGCCTGGCCGAATGGCTGATTGCCGACGGCCTGGCCCCGCACAGCTACCTGGTGGCCCAGGGCGAATGCCTGGGCCGCGCGGGCCGCGTGCATATCCGGCAGGACAACGACCACCAGCTCTGGGTGGGCGGGCGCGCCGTCACCTGCATTGAAGGCTCGGTGCTGCTATGAGCTGGTCCAAAACCCCGCGCCCCAGCGGCTGACCCCCACCCCGGCGGACTCCTTCCCCCAGGTGCCCACCGAACACAAGCCCAAGAACCCCAGGCCCCCGGTCAGCCCCCGGCGTGCCCAGCTCGACCGATCCACCGCCCGTTTCACCGCTTTTTTGCTTCAAGGACCCTGACCACCATGCAACAACGCCCCTTCAAACAAGTCGATGTTTTCACCGCCCAGGCCTACCGGGGCAACCCACTGGCCGTGGTGCTGGACGGCACGGGCCTGTCCACCGAAACCATGCAGGAGTTCACGAACTGGACCAACCTGTCAGAAGCCACCTTCTTGCTCCCACCCACCTCGCAAGGCCGCGCCGCCGGTGCCGACTACCGCGTGCGTATCTTCTGCCCCGGGCGCGAACTGCCCTTTGCTGGCCACCCCACGCTGGGCAGCTGCCACGCCTGGCTGCAGGCCGGGGGCCAGCCCCAGGTGGCCGGCAAGGTGGTGCAGGAATGCGGCGTGGGCCTGGTCGCGCTGCGCCAGGACGGCGACCGCCTGGCTTTTGCCGCGCCTGCGTTGATCAAAAGTGGCCCGCTGGCGGAAGACGACGTGGCCTTGATTGCCCGGGGTCTGGGGGTGGACCGCAGCGACATCCTGCACCACGCCTGGTGCGACAACGGCCCCAACTGGCGCGGTGTGATGCTGCGCAGCAGCGAACAGGTGCTGGCGCTCAAGCCCGACGCCAGCATCCTGGGCCAGTTGGATGTGGGCGTGGTCGGACCGCGCGGAAAGGTCGGTGTCATCGGCAGCACCGACGCCGAAGGCATCGCCTTTGAAGTGCGCGCCTTTTTCCCCGGCAACAACGGCCTGGCCGAAGACCCCGTCACCGGCAGCCTGAACGCCGCGCTGGCCCAGTGGCTCATCGGCGCGGGCCTGGCCCCCACAAAATACGTGGCCAGCCAGGGCACCTGCCTGGGCCGCGCCGGGCGCGTCTATGTGGAGCAGGACGGCGACACGATCTGGGTGGGCGGCAGTTCGGTCACCTGCGTGTCGGGCGAGGTGCTGCTGTGACAGCGAGCCCCTTGGCCCCGTGCGTAGACCATCTGGTCGTGTTGGCCGCCGACCTGGTCAGCGGCGTAGCCTGGTGCGAACGCACGCTGGGCATCACCCCCACAGCGGGCGGTGAACACCCTCTGATGGGCACGCACAACCGCATCTTCAATGTCTCCGGCCCCACCCACCCGCGCGCCTACCTGGAAATAATTGCTATCAACAAAGGAGCTGCTCCCGCAATACCAGAAAGCGCCAGCCGCTGGTTTGATATGGATGATGCTGCCTTGCGGCAACAGGTGGCACAACACGGCCCACAGCTGATCCACTGGGTGGCCAGCGTGCCCGACGTGGCCGAGCGGTGTGCCGCGCTGGCGGCGCGGGGCATCGAGCGCGGCGCCGTCATCACCGCCAGCCGCCCCACGCCGAATGGCCTGCTGCAATGGCAGATCACCGTGCGCGACGACGGCCTGCGCCTCATGGACGGCTGCCTGCCCACCCTCATCCAGTGGGGCGACGTGCACCCGTGCAGCAGCCTGCCCGCCAGTGGTGTGCAACTGCAGCAGCTCGCGCTGCAGCATCCGCAGGCCGCCACGCTGCAGGCCGCGTGCGAAGCCGTGGGGGTAGCAAACTCCGTCGCCATCACACCCGGCAACACGCCCCGGCTCACCGCGCAGCTCAGCACGCCACGGGGCCCGGTCACCCTCTCGTCGTTCACCCCCCAGGAGTAACCACCATGCTTTTCTCTGTACAGGAACTGCTGCTCTTCGCACTCGCCGCCCTCGTGCTGGTGCTCACGCCCGGCCCCAACATGGTGTACTGCGTCTCGCGCAGCCTCACCCAGGGGCCACGCGCCGGGCTCATCTCGCTGACCGGGGTGGTGCTGGGTTTTGTCGTGCACCTGCTGGCGGCGGCGCTGGGCCTGACGGCGTTGCTGGCCGCCGTGCCGCTGGCGTTTGACGCCATCCGCTACGCCGGTGCCGCGTATCTGCTGTGGATGGCATGGCAGGCCGTCAAACCCGGCGGCAACGCGCCGTTCGAAGCCCGCAACCTGCCCCACGACCGGCCGCGCACGCTGTTCCTCATGGGCTTCATGACCAACCTCTTGAACCCCAAGGTGGCCATGTTCTACCTGTCGTTCTTCCCCCAGTTCCTCCACCCCGAGCGCGGCCAGTTGCTGCTGCAGAGCCTGACGCTGGGTGCCGTGCAGATCACCACCAGCGCAGCCGTCAACACGCTGCTCATCCTGTGCGCCGCCCGCGTGGCGCTGTTCCTGAACCGCAACGCCGCATGGATGCGCGCCCAGCGCTATTTCATGGGCACCGTCCTGGGTCTGCTGGCCCTGCGCCTCCTCACCGAAAAGAAAGCCGCCGCATGAACACCCGCCTCGACCCCACCGCCCTGCTGCCCACCCTGGCCGACATCGAAGCCGCTGCCGAGGTGGTGTACCGCGACTTCGCCGCCACGCCCCAGTACCGCTGGGGCCTGCTCAGCCAGCGCCTGGGCACCGACTGCTGGCTCAAGCACGAAAACCACACGCCCGTGGGCGCCTTCAAGATTCGCGGCGGCCTGACCTACTTTGACCAGCTCGCGCTGCGTGGCGCCCTGCCCACCGAGGTCATCAGCGCCACGCGCGGCAACCACGGCCAGAGCATGGGCTGGGCCGCGCACCGCCACGGCGTGGCCTGCACCATCGTCGTGCCGCGTGGCAACTCGGTCGAGAAAAACGCCGCCATGCGCGCACTGGGCGTCACGCTCATCGAACACGGCGACGACTTCCAGGAAGCGCGTGAACACGCCATTCAATTGGCCGCCCAGCGCGGCGCCCACATGGTGCCCAGCTTCCACCCCGACCTGCTGCGTGGCGTGAGCACCTACTGGTGGGAATTCCTGCGCGCAGTGCCGCAGCTCGACGTGGTGTATGTGCCCATCGGCCAGGGCTCGGGCGCGTGCTCGGCCATCGCTGCCAAGCTGGCGTTGCAGCACCCCGTGCGCGTGGTGGGCGTGGTCAGCAGCCACGCCACCACCTATGCCGATTCGCTGGCGGCAGGCCGCGTGGTCGAGGCACCCGTCACCACAACGCTCGCCGACGGCATGGCCTGCCGCGTGGCAGACCCCGAAGCCCTGGCCGTGATGGCCCCGCACATCGACCACATCGTGCAGGTGAGCGATGCCGAAGTGGCCGCCGCCATGCGCGCCTTGTTCACCGACACGCACAACGTGGCCGAGGGCGCAGGCGCTGCCGCGCTGGCGGCGGCGCTGCAGGAGCGCGACCAGCTCCAGGGCTTGCACGTGGGCCTGGCGTTGACGGGTGGCAACGTCGATGCGCCCATGTTCAGCAGCGTTCTGGCGGGCTGATCCCGTTGCACACACAAGCTACAACGCTATTCATTCAGTAGCATTGGTCGCTTGCGTGACAAGCGCCAGGGCCCTGTTTTGGCCACAATCCGCCGCATGGGAACCCTCTACCTCGTGCGCCATGGCCAGGCCTCGTTTGGCGCAGATGACTATGACGTGCTCAGCGCCCGGGGCCGCGAACAGGCCGTGCGCCTGGGCGAATACTGGCGAGCGCGGGGGATGGCGTTCGACGCCGTCATCACCGGCACGCTGCGCCGCCACACGCAAACGCTGGAAGGCATTGCCGAAGGCCTGCAGACCACGCACGAAGTGCTGCAATTGCCAGGCCTCAACGAATACGACAGCCACGCACTCATCGCGGCCATTCACCCCCAGCCCCTGGGCCCGGCCGACACGCCAGAGCGCTACCGCGCGCACTTTCGCATCCTGTGCGACGCGCTGGCGCAGTGGATGGCGGGCGTCATCAGCCCCCAGGGCATGCCCAGCTGGAACGAATTTTCAAACGGTGTGCGCAGCGCGCTGGACCATGTGCGCCACCACCACGCGGGCCACAACGTACTGCTGGTGAGCAGCGGCGGCCCCATCTCCACGGCCGTGGGCGAGGTGCTGGGCACCGCACCCGAGGTGACGATTGCGCTGAACATGCGCATCCGCAACAGCGCGGTGACGGAGTTCTCGATTGCGCCCAAGCGGCTGATGCTGCAGACGTTCAACACCCTGCCGCATTTGAATGAGCTGGAGCATGCGGGATGGGTGACACATGCTTGACGCCTGAGGCCGGAATTTTGGGTATTTTTTGGCTTCTAGCGCTTATTGGGAAAGCGCAAACAGCTATTTAATTTATAGCAAACTGACATGCCTGCCCCCAACTGGGCCAGGCAGCAGCACCGCGACCCCAGGCCGCTCTCACACCGGAACCTGTGTGGGGAGGCGTTACCGCCCCTCTACAAATCCAGCGCCAGAAACCGGGTTCCCGGCACCGGGTTGAAGCTCACGGGCTCTGCCGTGACAAAGCCCAAGGATTCATAGAGCCTTTGGGCCGCGACAAACTCGGGAAGCACGTCCAGGCACATGCGCCCGTAGCCGGCCTGGCGAGCAACGCGCAGCATCTCTTCGACCAGTTGTCGCCCCAAGTCCATTCCCCGGGCTGCTGGCCGCACATACACACGCTTCAACTCGCAGGTGCCGCCCTCCACGCGGCGCAGGGCCGCACAGCCCACCACGCTGCCCTCGACAAGGGCCAGCAGGACACAGCCATCGGGCGCCGCGTACTTGCCGGGCAACGCCGCAAACTCCCGCTCATAGTCCTGAAAGTCAAGATTGGCCGTCGGACTCTGGACATACTCGCGAAAGATTGCGGTGACGGCGGGGAGATTGTCGGGGAAGGTGGCGCGCCGGATTGTGGTCATGCGGAGGCGGACGGGAGGGACTGCACCAATGCGCTCGCTCATTCGGTCTCGGGGCGCACGGTTTGCAGCGGCAGGTGCACCAGCTCCTGCAGCAGCGCCACCAGTTGCCCTGCCGCAGCATCCACCACTGCCCGCCCCTTGTCCGCCGTGGCTCCTGCCGCATTGCCCACGGCACCCGCCGGGTGGTAGTCCTGCATCTGCCAGCCCAGCTTGGCGCTTTTGCCGTTGCCCAGAATGGCGTAGCGCTCCGACCGGTCTTGCGACGTGGATCGGAAATCCCGCGCATGCTCCATGTGCACCGTGGCGGGCGCGAGGTGCAGCATCATCGACGTCTCGATCTCGCCCGCGTGGATGCCAAAGCGGTGCTCCTCGCCGCTGAACTGGCTGGCCACCGCGTCGGGCAGCGGCAAGCTGAACCAGCTGGCGCTGTAGACGATGAGGTCGCAGCGCGTGCGCAGCTCGCGCGCCACGATGTCCATCACGCTGACCTGGCCGCCGTGGCCGTTGAACAGCAGCAGCTTTTTGATGCCCGCGCGGGCCACACACTCGCCAATCTCCGTCCACAGCGCGATCACGGTGGCGGGCGAGAGCGTGAGCGTGCCCGGAAAGCGGATGTGCTCCGGGCTCAGGCCCACGTTCTGCGGGGGCAAAAAGAGCACGGGCAGGTCGGCGGTCATTTGCGGCAGCGCGGCATCGATCACACCCTGCAGCAAGGTGGCATCCACCGACAGCGGAAGGTGCGGGCCATGCTGTTCGACGGCCGCCACCGGCAACACGGCGACCACCTGTTCGGCCTGGCCGCTGTGCTGCAGCGCGGCAAAGTCGCGGGTGGACAGGTCGGCCCAGAAGCGCGAGGGCAAGGTGAGGGGGGAGGGTTGGGGCGCAGCGGCAGCGGTCATGCCGCGATGTTAGGGCCTGTTCAGGGACGCGTCACTTCAGCGCCATCTTGCCCAGCCAGTACAACAGATGCCCCACGCCCATCACCAGCAGCGCTCTGGACGCCAGCCCGCTGGCCCTGCCGCACAGACCACGGCGGCGCTGCCATGCGCGCAGCACCAGCGCCCCCACCCACCCCACGGTGGCCAATACCGCCCACACCATCCAAAGCAGCCCCACGCCCAGGCAGCCAAAGTTCTCGCAGTACAGCGTGAAGCTGTAGTACGACAGCGCCACCAGCACCACGCACAGGCCCAGCAGCATCACATCGAGCGTGCGCGACGCCCAGACGGCCACACGCGAGATCGATGCCGGAGAAGGCGACGACGGCGATGAAGGCAAAGGCGTATTCATAAAAAACCGGGGGCAGGGTGGTACTGGATGGGGTGGCAGAACCCCTGCAGCCCAGCATAGCGCCCGCCCCACCGCCGCGCTCCGCCGCCCATCCCGCTACCATCACCGCATGACCCAAGACCTCTTCCGCCAAGACGCCTACCTGCGCGAATGCAGTGCCCACATCACCGCCGTCACCGATACCGGCATCGTGCTGGACCAGACCGTGTTCTACCCCCTGGGCGGCGGCCAGGCCGGTGACAGCGGCGTGCTGGTGCTGGCCGACGGCACCGAGATCGCCATCACCGACACCCGCAAGGGCAAGGACGCCGAAGGCAACCCCACCAGCGACATCGTGCACATCCCCGCCCCCGGGCAGGAAGACCGCGTGGCGCAGCTGGCCCTACAGGGACCAGGCACCGCCGTCACGGCCCGCATCGACTGGGAGCGCCGCCACCGCATGATGCGCCTGCACACCACCTCCCACCTGCTGTGCCATGTGGTTCCGCAGCTGGTCAACGGCTGCTCCATCACGCCCGACTACGCGCGGCTGGACTTTGCGATGACCGACCCGCTCGACAAGGAAGCCCTCACCGCCGCCATCGCCACCCTGGTGGCCGCCGCGCACCCGCTCACGGTGGCTTCGATCAGTGACGAAGAACTGGACGCCAACCCTGCCCTGGTCAAAAGCATGAGCGTGCAGCCCCCGCGTGGCACCGGACGCATCCGCACCATCCGCATCGGGGGCGACAACGACGCACCGCTGATCGACCTGCAGCCCTGCGGCGGCACGCATGTGGCCAATACGTCGGAGCTCGGCGCCATCGTGGTGACGAAGATTGAAAAGAAAAGCGCCACCACCCGCAGGGTGGTGCTGGGCTTTGCCCAGTGAGCGTAGCGAAGAGCGCTTTTCTTTGGGGTGTACTCATTTGCGTGCAACGCAAGTGAGTGCGCACCAAAAGCCTTGGCATCAACCACCACCCGCAGGGTGGTGCTGGGCTTTGCCCAGTGAGCGTAGCGAAGAGCGCTTTTCTTTGGGGTGCACTCATTTGCGTGCAACGCAAGTGAGTGCGCACCAAAAGCCTTGGCATCAACCACCACCCGCAGGGTGGTGCTGGGCTTTGCCCAGTGAGCGCAGCGACGAGCACGCCCCTCAAATGTCAACAATCTTGAGCCGCCGCAGCCCCCGGTTGCAATGGCTTACCCCGCCGGACCCACAACGGGGACAATAGCGGCCCGCGCGCGCGGTCTTTTTTGGACTTCTTGCACCAGGCGTCCTGGGGCTGCGGCGCTCACTTTTGCCTGCCGCCCATGCCGATCTCTCTGCGCTCCGTCTCGTTTGCCTCCCTGCGCCAGCACCGCTGGTTCCGCCCCGCCGTCCGCGCGCTGGTGGGTTTGATCGTGTTGTGGCTGGTCACCTGGCTGGCTATCCCGCCCCTGGTCAAGGGGCCGCTGGAGCGCATCGCCTCCGAGCAATTGGGCCGCACAGTCACCGTGGGGGGCATCGACTTCCAGCCCTGGAGCCTGGAATTCGCACTGCGCGACGTGGCCGTGGCGGGCGCCAAAGGTGCGCCCCCGCAGCTGACGATTGGCCGGATCTACGCCGATGGCGAGCTGCAATCGCTGCTGCGCCTGGCGCCCGTGGTGGACGCCTTCACCATCGAAAACCCCGTGCTGCGCCTCACCCACCTGGGTGACGGCCACTACGACGTGGACGACATCATCGCCAAGGTCACGGCGCCCACGGGCGAGCCCGACACCGGCCCCGCGCGCCTGGCGCTGTACAACCTGGCGCTGACGGGCGGCAGCATCGACTTCATCGACCAGGCCGTGGACAAGACCCACCAAGTGCGCGCGCTGGCCTTCACGGTACCCTTCATCAGCACCCTGCCCTCGCAGCGCGAGGTGAAGGTGGAACCCCACCTGGCGTTCACGCTCGATGGCAGCCGGTTCGACTCATCCGCCCAGGGCACCCCGTTTGCGCAGACCGGCAAGGCCGATGCACAGCTGCGCCTGGACGGGCTGAATCTGGCACCGTACCTGGCCTACCTGCCGGCCGACCTGCCCGTCAGGGTGCAGGGCGCCACGCTGGACGCGGATGTGAAGGTGGCCTTCGAACAGCACCCCCGCATGGCCGTGAAGCTGACCGGCACCGTGCAAGCCAGCGGGGTGCGCATGACCGACCGCCAGGGCGCCGACCTGCTGAGCTACGAGCGCCTGAAAATCGACATGGCCGATGTGCGCCCGCTGGACCAGGTAGTGCGCCTGCAGCACATCGAGCTGACGGCGCCCGTGGTGACTGCTACGCGCGATGCAGCCGGGCAGATCAACCTCGCCCAACTGGCGCCGCCCGCACCGCCCTCCTCGCCGGTCAAGGGCAAGACCACCACACCTGCGGCGCCTGCATCTTCTGCTGAACCGGCGTCTTCGCCACTGGCCAGCGCCAGCGCCGCATCGGCCTCTGCCCCCCCCGCTTCCTCCAGCAAAGCCAAGGCCAAGGCCGCCCCCGCCTGGGTGGTGGAAGTCGCCACCGCCGCCGTGCGCGGCGGCACCCTGCGCTGGGCCGACCAGACCACGCGCCCCGCAGCGGCCTTGCAGGCCACCGAGGTCACGCTGGATGCGGCCGACGTCGCCGTGCCCTTTGCCAAAGAGAATGCCAAGCCCTTCACCTTCAAAGGCGGGCTCAACCTGCAGGGCAGCACGCTCAGTTTTACCGGCGAAGCCACCGACCAGAAGGCACAGGTCAACGCGACCCTCAACGCCCTGGCGCTGCAGCTGGCCGCCCCCTACCTGGCCCAGACGCTGGAGCCCGTGGTGACCGGCCAGCTCACCGGCGACGTGGGTGTGGTGTGGCAAGCCCCCTCCCCCCAAGCCGCGCAGGCCGGCGCCACCGGCGTCACGGTCAAGGCAGGCCCCTTGGCGCTGGAGCAGTTGGCCGTCAAGCAGGGCAAGACCACCTTGGCCAGCCTGGGCAAGCTCGACATCGCGGGGGCCGAAGTGCCCCTGGACGCGCGCACCGCCACGCTGGAGCGCCTGGCGCTCAGCCAGCCACAACTGGCGGTGGAACGGGGCGCGGACGGGCGCTGGATGTTCGAGCGCTGGCTGAAAACGGCACCCGTCATGCAAGGCAGCACACCATCTTCTGCCCCCAACGCCCCAGCGTGGAAGCTGCGCGTGGCCGATTTCTCGCTGCAAGGCGGCACCGTCTCGCTGGCCGACAACGCGCAACAGCGCCCCGTGGCGCTGGAAGTGACCTCCCTGGGCATCACCGCCCGCAACCTGGCCACCGACGGCAGCAAGCCCGAGGCTTTCCAGCTCACGGCCCGCGCAGCCGCGCCAGGCAAGGGCGGTAGCAACAAGACAGCGCCGGGCAAGCTCGACTACCAGGGCACGCTGGCGCTGCAGCCGCTGGCCACCCAGGGCAAGCTCGACGCCACCCGCCTGCCCCTGCACACGCTGGACGGCTACCTGGCCAGCCAGTTCGCGGTGGAGCTGCTGCGCGCCGATGTGGGCTATCGCGGTCAGGTGACCCTGGCGCAAACGGACAAAGGCATCAGCCTGCGCCTGGCGGGCGATGCGGTGGTCGAAGAACTCAAGGCCAACAGCACCGCCGCATCGACCCCCAAGACCGAAGCCCAGGTGGGCGAGGAACTGCTGGCCTGGAAGAGCCTGAACCTGCGGGGCCTCTCCGTGGCCACCGCCCCCGGCACCGCACCGCGCGTGGAGGTCAAGGAGACCAGCCTGGTCGATTTTTTCGCCCGCATCACGATCAACGAAGCGGGCCGCATCAACCTGAGCGACATCGCCAAGACCCCGGCCGAGGCCCAGGCCGCCAATGCAGCCAGCGCCAACGCCCCCACAGCCGCCCCTGCAGCCGCACAGACTGCCGCAGCGCCCGCAGCATCTGCCCCCGCCGCCGCGTCTACCACCCCGGCCGCCGTGGCCCAGGCTGACCCGCTGGCCCCCGTGGTGGTGTTTGGCCCGGTGAGCCTGGTCAATGGCAAGGTGCTGTTTTCCGACTTTTTCATCAAGCCCAACTACTCGGCCGACCTCTCCGAGCTGACCGGCAAGCTCAGCGCGTTCTCGTCCGAAGCCCCCGGCGGCGAGCCCGTGCTGGCCGACCTGGAGCTGCGCGGCCGCGCCGAGGGCTCGGCGTCGCTCGAAGTCACCGGCAAGCTCAACCCGCTGGCCAAGCCCCTGGCGCTCGACATCGTGGGCAAGGTGCGCGACCTGGAGCTGCCACCGCTCACGCCGTACGCGGTCAAGTACGCGGGCCATGGCATCGAACGCGGCAAGCTCAGCGTGGACGTGAACTACAAGGTGCTGCCCAATGGCCAGCTCACCGCCAGCAACCGGCTGGTGCTCAACCAGCTGACCTTTGGCGAACCCGTGGAAGGCGCACCCAACAGCCTGCCCGTGAAACTGGCCGTGGCCCTGCTGGCCGACCGCAACGGGGTGATCGACCTGGACCTGCCCATCAGCGGTTCGCTCAACGACCCGCAGTTCCGCGTCGGCCCCGTGATCTTCAAGATCATCGTGAACCTGATCGGCAAGGCGCTGACCTCGCCCTTCAGCCTGCTGGCCAGTGCCTTTGGCGGTGGCGACGAAATGAGCAACGTGCCCTTTGCCCCCGGCAGCGCCGCGCTCACGCCCGAGGCGCAGCAGAACCTGGGCAAGGTGGTCAAGGCCCTGACCGACCGTCCCACCCTCAAGATCACCGTGACGGGCATGGCCAGCCTCAAGGAGGAACGCGAAGGCCTGCAGCGCGAACGCGTGCAGCAGCTGGTGCTGGCCGAAAAGCGCCGCGCCAACCCGGCGGACACCGCCCCCGTGTCGGCGGCTGAATACCCCGCCCTGCTCAAGGAGGTGTACCGCCGCGCCGACATGCCCAAGCCGCGCAACCTGGTCGGCCTGGCCAAGGAACTCACCGTGCCCGAGATGGAAGCCCTGCTGCTGGCCAACCAGCCGGCCACCGAGGCCATGGCGGCTGATCTGGCCACGCAGCGCGGCCAGGCCATCCGTTCGTATCTGGTGTCGCAGAAGCTGCCCGTGGAGCGGCTGTTCGTGGCCGCCCCCAAGGCGGGCAACCCGCCTGAAAAGTGGACACCGCGTGCGGAATTGACCCTGACTACTCAGTAGCCCCCTGAGCCGCTGCGCGGCTTCCCCCAGAGGGGGACGCACCCGGTGGACCGGCAAAGCCGGATCCACGGGTGCACTCGCCCAGGGCGCGCCAGTTTCAAAAGGCGAGGGGCTCCAAGCATGGGGCGGCGCGCGATGGCCCTTGGGCCGCTGCGCTGCGTCCCACACGGGTGTCCCGCGTGGGGCGACAGTTTCCGGGGGCGGTGCGTCCCCGCGCACAATGTCGGATTCACTGGAATGGACGGGCGAGCACCGGAACCAACGGCGCTGCGCCCGCTCCCACACTGCAACCATGCCCCACCGCCTGCTCCACCGCCTTGCAGTTACTCTGCTTTTGATAGCTGTCAGCGCTTTATGGACAAGCGCCAGCGCCCAATTTGGCTCCAAATCCGGTGCCCCAGGCACCAGCGTGGTCACCACGCCCTATGTGCGTGCCGAGCTGCTGGCCCATGCGCCCCAGGGCGTGGCGCCCGGCCAGCCGCTGTGGCTGGGGCTGCAAATCACCCACCAGCCCGAGTGGCATACCTATTGGAAAAACCCCGGCGACTCCGGCCTGCCCACCGACCTGGCCTGGACGCTGCCCGCGGGCCTGGACGCGGGCGAGATCGCCTGGCCCCTGCCCAGGAAGATCCCCATCGGCACGCTGGCCAACTACGGCTATGAAGGCACGGTGCTGCTGCCCATCCCCGTCACGGTGGCCAGCACCTTCGCCGCGGGCCCGCTGGTGCAGGACGCGACCATCAAGCTGCGCGCCTCGTGGCTGGTCTGCCGCAAGGAGTGCATTCCCGAAGAGGGCGAGTTCACACTGCAGCTGCCCATCCGCAGCACCACCGCGCTGAACGGTGCCGCGTTTGACGCCGCCGCCAAAGTACAGCCCCGGCCGGTGCTGGCGGGCACCACCGGCATCGTGCCGGACAGCCAGGCGCAGATTGCCGATGGCAATACGCTGCAGGTCAGCGTGCACGGCCTGCCCGTGGCGCTGCGGGGCAAGACGCTGGACCTGTTCCCCGAAACCGCTGAGGTCATCGACAACGCCGCCAGTTGGAAGCAGGCCTGGAATGGCAGCGTATGGACGGCGCAGATTCCCCTTTCGGCCCAGCGCAGCGCCAGCCCCAACTTGATGCCCGTTGTGGTGGCCGAGCAGGCAGCGCCAGGCCACGGCACCGGCCCCGACACCCGCACCGGCTACCGTGCCGAGCTGAAGGTGCTGGGCACCTGGCCTCCCGCAGCCTCGGTGGCCAGCGTATCGCCTGCCTTGGAGGCCGCGCTCAAAGCCAATGCAGCGCAAGCGGGGGGAGCGGCAACATCGGCTGCGGGCTCGGGCGCATCGTCGCTCACGCTGACGGCCGCGTTGCTGGGAGCCTTGCTGGGTGGCCTCATCCTCAACCTCATGCCCTGTGTGTTCCCCGTGCTGGCGATCAAGGTGGTGGGCTTCACCCAGCATGCGCAGGACCGCAGAGCGCACCGGCTGAGTGGCATGGCTTACACCGCTGGCGTGGTGCTGTCGTTCATTGCGCTGGGCGCGCTCATGCTGGGCCTGCGCGCGGCGGGCGAGGCCGTTGGGTGGGGCTTTCAGCTGCAGTCGCCGGCTGTGGTGGCATCACTGGCGGCGCTGTTCACGCTGATCGCGCTCAACCTGGCAGGCGTGTTCGAGTTCGGGCACTTCCTGCCCTCCTCGGTGGCCAGCCTGCAGGCGCGCCACCCGGTGGCCGACAGTTTCCTCACCGGCGTACTGGCTGTTGCCGTGGCATCGCCCTGCACCGCACCGTTCATGGGCGCGTCGCTCGGCCTCACTGCCACGCTGCCCGCGCCACAGGCGCTGGCCGTGTTCGCGGCGCTGGGCCTGGGCCTGGCGCTGCCGTTTCTGGCCGCCAGTTTTATCCCCGCCGTGGCCCGCGCACTGCCGCGCCCCGGCGCGTGGATGGACACCTTCCGCAAGCTCATGGCCTTCCCCATGCTGGCCACCGTGGTCTGGCTGGTGTGGGTGCTGGGCCAGCAAAGCGGCATCGACGGCGCCGGTGCGCTGCTGATCCTGCTGGTGGGCCTGTCGCTGGTGGTGTGGGCGCTGTCGCTGGCGGGCCGCGCCCGGGTGTGGATGGCCACCGTGTCCGTCGCGGCCATGGCCTTGCTGGTCTGGTCCTTTGCGCCGCATATCACCAACGTGCCCACCACACCAATCAGCCCCCAGGCATCCACCAACGGCTGGCAGCCCTGGGCACCGGGCGCGGCCGAGCAGATCGTGGCCACGGGCCGCCCCGTGTTTGTGGACTTCACCGCCGCCTGGTGCGTGACCTGCCAGTACAACAAGAAGACCACGCTGGCCAACACCGACGTGATCGCCGACCTGCAGACCAAAAACGTGGCCCTGCTGCGCGCCGACTGGACGCGCCGCGACCCCGCCATCACGGCCGCGCTGGCGGCGCTGGGCCGCAGCGGCGTGCCCGTGTATGTGTTCTACCGGGCCGGCAAGCCGCCCGTGGTGCTGACCGAGGTGCTCAGCGTGGACGAGGTGCGCGCCACCATTGCCCAGCTATAGGGCAGGAATACTGCAAGCGCACGGCATGCGATGTATTTGAAAACCCCCAGCCATAACGCCGCCCCATGCTGACTTACCCCGCCATCGACCCCGTCGCGCTGCAGCTTGGACCGCTGGCCGTTCACTGGTACGGCCTGACCTACCTCGCAGCCTTCGGGCTGTTCCTGCTGCTGGGCCGTCTGCGCCTGCACCACGCACCGTTCGCCTCCATCAGCGGCCCTGGCGCTTGGTCACGCAAGGATGTGGAGGACATCCTCTTCCTTGGCGTGGTGGGCGTGGTGGTGGGTGGGCGCCTGGGCTACTGCCTGTTCTACAAGCCCGCCTACTACCTGAGCCATCCGCTGGAAATCCTGATGATCTGGACCCCGGGCATGTCGTTCCACGGTGGCCTGCTGGGCGTGGTGGTTGCCATGCTGTGGTTTGCGCATTCGCGCAAGCGCCCTTGGCTGCAGGTGGCCGACTTTGTGGCGCCCTGTGTGCCCACAGGCCTCGCTGCGGGGCGCGTGGGCAACTTCATCAACGGCGAACTGTGGGGCCGTGTTGCAAGCCCGGACCTGCCCTGGGGCATGGTGTTTGCGCACAGCGGCTCGCTGCAGCCACGCCATCCATCGCAGGTCTACCAGTTTCTGATGGAAGGGTTGCTGCTGTTCATCCTGCTGTGGCTGTATGCGCGCAAAGAACGCCGCCCGGGCCAGGTGGCCGCCGCCTTCCTGGTGGGCTACGGTGTGTTCCGCTTCATCGCCGAATATTTCCGAGAACCGGATGCCCACCTGGGCTTGCTGTCGCTGGGCATGAGCATGGGGCAGTGGCTGTGCCTGCCGATGATCGCGGCGGGCGTGGGGCTGTGGGCACACAGCAAGGCCCGCCCAGGAGTCCCCCCTGGCGAGCTTCGACCCCGTCCAAATTGATTGTCTGAGGGGCCACCCGGTCACTGCGCGCCGAGTAGCACCCCTCCACGCTGCCCTGTTGATTGCCAGAACAATTCGCCCCCCGCCAACCGCTAGGAGACCTGCCATGAAGCTGCTTCGCCGTACGTTGATCGCCACCGCCGCCCTGGTCGCGCTGGGCGCCCAGGCCGCCGCCACCGTGGGCCAGCCCGCCCCCGACTTCACGCTCAAGGACGCCACCGGCAAGACGGTGCGCCTGTCGGACTTCAAGGGCAAGCACGTGGTGCTGGAATGGACCAACCCCGGCTGCCCGTTTGTGCGCAAGCACTACGACAGCGGCAACATGCCCGCCACACAGAAGGATGCCACTGGCCAGAACGTGGTGTGGCTGGCGGTCAATTCCACCGAGAAGGCCAGCAGCGACTACCTGGAGCCCGCCAAACTCACGGCCTGGCTCACCGAACGCAAGGCCGTGCCCACCGCCGTGCTGATGGACGAGGAAGGCACCGTGGGCAAAAGCTATGGTGCGCGCAC
Organism: Acidovorax radicis N35; assembly: GCF_000204195.1. GTDB lineage: Bacteria > Pseudomonadota > Gammaproteobacteria > Burkholderiales > Burkholderiaceae_C > Acidovorax > Acidovorax radicis. The sequence continues at coordinate 84,033 of NZ_AFBG01000023.1, forward strand.
CACGCCGCACCTGTACATCGTCAACCCGCAGGGCGTGCTGGTCTATGCGGGCGGCATCGACAGCATCCCCTCGGCCCGCCCGGCCGACATCGAGAAAGCCACCAACTACGTGAAGGTGGGGCTGTCGGAGGCGCTGGCGGGCAAGCCGATCTCGGCGGCGACGACACAGCCGTATGGCTGCAGCATCAAGTACAAGTAGGAAGCCCCCCTGAGGCGCTGCGCGCCTTCCCCCGGCGGGGGACGCCACCTGTGGCCTGGCAGAGCCAGTTCCACGGTGGCACTGGTGTGGGGAGCACGCCAGTTTTTACGAGTGTGGCGGGCTCGGCTCAGCGCGCCACGCAGTTCACGCGCAGCACACGGGGCGCCTGGAAGAACATCGTGTTGCCCTGGCCACGGATGTAAGTGCCACCGTCGCCGTACCCAAAGCCGGTGACCACACGCTCAGGCTGCAGCGGCACGGTGCGGCCGTTCATCTCCAGCAGCGCAGGGCCATCGGGCTGGGCGGGCCAGTGCACCACCAGCATGGGGCCACGGTCACAGGCGTAGGTCGTGACACGCTGGACCTTGGGCACATCGGGGGCGCGCGGCGGTGTGCAGGCGCTCAGGGCAATGGTGGACAGGGCAACGGCGGCCACAAGGCCAGTGGCGCGGCGGGCGCGTGGGGGGTTCTGCACGGGATCTCCTCGGAATCTGGGGCGGGGCCACAGTGTTGATGGCAGTGTTGGTGGACAACGCGGGGCTCTGGCGCCGCAGCAGTTCGCCCCCATACACTGCCATGTATGAAACGCACGCCCGACACCATCAGCACCCTGCGCGATATTCTGACGCACTGCCGCACCCTTGCGGTGGTGGGACTGTCGCCCCAATGGCACAGGCCCAGCTATTTCGCGGCCAAATACATGCAGGCGCACGGCTACCGCATCGTGCCGGTGAATCCGCTCGTCGCGCGCGAGGGCGGGCAGATTCTGGGCGAGACGGCCTACGCCAGCGTGGCCGATGCCGCCCAGGCGCTGGCGGCCCGGGGCGAACGGATCGACATGGTGGACTGCTTTCGCAAGAGCGAGGACATTCCGCCGCTGGCCGGGGAGGCGATTGCCATCGGCGCGCGCTGCCTGTGGCTGCAGCTGGGCGTGTTCAATGAGACTGCCCGCCTGCAGGCGAAGGCCGCCGGGCTCCAGGTGATCGAAAACCGCTGCGTGAAGATCGAACACGCGCGGCTGTTTGGCGGCCTGGGCTGGATGGGCGTGAACACCCGCGTCATCAGCGCCAAACGCCTGCGACAGCTGCCTTACTAGCAAATTCATAGCTCCTAGCGCTTATCCATCAAGCGCTGGCGGCCAATTTTATTCAAAATCATGTCTTCCAACCACCCCTCCGGCGCCGACCGCGACTTCGGTTTTGGCACCCGCGCCATCCACGCCGGCGCCCAGCCCGACCCCGTGACTGGCGCTCGTGCCACGCCCATCCACCAGACGACCAGCTTTGTGTTCGACAACGCGGAGCACGCCAGCAGCCTGTTCAACCTGCAGACCTTTGGCAACGTCTACAGCCGCATCAGCAACCCCACGGTGGCGGTGTTCGAGGAGCGCATTGCAAGCCTCGAAAACGGCCGCGCCGCCCTGGCCTGTGCCAGCGGCATGGCCGCGCAGATGGCGGCGCTGCTGGCCATCCTGAAGACCGGCGACCACATCGTGGCGGCCAGCACGCTGTATGGCGGCACGGTGGGGCAGCTGGGCGTGGGCTTCGCGCGCTTAGGGATAGAGACCACCTTTGTGGACCCGGCCGCCCCCGAGAACTTTGCACGCGCCATGCGCCCCAACACCCGCGCCGTGTATGGCGAAACCATCGGCAACCCGCTGGTCAACGTGCTTGACATCGCCGCCGTGGCCGAGGTGGCGCATGCCCACGGCGTGCCGCTCATCATCGACAACACGGTGACCAGCCCCTACCTGTGCAACCCGCTGGCGCTGGGCGCCGACATAGTGGTGCACAGCGCCACCAAGTACATCGGCGGCCACGGCACGACCATGGGCGGCGTGGTGGTGGAGGGTGGCAAGTTCCCGTGGGACAACGGCAACTTCCCCGAGATGGTGGAGCCCAGCCGCGCCTACCACGGCGTGAAGTTCTACGAGACCTTTGGCGACTTTGGCTACACCATGAAGGCGCGCATGGAGGTCAACCGCACCTTCGGCGGCGTGCTGTCGCCCATGAACGCGTGGCAGCTGCTGCAAGGCGCCGAAACGCTGCACCTGCGCATGCGCGAGCACTGCCGCAACGCGCTGGCCGTGGCGAAGTTTCTGCAAAGCCATCCGCAGGTGGCGTGGGTCAACTACCCCGGTCTGGCGGATTCGCCGTATTTCGATCTGGCGCAAAAGCAGTTCCGTGCCGTGGATGGCACGCCCGGGGCCTCGGGCATCCTGACTTTTGGCGTCAAAGGCGGTGCGTCGGCCGGAGAGAAATTCATCGACGCCTGCGAGTTCCTGAGCCACCTGGCCAACATCGGCGACGCCAAGACGCTGGTGATCCACCCCGCATCGACCACCCACCGCCAGCTGAGCGAAGAAGAGCTGGCCCGCGCAGGCGTGAGCGCGGACATGGTGCGGCTGTCGGTGGGGATTGAGGATCTGGATGACATCCTGTGGGATGTGGACCAGGCGCTGGGGCGGGCGACAGAATCCCTCTGAGCCAATTTTTGGAACAATGCGCCGCTAGGAGACTACTACTGTGGAAACTTCCGACGCAGTCTCGGCTGGAAATTTGGCAGCAGTTCGAATTTACGGCATCGTTAAGTTCGAACAACCGTTGCTTTGTCTCAAAGAGGTACTTGGTACTAGCTTCCCCATCTGTATCGGTGGTGTTCAAGGACACTTTGAGTTCCCCTCGGAACCCATCGAATCAGGGCGGCCGGCTGACCCACTGCGCGAACCCCTTGTACCGCCTAAGGATGCAAAGACGTGGAGGCAGGGAGATCCACCAATTTTGTGGGGACTTCGGCATGCATACCAGTACCCGGACGGTCATCCTGAAGTATTGCGTGCGCTGCTGTGGTTTGACACTATCCCCGACAAGACGGCAGAACTGAGTACCGCTGTCTATCAAAATTTCGATCGATGGAGAACCCGACTTTTTGACGGGTTTGACCTGTTCAGCACGCGATGGTTTGCCAATTCAACGACAGTAGTAAGTCCGTCCCCAGGCGATCTGAACTTATTTGTTTTTGATCAATCAGGCAAACAGGAACGCCCATATAAAAAAAAGGGAACTCAAGTCGCTGTTTACGAAGATCCGGCGGCCCCCGATCCTGCTTTGACTCAAACTCAGATCGAGAAGGCTTGTATGTTGGCGTCGAGCGATACAGAGTTGTCGCTTCCATATCGGTTTCAACTGGCGGCGTATCGGGCCATCAAGGAAAAGGACTTTAGAAAAGCTATTGTTGAAACTGCAGTTGCGTCGGAGATTGCTCTCACGCAGGCCATTGAAAATCGCCTCCGCCTCGATCAACTCCCGTATACAGACAAGATCCTCGAGAAGTTCAGAATGCTCAGTGGCAGAGTTGAACTAGCGAGAGCAATGGGTTTCGCTGTTCCTGAAAATATCAAATCCGCCCTCGTAGAACCTCGCAATATGGTTGCGCACAGAGGCGAATCCCCAACTCAAAGGCAAGCGTTTGCAGCAGTAAGCGCAACAGCCAAAATTCTTGGCGACAACCTGCCGCCATTAGTTTGAAAAACCTGAGCAGACTTGGTCGCAACCTCCGGCATTCCTGTGTTTGATGGGCTACAACCACCGCCGCACATCCCGGCGGTAGTCCGCATACTGGCGCCCAAAGCGGGCTACCAGCTTGCGCTCTTCCAGGGGGATGTACCAACACTGCGCCAGCACAAAAAACAGCAGCACCAGAATCCACGGCGACAAGGCACCCAGCGCCAGCGCCACGCCCGCCAGGGCCAGCAGCATGCCCAGGTACATGGGGTTGCGCGTGTACGCAAACAGGCCCGCCGTGGTGAGCGTGCCGGGCTCGCCGAAGGTGTTGATATTGGTGCCGATGCGCTTGAACAGGCGAGCATGCCACTGGGCCATGGCCAGGCCCGCCAGCACCAGCACACCCCCCGCCCACCAGGCCAGCACGCGTGCATCGGTGGGCAGCGCGGCCAGGGGCCAAGTGCGCTGCAAAATCACCATCACACCCACCGACGCAAACCAGACCACAGGGGGCAGCAGCAAACGTTGCATTCCGACCTCTCCTTGCAAAATCAAGACATGGGCCGCAGTCTGCCGATGGCGCGCTGTGCTGGCGATAACCTGGGTTAACGGAGTCCTCTTTTGCCGACCTTTTCTCATTCCACCCACACGGTGCTGGAGCAACTGGCACAGGCCCCGCTGCCCGAGTGGGAGGCTCTGGAGCGCGCCACCACGGTGCGGCAGCTGCAGCCCGGCGAGGTGCTGTTCCACGCGGGCGAGGCGCAGCCCCGGGTGTTTGTGGTGAACCGGGGGCTCATCAAGATGGTGTACGAGACAGCCGGGGGCGACGCCTGGGTCAAGGGGTTTGCGCCCGCCGGCCTGTGTTTTGCCAGTCTCACGGCCCTGCAGCCGGGCGGCGTGACCAGCTATGCCGCCCTGGCCGAGGGCGGACCCTGCACGGTGGAGCAGATCGACCATGCAGCGCTGGAGGCGCTGGCCGCACGCCACAGCCTGTGGCAACGTGCGCTGAGCAATGCCTACCGCCTGTACGGCCAGCGCAAGGAACAGCGCGAGATGGAGTTGCTCACGCTGTCGCCCGAGGAGCGCTACCGGCGTTTCTTGCAGCAGCACCCACAGATCGCCACCCAGGTACGCCAGCGCGACATTGCCAGCTATGTGCGCGTGACACCGGTGGCGCTCAGCCGCATCAAGGCGCGCATGTTGCGCGGCGGCTGACGACAGCGGCTCAGAGGCGGCTGCTCAGGGGTTGCCGCCCTGAGCGGCGCCCAGGCGCTGCGACAGGTTGCGCGCGGTGTCGCGCAGGTGCTGCGCCGCCGGGCTCGCGGGCCCGGTCTGCAGCGTGGCGCTGGGGCCGATCACGGCGATGCACAGCACCAGCTGCCCGAACCCATCGAACACCGGCGTGGCCAGCGCGCTGATGCCGGGCAAAAGCTGATCTGTCACTGCGCTGATCTGGTACTGGCGCACGGCCTCCAGTTCGGCCGCAAATGCGGGCTCATCCAGCGCGCCCGCAAACCCTTCGGCCGCCAGTGCGGCGGCAGCGCGCTCGCGCGGGCCGAAAGCCGCGAACACCTTGCCCGTGGCCGTATGCCGCACCGAGGCCGTGGTGCCGTGGCGCATGGCCACATACACGGCGGTGGGGCCTTCTTCCACACGAATGATGGTGGGGCCACTGTCGCCCCAGACCGAGGCCGACACGGTGTAGCCGATGCGCTGGGCCAGCGCGGGCAGCTCGGCGATCGCCAGGCGCACGGGGTCCACCTGCTGCAGGCTGATGAGGCCCAGCTGCATGGCCAAGGGGCCCAGGCCGTAATGGCCGCTCACGGCGTCCTGCTCGATCAGGCCCAGCTTGCCGAAGCTCACCAGGTAGGGGTGGGCCTTGGCGGCCGTCATGTCGGCCGCGCGGGCCAGGTCCTTGAGCGCCATGCGGCGGCCGGTGCGCGCCAGCACCTTCAGAAGTTGCCCGCCCACCTCCACGCTCTGGATGCCGCGCGGGGTGCGGGGCGTGTCTTCGTCGTCGGCATGGGGCAGGTCGAGGGTCGTGGAGGCCATAGGCCCGATTGTCCACGCACCATGGCACCGCCTCGCCCTTCGGGTTTTCACCTAAACAAATGCGTTAGACATAAACAAATTTCTTGCCTAACATCAACACATTCCGTTTAGATAAACGCATTCACCATTAACAAATCACTACCATGAGCACCGTCAAAACCTTTGCCTCCGCCGCTGACCTCGAAGTGAAGAAGGTGAGCTTCGACCAGCTATCCGACCACGCCTACGCCTACACGGCCGAAGGCGACCCCAACACCGGCATCATCGTTGGCGACGACGCGGTGATGGTCATCGACACCCAGGCCACTCCCGTGATGGCGCAGGACGTGATCCGCCGCATCCGCGAGGTGACCGACAAGCCCATCAAGTACGTGCTGCTGTCCCATTACCACGCAGTGCGCGTGCTGGGCGCCAGTGCCTACGGGGCCGAGCACATCATCGCCAGCGAAGACACGCGCGACCTCATCGTGGAGCGCGGGCAGTTCGACAAGGACAGCGAGATTGGCCGCTTCCCCCGCCTGTTCCAGAACGTGGAGAGCGTGCCCGACGGCCTGACCTGGCCGACCATGACCTTCAACAAGAAGATGACCTTGTGGCTGGGCAAACTGGAGGTGCAGATCCTGCAACTGGGCCGAGGCCACACCAAGGGCGACACGGTGGCCTGGCTGCCGCAGGAAAAGATCCTGTTCAGCGGCGATCTGGTGGAGTTCGATGCCACCCCGTATGCGGGCGATGCGTACTTCCAGGACTGGCCACAGACCCTGGACAACATTGCGGCCCTGAAGCCCGAAAAGCTGGTGCCTGGCCGGGGCGCCGCACTGCAGACGCCCGAGCAGGTGCAGGCGGGCCTGGCCGGTACGCGCGCCTTCATCAGCGACCTGTACGAGAGCGTGAAGGCCAGTGCTGCGCAAGGCGAAGACCTGCGCAAGGTGTACGAGGCCACGTTCGCCAAGCTGCAGCCCAAGTACGGGCACTGGGTGATCTTTAACCACTGCATGCCCTTTGACGTGACCCGTGCGTACGACGAGGCCACGCAATACCCCGACCCACGCATCTGGACCGCCGAGCGTGACATTCAAATGTGGAAGGCTTTGGAAGGCTGAGCCGCCGAGGTTGGAAGAGACAAAAGATATGAACCCCAGAGACATTCCCACCGAAGCCTTCCACGCCAGCGGCCCTGAAGTGCAGGCCATCGACTTCGGCTACGTGCACTCGCCCGACCAGGACAGCGCCCAACCCGCGCGGCACCCCATCGTGATCATCGGCGCGGGCCCCGTGGGCCTGTCGCTCGCGATTGACCTGGCGCAGCGCGGCCAGCGCGTGGTGGTACTGGACAACGACCACAAGCTCTCCATCGGCTCGCGCGCCATCTGCTTCGCGAAGCGCACGCTCGAAATCTGGGACCGCCTGGGCGTGGGGCAGCGCATGGTGGACAAGGGCGTGTCGTGGAACCTGGGCAAGGTGTTCCTCAAGGACGAGCAGTTGTACGAGTTCAACCTGCTGCCCGAGCAGGGCCACGAACGCCCGGCCTTCATCAACCTGCAGCAGTACTACGCCGAGGCCTACCTGGTGGAGCGGGCACTGCAGCTGCCCGGCATCGACATCCGCTGGCACAACAAGGTGACCACCGTGGCCAGCCGCGAGGACGGCGCATTGCTCGGCATCGAGACGCCCGAAGGCAGCTACCAAATAGACGCCCAGTGGCTGGTGGCCTGCGATGGCTCACGCTCGCCCACGCGGCAGATGCTGGGGCTGGAGAGCAAAGGCCGCATCTTCCAGGACCGTTTCCTGATCGCCGATGTGAAGCTGGCGGGCGATGCGGACTTCCCGACCGAGCGCTGGTTCTGGTTCGACCCGCCCTTTCACCCCAACCAGAGCGTGCTGCTGCACCGCCAGCCCGACAACGTGTGGCGCATCGACTTCCAGCTCGGTTGGGACGCGGACCCGGAAGAAGAAAAGAAGCCCGAGAACATCCTTCCGCGCGTGAAGGCACTGCTGGGCGCGGATGCGCAGTTCGAACTGGATTGGGCGAGTGTCTACACCTTTGCCTGCCTGCGCATGGACCAATTCGTGCACGGCCGCGTGGTCTTTGCCGGCGACAGCGCGCACGGTGTCTCGCCCTTTGGCGCACGCGGCGCCAACAGCGGCGTGCAGGACGCCGAGAACCTGGCCTGGAAGCTCGATTGGGTGCTCAAGGGCCGTGCAGGCACCGCCCTGCTGGCGACGTATGGACCCGAGCGCGAATACGCGGCCGATGAGAACCTGTGCAACTCCACGCGCGCTACCGACTTCATCACGCCCAAGAGCGAGGTGAGCCGCCTGTTCCGCGACGCCGCGCTGCACCTGGCGCGCGACCATGCCTTTGCGCGCCGCATCGTCAACAGCGGGCGCCTGTCGGTGCCGGCCACGCTGCACACATCGCCGCTGAACACGCCGGATACCGATACCTTTGTGGGCACCCAGGTGCCTGGCGCGGTGCTGCTCGATGCGCCTCTGACGAAACAAGGCCAGCCGACTTGGTTGCTGCGCGAGCTGGGGCCGGAGTTCACGCTGCTGGTGTTTGGCCCTGCTCCCACCTGGGCTGGCGCACTGCCCCATGTGCGGGTGCTGCAGATCGGACTGGACGTGATCGACGCCCAGGCGCTGGCGGCGCAGCGGCTGGACGCGCTGCCAGGCACGGCGTACCTGGTGCGGCCCGATCAGCATGTGTGTGCCCGCTGGCACGCCCCCACCGAAGCGGCCGTGCGCGCCGCTCTGGCCCGTGCCACGGCAACGGTCTTGTGAGCGGCCTCGGACAAGGAAACCAACATGCTGAACACCCAACCCCATCTGCAGGCTTGCGACGACTTTTACGAAGCACTGATCGCCGCACACCAAGGCCTGTCGACCCCCGAGAGCCACGCCATGAATGCACGCCTGGTGCTGCTGCTGGCCAACCACATCGGCGACCAGGCCACACTGCTGCAGGCCTTGCAGCTGGCACGGGGCAACCCACCCCACGGTGCCCTGCCCGCTGCGGCAGAGCGCAAAGCCATCACGCCCGTGGTGCCCACCCACGCAAACGCCTGAGACGCCCCACCGCCAGGGCTATCCTGCCTTCCTGAATGCACACCCGCCCCCAAGCGCCGCAAAAAGACGGTGCGTGGCCTTTTCTCGCCCATCACACACAACCACCGGAGACACACCAACATGCTGCGCAAACACTTCCTCGCCACCCTTGCCGGGCTGGCACTGGCAACCGCCCTCCCCCTGGCCCATGCGCAAGGCGCCAAGCCGCTCGAATGGGTGGTGGGCTATGCCGCAGGCGGGGGTTCCGACATCGTGGCACGCACCATCGCCGAGTCGATGTCGGCCACGCTGGGGCGCCCCATCGTCATCAACAACAAACCCGGTGCAGGCACCAACATTGCCGCCGAGTACAGCGCACGCAACAAGGACTATGGCAACCTGATCTTCTCGGCCGATTTCGCCACGCTGGCGGCCAATCCGTCCCTGTTCAGCAAGCTGAGCTACAACGCCGAGAAGGACTTCCAGCCGGTGGGCCTGCTGGTGCGTTTCCCGATGTTCCTCGTGGTGTCCAACAACGTGCCCGCCAAGAACCTCAAGGAATTCATGGCCTGGGCCAAAGGCCAGGCCGATGGTGTGAACTGGGCGTCGGCCGGGCCGGGCAGCCCGCACCACCTGGTGGGCGAGCTGTTCCGCGAGCAGAGCGGCCTCAAGCTCACGCATGTGCCGTACCGTGGTGCGGCCCCGGCCATTCAGGATGTGATCGGCGGCCAGGTGCCGGCGATGTGGATCGACAGCGCCACCGTGTACCCGTTTCTCAACGGTGGCAAGGTCAAGGCCATCGGTGTGGCCAGCCCACAGCGTGTGGGCACCATGCCCGATGTACCCACCATTTCAGAACAAGGGCTGCAGGGTTTTGAAGGTTTTGCGTGGCAGGGCATCGTGGCCCCGACAGGCACACCTGCCGATGCCGTGGCCACCTTCAGCAATGCCTTGCAGACCGCTTTGGGCGACACACGCACCAAGGCGCGCCTCCAGGCATTGGGTGTGGAGCCCATGCCCGGCACCGCAGCGCAAATGGGCAGTTTTGCGCGCACCGAGCGCGAGAAGTGGGGCCGGGTGATTACCAAGGTGGGCGTAAAGCTGGATTGACCCCCTAAGCGGCTGCGCCGCCTCCCCCTGAAGGGGAACTCCACCCCTGGCCTGGCAAAGCCAGTTCCACGGTGGCACTGGTGTGGGCAGCGCCCGTTTTGTGCGTCAAGCGGCTGCTCTGCGGCAGCGTGCCAGTCGGCGCTTGCGCTGCAGTGCGGGGGCCAACCACAGCAACTGCACCGTGGCATAGCCCAGCGCCGCCAGCAACGCACCGAGCGTGGGCAGGCCTACAAGCAGCGGTGTTCCCAGGGCCTGGATCCAGGCAGCCATCGCCTGCACCGAGAAATCGCCACCCGGCGCCACGCTGCTCCAGGCAGGCAGCGTCTGCTCGCCCGGCATCACCAGCGCGCCCAAGTAAAAGGCCAGCGCATACAGCGGCACGGTGGTGAGGGGGTTGGTATAAAAAGTAGCCACGCCCCCCGCCACGATGTTGCCGCGCAGCCAGGCGCACACCATCAACGTGCCCGGTATCTGCAGCGGGCCGGGGATGAGCCCGCAGAACATGCCCGCAGCCACACCGCGCGCCAGGGGTTGGCGTTGGAAGCGGAACAGCTCGCGCCGCTCCAGCCAAGGCCGCAAGCTGGCGAGCCAGCCGCGGTCCAGGTGCACACGGGCCCGGGGTTCCAGGCCACGCAGCCAACGGCGCAGGGTGCACAGCATTTGCATCACCACCCTGATCAGCCCCACGCGAGGGCCGTGGCCGTTCCGGCGCCCCACAGGGCCGTCAGGCCCGCCAGCAGGCGCACATCCCGCCGCTCATTGCCAGCGCGGTGCGCCGTCACCGTGGCCAACGCCAAGCCGCACCACACGCACAACATGATTGCATCGAGGAGTTCCATGGTCTTCTATGCTCCGTTCAGTCCTTGGGCGGCAGTGCCAGAGGTTTGTGGGCGCCCGGGGCCGTGTTGCGCAGCGACAGGAAGATGGAGCCTGCGATCAGGCCGGCTGTCACCAGGAGGGCGTAGCCGATCGGGATCTTGACCAGGTCGATGAGCAGCATCTTGCCACCGATGAAGATCAGCACCAGCGCTAGGCCATAGGCCAGCAGGTGGAAGCGGTCCGCCAGGTCGGCCAGCAGGAAGTACAGCGCACGCAGGCCCAGGATGGCGAAGATGTTGGCCGTGAGCACGATGAACGGGTCGTTGGTGATCGCGAAGATGGCAGGAATGCTGTCGACCGCGAAGATGATGTCGGTGGTCCCGATGAGCACCAGCACCACGAACAGCGGGGTGTAGTGCTTCACGCCGTTGACCAGCGTGGAGAGCTTCTCGCCGTCGAACTGGTCGGTGATGCGGATGCGCTTTTTCAGGAACTTGAGCACCGGGTTGGTGGCGATGTCGGGCTCCTGCCCGGCAGCGAACCACATCTTGGCACCCGTGACCACGAGGAACGCGCCGAACACGTACAGCAGCCAGTGGAAGGTGGCCAGCAGCCAGGCGCCCGCCAGGATCAGCAGCGTGCGCAACACGATCGCGCCAATGATGCCGATGATGAGCGCGCGCTTTTGGTACTGCGGCGGCACGGCAAAGTAGCTGAACAGCATCAGAAACACAAAGATGTTGTCGATCGACAAACTCTTTTCGACCAGGTAGCCGGTGATGAACTGCATCGACACCGTGTTGGCCACCTCGCGCCCCTGGCTGCTGTCGAGGTACCACCAGAGGATGGCGACGAACACGAACGCCAGCGAGAACCACAAGAGGCTCCAGCGCAGCGCTTCCTTCATCGTGACCTTGTGCGCGCCCTGGCGCTCCATCACCAACAGGTCGACGCCGATCGCGACGACCACAAAGACGGCAAAACCCGCCCACATCCACCAGGTTCCTATGGTTTCCATGATTGATAGCTCCGAGGGGAAAAATGTTTCACCGGGCAAGACCTGCCGATGACTGGACGGACTGTAGGGGCGGAATCGATTCTTAAAAACCTGTCATATCAGTACCATTGGTTCGGTTTTTACGAACCAATGCCACCGCACCGTTGTGCCGATTGCGAGAAATCATGAGCCAGAGCTTCAACTACCGCCATCTTTTTTACTTCTGGGTCGTGGCCAAGGAGGGCGGCATCGCACGCGCCGCCGAACGGCTGGACATGGCCGTGCAGACCATCAGCGCCCAGGTGCGCGAGCTGGAAAAGGCCCTGGGCGTGAGCCTGCTGCGCACCGAGGGCCGCAACCTGGTGCTCACCGACGCCGGTGTGGCCGCGTTGCACGAGGCGGACCACATCTTTGCGCTGGGCGAGCTACTGCCCGTGCGCGTGCGCGAGGCCGCCACCGGCCAGACGCTGCGGCTGAACCTGGGCATCTCCGACGGCATCGCCAAGCTGGCCGTGCACCGGCTGCTGACCCCCGTGCTGGACGAGCCCCACCTGCGCCTGCTGTGCCACGAGGGCGAGTTCCAGCCGCTGCTGGGCGAGCTGGCGCTGCACAAGCTCGATGCGGTGCTGGCCGACCGCGCCGCACCGCCCAACCGCGCGCTGCGCACCACCAGCCAGCTGCTGGGCACGAGCGCCATCGCCTGGTACGCCCCGCCCTTGTGGGCCGATGCGGCCGCCACGGACTTCCCGCACAGCCTGGCCGTGGTGCCCGTGCTGCTGCCCACCGACCACGCCGCCATGCGCGCGCGCATCGACCACTGGCTGGAGCGCGAACGCATCCGCCCGCGCATCGCGGGCGAGTTTGAAGACAGCGCGCTGCTGAGCACCTTTGCCGCCACCGGCATGGGCGTGATGCCCGCGCCGGTGTCGCTGGGCGAGCACCTGGCACAGACCCACGGGCTGGTGCAGGTGGGCACCACGCCGGACGTGCAGGAGCAGTTCCACCTGATCTACAGCGCCCGCAAGGTGATGCACCCGCTGCTCACGCGGCTGCTGGAGGTGGGGAAGAGCGGAATGCTATTAAATTAATAGCTATTAACGCTTTTCTATCAAGCGGCGGGGACCAAAAAGACTAAAAACTATTCTCCCTGCGGCAGCGCCAATCGCCCCCTCCACGAAACAGGCACGCCCCACGCCAGAGGCGCCCAGCAAGGGCCGCCCCGCAGCGATGGCGTCGTCCCCCTCCAGGGGGACGCGGCGCAGCCGCTCAGGGGGTATCCAGCTAATCCCGCCCGGCCCGCTCGATGCTCGCCGCCGCCATCTCCGGGTCCGAAAAGCAGATCTCGTGGCTGCCCGCGCACTCCACCAGCCGGAACAGGCCCAGCCGCTCCGACAGGCGCGGGTGCCAAGGCAGGCTGTGGGGCAGCGCCGCATCCTGCTGGGCGTTGAGGTAGCTCTTGCCAATCTCCAGCGCCGCCAGCGGCACGGGCAACTGCGCCGGCTCGGTGAAGGTGCGGTACGGGTGCGGATTCAACTGCGCGTAGCTGCTGCGCGCCAAGGCCTCGTCGGCGTCGTTGATGAAGGCCTCGCGCCAGATGGCGTACGGCAGCATCACGGCATTGCCGCTGGCCGCCGCCACCTGGTCGAACAGCGCGCGGTAGTGCGGCGGCACCAAGTCGTTCAGGCATTCGCCGTGCATCGGCACAAACGCGTTCCAGTACACCAGCCGGCGGATGCGCCCGGGCAGCCGCGCGGGCATGTGGCTGATGACCATGCCGCCATAGCTGTGGCCGACCAGGCGCACATCGGTGAGGCCGTGGCCCTCGATAAAAGCCGCAAGCGAGTCCACCGCATCCGCCAGGCCCGTGGCTGCGCGGTCATCGCCCGGCCGGTTGCCGGCCAGGGTGGGGCAGTGCACGGTGTGGCCGCGTGCGCGCAGGTGGCCGGCCGTGGCCTCCATCTCGGCGCCGGTGTGCCAGGCGCCATGGACCAGAACATAGGTATCCGCCATGTGTGTCTCCTTCGGTTTTGTTGCGGGATGGACAGGGTGATCTGCCCTGCCGCCACCTTACGAAGAGAGCGCTGTCCAAAATGGCCTGCGCGTGCCAGCCCGGTGTGCCGGATGCGCCAAATGGGCCACATCGCGACCAGGCTCAGCCGCCGCGCCGCCATTGCGCGGGGGATGCCCCCATGGCGCGTTGAAACGCCCGCGCGAAGTGCGACGCGTCGGCAAAACCACAGCGCCGCCCAATCTCGGCCACCGCCACATGGGCCAGCTGAGGCCGGCGCAGCAGCTCGCCCGCGCGCTCCAGGCGCATCTGCCGCAGCGTGCCCGCAAAGGTGTGGCCCTGCGCCGCAAACGCGCGGTGCAGGGTGCGTACCGAGACACCCGCCTCCTTTGCAAGAGCCTCGGCGGAAACGCCTGGCTGGTCGATGCGGGCGCGCAGCAGTGCGCACAGGCGGACATGCAGGCTTCGCACGGCGGAGGGAGTGGGCGGCTGGGACGGCTCCAGCGCTGCGCTCAGCAAGGCTCCGAGGTGGTTCGACAACAGCGAAGGCGACAGGGCCTGCGCCGAAGCCGGGTCGCGCGCCAGCTGCACGGCCAGTGCGCCCAGGCTCTGGCCCCAGCCCTGGTCCCGCCAGGCCACGCGGGGCCCGTGTGCCTCGGCCTGAGCCAGCCATTGCCCCACCCAGACGCGCGGCAACTGCAACGAGACACAGTTCACGCCGTCCGGAAAATGCAATTCATACGGCCGGGCCGAATCCACCAGCACCACATCGCCGGGGCGCAGGTAGGCCACTTGGCCGTCTTGCCGCACATGCCAGGCGGACTCTGCCTGGCCGATCAGGTAAAACGGCAGTTGCCGACTGCGCGCAATGCCGGACGGCGTGCGGTACACGTCCTGCGTGGAAGCGCGAACCTGGTTGACCGACAGGGTCTCAACCGGCAGGCTGTGCAGCACCCCATCAAACGTGGGTGCTTCGCGCGAGCTGCACTCCATCTCGAGGAACGCTTCGCAGATGGCCCCCACCCAATAGTCCAGGCGCGCTGCGGGCGCGACCACATCGGTCGTCCACTGGCGCAGTGGAGGCGCGGTGGCGGATGCAGGAACTGCAGGCATGGCGCCAATCTAGCGGCAAGCCCTGCCCGCAGGCAACAGGGCAAGCCCACCCTTCCAGCCGAATGCGTGCGGCGGCCCCAAAGAGATCGTCGACGGGTTCTCAGCGCTGCGGCATGTCCTTGACCGAATAGCCCAGGCTCACCGTCGCATCGTCCGGAATCGGGGGCATTGAGGCGTTCCACGCTTCCCACGCCGCGCGCATGGCCTGCAGCCGCGCGGGCTCCAGCGGCGCGCGGTTGGCGCGCTCGCGCTCGTCCTGCGCCAGGTTGAACAGGTAGTCGTTGCCGTCCACCCGCAGGTACTTCCAGTCGCCCTGGCGCATGGCGCGCTGGCCGCGGTGGTTCATACGCCAGAACAGCGCGGGCTCGTGCAGCACCGACGAATCACGCAGCAGCGGCATCAGCGAGCGGCCGTCCAGCGGGTAGTCGGCGTGCGGCATCGCGCCCGCTGCATCGAGCATCGTGGCGGACCAGTCCATGGTCATGCAGGTCTGCGGGCTCACGCTGCCCGGCGCGATCACGGCGGGCCAGTGGGCGATCCAGGGCACGCGGATGCCGCCTTCGGTCAAATCCATCTTGCCGCCGACCAGGGGCCAGCTGTCCGAGAAGCGCTCGCCGCCGTTGTCGCTGGTGAAAACGACCAGCGTGTCGCGATCGATGCCATGGCGCTGCAGCGCGGCCATGATGCGGCCAATGCCCTCGTCCATGTGGTGGATCATGCGGCGGTAGGTGTCGATGCTGCCGCCGTGCAGGTGGAACAGGTTGCCCTTGACCTCCTGCGCCAGCGCCTCGTCGTCCCGCGTCTCCCACGGCCAATGGGGCGCCGTGTAGTGCAGGCTCAAGAAGAACGGCGTGCCGGCCTGTGCGCCGGGCGCCATGCGTGCAACGTAGTCGAGCGCGTGGTCGGTGATGAGGTCGGTGAGGTAGCCGTCCTGCTGCTTTTCTTCTTCGCCCAGGTACAGGTCGTGCGTGCCGTTGGAGCTGCAGTGGGTGAAGTAGTCCACCCCACCTGACATGGGCCCGAAGAACTCTTCGTAGCCCGAGCGCAGCGGCCCAAACGCGGGCGGGTAGCCCAGGTGCCACTTGCCCATCAGCGCCGTGCGGTAGCCCGATGCGCGCAGCAGCGACGGCAGCGTGGGGTGCTCGGGCGGCAGGCCCAGCGTGGTGCTGCCCCGGCTCTTGCTGTTGATGGGCTCTTCGGCCGCGCCGCGCAGGCGGTACTGGTAGCGCGCGGTCATCAGCGCAAAACGCGTGGGCGAGCAGACCGGTGAATTGGAGTAGCCCTGCGTGAGCTGGAGGCCGTGGGCGGCCAGGCCGTCGAGCACCGGCGACACGGCGCCGAAGCTGGCGTCGCGCCCGCCGTAGCAGCCCAGGTCGGCATAGCCGAGGTCGTCGGCAACGATGAAGATGATGTTCGGGCGGGGTTGTAAGGTCATCTCGAAATCCAGTTTCACTCAACGTGGCCCGCAGTCTTCGCGACAGGCACGGCCGAGGCGAGGGGCGGCTAGCAAGGGCCGTCCCGCAGCAAGGCCGCCGTCCCCCTCGAGGGGGAAGCGGCGAAGCCGCTCAGGGGGGCTTCCTGTCAAGGCTTGAAGCCCGAGCGCTGCACCACCGGCGCCCACTGCGCGCGGTACGCCTTGAGCATCGCTTCGGTCTGCGCCATGGTCGCCACCACCGGCTCCATCTTGGCGGCCTCGAACTTGCGCTGGGTGTCTGGGTCTTTCATCACTTCCACGATCAACCCGGCCAGACGCTCGGCCTGGGCCTTGGGCATGCTCATGGGGGCGTAGAAGGTGTTCCAGCCCGTCGCGGCCAGGTCCATGCCGCTTTCCTTGAAGGTGGGGATCTTGGGGTCCAGCGGGCTGCGCTTGGCGCTCGACACGGCCAGGATGCGGATCTTGCCGGCCTCGTGCTGGGGCAGCAGGGTGTCGAAGGTGTCGAACGCCACGGGCACCTGGCCGCCCAGCAGGTCGTTGAGCAGCGGCGCAGAGCCGCGGTAGCCCACCACCTCGGCGCGCACCTTGGCGGCGTCGCCCACCATCAGGCCGAAGAAGTGCGGCAGGCTGCCCGTGGCTGGCACGCCGAAGTTGGCCTTGTCGGGGTTGGCGCGCAGCCAGGCCATCAGGTGCGGCAGCTCCTTGACCGGCACGGCGCTGGCCACGGCCACGCCGAACTCGTAGCTGTTGACATGGCTCACGGGGCGGAAGTCGCGCTCGGGGTCGTAGCCTGCGTCGGGGAACACCAGGGGTGCCACCAGCATGACGGCCGGGTTGGCCAGCAGCAGCGTGGGCTGGTTGGCGGGCGCGGCCTTCACGGCCTGGGCCGAGAGGCGGCCGCCGGCGCCGGTCTTGTTCTCCACGATGACGGGCGTGCCGAGCTTGGTGCCCAGCTTGTCGGCCACGATACGGGCCACGCGGTCGGTCGCGCCGCCGGGGGCGTAGCCGACCACGATGCGCAGGGGAGCTTCCTGCGCCTGTGCAAGCGATGCGGACAAGGCCAGCACGGTGGCCAGCAAGGAGGAAAGAGGTTTCCACATGGTCAGGGTCTCCTGGGGCGATGGCAGGGCTCTGCGCGGCTGCGCAGGTTGATGGGCGCACTGTATTGCCCACACAATCAATTGATCTAATCAATTCTTGCCCGGAAATACCCTGATGCCTGCGCCTGCCCCGGCACCCTGCGACCCCGCCGAAATGGGCCACCGACTGACCCACCCCGCGGCCGCCAATGACCTGCTGATGTACCGCCTGAACCGCCTGCTGGCAGTGGCAGGCAGCCTGGTAGTGCGGCTGTGCGAAGGGGGTTATGGCATCACGCGGCGCGAGTGGGGGTTGCTCATGATGCTGGCGCAGCACCCCGGCATGCCCCCGGCCGAGTTGGCGCAGCGCCTGGGACTGGACCGGGCGCGCACGTCACGCGCCATCACGTCACTCTTGGCCAAGAAGCTGCTCACCCGCGATGCGATGCCGGGCGACCGGCGCCAGGCCGTGCTCTCACTCACCCAGGCAGGGCAAGCGCTGCACGATGCCCTGTTCCCACAAGTGAAGGCGCTCAACCAGGATCTGCTGGCGGGACTGGACGAGGGGGCTGTGCAAGCGCTGGACCACGCACTGGCAGATATGCAAAAGCGGGCGGAAGCGCTGGTAGCCAGCCGCACCGATGTGCCGCGCACCTACCGGTTGCGAGGAGGCCGGAAACCCCCTGAATAGACCAGGAATGGCAAAGGCAGCATTACCAGTGGCACTTCCGAATCCCCCTTGGAATCACGACTTTCTATTTTTCAGTATTTGCCTGGATGTCCATGAGCTGATTCAAATCAGCTCGCAGCATTCCATTCGGATCCACGGCAGCATCGTTGGCTGAAGATCGAATTCCTGCCCCCACAATGGCAGCGGTGACATCGGTAATCGAAATCTGAACCTGATAAAGGTTGCCATCATTTGCATATTCCTTGGTGAATGCACAAACGGCCTCCCCAGGGTCTGCAAAGTAAATGACCGCCGCGTCGGTAGCCCGCTTAGGAGTCCGCAGAAAGCTGGAGTACAGAGACGCCGGCACAGGTGTTCGTGCCGAACCATTGACGTAGTACTCTTCCTCCCAATCGTCGTTCTGCATCACATAGTTATATTTCAGCGAACTGACTTTGAGCATGGGATCACGCCCACTACCCATCGATTCAGCAAAGATATACAGCACTTTGGTACCACGGTACGACGCCCCGTCGTATCCAGCTATAGTGCAAGCGACGGCCTCCAGATTGGTCGCAGAATGGACCCCGGCCGCGCTGATATTTTTGAGATCGGCATGCGCGAATCCAGCCGCACAAATAAACCCCATAGAAATAATGCTTTTTTTCAACATTTCCTCTCCTCCGCAGATGGATTGACCTAGGATTGCCGTCGATTTCTACAAATAGTTACGACGCCCACAAATACTAACAAACTCCTCCTGTGGCGCTATCCCCCATTCTGGGGATTGACCGCACAGGGCCGCGTCAAAGGTCGCGGCGTTGGGCGTGGCCGCTCCAGCGCATGCTTTCCGGTCCGCCTTTTCCTTTGCCCTCACACCATGTCATCGCCCCCAACCTCTTTGTGGAGCCCCTTGCGCCAACCAGCATTCCGGGGCCTGTGGGTCTGCGGTGGCGTGTTCTTCATCGGCAGCGGCATGCAGACCATGGCAGCGGCCTGGCTGATGGTGGAGCTCACGGGCTCGTCGTTCCTGGCGGCGCTGGTGCAGACGGCGGTGTTCATGCCGATGTTCCTGCTGGCACTGCCGGCGGGTGTGTTGGCCGACACGACGGACCGGCGGCGCCTGATCTCGGGGGCGCTGCTGGCACAGGTGGGGGCCTGCGCACTGTTGACACTGCTGGTCCTGGGGGGCTGGGGCGGCCCGGCATCAGTGCTGTTCCTGGTGTTCATCTGCGGCTGCTGCACGGCGGTGCTCACGCCGGCGTGGAACTCTTCGGTCATCGACCCGGTGCCGCGCGACGAGTGGCCGCAGGCCATCACTGCGGTCAGCATTGCGTACAACGCAGCGCGCGCCATCGGACCTACGCTGGCCGGGCTGGTGTTTGCCCAATTGGGCGCGGGCTGGGTGTTCGCCGTCACGGTAACCACCACCTTGGTGATGTGGGAGTCCATCCGCCGCTGGCCCCCCAAGGCCCACCCGCCGTCCAAGCTGCCCGCCGAGCGCCTGTGGGGCGGCACGTTGAGCGGCCTGCGGTTTGCATGGCACTCGCGCATCATCCTGGCGCAACTGGTGCGGGTGATGGCATTCAGCGCTGCGGGCTCGGCCCTGTGGGCTCTGCTGCCCGTCATTGCCCAGCGCCTGGGCACCGGCGCGCCGGGCTTTGGCCTGCTGATGGGGTGCCTGGGCACCGGCGCCGTGGCTGTGGGCCTGGTGCTGGGGCGGCTGCGCGCACGCTTTGGCATGGAAGCCATCGTGGGCGTGGGCGGCGTGGTGTTTGCAGCGGCCATGCTGGTGGCGGCACTGACCAAGATCGCATGGGTGGTCTACATCGGCATGCTGTTTGCGGGCGCGGCCTGGATGTCGGCGATGTCCACCTTCAACACCGCCACGCAAGCCAGCGCACCGCAGTGGGTGCGCTCCCGCGCGGTGGCGATGCACATGGTGGCAGCGTTGGGCGCATTTGCGATGGGATCGGCCTTTTGGGGTGCGGCGTCCGACATCGTGGGCCTGGCACCCACGCTGTATGTGGCCGCTGCGCTCATGGGCGCAGGCTTGCTGCTGGCGCGGCCGATGCCGCTGCGCATGGGGGCTCTGCACGAGGTGACGCAGGCCACGCCCTGGGATGAACTCTTCATCGAGGCCGAGCCCCTGCCCGAGGCCGGGCCCGTGGCCGTGGAGGTGGGCTACCGCATTGCGCCCGGCACCGACACCGAGTTTCTTGACACCATCAGCCGCATGAAGGCCCCGCGCCGGCGCGATGGCGCGACCTTCTGGCGGGTGTACAAGGACCTGGGCGAGCCTTCACGCTATGTGGAGCGCTTCATCGTCGAGTCCTGGGCCGACTATTTGCACCAGCGCGCCCGCGCCACCATGGCCGACCAGGCGCTGGAGACCGAGGTGCGGGCGTTCCTCGCGCCCGGCGAGGTGGTGCGCATGTCGCACTACATCGCAGAGCGGTAGTTCGTTCGTACCCGACCAGCCACCCTGCGGAGCAAGCCCTGCTCAACCTCCGCGCCGAAAGTACCGCGCCGGCGTTTCCCCAAACGCCTGCTTGAACACGGTGATGAAGCCCGACACGTCCAGATAACCGACTTCGAGCGCCACCTCGGTCACGCTGCGGCCCTGGCTGAGCCATTGCATGCCCTTGAGCAAGCGCAACTGCTGGCGCCACTGGGCAAAAGTCAGCCCCGTCTCCTTGGCAAACAGGCGCGCGGCGGTGCGGGCAGTCATGCCGCAGGCGGCGGCCAGTTCACCGAGCGTGCGGGCATCGGCGGGCTGCGCCTGCAGCGCGGTGGTGAGGCGCACCAGCCGCGGGTCTGCCGGGGTGGGCAGGTACGACGGCACGGTTTCCAGGTTCGGCAGGCGGTCCAGGATGACGGCGATCAGGCGCTCCTCTCGCCCGCCCAGCGGGTAGTCGGTGCCAAAACTCGCGGCCTCGGCCAGCAGGGCGTCGAGCAACGGATCGACCGTAACGACGCCTGGCTCCGACGGGGTGTCGGCCGCGCCGGGTTTCACGTACAGCGTGCGCAGCCACACCGGGCGATCCGCGGCCACCTTGTGGACCATGCCGGGCGGCAGCCACACCGCACGGTGGGGCGGCACGATCCAGGTGCCGCGCTGCGTGTGGGTGGTCAGCATGCCTTCGCAGGCATAGACAAACTGGGCACTCTGGTGGGCGTGCCAGTGGCCGTCAAAGGGCGGGTAGCGGTCAGAAACCACACAGACCCCGCGTTCGGCGGCGTCCGCATCGACCGGGTTGTCGAGCACCGGTGGGGCCAGCGCCGCAGTGCGAGGCCTGCGGCGGCCCACCGCAGGCGCCTGGGCAGCGTTCGTTGCGTTTGTCTGTTTGGGCATATTTTTTGTCGTGGTACGCCGAGACGGCCAAGCCTCGAGAATTTACCTTAAGGGCTCATCTCCACTTCACAGAGCCCACACCATGACTGCCCCCTATTCCACCCGTTTTTTCAGCCCCTTCCGCTCCCTGCGCCGCCCTCGCGCTCTGCGCACGCTGACTGCCATCGCCCTCACGTTCGCCAGCATCACGTCCTGGGCGGGCACCGTGCAAGTGTTCACCTCCGATGCCGCCGGTTTCAACACCCACTCCGTCTGGTACGACGACGGCCAGGAGGTGACGGTGGTCGATGCCCAGTTCACCCCCGCCCATGCCGAGGCCCTGCTCGCGTCCATCCGCGGCGAGACCAAGTCCCCGGTGACCCGTGTGGTCGTGACGCACCCCAACCCCGACAAATTCAACGGCCTCTCGGTGTTCCACGCACAGGGCATCGAGAGCATTGCCTCCGCCAAGACCGCCGCCGCCGTGCCGGACACGGACGCGTACAAACGCCACTTCTGGGTGAAGATCGCCAAGGCGTTCACGGACGCAACGTACCCGCGCGCAGAGGCCATCAAGACCACGTATTCCGGCCAGCACCGCATCACGCTCAAGTCGGGCGAAACCATCACGCTGTTCGAGCTGCCCCAGCCAGGCATCTCCAGCAACCAGACCGTGGTGCGCTTTGACCAGACCGGCGACCTTGCCGTGGGCGACCTGGTGCACACGCGCACCCACGCCTGGCTCGAAGGCGGCATCGTGAACGGTAAGCCCCTGCCCACACTGGCGGGCTGGAAGGCCGGCCTGGCCGAGCTGCCCCGCCTGGGCACCGGCAAGGTCTACGGCGGGCGGGGCGTGTTCGTGCCCGTGGCACAGGCGGTGGCCGAGCAGACGGCCTATCTCGACAAGGCCGACGCGGTGGTGACGGGCTACCTCCAGCGCCTGGGCAGCCGCGCCAGCGAGCTGAGCGATCCCGCGCGCCAGGGCGCGCACCATCAGGCCATCCAGGCGGAAATGGCCAAGGCCTTCCCCGGCCATGCGATGCCCGACCTGGTGGGCTACAGCGTCTACGGGCTGGTGCAGCAGAAACTCGCGCCGTGACGTGATGGCAAGCACCCGGGGCAGGCCGGGCCTGCGGGGCGCACTGCGCACCCTGCGACAATTCAGGCCATGAGCTTTGCCCCCCTCTCCAACGACACCTTCCTGCGCGCCTGCCGCCGCCAGGCCACCGACTACACCCCCTTGTGGCTGATGCGCCAGGCGGGCCGCTACTTGCCGGAATACAAGGCCACGCGCGCCCAGGCCGGCAGCTTCATGGGCCTGGCCACCAATGTGGACTACGCCACCGAAGTGACCTTGCAGCCGCTGGAGCGTTTCCCGCTCGACGCGGCCATCCTGTTCAGCGACATCCTCACCGTGCCCGACGCCATGGGCCTGGGCCTGACGTTTGCCGAGGGCGAGGGCCCGCGTTTTGCCAAGCAGGTGCGGGACGAAGCCGCTGTTGAACAGCTGGCCGTGCCCGACATGGACAAGCTGCGCTATGTGTTTGACGCCGTCACCAGCATCCGCAAGGCCCTGAATGGCCGGGTGCCACTGATCGGCTTCTCGGGCAGCCCCTGGACGCTGGCCTGCTACATGGTCGAAGGCAAGGGATCGGACGACTACCGCCTGGTCAAGAGCCTGATGTATGCGCGCCCCGACCTGATGCACCGCATCCTGGCCATCAACGCCGACAGCGTGGCCGCCTACCTCAATGCCCAGATCGACGCGGGCGCCCAGGCCGTGATGATTTTCGACAGCTGGGGCGGCGTGCTGGCCGACGGCGCTTTCCAGGAGTTCAGCCTGGCCTACACCAAGCGGGTGCTCGCGCAATTGAAGCGCACCGGCGTGGACGGCACCGACGTGCCGCGCATCGTCTTCACCAAGGGCGGCGGCATCTGGCTGGAAGACATGAAGGACATCGACTGCGAGGTGCTCGGCCTGGACTGGACCGCCAACCTGGGCAAGGCCCGCGCCATCGTGGGCGGCCAGGCCGGCGGCCCCGGCAAGGCGCTGCAGGGCAACATCGACCCGAACGTGCTGTTCGCTCCGCCCGCGCAGATCGCCACCCAGGTGCGCCACGTGCTGGACAGCTTTGGCCGGCCACATACCGACCGCAGTACCACCGGCCCCACGCACATCTTCAACCTGGGCCACGGCATCAGCCAGTTCACTCCGCCCGAGCATGTGGCGGCGCTGGTGGAAGCGGTGCACGGCTACTCGCGCGCGCAGCGCCAGGGTTGAGCGCCCGGCGTTAGCACGGCGTACTTATGCACAAAAATGGAGCGTGCGCGGGGCTGTCGCCCAGCGGCGCCCTGGTTTGTAAAAAAACAATTCCAATCTCATAAGCCATTGATTCATAAGGAATTTAATCCCGTGCTTTTTTGACAGGCAATCCACCGAAAGCACGGTTTTTCAAGGGCTTGCGCTGCAAACCCAAGGGATATCAACAAAGTTATCCACAGAAATTCTGGATTTCTTACAAATTCCCAGTCAAATCAAGCACTTGCAGCCTGTTTCGCATCAAACCCTCAACACGCAGGCAAGCCGCTAGCACAAATTTGGGGCCTCCCACCCCCTTGACGGGCCACCGATGTCCGACTTATGCACACAAAACGTGATGCGGCGCAACATAAAGCCAGACCGGAGCCATAGCACAGAATTTGCAGCAAAATTTCTTCAGATGATTGATTCATAAGGATTTTTTGGGCGTGCCGCATTTCCGGGCAATCTGTTCGCAGCCAGCATTCATGCGGGTTGGCAGGGTGTCCGGGCAGGATGTCAACAAAGTTATCCACAGAAAGTCGGGATTACTCCCCCGATCTTGTCAAATCAAGCACTTAGCCTCCAAACCTCCGCGCGACCTCCACAAGCCGCTGTAACCCGCCCTTCGCCGTGCCCGCCCCCTCCACCCTCGTTCAGGTTGCCCTGCACACCCCGTCGCACAGCGGCGTGGGCGACCTGCTGAGCTACGCCAGTGAGCGCCCGCTCGCGCCCGGTACGCTGGTGCGCGTACCTCTGGGCACGCGCGAGGTGCTGGGTGTGGTGTGGGATGCCGACGAAGCCACGGGCGAACTGCCCGATGGCGCCACGCTGCGCGCGGTTGCCGGCGTGCTCGACGGCGTGGCCCCGCTGGATCTGCCCTGGCGCCGCCTGGTGGCGTTTGCGGCGCGCTACTACCAGCGCGCCCTGGGCGAAATCGCCATGGCCGCCCTGCCTCCGCAGCTGCGCGACCTGCGGCCCGAGCAACTGGCGCGCCGCCTGTGCCGCCCCGGCAAGGCGGCTGGGGAGACCGCAGATGCTATTCAAAACATAGCACTCACCGCAGAACAGGAAAGCGCCAGGTCCCGAATTTCTGCAGAAAAAGGTCCCTTTCTGCTGTTTGGCAGCACCGGCAGCGGCAAGACCGAGGTCTACCTGCGCTGCGTGCAGGAGATGCTGGAGGCCGATCCCACGGCCCAGGCGCTGGTGATGGTGCCCGAGATCAACCTCACGCCCCAGCTCGAGGAACGCTTCGTGGGCCGCTTCGCCCCGCGTTTTGGCGCGGGCGCCGTGGTGTCGCTGCACAGCGGCATGACCAACCCGCAGCGCCTCAAAAGCTGGCTGGCCGCCCACAGCGGCAACGCGCGTATCGTGCTGGGCACGCGCATGGCGGTGTTTGCCAGCCTGCCGGGGCTCCAGCTGATCGTGGTCGATGAGGAGCACGACCCCAGCTACAAGCAGCAGGAGGGCGCCCGCTACTCAGCGCGCGACCTGGCCATCTGGCGCGGGCGCGAGCAAGGCGCCAAGGTGCTGCTAGGCTCTGCCACACCGTCGCTCGAGAGCTGGCACGCCAGCCGGCCGCCTACACCCGAAGACCCCGAGGGCGGGCGCTACGTGCGCCTGCACATGCCCAGCCGGATTGGCGCGGGCGCCCTGGCCCGGGTGCGGCGGGTGGACATGAACCAGCAGCCCCGGCGCGCAGTGTTCAGCGCGCCGCTGCTGCAGGCCATCACCGAACGTGTGGCGCGCGGCGAGCAAAGCATGATTTTGCTCAACCGCCGGGGCTATGCCCCCGTGCTGCACTGCGTGGACTGCGGCTGGAAAAGCGACTGCCCCCACTGCAGCGCGCACCAGGTCTTCCACAAGACCGACCGCACGCTGCGCTGCCACCACTGCGGCTACACGCTGCGGGTACCGCGCCACTGCCCCACCTGCGGCAGCCCCGACATCCACCCCATGGGCCGGGGCACCGAGCAGTTGGAGGAACAACTCTCGGCCCTGCTGTCCGAAGTGCTGCGGCCCGACCGCACGCCCGCGCGCATCGCCCGCATCGACGCCGACACCACCAAGGCCAAGGGCGCGCTGGAGGCCCAGCTGGCGCAGGTGCACGCGGGCGAGGTGGATGTGCTGGTGGGCACGCAGATGATCGCCAAGGGCCACGACTTTCGCCGCATCACGCTGGTGGCGGCCGTGCAGCCCGACGGCGCCCTGTTCAGCAGCGACTTTCGCGCGTCGGAGCGGCTGTTTGCGCTGCTCATGCAGGCCGCCGGCCGCGCCGGGCGCGACGCCGCCTACATGGCCGCGCAGGGCACACCGTGCGAGATGTGGGTGCAGAGTTTTCACCCCAAACACGCCGTGTTCGAGGCGCTGCGCACGCACGACTACGAGGCCTTTGCCGCCCAGCAGCTCAAGGAGCGCGAAGAGGCCGCCATGCCACCCTTCTCCTACCAGGCCCTGGTGCGCGCCGACGCCCGCACGCAGGACGTGGCACAAGGGTTTCTGACCGCCGCCACGGCCGCCGCACAAGCCGCCGGGCTGCCGGGGCTGGACGTGGTGACGCTGTTCCCGCCCGTGCCCCTGACCATCCAGCGCGTGGCCAATGTCGAACGCGCCCAGATGCTCATGGAAAGCAGCAGCCGCACCGCACTGCAGCGCTTTCTGGCCGCATGGCAGCCCATGCTGCAAACCACGCGCAGCCAGCCCGAGCACAAGGGCTTGATCCGGTGGCTGGTGGACGTGGACCCTCTGGCGATCTAGGCTGAAAATCCAAGCGTTTTACGGTCCTGGCGCTTGATGGATATGCGCAAACAGCTATTTAATTAATAGCAAAATCATTCGCACCCCAGCGCATCCTGACCTCCGGCAGATTCCGGGCCAGGGTGCGCGACAGCCAGGTGGTCACCCCTGGCGGCACTGCCGGTCCACGTACTGCAAGGCGTCGGGCAACGCGTCGCGGAACACCAGCCATTCGTGGTCGCCGTCGATGACGCGCAGCTCCACCTGCTTGGGCTGGATCTGGTACAGCCGCCAGTACAGGGTGGCCGACATGGGGGCGATGCCCAGGTAGTCGTGGTCGCCCGACACGATCCACATCGGGACACGCGGCGTGCCCGCCTTGTAGGCATCGAGCGCGGCCGCGTAGTTCAGCGACTTCCAGGTGTCGGGGTCAAACTGCCCGTCGCGCACGAACTGCGGAGTGCGCCGTGCCGCCGAGGTGTCCGGCGGCAGCGGGTCATAGATGGCAGGGCTGATCACCGCCGCAGCGCAGAACTGCGTGGGGTTGCGCAGCGACAGGTTCAACGCGCCATAGCCCCCCATGGACAGGCCACCGATGGCCCGGCCGCTGCGCTCCTTGTGCACGCGGTAGCGCGACTCGACGTAGGGCAGCAGGTCTTTCATGATGGCCGTGCCCGCCTTCTCTGCCGCACCATCGGCCCACCACGACGCCGGGCCCGCCGTGGGCATGACCACCACCGATGGGCGGATCAGCCCTCGCTTGATGAGCCCGTCCAGGGTCTCGACCGCACCTCCCTTGGTGCGCCACTCGTTCTCATCGCCACCCGCGCCATGCAGCAGGTAGACCACGGGATAGTTCACCGTGCCGCCGGGCTGGTAACCGTCGGGCACATACACCGTGAACTTCACGTCGCGGCCCAAAGCCGTCGAAGGCGCCTGGTCGGCAAACACCTGGCCGGCGTGCGCGGTGGCGGCGGCGGACAGAACAACGGCCGCTGCCAGCCAGCTCCGAAAACAAGGCTTCGCAAAACGCATGGATGTCTCCTCATGAATGGATGGATACGCCCATGCTGCAGTGGCACAGGCGATAGCATTGTGTGCGCGGCCAGGCCGCCGCGAGCGTTTCGCCGGCGACAGGCCTGGGGGAAGGTTCTCCCTGGCACTGTTCGCCCCCCACACAGGAGCACGCCCATGACCTCCGAGGAATTTGCCCAGACCCTGGCCCGTGAAGGCTTCGAGCACCCCGTCACCGTCACACGCGATGCGGGCGGCATGCTGGACGACCACACCCATCCGTTCGAGGCCAAGGCGCTGATCCTGTCCGGCGAGATCCGCATCGTGACGGCACGGGCGGAGCGTGTGTATGGCATGGGCGAGGTCTTTCACCTGCAGGCCCAGGAACCGCATTCAGAGTTCTATGGGCCCGCCGGGGTGAGCTATCTGGTGGGCCGAAAGCCCCCGCCCTGAGTGCCGCAGGCGCGCAAGATCGCATGCTCCATATCGCACCTGGCCCGTGCTTCACGCGTTCGGCGTCTCCGCGTACCGCGCCACGCTACCGCAGGTAGTGGCGGGCAGCCTTGTCCACAAAAAGAGCCCACGCTCCCGGACAACTCCGTAAAGCTACCTCCCGTTGTCCCCTTGCAGCACACACGGCCCCTTGATGTCCGGGACGCGACCGTCCCCTCCCGCGCCAGATTTCCATGTACAAAGAACTGAACGACCTGCACAAACTGCAGCCCCTGTGGGCCACCATCACCATCACCGTGGCAACACTGGCGACCAACTGGATCTGGGGATCGTGGTTCTCCCAGGCCAAAGGCATGGCGGCCTTCCTGCTGATGTTCGGCTGCCTCATCGGCTGGCCTTTGATGTTGGTACTGTTCAACGTGGTCCTGGGTTTTGGCATCAAGCTGGGCGAAGGCCAGGCCCTGTTGCGCATGGCCATCCTGTTGGGCGTGGTCGGGGTGGGCTTCGCCGTGTATGGCATCCCCAGCCCGTGGAACCTGCTCGGCTGTGCCATCGTCGCCATCGCCGTGGGGTTCCAGGCCGGGCGCGCAGCGCAGGACGACGCCGACCTGGAGGGCTTGTAAATGGCCGTCAAGGAAGCTCCACCCCCCGGATTGCTCGACAGTTTTTCCGCTCCGCTGTGGGAAAGATTGAACCTGTCAGGGCTGCGGCCGCAGTGGATCGTGAAAGGCCAGCACCGGGGCTACGACTGGATGGTCATCGAGCTTGAACACCGGGCCACGGGCCTGACCGCCGAAAGCGGGACCGATACCACCACCGTCTTCGTGATGCGGCTGCCGCGCAAATCCAAGGACTGGTATTTGCCGCCCCACCGCATCACGTCCGTGCAACAGGCGTGTGTGGACGATCAATGCGTTTATGTCGCGGCGCTGGGCCGACAACCCCGCGTGCGCGAGTGGCGCCACTGGCTGGACACGGCCGCCGACGTGGCCGACGAGGTGGTGCGGTCGGAAGGCTCGCACACGAAGCAGGCGCATGAACATCCCGGTGACCACAACACGGCAGGTTCCGAGGCAGGACCGAGCTGGAACCCCCACGACGGCAAATGGGTGGTTTTCTGGCTCTTTGTGATGGTGCCCATTGCCGGCGTCGTTTTTTTGTCCCTCCTGTTCGACTACAGCGACTAGCCACGCACCGGCGCCGTCATCAAATGCAACATGGCGACCCACATAGGCTCCGCGTTGTACGGCTGGAAGATGTGGGCGCACCTGGGCATGCTAGCAACCCCCCTGGCATGGATGTGCAAGATGATCCACACCATGGTCACGCGCATTCACAGGCCGGGCTTCGGGCTGCAGATCCATCTGGAGGGCGCCATTTTGTTGGGCGGCGCGTTTGTGCTGGCGCATGCCCTGGGCGCACTGGAAGCATCCGCCCGCGCAGTGTGCTGACACGCACTGCGCGCCCGCCTGGTCCTTGGCGCCCCGCCGCCAAGGACCGGGGCGGCCTCAGGTCCGAACAAACTGGCCGTGCAGGCCCAGCGGAAGGCCATAGGGCAGCGTGACGCTGGCCAGTGGCCCTGCATTCACCGCCTGCGCGTCGAACACCGACAGCGTGGTGCGCTCGCTGGGCCAGTGGTAGGCGGTGCCCAGCACCCAGCCCCGGCCCTCGGCGGCGGTAGGGCTGGCGGGGATGTAGACATGCTCCTCTGCGATCCAGCCCGCGCCGTACCGATGGCGCTGCGGTGTCTTGTCGCCCTGCAGCGTGAGCACCGTGTCAAAGCCCTGCACTTGGGCATCCATGCCCGGGCTGCGCGCCATCAGGGTGGTGAAGCGCGTGGGCAGGCCGTTGCGTGCCGGGTGGATGCGCGGGAACTCCACGTGGGCAAGCCCCGGGGTTTCCAGCCGTGCCTGGCCCGTGGACGGGGTGAGCGTGATGTGTGCCCACCGGGTGGCGGCCGCAGCCGGGGTGCTGCGCGCGCCATCCACATTCAGGTGGTGCAGCGCGTTCAGGATGTCGGGCTGCGCCACAAACCGTACCTGCACCGTACCGCCCTCTTCCCAGGCGTTGGCCAGGTGGAACAGGCCTGTGGCGGGCAACTCGAAGCGCTGGACCTTGAAGTCCACCTTGTCCACCAGCAGCACCACCAGCGGCGCCTTGTCGTTCCATTGGTAGTGGGACAGCGGGCTCCCCGCGCCGGGGTGACCGTTGAATTGCAGCGGCATCAGCAGGAACACGAGGTGCCGTTCTGTGATGGCGAAGTCATGCACCATGTCGGCCTGCTCCGTGGTCAGGACATGCTGGCGGCGCAGCTGGCCTGTCGGTGCAATGTCGTACACCAGCAGCTTCCCGGAGCCCGGCATGTAGCCGAAATTCCATACCGAGCCATCCGGCGCCACGCGCGGGTGCGCCGAAAATGGCGCGCCCTGGGTCTGCGGCGACCAGGCCTTGAACCCCTGGGCCTGCAGCGTGACCGGGTCCACCGCCAGCGCGGAGCCGGCTTCCCACAGCGCAAAAAGCTCCTTGCGCGCGGGCAGGGCCAGCAGGTTGATGTTGGCGGGGTTGACGGCGTCGGGCCCGCTGAGCGGCGGCGAACCGGGCAGCGTGGTGGCAAAGCCCGAGTACAGCAGCCGGCCCGCGGCCTCTTCCGCCGTGAGCTTGGGGGTGGCCAGCAGGGCGCCCCGGTGGGATATGCGGGGCGGTGTTTGCGTTGAAGCCTGACCGCCCTCAAAACGAAACGCCTGCAGCATGCCGTCGCCATCGAACCAGTGGTTCATGGCCACGCCGCCGAGTTCGCGCCGTGCGGGGCCGATGCGGTACAGCGTGCCCTGCAATGCAGCTGGCCAGCGCCCCCGCACGGGCAGCGGGCCGCTGGCCAGCGGCGCCTTCAAGGGCCCGTTGTAGGGGGTGTAGCTGCTCCGCCAGGCGTGGGGCGCATCGGCGCCGTGGCCCAGGGCGGGCAGCAGGCTGGCGCCCAGGGCCGCCAGAACGGCGCGGCGCGGTGGATGGGGGTGGGTCATCGCGGGCTCCTTGTCGGCTTACTTGAGTTCGATGGCCTGGGGCTCCGCATCCGCGCCCACGCGGAAGGCTGCGTCGGCAAACGTGGGCGGGCCCACCGGGCTGCGTGCATTGCGGCTGAAGCCATACAACTCGGTCGGCAGGCCGAACAGGTTGGTGTCCAGCTTCATGTTGCCGTTCTCGTCCAGAAACGCCGAGACGGCGTAGTCGCCTGCGGGCACCCCTGCAAACTGCACCACGGCCTTGCCATCGCCCAGTGGGGCGGCGGCGGTCTGCAGCGGCTTGCCGCGCGGAAAGCCCTCGCTTTGGTCAAAAAGGGCTGCCAGCACGGTGCCTTGTTGTTGCGCAGGCACGGTGACTTCAATGCGCAGGTCGGCGGCGTGGGCAGCCAGGGCGGTCAACGCGGCCAGGAAAAGAATCCGTTTTTTCATGAAAGGGCTTTCTGTGGGGGTACAAGCCGGGACCACGCCCGGATCGACCCGCACTGTGCCCAGCCCGCCCAGGCCCTGCGAGGCGTTTGCGACGAAGTGCAGAAAACACGGTGTGATCTGCAACCCGCAGGCGCGAGGCACGCGGGCCTGGCAAGGGCAGCCCCACGCAATCCCCCACCTTGCGGCGCCCCCGTGCCCGATAAAGCTTGCATGCCGTGGGCTCGCCCCAGATACTGCGGCCTCACACGGCATCGCCTCGGGGCATGCTTGTGCTGCGCGGGTCCGGTGGACCGGCACCCGGTGTACGCCCCGCCCGTGCTTCTTCCATTTTCAGAAAGCCTTACCAATGACAGCCATTGTTCGTGCCCTGATCTTGCTGGTCTTCCTGGCGGGCGGAACCGCCGTGCGTGCCCAGAACCTGCTCACCAACGGCAACTTCGAATCCGGCCTCACCGGCTGGAGCACCTGGACGGCGCCGCCGGGCTTCTGGAACGGCACCTGGATACACAGCAACGACTGCGACATCTGGGTGCCCACCCAGTGCCCGTTCGGTGGCGCCGGAACGTCCCACGCGCAGAAAAAAGGCAGTGGTGCGGGCAACGCGCACGGGGGCCTGTTCCAGACCGTGGCGGTCACCCCCGGGCGGGTGTACCGGCTGCGCGGCGCCTGGTCGGGGGGTGTGACGGGCAATGCGGGCGGCAACGCCACCTGGTGGGAAGTCGTGGCCTACGACGGCGCCGTGGGGGCCGCCACCATCGATGCCGCGCCCGGCCCGCTGGACACGCTGATCGCCCGGCGCGATGTGTCGAACCTGGCGCTCAACGGGGTCTTCCAGTTCGAATGGGAGCCTTTTGGCGCCACCTTCACCGCAGCCTCCAGCCAGGTGACCATTGCGCTCAAAACCGGCAGCTTCTTCACCTTCGACGCAGCGGGCTACCACGACGACCTGGTTCTGGAGGAGGTGGCATCCAGCAACATCCCCGTCAACTCGCCCTGGGCGCTGGTGGTGCTTTGCCTGGGGCTGCTGGCGACCGGTGCCTGGCTGCGGCGCGGCCAGGGAATGCGCCCCAGGTAGAGGGCGGCACAAAATTTCAAGTGTTTTTGGCCGCCAGCGCTTTATGGGAAAGCGCTACAAGCTATCAAAAATATAGCAATCAGGTCAGCAACGCCACCGCCGCCGAAAAGCTCAGAAACGCCAGCGCGGTGGACACCAGAATGATCCGCGCCACACGCCCGTTGTTGGCACCGAACTTCTCGGCCAGCAGCGAGACGTTGCTGGCGCTGGGCAAGGCCGCCAGCAGCACCAGCACCGTCAGCGCAAACGGCGTGAGCGGCACGCCCAGCGCCATGGCGGCCATGCCCACGCCCCATACCAGCAGCGGGTGCACCAGCAGTTTGGCCAGGGCCACCGGCACGTAATCGCGCGCGGGCACCTGTTCGTGCTGGTTCATCTGCGAGCGCGCCAGCACCGCGCCGATGGTGAACAGCGCCACGGGCGAGGCCGCGTCGGCCAGCATGGCAATGGTCTTGTCCACCGGACCAGGCAGCTGGAAGTGCAGGGCCGAGGCCAGCGCACCCAGCGCGATCGACCAGGGCATGGGGTTGGTGGCCATGCCCCGGAAGGCACTGCGCAGCGCCACGCCCACACCGTGGGTGCCCGCGCCATCCAGGCGCGACAGCGCAATGCACAGCGAGCTGGTGACGACCATGTCCACCACGATGGTCACGATGGCCGGGCCCGCGCTCTGCGCGCCCAGCAGCGCCACCAGGAGCGGCACGCCCATGAAGCCGGTGTTGGGGAAAGCGGCCACCAGTGCACCGAAGGCCGCGTCGTTCCAGCCGATGCGCGCACTGCGCGTGAGCGCCACCGTGGCGCCCACCATCACCAGCGCGCACAGCACATACACGCCCGCCACGGCCGGGTCCAGCAGCTGCGCGATGGGCGTGCTGGCGCCAAAGCGGTACAGCATGCAGGGCAGCGCGAAGTACAGCACGAAGGCATTGAGCCCCGGGATGGCGGGCTGGGGCAGCACCCCACGCCGTGCGGCCAGGTAGCCGCAGAGCACGAGGGCAAAGAAGGGGAAGGTGATGAGGAGGACGGACAGCACGGCGCTATTGTCCGTGCTGCGCACCGCGCCAGGACCCCCAGCCCCGGGCGGTGGTCAGCGCAACGTCAGGGGGGGAGGGTTCGCGAACGGTGATCCCCCAACCACCACGGCCACGGCCGTGGGTGCCTTACTGCTTGCGCTGGATGATGAGGTTGCGCTTGGCGTCTTCGGGGTAGGCAAAGGTGATGGCGCCGTTCTTGACCATGCCGATCACCAGCATGTTGCGCGTGATGGCATCCTTGTCCTGCACGCTGAACGGCTTGTCGTAGGTGGACACCACGCCGTAGTAGGTCTTCATCTTGCCTTCCAGCGACTCCTTGACGGCCTTGCCGTTGAGGTTGCCGTCCCGCACGCCCAGGAAGGAATACATCAGCAGGTAAGTGGCGTCATAGGCATTGGCGGCCGCCATGGGCACGGCCACCTTGCCGTGGTACTTGCGGGTGTAGCTCGACAGGAACGATGCGCGGCGTTCGTTGCTGGGTTCGGCAATGAAGGTCTGCACCATGAGTGCGCCCTCGGCGGCGTCCTTGGCACCCTCCAGGAAGAACGGGAACGACAGCGTCCATGGCCCCACCTGGGACACCTTCCAGCCCAGCGCCTTCTTGCCATTGGCGATCACCGCGTTTTCCGGGCCCACGGTGTAGCTGAGGATCACATTGGCCCCGGCGGCTCGGGCGGCCGTGAGTTCGGCCGTGAGGTCCTTCACACCCAGGTCGAAGCGCGCCACATGCACGGGCTTGAGGTTCTTGGCAGCCAGGGCAGCCACCACATCGTTGAAGCCACCTTCGCCGTAGCCGGTCTTGTCGGCAAAGATGGCCACCTTGTCCCAGCCGCGCTTGACGATGTCTTCCACCATGAAAGGGGCCTGGATCGCGTCGCGTCCCTGCACGCGGAAGATGTAGCTGTCTGCAGCGGGATATTTGGCGGTGACCGCCGTGCCCGTGGAGCACGGCACGATGAGCGGGCTCTTGGCCTCCTGGAACAGGTCGATGGCCTTGAGCGCAACGCCGGTGTTGCAAAAACCGATGGTGGCGACCACCTTCTCGCTGATCAGTTCCTGCGACACCTTGCGGCCCTGGTCCGGATTGGCCGTATCGTCCTTGATCACCAGCTCCAGCGGTCGCCCCAGGTAGCCGCCCACGGCGTTGATCTCATCCACGGCCAGCTTGATGCCATTGAGCATGGGCACGCCAAAGTCGGCCGAGGGCCCGGTGAACGGCCCCACCACCCCAATGCGCACGGGCGCCGTGCTGCCGATCTGGGCCTGCGCGGGCAGCAGGGCTGTGCAGGCCAGCACGCTGGCGGCCACCACGGCACTCCAGGCGTTGTGGTGCCACCGGGGGCGGCGCGGGCCTGGGATGCCCGGTGCGGCGGTCTGAACGGTGGAAGTCAAGGCAGAGGAGTTCATGGTGGGGCTCGGTTCACAACACACCCATCCCGTTGAGGGATGTACTGGCCAGCCAGTATCAAATTGTGAAAACAAAGCCCCTAGCGGGGTTTCCCGGAGCGCCTGGCCCGGCAGGTGCCGGAGGCGGCTTCCTGTCAGGGGCGCGTCAGCCGCCCACCTTGCGTGGGTTGCCATACCCGGGCGCACGCAGGCTGCCGGACTGCGCCGGTATCATTGCGCCCTTGCGCGGCACGATCTGGCCCCGCCGCCGCCCGCCCAGGGGCCCACGCCGCCCACCCCGCCTTCCTTTTCCTGCCTTCCACGGCTCAGCCCCCTTCCTTCCCATGTCTGCCGGTCTCAATCTCGCCCAGCTTCAGGCTGTCCACTACACCGACGGTGCCTGCCTGGTGCTGGCCGGCGCGGGCTCGGGCAAGACGCGGGTGATCACCCAAAAGATCGCCCACATGATCGAGAAGGGGATGGACCCCAAGCGCATTGCCGCCATCACCTTCACCAACAAGGCCGCCGCCGAGATGCGCGAGCGCGCCAAGGGCCTGATCGGCCGGCGCGCCAAGGATGTGCTGGTGTGCACCTTCCACGCCCTGGGGGTGCGCATGGTGCGTGAGGATGGCGTGGTCCTGGGCCTGAAGCCCCAGTTCAGCATCCTGGATGCCGACGATGTGACCGGCATCCTGAAGGAAGCCTCGGGGGGCACCACCGACATGGCCACGGCGCGCCAGTGGCAGTGGGTCATCAGCAAGTGGAAGAACATGGGCCTGACCTCCGAGCAGGCGCTGGCCCAGGCGGCGGACGACAACGAGCGCATCATCGCCACGCTGATGGCGCGCTACGAAGAGCGCCTTGCGGCCTACCAGAGCGTGGACTTTGACGACCTGATCGGCATGCCGCTGCGCCTGCTGCGCGACTTCCCCGAAGTGCGCGCCAAGTGGCAGGCCCTGCTCAGCCATGTGCTGGTCGATGAGTACCAGGACACCAACGCCACGCAGTACGAACTGCTGAAACTGCTGGTGGGCGAAAGAGGCCACTTCACCGCCGTGGGCGACGACGACCAGTCCATCTACGGCTGGCGCGGTGCCACGCTGGACAACCTCAAGAAGCTGCCTATCGACTTCCCGCAGCTCAAGGTCATCAAGCTGGAGCAGAACTACCGCTCCACCAGCGCCATCCTGCGTGCGGCCAACAACGTGATCGGACCCAACCCCAAGCTGTTTCCCAAGACCCTGTTCAGCGAGCTGGGCGAAGGCGAGCCGGTGCGTGTGGTGGACGCCGACAGCGAAGAGCACGAGGCCGAACGTGCCGTGGCCCGCATCCAGAGCCTGCGGGCCGCCAGCAACCCGCCACCGGACTGGAAAGGCTTTGCCATCCTGTACCGGGCCAACCACCAGGCCAAGCCGTTCGAGAAGGCGCTGCGCAAGGCGAACATCCCCTACAAGGTATCGGGCGGCACCAGCTTTTTTGACCGTGCCGAAATCAAGGACCTGTGCGCCTGGTTCCGGCTGTGGATCAACAACGACGATGACCCGGCGTTTCTGCGCGCCATCACCACGCCCAAACGCGGCATCGGCCACACCACGCTGGCATCGCTGGGCGCGTTTGCCACGCAGCACAAGCAGAGCATGTTTGGCGCGTTGTTCAACGGCATGCTGCCAGCAGCGGTGCCCAAGCGCGCCATGGACGGCCTGCACGAGTTCGGCCGCTACATCAACTACCTGGAGTACAGCGCGCGCCGAACGCACGGTGCGGAAGAAGCCCGCACGTTCCTGAACGAATGGCTCAAGGAAATCGGCTACGAGCAGCACCTGTACGACAACGAAGACAGCGAAAAGGTGGCCGCTGCCCGCTGGAGCAACGTGATGGAGTTCTGCGACTGGATGGCCCAGCGCGCGGGCGGCCAGATCGACGACACCGCAGGCGCCGTGGTGGCCAAGGAAACCAAGAGCCTGCTGGAGGTCTCGCAGACCATCGCACTGCTGTCCACCATTTCCGAGCGCGAAAAAGAGCAGGACATGGTCACGCTGTCGACCCTGCATGCCAGCAAGGGACTGGAGTGGCCCCACGTGGTGCTGGTGGGTGTGACCGAAGGCATGTTGCCCTTCAAGCTCGACGACGACGAGGGCCGGCAACAGAAGGTGAGCGACGACACGCTGCAGCGCCTGCAGGAAGAGCGCCGCCTGATGTACGTGGGCATCACGCGCGCGCAGCGCACCCTGGCGGTGAGCTGGACCAAGCGGCGCAAGAAGGGCCGCGAGATGGTGGCCGCGCAGCCCAGCCGTTTCATCGCCGAGATGGGCCTGGACAAGACCACCGCCCGCGAAGACCCGCGCGAAAAGCTCAAGGCCCTGCGCGCGGAATTTGCCGCCAAGGCCCAGGCCACCACGGCCGCCAACGCGGCGGCGGCAGCCACCCCGGAATGAGCGCCCCTGCAGCCACGGCACCCACCACAACGCACCCCACCCATGGAGCCCCGCACCCACCGGCCCACGCCCCTGATGGGGGTTGCTTTAATTTTGATAGCTATCAGCGCTTATCCTACAAGCGCTAGCAGCCAAAATGAACCACAATCCACGGCAGCATGCCCGTCCACGGCAGAGCTGGACCACCAGCACCTGCAAGGGCGCTGGCTGGCCCAGCTGCAGGGCGTAGCCCCGGATGCCACTGGCGCCACCGCCACATTGCAACTGGGTCCGCACCCCGAGCTGGCACAGAGCGTGCGTGGCACCGTGCAAAGAAATGGCGCCACGGCGCAGATCAGCGGAGACGCCGATGGCGGCGACCTGACCCTGGAAGAATCGATCAACGGCACGAACATCAGTGCCACCTGGACAGGCCAGGTGGTCGATGGAAGTTGCGGCAAGGAAATACGCGGAACATGGAACAACGCCAACCCCACCCCCTCGGCACCCTCGGCTCCCTTCGTGCTGCGCAAGCAGGCGGGCTGGCAATGACCACCGCGCCAGCACCACAGCGCAGCGGCAGGCCCAGGCACCACACGCTGGCCCTGCTGGTGGCCGCCGCGCTGGCACCTGCGGGCGCCGCGCTGGCGCAGTCCACGCCCGCCAGTGGCGCGGCAGCGGCAGCCCCCACCACCGGCGCCGACAGTGCCTGGCGCCGCTGCGCCGCGCTGTCCAATGACAACCAGGCGCGTCTGGCCTGCTTTGACCAGTGGGCCACCGACCAGCAAGGCTGGAACGCCCCCGGCGCCACGGCCTCGACGGCCGTGCCACCGCCGGTGGACACCACCCTGCCCGCCACCCGCGTCATCGATGTGGCCCGCACCGAGGGCTGCCGCGACCCGCAGTACAGCGACCTCTCGCGCTTCTGGGAACTGGAGTCGGGCAGCGACTGCGGCACTTTCAGCTTCCGGGGCTACCGGCCCATCACCGTGTCGGTGGTGGCGTCGAGCAACGTGAACCGCCAGCCCACATCGGATGCGGCCGACCATTCGGCCACCGAGTCCACGCCCTACCGCCGCACCGAGAACCGCATCCAGCTGTCGGTGCGCACCAAGGTCGCGCAAGGCCTGCTCACGCAGGGCCATCCCACACTCAAGGATTCGGTGTGGTTCGGTTACTCGCAGCAGTCGTACTGGCAGCTGTTCACACCCCAGATCTCGCGCCCCTTCCGCGCCACCGACCATGAGCCCGAGGTCATGTATGTCTACCCCACCACGGCCCAGCTGCCGTTTGGCTGGAAGTGGCGCTACAGCGGCATCGGACTGGTGCACCAGTCCAACGGCCAGAGCAAACCCCTGTCCCGCAGCTGGAACCGGGCGTACCTCATGACGGGCATGGAACTGGGCAACAGCGTGAGCGTGAACGCGCGCATCTGGAAGCGCGTGCCCGAGAGCTCGGGCAGCGACGACAACCCCGGCATCAGCGACTACATCGGCCGGGGCGAGCTGTCGGCATTCTGGAACGTCAACAAGGACAACACCGTGGGCGCCACGCTGCGCCACTCGCTGTCGAGCAGCGACCGGGGCTCGGTCCGGCTGGAATGGCTGCAGACCGTGGGCACGGGCCTTTTTGGCAACAAGAGCAACCTGCGCCTGCACACGCAGCTGTTCAGCGGCTATGGCGACAGCATGATCGACTACAACCGCAAGCGCACCGTGTTCAGCGTGGGGCTGAGCCTGGTGGATTTCTAGCAGAGACACCCCCTGAGGCGCTTCGCGCCTTCCCCCCGCTCTCGCTCCGCTGCGCTGCGCGGGCAGGGGGACGCAGCCCTCGCTGCGGAGCGGCCCTTGCTTGGCTGCTCTGGCGTGGGCCGCGCCAGTTGCATACGCCTTGGGCAACGCAACGGCCGGGCGCAACCAAATACCAGACGCGCCAAACACCCCACTCACAACTCGTTACGACATCGTCCTCAAGTTTCGCGCGGTGGCGCCGACGCGCCGCCACAATGGCACGCGCACAGAAACCAGCATGGCCCTTGGCGAAGGGCTCCCAAAAAGAGCCCCTTTCCCACCGTTTTACCTGCCATTGCCTGCACCGTGCGCCCTCGACAATGCCGATAAAGAGGAACACACCCATGGACATGCAATACCAGCTCAAGGCAGGCAGTTACTACCTCTACGACATGCGCGAGGCGCCCAGTGCCGTGACGGGTGAGCGCAGGTTCAAGCTGAAAACCGATACCGTGGCCATTGCGTTCGACGCACACACGGGCGAGGTGCACCAGCACGGCAGCCCCACACGCATCCAGTCCTGGGCCAACAACACGCGCCGCCGCCTGCGCGCCGCCGGAGCGCAGGACGTGGCCAACGACATCGTGGTGGTGTCGGGCCCGCTGCCCGTGGACGAACTCAACAAATGCCTGTGGGTACGCGGCTACGTGCGCCGCATGTTCTCGCGCCTGGCCACCCTGCCCCATGGCAAGCTGCAGCGGCCTGCCGCCGAGCCGTTTCGCAAGGCGGCCTGATACCTGCCGGGCAACCTTTCTCAAATATTCCGATCAGGGCCGCACACAGCGGCCCTTTTCTTTTTTCTGGGAGCGCCCCGGAAAAGGCTCAGAGGCTGAGAGTTTTTTAGCCGAGCCCGAAAGGCGCGCGAAAACGCCTCGGATCTAGGCGCAAAGCACAGCCATAGCTCGGGCTACGGCGAGCATTTGCAACGACGAGCCGGGGCGTTTTCGCGTGCAAGGCGGGCACGGATAAAAGACTCTCAGCCTCTCAGGCCTCCGTGTCCTCGGCCACGTCGCTGTCCGCGCTCTCCAGCACCTCGGCATGCTTGACGATGGTCACCGGCACCGGGCTGGAATGCGCCACCTCCTGCGACACCGAACCCAGCAGTGCGCTGGTGATAGCGCCCTGGCCCTTCGCGCCGATGATGACCATGTCGCAGCCCGAGCGCTCGATCATGTCCACCAGCGTGTGGGCCACATCGCCCACGCCCACATCGGTTTCGTACGCGACCCCGGCGGCATCCAGCAGCGCCCGCGCCGACGCCATGAGATGGTCACCCGCCTCCAGGCTGGCCGCGGCGATCAGGTCGGGGTCGCGCGTGGTCACCAGTTCGTACAGGGTGGCGGGTTCCTGCACATTGGCCAGGACCACGCTGGCCTTCAGGCCCTGGCCCACCAGCGCCAGCGCGTGGTGCACGCCATCCAGCGCGAGTTCGGAGCCGTCCACGGCGATGAGGATCTTGAGCATGGTGTTCTCCTTGAGTCAGTGAAGACCAGTGTAGCGACGCCATCCGCCAGCGCCAGCCCATACCCTTGTGCCAGGTCAGGCTGGCCCGTCTGGGACAATGCGCCCCATCATGCTGCAGTTTGACCTTCTCAAAACCGACCCCACCAGCCACGCACGCCGTGGCACGCTCACGCTCAACCATGGCGTGGTGCAAACCCCCATCTTCATGCCCGTGGGCACCTACGGCACCGTCAAGGGTGTGATGCCGCGCAGCCTGCACGACATGGGCGCGCAGATCATCCTGGGCAACACCTTCCACCTGTGGATGCGCCCGGGCCTCGATGTGATGCAGAGCTTTGGCGGCCTGCACGGCTTTGAGAAGTGGGACAAGCCCATCCTCACCGACTCCGGCGGTTTCCAGGTCTGGAGCCTGGGCGCGATGCGCAAGATCACCGAAGAGGGCGTGACCTTTGCCAGCCCGGTCAACGGCGACAAGCTCTTCATGTCGCCCGAGGTGAGCATGCAGATCCAGACCACGCTCAACTCCGACATCGTGATGCAGCTCGACGAGTGCACGCCGTACGAGACCAAAGGCCACCTGACGACCGAGGCCGAAGCGCGCAAGAGCATGGAGATGAGCCTGCGCTGGGCCAAACGCTCGCGTGACGAGTTCCAGCGCCTGCAGAACCCCAACGCGCTCTTTGGCATCGTGCAGGGCGGCATGTTCAAGCACCTGCGCCAGGAGTCGCTCGAGCGCCTGGTCGAGATGGACTTCCCCGGCTACGCCGTGGGCGGCGTGAGCGTGGGCGAGCCCAAGGACGAGATGCTGGACATCATGGCCCACACCCCGCACCGCCTGCCTGCGCACAAACCGCGCTACCTGATGGGCGTGGGCACGCCCGAAGACCTGGTGCAGGGCGTGGCCGATGGCGTGGACATGTTCGACTGCGTGATGCCCACCCGCAACGCGCGCAACGGCACCCTGTTCACGCGTTTTGGCGACCTCAAGATCCGCAACGCGCGCCACAAGGCCGACCACCAGCCCCTGGACACCAGCTGCACCTGCTACGCCTGCGCGGGCAGCTCGGGCGTGTCGTGGGACGACGGCGGGCGCGAGGGTTTCAGCCGCGCCTACCTGCACCACCTGGACCGCTGCGGCGAAATGCTGGGCCCCATGCTCACCACCGTGCACAACCTGCACTACTACCTGAACCTCATGCGCGAAGTGCGCGAGTCGCTGGATGCCGGCGAGTTCGCGCAGTTCCGCGCACGCTTCAAGGCCGAGCGGGCGCGGGGCGTGTAAGCACGGTCAAAAGCTATAAAAATGCTAGCTATCAGCGCTTTATAAATAAGCGCCAGAGGCCAAAATCATTCAAAAATTCCTGCACCACCTCCTGCGCTGGCCTGCGCGCATACTGACCGGCCTGGGCAGCGGGCTGCTGGCCCTGCTGATCCTGTTCGAGGAATGGGGCTGGGTACCGCTGCAGCAGTTGCTGGCACGCATTGGCCGCTGGCCAGGCCTGCGCTGGATCGAAGGCTGCGTGCGCGCCCTGCCGCCGTGGGCGGCGGTGGCCGTGTTTGCGTTGCCCACGGCCCTGTTGCTGCCCATCAAGCTGCTGGCCCTGTGGGCGGTGGGCCGGGGGCATGTGGTGCTGGGCATGCTGGTGATCGTGCTGGCCAAGGTGGTGGGCACCGCCGTGGTGGCGCGGCTGTTCACGCTGACGCAGCCAGCACTCATGCAGTTGCACTGGTTTGCCTGGACCTATGCGCGCTGGATGCGCCTCAAGCACACCGTGCTGGAGCGTGCCCGTGCCTCGTGGGCCTGGCGCGTGGCGCGGGTCATCCGGCGGCAGTGGGCGCAACGCTGGCGCCGCCGCTGAGCACTGCGGGAGTTCACGGTAGCGCCTGTCGCCCCATTCCAGCCAAGATATACAGACATGGTCCACCGCCGCCTGGGACCACAACCAAACCGCCATTGCTCCGCGACATGGGCCTCCAGCTTGATCTCCCCACCGTCCTCCTGCTCTACAAGACCGCCCTGGTGGCCGGTGCGCTGAGCATCTTTCACGTCAGCCGGCATTCGTGCCGACCCCAGGGGCTCAAGCCGCTGGCGGTGGCCTACCTGCTGCTGGCCATAGGGGCCGAACTGGCGGGCCGGGGCGAATACCTGGTGCTGCCCGACTGGCTCTGGACCCACACCAGCCTGCTGCTGGGGACGGTCGGCTACCCCCTCTTCTGGGCGGGCATGCGGGCATTGAGCGGGCGCAGGCGCATCCCGATGGCGGTGCTCGTCCTGGTCCCCGGTGGCTGGCTGGTGCTGGGCCTGGTCACGCAGTTTCCGCTGGACAATCTGCTGCGCGCTGGCGCCTTTCACATCACCGCCGCCGTGGCCCTGGTCGGATCGGCCCACGAGGTATGGCGTGATCACCGCACGGAACCGCTGCCGTCCCGCCCCCTGCTGGCAGGGCTTCTTCTGCTCAGCGCCAGCATCTTTGCGTTGCGCCTGTTGTACATCGCCACCGACAACGCAAGTTCCGCAGGATTTGCCCGGGCCTTCTATGTGCAGATGTTCTGCCACTTCGGCATCGCACTCATGGTTTCTTCGCTCTCCAGCGAGCGGGCCGCAGTGCGCCTGGAACGGGTGGCGCAAACCGACACGCTCACGGGCGCGGGCAACCGCCGCTGGGCCACGTCGATGCTGCCCGCGCGACTGCCGGCGGGCAGCGCCATCGCGCAGCTCGACCTGGACCACTTCAAGCGCATCAATGACCGCTTTGGCCATGCGGCGGGCGACCGCGTGCTCGTCGCCTCGGCCCAAGCCCTGCGCAGCCAGCTGCGCGACTCGGACCTGCTGGCCCGCATGGGTGGCGAAGAATTCCTGGTCTATCTGCCAGACGCCACGGCCAGCGATGCGGCCGCCGTCGCGCAGCGGCTGTGCGCAGCCGTGGAACAGATCCGGCTGTCCGAGCAGGGCGAGGACATCCCCGTCACCGTCAGCATTGGACTGGCCTGCGTGAACTCCGGTGGCGGAACCTGGGTCGACTGGCTGGGCGCGGCCGACCGGGCGCTGTACGACGCCAAGCGCGCTGGCCGCAACCGTGTCGTGGTGACGCACGAGCGCACGGCCTGAACCGGCCCTGGTTCCCCAGGGCTGTGCCCATTGGCCTGCGGCAGAATCGCACCCCATGCCCGCACCACCCTTTACCACCCCGACCGAAGCGCTGGAGCTGGCTTTCAACTTGGCCCCGGTGGGCATGTGCGTGACGCGCGAACGCAGCATCGAGATCTGCAACGACGCCTTTGCCCACATGTTCGGCCACGAACTGGCCGACCTGCTGGGCCAGCCGCTGGCGCCGCTGTACCCCTCGTTCGACGAGTTCACCCACACCGGCCACCTGGGCCTGCAGGCCATGAAGGATTCGGGGGCCTATGCCGACGAGCGCATCATGCGGCGGCGCGACGGATCGCTGTTCTGGTGCCACGTGGTGGGCCGTACGCTGGACCGGGCAGACCCGTTTGCCCGTGCGGTATGGATGTTCGAGGACATCTCGCACCGCCGCCCCGTCAGCACACCGCTGACCCTGCGCGAGCGCGAAATCGCCCAGCACATCGTCACCGGCGCCACCAGCAAGCAGATCGGGCGCTACCTGAACATCAGCCACCGCACGGTGGACGCCCACCGCGCACGGCTCATGCGCAAGCTGGGGGCCAGCAGCACGGGCGAACTCGTGGCGCTGCTGCTGGGCAGCGCCTAGTATCGCGTTGCATGCTTGACGGCACATTCAAAACCGATGGATTTTTGGCCAGGGCAAGGCGCAAACCACAGCGATACCCGCAGGTATCGCGCGGATTTGCGACACAGCTCTGGCCGAAAAGACGCGGTTTTAAGTGCCGGATAGCGTGCAACACCACACTACCC
The DNA here is from genome assembly GCF_000204195.1 of Acidovorax radicis N35. Classification (GTDB taxonomy): domain Bacteria; phylum Pseudomonadota; class Gammaproteobacteria; order Burkholderiales; family Burkholderiaceae_C; genus Acidovorax; species Acidovorax radicis. The sequence goes on from NZ_AFBG01000023.1 coordinate 128,412, forward strand.
ATAGAGTGAAAACCTTCCCCGGCCCACCCGGAGATCGTCAACAATTGTTTCTGAAGGTTGCGCAGCAGCGTTCCCAACACACCCGGCCCGGGGACAATCGGCAGGGACCTGGGCGCCGCCCCGCCGCCCCCTGCAGCCCACCTATGTACCGCCCTTTTGTGATCCACCGACCCCTTTCGCCGCCCATGGCCTGGCTGGGGTTGGCACTGCTGATCTTTGCCGCCTGCCTGGTGGGCATCTTTGCGCGGCCCATCGGCTTTCTGTCGGCCTTCTGGCCCGCCAATGCGCTGCTGCTCGGGCTGCTGGTGCGCTACCCCACGCTGGCGCGCCCACCGGCCTGGGTGGCGGCCGCCGTGGGCTATGTGGCGGCAGATCTGGTGACGGGCAGCCACTGGGGCATGGCTCTGTGGCTCAATGCGGCCAACCTGCTGGGCGCCACGGCGGGCTGGCTGGTGCTGCGCCGGCTGGACGAAGGCATCCGGCGCCTGCAGCGCACCGTGTCGGCGCTCTACCTGCTGCTCGCTGCGCTGGCCGCCAGTGCTGTGGGGGCGCTGGCGGGCTGTGGCGCCGCGCCGGTCTACTTCAACACCCCATGGACCGACCTGCTGTCGCTGTGGTTCAGCACCGAACTCATGAACTACATGCTCATCGTGCCGGTGGTGCTGGCTGCGCCGCGCGCAGATGCCCCGCCCCCCGCGCCGCAGGGCGGTCTGCAGGGTGTGCCAGTGTTCTGGCGCCTGGCCCCCGTCAGCTCGCTGCTGCTGGCCGAGGGCGTACGCACGGTGATCGGCGGGCCTGGCATGCTGGCCTTTGTGGTGCCGGGGCTGCTGTGGTGCGCGCTCAGCTACAGCCCCTTCATTTCCAGCCTGTTGTCGCTGGTGGTGTGCCTGTGGACCATGGCCGGGGTGGCCACTGGCGTGCTCAACTTCACACCCGCGCATGCCAGCGATGTGTTCTCGCTGCGCGTGGGCGTCACGCTGCTGGCGCTGGGGCCGCTGGCTGTGGCCTGCGCCAGTGCCGCACGCGCCGAGGCCCTGCGCCGCCTGGACCACGCAGTGCGCCACGACGACCTGACCGGGGTGCTCGCGCGGCGCGCGTTCCTGGAGCAGGGTGAGCGGCTGGTGGCACGCTACCAGCGCGAATCCGCCGGGTTGGCGGTGCTGATGGTGGACGTGGACCATTTCAAGCAGGTCAACGACCAGCTGGGGCACGGTGCGGGCGACCAGCTCCTGATTGGCATCGCCCAGGCCATGACCAGTGCGCTGCGCCCCCAGGACGTGCTGGGCCGCCTGGGCGGCGAGGAGTTTGCGGTAGTGCTGCCCGATGCCTCGCCCGCCGAGGCGCATGCGATTGCAGAACGGCTGCGCAAGGTGGTGGAACAGTTGCCCTTTGGCGCCGAAGGCGGTGCCCCGCAACACCACGCCACGGTCAGCGTCGGCCTGGTGCACAGCGCCAGCCTGGGCGGCGATTCCGACATGGAAATGCTGCTGCTCGCCGCCGATGCTGCGCTCTACCGGGCCAAGGCCCAAGGGCGCAACCAGGTGATGATGGGGTAAGCCCCCAAAGCGGTAAGCCCCAAAAAGCCGCTTTGCACCTGCGGGCCTGAGGCCGTGCCCGTTTCAGGCGTCGCGGGCGGCACGGTGTGCCCTGAAAAGCCGAAATAGCGTGGGCCGCAAAAGCAGCCCACCCGCAGCGCCGGTGCACGCTACAGATACTGCTTCCACAGCATGTTGGTCATCCGCCCCTCGGGGTCCCAGGCGGCCTTGGTGGCACGAAACCGGTCTGCCTGCGGGTAGGCCGCCGCGAACTGCGCTTGTGTGGCATGGCGCTGGTAGGGCAGGTAGTAGGTGCCGCCGTGCTGCAGGGCCAGGTCGATCAGCGCACGCGTCCACAGGCCCACCGCCGTGCGGGCCTCGGGGCTGGTGCCTTGTTTGTAGTACAGCACCCACGAAAACACCTCCTCGCGCGCCCAGGCCATGACGGCATCGGGGTCGGGCGGCGCGTGGCGCACCGAGATGTTGAGCACCTGCGCACCGTGCTGCTGCAGGATGTGGGCCAAACCCCGCGTGAAAGCGGCGAACCGGGCCACGGGCACAAAGTATTCCTGCAGCACATAGGTGGACTGTGCGCGGCTGGCCGGCTCCAAAGAGGCGGCATCCAGGCTGGCCTCGTGGTTGCGCCACACCACGGGATGTCCACGCAGCAGCGCGGGGCGGACCACCTTGTGCTGCAGCTGGTGGCCGCCCGGCAGCTCCGTCATGGCCCAGATCACGCTCTTGTCTAGGTCATACCGCTGGCCGCGCGGCACCAGGCGCTCGGGCACCGTCACGGGCTTGTCGGTGCGGGTCCAGGTCACCGCAGTGGCGCGGTCAAAGCTGGGGGGCAACAGGTCGGCGTTGTGCATCACGGCCTGCGCGTTGGCGGCCACCTTGGCGGCAAAGAAACCGGGGTAGTCGTCCAGCGCCACGTGGGCCACGGCGCGCTCCAGGGCGGTGTTGGCATCCAGGTCCAGCTCCACCTCGGTGATCACGCCCAGCCCGCCATAGCCGCCCAGGGCGGCACGGAACAGGTCAGGGTGCTGCTGGCGGCTGGCCTCGCGCACGCCTCCGCTGGCCAGCACGATCTGCAGGGCCCGCACGGACGCGCCGATGGGCCCGTGCCCCACATAGCGGCCATGCACGTTCACCGACACGGACCCGCCCACCGTGAAGTTCGAATAACTCTGCATGGTGCGCACCGCCAGGTCGTGGGGGTCCAGGTGATCTTGCAGGTCGCGCCAGCGCATGCCGGCCTGTACGCGCACCTTGCGGCCGGTGGTGTCCAGCCACACCAGCCCCTTCATGCTGCGCATGTCGATGTGCAGGCCGCCCTCCACGCCCACCTGCCCGCCCATGCTGTAGCGCCCGCCGCCCACGGCCACCGCGCCGGGCCAGTTCTGCACGGCCTGCACCACGTCCTGCACGCTGCCAGGCACCACCACCCGGGATACCCGCACGGGGTACAGGCGGGTTACGTTCTCGATCAGCGCCCCGGGAGCGCTGTGGGCCCGCAGCGGCGCCGCGGCCCCCACCAGGCCTGCGGCGGCCAGTGCACCCAGGAGTTCACGGCGGCGCAGCCCCTTCACGGTGTTCAAGCGTTGCGCCGATCAGTCATCCCGGGCAAGCCGCACGCCGGCACCGGTGCCACAGGCATGGCAGAACCGCGCAAAAGCGCTCTTGCGGGTGGTGCACTGGCCGCAGTGGTCGAACAGGCCGATGCCGCAGTGCGGGCAAAAGTCGATCTTCTCGTTCTTGAGGTCCACCGGGCGCTCGCAGCCGGGGCACACGCTTTTGGCCAGGCGGGCCAGGGCCACGTCGTAGCTCAACTCCTTGCGGCGCTCCTGGTCGGGCAGCGCCTCGGCCAACTTCTGGCGCTCCAGGTAGCGGTTGAGCGCCAGGATGGCGTAGCGCCCCACCAGCGCCGTGATGCCGATGCCCACCACGTAGCGCACATAACCGCCGTAACTGGGGAGGTAAGGCACCAGCTCCACGAAGAAGGCGAACAGCGCGAAGAAGATGAAGCCCCATACAAACGGCCAGTAGGTGCCCTTGCGCTTCTTGGCGAACAGCCAGCCGGCGACCGCCAAGAGCGGCAGGGTGAGGGCCAGGCGGTACAGGAACACGCGCAGCTCCACCTTGCGGCGCTCGGCCTCCAGCTTGACGTAGCCATCGGCTTCCATGTCGTTCAGGCGCTCCTGCGTGGCTGCCGCTGCCTGGCGTGCGTCCAGCGCGGCCTGCTGCTGCGCCTCGACCGCCTGCTGGGTCTTGCGCTCGGCGAGCTTGAGCACGTCCAGCGCCTGGGTGCGCGCCAGGACTTCGGGGTCCTGGTCGGCGCGCTGGGTGGCGTTGCGCGTGGCCAGCCAGTTGTTGAAGGTCTCGCGCGCGGCCTGCGTTTCGCTGCGGGCCTTGCTGCGCTGCAGCTGGGCCTGGTCCAGCGCGGTCTGCGCATCCTGCTCGGCCTGGCGCGCGTCCTTGACCTGGGCGCGCAGCCTCTCGGCCGCTGGCTTGTCCAGGAAGTCGTCCACGCGCAGCGGGGTTTCGACCTTGGGCAAATCGCCCACGATGGTGCCGCCCAGGCCGATGAGGAAGCTGGCAAACACCAGCGCCACCAGCCACAGGCCACGGCGAAACCATTTTTCGGACAGCCGAAGCGATTTGCTCATGATCGTTTCCCTCAGGAAATGCTATGCATTTGATAGCTATTAGCGCTTCTCCATAAAGCGCTGAAGGCCATTTTTATTCAATTCTTCACCACCAGCACCACCGGTGCAGCCACCAGCTGCGCCCGTTGCAGCCAGGCCAGCATCGAATCGACGGTCACGGTCTCGATGCGGTCCGAAAACCGTTTCTCGTTCGGGTGGTCGTCAAATGCGATGTTGGCCGAACCCACGCGCCCGCCCATGCGGGTCAGCGGGCCCAGTTTCAGGGCGGTGGGCTCGTAGCCCTTGAACTGCAGCCAGGCCTGCGCCTGGTCGCGTGTGCGCACCGTGGTGGGCTCCATGGCCATCGCCAGGGTCTCCAGCGCCCACTGGTTGGATTGCTGGTACTTGCGGCCCCACGCGTAGCTGACCATGCTGTAGGGCGGATGCTGCAGCGCCGTGGTGCGGCCCTTGTCCTGCAGCACGGCGATCAGGCGCTGCTGCACCTCGGGTGTGGGCACGGCGTACACCGCCTCGTAGCGCCACAGGTCGTCCAGGAAGAATTCGCCCAGGCCCTGGCGGTACAGGTGTCCAACGGCCGTGCCACATTCATTGAGCTTGTGGGCCACCCACCATGGGCCCTCGGGCGTCTTGTACGCCCAGCCCAGGTGCGAATAGCGCAGGCCGTATTTGCTCAAGTCCTGCCCCGCGCGGGCGAGCACCACCACCTGGGCGCCGGACCTGGCGTGCTCCGCATCCAGCGCGGCCGAGGCCTGCTGCGCCAGCTGCATGCCGCGCTCGATCACTTTGGCAGGCACGGGTTTCGCGGCCTCGCAGGAGCGGCCCGCGTGGGCCGCGGGTACCGCCAGCAAGGCCGCGCCAGCCACCAGGGCCAGGCCGAGCATGGCGGGGTTGAAAGAAGAGCGCACGCGGGCACGCGCCGGGGTCGTCACGGTCATCTGCTGCACATTCATGGCGGTGCCCTTACAGACGCTCGTTGTGCAGCAGCGCACGGCCGATGGCGTTGGGCACGAAGGCAATCGCCTCGCCCGCCACCGACAGCACCACGCCCGTGCCGATCACGCTGCAGGTCACCACGGTGCCCACGGCGTGCGCCGATGCGCCCACGCCCCGGCCCGCCACCTCGACGCTGGCCCGGGCGCCGTCCGATGCGCGCTCCAGCAGATACACCGTGCCGGTGGCCGATGCCTCCACCGTCTTCACCGTCAGCACCGCACCGGCGACCGACAGGGCCGCTGGCACCGTCACGACCGCGCCAGCGGCGGCAGACGCCACCGATGCCGTGCCCACCACCGACGCGATGGGCAGCAGCGACAGCGCGGCCGAGGCCTCGCTCTGGGCCCGTGCGGGCAGGGCAGCCAGCGTGCACAGCAGGCCGGCGGCCAGGGCAAGGGTCAGGATCTTCGACAACTTCTTCATGGTTTCACTCCTCACAGGAGGTGCTGCGCAGTAGCGCTGCAGCACCGGTTTTTTTCAGGGCAACCTCCGAGCATCCGCCGTAGCTCCATGGCGAACGCCAGAAACTCAGCTGGCATTGTTACCAGACGTAGCAGCATGTGCTGCGGCAGCTTCGCGGCGGCCTTGCAGGCGTGCTTCCAGCAGGTCAGCCTCGTGGCGGTCGCGCAGCATCTTGGCCAGCGTGAACGCGGTGGTGATCAGGTACAGCCAGCTCACACCCAGAAAGGCCTTGTAGGTCACGTTGATCTCCATGCCGAACAGACCCCAGCCGGTGAGGCCCATGGCCACCACGAAGCCGCCCCAGACCACCAGCTTCCACATGGGCGTGTCGCCCGCACCGCGGCGCGCGGCGCTCTCGTTGTCCCGCACGAACTTGGCCAGCACGAACGCGGCCGAGAGGCAGAACACATAGCCCATCACCATGAACGCCTGCTCCAGCTGCTCGCCTGGCAGCCAGGCCAGCCCCACGGCGCACAGGAACACGGCGATGCCGAACGAGACCCACACCTGGAGCTGCCATGCACGGGTGTCACGCTGGATGAGGGTGGAAGAAGACGACATACGAATGGGGTGGCCTGAAAGGGCCGTGGTTGAACACGGAGCGGATAGTGCCGCGCCGGCCCGCCGCCGCCGCCAACGGGTTGCGCCAGTGGCGGCTGCCCGGCTCTTCGGTATCGAATGGCGATACTTTCACCACATGGACCGGGGCACCTGGGCGACATCATTGCACCGGCTTGTCTTTGACAATCGCAGCCTTTGACTGCTGCAACGCCCGCACGGAGACCGCCCCATGACCACCGCCAAACCTTTTGACATCGTCGTCCACGGCGCCACCGGCTTCACCGGCCGCCTGGTCGTCGAATACCTGCTGCAGCGCTACCCCGCCGGCAGCGGCCTGCGCTGGGCCATGGGCGGGCGCAGCGCCGACAAGCTGGCCGCCGTGCGCGACGAAGTCGGCGCCCCCGCCGACACCCCGCTCATCGTGACCGACAGCACCGACCCCGCCAGCCTGCAGGCCCTGATGACCCAGACCCGCCTGGTGCTGACCACCGTGGGCCCCTACCAGCTGTACGGCAACGAACTCGTGGCCGCCTGCGCGGCAGCCGGCGTGGACTACGTGGACCTGTGCGGCGAACCCGCCTGGATGCGCCAGATGATCGACGCGCACGAAGCCACGGCCAAGGCCAGCGGCGCGCGCATCGTGTTCTCGTGCGGGTTCGACTCCATCCCGTTCGACCTGGGCGTGTTCCTGCTGCAAAAGGAATTTGGCCAGCGCTTTGGTCACCCCGCGCCCAGAGTGCGGGGCCGGGTGCGCAAGATGAAGGGCACGTTCTCTGGCGGCACAGCCGCCAGCCTGAAGGCCACCATGGCTGCAGCGGCCACCAACCCCGCCGTGCTGGATTTGCTGAAGAACCCGTTCTCGCTCACACCCGGATTAGACGGGCCGCGCCAGCCCTCGGGCCACAAACCCATGGTGGACGAAGCCCTGGGTGAAGGAGTCTGGGTGGCCCCCTTCGTGATGGCCGCCATCAACACGCGCAACGTGCACCGCTCCAACTTCTTGCTGCAGCACGCCTACGGCGCCGACTTCGTCTACGACGAGATGCTGATCACCGGCACCGGCGAGAAGGGCGAAGCCATCGCCAACGCCGTGGCGGGCGACAAGTCGCTGGGCTCTGACAAGGGCCCCAAACCCGGCGAAGGCCCTTCGCGCGAGGAACGCGAGAACGGTTTCTACGACGTGCTGTTCCTGGGCACCGACGCCGCTGGCAACAGCCTGCGCGTGGGTGTGAAGGGCGACCGCGACCCGGGCTATGGCTCCACCTCCAAGATGATCACCGAAGCCGCCGTCTGCCTGCTGCAGGATGCCACCGAGACTCCGGGCGGCATCTGGACCACGGCCCCCGCGCTGGGTGACAAGCTGATAACGCGGCTGCAGGCCAACGCTGGGCTGAGCTTCGCGGTCGAATCGGCGTAACGTCCCGGAGGTACCGGAGCTTCCCTGCGGGTTTGTCCGTTTTCGCACCACGCTGGTCCTGAAACGCTCGGCCACCCACCGAGCGAATCCTCCAAAATGCAGGGAATGAACACTGCCCTGCGCCCCCGCGACCTTGCCCTCGCCCTGCTTGTCATCGTCGTCTGGGGCTTGAACTTTGCTGTGATCAAGGTCGGCGTGGCCGATGTGCCGCCCATGCTGCTGGGCGCGCTGCGCTACCTGCTGGCGGCGTTTCCAGCGCTGCTGTTCGTCAAGCCCCCCAAGGTTCCGTTGCGGCTGTACCTGTTGTATGGCATGACCATGGCCGTGGGCCAGTTTGCCCTGCTGTTCACCGCCATCCACATCGGCATGCCGTCGGGCCTGGCCTCGCTGGTGCTGCAGGCGCAGTCGTTCTTCACGCTGCTGCTGGCGGCCTGGTGGCTGCGTGAGAAATGGCAGGGCAACCAGGTGGCGGGCCTGGCGCTGGCAGGCGTGGGGCTGGTGCTGATTGGCAGTGCCCACGGCGCATCGATGCCGTTGGCGGGTTTTGCGCTGACCGTGGCGGCCGCTGCGATGTGGGGCTGCGGGAATATCGTCACCCGCGCCGTGGGGCGGTATGGGCCGATGAACCAGTTTGCCTTCATCGTCTGGTCCAGCGTGGTCGCGCCGCTGCCGTTCGTGGCCCTGGCGCTGGTGATGGACGGCCCCACCGCTGTACTGGCAGCCGTGCAGCACCTGTCCTTCAAATCCATGGCCGCCGTGGCCTATATCGCGTGGATCTCCACGTTGCTGGGCTTCGGGCTGTGGACGTATCTCATGTCGCGCTACCCCGTGAACCGCGTGGCGCCCTTCACCCTGCTGGTGCCCGTGGTGGGCCTGACCACGGGCTGGTGGGTGTTTGGCGAGCAACTGTTGCCCGTGCACTTTGCGGGTGCGGGGCTGCTGATGGCGGGCCTCGTGGTCAACGTGTTCGGGGGCCCGGCCTGGGCGGCCGTGATGGGGCGGCTGCGCGGGGCGCAGTGAGCCTCTCCACGGCCGCTACAGCGCCAGCGGCAACTCCGTGGTCGATAGCACATTGCGCAGCACCATGAACGAGCGCACCTGCCGCACTCCGGGCAGGTAGATCAGCTGCTCGGCGTGCAGGCGGTTAAAGCTGTCGTTGTCACGCGTGCGCACCAGCATGAAGTAATCGAACTCGCCGGTGACCACATGGCACTCCATGCAGCCCGAGATTTTGGCGGCGGCCTTTTCAAACTCGGCAAACGATTCGGGCGTGGAGCGGTCCAGCACCACGCCAATCATCACCAGCATGCCAGCACCCACGGCCTTGGGGTTGAGCAGTGCCACGACGCCGTCGATGAGCCCCAGGCGCTTGAGCCGCTCCACGCGCCGCAGGCAGGCGGGTGCGCTCAGGTGCACCTTCTCGGCCAGCGCGACGTTGGACAGCGAGGCATCACGCTGCAACTGGCGCAGGATGGCTTTGTCAGTGCGGTCCAGCTCAGCCGACACATCAGCCTGCGGCACATTCTTGGAACGAACTTTTGTTGCGCACATTTTTCTTTTCAAGAAATATTTATCGTCGATATTCTGATTCATAAATGAAAAACTCTGAAATACCGATGAAATTCGCAACCACTTGATGCGCGTGTCTTTCTACGATGAAGGCACTGCAAGCCACCCCTTGCACCCCATCCCTTCCATCGACCGGAACACCGCCATGAACCTGCAGAAATTCGCCCGCCACCCGCTCACCTTCGGGCCCTCGCCCATCACCGCGCTGCCGCGCCTGTCGGCCCACCTGGGCGGCAAGGTGCACCTGTATGCCAAGCGCGAGGACTGCAACTCGGGCCTGGCCTTCGGCGGCAACAAGACGCGCAAGCTCGAATACCTCATCCCCGAGGCGATTGCGGGCGGCTACGACACGCTGGTCTCCATCGGCGGCATCCAGTCCAACCAGACGCGCCAGGTGGCCGCGGTGGCCGCGCACCTGGGCATGAAGTGCGTGCTGGTGCAGGAGAACTGGGTCAACTACTCCGACGCGGTGTACGACCGCGTGGGCAACATCGAGATGAGCCGCATCATGGGCGCCGACGTGCGCCTGGACGCTGCGGGCTTCGACATCGGCATCCGCCCCAGCTGGGAGCAGGCCATGGACGACGTGAAGAAGGCCGGCGGCAAGCCCTTCCCCATTCCCGCAGGCTGCTCCGAGCACCCGTACGGCGGCCTGGGCTTCGTGGGCTTTGCCGAAGAAGTGCGCCAGCAAGAAAAAGAGCTGGGCTTCCAGTTTGATTACATCGTCGTGTGCTCGGTCACCGGCAGCACGCAGGCCGGCATGGTGGTGGGCTTTGCGGCCGACGGCCGGGCACGCAAGGTGATCGGCATCGACGCGTCGGCCAAGCCCGAAAAGACCCATGCCCAGGTGCTGCGCATCGCACAGAACACGGCCAAGCTGGTGGAACTGGGCCAGGAGATCACGGCCGAGGATGTGGTGCTGGACACGCGCTACGGCGGCCCCGAGTACGGCCTGCCCAACGAGGGCACGCTCGAAGCCATCCGCCTGTGTGCGCGCCAGGAAGGCATGCTCACCGACCCGGTGTACGAAGGCAAGTCCATGCACGGCATGATCGACATGGTGCGCAAGGGCGAATTCCCCGAAGGCTCCCGTGTGTTGTACGCGCACCTGGGAGGGGTGCCGGCGTTGAACGCCTACAGCTTTCTTTTTCGCAACGGCTGATGCCCCGCGCGAGGAGACGGAGCAGCAGCACCTGTGCCGGCTGGCCGGGCTCTCCGTGATCTGAGCACCTCTGCTTTTTTATCTTTGCGTTTCCTCAGACCCGTGCACGCCGCCGGGTCTCCCCGACATGGCCGGTGCATCCCGCCGGCCATGTCGGCTGACCGAACTTCCGTGGTAGCGACAGGCCCTGGCGGGCCGCCAGAGCGAAACGAAGACTGGCGCATCCTGGACCCTGTCCGCAGGTAGCAACGGCTGAACACAACCAGCCCTCATCCGAAGGATCGCCGAATGAACCGCTTGCCTCTGACGCGACGCACTGGCGTCGCCCTGTCCATCGCTGCGATCGCAGCCACCGCAGGCCTGGGTTTATCGCCCCTGGCCCACGCCGACGGCTACCCCGCCAAACCCGTTCAGCTCATCGTGCCCTTCCCGCCCGGCGGGGCGGTGGACATCGTGGGCCGGCTCATCAGCAAGAAGCTGGGCGAACGCCTGGGCCAGGCGGTGGTCATCGAAAACAAGGCGGGCGCGGGCACCATCGTAGGCGCATCGTTTGTGGCCAACGCACCGGCGGACGGCTACACGCTGCTGATCAGCTCGGGCTCCACCTTCACCGTAAACCCCGCGCTGAACGCCAAGCTACCCTACGACCCCGTCAAGAGCTACGAGCCCGTCGGCCTGGTCGCCCGTGTGCCCTTGATTCTGCTGGCCCACCGCGATGTGCCGGTCAACAACCTCCGGCAGCTGATCGCCGCCGTGCAGCGCACTCCAGACAAGTTCTCCTACGGCTCGTTCGGCAACGGCACCACGGGGCATTTCGCAGCCGAGCTGACCTGGTCGGCCGCAGGCATCAAGCTGATGCACGTGCCTTACCGGGGCAGCGCCCCCGCCATGGCCGACCTGATGGGCGGGCAGATCCCCCTCACCATCGACACCGTGGCGGCAGCGCTGCCACAGCTCAAGGCGGGCAAGATCAAGGCCATTGCCGTCACAGGCGCCACGCGGGCCACGCAGCTGCCCGACGTGCCCACGGTGGCAGAAAGTGGCTTTCCGGGGTTCTCGGCCGACTCCTGGCTGGCCGTGGTCGCGCCGCGCGGCCTGCCCACCGAGGCCAAGGCCAAATTGCACAAGGCACTGGCCGAGACCCTGGCGGATGCCGAAATCCGCAGCAAGCTGGTGGCCAGCGGGTTGGAGCCCGCCTACGCACCAGGCGATGCCGTGCTGGCGCAGATCGAGGACGAGCTGCCACGCATGCGGGCGATTGCGCAACGGGCGCAGATTCGTGCGGAGTGAGCGCTGCGCTTTTCCGGAGCCTCAGTCCCGCAGCCAGGTCAGCATGTGGGGATAGGCATGCGGACCGCCAGGCACCTGCTGCGCAGGCAGCAGGGTGAGCCCCGCAGCTGCCAGCCCCGACGCCCCCAGGTACACCCCCAGCTCGAAAGCGGTGCGCAGCCCGGCGGACCGCCCGTGGTATCCGCCGTCGTGGAACAGCACAGCGGAATCCATCCTCAGGTGGCACAGCGCGGCCCACGCCCAGGCGGTTGCCTCGATCTCACCGCCATGGGGCACTGCGGGCAGGTCCTGCAGTGCGTCGTCCAGGGTGGGGCGCTGGGCGGCAGGCACCACCGCCAAGTGGCCGGCCTCGTGCAGCAGGTCACCGGGCCAGCGCAGCCGCGCCCGGTCCACGCGCAGCCCACCCCGCTCGATGCGGACGCCAGGCAGAAAGCTGTCGTCGGGCACCTCGGCCTCACAGACCGCAAGGCCGATGCCGCGCAAGAAATCCAGGATGCGATCCGTCAATGCACCGGGGTCCGCTGCCGGCACGGCCGCGATGGCAACGTCTGCCGTGCTCATGTTTGCAACAGGTCTGCCACCTGGCTGCGCAGCAGCGCGGGCTGCACGGCCTGAGACGCTACAGGACGGCCCACATTGAGCCCCACCCGGCTGTAGAACCCCCTGCGGAACGGCCGCACCATCGCACCGCCCTGCTCGATGCGGCTGAAGTACGAGCCCCACAGGTTGGTCAGCGCCATGGGGATCACCGGCGCCTCGACGCCCTCTTCGCGCGCACGCTCGATGATCTTCATGATGCCGCCCTTGAACTCCTGCAGCTGGCCGTCCTTGGTGATGCCGCCTTCGGGGAAGATGGCCAGCAAGTCGCCCTCACGCAGCACCTGGGCCGCGCGCTCGAAGGCGGCGTCGTAGGTGGCGGGGTCTTCCTTGTACGGCGCGATCGGGATGGCCTTGGCCAGGCGGAACAGCCAGCCGAGCACCGGCACGCGGAAGATGCGGTGGTCCATCACAAAATAGATCGGCCGCGGGCTCGCGGCCATGAGCAGCACCGCGTCGATAAAGCTCACGTGGTTGCACGCCAGGATGGCCGCGCCGGTGGTGGGCAGGTTTTCGTCGCCCTGCACCTTGAAGCGGTACACGAAGCGCGATGACATCCAGGCCACAAAGCGCAGCAGATATTCGGGCACCAGCATGAAGATGTAGAACGCCACCACCGCATTCGCCAGGCCTACGAACAAAAAGATCTGCGGCACCGTGAAGCCGGCGCCCAGCAGCGCGCCGGCGATGAGCGAACTCGCAATCATGAACAGCGCGTTCAGGATGTTGTTGGCCGCGATGATCCGCGCGCGGTGCGTGGGCTGGCTGCGCATCTGGATCAAGGCGTACATCGGCACGCTGTACAGGCCCGCAAACAGGCTGAGCAGCGCCAGGTCGAGCATCACACGCCAGTGCTGGCTTTGTGCAAGGAAGGCGCCAAGGCCCATGATTTCCGACGGTGGCAGGCTGCGCGCCGCGAAGTACAGGTCGATGGAAAACACGCTCATGCCAATGGCACCCAGCGGCACCAGGCCGATCTCGACATGGCGGCGCGAGAGCACCTCGCACAGCAGCGAGCCAATGCCGATGCCGATGGAGAACACCACCAGCAGCAGCGAAGCCACCTGCTCGTTGCCGTGCAGCACTTCCTTGGCCAGGCTCGGAAACTGCGACAGGAACACCGCGCCGAAGAACCACATCCAGCTGATGCCCAGGAGCGAGCGGAACACCACGATGTTCTCGTGCGCAAGCTTGAGGTTGCGCCAGGTCTCGGTGAAGGGATTCCAGTTGATGGTGAGCCCCGGGTCGGTGGCCGGCACCGACGGGATGAATTGCGCCACCGCGCGCCCAATCAGCGCGGCCACCACACACGCCACGGCCACCGTGGTGTGGCCGATGCCCGGCAGCGCCACCAGCAGTCCGCCCGCCACGTTGCCCAGCAGGATGGCCACGAAGGTGCCCATCTCGACCATGCCGTTGCCGCCGGTGAGCTCACGCTCGCTGAGTACCTGCGGCATGTAGGCGAACTTGACGGGCCCGAACAGCGTGGAGTGCACGCCCATCAGGAAGGTGCACAGCAGCAGGATGGGCACATTGCCCGCGATGAACCCGCCCGCCGCCACCAGCATGATGGCGATCTCCAGGTTCTTCACGAAGCGGATCATCTTCGTCTTGTCGTACTTGTCGGTGAGCTGGCCCGAGGTGGCCGAGAACAGCAGGAACGGCAGGATGAACAGCGCCCCAATCACCAGCCCCGCCATCGCCGGCGGCAGCCACGACACGCTGAGCTGGTAGGTCACCATCACGGTGAACGCGAACTTGAACAGGTTGTCGTTGGCGGCGCCTGAAAACTGGGTCCAGAAAAACGGCGCAAACCGCCGTTGGCGCAGCAGGGCGAACTGGTTCGGGTCCTCATGCGTTGGCGCAACGCTGGTTGAGGGGGTCTCGGGGTGCATGCTTTTCTCCTCGTTTCCGATGGGTTTGCTGTGTCTTTGTGTTTGTGTATCCAGTGCCCCGCCACTCAGGCGCGGAACCTGCGTGCGACACCCACGGTGTGGGCGCCATTCTGCCCGGACAGCGTGACGTGCGGCGCACCCCGTGCACCGCTGTTGCGCAATGCCGCCAGTGCCAGCAACACCGGCCAGGCAGCGCTGGCAGCGAATACATGCTTGATGCTGTGTCCCGACACCCACTGCGCTGTGGCGTCAAACACCGCGTGATCGGCGGCCTCGAACAACTTGGCCACGGCATACAGGCCAATGACCGCGCCCAGGTGCACCGCCAGGGCGCCATCGCGCCGGGGCCAGCAAGCCAGTGCCAGCACCACCAGCATGCCGCCCAGTTGCACCACCGCCCAGGGCATCAGGTTGCCGGCGTGCGACCACCACAGCACGGCCAGCGGTCCGGCCAGCAGCATCGCGCCCGCCGTGGCCCACCCCGCCCGCTGGCTCACGCGGCTGGTCGCCGCCAGCCCCAACAGGCCCGCAAAAGGCAGCACCATGCCCAACCGGTCCCACAGCAGGCCTGCGTCCTGCGGTTGCCAGTGGTACACGCCCGAGCCCATGGCCGTGCACACCAACCCCACGAAAAACAGCGTGACCATCGCGTGGGATGTGTGGTCCAGAGCGCCGGCGGCCAGACGGCGCAATGCCCGCAAGCCCCACACCCCTGCGATGGCGAGCGGCAGATTGCTCAGCACATCCATCGCACAAGGAATACCCCACAGCGCGCGCTGATCGGCAAAACCGTGCTGGTGCACGCTGGCAGGCAACACCGGCCCGAACACGGCCAGCGCCAGCAACGCGATCACGCCCAGCAGCAGGCCCGCTTCAGCGCGCGTCACGGGCTTGTGGCGCCGGGTGGGGAGAGAAATCAGAAAGGTCATGGTCTTCGCATCCGCAGGGTTGGGCAGTGAATGCGGCGCAGTGTGCGCAGCCCACGCCACGCCATCACCAAAAAGTCGCACCGATTGCCGCCAAAGACACCCTCGGTATTGATAATCGATACCCATGAGCACCACAGCCGACCTCGTTCTCGCCCTGAAAAAAGAACTCAAGACCGCCCAGATGACCTACGCCGACCTGGCGCAGGCCCTGGGCATGGCCGAGTCCAGCGTCAAGCGCATGCTGGCCAAGGGCGACATGCCGCTGTCGCGCATCGACGCGATCTGCCGCGCGCTGGCGCTGGACTTTGCCGACCTCGCACGCCGCGTGGCCGAAAACCAGCCCTTGCTCAAGGAGCTGACGCAGGAGCAGGAACGCGCCGTGGTGGCCGACAAGAAGCTGCTGCTGATGGCGATTTGCGTGCTCAGCCAATGGACGCTGGAGCAGGTGACCACTACCTACCGGCTCTCCGAGGCCGAGGGCATCAAGTACCTGGCGCAGCTTGACCGCATCGGCATCATCGAGCTGCGGCCCCTGAACCGCTACCGATTGAAGCTCGCCAAGACCTTCCGCTGGCGGCCCCACGGCCCGGTGATGAACTACTTTCGCGAGCACGCGCTGCTCGACTACTTTTCCGGCGGCTTCGACGGCTCGGGCGAAGGTGTGCTGCTCGTGCACGGCACCATCAGCCGGGGCCTGGCGCCCGCGTTCATGGAACGCATGCAGCGCGTGGCGCAGGACTTTGCGCAGCAGCACTTGGCCGACCAGAAGCTGCCACCGCGGGAGCTTGAGGGCTACACGCTGCTCTTGGCCATGCGCAGCTGGGAGTTCGAAGCGTTCACGGGAATGCGGAGGCTGCCCCTTTAAGCCGCTGCGCGGCGCTCCCCAGTGAGGGAACGACGCGGCGTTGGGGCGTTTGGCTTGCCGTCGCTCGTTTGAGATCGGGCGATGCAATGGGGTCGCGTGTCATTTGCTATGACATTGATAGCAATAAATGTTTATACAATAAGCGCGAGCGGCCAAAAAGCACTGAAATTTCGATGTTCGTGGCCGACTCCACCCTGTCAAAAGTAAAAGAAACTTGACATGGACATCGCCGCGGCACGACAATTTGTAAAGCAAACTTTACTTCCTGAGGCCCGCATGAACGAACTTCCCCCTCCCCTGGAACAAATCAGCTACCTGGCCAAGGTGCTCTCCGGCCTGCTCGTGGTGATCTTGCTGGGCCTCGCCAGCCTGGAGCTGGCGCACCTGCCGCTGGCGTCGGGCCGGTGGGCGGCGGGGCTGCTGGCGGCAGCGTGTGCGCTGTTGTCGTGGCTGGGCTATCGCCGCTACCGCCAGCTGGACGAACTGCAGCGCCAGATGCACGGCCGCGCCTGCCAATGGGCGGTGGGGCTGGCGCTGGCCATGCTGCTGGTGGTGTCCGCGGTACAGGCCTTGGGCATGGCCCCTGCCGTGCACCCGCTGGCCGTGGCCGCCGGGCTGATCGCCGCCTGGGGCTTGGGCCTGTGCATCACCCACCACCGGGTGAGCTGAGCATGGCCCGCGTGTTGGTGACCGGCGCGGCCGGATACCTGGCGTCGTGGATCGTGAAGCTGCTGCTGGAGCAGGGCCACACGGTGCACGGCACGGTGCGCAGCCTGAAGGACGAGCGCAAGGTCGCGCACCTGCAGCGCCTGGCGCAGGCGCATCCAGGCCAGCTCATGTTGTTTGAGGCCGACCTGCTCAGTGCGCAGGGCTTTGACGCTGCGATGCAGGGTTGCAGCGCGGTGCTGCACACCGCTTCGCCCTACAAGCTGGGGCCCTCGGCCGACCCCGAGCGCGAGCTCATCGCCCCCGCTGTGACGGGCACGCGCCACGTGCTGGATGCGGCCAATCGCGCGGCGAGCGTGGAGCGTGTGGTCATCACCAGCAGTATCGTGGCGATGTTCGGCGACAGCGACGAGCTGCAATCCCGCCCGGGGCATGTGCTCAACGAAAAGGACATCAACCGCACGTCGACCGCGCAAAGCAATCCCTACGCGCTCTCCAAGACGCGCGCCGAGGCCCTGGCCTGGGATCTGCAGGCACGGCAAAAACGCTGGTCGCTGGTGAGCGTGCATCCAGGTGCGATCTTCGGCCCCTCGCTGTCGCAGCGCGACGATGCCACCAGCGTGCAGCTGCTGCGCCAGTTTCTGGACGGGTCCTTCCGCCAGGGCGTGCCGCCGCTGTGGCTGGGCACGGTGGATGTGCGCGACGTGGCCCAGGCGCACGTCAGCGCCGCGCTGCAGCCGGCAGCCTCGGGCCGCTACCTGGTGGTGGGCGAAAGCCTGCGCCTGCTGGAGATCGCGCAGCGCCTGCGCCAGAGCCACCCGGACCGCAGCGCCAAGCTGCCCACCAAAGAGGTGCCCCGATGGCTGATGTGGCTCATCGCGCCCATGGCCGGCATGACGCGCAGCTACGTGCGCCACAACGTGGGTCATCCGCTGCAGTTCGACACCGCACGCAGCCAGGCCGAGTTGGGCGTCCGCTACCGGCCGGCCAGCGCCACGCTGGGCGAGCACGTGGCGCAGCTGGTGGCCGATGGCCTGGCGCCGGACTGAGGCAACCCGCATGCACAACCACGTCAAAGCCCTGCGGCAAGACCGCGGGATGACCCAACAAGCCCTGGCCGACGCGCTGGGTGTGAGCCGCCAGACCGTGCACTCGATCGAAGCGGGCAAATACGACCCCAGCCTGCCCCTGGCCTTCAAGATCGCCACCGTGCTCGGGCGGACCATCGAGCAGGTGTTTGTGCCCGACGACTGAGCCGCAGCCCAGCGCACAGGCGAAGGTGTCTGCACCTTCGTCGGGCCCATCCTTCGATACCCATTGACGCTTTAATGAAAATTCACTATTCTTTAAATCATTGATTCAACGATTTTAAAGATACCAAAGTGAAAACCACCCGCCAACAGCAAGACGCCACCCGCCGCCAGATCGTGGCCAGCGCGGTGGACCTCATGACCCGCCAGGGCTTCGACGGCACGACGATGAAAGACATCGCGCGCGCCGCCGGCATCGGCGACGCCACGATCTACAAATACTTCCCGACCAAAGACCGCATCGTGCTGGGCTACCTGGACGACGTGGCCCACCAGGCGCTGGCCGACACGCTGCAGACGCCGGGATTTGCGGGCTATCAGCTGCAGGAGAAGCTCCAGCGCCTGACCGACGCGGTGCTGGAGCGCCTGCTGGCCGACCGCGAATTTGTGGCCCAGGTGCGCAGCCTGGCGCGGCGCTCGCCGCTGTCGATGCTGGCAGAGCCCCTGGCGGCACGGCAAAGCCTGCGCGAGGCCGTCGCCAGCTTTCTGGAAGCCGCCGAGGCCAGCGGCGAGATCGAGCCCTGCGACTTCAAGGGCCTGGCGGGCGGGCTGTACACCGACTACCTGGCCGGTGTGGTGACGTATTGGCTGGCCGATACCTCAGATGAATTTGCCGACACCACGCAGCTGGTGGACCTGTCGCTGGGTGTGCTGGTGCAGGCGCTGCGCGGTGGGCTCGTCAACCGCGTGCTGCAGTTGGGCGGCTTTGTGCTGCGCAGCCAGATGGCCCGCATGGTGCAGCACAGCAGCGGCCTGATGGGCATGCTGCAGTTGGCCAAACAGGCGATGGCCAGTGCGCCTCCCGGCCCTGCGCCCGCCTACACGGCAGGTGCCGCAACATCTCCCTCGCAGGAACCTTCCAAACCGCCGCGTGCGCCGCGCACCCCCCGCGCTGCCAGCCCGGCAAGCGCTGCAAAGCCAGCGGCCACGCCACGCAAGAGGAAGTCCGCATGACCACCGACCACACCGTGCGCGAGGTCCAGGTGCCCTCTGGCACGGTCATCCATGCCACCTTGCATGACGCGGATTTTTTTGACGCCTTCACAACGACCGATCCCCGCCCCGCCGCCAGTGCACTGCAGACCTGGCTGGACGTCTTGGCTAGGACACCGCGGTGGACGGAGCAACTTCTGGCCGTGCGCAACAAGCTGGTGCGGCTGATGGGTCTCAAGGACGTGGGGCAGTTGCAGGACGTGCATCCGCTTGCCAGCGGAGCCCCCCCGACCAATGCGCGCAGCTACCGCGTCGGAGACCGCGTGGGCATCTTCCTGATTCGCCATCTGAGCGACACCGAGGTGGTGATGGGACAGGACGACAAACACCTGGATGTGCAGGTCTCGCTGACCAAACACGGGCAGCCGGGCAGCGCCCCCACGGTCGTCATCAGCACCGTGGTGCATATCCACAACACGCTGGGCCATGCCTATATGGCCGTCATCACGCCGTTTCACCGCCGCATCGTGCAGGCCATGCTGCAGCAGCTGGCCCTTTCAAACCATGGCGCGCGCTGACGCGCCGCGAACTGGCCGCCTGGCGCGCGGCACCATCACGGGCCTGGCCGCGGCGCGCATCGGCATGGCCCAGCTGGGGCACCGTGTGCGCACGCCGTCAGCCCAGGCGCAGGCCGACCACGAGGCCGCCCTGGGCCGCATCCTTTTTGGCGCTTTGGGGCAGCTGCGGGGCTCGGCCCTGAAGGTATCGCAGCTGCTCAGCATGCACCCGGGCCTGCTGCCCGACGGCGTGCGGCAGGAGCTGGCGCGCGCCCACCACCAGGCACCGCCGCTCAACCGCGCGCTGGTGGGACGCGTGTTCCGCCAGGCTTTCGGGCAGGAGCCCGAGGCGCTGTTTGACCAGTTCGATCCCACCGCCTTCGCCGCCGCCAGCCTGGGCCAGGTGCACCGCGCTCAACTGGCGGGCCACGGCACGGTGGCCGTCAAGGTGCAGTACCCCGGCATCGCCGCCACCATTGCCAGCGACATGCAACTGATGCGCACTGCACTGCGCGCCCTGGCCCACACCGACATGCCCCTGCCCGCCAACACCGTGGTGGACAGCGTGATGACAGAGATCGAAGCCACGCTGCTGCGCGAGGTGGACTACCTGCAGGAGGCAGAGCAGCTGCAATGGTTTGCGCAGCACGCGGCTTTGCCCGGCGTGGTGCTGGCGCAGCCCATCCTGTCGCACACACGGGCCCAGGTGCTCACGCAACAGTTCCTGCCGGGCCAGCACCTGCAGGCCTGGCTGGCCACGCAACCCACACAGCAGCAACGCGACCTGGCCGGACAGCACCTGTGGGACTGGTTCATGCATTGCATCTTTGTGCTGGGCCGGGTACATGCCGATCCGCACCCCGGCAACTTTCTGTTCGCGCCCGATGGCACGGTGGGCGTGCTCGACTTTGGCTGCACCCGCAGCCTCTCCGGCGATTTTCTGGCGCAGGTGACACAGGCGTGGTCCGCACTGCTGCGCCCTCCCACCGACCCACAGCGAGACGCACTGGTGCTGCAGGCCTACCAGGCACTCGGACTCGTCAATGCCAGCCTCACCGTGCCGGCCTACACCGCCGAACTCGCGCCCGCACTGGCTGACATGCAGGCTTGGCAGATGGAGCCTTTCACGCAACCGGTTTTCGATTTTGGCGTCAAGACGCCGCCACCCATCACCGCCGGACGCCACCAGCGCGTGCTGGGCGAGCACCTGGTGCAGGTGCCCGGCGAGATGCCTGCGTTCGAGCGCATGTGGATGGGCCTGATGCACCTGCTTACGGGGCTGGGCGCACGGGTCCACACGCATTGCCCCGCCCTTCTTTCTTCATAGGAACCCACCCACATGACCACCCTGACCTCCCCCTCCCCTGGCTCCACGGCCATACCGCTTCGCAACCGCTGGAAGGGCCGGTGGATGCTGGCCGTGGCGCTGCTGCACACGCTGTATGCCGCCGTCGTGTTTCCGACCCAGCTGCAAGAGATCGTGCGGCGCGGCGTTTTCAACAGCGTGCAAAAAGACCCGGCCGTGGGCGCCGTGGTCTGGTTTGTACTGTTCGGCGTGTTGTTCGCGTTGCTGGGCTGGGCCATGTTGCTGATCGAACGCAATGCAGCCCTGGCGCACGTTCCTTTGCGCGGGCTGGGTGCCGGGTTGCTGGCTCTCACGGCGCTGGGCATTGTGCTCATGCCCACATCGGGTTTCTGGCTGGCGCTGCCGCCCGCGCTGGCCCTGTGCTGCCCCCCAAAGCGTTGAAGGCGACGAAGACGGGTCGATGCGCCGCTTCTGCACCTTCCACAGCCATCCTGATTGACTTGAAAACTGTTCATGAATACTCCGCTGGTACTGGCAGCCGGGGGCCTCGCCCTGGTGGGTGTTGCGCACTCGGTGCTGGGTGAATTCCTCGTGTTTCGCGCTCTGCGCACGCAGGGCATCGTGCCCACCGGAGGGCGGCCCGTACTGCACGAGCGGCAGGTGCGCATCCTCTGGGGCACCTGGCACCTGGCCACCGTGTTGGGGTGGGCCCTGAGCGCCCTGCTGTGGCGCCTGGGGACCGTGCCAGGAGATACCAACCTGGGGGCCTGGGTGGCTGATGTGGCGGGGCTGGCCACCCTGATCAGCGGATTGCTGGTGTTCTATGCCACCGACGGCAGGCACCCGGCCTGGTTTGCCTTGCTGGTGGTGGCCGCACTGGTGTGGTGGCGCTGAGGGCGCCCTCGGCAAGGCACGGGGTGGGCAGTCTGGAGTGTGAGAAAAATCACGGAAACCCCTGTCGACACCGCTGCAGGAAACACAACTTCACAAGACTTCGCAATTCGCCTACACCGTCTTGACGCAGCGTCTGCACCATGAAGTCTCCGGTTCCGCAAGGAATCATTTTGAGGAGACCATCATGGCCCGCAATGCACTCGCCGCTGTTTCTATCGCCCTGCTGTCGCTGGGTGCCGCTACGGTGGCGCAGGCACAGACCAGCGCCACCGTTGTTATCCAGTCGGGACAACCCCACCACTACCAAGCGCCCTCGCCCATGGTGGTGCAATACGGCCCGCCACCACCACCCCGCTATGAAGTGGTGCCCCGCCCCCGCCGGGACATGGTGTGGGTGCCCGGGTACTGGGATTGGCGTGGCCACCGCCACGTCTGGGTCCAGGGCCACTGGATGAAGGCCCGCCCTGGCTACTACTACCGCGAACCGCGTTGGGTGGAACATGGCGGCCGCTGGGAAATGCGCCCAGGTGGCTGGGACCGGGATGGAGACGGCATCCCCAACCGCTATGACCGCGACCGGGATGGCGACGGAATTCCCAACCGCTATGACCGCGATCACCACGACCGGGACCGTGATGGCGTGTCCAACCGCCACGACCGGGACCGCGACGGCGACGGTGTGCCGAACCGCCACGATCGCCGTCCAGACAACCCGTACCGCAACTGACGGAGGGGTGAAGGCCGGGGGCGGTCCGGGAAGACCCGGGTGAAGCCGCCCTCTTCGCCTACGGCTGACCCCGCTCAGCGCCTACGTGGCGCAGCGCGCCGAACCGCCACCATGCACAGACCGATTCCGCAAGGAACATTAGGAGATCACCATGACCCGCCAGACATTCACTGCAGCTGCCCTCGCCCTGATGGCACTGCTGCCCCTTGCACCCGCGCACGCTGCACCGCAAGGCACCGTCATCATTCAATCGGGTCAGCCAGAACGTGGATACCAATCCACGCAGAACTACCAGGTGATTCCCGCCCCCCCACCTCCACGGCATGAAGCCGTGCCACGCCCACGCCGCGGACAGGTGTGGGAAGAAGGGCATTGGGAATGGCGTGGCAACCGCCACCGCTGGGTTCGGGGCCACTGGGTGCAAGCACGCCATGGCCACCAGTACCGCCAGCCCCAGTGGGTGGAGCGTGAAGGCCGCTGGGAAATGCAACGCGGTGGCTGGGACCGGGACGGCGATGGCGTTGCCAACCGCAACGACCGCGACCGCGATGGCGACGGCGTATCCAATCGCCGTGACAGCCAGCCCGACAACCCGCGTCGCAACTGATGGCGCTGGGGGAGCCTAGCGTTCCCCGCCTGTCACACCAGATGAACCTCGGCGCGTCCGAGGCCTGGAAACTCAGCCACCACCACTGCACCCGGCGCCACCAAGACGGTGCCGGTGCAGGAACCGGTGGTCACCCACTGCCCCGCGCACAGCCCACCCAGGCTGCGCGCGCCTTCGTTGGCCAGCCACACCAGCAGCCCGAGCGGATCGCCCGCCGCGTTGCCCCAGGTGGCGTGTTGCACGGCAACCATCCCGTTCACTGACACGCTCACCGCTTGCGCCAGGGGCTGCACCGCCGCCACATCGGCCACCCCCGCACCCACGATCAGTGCGCCATGGCAGGCCTGGTCGGCCAGGCGGCTCCATTCGCCCTGCAGCCCCCAGGCCGCAAACCGCGTATCGCACACCTCGATGGCGGCGCGCACCGAGGTCATGGCAGCCAGCACCTCGGCCGCACTGTAGGGCGTGGAGCGGGCTGGCAAATCGGCACCCAGCTCGTACACCAGCTCGGCCTCGACCCCCATCACGGCGAACCCTGCAGCAGACAAATGCACCGCCTGCACGGTTTGCGCCACAAACACCGAATCACGGGTGAGCGCTGCCCGCGTGGGTTGGGCCTGGGGCGACGCGGCGCCCACCTTCCAGCCTGCAATCTCCCCCCGCTCGCGCACCACGATGTCTTGCACGGCATAGGCCTGGGTCGCATCGCGCGGGCGCAGCGCTGCGGGCAAATCGAGCGGCCGGGGGGTGCGCCCCTGGCGGGCCATGGTGATGACGGCCGCGCTGGCAAAGGGATCGAAAGCGGTGTCGGGCATAGGGAAAGCGTCCTGGGCTGGGTCAAGTCGCTGGATTATGGCGACCTGTCACCTCCTACCATCAGCAACGATTGCCACCCATTAGCCGGCAAAAACACTTTGCCGCCGCCCGTGCCCTCCTAGAATGGGCCCCGCAGGAGAGCACGGCAGGCCACACGCCCGCCGCTGCACCGAAGGCGCAAACTCCCATACACGCTCAGGTCCCGTACTGCACCATTCATCAAAGCCGTCTGGAGAGCCGCCACGGGCACACCGTGGCGCACCGAAGGAGCAAACCGCGCGCCATGTGGGCTGTGTGGTGAATCTCTCAGGTACCAAGGACAGGGGGAGCGGCAGCTTGGCGGACGCGCGCCAACTGCTTGCTATACAAAAAATAGCTTCTAACGCACGTCCATCAAGCGCTGAACCCTTAAAAGGCTTCAAAAATGCGCGTGATTGTTTTGGGTGCCGGCTTGCTCGGCGTGACTTCGGCTTATTTCCTGCAACAGCTCGGCCACGAAGTGACCGTCATTGACCGCCAGGGAGCCCCCGGCGCCGAAACCAGCTTTGCCAACGGTGGGCAGATCTCGGTCAGCCACGCCGAACCCTGGGCCAACCCCAGCGCGCCGCTCAAGGTGCTGCAGTGGCTAGGCAAAGAAGACGCCCCCTTGCTGTTTCGCCTGCGTGCCGACATGCGGCAATGGCTCTGGGGCCTGGCCTTTCTGCGCAACTGCACGCCGGCGCGCACGCGCCACAACATCGAGCAGATCGTGAGCCTGGGCACCTACAGCCGCAGCGTGCTGCAGCAGTTGCGTGCAGCCACCGGCATCCAGTACGACCAGCGCACGCAAGGCATCCTGCACTTCTACACCAACGCGAAAGAGTTCGCTGGCGCCCTGGCCCCGGCCGAGCAGATGCGCGCCCTGGGCTGCGAGCGCCAGGTCATCAGCGCCGACGAGGCCGTGCGCATCGAGCCAGCGCTGGCCCACATCCGCCCGCAGCTGGCAGGCGCCACCTTCACGGCCGAGGACGAATCGGGCGATGCCAACCAGTTCACGCGCGAGCTGGCCAAACTGTGCGAGGCGGCGGGTGTGCAGTTCCGTCTGGGCCACCACATCACGGCGCTGCGCGAGGCAGGCGGCAACATCGACCATGTGGAAGTGACCAACGCCGAGGGCCGCTTCGAGCGCGTGCAGGGCGACGCCTTCGTGCTGGCCATGGGCTCGTTCAGCCCGCTGCTGGCGCAGCCGCTGGGCATCCACCTGCCGATCTACCCAGCCAAGGGCTATTCGGTGACCATGCCGGTCAAGGACGCGTCCAAGGCGCACCAGGTGAGCCTCACGGACGACGAGTTCAAGCTCGTGTTCTCGCGCTACACCAGCCAGCAGGGCGATCGTTTGCGCATTGCCGGCACCGCTGAATTGAACGGCTATGACCGCCACCTGAACCAGGTGCGCTGCGACGCCATCGTGCGCCGCGTGGAGCAGCTTTTTCCTGGCGCGGGCGACGCGAGCCAGGCCCAGTTCTGGACCGGCCTGCGCCCCGCCACGCCCAGCAATGTGCCGCTGATCGGCAAGACGAAGCTCGCCAACCTGTTCCTCAACACCGGCCACGGCACGCTGGGCTGGACGCACGCCTGCGGCTCGGGCCAGGCGCTGGCCGACATCGTGAGCGGGCGCGCGCCGCAGGTGGATTTTGACTTCCAGGGGCTGGAACGCGACCGGCGGCCGGCCGCGCTGCTGCCCTCGCGCACGACGGCCTGAACCGGCGGCCCGGCGTTATGGGGCCGCGCCCGTGGCCTGGGCCACGAAGGCGGCCACGGCCAACATGTCTTTTTCGCTCATGCGCTCGGCATACGAGGGCATCGCGCCGATGCCCGCCTTCAACGCCCGCAGCACGCGGCCCGCATCGGGCTTGAGTTCATCCAGCACCGGGCCGACCTGTCCCTCGGCGCCCGCAGCCTGCAGCGTGTGGCACACGGCGCAGGCGGGCTGGATCTTGGTGAACAGCTCCTTGCCGCGCGCCAGTTCGGCAGGGTCGGCGGCCCAGCTGGCACCCGCCCACAACAACGCCACCCCCACCAGCAAGCCACACCCCGGCACCCGATGCCGTCCGATACCGGCGCGCCCCAACACCCGTGCCACCGCGGATCTGGCTCCGCCAGTCCGGGGGTGGCGTCCCCCCCCAGGGGGGAAGGCGCGCAGCGCCTCGAGGGGGGAGCCGCGTCATGCCACGGTCAACGTGACAGCGTGGTCCCGCCAGCTGGCGTTGTTGTAGCCGCCCAGGTTTTCCTCTCGCTGCTCGGCCTGCACGTTGCCCGCCGTGTCGGTGGCGCGGCTGGCCAGCACCTGCGTGCCGGCCTCCAGGCGCACCGGCAGTGCAAACTGCCGCCAGGCAAAGGGGCCCAGGTCCGGTCCGATGAGTTTGGCCGCCTGCCAGGTCTTGCCACCATCGGCCGAGACCTCTACCCCCTTGATGCCCCGCGTACCCCCAAAGGCCACGCCGTGCACCTGCACCTGGCCCGCCTTGAGCGGGCCCTTGTCGGGCAGGGGGCCGTTGATCCAGGACTTGACGCCCATCTCCCACACCGAAGGCTGGTCGGGGCTGGCCTTGGAGCCGGGGGGCGACATGCGGTAGCCGTGCGACATGATGCGCGCCTGTGACTGCGCACTGGCGAAGGCCACGCGCTTGACGTACTTGATGTTGTTCACGCCCTGGTAGCCCGGAACCACCAGCCGCAGCGGCCCACCGTGCGCCAGGGACAAGGGCTCGCCATTCATCTCCCAGGCCAGCAACGCGTCGTCCAGCGCTTTCACGGGGACCGAGCGCTCTACCAGCACAGACAGCGGGTCCACACCTTCTGGCAGTTTTTCGCCACCGGTGCCCGTGAGGTAGGCCGCGCCGTCGGCCAGCCCGCCCAGCGCAGCCACCACGTTGCGCAGCGGCACGCCGCTCCAGACCACACAACCCGCAGCGCCCACGGACCAGGGCGTGCCACTGGGCTTGCTGGGGAAAAAGCCCCGTCCATTGCCCGAGCATTGCAGCACCGTCGCCACGGTCTCGACGCCCAGGGTTCTGAGTTCGGCCAGCGTCAGGCTGCGTGGGTTCTTCACCCCTTCGATGGCGACGCTCCAGGCATCGCGGTTATCCAGGATGGCCGCATCAGGCGCGGGCAGGTTGTTGCGCACGTACAGCTGGCTCGACGGGGTGATGACGCTGGTGCCGAACGCGGAGCGCCGGGTTTCCAGGGTGCTGCTGCTGTGCACGATCAGCGCGTCCGGAGATTTCCATCCCGCATAGGCGGGCAGCGGCTTGGCAGGGCTCGTGGCCTGCTGCGCCCTGGCAGTGCCAGCCCATCCGGCCAGGCCCAGCGCGCTCAGGGCTGCGGCACTTCCGGCCAGCATGTGGCGGCGTGGCAGGGTCATGGAATCTTTCATGGAAACGTCTCCAGATAATGTGGGTGAACAAACGGTTTTCTCCCCGCCCTCGCCTGACAGGGGCATGCCGGGGCGGGCCCAGCCCGCATTCTGTGCGGCAGCCTTTACCGTGGCGCGCAATGCGTCGTTAACAAAAGTAACAAACACAAAACATCGGAAACATTCGTACACAGGTACGAAGGCCGTGGGCATATTCGCGCTTTGTTTTGGGGGGGAGGAAAGCGCAATGAACACAAACAGGAAACCCACCGGCGGCAAATGGGGAGTGCTGCTTTTCCTTTGGCTGAGCTCCAGCGCGGTGCAGGCCCAGCTGACGGCCATCGTGGCCGTGGAGCCCACCGCCCGAAGGGTTGGAGCGGAATCGGGCGACAAGGCCGCCCCGGCTGCTTGCATGGGCATGAGCCCATGCGGCGCACCCGAAGCATCCACTCATCCCGATTGCGCTCCAACGCGATCCCCCGCGAGATCGTGAGCAAGTTCTTAAAGCTGCCAAGGTGGCCGCCGCCAAGGGGTTCAAGTCGGTGTACTGGCTGCGCGGAGGACTGCCCGAGTGGGACGAAACCGGTCTGCCCACCGAAGGTGGCTAGGAGCCTGCGCAAGGCCTCTGGCCCCTGTCCTTACAATTGGTCGCTTCTCAACACCCAAGGGCGCGCAAGGCGCCCTTTGTATGGAAATAGCAATACTGTTCGCCCTCATCTTCCTCAACGGCCTGTTTGCCATGTCAGAGATCGCTCTGGTCACGGCCCGCAAAGCCCGGTTGCAAAAGCTGATTGATGAGGGCGATAGCGGCGCCGCCGCCGCCGTGAAGCTGGGCGAAGACCCCACGCGTTTTCTGTCCACCATCCAGATCGGCATCACGTCCATCGGTGTCTTGAACGGTATCGTGGGCGAGGCCGCGCTGGCCGCACCGCTGGCTGCGTGGCTTGAATCGCTGGGCGTGCCCCTGCCCTACGGGGGCTATGCGGCCACCGGGCTGGTGGTGGTGCTGATCACGTATTTCTCCATCGTGGTGGGTGAACTGGTGCCCAAGCGCATCGGCCAGTCCTACCCCGAAACCTTTGCCCGCCTGGTCGCACGGCCCATCAACTTTCTCGCACTGGCCACCAAGCCTTTTGTGCTGCTACTGTCCACCTCCACCCGCACGCTGCTGCGCCTGATGGGTGTGAAGGAAACCAGCGGCAGCCCCGTGACGGAAGAAGAAATCCACGCCATGCTGGTCGAGGGCACAACGGCCGGGGTGATCGAATCGCACGAGCACACCATGGTGCGCAATGTGTTCCGGCTGGACGACCGCCAGATCGGCTCGCTGATGCTGCCGCGCGGCGACGTGGTGTGCCTGGACGTCGATGCTCCGTTTGAAGAGAATCTGGCGCGCATCGAGGAGTCGGACCACGCGCGGTTTCCGGTGGTGCGCGGAGGCATGGACAACATCCTGGGCGTGATCAATGCCCGCCAGTGGCTGGCCCGCGCGCTGCGCGACCGCAGCCAGACCCTGGCCGACCAGACGCTGCAGGCCGTGCTGTACGTGCCCGAAACCATCACCGGCATGGAGCTGCTGGACAACTTCCGGCTGCAGGACGTGCACATGGCGTTTGTCATCGACGAGTACGGCGAGGTGCAGGGCATCGTCACGCTGCAGGACCTGATCGAGGCCATCACCGGCGAGTTCCAGCCGCGCGACCCCGAGACCTCGTGGGCGCTGCAGCGCGAGGACGGCAGCTGGCTGCTGGACGGCCACATCCCGGTGCCCGAGCTAAAAGACCGGCTGAACCTGGACTCCGTGCCCGAGGAAGAACGTGGCCGCTACCACACCCTCAGCGGCATGATCATGTTGCTGACCGGGCGCCTGCCCAAGGTGACCGACGCAGTGCAATGGGAAGACTGGAAGCTCGAAGTGGTGGACATGGACGGCAAGACCATCGACAAGATCCTGGCCACACGCCTGACGCCCGAGGAAAAGGCCGAGGCCGAGGACAGCCCGGCGGCCTGATCACGACGGCCCTATTCGCTGTTCACAAAAACGGTCAGCACCCCGGTGTAGCCGTACAAATGGTGGTGCGCAATTTCACCCCCGGCAAAAAAGCCGGCCAGCGGCACATCGCCCAGCGCGTGGCGCACGATCTGCAGCTCGGCACTGGGCCCGCCAAAATGGGGGCCGCCCCGGCCCGAGCAGCTCACATAGATCGCCCCGCAGATGCGCCGCCCGGTCTGGGGCAGAGCGCTGGTGCCCCGCGCCGCAGCCCCCGGTGCCGCGGCCAGATCGCCCAGGGTGTCTGACGACACCATCGGCGCAGGCTCCAGCTCCTCGGGTTCCAGCTCCTCGCGAATCTCGGCGCAGATCCGCATCAGGTCGGCGCGCGCCGCTGCCACATTGCGCTGGCAGAACGCCAGGTGCATGCCAGCCTCCACATGGTCGGCCAGGGCCACGCCCCGGCGGCTGCCGTCGAGCCCCACGATGTGGCGCACGCGCGTATCGGTGCCGAAGTGCCCCGTGCGGCGCTGGCCCAGAGGCTGCTCGCCCGCGCTGACCAACCCGGCCAGCGTGGCGCGCACCTTGCGCAGCGCGGGCTGGGGGTCTCCACTGTCCAGCGAGACCTGCAGCGTATCGAGCAGCACATCCAGCGCGGGCTCGCCATCCAGCGCCAGAACGACATTGTCCTGCGCGGCGGTGATGGTGCGCAGCGCGCCCACGGGCTGGCAGCCCTGCGTGACGCGCGACACCAGCGCCACCCCAGCGCCAAACGCCACGCCCGACAAGCCGCCGTCAAACACCCCGCTGGCGCCGCCCTGGCCGGCCATGTTGCCGTCGCCGCCCACTGCAAACTGTACGTTGCTCGTGCGGCTGGCGGACAGGCCACCAAACAGGTAGCCGGTGTCGGTGCGTGCGGCCATCTCGGCCAGCAATTCGGTCAGTTCGGGGGTGCGACCGTCGGCATGCACCAGCGCCGTGTGGGCCACAAAGCCTGCGCCCGGGTGCGGCGCGTGCGTGGGCAGCGGTGCCACTCCGGAGAACACACGGTACTGGTCGGCCGGCACATCCAGCAGCATGACCGACAGCGCCGGCTCGTCAAAGTACTCGGCATTGTTGGCCGACACGCCCACACCCACGGTACCGGTCCAGTCCGTCACCTCGGGCAGCTCGCCACTCAGGTAGTCGAGCAGCGCCTGGGCTTCGTTGCCGTAGTGGTCGGTGACGTAAAGGAGGCCCAGGGTGGGTGCCGAAGCGTATTCGGGCAGCGCCATCTGGGCGCGCAATTGCGCCAGCACCAGCGCGGCGGCCATACGCCACTGGGGGTGGGTGGCGTGGCCGGAAGGGAAAAGTTTCATGGGGTGGATCTCCATGCCAGGGCGGTGGTGGGCCGATGTTGCGCCCACTTGCGGGTTGTTGCCACACCCGCCCGCGTTGGCGTCAGCCCGCTCGCTTGCGGGCCGCTGGGCTGCGGGTGCTGCTGCTGGCTTTTTTGGCGGCGGGTTTCGCCGTGGTTTTGCGGGCCGCAGGCTTCGGGGTGGCGGTGGTCTTCTTGGTGGCGCCCGGTGCAGCGGCACGCTTGGCGCCGCCCTGCATGGTCTGCATGCCCTTGGCGGCGAATTGGGTGGCCATGCCGGTGGCCGTCTTGAGGGCTTCCTTGGCGAGGCCCGTAGCCATGTTCTTGGTGGTGTCGATGGCGGTCTGCTTGGCCGCGTCCTTCATGGCGTTGGCGGCGATCTGCTGGAACTGGCCGGTGAGCGCGCCCCACCACTGCATCGGGTCCACCACGGTGGGCGCAGCGGCGGCGGCCGATGCCTTGCTGCCCTTCGCCTTGGCCTTGGCAGGCTGGGCGGCGGGCTCGGCTTCCTCGCGCTCGTCTTCTTCTGCTTCTTCGGCAGCGCTCGCGCGGCCCGTAACACGGGCGGCAGCCCCAGCGACGGCGCCCGCCGCGCCGCTCACGGTGTCGGCGGCTTTCTGCACACCGCTCATCACGGTGTCGGCGGTCTTGAGCTTGAAGGCATTGGCCACGTCGCCCATGCTGAAGTTCATGCCCTTGAGCGTGGCCAGGGTCATCTTCTGCACCTCCAGCGCCTGTATGGTGGCGGCCAGCGCGCGCGAGTTCTGCTCCAGCCAGAACTGCACGGCCTTGAGTTCGTCGATGCGCTTCTCGAGTTCTTCGACGCTGATGGTGGGCGCCACCCAGTTGCTGAGGTTGGGCAACTGCGGAATGCTGTTGGACGCCCCTTTGGCCAGGCTCTGCAAAAAGTCAAAACCTGGGACAAGTTTGCCGAAACCGAAATTCGATGTGTCGCTCATGGCCGCTCCGCAAGAGGTGGACGAGGGTGATCTGTGGTGGAGGCACAGCTTACTCCAATGCGTTGCGCCCGCGAAGGCGCTGCGGCGGCGAGAACCTCAGTGTTTATGCCCATCCATCATGCTGCCCGCAGTGGCACCACCGGGTGCCGCCGTGCCCACAGGCACTGTCAGGTTGAGCTTGCTTTCCGCACCCTTGGCATCCTGGAACACCAGGGTGATGGGCACCGAGCTGTCCTTGGCCAGGGGCGCCTTCAGGTCCAGCAGCATGACGTGGTAACCACCGGGCTTGAGCTCCACGGTCTTGCCCGCGGGCAGATCGAGCGTGGGCACGGCGCGCATCTTCATGATGTCGCCTTCCATCTTCATCTCGTGCACTTCGGTGATGCCAGCGGCGGGCGATTCGGCGCGCACCAGGCGGGCGCCGTCCTTGGCGGTGAGGCGCATGAAGGCGCCCGTGGCCTTCTGGCCCTGCACGCTGGCACGGGCCCAGGCGCCTTCGACCTTGACGGCGGCGGTCTGGGCCCATGCGGGGGCGCTGGCCAGTGCTGCGGCCAGTGTGGGAACGAGGGCGGCGCGGTGAAGCAGTTTTTTCATGATGGATGTCTTTCGGAGGTCAGCTAGAAATGGGGTGGAGCAGGCGCGGGGCGGACCTGACTGTCAATGATTGTGCGCACCGCCGCCGCCCGTGGGCAGAATCTCCAGCGCTGCCGCAGGGGACTTCAGGTCCGAGAGTTTCTGGCCGGCCTTGGGCACATCGACCCAATCGTTGCGGCCTTCGACACAGGCCTGGCGCACGGGCCAGTACACGGTGCCGGCCTGCTCCGGCGCCTGGGCCACGAGCACGAACTCGTCGTAATGGGCGCTTTGCAGCATGTCGTCCGGCGTCTTGGCCGTCCAGGTGATGCGCACCACGTCTTCGGTGATGCTGCGGCCGTGGCTGGTGTACGGCTGTGCGAGTTTTTCGCGCTGTACCTCCAGCGTCCAACCGGGCTTGGGCATGGGGCGCGCGCCGCGCATGCCGGCCGGGATGTCCACCGCGACCTGCCGCGTGGGCGACGCGCCGCAGCCGTGGCCAACCTTGAAGCTCGCCTTGTAGCTGGCGCCCGCCGGGGCCACCTGGTATTCGAGCACCACATGGGCGGATGCAGAGCCAAAAAGGCCTCCAGCGCTTAATAGTAAAGCGGTGGCAGCTATATTTTTCATAGTGTTTGATTTCATACTCAGACCTTGCGTTTCAACGATTCATTGCCTTCAACACTGGCGCGCCCGAGGCGAGCGCCACCGCGGAACCGGCTTCGCCGGGCCGCTGGAGGCGTCCCCCTTGGGGGAAGCGGCGCAAGCCGCTCAGGGGGTTACTTTCAATTCAGCCAGGTAGGTGCGCTGCGGGTAGGGGTGGAAGTTCCAGAACTGGTAGTTGTTGAGGTTGTCGATGCCCACGGCAGCGCTCACCTGTTTGGTGATCTGGTAGCGCACACGCACGTCGGTGGTGAAGTAGCGGCTGGCGCCCTGGTAGGCAAAACCGTTCACGTCGGTGTTGTCCAGCGTGCTGTACTGCCTGCCGCTGTAGCGCGCGCCCAGCGTGTATGACCACTTGTCGTCGGGCCGGTACGTGGCCACGGCACTGGCGCGCCACTCGGGGATGCGCGGCTGCCACTTGCCCACGCTGGCGGGAAACTTGTCGTTGCGGGTGACCTTGGAGTCCGTCCAGGTCAGGCTTGAACCGAGGTCGAGCCCACGCAGAAGAACATTGGCGGCCTGGTACGACAGCTCGATGCCCTTGGTGCGGATGGCATCCACGTTCTGCACGTTGGTCACGTTGGGCGCGACGAGCACGTTGGTCTGCGAATACAGCGCGTCCTTGGTGCGCTCAAAAAACGCGGTCAGGCGCAGCAGCCCATTGCCCATATCGCGCTCGGCCGTCAGCTCGGTGGTCCAGCTCTTTTCGGGCCTCAGGTTCGGGTCGTTGTTGATCAGCGTGCCGCTGCCGTTGATGCCACCCTGGTACAGCTCGGCCACGGTGGGCATGCGCACCGCGCGGCCAGTGGAGGCCTTGAGCACCCACAGGTCGTTGGCCTGGTAGGCCACGGCAGCCTTGGGCGAGAAGTAGGTTTCGTCGCGCTCGGGGTGGCTCACGGTGGTGGTGGCATTGCCGGTCTGGCCGTTGCTGGCGCTCCAGCGCTCGGCGCGGGCGCCCAGCACGGCCTTCCACTTTGGTGCGATCTTCCAGGTGTCTTGCGCCCACAGGCCAATGAGCTGGGTGTCGCCGTTGAAGGCCTGGTTGCGGGCGCCTGCTGCGCCGCTGATCCAGTTCGTCGTGGCGTTCTCCACGGTGCGCAGCTGGTAGCTGTCGCGCTGCAGGCCAAAGTCCACGATGTGCGTGCCCTGCACCCCATTCGGACGCCAGGTGCCTTTGGCGGCCAGCGTGTTCCAGCCCGTGCCCTTGTTGTTGACGATGCGCCCTGCCCCGCCGTCCAGCGCTGCAGGCAGCGCCACGGTGGCGGCGCGCAGGGTGTCGGTTTGGTAGTCGTACAGGCTGGCGGCCACCTCCCAGTCGAACGCGCCCTGGGTGTGGCTTTTGACCGAGAGCCCGTGCATAAAGTGCGTGAGGTTCTCGTTGGAGACATTGAAGTCCGTGGGCGCGAGCGTGTACGAGCGGCCGTTGATGTTGACCGTGCCGCCGTACACCGCATTGCCATTGGCGTCGCGCAGGTAGCTGGTGGGGCGCCCTTCGGATTCGTTGTGCCACCAGCCCAAGGTGTAGGCCGCCCGCACGGTGGGCGAGAAGTCGTAGGCGATCTTGGCCTTGATGTGGTCTTGCTGCGTGTGGTACTGCGTGGCCGTGCCCAGCAGGTACCAAGGCTGGTTGCTGCGGTTGTTGCCCGGCACCGCGCCGGTCACGGGCGTGCCCGCGTTGCCCACGGTGCCGGCGGACACCAGCCGCGTGGGGAAGGTGAGCGGCTGGCCTTCGCTGTCGGTCTTGTTGAAGTTGAGGAACCACGACCAGTCGCCATTCTTGTTGCCGACGGATGCGCTGACCTGCTTGCCCGCGTAGGTGGCGTTGGTGCCATACAAATCGAACGGCTGGTGCTGGACGCTGACCTGCCCGTGCGCCTCGAACTGTGTCGGCATGCGCGTCACATAGTCCACCACGGCACCCACCGAGTTGCCGGCATAGGCGGCGGAGAACGGGCCGTAGAGCACATCCACGCGCTCGATCTCCTCGGGCGTGACCAGCATCCAGCGCGGCGCGTTGGTGGGGCCGTTGCCCAGGTAGTTGCTCAGCAAGATGCCGTCGGCGAACACCATGGACCGCGCCGGGTTGCCCGTGCCCGAGGCGCGCGTGGACAACACGGCGTGGTTGTAGTCGCCGATGTAGCGCTTGCGCACCAGCAGGCTGGGCAGGTACTTGAGGGCGTCTTCGCTGTCGGTGGCGTTGATCGAATGCTCGATTTGCTCGCGCGTCACGCCCTCGATGGTGGTGGGGATCTGCGTGGGCAGCGAGGTGGGCTGGCCGCCGCGGATGGTGACCACGCCCAGCTCCTTGACGGGTGCGTTGGTGCTGTCAGCGGTCTGGGCCCACACGGGCATAACCCAGGACAGGGCAAGGGGAAAGGCGCTGGCCACGGCCAGCGCCATGCGGCTTTTGCGCATGGGAACTCCTGAATTTCAAGCCAAATAGGCCGTCAGCGCTTATCTATCAAGCGCAAACAGCTATTAAACAAATAGCAATTTCAGGAGAAGGCCGGAGGCCCGCGCGGCGGCAGTGGCGCGGCGGTGCGCGCAGCAATGTGCGCGGCGGGAATGGGGCGCAGGGCATGCGCCAGGGGATGGATTACAGGCAGCTGCGCCTGTGACGATGGGGGAGGAGCGCCCACATGCGCGCACAACGGGCAGTCCAGCGTGTGGCTGGGCAGCTCCTTGGCGCCGTCGTCGGTCTTGACCAGCACCTTGATGGCGCCCGAGCCCGAACAGATCAGCTCCATCGCCTGCGGATTGACCAGGGGCGACGCCACCGCCACCCCCATGGACAACACAAACCACGCCAGCACAAGGCGGGCGAGCCAGCGAAGGCTACGGATGGTTTGGAGGGAGGGCATGGGTGCGGATTGTAGGGGGCCGGCGCGCGAACTCCTTGACGGAGGTCATCTGCGCGACGGACTGCACCCCCGCCCGCACCTAGGATGCGTGCTGCATTCACCACCATGACGGAGACAACACCATGCTGACACTCTGCGGCTTTTCGGCCAGCAACTACTACAACAAGGTCAAGCTCGCCCTGCTCGAAAAGGGCCTTCCCTTCACCGAGGAACTGGCCTGGGTGGGCGAGACCGACCGCAGCGCCAGCCCGCTGGGCAAGGTGCCCTACCTGCGCACCCCCGAGGGCCCGCTGTGCGAATCGGCGGTGATCGCCGACTACATCGAGGCCGCCCACCCCGCGCACCCACTGATCCCCGCCGACCCCTACCAGGCCGCCAAGGTGCGCGAGCTGATCACCTTTCTGGAGCTGCACCTGGAGCTGGTGGCGCGCAACCTGTACCCGCAGGCCTTTTTTGGCGGCACGGTGAGCGATACCGCCAAGGAAAAGGTGGGGGCGCAACTGGAAAAGAACATTGCCGCCTTCGGCCAGCTGGCGAAGTTCAGCCCCTACGTGGGTGGCAACACCTTCACCCTGGCCGATTGCGCCGCCATCGTGCACTTGCCGCTGGTCAGCTCGGCCACCAAGATCATCTATGGCCGCGACTACCTGGCTGGCCTGCCGGTGCGGGATTACCTGACCCGCATGGCCGAGCGCCCGCACGTGCAGCGCGTGAATGCGGATCGCAAGACCAATACCGCGGAGATGCTGGCACGGCCGGCCAAGCGCTAAGCGCCCTTCTTCCGCAAAGGGCCGGGGCGTCATCCCTTGACCCTGGTCAACCAGGGGCTCTGCACGCAGGCGCACCATGCAGGTATCCGCTCACCCGAGGAGACACCACATGGACAAGACCCAAGCCGCCCCATTCCGCCAACTGTTGCTGGCCCAGCAATCCGGGCTGCGGGCGCAGTTGGCTGCGCAGCGCGGCGGCGTCATAGGCCGTGCAGAGGCCGCTGCCGACCACTTTGGCCAGCCCGAGGACCCACGGGCCCAGCTGGCCACCGAGCGTGAACTGGAATTTGCGCTGGACGAACGCGAAACCACCCATCTGGCCGCCGTGGAAGCTGCTTTGGCCCGCATCGAAGACGGCACGTACGGTGAATGCACGGACTGCGGCACCCACAT
This sequence comes from Acidovorax radicis N35, assembly GCF_000204195.1. Lineage (GTDB taxonomy): Bacteria > Pseudomonadota > Gammaproteobacteria > Burkholderiales > Burkholderiaceae_C > Acidovorax > Acidovorax radicis. Next base: position 165,129 of record NZ_AFBG01000023.1, read on the forward strand.
CACCGCCGCCCGCCTGCATGCCACCCCCGAAGCTGCGCGCTGCGTGCATTGCCAGGAGAAGGCCGAGCAGCATCGCCGCGCAGCCTGAATCGGCGCACGCTGCTCCAGCGTTCCGCCGCCACTTCCAGCAAAACCTCCGCCCACGCACCCATACTGGCTGCTATCCTTTGCAGGATGCGCAGCCTGTTTCACCTTGCCTTTCACGTGACCGACCTCGATGCCGCCCGCCGCTTCTACGGCGGTGTGCTGGGCTGCCAGGAAGGCCGAAGCACCGACACCTGGGTGGATTTTGATTTCTTTGGCCACCAGATCTCGCTGCACCTGGGCACACCCTTTTCCAGCGCCCGCACGGGCCACGTCGGCAATCACCTGGTGCCCATGCCGCACTTCGGCGCCATCCTGGAATTGCCCGACTGGCATGCGCTGGCCGCACGCCTGAAAGCAGCTGGCACCGCCTTTGTCCTGGAGCCACAGGTGCGTTTTGAAGGCCAGCCCGGGGAACAGTGGACGATGTTCTTTCACGACCCGAGCGGTAATCCCATCGAGATCAAGGGCTTTCGCTCGCTGGACGCGGTGTACGCACCGTGAGCTACACCTTCGCATCGGCCACCATCCTGCTGTTGCTGATCACCGATCCGCTGGGCAACATCCCCATTTTTGCCAACGCACTGCGCGGCGTGGCGCCCGAACGGCGGGCGCGGGTGATCCTGCGGGAAGTGCTGATCGCGTTTGCGCTGCTGATGGTGTTCCTGTTCTTCGGCGCGGAGTTTCTGCGCGTGATGAACCTGAGCGATCTTTCGCTGCAGATAGCAGGCGCCGTCGTGCTATTTCTGATCGCACTGCGCATGATCTTTCCGCCCGAATCCGGGCCACAGGCCGAATTGCCTGGAGAGCCGCTGATCGTGCCACTGGCCATTCCGGCCTTGGCGGGCCCCTCGGCCCTGGCCACGGTGATGTTGCTGGTGGCCCAGGCCCCCGAGCGCCGTTGGGAATGGGTGGGCGCGCTGTGCGTGACCATGGCCGTGTGCGCCGTGGTGCTGTTGATGGCCGAACGCATCCAGCGCCTGGTGGGAGAACGCGTGGTGATGGCGTTTGAACGCCTGATGGGCTTGATCCTGGTCGCCATCTCGGTGGAGATGCTGATCCGGGGGATCAAGCAGCTCGCACAGCAGCTGTAGTCGCCGCTCGCCCCCAACAGCGAGGGAGGGGAACCGGGGATTCCACCTCCGCTCCGCCCTGAGGGCTGGCATGCCAGCAACTACAGTGCGCCGCCGGCGCGCAAGCTCAACGGCGTTGCAGCAACGGGATGGTGCCCAGTGCGAACACCGAGTTGGGCACCCCCACCCGCGCCATCAAAGGGCGTGGCTTGGCGTTCAGCTTGGGTCGGGGTGCGACAGGCGCCATCTCCTCAGCAACCACCCCCTTGGCATGCTGCTCGGCCACAAGGTCCTGCAAAGTCACTGACTGCAGGTACTCCATGACCCGCGCGTTGAAGGTGGACCAAAGTTCACCCGTCATCGACTTCACCTGGGCAGCCTGGCCGACATCCAGGCTTTGCAGATCGTCAGTCTTGAGGTTTTCGACGGCCAGGATGATCTCGGCAACCGAGATCTGGTCGGTGTTCCGGGCCAGGGTGTAGCCGCCGCCAGGGCCGCGTGTGCTGTCCACGAGCCCGGCACGCCGCAGGGCACTGAACAGCTGCTCCAGGTACGACAGCGAGGTGCCCTGCCGTGCGCTGATCGTCGACAGTGCTACCGGCCGCATCTTCTGGCGCAGTGCCAAATCCGTCATTGCCGATACCGCAAGTTGTCCTCGGGTGGTGATCCGCATCGTTGCTACTCCTTGTGAACGTTGACAGTTCCAGACCGCAGCGCGAACCGCTGCGGAAAGGGGCCAAGGGTTCAATGTAGGACGTTTGATACTTCGCGTATATTCGTTTTATTGGAGCAAATAATTCGCTTTTTCCGCAGTATCTACCCCCATGAACTTTAAACACCTCCGATATTTCTGGACAGTTGCCAAAGCCGGCGGCGTCATGCGGGCTGGTGAACAACTGCACACCACGCCCCAGACGCTGTCCGGCCAGATCAAGCAACTGGAGGAATGGCTGGGCCACGACCTGTTTCGCAAGCGCGGGCGCGGGCTTGAACTCACCAGCGAAGGCCGTGTCGCCCTGGGATACGCCGAACAGATCTTTGCGCTGGGTGACGAGTTGGAGAAATCCATCCGCCTCTCGCGTGGCCAGGCCAAGCCGCTGGAATTTCGTGTGGGGGTGGCCGACTCCATTGCCAAATCCGTGGCGTATCACCTTCTGGAGCCGGCGCTTGGAATGCCTGAGCAGGTGCACATGACCTGCCAGGAGGGGAAATTTCCAGAACTGATTGCACAACTGAGCCTGCACAAGCTCGATCTGGTGCTCGCGGACGAGCCGGTCTCCAAGAAGATCGGTGTCAAGGCGTTCAACCACCCTTTGGGAACCAGCGGCATGAGTTTTTTCAGCGCGCCTGGCCTGAGGGCGCAGCTGGACGGAACATTCCCCCAATGCCTCCAAGGAGCCCCCATGCTCATCCAGGGGCCCATGTCCTCTGTGCGCCAGCAGCTCGACCACTGGCTCAATAAACACCATCTTCAGCCCCGGATCGTGGGAGAGTTCGATGACAGCGCCCTCATGAACGCCTTCGGCCGCGAAGGCCGGGGAGTTTTTACCTCACCCACGGTTCTGGACGCGGAAACCACCACCCAGTTCGGTGTCGAGGTGATCGGTCGCACTACAGAGCTGGTCGAGGAGTTTTTTGCAATCTCCGTGGAGCGGCGCATCACGCACCCTTGCGTGGTGGCAATTACCAAGGCGGCAAAGGCCGATCTTTTTGGGAGATGAGAGACCTCCCAATGCGGGCAGGGAATTCCTCCCCTGTCACAGCCAAAGCGGCTTTGCTCTGGCTACAGAAAACCGGTGCTCAGCAATGGGGTCAGTTGGCGCAATAGCTGAACACAGCCACCACCTCCCTGAGCCACCAGGGTATTTGCCCCGTTGAGTACGCGCGACGGGCTAACGGAGGGCTGCCGCATCACTTGCCCCAGCAGGACACAGCAATTGCCTGACACGTGTGGACGCAGCGCCAGCCAAGGCCCACAAACGAAAACGCCCACTATAGAGTGGGCGTTTTGCTTAGCAGATGCCTGCTATTTTTTTGGTTGCGCGAGAAGGATTTGAACCTCCGACCTTTGGGTTATGAGCCCAACGAGCTACCAGACTGCTCCATCGCGCGGTAAGAAATAAATTATACCCTATTATTCAGCTGCTGCCGAATTATTTTCAGTTTCAGCTGCACGATCCACCAGTTCAACCAGGGCCATAGGGGCGTTGTCGCCCACGCGGAAGCCCATCTTCAGAATACGGGTGTAACCACCGGGACGCGCATTGAAGCGGGGACCCAGGTCGTTGAACAGCTTGGTGACGCTGTCACGATCACGCAGGCGGTTAAAAGCCAGGCGGCGATTGGCAACGGTGTCCACCTTGGCGAGGGTGATCATGGGTTCGATCACACGGCGCAGTTCCTTGGCCTTGGGGACGGTGGTCTTGATGACTTCGTGCTCGATGATCGAGTTCATCATGTTCTGCAGCATCGCAAGGCGGTGCGAGCTAGTGCGATTGAGTTTGCGGAGGCCGTGACCGTGACGCATGGTGCTTTTTCCTTATTTAAAATTAAATCAGGCAGCCGTATAAGGTACTGCCCGAGGCACTGTCCCCTTCAAGGGAACCAAAAACCGAGCCCTCCTATTCGGAGAGCCCAGAATTATAACTTAACGCTTGTCCAGACCGGCTGGTGGCCAGTTCTCCAATTTCATGCCCAGCGTGAGACCACGCGATGCGAGCACTTCCTTGATCTCGTTCAGCGACTTACGGCCCAGGTTAGGCGTCTTGAGCAACTCGTTCTCGGTGCGCTGGATCAGGTCACCGATGTAGTAGATGTTCTCAGCCTTCAGGCAGTTGGCCGAACGCACGGTCAGTTCAAGCTCGTCCACAGGACGCAGCAGGATCGGATCGAACGTGGCGTTGCCGCGTGGACCTGCAGGTGCATCGAACGCGGCCAGCTCGCCGCCTTCCAGCTGTGCAAACACAGCCAGTTGTTCCACCAGGATCTTGGCCGATGCACGCACTGCGTCTTCGGCAGTGATAGCACCATTGGTCTCGATCTCGACGACCAGCTTGTCCAGGTCGGTACGCTGCTCCACGCGGGCGCTTTCCACCGTGTAGCTCACGCGCTTCACAGGGGAGAACGATGCGTCCAGCACAATACGCCCAATCGACTTGGTCGATTCGTCTGCATAGCGGCGCAGGCTGCCAGGCACGTAGCCACGGCCCTTCTCAACCTTGATCTGCATGTCCAGCTTGCCGCCAGCCGACAGGTTGGCAATCACATGGTCAGGGTTGACGATTTCCACGTCATGAGGGGTCTGGATATCACGCGCCGTGACCACACCTTCACCATCCTTGCGCAGGCTCAACGTGACTTCGTCACGGTTGTGCAGCTTGAACACCACGCCCTTGAGGTTCAGCAGGATGTTGACCACATCTTCTTGAACGCCGTCAATGGACGAGTACTCATGCAGAACGCCTGCAATGGTGACTTCCGTCGCTGCGTAACCCACCATGGACGAGAGCAGGACGCGCCGAATGGCGTTGCCCAGCGTGTGGCCGTACCCACGCTCGAACGGCTCCAGTGCGACCTTGGCACGATTGTGGCCAAGCTGCTCGACATTGATCGCCTTGGGTTTCAGCAAATTGGTTTGCATTCAGACTTCCTCTCAATACCCCCAGCTCGTTACACCGGTAAGGCTGGTGAAGCGCCTAAACCGCGATGCCTCGCGGTTTAGGGACGGTTTTCTCGAAATACGTACCGAGCGATTAGCGCGAGTACAACTCAACGATCAGGGATTCGTTGATGTCGGCGCCAAACTCATCACGGTCTGGCACCTTCTTGAAGATGCCTTCAGCCTTTTCAGCATTCACTTCCACCCAAGCCGGCATGCCTACTTGAGCGGCGAGTTGCAGAGCTTCCACAACGCGGTTTTGTTTCTTCGACTTTTCACGCACTGCAACCACGTCACCCGTCTTCACGAGGTACGAAGCGATGTTCACGGACTTGCCGTTCACGGTGATCGCCTTGTGGGACACCAGCTGACGCGCTTCAGCGCGGGTCGAGCCGAAACCCATGCGGTACACCACATTGTCCAGACGCGATTCCAGCAGGAACAGCAGGTTGGCGCCGGTGTTGCCCTTTTTGCCGTCAGCGGCTTCGAAGTAGCGACGGAATTGCTTCTCCAGCACGCCGTACATGCGCTTGACCTTCTGCTTTTCACGCAGTTGCAGACCATAGTCAGAGGTACGGGCACCAGAGGTGCGGCCGTGCTGACCAGGCTTGGAGTCGAATTTGGACTTGTCGGCGATCGAGCGACGGGCGCTCTTCAGGAACAGGTCCGTGCCTTCACGGCGGGAGAGTTTGGCCTTGGGGCCGAGGTAACGTGCCACTTGAGCTTCCTTTGTGTCATCTACCGCAAACCATTGCGGGAGCCGCCTGAGGCGCTTGCGCGTTCACAGGCGGCGGTGGGCTTAGAGAGATTAGATACGACGACGCTTTTGAGGGCGGCAGCCGTTGTGGGGCACCGGGGTCACGTCAGAAATCGACGTGATGCGGATGCCCAGTGCGCCCAGTGCGCGCACCGAAGATTCACGGCCAGGACCAGGGCCCTTGATTTCAACGTCAAGGTTCTTGATACCTTGGTCGATGGCAGCGCGGCCAGCCACTTCCGAAGCCACTTGAGCTGCGAAAGGAGTGGACTTGCGTGAGCCCTTGAAACCTTGGCCACCGGACGAAGCCCACGACAAGGCATTGCCTTGGCGATCGGTGATCGTGATGATGGTGTTGTTGAACGAGGCGTGCACGTGTGCAATACCGTCCGAAACGTTCTTCCGGACCTTCTTGCGAACGCGCTGAGCTGCGTTATTGGCAGGAGACTTAGCCATGATGATCTTTCAATCTTTATTTCTTCAGTGCAGCTGCACCCTTGCGCGGACCCTTGCGAGTGCGTGCATTGGTACGGGTGCGCTGACCACGCATTGGCAGACCGCGGCGATGGCGGAAGCCACGATAGCAGCCGATGTCCATCAATCGCTTGATGTTCATGGTGGTTTCGCGGCGCAGGTCACCTTCAATGGTGAACTGCTCGATTTGCTCGCGAATTTTTTCCAGATCACCGTCCGTCAGATCCTTGATCTTCTTGGAGTAAGCGATACCAGTTGCTTCGCAAATCTTGCGAGCGCGGGTGCGACCAATGCCAAAAATGGCGGTCAAACCGATTTCCGCGTGCTTGTGCGGCGGAATGTTAATGCCAGCGATACGTGCCATATGCGTCCTCTAATACTTTCCAATCAACCTTGGCGCTGCTTGTGACGCAGATCCGTGCAGATCACGCGCACCACACCCTTGCGGCGGATGATCTTGCAGTTGCGGCAGATTTTTTTGACCGAAGCCGAAACTCTCATTGCATTCTCCTAAAACTTGTCCATCCGTCCCGGCTGTTTCGCACGGAACACAATTTGTGCCCGCGAAAAATCGTGGGGCGCCAACTCAACCGATATCCAGTTCTTGCAGGCGGTGTCGCGATGCGAACACTACCTTCCTCATCATCAACCGCCACCTGCATTGCCTTTGAAGTTGGCCTTCTTGAGCAGCGATTCGTACTGTTGCGACATCATGTAGTTTTGAACCTGGGCCATGAAGTCCATGGTCACAACCACAATGATCAGCAGCGAGGTTCCACCAAAGTAGAACGGAACGTTGTACTTCAAGATCAGGAACTCTGGCAACAAACACACAAAGGTGATGTAGACAGCGCCCGCCAGAGTCAGGCGAACCAGAATCTTGTCGATATAACGTGCCGTTTGCTCACCCGGGCGGATGCCTGGAATGAACGCACCGCTCTTCTTCAGGTTGTCTGCAGTTTCCCGGCTGTTGAAAACCAGGGCCGTGTAGAAAAAGCAGAAGAAGATGATTGCAGCGGCATAGAACATCACGTAGATCGGCTGACCTGGGGTCAGTGCGCCCGAAATGTCCTTCAACCAGCGCATCGATTCACCCGCGCTGAACCAATTCACTACGGTTGCCGGCAACAGGATGATCGACGAAGCAAAGATCGGGGGAATCACGCCTGCCATGTTGAGCTTCAAGGGCAAATGCGACGACTGACCGCCATAGACCTTGTTACCCACCTGCCGACGAGCGTAATTCACCAATATCTTGCGTTGGCCACGTTCCACGAACACCACGAAGTAGGTCACCAGACCAACCACGAGGACGATGAAGATAGCAGCCAGAATGCTCATGGCACCTGTACGAACCAATTCCAGAAGACCACCGATGGAACTTGGCAGGCCAGCAGCGATACCTGCAAAGATCAGGATCGAGATTCCGTTGCCCAAACCCCGCTCTGTGATCTGCTCACCCAGCCACATCAGAAACATCGTGCCAGCTGTCAGGCTGACAACAGCCGTCATGCGGAACCCGAAACCAGGACTGAGCACAAGACCTGCAGAACTTTCCAGCGCCACCGCAATACCCAACGACTGGAACAGAGCAAGACCCAAGGTGCCATACCGCGTGTACTGCGTGATTTTCCTGCGACCGGCTTCGCCTTCCTTCTTCAACTGCTCGAATGTGGGAACCACATAAGTCATCAGCTGCATGATGATCGATGCCGAGATGTACGGCATGATCCCCAGCGCGAAAACCGTGAAACGCGAAAGCGCGCCACCCGAGAACATGTTGAACAGATTCAGTATCCCGCCTTGCTGGCCACTGAAGAGCTGCTGGAGTTGGGCTGGATCGATACCGGGCACAGGGATATGAGCCCCGATGCGATACACGACCAGCGCAAGCAACAGAAAAACCAGACGACGGCGCAGGTCGCCGAACTTACCGGTCTTTGCAATTTGAGCTGCGCTAGTAGCCACAGATGCCTTCCTTCAGAGTCACACTCAGGCGACGCTGCCGCCAGCAGCTTCAATCGCTGCCTTGGCACCAGCCGTAGCGCCCACGCCATTCAGCTTGACAGCCTTGGTCAGGGAACCGCTCTTGATGACCTTCACCACCTTAGCCAGTTCACCGATCAGACCAGCTTGCTTCAGAGCCAGCACATCCACTTCGGCCAGGCCGAGTTGATCCAATGCCGTCAACGTCACTTCTGCGTTGAACTTGAGCAAGTGCGACTTGAAGCCACGCTTGGGCAAGCGGCGTTGCAAAGGCATTTGACCGCCTTCAAAACCAACCTTATGGTAACCACCGGCGCGAGACTTCTGACCCTTGTGACCACGGCCAGCGGTCTTGCCCAGGCCGGAGCCGATACCACGGCCTACGCGGCGCTTGGCATGCTTGGCGCCGTCTGCGGGCTTGATGCTATTGAGTTCCATGATCTATCTCTCAGAGGACTTTGACCAGATAGCTGATCTTGTTAATCATGCCGCGCACTTCGGGCGAGTCCTGCAGTTCGCTCACGCTATTGAGCTTGCGCAGACCCAGGCCACGAACGGTAGCGCGGTGCGATTCCTTGGTGCCAATCGGGCTGCGCACCAGTTGAATCTTGACGGTTTGTTGCGTAGTCATTTCCAGCTTCCTATCAGGCGAAGATGTCTTCGACCGTCTTGCCGCGCTTGGCTGCCACATTCGACGGGGTGGTCGAATTGACGAGCGCATCAAAGGTGGCACGGACCATGTTGTAGGGGTTCGACGAACCATGGCTCTTGGCCACGATGTCGGTGATGCCCACCACTTCGAAAACAGCGCGCATGGGGCCGCCAGCGATGATGCCGGTACCCTTGGGAGCTGGGTGGAGTTCCACCGAAGCCGCACCGTGGTGACCCTTCACCGAGTGGTGAATGGTGCCGCTCTTGAGCGAAACCTTGACCAGGTTGCGACGGCATTCTTCCATCGCTTTTTGCACAGCTGCAGGCACTTCCTTGGACTTGCCCTTGCCCATGCCGACGCGGCCGTCACCGTCGCCAACCACAGTCAGTGCAGCGAAACCGAGAATACGGCCGCCCTTCACGACTTTGGTCACGCGGTTGACCGCGATCATTTTTTCGCGCAGACCGTCGTCTTGACCTTCGGTCTGCACTTTGGGTTGAAATTTAGCCATTTTTTATTCCGCTCCGCTTAGAACTGCAGGCCGGCTTCACGGGCTGCGTCGGCCAGGGCCTTGACGCGACCGTGGTAGGCAAAGCCTGCGCGATCAAATGCAACCTTCTCGACGCCTGCAGCCTTTGCCTTTTCAGCAATGCGCTTGCCAATGGCCGTGGCGGCGGCGGCGTTGCCACCCTTGCCCGAACCACCGAGTTCCTTGCGCACGTCGGCTTCTGCAGTGGAGGCACTGGCCAACACCTTGCTGCCGTCGCCAGAAATCACGCTGGCATAGATATGGAGGTTCGTGCGGTTCACGGTGAGACGCGCCACGCCTTGCTGTGCAATGCGGATGCGTGTCTGGCGCGAACGACGAAGACGCTGCTCTTTCTTGGTCAACATGTTGCAGCTCCTTATTTCTTCTTGGTCTCTTTGATCGTGATCTTTTCGTCCGCGTAGCGGATACCCTTGCCCTTGTAAGGCTCGGGAGGACGAACAGCACGAATCTCAGCAGCGATTTGACCGACGCGTTGACGATCGGCACCCTTGACCACCACTTCAGTGGGGGTTGGGGTAGCCACCGTAATACCAGCGGGCATTTCGATATTGACCGGATGCGAATAACCAACAGCCAGGTTCAGCTTGGAACCCGAAGCAGCGGCCTTGTAACCCACGCCAACCAAGCTCAGTTTCTTTTCGAAACCTTTGCTGACGCCGACCACCATGTTGTTGACCAACTGACGAATCGTGCCGCTCATGGCATTGGCTTCGCGGGAGTCATTGACAGGCTCAAAGCTGAGCTTGCCTTCATTGCTCGACACCTTCACCAGCACATTTTGTGCAAGCGACAGGGCGCCGCCAGAACCCTTGACAGAGATCTGGTCATCTTTCACGGACACATCCACGCCAGCGGGGATGGTCACGGGCATTTTTCCTACTCGGGACATTTCAGTTTCTCCTCAATGCCGCGGGTTAGGCCACGTAGCAGAGCACTTCGCCACCGACACCGGTAGCACGCGCTTTGCGATCAGTCATCACGCCCTTGGGCGTCGTGACAATTGCCACACCCAGACCGTTCATGACTTGTGGAATGGAATCACGGCCTTTGTAGACACGCAGTCCGGGGCGGCTGACACGCTCGATGCGCTCAATCACGGGACGACCTGCGTAGTACTTCAGGGCAATTTCGAGTTCCGACTTGCCAGCTTCGGTTTTCACCTGGAAGCCGTCGATATAACCTTCGTCCTTCAGCACCTGGGCGATGGCAATCTTCACTTTGGAAGAAGGCACCAGAACCGTGGCCTTGGCGACCATCTGTGCATTACGGATGCGGGTCAGCAAGTCAGCGATGGGATCACTCATGCTCATGTTTAATCTCTCCTGCCTGCTTACCAGCTGGCCTTGGTGACACCGGGGATGTCGCCTGCAAAAGCCAGTTCGCGGATCTTGGCGCGAGCCAGACCGAATTGACGGAAGGTGCCACGTGGACGACCGGTGATTTCGCAACGGTTGCGCTGACGCGTGGGATTTGCATTGCGTGGGAGCTTTTGCAGACCCAAACGGGCTGCATCACGCTCTTCGTCGCTGCGCTTGGCATCGCCAGCAATTGCCTTCAGTTCCGCATACTTGGTTGCGTACTTGGCCGCCAGTTTTTCGCGCTTCAGTTCGCGCTGGATCAAAGCTACTTTAGCCATGCTTCGCCTCAGTTCTTGAACGGGAAACGGAAGCCAGCGAGAAGCGCCTTGGCTTCTTCATCGGTCTGGGCCGTCGTGGTGATGCTGATATTGAGACCGCGCAGGGCGTCGACCTTGTCGTACTCAATTTCAGGGAAAATGATCTGCTCTTTCACGCCGATGTTGTAGTTACCGCGGCCGTCAAAAGCACGACCGGAGATACCACGGAAGTCACGGACACGGGGCAGAGCCACGGTCACGAAACGGTCCAGGAACTCATACATCTGCACGCCACGCAGCGTGACCATGCAACCGATGGCCTGACCTTCGCGGATCTTGAAACCAGCGATAGCCTTCTTGGCCTTGGTCACCACAGGCTTTTGACCAGCAATCTTGGTCAGATCAGCCACAGCGTTGTCCATCACCTTCTTGTCCGAGACTGCCTCGCTCACGCCCATGTTCAGGGTGATCTTGGTCAGACGGGGAACCTGCATCGGCGAGGTGTAGCCGAACTGCTTGATCAGTTCGGGAGCGACTTTGTCGCGGTAAATTTCTTGCAGTCGTGCCATGTTTACCCCTTAGGCCGCCTTGATTTCAGCGCCGCTGGACTTGAACACGCGAATGCGCGAACCGTCGGCCTGCACCTTGATGCCCACGCGATCAGCCTTGCCAGTAGCGGCATTGAAGATGGCAATGTTGGACTGATGAATTGGCATGGACTTTTCAACGATGCCGCCCGTCGTACCCTTCATGGGGTTTGGCTTGGCGTGCTTCTTGACCATGTTGATGCCGTCGATGACCACGTAGGAGTCATCCTTGCGCAGCGACACTGTGCCGCGCTTGCCCTTATCGCGCCCTGTCAGCACGATGACTTCGTCGCCCTTGCGAATCTTGTTCATGGCGCGTCCTTAGAGAACTTCAGGAGCCAGGGACACGATCTTCATGAACTTCTCGGTACGCAGTTCACGCGTCACGGGTCCAAAGATGCGGGTGCCGATAGGCTCCAACTTTGCATTCAGCAACACTGCTGCGTTGCCGTCGAATTTGACGAGCGAGCCATCACCGCGGCGGATGCCCTTTGCGGTACGAACGACCACTGCGCTATAAACCTCGCCTTTTTTGACGCGGCCACGCGGAGCGGCTTCTTTGATACTCACCTTGATGATGTCGCCAACGCTTGCATAGCGACGCTTCGAGCCACCCAGCACCTTGATGCAAAGGACGGACTTGGCGCCGGTATTGTCGGCAACCTCTAACCGAGATTCTGTCTGGATCATTTCAATATTCCCAACTTGCACCAGAAGACCACGGCCCCAGAGAACTTCTCAAGGGCTGCAAATCAGCCAGTCAGTCTTGGGCCCGTCGTCCGCACCGCAAACCATTTGCAGCACTTCCCGCTGGGCAGAAACTTCACGTAGGAAACGCGAAGCCCTCGATTATTGCCAAAAGCTTTGGAGAAGTCAAGCGCCCTATCACACCGGCACGTGCAAATACTGTTGCGCCAGTGCCAGAAAGGCTTCGAGCTGCGGATCTGCCCCCAGTTCTTCGCGCAACAGCTCTGCGACAGAAGGCGCCAAAGCCATCGCCTTGCGGGCGTCCAAGAACAGCAACCGGGAACGGCGGGCAAGAACGTCTTCCACCGTACGGGCGTACTCAAAACGCGCGGCAAATCGCACCATGGCGACGGTCAATCCGCCTCCAAGCGCAGTCTGCGCACCGGGGAGCCCCAAAACGGCAGCCGCCTCCCCGCCATAGGAATGCAACCCCTGGGCATCGCTGATGCGGTGCTTGACAGCTTCTTTGGGCGTTCCGACCAAGGGCAAATGGTTCGTGACACCGGCTGGCTTTTCCGGAAGCAGTCCCGTGCTGAAGCATTTTTGCAACACATCTTCAGCCATCGCACGGTAAGTGGTCCATTTGCCGCCCGTCACGGTGATCAGGCCGCTGCGACTGGCCAGCACCGTGTGCTCCCGGCTGATCTTCTTGGTGTTGTCGCCATCATCGTCCTGCGGCTTGACCAGAGGGCGCAGACCGACCCAGATACTCCGGATGTCCTCCACCTTGGGGGCCCGGGTGAGATAGCGGGCCGACTCTTCCAGAATGAAACGGACCTCCTCCCCAAATGGCTCGGGCTCGCGCACGATGTCCTGGCGCGGACTGTCCGTAGTTCCCAGAATGAGCTTGCCCAGCCATGGCACCGCAAACAGGACCCGACCGTCGGCGGTCTTGGGCACCATCAAGGCGTGGTCGGACGGGAGAAACTCCCGGTCCACCACGATATGAACCCCCTGGCTTGGCGCCACGATGGGCTTGACGGGCCGCCCGATGGCCTCGCCATCCATCTGGCGCAAGGTGTCCACCCAAACTCCGGTGGCATTGACCACGGTGCGTGCGCGCACCGTGAATTGCTGCCCGCTGTCGGAGTCTTCACAAGTAAATCCAACCACCTTGCCAGCCTCATGCACCAAGGCACGCGCGGGACAGTAATTGACCAGCAAGGCACCCAGACTCGCCGCAGTCCGCGCCAGCGCCAGGGCAAGACGGGCATCGTCGAACTGGCCATCCCAGTACTTGACGCCACCCTTGAGCCCCTCGGCACGGGCTGTGGGCAGGCATTCAAGGGTGCGGGCACGGCCCAGAAATTGGGTCGCGCCAAGCCCGGCTTTTCCAGCCAGTGCGTCATACATCATGAGTCCGATGCCGTAGAAAGGCGTCTCCCAGAATCGGTACGACGGCATGACGAACGGAAGAGGCTGCGCCAGATGCGGCGCATTGTTTAGCAGCGTTGTGCGCTCGTGCAACGCTTCACGGACCAGAGCAATGTTTCCCTGCGCCAGATAACGAACCCCCCCGTGCACCAGCTTGGTGGCGCGGGAAGAGGTCCCCTTGGCAAAGTCGTGGGAATCCACCAAAACCACGCTGAAACCACGCGCCGCCGCATCCAGTGCGACACCAAGCCCTGTCGCCCCGCCGCCAATCACAGCGAGGTCGTATTGGTGCGGCTCGGCCAGACGGGCCAGCAGGTCGGCGCGTCGTGTGGGAAGGAGGGCTGTGGCAATGGTCATGGGGTGATTGTCCATGGGTGGAAGCAAAATTTAAGGGTTTACCCTTAAATTCTTGGCACTTCCAAAAGAGAAAATGCGCCTTCGGGCCAGAGACACCGAGGGCGATATGGAGCGAAAAAGGCAGCCAGAGACCTTGTGAGCCCTGGCTGCCGTCGGCGGGGTCGTCAGGAACGCGACCTCAGGAGATCAACGTGCCTTGCCGTCTTTCCATGCCTGCAACAGGGTGCCGTACGCAATCGTCTGACCCTTTGGCTTCTCATTGGCCAACTTGGCCCATGGCGCTTGCTTGTCGCTCAGCCACTTGGCGTTGTCGCTCTTTGGATTGAGCTTGGGAGCGCAATGCGCCATGCCAGCGCGCTCCAGGCGGGCCATCACCTGGTCCATTTCGTCGGCGAGCGTGTCCATGGCGCCCTGGGGCGTCTTCTCACCCGTCACAGCCTGGGCCACGTTCTTCCACCACAGCTGGGCCAGCTTGGGGTAGTCAGGCACGTTGGTACCGGTGGGCGACCATGCCACGCGGGCGGGGCTGCGGTAAAACTCCACCAGACCACCCAGTTTGGGTGCCAGGTCGGTCATGGCCTTGGACTGGATATCGCTTTCACGGATCGGGGTCAGGCCGACGATGGTCTTCTTGAGCGACGTGGTCTTGGCCGTCACGAACTGGGCATAGAGCCAGGCGGCGGCGGTCTTGTTCGCGTCGTGGTCCTTGAAGAAGGTCCAGCTGCCCACGTCCTGGTAGCCGTTCTGCATGCCCTGCTTCCAGTAGGGGCCGTTCGGGCCAGGGGCCATGCGCCACTTGGGCGTGCCATCGGCATTCACCACGGGCAGGCCGGGCTTGGTCATGTCGGCCGTGAAGGCGGTGTACCAGAAGATCTGCTGCGCGATCTGGCCCTGGGCGGGCACGGGGCCGGCTTCGCCGAAGGTCATGCCCGTGGCTTCCTTGGGCGCGTACTTCTTCATCCAGTCCACGTACTTGGTCAGCGCATAGACGGCTGCAGGCGAGTTGGTAGCACCACCACGGGCCACCGAGGCCCCCACAGGCGTGCACTTGTCGTCGGCCACGCGGATGCCCCATTCGTCGATCGGCAGGCCATTAGGCGCGCCGATGTCGGCCGTGCCGGCCATCGACAGCCAGGCATCGGTGAAGCGCCAGCCCAGCGACGGGTCCTTCTTGCCGTAATCCATGTGGCCATAGATGGGCTTGCCATCAATGTTCTTCACGTCGTTGGTGAAGAACTCGGCAATGTCCTCGTAGGCGCTCCAGTTGAGCGGCACGCCCAGGTCGTAGCCGTACTTGGCCTTGAACTTGTCCTTGATGTCCTTGCGGTCGAACAGGTCGGCGCGGAACCAGTACAGGTTGGCGAACTGCTGGTCAGGCAGCTGGTACATCTTTCCATCGGGGCCGGTCGTGAACTTGGTGCCGATGTAGTCCTTGAGGTCGATGCCGGGGTTCGTGAACTCCTTGCCCGCGCCGCCCATGTAGTCGGTCAGGCTCATGATCTTGCCGTAGCGGTAGTGCGTACCGATCAGGTCCGAGTCCGAGATCCAGCCGTCATAGATCGACTTGCCCGACTGCATCGAGGTCTGCAGCTTCTCGACCACGTCGCCTTCCTGGATCAGGTCGTGCTTGACCTTGATGCCAGTGATTTCCTCAAACGCCTTGGCCAGCGTCTTGGATTCGTATTCGTGGGTGGTGATGGTTTCAGACACCACCGAGATTTCCTTCACGCCCTTGGCTTGCAGCTTCTTGGCTGCTTCGATGAACCACTTCATCTCGGCCATCTGCTGGTCCTTGCTCAGCGTCGACGGCTGAAACTCGCTGTCGACCCACTTCTTGGCTTCCGCCTCGCCCGCCATGGCGGCCTGGCCCGTCATGACCGCAACTGCCAGTGCCAGCGCTGTGTACCGCGTCTTCATAGTGCCTGTCTCCTCATAGTCATCTCCCCTTTTGGATGCAAGGGCCGCGTGGCTCCGGGGAAGGATCGAGCCGCGCGACGGGAACCTTGGTGGCCGCTCAGCCTTTGCGCATGATCAGCGCGAGCAGCAGCATGGACAGCACGAAGCTGAACCAGATCGATGGGTCTTCGCCGAGGCTGAACCACTGCGCCAGCTTGCCGCTGATGCCCACAAAAATCAGATTCACATACGCGGCTGAGAGCAGGCCGATGAACAGGCGATCGCCGCGCGTGGTTTCCAGCGGCAGGAACCCCTTGCGCATCGCCGTGGGGGACTTGAGCTCCCACACCGTCATGCCCACCAGCATCAGCACGATGCATGTGAAGAACACTGCCACCGGCAGGGTCCAGGCCATCCACTCAAACATTTGTACCCCCCTGAGCGCCTGCGGCGCTTCCCCCCAGGGGGGCGCCGCTAGTGGTCGGGCGAAGCCCGTTCCACGGCTGCCGCTGGCGTCGGAAGGCCTGCGCACTCTGCAGCGAACTGGTGTAGTTCATGGTTCTGTCTCCCTTCACGCTAGACGCGGCCCATCGCGAAACCCTTCGCGATGTAGTGCCGCACAAACCAGATCACGATGGCGCCCGGCACGATGGTCAGCACGCCAGCGGCGGCCAGCGTCGCCCAGTCCATGCCACTGGCGCTCACCGTGCGCGTCATGGTGGCCACGATGGGCTTGGCGTTCACGCTGGTCAGCGTGCGGGCCAGCAGCAGCTCAACCCAGCTGAACATGAAGCAGAAGAACGCTGCCACGCCCACGCCCGCCTTGATCAGCGGCAGGAACACCGTCATGAAAAACCGCGGAAAGCTGTAGCCGTCGATGTACGCCGTCTCGTCGATCTCGCGCGGGATGCCGCTCATGAAGCCTTCCAGGATCCACACCGCCAGCGGCACGTTGAACAGCAAGTGCGCCAGCGCCACGGCAATGTGCGTGTCCATCAGCCCCACGGTGGTGTAGAGCTGAAAGAACGGCAGCAGGAACACGGCCGGTGGCGTCATGCGGTTGGTCAGCAGCCAGAAGAACACATGCTTGTCACCCAGGAACTGGTAGCGGCTGAACGCATACGCCGCCGGCAGCGCCACGGTGAGCGAGATCACCGTGTTGATGCCCACGTAGATCAGGCTGTTGATATAGCCCGAGTACCAGGACTCATCGGTGAAGATGGTCTTGTAGTTGTCCCAGGTGAAGTTCTGCGGGAAGAACGAGAACGTCGACAAGATCTCGGCGTTCGTCTTGAAGCTCATGTTGACCATCCAGTAGATGGGCAGCACCGCAAACACCAGGTACGCCAGCAGAAAGATCGTCCGCTTGCGGAATCTGCGCTCAGGCATGATTGATCCTATTTTTATAGCTATCAGCGCTTATCCAATAAGCGCTAACGGCATTTTTAATGCTCATTCCTGCACCTCGGGCTGCTGGGTGCCCACGCGCTGCATCCAGTTGTAGAGGATGAAGCACAGCAGCAGGATGATGAAGAAGTAGATCAGCGAAAACGCCGCCGCCGGCCCCAGGTCGAACTGGCCCACGGCCTTGGTCGTGAGGTACTGGCTGAGGAAGGTGGTCGCATTGCCCGGCCCGCCGCCCGTCAGCACAAACGGCTCGGTATAGATCATGAAACTGTCCATGAAGCGCAGCAGCACCGCGATCATCAGCACGCCGCGCATCTTGGGCAGCTGGATGTAGCGGAACACCGCAAACTTGCTGGCGCCGTCGATGCGCGCGGCCTGGTAGTAAGCGTCGGGGATCGAGCGCAGCCCGGCAAATGCCAGCAGCGCCACCAGCGGGGTCCAGTGCCATACGTCCATCAGCAGCACCGTCAGCCAGGCCTGTGTGGCGTTGCCGGTGTAGCTGTATTCAATGCCGATCTCTTGCAGCATGCGGCCCATGAGCCCGATGTCGGCCCGGCCATAGATCTGCCAGATGGTGCCCACGACGTTCCACGGGATCAGCAGCGACAGGGCCACCACCACCAGCACGGCGGACGACTTCCAACCCTGGGCGGGCATGGACAGGGCCAGCGCGATACCGAGCGGGATCTCCACCGCCAGCACCGACAGCGAGAACGTGATCTGCCGCCACAGCGCGGCATGCAGCTCCTCGTCACGCATCACGGCGGCAAACCATTCGGTGCCGACAAACACGCGCCGCTCGGGCGAGATGATGTCCTGCACCGAGTAGTTCACCACCGTCATCAACGGCAGGATGGCCGAGAAGGCCACGCAGATGATGACCGGCAGGATCAGGAACCAGGCCTTCTGGTTCACGGGCTTGGTCGTCGTGCTCATTGGAAACCTCCGTGCTGCGCACTGCGGTGCTGAGCGCCTTCGGGCGGCCGGGCGGCGCTCATGGGGTGACCTCCGCAGCCAGCAATTGTTCGTTTTGATAAAAGCAGGTGTGCTCGCCAAGTACCTGCAGCCACACCGCATCGCCCGCCGAGGGCAAGCGCGTCTCTGGCGTGAAGCGCGCCTTGAGCGTGTGCTCACCCACCTTGGCGGTCAGCATCAGGTAGGTGCCGATGTCCTGCACCTGCACCACGGTGCAGGGCAATGCGCCGGCCTGCTGCGGCTGGGCCAGGGCCAGGTACTCGGGCCGTATGCCCACTTGCAGCGCACCGCCCGGCAGCGCGCGGCCCCCAGGGCTGGCGAGGCGCTGCCCGGCCACTGTAAGTTGAGCACCCTCGCTGTGCGCCGGCAGAAAGTTCATGCCCGGCGAGCCAATGAAATGGCCCACGAAGGTGTGTGCAGGCCGCTCGAACAATGCATCGGCCGAGCCCACCTGCACCGCCTTGCCACGCGTCATCACCACCACCTGGTCGGCAAAGGTCAGTGCCTCGACCTGGTCATGCGTCACATAGATCAGCGTGAGCTTGAGCTCGTGGTGAATCTGCTTGAGCTTGCGGCGCAGCTGCCACTTGAGGTGCGGGTCGATCACCGTGAGCGGCTCGTCGAACAGCACCGCCGCCACGTCCGCGCGCACCAGGCCGCGGCCGAGCGAAATCTTCTGCTTGGCGTCGGCCGCCAGGCCCGCCGCGCGCTGGTTGAGCTGGCCGCTCATTTCCAGCATCTCGGCGATCACGCCCACGCGCTGCTTGATCTGGTCCTCGGGCACCTTGCGGTTGCGCAATGGGAACGCCAGGTTCTCGGCCACGGTCATGGTGTCGTAGATCACCGGGAACTGGAACACCTGGGCGATGTTGCGCTCCTGCGGGCTGGCACGGGTCACGTCACGCCCGTCGAACAGCACCTTGCCATGCGACGGCACGAGCAGGCCCGACATGATGTTGAGCATGGTGGTCTTGCCGCAGCCCGAGGGGCCGAGCAGCGCGTAGGCGCCGCCGTCCTCGAACTCCATTGTCAAAGGCATCAAAGCGTAGTCGCTGTCCTGCTGCGGATTCGGCTTGTACGAATGCGCGAGATCCAAACTGATGCGGGCCATCTCAACGCCCTCCTTGTACGGCGCGGTGTCGCGCGGGCGCCCAAACCAGGCGGCCGTCGGCGCCAAACACGTAGGCCTGCGACGGGTCCAGATGCAGCGTGATGGCCGCCCCCAATTCAAAGTAATGCACGCCGGTCAGCTGCGCGACCAGGTCACCCCACGGCGTGGATGCGTGCACGAAGGTGTCGGAACCCGAAATCTCGGCCAGTTCAACCGTGCCGTTCACGCCTGCGTCGCCGGGACGGGCGTGAACGCGCAGCGCACTGGCGCGCACGCCCACGGTGACGCCACCCGCCGTCGCACCCTGGGGCAGCGGGATCGACAGCACCGTGCCGCCTGGAAGCTGCACCCCCCGCGCGGCCACCGTGGCGGGCAGCAGATTCATCGGCGGATCGCTAAAGGCGCGCGCCACGCGCAGCGAGTTGGGCGCGTGGAAGACCTCGGCCGTGGGGCCGTACTGCAGCAGCTGCCCTTCGTCGAGCACCGCGGTGTAGCCGCCCAGCAGCAGGGCCTCGCCCGGCTCGGTCGTGGCATAGACCACCGTGGACTGCCCTGCGGCAAACAGTTGCGTGAGTTCTTCGCGCAGTTCTTCGCGCAGCTTGTAGTCCAGGTTCACCAGGGGCTCATCGAGCAGCATCAGCGGCGCGCCCTTGGCCAACGCACGGGCCAGCGCCACGCGCTGCTGCTGCCCGCCCGACAGCTCGGCCGGATAGCGGTCCAGGAACATGTCGATGTGCAGGCGGCTGGCGATCTCGCGCACCCGGGCATCGATGTTCTTTTCGCCGCGCAGCTTGAGCGGCGACGCAATGTTGGCCGCCACCTTCATCGAGGGGTAGTTGATGAACTGCTGGTACACCATGGCCACGTTGCGGTCGCGCACCGGCATGCCGGTCACATCCACGCCGTCGACTGTCACGCGGCCTGCCGTGGGGGTGTCCAGCCCGGCCATGATGCGCATCAGGCTGGTCTTGCCCGCCTGCGTGGCACCCAGCAGCACCGTAACGGCGCCGCTGTGCAGCGCCAGGCTCATGTCATGAAGCCAGGTCTGCGGTCCTACCTTTTTGCTGATGCTGTCCAGTGCCAGCTGCATCACGCAACCTTTCTAGTAGGCCCCTCCCGGGGCCGTAGGGATCTGGCGCCGACTGCGCACGCAGTCCAGCACCTCGTTTTCGATTGCGTTCATTTTTGTTCTTTTCTGATCGTATTGAATCAAGGTTTACCCTTAATTGGTTCCTTTTTGTTCGATTTAAAGTATCCGCACCCCATAGCCAATTAATACGCGTGAATACGAATCCTCGACAACTGCTGCTGCTGGAAGAAGTCCGCGCGCGCAAATCTGCCACGGTCGAGCAACTGGCCGATACCCTCGGCGTGACGCTGCAGACCGTGCGCCGCGACGTGCAGCGCCTGGCCGAATCCGGGCTGCTCACGCGTTTTCATGGCGGCGTGCGCGTGCCCAGCTCCACCGTGGAGAACCTGGCCCACACCCAGCGCGAAACGCTGCATGCCGAGGGCAAAGCGCGCATTGCCCGCGCCGTGGCGAGCCAGGTGCCCAATGACTGTTCGCTGATCCTGAACATCGGCACCACCACCGAAGCCATTGCCAAGGCCTTGCTGCACCACCGCGGCCTGCGCGTGATCACCAACAACCTCAATGTGGCCGCCATCCTGAGCGGCAACCCCGAGTGCGAAGTCATCGTGGCCGGCGGCGT
The DNA here is from genome assembly GCF_000204195.1 of Acidovorax radicis N35. Taxonomy (GTDB): domain Bacteria; phylum Pseudomonadota; class Gammaproteobacteria; order Burkholderiales; family Burkholderiaceae_C; genus Acidovorax; species Acidovorax radicis. The sequence goes on from NZ_AFBG01000023.1 coordinate 186,144, forward strand.
GGTGCGCACCCGCGATCGCGGCATCGTGGGCGAGGCGGCGGTGGACTTCATCCGCCAGTTCAAGGTCGACATCGCGCTCATCGGCATCTCAGGCGTGGAGCCCGACGGCTCGCTGCGCGACTTCGACTACCGAGAGGTGAAGGTCGCACAAACCATCATCGAACAGTCGCGCGAGGTCTGGCTGGCGGCCGACCACAGCAAGTTCAACCGCCCGGCAATGGTGCAGCTGGCCACGCTGGCGCAGATCGACCGCCTGTTCACCGACGCGCCGCCACCGGAGCCCTTCCCCGCCCTTTTGCAGGACGCCGAAGTCATCTGTACCGTCGCCGCATAGGATGAGAAGCCCCCCTGAAGCGCTGCGCGCTTTCCCCCGAGGGGGGACGCCACCCCTGGCCCGGCAAAGCTGGTTCCACGGTAGCACTGGCATGTACGCGCCCGCCGCAGCGCAAGTGCACAACACATCAAACCCCTGATACCTTTCGCACCATGACCTACCTGCTCGCACTCGACCAAGGCACTTCCAGCTCCCGCAGCATCGTCTTTGACGAGCAGGGCCACATCGTGGCGCAGGCGCAGCTGGAGCTGCCGCAGATCTACCCCCAGCCCGGCTGGGTGGAACATGACCCGCTGGAGATCTGGCGCACCCAGCTGGCTACGGCGCGCGATGCGTTGGCCAAGGCCGGCATTGCCGCCAGTGCCGTGCGCGCCGTGGGCATCACCAACCAGCGCGAGACCACCGTGCTGTGGAACCGCAAGACTGGCCAACCCGTGCACCACGCCATCGTCTGGCAGGACCGGCGCGCGGAGCCCGCCTGCGCCCAGCTGCGCGAACAAGGCCACGCAGCCAACATCCAGGCCAAGACCGGGCTGCTGGTGGATGCGTATTTCTCGGGCACCAAGCTGCAGTGGCTGCTGGACCACGTGCCCGGCGCGCGCGATGCGGCCGAACGCGGCGAGCTGGCCTTTGGCACGGTGGACAGCTGGCTGATGTGGAAGCTCACCCACGGACAGGTGCATGTGACGGACGTGAGCAACGCCTCGCGCACCATGCTGTTCAACGTGCACACCAACCAGTGGGACGATGAGCTGCTGGCGCTGCTGCGCATCCCCAGATCGCTGATGCCCGAGGTACAGCCATCAAGCTCGCACTTTTGCGACATCGCCGCCGACCTGCTGGGCCACGCCGCGCCCGTGGGCGGTGTGGCAGGCGACCAGCAAAGCGCGCTGTTCGGCCAGGCCTGTTTTACCGCCGGCATGGCCAAGAACACCTATGGCACGGGCTGCTTCATGCTGATGCACACGGGCGGCAAGTTCCAGACATCGCACAACGGCCTGCTCACCACCAGTGCAGCGCAGACGGGCCGCCAGCCCGAGTTTGCGATGGAGGGCAGCGTCTTCGTCGGCGGCGCCGTGGTGCAGTGGCTGCGCGACGGTCTGCGCGCCATCTCGACCAGCAACGAGGTCGAATCGCTGGCGCAAAGCGTGCCGGATTCGGGCGGCGTGATGATGGTGCCGGCCTTCACCGGCCTGGGCGCCCCGTACTGGAAGCCCGACTCGCGCGGCACCATCACGGGCCTCACGCGCGGCACCACGCTGGGCCACATTGCCCGCGCCGCCCTGGAGAGCATTGCCTACCAAAGCGCCGCCCTGCTTTTGGCCATGAGCCGCGATGCCGTGGCCGCTGGCGGCGCACCGGTCAGCGAGCTGCGCGTGGACGGCGGTGCCTGCATCAACGACCTGCTCATGCAGTTCCAGGCCGACCTGCTGGGCATCCCTGTGGTGCGCCCTGCGGTCATCGAGACCACTGCGCTGGGCGCCGCCTACCTGGCAGGGCTTTCGAGCGGCGTGTACCGCAGCACCGACGAACTCTCGCAACTGTGGCGCGCCGATCGCCGCTTTGTGCCGACCCTGAGCAACGCGCGTGCCCAGGAGCTGATGGCGAACTGGGAGCATGCGGTGCGGCAAACGACAGCGGCGTGAGATAGGAACACGCCCCTGAGTCGCCTTCGGCGCCCCGGCACAGCCGCCAGGGGCGGCGGTTCTTCGGGCACGTCAATGGCACATGCCGGGCCCCGCCCCCAACGAGGGCGGCTTCGCACGGTTCGGCGCTACCATCGTGGCCCGTTCACATTCGCGCGACCGCCCCATGACCGCCCCCACTTCCGCAACCGCCAGCCCGCAACTCCCTACCATCGCCTTCATCGGCGGCGGCAACATGGCCAGCGCCATCATTGGCGGGCTGATCCACCAAGGCCACCCAGCCAGCCAGATCGAGGTGGTCGAACCCTGGGCCGAGGCGCGCGACGCGCTGCGCAAGAACTACGGCATTGAAGCCCAGCCTGAAGCCGGGCCCGCCTTGCAGCGCGCGCGCATCGTGGTCTGGGCCGTCAAGCCCCAGACCTTCAAGGACGCCGCTGCCCAGGCGAAGGCCCACACAACAAACGCCCTGCACCTCAGCGTGGCCGCCGGCATCCGCTCGGGCAGCATTGCCCAATGGCTGGGCACCGAGCGCATCGTGCGCACCATGCCCAATACACCGGCCCTGGTGGGCAAGGGCATGAGCGCGCTGTATGCCCGCCCTGCGGTGGACGCGACCGAGCGCGAGAGCGTGGAGGCCATCATGGCGTCCACCGGCGAGTTCCTGTGGGTGGACAGCGAACCCCAGCTCGACGCCGTCACCGCCCTGTCGGGCTCGGGCCCCGCCTATGTGTTCTATTTCCTCGAAGCCATGACACGCGCCGGCATGGGCATGGGCCTCTCCAACGCACAGGCACACCAGCTGGCCGTGGGGACCTTTGTGGGGGCGTCAGAACTGGCCCGCCGCTCCGAGGAGCCGCCGGCCGTGCTGCGCCAGCGCGTCACGTCCAAGGGCGGCACGACTTACGCAGCCTTGCAGTCCATGGAAGCGGATGGCGTGGGGGCCGCTTTCGAGCGCGCCATGGAAGCCGCGCGCAAGCGGGCCGATGAACTGGGGGATGAATTTGGGGCGTGAACGTTGGGGGGCGGAGAGGTTCGTTGCAGCCCCCTAGTCCCGGCACGCGGAGGGCCCTGGCCGCCAGGCGACGCAGCCTAGCGCCCGTTATCCGCGTGACTCAATAGCCAGCCCGTGCCTGCGGGCACTTCGCCTTGCTGGCAGGTTTGATCTCCACCACCTGCCAACTGGCATCCAGCATCCAGGCACTGGTCCGTTTGCGCGTGACCTGCTGGCCTTTGCCCAGGCTGCTGACATTGACCGCGATGGCCTTGTCAGATTTTCCGTAGCGGCATTCCACCTCAAACTCCAGGCCTTCCCTGGCGCTGACCGTTGGCAAGGGAACCTCCACCAGCTTCAACGGCGGTTTGGCCAATTCGGCGGGGGGCATGCTGTCGTAGGCGCTGCTGGCGTCCACCACAAACCCTGCGCGCGAAAAATGCTCCAGGCCACCGGCAGGCGCAGCGCCGCCGGATGAGCGCGCCCAGAACCCCGCGCTCTTGCCCGCCACGGTGTCCGACGACAGTGGCGCCCACTGCTGGCGCAATTCTCTGCGCGACGGCAGCGCTGCGCTGGCAGGTGCCAATGCCATTGCAGGGACAGCCGCCGGGGAAGGCGCCGCCGCAGCCATGGCTTTTGGGGCCGGTGCTGCCTTCGCTGCAGGCGCGGCGGCTTCCTCGCCCTGGAACTTGTACTTGCCGTCAAACGGCACATCCCCCCAGGCACTGGCACAGGCCTCGACATGCAACTGCATGCCCCCCGCTGCGCGCTTCAAGGTCATCGTGCAACGGCCTTCGCGAAAATCCCAGCCGCCAGGCGCATCGGCCAACTTGCCTTCGCCAGCGCCACTGCGCAATTGGCCCGGCTTGCCCATCTCGGACACCTCCAGCGTGAACTTGCCGTTGGATTTGACGGTGAGCAACCGCTCAAAACGGCTGTCGCTGGCCTCATAGACACCCGCTTTGGGGTAAGGGCTGTAGTCGGCCGCCAACACGGGCGCCGTCAGACACGACAGCACCACGCCCACGGACAAGAAACGCAGGGCACGCGCAGTGTTTGTTTTGTTTTTCATGCTGCCAGGGAGAAGGAGTTTTTATGATCAGGGACACACGCCGCACGCCCAACGCTGCGGCAGGCAGTGTCGCCCTGCGGCGGGCTTGCATTGCGCTGCCGTGCGGCGGCGCGATCTTACCGACCGGGGTGGGATCTTTGGGGCTCCTTGGCACAATCGCTCGGCCATGTCACAACTCTTACATCCCTTTGAAGCCTGGCACCACACTTCATGCGCTGCCGACAGCACCGTGGTGGTTCCGGATGGTTGCCGTGACCTGATCCTGCATGCCCTCCCCCACCAGCCGCCCACCTGGTTTGTGACCGACCTGGCGGACAGCACCTACACCGTGCCCGGCACGGTGGGCGAGTGCTACTGGGGGTTTCGCATGCAGCCGGGCACGCAGGTAGATGCAGAGCGCCTGCTGGCCCTGCTGCAGAGCCAAACCATGAACGAACCCCACAATGCCCTGCCGTTGCTGCACGACTGCATGGCGCTGGATACGCGGGTGGCCGATGCCCTGCAAAGCCTGGCGCGCCACAGCCAGGTGGCCCAGGCAGCGCGGCAACTGGGCGTGTCGGAACGCACCCTGCAACGGCTGGTGCAGGCCGCCACCGGCCGTGCGCCGGCCTATTGGAAGTGCCTGGCCCGCGTGCGCCGTGCTGCGCAGGCGTTGCCGGGGGCACCGTCGCTCGCGGAGTGCGCAGCGGACCATGGCTACACCGACCAGGCCCACATGACGCGCGAATTTGGTCGCTGGCTGGGCCGCACGCCCGCAGCGGTGGTGGCTTCGCCGCAGTGGCTGGCGGCTATTGGCGCTTCTGGCTATTGCTGATGGAGCACGCCAATCCCAGGTAGTGGGACACCTGCTTGGCAGCCAGGTCTTCTGGCGTGTGCAGTTTGATGTGCCTGCGCTGTTTGCCAGCGCCCTCCAGCACCTTGAATTCGTCCGCCAGCTGGGCGCCATCGCCGAACTCCAGCGACACATGCTGGGTGTACGCAAACAGGCCACAAAAAGGCGCTGGTGCCGAAAAGAGGATGCCGCCGTATTTGACCTCCTCGCGCACATCCGGCCCCAGGGCAAGAACAAGGGCACGCGCGCCCTGCAGCAAGCCGTGTTGCTCTGGATGATGCTGCTTAATGTCCAGCAGCAGTTGATGGACGCGGTCTTCGGCCATGGATGGAGAGGTGCGATAAGGGGTTTGAATGAAAGATGCCGACTGGCTGGAGGCTCTGAGGCAATGTAGCGAAGGGCGTGGAAACCGGCTTGTAAAAACCCGCCACCAAATCGCTGACCAGCACGGCCCGCACGCCGCAGTCAGCCCGTCACACCCAGCCACCGCAGCAGATAGCTGCCCGCAATGCCCGCAAACACCGTGGCACCCAGCCAGTGGTTCACGCGGAATGCCTTGAAACACCCTTCGCGCGAGCGCGTGCGGATCAGCGTGAAATGCCACAGCACCTGCGCCAAGGCTACGGTTAACGCTACATAAAAAATAGCGCCCAACGTATACCCATCAAGCGCCAGAACCCAAATTGACAAGAAAAGCAGGTAGAACACCACAATGGCGGCCACATCCAGACGGCCCAGGGTGATGGCCGAGGTCTTGATGCTGATCCGGAGGTCATCGTCGCGGTCCACCATCGCGTATTCGGTGTCATAGGCCAGCACCCAGAACAGGTTGCCCAGCCACATCCACCAAGCTACGGCTGGCACGCTGCCCTGCACGGCGGCAAACGCGATCACGATGCCGAAGTTGAACGCGATGCCCAGCACCGCCTGCGGCATGGCGATGATGCGTTTGGTAAAGGGATAGGCAATGGCCACCAGCACGGCGGGCACCGACCAGGCAATGGCGGCGGTGTTGGTGGTGAGCACCAGGCCAAACGCCAGCAGCGCCAGCACGGCCCCCAGGGCCAGCGCCTCCTTCACGCCCACTGCACCCGTGGTCACCGGGCGTTGTGCGGTGCGCTTGACGTGTTTGTCGAAGTCGCGGTCGGCCACGTCGTTCACGCAGCAGCCGGCGCTGCGCATGAGGATGGTGCCCAACACGAACACCACCAGCAAATGCCAGCCCGGGAATCCGTCGGCCGCGATCCACAGGGCGGAGAGCGTGGGCCACAGGCACACCAGCCAGCCGGCGGGACGGTCCCAGCGGATGAGATCAAGGTACAGGGCGAAGCGGCTGCGCGGGGTGACGGACGGCATGCGTTGGCGAGTGCGGAAGGGTTATAAAACCCGCCAAACGTGCGGGCGCACCGAATGTAGCAGCAGAGTCTCGCATGCCCACCCACCGGGCGGGCATGGCTTGGAAGCGGCTAAAGAAGGCGCGCGACCACCGGCGTCAACGCCTGCGCCAGCCGCGCATGCTGGTCTGCATCCAGGTGCACGCCGTCCACCGGGCTGGCCGTGACCACCTGGCCCGCATCCAGGAAATGGCAGTCCATCGTGCGGGCAACCTGTTCCAGGGCGGCTGCCGTGCCGACGCACCGCAGGTCGCCTCCCTCGAACTTGGGCGTGACCGGACCGTGCGCCACCGTGATGGGCGGCGGCGCCACCACCAGGATGGGCGGCACCGGCATGCCGGGCTCAATGGGCGCCTGCCGGATGGCCGCCACGATCGCGGCCAGCCCCTGCGACGAATGCCAGGCACTGTTCTGGTGGCTGGACTGGAAGTCGTTGGTGCCCAGCATGAGGACCACCAGCGCCAGCGGGGAGTGGATTTCGATGCGCTGCGCCAGGCCCTGAAGGCCATTGCGGCCGGGCTTGAACGGGTCGTCCCACACGGTGCGCCGACCGTTGAGGCAGTCTTCGATCACCCGCACCTCACGCCCCTGCTCAAGCAGGGCCAGCTCCATGGCACCGGGCCAGCGCTGCCCAAACGGCAGGCGCTGGCGGGTGCCCGGCACGATGCCCCACGACAGGGAGTCGGCGTACACCAATACGTGCTGCACCCCGGTGCCTCACTCTTCCAGCAGCGAGCGCAACATCCAGGCCGTCTGCTCGTGCACCGTGAGGCGCTGGGTCAGCAGGTCGGCGGTAGGCTCGTCGCTGGCCTTGTCGGCCAGCGGGAACAGGCTGCGGGCGGTGCGGGCCACGGCCTCATGGCCTTCGACCAGCACCCGCACCATGTCCAGCGCCTTCGGAGGCTTGGCCGGCGCGTCGGGCACCGTGGCCAGCTTGCCGAACTCGGCGTACGAGCCGGGGGCCACATGGCCCAGCGAGCGGATGCGCTCGGCGATCGGGTCCACCGCGTTCCATAGCTCGGTGTACTGCGCCATGAACATGGTGTGCAGCGTGTTGAACATCGGGCCCGTCACGTTCCAGTGGAAGTTGTGCGTGGTCAGGTACAGCGTGTACGTGTCGGCCAGCAGGCGCGACAGGCCCTGGGCGATGGCGGCGCGGTCTTTTTCGCTGATGCCGATGTTGATGGTGGGGGCGGTGGTCTTGGAGGCCTTGGCCATGGAAAGCTCCTTCGTTGGAATGGCGGTCAATCGATGGAATCCGCCGTGCGCTGCGGTCCGGAGGGCTCCGGACCGCAGCGCACGGCGGCTGGTGGTCACTGTAGCGCAGGCGCCAAAGCCATCACTGCATCTGGCTCAAATTCCCGATGCGCACCAGCATCTCGGTGAACATCTGCATGTCCGCGTCCAGGTCCACCACCTCCTTGAACTCCTTGGCGTTGTGGGCCGTGTACTTCTTGCCCGGCATGGCGGGGCCGAAGTTGATGGCGTTGGGCATGAGCTTGGCCGTGGTGCTGCCGGCCGTGGGCACGGGCTTGGCTTCCAGGCCCGTGGTGTCGCCAAAGGTGTTGAGCAGCGTGGAGAGCCAGGCGCCCTTGGGGTCGCGGGCCATCCAGTTGCCCTGTTGGTGGTCCACCTCCACCGCCACGCCGGCCTGGGTGCCCCAGGCCTTGATCTTGGCCGACGTGGCCTGCGCGAGCGCCTCGGGCGTGCTGCCGCGGGGCATGCGCACGTTCACCAGCACATCGACCTTGCCATCCTTCTCGCGCACGAGGTTGGGGGACATCGTCAGCGGGCCCATGAAGTCGTCGGCATACGCCAGGCCCAGCGTGCGGCCCAGGTAGTCGGTGCCGTACAGGTCGGTGAGGTAACGCACGGCCTGCGCGTAGCCGTTGGGGGCCAGCGCCACGCCCGACTCCTTGAGGAACAGCGCCAGGCGCGGCAGCGGGTTCACGCCTTCTTCAGGGCGTGAGCCGTGGGCCGATGCGCCAGTGACCTTGACCTGCACGGCGGCGCCGTCCTGCGTGACGTCGATGCTGAAGACCCCGCCCTGTGGCTTGTATTTCTCGACGAACGCAGCCTTGGCGGCGTTCAAGCGCGCAGCCACGTCGGCAGTGTTGCCGCCCTGCAGGCGGGCCGTGGCGGTCTGCGGCACGGCGTTGGTCGATGCGGCGCCGGCCATGGCGGTGATGGTGATGGCGGTGGCGCTGACGCTGGCCACCGATCCCAGCGCGAACGAGGCGCGCAGCGCGCCGGAGCCCTTCTCGGCCACCACGGCGGGGTACTTGCTGTCGAGCACGATGTTGTACTCAGGCAGCGTGGTCTTGGCGCGGTAGTACTTCATCGCGTCGCCGCCGGTTTCTTCCGTCGTCTCGATCATGAGGCGGATCGTGCGCGACAGCGGCAGGCCACTTTCCTTCACCGCCTTCATCGCGTAGAGCACGGTGGCGATCGATCCCTTGTCGTCGATCGAGCCCCGGCCGTACAGGTTGCCACCCACGCGCGTGAGCTTGAAGGGGTCCAGGCGCGTGCCATCGTCCAGCACCCATTCGTCGGCCACCACGGGCACCACGTCGGCGTGCGTGAGGATGCCGAACTCCTCGGTGCCGCTGCCGGGCAGCTTCACTTCAAAGACACGGTTGTCCACGTTGCGGAACTGCAGGCCAAAATCGCGGGCCATGCCCTCCACCAGCGCACCGAAGGCAATGATGGACTTGTCTTCGTGTGGCGGCACCTTCTCGGACCGGAACGTGGGGAGCGCCACCATCTTGGCGGTGGTGTCGATCACTGCCGCCTGGTTGTGCAGGCGGTTGTACAGACCGAGCAGACGGCTGATGTTGACCAGGTCGTCCCCCGCCAGCGGCTGCTTGGCCGCATAGGCCGAGACGCTGGCGCGCAGCATCGGGTTCTCGCGGGCGGCCTGGGCCAGGAACTCGCCGAAGCTGCCTTGTGCCGCAGCGGGCAGCGAAGCCACCAGGCGGTCCATGTCGGCCTTCTTGACCGTGCCCGCCACGGGGGCGTGCGAGGAGGGAATGCTGGAACACGCGGCCAGGCCCACGGCCAAGCCAGCGGCCATCAGGATCTTCTTCATTGATTGCTTTCCTTGGGTTGTGGAGTGCGCATGGCGCCCGCGGGTTGCATGTGGCGCAACCCCGCAGTGCGGGCGGCAGGTTGGTGCCACCCGTGGCGTTTTGTCCTCAGCGAGCTTCTACCGCGCCACACGCCATGCGGGCGAAAGTGTAGTCCCGCCAGGCAGACCCAGGACGGCTCAGGACAGACGTTTCACGCCCGGCAGTTCGCATGCGTACACCGCGTTGCGCAACGCCGCGATGGCCTCGTAGCGCGTGAAGCTGCGCCGCCATGCCAGCACCACGCGGCGCACTGGTGGCGGGCCGCCATCTTCCTCGCGGATGGGCAGATACCGGATGTAGGTCTCGTCGCTCTTGCGGCGGCGCGACACGGTGAGCAGCGCATCGCGCGGCACCGACAGGCGCGGCACCAGTGTCACGCCCATGCCCGCCGCCACCATGTGCTTGATGGTCTCCAGCGAAGAGCCTTCGAACGACTTGCGGATGCCCTCGGCATTGCTCGCAAAACGTGCGAATTCGGGGCAGACCTCGAGCACATGGTCGCGAAAGCAGTGGCCCGCGCCAAGCAGCAGCATGGTTTCGCTCTTGAGTTCAGCCGCCGTCACGGACTTCTTGGTCGCCAGCGGATGCGAGCTGGGCACCGCTGCCATGAAAGGCTCGTCATACAGCGGCGCCATGGCCAGCCCCGTGTCCGGGAAGGGCTCGGCCAGAATAGCGCAATCGATCTCGCCCGTGCGCAGCATCTCCAGCAGCTTCACCGTGAAGTTCTCTTGCAGCATCAGCGGCATCTGCGGGTTGCGCACGATCGACTGGCGCACCAGCTCGGGCAGCAGGTAAGGGCCGATGGTGTAGATCACGCCCAGTGTGAGCGGCCCCGCCAGCGGATCCTTGCCGCGTTTGGCGATCTCCTTGATGGCCGCCGCCTGCTCCAGCACGCTCTGCGCCTGGCGCACGATCTCTTCGCCCAGCGGCGTGACCGAGACCTCGCCCGCGCTGCGCTCGAACAGCTTCACATCGAGCTCTTCTTCCAGCTTCTTGATGGCCACCGACAGCGTGGGCTGCGATACATAACAGGCGTCGGCCGCATGACCGAAGTGTTTCTCCCGCGCCACGGCAACGATGTACTTGAGTTCGGTGAGGGTCATGGTGTGTTCCAGCAGGCCGTTTCATGCCTTGAGATAGTCGGATTTTCCACCCAACCAGTGCGCCACGTGCTTTGCGGCCAATTCCGGGTGGCGATCCAGCATCACCGGAGCCAGCTCACGCGCCCATTCCAGCAGGTGCGTGTCGGTGGCCAGGTCGGCAAAACGCAGCAGCGCGTCGCCCGACTGGCGTGCGCCCAGGAACTCGCCAGGGCCCCGTATTTCGAGGTCGCGCCGGGCGATTTCGAAGCCATCGTTGGTCTCGGCCATGGCGCGCAGGCGCTCCTTGGCGGTTTCGCCCACACGGCCACTGTCGTTGGTGGCATACAGCAGCACGCAGGCCGATGCGGCCGCACCGCGCCCCACGCGCCCGCGCAACTGGTGCAGCTGGGAGAGGCCAAAACGCTCGGCATGCTCGATGACCATGAGCGAGGCGTTGGGCACGTCCACGCCGACCTCGATCACGGTGGTGCTCACCAGCACGCCCATCTGGCCGCTGGTGAACAGCGCCATCACGGCCTTCTTCTCGGCCGTGGGCATGCGCGAATGCAACAGCCCGACCATGCAACCCGGCAGGGCTTCGCTCAGATCAGCATGGGTGGCCGTGGCGTTACTCAGATCCAACGCCTCGCTCTCTTCGATCAGCGGGCACACCCAGTACACCTGCCGCCCGGCCTCCACCTGCGCGCCGATGCGTGCAATCACCTCGTCCTTGCGGCTGTCAGCGATGAGCTTGGTGACGATGGGGGTGCGGCCCGGGGGCAGCTCGTCGATGACGGAGACATCCAGGTCGGCGTAGTAGCTCATGGCCAGCGTGCGCGGGATAGGGGTGGCACTCATCATGAGCATGTGCGGCTCCATGCCGTGGGCGGCCAGCTTCTGCCGCAGCGCCAGCCGCTGCGCCACGCCAAAGCGGTGCTGCTCGTCGATGATGGCCAGCGCCAGGTTCTTGAACTGCACCTGCTCCTGGATCACGGCGTGGGTGCCCACCACCAGCGCGGCCTCGCCGCTGGCCACCAGTGCGAGCATGGCGGTGCGGTCCTTCTTTTTCTGCCCCCCCACCAGCCAGGCCACCTTGCGGCCGCGCGCGGCCAGCAGGGGTTCGAGCCAGCCGATCATCTTGGCGAAATGTTGCTCGGCCAGGATTTCGGTGGGCGCCATCAGCGCGCACTGCCAGCCCGCGTCCATGGCCAGGCAGGCGGCCAGGGCCGAGACCACCGTTTTGCCCGACCCGACGTCGCCCTGCAGCAGCCGGTGCATGGGCACCTTGCGGGCCAGGTCGGCCGCAATCTCTTCGCCCACGCGGCGCTGCGCCGCCGTGAGGCTGAACGGCAGCACGGCCAGCAACTGCTCGTGCAGCGGCAAGGAACCGTCTGCGGCTTTTTGTGCGCGCAACACGGGCGCACGCAGCATGTCGCGCGCGCGGCGCGACTGCTGCTGCGACAGCTGCTGGGCCAGCAGCTCCTCAGCCTTGAGGCGCTGCCACGCGGGGTGGCTGTGGTCTTCCAGCGTGGACAGAGCCACATCGGGCGTGGGGTGGTGCAAAAAAGTGAGCGCCTCGCGCAAGCTGAACAAGCGCTGGAGGCCATTTTGGCCATAAACCCGAGTCACCGGCGGCTCGGCACCGGATGGCAAGGTGTCTGACAAGTCCACCCGCGTCAGCGCGCCGACCACGGCACGGCGCAGGTAGGGCTGTGGCAAACCGGCGGTGGTGGGGTAGACCGGCGTCAGCGCGGCGGGCAGTTCGCCACCCGCTGCGCGAAACGCGGGGTGCATCATTTGTCGCCCCCAGAAGCCGCCCTTGATTTCGCCCCGGATGCGCAGGCGCGCACCCACGGCCAGGGTCTTCTGGTGCGAAGGGTAGAAGCTGAAGAAACGCAGTTCGCACGCCCCGGTGTCGTCCTCCACCTGCACCAGCAACTGGCGGCGCGGGCGCAGCTGAATTTCGCTGGAGGTCACCGTGGCTTCGATCTGCACCATCTGCCCATCGCGCGCATTGGCCAGCGGGGTGATGCGGGTTTCATCTTCATAGCGCAGGGGCAGGTGCAGGGCCAGGTCGATGTCGCGCCGAAGTCCCAGCTTCTGCAGCGCCTTCTGCGCCACCGACGCGCCGCCCTTGACCACGGCAGGAGGTGCCGGAGCCTTGGCGTTGCGGGAAACTCTGGGGGCGGCGGCGGGCATGTAGCGGGTTCTACGAACGGCAGGGACTGGGCAAAAAGGCTACCATGGTTACCGTTGCTCACACCTGAAGGCGGGCGTTTTTTCCGAGCCCAGGGTTCTCGTCATGCTCAAGCGCATCCACATTCAACATCTCACCCTGGGCATGTATCTGCACGAGTTCTGCGGCTCGTGGATGGACCACCCCTTCTGGCGGGCCAAGTTCCTGCTCAAGGAACCCAAGGACCTGGCCCGCATCCAGGCCACGGCGATCCAGGAATGCTGGATTGACACCAGCAAGGGGCTGGACGTGGCGCCCGGCACCGTGTCGGTGTCGCGCGAAGAGGCCGACGCCCAGATTGACACCGACTTCAGCCGCCTGGAGGATCTGCCCCCCCTCAAGGTCACGCTGCCTCCTCCTCCACCGCCGCCGAAGCGGGACCGCAAGCCCACGGACATGGCCAGCGAACTCAAGATGGCCGCCGCCATCTGCGTGAAGTCCAAGCAGGCCGTGGTCTCGATGTTCAATGAGGCCCGCCTGGGCCGCGCGGTGGATTCGGCGGGCGCACAGAGCCTGGTGGAAGAGATTTCGGATTCCGTCACCCGCAACCCGGGCGCGCTCATCAGCCTGGCGCGCCTGAAGACGGCCGACGACTACACCTACATGCATTCGGTGGCCGTGTGCGCGCTCATGGTCGCCCTGGCGCAGCAGCTCAAGCTCAAGGAAGACCAGCAGCGGCTGGCCGGCATGGCGGGCCTGCTGCACGATCTGGGCAAGGCGGCCATTCCGCTGACCGTGCTCAACAAGCCCGGCAAGCTCACCGACCAGGAGTTCACCGTGGTGCGCAGCCACCCGGTGGAGGGTTTTCACATGCTCAAGGAAGGCGGCAACGTGCCCGACGCCGTGCTGGATGCCTGCCTGCACCACCATGAAAAGGTCGATGGGTCGGGCTACCCCAACAAGCTCCAGGGTGAGGGCATCAGCGTGATCGCCCGCATGACGGCCGTCTGCGACGTGTACGACGCCATCACCTCCGACCGGCCCTACAAGCGCGGCTGGGACCCCGCCGAGTCGCTGCGCCGCATGGCCGAGTGGACCACGGACCATTTCGACGCCCGCATCTTCCAGGCCTTTGTGAAAAGCATCGGCATCTACCCTGTGGGCTCGCTCGTGCGCCTGACCTCGGGGCGCATCGGCGTGGTCACCGAGCAATCGGCCGCCGCGCTCACCGCCCCCACGGTCAAGGTGTTCTTCTCGACCAAGTCCGACCTGCGCATCCCACCCGAAATGGTGGATCTGTCCGCGCCGCACTGCAACGAAAAAATCGTGGCGCGCGAAGACCCCGACAAGTGGCGTTTTCCGGACCTGAACGAGCTGTGGTCGGGCTTTGCCGAAAAAGTCTGGTAGCCCCATGCCCACGCTGATCACCCTCACGCTGAACCCCGCCCTCGACCTGGCCACCACCACCGGCCACGTTGCGCCCACCCACAAGCTGCGCTGCGGCCCGGTGCAGCGCTTCGCAGGGGGCGGCGGCATCAACGTGGCGCGCGTGCTGCACCGCCTGGGCGCCGATGTGCTGGCCTGGGCGCTGGCGGGCGGTGCAGCGGGCGCACAGGTACGGCAGTTGCTGGCCGACGAGGGCGTGCCCACGGTGCTGCAACCCATTGCAGGCGATACGCGCGACAACTTCTCGGTCGTCGAGACCACCACGGGCCAGGAGTTTCGTTTTGTGCTGCCCGGCCCCACGCTGCAAGCCGCCGAATGGCAGGCCTGCCTGGATGCGCTGACGGCACAACAGCCGCCGCCGCGCTGGCTGATCGCCAGCGGCAGCCTGCCGCCCGGCACACCCGAAAACTTCTACGACCAGCTGGCGCGGGCCCTGTCCACCCGGGGGGTGCGCGTGGCCATCGACACCTCGGGCCCGCCGCTGGCGGCTGCGCTGCAGGCCGGGGTGGCCCTGGTCAAGCCCAGCCTGCGCGAACTGCGCGAGGTGGTGCGGCAACCGCTGGAGCATGCGGCGGACTGGTGCGCCGCCGCCCAGTCGCTGGTGCACAGCGGCGCCGCCGGGATCGTGGCCCTGTCGGTGGGCGAACAAGGTGCCGTGCTGGCCACGCGCGAGGGCGTGTGGCAGGCGCCCGCCCTCAATGTGCCCGCCACCACGGGCACCACGGGCGCGGGCGACTGTTTCCTGGCGGCCCTGGTGTGGGCGCTGGACCGGGGCGACGCCCCTGCCGAGGCCCTGCGCTGGGGCTTGGCTGCGGGGGCCGCTGCCCTGCTGCACCCTGGCACGACACTGGCCCAGGCCGACGATGTGCAGCGGCTGGTGCACCGCGTGCCGGCACCGGTGGCGTTCGCCACGCAGCCATAGCGACAGCCATCGCCGCACCCGGCGGGCCTCACAGCCACATGGGACAATCGCGCCCTCCGTAATTTTTACCTTGGCACGGGCCCGTTCGGCCCTCAAGCACGATGACTGATCTCTCCCCCGGCGCATCCAGCGCACCGCTGGCCACCAGCGCGCCCCACGCCCCGCGCGTCTTCACCCTCAGCGACTTCGATTTCTCGCTGCCCCCCGAACTCATCGCCCAGCATCCGGCCCCCGAGCGCAGCGCCTCGCGCCTGCTCGACGGCCGTGCCATGCAGCCCGTGGACCGCATCTTTCGCGAGCTGCCCGGACTGCTGCGCGAAGGCGACCTGCTCGTCTTCAACGACACGCGCGTGGTCAAGGCGCGCATCTTTGGCGAGAAGGCCAGCGGCGGCAAGCTGGAACTCCTGATCGAGCGCGTGCTGCCCGCCGAGGCGGGCAACCCCGGCAACGAAGTCGTGGCCCACATGAAGGTCAGCAAGAAGCCCCTGCCCGGCAGCACCGTGCACATGGCCGGGGGCCGCAAGGCGGGTGGTTTTGACGCGATGCTGCTGGGCCGCTGGCCCACCGAGGACGGCCCCTTGTTCCGCTTCGCGCTGCACGGCCCTGCGGGCGAATCGCCCTGGGAGCTGATGGACCGCCACGGCCACCTTCCGCTTCCGCCCTACATCGAGCGCCAGCAGAACAACGACCACGACCCTGACGAGGCAGAGGACAGCCAGCGCTACCAGACCGTGTTTGCGCGCGCTCCCGGCGCCGTGGCCGCGCCCACCGCCGCGCTGCACTTTGACGAAGGCGTGCTGGCCGGCCTGGCCGCGCGTGGCATCGAACGCGCGAGTGTCACGCTGCATGTGGGCGCGGGCACCTTCCAGCCGTGCAAGACCGAAAATCTGGCCGAACACCAGATGCACAGCGAGTGGTACGAAGTGCCCCTGGCCACGCTGGCGGCGCTGGAACGTTGCCGCCAGCGCGGCGGGCGCGTGGTGGCCGTGGGCACGACCACCGTGCGCACGCTCGAATCCTGGGCCCGCTCGGGCCAGGCCACGGGCGACACAAACATCTTCATCACGCCGGGCTTTGCATTCCAGGTGGTGGATGTGCTGATCACCAATTTCCACCTGCCCAAGAGCACGCTGATGATGCTGGTGAGCGCGTTTGCAGGCTATGCCCACATCATGGGCCTGTACCGGCATGCGATGGCGCAGCAGTACCGCTTCTTCAGCTACGGCGACGCCATGCTGCTGGAGCGCAGCCCGCCGCGCTGACGCCGTTGCGGCACGGCGTCATGGGCAGGTGGTGACCGGCGCCAGCCGGGGCGCGGCTCCCAGCTCGGGCAGGCGGTTGGCCGACGGCACGCGCACGCAGTAGGTGCCAGCGGCGCCCTGGACCCGGGAGACACGGCCCCCATCCGCCCCCACCGACTCGCGCACCGACATTTCATGCCCCATGGGCAAACCGGGTGCAGGTGCCTCCCGCCGTACAGTCAGGGCATCCGGTGCAAGGGAGCCATGGCGCCGCTGCCAGGCCCGCTCCCGCTGCAGCGCACGTGCAATGCTGTCGGCCTCCCACGGTGCAGATGCAGCAGATGCTGGCAGGGGGCTGGATGGGGCGGTTTGAGAAGGCACCGCAGCCTGCGCCGGTGGAGCCGCCCGATCTGCGGCCCCATGGCGCTCGCCGTCCACACCGGCGCCCGCAATTCCCACTGCGGCACGCGCCGCAGGCGCAGGGTCCGTCGGCGCATGGGCAGAGCGGCCCGCCGCCACCGCCGGGTGCCCCAAGGCAGAGCGCGGCAGCACCTGTGCAGCCGCCACCTCAGCCTTCGGCGCACGTGGTGGGGGTGCTGCGGGTGGCGGGGCCATGACCGTCACCCACTGCATCGCGGCGGTGGCGGGCTGCCGCGCGCGTGGCTGGCGCACCTCTTTTTTCATCCACACCGTCAGCAGCGCCGCATGCAGAACCAGGGACAGCGCCACGGCCATCCCCAGGCGCCGGCGGCGCAAGCGACTCCCCAGGCCGAACCGCAACGGCTCAGGCCCCGCGCTGGCCGTCGGTTTCCTCCCCATCGTGCGGCACCCACACCAGCAGGTCGCCCGGCTGGCACTGCAGGTATTCGCAGATGGCCGAAAGCGTCTCGAAGCGCACACCCTTGACCTTGCCACTCTTGAGCAGGGAAAGATTGGCCTCGGTGATGCCCACGTGCGCCGCCAGATCGCGCGACTTCACCTTGCGGCGCACCAGCATTTCATCCAGGGTCACAACAATCGGCATGCGGCGCCCCGGTTATACGAACGCATCGGCTTCGGCCTGCAGGCGGCGGCCCTCGGCCAGCACATGGGCCAGCAGCAGCATCATGAGGCCCACCACCAGCACGCTCATCTCGAACGATCCGACGCCGAGCGCGATCATCCCGCCGTTCTGGCCCGACGCCAACCACGACAACAACGCCGTCACCCCCACCTGGTAGAGCAGCGACGTCACGAACATCGCCAGAAAACCCCAACCCACACCGCGAAACCCCCGCACGACCACAGCCCCGAACACCTCACCCGCCAAAAACGTGCGGCAGATGCGGTGCACACACAGCACCACATAAAACATGGCCACAGCGGGAATGCATTCCAAAGCCACCCCCACCCAACGCCACTGCAACTCCATGGACTGCGGCGGTGTCAGGCCCACCAGCAGGGCCTGCGCCGGCACGACCGTCAGTGGCATCCAGCCACCCCAGCCCGCCTCTTGCCCGATGGCCGCCCACCGTGCCAGCGAGAACCCCAGCGACACCAGGGCGCACGCCCAACTGGCCGCCAGCAACCCCCAGGCCAGGCGCCGAAACGAAGAACTTTGGACAGGAGAGACCTGAGAAGTGGCGTGAGAGGACATGATTTTTTCTCAAACTTTTCTGTAAAACAATAATAATATACCGTCATACAGAAATTTTTAAAAGCCATGGCCCACCAAAAAAACTCCCCATTCCACCGCCTCTCGCGTTTGTCCTTGTCTTTTGCCCTCGCGGCCTCCCTCTTGGCAGCCTGCGGCAGCGTCCCGGTGTCATCGCTGTGGAAGCTGCGCAGCTTGAACCTGGAAACGCTGGACCCCGCCGCGCTGCGCGCCGCAGTGGTGCACCAGCCTGGCTTGCAGATCCATGGCGATGCTCTGGTGTTGTCGGTCAGCGTGTCGCGCAAAGTGCGCCTGCCCAATGGCAGCACCACCACCGAACTGCTGGAGGAAAAACTGCCGCTCCAAGAACTGCGCAGCACCGCTGAGCGCAGCGCGCTGGCGGACTACGACCGCCCCCAGACGCAAACACAGGTCTGGCGCATCGACCCCGCAGCCCTGCCAAGGCTGCAGGCACTGCGCACGAAGGCGCTGGGATGGAAGGCCACGGACGACGGACACCGCGAGCTGGGCCTGGGGCTGGAACTGGCCGGTTGCCAAAAAGGCGGCGGCAAGACCCGGGCGGTGACCACGCTGATGCGCTTTACCGAACGGGGCGAATACATCCCCATCGTGCGCAACATGGATCTGGCCGAAACCATGCCTGCGGCTGAACTGAAAAAACGCTTTCCGGACTGCCCGGCAGACTAAGAACCTGCGGGTATCAACCCTGGTGCTGCTCGCGAAACGCGCGCGCCTTGCCAAAGTGCCCGTTGCCAATGAAAGGCACGGGCGGGCGCAGCGCCGACAGCGGTGACGGGTGGTTGGACGTGAGCACCAGGTGGCCCCGGTCCTGCGGAATCCAGGCGCGCTTTCCCTGGGCGTGTGAGCCCCAGAGCATGAACACCACCGGGCGCGGGCCTTCGGCCACGTGGCGGATGACGGCGTCGGTCAGTTCCTCCCAGCCCTTGCCCGCGTGGCTCGCGGCCTGGCCCTCTTCCACCGTGAGGCCGGTGTTGAGCAGCAACACGCCATTCTTGGCCCACTTCACCAGACTGCCTCCGGGCTCGGGCCACGCCGGGAACGCGGTGCCCAGGTCGCGCTGCATCTCCTTGAAGATGTTGCGCAGCGAGGGCGGCAACTGCACACCCGGTGCTACCGAGAACGCCAGCCCCTCGGCCTGGCCCCGGCCGTGGTACGGGTCCTGCCCCAGGATGACCACGCGCACCTGCTCGGGCGGTGTGAGGTCCAGCGCCCGCAACGGCTGGGGCGGAAAAATCGCCGCGCCCGCCTGCAGCCGCGCCTGCAAGAACGCGAGCAACGCCTGCCCCCGGGCTCCGGCAAAAAAGGCATCCACCAAAGGCTGCCAGCCCGGCGCCACGGGCCAGTCGGCGGGGTTGGCGCTTTGGAGCTGGGAGGGAGGCTGAACCGATGAATTCATGGCAAAAATGGCCACCAGCGCTTTATGGATAAGCGCAAATAGCTATCAAAATAATAGTATTCATTCCCATCAGGCAAACAGCTTGGCCAGCGCCAGGCCCGGGTCATCCGCCCGCATGAACGCCTCGCCCACCAGGAAGGCGTGTACGCCCGCATCGCGCATGCTCTTCACATCCTGGGGCTTGAGGATGCCCGATTCGGTGACCAGCAGCCGGTCCGATGGCACGTCCTTGAGCATGGCCAGCGTGGTGTCGAGCGTGACCTCGAACGTGCGCAGGTTGCGGTTGTTGATGCCCACCAGCGGGGTCTTGAGCTTCAAGGCGCGTTCCAGCTCGGGGCGGTCATGCACCTCCACCAGCACCGCCATGTCCAGGCTGCGGGCAATGGCCTCGAAGTCGGCCATCTGGGCGTCGTCCAGGCTGGCCGCAATCAGCAAGATGGCATCGGCGCCCATGGCGCGCGATTCGTAGATCTGGTACGCATCCACCATGAAATCCTTGCGCAGCACGGGAAGCAAGGTGCTGGCGCGGGCTTGTTTCAGGTAGTCGGGCTGGCCCTGGAAGAACTGGCGATCCGTCAGCACCGACAGGCAGGCCGCGCTGACCTTGCCATCGCCTTCCATATAGCTCTGGGCGATGTCGGCGGGCTCGAAATCGGCGCGCAGCACGCCCTTGCTGGGGCTGGCCTTCTTGATCTCGGCAATCACCGCCGCCTGGCCCTTGGCGATCTTGGCGCGCAAGGCGCCCTCAAAGTCGCGCGTGAGCACGCGGCTCTCGGCATCGGCGCGCATGGCGTCGAGGGGCTGGCGCTTTTTGGCGGCAGCCACTTCTTCGTGCTTGACGGCGACGATTTTGTTGAGGATGTCAGACATTGGTTGAACCTTCACGATATTTGCGGATGAAGTTGTCGGATAGGCGGAATCGCCCAAGCAGAACAATGCTAACGAGCACCATATGAAGCGCGCTTCGTCGCGGCTTTTTGCGCAAGAAGTGGTGCACCGGAGCGCCGAATGCCCAGTCGTTCCACTAAACGGTTCACACACCGGTTGAGTATCTCCACGTCCGCTGCATTGCCGCTCTGCAGCTGTACTACGGTGAGCGCCGCGATGGGTCCTTTGCGCGCATGGCGTAACTCCAGCTGGAACGAGAGACTTCGTTCTGAATCTCCGCCATTCAAGTAACACCCCAGGCTGTGCTCGGCCCCCAAATCAATGGCCTGCTGCTGAGCTAGGCCCACCGGCGTGAGCGTCCTTCGTTGAAAGTCAACCTCCCAACCACGCCTTCTGTCACGCTGCTGAGCTCTCCTGAATGACAAGGTTGCACCGGCAACGCAGCAGCATATTAATAGGCCACAGGCAAGCGCCACCATGCCGCGAAGATCAAGCAAGAATAACGCTTGCACCCACAGGACAACGCCCGCCATCGCAGTACCCCAAAACACCGACCACGCGCCCACCCCCTGCCCAAGTAGCTGCAACGGGAGCCACACCCGAGGTTGCTGCTCAATGGCAGAAGCCCAAGTTTTCAAGCTGCGCTGGCGCACCAGCGGGCGCACGGTCTCATTCATAGCGCGCCTTTAGGCAACGTATACCTACACACCATTGATCGCCAACGTGAAGCGCGTCGCAAAGGATGCCCACGGACCAACTCAGGGCTCTGCTTCAGCTTCATTGAGGCAGCGCTCAGACCGCCAGCGCGTGCGTGCGCGTGACCAATTGCTCCAGCTTGGCCAGCGCGGCACCCGAGGCAATCGCGGCGCGGGCCTTGGCCAGACCTGCGGGCACCGAATCGACCACATTGGCCGCATACAGCGCCACACCCGCGTTCAAGCAGACGATGTCCTGCGCGGCGCCGGGCTCGCCCTTGAGCACGCCGATCAACATGTCACGCGATTGCTCGGGCGTTTCGACCTTGAGGGCGCGGTTGCTGGCCATAGGCAGGCCGAAGTCCTCAGGGTGGATTTCGTATTCGGTGATCTGGCCGTTTTTCAGCTCGCCCACCAGTGTGGCGGCGCCCAGGCTGACTTCGTCCATGCCATCGCGGCCGTACACCACCAGCGCGTGCTCGGCGCCCAGGCGCTGCAGCGCACGCACCTGGATGCCGACGAGGTCGGGGTGGAACACGCCCATGAGGATGTTGGGCGCACCCGCCGGGTTGGTGAGCGGGCCCAGGATATTGAAGATGGTGCGCACGCCGAGCTCCTTGCGCACCGGGGCCACATTTTTCATGGCCGGGTGGTGGTTGGGCGCGAACATGAAACCAATGCCCACCTCGGCGATGCACTGGGCGATCTGCTCGGGCTTGAGGTTGATGTGGATGCCCAGGGCCTCCATTACGTCGGCGCTGCCGCTTTTGCTCGACACACCGCGCCCGCCATGTTTGCTGACCTTGGCGCCCGCTGCGGCGGCCACGAACATCGAGCAGGTGGAGATGTTGAAGGTGTTGGCGCCGTCGCCGCCCGTGCCCACGATGTCCACCATGTGGGTCGCGTCCTTGACGTGCACCTTGGTGCTGAACTCGCGCATCACCTGCGCGGCAGCGGTGATCTCGCCGATGGTTTCCTTCTTCACGCGCAGGCCGGTGATGATGGAAGCGGTCATGACCGGCGACAGCTCGCCGTTCATGATGAGGCGCATCAGGTGCAGCATCTCATCGTGGAAGATTTCGCGGTGCTCGATGGTGCGCTGCAGCGCTTCCTGGGGGGTAATGGGCATGGAATGTCTCCTGGTATTTATGCAGAGGGCTGGTCTGTGAAGGCCAGCTTGAGCCCGAAGCCGATGAACATGGCACCCGCCACGCGGTCCAGCCAGTGCATGCCACGCTGGATCAATGTGGCGCGCCGTGCCATCCACGAAGCGGCCAGCGCCCAGCCCACATTGACGGGGATGGCGTTTACGTTGAACAGCACGCCCAGCAGCACAAAGGCCAGCGCCTTGTTGTCGGTGCCCGGCGCAATGAACTGCGGCACAAAGGCCAGAAAGAAAATGGCGACCTTGGGATTGAGCACATTGGTCCAGAAGCCCCCCAGGAACACCTTGCGAAGCGGTGTGTGGTGTGCGGGGGCCGACTGCGCTGCCACCAGGGCGGCGCTGCTTCCGCCCTCTGCAGCTGCCTTGGCAAACAGCATGCGCACGCCCATCCACATCAGATAGGCGGCGCCCACCCACTTGAGCACAGTGAACGCCGTCGCCGACGTGGCCAGCAGCGCCCCCACACCCACCGCAGCCGCGAAGATGTGCACAAAACACCCAGCCGTGATGCCCAGCCCCGCCACGATGCCCGCGCGTGTGCCGGACTTGAGCGCGTTGGTGACGATGTAAAGCACATCAGGCCCGGGCGTGAGGTTGAGCAACCAGCCTGCGGCAATGAACATGAGCAGTTGATGGATTTCAGGCATGATGATGTCTACCAGCGGCGGCCGGGTTCCAGTCGGTGCAAGAAGGTCGTCAGCGAATCACGCGGAGGCTGCACCGCATGCGTGGCCAGAATACGGCCCGCAGCCCCCCGGTGGTAAGTGCCATGCACAACGACGTGGTTCAGGATCTCGCTGCGCGACATGCTGCCCGTGTCACCATCGGTGAAGCGAAACGCCACACGTTCGGCAAGCTGCGCATCGCCCAGCCCGCCCACGTACTGCAGATACCAGTCGTCCGACGCGCGGATGGCTTGGCGCAAGGCATCGATCGATGGCGTTTCTTCGGTATTGGTGGCCGCATAAGCGGTCTGCGGGCGACCCGCCAGATGCGCAGCGAAGATCTGGTCCACCACATAAGTGTGGTTAAGGATGCGCACAAACAACCGGTAGTCATCCGCAGGCAATGCGGTTTGCGAGGCCTCGCTAAGCGCCAGCAGCTCCTCATTGGCCCAGCGCTTGTACCCATAGAGCTGCGCGAGGGGGTTTGGCGCAGTCATGCGCGCTGCTCCAGAAAGTTCTTCAGCATGGCGTGGCCGTGCTCGGTCAGGATGCTTTCGGGGTGGAACTGCACGCCTTCGATGGCCAGCGTCTTGTGGCGCACGCCCATGATCTCGCCGTCCTCCGTCCAGGCCGTCACCTCCAGCACATCGGGGCAGGTGGAGCGCTCGATGGACAGCGAGTGGTAGCGGTTGACGGTGAATCGCTCCGGCAGGCCTGCAAACACGCCCTTTTGCGTGGTGGTGATGACGCTGGTCTTGCCATGCATCAGCTGCTGCGCGCGGACGATGGTGCCGCCAAAGGCCGCACCAATGGCCTGGTGTCCCAGGCACACACCCAGGATGGGCAGCTTGCCCGCGAAGTGCTGGATCGCGGCGACCGAGATACCCGCCTCTGCGGGTGAGCAGGGGCCGGGCGAGATGACCAGGCGGTCAAGCTGCCCTGCATTCAGGCGCGCCTCAATGTCGGCCACGGTGATCTCGTCGTTGCGGAACACCTCGACCTCGGCGCCCAGTTCACCAAAGTACTGGACGATGTTGTAGGTGAAGCTGTCGTAGTTATCGACCATCAAGAGTTTCATGCGGCGCTCCCGGCAAGGGCGGGCTCGCGCAGACGGGCGAACTCGCGGTGTTCATAGGCAATGCAGGCTTCCATGAGGCTGCGGTAGATGGCTTCCATCACGTCGGCGTCGCCGCCTTCGGCCAGAGCCTGCTCGCGCACGCGGGCGACGATGGCCTCGATACGGGCTTCGTCGCGCACCTGCTCGGCGCCCTGCTTGATGCGCGCCGCTTGGGTCATGTAGCCCACGCGCTCCACCAGCAGGGGCACCAGCACATCGTCCAGCGCGTTCACTTCGCGGCGCACATCCTGCATGGTGGTGCAGGCCTTCACTTTGGCAATGGCGCGGGTCATTCCAGGCCCTCCTCGACCAGTTCGGCCGCGCGCAGCAGGGCACGGGCCTTGTGTTCGGTTTCTTTCCACTCCAGCTCGGGCACCGAATCGGCCACCACACCGGCAGCGGCCTGCACATACAACGTGCCGTTCTTGATGATGCCGGTGCGGATGGCGATGGCCACGTCCATGTCGCCCGCGTAGCTCAGGTAACCACAGGCGCCGCCATACAGGCCGCGCTTGGTGGGTTCGAGCTGGTCGATGAGCTCCATGGCGTGCACCTTGGGTGCGCCAGTCAGCGTGCCCGCCGGGAAGGTGGCCTTGAGCACGTCGATGGCGGTCATGCCGTCGTTCAGGATGCCTTCGACGTTGCTCACGATGTGCATCACGTGGCTGTAGCGCTCCACCGCGAAGGCCTCGGTCACCTTCACGGTCCCGGTCTTGGCGATGCGGCCGATGTCGTTGCGCGCCAGGTCGATCAGCATCACGTGCTCGGCGCGCTCCTTGGGATCGTTGATGAGTTCGATCTCGGCGGCCTTGTCCTTCTCGGGCGTGGCACCGCGCGGGCGCGTACCGGCCAGCGGCCGGATGGTGATCTTCTGCCCGTCCGGCGTGCTCTCCTGGCGCACCAGGATCTCGGGGCTGGCGCCCACCACGTGGAAGTCGCCGAAGTCGTAGAAGTACATGTACGGCGACGGGTTCAGCGAACGCAACGCGCGGTACAGCGACAGGGGCGACTCGGTGTAGCGCTTGTGGATGCGCTGGCCCACCTGCACCTGCATGAAGTCACCGGCGGCGATCAGTTCCTTGGCCCGGTCCACGGCGGCCAGGTAGTCGGCCTTGGCGAAGTCGCGCTGGGCGGGGTGGCCCTCGGTGGGCTTGACCACCGGGGCACTCACCGAGTACTTAAGCTGCTCCTTGAGCTCGCGCAGGCGCTTCTTGGCCTTGGCGTACGCCTCGGGTGTGGCCGGGTCCGCGTAGACGATGAGGTAGAGCTTGCCCGAAAGGTTGTCGATGACCGCCAGTTCCTCGCACTGCAGCAGCAGGATGTCGGGGCAGCCCAGGGTGTCGGGTGGGCAGGTGGTCTCGAGCTTCTTCTCGATGTAGCGCACCGCGTCGTAGCCAAAGTAGCCGGCCAGACCGCCGCAAAAGCGCGGCAGGCCGGGCCGCAAAGCCACCTTGAAGCGCTTTTGGTAGGCCTCGATGAAGTCGAGCGGGTTGCCCTCGGCGGTCTCGACCACCTGGCCGTCGGTAACGACCTCGGTGCGCGCCGCAGCCCCGAAGCCGCTGGCGCGCAGCAACGTGCGCGCGGGCAGGCCGATGAAGCTATAGCGCCCGAAGCGCTCGCCACCCACCACGGATTCCAGCAGAAAGCTGTGCTTGCCGCCATCCTTGCTGTGCGCCAGCTTCAGATAGAGCGAGAGCGGGGTTTCCAGGTCCGCAAAGGCCTCGGCCATGAGCGGAATGCGGTTGTAGCCTTCGCTGGCCAGGCTTTTGAATTCAAGTTCTGTGATCACGGGGAGAGCTCCCAGCTGTGGCAGCGCGTGCCCCCTGTGCAATGAGTAAGGGGTAGCACTGCGGTCCATTCAATCGGCCCCACCGCACAGGGTGAGGGCCACGGGTGCACGCTGGGGCGGTTGCCCAGGTGCTATCAGGCGTTCAAAGAGGCAGGCCGACGCCAGGGCCAGGCTCCCCGGTCGCTGCAACCTGTGATGAACACGTGATGAATGAACATGGGCCAAAGTGTAGCAAAGCTTTTTTCCCCGCCCGGTTTGACCGCCCTCAACGCGAGATCACACAACCACTCGAAAACCCTGTTGCGGGGCATCGGGAGCGCTGCAACAATTGGAAACGAACGAGCGTTCTTTTTTTAGGAGTTGCGCATGAAGTTCCTTCAGCGATGCGCCGCAGCGGCAGTGGCATGCCTGTTGGCGGCCGGTGCCATTGCCCAGCCCATCACCGTGGCCGACGTCAAATATGAAGAGACAAGCAGCCTGAGCGGCAGCAGCCTTCAGCTCAACGGGGCAGGCGTTCGCTACAAGGCCGTGTTCAAGGTGTACACCGCAGGCCTGTACCTCGAAAAAAAGGCCAACACCCCGGCCGACATCATGGCCCAGAAGGGGCCCAAGCGCATGAGCATCACCATGCTGCGCGAGATCGACTCCACCGAGCTGGGCAAGCTGTTCTCGCGCGGCATGGAAGACAACATGGACCGCGCAGCGTTCTCCAAGCTCATCCCAGGCGTGCTGCGCATGAGCCAGATCTTCTCGGACCACAAGAAACTGCAAGCGGGCGACCAGTTCATGATCGATTGGATACCGGGCACCGGCACGGTGATAACGGTCAAGGGCAAGCCCCAGGGCGAGCCGTTCAAGGAGCCTGAATTCTTCAACGCGCTGCTGGGCATCTGGTTGGGCAACACCCCGGCCGACTGGAAGTTGAAGGACGCCCTGCTGGGCAAGCCCGCCTAAAAAAGCCTTGGGACAAACCCCGAAACAAAGTCCCCGGGGGCTGTCCCGCGTCCGACAGACGCACTCCCACCTCGGGAGTAGTCTTTGCATCAGGCAATCGCACCCGCACCAACCCGCCCCCACAACGGCACATCCCTGCGCGCAACCCGCAGCAACCGATGCCACGGCCTGAGCCACGCTTTTCGCGCTACCCGCGCCCCGCAGCGAGCCGTGTGTAACGCCACCTTTCTGCCTCCAGACACCTTTTTGCGCCAGCTACCACCATGAAACTCAGCAACCTTTCCGTCGGCCTGCGCCTGGGCTCGTCCTTTGGGGCCATCCTGCTCATCACGGCGCTGATTGCCGCCACCGGCATGTGGCGCATCGCCAGCCTGCAAGGCGCCAGCGAGCGCGTAGCCACCCAGGAGATCGAGCAGCAGACCCTGGTGGAAAACTGGGCTTCGGACATCCGCCTGAACTGGGTGCGCACCGAGGCGTTTCTCAAGGCCATCGACCGTGACTACATGGAGAAGCTGACGGCCGACACGCAGGCCACATCCACCGGCATCGAGACGAAGGTCAAACGCATCGAAGGCCTGGTACAGGGCGACAAGAACCGCGCGCAGCTGGCCACCATCGCCGCAGCCAGCAAGGCCTACACCGACAAGCTTGCCGAAATCCGCGAGCTGCACCGTGGTGGCGAACCCAATGTGCCTGCGCTGGTGGACAAAGACCTGCGCCCCCTGGCGGACAAGTACCTCAAATCCCTCGACGATCTGCGCACCGCCATGGCCGCACAGCTGGCCGACAGCCAGGGTGACACCAGCACGCTGGCCAAGGCCAGCCAGGTGCTGCTGGGCGTGGGCACACTGATCGCCGTGGCCCTGGGCGCACTGCTGGCCTTCACCGTCACGCGCTCCATCGTGCAACCCGTACAGCGGGGCAAGCAGGCGGCAGAAAACATTGCCGACGGCGACCTGACCCACCCCATCGAGGCCAATGGCAACGATGAGACCGGACAACTGCTTCAGGCTCTGGCCACCATGCAATCGCGCCTGGCCACCATCGTTGGCAATGTGCGCCACAGCGCCGAAGGCGTCGCCACCGCCAGCGCCGAAATCGCCTCGGGCAACAACGACTTGTCGGCCCGCACCGAGCAGCAAGCGTCGGCCCTGCAGCAGACCGCCGCGTCGATGGAAGAGCTGGGCTCCACCGTGCGCCAGAACGCCGACAACGCGCGCACGGCCAACCAACTGGCCATGAGCGCATCCACCGTGGCCCAACAGGGCGGCGACGCGGTGGCCGAAGTGGTCACGACCATGAAGGGCATCAACGACAGCAGCAAGAAGATCGCCGACATCATCAGCGTGATCGACAGCATCGCCTTCCAGACCAACATCCTGGCCCTGAATGCTGCCGTGGAGGCTGCGCGCGCAGGCGAGCAGGGGCGCGGCTTTGCGGTGGTGGCAGGCGAAGTGCGCAGCCTGGCTGGGCGCAGCGCGGAAGCCGCCAAGGAAATCAAGGGACTGATTGGTACCAGCGTGGAGCGCGTGGAACGCGGCACCGCCCTGGTGGACAAGGCTGGCGCCACGATGACCGAGGTGGTGGGGGCCATCCGGCGCGTGACCGACATCATGGGCGAGATCAGCGCCGCCAGCAGCGAGCAGAGCCAGGGTGTCTCCCAGGTGGGTGAAGCCATCACGCAGATGGACCAGGCCACCCAGCAGAACGCAGCATTGGTAGAGCAAAGCGCAGCGGCGGCCGACAGCCTCAAGACGCAGGCGGGACAGCTGGTGGATGCGGTGGCGGTCTTCCGACTCTCAGCCAGCGCCAGCCGCCACAGCGATGCAATGCCCGCCCCCGTGCGTGGCAACAGCGCCAGCGCCTCCCGGCTGGACTACCGCAGCGTGGCGCCGCGCCAGTTGCCCGCCTGAACACCCAAGCTCGACCGCGGCCAGCTCAGGCCAGCTGCGCCAGCGAATCCACAAACCCGTCGGCATCCACCGCCCGCACGGGCTGGCCGTGGTTATAGCCGTAGGTGACGAGCACCACGGGGCAGCCCGCCGCCCGTGCCGCCTGCGCATCGTTGCTGGAATCACCCAGCATCAGCGTACGCGCGGGGACGGTGCCCAGCGCTTCGCAGGTCTTGATGAGAGGCAGAGGGTCGGGCTTCTTGCGCTCAAACGCGTCACCGCCAAACACGTTCTTGAAGTACCCGTCGAGCCCCTTGGACTTCAGCAGCGGCAGCGCAAAGTCCGTGGGTTTATTGGTCAGACAGGCCAATTGCAGTCCCCGGGTGCGCAGCGCCTGCAACCCCACCTCCACGCCGTCGTACACCCCGGCAAACTGGCCATTGATTGCCAGATAGTGGCGCTGATAGCTGGCCCAGGCCGAAGGATAGATTGCTTCAATTTTTATAGCATCTTGCGCACCACCATCAAGCGCCAGCACATGTTTCAGCACTGAAAGCAGCAAATGCTCCGAGCCCTTGCCCACCATGTGTTCGATGTGCTGGGCCCCAATGGCCGGCAGGGCCAGCTCACGAAGCATGCGATTGATGGCCTCATTGAAGTCCCCCATGGTGTCCACCATGGTGCCATCCAGGTCCACGATGACAGCGTCCACGCGGGACAGGAGAGAGGCGAACGAGGCGGAGTCGGTCATGGAGAGGATCACGGGCAAAAGAGTACGGAGATCCCAAGTGTAAATACGCCATAGCTTAGGCAAAACAGGGGTCAGGCACGCGGCTCACCCCAAGGCGATACGGCTGCGGCATTCCGATTTGTGCAAGTCCCATACGCCTCATCGCAAGCTCAGCGTCTGCCGCTTCCAGGCCGGGTCTTGCCAGCGCTGGAACAAAGGCAGTGCCGCCACATCCCCCGTCACCCGCTCGGTGGCCAGTCCGTCGAGCCGTACCACCTCAAAGCTCCTGCGGTAGCGCCCCTGGCCGCGCGCTTCGCGCGCCACCAGCATCTGCTGTCCGCCGGGCACCCAGCCCGCCCACTCGGCCACGCCGGTTTCGGGCGTCGCGGCGGCAGGCGGCAGTACGTCCGCCAGCCAGCCGCCTTCGGTCTTGCGCAACACCCACAGCTCCCGCCAGCCTTCCAGGGGCTGCACCGCCAGGGCCACCGCCGTGCCTTCTCGGTTGGTGCTGGCCGATGCGGCCCAGACCACGCCGTAGGTGCAGCGGCGCAGCAGCGGGGCCTTGGCGCTGTGCTGCGCGTCCACCAGCAGCACGCAGGTTTCGCCGGGTGCGCCGGGTTCGGTCAACAGTGCGGGGCGGGCTCCGGCGGCGGTCGCGACAGGCGCCGCAGCAGGCACCAGCGCCCAGCGTACGGCGCTCACGCGCATGGCAGCGTCGTTGTAGGCGCTCTGGTCCTCGTCAGGCAGCTCGGCCTTGCTCACGCCGGTGAATTCCGTCAGGGCGCGTGCGGCGGCAGCGGCCACCGCCGGGTCGGCCGCGTTTTTGCGTGCTTGCTGGAAGGCTGCGGCGCCCCACACGCTGGCGCGCCGCATCTGCACGCGGTTGCGCAGGTAGCCAGGCAGGCCCGCCACGTCCACGCGCTCCAGTACCTCTGCCTGCCAGGTGGTGACCTTGGCGCGCTCGTGTGCGGGCAGGTCGGGGTTGATGCATTCGGGGCGGGTCAGCGCCAGGACGGCACGGGCGCGCTGCTCGGCATCGGCCACGGGCATGGCCAGGAGGCGGCGGAAGGCCTCGCCCTCGTAGCAAACCTGCATGCGGCCTTCGACCTCGTAGGTGGAAAAGCGCACGCCGTAGCCGTTGGCCACATCCAGGTGGGCCGACAACGCAGCGCCCGAGGCCTTGCCCGGCACGGCTACCGAGGCACGGCGCGCCAGCCGGTCGGCAAAGGTGCCCAGGGCATCGAAAGCCTGGGCACCCTCCACACCCGCCAAAGCCTTGGCGGGCGCGGCTTGCAGGTAAGCGGCGGTGAGGCCAATGCCCAGCGCCTCGGCACCCGGCGTGTCCTGCACAAAGCGCATCACGGCCAGCAGCGCGGGGCCTTCCGCCTCGGTCAGGGCCACGCGGCGCACATCGCTGGCGCGGATGAAGCCACCGCGCTCACGCTTGTGGTCCCACACCTGCAAGTAGTCGAGGCGCTCGCCACGCACCTCCAGCACCTCGCCCTGCCACAGGCTGGCCTGCTGCTGGGCACCGTCACGGGGGGAAGCGCGCAGGCTGGCCTGGTCCTGCACCACGATGGCGCTGCCCTGGGCGCTGGGCGATGGCTGGGGGGCGGCCTCGGCCGCCACGGTCACTGCAGCGCTGGCAACGGCTGCCAGCAAAGTTGCGAAGGTGGCGTTCATGTTCACTGCTCCACGGCTTGGGTGGTGGTGGCGTCGTCGGCCACGGCAGCAGCCTGTGCGGCCCCGGCCTGGGCGTTGCGGTTGCCGCCCAGCAGCGCGGCACCGATGAAGTCGCCATTGGTGGGCGGGGGCGCGATGATGACCTGGATCTTGTCCGAGAGCTTGTCGGCCAGCGTCTTCTGGATGAGCAGCGGGTGTTTGGTCACCAGTGCGCCTTCGCGGGCCATTTGCTCGGCATTGACCTTGCCCACGCGGTCCATGCGGTAGGCCTCGGCCTCTGCCAGCTTCTGGCGGGCGTCGGCTTCGCCGTTGGCTTCGATGCGGCGGGCCTGGGCGCTGCCTTCAGCGGCTTTGACGCGGGCCACGCGTTCGGCTTCGGCCTCCAGCTGGCGCTGTTCGATCTGCCGCTGCTTGAAGGGCAGCACATGCTTCATGGCCTCTTCCTGGGCCTTGGCGGCGATGACTTGCTCACGCGCAGCGGCTTCGGCGGCCACTTCGCGGCGCACCTTGTCAGCGTTGGCGTCCAGTTCGGTTTCACGCACGCGCTTGTCTTTCAGCTCCAGCGTGTAGCGCATTTTTTCGGACGCCAACTCTTCGGCCAGCAGGCTGTCCATGCCCCGGCGGTACTCCGCGGGCAGGTCCACCTTGCCGATCTGGAGGCTGCGCAGCGTCACGCCATCGGCAGCCAGGCGGGCACGCAGTTCGGTTTCGATGATTTGCGAAATCTCGGCGCGCTTGGACGAGAAGATTTCACGCACCGTGTAGCGGGCAAACACCTTGTAGACCAAGCCCTGCACCGCGGGCTCCACGATGTCGACACCCACGTTGTCGGGCAGATTTCCGGCCTTGACGGCGGGTGAGTTGGGGTCCAGGGCGTAGCGCACGCTCAGGTCCAGGCCCAGCGACAGGCCTTCCACCGACTGCAGCGGCGCGCTGCCCGTGGCCTGGCGCATGGCTTCGGGACGGTAGCTCTGGTCACGCAGTGAGAACACGCGCACCGTGTGCAGGCCAGGCACCACCCACACGCTGCCATCACGCCACAGGCTCACGGCACCGGTGAACTGGTTCAGGCGCACGCCCAGGTCGCCTTGTGCCAAGTGCTGCACCGGCGGGTTGCGGACCACCATCAGGCCTGCGGCGGCCACCACAGCGCCAGCGGTCAGCCAGCGCACGGTGCGGGCGGTGGGCAGCAGATAGGCCCAGTTCAGTCGAGGGCCATCGGCACCGCATGCATCGGCTGCCACAGGGCTTTGCGATTCAGCGTCCAGCACGGGCTCCGTGCCTGCTTCGGACAACGGGGTAGAGCGACGGACCTTCAGGGTCTGCACGATGCGGTTCCAGGTGGCTTTCATGGTGTTTCTCTCTCGGGTTGGTTCGGTGTTGTTGTCGTTTCTGAGCTGCCGCTGTGGCTTGCTCATTGAGGACCGATTGTTCGGATCTACCCCGGAAGCAACAATGCGGCGCAGCCCCCAATGCGCTCACGCCGCCCGCACGAACCTTCCGGCCCCGGAAGAAAAACTCACACCGGCCAGAACCGGCCACCGGGATAATCTGCCCACCCTCTACTGCCCGCCCTGCCCATGACCCGCATTGCCGTGATCGAAGACGACCTGCCCACCAGCAACCAATTGGCCGGGTGGATACGCAGTGCGAAGAGCGGCATCGTCATCGACCAGTGGTTCACCCGCGACGAGGCCGAGGCCGCGCTGGCCCGCGAGCACTACGACGCGGTGGTGCTGGACATCGAACTGGGCCGCGAGCGCCATGCGGGCGTGGCCCTCATCAACGCCATCAACAAGCTGCGCCAGGGCACGCCGGTGCTGGTGGTGTCGGCCATGCCTGCGGCCATTTACCGCAGCATCATGAAGGCGCTGGACGCGTGGGACTACCTGCAGAAAACCACGTTCGAAGAGGCCGATTTCATCGAGACCTTTCTCGACATCCTGCGTACCACACAGGCCCAGGCCCCAGCCAGCGCGCCCCCCGCCACCGTGGGTGATGCGCTGGTGCTGGACCCGCTGTGGCAGCGCACCCCCACCTGGCGCGGCGAGCGCATCAACCTGCCACTGACGGCCCAGCGCATCCTGGCCACGCTGCACCAGCGCAGTGGCGAGGTGGTGTCGTATGACGAACTGTTCGAGGTGGTGAAAAGCGGGCGCAACCGTGACAACGTGCGCAAGCATGTGAGCACCATCCGCGAGGCGCTGCGCGAAGTGGACCCCGGATTTGAAGGCATTGAGAACGTGCCCATGCGCGGGTTCCGCTGGACGGTAAAGTGAACACCCCCCTGAGGCCCTGCGGGCCTTCCCCCCGCTCTCGCATTGCTGCGCGATGCGGGCAGGGGGACGCCGCCAGCGCGGCGGGGCGGCCCTGGCCTGGGCCACGCCAGTTTGGCCGCCCTGCACGGCACTTTCACGCGAGAGGAATGGAGTGAAACGCCTACTGCACCCCGCACTTGAAATATCGCGTCTGGAAATGCCCCGGCTGGGCTTGCCCGCGTTCCGCCTGCGCATCCTCGTGCGCGGGGTGTTCGTGCTGCTGGCCCTGGCCACGGTGGCGCTGAGCGTGGTGGTGCTCAAGGACGAAAAAGAGCGCGCCTGGCAGGCTTACCAACATGGCTTTGTGCGCAGCCAGGCCGAGGTCATGGCGCGGCTGCGCCACCCCTCGGGCCAGTTGGCGCTGCTCAACGCCAGCCACCTCGGCCAGGGCGTGACGCCGCTGGCGCCGCTGCTGCTGCCCTATGCGGCCATCGACTTTGACGACCCGCAAAAATCACAGCAAGCCGTGGAGATGGCGGGCTGCTCCGTGCAATACCCCGATGGCGCCTCAGTGTGCGCAGCGATTGGCAACAACCCCTATGCAGGCGGCTTCATCTACCTGGTGGGCAGCTTCTATGCCGGTGAACTGACACCCCGCGAGCGCGGCGCCTTAGTGCCCGCCGAGGCACACCGTGCACGCATCACCCTGGACATGCGGGGTACCACCTACCGCTGGATTGCGCCGTACGAGGCCATGCCCCCACAGGGCAGCGCGGCCGTGCGCGGGCGCCTGACGGGGTTTGTGGACAACGGCACGCCGCAGCTCGACGCCCGCGCGCGGCCGGTGCGCGACTTTCGCGGCTGGCTGTGGCAAAACGGCCAGTGCCGCGACCTGCCACCCCCATCGGCCAGTTCGCCCGCTGGCGAGGCCACCACCACTGACTGCCTGCGCCGCACGCACTACTCCATCCGCCTGCCGGTCGAACTGTTCCGCGAAGCGCTGTTCCGCAAGGACGAGCGCCTGGTCTGGCCGCCGGAAGACCTGGGGCAGATGCGCGTGCGGGTGGAGATGCTGGCGCCGGGCGAGGACACCAAACCGCTGTTCGACAGCGACGCACCCGGCGCGCAGCTGGCCGCATCGCTGGGCGACCTCTCGCGCAGCCTGTTGCCGGGCGAGCGTGTGCAGATCCGCAAGCTGGGCAGTGACGAGGCCAGCGCCATCACACTCAAGGGCGTCGAAGTGCAGGCCGATCCCTCAGCCCCCTGGCTGCTGCGCCTGATCCGCTGGCTGCCGCTGGAGGCCGCAGGCGTGGGCCCGGCAGCAGCCACGCCCGCCGCCCCCACAGCACTGGACATTCTGGACACGCCCACGGGCAACTACGTGGTGAATTTCACCGGCCACCTGCGCGGCGTGGAGCAAGGCCTGGCCGCTGTGGCCACGCGCCTGTCGTGGTACTTAGGAGCCATGCTGGGCGCCATTGCGCTGGCCTGGCTGGTGGTGGAGGTGGGCCTGATCCGCCGCGTGACCGCACTCACCCGCCGCGCCGCCGCCGTGTCGTACAACGTGCAGCCCGGCCACACCGGACCCCGGCTGGGCGACCTGGATGTGTCGGACCTGCGCGGCTCAGACGAGCTGGGCATTCTGGCCGGGGGTCTGGCCGACCTGCTGCAGCGCGTGAAGGACGACCTGCAGCGCGAGCAACTGCGCGCCCAGCAAGAGCGCGACATGTGGCACGCCGTAGGGCACGAGATCATGTCACCCCTGCAGTCGCTGATGGCGCTGAACGGCCCGCAAGACCCCGGCCACCGCTATGTGCAGCGCATGCAGCAGGCCATCCATGTGCTGTATGGCACGGCATCGCCCGCCGAGGCACTGCAGGCCGCCAATGTGCCCGAGGGGCGGCTGGACCTGGATGCATTCCTGCGCAACGTGGCCGACAACGCCCACTTTGCGGGCATCCTGGATGTTGTCTATGCCCCGGGTTCAAGCAACGCAGGCCCGGTCATCGTGCGGGCCGACGAGTTTGCGCTCGAAGACGTGGTAACCCACATCCTGCGCAATGCCGACCGCTACCGCCCCGCGGGCAGCCCCATCAGGCTGACGCTCACCGCGTCGGAATCCACCGCCAGCGCTACGCTGCACAACCAGGGCTCCACCATTGCAGACGAACTGCTGGAGCGGATTTTTGAACTGGGCGTTTCCGACCCCGCCAGCCCCACCCCGCTGGGCGAGGGCGAGCACCGAGGCCAGGGGCTGTTTGTGGCCAAAACCTACATGGCCAAGATGGGCGGCACCATCAACGCGCGCAATACGGCAGATGGCGTGGCCTTCGTTCTGACCTTTCAGCGCCTGGGCTGACCAAGCCCGAAACGCGCGTCCCGCGCACGGCAGGGGGCGGCACTGTCCGACAGGGGCGCACCGCAGCGGGGCCTACCCTGCAGGCTTACGTTCAGACCACTGTCTGCGATTGCCCCAGGAGCCCTTTCATGAAACGCATTCCCTTTGCCACCTCCCTCTTCACCGCCGCCTTGCTGCTGGCCTGCGCAGGTGCATCCGCGCAAACGCCACCTCAAGACGCGCGGGCACGCTATGAGCAAGAGCGGGAAAAGTGCATGACCAACAACACGCAGGACAGCCTGGCCACCTGCCTTCGCGAGGCCAATAACGCGCTGGATGCTTCCCGCAAGGGCGATCTGAGCAACCCTGGAACCGCCGCGACCAACAACGCCACCCAACGCTGTGCGGCGTTCCAGACCGCCGCCGATCAGGCAGATTGCATGCGCCGCGTGCAGAGCAGCCCGGCGAGTGGCTCGGTGTCAGGCGGCGGCGTGTTGCGTGAATCGACCACAACAACGATCACCGTCCCTGCTCAGCAATAACCAGGCTCAATGCAGGCGTGGCCTGTCACAACGGCTGCCGGGCAAAGTCTGCCCAGCAGCTGAGGAACTCACCCCAGCTCTGAGCGCATCGCGTCGATGACGCCTTGATAGTCCGGCTTGCCAAAGATGGCGCTGCCCGCCACAAAGGTATCAGCACCCGCATCGGCCACCCGGCGGATGTTGTCGGCCTTGATGCCGCCATCCACTTCCAGGCGGATGTCCTTGCCCGAGGCGTCGATGCGCTTGCGCACTGCTTCGATCTTGCGCAGGGCTGAATCAATGAAGCTCTGGCCCCCAAACCCGGGGTTGACGCTCATGATGAGAATGAGGTCGATGTCGTCGATTACCCAGTCCAGCACATCCAGCGGCTCGGCCGGATTGAACACCAGGCCGGGCTTGACGCCCTTGGAACGGATGGCCTGGATGCTGCGGTGCACATGGCCCGAGGCGTCGGGGTGAAAGCTGATGTAGTCCGCACCGGCGTCGGCAAAGGCAGCGGCGAGGGCGTCCACCGGCTGGATCATCAGGTGCACGTCGATCGGCACGGCCACACCGGCGGCGGTCTTGGCATGGGGCTTGAGCGCCTGGCACACCATAGGGCCGAAGGTGAGGTTGGGCACGTAATGGTTGTCCATCACGTCGAAGTGGATCCAGTCTGCGCCAGCGGCAATGACATTGCGCACCTCTTCACCCAGGCGGGCGAAGTCGGCGGAGAGGATGGAGGGGGCGATTCGGAATGTGCGGCTCATCCCCCGATTGTCGCAAAGCGCAGAAGGTCAGGGGTTTTACCCCATGGACATGCACTTTTGGAGAATCTCCACGGTTACCATTCGCCCCATGCCAAAGTACCAGTTTGACGTGGAAGTGCTGCCCGAATACCTGCCCGAGCAGTCTGCGCCGGACACCGGAGTGTTCAGCTTCGCCTACACCATCACCATCACCAATTCCGGGGACGCGCCCGCGCAGCTGATTTCGCGCCACTGGATCATCAGCGATTCCCGGGGCCACACCGAAGAGGTCAAGGGCTTGGGCGTAGTGGGCCACCAGCCGCTGCTCAAGCCGGGTGAATCGTTCCAGTACACCAGCGGCTGCAGGCTGCGCACCGCCAGCGGCACCATGCACGGCACCTTTCACTGCGTGGCCGAAGATGGCGAGCCCTTCAATACCCCCGTACCCCTCTTTGTATTGGAAGCGATCAACCACGGCCCCTCGGGTGAGCCGCTGAGTGGACGGGTGCTGCATTGAAGAGTCGCCCCCACGCTCCCCACTTCGTGTGGTCGCTGCCCCCCGAGGGGGCCGCTTTTCATCTTGGGGCGGCCCGGCGATGAAGACTCACCCCCACGCTCCCCACTTCGTGTGGTCACTGCCCCCCGAGGGGGTCGCTTTTCATCTTGGGGCGGCCCGGCGATGAAAAACCGCGCCAATACCGACCTGGCCAGCCTGCTGGCGGCGCTCGACCCCACGGCCGGCCTGGCCCATCGCCACCTGTGGCTCATCCACCTGCTGGACTGGGTGCGTGGCCAGCGCGACTCGGTTCCGGCGTCCGTGGGGCGGGTGCAGCTTTTCATCGACGCCATCGCCGCCCGGCCCGACCTCCAGCAGCGGCTGCAGTCTTGGTGGGCTACGCTGGTGGACCAGGTCGATGTCACCACCTTGTTGGCGGACTTTGGCTTTGCGCCCCGCACTGCGCTGGTCAGCGAGATCGCCGAGCGCCTGCGCACCAAGTTGCTGCCGGGCAGTCCCGAGACCATCGATGCCTCCGAGCTCTTCATGCTGGCCCTGCCCAGCGCTTTTGACGCCCAGTGGCTTGCGGCGCTCGACGAAGCCCAGCTGAACCGGCTGGTCGACCTACTGGCCCCCGCCGGTGGCAACGACAGCCCCGGCGGGGCTACGCGCTGGCACTGTGCCTTGCTGGACGCCATCACCTACTGTGCGGGGCAGATTCTCTCGACCGGCTTTGCCCCCGAGCTGCGGTTGCGCATGAGCGAATCCGCGCGCGAGGCTCAGCCCTTTCATGCACTGATCCGCGATGTGGAAAGCCTGCGCGTGGAGGTGCTGCATGCGCTGCGCACGCCTGACCGTCTCAACGAGTCGGCCCAGCGCCTGCGCGAGCGCCTGGAGGCCTGCCGCGCGGCGGCGGCCACCGTGTATGCGCATTTCGAAGACAACGGCATTTCGGTGGGCCTGGTGTTCCGCCTGCGGCAGCTGCGCGAACGCATCCTGCGCGTGCGGGAGTTGCTTGATTGTCTGCTGTCGGCCCAACCGGCCGTCACGGCGGCGCAGCTCATGGCGCACCTGGTGATGGTGGGGCAGGAGCGGCGCAGCCTGCGTGCACTGCTGGCATCCAATTCCTCGCTACTGGCGGCCAAGGTGGCCGAGCGCAGTGCCGAGACAGGTGAGCACTACATTACCCGCACGGGCACCGAATACCGCTCCATGCTGCGTAAGGCGGCGGGCGGCGGCGCCCTGATGGCGTTCACCACACTGGCGAAGTTCGGCCTCTATGCGCTGGCACTGTCGGCGTTCTGGGGTGGCTTCATGGCGGGCATCAATTACGCCGTGAGCTTTGTGCTGATCCAGCTGCTGCACTTCACCGTGGCCACCAAACAACCAGCCATGACGGCGCCGGCCATGGCAGCCAAACTCAAGGAACTGGGTTCAGGCAGCGCCATCGAGGCGTTTGTGGACGAGATCACCCACCTGGTGCGCTCCCAGGTGGCGGCCGTGCTGGGCAATGTGCTGGTGGTCTTCCCGGCCGTGCTTGCGCTCGCCACGCTGATTGCCCTGGCCACGGGCGGCCCGGCCATCAGCCTGAAGGAGGCCGAGCATGTGTTCGCATCCCTGCACCTGCTCGGGCCTTCGCTGTTCTTCGCAGCCTTTACCGGAGTGCTGCTGTTTGCGTCCAGCATCATTGCGGGCTGGACAGAGAACTGGTTTGTGCTCCACCGCATGGACTCGGCCCTGCACTACAACCCGCGCATCACGGGGCTGTTGGGCACCGAGCGCGCCGCGCGTTGGGCCCGCTTCCTTCGCGAAAACCTCTCGGGCCTTGCTGCCAACGTCTCGCTGGGTTTCATGCTCGGCCTGGTACCCGCGTTTGCCGCGTTTTTCGGGCTGGGGCTGGATGTGCGCCACGTCACGCTGTCCACGGGCCAGGTCGCGGCAGCCAGCGCCACACTGGGCCTGCAGGTCCTGCATTTGCCGGCGTTCTGGTGGGCCGTGGCCTCGCTGCCATTTCTGGGGGCCCTGAATGTATCGGTGAGTTTCTACCTGGCCTTCAGCCTGGCGCTGCGTGCGCAGAACGTCAGCGGTGTAGACCGCTCGCGCATCTACGCAGCAATTCGCGCCCGCCTGCGCAGCGCGCCCCTGAGCTTTTTTGTGCCAGAGCGGACGGCCGGCGCGGGGGTATCGTCACAGGCCTGAACCCGGGCAACCGCCGCATCTGTCCTACACGGCCGGAGTGTTTCGGCCTGTAAATTCGGGGCACCAACGCCCAAGCGCACCCCCTCCCCCCTGCGGAGGGCCTGTGCGCCGGCCCTTTCACACCAACGGGCACCGCCCGTCTGACGCAGAGGTTCCATGACATGAATGAAATCCTGAGCTTCTGGGCGCAGTGGCTGCGCCCCTCAGCCGGGTTGCCCACGGTGCAATGGTCACTGCTGTTGGCCGTGGCGGCCATGGCAGGCTATCTCACGCAGCGCCATACAGGCCTGCCCAAGGTGCTCGGTTATTCGCTGGTGGGTACCGCCGCCGGGCTGGCCGGGTTCAGCGGGGCGGTGTGGCCGCTGCAGGGCATCGGCCTGTTCCTGCTGGAGCTGGGCATTGCCCTCGTCCTCTTTGAATGTGGCGGCCGCATTCCGCTGCGCTGGTTTCGCCACAACCCCATGGTGTTGGTGCAGAGCATTGCCGAATCGGTATTGACCTATTTTGCCGTGTACTGGGTGCTGGTCTGGCTGAACCTGCCCACCCAGGTGGCCGGCCCGTTGGCCCTGGTGGCCTTGGCCGCCTCGCCTGCCGTGCTCACCCGCGTGGTGGCCGACACCCGCGCGGCGGGCCCGGTCACCGAGCGCGCCATCGTGCTCACCACCTTGTCCACGCTGTATGCGCTGACACTGGGCAGCGCCAAGGCCGAGCTGATCAACCGCCAAAGCCTTACCGTGGTGGAGACCGTGTACCCCGTGATGGTGGTGCTGGGGGTCTCCATCATCGTCGCCGCCGTGCTGGCCCTGGTGCTGCGCATGGCGCTGCGCTTCATGAGCCCCACGAGCGAAAACACTTCCATGCTTTTTCTGGCGCTGGTGGCGGCGGGCACCGCCGTGGCAGCGCACATGGGAGGCTCAGCCCCCCTGGCCGCGCTGCTGGGTGGCATGCTGCTCAAGCAGCTCAACCCCCGCCCCTGGGCCTGGCCGCGCCAGCTGGGCAACGCATCGTCGCTGCTCACCATGCTGATGTTCGTGCTGGTCTCCACCGTGGCTGCACAGGCCGACTGGAGTGCCCCCGTGGCCGGCGTGGTGCTGGCCCTGATTGCCGTGCGCCTGGTGGCCAAGGCCACCGGCGTGGCACTGGGCAACGTGGGCAGCGGCGCGAGTTGGAAGCAGGCCCTGTGGGTGGGCTGCGCGATGACGCCGATGTCGTCCATCGCGCTCTTGATCGCCTCGCAGTTCGTGCTGGCCTCGCCCTCCACCGGCCATGTAATTGCCGGTGTGGCGTTGCCTGCCATTTTGCTGATGGAAGTCCTGGGCGCCGTGATTGCCACCGTGGCCATTTACCGTGCGGGCGAAAGCTCGAAACCCTGGGCGCCACTGACCCGTGGCCACAACGGAGAGAACAGCCGTGAGTCTTGAAGCCTTCAACCATTCCGAACCGCTGACGCTGGGCGTCGAGCTGGAGTTGCAGCTCGTCAACACCAACGACTACGACCTGGCCCCCTACGCCGAGGACATGCTGCGCCTCATGAAGAAAACCCCGCTGCCCGGCAGCGTGGTGCCCGAGATGACGAACAGCATGATCGAAATTTCCACCGGCATCTGCCACTCGGCCAGCGAGGTGCTGGGCCAGCTCACGCCCATCCGCGATGCACTGGTCAAGAGCGCGGACAAGCTCAACATCGCCGTGGTGGGCGGAGGCACGCACCCCTTCCAGCAGTGGCACGAGCGGCGCATCTACGACAAGCCGCGTTTTCGCGAGCTGTCCGAGCTGTATGGCTACCTGTCCAAGCAGTTCACCATCTTCGGCCAGCATGTGCACATCGGCTGCCCCGACGCGAATGCCGCGCTGCTCATGCTGCACCGCATGTCGCGCTACATCCCGCATTTCATCGCGCTGTCGGCATCGAGTCCCTATGTGCAGGGCCAGGATACGGCCTTTGACTCGGCGCGGCTGAACTCGGTGTTTGCGTTTCCGCTGTCAGGCCGCGCGCCCATGGCTCTGACCTGGGATGACTTCACCACGTACTTCGACAAGATGACGCGCACCGGCGTGGTCAAGAGCATGAAGGACTTCTACTGGGACATCCGCCCCAAGCCCGAGTTCGGCACCATCGAGATCCGCGTGTTCGACACGCCGCTGACCATCGAGCGCGCCGCCGCGTTGGCGGGCTACGTGCAGTCGCTTGGCGCATGGTTTCTGGCCGAGCAGCCCTTCATGCCCGCCGAAGATGACTACCTTGTGTACACCTACAACCGCTTCCAGGCCTGCCGTTTTGGCATGGACGCGGTGTATGTGGACCCGGCCACCGGCGACCACATGCCGCTGCGCGAGCACATCCTCAAGACCATGGACAAGATCGCCGGGCATGCCGCCGTGCAGGGTGCCTCCAGCGCCATGCACATGCTGCGCACCGAAGCAGAAGCGGGCCAGAACGATGCGCGCTGGCTGCGCGAGCGCCAGCGCGAAGAGCAACTGCTGGCCGAGGTCAGCCGCCAGGCGGCGCAGCGCTTTCGCGGCGCGCC
The DNA here is from genome assembly GCF_000204195.1 of Acidovorax radicis N35. Taxonomy (GTDB): domain Bacteria; phylum Pseudomonadota; class Gammaproteobacteria; order Burkholderiales; family Burkholderiaceae_C; genus Acidovorax; species Acidovorax radicis. The sequence goes on from NZ_AFBG01000023.1 coordinate 228,146, forward strand.
AGCCTGAACGCCTCGCATCCGCACCTTCACGCCGCCAGCGCCAGTTTGCGCGCCTGCTGCGTGCGCCCGCCATAGCCCCAGTCGCTGGCGGGCAGCTCACGCACCACCACGTAGCTGGCGAGGGCCAGCGCGCCGTCACCGGCCAGCTGGCGCTGCAGTTCAGCAAACGCGGCCTGGATGAAGGCGGCCTTCTCCTCCTGCGTGTTCGTGCCTTGCGTGATGCTGATCTCCAGCAATGCCGTGGGCTGCTCGACTGGCGCACCACCGATGTGCCAGCGTGCAGCGGGCAGGTCGTCAATGACCACCGCCGTCACCTCGCGGCGCTTGCCCAGCAGGTGCACGGTCAGGTCCGTGAGCGCGCTGGCCAGTTGCCGGTAGCGCTCGGGGTTTTGCAGCGGGGCCAGTTTTAGAACGAGGGTTGGCATGGTGTTTTCAGCTCCGGGGTAGAGGGGTTCGCTGGCGCGGCTTCATCCGTCCGCGCGAGGTGGGAAACCCGGCGGGCCATGCGCAGGAACCCGCGCGCCACCCAGGCATGGGCGGCGCGAATCGCCTCCTGGCGCAACTGCAGTGCGTGGCGCCTAGCCTCATCGTGCAGGCGCTGGTAGTCATCGGGGTATTGATGGGGGTACATGTGCATTCCTTTCGGGGTGAAGCCACTGTAGGCAGCGCCAGGCGCGGCGGAAACCGCCCACGGTGCAAGACCGTTTTGCACGGATCGCAAGGGTGCCTCTGCACGAATCGAGCGCGGCGATTCGTGCAGACGCTCCCAGGCCCCGCCGTTACCATTGCCCGATGCGCGATATCCGCTTTGATGACATGCACCTGTTCGTGCGCGTGGCCGACCTGGGCTCGCTCTCGGCGGTAGCGCGCGAGCGCGATGCGCCCGTGAGCCAGGTCTCCCGCACCCTGGCGCGCATCGAAAAGGCTTGTGGCGCACGGCTGCTGCACCGCACCACCCACGGCCTCACGCTCACGGCCGAAGGGCAGACCTTTCTGGACTACTGCCGCCGCCTCACCGGCACGCTCGACGAGCTGGAGGGCGAGTTCGCCCAGCAAAGTGGCCAGCCCAGCGGCTGGGTGCGCGTGGCATCGAGCTCGGTGGTGGCCGAACACCTGCTGATCCCCAGCTTTGACAGCCTGCAGCAAAAGCACCCGCAACTGCGTGTGGAGCTGCTGGTGGACGACCGCATGGCCGACATGGCACAGGGCGGCATCGACATCGCCATCCGCACCGGCCCGCCGCTGACCGACACCGTGGTGGCGCGCCCGCTGGGCAGCTTGGCACGCGCCCTGTACGCCACGCCCTCCTACCTGCAGGCACATGGCATGCCAGAGCGCCCCGGCGATCTGCGCCAGCACCGGCTCATCACCAACAGCGCGGTGGCGTTTCTGAACCACTGGCCTTTCCAGCTCGACGGTGCGCCCTATGTGCTGGTGGCCGAGGGCCACTGGCGCTCGGGCAGCACGGCCATCACAGCGCGTTTGGCGCTGCAGGGCCTGGGCATTGCGCGCCTGGCCACGGTGGTGGCGGAGCCCCTGGTACGCCAGGGCCTGCTGGCACCGGTGCTGGCCGATTGCGTGGACCTGCAGCCCAGCCCCATCCACGCCATCACCCTCACCCGCAGGCACCGGCTACCCAAGGTTCAGGCCTGCATCGACCACTGGGCGCAGTGGTTTTCCGCCGCAGCGCCGAGCGCCTGAGCGGGTTCGCGCCGTTTATTTCCTCTGATTCTTTAGGACCGCACCGTGGGTGAATTCGACCTGATTGCACGTTACTTCACGCGCCCCGCACGCCCCGGCGGCGCCGTGGCCCTCGGCGTGGGAGACGACTGCGCACTGCTGGCGCCCGCGCCCGGCATGCAGCTGGCCATCTCCAGCGACATGCTGGTGGAAGGCCGCCACTTCTTTGCGGACGTGGACCCCGAAGCCCTGGGCCACAAGGCGCTCGCAGTGAACCTGTCGGACCTGGCGGCCTGTGGCGCCCGCCCGCTGGCCTTCACCCTGGCCTTGTCACTACCCCGCGTGGATGAGGCCTGGCTGGAAGGCTTCTCGCGCGGGATGTGGGCGCTGGCCGATGCCCACGGCTGCGAGCTGGTGGGGGGCGACACCACGCAGGGCCCACTCAACATCTGCATCACCGTGTTTGGCGAGGTACCCCCCGGCCAGGCCCTGCTGCGCAGCGGCGCGCGGCCCGGCGACGATATCTACGTGAGCGGCACCTTGGGCGACGCCCGCCTCGCGCTGGAAGCCCTGCTGGGCCACCCCCCCCTGCCCGCCGACGTGCTGGCCCGCGCGCGCCAGCGGCTGGAGCGCCCCACCCCGCGTGTGGCCCTGGGCCTGGCCCTGCGCGGCGTGGCCAGCAGCGCCATGGATGTGAGCGACGGGCTGCTGGGCGACCTGTCGCACATCCTCAAGGCCTCAGGTGTAGGGGCCCGGATCGACACGCACATCACTTCAAAACTGATAGCTGCTAGCGCTTATCCATCAAGCGCTAGCGGCCTATTTGATGCTGAATTGATACATCAATGCACGCTGGCAGGCGGCGACGACTACGAGCTGGCCTTCACCGCCCCGCCCGCACAGCGTGACGCGGTGGCCGCCGCGTCGCAGGCAAGCAGCACGCCCGTCACCCGCATCGGCACGGTGCTGGCCACACCTGGCCTGCAATTGGTGGATGCACAGGGCCAACCGGTAGACAAGCGCTACGCCTCGTTTGACCATTTCCCGTAACGGGCAGCCGTGACCAGCAAAAAATTTTTCGCAACCCATGAATCCTTTTGCGAAGCCCGTGGCTCTTGGTGGTGGAGGCGCCCTGTGTTGGCACCTCCTTCAACCGACCAAGGAGCCAATTCCCATGCTGTACCGCAAGAACATCACCCGCCCCGAAAGCCTGCTGCGCGTTGTTGGGGGCGTCGCCCTCATCGCCGCGGGCCTCTGGTGGCTGGCCGCATCGCCGCTGGGACTTGCGCTGGCCGCCTCGGGCGTGGGCAGCATCCTGAGCGGCGCATTCGGCTACTGCCCCGCCTGCGCCATGGTGGGCCGCAAGCCTGTTGAATGACATGAAACAACACCCCCCTGAGTCGCTTCGCGCCTTCACCCCCGCTCTCACGCTGTGCGTGGGCAGGGGACCGCAGCCAGCGCGGCGGAGCGGCCCTTGCGCGGCTGCCCGCGCAGGGGTCGCATCGGTTTCACAAGCTGCGGGTGGCGCAATGCGCTGTGGAGGACCAAAACCATGACCGCACCCACACTCGCCCAGCTGCTGCCCGCCGCGCGCAGCGGCGACGCCGTGGCGATGGAGCAGCTGCTGCGCCTCACCCGCCCCGACATCCGCCGCTATGCGCTGCGCCATTGCGCAGCTACCACGGCCACCGACGACGTGGTGCAGGAGGCGCTCATCATCGTGTACCGCCGCGTGGGCGCGCTGCGCGAGGCGGCGGCGTTTGGTGGCTGGGTGGTGCGCATCGTGCAGCGCCTGTGCATGCGGCCGATGCTGGCGTGGCTCAAGGCCGAGCCACTGGCGCAAGTCGAAGACAACCTCGCCTGGTCGCACCGCCCCGACCATGAGCTGCGCCACGACCTGGCCCTGGCCATCGATTCGCTGCCACCGATCTACCGCGATGCCCTCCTGATGCGCGACTTCGAGGAACTCACGATCGAGGAGATGGCCGGGCGCCTGGGCACCACGCGCGAGGCGGCCAAGAGTCGGCTGCACCGTGCCAGGGCCCTGGTGCGCGAGTACCTGCTGCCGCCTGCGCAAGCGGGTCGCTGAGGCCCCGTCAGGCAATCGGCCCTGCTGCGCAATAGTTCACGCAGCGGGCTCCGGGCTTGCGCGCGGCCCGTGCAACAAGGTGCAACATCGCACTCCATGGCTTATACCTACCTGTTCTTCCAGCCCGCAAGGTTGCCGCTGTCCACCGACGAGCTCTCACCCGACACGGTGCTGGTGCTGCGCGACATCGATCACATCAAAACATCGCTCGCGCAGATGGTGCCCGGCCTGGAATGGGCCCTGCCCACCTGGGGCCACGCCACGGTGCTGGGCCACGGGGTGGAATTCCATCTCCCCGAAGACGTGTCCGAAGGCCCGCTCGCCATGCACTGCTCGCTGCGCACCGACTACACCCCGTGGGTGCAGTCGCTCTGCGACGCGCTGGGCTGGCTGGCATTCGACGAGCGGCCCATGTGCCTGCAACCCCACGGCCCACCGTTCATGGCCTGAAAAGCCAGGCCTCACGCAAGCTCCGGCGCGAAGCCTACTTCGCAATGATGGTCAGCAGCTCCTCCCGCGTGGTCGGGTCGGCCATGTATTTGGAGTAAAGCGGGGCCATGCGCCGCACGAAGGGCGAGACGTCCTTCACGCGCACGAACTGCGAGCCCTGCTTGGCGGTGGTCTCCAGCGCCTGGGCCACGCGCTTGTTCCACAGCTCGCGCATCAGCAAGGCCGACTGCGCACCCGCGTCGGCAAAGGCCTTGCGGTCCTCGGCCGAGAGCTTGGCCCACAGCGCGGTGGACACCACCAGCGCCTCGGGCGAGATCACGTGGTTGGTCACATACACGTTTTTGGCCAGCTTGTAGTGGCCGGTGGACTCGTACGACGGCATGTTGTTCTCGGCGCAGTCGATGGTGCCTTTCTCGAAACCGCCCAGCACCTCCTTGAAGGGCATCGCCACCGGCTTCGCGTCGAGCAGCTTGACCATCTCGGTATAGATCTCCGACTGCTGCACGCGGATGGAAGCCCCCGCCAGGTCGCGGATGGTGGCGGGCGAGCGGTGGGCGCAGTAGAACGAACGCCCGCCACCGTCGTACCAGCCCAGCACCACAAAGCCGGCCGATTGCAGGTTGGCGGCAAAGCGCTGCCCCAGAGCGCCGTCCAGGTGGCGAAACATGTGGGCCGAGTCGGTGAAGAGGAACGGCAGGTTCAGCACCTTGATGCCGGGCACCGCATCGGACAGCGGGCCCGAGCTGAACTCGGCGATGTCGATCTCGCCGCTCTTGAGCATCTGCACGGCCTTGGGCTGATCGCCCAGGGTGGCGTTGGAGAACACCTCGATCTGGTAACGCCCCTGCGTGGCCTTGCCCACCTGCTGCGCAAAACTTTTCATGGCCTCGGTGACGGGGTAGCCGTCGGGGTGGATGTTCCACGCGCGCAGCTTGGTCTGGCCCCACGCAGCGCCTGCGCACAGCAACGCTGCCACCAACAACCCACCCACTCTCAGTCCCTTGTGCATGTCTGTCCCTCCATCCTGTTGTTGTGCGATGCATTGTTAACGTCATCATCTGACGTCGTACAAATAATCACAAATTTCTACACCGAACCCAAGGCGGCGCAGGCTCGCGCCCTCGTAGGTACAAAGGTCTCCAACTGGTCTTTGAAAAACCCGAATACTTCCAGTATTCATGCGGCTTTCAAAGGCTTTTCGACCCAACGCAACAGCCCCTTCGCGCCCGATTTTGCGGCTACCTGGCCATCTGCCTGATTGGGGTAAACGCCAGTGATCGGATGAAAACACGCGCCCAAAATCCGCGCCAAGTTGTACGACGTCTGTTGTCAAGACGCCGTGTGGCCCGGGCCGATTGCCTTGGTGGCAGCAGGGCGCGCCCGCTTCTCCCTTTCCAGAACCCTTGCCATCCAACGAGGAGACATCCCAATGACGATGAAGCGCAGAGACTTCACCCTGAGTGCCCTGGCCCCCCTGCTGCTGAGCGCCTGCGGCGGCGGCAGCGACGACCCCGCGCCCACCTTTCCGCCCGGCCCCAAGGCCGACGCTGCCGACGCCCTGAAGCGGGCCACGCACTACATGGACGACACCGTGTCCTACCAGGGCGGCTACGTGTGGTCGTATTCGCCGGACCTGAAGCAGACCTTCGGCGAGATGGAGGCCTATCGCACCATGTGCTGGATCCAGCCGCCGGGCACGCCGTCGGTGGGCCATGTGTACCTGGACGCCTACCACGCCACCGGCGACGAACGCCACTGGCGCGCGGCCGAGCGCACCGCCACGGCCATCATGGCCGCGCAGCACAGCTCGGGCGGGTGGAACTACATCCACGACTTCGCGGGCGAGGCGTCGCTGAAAAAGTGGTACGACACCATCGGCAAGAACGGCTGGCGGCTCGAAGAATTTCAGCACTACTACGGCAACGCCACGTTCGACGACGCGGGCACGGCCGTGGCCTCGCAGTTTCTGCTGCGCATGTACCTGGAGCGGCGCGAGGCCCGCTACCTGCCGGCCGTGCAAAAGGCCATCGACTTCGTGCTCAACGCGCAGTTCGGTCCCGAGTACGGCGTGGCCAATGGTGGCTGGCCGCAGCGGTTCCCGCACTTCCCAGGCGCCGTCAGCAGCATGCCGCTGCCCAACGCATCGCAGTTGCCCGCCGGTGCCAAGGCCGGCATGGACGACGGCGACTACACGCTGCACGTGACCTTCAACGACGACGTGATGGGCGAGAACATCAAGTTCCTCACCCTGTGCGTGATGGCGCTGGGCGAGACGCGCCTGATCGCCCCCATCAACCGCGCGATGGAGTGCATGCGCCTGATGCAGCAGCCCGGCCAGCAGGCCGGCTGGGGGCTGCAGCACCTCTCCCGCGAAAGGGACGGCCGGCCTGCCGGCTCGCCCGCCGGTGCCCGCAGCTACGAGCCCCGCTCGCTGGCCACGCACACCACGCAGACCAACATCCGCCAGATGTTCAACTACTTCCAGCTCACCGGCGACCGCAAGTACCTGGCGCGCCTGCCCGAGGCGATTGCGTGGCTCAAGAGCTGCCCGCTGCCGGCCGATGCCGCCACGGTGAACCCGCTGCTGGGCGGTGGCCGCACCCACCCCACCTTTGTCGAGCTGGGTACGAACGATGGCCTGTACGTGCACCGCTACGGCTCCAACATCCACAACGGCGCCTACTACTACGACAAGAACTACACCAACACCGTGAGCCACTACTCGGCCGGCCGTCCCATCGACATTGCTGGGCTGGAGGCCACGTACGCCAAGCTCAGCGGCATGACGGACGCGGCCGTGGCCGAGCTGGCGGCGCGCTCGCCGCTCAAGGTGACAGGCGGCGGCAAAGCGCTGCCCAAGTACTTCTCGATCCGCGAGGTGGACTTTCCGGATTTGTTCACTGGTGCGGTCATGGCCACACCCGCCGTGCCCGACACGGAAGTCGCCACGCTGCTGACCGAGCTGGGCACCCGCAACTACTGGACATCGCCCGTGCCCGAGATCGTGAACCCCTACCTGGCCGACGGCCCCACCGCCCCCTACACCGGCACGGCCTACCGCAGCAAGCACGTGGGCGATGTGTACGACACCTCGCCCTACCCGGCCGACAACCCGCCCGAAGTGCCGCCGTACGTGAAGAAGGACAAGCCCCAGTTCATCGTCACGGCCGAGTGGATACGGCGCATGGGCCGGCTGATCGCGTTCGTGGCACCGGTGGCGTGACCACTGGCTCTGCGCAATTTGCTATTATTTATATAGCATTTTGCGCTTTCCCAGAAAGCGCTGGAAGGCAAAATGGCTCACATCTCCCGCACCAGGACAGGCCGCGCGCCGGTGGAATGGACTGCAGCCAAAAGCCGCCCGCACCGTGCTCGAGCGCTGGCGCGAGAAACCCGCCTCAGCGCATCTGGAACAGCTCCTGGTGAAAGCGCGCAGGCGAGCGCCCCAGGTGCTCCATGCCCCGGCGCACCGCCTCGGCAAAACCCTGCGGCCCGCAGAACCACACACTCGCCGTCTGGCTGGTGCCTGCCAGCAGCGCTGCCGGTGTCACGGGCCCGGCGTCGTCACTGTAGTGCGTCTCCAGCGTCACGCTGGGCAAGCGGGCGCACAGTGCGGCCATGCGGTCGGCAAACACCGCCTCGCCCGCATGGCGCACGCAGTAGTACAGATGCACCCGGGGTGCCAGCGCGGGTGTGGACTGCAGGGATTCGAGCCAGGCCATGAACGGCGTGGCGCCGATGCCTGCGGCCACCCACACCTGCTCCGGTGCGCTGTCGCTGCGAAAGTCAAAACAGCCATATGGCCCCTCGATGCCTACCTGCTGCCCCAGATGGACTTGCAGAGGCAACTGGCCCGTGTGGTCGCCCAACGCCTTGATGGCAAACCGCAGCACGCCATCGCCTTGGTCGGCATTGAGCAGGGTGAAGGGGTGTGCCCCCTCGGCACGGCCAAAGGTGACAAACGCAAACTGCCCCGCCGTGTGCCGCCAGGCGCTGCCAGGGCTGACCTGGCAGGTCACCTCCAGCACGCTGGCCCCTTGTGGCAACACGCTGCCCACGCGGGCCGCATGGCGGCGGCTGCGCCCGATGGCCCCGGCCAGCGAGCGCACGGCACACAACACCCCCACCAGCGAGCACAGGCCCACCAGAACGCCCGCTGGCTGCGCCCACCAGACAGGCGGCGTGAGCACCACGGCATGGAAAGCCAGCACCAGGTACACCACGGCCAGCAGCTTGTGCAGGTAACGCCACACGTGGTACGGGAACCGCTGCCACAGCGTGATGACCAGCATGGCCGCCAGGAACCACACGGCCCACTCCCCCATCTCCTCGGCCAGGTGGCGGAAGGTGTTGAGCCACCAGTCTGCGCGCGGCGTGCGCACCGGGCGACCCACCCAGTCGGCCAGCAGGCTGCGCGAGAGTTGCAGCCCGTAGTGCACCAACCCCAGCACAATCGCGCCAATGCCCGCCCACTTGTGCAGGCGGTAGCTCTTGTCCAGGCCGTCCAACGGCTTTTCCAGCCACGCGGGCCGCACGGCCAGCACCATGATCAGCGACATCAGCGCCCAGGCCGCCACGCCGGTGAGCAGGATCAGCTGGTTGCGCCACCACCAGACATCGCCCCACGCGGGCGGCGCGGGCTGGGGCACCCACAGTGCCAGCAGCCACGCCGCCAATGCCAGCGCCAGGGAGCCCCCCAAGACCTTCTTCCACATCACCAGTCCCAACTATTTGTTGCAATGCAGCAAATATAGAAACCCGCGATGAACGCCACCTGAACGGAGTGTGAAGAGGCGGCAAAGCGTGGCGGCTGGTGCCCGAGGGTTGATCTGCATCAGCAATCTGCGCGGGGGCTGCCCTCCTCGGAGTCAAGTCCGCACAAAACGCGCGAGGGGCCTGCGGGGTGTGGCAGGCACCTCGCCTTCGGGGTAGCCGATGCGGCAGAACATCTGCACGGTGGCGTCCTGTGGCGTGCGCGGCGCGGGCAGCCCCAGCACCAGCTGGTGCACACGCTCGAAGTGCGGGGCCATCTCGGCAAACTCCTGCACGGCCTGGCTCATCGGGTGCATGCCCACGCCGAGCGCCGTGGCCTGCAGCTGCTGGCGCACATAGAGGCGGCCGGTGTGGACTTGGTCGCTGCGCGTGTTGGGGCCGGTGATCCACACAAAACCCATGGCCGTGCGGCTGTGCCCTTCAAAGCGGCCCATGGCGCTTTTGTAGGCTGCGCTGCCTTCGACGGGTGGCGCCGAGCGGTCGAACATGCCCAGCGCCGACACCGCGCGCACGAACGGCGAGTTGAGCGAGATGCCGTCGCGGTGCTGCAGGATTTCCCCCGGCCCGACACGCGTGAGGTGGATGCTTTCCATCATGGTGCGCGGCGTGAGCAGCTCTACCCGGGCAGATTCCCAGCACAGCGTGCGCAGCGCGGGCAACTGGTCGGCGCTGACGGTGCCGCCCACGCGCAGCGGGGCTTCAGCCGGGGCGCTGCCCAGCAACTGGGCCAGCACCCCGGGCGCGATGGCCCGGGTGGTATCGAAATCCGTCTTGGGCGTGCGGCGCAGCAGCACCTGCGCAAACAGCGGGTCGGGCTGGCCACCAGGCTTGAGGGTGATGCGCGCCACGGGACGGTCGTCCCAGTCCTTCAGGGCCGCAGGCATCTCGCCCTGTGGCCACAGCAACACCTCGCTGGCCACGCCTTGCTGAGCCAGCGCCATCACCAGCAGCTCCAGAAACGCGCCATGGCCGATAAGGATCTGGCGCCCCCACGGATCCGTCTGTGGCAGCACCCGCGCAGGGTCGGTGCGCAGGGTGATGACACCGCTCTCGCGCAAGTCCACCAGCCAGGGCTGCAGGTTGTGCGAATTGGGCGCGGTGATGGCGTAGGCCACCGCCCGGCGGCGCACATCGGTCTCGCCCACAGGGCCCTGCCAGGCCTCGACCGCCTGGGCGGGATAGTTCGAGCTCACGGCGCCGCAGGCGACCAGCGTGCCGGTGGTGGCGGCGGCGATGGTGCCACCCCCTGCCAAACGAATGAAGTTGCGACGGTTCATGAGAAGACTCCGGTGGTTCAAAGGTGGTGTCGTCAGGCCAGCGCAGCGCGGGTCGAACGCAAGGCCACGAGCCCCAAATCTGCCAGCGCCTGGCGCACGGCCTGATCGAAGGGGGTGTGGGGCTCGTCGCCGATGAGCGCGCGCAGGCGGGTGTTGTCCAGACGGTGGGGCGTGCGCCACAGATAGCGCATGTCCGCCAGCGCAGCGAACGTGGGGGCCACCAGCCCCATCACGCGCAGCAGCGGCCACGGCAACTGCCCCACCCGCAGCGCGCCCGCATCGGGCAACCAGCCCTGCTCTGCCGCAATGGCCGTGAAGCTGTGCAGCCACTGCTGCGCCGTGACGTGGTGCCCAGCGAAATGCAGGCACTCGAAGGGGGCCAGCCGGTCCCGCTCTTGCGCCACGCGCACGAAGGTGCGGGCGAGGTCGGGCAGATAGGCCCAGGGCGTGGCTACGTCCAGCGGGCCGGGCCAGGTGATGCGGCCCCGGGGCAGGTCCTTGGCAATGGCCTGGTCCAGCCAGCTGCCGGTGCCACTGCCAAAGAAGTCCCCGGCGCGCAGCACCACGGCGCGCATGTCGCCCCCTTGCGTGGCAACCTGCAGGCGCAGCTCCAATTGCACCCGCATGCGGCCCTTGAAGCCCGTGGCGGCCTGGGGTGTGTCTTCGTGCAGCACGGGCGGCATGCCTTCGCCAAAGTTGTAGACGTTGCCGGGCAGCATCAGCGTGGCGCGCAGCTGGCGCGAGACGGCAATCGCAGCCTCCATCAGCGCGGGGGCCTGCTCGCGCCAGGCCTTGTGCGTGTAGATGGGGTTGAGCGCATGCACCACCACCTGGGCACCTTGCGCCTGGGCGGCCAGCGCGGCGGTGTCATCCACCGCCACGGGCATCCACCACACACCGGGAATGGCGGGCAGCGCAGGGCTGCGCGCGCCGGGTCGCACCTGGGCCAGCACCTGCCAGCCCGCCTGGGCAAAGGCGCGGGCGGCCGCCAGGCCCAGCCGGCCCCGGGCGCCCAGGATCAGCACGGTGGAGGGGTTGTCCGTGGAGGGGCGAGAAAAGGGATGGGTGGTCATGTCAGGGCTCCATTCACAAGGGATGGAGCGATTGTGAAAACGCAGGCGCCGTTACACAATTGCCTAACCATTCATAGCAGCAATGCAAAATTGAATACCTCCAACCGCTCTGCGGTACCCACATTGCAGGCACGCTATCGCCATGAATCAGACCTTTGACTGGAGCCTGGTGCAGTCCTTTCTGGCGGCGCTGGACCAGGGCAGCCTGCTGGGTGCGGCACGTGTGCTCAATGCCAGCCAGCCCACCATTGGCCGCCACATTGCAGAGCTGGAATCGCAGCTGGGGGTGGTGCTGTTCGAGCGCACGGGGCGCGGTTTATTGCCCACCGCCACGGCCCTGCGGCTGGCCGAATCCGCGCGCGCCATGGAGGCCAGCGCCCACCAGCTGGCCCGCAGCGTGTCGGGTGCCGAGGAAGGGGTGAGCGGCACCGTGCGCATCACCGCCAGCCAGCCTGTGGCCTGCGCACTGCTGCCGCCGGTACTGGCGCGGATGCGCCAGGTGCTGCCCGAGGTGCAGGTGGAACTGGTGGCCAGCAACCAGGTCACCAACTTGCTGCGCCGCGAGGCCGACATCGCCCTGCGCATGGTGCGCCCCGACCAGGCCAGCCTGGTGGCCAAGCGCATCGGCGCGGTGACGCTGGGCGCCTATGCCCACCGCGACTACCTGCGCCGCAAGGGCACGCCCCGGCAGCCGCCCGACCTGCTGCAGCACGAGCTGGTGGGCAACGACCGGCACGAGGACATCCTGCAGGGCTTTGCTGCCATGGGCTACCCGGTGGAACGCCAGCACTTTGCGTTCCGCACCGACGACCTCATGGCCTACTGGGAGGCCGTGCGTGCGGGCCTGGGCATCGGCTTTGTGGGCAACTACCTGGCCCGCACCGACCCCGGCGTGGTGGCCGTGCTGCCCATGCTGCCCCTGCCCGAGCTGCCCATCTGGCTCACGGTGCACCGGGAGATCCGCACCAGCCGCAAAATCCGGGCGGTGTATGACTTCCTGGCGGAAGAGGTGCCAGGGGTGCTTTAAGAACCTGTTCAAGATCTTTTCAGGGTCGCGCAAGCGCCTTGTCAGGATGGGATGCAAGGCGCGAGGCGCAGCCAATAGCTCGGCTATTGGCAAGCACCGCAACGCCGCAGACCGCCCGGCAGGGCACTTGCCCGAAGGGTTGGAGTGAAATCGGGCGATTGGACGCCCCGGCCGCTTGCATGGGCATGAGCCCATGCGGCGCATCCGAAACATCCACTCATCCCGATTGCACTCCAACGCGACCCCCGAAAAGATTTTGAACAGGTTCTAAGAACCTGTGCGCGGCCACGGTGGCTGCTAGCATCCCATTCCCTTTGTCCACCGCGCCCAAGGAGCCCCGTGATCCATTCCCCCCTTGCCTTGCACTTGCGCTCTCCTCACCCGCTGCGGCCCCTGTGCCTTGTCGGCATGGCCCTGCTGTGCAACGCGGCCTCGCCGGCCCTGGCGCAGGACACCTCCCGCATTGCCCGCGTCACCGTCTACCCCGGCAGCGCCACCGTGGAGCGTGTGGCCAAGGTGCCCGCTGGCGCACGCAGCCTCACGCTGGCCTGCCTGCCCGCGTCGCTGGATGCGCAAAGCCTGCAGATCAACGCCGACCCCGCGGTGCGTGTGGGCGAGTTCAATGTGCTGACCGAAGACCGCGACGTGGTGGCGGCCTGCGCCAGCCCGCTGGACGGCCGCATCCGCGAGCTGGAAGACCAGATCGCCGGAGTGAAGGCCGAGGCCTCGGCCCTGCAGCTGGTGGATGGCTACCTGCGCAGCGTGGCCAACACCAGCACCAGCGATGAGACGGCCCCAGGGCGCGCCGCCATCCCCACATCCGCGCAGATCGCCGCCACCGCCGACGTGCTGCGCAAGTCCGGCCAGGACAGCTTCACCCGCAGCCACCAGCTCCAACGCAAGCAAGAGGCGTTGCAGCTGGCACTCAAACCCCTGGTGGCCGAGCGTGACCGCGTGGCCAGCCAGCGCGCACGGGTGGTGTCGGTCACCATCAACCTGGCCACCGAGCGCGAGGCCGAACTGCGCCTGTCCTACCAGGTGCGCGGCCCGGGCTGGCAGCCCACCTACCGCGCCACGCTGGACGCCACCAAATCCACCGTGCTGATCGAGCGCCAGGCGCTGGTGGCGCAGAACAGTGGTGAGGACTGGGGCAACGTGCAGCTGACCCTGTCGACCGGCCAGCCGGGTCGGGCCACGCAGGGCCGCCTGCCGCGTGAATGGACACTGGATGTGGCCCCGCCGCCGCGCCCCATGCCCGCGACGGCCCCCATGATGGCCATGGCCCCACCGGCCCCCTCGCCCGCCGCGCTCGCGCGCAACGCGGTCGAGGAAGACAAGCCCAGCTTCGACGTGAGTGCGATCGACAAGGGTTTCGCCACCGAATTCGCCGTGCCGCAGCGCATCACCGTGCCATCGAGTGGCCAGCGTGTGACGCTGGCGCTGGGCAACCACACGGCCCCCGCCACGCTGATCACCCGCACCGCCCCGGCCGTGGAAGAGGCTGCCTACCTGGTGGCCCACATGGCCCAGCCGCCCGGCGTGTGGCCGGCCGGGCCTGCGGGCCTGTACCGCGACGGCGCGTTTGTGGGCAACGGGCGCATCGACTTCGGCACGCCCAGCGCGGGCGCCCCGGTGGGCAGCACCAGCCTGTCGTTTGGCCGCGATGAACTCGTCACCGTGCGCGCCGAGCCCGTGCAGGACCTGACGGGCAGCACCGGCTTTACCGGCTCGCGCACCGAGCGCAAGACGCGCCGCGCCTACAGCGTGGAAAACCGCCACAAGACCGGCATCACGCTGCAGGTGCTGCATGCCGCGCCGGTGTCACGCAACGAGAAGATCGAGGTCGAATCGCGCTACCAGCCCCAGCCCACCGACACGGCCTGGAACCGCACACCCGGCACCGTGGCCTGGCAGCAGGCGCTGGCCGCAGGTGCCACGGCGCCGTTCAGCGCCGAGCACACCATCCGGTTCCCCAAGGATGTGGAGCTGCAAGAGCGCCAGTAAATGATGAGGCACCCCCTGAGGCGCTTCGCGCCTTCACCCCTCTCTCGCTGCGCGGGAGGGGGACGCACCCGGTGGCCTGTCAAAGCCAGTTCCACGGGTACGCTGGCCTTGTGCGCGCCAGTTTTATACGCCGTGGGTTGCACGAAGCACCGTTGATTGTTGATATGACCCCCAGCTCTCCTTCCGCCCACACACCCGCTCCTCGGCGCCCCACCGTGGCGTTCATGTTTTCTCATCCGGCCCACTTCATCGCCCTGGGTTTTGGCGCCGGGCTGTCGCGCGTGGCGCCGGGCACGGTGGGCACGCTGTGGGCGTGGCTGGCCTACCTGGTGCTGCAGCAGTGGCTGTCGGCGGCCGCCATCGGACTGGTGATCGTGGCGAGCACCCTGGTCGGCTGGTGGGCCTGCACCACCACCGCCCGCAACATGGCAGTGGCCGACCCCGGCAGCATCGTGTGGGACGAGGTGGTGGCCTTCTGGCTGGTGCTGTGGCTGGCGATGCCGATGGGCTGGTGGGGGCAGCTGGTGGCGTTTGGGCTGTTCCGCTTCTTTGATGCGGCCAAACCCGGCCCGGTGGGATGGGCCGACAGCCTGTTCAAGGGCTTTGGCTGGCGCGGTGGCTGGGGTATCTTGTGGGACGACTTTGTGGCAGCCTTCTGTACGCTGCTGGCCATTGCAGTGTGGAGGTTCCTATGACAACCGCATCGCTATCGAATGAAGAGCTACTGGCGCTTGATACATCAGCGCTAGATGCCAATTTGACACAGATTTCCCTGCAGCTGCTGAAACACAGCCACCTGCTGGCCACCGCCGAGAGCTGCTCGGGCGGCATGATCGCAGCGGCCTGCACCGACCTGGCGGGCTCCAGCCAGTGGTTCGAGCGCGGTTTTGTCACCTACTCCAACACCGCCAAGGTCGAGATGCTGGGCGTGCCCGCCGCCATGATCGAACAGGACGGCGCCGTGAGCGAAGCCGTGGCCCGCGCCATGGCCGATGGGGCGCTCACCCATTCCCAGGCACAGGTCAGCCTGGCCGTGACCGGCGTGGCCGGCCCCACGGGCGGCAGCGATGCCAAACCCGTGGGCACGGTGTGGTTTGCCTGGTGCGTGAATGGCGAAACCCACAGCGAGATGCAGCACTTTGCAGGCGACCGCGCCGCCATCCGCACGGCCACGGTGCGCTATGCGCTGCAGCGGCTGCTGGGGTTTCTGCTGGCATAGTGCCCAGCCTGAGGCGCGGCCTGCCTTCCCCTGGGGTGCGACGCCCTCGCTGCGGGGCGGCCCTTGCTCGGCATCCCTGGCTGGGGCAGCACAACGTATTGCAGAGAAGACCTGATCCAACCTGTTCGTACCAACAACCTCCCTCATGACAACGACACCCCCCTGGTTTGACGGCTTCACCACCCACCGCATCACCACCTCAGGTGCGGAAATTTTTGTACGCACTGGCGGCACCGTGGGCGCTCCGCCCCTGCTCTTGCTGCACGGCTTTCCGCAAACCCATGCGCTGTGGCACCGCGTGGCGCAGCAGCTGGCGCGCGACTACTTCCTGGTCATGCCCGATTTGCGTGGCTATGGCGACTCGTCGCACGCCCCCGGCCTGCCCGACCACAGCAACTACAGCAAACGCGCCATGGCGCAGGACATGGCCGAGGTGATGACCGCGCTGGGCCACAACAGTTTCTACCTGTGTGGCCACGACCGGGGCGGCCGCGTGGCGCACCGCCTGGCGCTGGACCACGCGGCGCGTGTGCGCAAGCTGTGCCTCATCGACATTGCCCCCACGCTGGATATGTACGCCCGCACCGACATGGACTTTGCGCGCGCCTACTACCACTGGTTCCACCTGATCCAGCCCGCGCCGCTGCCTGAGACCATGATCGGCGGCAACGCCCGCGCCTACCTGCACGCCAAGTTGGGCGGCTGGGGCAGCGCAGGCCTGGCCCACATCGAGCCCCAGGCTCTGGCCGACTACGAGCGCTGCTTTTGTACGCCCGAGGCCATCCACACCGCGTGCGAGGACTACCGCGCCAGCGCGGACATCGACCTCGCGCACGACCGCGCAGGCCGCGCCCAGGGCGAGAAGATCGCGTGCGACACGCTGGTGGTCTGGGGAGAGCACGGCGTGGTCCACCGGTTCTTCGATCCGCTGGCACTGTGGCAAGCGCAATGTGCGGGCGTGGTGACTGGCCAGGCCGTGCCCGCAGGACATTTCATCCCTGAGCAATTGCCCGAGGCCACGGCCAACGCGCTGAGCGCCTTCATGCGCTGACGACCGGTTCCACACCGGCCCTGCAGGGCAATCGCAAGGGCCGGCCGTGCATTTGTTCACGCGGGCCACAACCAGCGCCCCTGAGAGGCAGGCACAGGTGCCCCTGCGTTCCTAGAATCCGCCGCTTCGCACGCTGCGAAACCCATCGCGAACACAGCTTGTTCGCGAGCCCCCGCGTTCTGCAGCGCCCTCACCGTGCCTTGCCGATTGCGTGACCATGCCCCCATTTACCGCGACCCAGAATCAACTGCTCACCGAGCACCTGCGCAGCTTTCTGCCAGGCATCGAACCCGAGGCACTGGAATTGCTGCGCGCCCAGCTGGAGTGGGTGGAGATGCCCGGTGGCAGCACGCTGATGGCCCAGGGCGAGCCCGGCGAGTCGATGTACCTCACGGTGAGCGGCCGACTGCGTGCCTATGTGCGCAGCGATGACGGCAGCAGCGGGCCACAGCGCCGTGTGGCCGACATGGGCCGGGGCCAGGTGATTGGCGAGATCAGCCTGTTCACCGATGCGCCCCGCGCGGCCACCGTGGTCGCCGTGCGCGACTCGGTGCTGGTGCGCCTGACCAAGGACGTGTTCAAGACCCTGCTGGCCAGCAGCGCCCAGGTGTCGATTGCGCTCACGCGCCAGATCATTCAGCGCCTGCAGTCGGGCACCGCAGCCAGCACGGCCGCACAAGAGCGCCCCGTGGCCATGGGCCTGCTGCCCATCAGCGCGGGCGTGGACCTGCAGGGCTTTGGCCAAAGCCTGGCGCGCCAGCTCGGCACCATCGGCCGGGTGCGGGTGGTGGACTCCGCCACCGTGGACGCCGAGCTGCATGCCCCCGGCATTGCGCAGCGCGAAGGCGCCGACGCCACGGCCAACCGCCGCATTGCCATGCTGCTCGACGAGATCGAGGCCCGCAACGATTTCGTGCTGCTGCTGGCCGACCCCGAGCCCACCCCCTGGACACGCCGCGTGAGCCGCCACTGCGACGAGTTGCTGCTGCTGGCCGACGCGCAGGCCGAGCCCGCCATCCACCCGATCGAAGAAAACTGCCTGCTGCGCCGCGCGCCCCTGGCCGAGGCCGCCGAGATCCTGGTGCTGCTGCACCCCGAAGGCACCCAGTGCCCACGCGGCACCCAGCAATGGCTGGACCGCCGCCCCGTGGCCGACCATGTGCATGTGCGCCCCGCCCTCGACCGCGACATGGCGCGCCTGGCCCGCATCCAGAGCCGCACCGCCGTGGGCCTGGTGCTGGCTGGCGGCGGCGCACGCGGTTTTGCACACCTGGGCATCTACCGCGCATTGCAGGAAGAAGGCGTGGAGATCGACTGCGTGGGCGGCACCAGCATTGGATCGGTGATGGCCGCGTATGTGGCGTCCGACCAGCCGCTGGCGACGGTGATGGCCAACGCCCGCGAGGCATTTCGCACCAACCCCACGGGCGACTTCAACCTGCTGCCGTTGATGTCGCTCATCAAGGGGCGGCGCCTGCGCCACATCCTGCACGAGGCCGTGGGCCGGCTGGTGGGCTTCCCGGCACAGGTGGAAGACCTGTGGAAGAACTACTACTGCGTGGCCACCAACTACTCGCGCGCCAGCGAACAGGTGGTGCGCCGTGGCAGCCTGGTGAAGTCGCTGCTGGCCAGCATCTCCATCCCCGGCGCACTGCCGCCCGTGGTGCACGAGGGCGACCTGCTGTGCGACGGCGGCACGTTCAACAACTTTCCGGTGGACGTGATGCGCAGCATGCGCGGCGTCGGCACGGTGATCGGCGTGGACCTGAACTTCCGCAAACCGCGCCGGATCGAGCTGGACGACATGCCCACCAGCTGGGCCCTGCTGCGCGACAAGCTGCGCCCGCGCGCCCAGCGCCGCTACAAGCTGCCCTCGCTGGCCAGCTACCTCATGCAGGTCACCATCCTGTACAGCATGTCGCGCCAGCGCCAGTCGCAACAGCTCACCGACCTGTACTTCAACCCGCCCATGGACCGCGTCGGCATGCTGCAGTGGAACCGCTTCGAGCAGATCGTGCAGCAGGGGTATGCACATGGCATTCAGGTGCTGGACGGGCTAGATGCTACAAGGCGCCGGCGCATCGGCGGGCTGCGCACCCGCTGAGAACGCACCGCACGGGACGGTCGCCCAAGCGGCATGCAACGGGCAGGCACCGGTGTAGCATGGGCGCCCTTGAGGAGGAGACCCCATGCACCCCAACGCCCAGACCCTGCAGCGCTTTTACACCGCGTTTGCGCAGCTTGACCATGCCACCATGGCCGCCTGCTACGCGCCCGACGCCACCTTTGACGACGAGGCTTTTTCCCTGAAGGGCCGCGAGCAGGTGGGCGGCATGTGGCGCATGCTGTGCACCGCCACCCAAAAGCCCGGCGCCGCCGAGCACTGGAAGCTCACGTTCAGCGGCATTGAAGCCGACGCCAAGGGCGGCAAGGCGCACTGGGAGGCGCACTACCTCTTCAGCGCCACGGGGCGCAAGGTGCACAACATCATCGACGGCACCTTCACCTTCACGCCCGACGGGCTGATCGCCACACACCGCGACCGCTTCAACTTCTGGAGCTGGTCGCGCCAGGCGCTGGGCCTGCCGGGCGTGCTGCTGGGCTGGTCGCCATCGCTCCGGCGCAAGGTGCGCAGTACTGCGGCGGGGAATTTGAAGAAATTTTTGGCGCAGGGGTGATGGGGTGGTTTTGCGGTGACGCAGATCGCTCAGCGCATTGGGAACTGCGGCTCTCGGCCAAGAGCGGACATTCGCCAGAGGAACAAAGCATGCGAATCGAGTGCGTATTCTTCGACTATGACGGCGTGCTGACCACAGACCGCACAGGGTCGATCACCACCTGCGGATTTATCAGCCGACAGACCGGAATTGCTTTGGAGCGTGTCTCGGCGGCACTGGCGAAGCACAACAAGGATCTGACGCTGGGCCTCACGTCATATACCGACGTATGGCCGCAAGTCTGCGAAGACCTCAACGTGGATCTGCCATTGCGTTTGCTGGAAGAAGCGTTTGACAGTACGCCAGTCAACGTTTCAATGTTTGATTTGGCGGCGCAATTGCGGCGCGAGTGCCGCGTAGGAATCATCACAGACAACAAGGCAGATCGAATGCGTCGTCTAACCTTTGTTCAAGGGCTCGATGCGCATTTTGATCCCATCATAGTTTCGGCAGACGTCGGTAAGTCGAAGTCAACTCCCGCATTGTTCGAGCATGCCCTTGCCCGGGTAGGCCTTGTCGCCGCGCATGCGGTCTTCATCGACAACGATCCACGCAATGTGGAAGTGGCAGCTTTGACTGGCATAAATGCCATCCATTTCGACGACGCTGTCAACGACGTAAGCGGTCTGGCGGAAAGACTGTACCGGGACTTCGGTCTACTTCAAGGGTGACGGCACCCGCCGCCGAAATCCTTGATATCCGCTTTGGGCCCAAAGCGCCCTATCACCGTGCTCGATCAGCGACAGGCAGCCACCCACCTTGAACCCCGCCCTCGCATCTGCAATGGGGAGCGGTGGAAAATCAAGCCAAATTGGCCTCTAGCGCTTATCCAATAAGCGCCAGCAGCTATCAAATCAGCAGTTCCCCTACCCCAAACCCGTAGCACCCTTGTACTTCTTGCCACTGCCGCAATGGCACGGAGCATTGCGGCTGGACATGTGGCGATGCTGTGCACGGCGACAAAAAGGCCGGCAGCCAAGCGCTGGGCGTGCCGGGCGTGCTGCGGGGCTGGTCGCCCCCGCTAAAGCGCCAGCTAGGCAGTACGGCAACCTAACCGCTCAACCGCCCGCCCCACCTTTCGCACTGGCCGGAGCGACATCGCTTCCCATCCGATCAATCAGCACCGCGCTGGCTTCGTTAAGCCCCAGCACCTGCACCGTGCAGCCATGGTGGCGCAGGCGCTGCACCACCTTGTCGAGCGCGGCCACGGCGGTGATGTCCCAGAAGTGGGCGTGCGTCACATCGATGACCACCGCGCGGCCCTCGGCGCCCAGCACGTCAAACGCTTCGATGAACGCGTCGGCCGAGGCAAAAAACACCTGGCCGGACACGCGCCAGGTGCGCTGGCCCAAGGCCGTGGCACCAGCGCCATCTGCGTGATCGGCGCCATCCGCATCGTCGTGCACGCGCACCTCCAGCATGCGCGAGACCTTGAACGCAAAGAACACCCCGCTGAGCACCACGCCCACGGCCACGCCAGCCGCCAGGTTGTGCGTGGCGATGGTGACGGCCACGGTGGCCAGCATGGCGGCGCTGGACAGGCGGGGGTGGCGCACCAGGGCGCCCAGCGATTTCCAGTCGAACGTCTCGGCCGACACCATGACCATGATGGCCACCAGCGCGATCACCGGCACCCGCGACACCCAGTCTTTTAGCGCCACCATGAGGATCAGCAAAAACACCCCGGCAAACAACGTGGACAGGCGCCCGCGCCCGCCGTACTTCACATTGCCTACGGCCTGGCCGATCATTCCGCAGCCCGCAATGCCGCCGAACAGGCTGGCCGCGATGTTGGCCACGCCCAGCCCCGCACATTCGCGGTTCTTGTCGCTGGGCGTGTCGGTCAGCTCATCGACCACGGCGGCGGTGAGCACCGATTCGAGCAGGCCCACCATGGCAATCGCCAGCGCGGGCATCAGGATGATGCGCAAGGTGTCGAGCGACGCGGGCACCTGCGGCAGCGCAAACACGGGCAACGCATCGGGCAGCTTGCCCAGATCGCCCACCGTGGGCAGGTGCAGCCCCAGCGCCGATGCCAGCACCGTGAGCACCACCACGCAGATCAGCGGTGACGGAATGGCGGTGAGCGCAGGCCATGCCAGCCGCTGGCCCAGCCACGGCAGGCCGTAGATGAGCGCCAGCCCCAACGCCAGCGCCCCCCAGGTGGCCGTGCTGGCGCCGTGCAGGTGCGGCAGTTGCGCGGCAAAGATCAGGATGGCCAGCGCATTGACGAAGCCCGTGCGCACGGAGCTGGACACGAAGCGCATCAACACACCGAGCTTCATCAGCCCAAATGCCACCTGCACGGCCCCGGCCAGAAGACCCGCCGCCAGCAGGTAGCCCAGCCCGTGCGATTGCACCAGCGGCGCAGCCACCAGCGCCACCGAGCCCGCCGCCGCAGACACCATCGCAGGCCGCCCGCCGGTGAAGGCGATGACCAGGCTGATGACGAACGAGGCGAAGAGCCCCACGGACGGATCGACACCCGCGACGAAGGAGAAGGCGATGACTTCGGGGATGAGCGCAAACGTGGCCACGGCCCCGGCCAGCAGTTCGCGTGGAATGCTGGGCGCCCATTCGGCGCGCAGGCGGGTCAGAAAGGAGGACATACGACAAACAAGGTGGTGCGGTGCAAAACAAAACGCGCCCGAAGGCGCGTGAAGAAAAATCAAGCCAAATTGGGCTCTAGCGTTTACCCCAAAAGCGCTAGCAGCTACCAAATTAGTAGCAAACCAACGGCATCAAGCCCCGTGGCACTTCTTGTACTTCTTGCCGCTGCCGCAGTGGCAAGGGTCATTGCGCCCCGGCTCGGGCGCCTTGCGCACGGTCTCCACGCGCGGGCCCATGCTCTTCCACAGCTGGCGCAGGTCGTACACGGCCCAGATGGCCTCGCCGAAAGCTTCGACACGCGCCTGGCTGGTGCTGGGTGGGCCGTCTTCGTCGTACATACAGACTTCGGGCTTGCCGGTGTCGTCTTCGGTCAGGGCGACGATGCTGTCCAGCGCGTCGTCCAGCCACTTGGCGGCTTCCTTGTCGCGCGGGGCGGCCCAGTCTTCGGGCCAGTTCTCCACGGCAAACATGAAGCCCAGCGCCCACACCTGGCCGAAGGACGGGATCTCCTGGTCGTCGCCCATTTCGGCGCGCTGCTCGTCGGTCAGGCTGGCCACGGCGCCGCGCATGTCCATGGCTTCGGGCTGGAAGGTGCGGTCGTCGTCCAGCGTCTTCACGTCGGTGTCGAGCTGGGCCACGATCTCGGCCCAGCGGCGGTTCCACAGCTCTAAAAAGCGCGCCTGCTGGGCGGCGTCGGCAAACGCGGGCAACTGCGGCAGCGGGTCGCCTTCGGCAACATCCAGCTCGGCGCCGTCGCCCAGCAGCATGGGCAGGTATTCGGCCGGGCCGATGGGGCGGCGGCTGCAGATCAGCGCGGTCATGAAGCCGTCGCAGAACTCCCACTGCGGGATTTCCTCGCCGCGCGAGCGCAGATCGTCAAGGATGTTGTCGATCTCTTCCAGCTCCTCAGGGCCCAGCGCGGCGGCAGGGGCGCCCGTGGGGTCATCAAGATCGTCGGTGGCGGGGGTGGGGGATGTGGGTTCGGTCATGGGGAGCTCCGGTCGTCAAGCGAGAAAGCGGGGGCGGTAAAACATTGTTTTACTTTTATGATGCGCAGGCCTTGTGCCGTGGCGCTGGCGCAGCGCCAGCACGGCGGCCCGGGGTGGTGCCGGGCCTCAAAAAAGCCGCGCGCAACACGGCAACCCGATAAAAAGGCGGTCAGTGTAGCCCCCTCTCGCACCGCCACCAGAACCAGGACCCCCATGCTCCACCAACTGAACTCCCTGTACCCGGTGCGCTACACGGCCTTTGCGCTGTGCGTTTTCGGGCTGCTGCTGTCGCTGTTTGCGCTGGTGGCCTTTGGCGTGGGGCTGCCGGTGGTGCTGGTGTTCGCCGCCCTGGTGGCCCTGGGCGTGTACGACCTGCAGCAGTCGCGCCACGCCATTCTGCGCAACTACCCAGTCATCGGCCACATCCGCTTCATGCTCGAATATGTGCGGCCCGAGGTGCGCCAATATTTCATCGAAAGCGACAGCGAGGCCGCGCCGTTCTCGCGCGCGCAGCGCTCGCTGGTGTACCAGCGCGCCAAGGGCGACCCGGACAACCGCCCGTTTGGCACCCACCTGGACGTGGGCGCGCAGGGCTACGAATGGGTCAACCACTCGCTCGCGCCCACACAGCTGCCATCGCACGACTTCCGCGTGTGGATCGGCGGCAACCCCGATGCACCGTCGCAGTCCGTGGCGCCCTGCACCCAGCCCTACCACGCCAGCGTGTTCAACATCTCGGCCATGAGCTTTGGCGCGCTGTCGGCCAACGCCATCCTGGCGCTGAACCAGGGTGCAAAAAAAGGCGGCTTTGCGCACGACACCGGCGAGGGCAGCATCAGCCAGCACCACCGGGTGCATGGCGGCGACCTGATCTGGGAAATCGGCTCGGGCTACTTTGGCTGCCGCAACCCCGACGGCACGTTCAGCGAAGAGCGTTTTGCCGCCAGCGCCACCGAGCCCCAGGTCAAGATGATCGAGTTGAAGCTCAGCCAGGGCGCCAAGCCCGGCCACGGTGGCGTGCTGCCGGGCGCCAAGGTGACCGCCGAGATCGCGGCCGCGCGTGGCGTGAAGGAAGGCGAGGCCTGCATCTCGCCCGCCAGCCACAGCGCCTTCAGCAACCCGGTGGAGATGATGCAGTTCATCGCGCGGCTGCGCACGCTGTCGGGCGGCAAGCCCACGGGCTTCAAGTTCTGCCTGGGCCACCCGTGGGAGTGGTTTGCCATCGTCAAGGCCATGCTGGTCACCGGCATCACGCCCGACTTCATCGTGGTCGATGGCGCCGAAGGCGGCACGGGCGCGGCGCCCGTCGAATTCACCGACCATGTGGGGGCCCCGCTGCAAGAGGGCCTGCTGCTGGTGCACAACACGCTGGTGGGGGTGAACCTGCGCGACCGCGTGCGCATTGGCTGCGCGGGCAAGGTCATCAGCGCCTTCGACATCGCGCGCATGATGGCCCTGGGGGCCGACTGGTGCAACGCGGGGCGCGGCTTCATGATGGCGCTGGGCTGCATCCAGGCACAAAGCTGCCACACCGGCCACTGCCCCACGGGCGTGACCACCCAAGACCCGCTGCGCCAGCAGGCCCTGGTGGTGCCCGACAAGGCCACGCGCGTGGCGCAGTTCCACCGCAGCACATTGCATGCGTTGCAGGAGCTGGTGCAGGCCGCCGGCCTGCGCCACCCCAAGGACATCACCGCCCACCACATCGTGCGCCGCATCAGCGACACCGAGGTGCGCCTCTTGTCCAACCTCATCACGCGCATGCAACCGGGCGCGCTGCTGGGCCCGCTGGACGCGCAGCACAACGTGTTCCGCCTGTACTGGCCCCTGGCCAGCGCCCACAGTTTTCAGGCCAGCGAACCCGCGATGGAACCGTCCATTCCCCACCATGTGGAGCTGGTGCACGCAGCGGCGGCCGGCACCGCTGCCGTGGTGGCAGGGGATGCCGCCGTATGACGATGGACACCACACCACACACCATCGACTACGGCGCCCTTCTGCAGCAGCAGCTGGCCACGCAGCCCCACAACGTGATGGCCCATGTGCTGGGCGATGAACAGATCTGGATCAAGCGCGCGGGAGCCCCCCACGGCATGGGCCGCTACCGCGCCATGGCCGTGCTGGCCGCCCTGCTGCGGCTCCCGGTGCTGCGCCCCGTGCCCAACCCCGGCGGCCCCGCCGCCATTGCCACGGAGGTGCAACGCCTGCGCGACCTGGCCGCACGCGGCATCCGCGTGCCCGTGGTGCTGGCCGCGTTGCCCCAGGGTTTTGCCATGCGCCACCTGGGCCACACGGGCGAAGAGATCCATTCGCTGGGCAACGAGATCGACCATGCCGTGCAGGCGGGTGACACGGCCACCGTGCTGGCGCTGTGGCAACAAGGGCTGGACACCTTGGCCCAGGTACACCATCAGGGCACGTGCCTGAGCCAGGCCTTTGCGCGCAATCTGGTGCGCTGCCCCGATGGCGAAGTGGCCTGCATCGACTTTGAAGACGACCCTGCGGCCGTGCTTCCACTGGCCGTGTGCCATGTGCGCGATGCGCTGTGTTACGCGCACTCCACCGCGATTTATCTGCACGCCAGTGGCACGCTGACCGAGGGGCGCGAGCGCTGGGCGGCGTGGGTGGCGCAGGAGAGCGCGGAGATGCGGGAGGTCTTGGAGATCAGCGTGCGCCGGATGGGATGGATGCGGCGACTGCCTGCGAACCGCAAGCTGGGGCGGGATTTGCAGCGGGTGCGGGCGGCGTATGACTTGCTGACCTGAGGCATCCAAAGCAGGTAGGTTCGGTTAGCCGCAGGCGCAGCCTCACAGTCAGCGTCCCGACAAGGAAACGTCGGGTTACGCTACGCTAACCGGACCTAAGACTGACCTATGGGGATGGCTCCCCGAGGATATACCAGGCCTTAGCTCCTTCAGCACGCGCCGCAGTAGCGAGCCCTTGGTCAGCGGTAATAAGCAAGGTCTGCGATTCATTTGCGAGCGCGGAGAAGTATCCGCTCTTGACGCTGACTATCTGAAATGCATCGGATAGATCAAGCGAATGCCTACAAGCAATTTGCTGGACGTCGTTGAAGATTTGGATATTTGTAAAGTCAATATCCTTTATGTACCGACTGCTTGAACGGAACCAAGCCGTCAGAGCGGAACAAGCACCTCGGTATTCGGCCTCAGACAGTTGACCGCGAAAAAGCCACTTGGTCTTCAGAATGTTCAGTGCTTCGTAAAAGCAAAATGGTGTCGTATACCGAGTAAGTGCTTGGTGAAAGAAGTACTCGCGAACAACGGCACTACCCGGTTCTTCGGAGTACACCTTTACCAATGCTGACGCATCAAAACAGTTCGCCCGAGGTGATGATTCCGTCATTGAAGGTTTCCGCTGTCTAAGATTCCGCAACCAGGCCAGCCTCCTCGATCACCACCTCCGTCGCCACATCCGCGCCCAAGCTCAACAACCGCTTGCGCATACAGATCACCGCCTTGTCCTTGCTCAGCAAAATGGCGCGGTGCGCCGCCGCCAGGTCAATGAACTTCTGGTCGTCCGCGTCCTTGCACACATAGGCCACCTTCGGCGCGATCTCCACCAGCTGCGCCTGCGCATCAAACGCTGCCAGCACCTGCGCGGCATCCACCCGGTAGTAGTTCATGCGCTCCACGATGTGTGGATAGGCCAGCACGCGCTCAAGTTCGTCGCGCATGACCTGCGTGGCAATCCATGACAGGCGCCCCTGGGCCAGCAGCGTGCGCAACGGCACGGTGCGCGGGTCGCTGAAGATCAGCAGGTCCAGCGCGACGTTGGTGTCCACCACCACGGGGCGCGCGGGCTCGCCCGCCGGGGCCTCGGCGGGCAGGCGCAGTTCAACCAGCATTGCCCGGGCCGTTTTCTGGCGCCGCCTTTGCAGCGCGGTCGCGCACAGCGCCCTTGATCATGTCGAAGCGGAACATGCGGCATTCGATGGGGCCGTTCCACATGGGCACGCGCCGCGACTCCTTCAGGCGCATCTTGCCGGGCAGTTTCAGGTCGGGCGTGAGCATCCAGGCGGTCCAACCGCTGTAGTTCTTCTTCCAGTGGGTTGCCAGCTGGCTGAAGAACTCGCCACCATCATCGGTGTGCGCAGCTTCGCGGCCCACGCTGGCGCCCAGGGCCCGCTCGGCCGCACGTTCGTTGGCGTTCTGGCCTGCGGCACCGGCTGCGGCAATGCGCTCGCCATAGGGCGGGTTCAGCAGCATCACGCCGGGCTGGTCGCACGGCGGCATGCGCTGCAGGGCGTCGCCACCGCGCAGTTGCACGGCGTCGGCCACGCCCGCACGTTCGGCATTGCGCTGGGCAAAATCGACCATGCGGTGGGCCACATCACTGCCAAATATGGGCACAGCGCTTGTCTGTATTGCACCTTCAGCTTCATTTTTAATAGCAGTCCAGACATGGGCCTGGAACGGCAGCAGTTTCTCGAACGCAAAGCGGCGCAACATGCCCGCCGGGATGCGGCAGGCGATCTGCGCGGCCTCGATGGCGATGGTGCCGCTGCCGCAGCAGGGGTCGTACAGCGGCTGGAGGTTGTCGCCGTGCGGGTCCCAGCCGCTGGCGGCGATCATGGCGGCGGCCAGGGTCTCCTTCAGCGGGGCCTCGCCCTTGTCCTCGCGCCAGCCGCGCTTGAACAGCGGCTCGCCAGAGGTGTCGATGTAGATGGTGGCTTCTTCCGTGGTCAGGTGCAGGTGGATGCGCACGTCGGGCCACTGCGTGTTCACATCGGGACGCACGCCGCTTTTGGCGCGAAAGCGGTCGGCCACGGCGTCCTTGACCTTGAGGCCCGCGAAGTTG
Source organism: Acidovorax radicis N35 (assembly GCF_000204195.1). Taxonomy (GTDB): domain Bacteria; phylum Pseudomonadota; class Gammaproteobacteria; order Burkholderiales; family Burkholderiaceae_C; genus Acidovorax; species Acidovorax radicis. Next base: position 255,926 of record NZ_AFBG01000023.1, read on the forward strand.
AGGCTCTGCAGCGGGCTGTGCTGGGCGGTCACCTCGACCTTGAAGGTCTGGCGCGTGGTGAACCAGATTTCCCAGGCCACGTCGCTGGCGGCGGCATACAGGTCGTTTTCAGAACGGTAGGGGCGGTGCGCCAGCTGCACCAGCACGCGCTGGGCCAGGCGGCTGTGCAGGTTGAGCAGCAGCGCCTCGCGCCAGGACGCGCGCAACAGCACGCCGCCGCGGCCGACCAGCAGGTCTTGCCCCGTGAGGCCGGTGATGCCATGCACCTCGTCGGCCAGGAGGCCCTCCACACCGGCGGCGCAAGGGAGAAAAAGTTGGAGTTGATTCATGTCGATGGTGAGGATACGCGCTCGGAAAGTGCGTGTGAATCCGGCGTACCCGCACGGGCCAGCAGCAACTGGCGGATGGAGTCCGGGATCGGCGCCACCTTGCGGTCGGCCTTGCCGATGAAAACGATGCCGATCTTGCCGCGCGCCACCTCGCGGCCCGAGGTCTTCTCGGTCATGCAAAAGACCAGGTCAAACCCATAGCGGTTGAAATCGGCAGGCGCCATATCCACGCGCATGGTCTCACCATGGAAGCCCTCGGACTTGTACTGCGCCACGATGTCGCCGACCACGATGGACAAACCACCCACATCGGCCTCGGGGTAACCGAGTGACTGGAAAAAGCGCACCCGCGCTTCGGACACGAGGCTCAGCAACTGCGCGTTGTCCAGGTGCCCGCCCTGGTTGACGTGGCTGATGTAGATCTGCATTTCGGTGGTGAATCCGAAGTGCGGGGGAAGGTCGAAGACGATGCGGGCCATGGCGGGGCGGCGGGTAGTAAAAAGACAATTGAACGGAAACACACAACCGGGCGCACACCCCTGCGTGCCCCTCTGCGAGTCGACCTACAGCGCCTTGCGCAGATTCGCCGGCGCGATCTTGAGCGCTTCGCGGTACTTGGCCACGGTGCGGCGTGCGCATTCGATGCCCTGCTCCTTGAGCATCTCGGCGATCTGGCTGTCGGACAGGGGCTTGGCCGGGCTTTCTGCGGCCACAAACTGTTTGATGAGGGCGCGCACGGCGGTACTGGATGCGTTGCCGCCGGTCTCGGTGCCCAGGCCCGAGCCGAAGAAATATTTCAACTCGTAGGTACCAATCGGCGTGGCCATGTACTTGGCGGTGGTCACGCGGCTGATGGTGGATTCGTGCAGGCCCAGTTCGTCGGCAATGTCGCGCAGTACCAGCGGGCGCATGGCCAGCTCGCCGTGGGTGAAGAAGCTTTTTTGCCGCTCCACGATGGCACGCGAGACGCGCAGGATGGTGTCAAAGCGCTGCTGGATGTTCTTGATGAACCAGCGCGCCTCCTGCAGGCGCTGCTGCATGCCCTGGTGGCCCTCGCCGCCCTTGTGGCCGCGCAGGGCGCCGGCGTAGATGTCGTGCACGCGCAGGCGCGGCATCACGTCGGGGTTGAGCGCGACGATGAAGTTGTGCTGGCCGTCGCGGCCGTTGGCGCGTCCGGCTTTGCGCACGATGACGTCGGGCACGATGATGTTGCGCTCTACATCGGCAAAACGGCGGCCGGGGCGTGGCTCCAGGCGAGCGATCAGCGCCATGGCGGCGCGGGTGCGTTCCTCGCCATCACCGCACAACTGGGTGAGGCGACGGATGTCGCGGCGCGCCAGCATCTCCAGCGGCTGCTGGCACACGCGCAGTGCGGTCTGCACGGTGTCGGGGTCGATCTCACTGTCTTCGTCCGCAGCCAGGGCCTTGAGCTGCAACGTCAGGCATTCGGCCAGGCCGCGCGCGCCCACGCCGACGGGCTCCAGGCTCTGCAGCAGGCGCTGGGCGACGGTGAAGCGGTGCACCAGTTCCTCGATCTGCTCCAGGTCGTCGGGCCCGGCCAGGCCGATGGCCAGCTCTTCAAGCGGTTCTTCGAGGTAGCCGTCGTCGTTGAGCGATTCGATAAGGAAGCGCAGCGCGGCGCGGTCGATCTCGGACAAGCGCAGCGCCAGCGCCTGGCGGTGCAAAAAGGCGGTCAGCGATTCGTGCGAACGCGCCAGCTCGGTGGCGTCGGCCTCGTCGCCTTCGGAGTCGTTGCGGTTGCGGGCGGGTGCATCGCCACCCCACTCGGCATCGTTGGGCGCCATCTCTACCGTGCCGTCGCCGCTCCAGTCAGGCTCGTCAGCGCCAGCACTCGGCGTTTCAGCATCATTTTGGCCTTCAGCGCTTGTACTGCTTGCGCTGGTAGCTCCGGAAAAAATAGCATCGTCCGCACTGTAGTCGTCGGGCTGCGCGGGCGTGTCGGCCGCTTCCAGGCCAAACTCCTCGCGCGGAGCTTCGTCGGCATTGCGTTCGAGGAACGGGTTTTCGTCGAGCATCTGCTCGACTTCCTGCGAGAGTTCGAGCGTGGACAACTGCAGCAGCCGGATGGACTGCTGAAGCTGGGGGGTCAATGCGAGATGCTGCGAGACGCGCAGCGACAGTCCAGGTTTCATTGATTGAGCGTCGCCGGGCCGCCCCAAGGCGCGAAGGCCCCCTCGGGGGGCTGCGCAGTGCGCGTTGTGACAAGCGTGGGGGCCATGTCTACATGCGGAAATGTTCGCCCAGGTACACCCGGCGCACTTCGGCGTTGTCCACGATCTCGGACGGCGTGCCCTGGGCCAGCACGCGGCCGTCGCTGATGATGAAGGCGTGGTCGCAGATGCCCAGCGTTTCACGCACGTTGTGGTCGGTGATGAGCACGCCGATGCCGCGCGCCTTCAGGAAGCCGATGATGCGCTGGATCTCGATCACGGCGATGGGGTCGATGCCCGCAAAGGGCTCGTCCAGCAGGATGAAGCGCGGTTGCGTGGCCAGGGCCCGGGCGATCTCGACGCGGCGGCGCTCACCGCCCGACAGCGCCATGGCGGGCGAGGCACGCAGGTGGTCCACGCGCAATTCTTGTAGCAGGGCCGTCAGGCGCTCTTCGATGGCTTCGCGCGCGAGTGGCTGGCCATCCTCGCCACGCTGCAATTCCAGCACGGCGCGCACGTTCTCTTCGACCGTGAGTTTGCGAAAGATCGAGGCTTCCTGAGGCAGGTACGACAGGCCCAGGCGCGAACGCCGGTGGATGGGCATGTGGGCCACCGAATGGCCGTCGATGCGGATATCGCCCTCGTCGCTGCGCACCAGCCCTACGATCATGTAGAACGAGGTGGTCTTGCCAGCGCCGTTGGGGCCCAGCAGCCCCACGACCTCGCCCTTTTGCACCACCAGCGACACATCCTTGACCACCTTGCGGCTGCCGTAGGACTTGGCCAGGTGCTGCACCTCCAGGCGGCTGCCCATCTGGGAATCAGGCCCCAAGCGGCTGCCCGCCTGGGCGTCAGGTCCGGTACTCACGACAGGCCCACTCACTTGGCGCCGCCGCCAAGGCTGTTGCTGGGGCGCAGTGCCGGTGCCGAGGCAGGGGGGGCCGCCTCGGGAGCCGCCACTGCAGGCGGCGGGTCTTTGGGTGCCAGCACGGCGCGCACTCGGCTGCCGGGTGCGGGGGCATCGCCTGCGGCGTTGGTGGTGGTGCGCTTGCCGTCCACCGAGAAAACGTCGGTCAGATTGTTGTAGACGATCACGGCACCCGTGATTTCGTCGCTGAGCACAGCGCCTCGGTAGCGGCGCAGCTCGGCACGGGTGATGAAGCGCACGTTGTCGGCCTTGCCGTCGTACTCGATGACCTCGCTCTCGCCTTCGATGAACTCGTCGGGTGCGCCAGCCAGGGTGTCGCGTTTTTGCCGGAAGAAGGCGCGCTTGCCGGGTTCGGCAGTGACCACGCCGTACTGGTAGCCGTCGGCGTCTTGGCGCACATCCAGCCGCGCACCGCGCAGCACGATGGAGCCCTTGGTCATGACCACGCGGCCAGAGAAAACGCTGGTCTGCTTGAGTTCATCATGGCGCAAAGCGTCCGCCTCGATGTTCATGGGCTTGGCGCGGTCGGCCTTTTCGGCGTGGGCCACACCCAGGGTGCAGGCCAGAGCCGCGAGCAGGAGGATCGGAAGGAGGCGATGGTTCATAGGGCACGAATCTTGCAATCATTGTAGCCACCCTGTCGCACTCCTCCATGAAAAAAGCCCGCAGGTGCGGGCTTTAACCAAGAGGACGGGGCGGTCGGCAGAAAACCGTCAGCCTTTGCGGGCCACCGCCGCCAGATGTTCCACCACCTGCAGCACGTTTTGCATGTTGCCGGCCATGGTGCCATCGGTGTAGAACTTGCCAGCCACGCCCATCGACGGCACGCCCTCTACGCCGTAGGCATCCTGCAGTTGCGATGCACGGCGAACCTGGTTGGACACAGTGAACGAGCCGTAGATTTCCTTGAACTTGGCGGCATCCACACCCTGCTGGGCCACCCAGGCAAAAATTTCATCGTCCTTGGCCAGCTTCTGCTTTTCCACATGGATGGCACGGAACACCTTGGCATGAAGGGCTTCGAGCTTGCCCATGCCTTCCAGGGCGTAGTAGAGCTTTTGCTGCGGCACGAAGCTCGCGTTGAAAGCCACGGGCATGCGGCGGATGGAGAGGTCCTTGGGAGCGGCCTTCACCCAGGCGTCGAGCGTGGGCTCAAAGGCGTTGCAATGGGGACAGCTGTACCAGAAGAACTCGATCACATCGACCTTGCCCGCAGGCGCATCGGGCGCCACGGGCTTGTCCAGCCGCCGGAAGTCCTTGCCCTCCTTGAACTGGCGGGCCTGCGCCAGCGCGGGGGTGGCCACTGGCAGCGTCAGGGCGGAAGCAGCAACCGCCGAAGCGGCGGACAAAGAAAACTCACGGCGTTTCATGACAAAGACTCTCCTGTTACAGGTCTGGGGGATGTGAGCCATGCCCCCGCAAAAAGTTCAGAGCAGCTAGCGCTGCACGCGCACCAGCGCCGACTCCACCCCGGCGCCATCGAGCTTCTCCTTGAGCTGCTCGGCATCGTCGCGCTTGGTGAACGGGCCCACACGTACGCGAAAAACGGCCCGGCCATTCTGTTCGCGCTCGCTCACGCGGGCCTCCCAGCCCAGCATGGCCAGCTTGGCGCGCTGGGCGTCGGCGTCGACTTGGGTGCGGAATGCCCCGGCCTGCACAAAGTAGTCAAACGGGTCCAGATTGCCCTTGGCGGCCGCCTTGGCCACCGCCAGATCACCCAGTGGGTCCGCGCCCGGCTTGGTTTCGGCCTTGGCCTCGGGCTTGCTGGCAGCAGGTTTTGGTGCGGACGCCGCGGCACGGACATCTGGTGGCGGCGCTGCCGTGGCAGGGGCCGATGCGACTGTGGCCGCAGGCGGTGCGGGCGCGCGCGCCGGGTTCTTGCCATACAGCGGCGAGTTCGGGTCCCAGTTCTTGTTCTTCTGGGATTCGGCAGCGTCCATATCCACGCCCCGGCCATTGCCCTTGTTGAGGAAGGGCACCGGTACCTTGGCCACATACACGGCCACCGCCAATGCGGCGCCCAGGCCCACGATGACCCCCACGATGAAGCCGATGATGGTCCCGCCCGTCTGTTGTTTCTTCATAGTGACTGCTTACATTCTGGCTGGAGCCGACACGCCCAGCACGGCCAGGCCATTGTGCAATACCTGTGCGGTGGCCGCGACCAGCGCCAGGCGGGCCTTCTTCACGGCTTCGTCGTCGACCAGGATGCGCTCGGCATCGTAGTAGCTGTGGTAGCTGGCGGCCAGGTCGCGCAGGTAGAAGGTGACGTCGTGCGGCGCCTCCCCGTCGGCGGCGGCCGTGAGCATCTCGGGGTACTTGGCCAGTTGCAGCATCAGCGCCTGGGCGGGTGCGCTGTCAAGGCAAGACAAGTCCGCCGCATACAGTTCGGAAGTCACCTTACCCAACAGCTCCACACGCACCTGCTCCTCGGAGATGGCCAGCAAGCTTGCCTGGGCAGTGACGATTTCCTCAGTGAAGCCCCGTTCGCGCAACAGCACCGAGCAGATACGCGCGTGGGCGTACTGCACGTAGTACACCGGGTTGTCGTTGTTCTGCGCGACGGCCAGGTCCACGTCGAAGGTGTACTCGGTGTCGGGCTTGCGGCTCAAGAGGAAGAAGCGGACCGCGTCCTTGCTGGTCCATTCGATCAGATCGCGCAGCGTGACGTAGCTGCCCGCGCGCTTGCTGATCTTGACCTCTTCGCCGCCCTTGACCACGCGCACCATGGTGTGCAGCACGTAGTCGGGGTAGCCCTGCGGAATGCCCACGTCGGCCGCCTGCAGCCCGGCGCGCACGCGGGCGATGGTGCCGTGGTGGTCGGTGCCCTGGATGTTGACGACCTTGGTGAAGCCGCGCTCCCACTTGGCGATGTGATAGGCCACGTCGGGCACGAAGTAGGTGTACGTGCCGTCCTTCTTGCGCATGACCCGGTCCTTGTCGTCGCCGTAGTCCGTGCTTTTGAGCCACAGCGCGCCGTCCTGCTCGTAGGTCTTGCCGTTGGCGACGAGCTTGTTCACCGTGGCGTCCACGCGGCCGCTGGTGTACAGGCTCGACTCCAGGTAGTACTCGTCGAACTTCAGGTTGAAGGCCTGCAGGTCCTTGTCCTGCTCGTTGCGCAGGTAGGCCACGGCGAACTGGCGAATGGACTCGAGGTCCTCCACGTCGCCGCTGGCGGTGAACTCGCGGTCGTCGGCCTTGACGGTCTTCTTGGCAAGGAAGTCGTTGGCGATCTCCTGGATGTACTCGCCGTTGTAGAACGCCTTGGACGCCGGGTTCTCCGGGTCGGTGGGCCAGCATTCGTCACCGGGCTTGAAGCCCTTGGCGCGCAGCTGGGTGCTGGTGGTCAGCGTCTGGATCTGCACGCCCGCGTCGTTGTAATAGAACTCACGGTGCACGTTCCAGCCCTGGGTGCTGAACAGGTTGCAGATCGCGTCGCCCAGGGCCGCCTGGCGGCCGTGGCCCACGTGCAGGGGTCCGGTGGGATTGGCCGAGACGAACTCGACCAGCACGCGCTGGCCGTTGTCCTTTTGGTAGCCAAAGCGCTCGCCAGCGGACAGCACCTCGCGCACCACTTCCTGCTTGGCGGCGGGCTTGAGGCGGATGTTCAGAAAGCCCGGGCCCGCGATCTCGATGGCATCGACCCAGCGGGTGAAGGCCGGCGTGGCCTCCAGCGCCGCCTTGAGCTGCTCGCCCAGCGCGCGCGGGTTGAGCTTGAGCGGCTTGGCCAGCTGCATGGCGGCGGTGCAGGCAAAGTCGCCATGCGCGGCCACTTTGGGGGATTCGAACGCAGCACGCCCCGCAGAGCCGGGCGACAGTTTTTCCAGCTCGCCGGCCAGGGCCGCGAGCAATTCATTTTTTGCAGTGAGCATCGGCGGATTTTACGGGGGCCGCCAACCTGCCAGCCAAAGGCACAATAAGCGCCAGCCCCCATCCAACAGGACATTGCGCATGCAGCCCCATCCCATCCTGCTGTATCGACGCCGCTGGACCCTGTTTTTTCAGGTGCCTTTTGCGGTGTTGATGGCCATCCTTACGGCCTATGCCATCTTCATGGCGTTGGTGTTTGACGACCGGCTGTTCACCGTCTTGTTTTCGTTTGCCGCTTTCTGCACGTTCTGTCTTGCGTGGACGCTGGGCCGGGGCGCCCTGGAGGCGCACAAAAACAGGGAGCCTGCGGTGGTCATCGACGAAACGGGCATCACCGACTTGCGGGACGAGGACCCGCAACCCGTGCCCTGGGAGGCCATGGAGCGTGTGCGCCTTGATAGCGACGATCGCATCGTGGTCAGGCTGCATACCTCGGACAAAGTCTCTGCGTTGCGTGTCATCTCCCTGGCCCTGCAACGCTGGCAACAAGGCGGCGATGTGGTGGTTTCGCTGGCGGGACTGGCGCACAACCCGCACATCCTGCAGCGCACGCTGAGCACATTTCACAAGGCCGCCGCAGCCTCGGCGCAAACGCCCAGGTGAATGCGGAGACAAGTGCGCCAAGGAATGCGCCACGCAATCACACCACAAACGCATCGCCGCACGGCTTTTCCGCGTTGTCCCGCGCTGCGTTCTATGGTGCAATTCCGCCGGGACCCACCAATAACGCATTCACTCCAGGAGCTTCCATGAAACAGCTGATTTCCCTGACTGCACTCGGCTTGGCCCTGACCCTGGGCGCAGGCGCGCACGCCGCCGAAGACGCCAAGGCGCCGACCAAGCAACAATCCAAGATGGCCACCTGCAACGCCGACGAAAAGGCCAAGACGCTCAAGGGCGACGAGCGCAAGGCGTTCATGAAGGAATGCCTGTCTGCCAACAAGCAAGAGAAGCAGCAGACCAAGATGAAGACCTGCAACGCCGACGAAAAAGCCAAGACGCTCAAGGGCGACGAACGCAAGGCCTTCATGAGCGAGTGTTTGAAGAGCAAGTAAGCCCGGCACCCCGCCCACAAAAAAAGCCGCTGCCCGTTTCGGGTCAGCGGCTTTTTTGTGCGTGGCAGAGTGTACGAACTACCAGCCCCGCGCCCAGAACACCGCGATCACCGCCACCACGGGCAGCACATGCGACTGGATCATCACCAGGCGGCGCACCTTCTTCACCTCCAGCGCGTTGGGCAGGGCGCCCGTGGCCCGCAGGTTGCCGCGCCAGCGCCGAAACATGATCGACGGCCAGATCGACAGGATGGCCATGGCCACCACGATGGTGATCTTGATGTGAAACATGGGCTGGGACACATACCAGGACATGCCCTTGATGCCCCAGGCCAGGCGCGCCAGGCCACTGGCAATCATCAGCACGGCGGCCACGCCGTAGATCACGTCCAGCCGGGCCAGTCGCTCGACCACGGCAGCATTCATCCATTCCATGCGGCACAGCGCAGCCTGGCTCGAAAGAAAGACCACAAAGGTCAGGATGGCCACCAGGTGCAGGGCGGCGAGTACGGCTTCGAGGGTCATAGGGTTCCTTTGCAATACCCCCGTGCCTTGAGTGCGAGCGACCTTTCAAAAACCGGGGCGGCTGCCATTGTGCTTGAGGCGTGCGGGAGAAAGTCGCCTCGCTGTCGCACGCGGCCTGCCTGTGTTCATGCGAAGCCGCAGCTTCGGGGCAGTCGAAACGAAAAAGCGGTGCAAGCCCGAGAGCCTGCACCGCCTGGATGAAGCACTGAAGACCGCGCGATCAGGCCACCGTGCGGGCCATCGCACCTACCGGCACATCTGCGGCCACCACCGGCTCCGCCACCGAGGCTGGGGCTGGCAGGGGATGGCCGTTCAGTGCGGCGTCCAGGCGTTCATGGTCCAGCGCGTTTTCCCAGCGCGAGACGACCACGGTGGCCACCGCATTGCCAATGAAGTTGGTCAGCGAGCGGCATTCGCTCATGAAGCGGTCCACCCCCAGGATCAGCGCCATGCCGGCCACGGGCACTTCGGGCACCACCGCCAGCGTGGCGGCCAGGGTGATGAAGCCCGCGCCGGTCACGCCGGCCGCGCCCTTGGAGCTGAGCATCGCCACCAGGAGCAGTGCCACCTGGTGGCCCAGCGTCAGTTCGGTGTTGGTGGCCTGGGCGATGAACAGCGCGGCCAGCGTCATGTAGATGTTGGTGCCGTCCAGGTTGAACGAGTAGCCCGTAGGCACCACAAGGCCCACCACCGACTTGCTGCAACCGGCTTTTTCCATCTTCTCCATCAGCGAAGGCAAAGCCGACTCGGACGACGAGGTGCCCAGCACCAGCATCAGCTCGGCCTTCAGGTAGCGGCACAGCTTGAACACCGAGAAACCGCACAGCCGGGCCACAAAGCCCAGGATGACCACCACGAACAACAGCGAGGTGATGTAGAACGAGCCCACCAGCCACGCCAGGTTGACGAGCGAGCCCAGGCCGAACTTGCCAATGGTGAACGCCATGGCACCGAACGCACCGATGGGCGCGGCCTTCATCACGATGCCCACCACCTTGAACACAGGGGTCGTCAGGGCTTCCAGGAAGTTCTGCACCGGGCGGCCTGCCTCACCCACCATGGCCAGGCCGATGCCGAACAGCACCGCCACCAGCAGCACCTGCAGGATGTTGTCGCCCACGAACGGGCTGACCAGCGTCTTGGGGATGATGTCCATCGCAAAGCCGGTGAGCGACATCTCGTGCGACTTGGCCACGTAAGTCTTCACGGCCGTCTGGTCCAGGTCGGCCGGGTTGATGTTCATGCCCGCGCCGGGCTGCACCACGTTGGCCACCACCAGACCGACCACCAGGGCCAGCGTGGAGAAGAACAGGAAATACGCCATGGCCTTGCCAAACACGCGGCCCACGGTGGAGAGCTGCGACATGCCCGCGATGCCGGTCACGATAGTCAGGAAGATCACCGGGGCGATGATCATCTTGACCAGCTTGATGAACGCATCACCCAGCGGCTTGAGCGCCTCGCCATAGGCGGGCTCGAAATGGCCCAGCAACACCCCCAGAACGATGGCGACCACCACCTGGAAATACAGTTGCCGGTAAAAGGGCAGCCGCACGGGGTGGGCTGTGGGGGCGGAAATGGCGTGCATGGATGTCTCCTGAAATCACGAAAGACTGCACCACCGGGGTGCGTCGAGGTGGCCGTTTGTACCGCTGCACGCTGTTTGAGCCGATAACCTATTGGTATTAGTCGCTGGCACCGCCATAGGGCACCGCTTGCCCCAATATAGGGAAAACCCCTAGCACTTGGCAAGATGCGGCACACTCGCTCCCCGCAACATCTCAGCCTCTGGATTGCGCCAGGAACCCCTTTTCCCCATGACGACGCCCCGCCTCCGAAAATTCTGGACCCTGCTGATCCTCCTGGGGGGCATGGTGGGCAGCATGCTCGCTGCCGGCCAGTGGGCCTGGCAGCGTTCATTGCACGACGAAAACAGCAGCGTACAGAGCCAGCTGGCCCTGTATGGCCAGGCGCTGGCCCAGCGCATCGACCGCTACCGCACCCTGCCCGAGGTACTGGCCCTGGACGCGCAGCTGCGCGATGCCCTGGGCCGCCCCCTCAGCACCACCGACGTGGAGCAGCTCAACCACAAGCTGGAGCAGGCCAACGGGGCCAGCCAGTCGTCCACGCTCACGCTGCTCAACCGCGACGGCCTGGCCCTCGCGGCCAGCAACTGGCGCACGGCCACGAGCAATGTGGGCGTGGACTACAGCTTTCGCCCCTATGTGCAGCAGGCGCTGGCGCAGGGGCGCGGCAGCTTCTACGGCATCGGCGTGACCACGGGCGAGCCCGGCTACTTCCTGTCGCAGGCCATCCGCGACAACAGCGGCCACACGCTGGGCCTGGTGGTCATCAAGATCGCCCTGCAGGAACTGGAGCGTGAATGGCTGCAGACGACGGACATCGTGCTCGCCTCGGACGCACATGGGGTGGTCTTCCTGGCCAGCCAGGACGTGTGGCGCTACCGCCTGCTGGAGCCACTGGACGACGAGGATCGCCGCGAGCTGAACGCCACCCGGCAATACGCCGAGCAGCCGCTGCGCCCGCTGGAATACCGCGTGGTGGAAACCATGGACCACGGCGGCCGGCTGGTCAGCGTACAGGCCCCCGCCCTGGCCGGCCGCGTGCTGTGGCAGACCCAGCAACTGCCCGGCACCCCATGGCAGCTGCACCTGCTGCACGAGACACACAACAGCTTCGCGGACAGCCGCTGGGCCGCCGCGGCGGGCGCGGGCGGCTGGCTGGCGCTCGGCCTGCTGGTGCTGTTCGTGCGCCAGCGCCAGCGCCTGTCCAGCCTGCGCCAGCGCAGCCGCCAGGAGCTGGAAACCGTGCTGCACCAGCATGCCCAGGAACTGCGCACCGCACAGGACGGCATCGTGCAGGCGGCGCAGCAGGCCGCACAGCAAACCGATACGGGGCTGTCGCGCAGCCTGGAACACCTGCCGCAGGGCGTGGTCATCATCGACGCCGACCTGAACCTCGTGGCCTGGAACTCGCGCTACGTGCAGCTGTTTCGCTTTCCCGGCGATCTGATGCGCGTGGGCCAGCCGATTGCCAACCTGCTGCGCCACAACGCGCGCCGGGGCCTGCTGGGGCCTGGCCCGGTGGACGAGGCCATTGCACGCCGGCTGGCCCATCTGCGCAGCGGCACACCGCACCTGCACGAAAGCGCCAAGGACGACGGCACGGTGCTGGAGATCCGGGGCAACCCACTGCCCGAAGGCGGCTTTGTGACCAGCTACGCCGACATCACCAGCTACAAGAACGCCGCGCGCGAACTGCGCAGCCTGGCCGACGCGCTGGAGCAGCGTGTGGCCGACCGCACGCGCGACCTGGATGCCGCCCGGCGCGAAGCCGAGCAGGCCAACCGCTACAAGACCCGCTTTGTGGCGGCCGCCGTGCACGACCTGCTGCAGCCGCTGAACGCAGCGCGCATGTTCACCTCGCTGCTGCGCGGCCACCTGCAGGGCGATGCCGAGCGGCATGCGGTGGACAGCATCGACGGCGCGCTGGCCTCGCAGGACGCGATCCTCAACAGCCTGCTGGACATCGCGCGCATGGAGTCGGGGCAGCTTGACGTGCGCGTGCGCGATGTGGCGCTGGGCCCGTTGCTGCAGGTGCTGGGCCACAACTTTGGCGTGCTGGCCGAGAGCCAGGGCCTTGCACTGCGCTGCGTGCCCACCACCGCCGTGGTCCGCACCGACGAAAACCTGCTGCGCCGCATCCTGCAGAACTTTGTCTCCAACGCCATCCGCTACAGCCGGCACGGGCGCATCGTGGTGGGCTGCCGCCGCGAGGGTGACCACCATGTCCGCATCGAGGTGCATGACCAGGGCCCGGGCATCCCCGAGGCACTGCAGCGCGAGATCTTCGAGGAGTTCCGCCGCCTCGACGAGGGCCAGGGCGGCGACCGGGGCGCAGGCCTGGGCCTGGCCATTGTCGAGCGCCTGGGCCGCCTGCTGGGCCACCCGATCGGCCTGCGCTCGCAGCTGGGGCGGGGCAGCGTGTTTTCGGTGCGCGTGCCGCTGGGCGACCCGGCCGCCGTGCAACCCATCGGCCCCGCCACCACGTTGCCCGAACAGGGTGACGACGCCCCACTGCACGGCAGCAGCGCCTGGGTGATCGAGGACGACGGCCCCACCTGCGCCGCCACCCGGGCACTGCTGGAACGCTGGGGCTGCCAGGTGCCGCTGGCCGCTGGTGCGCCCGAAGCGCTGGCCCAGGCCCAACCCGGCCAGGCCCCGCAACTGGTGCTGCTGGATGTGCACCTGGGCCCCGGCCACCACGGCCCCGATGTCTATGCCGCGCTGTGCCAGCGCTGGGGGCAGACGCCCGCCGTGATCCTGGTCACCGCCGAGCGCGACGCCACCTTGCGCCGCCAGGCCGCCGAACGCGGCTGGGGCTTTCTGGCCAAGCCGGTGCGGGCGCCAGCGCTGCGGGCGCTGATGAGCCAGACGTTGTTGCGACTGAGGCAAGGGTCATCCCCCTGAGCCGCTGGCGCGGCGTCTCGCGCATCGCGCCGGGCCCCGTTGTGGGGCAGCAATCCAATCGCTCCATTTTTGATAGCAACAAGCGTTTTACACATAAGCGCTAGCGGCCATTTTTACTCAAAAAAACTGCCACAAACTACCGTCCATCAATCCGAAACACCCTCCTCCGTCTCCAGGCTTTTGACCAGCACCGCAGCCTGTGTGCGGCTGTAGCACGCGAGCTTCTTGAGGATGGCGGTGACATGCACCTTGACGGTGTTCTCGGCCAGGCCCAGTGCGGCGGCGATCTGCTTGTTGAGCAGCCCGTCGGCCAGGCACAGCAGCACGCGGAACTGCTGGGGCGTGAGCTGCGCCAGCCGCGCGGCCAGCTCGGCGTCGGCCTCGGAGCGCTCGGCCGCCATGGGCGGAAACCCGCTGCCGCCGTCGAGCACGGCCTGGATGGCGTCGCCCATGGCCTCGGCGGGCGCGGACTTAGGGATGAAACCCGCCGCACCAAACTGCTGCGCGCGCCGGATGACACGCGGGTGGTCGTTGGACGAAATGATCACCACCGGCAGCTCGGGGTATTCGCCGCGCACATGCAGCAGGGCCGAGAAGCCGCGTGTGCCGGGCATGCTCAGGTCCAGCAGCACGAGCTCGATCTCCGGGTGCTCCTGCAGCGCCGTGCCCAGCGTGGCGGCGCTGGCCGCCTCCAGCGTGCGGTACTGGGGCAGCCGATCGCGCAGCACGTGCAGCACGGCCGCGCGGAACAGCGGGTGGTCGTCAGCGACGAGAAGCGTGGGCTCGGACATGGAATGTGCAGTCTGCCACGGGGCGGTGGTCAGCCGCCCTGGGGACCTTTCCAGAACGCGGGCTGTGCGTACTGGTGCTTCAGGAAGTCGATCCACAGCCGCACGCGCAACGGCAGGTGTTTGCGCTGGGGGAACACCACGTAGATGCCGTTGGGCGGCGCGGCAAAGTCCTCCAGCACCGCGACCAGGCGGCCGGCGGCGATCTCGGCCTCGACCTCCCAGGTGCTGCGCCAGGCAATGCCCCAGCCGCCCAGGCACCAGTCGTGCAGCACCTGGCCGTCAGAACAGTCGAGCGGCCCGCCGGGCTTCAGATGCATGACCTCCGTGGCGCCATCCGCAAGGGGCACCCGGAACGCCCAGCCGCGCGTCTGCGATGCGTCGCTCGACAGCGTGAGGCAGTCGTGCTGCACGAGTTCTCCCGGCGCACGCGGGGTGCCGCGCCGGGCCAGGTATTCGGGCGTGGCCACGCACAGGCGGCGGTTGTCGGCGATGCGCACGCTCACGAGCGACGAGTCGGGCAGGTCGCCCACACGCACCGCGCAGTCAAAACCTTCGCCAGCCAGATCGACCACGCGGTCGCTGAGGTTGAGCGAGATGGTCACGTCCGGGTGCGCCGAGCGAAAACGCGGCACCAGCGGCGCCACATGGCGGCGGCCAAAACCAGCCGGGGCGGTGATGCGCAAATGGCCCGTTGCCTTGACGCCGCCTTCGGACACGCTGGCCTCGGCATTCGCCACGTCGGACAGCAGGCGCTGGCAGTCTTCCAGAAACGCGCTGCCCTCGTGCGTGAGGCTGATGCGGCGGGTGGTGCGCACCAAGAGCTTCACGCCCAGGTGCTCTTCGAGCGCATCCAGCCGACGGCCCATGATGGCGGGTGCCACGCCCTCGGCCTTGGCGGCTGCCGTGAGGCTGCCGCGCGTGGCCACCGACACAAAGGATTCGAAGGCCTTGAGTTTGTCCATGGGCGGTGATTATGGAGACATCGGTGGGTGGCCGGGCAGCCGCGCCGCACGGCACGCTATGCACACTGGTTTTTAGAGAAAAAACAGGCTCCAGCGCTTTATGGACATGCGCAATTAGCTATTATTTATATAGCAATCAAAGCAAGCGCGACTTCAAGAATCCCACCGTGCCATAGCGCTTGACCTCCGCATAGTGGTCGCGCGTGAGGCCCTGCACCATGGCCGCGTAGGCATCGGCCAGGTCGGGCACGATGGTGAAATGGTCGTAGTTCACGATCACCCCCACGCGCTCGCCCTTCAACGCGAGCGGGGCGAGCAGGCGGCGCACCTCCTGGTCGATGGCGTCGATGGTGGTGGCCGTATTGATCTGCAGGCCCGAGAAGTCGATGTGCAGCAGTTGGCGCGCAGCGTCCAACTCGAAGCGCTGCACCAGCGGGCGGTTGAGCAGCTGCTCGCGCAGACCCAGCGGGCCGGGCTCGAACAGGCGCATGTCCATGGTCTGCAGGCCGGGGCTGATGCGCGGCGTGAATGCCATGTGGGCCAGCACGTCGCGGTGCAGGTCGATGCCGGGCGCCAACTCGATGAGTTCCAGCGCACCGCCGCCATCCACCTCGCCCGAGGGCACCAGGCGGAACACGCAGCGCTCGGTGACGTACAGCACGCGCTGGCCGCGCCGCAGAGCCTCGGCACCGCTGAAAGTGCGGTGCTCGACCTCGCGCACCAGCTTGCGCGCGCCGCCCTCGTGCAGGATGTGCAGGTGGCCGTCGACCGCCTCGACCTGCAGCGCCCCCGCCGTGAAGGTGCCGACGAACACCACTGTCTTAGCGTTCTGGCTGATGTTGATGAAGCCGCCCGCACCCGCCAGGCGCGGCCCGAACTTGCTCACGTTGAGGTTGCCGTGCTGGTCGGCCTGCGCCAGGCCCAGGATGGCGATGTCCAGGCCACCACCGTCGTAGAAGTCGAACTGGTTGGGCTGGTCGATGATGGCCTGCGGGTTCACGGCGGCGCCGAAGTTGAGGCCCCCTGCGGGGATGCCGCCGATCACGCCGGGCTCGGCCGTGAGCGTGACGAGGTCGATGATGCGCTCCTCGGCCGCCACGTTGGCCACGCCCTCGGGCATGCCGATGCCCAGGTTGACGACCTGGTGCGGGCGCAGCTCCAGCGCCGCGCGGCGGGCGATGATCTTGCGCTCGGTGAGCGGCATGGCCTCGAGCGTGTCCACGGGCACACGCAGCTCGCCCGCGAACGCGGCGCTGTAGGGCTCGGCAAAGGTCTGGTGGTGGTGCGCGGGCTCGGTGGCCAGCACCACAGCGTCCACCAGCACACCGGGCACCTTCACCTGCCGGGGGTTGAGCGTGCCGCGCTCGGCGATGCGCTCGACCTGCGCGATGACCACGCCACCCGAGTTGCGCGCGGCCATGGCGATGGCCAGCGCTTCGAGCGTGAGCGCCTCGCGCTCCATGGTGAGGTTGCCGTCCGCGTCGGCCGTGGTCGCGCGGATGATGCCCACGTGGATGGGGAAGGCCTTGTAGAACAGGTAGTCCTGCCCGTCGATGGGGAGGATACGCACCAGGTCTTCGGTGGTGCGCGCGTTGAGCTTGCCGCCGCCGTGGCGCGGGTCCACGAAGGTGTCCAGGCCCACGCGCGTGAGCGTGCCGGGCTTGCCGGCAGCGATATCGCGGAACAAATGCGTGATCACGCCCTGCGGCAGGTTCCAGGCCTCGATCTGGTTGTCCACCGCCAGTTTCTGGATGCGCGGCACCAGGCCCCAGTGCCCGCCGATCACGCGCTTGAGCAGGCCGGCGTGGCCCAGGTGGTTGAGCCCGCGCTGCTTGCCATCGCCCTGGCCTGCCGCGTAGACCAGCGTGAGGTCGCGCGGGGTTTGTGTGGCCTCCCAGCGCTGGGCCAGCGCCACGGCGATGCTCTCGGCAAACCCGATGCCCACAAAGCCGCCGGTGGCCACGGTGTCGCCGTCATGGATGAGTTGCACTGCGTCGGCGGCGCTGACGATCTTGTTCTTGTAGGCAGCGTTCAGCGCGCCAGCGGCCAGGGGTGCCTGCATGGTTTTGTCTCCCGTTGGGGTTATTTTTTTGCGCCGGGCTCTCCGTCCTTCGCCCCGGCACTTGGCGCAGCGTAGTGCTTTACCAGTCGCTGCGCCATTCCGTGCAATTACGGACTGTCACCAGTTTTGCTTAAAAGTCATTGGTTTCGAGCTTTTCAGCGTATTTATGTGGGCAAACATTTGCAATACAGTCTGACTCATGGGGTCCACCCGTGTGGGCCCTGCTGCTTTTTCCCCATTCACCTTCAAGACCCAAGGCACCCCCATGACCGACCGCACCGCAATCCACGGCCTGCAAGTGGCCACTTCCCTGTACCGCTTTGTCGACGACAAGGTGCTGCCCGGCACGGGTGTCGATGCCGCGTCGTTCTGGAAGGGTTTTGACGCCATCGTGGCCGATCTGGCCCCGCGCAACATCGCCCTGCTGGCCGAGCGCGACCGCCTGCAGACCGAGCTCGACACCTGGCACAAGGCCAACCCCGGCCCCATCAAGGACATGGTGGCTTACCGCGGTTTCCTGGAAAAGATCGGCTACCTGGTGCCCCAGCCCGCCGACGTCAAGGCCACCACGGCCAACGTGGACGACGAGCTGGCCACCCAGGCCGGCCCGCAACTGGTGGTGCCCATCCTGAACGCCCGCTACGCGCTGAACGCCGCCAACGCCCGCTGGGGCAGCCTTTACGACGCGCTGTACGGCACCGACGCCATCCCCGAGGCCGATGGTGCCGAAAAGGGCAAGGGCTACAACCCGGTGCGCGGCGCCAAGGTGATCGCGTTTGCGCGCCAAGTGCTGGACGACACGGCGCCGCTGAGCACGGGCTCGCACAAGGATTCGACCGGCTACCGCGTCGAAGGCGGCCAGCTGGTGGTGTCTCTTGCCAACGGCAGCACCACGGGCCTCAAGGACCCATCGCAGTTCAAGGGCTACCAGGGCGATGCCGCTGCGCCCAGGTCGGTGCTGCTGCAGCACAACGGCCTGCACCTCGATATCCAGATCGACCGCGCAACGCCCATCGGCCAGACCGATGCCGCGGGCGTGAGCGATCTGGTGCTGGAAGCGGCGCTGTCCACCATCCTGGACCTGGAAGACTCCGTGGCCGCCGTGGACGCCGAGGACAAGGTGCTGGGCTACAGCAACTGGCTGGGCATCATCCAGGCCACGCTGACCGAGCAGGTCGCCAAGGGCGGCAAGATCATCACGCGCGGAC
Source organism: Acidovorax radicis N35 (assembly GCF_000204195.1). Taxonomy (GTDB): domain Bacteria; phylum Pseudomonadota; class Gammaproteobacteria; order Burkholderiales; family Burkholderiaceae_C; genus Acidovorax; species Acidovorax radicis. The sequence continues at coordinate 274,317 of NZ_AFBG01000023.1, forward strand.
TGAACCCCGACCGCGTCTATACCGGCCCGGCTGGTGGCGAAGTGCGCCTGCATGGCCGCTCGCTCATGTTCCTGCGCAACGTGGGCCACCTGATGACCAACCCGGCCATCCTGTGGACCGACGCGCAGGGCCAGGTGCGCGAGATCCCCGAAGGCATCATGGACGCGGTGGTCACCACGGCGATTGCACTGCATGACCTGCAAGGCCATGGCAAAGACGGCATCCGCAACTCCCGCAAGGGCAGCGTCTACATCGTCAAGCCCAAGATGCACGGCCCCGCCGAAGTGGGCTTTGCGAGCGACCTGTTCGGCCGCGTGGAGCAACTGCTGGGCCTGCCTGCCAACACGGTCAAGCTGGGCATCATGGACGAGGAGCGCCGCACGTCCGTCAACCTGAAGGCCTGCATCGCCGCTGCATCGGCCCGCGTGGCCTTCATCAACACCGGCTTCCTGGACCGCACCGGCGACGAGATGCACACCGCCATGCACGCCGGCCCCATGGTGCGCAAGGGCGACATGAAGACCAGCGCCTGGATCCAGTCGTACGAGAAGAACAACGTGCTCGTGGGCCTCTCCTGCGGACTGCGCGGCAAGGCGCAGATCGGCAAGGGCATGTGGGCCATGCCCGACCTGATGGCCGAGATGCTCAAGCAGAAGATTGCCCACCCCAAGGCCGGTGCCAACACTGCCTGGGTGCCGAGCCCGACAGGCGCCACCCTGCACGCGCTGCACTACCACCAAGTGAAGGTGAGCGACATCCAGATCGAGCTGGAAAAGACCGACGCCAACGCCGAGCGCGACAACCTGCTGACCGGCCTGCTGACCGTGCCCGTGGCCGCCGCCCCGAACTGGAGCGACGCCGAGAAGCAGCAGGAGCTGGACAACAACGCCCAGGGCATCCTGGGCTACGTGGTGCGCTGGGTGGACCAGGGCGTGGGTTGCTCCAAGGTGCCCGACATCCACAACGTGGGCCTGATGGAAGACCGCGCCACGCTGCGCATCAGCAGCCAGCACATGGCCAATTGGCTGTTGCACGGCGTGGTGACACCTGCCCAGGTCAAGGAAACCTTCGAGCGCATGGCTGCGGTGGTGGACGGCCAGAATGCTGGCGACCCGCTGTACCAGCCCATGGCGGGCCACTTTGACACCAGCTACGCCTACCGCGCAGCGCTGGACCTGGTGCTCAAGGGCGAAGAGCAACCCAGCGGCTACACGGAGCCACTGCTGCACGCCTGGCGCCTGAAGCTGAAAGCGGCACAGGCGGCCTGAGCGGAGGCTGTGGAGCGCGCGAGGGCATGGGGCGCGCGTTACAAAGAGTGATTACTCTTTTTTTGATAGCAGCTAGCGCATGATAGTCAAGCGCTAGCTGCTATTTTTGCTTGGAACTTCCCTCACCGCCTCTCGACCGCACCGCACGGAACCCAAGCCGATCGACTGAAATGTCGCAGGCCTGAGGGAACCGGCCCCGGTCAGAGGCAGCCCAGGCAGGCCGGCTCCGCATCGGCGCCTGCGCTTGCGCCGTACACTGGCTCACGACATGCTGGCATTCGCGGGCATGACGCCCCCTCAACGCGCCCCATCTCCCATGACCTCCTGCTCGCTCAACGCGGCCGACGCGGCCGCAGCATCCGTCTGCCCCCTGTGTGGGCAGGCGAACCTTTGCGCGATCGCCGCAGGGCAGCCCGCCGAGAGCTGCTGGTGCATGGCACCCCACACCATCGCCCCCGCGGCACTGGCCGCCCTGCCACCCGAGCAGCGGGGCAAGACCTGCATCTGCCCGGCCTGCGGGTCATCCGGGGGGCAGCCACCACCGCAGCAGCCCGCGTCGATATGATTTCGCCTTTGTTTTTATTTTTGTTGTGACTTTCGCAAAACAGGCCTCAGGCAAGCGGCTCACCCCAAGGCGAGACGGCTGTCGCATCCTGATTTGCGTGAATCCTGTTTGTTTGTTCACCCCCTACTGCAAGGAAGCTGACATGCCCACGTACCACGTCGAAATGATGGAAGGCCGCACGGTCGAACAAAAAAAGAAACTGGTGGAGGAAATTACCCGCGTCTCCGTCGAAATACTGGGCGGCTCGCCCGAGTCCGTGGACATTCTGATCACCGACATCAAGCGGGAGAACTGGGCCACGGGTGGCAAGCTCTGGTCCGAAAGGACTTGAAGGCAACCCCCTGAGGCACTGCCCACCGCCCCCTTCTCTCGACTCGCTGCGCGATTCGGGAAGGGGAACACGCAGCGAGTGCAGGGAGACGGCCCTCGCGTGGGTTTTGCGCATTTTTGACGGCCGTAGCCTCTCAGACCGGATAGTTGCCCCGAGACCCGCCCCATGACCACGCAGCCGCCCTCAGGATCCCTCGCCGTATTGCGGGAGCGCTACGGAGAGCGCTATCGCTGGCTGGTGTTGCTGTCCGTCATGGTGGGCACGATGGCGTCGATCATGTCGTCCACCATCGTGAACGTGGCCATCCCCGACATGAGCCACTACTTCACGTTGGGCCAGGAACGGGCGCAGTGGGTCACATCGGGGTTCATGGTCGCAACCACGGTCTCGATGCTCACCACACCCTGGCTGCTGTCGCGCTACGGGTACCGCGCCACCTACGTGGGCGCCATGTTGCTGCTGCTGGCGGGTGGCATTGGCGGCGGACTGGCCCAGGACTTCGGTCTGGTTCTGGTCGCCCGGGTGGCGGAGGGCCTGGCGGCAGGCGTTGTTCAACCCATCCCGGCCGTCATTATTCTTTACGCCTTCAAGCCCCACGAGCAGGGGCGCGCCAGCGGCATCTTTGGCATGGGCGTTGTGCTGGCACCCGCCATCGGGCCCAGCATCGGTGGTCTGCTGGTGGACTGGTTTGGCTGGCGCTCCATCTTCTTCATGGTCGTGCCACTGTGCCTGGCGTCCATTGCGCTGGCCTACAAATTTGTGCCCGTCACCGCGCCCGGCGGCGTGGAGGCCAATCGCCAGGGAGAGGCGTTGGACTGGCGCGGCCTGCTTCTGGGCACCGTGGGCACGCTGTGCCTGCTCAATGGGCTGGTGTCGTTGCATGGCGGCTCCGCATCCGAGGCCGGAATCTTGTTGCTGGGCGCGTTGGTGGCAGTGGGCTGCTTCATCGCCTGGCAGCGCACGCTCCTTCGCAGGGGGCGCAAGCCGTTAATGGATCTGCGCCTGTTCCAGTACCGACAGTTTGCGATGGGCAGCGTGGTGGCCTTCATCTATGGCACGGCGTTGTTTGGCTCGACGTATCTGCTGCCGGTGTTCATGCAGCTGGGTCTGGAGCTGTCCGCCTCGCACGTCGGCACACTCATGCTGCCCGCCGGTTTTGTCCTCGCAGCCACCATCGCCGTGGTGGGCCGCCTCGCAGACCGGCAGCCAACCCACCTCCTCGTCAGCATCGGGCTGGGTTTGCTGGCGCTGTCCTTTGGATTGATGGTGTTCGTGGGGCTGAACTCTTCACTGTGGATGCTGGTCGCCTTTGCCATTCTGGGACGCATTGGCCTGGGGTTCATCCTGCCTTCGCTGAATCTGGGCGCCATGCGACCCCTGGACAAGTCGCTGATCTCCCAAGGCTCCAGTGCCATCGGTTTTCTGCGCATGCTAGGGGGTGCTGCAGGCGTGAGTCTTTGCGGCATCGTCCTCGAGTGGCGGCTGGGTGCCCATGGTGCATCGCTGGCAGCCGGAGCCAGCAACACGGCACGGATCGCCGCTTTCGGTGAGACTTTTTTAATGCTGACCTTTTTGTGTTTGCTGGCCTTGGTGGCGGCATGGCAATTGCGCGAGGCGAGTTCCTCTGCGCATGGCGCCTGATCCGCTCGATCGCGCGGGTCAAGGAGGTGCTTCGGTACTGCTCAGCCCACAACCTGCTTGCGCGTCCACACTTTTCCCACAGAGCCCACCGTCATGGCGCTATAAACGGAGTGGCTATTCGCCTTTCCTTTTTGCGGCAATAGCTGAAGCCGGTGGATTGCCAGCCATCTCCCATTCTCACTACCCAGCCGAAACGGAATTCAAGCCATGTGCCAACTGCTCGGCATGAACTGCAACGTGCCCACCGATGTGACTTTCAGCTTCACGGGGTTTGCACAACGTGGTGGAAAGACCGACCACCACAGCGACGGCTGGGGAATTGCCTTCTTCGAAGACAAGGGGCTGCGGCACTTTGTGGACCATCTGGCGGCGGTGGACTCCCCAGTGGCGGAGCTGATCCGCCGCTATCCGATCAAGAGCAAGAACGTCATTGCACATATCCGCAAAGCGACCCAGGGAGTGGTCAGCCTGCAAAACTGCCACCCCTTTGTGCGTGAGCTATGGGGGCGCTACTGGGTGTTTGCCCACAACGGCGATCTCAAGGATTTTCGACCGCGCCTGCACTCGCATTTTCGGCCCGTGGGAGATACCGACAGTGAGCATGCCTTCTGCTGGATCATGCAGGAACTGGCCAAGTCACATGCCAGCGTGCCCTCCATTTCTGAGCTGACATTGACGCTCAAGGAATTGGCGGCCCACATATGCCCGCGCGGGACGTTCAATTTCCTGCTGTCCAACGGCCAGGCGCTGTGGAGCCATGCCTCGACGAGCCTGTACTACATAGAGAGGCGGCACCCGTTCGGGCAAGCCCAGCTGAGCGACGAAGACGTTCGGCTGGATTTCTCTCGAGAGACCAGCGAGAGGGACGAAGTGGCCGTGATCGTGACGAGCCCGCTGACGACCAACGAGACGTGGACAGCCTTTGGCAAGGGAGAACTGCTGGTATTCGAGCAAGGCCGGCGGCTGAGCCTCTGAGCCTCAATGAATGAAGCACTTTGGATGTCACTGTTCCAAAGAATTTCACGCCCCCAAAGCAAAAAACCCCAGTCATTGCTGACTGGGGTTTTCTGGGCTGTAAGAGCCTGACGATGACCTACTTTCACACGGGAACCCGCACTATCATCGGCGCAAAGTCGTTTCACTGTCCTGTTCGGGATGGGAAGGAGTGGGACCAACT
>NZ_AFBG01000022.1 GCF_000204195.1 Acidovorax radicis N35
CGTACAGTTCAACCCATCGATGAGCCGAACCCGCAAGGCGACTCACCGAACCCGGTTTGAAGCAGCTTTCCTCTCTCGCTCTTTTGTTCCGGTTTTTTTTGAGACGCTTTTTTTAACTTCAAGGATTTTCATCATGAACAACACCGCACGTTTCCTCTCCATCGCCGCTGTGGCCGCTTTCGCTTCTTTCGGTGCCCAGGCCGACGAAGCCGATGCTTCGCAGTTCGCCACCAAGTTCGACACGAACCGCACCCGCGCTGAAGTGGCTGCTGAAGCCGCTACCGTGGCACAGACCCGCTCCATCGAGCCTGCTGGTTCGCGTGTGGTGACCTACAAGTCCACCGCTGACCGCGCTGCTGTGCGCAGCCAGGCTGCGGATGCTGTGCGCACCGGCCAGATCCCTTCGGGTGAGCGTGGTTGATTCTTGTTGAATCCACGGTTCACACGTTTTCGTATTCCCAAGTACCTCGTCCCCATTTTTTGAATTTCACTGGAGTTTCACCATGAACAAGACCGCACGTTTCCTCTCTATCGCCGCCGTGGCCGCTTTCGCTTCTTTCGGTGCCCAGGCTGACGAAGCCGATGCTTCGCAGTTCGCCACCAAGTTCGACACGAACCGCACCCGCGCTGAAGTGGCTGCTGAAGCCGCTACCGTGGCACAGACCCGCTCCATCGAGCCTGCTGGCTCGCGTGTGGTGACCTACAAGTCCACCGCTGACCGTGCTGCGGTGCGTGCCCAGGCTGCTGAAGCCCTGCGCACGGGCCAGATCTCTTCTGGCGAATTCAGCGCCATGTAAAGAATGCGGGCCTTCCCGTGGTGGTGGCATTTCACAGTCGTGAATGTCGCCACCATGTGGAAGTGTTTCCCCACACACGACGTGCAACGACGATTGCATGCATAAAAACGGGCTCCCATGTGGGAGCCCGTTTTTTTTTGGGGCGCGCGCCGCTGGCTGTCGTCCCAAAATAGAAGAACACCTGTTGGTGCACACCTCCAAGCCCTATGGCCCTAGCAGCGCCTGAAGCAGCGGCATTTTCCACACACGGGAAGCCGTTTCGTAGATACCGAAACCAGCAGAAAAATCTCCATACACCCAGGAAAACCCGCGCTCCTCGGCGGCCTGGCGCACCAGGCGGGCGTGGCGAGCACGAAGTTCGACGGGAATGTCCTGGTAGGACACAAAATCCCGCACCCATACGGGGTACCTGTTTTCCAGTGACCAGGTTTTTGCAATATCCAGTGGCAAAGCCATCAACTGCAGTTCCTGGGCGCTGCAGCAGGTCGTTCCACGCCACTGCTCAGCCCCGGAGATACCGGAAACCCCTTGGCGGGTGAAACGAAACGGCTCGACATGGGTGATGCCCACAATGAGGTGCCTGTCGCCTGGTAGCTCCAACTGGGGCAGGCCAATGGCATCGGCCCAGCCCAGCACCAGGACCCGCGTTGGATTGCTCTTGCGAATGGCTTTCAAGAGTGACGTTGCTTGCCTGTTTTTCAGCGTGCTGGCAGCGCCCTGCGCAAAGGAGACTTCAAACAACAATCGCTGGGGACGGCTGGCATAGCGCCGGGCCAGGTGCTGCCAGATCAGCACGGACTGGCGATGCCTGGCCTGCGCGGCTGACAAGCTCTCTTCCCGCATCTGCGGGCTGCCTGCGTGCTCCGTACCACCATCCTGCACGCCGAGCACCACGTGCAGCCCCCGTGCGAGCAGCGCTTCGATGGTTTCGTCCAGCAAGGCGAGACGCGATTCCTGGCCTGGCTCCACCATCCAGGCTGCATGCAGCGAGGACTGCGGCACCGTCAACCGCACCGTCCGGAACCCGGCCCTGGCAATCGTCTCGGCAGTGGAACTGCTCTCCGAAAGCGAGGTGGAGGTTTCCAGCGCGGCGTCGATCCTGATTCCCCGCGACAAGGCGGCGGCTGCCACCCATGCCTGCCGCGAAGCACCCGACTGCGTCCCCAGCGGATACGGCGGCGAGCCGGAAGGCAGTGGTGCTTGTGCGTGCCCGACCCCACACCAAAGCATCGCCAGCAAAAAACCCCAGCGTGCCCAGGAAGAAGGAATCAGGACCATGTTCAAGGCCCCAGCAGCGCATCCAGCAGGGAGCGATGCCATTGGCGCTTCACCACGTCGTAGATACCCGAGTCCAGGGGTGGATCCTGCACATTGAAGTTGGCTGCAAAATCTGCATGCGACCAGGACATGCCACGGGCTTCCGCCGCGTCGCGCATCTGGCGAAGATAGCGGGCCCGCGAGTCCATGGGCGCCGTACTGGCCGCACCGAAAGACCCAAGCCAGACGGGATAGCGGTGCACATCGGACCATGCTTTGGCGCGATCCAGGTTGCGCGCCAGCTCCAGGCGCTGCCGCTCGTTGCAGCACGGGGTTCCCAGCCATTCCTCGGAACCTGCAAACCAGGGAGAGCCCTGGCTTGTGAACGTCTGCGGTTCGCGGTTGTGGATCGTGACCATCAGGTGGGCATCACGGGGCAATGACAGGTACGGCAGATTCGCAGCATCGTTACGCATGGGTGCGATGACAATGATCCGGCTGGGATTGCTTTGCCGGATCACGGCCACGGTCACTGCAGCCAGGCGGTTCCACTCCTGCGCATCTCCCTGCGGTGCGTTGTACAACTCGAACAGCAAGCGGTCGGAGCGATGGGCATGGCGCTGTGCCAGCTGCCTCCAGATATTGACGAAGCGTGTCCGGACAACGGCCGCAGCCACGGGGGTTTCCCCTTCGTGCAAGGCCCAGCCGTTGAGCTGGCTGTAGAAGCTCATGTTCATCACGACCCGCAAATCGTTGGCCAGCAAGGCTTCCACCACACGGTCAATGCGCCGGGCAAACGCCTCGTCGAGAACAGCTTGCGGCCCTGCAGAAGCATGGTTGCTCCAGCGCACTGAGAGGCGCACGCTGCGAAAGCCGGCTTTGGCGAGCGTCTCGATCCACTGCTCGTCCATGCGCAGTCCCCAGTCGCCCTCGCGCGGGGCCGCATAGACAGCCAGGTTGACACCGCGTGACAATGCAGCCGCAGCGGCCCAGGCCTTGCGGGACGCCCCGCGCTCCACCCCCAGCGGCGGGAAGACAGGGGCTGATCCAATGGACGCACGATCCGCCTGGGCACTTGCCAGTGACGCCGTCGCGCACAAGAGCAGCATGGAGCACAGCAGCGCCTGGAAAGCCCCCCGCAGTACGGAGTGCGGCTTGTCCAGCATACGCACAGGTTTCACGCGCTCGGGCATGTGTGAAGCACTTGTTGCATCTCAAGGACACGTGTGGTGTCAGGCAGCAGTGGGTCCCCTGTCCAGCGTGGTTGCATGGGTTGGAGCCGCTCAAGGCTCCGCCGAAAATGATTGCATGCCAGCGACCAATCGGGTGGGATGGGGTCGGCAAGCGCATTGGCGGACGCTGGGGTCCGCTCCATCAGCGCCTTGCCCAAGGCATAACGGGAGGAAGCATGCCGAAGCTGCCCCCTGCGATCGCCGGAAAGGCCCGGCTCCAGAGCGTCCAGGGCCAAGACCGCTGGGGCCAAGGCCTGCACAGCCCGGTCGGCCGACCCAACGGCCAACAGGAGTTCTCCAAGCGACTGGGAGGCCTCTGCCCAATGCAACTGCAACAGGCGTTGGTCTGGAGCACCTTTCCACAAGGTGTGCAGTAAGTCCTGTGCACGCAGGCCGCTTACCAAGGCATCAGCACTCCTCCCGGCCCGCCACAGTGCTTCGCCCAGGTGGCGATGTACCAGCGCCAGGTCCAGCTGCAGGTGAACACTGCGCGGTTGTGCCTGCAGGAGTATTTCCAGCAGCCCACGTCCTTTTTCGAAAGCACTTGCCGCCTGCTCCACACTGCGTACGGCTGGCAGATCGGCGTGCAAGAAACGCTGACCACGCCGCACGTGGTTGTCCGCCAGCGCCTGGGCCACCATCCCATCTGAAGGACGCTCCTCATGCATCAACTCCAGCAGGTCCCGAGAAGATTGAAGGGAATCCTCCATCGCTGGCCCCTCTTCTTTCAGGCTGAGGGTGTGGGCCATATCCAACTGCGTGCTGGCCAATAACCAGCGCCCCTCCCAGGAGCTGGGATCCTCCTGGCTGACCTCCCGCGCCTCGACCAAGGCCTGGCCAGCCAGCACCCGTGCTTCCTGTGGCCGGCCCTCCTGTGCCAACAGGCGCGCCCATGCGCCGCGGGCTGCGGCTCTGGAATGGCGCGCCTGGCGCAGCGCTTTCCCAGTCAAACCCAGGTGCACGGCCCGATCCACCGCCGCAACCGCTGCACCATAGTTTCGCATCGCACCGGCACGGTCATCCAGATGCACACCCTGTGGTCCGCCCTGCACCCGCGCAATGCGCAGATGGGAACGCCCCAACTCGGCATGCAATGCAGCGTCGGCACCAGTGGCCTTCGCTGCCAGCCCACTCACTTGGTCCAGGGCCAACCGGACCAGCGCCTGCTGCCCTTGGGCAGAGCCCAATGGCTCTTGCTCTGCCTCCATCCGCACCAGTACCGCTTCAAGCCCGTTGCGGGCACTGGTGAGCAACTGCATCTCCACGCTTGCCTTGCGGGTTGCCTCAGACCAGGCATGCCAACCCCACCACAGCCCCCCAAGTCCCATCAGAACGGCTGCCACCCATGCCCCTGCCCACACCCGGGGGTTGCGATGGGCAAAGCTGGCCGTACGCCCAAGCCTCTGTCGCTGTGCCCCCGCCAGCAGGCTTTCCATATAGCGGCGCAAATCCTCGGAGAGCGCTTGCGCGCTCGCATGGCGTTGCGCAGGTTCTTTGCTCAGCGCCTTCATTACCACCACATCCAGACTCCCTTTGAGCGCTCGGCGAACGGCACCGGCGGTGGCCAGGCTGGGACGAAGGGGTGGGGTCTCACAGATCGCCTTGCGCACCTCCAGATCGTCGGCGCAGTCATCCAGCCGATAAGGAGTCCGCCCCGTCAGCAGCTGGTACAGGAGTACACCGAGCGAATACACATCGCTGGCGGGCGTGATTTTCTGGCCCCGCACCTGCTCAGGGCTGGCACATGCCAGGGTCATGACCCGTACCGTGGTGGCCGTGCCTGCCACAAGTGGATCGCCCAGGTTTTTGGCGATACCGAAATCGACCAGCTTGACGTCCCCTTGATCGGTGACCAGTACGTTGTCCGGTTTCAAATCCCGATGGACGACACCCTGTCCATGCGCATAGTGCACGGCATGGCACAGGGTCCTGAACAGTTCGATTCTCCGGACCAGCGTCAATTCGTGATGCCTGCAATAGACGTCAATCGGCACCCCCCGAACCAGCTCCATCACCAGGTACGGCACACCGTCGGCAACACCACCGTCCAGCAGTCGTGCCAGATGGGGGTGTTCGAGTCTGGCCAGTATCTGGCGCTCTGCCAGAAAGCGCGATGCCAAGGCCCCGTCCGCCAGGCCGTCGCGCATCAGCTTGACGGCAACATCCGGGCCCGGGGATCCGTCCAGCTGTTCTGCGCGATACACCTGCCCCATCCCTCCGCGGGCAATCAGTTCGACGAGACGGTAGCGGCCTACCTCGCGCCCCAACCAACCGGCCCCGAACCGGGAAGCCACTGCCTCCGCCAGGAACACGCCGGAGCCGGCATCGAGAAGTCGGCTCTCCGCATGGCCTGCGGCACTCAGGGCTTGCAGCTCCAGAAGTTCTTCGGCATCCCCTGCTTGCCGCTGCAAAAACGCCTGCTGTTGCTCGGCAGGCAGCTCCAGCGCGTCGGCCAGGATGACCTTCATGCGCTGCCAGCGCAATGCTTGCGCTGCAGTGCCCCGCTCCGCCACACCAGTCACGGGTTCAGTTCACGCAGCAGCCAGGCGCGCGCTGTGGACCACTCCCGCTTGACCGTGGCCTCGGACACTTTCAGCGCCTCGGCGGTCTGCTCCACCGACAAGCCACCAAAAAAACGCAATTCCACCACCCGGCCCTGCCGTGCATCCAGTTGCTCCAGGCGCACCAGCGCCTGGTCGAGGTGCAGCAGGCTTTGCCACTGGTCGCTCGAGGGGCAAGTCAGCATTTCGTCGGGCGATTCCTCCTGCATGGAATCCAGGCTCTTGTCCGTGGCGCCAAAGCCACGCTTCATCGCATCGCGGCTCCGGGCATGGTCCACAAGAATGCGCCGCATCAACGTGGACATCCAGCCAAAAAATTGGCTGCGCGAGGACCACGCATTGCCGCGTTGCTCGCCCAGTCGCATGAAGGCCTCGTGCACCAGTGCGGTCCTCTGCAGCACATGGTCGTCGCGTTCTCCCCGCATGTGAAACTGGGCGATGCGTTTCAGGTCTGCGTAGACCAGCGGGACCAGCTTCTCCAACGCCTGGTCCTTCCCTTCGGACCAGGCATTCAGTAGCTGCGTAATAGGAGGATGGGACAAGGCAATCGTTGGCATGGCGAACCCGGATTTGTTCGGCGCGATCATAGGGGTGTTTTCAGCCCTCTTTTCTCGATCACGATTTGAGGCCTTCAAAGCCGCAGCCTGCCGGGGCGGCCCTCAACAAGCCTAGGGCTTGCGCCACAGATTAAGCGCGAACTTGCCCAGAAAAACACCGACTGCAAGGACAAGAAAGCCTGGAAAGAAGATTCCACCTCCATCGGCCTCCACACCTGCAGCCTTGTAGCCAGGCATGCCAGCGGAACCAGGAGCGTACTCAGGCCCCCAGTAGAGCCCAGCGGCTGCGGCGAGCAGCCAAAGGGCAGCGCCAAGACATGCCAGAGCTATTGCACCCATAACCAAGGCCATCATTCGCATGGGATGACTTCTCTCGCAGCAGGAAGGGAGACGCCACCAGAGCGACACGGCCGTCTTTGCACCGTAGCCTCCGATAGCAGCCGCGCCGGTTTCATGGGCTGCGGGTGATACACAGCGCGATGGAGCACTGAAATTTTCGAGTCATGGAATTTCGGCCACAACCATGGGATGCTAAAAAATGAACTCCGCACAGTCTCCTATGTCGTTGTCTGCACATGCAGGCGGCTCGACTTGCAGCGGTGCAAGGCGTTGTAGTACTCCAGGCGCCGGCCATTGGCGCCATAGGCGATGGACTCTATGCGCAGCAGCGGCTCGGGGTGTTCCAGCTGCAGCAGCGTGCAGGTCTCGGCGTCGGGCAGCACGGCGTCGATCCAGCGCTCGGCGCGCACCAGGCGCACGCCGTACTGGCGGCGCAGCACGTCGTACAGTGAGCGGTCGTCCAGGCGCATGCGGTGCAGGCCGGGCGCGAGGTCCGCGGGCACCACGGTTTCCACCAGCAGGCGCAGTTCACCGTCGACGCTGCGCAGCCGCTTGAGCGCGACCACCTGGGTGTCGTCCGTGAGCCCCAGCGCGCTGATCTCCTGTGGTGTGGGGTCACGCAGCTGTTGCACGAGGACCTGGGTGCGCACCGAGCGGCCCTTGCGCTCCATTTCGTCGGAGAAGCCGAGCACGGTGGAGACGAAATCCTCGTCGCGCTCGCGCGCCGCGACAAAGGCACCGCGGCCCTTGATCTTGTAGATCAGGTTGTTGCGCACCAGATCGGCCAGGGCCTCGCGCACCACGATGCGCGAGATGCCGAACTGCTCGCCCAGCTCCGCTTCGGAGGGCAGCTTGGCCCCAATGGCCAGTTCGCCCTGCAGTATCTGCAGGCGCAGGGCATCGCGGAACTGCGCCCACAGGGGCGATTCGGAGTTGCGGTCGAGCAGGGGCTGGAGTTCGGTCGGTGAATTCACGTCAGGTCGGGCTCAGGGCCGGGTGCTTGGTCAATGATGCATGGAAAGCCAGCGTTGCATCGGAATCGGGGACTGCGGGGGCCAGGCGCACGCCATGGCGCTCGCGCAGTGCGGTGGTGCAATTGTGCAGTTCCTGCTGTTCGCGCTCCGCATCCCAACCCAGCGCCTGTGCGGCGTTGCCCGCCATTTCGGCCAGCGCCGCGTCCGTGACGAGGCCGCGAATGGCCAGCAGCGTGCGCCGGATCACCAGGTCGTCGAGGTGGATCACGCCGGTTTCGGTGCACAGCCAGGCCACCTCCGCCGCCGAGTAGTCGGGTGCATGCTGCAGCGGCACGTCGCCGGCCACCTTGAAATGCTGGGCCATGCGCAAGGCCTGGGTGCCGTAGCGGCGCAGCAGTGCCTGGGCGCGGACACGGCCCAGGCCGGAATCCTGGGCGATACGGTCGATGAAGCGCTCCGTTGCTTCCGCACCCTGCGGCATGTCCGTGCCACCGCCAATGGGCAGCTGCCGGGTCGAAGCCCTGCGCCCGCGCGCCAGCAGGCGCAGCACCTCGTCGGTTGCCTCCTCGGCCAGCGCGCGAAAGGTGGTCCACTTGCCCCCCACCAGACCCACGACCGGGATATCGCGCAATGGCGAGGGAGGGTCGATCACCACCGAATGGTCGCGCGAGATCTGTCCCGGCTTGTCGGCGTCCGAGCGCGCTAGCGGCCGCACGCCCACATAGGTGTAGACCACGTCGCGGCGGCCGAAGGCCAGGTTGGGAAACACCTCGCCCAGCACCTCGAGCAGGTAGTCCACCTCGGCCGGTTCTGTGTTGATCTGGTCCGGGTCGTCCACGGGGATGTCGGTGGAACCGACCAGCACGCGGCCGAGGAACGGGTAGACGATGCACACGCGCCCGTCAAGCGCTTCGAAGTACGCCATGCGCCCGCTCAGTGCGTCGCGCAGCGCCGGGTGGTCGAGCACCAAGTGCGAGCCCTTGGTGCCCATCACGCGCGGGCCGGGGCCGCCAAGCAGCGCGGTGCTGCGGTCCAGCCACGCACCGCTGGCATTCACTACGCTGTCAGCGGTGACTTGCACGACCTCGCCCGTGATCTCATCACGCAGCGTGATCGTTTTGCCCGCGCAGCCTGTCACGCGGCAGTGGTTGGTGGCGGCCGAACGCGGCTCGTCGCGGCAGGCGTCGCGCATCAGCTCCAGCACCAACCATTCGGGGTGGCTGATCCAGGCGTCAAAGAAGGTGGCCGTCCAACGCACCGCCGTGCGAAACAGCAGGCGGTCCGCAGGCTGCACGCGGCCGATGCGGTGGTTGGGCATCACACGCTGGCGCCGGCCCAGCAGGTCGTACAGGCGCAGCCCCGTGGCTACCGCCAGTAGGCCGCGCGTGCGCTGGGGCGGTGCGCGGCCCAAAAACTTGAGTGCGCTGCTCATCAACCCGCCAAAAAAGCTCGATAGCGGCACCACGGTCATTAAAGGCTGCACCAGATGCGGCGCGTTGCGCAGCAGCAGGTTGCGCTCGCGCGTGGCCTCGGCCACCAATGAGAAGCTGCCGCTCTCCAGATAGCGCAGGCCGCCGTGGATCATGCGCGAAGGCGCGCTGCTGGCACCGGCGCTGAAGTCGCCCTTGTCGACGATGAGGCAGTCCACGCCCTGCAAAGAAAGATCTCGGAACACGCCCACGCCGTTGATGCCGGCGCCGACGATCACGGTCGAGAAATGCCGGCCCGCCACGGCGGCCGGGCGCACGAAGGGCGATGGGGGGAAGCTGCTGGCGCTGTTCATGGCAACACCTCCACGCTGGGCGCGGGGGCGGCCGCGCGCTGCGGGGCTTCTTGCTGTGGCTGCGGCAACGGCGGCGGGGCTGCGCTGCCCGCCAGGTGGCCAAACACAGGCGCCATGGTGTCAATCAATTCGTTGAAGGCAGCGTTGTAGTCCGCATGGGCCCGCGCCTGGCGGGCATCGGGTTCGACCGTGTCGCAGGGCGCGCGCAAAGGCTCCGTATCCATACCGCGCGACATCGCTGCGTAGATCGCCGCGCCGCGCGCACCGGTCTCATCGTCGGCGCAACGCTCCACCGGCCGCCCGAGCAGGCCGGCCAGCAGGCGTACCAGGCGCGTGTCGCTCGCGCCGCCGCCCAGGATGGTGGACTCCAACACCGCAAGCCCCGCCGCCGCCAGGCGCGCCGTGTGGCGCACATGCAGCGCCGCCGTGGCATCGACCACCGCGCGGGCCATGTCGCCCCGCGTGTGGTGGCTCTTGAGGCCGACAAACCCCGCAGTGACACCGCCACCGCCGTTCACGAAAGGCAAAAAGCGCAGTCCGCCCGCGCCCAGCGGCACGGACATCGCCAGGTCGACCACCGCCCGCGCATCCGGCAGCCCCAGCACACCGGCCAGCCAGGCGATGTTGGCCATCGACGAGGGGCTGTTCTCCATGTACAGGCGCCGGTTGGTGGGGCCGAAGTTGACGGTGCCAGCCACGCGAGGCTGTGGCTCCATCACCGGGCCGATGACGGCGTTGACGCACCATGTGCCCAGCACCGATACGGCGCGGCCGCGTTCTTCGGCGCAGATGGCGGTCATCGAGGCCAGCAGGTCGATTGCGCCCATGGCCACGGGGATGCCCGCGGGCAGGCCGTGCTCCGCGGCCGCGAGGGGTTGCACCGTGCCGATGGGCTTGCCGCTGGGCACCAGCGGCCCAAAAGCCTGCGATGACAAGCCTGCAATGCCCGAGGCGGCAAACGCCGTAGGCGACCAGGTCCCCGTGGCCAGCGAAAGCAGCCCTGCCGTGCTCACATCGCTGGCATCGGTGGCGATCTCGCCCGTGAGCAGAAAGCCGATGTAGTCCTTGGCAAACATCAGGCATTGCACTGCGCCGCTGCGCACGGCATCGCTGCCCAGCAGCTCGGCCGCAATTACGGTGGGCTGGCCCGGCCAGGGCTGGCAGCCCACGTCGGCCAGCAGCCGCTCGCCATGGCTGCGCGCCAGCGACTGCGCCCGCGCGTCGGCGCGCTGGTCGGTCGAGGCCACGGCCCGGCCGCCCACCAGTTCCTGGTCAGTGCCCAGCGCGTACAGCCCCGCGCCGTGGCCGGTGCAGCCGATGGCGCGGACATCGCCCACGCGGTTGCCTAGCTGGTGCGACACGTCGCGCAGCACGGTGGCCAGGGCTGAGCGGATCACGGAGGCGGGCACCTCGCACCCACCGCCAGGCAGGCGGTTGTGCAGCAGGGGCATGCGGGACAGGGCCACGGTGCGGCCGCTCGCGGCCTCCAGGGCCAGGGCTTTGAGGCTGCTCGACCCCAGGTCGATGCCGATGAGTATGTTGGTCTTCATGTCATAACAGCTTCTGCCGGATCAGGCGATAGTTCCAGTAGTGTTTCCCCTAACTAGCTGGTGAATCGATCCATGATTACATTCTACCTGTCATAACAACTGTCGTGACACCAAGAACCCGACGCTGCTGTCAATGAGCAGCATCGCAAGCTGTGCCACTCAACAAAGAGGAGACAAAACATGAGGCGTAATTTCTTGAAGTCCGCGGCCGCTGCCGGTATCGGTCTGGCCGGTACCACCGCTTTCGCGCAGCAACCGGCAGCCGCCGCACCCGCAGCGGGTGCTGGCCTGCGCGGCAACGCGAGCGACGTCTACGTGATGAACGTGATGGTCTCGGGTGTGGAGTACTGGTTTCCGGTCTACGAAATGATGAAGCAGCTCGGTCGCACGCTGGGCGTGAAGACCCGCTACACCGGCACGCCTGAGTACGACGTGAACAAGCAGCTGGCGTCGTTTGAGCAAGAACTGGCCCGCAAGCCCGCCGGCATCCTGCTGCACCCCATGAACCCCGACCCGTTCATCGAGCCCATCAACCGCGCTGCCGCGATGGGCATCCCGGTGGTCACGTTCGCGGCCGATTCGCCCAACTCCAAGCGCACGTCGTTCATCACGTCGGACAATGACCGCGAGGGTGCGCAGGCCGCCGACGCCATTGCGGCCTCGATGGGTGGCAAGGGCGAATTCGCCGTGCTGGAGAACCCTGGCCAGGACAACCATGACCGCCGCATCGCCGCGTTTGTCAACCGCATGAAGACCAAGCACCCTGGCATGAAGCTGGTGGGCCGCGCCGCCAGCAATCAGGACCCCAACAAGGCCTACCAGGCGATGCAGAGCTTGGTGCAAGCCAACCCCAACCTGGGGGCCTTGTTCATGCCCGAGGCCAATTCGGCACTGGGTGCGGCGCAGGCCAAGGTGGAGTCCAAGAAAAACATCAAGGTGATGTGCTGCGACGTGAACGCCAAGATCCTGGACATGATCAAGTCCGGCGACGTGTTCGGCGCGATCAACCCCAACCAGGGCATGCAGGGCTACATGGGGATGATGATGTTGTTCCTGGCCAAAAACCCCGGCCTCATCGACCCGATGAACGACGCCAAGCGCAACGGCGCCAACCCCATGGCCGTGCCTTTCCTGGACAACGGCCTGGCGGTGGTCAGCAAGGCCAACGCCGACGACTTCTACTGGGACAAGTACCTCACCCGCCGCGGTACCAAGGGCATCAACGAGTGAGCAGCAACGCCATGGGCTCTTCATTGCTCGAGTTGCGCGGCATCAGCAAGCGCTTCGGCGCTGCGCATGCGCTCTCGGGCGTGGATTTTTCGCTGCACAGGGGCGAGATCCATGCCCTGTGCGGCGAGAACGGCGCGGGCAAGTCCACGCTGATGAACATCATTGATGGCATCCACCAACCGGACGCGGGCGAGATCGTGCTCGACGGCCAGGTGGTGGCCATCGATGGTCCGGCCCAGGCCATGCGCCTGGGTATCGGCCTGGTGCACCAGGAGATCGCCCTGTGCGGCGACGCCACCGTGGCCGAAAACATCTTCATGTCGGAGATCAACGCCGGCAAACAGGCGTGGATGGACTACGGCAGCCTCAATGCACGGGCCGCAAAGGTGCTGGCGCGCCTGGGCCAGGACATCGACCCCGCTGCCCGGGTGAGTGATCTCTCCATCTCCAGCCAGCAGCTGATCGAGATCGCCAAGGCACTCACGCTCGACTGCAAGGTGCTGATCCTCGACGAGCCGACGGCCGCGCTCACCGACAACGAGTCGGCAGCGCTGTTTCGCGTGCTGCACGACCTCAAGGATCAGGGCATCGGCATCATCTACATCAGCCACCGCATGGCCGAAATTTTTGCGCACTGCACCCGCGTGACCGTGCTGCGCGACGGACGCAATGTGCATTCGGGCCCGCTGGCCGAGTTGAACGCTGACGACTTGGTGCGCCGCATGGTCGGCCGCGACCTGGGCAGCTACTACCCACCCAAGCAGCAGGATGCCGACCGCGGCGAGCATGTGCTCGAAGTGGCCGACCTGGCTGACGGCGAGCGGGTGCACGGCGTGTCCTTCACCCTGCAGCGCGGTGAGATTCTGGGCATCGCCGGGCTCATGGGCGCCGGGCGCAGCGAACTGGCGCAGACCCTGTGTGGCCTGCGCCCTGCCACGGGTGGAAGCGTGCGGCTGCGCGGCAAGCCACTCACCGTCCGCAAATACAGCGACGCGCTGCGCGCCGGCATCGCCTATCTCAGCGAGGACCGCAAGGCCGCAGGCGTGTACCTGGACCTGCCCATCGCTCAGAACATCGCGGCGATGGCGCTCCAGCGCGTGAGCTCGCGATTCGGCCTGCTGCAGCGCGCGGCCGAGCACCGGCTGGCGCAGGAGCTGGGCGCGCGCCTCAAGCTCAAGTCCGACGGCGTGCAGATCGAAGTGGCCAGCCTGTCGGGCGGCAACCAGCAGAAGGTGGCCATTGCCAAGCTGCTGGCCACCAACCCGGCGGTGCTACTGATGGACGAACCCACGCGCGGCGTGGACGTGGGCGCCAAGTCAGAGATCCACCACATCCTCAGAGACCTGGCCTGCCAGGGCGTGGGCGTGGTGGTCATCTCCTCGGAGCTGCCCGAGATCATCGGGCTGTGCGACCGGGCCCTGGTGATCCGTGACGGCCGCATCGCGGGCGAGGTGCAAGGCAAAGACATGACCGAAGAGGCCCTGCTGCGGCTGGCCTCTGGACTGGAACGACAAGAGGAGATGGCATGAATCACCCCGCACAACTTGACGCCGGCATCGTGGCCGGCCTGCAGCCCCCGCGCCAGGCCCCGGGAGGGCCCGGGAAACCCGGCGGCACCAAGCTCACCAGCATGCGCGAGATGGGCCTTTTGGTCATCATCGTCGCGCTGTGCGTGGGCATGAGCTTCGCGTCGCCGTATTTCCTCACGTGGGACAACATCCGCGCCATGCTGCTGTCGTTCTCCATCGAGGGCATCGTGGTGGTGGGCATGACCATCTTGCTGATCGTTGGCGGCATCGACCTTTCAGTCGGCTCCGTGGTGTGTTTTGCCATGGTGGTCACGGGCAAGCTTTTCCTGATGGGGTTCGATCCGTGGACGGCCGGGCTCATCGCGATTGCCGCCAGCGCGCTCATCGGCGCCATGATTGGCGGCTGCGTGGTGCGCATTGGACTCAACCACTTCATCGCCTCGCTGGCCTTCATGGTCATCGTGCGCGGCCTGTGCCTTGCGCTCACGCAGGGCACGCCCCAGTCGCTGTTCTCGCTGCCCGCCGAGTTCAAGTTCATCGGCCAGGGCACTTTGTTTGGCATTCCGGCGGTGATCCTGATCTTCCTCACCATCGTGGTGGTCAGCGACTTCGTGCTGCGCCGCGCGAGCCTGCTGCGCCGCGTGTTCTACACCGGCAGCAACGAGAAGGCGGCGCTGTACTCCGGCATCCGCATAGGCCATGTGAAGTTCTGGGTCACGGTGCTGTGCGCAGCCTCGGCCGGCCTCGCCGGCGTGATCTACACCGCGCGCTTCGGCGCAGCCACGCCCACCTTTGGCGTGGGCATGGAACTCAACGTGATTGCGGCAGCCGTGATCGGTGGCGCCAGCCTCAAGGGCGGCTCGGGCACGGTGCTGGGCGCCGTGCTGGGCCTGGCGCTGCTCTCGGTGGTCACGAGCTCGCTGATCCTGCTCGACGTATCGCCCTACTGGCAGGACGTGATCAAGGGTTTGATCCTGCTGGCCGCCGTGACCATTGACCACCTCATGAACACCCGAAAGACCAAGCGATGAATGCCGTGCTGAACGCAGAGATGAAGACCACCACCCTCGGGCCCTCGGGCATCGAATGCTCGGCCATTGGCCTCGGAACCTGGGCCATGGGTGGATGGATGTGGGGCGGGCAGGACAGCGCTGCTGCCACCGAGGCCATTGCCGCTTCGCTCGACGCCGGGGTGACGCTGATCGACACCGCGCCCGCCTACGGTCTGGGCGCCTCCGAAAACATCGTCGGTGCAGCCCTCAAGGGCCGGCGCCACGAGGCCGTGATCGCCACCAAATGTGGCCTGGTGTGGCACACCCAAAAGGGCACGCACTTCTTTGATGAAGACGGCCACCCCGTGTATCGCTACCTGGGCCGGGAGTCGATCTTTCATGAGGCCGAGGAGAGCTTGAAGCGCCTGCAGACCGACTACATCGACCTCTACATCACGCACTGGCAGGACGCGACCACACCGGTCGAGGAAACCATGGACGCGCTGCTCACCCTCAAGAAGCAGGGAAAAATCCGCGCCATCGGCGTGAGCAATGTGAGCGCCGAGACGCTGTCGGAATACCTGCGCTATGGCCCGGTGGACGCGGCGCAGGAGCGCTACAGCCTGATCGACCGCGAGATCGAGCACACGCTAACGCCCCTGTGCAGCCAACACAACGTGGCGATGCTCGGTTATTCCTCATTGGCGCTGGGCCTGCTGGCCGGCCCCATCGATCCGGCGCGCGAGTTCACCGGCGACGACCAGCGCGCCACCAACCCGCGTTTCAGCACGGCCAACCGCGCCAAGCTCAAGGCATTTTTTGAAGAGCTTGAACCCGTGCGCAACCAGATCGGCTGCTCGTTCGGGCAACTGATGATTGCCTGGACGGTGGCCAGCGGCAACGTGTCGGTCGCGCTGTGTGGTGCCCGCGTGCGCCAGCAAGCCGTCGAGAACGCTGCGGCCGGCGCCATCGACATCCCGCGCGAGGCCGTGCAGCGCATCGACGATGCTGCGGCCCGCCACCTGCGTGCGCTGGGCTGACATCTCCAGCTCCTCCTTCTCACCCGCTTTTCTCAAATTTCACAAGGACCTCTTCGTATGTCGAAGGACAAGACCGCGCGCCTGAACCGTTTGCTCACCAACGGGCGTTGCCTGGATATCGCGCTGGACCACGGCGTCTGCAACGAACCCTCGTTCCTCAATGGCCTGGAGGACATGCCCCAGGTGATGGACAAGCTCGTGGCCGCCGGGCCCGATGCGATCCAGCTCAACTACGGCCAGGCCGACCTGCTGCAGGACCGCCCGGGCCGCGACAAGCCCGCGCTGGTGATGCGCATCGACATGGGCAACCCCTACAACGCCACCGCCCACCGCGTGATGTGGGCCGTGTTGCAGAACGAGCACGACCCGGTCCTGCCCGCCGTGCAGCGCGACGCCGCCTGTGTGGTGGTCAACCTGTTCATGCTGCCCAACGAGCCCGATCTGTTCCGCCAGTGCGTGGCCAACATCGCGCGCGTGCGCGCCGACTGCGACCGCTACGGCATGCCGCTGATGATCGAGCCGCTGGTGATGCGCCCGCACAGCGACCAGGGCGGCTACATGGTCGACGGCGACGCCGAGAAGATCGTCACCCTGGTCCGCCTGGCGCGCGAGATGGGCGCCGACATCGTGAAGGCCGACCCGACCACCGACCCCACGGACTTCCACCGCGTGGTGCAGGCCGCGCGCTGCCCTGTGCTGGTGCGCGGCGGCGGCCGGGAAGACCTGCAGCAGGTGTTCGCGCGGTCGCGCGTGCTCATGGACCAGGGCGCGTCCGGCATGGTCTACGGGCGCAACGTGTACCAGCACGCCAACCCCTCGGCGGTGGTGAATGCGCTGATGTCCATGATCCACCGCGGCGCCAGCGCTGCCGAGGCTTGGCACCAGTACGAATCCACGCCGGCCTGACCCCCCCCCATGAAAACGCCCTGGATCCTTGCAGCAGCGCTGTTTTCGGCGGGCGCACTGGCACAGGGTACGCCGGTGCGTATCGGGGTGATCGGCCCCTTCACCGGCGGTTCGGCCGATGTGGGAACCACCATGCTCAACGGCATCCGCATGGCAGTGGACGAGATCAATGCGGTGGGCGGCTATCTGGGGCGCCCGCTGGAACTCGACATCAAGGACGACTTCGCCGACCCCGAAAAGGGCCTGGCGGCCGCCAAAGAGCTGGTGGCCCAGAAGGTGGTGGCCACTATCGGTGTCTGCGACAACGGCGTGGGCATGAAGGTGGTGGACGTCTTCCAGAAAGCGAAGGTGCCGCTGGTGATCCCGTGCGCCACGGGCACGCTGCTCACCACCAAGGTGCCCCCGGCGCAGAGTTTCATCTTTCGCACCGCCGCACGCGATGCGATCCAGGCGTCGTTCATCGTCGACGACATTCTCAAGCGCGGCTGGAGCCGGGTGGCTGTGTTTGCCGACACCACGGACTACGGCGGTGCCGGCTTGAACGACGTCACGCAAGCCCTGGCGCAACAGGGCGTCAAACCCGTGTACGTAGCGCGCGTCGCAGCCAGTGCAAAGGATGTGACGGCGCAGCTGGCCGAGGCCAGGGCAGCCCACGCCAACGTCATCCTGAGCTACGCCGTGGGCCCCGAGGCCGCCACCATTGCCAACGGCCGCAAGACCCTGGGCTGGAAAGTCCCTCAGGTCGGTGCCTGGCCCCTCTCTTTCCCGAACTACATCGACGGCGCGTATGGCGGCGCGGAAGGCTCGCTCATGGCGCAGACCTTTATTGCCGAGCCGAGCAACGAGCGCCGCGCCGCCTTCCTCAGCACCTATGCCCGCAAGTTCAGCATGTCGCGCATCCGCGTGCCCATGGCAGCGGCCCAGGCGTACGACGCGACTTACCTGCTGACCTACGCCTTGCTCGGCATCCACAACGGCGACCTGAGTGGCCCGGCAGTCAAGCACGCGCTGGAGACGATTCCCCGCGTCTTCTACGGAGTGGTTGCCACGTACGAAAAGCCCTTTTCGCCAGAGGACAAGGAGGCCATCAGCCAGAACATGCTGGTAGTCGGGCTGGTGCGCAATTCCGCCGTCACCTTCGCCTATCCCGAGGATGCGCGCCGCAACCTGTTCGTGCAAAGAAAGAAGTAAGTCCCCCAGCGCGCCCGGCCGTCTGGTCCTGGGCGCCCCTGGCGACCGGTGCCGTAACAGGCACACCGTGGGCCTGTCCCGCCACCGCCGATGGGTGAGAAGAAAACAAGAAGAGAGGGAGCGAGGGAGAAGAAAGAAAAAGAAGAGCCCTGCGGCCGGTGGCACACGCGCCATCGGCCGGGAGCGCCTGCGCGTGTTTGCGTGGGCTCGACCTACAGCGGCCTGTCGGAAAGACCGAGAAAAAAAGGTCCCACGAGGCCCCACCCTAACCAGGAGACAACGATGAAGATCCGGTACTACTTGCTGGCGCTGTTGCTGCCGTTCGCCACCTTGATGACCCACGCGGCGATCACGGGCGTGAGCCCAATGACCACCTTGAACACGATGGTGACCACGGTCACGCGGGCCGGCGAGGCGACGCTGGCGCTGCAGGGCCCGGGCCTGGGCAACCTCACCTACACCTCGGCCGAGCTCTTCAAGCCGGTCTCCATGATCACCCGCGCCTCGGGCGATGTGCCGGCCACCTACCCGGGCCGCAAGGACTACGGGTTGAACGTGGGCATCATGCTCAACGGCTACTTCCTCACGTCTTTTGCGCCGGACAGCGGGCTAGGCCCTGGGGGCTTTCTGCTGTACGACGTGTCCAACCCGCGCGCCATCGTTCTGGTAAAAAAGATCTACGAGCCCGAGGGGCGCACCAAAGAGTTCCGCGAGGCACACTCCTTCGGCACCGCGAAGATCGGCGGCAAGCAATACGTGGTGGTGCCCAGCATCAAGGGCGTCGAGTTCTGGGACTTCACCGACATCAACAACATCCAGCAGGTCAAGAAGCTGGCGCTACCCACCGTGAACGGTGGCGACTACGCCAACGTGGCCTGGCAGCTGTGGTGGCAGGCGCCGTATCTGTATGTGGCCTCTGCCAACGACGGGGTATACATCGTGGACGCCAGCGACCCGGTCAACGCCGTGATCGCCAACCGCGGCGCCGGCAAGCCCAACCCCGTGCCCACGGGCGAACTGGGCGGTTTTCGTGTGGGGCCCATCTTCACCATGGGCAACCACATGGTGCTGACCTCGATGGACAACACCGATGGCTTTGCCAGCCTGGATATTTCCGACCCGCTCAACCCCAAGGTGCTCGACACCGTGGGCTCCAACCCTAACTACTACGCCACCTGTTTTGATGGCAAAAACCTGCACGCATCAGCACGCGGCAATGGCGCCAAGATGTACAGCTATGACCTGTCCGACCGTACACAGTTCGTGGTGGAAGACAACCGGCTCGTGATCGACGAGCAGCTGTACTGCGGCACGCAGGACCACTACGTGTTCCAGGGCGCGCAGTTCAAGGTGCACAAGGTGGACGTGAGCAACCCGCTCAACCACGTCGAGGTAGGCCAGGGCAGTCTGTTCGCCACCAACCATCCTGACTACTCACACTCCGACCACGGCCAGGTCGCGCCCATGGGCAACCTGCTGTTCATCGGCAACGACCACGGTTCGGGCAGCGGTTTCATCGTGCACCAGACGGCGCGCGACACCACGCCACCCGCCGTCAAGCAGACATCGCCCACGAACGGCGCCAAGCAACAGGCACTAACCTCGCGCATCGGTGTGGGCCTCACCGACAGCATCCTGCCCGAGAGCGTGACCGCCAGCACCTTCATCGTGCGGCCGGTCAACGGCAACACACTGGCCGGCACCTACAGCGTGCAGCTGGGCATCATTAATTTCCACCCTGCACAGCCCCTGGCAGCTGGCACCAGCTACGAAATTCTGCTGACGGCCGGAGGAGTGAAGGACTATGCGGGCAACGGCATCGCTACAGAGTACAGGGCTGTTTTCCACACCGGCAACGCCACCGACATCAGCCTGAGCAACCACTGGCCGCTGACCAGCGCGCTGACCGATGAGATCGGTGCGAACAACGGTACGGCCTCGGCGGCCGACCGCTTCGAGGGCCTGGGCCTGAACTTTGCGCAACGCACCGGCGGCGTCGCGCTCAAGAACGACAGCTTGGCCACTGCCCTGGGCGGCACGGCCTCAGTTGCGTTCTATATGAAGACGACACAGGCAGGCTCGGCGAACCCCTGGACCGCGCCGGGCATTTTTGGGCGCGACCAGGCCAACGGCGCCGACGACGTGTTCTGGGGCTGGCTCGACAACACCGGGCGCGTGAACCTGTCGGTGGGCAACGTCGCGGCCAACAACCCCGGCACACGTTCCACCGCCCCGGTGAACGATGGCGCCTGGCACCATGTGGTGATGACACGCGACGCCGCGTCGGGCGCGCAGACGGTGTACATCGACGGCACCAAGACCAGCTCGACCGGGCTCACCGGGACCAAGGGACTGTCCAACAAGTTCACGCTGCTCGGGCAGATACAGGGCAATGCCGACTTCTTCCGCGGCAGCCTGGCCGACGTGTGGGTCTATGGCCGCGTGCTCAGCGATGCCGACGTGGCGCAACTGCGCTCGCAGGCCATCATTGGCGACGTTGCCGTAAGCGGTTCCCCGCAGCTGGTCAATGGGCAGCTGACCTTCGACCCAACCCGCCTGGGCGGCGGCACGGGCCTCACCTACCGGTGGAATTTTGGCAACGGCACGCAGACCAACTTCTCAGCCCAGGCCAATGCCATCTACGCCTACAACCGCCCGGGCCACTACACCGTGACCCTGACGGTGCGCGATGCTGCGGGCCGGGAGACTTTCTACACCTACAACGTGACCGTGGTCTTCCCGGCGACCGCCACCGCGCCCACGCATTCGAGCAACATCGTGGGCGACGCCAACAGCGTGTATGCGGTGAACCCGGACAGCGGCACGGTGGCCGCCATCGATGCGGTGTCGCTGGCCAAGCGCTGGGAAACGCGTGTGGGCGACGAACCCAAAACCCTGGCGCGCGCACCCGATGGCCGCATCTGGGTCACGGTGCAGGGCGAGGACAAGTTGGTGGCGCTGAACCCCGCGGACGGCAGCATTTCGACCACGATCACGCTGGCCTACGGCAGCGGGCCGTACGGCGTGGCCTTCACGCCCAACGGCGCCAAGGGCCTGCTGACGCTGGAGAGCAAGTCCACGCTCATTGCCTTCGACCCCGCCAACGGCAACACCACGGGCACGCTGGCGCTGGAAGGCGATCTGCGCGGCATTGCCGTGGCGGCCGATTCGCAGACGGCGTACATCACGCGCTTCAAGTCCAGGATGACGGGTGGGCAGCTGCACAAGGTGGGCTTGAACAGCATGGCGCTGGTGTCCACGATTGCGCTTCCGGTGGACACCACCACGGTTGACACCGAGAACAGCTCGCGCGGCGTGGCCAACTACCTGAGCCAGGTGGTGATCTCGCCCGACGGCGGCCGCGCGGTGCTGCCGGGCAAGAAGGACAACATCGTGCGCGGGCGCTTTCGCGACGGCAACGACCTGCCACACGACCAGACCGTGCGCTCCATCCTCTCGCAGGTCGACCTGGCGCAGGGCACGCATTTGCTGGCCGAGCAGATCGACTTCGACGACCGGGCACCGGCGCGTGCGGCCCTGTATTCCCCGGTGGGCGACTACCTGTTTGTCGCGCAGATGGAGGGCAACAACATCGCCATCGTCGATGCCTACACCCGCGCCGTGCGCGGCGAGATCAATGCCAGCAGCGCGCCGCACGGACTGTACCTGGATGCCTCGCGCAAGCGGCTGTTCGTGAACAACTTCCTCGCGCGTTCAGTCACCGTGCACGACGTGGCCGATGTGCTGGCATCGCGCAGCGCGGCGGCGGTCTTTGTGCAGAACGTGGCCACGGTGGCGCAAGAGCCCCTGGCGGCCGCGGCACTGCGCGGCAAGCAGGTGTTCTACAACGCGGCCGACCGGCGCATGAGCAAGGACAACTACATGTCGTGCGCAAGCTGCCACGCCGATGGCGGCGACGACGGCATGGTGTGGGACTTCACCCAACGTGGCGAGGGCCTGCGCCGCACCATCAGCCTGCAGGGCCGGAGCGGCCTGGGCCACGGCAAGCTGCACTGGAGCGCCAACTTCGACGAGGTGCAGGACTTCGAGAACGACATGCGCAGCGCGTTTGGGGGCACGGGCTTTTTGAGCGACGCCGACTTTGCAGCCACGTCCGACCCGCTGGGCGCGCCCAAGGCCGGGCGCAATGCGCAGCTCGACGACCTCGCGGCTTACCTTACTTCGCTGAACAAGTACATGCGCAGCCCGGCGCGTGCGGCCGACGGCAATCTCACGGTAGAGGCGGCACGCGGGCAGACCCTGTTTGCCAGTGCCAACTGCGCCAGCTGCCACGCGGGCGGGACGCTCACCGACGGGCTGCGGCATGACGTGGGCACGATCCAGCCATCGTCCGGCAAGGGCGGCAACCAGCCGCTGGCCGGCCTGGGCTTTGATACGCCCACGCTGATCGGCAGCTGGGCTGCCAAGTCCTACCTGCACAACGGCCAGAAGGCGAGCGTGCTGGATGTAATGGCGGGGGGCCACGGCAATGCCGGCAGCCTGCCTGCTGCCGACAGGCAGGCGCTGACCGAGTACGTGCGCTCGCTGGATACGGCGACGGACTTCACCACGCGCCTGCGCTCGGCCCACAGCACGCTGTGCGTCAACATCCGCGGCGCGTCACCCAACAGCGGTGTGGTCGCGATCCAGTGGCCTTGCGGCACGGCGGCCAACGAGACCTTTACGGTGCGCACCGTGGCGGGCGGTTTTGTGCAACTGGTGGCGCGGCACAGCAACCTGTGCCTGGCACAGGACAGCGCGGCTGCGAGTGGTGCTGGTGTGGTGCAACTGGCTTGCAGCACGGGCAACACGGCGCAGTGGAGCATGGTGGGGTCGACGCTGCGCAACCGCGCATCGGGGGCCTGCCTGGATGTGCCCAACAACTCGACGGCGCAGGATATTCCACTGGTCACCTGGACCTGCAACGGCGGCAACAACCAGAACTGGACACAGTTGCCCTGACCAGGCGGCGCTGCAGCGCCGCCCCAAGGTCCGGCCTGCGAGGCCCGCAGTCGCCAAGCGACTGCGGGCTTTTTTTGTGCGCTCCAGTTCCGCGCCAATATTTCCAAAACTGGAACAGTCAGTTCGCGACCAGATGGTTTTTCTCTGAACACCTCAGGCGTACAGTTCAACCCATCGATGAGCCGAACCCGCAAGGCGACTCACCGAACCCGGTTCAGAGAGGTTTTTGTCCCGGTTTTTGAGACGCTTTTTTGATCTTCCAAGGATTTTCATCATGAACACGACTGCACGCTTCCTCTCCATCGCCGCTGTTGCTGCTTTTGCATCGTTCGGCGCCCACGCCGAAGAGGCCGATGGCTCGCAATTCGCCCTGAAGTTCGAGACCAACCGCACACGCGCCGAAGTCGCTGCCGAGGCCTCAGTGACGGCCCGCACGCACAGCATGGAACCCGCTGGTTCCCGCGTGGTGACTTACCAATCGACGGCAGACCGCGCCGCGGTGCGTGCCCAGGCTGCCGAAGCCCTGCGCACCGGCAAGATCTCGTCGGGCGAAGCAAGCTACCTGTAATCCGCACCGCCCCGCACCAAGCCCCCTACCCCATTTGATCGGAGAGTCACCATGAACAACACCGCACGTTTCCTGTCCATCGCCGCCGTTGCCGCTTTCGCCTCCTTTGGTGCCTACGCCGATGAAGCCGACAACTCACAGTTCGCCCTGAAGTTCGAGACCAACCGCACCCGCGCTGAAGTGGCTGCCGAAGCCGCTGTGGAGGCCCGCACACACAGCATGGAGCCTGCCGGTTCCCGCGTAGCGACCTACCAGTCGAAGGCCGACCGCGCCGCCGTGCGTGCCGCTGCCGCCGAAGCCGTGCGCACCGGCCAGATCCCTTCAGGCGAGATCGGCGTTCTGTAACACGCGCAACGCGAGGCTGCAGACCGCACTGCAGCCTCCATGCAAAAGGCCGGGGCCCCTCGCGGGGCCCCGGCCTTTTTGTCTTGTTCGCCGCGCGCCCGTGAAGGGCACGGCAGCACACCGATCACTGCAGCACGGTCACGCCGGTCTTGGCCTGCAGCGTTTCAAACGTCACGCCAGGGGCCAGCTCGATGAGCTTGAGGCCTTCGGGCGTCACGTCCAGCACGGCCAGATCGGTGATGATGCGGTCGACCACGCCCACGCCCGTGAGGGGCAAGGTGCACTGCGGCAGGATCTTCAAGTCTTCGGTGCCGTCCTTCTTCTTCGCCACATGCTCCATGAGCACGATGACGCGCTTGACGCCGGCCACCAGGTCCATCGCGCCGCCCATGCCCTTGACCATCTTGCCGGGGATCATCCAGTTGGCCAGGTCGCCCTTTTCGCTGACCTGCATGGCGCCCAGGATCGACAGGTTGATCTTGCCGCCGCGGATCATGGCAAACGACTGGTCGCTGCCGAAGATCGACGAGCCCTTGATCGTGGTCACGGTCTGCTTGCCAGCGTTGATGAGATCCGGGTCCACCTTGTCTTCGGTGGGGAACGGGCCAATGCCCAGCATGCCGTTCTCGGACTGCAGCCACACTTCCTTGTCACCGGTGAAATTGGCCACCAGCGTGGGGATGCCGATGCCCAGGTTCACATAGAAACCGTCTTCGAGTTCTTGCGCCGCGCGGGCGGCCATCTGGTCTTGGGTCCACGGCATGTTCAGGCTCCTGCTTTCTCGGTGATCGTGCGTTTTTCGATGCGCTTTTCGGGGTTGGCATTGAGCACGATGCGGTGCACATAGATGCCGGGCAGATGGACGTCGTCTGGGGCAAGCTCGCCAACTTCCACAATGCGCTCCACTTCCACAATGCAGACCTTGCCGGCAGTGGCAGCCGCAGGGTTGAAGTTGCGCGCTGTGAGGTTGAAACGCAGGTTGCCGGACTTGTCGGCCACGTCGGCCTTGATGAGCGAGACCTCGGGCACCAGCGAGCGCTCCATCACATAGGTTTCGCCGTCAAATTCGCGCAGTTCCTTGCCATCGGCCACGATGGTGCCTACACCCGTCTTGGTAAAGAAAGCCGGGATGCCAGCGCCGCCAGCACGCAGCTTCTCGGCCAGTGTGCCCTGGGGCGTGAACTCCAACTCCAGTTCGCCCGCCAGGTACTGGCGCTCGAACTCTTTGTTCTCGCCCACGTAGGACGAAATCATCTTTTTGATTTGTCGGGTCTCCAGCAGTTTGCCCAGGCCGAAGCCATCCACACCTGCGTTGTTGGAGATCACGGTGAGGTTCTTGGCGCCGGAGTCGCGCAAAGCGTCGATCAGCGCTTCTGGAATGCCACACAAACCGAAGCCACCCACGGCCATGAGTTGGCCGTCTGCAACCACGCCCTTCAAGGCTTCGGCTGCGGAGGGGAATAACTTGTTCACCACGATCTCCTTGTGAATTTGGATGCGCTACGATACTACGTACCCGATTAAGTAGTATTCCGTAAAGACTTGCACTATGGACGTTGATTACCGACTCGCTTTTGACATGGCCCCCGTGGGCCTGGTGCTGTCACGCAATCGCACCATGGTCGATTGCAACCGCCAGGTCTGCGAGATGTTCGGCGCTTCGCGCGAGGTGCTCATTGGTCAGTCGTTCCAGGTACTGTACCCAAGCGCCGACGAATACGAACGCCTGGGCGCGCACATGGAACCCATCCTGAACGCCAAGGGCCACTACGCCGACAACCGCATCATGAAACGCGCCAACGGCGAGGTGTTCTGGTGCCATGTGTCAGGCCGTGCGCTCAATCGCGACGCTCCCCATGAATCGGGCATCTGGAGCTTTGAAGACCTCAGTTCGCAGCGCCCCGTCAAGGCCGAGCTGACGGGCCGCGAGCGCGAGGTGGCCGCACGCTTGCTGGAGGGCTTGACCTCCAAGGAGATCGGCCGGGCGCTGGAGATCAGCCACCGCACGGTGGAGATCTACCGTGCCCGCCTCATGCGCAAGTACAACGCATCCACCGCAGCGGACCTGGTGCACAAACTGCTCGCGGGGGGCTGAAGGCCGCGACTGGGTTCAGCCCTTCTTGGGCCCGTCGATCACCTCAGCCGCTGTACGGAACGCCTCCACGGCCGTGGGCAAGCCGCAGTAGATGCTGGCGTGCAGCAGCACTTCCTGGATTTCTTGCGCGGTGGCGCCGTTGTTGAGTGCGCCGCGCACATGGCCCTTGAGCTCGTGTTGCTTGCCCAAAGCGGTCAAGAAAGCCACGGTGATCAGGCTGCGTGTCTTCAGGTCGAGCCCCGGACGCTGCCACACATCGCCCCAGGCATTGCGGGTGATGAACTCCTGAATCGGCTGGGTGAATTCCGTGGCGTTGCCAAAGGCATTGGCCACGAAGTCCTCGCCCATGACCTGCTTGCGCGTGGCCAGGCCTTTGTCGAAGTCCTTGGTGGATGGGGGTTGCGTCATGCGGGCTCTCCAATACGGTTGGGGCCGCCATGTTAGCCGCAGCGCCTGGGCAAAAAGCACAACGCCACTTGCCGTCCCCCACGTGGGGCAGGCAAGTGGCGCGGTCAATGGCTCCGCCGTTGGCTTATGCAGCCGCGAGATCGAAACGATCAAGGTTCATGACCTTGGCCCAGGCGCGCACAAAGTCCTGCACGAACACCGCCTGCGCATCGCTGCTGCCATACACCTCGGCCAGGGCGCGCAGTTGCGAGCTGGAGCCGAACACCAGGTCGGCCACCGTGCCCGTCCACTTCGGGGTGCCGCCGCTGCGGTCCACGCCTTCCAGCACGCCGGGGGCCGAGGCAGACTTCTGCCACTTGGTGCGCATGTCCAGCAGGTTCACGAAGAAGTCGTTGCTCAGGGTCTGCGGGCGCTGCGTGAACACACCGTGCGCGGCGGACGACGCCACGTTCGCCCCCAGCACGCGCAGGCCGCCGACGAGCACCGTCATCTCCGGCCCGGTCAGCGTGAGCTGGTTGGCACGGTCGATCAACAACTCGGACACGGCGCCTTCCAGGCCTGGCTTCACGTAGTTGCGGAAACCATCGGCCGCAGGCTCCATGACCTCGAAAGAGGGCACATCGGTTTGCTCTTGCGAGGCATCAGTGCGGCCTGGCGTGAACGGTACCGTCACGTCCTGCCCGGCCTTCCTGGCTGCGGCCTCCACGGCTGCGCCACCAGCCAGCACGATCAGGTCGGCCAGCGAGATCTTCTTACCGCCGGATTGCGCAGCATTGAAGGCCTGTTGGGTCGCTTCGAGCTGGCCCAGCACCTTGGCCAGCTGCGCGGGCTGGTTCACCTCCCAGTCCTTTTGCGGCGCCAGGCGGATGCGGGCACCGTTGGCGCCGCCGCGCTTGTCGCCACCCCGGAAGGTGGAGGCTGAAGCCCAGGCGGTGGACACCAGCTCGGCGATCGACAGGCCCGATGCAAGCACCTGAGCCTTCAGCGCCGCGACATCCTGCGCGTCGACCAACGCATGGTCCACATCCGGCACCGGGTCTTGCCACACCAGCACCTCGGCCGGCACGTCTGCGCCCAGATAGCGCGAACGGGGGCCCATGTCGCGGTGGGTCAGCTTGAACCAGGCACGGGCAAACGCGTCGGCGAACTGGTCGGGGTTGTCGAGGAAGCGGCGCGAGATCTTCTCGTAGGCCGGATCGAAGCGCAGCGACAAATCGGTGGTCAGCATGGTGGGCACCAGCTTCTTGGCAGGGTCGTGGGCGTGGGGAATGGTCGCCGCCGCGCCCTTGGCCGTCCACTGGTGCGCGCCGGCCGGGCTCTTGGTCAGCTCCCATTCAAAGCCGAACAGGTTCTCGAAGAAGTTGTTGCTCCACTTCGTGGGTGTGGTGGTCCAGGTGACTTCCAGGCCGCTGGTGATGGTGTCGCCGCCAAAGCCGCTGCCGTGCTTGCTGATCCAGCCGAAGCCCTGGTCCTCGATGCCACCGCCTTCGGGCTCCAGGCCCACCAGGGCCGCGTCGCCTGCGCCGTGCGTCTTGCCGAAGGTGTGGCCACCGGCGATCAGTGCCACGGTTTCTTCGTCATCCATGGCCATGCGGGCAAACGTGTCGCGGATGTCGCGCGCTGCGGCCAGGGGGTCAGGGTTGCCGTTCGGGCCTTCGGGGTTCACGTAGATCAGGCCCATCTGCACGGCAGCCAGGGGCTTGGCCAGGTCGCGCTCGCCGCTGTAGCGCTTGTCGCCGCCCAGCCAAGTGCTCTCTGCGCCCCAATACACGTTTTCATCGGGTTCCCACACGTCGGGGCGGCCGCCGGCAAAGCCGAAGGTCTTGAAGCCCATGGATTCGAGCGCGACGTTGCCGGTCAGGATCAACAGGTCGGCCCACGAGATCTTGCGGCCGTATTTCTGCTTGATGGGCCACAGCAGGCGGCGGGCCTTGTCCAGGTTGGCGTTGTCGGGCCAGCTGTTCAGGGGCGCAAAACGCTGCTGCCCTGCCCCGGCACCGCCGCGGCCATCAGCAAGGCGGTAAGTGCCGGCGCTGTGCCAGGCCATGCGAACGAAGAGCGGACCATAGTGGCCGAAGTCGGCCGGCCACCAGTCCTGCGAGTCGGTCATCAGCGCGTGCAGGTCAGCTTTCACAGCGGCCAGGTCCAGGCTCTTGAACTCTTCGGCGTAGTTGAAGCCGTCACCCATGGGGTCCACCAGGGGCGAGCTCTGGTTCAGGGGGCGCAGGTTGAGCTGGTTGGGCCACCAGTCGGCGTTGCCACGGCCCTTGGGCGCGGCGGCCTGGGTGTGATCGAAGGGGCACTTTGCGTCTGTCGTCATGGGTCACTCCTTGTTATGGCTGATGAACGGCTCCGATCCTAAAAAATGTACACTCCATTGAAAAGGCAATCATATTCATCAAGACGATAGTTTTTATTGAAAACTGGCGAGCTTCAACGGAGCTTCAGGCTCCCCGCAACCACAGGTATCGAACAGCACGGAGCGCACCCAGCGATGCCCCGCGGAGCGGTGGGTGCGTTCGTGCCAGGCGGCAGTTTTCACGAATCCCGGTATGGCCACCGGCGGCTCCATGACGACCAGCCCCGGCGCATCGGCCACCACCCGCTGCGGCACGACCGCGATCAAATCGCTGGTGCGCAGAATCTGCGGCAGCACCAGAAAACTGGTGATCGACAGCGCCACCCGGCGTGACCGCCCCAGGCGCGCCAGCGCCTCGTCCGTCACGCCGTAGAAGCTGCCGCCGGTGTACGAGATGAGTGCATGGTCCAGCGCACAGAAACGGTCGAGCGACAGGACGTCACCCTGTGCATCCGGATGCCCTTCGCGCATCACGCAGACATAGCGCTCGTCGAACAGGTGGCGGGCGTACAAGTCGGGCGCCGTGTTCTCCGGGCTGATCAGGGCCAGGTCGATATCGCCGCGCTCCAGCCGCTCGTACACCGGCAGGTGCTGGGCAGGCACCACGGCCACACGCACGCCTGGCGCGCGGCGCCGCAGCTTGGCAAGAAACGGCACCACCACCGCCTGCAGCGCGTAGTCGGTGGATGCCAGGTGCACGGTCATCTGCGCCGTGGCAGGGTCGAAGGCCTGGGGCTGCAGCAGCGACTCGATCCCGCCCAGCAGCTCCTTGACCGGCGCGGCCAGCTCCTGCGCGCGCAGCGTGGGCGTGATGCCGCGCTGGGTGCGCACGAAAAGCGGGTCGTCGAAGCTTTCGCGCAGACGGGTCAGCATGCCACTGACCGCGGGCTGGGTGAGCGACAGGCGCCGGGCGGCGCGGGTCACGCTGCGCTCGTCGAGCAAGGCATCCAGCGCCTTGAGCAGGTTCAGGTCCATGGCCCTGATATCGATTGCCATGATTTCAAGAATAAGAAATATCGATTTGGTTTATGGCTGCATCGTACCCACCATCCTCACCGTGTGTGGCCATGACTTGTTTTGGCCCTCCCGCTTCACCCCCCTTTTCAGCCTCCCACAAGAAAGAAAGCTGCATGTCTGCCCTGTTCACCCCGTTCCAGCTCCAAAGCGTCACCCTGCGCAACCGCATCGCGATCCCGCCGATGTGCCAGTACAGCGCCACCGACGGCCTGACCAATGAATGGCACCAGACGCACTACGCCGGCCTTGCCCGTGGCGGCGCAGGTCTCGTGATCGTCGAGGCCACCGGCGTGTCGCCCGAAGGCCGCATCACCCCGGCCTGCACCGGCCTGTGGAACGACCAGCAGGTCGAAGGCCTGGCCCGCATCGCCGCCAACATCAAGGCTGCTGGCGCCGTGCCCGGCATTCAGATCGGCCACGCCGGCCGCAAGGCCAGCGCCCAGCGCCCGTGGGAAGGCGACGACCACATTCCCGAAAGCGATCCGCGTGCCTGGCAACCCATCGCCCCGTCCGCCATTGCCTATGGCGGCGGCCTGCCCCGCGTGCCCAAGGCCATGACGCTGGAGGACATCGCCCGGGTGCAGGCCGACTTCGTCGCCGCCGCCCACCGCGCGCTAGCAGCAGGCTTTGAATGGCTGGAACTGCACTTTGCCCACGGCTACCTGGCGCAAAGCTTCTTCTCGCCCCACAGCAACCAACGCACCGACCAGTACGGCGGCAGCTTCGACAACCGCGCGCGCTTTCTGCTGGAAACGGTGGAAGCGGTGCGCAAGGTCTGGCCCGCGCACCTGCCGCTCACGGCACGCTTTGGCGTCATCGAATACGACGGCCGCGATGAGGAAACCGTGGGCGAGTCCATCGAGCTGGTGCGCCAGATGCGCGAGCGCGGCCTGGACATGGTCAACGTGAGCGCCAATTTCGTGATCGCAGAGACGCAGATCCCCTGGGCCACGCCCGCCTTCCTGGCCCCGATAGCCCAACGTGTGCGCAGCCAAGCCGGCCTGCCGGTGGCCTCGTCCTGGGGCATCGATGATCCGCAGGTCGCCGAGCGCGCAGTGGCCGACGGCCAGATGGACCTGGTGATGATCGGCCGCGCCCACCTGGCCAACCCGCACTACACCTACCACCTGGCCCAGGTGCTCGGCGAGCCCAAGCCCGAATGGACTACGCTGCCCGCGCCGTATGCCCACTGGCTGTCGCGCTACCGGGGCGCGGCCAAGGTGGCTGCAGCGCAATAGCCCGCAAGAACGGCACGTACCCTTCCCTACCGCCGTCCCGGCCGCCCTGTGCCGCCCCCCCTCAGCGCTCGGTCAGGCGGTGCAGCGGCAGACCCGGCGCATCCAGCTGCGCGCGCAGCACCTGGCCGTGGGTCGAGTCGGTGACGTAGACCGTGCGACCGCCCTCGCCGCCAAAGGCGAGGTTGGTGGTCGACGCCCCGGCCGGCCCGCGCAGCACCAGCTCGGGCTCGGCGCGGTGGTTGAGCACCCAGACATAACCCAGGCCAGGGTTGGCCACCAGCAGGCGGCCCTGCGCATCCACGGCCAGCCCGTCGGGGCCGCTCGGACCGTAGGACGTGAAGAACTGCCCCACCTTGGCCACGCTGCCATCGGGCAGCAGCGGCACGCGCCAGACGCAATTGCCGCGCGTGACGGCCAGGTACAGCACGCGGCCGTCGGGCGAGAGCGCCACGCCATTGGGGCTGGGCACGTTGGCCAGCAATTGGTCGAGCTGGCCGTTCGGGCGCAGGCGGTACAGGCGGCCGCTCGGGTCGTGCAGGCCGCTCTGCCCCTGGTCGGTGAAGTACAGGTTGCCTTCGGCGTCAAAGATGAGGTCGTTCACGCCCTTGAAGCGCTCGCTGTTGCGGCGCTCCAGGTACGGCGTGACCTTGCCGGAGGCCATATCCAGCCGCATGAGGCCGTTCTTGTAGTCGGTGATCAGCAGCGTGCCTGCATCCAGGAACTTCATGCCGTTGGGCTCGCCGTCGTACTCGGCCACCAGTGTCCATTCGCCCTCAGGGCTGATGCGAAAGATGCGGCCCCAGGGGATGTCGGTCACGTACAGGTGGCCCGCACCGTCGAACACCGGGCCTTCGAGGAACGAATCGGTGACGGCGCCGCCCCGGTTGGCATCGGCCCAGGCACTGCGCTCGCGGCGGCGAAAGTGGTCGGGCATGGAGGTGAACACATCCAGGTCACGGACCTGGGGAGGCTGCAGCAAAAACATGGAGAAGGTCTTTCTTGTTCAGGACGCGGTGGCAAAACCATACAGCCGCGCCGGGTTGTCGACCAGCACGCGGTCCATCGCGGCGTCGCTGCCCGCCCAGGCGCGCAGCAAATCCACCAGGTCAGCATCGTTCACCGAACCCGGTGCCTCGGTGGTGTGCGGCCAGTCGCTGCCCCACACCAGGCGCTCGGGCGCGGCTTGCACCAGGGCGCGTCCCAGCGGCAGCGTGTCGGCGTAGCTCGGGCCCTGCACGGTGGAGCGCATGTAGGCGCCCGAGAGCTTGACCCATGTGTTGCCACCGTCCAGCAGCCCGCGCAGCACGCGATAAGCCTCGGCAGACGGGCCCTGCACCGGGTCGATGCGGCCCAGGTGGTCGATGACCAGCGGCACGGGCAAGGCCCGGAGAACGGGTGCGAGCGCCACGATCTGCTCCGGGTGCGCGAACACCTGGATGTGCCAGCCGCCGCAGTCCGCATGGCGCGCGACCTTGTCCGCCAGGGTGGACAGCATGGCCGGCGTGGTCGTACCCCAGGACTGCGGCGAGACGAAGTTCACCCGAAGCCCGCGCACG
This sequence comes from Acidovorax radicis N35, assembly GCF_000204195.1. Lineage (GTDB taxonomy): Bacteria > Pseudomonadota > Gammaproteobacteria > Burkholderiales > Burkholderiaceae_C > Acidovorax > Acidovorax radicis. The sequence continues at coordinate 32,487 of NZ_AFBG01000022.1, forward strand.
CGGTGTGCTGCCAGGCGGGTGAGTTCGGCGCCGTCCACCGCCGCATCCACCACCGCCACGCCGCAGGCGCTGTCGCCCAGCTGGTCCAGCGCATGCAGCGTGCAGGCATTGTCGGTGCCGTAGGTGGACGGCGTGACCACCACGGTGCGCGACGTGCCCAGGCGCTGCTGCAGCTGCCGGTAGGCGGCCACGGGCGCATCGGGCGGCGTGCGTGGCCAGTGCGGCGACGGTGCAAAGCGCGCATCGAAGATGTGCATGTGGCTGTCGCACGCCAGCGCGGGCAGCACGCGCGACGGTCGGTGGAGGCCCGCCGAATGCGGCACGGGCTCGGTGAGTTCAGGAAGATTCATCGCGTGCCGTCGCCCATTCACCGCGCCAGCCTTTTCACCTCGCGCAGCCCGGGCCAGCAGCCGCCGCGCAAGGGCCGTCCCGCCGCGCTGGCGGCGTCCCCCTGCCCGCGGCGCACAGCGCCGCGAGAGCGGGGGGAAGGCCCGCAGGGCCTCAGGGGGGTGTACTTCATTTCAGTCCAGCTTGATGTTGCCCTTGCGCACCACCTCGCCCCATTTCGCGTCTTCCTTCTTGAGAAAGGCCGCGAACTCGGCGGGCGTGGAGCCTACAGGCTGCGCGCCCATGTCGGCCAGGCGCTGCTTGAACTCGTCTTCCTTCATCACCTCCTGCACGGCCTCGCGCAGCTTGGCGGCGATGGGCTCGGGCGTGCCGACGGGCAGGAACAGGCCGTTCCACTCATAGGCCTCGTAGCCGGGGATCACCGTCTCGGCCACCGTGGGCACATCCGGCAGGCGCTTGGACCGTTCGGGTGCCGACACGGCCAGCGCGCGCAGTTTGCCGCCGGACACGTGCGGGTAGGTGGCAGCCACGGTGCCGAACATGAAGTCCACCTGCCCTGCGATCACGTCGGTGATGGCCGGGCCGCCGCTCTTGTACGGCACGTGCACCATGTCCAGGTTCAGCTGCTGGCGCATCAGCTCGGCCGCCAGCCGCTGCACCGTACCGCTGCCGCCCGAGGCGAAGTTGAGCTTGCCCGGCGCCGCCTTGGCCTTGGCGACCAGGTCGTTGATGTTCTTGAGCGGCGAGTCCGCCTTCACGATGAGCACATTGGGCGCCAGCAGCACCAGCGACAGCGGCTGCAGCGCGTTGGCGGCATACGGCATCTTGGGAAACAGGTGCGGGTTGATGGAGTACGGCGTGGCGTCGTACAGCACCGTATAGCCATCCGCATTGGCCTTGGCCACGTAGCTGGCGCCGATGGTGCCGCTGGCGCCGGCCTTGTTGTCCACGATCACACTGGTGCCCAGCTTGGCGCCCAGGCGCGTGGCCAGCACGCGGGCCACGGCGTCGGCGGCGCCGCCCGGGGCGTACGGCACGACGATGGTGATCGGGCGCTCAGGGAACGCAGCATGGGCCAGGCCCGTGGCCAGGGCGCAGGCGGCGATCAGGGGTTTGAGAAAACGCAACATATCTTGTCTCCGGTCATCAATCGTTGTTCAGTCGTAGTTCGGTCACTCTGCCTTCAGATCCAGGTCCTTGGCGATCTGGGTATAGGTGGCGACTTCGCGTTCCACCTGCGCCGCAAACGCAGTGCCGCAGCTCGAGTCCGCATCCAGCCCCAGGCCGCGCAGCTTGTCCACCGCGGTGGCGCTCTTCGCAAAGTCCACGGCCGCGCGTTCGAGCTTCTGCACCACGGCGTCGGGCACACCGGCGGGCGCCAGCACGCCGTACCAGGCATCGGCCGAATACTTGCCGCCGCCGGCTTCAGCGAAGGTGGCCACGTCGGGCAGCAGCGACGAGCGCTTGGGCGACGCCACAGCCAGGGCCGTGAGCTTGCCGCTTTTGATCTGCGGCAGCACCGAGCCCAGCGTGGCGAACGAGCTGTCGAGCTGGCCGCCCATCAGGTCCGTGACCACCGGCGCCGCGCCCTTGTACGGCACGTGGTTGAGCTTGAGGCCATTGGCCCGCGCGAACATCTCGGTGGCAAAGTGGCCCGAGCTGCCCACGCCGGCAGTACCGGCCGTGGTCACGCCCGGCTCCTTGCGGGCACGGGCCATGTAGTCGGCCAGCGATTTGACCGGCATGCCGGGGCCCACCACCAGCACCGTCGGGCTCGTGGCCACCGTGCACAGCGGCTTGAAGGACTTCACCGCATCGAACTTGACCCGGTTGCTGTACAGCCCCGGGATCATGGTGTGGTTGGTGGCGCCGAACAGCAGCGTGTAGCCGTCGGCCGGCGCACTGGCCACGGCCTGCGCGGCCAGGATGGTGTTGGCGCCGGGCTTGTTGTCGATGATGAAGGGCTGGCCCAGCGCGCGGCTCGCTTGGTCTGCGAATGCGCGGGCCACCACGTCGGTGGGGCCGCCGGCGGCAAAGCCCACCACCAGCTTCACGGGCTTGGCGGGGTAGTCGCTAGCCTGTGCGAAGCAAGCGCCAGACGCTATAAAAAACGTAGCTTCTAGCGCTTGATGGACGAGCGGTAGACGCATTTTTTTATCAAAATTCCTGTGCATGGAAGTGTCTCCTGTCATGGCTGCGGTGCGGCAGCCGCCGGTTGTGGCGCCATCCGGTGCGGACACACAACGCTGGTGTGCCCTGCCCGGCCCGGGGTCTGCCTGCTACGGTTCACTCTGCGGCCGGCCCTGCTGCGGCAGGGCCAGCGCCGGCTCATGCCGCCGCGGCGGCCGGCGCGCGGGCCAGCACGGCGAGCAGGTTCTGGGCAGCGCCCACGCCCATGTTCACGTAGGCGTCGCTCGTCACGCCGCCAATGTGCGGGCTGAGGATGAAGTTCTTCTCGCCCTGGAACGGGTGGCCGGCCACCATGGGCTCCACCGCAAAACTGTCCAGGCCCGCCGCCATCACCTGGCCCGAGCGCACGGCTGCGAGCAATGCGGCTTCGTCGATCAGGCCGCCGCGGGCGGTGTTGACCACGATCACGCCGCGCTTGCACTGTGCGAGCGTGGCGGCGTTCAGCATGCCGCGGTTCTCGTCGGTCAGCGGGCAGTGCAAGGACACGGCATCCGCCTCGCGCCAGATGGTCTCCAGGCTCACGCTCTGCACATAGTCCGGCAGATTCTTGGCAAACGGGTCGAAGCCGATCACGCGCATGCCCAACGCGTCGGCCATCTTGGCAAAGCGCAGGCCGATGGCGCCCAGGCCCACCAGGCCCACCGTGCGGCCGCCCAGCTCCAGGCTCTTGTGCGTGGCCTTGTCCCAGTGGCCGGCATGCATGCGTGCATCCAGCTGTACCACGGACTTGGCGCAGGCCAGCAGAAGCGCCAGCGCCTGCTCGGCCACGGCTGCGGCATTGGCCCCCACGGCAGCCACCACCTCGATGCCGCGCGCCTGGGCCGCCACCTTGTCGATGGTGTCGGTGCCGCTGCCGTGCTTGGAGATCACCTTGAGCGAAGGCGCCGCGTCCATCACGGCTGGGCCCACCTTGCCGTAGCGCACGATGATGGCCACGGGGTCATGTTGCTTGGCCAAGGCGACCATGTCTTCTTCGGTCGGCGTCTTGCCGGCGTAGACGATGTCGTAGCCGGTGAGCAGGCCGAGCGCCTGCTGCGCCAGGTCAGCGCCCGTGACGATGATGGTGGGGTTGGTGCTCACAGCGATTCCCCTTCCGCCAGGACACCAGCCGCACGCAGCGCGGCGGGCAACCACTTCGAGGCCGTGTCGCCACGGGCGATGGCCTCGATGCGGGCGGCCTCGTCGGCCACCTTCTTGTCGGCCAGGGCCATCATGCCGGGGGCCTTGGCGCGCTCGATCACGACCACGCCGTCGGCATCGCCCACCACCAGGTCGCCTGGGTTCACGGTCGCGCCGCCGGCAGAGATAGGGTGGTTGATGCGGCCGGGCACGTACTTGGTGGGCCCGGCGGGGTTGAAGCCTGCGCTGAATACGGGGAAGTCCAGCTCCAGGATCTCCAGCTTGTCGCGGATGGCGGCGTCCACGATCACGCCCGCCAGGCCACGCTTCTTGCAGGCGCTGAGCATCAGCGTGCCCATCAGCGCGGCGGTCAGGTCGCCCTTGCCGTCGATCACCAGCACGTCGCCCGGCTGGGCCAGCGCAATGGCGGCGTGGATCATGAGGTTGTCGCCGGGGCGCACTTCCACGGTGAAGGCCGGGCCTGCGACCTTCATGCTCTGGTGCACCGGCGCCACGCGGCCGTGCATCGTGCCGCGGCGGCCCGCCACGTCGGCCAGGATCGCGGCCTGGAAGGTCGCGGCTTTGCTCACGACGTCGGCGCTCACGCGCTCGATGTCACGAATGATGTCGGGGAGTTGGCTCATGGTGTTCTGTCCGTTTGAAGAATGAAGAAGAAATGGGTGCAGGGGATGCCGGCTGCAAAGGCCGTCTCACTCAGCTTTTATGTTTCCGTCCTTGATGACCTTGGCCCACTTGGCGGAGTCGGCCTTTTGCAGGTCACCCAGCTGCTGGGGCGTGCCGCCGACCAGCGTCACGCCCAGCTTGTCGGCCAGGGCCACCAAGGCGGGGTCCTTCAGGGCCTTGTTGATTTCCTGGTTCAGGAGCTGCACCACAGCCGTGGGTGTCTTGGCGGGCGCGAACACGGCCTGCCACTGCTCCACCACGAAGTCCTTCATGCCGACCTCGGCCATCGTGGGCACGGCCGGCAGGGACTTCAGGCGCTGGGCCGACGTGACGGCCAGCGCGCGCAGCTTGCCCGCCTGCACATGGGGCAGCGCGGCGGCGGCCGGCGCGAACATGAACTGCACCTGCTCGGCCAGCGTGTCCTGCAGCGCCGGGGTGTCGCCCTTGTAGGGCACGTGGATGAAGCGCGCGCCGGTCTGCTGCTGCAGCAGCTCGCCCTGCATCTGCAAGATGGTGCCGTTGCCGCCCGAGGCGAAGGCGAGCTTGCCCGGCTGGGCCTTGGCAGCGGCCAGCAGGTCGGCCACCGTCTTGAACGGCTGGTCTGCACCCACCACCAAAATGTGCGGAATGGTGCCGATGATGACCACGGGCTCGAAGGCCGTGATGTGGTCGTACGGCAGCTTGCCCATCAGGTGCGGCGCGATCGCCTGCGGCCCGATGGAGGTGCCCAGCAGCGTGTAGCCGTCGGGCGCCGCCTTGGCAACAAAGGCCGCGCCGATGGTGCCGGTGGCACCTGCCTTGTTGTCCACGATCACGTTGGTGGACAGCGCCGCGCCGATGCGCTGCGCCACATTGCGGCCCAGCACGTCGGTGCTGCCGCCCGGGGGGTACGGCACCACCCAGGTGATGACGCGGCCGGCAGGCCAGTCGGCCTGGGCCAATGCAGGGGCCGACAGCCAGGGGGCCAGCAGCGCGGCACCGCTGGCGGCGAGCACGCTGCGGCGCGGCAGGCCGGCAGATTGAGTGTGTGTTGCGGATTCGGTCATGGGCAGGTCTCCCGGTGTCGTCAAGGCAATGAAGAAATGGTTGGCGCGAAGCCGTAGAGCGCGGCCGGGTTGTCCGCCAGCACGCGCTGCAGCGTGGCGCTGTCGCCTGTATCGCGCGCCCAGTCGGCCAGCCGGTCCACCTGGCGGGCGTCGTCGGGCAGGGGCTGCACGCCGGCCGATGCGGTGGCATGCGGCCAGTCGCTGCCCCACACCACGCGGTGGGGCGCGCAGCGCAGGTAGCTGGCGGCCAGGGCGTCGAGCGCGGGGTCTTCCACCGAGTGCTGCTCGCTCACGATGTAGCCGCCCGACAGCTTGATCCACGCCTGCCCGCCCTGCAGCAGCGCCAGCAGCAGCGCATGGGCAGGGTGCCGCCCCGCCTGCGCGGGAGCGATGCGGCCGAAGTGGTCGAACACCACCGGCACGGGCAACTGGTGCAGCACGTCGGCCTGTGCGACCAGCACATCGGCCGCCATCAGCAGTTGCAGGTGCCAGCCCAGCGGCGCGATGCGGCGGGCCAGCGGCAGCAGTGAATCTGCCGTGCCCGACACGCCCAGCGACAGGTTCAGCCGCACGCCGCGCACGCCGGCGGCCTGCAGGCGCAGCAGCTCGCCATCGCTCTCGGTGCCGTCGATCACCGCCACGCCACGGGCTTGCACGCCCATGGCGCCCAGTGCGGCCAGGCCTTCGAGCATCGGGCGGTTGTCGGTGCCGTAGGTCGATGGCGTGACCAGCACCACCCGCGTGGTGCCGATGCGCTGCTGCAACACGGCATAGTCCAGCGCCGACGCATCGGGCGGCAGAAGTTTGGCCTGCGGCGCAGCCGGAAAGCGGCTGTCGTACACATGCACATGGCAGTCGCAGGCGCCGGCCGGCGCCACGGTGCGCGGCACGGCAGTACCGGCTGAAAACCGCACCGCATGGGCGGTACGCACAGGCGTGACAAGGCTGTCGCGGTGCATGGCGCGGACTCTTTGAGGGGAGTGAAGCGGTCGCTGTGGCGGCGCTGTCGGTCAGTCCAGGCTTGCGCCCGAGTCCTTGACGATCTTGCCCCAGCGCGGCACTTCGGTGCGCAGCAGCTGGCCGAACTGATCGGCCGAGCCGCCCAGGATGTCGCCGCCTTCGGAGCGCAGCTTGTCGGCCACTTCGGCGTGCTGCAGTGCCTGGTTGATGGCCTTATTCAGCTGCGCCACGATGGGCGCGGGCGTGCCGGCGGGCGCCAGAATGCCGAACCAGGTCACGGCCTCGAAGCCCTTGTAGCCCGACTCGGCCAGCGTGGGCACATCCGGCAATTGCGACGAGCGCTTGGCCGACGTGATGGCCAGCACCTTGAGCTTGCCGTTGCGCACCTGGCCCAGCAGCGTGGGCACGGAGGACATGTACAGATCGATCTGCCCGCCCACCAGGTCGGTCATGGCCTGGGCCGCGCCCTTGTAGGGGATGTGGCGCAGCTTGATGCCCGCCGCGTTCTCGGCCAGCTCGCCGGCCAGGTGGGCCACCGTGCCGTTGCCCGAGTAGCCCAGGGTGAGCGCGTCAGGCTTGCCCTTGGATGCAGCCACCACGTCGGCAAAGGTCTTGTACGGCGAATTGGCCGGCGCGGCGATCACGATGGGCGACGACGACACCAGCGCCACGGGCACCAGGTCCTTGATGGGGTCGTAGGGCAGCTTGGGGTACAGCGTGGGGTTGATGGCCAGGTTGCTGGTCTGGCCCATGACCAGCGTGTAGCCGTCAGGAGCGGACTTGGCGGCCGCATCCACACCCAGATTGCCGCCTGCGCCGGGGCGGTTGTCCACGATCACGTTCCACTTGTTCTGGTCAGTGAGCTTTTGCGCCACGGTGCGCGCGATCATGTCGGTGCCGCCACCGGGTGGGAACGGGACGATCAGGCGGATGGGTTTGCTGGGGTAAGCGGTCTGCGCCAGAGCGGCCCCGGTGGGTGCAACTGCGGCCGCAAAGCCCAGGAAGGCAGCGCACAGGAAGCGCGAAAGCGAAGTGAAGGCGGTCATGAATTTGTCTCCGTTGTGGTGGTTCGTCACGCCGGTCTGCAGGGCCTTTGTTGTGATACGTGTTCTGGCCCGGCGCCGTGGCCGCGACTTTACGCAGACGTTTCAACCCATACAATGCAGTTGCACACAGTGAAACGTATAGCGCCATGAGCAACAAACCCCGCAAGCCCCCGGTCCCCGCGCCACTACCAACGACCGAACCCTCCGTGTCAGCACCCGCATCAGCCACCGCCCCGCAGCCCGATGCTGCCGGCGGCGTGATCGCCGTCACGCGCGCTCTGCAGGTGCTCGAAGCCTTTGCCCTGGGCGAATCCAGCCTGCCGCTGGCCGAGTTGAGCCGCCGCTGCGGCCTGCACAAGACCACGGTGCTGCGCCTGGCGCGCACGCTGGCGCAGTCGGGCTTCATGGTGCAGCGCGAAGACGGCGACTGGCGCCTGGGGCCCGCCGCGGGCTGGCTGGGCGCGCGCTACCAGGCGGGCTTTGACGTGCAGAACGTGCTGGAACCCGCGCTGCGCGAGCTGACCCACGCCACCGGCGAAAGCGCGGCCTTCTACGTGCGCGAAGGCCAGGTGCGGACCTGCCTGGTGCGCGTGGAGGGGCCGCAGGCTCTGCGCCACCACGCCCGCATGGGCGAGGGGCTGCCGCTGGACAAAGGCTCGCCGGGCCGCGTGATCCTGGCGTTCTCGGGCGAGCCGGGCAAGGCCTATGAGGACATCCGCAAGAAGGGCTACCACTGGTCCATCGGCGAACGCGAACAAGGCGTGGCCACGGTGTCGGCGCCGGTGTTCGGCATGCACTGGCGCCTGATGGGGTCCGTGTGCATTTCAGGCCCCGCCTCACGCCTGCCCGCTGAAAAGCTCGAAGCGCTGGCCCAGACGGTGATCGCCGCGGCCACGCAGCTGTCGTATGCGCTGGCGGGCAACACGGCAGCGCCCGCGCAAAGCCCGGTACGGGCCACGCACTGGCATCCTTGAGCTCCCCCTGAGCCGCCTGGCGGCGTCTTCCCCCTAAGGGGGACGCACCCGATGGACCGGCAAAGCCGGATCCACGGGTGCACTGGCGGGGCGGCGCCAGTTTCATGCGCACAGCGCGACGCATGCATCGCGGATACTGGCATCCACGACACAACACAACACAGCCAAGGAGACCTTCGTGAGCCGCTATCCCTTCCCCGACCTGAACACCCTGCCCGACGACATCCGCGCACGCATCGTGGAAGTGCAGGAAAAGGCCGGCTTCATCCCCAACGTGTTCCTGGCGTTCGCGCGCCGCCCGGCCGAGTGGCGCGCCTTCTTTGCGTACCACGATGCACTCATGCTCAAGGAAGAAGGCAGCCTGACCAAGGGCGAGCGCGAGATGATCGTCACCACCACCAGCGCCGCCAACCAGTGCCTGTACTGCGTGGTGGCCCACGGTGCCATCCTGCGCATCTACGAGAAGAAGCCGCTCATCGCCGACCAGGTGGCGGTCAACTACCGCAAGGCCGACATCAGCCCGCGCGAGCGCGCCATGCTCGACTTTGCGATGAAAGTCTGCCAGCGCTCGCACGAGATCGAGGACGCTGACTTCGAGGCCCTGCACCCGCACGGGTTCGACGATGAGGACATCTGGGACATCGCGGCCATCACCGCGTTCTTTGGCCTGAGCAACCGCATGGCCAGCTTTGCGGGCATGTTGCCCAACCCAGAGTTCTACTTGATGGGACGGGTGCCCAAGCAGAAGTAAGTGCCCTGGCGCATTTACTACATATTTGATAGCTAATAGCGCTTATCCAATGAGCGCTAGAGCCCTATTTCTTTCAAATTCAGTCTGCAGTGACAAGCGCCCGCATCCAGTCCGGCAAGGGCGCTGCTTTCTGCTGCGGAAAGTCCACCCAGATGGTGGTGGCCCCGCCCGCAGCGCAGATGACGCCCGGCTGGTCCACCCGCTCCATCGTGCCCCAGGTCTCGAACGTGGTGCGGCCCGGGTCGCTCACGTAAAGCTTGAGCAACACGTCGGCCGGGTATTCGAGCTGCTTGTAGAAATTGCAGAACGCATTGACGATGACCGGCCCCTGTCCGCGCGGGTCGGGGTTGCAGCCCACCGACACCATCCAGTCGATGCGCGCGGTTTCCAGGTAGCGGAAGTACACCGTGTTGTTGACATGGCCCATGGCGTCCATGTCGCCCCAGCGCACGGGGAACCGCATCTCAAAGACCAGCTTCTTGATTTCGGGAATTTCAAGCTTCATCGGTAGTCCAGGTTGTTGGCACGTCCACGCGCTCCGCAACTGGCACGCCCCAATGCCAGTGCCACCGTGGAACTGGCTCTGCCAGGCCACCGGTGGCGTCCCCCTCGGGGGATGGCGCGCAGCGCCTCAGGGGGGCTTCCTATACAGCAAAGCCGTCATCGGCCGCAATTACCGCACCATTGATGAAGTGGCTCTGGTCGCTGGCCAGCATGACCAGCAAGGCATCCAGGTCTTGCGCGTTGCCCACGCGCTTGCGGGGCAGCATGTCGATGAGCTTCTTGCCCTGCTCGGTCTGCCAGTGGTGGTGGTTGATCTCGGTATCGATGTAGCCAGGGCATATCGCGTTCACGTTGATGCCAAACTTGCCCCACTCCATGGCCATGGCCTTGGTCATCTGCACCACGGCGGCCTTGCTCATGCAGTAGGCGCCGATCTGCGGCAGCACCTTGAGGCCTGCCATCGAGGCGATGTTGATGATGCGCCCCCCGGTGAAGCTGCCCGGCGCGGCACCGCGCGAGCGAGCCAGCATGCGCTTGCCGACCTCCTGCGCCACGAAGAAGGCGCCCTTCACGTTGGTGTCGAAGATGAAGTCGTAGTCCTCCGGCGTCACGTCCTGGATACGCTGCGTGGTGCTCACGCCCGAGTTGTTGACCAGGATGTCGATGGAGCCCATCTCGGTCTCGGCGTGTGCCACGGCGGACTTGATCGAGTCGTGGTCGGTCACGTCGAGTTCGATCACATGGGCGTCACCGCCCTCGCCTTCGATGCGTGCACGCAGCTCCTTGAGCTTTTCGACCCGGCGGCTGGCCAGCACCACGCCGGCGCCCGCGCGGGCCAGCGTGCGGGCAAACTGTGCGCCCAGGCCGCTGGAGGCACCTGTGATGAAGGCCACGCGGCCGGACAAGTCGATGCTGTATGCCATTTAGAGTCTCCCTACTGGATCAAAATAGAACGGTCGTTCGATTGTCTGTATTCCGTGAATACAATCAGTCGCCAGCCAGACAGGGCATTGCACCCTGCTCTGTAGAAAATAGCCCATTATCAAACGCCCGACGAGAAGCCCATGACCAATGAAGAAATCCTCGCCCAATACGGCCCCCGCGAATCCATGGAATACGACGTCGTCGTCGTCGGCGGTGGCCCGGGCGGCTTGGCCACTGCGATCCGCCTGAAGCAATTGGCGGCTGAAAAAGGCCAGGATGTCTCGGTCGTGGTGCTGGAAAAAGGCTCCGAACCCGGCGCGCACATTCTCTCGGGCGCCATCATGGACCCCAAGGCGCTGACCGAACTGATCCCCGACTGGAAAAAGCGCGGCGCTCCGCTGAACCAGCCCGTGACCGACGACGCCTATATCTTCCTGGGCGAAAAATCGGGCTTTCGCGTGCCCAACATGTTCTTGCCGCCGTTTGCGCACAACCACGGCAACTACATCATCAGCCTGGGCAACCTGACCAAATGGCTGGGTGAACAGGCCGAAGCCCTGGGCGTGGAAATCTTCCCCGGTTTCACCGCCGCAGAAGTGCTCTACAACGACAACGGCTCCGTCAAGGGCGTGGCCACCGGCAATCTGGGCATCGGCAAGGATGGCGAGCCCACCGAAAACTTCCAGCTGGGCATGGAGCTGCTGGGCAAGTACACCGTGTTTGCCGAAGGCGCACGCGGCCACCTGGGCAAGCAGCTGATCGCCAAGTTCCACCTCGACAAGGACCGCGACCCGCAGAGCTTCGGCATTGGCGTGAAGGAGCTGTGGGAGATCGACCCCAAGAAGCACCAGCCCGGCTTTGTGATGCACACCGCCGGCTGGCCCATGGAGAACGATACCTACGGCGGCGCCTTCCTGTACCACCTGGAGGGCAACAAGGTGGCCCTGGGCTTCGTCACGGGCCTGGGCTACACCAACCCGTACCTCAGCCCGTTCGAGGAATTCCAGCGCTGGAAGACCCACCCGAACGTCCGCTACTACTTTGAGAACGAAAAGGGCGAGATCACGGCCAAGCGCCTGTCGTATGGCGCACGCGCCATCAACGCCAGCGGCATCAACGCCCTGCCCAAGACGGTCTTCCCGGGTGGCGCACTGGTGGGCTGCAATGCAGGCTACCTGAACGTGGGCCGCATCAAGGGCAGCCACGCCGCCATCAAGACCGGCATGCTGGCCGCCGAGGCCGCTTACGACGCCATCGTGGCGGGCCGCCAGCACGACGAACTGACGGCCTACCCCAAGGCCTTCGAGGAAAGCTGGCTCTACACCGAGCTGAACAAAGACCGCAACTTCAAGAACTGGTTCAAGTACGGCCTGACCGCCGCCACGCTGATGAACGGTTTCGAGCAGTTCGTGCTGCGCGGCCACATCCCCTGGACCCTGCACCGCGACAAGCCCGACCACGCGTATCTGAAGCCCGCGGCCGAGTGCAAGCCTATCGTCTACCCCAAGCCCGATGGCAAGCTCACGTTCGACCGCCTCTCCAGCGTGTTCATCAGCAACACCAACCACGAAGAGAACCAGCCGGCCCACCTCACGCTCAAGGACGCGAGCGTGCCAGTCAACATCAACCTGGCCAAGTACGCCGGTCCCGAGGCGCGCTACTGCCCCGCGGGCGTGTACGAGTTTGTGCCCGACGTGGCCAAGGGCGGCGATGCGCAACGCCTGCAGATCAACGCGCAAAACTGCGTGCACTGCAAGACCTGCGACATCAAGGACCCGACGCAGAACATCGTGTGGGTCACGCCCGAAGGTGGCGGTGGCCCGAACTACGCGGGCATGTAGTCACATCAAAATTCATAGCGCCTGGCGCTTTATGGGCCTGCGCTGTAGGCCTTTTTTATTGAATTTCCGGGATCAAACCGCTGCACGAACGAGCTGAAACTGCCCCATGGCACCGGCCAGGCGGTGTGCCTGGTCCTTGAGGCTCTGGGCCGCGGCAGCGCCCTCCTCTACCAGCGCGGCGTTCTGTTGCGTCATGTGGTCGAGTTGGTCCACGGCCTGGCTCACCTGGCCGATCTGCGTGCTCTGTTCGCTGCTGGCCTCGTTGATCTCGGACATCAACGTGGTCACGCGCTCCACGCTCTGCACGATGTCGCCCATGGTGGAGCCTGCCGTCACCACCAGCCTGGCGCCGTCGCTCACCTTCTCGACGCTGGTGGAGATCAGCGCCTTGATCTCGCGCGCCGCGTTGGCGCTGCGCCCGGCCAGGCCCCGCACCTCGCTGGCCACCACCGCAAAACCACGCCCCTGTTCGCCCGCGCGGGCAGCCTCGACGGCCGCATTGAGCGCCAGGATGTTGGTCTGGAACGCAATGCCATCGATGATGCCCACGATATCGGCAATTTTCTTGCTGCTGGCGTTGATCTCTTCCATGGTCTTCACCACCTGGCTGACCACCTCGCCGCCCTTGCTGGCCACTTGTGTGGCATTCAGGGCCAGCGCATTGGCCTGGCGCGTGCTGTCCGCATTGGCCGCCACCATCTGTGCTAGCTGGGCAATGCTCGCCGCCGTCTGCTGCAGGTTGCTGGCGGCATGTTCGGTGCGTGCGCTCAGGTCGGTGTTGCCCGCCGCCACCTCGGAACTGGCCACGTGGATGGACTCCCCCGAGTCACGCACCTCGGTCACAACGTAGTGCAGGGACTCGACCATCTTGTCCAGCGCCGTGAGCAACTGGCCGATTTCATCGGTGCGCTGCGTCTGCATGCGCACGGTCAGGTCGCCATGTGCCACCAGGTCCGCAGCCTCGCAGGCCTGGCGCAGCGGCAGCACGATGGAGCGCCGCAATAGCCAGCCAAACAGCGCCGACAGCCCCACCACCACCAGCACCGCGATGGCACTGATCCACTGTGCGCGCGAGGCGTCGCTGATCATGGCGTCCGCCGCCTGGAGGGACGCCTGCTCGGACGCCCCGAGCAACTGATCAATGGCCCGCAGGTATTGCGTCAGTGCGGCGGCGTGGTCCTGCAGCTCCTTCTGGCTGATGATCTTGGCCTCCAGGGCGTTCTGCACCAGGGCGTCGCGCAGCGCCGCGTATTGCTGCCGCTGCGCCTGGGCCTCGGCCCACAGGGGTTTGGTGTGCTCGGCTGTGGATGCACCTGCCAAAGCCTCTTCGATGCGCTTGCGCATCGCGTCTTCGGTCGCCAGTTGCTTGCGGATCTCTGCCACCAGGGGAAATACGTCGGAGGACACCGTGGTGCGCAACGCAATCTGGCCAATGGTGACCGACTGCGTCTTCCAGTCGCGCACCGAGCGTTCAATGGGCAGTTGCTCGCTGGCAAGCAACGTGGCCTGGCGGCGGGTGCCCTCGCCGGTCATCCACGTCATCGCTCCCAGCAGTGCCACGGCGCAGCCCAGCAGGCCAAAGCTGGCCGCAAGCTTCTGCCCCACGCTCAGGTTGCGTCGGCCACCAGCGGGCGCAGCCTCTGCCGATGCAGGGCCGGAGCGGGAAGCGCCTGCAGGCGCATCCGACGCAGAGGTGCCGCTCGCCGTGGGGGCCGTACGCGGCTGCGCGTACCGTTCGGCATGGGAAGTGGCTGGCAGATAGTTCATGAATTTCTCCTGGTTGCATCCCACTGCCCGCAAAGCAGCATGGGAAAGAACGCAAACGCCGTGCCACTGAGCAGGGCCGGAGGCAACGCGCCTCCGGCTTGCGTGTCAATGCACGGTGCACTCTTCGCCGTAGCCGCCACCACCGGGGGTCGATATCTCGAACACATCGCCGGGCTCCATCAGTGCCGCACCGATATGGCCCAGTTCTTCCACCTGGCCGTTGGCACGCAGCACACGGTTGGCGCCGGGCCGGCCGGGTTGGCCGCCTGCCATGCCAAAGGCGGGGTTAAGCCGGCCGTTGGAAAGGATGCTGGCCGTCATCGCCTCCAGAAAGCGCACGCGCCGCACGCCGCCATCGCCACCCGCCCAGCGGCCTGCCCCGCCAGAACCGCGCTGGATCTCGTAGCTGTCGAGCACCACGGGGAAGCGGAACTCCAGCACCTCGGGGTCGGTCAGGCGCGAATTGGTCATGTGCGTCTGGACCACGCTGGTGCCGTCAAACCCGCGCACCGTGCGGCCTGAAGCATCGAACACCGCACCCGCACCGCTGCCGCCGGCAATGGTTTCGTAGTACTGGTACTGCGCATTGCCAAAGGTGAAGTTGTTCATGGTGGGCTGGCTGCCCGCCATCACGCCCAAGGCGCCGAACAGCGCATTGGTGATGCAGGTAGAGGTCTCGACGTTGCCCGCCACCACCGACGCCGGCGGATTCGGGTTGAGCATGGAGCCCTGCGGGATGATCACCTGCAGAGGTTTCAGGCACCCGGCGTTCAGCGGAATGTCGTCGTCCACCAGCGTACGGAACACGTACAGCACCGCGGCCATGCACACCGCACGCGGCGCGTTGAAGTTGTTGGTCTGCTGCGCGCTGGTGCCCGCAAAGTCGATCACCGCGCTGCGCTCGGCCACGTTGACCTTGACCGACACGCTGATCTGCGCGCCGTTGTCCAGCGGCAGGGTGAACTGCCCGTCCTTGAGCTGCGTGATCACGCGGCGCACGGACTCTTCAGCGTTGTCCTGCACATGGCGCATGTAGGCCTGCACGACATCCAGGCTGAACTGGTCCACCATCTTCGAGAGTTCCTGCACGCCTTTTTCGTTGGCGGCGATTTGCGCACGCAGGTCGGCCAGGTTCTGCTGGGGGTTGCGGCTGGGATACGACGTGGTGCCGCCGCCCGTCGTCAGCAGGCTGCGCACTTCTTCTTCCAGGAAGATGCCCCGGTCCACCAGCTTCACGTTGTTGATCTGCACACCCTCTTCGTCGATGCGCGTGGAGAACGGTGGCATCGAGCCCGGCGTGGTGCCGCCGATGTCGGCATGGTGGCCCCGGCTGCCCACATAGAACGTGGGCTCGGAGCCCTCGGCCACGTACACCGGGGTGATCACCGTCACATCGGGCAGATGGGTGCCACCGTGGTACGGGTCGTTGAGCATGTACACATCACCCGGGTGCATCTTGCCCGCGTTCTCGCGGATCACGGTCTTGATGCTCTCGCCCATGGAGCCCAGGTGCACGGGCATGTGCGGCGCGTTGGCAATCAGGTTGCCGGTGGCATCGAACAGCGCGCAGCTGAAGTCCAGGCGCTCCTTGATGTTCACCGAGTACGCCGTGTTCTGCAGCTGCAGGCCCATCTGCTCGGCGATGTTCATGAACAGGTTGTTGAACACCTCCAGAAGCACCGGGTCCACCGTGGTGCCGGCCGCGTACTGCACCTTGCGGGCCGTGACGCGGTCCAGCACCAGGTGATCCAGGTCGGTCAGGCGGGCGGACCAGCCGGGCTCCACCACCGTGGTGGTGTTCTTCTCGGCAATGATGGCCGGACCGGGAATCACATCGCCGGGGTGCAGGTCTTCGCGCACCACCAGCGCGGCGTCGTGCCACTCGCTGCCCGAGTACATCTTCACCGTTTCGCGCAGCGGGTGCTTGCGGTGCGGGTGCACCGCCAGGCGCGGCTCTGCAGGAGCGTCGCCTGCAATCATGGCCTCCACCGAGACGGCCTCCACCACCAGCCCTTTGCCCGCCATCAGGAAGGCAAAGCGCTGGCGGTAGGCCGTCTCAAAGGCGGACTGGATGCTGGCCATGTCGCCAAATGGCACCACCAGGGCTGAATCGGTGCCTTCGTAGCGCACATGCACGTTGTGGCGCACCTGCACCGGGTTGACGCTGACCTGCTGGCGCTCCAGCTCGGCCTGGGCTGCGGAGCCCAGGGTGTCCAGGCGTTCGGCAATCAGCGGCAGCGACGCGGTGGCCAGCGGCATCTCCACCGCTTGCTCGCGAATCACGGTCTGGTCGGCAAGGCCCATGCCGTAAGCGCTCAACACCCCGGCCAGCGGATGGACGAACACACGGGTCATGCCGAGGGCATCGGCCACCAGGCAGGCGTGCTGGCCACCCGCACCACCAAAACACTGCAGGGTGTAGCGCGTCACGTCGTAGCCCCGCGCCACGCTGATTTTCTTGATGGCATTGGCCATCTGCTGGACGGCAATCTGGATGAAACCCTCGGCCACTTCTTCGGGTTTGCGCTGGGTCTGGGCGGCGATGGCTTCAAACCGCGCGCGCACTGCGTCGGCATCCAGTGTTTCGTTGGCTGCAGGGCCAAACACGCTGGGGAAGTAACGTGGCTGCACCTTGCCCACCATCACATTGGCATCGGTCACAGCCAGTGGCCCCCCCCGGCGGTAGCTCACCGGCCCCGGGTTGGCACCCGCACTTTCAGGGCCTACGCGAAAACGGGCACCGTCATAGGCCAGCACCGAGCCGCCGCCAGCGGCCACCGTGTGGATGCTCATCATGGGCGCACGCATGCGCACACCCGCCACATGGGTCTCGAACTCACGCTCGAACGCACCGGCGTAGTGGCTCACGTCGGTGGACGTGCCGCCCATGTCAAAGCCGATGACTTTTTCGTGCCCCGCCAGCCCTGCAGTCCGCGCCATGCCCACAATGCCGCCCGCGGGTCCGGACAGAATCGCGTCCTTGCCCTGAAACGTTCCGGCATCGGTGAGCCCACCCGACGATTGCATGAAGAACAGCTTCACGCCCGGCATCTCGCTGGCCACCTGCTCCACATAGCGGCGCAAGATGGGCGACAGGTAGGCATCCACCACTGTCGTGTCGCCCCGGCTCACGAATTTCATCATGGGGCTGGTTTCGTGCGAGGTGCTGATCTGCGTGAAGCCCACTTCCCGGGCAATGCGCTGGGCAGCCTGCTCGTGTTGGGTGTAGCGGTAGCCGTGCATGAAAACGACGGCCACGCTGCGCAGCCCACGCGCGTAAGCCGCCAGCAGGTCACCCCGCAGGCTGGGCTCGTCCAGTGCCTGCAACACGTCGCCATGGGCGCCCACACGTTCGCGCGCTTCGATCACCTCGGTGTACAGAAGCTCGGGCAACTGGATATGGCGGTCGAACAGGCGTGGGCGGTTCTGGTAGGCAATGCGAAGTGCATCGCGAAAACCGCGCGTGGTCACCAGCAGTGTGGGCTCGCCCTTGCGCTCCAGCAGCGCATTCGTGGCCACGGTGGTGCCCATCTTCACGCATTCCACCAGCGCGGGTGTAACAGGCTCACCGGGTTTGAGACCCAGCAGGTGGCGGATGCCCGCCACGGCGGCATCCTTGTACTGCTCAGGGTTTTCCGACAGCAGCTTGTGGGTGGTCAGCGAGCCATCGGGTCGCTTGGCCACGATGTCGGTGAATGTACCCCCACGGTCAATCCAGAACTGCCAGCGGGGGATGTGGATGGAGGGTGCAAGTTGGGTCATGGTGTGATGGTTTGCAAAGGTGAAAAGAAAGTGTTCGGTGCGCCGCTCAGGCGGCCAGGGCCAGGGAGGAAGGGGCCAAAACCGGTGTTCGGGCCAACGCCTCCAGCACCGCATGCACCGAAGGGATGGAAGGTGCCGTCGCTATCGCCCGGTCTGTATCGCACCAGGGGCGGTCCAGCGCCGCGATCCAGGGCATCACGACATGGATGTCCGAGGGCGGCAGGGTTTGCATGCTGTCCACCACGATGCTCAGCTCCTGCGCCAGGCGCGTACCCGGCGCAAAGCGCCAGTGGTACTGGCCGCAACCCAGGCGCACGGCGCGGCTGTCTTTTTCTGTCATGGCCACGAGCCATGGGCAGTGAAACTCCGAGCACGCGGGATCCGGAGGATCGGCGAGGCAGAAGCTGTAGACGTTTTCATAGGTGCGGCCAAAGTGGCGCACCAGGGTTTCGGCAATGGCGTCGCGGCCGTGGGCCAGGGGCGGAAAACCCATGTCGCCCTGCCGCACATCCATGCGCAACAGTGCGCCGCCAGCGAAGGCCCGCTCCATCAGGTGGGGCCGGTTGCCATCCTTGGCCAGCAGATACATCTCGATGGTGTCTGAAGGGGTTTGCATGGTGATTCCTTGGTGATTGCCGTGTGCTTGCTGGGTGATTCCTGCGACGACCTAGCGCTGCGTGTAGTACGGGATGAAGAGCTGGTTGGCCTCGCTCCCCACGGACCGCACCCATTCGCGGGAAAACCGCTCGCCCAGGCGTTTGAGCTCGGTGTCAAGCACGGCCGAGGGGGGTTCGACCTTGATGCCCTTGCGCTGCAGCTCGGTCACCGATTCCTCGGCCACCGCAGCGCTCATCGCCCACCCCCGTTTTTCGGCCTCGGCCGCAGCCTGACTGACGGCCTGGCGTACCGGGGCGGGCAGTGCATCAAACGCCTGCTGGTTCACAAAGACGATGTTCTTGGGGAACCAGGCGTTGATGCCGTAGTACTGCTTGATCTGGCCCCAGACCTGGTTTTCCACGCCAGTCAGGGCCGAGGTGATCATCGAGTCCAGCTTTCCGGCCGCCAAGGCCTGGTTGACCTCGACCATGGGCACATCCACCGGCGTGGCACCGAGCAACTCGGCAATGCGCACCGTGCCCGGGTTGTAGGTGCGCATGCGGGTGCCCTTGAAATCCACCGACGAACGCACCGAGGCCGTGGTGAACAGCCCCTGCGGGGGCCAGGGCACGGCATACAGTGCCTTGAGCCCCTTGCGCGCCATGTGCGCTTCGATCAGCGGACGCTGCACGTCCCACATGCGCCGCGCGTCGGCATAGCTGCGCACCACAAAAGGCACGGAATCGGCCCCAGCCAGGGGAATTTCGCGCACCAGGCTGGTCATGATGGTCTCCCCCGCCTGGGCCTTGCCGTCCTGCACCGCCTGCGGGATTTCCCCCAGCTTGAACAAGGCATTGTTGGCATGCACCTCGATGCGCAGTGCGCCTGCCGAAGCACGCTCCACATCCTGCGCAAACTGGACAACGTTGCGCGTATGGAACGACTCGGCACGGTAGCCCGTGGCCAGCTTCCACTGGGTCTGGGCGTGCACCACCGGGGCCACGGCAAGCGCGGCCAACAAGACCATGTTCTTCATGGCAAGCTCCTGAAGGGGGGGAAGTGGACGCCAGCGCAGACCGGGTGCGCTGGAGGACACAGTGAAAAGCCGGGTGGCTGGCTACTTCGACTGCCCCATGACAAGGTCAGGGACGATGGTGACGATCTGCGGGAAGGCCGTGATCAGGCCGATGCAGACCACCAGGCACAGGAAGAACGGTATGGCCGCCTTGGCAATGAGGTTGCTGTCCTTGCCTGTCATGTTCTGCAGCACGAAGAGGTTGAAGCCCACAGGTGGCGTGACCTCGGCGATCTCCACCAGCAGGATCACGAAGATGCCAAACCAGATGAGATCAAAACCCGCCTTTTCGATCATGGGCATGACCACGGCAGCGGTCAGCACGATCATGCTGATGCCATCCAGCGCGGTGCCCAGGACCAGGTACACCCCCACCAGGCAGGCAATCAGCGCATAGGGCGACAGGTGCATGGAGTCCACCCATTCGGCCAGCTCGCGTGGGATGCCGGTAAAAGCCATGGTCTTGGTCAAGAAGGCAGCACCCGCCAGGATGAACATGATCATGCAGCTGGTGCGGGCCGAGCCCGCCAGGCCTTCCTTGAAGTTCTGCCAGGTCAGGGCCTTGCACCATGCGGCCAGGGCCAGTGCCCCCACCACGCCATACGCGGCACATTCCGTGGCCGTCGCCCACCCGGCCACCAAAGACCAGCAGATGAACACGATCAGCAGCGCGCAGGGAATCAGGTTGCGCGAAAGATGCAGCTTTTCGCGGAACGTGGTGGGTGGTTCGTCCGCAGGCATGCGTTCCTTGTTGCGCACCGACCACCAGGCGATGTAGCCGGAGAACAGCAGCATCAGCAGCAGCCCTGGCAGAAAGCCTGCCAGGAAGATGCGAATGATGGAGGCATCGGCCGCCACCGCATACACCACCATGGTGATGGACGGGGGAATCAGGATGCCCAGGGTACCTGCGGTGGCCAGCGAACCGATGGCGATGCTCTCGTCGTAGCCACGTTTTTTGAGCGCAGGCAGCGAGACCTTGGCAATGGTGGCGCAAGTGGCCGCCGACGATCCCGAGACTGAGCCGAAAATGCCGCAGCCCAGGATGGTGGTATGGAACAGCCGCCCGGGCACTTTGCCCAGCCAGGGGGCCAGCCCCGTGAACATGTCTTCACTCAAGCGGGTGCGGAACAGGATTTCACCCATCCAGATGAACAAGGGCAGCGCGGCCAGTTCCCAGCTGGCATTGCTCTCCCAAAACGCGGAGAAGAGGTTCAAGCCGGGCTGGCTGTTGGTGAAGTAGGCCTGGCCGACCCATCCGCAGATGGCCAGCGTCATGGCGATCCAGACACCGCCGGACAGCATGAGGAGCATGAGCAGCAGCAGGAAAGCGCCGATGGAAAGAATGTCCATGGTGATGCTCCTTAAAGGTCCGAAGAAAAGTCACCCTTGGCGTGGCGCTCTTCCACCAGCCGCACAAAGGTAGGAATGCCGCCCCGCACCACGATCCACCATTCATCGATGACAGCCACGAAGAACAGCAGGGAGCCCAAGGCAAAGCTCAGTTGCGGGATCCAGATGGGGATCGCCCACAGCCCCTGGGCCAGTTCATGGAACTGCCAACTCTCATAGGTGAAGATGCAGGCCCACCAGGTCAGGTAGCCGATGGCCAGCGCCGCGATGCTCAGGCAGGCCACTTCGTATTTGCGGCGCATGCCGGGCGAGAGCTTTTCCAGCACCAGCGTCACGCGCACGAAATCGCCGTGCTTGAAGGCATGCGCCATGGTGAGAAAAGCCGCCGCCGCGCACAGCCAGGCCACCACGTCGTTGATGGCGCCAGTGGGAAACCCGAACTGGCGCCCCAGGGACTGCACCACCATCAGTACGCAGATGACCGCAATGCAGGCGGCACCCACGCCACCGGCGGCAAGGTAGGCACCGTCCAGCATGCGCCGCAGCAGGTGCCGCGGCATCTTCACCGTGGCGGCATCGCCCACGGCCAAAGGGGTTTGAGACAGGATAGACACGTCCATCTCACTTCTTGTTGTAGGCGTCGATGACAGCCTTGCCGTCATCGCCAGCGGTCTTGATCCAGTCTGCGGTCATGCGCTCACCGACGGCCTTGAGCTCTGCCTTCAGGCTCGTGGCGCTCACATCCACCTGCATGCCCTTGGCTGCCAGTTCCTTCAGATATTCCTGGTCTTTCTTCTCGCTCATGGCCCAACCCCGTTGTTCAGCCACGGCAGCCTGGGCCAGCAGGGATTCCTGGGTCGGCTTGTCCAGCGCGTCGAACGCCTTCTGGTTCACCACCACGGCATTGCGGGGCAGCCAGGCAGCCACACCGTAGAAGTACTTCACGGTCTCATACAGCTTGCTGTCCACACCACTGGCGCTGGAGGTGAGGAAGTTGTCCACCGTGCCCGTGGCCAATGCTGCGGACAGCTCCGCCAGCTGGATGGTGACGGGCTGCGCACCCACCGCCGTGGCGATGTACGAGGTGGCTGGGTTGTAGGCACGCATCTTGGTGCCCTTGAGATCTTTTAACGCCGTGACGGGCTTGACCGAGTACAGACTCTGTGCAGGCCATGGCACGGTGTACAAAAGCTTCATGCCCTGTGCACCCAGCGTCTTGACCAGCAGCGGGCGCGAGGCCTGGTCCAGGCGCTTGGAGTCCGCATAGCTCGTCGCCAGGAACGGAATGGAGTCCACACCGTAGACGGGCGCCTCATTGGCAGCGCCCGACAAAATGAACTCACCCAAAGCCACCTGGCCGGACTGCACCGTGCGCTTGATCTCGTTGGCCTTGAACAGCGAGGCATTGGGATGCACCGCGATCTTGAGCTTGCCCCCCGTCGCCTTGTCCACGTCCTGCACGAACTGCTGCAGGTTCTGCACCTGGAAGGTGTTCACGGCATAGCCGGACGGCAGATCCCACTTGACCTGGGCCTGCGAGAGTCCCGCCAAGGCAACGGCGCAGAGACCAAAAGTAATTTTTTTCATGGGGTAGCTCCTTGTTTAAAAACTGGCAAGTTGGTGGTTGAGAAGGTCTGTGACCAGCATGCAACCCGGCGCATGCGTGATGCAGAACGCGGGCTGGGCGTTCAAGATGGCCGATTGCGGTGTCACGCCGCAGGCCCAGAAAACAGGGATCTCACCGGGCATCAGCGCTACGGCGTCCCCGTAGTCGGGATGGGCCAGATCGGCGATGCCGATCAGGGCGGGGTCACCGATATGCACAGGGGCTCCATGCACATTGGGAAAACGCGAGGTGACTTGCACGGCACGGATCACCTCCGCGGCGGGCATGGGACGCATGGTGACCACCATGGCACCGCCGAAGGGGCCGGCGGGCTCGGTCTGCAGGTTGGTGCGGAACATGGCCACGTTCTTGCCTTCGTCAATGTGGCGCAGGCGGATGCCTGCTTCGATCAACGCCGATTCGAACGAGAACGAGCAGCCGAGAATGAAGGTGACCAGGTCCGGCCGCCAGAGGCTGGCAATGTCCGCCACCTCCTCCGACATTTCACCGTGGCGCCAAACACGGTACAGCGGCACATCGCTGCGGATGTCGATGCCTTTGCCCAGCGAAGGCAGGGCGAACTGGCCAGGCTCGCTGACCGCCAGCACGGGGCATGGCTTGGGGTTGCGTTGGCAGAACCGCAGGAAGTCACTGGCAAGCACCTCGGGCAGGATGACCACGTTGCCTTGAACATGGCCGTCTGCGAGACCGCTGGTGTGCGATGTCCACAGTCCTTTGCGGATGGTGTCGCGGACATGGTTCGGGTTGCTGGTGCCCTCAGGGCCAAACACCGCGAGCGAATTTTCTTGAGCTAAGTCCACCGTATTTCCTTGCATTGAGAAAAGTCAATTGCATGACGTTGGACGGATTGTGTTGGGGTGTAACTGTGCTGGCAAATTCAAAAAATTTCTCTTAGCTCATCGATTTTTTCGATGCACTTCATTGGGGCGAGGCAAACCAATTTGGTGCTTAGGGTTAACCCTTTAATCAAATCAAAGGGTTAACCAGTACCACTAAAAGGATGGGCTACACAAACACGGTTGCAGGACACTCGGTGCTTCTTTTGGATGCGGAGTACGCAAGGGAGTGGGAAATTCAGGCAGCGCACTTCGATGGTGGAGACAGGAAAAGGAGGGTCGCAGCGTCCCAGGCTCAGAAGGAATGAATAGATCCAGCGTGTCTAGTGGACCCTACACACACGCACCATTCAGGCACAAGGTGGAGCCAACAACACGGGCTATAGCGAACATTGGCAACGCACCAAGGGTGATGCGTTTTTCGAAAGGAGCGGGCATGGCGGGTTTTTCAACACTTTTTTGAACCTGTTCAAGGTCTATGAAGCAGTAGTGCCAAGAACGCCAGATGGGTGAACTGCAGGCCGGTGTTCGAACACCTCTCACGGCTCCAGGCCAGCCCCTGTTTTTCTGCAACGATGCAAGCTGCTCTCCACATCCAGCGCAAGGATGTCGCCCAGAGGAAGCGTAGCTCGCTTCACGGGACGATCATGTCGCCCAAGGTTTCTATTGCGCCGCAGGCAATCATGCGCAGTTAGTATTCGTTCCCAAGCCGGGACGGCGCCACGCAAAACACTTTGCACCGAGTTACCCACAGGGATTTCCTGCGCGCTTTCGAGCTGTGGACGGATGTCTTCAAATTGAACGCAACCGATGTCTCTTGAATAGCTTTTTCCCAGCACATAGCATTGTCGTGAATGCGTGACACTTTTAACAGACTTCAATTCCGATGTAGGACATGCCGACCGCCAGTCCTTTGGAGAGAGCGGGGACGCAGGATCGCAGCGGCTGCGCTGAGTTCCGCCTTGGCAGTGGTTTTCCATCCTCGATTGCAGTAGGTGCTGTTGCAGGTCCAGGCATGCACACGACTGACGGGAACGCGGCGCTTCAACCCCGCGGTGCCGAGGGCGATGCAGGGGCAGCCACCAGCTCCCACTCTGCCAGCTGTTCGTTGGTCGCAATCAGCCGCCCCACCAGCAGCTTGATGAAGGCCTTGTCAAAACACGACTGCAGGTCTTCAGACGCCCCCCGCAGCGCCGGGTTGCGGACCTTGAGCACCAGCACCTCCGTCTCGGTCACGGCGGTGGCGGTGCGAAGCCTGTTGTCGGGACGCAGGTAGGTCATTTCACCCAGGGTGACGCCCGCGCCCAGCGTGCTGAGGTTCCAGCCCTGGCGGCTCACGGCCACCTGGCCCTCGATCAGGATGCAGAACGAATCGCCCGGCGTGTTTTCGCGCATCAGCACCGTGCCCGCCCCAAGCCTGCGCCAGTTGCCCAGGCGCATCAGCTCCCACAAGGCCACGTCGTGAAAGTCGGCAAAAAACGGCAGCGCACGCAAGCGCGCAAAACGCTCGGCCTCGGTGTCCTGTGACCGCTGGCGCGGCAGGCCCTGGTGCGCAGTCAGCAGCGCCTGCGCAAAATCGTCCCAGGTCTCAAAACGGTCTGAGGGCTGCTTGGCCAGGGCGCGCAACAGCACGGCGTCCACATGGGCTGGCAGCGATGCACGCAGCAGGCTCGGCGGCGTGGGTGCCTCGTTGCTGATCTTGTAGAGCGTGGCAAAGTCGGTGTCACCGTCGAACGGGCGGCGGCCCGTGAGCAGCTCGTACACCACCACGGCCAGAGAAAACATGTCGCTGTGGTGGGTGAGGTCCTGTTCACGCACCTGTTCGGGCGACATGTACGACGGCGAGCCCACCAGGCCCGACAGCTGCGTGGCATCGCTGCGCAGCGACAGCGCCGCACCAAAATCCGTCAGCTTGATGTCGCCATCCTGCGCCAGCATGAGGTTGGCGGGCTTGATGTCGCGGTGCACCAGGCCTTCGCGGTAGGCGTACTCCAGCGCATTGCAGCACTTGAAGGCAATGTCCAGCACCTGCGGCACGGGCAGCAATGTATCGGGCGTGGCATAGGCCGACAGGGGCTGTCCGTCCACGTACTCCAGCACGAGGTAGGGTGGCAGCGCCTCCTCGTCCGCATCGAGCAGGCGCACGATGTTGGGGTGGCGCAGGCGGCCCGAAAGCGCGGCCTCGTTGCGCAGCAGCTTGCGGTAGCGCTCAGCCTGCTCGGGCACTTTCAGCAGGTGGGCATGCGTCTGCTTGATGGCCACCTTGCGGCCCCGAAAGCCGTCGAGCCCCAGGAATACGATGCCGCTGGCACCCCGGCCCAGTTCGCGCTCGATACGGTACTTGCCAATGCTGGCGGGGGGTGCCGAGGTTGCTGTAGCCATGTGTGGGGCTCCTGGGAAGGTCTTTGGCGGGTCAGCCCCCCGCAAGGGCCTGCTCAAAGTCGGCGAGCAGGTCTTCGGAGTCTTCCAGGCCCACGGACACGCGGATCATGCTGTCGGCAATATCCATGGTGGCTCGCACGGCGGGGCCAGCTTCCCAGAAAATCGTGTGGGCCACAGGGATGATGAGCGTGCGCGTGTCTGCCAGGCCCGTGGCCTTGATCGGCAGCTGCAGCCGGTTGCACACGGGCAGGCACTGGTCGGGGTCGCGCAGCTCGAACGACAGCAGCCACGAACCGGCCTTGAGGTGCTTCTGGGCAAAGGCATGCTGGGGGTGCGAGGGCAGCATGGGATAGAGCACGCGGGAGACTGCAGGGTGCTGCTCCAGCCACTGCGCCAAAGCCAGGGCCGTGGCACTGGTGCGGTCCATGCGCAGCGACAGGGTTTCAGCACCCAGCGCGATCTGGTGCGCGGCGTGGGATGACAGCGTGCCACCCATGTCGCGCAGGCCCTTCTTGCGCAGTTGCTGCAGGCCCCAGCCCTTGGCGTCGCCCTTGCGGTAGGGCGCAAAGATGTTGGGGTACGTGCTCCAGTCGAACAGACCGGTGTCTGTTACGGCGCCGCCCAGCGCCGCGCCCTGCCCGCCAATGCTCTTGGTGAGCGAGTTGAGCACCAGCCCCGCGCCCACCGTGGACGCACGGAACAGGTAGGGCGACGCCACGGTGTTGTCCACCACGTACAGCACGCCGCGCTCACGGCAGACGGTGCCCACGGCTTCCAGGTCGGGGATCTGCGTGCCGGGGTTGGCGATGGTCTCGACAAACACCATACGGGTGTTGGGCCGCACCGCAGCGGCCACGTTGGCGGCGTCGGTCACGTCCACCAGGGTCACTTCAACGCCCAGGTCAGCCAGCGTGCCGAACACGCTGTTGGTGTTGCCAAACACGAACTGGCTGGCCACCAGATGGTCGCCCGCCTTCAGCAGCGTGAGAAAGATGGCGCAGATGCCCGCCATGCCGGTGGCGAACACGATGGTGCCCTGCCCTTTTTCCATCTGCGTGATCTTGGCCTCCAGCGCCGCCGTGGTGGGCGTGCCCTGCCGCGCATAGTTGAAGCCGCCTTTGGCCGTGCCCTGGAACACGGCGATCAGGTCCTCGACCTTGTCGTAGCCGTACTGGACGGACGTATGGATCGGCTTGTGGATGGCCCCATGCTCAGCGCCGCCCTGGCGGTCTGCGTGCAGGATCTGGGTGGTAAAACGTTGGTTCTGCGGTGTCGTCATAAAAATCTGCGGCTGTTTTTACTGGTCTGCGTGCAAGGCATGGCGATGAATACTGGCGCGTCCCAATACCAGCGCACCCGTGGAACTGGCTCCGCCAGGCCACCGGGTGCGTCCCCCTCAGGGGGGAAGGCGCGCAGCGCCTCAGGGGGGTCAGCGCTCCGGCGCGATGTGCTCAGCGTAATCGTACAAGGCGCCCAGGATGTCCTGCGCGCGGTCATCGGCAGTTTCCGACATTTCATCGATCTCGGTGAAGAGTTGCTCGACCGTGCGCGCCCCGCCCTCGCCATCAAACAGGCAGGCTGCGCGGTGCGCCTCCCAGCGCTCTGCCTCTTCGGGCGACAGCGTTTGCGGAAAGTTGCGCGCCCGGTAGCGCCAGAGCAGCTCTGCGAGGCGCGGGTCATCAAAATTCGCCCGGGCCTTGGCCAGCTTGTCGCCCCCCAGGGCGCGCAGATCGTTCAGCAAACGCCGGTCGTTGTTGCCCACAAAACCGCCATACAGATCCTGGTCCACATCCGGTGCAGGTTCTTGCGGGCGGGCAAACACGGCGGGCCAGATGCCACTCATGTCGGGCAGCGCGTGCGCCACCTCGGCGTGCTGGGCGGCCTGCGCCATGTCGATACCCCAGCGCTGCGCCAGCGCGGGCGTGAGCGTGTTCACATTGCCCACCACCATGGGTGACTTGTTCAGGTGGATGGTCTTGACCGGCAGACGTGTCACGCCCTCGGGCAACGCATCGGCCTTGCTGAACATGCGCAGGCGGATCTCGTCGGGGCCCATGGTGGCAAGGGGTGCGGGGTCATGGGCCAGGTCCCAGGCGATGAGTTCATTCTTGTTCGTGGGGTGGCTGGCCAGCGGCCACATGACAGCCAGGCAACCTCGTTCGGCAGGGAACATGCCGGACACATGCAGGAACGGCCGAGTCGTGATGGCGGTGGCCGGCAGGCGCAGTTCAGCCGCCACACGGTCCTTCTTGTGCAGGCTGAGTGCAAAGTCAAACAGCTTGGTGTTGTGCTGGCGAATGAGCCGTGCTAGCGCAATGGTGGCGCGCACATCCGACAGCGCATCGTGCGCCGCCTCGTGCAGCAGGCCGTTGGCTTTGGACAGATGCTCCAGCTTGAAGCTGGGCGAGCCGTCTTCTTTTTTGGGCCAGGTGATGCCGTCGGGCCGCAGCGCATAGGTCATGCGCACCACGTCCAGCAGGTCCCAGCGCCCACACTGGTTCTGCCACTCGCGCGCATAGGGGTCGATGAGGTTGCGCCAGAACATGAAGCGCGTGATCTCGTCATCGAACCGGATGGTGTTGTAGCCCACACCGATGGTGCCGGGCTGGGCAAATTCAGCTTCGATGCGCGCAGCGAACTGGTACTCGGGCACCCCCTTCTCCAGGCAGAGCTGCGGCGTGATGCCGGTGATCAGGCACGAGACGGGATCAGGCAGGTAGTCGTTGGCGGGCTGGCAATAGAACATCAGCGGCTCGCCGATCTCATTGAGCTCAGCGTCGGTCCGGATGGCCGCGAACTGCGCAGGCCGGTCACGGCGCGTGTTGGCACCAAAGGTTTCGTAGTCGTGCCAGAGGAAGGTATGGGAGGCCATGGTCGGTGGGCAAACAGGGGCGGGACAAGGGCAGGGCAAAGAAGACATCGAACTGTACCCTGATTCGTAGGCACTTTTTGACCCCTAGCGCATACTGTAAAAGCGCAAGCAGCTATTGGTTTTATAGCAAATGCACATTGCCACCCTGGCAGCCCTTTCACGCAGTGATACACCTGCGGCAGGGCTCGGGCACCGCCGCGCAGGACAATGGCGCATGCAACGTACCCCTCCAGCAGATTCCTCGGTCCCACGGCCCTCCCCTTCCCTGGCGTTCTCGCTCCCGCTGGTAGCGTGGGTGGCGACTTTGGCCCTGGCGGGCTGCGCCTCAGCCCCAACGCCCACCCCTCGCCCGGAAGCGGTAAAAGCACCCTTGCCACCCACCGCGCCACCTGCAACGGTTGGTGCACCGAGCCTGGACGCGCCCGCATCCACGGGCGGCCCAGTCATGGGCGTGGACCATGTTGCGGGTTTTGCTGCATGGCGCGACGCATTTTCGGCGCAAGCCTTGCAGGCAGGTATCCAGCCTCGCACGGTGCGCGATGTGCTGGGTCGGGCGCAATGGCAACCGCGCGTGGTGGAGCTTGACCGGGCCCAGCCCGAATTCACGCGCGCACCCTGGGCCTACCTTGACAGCGCGGTCTCACCACAACGCATTGCCCAGGGGCAGGCCAAGCTGGCCGAGCACAGCGCCACGCTGGAGGCCGCCGCCGCCCGCTATGGCGTGCCGGCCACCGTGGTCACCGCCATCTGGGGCATGGAGAGCAACTACGGCAGCAACTTCGGGACATTCCGCACCGTGGACGCACTGTCCACGCTGGCCTATGAAGGCCGCCGCCGCACCTGGGCGCAGGCCGAGCTGCTTGCCGCGCTGCGCATCGTGGACCAGGGCGACATCGCAGCGGACCGCATGCTCGGCTCCTGGGCAGGCGCCATGGGGCACACGCAGTTCCTGCCCTCGGTGTTTCTGGCCTACGCCGTGGATGCCGATGGCGACGGCCACCGCGACATCTGGGGCAGTGTCCCCGATGTGGCGGCATCCACAGCCCACTTTCTGGCTCGGTCCGGCTGGCAAGCCCACGAAACCTGGGGCGCCGAAGTGCTGCTGCCGCCCTCGTTTGACCATGCCCGGGCAGACCCGGGCACGCGCCAAACCACGGCGCAATGGGAAGCAGAAGGCGTGAAGGCCACCGACGGCCAAGCGCTGCCGACCCTGAGCGGGGCTTTCATCGTGAGCCCCGCAGGCGCACGCGGCCCGGCCTTCTTGGTGGGAGCCAACTTCCGGGCCATCCTGCGCTACAACAATTCGGTCAACTACGCGCTGGCCGTGGCACTGCTGTCACGCCAGATCGGCGGCGGCGGACCGGTGGTTGCCGCATGGCCCCGCGACCTCGCGCCCCTGTCGCGGCAGCAACTGCAGGAGCTGCAGGAGGCACTCAACCGCAAAGGGTTTGCGGCCGGCACCCCGGATGGCGTGATGGGCCCCGCCACCCGCGCAGGGCTGCGGGGCTATCAGCGCAGCATGGGCGTTGTGGCGGACGGCTATCCCACCGTGGAACTGCTGGAGCGGCTTACGGCGCCCGAATAAACAGCGCGACGGCCTCCCCAGCAGGCGGCCTTACGGCGTCACCAGCCCGTCCATGCGCACAACCTCAAAGTCACGGCCCAACACCTGCCGCAGCTCGGATTTCAGGCGGTCGTTGTTCCAGCGCTCATCCGGCGCCCCGCTCAGGTACCAGTTGGAGCCGTTGTCGGCCACCATCATCCCGTGGGTCTTGAGGGCGGTGAGGATGGCGCGTGTCTCGGCAGAGAAACCTGCCGGGATCGCATAGCCCGCCTTCAGGCGCACGCGCATGCCCATGGGAGGAAGGTTGAGGCTGGTATTGCTCGACGCCCAGTGGGTGGCGGGCGGCACGTAGGCGCGTCGGGTCTGGCTGACGGTGAAGCGCAGCGCGTGGCGGATGCCACCGGGGCCCAGCGAAGCCTCGTCATAGCGCACCAGGCCCGGGAAGATCGGCAGGCCCGCGGCGTCCGCGCTGGTCCATCGCGGCTGCGCGGTCGGGCGCACGTTGTTGTTGTCCAGGTGAAAAACGGCACCACCTGACGCACGCCAGCTGCCATCGGGCTGCGGGTAGCTGTTGCCGGTTTCATACAGGCGGTTGTTGTCGCGGTCGATCACGATCACGTGTCTGTCACCCGCGCTGGAAGGGCCGCCTTCGATAGGCGCGTTGGGCGGAATCGGGTACGGGCCTGCATCACTCTCGTCGCCGTAGTCGGTGAACTGCACAGCCACACGTGGCTGGGTACCCGCCACCACCACATAGGGAATACCGATGGGCGCGCCTTCCCACAGGCCCGCGCCGAAGTCCGGAAACAAGCCCCGGGTGAGGCCGATGCTGGCGATGAGGTTATCGGAGTTGGGGTCCACCGCGCGCATGGTGACGTCCGCGTTCCAGGCATTGTCGGCAGGGAACGGCAGTGCGCCATTCAGCGGTGCGCCCACGCCCAGGGTTGCGCCCCGCACATCACCATAGACATTGACCCCAGGGGCTGGTGCGGGTGCAGGCGCGGGTGCGCCTGGCGCTGGCGAAACGGGAGGCGCCGAAACCGGCGACGCGTCACCCTCTCCGCCTCCACCACAACCGGCCACCACCGCGCCCAAACTGGCGATGGCGATGCACCGGCTGATCGCGCCCAGACGCTGCGCGCGAAAGGCGGCACCCTGGACAATCGGGGCGGAGGGTGTCGGGGTGGGAATGGTCATGGGTTGTCTCCTGAATGAGCTCGCAGTATCCCGCCCCGACCCCCTCAGCCTGCTGCAGAACTGTACGAAAACGTTTCAAAGACCTTGGGACTGCGCACGGCGTCCGCACCCACCGATTCGCTGACGCGGCGGATCAATGCCTGTCCCTGCAGGTTTCGCAACCAAGCTGCAGATGCAGCATGACGGATGGCGAAACCGGTGCGCGACGCAGGGGCGAAAAAAAGCCAGCCATCGCAATGATGGCTGGCTTCGGGAGGGGGCCGGTGCGTGTTGCCAAAGCGCCAGCGGCGCCAATGCCCATCAGTCTGCCGTGGCTTCCTCAGGCTCGGCGGGCTCGGACTTCGCGGAGCGCTCCTTCTTGGCCAGCGGCTGGATATCCAGCAATACCTCGGAGGTTTCCACGCCCTTGTCGTCGGTCTTCAGCTCGATATCGACCGTCAGGCGTCCACCTTCCGTCAGGCGACCGAACAGCAACTCATCGGCCAGCGCACGGCGGATCGTGTCCTGGATCAGGCGTTGCATAGGGCGGGCACCCATCAGCGGATCGAAGCCCTTCTTGGCCAGGTGCTTGCGCAGCGTGTCGGTGAAGGTGACTTCCACCTTCTTCTCGGCCAGTTGCGTCTCCAGCTGCAGCAAGAACTTGTCCACCACGCGCAGGATGATCTGCTCATCCAGCGCCTTGAAGTTAACGATGGCATCCAGCCGGTTGCGGAACTCGGGCGTGAACAGGCGCTTGATGTCGCCCATCTCGTCGCCCGCCTGGCGCGGGTTGGTGAAGCCGATGGTCGCCTTGTTCATGGTCTCGGCGCCGGCGTTCGTCGTCATGATGATCAGGACGTTGCGGAAGTCGGCCTTGCGGCCGTTGTTGTCCGTCAGCGTGCCGTGGTCCATGACCTGCAGCAGCACGTTGAAGATGTCCGGATGCGCCTTCTCGATTTCGTCGAGCAGCAGCACAGCGTGTGGCTTCTTCGTGATGGCTTCGGTCAACAGGCCGCCCTGGTCGAACCCGACATAGCCCGGAGGCGCACCAATCAGGCGGCTCACGGCATGGCGTTCCATGTATTCCGACATGTCGAAGCGCAGGAGCTCGATGCCCATGATGTAGGCCAGCTGCTTGGCGGCTTCGGTCTTGCCCACGCCCGTGGGGCCGCTGAACAGGAACGAGCCGATCGGCTTGTCGCCCTTGCCCAGGCCAGACCGCGCCATCTTCACTGAACTGGCAAGCACTTCCAGGGCTTTGTCCTGCCCGAACACCACGCTCTTCAGGTCACGTTCCAGCGTCTGCAACTTGCCGCGGTCGTCATTGGAGACATTGGCGGGCGGTATGCGCGCGATCTTGGCCACAATCTCTTCGATCTCGGCCTTGCCAATGGTCTTCTTGCGCTTGCTCGGCACCATGATGCGCTGCGCCGCACCCGCTTCATCGATGACGTCGATGGCCTTGTCGGGCAGATGGCGATCATTGATGTACTTGGCGCTGAGCTCAGCTGCCGCCTGCAGGGCCGCCGCCGCGTATTTGACGCTGTGGTGCTCTTCAAAGCGCGACTTCAGGCCCTTGAGAATGTCGATGGTTTCGGCCACGCTGGGCTCGACCACGTCCACCTTCTGGAAACGGCGCGACAGCGCTGCATCCTTTTCAAAGATGCCACGGTATTCCGTGAAAGTGGTCGCGCCGATGCACTTGAGCTGGCCGCTGGAGAGCGCGGGCTTGAGCAGGTTCGACGCATCGAGCGTGCCACCCGAGGCCGCACCCGCACCGATCAGGGTGTGAATCTCGTCGATGAACAAGATGGCGTTGGGTTTGTCCTTGAGCGACTTGAGCACGCCTTTCAGGCGCTGCTCGAAATCGCCCCGGTACTTGGTGCCCGCGAGCAGCGCACCCATGTCGAGCGAATACACCACGGCCTCGGCGAGGATCTCGGGCACGTCGTTCTGCGTGATGCGCCATGCCAGGCCCTCGGCAATCGCGGTCTTGCCCACGCCGGCTTCACCCACCAGCAGCGGGTTGTTCTTGCGGCGGCGGCACAGGATCTGAATGGTGCGCTCCACCTCGTAGTGGCGACCGATCAGCGGATCGATCTTGCCTTCCTTGGCGGCCTGGTTCAGGTTCTGGGTGAACTGCTCCAGTGGCGACGCTTTCTCGTTGCGCTCGGACGCGCCCCCCTCTTCGCTTTCAGACGGGTTTTCGGCCTTGGCCGGCTCCGGCGGCTCGCCCTTCTTGATACCGTGGGCAATGAAATTGACCACATCCAGGCGCGTCACG
This sequence comes from Acidovorax radicis N35, assembly GCF_000204195.1. Lineage (GTDB taxonomy): Bacteria > Pseudomonadota > Gammaproteobacteria > Burkholderiales > Burkholderiaceae_C > Acidovorax > Acidovorax radicis. The sequence continues at coordinate 66,169 of NZ_AFBG01000022.1, forward strand.
CCCTGCTGGTGCAGGTAGTACACGGCGTGCGAATCCTTTTCGCCAAAGATGGCCACGAGCACGTTGGCACCCGTCACCTCCTTCTTGCCATTGCCCGTGGACTGCACGTGCATGATGGCGCGCTGGATCACACGCTGGAAGCCCAGCGTAGGCTGGGTGTCCACCTCATCGGTGCCAGCCACCTGAGGCGTGTTGTCTTTGATGAAATTCGCCAGCGATGAACGCAGATCATCGATGTTGGCAGAACAAGCGCGCAGCACCTCCGCTGCGCTGGGATTATCGAGCAATGCAAGCAACAGATGCTCCACGGTAATGAACTCGTGGCGCTGCTGACGGGCCTCAACAAAGGCCATGTGCAAGCTGACTTCCAGTTCCTGGGCAATCATGTGAACTCCTTTGTGCTTGCGTGGAAGGGATAACTGTAGATCGGGATCAAAAACCTGTTATTCAACAGGCTCACTGACACATTGCAGTGGGTGGCCCGCCTTGAGGGCGGCGTCAAGCACTTGTTCCACCTTGGTGGCAGCCACGTCGCGGGAGTACACGCCGCAGACGCCTTTGCCATCGAGATGGATCTTCAACATGATCTGGGTGGCTTGTTCACGGTCCTTGCTGAAAAACTCCTGCAATACGACGATGACAAACTCCATGGGGGTGTAGTCATCATTGAGCATGACCACCTGGTACATCTGGGGCGGCTGGGTCTTCTGGGTGCGTCTTTCGAGCACGACCGAACCGCCATCATCCCGCGCTGGCCGGGTCACGGGCGGCGCGGTGGGGGGTGAAGGTGGTTTTGTTGCCATGAAAATCATTCTAGCGACCCACGCGAGGGGCTGCCGCAAGAGAAGTTGGTTGTTGACCCTGTATTTTTCAAGCCAAGTTGCCCCGGATATTTTGGGAAGCGCTGCCTTACTCGTAAACCACCGCAGCCGACCCCGACCCCACCTGCGCCGTCCAGGCAGCCAAAGCGGCGTCAGTAGGGAAAAAGCGTGCGTTTTCGCCCAATTGCAGTTCAGCGACGGCAGTTGCATCTTCGGCCTTGCAGCGCACGCCCATGCGCACGCGCAGGCCATGCATCAATTCGCCTTCGGCAACCTCCTCCCGCCGGGGAGGAAACTCCTGCACCAAACGCGGAACATCCGGCACCTTGTCCCCCACCATCACATGCAGGTATTTGCCAAACCGGCAGCGTGCCCCAGCCAAGTCCCACACCTGCTGCACTTTCACGCGCAGGCCACCGCTGAAGTGGTCAAGTTGCAGGCGTCCCATCATCACCACGAACTCATCTTCCTTGAGCTGATTTCGGTACGTGTTGAGCAAGGCCTCATCGGCAGACGCCTCAATGACGGCAGACTTGTCATCCAGTTTGAACAGGCCCAGTTTGCCCCGCTGTCCATTGATGACCCGGAAATCACTGATGATTCCGGCCAGAACCTGGGGTTCGCGGCTGTCCAGCAACTCGTCGATCTGGGTGCGCACAAAGCGGCGCACCTCGGTGGCCACTTCATCGAACAAATGGCCCGACAGATAGAACCCGACCGCCGTTTTCTCCAGGGTGAGTCGTTCCTTGATCCCCCAGGGAACCGCGTCCACCAGTTCAGGCTCCTGCGTGCTGGAACCATGGGCATCGTCACCCATCATGTCGAACAACCCACCCTGGTTCACGTTGGCCAGCGTGGCGGCCGCAAAGTCAAAAGCCCGGTCGATGGACGCCACCATCGCTGCCCGGTTCATGTTGATCGAATCAAAAGCACCCGCCTTGATCAGCGCCTCCACCGTGCGTTTGTTCATGCGCGCCTTGTCCACACGCAGACAGAACTCGAACAAACTCTTGAAGGGCCCGGTAGTGGTGCCATGCGGCCCCTCACCGCGTCCTTCGCGCGCAGCCACCATGGCCTCGATGGCCTGCTGGCCGGTGCCTTTGACGGCGCCCAGGCCATAGCGGATGATTTTGTCGGTCACGGGCTCGAACCGGTAGAAACCTCGGTTGACGTCCGGAGGCTCGAACGAGAGCCCCATTTTCTGCGCGTCTTCAAACAGCACCTTGAGCTTGTCGGTGTCGTCCATTTCGACCGTCATGTTGGCGCAGAAGAACTCTGCGGTGAAGTGCACCTTGAGCCAACCCGTGTGATAAGCCAACAGGGAGTAAGCAGCCGCGTGTGACTTGTTAAAGCCGTAGCCTGCGAACTTCTCCATCAAATCGAACACTTCGTCAGCCTTCTCCTGGCTGATGTTCTTTTCGGCCGCACCCTTTCGGAAGATCTCCCGGTGCTCGGCCATCTCCTCGGCCTTCTTCTTGCCCATGGCGCGGCGCAACATGTCGGCACCACCCAGGCTGTACCCCCCAAGCACCTGGGCGGTCTGCATCACCTGCTCCTGGTACACCATGATCCCGTAGGTCTCGGCGAGCACGGGCTCCACCAGCGGATGGGGATACTCCACCACTTCCTTGCCGTGTTTGCGGTTCACGAAACTCGGGATCAGGTCCATGGGACCCGGACGGTACAGCGCGTTCAGCGCAATCAAGTCTTCCAGCCGGCTCGGCTTCGCCTCCTTGAGCATGCCCTGCATGCCGCGGCTTTCAAACTGGAACACGGCCTCGGTCTTGCCATCGGAAAACAGCCGGTAGGTGGGACCATCGTCCAGCGGAATGGTCTCGAAGGCAAAGTTCTCCTGGCCCTTGTGGCGCTTGATGATGAACTCACGCGCGATTTCCAGAATGGTGAGGGTGGCCAAGCCCAAGAAGTCGAACTTCACGAGGCCAATGGCTTCCACGTCGTCCTTGTCGTACTGGCTCACGGCCGATTCGCTGCCAGGCTGCTGGTAGAGCGGGCAGAAATCCGTGAGCTTGCCAGGTGCAATCAACACCCCGCCCGCGTGCATGCCGATGTTGCGGGTCATGCCTTCGAGCTTCTGCGCCATCTCAATGATGGTCTTGACGTCCTCTTCCTTCTGCACGCGCTCGTAGAGCATGGGCTCCAACTCCAGCGCATAGTTGTTCTTGTCGCCGTCCTTTTTCACCTCGGGCGGGTATGCCAGGGTGTAGGACATGCCGGGCTTGCCCGGCACAAGCTTGGAGATGCCATCGCAGAACATGTAACTCATGTCCATCACCCGGCCCACATCGCGGATGGCCGCCTTGGCAGCCATGGTCCCGAAGGTGGCAATCTGGCTTACGGCGTTCTTGCCGTACTTATCCTTCACATAGTCGATCACCCGGTCGCGGTTGGACTGGCAAAAATCGATGTCGAAGTCGGGCATGGACACCCGTTCAGGGTTCAAAAACCGCTCGAACAGCAGGTTGTACTGCAGGGGGTCCAGGTCGGTGATCTTGAGGGCATACGCCACCAGAGAACCCGCGCCCGACCCCCGGCCAGGCCCCACGGGGCAGCCATTGTTCTTGGCCCACTGGATGAAGTCCCCCACGATGAGGAAGTAGCCCGGAAAACCCATCTTGAGAATGGTTCCGATCTCGAACTCCAGGCGTTCCACATAACGCGGGCGCTGCTGGTCCCGCTCAGCCTCTTTGGGGAACAGCAGCTTCAGCCGCTCCTCCAGACCGTCGAACGATGCCACGCGGAAATACTCGTCGATCGGCATGCCATTGGGCGTGGGAAAGTCTGGCAATTGCGGCTTGCCCAGCACCAGGGTGAGGTTGCAGCGCTGGGCAATTTCCACGGTGTTCGCGATGGCAGAGGGCACATCGGCAAACAGGGCCTCCATCTCGGCCGTCGATTTGAAATACTGATCCCGGGTGAACTTGCGAACCCGGCGCGGGTTCGCTAGGATCTCGCCCTCGGCGATGCAGATGCGGGCCTCATGGGCTTCATAGTCGTCCGCCGTGGCAAATTGCACCGGATGGGTCGCCACCACCGGCAAACTCAGGCGCGCTGCCAACTGGGCTGCGGCTACCACATGGCTTTCATCGTCCACGCGGCCCGCCCGCTGCAACTCGATGTAAAACCGGTGAGGAAACAACCCCGCTAGGCGCAGGGCAACCTGGGCGGCCCCCGACTCATCACCCTTCAGGAGTGCTTGCCCCACAGGCCCTGCCTGCGCCCCGGCCAGGGCAATCAGCCCCTCGGATAACTCTTCCAGCCAGGCCCAGGTGCACAGCGCCAGATTTTTGACGACATTGCGCGTCCACGCTCGCGCCAGCAGTTCGGACAGATTGAGGTAGCCCTGCCGGTTCTGCACCAAGACTATCAAGCGCGAGGGCGCTACACCCGCCTCGCCTTCCAGAAAAATCTCGGCCCCGAGAATAGGCTTGACGCCCTTGCCCCGCGCCTCCTTGTAAAACTTGATCGCGCCAAAAAGATTGTTGAGATCGGTGATGGCCAGGGCAGGCTGGCCGTCTTTGGCAGCCGCCTTGGCCACCTCATCGATTCGATTGGTACCGTCGACGACGGAAAACTCGGTGTGCAGGCGCAAGTGAACAAACATGGGGCCATTGTAGAAAGCCCGGCACCTCTCCCCGGGCGAAAGCTCGCCGCGCAACGCCTCTTGACAGGTGCCGCCCCCGGTACAATGCTTTTTCGTGCCCCGGATACCAAGGGCGGTCGGTCCGCTGGACCAGCCCAGACATAGATATCCTGCACCCCTGTTTCCTCTTTTGCTGAAAGCTGCCTGCGATGCTGCGTGCCCCACTGCCCCTCGTTTCTGCCCTGCTGCTTGCCGGTCTGCTGGCAGGTTGCTCCAGCACGACCGAAGACAAAACGGCCAGCTGGAGCCCCAACCGCATCCATTCGGAGGCGCAGGACGAAATGAACAGCGGAGCCTACGACAAGGCCGTTCCCTTGCTCGAAAAGCTCGAAGGACGTGCCGCAGGCACTCCACTGGCCCAGCAGGCCCAGATCGACAAGGCCTACGCGCACTACAAGGCTGGTGAGAAAGCCCAGGCCATCGCGACGCTGGACCGCTTCATGAAGTTGCATCCTGCAAGCCCCGCTCTTGACTATGCGCTGTACCTCAAGGGCCTGGTGAATTTCAACGACAACCTCGGACTCTTCTCGTTCATCTCTCGCCAGGATCTTTCCGAGCGCGACCAGAAAGCGGCCAAGGACTCCTTCGAAGCTTTCAGCGAGTTGGCCACCCGCTTCCCGGAATCCCGCTACGCGCAGGACGCACGCCAGCGCATGACCTACATCGTGAACTCGCTGGCGCAGTATGAAGTGCATGTGGCGCGCTACTACTTCCGGCGCGGTGCCTACGTGGCGGCCATCAGCCGCGCGCAGCTGGCCTTGGCGGACTACCAGGGCGTGCCAGCCCTGGAAGAAGCGCTGTACATCCTCATCCAGTCCTACGACGCGCTGGGCATGACACAGCTGCGTGACGATGCGCGCCGCGTGATGGACACCTCTTACCCCCAAAGCGCCTATCTGCGCGGCGGCCTCAAGGAAAAGGCTGAACCGTGGTGGAAGGTCTGGTAAGCACCTGAAGGGCGGCGTCAAACTCTGGCTCCGACTCCAGGCGCCGCATCGGAGGCAAGGCCGCCAGCAGGCGCTTGCCATAGCCCATGGTGACCAGGCGGGTGTCACCCACCACCAGAATGCCTTGGTCGGACTCACGCCGTATCAACCGCCCCGCCCCCTGCTTGAGCGCGACGGCCGCCTCGGGCAGCGCGTACGACTTGAACGCTTTTCCACCAGATTTTTCAATGCGCTGCGTGCGTGCCTCCACCAAGGGATCGCCCGGAGGAGGAAAAGGAAGCTTGTCGATCACGACGAGTTGCAACGCATCGCCCGGCACGTCAAAACCCTCCCAGAACGTGGCAGACGCCACCAGCACGCAGCCTCGCTGCCCATGATCGCTGCCTTCGCGAAAGCGCTCCATCAGCCGGCGCTTGGGCCATTCGCCCTGCACCAGCACTTCCAGCGCCCCTGACGCGACAAACTGACTTGTCAGCGCGTCGCCAATCGTGCGCAGGGCCTTGAGTGTCGTCGTCAGAACCAGTGTGCGGCCGCCCAGCTGCGCTGCAGCATGTGCCACCCATTGCGCAAGCACCGCGCTGTGCGAAGGGTCGGCCGGAGGCGGCAGGTGGCGTGGCACATACAGGGCCGCCTGGGACGCATAGTCGAACGGACTCGCGACCCGCAGGACCTGTGCGTCCTGCAAACCCGCCCGCTCCGTGAACCAGCTCAAGTGTTCGTCATCGCCCAAGGTGGCCGAGGTAAAAATCCAGGCCCTGCCGGGCCCTGCGGCAGGCTCCCCGGGCCATCCATCTTCTCCCACCGGTTCTGCGGGTGCAGCCAGCAGGCGCGTGCGCATGGCCTCGGCAATGTCGAGGGGGGATTCCGTCAAGCGCAATTGCGCCCCCACATCGACCCAGCGCACCGTATCCGGGTTGCCAGGACCAGAAAAATGGGCCAAGCGCGCCAGCAGCTCTGTCCCCCGCTCGTACAAGCGCACGAAGTCGGGCGCTATTTCGCTGACGGTGTCGAGTGCCTCCTGAGCCTGGGCGCAGGCTAGCGCCATGCGGCGGATGGCCACGAGCCATTCATCCTGCCTGACCCCCTCGGGTGTTTCATCGGTCCAGCGCAGCTTTGCACCGCCCCGCATATCTCCCGCCGCCAGGCGCAAATCCCTGGCAGACAGATCTACCTGGCTGGCAAGCCCTGACCAATCGGCAAGGCCCCGCGCAAGCTGGAGCCCGGCCGCCAGCAGATCCCGGCCGAAATCCATCAACTGGCCCGTGGACAGCGTCAGCCCCAGAAACTGCACGCCCGTCTCGTTAATCTGGTGCGCCTCGTCAAATACCACCACACGCACCGTCGGCAAAAGCTCGGCCATACCCGACTCGCGCACGGCTACATCGGCAAAAAAGAGGTGGTGATTGATGACCACGATGTCCGCAGCCAACGCCTCGCGCCGCGCCAGATGCACATGGCATTCGCGAAAGCGGGGGCACTGCGAGCCCAGGCAGTTCTCGCGGGTGGAAGTGACCAGCGGTATCACGGGCGACCGTTCGTCCAGCCCCGTCAGTTCCGCCAGATCGCCCGAGCGCGTGGCGTGCGACCAACCCTCCACCTTGGCCAGCACACGCGCCACGCCAGGCTCACGGGCGGATACGTCCTGGCGCGCCAGCTCCATCCGGTACAGGCACAGATAACTCGCCCTGCCCTTGAGAAGCGCCATGCGCACCGGCAGGCCCAGGGTCTGCGCCAGGCGCGGAAGATCGCGCGCAAACAGCTGGTCCTGCAGCGCCTTGGTGGCAGTGGACAGCAGCACCCGCTCGCCACTCAGAAGTGCGGGCACGAGATAGGAGAAAGTCTTGCCCACCCCCGTACCCGCCTCCACCACCAGCGCGCCACCCATTTCAATGGTGTGCGCCACGGCCATGGCCATTTCCGTCTGCCCTTCCCGGGGCTGGAAGTGCACATCCGCCCGCGCCAACACACCGCCGGGGGCAAACACCTCCTGCACCATCTCCATCAGAGCCATCAGGCGGGCTCTTGGGGCTGGAGATCCCGTTCCAAGCGATCCAGGGCATCGCGCAGAGCGAGGCGGCGCTTTTTCAGGCGGCGCAGCGTGAATTCGTCCGGCGCCCCCTCAGGTGCACACAGGTCGATCAACGCATCCAGATCAGCATGCTCGATGCGCAGCTCAATGAGTTGTCGCTGGGGGGAATGGAGGCTAGGGTTCAAGGCGGGGGCCGTGGGATGGCAAAAATGCCACAGGCGGGCGGATAATACGCGTTTGGCACCCTTTCCGCGACGGCCGTTTGCGTACGCGCCCCCACAATCACCAGCATGACCAAAGCGTTTCGCCTCATCGCGTCCACCGGCATCCACAAGGGTGACCGGGAGTACCAGCAAGATCAGGTGGCCTTGATCTCCCACGAGCGGCACAACGGCTGCGTGCTGGGTGTCATTGCCGATGGCATGGGGGGCCGAAGTGGCGGGCGCAAGGCGTCTGACCAGGTCATGATGACCGCCCGCCAACTCTTCGAGCGCTATTCGCCAGACACCGACGACCCCGTGGCGATGCTCAAGAGCATGGTGGAAGAAGCTCACATCGTGATCCGGCTCACAGCCATCTCTGCCGAGCAGGAACCACACAGCACCATCGCGGCCTTCCTCATCAACCCCCGGGGCGACTGCCACTGGGTGCATGCTGGCGACTCGCGCCTGTATCACTTCCAAGGCGCGCGCATGGTGTTCCGCACCAGCGACCACTCCTATGTCCAGGCCCTGGTCGACCGCGGAGAGCTGACGGAAGCCGAGGCCAACAACCATCCACACTCGAACATACTGGTCGGCTGTCTGGGCACCGAAAGCGACCCGCCCATCACCACCCATGTGATCCCGCAGCTACAGCCCGGCGATGTGCTCATGGCCTGCAGTGATGGGGTATGGCACTACTTTTCCCCCACCGAACTCGGCTCCGTGGTGGACTCTCTCTCGCCACGGGAAGCCACGGAATTCCTGATCGAAAAAGCCCGTTCCCGCGCGCGAGGCGGTGGCGACAACCTTTCGCTGGTCATCGTGAAGATGGAGGCCCTGGCGGAAGAAAAAAAGGTCGTCCGCCTGGTGCCCGCTGACGCAGGCCGCCCTTGAAATAGTTTTCATTCGTACGTGTTGGCCGGGCAAGCAAAAGGCTTGCACCCCCACCGAACAGCGCGGCGCAGGCGCCATTCCTTCCGGGCCGTTGCTTCTTCAGGCGTCTCTCCGACTCGACGCACCGTGCCAAGCGCCCTGAGACACACGCCCTGTCAGCGTGCTGCCGAGCCTGCTGGCAATGGCGCGGCGGGCAGGCGCCCCTGGGCGGCGGCCTCTGAGCGGGATTTCTCGACACGTGCGCGGCGTTCCTCTGCCGCTTGAAGTGTTTGCGCATGGCGTGCGCGAGCCTCTTCGGCACGCTCGGCATTGCCACTGGTGCGTGCTGCCTGCTCCTGTGCCTGCTTTTGCACCTTGCTGCGCTGCTGCTGTGCCCGCTGTTCAGCCTCATGGTCACGCTGTGACTTCAGGCCCTGGGGGTCTTGCGACGGCTTGCGCAACACGGCGCTGGCAGCGCTGCTGCCCTCTGCAGGACGACTCGGTACCGCCCCCTGCTTTTCTTCGATGGATTGGAGGCGTTCCGCAGCTTTTTCCTTGCGCTCGGCATCATTGAGCTCAATTTCCTGGGCGCGCAGACGGGCTTCTGCGTCGCGCACTCCAGCCCGCACAGTGCGCAGGCAGTCCTCCACGGAAAATCTTTGGTGACAGGCCGACTCGTCCTGCTGGCGCTTGGCCTTGATGATCTCGCGTTCGTGGCGGATGCGATCGTGTTCCGCCTTGCGATGCGCTGCCGTGGCAGCCGCCTGCTGCTGCCGGTGGACCTCCGCGCCCGGGGCCGCCGGCTGCGCGATGGCCAAAGCGGTGAGCCCGCAGGCAAGCAGCGAGAAGATGGTGGAGAAGACCAAGCGCCTGAAGATCATGTCAGCCCCGTATCGACAGTGCGACGCTCCAGCGCCAGGAATTCCTTCGACTGCATCTCGTTGAGCCGCGAAATCGTGCGCGGAAACTCATGCGCCAGCGGGCCTTCGGTGTACAGCTGCTCGGGCGGTACCGCAGCAGACAGGATGAGCTTGACCCTCCGGTCGTACAGCACGTCCACGAGCCAGGTAAAACGCCGCGCAGGCGAAGCCATGCTCACCGGCATGTAGGGCACGTCGGACAGCAGCACGGTATGGAACTGCGTCGCAATTTCCAGGTAGTCGTTCTGCGACCGGGGACCGCCGCAAAGGGTCTTGAAGTCGAACCACACCACCCCGCCGGCCTTGCGGCGGGCCCGGATCTCGCGGGCCTCGATGTGCAGCACCGGATCTTCGTCGTGCACTTCGGCCAACTGGTCGAACGCCTGGCCCATCTCGGCATCCGCCTCGGGGCCCAGCGGCGTGTGGTACAGCCTCACATGCTCCAGAGTGCGCCGACGGTAGTCGGTGCCGTTGTCGACATTGACCACTTCGAGCTTTTCGTTGAGCAGTGCAATCGCCGGCAGGATGCGGTCGCGGTGCAGGCCGCCGGGGTACAGGTCGTCGGGCTTGAAATTGGAAGTGGTGACAAAACCCACACCGTTGTCGAACAGTGCCGCCAGCAAGCGGTGCAGGATCATCGCGTCGGTGATGTCCGCCACATGGAATTCATCAAAGCAGATGAGTTTGTAGCGCCGCGCAATGCGCTCGCCCAGCACATCCAGCGGATTCACCGTGCCCTGCAGGGCTGCCAGCTCGCGGTGCACCTCGCGCATGAACTCGTGAAAGTGCAGGCGCACCTTGCGCTTCAAGGGCACGGCATCAAAAAAACACTCCATGAGGAAGCTCTTGCCACGCCCCACCCCGCCGTACATGTACACGCCGCGCGGAATGTCAGGGCGGTTGATCAGCTTCTTGAGCGCATTGGAACGCCGGGCTTTGTAGGCAGCCCATTCGTCCGCGCAGCGCTGCAGAGCGTCCACGGCCCGCAGTTGGGCGGGGTCGCTTTGGTAGCCTTTGGCGGCCAGCTCGGCCAGGTAAGCCTGTTTGACAGTCACTGGATGGGCACCACTCTGATACTATGAATTTAATAGCTACCAGCGCTTGATTATCAAGCGCTGGAGCCCTTTTTCATTCAAGATATCAGAAGTTCAGCGTGCGCTTGTCCACCGCCAGGGCCGCTTCCTTGGTGGCCTCGCTCAGGCTGGGGTGCGCGTGGCAGATGCGTGCAATGTCTTCGCTGCTGGCCTTGAACTCCATGGCCACCACAGCTTCGGAGATCAGCTCGCTGGCCTGCGGGCCCACGATGTGCACGCCCAGGATTTCATCGGTGTCGGCATCGGCCAGCATCTTGACCATGCCGGTGGTGTCGCCCAGCGCACGTGCCCGGCCGTTGGCCAGGAACGGGAAGGTGCCCGCCTTGTACTTGACGCCGTCGGCCTTGAGTTGCTGCTCGGTGCGGCCCACCCAGGCGATCTCGGGGCTGGTGTAGATGACCCAGGGCACGGTGTTGAAGTTCACGTGGCCATGCTGGCCGGCAATGCGCTCGGCCACGGCAACGCCTTCTTCCTCGGCCTTGTGCGCCAGCATCGGGCCTCGCACCACGTCACCCACCGCCCACACGCCGGGCAGGTTGGTCTTGCAGTCGGCATCCACCACAATGGCGCCGCGTTCGTCCAGGGCCAGGCCCACGGCTTCGGTGTTCAGACCGATGGTGTTGGGCACGCGGCCGATGGAGACGATGAGCTTGTCCACGTCCAGCGACAGGGCCTCGCCCTTGGCGTTGGTGTAGGCAATGGAGACGCCCTTCTTGCCGGTCTTGATCTCGCCGACCTTCACGCCCAGCTCGATCTTCAGGCCCTGCTTGTCGAACGCCTTCTTGGCTTCCTTGGCGATCTGCTCATCCACCGCGCCCAGGAAGGTGGGCAGGCCTTCGAGGATGGTGACTTCGGCGCCCAGGCGGCGCCACACCGAGCCCATTTCCAGCCCGATCACGCCCGAGCCGATGAGGCCGAGCTTCTTGGGCACCGCGCCCACGCGCAGCGCGCCGTCATTGGACAGCACGAACTCTTCATCGAACGGCGTGCCGGGCAGCGCGCGGGCGTTGGAGCCGGTGGCGATGATGATTTGCTTGCCGGTGATCGACTCTTCAGCGGCGCCAGCCACCTTGATCTCGTAGCCACCTTCGGCGGCCTTGACGAACGAGCCACGGCCGTGGAAGAAGCTGACTTTGTTCTTCTTGAACAGGTACAGGATGCCATCGTTGTTCTGCTTCACGACGGTGTCCTTGCGGGCGATCATCTTGGCCACGTCCATCTTGACGCCGGTAGCCGTGATGCCGTGGTCGGCAAAGTGCTTGTTGGCGTGCTCGAAATGCTCGGACGACTGCAGCAACGCCTTGGAGGGAATGCAGCCCACGTTGGTGCAGGTGCCTCCGGGTGCCGGGCCGCCCTTTTCGTTCTTCCACTCGTCGATACAGGCCACGTTGAAGCCCAACTGGGCAGCGCGGATGGCGGCAATGTAGCCGCCGGGGCCACCGCCGATGACGATCACGTCGAATTGTTTGCTCATGGTAAATCTCGCTCAGTCTGTTGGAGAAAGACCCACCGGCGGGCAGGACCAGAGGCCAGGCCACGCGGGTGGGTCAACAAGGTCAGGGGGTCAGATGTCGAACAGCAGGCGCGATGGATCTTCCAGCGCGTCCTTCATCGCCACCAGGCCCAGCACGGCTTCGCGGCCGTCGATGATGCGGTGGTCGTAGGACATCGCCAGATAGTTCATCGGACGGACGACGATCTGGCCGTTTTCCACCACCGCGCGGTCCTTGGTTGCGTGCACGCCCAGAATGGCCGACTGGGGCGGGTTGATGATGGGGGTGGACATCATCGAGCCGAAGGTGCCGCCGTTGGAAATCGAGAACGTGCCGCCGGTCATTTCTTCGATACCCAGCTTGCCTTCTGCGGCCTTCTTGCCGAACTCGGCGATCTTCTTCTCGATGTCGGCAAAGCTCATCTGGTCGGCGTTGCGCAGGATGGGCACCACCAGGCCACGGGGCGAGCCCACGGCGATACCGATGTCGAAGTAGCCGTGGTAGACGATGTCGTTGCCATCGACCGAGGCGTTCAGCACAGGGTACTTCTTGAGGGCGTGCACAGCCGCCTTCACGAAGAAGCTCATGAAGCCGATCTTCACGCCATGTTCCTTGGTGAAGGTGTCCTGGAACTTCTTGCGCATGTCCATCACCGGCGCCATGTTCACTTCGTTGAACGTGGTCAGGATGGCATTGGTCGACTGCGATTGCAGCAGACGTTCGGCCACGCGGGCACGCAGGCGGCTCATGGGCACGCGCTGCTCGGGGCGGTCACCCAGGTCTTCCTTGGCGGCAGGGGCCGACACCTGAGGCAGTGCCTTGGTGGGCACGCCCGTGGGAATAGCGCTTGGAGCGGCCACAGCAGCCTTGGCAGCACCACCCGCCACGGCGCTGAGCACGTCGCCCTTGGTCACGCGGCCATCCTTGCCGCTGCCGGCCACGGCCGATGCGGACAGGTTGTTCTCGGCCAGCAGCTTGGCGGCGGCAGGCATCGCCACGTCACCCCTGGAGCCGCCAGCAGCGGCCACAGGTGCGGGGGCAGCAGCGACGGGTGCCGATGCGGCAACCGCTGGAGCGGCGGCAGGAGCCGCAGCGCCAGCCTTGCCTTCGGTGTCGATCTTGGCGATGAGCTGGTCGGCCACCACGGTGGCGCCGTCGCCCTGCACGATTTCGGTCAACACACCTGCGGAGGGTGCGGGCACTTCGAGCACAACCTTGTCGGTTTCGATCTCGATCAGGATCTCATCCACTGCCACGGCCTCACCGGCCTTCTTCTTCCACGTCAGCATGGTGGCTTCGGCCACGGATTCGGACAGCTGGGGGACTTTGACTTCTACGATAGCCATATCAATTCTTTCGGAATGGGGTTTTGTTCTGTTGTCGGGTCGCAGCTGGCCTTATTTGGTCAGGACAAAACCCTTGAGCTTGGCAAACGCGCCGTCCACCAGCGCCTTTTGTTGTTCCTGGTGCAGGTGCGAGTAACCGACGGCAGGCGACGCCGAAGCCGCGCGGCCGGAATAGCCCAGCTTCTGGCCTTCGAGCATGTTCTCGTGGATGTAGTGCTGCACGAAGAACCAGGCACCTTGGTTTTGCGGCTCGTCCTGGCACCACACCACATCCGTGGCGTTGGAATAGCGCTTGATTTCAGCGGCAAACGCCTTGTGCGGGAAGGGGTAGAGCTGCTCCACGCGCAGGATGACCACGTCATCGTCTTCGCGCTCGGTGCGCTTCTTGACCAGGTCGTAGTACACCTTGCCCGAGCAGGCAATGATGCGCTTGACCTTGGAAGCCTTTTTCACAATGGCTTCATCCTGCTCAGGGATCACGGTCTGGAAGCTGCCCTTGGTGAACTCGGACAACGGCGAGGTCGCGTCCTTGTTACGCAGCAGCGACTTGGGCGTCATGATGATCAGCGGCTTGCGCAGATCTCGCACCATCTGGCGGCGCAGCACATGGAAGATCTGGCTGGCCGTGGTGGGTTGCACCACTTGCATGTTGGCATCGGCCGACAGCTGCATGAAACGCTCCAGGCGGGCCGAGCTGTGCTCGGGGCCCTGGCCTTCGTAGCCGTGGGGCAGCATCAGCGTGATGCCGTTGACACGACCCCACTTCACTTCGCCCGAGGCGATGAACTGGTCGATCACAACCTGTGCACCATTGGCGAAGTCGCCGAATTGGGCTTCCCAGATCACTAGCGTGTTGGGATCGTTGGATGCGTAGCCGTATTCAAAGCCCAGCACCGCCTCTTCCGACAGGATGGAGTCGATGACAACAAAAGGAGCCTGGTTCTCGGCCACGTTCTGCAGCGGCGTGTAGGTACCGATGTCCCACTTCTCGCGCTTCTGATCATGGATGACCGAGTGGCGGTGCGTGAACGTGCCACGACCACAGTCTTCGCCGGACAGGCGCACGGGGTAGCCGCTGGCCACCAGCGACGCGAACGCCATGTGCTCGCCCATGCCCCAGTCCACAGGGATGTCGCCACGGCCCATGGCAGCGCGGTCGTCGTACACCTTCTTGACCAGCTGGTGTGGCGTCACGCTCTCAGGAATGGTCGTGATCTTCTCGGCCAGACGCTTCCACTCGGCCAAGGGGATGGCGGTATCACCTGCGTCCGTCCACTTCTTGCCCAGGAACGGGCTCCAGTCCACGGCGTACTTGCTCTTGAAGTTGGTCAGCACCGGATCAACCGTGTGCTTGCCAGCGTCCATGGCGGCGCGGTAGGCCTTGACCATGTCGTCGCCCAGCGTCTCGCCCAGGCCTTGCGCGGCCAGTTTGTCGGCATACAGCCTGCGGGTGCCAGGGTGGGCACCAATCTTCTTGTACATCAGCGGCTGGGTCAGCGCTGGGGTGTCCTGCTCGTTGTGGCCCAGTTTGCGGAAGCAGATGATGTCCACCACCACATCCTTCTTGAATTCCATGCGGAACTCGAGAGCAAGCTGGGTGGCCAGCACCACGGCCTCGGGGTCATCACCGTTCACGTGCAGCACGGGCGACTCGATCATCTTGACAATGTCGGTGCAGTACAGCGTGGAGCGCGTATCACGCGGATCGGACGTCGTGAAGCCGATCTGGTTGTTGATGATGATGTGCACCGTGCCACCCGTGTAGTAGCCACGGGTCTGGGCCAGCGCCAGGGTTTCCTGGTTCACCCCCTGGCCGGCAAAGGCCGCGTCACCGTGCACCAGCACGGGCAGCACTTGTTTGCCATGGGGATCGGCACGGCGGTCCATGCGGGCACGCACGGAACCTTCGACCACAGGGTTCACGATTTCCAGATGGGATGGATTGAACGCGAGCGACAGGTGAACCGGGCCGCCGGGGGTGGTCACGTCCGAGCTGAAGCCCTGGTGGTACTTCACGTCGCCGGCAGGTAATTCTTCCGGGGCAGTGTGATCGAACTCGGCGAACAGGTCCTTGGGCATCTTGCCCAGCGAGTTGACCAGCACGTTCAGGCGGCCACGGTGGGCCATGCCGATCACGATTTCCTGCACACCCTTGGCGCCGGCAGACTGGATCAGTTCGTCCATGGCGGCAATGAAGCTTTCGCCCCCTTCGAGGGAGAAACGCTTCTGGCCGACGTATTTGGTGTGCAGAAAACGCTCCAGACCCTCGGCTGCCGTCAGGCGGTCAAGAATCTGCTTTTTCTTGTCCACACCAAAGCTGGGCTTGCTGCGGATCTTTTCCAATTTTTCCTGCCACCAGCGCTTCTGGTTCTGGTCGGTGGCGTACATGTACTCAGCGCCGATGGAGCCGCAGTACGTTTCGCGCAGCGCGTTGATCAGCTCACGCAGCGGCATCGATTCTTTGCCGAAGAACGTGTTGCTGGTGTTGAACACGGTTTCCTGGTCAGCATCGCTGAAACCATAGAAAGAAGGTTCGAGTTCAGGAATTGCGGGGCGCTCTGTGCGCTTCAGCGGATCCAGGTCGGCCCAGCGTTGGCCAACGTTGCGGTAGGCTGCGATCAGTTGCTGAACGGCAGTGCGCTTGCGGCCCAGTTCCGAATCAGCCCCCGTGGCGACCACGACCTTGGTACCGCCTTGTTTGGCGCGCTCGGCAAAAGCATTGATGACGGGGAGGTGGGGTACGTCCTTGGCGTTGGAGCCATCAACGGCAGGCACATGCTGCAATGCATCGAAATACTCACGCCAGTTGTCAGGCACGCTGCCTGGATTGGCGAGATAGTTCTCGTACATTTCTTCGACATAGGGCGCATTGCCGCCGAAGAGGTAAGTATTGCCTTGGTAGGCTTGATAGACGGACGTCGTATCGCTCATATTCCGCTGACCTCCGCTTTCCTTGGGAAAGCATTAGCTGGTTGAGAAACCTTCCGCGACACGGCTGAACCGATTGGCGGATGCGACTGTGGCTGGGGAAGGGCCTTGGTACGGGCGCCATTGTGCCACTGAACAGCCAACCGCCCAACGGAAAAGGTTTGGCAGACGTGGCAGGGCTGGCGCAAAAATCAGATAGAAATCCGGGCTCGCGTACATTCCGGGTATCTCAATGCCACCTACCCACATGACGCCACCTACCCTTCAGAACAAAGTCTTTTTGCTGCTGCTGGCCCTGGTCACCATCGCCTTCGGAGCCATCCTTTGGCAGTTCCATGGAGCCGTCTTCTGGGGCGTTATCCTGGCAATCTTGTTTGCCCCCCTGCACCGCAAACTGCTGCGGCGCATGCCCCGGAGGCACAATCTTGCCGCGCTGTGCACGCTGGGACTGTGCCTGATCGTAGTCATCCTGCCCATGACGGCCATCACGGTATCGCTGGCCCAGGAAGCCACCCTGATATATGAGCGGATGCGTTCCGGCCAGCTCAATTTTGGGCTCTATCTGCAGCAGGTGATCGCCGCCCTGCCCACTTGGGCAGCCAATCTGCTGGACCGATTGAATCTCACGACCGTTGGCGAACTGCAACAAAAGTTTTCATCCGTGGCCGTCCAGGCGAGCCAATTTATTGCCGCCCAAGCACTGAGCATTGGGCAAAACACACTGCAATTCATCGTGAGCTTCGGCATCATGCTGTATCTGCTGTTTTTCCTGCTCCGCGACGGATCGAGCCTGGCCTTGCGCATTGGCCAAGCCACGCCACTGGACGAGACACACAAGCGCCAACTGGTGAGCAAGTTCACTACCGTCATCCGCGCCACCGTCAAAGGCAACATCGTTGTGGCCGCTTCACAAGGAGCACTGGGTGGCTTGATTTTCTGGATCCTGGGCATCCAGGGGCCCGTGCTGTGGGGCGTATCCATGGCATTCCTGTCACTCCTGCCCGCTGTGGGGGCCGGGCTGATCTGGGTGCCGGTGGCCATCTATTTTCTGGCTACAGGTGCTGTATGGCAGGGCGTGGTACTGACCGCATTTGGCGTTGGCGTAATCGGCCTCGTGGACAACGTCCTGCGCCCCATTTTGGTGGGCAAGGACACCAAAATGCCAGACTACGTCGTGCTGATATCCACCCTGGGAGGCATGGGGCTGTTTGGCCTGACCGGCTTCGTGATCGGACCAGTCATCGCAGCCCTGTTCATTGCCAGCTGGGATCTGTTTTCCCCAGGCACCCACAATGAGACAACCTAATACAGCGGCTTGATACGACCCAGTGCGCGCCAGGAACAACGCTGCATGGCAGCGTGCATCCGCCTAGGCGGATCGCGCAAAAAACAAAGACCTCCGCAAGGAGGCCTTTGTTTGCACCAAACGACTGATGCTTTGAATCGGGTGGTAGGACGTACTGGATTCGAACCAGTGACCAACGGATTAAAAGTCCGCTGCTCTACCAACTGAGCTAACGTCCCAACCGATTGCAACCAATCTTGGCAGACTGCTGCAAAGCCTTGAATTATAGCGTCGTTTTTTCGGCCTTTTGGGAAGTTGCGGCGAGTTTGTCCAGCACCCACCCCGCAGCACACTGACCAAAGGTGGCCGTCACCGCAACGACCGAGCCATACCCATGGCAGTTCAGGGAACCATCTCCTTCCAAATTACATGACGCATCGGGCGGCGCCACCGCTTCCCGGCTGAAAACGCAATTCACTCCTATCTTTTTACCATCGCGTGCTGCGCGGTGGTGCTTGCGCATGCGATAACGAAGTTGCGCCAGCAAAGGATCGTGGGTCGTCCGGGCCAGATCGTCCACATCCACTTGGTGCGCATGGCGTTTGCCCCCAGCCGCGCCAACCGTGATGTGCAAAACCTTCTGGGCTTGGGCCCAGACCGCGATGGCCGTCTTGGCTTGAACTTGATCACATGCATCAATCACCGCATCAACGGGCAGGGAAAGCAGACTGGGCCAGTTCCCGGGCTCCACAAAATCCTCTATGCAGTGGACCTTGCATTGGGGGTGTATTTGAGCAATCCGGTCGCGCATTGCCAGAACCTTGGCCTGACCGACCGTTTCGGTAAGCGCGTGAATCTGGCGATTGATGTTCGACTCGGACACATGGTCGAGGTCGATCAAGGTGACCTCCCCCACCCCACTGCGCGCCAAGGCCTCCGCGGCCCACGAGCCCACCCCCCCGATACCCACCACCACCACATGCGCCCGGCGGATGCGGCGTGACCCTTCTACGCCATACAGTCGCTCCAGCCCGCCAAAACGGCGTTCAAGCGCTATATCTTCGAGCACCCCCGCGGCGGGTGGTGCTGCCTGCAAACGCGCTTCGCTGACCATTACTTCAAGCGCGACAGGCGTTCCTTGGCCGCCACAGCAGCTTCGGACTGCGGGTACGCGCGCACGAGATCCTCCAGGGTCTTGCGAGCCGTTCGCGTGTCTTTGAGTTCAATCTGGCAGTTGGCAATGGACAAGGCAGCCTCTGGCGCACGTGCGTGACTCGGGGCATCAGACAACATCAGCTTGAAATTGCCAATCGCTTCCTTGTACTCGCGGGTAGCGTACTGTGCGTTCCCGAGCCAGAAGCGCGCCGAAGGCACGAAGCCGCTGCGTGGATACTGTCGGACAAAGGCTGCAAAAGCCGCACCGGCTTCTGGAAACTTGCCCGAACGAAACACGGCCAACGCCGTTTCAAAGTCCTTTTTCTCCGCAGGATCTGCCTGGAACTCCTGCCCATCCAAGGTCACCTTGACCGGTTCAAACTGCCGCAGACGGTCGTCTACCCCTTGGGCAATGTCTTTCTGGCGCCGCTGCAGATCAGCCGCATCGCGCAACAGCTGTTCATTCTGACCACGAAGCGTTGACTGCTCCGCGCGCAGTGCATCGATCTGACTTTGCAGATCCAGCAGGCTGCGCCGCAGCTGGCCGTTCTCTTCGCCAAGCCTGCGCATTTCTTCCGCAGTCCGTTGTTGAGACAGCTGCATGCTGTCCACACGCTGCCGCATTTCGAGGATCGCACGGCGAGCTTCGCCATCCTCGAAAATTGCGGCGTGGCCCGTGGACACCAAGGCGGCCGACAGCGTTACTGCCGCCAACGCCTTGAGACGGTAGGACAAAAAAATCGCGCGCATCAACGGTAGGACAGTTCTGCCCGGCGATTCTGCGCATGCGCGTCCTCGGAGTTACCCTGGGCTGCAGGCTTTTCCTTCCCAAAGCTCACGGCTTCCACCTGGCTGTCTTGCACGCCCAACAGAGCCAGCGAACGGCGCACCGCTTCGGCACGCTTTTGGCCCAGCGCCAGGTTGTACTCGCGACCACCACGGTCATCCGTGTGGCCTTCAATCATCACCTTGCGGTTGGTACCTGCCTTGATGAAGCGGGAATGGGCTTCGATCAGCGACTGGAACTCCGGCTTGATCACATAGCTGTCGTAGTCAAAATAGACAATGCGGCTCACGCCGACAGGCCCCGCAGCATCACGGCCCGACTGGCCAAGGTCCACACCAGCCACACCACTCTGTGCGGTATTGCCAGAGTTGGCGCCACTGTTGCCACCCATGGTGGAGGTGGCGTTCTTGTCTTCGACAGGCACGTCGTCCAGCTTCACGCCAGAGCTGCATCCGGCAACCAGTGCGACAACGGTAAGGGCAAGGGTAAAACGTTTGATCATCCAAAATTCTCCTGAAAACTTGATATTTGAAAGTGCGGATAAGTTCATTGCTTTTGAAACGGACCCCAGTCGGGCTCGCGGATATCACCCGCCTGACCGGCAAGCCGGGCCTTGATCTTGCCGTCGAGCGTCGTGGTCATGAGCGCCTCACGACCTTGCTGCTGGGTGGCATAAACGATAAGGCGGCTATTGGGCGCGAAGCTGGGGTTCTCGTCGGCCGTCGTGTCCGTGACCGCATTCACGGTGCCAGAGGACAGGTCCATGACGTGCAGCTTGAAAGCCCCACCGACACGGGAGACGTAGGCCAGCCAGCGACCATCGGGACTGACGCTGGGGGAGATGTTATAGCTGCCGGTAAACGTCACACGCTCCGCATTGCCACCGGATGTGGAGACCTTGTAGATCTGCGGTGCGCCACCACGGTCACTGACAAAGTAGATGCTGCGGCCGTCACCGGAGAACATGGGCTCCGTATCAATGCCTGCGCTCTGCATGAGGCGGCGCGGCTCGCCGCCGTTGGCGTCGATGGTGTAGAGTTGGGACCCCCCGTCGCGGCTGAGCGTCACCGCAAGGGATCGACCATCCGGAGCCCAGGCCGGGGCACTGTTGGACCCCCGGAAGTTGGCAATCAGGCGCCTGCGGCCGGACGCCACATCATGCACATAGACAACCGGCTTGCGCGATTCAAACGACACATAGGCCAGCTGCCCGCCATTGGGCGACCACGCGGGAGAGATGATGGGCTCGGGGCTTGACAGTGCCGATTGGGCATTCTCGCCATCAGCGTCTGCCACCCACAGACTGTACCGGGAACCTGTCTTGGTGACATAGGCAATGCGTGTCGAGAAAATGCCGCGCTCGCCCGTCAGCTTTTCATAGATGAAATCCGCAATGCGGTGCGACACCAAGCGCAGATCGCCTTGGGTGACCACAAAGCTCTGGCCACCCAGGTCCTGTCCCTTCACCACATCCCAAAGGCGAAACCGCACATCGAAGCGCCCATCCGCAAGGCGCGTGACACTGCCGGTGGCCAGAGAGTCCGCACTCTTCTGGCGCCACAGGGCTACATCCGGGCGGGCAGTTTCGTCCAGCACCGCACCGGAAGCATCCACAGCGCGGAACTGGCCGCTGCGCTCCAGGTCAGCCTGGACAATGGCCGCAATCTTCTGGGGTGACTGCGCCTCGCCCCTGAACGGTGCAATCGCGATGGGCAACTGGGTCAAGCCAACACCTGTGACCTCGACGCGAAATTGCGCAAGGGCTGGCAGTGCGGGGGTCGAGAGCAGCGCTGCCAACATGTGGCGGCGCAAGGGATGCGGCAAAGCCGCAGGAGATGGGTGTGTAGAGATTCGATCTGTGGTCATTGGCATCCAGCGGTAGCCGAACAAATGCCGAAAGGCAAACCCGAATGTTACACACAGCAGGGAAACCCCTGTGACAAAACGTGCGACCTCAGGACATATCCGTGCCGATTTTTTGAAGCGCACAACCTGCTGCGAAGAAATGTCCCACCGGCACCGTCACAGCCCACAACCGTAGAATCCGGGCCACATGCAAGCCACAGACACGGGCGCCGCGCCTCCCAATACTCCCTCCCCGCCCGCTGCAAGCCTGGCCACTCGCCTGCGTCGGCTGTCCGTTTATTTTGGCAACCAGCGAATGGCCTGGAGCCTCGCGGTGGTAGCGACCCTCGTGGGCGCGATCACCGAGCCACTGATTCCAGCATTGCTGCAACCTCTGCTCGATCGAGGCTTCACCCAGGGAACCCTGCAGCTGTGGATGGTGCCACTGGCCATCCTGGGCGTGTTCTTCGTGCGTGGAGTTGCCCAGTTCGTCGGCCAGTACGCGCTGGCACGCATTGCCAACGAAGGCATGCTGACGCTGCGCCAGTCGCTGTTCGACAGGGTTCTTGCTGCCGAGATGGGCCTGTTCTCGCGGCAGTCGGCCAGCACGCTGTCCAACACGGTGGTGTACGAGGTGCAAACCGGGGCAACCTTGCTCGTGCAGGCACTGCTCGGGGTATCGCGCGACGGATTCACGCTGGTGGCGCTGCTGGTGTATCTGCTGTACCTCAACTGGCAGCTCACGCTGATCGTTGCCGTGGTCGTGCCGGGCGTGGCCTGGATCATGAAAACGCTGTCCCGGCGCCTCTATCACCTGACCAAGAGCAGCCAGCAGGCCACCGACGAACTCGCCTACGTGGTGGAAGAAAACGTGCTGGCCCACCGCATGGTGCGGCTGCACGGCGCGCAGCCTGGGCAGGCCGGGCGCTTCGCCACCCTGAGCCAGAGCCTGCGGCGCCTGGCGATCAAGTCCACCATCGCCTCCGCCGCCATGACGCCGCTGACCCAGCTGCTGGCCGCTGCAGCGCTCTCCGTGGTGATCTGCATTGCACTGTGGCAAAGCCGCGGCACTGTGGACGCCAAGGATGTCACCGTCGGTGGCTTCGTGTCGTTCATCACGGCCATGCTGATGCTCATCGCCCCCATACGCCGCTTGGCCGATGTCGCCAGTCCCATCACACGGGGCGTCGCCGCCCTGGAGCGGGGGCTGGCACTGCTGGGAGACACGGGCGCCGAAACAGGTGGCCAGTTCCGCAAAGACCGCGCCCAGGGAGCACTGGAGCTCAGGCAGGTGACGGTGTCGTTCGGTCCAGACCACGCCCCGGCGCTGGACCACATCAGCTTGCGCGTGGAGCCTGGCGAAATCGTTGCCTTGGTCGGCCCGTCCGGTGCGGGCAAGACCACGCTGGTCAACCTGTTGCCACGGTTTGTGACGCCCGCTTCGGGTGAAATCCTGGTCGACGGGAACCCGTTGCCAGAGTGGGACCTCGGATCGCTGCGCTCGCAATTCGCCATGGTGAGCCAGGACGTAGTGATGTTCAACGATACCGTCGCGGCCAACGTAGCACTGGGCCATGAGGTGAATGAGGCGCGCGTGCAGGCGTGCCTGGCCGCTGCCAACCTGGCCGAGCACGTGGCAGCACTGCCCCGGGGCATGCACACCGTGGTGGGCCACAACGCCACACAATTGTCGGGAGGGCAGCGCCAGCGGCTGGCGATTGCGCGGGCACTGTACAAGGATGCCCCTATCCTGATTCTGGACGAGGCCACCTCGGCGCTGGACACCGAATCCGAGCGGCTGGTACAGGATGCCCTGCAGCGCCTGATGCAAGGGCGCACCACCCTGGTCATAGCGCACCGCCTGTCCACCATCGAGCATGCGAACCGGGTCGTCGTCATGGAACGTGGGCGCATTGCCGAACAAGGCACCCACACGGAGCTGATGGCGATGGGCGGGCTGTATGCACGCCTTCAGACGCGGCCTGCCTCGGGCGAAGCTGCCGCATTGCAATGATCTGAAAACACCGCGCCTGCTGCGCGATGGCTCATCGCAAGGCGCCTACCAGCGCCCCCGGTTGGGTTGCCGCTTGCGTATGGCTGCGGCGATCTTGTCGGCAGATTCGGTACGGCTCACACGCAGGGCAAAGTCTGCAGCCGTGAGGCCCAGCTGGTTCTTGAGTGCTGGATCAGCGCCCTCGTCCAGCAAAAGCTGCACGGCCTCGCTGGAGCCATAATGCGCAGCCATCATGAGGGGCGTGGTGCCGTTGGGCGAGGCTGCATCGATGTAGGCATGGTTCTCCAGCAGCAATGCGATGATGGCTGCATGCTGGCGTGAGCCCGCAGAGGCCGCATAGTGCAAAGGCGTCCAGCCCGTCTTGTTCACGTCGGCGTCACGTGCCAGCAGCGCCTTGACGGCTTCTACGTTGCCCTTGAGGGCCGCCATCATCAAGGGGCTTTCGTCCTGCGCATTGCGTGCTTCGACATCCACCTGGCGGGAGGCCAACAAAGCCGCAAAGGCCTTGACCGAACCATTTTGCAAGGCGATGGTGAGGCCCACCTGCCCTTTCGGATCGCGCGTATTCGGATCAAAACCCCTGCGCAGCAGCGCGGCAATCGCAGCATCGTCATCGCGCAGGATGGCGACAAAAAAATCCTCGTAGGCTCCGGCCCAGATGCCAGGGGCAGTCAGCCCCAGCGCCAAGGTCGCCAACACACTGCGGCGATGGCAAATCATGCGGTCACCCCCTTGAACAGGATGTCAAAGTTGCGGCTGGTGGCCTCGGCCACTTCTTCCAGCGCCAGCCCCTTGGTCTCGGCCACCTGCCTGGCCACGTAGGGCACATACGAGGGGTTGTTGGTCTTGCCGCGATACGGCACGGGCGCCAGATAGGGGCTGTCGGTTTCAATCAGGGTACGGTCCAGCGGTACAAAGGCCACCACGTCGCGCAGCTCCTGGGCGCTCTTGAATGTCACGATGCCCGAGAACGAAATGTAGTAGCCCAGATCGAGCGCCGCACGCGCCACCTGCATGGATTCGGTAAAGCAGTGAAAAACGCCACCGGCCCGGTTGCCGGGGCCGTCCTCGCCCTCCTCGCGCAGGATGGCGAGGGTGTCGTTCGATGCGCTGCGCGTGTGGATGACCAGGGGTTTTTCGCACACCCGGGCCGCGCGGATGTGGTTGCGGAAACGGTCGCGCTGCCACTCCAGATCGGCGATGCTGCGCCCGCCTTTGCGGTCTTCCATGCCGTAGTAATCGAGCCCCGTTTCGCCAATGGCCACTACGCGCGGCAGGGCAGCACGGTCCAGCAGGTCCTGCACCGATGGCTCGGCGATGCCTTCGTTGTCGGGGTGCACACCCACCGTGCTCCAGAAGTTGTCGTGGGCCATGGCCAGGGCATGCACCCCGTCGAATTCTTCCAGCGTGGTGCAGATGCACAGGGCGCGGTCAACCTGCGCCTCGGCCATGGCCTGGCGGATGGCGGGCAACTGGCTCACCAGCTCCGGAAAATTGAGATGGCAATGCGAATCAGTGAACATGCAGTTTCAAATTAATCGTTTCTGGGGCGCAACGCGTGCCATCGGCGACGGCGCAGCGCTCCGTGGTGAAGATACGCCATCCGCGCCCTCGCCGTGGGCACCCATAAAAAATGCCGACCAGCCTGCGCGGGTCGGCACGGTCAGTGGGCCAGGCTCAGATGGTCTGGGTGGGCCGGTCGGACCCCAGGGACGTGCCCAGCAGCTCTTCGATCTTGGCCTTGAGCTGGCGCGACTTTTCGTCCTTGGGAAACTGGATGCCCACGCCCTGCGTGCGATTGCCCGCAGCCCGCGCCGGGGTAACCCAGGCCACGCGCCCGGCCACTGGATAGCGCTGCGTGTCATCCGGCAGCGTCAGCAGCACATAGACATCATCGCCCAGCTTGTAGTCCCGCTGGGTGGGGACAAAAATGCCCCCTTCGGCAAAAAAGGGAATGTAGGCCGCGTACAGGGCCCCCTTTTCCTTGATGGCCAGCTGCATGACGCTGGGGCGGGGGGCGGTGGATGGACTGCTCATGGATCTGTGGTGCGGCTCAGTGCTTGGAGTGTAGGGTGTTTCGCGCCTGGGCGACAAGCGCCTCCAGCATGAGGCCGGCATTGAAGGGATGGTCTGCCGTGCGCGCGGCCTTGGCCAGCGCGCGCGACCAGCGCGTCAGCGCGCCCAGCGGCGGCAGTGCCTTGGGCAGGTCTGCAGGCGCAAAGTAGCGCGGTGCGCCGCCCACGCTGGCCGCCAGCAGGTCATGGCAGAGCTTCTGCAGCGCATCGATCACCTGCGCGGGCGACCAGTCTCCCAGTGCGGTCACGTCGCCCTTGGCCACCGCCTGCGGCAGGGCCGACCAGGCCTGTGGGCTGCGGCCGGAGCGGGCCAGCGCCAGCGCATCGTCAGGCCGCCCGCCTGCGGCCCGCAGAAACGCCAAAGCCGCATCCGCAGCAATGCCCTGCCCTTGCAGCCACTGCAGCATCTGCTCCTCTGCGGGCCAGACCATGGAGTGGCCCAGGCAGCGGCTGCGGATGGTGGGCAGCAGCTGGTGCGCCGCCTCGCTGGCCAGCACAAAGCGCACGTCGCCCGGCGGCTCCTCCAGCGTCTTGAGCAGCGCATTGGCCGTGATGTGGTTCATCTGCTCGGCCGGGTACACCAGCACCGCCTTGCCTTTGCCACGCGCCGAGGTGCGCTGCGAGAACTCCACCGCATCGCGCATGGCTTCCACGCGGATCTCGCGGCTGGGCTTGCGCTTCTTGTCGTCGATGTCGGCCTGGGCCTTTTCCGACAGGGGCCAGCCCAGCGCCATCATCTGCACCTCAGGCATCAGCACACACAGGTCGGCATGGGTGCGCACATCGATGGCATGGCAGCTGCCGCACTGGCCGCAGGCGCCCCGCTCTGTCGGCGCGTCGCACAGCCATGCGCGGACCAACTCCAGCCCCAGGGCGTACTGCCCCAGGCCCGACGGCCCCTGCAGCAGCCACGCATGGCCGCGCTGGGCCAGCAAGCTGGTGCGCTGCGCGGCGATCCAGGGTGCCAATGGCACGGCCAACTCGCTCATTGCGGCCCTCCTTGCGTGGCCACCATGATGGCCAGCCAGCCCTTGCGCACAAACACGCTGGTGAGCTGCTGCCACACCCGGTGGCGCTCCTGCGCTGCATCCAGGCGCGCAAAGCGCTGCGGCGCTGCGGCGGCCCGGTCGGCATAGCCCTGGGCCACGCGGCGGAAGAACTCGACAGGCTGGGCCTCGAAACGGTCGGGCACCCTCGCACCGGCCAGGCGTTCGGCCGCCACCTCAGGTGCCAGGTCAAACCACACCGTCAGATCAGGTTCACGCATCAAATCAGCCTCTGGCGCAAGTCCAGTCTGCGCAAGACGCTCTAATACTGATAGCACACCAAGATCAAAGCCACGCCCTGCGCCCTGGTAGGCAAAGGTGGCATCGGTAAACCGGTCGCACAGCACCACATCGCCCCGCGCCAGGGCGGGCTCGATCACATTGCGCAGGTGGTCACGGCGGGCGGCAAAGATCAGCAAGGACTCCGTGAGCGCGTCCATCGGGTCGTTGAGGACCATCTCGCGCAGTTTTTCAGCCAGCGGCGTGCCGCCTGGCTCGCGGCTGACGGTGACGGAACGGCCTTGCGCCCGAAAGGCGGAGGCCAGGCCCTCGATGTGCGAGGACTTGCCGGCACCGTCGATGCCTTCAAAGGTGATGAACAGACCGGGTCGTGACATGGAAACCTTGGGTTGAATCTGTGGCTCTGGCGAGAGACCGGAGTCTCTACCACCCTGCACTACTGCTGGCCGCGCTGGTAGCGGTTAACGGCGCGGTTGTGCTCCTCCAGCGAGGCGCTGAAGTGGCTGGTGCCATCGCCCTTGGCCACAAAGTACAGGGCGCGCGTGGCATCGGGCTGCACGGCCGCCAGCAGGGATGCCTTGCCGGGCATGGCAATCGGCGTGGGCGGCAGGCCCGCGCGGGTGTAGGTGTTCCAGGGCGTGTCGGTTTGCAGGTCGCGGCGGCGCAGGTTGCCATCAAACTTCTCGCCCAGGCCATAGATCACCGTGGGGTCGGTCTGCAGCAGCATGCCCACGCGCAGGCGGTTGGCGAACACGCCCGCAATCTGCCCACGGTCGCTGGCCTTGCCGGTTTCCTTCTCGACAATGCTGGCCAGGGTCAGGGCCTCTTCGGCCGACTTGAGGGGCGTGTCCGCAGCGCGCTGCGCCCAGGCGGCTTCGAGGCGGCGGTCCATGGCATGCATGGCCCGGCGCAGCAAAGCGATGTCGCTGGAACCTTTGGCATAGGCGTAGGTGTCCGGGAAGAAACGTCCCTCGGGCGCCACGCCGGGGCGGCCCAACTGCGCCATCAGCGCCTCGTCGGTCAGCGTGGCGGCGTCGCGCTTGAGCTGCTCCTCCTTGGCGAGCGCCTGGCGCACCTGGCGCCAGTTCCAGCCCTCGACCAGGGTGATGGCGCGCAGGCTCTCTTCGCCGCGCACCAGCTTTTGCAGCAGGCTGCGGGGCGTGGTGCCGGGGGGGATTTCGTAGTTGCCGGCCTTGATGGCACGGTCCTGGCCCGAGACGCGGAACCAGGCGTAAAGCACACGGGCATCCACACGCGCCCCTGCGGCCACCACGTCGCGGGCGATGCCCCGGGGTGTGGTACCGGGCTCGATGGCAAGCTCCAGAGGCTCGGTGCCAGCCACCAGCGGCTGGTGCAGCCACCAGAAAGCCGCACCACCCGATGCGATCAGAACCAACACGATCAAAGCCAGTAAACGTCGCACAACCCTGATACCTGTATGAATGGGAGCGGGCATCATAATTCAGCGATGACTTATCCCTTGAACGGCATTGCCCCCCTGTCCCACCTCGGCGTGATTCGCGTGGAAGGCGAAGACGCTGCCAAGTTTCTGCACGGCCAGCTCACCCAGGATTTCGCCCTGCTCGGCATGGACCAGGCCCGCCTGGCTGCGTTCCTGTCGGCCAAGGGCCGCATGCAGGCCAGCTTTATCGGCTTCAAGCGCAGCGCCACGGAGGTGCTGCTGGTCTGCAGCAGCGACCTGCTGCCCCCCACGCTCAAGCGCCTGTCGATGTTCGTATTGCGCGCCAAGGCCAAGCTGACCGACGCGACCCACGACTTTGCCCTGTACGGCCTGGCCGGGGATGCCGTGCCCGGCGGCAGCCAACCCGCCTGGACCAAGGCCGATGTGGGCACCGCGTCGGTGGTCCACCTGTATCCCGCCGATGGCCAGCCCCGTGCACTGTGGGTGGCGCCAGTCTCCGAACCCGCCCCACCGGGGGCTCTTCTGGCGCCAGACCTGTGGCGCTGGAGCGAAGTGAAAAGTGGCGTGGCAACTCTGACAACGCCCGTGGCCGAAGCCTTCGTGCCCCAGATGCTCAACTACGAATCGGTGGGCGGCGTGAACTTCAAGAAGGGCTGCTACCCCGGCCAGGAAGTGGTGGCGCGCAGCCAGTTCCGGGGCACGCTCAAGCGGCGCGCCTATGTGGCCCATGCGGCGGCCGACGTGGTGGTGGGTGCCGAAGTGTTCAGCACGGCGGACCTGGAACAGCCCTGCGGCACGGTGGTGCAAGTGGCACCAGCCCCGGACGGCGGCTTTGATGCCATCGTCTCGCTGCAGATCTCGGCGGCGCAAGAGGCGACCAGCCTGCAGGTGGGTTCCACGGACGGCGTGGCGCTGTCCCTGCTGCCCCTGCCCTACGCCCTGCTCGACGATATTTGAATAAAAACAGGCCCTGGCGCTCTTCAGACAAGCGCCAATAGCTCACTTTTCAATAGCAAATCAGCTACAAACGCTGCGCCATCGCAATGTGCGCAATGCCGGCCTCTTCATAGGGCTCCCCCACCACGGAAAACCCGGCGCGGCGGTAGAAGCCTTCAGCACTGCGCTGGGCGTGCAGGTGCACCTCCGTATCGCCCCGGGCGCGCGCAGCGGCGACCAGCGCATCCAGCAATAGCCGCCCCCACTGCGCGCCACGCGCCGATCGGTCCACCGCCATGCGGCCAATACGGCCCAGGCCCGGCTGTGGCTGCAGCAGGCGGCCGGCGGCAATGGGCATGCCCAGCCGGTTGTAGAGCACGGCATGGCGGGCCGAGATGTCTTGCACGTCGGCCTCGATTTCGGCAGGGATTCCCTGCTCGTGCACGAACACCTCCGTGCGTACGCGGCCTGCATCGCGGCCCAGCGTGTTCCAGTCGCCCGTGCGCACCTCCGCCATGTCGGCACCGGCCTCAAAGCCCTCAAAGATGGCGCGCAGCGAAGGTGGCACCGGGCGCGAGGTCTGCGTGGCCGGGTCGGCGAACACATAGACCAGTTCGGCCGAAATCAGCAGCCGGTCGCCGTTGAAAATGCCCGCCGTGAACAGGCAGGACGAATTGCCGATGCGTGTGCAGCGCAGGCCCACGTCCAGCGTGTCATCCAGACGCGCCGAGGCGTGGTACTCGACCGTGGCTTTCTTCACATACATCTCGCCACCCAGGATGAGCATGCTCGCCTCGTAGGGCAAACCCAGCGCACGCCAGTAGTCGCTCATGGCCGTGTCGATGTACATGAGGTAGTGCGCGTTGAACACGATTTTTTGCATGTCCACCTCGGCCCAGCGCACGCGCAGGCGGTGGAAACAGCGGAAGTCTTTGCGTTGCATGGTGGTCTTCACTCCATTCCAAAGGCCCGGCGCAACGCACGGGCTGCGTCGGCATGGGCCTTGCGCGCTTCGGGGATGGCGCGGCCCATCTTGATGAATTCGTGGGTGACGCCCCGGTAGATGTCGAGGTCCACGGGCACACCGGCCAGGCGCAGTTTGTCGGCGTACTCGATGCCCTCGTCCACCAGCGGGTCGCATTCGGCCAAGCCCACCCAGGCCGGGGCAACGCCCTCCACATCCGGTGCAAGCAGGGGGGCAAAGCGCCAGTCCTCACGCTCGGCGCGGCTATGCACATAGTTGCCAAAGAACCAGCTGATGGCGGGCTCCTCCAGCACCAGACCATGCGCGAAAGTGCTGTGGGACGGCGTGTCCTGGTGGGCCGCGCAGCCCGGGTAGATCAGCAGCTGCAGCGCCAGGGGCAGCCGCGCATCCCGCGCCAGGATGGCATTGACGGCAGCCAACGTGCCGCCGGCGCTGTCGCCACCCACGGCCAGGCGCGCCGGGTCCGCCCCCAGGGTGGTGGCCTGCGCTGCCAGCCACTTCAGCGCATCCCATGCATCGTTGCTGGCCGTCGGAAAGCGGTGCTCCGGCGCCAACCGGTAGTCCAGCGACACCACCATGCAGCCGGCCAGGCGCGCCAGCTCACGGCACAGGATGTCGTGGGTGGCGATGTTGCCGATGGTGAAGCCACCGCCGTGGGTGTACAGCAGCACCGGCAGGCCAACTTCCGTGGTCGGTGCGTACAGCCGCGCGGGCAGCGCATGGCCATCGCGCGCGGGGATGTGCAGGTCCTCCACCCGCGCCAGGGCCGCCTTGGGCACCTCCAGCACATCGGCTCCCGCCTGGTAGGCAGTGCGTGCATCCTGGGGCGAGCGGGTGTGCAGCGGGGCGTGCCCCGCACGCGCCATGCGTTCGAGCACGCTGCGCATCTGGGGGGTGAGGCGGGTGTGGTGGATGTGCAGATCGGTCAACGGTCAAGGTCTCGGCAACAGGGGAACAGCCCGCACCGTGCGGGCAAGGCTTGGGTCGTTTACTTGAAGGTCACACGCACGGGCGCGGCGCCCGGCAGGCCGTCGTAGGTCGCGGTGACCACAAGGCC
Organism: Acidovorax radicis N35; assembly: GCF_000204195.1. Lineage (GTDB taxonomy): Bacteria > Pseudomonadota > Gammaproteobacteria > Burkholderiales > Burkholderiaceae_C > Acidovorax > Acidovorax radicis. The sequence goes on from NZ_AFBG01000022.1 coordinate 97,332, forward strand.
TGCCTTGGGCGGCAGCAGCGGCGAAAACGAGCCCAGGCTGATCAGGTCGCCCGGCTGCATGGCCAGCCCTTCCTGCGCCAAGGCGCCAGCCAGCCACACCACAGCATTGAGCGGATGCTCCAGGATGTCGCTGCCCTTGCCGCCGCCCAGTCGCGCACCACTGCCATCGCTGAGCGAGACATTCATATCCGCCAGCGCCTTCAACATCACAAAACGCTCGCCGCGATAGGCTGGCACTGCAAGGGGCGCGCCGGCCACACCCAGGCGCGCGCCCACGTTGATGGCCGACACGCCCGCGCCGTTGAGCTTGGGTGGGGCCTGCACCATGAGATCGGGCAACTCCATGAAAGGGATGATCTGGTCCACCGCCTCCAGCACTTCCATGGGGGTCTTGGCGTGGTTGATGGCGGCGCTTTTCACGCGCACCAGCATGTCCGCCTCGTACAGCGGACGGGCACCAAACGCCGCGTCCACCGTGGCACCGTTCTCCAGCACCATCCCCTCATACAGCTTGCCCCACACGGGCTTGTCGGTGTTGAAGCGTTTTTGCACGGCAGGGTTGGTGAGGCCCGCCTTGTAGCCAATCACCTTGCCCAGGCGCTGCGCCAGCAATGCGTTGACCTTGCCGCGCGTGCAGGCGCCATCGGCGTCCGAGAGGTTCTCGGGGTTGGCTGCGGGGGTCTTGGCGATGTAGCTGGCCACCATGTCGGCGGCCTGCGCATCGGTGAGGCACTGGGCCTGGGCGTTTGTCACAGATGCGACGGCCATCAGGGCTGCCATCAGGGTTTGCTTCGTATGCATGCGTGTCTCCTCCTTATAAAGTGGGATTGGAGCGGCCAACAAAACTCTTCTGGTGTCGTTGCCGCGTCTTGTCGTACTACCCGTACTGCCTGCGACGCAGCGCCTAGCCAGAACCGGTTCGCTGAGTTTTGTTGACCGCTCTGAAGGCTGGCGGGCTATCGTAATCGCTGGCGCTTTTATTCACACATCCTGTTGCACCATGGCATTCATCTACTACGTCACCCAGATCCAGTTTGAATTCGGCGCGGTCAAGCTGCTCCAGCAGGAATGCGAGCGTGTCGGCATCACACGCCCTCTGATCGTTACGGACCCCGGTGTGAAGGCCGCAGGCGTGCTGCAAAAGGCGCTGGACGCCCTGCCCGGCCTGACCGTGGCGGTGTTTGACCAGACGCCGTCGAACCCCACCGAAGCCGCCGTGCGCGCCGCCGTGGAGATGTACAAGGCCCAGGGCTGCGACGGCCTGATCGCCGTGGGAGGCGGCTCGGCCATCGACTGCGCCAAGGGCATTGCGATCGCCGCCACGCACGAGGGGCCGCTGACCCACTACGCCACCATCGAAGGCGGCTCGCCGCGCATCACCGACCGCGCAGCGCCGCTGATCGCCGTGCCCACCACCAGCGGTACGGGCAGCGAGGTGGCGCGTGGAGCCATCATCATCGTGGATGACCACAGAAAGCTGGGCTTTCACTCGTGGAACCTGGTGCCCAAAACCGCCATCTGCGACCCCGAACTCACGCTGGGCCTGCCCCCCATGCTGACAGCCGCCACCGGCATGGACGCGATTGCGCACTGCATGGAGACCTTCATGTCGGCCGCCTTCAACCCCCCGGCCGATGGCATTGCGCTTGATGGCCTCACGCGCGGCTGGGCCAACATCGAGCAAGCCACCAAAAACGGCAGCGACCGCGACGCGCGCCTGCACATGATGAGCGCCAGCATGCAGGGCGCCATGGCCTTCCAGAAGGGCCTGGGCGCCGTGCACTCACTCAGCCACAGCCTGGGCGGCGTGAACCCGCGCCTGCACCATGGCACCCTCAACGCCATGTTCCTGCCCGCTGTCATCCGTTTCAATGCAACGGCCGAATCGGTACAAAAGGAAAAACGCCTGGAGCGCATGGCCCACGCCATGGGCCTGGCCAGTGCGGGCGACATCCCTGAAGCTATCCGCGACATGAACGCCCGCCTGGGCCTACCCACGGGCCTGGCAGCCATGGGGGTGACCGAGGGCATGTTCGACGACATCATCAAGGGCGCGATGGCCGACCACTGCCACAAGACCAATCCGCGCATTGCCACGCCCGAGGAGTACCGCGACATGCTGGCCCAGTCGCTGTAAGAGCCTGTTCAAAGTCTTTTTTGGAGTCGCACAAGTGCCTTGCCGGGATGGGATGCTAGGCGCGGGGTGCAGCGAATAACTCGGCTATTGGCAAACGCCGCAACGCCGCAGACCGCCCTGCAAGGCACTTGCCCGCAGGGTTGGAGTGAAATCGGGCCGATGAACTTGAGTGGTTTGACGCTCCGGCTGCTTGCATGGGCACAAGCCCATGCGGCGCATCCAAGGCATCCATTCATCCCCATTGCACTCCAATGCGATCTCCAAAAAGACTTTTATCAGGCTCGAAGCACACCGGCGATATTTGAGGGTCGAGATGCGACGCCGGAGCGTCCGGCGCGCTCAGTTCCCCATTCCCCACACTGGCCTTCCTGCTGTCACCACACCGGGCAGGATTGCGCTGTCCAAACCCATCCGACGCGCATCACTACGCGCTAGACTCCGACCAATCAACAATTAATTAACAATTTATTACCCTGGGTACTGGAGCGTGTTCCAAGGGGGAGGGCCACTGTCCATGCGCACCGGAAATCTCAGCACCTGGCTCCTGCGGGGCACCTATCCCCGGCTGTATGTGCCCATCGCGCTGATCATCGTGCTGGTCAGTGCAGTGCGTTATCACTACCTTGTGGCCACGGAGACCGATGAGGTGCGCCGCCACGCCGCCACCGAACTGCGGCGCGCGGCCGATGCACTGCTGCCCTCGCTGGTGGCCCTGCCCCCTTCCCACCGCGAAGCCCAGGCCACGCTGCTCAGCCAAGGGCTTGCCAGCTTCGGGCCGGGCATCCATTCGCTGAAATGGCAAGTGGGCAACGAGCCCCCCACCGAAGCCCGGGCGCCCCGCATGGCCGCCACCGCACCGGACTGGTTTGCCCAATGGGTCAACATCACGCCACCCTCGCAGCAGTTCGGTCAGGCCCTGGCCGATGGCGGGCCGCCTGGGCGCCTGACGGTGACGTTGCAAGCAGCGCCCCTCGTCAGCCAGGTCTGGAGCACGGTGGTAGTGCAGTTGCGCATCTCGGCGCTCAATATTTTCACCATCCTGTTTCTGCTCACGCTGCTGCTTCGGGCCAATGCCCGTATGCTGCGCCGCCTGGCCGAAGCGACGGATGCGTTCCGCCAGGGCCGCCTGGACACGCGCATGGAGGTCACGGGCACACTCGAATCGCGCGCCATGGCGGCCACCTTCAATGACATGGCGGGCAAGGTCCAGTCGCTGGTGCTGTCGCTGCGCGAAACCCAGCACCAGCAGAGCGAGCAACTGCATTTCACGCGCCAGCTGATCGACGCCCTCCCCCTGCCGGTGTTCGTGCGGGATGCCAGCGGCGTCACCCTCGAAGTCAACCGTGCCTGGCAGCGAATTTTTCACGCACCTGCCAGCGCAGGCAGTGCACAGGCCTCGCCACCGGCGTATCCGGAGGAGCTGTCGCCCGAGCGTTCTACCCAGATCGCGCAGGCGCAGGACAACGAGATCCGCGTGCAACCCGCCAACCACCAGCCCCCACGGGACATGGCCTATTACGAGGCCCCCTTCACCACCACCCGGGGCACGCTGGCCGGCACCATCGGCACCCTGGTCGATGTGACCGAACGCAAACGCGCTCAGGAGGCCCTGCGCGCAGAGAAAGAAAGGGCTGAGGTCACGCTCGCCTCCATCGGCGATGGGGTGATCACCACCGACCTTTCGGGATGCATCGAAACCATCAACGAGGCCGCACAGCTCATGACCGGCTTCACGGCCGACCAGGCCCTGGGGCGGCAGCTGGACGACGTCTTTCGCCTGTACGAAGAGCTTGCCAGCCGCAACGCCAGTTCGGCCGCCGAGCGGGACACCGTGCCCGGCGCCCTGCAGCAGGTCACGTACGAGGTGTTGATCCACCGCTCGGGCGAACGCTACGCCATCGAGTACACCGCGTCGGCGATCCGCAAGGGCGACGGCATGGCCGTGGGCTGCGTGCTGGTGTTCCGCGACGTGACCGAAACCCGCAACCTGCGCCACCAGATTTCGTGGCATGCCCGGCACGATCCGCTCACCGGGTTGTACAACCGCGCCGCATTGGCCGAGCGCCTGACCCATGCCATCTTCGTGGCACGGCAAAAGGGGCTGCTGCTGGCAGTGTGCATGCTCGACCTGGACCATTTCCAGACCGTGAACGACACCCATGGCAACCGCGTGGGCGACCGCCTGCTCAAGGAAACCGCGCGGCGCCTGGGTGCCTTCATCACGCCACAGGACGCCGTGGCGCGCATGGGGGGCGACGAATTCGTGCTGCTGCTGGGCGAACTGCCCGATGTGCCCGCCATCGAGGCGCGCGTGGGCGTGCTCATGCAACAGCTGGCCGCCCCCTACGCCATTGACGACCGCGTGCTGCACACCACCGTGAGTGTGGGCGTGGCCGTGTTTCCGCAGGACGACGCCAACCCCGACACCCTGCTGCGCCACGCCGACCAGGCCATGTGCCAGGCCAAGAGCTTTGGCCGCAACCAGATGCATGTGTTCGACGTGCAGCTGGACCACGCCGTACAGACCCAGCACACCCGCCAGACCCGCGTGGCCCAGGCGCTGCATGCGGGCGAACTGGTGCTGCACTACCAGCCCAAGATCCACCTGCGCACCGGCGAGATCCTGGGGCTGGAGGCCCTGCTGCGCTGGCAACACCCCGACCAGGGCCTGCTGGGCCCGCAGCATGTGCTGCCGCTGATCGAGGATGCCGAACTGGAGGTGGAAGTGGGCGAATGGGTGCTGCGACAGGCCCTGGCGCAGATGCGGCAGTGGACGGACGCCGGCATGCTGTGGGAGGTGAGCGTGAACATCTCGGCGCCCCATTTCCACCGGCCCAATTTTGTCGAGCGGCTCAAGGACATCCTGCACACCTGCCCCGAGGTGTCGCCCACCCGCCTGGAGCTGGAGATCCTCGAATCTGCGGCCCTGCAAGACATGCAGTACATGCGCCACATGATGCAAAGCTGCCAGGCGCTGGGGGTGCGTTTTGCGCTGGACGACTTCGGCACCGGCTTCTCCTCGCTGTCCTACTTGAAGCGCCTGCCCGCCGAGACGATCAAGATCGACCAGTCGTTCGTGCGCGGCATTCTGGAAGATGGCGACGACCTCACGCTCGTGAGCGCCATCGTCGCGCTGGCCGCCGCCTTCCACCGGCATGTGGTGGCCGAAGGCGTGGAGACGGCCGCGCAGGCGGCCCGGCTGCTGGAGCTGGGCTGCGAGCGCGCCCAGGGCTTTGGCATTGCGCGGCCGATGCCGGCACACGAGGTGCTGACCTGGGCCCGGGAACACGCGGCCCGCCACGCGGCCCGGGCCGTGCAGGAGGCGGCACGGCGGCCTGCATCGACCTGAGTACTTCTGGGCGCGTGGCCGGTCCGTGGCCCCTACAAAGGCTGCACGGCGTTCATGTCCGGCCGCGCCAGCCATGCCTGCCACTCGTCCACCAGTTGCTGGCTGGCCCGCGTGGCCGCAAACCAGGCCTTGGCGCGTGCGGCGCCGTCGGCGCCGTAGTGGGTGAAATCGTTGCGGTCAGGCAGCTTGGCGTTGGGCAGGCTTTGTACCCAATCGGGGCTGGGTGACAGCACCACCATGTTGTCCAGCGCGGGCGTGGAGTGGTGGCGCCACTTGAGCCCCTTGTCCAGCCAGCCAGGCACCACGCGGTGCTGAAAATGCGGGTACAGCACCAGGCCGGGCGATGCAGTGGGTCCAGAATTTAAGTCTTTTTGGCCGCCAGCGCTGGATGGATAAGCGCCATCAGCTATTAATTCAATAGCATCCTGTTTTTGCCGGCCGTAGGCCAGGTGCAGGTGGTAGTCGGTGATGCCGCCGTCCCAATACGCCCCACGGGGCGCACCCGGAATGTTGTGCACCGCTTGCAGCACAAACGGAATCGAGCAGCTGGCCTGCAGCGCCTGCATGAAGTTGCCGCCGTGCAGCAGCACCTGGCGGGTGCGGTAGTCCGAGGTGCCAAAGGGCAATGCAGCACACGCAGCCCCCGCCCCCTCGGCGGAGGTCCTGGACGCATCGGACGAGGAGAACACCACCCGCTCCAGCCACGCCCCCATCGCCTTGCGGTGCACCGTGTTCGTCAGAAAGGCGCCCAGATAGCCCAGCGGCGTGGCCACGCGGTGCTCGCGCCCCAGCAGATGCCGCCCGCGCGAGGTGACGATGTGCAGGCGGTAGCGCGGGTGGTTCAGCACCTCGTCGATGCGCCCGCCGTAAAACGCCTGCAGGTTCTGGCCAAACCGCTCGCTCACATGCGCGGCCGTGGGGCGCTTCTTGCCAGGCGGCAGGTCGTAGTTCTGGTGGATGTAGTCGTGCTCCAGCCGCTCGAAGGCCGCCACCGACTGCTGCAGGCAGGCCGTGGCCATGCGCCAGGCACCAATCGAGGCGCCCACCAGGTGCACCGGCTGGCTGGACTGGGGCAGCCATTCACCAAAGATGAAACGGTCCAATGGCCCCAGGATCAGTCCCTTCGGCCCTCCGGCTGCAGCAGGGATCACGCCCACATCGCCGGGCTGCAGGCCGTGGTTTTCAAGGTGTTGGCGGGCGCGGGGGCCGGCATGGATGCGCAGGGCTTTCATGGGCGGAATTTTCGCAAAGCCACAAGGGCTGCGTCCTCAGAACCGGTTCTCAGACCACGTAGTCGGCAGCCTCGGGCTTCGCTGTCCAGTCGATAGGGTCTTGCTGCAGCACCATGTCGATGTCCAGCCCCAGCGCCAGGCCCACTTCGCCGGGGAAGGACACGGCCAGTTCCTTTTCGCCCAGCTCCGCCTCGCGGGCCCGGGCACGCCAGGCGGCCAGATGGATCACGCCCGCCAGGGGCTCGTAGGCATTGTTGTCAAACGGCGCGCTCTGGTGCTGCAAGGCGTCCACCACCACCTCCGGCAACCGCCAGCGGCGTGCCAGCCCGGCCGTCACATGGCCGTAGCCGTAGCCAAAGATGCGTTCTTCGATCTTGCCGCGCCGCAGGTCGAACGGCGCCACCAGGGTGTTGACCGACTGGGCCTTCTCCGGGTCGGCCAGATGAATCACCAGTTCGCCCAGCGCATGCAGCAGGCCGGCTGTGTACGCGGCGATCTGGTTCTGGTGCACGATGCCCGCCAGCGACCGCGCCAGCTTGGCGGTGTTGAGGCTGTAGCGCCAGAACTGCTGCATGTTCACCCCAGGCACGGAGCGTGAGGTGGTGCCCAGCGGCGCCGACGTGACCAGCGCGCGCACCTGGGCCATGCCCAGCAGCGTCAGCGCTTCGGGGATGCCCGCAATCTGGCGCGGTACCTGGAAAGTGTGGGAATTGGCCAGCTCCAGCAGCCGCCCGGCCAGTGCCGGGTCGGTGCCAAAAAGCTGGTTGAGGCGCCGCAGGCTGGGTTCTTCATGGGCCAGCTCGCTCATCAGCAGTGCCACCGTGCGCGGAAGGCTGGGCAGAGCCACGGGTTGGGCGAGCAGTGCGTTCAGCTCCATGGGGTCAGGCACCAGAGTTGGGGTTGCTGGCGATTATGGCCCCCATACCGCCGCAATCCCGCCCCAATCGGTCAACGGCCCTTGGCCTGTTGCAACTTGGCAAATGCCGATGCCATGGCCGACTGCTGTGTGGGCTCGGGCGCGCGGCGCTGGGGCTGGGCGTAGCCCCGGCCCGCGCCCTCGAAGCGGTTGTCCCGCGGCGCGCCCCGGTCGCCACCCTGGCGCGGTGGCGCGTCGCCCAGCTTCATCGACAGGCCGATGCGCTTGCGCTCCACGTCCACCTCCATGACCTTGACCTTGACGATGTCGCCGGTCTTGACCACTTCGCGTGCGTCGTTCACGAACTTGTGCGCCAGCTGGCTCACGTGTACCAGGCCGTCCTGGTGCACGCCCAGGTCGATGAAGGCGCCGAACTGGGCCACGTTGCTCACGGTGCCTTCCAGGATCATGCCTTCCTTGAGGTCCTTGATGTCCTCGACGCCGTCGTTGAAGCGCGCCACCTTGAAGTCCGGGCGCGGGTCGCGGCCGGGCTTTTCCAGCTCGCCCAGGATGTCCTTGACGGTGATGACGCCGAACTTGTCGTTGGCGAACAGCTCGGGCTTCAGCGTCTTGAGCATGTCGGCGCGGCCCATGATCTCGGCCACGGGCTTACCGGTCTTCTCCATGATCTGCTCGACCACGGGGTAGGTTTCGGGGTGCACGCCGGTCATGTCCAGCGGGTTCTCGCCGCCGCGGATGCGCAGGAAGCCCGCGCTTTGCTCGAAGGTCTTGGCGCCCAGGCCAGCCACATCCATGAGCTGCTTGCGGCTCTTGAACGCACCATTGGCCTCGCGCCAGCGCACCACGGCCTTGGCCACGCTGCCCGACAGGCCCGACACGCGGCTGAGCAACGGCACGCTGGCCGTGTTCAGGTCCACGCCCACCGAGTTCACGCAGTCTTCCACCACCGTGCTCAGGGTGCGGGCCAGCTCGCTCTGGTTCACGTCGTGCTGGTACTGGCCCACGCCGATGCTCTTGGGGTCGATCTTGACCAGTTCGGCCAGAGGGTCCTGCAGGCGGCGGGCGATGGACGCCGCACCGCGCAGGCTCACGTCTACATCGGGCATCTCTTGCGACGCGTATTCGCTGGCGGAATAGACGGATGCACCGGCTTCGCTCACCACCACCTTCTCGATGGCGCGCTCGGCTTTGGCGGCCATCTTGATCAGGTCGGCAGCCAGCTTGTCGGTCTCACGGCTGGCCGTGCCGTTGCCAATCGCGATCAGGTTCACGCCGTGTTTTTCGGCCAGCTTGGCCAGCGTGAACAGAGAGCCGTCCCAGTCGCGCTTGGGCTCGTGCGGGTACACCGTGGCGGTCTCCACCAGCTTGCCGGTGTCGTCCACCACGGCCACCTTCACGCCGGTGCGGATGCCCGGGTCCAGCCCCATCACCACGCGCGGCCCGGCAGGTGCGGCCAGCAGCAGGTCGCGCAGGTTGTCGGCAAACACCTTGATGGCGACCTTCTCGGCGTCGTCGCGCAGGCGGGCGAACAGGTCGCGCTCGGTCGAGAGCGACAGCTTCACGCGCCAAGTCCAGGCCACGCACTTGCGCAGCAGGTCGTCGGCCGGGCGGCCTGCGTGGCTCCAGCCCAGGTGCAGGGCAATCTTGCCTTCGGCCAGGCTGGGCTTGCCGGGCTCGGGCTCGACGGGCAACACCAGCTTGGCTTCCAGGATCTCCAGCCCACGGCCCCGGAACACCGCCAGCGCCCGGTGCGATGGCACGCGGCCAATGGGCTCGTCGTATTCGAAGTAGTCGCGAAACTTGGAAACCTCGGGGTCGTTCTCGTTTTTGCCCTCCACCTTCTTGCTGCGCAGCAAGCCCTCGGCCCACAGCCATTCGCGCAGCGACTGCACCAGCACGGCGTCCTCGGCCCAACGTTCGGAGAGGATGTCGCGCACGCCGTCGAGCACGGCCGGCACGGTGGAGAAATCGGCGCCCGTCTTTCCATCGTCCAGCACTTCGGGGGGCTTGGTGAAGGCGGCGGCCTCGGCCGCAGGGTCCAGCGTGGGATCGGCAAACAGCTTGTCGGCCAAGGGTTCGATGCCGAATTCGCGCGCCATCTGGCCCTTGGTACGGCGTTTTTGCTTGAAAGGCAGGTAGAGGTCTTCCAGTTCCTGCTTGGTGGGGGCCGCGGCGATGGCGGCGCGCAAAGCGTCGGTCAGTTTGCCCTGCTCGTCGATGCTCTTGAGCACGGCGGCACGGCGGTCTTCCAGCTCGCGCAGGTAGGACAGGCGCGCTTCCAGCTCGCGCAGCTGGATATCGTCCAGCCCATTCGTCACTTCCTTGCGATAGCGGGCGATGAAAGGCACTGTGGCGCCACCGTCGAGCAGCTCCACCGCTGCGCGCACCTGTTGTTCACTGATTTTGATTTCTGCGGCCAACTGCCGGACGATCTGCTGCATGGGTGGGCGAACTCTCTGAAACTCGAAAAAATACGCGAAGCGCGCGAGTTTGCCACAGGCATTTCGGGCTACACGGGCGCAATAGCCCGGATGGACGCACCGGGCCGATATTCAAAAGCCTCAGAAATGACCGCAATGCAACTGGCCCCCTTCTGGCCTGTACCTATTGCGCGGGCTACAGATAAGGCGCATCCTGTAAAAGCCCCGTAAAAATTGCTTTTGTATGTGAACTGGTAGACAGCCTCCTTTCTCATTTACACATCCACTTGCGGCCTTAAACCACGCACTTTGTGCCGGAGGATGTATGAGATTCGACTGTCTTGTTCGAAGTTTTTTTGCTTTGGTGCGTCGCCGCTTCAGTGCGATGGCCTTCATCCTGCTGTGCATCGCAGCGCCCCAGGCTTCTGCACTGATCATCGGGGAATTTCGGGTGCGCGGCCCCAGTGGCGCCAATGATGAATTCATCAAGCTTTACAACGAAACTGCTGCACCACTGACCGTAGTCGCCACCGGCACCGGTACCGGGTACGGCGTTGCAGCGTCGGATGGCGTGCTGCGGTGTTCCGTCCCCAATGGCACGGTCATCCCCGCCCACGGGCACTACCTGTGCACCAACAGCGGTGCCTATTCCATCGGCGGCTACCCCGCTGGCAATGGCACAACGGCCACGGGCGACGCCACCTACGTCACGGACATTCCCGACAATGCCGGGATTGCCTTGTTCAGCAGCAATACCCCCGCCGAGTTCTTGCTGGCCAACCGCCTTGATGCCGTGGGCTCCACGTCGGAGGCCAACACGCTGTACAAGGAAGGCACGGGGTATTCCGCATTGACCCCCTTCTCCATCAACTATTCGTTTACCCGCGACATTTGTGGAAAACAAGGCGCCATCGCCAGTTTCACGGCCTGCGCGACCACGGGCGTGGCCATCGATACCAACAACAACGCCACCGATTTCTATTTTGTAGATACCAACGGTACCTCGGCAGGCGCCGGACAGCGGCTGGGGGCACCATCGCCCTCCAACCTGAGCAGCCCCGTCATCGGCAGCATCGTCAGCCCCGCCTTGCTCGACCCTTGTGTGGCCGCGCCAGCGCCGCCCAACTCGGTGCGGGACTTGACGAGCGACCCCGCCAACAACTCCACGTTTGGCACGCTGGACGTCCGCCGGACCTTCACCAATACGAGTGGTGGCAACCTGACGCGGCTGCGCTTCAAGATCATTGACCTGACGACGTTCCCCGCTCCTTCCGGCATTGCGGATCTGCGCCCCCGCACATCTTCGAGCGTGGTGGTCACCGTAGACCGCGCGCCCTGCGGCTCTGGCACGAGCAACGTGACCGTGGAAGGCACCACGCTAGAGCAACCGCCTTCGCAACCCAACGGCGGTGGCTTCAACTCCACCATGTCCGTCGGGGCTGTGAGCTTGGGCACCCCTCTGGCCGCAGGCGCCTCCATCGACGTCCGGTTCCTGCTGGGGATCCAGCAAACGGGCAGCTACCGCTTGGGCATCGTGATCGAGGGCCTTCCACAAGGCGGGGGGGTCTTTGAAGTCGTTGGCTGTACCGATGGCTGCCCGCTCGTGCAATCCATTGTTCGTGCCGATGCGGACCCCACTGTAGCGGCGTCGGTCAACTACACCGTCACCTTTACGACCCCGGTCACCGGCGTGGATGCGTCGGATTTTGTGCTGACATCCACCGGAACCATCGCAGGTGCCTCCGTCACCGGCGTCAGTGGCGCAGGCGCCGTCTACACCGTGACCGTCAATACAGGAACAGGCAGCGGCACATTGCGCCTGGACGTGAATGACGACAATACGATCAATGCCGGTGGCTCTCTCCTGGGCGGACCCACGGTGGGTGACGGCAATTTCACCACCGGAGCCTTCTACACCATCACCCGGGGCGTAGGGCCCATCAGCAACATCCCGACCCTGAGCGAATACGCCATGATGCTCTTGGGCCTGGCGCTCATGGGCTCGGTGTGGCTGCAACGCAAGCGGGGCAACCTTCGCTGATCTGCATCGTCTGAAATAACTGCATCGGCAGGGACTCGACTGGCGCGCCTTCTGGGCGCGCTAGTCGTTTCTGGCAGCGGTATTGAAGCCTGCCGCCAAAGCCTTCCTTCAACCTGATGGGTCGCGCGCGTGAGCCACTGCCCGGCATTGGATCCAGCGAGAACGAGGCGACCGAGCGACAACGTTTCCCTCGCGCTCTTAAAATGCGCAGGCCACCGAGCCCCCGCCCCTGCATGGACGCCCCCTCCCTCTCCTTCCCCATCCGCACAGAATGCCCGCCCGGCGCCTGTGTCTGTGACCGGGACGCCCTCCTGCAATCGCCCGGTGGCGACACGCGCATCCTGCAGCTCACCCAGGCCGAAGAGAAAAAGCTGCTGCAGCGGCTGGAAAACGTCAGCAGCCTGAACGACCTGCGCCGCATACAGGAACGCATGGAGCAGCAGCTGGGCCTGCGCCTGACCATCGCCCCCAGCCCCAACGAAGTGCGCACCCTGCGCGGCATCACCATCCTGGTCCATGAGCAGCGCGGCCTGTGCCGCAAGACGCGCCAGGCCATCCCGGCCGCCATCAAGAAGGGCATGGACCAGCGGCCGGAGATCACGTACGAGCTGCTGAACGAGGGCGGGTTGTTCTCGGGGTTGTGACCCCGCGCAGCCGCCCTTCACCCACCCGCCCTGCCCGCCGCATGCAAGACGATCTGTTCGGCAGTCCCGAAGCCCCGACACCTCCCGCGCCTTCCCGGCATTCCACCCGGCCCACCAAAGCCGATGCCCCCGAAGCCGCAGAATACGCCGCACCGCCTGCCCAGCGCAAACGCTCCAGCCAAGTAACCGCCATGGCTCCCGACGGCGCGCTCACCGCCCTTGCCACCACCCTGCCCCCGCAGCTACGCCTGGGCACATCCAGCTGGACCTACCCCGGCTGGAAAGGCCTGGTGTGGGAGGGCGAACATTCCGACACGCAACTGTCCAAGCAAGGCCTGGCGGTATATGCCCAGCACCCGCTGATGCGCACCGTGAGCATTGACCGCAGCTTTTACCGGCCGCTCACCGTCAGCCAGTACGAGCGCTACGCCTCGCAGGCGCCCGACGACTTCCGGTTTGTGGTGAAGGCGCCGAGTGTGGTGACCGACGCCCTGGTGCGCAGCGAAGACGGCCGGGGCCGCCAGGCCAACCCGGCATTTTTGAGCCCCGAACTGGCACTCAGCGAGTGTGTGGAGCCTGCCCTGCAAGGCCTGGGGCACAAGCTGGGCGCACTGGTGTTCCAGCTCAGCCCGCTGCCGCTGGCGCAGCTGGACCGCCTGCCGCTGCTGCTGGAGCGCCTGCGCACCATGCTGCTCGCCCTGCCAGCCCTCGCGCCCACGGCGCCCGATGGGGTGATTGCGGTGGAAGTGCGCGACCCCGAATGGCTGACCCCCGACTTTGCCGCCGTGCTGCGCGAAGCCGGTGCCACCTACTGCCTGGGCCTGCACGCCAAGATGCCGCCACTGCAGCAACAGCTGCCCATGCTGCGCGCGCTGTGGCCAGGCCCCCTGGTGTGCCGCTGGAACCTGAACCCGGTGCACGGCCCCTATGGCTATGAAGAGGCGGAACGGCTGTACGACCCGTATGACCGCCTGCACCACCCCGACCTGCCAACCCGCGCCGAGCTTGCCAGCGTGATTGCGGGCATCACCCGCCGGGGGCAGAACGCGTTTGTGACCATCAGCAACCACGCCGAGGGCTGCGCGCCGCTGACGGTGCGGGGCGTGGCAGAAGAAGTGGCTGCGGTGCTGGCGACGCATGTACGGCAGGGACGTCCAGGCGTTTGAAAGTGGGCACGATGGAGGCCCGAAGCCGCAGCCAGCTTTGTGCAGCCAGCTACTCACATATTCATAGCTGCTAGCACTCGCACCATAAGCGTCAGGGCCAATTTTCATCCGAATTTTTGGGGGAAACGCCCTAGGTTGTGTTCGCTCAGCGTGACTCCAAACGCCCGACTGTACTGCCCAGGCATCAGGCCTTAGGCAGACAGGCCCAAACGGCCATACGACCGAGAACAAGTCATCGCAGTTGCTCGGGCCTATTGAAAGAAAGGCCGGCACGATCACGTCATTGCCCGGTGATTTTTTGGGGGGGACTTAGCGAGCATCGTCTAGACCCCAGACGTCAACACCGAAAGGACCTAACCTCAATGCCAGCAAACAACACCTACCAGAGTTGGTAGTTACAAACTCTTGATGGGGATTCTCTAATTGGCACCCGCTTCTGCGCATGCGCCGCACCACCTATATTTTTGATGACCATTAATTTTATCGATGAAATTGACTTCACTACAAGGCGGTGAAGCAAAACCATCCATCGATAGCAAGCACCAAGCAATATTAATCACAGGGAGGAAATTTTGAAAAATAAATCCGCAAAATGGCTATGGGCCATTTTATTTTCCACAACCGCTATCGGACACGCACAAGAGGCGATTCCAGACTTCTACAAAGAACCTGGCATTCAGCCCAACAGGGCATTCGTCAATCAAAGCCAAAATGAAAATATCGACCCGTTTACGGGTGCACTCCAGCGACACTACATAGACCTCAGAATTCCTGGCAACGGTGGAATGGATTTAACCATTGTCCGCTCTTACAACAGCAGCAGTGTCGATCCTGCCAACCCGACACAGCCCAGAATGAGCGCTGGCTTGGGATGGACCCTGCATTTTGGTCGCATTCTAAAGTCTCGAAACTCATACCCTTGTCTGAATCAAAATCTTGAGTCCGTTTCAGACAACCCCATCCTAGAACTTCCAGATGGCAGTCGGCAGCTGCTTACCTTCACCGGCCAAAATTCTCCGCTGATGATTACCACGCAGCGATGGAAAGCTATGTGCAGCACCAGTGGCATAGGCTTGGTAGTTACCTCACCCGACGGGATGGTTTATGACATGACCCAAGCGTTGGGATCCGGGTCGACCGCTAATCCAATGTATGAGTGGCACACCAAAAAAATCACGGATCGCAATGGAAACTACATCAACATTAATTATGCATCGGCATCTAGCGCAGAGATACGCAGCATTAGCACCAGTGATGGAAGATCTGCCTCATTTACATACATTGACTCAGGAAAAACAACTGCACGGATTAGCAGCATAACCAGTGCTGGACAAACCTACGATTATTCTTACAAGCCCTCTGGTATCGCAGGAGTCTATCAACTGAGCACCGTTACCAGGCCAGACAATGCTACCTGGGAGTACGATTATTCGGAAAATAATGGTGCCTCTGCCGGGAGCTATCTCATGCGTTCCGCCACAACACCACAAGGCGGGAGCATCACCTACACCTACGATTTCGTATTTTTTGACTCACAGTCCAATCCAGCCAGCAAATCCAATGTTGTGAGCAAGAAGTCAATGAGTACGGGAGGAATCTGGTCATTCGACTATTCCCCCGGGGGCAATAGCTCCTTGGATACGACTCGAGTCACCTCGCCAGAAGGAACGACGACCTATAAGCACGTAGGCCCCAACTATGCTGGCGCTGGCAGCATCTGGAAGGTCGGTTTGTTGATCCAGAAACGCATTGGCGACGAACAAACTGAACAATACACCTGGAGTGGACAGAGAATTTCCACGGAAACCTATGTTCGGCCCGGAGCATTTGTGACCAGATTCGATTATCTTGAAACCAATGCACCGTTGCTCACACGCAAAACCATTACTCGCGACGGCGCAAGCTACGATACTGCCTATAGCAATTTCGATAGTTATGGAAACCCTCGCACCATCACCGAATCAGGCACAAGGGGTGGCGACAGAACAACTACCGTCAGCTACTATACAAATACATCGAAGTGGATCATCAGGCAGCCGCAAAACGAAAGTTCCTCGGGTCACTCGATCACCCGGGATTTCGATAGCAGCGGCAACATGACCAATGAGACAAAAAATGGTGCCTCGATCAGCCGAACCTACGATAGCGCCGGCAATGTAAGCAGCGCCACCTTCCCAAGGTCGCTAACGCATAGTTATTCCAACTACAGCCGTGGTGTTGCACAAAACGAAAGCCAGCCTGAAGGAATTTCCATAACACGAGAAGTGAGCAACGCTGGCAATGTAACCTCCGAAACCATTGGAGGTGAAACAACTCGCTATGGATATGACTCCATGAACAGGATCACCTCTGTGGACTACCCAGAGGGCAATAACGTCAACATCAGCTACACCAGCCGAAGCCGCACCGCAACGCGTGGATCACTGACAGAAACGATCAACTACAACTCCTTCGGAAGAGTATTCTCAGTCACCCGAGGGGGTATCAGTACCTCATACTCCACAGATGCACTGGGGCGCACTACATTCATATCCAACCCCGGCAGCAGCTCGGGCACATCGTACTCCTACGATATTCTGGATCGCGTCGCTCAAATCCGGAATCCAGATGGAACATCCAAATTCATCAACTATGGATCTTCCTCCAAATCGGTCAGAGATGAAAATGGCAATACCACCATTAATTACTATCGCGCATATGGCGACCCTGACAAAAAATTCCTGATGGCCATCACTACGCCTGATTCCAGCGCGAGCATGGACTACGACCGCAACAGCAAGGACCTTATTACGTCTGCCAAGCAAGCTGGGATAACAAGGCACTATTCTTATAACAGCAGTGGATATATGATTTCCGCAACCCATCCAGAAACGGGCACGACATCCTACGGCCGGGATGCAGCGGGCAATATGACATCCAAGAATGTGGGATCTTCAGGCACCACCACGTACAGTTACGACAGCCAGAATCGGCTGAGAACCATCAATTACACAGGCGCCACGCCTTCTGTTACCCACACTTATGATGACAGGCACCGTTTACTGCGAACATTCTCGACAGATGCTACCCGCAGCTTTTCCTATGATGGAAACGGAAACCTCCAGTCTGAAACATTGAATGCCAATGGAATGACCTGGACGGCCAGGTATGGATACAACGAAAATGACCACCTGACTTCCATTACCTACCCTTTCTCCGGTGAAATTGTGCGCTACGGCGTGGATGCGCTCGGGCGCCCTACTTCCGTCTCCGGGTATATCACCAGTGTCAGTTATTGGCCATCAGGGCAGGTCAACAGGATTACGTATGCGAATGGCGTCTCCTCAGAGTACAGCCAAAATTCTCGCCTGTGGCCCAGTTCATTTTCTACAGTTCGGTCATCAACCCCCTACAGCCGGTCCTCACTGTCCTACGACGGCGTTGGCAATCTGACCGGCATTTCAGACAGCATCGACAATGCTTATGACCGCACCTTTGGATATGACAACCTGGATCGCCTGACCAGCCTGAGAACACCGCAAGGTTCCGGAAGTATTTCCTACGATGGCGCTGGCAATATCACGTCGCAGACTATTCCAGGATTACGACTTTCCTACCACTACGACAGCAGCAATCTGCTCAGTAGCATGACGGCAACGCCAGGCAACACCGCAAATCACTCATACGACGCCATGGGCAACATCATCGTGCGCGGCCCCCGAACATTTGAGTACGACAGCGTTCCCAATCTCAAGTGCATCAACTGCTCCACCGCCGCAACCCGCGTGCAATACGCCTACGACGGTGACCAAAAGCGCACCCAGGTCATCCAGGGAGGCATCACTACGCATGAGTTCCATGGTGCCCACGGCAACCTGCTGGCCGACTACTCCCCCAGCTCCCGCAGGCTGGTTCAGTACATCTACCTGAACGGCAAGCGGATCGCCCAGAAGGAGTCCGCACAATGATCTCGATCTCCACGCTCCACTCCTTCTGGTTGCGCCTTCTGGCACGCCTTGCTCTGCTGCTGGCCTTCGGCGCCTTTGCAGCCAGCGCTGGCGCCCAGACCACCGTCACGTTCTTTCACAACGACATTCTGGGCAGCCCCGCCATCGCCACCGATGCCGATGGCGCCGTGGTCTGGAAGGAGAACTACCTGCCCTACGGGCATCGCCTGCAAGCGCCCGCCGCCGGTGCCAACAACAAGCTGTGGTTTGCGGGCAAGCCGTACGACCAGACGAACTGGATTACCTACATGGGGGCGCGCTACTACATCCCTCTGATAGGGCGTTTTACGGGCGTTGATCCGGTTGACTTCAAAGAAGAAAACACTCACTCGTTCAACCGGTACGCCTACGCCAATAACAACCCCTACAAATACGTGGACCCGGATGGGCGGCAGGCCGAAGTGAACGTGTTTCCAAACTTCGACCCGATGGGGTACCTAAAGGGTCTTGCAGTCGAATCGATAAAATTTACGGCGATGGCTGCAGGCGGGGCAGGCGGTGCGGCGGAAAAAGTAGTTGCCGGATCAGTTGCGGCGAAGGGAATAGCCGCCGATGCTCAGTTTGCACAGAAAACCTATGGCGCGATGTTCAGCAAGGACGGTATTTTTGCAGGCAAGAGTGTTGATGAAGTGGCTGCTGCACTCCGCTCTGGTGCCATGAAGCCATCTGAAGTTCCGATCGACTACATCGTTCGAGATAGCAAGACCATCATCTTGAATACACGTTCTTCGCAGGCGCTTGATTCGGCAGGGGTCGCAAGGTCAGAGTGGAATACGGTTAATCGAACTGGCAGCGGAGAATTTGAGAAGAGGCTCACTGATCAACTATCGCACAACCCTGGCGGCCCATTTGACACGGTTCGTCGTTCCGGAGGGCAATGATGGAAAAGCTACCGATCTTCTCACTCCCGTGCCCTTCTACTGCGGCGGTTCGTGAGCCGAAAATTATCGATGAAGACAGAGGGCTTTTGCTCTCGATGGTTTTCGATGACGATGGACACGAGCGCCAGATGGACGTGCTATTCGTCAAGCCACGGGCCTTCCGCAAACGCGCGGAGATTTATTGCACCCTTTGGCATCTCACTGATACTTACGACACGGTCTGCGAGGTCACGGAGTCCGATTGGGTGGCGGAATTACGAAACGATGCAGTGCCTGAATGGCGAGACAGATGGGTCATGCGCCACTTTGTGATCTATGTCGATAGCTTTGGCTGCTTTGAGGTCATCGCGGAATCCGCCGTGCTAAATGACGAGTGTGCCAAGAATTCGGGCGGCACCTGATCAGTCAGCCATACGCCGTTATCTGCCAAGAAGAAAGCGAAACCCCTTACATGCATGCAAAGGGCTTCGACCTTAAAGACAATTGGCTTGCCGTGACGCTGTCCAATGCGATGGGCAACTGCTTCGTCTGCGGACAGGTGAACCTGCTGTCGAGCCTGCGGCTTTAGCCCGATAGATAGGATCGATTCGGCGAATCGCGTTGCGGTCCCGTGGTATAGGAGGCTCGGCGGCTCCTTGGGTGACAACCCTAGTTCTACGACCACCGAATGCCCTTGTGCCGCTCGGATGCGTTGCCCGTCTTTAGAAAGGGAAAATCTTTTCTTCTCACTGGTCTTGACGACACACAGCAAATCCTCCTGTGTGAACTGGGTACCGGCGGTGCGGCTCTGGACGATCAACTCATCGATTAAAGCCCAGCCCTGGGGGTCTAGAGCCAACCCGATGGCATCAGGTTTATGCCTAAGGACAAGGCTTAGAAACTTGCTGAGCTGTACAGAGCTGGGGGGGGTCATCTTTATTGGGTCACTTTTGGCATCGTACATTCCTCACTGGCGAGCACATCGACGACATTTGCGATGCGAATTAATGCTGACTGGGGAAAATTTCCCACAGTATCGATCTGTTGCAGCGAGAAGCTATTGTCTATGCAAACCAATATACCTGAACCGCTTCCGCCCACTCAAAGGGCATCACAACGCATGAGTTCCATGGCGCCCACGGCAACCTGCTACCACTACGACAGCAGCAATCTGCTCAGTAGCATGACGGCAACGCCAGGCAACACCGCAAATCACTCATACGACGCCATGGGCAACATCATCGTGCGCGGCCCCCGAACATTTGAGTACGACAGCGTTCCCAATCTCAAGTGCATCAACTGCTCCACCGCCGCCACCCGGGTGCAGTACGCCTACGACGGTGGCCAAAAGCGCACCCAGGTCATCCAGGGAGGCATCACAACGCATGAGTTCCACGGCGCCCACGGCAACCTGCTGGCCGACTACTCCCCCAGCTCCCGCAGGCTGGTTCAGTACATCTACCTGAACGGCAAGCGCATCGCCCAGAAGGAGTCCGCACAATGATCTCGATCTCCACGCTCCACTCCTTCTGGTTGCGTCTTCTGGCACGCCTTGCTCTGCTGCTGGCCTTCGGCGCCTTTGCAGCCAGCGCTGGCGCCCAGACCACCATCACGTTCTTTCACAACGACATTCTGGGCAGCCCCGCCATCGCCACCGATGCCGATGGCGCCGTGGTCTGGAAGGAAAACTATCTGCCCTATGGGCACCGGCTGCAAGCGCCCGCCGCCGGTGCCAACAACAAGCTGTGGTTTGCGGGCAAGCCGTACGACCAGACGAACTGGATTACCTATATGGGGGCGCGCTACTACATCCCCCTGATCGGGCGTTTTACCAGCGTTGATCCCCAAGGCATCGTCCCGGAAAACCCGCACAGCTTCAACCGGTATGCGTATGCCAACAACAACCCCTACAAATATGTGGACCCGGATGGGAGGTCTGCAACTTGGGCTCTGAAAGTCTTGGTGACTGCAGCAGTACTTGTTGGAGCGGCGAACCACCTGACACCGGAGCAGCGAGCGCGGATGGAACAGGCTGGGGCTTTGCTTCAGCAGCGCACGAGTGAATTGCTGGATCGGGCTTCTGGGTTGGTTTTTAATGAGGGGGCAGATACGTCCAAAGGGCAGGTAGATACGGCGGTAAATGGCTTGACAGAAGGATTGAAAAACGAAACGGACGCCAAAGGGCGGCCAACGAAAGGGCAGTATGTCAAGCCCGGGGGCGATGCACAAAAGGACCTAGATTCGCTGCCGGGAACTGCAGGTGACAATGGTCAGAAAATTTTGCCCGATGGCAGCGTTGCAGGTATACATACCTCGACTACAACGGGCCTGGACACACTACACGTTCACCGACCCTCAGGGAGTCGGGACATAAAAATTCGCTATCCACAATGAAATATATTCATGAACTTGAGGCCTGGTCACTTCCAGGCCTGCTATTGCATCCAGAATACAGCAAAACCACTCTCCAAGAGGAAATGTGGAGAGAAGGAGTGCCTAAAAATGTTTTCCTTGGCATAAGTGCAATCCCAGACAAAATTGATTGCGAAAACTTGAAATTTTTAATTCATTCCGGCGAATTGAAGGAAAATGAATTTATGGAATTTTGTGTTATTCATAAATTACCAGAGACCTCGGAATCCGAGGAATCCTCGGCAAAATTTCTTGAATACAAAAAAGGAAGATGTCTCGCCTGGATACACCTCCCCACAGATTCCGGCGCAGATGTTTTATCAAAAATTAAGAAAATACTCCAAATACACGGCCATATCATTATTGATCCACGAAACATGAGTTTATTGATTTAGCAACTTATTCCAGACAGCGCAGATAGAAACTACCGGCAGAACACCCCTCAGGCAAAGCTGCGGCATTAGTAATTAACTGTTCAATGCGCGCAATACGTCTACGACGATGACCAGAAGCGCACTCAGGTTATCCAAGGAGGCATCACTACGCATGAGTTCCATGGTGCCCACGGCAACCTGCTGGCCGACTACTCCCCCAGCTCCCGCAGGCTGGTTCAGTACATCTACCTGAACGGCAAGCGCATCGCCCAGAAGGAGTCCGCACAATGATCTCGATCTCCACGCTCCACTCCTTCTGGCTACGCCTTCTGGCACGCCTTGCTCTGCTGCTGGCCTTCGGCGCCTTTGCAGCCAGCGCTGGCGCCCAGACCACCATCACGTTCTTTCACAACGACATTCTGGGCAGCCCCGCCATCGCCACCGATGCCGATGGCGCCGTGGTCTGGAAGGAAAACTATCTGCCCTATGGGCACCGGCTGCAAGCGCCCGCCGCCGGTGCCAACAACAAGCTGTGGTTTGCGGGCAAGCCGTACGACCAGACGAACTGGATTACCTACATGGGGGCGCGCTACTACATCCCTCTGATAGGGCGTTTTACGGGGATTGATCCCCAGGGAATCGTCCCGGAAAACCCGCACAGCTTCAACCGCTATGCGTATGCCAACAACAACCCCTACAGGTATGTGGACCCGGATGGGAGGTCTGCAACTTTGGCTCTGAAAGTCTTGGTGACTGCAGCAGTACTTGTTGGAGCGGCGAACCACCTGACACCGGAGCAGCGAGCGCGGATGGAACAGGCTGGGGCTTTGCTTCAGCAGCGCACGAGTGAATTGCTGGATCGGGCTTCTGGGTTGGTTTTTAATGAGGGGGGAGGTGCCGCGTCGATCCCGCCGGATCCTGCGTCGGGAAGCGAACCTGACAGGGGAGGACTAACCAAGGCTGGACGAGCGCAACAAAAGCACGGGGATCGAGTAGGTAGCGCCTTCGATCCGGTGAAAGGCACTCCAGAGGATAAAAATACTCAAGGTCAACGAACGTTGGACGGCATTGTGAATTCCCCGGAGCGCGTTGACGGACCAAACCGTCATGGAGGCGTTGACGTTCGCGAAAGCCCTGGTGGGCGTGGCGCTCGGTTTGGGCCGGATGGGAAATTCACAGGGTTCCTTGAACCATAAGAGGCAGCATATGAGAGATGTCAAATGGCAGACGGTAGTTTTGAGTGAACCTGGATATGAGCATCTTATTGCTGAGGTGAGCTATGAGGGACAGTTCTTGCTGCTGTTGGATCGCGAGCAAGGGCGCGATTCAGTATGCATTGCATTCCCAAAGAATGATGGGAAGTTGGGACAACGCATTCTTCTTTCAGAGTTCATTGCGAATCTCAAAAGCGCTGCTGAAAATTTGTGCCAATAACGTTTTCTCAGAGGCCAAGTCAGCTGTAGCCTTTTGGACTTGTGTCCATATCAGCCAGTCATTAGCCACCGATTGCGGAGATAACAGGCCATCCACAATACTGGCTGGCATGCGAAGGTTCGGATGCAGATGACGTCTGTGACTCGGGGCTGGATCTAATGGCTTTGAACTCGAGCTACAGAGGTGTCGCAAAAAACCATGGTGGGCACTGGCCGGTTTTTATCGACCAGGAAAGCCAATCAATCCTACGACGCCATGGGAAACATCATCGTGCGCGGCCCTCGGACTTTCGAGTACGACAGCGTTCCCAATCTCAAGTGCATCAACTGCTCAACCGCCGCCACTCGGGTGCAATACGTCTACGACGGTGACCAGAAGCGCACCCAGGTCATTCAGGGAGGCATCACAACGCATGAGTTCCACGGCGCCCACGGCAACCTGCTGGCCGATTACTCCCCTGGCTCCCGCAGGCTGGTTCAGTACATCTATCTGAACGGCGAGCGCGTAGCACAGAAAGAGTCCGCACAGTGGCCGTCTCATCGCGGCCAATTACTCCTATATTCATAGCTGTTAGCGCTTACCCATTAAGCGCTAGCAGTATTTTTTCCATGTTTTTACAAGAGTTGCTGCACAGCTAGGCATGTACCAGCGCGCCGCGCTTGCCACCCAGCGTGATCCACGCCAGCGCCACGCCCACCAGTGCGCCGGTGGCCATGCCGATCACCATGGGCAAGGGCTTGCCGGTGGCAAACAGGCCCACCACGCCCATGGCCAGGGCGCCGGTCAGCATCTGCAGTGTGCCCAGAAGGGCCGACGCCGTGCCGGCGATGGCGCCGTGTTTCTCCAGCGCCAGCACCGAGGTGGTGGGGATCACCAGCCCCATGAGCGCGCTGGCCACAAAGTACAAGCCGATCAGCACGGCCAGGTCATCACCCCCGGCCAGGTAATACAGCAGCAAGGACGCCATCACCGCGCCCGACGCCGTGGCCGCCACCTTCACCACCCGCGCCATGCCAAAACGCTCGCCGAGCGTGGCGGTGAACTGGGAGGCGCCGATGAACGCCGCCGCGTTGACCCCGAACGCCACGCTGTACTGCGTGGGCGACAGGCCGTAGTGGTTGATGAGCACAAAAGGCGAGCCCGCCAGGTACACAAAAAACCCGGCCATGGCACAGCCACCAATGAACACCAGGCCCAGGTAGTGCCAGTCGCGCAGCAGCAGCGCATAGGCGCGCAGGGCGCCGCCCAGGCTGCTTTCCACGCGGTCGGACGCAGGGCGTGTCTCGTGCAGGCCGCCGTACACCAGCGCCAGCCCCGCCACGGCGGCCACGGCCACCACCCAAAACACACCACGCCAGCCCGTGAGCGCAATCACCCCACTGCCCGCCAGCGGCGCCAGGATGGGCGACACGCTGAACACCAGGATCAGCAACGACATCAGCCGCGCTGCATCGGTGCCCGTGTGCAGGTCACGCACCACGGCACGCGGTATGGCCATGCCCGCCGCCGCGCCCAGGCCCTGCAGGAAACGCAGGGCCACCAGGGTTTCGATGTCCGTCGCCAGCGCGCAGCCCACGCTGGTCAGCGTGAAAAGGCCCAGGCCCAAGTACAGCGGTGGCTTGCGCCCCACCATGTCGGAGACGGGGCCATAGAACAGCTGGCCCGCCCCCAGCGCCAGGAAAAAAGCCGTCAGGCTCCACTGCACGGCACCCACCGACGCCCCCAGGCTGGCGCCAATGTCTGGCAGCGCGGGCAGGTACATATCGATGGCAAACGGCCCAATGGCCGAGAGCAGGCCCAGGATGAGGGCCATTTTGTAGAAGCGGGAGAAATGCATAGCCGCCCATTGTCACCATTTCGGTGCATGCATTTCGGGTAAACCCTGCATGGACGGCATAAGAGTGCGGCCATGCCACTGCGGGCAGTGGTCGCACCAAAGCCCAACCCCTCAGTCTGGAGCCTGCTCGATGCGATTGCGCCCGCCCTGCTTTGCGCGGTACATGGCGCGGTCGGCGCGGCGCACCAGTTCTTCGGGGGCCTGGTCGCGCTGGGGCACCACGGTGGCCACGCCAAAACTCACGGTCACGATGCCAGAGGGTGCGCCCTCATGCGGCAGGGCCAGCGCCTGGATGGCGTGCTGGATCTGGTGGGCCACGTCCATGGCGGCCTGGGCATCCGACGCGGGCAACAGCACCACGAATTCCTCGCCGCCAAAGCGTGCTGCCAGGTCCCCCTCGCGGCGCCCGCCGGTTTGCGCCAGGGTCAGGGCCAGCGCCTGCAGGCAGGCATCGCCCGCCAGATGGCCGTAGTGGTCGTTGAAATGCTTGAACACGTCCACGTCCAGCATGATCAGCGACAGGGGGGCCTGGGCGCGCTGGGCACGCGCCCATTCGTGCGCCAGGGCCTGGTCAAAGTGGCGCCGGTTGGCGATGCCGGTGAGCCCGTCGGTGTTGCTGATCAGCTGCAGCTGCTGGTTGGCCTGGGCCAGGGCCTGGGTGCGCTCGTCGACCAGAGCCTGCAACTCGCGGTTGTGCTCCTGCAGCCGGTCCACCGGGTACACCTCGCCCGCACGGGCCACACCGAACGGGATGGAGATGCTGCTGTGCGCAACCTTCCAGTCATCGCCCTCGTGGCGAAACACCAGCACCAGCCGCGCGGTCTCGCGTGCAAACAATGCGTCGGGGATGGGCAGCTGGATATGAAAAAACGCGGTGACGGCCACCACGTCATCACTCAGCTCCTGGGGGAAAAGGTCCACCACGTCAATGCCGATGCGGCCTGGCACCTGGGCAAAGTCCTGCAGCGTGACCTCGACCCACTCGCTGCGACTCTTGATCAGCTGGTCGCTGCTGCCCGCAAAGCCGCTGAAGTTATCGCTAAAGCGCGTGACCAGACGTGCATCCCGCGCGGCATACATCTCGATGTACTCATCGAACAACAGGCGGATCAGTCGCTGGCGTTCCGGTGACATGGGCGGGTTCCTCTGGAGCAGCGGTGGGGTGGTGCGCGCAGCCCGCAGCGCAAACTGCGGCCGGGCGCTCTGATGAATGTAGCACTCAACGCCCTTCTGTAAAGGCTGTGGTGGCTGCGCGCAACATCCAGCCTGCCAGCCGAACTCGGCCACGCCGATCCAGCCCGTACCGCGCAAGACACTGTCCCCCAGCACCCCGACCCCGCGTTCAGCCTATGTGCGCTGGCAGACAGTGAACGCCCTTTCAAGCCGTCAGACTGTGTCACGAGTAAGGACGTTGTTCTGATGGCGGTGGTTTGGTCCCAGTTCCGCGCTGCCCAGATCTTTCTCAGGCCAAGGCAGCGTCTCCAAAAAGGAGCGGCGCATGGGTATCCACCAACGACAATTCCTGTTCGGCAAGACGCTCACCACATCGTGGCCCAGCGCAATACAGATTCAACACTGGACCCAGGTGCTGGGGACGCTGCGCGCGCGCCTTCTCAATCCCTCTGGCGATACCATCCCGAATGGACTGGCGCCCACACCCACCGCCAAACCAGGGCCGGACTTCAATCTGCGCGAGTGTGTTGCTGCCCTGGAGGAGATGCACCAGGCACTCGAACGAGAGACTGCGCAGCGGCAGGAACTGGAGCGCACCTACCAAGGCACCCACCTAGCGCTCATTCAAGCCGAGGCCGACCTGGCCTGCGTGCGCAGCGGTGAACGGCGGGCGCGCCACCAGGCACTGCATGACGAACTGACGGCGCTGCCCAACCGCCGGCACCTGCTGCAGCAGCTGGGCCATGCCCTGGCGCAGCGCCGCCCCGGCCACCCAGGGCCCACGGTGATCTACATCGACCTCGACCACTTCAAGGCCGTCAACGACACCCATGGGCATGGCGTAGGTGACGAGGTGCTGCGCATAGCGGCCGCCCGCCTGAGTGCGGCGGTACGCCATGGCGACCTCGTGGTGCGCCTGGGTGGTGACGAATTTGCCTGCCTGCTGCAAGGTATTGCCGACACGGGGCCGTTGCGCCAGCTGTGCAGCAAGTTGCTGGACGCCGTGTCCCGCCCCATGAAAGTCGCCAGCCTGCAATTGCGGGTGTGCCCAAGCATTGGCGTTGCCATCTGCCCGCAGCACGGCACGGCGGCCGAAGACCTGCTGGCATGCGCCGACGCGGCGATGTACGCGGCCAAGCGAGACCGGCGTGGATTCGCGTTTTATGGTGAAGCGGGCTGATCCAGTGAGCACTTTTCGCACAAAGTAATACACCCCCGTGGGTACGGTTACGAACAGACGGCCGCTGCGCACCATGGGACAGTGCAAACAACAGCCACCACCATGGTGGCCGCCTTTCCAAAGGACTGTTTCATGCGCCATCCCACACCCCGCCAATTTTCTGGCGCCCTTCTGGGGGCGCTTGCTGTCATGTCGCTGCAGGGCTGCAAGCGCATCGACATGGTCACCGACTGGGCACCTGCCAGCCCCTCCCCCACCGCGTACCTGGAAGACAGTGTGCTGACCTCCCGGGTTCGGGCCGCACTCATCCTCTCGCCGGTGGTGAACAGCTTTCACATCGGTGTCGAATCGCACCGGGGCGTGGTGCTGCTCAGCGGCATGGCGGCAGACCCCACACAGATTGATCTGGCGGTGTTTGTGGCGCAAACCGTGCCCGGCGTGAGCTCGGTGGACAGCTTCATGTTTTCCACGGGCATACCCCCCGCTCTGGCCATCGGCAAGAACTACACCCCCAGCCCGGCAGCCTTGCGCACCCAGCGCCTTCTAGGCCATGCCCCTCACCCTGAAGCCACCCATCCTGAGGAGCCGCCTTCGGTCCCGACCCCCGCCGTGGTGCCATTGAGCCATCCCCTGGCGCTGGAAACCGGTCAGTCCGCAGACAATACCCCCAAGCAGAGCCGCTGGGTGAGCCTGGCCCACAGCGTACTGGGCATTCGCAGCATTCAGGACGAACTGTTGGTCAAACAGTAAGCCCCACCTAGCCACCATCACAGGCCCCTTGCTGACAACGGACGCAGCGCACCTCAGTGCTTGGCCTTCATCAACCGGTGGTAGATCTGCTTGTCGGCGGCATAGCAACTGCAGGCCTCGGCCTCCAGCGCCGGGCGGTCGAGCACGGTGAGTTCGCCCCGGTGGTAGGTAATGAGCCCATCGTCCTGAAAGTGGCTCGCCGCCTCGGTCACCCCCACCCTTCGCACGCCGAGCATCAGCGCCATGAATTCCTGGGTGACATGAAAGTGCTCTGACTGCGACCGGTCCTGGCTCATCAGCAGCCAGCGCGCCAGGCGCGGCGCAATCAGGTGATAGCGCTGGCACGCCGCCGCCAGCGTCTGCTGGTGCAGGCGCGCCAGCAGACAGGCCTGGAGCAGGGTTTCCAGTGCCGGAATCTCTGTGATCTGTGCCCGGAGTTCGTGGGCGCCAATGCGCCAGCTGGACCCAGCCCCCTGCACCAAGGCACGCCAGGGTGTGGCGGCCAATCCCAAGATCAGCTCTGACCCGAGCATGGCCTCGGCCCCCACCATGCCGACTTCCAGCGGGGGGTGGCTGTCCACATCGATCACCAGGGACAAAAAACCTTCGATGGGGAAGTGGGCATATTCGAGCGGCTTGCCCCGCACGCTCAATTCTGCGGAAAGCACGAGTTCGAACGGCTCGCAATGGTCCAGCAGTTGCTGGCGCGCAGCCGGGGGCAGCCGGTGAAGAAGGGCGTTTTCGGGGCGGTGCATCCAGGTGTCTCACGGGTCGGCCAGCGCCGCTCAAAGAAGCGGCATCATGACAACCGCGCGGAGGCTTTCCCCGCGCAGGTCTTCGGCCAGTGTGGGCGCCCCTTGGCACCCTGACTGTCTGCCAGCGCACACAGCACGCCCCGCCCGGCCCTCCCATCAGTGGGAAGGCGTGCTAACTGGCAACACCCTTGGGCAGCAACCGGTCGTATTCCTTTTTGACGACTTCGTAGCACTCGCAGGTGCGGCCCTCCAGGCCCGGGCGATCCAGCACATTGATGTGCCCCCGGGCGTAGCTGATCAGCCCGGCCCGCTGCAGCTTGAGGGCCGCTTCGGTCACCCCCTCGCGCCGCACGCCCAGCATGTTGGCGATCAGTTCCTGCGTCATCACCAGCTGGTTGCTTTTCAGGCGGTCCAGGCTCAGCAGCAGCCAGCGGCACAGCTGCTGGTCCAGCGAATGGTGGCGGTTGCACACGGCGGTCTGCGCCATCTGGGTGATGAGTGCCTGCGTGTAGCGCAGCAGCAGGTGCATGACGGGCCCCGAGCGGGCAAACTCCTGCTTCATGGCATCGGCGCGCATGCGGTAACCCGAACCCGCGCTTTGCACCACCGCCCGGCTGGGTGTGGAGCCACCACCCATGAAGATGGAGACGCCCACCAGTCCTTCAAAACCGACCACCGCAATCTCGGCCGAGGCCCCGTCCTCCAGCACATAAAGCAGGGACACGATGGCGTTGGTAGGGAAATACACATACGGCATGGCCGCACCGGATTCATACAACACCTGCCCCAACGGCAGCTCCACCGACTCCAGTTGCGGCAGCCAGCGCTGCAGCTCCAGCTCCGGCAAGGCGGCCAGCAGCTGATTCTGAAGGGGCGAATTGGATCTTTTGATGGTGGCACCTTTGGTAACGCGAGGCGCACGGCCGTCGCGGTTGGGCCTGCCACGCTGGGCAAGCAGCCAGTTTGCGGGGCTGAACCCTTCTGGTCTGTACGGTATCGCACATACACACATTTACCAAATGGCGCCCATCCGTGGGTACTGCACAGCGCCAGAAACCGTGTCCGCATGCACCGGAAGGGGAATCACACAACACAGGTCCGAAGACAGATCGACCCATCGCAACCGTTCACCCACCTGAAGCCAGCACGCACCAGCCGGGGCATTCACGGGCAGGCTGGGTGGCCCAGCCCCCGGGGCCATCCGCACCAGAATGAACCGCAGCGTGCGCCCACCGCGCACCAGGGTCAGTTCGGCACCCGGCCAGTGCGACGGCAGGCAAGGCGTGAAAAACAGCTCCTGTGCCCGCATCTGCAGCCCCACGATGGACTCCACCGCCGCCCGGTGCAGCCAGCCCGCCGCGCCGGTGTACCAGCTCCAGCCGCCCCGCCCCACATAGGGCGGCTGGCTGTAGATGTCGGCCGCCATCACATAGGGCTCCACGGCATACACCGGCCCCCACACGGGGTGCTGGGCCCGGTGCGCCGGGCTCAGATAGGTGAAGTAGCGGTAGGGCACATCGAACGCACCGGGGTGCTCATCAAGCCTCTGCACGGCCAGTTCTGCGGCGGCCATCAGGGCCCACACACCGCCATGGGCATACTGCCCGCCGTTCTCGCGCACGCCGGGTGGGTAGGCCTGGATGTAGCCCGCGCTGGGTGAGGCATGGCGCAGCGAGGGCGCCAGCAGCTGGATCAACCCCGCTGCGGGGTTGACCAGATGCGCCTCGACCGCGTCCATCGCGCCGCGCTGCCGCTCAGGCGCTGCGGCGCCCGAAAGCACCGCCCAGGCCTGGGCGATCAGGTCAATGCGACCCTCGTCCCGCGTGTGGCTGCCCAGTGCCGTGCCGTCGTCAAAAAAGGCGCGCTGGTACCAGTCGCCGTCCCACGCCTGGTTTTCCA
The DNA here is from genome assembly GCF_000204195.1 of Acidovorax radicis N35. Taxonomy (GTDB): domain Bacteria; phylum Pseudomonadota; class Gammaproteobacteria; order Burkholderiales; family Burkholderiaceae_C; genus Acidovorax; species Acidovorax radicis. Next base: position 127,858 of record NZ_AFBG01000022.1, read on the forward strand.
ATGCAGCCCGCCAGCCGATCAATGCGGTGTCCCAGCGCTGCACGCGGTCCAGATCGCCCTGATCGCGGGCCAGCGGAATCCAGTCGGTGACGATGGCGCACAAAAACCACGCCAGCCACACCGATTCGCCGCGCCCGCCGTCGCCCACGCGGTTCATGCCGTCGTTCCAGTCGCCACCGCCCATCAGCGGCAGACCGTGTGCGCCGGTGCGCAGGCTGCGGTCGATGGTGCGTGCGGCATGCTCATACACACTGGCTGTGGTGGTGCTGGCGCCGGGGGATTCGTAGATGTCCTCAGCGCCCTCAGGAATGGCGGAGCCTTCAAGGAACGCCACCTGCTCCTCCAGCAAACTTTTGTCGGCGGTGCGCTCCAGATAATGCGCGCAAGCAAAGGGCAGCCACAGCAGGTCGTCCGAGAAATGGGTGCGCACCCCTGCCCCGCCCGGCGTGTGCCACCAATGCTGCACATCGCCCGCCTCAAACTGGCGCGACGCGCACAGCACGATCTGCGCGCGCAAGGTGCCCGGCTGCGCCCAGGCCAGCGCCATCGCGTCCTGCAACTGGTCGCGGTAGCCCGTGGCACCACCCGCCTGGTAAAAGCCCGCCTTGGCATACAGGCGCGAGGACACCGTCTGGTACAGCAGCCAGCGGTTGACCAGCACATCGAACAGTGGATCGGGCGTGGCCACCTGCGTTGCGCCCAGCAGCAGGTTCCATCCATCGAGGGTCGCTTTCTCCCGCACACGGGCCGCCACGGCCATGGCCTCAGCGCCCAGCGTGCGCGCCGCTGCCTCGGTGGGCGCGTAGCCCATCAGGTACACGCGCTCGAACGCCGCCCCGGCCCGCAAGGTCACCATGCGCGACAGCGCTGCACAAGGGTCCAGCCCGAACCCGCTGCGCTGCCCCAGTTGCAAGGGCACCACCAGATCGCCCTGCGCATCGAAAAACTCGCGGCGGTCGCAGGTCCAGTCCAGGCTGTCATTGGCACGGTCGTCCGTGCCCGGCCCGGCCGAGGCCTCGCAGAAAAAGGCCGTGCCCCCCCCAAAGCCTGCGGCCGCCTCGGTCTGCGTGCACAACAAGCCCAGCAAGCGGCCGTCGGGCAGCGGTGCAAAACACGGTGCGGTGGCCAGCGTGGCGCGGTCGCCGCGCTTTTCACCCATCATCCATTCCACCATGCCCACCAGGCGCAGATGCTCGCGCCGATTGCCCAGGTTGCGCACCTGCACATGCACCTGTTTGATGGCAGTGATGGGGTCCACACACCAGCGCACCGCTACATCCAGCGAGCCTCGGCGGTGGCGGATGGTGGTGGTGCCCTGGGCATGTTCCACGCCGTACACCACATCGGCTGCGCCCCAGGCCGAGGGCGTCAGGCTCCACACCTCGCGCGTGCGGCGGTCCTGCAGCAGCAGCCATTCGGCGGGGGGGTCGGCCACCGGGTCGTTCGACCAAGCCGTGAGCTGGTTCAGGCGGCTGTTAAGCGCCCAGGTGTTGCCTGCGCCACTTTCAGACACCATGGCCCCCAGCTGGGCATTGGCCAGCACATTGACCCAGGGTTTGGCGGGCCGCAACGCAGCCGACACCTCGAACCCGAAGGTGCCGGTGACCGGGGCAAAGCCGCCCACCGGGGCGGGCACCCGCGTGCTGCCCTGGTGCGTGGGCACTTCGTCGGTGGCACCGCCGCGCCAGGGGCTGGCCATGGATGCGCCATGGGCCGCCACCCAGGCCTTCATCTGGTGCATCAGTGCATGGCCATCGGCCTGCAGGGTGATGCGGGCCAGGCTCGCCAACGTGCCCAGTTGCGGTGCCGACAGCTCATCGATCCGCAATACGCGCAGGCTGGTCACGGCCGGACCGGTGTGTGCGGCGAGATCGGCATCGTGGTGCTCGCGCAGCAGCGTCAGCTCGCGCTGCAGGGGCATATGGTACGAATGGGATTCACTGCTGAGCACCACCAGGTCGCAGGCCACACCACCATGCGCCCATTCGCGCAGCGCCTGGGCCAGCGTGCGCAGCAGGCCCATGCCCTGGGGCGATCCGGCCATCACCAGCACGATGGGCCGGTCGCCCGACAGGCCCAGTTGCCACAACACGCGGCGGTCGCACACACGGGGTGCCCCCTGGGGTTCTGCCAACAGGCCCGCAGGCACGGCATGGATCTTGGGCAGCGTGAACACCAGCGCCGTGGTCAATGCCTGCAGTGCGGGCAGGTAGTCACGATGCGGGCGGTGCGATGCCCACTGGATGCTGGCCAGCGTGGCCGACATGGCCGAGGCGCGCTCCACATAGGTGGGCTGGCGGTACTTGTCGATGATGGCCAGCAGCGTTGCCGGGTCTGGCGATGCCGCTGTGGCAAATGTGACGCAGGCTTGCGCGCCTGGCGCAATGCGGAGCATCACCCCCAGGGCGGCCACGGGGTCCAGCCCCGTGTCCAGCGCGGCGGGCGCCTCCGGCACGCGGCTCAGCAGGGCCAGCGGCTGGCCGGGCGTGTGGTTGCGCCCCAGCCAGAGCTGGCGGTCGGTCTGGCAGCGCAGGCCCAGCACGTTGCCTTCGGCATCCGCCACAAAGTGCGTGGCCTGCAGCGTGGTCTCGGTCTGCAGGCGGGGCGTTCTGATGAACCGCAGCGCCTGCTGTTCGGGCAGCCAATCGGCGGCAATGAAAAGGTTGGAGAACGCCGGGTGCGCCTCGTCGGCCGCATGGGTGGCCAGGGTGATGTCCAGGGCCGAGATCAGCTCCAACTCGATCACTTCGTCGCCCAGGTTGCTCACCACCACCTTGCGCAGTTCGATGTCGTCTTCCGGGCTCACCCACACCGTGGCGTGCACGCGCAGCCCCGGCCACAGTGCGTCAAAACACACGCGGTCGGTATGGAAGATGCTGCCGTACACCGCTCGCGCATCGGGAGCGGGGTGGCTGGTGACGGACGCGGGCACGCTGGAGCCCATCTGCCGCACATACAGAAAACTGCCGTGCGCATCCCGCAGCGCATCGTCGCGCCAGCGGGTGATGCCCGTCTGGTGCCAGCGGCTCCAGCCCGCCCCATTGGCGCGCAGGGTGACGCTGTAGCGCCCGTTGCCCAGCAGGTGTGTCGGCTCCAGCGCGTGGGCACCCGGGGTGACAGAGCGCACATGGTCGGGCGTTTTTTGCTGGCGCGCATGCGGCGGCAGGCGCGGCGGCGTCGCTTGCAAGGTGGGCAGCTCGCGCGGGGCGCGCTCCTGCAGCAGCGGCAGCACGGCCTCGATGCGTGCATGCGCCGTGCCCCAGCGCTGGGCCACTCCACGCAGCAGCACATTGGCCAGCGCCACGATGGTCATGCCCTGGTGGTGGGCCATGTAGGTGCTGACCAGCGTGAGCCGCTCGCCATGGGTCTGGCGTTCGGGCGTGAAGTCCAGTGCCTCGTAAAAGCCGTAGCGCCCACGCGCCGACAGTGCAGCCAGGGTGCGGAAGTTCGCGCAGGCCGCGCGGGCATCCACCTGCGTAGCCAGCGCCGTGGCATAGGGTGCAATCACCAGCTCGCCCACAGGCGCGCGGCGCAAGGCCAGGCGGGGCACGCCCTGCGGGGCGTATTGGTACGCCAGGGTGTGGTCGCGTCCGGAATAGGCACATTCGGAAATGCCCCAGGGCATGTCCTTGCCCAGGCCCTGCACCAGCGCCACGTGCTCACGCAGGGCCGACCGCCCTGCCTCACCCAGGGCGCTGTGATACGGCTCATCCATGACCAGTGTGGGCATGAGGTACTCGAACATCGAGCCCGACCACGAACGCAGCACCGCATGGTGGCCGTTGGCAAAAAGCGGCCGTCCCAGGGCCGCCCAGTGCCGCACGGGCAGGTCGCCCTTGGCCACAGCCAGCAGGCTGGTGGTGCGCGATTCGGACGCGAGCAGATCGTAGAACGAGGTGTCCAGCTGCTGCTCGTCCACCCGGTAGCCAATGTGCAGCAGGTGCCGCCGCGGGTGGTACAGAAACCGGAAGTCAGCCTGCCAGGCCAGTGCATCCAGCGCCTCGGCCAAGGCCATCAGGCGCCGCGTGGCATCAGGCGCGCCGCCACTGTGCGCGGCCTGCTGGTCACGGTCCACCGACTGCAGCGTGGCCAGGTGGTCGGCCAGCAGCCACAGCAGTTCGTCCTGCGCCGTGGGCGGGCTGTGCACGATGGCCGGGTGGCGTGGCTGGGCCATGCTGCGGAGCTCGTCCTGCGCCTGCGCCAGCAGCGCGCGAAACGCCGTGGCCTCAGGCAGGTGCGCGGGGTCGGGCGGGCGCAGGCCCAGCAGGCGGCTCAGCGCGGAGGGGTGCTGCAACCCGCGCATACCCAGGTGGTGGATGCCCAGCCGGGGCTGCAGCCGCGCCAGCGATGCGCGAATGGCCTGCTCACCCGCCTGCGGCGACAGCGGCTGCGCCGCCAGCGCGCTGCAGGCCTGCGCCACGGCCACCAGGTGGGCGCAGAGGTTGCCGCTGTCCACCGTGGACACATAACGCGGGTGCAGGGGCTGCAGGGTTTCGGTGTCGTACCAGTTCAGGAAGTGGCCTCGGTGCCGCTCCATCGCTTGCAGGGTCGCCAGTGTGGCTTCGAGCCGGTCGAGCAGCTCCAGCGTGCCGATCCAGCCGAACTGGCGTGCACAACTGGCACTCAGCAGGTACAGCCCGATGTTGGTGGGCGAGGTGCGGTGCGCCACCATTTCATACGGGGCGGTCTGCAGGTTGTCGGGCGGCAGGTGGTGGTTGTGTGCATCCACACAGCGCTCGAACAAACGCCAGGTGTCGCGCGCCACGCCGTGCAGCAGGTCCTGGTCTTGTGACGACAGCGTTGGGCTGCCACCGCCAGACGGGACCCTGTTCGCCAGCCACACCAGCAGCGGCGACAGCGCCCACAGCGCCAGCAGCGCCCCCACCAAGGCCCAGGGCGCCGAGGGGTCCAGGGAGCCCCCGGCCCAGAGCGCCACGCCGCAGCCCAGCGCCAGCAAAGGCGCCGCCTTGTGCCTGCGCAGCGTGGCGTGAAGGCTTGTGGTCAAGGTGTTCTGTGCGGCCTCGGCCGTGGTCCACTCAAGCAGGTGCCAACGGCTCACGGCCTGCCGGTGCACGGTGCGCACCACGGCATCGCCCAGCAACAGAGCCTGCTGCGGCAGCAGGGCCAGGTGCCACACGCCGCTGGCCAGGGCACGCAGCAGGTCGCCTGAGGCTTCGTGCACAAAACGCATGCCGACCAGCCCAAAACGGCTGGGCACCCAGCCCGCCAGTGCACCCATCAGCGGCGCAGCCACATAGGCCGCCACCACCAGCGCGAGCGTACTGGCCAAAGGCAGGCCCAGCCCCACCATGGCCAACACCACCAGCACCAGCGATGCGGGTGCCACGAGCGAACGGCGCAAGTTGTCCAGCAGCTTCCAGCGGTTGGTGGGTGAGAGGCCCCAGCGATGGGCTTGGGCCAGAAAGGGCCACAGCTGCCAGTCGCCCCGCGTCCAGCGGTGCAGGCGGGCGGTGGCGGTGTCGCTGTGCTCGGGCTCGGACTCCACCAGCGTCACATCGCTGACAACGGCGCAGCGTGCCAGCGCGCCTTCAAGCAGGTCGTGGCTCAGCACCTGGTCGGCGGGCAGGCGCCCGCCCAGCACGGCGTGCACGGTGGCCACATGCAGCAGGCCCTTGCCAGTGAAACTGCCTTCGGCAAAAAAATCCTGGTACACGTCGGAGGTCATGGCGCTGTACGGGTCCAGTCCCTGCTGGCCCGCAAACAGCCACTGCCACAACGAGGTGGTGGCAGACGTGGGCAGTGGCGCGAGCACCCGGGGCTGCAGGATGCCGTAGCCCTGCACCACGCGCTGGCCTGTGGCATCCAGCCGGGGTTGGTTCTCGGGGTGTTCGGCCACGCCCACCAGGCTGCGCAGACGGCCCGGGGGCAGCTGCGTATCGCTGTCCAGCGTGAGCACATAGCGGGTCTGCGGTGCCAGGTGCGAGAGTTCGTCCAGGTCCAGGAAGGCGCCCTGCCCCCCCGTGGCGAGTGCGGCCACCAGCTGTTCGAGCTTTCCGCGCTTTCGCTCCCAGCCGATCCACTGCTGCTGCGTGGGGCTGTAGGTGCGCGCGCGGTGCAGCAGCACAAAACGCGGGGCACTGCCTGGAGTGACGGGATGCTGCTGGTTCAGGGCCTGCATCTGGCTCTGGGCATGGGCCAGCAGCGGGCCGTCTTCGGGCAGGTCTTGCACGTCGGCATCCACACCGTCTGTCAGCAGCGCAAACTGCGCACAGGGCTCGGGGTTGGCCAGGCAATGCAGGTGCAGGCGGTGCACCAGCCGGTCGATGGTGCCGGTGCTGCTGAGCAGGGCCGGGATCGCCACCAGCACACGTGCCGATGCCGGAATGCCCGCTGGCAGCAGGTAGCGGGGCATGTACGTGGGCCGGACGGATTCGCCAATGAGCCGGTTCACCACGGCCACCACGATCTCGGACACGGGCAGCAGCAACAAGGCGGCCACCAGCGCCAGGCCCGCAAGATGGGCTGCACTGGCCGAGGGCCCTGGTGGCATGCCCCACAGGGGCGCCATCAGCCAGGCCAGCAGGCCGAGCGAGCCCAGCAGCAAGGCGCCCAGGTACAGCGGCACACGCGACAGACCCACCGCAGAACGCCACAGGGCCACCGCATCGGTGGCATGGCGGCCTGTACCGAGGGTGTGCTCCAGCTGGCTGCGCCCGGCGCCTTGCAGCCAATAGCCTGCCAACGCCTGCGCGCCTTCAGGCTCATCCAGAGGCTCGCCCTGGCCGCCCGACATCAGCACCAGCAGCGCCTGTGCCACGGCGGCCTCACCCTGCCCGCTGCGGGCCGACAGGTTTTCAATGCCGTGCAAGGTGGTGTTGCGCGTGGACTCGTCCTCGGCCGCGAACACGGGCGACTGCAGCATGGCGCGCAGCACCAGGCTGGTCTGGCTGATGATGTCGGACCAGTCGGCCGCGCCCACCCGCCGCAGCGCCGTGACGGCATTGCCCATGCTCAGCTGGTCCGCGGCCTGGTTGATCTGCTGCTGGGCCTGCAGCGCCACCAGGTCAGGCACAGCGGTCAACAACCACTGCTGCACCGGCAACAAGGGCTGCGCCGGTGTATGCCCTCCCGGCGTTCTGCGCCCCGCCATGGATTGCGCCAGATGGGCCAGGAACACGGGGGCCACACCGCGCTGCTCCATGGCAGCGCACGCAGCGTCCAGGGTCTGGGTAGTCAGCTCCTCGCAGTGGGTGGCGCACAGGCTGGCCAGCTCCTGCGCAGCCTTGTGGCTGGCCAGGCGCTCGGCCAGGCGGCGCAGGTTTTCGATGAACACCACGCGCAGCGTGGTGGGCAACGCCCACAGCTCCCCCAGGCTCAGCTCGCGGGTCTCCTGGTAAGCGTTCAGGTAGTGCACCAACAGCGATTCATCGAACGCGCTGTCGGTGTGGGCCACAAACGACCAGGCCACACCGTACACACGCGGCAGGCCCACCAACGGGGCGCCTTTGAGCACCGGCAGCGAGCGGTAGTAACGCGGCGGCAGCCCGGCCCGGATCTCCTTGAGCTGGCTTTCGATCAGATGGAAGTTGTCAAACAGCCATTCAGCGGCGGGGCTGATGGCATGCTCGTCGTGGGGCGCGTCGAACAGGTAGCGGTGCGCAGCCCGCAACGCGCGGATGTTGCTCTGCAGACGCGGGTAAAACGTGGTGCGGCCAAAGGGTGCCTTGCCCGCGTCGTGGGAGGAACCGAGGTGCCGGCCATGCTCTTCGAAGCGGGCTGCGCCAAACACTTCGGCCCGCAGGGGCTCCAGCACCGGGCCTGCCCGGGCATCGAGCATGCGATCCATCGCGGAAGAAACCCAGGGCCATGGTGTGCGTAAGCCCATGCGCTTGCCCCCTATCGCACCAGCGATACGGCCCCCACCAGCAACGTGACCAGGAGTGCAACAGTCACCACATGTTCTGCAACCAAGGCCTGCAGCCATGCAGCGCCAGCGAGAAACTGGTCCAACGGCCCCCGCAACGCGCCGCAGTGCACCAGATGTTCACCCAGGTGGGAGAGTTCCAGCAGCGAGATGTCTGCCGGCTGCCCCACGGAAGACGTGTCCCACGCAGAGGCAAGGGTGGATGGATGGGACATGGGCGGCTCCTGGTACAAGTGAATGGCGCAACCGCGTGGCGGGTACGCTCCGATCCTCTTGTACAAGGGGCAGATACTGCGCGTCTGTGCGCTGTCGAACAGACCACCGCGGGCCTGTTTTTTGCCCAGGCACCTCACCACCTGATGCCTGGCCTTGCCGGCACAGCTTTTGGCGACGCGGGCTGCGTTGACACCGCCTCAAATGCTACTATTTTTATAGCACATTGCGCAATCTAACAAAGCGCCAACGGCCGATTTGACCCAAAAATATCGAATCAACCACCGCTCAGTAGCAGCACGGCAGAGGGCAGAGCCGGTCCATCGGGGGCCTGTGGCTTTTCAGAGGAGATGTTGAACGCACATCACCGTACATCCCACACCGCTCAGGCAACCTGGGCGGCCTCGCGCAGGCTGTCCACCAACGCCCGCAGCCCGGCCAGGTAGGAGTGGGGCCCGAAGCCCTGCACCGTGGCCTTGACGGCGGGCGAGATGATGGAGTGCGCGCGCCAGGCTTCGCGCGCGGCGATATTGGACATGTGCACTTCGATCACCGGGAAAGGCATGGCCTTGATGGCGTCGTGCAGCGGCACGCCGTGCTGTGTCAGGCCCGCAGGATTCACGAGTGCGCCCTGCGCTGCATCGATGTTCGCGTGCAGGAAGTCGATGAGCGCGCCCTCATGGTTGGACTGCACGATGTCGAGCTCCACACCCAGCTCTGTAGCGAGCTTGAGCAAACGCTCGTTGATCTGGGCCAGCGTGGTGGTGCCATAGATATGGGGTTCGCGGCGCCCGAACAGGTTGAGGTTGGGGCCGTGGAGGATGAGAATTTTCATAGGTTTCGGACCAGGTGGCTTACTTGCGGATGCGGGCGAGTTCGTCGTTGTAGAGCTTGACGATCGCCGGGTCATAGGTGGCCGCGAACTTCTCGATCACGGGCTTGGCGATCTGCTGCATGCGCGCCAGCTCGGCGGGCGTGATCTCGTTGTAGGCCATGCCTTTGGCCTGCAGGTCACCCACCGAACGCTGCGCTGCGGCGCGGCTCACCTGGCGCTGGTAGCCACGCGACTCGCTGGCCGCGTCGTGCATCATCTTCTGCTCGGCGGGGGTGAGCTGGTCCCAGAACTTCTTGCTCACCAGCACGATGTTGGCGGCGTACACGTGGTTGGTGGCGCTCACGTACTTCTGCACCTCGAACATCTTGTTCGACAGGATCACCGCATAGGGGTTCTCCTGTCCGTCCACGGCCTTGGCTTCCAGCGCGCCGTACAGCTCGGCAAACGGCATGGGCACAGGGTTGGCCTTGAAGGCCTTGAAGGTCTCCAGGAACACCGGGTTGGGGATCACGCGCAGCTTGAGTCCATCAAAATCATCGGCCTTGGTGATGGGGCGCCTGCTGTTGGTCACGTTGCGAAAACCGAGGTCCCAGTAGCCCAGGGCCACCAGGCCCTTCTCGGGCAATCGGGCGATCAGCGCCTGGCCCAGCGGGCCGTCGAGCAGCGCATCGGCCTGCGCAAAGTTGGCCACCGAGAAGGGGAAGTCCACCAACCCGAATTCCTTGACGATGCCGGCCAGCGAGGTGGTGGCCGGGGCCGACATCTGCTGCACACCGCCCTGCAGCGCCGACTGCTGCTGCATCTCGTTGCCCAGCTGCGAGGCGGGGAACTCCATCACCTTCATCTTGCCGCCGCTCTTGGCCGCCAGCAGCTCGCTAAAACGCTTGACGCCAAAGCTCACGGGGTGGTCGGCATTGTTCAGGTGCCCGAAGCGGATCACGCGCTCCTGCTGCGCGGCGGCGGGCAGCGCCATCAAGAAGGACAGGCCAGCGGCCGCCAGGAGGCAAGCAGTTTTTTTCACAGGGACTTCTCCAACAAAAAGAGACCAGGGTTGTGCACCCCAGGCCCGGGGTGCATCTGGGACTGCATCGTATGAATAAAGTGGAAACTGTTTCCACAGTAGAAACCCTTTAACAATTTTTGATACATTGCGCCGGAAGAACCAGCGCTTGGGTATCCCGACAAAACCAGTTCACGATCACAAAAAGCCCCGCCATGAGCAGCATCCTTGAACGCAGTTTCAAAGTCCTGGAGCACCTTGCACCGCACCCGGAAGGCAAGGCCCTGTCGAGCCTGGCCTCCGAACTGGACATGCCACTGAGCGCCACGCACCGCCTGCTGGCCGAGTTGATCCGTTGCGGCTACGTGCGGCAGGACCAGAGCCAGGGCAACTACATGCTCACCATCAAGCTGGTGTCGCTGGGCCTGGGCTATCTGAGCGCCACGGGCGTGGTGGACATTGCCCAGCCCCTGCTGGACCGGCTGGCCGCCGAATCTGGCGAGCTGGTGCGTCTGGCCGTGGTGGACGGTGATGCGCTGACCTTTGTGGCCAAGGCGCAAGGGGCCGTGCGCGGCCTGCGCTACGACCCGGACATGGGCCTGTCGGTCAACCTGTCGTGCAGCTCGGCCGGCCATGCCTGGCTGTCCACGATGAGCGATGAAGAGGCCTTGGCCCTGGTAGCACGCCAGGGCTTTGGCAAGCCCGAGGACTACGGCCCCAACGCCCCCACCACCGTGAAGGCCCTGCTGGCCTACCTGCGCACCGCACGGCAGCAGGGCTTCAGCACCATCGTCGAGGTGTTTGCACCGGCCATGGCGGCCATGGCCGCGCCCATCCGACGGGGCAACGGCACGGTGATCGGGGTGGTGACCATTGCGGGCCCGCTGGTGCGCCTGACGCCCGAGCGCATGCAGGCCCTGGGCCCTGCCCTGCTGAACACCACGCACGAGCTGGCCATGGCCAGCGCGGGGTCGCCCCTGCTCAAAAAGCGCGGTTGATCCGTTCAGCCTCTGGGTGCAAACAGCGCCAGGGTCTCGTGCGCAAACGCGCCCTCGATCTCCAGCATGCGCATCTTGGTGGTGGCGCCGCCACCGGCCGAAAAACCGCCTGTCTTGCCGTTCGCCGCCAGGATACGGTGGCACGGCACCACAGGCGCAAACGGGTTGTGGCCCAACGCCTGGCCCACGGCACGCGCGGCACCCGGCTCGCCCAACGCGGCAGCCATCTCGCCATAGGTCATGGTTTTTCCGGGTGGGATGCGGCGGGCCAGTTCATACACGCGGGCGTTGAAGGGGGCCACGGTGTCCAGCGCCAAGGGCACATCACACAGGTCGTCGTGCGCTCCTTCGAGCAAGGCCACCACACGCGCTGCCCAGGCTGCCACCTCGGGTGGCATCCCGCTTTCAGCGAGCTGCGGAAACCGGCGCTGCATGCGGGCACGCGTTGGCACCTCGCCAGCATCTTCCGGCAGCTGCACACCCACCAGCCGTGCACCCTGCCACGCAATGCCGCAGTGGCCAATGGCGGTTGGAAACAGCGCATAGCCGCTTGCGAAAGCGTGCGCCGTTTCGAGGGTGTGTGGCTCAGCAGACATTTGCTATATTTTTAATAGCTATTCACGCTTCTATATCAAGCGCCAGGGGCTTATTCAGCCCTCAATGCGGCACGCAACTGCTCGCCGACCTCAGGCTTGCTGGCAAACGGATCGGTGGGGTTGCGGCCCAGCATGATGTCTTCCATCCGCGTCTGCACCGAGGCGATGGCCTTGGGATGGCTGTAGATGTAGAACTGGCCCTGGGCCGCCGCGTCAAACACCTTCTGTGCCACCTCAGCGGCCGTCACCTTGCCGCTGCCCACCGCCTTGTCGCTCATGGCCTGGCCGATGAGCTGGCTCTTGGTGGGCCTCTCGGCCGGCATGTCTTCGGGCCGGTTGCGGTGGCTCTGGCTGATGCCGGTGGGCACGAAGAACGGACACAACACGCTGGCCTTGATCTGGTCGGTCACCAGCGACAGGTCCTGGTACAGCGTTTCCGACAGGCTCACCACGGCGTGCTTGCTGACGTTGTAGATGCCCATGTTGGGAGCGTCCACCAGGCCCGCCATGCTGGCAGTGTTGACGATGTGGCCGCGCCAGGCGGGGTCCTTCTTGGCGGCGGCCAGCATCATCGGTGTGAACAGGCGCACACCGTGCACCACACCCCAGAGGTTCACGCCCAGCACCCATTCCCAGTCCTTGATGGAGTTCTCCCACACCAGGCCGCCCGCGCCCACGCCGGCGTTATTGAAAACGAGGTGCGGCGCGCCAAAGCGCTGCTGCACATCGGCGGCCAGTTGCTCCATCTGCGCGGCGTTCGACACGTCGACCTTGCGCGCCAGCACCTGCACGCCCGCGGCCTGCATCTCGGCGGCAGCGGCATCGAGTGCATCCTGCTGCACGTCCACCAGCACCAGGTTCATGCCCAGGCGGGCGCCGATGCGCGCGCATTCGAGGCCGAAGCCCGAGCCGGCGCCGGTCAGGACGGCGGTCTTGCCTTTGAAGTCGTCAATCATTTATTTCTCAACCTTTCGCAACGTGTATCCAATGCGGGGGAAATGCACCTGCACGGTGCCTGCGCGCGGGTCGGTGCGGCGCAGGGTGTAGCGGGTGCGGGTGGCGGCGATCAGTTCGCCCTCGGTCGGCTCGGTGCCAAAGCTTTCGGCGGCAATAGCGACCTGCGTGCCCAGGGGGATGCCGTGCTCGTCCTGGAACACGTCATCCATCAGCGGCAGCGGCTCAGCGCCAGCGGCCACGGTAATGGCGTCCTGCGCGGTGAACTTCTCCATGCGCCCGTGGCCCAGGGCCGCGATGCGGTCCATCCATTCGAGCACGGCGGGGGTGGCCGCGAAGATGTCGGCCATCACCGGCACGCACTGGCGCGTGAACCACAGCGGGTGGTAGGTGGAAAAGTCGGCCAGGCAGGGCTCGGCGCCAAACAGGAAGTCATGCTCCTCGGCCATGTACGCGATGCGGCGCAGGTACGAGCGGTAGGCGGCCGTGGCGTCTGCCGGGCGCAGGCGCTGCATGCCGGCACTCATCTCACGGCGGTCTTCGCTGAAGGCCTGGGCCACGTTGGGCGGCAGGTTGGCGAACATGGCCGATGCGCCCTTGGGCTGCAGGTTGTAAGCCATGGCCGCCCAGAACAGGCTGCTGTCGGCCCACTGCGCGAACACCCGTGCCACGCCCTTCAGGTGCGGCGGGTACAGCACGGGCTCGGGCTGCTCGTGCTCCAGCACGTCGCAGATCAACGCGGAGTCGCAGTAGATGTCGGCACCGACCTGCAGGAACGGCGTTTTGCGGTAGCCGCCCGTGAGCGCCACCACATCGGGCTTGGGCGCGATGCTGGGGATGATCACGGACTTCCACGCCAGCTTCTTGAAACCCAGCACCAGGCGGATCTTTTCGGAAAACGGCGACGAGGGGTAGTGGTGCAGGATGAGGTGGGACATCGGAATCTCCGCAAAAAATGAGGGTCAGGCGGGCAAGGCGCGGTTCAGCAGCAGGTCGAAGTCAACAGTTGCACCCAGCGTGCCGAAGCTGTAGCCCCAGTCGCCGGCAAGGCGCGAATCGCAGAAGGCACTGAACACAGCGCCGGGTGCACTGCGGTACAGCAGCGCGGCCTGCACGGCCAGGGCCACGTCCTGCGCCAGGCGGCGGGCCTCGGCCTCGGTGGTCATCGCGTCCACGCGCAGGGGCAGCGCGCTGGCCAGGCGGTCGAGCGCCGGGTGGGCGCCGCGCGCGGGGGCCAGTTCGTCGGCCAGGGCTGCAGCGGTGTCGGCGCGGCGCACGGCGCGCAGCAGGTCCAGCGCCATGATGTTGCCGGCGCCTTCCCAGATGGAGTTGAGCGGCATCTCGCGGTAGATGCGGGCCATGGTGCCTTCACCGCCCTCTTCCACGTAGCCGTTGCCGCCCAGGCATTCCATGGCCTCCTGCGCGAACACGCTGCCGCGCTTGCACACCCAGAACTTGGCCACGGGCGTGAGCAGGCGGGCCATGACGGCTTCGTGCTCGCTGGTGGCCTTTTTGTCGAAGGCACTGGCCAGGCGGATGGACAGCGCGGTGGCGGCCTCGCTCTCCAGCGCCAGGTCGGCCAGCACGTTGCGCATGAGGGGTTGCTCGATGAGCTTCTTGCCAAAGGCCGAGCGCTGTCGCGTGTGGTGCAGCGCGATGGTCAGCGCCTGGCGCATGAGGCCGCTGGTGCCCAGGGCGCAGTCCAGCCGCGTCATGGTGCCCATCTCCAGGATCTGCGCCACGCCGCGGCCCTCTTCGCCCACACGCCAGGCGGTCGCGTCGATGAACTCGACCTCGGAGCTCGCGTTGGCATGGTTGCCAAGCTTGTCCTTCAGGCGCTGGATGCGGATGCTGTTGAGCACGCCGTTGTGGTCGTCCGGCAGCACGCGCGGCAGGAAGAAACAGGTCAGCCCGCCGGGCGCCTGCGCCAGCACCAGGAAGGCATCGCACATGGGGGCCGAGAAGAACCACTTGTGGCCCGTCAGCCGGTAGCGCGGGCCCCAGGCATCCTCGCCATCGGGCACGGCCTGGGTGGTGTTGGCGCGCACGTCCGACCCGCCCTGCTTCTCGGTCATGCCCATGCCCATGGTGAGCGCGGATTTTTGCGAGAACAAGGCCAGGCGCGGGTCGTACCGGGTGCTGGCCAGGCCCGCGCTCCAGTCGGCCCACACCGCGGCGTTGCCGCGCAATGCCGGCGTGACGGCGTAGCTCATCGACACGGGACACAGCACCGAGGGCTCGGCCTCGGTGAACAGCATGAAGCCGGCGGCGCGCTCGGTGTGTGCGTACGCCGCAGCACCGCCGGTGCGCGACCAGGGCGTGGCGTGCAGGCCGTGGCGCAGCGCCGCGCCGATCAGCGCGTGGTAGCTGGGGTGAAACTCGACCACATCGGTGCGGTGGCCAAAGCGGTCGTGCGTGTGCAGCTGCGGCTTGTGGGTGTTGGCAAGGCGCGCGTGGGTCAACATCTCCGCCGACCCCATTTCTGCGCCCAGGGCCGTCAGACCCGCCAGCGGCAGGCTGGGGGCGTGCAGGCGCAGCGCGTCCTGCAGGGACTGGTTGGTGGTGAACAGGTTCACATCGGCCCAGGGCGTGCTCTGATTGAACACGTCGTGGGTGCGTGCCAGGCTGGCAGTTGGGGCGGTCGCAGTGGTCATGGGGGACTCCACAACATCTCGATATGGGGAATGTCGTCTTCCAGGTATTCGTCGGACACGGCCACAAAGCCCAGGCTGCCGTAAAACCGCTGCAGGTGAGCCTGCGCGCTGATGCGGATGCTTCGGCCGGGCCACGCCTGGCTGCAGCGGGTTATGCCCTCCACCATCAGCGCACGGCCCGTGCCGTTGCCACGTGCCTCCTTGGCGGTGACCACACGCCCGATGGAAGGCTCGGGGTAGTTCACGCCCGGGTCCACCACGCGCAGGCTGGCCTGGAGCGCACCGACCTCGTCATAGCCCAGCAGGTGGTGCGACTTTTTGTCGGCGCCATCGGGGTCCTGGTAGGGCCCCTGCTCCAGGATGAAGACCTTGCAGCGCAGAGCGAGTGTGTCGTGCAGCGCGTGCACGCCCAAGTCGTCGAAGCGGGCCCAGATCCAGCGCACTAGAACCTGCTCCCGGCTTTTTCATGGGGTGCGTTGCCCCACAAAGGCAGTGGATGCAAGGCGCCCACCGCAAGCCGCACTGATGTGCGGCGAGGATGGGCAACGCCGCAGGCGCTGCCTTTGCGGGGCAACCCGAAGGGCATGGCAGCAAACAGCCACGCTCGTCGTTGCCCACCTTGCCCAGGCCGCCAGCATGGGCTGCGGCGGACGCCTAGATCGTGACTGTTTGCTGCCATGCGCACCCCATGAAAAAGCCGGGAGCAGGTTCTTAGATCAGCTTCACCAGTTGCTTGCCGAAGTTCTTGCCCTTGAGCAGACCGAGGAAGGCCTCGGGCGCGGCGGCAATGCCCTGGGCAACCGTCTCGCGTGGGCGCAGCTTGCCGGTGCCCACCAGCGTGCCCAGCTCCTTAAGCGCCTCGGGCCAGACTTCCATGTGCTCGCTGACGATGAAGCCTTCGACCTTCATGCGGTTGATGAGCATGAGCGCGGGGTTGGCCATGGGCAGCGGCGCGCCATCGTAGCCGGCGATCATGCCGCACAGGGCAATGCGGCTGAAGGCGTTCATGCGCAGCATCACGGCGTCCATGATCCAGCCGCCCACGTTCTCGAAGTAGCCGTCGATACCGTTGGGGCAGGCTTCCTTCAAGGCCTTGGACATGGCCTTCACATCGCTGTGTTCCTTGTAGTCGATGCAGGCGTCAAAGCCCAGTTCTTCCACCGCATACCTGCACTTGTCGGCACCACCGGCAATGCCCACGGCGCGGCAGCCACGCGCCTTGGCCAGCGCGGCAAAGGCGCTGCCCACGGCGCCGGTGGCGGCGCTCACCACCACGGTGTCACCCTCCTTGGGGGCGATGATCTTGACCAGGCCGTACCAGGCCGTCACGCCGGGCATGCCCACGGCGCCCAGGTAGTGCGACAGCGGCACGTGCGTGGTGTCCACCTTGCGCAGCGCGCCCACGGCATTGCCGTCCACCACGCTGTATTCCTGCCAGCCACCCATGCCCACCACCTTGTCGCCCACGGCGTACTTGGGGTGCTTGCTCTCGGCCACCTCGCCCACGGTGCCACCGATCATGACCTCGCCCAGGCCTTGAGAGGCGGCGTAGCTCTTGCTCTCGTTCATGCGGCCGCGCATGTACGGATCCAGGCTCAGGAAGTGGTGGCGCACCAGCACCTGGCCGTCCTGCAGCGCAGGCGTGTCGGTGGCCACCAGCTTGAAGTTGCTGGCCACGGCTTCGCCCTGGGGACGGTTGTCGAGAACGATTTGTTGGTTGCGGGGCATGAGAGGCTCCTTCAGAATGTCTATCACTATGAATTCAATAGCTACTAGCGCTTATGGATAAAGCGCCAGAGGCCAATTTGATCTAAAAATTTTGCTCAATCGGTGGAAATCACCTTGAGCCCGTTGGCGCTGCGGCTGTCCAACGGCAGGCGCCGCACGTACTTGAATGTGCCGGTGGCATGGCAACACACCTTGCCCTGCGCGTCGACCACCGTGCCTTCGGTAAAAGCCATGGTGGCCGTGCGATGAATGAGCCGCCCCTTGGCCACCAGCGGCCCGCGCGCGGGCTGCATGAAGCTGGTCTTCATCTCGATGGTGACCACGCCCATGTCGGGCGTGTCGCTGCGCGCAGCCGTGGCCATGGTCACGTCCAGCAGCGTCATCGATGCGCCGCCATGGGTCACATCGAAGGAGTTCAGGTGCTCGGGCTTCGCCTCGTAATGCAGCTCGGACTCGCCGCCCTCCATCCGGTGCAGCGTGAAGCCAAGGTGGCTGACAAAGGGGATTTCGACACCAAAACTTTTCACGGCATGTCCTCAGAACACAGAACTCAAAAACTGGCGCGGCCCCGGCCAGGGCAGCCTAGCAAGGGCCGCCCCGCAGCGAGGGCTGCGTCCCCCTTCCCGGCAAAGCCGAGAGAAGGGGGAAGCCGCGAAGCGGCTCAGGGGGAAGTACCCTGCCTAACCTCCCGTAACGATGCTCACGCCGCCATCCACCGCCAGCCACTGGCCGGTGATGTGCTTGCCCGCATCGGACGCATACAGCGCGCACAGGCCCTTCAGGTCCTCGTCGTCGCCCAGGCGGCCCAGGGGCGCGTGGGCCGCCAGTGCTTCCTCACCCATGGCCTTCAGGGTGCCCACTGTCATCCGGCTCGGGAAGAAACCGGGGCAGATGGCGTTGACACGAATGTTGTACTGGCCCCATTCTGCCGCCAGCGCACGGGTGAAATTGATCACCGCGCCCTTGGAAGTGTTATAGGCAATGGTGTTCATGCCCTTGGGGTTGCCACCGAGGCCGGCAATGGACGCCACGTTGATGATGCTGCCGCTGCGGCGCGCGATCATGCTGTGCTTGGCGATGTGCTGAGACAGGATGAAGTAGCCACGCACGTTGAGGTTCATCACCTTGTCCCACGCGTCCACGGGGTGGTCTTCGGCGGGGGCCCCCCAGGCAGCGCCGGCATTGTTCACCAGGATGTCCACGTGGCCCAGTCGCTCCAGCGTTTCATCGGCCAGGCGGCGGATGTCTTCTTCCTTGGCGCAATCGGCGGCGATCCAGCGGGCATCGATACCCGCGGTCTGCAGCTCGGCCGTGGCCTCTTCCAAGTCGGACGCCTTGCGTGAACTGAGCAGGATCTTGGCGCCCGCCTCGCCCAGCGAATGGGCCAGTTGCAGCCCCAGGCCACGCGAGCCGCCGGTGACCAGCGCGGTTTTGCCAGTGAGGTCGAACAGTTGTTGGATGGTACGGGTCATGCTGAAAGTCTCCTTCGGTGTTGGATGGATCTATTGATGGGTGTTGGCCCCACGCGCCGATGATTGTGCGGCGCAATGCGGGCACTTTGTGTCGCGGTGGTGTCGGGCGTCCAGCTACGGGCCGGGGTCGGCGTGCAACCGGGCCCGCACCGCAATCAGCGCCACGCCCGCTGCAGCCAACGCCCCACCGACCACGATGAAGCTCCAGCCCAGGGCGTCGTTGGTGCGTGCCGTGGCAATGCCCAGGATCAGCGTGAGCAAGCCGCCGTAGATCAACACCCAGATGAGCTTGTGCAGGCGTTGCAGGGTTTGCTGCGCCGCCATCAAAACGCCTCTTCAGGGAAGGCCGCGCAGGTGGCATCGCGCGTGCTGACCACCTGCAGCCAGGCGCCGATTTTCGGCAGTTCGTAGTGAAAGAAAAACCGCATGCCGCCCATGCGCCCCACGCTCGCGGGCTGGGCCAGATTGGCATCCTGGGCCAGCGTGGCCAGGGCCACGTCCAGCCACACCCAGGCCAGCACCATGTGGCCAAAGGCCTGCATGTAGGGCACCGCATTGGCCAGCGCGTCAGCCGGTTGGCCTGTGGCCCAGGCCGCCTTGGTGGCGGCCCCCACCTGCTGCAGCGCGGCACCCAGTGCATTGGCATGCGCGGCCAGCGTGGGCACCTGGATCGCGCGCTCGATGGTGGCGTTGATGCGGCCGGCCAGCAGCTGCAGGCCGCGCCCGCCTTCCATGAGCACCTTGCGGCCCAGCAAGTCCATGGCCTGAATGCCATGCGTGCCTTCGTGGATCATGTTCAGGCGGTTGTCGCGCCAGTACTGCTCCACCGGAAAATCGCGCGTGTAGCCGTAGCCGCCATGGATCTGGATGGCCAGGCTGTTGGCCTCCAGGCACCACTCGCTGGGCCAGCTCTTGGCGATGGGGGTGAGCACTTCCAGCAGCAGGCGGGCTTCGTCGGCCGCCACGGCATCACCGGTATGTTGCTCATCCACGAGCTTGGCGCAGAAGAGATTGAGCGCCAGCGCCCCTTCACCATAGGACTTCTGGGCCAGCAGCATGCGCTTGACGTCGGCGTGTTCAATGATGCGCACCTGGGGCTGGGCGGCGTCCTTGACCACGGCAGCCGCACCCGCGCCTGCAGCGTCCTTGGGGCCCTGCACCGGACGCCCTTGCGGCCGGTTCTTGGCGTAGTCCAGGCTGGCATAGTAGCCCGCCAGCCCCAGCATGGTGGCCGCCATGCCGATGCCGATGCGCGCCTCGTTCATCATGTGGAACATGCAGTGCAGGCCCTTGCCGGGCTGCCCCACCAGGTAACCCACGGCCCCTGCACGCCCATCCACCGGGAACTTGCCTTCACCAAAGTTGAGCAGCGTGTTGGTGGTGCCACGCCAGCCCAGCTTGTGGTTCAGGCCCGCCAGCGCCACGTCGTTGCGCACGCCGGTGAGCTTGCCATCGGTGTCCACGAGCTTCTTGGGCACGATGAACAGCGAGATGCCCTTGGTGCCAGGCACCAGCTTACCGTCCGGCCCCGGGATCTTGGCCAGCACCAGGTGCACGATGTTTTCGGTGAGCTCGTGGTCGCCCGAGCTGATCCACATCTTGTTGCCCGTCAGGCGATACCGCGCGCCCAGCGGGTCGGCCTCAAAGCCGTCGCCATCGGGCACGGCGCGCGTGGCCACATCCGACAGCGAGGAACCCGCCTGAGGCTCGGACAGGCACATGGTGCCCGACCATCGGCCGTTGAATTCATTGAGTGCGAACACCTGCTTTTGCGACTCGGTGCCATGCACCATGAGCAGGTTGGCATTGCCCGAGGTGAGCAGATTCGAGCCGATGCTGATGGACGCCACTGCAAAGAAGCTGTTGGCGGCCGCCTCTACGGTGTAGGGCAGCTGCATGCCACCGACCTCATAGTCCTGCGCTGCGGACAGAAGGCCGGATTCGGCGTAGGCCTTGCGCGCCTCGTAGGTCGCCTGGGGCAGGATGACCTTTTCACCGTCGAAATGCGGCTCCTCGATGTCCACCGTTCGGTTGAAGGGAGCGTACTTCTCACGGGCGATGCGCTCACAGGTGTCGAGCACCGCATCGAAAGTTTCGCGCGAGTGGTCTGTAAAACGCGCACGGGCCGTGAGGGACTGGGCCTCGAGCCATTCATACAGCAGAAAGTCGAGCGTGGAACGCAGGGTCATCAGAAGGTCTCCTTGTGGCTGCGTGCATGCCCGATGTGCCCTCACCCGATGGGGTTCAGCGTGCAGGCAGCACGATGTTCTTGAAACACCAGAACTCCATGTCCGAATCGGGCTTGGGCTGGCAATTGGCTTCTCCGAGCTGCAGGCGCGTGGCGCGTGCAGGCAGTGGCGGGAATGTGATCTTGACGAGCTTGGTGCGGCCGGGCTTGACCACGTCCATCTTCACGTTGCAGAACGTCAGGCCTCCAATCGACTGTTGCTGCAGCACGGCGCCGCTGCCCAGGTCCTTGAGCGTGAACGCATCGGCCGATCCGGTGGGCTGTGCACAGGCCTCAATTGCCTCGTCGGAGGTGTTCTTGACCAGCAACGTTACCCGCGTCTGTTTGGCGTCCACCACGATGTCCTGCAGGACCACATCCGGGTCAGATTCCAGCGGCAGCTGAAGCTTGTAGGTCTGGCTCTGGGCGTGGGCACCACATGCGACGGCAAAGGCCGAGAGGGCGAAAAACTGGCGAAAGGAGGGAAGCAGACAACGCATGGAAGGTACCGGGTTCGGGATGGAGAAAAAGAGACAGCTTCAAGACCACCGGCAAACCGGTGGTCGCGGCGGATTCTGCCCGTGCCAACCGCACCAGCGGGTGCTTCACGCCCCGACAAAGCAACAATTTGTAGCGTGCCCCCGCATCCCCTCCCCGCATCCGTTGGCGTATCCATCCATCACATCAGGCTGCCGCATCGGCAGCATCGCTCTCCGTCTGAGCAGCACCCAGCGCGGCAATCGTGCCCTGCGCCACGGCGCAAAGCTTCTCCTGTCCGTCCTGGATCACCAGCACCTCACACCGGCATACCGCCTGGCGCTTGCCATGGTGCACAGCCTCAGCGCGGGCCAGCAGGCGCTCGCCCACGGCGGGCCGCAGGTAGTTGATCTTGAACTCGGAGGTGACCACCGGCACCTGCATCGCCGTGCCCCCGGCGTAGGTCAGCGCGTTGTCTGCCAGGTAGCTCACCACTCCGCCATGGGCAAAACCGTGCTGCTGGCGCAGCTGCGGGGTGATGGCTAGCGACAGCTCGCACCTTCCCGGCGCCAGCGCCACCAGTTCCGCGCCCAACAACACACTGAAGGGCTGGTTGGCAAGCACCTGCCGCCCCAGCGCCAGAAAAGCCTCGGGCGAGGCCGTCCTGGAATGCATGTCAGTGGGACGGTCTGCGGCCACGGGTTACAGCACTTCGAAGATGCCTGCAGCGCCCATGCCACCGCCAATACACATGGTCACGCACACGCGCTTCGCGCCACGGCGCTTGCCTTCGATAAGAGCGTGGCCCGTGAGGCGCTGGCCCGACACACCATAGGGGTGACCCACGGCGATGGCGCCACCATTGACGTTCAGGCGATCAGCGGGAATGCCCAGCTTGTCGCGGCAATACAGCACCTGCACGGCGAACGCTTCGTTCAACTCCCACAGGTCGATGTCGTTGACCGTGAGGCCCAGCTTCTTGAGCACCTTCGGAACGGCAAACACGGGGCCGATGCCCATTTCATCCGGCTCGCACCCTGCCACAGCGAAACCCAGGAAGCGGCCCAGCGGCTTGAGGCCCTTCTTGCTGGCGTACTCTTCGCTGGTCACCACGCAGGCGCCCGCGCCGTCGGAGAACTGGCTGGCGTTGCCCGCCGAGATCAAACCGCCAGGCAATGCCGAGCGCAAACCGCTGATGGCTTCCACCGTCGTACCTTCACGCGTGCCTTCGTCACGGCTTACGGTCACTTGCTTGGTGATCAGGCCCAGCGTCTTGTCGGCCACACCGGCTGTGACGGTGATGGGGGCGATTTCGGCGTCGAACAGACCGGCCGCTTGCGCAGCGCAGGCCTTCTGCTGGCTGGCTGCACCGTATTCGTCCATGGCTTCGCGACCGATGTTGTAGCGCTTGGCCACTTGCTCGGCGGTCTGCAGCATGCTCCAGTAGATCTCGGGCTTTTGCTTGGCCAGCGCCAGGTCCTGGATCATGTGCAGGTTCATCTCCTGCTGGACGCAGGAGATGCTTTCCACACCACCGGCCACATACACGTCGGCTTCGCCGGCGATGATGCGCTGCGCGGCCAATGCAATGGTCTGCAGGCCCGATGAGCAGAAACGGTTGACGGTGACACCGGAGGCTGTGATGGGCAGGCCAGCTTTCAGCGCGATCTGGCGGGCGATGTTGCTGCCGGTGGCGCCTTCGGGCGTGGCGCAGCCCATGATGACGTCGTCCACGTCAGCGCCATCAATGCCTGCGCGCAGCACAGCCTGCTGCACGGCATGGCCGCCCAGCGTGGCGCCATGCGTCATGTTGAAAGAACCCTTCCAGCTCTTGGCGAGCGGGGTGCGGGCGGTGGAAACAATCACTGCGGAGGTCATGGGGGAATCCTTTCAGGGGGTGGAACGCACCCGTGGCGGCCTGGGGCCTGCGCACGCGGTGCAGCTTCGCATCAATGTCAGTTGAACGCCTTGCCTTCGGCTGCAAGTTTGGCCAGCAGAGGAGCGGGCTTCCAGAACGTCGCATCGTCGTTGGGGTTCTTGGCAAAACGGTCCATGGCCTGCACCACGTTGAAAAGGCCCACTTCGCTGGCGTAGTGCATGGGGCCGCCACGGTGGATGGGGAAGCCATAACCCGTGAGGTACACCATGTCGATGTCGCCGGACTTGCTGGCAATGCCGTCTTCCAGGATGTGTGCGCCTTCGTTGACCAGGGCGAACACCAGGCGCTGCACGATTTCTTCGTCCGAAATCTTGCGGGGCGTGATGCCCAGTTCCTTGCGGTGATCTTCGATCATCTTGTTGACTAGGTCGCTAGGGATCGCATCGCGCTTGCCGGCTTGGTAGTCGTACCAGCCTGCGCCGGTCTTCTGGCCAAAGCGGCCCAGCTCACACAGCTTGTCGGCGGTCCGGCTGTACTTCATGTCGGCGCGTTCAACGGAACGGCGCTTGCGGATCGCCCAGCCAATATCGTTGCCGGCCAGATCGCCCATGCGGAACGGGCCCATGGCAAAACCGAATTTTTCTACAGCCTTGTCCACCTGCTGGGGCGTGCAGCCCTCGTCCAGCAGAAATCCTGCCTGGCGGCTGTACTGCTCGATCATGCGGTTGCCGATGAAGCCGTCGCACACGCCGGAGACCACCGAGGTCTTCTTGATCTTCTTGCCAATCGCCATCACGGTGGCGAGCACGTCCTTGGCGGTTTCTTTGCCGCGCACGACTTCGAGCAACTTCATCACGTTGGCAGGGCTGAAGAAGTGCATGCCCACCACGTCCTGCGGACGCTTGGTGAAGGCAGCGATCTTGTCCACGTCGAGCGTGGAAGTGTTGGACGCCAGGATGGCGCCGGGCTTGGCCACGGCATCCAACTGCTTGAACACGGCTTCCTTGACGCCCATCTCCTCGAACACGGCCTCGATGATGAGATCGCAGTCCTTGAAGTCGTCGTAGCTCAGCGTGGTGGACAGCAGGGCCATGCGCTGGTCGTACTTGTCCTGCTTGAGCTTGCCCTTCTTGACCTGGGCTTCGTAGTTCTTCTTGATCGTGGCGATGCCGCGGTCCAGGGCTTCCTGCTTCATTTCCAGGATCTTGACGGGGATGCCCGCGTTCAGGAAATTCATGGAAATGCCACCGCCCATGGTGCCGGCACCAATCACGCCCACCAGCTTGATGTCGCGCTTGGGGGTGTCGGAGGCCACATCAGGGATCTTGCTGGCGGCACGCTCGGCCATGAACAGATGGCGCAAGGCACGCGATTCTGGCGTCCACATCAGGTTGATGAAAATCTCGCGCTCGACCAGCATGCCTTCGGCAAACTTCTTCTTGGTGGCAGCTTCGACCGCGTCCACGCACTTGGCGGGCGCGGGGAAGTTCTTGGCCATGCCCTTGACCATGTTGCGCGCGAACTGGAAGTAGGCATCGCCTTCGGGGTGCTTGCAAGGGAAATTGCGGACCAGCGGCAACGGACGGGCATCGGCCACGCTTTGGGCAAAGGCCAGGGCTTCAGCCGCCAGCGACTCAGCCGATGCGGCCAGCTTGTCGAACAACTTCTGGCCGGGCACGCCGGCAATCATTTCGCTCTTGACGGGCTCGCCGCTCACGATGAGGTTGAGCGCAGCCTCCACACCAATCACGCGTGGCAGGCGCTGTGTACCACCCGCGCCAGGAATCAGGCCCAGCTTGACTTCAGGCAGTGCAATCGAGCAGCCAGGCGCCGCAATGCGGTAGTGGCAACCCAGCGCCAGCTCCAGCCCGCCACCCATGGCGACGCTGTGCATGGCGGCCACGACGGGCTTGGCCGAGTTTTCGATGGCGGCAATCACCGACAGCAGGTTGGGTTCTTGCAGGGACTTGTCCGTGCCGAACTCCTTGATGTCCGCACCGCCAGAGAAGGCGCCGCCAGCCCCGGTGATGATGATGGAGGTGACCGCTGGATCGGCATTGGCACGGCTGAGGCCGTCCACGATGCCTTGCCGGGTCGCCAACCCGAGTCCGTTGACAGGAGGGTTGGCCATGGTGATCACGGCAACGGAGCCGTGGACTTTGTATTCAGCGGTCATGCTGGTGTTCCTTGCGTGCTGGGAAAGTGAAAAAGAACGGTCGTGCGTTTTTATTGTAGAGATTTCAAACCCGTTTGGCGTGTCAATTTGTCCCGGGCGGGACAAGGGGGTTTCTGACATCCCCTGAGGAGCACATTCCGGCTGGCAAAAAAAGAGGCGCCACCGAAGACCGGGCACCTCTGTGGATCAAGGCGAGTGGCATGCCTTCCAACGCATCCGCCCTGCCCTGAATCTTTGAAACTGGCGCGCCCCAAGGCCAGGGCAGCTGCGCAAGGGCCGCTCCGCCGCGCTGGCTGCGTCTCCCTTCCCGAATCGCGCAGCGATTTGAGAGAAGGGGCTGAGTGCCGCGGCTCCAAGCCTGCCTGCGCAGGCTTGGACGGCACAAAGGGCTGCCGCCTCTGGCGGCTGCACCGAGGCGCGCAGCGCCTCAGGGGGATCGCCCTTCTAGACTTCAAGCCACTCTTTACGGATGTAGTTGTCCGCCCGCAGGCTGTCGGGCGTGCCCTGGAAGACGATGGAGCCATGGCCCATCACCAGCGCGCGGTCCGAGATTTTCATGGCGATGGTCAGCTTCTGCTCGATCAGCAGCACCGAGATACCGCGCGCCTTGATGGTCTGCAGGTACTGGCCCACCAGTTCGACGATCTTGGGCGCGAGGCCCTCGGTGGGCTCGTCAATGATGATGAGGTCCGGATCGCCCATCAACGTGCGGCACAGCGTCAGCATCTGCTGCTCACCGCCCGACATCACGCCCGCCTCGGTGTGCTGGCGTTCCTTGAGGCGCGGGAACATCTCGTACATGTCATCGAACGACCAGCGGCTGCCCTTGCCGTTGCCCTTCTGGCCCAGCAGCAGGTTCTGGTGCACGGTGAGATTGGGAAACACATCGCGGCTTTCAGGCACATAGCCCAGACCGAGGTGGGCAATCTCATAGGCCTTCTTGCCGTTAAGGTCCTGCCCCTTGAAGTTGAGTGTGCCCTCCCAGTCCACCAGGCCCATGATGGCCTTGGCGGTGGTGGAGCGGCCCGAGCCGTTGCGCCCCAGCAGTGCCACGATCTCGCCGGGTTGCACGTCAAAGGTCACGCCATGCAGCACATGGCTCTTGCCGTAGTAAGCGTGGAGGTTTTCGATTTTCAGCATATCAGTGTCCCGCCCCCTGCTCGTCCGCAACCACCGAGCCCAGATAGGCCTCCTGCACACGCTGGTTGGCGCGCACCTTGTCGGGTGTGTCAAAGGCGATCACCTCGCCATAGACCACCACGGCGATCTTGTCGGCCAGACCAAACACCACGCCCATGTCATGCTCCACCGTCAGCAGGGTGCGACCCTCGGTCACCTCCTTGATGAGGTGGATGAAGCGCGTGGTCTCGGTCTTGCTCATGCCGGCCGTGGGCTCGTCGAGCAGGATCACGTTGGCGCCACCGGCGATGGTGATGCCAATCTCCAGCGCACGCTGCTCGGCATACGTGAGGTTCATGGCCAGCGTGTCGCGTTTCTTGTCGAGTTTGATCATCTCCATCAGTTGCTTGGCGCGCTCGTTGGCATCGCGCAGGTTCGACAGGAAGCGCAGGAACGTGTACTTGTAGCCCATGCTCCAGAGCACGCCGCAGCGCAGGTTTTCGAACACCGAGAGCTTGGGAAAGATGTTCGTGATCTGGAAGCTGCGCGACAGCCCCTTGCGGTTGATCTCGTACGGCGCCAGCCCATTGATGCGCTGGCCGTTGAGGATCACATCCCCACTGGTGGGCGCAAACCGCCCGCTGATCAGGTTGAAGAGCGTGGACTTGCCCGCGCCGTTGGGGCCGATGATGGCCACACGTTCGCCAGGGGCTACTGCCAGGTTCGCGCCACGGATGATTTCTGTCTTGCCAAAGCTCTTGCGCAGGTCGCGCAGTTCCAGGGCATAGGCATTGGTTGGGTTGTCAGCTGCCATGTTTACAGCGCCTCCCCACGCTTGATTTCATGTTCGATCTCTTCCTGGATCGTGCTCCACTGCCGCACAAACTGGCGGCGGCAGAGTTCAAAGAGCCCGAAGCCCGTGACCATCACGAAAATGGCACCAAACCAGCTCGTGAAGCCTGCGGCGTTGAGCGTGGCCCCCAGGAACGTCAGCTCTGGCCCCAGGGCTGCGTTGAGCTGGAGGTGGTAGGTCATCTCGATCATGCAGGCCGCACCCATCACGCCCACCAGCGCGGTACCGGCCAGTGCCAGGTACGAACTCCAGAGCTGGCGCAGCTTGCCGTACTTGGCCAGCCGGAGGTTCATCATGATCAGGCTGGCAATGCCGCCAGGGGCATACATCACCATGAACAGGAACACGAGGCCCAGGTACAGCAGCCAGGCCTTGGACAGCTCGGACAGCAGCACCGACGCCAGCACCAGCAACACCGCACCAATGATGGGGCCGAAGAAGAACGTGGCTCCACCCAGGAAGGTGAACAGCAGATAGCCACCTGATCGGATCACACTCAGGCTGTCGGCACCCGTGATGATCTCGAAGTTGATGGTGGCCAGACCCCCGCCGATGCCCGCGAAGAAGCCCGCAATGATGAAGGCGAAGTAGCGCACCCGCTGCGTGTTGTAGCCGATGAACTCCACGCGCTCGGGGTTGTCGCGCACCGCGTTCAGAATGCGGCCCAGTGGCGTGCCGGTGAAGGCAAACATGGCGGCAGTGCAGACGAAGCAATAGGCCGCGATCAGGTAGTACACCTGCATGCCCGAGCCGAAGTTCAGGCCGAAGAAGGCCTTGCCATACACACGGTCGGTGGTGATGCCGCCCTCTCCGCCAAAGAACTCAGGGAACATCAAGGCCATGGAGGCGACCAGTTCGCCAATGCCCAGCGTGATCATGGCGAAGGTGGTACCCGACTTCTTGGTGGTGACAAAACCAAGCAGGATGGCAAAAAATGCGCCGGCCAAGCCACCCACCAGCGGGATGAGCACCAGAGGAATGTTGACGGTGCCCTTGGTCGCCATGTTCATCGCATGGATGGCAATGAATGAGCCCAGCCCGGTGTACACCGCATGGCCAAAGCTCAGCATGCCCCCTTGGCCCAGCAGCATGTTGTAGGACAGGCAGATGATGATGAGGTAGCCGATCTGCGAGAGCATGGTCAGCGCCAGGCTGCTGCGAAACAGCATGGGTGCGACGACCAGCATGACCGCGAACAGGGTCCAGATGATGAACCGCCCCACGTTCCAGGGCTTGAACCGGTGGTGCGACGTGGCGCTGGAAATGGCAGTGGTTGTTGTTGTGGAATTCATGGCATCAGTCCTCCCGCGTGCCCAGCAAGCCCTTGGGGCGGAAGATCAGGATCAGCACGAGGAACAGGTACGGCAGGATGGGAGCCACCTGGGAAATCGTGAGTTTGAGCAAGGGGTAGCCGAAGGTCTGGTCGGTCACCGCCACGCCCACGGCCTTGAAGACATGGATCAGCGAATAGTCCAGTGCCACGGCAAAGGTCTGGACCAGGCCGATCAGCAGCGATGCCAGGAAGGCCCCTGCCAGCGAGCCCATGCCACCCACCACCACCACCACGAAGATGATGGAGCCCACAGAGGCGGCCATCGCAGGCTCTGTGATGTAGGTGTTACCGCCGATCACCCCCGCCAGCCCCGCGAGGGCTGCGCCACCGCCAAACACCAGCATGAACACACGCGGCACGTTATGGCCCAGCGCCTCCACCATCTCTGGGTATTTCAGCGCTGCCTGGATCACGAGACCAATGCGGGTGCGCGTCAGCAGCAACCACACCGACACCAGCATGACCAGCGCCACCAGCATCACAAAGGAGCGCGACTTGGGAAACTGTGTTCCATACAGAGAGAACAGCGGGCCTTGCAGTTGCTCCGGCAGGCCATAAGGCACCGTGGAGCGGCCCCACACCAGTTGCACCAGTTCAAGGATCAGGTAAGACAGGCCGAAGGTCACCAGCAGTTCCGGCACATGCCCGAATTTGTGCACCCGGCGCAAACAGTAGCGCTCAAACGCAGCCCCCAGCACAAACACGACGAGGGGCGCCAGCACCAGCGCTGGCCAGAAGCCCACCACCCCGGAGATGGTGAACGCAAAATAGGCACCCAGCATGTAGAAGCTGGTGTGTGCGAAGTTGAGCACGCCCATCATGCTGAAAATCAGCGTGAGGCCAGAGCTCAGCATGAACAGCAGGAGCCCGTAGCTCACTCCATTCAGCAGCGAGATCACGAAAAACTCAGGATTCATTGGAATTTTTCACTGCAGGGGTAAAAAAAAGGCCCGAGTGGTCGGGCCTCGAAGCGATTGCGCAGGGCTTACGCTTACGGGCGCTTCATCTGGCACGAGGTGGGCGTGCTCGCCACATAGGGCTCGTAGTACTTCACTGGCACAAAGGTGTAGCCAGTGTTCTCAGAGTCGATAGGGAACTTGCCGCCCGCCTTTTCCCACTTGGAGATGAACAGGCCTTGCTGCAGCTGGTGGTCGGTCTTGCGCATCTCGACTTCACCGTTGAAGCTCTTGAACTTCATGCCTTCAAACACTGCAGCCACCTTGACGGGGTCGGTGGACTTGGCCTTGACGAAACCCTCGGACAACATGGTGAAGGCGTGGTACACGGCACCGGTGTACATGTCGTCGTTGAACTTCTTCTTGTAGTCCACCACGATCTTGTTGATTTCGCCCGGCAAGTTGATGTGCGCATAGGCCACCATGTACACACGGCCTGCAGCCGCAGAGCCCATGGCGGTGGGGCTGCCAGTGACCGAGCCGTAGTAGGTGTAGAAGTTGACGTTGTTCAAGCCCGCATCGTTGGCCGCCTTGATGAGCAGCGCCAGGTCGGAACCCCAGTTGCCGGTGATCACACTGTCGGCACCCGACTGCTTGATCTTGGCGATGTAGGGCGAGAAATCACGCACCTGGGCCAGAGGGTGCAGGTCGTCGCCAACGAACTGCACGTCAGGGCGCTTGCGCTGCATCATTTCCTTGGCGAACTTCGAGACCTGGTGGCCGTGCGAATAGTTCTGGTTGATCAGGTAGACCTTCTTGACCTCGGGCAGGTCCTTCATGTACGTGGTCAGCGCTTCCATCTTCATGGAGGTGTCGGCGTCCAGACGAAAGTGCCAGTAGCTGCACTTGCTGTTGGTCAGATCCGGGTCCACGGCAGCGTAGTTCAGGAACAGGACTTCCTTGCCGGGGTTGCGCGCGTTGTGCTTTTCCAGCGCATCCATGATGGCCAAGGCAGGGCCGGAGCCGTTGCCCTGCACCACATAGCGTGCTCCCTGGTCCATGGCCGAGCGCAACGCGCTGGTGGTCTCTTGCGGGCTCAGCTTGTTGTCGATGCCGATGATCTCGAATTTGACGCCGGCCGCATTCTTCTTGTTGAACTCTTCGGAGATGAACTGGAAGCTCTTGAGCTGGTTCGTTCCCACTGCCGCCATCAGGCCGGAGAGCGGGTCGAGCCAGGCGATCTTCACAGTCTCACCCTTTTGAGCGAATGCCCCGCCAGCGCTTGCCAGTATTACCGATGCCGCTACAGCCTTAATAGCAAATTTCATGGTCTTGTCTCCTTGTAAATCAACACAACGCAGCGTACCGCGTTGCAACAAAGCGATGCTCAGGGATTGCCCCTACCAGCGTCGCACACGTGACTGGACTCGGTGTCACCCCCTGTGGCGCTGCGCGCCTTCCCCTCTCTCGCTGCGCGGGAGGGGACCGCACCCGGTGGCCCGGCAAAGCCGACTCCACGGGTGCACTGGCCTGGTCTGCGCCAGATTCGGCGGCCACGACGATGGCTATGCATTGAGGCCACCGCCGTCATGCTTTCAGAGGCCCGGAAGCTTGTAATCCTTCAATTGCTCGCGCAGTTTGGTCTTGAGCATCTTGCCGGTCGCCCCCAGCGGAATCGCATCGACGAACACCACGTCATCGGGGATCTGCCACTTGGCGGTCTTACCCTCGTAGAAGGCCAGCAGCTCCTCGCGCGTCACCTCGGTGCCGGGCCGCTTGACCACCGCCACGATGGGGCGCTCGTCCCACTTGGGGTGCGGCATGCCCACGCAGGCGGCCATGGCGATCGCCGGGTGCGCCATCGCGATGTTCTCGATGTCGATGGAACTGATCCACTCGCCGCCGGACTTGATCACGTCCTTGCTGCGGTCGGTGATCTGCATGAAACCATCGGCGTCGATGGTCGCCACGTCACCCGTGGGAAACCAGCCCCGGCCCTGCGCGTCCTTGACGAGCGGGTGACCGCCCTCGCCCTTGAAGTAGCTGTCCACGATCCACGGGCCTTTGACCAGCAGGTCGCCGTAGGTCTTGCCATCCCACGGCAGCTCGCCGCCGTCGCCGCCCACGATCTTCATGTCCACGCCGTAGATCGCGCGGCCCTGCTTTTGCAGGACCTTCATTTGCTCGTCCTTGCTCAGCGCCAGGTGCTTGTTCTTCAGGGTGCACAGCGTGCCCAGCGGACTCATCTCGGTCATGCCCCAGGCGTGCAGCACCTCGACGCCGTAGTCTTCCTTGAAGGCATGGATCATGGCGGGTGGGCAGGCCGAACCGCCGATGACGGTGCGCCTGAGTGTCGAGAACTTCAGGCCCGCAGGTTTCATATGGCCCAGCATCATCTGCCACACGGTGGGCACGCCCGCGGCGTAGGTCACATTCTCGGACTCGATCAGTTCGTAGATCGACTTGCCGTCCATGGCCGGGCCGGGGAACACCAGCTTGCAGCCGGTGAGTGCCGCCGAGTACGGAATGCCCCAGGCGTTGACGTGGAACATGGGCACCACGGGCAGCACCGAGTCGCGCGCCGACAGGCACATCACATCGGGCAGCGCCGCGGCATAGGCATGCAGCGTGGTGGAGCGGTGGCTGTACAGCGCAGCCTTGGGGTTGCCCGTGGTGCCACTGGTGTAGCACATGCTCGACGCCGAGTTCTCGTCGAATTCGGGCCAGGCGTAGTCGGGCGACTGCGCACCAATCCAGGCTTCGTAGCTGGTGAGGCCAGGGATACCGGAATCCGCAGGCAGCTTGTCGGCGTCGCACAGCGCCACCCACTTCTTCACCGTGGGGCACCTTGCATGCACTGCCTGCACCAACGGCAGAAAGGTCAGGTCAAAACACAGCACCTGGTCTTCGGCGTGGTTCATGATCCAGGCGATCTGGTCGGGGTGCAGACGCGGATTGACGGTGTGCAGCACTCGGCCCGAGCCGGAGACGCCGAAGTACATCTCCATGTGGCGGTAGCCGTTCCAGGCCAGCGTGGCCACGCGGTCGCTGAACTGGAGCTTGAGCTCATCCAGTGCATTGGCCAGCCGGCGCGCCCGCGTACCCAGGTCGCGGTAGGTGTAGCGGTGGATGTCGCCCTCGACCCGACGCGACACGATTTCAGCGTCGCCATGGTGGCGCTCGGCGAACTCGATCAGCGACGAAATCAAGAGCGGTTGGCTCTGCATCAGACCCAGCATGGGTGCTCCTTGGATGTTGTGGTGAATGGAAAGATCATCGTAGCGCGGCACAGGCTTTCGGGGGTGTCACGCCGGTGGTGAAAACCCGCATCCTGTGGCGTGCGCTCCATCAGTGCGAGGGCAGTGTGCGCCGCAGGCGCGGGCTTGCCAACACCTGTCGTCCCGTTGACAAACGCACAGGGATTACCCTGCATGGCGTGCGGAGCAAGGACAATGCGGCGCATGCTCTGCTTTGCGCCCACCGCCCAGCGATTCATCGAAGCCCAGCCCTGGTTCGCCAGCGTGCCCGCGGCCCTGCAGGAGCGGCTGCGGGGGGAGGTGCTCTCCACCCAGGGCGACAAGGGCGCCGTGATGATGCCCGCCGGCAGCCCCGTGCAGGGCTGGCATGCCGTGCTGTCAGGCCTGGTGATGCTGCAAAGCCCGGCCAGCAAGGGCCGGTCGTCGGCCTTCATCGGCGTGCCCGACGGCGAGTGGTTTGGCGAGGGCTCGGCCATGAAGCCCGAGCCGCGCAAGTACAACGTGGTCGCGCTGCGGCCCACCACCTTGCTGTGCCTGCCGCTGCCGCTGTTTGATGTGCTGCGCGAGACGCACTTGGCGTTCAACCAGTTTCTGGTGCTACATCTCAACATGCGCCTGGGCCAGGCCATGACGATCATCGAGGCCGGGCGCACACAATCCCCCGAGCACCGTGTGGCGCTGTACCTGAGCCGCCTGTTCTGGCGCAGCACACGGCGGTTGAATCTCACGCAGGACGAGCTGGGCCAATTGGTGGGCCTGTCGCGCCAGACGGTGAACAAGGTGTTGCGCGTGCTGGAAGACAGGGGCATCGTTTCGCTGGACTTCGGGCGTGTGGCCATCGTGGACGACGAGGCGTTGAACGCGTACCTCGCCGCCACGGCGGCACGCTGACACTCTGCAGATTGCACAGGCACGTTCACCAACACCCGCCTCACTGCACGCTCAGGCGCACGGCCTTCTGGTCTGCGTCGAATACAAGCCGGCTGGGCCACGGTGTCCAGCTTTGGTTGACCGTTGCGTTGTTCGGGTTGCCCGTGTGCACAAAGGCCCGCACGCTGTCCATCATGGCGCGCGACAGCGCCAGGCGGCCGGGCTGATTGGCCGTGCTGTTGGTGGCCTTGGCAAAGACCGAAGGCCCGAAATTGCCAAACACGAACGGCAGGTCAAACGCATGCGCTGCACCGTACACATCGTTCCAGGGTGCGGGTTGCTGGGCCCAGTTGAATTGGTAGCTCCATACCGTGGATTGCTGGCTGCGCAGGGTATTGAGCAGGCTGTCGCGGCTCGGGTCGATGAACACGCTGCCCAGCAACCGGGTGCGCGCGTTGTAGCCCGTGCTGGGCGCCGTGACCGGCAGGTAGGAGGCATCCAGAATGTCGCCGGCCGTGAGGGTGGTGGGCGCATCGGGGTTGAAGTTCTGCATCATCACAAAGCGCTCGGCATCGGAGATTTTCATGCCCGGCTTTCCGCCCAGCAGTGCCAGGAACGGCGCAAACAGCTTGCCCTCCTCGGCCGTATATCCGGACAGCACGGGTACCTTGTGATAGCGGCCCGCACCGATTTCTGCAATCGGGTCTGCGGGCACCACCACACCGTCGGGGATGGGGCCGGAGCCCGTGAGCCCGTTTTTGAGCACCGCCTGCAGAACCACCCGTGCATCCTTGCCGCGCAGGTAGCTGGCCGCCTGCGCGGCAGGCCAGCCCGCCACCAATGCCTGGGCAGCGGGCAAGGCAGGCGCAAGGCCGTCGGCCAGCGCCAGGTGCGCCAGCAGCATGCCGGACTGGGTGGCATACCGCGATGCCGGGTTGAGCGTGGGAATCGAACCCGGCGGCAAGTTGGTCGCCAGCGAAATGCCGCCGCTCACCGGCAAGAGCTTGTGAAACAGCCCTGCGGCCTGAGGCGCCACCAGCAGCGCCAGCGCATTGATGGCGCCAGCGGACTGCCCCATCAGCGTGACATTGCCCACATTGCCGCCAAAGCTGGCGATGTTGTTCTGGATGAAGCGAAGTGCCTGCACGTTGTCGAGCAGCGCGTAGTTGCCGGTGTAGGGCTGCGTGCCGGTGTGCAGTGGTGGCATCTGGAAGTAGCCCAGGACATCGAGCCGGTAGTTGGCCGTCACCACCACCGCGTTGGCAGAGCGCGCCAACGCTGCACCGTCGTAGACCGGGTCGGCCGTGTAGCCCGAGATGGCACTGCCGCCATGCAGAAACAGGAGTACCGGAAGGTTGTCCTGTGCTGTGGCAGGGCGCCAGATGTTGAGGGTCAGGCAGTCCTCGCTGCCCACCGGCATGCCCAGGGTCTCGCCGATGGTGTTGTCAAAACGGTTGTTGGCACCGGGGCCGTAGATGCGCCCCATTTGCAGGCAGGCACTGCCAAAACGCGTGGCGTCGCGCTGGCCGGACCAGGCGGCAGGGGCCACGGGCGGCTGCCAGCGCAGCTCCCCCACAGGCGGTTTGGCAAACGGAACTCCCTTCCACGCGTAGGTGCCGGTCACCGCGCTGTCGTCCACGCCGCGCAAGGTGCCGTACGCGGTCTCGCGCACTTCGGGCGACGAACCCGCGCCACCGCCGCAGCCCGCCATCGCCGCCACGGAAAACACTGCTCCCAACCATTGCAAACGCCAGCGCGAATCGACCATGTCTTGTCTCCTTGGGGGTTTTCAGGAATGGGTCGAACCTCTGTCTGGAGTCACACTACCGCCAGGGCTCAACCTCGAAAGCGATTGTGTGAACTGGGTGGCCTTTGGCTACTATCGCAACCTTGCCAAAACACTGACTTCAGACCACCACCCCGCGTAAACCCTGAATCGAATGGCCACCCCATGACCCCCCGCACAAGCTCTGCCGCCTGGGTACGCGGAATCACCGACATGATGGCTGCGGAAGGCTTGCCCGCTGCCGAGTTGTGTGCTGAAGCGGGCATCGATCTGGCGGCGCTCCAGCTGCCGCAAACCCGCGTGGACGTAGACAAGATAAGCCGGCTGTGGGAGCTGGCGGTAGCGCGCTCGGGCAAGGTGGCGCTGGGGCTGTGCCCGAAACTCACCGCCCGCTATGGCAATGTGGACGTGGTGGGCTATGCGCTGGCATCGGGCACCAATCTGCTGACCGGTTTTCAGCACCTCACGCGCCACATGGCGGTGATCTCGGACTGCACCACTTTCACGCTGGAGCGCGATGCACGCGGGTACTGGATCTCCATCGCCCATATCGGCGCCACCCGCCCCATTCCGCGCCAGCGTGTCGAATACGCCCTGCTCACACTGTTCACGCTGTGCTGCTGGCTCACGCGCCGCGAGCTCCGGCCTCTGGCGGTGGAGCTGGTCACGCCGCAGCCCGCCACCACCAACGAGGCGCCCTACCACGTGGCGTTTGGCATGTTGCCCCGCTTCGGGCAGGCAGCCAACCGGTTTCTGCTGACCGAGGCCGACCTGCTCGCCGATATCCCCACCCACAACCCCAGCCTGTGGGCCCTGCACGAGCGGCTGGTAGAGACCGAGCTGGACCAACTGGGCCAGTCTCTGATCAGCACCCGTGTGCGCACCGAGGTAGCCCGCATCCTGCATCGGGGCGAACCCCGCCGCGAGGACGTGGCCGCGCGCCTGCACCTGACCGACCGCACGCTGCAGCGGCGCCTGCAGGCCGAATCCGTGAGCTACCAGCAGTTGCTCGACGACACCCGCTGCGAACTGGCACGCCAGTACCTCAGCGATGAGCGCCGCAGCCTGGCCGAGGTGGCGGACCTGCTGGGCTTTGCCGACCAGAGCAATCTGTTTCGGGCTTGCAAGCGCTGGTTTGGCCTGCCACCGGGCCAGTACCGCGCGCAGGTATTGCACCCGGAGGCCGAAGGCCAAGGCTCTACCCAGGCCGCATAGGCCGCGCCACGCTTCAAGGCCCTGCAAGCGCCGGGGCATCCCTGGTGCGAGACAATCGGCCCATGAACCTGCCCGCCGAAAGCGAGACCCCCACCGCCGACCTCGGCCTGGCCTGGAACCACGGATTCGCAGCCTTGGGGCCAGACTTTTTCACCGAACTGCGCCCCACCCCGCTGCCCGACCCCCACTGGGTGGGCACCAGCACCGCCGTCGCGCAGCTGATCGGCCTGGACACAGACTGGCTGCAGCGCGATGAAGCCCTGCAAGCCTTCACGGGCAACACGCTGCTCGCTGGCTCGCGGCCCCTGGCCAGCGTCTACAGCGGCCACCAATTCGGCGTGTGGGCCGGCCAACTGGGCGACGGCCGCGCCATCTTGCTGGGAGAGACGGCAGAGGGTTTGGAAATCCAGCTCAAAGGTGCCGGTCGCACCCCCTACTCCCGCATGGGTGACGGGCGGGCCGTGCTGCGCTCCAGCATCCGCGAATTCCTGTGCAGCGAGGCGATGCATGGCCTGGGCATTCCCACCTCGCGCGCGCTGTGCATCACCGGTTCGCCCGCGCCCGTGCGCCGCGAAGAGGTCGAGACAGCATCCGTGGTGACGCGGGTGGCCCCCAGCTTTGTGCGTTTTGGCCATTTCGAGCACTTTGCGGCCAACGATCTGCAACCGCAGCTCAAGACCCTGGCCGACTACGTCATCGACCGCTACTACCCTGAATGCCGGGACAACCACGACTTCGGAGGCAATCCGTATGCCGCGCTGCTGCAGGCCGTGAGCGAGCGCACGGCCAGGCTGATGGCGCAGTGGCAGGCCGTGGGGTTTTGCCACGGGGTGATGAACACCGACAACATGAGCATCCTGGGCCTGACCATCGACTACGGCCCTTTCCAGTTTCTCGATGCCTTCGTGCCCGGCCACGTGTGCAACCACAGCGACAATCAGGGCCGCTATGCCTACAACCGCCAGCCCAACGTGGCGTACTGGAACCTGTTCTGCCTGGCGCAGGCCCTGCTGCCACTGATCGGCGACCAGGAACTGGCGAAGGGGGCCCTGGAGTCCTACAAGACCGTGTTCCCAGAAGCGTTCATGGCCCGCATGCGCGCCAAACTCGGTCTTGCGAGCGCCCGCGAAGGCGATGGCGAGCTGATTGACGGCATCTTGATGCTGCTGGCCCAGAACGGGGTGGACTACACGATCTTCTGGCGCCGCTTGTCGCATGCGGTGCAACAGGACGATTTTGAGCCGGCGCGCGACCTGTTCGCCGACCGTACCGCCTTTGACAACTGGTTGCTATCATATTCAGAGCTATTGGCGCTTGATAATAAAGCGCTAGCGGCTAATTTGATGCTAAAAACCAATCCCAAGTTCGTTTTGCGCAACCACTTGGGCGAGCAGGCCATACGTGCCGCGAAACTTGGCGACTTCAGTGAACTCCAAACCCTGCAGCGGCTGCTGGAGCACCCCTTCGACGAGCACCCCGGGCACGACGCCTACGCAGCCTTCCCGCCCGACTGGGCCTCTTCCATCGAGATCAGCTGTTCATCATGACCTACCCCGTCCAGAAATCCGATGCCGAATGGCAAGCCATCCTCAAGGACAAGGGCGCGGAGCCCGTCGCCCTGCAGGTGACGCGCCATGCCGCCACCGAGCGCCCTTTTACCGGCAAATACGAAGCCCACTGGGCCGATGGCAGCTACCACTGCATCTGCTGTGGTGCGAAATTGTTCGATTCCGTGACCAAGTTCGACGCCGGCTGTGGCTGGCCCAGCTTCGCAGAAGCGATCCCCGGCGCCATCACCGAGATCGTGGACCGCAGCCATGGCATGGTCCGCACAGAGACGGTGTGTGCACAATGCGGGGCCCACCTGGGCCACGTCTTTGAAGATGGCCCCACCCCCACCGGCCTGCGCTACTGCATGAACTCGGCCTCGCTGGATTTCGAATCCGGCAAGGACTGAGCCCCGAGACCTGCCCTTGACTCCATGAAAATTCTGATCGACTTCTTCCCCATCCTGCTGTTCTTCGGGGCCTACAAGTTCTACGGCATCTATGTCGGCACGGCCGTGCTCATGGGCGCCACCGTCGCGCAGATGGCGCTGATCTACGCCATCGACCGGCGCCTGCAGACCATGCACAAGGTCACCCTGGTGCTGATCCTGCTGTTCGGCACGCTCACGCTGGTGCTGCAGGACGATCGCTTCATCAAGTGGAAGCCCACGGTGCTGTACGGTGCCATGTCCATCGCCCTCGCAGTGGCGGTGTGGGGCATGAAGAAGAACTTCCTCAAGATGCTGCTCGGCAGCCAGCTGACCCTGCCGGAGGGAGTGTGGCACCGCCTGAACGTCGCCTGGATCGTGTACTGCGCTTTCATGTCGGCCATCAACGCCTACGTGGTCGTCAATTTCAGCACCGAAGCCTGGGTGGATTTCAAGCTCTGGGGCTACGCCTTCCCGCTGGTCTTCCTGGTCGGCCAGGGCATCTATGTGGCGCCCCACATCAAGGGCGACGAAGGCGACGAGCCCGCCGCCTGAAGGACCACCTGCCATGACCACCCTCGCTCAGCAAATGCACCAGACCTTGGCGGACCGGCTTACGCCCACGGCATTGGAAGTGCTTGACGAAAGCGCCGCCCATGCAGGGCATGCCGGGGCCAACGGCACCGGTTTTGGCACCCATTTCCGGGTCCGCATTTCGTCACCTTTGTTTACAGGCAAGCCCCGCGTCGCACGGCACCGCCTTGTGTATGATGCGCTGCAAGAATTTATTGACCAAGGCGTTCACGCCCTCGCCATTGAAGTTCTCTGAACCGGCCCCCATGTCCTTTGTTGCCGGAACTCAGCTGGCAAACAACCTCTCATTTTTTGGATTCCGCATGAAGAAACAGCTCCTGTCCGGCCTCGTGGCCGCTGCCGTGCTGGGCACGTTGGCCCTGCCCGTTTCCGCCCAAAACGTTGCCATCGTCAACGGCAAGGCCGTGCCAAAAGAGCGCGTTGAAGCGCTCAAGCAGCAAGTGGAACGCTCGGGCCGCCCCGTGACGCCTGACATCGAAGGCCAGATCAAGGACGAAGTCATCACCCGCGAAATCTTCATGCAGGAAGCGCAAAAGCGCGGCCTGGAAGGCTCGGCAGACTACAAGGCGCAAATGGATCTGGCCCGCCAGACCATCCTGATCCGCGAACTGTTCGCCGACTACCAGAAGAACAACCCCGTGACTGACGCCGAGATCAAGGCCGAGTACGACAAGTTCGTGGCAGCCAACGGCGGCAAGGAATACAAGGCCAGCCACATCCTGGTGGAAAAGGAAGCGGATGCCAAGGCCATCATCGCCTCCATCAAGAAGGGCGCCAAGTTTGAAGACATCGCCAAGAAGCAATCCAAGGACCCAGGTTCTGGTGCCAAGGGTGGCGATCTCGATTGGGCCAACCCCTCCAGCTATGTGAGCGAGTTCACGACAGCCCTGGTGAAGCTCGAGAAGGGCAAGATGACTGACGCTCCGGTGAAGAGCCAGTTCGGCTGGCACGTCATCCGCCTGGACGATGTGCGCCAGGCAGAACTGCCCAAGCTGGAAGAAGTGAAGCCCCAGGTGGCCCAACAGCTGCAACAGCAAAAACTGGCCAAGTTCCAGGAAGACCTGCGTGCAAAGGCCAAGGTCGAGTAACTAGCGAACCCGCATCAGCCCCGGCGATGCACCCAAAAAACGCGGCCCAGGCCGCGTTTTTTTATGGACGGAAGCAAAGCGCCCCACGCCACAACAGCTGACCCTGGCAGCGAAATCAGCGGGCGCAGGCCCAACAACGATCTGACTAACCCTTCGACACCCAAGCCACCGCCGTGAGCACCCCGATCATCACCGGCTGATGGAGCATGTAGTAGCTCAGACTCCATCGCCCCAGCAGAGCCAGAGGCCGCAGGCCGCGCGGAAGCGGCCATTGCACCCACCGCTCCCGCCCCGCAGCCATGGCCCATTGGCCGGCAGCCAGCCCCCACCACAACACGCCCAGCCAGGGCAGCACGGGCACGTAGTCTTCGGTAAAAGGCTTGCGCGATACCAGGCCCAGCCAGTTGAGCGCGCGCCCGTTGAACCAGGGCGCAGCCTCCGCCCAGGCGCCCGCCAGAAGCTGGTGCGCCACCGGTGGAAGCGCCACCGCCACCAGCCCTGCCAGCCACAACCACCGCCCCCAGCCAGCCGTACACCGGGCGATGAGCAGCATCACGGCCATGCCATGCAGCACGCCAAAATGGATAAAGCTGTGGGGAAACATCACGAACGACCCCGCGGACACCAGCAACGCGCAGCCAGCGATCTGCAACCACCGCCGACCAAACCGTGGCCACCCCTGCCCTTGGTGCAGTGCAATGGCCTGCCCCAGTCCCGCGCAAAACAGGAACAGGCTCACGATGACCGTGCGCTGCGAGGTCCAGAACGGATCCACACGGAAATTTTGCGGCCAGAAGCCCAGATGGCTGAGGTCGAAGCAGAAGTGAAAGACTGTCATCCACACCATCGCCAGGCCGCGCAGGGCATCCACGCTGTCATAGCGCGGCAGTGGCGCGGGCGAGGCGAACGGTACAGGCGGCAAGGGAAGCGCACGGTTCATGGCAATACCAGCGGAAGGTGTCAGCGCGGGCATTGGCCCGCCATCCAGACCCGATGGTACGGAAATCCAGCTCCGTCTCGCCACGCAGGTCGAACCTCAAATCCCCACAGAGGGAAAGAAGAAGAAGAGGCAAGAAAAAAGGCCTTGCAGCATATGCTGCAAGGCCTTCAAACATTGGTCGGAGCGGCGGGATTCGAACTCGCGACCCTCTGCTCCCAAAGCAGATGCGCTACCAGGCTGCGCTACGCTCCGACAGCTCGTATTCTAACCCGACAATTTCCCTGTTTTTGGCTCAACACACGCTTTTTATGATTTTTTCACAAAGCGATTTGCGAAGCCCAGAACCAGGAAAGCACCACCTTAGGGGGAAACAGTGCGCGAATGACAGAACACAAGAAACAGTTGGACCCAAGAGCCGGAACAAGCACGCGCCAGCCCGGAAATCCCTCAGGCCCGAAGATCAGCGGTTGCCCGAGGGGCCTGGGCCGCGACCGGCCAGATGGCGGAAGGTGATGCGTCCTTTGGACAAGTCATAGGGCGACATTTCCAGCGACACCTTGTCACCCGCCAGAATGCGGATGTGATGCTTGCGCATCTTGCCGCCGGTGTAGGCGATCAGTTGGTGACCGTTGTCCAGCGTCACGCGAAAGCGTGAGTCAGGCAAGACTTCCGTCACGGAGCCTTGCATTTCAATGAGTTCTTCTTTGGCCATGTTCTATCTTTTCAAAACAAATATTCTGTGATCGGCGCCTGACGCTTGTGCATCCACCACGGCAGCTACGGCGCGGTCGGTGCTCGACACACGGTGCATTGCGGGCGGTGGGAGTCGCTGCACCCGGGGCGCAGATCAGGCAGAGGGCCGGGGGAGACGGCTTCACGATGGACAGGCATAAGCACTGTGCAAAGCCTGTCGATTGTACCGCGATGTACCCGGTCTTGCCTATGGGATGGCGGCGGCGACCGACGGCGCGCGCCCTTGCACCAAAGCAGCACCCGCAGAATCGTGCTCGTCACGCCCTTGAACGGCTGCGGCCAAGGTCCGCACGAGGTCTGTCTGTGTGATCACCCCCACCAGACGGTCCTCGCCGTCCACGATGGGGATATGGTGGTGTCCACCTTGAGAAAACAGCGGCACGAGATCCATGGCGTGCTGCGCCATGCGGGCCACCTGGACTGGATGCGACATGATTTCACCCACCGCCTGGGG
This sequence comes from Acidovorax radicis N35, assembly GCF_000204195.1. Lineage (GTDB taxonomy): Bacteria > Pseudomonadota > Gammaproteobacteria > Burkholderiales > Burkholderiaceae_C > Acidovorax > Acidovorax radicis. Next base: position 170,085 of record NZ_AFBG01000022.1, read on the forward strand.
CTGGCCAGCGCGCCCCATGACCAGTGTGCGCAGGCGCTGCCCCAGACCTTCGTGCATATCCAGGTTGGCCAGCCGCATGAAATCCGCCACCGTCACAATGCCCACCACCAAGCGTTGAGCATCCACCACAGGCAGTGCCTTGATCTGCTGGGCCCGCATGAGCGCCCAGGCATCTTTGAGAGAAACCCCGGCCTCCACCGCAAACGGCGGCTTGGACATGATGTCCGAACAGCGCACGTCCCCCAGCGTCCTCTGAAAGGCGGCACGACCTGCGAGATGCAATAGCCCCTCCAGATCGGCACGACTCACGTCCAGCACCTGGTTGTAGTGTGCGAGCGCTGCATCCACGTCCGAGGCGGTAAAAGCTCCCTGGACGACGTCGGTTCTGGCGGCCACACGTTGTGGATGGGGGTACCGGCGCCCCGTCAGGCCGTTGTAAACCATGGCGGCGACCAAAAGAACGACCACATTGAACAGGATGGGAAACGCTGCAAGGTGCCAGCCATCGCCCGCCGTCAGCACCACATACAGCGCCATTGCCCCTCCCGGTGGATGCAGGCAGCGCAAGGGCACCATCAGCGCAATGGCCAGCCCCACAGCCACCGCCCCTGCAAGCGCCGGATCAGGAATGATGGCGGAGCAGACGGCGCCCACCAGCGCCGACAAGGTACTCCCCCCTAGCACCGGCCAAGGCTGGGCCAGTGGACTGGACGGCATGCCAAATACCAGCACCGCACTGGCACCCAGCGATGCCACCATCCAGGGACCCGAGTCACTCCCCCCAGCCCACCAACGGCTGAGCAATGCGGTCAGCAACACACCGGTCACCGCACCTACGATGAAACGCAGCCTTTCGCGACCATCAATACCCAGTGGTGCCGGCCAAAAATGACGCAACCATCGGGCTAGGCGCACGCGCACGGACGGGGAAGACGACGGAGTCGATGAGGAAGAGGACGATGAAAGAGGCATGAGGCAACGGGCCATGGCGGCCCGCCAGCTCTGGAACAGGGCGATACGCAGACTCCCCGGGGGCACCACAGGCCTCCAGTGTCACCCAAGCCACCATTTTTCCTGGAGCAACATCTCCTATTCCCCCAATAAAACCCTCTGCTCGGATGGCATTCGCTGTCCCGTCAAGGTGCGGTCTATGCTCGAAACTACTTATATCGAAGGCTTAAATAGCCTCCCACAGCCAAAAATGCATGACCTATACTGCACAAAAATACAAAAAAATGCACTTTAATTCATAAAACACTCATCCATGCACACGCTTTTGCAAAACCCGCTGCCGAAGCTTCGCACCCGCCCGGTTGCGTCTGAGCCGGTCTTCGCAGACCCGCCTGCGCACGAGGTCGCGGTTGCAGCCTTGAACCAGCGCTCAACGCAGGGGCTCCGTTCCTTGCGGTACGGGTAACCCATAGGTATTCACCACCGAATGCTTGCAGTAAATTACTTTAAGCCTAAACAAAGGAGACAAGCCCAATGACCACCCGCCGCCTCGTCATCAGCCGCAGCGCCGCCCTTGTGGGCGCCGCATCCACGGGGCTGTTGCTGCCCTCCATCGTGCGTGCGCAAAGCGGCAAGGTGCGCGTGGGCTTCATGCTGCCCTACACCGGCACCTTTGCCCAACTGGGCGTAGCCATCGAGAACGGCGTACGCCTGGCCATCGACCAGCAGGGTGGAAAACTCGGGGGCCGCGAGATCGAGTGGTTCAAGGTGGATGACGAATCCGAGCCCAGCAAGGGGGTCGAGAACGCCAGCAAGCTGGTGCAGCGCGACAAGGTGGATGTGCTGATTGGCACCGTACATTCGGGCGTGCAGATGGGCATCCAGAAGGTGGCGCGCGACACCGGCGTGCTCAATCTGATTCCCAACGCCGGCGTGCATGCCGCCACGCGCGCACTGTGTGCCCCCAACGTGTTCCGCACCTCGTTCAGCAATTCCCAGCCCACGCTGGCCCTGGGCAAGGCCATGGTCGAAAAGGGCCACAAGAAGGCGGTGTGGATCACCTGGAAATACGCAGCAGGGGACGAGGCCTTCGAAGGCTTCAAGCAAAGCTACACCGCAGCGGGCGGTACCATCGTGAAGGAACTGGGCCTGCCCTTCCCCAACGTGGAGTTCCAGGCGCTGCTGACCGAAATTGCCGCCCTCAAGCCTGACGCCGTCGCCTGCTTCTTTGCGGGCGGGGGGGCTGCCAAATTCATCCGCGACTATGCGGCCGCAGGCCTCAAGGACAAGATTCCGCTGTATGGCTCGGGCTTCCTCACCGAAGGCGTGCTGGACGCTGCAGGCCCCGCCGCCGACGGGATCATCACGACGATGCACTACAGCGACTCGCTCGACACGCCACGCAACAAGCAGTTCCGCCTCGAGTACGCCAAGGCTTTCCGCAGCCAGCCCGATGTCTATGCGGTGCAAGGCTACGACACGGGCCTGCTGCTGGTGCAAGGGGCCAACGCCGTCAAGGGCGACCTGTCCGCCAAGCCCACCATCATCAAGGCCATGGAGAGCGCCACCATCGACAGCCCACGCGGCAAGTGGACCATGAGCAAGGCCCACAACCCCGTGCAGGACATCTACCTGCGCCGTGTAGAAAACAAGGAAAACAAGGTGATCGGCATTGCCGCCAAGGCCCTGGCCGACAGCGGTGCCGGGTGCCGCATGGGCTGACGCGCCCACCCCACTGACCGGGCCACGGCGCGCACTGGACCTTGGGTCCGGTTCGCCCCGCGGTTTTGACACAATGCACTGATGGACTGCCGCCACGGCAGGCCTGTCTGCTGTGCGCCCGGACTTTGCGGCCACCTTGCTTTCCCCATCCCCTCCTATGTCGCTCAGTACCTACCTGCTCTACCTCGCCGCAGTGGCCTTGCTGGTTCTTTCGCCCGGCCCGACGATGCTCATGTGCATGACCAATTCCCTCCAGCACGGCCCGCGCAAGGCCCTGGCCGCTGCTGCGGGCAGCGTGACAGCAGTCCTCGGTACCATGCTGCTCTCGGCCCTGGGCCTGGGGGCGCTGCTGGCGGCATCGGAAACTGCCTTCTGGGTACTCAAGGCGGCGGGCGCAGCGTATCTGATCTGGCTTGGCATCAAGACGTTTCGCAGCAAGACCACAGTGTTTGACGAGATGCCCGCCAGCGGCACGCCAGCCAAGGCCGTGGTGCCCGCACGCAAGCTCTACATCCAGGGTCTGATCGTGGGCGGCAGCAACCCCAAGGCTCTGCTGTTCTTCACGGCATTTTTTCCCCAGTTTCTGGACCCGACCGCCGCATGGGCGCCGCAGTTTGCCGTGCTGGCAAGCACCTTCGTGGCCTTTGAATTCACGGTGCTCACGCTGTGTGCGCTGGGCGTGGCGCGCTTGGCACCCGTGCTGCGCTCCGGCGCACGCATGCGCTGGTTCAACCGCATCTCGGGCGGCCTGTTCACGCTGATGGGCACCCTGCTGCTGGCCACGCGCCGCGCCACCTGATCCACTGTCTGTTTGCCCACCATGGACTTCGCCACCTTCCTGATCCAGCTGCTCAACAGCGTGCAATACGGGCTGCTGTTGTTCATGCTGGCTGCCGGCCTTACGCTGATCTTCGGGATCATGGGCGTGGTGAACCTGGCACACGGCAGCTTCTACATGCTGGGGGCCTACCTGGGCTATTCGCTGTCGGGCCACTTTGGCAGCCTCACGCTCGCCATCCTGGGCGGGGCTGTGCTGGCAGTGGTGTTTGGCCTCGCGCTGGAATGGCTGCTGTTTCGCCACTTCTACCATCGTGACCACCTGGATCAGGTGCTGCTGACCTTCGGTCTCATCTACATCTTCGAGGAACTGCGCTCCATCCTCTGGGGCGACGACGTGCACGGCGTCCCGATCCCCGCGATGCTGGACTGGTCCATTCCGCTTACCGACACCCTCTCTTACCCGGTCTACCGGCTGTTCATCTCAGGCGTCTGTATGGCGCTGGCGCTGGGCCTGTATCTGCTGATCTCCAAAACACGGCTGGGCATGAAGATCCGTGCCGGAGCCTTCAACCGCGACATGGCCGAGTCGCTGGGGGTGAACATCAAGCTGATCCACGCCATCGTCTTTGCCCTGGGCGTGGGCCTGGCGGCCGTCGCAGGCATGGTGGCCGCGCCGGTATCCAGTGTCTATCCCAACATGGGGTCGTCCGTGCTCATCATGTGTTTTGTGGTGGTGGTGATCGGGGGCATCGGTTCCGTGCGTGGCGCGCTGATCTCCGCCCTGCTCGTGGGGCTGGTGGATACCTTTGGCAAGGTGTTGCTGCCATCGATGGCCGGGATGCTGGTCTACATGCTGATGGCAGCCGTGCTGCTGTGGAAACCCGAAGGCCTCTTTAAACAATGATGACCCCGATGCTTGTCACTTCGCGCGCACCACACGCTTCGCAGCCCGGCGGCCACCTATGAGCACCCCGCGCGCCAATATCGAGGTGCTGCCGCGCAGCGTGCAGTTTTCCCTGGCACTGGGGCTGGCGGCGCTGCTGCTGTTCCCGGTGGTCGGCAGCGACTTCTACGTGCAGATGGTCACACGCATGATGATCATGGCCATCTTCGCGATGAGCCTCGATCTGCTGCAGGGCGTGACCGGCCTGGTGTCGCTGGGCCATGCCGCCTACTTTGGCGTGGCGGGCTATGCGCTGGCCTTTCTCACGCCCGCCGATACGCCGGTGAGCCTGTGGTGGTCGCTGCCCCTGGCGGTGGTGGGCGCCGGACTGGTGGCCCTGATCATCGGTTTCTTCGTGGTGCGCACGCACGGCATCTACTTCATCATGGTCACCATGGCGTTCGCACAGATGGTGTTCTATCTGTTCTTCGACAACAAGGTGCTGGGCGGCTCGGACGGCCTGTACATCAACTTCCGGCCCGACGCCTCCATCTTCGGCTGGCTGCCGTTCGACCTGGAAGGCCGCAAGACCTTCTACTACTTCACGCTTGCGCTGGTAGTGATCGTCTATGTGCTGCTGCGCCGCCTGCTCTGGAGCCCGCTGGGCCGCGCACTGTCAGGCATCCGCATCAACGAGCACCGGATGCGCGCCATGGGCTTTGGCACACGCGGCTACAAGCTCACCGCCTTCACCGTGGCGGGTGCGCTCGCGGGGCTGGCGGGCTACCTGTGGGGGGCGCAGACGGGCTATGTGAACCCGGAGCTGATGGGCTTTCACATGAGCGCCCACGCCATCATGATGATCATCCTGGGCGGCATGGGCAATTTTGCCGGGGCCATCGTGGGCGCCTTTGCCTTCGAGTATCTGTTGCATGTATTCAAGGACATCACCAAACACTGGCAACTGCTGATGGGCAGCTTCATCGTGCTGGTGGTGGTGGCCGCGCCGCGCGGGCTGCTGGGCATGCTGGGGCAGCGCCGGGCCGCCAAGGCGCAGGAGGACCCACACCATGGCTGACGCCCTGCTCTCGGCCCGCCAGCTCACCAAACGCTTCGGAGGCCTGGCCGCCGTCAACGGCGTATCGCTGGACCTGTGGCGTGGTCAGATCCATGCCGTGATCGGCCCCAACGGCGCGGGCAAGTCCACGCTTACCAACCTGCTATCGGGCGACCTTCCACCCAGTTCGGGGCAGGTGCAGCTTGGGAGCTCCGACGTGACCGGCTGGGCACCCGAACGCATCTCGCGCCAGGGACTGGGCCGCAGCTACCAGAAGACCAACATCTTCTTGCCGCTTACCGTGCATGAAAACGTGCGCCTGGCCGCGCAGTCCCGAGACCCACAGCAGCCCTGGAACCCGCTGCGCTGGTGGAAGGACACGCGTGCAAACACTATCAAAAACAGAGCTACCAACGCAAGACTGGAAAGCGCTATCGAGCTTTCCGGCTTGAAAGACCGGCGCACAGCCATTGCCGGCGCCATGAGCCACGGCGAGCAGCGCCAGCTCGAAATTGCGATGACCCTGGCCACCGAGCCGCAGGTGTTGCTGCTCGACGAGCCGCTGGCCGGCATGGGCGTGGCTGAGGCGGAACGCATGGTGGAGCTGCTGCAGCGCCTCAAGCCCGCCCACGCCATCATGCTGGTGGAGCACGACATGGACGCCGTGTTTGCACTGGCCGACCACCTCACCGTGATGGTCAATGGTGAAGTGATCGCCCATGGCACACCGCCCGAGGTGCGCGCCGACGCCACGGTGCAAGCCGCCTACCTGGGGGAGGATCACTGAGATGAGCACTCCATGGATTGATGCCCGTGGCATCCACACTTTCTACGGCAGCAGCCACATCCTGCATGGCGTGGACTTTACGGTGGGCCAGGGGGAAACCATCGGCCTCATGGGCCGCAACGGCATGGGCAAGAGCACCTTGCTCAAGTCGCTCATGGGGCTCGTCAAGCCGCGCTCGGGCAGCGTGACGGTGTCAGGCCGCAACATGACCGGCAAGCCTCCGTTCGAGGTCGCCCGGTTGGGCATCGCCTACGTGCCCGAAGGCCGCGGCATCTTCGGCAACCTCAGCGTGGTCGAGAACCTGCAGATGGCGGCGCGCGCAGGTACACGTGGCCAGCGCGACTGGACCTATGACCGGGTGCTGGAGACATTTCCGCGCCTGAAGGAACGCCTGGGCCACGGCGGCCAGCAACTGAGCGGCGGCGAGCAGCAGATGCTGACCATTGGCCGTGCGCTGATGACCAACCCGGATGTGCTCATCCTCGACGAAGCGACCGAGGGCCTGGCCCCGCTGATCGCCCGCGAGATATGGCGCATCTGCAGCCTCATCAAGGACAGTGGCATCAGCAGCGTGATCGTGGACAAGAACTGGAAACACGTCACGCAGATCACCGACCGCAACATCATCCTGGTCAAGGGCCAAGTGGTGTTCGAGGGCAGTTCGGACGCGCTGCACGCGCAGCCACAGCTGCTGGACCAGTACCTCGGGGTATGAAGCATGCGGGTGACGGTGCCCCGCCGATAGAATCGTTCGCTTTCGTCTTCGAGGGGTTCGCCCGTGTCTGATCGCCTGGCAGTTCTGCCGCAATACCTCATGCCCAAGCAGGCACTGACCACCCTGGCTGGCAAATTTGCGTCGGCCCGGTTGGGCAGCCTGACCACCTCGGTGATCCGCCGTTTTGTGGCCCGCTACAACGTCAACATGGCCGAGGCGGCCAATCCCGACATCACCAGCTACGCATCGTTCAACGACTTCTTCACCAGGGCGTTGAGGCCAGGAGCTCGCCCGCTGGCCACGGCAGACCTGATCTGCCCGGTGGATGGCGCCATCAGCCAGTTGGGCCCCATCGCCAAGGACCAGGTCTTCCAGGCCAAGGGCCACACCTATTCCACCACCGCCCTGGTGGGTGGAGATGCGGCAGCGGCAGCCCGTTTTGACAACGGCCACTTCGCCACGCTGTACCTGAGCCCGCGCGACTACCACCGCATTCACATGCCGTGCGCGGGCGAGTTGACGCGCATGGTGCATGTGCCCGGCGATCTGTTTTCGGTCAACCCGACTACGGCGCGTGGCGTGCCGGGTCTGTTTGCGCGCAATGAGCGCGTGGTGTGCTTTTTTGAATCGGCCCAGGGCCCGTTCGTACTGGTGCTGGTGGGCGCCACCATTGTGGGCAGCATGGCCACAGTGTGGCATGGCCAGGTGAATCCGCCCCGCACGGGCACGCTGCGGCAGTGGGACTACGCCAAGGGGCAGGTGAGCCTGCGGCAGGGCGAAGAAATGGGACGCTTCCTGCTGGGCTCGACGGTGGTCATGCTGTTCCCGGCGGGGCCGCTGCAGTTCAACCCGCAGTGGGCACCCACAAGGCCCATCCAGCTGGGCGAGGCCATGGCGCAGCACACGGCGAGGTGAAGATTCAGCACACCGTGGTGCGGCGGATTTCTGCTGTCAGAACCTGTCGGGAACGCGTGTGAGGTGAAAAGCCGTGGGCTCCACCTGGAGGGAGTCCGGGTGCACGGGCGAATCCAGGCCCACCAAGTAGATCATGAGCGCATTGCGGCGCACCACCACATGGCTGACCGTCTCGCGCCGTTGCCCCCATTGCACGGAGGCACCGGGCTTGAAAAGGGGCATGTAGTAATAAGCCGCTGGGTCCATGGGGCTGCGGCTCCTTCCGCATTGGCTGGCAGGGTGGGGCTGAAAACAAGAAGCGCCCGCCCGACGATCCCGTGGAGGGACCGCTCAATCCATACTAGCATCAAAGCTTGGCCGCACTGGACCGGCCGCTACAAAAAATTGAGCAATATCAACATCCCCATGGCACGCGCGATGAATCACCGCGCACCATGTGAAGCCGCAAAAGCGAGCACGGCCCGCAGCATGCGCTCCAGGTGCGGCTGCACGCGCGCCGCCACCTCGGGCAGGTAGTCAAACGGCAAGACTTCCTGCATGTAACTGCACTGCGTCATCTCCAGCTGGATCGCGTGTACGCCCTGCCCCGGCTGGCCATAGTGGCGCGTGATGTGCCCACCCTTGAAGCGGCCATTGAGCACGGCGGTATAGCCACTGGCTTCCTTTGCAATGGACAGCAGCTGCTGTGCCAGTGCGGGGTCGCAGCTTTCACCATTGGCCGAGCCCAGGTTCAGGTCCGGCAGCTTGCCTTCAAAAAAGCGGGGCAACACCGAGCGGATCGAATGGGCGTCCCACAACACCGCCACACCGTGTTGGGCGCGGATGCGATCCAACTCGGTACGCAGTTGCGCGTGGTACGGCACCCAGACTGCATCACGCCGCGCAGCAACTTCTGCGTCATCGGGCACATCACCGTTGGCATAGATGGGCGTGTCGTCAAAGGTGTCGACCGGGCACAGGCCGGTGACGCTCTGGCCGGGGTACAGGCTGGCGCCGTCGGGCGGACGGTTCAGATCGACCACATAACGCGAGTGCGTGGCCACCAGGATGGACGCGCCCAGGTCCTTGGCAAACCCATACAGCCGGTCCATGTGCCAGTCGGTGTCGGGCACATGGCGGGCATCCTCGGTAAATCGCGCTGCCAGCGCCGGGGGCACATAGGTGCCGGCATGGGGCATGGAGATCAGCAGCGGCTGCGTGCCTTGGTGAAAGACAAACGGGGGCGGTATATTTTTTTCGGTCATGGCGGGTTCAGAAATAAGACAAAGACAGCTCAGTCCGGCGCGATGGTGGCCGTCCGGGCAGCCACAAAGGCATTGGCGGCGGATTCGTGAAGCGTGTGCTGGCCGTCGGACACGCGGCGCACGCCGGCCACCCACAGGCTGTCGATGGCCGAGGTGCGATGGCTGCCGAACACATGGGCCGACAACATGCTGTGCGCGGGCAGGTCGCGCAGCGCCACATGCTGCGCGTCCAACACCACCAGATCGGCCTGCTGGCCCACGGCAAGTCCCTTGACGGCGCGGCCCGAAGCCTGCGCACCACCGGCCACAGCCTGCAGCGTCATAGCGGTCGCCACCTCGGCCTGGGTGCTGCTGGCCAGCACGTTGCGCTGGCGGCGCGACAGGCGCTGGCCGTACTCGAGCATCAGCAGCTCTTCGGCCGCATTCACGCAGGCGTGGCTGTCCGAGCCCACGCCCCAGCGGCCGCCATGTTTTAGCCACAGTGGCATGTCGAAGATGCCATCGCCCAAATTGGCTTCGGTCGTGGGGCAGATGCCCGCCACGGCGCCCGAGCGCGCGGCGGCTGCGTATTCATCCACCGTCATGTGCGTGGCATGCACCAGGCACCAGCGTGCGTCCACCGGGGCGTGGTCGAGCAGCCACTGCACGGGGCGCTGGCCGCTCCAGGAGATGCAGTCGTCGACCTCCTGCGTCTGCTCGGCGATATGGATGTGGATGGGCGCCTGCGGGTTCAGGGCGGTGAGGCCCTGCACGGCGGCACGCAGGCTGTCCGGCGGCACGGCGCGCAGCGAGTGCGGCGCCAGGCCCAGACCGGCCCCTTGCGCTTGCGCAGCGGGCGCGAGGCGCTCCAACAAGGAGAGCATGTTGTCCGTGCTGCGGATGAAGCGGGCCTGGTCCACCCGCGGCGGCTTGGCGCCAAAGCCGCTGGTCTGGTACAGCACCGGCAGCAGCGTGATGCCGATGCCCGCGTTGCGCGCCGCGCGCAGCAGGGCCAGCGACAGAGTGGCGTCGTCGGCATACGGCGTGCCGCCCTGATCGTGGTGCACGTAGTGGAACTCGCACACCGAGGTGTAGCCCGCCTCCAGCATCTCCACATAGAGCCAGGTGGCGATGGCCTCCAGCGACTCGGGCGTGATGCGGGCGGCAAAGCGGTACATCAGGTTGCGCCAGCTCCAGAAGCTGTCCTGGCTTTCGCCGCGGTATTCCGTCAGCCCCGCGAACGCACGCTGGAACGCATGCGAATGCAGGTTGGGCATGCCCGGGATCACCGGGCCCGCAGCCACCGGCGTGCCCGCGGGCGCGGCAGCATCTGCGGCCACGCTGGTGAAGCGCCCTGCCCCATCCCACTGCAACAGCACGTTGCGCGCCCAGCCGGTGGGCAGCAGCGCATCGGCGGCGAAAAGGCTGTGCGGTGCGTCAAGCGCCATGGGGTGTCTCCTGATGCGTGTGAATGCCCAGGCCGTCGGCCGCCACGCGCCCCTGCCGCACGACGGTGCAGGCGGGCTTGTGGCCGTACCAGTAGGCCAGCTCGGCAGCGTCGGCCAGCGGCCACAGCACGAAGTGGGCAGGCCGGCCGGCGGCGATGAGGCCGTGCGTGTCCTGCAGCCCCAGCGCGCGCGCGGCGTGCGTGGTGATGCCGGCCAGGGCCTCGGGCACCGTCAGGCGAAACAGCGTGCACGCCATGTTGGCCATGAGCAACAGACTGAGCGCGGGGGATGTGCCGGGGTTGTGGTCGGTGGACACCGCCATGGGCACGCCGGCTTCCCGCAGCTGCGCGATGGGCGGCAGGTGCGTGTCGCGCAGCGTGTAGTAGGCGCCGGGCAGCAGCACGGCCACGGTGCCGGCGGCCTTCATGGCGGCGATGCCGTCCTGCGACAGGTGCTCGATGTGGTCGCACGACAGCGCGCCGTAGCGCGCGGCCAGGGCCGCGCCGCCCATGTCGGAGAGTTGCTCGGCATGCAGTTTGACGGGGATGCCGAGCTTTTGCGCAGCCTGGAACACCTGCTCCGTTTCGGCCAGCGTGAAGGCGATGCGTTCGCAGAACACATCCACCGCATCGACCAGGCCTTCCGCCGCGAGCGCGGGCAGCATCTCATTGCAGACCAGGTCGGTGTAGTCGCCACTGCGGCCTGCGTATTCGGGCGGCAGGGCATGCGCGCCGAGGAAGGTGGTGCGCACCGTGACGCCGAATGCAGCGCCCAGGCGGCGGGCCACGCGCAGTTGCTTGCGCTCATGCTCCAGCGCCAGGCCGTAGCCGGACTTGATCTCGATGGCGCAGACGCCTTCGTCGAGCAGGGCTTGCAGGCGGGGTGCTGCGAGGGCGAAGAGTTCGTCTTCGGACGCCTCGCGCGTGGCCTTGACGGACGACACGATGCCACCGCCGGCCTTGGCCACTTCTTCGTATGTGGCGCCCGCCAGTCGCATGGCGAATTCGTTGGCCCGCTGGCCGCCATAGACCAGGTGGGTGTGGCAGTCCACGAGGCCGGGCGTGGCCAGGGCGCCCTGTGCGTTCCAACGGCGCAGAGCCTGGTAGTCGGCAGGCAGCTGTGCTTCGGGCCCCACCCAGGCCATGCTGCCACCCTGCACCACCACGCAGATAGGCTCTCCCTCGGACACGGGCACGTCGGCCACGGCAAGGCCTGGCACGGGCTTCAGGTTCACCCATATGCCATCAGCGCTGCGAGGGCTGTCGAAGCTGTTGGCGCTGTTGGTGCTGCCGGGGAGCGGCGCACGGGTGTGTGGAGGTTGCATGTCTTTGTCTACCGAAGAAATCATGGGCGTCAATTGCTACAAAATAAATAGCAACTAGCGCTTGTCCATCAAGCGCCAGGGGCTATTTTTATTCGTATTTTTCGCCGGAGCTGTGCTCCAGCGCTATCCACACCAAGGCGGGGGCGCCGGCCGCGCTGCCGGCGTGCACGGGCGCAAGGAGCCCTTGCACCGACCCCGCTTCGCCAGCCCACCAGAAGCCCTGCCCGGACCGCAGTACGCGGTGATTGCCGCCCTGCGCGTCCAACCATTGCCAGTCGCCGTGCAGCGCCATGCAAAAGCCAGCGGCAGCGCCCCCAAGCGCCTGGTCATCACCGACCACCCGCAGCGCGCCCTGCCATACGCCGCGGCGCAGCATGAGGTTGAAATCCTTGGACGTGCCCCCCAGCATGGCGCCGTCCACCGCGTCGTCGCCCGAGAAAGCAAACGGCTGCCAGCGCTGGTCCAGCCGGTGCTCCCAGCCAGGGCTGCGCAAGTGCAGGCCGTCGCCGCCCAGCAGCATGATCTGGCGGTCAATGCCCGGGAACACGGAGAACGGACCGGGCCAGTCCACCGTGGCCAGGCTCACGCGCCACTCAAAGCCGTTCATGTCCGCACCGGGGGGCCAGCAGGCCAGCTCCTGCGTGCTGCCACCGCCGTTCTTCCAGGGCGTACTCGGAGTAGTGGCCAGGTCAAAGAAGTTCATCACCATCGTTGTTGTCGTGTTCATCATGATGTTGCTATCTGCCCTGCACCTGTGACCAGCAGCGGAAACAGCGGGTGGTCCATCTCCGCGCCAGCGGGCAACTCGCCAGCCAGGCCCGGAAACTCAGGCGAAGTCTTCCACGGCCGGGGCGCATGGCGCGTGTCGTCACCCAGAAAGCGCACCGAGAACACGCGGCGGCGGTTAGTGCCCTCCACCCCACCCGCCGCATGCAGCGTGAGCATGTGGAAACACACCACATCGCCGGGCTCGATCTCCCAGCCCACGATGGGGAAGGCGTCGCGGTCGGCCTCGACATCGGGCAAATCTTGCAGGCTGCCTTCGGGGAACCACTTCGCCTGGTTGTCCATGAAGGTGCGAGGCATGAGCCAGGGGCCCTTGTGCGAACCGGCCACAAATTCGAGCGTGGCCGCGCGCGACACTGGATCGACCGGAATCCACATGCTGATGTTCTGCTGGCCATCGATGTTGTAGTAAGGCTGGTCCTGGTGCCAGGGCGTGCGCTGGCGCGTGCCCGGCTCCTTCACCAGCACATGGTCGTGGTACAGCCGCACGGTGCGCGACTGCATGAGGCGCTGCGCGGCCAGGGCCAGCGGCGTCTCGTGCACAAAGCGGCCGAACTGCGGAATGTCCTGCCAGTTGCAAAAGTCCTCGAAGAACCGGCCCGGGTCATCGGGCCGGCTGGCCACCTTGGCGCGCGGGCTGGGCGCGGCCAGGTTGGCGTCGATGCCCTCACGCAGCAGCGCTACCTCTTCGGGCGTGAGCAGCTGCTTGATGCACAACGCGCCGTCGCGGTCGAAGCGGGCAATGTCGTCTGCGGTCAGGCGTGCCTGCAAACGCTGGTGAAAGCGCTCTTGCAAGCGCGGGTCCATGGCGGGTGATAGCGGGGGCATGCGGGCTTGTCTCCTGTTGTGTTGTTGACCGTTGTCGTGCACCACGCCACACCCAGCCTCAGGCGCGCGTGAGCACGGCCTGCAGGAAGGAGCGCGTGCGCTCCTGCGTGGGGTTGGTGAAGATGGTGGCGGGCACGCCCGCCTCAATGATGCCGCCGCCGTCCATCACCACGACCACATCGCCCACCTCGCGTGCAAAGTCCATCTCGTGCGTGACCACCATCATGGTCATGCCTTCGCTGGCCAGCAGCTTCATGACCTGCAGCACCTCGCCCACCAGTTCCGGGTCCAGCGCCGACGTGGGCTCGTCGAACAGCATCACACGCGGCTCCATGGCCAGCGCGCGGGCAATGGCCACACGCTGCTTTTGCCCGCCCGACAGGCTTGCTGGCATGGCCGAAGCCTTGTGCGCCAGGCCCACCTTGGTCAGCAGGGCCTGTGCGCGCTCGTCGGCCTCCTTGCGCGAGAGGCCGCGCAGCTTGCGCGGGCCCAGCGTGACGTTGTCGAGCACCGACAGGTGCGGAAACAGGTTGAACGACTGGAACACCATGCCCACCTCTTCGCGCAGGGCGTTCAGGTCATGATCGGGCAGCATGCGGCCGTCCTGCACCAGCGTGCGGCCACAGATCTCGACCGTGCCGCCTTCGGGCTGCTCCAGTCCGTTGCAGCAGCGCAGGAAAGTGCTCTTTCCCGAGCCGCTGGGCCCGATCACCACCACCACCTGCGACGGCAGCACGTCAAAGTCGATGCCGTTCAGCACCACGTGGCTGCCAAACGACTTGCGCAGTCCGCGAATGCGCACGATGGGCTCGGCGGATGGGCTTGCTCCGGTCATCACAGAATTTTTCTTCATTGCACCATCCCCCCGGCACGCAGGCGCAGCTCCATGCGTCGCAGCACCAGCGAAGTGACACCCGTGAGGATGAAATACACCACCGCAATCGCCAGGTACACCTCCAGCGAGCGGTACGACACACTGATGATCTTCTGCCCTTCGTGCATCAGGTCGTGGATGGTGAGCAGCGACACCAGCGCCGAGTTCTTGATCAGCGCGATGAACTCATTGCCCAGTGGCGGAATCATGCGCACCACGGCCTGCGGCAGCACCACGGTGCGCATGGCCAGGCCCGACGACATGCCGATGGAACGCGCCGCCTCCATCTGCCCCTTGTCAATGGACTGGATGGCGCCGCGCACCACCTCGGACACATAGGCGCCCGAGTAGATGCCCAGGCCGATCACGCCGCACACAAAAGCGGGCAGCAGGATGCCGAACTGCGGCAGGCCAAAGAACAGGATGAACAGCTGCACCAGCAGCGGCGTGCCACGGATGGCGGCCACGTAGGCGGTGCACAGGGCGTAGACCACGCGGCGCTTGGGGTTCAGGCGGCCAATGCCCACCAGCAGGCCCATGACGCAGCCCAGCAGCAGCGAGGCAGCCGTGATTTCCACAGTGACCAGCGCACCCGCCAGCAACTGGGGGAGTCCGGCCCAGACAGGAGAAAAATCGAGTTCCATGGCTCAGTTCGGCAACGTGTGGCTGCGGTTTACTTGGCAGCGCTGTTGCTGAACCACTTCTTGACGATGGCAGCATAGGTGCCGTCCGCCTTGAGCTTGGTGATGGCACCGTTGACGGCCTTCGTCAGCTCAGGCGTGTCCTTGCGCAGGGCCATGCCGTACTCTTCGGTGGTGAGCTGCTCGTCGAGCACGCGCAGGCCAGGACGGGTGCGCACATACTGGAACGCGGCGGGCTTGCCGGTCACGGCAGCGTCAGCGCGGCCGATGTCCACCAGGTTGAACATCTCCTGGTTCTTTTCGACCTCAACGCGCTGCACCTTGGGGAATTTCTCGGTCAGGTACGCCACCGACTTGGTGCCCACCTGCACGCTGACCTTCTTGCCGTCCAGGTCGGCGAGCTTGTTGATGGCCTTGTTGTCGGCCTTCACCATCACCACCAGGCCGCCGGCATAGTAGGAGTCGGTGAAGTCCACCACCTTCTTGCGCTCGTCGGTGATGTAGATGGCCGAGACCGCCATGTCAAAACGCTTGGATATCAGGCCGGGGATCAGGCCCTTGAAGTCGATGTCCACCCACTCGACCTGCTTGCCCATGGTCTTGGCAATGGCCTCCACCAGCTCGATGTCGAAGCCCGTGCGTTTTCCGTTTTCGACAAACTCCATGGGCGGGAACGTGGCATCGGTGCCCACACGCAGGACGTTGTCCTGGGCCTGTGCACCCGTGGTGCAAAAGGCTGCGGCGGCCAGGCTGGCCAGAAGAAGGTTGCGGCGAAGGTTCATGGGGAAAGCTCCTGAGGAGGGGTGAGGGAAATCAGGGAGAAGTGAGCTGGCGGGAGATGCGCGCTGCGGAGACGACGGCCATGCCGGTAAGCGCGGCCTCCTGCCCCTGGGCTCGCAAGATCGGGGCCATCAGGGTGATGGCCCCGGCCGCCTGCCGGGGTGAACCGAACACGGGCACGCTGACACCCCAGACACCGGCATCCACCTCGCCGGAGCTGACCGCGTAGCCGGCCTTGGCAATACCTTCCAGCTCGGTCAGCGCCGCCTGGCGCTCAGCAGTGCCTGCACCGTAATGCAGGTCCAGAATGGCATTGCGCGTGGTCGGGGCCACATGGGCGAGCAGGCACTTGGCGGAGGCACCCGCGCGCAACGGCACGCTGCGCCCTTTTTCAAACGAGCAGCGCAGGGCCTGCGTACTGTCCACCATGTCCAGGCACACCACACTGTCGTTCACGGCCACCACCAGCCCCACGCTTTCGTGGGACTGCCGGGCCAGGGCCTGCATATCGGGCCGCGCGTGGTGCACAAGGTGCGACGCCATGTCAAAGCCCAGGGCCAGTTGCAGGCTGAGCGGCCCTGGCGCGTAGTGCCCGCTGCTCTCCAGCACAAAGCCCCACAGCTTGAGCCGCGCCAGTTGGCGATACAACGTGCTGCGTGCCAAGCCCGTGGCCTCCACCAGCTCGGCCGCCGACATGGGCTGACCATGCTGCGCCAGCACGGCCAGCACGTGCAGAACACGGTCGGCGGCGGCAACGGAGGTCAGTCCACGGGCGGTCATGGACTCAGTATCAAAGGATTGCTGTGGCATTCAAACCCAACATTCCCAGTGAATGGGAATGCAGTTCCCTTTTTTCACATTCCTGTCATTCCCTCCCTCGCCCCTTCACTTCACCATCGGCAGCTTCAAGCCCTGCTTCCTGGCCGTTTCCACAGCCAGTTCATAACCCGCATCAGCATGGCGCATCACGCCGCTGCCGCAGTCGTTGACCAGCACGCGCGCCAGGCGCTCGGCCGCGGCGTCGGTGCCGTCGGCCACGATGACCATGCCCGAGTGCTGCGAGTAGCCCATGCCCACGCCGCCGCCGTGGTGCAGGCTGACCCAGGTGGCGCCGCCCGAGGTGTTGAGCAGCGCGTTGAGCAGCGGCCAGTCGCTCACGGCATCGGTGCCGTCCTTCATGGCTTCGGTCTCGCGGTTGGGGCTGGCCACGCTGCCGGTGTCCAGGTGGTCGCGGCCGATGACGATGGGGGCCTTCAGCTCACCGCTCTTGACCATCTCGTTGAAGGCCAGGCCCGCGATGTGGCGCTCGCCCAGGCCCAGCCAGCAGATGCGTGCGGGAAGGCCCTGGAAGGCGATGCGCTCGCCGGCCATGTCGAGCCAGCGGTGCACGTGCTTATTCTCGGGGAACAGCTCCTTAATCTTGGCGTCGGTCTTGCGGATGTCCTCGGGGTCGCCCGACAGGGCCACCCAGCGGAACGGACCCTTGCCCTCGCAGAACAGCGGGCGGATGTACGCGGGGACGAAGCCGGGGAAGTCGAACGCATTCTTCACGCCTTCGTCGAACGCCACCTGGCGGATGTTGTTGCCGTAGTCCACGGTGGGGATGCCCATGGACTGGAAGTCGAGCATGGCCTGCACGTGCACGGCGCACGAGCGGGCTGCGGCTTTTTTCAGCGCCTCGTGCTGGGTCACGTCCTGCTGCGCGGCGCGCCACTGCTCCACCGTCCAGCCCGCGGGCAGGTAGCCGTTGACGAGGTCGTGGGCCGAGGTCTGGTCGGTGACGAGGTCGGGCTTCAAACCACCGGCGTGGGCGCGTTTGACAAGTTCGGGCAGCACGTCGGCGGCGTTGCCCAGCAGCGCGATGGAGATGGCCTCCTTGGCCGCCGTGTGCTGCTGGATGAGCTCGAACGCATGGTCGATGTCGCGCGCCTGTTTGTCCACATAGCGTGTGCGCAGGCGAAAGTCGATGCTGCTTTGCTGGCATTCGATGTTGAGCGACACCGCGCCCGCAAACGTGGCTGCCAGCGGCTGTGCGCCGCCCATGCCGCCCAAGCCGGCGGTCAGGATCCATTTGCCTTCGAGCGAGCCGCCGTAATGCTTGCGGCCGGCCTCGGCAAAGGTCTCGTAGGTGCCCTGCACGATGCCCTGCGTGCCGATGTAGATCCAGCTGCCGGCGGTCATCTGGCCGTACATGAACAGGCCCTTCTGGTCCAGTTCGCTGAAGTGCTCCCAGTTGGCCCACTTGGGCACCAGGTTGGAATTGGCCAGCAGCACGCGGGGCGCGTTGGCGTGGGTCTTGAAGACGCCCACGGGCTTGCCGGACTGGATGAGCAGGGTTTCGTCGTCGTTCAGCTCCTTGAGCGAGGCGAGGATCTGGTCATAGCACTCCCAGTTGCGCGCCGCGCGGCCGATGCCGCCGTACACCACCAGGTCCTGCGGGCGCTCGGCCACTTCGGAGTCCAGGTTGTTCTGGATCATGCGGTAGGCGGCCTCGGTGAGCCAGCTCTTGCAGGTGAGCTGGTTGCCGCGCGGCGCGCGGATCACGCGGCTGGCGTCGTGGCGGGAGTCGGTGCTGGGGGTGGAGGAAGCTGCGGCAGCGATGATGGCGTCGTTGGCGTTCATGGTGGGCTCCTGGGAATCGATGGGTGTGAATGGAAGGAAATCAGGCGTGGCTGGGCAGGCACTGCAGCAGCGCCGCAGGCCACGGTGTGTGCATCGCCCACTCGCGCATGGCTTCGATGTCCGTGGCGAGGTAGCGGTCTTGCTCCAGATAGGCCACGCGCTGGCGGATGGCGGTGAACTGGTCTTCCACCAAAGGCGATGACTTCAAGGCACGGTCGAACTCCATGCCCTGGGCAGCGGCCATGGCCTCGATGCCCACCATCACCGCCGCATTGCGCACCATGTCGCCCAGGCGCCGCGCGCCGTAGGTGGCCATGGAGACGTGGTCTTCCTGGTTGGCCGAGGTGGGCAGGCTGGTCACGCTGCTGGGGTTGGCCAGGCACTGGTTCTCGGCCGCCAGCGCGGCGGCGGTGACCTGCGCGATCATGAAGCCCGAGTTCACGCCGCTGTCGCGGATCAGAAATGCGGGCAGGCCCGAGAGGCCCGGATCGAGCAGCAGCGACAGGCGGCGTTCGGAGATGGCACCGATCTCGGCCACGGCCAGCGCGATGATGTCCGCCACAAAGGCCACGGGCTCGGCGTGGAAGTTTCCGCCGGAGATGACGTCCCCGTTGTCGAACACCAGGGGGTTGTCGGAAGCCGCATTCGCCTCGATGGTCAGCACGCGCGCGGCGTGGTGCAGGTTGTCGAGGCACGCGCCCATCACCTGCGGCACGCAGCGGATGGAGTACGGGTCCTGCACGCGGCCGCAGTTCGGGTGCGAGGTGTCGATGGCGCTGCCGTCCAGCAAGGCGCGCACGGCGGCCGCTACAGCGATCTGCCCGGCCTGGCCACGCGCTTCGTGGATGCGTGCGTCGAACGGTTTGACCGAGCCCTTGATGGCCTCCAGCGACAGGCAGCCTGCTACCAGCGCGGCCGCGAACACGCTCTCTGCGCCGAACAACCCGGCCAACGCGAGCGAGGTGGACACCTGCGTGCCGTTGAGCAGCGCAAGCCCTTCCTTGGGGCCCAGCACGAACGGAGCAAGACCGATGGAGCGCATGGCGTCAGCCCCGGACACCACCGTGCCGTTGACCTTGGCCTGGCCTTCGCCGATCAGCACGCAGGCCAGGTGTGCCAGCGGCGCCAGGTCGCCCGACGCGCCCACCGAGCCCTTGGCCGGGATCACGGGCAGCACGTTGGCATTGGCCATGGCCAGCAGCGCATACACGATCTCGGGCCGAATGCCGGAGTGGCCGCGCGCCAGGCTGATGGCCTTGGTCGCGAGGATGAGGCGCACCACATCGTCCGCCAGCGCATCGCCCGTGCCCACGCTGTGCGACAGCACCAGGTTGCGCTGCAGTTCGGCCAGGCGCTCGTGGGCGATCTTGGTGCTGGCGAGCTTGCCGAAGCCGGTGTTGATGCCGTAGACCACCTGGTCTTCGTCCACGATGCGCTGCACCGTGGCCAGCGATGCCTGCATGAGGGCGCGCGCGGACGGGTCGAGCGACAGCTGCACGGGCGCGGCGTAGATGCTGCGCAGCGCGGCCAGCGGCACGCGGCCGGGGTGCAGGGTGATGGAGGTCGAAGCGGTTGTTTTTGTCATTGGGGTCATCCTGTATATACAAGTAGGTACAAGCGAGAAATCAGTCAGTCAACGCTGGTCAGTCACTCAGCCCGTTCGCCCTGAGCTTGTCGAAGGGCTGCGGTGTTCGCGCCCTGGCTTCGACAGGCTCAGCCCGAACGGGTTGGGGGGGAGTCGGCTGAGGAGGAACATCGGCATCTCGTTCACCCTGCGACGGGATTGCCATCCGCCCGAAAGCGGCTGCCCAGGCGGTAACGGGTGGCGGGGTGCAGGCAGCGCACCACGGTGATCGGCACGCCACGCGACCAGGTGCGGCGGGTGAGCAGCAGGCAGGGCTCCTGCGGAGACATCTCCAGCAGCGTCGCCTGCTCGGCGGTGGGCATGACGGCATCGACCACATGCTCGATCTGGTCGAACGGCACGTTGCGCACCAAGTACTCGGAGGGCTGCAGCAGCGTGAAGTCCTGCGCGGCGAACTGGGGCACCTGGCGCGGGTTCACGTGGCGGTCTTCCAGTTGCACGGGCACGCCGTCTTCGCGGTGGATGCACAGCGAGTGGAACACCGACTCGCCCGTGCGCAGGTCCAGCGCGGCGGCAACTTCGAGCGTGGCCGAGATGCGCTCCACCGCCAGCACGTCGCAGCGGTAGTCATGCCCACGCTGGCGGATCTCGCCGGCCAGGTTGGCGATCTGCAGCAGCGTGGACTGGGGCTTGTCTTCGGCCACGAAGCTGCCCACCCCGGCCACGCGCACGATGCGGCCCTGTTCCACCAGTTCGCGCAGCGCGCGGTTCACCGTCATGCGCGAGATGCCGAACTGGGTGACCAGCTCGTTCTCGGAGGGCAGGCGGTCGCCCGCGCGCCAGATGCCTTCCTGGATCTTGCGCGAGATGTGGTCCTTGACCTGCTCGTACAGCGCCATGGCCTGCGCGGGCGCGGCCACGGCCACGACCGCCTTGGCTGCGGCGGCACGGGGCCCGCTGCGCGGAGCATCTGCAGGACGGCGGGAAGGACGGGCGCTCATAAAGCCTTAATGCAGGTCCGCCGCCATGGACTCGGCGCGGATCTCTTCCGTCAAGCGCGCCTTGAGGTCCATGAACTCGGGGCTGGTCTTGATCGTGTAATGGCGCGGGTGCGGCAGGTCCACTGCCAGCTCGGTCTTGATGCGGCCGGGCCGGGCGCTGAACACGGCCACGCGGTTGGCCATGAAGATAGCCTCGTCGATGTCGTGGGTCACAAACAGCACGGTCTTGCGCTCGGCCTCCCAGATGCCCAGCAGCAGCTCCTGCATGAGCACGCGGGTCTGGTTGTCGAGCGCGCCGAAGGGCTCGTCCATCAGCAGGATCTTGGGGTCGTTGGCCAGCGCGCGCGCAATCGCGGTGCGCTGCTGCATGCCGCCCGACAGCTGCTTGGGAAAGTGCTGCTCGAAGCCGCGCAGACCCACCTTGGCGATGAAGTACGCGGCGCGCTCTTTCTGCTGCGATTCGGGCATGCCGCGCTCGCGCAGGCCGAAGCGGATGTTCTGCTCGATGGTGAGCCAGGGGAACAGCGTGTAGCTCTGGAACACCATGCCGCGCTCGGGCCCGGGGCCTTCGACCGGTGCGCCATCGAGCAGCACGCGGCCGCTGGTGGCGTGGTCCAGCCCTGCGACGATGCGCAGCAGCGTGGACTTGCCGCAGCCCGACGGGCCGAGGATGGTGACGAAGTCGTTGTCCTGCACTTCGAAGTCGACCGGCTGCAGCGCCTGCGTGCGCTGGCCCTTGGCGGTCTCGAAGACGCGCGAAACGGCTTGTATGGAAACGCGGCTCATCGCACAAAACTCCAAGCAAACAGACGGTGGTTGAGCGCCTTGAAGGCGAAGTCGGACACCAGCCCGATGAGGCCGATGATGATGATGCCGAAGATGATCTGGCCGGTGTTGAGCAGCGACTGGCTGTCGGTGATCATGTGGCCGATGCCGCTCGATGACCCGATCAGCTCGGCCACGATGACGTAGGTCCAGGCCCAGCCCAGCACCAGGCGCAGGGTCTCGGCGATCTCGGGGGCGGCGCCGGGGATGAGAACGCGGGTAACGATGCCCTTGTGACCCGCACCCAGCGTGTACGCAGCCTCCACCAGGTCGCGCCGCGCGCCACCCACGGTGACGGCCACCATCAGCGTGATCTGAAAGACCGAGCCGATGAAGATGACGAGGATCTTCTGCGTCTCGCCAATGCCGGCCCACAGGATCAACAGTGGAATGAAGGCCGACGCAGGCAGGTAGCGGCAAAACGAGACGAAGGGCTCGAAGAACGCTTCGATGCCCTTGTACGCGCCCATCGCGATGCCCAGCGGCACGGCCACTACAGCGGCCAGGATGAAGCCGCCGAACACGCGCCACACCGTCATGCCGATGTCCTTGTGAAAGCCGTATTCGCTGAACAAAAGCCAGCCTTCCTTGGCCATGGTGACGGGGCTGGCCAGGAAGGTGGGCGACACGAAGCCGCCCAGCGTGAAGAACGCCCACACCAGCACGAACAACACAAAAAAGCCGAAGCCCAGCATCCAGCGGGCGCGGGCAGTCACAGGCTCCAGGGGAGCGAGCGAACGCCGGCGCACGGGGGCGTGGGGCTCGGTGGCGGACAGGGGTTGCACAGCAGACATGGCGCAGTTTTTCTAGGGTTTGGAGTGGCCAAGACAACTCAGCGAAGCGGCTCTGGCTAGGCGCAGCCTCGCAGACAGTACGTTAGTACGACAAGAGGTTGCAACGACGCCAGAGGAGTTGTGTTGGCCACGCCTGTTACTTGATGAAGCTCGCGTCGAATGTGACGGCCAAGTCTTCATTCGCTTTGCGGATGATGCCGGCCTCCAGCAGGATGGCCGTGGCGTCCTTCATGAAAGTCTGCAGCTCGCCCGCAAAGAACTTCTGGTTGGCGGCCTTGTCCTGCCAGCGCAGGAAGGACGACGACTTGGCGAACTGCTCACCCGTCTGCTTGACGGCCGCGCCCATGATCTCGTTGGACTTGGTCGGATCGGCTTTGATCATGTCGAGCGCCTGGAAGTAAGAGTTGGCCAGGGCCTGTGCGGCCTTGGCGTTGGCCTTGAGCCAGGTGGGGTCGCAGCCCACGGTGTCCATCACCATGGGGTAGTCGAGCGTGGTGGCCAAAATCTTGCCCGCGGCAGGGTTGTCGCGCACGGTGGAGAGGTAGGGCTCGTACGTCATGGCGGCGTCGTTCTGGCCGGCCACGAAAGCCTGCGCGGCCGCCTGGGGCGACAGCGTGGTGGTCTTCACGTCCTTGAGGCTCATGCCGTTCTTGCTGAGCATCCAGGCCAGGCCGAAGTACGGGGCGGTGCCCGGCGCGTCCACGCCGATGGTCTTGCCCTTCAGGTCCGCAAAGCCCTTGATGTCGCCGCGCACTGCGATGCCGTCAGCACCGTAGGACTTGTCCATCTGGAAGATCTGCACGATCGGCACGCCGTTGGCGTTCCAGGCCACGTGCGTCTCGACCGTGGTGGCAGCGCACTGGATGGACTTAGAGGCCAGGGCCAGGTGGCGGTCCTTCTGCGGGATCATCTTGATCTCCACATCGAGGCCGTTCTTCTTGAAGATGCCGGCCTTGTCGGCCAGGGTGAGTGGCGCAAAGCCCGTCCAGCCGGACATGCCCAAAACAATCTTGGTCTCTTGCGCTTGGGCCGGTGCAGCCAGTGCCATTGCGCAAGCCGCTGCCGCTGCCAGCGACGTCCATTTCACAACCGATCGAGTCATCATCTGCTCCTGTTTGAAGAAAGTACCTTTGCCCACTCCGGCCGGGTCGCACCCGCTTCCAGCCGCCATGATGACAGCCCAAGCATACCTGTATATACAGGGTAAACGCTAGACTCTCACCGTGTTGGGGGTGGTACCCAGGTTCAGCAAGATCGGGGCCAGCCAAATGCACGAGCGGTTTGACGCCCGAACAGCCCGATCAAGAAACTATCAAAACAATAGCTACCAGCGCACACCTATAAAGCGCTAGCGGCCAATTTGATCCATTTTTTTAGTTTGACAGAGCGCCAGAACCTCCACAGGGGCATGGAGGCCAAACCCAGCACTGCACTCCGATGGCGGCTGCGCTCGCACCACCCCAGTGCGCCATGCCTCAGCGGGCAGGCGACCGCACCGTACTCAACCGGCATTCAGCCCGCAGCGCCCTGCGATGTATCGTCCGGGCACGGCAGGCGCGCAGTCACCCGCAGGCCCGGTTCGGCGTTGCGCACCAGCAGCGTGCCGCCGTGGGCTTGCGTGACCAGGCGACACAGGTACAGCCCCAGCCCCACCCCACCCGTGGTGCGCTGGCGCGCAGTGTCAGGGCGGTAGAACGCCTGGGCCAGATGTGGCAGATGCTCGGGCGGTACGCCAGGGCCGTGGTCCCGCACCTCGATCTCTACCACGCCTTCGTGCAGCCGCAATTCGATCTGCGGCGGCTGGGCCGCCGGGTCGTTGTGGCGCAGGCTGTTGTCCAGCAGATTGCGCATCAGCAGGCGCACGCGGGATCGGTCGAGCATGCAGGTGGGCAAGGTGCCGGTCACCAGCAGCGTGATCGCCGTAGCCCCGGGGTGCCGCACTTCCAGCTCCGCCACTACCTCCCGCGCGAGTTCGGCCAGGTTGGTGGGTTCGCGGTGCAGGGCCGCATGGCGTCCGGCCAGGCGCTCGCTTTCGAGCAGGTCGGTGATGAGCCGAGCCATCTCACCCAGATCGCGCATCAGGGCTGCACGCTGAGCCAGTACATCGGGCGACTCGGGCAGCAGCTCGGTGTTCAGGCGCGCCCGCGTGAGGGGGCTGCGCAGTTCGTGGCTCATGGCCAGCAGCAGGGCCCGCTTGGCCTCCAGCATCTGGTGGATGTCTTCGCCCATGGTGTTGATCGTGCCCGCCAGCTGGCCCAGCTCGTCGGGCCGGTGCGCGTGGCGCACCGGAATCGGCTCGCCAAAGTCGCCATTGCCAAAGCGCCGTGCGCCATGCCGGATGTCGTCCAGGGGCCGCAACAGGTGGCGCACATACACATAGGCCAGCGCGGTGAGCAACAACAATACCGTGAGCGTGCCCCACGCAATGCGTGGACGCTTGTCCCACGACAGCGCGTTGAGCCCGAATTCGATGTGGTGACCATCGGCCGTGGTGCGCTGCAGCAGCCGGTAGCCGGTGTCTTCCCGGCTCCAGTGGTCCTGGCGCTCCACCTTGTCGCTCATCCAGTCAGGGCGCGCCCGGTCGGGATGCGAATCCCAGTGGACCTGCGGCCCGTCGATGCGCAACGTCACTGGCAGCCGGTTCGCAATGGCCTGGGCCCGCTCGATGCTGGGAGGACTGCCGATCTCGGCGGTGAGACGATCCACATAGTCCATCAGCAGCGGGCGCGCGGCTTCCTTCCAGCCCAGCGCCACCACCTTCTGCATGCCCCCCATGAAGACCACCGCGACGGTCACGGCCAGGGCCATGAACACCAACACCAGGCGGATGCGCAGCGAATACCCGACAGCGTCGCGCGCGCGCTGGTGCCAGGGACAACCGGGATCGTGCCCAGGCAGCGAATCAGAGGACTTCATGACGAGATCGATGTCGAGGATGGGGCGCCAGACGCGCTTGCCGCCCTGCGCAGCGCCAGCGAATATCCCGCGTTGCGCAGCGTCTTGATGCAGTCCAACGGCTCCAGCTTCTTGCGCAGGCGGCTGACCACAATGTCCACTGCCCGCGTGTACAGCTCGGCCTCGTGCCCGCGCAGCTGGTTGAGGATGTCATCCCGGCTGAACACCTTGCCCGGCTCCCTCGCCAACAGGTGTAGCAGGTCGAACTCAGTGCCTGTCAGCTCCAACACCGCCCCCTGGCGCACCACGCTGCGGCGGGCTGCGTCAATGCTCAGGCCTTCAAACTCCAACGTGGCATCGGCAACGCTGCCAGGTGTGCTGGTACGGCGGCGGCGCAGCACTGTCTGCAGCCGGGCCACCAGCTCGCGCGGTTCAAAGGGCTTTGGCAAGTAATCATCCGCACCCAGCTCCAGCCCTACCACACGATCCATCACCTCACCCCGGGCCGTCAGCATCACGATGGGCAGATCGCCCTGCTTGCGGATGGTGCGGCACAGTTCAAACCCATCCATTTCAGGCAGCATGACATCCAGGATGGCGGCGTCAAACCCGCCCGCTGCCAGCTGGGCCAGTCCGTCGCTGGGTTTGAGTGCGTGAATCAACTCCAGCTCGAACCGCTGAAAATAGATAGCCAGCGGGGGGCCAAGCTGCGCGTCGTCGTCAATAAGCAGGATGCGGTGCATGAGCAATTCTCACACCGTCAGGCGCTAGCTCCATGGGCCACCCCTCCCGCACAGTCCACCACACGCAATGCGCGGTGTCGCACGATCAACTTGCGAAGGCGGCCCTGTGCGCCGGAGTGGAGTGTGTCAAAGTGGTCAGCGGCGGCCAACAGAGCGGGCAAGGTCTGGGCCGCCGTTGCGGGCCGGCGGGCAACCAAGCCCAGTGCATGTTCACGGTCAAAACGCGGCCCCCAGACCAGCGACATCAACTCATCGTGGGGATCGGGCATGCCCGCCAGCAGCGCAGGCCCATGTTTGCGCACGCCCTGTGCCAGGCGGTGGATGGGTTCCAGCGTGGGTGACATGTGAAAGCCCCCCGCCATCAGCCGCGCGCCATCCAGCCCTTGCGCCGCTGCATCAGCTCGCGCACTTTCTGCTGCTGGTCGGGGTTCAGGCTGTCGTAAAAATCGGCCAATGCGCTGATCACTTCAGGGCTATTGGCCTGGACTGCGCGGGTCTTTTCCTCCAGCAGCGTCTGCGCCCGCACACGGTCGAATGTGGCACCTGCCACGATGGCCTGCATCTCTGCGCGGGGGTCTGCAGCCTTGCCGATGAAGGCTGTACGCTGCGCCTCCATTTTGTCGGCCAGTACATTGAGCTTGAGCTTTTGCGCATCGTTCAGGTCTAGCTTGCTGCTGACCCGCTCGACGACCTTGCCACGCACTTCGGCCATCTTTTCGGCACTCATCGGGCCATGGTGATGGTGGCCGCTGGAGCAGGCCGTCAAACCGCCTACCGCGATAGAGACGCCGAAGATGCCCGCCAGGGTTTTCTTGATCCAGGGTTTCATGGTGCAGTCCTTTCATGGACGGTGTTGAACATGACCCTGATGGTGCCGACAGAGCGTGCCGATGTGGTCTCGACGCAGTTTCGGTTTATTTCATTTTGTTTCGCCGTCACGGCATGGTGTGACAACTGCCCAGCGCCTGCCCACGGGGCAAGCCGGGCATTTCAACGCAACACGGCCGATAGAACAACCAAGCGGTCTGCCAGCTCTGAGGCCCCGGTACGCATCTGGTCCAGCGGTATGGTGCCCACACTCCAACCGCCGTACCAGATGTCAAACGCCGTGACGCCAGGAAAGCCTGCGCCCTGTCCATACGCCTGGATCGCCTGGTCTATTTCGGGGTGCAAACTGGGCACGCCCAGCAGCAGTTTTCCATCGAATACCCTTGCCAGATACTGCTGAGCCCCCTCCGGCCGGATATGCAGCGTCAGCACTGACATCGCTTTTTCCCATACGAATCCGTCTTCAGACACAACACCATTCAACCCATTGCTTGCAGCTCTCGATATTCAAGGTCTGCAAATTGCAACTCCCGCTCCAGACCGTGGCCGTCATGGCGGTCAGGACACAGGTTGTCGGTTTGCTGGCGCTGCAGGAGTGTGTCAGTGGGCTGACCCATCTGCATCAACGGGGCCTCTGGGCAAGCTTCGAGATGGTGGAACGTTGGATGGAAGAAAAACATGGTGCACTCCAAAGGCTGGGCTTTTAAAAAGCCCCGTCAGGACATTAAGGTCCGGGCCCGCCGGGGCCCATGTCAGAGCCCCATGGGGACAGACGTAAGACTGCGCCTACAGCCCCAGTTAAGTGACATGTGCGGGCAAAAGCTGGGAGGTCGCCCTTGCGAGGTGGGGCGGTACGCTGCTGTGGTCAGCGCTGGGAGTTCGTCTGTCCCCCAAGGCATCACCTTCCCCGGCCAGCAGTCCGATGGAGTCCAGCGCAGTCGGCGGGTCACAAGGCTCTGCATACACACGCAATGCAATGTCTTCGGCCGCTGGCGAAAAATACAACCAGAGGTTGTCGTGCTCTTTGTCATAGCAAGAAAAAAGCGCCCTCCCTGACCCTGGAGGGCACATCAGAAACTTTGACATGAACATCTGCTGGATCCGCAAAGCTGGCTCGAAAGCCTGTTCGTCATTGCCCAGAGCCAATTTGTACCAACTGCTCATATGCGCCTTTCGTGTGGTCGTGCCAGTAATACGGAACGTTCATCGTATTTTTGGCCTGCGACTACGGCACTTCTTGTGCAGCGCATCAATCTGTAGGACAGATTCTTCCAATGCCTCAGGTGCTGCCGGGCATCGCCATGGCTTGGCAATCAATCGTAGGAGGACTCCAGATCACAATGTGGCTCCCGACGGGGCGCTCTCACACGAGATCCGTAGGCTCTCAGCGTTGCACAGCCGAGGCCGGTGATGTAAAGCACCTGGGCTTTCTGGTGGGGGGAATCAACCGGCGGAAGCTGCACCTCCACCATTCCAGCAGCGCGCAAGACACGCAGTTTGTCGATGTTGACGACATCCGATTCAATCAGGGGAAGCGCGTCGCGCTCCAGCTCCCTTAAGTACTCCATTGGCATGGTGGCCTCCGGCTTGAACGAGGAAAGATTGTGAAGCGCGAGCCTCTGCCGCTCAAGAATTGATACAAGAAGCTACAACCTTGCAGCTCCTGCACGCCGCATTACCAATGAAGTGCCCGTGTAGCTTGGTGGCGGGCCCGTGACGCCCTAAAACCCACACCCCAACTGTTGCCATTTAGACAGGCGCTTGGTCCGCCAAAGAATGGGCCACAAGCCCATGCCGATTTTTGTGATCTTCTTCAGGAGCAATCCATGGCGGCCGCGGTGCTTTACCGCCATTGCGCAGAGACGAAGTCGTTGAACCACCTGCCTTCATGGCGGAGAACTGCTCAACAAGCCCCGGACATGGACGAACACCACCACGCCATCTGCATCCGTCTTCCGAAACGCGAGGAACCTGCAGCGCCATCGCAGTTGGCACTTCAGCAATCTGGGCAATACGGACTTATTTCACGATTGCAAGCTGCACCCCTGCTGCGCGGTTCGAAACCCGGCTTAGGATGCACCTACCGTCAAATCCGGCGGTTCGCCCCCCCTGTGCGAGTGATGCAATGATTTAGCCCGCCTCGTGCGGGCTATTTTTTTCACTTCTGGACGTTGACGCCATGGAAGCTGAAGCCAGCTCATTTGGAGCATAGCCATTCATTGACAACCGATCAGCTACCGAAGATCAAAAACGAGAAAGGGACAGCTGCTCCCCACGCCGTAGATGAGACGATCTGGTGCTTTGCGAGTCGGACGACCTATCGCCCCCCTCGCAATCAACTCCGAAAATTTCTCGCGACCACCCGAAAAACCGAAGCGCTGAAGGCAAGGGCTGAGCTCAGGAGGTTGTTTGGTTGCAGGTACAGAGTCTCCTATGACAACCCCCTTTCGAAAGAGGGAAGTGGGGGTACACAACACCGATTTCACCAGATTTCTCGGTTTGTACCCCCAATTGCACCCCCAGTTTGCGTTGGCTGGGGATGGGCAAGCCATGGACGGCCATGGACGCTAAGCCCTTGATTTACCAAAGAAAAAGGGCGTCCACTGGATTAGTGTGGACGCCCTTGGACGGTATGGTGGTGGGCTGGCGGGAATTGAACCCGCGTCCGCTCCTTACTGGAAGCGGCTCCCGTCAAATCGGTGTGAAAACGGTGTGATTTTCGGCACCATGACCGACACCGTCAGACACCATATTTGCTACCAATTGCAATCTCGATCCCCTATTGAGATCAACAACAAGAGGCACTGGCTACCCTCATGCAGACTCATTGCTCGCCCCGCCCGGGCTTTCGATACGGCCCGTCTCCTACGCTCAAGGTGGGAGGCCTAAGCAGGGCTCAGGCGTGAGCGTAGTCCGCAATCAGCACGGTCGCTGGGATGCCTAGATTCGCATTGAGGCGCCGAATCATGCCCAACGTGAGCGGGCGCTTGCGGGCCAGCACCTCATAAACACGATTGCTCTTGCCAATGATGGGCTCCAGATCCTTCACGGTGATACCGCTCTGCTCCATCTGAAACTTGATGGCTTCAATGGGGTCTGGAAGGCCGATGGGGAAATGTTTGGCCTCGTAGGCTTCGACCAGCGTACCCAGAATTTCCAGCTCTTCGCCTTCTGGTGATTCAGCCACCGGATCAAGGTCGATGAGGTCAGAAACGCGCGCCAGTGTTGCGCGGTACGTTTCTTCGTTGCGAATGGCTTTGACTTCCATGTCGATTCTCCTTGGGTCACTTTGTCTGATCTACGGTGGCCGCATCCACGCGGTCGTATTGCGCATGGGTCCCAATGAACTTGATGTAGACCCATTGCATGCGATAGGCGATGGCCACGATAAGACGATAGTCATTGCCCTTGATGTTGAACACCACGCGGTTGTTGCCAACAATGCTGGCGCTCCCAAACTGGGCCTTCACATCTGCCGGGCTCGTCCATTGGGCGAACTTGACTGTCTCGTGCCACGCTTCCAGCGCCCCTCGTGCGTCCTGGTACTGGGGCTGGCTGTAGAAGTTGACCAGTGCTGAGTGCGCGACGATGTGCATGGGTGAATTTTAGTCCCAATTTGGGACCAATACAAATACAGAATCAGCCTCCCATCACTGCGGCCCGATTTCCCCTTGCTGTCAGCAATACAGGCAGGTGAACGCTACCGACGCCCTATTGGCCCAAACAGCCAACGGAGCTACCCCATGTTCGGCCCGCCTCCTACGGCATTGCGTAGCGGCACGGAGCTCAATGGACCTCTTTCACAAGGAGCGCACCATGGCCACCGACCCGAACGAACACCCCGCACACAAGGTCCCCGAGACCTACCCTCTGCCGCCGGGCGATCTACCACCCAGCACTGAGACGCCGACTCTGCCACCAGAGCCTCAGCTCCCACAGTCTGGACCAGACCACGTTGGCGAAGTTGAGGATGAAGGCGCAGACCCTGTGGGTCAGCCGCCCAGAATGTGAGTTGTAGCTGACCTCGTAGTCGCCCAGGTGCTGCCCCTTCCATCACGTGGGCGCGGTAGTCCCCGGACTTGATCTTGATGATGTGCAGAGTGAGCAACATGGTGAAGTTGTGAGCCGCAAAAGACCCGGTCTGACCCACTAGCAATTTCCGCCAGCCAGATGCTGTAATGGTGACTTGGAGGGGAGTCACGTGAGAAAGCTATCAACAAAACAAAAAGACCGTCAGCTTCGCCTCAGACGCTACACCTTGTATCGGGCAGCGAAAGAGCGGAAGGCGATCCAACGTCGTATGCGCAAAGGGCGCAAAACTACCAACCGCCCCTGGCGGGCGCGGCTGTTCCAGGTTAAGCCGCCGAACCACTTGATATTTGCCCAATCCCCTGAGACTCAAAGCATTTTTCGAAGGTTTACCCAAGTAATCTCCGGGCATTTGTTGGATGGGCACAAGGTCAGGATCGACTTTTCAGATGTCGAACTGCTTCATCCGTGCGGGGTCCTCCTGTTGCTGTCTCACGTGAGGACGTGGGTTATGAGCTACCCAGAGCAACTCAGCGCTGCTTATCCGCATGACGATGTAGTGGAGCAGATGCTCCAGAGTGTCGGTATGCTCGAGCGTCTAGGCTTGAATCCGCGTAAAAAGGTAGACAGTGATGATGTGACGCGCTGGTACTTCTTCAAAGGTGAGACAGCAGACGCAAGCGTCATGGTTCCCTTTATGGAGGCTGCAAAGTCAAAGCTCGGTGAGGTGGACCAAATGCGGCTGTATGACAGCATAGCGGAGGCGATCACGAATGTTACCCACCACGCCTACGATGACGAGGTCGCTAAGCGATGGTGGATGTTCGCGTCATTCAGTGACGACCGCGTGTTTGTGTCGATTCTCGATGCTGGCCGCTCCATCCCTGGCACCCTTCTTGAAAAGCCTGGAGTTCGAGACCAGATACGGAAGTGGACGTGGGGTAAGAAGAAAGTTGACGCAAGAATGCTCCATGCTGCCATGGGGGGCAAGTCGCGGACACGGTTAAGTTACAGAGGCAAGGGTCTTCCGGAAATGCTAGAGTCCACCAAGCGGATGGCTGGTTCAAGCCTGACCATTTTTAGCCGCAAAGGCGTTTTTCACTGCGATTCAGGAAAAGATCGGGAAGAAAGAGCATCGCTCCCGACGCCCATGGAAGGGACCTTGCTGCTCTGGTCCTTGAAAACGGCGAAGGATTGATATGACTAGCAGGACAATAAGTATTGCGAATGATTTTTCGCGGACGCCGGCAGGCCGATTCGTAACGGACGGCCCCTTTTCGGGCGAACGCTTTCGGGACGAGCTGCTCGTGCCCGCGTTAAGAGAGAACGACAAGGTCGTGGTTGATCTCACCGGAGTGTTTGGTTTCGGCAGCTCTTTTCTAGACGAAGCGTTTGGTGGCTTGGTCAGAAAGAAAATCATCACTAGCGCTGCCCTAGGGAGCAAGTTCGAAATCGTTTCACCACTTCGGTCTTACAGAGAGAAGGTGGAGAAGTACATTCGAGAAGCACGTCCCGAGTGATGGATCATCTATGGATGATCTTAGGCAGGCTCTAAGCGACTTACAAAAAGACTTTCTCCCGTTCGCTCCACCGCTGTTGACAATTCTTGGTTGGTCGATTGTGGCCAAGCAGGCCGCTCAACGGGAAGTTCGGAAAGAGCGTCGGACGGAAGTCGATGCATGCTGCAAGATGGCTGCAGAAATTCTTGTGAAAGCCCGGACCTACTACACCAAAGATCCCAGCGACGCCGAATCGTTGAAGCTTGAGCGGGAAATAAAGTTCGAGCTATACAGGCTTGCTCAGCGAGTCGAGCGGCTTGAAAAGGCTTGTCCAAAGTTTGAAGTTCAGGGCACCTGGAGTGAACTGCAAGACGCGGCTACCGGCGGGGATTTCGAAAGCGCTACTCGCCCTGTGCGGGCCCATTCCGATTCGGTGATATCCAACATCGAACATTGGACTCACCAGCTCATTGATCAACTGGAAGCGGGCTTCGCACTGACCTATCCATGATGGGTTGCCCCCGCACGCATAAAGCGTGGGCACGAGCCGCCCGGCGACCGCCCACCTTTCCTCCTCTTCTGTCGGCTTCTCACTAAGACTCCGTCGTCCACGCCGAACTCGATCACTTCAAACGACTTTCCGGCGGCAGTGCCAGCGGCCCGACGCGTGTAAGGGGGCGTGGCGCCAGCCAGTGGACCCACAGGCATTTCAGCCAGGCTATGGCGCATGCGATGGGAACCATTGCAGCACCCCACTGACCACTCTCCATCACGGCCCAGAACCAGAACGGCTAACTGATGAGCCCCACGATGCAGGCCCACCGCTGGAACCGCTGGCTGCGGCTCTGCGACAGCCAGATGGCAGTCGGGCCCATGAGGGCGATGGCGGTTTGGACGAATTGATCGATGGGCATGCGGAGCGTTTGCACAACTGGGCAAAACAACGGCACTCCGCACTCACACCGCCCTATTCGACTTCGGATGAATCCAGCCGCTCGTCAGCGGTGACTACCGGCGAGCACCAGTTTCAAAACCACCCGGCAAGCGAGCACGCGAATCGAGCATGTCATCCGATTTCCTGCGAGATCTAGTGAGGCGCTTTTTTTTAGGTGGCCTCGTTGCGCGCTTGGCCCATATTTCATTTGCGAGATCGCGCCCCCACTGCTTGACTAGCCTGTCATAGATCCGTTGAACGCCCACGCTTGACTCCATGAAATTGCTTGAACAAACATTATCACGACCGAAACCTACGCGCTTGAATGTTCCCAATCAAGGATCTACGGGCTTCGCACAGTTCACCAGCGCCGTGCGTAACTGCACCTCATAGCCCTCGCGACGTTCAATCTCCGCTTGGGCAGCCTGGGTGAACTGGTCCACCGTGGCGCCCGGCCGCAGAGCCTCAGTAGGCATCACGGGCCGGTCCGGGATTGGCTCCTTGCACTCCACGGGAACGGCCACGTTCACCCGCTGTATTTCCACGCGTGGTGCAGTCTCGCAGCCCGACAGGCATGCACTTAAAGCTATCAAAAAAATAGTGGATTTCACGGTTTCACCCTCCCTTTAAGCCATTCGTCCACTCGGACCAGCGCGCTGGCGCACAAGTCGCCCGGCACGGGTGCGGGAGTCGATAGGATCGTGTCGGCGCGCTGGTTGTGCGTCTTCGCCGTGGCAGCCGCAACGGAGCGTGCTGGCTCCGCCTCGCGGGCCCGCTTGTCGGCCATCTCGCGCAGGTCGTCCACGCTGTCGCTGCATTCGCTGGCCATCTGGCGGGCGCCGTCGCGCTGCCCTTTCATGCCTCGCAGGTCGGCCCGCGCCGTGGCGGTTTCGTCGCGCTGGCCCAGGTAGGCCCAGCCCAGCACGGCATTCGCGGCCAGGCTGGCCAGGATGAGGATTTGCCCGGGGCTCATGGCCGCCCCGCTTGCACGGACTCAGCACAACGCGCCAGCGGCACATTCCCCAGCCGAGTGTCTGTCCACCCGACGATGAACATGGGCTTGTTCAGGCTCATGTAGTGGGCGCCCTGCTGTGCGTCAAAGAGCTTGAGCGTCAGCTCGCAGGCCTTCACCCTGCCCCGCTTGCGCTCCAACGCTTGATAGGCGGCCAGGGACTGAGCGCCAAGCTGGCCGTCCACCGCAACCGGGCGGAAGTCAGCGCCGCCCCGGCTAAGGTGGTTCAGCGACTGCTGGAACCAGCGCGCGGACCGGCCGGGCCCGGCGTTCACCCCGGCGTCCACCAGCTTTTCGCCGACGGCGGGTGAAAGCTCGATGACCCGGTGGAAGTTAGGCCGCTCGATGTAGTCGCGCACGTAGATCTGTTGGGCGAACTCCTTGGGCAGCTCGCGCATGGGGGCGGTGTACCCGTGGTCCCGGGCCACCTGCACTGTCACGCCGTGGTTCGTCTCGCCGCCCGGGTCGGCTGGGTTGTTGCTGTATCCGCCCTCGACCGCGAACACCCCGGCCACCACGGCCAGGACGGCGCCGCCCAGGCTGGCCCACACCTTGCCCTTCCCTTGGCCGCCCTGCGCGCTCATTCTTCGGCTCCCAGCTCGCCCAGGTCCGTATCGCTGTCCATGCCACGGCGCAGGCGGGCCATGCGCAGCCGGTGCTCGTCGGCGTGGCGTTTGTTGGCCTCGCGCTTGTAGTACCAGGTGACCACCAGGCCGCCGACGGCAACGAGTGCGCCCACCAAGCCCAGGAACTCATTCGAGGCGAGCCAGCCCCAGCCCGTCATGCCCGCGCCAGCCAGAGTCACCTTGTTGGCGGCGCCGCCGACCTGTTCAATCGTTTCAGTCTTCATTGGTTTTCCTCCTGGCCTGGCCACCCGGCCAGCACGTCAATCAGCTGCAGGGCCTGAGCGTCCTCGCCTGCCGTATCAATCTGGTCCTCGATGCGCTGGCGCGCACCCGTGAGAGCACCGTGTATGGCTCGGTACTGGTCGTCTTTGGCGGCGATGCGCTGGGCCAGCACCAGGCGGTCGATCTGCCGGGCGGCTGCAGCCCCGTTGATCCAGGGCGTGAGGGCGTGCACATCGGCGATCAGCGCTCGCGCCTCTGCCGTCTGCACATGCCAGCTCTCGCGCTCGCTCAAGGGGTAGCCCCCGGCGATCACCTGCATGCGGCGCTCGTACTCCGCATTCAGGGCAGCCAGCAGCCCCGCCCGCACCTGGGCGATGTCGTCTGCAGCGAGTGGCACAACCATCCAGGCCTGCGCCCATCCGCCACTGGCCTCGACGGGCTGAAGCTCCACAGCCTTGTGCGTGGCCGCGTTGTGCTCAGGCTGTGCGACGGCGGCCACAGGGGCGAACACCGCGAACGCCTCGTTGAACGGCTCCGGGAACACCGTCAGCGGGTGGGCCGCACGGATCTGGGCGAGCGTCACGGGATATTCACCGGACGCCGTGTCAATGAAGAAAATTTGAGCAGTCATAGGCTGAAAGTTCTTTGCACGCCAGCGGTCCAGAACAGATCCGTCAGTTCACGCAAGCTGACCCACGACACCCCGTCGTGCGAGCCCTGGATCACGAAGGCGTTTGGGTTGTAGGAAATGACGGCGTAGGGGTAGATCGCAACTTGCCGGATCACGGTGGGGGCGCCCAGGTCGTACGCCAGCCGCTGGTTCGTTGGACTGGTGGACCTCCAATAGGTGGAGGTACTGTTGTCCACCGTCAGGCTGGCGGTGAATGGAGCGAACGTGCTGGTCGCTGTGGCTGGCGTGCTCGACGTGGTGACATCAGCACCGCCCACGGTGGCGCGCAGCTCCACTTCGGTGATGCCGAATTCCGGCCCGCCGTTGGTCGATTGCAAAAGCAAGCCCCAGAACCGGAAGTGATCCCGGCGTGCGGACAGCGCCATGCCACGGTTCATGCCGCGTACGCCGCGAGAGCAGATGCGTACCAGCCTGCTGTGCCCAGCCCTCTGGATAAAGATGCACTTGCGGCAGTCGCACACCACATTGATACCGTGATGGAGCTTCGGCGAAATGCAGAAACTGCCGCGCGCACCTTCACGGAACCCAGCGGGGAAGTGCGCGAATACTCGGAGCTGAGCTTTCACTACGCAGTCACCCGCGAGGCGGGATCGCGCAAGCAAAGCTATCAACGCGTGTTCTTTGATGCGCAGCCAATGGACTACTACTCCGGCCGCGCGCAAGGCATGCGGATGGCCAGCGAGGTGGTGGATTTTTTTCGAGCTCACAAATCTGCCAAGCTCCCGCTTACCGAGATCATCCGCCAAGCCTTTGAACGTTGCGAGAACTCCCACGGGAACATGCAAAAAGCCGAAGTGGCCAACGTGGCCAGCGGATTCATGGAGGTGATTGAAACGCTGATTGCTGTTGGGTCCCGCCAACTGAATCCTGCCTGGCTCACAGCGCAAATCAACCGCAATGAAGAGCTGCAAGTTACCTGGTCTGAGCGCGAAGCAGAGCGGAAGGCCGCCCTTGCCGCCCGACTGCGCGCAGGTCGAGAGGCCGCGAAAGCGCGACGCCTTGCTCAGGGAAAGGCAGGTG
This sequence comes from Acidovorax radicis N35, assembly GCF_000204195.1. Classification (GTDB taxonomy): domain Bacteria; phylum Pseudomonadota; class Gammaproteobacteria; order Burkholderiales; family Burkholderiaceae_C; genus Acidovorax; species Acidovorax radicis. The sequence goes on from NZ_AFBG01000022.1 coordinate 207,125, forward strand.
CAGCATGAACGCCGTCCTTGGAAAACCAGCTCCACAGGCAAAGACCAGAGGCCTGAGCAAAGCACCTGCGCCAGTTGCGGCACCCACCGGCAATGTGGACGACTTGTCCGCCCAGCGTGAGGCCATCAACCAGGCAAGCTACCGCATCCAAAGCGCCTTGGACACAGTGGAGCTTGGCATCGATGCCACGGGTGAAGACGAATTGCGCGGGGTCCGCATCCTCGTTGAAGACATAGTGAACCGTTTTGGCGATGCGGCAGATCTGCCCGATCTGGGCGGCCCCAACGGGATTGCATGAGACATCTCCTGCGCTCTGTCGATAGTGCTCCCCACCGTGAAGCGCCTGAACGAGCACAACATGGACAACGCCGTGCTGTACGCAGTCACGTACCTCCTCGAATCCGCCAAGCAGCTGGTGGACCACGCCTGTGAAAACTGGCCCAGCCCTCTGGAAAAGCATGCATGACCTCAGCTTTCGAAAAGCTCGCCCGGCAGTGCTCCGGATGAGCCCCCCGCCCAACCAATTGCACGAGGCGAGCGCAGCCCGCAAGGTGGCAGAACACAGGAGAAAGACACCGTGACCCCTCCAGCTGAGAAACACCCCGATACAGAGACCAGCTCAGGCAACAGCACATTGGCGATGCAGCCCGAATGGGTTCTGGCCAAAAAGTACCAGGACCTGACCGGCGTCACCCGTGAAACGGTGAAGCAACGGAAGAAAAGCGGGGTCTGGAAAGAGGGGCAACAGGTTGCCGTCGTCGCCAGACGCCTTTACGTCAATATCAAAGCGGCCGACCAGTGGATAAACGACCAACTCCCCCAACCCCGTCGGGCGTAAAGATCCGGCAATTCGTCGCAGGGGACCGGCTTCAGATTGCGTTCACCTTCAATGGCGAGCAATGCCGGGAGCTTCTGCCACCCTGCCCCATCAATAAATCCAGCGTGCAGCGCGCGGCATCCCTCCGGGAGGAGATCCGGCGCAAGATCAAGGAAGGGACGTTCGACTACGCGACCTATTTCCCGGAGAGCCCCCGGGCTGCCGGGCCCGAAAAGAGCAGCACGCTGATGGAGGAGTTGCTGCAACAGCAGCTCGAAACGTACGAGCGCCAGGTTTCGAATCAAAAAATGTCGCCTTCGACCTACCGGGGCTACGCCAAGGCCATCAACGGCGCGCGCATGCGGAGGTGGCACGGCCTGCAGGTCCGAGGCGTGACGCCCAGCATGCTGCGCGAATGGGTCGCCGAGATGGACTGCACCAGCAAAGCGATCCGAAACACACTGACGCCGCTACGTAGCGTGTTTGAAGATGCGCTGAACGATGAGCTGATCGACTTCAACCCGTTCGACCGCATCGCGCTCGCCAAGCTCATCCGCCAAACGGCCAAGGCCAGCGACTACGTAGTGAACCCCTTCAACGCGGCAGAGCGCACGGCGCTGCTGGAGGCCTGCCGCTCCGACGAGCGGCCCATGCTCCAGTTCTGGTTCAGCAGCGGCCTGCGCCCCGGCGAGCTACAGGCACTGGAATGGCGACACATCGACTGGGAAAGGAAGGTGGCGCGCATCGAAATCAACCAGGTGGCCGGGGTCATCAAAGCGCCGAAGACGGCGGCCGGCATCCGCGACGTAGACCTCGACACCAGCGCGATCGCCGCGCTGCAGGTCCAGCGGCCATTGTCTGAGGCAAAGGGCGCCCGAATCTGGCTCAACCCCCGGGATGGAAAGCCATGGACTACTGATGCCCAGGTGCGAAAGACCTTTTGGCTTCCTGTGTGCACACGTTCTGGGGTGGACTACCGCAACCCGTACCAAGTCCGGCACACCTACGCATCAACCCTGCTCATGGACGGGCACAACCCCTGGTATGTCGCCGCGCAGCTTGGCCATGAGGATGTGGAGATGGTTTTCCGGACCTACGGCCGCTTCATCCGAGAGGACTACCAGAAGCCGAAGCCGGAATTGCGCATTGCGGGAAATTCCTGACCGGTGTGAATTCGGTGTGATTTCGGTGTGAATTTCAGCACCCCGCCAGACACTTCAGGGCAAAGAAAAACCGCCACAGACTGGGGTTTCCAGTGTGTGGCGGTGTCTTGTATGGTGGAGCTGGCGGGAATTGAACCCGCGTCCGTAAGCCTTCATCGGGCAGATCTACATGTTTAGCGGTCTGATTTGAATCTCGCTACCTGTGTCGCGCAGTCGCACGCTACACAGGCCGCCAGTACCCTATTTTCTTGCCCCAACCCAAGGTACCCGGATCAGAGCCAGCCCATGTAATTATCCTTGCAGCCGGGAGGCGCTGATTACTCAGAACCCCCTTGCCCAGCCCATCGGCCAACTGTTGCAAGGCTCACTGGCAATTAAGCAGCGAGTGCGAAACGTTCGTCGTTTGCAGTTAGTTTTTTAAATCGAGATTTACGAGCGTGACTCAAGCTCGACATGCACCACACCGATTCCGAACCCACGTCGAAACCAGGACAGCCCCAGAACTTCTATTTTAGGCGGTCCCGAGCAATTGCAAGAGCTCGGACGGAGATTTAATTGCCGCGTGGGCACCCCATTCCATCGGGTTCGTCTTGGCCCCCAGATATCCGTAGGTTGCCGCAACAGTCCCCATGCCCGCAGCGAGGCCCGCCACAATGTCGCGCTCATCGTCGCCTACGTAGATGCACTGGCCGGGTTCAATTTTCAAGCGGGATGCCGCTTCTAGCAAAGGGGCAGGATGGGGTTTTGCATGAGGAGTGGTGTCTCCACTGACCACGGCTCCTGCGGTCGCAAACAATGGGATCGCACGGGTCAGGGGATCGGTAAAACGGGCCGCCTTGTTGGTGACGACACCCCATGCAAGCTTGCGCTGCAGGATCTGGGACACCAGTTCTGGCACTCCTTCAAAAATGCTGGTGTGCTCTGTCATGCGCAACTCGTAGTTCACGAAGAACTCCTCGCGCATGGTTAAAAATTCTGGATGGTCGGGCGCCATGCCAAATGCCTCACCCAACATGCCGCGGGCACCAGCCCCCGCCATAGGGCGATACCGCGCCAGTGGCAGGGATGGCAAGCCCCGGTCCGTCCGCATCTTGTCAGCAGCAGCACCTAAATCTGGGGCACTGTCAATCAGCGTTCCATCCAGATCAAACAGCACCGCGCGAATATTTTGAAACATAGCTTTCGGTGTCAGGCAGTGCGGCGGGTGGCAAATAGGTAGTTCACGCTGGTGTCGTCACTCAGCCAGTAACGCCGCGTGAGAGGGTTGTACTCCAGGCCCCTGGTGCTCTGAACATTGAGGCCCGCACCGCGACAACTGGCCGCCAGTTCGCTGGGCCGAATCATTTTGGCGTATTCGTGTGTTCCACGAGGTAGCATGTTCAAGACATATTCGGCGCCCACGATGGCCAACATAAAAGCCTTGGCGTTGCGATGAATGGTGGAAAAAAACACCCATCCGCCCGGCTTCACCAGTTCAGCGCAGGCACGCACCACAGACGCCGGGTCAGGCACGTGTTCCAGCATTTCCATGCAGGTCACCACGTCAAAACTGGCTGGCTGTTCTTTGGCAAGCGCCTCCACACTGACTTCCCGGTACTGGATGTGGGTGGTTTGGGCCTCCAGCGCATGCAACTGCGCCACTCGCAGGGCCTTGGAGGCCAGGTCAATACCGGTCACATCCGCGCCCTTCCACGCCATGGAATCAGCCAGGATGCCACCACCGCAGCCGACGTCCAGTACGCGTTTGCCCGACAAGTTGCACTGCGCATTGATCCAATCAAGTCGCAACGGGTTGATCTGGTGCAAAGGGCGAAATTCACTTTCAGGGTCCCACCAGCGATGGGCCAACTCCGAGAACTTGGCCAGTTCGGCCGGGTCTGCATTAACAGTTTCACTCATGTCGCTGATTCTCCACGACGCAAGACAATGGATAAAACCCCAAACGCAAAAAAGCCCCGTTACCGGGGCTTTTTTGTGAAGCAATCCGAGGATTACTTGGAAGCGCGGGTACCAACCACTTCGATTTCCACGCGACGGTTCTTCGCACGGCCTTCGGCAGTCTTGTTGTCGGCGACGGGTTGCTTTTCACCCTTGCCTTCGGTGTAAACGCGGTTCTTTTCGATGCCCTTGGACACCAAGTAAGCCTTCACGGCTTCGGAACGACGCACCGACAGCTTCTGGTTGTAAGCATCGGAGCCCACGGAGTCAGTGTGACCCACGGCAATGATCACTTCCAGGTTGATGTCCTTGACCTTGGAGACCAGGTCATCCAGCTTGGCCTTGCCTTCTGGCTTCAGCACCGACTTGTCGAAGTCGAAGAATGCGTCAGCGGCGTAGGTCACCTTGGTGGCCACAGCGGGTGCTGGAGCAGCTGGGGCTGGAGCAGCGGCAGCAGGAGCTGGGGTGGCAGCTGGAGCGGCGGCAGCAGGAGCTGGAGCAGCGATAGCGCCATCGCAACCTGGAGCAGCCGTTGCAGGCGTCCAGTTGGCATTGCGCCAGCAGTATTCGTTGGTGCCGTTCTTCCAGACCAGTTGGCCAGAAGCATCTCTCCAGTTGTCAACGGTTTGTGCGCCAGCGGCGGTTGCGAGCGCTGCAGAGGCAAACAACATCGCCACTTTGTTCAGTTTCTTCATGGTTCTCCTCTTGGGGAAAAAGCCGCAGCCGCGCTGCGAATCAGGACGCTTGGAGTGACCATCACCCAAAGCGTTCAAACGATTGTGCCATACGTAACAGGGCAAAAGCGGGGGCACCCACCTGGGGCCCGTAGGACAAAACCGGAATTGCTTCGATATGTTGCGTGGTCGCTACACGGTCTTACCTCTAAAATGGTTCTCCTTCGCCGCCACCGCCGTCCCCAATGACCCAGTTTGCCAAAGAAACCCTGCCGATCAGCCTCGAAGAAGAGATGCGGCGCAGTTACCTTGATTACGCGATGAGCGTGATCGTGGGCCGGGCCCTGCCCGACGCGCGCGATGGCTTGAAGCCTGTGCACCGCCGCGTACTTTTTGCGATGCACGAGCTCAACAACGACTGGAACCGACCCTATAAAAAGTCGGCCCGTATCGTGGGCGACGTGATTGGTAAATACCACCCCCACGGTGATTCTGCTGTCTACGACACCATCGTGCGAATGGCGCAGGATTTTTCGCTGCGCCACATGCTGGTAGACGGCCAGGGAAATTTCGGCTCAGTGGATGGAGATAACGCTGCTGCAATGCGGTATACCGAAATCCGCCTGGCCAAAATCGCGCATGAAATGCTGGGCGATATCGACAAGGAAACGGTCGATTTCGGCCCCAACTATGACGGCAGCGAAAAGGAGCCGCTGGTATTGCCCAGCAAACTCCCCAATCTGCTGGTGAATGGATCGGCCGGTATTGCAGTGGGCATGGCCACCAACATCCCGCCGCACAACCTCAATGAAGTGGTGGATGCCTGCCTGCACATGCTGCGCAACCCGGATGTATCTATCGACGAGTTGATGGAGATCATCCCGGCACCTGACTTCCCCACCGCCGGCATCATCTACGGCATCAATGGCGTGAAGGACGGCTACCGCACAGGGCGCGGGCGCGTGATCATGCGTGCCAAGTGCCACTTCGAGGACATTGATCGCGGACAGCGCCAAGCGATCATCGTGGATGAGCTGCCCTACCAGGTCAACAAGAAGACGCTGCAGGAGCGCATGGCCGAGCTGGTGCACGAGAAGAAGATCGAAGGCATCAGCCACATCCAGGATGAGTCCGACAAGTCGGGCATGCGCCTGGTGATCGAACTCAAGCGCGGCGAAGTGCCCGAGGTGGTGCTCAACAACCTGTACAAGCAGACGCAGCTGCAGGACACCTTCGGCATGAACATGGTGGCGCTGATCGACGGCCAGCCCCGCCTGTGCAACCTGCGCGACTTGATCAGCGTCTTCCTGCAACACCGCCGCGAGGTTGTCACCCGCCGCACGGTGTTCGAGCTGCGCAAGGCGCGCGACCGCGGCCATGTGCTCGAAGGCCTGGCCGTGGCCCTGGCCAACATCGACGACTTCATCGCCATCATCCGCAACGCCCCCACCCCGCCAGTGGCTAAGGCCGAGCTGATGGCCCGCCCGTGGGACAGCAAGCTGGTGCGCGAGATGCTAACCCGCACCCGTGCTGACGGCGGCGTGGTCAACGCCGACGACTACCGGCCCGACGGCCTGGAAAAGGAACTTGGCATGGGCCAGGACGGCCTGTACCGCCTGTCGGAAACGCAGGCCCAGGAAATCCTGCAGATGCGCCTGCAGCGCCTGACTGGCCTGGAGCAGGACAAGATCGTGGCCGAGTACAAGGAAGTCATGGCGGTCATCGAAGACCTGCTGGACATCCTGGCGAAGCCCGAGCGCGTATCGGTCATCATCGGCGACGAACTTACCTCGATCAAGACGGAATTCGGCCAGCACAAGCTGGGTGCCCGCCGCAGCATCGTCGAATACAGCGCACAGGACCTCTCCACCGAAGACCTGATCACCCCCACCGACATGGTGGTCACGCTCAGCCACACGGGCTATATCAAGAGCCAGCCTTTGTCCGAGTACCGCGCGCAAAAACGCGGTGGCCGCGGCAAACAGGCCACGGCGACCAAGGAAGACGACTGGATCGATCAGCTCTTCATCGCCAATACGCACGACTACATCCTGTGCTTCTCGAACCGCGGCCGCCTGTACTGGCTCAAGGTCTGGGAAGTGCCTGCTGGCTCGCGCGGCTCGCGGGGCCGCCCCATCGTCAACATGTTCCCGCTGCAGGACGGCGAAAAGATCAATGTGGTGCTGCCGCTCACGGGCGACATGCGCACCTTCCCGGCAGATCGCTATGTCTTTATGGGCACCAGCATGGGCACCGTGAAGAAAACGGCGCTCGATGAATTCAGCAACCCGCGCAAGGGCGGCATCATCGCCGTCAACCTGGACGATGGCGACTACCTGATCGGCGCGGCGCTGACCGATGGCCAGCACGACGTGATGCTGTTCAGCGACGGCGGCAAGGCGGTGCGCTTCGACGAAAACGACGTGCGCCCCCTGGGTCGCCAGGCCCGCGGCGTGCGCGGCATGATGCTGGAAGATGGCCAGAGCGTGATCGCCATGCTGGTGGCTGAGGATGAAACGCAAAGCGTGCTCACCGCCACCGAGAACGGCTACGGCAAGCGCACCAGCATCGTCGAATACACCCGCCACGGCCGTGGCACCAAGGGCATGATCGCCATCCAGCAAAGCGAGCGCAATGGCAAGGTGGTGGCCGCCACGCTGGTGCATGCGGACGACGAGATCATGCTGATCACCGACAAGGGCGTGCTGGTGCGCACCCGGGTCTCCGAGATCCGGGAACTGGGCCGCGCCACGCAGGGCGTGACGCTGATCGCGCTGGACGAAGGCTCCAAGCTCAGCGGCCTGCAGCGCATTGTTGAAAACGATGCCAACGTGGCCGACCCCGAAGCTGATGGTGAAGGCACCTCCGACGGCGAAGCCCCGCCAGCCGCAGACACCCCGGAAACACCAGACGCCTGAGCCAGCCCGGCGGGTGCGGCGCCCATGGTTCCGCACCCAGTATGCTATTAAAACTGAAGCTGCTGGCGCTTACCCAATAAGCGCCAGCAGCCTTTTTGATTCAAAAAACATGACACGCCCGTACAACTTCTCGGCCGGCCCGGCCGCCATACCCACCGAAGTCCTGGAGCAGGCAGCTGCCGAGATGCTGGATTGGCATGGCAGCGGCATGGGCGTGATGGAAATGAGCCACCGGGGCAAGGAGTTCCTGTCCATCTACGAACAGGCAGAAGCTGATCTGCGTGCACTTCTGGCCGTGCCCTCGCATTTCAAGATCCTGTTCATGCAAGGCGGTGGCCTGGCCGAGAACGCCATCGTCCCGCTCAATCTCTCGCGCGCTGGCGTGGTCGATTTTGTGGTGACCGGCAGCTGGAGCCAGAAGTCGCAGAAGGAAGCTCGCAAATACGCGTCCGAAGTGAACATCGTGGCCTCCGCAGAAGACACCGGCTTCACCACCCTGCCCGACCCGGCCTCCTGGACGGTCAGCCGGGGCGCTAGCTACCTGCACCTCTGCAGCAACGAGACCATCAATGGCACCGAGTTCCACCAGCTGCCCGACCTGAAGGCGCTGGGCACCGATGCCCCCCTGGTCATTGATTTTTCGTCCCATGTCGCATCGCGGCCGGTGGACTGGTCGCGTGTCGGGCTGGCCTTTGGCGGTGCGCAGAAGAACCTGGGGCCTGCCGGCCTTACGCTGGTGATCGTGCGCGAAGACCTGCTGGGCCATGCCCTGCCCGCCTGCCCCAGCGCGTTTGACTACCGCGTGGTGGCAGAGAACCAGTCGATGTACAACACCCCCCCCACTTGGGGCATCTACGTTGCGGGCCTGACCTTCCAGTGGCTCAAGCGCCAGACCGAAGGGGCGTTGAGCGGCGTCGAAGCCATGGAGCAGCGCAACGTGGCCAAGGCCGAGCTTCTCTACGGCGCCATCGACAGCTCGCAGCTGTATGTGAACAAGGTGGCGGCCAACTGCCGCTCGCGCATGAACGTCCCCTTCTTCCTGCGCGACGAAAGCCGCAATGACGCCTTCCTGGCCGGCGCCAAGGAACGCGGCCTGTTGCAACTCAAGGGCCACAAGTCCGTGGGTGGCATGCGTGCCAGCATCTACAACGCCATGCCGCTGGCGGGTGTGCAGACACTGGTGGACTACATGCGAGAATTTGAGCAAAAACACGCCTGAGAAGGCGTGAACGCTGGCGACACACCGGCCAAAAAACAGCCCCGCAGCAAGAAGACATTTCCCCATTCATGAACACTCCGCAAGCCTCACCCGACCTCGCCAGCCTGCGCGTGCAGATCGACTCCATCGACCAGCAACTACTGACGCTGCTGAACCAGCGGGCGCTGGTGGCAGAGCAGGTAGGCGAAGTGAAAAAGCGCGAAGGCACGCCATTCTTTCGCCCTGACCGCGTGGCGCAGGTGATCGAGAAGATCCAGACGGCCAACCCTGGCCCGCTCAAGGGGCCCCACGTGGCCGCCATCTGGCGCGAAATCATGTCCGCCTGCCTGGCGCTTGAATCGCCCCAGCGCGTGGCCGTGCTCGGCCCCGAAGGCACTTTCTGCGAGCAGGCCGCCATCGAATTCTTTGGCGGCGCGGCCGACCTGATGTACTGCGCCAACTTCGACGAGGTGTTCCACGCCACCGCGGCTGGCAGCGCCCAGTACGGCGTGGTGGGGGTAGAGAATTCCACCGAAGGCGTGGTGACCCGCTCGCTCGACCTGTTCCTGCACACCCCCACCCATGTGGTGGGTGAAGTCAGCCTGCTGGTGCGCCACAACCTGCTGCGCACCAGCAACTCGCTGGACGGCATCGAGGTGGTGCTGGCCCACCCGCAAGCGCTGGCCCAATGCCAGGCGTGGTTGACCAAGCACCTGCCGCATGCCGAGCGCCGCCCCGTATCGAGCAACGCCGAAGGTGCCCGGCTGGCCACCACCAACCCGGCCTGGGCCGGGCTGTCGAGCGAACGTGCTGCCACACAATTTGGCCTGCATATCGTCGCCCACGCCATCCAGGACGACGCGTACAACCGCACGCGTTTTGCCATCATCTGCCTGCCCCACACGCTGCAGACGCCACCGCCCTCGGGCAAGGACTGCACCAGCCTGGTCGTCTCGGTGCCCAACCAGCCCGGCGCCGTGCATGACCTGCTCGTGCCGCTCAAAACACATGGCGTGTCGATGACGCGTTTTGAATCGCGCCCCGCACGCACGGGCCAGTGGGAGTATTACTTCTACATCGACCTCGACGGCCACCCCGCCCAGCCCCACGTGGCACGGGCCCTGGAAGAACTGCGCAGCCTGTGCGCGTTCTACAAGGTCCTGGGAACCTACCCCGTGTCCTCGTAAGGAGCCGCCGCCATGTTTGAACAATTGGGATTGATCGGCTGCGGGCTCATGGGCGGCTCGTTTGCGCTGGCCATGAAGAAGGCCGGCCTCGTCAAGCGTGTGGTGGGCTACAGCAAGTCGCCTTCCACCACCGACCGCGCCCGCCAAATGGGTGTGATCGATGTCGAGGCCCCCTCCGCCTTGCTGGCCGTGGCCGGTGCAGACATCGTGCTGGTGGCCGTGCCCGTGGCCGCCACCGAAGCCACGCTCAAGGCCATCAAGCACCTGGTCACCCCCCAGATGCTGATCATGGACGTGGGCTCCACCAAGGCCGACGTGGTGCAGGCCGCGCGCCGCGCCTTGCGCGACCAGGTGGGCTCCTTTGTGCCCGCACACCCCATCACAGGACGCGAAGTTTCGGGCGTGGAACATGCCGAGGCCGATCTCTACAGCGGGCGCCAGGTCATCCTGACCCCCACCGAGCGCACCTTCACCGCACAGCTGCAGAAAGCCCAGGAGATCTGGACAGCGCTGGGCAGCCGCGTCTCCAGCATGTCGCCCGAGTCGCACGATGCAGCTTTCGCGGCCGTCAGCCACCTGCCCCATGTGCTGGCGTTCGCCATGATGAACAGCATCACGGGCCAGGCACACGGTGACGACTTCCTGTCGCTGGCGGGCCCGGGTTTCCGCGACTTCACGCGCATCGCCGCCAGTGACCCCAAGGTGTGGCGCGATATCCTGCTGTCCAACCGCGAAGAGCTGATCGCCCAGTCCAAGCTGTTCCAGCAGGCGCTGCACACCCTGGAGCAGGCCATGCAAAAGGGCGATGCCCAGGCGCTGGAAGACATGCTGACCCTGGCCAGCGAGACCCGTGCCCACTGGCGCATGGGGGCCCAAAGAACCTCCAAACAGCGCTGACCCGCCCACCCACTGCTGCGCCAGCGCGCACCACCTGCTCCCTAGCCCCCATGTTCAGCACCGCCTTCCTCGACCTTCCTGCGCTTGACGCTGCCGGAGGCGAAGTCCACCTGCCCGGCTCCAAGAGCATCTCCAACCGTGTGCTGCTGCTGGCCGCGCTGAGCAACGGCACCACCACCGTGCACGACCTGCTGGCGTCCGACGACACCCGCGTGATGCTTGATGCGCTGCGCCAGATCGGCTGCACGGTGGATGAAGCGGGCAGCACCGTGCACATCACAGGCCTGGGCGGCCGCGCACCCCAATCGCCAGCCCAGCTCTTCATGGGCAACGCCGGCACCGCCATGCGCCCCCTCACGGCCGCGCTGGCCTTGCTGGGGGGCGAATTCGAGCTGTCTGGCGTCCCGCGCATGCACGAACGCCCTATCGGCGACCTGGTGGACGCGCTGCGCCAGCTCGGCTGCCAGATCGACTACCTGGGCAACGACGGCTACCCGCCGCTGCGCATCGCCCACGCCGACGGTGTGCCCGCCTTGGCGCTCGCCACCCCCATCCGCGTGCGCGGCGATGTGTCAAGCCAGTTCCTCACCGCCCTGCTCATGGCACTGCCCCTGGCGGCTGGCTCCCAGAACATCGTGATCGATGTGGTGGGAGAGCTGATTTCCAAGCCCTACATCGCGATCACGCTCCAGTTGCTCGCACGCTTTGGCATCGTGGTCGAGCACCAGAACTGGCAGCGGTTCACGATTGCAGCGGGCAGCCGCTACCAGTCGCCAGGCGCCATCCATGTCGAGGCCGACGCCTCGTCCGCTAGCTATTTCATAGCGCTTGGCGCAATCACATCAAGCGCTAGCGGCCAAAAAGGCATCAAAATTCAGGGCGTGGGCCTGGAGTCGATCCAGGGTGACATCCGCTTTGTCGAAGCGGCCCGTGCCATGGGCGCCGTGATCACCGGCGGCCCCAACTGGCTGCACATCCAGCGGGGCGAGCCTGGCCAGGGCTGGCCGCTCAAGGCCATCGACCTGGACTGCAACCACATCCCCGATGCCGCCATGACCCTGGCCGTGATGGCGCTGTATGCCGAGGGAACCACCACCCTGCGCAACATCGCCAGCTGGCGTGTGAAGGAGACCGACCGCATCGCCGCCATGGCCAACGAGCTGCGCAAGCTCGGCGCCAAGGTCGAAGAGGGCGCGGATTTCATCCGCGTGACCCCGCCCGCGCAAAGGGCCGACTGGAAACCCGCCAGCATCCACACCTACGACGACCACCGCGTGGCCATGTGTTTCTCGCTGGCAGCCTTCAACCCGGCAGGCCTGCCCGTGCGCATCGAAGATCCCAAATGCGTGGCCAAGACCTTCCCTGACTACTTTGAAGCCCTGTTCTCGGTGGCAAAAGCTGCCACGGACCACATCCCAGTGATCTGCATTGACGGCCCCACGGCCTCAGGCAAGGGCACCGTGGCAGCCGCTGTCGCACAGCGCCTGGGCTACCGGTTTTTGGATTCGGGCGCGATGTACCGTATCACCGCGTTGGCCGCCCTGCGCGCCGGCCTGGCCATCGATGCGGCCCACGAAGCCCGCATTGCGGCCATGGCCCAGACGCTGCCCGTGCGCTTCGAAAACGGCCGGGTGTGGCTGGGCAGCGACGATGTGACGGAAGCCATTCGTACCGAGGAGGCCGGCATGAACGCGTCCCGCGTCTCCGCCCTGCCCGCTGTGCGCGAGGCCCTGGTAGACCTGCAACACAGCTTCCGGCGCTTGCCCGGGCTGGTGGCCGACGGCCGCGACATGGGCACGGTGATCTTTCCAGAGGCCCCTCTCAAGGTGTATTTGACGGCCAGCGCGGCGTGTCGCGCCGAGCGGCGTTATAAACAGTTGATTTCAAAGGGTTTTTCGGCTAGTATCGAAGACCTTCGCGCAGATCTGGAAGCGCGCGACGCCCGGGACAGTACCCGCAGCGTCGCTCCTCTCAAGCCCGCGCAGGACGCTCTGGTCCTGGACAACTCCACCTTGACGATTGATGAAGCCGTCGAGCAGGTGCTGGCCTGGTGGCAGGAGCGCCAACCTTTCGCAGGGTCTGCGCAAGGTTGAAACGTGTGGGGCCTTTCGTCAAAAACGGGGCTCCGCAAGCAAGGCTGAAAGGCCCTGCAACAGGCCCACGCAACCCCTCTCGCGCGCCAGCGCACAGGTTGTGTGGATCGATAACCTAACCCGCGGTTCTACCGCAAAAAACCACCGCAAGCAGCTATAAAAACGGTAGCAATAGTGCTCCCGGAATCCTGTTTGTGGCAAGGAAACACATGTCCGAATCTTTTGCCGCCCTTTTTGAAGAATCTTTGACGCGCACGGAAATGCGCCCAGGCGAAGTCATCACCGCTGAAGTCGTGCGCGTCGAGCACAACTTCGTGGTCGTGAACGCTGGACTCAAGTCCGAAGCCTACGTGCCGCTGGAAGAGTTCAAGAACGACAAGGGTGAAGTCGAAGTCCAAGTGGGTGACTTCGTGTCGGTGGCCATTGGTTCCATCGAAAACGGCTACGGCGACACCATCCTGTCGCGCGACACGGCCAAGCGTCTGGCTTCGTGGATGAGCCTGGAAAAGGCCCTCGAATCCGGCGAATTCGTCACTGGCACGACCAGCGGCAAGGTCAAGGGCGGCCTGACCGTCCTGGTCAACGGCATCCGCGCATTCCTGCCCGGCTCGCTGATCGATACGCGTCCGATCAAGGATCTGACGCCGTACGAAAACAAGACCATGGAATTCAAGGTCATCAAGCTGGACCGCAAGCGCAACAACGTGGTGCTGAGCCGCCGCGCTGTGGTGGAAGCCTCCATGGGCGAAGAGCGCGCCAAGCTGATGGAAACCCTGAAGGAAGGCTCCATCGTTCAAGGCGTGGTCAAGAACATCACCGAATACGGTGCGTTCGTGGACCTGGGCGGCATCGACGGCCTGCTGCACATCACCGACATGGCATGGCGCCGCGTGCGTCACCCTTCCGAAGTGGTGACGGCTGGTCAGGAAATCACGGCCAAGATCCTGAAGTTCGACACCGAAAAGAACCGTGTCTCGCTGGGTCTGAAGCAAATGGGCGACGACCCATGGATGGGCGTGAACCGCCGCTACCCACAATCGACCCGCCTGTTCGGCAAGATCACGAACATCGCCGACTACGGCGCATTCGTGGAACTCGAACCCGGCATCGAAGGCCTGGTGCACGTCTCCGAAATGGACTGGACCAACAAGAACATCGCTCCCGCCAAGCTGGTTTCGCTGGGCGACGAAGTCGAAGTCATGGTTCTGGAAATCGACGAAGACAAGCGCCGCATCAGCCTGGGCATGAAGCAGTGCAAGGCCAACCCATGGCAAGAATTCGCACAGGACACGAAGCGCGGCGACCGCGTCAAGGGTCCTATCAAGTCGATCACCGACTTTGGCGTGTTCGTGGGCCTGGCTGCCGGCATCGACGGCCTGGTGCACTTGTCCGACCTGTCGTGGAACGAAGCCGGCGAAGCCGCGGTTCGTAACTACAAGAAGGGCCAGGAAGTGGAAGCCATCGTGCTGGCCGTGGACGTGGACCGTGAACGCATCTCGCTGGGCATCAAGCAGCTCGACGGCGACCCATTCACGACCTTCGTGACCGTGAACGACAAGGGCCAGACGGTGACCGGCAAGGTCAAGACCGTGGACGCCCGTGGCGCTGAAATCGACCTCGGCGAAGACATCGTGGGCTACCTGCGCGCTTCGGAAATCTCCCGCGACCGCGTGGAAGATGCCCGCAACGTGCTCAAGGAAGGCGACGAAGTCACCGCTGTGGTGGTCAATGTGGATCGCAAGACCCGCAACATCCAGCTGTCGATCAAGCAAAAGGACATGGCTGACGAACAAGGCGCCATGGCCAACCTGAGCCAACAGTCCAGCCGCGAAAGCGCCGGCACGACCAGCCTGGGCGCCCTGCTGCGCGCCAAGCTGGACAACTCGGAAAAGTAAAGCGCTGACCCGTTAAACGGTCAGACAGCGGGCGCCTCGGCGCCCGCTCTTTTTTCAGCAAAGACCTGCCAACCGCAGTCCGCCTATGCCCCAAGACTCCATGACCCGCTCAGACCTCGTTGAAGAACTGGCCGCACGTTTTGGCCAGCTGACACACCGCGATGCCGAATACGCCGTCAAGACCATCCTGGACGCCGTGGGCGAAGCCCTCGTGCGCGGGCACCGCATCGAGATCCGGGGTTTTGGCAGCTTCTCGGTGAACCACCGCCCCCCCCGCATGGGCCGCAATCCGCGCAGCGGCGAGGCCGTGGCCATTCCCGAAAAACGTGTGCCCCATTTCAAGCCCGGCAAGGCCCTGCGCGAGGCCGTGGACAAGCGCACTGCCGAAATGGAAGAAAACTCCGGGGCAGCCGGCAGCACGTCCATTCAAAAATGATAGCTTCCAGCGCTTTATGGATAAGCGCCAGAGGCACATTTGATCTGAATTCTTATCCTGCAAGGGCCGTGCAGCCCCCCAGGCCCAAGCTCTTAGAATCGCCCCACCACTGGGGAGACCGATGAAATACCTCCTGTGGCTGCTCAAGGCAGCCATTTTTTTTACACTTTTTGCCTTCGCGCTGAACAACCAGCAGGACGCCACCGTGCACTTCTTCTTTGGCACGCAATGGCGCGCGCCGTTGGTGCTGGTGGTGCTGACGGCCTTCTCGGCCGGGCTCGCCGTGGGTGTGCTGGGCATGGTGCCGCGCTGGTGGAGGCACCGCGCCGCAGCGCGCCGCGCCCATGCAGCAGTGGCCGTGCCCACGCCCGTTGCCTCCCCCGCCGCAGCCACGACAACCCCCCCTGCACCGCCACCACCGCCAGACCTGCCTTCCGCCCATGGAATTTGACCTGACCTGGATCCTGCTGGGTCTGCCCGTGGCCTTTGTGCTGGGCTGGCTGGCTTCGCGTTTTGACCTGCGCCAGCTGCGCGCCGAAAACCGCCGCGCACCCAAGGCGTACTTCAAAGGCCTGAACTTCCTGCTCAACGAGCAACAAGACCAGGCGATCGACGCCTTCATCGAGGCCGTGCAAAACGACCCTGACACCTCCGAACTGCACTTTGCACTGGGCAACCTGTTCCGCCGCCGGGGCGAATACGACCGTGCCGTGCGCGTGCACGAGCACCTGCTCTCGCGCGGCGACCTGAGCCGCACCGACCGCGAACGTGCCCAGCACGCACTGGCGCTCGACTTCCTCAAGGCCGGCCTGCTCGACCGGGCGGAAGAAGCCTTGCACCGCCTGGAAGGCACCCCCTTCGAGGCCCAGGCCCGCCTGGCGCTGCTGGCCATTTATGAGCGTTCACGCGATTGGCCCCATGCCGCCACCATCGCCCGCAAGATGCACGACGCCGATCAGGGCGACTTCAGCACCCGCCAGGCCCACTACCTGTGCGAGCAGGCCCTGGCTCTGAGTGCACAGGGCGACCTTCCCGGCGCCCAGGCCCTGCTGGAGCAGGCCGTGGCCGCCGCCCCCGAAGCCGCCCGTGCACGCATCGAGCTGGCGCGGCTGCAGCGCCTCATGGGCCAGCCCGCCGCCGTGTTGGCCACCCTGAAAACGCTGGGCGAGCGCAATCCGGCCGCCCTGCCTCTGGCCGCTCCGTTGATGGTCGAGGCGGCCACCGCCACGGGGCGCACGCCTGAAGTGCAGGCATTGCTGCAGGCCCACTATGCGCAAGCCCCTTCGCTGGATGTGCTGGAGAGCATCGTGGCCATGGAGACCGCCAACGAGGCCACCCGTGGGTCCGCCCGGCAGCGCTACGTGCAGCACCTGGACAAGGAACGCTCGCTGGTCGCCGCCGCCAAATGGTTGGCCACCGAGAAGCTGGAGCACGAAGAATTTCATCCCCAGGTCCAGCGTGCGCTGGAACATGCCGTCAAGCCGCTCACACGCTACCGCTGTGCGGCCTGCGGCTTCGAGGCACGCCAGCATTTCTGGCAGTGCCCCGGCTGCCAGACCTGGGACAGCTACCCCGCCCGCCGTGTCGAAGAACTCTGATAAGACTTGCGCAAACCGGGATGCAACAGAGCCGCCTTGCCCTGGGGCAATCCGCGTGCCTGAGGCCTGGTTTGCGTAAGTCATGTCTGAAATCCTTCGGTCGCACCTCGCCACGAACACCGGTAAATCAATCACCATGCTGAAAAAACTGCTCACCCTCGTCGCCATGCTGTTTGCCGTGGCATCTTTCGCCGCCGTGGACGTGAACACGGCCACCGAGGCGGAGCTCGACGGCATCAAGGGCATCGGGCCAGGCCTGTCGGGCCGCATCCTGGAAGAACGCAGAAGTGCACCTTTCAAGGACTGGAACGACTTCGTCGGCCGCGTGGGTGGTGTGGGCCACAAAAGCGCGGTGAACTTCTCCAAGGAAGGCCTCACCGTGGGTGGTAAAAAGTACAGCGCAGCGGCGGCCGCCAAGGCCGAAGCGAAGAACCAGCGCGGCCACAAGAAACAGGCCCCGGCACAGGGCGCTGACCGCAAGGCCCAAGAGGGCCCAGGAAAAGATGTGGCGGCCCCGGTGACCCCGCCGCCAGAGTCCACTTCCGCCGCCAGCGCTAGCAAAAACTAAGCACGCACCGCAAGCTACAAGCCCGCCTCGGCGGGCTTGTTTTTTTGGGCCATGGGTTGCGCAACGGCAAGGCCTGGGCAGGGACTTTGGGGGGTGCCCCTAAAATTGTTCGCGCATGCCCCTGATCACCCTCATCCTCCTCCCCTTCATCGGCAGCCTGCTGGCAGCGGTACTGCCCGCCAATGCCCGCAACACCGAGTCCACGCTGGCAGGCCTGATCGCCTTGTTCTGCACCGTGCAGGTGGCGCTCTACTTTCCCGAGATTGCCGATGGCGGCGTGCTGCGACAGGAGTTGGCGTGGCTCCCCGCCCTGGGCCTGAACCTCGTCATCCGCATGGATGGCTTTGCATGGATGTTCAGCATGCTGGTGCTGGGCGTGGGCAGCCTGGTGGTGCTGTATGCGCGCTATTACATGTCGGCGGCCGACCCGGTGCCGCGCTTTTTTGCGTTCTTTCTGGCGTTCATGGGGGCCATGGTGGGCGTGGTGCTGTCGGGCAACATCCTCCAGATTGCGTTCTTCTGGGAACTGACCAGCCTGTTTTCCTTCTTGCTGATCGGCTACTGGCACCACCGCAAGGATGCCCGGCGCGGCGCGCGCATGGCGCTGACGGTGACAGGCACGGGCGGCCTGTGCATGCTGGCTGGCATGCTGGTGCTGGGCCACATCGTCGGCAGCTACGACCTCGATCACGTGCTGGCCGCAGGCACGCTGATCAAGGCGCACCCGCTGTACCTGACCGCGCTGGTGCTGATCCTGCTGGGCGCGCTGACCAAAAGCGCGCAGTTCCCTTTTCACTTCTGGCTGCCCCATGCCATGGCCGCACCCACGCCCGTTTCGGCGTACCTGCACTCGGCCACCATGGTCAAGGCGGGCGTGTTTCTGATGGCGCGCCTGTGGCCTGCGCTGGCGGGCACCGAGGAGTGGTTCTGGCTGGTGGGTGGCGCGGGCCTGTGCACCTTGCTGGTGGGTGGCTATGCGGCGATGTTCCAGAACGACCTCAAAGGTCTGCTGGCGTATTCCACCATTTCGCACCTGGGCCTCATCACCTTGCTGCTGGGCCTGAACAGCCCGCTGGCCGCCGTGGCCGCCGTGTTCCACATCATGAACCACGCCACCTTCAAAGCCTCGCTGTTCATGGCCGTGGGCATCGTGGACCATGAAAGTGGCACGCGGGACATACGGAGGCTCTCCGGGCTGCGCAAGATGATGCCCATCACAGCCACCCTGGCCATGGTGGCCAGTGCTGCGATGGCAGGCGTGCCGCTGCTCAACGGCTTCCTGTCCAAGGAAATGTTCTTTGCCGAAACGGTGTACGTGAACACCACGCCGATGCTGGAATGGCTGCTGCCCGTGGCCGCCACCGTGGCGGGCATGTTCAGCGTGGCGTATTCGCTGCGCTTCACGGTCGATGTGTTCTGGGGCCCGCCCGCCACCGACCTGCCGCGCCCGCCCCACGAGCCGCCGCACTGGATGCGGGTGCCGGTCGAGCTGCTGGTGCTGGCCTGCCTCGTGGTGGGCACGCTGCCTGCCTGGTCCGTAGGCGCCTACCTGGCCGCAGCCGCGCGGCCGGTGGTGGGGGGCGAGCTGCCCACCTACAGCCTGGCGGTCTGGCACGGGTTCAACACACCGTTCGTGATGAGCCTGGTGGCCCTGGGCGGGGGCATCGCGCTGTATGCCCTGCTGCGCTGGCAGCGCGAAAAAGGCGTGCTGGATGCGCCACCGGTCATGCACCACATCAGCGGCCAGCGGCTGTTCGAAGGCACCCTGGCAGCCGTCACCCAGTGGGGCCGCCATGGCCGCCGGATGCTGGGCACCGGGCGCCTGCAATGGCAGATGCTGTGGCTGGTCAGTGCTGCGCTTGTGGCCTGCGTGCTGCCCCTGTGGGCACGGGGCCTGCCTATTGGCGACCGGGCGCAGCTGCCGCTGTCTCCGGCCTTCGCGCTGCTGTGGCTGCTGGGCGGGCTGTGCGCCATGGCGGCGGCCTGGCAGGCCAAGTACCACCGGCTGGCGGCGCTCACCCTGTTGGGCGGTGCGGGGCTGTGCGTGTGCCTGACCTTCCTCTGGTTCTCGGCCCCCGACCTGGCGCTCACGCAGATCGTGGTGGAGGTGGTCACCACCATCCTCATCCTGCTGGGCCTGCGCTGGCTGCCGCGCCGCGACGAAGCCCTGCGCAAGCCCACGCTGGCCGAAGAGCGCCGCACCCAATTGCGCCGCTACCGCGACATGGCGCTGGCACTGACCACGGGCGCGGGCATGGCCCTGCTGTCGTTTGCCATGATGAGCCGGCCTTTCCCCGACAGCACCTCGACCTTCTTCCTCGAGCGCGCGCTCAGCGAAGGCGGCGGCACCAACGTGGTCAACGTGATGCTGGTGGACTTCCGGGGCTTCGACACCTTTGGCGAGATCGTGGTGCTGGGCATCGTGGCGCTCACGGTGTATGCGCTGCTGCGGCGCTTTCGGCCCGCGCGCGAGGTGATGGACCTGCCGCCCCAGCAACGCGCCCTGCCCGCCGACGTGGACACCGATCTGTCCAATCCGCGCCAGACCGCCGACACCGCCGTGGGCTACCTCATGGTGCCTGCCGTGCTGGTGCGGCTGATGCTGCCGTTTGCCACGCTGGTGTCCATGTACCTGTTCATGCGCGGCCACAACGAGCCCGGCGGCGGCTTTGTGGCCGGGCTGGTGTTCTCGGTGGCGCTGCTGCTGCAGTACATCGTCTCGGGCACGTCATGGGTCGAGGCGCATCTGCCCCTGTACCCGCGCCGCTGGATCGGCGTGGGCCTGCTGGCCGCGCTGGCCACCGGGCTGGGCGCACTGGCCTGGGGCTACCCGTTCCTGACCAGCCACACGGCCCATTGGCACCTGCCGGTGGTGGGCGAGGTCCATGTGGCCAGCGCACTGTTCTTCGACATCGGCGTGTTCACGCTGGTGGTGGGCTCGACCATGCTCATCCTCACCGGCATCGCCCACCAGTCGGTGCGCAGCCATCGCTACAACCATGCGCGCGCCTCGGATGAAGCGCAGGCCACCGCAGACGCTGCCACCACACAGGGAGAAAGCCCATGGAACTGATTCTGGCCCTGGCCATCGGCGTGCTCACCGGCTCGGGCGTGTGGCTGCTGCTGCGGCCACGCACCTTCCAGGTCATCATGGGCCTGTCGCTGCTGTCGTATGCCGTCAACCTGTTCATCTTCAGCATGGGCCGCCTGGGCCTGGCCATCGACAAGGAACCTGTGCTGCAGCCGGGCCTGCCGCAGGACCTGGCCCACTACGCCGACCCCATGCCCCAGGCCCTCACGCTCACGGCCATCGTGATCGGCTTTGCGATGACCGCCCTCTTCCTCGTGGTGCTGCTGGCATCGCGCGGCATGGCGGGCACCGACCATGTGGACGGCACCCGCGCCAAGGATGCGCAGGAAATGCCGTGATGAAGAACCCCCCCCTAAGGCGCTGCGCGCCTTCCCCCCGCTCTCGCAGTGCTGCGCACTGCGGGCAGGGGGACGCAGCCCTCGCTGCGGGGCGGCCCTTGCTTGGCTGCCCTGGCCTGGGGCGCGCCAGTTTCATGCGCTGCGCCATGGACTTCTGGGGCGCTTCCCACTCTCGCTGCGGGGCGGCCCTTGCTTGGCTGCCCTCGCTCGGGGCGCGCCAATTTTGTGCGCAGCGCCTTGGACGAACCACATGACATCCATGCAACTTCTTCTGGAGCGGTTGATGCCGCACCTGATCCTGGCGCCCATCGCGCTGCCCATGCTCACGGCCGGGCTGATGCTGATGCTGCGCGAAGAGCGCCAGCGCACCAAGGTCACGCTCAATATCGTCTCCACCTTTCTGGGCCTGGTGATCGCAGTAATGCTGCTGGTGCAGGCCAAGGACCCGGGCCTTCCAGGCAGCCTGGGCGTGTACCTGCCCGGCAACTGGCCCGCGCCGTTTGGCATTGTGCTGGCCATCGACCGGCTCTCCGCGATGATGCTGGTGCTGGCCAGCACCGTGGCACTGGCCAGCGTGCTGTTCTCGGCCGCACGCTGGCACCGGGCGGGCGTGCACTTCCACCCACTGTTTCAGTTCCAGCTCATGGGGCTGGCGGGCGCGTTCCTCACGGCTGACCTGTTCAACCTGTTCGTGTTCTTCGAGATCATGCTGGCCGCGTCCTACGGCCTGCTGCTGCACGGCTCGGGCCGCCCGCGTGTATCGGCGGGGCTGCACTACATCGCCATCAACCTCGCGGCCTCGTCGCTGTTCCTGATCGGTGTGTCGATGCTCTATGGCATCACCGGCACCCTCAACATGGCCGACCTGGCCCAGAGCGTCGCCGGTGTTGCGCCCGCAGACCGAGGCCTGCTGCACGCGGCAGCGGCCGTGCTGGCCGTGGCCTTCCTCATCAAGGCCGCCGTGTGGCCTCTCAACTTCTGGCTGGTGCCTGCCTACAGCGCGGCCACCGCGCCGGTGGGCGCACTGTTTGCGCTGATGACGAAGGTGGGGGTGTACAGCGTGCTGCGGCTGTGGACGCTGTTGTTTGGCCCCGAGGCCGGAGACTCGGCCCAGTTTGGCAGCCAGTGGCTGATTGGCGGCGGCATGCTCACGATGGCCTTCGGTGCCATCGGCATGCTGGGCTCGCAGCGCCTGGGGCATCTGGCGGGCTTCGCGGCCATCCTATCGTCGGGCACGCTGCTGGCGGCCACCGGCTTTGGGCAGACCCTGCTCACGGCCGGGCTGCTGTACTACCTGCTCAGCTCCACGCTGGCCGTGAGCGCGCTCTTTCTGCTGGCCGACCTGATCGACCGCTGGCGCAACGATGGCTCGAACCTCGCCCCCTACGAGCAGACGGACGATGCGCCGTTCCTGTCGGCCGATCTGGTGCCCACCGAAGGCATGAACCTCGATGACCAGGAGGAGGCGCTCATCGGCGAGGTGATCCCGGCGGCTGCCGCGTTCCTGGGGCTGGCCTTCATGGCCTGCACGCTGGTCATCGCGGGCCTGCCACCCCTGCCCGGCTTTGTGGGCAAGGTCGCCATGGTCCACGCATTGCTCAATCCCCTCGGGCTCGGGGCCTCTGCCGGGTTCCACCTGGGCGCTGCGGGCTGGATGCTGGTGGCCCTGCTCGTGGGGTCGGGCCTGCTCGCGCTGCTGGCGCTCACGCGTGCGGGCATCCGCCACTTCTGGGCGGCGCACGACCGCACATCCCCCAAGCTGCTCGTGCTGGAAGGCCTGCCCATCGCACTGCTGCTGGTGGCCAGCGCGGCCCTGGTGTGGCAGGCGGGCGCCGTGATGCGCTACACCCAGGCCACGGCCGACGCGCTGCATGCGCCGTCCACCTACGTGCGCGCCGTGATGACCACCACCCCGGTGCCCAACCCGCCCCACGCGGACGCGCCTGCCCCCCAAGGAACCACGCCCCCATGAAGCCCCGCAACACCCCCGTGCAGCGGCCGTTCAAACGCCTGGTGCCCGCCCCCGTACTCTCGCTGGCGCTGCTGGTACTGTGGCTGCTGCTCAACCGCAGCCTGAGCGCGGGCCACATCGTGCTGGGCACAGCACTGGCGCTGGCCATCCCGCTGCTCACGGCCGGGCTGCGCCCGCTGCCCGTGCGCATCCGCAAACCCGGCGCCGTGCTGCGCCTGGCGCTCACGGTGATGGCCGACACCACACGTTCCAACCTGGCCGTGGCACGACTGCTGCTGGCGCCGGGCCGCCGGCGGCACCCCTCGGGCTTTGTGCACATTCCGCTGGAAGTGCGCGACCCCAACGCGCTGGCCGTGCTGGCGATGATCGTCTGCATCACCCCCGGCACGGCCTGGGCCGAGCTGTCGCTGGACCGCAGCGTGCTGCTGCTGCATGTGCTGGAGCTGGACGACCCCGCCACGGTCATTGCAGATGTGAAGCAGCGCTACGAAGCCCCTTTGATGGAGATCTTTGAATGACCCCTGTCCTCGACTGGGCCTTGCCCATCGCCCTGTTCATGCTGGCCCTGGCCATGGGCTGCGCGCTGATCCGCCTGCTCAAAGGCCCTTCCGCACAAGACCGGGTGCTGGCGCTCGATTGCATGTACCTGAGCGGCATGCTGGTGATGCTGGTGCTGGGCCTGCTGTACGGCAGCAAGAACTACTTCGAGGCCGCTCTGCTGTTGGCGCTGTTCAGTTTTGTCGGCTCGATGGCCATGGCCAAGTTTTTGCTGCGTGGCGAGGTGATCGAATGACCGAAGCCACTACCACCGTTACCGCCGTGCTGCCGCTCTGGCTCGAAATCATCGTGGCCGTGCTGGTGCTGTCGGGCGCGGGGCTGGCGCTGCTGGGCTCTACCGGCCTGCTGCGCCTGCCCACGTTCTTCGAGCGTGTGCACGCGCCCGCCATCATCGCCACGCTGGGCTGCTGGCTGATCATGCACGGCACGGTGCTGTACTTCTCGGTGGCCGACCGCAGCCTGGCGCTGCATGCGCTGTTGATCGCCGTGTTCGTGGCGATCACGGTGCCGATCATGTCGATCTTCTTGATGCGCGCGGCGCTGTTCCGCGCGCGGCAGATGGGGCTGAATGTGCCGCCGAGCCTGAGCCAGCCCAAGGCGCCATCCGAAACCGAAGACTCCTGATTTAATAGCTGCCAGCGCTTTATGGATAAGCGCTAGCGGCTATTTTCACCCCTATTTTTGACCTGAAGACCCGAATCCACCGCCGCCCGGCGTGTGGATTTCAAACACATCGCCCGGCAGCATTTCGGCTTGGCCGATGTGGTCCAGCAGCTCCACACGGCCATCGCTGCGCACCACCTTGTTGATGCCCACGGCCCCCGGCTGGCCGCCCGCCATGCCAAACGCGCCATGGTGGCGGCCGTTCGACAGGATGCTGGCCGTCATCGGCTCCAGAAAGCGCACACGGCGGATGCCACCGTCACCGCCCTTCCACTGCCCGGCGCCGCCCGAGCCCTTGCGGATCTCGTAGCCCTCCAGCCGCACGGGGAAGCGGAACTCCAGCACCTCGGGGTCCGTGAGGCGCGAGTTGGTCATGTGGCATTGCACGACGCTGGTGCCTGCAAAGCCACCGGTGAGCTGCCCGTTGGCATCCCACACGCCGCCCGCGCCGCTGCCCCCCGAGATCGTCTCGTAGTACTGGTAGCGCGTGCTGCCAAAGGTGAAGTTGTTCATGGTGCACTGCCCCGCCGCCATCAGGCCCAGTGCGCCGTACAGCGCATTGGTGATGCAGGTGGAAGTCTCCACATTGCCCGCCACCACCGAGGCTGGGGGGTTGGGGTTGAGCATGCTGCCCGGCGGGATGATGACGTTGAGCGGCTTGAGGCACCCGGCGTTGAGCGGAATGTCGTCGTCCACCAGCGTGCGGAACACATACAGCACCGCCGCCATGCACACCGCCGTGGGCGCGTTGAAGTTGTTCGTCTGCTGCGCGCTGGTGCCGGTGAAGTCGATGGTGGCGCTGCGGCTCTTGGCATCCACCTTCACAGCCACGCTGATCTGCGCGCCGTTGTCCAGTGGCAGCGTGAACGCACCGTCCTTCAGGCGCGTGATCACGCGGCGCACCGATTCCTCGGCGTTGTCCTGCACGTGGTTCATGTACGCCAGCACGACGTCGAGCCCGAACTCGCCCACCATGCGGCGCAGCTCCTGCTGGCCCTTCTCGTTGGCGGCGATCTGCGCGCGCAGGTCGGCCATGTTCTGCTGCGGGTTGCGGCTGGGGTACTCGCCGCTTTCCAGCAGCGCAATCATCTCCGCCTCGCGCAGCACGCCGCGCTCGACCAGCTTCACGTTGTTGATCTGCACGCCCTCTTCCTCGATGCGCGTGGAGAACGGTGGCATGGAGCCCGGCGTGGTGCCGCCCACATCGGCGTGGTGGCCCCGGCTGCCGACGTAGAACGTGGGCTCGGCGTTGTCCCCCAGGTAGACCGGCGTGATCACTGTGATGTCGGGCAGGTGCGTGCCGCCGTGGTAGGGGTCGTTGAGCACGAACACATCACCCGGCTGCATGCGCCCGGCGTTGTCACGTATCACCGTCTTGATGCTCTCGCCCATCGAGCCCAGGTGCACCGGCATGTGCGGTGCGTTGGCGATGAGGTTGCCTTCGGTGTCGAACAGTGCGCAGCTGAAATCGAGCCGCTCTTTGATGTTCACCGAGTAGGCCGTGTTCTGCAGCTGCAGGCCCATCTGCTCGGCGATGTTCATGAACAGGTTGTTGAACACTTCCAGCAGTACCGGGTCCACCGTGGTGCCCACGGCATGCTGCACGGCGCGCGCCACGCGGCGGTTGAGCAGCAGGTGGTCCAGGTCGGTCAGCGCGGCCTCCCAGCCGGGCTCCACGATGGTGGTGGCATTCTTCTCGGCAATGATGGCCGGGCCGGGGATCACGTCGCCGGGGCGCAAATCCTCGCGCACCACCAGGACCGCGTCGTGCCAGGCGGCCACTCCATCCACACCACCTGTGTACATGCGCACGGTGCTGCGGCGCGGCACCTCGCGCGCGGGCTGCATTGCGTGGCGCGGCTCCACCGGTGCGTCGCCGGGCACCACGGCCTCGACCGACACAGCCTCCACCACCAGGCCCTTGCCCTGCATCAGGAAGGCAAAACGCTGGCGGTAGGCGTTCTCGAATGCGGCGGTGATTTCGGCCATCGAACCCAACGGCACGATGAGCGCCGAGTCGCTGCCCTCGTAACGGACGTGCACACGGCGGTGCACCACGGCTGTGCCACTGCCCGACTGCTGGCGCTCCAGCTCGGTGCGCGCGGTGGTGGCCAGTTGCTCCAGCGTGGCCTCAATGCCTGCCAGCGCCTCGGGCACCAGCTTCGTTTCTACAGCCTGTTCGCGGATCACGTTCTGGTCGGCCAGGCCCATACCGTAAGCACTGAGCACGCCCGCCAGCGGGTGCACAAACACGCGCGTCATGCCTAAAGCATCGGCCACCAAACACGCATGCTGGCCGCCCGCGCCCCCAAAGCATTGCAGCGTGTAGCGCGTCACGTCATACCCGCGCGCTACGCTGATCTTCTTGATCGCGTTGGCCATCTGCTGCACGGCGATCTGGATGAAGCCATGGGCCACGTCTTCTTGCGAGCGGCCGCTTTGCACCGCTAGCTGCGCGAACTTCTGCCCCACCACGTCGCGGTCGAGCGCCTCGTTGGCTGCATGGCCAAACACCTTGGGGAAATGTGCGGGCTGGATCTTGCCCACCATCACGTTCGCATCCGTCACGGCCAGCGGGCCGCCCCGGCGGTAGCTGGCGGGGCCGGGGTTGGCGCCCGCGCTTTCGGGGCCCACACGAAAGCGCGCACCGTCAAAACCCAAGATAGAACCGCCGCCGGCCGCCACGGTGTAGATGCTCATCATGGGGGCGCGCATGCGCACACCGGCCACCTGGGTCTCGAACTCGCGCTCGAACTCGCCCGCGTAGTGGCTCACGTCGGTGCTGGTGCCGCCCATGTCGAAGCCGATGACCTTGTCGTGGCCTGCCAAACCGGCGGTGCGGGCCATGCCCACAATGCCGCCTGCGGGGCCGCTCAAGATCGCGTCCTTGCCCTGGAACACCTGGGCATCAGTCAGCCCGCCCGACGACTGCATGAAGAACAGTTGCACGCCTGGCATCTCGCTCGCCACCTGGTCCACATAGCGGCGCAGGATGGGCGACAGGTACGCATCCACCACCGTGGTGTCGCCCCGGCTCACCAGCTTCATCATGGGGCTGGTGGCGTGGGATGCGCTCACCTGTGTAAAGCCCGCTGCGCGCGCAATGCGGGCGGCGGCTTCTTCGTGTGCGGTGTAGCGATAACCGTGCATGAACACGATGGCCGCGCTGCGCAGGCCCGCGTCGTAGGCGGCCCACAGGCGTTCCTTGAGGTGGTCTTCATCCAGCGGCTCGATCACCTCACCCTGCGCGCCCACACGCTCCTGCGCCTCGATCACGCGCTCGTACAACAGCTCGGGCAGCACGATGCGCCGGTCAAACAAACGCGGGCGGTTCTGGTAGGCGATGCGCAGCGCATCCTTGAAGCCCTTGGTGGTGATGAGCAGCGTGGGCTCGCCCTTGCGTTCCAGCAGCGCGTTGGTGGCCACGGTGGTGCCCATCTTCACGCACTCGACCAGCTCGGGCGTCACCGCCTCGCCGGGCTTCAAACCCAGCAGGTGGCGGATGCCCGCGACAGCCGCGTCCTTGTACTGCTCGGGGTTTTCGGACAGCAGCTTGTGCGTGACCAGGCTGAACGAACCATCCGGGTTGGGCCGCCGGCCCACCACATCGGTGAAGGTGCCGCCCCGGTCGATCCAGAACTGCCAGCGGGACATGGGCGAAACTTGGTGGGACATGAATCACTATCTTTTTGATAGCTATTAGCGCTTATTGAATAAGCGCTAGAGCATGGTTTTTTTCAAATATCTGGGCACAGATCACAGGGACGCGGCCGATCGCGCCGCCTGGTCGTACATGCCCGAGAGCACACGCAGCAAACGGGCCAGCTCGCCGATGTCGCGGTTCAGCGCGTCGTCGGCCTGCAGCGCATCGATGAGGCAGCTTTCGCGAATCTCACGGTAGCGCTGCACGTAGGCGCGGCCCACATCGGTGGCAGCGTAAGTCACTTCCTTGCCGTTTTTCTGCGACGCGACGACGCCCAGGTTCTGCAGCTTCTTGAGCGCGTAGTTCACCAGGTGCGTGTCCTCCACGTTCATGATGAAGCAGATGTCGGCCAGGCGCTTGTCGCGCGCGCGGTGCGTCACATGGTGCAGAACCAGCACATCGAGCGGCGTGAGGTCCTTGAGGCCCGCGGCCGACATGCAGTGCGCCACCCAGCGGTGGAAGGCGTTGCCCGCCACGATGAGCCCGAACTCGAATTCACTCATCTCGGCACTCTGCGCCGACACGAGGTGCGCTGACGACACGATGGGGCCGGAATCGCCCTTGGCCTTGGACCCGGATTTCATGATGGACAGCAGCGCCTCGGAGAAAAAAGAAAAACTGGCACGGGATATGCAATGGCCATTGTAGGCAGCATGACAATGATTTGTTGGCAATTTGTCAGCGTTTAGGCAAAACACCTATGCCGTGGCCCCTTGCTTTATATACAGTGGCTTACCCCCACGATCCAACTTGCGGAGCACTTCATGAAGCGTCGAATTTTCCCCGCCACAGCCCTCTGCCTGGCAATGGCCTTTGGTTTCACTGCCACCTCGGTCATGGCCCAGACCAAATGGGATCTGGCCGCCGCCTATCCGGTCAGCAATTTCCACACCGAGAACCTGATGCAGTTCGCCAAGGACGTGGACGCGGCCAGCGCGGGCAAGCTCAAGATCACCGTGCATGCCAACGCCTCGCTGTTCAAGGCCAACGAGATCAAGCGCGCAGTGCAAGGTGGGCAGGCCCCCATGGGCGAAGTGCTGCTGGGCAATTTTGAAAACGAAAACCCTCTGTACGGCGTGGACGGCATCCCCTTCCTGGCCACCTCGTATGCAGATTCCAAGCGCCTGTACGACGCCCAGAAGGCCTCGCTGGACCGGTTGCTGGGCACGCAGGGCATGAAGCTGCTGTATGCCGTGGCGTGGCCACCGCAGGGCATCTACTCGAAGAAGGAACTGGCCTCGGTGGCCGACCTGCGTGGCATCAAGTGGCGCGCCTACAGCCCCGCCACGGCCAAGATCGCCGAGCTGATCGGTGCGCAGCCGGTGACCATCCAGGCGGCCGAACTCTCACAGGCGCTGGCTACGGGCGTGGTCGAGGCCACCATGACGTCCGGCTCCACCGGCTATGACAGCAAGATCTACGAAAGCATCAAGCTCTTTCATGACACCCAGGCCTGGCTGCCCAAGAACGCGGTCATCGTGAACAAGAAGGCTTTTGACGCACTGGACAAGCCCAGCCAGGACGCCCTGCTCAAGGCATCGGCCGAGGCCGAGTCGCGCGGCTGGAAGCTCAGCGAAGAAAAGACCGAGTGGTACAAGAAAGCCCTGGTCGAGAAGGGCATGAAGATTGTCACCCCTGCCCCCAAGCTGATGGCCGACATGCGCCAGGTGGGCGAGATCATGCTGGGCGACTGGGTCAAGAAGGCCGGACCCGAGGGTGAAGCCATCATCGCCGCCTACCGCAAGAGTGCCCCCGCCGCTGCGGCACCGGCCAAGAAGTGACCATGCTGCGCCGCTGGCTCGACCGCATCTACCTCGCCGCCGGCGCCGTGGGCGCCGCGTTCATCGCGCTGATCTGCGTGCTCATGGTCGCGCAGAGCATCATGCGCGAACTGGGGCTGCGCACGGGCGCCATCAACGACATCGTGGCGTGGTTCTGCGCAGCGGCCGCCTTCCTGGCCATGGCCCATGCCTTCAAGCACGGTGACTTCGTGCGCGTGACGCTGCTGCTGGAAAAGCTGTCCCCGCGCCGCTGCCGCCAGCTCGAGGTGGTGTCGCTGGCGATCGGGTCGGTGGCCGTGGGCTACCTCATGTGGGCGGCCTGCAGCTACACGTATGAGAGCTGGGAGTTCAACGACATCTCGCAGGGCCTGCTGCCCATGCCGCTGTGGATTCCGCAGCTGAGCTTTGCGCTCGGATCCATTTTGCTGTGGGTGGCCGTGGTCGATGAATTCATCATCGTGCTGCGCGGCGGCGTGCCCACCTTCGTGCGCGCCGTCGAAGAGCGCCATGCCAAGGGCGATTTTTCCTCTGACATATGAAGCCCCCCTGAGGCGCTGCGCGCCTTCCCCCTGAGGGGGACGCCACCGGTGGCCCGGCGAAGCCGGTTCCACGGTGGCACTGGTTTTGGGTAGCGCCGGTTTTTGCGTTGGGTGGAAAGCGCAACGCAATGAGTGCGCAACGAGTGACTACCGATAACAACAGGCCGTGTGGGACATAGCACCGGGCGGCCCAGAAAGTTCGACATGGATATCTTGATGGTGGGCGGCGTCCTGCTGGTACTGATGCTGGTGCTGCTGTCCGGCGGTGTCTGGATCGCGATGACCCTGGCGATCTGCGGCTGGGTGGGGCAGGCGTTCTTCACCTCCACGCAGCCGGCCAAGAATTTGTTCTCGGCGTTCTGGGAGAGCAATGCGAGCTGGGAGCTGGCGGCGCTGCCGTTGTTCATCTGGATGGGCGAAATCCTGTTTCGCACCAAGCTCAGCGAAGAGATGTTCGAGGGCCTGCGGCCCTGGCTCAACCGCGTGCCCGGGCGGCTGATGCACACCACCATCCTGGGCTGCGGCATCTTCGGCTCGGTGTCGGGTTCGTCGGCCGCAACGTGCGCCACCATCAGCAAGGTGGCCCTGCCCGAGCTGATGAAGCGCGGCTACGACGAGAAGCTGGCACTGGGGTCGCTGGCCACGGCCGGCACGCTGGGCATCCTCATCCCGCCCTCCATCACCATGGTGGTGTATGCGGTGGCAGCCGACGCGTCCATCATCCGCATCTTTCTGGCAGGCTTCCTGCCGGGCATTTTGCTGATGCTGCTGTTCTCGGGCTACATCGGCTGGTGGAGCCTGCGCAACACCGACAAGGTGCCCGCGGCCGACCCGCCTTCGACGCTGCGCGAGAAGATCCGCAAGTCCGGCAACCTGATCCCCGTGGGCGTGCTCATCGTCTTCATCGTCACCGTGCTCATCACCGGCTACGCCACCGCCACCGAATGCGCGGCCTACGGCGTGGTGGGCTCGCTGGGTCTGGCGCTGTGGAGCCGGTCGCTCACCTGGCAGAACTTCAAGGACGGGCTGATGGGCACCACGCGCACCAGCTGCATGATCATGTTCATCCTGGCAGGCGCGGCCTTTCTGACCAAGACCATGGCCTTCACCGGCATCCCGCGCGAACTGGCCGAGTGGGTCAACGCCATGCACCTGTCGCCGTTCGCGCTCATCAGCGTGCTGGTGGTGGTCTACCTGGTCCTGGGCACGGCGCTCGACGGCATCAGCATGATCGTGCTGACCAGCGCCGTGGTGCTGCCCATGATCCAGCAGGCCGGGTTCGATTTGATCTGGTTCGGCATCTTCATCGTGCTGCTGGTCGAAATTGCCGAGGTCACGCCGCCGGTGGGCTTCAACCTCTTCGTGCTGCAGAACATGACGGGCAAGGACAGCAACACCATCGCGCGCGCCGCGATTCCGTTCTTCCTGTGCCTGGTGGTCTGCATTGCACTCATCACGATCTTTCCGCAGATCGTGACCATCCTTCCCGATCTGGTCATGGGCGCGGAGAAGTAGCTCGGTCCAGCCCAGGGTACGATCAGCACCCTCATGTTCGCAGCCATCGCCATCGCCATCGGAGCCAGCATTGGTGCGTTGGCACGGTGGCGCCTGGGCCTGTGGCTGAACACCGAGGGGGCCGTGCTTCCCTGGGGCACCCTCGCGGCCAACTTGATCGGTGGCTACCTGGTGGGGATCTGCGTCGCCATCTTCCAGGCACTTCCAGAGCTTGACCCGGCATGGCGCCTGGCCCTGGTGACGGGTTTTCTCGGTGGCCTCACCACCTTCTCCAGCTTCTCGGCCGAAGTGGTGGGCATGCTGCTGCAGCAGCGCTACCTGCTGGCACTGGGCACCACCGGCATGCACCTGGCGGGCTCGCTGGCGCTGACGGTGCTCGGCATCCACAGCGCCACTTTTTTGCTCGCGGGGCGTGCCTGATAATCGGACGATACCGGCAGCCACTGCCACACGTTCAACCCACGCCCGACCATTGCACCCGCACGGTTGCGCCGCGTTTTCCCGACCTGCCATGGACGCCAATACCCAACTCAACGAACGCCGCCTTGCCGATGCCTGGGCGGAGCTGCAGAGCCACGCCGCCAACGGCAACCCCTTGCACGCCGACGCCTACCGCCTTGCGTTTGCCGACCCCGAATTCCTGTTCCGCCGCGAGACACGCGGCATCCGCTTTCAGCTGGAAATGCTCAAGCCCGACCTGGGCCAGGCCGAGCAAGGCATCGAGAACACCGTGGTGGTCTATGGCAGCGCCCGGTTTGTAGCCCCCGACGAGGCCGCAGCCCAGCTGACCGAAGCCGAAGCCAGTGGCGACGAGGTGCGCCTGCAGCGCGCCCGCCAGGCCGTGCGCAACGCGCGCTATTACGACCTGGCCCGCCAGTTCGCCCGCGTGGTGGCCGAGCACAGCGAGCGCCAGCAGCCCGCAGACCGCATCTACATCTGCACCGGCGGTGGCCCCGGCATCATGGAGGCCGCCAACCGCGGCGCGCATGACGTGGGCGCGCTCAACGTGGGCCTGAACATCGCCCTGCCCCACGAGCAAAGCGGCAACCGTTTCATCTCGCCCACCCTGAGCTTCAAGTTCCACTACTTTGCGCTGCGCAAGATGCACTTCATGATGCGCGCCAAGGCCCTGGTGGCGTTCCCCGGGGGCTTTGGCACGCTGGACGAACTGTTCGAGGTGCTCACGCTGGTGCAGACCAAGAAGGCCAAGCCCGTGCCCATCGTGCTGTTCGGCACGGACTACTGGAAGCGGCTGATCAACTTCGAGGTGCTGGTCGAAGAAGGTACGATCTCGGCACAGGACCTCAAGCTCTTTCACTACACCGACGACCCGCAAGAGGCGTGGGAGCTGATCAAGTCGTTCTATCAACTGTAAGAACGTGTTCACGATCTAAGCGCGACCGGACGGCATACAGGCGCGCTGCTCATGGGGCTCATGGACGGGAGTCTTGTCGGCCCTTGAGCAGACCGGTGGGCCCTATACAGGCCCCTCCCCGTGCGGCTTTTTCTCGCCGCCAATGCGCCACGCCAGACGGGCGCCGCCCAGTCCCGCCGCGCCCACCACCCAGAACAGGCCGCTCACGCCAATCACCGCCCCGGCCGACCCGAACATCAGGGGCATCAGCACGCTGGATGCGTTGATGGCCATGAGGCGCAGGCCCAGGGCCTCGCCCTGCCGGTGCGAAGGCGTGATCTGGTGCAGCAGGCTCATCACCATGGGCTGCCCCGTACCCAGCACCAGGCCCAGCAGCACGGAGCACAGCCCCATGGCAAAGGCGCTTTGCAGCAGCGGGTACACCGCAAACAACACGGCCGTCACCAGCATCGCGCCGGCCATCACGCCCCGCTCGCGCAAGCGCTTGGCCACAAAGGGCATCAACACGCGGATCACGGTGGCCGCAATCGCAAACGCCCCGAAGATGGTGCCAATGACCGCCGCCGACAACCCACGCTCGTGCCCCAGCAGTGGCACGGCAAAAGCGTGCACATCCCAGCACGACGAGATCAGCCAGTTCACGATCAGCAGACGGCGAAACGGCGGGTCGTTCAGCAGATCCCAGGCGCGCTGCGGCGGGCCACCATTGGCCGAAGCGGCGACCACCGCAGGCAGCTCCTGCGTACCCCGCACGCAGAACCAGCTGAGCAAGGGCAGCAGCGCCAGCAGCGCAAAGGCCGCGCGGTAGCCTTCAAGGCTGCCCGGGGCGCTGCCAGCGTGGTCGATGGCCAGCCCCGCCGCAAAAGGGCCGATGAAGTTGGACACCGCCGGGCCGATGGACAGCCAGCTGAACACCTGCTTGAGTTCGGTGGCGTCATGCACGGCACGGCCCGCGTGGCGTTGCACCGCGATGGTGGCAGCCCCCGCGGCGCCACCGGTCAGCAGGGCTGAAATACACAGCACGGGAAAGGTCGGGAACACCACCGCCAGCCCCGCGCCCACACATGCCACGGCCACCGAATAGCCCACCGGGCGCTTGAGGCCATGGCGGTCGGCATACCGCCCCGCGGGCAGGGCCAGGAACACCTGGGTGAGCGCGAACAGCGCCACCAGCAAGCCCACAGCGGCGGCGCTGTAGCCTTCGCGCAGGGCCAGCAGGGGCGCGGCCAGCCGCATGCCTGCCATGCTGCCGTGCACGCAGATCTGCCCTGCGATCAGGCGGGCCAGGGCCCCGTTCACAGCAGATCTTCCTCAGGGTCCAGTCCGGGCAGCACTGCCGCGCCGCCGCCGGGAAGCGGCAGGCCGGCACTGGGCAGGCCGGCGGCACCGGGTGGCGCAGGCAGGTCCTGCACATCGCGCAGGCGCTTTTGGATGGCACGGGTGCGCACACCCACCTCGTCAAAACGTTTGGCGGCAGCGTCGATGGATTTTTTGGTGGCCTCCACCACATCGCCAAACTTGGCGAACTCGGTCTTGACCATGCCCAGCAGGCTCCAGACCTCGGACGAGCGCTTTTCGATGGCCAGCGTCTTGAAACCCATCTGCAGGCTGTTGAGCATGGCCGCCAGGTTGGCCGGGCCGGTGATCATCACGCGGCAGTCGTTCTGGATGGCCTCGACCAGGCCGGGACGGCGAATCACCTCGGCGAACAGGCCTTCGGTGGGCAGATAGAGCACAGCGAAATCCGTGGTGTGCGGGGGCGAGACGTATTTGGCAAAAATCTTCTTCGCTTCGAGCTTGATCGAGGTCTCGAACGCATTGCCCGCCGACGCAATCAACGTTTTATCCGCCGCGTCCTGCGCGTCCATGAGCCGCTGGTACTGCTCCACGGGGTACTTGGAGTCGATGGGCAGCCAGACCGGGTGCTCGTCGCTCTTGCCCGGCAGGCGGATCGCAAATTCCACCAGCTCATCGCTGCCCGGCACGGTCTTGACGTTGCGCGCGAACTGGTCGGGCGTGAGCACGTTGTCGATGATGGCGCCCAGCTGCATTTCGCCCCAGGTGCCTCGCGACTTCACGTTGGTCATCACGCGCTTCAAGTCGCCCACGCTGCCGGCCAGCGTCTGCATTTCGCCCAGGCCTTTGTGCACCTGCTCAAGCCGGTCGCTCACCAGCTTGAAGGATTCTCCCAGGCGCTGCTCCAGCGTGGCGTGGAGTTTCTCGTCCACCGTGCGGCGCATTTCTTCGAGCTTGGTGGAGTTGTCGGCCTGGATGGCGGCCAGGCGTTCGTTGAGCGCGTTGCGCAGTTGCTCGGCATTGGTCTGGCTGCCTTGCAGCATGCCCGTGAGCTGCTGCGAGACGGCATCCTGCAACACCGAGAACTGGTGGCGGATCTGGTTGCCGTTGGCTTCGAGCTGGTCCTTGAGCGCGCCGGACATGGTGCCCAGCTGGCTCTGGAGGTCGCCCTTGAGCGAGTCGAGCGTGGTGCGCGTGGCCTGCGTGAGCGCCTCGAACCGCTCCTGGATGCGCTTTTCAAACAGCGCCGTGCTCTCGGCCATGGCCTCGCGCGACTTGACGCTTTCGGCCGCGAGCGCGGCCGTGGTGGTGGTGAGTTCGGTGCGAAAACCCGCGAGGGTGTCCGACAGTTCCTTGCGCGCCGTGGCCGCATCGTTTTGCCCCTGGGCCAGGTGGGCCAGCAAAGCCTTGCTGCTTTCCTCGAGCCGCCCGGCCACCGCCTGCTGCAGGGCATCGAAGCGCTGGGCCAGCGAGGCATCGAGCGCGGTCTGGCGCTGCTCCAGCCTGCCTTCAAACACCCCGAACGCGGCCAGCAGCTCGGCGCGGCCATTGCGGGACTCGGTCACGGCCTGGGCGAGGCGCTCATCCACGGCATGGCGCAGGGTCTCCAGCGTGTGCTGTGTAGTCTGGGTGAAGCCGCTGAGCTGCTGGGCCAGCGCATCCAGGGCACCGTCGTTCTTGGCCACGGCCAGCTGGGTGGCCTGCGCCGTCCGCTCCAGCGTCTGCAGGCGCGCCAGCCATTCGGGGGGCAGGTCCACCCGGGGGCGGCGCACCAGCAGCAGCACCAAAAGAATCAGAACCAGGGCCAACACGGCCAGCAAAACGAGGGTGTCGGTAGTCAAGGGCTATTACTATTATTTTGATAGCTACCAGCGCAATACAGATAAGCGCCAGCGGCCATTTTTATGCAAATATCAAGCTCAGCGCGGCGCTGTGGTCGTCGAAACGGGTTGGTTCACCGGTGTAAGCGGCCCGCGCCCATCGAAGAAGGCAATCAGGTTGTCGGCCGCCAGGTTGGCCATGGCACGGCGCGTGGGCACCGTCGCGCTGGCGATGTGGGGCGTAAGCACCACGTTGGGCACGGTGAGCAGGTCGGGGTGCACGCGGGGCTCGCCTTCGAACACATCCAGGCCCGCCGCCGCGATGCGCCCTTCGCGCAGCGCCACCGCCAATGCAGCGTCATCCACAATCCCGCCCCGCGCAATGTTGATGAGCGTGGCCGTGGGCTTCATCTGCGCCAGTTCGGCCGCGCCGATGGTGTGGTGCGAGGCTGCGGTGTAGGGCACCACCAGCACCACATGGTCTGCCGTGCGCAGCAGCTCTTCCTTGCCCACGTACGTAGCCTTGCATTCGGCTTCCAGCGCGGGCGACAGGCGCGATCGGTTGTGATAGACCACCTTCATGCCAAAACCGAATGCTCCGCGCCGGGCAATGCCCTGCCCGATGCGCCCCATGCCGATGATGCCCAGTGTGCTGCCGTGGATGTCCGAGCCCGCGAACATGTCGTAGCTCCACTTGGTCCAATTCCCGGCGCGAAGGTAGTGCTCGGACTCCGTCATGCGGCGCGCCGTGGCCATGAGCAGCGCAAAGCCGAAGTCGGCCGTGGTCTCGGTCAGCACGTCGGGTGTGTTGGTGCCCTGCACGCCGGCAGCCGTCATGGCATCCACGTCGAAGTTGTTGTAGCCCACGGCCATGTTGGCCACGATCTTCAGGCGTGGCGCGGCGGCCAGCAGCGTGGCGTCGATGCGCTGGCTGCCGGTGGTGAAGGCGCCGTCCTTGTCGGCCAGGCGCTCGGCCAGCTCGGCAGGGCTCCAGATCACGTCCTCAGGGTTGTCTTGCACGTCAAAGTGCTGGCGCAGGCGGTCCACGATGTCGGGGAAGATCGCACGCGCGATCAGGATGCGGGGTTTGCTCATATTTCAATCTCCAATGCATTCGCGAGGTACGTCGCCCTGTGAAACTGGCGTGGCCAAAAGCCAGTGGCCACCGAGCAAAGGCCGCTCTGCAGCGAGGGCGGCGCCCCCCTTCCCGCAACGCGCAGCGCTGCGAGAGAAGGGGGAAGCGGCACAACCGCTCAGGGGGACGTGCATTACCTAAACCAAAGGAAGGTCATCACCACGAACAACGGCACCAGGATGCCGCCCGACCACAGCATGTAGCCGAAGAAGCTCGGCATCTTCACGCCCCGGTCTTCGGCGATGGCCTTGACCATCATGTTGGGGGCATTGCCGATGTAGGTGTTGGCGCCCATGAACACCGCACCCGCCGAAATGGCGGCGAGCGTAGGGGCCAGCGTGGTCATGAGCGTGGCCGCATCGCCTCCGGCGGTGTTGAAGAACACGAGGTAGGTCGGAGCGTTGTCGAGGAACGAGCTGAGGATGCCCGTGGCCCAGAAATACATGGCCGGGTCGGGCGAGCCGTCGGGCCGCGTCACCGCCGCGATGATGGCGCCGAACGGGCCGTTGGCGCCCGCCTTGAGCATGGCGATGACCGGAATGATGGTGAGGAAGATGCCCGCAAACAGCTTGGCCACCTCCTGCATTGGCCCCCAGCCGAACTGGTTGTCTTCATGCACCTTGCCAGGCGTGAGCCACAGCGACAGAAAGGTCACGATGACCAGCCCCGCATCGCGCACGATGCCGGGCAGGCCCACCTCGGTGCCCGCCAGGTTGAACACCACGGGCGACTTCCAGAAGCCGCTGACCAGCACCAGCGCCACCACGGCGCCCAGCAGGGCAAAGTTGACCTTGCCGTCAAAGCCGATGGCCGGCGTGTCGGGTGTCGGGTCGGCCTTGAGCACCTCTTCGCGGCGGTGGTAGTACCAGGAGTCCAGCGCGAAGAAGATGGCCAGCAGCGTGCCCACGAGGAACAGGGTCTCGGGGAAGATGTGGCCCACCGTCCAGAAAAAGTCCACGCCCTTCAAGAACCCCAGGAACAGGGGCGGATCACCCAGCGGCGTGAGCGAGCCCCCGGCATTGGACACGATGAAGATGAAGAACACGACCACATGCGCCGTGTGCCGGCGGTTGTCGTTGGCGCGGATCAGCGGGCGGATCAGCAGCATCGATGCCCCCGTGGTGCCCATCAAGCTGGCCAGCACCGCGCCAATGGCCAGGATTGCGGTGTTCAGCCCGGGGCTGCCATGCAGATTGCCCCGGATGAAGATGCCGCCCGCCACCGTGAACAGCGCGGTGAGCAAAATGACGAACGGGATGTACTCGGCCACCAGCGCATGCACCAGGCTCGCGCCCGCCACACCGGCCCCGAAGGTGATGGCAAACGGCACCAGAAATATCAGGCCCCAGGCCGCTGCGACCTTGCCGAAATGGTGGTGCCAGAAGATCGGTGCCATGAGTGGCATGAGCGCAATCGACAGCAGGATGCCCGCAAACGGCACACCCCAGAGCACCGACAGCGTGCTGCCATCGATATCGGCCGCTACAGCCATGCCGGGCAGTGCGGCGGCAAGACCTGCGAAAGCCAGTCCGCGCGAAAATTTCAAAGCTTGTGTTTCCGGTTCATGGTTGAAAAATGAAGGGGGCACGGCAAGGTGGCCCCGGGCACGCCCCCAATCACGCGGGAGAGGGAATGTCGAACACCTGGCGCAGATAGGCCAGGTATTTCTCGTCATCACACATGCCCTTGCCCGGCGTGTCGGAAAGCTTGGCCACGGGCTGGTCGTTGCAGCGCGTCATCTTGATGACCACCTGCAGCGGCTCGTGGGCAGGCGGGCTGCCGAGATCGTTGGTGAGATTGGTGCCAATGCCGAACGCCAGCTGGCAGCGCCCACGGAACTGCTGGTACAGCTCGATCGTGCGCGGAATGGTGAGCGCGTCGCTGAAGATCAGCGTCTTGGTCAGCGGGTCCACACGGTTCTTGCGGTAGTGGTCGAGCAGGCGCTCGCCCCAGGCAAACGGGTCGCCGCTGTCGTGGCGCGCGCCGTCGAACAGCTTGCAAAAATACAGGTCGAAGTCGCGCAGGAAGGCGCTCATGCCGTAGACGTCCGACAGCGCAATGCCCAGGTCACCGCGGTATTCCTTGGCCCACATCTCGAAGCCGAACACCTGGCTGTCGCGCAGGCGCGGCCCGAGCGCCTGGCAGGCCTGCAAATACTCATGCGCCATGGTCCCCAGCGGCGTCACACCCAGCTTCATCGCATACAGCACGTTGCTGGTGCCCGCGAATTGGCCGGGGCCTGCGGGTGCACCGGGGCGGCGGTCGCCCGTGCCCAGGCGGGCCACCAGCACGCGCAGCACTTCCTCGTGCCAGGCGCGGGAAAAGCGCCGGCGCGTGCCGTAGTCGGCGATTTTTAGGTCGGACAGGCCTTCGCCCTGCAGCAGCGCGATCTTGGCATCCAGGCGCCTGCGGCCTTCCAGGAAATCGGGCACTTTCTGCGTATTGCGAAAGTAGACCTCGTTGATGATGGCCAGCACCGGGATCTCGAACAGGATGGTGTGCAGCCAGGGGCCCCGGATGGAAATCTCGATCTCGCCGTTGTGCTGGGGCGTGACGGTGATGTATTTCTCGTTGAGCTTGAACAGCCCAAGAAAATCCACGAAGTCACTCTTGATGAAGCGCAGCGAGCGCAGGTAGGCCAGTTCGGCATCCTGGAACTGCAGGCAACACAGCGACCGGATCTCGTCGCGGATCTCGTTGGCAAATGGTGCCAGCTGCACACCAGGGTTGCGGCACTTGAACTTGTATTCGACCTGCGCACCCGGAAACTGGTGCAGCACGACCTGCATCATGGTGAACTTGTACAGGTCGGTGTCGAGCAGGCTGGTGATGATCATGGACAGGGCGGGCGCAAGAAGGAACCAGTGGAGCCGCAGGCCGGGCAGCAAAGCCGCAAAGTGTAGGCCATCGTGGACCAGCACGCTGGCCACGCGCGCACGCGCCAGATACTGCAAAGATCCAATAAAAAATAGCCTCTAGCGCTTTTCCAGCATGCGCTTTCAGCTATCAAAATGATTGCAGGCACCGCGCAGGCGTTCAGCCCGCCACCACCAGGTCCTGCAGCACCTTGCGCAGTGGCTCCGGTACCGGCACGGGCCTGCGGGTTTCACGGTCCACATACACATGGATGAAATGGCCGGCCGCAGCGGTCAGCGGCTCGCCCTGGGCAAACAGGCCCACCTCATACCTGACGCTGGAGCCGCCCAGCCGTGCCACGCGGATGCCGGCCTCGATCGTCTGCGGGAAGGCCAGCGGCGCGAAGTAGTTGCACTGGGTTTCAATGACCAGGCCAATGGTCTCGCCCGCGTGGATATCGAGCACGCCTTGATCGATCAGGTGGGCATTCACCGCCGTGTCAAACCAGCTGTAGTACACGACGTTGTTCACATGGCCGTACACGTCGTTGTCGGCCCAGCGTGTGGTGATGGGGCGAAAAGCCTGGTAAGCGCTGCGCGGCTGCGGGGACGGGCGGGCGGCCGGTGCGGACGCAGTGGCAGGGGTGGTGCTGGCGGCAGAAGTCATGGCCGCACATTCTGCCAGCGCTGGTGGTATTGCCAGGCCACGCGCCAGGTGTTGAGCTGGGCCAACACCGTGTCGTCCAGGTTCCGGCCATAACCCCCGGCCATGGCAAAAACCAGGGGAATGCGCCGCTGCCAGGCCCAGTCGAACACACGCCGGTCGCGCGCCTCCAGGCCATCGTGCGTCACGGCCAGCCGCCCCAGGCGATCGCCTTCGTGCGGATCGGCGCCGGCCAGATAGAAGACGAGCTGGGGCGCAAACCGCTGCTCCAGGGCATCAAGCGCGTGCTCCAGGGCCTGCAGGTAGTCAGGGTCGGAGCAGCCGTCGGGCAGCTCGACATCCAGGTCGCTGGGCTCCTTGCGGAACGGGAAATTGCGTGCCCCATGCAGTGACAGCGTGAACACGCTGTGGTCTCCCCTGAAAATGTGCGCCGTGCCGTTGCCCTGGTGCACGTCCAGGTCGATCACCGCCACCTGGAGCGGCCGGGCTGCGCGTCCATCGCCCCCGCCGCGCGCCCACTCCACCTGCATCAACCGGGCGGCCACTGCCACATCGTTGAACACACAAAAACCGCTGCCCTTGTCGGCATAGGCATGGTGGGTGCCCCCAGCGAGGTTGCCTGCAACCCCTTCGCGCAAGGCCACGCGGCTCGCGGCCACCGTGGCCCCTACGGAGCGCCGCGCGCGCTCGGCCATGGCCTCGCTCCAGGGGAAACCGATCTCGCGCTGGGCCAGGGGCGGCAGCGTGCCGTCGGCAATGGCGTCGATATAGTCGGGCGCATGGGCCAGCGCCAATTCGCGGTCGGATGCGGGCAAGGCCACCTGGAGCGACACACCGGGCAGGTGCTGCGCGATCCGGTCGCGCAGCAGTCGGTACTTGGCCATGGGAAACCGATGGCCCTCGGGCAGGGGCAGCACAAAATGGTCTGCGTAGTAGGCGTGCATGACGAGATTGTGGCGAACGGCGGATTTCTGGGTGGCCGTCCCTAATTTGCTGCACCGCAACAAAAAACCCTTGCAATAGTGAACGAAGCCCCTAAAATTCAACCCATGCTGCACTGCAACATGACTTTACCGAGTCAGGGCCAGCGCAGATGTCTGTGAACCACCCTGGCCTCTAGGGCCCTCATTTTTAGGAGATATGACATGACGCTGACCGCTGAACAAATCCTGGCCTCGCACAAAGCCAACATCGAAACCCTGTTTGGTCTGACCACCAAGGCCTTCGAAGGCGTGGAAAAGCTGGTGGAACTGAACGTGACCGCTTCGCGCGCAGCCCTGTCGGAAGCCGCCAACCATACCCAGGCCGTCCTGGGCGTGAAGGACGCACAAGAACTGCTGGCCCTGCAAGCTGGCCTGTTCCAGCCTCTGGCTGAAAAGACCGCTGCCTACAGCCGTCACCTGTATGACATCGCTTCGGGCACGGGCGCCGAATTCGGCAAGGCCTTCGAAAGCCAAACCACCGACGCGCAAAAAGCCTTCACCAACCTGGTGGACAGCGCCGCAAAGAACGCCCCTGCCGGTTCCGAAACGGCCGTGGCTGTGATGAAGAGCGCCGTCTCTGCCGCCAACAACGCATTTGAGTCGGTGCAAAAGGCCGTCAAGCAAGCGTCTGACGTGGCCGAAGCCAACTTCAACGCCGTGGCCAGCACCGCTGCCAACGCCGCCAAGACTGCGGCTCCCCGCAAGCGCTAAATCAGCACCTGCGGTCTGGAGTGCAAACTCTAGGCCGCGTTCAGGGAATACCCTGATAATTCAACCACGCGCTGCGGATCTCTTCCACAGTGCATCAGTTGTCTCCTTGGATCCTCTCGAAACCCCCGTTTCAGGGATCCTTTTAAAGCCCGGTTCATGACCGGGCTTTTTTTTGCGTCCGTGTTGGATGCATGTCGCTGGAACTGGCTGCCACGGGTGTCAAACACATGAGCGGGCCACACAACACACCCGGGGTGATGGTCCCGTCCGCCCCCCACTCCGCGCACCCAGCAACGCGCCTCGCGTTTGCGCTGCATCAGGCTTTCGCACCAATCCCCGCACTCACCCCAGCCTTTATTAAGAATAATTCGTGTTTGCTTTATCATCGCCGGAGTTACAACCCCGAAAGATGCATCCATGTCGAAGACTGTGAAAGCCTTGCTGAGCGCTTGTGCCCTGGCCGCCGCCGCAGGCGCTGTCCATGCCCAGGAACAAGTGGTCAACCTCTACTCGGCCCGCCACTACTCCACCGACGAAGCGCTGTACACAGGCTTCACTAAGGCCACTGGCATCAAGATCAATCGCGTGGATGCCGACGACGCGGGCATCCTCGCGCGCCTGAAAG
This sequence comes from Acidovorax radicis N35, assembly GCF_000204195.1. Classification (GTDB taxonomy): domain Bacteria; phylum Pseudomonadota; class Gammaproteobacteria; order Burkholderiales; family Burkholderiaceae_C; genus Acidovorax; species Acidovorax radicis. Next base: position 250,131 of record NZ_AFBG01000022.1, read on the forward strand.
CCGAAGGCGCTGCCTCGCCTGCGGACGTGATCCTGCTGGTGGACGCCGCCCGCCTGTACAAGGGCGAAGTCGATGGCCTGTTCCAGCCCATCCAGTCCAAGGTGCTCAACGACGCCATCCCCGCCAACCTGCGCAGCAATCCGGCGGCAGATGGCAGCATCTCGTGGTTTGGCCTGTCCACACGAGCCCGCGTGGTGGTCTACAACAAGATCAAGATGGACAAGGCGGATGTCGATACCTACGAGGAACTCGGCGACCCGAAGAACAAGGGCAAGCTGTGCATCCGCTCTGGCTCGCACCCCTACAACCTGAGCCTGTTCGGTGCTGTGACTGAGCACATGGGCGAACAGAAGGCCGAAGCCTGGCTCAAGGGCATGGTCGCCAACCTGGCACGCCCCCCCAAGGGTGGCGACACCGACCAGATCAAGGCCGTGGCCGCTGGCGAATGCGATATCGCCGTGACCAACAGCTACTACTTGGCGCGCATGATGCGTTCCACCAAGCCCGAAGATGTGGCCGTGGTCAACAAGGTGGGCGTGATGTTCCCCAACCAGGAGTCCTGGGGCACGCACCTGAACATCGCGGGCGGCGCTGTGGCCAAGCACTCCAAGAACCAGGCCAATGCGGTCAAGTTCCTGGAATACCTGGCCAGCCCGGAAGCCCAGAACTACTTTGCCAACGGCAACAATGAGTGGCCCGCTGCCAAGGGCGTCGCGCTGGACAACCCGGCCCTCAAGGCCATGACCGGCGGCAAGCCATTCAAGAGCGAAACCATCCCGATCAGCGCGGTGGGCGCCAATACGACCAAGGTTCAGCAGATGCTGGACCGGGTGGGTTTCCAGTAAGCAGTGCAGGCTCCCGGGCGTTTTGGCGCCCCAGCAGCCCGGCTTTCGCCGGGCTTTTTTTTGCCCTTCACTGTGCATGGTTCATAATTGACGTTTACGTTAACGTCACTTACTGGAGACAAAACATGGAAATCAAGGGCAAGGTATTCATCGTCACCGGCGGCGCATCGGGCCTGGGCGAAGGCACGGCACGCATGCTGGCAGCCCAGGGTGGTACGGTGGTCATCGCCGACATGCAGGCCGACAAAGGCGAAGCCGTGGCCAAGGACATCGGTGGCGCTTTCGTGAAGTGCGACGTGAGCAACGAGACCGACGGTCAGGCCGTGGTAGCGAAGGCGGTTTCGCTGGGCAAGCTCATGGGTCTGGTCAACTGCGCAGGCATCGCGCCCGCCGAGAAAACCGTGGGCAAGAATGGGGCCCACGCCTTAGCCCTGTTCAGCAAGACCGTCACGGTCAACCTGATCGGCAGCTTCAACATGATTCGCCTGGCCGCCGAAGCCATGAGCAAAAACGAGCCCGAGGCCACGGGCGAGCGCGGCGCGCTGATCTCCACCGCCAGTGTGGCCGCCTATGACGGCCAGATTGGCCAAGCGGCGTACTCTGCATCCAAGGGCGGCGTGGTCGGCATGACCTTGCCCATCGCCCGCGACCTGGCCCGCAACGGCATCCGCAACATGACGATTGCCCCGGGCATCTTCGGCACGCCCATGCTGTTTGGCATGCCCCAGGAAGTGCAGGACGCGCTGGCGGCGGGCGTGCCCTTCCCGAGCCGCCTGGGCACGCCGCAGGACTACGCCAAGCTGGTGCAGCACATCTTCGAGAACGACATGCTCAACGGCGAGGTAATCCGCCTCGATGGCGCAATCCGCCTGGCTCCCCGTTAACAATTGCTACTCTATTGATAGCTACCAGTGCTTGATAGAAAAGCGCTGATAGCTATTTTTATGCATATTCTGTCGGGATTTTCGGAACGCAAGCCGGCATAGAAGACAAGCGAAAAAAAAACCGCTGCAGCCTTTCGACTGCAGCGGTGGATGACTGGCGGAGTGGACGGGACTCGAACCCGCGACCCCCGGCGTGACAGGCCGGTATTCTAACCAACTGAACTACCACTCCTGGCAGGCAGCTTTTCGCTTGCATCTCTTCAACACAAGCCAAGCGCTACAACTTGGCGACCCCACGGGGATTCGAACCCCGGTACTCACCGTGAAAGGGTGATGTCCTAGGCCTCTAGACGATGGGGTCAAAACCTTGGAACTAACCGATAACAAACTTTGGTGGAGGTAAACGGGATCGAACCGATGACCTCTTGCATGCCATGCAAGCGCTCTCCCAGCTGAGCTATACCCCCACTTAATGACACCAACCACACTGTGTTTGTTGTCATCATCTGAGCCTTGAATTATAGACAGATTTTCAGCGGTTTCGCAAACGCGCTACAACTTTTTCACGTCCGACCAATTCCAGCACCGCATCCACCGACGGCGTGTGGGCCGTGCCCACGGTCAGAACCCGCGCGGGCATCGCAAGCTGGGGCATCTTCAGGCCTTGGCTGGCGAGCACCTGCTTGAACGCAGCGCTGATGGAGGCCTTGTCCCATGCGCAGGCAGACAACGCGTCGGCCAACGCATCCAGTGCGGGAGCAATGGTTTCGGTGACATGCTGGCTGCGTTCTGCATCCACGGGCGTCACTTCGCCATAGAAGACATGGGCCCAGTCGGCGAGCGCCACTGTGGTGTCGCACCGGTCCTTGAACAAGGCGCAAATCCGCGCAAGCCGTCCATCTGCCAGCGCTTCGGCCGATACCCCCCTCTGCTGCAGCTGCGGGGCTACCAGCGCGGCCAGGGCATCTTCGGCCATGGCCTTGAGGTGCTGGGCGTTGACCCAGCGCAGCTTCGCCTCATCGAATTGGGCGGCGCTGCGGCCCAGGTGGTCGAGGTTGAACCATTGCAGGAACTGCTCGCGGCTGAAGATCTCGTCGTCGCCATGGCTCCAGCCCAGGCGAGCCAGGTAGTTGACCATGGCGTCAGGCAGGTAGCCCTCGTCGCGGTACTGCGTGACAGGCTTGGCGCCGTTGCGCTTGCTCATCTTCTCGCCCTGCTCGTTCAGCACGGTCGGCAAGTGGGCGTACACCGGCGGCTCCTTGCCCAGCGCGCGGAAGATGTTGATCTGGCGCGGCGTGTTGTTCACGTGGTCATCGCCGCGGATCACATGGGTGATGTCCATGTCGATATCGTCCACCACCACGCAGAAGTTGTAGGTGGGCGTGCCGTCCGGGCGGGCAATCACGAGGTCGTCGAGTTCGTCGTTGCTGATCTCGATACGGCCCTTGACCTTGTCCTCCCAGGCCACCACTCCACCCTGCGGGTTCTTGAAGCGGAGCACGGGCAACACATCGGCGGGCACGGGCGGCAGGGTCTTGCCATCTTCAGGCCGCCAGGTGCCGTCATAACGGGGCTTCTCCTTGGCGGCCATCTGCTTTTCGCGCAAGGCGTCGAGTTCCGCCACACTCATGTAACACGGATACACATGGCCAGCGGCCTGCAGATCTGCCAGAACGGCCTTGTAGCGGTCCATGCGCTGCATCTGATAGAACGGGCCCTCGTCATGATCCAGACCCAGCCATGCCATGCCTTCGATGATCACATCCACCGCAGCCTGGCTGGAGCGCTCCAGGTCGGTGTCCTCGATACGCAGGATGAAATCGCCCCCCGTGGCCCGCGCGAACGCCCAGGGATACAGCGCCGAGCGGATGTTGCCCAGGTGAATGAAGCCCGTGGGAGACGGGGCGAAACGGGTGCGCACGCGGCCCGCGCTGGAAGCAGTGGTTTCAGTCATGTCAATAAGTTCTGGCCCTCTCGGGGCCAGCTTCAAAGTTCAATCAATCCAGAAAGCGGTAGCAAAGCCTGCCACCAGATCGCCTTTAGGGAAAAAGCGATCTGCGGCAATCAACCCCCTACACCTGGGCGTTCGGCAGCGCCAGACGGGAGGTGTCTTCCTCGCCCTCTTCCGCTCCCACACGCCCTTCGTTCAGGCTGGCGATGCCTTCGGCGGTGATGTCGCCGGTCACATAAACACCATCAAAGCAGGATGCATCAAACCCCACGATGGCGCTGTTGAGGGCGCCCACGGCCTTCTTCATGCCGTCGACATCCTGATAGATGAGTGCGTCGCAGCCAATCGCCTGGCGAATCTCCTCCACCGTGCGGCCATGGGCCACCAGTTCGCTGCTGGTGGGCATGTCAATACCGTACACGTTGGGATAACGCACCGGCGGCGCGGCGCTGGCCAGGTACACCTTGCGGGCGCCAGCGTCGCGCGCCATCTGCACGATCTCGCGGCTGGTGGTGCCACGCACGATGGAGTCATCCACCAGCAGCACATTGCGGCCCTTGAATTCGCTGCCAATCACATTGAGCTTCTGGCGCACAGACTTCTTGCGAACGCCCTGCCCCGGCATGATGAAGGTCCGGCCCACATAGCGGTTCTTGACGAAGCCCTCACGGTACGGGATGCCCAGCAGATGCGCCAGTTGCGTGGCACTGGGGCGGCTGGACTCCGGGATCGGAATGATCACGTCGATTTCATTGGGTGGCACAGTGGACACCACGCGCTTGGCCAGGGCCTCGCCCAAGTTCAAGCGGGCCTGGTACACCGAGATACCGTCGAGCACCGAGTCGGGACGCGCCAGGTACACAAATTCGAAGATGCAGGGATTGAGCTGCGGGTTTTCTGCACATTGGCGGGAATGCACCTTGCCATCGAGCGCGATGAAGATGGCTTCACCCGGATCAATGTTTCGCTCGAATACCTGCGAGGTACCCTCGAGCGCCACCGATTCGCTGCCCACCATCACGGTGCCATCCTGGCTGCGCCCCATGGCCAGCGGGCGGATACCGTGCGGGTCGCGGAAGGCCAGCAGGCCATGGCCCGCAATCAGCGCTATCACTGCATACGAGCCCTTGATGCGCTTGTGCACCGCACGCACCGCGGTGAAGACATCTTCAGGCTGCAGCGGTACACCGCGGGTGGCGCGCTCCAGTTCATGCGCGAACACGTTCAGGAGAACTTCAGAATCGCTGTCCGTGTTGGTGTGGCGGTGGTCCGTCAGGAACAGCTCTGCGCGCAACTCGCGGGCATTGGTCAGGTTGCCGTTGTGCACAAGCACGATGCCAAAGGGGGCATTGACGTAAAACGGCTGCGCCTCTTCTTCGCTGTAGGCATTGCCCGCCGTGGGATAGCGTACCTGGCCCAAACCAACGTTGCCTGGCAACGCACGCATGTTGCGGGTGCGGAACACGTCGCGCACCATGCCCTTGGCCTTGTGCATGAAAAACTTGCGGCCCTGCTGGGTCACGATGCCGGCTGCGTCCTGGCCGCGGTGCTGCAAAAGCAGCAAGGCGTCATAGATCAGCTGATTGACGGGCGCTGGGCTGACGACGCCGACGATTCCACACATAGTTGTATTCCATCCGTTTGCGGGAACAGCCCCGCGGCAATCAAGCGGCAACGGCTTCTGGCCGCCACCGCATCGCTATCAAGAAGGCAGATGCCTTCCAAATTCGTCCGGCAACGCCGGTTTCAAGCCCTTGAGCACTTCGGCCAGCACCGGAGCCCCTTGGGACTCCTGCCACCACAGGGCTTCACGCATGGGCGTAAGACCTACCACCACAGCCACGGCCAACAACACAACCACCCCACGCAATACCCCGAAGGCGGCGCCCAGCGTGCGATCTGCGGGCCGCAGGCCAATGGCATCCACCAGCTTCTTGGCCAGCCAGGTCACAAATCCGCAAGCAAACACCGACGCAACAAACACCACGACAAAACCTGCGGCATACCGCAAAGAATCTGCCGATTCGCCCATGGGCAGCAGCGCCGCCACGTCCTGGGCAAACCATTGCGCCACAAAAAAAGACACCACCCACCCCAACAAAGACAACACCTCAAACACCAGCCCGCGCCAGGCGCCTATCAGCATCGAGGCGAGCAGCACCGCGACAAAAATCCAGTCGAGTGCAGACATGGTGCAGGCAGCCCCTGGTGGTTTACAGGGTCAGGACGGAGGCTGACAGGTCCAGCGCCTTGATGCGCGCCGCAGCCTTGTCCGCTTCTGCCCGGCTGGTGAATGGCCCCACACGAACCCGCGTGCGCTTGCCATCTTTGGTGTCCACCACCTGGGTATAGGTTTTCATCCCGGAACGCTCCACCTTGGTGCGAGCCTCACGGGCCTTGTCCGCATCCGCAAAAGCTCCCACCTGCACGATGAACCGGCCGTCTTCCGCGTTGGCGGAAGCGGCGGCAGGCTCTGCCGACCGGCCCTCCAGCAGCGCACGCGCACGGGCAGCCTCGTCCGGGCGCTGCACGGGCTTGGGATCAGCAGGCGCAGTCGGCTTGGGCTCTGGTTTCGGTTCCGGTTTTGCGTCAGGCTTGGCAGGTGCGGAAGGAGCGGGCCTGGATGCAGCGGGGCGCGATCCCTGCACCAACTCTTCGCCATCCGCGAGGCCATTGCCCACCGCGCTGTGGTTGCGCTGGGGCGCGGGGCGCGGGGCGGCTGCCACTTCCTGGGAAGGTGGGGTCGAAGGCTTGGCGGCCGCAGGCGCGTCTGCCACCGGCGCGGGAACCACCAGAGGGGCCACCTTGTTCCGGTCCGGTATCTCGATGGGAATATCCACCGGAATGGGCCGAGGTTGCGTGTCAAACAGCATGGGAAAGCCGATCACCCCGACCAGCACCAGCACCGCTGCGCCGATCAGCCGATGGCGGGCCCGGCGACGCATCACCTCGATGCTCTCGGCCTGCGGGGCCCGCGGTCGCTTGGACGGCTTTTCGGCCTGCGCTTGTTCACCCTGACCGGGCCACCGAAACTTGAAAAATGCCATGGAATAACGACTCGTTCGGACCTCAGAACCTGTCTATTGGCCCAGATGTTTGGCGTGCAGGCGAGGTATTCCGTTGATCAGCACACCACCCACCGTGTAAAACGAGCCAAAGACCACGATTCTATCAGCCGGGTCTGCGGCAGCGACCGCGGCCTGCAAGGCCTCCATGGGGTCTGCATGCAGGGTGGAGGTGACGTCGCGGCGCCCGCCCGCCACCATCTGCACTGCGTTCCATTTCTGCTGCAGGACTGCGGCGGTCTCGGCGCGCGGGGTCGGCAGGCTGGTGAAGTACCAGCGGTCCACCAGCGGACCCACCTTGGCCAACATGGGGCCCAGGTCCTTGTCGGCCATGGCGCCAAAAACAGCGTGTGTCGTGGGGAAGAACCCCATGGCATCCAGATTGGCCGTGAGCGCGGCCACCGAATGCGGGTTGTGCGCAACATCCAGCACCAGCGTCGGTTGCCCGGGCACGATCTGGAACCGGCCCGGCAGTTCCACCAGGGCCAAGCCATTGCGCACGGCCTGGGCCGTGACCGGAATGCGCTCGCGCAGGGCCTCCAGCGCAGCCAGCACGCCCGAGGCATTGATCAGCTGGTTGGCACCACGCAGCGACGGGTAGGCCAGCCCCGCATAGCGGCGGCCCCGCCCTGCCCAGCTCCATTGCTGCTTGTCGCCCGAGAAGTTGAAGTCCTTCCCAAAGCGCCACAGATCGGCCCCGATTTCCAGCGCGTGGTCGATGACGCTCTGGGGCGCCATGGGGTCGCCCACGATCACCGGGCGGCCTGTACGCATGATGCCGGCCTTTTCCCGGCCAATGCTCTCGCGGTCCGGCCCGAGGAATTCGGTGTGGTCGATGTCGATGCTGGTGATGATGGCGCAGTCGGCATCAATGATGTTGGTGGCATCCAGGCGCCCGCCGAGCCCAACTTCCAGGATGGCCACGTCCAGCCGCGAATGGCTCATGAGACGCAGGATGGCCAGCGTGGTGAACTCAAAATACGTGAGGGAGACTTCATCACCATTTTGGGTTCTGGCGCTCTCCACCACCTCAAAGTGCGCTATCAAATCAGAAGCAGACACAATTTCGCCGTGTACGCGGCACCGCTCCTCAAAATGCACCAGGTGGGGCGACGTGTACACGCCCGTGCGGTAGCCCGCCTGCTGCGCCACGGCTTCCAGCATGGCGCAGGTGGACCCTTTTCCATTGGTGCCCGCCACCGTGATCACAGGGCAATCAAACCGCAGCGCCATGCGGCGTGCCACTTCGCGGACACGGTCGAGCCCCATGTCGATGTTGCGGGGATGAAGCTGCTCGCAATGGCGGAGCCAGCCTTCCAGGGTGTGGATTTTGGTATGCATACAGGGCGGGATTGTCGCCCAGCCACAAGTTCGAGGATGATGCGCGGCATGACAACCTCACACATCACGATCTACGGCATTCCGAACTGCGACACCGTCAAGAAATCCCGCGCCTGGTTCACCGCGCAGGGGCTGGATCACGCGTTCCATGATTTCAAGAAACAGGGCGTTCCTGCTGCCCGACTGCCCGACTGGATGTCCGCCGCCGGCTGGGAAAAGCTGGTCAATCGCCAGGGAACCACCTGGCGCAAGCTCGAATCTGACACACAGGCGGCCGTCCAGGACGAGGAAAGTGCCAGCACCCTGATGCAAGCCCAACCCAGCGTGATCAAACGCCCGGTGGTGGAGTGGCAGCATGGTGGCCAGACACACATCTCCGTCGGTTTTGCGCCCGATCAGTGGCAAATCTGGATGAACGAGGCTGCAGGCGCCTGAATCAAGCGCCCAGACCGGAGAAATTGCACAAATCTTTACGCAGATTTACGGCGACCAGGCCCTGAATTGACCGTGCGGGCCTAAACTTTTCTGCAGTCTGGTGCGTTATGTACCGACCCGTAAGGAGTTTCTCCATGAAAAAGATCGTCATTTTTTCCGCCATGGCTGCCATCGCCACCGTGGCCAGTGCCCAAGAGCAGGGCCGTGTGCTCTCAGCCACCCCCATCGTTCAGCAGGTTGCCACGCCCCAGCAGGTGTGTGGCAATGAAACGGTGTACAGCGGCAACCGCACCAGCGGCGCTGGCGCCGTGGTAGGGGCCATCGCAGGCGGTGCTGCCGGCAATGCCATCGGCAAGGGGAGCGGCCGTGCCGCCGCCACAGCCATTGGCCTCATCGGTGGCGCCGTGATCGGCAACCAGATCGAAGGCGGCCAGCCGCAGTACCAGAACGTGCAACGCTGCACGACCGAGACCTACTACGACAACCGCACGGTGGGCTACGACGTGGTCTATGAATACGCGGGGCGCCAGTACACCACCCGCACCCAGACCGACCCAGGCCGCTGGATTCCCTTGAGCGTGCAGCCTGCAGGTCAGACCTATTCCACGCAACCCGACCCCTACGCCTCGCAGGGCGTCTACAGCCAGCCTGGTGTGGTGACCTCGACCTACCCTCCGCAGCCCGTCTACCAGCAGCAACCCACCTATGTGACGCCCCCCGTCACGGTGATCGAGTACGGCTACGACAGCCGCCCGTATTACCCGCACCACCGCAACCCCTACTGGCGCTAAGCCGCTGGTAATTGCCATTGCAAAGAGCCCTTCGGGGCTCTTTTGCTTGGGCGATCCGCAGATGGGGGATTTTTAGTGGGACCCTGCCGACAAGGTTGCCGCCCCCCTGCCCTAAAATCGCGGGTTTCCTCCTACCTTATCCAGCGCACCCATGACCACCGAAAAAATCGACGGCGTGTCCGTCACCACCCAGGCCAATGTGTACTTTGACGGCAAGTGCGTGAGCCACGGCATCACTTTTGCCGATGGCACAAAGAAGTCGGTGGGCGTGGTGCTGCCCGCTACGCTCACCTTCAACACCGGCGCGCCTGAGATCATGGAATGCGTGGCCGGATCGTGCGAATACAAGCTGGCTGGCACCGACGCCTGGGTGAAGTCCTCGGCGGGCGAAAAATTCAGCGTGCCCGGCAACTCGAAGTTCGACATCCGTGTGACCGAGGCCTACCACTACATCTGCCATTTCGGCTGAAATTTGATTATTTTTGGCCTCTAGCGCTTATCCATAAAGCGCAAGAAGCTATCATTTTTGACAAGCATTCCATGGCAACCATCCTCCAGAACCTCCCCCTCGGCCAAAAGGTCGGCATCGCATTTTCCGGCGGCCTGGACACCAGCGCAGCCCTGCACTGGATGAAGCTCAAGGGCGCCGTGCCCTACGCCTACACCGCCAACCTGGGCCAACCCGACGAGCCCGACTACGACGCCATCCCCCGCAAGGCGATGGAATACGGTGCCGAAAAAGCCCGCCTGGTGGACTGCCGCACGCAACTGGCCCACGAAGGCATTGCCGCCCTGCAGGCCGGCGCGTTCCACATCTCCACCGGCGGCCTGACTTACTTCAATACCACGCCCCTGGGCCGCGCCGTGACCGGCACCATGCTGGTGGCCGCGATGAAGGAAGACGACGTCAACATCTGGGGCGACGGCTCGACCTTCAAAGGCAACGACATCGAGCGCTTCTACCGCTACGGTCTGCTCACCAACCCGTCGCTCAAGATCTACAAGCCCTGGCTGGACCAGCTGTTCATCGACGAGCTGGGCGGCCGTGCCGAGATGTCTGCGTTCATGACCCAGGCCGGCTTTGGCTACAAGATGAGCGCGGAGAAGGCCTACAGCACTGACAGCAACATGCTGGGCGCCACGCACGAAGCCAAGGACCTGGAGTTCCTGTCCAGCGGCATCCGCATCGTGAACCCCATCATGGGCGTGGCGTTCTGGAAGGACGAAGTCGCCGTCAAGGCCGAGGAAGTCTCGGTGCGCTTTGAAGAAGGCCAGCCCGTGGCACTGAACGGGGTGGAGTTCAACGACCCTGTGGAGCTGATCCTCGAAGCCAACCGCATCGGCGGCCGTCATGGCCTGGGCATGAGCGACCAGATCGAGAACCGCATCATCGAAGCCAAGAGCCGCGGCATCTACGAAGCCCCCGGCCTGGCGCTGCTGCACATTGCGTACGAGCGCCTGGTGACCGGCATCCACAACGAAGACACCATCGAGCAATACCGCATGAATGGCCTGAAGCTGGGCCGCCTGCTGTACCAGGGCCGCTGGTTCGACCCACAGGCCATCATGCTGCGCGAAACCGCCCAGCGCTGGGTGGCCCGCGCCGTGACCGGCACCGTGACGCTGGAACTGCGCCGCGGCAATGACTATTCGCTGCTCAACACCGAATCGCCCAACCTGACCTATGCGCCCGAGCGCCTGTCGATGGAAAAGGTGGAAGACGCGCCGTTCAGCCCGCTGGACCGCATTGGCCAGCTGACCATGCGCAACCTGGACATCTCGGACACGCGCGACAAGCTGGGCGTGTACTCGCGCGCCGGACTGCTGTCACTGGGTGGCAACGCGGCACTGGCGCAGCTGGGCGACGACGGCAGCAAAAAATAGGGAAAAATGCCTCTAGCGCTTTATTGACAAGCGCTACAAGCTATTAAAAACAGAGCAACCGCCCCGCCCTCCGGCCGGGCGGTTTTTTTGTCGCCCAGAAAAACCGGCTCCACTGCACCACCCCCTCACTGGGGAACAAAAAAGAAATCCTGCAGCTCCTGCCGATTCTGTACGCCCAGCCGCGTGTAGATCTGCCGGCGGTGGTAGGTCGCGGTATTCGCGCTGATGCCCATGCGGGCCGCGATCTGATCCTCCGGGAGGCCGCGAACCAGCCAGTAGGCCAATTCATGCTGGCGTTGCGGGAGGCCAAGCGTGCGCAGCGCGGGCAGAAGCCGGGCCACACGCGGAGCCCGCTGGGTGATATGGAGGCTGATCGCGTGCCCTTGGCCCGTTGCAGCGGTCATCTGCGTGGCGCGCAGCAAAAACCAGCCACTTGCATTGTGCAATTCCAACTGCGGCACCGCCGGTGCCGGACCGCCGTGGACCAGCCGCTGCGCGGATTGCAGACGCTGCAGCAGCGTGTGCAGCGCAGGGGGGAGTTCAGTGCGGCGGTACCAGCGCGGTCCAAAGGCCAGCGCCATCAGCTGATCGGCCTGCGGCGAGGTCCACAGCAACTGCCCCCCTGGGGTGGTGATGAGCACGGCGCTGTCGTGCAGCACGCTGTCTTCGGTATCCATTTCGCCAAGCTGCAAGGTCCGCGCCAACCAGGGCTCCAGCCGTCCGAGCATGGCCACGTCCTCGGGGGCAAAACGCGCTGCCCCGGGCCGCCGGTACAACTTGAGCGCACCCACACCCTGACCCTGCGGCGTGCGCAGCACCAGGCTCAGGCAGTCCAGCAATTCAGCGGGCCGCAGCACCAGGTTGTAGAAATCGCTGCGCATGAATTGCGCCATGGGCACCTTCAAAAGCTCCTCCATCACCTGAGTCCCATGGTCGCCGCGCACGGCGGCAGCGAAATCGTGCGCGCTGCGGCGTATCACCTGTTGTTCGGTGGCCATGAGCTGCGGGTCGAAATAGGTGTGCATGCACCCGCGTGCGATGGAAGGCTCGATGTACGCATCCAGCCCCCCATCCGTGCCAGGATAGAAATACCCGCCGGTATCAAAGTCAATGATGCGGTGCAGTTCGTGCAACACGGGCTCGATGAGCAGGGGCCCGTTGAGATCCAGGCAGGCCATTTGCTGCAGTCGCGCAATGGCTTGCTGGTGGGTGCGGGGAAGGGGCATGAAGGGTGGTGGTGGGGCTGTGTGGGCGGGAACGCGGCATCAGCAACCTACCACACCGTCTGGCGGTTAGCCCCACCCCGAGGGGTGGGGCGGCGACCCGCAGCGATTTCTACACTGGCTGCCAGGCTTCGCAAGGCGATCTCAACCGCTGGACAGCCCTTGCACTCACCTCCCGCGTGACGCAGTCAATTCCCCGGCCACACCCATGAATCGCCCCTTAACAGCATCGCCCGGCACCTCCTCTCATTCTGATTCACGCCAGTGCCCACACACCAGCAGCGGTGGACATATCAAAAACCATAGCAACTAACGCTTAAAACAAGCGCTACCGGTCAATTCAATGAAAAAACAGCTCATCACCGCCCTGCTCGCCATCGCCGCGTGCACCGGGGCGCAGGCCGCCACATTCACGGTGGATACCACCGCGGACCTGAATGACGCCACCGCAGGCGACGGCATTTGTGGCACCGGCGCTGCGGGCACCTGCTCGCTGCGTGCCGCCATCCAGGAGGCAAATGTCCTGCCGGGCGCCGACACCATCTCGCTGCCTTCAGGCCACTACACGCTGACGCGCTTGCCCCTCGCCGGCAACGTCCTCGGCATTGCCAGCGACATCACCATCAACGGAATGGGGGTCAGTGCGGGCGCCACCGTCATCGACGGCAATGGCGACCGCATCGTTCTCCAGATCACCGGAAGTCCCACCGTCCACCTTCACAACCTTGCCATCGTGGGCGGCACGGGCCATGGCTCCGTGTTCGGTGGCGGCATCTACATCGGGGGTGGAACGACGACACTCTCTCAAGTCGTTGTTGGGGGCAACAATGCAGCGGGATCTGTTACCCAGCAAGGCGGCGGCATCTATGTCTACGAGTTCGCCACTCTGAACCTGATCGACAGTGAAGTCTCGGGCAACACCGCCGTCAACGGAGGAGGAGGTATCTCGGTGCGCGTTCTGTCCACCGCAAACATCACTCGCAGCACCGTCCGGGGAAATTCCCTGACGAATCCGGGGGCCACCGGTGGCGGGGTGGACGCCAGGGGCACGCTGGACCTCGTCAACTCGACAATCTCAGGCAATGCGGCAGCAGGCGGAGGCGGCGGCCTTTCGGTAGGGGGCGGCGGCACAGCAAACATCAGCTTCACCACCATTGCCAACAACACTTCAGGTGTCAACGGTGGGCAACTGCAGGTCTTCGGCGCCACCGCCCACATCGGTGGCAGCATCGTCGCCAATCCCTCGGCAGGTCTCAATTGCCGCCTCCAGGCCGGGGCCCTCACATCCGATGGCTACAACCTCGACAGCGGCACGGCCTGCGGCTTTGGCGCCGCCGGCGACATCGCCAGCGCCGACCCTTTGCTGGGGCCACTGACTTACGCAAGCCCCCTACCCACCCAGACCCATGCACTGCAGGCGGGCAGTCCGGCGGTCAACGCAGGCCCTATCGGCGGTTCGCTACCTGCCACCGACGAGCGCGGCGCGGCGCGGGTGCAGATGGGTCGGGCCGACATCGGCGCGTATGAATCCGCCCTGGGCGCACCGCCCGGGCCCGGAAACGTGCAGGCCGTGCCGGTGGACAACCCCATTGCCCTGGTCTTGACCGCCCTGGGCCTGCTGGGCTGGGCACGGCACAGAAAGCTCAACCCGAAGACGTGACCGTTTCGGAGCACCGAAGCGCGCGTGGAGTGAATTTCCTCCAGGTGTTTCAGATCATTTTGGGCCCTAGCGCTTGCTAAATAAGCGCAACAAGCTATCAAAAATATAGCAAATTTAATTAGAATCAGGGCCTACACCACCACCGGCTCCGGCTCCAGCCGGATGCCAAAGCGTTCGTACACGCTGGTCTGGATGGCCTTGGCCAGCGTCATGACCTCGCCCCCAGTCACGCTGTCGCCGCCCCGCCCCCGGTTGACCAGCACCAGGGCCTGTTTTTCGTACACCCCGGCCTTGCCGATGGATTTGCCCTTCCAGCCGCAGGCATCGATCAGCCAGCCCGCCGCCAGCTTGATGCTGCCGTCCGGCATGGGGTAGTGCACGATCTTGGGCTCGCGCGCGATGATGTCGGCACACTGGTCGGGCGACACCGTGGGATTCTTGAAGAAGCTGCCCGCGTTGCCCACCACGGCGGGGTCGGGCAGCTTGGCACGGCGGATGTCGCAAATCCAGTCAAAGATCTGCTGGGCGCTGGGGTGCTCCACGCCCGCCTCGGCGCGGCGGCGCTCCAGGTCGAGGTAGCCCAGCACGGGCTTCCAGGGTTTGGGCAGCCGAAAGCGCACATGGGTGATCACCGCCCGCCCTGCCAGCCCCATGCCGCGCGGCAATCCGCTGCCGTCCAGCGATTCGGAGGGCGCATGCTTGAAGACGGAATCGCGGTAACCAAAGCCACATTGCGCGGCATCCAGGCTGAACGGCTGGCCGGTGGCCAGATCGACGGCATCGAGCGACTCAAAACGGTCCTGCAGCTCCACGCCATAGGCACCAATGTTCTGCACGGGCGAGGCCCCCACGGTGCCGGGGATCAGCGCCAGGTTCTCCAGCCCCGGGAACCCGTGCGCCAGCGTCCAGGCCACCGCGTCGTGCCAGACCTCGCCCGCACCCGCCTCCACGATCCAGGCCTTGGGGGTTTCCTCGACCAGCCGCAGGCCCTTGATTTCCATCTTGAGCACCAGGGGCTTCACGTCGCCGGTCAGGATGATGTTGCTGCCGCCGCCCAGCACGAACTTGGGTGCCGGAGCCAGCTCGCCATCGGCCAGAACGGCCTGCAGATCCGACACGGAGCGCACACGCACCAGGGTTTGGGCGCGCGCGGCAATGCCAAAGGTGTTCCAGGGCTGCAAAGGGGCGTTTTTCTCGACTACCATTGGCCCGATTGTCGCACTCAGCCTTTCGGGCCCCTGCGATTTGCACCTGTTTTCCCTGAGATTGAGAGCCACCATGCCATCTTTTGACACCGTCTGCGAAGCCAACCTGGTTGAAGTGAAAAACGCCGTCGAAAACACCGCCAAAGAAATCGGCACCCGTTTCGACTTCAAGGGCACTTCGGCCAGCATCGAGATCAAGGACAAAGACATCACGTTGATTGGCGACGCCGACTTCCAGCTCACCCAAATCGAGGACGTGCTGCGCAACAAACTCACCAAGCGCAACGTGGACGTGCGTTTTCTGGACATGGGCGATGTGCAGAAAATGGGCGGCGACAAGGTCAAGCAGGTCATCAAGGTGCGCAACGGCATCGAGAGCGAGCTGGCCAAGAAGATCCAGAAGCTCATGAAGGAGAGCAAGCTCAAGGTGCAGGCAGCCATTCAGGAAGACAAGGTACGTATCACCGGCGCCAAGCGCGACGACCTGCAGGCCGCCATGGCGCTCATCCGCAAGGATGTGACCGATGTACCCCTGTCGTTCGACAATTTCCGCGATTGACGATGAAGCAACCCCTGAGTCGCCTTTGGCGCCTTCCCCCTCTCCTTCGGGAGGGGGACGCCACCCGTGGCCTGGCAAAGTCAGTTCCACGGTGGCACTGGCTTGGGCCACGCCGGTTTCAGGGGATACGGGCGGTGCGTAGCGCAATGGGTGCCAACTCTGTTCTCGCATGGGTGCTGGCCGCTCTGTGTCTGGCTCCGTCCTGGGCCAGCGCCCAGGCGGTCGCGCTGGCAGGCATGCTGGGCAGCAAGGCCCTGCTGGTGGTGGACGCCAACCCACCGCGTGCCTTGGGTGCGGGCGACGAATACAAAGGCGTGAAGGTCCTCGCCATCACGGCGGATGAAGCCACCGTCGAAGTCAAAGGTGCGCGGCGCGTGCTGCGGCTGGGCGAGGCCCCAGTGAGCGTTGGCGCCCGGGGGGAAGCGGCAAGCGTGTCGTGCTGATGGCCGACAACCGGGGACATTTCATCAACAGCGGCACCATCAACGGGCGTGTCATGCAGTACATGGTGGACACCGGTGCATCCACCGTGGCCATCGGGCGCCAGGACGCCGAGCGCATGGGGCTCAACTACCAGAACGGCCAGCCCGTGCGCATGAACACGGCCAATGGTGTGGCGCAAGGGTGGCGCATGAAGCTCGACTCGGTGCGCATCGGTGATGTTGAGGTGTTCGGGGTCGAGGCCATCATCACCCCGCAGCCCATGCCTTATGTGCTGCTGGGCAACAGCTTTCTGACCGAGTTCCAGATGACCCGCATCAACGACCAGATGGTGCTGGAAAAGCGCAATTAACTGCGCCTGGCCCACACGCACTGCCTGCCATGTCTGCCCACCACTCCACCGGCACCCCACACCACGCCGAAGGCGAATACGAGGACTTGCTGGGCCTGTGGTCGGACCTGGAATCGGCGCTGTCGGTGCTGCTGTCCCGGCCGCTGCAGGTGCAGGACTTCGCTGCCAAGGTGCGCCAGTTCGATGGCTGGCTGCAGGACCTGGTGGCGCACGATATCGACGCGGCGCTGTACCTCATGTTCCAGCTGGCGTCCACGTCCACCGTGGGCTACAGCGCCTCCCACGCGCTGGTGTGCGGCACCCTGTGCCACATCATGGCGCACGAGCTGCATGTGCCACCCCGGGAACGCGACAGCCTGGTGCGTGCGGCCTTGACCATGAACATCGGCATGACCGCCCTGCAGGACGAGCTGGCCGAACAACGCGAACGCCCCACGCCCGCCCAGCAGGAGGCCATCAAGAGCCATCCGGAAGAAAGCATGATGCTGCTGGAGCGCCTGTTCATCAACGACACACTCTGGCTGGACGTGGTGGGGCAGCACCATGCCACCGTGGCCGACCGTGTGCCACTGGCCAACCAGGAGCCTGAAGACCGTCTCACACGCATCCTGGGCACCATCGACCGTTACGCAGCCATGATCAGCCCGCGCAAATCCCGCGCGGGCCGCAGCGCCACCGACTCGGTGCGCGCCATCGTCGGGCAGGAGATCGATCAGCACGACGAGGTGAGCTACACCCTGGTGCGTTCCATTGGCCTGTGCCCGCCTGGCACCTTTGTGAAGCTGGACAACGGCGAAACCGCCATCGTGCTGCGCCGCAGCGAAAAGGCCAACCACCCCCTGGTCGCCAGCCTGCTGGACCGTACCGGTACCCACCATGCGCAACCCAGCCTGTACCAGACGGCCACGGGAAAACCGCGCATCCAGTCCGCTTTGGCCCGCTCGGCCGTGAGCCTGGAACTCAACCACCGCACCATGGTGCGACTGGGGCTGTATGCCGCCCAGCACAGCGCCGGGCTCCGCGGGCTGATTTCCGGACCGGGTTCACTGTAGAAGCCCGCAGACGGAACGTGCCCCGCAGGCAACGCGCCGCGGCGCTGCCCGCCCCCGGTCCAGGCCGCTACTTTGCCGGCTTGCCTTTGCCCCCAGCGTCCGGCTTGGCCTTCTTGCTGCCCAGGCGCGACTCCTTGCCTTCGATGAGGCGCTGGATGTTCTGCTTGTGGCGCCAGGCCAGCAGCATGCCCATCACGATTATGGAGGCCGCAATCGTGCCCTCGGCATACCACACCACCCCATCCACCAACAGGTAATACACCGGCGCGAAGGCGGCAGCCACCAGCGAAGCGAGGGACGAATACCGGAAGAAAAACGCGATGATGAGCCAGGTGGCAGCCGTGGCAAGTCCCAGCCAGACGCTGATGCCCAGCAGCACGCCCAGCGCGGTAGCCACGCCCTTACCCCCCTCGAAACGGAAGAATACGGGCCACAGGTGACCCAGAAATGCCGCCAGCCCCACCATCGCCACGGTGCCGTCTTCCAGCCCATAAGGGTGGCCAAACCACATCACCAGCGCAACGGGCAGCCAGCCCTTCACGGCATCCAGCAGCAACGTCACGATGGCCGCAGCCTTGGATCCCGAGCGCAACACATTGGTGGCGCCGGGGTTCTTGCTGCCGTAGGTGCGCGGATCGCTCAGGCCCATCACACGCGTCACGATGACGGCGAATGACAGCGAGCCCAGTAAATAGGCTGCCACGGCGGCAAGGATGGGGTACACGGCGGTCAAAGCAACTCCTCAATATCAGGGGACGGCGGACGGTCTGCCGTGACGGCCTATTCTGCCAGCGCGCAGTGCACAGGTTTGGCACCCAGCAACTGCACACATACCTGCGGATCGATTTGCACCAAAAATCCCCGCCGGCCGCCGTTGATGGCAATCTGCGGCAGCGCGAGGATGGACTCTTCGATGTATACCGGCATCGCGCGCCGTGTGCCAAACGGCGATGTGCCACCCACCAGATAGCCGCTGTGGCGGTTGGCCACCTCGGGGGCGCAAGGCTCTACCGACTTGGCGCCAATCTGTCGAGCGAGATTCTTGGTAGAGACTTTGCGGTTGCCATGCATCAGCACCAGCAAGGGCTTGGCATCTTGGTCCTGCATGACCAGGGTCTTGACGACGGTGAAGGGGTCGAGGCCCAGCACCTCGGCGCTGTGCAGAGCACCACCATGCTCCAGGTATTCGTAGGGGTGCTCGGTGAACGCCACCTTGTTCGCCTTGAGCAACTGGGTGGCTTGGGTCTCGGAGACGTGTTCTTTCTTGGCCATGGTGCGATCCGGATAGGGGGTGAATGGTATCCACTCGCGAGACCCGATCGCCTAGGAGGCCGACCAGAATCACGGATGTTTGGTGACCCGCCCCACGGTGGTCTTGCGCCGCCCTACCTTGCGCTTGCCATACTGTTCGATAGCAGTCACCAGCGCCTGTGTGAACTGCTGCACCAGCGCCGACGGCGCCCGCCCCTCCACGGCCAGCACCTGCAGGCGCCGCTGCTGCAACTGCGCCTCGTCAAACGGCCGGGCCGCCAGCAGGCCCGCCTCCACCCAGCGCGCCGCCGTGAGGTAGCTGGCCAGCGCCACATCCTGCCCATCCAGAAGCGGCAGCAGTGCGGAGGAAAAATTGCTTTCCACCGCCGGTACGTAACGCAGCCCCTGCACCGCACAGCTCAGGTCAAACAATTGCCTGCCCGTGATGCCAGTAGCGCCCAGGAGCAGCGGGTAGCGCACCACATCGGCCACACTCACACTGCGTTGGCGGGCCAGCGGGTGCTGCGCGGGCATGATGGCGTAGATGGGAGCAATGGCCGAGTGCAGCACCTGCAAGCCCTTTTCGGGCGCCACGCTGTACTTCAGCGCCAGATCGACGTCTCCGCGCTGCACCAGGGCCGACACTTCCTGCGGCACGTCCACCAGCAACTGCAGCTGCACCTGGGGGTGCATCTGCCGAAACGTGCTCATCACCAGCGGCATGAAGCTCGCTGCAAACCCTTCGGTGCAGGCCACCCGCACGCGCAAGGCCTCCTGGGCCAACAGCCCTTGCAATTGCTCCACCAGCTCCGTGGCCTGCGCGTCGTGTGCCGTGGCATGGGCGAGCAGCCGGGTGCCCGCTTCGGTCAGCGCCATACCACGGGCTTGCCGCTCGAACAGCACCACGCCCAGGCTGTCTTCCAGCTTCCCAAGCTGGCGGCTCACAGCCGATGCGGCCACGTGCAGGCGCTGCGCCGCCTGGTTGACGGAGCCGGTGCGCGCCACCTCCAGGAAGTAGCGCAAGGGCAGGCTGAGCAGGGAAACGGGCATGGTGCACCTTGAACAAAAAGGCAACGGTCAGTTGCCAAATCTCTATCCAAAGCAATGGTAAACCGGCTCCCATCTTGCAGGGTTTAAGGCTCCAATTCACCCATGGCAGCGCGTGCCAGCGGTCGCCTTTGCGCCGGAGCCGCCACCACCCCACGCCTCAACCTCTGGAGCCTGCATGAAAAGCCTTGTCCGAGTCTCTTTGCTGTCTGCCGTCCTGGCCACCTTCGCCGGCGCCAGCACTCCCATCCTTGCCCAGACGGCTGCGCCCGCCGAGGCGTGGCCCGAGCGCGCGGTGCGCCTGGTGGTGCCCTTCCCACCCGGCGGCGGCACCGACGCCGTCGCCCGTGCGCTGGGCCAGAAGCTGTCCACCCGACTGGGCAAGCCCGTGGTCATCGACAACAAGCCCGGCGCCTCCACCATCATCGGCACGGACATCGTGGTGAAGGCCGAACCCGACGGCTACACCCTGCTGGTGTCCGGCTCGACCAGTTACACCGTCAACGCCGCGCTGCGCCCCAAACTGCCCTACGACCCGCTGAAAGACCTGGCCCCCGTGGCCATCATCGCGCGTGCGCCGCTGGTGGTGGTGGTCAGTGCCGCCTCGCCCCACAAGGACCTGGCCTCGCTGCTGGCTGCGGCCAAGGCTGCACCCAAAACCGTCAACTACGCCACGTTCGGCTCGGGCTCGGCCCCGCACCTGGTGGGCGCGCTGCTGGAGCAGGCCGCGGGCGTGCGCCTGCAGGACGTGCCCTACCGGGGCAGCGCACAGGCGATGATGGGGCTGATCGGCGGGGAGATCCAGATGGCCATCGACACCGTGGCCAGCGCCGCACCCCATGTGCGTTCGGGCAAGCTGCGCGCACTGGCCATCGCGGGCAACGAGCGCGCCCGCGCCCTGCCGTCGATTCCCACTGTGCGGGAGCTGAAGCTGCCGGACGCAGCCTTTGACGGCTGGTACGCCGTGGCAGCCCCTGCGCGCACGCCCGCGCCCATCGTGGACAAACTGATGAAGGAAGTAGAGGCCGCCATGCGCGATGTCCAGCTGCAGGACCAGATTCGAGCCCAGGGCATGGAGCCCGTGTTTGTGGGCCCCAAGGCCATGCACGCCGCCATGGACAACGAGATCGGCCGCTACCGCGCGCTGGCCCACCGCGCACAGATCGTGGCGGAGTGAACCCCGCAAGGAGCCCATGATGAACCGAGAACAACTGATCCAGAACGTCCACCGCTACTTCGACGATGGCCGCTTTGCCAGCGACCTGCGTCGCCGCGTGGCCTGGCGCACCGAAAGCGATACAGGACAGGTCCCCCCCACGCTGCGCGCCTACCTGACCGATGAAATCGTGCCTTGGCTGGAGCCACTGGGTTTCGACTGCCAGGTGCTCCAAAACACCGACCCCAAAGGAGGCCCGCTGCTGCTGGCACGCCGGGTGGAAGACCCCGCCTTGCCCACCGTGATGACCTATGGCCATGGCGATGTGGTCAACGGCCAGGACAGCGCCTGGCGCGAAGACCTGTCGCCCTGGGAGCTGACCATCGAAGGCGAACGCTGGTATGGCCGTGGCACCGCCGACAACAAGGGCCAGCACACCGTCAGCCTTGCGGCGCTGGCACACACGCTGGAGGCCCGCCAGGGCCGCCTGGGCTACAACGTCACGCTGCTCATGGAGATGGGCGAAGAGGCCGGCTCTCCCGGCCTGGGCGCCTTCTGCGAACAGCACCGCGAGGCCCTGAAGGCCGATCTGTTTGTGGCCAGCGACGGCCCCCGTGTGAGCGCGGCGCGCCCCACCCTCTTCCTGGGCTCGCGCGGCGCCATCAATTTCTCGCTCACGGTACGCAGCCGCGACAAGGCCTACCACTCGGGCAACTGGGGCGGCGTGCTCGCCAACCCTGCCACCGTGCTCACACACGCCCTGGCCACCCTGGTCGATGCCAAGGGCCGCATTCTGGTCAAGGGATTGCTGCCACCTTCCGTGCCCAACAAGCTGCGCACAGCCCTGGAAGACGTGGCCATTGGCACCGGTGCCGATGACCCTGCGCTCACCCCCGGCTGGGGCGAACCCGGCCTCACGCCTGCGGAGCAGCTGGTGGGCTGGAACACGCTGGAAGTGCTGGCACTGGGCTCGGGCAATGCGCAGCGGCCGGTCAATGCCATTCCCTCCCAGGCGGCGGCACATTGCCAATTGCGCTTCGTGGTGGGCACCAATTGGAAGAACGTGAAAACCACGCTGCGCGAGCACCTGGACACGCACGGTTTCAGTCAGGTGGAGATCTCCATCGGCATGGAGTGCGGTGCCACTCGGCTGGACCTGCACAACCCGTGGGTGGACTGGACCCTGGCGTCCCTGCAAGCCAGCGCGGGCCAGCCAGCCACACTGTTGCCCAACCTGGCGGGCTCCCTGCCGAACGACATCTTTGCAGACCAGCTCGGCCTGCCCACACTGTGGGTGCCGCACTCGTACCCGGCCTGCGCGCAGCATGCGCCCAACGAACATTTGCTGGCCTCCGTGGCGCGCGAAGGCCTGGCCGTGATGGCCGGGCTGTTCTGGGACCTGGGTGAAACCAACGGCGTGCCGTGGAAGGAAGGCGCGCTGAGCACGACCACCAGCGCCTGAAAATGACGCGGCCCGGCCAGTGCCCCCGCGCAAGGGCCGCCCCGCCGCGCTGGGGGCGTCCCCCCGGGGGGATGGCGCGAAGCGACTCAGGGGGGCTTCACAATGCCGGGTCGCGCAGCTCCCAGCGGATGGCATCGATCGCCTGCAGCACCTCTGGCGACAGCGTGGTGCCCCATGCGGCCAGGTCTTCATCGAGCTGCGCCACCGACGTCACACCGATGATGGTGCTGGCAACCTGCCACTTGGTGTAGCAGAACGCCAGTGCCATCTGCGTGGGCGTCATGCCGTTGGCGCGGGCCAGGGCGTTGTAGCGGCGCGAGGCCGTGAGCGCCTCGGGCCGACCCCAGCGCTGCTTGCGCACGGATTCATACGTGGAAATGCGTGCGCCCTGGGGAGCGGAAGGGCCGGTGATGCCACTTTCGTCGTACTTGCCCGTCAGCAGGCCAAAGCCCAGCGGCGAGTAGGCCAGCAGCGACACGTCCAGCCGGTGGCAGGTTTCATCCAGGCCGTTTTCCCACGTGCGGTTGATCAGGCAATACGGGTTCTGCACGGTGGCCACGCGGGGCAAGCCATGCTGCTCGGCCAGGCGCACAAATTCGTGCACGCCGTAGGGCGTCTCGTTCGACAGGCCGATGTACCGCACCTTGCCCGCCTTCACCAGCCCGGCCAGCGCTTCCAGCTGCTCGTGGATCGGGGTGGTGGAGGTTTCCTTGGAAGGGTCGTAATACAGATTGCCGAAAGCGGGCACATGGCGCTCAGGCCAGTGGATCTGATAGAGATCGATCACGTCGGTCTGCAGGCGGCGCAGGCTGCCTTCGCAAGAGGCGACGATGTCCTTGGCCGACATGCCCTTGTTCTCACGCACCCAGGGCATGCCGCGCGAGGGGCCTGCCACCTTCGTGGCCACCACAAGCTTCTGGCGGGCGCCGGGGTTCTTGGCAAACCAATTGCCGATGATGGTTTCCGTGGCGCCAAAGGTTTCTGCCTTGGCGGGCACCGAATACATCTCGGCGGTGTCGATGAAGTTCACGCCCCGCTCCAGCGAACGGCTCAGGATGGCATGCGAATCGGCTTCATTGACCTGTTCACCAAACGTCATGGTGCCCAGGCAGATGGGGGTGACAAGCAGGTCACTCTGACCCAAGGGGACTTTGTTCATGCGGTAGAAGCTCCAGAAGACGAAAAAAGCGGAAAAAATGGACCACACACCCTGCAGCCGCATGAAGAGAAGACACGCAGCGCAGGCAGCTGCAGCCAGTGCGGCAACAAGCCCGGACGGCGATGGTACAAGCGAACGCCAAAGCTTGCCCGAGGCCCGCCAAGTGGCCCCGACAGCGCAGCCGCCTAGGCGACAGCACTCGCTGCGCGGCCCGCACCACCGACGTAACATTGGCGCCACCGCGCCGGGCACCCACCGGGCTTTGCAAAAATGCCGCCCTGCGGCGAACTGGCGGTCCCCTGCCTTGTACCCACCCGTCCCTCCGCACCACCGCCGCATGTACGAACCCCTCCAACCCTCCCGCAGCAGCACGCTGGCGCTGCGCCACCTGAATTACCACATGCGCCACTGGGGCCCCGAGCAGAGCGACCTGCCCACGCTGGTGCTGCTGCATGGCTGGATGGACGTCAGCGCCTCCTACCAATTCACGGTGGACGCACTGCGGCAGCAGCGGCGCATCATCGCGCCGGACTGGCGCGGCTTCGGGCTCACGTCCAGCGCGCAGGCCGACCATTACTTCTTTGCCGACTACCTGGCCGACCTGGACCTGCTGCTGGACCACTACGCCCCCGGTCAGGCCATCGACCTGGTGGGACACAGCATGGGCGGCAACGTGGCCATGATGTATGCCGGGGTGCGACCCGAGCGCGTGCGCAAGCTGGTCAACCTGGAAGGCTTTGGCCTGCCCGCCACGCGGGCCGCGCAGGCGCCCACGCGTTATGCGCAGTGGATTGACGAGATCAAGCAGCTGCACCAGGGCAGCAAGGATCTGAAGACCTACGACAGCGCCGACGGCGTGGCACGCCGCCTCATGAAGACCAATCCCCGCTTGTCCGAGGACAAGGCCCAATGGCTGGCCCAGCACTGGGCGCGGCCCAACGCGCAAGGCCTGTGGGAGATCCTGGGCGACCCAGCCCACAAGATCACGAGCGCACAGCTGTTTCGGGTGGACGAAGCCCTGGCCCTTTACGAACGCATTTCAGCCCCCGTGCTGGCCGTAGAAGCCAGCGGCGACAGCCTGGGCCAATGGTGGAGCGGCCGGTACACCCTGGACGAATACCACCAGCGCCTGACCCACGTGCGCACCTGCCGCACCGCTGTCGTGGCAGACGCGGGCCACATGCTGCACCACGACCAGCCCGAGCAGGTGGCGCAGCTCATGGAACAGTTCCTGAACGAAGCGTGAACCAGATTTGAATAAAAATGGCCGCCAGCGCTTATCCATCAAGCGTTGGCAGCTATCAAATTTGAATAATCACATCCGCAGCGTCCCCAATGAGCAGAGCCTCGTGCGCACCGTCGGCCCTGCCAGGGGACATTGATAGGGCTCTGGCCCATCCCATGAGAAAATCGCGGGTTATTCCACAGAACACCCAGGACAAGAATCATGGACGCAGAACGTATCAACCTCATTGGCAACACCCTTTCCGACCTGACCGTGCGAACGCAAGAGTTACGGAGGTATCTTTGACTTCGATGCCAAATTTGAACGCCTGCGTACGGTAAACGCATCGCTGGAAGACCCTTCGGTCTGGAACGATCCGAAGAAGGCCCAGGAGCTGGGTAAGGAAAAGAAGGCGCTGGACGGCGTGGTGCTCACGCTGGACAAGCTCACACGCGAGCTGGCCGACAACACCGAGCTCTATGACATGAGCAAGGAAGAAGGCGACGAAAGTGGCCTGATGACCATCGAGGCCGAAACCGCCAAGCTCAAGCCCGAGATCGAGCAGCTGGAGTTCCGCCGCATGTTCCGCATGGAGGCCGACCCGCTCAACTGCTTTGTGGACATCCAGGCTGGCGCGGGTGGCACCGAGGCCTGCGACTGGGCGAGCATGCTGCTGCGCCAGTACCTCAAGTACGCCGAACGCAAGGGCTTCAAGACCACGGTCGAGGAAGAAACCCCGGGCGACGTGGCCGGTATCAAGAGCGCCACGATCAAGGTGGAGGGCGAATACGCCTACGGCCTGCTGCGCACTGAAACCGGCGTGCACCGCCTGGTGCGCAAATCACCATTCGACTCGTCGGGCGGTCGCCACACCAGCTTTGCCAGCCTGTTCGTGTACCCCGAGATTGATGACTCGATCCAGATCGACATCAACCCGGCCGATGTGCGCACCGACACCTACCGCGCATCCGGCGCTGGTGGCCAGCACATCAACAAGACCGACTCGGCCGTGCGCCTGACGCACATGCCCACCGGCATCGTGGTGCAGTGCCAGGACGGCCGCAGCCAGCACGGCAACCGCGACATCGCCTGGCAGCGCCTGCGCTCGCGCCTGTACGACCACGAGATGCGCAAGCGCCAGGAAGAGCAGCAAAAGCTCGAAGACACCAAGACCGATGTGGGCTGGGGCCACCAGATCCGCAGCTACGTGCTGGACAACAGCCGCATCAAGGACCTGCGCACCAACGTCGAAATCTCAGCCACGCAGAAGGTGCTGGATGGCGACCTGGACGCGTTCATCGAAGCCAGCCTGAAGCAGGGCGTGTGATGCACGTCGAGGCCATCATCTTCGACATGGACGGCACCATGATCGACTCCATGCCCTGGCACGCCCAGGCATGGGTCGAGTTCACGCGCCGTCGCGGCATGGACATCGACGTGCCTGACCTCATGGCCCGCACCACGGGCCGCAATGGCACCGAATGCATCCGCGAACTGCTGGGCCGCGAGGTATCGCAGGATGAGGCCGACGCGCTCACGCGCGAGAAGGAAGACATCTACCGCGAACTGTTCGGCTCCCGCTTCACCGAGGTGGCGGGCTTTCGCCATTTTGCGGCGCGCGTGACTGAACGCGGGCTGAAGGTGGCTGTGGGTACAGCCGGCGACATCCACAATGTCGAGTTCGCGATGTCGCGCCTGGGCATGGAGCCCGCACCGCTGGCCATCGTGCGCGGCGACGAAGGCCTGCCCGGAAAGCCCCAGCCCGCGATCTTTCTGGAGGCCGCGCGCCGTATCGCGGTAGCGCCAGAGCATTGCATCGTTTTTGAAGACGCCCCCTTTGGCATCGAGGCCGCCCGCCGGGCCGGCATGCGCGCCGTGGCCATCTGCAGCACGCACAGTGCAGATGAGCTGGCGGGCCCGCACGTGCTGACCGCCGTGCGCGACTACACCGAACTCATGAACACCGACTTTCTGGAGAGCATCCATGTTGCAACTGCATAGCGCAGACGGAGACGGCGCAGGCCCCGCCACCGCCATCCGCCGCGAGGACTACACCGCCCCCGCCTACTGGATCGACAGCGTCGAACTCACCTTCGACCTGGACCCCAACAAGACCCGCGTGCTCAACCGCATGCTGCTCCGCCGCAACCCCGATGTGGCCTCGCAGCCGCTCAAGCTCGACGGCGAAGACCTGAACCTGGCGCGCGTGCTGGTCAACGGCCAGGGCACCTCGTTCAAGATGGAAGGCTCGCGCCTGGTGCTGGAAAACCTTCCCGAGGGTTCTGACCCTTTCGCGCTGGAGATCTTCACCACCTGCTGCCCTGCCAAGAACACGCACCTGATGGGCCTGTACGTGAGCCAGGGCACGTTTTTCACGCAGTGCGAGGCCGAGGGCTTTCGCCGCATCACCTACTTCCTGGACCGCCCCGATGTGATGGCCAGCTACACCGTCACGCTGCGTGCCGACAAGGCCCAGTACCCGGTGCTGCTGTCCAATGGCAACCTGGTGGACAGCGGCACGCTGGAAGACGGCCGCCACTTTGCCAAGTGGGTGGACCCGCACAAGAAACCCTGCTACCTGTTCGCCCTGGTGGCAGGCAAGCTGGTTGCCCGCGAGCAGAAGATCAAGAGCCGCTCGGGCACCGACCACCTGCTGCAGGTCTACGTGCGCCCAGGTGATCTGGGCAAGACCGAACACGCCATGAACTCGCTGATGTACAGCGTGGCCTGGGACGAGGCCCGCTTCGGCCTGCCGCTGGACCTGGAGCGCTTCATGATCGTCGCCACCAGCGACTTCAACATGGGCGCCATGGAGAACAAGGGCCTGAACATCTTCAACACGAAGTACGTTCTGGCCAGCGAAGCCACCGCCACCGACACCGACTTCGCCAACATCGAAAGCGTGGTCGGCCACGAGTACTTCCACAACTGGACCGGCAACCGCGTGACCTGCCGCGACTGGTTCCAGCTGTCCCTGAAGGAAGGCCTCACGGTCTTCCGCGACCAGGAATTCAGCATGGACCTGGCCGGCAGCCCCTCGGCCCGTGCCGTCAAGCGCATCGAAGACGTCCGCGTGCTGCGCACCGCGCAGTTTCCCGAAGACGCGGGCCCCATGGCCCATCCCGTGCGCCCCGACAGCTACGTCGAGATCAACAACTTCTACACCGTCACCATCTACGAAAAAGGTGCCGAGGTCGTGCGCATGCAGCACAACCTGGTGGGCCGCGAAGGCTTCGCCAAGGGCATGAAGCTGTACTTCGAGCGCCATGACGGCCAGGCCGTGACCTGCGACGATTTTGTGCAGGCCATCGCCGATGCCAACCCGGGCAGCCCGCTCACACAGCACCTCGCGCAGTTCAAGCGCTGGTACAGCCAGGCAGGCACACCCCGCGTGCGCGCCACCGGCCGCTACGATGCGGCCACGCGCTGCTATGCGCTCACGCTGTCGCAAAGCTGTGCCCCGACGCCCGGCCAGAGCGAGAAGCAGCCCTTCGTGATCCCGGTAGAACTGGGCCTCATCGATGCCACCACCGGCGCCGCTCTGCCCTTGCACCTTGCGGGCGAAGGCGCTGCGGAGGGCACTGCACACACGACTTCGCGCGTGGTGGTGCTGACCGAGGCATCGCAGACACTGACCTTCACGAACCTGGATGCCGAGCCCGTGCCGTCCCTGCTGCGCGGCTTCAGTGCCCCCGTGGTACTCGACATCGACTACACCGATGCCCAGCTGCTCACGCTGCTGGCGCACGACGCAGACGCCTTCAACCGCTGGGAAGCCGGCCAGCGCCTGGCGCTCCGAACCGCTATTAATGCAATAGCTGACAGCGCAATGGGGACAAGCGCCAGCGGCCAATTTGACCATCAAATTCTCTCTGCAGAGTTTGTGGACGCCATGCGCAGCGTGCTGCGCAACCCGGCGCTCGATGCAGCCTTCAAGGAACTGGTGCTTACGCTGCCGTCCGAAACCTACATCGCCGAGCAGCTTGAGGTGGTGAACCCACAGCGCATTCACGCAGTGCGCGAAGCCATGCGCGAGCAGTTGGCCCTGTCGCTGCAGGCCGACTGGGAAGCTGCCTGGGAGCAGAACCAGGACACCGGAGGCTACAGCCCCGACCCCATCTCGTCCGGCCGCCGCGCACTCAGCGGGCTGGCGCTGCACATGCTGTGCATCGCCGCCCAGAAGACGGGCGATGTGGTCTGGCCCGGCAAGGCCTACCAGCGCTTCAAGGTGGCCAGCAACATGACCGACCGCTTCAACGCACTGACCGCCTTGGTGGCCAGCGGCAGTGAGCTGGCCGCCCCTGCCCTGGCACGCTTCCATGCGCTGTTCAAGGACGAACCCCTGGTCATTGACAAGTGGTTCGCGCTGCAAGCCGGCGCGCCCGACCGTGGTGGCAACGTTCTGCCCGCCGTGCGCCAGCTCATGCAGCACCCGGACTTCAGCCTGAAGAACCCGAACCGCGCGCGCAGTGTGATCTTCAGCTATTGCAGTGCCAACCCTGGCGCCTTCCACCGAGCAGACGCTGCGGGCTATGTGTTCTGGAGCGACCGCGTGATCGAGCTGGACGCCATCAATCCCCAGGTGGCCGCACGCCTGGCCCGGGCCCTGGACCGCTGGAAGAAACTCGCAGACCCCTGGCGCACCTCCGCGCGCGAAGCCATCGCCCGTGTTGCCGCAAGGCCGGCGCTCTCCAACGACGTGCGCGAGGTCGTGACCCGTGCACTCGCCGAATAAACCACGACCAAGAAAAGACTGACTGACATGGCAAAAAGCATCAGCCTGACCCGCTACCTCGTTGAACAACAACGGGTGGATGGCCTCATCCCGTCGCAACTGCGCCTGCTGCTCGAAGTGGTGGCCCGCGCCTGCAAGAGCATCAGCCACGCCGTCAACAAAGGCGCGCTGGGCGGTGTGCTGGGCACGGCCAGCAGCGAGAACGTGCAGGGCGAGATCCAGAAGAAGCTCGACATCATCGCCAACGAAGTGCTGATCGAAGCCAACGAATGGGGCGGTCACCTGGCCGCCATGGCCTCGGAAGAAATGGACGGCATCTACCTGGTGCCCAACCGCTATCCGCAAGGCGAATACCTGCTGCTGTTTGATCCCCTGGACGGCTCCAGCAACATCGACGTGAACGTGAGCATCGGCACCATCTTCAGCGTGCTGAAAAAGCCCGATGGCGACCGTGGCGTGGAGGAAGGCGACTTCCTGCAACCCGGCACCCAGCAGGTGGCAGCAGGCTATTGCATCTACGGCCCGCAAACCACCCTGGTGCTGACCGTGGGCGACGGCGTGGCCATGTTCACACTCGACCGCGAGCAAGGCTCGTTCGTGCTGACTGAAGAGAACATCCGCATTCCCGAGGACACGAAGGAATTCGCCATCAACATGAGCAACATGCGCCATTGGGACGAACCGGTGAAGCGCTACATCGACGAATGCCTGCAGGGCAAGGACGGCCCGCGCGGCAAGGACTTCAACATGCGCTGGATTGCCAGCATGGTGGCCGACGTGCACCGCATCCTCACCCGCGGGGGCGTCTTCATGTACCCCTGGGACAAGCGCGAACCCAACAAGCCCGGCAAGCTGCGCCTGATGTACGAAGCCAACCCCATGGGTTGGCTGGTAGAGCAAGCCGGCGGCGCCGCCACCAATGGGAAACAACGCATTCTGGACATCCAGCCGACCCAGCTGCACGAACGTGTGAGCGTGATCCTGGGGTCAAAAAATGAGGTGGAGCGGGTGACGAGTTACCATTCCACGCTATAATTTGAGGCTTACGCCGGTGTAGCTCAGTCGGTAGAGCAGCTCATTCGTAATGAGAAGGTCGGGTGTTCGATTCATCTCTCCGGCACCAAATGAAAAGCCCTGATTCGCAAGAGTCAGGGCTTTTTTCATGTAGTCAGAATGTGCCCGCAAGGACATTATCAAGGCGCGAGGCCGCAATCTGCAAGCCTTCCGGCGCCACGTGGGCATAGCGCTCCACCATTTCCAGCGTCTTCCAACCGCCCAACCGCTGCAATTCGTGGGTGGGAGTGCCCGCCTGCCGGTGCCAAGTGGCGAAGGTGTGGCGCAGGTCGTGCCATCGAAAATCCTCGATGTCCGCTCGCTTTAGCGCTGCCCGCCATGCCTTGGTGTTGACCTGGACGATGGGCTTGCCTTCGTAGGTGAACACATGGGTCAGGTGATCGCCTTGGCGCTTTTGCAGCACTTGCATAGCTGCCTCATTCAGCGGCACCGAATGGGCCTTGCCGTTCTTGTGGTCCTCGCCCGCTACCCAAAGGTGCCGCCGCTCCAAGCTGATCTGACGCCATTGCAACTTCGTCACGTTGCTTTGCCGGAGACCGGTTGCCACCGAGAAAACAGCCATGTCCCGCAAGTGCTCGGGCAACTGGTCAAGCAGGCGCGCGAACTCTTCCTGAGTCAACGAGCGGATGCGTCCTCCCTTGTCGCGCAGCATCCCCACCTTGGGGACACGATCGAGCCATTCCCAGTCGTAGCAGGCCTTACGCAAGATGGCCCGGACAAGGGCCATGTACCGATTAACGGTGCCAGCAGCGACCCCCTTTGACCGTTTGGCCTTCACTTCGTCAAGCAAGGCCTTGCTGATCTCGTCCAAGGCTTTCCCCCCTAGATGTGGGTGGAACCAGCGCAGCATGGATTTGTCCCAGGCCTGCGTGCGCTTGTGCGTTGTTTCGATCAGGAAACGGTCGGCGGCCTCATCCCAAGTTCGACGTGGCTTCACATCAAGTTTTTCTTGCTCCCAGCGCTCGGCCTTCAGCTTGTCGTGGTACTGCTGGGCCTGCCGCTTGTTGGCGGTGCCGCTGGAGATCTGCAGAGGTTTAAGCTCGTTTTTGGTAGGGGGAAGGCGTATCCACCAATTGGGCGAATTTGCGCGCTTGTAGAGGCTCATGCGGCACCCCCTCTCAGCTCCCAGTCAAGCATGGCCGGGTCGTTCTTGACGTGGTAGCTGTAGGGGTCAATGCGTGCAGGAATGCCAGGGCGCAGGAGCTTGTCAACGACCGCCACATAGTCGCCTTGCATCACCTGCATCATGAGATTGACCAGCTTGCCGCAATGCTGCTTTGCGTTGTCAACGGCAGCATCGAAAGCGATCTGCGCAGCGTTCGTCACCGTCTTAATTATTGACTGCTCTTCGCTCAGGAACGCCAAGCAAGGGTAAGCGCCAGCAAGATAGTGGCTAGGACGAGTGAGGATGTCATAGGGGATAAAACGGTCTTCTGCACGCCACTCGACTTCCATGCGCGTCCAGGGGTTGGAGGGGTCGCCAAGCTGCTTGCCTTTCTCGTAAATGCGTGCGTATTTGCCGCTGGCACGGTTGCCGATGCCAAGGGTTCGCCCCTTGGTTGAGGCCTCACCTTCAAGCCAGTCCCCATAGCACGTATGGATGGGCTTTCGCCCGCCTGCGTTGAACCCGCCAGCTCCATATTGCTCGACGGCCCATGCAATCGATACAAGCCGCCCCGCAATGTCGTCATACGCCAAATCAGCGCGTTTGATGGTGGCCCGATGTTGCTCCAGCCACGAAGACAAATCAGCCCAGCGCATGACCATTGAACAGCCCTTGCCCATAAGGCTGAAATACACCCTGCCCCGCTGACTCTCTCCACCCCAAGCAACTATTCCTGCGCCATCGCCAAAGCGTGCTGAGAAGCGAAAACCAAACAAGCCCTTGCGGTGCTGAAGCTCGCTGATTTCGAGGAATTGCGCCATTTCACGCAGCACCCAGTCATAGGATTTTTCATCTGGAGGCACGATGGAAAACGCCAAGGCATCAACCAGGGCAACCCCTTCGCGGACCGGCTCAACAGGCACCAAGTGGCGTGTAACGGAATAGCCCCGAGCTGTAGCGAGTAGCTGCACAGGTTCACCCGTGTCTGCATCGCTCCCCACGCAATGCGGCACATTCGTGTTGTTCTTTCTCCCCGTGGTTACTACACGGGGCGCTGGCGGCGCGGCGGCTCCGTCCCCGCACGGCAGGGCCCCTTCCGCCGCGCCGCCAGCGCCTGCGAAATCAACGTTACTAAACTCAGAAAAAGACATGCGAACTCCAACGGTTGGGGTTCGCCATAGACATGGGATTGGGCCATGCAGCAGCGAACCCTTAGTGAAAGGGATTCGCAAAAGCATTGCTGGCTAATGTCGGCTCCAGGGCTTAGGGGCTGATCGGCCTACTGGCTGCCCACCCTGTTGGGAAACTCGACGAGTGTTTTTATGACCGGGACACCATACCCGTTATTTGCAGATGCAATGCTAATGCGAATGTCTCATCACACGCAATAGGTCACCCGTTGGGTGTTGCATCCTCGTCATAGCCGGGGTCATCAGGCGAGCGGAACGAATACTTCACACGACCCGTTTGCGCATCGCGTTGCTCAACGACTTTGACACCAGGTCGCTGTAACAGAGACTTGGTTGCGGCGTTGGAAAGCATGCGCTCCAGCACGTCAACAACTGACGATTGAGAAGACTGCGAGGGCTGCACAACGGTGGGTTTCTTTTTCATTGCCGCACCTCCACAGATGAGGCCAAGTCTCCAGGGGGTTGCACCCCCTCCTTACGCTTCGCTCCAGCCCCCGAGGTGGCCTCGCCCCCTCCGCCTCGCGGCCCCTCCCCCTTGCTATTCAGCAAGCTCCTCACCTCCACCGAAATCTGTTCCATGGCTTCATCAATACTCCTGGCAAAGCTCGAAACAGAGCAAAGCCAGTTTGGTGATTTGTCCCCTGCTGCCTCGTCCACTACGCTACAAAAACACTCAAGGTTGTGGATTTTTTCCTCAAGTAGAACCAGTGCTTGGAGCACTTTTTCCGAACGACTTTCATTGGCTTGCATATGTAGCTCCGATGTAGTTGAAACTCTCAAAACACCGGGTACAAACTGACCTTCACCAGAGAGAGACGATTCCCGAGAGGCCTTCGTAATGAGAAGGTCGGGTGTTCGATTCATCTCTCCGGCACCAAATAAAGGCCCCTGATTCGCAAGAGTCAGGGGCCTTTTGCTTGGGAATAACCCAACATGCACTCCTGAAGCGCCCACAGGCAAACAACATCACGGCCCTTACGCGCAAGGGGCTGTGGCACCTGACGGGTCGAAGAACCTGCACTCAACCGTCGGTTGCCGCGAGGGCTGCCCACGTCGGACAGCTCAGTGCCCATAAACACGCAGGCCCACCAGCACCACCACCGCCAAGCCCAACGCGAGCGTGGTGAACTGCCAGAAAACGACCGGATTGCGCTCCACGAGCGGTACAGCCCGCTTGTGCTGAAACTGCAGGCCGGGTGAGTGCAGGTCGTGCAGGAACTCTGACACGGCCTCTTGGCGCTTGAGCGGGTCTGGGTGCAGTGCTTTCTGCAGCACGCCATCCAGCCAGTCCGGTAGCTCGGGCCGATGGTGGCGCACGGGTACATACCTTAGCCCTTTCAGATCTGCCGGAGAGCGTATGCGTACGACCTGCAGGCCATAGGGGAGCTGTGCCGTCAGCATCTGGTAGGCCAAAACCGCGAGGGAAAACAGATCGGAACGGGCTGTGCCCACCTGGCCAACAAAGCACTCGGGGGCGGTGTACTGCAAGGTGCCCGCGATAGGAGGTGCTTCGTGGGCGCCGGGCGTTGCGGGTGCCAGCCCTGCCACCAGGGTGGACCCGAAATCGATGATGCGCACGGTACCGGTGCGGTCGATCATCACGTTTTCAGGCCGCAAGTCCTGGTGCAACATTTCCTTGTTGTGAAATGCGTGCAGCCCTTTGGCGACCTGGCCAATGATGCTGCGCACGGCGTCGAGGTCTGGGTGGGGATGGTCCACCATCCACTGAGCCAACGTCTGGCCCTCCACAAACTCCATTGCCACATACACATGCTGGCGAGATCGATCACTGACATGGGGCCTGAGCACATGGGTGCTGTGGATACGCCGGGCCACCCACTCTTCCAGCAGAAATTGATCAAGATAGCCCGGGTCATCACTCAGCGCCGTAGACGGTGTTTTGAGCACCACCTGCTGCCCTGTCCGCTCGTCCACGGCTAGATGCACGTGGCTGCGTGAACTGGCATGCAGTTCACGCACCACGCGGTAGCCCTCGAACAGCATGCGCGGTGACAGCGTTGGTGGCAGCGCCAGCCCCTCGCGCAGTACCTGCAGGTTATGGGGGCTGGGCTCTGGCAACGCATCAATGCGCAGCAACTGCACCGTCATGTCGTCGTCAGCGCCCCGCGCCTGAGCGAGGGTGATCAGTGCTTCGGCAGCGCTGTCGAAGTCGTCGGCAAAACGGGACAACGCGTGGTGCACGTCCGAAGCATCGAAATACGCGTAGGCCCCATCTGTCGCCAGGACATAAAGGGCACCGACCTCAGCCACCATGCAGGCATAGTCGATCTCCACGTTGTCGCTGGCGCCGAGCGCGCGGCCCAGGAACGACTCCAAGGAGGAAAGATGGACACGGTGGTCCTTCGTTAGTTGCTCCAATGAGTGCGCATGCAGGCGATATATGCGTGCGTCACCGACATGCAATACGTGGACTTCGCGGCCTTTCAGAATCAACGCACTGAAGGTGCAGACGTAGCCGCGATCCTTGTCGAACCGCGCGTGGCTGCGCATGGTTTGCGCATGCAGCCACGCATTGGTGGCACCGAGCACGCGCTGCGCCGACCTGCGCACCGACCAGGCGTCGGACGTGGCGTAGTAGTCGTCCAGAAAGCTGCGCACCGCGGCGGCGCTGGCCTCCTGGCTGACGGCGCTGGAGCCAATGCCGTCGGCGAGCGCAACGGCGATGCCTTTGGAGGTGCGCAGCGGCTCGGCCGGCAGCATGGCGCCGTGAAAGTCCTGGTTGACGCCGCCCTGCCCCGCCCGCGAGTGCTGGCCCAGCGTGACGCCGAGGGTGTTGCTCTTGCCGCTCATGGCACAGGTGTACACGCACGCAGGGCCGGACCGTTCCGGCCCTGCAGCGTCTTCAGGCCACGTTGCGCTTGGGCGCGGTCTTGTAGTGGGTGGAGTACAGCATGGCCCCCACGAACGTCAGGCCGCCCACCAGGTTGCCGATGACGGTGGGAATTTCATTCCAGACCAGGTAGTCCATGACCGTGAAGTTGCCACCCAGCAGCAGGCCCGAAGGGAACAGGAACATGTTGACGATGCTGTGCTCGAAGCCCATGTAGAAGAACAGGGCGATGGGGATCCACATGCCGATGGCCTTGCCCGACACCGAGGTGGACATCATGGCCGCCACCACGCCGGTGGACACCATCCAGTTGCACATCACGCCGCGGACGAACAGGGTCAGCATGCCGGCAGCGCCGTGCGCGGAGTAACCCACAGTGCGGCCCTCGCCGATGTGGCCGATCTTCACGCCGACGGCGTTGGGTGCCTCGCTGAATCCAAAGGTGAAGATGATGGCCATGAACACCGCCACCATGAAGGCACCTGCGAAGTTGCCGCAGAACACCAGCGTCCAGTTGCGGAAGACGCCACCCCAGGTGGCGCCAGGACGCTTGTCGAGCACGGCCAGCGGGGCCAGCGTGAACACCCCTGTCAGCAGGTCATAACCCAGCAGGTACAGCAGGATGAAGCAGCCCGGGAACAGCATTGCGCCCAGGAGCGCGTTGCCGGTGTTCACCGTGACGGTGACGGCGAAGGCGGCGCCCAGTGCCAGCATGGCACCGGCCATGAAGGAGCGGATCAGCGTGTCGCGGGTGGACATCAGGAGCTTGGATTCACCGGAATCGACCATCTTGGTCACGAACTCGGCGGGGGCGAGGTAGGCCATTGAAATTCCTTTGGAATGGGGAACGGACAGGCGCCTCGGGGTGATGCACCCCAGGAAGCGCCCCAGGAAGAAGACAAAGAAAAACGGCGTCCGCTGCACCCCCAGACACCTGGGGGACGCAAGGGACGCCGTTATCCTTGGAAGCGCGATTCCTTTGTCTGCGGCGAGCCGCAGACAGATGGCTGGCAGGCCACCATCAGCCCGCCCTCCACCACCTTCCTTGCAAGTTCCGTACCCTTGTTGGGGCAGCCCAGGCCGGGGACATTCCCGCAAACCGCGCACGTTCCGGGGGCATGGTGCGGCGTCGGCCTCACATCAGTGCAGGCCGGGCACCAGCCTGGGTCAGGCGGGCTTGTCGCCCTTGCGGTCTGGGTGGGCGAATGCCAGGTCCGGCAGGGATAGCGTGGCCTCGGCCACATCGAGCAGGCGCCGGTTCTGGTCCATCGAGGTCTTTTGCAGCACGCGAAAGGCGACTTCCTCGT
Organism: Acidovorax radicis N35; assembly: GCF_000204195.1. Taxonomy (GTDB): domain Bacteria; phylum Pseudomonadota; class Gammaproteobacteria; order Burkholderiales; family Burkholderiaceae_C; genus Acidovorax; species Acidovorax radicis. The sequence goes on from NZ_AFBG01000022.1 coordinate 287,381, forward strand.
TCATGCCCAGCCGGGCCATCAGCACGCCCTTGGCACGCTCGATCACCTTGCGCTCGTTGAGCGTGCGGCGCGCTGCTTCGAGCTCGGCTTCCATGCTGGCCATGCGCGCCGACTGAGCCTGCAGCAGCTCCAGCAGCGAGGCCGATTCGGCCCCCTGCGCTCCCGCTGCCGACTGTTCCACCGCGGTCGGCGCGATGGCGATGTCGAAGAAGCGGTCCACCGCGTGCGTGCGCTGCGGCGGGTTGTCGCGCAGGCCGCGCAGCAGGCCCTTGGAGTCCTGCAGGTCCTGCTGGGCCTGCACGATGTGCGCCGCACAGTCCTCGCGCAGGCGCTGCACCAAGTCCACCTGCAACTGCCACAGGGCCGTGATGCGCTCGGTGCACACGTCGAACCAGGCGTCGCTGAGGTTGCTGTCGAGCGCGGCACCCGGCCGCACCACGCACAGCGTGCGCCGCAGCCGCTCCAGCTGGGCCATGCCGGGGGCCAGTTGCTGCTGCTCCCAGCGGGTGCGCAGGGCCGCATCGGCAAACTCGGCAAAGGCGCGCAGGCTGCGCTCCTGGGCATCGATCAGGTGCAGCACGCGCTGCTGGTGGGCGTCGCTGCCCTGGCCCGAGGCGAACAGCAGCGCGCCCATGGCCCGTTCCTGCCCCGCCTCTTCCTGCGCCTGTACCAGATGCACCAGGGCCACGAGCTGGCGCGAGACGCTGGGCAGCCCGGCCGCATCGGCCACGTGGAAGACCAGCTCGACCAGCCCGGCGATCAGGTGGCTGAACGCGGCAATCGAATCGTGGGCGGTCATCGCCTGCTTGTCGATCTGGCTGCGCAAGGCGGGCAGTGCATCGAGGCCCAGCAGCGCCCAGGCCATCAGCGACAGGGCCTTGGCTGTGGCGCCCTGCGCAGGCTCGACATGCTGGGCGAATTCCCCGCGCAGCTGGGCCTCCAGCGCCACGACCTCCTGCACGATGCGCCCCCGCAGGTCGGCAAAGCGCTGGGCCTTGGAGGCCAGGTAGACGCCCGAAGCGCCGCGCTCGCGCTGCAGCCCCTCGATCAGCTGCCCGACCACGTCGACCAGCGCGGCCCGGCTGGCAAGGTGGCGCACCGCATCGATCTCGAGCTGGCGCGAGCGCAGCACGAGGCTGGAAACGGACAAGGGCGCGGCGGCCAGATCGGGCATGCAGTGACTCCGGGATTCAGGATACGCAGATGCTAACCCCGCCCGACCCCTGCAGCAGCATTCAGGCGACGGCCACGCTGATGCGCCCGCCCTCGGCGCGCACACCGTGCGCCTGCACCGAATGCTCGGGCGCCTCCAGGCATTCGCCGGTGCGCAGGTCGAAATGGTTCTTGTACAGCGGCGAGGCGACCACGACGCGCTCGCCCAGGTTGCCGATCAGCCCGCGCGAGAGCACGCTGGCACCCGACTTGGGGTCCACGTTGTCGATGGCGAAGAACTGGTCGCTGCCGGTGCGGAACACCGCCACATGGCGGTCGGCCACCAGGGCGCAGACGCCGGTGCTGGGCAGGATGTCGTCGACCGCGCAGATGTCGGTCCAGGCAAGGGAGTCGGTGCTATTCATGGGGAGTGCGCTCATGTCATTTCCTCTCAAGCGGCTTGGCGGATGGGGATGACCTTGTTGGGACTACGTTCTTCGGCACGCGCTGGCCGGATCTGACCTCGCTCCTCGACGAAGAGCACGTTCTCGTCGGCCTTGTCGCTGTTCACGAACGAGCGGAAGCGCTTGCGCGTCTCGGGGTCGGTCACGGCCGTCTTCCACTCGCACTGGTAGGTGGCCACCACGTGCTGCATCTGCGATTCGAGCTCGGCGCACAGGCCCAGGCTGTCCTTTTGCAAAACATCCTTGAGGTAGTCGAGGCCGCCCTCCAGGTTCTCGCGCCAGGTGCTGGTGCGCTGCAGCCGGTCGGCCGTGCGCACGTAGAACATCAGCACCCGGTCGATCATGCGCACCAGGTCTTCCTTGGACAGGTCGGAGGCGAACAGCTCGGCATGGCGCGGCTTCATGCCGCCGTTGCCGCAGATGTAGAGGTTCCAGCCCTTTTCGGTGGCGATGATGCCGATGTCCTTGCCCTGCGCCTCGGCGCATTCGCGCGTGCAGCCCGAGACGCCGAACTTGATCTTGTGCGGTGCGCGCAGGCCCTTGTAGCGGTTCTCCAGCTCCACCGCCAGGCCCACGCTGTCGCCCACGCCATAGCGGCACCAGGTCGATCCCACGCAGCTCTTGACCGTGCGCAGCGACTTGCCGTACGCATGGCCCGATTCGAAACCGGCCGTGATCAGCTCTTCCCAGATCAGCGGCAGCTGCTCCAGCCGCGCACCGAACATGTCCACGCGCGCACCGCCCGTGACCTTGGTGTACAGCCCGTACTTCTTGGCCACCTGGCCCACGGCGATCAGGCCGTCGGGCGTGACCTCGCCGCCGGGCATGCGCGGCACCACCGAGTAGGTGCCGTCCTTCTGGATGTTGCCCAGGTAGTAGTCGTTGCTGTCCTGCAGGCCGGCCAGCTCCTTCTTGAGCACGAACTCGTTCCAGCACGAGGCGAACACGCTGGCCGCCACGGGCTTGCAGATATCGCAACCCATGCCCTTGCCGTGTTGGGCCAGCAGGTCCTCGAAGCTCTTGATCTGGCCCACGCGCACCAGGTGGTAGATCTCCTGGCGCGAGTACGCGAAGTGTTCGCAGAGGTGGTTGTTCACCGCCATGCCGCGGCGCGCCATCTCGGCCTTCATGACCTGGGTGACCAGGGGCACGCAGCCGCCGCAGGTCGCGCCGGCCTTGGTGCAGGCCTTCATCTCGGCGATGGTGCAGGCACCGTTGCCCACGGCTTCGCAGATGCCGGCTTTGGTGACGTTGTTGCACGAGCAGATCTGCGCCGTGTCGGGCAGCGCGTCCACGCCCAGGCCGGGTTTGGCCTTGCCGTCGCTGGACGGGAAGATCAGGAATTCGGGGTCCTCGGGCAGGGTGATGCCGTTGAGCGCCATCTGCAGCAGCGTGCCGTACTCGGTGGCATCGCCGATCAGCACGGCACCCAGCAGCTGCTTGCCGTCTTCGCTGATGACGATCTTCTTGTAGATCTGGCGGCGCTCGTCCACGTACTGGCAGGTGCGGCTGTGCGGGGTCTTGCCATGGGCGTCGCCGATGCTGGCCACGTCCACGCCCATGAGCTTGAGCTTGGTGCTCATGTCGGCGCCGACAAAGGCGGCGTCGGTCTCGCCCGCGATGTGGCGGGCCGCCACGCGGGCCATGTCGTAGCCCGGGGCCACCAGGCCGAAGGTCTGCTCGTTCCACGAGGCGCATTCGCCGATGGCGTAGACATCGTGGTCGCTGGTGCGGCAGGCGCTGTCGATGGCCACGCCACCGCGCGGGCCGATGGCCAGCAGGCTCTGGCGCGCCAGTTCGTCCCGCGGGCGAATGCCGGCGGAGAACACGATCATGTCGGTCTCCAGGTAGGTGCCGTCGGCAAACACCATGCGGTGGCGCGCGCGGGCACCATCGGTGATCTCCTGCGTGTTGCGGCCGGTGTGCACCTGCACGCCCAGTTCCTCGATCTTGGCGCGCAGCACGCGGCCGCCGCCCTCGTCCACCTGCACGGCCATGAGCCGGGGGGCGAACTCGACCACGTGGGTTTCAAGACCCATGTCGCTCAAGGCCTTGGCGCATTCCAGGCCCAGCAGGCCGCCACCCACGACCACGCCGGTCTTGGATTTGGCGCCCGAGGCCTGCATGGCTTCCAGGTCTTCGATAGTGCGGTAGACGAAGCAGTGGTCGCGGTCGCGCCCCGGCACCTGGGGCACGAAGGGGTTGGAGCCGGTGGCCAGCACCAGCTTGTCGTAGTGGAGCACCTCGCCGTCCACCGTGGTCACGGTGCGGATGCGGCGGTCCACCGATGCGGCCCGCGCCGCCAGGCGCAGCGTGTAGCCGGTGCGCTCGAAGAAGCCGGGCTCGACCAGGGAAAGCTCGTCGGCCGAAGTACCGCTGAAGAAGGCCGACAGGTGCACCCGGTCGTAGGCGGGGCGCGGCTCCTCGCACAGCACGGTGACTTCGACGCCGGTCATGCCGGTCTCGGCCAGGCTTTCGAGGAACTTGTGGCCGACCATGCCGTGGCCAATGAGAACGATTTTCATGCTTGCTCATCCTGCAAGAACCCGGGGAACCGCATCAAGGGGTGCAGGATGTGCCGTGCCTTGCGGCACAACGCACCCTCCGCGGAACCACGGGCGTGGGTTGGAACTACCAAGCGGCCGGCTGCATAAGCCGCGGCTCGCTCGGGTGTTCCGCCATCATTAGCGGAGGGGTTGTTGTCAGTCCGCAGGCAGCTTCACCGGCGGGTGTCCATCCAACTGCAATATCCATGCCGGGGTGCGATTGGCCTGAGAACCGGGGCAGTGTGGGCTTTCGAGAGGTCGTGCTCCACGGCTGTCTGCGTGGGCCCTGCGATCTCGCATCAATGCGGTGCACGGCCTCACCAACATAGGGCGAGCACCTGAAGCGGGCCGTTTCAGACAGGTTCAGTAGCAGCGGCACGCATGCTTGGCGGTTGACCGGAGGTATGAAACGCCTGAAAGACACACTGCGTGGAAGCTCATGCTGGCTCACCGTGGCGGACCCGGCCTTCGCTTCGGGCCCGATCGAGCGTCTGCGGTGATTTTTTTGTTTTCAAACCCGCGATCCGGAGGCAGACTCCAGCGAGATGAGATAGCCGTGAGGAGACCAGCTCCACCGCAACCACGGAGACATCACCATGACAGAACGCAGATCCACAAGCGAAAGGCGCAGCGGCACGGACCGCCGGCAAGAGGAAAAAGGCTCTCCCACCAATTACGAACGGCGGCGTACGATCGAAGCGCGGCAACCCGAATTGACCGAGCTGCACCTGAGCGAAGAAGAACTTCATGCACTGGGGTTCAAGCAAGGCGAGCCTGCCCGCAAAAAACCTCGCTGATCCGGGCCGCCCCAGCCATGGCGTCAGCGCAACTCGCCGAGGCTGAATCTCAATGCTCGTTGTCAGCCACGGTGAGCACCCGATGCGCCACCATGTCCAGCGCAGGCCGGGTGACGCCCTGCTTGTCGGTCCAGACCTTGGGCACCAAGCTACCGGCGAGGGCCAGCGCATCGCCATCGCGCAAGTGGTGCAGGGACGCGCGAACATCGCCGTCAAATGCGATCACATTCACGAACAACGTCTCGCCATCGGCCGTGCTGGCGCGCACCTTGGCCACGGTGAAGAGCTTGCCCGTCTTGTCGGTACGCTGCTCGGCATCGCCATACAGGCGCCCTGACACCAATCCATCGATCATGCGAGTCCTTGACCCCGAAGACGCACTGGGCGCGCGTAGCAACGAGGGCGGTTGTTTGTGGGCACCTGAGGTGAGCCGCAGGGAAGGCGAGCACCCCCCTGCCACCACGGCAATTCACGGCACCGATTTCACGGCACCAGCAAAAAAGCCCAGAACCTTTCGGTTCTGGGCTTTTGCGATCAATGGTCGGCGTGGCGGGATTCGAAATCCTCAGCTAACGCCGTATAAATACTTGCAAAATTGCATCGAGCGATCAGAGTTGCCCCCAAAGTTGCCCCATGCGCCCAACTGCTCCGATTCTCACACAGTCGCGGGCAGCGCAACCGCTGTTCAGTTCTGTATTGGCAATTCGACAGTTAGCGTTGGGTCTTGTGGGCCATGCACGAAACACTGGAGCTGTGGCAAATGAACTAAGGCTTCAGCTTGCTCCACGTTGCCATGGAGCCAGGTATCCCAGTCGCCTTTTTCCAGCGGCACCACCGTGCGCTTGTCCTGCTTGTCAGGCGCGCGCTTGGGGTCCGGCCGGTGCATCAGGTTGAGCACCGGCACGTCGTCGCAGTTCTGCGTGATCATGGTGTAGCTGGGCAGCACCTCGCCCGTGGCTGGGTCGGTCCACTCGCTCCACAGGCCCGCAAGGCCCCAGGGCTCGCCATCGGCGCGCTCGAACTGCCAGGGGATGTGCTTCTTGGTCCCCCAGTAGGGTTCGACGTACAGCTGGGCGGGGATGATGCAGCGCTGCCCCTTGCGCCATGGGCCGCCATATGTCCATGACTTGTCCATGCCTTCCCGCCGGGCGTTGAAGGTGCTCAGGCGCTTGCCATCCTTGCCGGTGGGGATGTGTGTCTTGGAGTGCGGCGGGATCATTCCCCATTGCCCTACTACCAGCTCGCGCCCTGCCCCGCCCTTGGCCCGCAGAAACGGCCCCCGGTACAGCGGGCTCATCTTGTCGCGCCACTCTTCCTCGGGCACGTCACCGAAGTGCAGCACCAGCTGCTCGCGGTCGGGGACCTCGTAGTAGGTACACATGGCAACATTCTGGCAGCAGATGGCTATACTGTGAATATGTACAGCTTTTTGGATTCCCCCCTGCCCGTACCGTATGACGCGGCCGTGCAGGTGCTCGCTCTGCCTGTGTGCGGCGTGAGTGTGCGCGCGGGGTTTCCATCGCCTGCTGACGACTTCGTGGTGGAGCGGCTGGACATCATGCAGTTGCTGGTGAAGCACCCTCAGGCCACCTACTTCTGGCGGGTGCGGGGCGACTCCATGCGCGACGCGGGCATTGATGACGGCTGCATCATTGCCGTGGACCGGGCGATCAAGCCCAAGCACAACAACATCGTGGTGGCCATCGTGGACGGCGAATGCACGGTGAAGTTTTTGCACCAGCGCGCCGGCCGCATCAAGCTGCGCGCAGCCAACCCCACCTATCCCGACATCATCCCCCGCGACAGCCAGACCATTGAGGTGTGGGGTGTGGTGAGTGGGTGCGTGAAGCTGTTTCCCACCTGATCTGATGGATGGAGGCCAGCATGTACGCGCTGGTGGACGGGAATAATTTTTACGTGAGCTGCGAGCGGGTGTTCCGCCCCAGTCTGAACGGCCGCCCGGTGGTGGTGCTGAGCAACAACGACGGCTGCGCCATCGCCCGCAGCAATGAGGCCAAGGCCCTGGGCATCAAGATGGGGGCGCCGTGGTTCCAGATCCAACACATGGAGGAAACCCACGGCCTGGTGGCGCTGAGTGCGAACTTCACGCTGTACGGCGACATGAGCGACCGCATGATGAGTCTGGCGGCGGGCCTGGGTCCCACGCAGGAGATTTACAGCATCGACGAGTCATTCATCGGCCTGCAAGGCGTGCGGGGCGATCTGACCAAACGCAGCCAGGCCATCCGCGACCGCATCAATCAGTGGGTGGGCATCCCCTGCGGGGTGGGCATCGGACAGACCAAGACACTGGCGAAGCTGGCCAATCACATCGCCAAGACGGCCGAGCGTAAACCGGGCAGCTACGCCGCCGAGCTGGCCCAAGTGTGCAACCTGACCACCCTCCCCGCCCAGGACCTGGACGACGTGCTGGCCGCCACGATGGTCGAAGAAGTCTGGGGCGTGGGCCGCAAAATCGCGGCACAGCTGCATGAAGGTGGAGTGCATACCGTGCTGGACCTGGCCCGGCTGGACCCGGCCACCGTGCGTAGGCGCTGGAGCGTGGTGCTGGAGCGCACCGTGCGTGAGTTGCAGGGCATGCAGTGCATTGACCTAGATGACGCACCGGCGCCCAAAAAAGAGATTGCCTGCACCCGGTCATTCGGCCAGGCGGTGACAGACCTCCCCCCTCTGGTGGAAGCCGTGAGCGAGTTCGCCAGCCGCGCGGCCGAGAAGCTGCGCAAGCAAGGCAGCCTGGCCAGCCAGCTGCTGGTGTTCTGCCACACCTCCCCTTTCCGACCCGGACCCCGATTCAACCGCAGCATCGTGGTGCCGCTGCGCCGCCCGACGGCCGACACCGGCAAGCTGGTGTGGGCCGCCACTGCTGGCATGCGGCGCATCTATGAGCCCGGCTTCAAGATGGCCAAGGCCGGGGTGATGCTGCTGGACCTGGTGCCGGGCTGCGTGCTGCAGGGTGAACTAGACCTGGAGGAAGAAGACCAGCGGGACCGGACCAAGCTGATGGTGGCGCTGGACACGCTCAATCAGCGCTATGGCAAGGGCACCGTGCATTCAGGCGCCACGGGCGGCACCAACAAGGGCAAGGACTGGGGGATGAGGCAGGAGAGGCGCACGCCGCAGTACACCACGCGGTGGGCGGACGTTCCCACCGCGCGGGCGTAACATTTGCAAACGAAGAAGGCTACGTAAAGCTATACACCTATGAAAGGAAAAGTGATGAATTCTGTTCAGTGGCCGGACGATTTGATGCAGAGAAGAGATTCCGGAGATTTTCTGTACAAACTCATTCAAAGCAAATATGAGTCTTACATAGCCTCAAACAAGAAAGCTTCTTTGACGTTCGCTTTAGATGGCGACTGGGGGACTGGCAAATCGTTCTTTATCGAGCGATGGAGCGAAGACATAAAAAATGGAGAACACGTTGTAATCCATTTTGACGCATGGACAAATGACCTGAGCGACGACCCCTTACTAGGATTTATGGCTGAGATTAAAAACTCGCTGAGCCCACTAGCCAAACAAATACCGAAGCTCAGCCCTCAATCAAAGAAAAAAATCACAGACCAAACTATAAAATTTCTAAAACAAGCAGCCAAAGCAATAGGACCAGCGACACTCACTGCCGGGAAAGCAATCGCAACGCATTACATCTCAAAAGAAGGTGTTGAGGCTTTATCAGACATAGTCAACGATGAAAATCAAGAAAAAACCACCGACTTAGACACAAAACAAATATCAGAAAAAACTCTGGAAAAATACTTTGAAGAAGCACTCAAAAACCACACAAATCAAAAAAATGCGATAACCCAACTCATTACAGACCTCGAACAACTAACGACGTACCTCAAAGAAAGCAATACAGTCAATTTACCAATATACATTTTTATAGATGAATTAGATAGATGCAGACCCAGCTATGCAATCAGGCTTCTAGAAGGACTAAAGCACCTTTTTAACGCTCAAGGAGTATGTTTCGTTGTAAGTACAAATTTGATTCAATTATCAGAGTCGGTAAAATCAGTATACGGACAAGGTTTTGACGGATACAGATATCTCAAAAGATTCTTTGATTTTGAATACAAATTGCCAGCACCCAACAACCTAGCCCACAGTGAATACTTATTCCAGGAGAGTCCGCTTCGAAACAGAAAAAAATTAGAGCCTGGCATACACGAATACCACTCGCAGCGACGCATGCAAGAATTACCTGTTGCCACGGTGTTTTCAGACATCGCAACAGCCTTCAATTTAGATCTACGGAGTCAAAAACAAGTTTTTGCACAAGCAGTTGGAGCTATTTCATCAATCCCCGAAACAGAGACAGTTCACTGTGCCTATATATTTGCCTTGGCAGCATATGCACACATCAGCCCAACAGGAATCGACAAACTCATAGATCACTCCGACTCAAAAATAGTAGTACAAAATTTCAAAAACAAAGAATACAGAATCCCGTTCTACAACAGCAGTGGCGATTTAGTAAAAAAGACGGTTACACTGGATTCAATAATTTCCTTTTACCACGAAAAATCCAATAAACCAATTCCTGAAATTTCCAACAGCGCCGAATTAAAGGATGGGCAATTTCTAGGCGAGATATTGAGAAGTCTTATAAATGAAAGCAGGCCAATGGAATATACAATTACAAAAAAATATGCCAGTTTAATAAGACTTGCCGGAAACTTATCAACCCAGGAGCACCGTTAAAACAACGACAGAGTTTTCAAACAAAAGCCGTCAAATCCCGTCACAGAAGTGACTGTGAAAACCGGCCGCGAAGCCGCGCCGCACCTTGCGCCACATAGTGTCGGCAGGGTCAGCAGAAACGGTCTATCAAGCGGGCAGGCGCGGCGGGGTCTCGACTGCGCGCCGGGATGGCTGGGTGGGGTGCGGCGGCCGGGGGCCGGCCAGCCCTGGGGAGGCGTCCGCAGGGCCGTCAAGGGGCCGTCAAGGGGCCTCGGGCGGGCCGACAGGGGGTTGAAGTGGATGGGGCGAGCGCCTGCGCATGGGCGCAAAAAAGGCCACCGCATGGGGTGGCCTGTATCGGGGTGGGCGCGGCTACTTGCTGCCGCCGTCTGCGCTAGTGTCGGTGGACTTGATGCGGTACTCGGTGAAGCGCATCACCTCCTCGCCTATCCAGTTATTCAACTCGGAACACCGGGCCTGCAGCGGCTCGATTTCATTGCGTGCGAACACCTCGGCAGCTGGGGCCACGGCACCGAACCCGCCGGTATTGCTGGGCACCACCCCCATGAGCTGAGGCGGGATGCGGTGGGCCGCCAGCAGATCGTCGCGGCTCACGTTCTTGATGTTGAAAAACTCGTCCTTTGCTGCGACCTCGGACAGTGGAATCACTTGGATGCCGTCCTTCTTGCCGTTGGGCGCGTGCATGAACAGGTTCTTGAAGTTGCCCGGCCCCTTGCTCTTCTTCAGGGCCTCGCGCAGCGCATCCACGTCGCCTTGCTGCTGGGCTGCATCCGACAGGTACAGGATGAAGCCCGCGTGGGAACCGTTGTTGTAATACTTGCGCCGGAACAGGGTGGCCGACTCGTTGAGCCAAGCCGACTGCAGCGCTGCAAGGTACTCGGGCAGGCCGTACACCTCCTGATTTACATCAGGCTCCATTAGGTGGAACACCGCCCCCCGCTTGAATTCGTGTTCATCCTTGTAGCCCTGAACGAAGAAATACTTATCCAGCTCGCCACCGCGCCGCATGTACTTGGCCAGGGAGTGCCGCAGCTGCAGCGACCCGCCCAGGCGATTGCGTGGGCGCTCAAGGTACGAATTGCCGAAGGTGAGAAAGTCCAGCGCGAATTTGCTGAACGTCGCCCGGTCCAGCAGCTTGTGCGGGATGAACGTGCTGGCCAGCACGTTGCGTTTCACGTAGAGCGCACTCGCATGGTGCGGGCTCGCGCGGAACGACTTGGCCAGGCCGTCCCAGCTCAATGGCGGTTCGTACCACTTCCCATTGATCCAGCTCTCCACGTAGTCCAGCATCTCCCCTTGCATCACTGGCGCAGGCTCGCCGAAGGTGAAGGCCTCGACCTGCGAGCGCTCGCCGGGCGCTGGCGTAGTGGTGGCGGCCGTGTTGGCCAGGCTGTCGCCAGCTGTCATCAGAAAATCTCCATGATTGATTGGTTGGCGCTGGAGGTTCCTTCCAGCGGCTCGTTGTCGAGGGCGTGCATGCAGGCCCATGCCAGATCAGCGTGCCCTGTCTGTTCCGTGCGGCCGGCGGTGTAGGTGGCCTGGCTACCGCTCGCCGTCAGGGTGCGTTTGATGGACATGAACGCCTGCGCCAGGTCTATGCCCACAGCGCCGTTATCAAACTCAAGGCGCCCTTTGCTGATGATGTTTTTGGCTTTCAGCACCAGCATGGTTTTCACTTCGACCGAGTAGTTGATGGCCTTCGCTGCAGGGTAGAACTTGCTCACCAGCTCGTACACGCCACGGCCCATGCCGGTGGTGTCGATGCCGATATGCGCCACGTTGTAGCGCTCCGTAATCTTCTTGATGGCGTCGGCCTGGGCCTCGAAATCGAGCCCGCGAAACTGCAGCGTTTCGAGCACACGGAATTTGCCGCCAGGCGTTGCGGGCGGCGCCAGCACCACCAGCCCGGCCGAATCGCCAGAGCGTGAAGGGTCATACCCGACCCACACAGGGCGATAGCCAAACGGCCGCATCGCCAGCTGGTGCACGTCGCTCCACTCCACCCAGCTATCGACCATGCAGGCCTGCAGCTCAGTCAGCGGGAAAATGCTGAACGTGTCGTCCATGAACCCGCACATGAGCAGGTTGGCGAATTCCTCGGGGCTGTACTCGTGGCGCAGTTCCTCGATATCGAACAAGTTGCACCCGCCGTGCATCGCGTCCAAGATCGTGACGATTTGGCGCCAAATCTTGTCCTCGCCCGTGAAGCCGCCGCCCAGGTGCGCGTGCGACAGATCCAGCTTGACGCGGTCAGCCTTCGCGCGCTTCCTGTTGTAGCGGTCCCCACTCCACAGCGCGTAGGCTGGGTGCTGGATGCTGCTGGGCGTAGAGAAATAGGTCTTTCGCCAGTGCTTGTGCATGGCCATGCCCGACGCCACCTTGTTGAGTTCGTCAAACTTGCGCGTCCAAAAGCACTCATCGAAATAGAAATTGCCGTGATAGCCCTGGGCCGTCAGCGCATTGGTCCCCAGGAAATACAGCGTTGCGCCATTGCTCAACACAATGGGATCGCCCGACAGTTCCACCCCGCAAGCCTCTTTGGCGAACGCGATGATGTACTGCTTAAAAATGTGCGCCTGGGCCTTCGATGCCGACAAGAAAATTTGATTGCGCCCAGTCTCCAGCGCATCGGCCAGGGCCTCCCGGGCGAAGTACCACGTCGCGCCAATCTGCCGCGACTTGAGAATGAACCGCGTGCGCTGATCGTGTGCCGCGCGCCAAGTCTTCTGATACCCGAACAGGGAACCCGCGAAACAGTCCAGCAACTGCTGGTGTTCGTTCTCATCGAAGTGGTTGCGGTCGGGCTGCTTCTTGGGCTTGTCGTTGCGGCGGTTGATCGCAGGGTTCAGGTCCGCTTCCTTGCCCGTCTTCTCGTACTTGTGTACGCGGGCCAGGCGTTCAATCTGGCGGCCCAGCAGGTCAATTTCCTTGTAGTCGCCGCCGGTCTTGTTGTCCTTCATGACAAGCTGCGCCATGCGGGTTTCAATCACTGCCTCCACCCGGTCCACGGGTTGCGCCTTGTCCCACTCTTCGGCATCCTTCCACCCCTGCACGGTGGAGCGCGGTTCCTCGATATAGGCCGCAATGGTTGTGACCTTCCACCCCTGCCAGTAAAGGTGCCGCGCCGCGCGGCGCTTGTCGGCCGCCAGGCCATCACCGGGCAGGATTGAAAAGGGCAAGGCTTTGGCGATGGCTTCGGCGGGCATGGGGCCAAGTTTGGGCCGCCACGCTGTGAAAAAGCACACGCTCCCCTGCCCTACTGCATGTGCCTGAACGCTGCACATGCGGCATTCATTGATGGGTTCGCGCGACAGCGAGACGATGGCGACTACTGCAAACCATCGCTCTCAACGCAACCGAGGAACCCCATCACCATGGCACAGAAATCCAGCGACAAGCCCGAAGCTAAGGCCCAAAAATCGCGCTTCTTCCGTGTGGCCACCGAAGGTGCCACCACCGACGGCCGCGCCATCAGTCGCGAGCAAATCGAACAGATGGCGAAGACCTTCAGCCCGGCGAAATATGGCGCCCGTGTTTGGATGGAACACATCCGCAGCCTGTACCCGGACAGCCCGTTTCGCGCCTATGGCGACGTCACTGCAGTAGAGGCCCGCGACGTCGAAGACGGCAAGCTGGCACTGTTCGCGCAGATCAAGCCGCTGCCCGAGCTGGTGGCCATGAACAAGGCCGGCCAGAAGATCTACACCAGCATCGAGATTCACCCCAAGTTCGCGGATAGCGATCAGGCCTATCTCACCGGCCTGGCGGTCACCGATTCCCCCGCCAGCCTGGGCACCGAGGCTCTGAAATTCGCAGCCCAGCACCCCGAGGCAAGCATGTTCTCTGCACGCAAGGCCGGCGACCGAAAGGACGTGCTGTTCTCCGAAGCCATCGAAGTGGAACTGGTTTTCGAGGATGACGAATCCGCCGAGACCGAGGGCGCCGTGTCCAAGTTCAACGCCGTGCTGTCCGGCCTGTTGCAGAAATTCAAGGGCAAGTCGAAGGATGACGACGCACGGTTCACCGAAATCATCAAGGGCTTTGAAGCGTTCGGCGCCTATGCCGAAACGCAGGAAAAGGCGCACGACGACTTGAAAACCGAGCATGACACCCTGGCCAAGAAATTCACCGAGCTGACGGGAAAGCATGACGCCCTGGTGAAACGCCTGGAGGAAACGCCCGAGTCGGGCTTTACCGCGCGCCCGCCTGCCAGCGGCGGCGACGGTGTTGCGAAGACCGATTGCTGAACCCCAATCGCTCCCAATTCCCCCAATAGATCCCCAATCCACCACCTCGGAAACCTAACATGCATCCCATTACCCGCAAGGCCGTTAACGCCTACACCCGTCAAATCGCCACCCTCAACGGCGTGGAGCGCACGGACGAAAAATTCACCGTGGCACCGACCGTCACGCAAACCCTGGAAAGCAAGATTCAGGAATCCGCCGATGTGCTCAAGCGCATCAACATCGTGCCCGTGCGCGAGCAGATGGGCCAGAAACTGGGCCTGGGTGTCGGTGGCCCTGCAGCCAGCCGTACCAACACCAAGCTCAAGGACCGTGCCACCCGCGATCTTTCCGCCCTGGACTCCACGCAGTACCACGCCCTGCAGACGAACTTCGACACCCACCTGGAATACGCAAAACTCGACATGTGGGCGAAGTTCAAGGACTTTCAGCCGCGCCTGCGCGATGCACTGATCATTCGCCAGGCACTCGACCGCATCATGGTCGGTTTCAACGGCACCTCTGCCGCAGCCGAAACCGACATCGTGGCGAACCCCATGCTGCAGGATGTCAACAAGGGTTGGCTGCAGCAGTTGCGCGAGACAGCGCCCGAGCGCGTCATGGACGAAGGCGCCGCCGGTGCCGGTTCCATCAAGGTGGGCGACGCCGCGGGCGCCCACTACAAGAACCTCGATGCGCTGGTGTTCGATGCCTTGAACCTCATGGACCCGTGGTTCCACAACGACACCAGCCTGGTGGTGATGGTGGGCCGCGACCTGTTGCATGACAAGTATTTCCCACTGGTCAACGTGAAGCAAGCGCCCACCGAAGAACTGGCCGCCCAGGTCATCATGAGCCAGAAGGCCATCGGCAACGTGCAGGCCGCTGCGGTGCCCTTCTTCCCTGGTGCGTCCGTCCTCATCACCAGCTGGGACAACCTGTCCATCTACTGGCAAGAGGAAACCCGCCGCCGCATGTTCACCGACAACCCCAAGCGCGACCGCTACGAGAACTACGAAAGCGTGAACGAAGCCTACGTGGTGGAGAACGTGGGCAAGGCCGTGCTGCTGGAAAATATCGAGCTGGTTTGAGCGGGTGCCCCATGACTTCCCCCGCCAAAGCCCACAAACTGCGCGTGCTGGCCGAGCTGTCGGCCAGGGCCGCGCCCCATGGACAGGAGGTCCGGGGCAGCGCCTACGAACTGATGCTGCGCGCGCTCGCCGAGCACAAGCGCGTGCTGCGCGGCATCCAGTCGGTCGAACGCAAGATCGAGGCAAAGCGCGAGCTGCTGCCCGTGTACGACGAATACCTGACCGGCGCCCTCGCGGGTGGCCAGGGCGGTCACGACATGGTGCTGGCCACGCTGATGGTCTGGCATATGGACACGGGTTCCTGGCGGCG
This sequence comes from Acidovorax radicis N35, assembly GCF_000204195.1. Taxonomy (GTDB): domain Bacteria; phylum Pseudomonadota; class Gammaproteobacteria; order Burkholderiales; family Burkholderiaceae_C; genus Acidovorax; species Acidovorax radicis. Next base: position 302,695 of record NZ_AFBG01000022.1, read on the forward strand.
CGCGCTGGAGCTGGCTGGCTATGTGATCGCCAACGGCATGGCCATGCCCCCGGAATACTCGCGCGCCCCGGCCGTGATCCTGATCGACATGGCTGCCACCGCGGCGCTGGACGGGAGCCTGTTTGGCGACGAAGCGGTGCGCGTGCTGGCAGAAGTGGCGCAGCTCACCGAGAGCCACGACGCACCAGACCAAGCCCGCGCCAAGCTGCACAAGGCCATCGGCTATGCCCTGGTGGGCCGCACCCCAACCCACACGCCCGACTACAAAACGGTGGAGGAAACCAAGGCCCGCGCGGCCATGGCGCACTTCACCCGTGCGAACACGCTGTTTGCGCAAGTCGGCGTGAAAAAAGACATGGAGCGCATGGAGCGACGTTTGACCAACGCCGCGCCGGCCTCCTGACCGAGCGTACCCCGCACCCTGGCGGCTCCTGTGTCTGCCTCACTGCAATGCGCAAGCAACGCACGAAAGGCAGACACAGGACCACCGCCACCTGAACGCACACCATGAGTTTCATTGCCACCGCCAATCCGCCCATCGAAGCCGAGGACGCCCAGGTCACCAACGACCCGTGGTTCCCGGAAATCGACGCGTCCAAGGTCCGGGAGTCGTGCCTGCTGGATGGCACGGTCACGGCCGTGCGCCTGGCTGATGCCATCGAAAGCGCGATCGACACCGTGAACGGCGAGCTGCGCGGCTACAAGGCCGAGCAGATCGCCCAGGGCGTGGCCTCACTGGCCGTGGCCGGCGACGGCCGCCAGGCCGGCCGCTACCTGCGCGCCATCCACGCGCACGTGCAGGCAGAGCTGGCCGAGGCGTACCGCGAAACCGACACCACGCCGCACAACGACAGCAAAACCGAACGCATCCGCGAGCGCATTGAAGCCAAGGTGGCGGAGCACCAGCGCCGGCTGCGTTGGGCTGTCGCCGACATGCTGGGCCGGCCGCGCACCACCGTGGAGCTGATCTGATGCGCGCGGTTGCCCAACAGCACGAAATGCTGGACGAACTGTGCCGCCGCACCACAGGCGCCACGGCCGAGGTGGTGGAGGCCACGCTGGCCGCAAACCCCGGCCTGGCCAAGCTGGGGCCGCGCCTGCCCGCTGGCGCCGTGGTGCAAATCGTTGTCCCGCCCAAGCGAACCAACAAACAAACCATCAACCTGTGGGACTGATTCACCATGGACCGAGAAAGCATCATCAAAGCCATTGGCGTGGAAACCGCCAAAGCATCCCCGCCCGTTGCCGTGGTGGCCCATCAGGCCGTCAACGGCTGGACCATGAGCCACACGCTAACAGCCCTGACCATCGTGTATGTGGCCGCGCAGCTGGGTTATCTGCTGTGGAAGTGGCGTAATGAACGCGCCGAGCGCATCGCCAAGAACGCCGCTTACGGGGTGGAGCCATGAGCACCACCCTGCGCCAGGGTCTGGCCCGCGTGGCCGTGGCCTGCCTCACCATGTCGGCGGCGGGCTTTGCCGCCTGGACCGCGTCCGAGGGCGACGGCCCCACCCGCGTGGACGCCGGTGGCGCCGTGGTGCACCTGCCCTACATCCCCACGAAGGGCGATGTGCCCACCATCGGCCACGGTTCCACCCGCTACGAAGACGGCACGCCCGTGCGCCTTTCTGATCCGCCCATTCCGCGCCAGCGCGCCCAGCAGCTCGCCCGCAACCTGCACACCCAGGATGAAAAGCGGTTCAAAGCCAGCCTGCCGGGGGTGTCGCTCTATCAGGGCGAATACGACCTCTACGAGGACTTCGTGGGCCAGTACGGCATCGGCAATTGGCGCAAGCCTGGTTCCCCTCGCACCTGGCTGCTGCGGGGCGACTACCCGGGGGCGTGTGAGGCCCTGCTGACCTGGCGGTTTCAGGCCGGCCGAGACTGCCGCCTGCCGCAGAACTGGGGGCCGCAGGGCTGCAAGGGCGTGTGGACCCGTCAACAAAGGAGGCATGCCAAATGTGTGTCGATGCTCTGAAAAAAGCCGTCAAGGTCATGGCCATCGCTGCCGTGGTGCTGGTGGTGCTGGCAATCGCAGGCCTCGCGGCCCTGTACTTCACTTTCTGCGGTGGTCACCCGCACGGGATGTGCTGACATGCTGACCACCCTGCGCGCCAACGCCTGGAAATACACCGCCATCGCCCTCGGGCTGAGCCTGGGCTTCGCCCTGGTGATGCAGACCCTGCGCCTGGCCGACGCCCGGCTGGAAACCGCCCACACCGAAAACACCCTGCAGACCGAACGCACCACGGCCGCGCGGGCCGCGCTCATAACCTCGGAACGCTATCGCAAGCTAGGAGACACCCACCGTGACGAAATCGCCCAAAACGACACCGCTGCACAAACCGCCCTTGCTGCTGCTGATGCTGGCCGCGCTCGCGCTGTTGCTGCTGGCAACCGGCTGCAGCGTGACCTTGCCGACTACCTCACCCAGCACCGTACCGCCGCCCAGGCTCGCGCCGCTGCCGGCCAGTGCGCGCCAGACACCGCCCCCGCCGATCTGCTTGCCGACATGCTCCGACGCGCAGACGACAGAGCGGGAGAACTCGCGCACGTTGCTGACACTGCCCGCACCCGTGGCCTTGCCTGCGAGCGCGCCTACGACAGCGCCCGCACGATGATGGAGGCCGCCCAGAATGGAAAAGCCGAATAGCCTGCGCGACACGCTCACCAAGGCGCTGCCGACCGTCAAGAAAGACCCGCAGAAGCTGGCCATCTTCATCACAGGCGGCCGGGTCATGCACACCGGCACCGATGCGCTGTCGTTTGAGTACGCCTACACCTTGCGCCTGCTGCTGCTGGACTACGCGGGCCATGCCGATGCGGTCATGGCCCCGGTGGTGGGGTGGATGAAGCGCAATCAGCCCGAAGTGTTCGACAACCCCGAGCGCCGCGCCCGCGCCATCCGTTTCGAGGCCGAGTATCTGAACGCCAAGGCCATCGACCTGCAGATAGAGCTTGAACTGACAGAAGCGGTGCTGGCGCGTCCCCGCCCGGGCGGCCCGACCGGCGCGCTGAACCTGATCCACAAGAATGAACCGCCGCCGCCACTGGCCATCCTGCAGGCCGAACACTGGGAGGTGTACTTGCGCGACGAAAAGCTGGCCGAGTGGGACTACGCACCCCGATGAAATACCTCTTCACCGTCTGCTTTCTGCTGTGGGAGGGATACCAGCGCATCCGTGGCCGCTGGCGCCGCTGGGTGCGTGCCCGCCAGCGCGGGGAAAGCTGACACATGGCCGATTTCATGGAGCTGGAAGGCTGGCTGGCGCCGTTGCTGGACCGCCTCACCGATGGAGAGCGCCGCAAACTGGCGCTCGACATTGCGCGCGAGCTGCGCCGCGAAAACGCAGCCACCATCCGCGCGCAGCACGGCCCGGACGGCGAAGCCTGGGCGCCGCGCAAGAACCCGCTGCGCGACCAGGGCGGGCAGCTGCGCAAGCGCAACGCCCAACGCCTGTTTGCAAAGCTGGCCGGCGCCAAGCACTTGCGCGGCCACGTCGATGGCGGCGATGCGGTGGTGGCCTTCACCGGCCGCACCGAGCGCATAGCGCGGGTGCATCACTTCGGCCTGCGTGACAGCGTGAAACCCGGCGGCCCCCAGTACGACTACCCTGCGCGCCCGCTGCTGGGCATTTCCGACGACTTCACCAAGCGGCTGCAGGACCGTTTGCTTTCGCACCTCGCGGGCGGTTGAAATGCTGCATGTGTGCGGCACGCACACAGGGCAAACCGCGTGCTTTATCGCGCACGCGCGGGCACCATCAAATGCATGGAACGCCCCGTCGATCAGCCCGAATCTCCGATTGAAATCCTGCGCCGCCTGGAGAACATCGCGCGCGTTGGAACCATCGAAGAAGTGCGCACCGGCAAGCCCGCGCGCTGCCGGATTCGCTGCGGCGATGTGGTCACGAACTGGGTTCCCTGGATAGCCGGCCGTGCCGCTGGCGAAGCGGGCTCCGTGTGGTGGCCGCCCGTGAAGGGCGAGCAGGTTCTGATGCTCGCACCGGGTGGCGACCTGATGAACGCCGTGGTGCTGCCCGGTGCCTACAGCGACAAGAACCCCCAGGCCAGCGACAACCCCAAGATGTTCCGCATGGACTTCGGCGGCGCCGGCTTCCTGTCTCACGACGCAGATGGCGGCCTTATGAAGCTTGAGGCCGTGGGCAGCATCGTGCTGGCCGTCATGTCGTCGTCCATCACCATCACCGAAAGCTCCATCGTGATCGCGGCGGGCGGCGCTAGCCTGACCATCGACGCCCAGGGCGTGACGGGCTCGCCCGATGTGCTCGCTCAGGGCATCAGCCTGGTGAATCACCTGCACCCCGGCGTGAAGCGCGGCAGCGAAGAAACGGACCCGCCCGTATGAACCGCAACACCGGCCAATCCATCACCGGGCTGGAGCACCTGCGCCAGTCCCTGGGCGACATCCTCACGACGCCCATTGGCTCGCGCGTCATGCGCCGCGAATACGGCTCTCTGGTGCCCGAGCTGATCGACCACCCCGACAACCTGCCCACCCAGGTGCGCGTCTATGCGGCCGTGGCCAGCGCCTTGATGCGCTGGGAACCACGCTTTCGGCTCACGCGCATTGAATCTCTGCGCGAGGCAGACCGCCCCGGAGCGGTGCTGTTTCGGCTGCACGGCACCTACGACCAGCGCGGGCGCGTAGGGCCGCTGTCCCTCAATGTGTCGGTGACGGGAGGGCGCGCAGCATGAGCACGCTGGACCTTTCCGCCCTGCCCTTGCCCGCCGTGGTCGAAACCCTCGACTACGAAACCGTGCTGGCCGGCCTGCGCGCCGATCTGCTGCGCCTGTACCCGCCAGCCGCTGAAGTCATCGGCCTTGAAAGCGAACCCCTCAACAAGCTGATGCAGGTGGCCGCGTACCGCGAGGTGCTGATCCGCGCCCGCATCAACGATGCCGCACGCGCCGTCATGCTGGGCTGGGCCGTGGGCACCGATCTGGACAACCTGGCCGCGCGCTATGACCTGGCGCGTCTGCCCGACGAAGACGACGAAAGCCTACGCGAGCGGGTGTTGATGGGCTATCACGCGCTGTCGGCCGCCGGCAGCTCCATCAGTTGGCGCCTGCGTGCGCGGTCGGTGTCTGTGGATGTGCGCAAAGTGGACGTGTGGGCCGACCGGCCCGGCCGCGTGAAGGTCTGCCTGCTGGCCCGCGTGGCCGCACATGCCAACGATGTGACGCCCGACCAGGCCGCCGTGGGCCGCGCGCTGTTCGGTGACCACCCGCAAGCGCTTTCACAGTCGATGTGCTGGCGCGTGGCCGTGCCCGGTGATGCCATCGTGGGCCAGACCGAGGCGGCGCTGCTGGCCGAGGACGTGCGCCCCCTTACGGTCGATGTGGACGTGACAGCCGCACGCGTGCTGCCCCTGGCCGTGGTGGCCACCCTGGTGCACCCGCCTGGCCCGGACGGCGCCCTGTTGGCCGCCAGTGCTGCCGCCCGTGTGCGCGCACTGGGCGCCCGCGCGGCATTCCGGGTGGATGTGACACGCGCCGCACTGATCGCCGCATTGATGGGCGATGGCATCCGCGACGTTCTGCTGGCCTCACCCATTGCCGACGTGCCCGCAGGCCCTGGCCAAGTGCCCGTTATCACGTCCATCACTGTCACGCCACAGGCGCGCCATGACTGACCGTCACCACCTGCTGCCGCCCAACGCCACGCCCCTGGAGCGCGCGGCATCGTCCTCCATGGGGCCTTGGACCGTGGGCGATGAAGTGCTGTCCACCCTGCAGGACCCCGCGCGCATCCCCGCGCACCTGCTGCCGCACCTCGCCCTGGCTGAAGACGTGCCCGTGTGGCCCCAGGCCGAGGCCGAGCGCCGCGCCGTCATCAAGGCCAGCCCGCGCCTGCATGCCCTGATCGGCACTCCCAAGGGCCTGCGCGAACTGGCCCGCCTGGCAGGTGCACGCATCGAGCGCCTGGAAATGCCGCCCGCCAAAACCTTCCTTGGCTTCTGGGATGCCACCAGCCGCGCCCAGTGGCTGGCCGCCCATCCAGAAATGCGGATCTACAGCCAGCGCGAGCGCGCCCCCTCCGAGGGCTTGATGCTGGGCCACGGCTACGTGGGCACGCGGGCCGAGCCACCCATCCGCACCACCGCCATGGCTCGCAGCGCCGTGCGTGCAGAAATCCGCTACCCCAGCGGCCAGGTGTTGCCGCTCACCACCCACGGCTGGAGCGCCATGGACCAAGAGCGCACCGCCACGGTGGACCTGGCCCGTCGTTCCCTGGCCCGTGGCCAGCACCTGGGCCAGCCGCTGGTCGGTGTGCTGAGTCGTGCCGACGCATCCACCCGCTACTGGCGCGTGCAGAACGTGAACTACCGCGAGCGCCTGCAGCTGCTCACGCTCAAGCAAATGGCGCCATCCCTGGCGCCCCTGTCGCCAGATGCCGAGCCCGTGGCCGAGCGCGCATCGCGCCCGCATGTGCTGTGCGCGGGCCTGCCCCTCGCGGGCTTCACGGTGCGCAGCGACAGCGCCCGGCGCATGTACGCCCGCATCCGGCTTCATGACCCGGCCGTGGCCAACGTGCCCAAGCACGGCCCCGCGTACCTGGGCTTCACCCGCCTCTCCAGCCCGCCATTCATCGCGATGGCCCATGTGCGCATGCCCGAGCGGCGCCAGCCCTTTGCCATGGCGGGCAGCGCCATGAACGCCGCGCTGTCGGCCGGCGGCGCCCGCGAGCGCATGGCCCCGGTGCTCGACGCCATGGACTGGGCGCGGGCCGCGCACGACAAGGTTTTGATCCGCACGCGCCTGCACGCCACGGCGCGCGCCAGCCGCATTCACAAGGCCGGCGCCGTGCTCGCTGGCCAAACCATCAACAGGAGCTAACCCCCATGGAAAAAAGCGTCATCTTCCGCGACCGCCAAGAGCTGCAGGCCGCCGACCTCAACAACACCCAGGCCTGGGGCGACGAAGCGCGCCGACACCTGGTGACGGACGCCCTCACGTCCGAGCGCCAGTTCACGGGCCTCACCGTGTCCGCGCGCAGTGCCACCGAACTGGAGATCGCCGTGGGTCGGCTGTATGACGGCCCCACGGGCAAGGTGTACGCGCTGGACGCGGCGCAGGTGCATTCGGTGTTCGCCATGCTGCCCCTGCAGGATCAGAAGTGGGTGGCCGTCAGCGTGTTCGGCGTCGAAGAAGACACCGACATTCAGCCGCGTGATATGTTGATCGACCTGCAGACCCGCGAAGTGGAACCCGAGGCCGTGGCCATGCAGCGCCGCCGCGTGGCTACCGTGCACATCGCCCAGGGCCTGGAGTCTCCGACCCCCGAGCGGCCCGAGCCACCAACGGGCTATACGCTGATCGCCCATGTGCGCCTGTCGCCCACGGGCGTGCAAGAGGTGGTACTGGCCGAAGGCCGCCGCCTGCCCAACCTGCAGCGCGTGGATGCCCGCGTGCGCACGGCGGAGGGCTGGATTCTGGCGGCCGAGCCACGCATTGCCCACATCATGAGCGACATCGCGGGCCTGGCCTCCGACCTGGCCACCCGCGCCAGCCTGGAGCATGTGTCCCAGCTGGGCGTGGACATGGCCAAGCTCAAGGAGCGCATGGAAATCCCCGACGACTACGTGTTCTACGGGTCCGACCACTTTCTGGACGCCGACGAAAGCGACCCCGCCCACGCGGGCTACAGCGCCGACACGTTCGAGGGCATCCGCCCGGCTATCGCCGCCCAGCAGACCGGCGCCCTGTCGCTGCTCAACCCCATGGACCCCGAGGCCCGCACCAGCGCGGCCGGGCTGATGCTGCCGGCCTATGAGGAAGTCACCCGGCTGCGCATGGAAACCCGGGCGGGCGAGCTGGCCATCAACCAATACCAGTACCAGACCCTGAACGCGGTGCAAAAGACCCTGAGCCGTGAGCGCGTGCGCACCGGTGAAACGCTCACCTACTGCACCAACAGCGCCTTCTGGAAAAGTGGCGTGTACGACCCGGTCACCGGCATCCTGCGCCGGGGCGATGAAGTGTGGACGGTGGACCCGGCTGACCAAGCGCGCGCCAACATCGACCACCAGTTCCTGCGCGTCACGCGCATGTGGGTGGACCGCTGGGAAGAACCCTATTGGGACATGGTGACCACCAACTACGTGGTGCAGGGTTCCGTGCTCGCGCAAACCGTGCTGATGGCGCAAACCGGCTGGCTCATCAGCGTTGAAATCTTTGTGACCAGCGCCGACGCGGCCGGGGGCCTCACCGTGCTGGTGACCGAGGCCGCCCTGGGCCAGCCCGATATGGAAAAGGTGCTTTCCCGCGCCACCCTGGCGCCGGGTGCCGTCACGGCCGGGTGGCTCAAGGTGGCCTTGCCCGACCCCCTGCTGGTGGAGGCCGGTAAGCGCTATGCCGTGGCGCTGGTGACCGGCGCTGGCCACCGCGTGGGCTTCACCGAGGGCACGGAATACACCCAGGGCATCCTGATGTACACCCAGGACGGCGCCTACTTCACCCAGGCGGCAGAGCGCGACCTGATGTTGCGGCTCAACTTTGCCCGGTTCGTATCGCCGCGCGCGGTGGTGCAGATGCAGCCGCTGCAGCTGGCCGGCGGCGTGCAAGAGCTGGACATGCTCTATGACAGCGCCGTGCCGGCCGGTTGCCGCCTGGTGTGGGAATACCAGACGGGCGGCCTGTGGCGCCCCGTCACGCCCGACACCGCGCCCGCGTTCGGTGGCGCGGCCCTGGTGCCGTTGCGCGCGGTGTTCATCGGCACCCAGGACTTGATGCCCGCCGTTCGCCCTGGCAATGCCCAGGTCACGGTGCGCCGCCGTGGCACCACGTTCGTGCACGTCAGCAGCGACCGCGTGCTGGGCACGCCGTCCAAGAACATCCGCGTGCGTTTGCTGCTGGAAGATTTCGGAACCGATGTGGCCCAGACGGTCGATTGCCGCCTGATCGTGGGCGGCGTCACGGTGGCCGCCACCACCAACCGCGATGAAGTGGTGGACGGCCGCAGCCGCTGGCGCGAGTTCCGATTCACCCTGGCCGCCAATACCGGCGCGTACCGCATCCGCATCGACGGCGCGGGCGTGACGGGCGCCCACCCCTGGCACGTGGCCGAGCGCTACGACCTGGCGCTGTAAGCGGGGCCGACATGCCAAAACGATTCGAGGCATACCGCATGCGCGACGGCGTGACGCCGTTGTCCGAGGACTTCTTCAATGGGGTCTTCGGAGATATCGACAACCGCATTGCAGAACTGGAAGCGCGCCGGGCCGACCTGCAGGGCGTGGTCGATGAGCTGACCAAGTTTGGCTTGGCCCGCATCGACACGCTGGTGGGGCCGGCCATGTCCGAAGTGGCCGCCATGCTGCAGCAGCTGCGCGACCGGCGAGACGAACTGGAAGCGGCCATTGGCAACGTGGGCGACCTGGCCACGGGCACGCAGCTGGGCGCGGCCATCGCGGCCGAGGCCACGGCACGAAACGAGGCCATTGCGCTGGCCGTGCAAGCCGAGGCCACGGCGCGCGCTGCGGCCGTGGTAGCCGAAGCGGCGGCCCGCACTGCTGCCATTGCCCTGGCCACCGCCAGACCCAGCGCGTCCACCGTCACTTATGACGGGTCCGGCCGGGTGTCGAACATCACCGAGACACTGCCCCAGGGCGAGCGCGCCACGGTTCTGACCTACGGCGCAGCCAACCGCGTGGCCACCGTGGCCGAAACGCTGGACGGTAAGACCCGGACCACCACCTACGCCTATGACGGTTCCGGCCGCGTGGCGGGCTATGCAGCAGTGGAGGTGGTGGCATGAGCGATGCACTGATGGCCCCCACCTATGCAGAAGTCGCACAGATGCACCGGCATTTCAAGCTGCTGTACGGCAACCCGCTGGCGCTCGACTACCTGCTGGCCACCCCCGCGCCCACGGGCGCGCAGCTGCAGGCCTGGCTGGCCACGCCCGCCAATCTGGTGGCGTTCCAGCAGCTGATCACCGCACCCAACGGCGCGGCGGCCGTGTGCGCCAGCAGCGGGGCCATGGCGGCCGTGGCCGGCAGCACCACGGCCATGCAGTACGTGCTGGGCAGCAGCGCGGCCTTGAACGCCATGCTGTTTTCCAACACCGCAATGACGGCGGTGGCGGCCAGCAACGCGGCCATGACGGCAATCACGCAGACCCTGGTGGCGCGCAGCGCCTTGTCCGGCCATCGGCTCGCGCTCGCGGTGGTGGCGGCAAACCCAGCCGCCATGTCCGTGGTGGCCGAGCACGCCGACACCATGGCGGCCGTGGCCGCCAGCGTGGACGGCATCCGCGTGCTTGCTGCCAGCGCCACGGCCATGGGGGTGATTGCCGCCAGCGCCAATGCCATGGCCGTCATCCTGGCTACCGCCAATGCTCGCATGGCCGTGTATGACACCACCGTGGCATGGGATGCCATCGCAGCCGCACCGGCCGCGCGCACCGCGCTGTCGAACGTTGCGGTATTGCACTCCACCAGTTTGGCCGCCTACACCTATCCCCCCGGCGTGGCTGCAGGTATCCGCGCGGTGCTGGTGCAGCAGAAGACCAGCTCGGCCGGCTATCCGTCCATCGCCGGGGCAAGCGCCGACACCTACACCACCGTCAGCCTGGCCTACATCGACCGATACGTGCGGGTCACGGGCCTGACCCACCGGATCGACTACACCGGCGCATCCAGCTCTGTGCGCTACGTGGTCATGCAGTAAGGCCCCCATGAAAACCATGCTCATCATCATTGCTGGCGCAGTGGCCGGCACCACCACCCCGGGCGACCCCAACGGCTACACGCTGGTGGATGTGCCCGAGGGTTTCGACGGTGACCTGTCGGCCGTTGAATACGACGCCCAGGCCGGCGCGGCGCGCCTGTCGCTCGCGGGTGTGAAGGCCCGCCGCATCGCCGCCATCAAGGCAGAGGCCGCCACCCACCTGGCCGCCAGCGCCTGGAAGCTGCAGCGCGCCAGCGAGCGCGAGAAGGCAGGCTGGCTGCAGCTGGCAGACGTGGCCACGGTGCTGGCCGAGCGCGAGGCCGTGCGCCGCAGCAGCGATGCCGCCGAAGCCGCCGTACAGGCCCTGGCCGATGTGGCGGCCGTGCAGGCATTCACCTGGGCGCCCGATGCCGTGGCCGTGCCTGCGCCACGCCTGCTCACGCACGAACGGTTCATTCAGCGTTTCACCCCGGCCGAGTGGGAGGCCATGACGGCCGCCGCCCGCGCCAATGCCGCCATGGATGCCTGGATGCGCCGTTTCACCCTGGCCACGTTCGTCAGCCTTGATGACCCGGCCACGGCCGCAGGTGTGCGGGCGCTGGAACTGGCCGGCATCTTGGCCGCAGGCCGCGCCGACGAAATCCTGACCGCCCCCCTTCAACCCGAGGAAACCGCATGAACGCCGCCACCCTTGTTTTGTCTGTCGCCGCCGCTGTCGCCCTGTGGTGCCTGGTGCCCTCGCTGTGGGTGCTGGTGCTGCCAGGTGTGCCAGCAGCTCACCGCCGCGCCGCCGCGCTTTCGTTCCTGCGCGCATCGGTGCGCGGCCTGGCCATGCTGCCCATTGACCTGCTGGCGCCCGTGGTGGTGCCGTTCGCCCTGCTGCACACCCGCTGGGAGGATGACGCCCTGCCCCATTGGGCCAGGTGGTGGGGCAACGATGTGGGCATCAGCGGCGACAAGTTCCAGTGGGTACTGGACGCCACCGGCCAGCAGGTGCCTCTGCCTGTGCCGCTGGCAGACACCCCCGAAGCCCGCGCCCTGTGCTACTGGGCACCAGGCCACCACCCGCGCAGCCGCTGGGCGCGCTGGGTGTGGCTGGGCCTGCGCAACCGGGCATCCGCCCTGGCCGTCACGCTGGGCCACCCCGCCGACTATCGCCAGCCCGTGGAGGTGTGGGGCGACCCCGCCACCGGGCGCGGCCGGGCCGGCTGGGTGCTGCGCCACCACAGCGGCGCGTACCAGCTGCACGCCACGCGCCGCGCCGGCCCCGTGTGCCTGCGCACGAACTACGGCCACAAGGTGGACTTCACCACCTGGGGCCGGCCCGTGTTGCCGGTGGTGTGCATCGCCATCAGCGCTTTGTCATGGAAGGGGCAGGACGCCCCGGCCAGCACCACCTGAACCCAACCCCTTTTTGCATCACTCACAGGAGAACCCATGGCTGCACTAGCAAACTACCACCACGGCGTGCGCACCCTCGAAATCAACGAAGGCCAGCGCGCAATTCGCATCATTTCCACGGCCGTACTGGGCCTTATCGTCACGGCCAGCGATGCCGATGCGACCGCCTTCCCGCTCAACACCCCGGTGTTGGTCACCAAGGTGGACGCGGCCATTGCCAAGGCCGGCACGCTGGGCACCCTGCGGGGCGCCCTGACGGCCATCCGCGACCAAGCCCGCCCCATCACCGTGGTTGTGCGCGTGGCCGATGGCGAGGGCGTGGACGCCGCCGCCAAGCTGACCGACCAGAACGGCAAGGTCATCGGCACGGCCGTGGGCTCGCAGTACACCGGCATGCAGGCGCTGCTGGCCGCCAAGGCAAAGCTCGGGGTGCAACCGCGCATCCTGGGCGCGCCGGGCCTGGACACCCAGGCAGTGACCACCGCCCTGGTGGCCGTGGCGCAAAAGCTGCGCGCGTTCGTGTATGCCGAGGGCTACGGTGAAGACGTGTCCGAGGTGATGGACTACCGCCAGAACTTCGAGGGCCGCGAGCTGATGCTGATCTGGCCCCGCGTGAAGGTGGCCACACCCGGCACGGGTGTGGTGGTGGACGCATCGCCCGTGGCCTATGCCATGGGCCTGCGCGCCAAGATCGACGCCGAGCAGGGCTGGCACAAGACGCTTTCCAACGTGCCCATGAACGGCGTGCTGGGCATCAGCAAGGATGTGTTCTGGGACTTGCAGAACCCCGACACCGACGCGGGCCTGCTCAACGGCGCTGGCATCACGACGCTGATCCGCAATCAGGGGTTCCGCTTCTGGGGATCGCGCACATGCAGCACCGACGAACTGTTCGCGTTCGAGAGCGCCACGCGCACCGCGCAAATCCTGGCCGACACCATGGCCGAGGGCCACTTCTGGGCGGTGGACAAGCCGCTGCACCCCAGTCTGGTGAAAGACATTCTGGAAGGCATCAACGCCAAGTTCCGCGAGCTGAAAAACCTGGGCTACATCCTGAACGGCCAGGCCTGGTACGACGAAGAGGTGAACGTGTCGGCCACGCTCAAGAACGGCAAATTGACGCTGGACTACGACTACACGCCCGTGCCGCCCCTCGAAGACCTCACCTTCCAGCAGCGCATCACCGACCGCTACTACGCCGACTTCGCCCTGCGCGTGGGCACGGGCGAGTAAGGCCGCACCACACCACAGATTGACTACTGGAGAACACCATGGGACTGCCCCGCAAGATCAAGAATTTCACCACCTTCGTGGACGGCCACAACTGCGTCGGAGAGATGCCCGAAGTGACGCTGCCCAAGCTCGCCCGCAAGATGGACGATTACCGTTCGGGCGGCATGAGTGCCCCCGTGAAGGCGGATTTCGGCATGGAGGGCATGGAAGCCGAGCTGACCGCCGCCGGCTACATGAAAGAGCTGTTCACCAGCTGGGGCACGCTGCGCCACGATGGCGTGATGCTGCGCTTTGCCGGCGCGCTGCAGGGCGACGACAGCGAGAGCGTGGACTCGCTGGAAGTGGTCATGCGCGGCCGGTTCTCGGAAATCGACCCCGGCACCGCCAAGCCCGGCGAAGCCACGGCCATCAAGTACAAGGCCGCGCTGAGCTACTACAAGCTGACCATCAACGGCGAAACCCTCATCGAGATTGACGCCGTAAACATGATCGAAATGGTCAACGGCGTGGACCGCCTGGCGGAGACACGCGCCGCCCTGGGCATGTGACGCCCCCCCCATCCGCACGCCCCGCGCGGGCCGCGCCTTCTTTCCTTCCTTCCCTGATCCATTGCCATGAACACACCCACCCAAACCACCCCCGCCGCTGCTCCCGCTGTTGCCACCGCCGCCCCTGGCATCCCCGTGGGCATCCCGCTGGATACGCCTATCCAGCGCAACGGCCAGACCATCACGCACATTCAGGTGCGCAAGCCCAACGCTGGCGCCCTGCGCGGCCTGTCGCTGGTGGAGGTGCTGCAGATGAACGTGACGGCATTACAAACCCTGCTGCCGCGCGTGACCGAGCCGCCACTGTTGCGGCAAGAGGTGGACGCCATGGACCCCGCCGACCTTGTAAGCCTGGGTTCGGAGGTGGTCAGTTTTTTGGTGCCGAAGGCGCAGCGGGAGGGCTTCCAAACCGCGTAGAGGACGCAATGGCCGACCTGGCCCTGGTGTTCCATTGGCGGCCCGCCGACATGGACCCCATGAGCGTGGCCGAGCTGATGGACTGGCGAGAGCGTGCGCGCGAGCGCTACGAGCCGCAAGAGTGAAATTTTTGAGCATTTCGGGTACAAACATGCCTTATGGACTTCGCAACCTCCCTGCTGATCCTGACCTTGTCGGTCTTTGTCGTAGGTGCGGCATTGTTTCTCGCGTTGCTCAGGATTCTTCGGCAAGACACCAAGCGCCTGGAACAAAGCACGGAGGAACTGGGCGCTTTCGAGGCCGACACGCAGCCACCCCACTGAGGGCGTGCGTGCCTGCCCATGGGGAACGCCATGGCTGACCAACTGCGCCTGCGCGTGGTGCTGGAGATGGCCGAGCGCGTGCTCGCCCCCATGAAGCGCATCAGTGGCGCCAGCGGCGAAACCGCCCGCGCCCTCAAGGCCGCCCGCGACCGCCTCAAGGAACTGAACGACCAGCAAGGGGCCGTGGGCAACGTGCAAAAGCACGCGGCCGAACTGGCCCGGCTGAACAATGCCCTCAAGGTGAAACAGGCCCTGCTCGACGGCATGCGGGCCAGCGGCACGGCCACGGTCGCACAGATCAAGCGCGAGGAACGTGGGGTGCGCACCCTGGCCGATGCGCTGGAAGTGCAGAAGTCCGCAGCCGTCAAGGCCCGCGCTGCGCTCAATGCCATGGGCATTTCCGGCAACCTGAGCGCGGCCCAGGCGCGCCTGAAAACCGACATTGACGGCGCCACGGCCGCCATGGGCAAGCAACGCGCGGAGCTGCAGCGCCTGGCCGCCCAGCAGCGGCAGTTGCAAGACCTGCGTGACAAGCACAACAAAGCCATGCTGCATGCCGGTGTGGCGGCCGGTGCGGGCGTGGCCCTGCAAGCAGCTGGCCGGCGTGGCGTGCAGATGGGTATGGGGCCGGTAGCGAACTACTCCAAGCACGAAGACGCCATGCTGGGCATTGCGCGCCAGGTGCCCGGCGCCCGCAATGAAATGGGCCAGCTGACCGAGGTGTACCGCCAGGCCGAACGCGACGTGCGCGCGTTGAGCGGGCAGATTCCGCTGACCACCACCGAAATCACCAACATGATGACGGCATCGGCCCGCATGGAGGTGCCCACCGACAAGCTCAAGGAATTCACCCTGATGGCTTCGGAGATGGCCACCGCCTTTGACGCGGTGCCCGATGAAATCACCGAGCGCATGGGCAAGGTGGCGAAGACGTTCAACATTCCGTTGACCGAGATTCGGGGCCTGGCCGATTCCATCAACTTCCTTGACGACAACGCCATCAGCAAGGGCGCGGACATCATCGACTTCATGACCCGCGTGTCTGGTGTGGCCGCACTGGCCAAGATGGACCCACGGGACTATGCGGCGTTGGGCTCCACCCTACTGACACTGGGCGAGCGCACGGAGACAGCCGGCACCGCCACCAACTCCATCGTTCAAACCCTGGCCGCCGCGACGAAGGGAACCAAGGGTTTCCGCAGCGCCATGGCCGAGCTGGGCCTATCCACCAGCGAGGTGGAAAAGGGCATGACGAAAGATGCGATGGGCACCATCAAGATGGTGCTGGAAGCTATCAACGCGCTGCCCGAAGAGAAGCGCCTGGGTGTCATGGTGGAGTTGGTCGGAAAAGAGCACTCCGACACCCTGGCCAAGCTGGCGGCCAACCCGAAAGAGCTGGCACGCCAGCGCGCGCTGGCCACGGGCGACAACGCAAAGGGCTCCATGGCCCGCGAGGCGGCTGCACGCAATGCCGCGCTGTCTGCACAGTGGCAGATGACGAAGAACCGGGCGTTCAACCTGAGCGCCACCGTGGGCGAGACGCTAGCGCCCACGCTGCTCAAACTGCTCAAGGTGGTCAATCCGCTGATCGAAGGCTTTATGCGCTTCGTGCAGAACCACTCCACCCTGGTGGGCTGGGTGCTGGGCGCCGTGGTGGCCTTCTCTGCCCTGACGGCGGGCGTGGGGTTCCTGCTGGTGCCCCTTGCGCTGATCGCGGGCAAGGTGATGCTGTTGCGCTTCGTCTTTGCGCGCTTCGCGCTCACGGCGGGCGGGCCGCTTGCGGCCGGCCTGCGGGTGGCTGGGCAGGCCGCAATGGTGTTCGTGCGCGGCGGGCTGCTGGCCATGCTGGCAGCTGGTGGGCCTGCCATTGCGGTAGTCGCTGCCATCGCCGCAGCGGCCCTGCTGATCTACAGGTACTGGGGGCCTATCAAGGCCTTCTTGGGCGGCGTGTGGGAGGGCCTGCGCAATGGGCTGACGCCTGTGCTGTCGCAGATGGCGCCCCTGGTGCAATTCGGCAGCATGCTGGTGGGCTGGCTGGGCCAGGCCTGGACGTGGTTTACCGAGCTGATCGCTCCCATCAAATCCACGCAGGAAGAACTGGCCGGGTTCGCCAGCGCAGGCCAGCTGGTGGGCGAGGTGCTGGGCGGCATCGTAGCCAAGCTCATCCAAGTGGCCAACTACGTGCCCGTGCTGGGCCTGCTGGCGCGCGTGTCCTCGCTCATTGGGGGGCAGGGTTCGCCAGGCGCCGCCGCCGGTCTGGGCTTGCCTGGGGGGTTGCCGGTGATGCCGGCCACCACCGGCCCGGGTGCGCTGCGGTTCTTTGAAGAACCCAAGCCCCTGAAATTCAATCCCCGGGGCGAAGGGGGCAACAACACCACCACCAACAACATCACGGTGAACGCAGCCCCGGGCATGGATGAGAAAGCGATGGCGCAAGCGATTTCTTTTGAAATGGACCGCCGCGAGCGGGCCAAAAAATCAAGCGTGCGCTCGCAGTTGAGCGACTTGGACTAGGAGACCCCCATGCTGTTTTCTTTGGGGCAATTTACCTTCGGGCTGCAAACCCTGCCCACCGACCAGCTACGCAGGCAGACCGCCTGGCGCCACCCCAGCAATTCGCGGGTGGGTGCCAGGCCGGCGCGCCAGTTCGTGGGCCTGGGCGACGACACCATCAACCTGTCAGGGGTGCTGGCGCCCGAGTTCGCGGGGTCCATGCGCTCGCTGGAGGCGCTGCGCAAGATGGCCGACAGTGGCAAGGCCTGGGCGTTGGTGTCGGGCGCTGGCGAAGTGTTTGGCGCCTGGACTATTGAGAATCTGACGGAAACCCGCACGGTGCTAATCGACAACGGCGCCGCGCGGCGCATCGAGTTCGACTTGCAGCTGGCGGCCGAGGACGATGAACGCGCCGAGCCATCGGGCGGCGTGGACCCGTGGCCGGTGGATGACAACTGGGAGTGGTGGCTTTGATGGCGCAGCCCGACTACCTCAAAACCAACCAGCTGCACCGCGCACCCACGTTCACGCTGGTGGTGGACGGCCGCGACATTTCCAAGAAGGTGGAAGCGCGCCTGGTGTCGCTCACGCTCACGGAAAGCCGGGGCGACGAAGCCGACCAGTTGGACCTGGAGATAGACGACAGCGACGGCCGCATGGGCATCCCTGCCAAGGGTGCAGAGCTGGCCCTGGCGCTGGGCTGGGAAGGCAGCGGCATGCAGGACAAAGGCACGTTTGAGGTGGATGAGGTGGAGCACAGCGGCACACCCGACACCATTACCGTGCGCGCCCGTTCTGCCGATCTGCGCCGAGAGCTGCGCACGCGGGCCGAGCGCAGCTACCATGGCAAGAAGCTGGGGGAAATCGTGGGCGACATTGCGCAGCGCAACGGTCTGCAGCTGCGCATGGATGACACCCTGGCTAACACCACGGTAGAGCACATCGACCAGACGCGCGAGAGCGATCTGCACTTCCTCACCCGCCTGGCCAAGAAGCACGATTCAGTGGCCACAGTGAAGAAAGGCCGCCTGGTGTTCAAGCCCATTGGCAGCACGAAGGCCACCAACGGCGACGACTTGGAAACCATCACCATCACTCGCGCCGATGGCGACCGGCACCGCTACCACTCCGCCGACCGGAACGCCTACAGTGGCGTTCGCGCCTACTGGCACGATCCGAACACCGCCGAAAAACGCAGCGTGCTGGTGGGCGAGCAGGAGAATGAAAAGCGCCTGAAAGACACCTACGGCAGCGAGGCCGACGCCATGGCCGCCGCGCGGGCCGAGCGCGGGCGCATCGAGCGCGGCCAAGCCACCATGGAATTGGATCTGGCCATTGGGCGCCCCGACCTGATGCCACAGACCCCGGTAGAGCTGAGAGGGTACAAGGATGTAATCAACGAAACGCCATGGCTGACAGTGAAGCTCACGCACCGTCTTGGGGATGGTGGGCTGACCACCCGCATGGAGATGGAGACGCGCAAAGCAAAGAAAAATTAGCCCATTGCATTTAGTGCAATGGTTGCACTACAATAAAACCACGCAATCGCAACGGTTGCAGCCGACGCCCGCCGGAAGCGGGCTCTCCGAGGAGATTCAAATGCAGACCAATTTCAAAGAACTGATGGCCGTGAAGTTTGCCGACGCCATGGGCCGCCTCAAGGCGCTGGGCCTGAAAGGTGAAATCACGGTGCAGCCTGGCGTGGTGATGATTGCAACCACTTGCAAATGGAGCGCTTCGCACTTTCGCAAAGGCATCAAGACCGCCTGCGCTCGCACCGGGGGAACCTGGGTGGAGAACCGCCCCAGCAAGGAGGCCCGTGTGTTCACGGTGGTGATTTGAGCGGCAAAAACAAGCATTGGCACCGGGAGTGGTCCCGGTTGCCTACCGGCAACCTGCAACACAGCAGCGGGGCCGAGTTCACCACTTCGGGCGGGGTGCGCCACATCGCCGCCACCTATGGCAAGTTCGCTGCTACGGAGGCTGCGCGCGGGGTGCCCGCACATGACCTGGCGGCCAGGCTGTCGCGGCTGGAGCGTGAGGGTGCACAGTGGGTTGAACGCAATCCATGAGAAAGTACGGTGCAACTATTGCACTAGTGCAACAGTTGCACTATGATTGGAGCATGCCAACACTAGCCCGCCTCGCGTCCTCTACCGTCACGATGTACGCAGCAGACCACCTGCCGCCACACTTTCATGTGCGCCTGAATGACGGCCGCGAAGCCCTGGTGGAAATCGCAACGCTGGAGCCGCTGACCACGCGGATTTCAAAGCGCGAACTATCCGACGCCCTGGCATGGGCTGCGGTAAACCAAGGCCTGTTGATGGCCAAATGGAAGGAACTGAACCCATGAGCAAGCAATTCACCCTGACGGCCGTAAAGGCCCTGGCCGATGGCGTGCTGGCGCTGACCTTTGCCGATGGCGAGCAGCTGCAGGTGGACGTGAAACCCATCATCAAGCGCCACCCTACCCTGCGCGAGCTGGCCGCGCCCGCCGTGTTCAAACGCGCTAAGCTGGGCGAATGGGGCGGCAGTGTGACGTGGGGCACCGATGCCCTGGAGCTGGCCGCCGACAACCTGCGCGCCCGCGCCGTTGAGCAGGCGGGTGGCTATTCGCATGAGGTCATATTGAACTGGATGGCCCGCCACGGCATGACGCTGGACACAGCCGCCGACGCGCTGGGCCTCTCGCGCCGGATGCTCGCCTACTACCGCAGCGGGGAAAAGCCCGTGCCGCGCACGGTGGCGCTTGCGTGCCTTGGCTGGGAGGCTGAGCAGCGTTTGGCCGCATAGATTCGGGCGGCCCTTACACGCTGCGCTGTGCCCTCCAAAACGCCCCACCAAGCCGAATGCTTGTGCCCCAGAACGAAACAACTGCTTACAGCAAAGCGATCAAAACGGGCGCAATCTACTGATTGTTTGATGACCCTTGAACGGGGTCAACTCGCTGTTCTACACAGCGACTTGCAACCTAGATCAGCTATGTGCATCAACATCACCCTTGCTGAGACGGTACCCGATGAGGCCTATGCGCACATCGTGGCTCTCACGCATCTATTACAGCAAACCGATGTCAACTTTAGGGGCCTCCCTATAGTGGTGGCGTGGGGCGATGTTACGGACGTCGCTCTCGTTGTCACCGACTCAGAGGACGAAATGCGAGAGAAACTCTTACGGCTTTTGGTGGAAGACGTATTGAAGATGCATTGAAAAGTGGAGCGCCTCGTCGCCGGTTTGAACTGGAAAGCAGAGCAGCAGCAAGCCCACAATTGCAGTTCAATCTGCGGTGTACATGACCATCATTTCGCGCGGGCTTTGGGCTCCGGGTGCGAAGAGCTGCAGCGTGATCAGGTGGCCCGTTGTCGATGGTTTCGTTGTGTAGGTCGCGGTCATCTTTATGCCGTGATACACGCTCGCATAAGTCACTGCGGTACCGGGTTCGGGCTGTTCCTGGCGGATGAGCTGGTGGGCTGCAGAAAATTCTGCCCAAGTAGCGCTGTTGCGCACCATTGAGAACGAACGCTTAATTTCTTCAATCAATTGCGCGCTGTATGAATCCATCGTGCCTTCTTACCCCCTTAATGCCAGCGCACTATGTACGCACCTATGTTGGTAGCCCGTAGAAGATTTTGCACATTTTTCCTATTCGGTCCATGCGAAGCATTGCACTCGCCGAATAGGTACCGCCTCCGTTGTGGCAATAGGCGTGCACCAGCTGAACTATCCCCGCACCCATGTTGGCAGGCCGTCAGACAACACGCACACTTTTTCTATCCGGCCCATGCGCAGCACGGCGCCTGCTGAATACGTGCCGCCCTGGTAATGGCACGCAGATGGCAGTTCGGGCGCTGCAGAGCTTCGCGTGGTGTCAGCGTCGAGCACTGCCGCCATACAGACCGATGCCAACACCGCGCTGACGGAGCCCAAAAAAAAGCCACGGCGATGGGGCCGTGGCTTACGTTTGATACGTATCTGTCGATGTGGGTCACTGCGTTGCCTGCAACCACCTGGCCAGCATCGTGGCCTATCACTACCTTCCCTTGTCCCTGCACGTTGTTCCTTGTTGTTGATGTACAGGAACAAATTTTTACATGCTGCACTCGCAGTGCGGCGTGAGAAGCCCCGTCGCTGTTGAGGTCCCGCAATTTCACCCAGGCCGGGCGGCGTTCGGTCAGGGCTTTGCAGGTGCAGCTGGCGCGGGCGCAGCATTGCCGCGCTCATAGCCCTGGGGAATGGTGATGATGATCGGCGCCGGTGTGGCAGCTTGGGCGGGTGCGCTGGGCTTGCCCGCGTTCCAGATAGCGCCCATCACCCCGATGACGCCAACCACGCCAATGGTGGCAATCCCAACCAAAGCGCCGTGGGTCCATCGGTGGTTGTCGGCGATGGCCTTGTGCATGTCCGCCTGGCTCTTTGCAATGTCCGCGCGCAACTCGGCCATATCGGCCCTTGTGGGGAGTTCCGCAATGGCAGATCGAATCCCCGCTACAGCTTCTTCGAGTTTGGCAACGCGTTCCATATCCCCATTATCTGGGGGCTGACCACCGGTTCGCAACTGCTTGCTGAACAGGTCAACTCCGTCGAAAACGTTGCTCATTCGGTGAAGTCCTCATCTACTTGGCGGGTGAGCATTGCCACTGTCACGCGCGTAGTTGCGGCATCAATGGACTGGGGGCCATTGCGCTCTTCTACGTGTATTGCATAGCTTCGCAGCGAGTCAGCGACTCGCTTCGCCCCTTCAGGCGATAGTTTCTGAAGCTCATCGAGCATGAAGGCCTGAGCCAGCGACAGGGTGGCAAGGGCGCTGGACAGCGTGCGTAGCGTCACGTCGTCAGTATTTGTGGCCATGACGATCAGTTCCTCTTTTGCTTACCGCCAACGGTGAATGTCATCGGCCCGGAAACGACCTGATCACCATTAACCTGCTGGCCCACGTCGCCGCCGATGGTGACGGTATTGCCGCCCGAGGCAGGCCCCTGCCCCACTTCTTGCAGGTAGCCACGCAGGACGGGGCTACCGCTGCGCCAGCGCGTCAGCAGGGTGGATTCAGCGTCACTCAGTCGCCCTTCGGAATCGCTGCTGCGCTTGCCCGTGACTATGTAGAGCACATCGGCGCCCTCGTCGGCAATGGCCTGCAGATAGCTTGCATCGGGGCTGCGCTCGCCTTTCTCGTAGTTGATCTGCGTGGCCTTGCCCACGCCGCCACGTGCAGCGAACTCCGTTTGGTTCAAGCCCATTCGGGTGCGCTCTTCCAAAAGGCGGGCGCCAATAGTCAAAATATTTTCTCCAAAACATTGACAGGTAAACGTTTGTTCACCACAATGCAAATACGTTGTAACCAATTCACTCCAGATAGTACATGCACAGCAACACCCCAGACACTGGCCTCGCGCCACGGATCGCCGTACAAGCGATGACCCTTGGTGATGAGCAATGGGGCCATGTGGCCTTTCACGTTCGATTCAGTGGCGACCACGCTCCCGGAGCCGAAGGCGAAGCGCTGCCCAGCATCTGTGCGGCGTTGGTCAGTGCCCTGTCGGCCCAGTTGCAGGTGCTGGTGCCGCAAGCGCAGATTGGCGTGCGCATGGTGGACTACGGATGGCATGAGGGCCTGTTTCATGCCGAGATGCAGAACAAGCTCACTGGGGCGGCACGGATAGAGGGCCAAGGTGGCCCGTCTCCGTGCCCCGCAACCCCCCCTTGCGCAACCCCCCTTGCGCAACCCGGCGAGCTTGCCCCAGCGGCGCGCCACACCCCTCGTCTCTTTCTGACGGTGGTCCCCGCAAACCGCACAAACGGTGTTGGCCCGATAACCGCTCTTGGCGTTGCGTGCGGCTACTACCGCACGCCCGAGCCGGGTGATGCCAACCAAAAAGCCACGGTGGTTACGCATTCCCGCTTGGTTCACCTGGACCCAGCGAGCCTGGGGGCTCTCGAAACTCGTTGTCATACACCTGCTGGCGAACCAGGTATTGGCCCAGATGGTTGTGCAGCTCCCACGCAATGGCATGCGGAAGGATCACCTCAGGAAGTTCCCGCAGGTTGCCCCCTTCAGGGTCTTGCACCGTCAGTTCCATGCGAAAGGACGAGTCCTGCACAAGGCTCAGGGTTGTGATCGGCCGCGCCACTTCCATAGGCTTGTTTTCTGGCGGCCCAACCATTTCGGGTTGCATTGAAATTTCTCCTTGAGGTTTGAATGACCATGTTCACTTCGCTGACTACCCCGCCCGCTGCCCGCCAGGCCGCCCCCGGCCCTGCCCTGGCACCCGACCGCCTGGTGCACGACAAGCCCATTGCCCTGCGCCTTACGCAAGCCGAGCGCGACGAAGCCTTCCTGCTGGCGGGCGAGGAAAGCCGCAGCGCCAGTAGCTTTGCACTGCATGCCTACCGCCTGGGCGTGGCCGAGCACAAGCGCCGCCGCGCTGCCCTTGCTGCCAACGCCTGAAAGCCGCCACGCTGTGCCACGCCACCCCTTCATCATCCTGAGAGCGCGCCGACTGGGCCTGACCTTTGCCCGCAAGGGCGCCGCCCCAATGGCGAAGAACCTGCAGCAAAGCCAGCTGCCCGCCCAACGTGGCGCCAATCTCTTTGATGCCATTGTGCTGACCTTCGTGCAAGCGAGCGCAGAGCTAAAGGCCGTTTGTGCGCACTACGTCACGCCCACTGCAGCTATTGAGGACAGCAACCCATGCGAATGATGTGCCCGCACTGCAAACAGAACGCCTACACGCGGCATTCTGGCCAGCTGACCAACACCAGCCGCGAGACGATCTTCTACTGCCGCAACTACGAATGCGGCCACGTGTTCAGCGCCGTGACGGAAATCAACCGCACGATTTCCCCCAGCGCAACGCCAGACCCCACGGTGGTGCTGCCCATGTCATCCCACATCAAGCGTGCATTGCTACAGCAGCAGCTGCAGTCGATGCCATCGGCTGACTACCAGCCGCGCCATGGTGGCTTTGTGACCGGCGACCTTTTCGCAGCGATGCCCGCCGCCGGGTAGCGCCCTCCCCCTCCCTTTTCCAAACGTCTGACGGTGCCCCTTTGGGGGCCTCGCGGGGATTCGTTCGCCTTGTGTTTTTTGGAGTTGCCATGCGTTTGATTGCTTTTCGCGTAACCCTGCTGGCATGCGCCGTGGCTGTGCCGGGCGTGGCCATGGGTGCTGCCCCTTTGCTTTGGCTGGCCATTGCTTTGGTGGTGGTGGGCTTGGCGGCCATCGTGGCCGCGCTGGCGGGGGTTGCCCCATGAGCTGCTACCGCGTGACGCACATAGACGTGCACCACCGCCGCCGCCGCATGCGTGTGCAGGCGTTGAATCGCGCCGGGGCTGTGGCCTGGGTTGAGCAGCTGTACGGCGATGCCTGGTACATCGCGGCGGTGCGCGAGGCTGGGGGCCGCTGAGCATGTCTGAGGCTATGCGCCCCGAGCCGCTGCATTCACCCATTGCACAGCTGCACTATGCGCGGCTGTTCGGGGTGGGCAATGGATCCCTGCGAGATGAGTTCGTGAAGGTGGCCAGCCAGAAGCGGTGGTCAGACGCGGAGTCCCGCGAGTGGGCGCGCATGGCGGAAACCCACCGCATGGTGTTGATGTTGCTTGCTGGCCTGGATGGTGATCTGGAAGCACTGGCGCAGCGCGGCTGGCGCGAACTTCCAGAACCCGAGCGCGAGCGTGTGAAGTCTGAGGCGCGGTTTGCGCGGCGCGAATTCAGCCGCCTGCATGCACTGACGGGGCGGTGGTGATGGCCAAGCGCAATCAGTACCAAGACTGGAGCACCGTTGAGCGCTGGCAGGCCAACACGCTGGCCGCCAAGCTCACGGCCACCCTGCCCACGCAATGGGCCGATGGTGTAGCCGAGCTGCGCCGCTCGCCGCCTGACACGCCTGTATGGCAACGCAACAGTGCCTGGCTGGAGCGCCTGCAAAACTTCAAGGCCCAGCACGGCGACGCGCTGCACTGGAGCATGAGCGACGCCGACATTTGCGAGCGCGCGCAGGCCGTGGCCGAGGGTGTGGCGCGCTTGATGGACCTGTGGCCCGAGCCGCTGACCGAGGCCGAGCAGGTGGTGCTGGTGCGCACGTCTTGCAAGCTGATGGACGTGGAGCCACCCGAGGCCGACACGCCAAAGGGCGTGATTGGCAAAGGCCAGGACGTGGCGTTCTGGCGCAAGCGCCTGCGCCAGAAGGTAGCGCGGGTGCGCGAGCTGGGCGCCATCAAGCTGGGTGTGGTGAACCACCAGAAGGGTGGCTACTGCAGCAACGCGGCAGTGGAGAACCGCCAGCAGCAGCTGGCCCGCGCTGCGGCCATGATGGAAAACACCTTGGTGCGCAATGAGGCTGGGCAGGTGTACCGCCTGGGGGAGCTGGCCAAGCTGGGCGTGTCTGACCGCGACGTGCGCCGGGGCGAGCTGATGGTGCGCATTCGCGGCTGCGAGGAATACGCCGACGCGGCGGGCCATGTGGGCCTGTTCTTTACGCAGACGTTGCCAAGCCGGTTCCACGCCATGCTGGCGCCCCCAAAGGGCACGCGCCTGCCATCGCGCAAGAACCCTAAATATGACGGATCAAGCCCGCGTGAGGGGCAGGCCTGGTTGTGCAAGCGGTGGGCCGATGCCCGCGCAGCGCTGGACAAGGCGGGCGTTCGGTTCTACGGCTTTCGCGTGGCCGAACCGCACCACGATGGATGCCCACACTGGCATTCGCTTTTCTGGTTCCAATCTCGCGAAGAAGCGCGGCTGGCGTCGGTCATCATCCGCCAGCACTGGCTCAAGCCCGAGGACGACGAGTTCCCCGAGGTGAAGTGCAAGAAGACCCGCGCGCACCTGCAGACGCGCCAGCCAGGCGCCCGCAAGAACCGGGTGAACGTGAAGTGGCTGGATGCGGGTGGCGCTGCGGCCTACATCGCCAAATACGTGGCCAAGAACGTGGGCGGGTCGTACCAGATCAACCATCTGGACGGCCAGGGCGAGGGCCACGCGCAGGGCCAGCTGTTCGATGTGGATGCGGGCGATGTGCCCGGCTATGTGCGGGTGGACGCCTGGGCTGCGACCTGGGGCATTCGCCAATTCCAGCCCATCGGCCAGCCCAGTGTGGTGGCCTGGCGCGAGATGCGCCGCGTAACGCACGATCAAGTGGAGCAGGCTCGCATCGAGGGCGACACCATCGCATGGCGCATCTATGGCGCCGTGCACCGGGTGGGGTCCATCAAGGCCGATTGGCGCCGGTTCATGGAGCTGATGGGTGGCCCATGCCGCAAGCGCGGCGAGTGGGCCATGACAGTGGCGCACCGCGAAACCCAGACCACGAACCGCTACGGCGAGGACGTGGAAAAGAAAGTGACCGTGGGCCTGGCGCTGCAGTCGGGCCGGTGGCTGATCTCGCGCCGCCAGGCGTGGAACCGGGTGGCCGATGGCCGCCAGGACCCCGAGGCCCGCGCCGCGAAGTCGGCGCCTTGGACTTGTTTCAATAACTGTAGAGCGCGCCTGACCGGCGAACTACGCAGAGCGTTTTTAGGCCGGGGCCGTCACGAAATCGAGGACTGGACCCCGCAGCCCGAACCCCAGCAGCAGCCAGGCCGGCCCGCTGCGCCCCCTTCCCCCGAGTTTTTTCAACCCTGAACCACCGCAGGAGGTATGACCGTGCCCGCAAAACTGACCATGCCCACGCTGGGCCTCACCAATCCGCGCTTCCGGTATCGCAACGCCAGCAGCACGGACATATCGGAAACATTCAAGCGTGCCCGCCGCGCCATGGCCAAGGCGAAGCGCGACGCGGAAACGGCCCAGCAGGCGCTGGAACTGGAGCCCGTGGCCGAAACAGCGGCGGCCGTGGTGGTGGCGATGCCCAGGCGTGTGCGGGGTGCCGCGTGAACGTGCAGGCCCTGGCCCAGCTGGTTCCACCGCTGCGCGGCTGCGCGCTGTGCGCCCACGGCATGGACCGTGACGGCGTGCGCCACTGCTACGCCCCGGCAGTGCGCCAGGTATTCGGCGTACATCCGGTGGCCACTGCCCGCAGCTGCGTGGAAGCCTGCGGCCCTGGCGCTGCCCACATGCACATGGACGCATGGGGCGCCACGGCATGACGGCCCCCACCGCCGCCGCTTTGCGCGCCGCCCTGCAATCCATGGTCCGTCTGCCGGCCTGCCGCGAATGGCCCTCCGACTTCGAAGCCGTGATGGCTGACCCGGTGCGCATGCGCCTCGTTCGGCTGCAGGCCACGTTCCTGACGCGCGTTGCCGCCAAGAAGACGGCGGCCCGCTCGCCCCCTCCCCCGCCGATGGCCATGCGCCCGCCCTGCTTTGACCGCAAGAGGGCAGCAGCTGGCGACCTAGACGACTGATTCACATGCACAGAGAGAAATCATGAAACAACCCCTGATAGTTGCCCTCACCGGTAAGCCGGCCGCCGGCAAAAAAACAATCGCCTCGATGCTGGCTCCTGGCCAGGGATTTGCGGCCGTGTCGTTCGCTGAGGCCGTACAACGCGACGTTGCACAAGCCTGGCGCCTTGACGTGCGCTTGCTGTCTGAACCCCGCTTGCACAACACCCCTTTGAACGCCCTGGCTGCGGGAGTCTGCAGCGACCCTGCTTTCATGCTGTGGCTCACGGATGGTGGCGAGATCCTGCCGCCGCCGCGCACCCCGGCATGGGCCATGCAGCGTTGGTCGGAGTTCCGTTGCCGGTTCATCCCCGATTACTACTGCCGCCAGGTTGAGCGCCAGATCGGCCGCTTGGTGGGCTGCGGCTGGTCGCGCATCGTTGTGCCTGACATGGTCACCACGGCGCAGGAAAAAATGCTGCGTCGGCTTGGCGCAAAGGTGGTGCGCGTTCATCGCATTGACTTGGCCGCCGCGCCAGCGCAGCCCGCCGACTGCGCGCCAGTGCTCACCATCAAGTCGCACGCGGACATCGAGAACACAGGCTCGCTGGAAGGGCTGGGCGCCGCCGTCATGGAGTGCATCGACTTTTTGGAGGTGCTGGTGCTGGCTCCCTGCGACCGATCAATGGCAGAGGTCGCTGAATGAAGGCCGCAACAACGGTTGCCGTGAAGCCAGCCTACTACAACGAATTTGACAAATTTGCAGCTCAATGGCTGCGCAACCTTATCGCCGCGGGGCACATCGCGCCGGGCGATGTTGACGATAGGAGTATTGAAGATGTTCGACCGAGCGACCTTGACGGATACACACAGTGCCACTTCTTCGCTGGCGTGGGCGTCTGGTCTTACGCCCTTCGGCTCGCAGGATGGCCAGACGACAGACCTATTTGGAGCGGTTCCTGTCCGTGCCAACCTTTCTCCGAAGCAGGCCAAGGCACTGGGTTTGATGACCAGCGGCACCTGTGGCCGCACTTCCACCACCTCATCCGCGAGCGCCGCCCTGCAGTCGTCGTTGGAGAGCAAGTTGCGAGCAAAGATGCTGCCCCTTGGATCGACCTTGTATGCGCTGACGTGGAAGCCCTGGGTTACGCCTTCGGAGCGGTCCCGTTTCCGTCTGCGGGCATCGGTGCGCCGCACATCAGGGACCGTCTCTACTGGGTGGCCGACACCTTTGGTGAACAACGCGCGCGGGCCGCAAAAAGGGCCAGGCCGCGAGGGCGGCATGTGCCTGGGCATGGCCGCTCACATGTCGGGCTGGCCTACCCCGAACAGCACCATAGTGGATGCCAAGCCGAACCCACCAATAACGGTCAGGCGACGGCCCACGGACCCACAAATCAGCACAGCGGATATTGCCGTCCACCTGTGCGGCTGGCCGACACCCACCACAACGAACAACGGCAAGGGGGAGCTGCCCCAGGCAAAAGCCAATCGGGGAATGAATCCCGGTTTGAACCCAGCGGATGCGGCCCTGTTGACGGCTTGGAGCTGCGATCGAGGCCCGGCCAGGTTAACGGCTTCTGGGCTGATGCTGACTGGATCTTCTGCCGGGATGGCAAGTGGCGGCCTGTTGAACCCGGCACACAGCCGCTGGTTGATGCGTCTCCCTCCCGAGTGGGACGCCTGCGCGCCTACGGCAATGCCATCAACGCAGAAGCGGCACGCGTCTTCATTGAAGCGGTGATGGAGTGCGCACCATGATGGGAGAACTATATGCAAACCGTTGAAAAAGTCGTGCCACTGCTGCGCCTGCCGAGCGTGCTGCAAGCCACAGGGGTGGGCCGAACCACCCTATATGAACGCATCAAGGACGGGCTGTTCACGCCGCCCATCAAGCTGGGCGTCCGCGCATCCGCCTGGCCGGCTAACGAGGTGCAAGCTTTTAACGATGCAGCCATTCGGGGATTCAGACAAGAAGAGGTGAAGTCGCTGGTATCCGCGCTCATGCAAAGCCGTAGACCCATTTCCTAGAAATTGCCCACTATCACTTCATCGACAAGGCTTTGGTCACCAGCGATGATGGACAGTAAATGAAACACCAACGGAGGGATGCGAATGTCAATCAATGCAGGCGATTTGTTCAGACATCTTGAAAAAAAGCTCCATAGTCAGACTGACGAAGAGTTGGCCCAAGCGCTCGGTATGAGAAAAATTCAGATGCAGGCTTGGCGCAGCGAAGGCAAGGAACTGAGCGCACTTCAAGTCGCAAACATCGTTTCGAAGGCCACGGAGCACACGAAGCAGCACATTCACCGGACCGCAATTCGAGCAATTGTTGAGTTCTTCCCAATCACGCCCACTCCCACCAAGGCGGGAGCAAATCAACTGCGAGTATTTGATGCGGCTGCAGACAAAGGGCGATATAGCACTGAGTTGCAAAAGGTGCTCAATGCAACCAAGGCGGGTATCTATATTTTCTATGACACCCGGGGAAGAGCGCTCTACGCGGGGCAGACGAAGAAGCAAAACATCTGGAAAGAGATGAATCTCGCGTTTAACCGGGATCGCAGCACTCAAGTCATGACTCTGGTTAAACACCCAATCAACAACGTGGAGTTCAAACCAGCGCATCAGTATGTACGACAGCCGCACGACAGGATGCTGCGCTTACATGATTTGGCTGCATATTTCAGTGCCTACGAAATCATTCCCGAAATGGTTGACGACATAGAAGCGCTGCTTGTTAGAGCCTTCCCCAACGATCTTTTGAACTTCAAGATGGAACGGTTTGGCAAAGGTATCAGCAAGGATGAAAAGGCTAAGTCCCTCCCCAAAGCGAAAGCAATAGGGAAGGAGTAACTATTGCGGTGGCGCACTACGACTCAAACTGACGCTGCACGAATTGGTAGTGTGATGGGCCGGCCGCGCATCCCGTCAAGGTGATCCGCCCAGAGCTGCATCAATGCGGTGCGCTGGGGTAGATACTGTGCGTGGTTGTAGGCGGCGCTCACGCGGTCCCGCTCTTGGTGGGCTAGCTGTAGTTCAATGACGGCATGTTCCTGGCCAAGCTCATGCAAAACAGTCGAAGCAATGCCACGGAACCCGTGGCCGGTCATTTCCCCTTTGTAGCCCATGCGGTACAGCGCAAACAAGATCGCGTTGTTGCTCATGGGCTTTTCGTGATCATGGCCACCGGGGAATAGCAGGGCATTGCCGGTGCCAACCAGCTGCAGCGCCTGCAGCACTTCAACAGCCTGGCGCGAGAGGGGCACGATGTGCTCCGTTTTCATCTTCATTCGTGGGGCAGGTATCCGCCACTGTGATGCCGCCAGATTGAATTCCACCCATTCCGCCTTGATCAGCTCGCTGGTGCGCACGAACGTGAGGGCCATCAGGTGGATGGCCAGGCGAGTGCGAATGTGGCCCCGGTAGTCGTCCACGTCGCGTAGCAGCTGTGGCAACTTCGCGACATCCACCCGCGCATAGTTCTGCTCGCGCACCGGCGCCAGCACGTCGCCAGGCTGTATGTCGCCCGATGGGTTGTGTTCGGCCAGGCCGTGCCCGAGGGCATAGCGGAACACCTGGCCCGAAATTTGGATGGCGCGCCGCGCCAGGTCGTGCGCGCCGCGCTGTTCAACCTTCTTGGCCAGGGCCACGATCTGCGGCGCCTTGATCGAGGCAATGGGCAGCGCGCCAATCTGCGGGAAAACATCCAACTCCATCCGGCGCAGCACCTGGTCGGCGTGTTTTTTGGTGCGCGTGCGCGCCCAGCTCGCATGCCAGGCGCGGGCCACCGTTTCAAAGGAGTTATCGGCCGCCACCGCACTTGCGCGTTTCTGCGCCTGGCGGTTTGCCGAGGGGTCGATGCCGTCCACCACCTGGCGGCGCGCATCGTCGCGGGCCTTGCGCGCCTGCAGCAGTGACACCTCGGGATACACCCCAAGGCTCAGGCGCTTTTCTTTGCCGTCGATGCGGTACTTGAAACGCCACCATTTGCCGCCCGATGGGGCGACCTCAAGGTATAGGCCATCAGCGTCGTACAGCTTGCGAGCTTTTTCCGAGGGCTTGGCCGCCTTGATTGCGGCGTCTGTGAGGGGCATGTGGGGCAACTCCGAGGCATGGGGCAATTGCTGCCCCAATAGTTGCCCCAAAGTATAGGCGGCTGCCTGCGGACGCTGGCGGACGATGCCGAACGCGAAAAGCCGCGCCACAAAAGAGAAAACCGCCAGGTCCGGATTTCTACGGACGCTGGCGGTTGAATAAATGGTCGGCGTGGCGGGATTCGAACTCGCGACCCCTTGCACCCCATGCAAGTGCGCTACCAGGCTGCGCTACACGCCGACAAGACTTAGATTATATGCAGAAAAAACCTCAGTTCAGAGAAAGCAGCGCACGAATCTCAAATAATTCTTTGCGCACTGCATTGGAGTCCAGCGTGAACCCCGTCGCCTCGATAGAGAGGTCACGGGCGCTGTCCACCAACATGCTCGGCATCTCGGAATCCAGTCCATCCAATGGCGCATCGGGTCCCACATCATCGCGGGCAGGATGCGCAAGCTCCTGCAGGCGATTGCGCGCGCCACTGATCGTGAAGCCCTGGTCGTACAGCAGGTCACGGATGCGGCGGATCATCAGCACCTCATGGTGTTGGTAATAGCGCCGGTTGCCACGCCGCTTCATGGGACGCAGTTGCGTGAACTCCTGCTCCCAGTAGCGCAATACATGGGGCTTGACGCCACATAACTCCGCGACCTCACCAATCGTGAAGTAGCGCTTGGCGGGGATGGAAGGGAGGGGGGTGCCCATGGGTTGTGGATTCAAACCGAACAGCCGACTAGCGTACTGCAGACGCGCGCAGACCGCCAGCCATCGGCAACATTCTGGTCACAAAAACGGCACAAATTCACGAAGCAGCGGCCGTTTGGATTTGTTCCTTGAGCTTGCTGCTGGCATGAAATGTCACCACTCGGCGTGCCTTGATCGGAATGGCCTCGCCCGTGCGCGGATTGCGCCCCGGGCGCGGCGCCTTGGTGCGAATCTGAAAATTGCCGAAACCCGACAACTTGACATCCTTGCCTTCCACAAGGCTCTGGGAGATCAGATCGAAGAACGCGTCGATCATGTCCTTGGACTCGCGCTTGTTCAGGCCGATCTGATCGAACAGCAGATCGGCCAGCTGCGCCTTGGTCAGTGCCGGTGTCTCCAGGCTTTCGACGGCAAATTCGATCATGGCATCACTCCCCTCTTGGACAATGTCGTTGTCATCAAACACGCAGGCGCGCACCGGTGCGCTGCACCAGGCTGTCAGCGACGGCTTGAACAGCAGCCTCGATCTCCGCCTCGGTCAGGGTGGCTTCATCACGCGCCAACGTCAGGCGCACGGTGACGCTCTTCTCGCCTTGCGCAAGGCCGCCGGAAGGTGCTTCTTCGCCTTCGCGCAACGGCTTAGGACGGTACACGTCGTACAGAACTGCCGAGCGCAACATCCCGCTTGGCAGCGCCTGCTGAACCGCCGAGATGATCTCGTCGTGCGTCACGCGCTCGGCGACCACCACGGCCTTGTCCCGCTCGACGGCCTGGTGCTTGGCCACGGCCTTGAATTGCGGCACCACGCGCTGCATCACGGCGTCGAGCTCGAGTTCGAACATCACCGGGGCCAGCGGCAGGTCCCAGGACTGGCGCCACTGCGGGTGCAGTTCGCCCACGAAGCCGATGGCACGGCCGTCCACCAGCACGCGCGCGCAACGGCCGGGGTGCATGGCTGGGTGCGTGGCGGGCTCGAAGCTGGCCTGCAGCGGAGCCAGCAAGGCCTCCACGTCGCCCTTCACATCGAAGAAGTCGATGGCTTGCTCCTTGCGCCCCCACTGCAGCGCATCGTTTGCGCCGTAGGCCAGGCCGGACACGCGCATCGGCTGGTTGAAGCCTTCGACGGTGGTGTCGGTGTTGCACACCGTGGCGTCGCGCAGGAACACGCGGCCCAATTCGAACACGCGCACACGCTGGGCCTTGCGGTCCAGGTTGAACTTCAGCACCTGCAGCAGCGAACCCAGCAGCGTCGAGCGCATCACGCTCATCTGGCTGGCGATGGGGTTGAGAAGCTTGATGGGCTGGGCGTTCGCGGCCAGCTCTTGCTCCCAGCGCTCTTCGACAAAGCTGAAGTTGATGGTCTCCTGATAACCCAGCCCGGCCAGCGAGCGGCGCACGGCAAACGGGCTGCGCGTGGCCTCGGCCGGCAGCTTGGGCGTGATGGGTGCCAAGGGCGGCGTGGTGGGCAGGTTGTTGTAGCCCACCATGCGCGCCACTTCTTCGATCAGGTCTTCTTCGATAGTGATGTCGAAGCGGTACGCGGGCGGCGTGACGGTGAGCGTGCCTTCGCCCTGCACCACCGGCAGGCCCAGGCGGGCCAGCACGTTGGCGCACTGCGCCTGCGTGAGCGGCATGCCGATGACCTTGGAAGCACGCGCCACGCGTAGCGTGACGGGCTGGGGCACCGGCAGGTTCACGGACTGGTCGTCCATGGGACCGCAGGCGGTGTCCGGCGTGCCGCAGATATCGATGACCAGCTGGGTGATGCGCTCGATGTGCTCGACCGTGAGGCTCGGATCCACACCGCGTTCGAAGCGGTGGCCGGCATCCGTGGAGAAGTTGAAGCGGCGCGAGCGCCCGGCCACGGCCTTGGGCCACCAGAAGGCGGCTTCGATGTAGATGTGCTTCGTGTCGTCGGACACGGCGGTGGCGTCGCCGCCCATGATGCCGGCGAGCGACTCGACCTGCTGCTCGTCAGCGATCACGCCGACCTTGTCGTCCACGGTGATGATGTTGCCGTTGAGCAGCTTGAGCTGCTCGCCGGGCTTGCCCCAGCGCACGTCCAGGCCGCCGTGGATCTTGTCCAGATCAAAAATGTGCGAGGGCCGGCCCAGTTCGAACATCACGTAGTTGGAGATGTCGACCAGCGGCGACACGCCGCGCTGGCCGCAGCGCGCCAGGCGGTCCAGCATCCATTGGGGCGTGGCGGCGCGCGTGTTCACATTGCGCACGATGCGGCCGGAGAAGCGGCCGCACAGGTCGGGCGCGCTCACCTTGACGGCGAGCTTGT
The DNA here is from genome assembly GCF_000204195.1 of Acidovorax radicis N35. GTDB lineage: Bacteria > Pseudomonadota > Gammaproteobacteria > Burkholderiales > Burkholderiaceae_C > Acidovorax > Acidovorax radicis. Next base: position 337,222 of record NZ_AFBG01000022.1, read on the forward strand.
CGGACAATTTTGCCGCCACCGCGGGGAAGGAAGGCTGCTTCAGTGGCACGCCGGTGAGGGCCGACACTTCGCGCGCAATGCCGTACACGCTAAGGCAGTGCGCCAGGTTGGGCGTGAGCTTGAGCGTGAACAGCGTGTCGTCCAGGTTCAGGTGGGTGCGGATGTCCTGGCCCACGGGCGCAGAAGCATCAAGCTCGAGCAAACCTCCGTGGTCTTCAGACAGCTTGAGCTCGCGGGCCGAGCACAGCATGCCCTGGCTCTCCACGCCGCGCAGCTTGCCGACCTTGATGAGGAACGGCTTGCCATCGTCGCCGGGCGGCAGCTCTGCGCCCACCATGGCACACGGCACCTTGATGCCGACGCGGGCGTTGGGCGCGCCGCACACGATGTTGAGCAAGGCGCCCTGCCCCACATCCACCTGGCACACGCGCAGGCGGTCGGCGTCGGGGTGCTGCACGGCTTCTTTGATCTCGCCCACCACGATCTTGGTGAAGGGCGGCGCCACGGGGCGTAGCTCTTCCACCTCCAGGCCGGCCATGGTCAGCGTCTCGGCCAGCTCGACCGTCGTGAGGGATGGGTTGCAGAACTCGCGCAACCAGGATTCAGGAAATTGCATAGTCGGACTCTTGTTCTAAAGGATCAGCGCGCTGCCGCCGGGCTGCGCGCGTGCGTCGCTCAATCGGCAGGCTTTACTGGAACTGCGACAGGAAGCGGATGTCGCCGTCAAAGAACAAGCGCAGGTCGTTCACGCCGTAGCGCAGCATGGTCAGGCGGTCGGGGCCCATGCCGAAGGCAAAGCCGATGTACTTTTCCGGATCGAGGCCCATGTTGCGCACTACGTTCGGGTGCACTTGGCCGGAGCCGGCCACTTCCAGCCAGCGGCCGGCCAGCGGGCCGGTCTGGAACTGGATATCGATCTCGGCACTGGGCTCGGTGAAGGGGAAAAAGCTCGGGCGAAAGCGCAGCACCAGGTCGTCGCTTTCAAAGAAGGTGCGGCAGAACGCGGTGAAGATGACCTTCAAGTCTTTGAAGCTCACGTTCTCACCAATCCACAGGCCTTCGCACTGGTGGAACATGGGCGAGTGCGTGGCGTCGCTGTCCACACGGTAGGTGCGGCCCGGCGCGATCACGCGGATCTCGGGCATGGGCTGGTCGGCGTCGAGCAGCGCGCGGTGCTTCTTCACATGCTGCACCGCGTGGCGGATCTGCATCGGGCTGGTGTGGGTGCGCAGCAGGTTGGGGGCGGTGTCAGTGCCGCCCTCCACGTAGAACGTGTCGTGCATGGAACGCGCAGGATGGTCTTCCGGCGTGTTCAGTGCGGTGAAATTGAACCAGTCGGTCTCGATCTCCGGGCCCTGGGCCACGTCGAAACCCATGGAGCCGAAGATGCCCTCGATGCGCTCGAGCGTGAGCGACACCGGGTGCAGGCCGCCCTGCCCGCGCTGGCGGCCCGGCAGGCTCACATCCAGCGCCTCGGCCTTGAGTTGGACCTGCAGCTCGGCATCGGCCAGCGCCTGACGCCGCGCCGTGAGAGCGGCTTCGATGGCCTGCTTGGCAACATTGATGGCGGCACCGCGGGATTTCTTTTCCTCGACGGACAGCTGCGCCATGCCCTTCATGAGCTCGGTTACGCGGCCCGCCTTGCCCAGAAACTGCGCTTTGGCGTTTTCCAGATCAGCAGGGGTGGCGCTTTGGGAAAACAGTTGCGTCGCGCTTTCGACCAGGGAATCCAACTCGTTCATATCGACTCTTGAAAATGAACAAGGGCTAGCGCCTTTTCAAGCCCTAGCCCTTGCTGTTATTGCGCAAGCAGCTATCAAAAAGATAGCCGCTCATCGTGAACTCAAGCAGCCAGTTTGGCCTTGACTTGGCTTACGATGCTGCCAAAGGCAGCCTTGTCGTGCACTGCGAGATCGGCCAGCATCTTGCGGTCGATCTCAATGGATGCCTTCTTCAGGCCGTTGGCGAACTGGCTGTAGGTCAGGCCCAGTTCACGGGCAGCGGCGTTGATACGGGCGATCCACAACTGGCGGAACACGCGCTTCTTGGTGCGGCGGTCACGGTAGGCATATTGCCCAGCCTTCATTACCGCCTGTTTGGCGATACGGTAGACATTACCGCGGCGACCACGGAAACCCTTAGCAAGGGCGAGAACTTTCTTGTGACGGGCACGGGCCGTTACACCACGTTTGACGCGAGGCATGTATGTACTCCTTGTTCGTCGTTAATTACACGCCCATGCCGGGCAGCATTTGTGCGATAGAGCCCATATTGGTCTCATGCACAGCAACTGCACCACGCAGGTGGCGCTTGTTCTTGGTGGTCTTCTTGGTCAAGATGTGACGTTTGAAGGCTTGACCGCGCTTGACGGTGCCACCGGGACGAACGCGGAAACGTTTTTTCGCGCTGCTCTTGGTCTTCATTTTGGGCATGTGAATGCTCCTTTTCTTTGTGCTCGTGAGGCGTTTGCAAACCGATCTGCAAACTTGTTGGCCCCGAGCCACTTTTATCGAAAGGCTCGCGCCTTTCGCTCGGCAGCGCCGAAACACTGCCTTTTTGAACACCGCCCTCGCAGGAGCAGCATTCAAAATTTCACACCAACCACTGCACCCTCAGGCTGCAGTGCCAGTTGCCGGAGCGCCTTCTGCAGCTTGCTTGGCTGCAGCAGGCTTCTTTTTACCGGGGGCGATCATCATGATCATCTGGCGGCCTTCCAACTTGGGAAACTGCTCGATGATGATGCTGTCTGCCAATTCGTCCCGAATGCGATTCAACAAGGCAAGACCCAACTCTTGGTGCGTGATTTCGCGGCCACGGAAACGCAGCGTGATCTTGCACTTGTCGCCATCCGCCAAAAACCGACGGATATTGCGCATCTTGATGTTGTAGTCACCATCGTCCGTACCTGGGCGGAACTTGACTTCCTTGATCTCAATGACCGTTTGCTTGGCTTTGGCTTCCGCCGCACGCTTTTGCTCTTGGTATTTGAACTTGCCATAGTCCATGAGGCGGCACACCGGAGGATTCGCCGTGGCAGCGATTTCCACCAGATCCACATCCAGCTCACCCGCCATGCGCAAGGCTTCCATCAGGCTGACGACGCCCAAGGGTTCATTTTCAGGCCCGGAAAGACGAACTTCCGGAGCCATGATTTCACGGTTCAGGCGATGCTTGCGCTCTTCACGGTGGCGACGATCACGAAATTCAGTAGCGATGGCTATCTTCCTTCAATCAAATTACTACAAACTTTGTAGCTACAACCGCACACATGGCAGGCGCCGAAGCATGTTTTCACGAAAAATCAGGCTTTGGTGGCGATGTCTTGGGCGATCAGCTCAGCGAACGCTTCCACAGACATCACGCCGAGGTCACGATTGCCCCGGCCACGCACTGCGACGGCTCCTGCGGCCTTCTCCTTGTCGCCCGCGACAAGGATGTACGGCAGCTTTTGCAACGAATGCTCACGTATTTTATACGTAATCTTCTCATTGCGCAGATCGACCGCCACTCTAAGGTCTTGATTCGGCAGTGCTTTTTGCAGCTTTGCAGCAATTTCGCGACAGTAATCGGCCTGTGCGTCCGTGATGTTGAGCACTGCAACCTGCACTGGCGCCAACCATAGAGGGAAGGCGCCGGCATAGTGCTCAATCAGCATGCCGATGAAGCGCTCCATGCTGCCCACGGTCGCACGGTGCAGCATCAAAGGGCGCTTGCGGCTGCCATCTTCAGCCACATATTCTGCGTCCAGGCGCTCAGGCAGATTGGGGTCGATCTGCATCGTGCCGCACTGCCACTGGCGACCCAGCGCATCCTTGAGCGTGTACTCGATCTTGGGACCGTAGAACGCGCCCTCGCCTTCGGCGATCTCGAACTCGCAGCCCGAATGGCGCAGGCCATCCATCAGCGCCTTCTCGGCGCGGTCCCACGATTCATCGGTGCCGATGCGCGCCTCGGGCCGCGTGGCCACTTTGTAGATGATGTCGGTAAAGCCGAAGTCCTTGTAGACCTTCTGCACCAGTGCGGTGTAGTTGGCGCACTCTTCCAGCACCTGCTCTTCCGTGCAGAAGATGTGTCCATCATCCTGCGTGAAGCCACGCACACGCATGATGCCGTGCAGGCCACCCGTGGGCTCGTTGCGATGGCAGGCACCGAACTCGCCATAGCGCAGCGGCAGGTCGCGGTAACTCTTGATGCCCTGCTTGTAGATCAGGATGTGCCCAGGGCAGTTCATCGGCTTGAGCGCGTACTCGCGCTTTTCCGACTCGGTCGTGAACATGTTGTCGCGGTACTTGTCCCAGTGGCCTGTTTTCTCCCACAGGCTCTTGTCCAGGATCTGCGGGCCCTTGACCTCCTGGTAACCATTGTTGCGGTACACGCGGCGCATGTACTGTTCCACCTCTTGCCACAGCGCCCAGCCCTTGGGGTGCCAGAACACCGTACCCGGGGAATGCTCGTCCATGTGGAACAGATCCAGCTCCCGACCCAGCTTCCGGTGGTCACGTTTCTCGGCCTCTTCCAGCATCGTGAGGTACTGCTGCAGCTCCTCCTTGGACGTCCACGCGGTACCGTAGATGCGCTGCAGCATCTCGTTGCGGTGGTCGCCACGCCAATAGGCCCCTGCCACCTTCATCAGCTTGAAGAACTTGAGCTTGCCTGTACTGGGAACGTGGGGACCACGGCACAGGTCCTCGAAATTGCCTTCGCGGTAAAGGCTCACATCTTCATTGCTGGGGATGCTGGCAATGATCTCCGCCTTGTAGTGCTCGCCAAGTCCCTTGAAATATGCAACGGCCTCGTCACGCGGCAGCACCCGGCGCACCACGAGCTCGTCCTTCGCAGCCAGTTCGGCCATGCGTTTTTCGATGGCCACCAAGTCTTCGGGAGTGAAAGGACGCTTGTACGCAAAGTCGTAGAAGAAACCGTTTTCGATCACCGGACCGATGGTCACCTGCGCCTCTGAGAAGAGTTCCTTGACGGCGTAAGCCAGCAAGTGGGCAGTGGAGTGGCGAATCACCTCCAGACCATCCGCATCCTTGGCCGTGATGATGGACAGTGGGCTATCTGCCGTAATCTGATAGCTGGTATCTACCACCTTGCCATCGATCTTGCCAGCCAGAGCTGCCTTGGCGAGTCCCGAGCCGATGGATGCAGCCACTTCGGCCACAGTGACAGGACCTGGAAACTCGCGCTGCGAACCGTCAGGAAGCGTGATGTGAATCATGGGAGTAACTCTTTCTTTTCAATCAGTGCAGTGGGTACGGGCACGCGCCAGGCCCAGAAAACAAAAAAGCGCGGAACAGGTCCGCGCTTTCTGGAGGAGGTGTGCAATCTCGTGCAGGCGCGAACAGCCAGCCTTAACGGCCGGTCAACATCTCCGATGTAGTTCGCGGTGTCATAACCAGATTGCCTTTCTCGCTCTTGTGCAGTGGAATTTCCGCCATTTTACCCTCGCATCGGAATTGAATGCCCAAACAGGACACCTGCGCCGATCCACCGATGGCATTTCCGCCACACCCACGGGGGGAGCGCAGGTACGTCCGCCAAGCGGGCGCTAGGCTCTCTGGCCACGCAGGCCAATGAAATTTCGACGCGGAAGCCACTGCCGATCCAGGTGGAAACTGTGCGATGATTTTTAGCCGTAAGAGACATGGCAACGACCTTGGGCACCATGAAACGTGAGAAAGTCCTGCGCAGAGACACCACCGGCTCGTAGCCGATCTTCGGCCGGGATCGGCTTTATGAGAATGTTTATGCACCCAGAGATTTCCGTTGTCATCCCGGTTTATTGTGAAGAAGCAGGCATTCGCCACACGCTGCGGGAGGTGGAGAAATTTCTGACTTTGTCAGCATCCACTTGGGAAATCGTGGTGGTGGACGATGGCTCCAAGGACAACACCTGGAACGAGATCACAACGATCTCTCAAACCCTGCCCCAGTTGCGGGGTCTGCGCCTGAGCCGCAATTTTGGCAAGGAAGCAGCAGTCTCGGCAGGCTTGGAGGCCGCAGGCGGCAAAGCGGTGATCATCATGGATGGAGACATGCAGCATCCCCCTTCCCTGCTGCCGACCATGATCGAGACATGGCGCACGGGCGAGTTTGACATCGTGGAAGCCGTCAAATCCAGCCGGGGCGACGAATCTGCCCTCTCTGCTGCACGGGCAAAACTCTTCTATCTGATTTTGCGGGCCTTCTCGGGCCATGACCTAAACGGCGCATCAGACTACAAGTTGCTCGATCAACGGGTCATCGAAGCGTATCGCACGATGAAAGAGCGCAACGTGTTCTTTCGCGGCATGATCAGCTGGATGGGATTCAGGTCTACCCAGATCCCCTTCGAGGTCGAGCCACGCATCGCGGGCGATTCGGGATGGTCCGTCTTCGGATTGATTCGCCTCGCCGCCATTGCCGTCACGAGCTTCAGCACTTTTCCACTGCATCTGATCACGATTTTTGGCGTGCTCTTTTTCGCCTTCTCCGTGGTTCTGGGGATGCACACGGTGTACATGAAGTTGTCGGGGGCAGCCATCAACGGCTTTACCACTGTCATCTTGCTGCTGTTGATCATTGGTAGCTCGCTAATGATCGGCCTCGGCATCATCGGCGAATATCTGGCGCGCATCTATGACGAGGTCAAACAACGGCCCCGCTACATCGTCTCCCAAAAGTTGCCGCTGAGCCCATCTTCTAAAAGCCCAGGCAGCCATTGAGTCCGCCACGCCGCTCGTCTCGGCACATCCTCGCGCAATGACCCCGCGTTTTGCGCCACCGTGGGACCAGTGCGCGGCCGTCTAGCATTCCCTCTGAACAACGCCTGGACCTTCGCGCACAAGACCTCGGACATGCCACAGGCAATCTCCGTGAACGGCCCCGACCCAACCCAGCAAAGTGCGGCTCTTGTACGCTCTTGCCCTTCCACAAACAGGGCACCGTACCCAACCACCAGATGATCCAGAAGGTAGACATGCAGACAGCCGCTTTTCCAACCACCCAGCGAACATCGAGTGACTGGATAGCACTGATCTTCGTCGCCGTACTCGGGGCCATCCAGGTCTATTTTTTTGACATCACATTCCATGGTCCGGACCAGATCCGCGATGTGGAAATTGCACGCAGACTGATTCATCACCAGGAGTGTTAGCGCCAGTGCAATCGTGATCAGCAGTGCCAGTCGAACATTGACCAGGGGCTAGAGCTGGTTCCATTTGAAGCCAGCTGTGGATAACTATAGGGTGGATGCTTCGGTAGGTCCTCCTTTCTTTGAAGTCGTGGTCAGTATGGCCGAGCCATCAGGCGAGGCCCTTTCCTCCGCGGTCTCGCTAACCTGGGCCGCTGCTGCCTTCTTGGTCTGCTCACGGGCCTTGATGCGCCCCTTGGCTTCGTGCGTGCTGTGGCGGAAGCGGTAGGACTCGTTGCCCGTCTCGATGATGTGGCAGTGATGGGTCAAGCGATCCAGCAACGCAGTGGTCATCTTGGCATCGCCGAACACCGTGGACCACTCCGCGAACGTCAGGTTGGTGGTGATCATCACGCTGGTGTGCTCGTACAGCTTGGACAGCAGGTGGAACAACAAGGCGCCACCGGCCTGGCTGAAGGGTAGGTAGCCCAACTCGTCG
>NZ_AFBG01000021.1 GCF_000204195.1 Acidovorax radicis N35
TCGTCCTCTCAGACCAGCTACAGATCGTCGGCTTGGTAAGCCTTTTATCCCACCAACTACCTAATCTGCCATCGGCCGCTCCGTCCGCGCAAGGCCTTGCGGTCCCCTGCTTTCATCCGTAGATCGTATGCGGTATTAGCAAAGCTTTCGCTCCGTTATCCCCCACGATCGGGCACGTTCCGATGTATTACTCACCCGTTCGCCACTCGTCAGCATCCGAAGACCTGTTACCGTTCGACTTGCATGTGTAAGGCATGCCGCCAGCGTTCAATCTGAGCCAGGATCAAACTCTACAGTTCGATCTTGATTTTTTCGCTCTTTCGAGCAACTCATAATTAAGAATTGAAGTGAACTTCACTTCTCTCTCATGAGCGTTTGTAGTGCTAAGCACTAGTTCCAAAGAACTTGGCACTCGCCATCAAACGCCCACGCTTATCGGCTGTATATTTTTAATGAACCGGATCACTCACAAAGACCGAAGTCTTTCTTTGCTTTCCCGACTTAGCTGCGATCAGCTGAGCCTTGAATTCTAGCACAGTTTTTGAAGAACTGTCAAACTTTTGAAAACTTTTTCGTTTTCATCACCTTTCAAACTCAGCGTCTTGCAACACCCTGCTCTACTCAGCGAAGCCTTGAATTATATACCGGTTTTTACACCACCTACAACTCAAAACCAAACTTTCTTCACCACCTTCTCAGCCCCTGCAGCAACAAGGCCTCAGCCCCATCACCACCCGAACCACCAGCCCCCTGCATTCCTGCAGAACCGCCTCAGTAGCGAAGCCCTCGACTATAGCACTAGTTTTAGGGGGTTAAAAAGATCTGGCTGCAAAAATCCAGAAGGCTATGGGGCAGAGGCTGTCATTGCAGCCTCCAGGGCATCGATGAACAAGGAAGCGACATCGCACCCCGTCTGGTCAAAGATCTCCTGAAAGCAGGTTGGGCTGGTGACATTGATCTCGGTGACGCAGTCGCCGATCACATCCACTCCTGCCAACAGCAGGCCCCGCGCCTGTAGCACTGGCCCCAGTGCGTTGCCGATTTCCCAGTCCCGCGCCGAAAGCGGCTTCGCCACGCCCTTGCCCCCTGCAGCCAGATTGCCCCGCACCTCACTGCCTTGCGGGATGCGCGCCAGGCAAAAGGACACCGGTTTCCCGCCAATGATGAGAACGCGCTTGTCCCCTTGGGTGATCTCAGGCAAGAACTTTTGAACCATGACGCTCTGCGCGCCGTGATGGTTCAGGGTTTCGGTGATGCTTCCCAGATTGAGCCCATCCGGGCCCACGCGGAAGATTCCCATGCCGCCCATGCCGTCGAGCGGCTTGAGAATGATGTCCCCGTGCTCCGCATGAAAACGCTGGATGTCTGCGGCATCCCGTGTCACCAGGGTGGGGCCGATAAATTCCGGGAACTCCATGATCGCCAGTTTCTCCGGATGATCGCGAAGCGCCCGGGGCTTGTTGAACACACGGGCGCCGTCGCGCTCGGCCTGCTCCAGCAGATGTGTCGCATAAAAATACTCGCTGTCAAAAGGCGGGTCCTTGCGCATCAGCACCGCATCGAACCCCGCCAGGGGCGTACTGTGCACGGGCTGCGCGGTGTACCACTGCACCGGGTCTCCCGTCAGTTGGATGTCGCACACGCGGGCCGTCACCTTGCTGCCACGCTGCCAGGTGATGTGTTGCGGCTCGCACACCGACAGGGTATGTCCGCGCCGCTGGGCCTCGCGCATCATGGCGAAGGTCGTGTCCTTGTAGATCTTGAAGCTTTGCAGGGGATCGGCAATGAAGAGCAGTTTCATGGTGTCGGGTCAGAAAGGTGCGCAGGCGCTGCCGATGGCAGATCACTTGCGGACAGAGAAAGAGATTTGGGTGCGGCGCATGCAAAGCGCCACGAGCCTCACGCTGGTGAACGCCTGTACTGTTGCACAAATAGCGCAAAGCTGCCGGCGACCACGCCCCAGAAGGCCGATCCGACTCCGGCGATCACGACCCCGCTGAGGGTCACCAGAAACGTAACCATTGCCGCCTCACGGTGCGACTCGTCGCGCAGAGCCACCGCCAGGCCATTGCCAATCGTGCCCAGCAAGGCAAGCCCCGCGATCGCCACCACCAGTTCCTTGGGAAACGCCGTCAGCAAACCCGTGATCACCGCGCCAAACAAGCCAATCGCTATATACAAGGCACCACAGGACACGGCCGCCGTATAACGCCGACGGCGGTCCTCATGTGCCTCGGGGCCCATGCACATCGCGGCGGTGATAGCGCTGAAATTCAGCGCGAAGGCGCCAAACGGCGCCAGGACCAGGGTGGCGAGTCCCGTCAGCGTAATCAGGCGGGAGACAGGAAGGTCGTAGCCCGAGGCGCGGATCACCGCCACCCCGGGCAGGTTCTGCGACGCCATCGTGACCACAAAAAGGGGGATGGCCAGGCTGATGGTGGCGGCAAGACTGAACTGAGGGGCCGTGAATACCGGCATGGCCAGCTCCAGGTGCACGGCGGACCATGCCATCTGTCCTTGCAGGGCCACGAACACCACGGCCACCGCCAGCGTGATGACCACGGCATAGCGTGCGGCGAACTTGCGCGAGAACAGGTACACGACCAACATGGTCAACACGAGCGGCAATGCCGTCTGGGCAGCGGCAAATGCCTGCAGGCCGAAGCGCGCCAGCACACCGGCCAGCAAGGCGGCAGCGATCTCCATGGGGATGCGGCCCATCGCGCGCTCGAACCAGCGTGTCACGCCCACCAGGATGATGAGTGCAGCACTGACCATGAAAGCCCCCACCGCTTCGCCCATGTGGAAGCCACCCGCCAGGCCGGCGGTGGCCAGCACGGCCGCACCGGGCGTGGACCAGGCCACCATGACGGGCTGGCGCAGAACGAGCGAAGGCACCAGGGAGCACAAGCCCATGCCCAGACCCAGCGCCCACATCCAGGATGTGACCTGAGCCGGGGTGGCGCCAAACGCCTGTGCGGCCTGGAACACGATGGCCACCGAGCTCGTGAAGCCCACCAGCACTGCCACGAACCCCGCAGTGAACGCCGACAGGCTCAAGTCTTTGAAAAATTGCATGGGCGGGATTCTGGCACCGTGCCACCGCAGGCCACCCAGTGCATGCCTCGCGAGGCAAACATCCGAATTGCTACATATTTAATAGCAAATAACGCTTTATAGATAAGCGCCAAGCCTCAAAAAACCACTAACTCTCTCAGATCTCGATCTTGGACCCGAGTTCGACCACGGCGTTGTTGGGCAGGTGCAGGAAGTCCGCAGCGCCGCTCGCGTTGTGGTGCATCTGGGCAAACAGCTTTTCGCGCCAGGGGGCCATGCCACCACCCATGGTGGGGATGACCGTATCGCGCGAGAGGAAATAGCTGGTGGTCATGGGCTCCAGTTCGCAGCCCCGCCCCCGCAACAACTCCAGCGCACGCGGCACGTCGGGGTCGTTCTTGAAGCCGTAGTGGATGACGACCTGCCAGCAATCATGGCCCAGCGGCTCGACCTGCAGCCGTTTGTCCATCCCGATCCAGGGAGTTTCATGGTTGTGGACCGTCACGAACAGGTTCTGCTGGTGGAGCACCTTGTTGTGCTTGAGGTTGTGCAGCAGCGCATTGGGCACGGCGCCCACGTCGGCGGTGAGGAAGACGGCCGTTCCGTCCACCCGGGTCGGGGGGCTGATGAACACCGACTCCAGAAAGTCCTTGAGGTCGATGGCATCCGCACGCAGCTTGTCATTGAGCAGCCTGCGCCCTTCCTTCCAGGTCATCATCAAAGAGAACACGATGCCGCCGATCAGCAGCGGGAACCAGCCGCCCTGGAACAGCTTGAGCAGATTGGACGCGAAGAACGCCAGGTCCACCACGAAGAAACACCCCGTGGCCGCGATGCACAGCGCCAGCGGGTAACCCCAGCCATAACGGATCACGAAAAACGTCAGCGTGGTGGTGATCAGCATGTCCAGCGTCACGGCGATGCCATAGGCCGCGGCCAGATTGCTGGATGAGCGGAACATCACCACGGCCAGCACGATGGCGGCAAACAGCCCCCAATTGACCAACGGTATGTAAATCTGCCCCGTGTCGCGCACGCTGGTGTGCTGGATGTTCAGGCGCGGCAAATAGCCCAATTGGATGACCTGCTTGGTCACGCTGAACGCGCCGGTGATGAGGGCCTGCGATGCGATCACCGTGGCCATGGTCGCCATGATGACCAGCGGGACCAGCGCCCAGTCGGGTGCCATCATGTAGAACGGGTTCTTGACCGCCTCGGGCTCGGCCAGCAGCAGCGCCCCCTGGCCAAAGTAGTTCAGCGTGAGCGCCGGCATTGCCACGCCAAACCAGGCCAGGCGGATGGGGCGCTTTCCAAAGTGGCCCAGATCGGCATAGAGGGCTTCGGCTCCGGTCACGCACAGCACCACCGCGCCCAGAATGATGAAGCTGGTGCCCGGATGGGCCCACATGAAACCAAGCGCATGGTGTGGACTCAGCGCCCAGAGGATCTCGGGGTGGCCGACGATGTGGGAGACCCCCAGCAAGGCAATGGTGGCGAACCACACCAGGGTGATGGGTCCGAAGAACTTGCCAATGCCACTCGTCCCGCGCTTTTGGACCGCAAAGAGGCAAAACAGCACGACCAGGGTGATGGGAATCACATACTGCTTGAAGTGGGGAGAGACCACTTCCAGCCCTTCCACCGCCGACAGCACCGAAATGGCGGGCGTGATGACGCCGTCGCCATAAAAAAGGGAGGTCCCGAAGATCCCCACCGCCAGCAATACGCCGCGCAGCCGGGGCTTGTCTTTGACCGCCTGCGACGCCAGCGCCAGCATGGCGATGAGGCCGCCCTCTCCGTGGTTGTCGGCGCGCAGCACCAGCACCACGTACTTCAGCGAAACAATGACCGTGAGCGTCCAGAAGAAAATCGAGAGGATGCCGTAGATATTGGCTGGGGTGAACGGCACATGGCCGGACCCGAAGACCTCCTTGATGGCATACAGCACGCTGGTGCCGATATCGCCATACACAACACCGATGGCGCCCAGCGTGAGCGCTGCGAGCGATGACTTGGAGCTTTGCACTGACCGCCCCCGGGCGCAGGGCCAGACGGGGTTCCGTTACTTTTGGGAACGCTATTGTGCGCCTGAGCCAGATCAAGTGCCTGGGGGCATCTCTCCATGTTGCAACGCAACAACTTGCCCTTGGCAGCCGGGCATAGACATGGCAGGCCTACCCAGCTTCGCACATTTCTGGGCACCCAAAACGCTGCACCTTGCCTATGTAATTGGTGCGATCAGACAAAGAGACGCCAAGCAAGAACCACCCCGCTGCAAGAGCGTTGTCCCTTCAGCGGGGGGCACCCATTCAGTCGTACACCTCAGCGTCAGGGTTGGTGGCCTCCAGCTCGTAGCTGGCCGCCAGCATCGCAAGGCGCGCCACCACGCCATACATATAGAAGCGGTTGGGCGCGCTCACCCCGGGGCGCATGCCGGGCTGGGGCATATGGGTGCTGTGCTCGAAGGCAAGGGGCACAAAACTTGCGCCCGGGGCGTTCAGGTTCTCATCCACGCCGCGCTCGGCGTGCATGCGATAGAAGCCGCCCACCACGTAGCGGTCCATCATGTAGACCACGGGTTCGGCCACGGCCTCGTGCACCCGTTCCTGCGTCAGCACGCCTTCCTGGATGATGAGGTCGGTGACCGGCTGGCCGTCCTTGATGACCGCCATCTTGTTCTTGGTCTTGCGGTTGACCGCGTCCAGTTCCTTGGCGTCGCGCACGGTCATGATGCCCATGCCGTAGGTGCCGTTGTTGGCCTTGACGATGACGAAGGGCTTCTCGTTGATGCCGTATTCCTTGTACTTGCGGCGCACCTTGGTCAGCAGCGCATCCACCGTGGTCTGCAGCTTGTCCATGCCTTTGTCCTCGGCAAAGTCCACGCCGTCGCACTGGCTGTACATGGGGTTGACGAGCCAGGGGTCGATGCCCAGCATCTTGCCGAAGCGCTTGGCCACCTCTTCGTAGTTCTTGAAGTGGGTGCTCTTTCGGCGCACGCTCCAGCCCGCATGCAGCGGGGGCAGCAGGTACTGCTCGTGGATGTCTTCCAGGATGCCTGGCGGCCCGGCCGACAGATCATTGTTCAGCAGGATGGTGCAGGGGTCGAAGTCCTTCAGGCCCAGCCGGCGCTTGGTGCGCACCACGGGCTCCAGCGTCACGGTGTCGCCGTTGGGCAGCTCGATCAGCGTGGGCTTCTTGATCTCGGGACTGATGGAGCCCACGCGCACGTTCAGGCCCGCCATGTTGAAGATGCGCTGCAGCTGCACCACATTGGCCAGGTAGAAGGTGTTGCGCGTGTGGTTCTCCGGGATGATCAGCAGGTTGCGCGCCTCGGGGCAGATCTTCTCGATGGCGGCCATGGCAGCCTGCACGGCCAGGGGCAGCATCTCCTTGGTCAGGTTGTTCCAGCCGCCAGGAAACAGATTGGTGTCCACGGGCGCAAGCTTGAAACCTGCATTGCGGATGTCCACGGAGGTGTAGAACGGCGGCGTGTGCTCCATCCACTCCAGCCGGAACCAGCGTTCGATGGCGGGCATCGAGTCGAGAACGCGCTGTTCGAGTTCGTTGATCGGCCCGGTCAGGGCCGTGATGAGATGCGGAACCATGGGGAGCCTTCAGAGGAGACGGGAACGATTGCAATCCATTGTAGGGTTGGGGCGTGACAGGGCCTTCGCAAGTCCGACCGCCCGCTTTTTCGGAGACCCCGGGCTCAGCGCCGCCAGAACGCCGGGGTGAGCAGGGCCATGAAGCTCAGGATTTCCAACCGCCCGAGCAGCATGCCCAAGGTGCACACCCAGATCTGAAAATCGGTCAGCACCGCATAGTTGGACGCGGGCCCCACGCTGCCCAGGCCCGGCCCCGCGCAGTTCACGCTGGCCAGCACCACCGAAAATGCCGTCACCGGGTCCAGATCGGTCAGCAGCATCACCATGCTGAGCCCGAAGACCGTGCCGCCATAGACCAGCATGAAGGCCAGCACCGAAAAGATCACGCGGTTGTCCACCACGGCGTCGCCCAGCCGCACGGGCTGCACGGCACGCGGGTGCACCAGTCGATTCATCTCGCGGCGCGCCTGCTTGACGAGGATGAGCATGCGCACCATCTTGATCCCCCCGCCCGTCGACCCGGCACTGGTCGCCACGCCCGACAGCAGCAGCATGAACACGGGCGCGAACACCGGCCAAGCCAGGTAGTCCACAGTGGCGAAACCCGTGGTAGTGGCCATCGACACCAGATTGAACATACCGTGGCGCAGCGCATCCAGCGGTGCGTAGACCCCCTTGACCCACAACAACAGCGCCACCAGCAGACCGCCACCAATGAGCGAGAACAAGGTGGCCCGCAGCTCCGGGTCACGCCAGAACCCGCCCCATTGCCCCTTGCGAAACGCCACGAAGTACAGCGCGAAATTGCAGCTGGCCACCAGCATGAAGACGATGCAGATCGCCTCCAGCAGGGGCGACTGGAAATACCCGAAGCTCAGGTCGTGCGAGGACAGCCCGCCTAGGCTCACGGTGGCAAACATGTGCATCAGCGCATCCAGCGGCTCCATGCCTGCCGCCCAGAAAGCCAGGCCACACAACACGGAGAACAATGCGTACACGCCCCACAGCCCCTTGGCCGTGCCGGTCATGCGCGGCGTGAGCTTGGTGTCTTTCAAGGGCCCCGCCGCCTCGGCCTTGAACAGCTGGCTGCCGCCCACGCCCAGCAAGGGCAACACGGCCACGGCCAGGATCAGGATGCCCATGCCGCCCATCCACTGGAGGAAAGTGCGCCACACATTCACCGAAACCGGCATGGCATCCAGGCCCGCGAGCACGGTGGAGCCGGTGGTGGTGAGCCCCGACACCGCCTCGAAATAGGCGTGCGTGAACGACAGCGGATGCCCGGTGTGGTGCCCCGCCAGCATCAGCGGCAACGCGGCCGACAGGGGCAGCAGCATCCACACCAGCGAGACCAGCATCACGCCATGGCGCGGTTGCAGCTCTTGCCGAAACAGCCGCAGCCGCCACCACAGCCATGCGCCCGCCAGCAGCGTGGCGCCCATGGCCAGCGGGTACACATGCCAGACGCCGTCGCGCGTCCACAGCGACACCGCCAGCGGCAGCCCCATGGACAAGGAAAAGATCATCACCAGGATGCCCAGCACGCGCAGAACGGGAAACATGTCCGTCATGGGGGTCTCGCGAAGCCTGGGGCCGGGTCAGAAAAAAGTCGCGCTCACGCGGAAGAGTTTTTCCACGTCACGCACCAGCCGCTTGTTGGGCAGGAAGAACACCACGTGGTCATTGCTCTCGATCACCGTCGCGCTGCGCGGGATGATGACCTCGGGCTCGCGCAGGCTGGCGGTGGCAGTGCCTGTGGCGTCCAATGCGTCCGGCAGCCCGCGCACGATCAGGCCGATGTGCACGTCGCGCGGCAACTGCAGATCACTCACCTTGCGGCCCACCACGCGCGAGCTTTTGCGGTCGCCGCGCGCCACGATCTCCAGCGCCTCGGCCACGCCCCGGCGCAGGCTGTGCACCGCCTGCACGTCGCCCTGGCGCACATAGGCCAGCAGCTCGCCCAGCATGGCCTGCGCGGGCGACAGCGCAATGTCGATCTGCGTGCCGTGCATCAGGTCGGCATAGCTGCGGCGGTTGATGAGGGCGAGCACCCGGCTCGCGCCCATGCGCTTGGCCAGCAGGCAGGACATGATGTTGTCCTCGTCGTCGTCGGTGAGCGCAAGGAACAGGTCCACCTCCTCGATGCCCTCGTCGCCCAGCAGGTCTTCGTCGGTGGTGTCGCC
Source organism: Acidovorax radicis N35 (assembly GCF_000204195.1). GTDB lineage: Bacteria > Pseudomonadota > Gammaproteobacteria > Burkholderiales > Burkholderiaceae_C > Acidovorax > Acidovorax radicis. Next base: position 8,846 of record NZ_AFBG01000021.1, read on the forward strand.
CTGCAGCACCAGCACGTCGGACGGCAAGGCCGACGCCAGCTCCACGCAGCGGTCCGCGTGGTCTTCGATGATCTTGATGTGAAAGCGCCCACCCGTCTGGCTGAGCTGGCGCGCCAGCCGCAGGCCCACGCGGCCGCCGCCCGCAATCATGATGCGGCGCACGGGCTGGGGCTGCTGCGCGGCGGGGCGGTGCAAGGCCGCCAGCACATTGGCGATGTGCTCATGGGCGGCCAGAACAAACACCTCATCCCCCGGCTCGATGCGGGTGCTGCCGTCGCAGGCGATGAAGCGGTCGGGCTCATCGGGAAACCGCCGGTAGATGGCCACCATGCGCATGGCCATGTCGGGGGCGCTCTCGCGCAGCGCCCCGATGGTGTGACCGACCATGGGCGCCCCCGCGCGCGCCCGCACGGATGCCAGGCTGGCGCGGCCGCCGGCAAATTCACGCACCTGCATGGCCTCGGGGTACTCGATGAGCTTGCGGATGTAGCGGGTCAGCGACTCCTCGGGGCAGATGATGCGGTCCACGCCAAAACCGTCGGGGCCCAGCAACCGCTCCTCGCACTCGAAACCGGTGGAGCGCACCCGCGCGATGCGCTTGGGAACGTTGAACAGCAGCTGCGCGATCTTGCAGCACACCAGGTTGGTCTCGTCCTGGGCGGCGCAGGCGATCAGGAGATCCGTGTCCTGTGCGCCCGCTTCGGCCAGCACGGCTGGCTCGATGCCGTTGCCCACCACGCCCCGCAAGTCGAAGCGCGACTCCAGGTCGCGCAGCCGCGCGGCGTCGGTGTCGATCACGGTGATGTCGTTGCGTTCGGACACCAGGCTGTCCGCCACGCTCTGACCGACGCGACCCGCTCCGAGGATGATGATTTTCATGCCAAATTGGCTGCTAGCGCTTTATTGATAGACGCCAGAAGCTATTGAATTAGGAGCAAATCAAACCCGCACTTCACCGTCGCCCAGAACCACATACTTCAGCGAGGTCAGGCCTTCCAGCCCCACGGGGCCGCGCGCATGAAACTTGTCGGTGCTGATGCCGATCTCGGCGCCCAGCCCGTACTCGAAGCCATCTGCGAATCGCGTGCTCGCATTCACCATGACGCTGGCCGAATCCACCTCGCGCAGGAACCGCTGGGCGTGCACGTGGTTGGTGGTGAGGATGGCGTCGGTGTGGTGGCTCGAATACTGGTTGATGTGGGCAATGGCTTCGTCCACACCGGCCACGATCTTCACGCTGATGATCGGGGCCAGGTATTCCTCGCTCCAGTCCTGCTCGGTGGCGGGCACCAGCTGGGCGCCGGGCACAGCGGCCAGGATCGCCAGCGACTCGGTGCAGCCGCGCATCTCCACGCCCTTGGCGGCGTACACCGCGCCGATCTGGGGCAGAAATTCCGCCGCCACACCACGCGCCACCAACAGGCCCTCGCTCGCGTTGCAGGGGCTGTACTTGTTCGTCTTGGCGTTGTCGGCCACCTTCACCGCCATGGCGATGTCGCAGGGGTCGTCCACGTACGTGTGGCAGTTGCCGTCCAGGTGCTTGATCACGGGCACCTTGGCATCGCGGCTGATGCGCTCGATCAGGCCCTTGCCGCCGCGCGGAATGATCACGTCCACGAACTGCGGCATGGTGATGAGCTGGCCCACGGCCTCGCGGTCGGTGGTCTGCACCAGTTGCACCGCGTCCTGCGGAAGGCCCGCCTCGGCCAGCGCCTGCTGCACCAGCTTGGCCAGCGCCTTGTTGGAGTCGATGGCCTCTGAGCCGCCCCGCAGGATGCAAGCATTGCCGCTCTTGATGCTGAGGCTGGCCGCCTCGATGGTCACGTTGGGGCGGCTCTCGTAGATCATGCCGAACACGCCGATCGGCACGCGCATCTGCCCCACGCGGATGCCGCTGGGCTGCTGTTTCATGCCCAGGATCTCACCAATGATGTCGAGCATGGCGGCCAGCTGCTCACAGCCTTCGGCGCAGGTTTCCAGCACCTTGGGGCTGAGTTTCAGCCGGTCGACCATCGGCTCGGCCAGGCCTGCGGCGCGGGCGCGCTCCAGATCGCGGGCATTGTCGATCTGCAGCGCGTCCACGTTCTCGCGCAGCAGGCGGGCCAGGGCCTTCAATGCTTTGTTTTTGATAGCTGCTGGCGCTTTGGCCATCAGCGCTGAGGCCGTTTTTGCCTGGAATCCGAGGGTGTGCGTGTATTCAGCAACGTTAAGGGCGTTCATTGGGCGATTTTGCCGCAGATGCCCATCGCGGGCTGCATTCGCCTTTTATGGGCGGCCCTTCGCCAGCCGGGCGCCCCCATTGCCCACGCTGACGCCGCAAGGCGCCCTTGTCCCACAGCCTGCCGAACGCAGGATTCCTAGCATGGCGGCTTCTGCCCACTTTTAGGAACTCCCATGAGCGTCGCCAAAGTTATTGAAATCAGCGCCACCAGCGAAACCAGTTTCGAGGACGCCATGAACCAAGGCATTGCAGGGCGTGCGACACCATTGACAACGTGCGCGGCGCATGGATCAAGGAACAGCAGGTCTCCATCGAAGGCGGCCGCATCACGAGCTACCGGGTGAACATGCAGGTCACTTTCGTACTCGCCGACAAATAATCAACGAATTGCTGGGTCCGCGGGCACCAGGCCCGCTATCCGGCGGACCGGCTTTTTCGCCGCCCGGCGGAGATAATTCGGCGCATGTCGAATGCCGCCCTTCAATTGCACGCGCTGGACACCTCCTTGGTGGCCCTGCAGCGCGGTGACGTCCGTCCTGCCACCTTCAGCGCCGAAGCCCGTGCGCAGACTGCGCTCCTTGCAGCGCTACCGCCCCGATATGCAACCGTGCTGCATGACCTGCTGGACCGACTCGAATCCAGTGCACTCTTCTCCGAAGAAAGCTGCTCGTTCAGCCAGAAAGACTTGCTCGACAGTTTGCGGATGTGGGTAGATAAGGCGCGGGGGATGCTGGAGCAGCCTTGAGCCACACGCCTGGATGCGGTCAAAAACTACTTATTTGATAGCTACCAGCGCTTACCAGATAAGCGCCAGGGGCCAAAAAATGCCAAAACCCTGACGCCCAACGATGGGGCTTAGCGTGCTGCCTGCGTCAGGCGACACAGCTGAAACGCCAGCCGCTGCAGTGCCTGCCACCCATCGGTCGGCCAATCGGGCTGCTTGAGGCCTTTGACGATGCCATCGACCGTGTGGGCCGACTGCAGCAGCCGCGCCAGCGCCGCATCGCTGGCCTTGGGCAGGATGCGCTCGAACAATCGCTCCTTGGGGCCCCAGATGCGGTTCTCGCGCAGGGCCATGGGCAAGGGGCGTCCCGCGTTCATGGCGTCTTTCACGCGCTTCAAGGCCCGGATGTCTTCGGCCAGCGCCCAGTGCACCAGCACCTCGGCCTCGCCTTCGGCCTGCAGGCCATCGAGCATGCGCTGCACGCGGCCCGTTTGCCCGGCGAGCACCGATTCGGAGAGCTTGAACACATCGTAGCGGGCCACGTTGAGCACGGCGGCTTCGACCTGAGCCTGCGTCAGTTCACCCGCCGGATGTAGCAGGGCCAGTTTTTGGATCTCCTGGTGCGCGGCCAGCAGGTTGCCCTCCACGCGGTCGGCAAAGAACTGCAGCGTGCGCTGGCCCTCTTCGCCCGCCACCACGCGCTGGCCCTGGGCGGCCAGGCGCTGGGCAATCCACTGCGGCAACATGCCGCGCTCGATGGGGTCGATCTGGATCGAGGTGCCGCTGGACTCGAGCGCCGCAAACCAGGCCCCGGTGCGTGTGGCCTTGTCCAGGCGCGGCAGCATCACCAGCGTGAGCGTGCTGTCGTTGCCCTTGGCGGATTCAGCAATCTGCTGCAGCGCCACGCTGCCATCCTTGCCGGGCTTGCCCGAGGGGATGCGGATCTCGACGATCTGCTTGTCGGCAAACAAACTCAAACTGCCGCCTGCAGCCAGCACGGCGCTCCAGTCAAAGTGAGCACCTGCTACCGTGTACGAAGTCCGTTCGGTATAACCCTGGGCACGGGCCGTGGCGCGGATGGTGTCGGCCGCCTCCTGCTGCAGCAAGGGTTCGTCGCCGTGCAGCACGTAAAGCGGCGACAGGCCCCGTTGAAGATGCGGTGAGAGTTGGGCCAGGGCGACTTGCATGCGGCAAAGTTTATCGCCTTGCCACGCGGCCCCTTGCACAAACTGCCAGGTTCTCCCCACACAGTGCGCGATGGAGGCCACGGACTGATCAGCTCTTTTACTGTTCATTGGCGCCCAAAGCCCCGAGAATTCTCCCGGGCGCCCGCGCCCGCACCGCCCGCATCGATCCCCTAGCCCTCTCCGAAAGCCCTTGCACCATGCCCCCCACAGCCCTGCGCAGCGCCCAGCCCACCAGCCTGATCGGCGCCCCCACCGACATCGGCGCCGGGGCGCGCGGCGCCTCGATGGGGCCCGAGGCCCTGCGTGTGGCGGGACTGCAGGCGGCGCTGGAATCGCACGGGCTGCAGGTATTCGACCGGGGCAACTTGAGTGGCCCGGCCAACCCCTGGCTACCGCCCGTGGACGGCTACCGCCACCTGCCCGAGGTGGTGGAATGGAACCAGCGCGTGTTCGATGCGGTGTATGCCGAGTTGCAGCTGGGCCACCTGCCCATCCTGCTGGGCGGCGACCACTGCCTGGGCCTGGGCAGCATCGGTGCCGTGGCGCGCTACTGCGCGGAGGCGGGCAAAAAACTGCGCGTGCTGTGGCTCGATGCCCATGCCGACTTCAACACCAGCGCGCTGACCCCCAGCGGCAATGTGCACGGCATGCCCGTGGCCTGCCTGTGTGGTTTTGGCCCCGAGGCGCTGACCGGGCTGGCCCAGATGCCGGGGGGTGGCGCCGCATTGCGCCCCGACCAGATCCGCCAGATCGGCATCCGCAGCGTCGATGCGGGCGAAAAACGCTTCGTGCACGAGCAAGGTCTGGAAGTCTTCGACATGCGCTACATCGACGAGGTGGGCATGCGCCAGACCATGCAGCAGGCGCTGGCCGGGCTGGACGCCCAGACCCATCTGCATGTGAGCTTTGACGTGGATTTTCTGGACCCCGACATCGCGCCCGGCGTGGGCACCACGGTGCCTGGCGGCCCTACCTACCGCGAGGCGCAACTGTGCATGGAGATGATTGCCGACAGCGGGCGCCTGGCGTCGCTGGACATTGTGGAACTCAACCCCGCGCTCGATGTGCGCAACCGCACGGCCGTGCTGGCGGTGGACCTAGTGGAGTCGCTGTTTGGCAAGAGCACGCTGATGCGGACATCCCCCTGAGCGGCTGCGCCGCCCAGTGCTGGCCGCCAGCGGCGGCAGCTCTTCTCTCGTATCGCTGCGCGATGCGGGAAGGGAGACTATGTCCTCGCCTGTGCCTCGCCCGTCGCCGGCGCCCGGCACGGCGCTATCGCTGCAAGCTGCACCGCGGTGCACTACCGACAGGAGGCCACAGCCCCACGCCCTGGGCTCAGCGCTTTGCGGCAGCCAGGCGGCGCATGAGCTGCTGCACCAGGTCGGTCCGCATATCGCGGTACAGCAGCGCCTCTTCGGCCTCCTTGGCCAGGGCGATGGTTTCGTTGTAGCTGATGTCGCGCTGCTGCAGCAGTTCGGTCTCGGGAATCAGTTCAGCACCTGCCGGGGTGCGCAGCCGGAACCTGATGCGCAGGCGCAGCTGCAGTTCGCGCACCTGGCCGGACGCGTTGAGCCCCACCACGGCGCGCTCCTGCTGCTCCTGCAGCAGGTCCAGGATGGCCTGGGCGGTGGGCATGGACGCCGGGTCGCGCAGCAGCTGCAACTTGCCGCCCGAACCCTCCAGCGTGCGCTGCAGCTCCCGCGCGAGGGGCGAGCCCGCAGGCGCCGCGATGTAGAGCGAGTCAAACCCGAACTCGGGCACGCCCCGCAGCCGAAAGCCGCAGGCGGACAGCAGGGCCACGGGCGCGAGGGAGAGCAGTGTGCGCTTGTTCATGACGGTTACACGACCACGTTCACGAGGCGACCGGGCACCACGATGACGCGCTTGGGCACCGCGCCTGCGGCCTGGGCCACAAACGCCTCGCTGGCCAGGGCAATCCGTTCGATCTCGGCCTTGTCGGCCTGCGCAGGCACATGGATGGAGCCACGCAGCTTGCCGTTGACCTGCAGCATGAGTTCGATCTCGTCCTGCACCAGCGCATGCGCATCCACCTTGGGCCAGGGCGCGTCCAGCAGGTCGCCCAGCTCGGCCGCATAGCCCAGGCCGCTCCAGAGGCTGTGGGCGACGTGGGGGGTGGCCGGGTACAGGCAGCGCAGCAGGATGCCAAAACCTTCGATCAGCGCCACCTGGGCGCCGGCCGAGTCGGTGGCCTTGAAGTCTTCGAGCGCGTTGATCATCTTCATCGCGCCCGAGACCACGGTGTTGTACTGCATGCGCTGGTAGTCGTAGTCCACCTGCTTGAGCACGGTGTGGATCTCCAGGCGCAGGGCCTTGGCTTCTTTGCCAAATTCGACCTCTTTCAGGCTGCTGGCGCTTGCCACGCTTGCGGTAGCCGCTTCCATATCCATAGCAGACAGCTTGAGCCCGAAGTTCCATACGCGGCGCAGGAATCGGTAGCTGCCCTCCACGGCCGCATCGTTCCACTCCAGCGTGGCTTCGGGCGGGGCGGTGAACATGGTGTACAGGCGGGCCGTGTCGGCGCCGTACTTGGCGATCAGGTCCTGCGGATCGACACCATTGCGCTCGGTCTTGCCCATCTTGCCCACACCGCCGTATTCCAGCTGCAGGCCTTGGGGATACTGGCCTTCGGCCTCGGTCAGCCGGCCGCCCACGATCCGCCCCTGCGCATCCAGCACCTGCGTGACGGCTTCCGGCGGGAAGTAGTTCTTGCCACCCTTTTCATCGCGCCAGAAGTAGATGTGGTTGAGCACCATGCCCTGCGTGAGCAGCTTCGTGAAAGGCTCGTCCACCGTCACCAGGCCCAGGTCGCGCATGACCTTGGTCCAGAAGCGGGCGTACAGCAAGTGCAGGATGGCATGCTCAATACCGCCGATGTACTGGTCCATCCCGCTGCCGCCCTTGGCCGCCTGCGGATCGCGCATCCAGTAGGCCGTGCCGTCAGCCACCATCGCATCGTTGTTTTTGGGATCGCAATACCGCATGAAGTACCAGGAACTGTCCACGAAGGTGTCCATGGTGTCGGTTTCGCGGCGTGCGGCCTTGCCGCACACGGGGCAGGTCACACCGGCGTGGAAGCCTTCGTGCTTGTGCAGCGGATTGCCCGAGCCGTCGGGCACGCAGTCGGTGGGCAGCACCACCGGCAGATCCTTCTCGGGCACGGGCACGGCACCGTGTTCATCGCAATGGATGATGGGGATGGGCGTGCCCCAATAGCGCTGGCGGCTCACGCCCCAATCGCGCAGGCGCCAGGTGGTCTTGGTCTCGCCCAGGCCCTTGGCCTGCAGAGCGTGGGCCACGGCCGCCACGGCCTCCTTGTAGTGCAGACCGCTGAAGCTATCGGAGTTGATGGTGACACCGCGCTGTTTGTCGCCGTACCAGTCGTTCCACTGGTGGTAGTCGAAGTGCTCGCCATCGACCAGCACCACCTGCTTGATCTCCAGGTCGTACTTGAGGGCGAAAGCAAAATCGCGCTCATCGTGCGCGGGCACGCCCATCACGGCGCCATCGCCGTAGCCCATCAGCACGTAGTTGCCCACCCAGACCTCGACCTGTTCTTCGGTCAGGGGGTGCGTGACAAACAGGCCCGTGGGTTGGCCCTTCTTTTCCTGCGTGGCCAGTTCGGCCTCGGTCGTGCCGCCGCTCTTGCACTCTTCGATGAAAGCTTTCAATGCAGGGTTGGTCTTGGCGGCATGGGTGGCCAGCGGGTGCTCGGGCGCCACGGCGCAGAAGGTCACGCCCATGATGGTGTCGGCGCGCGTGGTGAACACGTACATCTTGCCGTCGCCGATCAGCGCGCCGTCGTCACCGCGAATGTCGTGCGTGAAGGCAAAACGCACGCCTTCACTCTTGCCGATCCAGTTCTCCTGCATCAGCTTCACGCGCTCGGGCCAGCCAGGCAGCTTGTCGCCGGTCACGAAATCAAGCAGCTCGTCGGCGTAGTCGGTGATCTTGAGGTAGTAGCCGGGGATCTCGCGCTTTTCCACCGTGGCACCAGTGCGCCAGCCCTTGCCGTCGATCACCTGCTCGTTGGCCAGCACGGTCTGGTCCACCGGGTCCCAATTCACGACCTGGGTCTTGCGGTAGGCAATGCCCTTTTCCAGCATCTTCAAAAACAGCCACTGGTTCCACTTGTAGTACGTAGGGTCGCAGGTGGCGACTTCGCGGCTCCAGTCGATGGCCAGGCCCATGGCCTGCATCTGCTGCTTCATGTACGCGATGTTCTCGTACGTCCACTTGGCGGGGGGCACGCCGTTTTTCAGCGCTGCGTTCTCGGCCGGCAGGCCGAACGCGTCCCAGCCCATGGGCATGAGCACGTTGTGGCCGTTCATGCGCAGGTAGCGCGTGAGCATGTCGTTGATGGTGTAGTTGCGCACATGGCCCATGTGCAGCTTGCCGCTGGGGTAGGGCAGCATCGAGCAGGCGTAGAACTTCTTCTTGTTGTTGTCTTCCGTCACGCGGTAGGCGTCGGTGGCGGTCCAGTGGTCGTGCGCGGCGCGCTCGACGTCTTGGGGGGAGTATTTGTCTTGCATGGGGGCTCGGGGGTGAGAGGGGGGTGTGGTCGCAGGGCCGCGCTGCGCAGATTTTAGGCTGTCAGGCACCGCATTTCGCGCCCACCGCCGCCAGTGGCCTGCGCAGACCGGTTGGCTCGACGGCGCACGGCGGTTTCAGGGGGCTTTGGCAGGGGCTGGCGGCCCCCCTGCGGACTGTGGCTCGGCAACAAAACCGATGCGCTGCAGCCCAGCCAGGTGCGCCGCGCCCATGACCTCGACCACACGCCCATAGGGCACGGCCGCATCGGCACGCAGCTGGATTTCGGTGTCGGGCCGTTCGGCGCCGATGCGGCGCAGGCGCTCAGCCAGCGCGGGCTGCGACAGGGGCTCATCCTGCAGAAAGGCCTGGCCCGACGCATCGACCACCAGCGTGACGAACTGTGGCGCCGCTCCAGGAGTGGCACCCTCGGCGCGTGGCAGCTCAAGCCGGATGGAACTGGCCATGAGTGGTGCCGTGAGAATAAAAATGACCACCAGCACCAGCATCACATCCACCAGCGGCGTCATGTTGATGTCGCTCATGGGCTGGGGCCCCGTGGTGCGTTCGAGTCTTCCGAAGGCCATGGCTGAAGCAGACCTCCAGGGATTCAGGACCGCGAATCGGCGGGCGGCGCCGTGTCGATCAGCAGTTCGCGCAGATCGCGCGCAAAGCCTTCCAGGTCCGCCTCGATGCGGCCAATCAGGCGACCAAACACGTTGTAGGCCAACACGGCGGGGATCGCCACGGCCAGCCCGGCCGCCGTCATCACCAGCGCTTCGCCCACGGGGCCGGAGACGCGGTCGATGGTGATTTGGCCCGCGCCTGCCATGGCGGTCAGCGCATGGTAAATGCCCCACACGGTGCCCAGCAGCCCCACGAACGGTGCGGTGGAGCCCACCGTGGCCAGCAGCACCTGGCCGAACTGCAGGCGCCCGAGCACGTCGTGCAAGGCGTCGCGCAGCACGCGGGTGAGCCGCTGCGACAGGCTGCCTGCGGCAGCCAGGGTGGCCTGCCCAGTGGGGCTGGAATAATTTGCTATTGAATTTGCAGCAACAACCAGCGGCAGGACAAGCGCAGCGCGGTCAAAAGACTGCAAACGTTGCGCTGCAAGCTCCATGGATGGGGCCTGCCAGAACGCCGCCGTGCAGCGGGCCACATCGGCACTGGCCTGGCGCATGAGCCGCAGCTTCCAGACAATGACCACCCAACTGGCCACCGACATGGCCAAGAGCACCAGGGCCGCGCCCTGGGTCACCGCATCGCCCTGGCGCCACCAATGAAGGGCGTCCATGGAAAGCCAGCGGCCTAGTTCAAGCCCAGCACATCGAACATGTCGAACATGCCCGTCTTGTGCCCGGCGAGGAACCGCACTGCACGCAGGCTGCCCTGCGCATAGGTGGAGCGGCTGGAGGACTTGTGCGTGATCTCGATGCGCTCGCCGATGCCGGCAAACAGCACGGTGTGGTCGCCCACGATATCGCCGCCGCGGATGGTGGCAAAACCAATGCTGGACGGGTCGCGCTCGCCCGTGACGCCTTCGCGGGCGTACACACCACACTCCTTGAGGTCGCGCCCCATGGCGTCGGCAATCACCTCGCCCATCTTGAGCGCAGTGCCCGAGGGCGCATCCACCTTGTGGCGGTGGTGGGCTTCGATGATCTCGATGTCGTAACCCGTGGCCATGGCCTTCGCCGCCATCTGCAGCAGCTTGAGCGTAACGTTCACGCCCACGCTCATGTTGGGTGCCATGACGATGGCGGTGCGCTGGGCAAAAACGGCAATCTCAGCCTTCTGCGCGTCGGTGAAGCCCGTGGTGCCAACCACGGCCCTCACCCCGAGTTCGCTGCACACGGCCAGGTGGGCCAGGGTGCCTTCGGGGCGCGTGAAATCGATCAGGACGTCGGTATTTTTCAGGCCCGCAGCAATGTCGGCCGTGATGGTGACGCCGCTGGCATGGCCGAGAAAGGCGGTGGCATCCGAACCAATGCCTGGGCTGGACGGCACGTCCAGCGCGCCCGCCAGCACACAGTCGTCACTGGCACGAAGGGCCTCGATCAACATGCGGCCCATGCGGCCGGATGCACCGGCGACGGCGACACGGAGGGCGCGCGAGGGCGTGGATGTGGGGGCAGGCGAAGGGGTCCCTGTCATGAGTGTCCTGTACGTTGACGTTGAAGTGCGGCAGACATCCATCTACCCGTTGCCAGACCGCAAGAATCAGCGGGCGGGCGCTTCAAGCGGTGGATAGCTGACGGATGCGGGCTCCAGCGGCGCCGCCGTCGGGGAGGCAGATGGCCGCTGGGACGCAGGGTAGCGGGCCAGTTGCTCCGGTGTGGCCTCCAGCACGGGCACCTTGCCCTTGGAGCCACGCGAGCCCAGCGTGGCCACGAATTCGGTCTCGGTGGGCATCGGGTCGCCTTCGGAGCGGTCCAGCCCATCCCCCTTGAAGTACACGGTCAGCTTGCGGGTCTGAACCTCTTGACCCGGGCGCTTGAGCGTGAACACGTATTCCCAGCGGTCCGCATGGAACAGGCTGGTGACCAGCGGCGTGCCCAGGATCTCGCGCACCTGCTGGCGGCTCATGCCGGGCTGCAGTGCCTCGACCTGCTCGCGCGACACAAAGTTGCCCTGCACCACGTCGATTTTGTAGGGAGTGACAATGCTGGCGATGCGGGTACTGGCGCCATCCAGGCTGCTGCAACCGGCCAGGGCGGCCACGCTGGCACCGATCAAGAGGACCAGGCCCAGGCGGGCGCTGCAACGGGCTTTGACGGGCATGGGTAAAAGGGCTGAGGATATGATCGCCCCATTGTAGCGGCAGGCCTTCCAACCTTGAGGCCAAGGCCCGCATCCCGAAAGACCATGCCATGACCAACATCGACGAACTCAAAAGCACGGGACTCAAGGCCACCCTGCCCCGCCTGAAGATTCTGGAGATTTTCCAGAAGGGCGGACAGCGCCACATGACGGCGGAAGATGTGTTCCGGGTGCTGCTGGAAGAGCGCTCGGACATCGGGCTGGCCACCGTCTACCGTGTGCTCACGCAGTTCGAGCAGGCAAGCATCCTGATCCGCAGCAATTTCGAGAGTGGCAAGGCGGTGTACGAGCTCAATGAAGGGCAGCACCACGACCACTTCATCTGCACATCCTGCGGCAAGGTCGAAGAGTTTTACGACCCGGAAATTGAAAAGCGCCAGCAGGCCGTGGCCAAGGCCAAGGGGTGGCTGGTGCAAGACCACACCATGGCCCTGTATGGCCAATGCGCAAACTGCGCAAGTAAATAAGGCCACCCCCCTAGGCGCTGGTGCCATCCCCCTGATGGGGACGCCCCCGCGGAGCACGCAAGCAGCGCGCCGTATACGCGCTCGGTGGCCTTTGCGCGGGGACGCTGGCACATGCAGCGCCAGTCTCATCGTCCAGACGCCTGCGTCAGACGCCGGTGTCGCGCTCCATGGCGCGGCGGTGCCGCTCCACAAATTCCTGGTAGGTATCAATGCCGCGCAATTGCAGGATGGTGTTGCGCACTGCAGCTTCCACCAGCACGGCGATGTTGCGGCCGGCCACCACCTGGATCACCACCTTGAGCACGGGCACGCCCAGCACGTCCTGGGTGAGCGGCTCGTAGGGCAAGCGCTCGTAGTCGCGCTCCAGCGTTTCCTTGCGCACCAGGTGCACGATGAGCTTCAGACGCATCTTGCGGCGCACGGCCGTCTCGCCAAAGATGGCACGGATGTCCAACAGACCAATGCCGCGCACTTCCAGCAGGTTCTGCAGCAGCTCGGGGCACTTGCCTTCGATGGTGGTCTGGTTGATGCGGAACAGGTCCACCGCATCGTCGGCCACGAGGCCGTTGCCGCGCGAGATCAGCTCCAGGCCGAGTTCACTCTTGCCCAGGCCCGACTCGCCCGTGATCATCACGCCCAGGCCCAGAATGTCCATGAACACACCGTGCATGGTGGTGCGGTCGGCGAAGTGCTTGGACAGGTAGGCCCGCAACACGTCGATCACGAAGGCCGACGACTCGTGCGTGGAGAACATCGGGATCTGCGCGCGCTCGCACATCGACACCAGCGCGTCAGGTGCGGTCTGGTTGTCGGCCAGCACCAGCACGGGCGGCTCCAGCGTCACGATGCGTGCGATGCGGCGCTTGCAATCGTCGGGCGAAGCGCTGCCGAGATAGGCAATCTCGCGCTCGCCCAGGATCTGGACGCGGTAGGGATGGATGTAATTGAGGTAGCCGACCAGATCGGCCCCGGAGCGCGCGGACCGCACGGCCACTTCGTCAAAGCGTCGCTCGGAAGCCCCCAGCCCGGCCACCCACTCCCACTTCAGGGGGCCGCGAAATTCCTCAAAAAGAACATCGGCACTGACAACATTGGGTTTCACGGCGAATCAGCGAAAGTGCGCAGCGCCCGTTGGGCTCAGGCCGTTTGCGTGGACTGCCAGCCCGCAATCATGCCGTGCAGTTCGGCGGCATCGGTGCAGGCCTTGAGCCTTTCACGCAGGGATGAATCGCTGAGCAGTTCGGCAATCTCGGACAGGATTTCAAGGTGCTTCTGGGTGGCCGCTTCGGGCACCAGCAGAAAAATGAGCAGGCCCACAGGCAACTCGTCCGGGGCATCGAACCCAATCGGATTCAGCAGCTGGAACACGGCCGCCATGGGCGCTTTCAGCCCCTTGATGCGCCCGTGGGGAATGGCCACGCCATGGCCCAGACCGGTGGAGCCCAGGCGCTCACGCGCAAAAAGGCTGTCGGTGATCAACGCACGCGAGAGGCCGTGTTGGCTCTCGAACAGCAGACCCGCTTCTTCAAAAGCACGCTTCTTGCTGGTGGCGTCCACGCTCACAAGCACTTGAGCGGAAGGCAGGATGGAGGCGAGTCGGTTCATGGTCAAGGGTAACAATTATGCACATATTGGCGAAAACCCTGAGCGCGGCGCTGTGGGCAACAAAAAAACCGCCCAAAAGGGGCGGCTGCTGTGCCAGGCTCAGGGCTGGCGCATCAAGCGTGCAGTTCGCGCTTGGCGGCTTCGTGGTGGTGGTCCTGCAGTCGGTCCTTGTGGCGCACGACCTGGCGGTCCATCTTGTCCACCAACTCATCCACGGCGGCATACAGGTCTGCGTGGGAACTCTCGGCAAACAGGTCGTTGCCCTTGACGTGGATATTGCATTCCGCTCGCTGCCTCTTTTCCTTCTCCTTTTGCTTCTCTACCGTCAGCAGTACCTTGACGTCGACAACTTGGTCAAAATGGCGGGTGATCCGGTCCAGCTTGGTGGTGACGTAGTTGCGCAAGGCTGGGGTAACTTCGAGGTGGTGACCGCTGATCGTCAGGTTCATAAATAAGTCTCCTGTAACACTCTCTGTGGAAGAAACGCCGCCCTGGATCAGAGGAGCGGCCCGGCGAACTTGGATGCATCCCGTTGACGTGAAGTCACTATGCCCCTGCCCTTGCTGAAAAGCAATCCCATTCCGCCCCCGCCCGCTGGGTTATGCCCGCCAAGGTGCCAGGCGCCCGGAAAGCGCGCACAATGGCTGAGTTGACAGGCAGCACACGCCCCAAGACAGCGGGCCTTGGCTCAGCGCCCTGAAGGCGCCGCACCATGCAGCGTCAACCGCCCCACCACCAGCATCGACAACAGGCTCGCTGTAATGCCCACCAGCGCAGCCACCCAGTAGTTCTGCACCAGCCCTTGCGCATCGCGGCTGATCAGCATCCCGCCCACCAAAGACGCCGCGCCCATGGCGGCGGACTGCACCGATGCGTTCAGGGTCATGAAGGTGCCACGCAACGGCGCCTGCGCCGCGGAGGCAACGATGGCCATGCCGGGAATCATCCGGCCGCTCACGAAGGCAAACATCAGGGTGGACACCGCCAGCACCCCCCACAGCGGCAAGCCCTGCACCAGCGTGATGCCCAGCAGGCAGGGCGCCGCAGCCAGGGCCAGCCCGCGAAACGTTCGCACCTTGCCGAGCCGGTCCGTCAACCCGCCAAACAGGCGGGCGGTGAACAGGGTCGCGACACCCCCGCACAGGTAGGCCCATGGAATCTGATCGGCCCGCACGCCTGCATTGGTCTGCATGTAGATGGTGATGTAGGGAATCACCGTAAAACCTGTAAACATGAGCAACGCAGAGAACAGGAACGCCCAGCGGTGGTTCGGATCTGCGAGCACTTGGCCGATGCCACCCAGCGCCGTTCTGCCGCTGGCCGCCTGCACATGGGCCGTCATCGCGGGCATGGTGCGCGCCGCCAGCACGGCCAGCACCCCCACCATCGCGGCAATCGCAATGAACGGCATGTTCCAGCCCCCATGCTCGGCAAGGATCAGCCCCAGCGGAACACCCGCCACGGTGGACACGGAGAAAGAGGTCATCACGATGCCCATCGCCCGGCCGCGCCGCTCGAACGGGACCACATCGGCCACGATGGTTTGCGACAAGGCCGACAACACGCCCCCGAACGCCCCCGCCAGAATGCGCGCCACCATCAGCGTGCCGTAAGTAGGTGCCACGCCGCAGGCCAGCGTGGCCAGCCCGAACAGCACATACAACACCAGCATCAGGCGCTTGCGCCCAAACCGGTCGATGTAGGTGGAGGCCAGCAAGCCCGACACCCCGGCCGAGAGCGTATAGGCCGACACCAGCAGCCCGAACTGCGCGTCGCTGATGGAAAACAGCTGCGTGAACCGAGGGCCCAGCGGCATCATGATCATGAAGTCCAGGATGTGGGTGAACTGGATGCCCGCCAGGGTGAGCAGCAGCCACAGTTCGCGGCGCGGGGTGAGTACAGGGGGTGAGGGCACAGGGAGTGGCCAAAGGTGGCCCGGTCAGCTTCAGGGCCACACAGTGTGCCGCAAGGGCGGCCCGCGCGCTGGGCATCGCCCGCCCTCCACGCAGGCGCCGTTCGCCCCCCCGCCGCAGGCACGCTTCGGGCTCGCGCGTAAAATCCGCAAGCTGCGCGAACGCAGTGACAACTTCACCCGCTCCCGCGCCTCACTCCCCGTTTTTCGGCCTGTCTGCAGCGCACATCGATCGCCCACACCGACACCATGACCCAGCCCAGCTCCAACGCCCTGCACACCTCCGCCCTCACGTCGCTGCCCCTGCTGGCACGCGGCAAGGTGCGTGACAACTACGCCGTGGGCGACGACCGCATCCTGATGGTGGCCAGCGACCGCCTTTCGGCCTTCGACGTGATCATGGGCGAGCCCATTCCGGGCAAGGGCGAGCTGCTCACGCAGATGGCGCTGTTCTGGTTCGACAAGCTCGGGTATATCTGCCCCAATCACCTGACGGGCGACGCTCCGGAAAGCGCGGTATCCCCGGAAGAAGCGGCACAGATCCGTGGCCGGTCCATGCTCGTGCAGCGGCTGCAGCCCATCCCCGTCGAAGCCGTGGTGCGCGGCTACCTGGCCGGCAGCGGCTGGAAGGAATACCAGGAATCGCGCTCGGTCTGCGGCGTGCCGCTGCCCGAAGGGCTGACCAATGCCGCGAAGCTGCCCGAGCCCATCTACACCCCGGCCGCCAAAGCCGCGATGGGTGAACACGACGAAAACATCACGTTCGAGCGCACGGTCGAAATGATTGGCCTCGACCTGGCCACCCGCATCCGCGACCTGAGCATTGCGATCTACAAAGCCGCAGCCGAGATCGCACTCACCAAAGGCATGATCATTGCCGACACCAAGTTCGAGTTTGGCCTGGCGCCCGATGGCACGCTGGTGCTGATGGATGAAGTGCTCACGCCCGACAGCTCGCGCTACTGGCCGGTGGAAGGCTACGAAGCAGCTCTCGCCGCCGGCCAGAACCCACCGAGCTACGACAAACAATTCGTGCGCGACTGGCTCGAACAGGCGCAGGTGAACGGCAAGCCTTGGGACAAGACCGCGCCCGCCCCCCGCCTGCCGCGCGAAGTCATCGAAAAAACCGCCGCCAAGTACCGTGAAGCGCTGGAACGGCTGACGGCCTGACCTGTCCGTCAGCCCACCGCAAAAAAGAAAAGGCCCTTCCCGGGCCTTTCTTTTTTGGTGGGGCGAACCCCGCTCAGCTGAGCACCACGCTCGACAAGCGACGCCGGTAGGTCGCCACCACCGGATCATCGGGCGGGATCTGGCCGTCGGCCACCTTCACCTTCGGGGGTTCGATGATTTCGAGGATGGCCACATAGGTCTTGCGGGCGACCTCCTCACCCCAGGCCTTGTCGCGCATGAGGATTTCGAGCAGCTCGTCCATGGCGTCCGTCCAGCGCTGGCCCGCCATGAGCCAGCGGGCACGGGCGTAGCGGGTGTCAAAGTCGCGCTTGTTGGTGGCAATTTTTGCATCAAATTCAGCCCCAGCGCTTTCTCCATAAGCGCTAGAAGCTACGAAATCAATAGCATCCATCCAGGCCTTTAGCGCACCCAGCTTGCGCGAGCCTGCGGCCTTGGCGATGACGGGGGCAAAGGCCACCTTGGCATCGTCCTCGCGGTGCAGCTGCAGCAGCAGCTTGACGTAGTCAAAACGTGCGTCGTCGTTGGAAGGATCGGTCACCACGGCATGCTGCAGCTTTTCCAGCGCGGTGCCGGTGTCGCCTTCCGCCAGGGCGTCATGGGCTTCTTCTCCCTCAATTTCCGCCACCAGTTCTTCGGCGGTGGGCACATGCTTGTCGAGGAAAGCCCGCACCTGGCCTTCGGGCAGGGCGCCCATGAAGCCGTCCACGGGCTGGCCGTTCATGAGCAACACACAGGTGGGGATGCTGCGGATGCCGAACATGCCCGCCAGCTGCTGCTCCTGGTCCGAGTCGATCTTGACGAGCTTGAAGCGGCCGTCATAGTCGGTCTCCAGCTTTTCGAGCACCGGTCCCAGCGACTTGCAGGGCCCACACCAAGGTGCCCAGAAGTCCACCAGCACGGGCACGTTCATCGAGGCGGCAACCACCTCGGCTTCAAAGTTCTCTACGGTGACGTCAATCATGATGGTGTGGGGGCCAGGGGCCTGTGGAGCAGTTTGCCCGCTATTTTGGCCCATCGAAACAGCCCCACACCAGCCAGGGGGGCGCAAAAAGTAAAATCGCGGGTTCCACCTACAGCGGTGGGGCAGGCGCAACCTGCCCACCAGCACCCTCCACACCATGAAACCCATCCAGATCGGCGTGGTCATGGGTTCCAGCAGCGACTGGGACACCATGCAGCATGCAGTGCAGATTCTTGAACAGTTCGGCATCCCGCACGAGGCCCGCGTGGTCTCGGCCCACCGCATGCCCGACGACATGTTTGCCTATGCCGAGGCCGCTGCGGGCCGGGGCCTCAAAGCCATCATTGCGGGGGCCGGGGGTGCTGCCCACCTGCCGGGCATGATTGCCGCCAAGACCACGGTGCCCGTGCTGGGTGTGCCGGTGGCCAGCCGCCACCTGCAAGGCGTGGATTCACTGCATTCCATCGTGCAGATGCCCAAGGGCATCCCCGTGGCCACGTTTGCCATTGGCACGGCAGGCGCCGCCAACGCTGCCCTGTTTGCCGTGGCCCTGCTGGCCAACGAAAGCCCCGCACTGCGCCAGCGCCTGGAAGCCTTCCGCGCCGAACAGACCGAGGTGGCGCGCAACATGACCCTGCCGCCCGCCGCATGACCGACGCGACACAGCCCCTCCTGCCGGGATCCACACTGGGCGTGCTAGGCGGCGGCCAGCTCGGCCGCATGTTTGTGCACCAGGCGCAGGCCATGGGCTACTTCACCGCCGTGCTCGATGCCGACCCGACCAGCCCCGCCGGGCTGGTGAGCCACCACCACATCCAGACGGGTTATGAAGACCCGCAGGGCCTGGCCGAGCTGGCCCGCCTGTCGGATGCAGTGACCACCGAGTTCGAGAACGTGCCCGCTGCGGCGCTGGCCGCCCTGGCAGCGCAGCGCCCCGTGTCGCCCGCCGCCAGCGCCGTGTCGGTGGCGCAAGACCGTGCGCGGGAGAAGGCCCACTTTGTGGCCTGCGGGGTGCCCTGTGCGCCGTATGCGGTGATCGAAACGGCTGAGCAACTGGCCGCAGTTTCATCTGATCTACTGCCCGGCATCCTGAAAACCGCCCGCATGGGCTACGACGGCAAGGGCCAGGTGCGCGTGAAGACCGCTGCCGAACTCGCCGCCGCCTGGGACTCGGTCGGCAAGGTGCCCTGCGTGCTGGAAAAGATGCTGCCCCTGGCACTGGAATGTTCGGTGATCGTGGCGCGCGGCGCCGACGGCGCCACCGTGCACTTGCCCGTGCAGCGCAACCTGCATCGCGACGGCATCCTGGCCGTGACGGAGGTTTTTGAACAAAATCTGCCTCCAGCGCTTATTCAGCAAGCGGTAGCAGCTGCAATTTCGATAGCAAACGGTCTGCAGTACGTCGGCGTGCTCTGCGTGGAGTTTTTTGTGCTGCAGGACGGCAGCCTGGTGGTGAACGAAATCGCCCCCCGCCCCCACAACAGCGGCCACTACAGCCAGAACGCCTGCGACGTGTCGCAGTTCGAGCTGCAGGTGCGCACCATGGCCCGCCTGCCGCTCACGCAGCCGCGCCAGCACAGCCCCGCCGTGATGCTCAACCTGCTGGGTGATCTGTGGTTTGCCCATGGCGACACCGAGCAGACGCCCCCTTGGGACGAGGTGCTGGCCCTGCCCGGCACGCACCTGCACCTGTATGGCAAGCGCGAGGCCAAGCGCGGCCGCAAGATGGGGCACCTCAACATCACCGCCGCCACCCCCGGGGCGACACGCGCCACGGCCCTGCAGGCCGCTGCGCTGCTGGGTATTGCACCGTTCTGATGTCGGCCTTCCAACCCATGATTCTTGACGGCACCCAGCCCGCATCCATCGCCACCGCAGCACGGGCCGTGCGCAGCGGCGCACTGCTCGGCCTGCCCACCGAAACCGTGTACGGCCTGGCGGCAGACGCCAGCAGCGATGCCGCCGTGGCGCAGATCTTCGCCGCCAAGGGGCGCCCCAGCGACCACCCCCTGATCGTGCACGTAGCCAATGCCGAAGGCATTCGCCACTTCGCCAGCGAGGTGCCGGGCTTTGCGCAGAAGCTCGTCGATGCCTTCTGGCCCGGCCCGCTCACCCTCATCCTGCCGCGCCTGCCCGGTGTGGCTGGCGCCGCCACCGGCGGCCAGGACAGCGTGGGGCTGCGCTGCCCGGCCCACCCCGCGGCCCATGCCCTGCTGCTGGCCTGCGCCGCACCGGGCGACAGCGAGGCCCAAGGCGGCCCGCCGGTGTGGGGCGTGGCAGCCCCCAGCGCCAACCGCTTTGGCCGCGTGAGCCCCACCACCGCCCAGCATGTGCAGGACGAGCTGGGCGCCGGGCTGCTGGTGCTGGATGGTGGCCCGTGCGAAGTGGGCATCGAAAGCACCATCGTGGACTGCACGCGCGGTGTGCCCGTGCTGCTGCGCCCGGGCGCCGTCACGCGCGAGCAGATTGAGGCCGCCTGCGGCATTGCACCGCTGTCCAAGGACGACATGCCCGCGCTCACGCCCCGCGCCTCGGGCACGCTCGAAGCGCACTACGCGCCCGCCGCCAAGGTGCGCCTGATGGACGCCAAGGCCCTGCAGACCGGCCTGGACCTGCTGGGCGCCGACGCCGCCCACATCGCGGTCTATGCCCGCGCCGCACTGCGCACCCAATCCTCCAAGCTCGTGATGCGCCGCATGCCCGACGACGCGGCCGCCACGGCCCAGCAGCTGTTTGCGGTGCTGCGCGGCTTTGACGACGATGGCGTGAAACTGATCTGGATCGAGACCCCGCCCGCCGAGCCCGAGTGGGAAGGTGTGCACGACCGCCTGCAACGTGCATCTGCCGCATGATTCCAGCCGCACAAGGCGGCTTTACATGCGTTGACGTTGCACCGCTAAACTACCCCCCACTTTTCTGGAGAAATACATGGCAGCAAATTGGATGCGCCGCACCGTACTGGTCGCCGCATGTGCGTCGGCCGCGTTGCTCGCGGCCTGCGGTTCCAGCACCACCGAATCGGCCATCACGCCCGAGCGCTTCATCGCGTTTGGTGATGCCAACAGCGATGTGGGGCAAAAAGGCTCTCGCTATACCGTCAACGACGGCAGCGTGAACAACTGGACCCTGCAGGTGGCCGCCAACTATGGCAAGCCACTCTCGGCCGTCTCTGCGGGAGGCAAGAGCTATGCCGTGGGCAATGCCCGCGTCAAGGCCAAGCCCGATGCCGCTGGCAACGCCAGCACGCCCACCATCACCGAGCAGATCGACACCTTTTTGGCCAGCGGCAGCTTCGCGGCCAACGATGTGGTGATCCTCAGCGGCGGCATCAGCGACGTGATCGCCGGCATGGCCGCCGTGCAGGCAGGCACCCAGACCGAAGCCGCCATGGTGGCCGCAGCCCGCCAGGCGGGTGAAGACATGGCCGCCCAGGTGCGCCGCCTGGTGACCGCCGGTGCCAAGTACGTGGTGGTGACCGGCACCTACGACCTGAGCAAGACCCCATGGGCCAAGACCATCGGCCGCGAGGCACTGCTGACCGATGCCAGCAGCCGCTTCAACGACGGCCTGCTCGTGGGCATCGTGGACCTGGGTGCCAACGTGCTGTATGTGGACCTGGCCTACTACGTGAACCTGTATACCGGCGTGCCCGCCAACTACGGCTTCAACAATGCCACCACCGCCGTGTGCACCTCGGTGGACGCCACCAACGGCATCGGCATTGGCGCCGGAAAGGTCAATTCGGCCCTGTGCACCCCGTCCACGCTGCTGTCGGGCGCCAGCCAGACCTCCTACGTGTTTGCCGACCCGGTGTACCTCACGCCCTCGGCGCAGCGCCAGTTCGGCACCTACGCCTACGACCGCCTGCGCGCCCGCTGGTAATTTGGCCACTGGCAGCTGTGGCCACGCTGCAGCTTCTATGCAGGCACCACAGCCATCAAAAAAGCCGACCCAAGGGTCGGCTTTTTGTTGTGCGGCACGCCGCCGATTGTTGGCTACCTTATTTCACCATATCGAACACTGCTCGCGCCTGGGCATGGCAGAACGGCGGTTCGTAGGTGCCATGGTAGGCGCCGTAGTAGGTGGCAAATGCGGCCGAAGTCGGATCGGTGGGTGCCTGGCCACCCGGGCCAAAGGTGGCCTGAATGGCCGCATCGACGTCCACCGATGCCACGTTGGTCAGGCCCCGGCTGTCGAAGTCGGCCTTCATCACGCGCTGGTGGATCGCAGGCGGCACGGTGGGATCGCCTGCGCCGCCACACAGCAGCACGCGGGCCTTGGGGCTCCAGCCCAGCAGGTCATTCTTTTTGGCCGCCAAGTACAGAGGGTGGGTGGTGCTGGTCTGCGAGCCCGTGATGAACGCGGACTGGAACAGCGCATCCCGCGCCTGGTTAGGCGTACCGGCGGGCAGAGTGCCCGAGGTGAGCAACGTGGTGTAGGTCATCGTAGGGTTGGGCAGCAGGGTCTCGATGTAGCCCGAATACGGGGCCTTGAAGACCTGCTTCACGTCCGTGTAGACGTCTCCATAGACTTTCTGCCAGGCCGTCACCAGATAAGGTACGAAGAACTGCACACCCGCAATGGCGTCCGGGATACGCAGCGAGCCCGACAGGTTGTAAGGGCCGGCCAGATGGGCACCTGCCACCACATTGAATTCAGTGCCGTAGTCGCGTTCCGCAGAGCGGTGTGCTGCCATCGACGAGTGCCCGCCCTGCGAGTAGCCCGTGAACATCACTTTGCCCGACAGATTGGCCCCTACGGTGCCCGCTGCATTGCGCGCGGCCCGCACCGAGTCGATGACCGAGGTGGCTTCCGAGTCGGCATGCAGGTAGGGGTGGTAGCTGTAGCCCGACTTGGCAAAGCCCAGGTAGTCGGTGGCCACCACGGCATAGCCCTGGGCGGCATACATGGCGGCGAGCAGGAAGGTTTCGTTGTCCTGCGGGTTGGCCAGCGTGCGGGGCTTTTGCACATCGGTGCCCTTGGCATAGGCGATCAGCGGTGCGGCTGTGTTGCAGCTGCCTGCGGGCACCAGCATCACGCCCGAAGCGTTGGTGTGCTCTCCACTCTTGGCGCCTGCAGTGGCGTAATTGAGAGCCACCACCTTCACATCGCATTTCGCCTTGCCGCTGATGGCCTGCAGGCCACTGCTGGAGGTGCCTGCATCGATCTGCGCGGCCGTCAGCGTCATCATGACGGCAGGGGGGTCAATCAACGCGCCACGGTCTGGATCGTCGGAGCCGCCGCAGGCGACAAGCAGCACCGCAGCAGCGGCAACACAGGTAAGGCGGAAATACTTCATGAATGGATACCTCAGGTCAAGAAACAACGACGCATCGTGCGCGCACCTGCACTGCACCATCCATAGGGGATAACGCGGACCGAACCAGTGGGCAGACGCCTAGGTGACAGTGGCCCGCCACAGGCGAGCATTTGGAGCGACGCACAGAACCCAGCGAAGCGGTTCTGGCCAGGCGCTGAGTCGCAAGCAGTACGCGCGGCACGGCAAGTTGCGGCAACGACGCCAGAAGCGTTTTGCGAGTCGCGCTTAGCGCTGGCCACGCGCTCCGTAGACCACCTTCATGCCCAGGATCGTCCCCGCCAGCGCGAGCGTGATGGCGTTGGCCACCACGATGGGCCAGGCCGCCAGGGTCAGCCCATACACCAGCCACAGCGCCACACCGGCCGTGAACACGCTGTACATGCCCAGCGAAATGCCCCGGACATCCCGCGTACGAAAGGTATGCAGTGCCTGGGGCACAAAGCTGCAGGTGGTCAGGATGGCGGCGAGGTAGCCGATGAGCTCGGTGGTGGGCATGGGACGGGGGAAAGTTCTGAAGGCTCTGGCGCGTGTGGCAGGGCAACGCCCCATTATTCACTGGTCGCGCGCGGTCCAGTCGACCAGGCTGTCCAGCACAGGCCGCGCAGCGCCGGCATTGGCATGGTTGACGACAGCCACCAGCACATAGCGCCGCCCGCTGGCCGCGTGCACATAGCCCGCCACGGCCATCACGTCGCGCAGGCTGCCAGTCTTGAGATGGGCCGTGCCCACGCGGCTCTGGCTGCGGCGCAGCGTGCCATCCACCCCGGAGATGGGCAGCGACGCCACCAGCTCCGGCATCACCGGGGACACCCAGGCCACCTGCAACATGCGAGCCAGCGCCTGCGCCGTCAGGCGGGCATCGCGGCTCAGGCCTGCACCGTTGTCGGCCAGGGGCAGTTCGGCATCACCGATGCGCGACAGCCACCACTGGCGCAAGGCCTCGCGGGCACCGTCGAAGGTGGCCACACCGTTCTTCTGCAGTGCCAGCGTCAGGAACACCTGCTGCGCCATCACGTTGTTGCTGTACTTGTTCACGTCCCGCACCACTTCGGACAGCGCGGGTGAGGTGGCCACGAAGGCGGGTTTCAAGCCGGGCGGCACCTTGCCCTCGCGCACGCTGCCCGTGAGCTTGCCCCCCAGCTCGCGCCACATGCCTTCCACTGCACGCCCCGCAAAGCCGCGTGGGTCCACCGCCGCCACGGGCCACACGCGCTCGCCGCAGGTGGCCGGGTACACCCCCTGGAAGCTCACCTTGGCGGGGTCGGCCAGCTCCGCCCGCAAGGCGCCACGCCAGTCGCCACACTCGGTGCCCGGCGCGGCCAGCGCGACGGTGGCCTGGCGCACCACACCCGCCAGGGGTGGGTCGTATTGGATGCGCGCCAGGCCTGCGGCGGAATCCGGCACAAAGGTCATCACCGACGATTTGTAGTTGAGCAGCAGCGCATCGGGCGCGGCGTTGTAGGGGCGCAGTGGCTCGCCATCAAAACGTGCCGGGTCGTGGTCGGGCACGTCAAAGGCCGTGCGGTCGAGCACGATGTCGCCGACGATGACCTGGATGCCCTGGCCCTGCAGGCGCCGCATCAGCAGCCACAGGCGTTCCATGACCAGCTTGGGATCTCCCTGACCCTGGATGTAGACATTGCCACGCAGACTGCCGTCCTGCACCGAGCCCTGCACGTAGACCGGGGTGTTCCACACATAGGCGGGGCCCAGTTGCTCCAGCGCTGCATAAGTGGTCACCAGCTTCATCACCGACGCCGGATTCACCGGCATCTGGGCACGGTGCGCCAAGCGTGCAGGCGATGATTTGCCCCCCTGGGCATCCACCACCATCACCGACAGGGCCTCGCGCGGCAACTTGGCGCGACCCAGGGCGGCTTCGACCTCCGGTGGCAGCAGGGCGGGAGCCGCCGCCTGGGCCTGGGCCGTGCCAGCAGCCCCCGCCAGAACGAACCACACCGCCACACCGCCCAGGGCACCACGCAGCGCGAAGTGGCGCCAAGAATCAGGAAACAAGAACATGGCGCGAGTCTATCGCCCGGCAGCGCGCCGCCCGCAGGCCGCGCGAGACCAGGAACCCGGATGCCAGCGCTGCCACGCCCACGCACCGATAATCCCCTGATGCGTTTTTCTCCTCGTGCCATCGGCCTGCTGGCGGCGGTCGTGACGGTCACCATCTGGACGGGTTTCATCGTCATTGCCCGCGCCTCGGCCCAGCGCACGCTCACACCGTTCGACATTGCCCTGCTGCGCATCACCGGCGCCAGCCTGGTCTTGCTGCCCTGGGGCTGGTGGCTGGTGCGGCGGCGCACCGCAGCGCTGGGCTCGGCCGCCCCGCCCTCCAGCCTGGCGGGCATTTCGCCCCTGCCGCTGCGCACCACGGCCCTGCTGGGCACCTTCGGCGGGCTGCTTTACGCCATGCTGGCCTACGCGGGATTCTTCCATGCACCGGCCACCCATGCGGCGGTGCTGATGCCGGGCAGCCTGCCGCTGTGGACGGCGCTGCTGGCTGCCGTGCTGCTGCGCGACCACATCACCCCGCTGCGCGCGGCCGGCCTGGCGCTGATCGTGGCAGGCGACCTGCTGGTGGGCGGGCGCAGCCTGCTGGCGGCATTTTCGGGCGGTGATGTATGGAAGGGCGACGTGCTGTTCATGCTGGCCGCCTCGTGCTGGGCCACCTACAGTGTGCTGGCCCGGCGCCACGCCGTGGACGCCGTGCAGGCCACCATCGCCATCACCGCCTTCGCCTGCCTGGTCTACGTGCCCAGCTACGCGCTGCTGATAGCGCTGGGTGCTGTGACCAGCCACCTGGCCATTGCGCCGTGGAGCGAGATCGTCTTTCACATGGTGTTCCAGGGTGGCGGGTCGGTGGTGATCTCGGGCATTGGCTTCACCCGCATGATCCAGCACTATGGCCCTGTGCGCTCCACCATGATCACGGCCCTGGTGCCTGGCCTCTCGGCCATCGGTGCAGTGATTTTTCTGGACGAGCCAATGTACTGGAACCTCGTCGCCGGCCTGCTGCTGGTGACTGCCGGTATCCTGCTGGGCGTGCTGCGCAAAAGTCAGGCGGGCGTGGTCGTCCCGCCCACGCCCGCCTCTGGCCGCACCGCCCCCTGACCCCTTTTGCCGCGCAAACCCTCTGGCCCCATGAATCTGCTCGCTTTCGACACCAGCACCGACACCCTTTCCATCGCCGTCCAGCACGGTGATGCCGTGTGGCAGCACACGGGCCCCGGGGGCGCGCAGGCTTCGGCCACACTGATTCCGACAGTGCGCAGCCTGATGGCGCAGGCCAGCCTGTCGTTCGACACGCTGGAGGTCATTGTGTTTGGCCGTGGCCCGGGCTCCTTCACCGGCTTGCGCACCGCCTGCGCCGTGGCCCAGGGGCTGGCGTTTGGCGCGCGCGCGGGCCACGGCATACCGGTGCTGCCCGTGGACACCCTGCTGGCCGTGGCCGAGGAAGCGCGCCAGGCGCACGGCTGCACGCAAGTGGTGGCGGTGCTGGACGCGCGCATGGACGAGGTCTACCACGCGCGCTGCGAGTGGATCGGCGCCCAAGGCCGCTGGCACACCGATGCCGACTTTGGCTTGGGGGCGCCGGAATCCGTGCTCGTGCCCGCAGGATGGACGGTGGCGGGCAACGCGCGCGCACCTTACGGCGAACGACTGGCGCCCACAGCCGCCCATGTGGCCACACTGCCCACGGCCAGCGCTCTGCTGCGCCTGGCCCCGGCCCTGCTGGCGGCGGGCGAAGGCGTGCCCGCCAGCGATGCGCTGCCGCGCTACATCCGCGATAAAGTGGCGAAAACCACCGCCGAGCGGGCTGCGCTGCGCGCCGCCCAGCAAGAACGCGCGGTGGACGCGCCCCAGTGAATCATCCCTGCCAGACCCCACCATGAGCGCCTTGCCCACCCCGTCTGCCGGCGCGCCAGAGGCGCGCTTTGAAGCCCTCGCGCTCTCGCGGCTGGATGCCGTGCTGGCGGTGGAGCAACGCGCCTATTCGCACCCCTGGACACGCGGCAACTTCACCGATGCCATGGCCTCGGGCTACCAGGCGCAGGTGCTGATGGCGGGAGAGCACCTGCTGGGCTACTTTGTGGCCATGCTGGGGGTGGATGAAGTACACCTGCTCAACATCACCGTCACCCCCGAATTCCAGCGCCAAGGCTGGGCGCGGGTGTTGCTGGACGCATTGGCCCTGTGGTCGCGCGGGCGCGGCGCCCAATGGCTGTGGCTGGAAGTGCGCATGAGCAACCTGCGCGCCCAGCACATCTACCAGACCCACGGGTTTCGCCGCGTGGGCGAACGCAGGCGCTACTACCCCGCCGAGCTGGGCCAGCGCGAAGATGCCGTGGTCATGAGCCTGGCATTGTGAGCAACACCTTCAACGGGCCCCTTTTCCCATGAGTCTTCACCTCGATGCGCGGCAGCGCGCCATGCTGCAAGAAATGGGGGTCACCGTGTGGGGGCCACAGGAGGCACCAGCAGCCCGCACGGCAGCCCCGGCGCCCGCCCCCGCCATGGCCGCCCCCGCCCCTGCAACCCGCGTGGCGTCCACCCCCACCCCGCCACCCGCCGCGGCAAGCCTACCGGCTGCACGCGCGCCCCAGCCAACACCCCCGCGAGTGTCCGCACCTGCAGCAGAGAGCACAGGCGCAGCCCTGGCCACCCCAACCTTGCGGCTGCATGCGCCCCAGGCGCTGTACCCCACCGCCGACCCGGCGCAGACCCCGACCGGGCTGGGTGCGGGCTGGCTGATCGTGACCGAAAGCCTTACACCGGGCGAGCCGCTGGGTGGCGATGCGGGCCGATTGCTGGAGAACATGCTGCGCGCCATGCAGCTGCACAAGCACCCGCGCGTGTTCCTGGCGGCACTGGAGCGCACGGCCTCCGGCGCGGAACCCGGTGGTGACCACAACATCCCAGCAGCGCTGGCCGACGCCGTGGCGGCGCTGCAACCCACCCTGGTCCTGGTGCTGGGCCATGTGGCAGCGCGGGCGGCGCTGGGCCGCACCGAGCCGCTGGGCCGCCTGCGCGCAGGCCCGCACCAGCTGGCGGGTTGCCCGGCCGTGGTGACCTACGACCCGGCGTTTCTTTTGCGCTCGCAAGACGTCAAGGCAGCTGCCTGGGCCGATCTGTGCCGGGCCCTGGCCATCGTGCGCCAGGCCACATCCCGCTGACCACCGCGGGCGCGGGCTTTTGCCTGGAGGCCGTCGGACTTGGAGCGCCGATCAGCGAAAATTGGACCGCTGCGGTCGATTTGCAGTCGGCGATTTCCAAGTCCGACGGCCTCTTAGGGCCCGTTGCAGCTGCAGTGCCATAATCCGCCGCCTGTCCATTTTTTACGGAGAAAGCTCCTTGGAAACCTACCCGAGTTGGTAGCTTTCAGCTCCCCGGCCTGCCTGCTGTGGGGTTGAAAGCACCCGATCCCCCACACCGCAGATGCCACACAACAAGGGAGTGAGCCCATGCTCAACATCTTCACGCTCGCCAATGGCCGGCTGTTCCAGGAAGAAATCGAATCCCTGGAAGAGCTGACCCGCTTCCAGCCAATCTGGGTGGACCTGGAAGCCCCAACCCTCGAAGAAAAACGCTGGATCAAGCAGCACTACGGCCTGTCCATCCCCGAGGATGCGATGGACGAAGACATCGAGGAATCCGCCCGCTTCTACGAAGAAGACAACGGCGAGCTGCACATTCGCAGCGACTTTTTGATCGACGACGATGAAGACCCGCGCTCGGTGCGGGTGGCTTTCATCCTGAACCAGCACAACGCCAACCTCAAGAGCCGGGGCGTGCTGTTCTCCATCCACGACGAAGACGTGCCGGTGTTCCGCCTGCTGCGCATGCGCGCACGCCGCGCACCAGGCCTCATCGAAGACGCCAAGGAAGTGCTACTCAAGCTGTTCGACGCCGACGCCGAGTATTCGGCCGACACGCTCGAGAACATCTACGACGAGCTGGAAAAGGTGAGCAAGCAGGTGCTGGCCGGCGACGTGACCGATGCCCTTGCTGGCGAGGTGCTGGGCGCCATTGCCCGCCAGGAAGACTTGAACGGACGCATTCGCCGCAACGTGATGGACACCCGCCGCGCGGTGAGCTTCATGATGCGCAGCAAGATGCTCAACTCCGAGCAGTTCGAGGAAGCCCGCCAGATCCTGCGCGACATCGAATCGCTGGACAACCACACGGCGTTTTTGTTCGACAAGATCAACTTCCTGATGGACGCCACGGTCGGTTTCATCAACATCAACCAGAACAAGATCATCAAGATCTTCTCGGTGGCCAGCGTGGCGCTGCTGCCCCCCACGCTGATCGCCAGCGTGTACGGCATGAACTTCAAGTTCATGCCCGAGCTGGAGTGGAGCTACGGGTATGCCTACGGCATCCTGCTGATGATCGCCAGCGCGGTGGGGCCCATGTGGTACTTCCGCAAGCGCGGCTGGTTGAAGTAGCCCCCCTGTGGCGCTGCGCGCCTTCCCCCCCGAGGGGGGACGCCACCGGTGGACCGGCAAAGCCGGATCCACGGTGGCGCTGGCATGGAGGAGCGCCAGTTTCACGGCGCGGCGACCGATGATCTACGGCCACGCATGAAAATATCCAACAAAAATAGCCCCTAGCGCTTATTCAACAAGCGCGAGTAGCTATCAATTTTATAGTTTTTGAAGAAACGCCAGCATGATGTGCTCAGCGTAGCGGCTGGCCACGGTCTGCACGAAGAGGGGAAAGTCCACGTGGGCGGTGTCATCGGCGCGGTCGGAGATGGTGCGCACGGCGGCGAAGGGGATGCTGTAGTCATAGCACACCTGGGCCACGGCGGCGCCTTCCATTTCAACGGCCAGCACGTCGTGGCCGGCGTCGCGCAAGGTGTTGCGCAGGCGGTGGGACTCATCGGCGGCAGAGACAAATCGGTCCCCGCTGGCCACCAGGCCGTGGTGGGTGCGGTGCAAGACGCCTTCCAACACATCTGCTGCACCAGTTCTCAAGCCAAATTGGCCGCTGGCGCTTGATACACAAGCGTAAGCAGCTTCCAAAAGCAGAGCAGACAGCACGCCGTCACAGGCCAGGCGGCTGCGCGCGTAGCCGGGCACTTCCCAGCGCGGGAACAGGGGCGAGGCGTCCATGTCGTGCTGGAGGTAGTCCTGCGCCACCACCACGTCGCCCACGTTCACGCCATCGCCCACGCCGCCCGCCACCCCGGTGAAGACGATGCGCGCCACGCCGAAACGCTCGATGAGCGCCGTGGCCGTGGTGGCAGCCGCCACCTTGCCGATGCCCGACAGCGCCAGCACCACCGCGCGGCCGTGCAGCTCGCCCAGCCAAAAGGCGCGGCCCGCATGCATCAGGCGCTGGGGGTGCGACAGGTGCTGGACCAGCGAGCTTTGCTCTTCGGGCAAGGCGCTGAGGATGGCGGTGGTCATGGGCAACTAAGGGTTAAAACTGGCGCACTCCAGACCAGCGGACGCCGCGCAAGGGCCGCCAAGCCGCTTGGGCAGTGCTTCGCTTGCGTGCGCTGGCGTCGCCCCCCCTTCCCGCTGCGCGCAGCGCGGCGAGAGAAGGGGGGAGCGGCGAAGCCGCTCGGGGGGATGCTCACTTCTTATCGCGCAGCTCGCGGCGCAGAATCTTGCCCACGGGGGTCTTGGGCAACTCGGTGCGGAACTCGATGACCTTGGGCTGCTTGTAGCCCGTGAGTTCTGCGCGGCAGAACTCCTTGACCTGCGCTTCGGTAAGCGCGGGGTCTTTCTTGACGATCACGAGCTTGACGGCTTCACCGGTCTTCTCGTCCGGGACGCCCACCACGGCGCATTCGAGCACGCCGGGGCAGTTGGCTACGACTTCTTCGACCTCGTTGGGATAGACATTGAAGCCGCTGACCAGCACCATGTCCTTCTTGCGGTCCACGATCTTGAAGAAGCCGCGCTCATCCATGACGCCGATGTCGCCAGACTTGAAGAAGCCGTCGTCGGTCATGACCTTGGCGGTTTCATCGGGGCGCTGCCAGTAGCCCGCCATCACCTGCGGGCCCTTGATCGCGATTTCACCGGGCTGGCCGAGGGCGGTCACGTCGCGGCCGTCGTCGTCGATCAGCTTCATCAGGGTGCCGGGGAGCGGCACGCCAATGGTGCCCGTGAACTCCTTGGCGGTCACGGGGTTGCAGCTGACCGAGGGGCTGGTCTCCGACAGGCCATAGCCCTCGCAGATGGGGCAACCGGTCTTCTCCAGCCAGAGCTTGGCCACGGCGCCCTGCACGGCCATGCCGCCGCCCACCGAGACCTTGAGGTTCTTCCAGTTGACGGTGTTGAAGTCGGGGTGGTTGGCCAG
The DNA here is from genome assembly GCF_000204195.1 of Acidovorax radicis N35. Classification (GTDB taxonomy): domain Bacteria; phylum Pseudomonadota; class Gammaproteobacteria; order Burkholderiales; family Burkholderiaceae_C; genus Acidovorax; species Acidovorax radicis. Next base: position 40,127 of record NZ_AFBG01000021.1, read on the forward strand.
GCCGTTGAACAGCGTGTTCACGGCCGGGAAGCTGTGGAAGGTGTGCTTGGACAGCTCCTTGAGCACGGCAGGCAGGTCACGCGGGTTGGGGATCAGGATGGTCTTGCCGCCGGTGCGCATGCTCAGCATCATGTTCACGGTGAACGCGAAGATGTGGTACAGCGGCAGCGCGCAGATGCTGGTGGGCTGCTCGCCCGCAGGCACCTTCTTCATCACGGGGTCGTTCCACGCCTCGGACTGCAGCACGTTGGCGATCACATTGCGGTGCAGCAGCACCGCACCCTTGCTCACGCCCGTGGTGCCGCCGGTGTATTGCAGCAGTGCAATGTCGTCAGGCCGGATGTCGGGCTTCTTGAGGGTGCCGCGCGTGCCCTGGGCCACCGCGTCATTGAAACGCACGGCGCCCGGCAGGTTGTAGGTGGGCACCATCTTCTTGACGTTGCGCACCACGTAGTTGACCAATGCTCCCTTGAGCAGGCCCAGCTGGTCGCCCATGGCGCACAGCACCACGTGCTTGACGGGCGTGTTTGCAATGCAGCTTTGCAGCGTGGTGGCGAAGTTTTCGATGATGACGATGGCCTTGGCGCCCGAATCCTTGAGCTGGTGCTCCAGCTCGCGCGGGGTGTACAGCGGGTTCACGTTGACCACCACGAAGCCCGCACGCAGGATGGCCGCCACCGTCACGGGGTACTGCGGCACGTTGGGCATCATGATGGCCACGCGGTCGCCCTTGACCAGGCCCAGGCCCTGCAGATAGGCCGCAAACGCGCTGGAGAGCGAGTCTGTCTGGGCATAGGTCACTTCCTTGCCCATGAAGCTGTAGGCCACGCGGCCCGCGTACTTGGTAAACGCCTCGTCCATGAGGGCCACGAGCGATGGGTATTGCGTGGTGTCGATGTCTGCAGGGACGCCTTGCGGATAGGCAGCCAGCCAGGGGCGATTCGTCATTTTTTGTCTCCTGATAAGTTTTATTGATGCCGTGAAGACCGCCCTGGGATTTCCAGCACGATCGTGCTTTTTCGCGGTGAAATTATGCCCGTCACCCCTTGAGCGCGGAAAGAACTTCGTCGAGCATTTTCTTGGCGTCGCCAAACAGCATGCGGTTGTTGTCCTTGTAGAACAGGGGGTTGTCCACCCCCGCATAGCCCGACGCCATGGAGCGCTTCATCACGATCGAGGTCTTGGCCTTCCACACTTCGAGCACGGGCATGCCTGCGATGGGGCTGGTCGGATCATCCAGAGCGCTGGGATTCACGATGTCGTTGGCGCCGATGACCATGGCCACGTCAGCATTGGGGAAGTCCTCGTTGATCTCGTCCATCTCCATCACGATGTCGTAGGGCACCTTGGCCTCGGCCAGCAGCACGTTCATGTGGCCGGGCATGCGACCCGCCACCGGGTGGATGGCAAAGCGCACATCCACGCCCTTCTCGCGCAGGGTCTTGGTGATCTCGTACACCGTGTGCTGGGCCTGGGCCACGGCCATGCCGTAGCCGGGCACGATGATGACGCTTTTGGCATCGCGCAGCAGCTCGGCCGTCTCGGCGGAGCTGACGGGCACGGCCTCGCCTTGCGGCTCGGTTGCCTCGCCCTTTTTGGCAGGTGTGCCAGCGCCCGACCCGAAGCCGCCCGCGATCACGCTGATGAAGTTGCGGTTCATCGCGTTGCACATGATGTACGACAGGATGGCACCCGAAGAGCCCACCAGCGCGCCCGTGACGATGAGCAGGTCGTTGGACAGCATGAAACCCGTGGCCGCCGCCGCCCAGCCCGAGTAGCTGTTGAGCATGGACACCACCACTGGCATGTCCGCGCCACCAATGGCCATCACCATGTGGATGCCGAACAGCAGCGCGATCGCCGTCATCACCATCAGCGGCACCATGCCTTGTTCAATGGTCTCGGCGCGCAGGAACTCGCGGCCAAACCAGATCACGATCAGCAGCGCAGCCAGATTCATCCAGTGGCGGCCAGGCAGCAACAGCGGCTTGCCACCGATCTTGCCGTTGAGCTTGCCGAAGGCGATCAGCGATCCGCTGAACGTGACCGCGCCGATCAGGATGCCGACATAGATCTCCACCTCATGGATGATCTTCTCGGCGCCCTGCAGCTGGATCGAGGTATCGACGTAACTCGCAAAACCCACCAGGCAGGCCGCAAGGCCCACCAGGCTGTGCATGAGGGCGACCAGCTCGGGCATCTGGGTCATCTTGACGACCTTGGCCGCATACAGGCCAATGCCACCGCCGATGACCAGTGCGCCGACGATCCAGGCCACGCCCGCAGGACTGACACGGGGGCCGAACACCGTGGCCAGCACGGCCAGCGCCATGCCGACCATGCCGAACAGGTTGCCCCGGCGCGAGGTTTCGGGGTTGGAGAGCCCGCCCAGGCTCAGGATGAACAAAATGGCCGCACCCAGGTAGGCAACGGTGGCGAGACTTTGGGACATGTTCTGTGCTCCTTGTGTTCTTGTTGTGATGGAGTTACTTGCGGAACATGGCCAGCATGCGGCGCGTGACGGCGAAGCCACCGAACATGTTGACAGCCGTGAGCACCAGCGCGGCAAAGGCCAGCCAGAGGATGAGCCCATCCGGGCGCCCGTTGATGCCCGCATCGGGCGGTGCAATCTGCACCAGCGCACCGATGGCGATGATGCTGGAGATCGCGTTGGTCACGCTCATCAACGGCGTGTGCAGCGCGGGCGTGACATTCCACACCACCATGTAGCCGATGAAGCAAGCCAGCACGAACACCGTGAAGTGGCCCAGGAAGGCCACGGGCGCATAGGCACCGATGGCCCAGAACAGCACGGCCAGCACGGCAAAAACGATGGTCAGCGTCTTGGCAGACATCGGTGCGCCCGGACCATGGCTGGATTTTTTGGCAGCCACAGGAGCTGCCGCGGCCTTGGGTGCCGGCACAGGGGCCTGCTTGAGCGGTGGGGCAGGCCAGGTGATCGCGCCATCCTTGACCACGGTGAGGCCGCGGATCGCGTCGTCCTCCATGTTGACCACGGCCACGCCGTCCTTGGCCTTGCACAGCTCTTCAGTCAGGCGCAGCAGGTTGGTGGCATACAGCGTGGACGACTGCTTGGCCAGGCGCGAAGCCAGGTCGGTGTAGCCGACGATGGTCACGCCGTGGCGCACCACAGCCTGGCCAGGCACGGTCAGCTCGCAGTTGCCACCCTGCTCGGCGGCCATGTCCACGATCACGCTGCCGGGCTTCATGCTCTGCACCATCTCGGCCGTGATGAGCTTGGGCGCGGGTTTGCCCGGAATCAGCGCGGTGGTGATGATGATGTCGGCATCCTTGGCTTGCTCCGCGTACATCTTGCGCTGCGCGGCCTGGAAACCCTCGCTCATGACCTTGGCGTAGCCGCCGCCGCCCGAGCCTTCTTCCTCGTAATCCACCTTGACGAACTCACCGCCCAGCGACTTGACCTGGTCAGCCACTTCGGCACGCGTGTCGTTGGCGCGCACGATGGCGCCCAGGTTGGCAGCCGTGCCGATGGCGGCAAGCCCCGCCACGCCCGCGCCTGCGATGAACACCTTGGCCGGCGGCACCTTGCCCGCGGCGGTGATCTGGCCGTTGAAAAAGCGGCCGAAGGCATTGGCCGCCTCGATGACGGCGCGGTAGCCGGAGACGCCAGCCGTGGAGGTCAGCGCGTCCATCTTCTGGGCGCGCGAGAGCGTGCGCGGCAGGCAGTCGATGGCCAGCACCGTGGCCTTGCGGTCCGCGAGCTGCTGCATCAGCTCGGGGTTCTGGGCAGGCCAGATGAAATCAATGAGCGTCGTGCCCTCACGCATCAGCACCACTTCGTCGCTGCTGGGCGGGCGCACCTTGAAGACGATGTCTGATGCTGCCCACAGGGCGGCAGCGCCGCCCACGATCTGGGCCCCGGCGGCGCGGTAGGCGTCATCGCTGAAGTTGGCGGCATCCCCAGCCCCCGACTCCACAGTGACCGCAAAACCCAGCTTGATCAGCTTCTCCACCACATCGGGCACGGTGGCCACACGCTTTTCGCCGGGGAAGATTTCCCTGGGCACGCCAATACGCTGCGGCTGCGGGACGGGGCTGGTCTGCATGGGAGGTCTCCTCGAAGTTGTGGAATCGTTGGGGCCGGCGTGTCTGCCGCTGCGTCAGCCCGCCCAGGGGCGTGCGGCGGCCTGCTTCTTGACAAAGCAGGCGTCCACGGCATCCAGGAGCTGCTGCTGTTCTGCGCTGGCTGGGGGCACGATCTGCGCTGCGCCCTGCATCACGGAACGCAGGGTCAGCACGTGGTAATCGGTGAATTTTTCTAAGCTGCGCTCCAGCACAGCAGGCACTTCGCTGGGTGCCAACGGGCGGTTGCGCAGCATGTGGGAACTGGCAACCCAGAGGTTGTTCGCATCGGAATCGCCCAGACCCAGATGTTGGCGAAGCAGGGCCAGAACGCCCTCTTTCTGCTCCACGGTCACGGCGCCAGTCGCCTGCACCATGGCCAATGCCATCACAGCCACCACATCCACAGGGTGCTCCAGCGTGTACAGCGGCGGCGTTGTGACCTTCCTGGACCAGGCACGGCGGCGGAAAAAGGCCAGCGGATTGAGCCAGCCCACGTCAATGCCAAAACGGCGCAGGGCTTCCATCGCCATCGTGAAAGTGATGATGAGTCCCAGGATTTGCAGGATCACGCCCATGGTGAATCTCCCTCTCTTGTGTTGTCTTGTAGTTTTGTTGTTTTGTTATCTGTTTGCGCCGCTCATTTCCGGGATGCGGCTTCGGCAAACGGGAAAGGCGGAATGGCCAGGTGGCCGTCCACCATGCCGGCGCTCAGGCGCACAGCCTGGGCCAGGTCATGGGCCCATTGCTGGAAGGGCAGGCCTGCGACCAGGAACTCTTCGTTGTTGCGCGGCCGGACGCTGATCAGCCGCTGGTCCACCAGGGCATCCACCACCACCCAGACACCCGCTTCGGTGACGTAGCGGTAGCTCACATGCGCATAGGGGGTGCTCAGCGCGATCTGGCGGCTGGCCATCCATTGGCCCAGATCGGGTCGGTTCTTTTCAAGCCACTTGGGGCTGCTCGCCCAAAGCTTGAAGCGCAGGCAATCGGCGCGCACGGGGCTGCCATCCGCGGGATCTTTGACCACGACGTCCTGTTGCGGCGGGCAGTACCCCACCCCTTGCGGAGACCCGCGCAGATCGCCGGTGCGGTTGGTCTGCACACGCAGCGCAGCCAGCCATTCACCTTTCGCACCACGCAGCCCCACGTCACGGGTTTGCAGCGAGGTACGGCCTCCGGGGCCTGATGTGGCCTCATCAGAAGTACCCAGGTCTTGCCACGCCCCTGGCGGCAACACCAGACGGGCGCGCCCGACTGGATATTCGGCCTTTGGGGGAACGGTCAGGGGCGCGCACGCCACCGTCAACACCGCCACGGCAAATACAGGCAACAAGCGCCGAAACTTCGAAATAGTCAGAGTCATAGAGAAAGGTTCATACGAATTCGCCTTCAATCATCCCACGGCACCCGAGTCCGTCCATCGACGGCTTCTGCCATGCAACAACCAGCTCGGTGTAACTGGTGAGAAATGTGTTGAAAGCGCCCTGGTATCGGACACTTCTTACGGCGCTGCCGGTGGGCAAGCTGACCGCGAGCTTACATGAAGAAAATCTTGCCGCTGTCGCCTTTGTCTGATGTAGAGGGAACTCCCCAGTCCCTCTCGTATCGGGGCAAAAAAAAGCCTGGCTGCGCAACGCAGCCAGGCCGATCGGGCGGCCCTGCAGGGCCTTGTGCCAACGGTCAGTTCACCACTTGGGCCAGCGTACCCGCCGCGTACTGGGCCGCCACAGCCTGAAGGCTCAGCCCTTTGATCTTGCTGCCCTGGCCTTCGCAGCCGAATTCCAGGTAACGCTGCTTGCAGACCTGCTTGGCCGCCTCGCGGGCGGGCTTGAGCCACTCGCGCGCGTCGAACTTGTCGGGGTTTTCAAACAGGAACTTGCGCACCGCGCCGGTCATGGCCAGGCGGATGTCGGTGTCGATGTTGATCTTGCGCACGCCGTGCTTGATGGCTTCCTGGATCTCCTCGACCGGCACGCCGTAGGTTTCCTTCATCTTGCCGCCGTACTGGTTGATGATGGCCAGCAGCTCGGCAGGCACCGACGACGAACCATGCATCACCAGGTGGGTGTTGGGAATGCGCTGGTGGATTTCCTTGACGCGGCTGATGGCCAGGATGTCGCCCGTGGGCTTGCGGCTGAACTTGTAGGCGCCGTGGCTGGTGCCAATGGCAATCGCCAGGGCGTCCAGTTGCGTGGCCTTCACGAACACGGCGGCCTCTTCGGGGTCGGTCAGCATCTGGCTGTGGTCGAGCTTCACATCGGCGCCAATACCGTCTTCCTCGCCGGCTTCACCGGTTTCGAGGTTCCCCAGGCAGCCAAGTTCGCCTTCAACGGTAACCCCCACCTTGTGTGCCATGTCGACCACCTTGCGGGTCACTTCGACGTTGTAGTCGAACGACGAGGGCGTCTTGCCGTCTTCCATCAGCGAGCCATCCATCATCACCGAGCCAAAGCCCAGGTCGATGGCGCCCTGACAAATCTTGGGCGAGGTTCCGTGGTCCTGGTGCATCACCAGCGGGATGTGCGGGAAGGCTTCGACGGCGGCCTGGATCAGGTGCTTGATGAAAGGCTCGCCAGCGTACTTGCGTGCTCCGGCGCTGGCCTGCAGGATGACCGGGGCCCCCAATTCGTCGGCAGCGGCCATCACGGCCTGGACCTGCTCCAGGTTGTTGACGTTGAAGGCAGGGATGCCATAGCTGTTGGCTGCGGCATGGTCGAGCAGTTCGCGCATCGAAACGAGGGGCATGGTCGTAGGGTCCGTTGAGGGTTGGAGAAGGCGCTGTAAGCCGGTCATTGCGGTGGTAACCGCTTGGTAACTCGCGATTTTAACCGGGGGGCGTGACCGCCGAAGGGGGCAAATCCAACCGAAAACAGGTGGTAAAGGGCTGGGCGGCAGGTGCTGGACCGAAATTACCGCCATGGATGTCTGCCACCCGCCGCAGGATTTCGTGGCCCAGGTGCAGGCTGTCAGTGGGACTTCTCGCACCCGCAGTGGCGGGCAGGTCGCCATGGCGCCTGGCACCGTCATCACACACCTGCAGCCAAACACCCGCTCCCTCAGTAGCCCCCACCTGCACCGCGATGTGCGTGCCCTCCGGCGTGTGCTTGAGCGCGTTTTCCACCAAATTGCGCGCCGCGATGTCCAGCAGCAACACGTGCCCAGACACCCAAAGCTCCGGTGGCGCCGACAGGGCGATGTCATCCCCCCGCTGCCAGGCAGCCTGCGCATAGTCAACACACACTTGGCGGGCCACGGCACACAGGTCCACCGGTGCCTTGGCCTCGTGCAGTTCCGCCCGGCTGGCGCGCGCCAGGGCCAGCAGCTGGTTGAGCACATGGCCAGCCCGCAAGGCGTCCTGGCCAATGCGGGCAATGGCCTGCGCCCGTGCGGCGGAATCCAGCTCTCCGCCCAAGGCACTGGCCTGCAGGGCAATGGATGACAGGGGCGTGCGCAATTCGTGCGCGACTTCGTTGGCCAACCTGCGTTCGCGCACCAGCGCGGCCTGCTGACGGTCCAGCAGGGTGTTGATGGACGCGACCACCGACTCGAACTCGCTCCAGGCATGGCGCGAGGCCAGGCGTGGCGCGCTGGCAGGGTCGAGTGCCGCGACGTCTGCCGACAAGGCATACAGCGGCCGCAAGCCCCGCCACAGGGCCAGGCCCAGGGCGAGCGACACGACGGGAAGCAACCAGAGGCCAGGCTCGATCATCTGCTCGGCAATGTCCTGGGCAAGCTCGTCGCGCTCGCGCAACTCCAGCAGCACCATGATCTTGCGCGCCCGCGCGGCATCCCACTGCGAAAAGCTGCGCCATACCGCCTCGTCCGGCCCCAGCGCCATGTTGGCGAATCCCTCGACATCACCGAAGGCAGGTGCCGGCGCCGTACCGCTGTGATGGAGCATGCGACCCTGCGCGTCCCACTGGACCACGCTGAGGGACTGCTGGTAGTCGTGCGACTTGAGCCAGGGTGTGGCCGCGCGCTGCGTGACCTGCGGCCCTTCGGTGGCCTCGGTCGCGCGCAAGTTCAGCAGCAGGGCAGCCACACTGGCCAGGTGCCCGTCGGTCAATTCATCCGCCTCGTGCACCCCTGTCTGGTAGCCAATGAACACGAAACTTCCCCACACCAGTGCCAGCGCCCCGAGGCACCACAACAGCAGCTGGCGCGTCAGCGACGGCCGGCGGGCGCGCGCGACAGGAGTCGCTGCAGAGGCGCTCATGCCGAGGGCTCCTGGGGCATGAAATAGCCCACGCCCCGCATGGTCTGGATGCACGCACTGCCCAGTTTGCGGCGCAGGTGGTGGATATGGACCTCCACCGCGTTGCTCTCAATGGCGGCATCCCAGCTGTACAGGCGCTCTTCGATCTGCTGGCGCGAGAGCACACGCCCCCGGGCCTCCAGCAGCACCAGCAGCACCGAAAACTCTCGGGGCGACATCTCTACCAGCTTGCCGCCCTGGTGGACGGTTCGCGCCGCAGGGTCCATCTCGATGTCTGTGTAGCGGAGGGTGGGAGACGCCCGGCCGGCGGCCCGGCGCAACAGGGCGCGCAAGCGTGCATCCAGTTCATCGATGTCGAAGGGCTTGGCCAGGTAGTCATCCGCCCCCTGGTCCAGCCCCGCAATGCGTTGATGCACCTGGTCACGGGCGGTGACGATCAGCACGGGAGTGGAGGGATCGGGCAACATCTGCGGAGCCCCGGCCCCAGGCGCCGGGCTCAGGCGCAACCGCCTGAGCAGCTCGCCGCCATCGCCATCGGCCAGCCCCAGGTCCAGCAACACGGCATCAAAACGCTCCACGCGCAGCGCACCCCAGGCACTGGCTACGCCATCGCACACATCCACCGCATAGCCACGCTGCTGGAGGTTGGTACGCAGGCCTGCGGCAATGCCGGCATCGTCTTCGACCACGAGTATTCGCATGCAGCCATTGTCGCCGCGCGATGCACCCTGCGGAGGGTCATTAAGACAGTGTTAAGTGGGGCACCCTATGGTCCGTGGGATGTTGTCCCCGCCCTCCCAGCCCCGTCGTTTTGCCGCCCGCCACCGTACTTTGCTCCTTTGGACGCTGGGTATCCTGGCCGCCGTGGTGGCCTGGGACGCCGGGGGGCAGGACATCCCCCTGGCCCAGGCGTTTGGCTCTGCCACGGGGTTCCCGCTGCGGGAACAATGGTTCTTCGTGCAGGTGCTCCATGAAGGCGGCCGCCGACTGGGGTGGCTGCTGGTGCTACTGCTCACGCTGGGGGTGTGGTGGCCCCGGGGCGTGCTGCGGCGCCTGGATGCGGGCGAGCGGCTGCAGATGGCCCTCAGTGCCCTGCTGGCACTTGCGGCGGTGAGCGTGGTCAAGAACCTGAGCACTACCAGCTGCCCCTGGGACCTGGCGAAGTTCGGTGGCGTGGCGCGCTATGCCTCCCATTGGGCGCTGGGGGTGATCGACGGCGGCGGCGGGCGGTGCTTCCCGGCGGGCCATGCCTCAGCGGGCTTTGCTTTTGTGGGGGGCTACTTCGCGCTGCGCTACAAAGCACCTGCTGCCGCGCGATGGTGGCTGGCAGGCGCACTGCTGGCAGGCTTGGTTCTGGGCGGTGCCCAGCAGGCGCGGGGCGCACACTTCATGAGCCACACCCTGTGGACAGGGTGGCTGTGCTGGACGGTGGGTTGGCTGTGCGACCTGGGCGCTTCGGCCCTGCGCCCACGCCTGGCCGCCCTCTCCACAGCCGCCACAGCGGCCGACGACCCACCCCGGGCCGCCAGCTGATTGCTCAGCGCCTGGCTGTTCAGCTCGCCACGCAGATCTTCAGCATATTGGTCCCGCCCGGCGCCCCCATGGGCTCGCCACAGGTGATGGCGTAAACATCGCCCTTTTGCACGATATTGCGGTTCTTGAGATGGCGCTCGGCCTGTTCCAGCGCAGTGTCGCGGTCCGCACTGGTGTCCATGAGCAGGGGACGCACGTTGCGGTACATGGCCATCTTGCGCTGCGTGGCCACCTTGGGGGTGAGTGCGTAGATAGGGATGCGGATGCTGTGTCGGCTCATCCACAGGGCCGTGGCACCGCTGTCGGTCATGGCCACGATGGCCTTGGCACCCAGGTGGTGGGCCGTGAACAGCGCGCCCATGGCGATGGACTGGTCGATCCGGCCAAAGGTCTGGCCGGTGAAGTCGGCGTCCAACTGATGGTCCTCCGCCGCCTCGGCCGCAGCGCAGATGGTGGCCATTTCTTCCACCGTCTCCAGCGGGTAGCGGCCTGCGGCCGTCTCGGCGCTCAGCATCACGGCATCGGTGCCGTCCAGCACGGCATTGGCCACGTCGCTCACCTCGGCGCGCGTGGGCACGGGGTTGGTGATCATGCTTTCCATCATCTGCGTGGCGGTGATGACGACCTTGTCCAGCTCGCGCGCCATGCGGATCATCTTCTTTTGCAGCGCAGGCACGGCCGCATTGCCCACTTCCACGGCCAGGTCGCCGCGCGCCACCATGATGCCGTCGCTCACGCGCAGGATGGCTTCCAGGTGGGGGATGGCCTCGGCCCGCTCGATCTTGGCGATCAGGCCCGGCTTGTGACGGTACTCGGACGCGGCCACATTGCACAGCTGGCGCGCCATTTCCATGTCGGTCGCGTTCTTGGGAAAGCTCACCGCCACATAGTCGGCCTGGAAGCTCATCGCCGTGCGGATGTCTTCCATGTCCTTGGCCGTGAGGGCCGGTGCCGTGAGGCCCCCGCCCTTCTTGTTGATGCCCTTGTTGTTGGACAGCTCGCCGCCCACCTTGACCGTGGTGTGCACCTCTTCGCCCCGCACCGCATCGACGGTGAGCACGATCAGCCCGTCATTGAGCAGCAGCAGGTCGCCCGCCTTCACGTCGCGTGGCAGCTCCTTATAGTCGAGCCCCACACCTTCGATGTCACCCAGCTCGGTGCGCGACGCATCGAGCACAAACTTGGCGCCCGACTCCAGCTGCACCTTGCCTTCGGCAAACTTGCCCACGCGGATCTTCGGGCCCTGCAGGTCGGCCATGATGGCCACTTCGCGGCCTGCGCGCTGCGCGGCGGCACGCACGGTGGCAGCGCGGTCGATATGGTCCTGCGCCTTGCCGTGGCTGAAGTTCAGCCGCACCACATTCACCCCCGCTCGGATCATGGCCTCCAGCAGTGCCGGGTCGCTGGAGGCGGGGCCCAGGGTGGCAACAATCTTGGTGGCGCGGCGGGTAGGCATGGGTTTGTCTCTTTCTCTCGTTTGTCGGGTGGATGTAATCGAGTTTCAATTCTCACACGAAGCGGTTACATGCGAGTTACCCCTTGCATCCGCCCTGTGGCCCGGGGCCCATCAGAGCAACGGGTACGACAACAGATGCGCCAGTACATGGGCAACGATTGCCGCCTCCAGACCATGGCGCGCATAGAGCCAGCCCGCCACCAGGCCAAAGGCCGTATTGCCCACCAGCACGAACACCACGACGGGCCAGGTCAAAACCCCGGCCAGCGCCTGGGCAGCAGGCAGATGCCCCAGTGCAAACAGCAGGGCACTGAACAGCACCGCCACAGCCACAAGCACCCTGCCCGGCTGGCCCTGCCCGCGCTGCCCCACCCGCCAGCCCAGCCACAACAGCAGGGTCATCACGCCCCAGCGCACCAACAATTCTTCGGTGATGCCGCCATACAGCAGCTTGACCAGCAACGGCATGGCACTGGCGGGGTCCGACGGTTGCAACGCGGCGGGCGCCACCTGGGACAGCGCCCACAGCCACGCAGCACCCGCCACACCGCCCAACACGCCGGGCAGGGACTGGGCACGCAGCGCGGGGCCGATGGGCCTGCCGGCCAGCCAGGAAGACACAGCGGGCGTCTGCAGGCCCACGCGGGGCGCCAACCACGCACCTATTGCCACGGCCAGCGCCAGCAGCACGGCCGTTTGCAGCCCGCTGAGCAGCACCACAGCCCAGAGCGGAAACGGCAGCAGGGCCTCGTTGGCCCTCAAGGGCGGGAGCAGCGCCCACACCACCGCCACTACGCCAGGCATGCCCAACAACCACAGCGCACCGCCCAGTCGCCACTTCGCGGGTTGCCCCTGGGCACCCGCCGATTCCGCCAACACAGCGTTGTCCAAGGCCATGGGTTTGCCCACGCTCAGGCGCGCATCAGCGCTTCGATCTCGTCGGCCTTCACGGGCACGCCACGCGTGATCAGCTCGCAGCCCGTGTCCGTGACGATGGCATCGTCTTCAATGCGGATGCCGATGTTGTGGAACTGCTCAGGCACGCCATCGGCGGGGCGCACATAGATGCCGGGCTCGATGGTCAGAACCATGCCCGGGCGCAGCACACGGCTGGGGCGGTTGGTGATGGTCTCGCCCGAGAGCGGGTCCTTGCGCTCGCTCACCTGGCCGACTTCGCCGGGCTCCACATAGCTGCCGCAGTCATGCACGTCCATGCCCAGCCAGTGGCTGGTGCGGTGCATGTAGAACTGGAAGTAGGCACGCTTGTCGATCACGTCCTGCGCCGACCCCACCTTGTTCTTGTCGAGCAGGCCCAGGTCCAGCATGCCCTGCGCCAGCACGGCCACCGTGGCGTCGTGCGGGTCGTTGAAGCGGGCACCCGCCTTGGTGGCAGCCACGGCCGCGTCCTGGCTGGCCAGCACCAGGTCGTACAGCGCACGCTGTGGGCCTGTGAATTTTCCGTTGGCGGGGAAGGTGCGCGTGATGTCGCTGGCGTAGCTGTCCAGCTCGCAACCCGCGTCGATCAGCACCAGCTCCCCATCACGCACCGGTGCGGTATCGGCCCGGTAGTGCAGCACGCAGGCATTCGCGCCCGCCGCCACGATGGAGCTGTAGGCCGGGTACTGCGAGCCCGCGTCGCGGAACGCATGCAGCAGCTCGGCATCGAGGTGGTATTCGCGCACATCCTCCCCGGCGCGCAGCATGCGGGCCGAGCGCTGCATGGCGCGGATGTGGGCCTGCGCGCTGATGGCGCTGGCGCGGCGCATGATGTCCTGCTCGTGCGCGTCCTTGAACAGGCGCATCTCATCAAGCAAAGTGCACAAATCGTTCTGCTCGGCGGGACAGATGGCGCCGTAGCGCACGCGCCCCCGCACCACATTGAGCCAGCCCTCCACGCGGGCGGCCAGACCGCTGTGCGTGGCGAACGGGTACCAGACGCAGCCCGTGTTTTCGAGCAGGCGCGGCAGCTTGCTGTCCAGTTCGGCCATCGAATGCGCGGCGTCCACGCCCAATGCGGCGGGCGCAGCGGCCGGGCCGAGGCGGTAGCCATCCCAGATTTCGCGCTCCAGGTCCTTGGGCTGGCAAAACAGCGTGCTGCGGCCATCCTGGGCCAACACCAGGCAGGCGCCGGGCTCGGTGAAACCGGTCAGGTAATAGAAGTAGCTGTCGTGGCGAAACAGAAAGTCGCTATCCCGGTTGCGCGGGCGCTCCAACGCCGTGGGGACGATGGCGATGCCCCCGGGGCCCAACTGGGCAGCCAGGTGCGCGCGGCGCTGGGCGTAGACGGAAGCAGGCACGGTGGTGTTCATGAAGCGTCGCAGGAAAGGGTGTTGAGTTCGGCCAGCCGTTCGGGCGTGCCCACATCGGTCCAGCGGCCGGTGTAGAGCTGCGCGCTGACGCGACCATTGTCCATCGCACGGCGAAGCAGCGGCGCCAGCGGGGCTTTGATGCCCCCTGGGTTGCCCGGCGGAATGTCGCACCAGGGCGCCGCGAACAGATCGGCGCGCAGCAGGGCGATGGTGCTGTAGGTGTAGCGGGGCGCTGGGTCGGCGGCGGGCAGGTTCAGCGCCAGGCCGTCGGCCGACAGGCCAAAGTCGCCACGCGGGTTGTGGGTGGGGTTGGGCACCAGCCACAGGTGGGCCAGATGATCGCTGGCCTCGAAGGCCGCCACCGCTGCGCTGTCGAACACGAAGTCGGGCGCAAACACATCGCCCGCGGCCAGCCAGAACGCGGGGCCGAGCTGGGGCAACGCGCGGGCGATGCCGCCGGCGGTTTCCAGTGCGCCGCCAAAGTCCACACCTTCGTGTGAGTATGAAATTGATAGCTGCCTGCGCTTACCTATCAAGCGCTGAAGGCCAAAAACACTTGAAAATTGGTCGCTGATCTGCGCCCCCAGCCATGCGGTGTTGATCACCACCTGCTCCACACCCGCCTCCTGCAGCGCCGCCAGGTGCCACTGCAGCAGCGGCTGGCCCTGCACCTGCAGCAGGGGCTTGGGGGCGGTGTCGGTCAGCGGACGCATGCGCTCGCCACGGCCTGCGGCCAGCAGCAATGCGGGGACTTGGGAAGATGCGTGTACCGCAGGGTTCATGGCGTACGCTCTTGGACAACAGCGCCCCGCAGCAGTGCGTGGCGCTCGGCGGCAACAGGGTCAAAAAGTGCCAGCAAAGCATTCATCAGCGCGTGCGCTTTGCCCGAGTGGTCTGCACCAAAATTGCAGACATAGACGTCGAGGGTGACCGCCCGCTGCTCGGGCCACGTGTGGACACACAAGTGGGATTCCGCCAACAACACCGTGGCAGTGACTCCTCCGGGCCCATGCTCCGTGGAAGGAAACGCATGAACAAGCTGGGCGACCGCCTGCAGCCCCGATGCCTGCACCGCCTCGGTGCAGGCGCGGCCCAGTGCGTCCGCGTCCAGCAGCCAGTGGGGCGCGCATCGGCAGCCATGAAGGTCGGCAGTGAGGTGCAATCCGTGCATGGGGGTGCACTGTAGTGCATCGGCGGGCGGGTCGCGGCCAGCTTGGCGCAAGCTCACAACCGCACAAAGAGCTTCGATTTTCTGCCAACCGGATCGCGCCAACCGGTTTCGGGCTGCCGATAATGCCCGCTTAGCCGTTGCACAGATCCCACCCCAATGCGCCCGCAGGCCATCAGCACTCCCAAAACCGTCGCCTCGCAGCAGCGGCTCTGGCAACAGCTCGACATGCTCTGCGACCTGGGTCTGGGGCTTGCGCCGGTCGCACCTGACGTCTGCGCGGTGTTGCGCACGCTGGTCGGGGCCGATGCCGCAGCGCTTTTCTGGCTGGACGAAGACGGCCTTCCTGCAGGGTTCCACCACGAGGACTCACCCGCATCCACGCAGGATCTGTTTCTCAACGAATACCTGCGTCTGTTCAACGGGCCCGGGGAAACGAATGTGCTGGAACTTGCCAAGACCGACGGCCCTCGGGTCGGTCGGCTCCTGGCCCCGGGGGCAAGGTACTTTCGGTCCAACAGCTACAACCTTCTGGTGCGCGCGAGCGGCCACCAACATACGCTGGATCTTCGCGTCGAGGTGGAGGGCCGCACACGCGCCATTGCGGCGCTGTTTCTGGAGCCTGGCCCCGGCTTTAGCGATGCCCAGGCCAGGATGCTGGAGCGTGCCTGCATGAGCCTGTCACGGGCCTTTAAGCCCACCTCGCTCATCACCCGCTGGGAAACCGGGCGGTTCGGTGCCACAGGCCATATCCTGATGGATGCTGCCGATCAGCGCCCCCTGCTGATGGATGCAGCCGCCACCGAGTTGCTGCGTCAAGCCAACCTGGCCGGACTGGGCGTGCGCGATGACTCGCGATCAAGCCGCCCGCAAAACTTGCCGCAGGATCTGTTGCAGCGTTTGGGCTTGCCACAGGAGGGCACATCGCGCGTGCCCGTTCCACACGGCTGGCTGGTGGCCAAAGCGCACGAACTGCACTCGCTTACAGGAGGGCCCGGCCAGGTCATGCTGACGCTTCAACTGGAGCACTCCCGCTGCATTGATGTGGTGCGTCGTGTCCTTGCTTTGCCGCTCAGCCCGTTGCAACGCGAAATCGCACTATTGGCGGGTATCGGCCACGCGCGCAGCGAGTGCATGGAACGTACCGGCGTAGGCGCGGCGGCGCTCAAGAAGCATTTGCGGGCCATCTTCGAAGCCACCGGCGCCGCCGACTGGGAGAGCCTGGGCCGGATTCTGCAGCAGCACTAGCAGCAGTTGGGTGGCAACGCCATTCCCCCCTGGGGGACTGGTACACACCGCCACCGCCCCACACAATCGCGCTCCCTGGGGTGCATGCACGCACCCAACCCTATTCAACGGAGCCCCCATGAGAGATGCCGCATGGCCCCTTCAGGCGCGTGCAGAATCCCCCGCCCCCATCGTCGGCAACCCGACCCACAACGTCACCGACCAGGCACGCCCAGCCTTGGCGCCCACGAACCGATCCCATGAGGCGATGGTCAACAGTCTCACGTTCGAACCCTTTCTGCATTTTCAGTTTCAATGTGACTCGCCTCTTCACGTGGAGATCACCAGCCGCAGCCGCGCGCCGCTGTACATCGTGGGTAGCGAGGGTTGCCAGCTGTGTTGGGAGAACAACGCCCCGCTGGCCCTGAATGCGGGAGACGTCGTGTTTTTGCCGCACGCAGGGCGCCACCGCATCTATACCGATGAGCGTGCACCACTGCAGCAATTTTCTGACCTGGTGGGCCAGGGTTTAAAGCGACGCGGCAAATCCTTTGACATCGTGATGGGGCACGCGGCAAACACACCACCATCGGCGGACGAGCGCTGGAGCGGCAGTTTCTACTGGCGCTCTGATCTCTCAGCCCATCCGCTGATGGCCTCGTTGCCGCCCGTCCTCGTATTGGCAAAGGCGGATGCGATGACCTGGCTCCCCACCATGACGCAACTGGTCGCATGGATGGCCGACATTCGAGGAGGTGGCAATGGCGTCGGGCTCACGCATGTCATGAATTCACTCCTGCAGCGGCTGGTGCTCGCGTGGTTGAACGATCCTGGGCGTGCGGTGCAGAGCCCGGCCAGAGACATCAGCACCCTGCGGGACGAGCGCCTTCTGGTCGCGCTGGAGAGCATTCATACCCGCTGCGCTCACCCCTGGACAGCCAGCTCGCTGGCCGCGCTGTGCCACATGAGCAGAACGCAGTTCACCCAGCGATTTCAGGCGCAGACGGGGCTTCCGCCCATGCGCTACCTGGCGCGGTGGCGGCTGCACCTGGCGGAGCGCTTGCTCAAAGAGCAGCGCCTCACCTTGCAGCAAGTGGCCGATGCCGTGGGGTATTCCACAGGCGCAATCCTTGCGCGCGCCTACAAGCGAGAGCGCGGTGTCACGCCCGGGGCCGACGCACCCACCGAACAGCCGGCTGCGAATTTGCGCTGAACGGCTGTCGCCTCCATGGCCTCTTTTCTAAAGAATTCACCACGGGCCCGTAGCGGGCCCATTTTGTTTTCTTTGGAAGGGATTTCGCATGACAGATACCGCACTGGCCGCGAATACGCGGCGCGTGCTGAGGGCCGCCGCCCTTTGGCTGGGAGTGACCAGCGCGGCCGTGGCCAGCGCTGCAGGGTGGCAACCAGTGGTCAGCTTCGCCACCGCACGCTATGAGCACACCGCCACCGAGATGAATGATGGCCGCGTGCTCGTGGCCGGAGGGCGCAGTGGCAGCGCCATCAGCGCCACCAACGCGAGCACCCAGATCTATGACACGGGCACCGGCAAATGGACTGCCGGGCCGGCACTGCCCAGCGGAGCCCGCTCTCGCCACACAGCAACGTTGCTGCGCAACGGTACGGTATTGCTTGCGGGCGGAAGCAACGGAAACGTTTCGCAGACATCGGCCGCAATCTTCGATTCACAAACGGGCCAGTTCACCACGGTAGGCTCCCTGGGCGTAGAACGTGAGTACCACACCGCCACGCTGCTCAAGGATGGGCGCGTGCTCATCGTCGGCGGCCGAGGGAAATCTGGCGCTGAAGCGCGGCGATCGGCGGAGATCTATGACCCCGAGACGCAGAGCTGGGGTTCCATCGCACAAATGCCGGGCCAAGGCGCGCGCCAGCACACAGCCACGCTGCTGAATGACGGACGCGTGCTCGTGGTCGGCGGTATCGACAACGGCCAGTCCTCCACCAAAGCGGTGGCAATCTGGAACCCATCGACCGGCACGTGGGCCTCCGTGGCAGCGCTGCCCTCACCTCGCTTTGACCACACTGCGACCCTGCTCCCCGATGGAAAGGTGTTTGTAGCCGGTGGCAATGACGCAAGCGGTGCGCTGGCCGGCACCTTGCTGTACGACCCCGCCGCCGACACGTGGACTCCCTCGGCAACGCTGAACGCTTCTCGCACACGGCATACCGCGGCCCTGCTGCCCGACGGACGGGTGCTGCTCAGCGGGGGCGAGGCGGGGGGGATACCCCTCGACAAGGCTGAGATTTACAACCCATCATCGGGTTCGATCAACGTTTTTGCACCCATGACCGCAGCGCGCAGCATGCATACCGCATTGGTGCTGCATACCGGCGATGTGCTGGTCGCGGGTGGCCTGGGTGGTACTGGCGCATCCGCCAGCGCAGAGCTGTTTAGCGCCGACACCTTGGCCGCTGCAGCCACAGGGCCCCTGCCTGCGCAGCGTTACATCCACGAGGCCACCTTGCTGAAGGACGGTTCGGTACTTGCCACGGGAGGATATGTCGTAACCGGAAACGTAGCGACCGCTTCGGCGGCTACGGCCCGATACGACGCGACCACGGGTCTCTGGCAGCCAGCCCCTCCAATGGCCAAGGTGCGTATTGGTCATACTCAAACGCTGTTGAATGATGGCCGTGTGCTGGTGGTCGGGGGAGCTATACCGAGTGAGCTGGCCGCCAGCGCCGAGCTCTACAACCCCGGCACCAACCAGTGGAGCACCGCTGCGACGCTGTCCAAGAGCCACGACGGCCACAACGCAGTCCTATTGCCGAGTGGCGACGTCCTGGTGATGGGCGGGAGGGGCGACAACTATGCGGGTGTCGCAGAAGCGGAGATTTACCGGGTGGCAGAAGACCGATGGGTTTCAGCGGGTAGCATGACCACAACGCGTTTGGACCACACCGCCACCTTGCTGCGCGATGGCCGTGTGATGGTGACGGGGGGCTCGGTGGGCTACAACAACCCGGTGAATACGGTCGAGTTTTTCTCGCCCGCAACGGGCAGCTGGACCGCTGGCCCCAGCATGAACCAACGGCGCGTCAAACACACAGCAACGCTGTTGGCCGACGGCCGGATACTGGTGGTAGGAGGCACCCCGCCTGCGGGTAGCGCCACATCGAGTGTGGAAATCTACGACCCGGTCACCAATGCTTGGCAGACGGCCGGGAACCTTATCGAGCCTCGGTCGGCCCACACGGCCACACTGCTACCGGACGGCCGCGTGCTGGTGACGGGTGGCAACTCGGTGACCTATTCGGAAACTGCCACCACAGAGGTTTTCAGCCCGGGCACGGATGTGTGGCAAGCAGCGGGGGCGATGCCTCAGTCCAGAGCAAACCACACCGCGACGATGTTGCCTAACGGTCGGGTGTTGATCGCAGGCGGTCTGGCCAACGGCGCTGCCACAGCACTGCTCTACGGTGGAAAACTGGGTGTTTCGGATGCGCGCCGCCCGCGCATCACAACGGCGCCGGCACAGGTCGCGCATGGCTCCGCGCTGCAATTGGGCGGACTGCGTTTTACGGGCGACAGCGAAGGCAGCGGCGGCGGTTTCAGTCAATCTGCCACCAACGTGCCCCTGGTGCGCATGCAGCGCGTAGACAACGGGGACGTCCGTTGGCTCGCAGCAGAGAGCTCCAACGCCACCACCTTCACGGGGCGCCCCATGCCGTCGGGGGTCACTGCGGGCTTGTATCAGTTCACGCTGTTCGCCAACGGCATGGCATCCGATGCGGTCACCCTGCGCGTGCTGGCCGGGGGAGCACCCAACGCGCCCACCAATGTCAGCGCCACCCCTGGCGATGGCCGGGTTACGGTGTCCTGGCAACCCCCAGTGGGGGGCACCCCGCCCACGTCGTACACGGTGACCGCCCAACCTGGCGGCGCGAGTTGCACCGTGCAGGCACCTGCCACCTCGTGCACCGTGACGGGCCTGAACAACGGCACGGCGTACACCTTCACGGTGACCGCCAACACCGCAGGCGGCAACGCATCAGCACCTCCGTCGGCCGCCGTCACGCCAGTACCCGGCGCGGTGGGTGGTGTGCAAAACATTCCCACATTGTCTGAATGGGGCTTGATTCTGCTGTCAGTGCTGATGGCCGGTATGGCGCTGCTTCAGAGTCGTCGCATGCGCTTTTTGATGGACGGCTCGGCACCACTGTGCCCCGGAGTGCGAGCAAGGATCGCAGGGCGCACTGCGGGCAGCGTCAAGAACGACTTGCCATGACTGGCTGACGCCTGCTCATACCTCTATAGAAATGGCTCCCAGCGCTTGCCCATCAAGCGTTGGCTGCTCACTTTTTTATACCTCGACGGATGCGAGCCACTGTCGCGGCGATGTCTCCACATATTTCACGTACCCAGACAACAGGACAACCATGCCAAACGACGCTGCAGCCAGACCACACTTCGCACCTCGGGTGCGTGCCATAGCAGCCGGTCTGCTCCTGGCGAGCACCCAGGCGCTTGCGCTCGATTGCGCGCCCGGCCAGTGGCTGGCGGAATACTTCCCCAACACCAGCCTGTCCGGGGCCGCCGTGCTGACCCGGTGCGAAAAAGGCCCCATCGACTACTACTGGATGACCAACAGCCCCGACGCGCGCCTGCCGGTGGACGCGTTCTCAGCCCGCTGGACGGCAAGCCTGCCGTTCGCCGCTGGAGCCGCCAAGTTCACCACCTTCACAGACGACGGAGTGCGCCTGTACGTCGATGGGAAACGGATCATCAACCACTGGGCTCGGCACAGCATCGCGATGGACTCCGCATCCCTGCGGCTGACGGAAGGCCATCACACCGTGCGCATGGAGTATTTTGAGGCCGGGGGCGAAGGGCTGGCGCAGCTCTTCATTGAGGGGTTGACGCCTACCACAACGCCCCCGCCCCCGCCAGAACCCCCACGCATCGGCGCATTCACGGCCCAGCCAGAAGCCATTGATATGGGGGGCAGCAGCATCCTGACATGGACCACCGAAAACACCGTCGCATGCGCCGCCAGCGGCGGCTGGACCGGCGAACAGGCCCCCAACGGCGGTGCCACCGTGCGGCCTGCCGCAACCACCACCTATGGTCTGAGTTGCCGCAATGCGGCGGGTGCCACGGCCAGCGCATCCACCACCGTCACGGTGCGCAAGACGCCGCCACCGCCCGTCACGATCAGCTTGACGGCCACGCCGCCCCGCATTACCGCAGGCCAGAGCGCGCGACTGGCCTGGCAGGCGAGCAACGCAGCGGGCTGCGCAGCGTCGCGCGGATGGAGCGGCCCGCGCGCCACCGAAGGCAGCGAACTGGTAGGCCCCACCACAAACACCGCCTACACCCTGACCTGTACCGACAGCGCCGGGAAGAGCACCACTGCCTCCGCGCAGGTTGCGGTAGAGGCCAGTAACCCGCTTCCCCCGGTCAGCGGGGTAAGTGCGACAGTTTCCGCCCGCGGGGTGGGCCTGGCTTGGGACCCGGTGGCCCGCAGCGGCAAATGGGTCAACGGCTACTACGCAGGTTGGTTCTGGGAGACCTATCCGCCCGAAGCCGTGGACATGGGCACGATGACACACTTCGTTTTCGGACGCTACGCACCAGCGCTCGGGTCCCTCCCAGGCGGCCGGGCGGGTGATCTGCTCGAAGGAGCGGGCGGAGGGCACTCGCCAGAGGTGGAGAATGCGCTGATCGCCAAGGCCCATGCTGCGGGCGTCAAGGCGGTGATGATGGTAGGGGGCGATAGTGACGGCCCCGGATTTCTGGCCGCCACCGCCGACCCCACGGTTCGTGCACGTTTCATCCAGAACATTCTGGACAAGGCCGTACAGAAAAACTACGACGGCGTGGACATCGACTGGGAAGAAAACCTGGACACGGCCCCCGCACGCGCCCAGGCCCTGGCACTTCTGCGTGAATTGCGCGTCGCATCCGCGCAAAGGGCCCGATACCAGGCACCCAACGCGCCGCTGGAACTGAGCTGGCCTGGGTTCTGGGTCAACCAGAACCAGTCCGACATCACGCCCTGGCATGTCGAAGTGGCCGCCGCAGTCGATCGCTTCAATTTGATGACTTACAGCATGGCGGGCGACTGGGGCTGGCTGTCATGGCACCACTCCCCTTTGTTCGGAGCAGGCGAACTGTATCCAACGTCGATCCAATCGACAGTCCAGGCCTACCTTGACGCAGGCGTGCCACGCTCCAAGCTGGGCATCGGCATCGGTTTGTATGGCGCCTACTACAACAAGCCTGTCACCGGACCGCGCCAGAGCTTGAATGGCATGCAAGGCTGGATGAACAATGGCGATTGGGAAAACAACTACCAGCGCCTGGTTCAAGACAACGCCTTCGGCCGGACGGGCGCCACCTACCATTGGGATGACGTGGCAAAACAGGGCTATATCACCTACTCCCCGCCATGGAATCGCGGCCCCAACACGCCAGTGACCTACCTGAGCTTCGAAGACGAGCGCTCCATCGCTGCCAAAGGCCAGTGGGTGCGTGAGCAAGGCTTGGGCGGCACCCTGGTGTGGACCATCAACTACGGGTATTTGCCGCAATCCAGCAGCAATCCGCAGATGCAGGCGGTCAAGCAGGCGTTCATCGCGTCCGGGGCTGCAGGCTATCGGGTCTACAGAGACGGCGTGCTGATCGCCACCGTCACCGGAATCACCTTCACAGACACCGCCGCTCCGCGTGGTCATCGGGGTTACCAGGTCAGCATGCTGGACGCGGCAGGCAACGAAGGCCCGCTGTCTGCGCCAGTGTTTGTGCAGGTCCCCTGAAGAGCCGCACGGAGCCGCTGTACCGTACCTGTATCCAGCGTCAACCCCGCAGCCATGAAGTGCGGTGGGCGACGCCCCATCTGGCGCGCCATGCCCCGAACCCAGGGGCGGCGTACAGCGTTCCAGAAGCCAACTTGGAGCAGCCCGGGCGAAGACAAGCGGGGTGAGTGCAGCGCGCCCCGGTAAAATACCGGGTTTCCCCTGCACCACCCCTCTTGAACCCTCCCCCCATGGCCAACACCCAGCAATCCCAACAGATGGCAAATGCGATCCGCGCATTGGCCATGGACGCCGTTCAACAAGCCAACTCCGGCCACCCCGGCGCCCCCATGGGCATGGCCGACATGGCCGTGGCGCTGTGGAGCCGCCACCTCAAGCACAACCCCACCAACCCCCAGTGGTTTGACCGCGACCGGTTTGTGCTCTCCAACGGCCATGGCTCCATGCTGCTGTATGCACTGCTGCACCTCACGGGTTACGACCTGCCGATCGGCGAGCTCAAGAACTTCCGCCAGCTGCACAGCAAGACGCCAGGACACCCCGAAGTGGGCTACACCGCGGGCGTGGAAACCACCACCGGCCCGCTGGGCCAGGGCATCACCAACGCCGTGGGCTTTGCACTGGCTGAAAAGCTGCTGGCGTCGGAGTTCAACCGCGAAGGCCATGCCGTGGTGGACCACCACACCTACGCGTTCCTGGGCGACGGCTGCCTGATGGAAGGCATCAGCCACGAAGCCGTTTCGCTGGCCGGCGCCTGGAAGCTCAACAAGCTGATCGCCCTGTACGACGACAACGGCATCAGCATCGACGGCCAGGTCGCCCCCTGGTTTGCCGACAACACCCCCCTGCGTTTTGTGGCCAGCGGCTGGAACGTGATCGGCCCCATCGACGGCCATGACGCCGACAAGGTGGCCGAGGCCATCATCGAGGCCAAGAAGCAGACCGAGCGCCCCACCCTCATCGTGTGCAAGACGCACATCGGCAAGGGCAGCCCGAACCGCGCGAACACGGCCAAGGCCCACGGCGAGCCGCTGGGCGCCGAGGAAATCAAGCTCACCCGCGAAGCCCTGGGCTGGGCCAGCGAGCCTTTTGTGATCCCCGAAGACGTGTATGCCGGCTGGGACGCCAAGGCCAAGGGCCAGAGTGCAGAAGCCGCCTGGAACGAACGTTTTGCGGCCTACAGCAAGGCCTTCCCTGAACTGGCCGCTGAACTCACGCGCCGCATGGAGGGCAACCTGCCCGCCAACTTCGCGCAAGTGGCCGTGGACACCGTGGTCGCAGCCCACACCAAGGGCGAAACCGTGGCCAGCCGCAAGGCCAGCCAGCTGGCGCTGGAAGCCTTCACCGCCGCGCTGCCCGAACTGCTGGGCGGCAGCGCCGACCTGACGGGCTCCAACCTCACCAACACCAAGAGCACGCCCAACCTGCGCTTTGACATGCAAGGCCACGTGGTGCAGACCGAGGTCGAAGGCGGCAAGAAGATCGGTGGCCGTCACATCAACTACGGCGTGCGCGAATTCGGCATGGCCGCCATCATGAACGGCATCGCGCTGCACGGCGGTTTCATCCCCTACGGCGGCACTTTCCTGACCTTCAGCGACTACAGCCGCAACGCCATCCGCATGGCCGCGCTGATGAAGCAACGCGTGATCCACGTGTTCACGCACGACTCCATCGGCCTGGGCGAAGACGGCCCCACCCACCAGTCCATCGAGCACGCCGCCAGCCTGCGCCTGATCCCCAACCTCGATGTGTGGCGCCCCGGTGACACGGCCGAAACCGCCGTGGCCTGGAGCGTGGCCCTGTCCAACCGCAACAAGCCCACCGCCCTGCTGCTGTCGCGCCAGAACCTGCCCTACGCGCCCAAGCGCGACCTGGGCGACATCTCGCGCGGCGCCTACGTGCTCTCCGAACCCGCTGACGTTGGCGTCAAGAAGAAGGCCGTGGCAGTGATCATCGCCACGGGCTCCGAAGTGCAGCTGGCCCTGAAGGCCCAGCGCCTGCTGGCCGACAAGAAGATCGCCGTGCGTGTGGTCTCCATGCCCAGCACCACCACCTTCGACCGCGAAGACGCCAAGTACAAGAGCAGCGTGCTGCCCGCTGGCGTGCCCCGCGTGGCTGTGGAAATGGGCGTGACGGACGGCTGGTGGAAATACGGCTGCGCTGCTGTGGTGGGCATCGACACCTACGGCGAGTCGGCCCCTGCACCCGTGCTGTTCAAGCACTTCGGCTTCACCGAAGAGAACGTCGCCGATGCAGTGCTGGTCGCCATCGGCGCCGCACGCCTGAAGCCCGCCAAGAAGGCCAGCAAGGCCAAGGCCCACTGAGACTCCTCCCGCCCGCTGCGCGCCCACTGCTGCAGCGGGCGCGCACTGGCAGATTCCTGATTTCGACTTTGCAACCTTGGAGAGACTACAAGCTATGACGATCAAGATTGGTATCAACGGTTTCGGCCGCATCGGCCGCAACGTGCTGCGCTCGGCCATCCAGAACTTCAGCGACATCGAAGTTGTGGGCATCAACGACCTGCTGGAGCCGGAGTACCTCGCGTACATGCTGCAGTACGACTCGGTGCACGGCCGCTTCAAGGGCGAAGTCTCGGTGGAGGGCAACACCCTGGTCGTCAACGGCAAGAAGATCCGCCTGACGCAAGAGCGCGACCCTGCCAACCTGAAGTGGAACGAAGTCGGCGCCGACGTGGTGATCGAATCCACCGGCCTGTTCCTGGACAAGGTCAGCGCGCAAAAGCACATCGATGCGGGCGCCAAGAAGGTCATCCTGTCGGCCCCTTCCAAGGACGACACGCCCATGTTCGTGTTCGGTGTGAACCACGACACCTACGCTGGCCAGGCCATCGTGTCCAACGCCTCGTGCACCACCAACTGCCTGGCCCCCGTGGCCAAGGTGCTCAACGACAAGTGGGGCATCAAGCGTGGCCTGATGACCACCGTGCATGCAGCGACTGCCACACAAAAGACCGTGGACGGCCCGTCCAACAAGGACTGGCGCGGCGGCCGTGGCATTCTGGAAAACATCATCCCCTCCAGCACCGGTGCTGCCAAGGCGGTGGGCGTGGTGATTCCTGCCCTGAACAAGAAGCTGACCGGCATGTCCTTCCGCGTACCCACCTCCGACGTGTCGGTGGTGGACCTGACGGTGGAACTGGACAAGGCTGCCACCTACGAAGAAATCAAGGCCGAGATGAAGGCCCAGTCCGAAGGCGCCCTGAAGGGCGTGCTGGGCTACACCGAAGACAAGGTGGTGGCCACCGACTTCCGTGGTGACACCCGCACGTCGATCTTTGATGCCGACGCCGGCATTGCCCTGGACGGCACCTTCGTGAAGGTCGTGAGCTGGTACGACAACGAATGGGGCTACTCGAACAAGTGCCTGGAAATGGTGCGCGTGGTATCCAAGTAAGTACGACTTGCGCAAAAGGGGATCAGGCGCCATGCTTGTCCTCAGAACGCAACGGCGGATTCATCCCTGTTTGTGCGGGTCTTGGTCAGTATTTCCTTTGAAGATGAAGAAGCGCTAGTAGCAACTACCCTGTTCAAGCCGGTCGCCTGCAAAGGCCACCGGCTTTTTTTTGCCCGCCGTCCGCGCCTGGAGGGTAGGGAACGCCTGGCATTCAACGGGCACCACCAACAGCCGCCGCTGCGGATGCCGCCACCAGTGGCGCAGGCCCCTGCGCTTGCCCGGGTGCACTGGCAATGTGCACCGTGCTCGTGGGGACTGCAAACGCCACCCCCATGGCCTTGAACTCGCGCAGCAGCCCCAGGTTGATGGACTGCTGCAGATCCATGTAGAGGTTGAAGGCCGGGTCTTCCACGGTGTAGACGACTTCGTAGTCGAGCGAGCTGGCGCCAAACGCCTTGAAATGCGCGCGGTCAAAACGCAGCTGCGGCTGCGCATCGATGAGCTTGCGCACAACGCCCGGAATGGCCTCGGCCTGCTCGGGCGTGGTGTCGTAGGCCACGCCAAACGTGAACACAATGCGCCGCCTCTCCAGCAAGCGGAAGTTGCTGATGGTCTGCTTGAGCAGATCGGTGTTGGACATCACGATCTGCTCGCCCTGCAGGCTGCGGATGCGCGTGGTCTTGAGGCCAATCACCTGCACCGTGCCCGAAACGCCGCCCACCACGATGAAGTCGCCCACCTCAAACGGCTTGTCCACTGCAATGGCCAGCGAGGCAAACAGATCGCCCAGGATGTTCTGTACCGCCAGCGCCACCGCAATGCCGCCCACGCCCAGGCTGGCGATGAAGGCCGTGATATTCACGCCCACGTTCGACAAAATGGCCAGCAGCACCACGCTCCACAGCAGCGTGCGCAGCCCCCAGGACATCAGCGTGGCCGATGCACTGACCTGCGTCATGCCACTGGACGAGTGCCGCTCCACATAGCGGCGCACGCCAATGCCAATCGCGCGCATGCCCCACAGGCCCATCTGCAAAGCCACGGCCACAAACCACAGCTGGCTCAGGCGGCTCTCCCAGCGGCCAGGCAGGTCCAGCAGGCTGGCGCCCACCAGCAGAGCCACTACCAGCATCAGCGTGCGGCTGGTGCCCTCCAGCACATCCACCACCGTCAGGGCCATGCCGCTGTGCGACTGCGTGGCCCACACCTTGGCGCGGCTGGTCAGCAGGTGCAAAAGCACCAGGATGGCGGCATAGGTGGCCGCTGTCGCCGCCAAGGCGATGAGCAGGCTCCACAAGGGCACGCCGGCAAAGGTGGTCTCCTGGACCCATGTGAGAAAGGTGGTTGGCTGCATATGGGGGGCTCTCCTCTTCGTGGTGCCGGAACGGGTCAGTGGACATGGGGCCGATACAGGGTCGGCCACGGAGGCACAGGGTGACGAAACACCTGCCCCGAAGCGCAACGGACGCGCGCTGTCATGGATCGAGGCCCTGGGAAAGTCAGAGTTCCCGCAGGCAGGCAGGCGGGCAGGGCCGGCTGCGCCAATGGTTTGAACATCATTTGCAAGTATTCGTAAGACATGCCCCACAGCAATACAGAGGCCGGGCCTACGCCCCTGTGCCGTGCGGACCCCAACAATGCATCAACACCAGAACACCCCTGGTTGCCCGCCCGATACGTCGGTGCGGCACATCCCACAACCTCCAGAGGAGTCCACAACACCATGCATTCATCCGCACTGATCCGTACCGCCGCCGCGGTCCTCGCACTGGGCGCCCTCGCCGCCTGTTCCTCCACCCCTGCGCCCACTGAGCAGATGGCTGTCACCCGCACCACCGTCAACCGTGTGGGCGCAGCACCTGCCGTTGCCACCAGCGCACCGGTTCAGTTGCAACAAGCGCGCGAAAAGCTTATCCAGGCAGAGAAAGCCATGGCAGAGAAGGACTATGTCGCCGCACGCCGCCTGGCTGCCGAAGCAGAAGTGGACGCTCGCGTGGCCGAGACCCGCGCCGACGCCGCCAGCAATGCCGCCAACCTGGCGCAGGTGCAAGACGGCATCCGCGCGCTGCAGGAAGAAATCAACCGCCGATCGCCCCGCTAAGGATTTGGGCCCTTGCGCCCGGCCTGGCTTCGCCCCACGCCAAAACGCCGTTGGGGCCCCGCGATTGCCCTCCCCCCCATTTCAAGGAACACCTGACCATGCATCCCTTTTTTCACCGCACTACCGCCCTGTGCACCAGCCTGATTGCCGTTGGCCTGCTGGCCGCATGCGCAAGCACCACCCCATCACCCGCGCTGGAAGAGGCCCGCACCGCAGTAAGCACCGCCGCCGGGGACCCGGCCGTCAATCAGTACGCGCAGCTCGAACTCAAGCAAGCCACCGACGCGCTCGCCAAGGCCGACCGCGTGTGGGCCGATGACCGCGATACCTCCGAGACCAACCATCTGGCCTACTTGGCCCGCCAACGCGCCGAGATCGCCACCAACGCGGCCCGCGCCCGCCAGCTTGATGCCAGCATCCAGCAAGCAGGCAGCGAAGCCGACCGCATCCGCCTGCAAGCCCGCACCCAGGAGGCGGATGCCGCCCGCTTGCGCGCCCAGCAAGCCCAGCAGCAGGCAATGAGCGCCGAGCAACGCGCCGCCCAGCAGCAAGCCCAGGCCACAGCCGCCATGGCCCAGGCCAACGCCGCACAAGACCGCGTGCGTGCACTGGAAGCGCAACTGCGCGAACTCGAAGCCCAGCAAACCGAACGCGGCCTGCTGGTCACCCTGGGCGATGTGCTGTTTGCCTTCAACAAGGCCGAGCTGTCGTCCCAGGCAGGTCCGCGCCTGGACAAGCTGGCCAACTTCCTCAAGCAGTTTCCGGATCGCAAATTGCTGATCGAGGGCTACACCGACAGCGTGGGTAGCGACAGCTACAACCAGGACCTGTCAGACCGCCGCGCCCAGGTCGTACGCGACGCGCTGGTGCAACGCGGCGTGGACAGCAGCCGCATCACCGCACGCGGCTATGGCAAGGCCCACCCCGTTGCCGACAATGCCTCACCCGAAGGCCGCGCGATGAACCGCCGCGTGGAGATCGTGATTGCGGATGACAAGGGGAATTTGCGCGGTCGTTGAGCCATTCAGCACTCGCCTCTCGCCCAATAGCTGAGGCGTGGTGTGGCGGAATCGCGAGATTCCGCCAGCGTACCGAACAGGAAAGCCCTGGAGCAGTGATGTTCCAGGGCTTTGTCTTTTCATGCATTGCTGTTGTTGAACGGTTGGCTCCAGTGCCAGCCTCCCTGCCTACACGCAGGTGAAGTTAAACGAGACACCAAAATCCAACTCCATCAGGAGGTGCAACGGATCGTTTTTCACCGTCAAGTAAGGATATGGACTTTCGGAAAAGCACCCCAGCACGATGTCAGCACTTGGTGACTGGGAAATGATCTCTCGAAAGTAATCTCTGTGCGGAGCGATGGCGTTCCAAAGCCATTCAAGGTGCTCATCCAAGGAAGCATCTCCCCCCAAGGGCGAATCCAACAACCACACATCCTGTGTCCAAAGTCTTTGCCCCACTCGCCGCTCACCCTTTCGAATAGAACGTGCGGGCAGGAGTCCCGTCCTCAACGAAATGGCGTCGTGATGCGCACCGACGCCGACGATCCGCAGTGACGCATCAAAGCGATAAAGACGGGGCCTCCCTCCATAGGAAGGATTGCGAAGAATATTTTCTTGCCGACGCATGCCACGCTCCAAGCGCCGTCGAACCGATGTGGAGATGCGAACCATCTGCTTTTCTCACTTCGAAGTATTTTGTGATCGCCGAATGTGGCAGTCCGCTTCTTGATACGGGCGCAGGCTCTTTGCGCCCAGGCCTGACATTAGCCTTCAGAAGCCTGACCTGCTGAGATTGCGCGTTGCCGAACCTTGTTCAGCTCGCTGAGGTACGACCCCGGAATCTGCCTTACCTCCTCTACGGGCCCTAGCACGCTGATCCGTGCGCCATCCACGGCAACTTGCAATCCCACCGGCACAGCAAAGAACTGGATCAGGTCTGGGCGGTGGACGCCCAGCTGGTACAGGGAGGTCTTGATAAAGCGCGTCGGATCTTCAAGGCTCGCTTCGTCGTCAAGGTCCGAGAGCCACCAGCCGGAATCCACAGCGTTGACGGTCTCGTTTCGGGTGAGCAGGATGCGGCTGGCCTCTTTGTAGTTCACGTTCACGACAACGCTTTGCCGGAGCGACGGAAAATCCGGCTCGACGGGTGGGTAGAGGCTCCCGACAACATCTTTCTGATTGCGCAACTGCATCAGCGTGCTGTCAACCGAATCGACAAACTTCACGGGCACCACCTTCATGTCGGGCTCCAGCACTCGCAGAAACCCAGCAGGCCCCTCTTCCAGCATCGTGAACATCCAGCCGACCTGCAGGCTCTCGCCGCTGCGGAACTTCTCGCCTTGTGCGACCCGTTGCTCAAAGAACTGCAGCAGGAAGGAGATGTCTTCAGGCTGCACGGCGCTGCTCGAGACGCGAATCTGAAAATCGGGATGGCCGTGCAGCTTGCAGCGGGAGGTAACGTGAACCGACGGCGTGCCCGGCCGCACCGAAGAAGGCTTGCGTCCGAATGTCGAGAGGATGGAGCGCAGAGACATTTTTTTCTTGTACGGCTGGATGGCCCAGGGGCGGCCGAATGTGGGCTGTTGCGCCGGCTGGGCGGGTGGGGGGCTGCGGGCAGGCTGGTGGTCACCAGCGGCGTTACACCGGACGGCTTTCGAACGTCTCGGTATCCACCTCAATCGCGCTCTGCGCGTTGTAGCGCTCACCCACCACCGTGCGCTCATTGATCAGCGCATCAAGCCGCGCGATCACCACGGCATCGAGCAGCACACCGGCCGCGCCCATGTCATCCAGCAGATGCCCCACGCTCGTGGTGCCAGGGATGGGGATGATGTGCTCGCCCCGATGCAGCAACCACGCCAGCGCCAGCTGGGCAGGCGTGCAGCCCACCTCGCGCGCAATCGCCTGGTAGCCATCGAGCAGCCTCAGGTTGGCCGCATAGGCCTCGGGCGCAAAACGCGGCATGGCGCGGCGGATGTCCTTGGCGTCAAGCGTGGACACATCGGTCAAGCCACCACACAAGAAACCGCGTGCCACCGGGCTGAAGGCCACAAAGGCCACCCCCAGCGCGCGGCAGGCGTCCAGCACGGCGATCTCTGGGTTGCGCGTCCACAGCGAATATTCGGTCTGCACCGCCGTGATCGGGAACTCAGCATGCGCGCGGCGCAGCGTGGCAGCGGACACCTCGCTCAGCCCCACTGTGCGAATGTGCCCGCGCCGCACCAGCTCGCCCAACGCGCCGACGCTTTCTTCAACCGGCACGCTCTTGTCCCAGCGGTGCAGGTAGTACAGGTCGATCACATCGGTCTGCAGTCGGCGCAGGCTGTCTTCGCAGGTCTTGCGCAGCGTATCGGGCCGCCCATCGATCACGCGCACCAGCTTGCCATCACCCTTCACATCCACACCCTGCATGCCACACTTGCTGGCCAGTGTGAAGCGGCTGCGGTGGCTTTTCATCACGCGGCCCACCAGCGTTTCGTTGGCGCCAAAACCGTACAGGGTGGCCGTGTCGAACAGCGTCACGCCCGCGTCCAGCGCGGCCAGCAGCACACGCTCGCCCTGCTCGGCAGACACCGGCGCGCCATAGGCGTGCGAGAGGTTCATGCAGCCCAGCCCGATGGCCGAGACGTTGAAGGGTCCAAGGTTTCTTTGTTGCATGGCGCGAGCTTACGTCAACACCGACTGCCTGAGCGGCCGGGTTGGCTACTCCCAGAACCCATCGCTGCGGCGCTCCCGCACGCGCTGCACGCTGTATTCTGCTATCTGCCGAATCAGGCCCTCTGGCAAGGGGTGGTCATACGGCAGCACGATGGTGCCCTTGGTGGTTTTGAGCGTCTGCAGCGCCTCTTGAAAATGCGCCAGCGCTGCGGCAGGCGGCGCAAAACTGGCGTGCGCCTTGTGCGCGGAGAAGGCATAGACAAAACGCGGCTCGATGAAAAACGGCGTGTTCCACTTGATGACCTCCTGGGCCTGCGGCGCAGCGCGCTTCAAGACCCCGTAAAGCGCGCGCAGCAGCGGCTGGCCCGCCGCAGGGGCCGCTGCGATGTACTCGGCAATGGTGGCGGGACGCGGTACTGGTGAAGGTGTTGTTGGCATGGCGATGATGACGCTCTATGGCGACGGCACTGCAGCCGAACGCTTGGCCCACAGATCCACCCGCTCACCCGCCACACAGGCCGCCAGCAGCTGGGCGAATCGGGAATCCCGCGTTTCAGGCCGCTTGGCGGAGGTCACCCAGTGCAGCAGGGTCTTTTTGTAGCCCGGCGGCGTGGCCTCAAAAAACTGCCACGCCTTCTTGTGCCGCCGGAACTCCCGCAGCTGCGCAGCAGGCAGTTCGGCGGGCGCCGCCTGCTCGTGCGAATAAATCGCAGACTTGCCGGCCTTGCGGTGCGCAAAAGCCTGCAGCCCCGCAGGGGTCATGCGGCCAGCGGCCTGCAGTTGCTCCATCTTGGCAATGTTCACTGCGCTCCAGATGGACGACGGCTTGCGCGGCGTGAAGCGGATCGAATACGTGTGCTCATCAATGCGCCGCCGCACACCGTCGATCCAGCCAAAACACAGGGCTTCGTCCACCGACTCGGACCATGTCATGCACGGCTGGCCGGAGCCGACTTTGTGGAAGCCTACGAGCAGTTCACGGCCATTCGCTGCGTGCGCTTGCAGCCAATGGCGGAAGGCTTCGGGGGTGGCGAAGAAAGTGGCGGAGGTCATGCGGGAGCATTGTGACCAATGTCTGTGGCGAGGTTTGCCCCTGTTCGCATGGCATTCCTCACCTCTAGATCCTTCGGCGCAATGACCGTGGGACCGCTGAAAACGGCAGCCAGGTCGTCCACAGGGAGACGGGCTGAACCGATTGAATCTGGATGAAAACTAGGTGATTTTGAAAACAGTCAGGACCTTTTTGGAACCCGACTTTTCCTCGAAGGCCGCCCACTGCTTGATACCTTTGACCAGCACCTGCGTGCTCACGTCCCGCACGGCCTTCTTGGTCTGGAGTTTGGCAGTGAGCCAGTCCTGGATATGCGCGAAGTGCGCACCTTCTTGCCCCGTGGGAATCAGCATGTCCATGCCTGCCACTTTGCCAGCGGAGGTCACTGTAATTTCGGTTGCGGGCATATGAAAAGGCCTGGAGGGTTGAGCGAACTGCTGGGCAACGTCAGGCAGCCATGCGCCCTGAATGCAGGGGCACATTTTGTGGCCCGAAAGAGCGGGTAGCACCACGGCGTTGAGGCGCATTTTATGCCCCACCCATCCGATAGAGCGTGCCAAGGCCGCAGCTTGCGGAGGGGACCGCTGGAGCAGGCAAACGCCCTCTCCACGCACGCATCTCCAATCCCGGCAAAGGACTCTCCGGCAAATCATAGCTACTGATTTGATAGCTACCAGCGCTTTATAGCAAAGCGCTAGAGCCCTATTTCCTTAGAAATCAGCCCGCATTCAGCTGCTGCTCCAACTGGTGCAGCACCTGGTAGCAAGCCAACACCCGGCCCACGCTGGCATTCGGCTCACGGCCTTCCTTGATTGCGGCGAAGAACTCGCGGTCTTGCAGCTCGATGCCGTTCATCGACACGTCCACCTTGCTCACATCGATCTTCTCGTCCTTGCCGTTGAACAGGTCGTCATAACGGGCGAGGTACGTGGCGGTGTCGCCGATGTAACGGAAGTACGTGCCCAGCGGACCATCGTTGTTGAAGCTCAAGGAGAGCGTGCAGATGGCGCCGTTGGCGGCCTTGAGCTGGATGCTCATGTCCATCGCAATGCCCAGCGTGGGATGGATGGGGCCCTGGATGGCGTTGGCCTGCACGATGGGGCTGCCCGCCTGGTAGGCGAACAGGTCCACGGTGTGGGCGGCGTGGTGCCACAGCAGGTGGTCCGTCCAGCTGCGGGCCTGGCCCAGCGCGTTGGTATTGGTGCGGCGAAAGAAGTAGGTCTGCACATCCATCTGCTGGATGTTGAACTCGCCCTTCTGGATCTGGTGGTGCACGTACTGGTGGCTGGGATTGAAGCGGCGGGTGTGGCCGCACATCGCTACCAGGCCGGTTTGCTTTTGCAGGGCTACAACCTCTTCAGCGCCCTTGAGGCTGTCGGCCAGCGGGATCTCGACCTGCACATGTTTGCCAGCCTTCAGGCAGGCGATGGTCTGCTCGGCGTGCATCTGCGTGGGGGTGCACAGAATGACGGCATCCACCTCGGGCAATGCCAGCGCGTCGGCCAGCTCGGTGGTCACGTGGCCGATGCCGTACTTGGCGGCCACTTCCTTCGTTTTCTCCAGATCGCGGCTGATCAGCGAGACGACTTCCACGCCGTCGATGTTCTTGATGCCGTCCAGGTGTTTGATGCCGAAGGCGCCAGCGCCCGCGAGTGCGACTTTGATGGTCATGGTGTATGTCCTTTTACGTGTTCTCAAGAATCAAATGGCCCACGGCGGTGTTGGACGCGGGCACATGGTAGAAGCGGTGCGCCAGCTTGGGCGGCTTGCCCCCGGCCACGTCGGCCATGGCACCGCGCGCGATGAGCCACATCACGAGTTCGATGCCCTCGCTGCCCGCTTCGCGCACGTAGTCGATGTGCGGGATGCTCGCGGCGGCCTCGGGGTCATTGATGAGCTTGTCGAGGAAGGCGTTGTCAAACTCTTTGTTGATGAGCCCGGCACGCGGGCCCTGCAGCTGGTGGCTCATGCCACCCGTGCCCCAGATGTGCACGTTGATATCTTCGTCGTAGCTCTCCACGGCCTTGCGGATCGCCTGGCCCAGGTTGTAGCAGCGGCGGCCGCTGGGCACGGGGTACTGCACCACATTGACCGCGAACGGAATCACCGGGCAGGGCCAGGCACCCTTGACCGGGTCTTGCTCGCCAAACATCAGCGACAGGGGCACGGTGAGGCCGTGGTCCACCGCCATCTTGTTGACGATGGTGAGGTCAAAGTCCTGCTGGATGACCGACTGGGCAATGTGGGCTGCCAGGTCGGGATGGCCCATGACCTTGGGCACGGGGCGCGGGCCAAAACCCTCGTCGGCCACTTCGTAGTCGGCGGCGGTGCCGATAGCGAACGTGGGGATGAGGTCCAGGCTGAAGGCCGTGGCATGGTCGTTGTAGACCAGGAAGATCACGTCGGGCTTGTGGTCCTTGATCCACTGCTTGCCGAAGTCGTAGCCCGCGAACACGGGTTTCCAGTAGTCCTCGTGGGTCTTGCCCAGGTCCATGGCCGCGCCAATGGCAGGCACGTGCGATGTGAACACGGAGGCGGTGATTTTGGCCATTGTCAAATTCCTTTCTTGCCCGCGCTACCTTGCGGTTGGCGGTGCGCCTGGGCGTCGCCGTCTTCGCCGATCACGCGGTTGCCGTTGGCCGAGCGGCCGCCGTTGATCATCATGTTGCGGTATTCCTCTTCGGTCATGCCGGTCATGCTGCCCGCCATCTGCTGAAAGCTCTTGCCGTCGGTGGAGCCGATCTTGGCCAGAAAGTAGATGTTGCCGCCCAGACGAATGCACCAGTTGAGGTCGCGCGCCAGCACGGCCTGTTTTTGCTCTTCGGTCATGGCCCACTCGTCCAGGTAGGCACGCTCGTTGGCCTTGAAGCGGACGCGGTTCTCGGCCTTCATGAGGCTCATGCAGAACTGGTTGAGCCAGTAGCCTTTGCGGCTTTGCTCCGCGTCGAAGATGGTCGTGCCGGGCACGTCGAGGTAGGGTTTATCGAGAGACATGGTGTCAGTCCTCCACGGTGACTTCTTCGGGCCAGTACAGGCGCATGGGGTTGTCCACCAGCAGCTTCTTTTGCAGCTCGGGCGTCGCCGCGATGTGCGGGATGAAGTCCACCAGCAGGCCATCATCGGGCATGTGGTCCTTGAGGTTGGGGTGGGGCCAGTCGGTGCCCCAGAGCACACGGTCGGGGAACTCTTCCACCACGCGGCGGGCGAACGGGATCACGTCGGTGTAGGCGTTCTGCTCGCCGTTCAGGGCCTTGGGGCCGGTCACAGAGAGGCGCTCGGGGCAGCTCACCTTGCTCCACACGTTGGGGTGCTGGCGCATGAACTTCAGGAACAGCTCGAACTCCGGCCCATCCACGGGCTTGTTCACATCGGGGCGGCCCATGTGGTCCACGACCACGGTGGTGGGCAACGCGGTGAAGAAGTCCCACAGCTCGGGCAGGTCCACCGCCTCGAAGTAGATCACCACGTGCCAGCCGAGTTGGTGGATGCGCGCGGCAATTTCCATCAGCTCGTCCTTGGGCGTGAAGTCCACCAGGCGCTTGACGAAGTTGAAACGCACGCCGCGCACACCGGCGTCGTGCATGGCCTGCAGTTCTTCGTCAGTGACCGAGCGCTTGACGGTGGCCACGCCGCGCGCCTTGCCGCCGGAGTGCACCAGCGCATCGACCATCGCGCGGTTGTCCGCGCCGTGGCAGGTGGCCTGCACGACCACGTTGCGCGCAAAGCCCAGGTGGTCGCGCAGCGCATACAGCTGGTGTTTGCTCGCGTCGCAGGGGGTGTACTTGCGCTCGGGCGCGTACGGAAATTCGGCACCCGGGCCGAACACGTGGCAGTGCGCATCCACGGCGCCTGCAGGCACCTGAAAGCGGGGCTTGCTGGGGCCGGCGTACCAGTCCAGCCAGCCGGGGGTTTTGGTGAATTCAGACATGGGCGACTACTTTGCTATGTTAAAGATAGCTACCAGCGCTTGATAGATAAGCGCCAGAGGCCAAAAACACTTGAATTTATCGTTCAATCGATGTACCTGAGGCCCGCCTTCTCCAGGCCGGGGCGCATGTTGTACATGTCCAGGCCCAGCACGCCGCTGGCGAGCTTGGCCCGTTTCTCGCCCTCAAAGCTCTCGCGCTTTTGCGCGGCGGCCAGCGTTTCTGCGGCGCGGGCGGCGGGCACACACACCACGCCGTCGTCGTCGGCGACGATCACATCACCCGGCGTGACCAGCGCACCAGCGCACACCACGGGAATGTTCACCGAGCCCAGCGTGGCCTTGATCGTGCCCTTGCTGCTGATGGCGCGGCTCCACACGGGGAAGTTCATCTCCTGCAGCGTCTTCACGTCGCGCACGCCGGCATCGATGATGAGCGCACGCGCACCGCGGGCCTGGAAACTGGTGGCCAGCAGGTCGCCGAAGTAGCCGTCGGTGCATTCGGATGTGACTGCGGCCACCACGATGTCGCCGGGTTGGATCTGCTCGGCCGCCACATGCATCATCCAGTTGTCGCCGGGCTGCAGCAGCACGGTGACGGCCGTGCCACTGACCTGCTGGCCGCCGTAGATGGGGCGCATATAGGGCTTGAGCAGGCCCACGCGGCCCATGGCCTCGTGCACGGTGGCTGAGCCCAGGGCGGCCAGTCCGTCGGCGGCTGCGCGATCGGCGCGGGTGATATTGCGGTAGACAACGCCAAGTTCAAACATGTCAGAGCCCCTTCGCCTTCAGGCGTGAATCGAGTCGGGAGAACACGCGGCGCACATTGCCTTCGTAGATCTGGTGCTTGTCGTCGCCACTCAGGATCTTGGACGCTTCGATGTAGCGCTTGGTGTCGTCGTAGTAGTTGCCGGTGGTGGGATCGATACCGCGCACTGCGCCAATCATTTCGCTGGCGAACAGCACGTTCTTCACCGGGATCACGGTATTGAGCAAATCGATGCCGGGCTGGTGGTACACGCAGGTGTCGAAGAACACGTTGTTCATCAGGTGATCATCCAGCAGCGGCTTCTTCATCTCTTGCGCCAACCCGCGGAAGCGGCCCCAGTGGTAGGGCACCGCGCCGCCGCCGTGCGGGATCAGGAACTTGAGCGTGGGGAAGTCCTTGAACAGGTCGCCCTGGATGAGCTGCATGAAGGCCGTGGTGTCGGCATTGAGGTAATGCGCGCCGGTGGTGTGAAAACACGCGTTGCAACTGGTGCTCACGTGGATCATGGCGGGCAGGTCGTACTCCACCATCTTTTCGTAGATGGGGTACCAGTGCTTGTCGGTCAGCGGGGGGCTGGTCCAGTGGCCACCCGAGGGGTCGGGGTTCAGGTTGATGCCCACGGCGCCGTATTCGTGCACGCACTTTTCCAGCTCAGGGATGCAGGTCGCGGGATCGACACCGGGGCTTTGCGGCAGCATGGCCACGGGCACGAAGTGGTCGGGGAACAGCGTGGAGACGCGATGGCACAGCTCGTTGCAGATGGCGGCCCAGGTGCTGGACACATTGAAGTCGCCGATGTGGTGCGCCATGAAGCTGGCGCGTGGGCTGAACAGCGTGATGTCGCTGCCGCGCTCCTTCATCAGCTTGAGCTGGTTGGTCTCGATGGACTCGCGCAGCTCGTCGTCGCTGATCTGCAGGTCTGCCACCTTGGGCATCTGGGCAGGGTCCTTGATGCCGGCGATCTGCGCATTGCGCCAGTTCTCCAGCGCCTTGGGGGCCGTGGTGTAGTGGCCGTGGCAGTCGATGATGAGGCTCATTTTTGGGTGCTCCTGGAATGTGTTCTTGTGATCGGTCAGGCAGGGGTCATGCCCTGCTGGCGTTTTGCCTCTGCGGCGGCGGGCGACGCCAGGTAGGCCAGCAGCGCACGC
The DNA here is from genome assembly GCF_000204195.1 of Acidovorax radicis N35. Classification (GTDB taxonomy): domain Bacteria; phylum Pseudomonadota; class Gammaproteobacteria; order Burkholderiales; family Burkholderiaceae_C; genus Acidovorax; species Acidovorax radicis. The sequence continues at coordinate 78,996 of NZ_AFBG01000021.1, forward strand.
GCGGCATCGACCTGTTGCGACTGCGCGCCGATGCCCGCTGAAAACGTGGTGGTGATCTGGATGGCCGGCGGCAGCGGGCCCACGATCTGGATGCCCTGCACATGCAGCAGCTCGCTCAGTTGCTGAAAGCCCAGCGCCACCTCGCCCTTCGCAACCAGCGAGCCCACGGGCACGCCGGGGGGCGCCTGCACCATGCGGGGGGCGATCTGGTCGGCAATGCCCCAGCGCTCGAACAGCTTGGCCAGCGCCACGCCGCTGGGGCCGGTGGACAGGCTGATGCTGCGCGCGGCCAGCACGGCCTGTCGCACGGCGTCTTCGGTGCTGATGTCGGGCAGCGGTGCGCCCTCTGGCACGGCCACGGCCACGCCAGAGTGCACCCAATCCACCTTGCTGCCGGGCAGCAGGTGGCCCCCAGCGAGGAGCTTGTCGATGGCGTCGGAGGCGAGGATGACGACGTCGAAGGTTTCACCAGCCGCCACACGCTTGGCCGCGTCCACACCGCCCACCGATTCAATGGCGGCCTGCGTGCCCGATTGCTGCGCAAAACCGGCCACCAGGTCGGCCAGCACCTGGCGCGTGGCCATGGAGGAAATGCCGCGAATCACAGGCGGGGTCATGCGGTGTCTCCTGCCGGGCTGCGGGCGGCCCAGGCGGTGCTTGCAGTTGTATACATGCCGCCGATTGTGGGCAGCGGCGGCCCAAACATGAAGGCGGCACAGGCACTACCAGATATATCATTCCGTGATCGTTGACCCACAGCTATTGCAATTTGGGCCTGTTCACACTATTTTTGCCAGTGCGAAGGCAGCCCCAGCCACGCCAATCTAGACGCGTGACGACGCCAAGGCCGGAGCCTTGGCTAGGAACGCAACGACGAGTGGCGTGGCTGGGGTTGCCTTCCCTTCGGGTTGCGATGCAAACGGGCCATCCGCTGTGTTGCCAATCCTCGCTGGGGCCGCACCCCAGCTTCGTTTGGCGCCTAGCGCCTGGCCCGTTTGCTTCGCAACGCATCTGGCAAAAATAGTGTGAACAGGCCCTAACAGAGAACCTTGCCATGGACCTCAAGCAGATCGAATACTTTGTGCGGGTGGCCGAGCTGGGCAGCTTTACCCGCGCGTCGGTGGTGCTGGACATCGCCCAGCCCGCACTGAGCCGCCAGGTGCGCCTGCTGGAGGTGGAGCTGCGCCAGAACCTGCTGGTGCGCAACGGCCGGGGCGCCACGCCCACCGAGGCGGGCAAGCTGCTGCTGGAGCACGGGCGCGGCATCCTGCACCAGGTGGAGCGCGCCCGCGAGGAGCTGGGCCGCGTGCGCGGCGCGCTGGCCGGGCGCGTGGCCATTGGCCTGCCGCCCAGCATTGCCAAGGTGCTGACCGTGCCGCTGACCCGCGCCTTCCGCGTGAAGATGCCCGACGCCGCGCTGGCCATCAGCGAAGGGCTGTCGGTAGCCATGCGCGAGTCGCTGACCACAGGCTTGCTCGACATTGCGCTGCTCTACAACACCACGCCCGCGCCCGGCATCGAGACCACGGCGCTCCTGGAGGAGGATCTGTTTCTGGTTCAACGCCGCACCGGGGGCCAAAGCGAGGCAGAGACAGACGCCTTGGCCCGCGTGCCACTGCCGCTGGACGAGCTGCCCCGCTTTCCGCTGGTGATCCCCACGCGCCCCAACTCGATCCGCATGCTGGTGGAATCCGAACTGGCGGCACGGGGCAAGCGCCCGCAGATCAGCCTGGAGATCGACGGCGTGGCCGCCATTCTGGACCTGGTGGCCGACGGTGCTGGCTGTGCCGTGCTGCCCATGAATGCGGTCACCACGTCGGGCAAGCCCGAGGTGTTCAGCACCCGGCCCATCCACGGCGCGGGCAGCGATGCCGATGGAGAAGACAACACCCGCCTGCGCAGCAAGCTCTTCATGGCGGTGAGTTCGCAACGCCCAGCCACACTGACGCAGCAGGCCATGGCGGAGCTGATCCGCTCCACGTTGCAAGCGTTGTACAGGTCTCCCCCCTGAGACGCTGCGCGCCTCCCCCCACGGGGGACGGCGCCCTTGCTTGGCGCCTCTCGCTTTTAGGCAGCGCCAGTTTCACAGGCTGGGGGAGCTATCAGGATCAGGGTCTGTCGGGGGCTTTGGGCAAACTCTCCGAGAGACGATCCGCATAGTCCTGCCAGCGCGCCTCCTTGGGCAGGCCTTGAAAGACGCCTTTGCGCGCGAGATCAGCCACCCACTGCTGCTTCGCCGCAATGGCCGACGCCATCAGCGGCTGCATGCCTGCCTCCTGCACGGTGTGTGCGGACTCACGCATCTCTTCGGCGCGGCGCTGGCCGTGTTGCACCACGCGGCTGAAGAAGTAGCGCCCCTGTTCGTGCCAGTCGATGGACGGGAAGGTCTCGGCCAGGGTGGGCAGCACATGGTCTTCCACGCCGTAGCGGCGGGCCGTGGCGTAGCTCTCGATCACCAGCGCCTCCAGCCCCTTGATCATGATGCTGCGGCACATCTTGATGGCGCTGGCCACGCCCAGCTGCTCGCTCACCGGCTTGGCGTCCATACCCCAACCCACCAGCACGGAGGCCAGTGCTTCGGCCTGGGGTCCACCGAGCAGCATAGGCACGCGGATGCCGTAGGGGGGCACCGAGGTCATCACCCCCGCCTCGACATAGAGGGCACCGCGCGCCTCGATGAGCGCAGCGGCCTGCTGCTTGGTGCCGGGCGATGCGGAGTTGAGGTCCAGAAACACAGTGCCGGGGCGGATGTGCTGCGCCGCCTCCAGCGCCACAGCGAGTGTGTTCGACGCGGTGACGGCCGAGATGACGCAGTCGCAGCGTGTGCAAAGTGCCTGCATCGAATCCACCGCCACGACACCGCCCTGCGCGGCGTGCTGCTGCAATGCGTCGCGGTGCGCGGCGTCGGCCAGCTTCAGGTCCCAGGCGGCGACGGAGGCCACGCCGGGCTGAACGCGCAAGCCCGCACTGAAGATCTTGCCCACCTCGCCATAGCCCACGAGGCCGATGTGTGTGATGTTCATTCAATGTCCCTTTCAGCCTCCGCACCACCGCTGGCACCGCAGGCGTGCAGCGGTGGTACTCACTGCCGCGCGATCTTGGCCCGTGCGATCACGTCGCTCCAGCGGCGCACATCAGCAGCCAGGTGTTCGCCCAGCTGCGCGGGGGTGCTGCCCTGGGCGTTGAGATTCAGCTCCAGCAGGCGCTTTTTCACATCGGGCTGGGCCAGCGCGGCCTGCACCTCGCGCGAGAGACGCTCCACCACGGCAGCGGGTGTTTTGGCGGGCACGGCCAGGCCGTTCCACGACGTGACGTTGAAGCTGGCCAACGGCCCACCGCTTTCGCGCACCGTGGGCACATCGGGCAGCTGAGCGGCACGCTGGGCGCCCATCACAGCCAATGGCCGCAAGGCCTTGGCGCCGATTTGCGGCATGAGGCCGCCCAGGATGTCGATCATCACGTCGATCTCGCCACCGCGCACCGCGGTGATGACGGGAGGCGTACCGTTGAAGGGCACCACCTGCGCGTCGATGCCCGCCGTCACCTTGAACAGCTCGGCGGCCAGGTTCTGCGTGGTGCCGATCTGCGGGGTGCCAATGTTGAGCTTGCCAGGGTGGGCGCGGGCGTAGGCCAGCAGCTCGGCCAGGGTGGTAAAGCGCCCGCCTTCCTTGACCACTACGGCCAGGTCGAACGTGGCCAGCAGCGAGACTGGGGCAAAGTCCTTGAGGGTGTCGAACGGCAAGGCTTTGAAAAGCGCTGCACTGACGGCCGTGCCGCTGCTGACCAACAGCAGCGTGTGGCCATCGGGCTCGGCACGCGCCACCAGGTCACCTGCCACCACGCCACCCGCGCTGGGCTTGTTCTCGATGACCACGCTTTGCCCCAACGGGCCAGCAATCTTCTGGCCCACGGTGCGTGCCGTGATGTCGGCCGCGCCACCAGCGGCGTTGGGCACCACGATGCGCAGGGGGCGGGAGGGAAAGGCCGATTGCGCCACGGCAGGTGCAGCCGCACCGCAAGACGACGCCGCCAGCCAGCTCAGAAGGGTTCTGCGGTGCAGTGCTTGCATGGTGACCGCTACCTTGCCACGCCCAGCAGGCGGTCGAGCAACTCGGGCTGCGCACTCAGCTCGGCGGCCGTGCCGGTGTGCACCACCGTGCCCCGGTCCAGCACGGCGGCGCGGTCTGAGATGGCCAGGATGGCCTGCGGATGCTGCTCCACGATGATGGCAGAGAGACCCTCTTCGCGCGTGATGCGGCGGATGGCGCGCAGCAGCTCTTCCACAATGATGGGTGCGAGGCCTTCGAGCGGCTCATCCAGCAGCAGCAGGCGTGGGTTGAGCACCAACGCGCGGCCCACGGCCAGCATCTGCTGCTCGCCCCCCGACAGCTGTGTGCCCAGGTTGGTCTTGCGCTCGGCCAGGCGCGGGAACATTTCGTACACGCGCTCAGGCGTCCAGGGCCGGGCGCTGGAGCCCTTGCGGCCGGGGCGCGCCACGGCCGTGAGGTTCTCGTGCACCGTGAGCGACTTGAAGATATTGCGCTCTTGCGGCACCCAGCCAATACCGGCGGCTGCGCGCTCGTGCGACGGCAGCTTGTGCAGCGCCACGCCGCCCAGGCTCACGCTGCCCGCATGCTGGCGCGTGGCCCCGGCCAGCGTGTTGATGAGCGTGGTCTTGCCCGTGCCATTGCGGCCCAGCAGGGCCAGTGTGTCGCCCTCGGGCAGGGCCAGTGAAATGCCTTGCAGCACCACGGCCTCGCCATAGCCCGCACTCAGGCCCTCGATGCGCAAGAGTTCAGACATGGGCGTCCTCCCCGTGTCCCAGATACACGGCCTTCACCTGCGGGTCGTTCGCAATGGTGTCCGGGTCGCCCTCGGTAAGCACGGTGCCGTTGACCAGCACCGTCATGCGGTTGGCGAAGCTGAAAACCAGGTCCATATCGTGTTCGATCAAAAGCACCGAGACATCGGCGGGCAGGGCTGCCACGGTCTGCAGCAGTTCCTCACGCTCCCCCGCAGGCACGCCGGCCACGGGCTCATCCAGCAGCAGCACGCGCGGCTCACAGGCCAGGGCAATCGCGATCTCCAGCAGGCGGCGCTTGCCGTAGGCCAGCACGCGCGTTTCCTCGGCCATCACCGAGGTGAGGTGGAACTGCTCCAGCAGCTGCTCGCAGCGCTCGGTGACGGCCTTGCGCGCACCCAGCGGTTGCCACCATTTGCCGCCCAGGCCTTGCTGTTGCGACACGGTGAGCGCCAGCGTCTCCAGCGGCGTGAGGGTGTCGAACAGCTGGTTGATCTGGAACGTGCGCACCATGCCGCGCTGCACCCGCTGGTGCGGCGCAAGGCGGGTGATGTCCCGGCCTTCCAACGTGATCGAGCCTTCGGTGGGCTCCAGCACGCCGGTCAGCAGGTTGATGAGCGTGGTCTTGCCCGCACCGTTGGGGCCGATGAGCGCATGGCGTGCGCCCTTTTTCAGATTCAGCGTGACGTTGTTGGTGGCGGTGATGCCGCCAAAGCGCATGACGAGCCCCTGCGCGGAGAGCACGGTGGTGTTATCGGTGTTCATGCGTTTCTCCCGAACCACGTCCAGGGACGAAATAGCCGTTCGCGCCCCACCAGCACCAGCACCACCAGGAACAGGCCGATCCAGAACGTCCAGTACTGGGGCGTGACCGACGAGATCACGTCCTGCAGCAGCTTGAAGCCAATAGCGCCCAGGATGCCGCCGTAGAGCCATCCCACGCCGCCGATCACGAGGATCAACATCACATCGGCCGAGCGGTGGAACTCAAACAGATCAAGCGATGCAAAACCTGTGGTCTGCGTAAGCAAGGCGCCCGCAGCCCCGGCCAGCGCGGCGGCCAGCGTATACACCTGAGCAAGTTTGGCCGTGACCGGGATGCCGATGGCCATGGCGCGCAGCCGGTTGTCGCGGATGGCCTTGAGCGTGGCACCAAACGGCGATTGCACGATACGCCGAGCGATCAAAAAGAACACCAGCAGCACGGTAAGCGAATACCAGGCAGCAGTGCGGCCGTAGAGGTCGAAATCAAATTTTCCGAGCACGGGGCCCATGACCACTCCCTGCAGACCATCGGCGCCGCCGGTCAGCCAGTCGAGCTTGTTGGCCAGCTCCAGCATCACCAGGCCCACGCCCAGCGTGACCATGAGGCGGGTGAGATCGGTGCCGCGCATGATGGTGAGCGACGCCACGGCGCCGAGTACGGTGGCAGCGCCAATGCCCACGGCCAGGCCGACCAGCGGATCGGGCATCACATGTTTGGCAAACAGCGCCGCTGCATAGCCGCCCAGCCCGAAGAAGGCCGCATGGCCCAGCGAGACGATGCCGGTGTAGCCCAGGATCAGGTCCAGCGACAGGGCAAACAGCGCGACGATGGCGATCTCGTTGATGATGAGCGCATGGCTGGGCAGTGCCAGCGGCGCCACGAAGGCCAGCAGCCAGAGCACGGGCTCCCACCAGCGGAAGCGGCGCGCTTGCAACAAGGTGTTGTGCGGGTTCGCCATCATTTGCCTCCCTTGCGCACAAAGAGGCCTTGGGGGCGCCAGATGAGGATCAGGATCATGAGGCTGTACACAATGAAAGCGCCCAGCTTGGGGATGTAGTACTTGCCCGCCACGTCGGCAATGCCCAGCAGCAGTGCGGCCAGCAGCGGGCCGGTGATGGACGAGGTGCCGCCCACCGCCACCACGATCAGAAAATAGATCATGAACTTGAGCGGAAAGCTCGGGTCGAGCCCCAACACCTCGGCGCCCAGCGCACCCCCCAGGCCAGCGAGGCCCGAGCCGAACGCAAAGGTGGACAGGAACACGATGTTCACGTTGATGCCCATGCCAGCGGCCACGCGCTGGTCATCCACGCTGGCGCGCAGACGGCTGCCGAAGCGGGTTTTTGTCAACACGTATTGCAGTGCGATGGTGAGCGCCGCACACACTGCGATGATGAACAGCCGGTAGTGGCCCATGCCCAGCATCAGCGCACCCTCGCCAATCTCGGTGCGGCCCTTGAGCCATTCGGGCAGCTGCATGATCTGCTGCGTGGAGCCCACAAAATAGTCCACGCTGGCCACCGCCATGAACACCAGGCCGATGGAAAACAGCACCTGGTCCAGGTGGGCCTTGTGGTAGAGCGGCCGGTACAACGTGCGCTCCAGCACTCCACCCAGCAACGCCGAGCCCAAAAAGGCCAGCGGCAGGCAGACCAGGAAGGGCACGTCCAGGCGCTGCATGAGCAACACGGTGATGTAGCCCCCCGCCATGGCAAAGGCGCCGTGCGCAAGGTTGATGAAATTCATCAGCCCCATGGTCACGGCCAACCCCACCGCCAGGATGAACAGCAGCATGCCGTAGGCAACGCCGTCAAAAAGAATGGTCAGCATGAAATCACTTCATTGAAGACAAAAAAGGCCCACAGTGCCCAGGACTGTGGAATTGGGGCGAATTACCAAGGCTGAGCGCTCAACCTGCACGCCCCGGCTTCGACAGGCTCAGCCCGAACGGATGGAGGAAGGCCACCGCCCCTCGCAACCGGCGCGCCCCAGGCGAGGGCCGCCGTGCAAGGGCCGCCCCGCCGCACTGGCAGTGTCCCCCTGTAGGGGGAAGGCGCGCAGCGCCTCAGGGGGTTACTTCGTTTTTCCGGGGTCCTTCACGTCCTTGATGACGTCGAATTCCACGTTGTACAGCTGGCCGTTCACACGCTCCACCTTGCGCAAGTACACGTTCTGCACGATGTCACGGGTCTGTGCATCGATGAACACGGGGCCGCGGGGGCTCTCGAAGATCTGGCCCTTCATGGCGGTCAGCAGTGCATCACCGCCGCCCGCACCCTTGGTGGCCTTGAGCGCTTCATAGATGACGCGCATGCCGTCGTAGCCGCCCACGGCCATGAAGTTGGGGCGTAGGCCCTTGTTGGCCTTCTCGAAAGCCTCGACAAACTTCTTGTTCAGCGGCGAGGGGTGTGCGGCCGAGTAGTGGTGCGACGTGACCACGCCCAAGGCGCCATCACCCATGTCGTTCAGTTGATCGTCATCGGTCACATCGCCGGTGGCGATGAGCTTGATGCCGGCCTTGTCCATGCCGCGCTCCAGGAACTGCTTCATCACCGCGGCACCCGCGCCCGAAGGCACAAAGACGAACAGTGCGTCGGGCTTGGCGTCGCGCACTTTTTGCAGGAAAGGGGCGAAGTCGGGGTTGCGCAGCGGCACGCGCAGGGCTTCGGTGACCTGGCCGCCGTTGAAGGTCAGGCGCTGGTTGAAATACTTCTCGGCATCGATACCCGGGCCGTAGTCGCTGACCAGGGTCACCACCTTCTTGATGCCGTTCTTGGGCGCCCAGTCGGCCAAGGCCACGGACACCTGGGGCAGCGTAAAGCTGGTGCGCACCACATACGGCGATGCCTCGGTGATGCTGGACGTGGCGGCGGCCATCACCACCAGCGGGGTCTTGGACTGCGTGGCCAAGGGCGCGGTGGCCATGGCCGAGGGCGTGATACCCATGCCGGCGAGCACGTTGACCTTTTCGTTCACCACCAGTTCCTGGGCCAGGCGGCGCGTCACGTCGGGCAGGCTGGTGTCGTCCTTGATGATGAGCTGCACCTTCTTGCCCGCCACGGTGTCACCGTTTTGCGCCATGTAGAGGCGGGCAGCGGCTTCGATCTGGCGACCAGTGGTGGCTTGCTGGCCCGTCATGGGCAGGATCAGGCCGATCTTGAAGATGTTGTCCTGCGCCGATGCGGGCACTGCGGCCAGGAGGCCTGCGGAAAGGGCCACGGCGGCAGCGGCCGAGGCGCGAAGAAGGCGGCGTTTTTGCATCGTTGTCTCCTGTGGATGTCGTTGTATACAGAAAAATGCTGGAGGGAGTTTGGCGTGGCCCGCGTTATTTCACAAGCGAGAATTCGAGCATTCAGGTATCCCAAAACGGCATAGCCACACCCCGCCAGGCGCGGGGTTATGCGCACCAGGAAGCCTCTGCGCGCATCCCACGGGCGTGCGGATCTGCGGTTCCAGGCGACCTGCGGCATTGCCAACGCCTCGCAATGGCTCGGGCGATCCGATCACCGTGGCTTTCGCCCTGCAGCCCGTCCTGATCCGCAGCCCACACCCACGCTCGATTCGTACAGAGGCGCTAGCGAATCAGTTGCACCCCGGGCAGACCCTGCCCCTGGGACGCCTGGACGGCGGCCAGCAGGTTGCGCCGGGTGATGCGCGAATGTTCGCGCATGATGGCCTCGGCCCGCGCGCCTTCGCGCCGCTCGATGGCGTCAAGCGCCTGGCGGTGCTGGTCCTGCGCCACCACCAGCATGTCGCGCGCTTGCGGTGAATGGGTCTGCACCACCACAAAGGCCGATGGCGATGCAAACGGCAGGCCCTTGACCCGGTCCAGCTCGCGGGCCACCACATCACTGCCCACCATGCGGCTGAGCAGCCGGTGAAAAAGTGCGTTGAGCTCCACATAGCGCGAAAAACCCTCGTCATTCAACGTGGGCGGGCTCAGCGTGGCGTCAATCGCGTCCAGGCAGGCATGGGCCTCGGCCAGCACCGCCGGCTCCACACCGCGCTCTGCCGCCAGGCGCGCGGCCAGCCCCTCCATGGTGCCGCGCAGTTCGATGGCATCGGCCACATCGGTCTCGGAAAACGTGCGCACGGCATAGCCCCCGCCGGGCAGCCGGTGCAGCAGGCCCTCCTGCTCCAGCCGCATCAGCGCCGCGCGGATGGGCGTGCGCGAAACGCCCAGCTTTTCGACCAGGGTCAGCTCTGCAATGCGCGCGCCGCCAGGCAGCTCGCCCGCCAGGATCATCTCGCGCAGCCGCAGCTGCGCCTTGACGGCCTGGGACGTACCGGCTTCGGCCGCCTCGCCCAAAGAGGCTGCGACCAGGGGTTCGGGATGGTTCATGGTGGGTGGCGTGGGCAGGGAGAACGGTGCGGGGCAGAAACAAGGCGGGTGCGCGGCACGCCTGGCAGCAATGTATACACAAATCCACTGCACATCCATCTCAAAATCCATGACTACCATACAAAACAACAACTTACGAGATATACCAGAGTGCAATAACTGTTTTATGCCTTTTCTATGTATACATAAATTCCACTTTTTCGCACAATCAGCCCACGAAACACGCGATCTGCCGGCTGGCTGTATACCAAGCCTGCGACGACCACATCCACCCCACGGAGAGAGACAATCATGTTTCCTAAAAACACCTGGTACGTAGCCTGCACACCCGACGAGATCGCCGACAAGCCCCTGGGCCGCACGATTTGCGGCGAAAAAATGGTGTTCTACCGCCCTGCGCCCGACCAGGTCGCCGCGCTGGATGACTTCTGCCCGCACCGGGGTGCTCCGCTGTCGCTGGGCAGCGTGTGTGACGGCCACTTGCAATGCGGCTACCACGGCCTGCGCGTGGAATGCACCGGCAAGTCCGTGTCCATGCCCGGACAGCGTGTGCAGGGCTTTCCCAAGACGCGCAGCTTTCCGGCGGTCGAGCGCTACGGCTTCATCTGGGTGTGGCCCGGTGATGCCGCACAGGCCGACCCCACCAAGATCCACCACCTGCACTGGGCCGACAACCCCGAGTGGGCTTATGGCGGCGGGCTGTACCACATTGCCTGCGACTACCGCCTGATGGTCGACAACCTAATGGACCTCACGCACGAGACCTACGTGCACTCCACCAGCATCGGCCAAAAAGAGATCGACGAGGTGCCCTGCAAGACCCGTGTGGAGGGGGATGAGGTCATCACCAGCCGCTTCATGGAAGGCATCGAAGCCCCTCCCTTCTGGAAGATGGCGCTGCGCATGAACGGCCTGCCCGACGACCAGCTGGTGGACCGCTGGCAGATCTGCCACTTCACGCCGCCCAGCCATGTGCTGATCGAGGTGGGCGTGGCGCTGGCCGGCCACGGCGGCTACGACGCGCCGGCCGACAAGAAGGCGTCGAGCATCGTGGTGGACTTCATCACGCCCGAGACCGAGACCTCCATCCACTACTTCTGGGGCATGGCGCGCAACTTCAAACCCCAAGACCCTTCACTGACGACCCAAATCCGCGAAGGCCAGGGCAAGATTTTTGCCGAGGACCAGGAAATGCTGGAGATGCAGCAGCAGAACCTGCTGCGCTACCCCGAACGCAAGCTGCTCATGCTCAACATCGACGCCGGTGGCGTGCAGTCGCGAAAGGTGCTCGACCGCGTCATCGCCGCCGAGCGCGCACCTGAGCCGCAACAGGTGGTGGCCGCATGACCGCGCAGGAAACACTCCAAGTCCGCGTCGTCAGGAAGCAGGCCGAGGCCGATGGCATCGCCAGCTTTGAGCTGGCGCGCGTGGACGGCGCCGCGCTGCCGCCGTTCAGCGCAGGCTCGCACATCGATGTGCATCTGCCTGGTGGTCTGACGCGGCAGTATTCGCTGTGCAACGCCTCGCACGAATCACACCGCTACCGCATTGCCGTGCTGCGCGACCCGGCGTCGCGCGGTGGCTCGGTCGCCATGCACGACAGCGTGCACGAGGGCGACGTGATCACCATCAGCACGCCCCGCAACCACTTTGCGCTGCACCCGGCGCAGCACACGGTGCTGCTGGCGGGCGGCATCGGCGTGACACCCCTGCTGTGCATGGCCGACCGGCTGGCCCGCACCGGTGCGGACTATGCCCTGCACTACTGCACGCGCTCTGCCGAACGCACGGCATTCGCGGGCGAAATCGCCGCATCACCCATGGCGCCGCGTGTGCACTTCCATTTCGATGCAGGAACACCCGAGCAGAAGCTGGACCTGGCCGCCGTGCTGGCCGCGCCCGGCCCGGACAAGCGCCTGTATGTGTGTGGCCCGGCGGGTTTCATCGACCATGTGGTGAACACCGCCAAGGCCATGGGCTGGGCGCAGGACCACATTCACCTGGAGTACTTTGGCGCGCCGGCACAGGACACCTCGGGCGACCAGGGCTTTGAAGTGCGTATTGCCAGCACCGGCAAGGTCTACGCCATCGCGCCCGATGTGTCGGTGGTGGAAGCCCTGCGCGGTGAAGGCATCGACATCCTGACCTCTTGCGAGCAGGGCGTGTGTGGCACCTGCCTTACCCGGGTGCTGGAGGGCGAGGTGGACCACCGCGATATGTACCTGACGGACGAAGAAAAGGCCGCCAACGAACAGTTCATGCCCTGCTGCTCGCGCGCGCGCAGCAAGCTGCTGGTGCTGGATCTGTGAAATTGAACACCCCCTGAGTCGCCTGCGGCACCTCGGTGCCGCCGCCAGAGTCGGCGGCTCTTCGGGCTCGTCCAGGCCTGCACAGGCAGGCCCGGAGCCGCAGCCCTCAGCCCCTGAAGGGGGACGAGGCCCGCGCTGCGGGGCAGCCCTTGCTCGGCGTCCTTCGCGCGGGGCGTGCCAGGTTCACGCGATGGCGCGCTGGAGTTGGGCCGAATTACTCCTGAATTTATAGCTGCTAGCGCATATCCATCAAGCGCCAGCGGCCAATTTCATTCAAATTTTACTCTTCCACCGCAGTCCGGATGGTGTCGCGGCCGTGGCGGTCCTTGGCGCGGCCCAGGTCGGTATCGAGGGCGCGGGCCAGCTTGTCGGCGGCGCCGATGAAGGCGTTGGCCATCTTGTCGGCTTCGTCGGTCACGGTAACGGGCTGGCGGCCGGTCACGCGGGCTTCGATGCGGCAGCGCTTGTCGTTGGCGCCAGACTTGCCCGCGTCCAGATCCGACAGAAACACCTCCAGCCGCGTGACGTGGTCCTGAAAGCGCGACAGCCGGCTCTTGGACTCGTCGGTGATCCATTGCGCGAGCGACTCGCCGCCGTGGATGTGGTCGTCGGTGTTGACTTGTACTTGCATCAGGATTCCTTTCAGATGACGTTGCTCAGGGGTCCATGATGGCACCGCAGGCCTTGCCCCCGGTAAACACATGTCAAAACATCCTAAGAACCTGCTCAAGGTCTTTTCGGGGATCACATTGGAGTGCCATCGTGATGGACGTGAATGCTTCGGATGCGCCGCATGGGCTCGTGCCCATGCAGGCAGCCGGGGCGCCAAAGCTCCGAGGTCATTGGCCCGATTTCACCCCAACCCTTCGGGCAAGTGCCTTGCCGGGCGGTCTGCGGCGTTGCGGTGCTTGCCAATAGCACGGGCTATTGGCTGCGCCCCGCGCCTCGCATCCCATCCCGGCAAGGCACTTGTTGTGCGACCCCGAAAAGATCTTGAACAGGCTCTTACAACTTGTCCAGCGCCACGGCGGGCGACCAGTCACTGCCAGCGGGCAAGGCGCGCGCCACTTCCACGCGTTCCTGCAGGCGCAGCGCCGCCGCATCATCGGGCACGCGCGCCAGCACCTGCGCAAGGTAGCCCTTGGCGCGCTCCCAGTCGCGCGCTTGGAAGGCGTCCAGCGCAGCCAGGCTGGCATCGCGCACCGCGACATCGTCGCAAGGCGTGAACACGCGCACCGGCTCGGTCTTGCCCTTGACGATCACGTCGTCCAGCGCACGCAGCAACACCGTGGGCGGCAGTTGGGCTGCAGTGGCGGCCGACAACAAGATGCCGGTGCCAAACGCCTTGTTGGCCCCCTCCAGCCGGGCGGCGAGGTTCACGGCATCACCAATCGCGGTGTACGAAAAGCGCTGCGCCGAACCCACGTTGCCCACCACCACACGCCCCGTGTGCAGGCCAATGCGCATGTGGATGGGCGGCAGGCCCCGCGCACGCAGGTCGGCCACCAGCACCGCCATGGCCTGCTGCATGGCGACGGCGGCGGCCACGGCGTGTTCGGCGTGCTGCGGATCGTCCAGTGGCGCCCCCCAGAAGGCCATCACCGCGTCGCCAATGAACTTGTCCACCGTACCGCCCGTGGCATGCACGATGGGTGTCATAGCGTTGAAGTACGCGGTGAGCACCTCTACCGTCTGCTCGGCGCTCAGCTGCTCCGACAGGGTGGTGAAGTTGGCCAGGTCGGTGAACATGAGCGTGACCTCGCGCGCCTCGCCGCCCAGGCGCATCAGATCAGGCTGCGCAATGAGGCGCGAGACCACGGCGGGCGGCACGTACTGCGCGAACATCGCCCGCGTCTGGCGCGCGCGCCGGCGCACAAAGGCATAGCCCGCCAGCGCCGCTGCGCCGTAGACCGCCACCGCTGCCGCCGCAGGCAGCAATGGGGGCCACCACAGCTGAAAACGCCCAAACAGCCACCACGAGGCCCCCGCTATTGCCGCCACCAGCGCTGCTGCCAGCGCCGCGGCGCCCGCTGGGTGCAGTCTGCGGTTACCCCACAGCAGCAAAGGCACCAGCAGCACCACGAGCGCCAGCGTCCAGCCGTCCGAAACGCTGCGCAGCCCACCGCCGGTGAGGTAGTTGTCCACCAGCGTGGCCTGGAGCTCCACCCCAGGAAACAGGCGCTCGCCCCCTGCGGTGCCAAACGGTGAATTGAACAGGTCGGCCTGCGACCGCGACAACTCGGTCGCGGTGCGTGCAGACCGCCCCACCAGCACGATCTTGTTCTTGAAAAAACCTGCGGGTAGCAGGCCCGGCTCCAGCGCCTGGTAGTACGAGCGCGTGTCAAACGTGCCGCGCGGGCCCCGGTAGCCGATCCAGTCGAAGTGGCGCAGCACCGGCATCTTGCCGCGCGCCTCGGCCGCGCGCTGCGCCAGCCGCAGGGCAAAACTCTCGCGTGCCACGGGGACGCGGCGCACCACGAAGTCGTCGTCGGGCTCCACCCCCGCATCGCCCGCATCGGCCCCGGCGTCCAGGAACCGCTGCAGGGGCATCACGTCCAGCCACAGTGCAGCGTTGCTGCTGTCGATCTTTTCGCGCGTGGCGGCCAGCACCACGGGGCCGGTCTCTGCGATGGCCTGCGCGAGCGATGCATCCTCGGCCTCGGTAGACGGGTCGGCGAACACGATGTCCAGGCCTATGGCCGCGGCGCCCTCGTCGTGCAAACGCTGCAAAAGCGCTGCATGCACGCTGCGCGGGAAGGGCCAGGTGTGCTGCAGCTCCTGAAACGTGGGTTCGTCAATCGCCAGGATCACCACGGGCAGTGCCGTGCGCTGTGGCGCAGTCCAGGCCGTGAGCACGTCGAAGGTCTTGAACTCCAGCGCGTGCCAGGTACGGCTGAACGTGGCCGCCCCCAGCAGCAGCAACG
Source organism: Acidovorax radicis N35 (assembly GCF_000204195.1). Lineage (GTDB taxonomy): Bacteria > Pseudomonadota > Gammaproteobacteria > Burkholderiales > Burkholderiaceae_C > Acidovorax > Acidovorax radicis. Next base: position 94,138 of record NZ_AFBG01000021.1, read on the forward strand.
CCAGCGCGCAAGCTGCCAGCGCATAGAACTGTTGCTGGCGCCGGACCGCTGGCGATGCGGAATCAGAAACGGTAGCGCGCGTCCAGGACATACCGGGTCTTTCTGCGGTCTGACTTTGGCGCCCACAGGTTCAATGCGGCCACGCCCACCACCCAGTGTTTGTCCTGCGATTCCCAGAAGCCCATCAGGTCCACGCCCCAGCCCGGCGCCATGCGCGTGAGGTTTTCCTTGTCTTCAAAACGCTCCGACCGGTACACCGCGCGGCCGCTCAGGTACAGCCGCTGCGGGCTGGCCCAGGTGGCGCCCACCGCCAGCGTGTGGCGCGGGATGTAGGGGATGCGGCCCACGGGCACGTCCGCGTCGTGGCTGCGGCTTTCGCTGCCCTGGTAGAGGTACTTGGCATAGCCCGACCAGCGCCGGCTGAACATGTGGTTGAGGCCCGCGCCCAGGGTTTTGAGCGTGCCGGAGTCGAAGCTGGGCGTGTCTTCCAGCAGGTCGGTGGTCGAGAGGTTGACGAGCTGCGCGTTGCGCATTTCTTCGAGGAACGGCAGGCTGGGCGTGCGCAGGTCCACGCCCACGGTGCCGGGGTTGCGCACGCGCAGGTGGTCCGCGCGCAGGCTCAGGAAGGTGCTCGCACCCAGCTCCAGGCCCACCTGCGCCACGGTGCGCTTGTGGCGGCCGCCGGCCTCGACCAGACGGTCCTCGACGGGAATTCCCGCCGTTTCCACGCTGGTGAGGGTGGAAACGCTGAGTGGCCGCAGCCAGTCCTGGTAGGCCATGCGCACGGTGGTGCCTGCGGCGGGTTGCCACACCATGCCTACGCGGGGGGTGACGACGCGCTCCATCTCTGCGCGGCCAGCAGTTTCTTCGGTAAGTACATCAAGGTTCGCCAAGTAGTAGCTGGTGAGGCCATCGACGCGGTGGCGAATCTGTTGAATCCCCAGTGCGGCATCCAGATTCAACGCAGCGTCCAGCCGCTGGGTGGTCGCCAGAGTAAGGCCGGTGTACCGCCGGTCAATCCGGTTGTAGCCCAGCGCAATCAAATAGTCCGTGTAAAGCCCCACGCCGGGGATGTCGGCCGCCACCACGGTTTCGCCTGCCAACACATTGTTCTGCCGCTCACGCACGTGCTCAAGTGCAAGGCTCCAACGACTGCCCGGTGCCGTGTCCAAAGTGTGGCGCAATTGCAGATCGGTCAACTGTTTGCGTGGTGCAGTGCTGAAGCCCGTCACCGTCACCAAAGGTGGGTCGATATACGCCGTGGGGTAACGCAGATACTCGTTGTTTTCCACACTGCGGCCCAGCTTGATCCATGTCTGCTCCGTCGGCCCCCAGCGGTACGCTAGGCCCAAAGCGCCTTGGCTGTTCGTGTTGTCAATGGACGTCTCAAACAGGTTCTGGCTCCGCATACGGGCCTCGAACTGGTTCACATAGGCAAAGAGATTGATGCGCTCCGTAGGCTGCATGCCAACACCTGCAGTCACGGCGCGCCCGGTCAGATCGCCATAACCGCCCCGCACCGCCGGGGCCTGATTGTTCAGCAGATCAAAAGGCAACTCGCTCACGCTGACCGACTGCGCTTTGAAGAACCAGGAAGTGGGCACATAGCTGTTGTTCATGCCATTGAGCGTGATGGCGGGTGCACGCGACCGTGCATCCTCCTTGTCCAGCGTCACCCCCACCGCCCCATGCGCCCCGGGTTGCTGCAGCAGCGACGAATACCGCTGGCTCGCCCCAAACGCCATCGGGTCTGTGAGGAAACCCTGGAACAGCGCCGAGTTCTTGTTGAACTCGCCTGCATACCGGTCCGCCAGGAACAGGTGGCTCCCGCCCCAGTAGGGATAGAAGCTCTGCTGCGCCAGTTCCAGCGCCCAGTCTTCCATGCCAAAGAAGGCCATGGAGGCGCCCAGGTTGGCGCTGCCTTTCTGGTCGTTGGCGACCTGGTTGAGCGACTTGAGGTAGGGCATGCGTTGCACCGCTGCGCGCGCAGCCTCCACCGCTTCGCCGGGCTGGAACAGGTCGGTGTGGATCTGTGCCAGCAGCATGTAGGGCACGGGGTCCTTGTCGTCCAGGCTGCTGGCCTGGCGCAGCGTGGCCAGCGCATCCTGGTGGCGGCCCAATTGGTAGTACGCCACGGCCGTCCAGGTCTTGGCGCGGGCGTAGCGGGGCTCCATCACGCCCGCGCGCAAAAAGGCATCCAGCGCGGCCTGAGGGTCGCCCTGCTTGAGGTGCAGCAGCCCCTGGCCGGTGAGTGCCACGTAGTCCGCCGGGTTGTCGCCCAAAGCGGTGGCAAAGGCCTGGCCCGCCTCGGTGAACTGGTTGGTGAAGGTTTCCAGCGTGCCCAGCTCGCCCCAGGCGCCGGGACTTTGGGGCGACAGCGCCAGCGCCTGCTGCAGATTGGCGCGGGCGGGGCGGGCGTCTTCGCGTTCGGTGTGGGCACTGCCCAGGCCCTGCCAGCCCCGGGCGTCTTGCGGCGCGAGCTGCGTGGCCTCGGTGTATGCACTCAGCGTGCCGGGGGCATCTCCCCGGCGGCGGGCCAATTCAGCCCGCACCATCGCAAGCTCTGCATGCGCTGTGCCCTGTGCCGGGGCCAGCGTGGCGGTGGCCTCGTCCACGCGGTCGCTCAGCAGTTGCACCCGGGCCAGCTGGGCCACCAGGGCCGGGTGCGCGGGCCAGCGCTGCAGGGCGGTGCGCAGCGTGGTGGCCGCAGCGGCCGCGTCGCCTTCCATGAGCAACACGTCCGACTGCATGAGCCAGACCGGCAGCGGGGCGGCCGGCGTGGCCGCTTGGCGGGCCAGCTGTTCGCGCGCAGCGAGGACATCGCCCGCCTGCAGTGCGATGGCAGTCTCCATCACGGCCACCCAGGGTGCGGGTGCGCTGCCGTTTGCTTTCGCCTGCGCCAGCGCGGCACGCGCGGCGGGCAGATCGCGGGCCACCAGCGCGGCGCGCACCGGGGCCAGCGCTTCGGGCACGGGTTCAGCAGAAAGGTGCGGCAGCGGGTCGGCGCGCAGGGCGTTCACCCACTGGATGCGGTCGCGCGGCTGGCTCAGCACCAGCTTGACCGGGGCCTTGCCCACCTCGGCATAGGCAGCCTCGTTGGCGCCCACCGACACCTGCCCCTGCGCATTGGAGAACTCCACCGTGCCCGACAGCACGGTCAGCAAGGTGCGGCCGTCGTCCTCCACGCTGATGTCCCAGTCGGTGCCCCGGATCGCCGCCGTGGCGGCCGGGGTTTCCAGGTTCAGCCGCGAGCCATCGGCGCGGCGCGTCTGCGTCCAGGCCCGGCCCGCGTTGAGCAGCAGCGTGGTCACCGGCTGGGCGGGTGTGGCCACGCCCTTGACCTGCAGCACCGTGTTCTGGTGCAGGCGCAGCTGGGTGTCGTCGGCAAACAGCAGGGCCATCCGCGCGGCTTGCCGGGTGCGCACGAAATCGCCCGTGGCCAGGGCCTGGGCCGGGCGAGCGGGCTGCCAGTCGGCTGCAGCGGCGGCACGCTGGTCGCCCGTGCCCTGCAGGCTGACGATCTCGGCGGCAGCACCTGCGGGCACAGCGGCCTGGGCCAGCAGCGGCCAGGCCAGGGCGGTCAACGTGGCCAGCGCCGTGAGCGCGGGCAGGCAATGCTTCTTGTGGGACATGTCGTGGGCTTTCGGGGAAGGCTGGAGGGGCACCACCTGGCGCAGCCTCCCTGGCGCCCGGCGAGCAGAAATTATGGCCAGCCCACCGCCCCAACCGGCCTCTTGCGAGACACCGCACGGTTGCATTTTCATGAAGAAAGCCACATTTCGTAGCATTGCGTCGCCGGCGACAGCGCCAGCGCAGCCCCGCACGGCCCCTTCCTACAGACGCGGCGCGGGTGCGGTGCTACAAATTGGTAACCCAAGATTGCATTGATCACACGCCCCGCGCGTGTTGCCTGGAGCCTCCAAACATGCCCGCCGCCCGCCGCCTCAAGATTGGTCTGTCTGCCTGCTTTCAACACGCCGACCCCGCCCGCCCGCTGTTCAAGGGCAAAACCCTGCAGTACGTCGAACAGTCCATTGCCCACTGGCTCATGTCGGCCGGGGCCATGGTGGTCATGGTGCCCTGCCCCACTGGCGAGACGGCACGCGGCGACGTGACGCTCGACCACTATGCCGAGTGGCTGGACGGCATCGTCATGCACGGTGGCGCCGATGTGTGGCCGGGCAACTATGGCGAGGAGCCCCTGCGCGAAGAGTGGGTGGGCGACCGCGTGCGCGACCTGTACGACCTGGCGGTCGTCAAGGCGTTTGCCCAGGTCGGAAAACCCATCTTCGGCGTGTGCCGGGGCCTACAGCTCATCAACGTGGCCTTTGGCGGCGCGCTGTACCAGGACATCGAGACCCAGCACCCCGGTGCGCAGCAACACCGCAACGCCAGCACGTACGACCAGCACTTTCACGACATCCACATCGTGCCCGACTCGCACCTGGCCAAGTTGTATCCGGACACACCACGTGCACGCGTCAACAGCATCCACCACCAGGGCATCAAGCGGGTAGCGCCGGACTTTGTCGTCGAAGCGCTGAGTGAGCCCGACGGCGTGCCTGAAGCGATCCGCCTGCAACCGGCACCGGGGCGTGGCTACATCGCCGCCACGCAGTGGCACCCCGAGTTTCACAAGGTCGGCTCGGACACGCTGGACGACACCGCCATCCTGGAGGATTTTCTGTCTGCCTGCGAGCTGGCCAAGGCCAGCCCACGGACGGTAGCCCATCCCTCGCCGCCCCTGCGTGAACGGGCGTCGCGGCTGCTGCGGCGGGCGCTGGCAAAGCGGGCCTAGCCCCCCTTCCCCATGGCAGGCCCGACCACCGCCTGTATCTGCCCGCGCAGCCAGCGGTGTGCCGCGTCTTGCTGGTAGCGCATGTGCCAGATCAGGTACATGGGCAGGCTGGGGCAGGCCACCGGTACGGGCACACCTGCCAGCGCGGCCAATGCGGTGCGCCCCATCAATGACGGCGCCGTGGTGAGCAGCAAAGTGCCCCGCACAAACGCGGGCAGTGCAGCGAAGCCCGGCACACGCACCACCACCTGGCGGTGCACACCGCGCGCGTCGAGCTGACGGTCCAGGTCCAGCCCCCGGCGCGCCTCATAGGCCACAGTGGCGTGGTCGGCCGCCAGGTAGTCCGCCTCTGAAGTCGGGGCGTTGCGCACCGCAGGGTCGTAGAACACGCGGTACTGGTCTTCAAACAAGCGCTTTTGCACGACGTCGGTCCCCTCGGGTGGGCGAGGGCTGATGACGAGCTGGCACGCGTCGGACCGCAGCAGCTCGGCGCTGGGCGCGCCGCTGGGCACGATGCGCAGCGTGACGCCCGGTGCAGCGCTGCGCAGGCGCACGGCCAGCGCGGGCAAAAGCAGGTCGCGCTGAAAGTCGTTGGCGGCGATGGTCAGCTCGGTCTGCCAGGCGCGCGGGTCAAAGTCGGCCCCTTGGGCAAACAACTGCATCTGGTGCAGCATGTCGCGCGCGGGCTGGGCCAGCGCCTCGGCGCGTGCGGTGGGCACAATGCCGCGCCCGCGCTTCACAAACAGCGGGTCGCCGGTGATGGCGCGCAGCTTGTCGAGCAGGTGGCTCACGGCCGACTGGGTGACGCCCAGGCGCTCGGCCGCCGCCGTGATGCTGCCCGTCTCCAGCACCGCCAGCAGCAGCTTCAGCAGGTGCCCGTCCAGCTGTGATCCATCGAATTTGCTCATGCATTCGATGATCTTGGGCCCCTTCATCTTTGGCAATGCCGTCGCGACACTGCGGGCTGACCTACATCAAGCCCCGGAGACTTCCATGCCTTCCCGCAACCCCCCGATCCCCGGCACCACGCCGTTCGATGGCGACCAGGCCCGCAAGGGTTATGCGCTGAACAAGATGTGCTTTTCGTTCAACAACGAGGCCAACCGCAAGGCCTTTGTGTCCGACGAAGAGGCGTACATGAAGCAGTACGGCCTGAACGAGCAGCAGGCTGCCGCCATCCGCGCCAAGAACGTGCTGCAGCTGATTGCCGCAGGCGGCAACGCCTACTACCTGGCCAAGTTTGCAGGCATCTTCAAGCTGGACATGCAGGACATCGGCGCGCAGCAGACGGGCATGACCAAAGACGAATTCAAGGCCATGCTCGTGGCCGCAGGCAAATAAGGAGACAAACCCATGGCACAACTCATCGGCGGCCTCGGCACCTCGCACATCCCGGCCATTGGCAACGCCATCCACAAGGGCCTGCAGAACGATCCGTACTGGAAGCCCTTCTTCGACGGCTTTCCGCCCATCCGCCGGTGGCTGGGCGAGAAGAAGCCGGACGTGGTCGTGATGTTCTACAACGACCACGGCCTGAACTTTTTTCTCGACAAGATGCCCACCTTTGCCGTGGGCGCGGCGGCCGAATACAACAACGCCGACGAAGGCTGGGGCATCCCCACGTTGCCGCCCTTCCCGGGCGAGGTGGACCTGTCGTGGCACCTCATCAACACGCTGGTCGAGCAGGAGTTTGACGTGACCACCTGCCAGGAGATGCTGGTGGACCACGCCTGCACGCTGCCGCTCAAGCTCTTCTGGCCCGAAGGCGATTGCCCCGTGACGGTGGTGCCGGTGTGCATCAACACCGTGCAGTTCCCGCTGCCCTCGGCCAAGCGCTGTTACGCCCTGGGCAAGGCCGTGGGCCAGGCGATCCAGAGCTGGGACAGCGACAAGAAGGTGGCGGTGATCGCCTCGGGCGGGCTGAGTCACCAGCTCGACGGCGAGCGCGCGGGCTTCATCAACAAGGCGTTTGACCTGCAGTTCATCGAAAGCCTGACCACCAACCCCGAATGGGCCACGCAGTTCAGCGTGCACGAGCTGGTGGAAAAGACCGGCACCCAGGGCGTGGAGCTGCTGATGTGGCTGGCCATGCGGGGCGCCTTGGCCACTGCGAGTGCGGGCGTGCGCCGGGTGCACAGCAACTACCACATCCCGATCTCGAACACCGCCACGGCGGTGATGGCGCTGGAGGCGGTGTAGCGCAGATCGCTGCGTCCATTGCCCTTCAGCGCCGTGCGGGCTGGTGCAGCCCAAAGCGGACTCCACCGGGGTCGGTGCACATCAGAAACACGCCAAAACCGGGCTCCTCCGGGCCCGGTGGCTGCACGGTCCCGCCCAGCGCCCGCACACGCTGGGCCGCCTGCGCCGCATCGGCCACTTCAAAGAACGGGGTGATGGACTGCGCAGGGTCTGCGCCGTGCAGGCCGACTTTCATGCCTCCATTCACAAACCAGCCCTCACCCTCCTTCTCCGTGGGCTCAAAAGTCCACTGAAAGAATTGGCTGAAGAACTGCTGCGAAACCCGGGCGTTGTCGGCCCCGATTTCGAGGAATGAGACGTTGGCGTGCATCTAAAGCTCCCTTGAGGAAAACATGGCAAGTGCGCCAGTCTGGGCGCCTTGTGCCCGCACGTCTTGAAGAAAAATGACCTGGTGCCGGGTGGCTCGCAGATCGTCAGCCCCTAGACTCAGCCGTCTCCACAGACTCCACCAAACTGGCGGGCTTGCCCGGCACATCGGCAAAACCCGCGCGCTGGTAGGCCGCTGGCGAGCAACCCGCAAAGTGCCGGAACTCCCGGCTCAGGTGGCTCTGGTCGGCAAATCCACAGCGGGCGGCCAAGTCCGCCAGGTCGGTTTGCCCTTCGGGGCCAGTGACCCCCTCCAGGGCCTGGTGGGCAGCCCCAAACCGCAATCGCCGCGCCAGGCGCTTGGGCGTGTCCCCCAGCTGGTGGCAGGACTGCAGTGCCAGGTGCCGCTCGCTCCAGCCCACGGCGCGGCACAGGGCCGACACGGGCAGGTTGCCTCGTTGCGCGCTCAGCATCTCCCAGGCCTGCCGCACCGGCGCCTGCACCGTGTGGCGCGACCGGGCCAGCATCCCCTGCAGGCACTGCTGTACCAAGGCAAAGCGCGCGGGCCAATCCGGCGCATGGTGCAACTGCTCGGACAGCTGCGTGGCCGCGCTGCCCCACACATCGGCCAGTGCAACCACCGAACACGAGAGCACGTCCGGGCTGCCGTGGAATAGCTGAAAGCCCAGCCAGGGCGCCAGCGTGACCTCCACGCAAGACTGCGTGCCCCGATGCTCGGTCACCACCGGCCCGCCACCGAGCCCCACCACCAGGGATTGGTAGGGCTGCAGGGTGCCAGCGGGCAGCCTGACTCCATACGCCGCATGCCAGCCGATGATCAGCTTGATGTCCGCATGCGCGACCTCCAGGCGGCGCACGGGGTGAGGCAGGCATTCTTCAAAGCCCCACATCGCACAGGCGGTGGCGGGCTGCCCCGGCAAGCCGGGGCCCGGTATGGCCCGGCTTGAGGCAATGGGCGGTGGCATGGGGTTCCTCCTGTCGGTCCGTGGATGGTGCCGACGGGCTACCTTACACCGCTTGGCAGCGTGCTGGCCACGGCGGTGCAGACACAGGAAGCGGCGCAGCCAACAGGTTTTAAGCCATTTTGGCCCTTAGCGCTTTACCCATCTACGCCAGAAGCTACTTTTTTGATAGCACGAAAATCCCTTGGGCTGGCTGAAGATGGAGAAATACTGTAAATTCATACAGTGAATTTGCAATCCAAACTCGCCATCCTGGCCGACGCCGCCAAGTACGACGCATCTTGTGCATCCAGCGGTGCTGCGCCGCGCAACTCGGTGGGCGGGCGCGGCATGGGGTCCACCGAAGGCATGGGCATCTGCCACAGCTACGCGCCGGACGGGCGCTGCATCTCGCTGCTCAAGATTCTGCTCACCAACTTCTGCCAGTACGACTGCCTGTACTGCGTGAACCGGGAGACCAGCAACGTGCCCCGGGCGCGCTTCACGGTCGATGAAGTGGTGCAGCTCACGCTCGACTTCTACCGCCGCAATTGCATCGAGGGCTTGTTCCTGTCCAGCGGCATCATCCAGAGCCCCGACTACACCATGGAGCAGGTGGTGGAGGTGGCCCGCGTGCTGCGCGAGGAGCACGACTTTCGCGGCTACATCCACTTGAAGACCATCCCCGATGCAGCGCCGGAGCTGATGGAGCGCGCAGGCCGCTATGCGGATCGCCTGTCCATCAACATCGAGCTGCCCACGGCCGAAGGCCTCACGGCCCTGGCGCCAGAAAAAGACAGCGCCGCGATTGACCGATCCATGGCCCGCATGGCGGTGCACATTGGCGAATCGCGCGCCGCGCGCAAGGAGCAGGCCGCGCAAACCATCGTGTCGATGCCGCAATCGCGCACCACGCGCCGGGCCAGCGTGCCGCACTTTGCGCCCGGCGGGCAAAGCACGCAGATGATCGTGGGGGCGGATGCGACCAACGACCGCACCATCCTCGCCACCAGCGCGCGGCTGTATGGCGTGCACCGGCTGCGGCGCGTGTACTACTCGGCTTTCAGCCCCATCCCCGACGCGGCCCGCGCCCTGCCGCTGGCCGCGCCACCCACGGTGCGCGAGCACCGGCTCTACCAGGCCGATTGGCTGATGCGCTTTTACGGTTTCACCCACGACGAGATCGTGCCGCCCAGCCAAGGCGCCCCAGGAGGTCAGGTGGGCATGCTGGCGCTGGACATGGACCCCAAGCTGGCCTGGGCGCTGGCGCACCGCGAGCGCTTTCCGGTCAACCTCAACACCGCCCCGCGCGAACTGCTGCTGCGCGTGCCCGGGTTTGGTGTGCAGACGGTGGACCGCCTGCTGGCCGCGCGCCGCGTGCGCCGCCTGCGGCATGCAGACCTGGCGCGGCTGCATGTGCCGCTGAAGAAAGTGCTGCCCTTTGTGGAGGCGGCCGACTACCGCCCCGGCCGTGCGCTGGACGCTGCCGACCTCGCCGCGCAGTTGACGCCGCCGCCGGTGCAGCGCAGCCTGTTCTGAGCTAGAGAGGCCCGCATGCAGCGCCACACCATCACGCTGGACCACGCCACCGACTGGCCCGGTTTTCGCCAAGCGGCACGCGCCCTGGTGCAAGCCAACGTGCCTCCGCAGGCTGTGGACTGGCGCTGCCAGGCGGATGCCGCTGAAGACCTGTTCGCGCCCGAGCCTGTAGCCAGCCACACCTTGCCCAGCCCAGCCCCCGATGCGCCGCCGCTGCGCGTACCGCCCGACTTTGTGCACCTGTGCGAGCAACTCATCCTGCACCGCGACCCGGCCCGCTTCCCGCTGATGTACCGCCTGCTGTGGCGAATGGCGCAGGGCGGCCATGAAGCCGACGCCGCGCGGCACGACCCGCTGGACGCGGACCGCATGTTGGCCCACCACATGGTCCGCAGCGTGCTGCGGGACATCCACAAGATGCACGCATTCGTGCGCTTTCGGCCTGTGGTGGAGCCCGATGGCGAGCCACTGCACATGGCCTGGTTCGAGCCCGACCACTACATCGCCGTGGCCAACGCGGGATTCTTCATCCGCCGCTTCACGCAGATGCGCTGGGCCATCCTCACACCCGACGCCAGCGTGCGCTGGGACGGGCAGCATCTGCACACCGGCCCGGGCGCACAGCGCAGCGACGCGCCGCCGCCCGACGCAGGCGAGGCGCTGTGGCTCACCTACTACCGCCACATCTTCAACCCCGCGCGGCTCAAGCTGGGCATGATGAAAAAGGAAATGCCCACGCGCTACTGGCACAACCTGCCCGAGGCGGCGCTCATCACCGAACTGGCACAGACGGCGCACGAGCGCAGCGCGAAGATGGTGGAGGCCGAGGCCACCGTGCCGCGCCGGCGCATCAACCCGGTGGCACAGCGGCCCCGGGACGGCGCAGCGCGTTGAACTGCGCAGCCGCCACCGGTGGCGTCCACCGCCACGGCAACACCCCAGGTCGCCACAGCGCGTTTTGCACCGTGAGCTGCAGCACCCGCTGTGCACCAGGCCAGGGCGCACGCGCCGCATCGTCCCACAGCAGCTCCGCCCGCGCGGCGATGTGCAGCAAGCCACCGCCGTCATAGTCCACCACCAGCAGGCCCGCCAGCGGGTGTTGCGCCAGGTTGCCCAGCGTGTTGAAGAACTGGTTGCCCGGGTAGTCGGGCAGGCGCAGCACCACGCCGTGCGCGGTGTGCTCGGCGTGCACAAAGCCGGGCTCGCCGCCCCGGTGCGACACGTCCACACCTTCGTTGCGCGCACTGCCCGGCTGCGCGGCCGAGGCGCTGGCGATGAACAACGTGTCGGCCTGCTGCACGCGGACCAGAGCCTCGGCATCGAGCGCCGGGCCCAGCACCTGCACAGGCCCCGGCGGGGTGACCGTGGCACGCAGGCCCGGTTCACGGGCCTGGATGTATTTGGGGCAATTGCCAAAGCTCTGCACCACGGCAATCGACAAACCTGCCTCACTGAAGGCGGCCACCTCGCCGTTCATGCGGTTGCGGCGGCGGGTGTGGGGCTCCAGCCCCAGCACGCCCACCGGGGCACCTGGCGACAACCGGTTCAACACGGGGTCGGCGGCGTTGGGCGCGGTGGCGATGTCCATTTGCCGCGCATCCGGCGTCTGCACAAAACCGGGTGGGCCTGCCAGCAGGGTCGCCCAGGGCTGACCTTGTTCATCCAGCGCACCTACCAGCAAGGTGGGCAGTTTCTCGAAAAGCTCCCGGTGCTGGTCGGGCATGTTGTCGCGCAGCACCAAGGGGCCGATGGCGGCCATGCGATCGCGCAGGCCCACGCGCTGCTGCAGCGCCTGCTCGCCCGCGTGGAAGGCGTCGGATGTGGTGGTCACGCTGCCTCCCGCGCGGACGGGGCCAGGGTGTCGGCCAGCGGCACATAGCCGGGCAGCGCCTGCAAGCGCGCCACCCATCCCGCAATGCGCGGGTAGGCCGCCAGCGGGAGCCCCGCGATGTGCGCCTGCGAGGTGTAGCTGACCATGGCGATGTCCGCGAGGCTGGGCTGCTCGCCGCCCAACAGCCACACACGACCCTGCAACTCACCCTCCATGTAGTCCAGCAGGCGCTTACCGGTGGCGAGCGCAGCTTCGCGGTCAGCACCCGGCGGTCGGCCTGACAGCGCTGCGTAGCGGGGTGTGGCAACGCCCGGCACCAGCATGCCTGCTGCCAGGCTGAACCAGCGCTGCAGTTGCGCCTGGCCCCAAGCATCCTGCGGTATCCAGGCGCTGCCCGGTGCATAGCGCTGCGCCAGGTAGACCAGGATGCCGTTGCTGTCGCTGAGGGCCGTGCCTGCGTCCACCAGCACCGGCACCTGGCCCAGCGGGTTGAGCCCCAGGTGCTGCGTGCTGCGATGCTCTCCACGCCGCAGGTCCACGTTGACCAGTTCGTGCGGCAGGCCCAGCAGCGACAGCATCAGCTCCACCCGGTGGCAGTGGCCCGACACGGGCATGCGATAGAGACGAAGGGGTGCGGTGGGTGCCATGGGGAGGTCCTTGTGAGAAGGGTAAACAAAGAAGCCCCGACCTTATCTATTGCACGGCGCGGTGTTAATAGCCATAGTGCAGCTTTCAAAATTGCGCGAACTGAAACAATGGACCACCTCGACACCCTGCGTTGTTTTGTGGCCGTGGCCGATGTTGGCGGCTTTGCGGTCGCGGGGCGGCAACTGGGCTGCTCGGCCGCCGCCGTCACGCGCGCCATTGCTGCGCTGGAGGCCCGGCTCGGTGTGCTGCTGTTTCAGCGCAGCACGCGCATGGTGCGGCTCACCGAAGCAGGCGAGCGCTTTTTGCAGGACTGCCGCCCCCTCTTGAACGACCTGCACGAGGCCGAGCAGGCAGCCAGTGGCGCACAGGCCGAAGCACAGGGCCTGCTGTCCATCACCGCGCCACAGATGTTCGGCATTCAGCATGTGGCGCCTATCGTGCAAGGTTTTCTGCAGGCACAGCCGCGCGTGCAGGTGCGCACGCTGTTCGTCAACCGCCTCGTGCATTTGCTGGACGAGGGCATGGACGTGGCCATCCGCATCGCCCACCTGCCCGATTCAGGGCTGACCGCCGTGCAGGTGGGTGCCTTGCGCCGCCTGGTGGTGGCGTCACCCGCTTATCTGGCGCAGCACGGCAGACCGCGCCACCCCGCTGATCTAAGTACCCATCGGGCCATCGGATTTTCATTTGACGCACGGGCTCCAGCGCCCTGGAAGTTCCGCGACGGCGCAACGGGCCACCCTCAGTTCGCATGGATCAGCAACAGCAACGAGGTGGACATTGCCGCCGCAGAGGCTGGCCTGGGCCTGACCCGTTGCCTGGCCTACCAGGCCGCCGCCAGCTTGCGAACAGGTCGGCTGCGCATCGTGCTGGCCGAGCACGAACTGCCGCCGGTGCCTGTGCACATCGTGTACCCCGCAGGGCGGCGGGCCCCCGCGAAGGTACGGTCCTTTGTGGAATGGGCCCGCGAACGCCTCGCCAAGGAACCGGTTCTGAACGGTCGTGGCCTGGGACGCGGTAACGCCTTGTTGCCAATCACTTCGTGACCTGTCATCGCCGCCTGTCCCCGCGCCGTTGCATACACAAGTCCGACGCTTTGTCGGGCGGTCATCCGATCTGAAAGGATTTCTCATGAACAAGCTCATCGCTGCCCTGCTCGCCGGTTTCTTTGTGTCCGCATCGTTTGCCCAGGCACCTGCTGCCCCTGCAACGCCAGCCACACCCGCAAAGGCTGCAACGCCCGCAGCCCCAGCAACATCGGCAATGCCCGCGACGCCAGCAACCCCGGCCACGCCTGCCACACCAGCCACAAAAGCTGAAGTCAAACCCGCCGTAGCAGCGCCAGCCGCCGCTGCGTCTGCACCCGCAGACAAGAAGGTGGAGAAAAAGGCAAAGGCCAAGAAAACCAATGCCACGGCAGAGAAAAAGGCAGACGCCGCCAAGCCTGAAGCGGCCAAGTAATTCACGAAGCCTTCTTCCGCAAAAAAGCCCGCACTGCGGGCTTTTTTAATCGCCGATTGTTCTGTGTGCAATCACACCCAAAGGCCGCATGAAGGCCAGAGGGTGTGGCGCACCATGACACCGGTAAGGCAGACCGGGTCAGCCCCCACCTGCAGGCGTTTTCCGCTGTGCTGCGGCCCGCCCCCCTACTTCAGTGTTGGTGCCCGTGCGCCCCATGCACGTGGCGGTGCGCCACTTCTTCGGCACTCGCAGCGCGCACTTCGGTGACCTTGCAGCTGAACTTCAGCGCCTGGCCTGCCAGCGGGTGGTTGCCGTCCAGGTGCACTTCAGGGCCCTTGATCTTCACCACATTGAAAACGGCGGGTTGACCGTCGCTGCCCACGCCCTGCAGCTGGCCGCCCACCTTCACGCCTGGGGGGAACTCAGCCTTGGGGATCGTGCGCACCAGGCTTTCGTCGCGGGCTCCGAAGGCGTCTTCAACGGCAAGGTCCAGCGCGGTGGTAAAGCCGACGGCCTGGCCTTCCAGCGCGGCTTCGACCTTGGGGAAGATGTTTTCATAGCCACCGTGCAGATACGACAGGCTGCCGGCGTCGAGCGGCTTGCCTTCGGGCGTGGTGACCTTGTAAGTGATGGTGACGGCGGAGTCTTTGGTGATGGTGGCCATGGTGGTGCGTGCGCTTTCAGACGGTGAAAGAACGGCGCGGGCTGGCGGGCTATTGCCGCCAGCCGCTGCGCCAATCGAAACCCTGAATTGTCCACGAGGCGTGGGGCGTCTGCCGGGCGCCTCGTGGGCGGGCTCTGCGCCTGGGCCTATGCGCCCGCCACCACCTCGGCAGGGCGCTCTTCGTCGGTCTGGCCCGGATAGCGCGCAAAGCGCCGTGCCTCGGTGCCATGCACCGGGTCCTGGTCCGGCCAAGGCCAGCCGCCGAACTGGGTGCGGCGGTAGTCGTTCATGGCCTGCATGATCTCGGCCTGCGTGTTCATCACAAACGGACCGTACTGCGCCACGGGCTCGCCAATCGGCCGGCCTTGCAGCACCAGGCACTCGACGGCGGTGGTGCCGGTGTTGGTCAGCAGCCAGTCCTCGGTGGCACGCACCTGCAGCGCCGCGTGGCGGTCCACGTCCTGCGGGCCCACGCGCACGCTGTCGCCGACGAAGAAGTACAGCATGCGCTGCGTGCCTTCGCCTTGCGCGGCGGGCAGCGTCCACTCGGCGCCCGGGTCCATGCGCAGCGTCCAGATGGCGACGTCGCCTTCAGGCTGCGAAGCCCAGGATTCGGGCGGCGGTGCCAGAGGCTCGGGCGCGCCGGGCAGCGCACCGGCCACCACGGTGACGGTGGTCGCGCGGCCTGCGGCGTCGTGGTGCACCAGGCGCGGAATCCGCTCGTCCCACAGCATGGTGAAGTGCGGGTCCACCATCTTGTTCCTGGCGGGCAGGTTCAGCCAGATCTGGAACAGCTCCAGCGGGTTGGGTTCGGTGGCATTGAGCAGCGGGAACATCTCGGAATGCACGATGCCCTTGCCGGCCGTGACCCACTGCACATCACCGCCGCCAAAACGTGCGGCCGCGCCCAGCGAGTCGGAGTGGTCGATCAGGCCCTTGCGCACCAACGTCACGGTCTCGAAGCCGCGGTGCGGGTGACCCGGAAAGCCGGGCACGGTGTCGCCGTGGTACATGCTCCAGCCGTCCTTGCCGCTGAAGTCGCTGCCGATCTGGCGATCTTCAATGGGCACGGCAGGGCCGAACGCGGCGTTGCCCGCGGGGTAGGCATCGTCGTGGTGGGCGCAGAAAAGAAACGGGTCGAGCGTGGGCCACTGCGGACCCAGCAACTGGGCGCGCACGATGGGCACCAGGGCGGTGGTTGCAGCAGGTGTGGACGACGACATACGAAGGCTCCTCGTGTTGTGCACCACCACGATCGGGCGGTATGCCAGTGGAATATGGAGCCAATGGTGCCTGAGCAGAAGTGCGCCCGGTGGAACAGTGCGGTGCACCGGGCAGGACAGTGGGACGATCCTGGCAGACGCATTCCGCTCAAATTTGAATCAAATCAGGCCCTGGCGCTTATCAGTATTGCGCTGTTAGCTATTATTTTAATAGCTCTGCACCTTTTAATGAACCGCCACCGGTGCCCCTGCACCAGACGGCTGCGCAGGCCGCAGCACCAGGCCGCCCAGCAACGCCGCCACGAGCGAGCCCCCGGCCGCCACCCAGAAGGCCAGCTGGTAGCCACCGTTCAAGGCCATCTGCACCGATGCGCCCGCCTCGCGCAGCGCGCCCGTGCGTGCATCGGCCAGACTGGCCAGTACGGCCAGGCCCAGCGCGCCACCCATCATGAAGGCAGTGTTGACCACGCCGGATGCCAGGCCCGAATCCTCGGGCTTCACGTCGCCCATGGCGGCCAGCAGCAGCGGGTTGAGCGCAATGCCCGCCCCCACGCCCAGCAGCACCATGCCGGGCAGCACATGCAGCACAAACTGGCCGTCCACCGGCGCCAGCGCAAACAGCGCCAGCCCCACAGTGGCCAGCACCAGGCCCCAGCCCAGCGTGCTGCGAATGCCGTAGCGCATCACCACCCAGGCCGACAGCCCCAGCGAGCAGGCCGCCATGATGAGGTTGGACGGAAGGAACGCCAGGCCCACCTGCATCGCGTCGTAGCCCAGCACCAACTGCATGTACAGCGCCGACAGGAAGAACCACGCAAACATGCCTGCCGCCCACAGCACGCCCACCACGTTGGAGATGGCCAGATTGCGCAGCCGCAGCAAGGCCAGCGGCACCAGCGGCGCGGCCACGTGGGATTCAACGTACAGAAACACCAGCAGCAGCGCGGCCGATGCACCCAGCAGGCCCAGCGACTGCAGCGAAGTCCAGCCCGCCTCGTTGCCGTTGACGATGGCGTACACCGCCAGCATCAGCGACGCGGTGATGGTGACCGCGCCCGCCACATCCAGCCGCTGCCCGTGGGCCTGCCCTTTGCCGCCCGGCAGCAGTGCCAGGCAGGCCGCGTAGATCGCCACGCCCACGGGGATGTTGACCAGAAAGATCCAGTGCCAGCTCAATGCACTGGTAAGCACACCGCCCAGCAGCACACCAATGCTGCCGCCCCCCGCGCAGACAAAACCATACACCCCCATGGCCCGCGCGCGCTCGCCGGGCTCGGTGAACAGATTCATGATGAGCGACAGCGCCACGGCCGACACCACGGCCCCGCCCACGCCCTGCACCGCACGCGCCGCCACCAGCAGCCCCTGCGTATTTGCGAGCCCGCAGGCCAGCGACGCGACGGTGAACAGCGTGATTCCTGCCAGGAACAGCCGCCGGTGCCCATACAGATCGCCCAGCCTCCCGCCCAGCAGCAGGCAGCCGCCAAAGGTCAGCATGTAAGCATTGACCACCCACACCAGCGATGTCTCGGTAAAGCCCAGATCAGCCTTGATGCTGGGCAGCGCCACGTTCACGATGGTGGTGTCGAGCACGATCATCAGCTCGCCCAGGCACAGCAAGATGAGCGCGGGCCAGCGTGCGCGGCCTTCGATGGAGAGGGTCATGGAGGTCAATGGGAATGTGGAAAGCGCAGAAGACGCGCCCCACAGTTTGTCACGCGCGGCGGCGGCAACTGGCGCGGCGCAAAGCCAGTGCACCCGTGGATCTGGCTCCGCCAGTCCACCGGGTGCGTCCCCCTTCAGGGGGAAGCCGCGCAGCGGCTCAGGGGGTCCTTACATACTTTGCTTGCATGAACTGGTTCCAGCTCCCGTCGGGCTGCTGGCCAAACGAGGTGAGCGTGCGCTCGTTGGCGCTGACGATGGTGATCACATCGCGGTAGCGGGCGGTTTTGCCGTCGTCCTTGAAGCTCGGGCCTTCAGTCTCCAGCGTCAGCACCTTCTGGTCGGCATCCAGCGTGCCACGGTAGACCCACATGTGGGCCATCATCGAGCCCACCCAGGTGCCCAGAAACTCTTTCTTCTCGGGGTCGTAGCCCAGCGTCATCTGCATGCGGGCCTCGCCGCCACCGGGCATGGTGCCGGTGCCTTCGAGGATCACCCACAGGTCGCCCAGCGCGCGCCCGTGTTCAGTGCCGTGCGACTGCTCGGACGGCTGGCCGGGGTCCGCGTCGCAGTTGGAGGTGCTGGTCCAGTCGCCCAGCAGTTGCTGCAGCCAGCGGTGCATGGCATGGGGTTCGGGATTCATCATGTCGGTCTCCTTGGTGTTGAAGAGGTTGGCAAGAGCACGCGCCGACCCGAGGGGCTACACCGCTTTGCCGTCGTAGTGGTGCACCGGCACGGCATCCAGGTCCACGCCATCCAGGCAACGCAGGTTGACCGCCGCCACCCGGTTGCCTTTCGGGTCCACGCCTTCGCCAAACGGGTGGATGCCGCAGGCCGGGCAAAAGCGGTGCTGGATCACATGCTTGTGAAAGGTGTAGGTGGCCACGTCGGCCTCGGGGGTGGTCAGCCGCAGCGCGTCGCGTGGCACAAACCACAGCAGCGACCCGCGTCGGCCGCACATGCTGCAGTTGCAGGCCAGGCCGCTGTCGATGGTGCCTTCCACCTCAAACGCCACCTTGCCGCAATGGCAGCTGCCTTGGTATCGGGTCGCGCTCATTGTGGTGCCACCACCATCCACGCCACGCCGAAGCGGTCCGCCACCATGCCGAAGGCGGGTGAAAAAAAAGTCTTGCCCAGGGGCATTTGCACCTGGCCGCCCTCGGCCAATGCATCGAACAGGCGCTTGGCCTCGGCTTCGTTCGCGGGGCTCAGCGCCAGCGAGATGCCCTGGAAGTTCGTGCTGCCCGATCCCATGCCGTCCGACGCCATCACCTGCGTCTCGCCCACGTTGAACGCAGCGTGCATCACCATCTCGGGCGTGGGGCCGGGGCCGCCGCCTTCTGCGCAACCTTGGCCGGCAGCGGGCTCGGGGTTGTCCTTGTAGCGCATGAGCATCGTGACCTCGGCACCCAGGGCGCGTCGGTAGAAATCCAGGGCCTCTTCGCAGCGGCCTTCAAACATCAGATAGGGCTCGACTTTCATGGGGCGTCTCCTTGGGGGTAAAAGCAGGCGCCCCGCCGGGGCCAAATGCCTGCCAAAGTTTCAGCAACGTGATTTCGGCGCACAATTGTGAACACCGTCCACAAACCATAACAAAGAGAATGGACGGTGTCCACGTTTCCATCGTCCATGACCGTAACCAACCGCAACACGCCGACCCTCCGCAGCACCTACCGCCATGGCGACCTGCGCCGCGCCCTGCTGGAGGCCGGCATCGATCTGGCGCGCCAGGGCGGCCCCGATGCCGTGGTGCTGCGCGAGGCCACACGCCGCGCGGGCGTGGCGCCGAATGCGGCCTACCGCCATTTCGCCAACCGGGACGACCTGCTGGCCGCCGTCCGCACGGCGGCCCTGGCGGCCGTGGCCGAGGCCATGGAAGCCGAACTGGCCCAGGTGCCCACCACCGGCACACCCACCGCGCAGGCCCACGCCAAGGTGCGCGCCGTGGGCGCGGGCTACCTGCGTTTTGCGCACGCCGAGACCGGGCTGTTCCGCACCGCCTTCGGTGGCCGCTTCACCGTGCAGCACGACCCCGACCCCGCCATGGGTGGCGCCACCGGGCTCAACCCGTTCCAGCACCTGAGCGCAGCGCTCGATGACCTGGTGACCGCAGGCGCCCTGCCGCCCGCGCGCCGCCCCGGCGCCGAATACCTGGCCTGGTCCACCGTGCACGGCATGGCATTGCTTTCCATCGACGGACCATTGCGGGGCACGCCGCAGCAGATGCTGGATGGCCTGGGACAGCGGCTGCTCGATATGGTGGAGCGGGGTTTGTAAGAAAACCCGAAGCCTTTTTGCCCACTAGCGCTTATTCATAAAGCGCCTATAGCTATCAAATAAATAGCAAATGTGGTCAGGCGTCACACCACCCCCAACCCATAAAGCTGCGCTGTGGCCCTCACCCGTGCCACCAGCGCGCGGCGCAACGCAGCAGGCCGCAGCACCTCCACCTGCGGGGACAGCCGCATGAGTTGCCCGCAGGCATGCTCCACCGATTCGATGGGAATGGTCACGGCCACGCGACCGTCCTTGCGGCGGGGCGACGGGGCGGCCGCCACCGCGCGTGCCACGGCACGGCTGAGCGCGCGCAGCCCTTTGAGCCCTGATGGCGTGGCCAGCAGGGCGGCCTCGCCGGTGTAGAGCCCCGCTTCAAAGCGCTGGATCGACTGCGCCCAATAGCCGGCCAAGTCAAACCGCGCGGGGCGGCGCACCGGCGTGGCCAGCGTCGTGGCCGCCCGGATGTTCGACACGCGGTAGGTGCGTGGCCCGCCCTCCGCAGAAGCGGCCGCGCCCGCAGGCACAGCCACCAGGTACCAGACCCCTGCCTTGAGCACCAGGCCCAGCGGGCTCACCGTGCGCTCCACCGTGTCGGCCCAGCTTTCGTAGCGCATCGCAACCTGGTGCCCGCTCCACACGGCGGCGGCCACGGTAGGCAGGTGCGGCGTGGGATCGCTCTCGCGGTACCAGTCCACCGGGTCGAGGTGCAGGCGGGTGCTCACGCGCTGCGCGTCCTCGCGCCACGACGCGGGCAGCGACGACAACAGCTTGAGCCGCGCCCCCTCCACATCGCCGCCCAGGCCGAGTTCCTGCGCGGGGCCGGGCAGGCCACTCAAAAAGACGGCCTGCGCCTCCGACGGTGTGAGCCCCGTGAGCGTGGTCTTCCAGCCCGGCAGCAGCGCAAAACCGCCATGGCGCCCGCGCTCAGCGTAGATCGGCACACCGGCCGCGCTGAGCTGGTCCACATCGCGGTACAGCGTGCGCACCGAAACCTCCAGCGCCTGGGACAACGCCTGTGCGCTCATGCGGCCCTGGGTTTCGAGCAGCATCTGAAGGGAAAGCAGGCGGCTGGCGCGCATGGGGGGTCAGTTTGTGTGGTGCGGCTAAGAGTTTTTAGCCGCTTGAGGCAATGGCGAAAGATAGCGCAAATACCTGCCATAGGTTGGCAGGTATTGCGGCGCAGACTGCAGCCTGACTGTTGAAACCACCCCACCAGGAGCCCGCATGCCCTACACCGCCATGGCCACGCGCCACACATCCGTCCCCATCACTGCCGCCGCCGTCGTTGCCGACGACTGCCCCATCGTCGAACTGCGCCAGTACACGCTGCACGCGGGGCAGCGCGATGTGCTGATCGACCTGTTCGACCGCGAGTTCGTGGAGACCCAGGAGGCGCAGGGCCTGCGCGTGCTGGGCCAGTTCCGCGACCTGGACCGGCCTGATCAGTTTGTCTGGCTGCGCGGCTTTGGCAGCATGGAGGCGCGCCGCCAGGCGCTCGAAGCCTTCTACCGCGGCCCCACCTGGGCCGCGCACCGCAACGCCGCCAACGCCACCATGGTCGACTCCGACAACGTGTTGCTGCTGCGCCCCGCGTGGCCTGGTGCGGCAGGCGCGCTGCCGCAGCACGCGCGCCCCGCGGCCGGTGCCAGTGGCTCGGCCCCGGGCGTGCTGGCCGCCACGGTGTTCCACCTGCACGAGGCCGCCACACCCGCGCTGCTGGACTTCTGCCGCCACCGCATGGCCCCCACGCTGCAACGCGGTGGCGCGCGCCACGTGGCCTGGTACTGCACCGAGACCAGCGCCAACACCTTTCCCCGCCTGCCCGTGCGCGAGGGCGAACACGTGCTGCTGGGGCTGGCGCTGTTCGGCCGCGAGGCCGCGCTGGAGGCTTTCACCGACAGCGCCGCATGGGCGCGCGGTGTGGCGCCGGGCCTTGCACCCTGGTTGGCCCGCGCGCCCGAAATCCACCGCCTGCAGCCCACCGCCCGCTCTGCGCTGCATGCCTGACGTCCCCCCGCTCGCCTTGCCGATGAAAGAACCCGCCATGACCACGCCGAACCTCATCACCATTCCCTCGCCTGCCGCAGCCCCCAGCGCCGCACGCGACTTCGACTTCCTCCTGGGCCCCTGGCGCATCCGCAACACGCGCCTGGTGCACCGGCTTCAAGGCTGCAACGACTGGGAAGTGTTCGATGCCACCGGCACCGCCCACGCCCTGCCTGGCGGCATCGGCAACTGCGACGACTTCACGCCCCTGGCCTGGAAGCCCGGCTTCGTCGGCATGACGCTGCGTGTGTTCAACCCGGTATCGAAGCGCTGGAGCATCTACTGGCTCGACAACGCCACGGGCGGCCTGGACCCGGCCACCGGCCTGCTCCAGCCACCCGTGGTGGGCGGCTTCCAGGACGGCGCAGGCCTCTTTGAAGGCGAAGAAGTGTTCGAAGGCCGCCCGGTGCGCGTGCGCTTCGAATGGTCGCAAAAGCACAGCGGCGCGCCGCGCTGGCAACAGGCGTTTTCGGACGACGGCGGCACCACCTGGGAGGTGAACTGGGTGATGGAGTTTTCGCGCCCGGCGTAAGCCTCGCAGCACGCAATCAGGTCGTTCAGTGCGCGGCCGACATCACCTCGGCCAGCCAGTCCACGAACACCCGCACGCGTGGCGAAAGCTGGCGGCTGTGCGGATACAGCACGGACACCGGCATGGGCGCGGGGCGAAACGGCGCCAGCACCTCGCACAGGCTGCCATCGGCCAGCCGGGGCGCGATGTGGTAGCGCGGCACCTGGATCAGCCCCAGGCCCGCGGCGCAGCAGGCGTGGTACGCATCGGCATCGCTCACGGCCACGGGGCCCTTGAGCTGCACGCTCCTGGCCACGCCATCCACAATGAAGTCAAAAGGCAGCGGCTTGCCCGTGCGCTGCGAGAGGAAGTTGACGGCGCGGTGCCCGCGCAGCGCATCCACCGTGGTGGGCGTGCCATGGCGCGCCAGGTACTCGCGGCTCGCGCAGGTCACCTGCGGCAACAGCGCCACACGCCGCGCCACCATGGTCGAGTCGCGCAGCTCGCCGCCGCGCAGGACACAGTCCACGCCTTCGCGCACCAGATCCACCAGCCGGTCACCCATGCCGATCTCCAGTTCCACATCGGGGTAGCGCATGCAGAACTCGCCGATGCGCGGCAGCACGAAGTGCCGCGCCAGCGTGCCCTGCAGATCCACGCGCAGCTTGCCGCGCGGCGTGCTCACGGCGTTGCCGAACGCGGTTTCGGTTTCTTCCAGGTCGGCCAGCAGGCGCTGGCAGCGTTCGTAGTACGCCTGCCCGTCGGGCGTGGTGCTGACGTGGCGCGTGGTGCGCTGCAGCAGCCGTGTGCCCAGGCGCTTTTCCAGGTCCTGCACGGCCAGGGTCACGCTCGCGCGCGGCAGCTGCAGGTCTTCGGCCGCGCGCGTGAAGCTGCCCAGCTCGACGATGCGCGTGAAAAGCTGCATGGATTGAAAACGGTCCATCACGAAAGGGCTTCTGGCTGTGGGCGATTGTTGTGTTCAGCTGAACAGTGATGGCAATTTTAGGTATTTATCAATTCTGACAACAACAGAACAATGCCTCCATCCCTGGCGCCGCCCACCCGGCGCCCCAATCACCGCACCAGGAGCCTTGCCATGAACCCGATCACCACCACCCCTTTTCAGGCGTCGACCCCCGCGGGCCCGCGCGTCGCCCTCGTCACCGGTGCATCGCGTGGCATCGGCGCCGCCATTGCCCACCGGCTCGCGCGCGACGGCATTCGTGTGGTGGTCAACTACGCGGGCCGCGCCGCAGACGCACAGATGGTGGTGCAGGCGATCACGGCGGCGGGCGGAGAGGCCATCGCGGTGCAGGCCGACGTGGCCGACAGCAGCGCCGTGCGCCAGTTGTTCGATGCCGCCGAGCAGGCCTTTGGCCGCGTGGACGTGCTGGTCAACAACGCGGGCGTGATGCCATCCACCCTGCCGCACCTGGCGCAGACGGACGACGCCACCTTTGACCGCCTGGTCGCCATCAACCTCAAGGGCACGTTCCACACCCTGCGCGAGGCCACGCACCGGCTGCAGCCCGGGGGGCGCATCGTCAACTTCTCGAGCAGCCTGGTCGGCACGGCCCTGCCAGGCTATGCCGTGTACGCTGCCACCAAGAGCGCGGTGGAGACCCTGACCAGCGTGCTCGCCAAGGAACTGCGCGGCCGGAACATCACGGTGAACGCCATTGCGCCCGGCCCCACAGCCACCGCGCTGTTCCTGGACGGCAAGACGCCCGAGCTGATCGAGCGCCTGGCCCAGGCCAACCCGATGGAGCGCCTGGGCACGCCCGAGGACATCGCCAACGCGGTGGCCTTCCTGGCCGGGCCGGATGGCGGGTGGATCAACGGGCAAACGCTGCGGGCCAATGGCGGGATGGTGTGAGCGTCTGCTTTTCCATAAAAATTGCCACTACCGCCTGATCCCATTGCGGTAGAAGCTATCAAAAGAGAAGCAACTACCCATACCTACGCAGTCACTGCCTGCGCGGCCTCGTGCGCCGGGAAGTCCGTGGACGCAGCCACGGCCCGCCACTGCGCGGTTTCTTGCGCCACGAAGGCGTGTGTGTCGGCAATGGTCTGCAGCGTGTCCGTGCCCAACGGCAGGCGCAGCGGCGGCGTGGGGCTGGCCACCAGTTTCATCACCGCCTGGGCCAGGCGCACGGGGTCGCCAGGCTGGTTCAGGTTGATGCGGCGCGCCGCTTCGCGCACGGCGCCCGCGCTGGCGGCGTAGTCGTCCAGCACGCACGGTGCCACGGCAAGCGAGGCGCCGTCGAGGAACTCGGTGCGGAAATACCCGGGCTGCACGGCCGTGGCATGGATGCCCAGCGGGGCCAGCTCGGCATGCAGCGCCTCGGTCAGGCCTTCCACCGCGAACTTGGTGGCGCAGTACACGCCAAAACCTGCACTGGAACGCACCCCCCCCAGCGACGAGATGTTGATCACGTGCCCTGCGCGGCGCGCGCGCATGGCGGGCAGCACGGCCCGGGTCACATGCAGCAGGCCGAACACGTTGGTGTCGAACAGGCGCTGCACTTCGTCGGCCGTGGATTCCTCCACCGCGCCCAGCAGCCCGTAGCCCGCGTTGTTGACCAGCACGTCGATGCGGCCAAAGCGCTCCAGCGCGGCGCCCACAGCGTGGCGCGCCTGGGCTTCGTCGGTCACGTCGAGCGCCACAGACAACAGTGCGTCGCTGGGGCCCAGGCGCTTTTCAATCGACGCGGCATCGCGGGCCGTGGCGACCACAGCGTCGCCCTGTGCGAGCGCGGCCTCGGCAATGCGGGCACCAATGCCGCGCGAGGCGCCGGTGATCATCCAGACACGGGGGAAGGAGGAAGAAGGGATAGCAGTCGAAGCGGTCATGGCGGAAGTCCTTGAAAGGGATTGGGAACGGGGATCTGGCAAACGCAACACACGGAGATGCTGAGGCGCAGCCATGGAGGTGAACTTTAGGCAGACTATTGCCATCGCACTAGCCCATAATTACTGACTTTATTTACAAGCAAAGCTTGCCAATATCTCG
Organism: Acidovorax radicis N35; assembly: GCF_000204195.1. GTDB lineage: Bacteria > Pseudomonadota > Gammaproteobacteria > Burkholderiales > Burkholderiaceae_C > Acidovorax > Acidovorax radicis. The sequence continues at coordinate 119,338 of NZ_AFBG01000021.1, forward strand.
AAACGGACACCATGGCCATCAATGAACTGCGTGCCATTGCCACGTTTGCCAAAGCCGCCGAACTGGGCAGCCTGCGGCAGGCCGCCTCGGCCCAGGGCATCACCCCGCAGGCCGCCAGCCTGGCGCTGGGGCAGCTCGAATCGCACCTGGGCGTGCGGCTGTTCCACCGCACCACGCGCAGCCTGAGCCTGACCGAAGAGGGGCGCCAGTTTCTGGAGGCCGCGCAGCCGGGCCTCTCGACCCTGCAGCGGGCGGTGCACGGCGCACGGCGCGGGCGCGAGGAGATTGCGGGGCCGCTGCGCATCGTGGCGCCGCGCTCCGTCATGCTGGAGGTGGTCTGGCCCGTGCTCGACGCGTTCTGCCGCCGCTACCCGCTGGTGGAGCCTGATGTGCAGCTGGACGATCGCATCGGCAACTGGGTGGAAGACCGGGTGGACGTGGGTTTCCGCTCAGGCTACCCCCCCGAGGGCGGGGTGATTGCGCGGCGCCTGATGGCGCTGCAGCTGGTGGCGTGCGCCACGCCGGACTACCTGGCCCGCCATGGCACGCCCACCCGCATCGAAGACCTGGCGCAGCACCGCTGCAGCGGGTTTCGCCACCCCACCACCGGCAAGCCCATGCCGTGGGAGTTTCAGGTGGGCGATGACATCGTGGCCCATGCCATACCGCCTGCGTTCTGCGTCAACGACATCGAGCTGGAAGCGCGCGCCGTGCTGGGCGGCCACGCCATCGGCCAGCTCGTTGGCGTGACGGCGGCGCCACTGGTGCGCAGCGGACAGTTGGTGCCCGTGCTGACCGAATTCGTGCCCCAGCACCTGGGCCTGTACGTGTACTACGGCAGCCGGGCGGCGCAGCCGGCCCGCGCGCGCGCCTTTATCGATCTGGCGGTGGAGATGCTGGCAGACAACCCGGCGTTCGGCCTGAGCGCGCAGGAGCTGCGGGGCACAGCCCCAAGGCCCCGGCGGCGCAAGCCCTCGGTGGCCTGAACGGGCACATGTAGCTTGCGCCGCCACATGCAACCGTGCGCCCCCCAAGCCGTGCTGGCGCACAGCGTCTTCGCCTGGGAAAGGGGCGATTGCTGGCCATTCGGCAAACAGTCCGTTGTGGAAAAGGGTATTTATCGCTTTCGCCGCGCGCCCTACATTGGCTGGACTGCCCGAGAGGGCGGAACCAACGCACCGGATTCACCCATGACCACCTTCTCTGCCACGGTCCAGACGCACATCAAGGCCTCCCCGGCACTGGCGTTCCAGCACATCGCGCCCATCGACCCGCGCGCCCTGTTCACCGGCTACGGGCCTTTGCCCGCAGTGACCGGCACGCGCGACCAGACGGGCGCCTGGGACACGCCGGGGCAGACCCGCACCGTGGCACTGTCCGACGGCAGCGTGGCCGAAGAAAGGCTCAAGCACTACCACCCGGCGCAGTACTTCAGCTACACCGTCAGCGGCTTCACCGGGGCACTGCGCTGGTTGGCCACCGGGGCCAATGGGGCCTGGTGGTTTGACCCGCAGGCGGGTGGCACGCAGACCACGGTGCGCTGGCGCCACGCGTTTCATCCCCGCTCCAAATGGGCCGCGCCGGTGCTCTGGCTGCTGGCCAACGTGCTGTGGCGCGGCTACATGCGCAAGGCGCTGCGGCTGGCCAAGATGCAGATCGAGACCCCACTGCGTGCGCCCGCAGGCCCGGCGATTTCAACCTGAGTCGGCCCCCATCCGGCCCGACGACCGCTCACCACAGCTCAGTTGCTTTTGGCTTCGAAGAACGGCGTGCCCTGGATGGCCGACGGGCTGACGGTAAAAGTTCTCAGCGGCTGCAGGGGCTGGGTCTCGCCTTGTTTCAGCGCAGGGCGTGGGGCGCCAGGGTTCAGCGCGGGCGCTATGCAACCCGTGCGCACCGTTTGCACCACTTCAGGGTCCAGCGCCCGGCGTTTGCCCAGGCGGCTGCCCGACAGAAACAACATGTCCCCTTGCAGCTCGGCCCGCTGGTTCATGAGGGGCATGGCCTGCAGCGGATCGAACCCCACGCGCACCGAATTGGCACCGTCCAGCCGGTACTGCACCACCTTCACCACCGCGGGCTTGCCCGGGGCCTCCTCCACCACGTCGCCCAGGTAGAAGTAGCGCACCGACTCCGCAGGCAAAGGGGGCAGCGGGTAGTTTTCAGACCAGTTGCTGTTGCCCTGGCCAAACAGCGGGCGCAGCGCGGCCGGGGCCTTGTCGTCCGCCGACACCGCAAACACCGGCGCGCGGGCACTGGACAGCGTGTGGCCATGAAAGTCGAACTCCACCATGGCACCCAATGCGGCCACCTTGCGGGCATAGGCCGGGAACAAGGTCTGGTCCTGCCGCACCTGTTGCAGCCGCACTCCGCTGCCTTCCGACTTCCAGCGGCCCGCCATCACCATATCCAGCGCCCCGCCGGTCAAGGCAAAACAAAAGGTGTTGTCGGCCAGCAGCGCCAGTTGCGCGATGGTGTCCACGGAGCCGCCCCGGTATTCGCCCACATAGCCCGACTCGGCGGTGGTGGCGGCGTGCAGGGTGAAGCTGGCCGTCAGTGCGGCCAATGCTGCGGCAGTGGCGCAGGCGCTGCGCAAGAGGCGAGGAGTGTGGTTCACAAACGTGGTCCCAGGTGGAAGGGTGGGCCACTATATCGCTGCGGGTGCAACCACCCGCCCTGATCCCCCTGGACGGCAAAGACATCGCACCACACACGCCCACCGACGACGGCTGCCCGCGCCGATGCGACGTAAGCGACGCGGCGGATCAGCTTGCCGCAGGGGGCCAACGCGTCCAGGGGCGCTCTGGATCAGGCCGCAAACCCGCCATCGATGAGCAGGCTGGCCCCCGTCACCATGCCCGACTCCGGCCCCGCCAGATAGGCCACCATACCCGCGATTTCGTCGGGGTGGGCGTGGCGGTTGAGCGCCATCATGCCGTGCATGTTGCTGGCCAGGGGGCCGTCGGCGGGGTTCATGTCGGTGTTGACCGGGCCGGGCTGCACGTTGTTCACCGTGATGCCACGCGGCCCCAGGTCGCGCGCCAGGCCCTTGGTGAGGCCCACGATGGCGGCCTTGCTCATGCCATACACGCTGAAGCCTGCCCATGGCACACGGTCGGAGTTGGTGCTGCCGATGGTGATGACGCGGCCATAGGCCCCGCCCTGGCCCATGTGGCGCACGGCGGCCTGCGTGGCCACGAACACCGCGCGCACGTTCACGTTGATCGTGTGGTCGAAATCGGCCAGGGCAAAGCTGTCGATCTCGCCGGCCACCGCCACGCCCGCGTTGTTGACGAGGATGTCGAGGCGGCCCAGCGTGCGCGCCGCGCCGTCGATGGCTTGCGTGAGGGCGGCGGCGTCCGCACTGTCGGCGCGCAGCGCCAGGGCCTTGCCACCGCCCGCTTCAATGGCAGCCACCAGCGCCTGCGCGGGGGCTTCGGAGCTGCTGTAGGTGAAGGCCACCGCCGCTCCGTCGCGAGCCAGGCGCTGGACGATGGCGGCGCCAATGCCACGCGCGCCGCCGGTGACAAAGGCAACCTTGCCAGCCAGCACACGTGAAGAGGCTGCGGGTCCCGCTGCCGAGGGGGATGCGTCAAGCACAGAAGACATGGTGTTTCTCCAAAAAACAGGTGATTGAAAAGGTTCGTCGCAGAACCCGGAATGCCTGCAGTGTCGGCAAACCATTGCCTCATCGGTAGCTATGAATAGGCTGGATCTATTTCAACTGCCAGTTGAAAATGCAGGCCATGCAACCTCTGAGCCACCTGGAATCGTTTGTCAAATCCGCCGAGTCCGGCAGCTTCTCGGCCGCTGCGCGGCTCATGGGCCTCACGCCCGCCGCCGTGAGCAAGAACGTGGCGCGGCTGGAGGCCAGCCTGGGCGTGCGGCTGTTCCAGCGCAGCACGCGGCGCCTCACGCTCACCGAAGGCGGGCAGCGCCTGCTGGCGCAGATCAGCCCGCCGCTGACCGCGCTGGCCGATGCGGTGGACCACGCGGCCGAGGCCGAGCAGCAGCCTGCGGGCACGCTCAAGGTGAGCATGGGCCAGGCCTTTGGCCGCGCCTACATCGTGCCGCTGCTCACCGAGTTTTTGCAGCGCTACCCAGCCATCCAGCCCGACTGGCGCTTTGAGAACCGCCAGGTCGACCTGATCGGCGAGGGTTTTGACGCCGGCATTGGCGGCGGCCTGAACCTGCACCCCGACATGGTGGCGCGCACGCTGGGGCCCATCCACTTGGTGGTGGTGGCCGCCCCCGCGCTGCTCAAGGGCCGCAAGGCCCCCCGCCACCCGGCAGACCTGGCGCAGTGGGATGGCATTGCGCGCCGCGCCATCCGCACGGGGCGTGTCCCTGTCATCACCTTGCGCAACAAGGCTGGCGAGGCGGCGCCGGCGGATTTCCGCCCCCGCATCGTGTTCGACGACCCCGAGGCCATGTGCCAGGCCGCGCTGATGGGCCTGGGCCTGGCCGTGCTGCCCATGCCATTTGCGCAGCCCTGGCTGGCGCGCGGCGACCTGGTGCGGGTGCTGCCCGGCTGGTGGGTGGACACGGGGCCGGGCTCGATTTATTACCCCAGCAAGAAGCTGCTGCCAGCGCGCACGCGGGTGTTTGTGGATTTTGTGGTGGAGCAGTTCAGGCAGCGCGGGTTTGCGCAACGGGTGCGTGGAGATGGGTGACTGCCTGCTGGGGGTCTCCAAGCGGTCAGCCCGGGCCGGGCGGCGCCTTTGGCGTGCGCAAAGCTTGCCGCTCCTACACTGCGCGCACCCGTTGACCGCTTGCTGATCGCTGGAAGGAACCCGCATGCACCCCCGCTGGCCCACCCGTTCGACCACCTGGATCACCCTCGGTCTGCTGGCCGGCCTGGCCACCGGTGCCGTGCACGCCCAGCCCGCCGATGCGCCCTGGCGCGAAACCTCGGCACCCGCCGAACAAGCGCTGGACGCCACGGCCTTTCAGGGCGTGGACGCCGCACTGGCCACCCAGTTCACCGATGTGCAAAGCGCCGTGGTGGTGCTGCGCGGCCGGGTGGTGTACCGGTTCTATCGCGATGGGGAGCCTGACAAGCTGCGCGATACGCAATCGGCCTCCAAGAGCGCGCTGTCGGCCTTGCTGGGTGCGGCCATCGCGCAGGGCCGGATCACCAGCGTGGACCAGCGTGTGGTGGAGCTGGTGCCTGAGTGGGCGCCCCTCAACACCGACCCGCGCACCGCCACCATCACGCTGCGGCACCTACTGACACTGACGGCGGGATTTGCGCAGGACAGCGGCCCGCGCACCCGCGCTGGCACCGCTGCGCCGTTGCCCGTGCGCGAGGCCTGGGCGCGGCCGCTGGCGGCAGACCCGGGCCAGGTTTTTTCCTATGACAACTCTGTCACGCCACTGCTGGTCACCGTGCTGGAAAAAACCACCGGCATGCCCCTGGCCGACTACGCGCGCCAGCAACTGGTGGGCCCGATGGGCTTGGCCGAGCCAAGCTACCGGGACAGCATCGTGCACCTGCGCACGCTGGACATGGCCAAGCTCGGTCAGCTGTACCTGCAACGCGGCCAGTGGAACGGCAAGCCGCTGGTGCCCGAAACGTTTGTGGACGCCTCGGTGCAGGCGCAGAACGCAGGAGGCCCGCTGGTGGGGTTGCACTATGGCTACCTGTGGTGGGTGGTGCCCGGCAAGGCGCCGCGCCCCACCTTCATGGCCAGTGGGTATGGCGGGCAGTTCATCTGGGTCTATCCGCCCCTGGACCTCGTCGTGGCCACCACGTCCGCCGTGTCATCCGACAGCCAGCAACGGGGCCACGCATTGCAGCTGATCCGCGGCCCGCTCTTTGCGGCGGCCCAGCGCCGCGTGGCGGGCGAGCCGAAATAGCCTTCGGCCCGGACTGCCCCAAAGAATTCGATTCTTTTTGCCCTTCAGCGCTTATCCATCCAGCGCAGGCAGCTATGCTTTTTGAAGCGCCTGATAACAAACGTGCTCAGGGCTGTTTGCCCACAAACGCGACCGACAGCCCCTTGGCCGTCACGGTGATGGGCCCCGGCTGCAGGCCCAGGCCGTCGAACACGGCGGTGTCCTGCGGGCGCAGCTGGTGCAAGGTGACTTCGCGCAACGACTGTTCGGCGAGCACGGGCGCGTAGGCGTTGAGCAGTTCGGTGACGGTCGGCTTGAGGGACGGGAAATCCAGCCGCACCAGCCGGATCTGGTGGGCGCGCAGCGTGCGGTCGCTGGCTTCGTAGCGCAGCCCAAACTCCACATCAAAACTCCCGGCATGGCTGCGGCGCAATGCAGCACCCGCCGCGTCCACCACCATGGCCGCGCCCAGGCGATTGACCTCGGGCAGCAGGCGCAGGTTGGGCGCCTGCAGGGTAAGGTCGAACAGGCCCTGCACCGGCACGCTGCGCGGGAACTTCGTGGCCACCATCTCCTGCAGCTGCGCGAGCGGCACGGTGTAGCTGGGCTGGGCCAGCGCGCCACGCCCCGCCAGCAGCAACGTGGCCCCGCCCAGGGCCAGGCCGCTGGAGGCGGTGGTCAGAAATCGTCGGCGATGCAGCATGCGTGCGCTCCTTGGGGCTGTTGTGGCAGTCGATGCAATGGTTGCCATCGTTGTGGTGATTGCGGTGTCGCGGATGCGGCGGCCGGGCAGTATGCGGGGCGGATGGGCCAGAACATGCTCCGGGCAGGCCGGCGCAATAATCGGCGCGATGACGCCACCGCCCATCCATCGATGCCAGGTTTTTGCATCTCCCTGGCAAGGTGTGTACTGCACACACGCAGAAAGTTCCCGCCACTACGGCCGGCACTGGCATGCAGTCTACGGGCTGGGCCTGCTGGACGATGGCGCGCAAAGCTCCGCCAGCGGGCGCGGCCCGGTGGATGCCTATGCGGGCGACCTCATCACCACCAATCCGGGCGAGGTGCACGATGGCCAGCCTCTGGGCAGTGCCTCGCGCCGCTGGCGCATGGTGTACCTGGAACCGGCGGCGCTGCAGGCCCTGGCGGACAACGAGGCCCCTGGGGCGGGGGCCGACATCGCGCTCACCCGCCCCGTCATCCAGGACCCTGCCCTGGCCCGCGCCCTGCACACGCTCATCACGCGCGTGTTCCAGTGGAACGCCCTGCAAGAACAGCTGGTGCACGCCCCGCCGTCGGCCGATGCCGTGGACCGCCTGGCCTGCGAGGAATCGCTGGCCCTGACCTCTGCGCTGCTCCTGGAGCGCCACGCCAGCACGGCGGCACCGCCCACTTCGCGTGCCACCGCTGCCGCCGAGGTTGTGCAACAGGTGCGCGACTGGCTGGCCGATGCGCCACTGGCTCCGCCCTCGCTCGCACAGATGGCAGCCCTTGCCGGGCTCGGCCGCTACCAGCTGCTGCGGCGCTTTGCCGAGGCCTATGGGTTGCCGCCGCACGCCTGGCTGCTTCAGCAGCGGGCCGAGCGCAGCCGCCACCTCATCCGGCGCGGTGCCAGCCTGGCCGATGCCGCGGCGGCCAGCGGCTTTGCGGACCAGAGCCACATGACCCGCATGTTTGCGCGGCAATTTGGCTTCACGCCCGGTGCATGGCAAAAGGCGCACCGCCGCCCCGGGGCGCAATAACGTTCAAGACGCAGCGCGCGGGCCCCGGGAGACTGCCGGTTGATTCATCACTTCGGCAAGGTTTCCGCTCATGTCAGATTCGCTCAAAGGCCAGCTGCTGTGCAGCCTGGGGATGGTGCTCGTGGGCAGCACGGTGGTGGCCAGCAAGGTCATCGGCCAGGACATCGAACCCTTTCTCGCCACGGTGCTGCGGCACGCGCTGGCGCTGCCCGTGTTCTTTGCGCTGATGCGCTGGCGCGGCCAGCGGCTGCCGCGCGTGGGCCGGCGCGACGCGGTGCTGCTCACGGTGCAGGCGGCAGCGGGGAGCGTGGGGTACTCGGTGTTGCTGATCCTGGGCGTCACCCTGGCCAGTGCGTCTGACGCGGGCATCGTGGCGGGCACGCTGCCGGCGGCGGCCGCGCTGTTCTCGGCCCTGCTGCTGGGCGAGCGGCCCGGCTTGCGCCTGGTGCTGGCCATCGGCCTGGCCACGGCAGGCGTGATGGCCGTGGCCTTTTCCCCCGACGCGGCTGGTGGCAGCAGCAACCCCACGCGGCTGGCAGGCATCGCGCTGGTGCTGGCCGCCGTGGCGTGCGAGGCGGTGTTCATCCTGGCCAACAAGCGCCTGTCGCGGCCCCTGCCTGCGCTGGCGATGTCCACCCTCATGTCGGCGGGCGGGCTCTTGCTGTCGGCCCTGCCCGCCGTGTGGCTGGCGCGCGAGGGCTCGGGTTCTGCCTCGGCCTTCACCGCCCCGGCAATGGCGGGGGTGCTGTACTACGCGTGGGTGCCCACGGTGGGCGGATTTCTGCTGTGGTACGCGGGCAGCGCGCGCACCAGCGGCGTGCGCGCATCGCTGGCCACCGTGTGGCTGCCGGTGTCGGCGCTGGCGCTGTCGGCCGGCGTGCTGGGCGAAGCCATCCGCCTCTGGCAGTGGGCCGGGCTGGGCTGCGTGCTGGCAGGGATGGTGCTGGCGGCCACCGCCCCCCGAGAGCGGCCATGACGGGAGGCCACAACGCCCTGTGCGGGCCCGCCAGAGGCTGTTGATCCGCCGCGCCCTTAGAGGAAGAAAAGAGGCTACCGCCCCACCACCGACCAGCCTGCTTTCTGGTTGTCCTTGTCGTTTTCATATTCCCACGCCGTGCCGCAGCGGTCGCACACATAGCGGGTGATGGTGACGGAGCCCGTCTCGCGGTCTTCCTTGCGGTTGCCGCGCTGCACCAGCTCGGCGTGGCCCGGCGCCTTGCGCCAGTTGCGCTGAATGCCCTGGCAGGGCTCGCACAGCGCCATGGGTTTGAGTTCGTTCTGTCGGGCCAGGTCTTTGGTCATGGGGTGTCAGCCGTCGTGGGCCGGTGTGGGTGGGTTTGTCTGCTGCGGGGCGGCTACTGTAAGGCACCTGCGGAGGCAAAGACACAGCACGGCGGCTGAATTTGAAGCCGAATTGGCCTCCAGCGCTTGATGGGTAAGCGCAATCAGCTATCAAATATGGAGCTATCCCTTAGAACCTGTTCAAGATCTTGTCGGGGTGGCACAAGTACCTTGCCCGAAGGGTTGGAGTGAAATCCCCGAAAAGATTTTGAACAGGCTCTCAGCCCAACACCAGCGCCTTGGCCATGCGCGCATTGCGCAGCACCACGCCCGCGCGCTGCACCTGCTGGCGCTCTTCCACCACAAAGCCCTGCGCGGCAAAAAAAGGCTCGGCGGTCAGGCTCACGTGGGCGTGCAAGTGGGTGATGCCGCGCTGCGCCGCCTGCGTGTGGATGTGTGCCATCAGCGCACGGGCCACGCCCTGGCCTGCAAACGCCGGGCCCACAAAAAACATGTCGATGGTGCCGCTGGCCTGCAAATCGGCAAACCCGGCAATGGCGCCACCGCCCTGCGCCTGCGCGATGAAGGGCTGGTTGGCCTGCATGCGCCCGGCCCACTGCGCGGCGTCATGGTGCGGCGGCGCCCAGGCAGCGAGTTGTTCGGCGGTGTAGTCCTTGCAGGCCAGGCCATGCACCGAAGCGTGGAAAACGGCGCGCAAGGCGGGTTCGTCGCCAGAGCGAAAGTTGCGGATGTGGATGGACGGCATGGCGAGCAAGCTGCAGAGAAAAAGGGGCGCGATTGTGCCGCAAGGCCTTGGCGCCACCCTGCCACCTGCGCATCTCCCGCACGCGGCGGGCTGGACGAGAGGCGTCAGCCCGCCGCCATGCGCAGCCTGCGCGCCGCGTCTTCGTCGCGCGCGTCGTCGATCTCGCGCAGCACGGCCTGCATGTCCACATCGACGTGCTGCGGCGCGTAGCGGCCGGTCAACGGGGTCTCGTTGCTCAGCAGCCCGCTCTGGTACAGGCTCCAGATTTCGGGGCCATATTGGGTGGTGCGCAGCTCGGGCGCGAACTGGCCGAAGAAATCGCGCAGGTTGGCCACGTCGCGCAGCAGCATGCGCTGGGCGTGGTTGTTGCCCGCAGCGTCCACGGCCTGGGGCAGGTCGATGATGACGGGGCCGTCGGCGCCGGGTTCACCCTCGGCGCCGGGCAAGTGCGCCAGCAAGATGTTGAATTCCGACAGGTCGCCGTGCACGACGCCCGCACACAGCATGCGCACCACCTCGGCCACCAGCGTGGCGTGGTGGGTGCGCGCGTCTTCGGGCGTGAAGCTCACATCGTTCAGGCGCGGGGCGGCATCGCCGTGGGCGTCGGTCACCAGCTCCATAAGCAGCACGCCGTCGTGAAAGTTGTAGGGCTGCGGCACGCGCACGCCCGCAGCGGCCAGGCGATAGAGCGCATCGACCTCGGCGCTTTGCCACGCGGCCTCTTGTTCTTGCCGGCCAAACTTGCTGCCCTTGGCCATGGCGCGGGCCGAGCGAGAGTTCTTGACCTTGCGGTTCTCGGTGTAATCCACCGCCTGCCGAAAGCTGCGGTTGTTGGCCTCTTTGTAGATCTTGGCGCAGCGCGTTTCATCACCACAGCGCACCACGTAGACCATGGCCTCCTTGCCACTCATGAGTTGTCGGACCACGGTGTCGATCAGGCCTTCCTCAATGAGGGACTGCAGGCGGGGGGGAGCTTTCATCGGGGCTGTGCGGTAGAGGGGAACCGCCCATTGTCGCTGTAAGAGCCTGTTCAAAGTCTTTTTGGAGATCGCATTGGAGTGCAATCGGGATGAGTGGAAGCTTCGGATGTGCCGCATGGGCTCGTGCCCATGCAAGCAGCCGAGGCTTCCAATCGCCCGATTTCACTCCAACCCTGCGGGCAAGTGCCTTGCCGGGCGGTCTGCGGCGTTGCGGCGCTTGTGGATAGCGGGGCTATCCACTGCACCCCGCGCCTTGCATCCCATCCCGGCAAGGTACTTGTGCGACTCCAAAAAGACTTTGAACAAGCTCTGAGGCCGTTGCGGGGCTTTCGGCGGCCGCCAGCGAGACCAAGGCCGCCGAGGCGCTGAACGACAATCCGACACGGCCCGTGGATGCCTGTTGCGCCTGGGCCCGGCCCCTTTCACACGGCCATCCGCCTGCCGTACAGACCGCAGCACTTCACGGACCGCTGCTGCGTCCCCCCAAACACCCATCGCCCGCCTTCGCGCCGCGAAAACCCAGGAGACTTCCCCCATGCCCTTTACCACTGCGCACCCAGCCCCTGCCCTGCGCTCTGCTTCGTTGGCGGGCCTGCTGGTCTCGTGCGCCCTGGCTGCGCAGCCAGCGGCGGCTGCCGGGTTCCGCCAGGGTGCCTATGCAGACTCGCTCGGCGGCACGGCGGCGGTGTGCGTGACCTCGCAGCACATGGCCAACCTGACAGCCACCGCCTGGAAACAGTCCATGCAGCAGCGCGGGATGGACTGCACGGTCAGCGAGTCCACCCGCCCCCTGCCCGGCCACGAGACCTGGAAAGCCAGTTGCATCGCCAAGGCCCCGGGCGCGAGCGCAGGTGCCACCGCAGCGCACCTGTACCAGTTCACCGTGCATGCCGACGGCGAGCAGCTCATCATCGACAGCGGCATGAAGACCTCTGCGGGACAGCAGGTGATGAAGAATGCTTTTTCTGGCACCTACCAGGGTGCCTGCGCGCCCGGCACCCCGCCCCTGGACGTGTGGGCCTACCTGGACGGCACGTACGGGATGGGGACGCCCGCGCAGAGCGAGGCACGCAAGGCGGTGGCCACCGACCTCATCCGCTGCGCCAACGTGTTCAACGGCCTTTCGCTCAGCGTCGCAAAACCACGGCAGGAAGGCATGCGCGCTGCTGCGGCCGCGGTGATGGCAGCAGCGGTGGAGCTGCACCCGGGCGAGGGCGACTTCCACCTGGACGCGCTCAAGAAGTCGGCACCCGAGGTGTCGGCCGAGCTGGTCGGGACGTCGGCAGAGAGGAAGTTTGCGCTGTACCAGTCCTGCAGCCCGTATCTGGAGCCGGACGGCATCGCCAAGGCCGTGCAAAGCCGCGCGGCAGCGGGCGCCACCCCACGCTAGAACGGCGATTCGTTCACGGCTGCCGCATGCCGGTTCAGCCGCCTGACGGTGCCCACACGCACGAACGCCCCGCACCCCGCGAAGTGGTGCCGGGGCGTTGGCTGGGCCATGGTGACCGAACGGGTCTTCTTATTTGTCCAGCTCGGCGGCCAGCATGTCCCAGCTGGGGTAGGAGCTTTCGTCCAGGGTGATCGCACCCTTGCCTGCGGCAAACTTGAAAGCGGTGGTGCCCGTGCGGGCAAATTCCAGCGTCTTGAGTTTGCACACTGCGGCCTTGGAAGGGGCATCGTTGCAGTAGCGCGGCGCGTTGTCGACGATGGTGCCGGCCGCGTAGCGCACCTGGCGCAGGTGGTCCACGGTCTGAAAGCTGTCCTGCTTCACGTCCATCTTCACATCGCAGCCGCACGACTGCTTGAGGGTGCCGGCGGCAGCCTTCAAGGCCGGGGTCACCTCAGCGGCAAAAAAGTCGCGCTCGGCCTTGCCCGCGTGGGCCAAAGATGCGGCGACAAGGCTCAGGGATGCAATCACCAGCGTGTGTTTTTTCATAGTTCCTTAAAGAGATGGGCTCCAGAAATACGGGCCCTTGCTCCTCCCTCGCAAGTGGCCCGCGCCGCCATGGGCGGCTGGAGCGCCGCGGATTGTGCAGCGTGCCGGGCCCCGCAGCTGTAACCATGCGCTAACGGCGCGATGCCTTTTTCGCAACAGGTCATGCAAGCCCTGCGGGCTGCCTTACCCGGCCCCGCCTATGGATGCGTTGCGCAGCGCCTGGTGTGCCTCGCCGGCCCAATCGGGCGGCAGCTGGTGCTTCGCCTGCAGGTAGTGGTGGGTGAACACGTCTAGATACGCCTCCAGCGTCTGCGCGGCCTGCAGCTCGCCCGCCAGCGCGAGGCACAGCGCGCCCACCTCGGAGGTGCAGAAGTGGTCCGTGCGTGTGGAGCGGCGCAGGTGGTAGCGCGAGAGCTGCTCGGGCTGCAGACTCAGAACCGGAAAGCGGTCCAGGTAAGGGCTTTTGCGGAACATCTTGCGCGCCTCGGGCCAGGTGGCGTCGAGCAGCACAAACAGCGGGCGCTTGCCGTCCGATGGTGCTCCCAACCCTATCTGCGTGACCACCCGCTCGGGCGCCACGAACTCGCCGGGGAACACCACATATGGCTGCCACTGCGGGTCGGCCAGCAGCGCCAGCAGGCCGGGGTGCACCTCGGTGCGCGCCCAGCCGAAGGCATGGGTGTCGGCCACCACGTCGGCGATCAGCCAGCCGGTGTTGCTGGGCTTGAGCGGCTCGATGTCGGCCATCAGCAGACACATGCCCGCGCGCGTGGGCAGCACGGGGCGCAGCGCGCAGATGCAGTGGCTGGGCACCAGGCGGCAGCCCGCGCAGCGCTCGCCCTTGGGACCGCCCCGGGCCAGAAAGGGCTTGGCGCTGCGGGCCAGGCGCTCAGTGCGCAGGCGCGAAACAGCGTGCGGTGTGGCGGGGGTGGCCACCCCAGTCGCCGAGGGGTCCACGGGCTGCGTCACCGGCCGCCCGCACGTTCCAGCGCAAACAGCGGCAGTTCGGCCTGCGGGCTCAGCCACACGCCGCCCCCCAGCTCGGTAAAGCCCTCGCCCAGCGTGCGGCGGTACAGCTGCGCGGGGTGGCGGAACATGCGCGGGTCGGTCACCTGTTCGTCCACCACGTCCTGCTCCCAGTCCTCTCGCGCCACGGCCTCCACGTAAAGCGCGCCCCGGCTCAGGCGCGCCAGGTTGCGCATGGCCTTTTGTACGTCGGCCTCGCTCAGGTAGGGCAGCACGCCCTGGCAGATCACCAGGTCATACGGCGTGCGGGCCTTGTAGTCCACCACCGAGCCACGCTCCCACCCAAACCGCTCACACAGGTATTCGCTGAACTCCACGCCGTGGAACTGCGCCTGCGGAAAATGTCGCGCGATCACATCGCGCCACAGGCCAATGCCGCAACCCACATCCAGCACACGCCGCACGGGCACGCGCAGGTACTGCAGGTAGCTGCACACAAACGCACCCAGCCGCTCGGTGTGCGCCGGGTCCACCACGCTGGTCTTCTTGTCGAAGTAAAAGCGCTGGTAGTACGCCTCGTCAAAGATGGCCGCGTCCGCGCTGCCGCTCACTGGTTTCACTGCTGGGTCCTTCCGCCACGGGCCACCCTGCAGGGGCGGGCGCCGGGCACCTGTTCATGGCGGGGAGTATCGCCCACCCGGTGGCCCTGGCCGATGTCGGTGTAGTCTGTGGCCATGGATTCGCTGATCTCCGCCGCAGCCCGCGCGCTGGCTGCAGGCGATGCCCTTGCCGCCCTGCAGCGGGTGGCCCTGCGCGACGACCCACCGGCCCTGGCCCTGCGTGGCATTGCCATGGCCCAGCTGGGCGAGCACCCACGCGCCCGCGAACTGCTGCGCCGCGCTGCACGCGGCTTTGGTGCGCACGAGCCCGTGGCCCGCGCGCGCTGCGTCGTGGCCGAGGCCGAGGTGGCCCTGGCCCTGCGCGACCTGGGCGGGCAAACACACGCGCTGATGACTGCCGCAGCCATCCTGCAGGCCCACGGTGACACGGCCAACGCACTGCAGGCGCGGCTGGTGGCGGCACGCAAGCTGATCTTGCTGGGCAGGCTGGACGAAGCATCGGCTGCGCTGGAGAGCGCGCTGCCAAGTGCCCGCGCCACCGGCTCGGCAGCCCGCCTGCCCGCATCCCTGGCCGCAGTGGCCGAACTTGCCGCCGCAGAGCTGGCCCTGCGTTCGCTGCACATCGGCGCGGCACGCGCGGCCCTGCAGCGCGCACACGAGGCGGCGGGCCAATCGGGCGTGCCCGCCCTGGGGGCGGAGGTGGCCCACGCCCACACGCTGCTCCACCAGCCTGCAGCCCGCCGCCTGGCCCAAGGCGCCGAGCAGATGCTGCGGCTGGAGGACGTGGCGGCGCTGCTCGCATCCCCCACGCTGGTGGTGGATGCCTGCCGCCATGGCGTGCGCGCGGGCGACGTGTGGCACCCGCTGGCGCGCCGCCCCGTGCTGTTTGCACTGGTGCGTGCGCTGGCCACAGCCTGGCCGGGCAGCGTGGACCGCGAAGCCTTGATTGCCGACGTGTTCCGCACCCGCCACCCCGATGAAACCCACCGCGCCCGGCTGCGGGTGGAAATCGGCCGCCTGCGCGCCCTGATCGCACCGCTGGCCGGGGTGGAGCCCACACCGCGCGGCTTTGTGCTGCAGCCCCACGGCGGGCGCGATGTGGCCGTGCTGGCCCCGCCCGTGGATGGCGAGCAGGGCGCGCTGGTGGCCTTGCTGTCTGACGGCGCGGCCTGGTCCACATCGGCCCTGGCGCTGGCCCTGGGCGACAGCCAGCGCACCGTGCAGCGCGCGCTGGTCGATCTGGAGGGCAGCGGCCGCGTACGCGCCATCGGCCAGGCGCGAGCCCGCCGCTGGCTGGCCGCGCCGCTGGTGGGATTCACGACGATCTTGTTACTCCCCACCGTGCAGCCGATTCAATAAAGTGACTTCACCGCCCAACGCACACACCCTCCGCCGTGCACCGGGCACCCACCAGGAGCCACAGATGACCAACGCCACCACCCGCGACACCGCCTGCAACAGCGACATCGCCGACACCCCGCCGTCTCGCACACACGTGCCGATTGCCTCGCGCCAACCCGCCGAGGTCGTGCGCGAATACGGCCCCTTTGCGGGCGCCAGCGCCATCCACGGCGTGACCCACGACGGCCAGCGCGTGTGGGCCGCCACGGGCGAACAGCTGGTGGGTTTCGACCCCACCAGCGGCGCCACCACCCGCACGCTGGACGTGACCTGCGACGCAGGCACGGCGTTTGACGGAACCCACCTCTACCAGATTGCCGAGTCGCGCATCGACAAGATCGACCCCGCCACGGGCCAGGTGGTGGCCACGATTCCCGCGCCGGGCGGCGGCAACGATTCAGGTCTGACCTGGGCCGAAGGCAGCCTGTGGGTGGGCCAGTACCGCGACCGCAAGATCCACCAGATCGACCCCGCCACGGGTGCCATCCGCCGCACCATCGAATCCAACCGCTTCGTCACGGGCGTGACCTGGGTGGACGGTGAGCTATGGCACGGCACCTGGGAGGGCGACGAAAGCACACTGCGCCACATCGACCCCGCCAGCGGCGCGGTGCTGCAGCAGCTGGACCTGCCGCCCGGCGTGGGCGTGAGCGGGCTCGAGTCCGACGGAGCCGGGTTGTTCTACTGCGGTGGTGGCGGCAGCGGCAAGGTGCGCGCCGTGCGGCGGCCACAGGCCCACACGGCGGCTTAAAGAAGGGAACGAGGCGGAGCCCAAGAGCGGCTCACAAAACTCAGCGAAGCGGTTCTGGCTAGGCGCTGCGTCGCAGGCAGTCCGGCCAGTACGACAAGACGCAGCAACGACGCCAGAAGAGTTTTGTGAGTCGCTCTACGCCGCGGCGGGGTTGGGCGGGCGGTGCAGCGCGCAAATCTTGTTGCCATCCGGGTCGCGCAGATACGCCAGGTACAGCGGACCCGACGGGCCTTCACGGTAGCCCGGCGGGTCTTCGCAGGTGGTGCCGCCGTGGGCCACGCCCGCCGCGTGGAACGCATCGGCCTGCTCCGGCGACTGCATGGCAAAACCGATGGTGCCGCCATTGGCAAAAGTGGCCGCCTCGCCATTGATGGGCGTGCTGATGCAGAACGTGCCAGTGGGGCCCCGGTAGAAGTAGCGGTTCTTGTTGGCAACGCCCGGGGGTACACCGATGGTGCCAAGCAGCGCGTCGTAAAACTTCTTCGACACCTCCAGGTCGTTCACACCGACCATCACATGACTGAACATATTTCTTGTCTCCGTTGAAGCCCCGGTGGGGCGGGTTGTGGGCGGGAAGAATGTTACTTGCTGGTAGGTAGCCCGGGCCGGGCCTTGGTCGTTTGGCCTCCGCACCTCGCCGCGCCACACTGCGCTGCCGCGTGCCCCATAGGTCGCTATCCGTTTGGGCTGAGCCGGTCGAAGTCAGGGCGCTTCTTGCGAACAGCCCTTCAGCCCTTTGGCGAATCCAGGGGCGAACGGCCTGTCGGAGCCAGCAGGCGTGCCATCAAAAATTCAAGCAAAATTGGCCTCCAGCGCTTATCCATCCATCGCGATCAGCTATTAAATGCAGAGCATCCACAGCCGACTGCTCCGCTACCCACACCGCCTGCCATGCCGCCGCCCACACCCCCCGCATATTTCACCCCCGTCCCGCTCGACAAGGCCTACCGCCTGCTCAACCACGGCCCCACGGTGCTGGTGTCGGCTGCACACGCAGGCCAGCGCAACGTGATGGCCGCCGCCTGGGCCTGTGCGCTGGACTTTTCACCGCCCAAGGTGACGGTGGTGCTCGACAAGGCCACCCGCACGCGCGAGCTGGTGGAGGCCAGCGGCGAATTTGCGCTGCAGCTGCCCACCGTGGCCATGGCCGCGATGACCGTGGCGATTGGCACCGACAGCGCCAAGACCCACCCCGACAAACTGCAGCAACATGGCGTGCAGCTGTTCCACGCGCCCGGCCACGCCGACACCCCGCTGGTGCAAGGCTGCGCCGCCTGGCTGCTGTGCCGCGTGATCCCCGAGCCCCACAACCAGCAGACCTACGACCTGTTCATCGGCGAAGTGGTGGCCGCCTGGGCAGACGAGCGCGTGTTCCGCAATGGGCACTGGGAGTTCGACAGCGCACCCGATGAACTGCGCACGCTGCACTACGTGGCGGGCGGGCAGTTTTATGCGACAGGGGCTTCGGTGCGGACGTAGGGACCCGTTCCGAAGCCGGGGAGCAGCGGCGATGCAGCAGCGGCTGCAGTCATGGGGCAGCGGGTACCGTTGAGACTGACTCCGCAACAAGCTGCGCCTTATCAAGACAAAGTGACCTCTAGCGCACCGCACGGCCCTCCCCCTCATTCCCCATCCGAAATCCCCAGTTGCTTGAGGTCCGCAAATTTGGCCGCCATCGTCGGGTTGCCGCGTGTGAGCTTCTTGATCGTGAGATCTTCGGCCTTGTCGTTGGCCAGGCGCAGATTGTTGGCCGACTTGTGCAGCGCTTCCTTGGTTTTCTCCAGGTCCTTGATGGCCTCGTCAATGCGCTTGATGGCCTCCTCGAACCCGTCCGACGCCAGGCGCCAGTTGCGCCCAAACGCGCCCTTGAACTCCTCCAGCTGCGACTCGAACTTGGTGATGTCCAGGTTCTGCGCTTTCACCAGCGCCAGCTCGGACTTGTACTGCAGCGACTTCATCGACGCATTGCGCAGCAGCGTGATGATGGGGATGAAGAACTGTGGCCGCACCACGTACATCTTGGGGTAGCGGTAGAACATGTCCACGATGCCGGTGTTGTACAGCTCGCTCTCGGGCTCCAGCAGCGACACCAGCACCGCGTATTCGCAGCCTTTTTCGTTGCGGTCCTTGTCCAGCTCTTTCAAGAAGTCTTCGTTGCGCTTTTTGGTGACGGTCTCGTCGTTCTCGTTCTTCATCTCGAACATGATCGAGACGATCTCGTTGCCCGACTCATCCAGGTCGCGAAAGATGTAGTCGCCCTTGCTGCCGCTGCGTGCGTCGTTGTCCTTCTCAAAGTACGCGCGGGGAAACGCCGTGGCGCGGATGCGGTTGAACTCCGTCTCGCAGTGCTGCTCCAGCGTCTCGCCCACCATCTTGGTGGACAGGCGCGCCTTCATGTCCCGCAGCCGCGCAATCTCGCCGTCGCGGTCACGCAACTGCAAGGCGTACTGTTCCTTGATGGCGTTCTCCTCCAGCTGCTTTTTCATCACCACCAGGTTCAGATCGTTCTTGAATTCATCGCGCTCCCGGGCCACCACCGTGACCGCCTCGGACACTGCCAGCCTGCGCACCACCTCGCCCGCCTCCAGCTGCGATTTCAGCTGCTGGATCTCGGCGTCCTTTCTGGCGGCCACGCCTTGCAGCTCCTGCGCCAGCCGGGCTTCTGCCAGCTGGGCCGCTGTTTGCTGCGCTTGCCGCACGCGCTCCAGCTCATTCGCCATGGCATCGCGCTGCTTTTCCACCGCGCTCAGGGCCTGTGCCACCGCCAGATCGCGCTCCACCGCGCCCGCACCCAGCTGGGCCTTCAGGGCTTGAATCTCGGAGTCCTTGGCGGCCGCCGACTTCTGCAGCTCATTGGCCACCTGGGCCTGCGCCAGCGCCACCGCATTGCGCTTGTCCTGCTCGGCCAGCTCCAGCCGCTCGTGCAACTGCGCGCTGAAATCCGCGTCGCGCACCTGCTTGAGGATGTCGGCATACCCGGTTTCGTCGACCTTGAACGCCTTGTTGCAGTGGGGGCAGATGATGTCGTGCATGGCGGTCACCGTGTGTCTTGTTCGTGTTTAGTGGGTAGGGGAGCATAGCGGGCAGGAGCGTGCGCGGACGGAGCCTGTCGCAGCCTCGCGCAGCGCTTCAGCAGGCTCAGCGAGAACGGCTCCAGTGGATTCATGCCGCCTCAGCCGCAGGCCTGCGGCGGCAGTTCTTGTATCGCGCCCATCTTGCGGATCACGAGGTCAATGAACGCAGACACCGCCAGGGGCAGGTAGCGCCGGCTGGGGTAGACCATGTGCACGCCGTGCCCCCGCCGGTGGTACTGCGGAAGCACGGGCACCAGCAGGCCAGCGCGCAGATCGCGGTGCGTCAGCGTGGAGGGCAGCAACGCAATCCCCAAGCCCGCCAGCGCGGCCTTGCGCAGGGCCTGCGCCGTGTTGCCGCTGAAGCGGCCAGCCACCTGCACCTCGGCCGGCGCGCCCTCCGGCCCCGTCACGCGCCAGGTGGCCTTGCCGCTGGGGTGGCTGAACACCAGGCAATCATGGCCCGCCAGGTCTTGCAGCGTGGCCGGAACACCCTGGCGGGCGATGTAGGCCGGGCTGGCCACCAGGCCGTCGTTGCCCGCATCCAGCACCTTGCGCGCAAAGAGGCCCGAGTCCTCCAGGATGCCGCCCCGAAGGGCCACATCAATCCGGTCTGCAATCAGGTCGGCGCGCCCGTCACTCAGCACAAAGTCCACCCGCACCTTGGGGTGCGTGACCAGGAACTCGGTCAGCCACTCCATCGCAAAGAAATCAAAAAAATCAGCCGGTGCCGCCACCCGCACCAGGCCGCTGGGCTCCTGGTTCACCGCCAGCAGCTCCTCGCCCGCGTCCATCAGCCCCTCTACCGCGCCGCTGCAGCGCTCCAGAAACACCTGGCCCGCGCTGGTGAGCGTGAGATGGCGGGTCGAGCGCTGCATCAGCCGGGTGCCCAGCTGCGCTTCCAGCTGCTGCACCCGGCGGCTCAGGGTGTTGGGCGGCACGCCCAGGCGGCGCGATGCCTCGGCAAAGCTGCCGCAGCGCACCACCTGCACAAAGATGGCCACGTCGTTCAGATCCAGCATGGTTGCGCGCCCTCACTCACTGATTCATTCGATTAATGGACGAGTGCAATCATATTGCGCTATCTAGTCAATCAATCGATGAATTTTTAAGCTACAGGCATCAGTTCAACACCTCCAAGGTTCTCTGTATGTCTGCACCCGCCACCGCCCCCCGCGCCATCGCCCACCGCACCCGGGGCACCCCGCACGGCCCCATCACCCGCCTCATGAGCCCTGGGGATCTGGGCCAGGTGCTCAAGCCCTTTGTCTTTCTGGACCTGGTCCACTTTCAGCCCGGCGCAGCGCAGCAGGGCTTTGGCATGCACCCCCACTCGGGCATCGCCACGGTCACGTTCTTGTCGGAAGGCGATGTGCGCTACGAAGACAGCACCGGCCAAGCTGGCCTGCTGCCTGCGGGCGGCGTCGAATGGATGCGTGCTGGCAACGGCGTGTGGCACACCGGTGCCCCCGTGGGCGACACGCCGGGCCGGGGCTTTCAGCTGTGGGTGGCCCTGCCCGCCGCGCTGGAAAACGCCCCCGCCCACAGCCAGTACCTCGCCCCCGAGCTGGTGCCCCAGGTCGGCCCGGTGCGGGTGCTGCTGGGCGAGTACGGCGCAGCGCACAGCCCCGTGGCGGCGCCTGAGGGCATGACCTATTTGTCCGTGCAGTTGGCCCAGGGCGAACGCTGGACCTACGCGCCGCCCCAGGGCCACACCGTGGCGTGGGCGGCGGTGGCTACCGGCGCACTCACTGCAGGCGAAGCCATTGACGCAGGCGATCTGGTGGCGTTTGAGCCCAGCAGCCAGAGCATCGACTTTGTGGCCACCCAGGCCACCAGCTTCGTGCTGGGCTCTGCCGTGCCGCACCCCCACGACCTGGTCATGGGCCGCTACTCGGTGCACACCAGCCCGGCCGCCCTGGCACAGGGCGCCACAGAAATCCGGCGCATTGCCACACAACTGCGCCAGGCCGGGCGGCTGGCATAGCGCTACTCACTTCCCATCACGTTCTTTCAACCCACTTCACTCATCCAAGGAAAACATCATGAACATCGGCATCATCGGTTCTGGCGGTCTCGGCTCCAACGTGGCCCGCGCATTGGCCAACAAGGGACTGTCGGCCACCCTCTCTACCCGGCGCGGTCCGGAATCATTGGCCGCTCTGGTGGCCGAACTGGGCCCCACCATCAAGGCGGGCACCGTGGCAGAAGCTGCAGCCGCAGACATCGTGCTCATCGCCGTGCGCTGGGAAGACCTGGGCCAGGCGCTGGGCAGCCTGCCTGCGTGGAACGGGCGCATCGTCATCGACGGCACCAACCCCGTGGCGTTTCTGGACCCCAACTCGCCCGACGCCCAAGACCCCACCAACCCGCTGGCGGCCTACGGCATCAAGGCCATCGACCTGGGCGGGCGCTCGTCCAGCGAAGTGTTCAGCGAATTCGTGCCCGGCGCCCGCGTGGTCAAGGCGTTCAACCATCTGGATGTGAACGTGCTGGCCCAGCCCCAAGTGTCGGGCGGCCAGCGCGCCATGTTCTATGCGGGCGACGACGCCGCCGCCAAGGCCGAAGTGCGCAAGGTGCTGGACGCCATCGGCTACTTCCCGGTGGACCTGGGCACGCTGGCGGTGGGCGGGCGTTTGTCGGAGCTGCCGTTTGGTGCGTTGTCGAGCACGCAGTTCATCAAGATCTGAAGGTGGCGTGAAGTGCGACTCGCCACAAGGCAAGGTGCGCTTCGCGCTTGCTGCAGCATGCGCTGCGCTTTATCTTTGTGTTTCCGCAGCTGTGGCCTGAGGCGGATGCGGATGCGGATGCGGATGCGGATGCGGATTCAGCCCATATTCAATGGTTAAATTGGCCTCTAGCGCTTATCCAATAAGCGCTAAAAGCTATCAATTTATGAGTATCACCGCACACCATACCTTTGAAACGCCCGAGCAGCTCCACGCGTGGCTGCGGGTGAACCACGCCAGTGAGACTGAGCTTTGGGTGCGCATCTTCAAAAAGGCCATCGGCCAGCCCTCTGTCACCTGGGACGACTGCGTGGTGGTCGCCATTGCCTGGGGCTGGATCGACGGGATACGCAAGAGCTTGGACGACACCTCGTTTCTGCAACGTCTGACGCCACGCCGCGCGCGCTCCAACTGGTCTCAGAAAAACGTGCAGCATGCCGAGCGGCTGATAGAGCAAGGGCGCATGCAAGCCGCCGGTCTGGCGCAAGTAGAGGCCGCGCGCAGCGATGGGCGCTGGGCCACCGCCTACGCCGGCAGCGCCACCATGGAGATGCCCGAAGACTTTTTGGCGGCGCTGCAACAAGACCCCGCTGCCCACGCTTTCTACGCCACGCTCAAACGCCAGAGCCTGTTCACCATCTATCACCAGCTGCACAGCGCCAAGCGGCCGGAAACCCGGCAAAAGCGCATGGCGGAGCTGTTGGCGAAGTTGGCGTGCGGTGAAAGCCCTTAAATTTTCTGCCATTGTCGGGGCGCCCCGCTTCAGCTTCTTGATCGTTACATCCTGCGCCTTATCGTTCGCAAGACGGAGGTTCCGATCAGTGCCAAGCAGAGCGTCCTTAGTTTTTTGCAGCCATTTCGTTGCGGCTTGCTACGGTTTTAACGGCGACCAGTTTCCAAAGTGTCAAAGCCAATATGCGTCTCCGGTCAGCGAGTTTTTCGCGACGTACGCATCACGCTTCGTATCAAAGGATGCGGCATCCGTAGTGAGGACGGACGGATCTCTAGCCAATGCCTTTGCGTAGGTATCGCATACGGTGCTGTATTCGGGTGTCGTCGAATCAGACAAAAATTCCAATACGCGGTCTACCTTACCTCCGCTTAGGTCTTCGCCAAGGAACTCCCCTTCAAAATGAGGGAATTGTGTGAATATCGCGCCGCCATTTGATTGCGAAACGATGCTGCGAATACTCTGATTCATTGTCCACATGGCAGCACCAATAATTTTTGACTTGCGTTTGACTTTTGGAGTATCCGAATCATGAATCACGAGATACGGCACTTTGAATTGATTGAGAATCGCGGCGAACAGTGGAATATTGGCCTTACCCAAACAATCAATGACATGAATGTCGATCCCATTTTTTTCTGCGACATGCTTAATTGCAATGTGCTCTGTCGGCCCCTCTACCAAAACGATGTTGTCGTAAAAGAAAAACTCATTGACCACAGGATGGCATCGTCGAACCATCTGAAGTCTCTGGCGCTCCGGTTCGTCAAAGGAAAACTTGTCAGTTGACACATAGCGTTGCTCAGACGAGCTTGCGTCGACGCGAACAATCGTTGTGTGATCCTTCGAGAGATCAATAAATATTGGAGAGTGCGTGGTCGCGATAACCTGCCAATCAGGATTATTGAGCGCAAAGTTGTAAAGCGCTTCCCTAGCGCCGCGTATCGTAGGTGGGTGGAGAAATGCTTCTGGTTCGTCGATTAGCAGTATGCGACTCGCCGCTGCGGTATCACCAGCTTTCTTTTTACTCCCTGTTGAGTCGGACATCACAGAAAGAGCAGACCAAAGTAGGGCGCGTTGAATACCAGTGCCCTGAAGCAGTAATGGAGTCGTACCTCCGCCGGTCGTGCCAATTTTCAAATACGATTCAGCACCTACGACTTTTTCGTCAATAGCGTCTTTTGATCGAGGGACTAACTCGATAGTCGTGCCAGGGAAGATTTGAGAAACGTTGCTCGTGATCTTTGCTGCGACGTCATCAAAAACACTTTTCGACTCATCAAAAAGTTTTTGCGCAAGTAGTTCAATTTGAGCTACTACTTCCTTGGTACTGCTTGAATCCGCTTTGAGTCGCATTTTTACATGATCCTTGAGCATCCCTACTATTTTTATCTGCGTTTGCTCTATTGGATCAGTTGGTCTGAGGCGCACGGGCTGAGGGATACGGCTTTGAAATAGTGAATCCCATCCACCGACCCCTCCATCTTCAAACTGACTTGCAACTGGGTTATAGGACTGTTTTTGCCCTTTTTCGTTTGGTTTTTTCCAAATCCAGCGCACCTTGACACAATCACCAAAATTAGCATCCGTTAATGTCCATTTTTTCCCTATCATTACCTCGTCCTCAGGTGTCAGCTGATCGAAGACCCCAGTAATCTCTACTGGCTTAGACGTATCACCATTGTGGAAATGGCTTTCTTCCAGCGCTTTCCCAGTTGAAGCAAAGGCTTCGTAAGCATCAAGTACGGTTGACTTGCCCGCATTATTTTGGCCAATCAGTACAACGATTTCGTCTATCCGAATTGCACATTCATGATCGCCAACACGCTTGAAATTCTTGATTAATAGACCTGCTAAACGCATATCTGTTTTCCTTTTCTGTTCTAAAAATAAACCAGATCACCCCAGTTGCAGCCCAAATCCGCAATCCCCACCTCCCCCTAACACCAACCTCTACATCGCCCGAGTAGCCGCCACATAAAACACCCGCGCCGCCTCCTTCTCGTCCTCCCCAGGCGCAGGCATATGCCCCACTCCGGGTAGAGCCACCACGGGAAATTCCAAGCCTTTGCTGACCTTCATCGTCATGACCGGAATAGCGTCGGCGCTGGGTCGGTACTCACCACTCTTCTTGCGCACGCGGTGCGGCAGCTTGCGTTGAGCCAGGGCGCTGGCGCACAGGTCCATGTGTGGCCCAGTCGGCACACACCGCCGCCGTGTCGCCCCACGCAAAGCCTTCTTTATGGGCGCTGGCCAGATGGTCGGCAATTGCAAAAGCTTCGTCGCGCAGGGTGGGCAACTTGATGACCACGGGGGCTTGCCCCTCGCGCCCGCAGCTCATGGGTTTGAGCAGGGGGATGCCGTCGTCGTCTTTGTCGTCAGCCGTGAGCAGGTCTGCGGCGACTAGGCTGGCGGTGTGCAATATCTGCCGCGTGTTGCGGTAGTTGATCTTCAGGATGGTGGTGCGCCCCTGGGCCTGAACGGCTACGCCTTTGAGCAGGTAATCGGTATCGAGCTTCTGCTCTAGCCGCTCGGGAAGGCGTAGCTCGCCAGTTGAATCAAAGACGGACGAGCCTATCGCCGGTAACAATGTCGCCATGCCTTCAGATCCCTGCCCGTGTCAGGCTGCTTGTGTATGTATTTGTTACTGCACTGTAGGGGGCGCGGCGGCGGGGAGCAACCTTTGAATGTCAAGGTCAGTGGACGAAGCGAATGCCGTGGACAGAAGGGCGCGGCATATCTTCACTGAATGAAATCGAGCCAAATTAGCCTCTAGCGCATACCCATAAAGCGCTAACAGCTATCAAAACCATATCAGCCGATACCGAGCACTGCAGCAGCCTGCATCGGGTAGCAGCACCTAGGCAGACCTTGCAGCCCCTTCAGTTAAATTGCCCCGCATGCCCAACACCCCCGCCTCCTCCACATCCGCCGCCGCCTCGGCCTCCCTCATCGACTCCCCCCAAGCCGCCTGGCGCCTGCTGACCACGCTGGGCCTGGTCGTGCTGGGCAACAGCAGCATGTACGTGGTCTCCGTGGTGCTGCCCGCCGTGCAGGCCGAGTTCGGGGTGGGCCGTGCAGACGCATCGCTGCCCTACACGCTGATGATGGTGTGCCTGGGGCTGGGCGGGCTGTGGACGGGGCGGATGGCGGACCGGCATGGGCTGATGCCGGTGCTGTGCGTGGGGGCGGTGGCGGTGTGT
The DNA here is from genome assembly GCF_000204195.1 of Acidovorax radicis N35. Lineage (GTDB taxonomy): Bacteria > Pseudomonadota > Gammaproteobacteria > Burkholderiales > Burkholderiaceae_C > Acidovorax > Acidovorax radicis. The sequence goes on from NZ_AFBG01000021.1 coordinate 145,352, forward strand.
GGCGGCTTTGTGTGGGCGGGGCTGTCCGGCAGCATCTGGATCTTTGGGCTGGCCCATGGGCTGATGGGGCTGATTGGCAGCTCGGCCACGTTTGCGCCGTTGATGGCCGACACGGCGCTGTGGTGGAACAAGCGGCGGGGCATTGCGGTGGCTATTTGCGCCAGCGGCAACTACATCGCCGGTGCGCTGTGGCCGCCCATCGTGCAGCACGGCATCGAGGCCATTGGCTGGCGCCAGACCTATGTGCTGATGGGGCTGGTGTGTGGCGCGGGCATGCTGCTGCTGGCGCTGCGCATGCGGCAGCGGGCGCCGATGGTGTTGATGGATGTGGCTGCGGCTGCGGCTGCGACGGCGGTGCCTGCATCGTCTGCGTCGTTACCTTCGGCAGTGGGCGCTGCGGCGGGTGCTGCCTCTTCTACAGCGACTGCGGCACCCGCTCCATTGGTTCCTTCCGCCGTAGACCGCAGCCGCCCGTTTGGCTTGCGCCCGGTGCACGCGCAATTGCTGCTGTGTGTGGCGGGCGTGGCGTGCTGCGTGGCCATGGCGATGCCGCAGGTGCACATCGTGGCCTATTGCACCGACCTGGGTTTTGGCGCGGCGCGGGGGGCTGAGATGCTGTCGCTGATGCTGGCGTGCGGCATTGTGAGCCGCCTGGTTTCGGGCGTGATCTGCGACCGCATTGGCGGTGTGCGCACGCTGCTGCTGGGTTCGGCGTTGCAGGGGGTGGGGCTGGCGCTGTTTCTGCCGTTTGACGGGCTGGTGCCGCTGTATGTGATCTCGGCGATGTTCGGGCTGTTTCAGGGCGGCATCGTGCCTGCCTACGCGATCATCATCCGCGAGTATTTCGCGCCGCAAGAGGCGGGCGCCCGGGTGGGCGCGGTGATCATGGCCACGCTGATCGGCATGGCGCTGGGGGGCTGGATGTCGGGCTGGATTTTTGACGTGACGGGCAGCTACCAGGCGGCGTTCATCAACGGCATGGGGTGGAATCTGCTGAACCTGTCGATCATGGGCTGGCTGTACTGGCGGGTGCGGCGCCAGGGTGCCGTGGTAGGGCGGGTGCAACCCAGTGCGGGGTGAGTGCGGCAAGCGCTGGCGGCTTGCTGATCATGCAGCGCCACCATGCCGCTGAAATTTGGCTCAAATGAGCCTCTAGCGCTTAATGGACAAGCGTTAGAAGCTATTTATTTGTGAGCAATTGAGCGCCACAGCATTCGCTCAACAGGCCCCGGCAGGTGCAACCCGATTTTTGGATCGGCCTGCACCTGCCGGGGCCCCACGGGAACGCAGTAGCAGCTGCGGTCCCTGAGCAGGTCGTCGTTGCCTTCGACCCCGTGTTCGGGCAGCTCAGCAAGGCGCTTCTCACCGGGCGCATGCCTTCATCCAGAAGGCATGCGCCCCGCGCTAGTAGCAACTACGTCGCCTTTGCTGTCAGCCTCTCCTCCCTGTTCCCGACCTTGTATGCATTTGTTACTTCAACTTCACTGTAGGGGGTGAGGGGGCACGGCGCAACCTGCGAAAGTTGGTAGGTACGGCTGGTTGTGTGGGGCGTGGATACGGCAAGAAGAAACAGCTAAAAATTGATCCGCCGCTTTGCTGTATTGCGCCAATAGCTCCCGTTTTGATAGCAAATGGCATTTACACGGCGCAAGCCCGCGCGCAATGCGCTGCGCGTTTCTTCGGGGTCTTTGTGCGGATTGGCTACACCACCGCCTGCAGATACCGCTTGGCAAGCTCTTTCTGCGCAGCGGCATCCACCCCCAGCACGTCCACCAGATACGGCTGCAGGCCGCCGAACTCGGTGTCTACCTTGTGCAGGGCGGCGTCCAGAAATTCTTCTTGCACGCGCCACAGCACGGCCAGCACTTCCTCGGGCGCGTGGCTGCCCATGCCTTCGGGGCGGCGGTAGAGGGTGTTGGTGAGCAGGTAGTCGTGCATGACCACGTCGCGCGGCACGCCGAGGGTGAGCAGGATGAGGGCGGCGGCAAAGCCGGTGCGGTCTTTGCCAGCGGTGCAGTGGAAGACGGTGGGGGTGTCGCTGGCCAGCAGCAGCTTGAACAGTTCGGCAAAGCGCGGGGCGTTGTCGTGCACAAAGCCCCGGTAGGTGTCTTGCATGAGCCCCACGGCGTCTTGCGCGGTGAGCTGGCGGCCGGTGCGCTGCAGCTCTAGCGCGCGCTGCACCACGGTGGGCTCGATGGCCAGCGGGTGGTAGCTGATGCCGGGCAGCGCGTAGGCATAGGCAGCGCTTTCGGCCTTGCCGCGAAAGTCCACCGCGCGGGCCACGCCCAGTTCGGCCAGCAGGGCCTGGTCCTCGGGGGTCAGGGCCGCCAGATGGTCAGAGCGAAAGATGCGCCGCCACTTCACGGGCCGCCCGCCCTGGCCGGTGTAGCCGCCCAGGTCCCGAAAGTTGGTGGCGCCTGCGAGGGGGAGAGATCGGGTAGGTGCTTGCTCTTGCTGCATGGTGCGTGGCACAGGTGTGCGGTGGATAGGGATGCTGAAGCAACAAGGATAGTCGGGTGGTGCGGCTGGCGCATGTCGCACGGGTGGCTGGTGCAATGCGTGGGGCGCGACCGTGTGCAGAATCCGGGCATGCAGCGTTTTGTGCCCGTGCCCTCTGATTTGCAGCCCTGGTTGATGGCGGGGGTGGTGGTCGATGCCCCTGCGGAGCTGGTGCAGTCGCAATTCCCGGCCATGGTGTCGAGCATGCTGGTGGTGCGGCTGGCGGGGCAGGTGTGTTGCCAAGGAGCGCTGGTGCCGCCAGCGGCCTGGATCAGCGCCAGCACCACGGCCACGGTGTACGAACACGGCGGGCCGGTGAAGGCCGTGGGGCTGGTGCTGCAGCCTGAAGCCGCGGCGGCACTGTTTGCCAGCGCGCGCGGGCTGGTGAACACACTGCGGCCGTTGGCGGAACTGGTGGGGCCTGGGTGGACCGAGGTGGAGCACGGCGTGCATGCGGCGCCGGATGATGGCGCGCGGATCGCGGTGCTGTGCCAGTTCGTCCGGCAGCTGGTCGCGCCGCCGTCACCGTGTGAAGCCCGGCGGCAACAGGCGCTGGCCTTGCTGCATGCGGCCAGCGACGATGCAACAGACGCGGACCAGCGTCTGGGCCTGAGCCAGCGGCAGTTTGAACGGCGCTTTGTGGCGCACTGGGGCATGGCGCCCAAGCAGTTTCAGGTGATTGCGCGGCTGAACAGCACGCTGGGCAACGCCCTCGCCGCGCCCGGCGGCCCGGTGGTGGACCTGGCCGCCGACCAGGGCTATTACGACCAGTCGCACATGGCGCGCGATGTGCGCAGGCTGGCGGGCCACCCGCTGCAGGCCCTGGTGCAAGGCACGCGCAGCCCGCTCACCGCGCACTGGCCCTTGCAGATCGGCGCGCAGGCCCTGCCGAATCAGCCTGCCCCACCCTTGGAGCCCACGCGCAAGCGCTGAGCCAGGTACAGCGGCATCACAAACGCGAGGCCAATGCCAAAGCAGGCGGCGATGTAAGCCCAGCGCCATGCGCCCAGGCTGCGGTCTACCGCCACCCAGGCCGAGAACGCCACGGCGGCCAGGTACACGTCGCAGGTGATGCCGGTGGTCAATGCATTGGCAAAGGCATCGCGCCAGAAAACGTCGGGCATCACGCTGCCACCCGCCAAAAAGTACACGGTGTTGAAGTACCAGGGAACGGCCAGGCCCAGGAGGGCCAGCAGAAGAAAAAAAGCGCGCAGGTGGGTGTGGTTTTGCATCGGTGCATGCGGCCCTCCAAAGAGAAAGAGAGAGGCCTTGGGTAGTGAATCAACGCACCGATTGAATCCGCGCAGCCCCTGGCGGGCTAGGAAAAAAACGACATGCCTCACACCGGCGGGCCAGCCGCTGCACGCCATCTTCATGAACTTACTGCGCGCGCGGCAGCGAGGTCACGGCGCCATCCACCGGCAGCTCCTGCGTGCCCTTGGGGCAGGGCTGGTCGGTGTAGGTGGTGCGGCCGTCCTTCACGCACTTGCGCGGCTGCGGGGCCACTGGCTCGGACGCGCCGCCACTCGCAGCGCGGGCTTGTGCGGCGGGCTGCTGCTTGCCGGGCGGCAAGGTGTCGGGGCCGGGGCGGGTGATCTTCTTCCAGGCCTGCTCGGTCCACGGCCCGGCGTGGGGCAGCCACTGGTCGGCCGTCCACCATGCGGCAGCCGCGGAGGCCAGCAGCAGTGCCGCCAGGATGGACCAGAGGGCTCGTTCGCGGGTGCTGCGCATGGGGTGGGCCTGGGGTGTGGTGGGTATGACCACCAAGCTTAAAACATCAGGGCGCCCACCGCTCACGTGGTATCACCGCTGCGTGCCCTTGGCCGCAGGGCGCCCATAGCGCGCCGTGAGCGTGGCCTTGTCCAGGCTGTTGGCGTTGATCATGTAGCCGGCCAGCGCAGCGGTGGCGTCGGCAGGCAAGTCCAGGCGCGGCACCTTGAGGGCATGCACGGTAAAGATGTAGCGGTGCGGCGCATCACCTTCGGGCGGGCAGGCGCCGCCCCAGGCGGCCACGCCGTAGTCGATGCGCACGTGGCTGGCACCTGCGGGCAGTTGCGCACCGCCCACCGCGCCCGCATCCGCGCGCAGCTCGGTGACGCCGGCGGGGATGTTCACCACCGACCAGTGCCACCAGCCCGAGCCCGTGGGCGCGTCGGGGTCGTACACGGTGACGGCAAAACTCTGTGTGCCCGCAGGCGCGCCGCTCCAGCGCAGGGCGGGCGACTGGTTGTCGCCCGCGCAGCCAAAACCTTTGAACTCGAAGCGCTGGGGCAGTGTGCCGCCCGCCGCAAAGTCGGGGCTGCTGAGGGTGAATGCCTGGGCGTGGGCAGCTGGGGCCAAGCCGATGGTGGCGAGTGCCGCGATGGCGGCGCCAACGCGAAGGGGGCGTGAAAGTGGGTGGGTCATCTGAAAAGCTCCTTGCAGTAGCGGTGTGAGACAAGGGCTTGATGGTGCTGCGCGCCGCGCCTTCGCATTGGCCCGGCAGCGTCAATGGCTGTGCGCTGCGCGTCAGCCGCAGGAATCAGGGCCGCAGCTGCGAGGGCGGAAAGCCAAAGCGTTCGCGGAAGGCCGCGCTGAAGCGGCTGTGCGACTCGTAGCCGCAGCGCGCAGCGATCTCGGACACCTGCAGCGCGGAGCTTTGCAGCAGCACCAGCGCCGTCTCCAGCCGCACGTCGCGCAGGCACTGGCTCACGGTTTCGCCCTCTTGCGCCAGGCGGCGCTGCAGGGTGCTGGCACTGGTGGCAAAGGCGCTGGCGATGCGCTCCACCGTCCAGTCCGCCTGCGGGCTGGGGCCCACAAGGCGGCGCACGCGTTCGGCCCAGCCCAGCTCACCGGGCGGGGCGAAGACGATGCCCGCCTCGGCCAGCATCAGCAGCACCTCCAGCGCGCGGTGTTCGCGCAGCGCCTGGGAGCTGGCATCGCTCTCCAGCGCGGCCACGGCACGCACGTAGCTGTCTTCAAACGCGCCGTCGGCCGCGAGGCCCGCGCAGCCTTGCACCGATGCAACGGCTGCGAACTGGCCGAACTGCCGGTGGAACTGCTCCACCAGCTCGGGCGCAAAACACAGCAGCCGCGCCACATAGCGGCCTTGGGGTGCCGGGTCGTTGACCACCTCCCACTGCGCGCCGCGCGGCAGCACGAACACCCGCCCGCTGGGGTAGCGGTGCCCACCGCCGGGCGTGACCAGGTGCTTGGTGCCCGAGACCACCCAGCCCACCGAATCCATGCGCACCGTGACGGTGTGGATGCGGTGGTGCACCGTGGTGGCGATCTGCAAGGACAGTGCGGGTTCGCCCATCATTCTTTCCCCTGCGGCTCTGGGTCCATCATCAATCGTTGGGGCTGGAAGGCTGGCTCCACGCAGGTACGGCAGGGTTCCATGGAGATGGCCTGTAAGGCAGCACACCCCACGTCAGCGGGTGCGCTCCCGCGATACGCCCACATCGATATCGCCAAACACGGTGACGCCGCTGGCACCCTGCGATGGCTGCGGGCTGGCGGGGTCGCTGGAGCGCGCAGCACCTGGCGTGCTGGTGCAACCGCCCAGCGCACCAACAACTGCGAGGGCCACCAGCGCGGAGCGCCAGAAGCCCCGCACAGGCGACGCGGCAGATTCATCAGCGTGTTGCGTCATCCTTCGCCACCCAGGTGGTTGCCCAGAATGCCCGCCAGCTCGAACATGCCCGCGCTGTCTTTGCCAAACACCGCACGCAGCTTGTCGTCGGCGACGATGGTGCGCTTGTCCTTGGGGTCTTGCAGGTTGTGGGCCTTGATGTATTCCCACATCTTCTTGACCGCCTCGGGACGGGCCACGGGCTCGGTGCCGATCACGGCGGCCAGGGCGGCGCTGGGGGCCTTGCCTGCGGCGGCCTTGCGCGGTGCCTTGGCGGCAGCGGTCTTGGTGGCCGGGGCTTTCTTGGCAGCGGCAGGTTTGGCGGCTTTTTTGGCCGCAGCGCTTGTCTTTCCTGCCTTGGCTGCTATTGCTTTTGCAGCAGCACCTGGGCGCGGCGGGAACTTGCTGGGCGCAAACTCGAAGTTGACCTTGCCCGCCTCCTTGTCCCACGCCAGGTGGGCCTTGAAGGCGCGGCGGGTGCGCATGCTCACGAACTTGTCGAGCAGGTCGGTCTTGCCGGTCTCCAGCAGCTTGTGCATCTGCTCGCGCTCCACAGGCTGCTGCAGGATGATCTTGCCGCTCTTGAAGGTGCAGCTGGGCGTGGGCTGCGCGGCAGTGGGCACAGCCTTGCTGCACACATAGTTGCTGCCGTGCTCGTGCACTTCCGATCCGCAGATGGGGCAGGGGCCGAGCGCGGCGTCTTCAAACTCCACCAGCTCGCCCGACTCCTCGCCCTTCTTGTCGTCGCCAAAGTCGAATTCGAGCTTGTAGTTGTGCGCCTCGTCGTCGTACTTGATGATGATTTCGGACGTGAAGGGCCAGCCCGCCTTGGAGCGGAAACCCTCCAGCGGGCCGATCTTCTTGTCGCGCAGGAGCGCGTTGGCCTCGGCCGTCTCGAAGGTGCGGCCCGCGGGCGACTTGCCAAAGCTGAAGCCGCAGCCTTCCGCACCGGGCTTGCCCACGCAGGCAAAGCGGCGGTAGTTTTCCTTCACCACGCCGCCACAGTTGGGGCACGGCGATTCGAGCGTGGCGTAGTCGCCGGGGATGGTGTCGCGGTCGTATTCCTTGGCCTTCTTGACCATGCGCTCGGTCATGGTGGCGATGCCGGCCATGAAGTCTTCGCGGCTGAGCAGGCCCTTTTCCATTTGCGAGAGCTTGAACTCCCATTCACCGGTCAGGTCGGCACGGCAGAGCTCTTCGACCTCCAGCCCGCGCAGCAGCGTCATCAGCTGGAAGGCCTTGGCCGTGGGGATGATCTCGCGGCCTTCGCGCAGCATGTACTTTTCGGTCAGCAAACCTTCGATGGTGGCCGCGCGCGTGGCAGGCGTGCCCAGGCCTTTTTCCTGCATGGCTTCGCGCAGCTCTTCGTCGTCGATCTGCTTGCCGGCGCTTTCCATGGCGCCGAGCAGCGTGGCTTCGGAATAACGCGCGGGCGGCTTGGTCTTGAGGCCCTTGGGGTCCACTTGCAGGGTGTTGACGCTTTCGCCAGGCTTCACCGGCACCAGGTTCTGGCCCTTGTCGCCGTCCTTGCCACCTTCCACCTCATCGGCGGCTTCCTTGCCGTAGATGGCCAGCCAACCGGGCTTGACCAGCACCTTGCCCTCGGTCTTGAAGCTGTGGGGGGCCACGGTAGAAATGCGGGTGGTCACGGTGTATTCCGCGCTCGGGAAAAACACGGCCATGAAGCGGCGCACGACCAGGTCGTACAGCTTCTGCTCGGCTTCACTCAGGCCGCTGGGCGCCTGCAGTGTGGGGATGATGGCAAAGTGATCGCTCACCTTGCTGTTGTCGAAGATGCGCTTGGACGGGCGCACGTAGTTGTTGTTCAGCGCTGTGAGCGCGTGCGGCGCCAGGTGCCGCATGCCGCTGTCGGCCAGCATCTCGAAGGTCTGCTTGGCCACCGGCAGGTAGTCCTCGGGCAGCGCGCGCGAGTCGGTACGTGGGTAGGTCAGGGCCTTGTGGCGCTCGTACAGGCTTTGCGCCAGCGCCAGCGTGGTCTTGGCCGAGAAGCCGAACTTGCCGTTGGCCTCGCGCTGCAGGCTGGTCAGATCGAACAGCAGGGGCGATGCCTGCGTGGTGGGCTTGCTCTCTTCGGTGACCGTGGCCTGCTTGCCGCGCACGGCGTCGGCGATGGCCGTGGCTTCTGCAGCCGACCACACGCGGTCCGCGCGGGCTTCGACGTCTTCGCTTTTCTTCCACTTGGGGTCGAACCACTTGGCGGGGTACTCGCCGGCTTCGGCGCCGAAGGTGGCATGGATTTCCCAGTAGTCGCGGCTGATGAACTTGCGGATCTTTTCTTCGCGTTCCACCACCAGCGACAGGGTGGGCGTCTGCACCCGGCCCACGGTGGTCAGGAAGAACCCGCCATCGCGCGAGTTGAACGCCGTCATGGCGCGGGTGCCGTTGATGCCCACCAGCCAGTCGGCCTCGCTGCGGCTGCGGGCGGCGTGGGCCAGGCCCGCCATCTGCTGCTCGGTGCGCAGTGCGTCAAAGCCGTCGCGGATGGCCTGGGGCGTCATGGACTGCAGCCACAGGCGCTTGACGGGCTTGCCCAGCGGCTTGGCGCCGCCGGCGTACTGCTCGATCAGGCGGAAGATCAGCTCACCCTCGCGGCCCGCGTCACAGGCGTTGATGAGTTGCGTCACGTCCTTGCGCTTGGCCTGCTTGACCACGGCGTTCAGGCGCGTCTTGGTCTTGTCCACAGGCTTGAGGTCAAAGTACGGCGGGATCACGGGCAGGTGGGCAAAGCTCCACTTGCCGCGCTTCACGTCAAACTCTTCGGGCGCCTGGATCTCCACCAGGTGGCCCACGGCGCTGGTGACTACATAGCGGTCGTTCTCGAAGTGTTCTTCGTGTTTCTCGAACTTGCCGGCCACGGGGGTCAGTGCGCGCACGATGTCTTGCGCGACGGAAGGTTTTTCTGCAATTACCAGGGTCTTGGTCATTTTGGGGCTCTCGCCAGTCATTCTGGTTGCCCGGGTTCCGGGCGCTTCTACAATTCGGGTCTCACGCGCATGCACACGCATACACGCGCACGCACACATGTGTGCACTATCAAGTTAACAGAGTTTTTGCCATGCCCCGCTCCGCATCGCCTGCCGCCCCCACCCTTGCACCGGGCCGCCGCATCCAGACCCGGCGCTCGGGCGTCCATGGCAAGGGCGTGTTTGCCGTGCAGGATATTGCAGAGGGCGAAGTCCTTGTGGAGTACACGGGCGAAGTGATTGGCTGGCAGGAAGCGCAGGACCGGCACCCCCACGACCCCCAGCAACCCAACCACACGTTTTACTTTCACGTGGATGAAGACCACGTGATCGACGCAAAGTTCGGCGGCAACTCCTCGCGCTGGATCAACCACAGCTGCAACCCCAATTGCTACGCCGACGAACGGGACGGCCGCATTTTCATCACTGCGCTGCGCAATATCCAGGCAGGCGAAGAGTTGAACTACGACTATGGCCTGATCATTGAAGAGCGCTACACACCCAAGCTCAAGGCCGAATACCCCTGCTGGTGTGGCAGCACCAACTGCCGGGGCACGCTGCTGGCGCCCAAACGCGGCTGGGCACCGCCCGTGCCGTTGCCGCCGTCCAAGCCATCTGCCTCCAAAAGCAGCAAGACGCCCCAAAAGGCCCAGCCACGGGGCCGCAGCCAGTGACCACATCCCCGATCCGCTGGCCCGCCGAGGCCATCTGGGAAGCAGTGTCACCGCTGTTACCGGGTTTTACCGTCGAAGTGCTGCCCAGCATCGACTCGACCAACACCGAACTCATGCGCCGCGCGCGCACCGGCCAGTGCGAGCCCACGCTGCTGGTGGCCGAGCAGCAGACCGCCGGGCGCGGGCGGCTGGGGCGCGTGTGGCAAAGCGATGCCGGTGCGTCGTTGATGATGTCGCTGGGCCTGCCGCTGGCGCCCCAGGACTGGTCCGGCCTGTCGCTGGCCGTGGGGGTGAGCGTGGCCGAAAGCCTGCAGCCCGTGCTGCCTCCACTCGGCCCAGGCCAGCCAGCGCGCGTGGGCCTCAAGTGGCCCAACGACCTGTGGCTGGGCGGCGCAGCGGGTGACCGCAAGCTGGGCGGCATTCTGGTGGAGACCGCCAGTTTTGTCGCGCCACAAGATGCACAGGCAGTGCCACAGGGCACCAGCGCCGGCACTGCACGTTATGTGGTGGTGGGCATCGGCATCAACGTGCTGCCACGCAGCGCCGAAGGCATGAGCATGCCCCCCGGTTGCCTGCAGGACGTGGAACCCGGGCTGGACGCCCCCAACGCCTTGCTGCGCATCGTGCCACCGCTGGTGGCCATGCTGCGCTCGTTCGAAGGCTACGGGTTTGGCCCCATGCAACCCCGTTTTGCAGCCCGCGACGTGCTGCAGGGCCGCGCCGTGACGCTGAGCGATGGCCACACCGGCACCGCGCACGGCGTGGGCGACGATGGTGCGCTGCTGGTGCACACGGCCGGAGGCATGCAGGCCATCACGAGTTCCGAAATCAGTGTCCGGCCGACTACGGTGCCTCCGGTGTGACAAAGTTTCCCTTGAAAGGCCACGCTCCATGCTCCGTCTTGCCGTGATCGCACTGCTGCTGGCCAACGCGGGCTACTACGCGTGGTCGCAGGGGCTGCTCAAGGACTGGGGGTTTGCCCCCGAGGAACAGGCCGAGCCGCAGCGAATGAACCACCAGATCCGGCCTGAAACGCTGCAGATCCTGCGGGTGAACCCCAGCAAGACCTCTTCCTCTTCTTCGTTCTCCCCCCCTCCCGGCACGGCCACCGCTTCGGCCGACGGCGCGTCTTCCGCAGCATCCCCCCCTCCCCCTGCCGATACCGCCGAATGCCTGCAGGCGGGCGTGTTTGACGAGCGCCAGGCCGACGCCCTGCGCACCGCCGCCGCCAACCTGCCGCCAGGCAGCTGGCTGCTGGAGCCCACGCCTGTCCCGGGCCGCTGGATGGTCTACATGGGCCGCTTTGAAGACGTGGAAACACTGGACAGGAAACGCGCCGAGCTGCGTGCCCGCAAGGTGGACCACGACCGTGCGGGCGGAACACTCGAATTCGGCCTCTCGCTGGGCCGCTTTGCCACCAAAGATGCGGCCGAGCGCGAACTGGCCAACCTGGGCAACAAGGGCGTGCGCACAGCCCGCGTGATCCAGGAGCGGCCGGACACGGCCGGCTTCACGCTGCGCCTGCCTGCAGTGACCGACGCACTGCGCCCGCAGTTCGATGCCCTGCGCACCGCCATGGCGGGCAAGACGCTGCGCAACTGCGCGTAGCCGCAGTGCGGCACAGGGCTCAGCAGCCGGATGGCAGCCACCGCGCCCGTCCCCCTTCCTTTCCCCCACTGATTTCTCCATGACTGAAGAAAACCCGCCTGTCCACTGCGATACCCACGGCGAGGCGGTGGCAACCTACGTGTGTGGGCATCTGTGCAGGAATTCAGCGCAAAGGTGGTTTTGCGATATGCCGTCGACCGATTGCCGGTACCCGGATGCCTGGTGCGCCAGCTGCCATGCCGAACTCCTGAAAGAAGGCGAGTGGAATGAGCGCAACGAGGCCTGCCTGGACCTCCAGATCATTTGCCACCACTGCTACCAGGCTTCCATGGCTGCCAGCGTCGATGCCCTGGACGGCCCCGTGAAGAAGGCCTGGATCGACACCGTGGCAACCGCCCACCAGGCACTGTACGAAAAGCAGCGGGTGCTGGAGTCGGACTACGGCATCTCTCGCTTCTCGCGGTGGGACTATGACCAGCCCACAGGAACGCTGACCTTCTCCGACAACGGCGTGGCGCGTGTGGTCGCAGACATCGAGTTCATCGGCTCCGTCTCTGAAACCACCCACACCTGGCTGTGGGCCTGGGCCAATTTCCACAACCAAGCCAAAGTGATCTCCCGCATTCCGGACGTGTGGGAATTTGGTGAAGACAAAGGTTTTCGGCACCTGACCGTGCCCCTGTGGAAAGGCGACGCCACGGATGGCTGGGAAGTATCGGGCGTGGCCGCCGACGTGCTGGGGGCGCAAGGGGTGTACCGAGCGCCCACGGCCCACGGTTTTCTCTACATGGCACTGATGTCCGTGCAAACGGTGGGCTGACGGGCCCCCGCTGCCGACGCGTGCTGCACGCCAGACACGCAACACGGCCACCCGGTGGTCACACCGCGATGGCCCGCGTCTCCCCGTGCCGCATGAGCCATACGCGCTCCGCCGCAATGCCACGCTGCGCCAGTGCGGCCGCCAGGTCGCGCGGCGGGTGGTCAAACGCCTCCTGCGTCAGCATGAACGTGCCCCAGTGCACGCCCATGGACTGCTTGGCCTCCACATCCAGCATCAACTGCACGGCGTCTTCGGGGTTCACGTGCATGGGCTTCATGAAGTCGCGCGGCAGGTAGGCGCCGATGGGCAGGGCCAGGAAATCGACTGCGCCAAGGCGCTGGCGGATGGCCTTGAAATCATCGCTGTAGCCCGTGTCGCCCGGGAACAGAAAACGCCAGGGGCCTGCCGCCTCCGGGCGCGCCCATTCAAGCAGGTAGCCGCCCCACAGCGAGGCATTGGTGTCCCACGGGGTGCGGCGGCTCCAGTGCTGGGCGGGGGTGAAGTGCACCCGCACACCGGGGGCGATGTCGGTGTGTTCCCACCAGTTCAGCTCGGTCACGGGGCCCATGCCGCGTTGGGTAAACCAGTGGCCCAACCCTTGCGGCACCACAAAACGCGGTGACTGGCCTGCGTCCCGCAAGCGGCGCAAGGTGCCGTAGCAGAGGTGGTCGTAGTGGTTGTGCGAGATCAGCACCACATCGATGGGCGGCAGCTGCTCGGGCGCCAGGGGTGCAGGCACGCGGCGCGGCGCGCCAAAGCGGCCCAGTGGTCCGGCAAAGCCGCACAGCGTCGGGTCCATGAGCACGTTCAAGCCGGCCACCTGCAGGAGGATGGACACATGGCCCAGCCAGGTGACCACCGGCGCCTGTTGGCGTTGCGCCAGGCGCGCGTGGTCCACGGGCACGCTCCACTGCTGGGCGAAGGCCGCATAGCCCCCTGTGGGCTCCGAGCGGGGTTTGAAGTCACCGCGCAGCGAGCGCCAGACCATTTCGTACCAGGGGAAATTGCCAATGACGACGCCGGGGCGGGTGTTGGCAAAACGGCGGGGTGGTGGGGACATGGTGGGGCATCAGGCTGGTGGAATGCAAATGATGCCGCAGACACCGGCACGCCGCCGCCCGATGGCTCCCGTCAGCTGCCCGCCACCACATCCCGCGCCGCAAAACGCACGCTGAAGCATGCGCCGGGCGGATGGTGGCCGGGGCGCGCGTCTTCGAGCGTGACCTCGGCGCCGTGCTTGCGCGCGATCTCCAGCACGATGGGCAGGCCCAGGCCGGAGCCGTCGGCCTCGCTGCCCAGCGCCCGGTAGAACGGCTGAAAGACCAGCTCGCGCTCGGCCTCGGGCACGCCGGGGCCGGAGTCTTCGACCTGCAGCAGCAGCACATGGCCAAAGGTGTCGGCCAGCACGCGGGCAGTGACTACGCCGGGTTTGTCGGGCGTGGAGGGCGTGTAGTTGATGGCGTTGTCCACCAGGTTGCGCACCAGTTCCTTGAGCAGCGTGGGGTTGCCGTCGATCAGCACACCGGGCGAGCCGGGCTCGGCACCGTCGTAGCCCAGGTCGATCTTTTTGTCGAGCGCGCGGGGCACCGAGTCGCGCACGACCTCGATGACCAGGCGGGCGAGGTCACACGGCTGGCGCGCAAAACCCACGCCGCTGCCCTCGGCCCGCGCCAGCGCCAGCAGCTGGTTGACGGTGTGCGTGGCGCGGATGCTGGAGCGGCCGATCTGCTGCAGCGAGCGTTTGAGTTCTTCGGTGCTGGTGCCTTCGCGCTGGGCCAGGTCGGCCTGCATGCGCAGGCCCGCCAGCGGTGTCTTGAGCTGGTGGGCGGCGTCGGCCAGAAAGCGCTTTTGCGTGGCCAGCGAATCGTTCAGGCGCGTGAGCAGGTCGTTGACGGACGACACCAGCGGCGCCACTTCCAGCGGCACCGTGCGGTCGTCCAAGGGCGAGAGGTCGTCGGGGTTGCGCGCGCGGATGCGCTGCTCGAGCTGGTTGAGCGGCTGGATGCCCCGCGCCAGCGCCAGCCACACCAGCAGCACCGCCAGCGGCAGGATGACGAACTGCGGCAGCATCACGCCCTTGATGATTTCGGTGGCCAGCACGCTGCGCTTTTCGCGCGTCTCGGCCACCTGCACCAGGGCCACGGGCGTGTCGGGCAACGGCAGCCGCACCCAGATGTAGGCCACCCGGATGTCGATGCCACGCATCTCACCGTCGCGCAGGCGCACCTCGCCGGACATGGGCACCTCGTCGGCCGGCGGCTCGGGCAGCTCGCGTTCGCCCGAGAGGAACTCGCCGCCCGGGCCCACCACCTGGTAGTAGACGATGTCGGACTCATCGGCCCGCAGGATCTCGCTGGCGGGCTGGGGCAGGTTGAACTGCACCTTGCCGCCTGCCACGCTCACCAGCTGGGCCAGGGCGTGGGCGTTGTATTCGAGCGCGCGGTCGAACGGCTTGTTGGCCAGGCCCTGGGCCACGAGCCAGGTCAGCGCCAGGCTGACGGGCCACAGCAGCAGCAGCGGCGTGAGCATCCAGTCGAGGATTTCGCCAAACAGGGAGCGCTGCTCTCGCTGGAAGATTTTCAAGGTTTTAAGCCTTTTTGGCCTCTAGCGCTTATCCAGTAAGCGTTAGTAGCTAACATTTTTATATCATCGGTCCACATGGTGCACTGGCTCGCAGCGGACAAAACTGGCGCCGCTCCAAGCCAGTGCACCCGTGGAACTGGCTCCGCCAGCCCACCGGGTGCGTCCCCCTTGGGGGAAGGCGCGAAGCGACTCAGGGGGGCCTCCTAGCTCGCAATCTTTTCAAGGCAGTAGCCCAGGCCGCGCACCGTGGCGATGCGGATGGGCCCGCCCTCGATCTTCTTGCGCAGGCGGTGGATGTAGACCTCGATGGCGTTGTTGCTGACCTCTTCGCCCCACTCGCACAGGCGCTCCACCAGCTGTTCCTTGCTCACCAGGCGGCCGGCGCGCTGCAGCAGCACTTCGAGCAAACCCAGCTCGCGCGCCGACAGCTCGATCATCTTGCCGTCGATGGTGGCCACGCGGCCGGCCTGGTCGTACACCAGCGGACCGTGTTTGATGGCGCTGCTGGTGCCGCCCATGCCCCGGCGCGTGAGGGCCCGCACGCGCGCCTCCAGCTCTTGCAGCGAAAAAGGCTTGGCCATGTAGTCGTCGGCCCCGAAGTCCAGGCCCTTCACACGTTCTTCCACGCTGTCGGCGGCAGTGAGGATGAGCACGGGCAGCGCCGAGCCCCGGCCACGCAGCTTTTTCAGCACCTCCAGCCCGTGCATCTTGGGCAGGCCCAGATCCAGGATGAGCAGGTCGAACTCGTTGTTGGTCATGAGGGCCGCATCGGCCTCGGTGCCGCTGGCCACGTGGTCCACCACGGCGCCCGAGGCGCGCAGGGTGCGCAGCAGTCCATCGGCCAGCACCTGGTCGTCTTCGGCAATGAGGATGCGCATGCGGGTGTCTCCTTGGGCGGTACGCCCCAGGGGGGCGGGCCTGTTGTCTGGCTATGCGACGATTTTAGGCGCGTGCTACCCGGTCTGGTCTTTGGTTTCGCGCAAGCTGGGGCAGAGACAATCGCCGCCATGCACATCCTGCTCATCGAAGACGATCTGGACCTGGGACAAGCGCTGCTGCAGGCCCTGCAGCTGGACGGGTTCACCGTGCAATGGCTGCGCAGCGCGGCCGCCACGCCGCCCGTGCCCGACGCCAATGAGGTCGCCGCCGTGCTGCTGGACCTGACCCTGCCCGACGGCCAGGGCATGGCACTGCTGCGCCGTTGGCGGCGCGCGGGCATTGCGGTGCCCGTGATCGTCATCACCGCCCGCACGGCGCTGCAGGACCGGCTGGACGGCCTGGACGGCGGCGCGGACGACTATGTCCTCAAGCCCTTTCACGTGCCCGAGCTGCTGTCGCGCCTGCATGCGGTGCTGCGGCGCAGCGCCCGCCAGGCCTGCGAGGAATGGACGCTGGGCACACTGCGGATTGCGCCCCGGCGGCATGAGGCCTGGCAGGGCGACGCCCCGCTGGCCCTGTCGCCGCGTGAGTTCCGCCTGTTGGTAGAGCTGGCCCGCGAGCCCGGAACCGTGGTCGCCAAGAACGTGCTTGCCCAGCGGCTCGAACCGCTGGGCGACGCGCTGGACGCCGCCACGCTGGAGGTGCATGTCTCCAACCTGCGCAAGAAGATCGGTGCCCAACGTGTGGTCACGGTGCGCGGCGTGGGCTACCGGCTGCAGCCATGAGGTGGCTTGCCCGGGCACACGGCGCTGGGAACGGCTGGTGGGGCCCCAGCCTCATGCGGCGCACCCTGCTGGCGCTGCTTGCAGCCATGGGGCTGGTGTGGCTGGTCCTGCTGGCGCAGATGGCCTACACCCACTACGAAACCATGGGCACCAACCCGGGCGTGCGCCAGCTGGCGCAGGGGCTGGCGCGGCCACTGGCCTCCATGCCCGACCCGGTGGAAGCCCGCGCGCTGGTGCATGGCATGGCGCAAACATTCAACGCCATGCGCCTGGATGTGGAGCTGCTGCAGGGTGAAAAGGTCCTGCTGCAGTTGCAGGACACACGCGGGCAGCTGTTTCACAGCAGCGCCGCCGACCTTCCCGCCGTGGCCCTGGCCGGCCCGTCCGGCCACGCCAAGGTGGTGATTGCGGGGCGCCCGCACTGGGCCGCGTGGGAAACCTCGGGCGCGTGGCGCGTGCTGGTGGCCGAGCCCCTGTTGTCCGACGCGCGGCTGCTCAGCTTCATGGGCGAGGACCTCGCGGCTTCGGTGCTGCTGGCGCTGCCCCTGGTGGGCCTGCCGCTGTGGCTGGCCGTGCGCACGGGCCTGCGCCCCCTGGCGCGGCTGGGCGCCCAGATCGCGGCGCGCTCTGCCCACGACCTGCGCCCCCTGCAGGACCTGCCGCCCGAACGCGAACTGCGCGGGCTGGCCCAGGCATTCGACCATTTGCTCACCCGCCTGCGCGCCCATCTGGCGCGCGAGAAGGCGCTGGTGCACGACGCGGCCCACGAGCTGCGCACGCCCATGGCGGTCATCGCCACCCAGGCCCACGTACTCCTCCAGGCCCCTGAAGGCCCAGCGCGGGCGCGGGCGTCCGAGGCGCTGATGCACGCGGTTGAGCGCGCGGCCCACCTGAGCGAGCAATTGCTCACGCTGGCCGCGCTGGAGGAAGCCCCGCCCCCCAGCGCCGAACGGCAGGACCTGATGGCCTTGTTGCAGGACTGCCTGGCGCAGCGCATGCGCTGGGCGGACGAGATGGGCGTGGAGCTGTCGCTCGAAGGGCCTGACGCCTGGGTGCTGGCCTTTGACCGCCAGCTGCTGTGGTCGGCGCTGGGCAATGTGCTGGACAACGCCCTCAAGCATGGCTGCGGACCGGGCGCCGGGCACGAGGTGCAGCTGCGCGTGGGCCAGGAGGGAGGCGAGGTGGTGGTCTGGATTGCCGATGACGGCCCAGGCATCGAGGCCGGCGAGCAGACACGGGTCTTCGAGCGGTTCTGGCGTTCGCCACGCGCGCGCAGCAGCGGCTCCGGCCTGGGGCTCACCATCGCGCAGCAGGCCATGGGACACCTGGGCGGGCGGGTCACTGTCGGCGTGGGCCTGCAGGGCCGGGGCGTGGGCTTCACGCTGCGCTGGCCAGCTGAGACCTTTGGGTAGGCCCAAGGTTCGCGTTCCAACAATCGGGCATCTTTTCTTTGCGAGATGCCATGAACTACCTGAATTTCCTTGCGGCGCGCGGCGCCATCCTCTCCCGTCGCCGCTGGCTCGCCGCAGCTGGCCTGGGCACCCTGATGACCGCCTGTGGCGGCGGTAGCGACGATGGCGCTGACCCCTTGCTGGAGCGCCTGCAGTCCCAGGCCGGCAAGCTGGTGTCCCAGGGCGTCGTGGGTGCGGCCACGGGCTGGACGGATTCCACGCGCGCCCGTGTGGCGGTGGCCGGGCTGCGCCGGTTGGGCGGCACCGCCGCGCTGGAGCGCGGCGACCTGATGGCAATTGGCTCCAACACCAAGGCCATGACGGCGTGTGTGGCCGCCAGCGTGGTGGACCAGGGCCTGCTGCGCTGGGACAGCACGCTGGCGCAGACGCTGCCCGGCCTGGCCCGCGAGGCCCTGCCCGCCTATCAGGGCGTCACGCTGCGGCAGCTGCTGGACCACCGCACGGGCGTGATGGCATTCACCGCACCGGAAGATGTGGCCAAATTCCTCGGCGAAGTGGGGGCGGACGTGATCACCCGGCTGCAACAGCCTGCCGAGGTGGAGGAGTTCTTCCTGCAGTGGCTGTTGCGCCAGGCCCCTGTCCGGGGCACGGGGGCCGACCCGGATTTTGCGTACTCCAACGCTGGCTACGCGCTGGCGGCCCGCATGCTGCGCGCCGCCACGGGCCAGGACTGGGAAGACCTGCTGCGCCAGCGTGTGGCCCAGCCGCTGGGCATCTCCCTGTTCGTTGGCGAGCCTTTGCGAAAGGGCAGCGACCAGCCCGCAGGCCATGCCCTGGAAGGCGGGCAATTGCAGCCCCAAGGCCTGCCCGGGGCGCCCGAGCGGGTATGGCTGGAAATCCTGAGCCCTGCCGGCGCCGTGAGCCTAGCCGCGCGGGACGACGCCCTGTGGCTGCAATGGCACCTGCGCGCCCTGCGCGGCGATGCCACGCCCCTGCCCCGCAGCTACGTGCAGGGGCTGCAAGACCTGACACGCGCTCCCGCCAACCGCTATGCGCTGGGATGGATCTCGCACGCCATGCAAGGCGCAGGCTGGCTGTTGCACACGGGCGAAACCGGCGGGTTTCAGGCGTTGTCGCTCGTGGCCATGGACGGGTCGCGCGCCGCCTTTGCGCACGGCAACATCGCCACCGAGGACAGCATCGCGCTGCTGTACGAAAGCGTTTCGGCGCTGCTGGCCTGAGAAGCGGTTCTGAAAGCGGTGCGCGCCCGTCAGCGCGGATCGTGCGCGAGCAGCCTGCGCACCAGCACCTGCAGATCTGCCTGCAGCCGCGCCATGCCCTCGGGCACCTGCGCCAGCGTGCGCTCGTCCATATAGAGCTTGCGGTTGATCTCAACCTGGATGCTGTGGCGGTGCTCTGCGGGGTTGCCGTAGCGGCGCACCAGCTCCACGCCTTTGTAGGGGTGGTTGTATTCCACGCTGTAGCCACAGCCGCGCAGATGCTCACAGATCAGAGCGGACAGCGCCGGGCTGGCCGTGGTGCCATCGCGGTCGCCCACCACGAAGTCGGCGTGCTCCAGGCCCGGAAAGTCGGTGGCAAACCGCCCCGCCACGGCGGGCATCGAGTGGCAGTTGAGGTGAATGCTGTAGCCGTGGCGCGCGTGGGCGGCATCGATGGCCTGGGCCACCGCCGCGTGGTACGGGCGCCAGCACTGGTCGATGCGCGCGCGCACCTCGGCCACGGTGAGCTGGCGGTTGTAGATGGGCTCGCCTTCGTCGGTGAACTTCCAGATCAGGCCTTTGCCCAGGCGCACCTTGCTGAGCACCTGGGGGTCGGTGGAGATGGGGTCGGTCCACTCGCCATCGAGCAAGCTGGTGTCGAGCTCGGTGGTGTCGCGGTTGGCATCCAGATAGATGCGCGGGAAATGGGCCTCGACCCAGGCGGCACCCAGCGCAGGGGCAAAGGCGTAGATTTTTTCGACATGGGTGTCTTCGGCACGGCGCAGCGTGGGCAGGTCGCAGGCCGAGCCGAAGTCGGCGGGGTACTGCGTGCCGCTGTGGGGCGAGTCGAGCACCAGCGGGGTGTTGCCGGGCATGACCGTCACCCTGCGGGAAGCGGGGGGGTGGGTGGCCTGTCCGGGTGACCCGGTGGCGCCCGGCTGGGCGTGCTGGAAGCGG
This sequence comes from Acidovorax radicis N35, assembly GCF_000204195.1. GTDB lineage: Bacteria > Pseudomonadota > Gammaproteobacteria > Burkholderiales > Burkholderiaceae_C > Acidovorax > Acidovorax radicis. The sequence continues at coordinate 165,386 of NZ_AFBG01000021.1, forward strand.
TGGTGGATCAGTTTCAAGGCTGAATGCATAGGCAGAGTGTGCGCAAAGTGGGGCGGCTGGCCTGGCCGTCCAGACCGGGTGAAGACCATGGTTATATCCCTGCAAGGGTCTTCCCCGACTATGGCCGCCGGGCCCGCAGGCCCGGTGTGGGTTCAATCCAGCGCCACCTTGGCGTAGGTGGCAATACCCTTCATTTTGTCGATCTCATGGGCAATCTGTGCGGTGAATTCCTTGGAGGTCGTGCCCGAGGGATACAGCCCCTGCCCCGCCAGGCGCTCGCGCACGGCAGGCTCCTTGAGGGCCTGTGCCACGGCCTGCTGGATGCGGTCTATCGCCGCCGGGGGCGTCCCTGCCGGGGCCACCAGACCGAACCAGGAGGGCTCGTTGGCCTGTTTGTAGCCCAGCGCGGCATAGGTGGGCACATCGGGCAGCACATCCAACCGTACTGGCCAGGAAACGGCCAACGCCTTGAGTTTTCCAGCCTTGATGTAGGGCAGCGAGGAGGCCACCTGGTCAAAGTACACCCCCACCTGACCAGCCAGCACATCGTTGATGGCCGGGCCTGCACCCCGGTAGGGGATATGAACCATGGCGGTGCCTGCGCTGCGCTTGAACAGCTCGCCCCACATGTGGCCGATGGTGCCGTTGCCCGGGGTGGCGTAGGACACCTTGCCGGGGTTGGCCTTGAGGTGCCTCACCAGATCCGCAAGGTCCTTGACGGGCAGGACGGCCGGGTTGACCACCACCACGCCGGGCGCCTTCACGATCTCGGTCACGCCCACAAAGTCCTTGGTGGGGTCATAGGGCAGCTTGCTGTAGACGGCGGGGTTCACACCATGGGTGGACAGCGTGGCCACCCCCAACGTCAAACCGTCCGCAGGGGCCCGGGCCACTTCGGCCATGCCGATGGAGCCACCCGCGCCGCCACGGTTTTCCAGCACCACGGGCTGCTTGAGGATGCGGGCCAGCGGCTCCTGCAGGCTGCGGGCCGTGATGTCGGTCGCGCCGCCTGGGGGGAAGGGCACGATGATGCGCAGAGGCTTGCCCTCTTGCGCCAGTGACATTCCAGGAACGAAAGATACAGAGGCCAGCGCAGAGAGCATGTGACGGCGTTGCATGGGTTTTTCTCCTATGGGGTGCTTTAAGGTTAAGTGAGGCACAGACAATTTCCAAGCAACGGATACGCCTGATAACATTCCAAAAAGGAATGATCCAACCCTGCAACCATGTCCTCTCTTCGTCGGCTTTCGCCCCCTTTGCACCTGTTGCGCGCGTTTTCCATGGTCACGCGGTTTGGCAGCGTCTCCCGCGCGGCCGAGGCCTTGCACCTGACGCAAAGCGCAGTGAGCAAACAGGTCAAGGAGCTGGAGGGGTGGGTGGGCGTGGCGCTGTTTGAGCGCAGCCGCAAGCGCCTGGCGCTGACACCGGCGGGCGAACGCTACGAAAAGGCCGTGCGCGCGGTACTGGCGCAGCTGGAGGCGGCGACCCTGGAGCTGATCACCAGCGACGACGGTGGTGGCGCACTGCACCTGTCCAGCCTGCCCACGTTTGCAGCCAAGTGGCTGATCCCGCGCCTGCCGCAGTTCCAGCAGCAGCACCCGCAGGTCACATTGCACTTTGTGCCCTACGTGCACAGCTACGACTTCGAGCGGCCCGAGCTGGACTGCTCCATCCTGTTCGGCGAAGGCCACTGGCCCGGCGCGCACGCGCACTACATCACCGGCAACGAGGTGGCGTTGATCGCCCCGCGCACCCGCGTGGCCGACTGGGCCGTCCACACGCCGGGCGACGTGGCGCACCACACGCTGATGCGCCACGTGACAGTGCCCGAGGCCTGGCTGCGCTGGAGCGAGACACACGGGGTGCCCGGCCTTATCGATCCCCTGGCGGGCCCGCAATTCGACCAGTTCCAGACCATGATCCGCGCGGTCATGGCTGGAATGGGCCTGGCACTGGTGCCGCGCTGCCTGGTGCAGGACGAGATCACCGCCGGGCTGGTGCGCGAGCCCCTGGCCGACGCGCCGCTGCGCGGTGGCTACCGGAGCGACATGGGCTACTGGTTTTGTTATCCCGAAGGCCGCACCCAACTGCATGCGTTGCAGTGTTTTCAACAATGGCTGTTGGCCTGCGCTTCGCCCGCCGGCGAAACACCACAACCCCTGCCCGCATCGGACATGGGAGCGAATACGTTCGCCACCGTCTGACTTCGGCTCAAAAACCCCCTCGTCAATGTTTGTTGACGGTCGACCATTCGTCAACTACAGTTGACGAATGCAGCCCCCAACCGCACTCCCCCCGCCCGACAACCCCGAGGCCGCGCTGGCTGCCGTAGTCGCCCTGCGCCTGATGGCCGACCGGCTGGAAACCGCTGCCGTGGCCGCGGCGCTGGAGCAGGGCTGGTCGTGGACGCAGATCGCCCAGGCCCTGGGCGTGAGCAAGCAGGCAGCGCACAAGCGCCTGTCACCCCACATGCCCCAGGCCCCACAGACGTTCCGTTCTTGAGAAGGAGTTCTCGCCATGTTTCGCCAATTGCAACACCGCTTCCAGAGCATGCGCACGCTGAGCTGCCTGTGCACCAGCGCCGAGGCCCATGCCCGCGCAAGCGGCCAGGCCGCACCGGGGGCCGAGCATTTTCTGCTGGCCGCCATCGATCTTCCCGAGGGGTCGGCCCGGCGTGCGCTGGAGAGCGTGGGGGCCGACCCCGCCGCCGTGCGGGATGCGATCGAGCAGCAGTACCGCGATGCGCTCCAGGACATGGGACTGAATGCGACCCTGCCGCAGGCGCCGGCCCTCGCGCCACCGGTTCCAGGCCTCTACCGGGCCCAGCCCTCGGGCCAGGAGGTCATGCAGACGCTCGCGCGCTCCCGCAAGGACCAGGGCGGCCCCCTTCTGGGGGCCCACGTAGTGGCAGTGGTGGCCACCATGCCGCAAGGCGTGGCGGCGCGCACACTGCGTGCCATGGGCATCGACGCAGGCCAGCTGGCGGCTGCAGCACAGTCCCAGGTGCCATTGGCAACGGGCGCAGCCGCCTGACCCGGGTTCAGCGCATCAACGTACCGGCCCCATCGCCGCCCGCATAGGCCTCCAGTCCAATGGCCACCACGGTGGCCACGTCGTGGCCTACTTCGGTCCGGAACTCGGCTTCTGCCTGTGCCACGGCATCCCGGAACGCCTGCAGCCACGCCAGGCCCGTGGTCGTGAAACACACGCGGCGCGCGCGCGCGTCGAGCGGGTCGGCCTCGCGCGTGACCAGACCCCAGGCCTCGCACTGGTCCACCAGGTTGGCCATGGCCTGCTTGGTCATGCCCGCACGCTGGGCCAGGTCAGTCAGCCGGTCGCCCGGCAGCGCCAGGTGGCGCGTGATGTGCACATGGGCTGCACTCACCTGGTCGCGCGCGGCCAGGTTGGACAGCGCCAGCGGCACTTCCACGTTGTGCGCCATGAGCTGCAGCACGCGCGCGTCGAAACGGCGCATGGCGTGGCCGAACAGGCGGCCCAGGTGGGTCTGGCGCCAGCCGTCTTCGGCAGGGGATGGAAGGGACAAATCAGGCATCACCGAATTGTCAGGCAAACTGACTAAATTATCCTTGAATGCCTTCCAATAGCTCGCATAAACTACTGTTCAAGCATCCAGCCTGTGATTAATTGCAGAGCAATGCAAACATCCAACCTGTTGTTTTTCAAGGAGTTTTCTCATGGACGTCGCAGTCAAAGGCACCAACCCCGCATTGCCCGTGAACACCGAAAAGGCCAAGGCCCTGGCCGCCGCGCTCGCCCAGATCGAGAAACAATTCGGCAAGGGCACGATCATGCGCCTGGGTGAAGGCGAGGTGATCGAGGACATTCAGGTGGTCTCCACCGGCTCGCTGGGCCTGGACATTGCCCTGGGCGTAGGTGGCCTGCCGCGCGGCCGGGTGGTCGAAATCTACGGCCCGGAATCCTCGGGCAAGACCACGCTCACGCTGCAGGTGATTGCCGAGATGCAAAAACAGGGCGGCACCTGCGCGTTCGTGGATGCGGAACATGCCCTGGATGTGCAATACGCCCAGAAGCTCGGGGTGCAGCTGTCCGACCTGCTGATCAGCCAGCCCGATACCGGCGAGCAGGCGCTGGAGATCGTGGACAGCCTGGTGCGCTCGGGTGCTGTGGACCTGATCGTCATCGACTCGGTCGCAGCCCTCACGCCCAAGGCCGAAATCGAAGGCGAAATGGGCGACGCCCTGCCCGGCCTGCAGGCCCGCCTGATGAGCCAGGCGCTGCGCAAGCTGACCGCCACCATCAAGAAGACCAACTGCATGGTCATCTTCATCAACCAGATCCGCATGAAGATCGGCGTGATGTTCGGCTCGCCCGAAACCACCACCGGCGGTAACGCGCTCAAGTTCTATGCCTCCGTGCGCCTGGATATCCGCCGCACCGGCACCATCAAGAAGGGCGACGAAGCCATCGGCAACGAAACCAAGGTCAAGGTGGTCAAGAACAAGGTGAGCCCACCCTTCAAGACGGCCGAGTTCGACATCCTGTTCGGCGAGGGCATCAGCCGCGAGGGTGAAATCATCGACATGGGCGTGACCGCCAAGATCGTGGAAAAGAGCGGTGCCTGGTACGCCTACAACGGCGAAAAAATCGGCCAGGGCCGCGACAACGCGCGTGAGTTCCTGCGCGAGAACCCCGACCTCGCCCGCGAGATCGAGAACAAGGTGCGCGAAGGCCTGGGCATTGCGCTGCTGCCTGGCGCACTGCAGGCCCCTGCCGCCGCCGCGAACGAGTGAACTCCGAAACTTCAAACAAAATAGGCCTCCAGCGCTTGATTGACAAGCGCTGACAGCTATCAAATTTGAAGCGCAGAGATTCATGGGATTCACCACGCTCTCGCTCAAGGGCCGGGCCCTGCGCCTTTTGAGCCAGCGGGAACATTCCCGCAGCGAGCTGGCCACCAAGCTGGCGCCCCACGCGGAGAGTCCCGAGGAGCTGGCCGCCCTGCTGGACCTGCTGGTGGAGCAGGACTGGCTGAGCGACCAGCGCGCGGCCCAATCCCTGGTGCATCGCCGGGGCCCCCGCCTGGGTGCCGCCCGCCTGGTCCGGGAACTGCGCACCCGGGGCGTGGCCGATGAGCTGGCGCGCGAAGCCACGGCTCCGCTGCTGGCCACCGAGGTGCAGCGCGCGCGCGAGGTATGGCAGCGCAAGTTTGGCCAGGTGCCTCTGGACATGAAAGAACGCTCGCGCCAAGTCCGCTTCCTGATGGCACGCGGCTTCACCCTGTATGCCATCCAGAAAGCCATTGGGGGCGACACGGAGGACGAAGACCCTGGCGCTGCCTGACCCAGGCCGGCAGCCAACGTGTCCTCTGACCAGGCCCGGTCAGCGCTGCATTGGCAACTCTGCGGCGGTGCCACTGGCTGATGGTGCCGCAAGCACCTCGGGCGGCAAGGGTGCCCACCGGGCATCCAGGCCATTGGGGTCCACCACATACACGATGGCCTGGCCCGAGCCCCGGTCGCTCAGGATGCCCGTGATCCACGGGGCGTGTGCGGACACGCTGCCCGGCACAGGGTGCACGCTGTCCTGCGACACCACCCCCACCAAGCGCTCCACCAACAGCACCACTGGGCGGCCCTGGCTCGTCACCACCACCGCCACGGCCCGCCGCGGGTCGGCCAACGCAGACAGGCCCGCAATGCGGCAGGCGTCATAGGCTGGTGCCATGCGGGTCCCGCCTTCGTGGGCAATCTCGAGCATGCCAGCCAACTGCGCCGGGCCAGGCACCTGCACCAGGCGCGCGGCCGACATGGCCTGCTGCACATGCACGCTGTCGATGGCCAACAACAAGGCGCCACAGGCCACCACGCCATAGCGGCGCACGTTGCCACCGGCCCCGTTCACGGATGACTGCGGCAGGGCCAGCGCACTGCTGCTGGCCACGGCGGGCTGCACGGGCATCAGCAATACGGAGTACACGGGTTCCCGGTACCCGTCGTCGCGCTTGAATTCCCGGTATCCGGTGCTGGCCGCAACACCCGCCAGATAGTCCTGCCCTTGCCAGCGCACGCGCTGCGCGGTGGCGGGCATGGCGGACGCCGTGGCCACAGAGGGAGTTTTTCCGGCGGGCCCGGGCTGCCGCCCTGCAGCACCTGTCGGCACCGCAGCCCGCGCGATATCGGCTACAAAAGGCAGCACAGGTGGCGCGCCGCCCTGGGCGGCATCCAGGCCATCCTCGTCGGCGCTGGCCAGCACGCGCCCCTGCGCATCAGTGAAGAAGCCGCGCATGGCCTGTCCCTGCGGCAACGCATCGCGCAGCATGGCTTTCAGCTCGGTGGCGCAGTTGAAGGCCAGCGCAATGCCACCCACCACCGGGCCACCCGGCGCGGTGCGCAGCGCAGCGCAGTACACATAGGCGGGCAAGCCGTCGGCCAGCGCCTGGGGCAGCATGGGCGACACGGCATAAGCCTGCGCACCCTGCAAGGCCAGGGTGCGCCGCACCAGGTCGGCATCCAGCTGCAGGTCGGCGGGCAGCGTGTTGGCATCGCAAGACACGGCCACCACACGCCCCTGGCGGTCAAACAGCGCCACGCGCCGGTACACCGTATAGAGGCTGTTGAGGTGCGCGAGGATCTGCGCCGCGCGCTGTGCTGCAGCTGCCGATTGCTCCGGCGCGCCCCGGGCCTGTATGTCTGTCAGCGCATGGGCCAGCTCTTCAGACAGGGCCCACCAGCGGCAGTCGTTGGCGCGTTCGTAGAGATTGCGGTCCATGATGCGGACCGCCAGGCCGGCATGGGCCTTCATCTCGGCGCGTCGCCCTGCCAGCAACAGCCCGCGCAGTTCCTGGATGGCACCGTCGAAGACGGCAATGGTGTCCTTGCCCGTGCGCCCGATCTGGTCAAACACGGCATGGATCGACGAACCTGCGCTCACCGCCGATTCGGCCACCTTGCCATTCCAGATCACGCGGGTCAGCCCCTCCTCGATGGCGCGGGCGCGTTCCACAATGGCGCGCAGCATGGGATCGTCCACTTCCATGCCTGCAGTCTCCACCGGTGCCTGCGCGCCACCGGCCCCAGCGCCAATGTGCTGGGCAGCACCCGCTGCAGAGTCCGGCGTAGCTTGCTCGCCCTTGAACGCCGCATCCAGGCGCACCAGCGCCACCGCCCGCCAAGGCAGGCCTTGGTAGCCCTGGTAGCCCCGGGTGGTGCGGGCCTGCGCCAGATAGTCATGGCCACGGTGCGTGCAGGGGCGGGCATCGAGTGACTGCAGAGAGCCGGTGGCCAGGAACTCGCCCACCGAAAATTCAGCCGGCTTGCTGGACGCAATGACACGGTCACTGCCATCCACCAGCAACAACGCCACGCGGTCCTCGGGGTCGCGCAGGTCGGCAAAGATCGACTCCAGCTCGGAATGGAGCCCGAAGCGCAGCACCACGGCACCACAGGCGCGCCCCTGGGCCGACGCGACCCGGTGCACGTAAAGCAACAGATCGCCTTCGCCGGGATACCAGGCCGAGGCACCATAGTGCTCGCCATAGCCGGGGCGGTCCATCGCGCCGCGCCACCAGGCGGGCTCCTGCGCAATCAGGGCCTCGCTCACCTGCCGGTCTTCCAGGCCTAGCAACGGATGGGCGTAGGCATCCAGCAGCAGGATGTCGTCGTAGACGGTGTATTTGGCGCGGTACTCTTGCAGCCGGCGGCGCAGCAGCGTGGCGGTATCAGGGTCACCGTTGTCTCCCGCCGCCTCCACAAAGGCCACCAGCGGTCCATCGGTAGCGATGAAGCCCACATCGGCCGTGCGCTCGAAAAGATTGCGCACCAGGATGTCGATGGCCACCTGGGCCCGCGAGGCCAGGTCGCCCAGGCGATTGCCCAGGTGGGTGGTGGCAATGTGCTCCACCATTTCCTGCGCGAGCGTGGCAAACGCCGTGCGCGTCTGGTCCAGGGTGTGCAGGAAGCCCGCAGCCTCGCCAGGGCACACGATGCGCGCAGTGGTGTCGATGACCTCCCAGCGAAGGTCCAGGCGCTGCAACGCAGCTTCGAGCTTTTGCAGCGACCGCATCTGCGGCGCCACGATGTCGTAAGACAGTGGAAAACCCATCAGCCCTCCCAAAAAACTTACGGCGTACGCCAGCGGGCCTGGCACGGTCAGCAGTCTGGAATCAGCTTAAACGATTCCGATGGAGGCGCCCAAAGAAAAAGCGCGCCAGATCTGGCGCGCTTGAGAATCTACCGGGAAAGCAGGAGGATCGGAAACCCGCTGCGTTTCAAAGGCCCAGCATGAGCTGCAGGTTCTGCACGGCGGCTCCGCTGGCTCCTTTGCCCAGGTTGTCCAGGCGCGCAATCAGCACGGCGTGGCGGTGTTCTTCGTTGGCAAACACGCGCAGCTCCAGCTTGTTGGTGTCGTTGAGCGCCGTGGCATCGAGCTTGCCGTCGGCCGTGGCGGGCAGCACGCTGACCCATTGCTCGGGAGTGTTGCTCTTGGCATAGTGCGAGGCCAGTGCATCATGCAGGTCAGCCGCCTTGGGGGCGCCAGGCAGCAGATCCAGATGCAGGGGCAACTGCACCAGCATACCCTGCCGGAAGTTGCCCACCGAAGGCACGAAAATCGGGCGCCGCGTGATGCCGGTGTAGCGCATGATTTCGGGCAGGTGCTTGTGCTGCAGGGTCAGAGCGTAGGCCTCAAACAGTGGCGCAGTGCCAGCTTCGTAGGCTTCGATCATGGTGCGGCCTCCACCGGAGTAGCCGCTGACCGAAGGCAGTGCCAGAGGGAAGTCCTTGGGCACCAAGCCTGCATCCACCAAGGGGCGCAGCAGCGCAATGGCGCCTGTGGCGTAACAGCCGGGGTTGGCCACACGGTCCGCCTGGGCCACGGCTTCGCGCTGGCCCGGGGCCAGTTCGGGAAAACCAAACACCCAGCCCGGTACCGTGCGGTGGGCCGTGCTGGCATCAATCACCTTGACCTTGCGGCCCGTGCTCTGGGCAATCTCATCCACCATGGCCACGGTGTCGCGCGCGGCGTCGTCGTGCAGGCACAGGATCACCAGATCGACCCCGGCGATCAGATCGCGTTTGGCTGCGGGGTCCTTGCGCAACTCGGGCGCGATACTGACCAACTCGATCTGCGGCATGGCCTGCAGACGCTCGCGGATCTGCAGGCCCGTGGTACCGGCTTCGCCATCGATAAAGACTTTGGACATGGGGGTGCTCCTGCAAAAAAAGGCGGCAGCGTCTGCCAAAACGAACCACAAAAGAGACAAAAACCAGCCACCCGGCGGGGACAGGGGGCCGTCAGCTACGCACAAGAATGGTGCATTGCAACATGATACAGTTGCTGGTTGCCATGTTCCCAGCCCGCGGCCAGACATTTTGTTGTTCATGGTAAACGGGTAACCACCATCCTTCCCTGAGAGAGACCTCATGAAGATTCACGAATACCAAGGCAAGGAAATCTTGCGCAATTTTGGTGTGCCCGTTCCGCGCGGCATTCCCGCATTCACGGTGCAAGAAGCCGTCGAAGCAGCCCAGAAGCTCGGCGGCCCTGTGTGGGTCGTGAAGGCCCAGATCCACGCCGGTGGCCGTGGCAAGGGCGGCGGCGTGAAGGTTGCCAAGACCATTGAAGACGTCAAGCGCATCTCGGGCGAAATCCTGGGCATGCAGCTCAAGACGCACCAGACCGGCCCCGAAGGCCAGAAGGTCCGCCGCCTGTACATCGAAGACGGCGCCGACATCAAGAACGAACTGTATGTATCCCTGGTCACCGACCGCGGCACGCAGAAGGTCGCCCTGATCGCGTCGAGCGAAGGCGGCATGGACATCGAGGAAGTGGCCCACTCCACCCCCGAGAAGATCATCACCGAGATGATCGACCCCATCGTCGGCATCACCACCGAGCAAAGCAAGAAGGTCGCAGCCGCCATCGGCCTGACCGGTGCTTCCGTCGACCAGGCCGTAGACATCTTCGCCAAGATCTACAAGTGCTACATGGAAACCGATGCGTCGCTGGTGGAAATCAACCCACTGAACTGCGACTCCAAGGGCAATCTGATGGCTCTGGACGCGAAGTTCAACTTCGACGCCAACGCGCTGTTCCGCCACCCCGAAATCGTGGCCTTTCGCGATCTGGACGAAGAAGATCCGGCCGAAGTGGAAGCCTCCAAGTTCGACCTGGCCTACATCAGCCTGGATGGCAACATCGGCTGCCTGGTGAACGGCGCTGGCCTGGCCATGGCCACCATGGACACCATCAAGCTGTTCGGCGGCGAGCCGGCCAACTTCCTGGACGTGGGCGGCGGCGCCACCCCCGAGAAGGTCACCGAAGCCTTCAAGATCATGCTCAAGAACCCCAAGGTCGAAGGCATTCTGGTCAACATCTTCGGCGGCATCATGAAGTGCGACACCATCGCCACCGGCGTGATCACCGCCTGCAAGGCCGTGAACCTGAACGTGCCGCTGGTCGTGCGCATGAAGGGCACGAACGAAGAGCTGGGCAAGAAGATGCTGGCCGAGTCCGGCCTGCCCATCATCGCTGCAGACACCATGGCCGAAGCTGCGACCAAGATCGTTGCTGCCGTCAAGTAAGCCCGGAGAACACACATGTCGATCTACATCAACAAAGACACCAAGGTCATCACCCAGGGCATCACGGGCAAGACCGGCCAGTTCCACACTGAAAAGTGCCAGGAATACGCGAACGGCAAGAACGCCTTCGTGGCAGGCGTGAACCCCAAGAAGGCCGGCGAGTCGATCTTCAACATCCCGATCTACGCCTCCGTCAAGGAAGCTGCATCGCAGACCGGCGCCACCGTGTCGGTGATCTACGTGCCGCCCGCAGGCGCTGCCGCCGCCATCTGGGAAGCCGTCGAGGCCGACCTGGATCTGGCGATCTGCATCACCGAAGGCATCCCGGTGCGCGACATGCTGGAAGTGCGCAACAAGATGAAGGCCAAAGAAGCCGCCGGCGGCAAGCGCACGCTGCTGCTGGGCCCCAACTGCCCCGGCCTGATCACGCCTGACGAAATCAAGATCGGCATCATGCCCGGCCACATCCACCGCAAGGGCCGTATCGGCGTGGTGAGCCGTTCCGGCACGCTGACGTACGAAGCCGTGGCCATGCTGACCGAAGTGGGCCTGGGCCAGTCGAGCGCCGTGGGCATTGGTGGCGACCCTATCAACGGCCTCAAGCACATCGATGTGATGAAGGCTTTCAACGACGACCCGGACACCGATGCCGTCATCATGATCGGCGAAATCGGCGGACCTGACGAAGCCGAAGCCGCCCAGTGGTGCAAGGCCAACATGAAGAAGCCTATCGTCGGCTTCATCGCTGGCGTCACAGCCCCTCCCGGCAAGCGCATGGGCCACGCCGGCGCGCTGATCTCCGGTGGTGCCGACACTGCCGATGCCAAGCTCGCCATCATGGAAGAGTCGGGTTTCATCATCACCCGCAATCCGTCGGAACTGGGCAAGCTGCTCAAGGCCCAGCTGAAGTAAATCTCGCCGCGACCGTTCGCGCAACAACGGACGCCTCGGGCCGCGCGGCTTGAGAGGCGAGTCGAGGCGAATCTCCAAAAAAGCGCCCGGTACCAAGGTTCCGGGCGCTTTTTTCGTTTTCAGAAAGCGTGCTGCCGAAGTGGCTCCCGGGACATCACGTCCAACACGCCCCTGGGTGTGACAAAAATGGCATTGCGATTGGCACAACCGGCCTTACGCGACAGGATCGGTCATCGAATTCACCGGGAAACACAGGTTTCACGCAGTAGGACGCCTGACGAGGCACACCTCTAGCCCCGGCTTAGATATTGCTTTCAGTACCATCCAATACAGAGAGTGGAACAATAGCAAGTGGGACGAACAACCTCGGGACGGTGGCTTGGCATGTGGCGTACCGATGGTTTGCGGGGCGCACTGGCTGCGGCGGTGGTCGTGGCGTTGTGCGCGGCCACCGGCGGCTTTCAATGGCTGGAGTACCGCATATATGACGCCGCAACGAGCGTCACCATCCCACCTCCTTTGTCTGAAATTGCCATCATTGGCATTGACGATGCCAGCCTGGCAGCTCTGGGAAACTGGCCCTGGTCTCGCGATGTGTATGCCAAGCTGATTGATCAGCTTTCGGCGGCAGGCGCCAAGGCCATCGTCTTGACCCCCTCTTTTGCCGAGCCGCAGTCCGATCGCGGCTTAACCTACATCCGCAGAATGCGGGACACCATTGCGCGCGCGGGGGACACGTCCTTGCTGGCATCAGAGCTGAACCGTGCCGCCGACGAGGCGGAGAAGGTGCTGGATACCGACGCGCGCCTGGCCGCCAGCATCCAGCGCGCCGGGAATGTATTCCTGGCCTCACGCTACGCACTGGCAGGAGGGGCCCACACACCGCTGCCTGCCTATGTACACCGCAGCGTTTTTCCGGCCCCTGGGAGCTTTGCAATCCCTGCGACGTCGGCGCAGCACCCAATCCCGGGGCTGGGTTCAGTGGCTGCGGGCGTCGGCCACTTGTCTGTGGTCCTGGATGAAGACGGCCGCTTGCGCCGCATTCCACTTCTATTGGGATACGACAACGTCGGCGTGCCCTCGTTGGCACTGTTAGCGGCCAGGCACAGCCTGCATCTGGGCCAGGGCGAGCTCCGAATCCAGACAGAGCCCCATGGTTTCCGGATGGGCGGGCTGCAGGTAGCCACCGATGCCTCCTCGGTGATGTTCCCGCGTTTTCACGCAGCACCGGACGGTGCCTCCGCATTCCCTGTGGTGTCCTTTGCCCAGGTATACGGCGGCAAATTTCTGCCCCAGGCCTTCAAGGACAAAGTCGTGCTGGTGGGAGAAACCAGCAACGCACTGGTTGCCCCATGGGTCCAGTCCAGTACGCGGGCCATATACCCCGTCGAGGTGCTCGCACACACCCTCTCCGCGATCAGGCAAAGTCTCGGTGTGCACCGGCCGGCGTGGGCAACGGCCGCGACTTGGGGTGCTGCATTGGTTGCACTGCTTTTTATCGCACTGGCCCTTCCCCGGCTTTCCCGCCCAGCCGGATGGGCTCTGAGCACTTCGCTGTTGCTCACACTCGCTGCGACCGAGTGGAGCTTGCTGCGTTATGCAGGGCTGTGGATTCCTATGGGACCTGGTGTGCTGGCCTTGTTGTGGGGTCTCGCTGCATTTACCGCACTGCGCGCGTTTGGCAAAAGAGGTCAGCCCCCCTCTGCGGAGACCGCAGAAACCGATCGCATGATGGGCCTCGCCCTGCAAGGACAGGGCCAGTTGGACATGGCATTTGAGCGCCTGCGCAAGGTGCCGCCCAGCGATGCCCTGATGGACAACCTGTACCACCTGGCGCAGGACTTTGAACGCAAGCGCAACTTTGCCAAGGCCAAATCGGTTTACAAACACCTCCTGCAGCACAACAAGGGGTACAAGGATGCACACGCGCGGTACAAGCGCGTGCGGGCTCATCTGCAAAAGGAAACAGGCGCCCCCTCCAGCACGCCCGCATCGATCCCCCCGACCGCCGCCCCACACCTGCCAGGTGATGCGGCGACCGGCATACCCATGCTGGGGCGCTATCAGATAGACAAGGAAATTGGCAAAGGCGCGATGGGTGTCGTCTATTTGGGAAAAGACCCAAAGATTGGACGTGTGGTTGCCATCAAGACCCTGGCGCTCGGAGAAGAATTTGAGGGCGACGCGCTGATCGATGCGAGAGCCCGCTTCTTCCGCGAGGCAGAGACAGCAGGGCGCCTCCAGCATCCCTGCATCGTGACGATCTTCGATGCTGGCGAAGAACATGATCTGGCCTACATCGCCATGGAGTTCCTCAAGGGCGCGGATCTGGCACAGGCCTGCCGGGCCGGGCAGCTCCTGCCGGTGGCCACGGTGATTTCCATCGCCGCGCGCGTTGCCGAGGCACTGGACTACGCCCACGCGCACAACGTGGTGCACCGCGACATCAAGCCTGCCAACATCATGTTCGACAGTGCAACAGACGCTGTGAAAGTGACGGATTTTGGGATCGCGCGCATCACGGACTCCAGCAAGACACGCACCGGATTGGTTCTGGGGACCCCCAGCTTCATGTCACCGGAGCAACTCGCGGGCAAGAAGGTGGATGGCCGATCAGACCTGTACTCACTAGGCGTCACTTTGTTCCAGTTGCTCACCGGACACTTGCCATTGCGAGGCGAGTCGATGACCGAGCTCATGCACAAGATTGCCAGCGTGGACGCGCCCGACATTCGCCAGCTTCGTCCCGATCTCTCCCCCACCGTGGCGAGCGTGGTAGCCCTGGCACTAAAGAAACGCCCCGAGGCCCGGTACCAGACCGGCCGCCAATTCGCCTCCCACCTGCGGCAGGCGGGCTTGACAGCCGGACAGGCGGGATCGCCGGCGCCGGGAGCAGTCGTCTATGATGCGGTCCGCGATGCAACAGGGCATGAAATGGCGGATTTTGAGAAAACCGTGATGGAGCCACCCGCTGGGCGGGGTGCAGCATCTCCGCCGATTTCAGGCGCCCGATGACGCTCGCCCCAACATCCATGACCTATGAATTTTTCGCGCGAACCGACAAAGGCCGCGTGCGCACCAACAACGAAGATGCGGTGGCAGTCGACCGGGATGCGCAGGTCGCCATCCTCGCCGATGGCATGGGCGGGTACAACGCCGGTGAAGTGGCAAGCGGCATGGCCACCACATTCATCCGCACCGAGATGGCCCGCTGGCTGGGGCAGACCGGTACCACACCCCAATCCACTGACGTGCGCCGAGCTCTGGAGATCTGCGTCGAAAACGCCAATCACGCCATTCTGGGAGCCTCACTGTCCAATCCACAATATGCGGGAATGGGCACCACCCTGGTGGTCGGGGTCTTCCATGGCAGCCGCCTCATCCTGGGACATATCGGCGACTCCCGCTGCTATCGACTGAGAGATGGGACTATGCAGCAGATCACGCGCGACCACTCCTGGCTGCAGGAACAGGTTGACGCAGGCCTGCTCACCGCCCAACAAGCCGCGCTTTCGTCCAACCGCAACCTCGTCACCCGTGCGCTGGGAGTGGAGCCCAATGTCATGATGGAAGTCAATGAATTTCAGGTGGCCCCGAATGACTTGTTCCTGATGTGTTCAGACGGCCTCACAGACATGGTCGCGGACGCAGACCTGGCGGAGTTGGTGCGAGCACCGCTGCCATTGGAGGAAAAAGCCACATTGCTCATCGACACCGCCAATGCGAACGGTGGTCGTGATAACGTCAGCGTACTGCTGGTGCAAGCGGCTGCGGGAGGCAAGAAGCGCGGCCTTATGTCCCGATTGCTAGGGGCTGCGTAAGTGGCTCCGACTACAACAATTACTCATCACATCAGGAGTGGATCATGCCCAGAATGATCGTTTCAATCGACGGGGTTGTCATCAAGGAAGTGCAACTGACCAAAGAGCGCACTACGCTTGGCCGCCGCCCCTACAACGACATCGTGATCGATAACCTCGCCGTGAGCGGCGAGCATGCCGTGATCCATATGGCAGGCCAGGATGTGGAGATTGAGGACCTGGGAAGCACCAACGGGACCTACGTCAACGCCAAGGCGGTCAAGCGGCAGGAGTTGCGCAATGGAGATACCGTCGAAGTCGGCAAGTACAAGATCCGCTTCCTTCACGAGGCGGAGGGGCAGAACTTCGAGAAGACCATGATTTTCAAGCCGGGCATGGTGCCTCCTTTGGGCACGGCATCCCGCCCCAGCCCGTTGGGTGCAGGTTCTGCCGCCCCCGTGATTTCTGCGGTGATCCGTGTAGTGTCTGGCGCCGCTGCCGGGCGGGAAGTGTCGCTGCAAAAGGTGGTGACGACCATTGGCAAGCCCGGCGTGGCCGTTGCCTCCATCACCAAGCGACACCAGGGCTTTGTGCTGGCCCATGTCGAGGGCCCCGATATGCCGCTGCTCAATGGCGCATCTATCGGTGCATCGCCCGTGCCTCTCAAAAACGGTGACCGCCTGGAACTGGCCGGCACGGAAATGCAGTTCGAACAGAGCTGACAGCCGCGACCGGGCCGCGGCCCAACCAGGCAATTCATCCGTCTCCATTGCCGCCGGAACCTATGCGACAGCGACTCTTGCATCTGTTCCGGCGCCACGTCAGGCGCACAGCGGTCACATTGATTCCGCTGGCGTTTGCGTTGTTGCACATTTCTGGCGTTCTCCATCTCCAGGTCCTGGAGCGGCTCGAAAACATCATCTATGACACCCGGCTGCGTGCGACCATGCCGCGCACGCTGGACGAGCGCATTGTCATCATCGACATTGACGAAAAGAGCCTGGACAGGGTGGGACACTGGCCTTGGGGACGGGACAAGCTCGCCGCCTTCACGCGAGAGCTGTTTGAACGTCAGCAAGCCTCCGTGGTGGGATTTGACGTCCTTTTCGCGGAAACGGATGGAAGCTCCGGCCTCGCAAGCCTGGAGCGCTTGGCACAAGGGGCTTTACGGGCCCAACCGGGATTCAAGGAACAGCTAGCACGCCTGACTCCCACACTCGACTATGACGCGCGCTTTGCCCGCGCTCTCCAAGGCCGACCAGCAGTTCTGGGCTACTACTTCACCAGTGACCGGGACGGAAGAACGAAAGGTGTTTTGCCCGCGCCCGCGTTGCCCACTGAAAGACTCCGTGGCCTGCCATTGCGAGCAACCTCCTGGGGAGGATACGGCAGCAATATTGCGGAACTGGCACAGTCCGTGCCCGCTGCAGGCTTCTTCAACTCAGTGACCGATGACGATGGTGTCGTCAGATCCCTTCCCTTGCTCGCGGAGTACCAAGGGATTTACTATGAATCCTTGGCTCTGGCGATGTTTCGCACCTTGCTCGATTTGCCCGAGATTTACCCCAGCTTTGTCAGCACCACACCTCAAGGCACCCACGACACATTGCACAGCATCGTGCTGCGCCAGGACGGCCGTGAGCTTGCCCTGCCTGTGGACAACAAGCTAGCGACACTGATCCCTTTCCGCGGCGCTGGAGATGTCAATGGCGGCTCATTTCGCTACATTTCCGCGTCGGATGTTCTGGACGGCAAGCTGCCACCCCACAGTCTTCAGGGCCTATTGGTGCTGGTGGGCTCGACAACCCCCGGTCTGCTCGACCTGCGCGTGACCCCTGTCGGCCGGACCTACCCCGGCGTGGAAACCCATGCCAATATGCTGTCCGCCTTTCTCGATGGGAAGAGCATCGTGCGACCAGACTATGCCGTGGGCTTTGACGCCGCCCAGCTGCTCTGCGCAGGTGTCTTGCTGGCCCTGGCCCTGCCCGCACTTTCCGCCACTTCGGCGGTGCTGCTCAGTCTGGGCGTTGTTACAGCGCTTGCAGGGATGAATCTGTGGCTCTACCTCACCCAGGGCTTGGCGATGCCCCTGGCCACGGTGATCGTGATGGCAGTGCTCGCATTCGCGCTCAACATGGTCTATGGCTACTTTGTAGAAAGTCGATCCAAGCGGGAGTTGGCCGCGCTGTTCGGTACCTACGTGCCACCAGAGCTCGTGGACGAGATGGTCAAGCAGCCTGAGAACTACAGCATGCAGGCAGCGAACCGCGAACTGACCGTGATGTTCTGCGACATGCGGGGCTTCACTGCCATGTCAGAGCAGATGGAGCCCTTGCAATTGCAAGCCCTTCTCAACGATGTGTTCAGCCAGCTGACCCACATCATCCGAAGCCACCGGGGTACCATCGACAAGTACATGGGGGACTGCGTGATGGCGTTCTGGGGCGCGCCAGTTCCGACAGAAGAACACGCGCAACTCGCCGTGCAGGCTGCGCTTGACATGGAACGGGCGGTAGAGCAAATCAACCGCTCACACCAGGAGCGCAAGCTGCCGGAGATTGGTATCGGCATAGGACTCAACACCGGCACCATGTGTGTGGGCGACATGGGCTCGGACATTCGGCGCAGTTACACCGTGATTGGTGATGCCGTGAACCTCGGATCGCGTCTGGAAGGCTTGTCCAAGCACTACGGCGTGCGCACCGTGGTGAGTGAAACCACCCAGGCTCAGGCGCCGCAGTTCACTTGGCAGGAGCTGGACCGCGTGCGCGTCAAAGGCAAGGCACAGGCGGTGGCTATCTATTCGCCGCTGGCAGAACTGAACGCCACCGCGCCGCAAAAAGCCGAAGAAATATCCATCTGGCAACACTTCTTGGAAACCTATCGTGCCCAGGACTGGGCACAATGCAGCAAACTGCTGATGAACTTGAAGCAAACCGCCGCCCCCTCTGCCCTCTACGATCTGTATGCCACCCGCGTGCAAGCCCTGCAGGGGCAGGCCTCTGACCCCGAATGGGACGGCGCCACCAATTTCGACACCAAATAGATAGGTTGGCCCATGAAGGTTCGCGTGCTGGGTTGCTCCGGAGCCATCGCCAAAGATTGCCGAACCACCTCGTTCCTTATCGACGACAACATTCTGGTCGATGCGGGTACGGGGGTCGGCGACCTGACGCTGGACGAAATGCGCCGGATCGACCATGTTTTTCTCACGCACTCGCACCTTGACCATATTGCCGCGTTGCCGCTGATGCTGGATGCCGTTTCATCGTTGCGCAATGCCCCCTTGAAAATCTATGCCTTACAGCCGACGATTGCGGCACTGCAAACTCATGTGTTCAATGGAACGATCTGGCCAGATTTCAGCGCGATCCCGACTGCCGAGCAGCCGCTTCTTCAATACACCCATGTTTCGGTGAGCCAGCAGATAACCATCGGGACTCGCCTCTTGGAAGTTTTACCCGCAGTACATACGGTGCCAGCAGTGGGATATGGGATCCGCGGAGACGCTGGATGGTGGGCATTCAGCGGCGATACAGCAAAAAACCCGGCCTTTTGGGCATGGGTCAACGCTATGCCGGTGTCTCAGTTGGTTGTCGAAACCGCATTTAGCAACCGCGAAAGCGGACTAGCAGCAAAGAGCCTGCACCTCTCCCCCAACAGTCTCGCCCAAGAACTCTCGCAACTTCGCCTAGACCGAGCTTTTCCCATCTACATCACGCATACCAAGCCGTCGGAGACAGCACTCATCATGGACGAGATTAGGCAGTTCGATACAGTGCCGTCACTTGATGGGTGCGGAACGCACGACATACGATGGTTGGAGGCAGGACAGGTCTTTGAATTGTAACAAATTGCTCACAGTGACAATGATGGCAGAACAAAAATGTCGCAAGAAGTGTCTTTGGCGCATTCAGTGCTGCAAGATCAGAAAACAATCTGCGCCCGGGCTAGAGAAGAAAACATTCAAAAAAGTTGGCACGCAAAGTGCTTGTGAATTGCTAACCTGAAGAGTTGTTCGACAGGTGTTCACATGCAAACTGCTCCTAGGAGAATTTTTATGAAGCGTACCCTGCAAAAAGGCTTTACCCTGATCGAATTGATGATCGTGGTGGCGATTATTGGTATTTTGGCTGCTGTGGCTCTGCCTGCTTACCAAGATTACACGGTTCGTGCACGTGTGACGGAAGGTCTCGTTGCCGCTTCTGCGGCCAAAATTAACGTTGCCGACGTTTTGGCTTCTGGCAATCCCAATGCATCTGCGCAGGGCTACAATCTGGGCTTCACTTCGCCCACGGCTTCGCGCAATTTGACCAGTGTTACAATTGCTCCTGCAACTGGATTGATTACCGTTACTACTACTGCTAATGCAGGTAACGGCACATTGACGCTTATGCCTTACACGGGCGCTGCTTTGCCGGGTACCGCCCTGCCCGTTGGTACTGCAACCTTTACACCACCTGCGGACTCCGCAAAGTGGCGTTGCGCAGCGGTGGGTGCTACTCCCCTGGCAATTGCCCAAACTGCTGGTACGCTCCCCGCACGTTTTGCTCCTGCAGAGTGCAAGTAAACTGCTCCAATTTGTAAAAGGGCGCCTCGGCGCCCTTTTTTATATGTTTTCTAGAATCCGACTTAAAACTGCACTCAAAGCCGCCGCGGCTCATCTAATACTAAGCATTGCGATTGCAGTATTTTGTGCGGCTTTGGTTTTTGGTTTTTGGTATCCATCTCCCTTCGATCAACTCGCTAGAGGGCGGGAAATTTTTCTCCTTGTAATGGTCATTGATGCTGTATGCGGGCCACTTTTGACCTTCATAGTGTTTGACCGCAAAAAGCCAAGATCGGAGCTATGGAGGGATTTGGCAATAATCGGCTTAATTCAAATATCTGCACTAGGCTATGGAATATCAAGCCTGATGAATGCCAGACCAGTATGGATAGCCTTTGAGGGTGACAGATTTCGTGTCGTAAGCGTTCCTGACATCAATTTAAATCAACTGCATTTAGCCCCCGAGTCACTACAACATTTGAGCCTCACTGGCCCCAAGTTACTGGGCGTCAGGTTGGCAACGAATTCAGATGCAGAATTCAAAGAAAGCATCTTCCTCGCACTGGATGGGGTGCCACCAGCATTTCGACCTGCGCGTTGGATTCAATATGAAATGCAGGTTCAAGAAATTATTAAAACTGCCCGGCCATTGCGAAATCTATTACAAAAATATCCTATGCAGAAAAGTACATTGGACAAAATTGCAATCCAAAACAATTTGCATCTTGATAGACTAGGCTACATGCCGCTTCTGGCCGAAGGAACGCTTGAATGGACAGTGATCATTGGATTGGAGGATGGCAAACCCAAAGCGTATCTTGCGTTGGATGCCTGGGATTAAGTGCAATGCGGATTTTCTTCAAAATCACCTGATTTTCCACCTCGCTTTTGGATTACCCGCACTCCATGCATTGACATCCCCCGGTCGACAGCCTTGCACATGTCATATATCGTCAACAAGGCAATCTGCACGGCCATCAGCGCTTCCATCTCCACGCCAGTGGGCCCCACGGTCTCTACTGTGGCCGAACACACCAGTCCTGTTGCCTCAGGATATTGCAAGCTGGCCCGCTCGAAGTCTACGGCCACGCGGGTTAATGCAAGGGGGTGGCACAGGGGAATCAGTTCACTGGTCTTCTTGGCGGCCTGAATACCTGCAATCCGAGCAACACCCAGCACATCTCCTTTTTTCGCGGTCCCGGCCTCGATCAGTGCGAGGGTGGCAGGCAGCATCTCAATCCGACCGCAAGCGACTGCAATCCGAAGGGTAGCGGGCTTCGCGCCAACGTCCACCATGTGGGCCTGGCCTTGGGCATCGAAGTGAGTGAGGGGTGAAGTGGGCGTGGACATGGAAAATGAGGCGAAACATTTCAGAGGCGAGGGCATCATACGGCGTTAGTAGTACAGGGCGACGCATGTGCACAGCTCTGAGGGTGGACAAAGGACCTTCGTGCGAGAACTTCATCAAAAATGGCTTCCAGCGCTTATCCAAAAATCAGCAATTGCTATATTTTTTGCAGCATATGGAGCTTTGTACGTGCCGGTGGCGATTGCCCAGACCGCCCTGCCCACCCTCGGCGACCCCAGCGACCTCACCACCAGCGCCGAGCGCCGCCTGGGCGACCGCATCATCCGTGAACTCTACAGAGACCCTGACTATATCGATGATCCCGTCATCGCAGACTATGTGCAAGGCATCTGGCGTCCGCTGTTGGCGGCTGCCAAGGCACGCGGAGAACTCTCCCCGGAGTTGGATGAGCGCTTTGCCTGGGAAATACTGCTGGGGCGCGATCGGACGGTGAACGCGTTTGCGCTGCCCGGCGGTTACCTCGGGGTGCATCTGGGGCTGATCGGAGTTGTCACCACCCGTGACGAACTCGCCTCGGTGCTGGCCCATGAACTCAGCCACGTCACGCAGCGCCACATCTCGCGCCTAATCACGCAGCAGAGCAAGCAAACACCCTTACTGCTGGGGGCGATGATTCTGGGTGCCCTGGCGGCCAGCAAGAACCCCGGTGCCACGCAGGCGCTGGTGGTGGGGGGGCAGGCTCTGGCCATGCAGAATCAGCTCAATTTCTCGCGCGACATGGAACGCGAGGCGGACCGCATTGGCTATGGCCTGATGGCCCCCGCCGGGTTCGCTCCGCAGGGCTTTGTGAGCATGTTCGACAAGCTCCAGCAGGCCAACCGGCTCAACGACAACGGCTCGTGGCCGTACCTGCGCAGCCATCCGTTGACCACCGAGCGCATGGCAGACATGCATTCGCGCATTCCTCCCGGGGAGCTACCCGCTGCAGCAATGCCATCGACGTTAGAACATGCCATGGTCGCAGCACGTGCCAGGGTATTGGCCAATCCTGGGGTGGACACCCTGCGCCAGTGGATTGCCGAGCCGCAAAGCTCCGGCTTTGCGGCCCAACCCGCCCCCAGGCGTGCGGCGGTGCTGTACGCGGCGGCCCTGGGCAGCAATCAGCTGCGGGATGCTGCGGGCGCGCGCACCGCCGCGAAGAAACTGGAGGAGCTGGTTCGCAATGATGCCCCAGCCCAACGGTTGGCAAAGTTGCTGGCAACGGAGATTGAACTGGCCGCAGGCGACGCCGCTGCCGCTGTGAGCATCCTGGCGACGGATACGGGCAGCAGCACCCATCGACGCCCTGAACTGGTTTTACGCTCACAGGCCCTGCTGCGCGCTGGACGTGCTGCTGAGGGCACCGGTGCCTTGCAGACCTGGGTCGCCACACACCCTCGAGACGCCACGGCGTGGCAGCTTTTGGCGTCCACCTGGCAGGCTCAAGGTCAGGCACTGCGCGCAGTGCGCGCCGAGGCAGAGGCCCACGCCGCACGCTATGACTATGCAGCCGCTGTAGACCGCTTCAAGGCAGGCCAGGATCTGGCGCGGCGAGGAGGCCCCCAGGTGGACCACATCGAGGCATCCATCATCGATACCCGGCTGCGCGCAGTGGAGTCACTTCTTCGCGAACAGGCCGCCGAGCGCTGATTCAATCAGCACACCCAGCAGCGAATAGATCAGAGATCCGAGCAGCGCCGCACCAAAGCCATTGACGTGGAACCCCTCCAGCACGCTGGCGGCAGCCCAGAACATCAGCGCGTTGATGACGAAGAGGAAAAGACCGACGGTGACGATGGTGACCGGCAGCGTCAGCACCACCAGCACGGGTCGCAACACCACGTTGAACAGGCCAATGACAAAGGCAGCGATCAGCGCGGAGGTAAAGCTTTGTACTTCCACACCGCTGTAGACATAGGCCACGAACAGCAGCGATGCGGCGCTGAGCAACCATTTCAGGATGAGTTTCATGGGCTGAGAATAGCACTGGCTCGGTGGAGCAAGGAAATTCGCGAGGCTGGTTTTGAATCTCCAGAATCCGACCCCAGCCGAGGGTGACCTATTCGAGAGCCAGCACCCACAGCGCACCAAAACCGGTGAGCAGGCTGCCCAGCAGCGTTCCGGGCGGGGGCGACCACCGCTTGTCCGGACGTGTCGACTCCTCTGCCGCATCCATCTTCGGCCGCCGCGCATCTACCACTTGGGCTGCGGAGGTTCCCGCCGCTTGCAACTGGTCCGTCAGTTCCGCCAGCGGCCCCTTGGCCAGCACGGTGGTCACTCTGTCCGTCGGCACCCGCAGCCCGGGAAGCATCTGGGCAAACAGCTTGTCCGCCCACTTGGCGCGCCAGTTCTCACGCGCGCTGTGGCTCACCCATTTGCTGATGCGGTGGGTCATCCGGGGCGCGCAGGCGACCAGCACCCATTGTGTTCCAGCAGCTGCGCCGCGCGCGAACAAAGGGGCGAGCACCTGCTGCGCATAAGCCGCGTCGTCTACATACACGATGACTCTATCCATACTGCCTCCCGTTGAAGACCAAGGAAAAAAGGGGGCTGAAGGCCCCCTTTTCCCAGTCGATTCAGATTGCCCGCCCTTTAGCCTTGCTGCTCGGCAGGCGCTGCCGCCGCACGCCGCGCAACAATGAACTTGCCAGCCAGCAGAACCAGCAGGGCGCCCGCCACGCTGGCGCCGTACTTGACCACATCGGTCTGTGGCAGCTTGAGCATCCACTGCCACTTGTCGGGGTTGGAGAAAGCGGGGTCCGTCACCAGCATGCCGCCAGCAATCCAGCCCAGCAGCATGCCGCCGAGCGTGATGATCATCGGGAAACGTTCCATGAGCTTGATGACCAGCTGGCTGCCCCAGACGATGATCGGGATGGAGATCAGCAGGCCCAGCACGACCAGCAGGAAGGAATGTTCGCCCGCATTCTGCGCAGCGCCTGCAATGGCAATCACGTTGTCCACGCTCATCACCAGGTCGGCCACGATGATGGTCTTGATGGCCGCCAGCAGCTTGTCGCTGCCCTGCACGTCGCCATGGCCGTCTTCGTCGGGAGCCAGCAACTTGACGCCAATCCACACCAGCAGCAGCGCCCCCACGAACTTGAGGAACGGCAGCGCCAGCAGGGTCATGGCAAAGGCGATGAGGATCACACGCAGAACGATGGCCCCTGCGGTGCCCCAGATAATGCCCTTGGTCCGCTGGGCGGGGGGCAGCTTGCGGCAGGCCAGCGCGATGACCACCGCGTTGTCGCCGCCCAGCAAGATGTCAATGATGATGATCTGGCCGAGTGCGAGCCAAAATTCGGGCGAAGCCAAAAATTCCATAAATTCCTCAGTATCAATACGCGCGAAGGGGGAGCTCGCCGCCACTGTAGCGCCGACTCCGCCCAAGGGATAGAGGACCTGCGGCCGGATGATCAAGGACTGCCCTGGCGGGCATGAATGCGAAAGGACAGCCTTGATCAGCCCCAGCGGGCCCATCAAAGGTCTTGCTCAGCCCGGCGCCCCTTGCGGTATGCGCTGAACCCGGACCGCCGGAAGCGATGCTTCGCTTCGTATTGACGACGGTTCCGATGCCTCGCGCCCCCGCGCGCCAGAGCCTGGCAATGCCGGAATGCAAGTCGGGAGCTACTCCCCTTCGAAGCGTTGATTGGAACATCGCCAGCACGGTCGCGCAAGTGCGGTGCGATTGTGGTTATTGCTTACACAAGGGCACTGGCGGGTACAAAGGACGGCAGCGCTGCTATCTCGCATAACACCTTTGCCAGGGTGCCCTTGCCCGCGCGGCTATGATCCAGCCCCCTGAGAACCGGTTCAAGATCCTCCCCGGGTCGCGCAAGTACCTTGCCCAAAGAGTTTGAGAGATTTTGAACAGGTTCTCCACGCAATCGCCCATGGCCGCCATCCACATCACCGACATCGAAGCCGCCATCAACCACTGGCGCAGCCGGGCGCCTTCGCCCGACGGAATTTCCCTGGCGCCAGAGATCCGTGCGCTGGGAGAGGTCTATGCGCACATGGTGTACCGGCGTGAAGACGAGGTGGACGAGGACCGCCTGCCCCCCGAGGCCATGGCCGCTTGGCAGGGCTGGTATGGCACCACGCCCGACACGCCCTGTATCGCCATCTGCTCCACCAGCCAGGGTGACGACCTGTGCAAGGGGTGTGGGCGCACGTTTGGCGAAGTCCAGTTCTGGCCCGCGATGAGCCCGGTCGAGAAGCGCACGGTGTGGCGGCGCATCACCCTGGAGCACTCCGCGTGGCGGTTCAATCGGTATGCGGAAAGGGCGGCCGAAGGGGTCTCGAAGGCGGCGCCGGTGCCAGCCGACGCGGCATAGCCGGTTTCTTTCGCTCACCTCCTGTACCACACACCCACCTGCGAGCGCGCAAGGGCTGTACGCCGGGCGTTCAA
Source organism: Acidovorax radicis N35 (assembly GCF_000204195.1). Lineage (GTDB taxonomy): Bacteria > Pseudomonadota > Gammaproteobacteria > Burkholderiales > Burkholderiaceae_C > Acidovorax > Acidovorax radicis. The sequence goes on from NZ_AFBG01000021.1 coordinate 190,971, forward strand.
ACCGCTATGGTGGGCCCATGCTGCGCCTCACCCAAGCCCCGAACATCGCCATCGCCACGCTGTGGGCGGACCTGTTGTGCGAAGCGGGCATGGCGGCCTCCGTGCAGCGCCAGTATCTGGGCGCTGCAGCGGGGCACCTGCCGCCTGACCAGTGCCTGCCCGAAATCTGGTTGGACTATGACGAACACGCTGCCCGTGCGCGTACTTTGCTGCAGGAGCTCCAGGATTTGCCGCAGCGCCGCTGGGCATGCCAGTGTGGGGAGACGGTCGAAGGCGGATTCGAGCAGTGCTGGCAATGTGGCACGCTCATGCCACGGGATTGAATCAGCGACTACTAAATTAATAGCTGCTAGCGCTTACCTATCAAGCGCCAGAGGCTATTTTTACAAGTATTTCAGTCACTTCCAGCGCACGGGCTCCACATGCACGCTGCCCTGCGTGCTGCTCAGGGTGATCGCCCCCTCCTGCACCGTGGCCTGCAGCTGCATGCTGCGCTCGGCCAACTGTGCCAGCGCCTGGGATGCTTCGGTGGGGATGCGCCACACCTGCAGCTTTTCCAGCCGCGAGAGTTTGGTCTCGATGCCCTTCCACCAGATTTCGGCTGCGTGGTTGAAGCAGTAGACGATCACGGAATCGGCCTTGCTGCAGGCCTTGGTGAGGGGCTTGTCTTCTGGCTGGCCCACCTCGATCCAGACGCGCTTGCGGCCCGTGAAGTCGGTCAGCGAGGCATCGGGGTCATCGGGGTCCGACAAGCCCGCGCCAAACGCCAGCGTGGCGTCGCCATTGCACAGGTCGTTGAGCTGGTGCGCGGCAATGGCCAAGGCGGCCAGCCGGACCATCATGCGCTCGTCGGTCTCGCTGGGGTGGCGCGCAAGCGTGAGCGCATGGTCGGCGTAGTAGCCGTGGTCGATGTCGGCGATCTGGAGGTTCGCCTTGAAAATGGTGGATTTGATGGCCATGCAGCCTCACTACTAAATAGATAGCTGCCTGCGCTTGATAGACAAGCGCAGGAGGCCAAAAAGGCTGGAAAATCTGCGGTCAGACCCGGCGCGCCAGCTCGGCCGCCTTGCCGACGTAGCTGCCCGGCGTCATCGCCAGCAGCCGGTCCTTTTCGGCCTGGGGGATTTCCAGCGAGTAGATCAGGCCGTGCAGGGCCTCGGCCGTCACGGTCTTGCCGCGCGTCACTTCCTTGAGCTTTTCGTAAGCACCCTGCACACCGAAGCGGCGCATCACCGTCTGGATGGGCTCGGCCAGCACTTCCCACGAAGCGTCCAGGTCTTCGGCCAGCGCTTCTTCATTCAACTCCAGCTTGTTCAGGCCGGTCAACAGCGAGGCATAGGCCAGCGCCGCGTACCCCAGCGCCACGCCCATGTTGCGCAGCACGGTGCTGTCGGTCAGGTCACGCTGCCAGCGGCTGATCGGCAGCTTTTCAGACAGGTGCTTGAGCAGCGCGTTGGCCAGCCCCAGGTTGCCTTCGGCGTTTTCAAAGTCGATCGGGTTGACCTTGTGCGGCATGGTGCTGGAACCAATCTCGCCGGCCTTCAGGCGCTGCTTGAAGTAACCCAGGCTCACATAACCCCAGATGTCGCGCGACAGGTCGATGAGGATGGTGTTGGCGCGGGCCACGGCATCGAACAGCTCGGCCATGTAGTCGTGTGGCTCGATCTGGATGGAATACGGCTGAAAGGTCAGGCCCAGGCCCAGCGGCTCGGGGGTTTCGATGACCTTCTTGCTGAAGGCTTCCCAGTCGAAATCGGGCCAGGCGGACAGGTGGGCGTTGTAATTGCCCACAGCGCCATTCATCTTGCCCATGATCTTGACGGCGGCCACGCGCTCGCAGGCCGTCTGCAGGCGCATGACGACGTTGGCCATTTCCTTGCCCACGGTGGTCGGGCTGGCGGTCTGGCCGTGGGTGCGGCTCAACATGGGCACATCGGCATAGGCGTGCGCCATTTCGCGCAGCTTGAGCACGATGCGGTCCAGGCCCGGCAGCACGACCTGGTCGCGGCCCGAGCGCAGCTGCAGCGCGTGGCTGGTGTTGTTGATGTCTTCGCTGGTGCAGGCAAAGTGCACAAATTCGGAGGCTTTTTCCAGCTCGGGGCGCGCTTCGAACTTGCTCTTGATCCAGTACTCCACGGCCTTCACGTCGTGGTTTGTTGTTTTTTCGATCTCTTTGATGGCGGCGGCGTCAGCCTCGGAGAAGTTCTTGATGAGGCCCAGCAGGTAGGCGCGCGCACCGGTGGTCAGGGGCTTGAATTCGGCAAAACCAGCGTCGGACAGCGCGATGAACCAGGCCACTTCCACCTGGACACGGCGGTGCATGTAGCCATGTTCGCTCATGATCGGGCGCAGGGCGGCAAGTTTGCTGGCGTAACGGCCGTCAAGCGGCGACAGGGCGGTAATGGTGGACAGGCTCATGGCGCGCAATTGTAGGCGCCGCGCATCCGTCAGCTTCGTGCGGGCAGCTGCCGATAGAATCAAACTCGAATCGCTCAGCCTATCCCGCGCACTGGAAGACACACCATGAAATTGATCGGAGCCACCGCCAGCCCCTACGTCCGCAAGGTACGTATCGTGATGGCCGAGAAAAAGCTCGACTACCAGTTCGTGCAAGAAAACGTCTGGGCAGACGATACCCACATTGCCACCTCCAACCCATTGGGCAAAGTGCCCTGCCTGGTGATGGAAGGCGGCGAAGCCGTCTTCGACTCCCGCGTGATCGTGGAGTACCTGGACACCCTCTCCCCTGTTGGCAAGCTGATCCCGTCCCAAGGCCGCGAGCGCGCCGAGGTCAAGACCTGGGAGGCCCTGGCCGATGGCGTGATGGACGCCGCCATCCTCGCGCGGCTGGAAGCCACCTGGGCGCACCGTAAGGACAGCGAACGCAGCCAGGCCTGGATCGACCGCCAGTTGCTCAAGGTGAATGACGGCCTCAAGTCGATGAGCCAAGGCCTGGGTGACAAGCCGTTTTGCAGCGGCATCCACCTGAGCCTGTCCGACATCGCCGTGGGCTGCGCTTTGGGCTGGCTGGAATTCCGCTTTCCGGATATTGCCTGGCGCAGCGAATACCCCAACCTGGGCAAGCTGCTCGACAAGCTGATGCTGCGCCCGAGCTTCGCGGACACCAAGCCGTCCTGAACCCCGCAGCGGTGCCAGGGCGGCACCTACAGCCCCTTTCATTGCCGGGGCGGGTTCTCGTGTGCCGTATGCTACGGAGCTTATGAACGAAATGGTTCAAAAACCCTCGAAGGCTGGCGAAGCACGGGCCACCCGGCAGCGCGCTGCGCGCGAGGCGGCGACCACGCCCGGGGCAGACCGGGTCCGCGTGAACGATCCCGACCGCACCATGGCCAACATCCTGCAGGTGGCCACGGCGGAATTTGCCGACAAGGGCCTGGCGGGCGCACGCATCGACGAAATCGCGGCCCTGACCAGCACCAGCAAACGCATGATCTACTACTATTTCGGTAGCAAGGAAGGTCTGTACGTGGCGGTGCTGGAGGAGGCCTACCGGCGCATTCGACGCATCGAGTCGGAGCTGCACCTCGAAGACCTGGCCCCCGAACAGGCGCTGCGCACGCTGGTGGGCTTCACCGTGGACTACCAGCTCGCCAACCCCGATTTCATTCGCCTGGTCATGAATGAAAACATGCACCGGGGCGAGTTCATCAGCCGCTCCACGACCATCCAGGAGCTGAACATTCCTGTCATTCACGCGGTGCACAACGTGTACCAGCGCGGCGTGGCTGCCGGCGTCTTCCGCCCCGACGTGGACCCGGTGGACCTGCACATGTCGATCTCGGCGCTGTGCTTCTTCAATGTGGCCAACCGCCACACCTTTGGCGCCATCTTCAAGCGTTCGCTCGACACGCCTGCCGCCACGGCGCAACGCCGTGAATCGATCATCGAAATGATCGTGCGCTTCCTGCGGCCCTGACCCAACGGCCCTGGCGCGTGCCGCCAGATGGTCGCAAACCCCCCCCCGCTGCTCCGCATCCACGGCAGCACTGCGACCGCCCGCGCCTCCAGCCGCTACCCCCAAACGAAGAGCAGGGTTTGCACCTAGATCAAATACTAACCAGTTCGTACAAAATTATTCCAGGCTTTCAACCACAACGACTGGAGACACCATGTTCGCACTGGCCGACCGCGTACTGCGGGGATACACCCGCGTGCTGGATGCACTGGCAGGCCTGTGCCTGGCGATCATGGTGGTGCTCGTTTTTGGCAATGTGGTGCTGCGCTACACGTTCAATTCCGGCATCACCATCTCCGAGGAACTGTCGCGCTGGCTGTTCGTGTGGCTGACCTTCATGGGCGCCGTGGTGGCCTTGCGCGAACACGGCCATCTGGGGGTGGATGCCCTGGTCTCCCGCCTGCCCACGTTGGGCAAGAAGATTTGCCTCGTGGTGGCACAGGTCGCCATGCTCTACGTGTCCTGGCTGCTGCTCTCGGGCAGCTGGTCGCAGACGGTCATCAACTGGGAGACCGAAGCCCCCGTGACCGGCGCTTCGGTCGGCATCTTCTATGCCAGCGGCGTGCTCATGGGCGCCTCCGCCATCGCCATCCTGCTGCGCGACCTGCTGCGCACGCTATTCGTCCCGCTGGCCGACCACGAACTGATCATGGTGCAGGAGAGCGAAGAAGCTGCCGCGCTGGAGCAGATCCAGCGGGACGCGCAAGCGGCATCCGACACCCCGGGCACGAACAAGCCCTGACGACAACCAGCCCGGAACCACTCCCATGACCGTCGCGATCTTCCTCGGCTCTCTGCTGCTGGCCATGGCCATCGGCATTCCCATCGCCTACGCGCTGCTGCTCAGCGGCGTGGCGCTGATGTGGCACCTTGATTTGTTCGATGCCCAGATCCTGGCCCAGAACGTGATCAACGGTGCCGACAGCTTTCCGTTGCTGGCGGTGCCGTTCTTCATGCTCGCGGGCGAGATCATGAACGTAGGCGGCCTGTCCCGCCGCATCGTGAAGCTCGCCCTGGCACTGGTGGGTCACATTCCCGGTGGCCTGGGCTATGTGGTCATCATGGCGGCGGTGATCCTGTCGGCGGTGTCGGGCTCTGCGGTGGCGGACGCGGCCGCGCTGACCTCACTGCTGCTGCCCATGATGATCGTCGCGGGCCATAGCAAGGAGCGCTCGGCGGGCCTCATCGCCTCGGCAGGCGTCATCGGCCCCATCATCCCGCCTTCCATCGGCTTCGTGATCTTTGGCGTGGCGGCCAATGTGTCCATCAGCAAGCTGTTCCTCGCAGGGATCTTCCCGGGACTGCTGCTGGCAGTCTCGCTGGCAGTCACCTGGTGGTGGCTCGGCCGCCGAGAGAACGTCACCCCCCCACCACGCGCCACCCGCGCCGAGCTGAAGCTGGCCCTGCGCGAAGCCGCCTGGGCGCTGGGACTGCCTATCATCATCCTCGTGGGACTTCGCATGGGGGTCTTCACACCCACCGAAGCTGCCGTGGTGGCCGCGATGTACGCGCTGATCGTCTCCATGGCGGTGTACCGCGAACTCTCCTGGCGCCAGCTGGTCGGTATCTTCCAGGCGGCCGCGCGCACCAGCGCTGTGATCATGTTCCTGGTGGCTGCCGCCATGGTGTCGGCCTGGCTCATCACCGTGGCCGATCTGCCGTCCAAGGTCATCGGCATGCTGGAGCCCTTCATGGGCAACCCCACGCTGCTGCTGGTCGCCATCATGCTGCTGGTCATGGTGGTCGGCACGGCCATGGACATGACGCCCACCATTCTCATCATGACGCCCGTGCTGATGCCGGTGGTCAAGGCCGCCGGCATCGACCCGGTGTACTTCGGCGTGCTGTTCATCATCAACAACTCCATCGGCCTCATCACGCCGCCCGTGGGCACCGTACTGAATGTCGTGGCAGGCGTGGGGCGGATCTCGATGGGGCAGGTCACACGCGGCGTGATGCCCTTCATGCTGGCGCAGTTCGTGGTGATGTTCCTGCTGGTCGTGTTCCCCTCGCTCGTCACCGTGCCCCTGCGCTGGCTGGGCGGCTGACACGGCCCCGTGCACCCGCCCTCGCTTCCCGCTTTTCTGCCCCGCCTAAAACCCAAGGAGACATTTCCATGAAACTGCTCAAAACCCTGCTCGCCACCGCCTTGATCGCAGCGTCGCTGATACCCACGGCGCATGCCCAGGAGCGGACCATCAAGTTCGCCTTCCAGAACCAGAAGGACCACCCGCAGGCCCAGGGCGCGCAGAAGTTCGCCGACCTCGTGGCCGCCAAGACCAATGGCCGCATCGCGGTCAAGCTCTTCCCGGGCGGCACGCTGGGGGGTGACCTGCAGACCGTGTCTGCCCTGCAAGGCGGCACGGTGGAAATGACGGTGCTCAACGCCGGCATCCTGTCCGCCCAGGCCAAGGAATTCGGCATCTACGACTTCCCGTTCCTGTTCGCCTCGCCGCAGGAGGCCGATGCCGTGACCGACGGCCCCTTCGGCAAAAAGCTTCTCGACAAGCTGCAGGCAAAGAACCTGGTGGGCCTGGGCTATTGGGAACTGGGCTTTCGCAATCTCACCAACAGCAAGCGGCCTATTACCAAGGCCGAAGACATCGCGGGCCTGAAGATCCGCGTGATCCAGTCGCCCATCTACATCGACATGTTCAACGCACTGGGCGCCAACGCGGTGCCCATGCCTTTCCCCGAGTTGTACACGGCGCTGGAGCAAAAGGCTGTGGACGGCCAGGAAAACCCGTTTTCGACCATCCTCTCGTCCAAGTTCGCCGAAGTGCAAAAGTACCTGACGGTCACACGCCACATGTACAACCCGCAGGCCGTGATCGTGAGCAAGAAGTTCTGGGACAGCCTGAACCCCGCCGACCAGAAGGCCGTGACCGATGCGATGGCCGAGGCCACCACCTTCCAGCGCGCCGTATCGCGTGTGCAAGCCAACGTGGCCATGGACGACCTCAAGAAGGCCGGGATGCAGATCAACGAGTTCTCGCCGGCCGAAGTGGACAAGCTGCGCGCCAAGGTCAAGCCCGTGGTCGAAAAGCACAGCGACAAGGTGGGCGCCGAGACCGTGCAAGAGGTCTACGCCACGCTGGCCAAGCTGCGCGGCGGCAAATAACCCGAACGCAGCAACCCTCGCGCTGCTGCGCTGTGACCCACACCCCGGCAGCGCGCCCACCCGCATTCCTCCCATGAGCACATCGCTCCTTGATCCTCCGGTGTTATCCACCGCATCCACCATGTCTTCCACAAGCCCCCGCAAGGTGCTCATCGGGCTGATCGGTGCCGGCATCCAGAAGTCGCTGTCGCCGGCCCTGCACGAAGAAGAGGCGCGCCACCACGGCATGCGCCTGCACTACCAGCTGATTGACCTGGACCGCTCGGCTTCCTCAGCGGAGCACCTGCCCACGCTGCTGTCGGCAGCGCGCATCATGGGCTACGCGGGCTGCAACGTGACCTACCCCTGCAAGCAGGCCGTGATCCCCTACCTTGACAGCCTGTCGGAAGAGGCGCGCGCCATGGGCGCCGTGAACACGGTCGTCATCCGCGATGGCCAGCTGGTGGGGCACAACACGGACGGATCGGGCTGGGCCTGGGGCTTTACCCGTGCACTGCCTGGCGCCGACCTCAGCCGCGTGGTGCTGCTGGGCGCGGGCGGTGCGGGCGCCGCCATTGCGCATGCCGTGCTGCGGCGGGGGGCACAGCACCTGACCATCGTCGATGCCCAACCCGAACGCGCCGCACAACTGGCCGCCGACGTGAATGCGCTCTATGGCGCGCGCGCCGAGGCTGGCGAGATCCGATCGGCCATGGCCCACGCCACCGGGCTGATCCACGCTACACCCACGGGCATGGACAAACTGCCCGGGCTCCCCCTCGACGCGGCGCTGCTGCGGCAAGCGATGTGGGTGTCCGAGGTGGTGTATTTCCCACTCGAAACTGCCCTGGTCCAGACCGCACGGGCATTGGGCTGCAAGGTATCGGACGGCGGTGGCATGGCCGTAGGCCAGGCTGTGGGCGCTTTCGAGCTGTTCACCGGCGAAGCCCCTGATGCAGCCCGCATGGACGCGCATTTCCGCCGCCTGGTCAGCGCCCGCTGAACCCTACCGCCTGCAGCAAATCACAAGGAGTCGAATCCATGAGCACCCCGATGATGGCCGCCCGCGAAGCGCTGGGCGAACTGCCCAACCCCCTGGGCCTGCAAGGGGTGGAGTTCATTGAATACGCCACCAGCCGCCCCCAGGCGCTGGGCCAGGCGCTGGAGCGCATGGGCTTTCAGCCCGTGGCGCGGCACCGCTCGCGCGAGGTGCTGCTGTACCGCCAGGGCGACATGAACATCATCGTCAACGCCCACCAGGACAACGAACGCACCGGCGTGCATGCCCCCCCCGCACTCACGGAAACGCCGGTGCTGGCCGCTATCGCCTTCCGCGTGAACAACGCGGCCGCTGCGTACCGCCGCGTGCTGGAGCTGGGCGCCTGGGCCGTGCACACCGAGGTCGAGGTGATGGAACTCAACATCCCCGCCATCCACGGCGTAGGGTCCAGCCGCATCTACTTTGTGGACCGGTACCAGGAGTTCTCGATCTACGACGTGGACTTTGTGCCCATCCCCACCGTCAACCCGCGCCCACCCGCGCTGCAAGGCCTGCACCTCTTTGGCGTGGTGCAATACATCGGGCTGGGCCGCGCGCAGGACTGGACCCATTTTTATGGCGAACTGTTTGGGTTTGCCGAGCTGTCCCCCGAGCAATCGTTTGGCGTGCTCACGCATGGCCGCATACTGGCCAGCCCCTGCGGCACGCTGCACTGGCAGCTGATTGAGCCGCTGGTCGACGCACTCGATGCCGACCCCGAGGAACTGCTGCAGCGCGTGGCCTTTGGCACGCCCGATGTGCTGGCCGCCGTGAACGCACTGCGCGCGCGGGGCGTGGAGTTTGTCGAATCGCCCACGGGCGTGCACACCGGCACGCGCGGCGCCCTCACGCGCGCCGACGCTGGCTCGCCCAGCTTCGAGCTGGTGCTGGACGCCCGCTGACCCCCCGCCCACGGAGCCCGCCATGCGCACATCCACCATGCAACGCAACGTCGCCGACTTCGGCATGGACACCATCAGCCTGGCCGGCCCACTGGAGGCCAAGCTCGCCGCCGTCCAGGCCGCAGGATTTGGCCAGATCATGCTGGCCGCCCGCGACATCGTGGGCCATCCGCAAGGCATCAAGGCGGCCGTGCACGCCGTGCGCAGCAGCGGCCTGCGCGTGACGGGCTTTCAGGTGCTGCGCGACTTTGAAGGCCTGTCGGGCCACCTGCACAGTTACAAGGTGGACATTGCCAAGCAGATGATCCTGATGGCGCGCGACCTGGGGGCGCCCGTGCTGCTGGCCTGCAGCTCCACGTCATCGCACGCCACCGCCGATGCCGATGCCATCGCGCGCGACCTGCGCAAGCTGGCCCTGCTGGCGCTGCCGCACGGCATCCGCGTGGCGTTTGAAGGCCTCTCGTGGGGACGGCACATCAACGAGGTGCACCAGGCGTGGGCGGCGGTCGAGCAGGCCGATTGCCCCAACCTCGGCCTGGCCATCGACTCTTACCACCAGTTCGCCACCAGCACCCCGCTCTCGGCGCTCACGGATGTGGACCCCGAGAAGATCTATCTGGTGCAGCTTTCGGACTTCATGTGGCAGGAGACCCGCACCGTGCAGGAGCGCATCGACACGGCGCGGCACTTTCGCGTGTTCCCTGGCGAAGGCGTGCACAGCCAGGCCCTGGCCGAGCTGGTGCGCACGCTCGATGGCATGGGCTACCAGGGCGACTACAGCTTTGAGGTCTTCAACGACGACTACCAGCAGCTGCCGCTGCCTTATGTGGCACAACGCGCATGGAACAGTGCGCTGTGGCTGGCCGAGGGCGTGCTGCAGCGCGCAGTGCCGCTGCCCGGGCACCCGCGCATCAAAACGCTGGCGTGATCAATGCGTCAACGGCCAACAATCAACGGTTGGCGCGTTTCTTGAGCCAGCGCATCAGCGCGCCCACCACCGGCAGCTTTTCGTACAGCTCTTCGGCGGCGTCCCAGTAGTCGCGGTGTAGCGTCACCAGGCCTTGTTCGTCCAGCACCAGGTGCGACGCGCCGCGCACCGTCTGCGTCACGCCCTTGTCAAAGCCCTTGAAGGCGAACAGAAAATCCCAGGTCAGGAAACACTGCGTGCCCTGCACCACGCGGCCGGTGACCACAAAACGCGGCTGCTCCAGTGCCTCGAACATGTGGGCAAAGATGGCCTGGATGGCGGGCACGCCCTGCACCTCGTTGAACGGATCCTTGAAGCGCGCCTGTGGCGCATAGAACTCGCCGATGGTCGCTACATCGGCCGGTGACAGATGCTCGAAAAACGCCACCACGCGGGTGACGGCGTCTTCGGCAGTAAGGGGCGCGCGGGGTGGGTGCATGAAGGATCAGAGGCCTGTGAAGCGGCGAACCGCCGGAAAGTACCACCGATACGGCAACACGCGCAGCAGTTTCATCACGCGCGTGAAGCGCTTGGGGAAGTGGATGTCGAAATGCCCCAGTTCCCAGCCCCGCAGGATGGCCGCAGCCGCCGCCTCGGGCGAGATCAGAGCGGGCATCGCGAAGTCGTTGCCGGCTGTGAGCGGCGTTGCCACAAAGCCGGGGTTGATCACGCTCACGCCCATGCCCAGGTCGTGCAGATCCAGGTACAGCGCCTCGGCCAGGTTGATAAGCGCGGCCTTGGTGGGGCCGTAGGCCAGGCTCTTGGGCAGGCCTCTGAAACCCGCCACGCTGCTGATGACGCTCACATGCCCGGGACGCCCGGACTGCGCCGCCGCCAGCATCGCAGGCAATACGCCGGCCAGCACCTGCAGCACGCCGTTGTAATTGATCTGCTCGTGGCGCAGCATTTCTGCCAGGTCGAAGTCGGTGGCGCGCATGTCGCGGTAGTAGCCTGCGCAGTAGCACACCATGTCGGGTGCACCGCCCGCCAGCACCTGTGCGGCGGCAACCTGCACCTGTTCGGGCTCTGCCGTATCGACGGCCAAGGCCACGCTGCCAGGGTGCTGGGCCACAAACGCATCCAGCGCATCGCCATTGCGCGCCGAGACGATCACCTGCGCACCGCGCGCATGCAGCGCCGCCGCCGTGGCCCGGCCAATACCGCTGCTGGCCCCAATGAGCCAGGCCCGGCGGCCATGCCAGTCGCGCAGGGGAGGATTGAGGCTCATGGTGCGCGTTTGGCGAAGGACAGGGTGATCTCGCCCAGGCGCACGCCGAACTTGCTCATGGTGGCACGGTTGAGCATCACGCGGTCGTCAATGAGGTACATCCAGTCGTCCAGGTTCACGTTGTAGACCTTGCCATCCACGGGCAGCGCCAGCGTGTAGTTCCAGCGGAAGGCGTTGCCACGCGTCTGGCCGTTGGCCGTGCCCACCACATCGTCGGCGGTGCCGGTGTAGCGGCCGTCGGCGTGTTTGGTCAGGCGCCAGATGCGGCGCTGGGTGGTACCGTCCGAATAGGTGAAGGCTTCGTCGAGCACGCCCTCATTGCCTTTCCATGAGCAGTCCATGACCACGGTGAAGCGCTTGACGATCTGGCCGCTGCGGTCCTGAAAGATGCCGTGGGCGTCGATCTTGCCGTTGAAATACTGGGCCAGGTCCAGCACCGGTTTTTCGCTGGCGTAACCGTCAATGCTCTGATTGGCGCAGCCGGACAGCACCAAGGGTGCAGTCAGTGCGGCGGAAAGGAGAAGGCGTCGTTGCATCATGGGGGTGCACCTTGGTCGGTCGAATTCAAACAATCTCCGCGCTGCGAGGGCGCCGCAGGAGGAGAAGATAGAGCGCTGCCGCCGCCATCAGCTTGAGCATGCAGGGCAACACCGCATAGGCCAGGCCCAGGGTCTGCAAGCCGTCTTCGCTGCGCGTGCCGGGGGTGTAGCCCAGCCAGCCCAGCAGGGGCAGCGCCAGGCCTGCGGCCAGCGCCAGGTTGAGCTTGGTGGCAAAGTTCCACCAGCCAAAGTACGCGCCTTCGTGCTGCCCGCTGTCGCCCTCGGCCTCAATCACGCCGGCCAGCAGGGCGCTGGGCAATGCCAGGTCGGTGCCCAGTGCCACGCCCGAAAGCGCGCAGACCACCATGAACGGCATCACATCACCCGCGCCCAGAAACGCAGTCCACACAAACACGGCGATCGCCAGCAGCATGCCTGCCAGCCAGGTGCGCACCAGGCCCCATCGCGCCACGGCCCGCAGCCACAGCGGGATCGAGAGCGCAGCGCAGACGAAATACGCCGCCAGGAACATCGGCTCCTGTGCGGGCGGCGCCTGCAGGCGGTCCTGGATGAAAAACAGCACCAGCGTGGCCGGGATGGCACTGGCAATGCCGTTGAGCATGAACACCGCCAGCAGGCGACGGAAGGCGGGACGCCCCCAGGGTCGCCACAGGCTGGCGCGCTGCGGTGGGCGGTACACCCCCGCCACGGTGCCAGCATGGGCTGAAGGACGGGGTGACCGCGCCCAGGCGCACCAGCCCAGCAGCAAGGCAATGGCAAACACACCGAGCATGACCGGCAGCCCCAGCAGCGCGGGCAGCACCGATGCCAGCACCACGCCCACCAGCGCCGCCCCTTCGCGCCACGCCACGATGCGGCCACGCTGCAGTTCATCGCCGCCCAGCCGCGCGCCCCAGGATTGGTGCGCAATGCTGAGCTGGCTGTAGGCGGTGTAGGTGATGAGCAGCGCCACCAGCGCCCAGGCGATCAGCGCATCGGCCCCGCGCACCCACGGAAAGAACAGGCTGGTCAGCCCCAGTGCCAGCACCACCGCCGACACCGCGCCCACCGCCAGCACGGCGCGCACCGAGCGGCCAAACAGGTGGTCGGCCAAGCGACCCAACAGCGGGTCGATGAACGCATCGAACAACCGCGCCGCCAGCAGCACCGCGCCCAGCGTGGCCAGTGGCATGCCAGATTCGCGCGCATAGTGGTTGGGCAGCAGCACATAGAGCGGCAGCGCCACAAACGCCAGGGGCAGGCCCAGCAGCCCATAGGCCAGGCCTGCGCTGGCGCGGATGGGCTGCCCATTGCTCATGGTTGGCCCGCAGTGCGGGTGGCGGCCAGCAGCTCTTGGCGCAGACCGGGTTCGGAGGTTTGGGACGAGAGCCAGATGCCAAAGAAGAGGCGTGAGAACTCGGCGTCAGGCACCTCCCCCACCACACGCCCGGCCATCTTGAACACCGCACCCACGCCGGGCTGGTGAATGCCCAGCAGGCGGTCGCCCGATTTCACGTCGGGCAACGCGGCCTGCAGCGCCTGCTGCCAACGCGTGGCCTGTTGGGGCGTGAAGCTGCCGATGCGGCGCATCTCCTCCAGGGAGCGCCTGGCGATGGCCTCCGCCGTGAAGTCGCGGTGGTAGGTCAGCTCCAGCGCCAAAGGTAGTGCGCCGTAGTTGTCGGCATCAAAGCCGGGCGGCACCCACAGGCGGGCGCGGTAGATCTCGAAACCCAGGAACCGGAGCACCCCCTGGCCCGAGAGGCGCACGCCCGACAGGGGCATGGCGGTGGCTGGCTCTGCCGCCTGGGCCATCGGCACGGCCTGTGCGAGAACAGAATTTGAATAAAAATAGGCCCCAGAGCTTATCCACAAAGCGGTAATAGCTATGTTTTTCATAGCAATCAGTCTTTCACCAGCGTGTACTGCACCAGGTCGATGTTGCTCATCGCAAACGCCGCTTCGCAGTAGGCGAGGTAGAACTCCCAGATGTGCATGAAGCGCTGATCGAAGCCCAGCTGCAGAATCTGTGCGCGCTGGGCCAGGAAGCGCTCGCGCCACCGCTTGAGGGTTTCGGCGTAGTCCTGGCCAAACGCAAACTCGTCGACCACTCGCAGGCCTGCCGCCTCGGCTTCGCGGCGGAACTCGCGCGGACACGGCAGGCAGCCACCCGGGAAGATGTACTGCTGGATGAAGTCGGTGGAGCTGATGTAGCGGTCGAACAGGCTGTCGTCGATAACGATGCTCTGGATGCACGCCTTGCCGCCGGGCTTGAGCAGGCGGTTCACCGACTGGAAATAGGTGGGCCAGTATTCGCGGCCCACGGCCTCGACCATTTCGATGGAGCAGATCGCATCGTAGGGGCCGTCGTGGATGTCACGGTAGTCCTGCAAGCGCAAGTCGGCCTTGGCTTGCACCCCATGCGCCGCCATGCGCTTTTGCGCAAACGCCAGCTGCTCGGTGGACAGCGTGACGCCGGTGAGGGATGCGCCGAATTCAGTGGTCGCCATCTCGGCCAAGGCGCCCCAGCCGCAGCCAATCTCCAGCACCCGGTCACCGGCCTGCACACCCGCCATGCGCAGCGCACGGCGCACCTTGGCATGTTGCGCGGTGCGCATGTCGCCGCCCGCATCGCCCTCGAACCAGGCGGACGAGTAGTTCATCGTGTCGTCCAGCCACAGCTCGTAGAACGCGTTGCCCAGGTCGTAATGGGCGTGGATGTTCTTCTGGCTGTTGCTGCGCGTGTTGCGGTTGAGCAGGTGCTTGATGCGGTACAGCAGGCGCCCGGCCCAGGTGCCGTAGATCACGCCTTCGACCTGCTGGCGGTTGGCGACAAAGAGCTTGAGCAGGTCGGTCAGGTGCGGCGTGGTCCAGTCGCCTGCGATGTAGCTCTCGGCAAAACCGATGTCGCCGGACTTGAGCGCGGCGCTGCACACGTTCCAGTTCTTGAGCGTGATCGCGGCCGAGGGGCCGTTGCCATGCCCGAAATGCTGCAAGGTGCCGTCGGGCAGCTGCACCGTGAGGTGGCCATGCTGCAGGCGCTGCAGCAGCTTGAGCGCCGTGCAGGCGGCAGCCGGGGTGCCAGCGGGCAGGGCCAGGGCGGTGCGGGGGGCGGTGGTGGAGTTCATGGCGGCGTTCTCGTTCGTCATGGAATTCAGCGGGTCACGATGGAGGCAGGCGCCTCGGGCTTGCGGTGGAAACGCACACGCTTGAGCCACAGCCGCAGCGCATGCCAGTGGATGCGGGCAATGATGGCCAGCGTCATGGCGGGGTAGCCCCAGAGCGCCTGGCGCAGGGTTTGTGCGGTGATGGCCTGCAAGGTGCCGCTCACGCTGGTCTGGATGAGCGGGCCGGTGTCGTCGTCGTGGTCGATGCGCACCACGGTGCGGCCCGCGTCCTGTGCCCCGGCCTCGGTGCGCATGAAGCGAAAGCGGTAGCCGCCGCTCACCGCGCAGAACGGCGATACATGGAACACCTTGCGCGCCTGCTGTTCCACGCCGTACTGCGGCGCATCCAGCAGGTAGCAATGGCGTTCGCCAAAGGTGTTGTTCACCTCGACCACGATGGCGCGCAGGTGGCCGTCCGCACGGTGGCAATACCAGAAGCTCACGGGCTTGAAGGTGTAGCCCAGCACACGCGGATAGCAGTGCAGCCAGACCTCGCCCGTGGCGTCGGTGACGCCTTCGGTGCGCAGCAGCTCGTCCAGCCAGGCCAGCGCACCGCCCTGCGCGGCGCTGCGGCCGTCGCCGTGGTCCACGTCATGGAAGCTGATGGCACCGCTGCGGTTGACGGCCAGCGGAGTTTGGGCACCCGACAAGCTGCGCATGGGCAGCATCAGAAAAAACGTGGGGTAGGAAAATGCATGCCGCCGGGGCCGCAGCCGCGTGTGGCGCACCTGGCCGAAGCCGATGAGGGGCGCTGCGGGGGGGGCCGGGGCGTGGCTCACGCAGCCTCCGCCAAAGGCGCTGGTAGGGCGGCCAGCAGTTGCTCGGCCACGGCCAGACCGGATTTGAGGCCGTCTTCGTGGAAGCCATAGCCCGTCCAGGCGCCGCAGAACCAGGTGTGCTGCTGCCCTTGCAGCTTGCCCACCTGCTGCTGCGCGCGGATGGCGGCCATGTCGAACACCGGGTGCGCGTACTCGTAGCTGCCGATCACGTGTTCGGGTGCAATGTCGCGCACCGGGTTGAGCGACACCACCACGGGCTGGGTAAACGGCACGGGCTGCAGCTGGTTGATGAGGTAGTGCAGGCACACGCGGGCCGACTCGCGGCTGCGCTGCGGCGCACGTTCGTAGTTCCACGCGGCCCAGGCGGCGCGGCGCGCGGGCAGCACCGAGATGTCGGTATGCAGCACGGCGCGGTTGGCCTGGTAGCGGATGGCGCCGAGCACGGCGCGCTCCTGCGTCGTCGGCTGGGCCAGCAGCGCAAGCGACTGGTCCGAATGCGTGGCCAGCACCACCTTGTCAAAGTGTTCTGTGTGGTCAGCAGTCACCACCCGCACTCCAGCCACGTCACGCTCGATGCGGTGCACGGGGGTGTTCAGGCGCTTGTCGGCAATGCCCGCCACGATCTTGTCCACGTAGTGGCGCGCACCACCGGACACCGTCCACCACTGCGGGCGGTTGCTCACCTGGATGAGCCCATGGTTGTGACAGAACCGGATCATGGTGGCCACGGGGAACTTGAGCATCTGGTCGGTGGGGCAGCTCCAGATGCAGCCCAGCATGGGCAAGAAATACCAGTCGCGGAACGCGTCGCCAAAGCGGTGCTCGCGCAAGAAGTCGCCCAGCGGCTGCATCAGCGCGGCCTCGGCCTGCTTTTGGGCGATGCGCGTGCACAGCTTGTTGAAGCGCAGCAGGTCGCGCAGCATGCCCAGGAAGCGCGGATTGACCAGGTTGGAACGCTGGGCAAACACCGTGCTGAGGTTGGTGCCGCTCCATTCCAGCGCGCGGCCACCGCCAGGGCCACCCAGGGCACTCGGCACCTGCACCGAGAACGACATGTCGGACTTGGCGGTTTCTACGCCCAGTTCGGCCAGCAGACGGATCAGGTGGGGGTAGGTGCGCTCGTTGAACACCAGGAAGCCGGTGTCCACGCCATGCGTGACGGGCGTGCCCGACGCGTCGGGCAACGTCACGTCCACCGTATGGGTGTGGCCGCCAAAGTAGTCGCTGGCTTCAAACAGCGTGATGTCCGCCTGGCCGCGCAGCTGGTGCGCGACCGCCAGCCCAGAGATGCCGGAACCGATGATGGCGATTTTCATGGCCGGCTCCCTCTCGCCGGTGCATGGAATAAAAAGGTTGCGAAGCTTCCCGAAACGAATAAGAGAGGGAGGGAGGAGAAGCGCTCCAGGAGGTCAGTCGGAACCCGGGGGCCCGAAAGGCTTCGCAACACTAAAACTGTACGTCGCGCAATCGTCTTGCGCAATAGATAGAGTGGGGTTGCGCTGGCGAAGTTCCAGAGCATGCCCTGGTTTTTTTTAAAGAAACGTAAAGAAAACATTGCAATTACCTCGTAGCGGCAACAGCAAGTTGCTGTTCGATGGCGCGCACGAGGCCCTTGTTGTCAGGGGCAGTGAGGCTGGAGTAGTTGTCCACCAGCTTGCCGTCGCGGCCCAGCAGGTATTTGTGGAAGTTCCAGCGCGGCGCCGTGCCGGACAGTTGTGCCAGCTGGCGAAACAGCGGCGAGGCTTCTGCCCCTTTGACGCTGCTCTTTGCAAACATGGGAAATTTCACGCCAAAAGTGTTTTCGCAGAAATCTGCGATCTGCTGGTTGCTGCCGGTCTCCTGCGAAAAGTCGTTGGACGGAAAGCCCAGCACGACCAGCCCCTTGTCCTTGTAGCGGGCATACAGCTCTTCCAGCCCTTTGTACTGGCCGGTGAAGCCACAAAAACTCGCGGTATTGACCACCAGCACCACCCGGCCAGCGTACTGGCACAGCGACTGGGGTTTTTCATCCTGCAGCCTGGCAAACGTGTGCTGCAGCGTGGCCGGACAGCTTTCGGCATCCGCCGCGTGGGCCAAGGGCACATGGCCGACCGTTGCCAGGAGGAAAAGGCTGGCGACCGAAAGAAGGCGTCTGAAAGAGGTTTTCATAGGGCTTGGGGCGCAGTGGTATGGGCAATTTAACCATTCCATCATTTTTTGTCCACATGAGTTTTTATTTGGACTGATTGGTATACGAATGCCCGCACCCAATGGATTCAAAGCTCTGCGGCTTCAATGGTTATTGCCGGCGCAGGCGAAGGCAGGGCGGCACGGGCCGCACAGGTGCTACCGTCGCGGCAGGGGATGGGGGAAAGAAAGACGGGCAGAAGCTGCTCGTGGATGGCGCCGGGCGTCAAGCCCGTCCACCCGTTGCAGGCAGAATGCCGCGCCTGCGGCTCAGAGGCTGTTCAGCCCAGGTTGAGCAAACGGTCCAGCGAGAGCTTGACCCGCACGTCCTTGAAAGCCACCACACCCGTGACTTTCCAGGGGGGCATGCCGGTGTCGCGGGGAATGGGCTCCCCTGTCGGCATGCCGTCGCGGTTGGTCACCACCGCCACCTTGGGCGTGGTGGCCGTCGTACCCCGGCGGATGACGACACCCACCTCCTGGCTGGCCAACCGCACAAAGGCCCCTGGCGGATACACGCCCAGCGTCTTGACGAGCGCGGCACCGGCCTCGTCCACCTGGTGCTCTTCATCGTAGTAGCTCGCCTGCATGGCCGCCGTGACCGGCATGGGCCAGCGGGCCGCGCGGGGGGCCATCCGCGCACCAAATATGTCGGCGCGCTGCAAAAGGCGGGCCATTTGCTGGGGTTCCGTCTTCTTGGCCAGCGGGCCAGGGGTGCGGTGGTGGTGGCAGCGCACCGCCTCCAGCCACACAGGGTCGGCCACGCCGAGCGTGCGCAGCAACGCCTCGGAACGCTCTGCATGGCTCTCCACCGCGGCAATCTGCACAGCCGTGAGCGGATGGGTCTGCTGGGCCAGTTGGTCCTGCAGCTCGGTCATGGCAATGTTCATGGAGAGCGCCGCGTGGCCCAACTGCTGCACGCGGGCCTCGGGCCAGCGCAGCATTTCGCGCGCCACCACCATGCACACGCAGCACACCAGCATCGAATGCGTGGCGCTGTACATGCGGGTTTCCTGCACCGACAGGTAGATCAGGGCCAGCAGCGTGGCGTCGGGAGTTTGCTCGCAGTGGCGGGCCAGCTCGTCGTGCAGCATCTGGAAGCGCCCGCCAAAATCATGGGGCGAGGGCGCGCGCAGCAGTTGTGTGGCACGCAGCTGCAGCTCGGGCCAGTCAGGCAGGGTCTTGCCACCGCGTCCCCGCCCACCCGCGTCGTCGGCCGCCGTCATCTTCATCGCCGCAATTTCACCCAGATTGGTGTCTGCGATCAGCATGCGCTGCAACTGCGCCAGGTAGGCCCGGTGGCTGTCGCCGGACTCATCGGTGTCCACGCACAGTTGCCGGCCTCGGCCTACCATCTTGGCCAGCTCTTCCCGGGTGCGGATGACATACCCCTTTTGCGCCAGCAACACGCCATCGGCACCCCGCAGCACAAAAGGCAGAGGATGGCCGAGCTGGATGGATTCGATGTTCAGGCTGACGAGGTTCATGGCGCTCGTTACATTATCTAACGGCCACACGCTTGGCTAAGCCGGGGCAACCCTGGGGATTGCCCGCTTTTTCAGACGAATAGGGGAGCCCGGGCGCAGCGGATGCTGCTTTCTGCCACGCCGGCGCCCCGTCCACGTCATCCCGCTGGCGGCGGTGTCGCAGGCAACTCGGCTGCCGGAGCATGGTGCGCCCCACGCAGCCGCCGGAGGGTCCGGCCGAACCACTGCCCCAAGTCGTCCACCCCGGTGAACACGGCCGGGATGACCAGCAGGCTCAGCAGCGTCGAGGTGATCAGGCCACCGATCACGGCCACCGCCATCGGCGAACGGAAGCTCGCGTCCGCAGCGCCGATGCCCAGCGCAATGGGCAGCATGCCCGCGCCCATGGCCAGCGTGGTCATGATGATGGGGCGCGCACGCTTGTGGCACGCGTCGATCAGCGCCTCAAAGCGCGTCATGCCGTGCTCGCGCCGCGCGAGGATGGCGTACTCGACCAGCAGGATGGAGTTCTTGGTGGCGATGCCCATGAGCATGATCAGCCCGATGAGCGAGGGCATCGAGAAGCTCTTTTGCGCGATCAAGAGGCCCACGAACGCGCCGCCCAGCGACAGCGGCAGCGCCGCCAGAATTGTCACCGGGTGCAGGAAGTCCTTGAACAGCAGCACCAGCACAATGTAGATGCACAGCACGCCGGTGAGCATGGCCAGGCCGAAGCTGGCGAACAGCTCGCCCATCATCTCGGCGTCGCCGATGGTGATCTGGCGCACGCCGGGCGGCAGGTTCTTGATGGAGGGAAGCGCCTCCACGGCCTTGGTCACGTCGCCCAGCGGCTGGCCCGACAGCTCGATCTCGAAGTTCACGTTGCGCGCGCGGTCGTAGCGGTCCACCACGGCCGGGCCGCCGCTGAACTCCAGCGTGGCCACCTGGCCGAGCATCACCGGGCCCTTGCTGCCGGGCACGGCCAGGCGCTCGAGCAGCGACAGGTCCTGGCGCGCGTCGTCCCGCAGCTTGACCACGATGGGCACCTGGCGCGATGCCAGGTTGAGCTTGGGCAGCGACACGTCGTAGTCGCCCACGGTGGCGATGCGCAGGGTCTCGGCGATGGCGCTGCTGGTCACGCCCAGGTCGGCGGCGCGCGCGAAGTCGGGGCGCACCGCGATCTCGGAGCGCACTAGGCTGGCCGTGGACGAGATGCTGCCCAGGCCCGGAATGGTGCGCAGGTCCTTCTCGACCGCCAGGGCCGCCGTGGTCAGCGCCTGCGGGTCGTCGCCCGAGAGCACCAGCACGTACTTCTCGCCCGAGCCGCCCAGGCCCACTTTGCTGCGCACGCCCGGCAGGGTCTCCAGCGCGGCGCGGATGTGGTTCTCGATGCCCTGCTTGCGCGGCCGGTCGCCGCGCTCGGCCAGCAGGATGGTGAGCGTGGCCTTGCGCGTCTCGGCCCCGGCGCCGCCCATGAAGGGGTCGGCCCCCGCCGAGCCGCCGCCGATGGTGGTGTAGACGCTTTTGACATGCTCGACCTTGGCGATGCGCTCGCGCGCGTCTTCGGACACGGCGCGGGTCTGCGCCAGCGTGGCGCCGGGCGGCAGCTCCAGGTACACCTGGGTCTGCGAGTTGTCATCCGGCGGGATGAAGCCCGTGGGCAGCAGCGGGATCAGCGCCAGCGAGCCGATGAAGAACGCGCCGGTGGCGATGAAGGTGATCCAGCGGTGTTTGACGCACCATGCCGCCCAGCGCAGGTACACCGTCATCCAGCGCGGGTCTTTGTGATCGTCCACGATGGGTTTGAGGATGTAAGCAGCCATCATGGGCGTGAGCACGCGCGCCACCACCAGGCTGGCAAACACCGCCAGTGATGCCGTCCAGCCGAACTGCTTGAAAAACTTGCCCGCAATGCCGCTCATGAACGCGGTGGGCAGGAACACCGCGATCAGCGTGAAAGTGGTGGCCACCACGGCCAGGCCAATTTCGTCGGCCGCTTCCATGGCCGCCTGGTAAGGCGTCTTCCCCATGCGCAGGTGGCGCACGATGTTCTCGACCTCCACGATGGCGTCGTCCACCAGGATGCCTACCACCAGCGACATCGCCAGCAGCGTGATCACGTTGATGGAAAAGCCCAGCAGGTGCATGCCGATGAACGCCGGAATCACCGACAGGGGCAGCGCCACCGCCGACACGAACGTGGCACGCCAGTCGCGCAAAAAGAGCCATACCACCAGCACGGCCAGCAGCGCGCCTTCATACAGCAGGTGCATGGAGCCGTCGTATTCCTCCTGCACCGGCTGCACGAAATTGAAGGCCTCGGTGATTTCCAGGTCCGGATGCTGCGCACGCATCTCCTTGAGCGCCGCCTGCACGGCACCGCCCACCTCGATCTCGCTCGCACCCTTGCTGCGCGCCACCTCGAAGCCCACCACGGGCTTGCCGTTGAGCAGGGCCAGCGCGCGCGGCTCGGCAATCGTGTCCGACACCGTGGCCATTTGATCGAGCCGCACATGGCGGCCGTCCGACAGCGACAGCGTGAGGTTGGCCAGCTCCTGCGCCGACTGCACCGTGGCCAGCGTGCGCACGGGCTGTTCGCTCCCGCCCAGGTCGGTACGACCGCCCGCGCTCTCGGTCTGCACCAGGCGCAGCTGGCGCGACACATCGGCCGCCGAGGCGTTGAGGGCCTGCAGTTTGACCGGGTCCAGCGACACATGCACCTGCCGGTCCACGCCGCCCACGCGGTTGACCGCGCCCACACCCCGCACCGTGAGTAACTTCTTGGCCACGGCGTCGTCCACAAACCAGGACAACGCCTCGTTGTCCATGCGGGTCGAGGCGATCGTGAAGGCCAGCACAGGCTGCGCAGCCAGGTCCATCTTGGTCACGATGGGGTCGCGCACGTCGCCCGGCAGGTCGCCGCGCACGCGTGCCACGGCGGAGCGCACGTCATCGAGCGCCTCCTGCGTGGGTTTTTCGAGCCGGAACTCGGCCGTGATGGTGGCGCCGCCGTCCTGCACCTTGGTGTAGATGTGCTTCAAGTCCTGCAGCGTGGCGATGCTGTTTTCGATCTTGCGCGCCACATCGTTTTCAAGCTGCGCGGGCGAGGCGCCCGGCAGCGCCACGGTCACGGAGATCGTGGGCAGGTCGATGTCCGGGAAGTTCTGCACCTTCATGGCGTTGAAGGACAGCAGGCCGCCGAAGGTCAGCAGCACAAACAGCATCAAGGCCGGTATCGGGTTCTTGATGGACCAGGTGGATACATTCATGTGGAATGCTCCTTAATTGATAGCTGCAAAAGATTTACCAACAAACGCTAGAGCCATTTTTTGCTTGAAAACTGGCGCCTCGGACGTGCTGCTGGGCGCTGGAACTGGCGCCGGCGTGTTCGCCACCCGCACCAGATCGCCATCGTTCAAAAAGCCCGCGCCGCGCACCGCCACCGAAGCATTGGCGTCCAGGCCCGACAGCACCTCCACCCGGTCGGCCACACGCCGGCCGGTCTGCACCTTGCGCTGCTGCACGCGCTGCTCGGCACCCACCACAAACACGTACGAGAAACCATCGCGCACCACCAGTGCCTCTTGCGGCACGGTAAGCGCCTCGCTGGCACCCAACGCAAAGTCACCCCGCGCGAACATGCCCGCACGGAAATCACCGTTGAGTGGCAGATCGACATACACCAGCACATTGCGCGTCTGCGGGTCCACCGTGGGTGCCACCATGCGCACCGTACCTTCGGCCGTGGCGCCGCTGGCCGCCGTCACGCTGACCTTGGCGCCCGGCGCAATGCGGCGCAGCTCGGTGGACGTGACTTCGGCGCGCCATTCGAGGCGCCCTTTGCGCACCATGCGGAAGAGCTCGGTGCCTGCACCCACCACCGCGCCCACGGTGGCCGTGCGGGCCGAGATCACGCCACTGTCGGGCGCCACCACCTGCGTGTATTTCAGGCGCAGCTGCTGTGCGTTCAGCGTGGCCTTGGCCGCTTCCACGCGGGCCTGGGCGGTTTTCTCGGCCGTCGTGTACTGCTGGATCTGCTGCTGGCTCAACGCGCCCGTGGCCTGCAACGAGCGGGCCCGGTCGGCATTGGCGGCGGCTTCGGCCGCATTGGCCTGGGCTTCGAGCAGGCTGGCGCGCATCTGCGCCACGTCGGCCTGCACCGTTTCGGCCGAGAAGGTGGCGAGCACCTGGCCCGCCTGGACCACGTCACCCACATTCACCCGCACATCGGTCAGGCGCAGTCCATTGCTTTCGGCGCCGATGCTGGCTTCCTGCCAGGCAGCGACGTTGCCGTTGGCCGCCAGGCGCAGGGGCACGGAGGTGCGCTGCGGCTGGGCCGTGCTTACCGTGAGTGCGGGGCGCGATTGGTTCGCCTTGGGTTCATCGGCCGCGCGCGACGCGCCCGAGAAAACCAGGGCACCTCCCGCGGCCAGCACACAGGCGGCGATCACGGCGAAGGCCGTGGGAGAGAACTTGAAGGAAGAGAAATTTTGCATTTGCTTTCGTCCTGAAGAATTCATATCAGCTTTCCACAGCGCTACGCGCCACCCGCACGGGATGAAACTGGCGCGGCCCAGGCCCGTGCCCCCGTGCAAGGGCCGCCCCGCCGCACCGGGGGCGTCCCCCTCCCGACTCGCGCAGCGGGTCGAGAGAGGGGGAAGGCGCGAAGCGACTCAGGGGGTGTTTCACTCTTTCCAGCCACCGCCTGCAGCGCGGTACAGCGAAACCCAGGCGGCCTGGCGTTCGTGCTGCAGCGCGATCAGCGCGTTCTCGGCCGCCAGGGACGTGCGCCGGGCGTCTTCCAGCTCCACCAGGCTCGCCAGCCCGCCGCGCCAGCGCGCCTCCGTGGCATCGAACGAGGTGCGGTAGCCTGCCGCCGCCACCCGCGCACTGGTATTGCGTTCGGCCGTGCTCTGCAGCCGCACCAGCGCCTGCTCGACCTCGCTCACGGCCTGACGCACCTTGGCGCGGTAGAGCGCAGCGGCCTCGTCGTAGCGCGCCTGGGCCGCATCCACCTGCGCGCCGCGCCGGCCGCCGTCGAACAGCGGCACACTCAACGCCAGCGGACCGATGGTCCAGGTGTTCAGGTCGGTCGTCACGCCACCGCTGCGCACCCAGGCCGTGCCCACCGAGCCGCTGAGCGACAGGCGTGGGTAACGCTGGGCCTGTGCACTGCCCACTTCGGCGCTGGCTGCAGCGACTTCGCGCTCGGCGTTATACACATCGGGGCGCTGGGCCAGCACTTGGGCAGGCAGGGCGGCAATGGTGAACAGGGTGTCGGGCGCGGCGGATGCCGGTGTGGACAGGCGTGCGCGCAACGCAGGCTCTTCCCACCCGGTCAGCGCTACCATGGTCTTGACTTCGACATCGCATTGCATGCGCTGCTGCGATGCGCGCGCCTGCGCTTCGGCGGCGCTGGCGCGCGCCAGGGCGGCGGTGGCGGGCGCCGTGAAACCGGCACGTTCGCTGAGGTCGGACAGCCGCGAGGTTTCTCCGCGCGACTGCGCATCGCGCTCGGCCACCTGCAGCTGCGCCAGACAGGTGCGCAGGCTGCTCGTCTGCTGCGCCACCTCGGCGGCCACGCTCACGCGGGCCTCATGCCACAGCGCCTGGGCGCCCGCCAGGCGCTGGTCGGCCGCCGTCTTGGTGGCCCGGTTGGCGCCGAAGAGGTCGATCTCCCAGCTCGCTTGCAGCCCGGCCTGCGCAGTGGTGGCGATGCCCGCGAGCTGCTCGTTGAAACCCCGGCTGGCGCTGGCCTGTGCATCGAGCGACGGCAGCAGCGCGGCACGGCTGGCCACTTGCGTGGCACGCGCCTGCGCAATGCGGGACTGGGCCTGCGCCACGCCGGGGCTGATGGCTTGCGCGGCATCGATGAGCTCGACGAGCAGTGGATCGCCCAGCTGCGTCCACCACCGGGTCAGATCCCCCAGCGAACCCTGGTGCGGCAAGGGCGCCTGCCACGCCACAGGCGGCGTTGTGGGCACCTGGGCGGGGGGCGCCGTGACGGCACAGGCGCCCAGGGCCAGGGGCAGGCAGGCGGCCCAGAAGAATCGGGTCTTGCTCAAAGTCATGCGTTGGATTCCTTGTGCGAATTCCGTGAAGTGCGGCGCGAGGGCTGTTGTGCAGCCTGCCGCCGGGCGATCTCACCCTGCACCATGCTCAGGGCGTAACCCGTCAGTCGGTCCACCCACGCATCCACAGCCCCAGACCCCGCCAGCTGCGGTGCAATAACTTGCAGCGGGTCGCGCTGGGTCCACATCTGCATGACCAGCCCGGCCAGTGAGAAGGCGAGGCGGTGCATGTCGTCGTCCGCTGCGGCCACGCCCATGTGGCGGCACAGCACCTGGACCAGCGCCAGATGGGGGGCCCGGCACTCGCGCTCAATGAGCTCGGGCCACACATGGGTCGGGTCCAGCAGCTCGCGCACATGCAGGCGCAGCGACTGGGTCACGAGGTCATCGTGCTTGAGCGGCTCCAGAAACCCACCGAAGTAGGAGGCCAGCGCCTGCTGCAGGGTCAGCGCAGGGTCAGCAAACACCGGGATGAGATCGCTGCCGCTGCCAAAAGGCTCGTAGAACGTGGCCGTGTAGAGGCGTGCCTTGTCGCCAAAGTGGTAGGCGATCGCCGCCACGTTGGTGCCTGCCGCTTCCGCAATGGCACGCACCGAGGTCTGCGCAAAGCCCCGCTCGGAAAACAGCTGCAGTGCGGCGTGCAGCAAACGCACACGCGTATCCTCGCCATCACTGCGGGCGGTGCGCTGGGCTGCGGGAATGAAATGGGCGCCAAAACTCATGGCACCGGATTAAACACCAGAATTCAAACAGTTGTTTGAATTAGCGAAGCAATGCCGAAAAATCAGCCCGCAAAAATGCAACGAAACGTCACGCCCGGATGCAGATCAAACGAATACGGACCTCCACAAGGCCAGCACCGCATCGCGCTCGGCCTGCAGGGCCGGGGGCGTGACCTGGGTGGGCGCCTCGTCCAGGCGCGCCACGTGCTGCACGCGCCGCAGCTCGCGGTAGGCATCCGCAGCGGCTACGCCCACACCCTGTGGCAACAGCCCCACCTGCTCGGCACGCTGCAGCAGCGCGATGTTGCCCACATTGCCCACCAGCTCCGGGTGGTTCGCTGACTCCGAGAGCACCAGGTATTGCACGGCAAACTCCGCATCCACCATGCCGCCCGGGCTGTGTTTCACATCGAACTGCCCGGCGCGCGTAGGGTGCGCTGCGCGCACACGCTCACGCATGGCCACGATCTCCTCGCGCAGGGCGGCCGGATCGCGCTCAGAGGTGATCACGGCCTCGCGCACGGCATCAAAGCGCGCCTGCAAGGCTTCGCTGCCCATCACGAAACGCGCGCGTGTCATGGCCTGGTGTTCCCAGGTCCAGGCCGTGTTGCTGCCCCGGCGCTGCTGGTAGTTGGCGTAGGCCTCAAAGCTCGTGACCAGCAGGCCCGAACTGCCATTGGGCCGCAGCGCAGTGTCGATTTCGTACAGGTCGCCCTCGCCCGTCTTCACGGTGAGCCAGTTGATGAGCTTGCGCACAAAAGCGGCGTAGACCTCGGGGGCGCGCTCATCGTCGTCGTCGAACACAAAGACGATGTCCAGGTCGCTGCCGTAGCCCAGCTCCTTGCCGCCCAGCTTGCCGTAGCCAATGATGGCGAACTGCGGACTCTCGCGGTGGCGCGTCTTGAGCCGGCTCCAGCACCACTGGGCCGTGATGCGCAGCACGCTGTCGGCCAGGGCGGACAGGTCATCCGCCACCTGCTCGACGGTGATGCGCCGCTCCACGTCGCGCGCGAGGGTGCGGAAGGTTTCCGCGTGCTGGGCGCGGCGCAGCAGGTTGAGCAAGGTTTCGTCATCGTCCTCGCCCGTGGACTGCAGCGACGCGAGCCGCACGGCCAATTCGCGCTCAAAGTCCGCCACCACAAAGCGCTCGGCGAGCAGCGAATCTCCCACCAGTTCATCGATGACACCGGGGTGCTGCAGCAGGTAGCGGGCGGGCCATTTGGCCGCACCCAGCAGGTGCAGCAATTGCTCATGCACAGAGGGGCGCTCCAGCAGCAGTGCCAGATAGCTCTCGCGGCGCAGCAGCGGCTCCAGCCAGTTGGCCAGGCGCAGGGCGGCCTCTTCGGTGACGCGGCCTTCCTTGAGCCACTGCGCGGTGCGTTGCACCAACCGGAACAAGCGGGCGCGGGCTTCATCGCGCAGCCCCGCCACGCGCGGGTGGTTGCGCCATTCGGCCACGCGTTCGCGGAATCCGGGGGGCAACAGCTCCAGCAGGGTGTCGAATTCAGGGGGCGCGGCAGCCGCAGCGCGCGGGCCGCCACAGCCTCCGCCATTGCACTGCTTTTTGCCCGCGCCGCCCAGCAGCGTGTCAAATTCCTGGGCTACCAATTCGCGGTGCGCGTCCAGCTCGTGCAGAAAGGCGCAGCAGTCGGGATAGCCCAGGGTGTAGGCGATCCAGGCGAGGTCGTCGTCGCGTGTGGGGAGCACGTGGGTCTGCTGGTCGTCCAGGTACTGGATGCGGTGCTCCACCCGGCGCAAAAAGACATAGGCGCGCGCAAGGGCATCTGCCGTTTCCTGCGGCATGAGGCCTGCCTGGGCCAGGCGCGTGAGCGCGTCCAGCGTGGGCCGGCGACGCAGCTCGGGGAACTGACCGCCCCGCACCACCTGCAGCAGCTGCACCGTGAATTCGATCTCGCGAATGCCGCCGCGCGATAGCTTGACGTCGTTGGCGCGCTCGGGGTGGCCCGCGCTGCGCTTGGCGGCATGGTCCCGGATCTGGCGGTGCAGGGAACGCAGCGCATCAAACACGCTGTAGTCCAGGTAGCGGCGGAACACAAAGGGCAGCACGACGCCCCGCAGTGCCTGCACCTCGGGGCTGGCAATGCAATCACGCGGTGCCACCACCCGGCTCTTGAGCCAGGCAAAACGTTCCCACTCGCGGCCATGCAACTGCAGGTATTCCTCCAGCGCCGACAACGAGACGGAAGGCGGGCCAGAGTTGCCATTGGGGCGCAGCGCCAGGTCCACACGGAACACAAATCCGTGCTCGGTGGTGTCCCCCACCAGGCTGTAAATGGATTTGACCGCCCGCGCGAAGTATTCGTGGTTGGAAATGCGACCGCGGCCATCGGCTGTGCCGACAGTCTCGCCATCGTGTTCATACACGTAGATCAAATCGATGTCGCTGGAGACATTGAGCTCACGCGCGCCCAGCTTGCCCATGCCAATGATCCACAGCTGCACGGGCTGGCCATCGGGCCCGCGCGGCGCGCCGTGGCGTTCGTCCAGCTCCTGCCGCGCCTGGCGGCTGGCGCGGTCCAGCGCCAGCTCGGCCAGTTCGGTGACGGCGCGGGTGATGTCGGCGAGCGGCGCCTGCGCGTCGCAGTCCATCTGGATGAGCCGTTCCATGACAAGCTGGCGCAGCACACGCAAGGCCGTACCCGTGTCGCAACCGCGCGTGCGCAGCGCGTCATAGGCCTGTTCCATGGTGGCCATCACGGGAGCCCCGGGCGGCAACAGGGCCAGATCGCCGGCATAGCGGCGGTGCAGGCGCTGGTAGAAACGCGAATGCTCCGCCAGCGGGCCCTCGGGCCGGGGCTGGTGACAACGGGGATCAACGGGGGACGAAGACATGGCAGACATGGCAAGGGGCCACATACATAAGGACACTGGTTTGTAGTGAACCCGCGCTAAGCCTGCGGGTCATAATTCCTGCCACATTCAATCCCAACATGATCGATCCCACCACGCACCCCACCCGCCTGCTGAAAATTGTGGCAGGTCTCGCGCGGTGGTCGCTGGGTTTGCTGCTGGCATTCTGGCTGCTGCTGACCATCGCGTGGGGGGCCCTTCATGGCTGGATTGTGCCGCGAATCGGTGATTTCCGCCCGCAGCTGGAGGCGCATGCCGCACGGGCTCTGGGGGTTCCGGTCCAGATTGGCGCCATCGCGGCACACACCGAAGGCCTGATCCCTTCTATCGAACTCTCCGATGTCACCCTGCTGGACGCTGCTGGCCGCTCTGCGCTGCGCCTTCCTCGGGTGGTGGTGGCGTTGTCGCCGCGCTCACTGCTCAAGGGCGGTTTCGAACAGCTCTACATCGAAGAGCCTGAGCTGGATGTACGCCGCACTGCAGACGGCCGCATCCAGGTGGCGGGACTGGATTTTTCCCAACAGCAGGGCGAAGACAACGCCGCAGCCGACTGGCTGTTTTCCCAGGGCGAGGTCTTCATCCGGGGCGGCACGGTGCGCTGGACCGACGAGCAGCGGGGCGCCCCGGAGCTTGCGCTGGAGAAGGTGGACCTTCTCCTGCGCAACGGCAACTGGCACCATCACATGCGCCTGGATGCCACGCCGCCTGCGGCTTGGGGAGACCGCTTCACGGTGGTCGGGCTGTTCCGCGCGCCCCTGCTGCGCGCACGCGATGGCAACTGGAAGCGCTGGAACGGGCAGGTCTTCGCCGACTTTTCCCGGGTGGACGTCTCCCGGCTTCGCCACCACGCCGATGTGGGCATGGAGATCGCCCAGGGCCGGGGCGCATTGCGCGCCTGGGCCGATGTGCAGCGCGGACAGATCGTGGGCGGCACGGCCGACCTGGCGCTCGCCGATGTCAATGCCACGCTGGGCGCGGATCTGCAGGCGCTGGTGCTGCCGTCCATCCAGGGGCGGCTGGGTGGGCGCCGGCTGAACGGGGGGTTTGAATTCTCGACCCAGGCGCTGCAATTCAAGACCGACGACGGGATCACCTGGCCAGGCGGCAACGTACGGCTTGTGCACACGGCGGCGGCCGGCAAGGCACCCGCCCAAGGCGAATTCCGCGCCGACCGCCTGGACCTGGCCACCCTGGCCCAGGTCGCCAGCCGCCTGCCCCTGGGTGCGACGGCACACGAAGCCGTGCGCACCTATTCACCCCATGGGCTCGTGGACGAGATCCAGGCGACCTGGAAAGGACCGCTCGAAAACCTGCAGCAATACCAGGTGCGCGGACGCATCCGGGGCTTGGCCCTGGCGGGGGACGCGCCGGGCAGCGCCTCCACCCAACTGGGCCTGCGCGGTGCCACGGTGGACATCGACATGACGCAGGCGGGTGGCAAGGCGGCACTGACCATTGTCTCCGGCGCCCTGGTACTGCCCGGCGTGTTCGAAGATCCTGTGCTGCCGCTGGACCGGCTCAGCGCCGACGTGCGCTGGCAACTCGATGGCGACCGCATCGCCGTGCAGGCCAACGACGTGCAGTTCGCCAATGCCGATGCCCAGGGCGAAGCCCGGGCCACCTGGCATACCAGCGATGCGGGCAAGGTGGCGCACCGCTCGCGCTTTCCGGGAGTGCTGGACCTCACGGGCACGCTGAACCGGGCGGACGGGACGCGCGTGCACCGCTACCTGCCCCTGTCCATCCCTGCCGAGTCGCGCCATTACGTGCGCGACGCCGTGGTGGCGGGCAGCGCGAGCAACGTCCAGTTCCGGGTCAAGGGGGATCTGCACCACCTGCCGTTCAACGACCCGAAGCTGGGTGAATTCCGCATTGCAGCCCGCGTGAAGGATGTCACCTACGCCTATGTGCCCACGCAGTTGCAGCCGGCCAACACATTGCCGTGGCCAGCGCTGACCGAGCTTGCGGGCGAGCTGATCTTCGAGCGCTCCTCCATGCAGGTCCGGGGTGCCAGCGGCGGCTTTGCGGGACGCCCAGGCCTGCGCCTGTCAAAGGTAGATGCCAAGATTCCGGACCTCGCCCACACCGTGGTGGGTGTCAGTGCCGATGCCCGGGGGCCGCTGACCGAACTGCTCACGCTCATGAACACATCGCCACTGGGCCGGATGACAGGCAACGCGCTGGAGCAGGCCACCGGCAACGGCAACGCGGATTTTCAGCTGCGCCTGGCCCTGCCCATCAGCGATATCAACAAGTCCAAGGTCCAGGGCAGTGTCACGCTGGCGGGCAACGAACTGCGCATCACGCCCGACACCCCTACGCTGAGCCGGGTGCGGGGTGTGGTGCAGTTCACCGAAGCCGGTTTTTCACTCAACGCCATGCAAGCCCAGGCGCTGGGAGGGCCGGTGCGACTGGAGGGCGGGATGCGTGCGCTGCCAGCCAATGCTCCGGCCACGGAATCGGCCGTGCAGCTTCGCGCACAGGGCACCGCCACGGCCGAGGGGCTGCAGCAGGCAACGCAGCTGGGCATGCTCTCGCAGCTGGCGCGCCGCGCCACGGGCAGCACCGCGTATTCCATGGCGCTCGCTTTTCGCCGTGGGGTGCCGGAAATACAAGTCACCACCAGCCTGCAGGGGCTGGCGCTGGCGCTGCCGGCTCCGCTGGGCAAGACGGCCGAGAGCAGCCTGCCCCTGCGTTTTGAAACCCAGGTGGCCCGCGAATCGCTGGTCGGCCTCACACACACAGGAAACGGCGGGGAAGCCCCGCCACTGCGCGATCAGATCACGCTGGACCTGGGAGCGCTGGGCTCAGCCACCTACCTGCGGGACCTGAGCGGGCCCCAGGCCCGCGTGCTGCGCGGCGCCATCGGCATCGGTCTCTCGGGCGGTGAATCGGCCCCGGTGCCCGCACAGGGGGTGGCAGCCAACATCAGCCAAGGCAAGCTGGATGTGGATGCCTGGGAAGATGTGCTGACGCAAGCGACGGGCAGCGAGCCCGTAGCACGCCCCGCCACGGCGCCGGCATCGCCGGGAACCCACAGCGTGGCACAGGATTACCTGCCGACCACGCTGGCCTTGCGCGCCCGCGAACTCACCCTGCAGGGCCGCACCCTCCACAACATCGTGGCCGGCGCGCTGCGTGAAGGCGCCACCTGGCGCGCCAACCTCGACGCCACGGAACTCAATGGCTACCTGGAATACCGCCAGCCAGGTGGCGCCGACCACCCCAATGGGCGCCTGTTTGCAAGGCTCTCGCGCGTGAACATGCCCCAGAGCGATGTGAATCAGGTCGAGGCGCTGCTGGACGAACAGCCCGGCGCCCTGCCCGCGCTGGACATCGTCGTGGACGACTTTGAATTGCGCGGCAAGCGCCTCGGGCGTGTGGAGATGGAGGCCCAGAACCGGGGTGGCGAAGGCGCACAGCGCGAATGGCGCCTCTCCAAGTTCAACATCACGGCGCCCGAAGCGAACTTCACGGCCAACGGCAACTGGGCAGTGCTGAACACCGCGGGGGTGGGTCCCCGCACACCCGACCGGCGTACCGTGCTCAACTTCAAGCTGGACATCCGCGACTCGGGCGATCTGCTGGGCCGCATGGGCATGGCCAATGTGGTCCGGCGTGGCAAGGGCCGCATGGAAGGGCAGGTGGCCTGGATCGGTGCTCCGTTCAGCCCCGATTACCGGACCATGACCGGTCAGATCAACCTGAACATCGAGTCGGGCCAGTTTCTCAAGGCCGACCCGGGCCTGGCCAAGCTGCTGGGCGTGCTGAGCCTGCAATCGCTGCCGCGCCGCCTGACGCTCGACTTCCGCGACGTGTTCAGCGAGGGCTTCGCCTTCGACTTCGTGCGCGGCGACGTGCGCATCGAGCAGGGCGTGGCCACCACGAACAACCTGCAGATGAAGGGCGTCAATGCCGCTGTGCTGATGGAGGGCAGCGCCAACATCGACCACGAAACCCAGGACCTGCGCGTGGTGGTGGTGCCCGAGATCAACGCGATGACCGCGTCCCTGGTGGCCACGGCCATCAACCCGGTCATTGGACTGGGCAGCTTCCTGGCCCAGGTGTTCCTGCGCGGCCCGCTGATCGAGGCGGCCACGCAGGAATTCCGCGTCGATGGCACCTGGGCAGACCCGCGCGTGGTGCGCGTGGCGCGCCGCAACCGCGAGGCAACCCCCGCCACCGGCACCCCAGCACGCCCCAGCACTCCCCGAACCGGAGAACCCTCATGATGAAAGTCGCCGCGATCCAGATGGTGTCGTGCACCCGGCTTGACGACAACCTGCGCGCCGCACGCGCCCTGCTGGAGCAGGCGGCCAGCGAAGGGGCCGAGCTGGCGGTTCTGCCCGAATACTTCTGCGTGATGGGCCACAAGGACACCGACAAGCTCGCCCTGCGCGAAGCCCCGGGCGAAGGCCGCATTCAGCACTTTCTGGCCAGTGCAGCGCGCGAGCTGCAGATGTGGATCGTGGGTGGCACCTTGCCCTTGTTGGCCACCACACCCGAGCGCGTGCGCAACACCACACTGGTGTTCAACCCCAGCGGTGACTGCGTGGCACGCTACGACAAGATCCACCTCTTCTACTTCGACAACGGGCGCGAGCAGTTCCACGAAGGCCGGGTCATCGAAGCGGGCAACACGCCCGTGCAGTTCGAGCTGCCGTCGCGCGACGGCCACCGCTGGCGCGTGGGCCTCTCGGTGTGCTACGACCTGCGTTTTCCCGAGCTGTACCGCGCCCACGCCAGTGCCGGTGCAGACCTGCTGCTCGTACCCAGCGCGTTCACCCACACCACCGGCCAGGCGCACTGGGAGGTGCTGTTGCGCGCCCGTGCCGTGGAGAACCTGGCCTACGTGCTGGCGCCAGCCCAGGGCGGCGTGCACGAGAACGGTCGGCACACCTGGGGCCACAGCATGCTGGTGGACCCCTGGGGCATGGTGCTCGCGCAGCAGGACCAGCTCGCGGGCGTAGTGTCGGGTGTGGTGGACCCGCAGCGCCTGCGCGACCTGCGCCTGCAATTGCCTGCCTTGTCGCACCGCGTCCTGTGAAATGAAGCACAACCCCCTGAGCGGCTCCGCCGCTTCCCCCTTCTCTCGCGCAGCACGCGGGGGATGGAAGGGATGAAGGTCAGTCTGAACATCCTTGCCAGGCGCTGGCGGGGCGCCTGGCGGCGCTGGTCGCTGTGGACCCTGCTGGTAGCCCTGGTGATCTCCATGCTCGCCACTATGGTGTGGCTTGCGGGGCGCTATGAGGCCAGCCAGGTGCAGTCGCGGCTCGAGCGTGACACAGCCGACGCGGTGTCCGACATCCGCGTGGCGCTCACGCGCAACCTGCAAAGCCTGCAGGCACTGCACGCGGGCGACCCAGGCCAGCTGGCGTGGGAGGTCGATGCCGCCGAATTGCTGCGCAGCCGGCGCGAACTGGTGCGCATCGAGTGGCGCGATGCCAACCTGCGGGTGCGCACCCACGCCCAGTCGCCCTACCGCCCCGTGGCGTGGGACGCCCGGCTGCGCGAGGGCAATCAGTCCGATGCCGCCATCGCCTGTGCCAATGCGCGCCGCCTGAGCAGCCCGGCCTATTCGAGCAGCTACTTCCAACCCCATGGCGACGGGCTGGGCTCGGAAATGATGGAGCTGTGCCTGCCCCTCACCTCGGGGGGGCGCAGCACCGGGTTCCTGGTGGTCACGTATTCGCTGCAGGACGTGTTGATCAACCTGGTGGCGCACAACCTCACGCGCAGCCAGGAAGCCTCCTTCACCGAGGCCGACGGCACCCGGCTGGCCGTGCTGGGCGCCGCGCGCCGGGGCTCGCGCATGTTCACGGCCACGCACCTGCTGGATCTGCCCGGCAGCACACTGGTGCTGCGCATGGATACCTGGCACAGCGCGCCCAGCCTGTTCCCCAATGTATTGACCGCGCTGGTCACCGCCATGTCGATTGCGCTGGTCACCGTGATGGTGGTGCTGGTGCGCGACAACCGCAGGCGCCTGCGCGCCGAGCGCGACCTGGCGGACGCGCTGGCGTTCCGCAAGGCCATGGAAGACTCGCTGGTCACGGGCCTGCGCGCACGCGATCTGGAAGGTCGCATCACCTATGTCAACCCGGCGTTCTGCGCCATGGTGGGGTTCAGCGCGCAGGAGTTGCTCGGCCAGAGCGTCACCGCGCCCTACTGGCCACCCGAACGGGTAGAGGAGTACCGCCAGCGCCAGGCCATCCGCTTCGCGGGCACCATGCCGCCGCGCGAGGGTTTCGAGTCCGAATTCATGCGCAAGGACGGCACCCGCTTTCCGGTGCTGATCATTGAGGCCCCGCTCATCAACGCCCAGGGCCTGCACACGGGATGGATGAGCGCGTTCCTCGACATCAGTGAGCAGCGGCGGGTGGAAGAACTGTCGCGCGCGTCGCAAGAGCGGCTGCAAGCCACCGCCCGGCTGGCCACCGTGGGCGAAATGGCCTCGCTGCTGAGCCACGAGCTCAATCAGCCCCTGGCCGCCATTTCCAGCTACGCCACGGGCTCCATCAACCTGCTGGAGGCGCCCCCACCACAGGACCAAGGCGCGGGCGCCGCCGCCCATGCAGAGCAGTTGCAGGATGTGCGCATGGCCATGCAACACATTGCGCGGCAAGCCGAACGCGCTGGCAAGGTGATCAAGAGCGTGCACGACTTTGTGCGCCGCCGCGACCAGGCACGCGAGGCCGTGTACGCACAGCAGTTGCTTGACGCCATCCTGCCGCTGGTGAGCCTGCAGGCACGCAAGCTGGGGGTGCGCGTGAACACCACGGTGGAACCCCAGTTGCCCCCCGTGTTGTGCGACCGCACCATGGTCGAACAGGTGCTGCTCAACCTGGCGCGCAATGCCATGCAGGCGATGGACGACCCCACCATCCCCACACGTGTGCTCGACATCCGGGTGCGGCGTGCAGCGTCGAACCAGCACAGCGGCTGGATCGAGTTTGCCGTGACCGACCTGGGGACCGGCATTGCGCCCGAAGTGGCCGCGAAGCTCTTCACACCGTTCTTCACCACCCGTCCGGAAGGCATGGGCCTGGGCCTGAGCATGTGCCGCACGGTGATCGAGCAGCACGGTGGTTTCCTCGGATTTGCGCCCCATGGGCCGCGTGGTACGGTATTTACCTTCACGCTGCCCGTTTCCCAACCTTCGCCTGAAACCTGATCCCTGATGGAACCCGTATCCAACGCCACCGTGTACATCGTGGACGACGACGCCAGCGTGCGCGAAGCGCTGGCGTGGTTGCTGCGCTCGCGCAGGCTGCTCAGCGAATCCTTCGAGAGTGCCGAGGCCTTTGACGCTATGCTGTCTGGCCGCCCTGCCCAGCGCCAGCCTTGCTGCCTGCTGCTGGACGTGCGCATGCCCGGCATGAGTGGCCTGGCGCTGTTTGACCTGCTGGCGGTGCGCGGCGACCTGGCCACCATGCCGGTGATCTTCCTGACCGGGCATGCGGACGTGCCCACCGCCGTGGACACGGTCAAGCGGGGAGCGTTCGATTTCTGCGAGAAGCCGTTTTCCGACAATGCCCTGGTGGACCGTGTCGAGCAAGCGCTGGCCCA
Organism: Acidovorax radicis N35; assembly: GCF_000204195.1. Taxonomy (GTDB): domain Bacteria; phylum Pseudomonadota; class Gammaproteobacteria; order Burkholderiales; family Burkholderiaceae_C; genus Acidovorax; species Acidovorax radicis. Next base: position 227,530 of record NZ_AFBG01000021.1, read on the forward strand.
ATCGGCGGAGCGCCTGGCGCAACTGCGCGAACGCAGCGACCTGCAGGTGCGCCTGCGCGACCTTACGGACCGAGAACGCGATGTGATGGACCTGGTGGTGGCGGGCCTGCCCAACAAGCTGATCGCGGACCAGCTCGATATCAGCGTGCGCACGGTGGAGGTTCACCGATCACGCGTGTTCGACAAGATGCAGGTCAAGTCGGCCGTGGAGCTGGCCAACCTGCTGCGCACCGGACAATGAAGTAGACAACCCCGGAGCCCCTACGCGTTTTCCGCTGGCTTGCGCCCCGCCTGTTTCACCGCTCTTTCGCGTTCCAGGCGCCAGGCTTACCCCCTCGGGCGTTCTCCGACGAAGATCTCTACACGCCGATTGCGCGCCCGGCCATCAGCCGACTCGTTGGCGGCGATGGGGTAACGCTCGCCCATGCCATCGATGGCGATGCGGCGGCCATCCACGCCCCGCGCAGCCAGGTAGCTGCGCGTGCTGGCTGCGCGGTCCACCGACAGCGGGTTGTTGATGGCGTCGCTGCCGGTGTTGTCCGTGTGGCCCACGATGCGCACGTCCGTGTTGGGGTTGTTGCGCAGCCCGGCGGCAAACTGATCAAGCACGGGCGCGAAGTTGGGCTGGATGTCCGAGCGGCCCACGGCGAACGAGATGTCGCTCGGGATGTTGAGCATGAGTTGGTTGTCGGCGGTCTGGGTTACGGCAATGCCGGTGCCCTGGGTCGCACGCTCCATCTCGCGCTTTTGCCGCTCCATGTTCTGCGACCAGATGTAGGTGCCCAGGGCCCCCACGCCCGCGCCCACCACGGCGCCGGTACCGGCATTACCGCCGGTGGCCGAGCCGATCACGGCGCCAGCCAGCGCGCCCACGCCGGCCCCTGTGGCAGTGCGGCGCTGGGTGTCGTCCATGTTGGCACAGCCGGTGGCCAGAACGAGGACGGCGGTCGCGCCGAGAAGAATGTGTTTGCGCATGGTGGTGCTCCTTGAAAGATTCAATGGAGCTGGGCGCTTCGGGAGTTCCGTTCGCGTGCCGTGTGGCCTGTCCTTGGCCCCGGCCTCGGGTGCGCCCAGCTCAACGCCATCGTGGCCGCAGCCAGGCTGGGGCACCATCGGCACAGCGGCACCCTGGCTGTAGGACGAAGCCGCCTGGGGCCCACGCCCCACACGCGCGCCTAGTCATTGCGCCGGGGGCGGTGGAGGAGGAGGAACGGGGGGCGACGCCGCCGACGGGGAATCCTTCGGGGGCGGTTGCAGTTCACCACCCTTGCGACCGGAAAACATCGTCCACCAGACAATCGCCACCAGCAGCACCAGCGCGAGCAGCGCTTCAAGCAAAATCAGCCCCATGAAATTGACACTCCTGCGCCTTGTATCGACGGCGCTGATTGTAGGAACGCTGGTGGCCTGCTCCAGCCCTCCGCCCGCAAGCCCCTCCCGCACCCCGGCCATCCCGGCGCCCTTTCCGTCGTTGCCGCCCGGCGCAGTGGTGCTGCCGGGCGACACCGGCCCGCTGCCTCCGCCGATGGCCCAGCCCAAGAGCCGCTGGGTGCCCGTGCGCTGGGCCGAGCTGCCAGGCTTTACCGAAGACGCGCTGCACGAGGCCTGGAACGCCTGGATCAAAAGCTGCGAACGTCCCCAACCCCCTTTCACCGCGCTGTGCAGCGAAGTGCGCCAGCTGAGCATCGCCACCGCCGACGAGCAACGCGCCTGGCTCATCGCCCGGCTGCAGCCCTACCGCGTCGAGGCGACCGACGGCAATGCCGAAGGCCTGCTCACGGCCTACTACGAGCCGATGATGGAGGCCACCCGCCAGCCCGGCAATGGTTTTACCGTGCCCATCTACCGCGTACCGACCAGCCTCGGCGCCCGCAAGCCCTGGTACACGCGCCAGCAGATCGAATCGCTGCCCGAGGCGCAGGCCGCGTTGGCAGGCCGGGCCATCGCCTGGCTGCGCGACCCGGTCGAATCGATGGTGCTGCACATCCAGGGCTCGGGCCGCCTGCGCATCGCCGAGGCCGACGGGTCGGTGTCGCTGGTGCGCGTGGCCTACGCGGGCACCAACGACCAGCCCTACCAGAGCATCGGCCGCTGGCTGCTGGACCAGGGCTACACGCGCGACGCGACCTGGCCCGGCATCCGCGCCTGGCTGGCGGCCAACCCGCAGCGCACCAACGAGCTGATGTGGACCAACCCGCGCTACGTGTTCTTCCGCGAGGAGCCGCTCAACCCCCTGGACGCCGGCTTCGGCCCGCGCGGCGCGCAGGGCGTACCGCTCACGCCCGGCCGCTCCATCGCCGTGGACCGCCAGAGCATCCCGTACGGCACGCCGGTGTGGCTGGCCTCCAGCGGCCCACAGGTGCAGCTCAACCGCATGGTGATGGCGCAGGACACCGGCAGCGCGATCCTGGGCGCGGTGCGGGCCGACTTCTTCACGGGCTGGGGCCCGGAGGCCGGGGACATTGCCGGGCGCCTGAAGCAGAACCTGCGGCTGTGGGCGCTGTGGCCCCGGTGATTTTTAAGAGATTTTGGCTGCTAGCGCTTATTGGATAAGCGCTAGGAGCTATTAAATCAAGAGCAAACTCTCCAGCAGCCCCCACGCACCGGCGTTCAGCGGCTGGCTTCCACGTTCACGGGCACGGCACCCTCATCGCTTCGGTCTCCACCCGCTGGGCCGCAGCCGCTGCGGCGAAAGCCATCGCCGGGGGCACGGTCACGGTGCGCAATTGATCGCCTTCGATGCGGTACTCGTACTCGCGCGTGGTGCCCACCATCTCCGTCCTGAAGGTGCTGCCCGCCATGGTGGCCGCATACACCTGGGGGCGGACGAGCTGGTACCGGTACGTGGTGGTGGCTGCTCCGCTGGTGGTCTTGCAGGTCGATTCGAACTGGTCCTCCTTGAACTGCAGGGTGCAGCGGCCCGAGGTGTCTTCGGCCTTTTCGCCATCCTGGGTGGTCAGCACGATCTTGGCGGCGCGCCAGCAGCCGAGGAGAGCGGGGTCGGGGGTGGCGGCGTGGACACAGGGGATGACCAAGGTCAGCCAAAAGACCGGCCAAGAGCGTGCGAAGCAATTCATGTGGACTGAAGTTTGAATTCGATGACAAGTCAGCAATACCGAAAACCCAAGCGAAGCTGAAGCGGTGAATTAAGAATCTGGATCACCAAATATGAGATGCATGACGTGAGAAAGCTCCAACTGATTGCAGCCGCGCGAGCTGATACCGCCACGCAGGTTTGGCACGCCCAGCTCCCAGCCATCCTCGATGTCCGAGTAGTAAAGCAGCTGTTCTTGGTACTCGGCCACAACATAAACGAACTCACCCGGCGTATCCGCTACTGGTACTGAACGTGAAGTAATACGGATAGCATCAAATTTCTGCCGATGTAGCGGGTGTACCGCCGCCAAGCCATCAGCGAGGAGCTGTTCGACCTCTTCAAGCGTCGCGGATTGCCAAATCGTCACGCGAAAATCCTTCTACTCCACCGCCCACCGCGTCACCCGTGGCGGCGCATCCCCCACATGGAACGCGAGCTTGCGGTCGCGCAGCGCCACGTCGGACGCCGTCACCCGGTCGAAGCGCCGCAGGTGCTCCGTCCACGACTCGTCCTCGATGCGTTCCACATACCGCGCGGGCTGGCTGATGTCGTGCAGCAGTTGCCAGGCCAGCGCGCCCTGGCGCAGGCGGCTGCGGCGGCTCTCTTGCATCACCGCGCGGAATTCGGTGGCACGCGTGGGGTCGATGAAATACTCGATGGTGACCACCACATGCCCCGTGCTCGGCGGCGCGTCGGCCACGGGCGCCTTGAAGGCGCGCGAGGGACTCAGGTCCTCCTCCATGCTGCGGTCGGCCACCAGGCGCTGCACCAGCAGCATGGCCACCACGCCGGTGCCCGCGGCAATGCCCAGGCTCACGTGCACGTCGCTGAGGGTGGCCACCTGGCCCCACACCGCGGCGCCGAGCGCGGTGGCGCCCATGATGGCCATCTGGTAGATCGACATGCCGCGTGCACGCACCCAGTTGGGCAGTGCGAGCTGGGCCGATACGCTCAACGAATTGGCCGTGGTGATCCACGCCATGCCGGCCACGAACATCGCGGGCACGGCCACATACACGTTGGGCGCCACGGCCATCACACCGGTGGCAGCGGCCTGCAGCATGGTGCCGCGCATCACCAGCACATCGCGCGCCATGGCCTGGCGCAGGCGCGGCAGGAACATCGCGGCCGTGATGGCCCCCGCGCCCATGCTGGCCAGCAGCAGCGTGAAGGTGCCTGCACCGCCGCCCTCCAGGCCCCGGGCCAGCAGCGGCAGCAGGGCCAGCAGCGCGGTGGCGTGCAAGAAGAAGATCGAGATGCGCCACAGCACGGCGCGCATGCGCGGCGACTGCCGCACGAACTGCAGGCCCACGCGCATGGCGCTGGGCAGCCTTTCGCGGCCCAGCGGACTGGGCACGTGGGTGCGCTTCCAGCGCATGATGACCAGGCCCGAGATGATCGACAGCACGGCATTGAGCACGAACACCCAGGCGCTGCCCGCACTGGCGATGATGGCGCCGGCCAGCAGCGGGCCGATGATGCGCGATGCGTTCATCGCGACGCCGTTGAGGGCCAGCGCGGCCGGCAGCTGCGGGCGGCTGACCAGCTCGGGCACGATGGCCGCGAACACCGGCCAGCGCATGGCCAGGCCGATGCCGTTGGCAAAGGTGAGCATCAGCAGCAGCGGCGCCGTCATGCCGCCGGCCATGACGAACACGCACAGCACCAGCGCCACGGCCGCCACCCAGAACTGCGTGGCGATGAAGTAGCGCCGCCGGTCCAGGATGTCGGCCAGCGCGCCGCTGGGCAGGCCCAGCAAAAAGACGGGCAGGGTGGAGGCCGACTGCACCAGGGCCACGAGGATGGGCGAGGTGGTGAGCGTGGTCATGAGCCAGGCGGCCGCCACGTCGTTCATCCACATGCAGGTGTTGGCCGCCACCCAGGTGAGCCACAGCATGCGGAACACCGGCACGGACAGCGGGGCAAACGGCGAGAGGGATGCAGCCTGGCTCAGCTGCGCCGCGCTCTGGTCGAGCTGCGCGGCAACGGATTCTTCGGTGCCCTGCGCGACCGCGGCGCGGTCGGCGGCGGACGCGTCGCCGGTCGACCCGCGCGCTGCGGCATCGGCAGCGGGGGTCAGGTCAGGAGCGGGGATGGGCGCAGTGCTGCGCGTGCTTTCGTGGGACGGCGAAGGTGGCATGTCTTCGCATTGTGCGACGGTTGGAGCGGCCATGGTGCGTGCGGCGCGGAATAGCCACCTTGGCGGAGCGCCGCACCATCACAACACGGCACGGTCACACCGCATCGCGCGGCGAATCCGGCGCACGGCTCGCGGGTTCCATCGCCGGTTGGCTCGCTGGTTTCGTTTGCCGCATCAGCAGCCAGGCCATGAGCCCCAGTGCGCCGACGCCGGCCAGCAGCACCGCCCACAGCACCCAGCTGCGCGTGGACAGGCCGTCGCTGGCTGCGGCTGCGGCCACCAGCGGACCACCCGCGGGCTTGCCGCCGGTGATGTCGGCCCGAGCCACATCGGCCAACGCCAGGGGCAGGGTGTTCTCCTGCTGAGGCTGGTAGCCCGGCACCAGGCTAGCCAGGGGCAGGAACGCGCTCGCAGCCGCACTGGCGCCGGGCAAGCCGGCCGCCAGGGTGAAGGGGCCCTGCCCGCTGGCCAGGAACACCAGCTGGGCCGGCTCGAACTGCAGCGCCAGCTCGGGCGCGGCGGCAAAGCCGGCCGACCTCGCGTCGGCCTCGATCTTGACCTCGCGCACCGAGGCGCCACCCAGCTCGACCGGGGCGTTGGTCTGCTCCTTGCCGCCCGTGGACATGCGGTACACCGTGGCGCTGGCCAGGTGCGCCCAGGGCTGCTCACGGTCGTTGCGGCCCAGCACGCGCACCGGAAGCAGCACATTGCTGCCTTGCGGCGTGATCTTGAGCGCTGCGACCGGTGTGGCAAACGGCAGCGCAAACACCAGCTCGCGCGGGTTGTTGCCCAGCGGCGGCACGGCCATGCTGGCGCTGACGCGCTCGCGCGGGCCCATGCCGCGCGAGGTGGCCAGCGTGGCGCCACGCAGCGTCACGGCGGCGTCGCCCCAGGTCACGCGCAGGTAGTGGTCCTTGAGGTCGGCCCGTTGCAGGTCGATGTGCTCACTGCCCAGGCGGCCCGGTGCCGCTGAGGGCGCTGTCGTGGTCGTGGGCGTGCCCGCCGCGTCAGCGCGGTACAGCACCGTCTCGGCCAGCGGTCGCCAGTTCTTCAGGTCGCGGCTGGCCTGCACCGTAAAGGTCACCGGTTGGCCCGCGGGCAGATCGGCGTCCAGCGCCATGCGGGCCACGGGCAGTTGGACGCTGCGCGCGTCCAGCAGCGCGCCGCGCACGGTTTGCGCGCCGACAGGAGCAGCCGTTCCCGCCGTGTCGATCTGCACCACGCGCCGACCCTGTTGCTCCTCGATGCGCAGCGACAGGCCTTCCAGCCCGGCCTGCCCTGGCGTGCCGGGCCCGCCCAGGATGGGATAGGCCGGCAACACCACCGATTCCTCCGGCGCGCTGGCTGCGGCCACGCCGGCCAGCGCCATGGGCACCGGCTGGCCTGCGCCGTTGAAGAGGCGCACGTCGGCATAGCCCGGGTTCTGCAGGCGCACCAGCACCTCGGCGGGCAGCACGACGCGCTGCAGCGGCGCATCGGCCGCCAGCGTGACAGGGATGCGGATGGCGTAGGCGGCCGGGCTGTTGGCATCGGCCGCCGCCTGGACACCCCCGGCGGCCAGGGACAGGGCGGCAGCGGCCAGCCATGCTGCTACGGGCCGCGGCAGGTGGTGACGGGGAGACTTCATGACAGTGATTCCTCTTGCGCCGGGGTCACAGGTGCCGCAGGTGCGACCGGTGCCACGGGCGCGCCCGGCGGAGCATCCGGCGCCGCACGGGGCGCGGCCTTGGGCGGCAGCGGCGCGAAGTAGCCCACCACCAGCATCAGCACACCCACGGCGATGAAGGCAATGATGCGTTCGGCACCACCCGCGTTGGACAGATCAATCAGCAGCAGCTTGACCACCACCAGCCCCAGCAGGCCTGCACCCACCAGCCACAGCGGCCGCTGCGCGCGGCGGTGCGCCAGTACCATCATGCTGAGCGCCAGCAGCGTCCACAGGATGGCGTAGCCGGTCTGCACGACGAAGCTGTCGAACAGCGCCGAGGCATCCCAGCGCACGCCGAAGAAGTGGTGGGCCACGCGCAGCCACACGGTGTTGATCACGATGAACACCAGCAGCGCCAGCGCTGCCAGCGCATGCCGGCCGGTCACCCAGCCCGCGTGGGCAGGCTGCGGCAGCGCCGACACCAGCACCCGCCGCCAGAACACCAGCCCGCCCAACGCCAGCGCCAGCGTGAGGTCGGTGGGGTTGAGCAGCGGGATGTACGGCAGTGGTGCGGTGTGGCCCGACGAATGCACCGCAGCGACCAGCGCACCCCAGAACACCATCACCGCCAGCGGCAGCGCCGCCAGCCAGTAGTAGGCCTCGGCATGCGGGTTGAGCGGCCAGGGCAGCGCTGCGCGCGCCGCAGGCCGGTTGCCGCGGCCGGCCCACAGCGCCAGCGCCATCAGCACCGCAATGGCGCTGACCAGCATGACCACGCCGGCCCACGAGGTGCGCCACAGCTCGGCCTTGCCGATGCCGGACCACAGGCAGTCGGCCAGCAGAAAGGTCACCAGCCACGCCGTGGCGGCATGGAACCAGCCGAAGGCCGACATGCGCGCTGCGGGCTTGCCGTCTCCAGCAGCCGCCGCCTGCAGGCGGTCGGTCTGGCGCAGCATCCACACATGCAGAGCCAGCACCACCGGCCACACGGCCCAGGCGGGCGTGGCCAGCACGCGGTAGCCGTCGCCCACCTGCGCGACAAAACCCAGCGCCAGCACGGCGATGGTGCCGCGCGCCGGCCAGGTGGCCACGGCCCAGCGCGTGCGCAGGCCCAGCACCATCGACAGCGCGGCGCTGAGCACGACGGCCAGCATGGCCAGCAGTTCGATGACGCGTTCGGAGAACACCGGCACGGGCCACTGGCCCGCCTCCAGGCCGGGCACGCGCCGCGTGATCTCAAGCAGCCAGGCGAGGCACCAGAAGGCAAAGCCGTAGAGATAGGCCGGGCTGGACAGCCGCGCCTCCACACCCGCATAGCCCTTGGCCCAGGTCGAGCCGCTGTGCGGCAGCGGCTTGCGCAGCCACCAGGCCAACAGCAGCGCTGGCAGCGCGATCAGCAAGGCGCCCAGGAACGCCGGGTTGATCAGCGGCAGGGCCGAGATGCTGGATACGCCGTCCATGAAGGCCAGCATCGCCACACCCTGCAGCACGATGCCGAAGGCGCGCGGCATCCAGCGGGCCTGGCGCATGCCGACCCAGAAGGCGCCAGCGCCCTCGAGGGCCCACACCGCCGACGTCCATTGGGCGTCCAGCGCCAGCGGCACGGCCAGCGTGGCAAAGCCCACGCCGATGGCAATGAAGCATTCGATCAGCAGGCGGTAGCTTGCGAGTGCGCGGCGCACCAGCACCATGGCGGCCAGCAGGTACAGCGCGGCAAAGGCCACCGCCGAGAAGGCAGCGCCCAGCTCGAAGGGCTGCGCCAGCCCGGCCTGCAGCCCAAAGCCCACCAGCGGCGTGCCGAACACCAGCATGGTGTCGACCGCATTGCCCAGCTTGGTGGGCGTATTGCGTGCGTACAGGATGGCGGCGAACAGGTAGATGAGCACAAAGACCGCGAGGAAGGGCTGGGTGCTGGCGTACTGGTCGGGCACGTACTTGAGCACGCCCCAGGCCGAGGCCACGCCGAAGGTCGCCACAAAGCCCACCACGTTCAGCACGCGCCACGAGCGCTTGTAGGCGATGAACAGAATGGCCAGGTTGAGCAGGGTGTAGTAGCTGAACAGGCCCACGTGGCTGCCTTGGCCCGTGGACAGCAGGATGGGCGCCGCAAAGCCACCGGCAAACGCAGCCACCGCGAGCGAGCGCGAGTCCTGCAGCAACGCCAGCGCGCAGCTGGTGGCGCAGACCGCGATCATGAGCGCGAAGGCCAGCGTGGGCGGCAGCAGCCCGTAGAGCCGGAAAGCCGCAAACACCGTGAGGTACATCACCGCCACGCCGCCACCCTGCAAGGCCAGCGCGAAGGCCGGTTTGTCGGTGCGCTTGCGGAAACCCACCACCAGCAGCGCAATGGCCACGCCGGCAATTGCGGCCAGGCGGAATTCGACCGGGAACAGGCCCGCCGAGGCTGCGTACCGCGCCAGGAAGGACAGGCCGATGAACAGGATCACCAGCCCGACACGCACGATGGTGTTGCCGCCGAGGAACCAGTTCTTCGCGGCCAGCACCGCTTGCTCGATGGCGTTGGGCGTTCTGGGCGGCGCAGGAGCACGGGGCTGTGTGGCAGGTGGTGGGACAGGCGGCAAGCCCTGCGGCGTGAGTTCGCCAACCCACTCCGCATCGACCTCCTCAATTGGACTTTCACTCGCGGCAGGCATGGCCACGACCGGCACAGGGACTGGTGCCACCACGGGTGCAGCGGGCGCCCGGTCTCCAGCCAGGGTAGGCGTCGTAGCCACTGGTACAGGGTTGACGGCGGGTTTCGCGGCCTGCGCCTGCAACTCGCTGCGGATCGCAGAGCGGACGGCCCAGCGCAGGGACAACCCGGCAAAAAAGCCCAGGATGCCGCCGACGTAGGGCCCGAAATCGCCGTAGCCGCCAAACCACGAGCCCAGTACCGCGCCCCAAAAAATGCCCCAGAAGATCATGCCGACCGCTCCCTCGTTGGAGCCCCTGTGGACAGGCTGGCTGCCTGTGCTCGAAGGGGACCGTAATTATTTGATGGACCCACCAGAAAACCGCCGGCATCACGTGCACCATGGCCAAGAGCCCCGGCCGTGGGCACGGGGCAGACAGCCTGCGGGGCGTGGTGGTGGATGCGGCGCGCGCGAAGCCTCGATAGCTCCGCCCGTGGTTCAGCAGGCTTATACAGCACACCATGCCGTGGATCGGCGCCCTAACGCCTTGTTACGTTCGATGGCACGGCTCGGCGCGCTGAGCGCGTGCGCGGGGGCATGGGCCGCCGCACCAATGGCTGTCTTGATCGACCTCTAACGCTTATCTAGCAAGCGCAAAAAGCTATAAAAAACATAGCATTTATCACTTGGCACGCACCAGGTGCGTGAGCGGCAGCGCCCCACTGGCCTTGACCTCGCCCAGCGAGAAGCTCGTGTGCATGTCTTTCACATTGGGCAGGTTCAGCAGCACGTCGCGCGCAAACTGCGAAAAGCTGTCGAGGTCACGCGCCACCACTTGCAGCTCGAAGGTGCCGGTGCCGCTGATGTAGTGGCAGGAAACCACCTCGGGGATCTGGCGGATGGCTTCCTCCATGGCGCGGGTGAGGTTGCCGGTGCTGCGGTCGGCGTCCAGCCGCACAAAGGCCAGCACCCCGAGGCCGATCTTGTGCCGGTCGATCTCGGCACGGTAGCCCTTGATGAAGCCTTGCTCCTCCAACGCCCGCACACGCCGCCAGCAGGGCGCGGCCGACAGGCCTACGCGCTGGGCCAGTTCGGCGTTCGTCAGCCGGGCGTCAGCCTGCAGCTCATTGAGGATGGCGATATCGAATTTGTCGAGAGTATTCACAAAACAGCCGTGCTGAGAAAGATCCTTTCTCAGAATAGCCTAAAGACGGCACAGAACGCAAAGACATATCAGCGATGCAGACATACACTTCTCCCACACTAGTGCCGCAGCCCTAAACGGGCCGCGTTGTGCTGCCCCACCGAGCCCACAAGGCGCGGCCCCCAAAAAAAGCCATTGGAGACATAGCCATGAATGCACCGCTGCCCGAGCACATCCGCAAGGCCCTCGAAACCGTCACCCTCGACGACAAATACTCTTTGGACCACGGCCGGGCGTTCATGAGCGGGGTCCAGGCCCTCGTGCGGCTGCCCATGCTGCAGCGCCAGCGTGATGCGATGCAGGGCCTCAACACCGCCGGCTTCATCAGCGGCTACCGCGGCTCGCCGCTCGGTACCTACGACCAGTCCCTGTGGGCGGCCAAGAAGCACCTGGCGGCCAACAACATCGTCTTCCAGCCCGGCGTGAACGAGGAGCTCGGCGCCACGGCGGTCTGGGGCACGCAGCAGCTGGACCTGTACCCGCAAAGCAAGAAGTTCGACGGCGTCTTCGGCATCTGGTACGGCAAGGGCCCGGGCGTGGACCGGTGCTCGGACGTGTTCAAGCACGCCAACATGGCGGGCACCGCCAAGCACGGCGGCGTGATCGCGATTGCGGGCGATGACCACATCAGCAAAAGCAGCACGGCTGCGCACCAGAGCGACCACATCTTCAAGGCCTGCGGCACGCCGGTGTTCTTTCCGAGCAGCGTGCAGGAAATCCTGGACATGGGCCTGCACGCCTTTGCCATGAGCCGTTTTTCGGGCGTGTGGTCGGGGATGAAGACCATCCAGGAGGTGGTGGAGTCGTCGAGCAGCATCAACATCGACCCGGACCGCGTGAAGATCGTGATGCCCGAGGACTTCGTGATGCCGCCCGGCGGCCTGCACATCCGCTGGCCCGATGCGCCGCTGGAGCAGGAAGCGCGCCTGATGGACTACAAGTGGTACGCGGCCCTGGCCTATGTCCGCGCCAACAAGCTCAACTACAACGTGATCGAAGGCAAGAACGACCGCTTCGGCATCATCGCCAGTGGCAAGGCCTACAACGACACGCGCCAGGCCCTGGTGGACTTGGGCCTGGACGACGACACCTGCCGCCAGCTGGGCATCCGCGTGCACAAGGTCAACGTGGTGTGGCCGCTCGAAGCCACCATCACGCGCGACTTCGCCCAGGGCCTGCAAGAGATTCTGGTGGTGGAGGAAAAGCGCCAGGTCATCGAATACCAACTAAAAGAAGAGTTGTACAACTGGCGCGCCGACGTGCGCCCCAATGTGCTGGGCAAGTTCGACGAGCCCGAGGGCGATGCCACGGGCGGCGAATGGAGCATGCCCAACCCCAGCCAGAACTGGCTGCTGCGCGCCAAGGCCGACCTCACGCCCGCCATCATCGCCAAGGCGATTGCCAAGCGCCTGAAGAAGCTGGGCGTATCGAGCGACATCATCGCGCGCATGGATTCGCGCATTGCCGTCATCGAAGCGAGCGAGCGCGCGATGATGGAACTGAAGGTGGACACCGGCGAACGCGCCCCCTGGTTCTGCAGCGGCTGCCCGCACAACACCAGCACCCGCGTGCCCGAGGGCTCGCGCGCCGTGGCCGGCATTGGCTGCCACTACATGGCCAACTGGATGCCCGACCGCAACACCTCCACCTTCACGCAGATGGGTGGCGAGGGCGTGACCTGGGTGGGCCAGGCACCGTTCACCACCGACCAGCACGTGTTCGCCAACCTGGGCGACGGCACTTACTTCCACAGCGGGCTGCTGGCCATTCGCCAGAGCATCGCCGCGGGCACCACCATCACCTACAAGGTGCTGTACAACGACGCCGTGGCCATGACCGGCGGCCAGCAGGTGGGCGAGCGGCCCGAAGGCCATTCGGTGCTGCAGATCATGAACAGCCTGAAGTCCGAGGGCGTGGTCAAGCTCATCATCGTCACGGACGAGCCGCAGAAGTACGACGGCGTGGCGCTGGCCGAGGGCGTGACGGTGCACCACCGCGACGAGCTCGACGCGCTGCAGCGCCAGTTCCGCGAGATCAAGGGCTGCACGGTCATCATCTACGACCAGACCTGCGCCACCGAAAAGCGCCGCCGCAGGAAGCGCGGCACCCTGGCCACGCCCGACAAGACCGTGGTCATCAACGACCTGGTGTGCGAGGGCTGCGGCGACTGCTCGACCAAGTCCAACTGCCTGAGCGTGGAGCCGGTGGAGACGGAATTCGGCCGCAAGCGCCGCATCAACCAGAGCACCTGCAACAAGGACTACTCCTGCGTCAACGGTTTCTGCCCGAGCTTCGTCACCGTGGAAGGCGGCAAGCTCAAGAAGCCCAAGAAGGAAAAGAAGGGCGACCTGGCCAGCCTGCCGCCCATCCCCGATCCCGTGCTGCCCGTGGCCGAGACGGCCTGGGGCATCGTGGTCGGCGGCGTGGGTGGCACGGGCGTGATCACCATCGGCTCGCTGCTGGGCATGGCCGCGCACCTGGATGGCAAGGGCGTCATCACGCAGGACGCCGGCGGCCTGGCGCAAAAGGGCGGCGCCACCTGGAGCCACATCCAGATCGCCAACCGGCCCGAGGCCATCTACACCACCAAGGTCGACACGGCCAAGGCCGACCTGGTGATCGGCTGCGACTCCATCGTGGCGGCGCACAAGTACACCCTGGCCGTGATGCAGCCGGGCCGCACCTTCGTGGCGCTGAACACGCACGGCACGCCCACGGCGGCCTTCGTGACCAACCCGGACTGGCAGTTCCCCGGTGCCAACTGCGACAGCGCGATTGCTGCCGCTGTGGGCGCGGGCGGTGTGGGCAGTTTCGATGCCGAGCAGGTGGCCACCCAACTGCTGGGCGACAGCATCTACACCAACCCGCTGATGCTGGGCTACGCCTGGCAAAAGGGCCGCGTGCCGCTGACGTTCGCCTCACTGATGCGCGCCATGGAACTCAACGGCGTGCAGGTGGACAACAACAAGGCCGCCTTCGAATGGGGCCGCCGCTGCGCCCATGACCTGAAAGCCGTGCAGTCGCTGTTCCAGGCCGCGCAAGTGATCGAGTTCGTCAAGAAGCCCTCGCTGACCGAAATGCTCGGAAAGCGCGTGGATTTCCTCACGGGCTACCAGAACGCCGCCTACGCAGCCGAGTACACGGCCTTCGTGGAAAAGGTGCGCGCCGCCGAAGGCAAGCTCGGTACCGGCACCCGCCTGTCGGAAGCCGTGGCCCGCTACCTGTTCAAGCTCATGGCCTACAAGGACGAGTACGAGGTGGCGCGCCTGCACACCGACAAGGCCTTCACGGACAAGATCGCGAACATGTTCGAAGGCGACTACAAGCTGGTGCACCACCTGGCGCCCCCAATGACGGCCAAGAAGAACGACAAAGGGGAACTCGTCAAGCAGCCGTTCGGCCCCTGGATGCGCAGTGCCTTCGGTGTGTTGGCCAAGATGAAAGGCCTGCGCGGCACGGCGCTGGATGTGTTTGGCAAGACCGAGGAACGCCGCATGGAGCGCGCGCTGATCGTCGAATACCGCGCCTGCATCGACGAACTGCTGGCTCGCCTGAACGCCGACAACCTGGCCCTGGCCGTGGAGATCGCCCGCATTCCCGAAGAGATCCGGGGCTACGGCCATGTGAAGGAGCGACACCTGTTGGCCGCGCGCCCCAAGTGGGATGGCCTGATGGCCCAGTGGCGCAGCGGCAAAGTGGTTCAGCCCGAACGCCAGGCGGCCTGACGCCGGGCCTGTACTGCCCACTGAGGATGAAAGGGCCCGCGCCTGGCGCGGGCTTTTTACTATTAATTGGTGAGCATTAAACCCATTCCCATCAAGCGCTGGCGGCACTTTTTATTGAAAATTTCCGCATGCCACTCCTTGCGTGCGGCTGGCGTGGCAAACACCCGCCGCCGCCTTGGGTCTTCCCCCTTGGGGCGCGCACAGGGCGCCGCATACAATGTCCTGTTCCGCCCTGACAGGCGCCTTGGCGCTTGCCCCTGGCGGGTTTTGTGAATTTTGAACATCCGTTGTGGAGTCCAGTCCGTGTTTATTTCTTCCGCTTTTGCCCAAACCGCACCCGCCGCAGCCGCTGGCGGCGGTGACATGATGTCCACCCTCACGGGCATGCTGCCCCTGGTGCTGATGTTTGTGGTGCTGTACTTCGTCATGATCCGCCCCCAGATGAAGCGCCAGAAGGAACACCGCGCCATGATCGAGGCCATCGCAAAGGGCGATGAAGTGGCCACCTCCGGCGGCATCGTCGGCAAGGTCACGCGCCTGTCCGAAGGCTTCCTGCACATCGAGATCGCCAACGGCGTGGAAGTGCAAATGCAGCGCAGTGCCGTGGTTCAGGTGCTGCCCAAGGGCTCGGTCAAGTAATTAATGAATACCCCCCTGAGCGGCTGCGCCGCTTCCCCCGCCTCTCGCTGCTCCAGCGCGGGAAGGGGGACGACGCCACTGGACCGGCCAAGCCCGATCCACGGCGTCCCTGGCAGGGGGTTGGCGCGCTGCGCCTGCACAACTGACATAAGAGCGCGATCATGAACCGTTATCCGGTCTGGAAGTACGCGATCCTGGTGATCGTGCTGCTGGTGGGGGCCTTGTACACCCTGCCCAATTTCTTCGGCGAGGCACCTGCCGTGCAGGTCTCGTCGGCCAAGGCCACCATCAAGGTGGACACCGCCGTGCAGCAGCGGGTGGAAGAGGCCCTCAAGGCCGCAGGCCTGACGCCCGACTTTGTGGCGCTGGAGGGCAACTCGGTGCGCGCGCGCTTTGACGCGTCCGACACGCAGCTCAAAGCCAAGGACGCGATTCAGAAGGCCCTGGTGCCTGACGCCAGCGATCCGTCGTACATCGTGGCGCTGAATCTGGTATCTCGCTCGCCCGTCTGGCTCAAAGCCCTGCACGCGAATCCCATGTACCTGGGCCTGGACTTGCGCGGTGGCGTGCACTTCATGCTGCAGGTGGACATGCAGGCTGCGCTGACCAAGAAGGCCGAGTCGTACGCAGGCGACATCCGCACCGCACTGCGCGACAAGAGCATCCGCCACGGCGGCATCAGCCGCGAAGGCCAGAACATTGACATCAAGGTGCGCGACGAAGCCACGATGACCGCCGCCCGCAACCTGATTGCGGACCAGTTCACAGATCTGCAGGTCGCCAGCACGCCCGAGGGTACCGAATTCAAGCTGCGCGCTTCCATCAAGCCGGAAGCCACGCGCCGCGTGCAGGAGCAGGCGCTCAAGCAGAACATGGTCACGCTGCACAACCGGATCAACGAACTCGGCGTGGCCGAGCCGGTGATCCAGCAACAGGGCCTGGACCGCATCGTGGTGCAATTGCCCGGCGTGCAGGACACGGCCAAGGCCAAGGACATCCTGGGCCGTACCGCCACCCTGGAGGTGCGCATGGTGGACGAAGGCACCGAAGCGCGGGCCGCCGAAACCGGCCGTGGCCCCGTGCCGTTTGGCTCGGAACGCTATCTGGAACGCAGCGGCCAGCCCGTGATCGTGAAGAAGCAGGTCATTCTGACCGGCGAGAACCTGACCGATGCCCAGCCTGGCTTTGACGGACAGACGCAGGAGCCTACCGTCAACCTGTCCCTCGACGCGAAGGGTGCGAAGATCTTCAAGCAGGTCACATCGGAAAGCATCGGCAAGCGCATGGCCATCGTGCTGTTTGAGAAGGGCAAGGGCGAAGTGGTCACAGCCCCCGTAATCCGCAGCGAAATCGGTGGCGGACGCGTGCAGATCTCCGGCCGCATGACCACGGCCGAAGCCAACGACACCGCGCTGCTGCTGCGCGCCGGCTCGCTGGCCGCGCCCATGGAAATCATCGAGGAATACACCATTGGCCCCAGCCTGGGCGCCGACAACATCGAACGCGGTATCCACAGCGTGGTCTGGGGCCTGGCGGCCATTGCCGTCTTCATGTGCGCTTATTACATGCTGTTTGGCGTGTTCTCCAGCATCGCGCTGGGCGTGAACGTGCTGCTGCTGGTGGCAGTGCTGTCGATGCTGCAGGCCACCTTGACCTTGCCGGGCATTGCCGCCATGGCCCTGGCGATTGGTGTGGCCATCGACTCGAACGTGCTGATCAACGAACGCATTCGCGAGGAACTGCGCGAAGGTGTCTCTCCGCAGGCTGCCATCCACACGGGCTACGAACGTGCCTGGGCAACGATTCTCGACTCCAATGTCACGACCCTGATCGCGGGCCTGGCCCTGCTGGCCTTCGGCTCTGGCCCCGTGCGCGGCTTTGCCGTGGTGCACTGCATCGGCATCCTGACCAGCATGTTCTCGGCCGTGTTCTTCTCGCGCGGTCTGGTGAACCTGTGGTACGGCCGCCAGAAGAAGCTCAAGAGTGTGTCGATCGGTACGGTCTGGAAGCCAGCAGCCGACACCGCTGTGGCCAAGACGAACTAAAGGACAGCGGCCATGGAATTCTTTCGCATCAAAAAAGACATCCCCTTCATGAAGCACGCGTTGATCTTCAACGCGATCTCCTTCATCACCTTCGCGCTCGCGGTGTTCTTCCTGCTGACCCGTGGCCTGCACCTGTCGGTGGAGTTCACCGGCGGTACGGTCATGGAAGTGGCCTACAGCCAGCCCGCTGAACTGGCCAAGGTCCGGGAGACCGTCTCCGGCCTGGGTTACCCCGACGTGCAAGTGCAGAACTTCGGCACCGCCCGCGACGTGATGATCCGGCTGCCCGTACAAAAGGGTGTGACGTCGGCACAGCAAAGCGAGCAGGTTTTGGGCGCGCTCAAGGCAGCCAACCCAGAGGTCACGCTGCGCCGCACCGAATTTGTCGGCCCGCAGGTGGGCGAGGAACTGGTGCATGGCGGCCTGATGGCGCTGGCCATGGTGGTCGTGGGCATCGTGATCTACCTGGCCTTCCGCTTTGAGTGGAAGTTTGGTGTCGCGGCCATCATCGCCAACCTGCACGACGTGGTGATCATCCTGGGCTTCTTCGCGTTCTTCCAGTGGGAATTCTCGCTGTCGGTGCTGGCCGCCGTGCTGGCCGTGCTGGGGTATTCGGTGAATGAGTCGGTCGTGATCTTCGACCGGATTCGCGAGGCCTTCCGCAAGTACCGCAAGATGACCACCCACGAGGTGATTGACCACGCCATCACGAGCACGATGAGCCGCACGATCATCACCCACGCCTCGACCGAGGCTATGGTGCTGTCGATGTTCTTCTTTGGCGGCCCCAGCCTGCACTACTTTGCACTGGCGCTCACGATCGGTATCCTGTTCGGCATCTACTCGTCCGTGTTCGTCGCAGCGGCCATTGCCATGTGGCTTGGCGTAAAGCGCGAGGACCTTGTCAAGCCCATCAGAAAAGATGGGGATCCGAACGATCCCCATGCCGGAGCTACCGTCTGACCCGCTAATATCGGCCCATGCAGCCCACACCCTCTTCCGTTCCGCAGCGCCGGCTAGCCCGCCAGGCGCGCCAGCGGTTGGTCGAGGGGCTTTGCGCCGGACTTCCCGACCTGGACAAGACCGTCCTGGATTTTCTGACGACGCTGATGACCCAGACAGGCACGGCGCGCGAAATGCAGTCGCACCGTGATGCCTGGATGCTCTACCAGCAACGGCATTCCGTTTGGACCGATCGCACCGGCAAGGCATGGCGCGATGCACTGGCACCCCACAGCAGCACCACCCGCGGCGCGCTGGCCACCAACGGCGCGGGCCCACAGTTTGAGCTGCTGAGCGACGACGTGGTGGAAAACAAGATCCTGGCTTCGCGCATGGCCCTCACGGTCAGCGAGCAGGTCAGCCAACAATTCGACACGCTGCGCCAGCGCACCCAGTCGCTGGAAGGCCAGGAGCTCGACAACAGCGACATCCTCCGTCCTGAGGCCGTGTGCCTGCTGCTGGTCGAACAGTGGGTGGAGGCCGGCCTGCCACGCACCGACCTGCAGACCGTGGTCGACCCGCTGCAGCGCGAACTGGCCAACCTGCTCCAGAAGCAATACCAGGCCGTCAACGTGTTCTATGTGGAACAGGGTGTGACGCCCCAGACTGACCTGAAGTCGCGTGTGCGGCGCACGGCAGGTGGCGCAGTCACCGGCGGCGGTGCCAACAACGACTCCGGCGCGGGAGGCCTGGCGTCCCAGGCGCTGGCCCAGACCCGGGACGCCATGGCGGCAGCGCGTGGAGGCATGACCCCCCAGGGCGGCCGCACGCCGCAGCAGTATCCGCCCCGCATGCCCCCACCGGGCTACCCACAGCACGGCATGCCCACCGCGTTTGCTACGGGCATGACTCCCCTGGCACGCGCTCGCCAGCGCGCCCATGGCGTGATGGGGCAATTGCGCAGGCTGCTGACCCAGCCCGCCACCGGGTTTGACATGGTCAATGCCCCACCGGCGTCTGCGGCGCTGGCCCATGCCCTCACCGCCCACCGCGTGCATGCGGACACCTACTACAGCGGCGTTGCCACACTGATGGAGGACTACAGCCCTGCGGCCGTGGTGCAGTTGGCAGGGGCCGTGCGCGAACGCTCGACCGAACTCAAGAAAAAAGCCTCCACGGCAGGGGAAAAAGCCATCATCGAAGTGGTGGCCCTCATGTTCCAGAGCATCCTGGCCGAAGACCGCATTCCGCCAGCCGTGCGCGTCTGGTTTGCACGGCTGCAGGTGCCTGTGCTGCGCGTGGCCCTGGCGGAGCCGGAGTTTTTCAGCAATCTCAATCACCCCGCGCGCCAGTTGATCGACCGCATGGGCGCCTGTGTGATGGGCTTTGACGCCACCAGCATCAATGGCAGCGCGCTGGAGGCAGAGATCCGCCGCGTGGTTCAGGTGATCGAGCAATACCCCGAAACCGGCCGCCGGGTGTTCCAGCTGGTCTACGACGAGTTCGAGAAGTTCCTGTCCAAGTTCCTCACCGAAAAGCAGGCCACCTCGCGCCTGGTGACGGTGGCCCAGCAGGTCGAACAGAAGGAAACGCTGGCGATCCAGTACACCATCGAACTGCGCACCATGCTGCGCGACATGCCGGTACGCGACGAGATCCGCGAGTTTCTCTTCAAGACCTGGGCCGAGGTCCTGGCCCTCTCGGCTGTGCGCGACGGCCCCCAGCACGCAGACACCATCTCGCTCAAGCGCACCGCCGCCGACCTCGTCTGGGCCGCCAGCGCCAAGCCCAACCGCAGCGACCGCGCACAGGTCATCCAGAATCTTCCAGGCCTGCTGCAGCGCCTGCGCCAGGGATTGGCCCTCATGGGCATCAACGGAGCGATACAGGACACCCAGATCAAGGTCCTGACCGACACACTGGCCGATGCCTTCCTGTCCAAGACGGCTTCCATTCCCCAGGCACACATCGACGCCATGGCCAAACGCCTTGCCAATCTGGAGGACTTCATTAGCGACGCAACGCTGGGCGATATGCCACTCAATGCGGACAACATCGAGATGATGCTGGGCATTGATGCCTCTTCGATCCATGTGGTTGCCGACAACGGCGCCCCGGTGGAGGACGCCATGGTGGCCTGGGCCCAGGAACTGCAACCCGGTACCTGGTACACGCTGGACCACAACGGCGCCTCGGCCCAGGTGCAGTACGCGTGGCAGAGCCAGCGCAAACAGTTGCACCTGTTCGCGGCCGTGGATGGCAGCAGCTACCTGATCCAGCTGCGCAGGCTGGCTGCGTACCTGCAGGCCGGCTTGCTCGTTGCGCAGGACGAAGAAGGCCTGACCTTGCGCGCCACACGCGACGCATTGGCCAAGCTGGACGCCAACCCCGAGCGGTTGCTGGACTGAGGCTGTTTTCAGGCGAGGGCGTCAACGCAGTGCTACCGCCCGCGGTGACACCAAGGCACGCCACAGACGCAAGATCCTGAGCAAGCGTCAGGCGCTTCCCAGTCGCTGGTACAGGCCACCGGGCAAACGCGCCACTTGGCCATCCAGTTCCAGCTCCAGCAATTCCACCTGCAGCGACGCGGCGTCCAGGCCCGTGCGGGCCACCAGCGCATCGACACCCATGGGGTCAAAGCCCAACGCCTGCAGTAGGGGGCTTTCGGCCTCTCGGGTGGCCATGGGTTCGCCGACAGGCGCGGCAGCCCCAGAATCTGCCGAGCGCCTGTCGCCCATCGGAGCGGGAGGCATGCGCAATTCCTCCAGCACATCCTGCGCGGATTCCACCAGCTTGGCGCCCTGGCGTATGAGCGCATGGCAACCCCGCGATTGCGGCGCGTGAATGGAGCCGGGGATGGCGAAGACCTCACGGCCCTGCTCAGCCGCCATTCGGGCGGTGATCAGCGACCCTGATGCCAATGCCGCCTCTACCACGAGGGTGCCTTGGGAGAGGCCGGAGATGATGCGGTTGCGCTTGGGAAAATTGGCCGCCAGCGGTGGTGTGCCCAAGGGGTACTCGCTGACCAGCAGCCCATGGGCAGCGATGCGGTGGGCGAGGTCTAGGTTCTTGCGAGGGTAGACACGGTCCAGCCCTGTGCCCACCACAGCAATGGTGGCAGGTGCAACCTCCGCCGTCGGGCCAGTGGGTACGTCCAGCGCGCCCTCATGGGCGGCAGCATCCACCCCCAGTGCGAGCCCCGAGACAATGGTGAAGCCCGCCCCGCGCAAGGTTCGGGAGAAGAGCTTCGCGTTTTCCGCGCCTTGCGCGGTCGGGTTGCGGCTTCCGACGACCGCAAGGCACCGGTCCGTGGGAAACGGGTTTTGCGCAAGCAACTGGGCTGGCCCCATCAGGTACATGAGCAGCGGCGGGTCTTCGGTGTCGAGAAGCGACGGCGGATACCGGGCATCACCCAGAGTGACCACCGCACGGGCAGGCCCCTGCAAATCTGCACCCTCCAGCCATTGCCAGGTGGTCTCCAGCAACGCTTCCCAGGTGCTGGGCACGGTGCACAGCGCCTTGGCTTGGGCCAAGGTCACACAGTGCTGCAAGGCCGATTCGGGCTGCCGGAAGATTTCCTGGGGCAGGCCAAAGCGTGTCAGCAGACGCCGCGCCGCGCCATTTCCCACACCCGGGGAAAGGGTGAGGCGCAGCCAAGCACCCAACTCTTCGCGGTCCATGGTGGCGGTTCTTGGAGGAAACAGCGGCAGCGCCAGCCAAGCCACCCAGCCGCCCGCAGGCGGCTGCGCGGCCAAGGCAGGCCCTCGCAGTTATTCCTGAGGATTGATCAGGCGATCGCCCACGCGCACGCCACTGCGGATTTCCAGAATCAGTGCATACGAGACGCGGTCGAAGGTGCGGAACACCATGGCGGTACCGTTGCTCTCGCTGGGCAGCTTGATCGTGGTCTTCGCATCGCCGGTCACATCCTTGATGCGGTCGCCCTTGGTCAGCAACGACAGGACGTGGCCTGGCTCGATGCCGTCCTGCGCACCCATGTTGATCGCAACCACCTGGTTCTGTGCGGCATAAGCCGCCGAGAAGCTGCCATAGATGGAGACGACCCGCGCATCCACATCGATATGGGGCGCACGGGGGGTGTAGCTGGTAAAGACCCGGGCAGGCGCGGGCAGGATGCGGTCCCCTGCGCGAATCTCCTCCTTGGTGCCGGACAGATCCACGGTGGCAGGCACATATTCGGAAACATAGCCGCCCTTGCCATTGGGAATGTCTTCAAAAGACTCGCCCCGCACCAGCTCTGCCTTGCCCAGGTACTGCGCTTCGTACCCGAGGATTTCGCCCGTCACCGGATCCTTCATGGCTACCGCATCGCGGAAGACACGGAAGAAGCGTGGTTCGCCTGGCTCGGCGCGGACGGGTGCCGAAGCGTCACCGCGCACATAGGCGCGGTCACCACTGGCCATCAGCACGCGGTCCTCGGTAGTGGCCACGATGCGGGGTGCCCGCTGGAGCACTTGGGCATCCACCACCAGGGGCTCCACAAGGAAGGGCTCGATCAGGTGAGACTTGAGCGTGGGAAGCGCGGTACTGGCCAGGCTGTCGCTGCGGGTGCGGGGAGACACGCGCACCGTCTGTGGCTCGGACTCGGAAACGCCGGGTGGCGTGGTCCGCAGGCGGGCATAACCGCCATCCTTGTCCAGATAGAGCGTCTGACCGGGATAAATCAGGTGGGGGTTCGCAATGGCCTTGAGGTTCATGCCCCACAGTTCAGGCCAGCGCCAGGGACGCTTGAGGTACAGGCCCGCAATACCCCACAGCGTGTCGCCACGCTGAACCGTGTAGGTGTCGGGCGCATTGGGTGCCAGCTCTGAAAGGGGGATACCGCGCTCAGAAACCTGCTGCGCCGTGGCGCGCTGGCCACTGGAGACGGAGTGGTTCTGGGCCTGAGCCGGTGCGACCAGCAAAGCGCCAGCGATGATGGTGAGCGCGCCCAGGGCGGTCCGCCGCACGCTGGTGAATGCTGTCATGTTGTTCCTTTTCTCATGCATTGGGAAACGCCCCCTCGCTGGCACCTCGGTGCACGGTGCAACCGCGCAGCCGGGCAAATACGTTACAAAGCTACTTAGATTCTCTGCTCAAGCCCTTGATTCGGCAACGATTATTGGCCTGGAGCGCTGCAGCAGGCCTTAAAAGTGGCGAAAATAGCGACATCTCTTGGCAGCTTTCATGGCAATCCTCCCCATTCTCTGTTACCCGGACCCCCGGCTTCATAAGGTTGCACACCCCATCCAGGCAGTGGACGACCGCATCCGGACATTGGTCTCCGACATGCTGGCCACCATGTACGACGCCCATGGCATTGGCCTGGCTGCCACCCAGGTGGATGTGCACGAGCGGCTGGTGGTCATCGATGTCTCTGAAGAGCGCGACCAACCGCTGGTGCTGATCAATCCCGAACTTGTCTGGACCAGTGCCGAGAAGCACCTCAATGACGAAGGCTGCCTCTCGGTGCCCGGCATCTACGACGGTGTCGAGCGTTTCGATGCCGTGCACGTGCGGGCATTGGACGCGCAGGGCCAGTCCCGCGTCATCGAGGCCGATGGGCTGCTGGCTGTCTGCATTCAGCACGAGATGGACCACCTGATGGGCAAGGTGTTTGTGGAGTACCTCTCTCCGCTCAAGCGCAACCGCATCAAGACCAAGATGATCAAGCAGCAGCGGGGGGCCCGCGAGTGATGCGCCCGGCGCTCTGCACCCTGAGGGGTGGCGGAGTGCTGGCGCTTCTGGCGCTGGTCGTTCAACTGGCGGGCTGTGCGCTGCCTGCCCGCGAAGAGCCCGGCGCCCTGCGCGCCGAGGTGGTCGCCCGGCTGGGGCCGCCCACCGCCACCGTCCCCCTGCCAAGCGGCGAGCGTCTGCTGTACTCCGAACTCCCCGCAGGGTTTGCGGCCTACAACCTCGATTTCGATGCCAGCGGCAGGCTGGTGCGCAACGAGCAGGTGCTGACGCAGACGCGCTTTGAGAACATTCCCGTGGGTGTATGGACTGCCGCCGATGTGCAACGCACCTTCGGCCCCCCCTTGCGCGTGGAGCGCGTGGCACGGTTTGAGGGCGACATCTGGACCTACCGCTTCCGCCAGAACTCCGACCCGCGCCTTGCCCACGTCCATCTGGACCCCCAGGGCGTGGTGCGGCTGGTGATGTTCACGGACGAGCTTCCCAACTTTGACAATACGCGCGACTGAGTGCGCACTTACCTCCCAACATCTGTTTCATGAGAGTCATTTTTGCCGGTACGCCTGAATTTGCCCGTGTGGCGCTGGAGCGGCTGCTGGCCGCGGGGTTCACGGTGCCCCTGGTTCTGACCCAGCCCGACCGCCCCGCCGGGCGCGGCATGAAGCTTCAGGCATCCCCCGTCAAGCAATGCGCGCTGGAGCACGGCATCCCCGTCGCGCAGCCGCGCAGCCTGCGCCTGGATGGCAAGTACCCCGATGACGCAACCGCCGCGCGCGATGCGCTGCGGTCCGTGCAGGCCGATGTGATGGTGGTGGCTGCCTATGGGCTGATCCTGCCGCAATGGGTGCTGGACGCCATGAGCGCCGCACGGCCGCCCGAAGGCGCGAAGGCCCCCTCGGGGGGCAGCGAACCACGCGCAGCGGGAAGCGTGGGGGCGCGTTTGGGATGTCTCAACATCCACGCCAGCCTGCTGCCGCGCTGGCGCGGCGCCGCCCCCATCCACCGTGCCATTGAGTCCGGGGATGCCGAAACCGGCGTCACCATCATGCAGATGGACGCCGGCCTGGACACCGGCGCCATGCTGCTGATGGAACGGCTGGCCATCGCCCCCACAGACACGACCGCCGCCCTGCACGACCAGCTGGCACTCCTCGGGGGCCGCATGATCGTGGAGGCGCTGGAGCTGGCGGCTTGTGGAGGGCTGAAGGCCGTACCCCAGCCCACCGAGGGCATCACCTATGCCCACAAGATCGAGAAGGCAGAGAGCACCATCGACTGGTCGCTGCCCGCCAGGGTGATCGGCCAGCGCATCCGGGCGTTCGATCCCTTCCCCGGGGCCAGCACCGAGTGCGCCGGGGAAACGATCAAGATATGGAACTACGAAATTGATAGCAACAAATCAAATACAGATAAGCGCTACGGCCAAATTTTATCTGTAGACAGCGAGGGAGTAGTGGTCGCCTGCGGCGAGGGCGCGTTGCGACTGACCACCTTGCAGCGCGCGGGCGGCAAGCGGCTGGCGGCGGCGGACTTCCTGCGGGGTTTCGACCTCCGACCCGGCATGGTGCTGGGCACCCCGCCCCCCACGGCGGCGACACCGGCATGAGCCGCAGGGCCGCGATCGGCAGCACGCTGCGCCACCCTTCCTTTCGCGTGGCCGCCATCGACATGGCGGGCACAGCCGTGGGCATCGGGGCCTGGGGCCTGGTAACCGGGGTCGTCATGGTCAAAAGTGGCCTGCCGGTCGGCATCGCCATCTTCATGTCGCTGGTGGTGTATGCCGGCAGCGCGCAGCTCGCCGTCATCCCCCTGATGGCCGTGGGTGCACCGCTGTGGGTGGTCTGGCTGACGGCCAGCTGCGTGAACCTGCGCTTCGTGATCTTCAGCAGCATGTGGCGCAGCTACTTCGTGCATCTGCCGCTGCGCCAGCGCCTGGCCGTGGGCTATTTCAGCGGCGACGTGATCTACGTGGCCTTCATGAAGCGCTTCCCCGAGCCACGTCCCCAGCCCGAGCAGGTGCCCTATTTCTGGGGCGCGGCCACCACCAACTGGCTGGCCTGGCAGGTGCCATCCATCGCAGGCATCCTGCTGGCCAACGCCGTGCCGCTGTCGTGGGGCCTGGGGTTTGCGGGCGTGCTGGCACTGCTGGGTGTGCTGCTGTCGCTGCTGTTCGACCGGGCCACCTGGCTGGCCACCGGTGTTGCCGCCACGGCCGCGATTGCCGCCTTTGCATTGCCGCTCAAGCTCAACATCCTGGTGGCCATTGCCGCCGCGGTCGCCGCCGGCCTGCTGATGGAGGCGGTGGACCGCCGCCGCCACAAACCCGAACTGGTCCTGCTGCCTGCGGACAGTGTGCTGCCGCCCGAAGAGCGCGAGCAGGTCGAGGCGGGCGATGTCGTGCCACTGCGCGAGGAGCGTCATCCATGAACCACTGGTCCTGGATCGAACCCGCCATCGCCATCTTCGGCCTGGCCGTGATCACCGTGGTGTCGCGCTCGTTCTTCATGATTCCCGAACGCGAATTGCCGCTGCCCGACTGGCTCAAGCGTGGGCTCAAGTACGCACCGCTGGCAGCACTGGCTGCAGTCATTGCGCCCGAGATGCTCATGACGAAGGGCGAACTGATTGACACCTTCATGGATGCCCGACTCCCTGCGGTGGTGTGCGCAGCCGCCTACTACTTCTGGCAGCGCGGCATCCTGGGCACCATCGTCGTCGGCATGGTGGTGTACCTGCCACTGCACATCGGCTGGGGCTGGTAGGCGGTGAAGCCCCCCTGAGTCGCCTTTGGCGCCTTCCCCCCGGAGGGGGACGCACCCGGTGGCCTGGCAAAGCCAGTTCCACGGGTGCACTGGCATGGGCACGGGAGCGGCATGGGCTTCGATCACTAAAATGGCGGCGCTGATCCACGTGCCCTCACCAAGCTAACCACTCCATGAACATCCTCCGCTTTTCCGATCTGTGCGCCCAAGGCAAGGCCCAAGGCCAGCGCGTCTTCATCCGCGCCGACCTGAACGTACCCCAGGACGATGCTGGCCGCATCACCGAAGACACCCGCATCCGCGCATCGATTCCCTGCATCCGCCTGGCTCTGGACGCAGGGGCTGCCGTCATGGTGACCAGCCACCTCGGTCGCCCAACCGAAGGTGAATTCAAGCCCGAAGACTCGCTGGCCCCCGTGGCCAAGCGCCTGGCAGAGCTTCTGGGCCGCGAGGTGCCGCTGGTCTCGAACTGGGTGGATGGCGTCACCGTCGCCCCCGGCCAGGTCGTGCTGCTGGAGAACTGCCGCCTGAATGTGGGCGAAAAGAAGAACAAGGAAGACCTGGCCCGCAAGCTGGCCGCGCTGTGCGACATCTTCGTGAACGATGCCTTTGGCACCGCCCACCGCGCCGAAGGCACGACCTATGGCATCGCGCAGTTTGCCCCCATCGCCTGCGCCGGCCCGCTGCTGTCGGCCGAGATCGACGCCCTGACCAAGGCCCTGGCCCATCCTCAGCGCCCACTGGCAGCCATCGTGGCGGGCTCCAAGGTCTCGACCAAGCTCACCATCCTCAAGAGCCTGGCCGACAAGGTGGACCAGCTCATCGTGGGCGGCGGCATTGCCAACACCTTCATGCTGGCGGCGGGCCTGCCCATCGGCAAAAGCCTGGCCGAACCCGACCTGCTGGACGAGGCGCGTGCCGTGATCGCCGCGATGAAGGCGCGCGGCGCCGAAGTGCCGATCCCGACCGACGTGGTCACCGCCAAGGCCTTTGCGGCCGACGCCCCGGCCACCGTCAAGGCCGCCACCGAAGTGGCCGAGGACGACCTGATCCTCGACATCGGCCCCGAAACCGCCGCACGCCTGGCCACCCAACTCAAATCCGCCGGCACCATTGTTTGGAACGGCCCAGTGGGCGTATTTGAATTCGCGGCCTTCGAAAACGGCACCCGCGAAATTGCGAAAGCCATTGCCGAATCGCCCGCCTTCAGCATCGCGGGCGGTGGCGACACCCTGGCGGCCATCGCCAAATATGGCATCGAGAAACAGGTGGGCTACATCTCCACGGGCGGCGGCGCGTTTCTGGAAGTGCTGGAAGGCAGAACACTTCCTGCGTTCGAGATTCTCGAAAAACGCTTCGTTACCATCGCTTGAAATCTGTTACACACGCGAACACAAGCAAATGCAGCCGCGCGTAAGCAAGCACGCCAATCTGTGACCAAAAACAACGAATTGCGTGTGTCTGGGCGCAGTTACCTCATTTTTTTCTTGTTTTTGTTGAGTATCGCGCCCAGAATTATTTTTCAATCGCGTGGGATGTATCTGTTCATGTCCCCGCCTCTCAAAGTCCGTAGGAGGGAATCATGAAATTTTCAAAGGCAGTCAGCTTGGCGGTACTCGCTGGCGCTGTGGCTACTTTGGCGGGATGTGCTTATCGTTCGCCCATTCCCCTGGCGGAGAACTTTGAGCTGACCGTACAACCCAAGGTCCGCTCTGCGGGCCACTGGGAGCTGGTCTCGAACGATGTGGTGGCGCAAACCCTCAGCACGCTCGACAAGTCCGGTGTGGCACCAGGTACGCAGCTGCATGTGGCGCTGCCACCCAACCCCAGCTCGTTTGACCTCGCGTTCCGCGATTTCCTGATCACCAAGCTGGTCCAAAGCGGCGCCCCTGTGCTGCAAGACCCCGGCCAAACGCTCAACGTGACCTACAACACGCAGATCGTCCGCCACAACAGCCCACGCCCCCACTTCATTCCCGGCCAGTTCACCATGATTGCAGCGGGCCTGATGGCCGGCTATGGCCTGCGCCATGAACACCTGGACCTGCAGCTGCTGGCCACGCTGGGCCTGACCTCGCTGGCCGACTACGGCGCCAGCATCAACTCGGGCGGCCCGACCAACACCGAAATGATCCTGACCACCACCGTGACGCGTGGCGGCCAGTACGTGGTGCGCAAGACCGACGTGTACTACCTGGAAAATGCGGACACGCCCCTGTTCATGCGTCCGTCCTATAGGAACGTCAACATGAAGGTAGTTTCGCAATGAAATCCACAGCACTTCTGACCGCGCTGGCCGCAGCGGCCCTGCTGGCTGGCTGCGCCAACAACGGCGCGCCCGTGCGCACGGAACCCACGTACCAGGAAGCTGCCAGCAACCAGTTCCTGACCAGCAGCCAGGATGCCGTGGCCAAGCTGACCGCTGGCTTCGACATGAGCACCATCGGCAGCGGCCCTGTCCTGGTTGCCACGGTGGTCAACGTGAACGACCTGAGCCGCTCGGCCCCTCTGGGCCGCACCCTGTCCGAGCAATATGCCTCGCACATGGCCAGTGGTGGCTTCAACGTCAAGGAAATCAAGCTGCGCGGCGACGTGTTCGTGCGCGAAGGTGCTGGCGAGTTGTTGCTGTCGCGTGAAATCAAAGACATTGCACGCAGCCACAACGCCTCGCTGGTGCTCGTGGGCACGTACTCGGCTGCAGCCAACTACACCTACGTAAGCCTGAAGCTTGTGCGCACCGAAGACAGCCGCATCATCCGTGGCTACGACTACGCACTGCCCAACGACCGTGACGTGCAACGCCTGCTGGCGGTACCGCGCTGAGACTGAGGGAATAGGCTGGACGCTGGCCCACCCCCGAGCAAAACCCCAAAAAGGCCGTTTCGACGGCCTTTTTTGTTGCCTGCGGAATGCCGGGGGACGTACGCTCACGCGTTCTCAACCGCCTCGACAGCCGCAGAACCACGCGGCGGTGCATGCCACCCCACCTAAAATCACGCCCATGACCTTCACCGACATGCTGCGCGACGCCACGGCGCAAAACAACTCCCTGCTGTGCGTGGGCCTGGACCCGGAACCGACGCGGTTTCCTGCCGGGATGCAGGGCGACCCGCACAAGATCTATGACTTTTGCGCCGCCATCGTGGACGCCACGGCCGACCTGGTGTGTGCCTTCAAGCCCCAGATCGCCTACTTCGCCGCGCACAGCGCCGAAGACCAGCTCGAGCGCCTGATGCAGCACATACGTGCCAATGCGCCACACGTACCGGTGATCCTGGACGCCAAGCGCGGCGACATCGGCTCCACGGCCGAGCAGTACGCCAAGGAGGCCTTCGAGCGCTACGGTGCCGATGCCGTCACGCTGTCGCCGTTCATGGGCTTCGACTCCATCGAGCCCTACCTGGCCTACCACGGTAAGGGCGCCTTCCTGCTGTGCCGCACCTCCAACCCGGGCGGCGACGACCTGCAGACCCAGCGCCTGGCCAGCGTCGAAGGCCAGCCGCTGATGTACGAACACGTGGCACGCCTGGCGCAAGGGCCCTGGAACAAAAACGGCCAGCTCGGCCTGGTGGTGGGCGCCACCTACCCGCAGGAAATCGAGCGCGTGCGCGCCATTGCGCCCACGCTGCCGCTGCTGATCCCGGGTGTGGGCGCTCAGGGCGGCGACGCCGCAGCCACCGTGCGCGCCGGGCTGCGCGATGGCGGTCCGATCATCGTGAACTCCTCGCGCTCCATCCTTTACGCCTCGAAGGGCGACGACTTTGCTACGGCAGCGCGCACCGAGGCGCAGCGCACCCGCGCCGTGCTCGAAGCAGCCCGCGTGCGCTGACCCTCGCCGACGGCACCTTCAGCCCCCAACGCTGCGGCACCTGGATCGCCACCATGCAGCTCAAGTGGCTAGAAGATTTCATCGTGTTGGCGCAGGAGCGCAGCTTCACCCGCGCCGCCGAACTGCGGCATGTCACGCACCCGGCCTTCGGCCGCCGCATCCGCGCGCTGGAAGCCTGGGCAGGCACGCCGCTGGTCGAACGCGCCGGTGGCCCGGTCACCCTCACACCCGCAGGACTGAGCTTTCTGGAGACGGCGGGACAGCTGGCGCGCAATTTGGCGCAGTCGCACGAGGAGCTGCAAAGCCTGGCCGGCCGGCAGGCCCGCACGGTGACGCTCGCCACCGGCCGCACGCTGGCACGCACCGTGGTGGCCGACTGGCTGGTGCGCCTGCAGCCCATTTTGCAGGGCGGCGAACTGTGCATCCGCACCCGGGCACTGGCCGACACCGTCGCACTGCTGGAACGCAATGAGGCCGACT
The DNA here is from genome assembly GCF_000204195.1 of Acidovorax radicis N35. Classification (GTDB taxonomy): domain Bacteria; phylum Pseudomonadota; class Gammaproteobacteria; order Burkholderiales; family Burkholderiaceae_C; genus Acidovorax; species Acidovorax radicis. The sequence goes on from NZ_AFBG01000021.1 coordinate 258,368, forward strand.
TCTCGCTGGTCTACCACCACCCGGCACTGGCGGTGCGGCTGGATGCGCGCCAGTTCATGCATGTAACCGTGGCGTCCGACCGGCTGGTGCCCATCTCGCGGGCGACGGCACAGGGTCAGGCGCTGCACCGCTTCGGGCAGGACCACCTGCCGGTGCCTTACCTGGCCTATGCGCCCCAGCTCGCTCTGGGGCGGCTGGTGGAAGACCATCTGGCACACAACCCGAATGCGCCCCGGCTTCAGCGCGTGGTGGAGTGCGATTCGGCAGACGCACACTACGAATACGTGCAAAAGGGCCTGGGCGTGGCCTGGTTGCCCTGGTCCATGGTGCATGCGGACTGCCTGGCCAAGCGCCTCGCGCCGGCGGGTGATGCGCGCATGGAAGTGCGTTTTGACGTACGCCTGTACCGCCCCAAGCGCCGCCTGGGCCCGCTGGCCGAGGCACTGTGGAAAGCCCTGGCCCAGCGCTGACACCCCGGGTTTGCCCGAAGGGGACGAACCACTTTGGCACAAACTGGTGCCAGTTCAGCACCACAGACACCGGCCCGCCTTTTCACAATGGTTCCACCACAAGAACCCCCACCCGGAGCCCCCATGCGAACCACCCACCCCTTGCCACGCCGCGCCGCCCTGTTGTGCGGTCTGGCCGCCCTGGTTGCCCCTGCGGCCATGGCGCAAGATGCCGCCTATCCCTCCAAGCCCATCACCATCGTTGTGGGCTACCCCCCGGGCGGCAGCACCGACCTGACCGCGCGCACCGTGGCGACCGAGCTGGGCAACAAACTGGGCGTACCGGTGGTGATCGAGAACATCGGCGGCGCCGGTGGCGCCATCGGCGCGCAGAAGGTGGCCAGCAGCGCGCCGGACGGCTACACCCTGCTCGTGGGTGCCAGCAACGAGATCGCCATCAACAAGCTGGTGACCAAGAAGGTGAAGTACGACGTGAAGGACTTCACCGCCATCGGCCTGATCGCCTCGCAGCCGCTGGTGCTGGTGGCGTCCACCGGCGCGGGCGTGAAGAACCTTGCCGAGTTCACGCAGAAGGTCTCCAAGAACCCCGGCAAGTTCAGCTATGGCAGCTCGGGCGTGGGCACCTCGCTGCATCTCGCGGGCGAGATGGTCAAGGAACAGGGCAAGCTGTTCATGACCCACATCCCCTACCGCGGCGTAGCGCCGCTGACCAACGACCTCATGGGCAACAACCTGGAATACGGCGTGTTCGTGCTCTCCAGCGGCCTGCCGCACATCAAGAGCGGCAAGGTGATCGCCCTGGGCACCACCGAAGCCAAACGCTCGGCCGCCACCCCTGACATCCCCGCCCTGGCCGAAACCGCGCAGTACAAGAACGTGGACATCGGCGTGTGGTTTGCCCTCATGGCGCCTGCGAATCTGCCCAAGCCGGTGTTCGACAAGGTGAAGAAGGCCCTGAACGACAGCCTGCAGTCGCCCGACGTCCGCAAGAAGATGGAAGCCACCGGCTCCACCGTCGCGGCCACCAACGTGAACATCGACCAGTACCTGGCTGCCGAAGTGGCCAAGTACAAGAAGATCGTCGAATTCGCCAAGATCGAAGAATGAACCGCAACGACGACCTTCACCGCAGCATGGTGCCACCGCTCACCTTCAAACTGCCTGCGCCCGACATCAGCGCCTGGCGTGCCGGCAACACCGGCACCGAAGGCGTGTGGCACTTCGACTCGGGCCGGCCCGGGCGCCACGCGATGATCAGCGCGCTGGTGCACGGCAACGAGCTGTGCGGCGCCTGGGCGCTCAAAGGCCTGCTGGAGGCCGGCGTGCGCCCGCAGCAGGGCACGCTCACCCTCGCGTTCTGCAACCTTGAAGCGTTTGACCGCTTCGACGCCAGCAGCCACGACGCCTCGCGCTTCACCGACGAAGACCTCAACCGCCAGTGGCTGGACGAGCGCATCGACGCGGCCGACACGGCTGAGCGCCGCCGGGCCGCCGCGTTGCGCCCTTTTGTGGCCCGCGCAGACTGGCTGCTCGACATCCACTCCATGCACGAGCCCTCGGCACCGCTGCTGCTCACCGGCACTCAGCCGCGCAACCTGGAGCTGGCGCGTGCCATGCGCTCGCCCGAACACGTCGTGGTGGACGCAGGCCACAAGGACGGCGTTCGCATGCGCGACTACGGCCGCTTCGGTTGGCTGGACGCCGAGGGTGGGGACACCCGCTCCCTGCTCATCGAATGCGGCTTCCACGGTGACCCCGCAAGCCGCGCGGTGGCGCAGGACCAGTGTGTGCGTTTCCTCGCGCAGTCCGGCGTGCTCAGCGCCGAGGCCTTGGCGCAGCAGTTGCCCGACTGGTGCCTGCCCGATGCGCCCCGCCAGTGGGCGCTGGAAGTGACCGGCCCCGTGGTCGCCACCAGCAGCGCCTTCCGCTTCGTGGCGCCATACACCGGGCTGGAGGTCTTCGAGAAGGCCGGCACGGTGATCGGAGACAACGATGGTGTGCCCGTGGCCACGCCCTATGACAACTGCGTGCTCGTGATGCCCTCGGTGCGGCAGGCCCGCGCGGGCGTGACGGTAGTGCGCTTTGCCCGGCGGCGGCCACTGTAGCAAGCGGCAAGCCCTTGCCAAATGACGAGGGGTTTTGTCGCTGCTACGTCTGCAAATACGCCTGCAGCTCCTTGCGGCTCTGCACGCCCAGCCGCGTATAGATCTGTCGCCGGTGGTAGGTGGCCGTGTTGGCGCTGATGCCCATGCGCTTGGCGATCTGGTCCTCGGGTACGCCACGCACCAGCCAGTAGGCCAGCTCATGCTGGCGCTGCGGCAAGCCCAGCGCGCGCAGCGTGGGCAGAAGGTGCGCTACACGCGCCACACGCTGTGTGATGTGGATGCCCACCACCCGGTCGTTGTGGCTGCCACCTTCCCCGGATCCCGCCGCAGCGGCCATCTGCGTGGCGCGCAGAGAAAACCAACCGCTGGCATTGTTCAGGTCCAGTTGCGGCAGCTCGGGCGCCTGGCCCCAGTCCGTGTTGCCCTCCCCCACCGATCGCATGCGTTCCAATAAAAAGCGCAGCGCAGGCGGCAGCTCACTGCGGCGGTACCAGCGCAGGCCAAAGGCCAACGCCATCAGCCGATCCGCCTGGGGCGACGTCCACAGTAGCCTGCCCTCCGCCGTGGCGACCAGCATGGCGCTGTCTTGCACCACACTGCCCTGCGCATCCATCTCACCGGGCTGCAACGCACGCGCCAGCCACGGTGCGAGCTGTTCCAGCAGGGCGATCTCCCCGGACACAAAGCGCGGCGCGCCGGGCTTGCGGCACAGCTTGAGCGAGCCCAAGCCGCGACCCTGCGGCGTGCGCAGCACCAGGCTCAGAAAATCCTGCCACTCCGAAGGCCGCGCCAGCTCGTTGTAGAAATCGCTGCGAATGAATTCATGGCGGGAGACTTGGAGGATCTGCTCCATCGCCAGCACCCCATGCTCATGGCGCACGGCGGCGGCGAAGTCGTGCAGGCTGTAGCGCACCAGCTTGAGCTCTTGCACCATCATTTGGGGATCGAAATAGCGGTGCATCCACTCGCGCGCGGGCGACGGCTCGATGTACGCATCCAGCACTCCGTCGGCATCGGGGTGAAAGTACACGCCCGTATCGAAGCCGATCAGCTGGTGCAGTTCGTGCAGCACGAGCTCGATGAGCTGGGGGCCGGTGAAATCCAGGCAGGCCATGTGCTGCAGGCGGGCGAGGGCGTGCTGCTGCGTGCGAGAAAGAGACATGGAGGTAGGGCGTGGCAGGTGCGCGCATCCATGCAGCACCTGGCAGCAGCGTAACGCAAGGACGATGGAAATTTCAACGGTGTGAATCGCAGGCACCCGCCCAGACACGCCGTGAACAAACTTCTCGCACTCCTCGCCCTGGCCACCGGCACCCACACTGGCGCGAGCGCCTGCGCACGTTGAAGAACAGCAAGGCGGACACCACTGTGGACGCCTGCGGCCCTCAGTGGTGGCCCCCTGGACGGGTTATCGCCGCATGCGGCGCCGGACGAAGGCCAGCATGGCCAACGACAGGCCCATCAGTGCCAGCGGACTGTTCATGGGCACCGACACAGGGTCGCCGCCCCCGCCAGGCGGGATGGCTCCCGCGGTGTTCGTCAAGTCAAACGTCTGCGTGACAGGTTGCTCCAGCACGGTGTCGTACACCACGGCGCTGACCTGGTGCAAGCCCACCGCGGCGCTAGCGGTGGCCGTGACTTCCGCGAAACCATTGGCATCGGCCAGCGCGCTTTCGGCAGACAGCACCACCCCGCCAGCGGTCGTGAAATAGACACGCACTTGCGGCGTGCTGCTGCCGTCCCAGCCAGTGACTTTCACGCGCAGTTTCTGGGCAAAGGTGGTATTGATCGGCGTGCTTTGGGGGGTACCGCTCACCGTGGTCATGAACTTGGGCAGATCCGCCACGTTTCTCAGCACGCGGTTTTGGGGGCTGACCAACGAACTGCCTTGCACGCTGGCCTTCACCGAGTAGGTGCCGACAAACCCGTTGGCCGTCCCGCTCACCTGTGCGTTGCCCGCAGCATTGGTCACCGCCGTCAGTGTGGAGAAGCTCGCCGTGGCACCCGATACCGGATCGGTCGTGATGGCAAAAACAACCGTTGCGCCTTGCACCGGGTTGCCAAAAAAGTCCTGCACGTGCGCCGTGACAGGTGCCGAGAACGGCTTGGTGACGTACGTCCATTGCGGCGTGGACACGTCAAAGGCAATGGCGGCGGCGGCGCCGGCCGGCGCGGAGTTCGACAGCTTGATCGAGACGCCGGTGGTGCCAGGCGCCGTGGCACTGACACTGTAGGCGCCAGACTTGCCCGTGGCGGTGGCCGAGACCGCCGCGAACCCGTTCGCATCCGTCACTGCGGTGGACGACGACAGCACCACGCGCGACGGTACGCTGGGGCCGCCGAACGTTACCGTGACACCGGCCTTCGGATTGTTCGACGCATCGGTCACCCGCACTTGCAGCGGTGTGCCAAAGGCCGTGTTGACCAGGGTGATCTGGTTGTTGCCTGCCGTGACCGCCAGACTGTCCGTGTTGGTATTGCACAAATTGAAGAGTGGCACATTGCCCAGGCTGGTGATGAATCCCTTCATCTGATAACAACCCATCACGCCATTGGCAACCGGGGTATAGCTAAAGACACCTTGCGCATTGGTGGTGCCCGAGCCAGTGGACGCGATGGGCAGGCTGGGGCCGGGGTTCACCGGGGTAATACTCACCGCCAAGCCCGGCACGCCCACGCCATTGCTGTCGAGCACCTTGATCGACAGGGGTTGCGCAAAAGGGGTGTTGAACACCGTGCTCTGCGGCGTGCCGGTCGTCGCGATGGACGAAGCAGCGAGGGCAATGGTCTCGAAAACAGCAATTTTCCCGGCCCCCGGGCCTGAGGTCACGAGATCGGCGCGGCCATCGCGGTTGAGATCAATGGCAGCGAGCATGCGCGTGACCGAATAGCCAATATGCTCATTCAATACAAAGCTGTGGTTGGCTTGCTGCAACCCCACATAACCATCCGAGATTACGTCCAGCCGGCCGTCACCATTCACATCGGCCACGATGACTCGCCCCATGTCACGGCCACCACCGTTGGAAACCCCCGTGGTGAAAAGCTTGGTGGAAGGCAAGAATATGCCGTTGCCAACGCCTTTGGCCAGCCACACCCCCTGGCCGTAAATGTTCTGCATGAGCAAATCGAGTTTGCCATCTCCATCGATATCAGCGACTTCAATATCGCCAATATTGCCGACACTACCTCCCGCGCCAAGAATCTGCGCTTGGGGCGCAAACGATCCGTTGCCCGCCCCTTTCAGCCATGAAACCGTTCCCCCGCTGACGGCGTCTGAAAAAACCAGGTCGGGCTCCCCATCCCCGTCAATATCGGCCACCTGTGCTTCTCGCACAGATTTATTCATGGACAGTCCGCTGTAGGTCACCTCGTGCTGCCCCACCAGAAGGAAATTACCGAAACCGATATTCTGCAAAACCTCAAAATAAGAGGTTCCACCGAAATTTCCGGGATCGTACACAGCGACAACGATGTCCAATCTTCCGTCATGGTTCAAGTCGGCGAGCATGGGGTTTGAAGCACCATAATCACTCGCATCCGCAAGCCCTGGCCGCTGCGGAACAAAAGCGCTGAAGTCCCCATTGCTGTTGCCTGAGCCCTTCAATACGGATACGCCCAGATTGTCGGTAATCACCAAATCAATCTTGCCATCTCCATCGATGTCGCCAGCGGAGATACCGTTGGCTTTTTGCAGACCGAACACCAGATTATTGAAATCATGCTTCAACGCCAGGCCGCCAATGGGGGTGCCTAGGTAAATGAGAAGCTGGTCGGTTTCGCTGTTGAGAACCGCTAGGTCGGGGTAGCCATCGTTGTTGAAGTCCGCGCTCACTGCGGCAGTCGAAACGTTGGGGGCATTGCTGGCGCTATTGGCCTGCAAATCGGGCGGGCCATAGATATTGGCCGCTTGCGCTGGCAACGCTATTGCGCAGAAAGCGGCGGCTGCAGCGATGCCAGCGGCAGCACGTTTCGCCTTTTGCATCCATCTGCTGGCTATTTGGGGAGTTTTCATGGCTCTTGAATCCGACTGTTTCACTCGAATCAGTTTAGGAAGCCCAGTCCCCCAGCGCCCCACCCCTAGGGATGGGTGCAGCCACAAATCTTCCTGTACTCAGCATCCCCCGAGGTAGCAAGCCAGCGAACAGTTGCGCCAGCGCGCAAAACCAGCCCCCCGCCATCCCACCCTCAGGGGTGGGGCGCCGCGCCGGGGGAATCCATAGACTGGACGGCAGACGCTAAATTGCTCCTAAAAACATAGCTTTTTGTGCTTGATGGACAAGCGCGGGGGCGGTTTTTCTGCCATTTTTCCCAACACATCCACTCACCGCCCCATGCGAAAACACCTTGCCCTCCTGGCCCTGGCCACCTTTGCCCACGCAGGTGTCTGGGCCGCCACCTACAGCTACACCAACAACGGCTACGCCCCCGCCAGCCTGCACAACTACACGGCGCCCTGCGGCGGAGGCAGCTGCGCCAACTTCACCGCTGCCATGGCCCCGACGGCCACCTTCACCACGGCCGTGCCGCTGGCGCCCAACTTGGTCAATAGCGATGTTCTTCTTCCGGGCGGCAACATCCTTGCGTACACGGTGTTCGACGGGGTTACCACCTATACCCTGGGTGACCCGCAGGTGACGGGGTACCAGGTAAGGGCCTCCACCGATGCCACAGGCCAATTGACGGCGCTGTCGATGATCGTCATGCGCTGGCAGGCCCCCGGCCCGCACGGCGGCGCCAACATGCGGCTGGACGCGGTCAACACCAACTCCGGCGCGTACCACAACGTGATATGCCTGGCGGTCGATGTCGAAGACCGATGCACCGCCTGGGAGGGGTTCGGCAGCATCGACGGCAACACCAGTTGGGCAAACGTAGGCGCGTTGCCTGCGGGCGCTGTACAGGCCGTGCCGGTGGACAACCCTTTTGCCTTGTTGCTGACGGCCGCCGGCCTGCTCGGCATCGCCTTGCGCGGGCGGCGAGAGTTACTCCTCAAAAGATAGCTGCCCGCGCTTGGTACACGTTGCTTTAAGACTTTTTTATACAAAAACTCCAACACAATGAAAAAAACTCTTCTCCTGCTGGCCGCGCTTTTCGTCCAGGCCAGCGCCTGGGCGGCCACCTATACCTATGCAGGCCCGCCCTACAGCGCCACCAATCTGCACAACTACACCAACTGCATTCCAGGCTTTGGCAACTGCGGTACCTACACCACTGCCATGGCGCAGGCAGGCTCGTTCACCACAGCGGCGCCTCTGCCAGGCAATCTCAATTTCACCGACATCACAGCGCAGGTCACTTCGTTCTCGTTCTCCGACGGATTGACCACCTACTCCAGCAGCGACCCGCAGGTGACGCTGGTGAGCGTCATGGCCACCACCACCGGAGGAATCCTTGAGTTCGGCGTGATCGTTCAGCGCTGGCAAGCATCTGCCCCTCACGCAGTGGGCGATCATCTCGACCAGATGAACATCCATCTTGGCGGTAGCCACAACGCGGAGTGCCAGACCGTGCCCGTGTCCACAACGCAAGGCGCCATCATGTGTGGCACGACCTATGTGGGCGACGTGTACTCCAGTTGGCACGACACCAACACGGGCGGCGTCTGGACGCTTGCCGCCACGCCGCCCGCGGCGCCCACGGCAGTGCCCACGCTCGGCGAATGGGGCCTGGTGCTGCTGGCCGGGCTATTGGCCGCACTGGGCCTGCGCCAGCGCCGCGAGGCTTGATTTTTCTTTCTGATTCATTCGTCGCTGCGGGCAACGGCTTGTGTCCCGTGTCGTGCAGGACAACAACCCGCGTTCTTTTTCCTTCAGGAGTTTCCCCGTGTCCCCCGAACAAATCCATCTGGTGCGCCAGAGCTTTGCGCAGGTTGCGCCCGTCGCCGCGCAGGCAGGCGTGCTGTTCTATGCCAAGCTGTTCGCACGCGACCCCGCCATCCAGGGGTTGTTCGAGTCGTCCGACATGCACATGCAGGCACGCAAGCTGCTGGACATGATCGGCAACGCCGTGCGGCTGCTCGACCATCCCGAGCGGCTAGACCCCGCGCTGCGTTCGCTGGGCCAGCGCCACACGGGCTATGGCGTGCAGGCCGCGCACTACGACACGGTGGGCGCAGCCCTGCTGGAGACGCTGTCCGATGCGCTGGGCGGTACCTTCACCCCCGCGACCCGAGAAGCCTGGACCGCGATGTATTCCCACGTGGCACGCACCATGCAAGCGGGTGCCACGCCGCCGAACTAGCACAATGAACCGCATGAGCACCACCATGCCCCGCACAACGCCCCGTCTTCGCGCCAGCGCCGCCGCCTGGGTGGCGGTCGCACTGGCCACTTCTGCAGTCACTGCCATGGCCCAAGCCTCAACCCCCTTGCTGTTCAAGATCGTCACCGTGCGCGACGAGGTCATCGTCGCCGTGCCGCCGGACGAGGCCGGTGCCCTGCGCCCCGAGGCCGCCGCCATCGGCCAGGCCCTGGCCGCCAAGGGCGCGCTCACCCTCTGGCAATACGCACCGCGCAAAGGGGCCGACGGCGCGCTGGAGATGGCGCCCCGCGCCAAGATCAGCGTGCTGGCGCACGACAGCCTGCGCGTGGAGCCGTACACCGCAGCGGTGCGGGTCGTTCCGGTGCAGTAAGCCCACCGCGCGCCGTTGCGCCTCCCATGCAGAACGAGAATGGCACGCTTCAGCAGGCCCCCACCGGGTTCGCCCGCGTGTGTGCGCTGGCGCTCGGGGCGCTGGCCGCACTGTGCGGCTGCGACGGTGGCGCGGGTTACCAGCGAGGCTGGGCGGGGGGCTGGACCTACGGCGGCGCGGCCTTCACCCCGGGCGACCCCACAACGTTCCAGCCGCTCTCGCCACACTTTGGGCGCGACGCGCAGCAAGGCTACTGCCGGGGCAGCGCAGTGGAGGGCAGCGAGGGCGCCACGTTCGAAGCCCTGTCGGAACACGAGGCACGCGACAGCCGTGCGGTCTACTACTGCAAAACCTACCGCAAGGCGCAGGAGTATTGGGCCTACCAGCACCTGCGCACCACCACCATCCCCGGCGCCGATGCGGCCAGCTACCGCGTGCTGGCCCACGGCCATGCCCACGACCGGCATCGCGCCTACGACCGGGGCCAGCCTTTCGCCGTGCGCGATGCGGCCAGCTTCGAGCCGCTCAGCCCCCGCTTTGCGCGCGATGCGCAGCGCGGCTACTTCGAGCATGCCGAGATTCCCGCCAGCCACGGCCCAAGCTTTGCGCTGATGGACGAAGACGACCCCGGCTACGCACGCGACCGCACCCACGCCTGGCACGGCCACATCGAGGTCAATCAGCCCGACCGGGGGCCGCACCCCGTGTTGCGTCTCCTGCGCGGCGCTGACCTGGCCACGCTGCGCGCCCTGGGGCGTGGCTACGCGGCCGATGCGCGGCGGGTTTGGTACCAGGGCGAGCCGCTGGCGCGGGCGGATGCGGCCAGTTTCACCGTGCTGTCCAATGCGACTGCGACTGCGGACGTGGACGTGGATGCGCGCGACCGCACGCAGGCATGGCAGCGGGGGCGTATCGTGGCTGGCAAGGACCCTGGCCCGGCCGCAAGGTGAGGCACTGCCGTGCCCACACCAGCGGCTCTCCAGCGGCAGGGGCTTGCCCTGCGTTGTGAAGGCCTGGGGACAACCGCAGTGTTTTAACTCCGCCTGCGCGCCCTCATTGCGCCGCCCGCGCGGCGTCCACATGCGCCTTCACCCGCTGCGCCAGGGCCATGTCACCCGGGGTTTCGGGGCTCCATTTGTCAATGGTGCGGGGCTGCTCGTCGGCGTCCACCGCCGTGTAGACCGCCACGCAGTGCAGCACCTCTTGCTGCTGTGCGCTGTGGACGCTGCCGCTGCGCACCTCCACCGCCAGGTGCATCGAGGTGTCGGTGGTAAAGGCCAGGCGGGCATGCACCTCCACCAGGTCCCCCGGCCGGATGGGGCGCGTGAAATTCGCGCCACCGACAAACTCGGTGATACACGGCCCCTGGGCCCAGGCACTCGCGCAGGCAAAGCCCGCTTCGTCCACCCAGCGCAGCACGGTGCCGCCGGGCACGCGGCCAGCCTGCGGCAGGGTGCTTTGAGACGCCAGGAAACGCAGGGTGATCGATTGCATGCGGGGTGCTCCAAAGGACGGGATGGGTTCATTATTCTCCAGCGCACCATTTGCCGCGGCGCTGCCCGAGCCGACCGAGGGGCGGTGCGGGACGCCCAGCGGGCACACACGCGGTGCTGCAAAAAATTGACCTGAGTCAAAACCCTACTGAAGACAGACCCCTACATTGCGTTACATTCCGCGCGGTCTGATGGAGGGCCGCATCCCAGTCGGCGGGTGCCGACACCCCGCCCCTGAGGTCTATCTTTTTGCGCACACATTGACCGTGCGCCTACTGCCATGTCACTTCTGCACCGGTTAAACCTGCTCGAAAAATTCCTCATCCTGGGAACCCTCGGGCTCATGATGAGCGCGCTGCCCACCTACCTGACGGTGCGCGATTCGCTGCACGCCATTGGCCACGCGCACCACGAGGCGCAGGGCGTGGTCCCCGCACAGGCGCTGACCCGGCTGGTGCAGCAGATGCAGGTGCACCGGGGCCTGTCGGTGGGCATGCTCGGTGGCGACGAAACCCTGGCAGCGCGCCGCCCCGCCGCGCGCGATGCCGTCAACACGGCCCTGGACGATGTCACCACCCGCTTTGCGGCCGCCAAGGTGCCCGCCCCCCAGATGGCCACCTGGACCCAGGCCCAGCAGACCTGGCGCACGCTGGAGCAGGCCGTGGCCGCACGCAGCATCGAGCAGGCCCAGAGCACGGCGCAGCACACGCAGCTCATCGCGTCGCTGCTGCAGCTCAACGAATCCTTGCTGCATGCCTATGGCCTGCAGATCGACCCTGACGCCGACACCCACGCGCTGATCCAGGCCTCGCTGGTGCAGGCGCCCATGCTGGGCGAAAAGCTGGGCATGCTGCGCGCCCAAGGCGCCAGCGCACTGGGCAAGCACGAGCTGACGCCCCAGGGCAAGGGCCAGCTGCTGGTGCTGCAGCAGCGTGTGGCCGAGCTGCAGGCCGACACCTTCCGCGGGCTGGACCGCGCCCTGCAGGGCAACCCCGATCTGCAGCGCGCCCTGGGCAGCAGCGCACGGGCGGTGCAGGGCCAGATCCAGCAATCGCTGCAGATGGCCGAGCGCGACGTGATCAACGCCAGCGAACTCCAGCTGCCCTCCAAGGACTATTTCGACGCGTTCACCCGCACCATCGAAGCGCTGAACGCACTCAACAACCTGTCCATGGCCAGCCTGGACCAGGCCCTGCAGGCCCGGGTGTCCGACCTGCAGCGGGGGCTGCTGTGGGTGGCGCTGGCCCTGGTGGTCACGCTGTCGACCACCAGCGGCATGGCGCTGGTGTTTGTGCGCTCGATGACCGGGCCGCTGACGCAGGCCGTGGCGCTGTCGCGTGCCGTGGCGCAGGGTGACCTGAGCGGCGGCGTGCTGCCCCACGGCACCAACGAAGTTGGCCAGCTGCTGGAAGCCCTGATGCAGATGCGCACCCAGCTCACGCAGGTGGTGCGCCAGGTGCGCAACGGGTCTGAAAATGTGGCCACGGCCAGCGTGCAGATTGCCCAGGGCAACACCGACCTGTCGGCACGCACCGAAAGCCAGGCCAGCGCGCTCGAAGAAACCGCCGCCTCGATGGAGCAGCTCAACGCCACCGTGCGCCAGAACGCCGACAGTGCCCAGCAGGCCAGCCAGTTGGCCGCGAGCGCCAGCACCGTGGCCGTGCAGGGCGGCGAGGTGGTGGCCCAGGTGGTGGACACCATGCAGGGCATCAACGCCTCGTCGCAGAAGATCTCGGACATCATCGGCGTGATCGACTCCATCGCATTCCAGACCAACATCCTCGCGCTCAACGCGGCCGTGGAAGCCGCTCGCGCGGGCGAACAAGGCCGGGGTTTTGCCGTGGTGGCCAGTGAGGTGCGCAGCCTGGCCGGGCGCAGTGCGGAGGCCGCGCGCGAGATCAAGGCCCTCATCAGCGCCAGCGTGGAGCGCGTGGAGCAAGGCACGGCCCTGGTGGACCGCGCGGGCAGCACCATGACCGAGGTGGTGGCGTCCATCCGCCGCGTGACCGACATCGTGGGCGAGATCAGCGCGGCCAGCCACGAACAATCGCTGGGTGTGGCCCAGGTGGGCGAGGCCGTGACGCAGATGGACCAGGTCACGCAGCAAAACGCCGCCCTGGTCGAGGAAATGGCCGCCGCCGCCAGCAGCCTGCAAAACCAGGCCGAAGACCTGGTGCATGTGGTGTCGGTGTTCCGGCTGGGGGACGAAGGCCAGGGCCAGCACAGGGCACCACGCCCCACGAATTCGCTACGAATTCAATAGCTATTGGCGCTTACCCATCAAGCGCTAGCGGCCATTTTTATTCAAATTCTGCGCGCCCCGTGGCGCCTCGGCGCCGCGCGGAGCGGCGGATGAGCCGGGCAAACCGCTCGCTCCTCCGTTGCGCATCCGTTCACGCCGTCGCGGGCTCACCGCCCGGCCCCGCCAGCGGCAACACCAGCCGCGCACGCAGCCCCTGGCCGGGCGCGCTGTGCAACTCCAGCGCACCCCCATGGGCACGCGCCACGCGCTCGGCAATCGCCAGCCCCAGCCCGGCCCCGGGGGCGCCCGCACGCGCCGCACCACCGCCGCGCACAAAAGGCTGGCGCATGTGGTCCAGCTCGTTGGCGTCCATGCCGATGCCGTGGTCGGCCACTTCGATCCACACCTGCTGCGCACCACCGCCCGTGCGCAGCACCACCGGGACGGCGCCATGTCGCCAGGCGTTTTCCACAAGGTTGTCCAGCGCGCGGCGCAGGGCCTGGGGGCGTACGGGCACGTCGGGCAAGGCACCCAGTTCCAGCACCAGCGCACGGCCATGGTCGGCCTGTGCTTCGACCACGGTCTGGGCCAGGTCGTTGAGCGATGCAGCGATGGGCGCTTCTGCCTCACCACTGCGTGCGAATTGCAGGAACTGGCCCACGATGCCGTCCATCTCGTCGATGCTGCGCGCCATGCTGGCCGCCAGCGGCGCATCGACCTGCGCCCCGGCAATCTCCACGCCCAGGCGCAGCTTGGTCAGCGGCGTCCGCAGGTCGTGCGACACGCCCGCCAGCATCAGCGCGCGCTCGTGGTCGGCGGCGGCCAGGCTCTGTGCCATCTGGTTGAAGCTGCGGCCCACGGTGGCGATTTCTTCGGGGCCAGCCTCGGGCAGCACCGCGGGGGTCTGGCCCCGCGCGAGCTGCCGCGCTGCCACCACCACCTGGGCCAGCGGCCGGTGGATGTGCCGCTGCAGCCACCATGCGCCGAGCAGCGCCAGCAGCATGCTGACCAGCGTGGCCATGAGCCAGGCGCCGGTGAACTCGCGCGTGGGGAACACGCTGGGCAGGTTCAGCCAATAACTCTCCGGCCCATCCGCGCCCTGGTGCACCACACGCAGGGCCAACACGCCGGTGCTGTCGCGGCGCCATAACGGTTGCGGCGGCTGCGGGCTTTGTGTTGCCGCACCGTCCGCACCAAGACGGCGCGACACGGCCAACACAAATTGCCGCTCCATGGGCGACAGCAGCGCACGCCGCGCTGCGCTCTCCGGCGCCACAGGCGGTATGGCCAACGCGGCCTGCCGGTTGAACGCCTCGACAAACGCCCCACGCTGCGCCGGGGGCAGCGCCTGCAGCCCGGCCCGCAGCGCAGCCACGTTGCGCGCCACGCCATCGGCCACCTGCACCACGCGGGGCTTGAAGATCATCTGCCGCACCAGCACCGCCGCCACCAGCTGCCCCAGCACGATGAGCACGGCCATCAGCAGCAGGTTGCGCCCCAGCAGGCTGCGCGGCCAGAGCCCCCAGCGGCGGGTGGTTGCGGAGGCCGTCATGGCTGGCGCCCCCCACCGGGGGAAGAGCCATCGGGCAAGAACACATAGCCCACGCCCCACACCGTGCGGATGTGGCGCGGCTGGGCCGGGTCGGCCTCGATGAGCTTGCGCAGGCGCATCACCTGCACGTCGATGCTGCGGTCGGTGGCGGTGTGGTCGGGCCCATAGGCCAGCGCGATAAGCCGGTCGCGTCCCAGGGGCCGGTGCGGTTGTTGCGCCAGCGCCTGCAGCAGCGCGAATTCGCCGGTGGTCAGGGGCACGTCCTGCGCACCGTGGTCGTCGTTCCCATCGTTGCGCTCCAGACGGCGCTCGTCCAGCCACAGCGTGAAGGCACCAAACGCAATGCGCCCACCCGTCTGGCGCGGCCCGGTATGGGCGCCCAGCACACGCTGGCGCCGCACCATGGCCTGGATGCGGGCCAGCAGCTCGCGCGGGTTGAAGGGCTTGGGCAGGTAGTCGTCAGCGCCCATCTCCAGGCCCACGATGCGGTCCACCGGGTCGCCGCGCGCGGTGAGCATCAGGATGGGAATGGTCTCGCCCTGCGCCCGCAGGCGGCGGCAGATGGCCAGGCCGTCCTCGCCCGGCATCATCACGTCGAGCACCAGCACATCAAACCGCTCGCGCTGCAGCAGCACATCGAGCGGGCCCGCGCCATCGACCGTGCGCACGGTGTAGCCCTGGTCGCTGAGGTAGCGCTGCAGCAGGGCACGCAGGTCGGGCTCGTCATCAGCGACCAGGATTTTGGCCAGGGGGTCGGTCATGGGCAGGGAGCAACGTGGCAAGTGAAGGCGGCGTGGTGGCAATGGTAGGCGCTACTTGGACGGTACGGCGGGCCATGCACCCCCAGCCATGACAAGGCATGACGGAGCCGCAGTCGTTTGTCATGGTTTGTCATACATCGGCGGATTTTTGCCATCAATGGCTCACACCCGGGACCCACAGTACAGCCATGCCACACCCCAAGGCAAACCCCAAGGAGTTGACCACCATGCCTTTGCTGCCCCACCCCGCTGACAACGACCTGCTGCACCGCCCCGCGCTGGCAGCGGGTGTGCTTGTGTTACCCGCCCTCGCCACCCTGGGGCTGAGCGCCGTGCTGGCGCTGGCTGCCCCCACCGAAGCGCAGGCCCGCACCCGCCGGAGCGTGGAACACAACGCCGATGGCAGTACCACCACCCACACCGGCGTGGCCCGCAGCGGCCCGAACGGCGCGATGCTGCGCGGCCGCACCGCCACCACCGATGGGCAGGGCAACGGCAGCGTGACCCGCCGCGGCGCCACCGTGGGCGCGCAGGGCGGGGTAGCCGCACGCCAGGGCAGCACCACCCGCAGTGTTGACGGCAGCGCCAGCCACAGCGGCACGGTGTCCGCCCAGAATGCCCAGGGCAGCCTGCACAGCAGCGGCGGGGCGAGCCGCAATGCCGACGGCAGCGTGGAGCAGGCCCGCAGCACCACCGCCACCAGTGCGGCCACCGGCAACAGCGTGCAGACGCAGAGCAGCTACAGCAAGGACAGCGGCTTGAGCCGCAGCGCCACCTGCTACGACGCGAGCGGCACGGCCATGGCTTGTCCGACGCGGCCTTAACACCGTCTAGACCCAGCCATCGATTGCCACCCTCTGAACTCAGGAGCTTTGCCATGTCCCTGCGCCGCACCCTCACCTTCACCACCCTCGCCGCGCTCACGCTGGCCACTGCCAGTGCGCAGGCCCAAACCACCGCGCACAACGGTGGCCGCCTGCGCGCTCTCATCGCGCAAAAACAGGCAGCCGCAGCACCAGCAGCCCTGTCTGCAGGCGTGCAGCGCATCGCCGATGTGCCCTACGGCACCGACCCGGCACAGCGCATGGACGTGTATGTACCCACCAGCCCCACGACGGGCACCAACAGCCTGGTGGCCAGCGCGGTGCGCGCGCCGGTCATCTTCATGGTGCACGGCGGCGGCTGGCGGCATGGCGACAAGGCCATGGGCCGCGTGGTGCAGGAGAAGGTGAACCGCTGGGTGCCCAAGGGCTTCATCCTCATCTCCATCAATTACCGCATGCTGCCCGACGCCCCCGTGGCCGTGCAGGAGCGCGATGTGCAGGCCGCCCTCATGGCCGCGCAGCAGCGCGCTGGCACCTGGGGCGGGGACCCGAGCCGCTTCATCCTCATGGGCCACTCGGCCGGTGCCCACCTGGTGGCCCTGCTCAATGCGCGCGCCCCGCAGGCGCTGCGCGAAGGCGCCTGGCCGTGGCTGGGCACCGTCTCGCTGGACAGCGCCATGACGAACGTGCCGGCGCGCATGCGCGCCCCGCACTTGCCGCTGTACGACGACGCATTTGGCACTGACCCGGCTTATTGGGTGGCCATGTCGCCCTTCCACCAGTGGACGGTGGGCGCCCCGCCCATGCAAATGGTGTGCTCGGCCCAGCGGGCTGACGACCCTTGTCAGCAATCCGATGCCATGGCCCGCCACGTGCGCAACCAGGGCGGCCGCGCCGAGGTGCTGCCACAGGACCTGGACCACGGCGAAATCAACGCCCAATTGGGCCTGGAGAGCGACTACACCCGGGCGGTGGAGGCCTTCATGGGATCGCTGGATGCGGAGGTGGCCCGTCGCCTGCAGTGATGCAGCGGCAAATTGCTACTGAATTAATAGCTTTTAGCGCTTTATAGATAAGCGCTAGCAGCCATTTTCATTCAGATTTCGCCCGCAGGTAGGGCGCCAGATACCGCCCCGTATGGCTGGCCGGGTTGGCCGCCAGCTCCTCGGGCGTGCCCACCCCCACCACGGTGCCGCCACCCGCGCCGCCCTCGGGGCCCATGTCGATGAGCCAATCGGCCGTTTTGATCACGTCCAGGTTGTGCTCGATGATGACGATGGTGTTGCCCGCGTCGCGCAGCTGGTGCAGCACCTTGAGCAGCAGGTCAATGTCGGCAAAGTGCAGGCCTGTGGTGGGCTCGTCCAGGATGTAGAGCGTGCGGCCGGTGTCGCGCTTGCTCAGCTCCTGCGCCAGCTTCACGCGCTGCGCCTCGCCGCCCGACAGCGTGGTGGCCGCCTGGCCCAGGCGGATGTACGACAGGCCCACATCCAGCAGCGTCTGCAGCTTGCGCGCGATAGTGGGCACATCCTTGAAGAAGGCGGCGGCGTCTTCCACCGTCAGCTCCAAAATTTGGGCAATGTTCTTGCCCTTCCACAGCACTTCCAGCGTCTCGCGGTTGTAGCGCTGGCCGTGGCAGATGTCGCAGGGCACGTACACGTCGGGCAGGAAGTGCATCTCCACCTTCACCACACCGTCGCCCTGGCAGGCCTCGCAGCGGCCTCCGGCCACGTTGAAGCTGAAGCGCCCGGGGCCGTAGCCGCGCTCCTTGGCGGTGTTGACCTCGGCCATGAGCTCTCGGATGGGAGTGAACAGCCCTGTGTACGTGGCCGGGTTGCTGCGCGGCGTGCGGCCGATGGGGCTCTGGTCGACGTTGATGACCTTGTCGAAGTACTCGATGCCCACGATCTCGTCGTGCGCGGCCGGCTCTTCGTGCGCGCGGTACAGCTGGCGGGCCACGGCGGCGTACAGCGTGTCGTTGACCAGCGTGCTCTTGCCCGAGCCCGACACGCCCGTCACGCAGGTGAGCAGCCCCACCGGAAAGTCCACCGTCACGTTCTTGAGGTTGTTGCCCGTCGCGCCTGCCACCCGCAGCGCCTGCAGGGCGCCCTGGCGTGCGTGGTGCTCGGCCATGCGCTCGGCGCGGCGTTTGCTGGCTTCGGTCTGCGGAAAGCGCGACTTGGCCTTGGCCTCCACCACGGGTGCAGCCTGCTCGAGCACCGGCAGCCAGGGCGTGCGGCGCGGGGGCACGGCAATCGAGCGCACGCCCGACAGGTACTGGCCCGTGAGCGACTGCGTGTTGCCGCGCACTTCGTCGTACGTGCCCTGCGCCATCACGCGCCCGCCGTGCACACCCGCGCCGGGGCCCATGTCGATCACATGGTCGGCGGCGCGCATCATGTCTTCGTCGTGCTCCACCACGATCACGCTGTTGCCGATGTCGCGCAGGTGTTTGAGCGTGGCGATCAGGCGGTCGTTGTCGCGCTGGTGCAGGCCGATGCTGGGCTCGTCCAGCACATACATCACGCCCGTCAGGCCCGATCCAATTTGCGAGGCCAGGCGGATGCGCTGCGCCTCGCCGCCGGAGAGGGTCTCGGCGCTGCGGTCCAGGCTCAGGTAACTCAGGCCCACGTCGTTCAGGAACTGCAGGCGCGTGGCGATCTCGCGCACCACCTTGTCGGCGATCTCTGCCTTGGCGCCGGTGAGCCTCAAGTCGTTGAACCAGGCATGGGCGGTGTTCAGCGTGGCGTGGCTCACTTCAAAGATGGCGCGGGCCTGCTCGCCCTCGCCCAGGCGCACATGGCGGGCTTCGCGGCGCAGGCGGGTGCCGTGGCATTCGGGGCAGGGCTGGGTGCTGCGAAAGCGCGCGAGGTCCTCGCGCACCACCACCGAATCGGTCTCGCGGTAGCGCCGCGACATGTTGGGGATGATGCCTTCGAACGGGTGCTTTTTGGCATACACCTTGCCCTTGGAGGCACCGCTGTCCATGATGTAGCTGAAGGCGATTTCTTCCTCGCCCGAGCCGTGCAGGACGGCGTGCTGCACCGGCGCGGGCAGCGACTCAAACGGCGCCTCGATGCTGAACGCGTAGTGCTTGGCCAGGCTCTCGAGCATCGCAAAGTAGTAGCCGTTGCGCCGGTCCCAGCCCTTGATGGCGCCGCTGGCCAGGCTCAGCGTGGGGAAGGCCACCACACGCGCCGGGTCGAACACATCGCGCTGGCCAATGCCGTCACACGCGGGGCACGCGCCCATGGGCGAGTTGAACGAGAACAGGCGCGGCTCCAGCTCGGGCAGCGAGTAGCTGCAGACGGGGCAAGCGAATTTGCCGCTGAACAGGTGCTCTTGCCCCGTGTCCATCTCCAGCGCCAGCACGCGGCCATTGCCCTCGTGCCCACCCACGCGCAGCACCGACTCGATGCTCTCGGCCAGGCGCTGCTGCAGGTCGGCCCGCACCTTGATGCGGTCGATCACCACGTCGATGTTGTGCTTCTCGGTTTTCTTGAGCGCGGGCAGGTTCTCGTGCTCGTAGATCTGGCCGTCCACCCGAAAGCGGACGTAGCCCAGCGCCTGCATCTGCGCGAACAGCTCGGTGAACTCGCCTTTTTTCTCGCGTGCCACGGGAGCCAGCAGCATGAGCTTGGTGTCTTCCGGCAGGGCCAGCACGGCGTCCACCATCTGGCTCACGGTCTGCGCGGCCAGGGGCAGGCCGTGGTCGGGGCAGTAGGGCGTGCCGGCGCGGGCGTAGAGCAGCCGCAGGTAGTCGTGGATCTCGGTCACCGTGCCCACGGTGGAGCGCGGGTTGTGGCTGGTGGCCTTCTGCTCGATGCTGATGGCGGGCGACAGGCCCTCGATCAGGTCCACATCGGGCTTGTCCAGCCGCCCCAGGAACTGCCGCGCATAGGCCGACAGGCTCTCCACATAGCGCCGCTGGCCTTCGGCATAGAGCGTGTCGAACGCCAGGCTCGACTTTCCCGACCCCGACAGCCCCGTGATCACCACCAGCTGGTTGCGCGGGATGTCGAGGTCGATGTTCTTGAGGTTGTGCGTGCGCGCCCCCCGGATGCTGATGCGCTGCTCACGCAGGGCGCGGGCGAGGTAAAGGCCGCTGCTGTCAGCAGCTTGGGCATCGGTGGGGGAATGGGAGTCGGTCACGGAGTGGGGAAACAGCAGGGAAACCGATCATGATAGGTCAAGCCCCGCGACCTTGCCCACCGCACCCATCCCCGGTGCTGCGCGCACCGCCATGCCGTTACCATGGCACGCCATATCCATTTGCTAGCGCCAAAGTGAAAGACTCCACAACACCCCACACACCCCATGTTCATGCTCAGGCACTCACCGTGACCCGCGTGGAACGCGAGAAGCTGGGCGGCCACGCTGGCCGGGTGGTCTGGCTCACCGGTCTGTCGGGTGCGGGCAAATCGACCATTGCCAATGCGCTGGAGCGGGAACTGAATCGCCAGGGCAAACGCACCTACATCCTGGACGGGGACAACATCCGCCAGGGGCTGAACCGGGATCTGGGCTTTTCGGACGCGGACCGGGCAGAGAACATCCGGCGCGTCGCGCAGGTGGCCCGCCTTTTTGTGGATGCGGGCTTGATCGTGGTGGTGGCCTTCATTTCGCCCTTCCGCGCAGAACGCCAGGCGGCCCGGGAACTGTTCGCCCCCGGGGATTTTCTGGAAGTGTTTGTCGATGTGCCCCTGGCACTCGCCGAAGAGCGCGACCCCAAGGGCCTGTACCGCAAGGCCCGCACAGGCGAGCTGCGCCAGTTCACCGGTATTGATTCGCCCTACGAGCCACCGCTGGCCGCCGAGCTGGTACTGCCCACAGCCGAGCTCACGCCCCAGGAATGCGTGCAGCGGATCTGCGGTTTGCTGTGAGCCTTTGGGCCGATCAGCCCTGCCTTGCGGGGCGTGGCACGGCCCCGCGCATGCCCACGCGGATCGCGGCGCTTGCGCAATGGGCGAAAATCCCTGCTTTACCTGCCCCATAGGGCACCACCGTGCCGGAATCTCCTTCTTCACTTGCGGGCGCTGCCCCGCCGCCCCTGTCGCCATCGCCTTCCGGCAACGCCATGACCCCGCTGGAGCGCCGCTCCAGCCTCAGCCTGGCGCTGATCTTTGCGCTGCGCATGCTGGGCCTGTTCCTGGTTCTGCCCGTGTTTGCGCTGGAGGCCCGCAAATACCCCGGTGGGGATGACCCCGCGCTGGTGGGGCTTGCCATGGGCATCTACGGCCTGACGCAAGCCGTGCTGCAGTTGCCGCTGGGCATGGCGTCCGACCGGTTTGGGCGCAAGCGCGTGATCGTGCTGGGCCTGCTGGTGTTTGCGGCGGGCAGCCTGCTGGCCGCGCTGGCCGATTCGCTCACGGGACTGCTGGTGGGCCGCGCGCTGCAGGGCGCCGGGGCCGTATCGGCCGCCGTGACCGCCCTGCTGGCCGACCAGACCCGCGACGCCGTGCGCACCAAGGCCATGGCGCTGGTGGGCGGCAGCATTGGCCTGATGTTTGCCGTGGCGCTGGTGGCCGCCCCCGTGCTGGCCGCCCACATCGGCCTGGCGGGCCTGTTCGGCCTGACTTGCGCACTGGCGCTGGCGGGTGTGGCGGTAGTGGTGTGGTGGGTGCCCGCAGAACCCGCGCGGCACCAGAACGCCCCCCGGGGCCGCCTGGCCGATGTGTGGGGCCACCCCGACTTGCTGCGCCTGAACCTGGGTGTGTTTGTGCTGCACACCGTGCAACTGTCGATGTGGGTGGCCGTGCCGGCCATGCTGGTGCAGGCAGGCCTCGCCAAGGACCACCACTGGCAGGTCTACCTGCCCGCGGTGGTGCTGTCGTTTGTGGCCATGGGCGGGCTCTTCGCGCTGGAGCGCGCGGGCAGGCTGCGCGCAGCGCTGCTTGGTGCCATCGCGCTGGTGCTGCTGGTGCAGGCGGGCCTGGGCCTGCTGGCGGCCGGCGGCGACACGCCGACACTGTGGGTGCTGGGGCCTTTGCTGTTTGTGTTTTTCTGCGGATTCAACGCCCTGGAGGCCAGCCAGCCCAGCCTGGTCTCGCGCATGGCGCCAGCACAGCTGCGCGGCGCGGCGCTGGGGAGCTACAACACGCTGCAGTCGCTGGGCCTGTTTGCGGGCGGCGCACTGGGCGGTGCCCTGGTTAAATGGGCCGGCGCTCCGGGCTTGTTTGCCGTCACCACGGTCCTCACGGCGCTGTGGCTGGTGCTGACCTGGCCCCTGCGGCCCGTGGGGCGCGGCGGGCACTGAGCGGCGAACCGCGCCACGCCGCCAGGGCTTCCCTTGCGGGCCGGTTGCGGCACAATGGCGCGTTTGGCGCCCGGAAACCCTCTCCAAATCCGGCGCTTCGTTACCCCTTTAAGGCAAAGACAGCACCATGGCATCCGTAAACAAAGTCATCATCGTCGGCAACCTGGGCCGCGACCCTGAAATGCGCACTTTCCCCAGTGGCGACCAGGTGGCCAACGTGACGATTGCCACCACCGACAAGTGGAAAGACAAGCAGTCTGGCGAAATGAAGGAAGCCACCGAGTGGCACCGCGTGGTCTTCAACGGCCGCCTCGCCGAGATCGCAGGCCAGTACCTGCGCAAGGGCTCGCAGGTGTATGTGGAAGGCAGCCTGCGCACCCGCAAGTGGACCGACCAGAGCGGCGTGGAAAAGTACAGCACCGAGATCCGCGCTGACCAGATGCAGATGCTGGGCAGCCGCCAGGGCATGGGCGGTGGCCAGGGTGGTGGTGGCCAGCAAGGCGGCGGTTATGACGATGGCGGCTACGGTGGTGGTGACCAGGGCGGCGGCTACGACCAGGCCCCCCGCCGCGCCGCGCCCCCGCCACGCCCCATGGCGGCCCCTGCACAGCGCCCAGCACCCGCGCCCGTGGCACAGGCACCCCGCGCAGCCTCGGGTTTTGACGACATGGATGACGACATCCCGTTCTAAACACCGAACGACTGCACTTCAGACACCAGGCCCGCAGCGCAGACGCTGCGGGCCTTTTTTTATGCGCCAGCGCCCTGAAGATGCCGTGGCGACCGCGCGCGCAGCGCTTTTACAACGACCCGCGCCACCGCCACCCCCTCAGTTTGTCCAGTGCGGCACGGGTGCAACGGCACCAACACTTTCTTACACCCGTTGCGCCCAACTCGAAGATCATCGTGCCCTTGTCGGCGCCTGGCACCCAGCGCAGCCGGCAATTTCTGGCCTGTACCAAAAACATTCAACAACACAAGAGAGGGATAGCCATGCCAGGCTTCGTTCGCAAGATTCTGATTTTTGTCACCGGTTACGCTTGGCTGCTGCTGCTGGCCGGGCCGGGCCTGATCGCCCTGTCGGTATACAGCGGCTGGAAGGCCGATGGCGACCACGCCTATGCGGCGCGGGAAAGCCTGGAAACCGTGGCGGGCACGGTGACCCAGGCCTCCGAGGTCACGGTCAAGCGCAAGCGCCGCACGACCAAGAAGTTCTACGAAATCAGCGTCAAGCCCGATGGCGCAGTTGCCGAGGCGCGCAAGCTGCGCATCGACTACAGCACGCCCCAGGAACTGGTGGGCAACCTGATCGACGAAAAAATCACCGCGCTGGTGGACAAGAGCGACAACGACCTGGTGTACGAAGTGGCGGTCGATGGAAAGCCCGTGATCAGCTATGAGGCGACCAAGCAGCGCCTGCAGGCCGAGGCCGCGTCCTCCGCCCAGTCCTTCAGCGGAGCTGGCACCTGGATCTTCGCGATCTTGCTGACCCTGATCGGCGCTGCAGGTGTGTGGTCCAACCGCAGGCTGCGCGCTGCGGACCAGGAACAGCAGCTCAGCGCCGCCTGACGATTTTTCACCGAGAGGGAGGGAGGAGTGCGCCTGCCGCGCCTTTCCTCTGATTACACAACGAACCCATAGAGGAATGTGCCATGAACCCCAATGCCCTGACCCCTTCGACGCCGGAAGGCGCACCGTTTGAACGGCGCGATTTCATCGTCTCTACCTATAAGCACCTGGGCGCGGCCATGCTGGCCTTTGTGGTGCTGTCCGCTGTCTTGATGGTGTCCGGATTCTCGGGCACCACCGCCAAGATGCTGCTGGGCAGCGGCAACAAATTCATCTGGCTGGGCGTCATGGGCGCGTTCATGCTGGTGGGCTGGCTGGCCTCGTACATGGCCGACAACTCTGAAAACCCGCAAACACAGCTGATGGGCCTGGGCCTGTACGTGCTGGCAGAAGGCCTGATCTTCGCGCCGATGTTCGGCATCGCACAGATCGTGGCCCCTGGTGCCATTGGCGCTGCGGCCTTCATCACGCTGCTGCTCGTGGGCGCGCTCACCTGGACGGCATTCACCACCAAGACCGACTTCTCGTTCCTGGGCGGCATCCTGAAGGTGGGTGGCCTGGTGGCCCTGGGCACCATCATTGCCGGCGCCATCTTCGGCTTCAAGCTGGGCATCTGGTTCTCGGGGATCATGGTGCTGTTTGCCGGCGCCTGCGTGCTGTACGACACCTCCCGCATCATCCACGACTACCCCGCTGACCGTCCTGCGGGCGCTGCACTGCACCTGTTTGCCTCGATCGCGCTGATGCTCTGGTACGTGCTGCGAATCCTGATCAGCCTGGCGACCAACGACGACTGAGCCGCTGTCCACCACGCCCAGCGCGGTGACAAGGGCCGGTTCCTGCAAAGGGGCCGGCCCTTTTTCTATGCCACGGGCTGAAATTCCATCAAAAATAGGCCCCAGCGCTTAATGGATATGCGGCAAATGCTACTTAATTGATAGCAAATGAGGATTTATGCATCCTGGTGCACTGAGTGGCCTCGGCCATGCCACCCTCAGGGGCCGCATTTCGCGCGGGCGCGCTGCAGCCACACCGCCTGCAGCGCAACACTTGCATGCCATTTTCCTGTCGTCCCTGGCGCCCGCTGCTGGCACAATTGGATACAGCAAGACAGCCAGCATGCGCCCGCGCGCGCTCGCTGGCCCATCGATAGCGCCTGGCGCGCCACGGCGGCTTCTCGAAGAATCTCCATCACCCACTGTTCCTCTTTCTGTCCATCATGCGCAAATACTTCTGGCTATCCTTGACCTGTGCGGCGCTGCTCGCCAGTTGCGGCGGCGGCTCGTCCGACGGCGAAGACGTGGGCCCAGCCCCGGGCGTGCAGCAATTCCCTGGCGGCGTATGGGAGGGCACGGTGGGCACCGGCGTGGCGCAGCGGCAGGTGGTCGGTTACATCGATCCCGGCCCACTGGGCACCGGGGGCGAGTTCTACATGGCACGCGAGGCCCCGGGTGCGGCCGGTTTTGACGCGTTTTACGGACGCCTGAATGTCAACGTGACCGCAGTGCTGGCCACCGGCGTCACCTACTACTCGGTCCAGGACGGCAAATTTGCCTCGGGCCTGACCCTCCGTGGCACGGCATCGAACAGCGGCAAGATCGGCCGCACGGACGGCATCAGCGGCAACTACAGCGACCCGGTGCAGACAGCCGCCGCATCGGGCGCCGTGGTGCCGATCAAGCTCGCGTACAGCAGCCTCAATTTTCATCCAGCCCGCGCGAGCCTGGTCGAGGGCACGTACCGGGGCACAGGCCTGTTTGGTGGCGGATGGGTGCTCACGGTCACCCCCCAGGGCCAGCTCTCGGGCCGCGTCGGTGGCTGCCTGGTGACCGGCTCGGCCACACCACGCGCCGCAGACTCCCCGCTGTACTCGATGACACTGAATCTCTCGGGCGATACCACCTCCTGCGAGGCCAGCGGCACCCAGCAGTCCGGCATCGCCGTGCTGCGGTTTGACGCAGCGGGCGTCCCGAACGGCATCTGGGTGTTCACGCGCAATGCGACGGGCCCGAACAACACCTTCACCCTCAACGGCATCGCCGACCCCCGCACCACGGTACCGCCTTCCACCACGCCGTTGTCGGTGGCAGGCAACTGGCAGGGCTCGTTCACGCTGCCAGCAGGCGTGATTGGCGATACGACCGTCTGGGGCAGCGTGCTGCCGGACGGCGGCCTGTTCTTCTACACCAACAGCAGCCTGGACCACAACGCGCTGTACGGCCGGCTCATCCGGTACGAGAACAACGCCACGAACAACCGGTTTGTGACAGCCAACGACGGGGTGTTCTTCAACCGCCTGCTGGCCAACACGGGCGCGTACAACGAGTCCGTGCTGATCGATGGCACGCTGCAAAGCGGCAATGGCACCAGCACTGCTGGCCTGTTCAGCGGCAGCTTCAGCTATCCCACGCAACCGGGCGGCTTCCCCACCCGCTTCAGCGTCACGCCCGACCCGCTGTACGCCCTGCCCTCGGGCAAGGTGCCCAACGCGGCCTTGATCATCGGCACCTACAAGATGGCAGGCACAGGTTTTGGGGGCGACACCACGACGCTGACGGTGTTTGCCGACGGCGCCATCACCGGCCTGACCACCAGCGGCTGCGAAGTGGCGGGCAAGCTCCTGGGCGAGCTGGGCAGTGGCCTGAACCTGTACCGCGTCGAAGCGTTTGGCTATCTCAACAGCCCCAACGCGCCCATCACCTGCGGCCTGTCCTCCGGCCCACCGCAGTCCGGCTCGGCATCGGCGCAATTTGACGCGAATGGCAAGGTGATCGGCCTGCGCATCCTGACCGCCGGATTGTCTGTGGCGGGAACGCGTGCCCACACGGTGTTTGTGGGCGCCAAGCAGGCCACGCCGTAACGGCAGGGGGCACCCCTCGCGCTATGCGGGGGTGTGCCAACCGGTGCAATTGCTGCGGTACCACTGTGAGTGGCTCGCGGGTCTTGGCTTTCAGTGCCTTCGCCCCGCGCATGTGCCGTCAGGCATGCAGACAGCCCTCCGCCACACGCGGTTGCCAACAAAAAAAGGCCCGTCGCACAGGAAGTGCGACGGGCCTTTTTGTGACTTGCAGAGAGCGGGTGAGCGCCCTGGAAAGGTTCAGTAGCTATACGGTGACCGCAACGGGTTCACCGGGAACGCCTGCAGGCCGTTGTAGGGCTGGAAGGCATAGCGCACATACAGGCCGCCCGCAAATTCGCGGTAGTTGCGCGCATTGTTGAGCGCAAGGTGCCCGCCCACGAACACCTGTGGATGCATCTGGTACTCCATGGCCGCGCCCAGGTTGTAGCCCAGGCCCGTGCGGGACTGGCCGGGGTAGATGGCCGTGGCACCCGTTTCGCCAAAGGCCAGCGCGTCGGCGGCGGCCTGGACGGCCGACACCTGCCGCGAAGGGCTGTTGGGGAAATACGGTGCCGCATCTTCCTTGAAATACTGCACACCCACCGAGCCCTTGAGCTGGTAGGACAGGCGGCCATTGCGCTGGGCCCATTCGACAGGAATGCCAAAGGACACAAACTGCTGCGGGCTGAAGTAGCCGCCGTGGCCCACCGTGAAGTAGCGCAGGTTGCGCTGGTACGACAGCCCCGTGAAACTCAGGCCGGCCGTGAGGTCGGCGTTCGATGTGCGGTGCACGTGCCAGTACATCCCGCCACCCAGCTCGGCCCGCGCATTGCTGCGCACGCGGGTGCCGGTCAGGCCATGCAGGGAACCGTAGCCATAGATCCCCAGTTCGCCGTCGTCCCAGGTCAGGTCGGCACGCCCGCCAGAGGCAGACACACCGCCCCAGCGGTCGCCCGTGCGGGCGTCGCGGACACCGGCAAATGACAGCAGACTGTCGGTCACCGGGCGGCGCGAGAGGTCCACGGCCACAGTCAGGTCGTCGGTGATGGCGGTGCGGTATCTCACACCGGCCGTCACATCGGACTGTCCGAACCCGAGCGGCGTGCTACCGATGTCTGCCCGGAAGCCTCCGCTTTCATAGCCCACGCTCAGCCCGATGCCGCTGTCGCTCTGCGAGCCCGCGCCACGTTCGGGCATTGCGAGGGCTGTGACCGGGCCGCCGCCAAAACGGCTGATGGTGCCGTAGGGCGAGCCGGGCGAACCTGCGCTGGCGCCCGTGGGGGTGACCCCCAGCAACAGGTGCCCATCACCCACGCTCATCTTCAACTGCACCGGTGCTTCGATCTCCGAGAGCTGGCTCATGCCCGCCTCGCCCTGCCGAGCGCGCGCGACCGCGCCCACCGAGAACGAAGAAATCTGGCTTTGCTGCACTTCGCGCAGTTCGTCGCGGGCCGTCCGAGGCCGTGTGGGGTCGGGCACGTTGCCCAGGCCCGCCGTGGCCCAGGCGGAAGGGGCTGCCGGGGCAGGCATTGCGCGCTGTGGGGGCAAGGACTGCGCACCGCCCGCATACCCAGCACCGTAAGCCTGGGCCGGGGTGAAGTAGCCCGCCGCGGCCGCTGGCTGCGCACCCATCGGTTGCATTGGCTGTGCGGACGGCACATAGGCAGTCGCCATGGCCGGTGTCGCCGCAGGGGCCATTGCCGACCGTGGGGCGGAGGAGGGCAGCGCCGCTGCGTTGCGCCGTGCCGCATTGGCCGAAGCCGCCGTGTCGGCTGCAGCCACCGGGCTGGACGCCTCGGGGTAGTAGCTGGCGGGCGTCATGGGAGCGGCCTGCGCATAGGCCTGCGGTGCCGTGCCAAAGCGGCTCGCTCCCGCCGGGTCCGGTATGTAAAGGCCTGCAGGTGCGTTGCTGCGCGCCACCGGCTGGGGCGCGTACTGCTGGGGGGTGTAGCCCACCGGGGAACGTGCCACTGCAGCGACGCCCGGCACCGAGAGGCCGCCACCGGTACGCTGCTGCAGCGCTGCGCGCTGGGCAAACGGATTGCCCATGCGTGCAGGCCCCGCCGCCACACCACTGGCGGCCAGCACGGCATCGCGCTGCGCGTTCTCGGCGGCAACGGCGGCCGTGAAGAATTCAGTGGCCTTCGAATTTTTGCCCTGCACCCGGTACAGCCGCCCGGCGGCCGTAAGCACTTCGGGATCACGGGGCGCGCGCGCGAGCGCCACAGACAACAGCGACTCCGCATAGCCGTAGTCCTTGGCGCCAGTGGCCATGGCGGCGGTCTGCAGGATCAGAGGCACATCATTGGGAGACTTTTCCAGCAGCCGTGCATACAGCGCCTGCGCCTGGGCGTAGTCGTTGTTGGCCGCATACATGCGGGCCAGAGCCGCCATCGCCAAGGGCTCATCGGGCTGTTCGGCCAGCAGGGGGACGAGCGTGTCGTACGCCGTGACCAGATCACCGGCCTCACGCAGGCCGTCGGCCTGGCGCACGATGTAGGCGCGGCGGATGTCGCTGAAGCTCTTGCGCTCGCGGTCATTCATGGGGGCCGTCTGCAGCTGCCGCAGGATGCCCGCCAGTTCCACGTCCTGCTGGGTCTTGAGCAAGGTAGCCGCGTACTGCAGGCGCAGGCCGACATCGGGCCGGGGGGTGCGGGCCAGCACCTGGCGCACCATGCCCAGCGCGCGCTGCGGATCGCCGGCATCCGCATAGGCCAGGGCCAGGGCGCCCAGCAGCTCGGGGTCTTGCGTGGCAAAGGACTCGGCCTGGGCCAGGGTGGCCAGGGCTTCCGTCTGGCGGCCTTCCGCTGCCAGCGCCGAAGCCGCCGAAGTCTGCACATGCACCCACACCCGTTTTTGCAGCGCGGCGATGTCACGCGTGCGGTGCTTTTCTGGAACGCGGTCCAGCAAGGCCAGTGCGCTAGGCCAGTCACCCGCCTCCGAGGCCAGCAAGGCGCTGGCATACAGGGCTTCGGGCATGTTGGGGTTGGACAGCAGCAGCCCGTCCATCACGCCCCGCGCCTCCGCCACCGCCCCCATGCGCAGGTACAGGCGGGCGAGGTCCAGCCGCACCCAGGGGCTGGCCGGGTCGTTCAGCAGGGCATCTTCCAGCGCAGCACGGGCGGCCGCGGTGTCGCCACGCTCTGTCGCGGCGCGTGCCCGGCCCAGGGCCTGCGAGGCACGCAGGCGCCCCAGGGCCCCCACCTTTTCCTGTTGCGAGGGCGACAGCTTCTCGACCAGCGCCAGGGCTTCGGCCGCCTTGTTGTTCTGCGCCAGCACACCCACCAGGCCCCGCACTGCATCGGGGTTGTCGGCCTGGCGCGCCAGCACGCGCCGGTAGGCGGCCTCTGCCGCGTCGTACTGGCCATCTTCGACCAGCAGGTCTGCCAGATCGGTTTCGGCCGTGACTTCCGCCGGATTCAGCCGCACGGCCTGCTCCAGCGAACGCCGCGCCGCCGCTGTCTCGCCACGGTCACGTTCGGTGGTGGCCTGCTCCACCAGGCTCCAGTAGGTGGCACTGTCCAGCGCCTGCTTCCAGCGACTGGCCGAGCCCGCGCGCGAGGCACGCTCCAGCAGCCCCCGTGCTTCGGCAAACCGCTCCTGGCGCAGCCGCAGGATGCCGAGACCACCCAGTGCATCGCCATCGGCGGGGCGCGACTCCAGCACGTTCAGAAATGCAGCCTCCGCGGCATCCAGTTCGCCGTCGTCCAGTGACTGGAAACCCGCCGTGGTCCGCTGACGCAGCGGGTCGGCGGTCCGGACGGGGGCGGCCTGGGTTTGCTTTTGCAGGTTCTGGGCCTGCGCCAGGCGCGTTTGCACCGCCGTGTCCCCGGGGTTGGCACGCAGAAATTCCTGGTACAGCGGAATGTCGGCCGAGCGATTTCCCGTCCAGGCGAGCGCCTTGCGCCAGCTCTCCGTCGCGGCCTTGCCCACGTCAGGGCGCCCCGCCAGCCGCGCCAGCTGAGTTACACCCTCACGGCGCGTGGCGTCGCGGTAGGTCAGGTGCTGCGCCAGGGCCAGCGCGATTTGCGGGTCTTCAGGGGATTCCTGCGCCAGGCGGCTCAGGCCCCGGCGGGCCTCGTCCCAGCCGCCCGCCGTGGCGCCCAGGGTCTGGTAATACTCCAGCGCCAGCGGGCCAGTGGGCGGGCGGTCTCCCAGCGCGGCCTGGTAGGTACTCAAGGCCTGGTTGGCCTGCCCGCTGCGGGCCTGCTGGCGCGCGGTTTCGATCTGGGGCGCGCTGCGGCCTGTGCGGATGGATTCCTGCAGGCGACTCACCAGCGGACTGCGCGGGTGGGCCGCCTGCAACTGGTTCAGGTAGCGCTGGGCGCCTTCGGGACGCTGGGCATTGAGCTCCACCAGCGCCATCCCGTAAAGGGCCTGGGCGTTCTGGGGGTTGATGCGCAGCAGCTTCTGCCATGCCTCTCCCGCGCGCTCGGTGTCACCGCGCTCTTGCCAGTACTGCCCCTGGTCCAACAGGGTCTGCTCGGCCCCGGTCTGCGCCCAGGCGGCAGCAGGCGCCATCAGCGAGGCCAGCAGCCCCATGGCGAGTGTGTGATGACGACGTTTGGAGGACATGCCTTCCTTCTCCCTGCGAGGCTCCCGGCCACCAAAGTGCCAGGAATGTGTTGCGTGATTCAGAAACGGCGGGGCGTGCTCTGCACTGCCTCAGCCTTTTTGCTTCAGTCGGGCCCGTGCGCGCGCTCTCAGCGACAGGTACATGATGATCGCAATCAGCACCGCCGCCGACACGCCCAGCACAATCAGCAGCAACGGGTTGCGCGAAAGAAACCATTGCGAGTAGAGGAAGGGGCCCAACTGACCCACATGGTAGTTTTTCTCGGCGACCAGGCTGTCGACCTGTTTGCCACGGATCACCGTGGTGCTGCCCTGCACATGCTTGAGCAGTTCGGCGTCCAGCAGTGCGTCCATCACCTGCGAAAGGCCCGCCGGCTGGTTGCTGGCCACGAGCACCACGCTGCGGCCACTGCGCAACGGCGATTCAAAACCCGCCACCAGCGCGTCGGTGCTGGTGCTGGAGAACGCGACCTGGCTGCGCCGGGCATGCACGCCAGATTCCTGGCCAAAACCCCACCAGCGCATCAGGCGGTTGGCGAAATCCGACATCTGGAAACTCTTCGCATCGCCCTGCAAGGCGGCAGGAATGGAACTGGCCCATTGCTTGAGCAGGGGCTGGTTGCCACCGGAGGCAATGACCAGCAGGTCCTTGTCGGCGAGGCGATCCACCTGCTGAGCCTGCGCCACGGTCACGCCCAGGGCCGGGTAACCCGTGACGCGCCCCATAACACCCATCAGGCCCAGATAGGCCGCGTACTCCTGCGCGCCCGGCTTGTCCGGCATCACCACGGCAGATTCTGAAAGGTCCGCCATGCGGGTGAACGGGAACCCGGCATTGCCAAAGGCTGCCAGGTCCGGCATGGCAATGAAATGCGAGAAGCCGGAGATGTCGATGGTTGAATCGGCCTCCACCGAACCTCGGACGTTGTCGAGCGGCACGTCCTTGCAAGCGCCCTGCTTGACCACGTCGTAGTAGTAATGCATCTGCAGCTGCGACTGGGCTGGCAGCTTGAACAGCGGGATGTGGAAGGTCTCGCGCTCCGGCGCCATCTCGCCCTTGGGCATCACCGTCGTCAGCAGACGGTCCAGCGCACCGGGCTCTTCATGGTTCACCGCGTGCAAGGGCAGCGAACGCAGAAACTGCTGGTTCACATTGATGTTGAGGGTGGATTTGTCGGCGTTGGGACGCGGTGTGTAGCGATAGCGCAGGTCCACCGGAATGCCCTTCTGGCGCCAGGCGAAAAGATCGGGCGGCAAGAAGAAGTTCAGGCGGATCAGATCCGGCGAGTATCCAGACACATTGAGCGCCTCGGCCTCTACCAGCTCCCCAAACTTCACGGGCCGGTCGTTGGCCAGCCAGTTGGGCGCGTCGTAGGGCTTGCGGGGCTTGAGTTCCGTGACCTCGGTGATCCGCGCAAGCGGGCCGGACAGGGCCGAGGAGCCAATGGCCAGCGCCTTGGCAGCGACGCCAAGCTCGGCCTCGTCCCGCCCCATGACCAGCAACAGCTTGCCGTTGCGGTCTACAGGGTGGCTCACCACGGCCACGGTGGGGCCCTGGATGTCTGGCAGGGTCAAGCCGGCAGGGGCCTGCGCCTTGCCCGCAATCATCACCACGGCGTTGCCACGCGCCGGAAGCTCGCCCACGAGCGATGGGAACCTGGCGCCCCGGAAACCTGCCAGCGCACCAAACCACGACGACATCGTGCCAGCGGCCTGCAAGGTGCCCGTATTGGGCGCTGCGCCGAACACCATGGGCAGTTCCAACGGCCGTACATCCCGGCGATCAAAGAAAGGCTGCGGCAGCAGCGCCAGATCGTTCGTCTGGGCCACGGGTGCCACCGTAAGTTCCAGCACGCTGTCGTTGCCGACGTTGGCCCACAGGCTGGAGTGCAGCGGGTCTTCGCACTCCATCGTGTAGTGGCCGATGAGCTGCAGGTTCAGCCGGTTGAACTCGGTAATGAGGCGCGGCGGGATGACGATCTCGCGCTGCAGGTTTTCGCCCCCTTGCTGTGTGGTGACGGGGATGGTGGCCGCCACCTGCTCGTTCACCAGCACCTTGATGTGGGACAGGTTGGGGAGCAGGGCGGGGGAGTAGGAATAGTTCAGCTTCAGTCGGGCGCCCGTGACCACTTCGTCGTTGCGCACGCTGAATGCCACGCCGCTGGTGCCATCGACGCCACGCAACTGCAGCGGAAACAGGGCTCCCAGGTCCTTGAAACTGGTGCGGTGCACACGCACCCCACTTTCCGAGGGCTGCGCCGCAGACGCCATCTCCGTTCCAGCAGCTGCGGGTGCGGGGGCTGCAGAGAGTTGGGACACAGGCACGGCGGTCCCTGCCAGTACCAAGGCCAGCATGGCAGGCAGCATGCGCTTGCGCGGCAGCCGCGCTGTCGGATGTCTTTTGGAAATCATGGTTGGAATCTTTGGAAACAGGGAAAGGCTTAACGGGGCTTCAGGGACTTGACGGCGGAGACGGTCAATTGCCCCACGCCACGCAGCCCGATCACGATCACGCTGCGGAGCGAACTCAGTGGCTTGTCGCGCTGGCCGGTGCCCCAGGTGGCAATCCACGCATCGGCCCGTGCAAACGTCAGCGATGCCAGTTCGGCCTGCTGTCGCAGGCTGAGGTTGTCGAACTTCACGCCCAGGCGCCCCTTGCCGCTGAACGTGACAACCGCCGGAAAAACGCCTTCTTCGTCCGACCGGAACAGCGACACGGAAAGACGGCTTCCCATGGGAATATCGCTGTCTGGCGGTACGGACAAGCCCAGCCCGTGCTGGGAGAAATCTTCGGTCTTGCACACCAACGTGCGCCCGTTGTCAAAGCGGATGACGGCAGGCAAGGCCGCCGCCACGCGCGGCGTGCCACGGATCTGGCGCGTCTCGCTGGCCACCGCCACGCTGGCACCCAGCAGGATGACGTTGTAGGTCGTCCAGACCATGTTGATAACCAGCGTCGTGGTTTCATCGCCTGCGGAGGAGAACAGCTTCCAGATCCCGACCGAGAAACCCACCAGATTAATCAACAGCAGCACCACATAGGGCCGGGCGATGGTCCAGTCGAAATAGGCCTTCTCGATCACTCCCCCCTTGGCCGTCACGTTGAACTTGCCCAGCTTGGGGTTGATGAAGGCCACGATCACCGGGCGCATGATGTACCAGGCCAGCACCGATTCATACACCTCGTTCCAGAACGAATGCCGAAAGCGCCCCTGGATGCGGGAGTTGGTCACGCTGGCATGGGCCAGGTGGGGCAAGGCATAGGCGGTGATCATCAGCGCCGTGGCCTGGAACACGTGCGCACCAAAGAACAGGTACGCCAGCGGCGCAGTCAGAAAAACCAGGCGCGGCAGGCCATAGAAGAAGTGCAGCATTGCGTTCAGGTAACACAGGCGCTGGCCGAACTTGAGGCCCTTGCCGAACAACGGATTGTCGGTACGCGCGATCTGCGCCATGCCCCGCGCCCAGCGGATGCGCTGGCCCACGTGGCCGGACAGGCTTTCGGTGGCCAGGCCTGCTGCCTGGGGCACTTCGAGGTAGGCCGTGTTGTAGCCCAGACGGCTGAGCTTGAGCGCGGTGTGTGCGTCCTCGGTCACGGTTTCTACCGCAATGCCACCCACTTCCAGCAGCTCCTTGCGGCGGATGATGGCGCAGGAACCACAGAAGAACGACGCGTTCCAGAGGTCATTGCCGTCCTGCACGATGCCGTAGAACAGTTCGCCCTCGTTGGGCATCCGGTGGAACGTGTCCAGGTTGCGTTCGAACGGGTCCGGCGAGAAGAACACGTGGGGCGTCTGCAGCATCACCAGGTTGGTGTCCTTGAAGAACCAGCCCATGCACACCTGCAGGAAAGAACGCGTGGGAATGTGGTCGCAATCGAAGATGGCGATGTATTCGGAGTGCGTGACCTTGAGCGCCGCGTTGATGTTGCCCGCCTTGGCATGGTGGTTGTTGTCGCGGATCAGGTAGCCCACGCCCAGCTCTTCGCAGAATTCGCGGAACTCGGGGCGACGGCCGTCGTCGAGCACATACACGTGCAGGCGATCGGCCGGCCAGTCCAGGCTCATGGCCGAGAACACGGTCTGGCGCACCACTTCGAGCGGTTCGTTGTACGAGGGGATGAACACGTCCACGCTGGGCCAGGTACTGATGTCCTCAGGCATGGGAACCGGGCGGCGCTGCAGGGGCCACGCCGTCTGGAAGTAGCCGATGAGCAGCACCGCGAAGGCATACAGCTCTGCCAACACCAAGCCATACCCGAATGCCGCGTCCAGCCAGTTGGTAAAACCGATGGTGTCGGTAAAGCGCCAGTAGATGTAGCGCGATGACGCCGAGATCGACAGCACGATCATCGCCAGCGTGGACAGTCGCCCTGGGGTTCTGCTCAGCAGGAGTGCAGCACCAAACGAGCCCAAAGAAAAAAGAATTTGCCCCTGCAGATCCAGCGGCACGCTGATGACCAGCCCCATCAGCAAGGCGCTGAACACCACCGCCGCAACACGCGCCACGGGGTGTTGCCAAAGATCCCACCCGGTGATGGCATGCACCACGGTGCGCCAGTGCGCCTGGGGGCTGTGGGAATCGGCGTCGGCGACCTCGTCAGCCTTGGGGCGTTGGTCCATGCTCATCGCGTGGCTCCAGCCCGTGGCAGACGCAGGCGCTGCGCAAGGACACGGGCGCATTTGAGCAGGTCGTCGGCCGCCTGACCTTGGGGGTCGTACTCCAGCACACTCTGGTCATAGGCCAGCGCCTCGCGCACCGCCTGGTCTTCGTGGATCACACCCACCAGACGCTCGCCAAGGTTGTCCTGCATCACACGCGTGATGTCCTTGGACAACTGGCGCGCACCGTCGGCCTGGTTGAGCACGTACAGCGTTTCGGAAAAATCGGGGCGCGGCGTGCAGTAGGTATGCACCAGGCGCTGCATGAGGGCCAGCGAAGCATAGGACGCCGCGTCGGGCAGACTGACCACCACCACCACCTGGGCCGCCGACAGCGCCTGCTGCATGTAGACAGACGGGCCGGGCGGCGTATCCACCACCACCACCGCGTCCGGCGGGAGCTCCAGACCCTGGAGTTGCTGCGTCAGCCAGTTCGGATGCGCGTCCAGATGCCGCTCGAAGGCCATGCGGTCGGATTCGTTCACCACCCCATAGGGCAGCACATACACCCCTGACGGACTTTGCACGCAGACCGAGCCCCACTCCTGGCCTGCCAGACTGGCGCGGGATACGCCTGCAAGCGACCGGGGATCGGCACCAAAGTGCAAGCCCAGAGCATTCTGGGGGTCCATGTCCACAACCAGCAGTGTGCCAACACCCTCACGCTGCAAGGCGGTGGCCAGATTCGCAGTCAGGGTCGTCTTGCCTACGCCGCCTTTGGCAGAAACAATAGCAATCACTTTCATGCATGGCCCTTGCGAGGCTGCCAGGCCGGTGCTGGTGCCGGTGCAGCGCTGCCTGCCACGGGAGCACCCGCCAGACGCGCAAAAACCGATGAAAGGTCCACGGGCAAGGACTCCTGGGGCACGGCCTGCTCCTCCAAAGAAGCCGGCGCAGCCGGGGCCCGCAGGCCAGCAAGACGTGCCAAGGGGGACCGCGAGGCCATCGTGGTGGCCACGGGCGGCAGACGGTCTGCTGCCGCCGCCAATACCGTGACGGGCGCAGCCACCGGGCGGGGAGCCTCGGCGACCAAGGGCGCGGCGCGTGGCAGCTCCACTGCGGGTTCAGGCCGCACCGCAACCGGCGCCTGTACCTGCTGGGGGGCTGGCGCCATGGCGGCACCGGCGCGGCGGTCTACCGAAGGTACGTCATGGGCCACGGCGTCTCGAACTGCCGAGACGAGGGGCCAGCGTTCGTTGGAAAGCTTGTGCTCCTGCTTGCGGGCCAGCTCATGGTAAGGGTCCGCCTTGGCCCCAAACTGCTGAAAGAGGTTCACGATGTCGTCTGAGTGTTTCATGGTCACCGCCAATGCCGGAACATATCCAAAAAATCCGAAGCCCGGAGGCTCAGCGCGCTAGCTGAAGGTGCACACACCCCCAGGCATCCGCAGGCGCACACTGGGCCACCTTGAGCGGACCAGCACCCGCCTGCTCGAACCAGCTTTGGTAGACCCCTTCCAGGAAACCACCCGACCACTGCACGTGGTCCGGCCCGAGTGCAGCGGATACGGGCGACAGGCTGTGGTGGATGTTCAACTGTCCAACTTCCTGCGTCAAATCAACCCAGCCCCAGTCGATGCGCTCCCAGACGGCCGTCATGCCGCGCTGCAGATCCTCCACCGTGGCACACGTTGGCAAAGGGTGGTCTGCGGCAAACCGTACACCCACACGGAACATCAGCGCACGCAGGTCTTCCGGTGGCAGTGCTGCGGCGAATTCCGCCGCCAGGGCCTGGAAAAATCCCCGCCACTGCATTGAACACCGCTGCAGGGCCAGATGGTTGGTGACGTCTGGGCTGGAGGGCATGGAAACAATTTGAGACATGGTGCACACAAGAGCAAGCATCGGGCCCGCTTGTGACGGCCACCAGCAGGAAGGACTAAGGGTTAACCATGTGCATCGATTGATACATATGGTTTCAAACAGCTTTTGGGAGAATTCTAGAAGCCCAGCCCTCGCAAGTGACGCTTCTGGTGGCGAACCAAAGGTCAACTTAGTTCAACTGGCGGTATCTACGTAGAAGTTTGTGGGTGTCGCGCCACAAGAATTCATTATTTACTATTTGAATTACTCAATCCATAGTCTTATTTAATTAGAAAGACGGATTTTTCTTGCAGCTGGCGACCTGCCGACTGGCACGCGCGCCTCACATGTTTCAGTCTGTCGCGCCAAAAATGACCCCGCCCCCGAGGCAGACATCGCCGTCGTACAAGACGGCGCTTTGCCCGGGCGTAACCGCCCACTGCGCCTGCGGGAACCGCAGCGCAAAGCCCGCGCCCTCCGCGCTGACGACAGAGCACGCAGCATCCTGCTGCCGGTAGCGGGTCTTGGCGGCATAGTCCCCGGGCGCCGGTGGGCGGCCAGAGGTCCAACTGGCGTCTTGCGCTTCCAGGGCCGAAGACAACAGCCAGGGATGGTCGTGCCCCTGCACCACGCGCAGCGTGTTCCTGGCCAGGTCTTTGCGGGCCACAAACCAGGGCGCATGCTCGCCGCCGCCGCGCTGGGCGCCTTTTTCCTTGAT
Source organism: Acidovorax radicis N35 (assembly GCF_000204195.1). Classification (GTDB taxonomy): domain Bacteria; phylum Pseudomonadota; class Gammaproteobacteria; order Burkholderiales; family Burkholderiaceae_C; genus Acidovorax; species Acidovorax radicis. The sequence goes on from NZ_AFBG01000021.1 coordinate 296,866, forward strand.
CCCACCAATACCCAGCCCCTGACGCTGGCCCAGCGTGTAGAAGCTCAGACCCACATGCTTGCCCACGGTGCGTCCCCGGTCGTCCTGAATAGGGCCGGGGGCGTGGCTGATATAGCGGTTCAGGAACTCGCGGAACGGCCGCTCGCCAATGAAGCAGATGCCCGTGGAATCCTTCTTCTTGGCATTGGGCAGGCCGATCTCCTCGGCGATGCGGCGCACTTCGGTCTTGTGCAGCTCGCCCACCGGGAACAGCGTCTTGGAGAGCTGCGCCTGGTTCAGGCGGTGCAGGAAGTAGCTCTGGTCCTTGGACGGGTCGAGCCCCTTGAGCAGTTCGAACAGCCCCGAGGTCGCGTTCTGGCGCACGCGGGCGTAGTGTCCGGTGGCGATCTTCTCCGCGCCCAGGCGCATGGCATGGTCGAGGAAGGCCTTGAACTTGATCTCTGCGTTGCACAACACGTCCGGGTTCGGCGTGCGGCCCGCCTGGTATTCGCGCAGGAACTCGGCAAACACACGGTCTTTATAGTCGGCTGCGAAGTTGACGTGTTCGATCTCGATGCCGATCACGTCGGCCACGGCGGCGGCATCCACGAAGTCGATGTTGGACGAGCAATATTCGCTGTCGTCGTCATCTTCCCAATTCTTCATGAAGATGCCGACCACTTCATGGCCCTGTTGTTTGAGCAGGTGGGCGGTCACGGCCGAGTCCACTCCGCCCGAGAGGCCCACGACAACACGTTGTTTGGGCTGTTTGGTATTGGCAGTCATTGCCCCGATTGTATTTTTTGCGCCGTAGCAGCACTGCGTGGACGCACAGAACGCGTAGCCACCAGCAGGTCATAGAGCTGCTGCGCAGCGGGCGACAGCGATTTTCCCCTGCGCTTGATGAGGCCCATCTGGCGCGTCACCACAGGCTCCACCAGCGGAATACTCACCAGCGTAGGGTGGTCCTTGCCCGGCATGGCCAGGCTGGGCACGGCCGCCACGCCCAGGCCTGCCTCGACCAGCCCGAGCAGCGTGGTCACGTGCTTGGCCTCGTACAGGCACTGCGGGCGGTCGGGCACGTTGGCCAGAGCCAGGTCCATCAGCAGGCGGTTGCCCGAGGTTTTTCCCACCGACATGAAGTCGTGCTGGCCCAGCTCCGCCCAGGTGACCTTCTTGCGCCGCGCCAGCACATGGTCGCGGCGGCAGGCGGCCACGAAGCGCTCGGCCAGCACCGGCTTGAACTCGATCTCGGCCTCCTGGCTGCCGATGAAATTGAGACCAAAGTCGGCATCGCCCTGCGCCACAGCCACCAGAACCTCGTTGGCGCTGGCGTCGTGCACCTTGACGCGGATCTTCGGAAAACGCTCGTGGTAGCGCTTGACCACCTGCGGCAGAAAGTAATACACGGCCGAGGGCACACAGGCAATCGTCACCTCGCCCATGCGGCGCGCCGCCACATCGCCCAGGCCCATGAGCATGCCGTCCAGGTCATCGAGCCACACGCGCGTCTTTCGTGCGAAGTCGCGCCCTACGGCGGTGAGGGTGACACGGCGCGTGGTGCGGTCCAGCAGGCGCACGCCCAGCGCCTCTTCCAGCTTATCGATGCGGCGGCTGAAGGCGGGCTGCGACAGATGGATGGATTCGGCCGCCGCGCGAAAGCTGTGCAACTCGGCCACGGCGGCGAAGGCCTGGATGTCAGCAAGATCGAATTTGTTGTTCATGACGCACGGGCTTTCAAGACGTTTCGCTGTTGCGCAGCACGCATCAAACGATCAAAACATTGCAATTCACGAACGTGATTTCAACATGTACAAGGCCTATCTGCCTATTGCGCCACATGCATTAATCATTGCCAACAATGCAATTCACAGAACAGACGAAGCGCCGCACCATGCCGACCCATGAGCTACAACCTTCCTTGCGTTCTGATGCGTGGCGGCACTTCCCGGGGGCCGTTCTTCCTGGCCGACTGGCTGCCGCAAGACCCTGCGGCGCGTGACCGCACCCTGATCGCGGCACTGGGCTCGCCGCATGAATTGCAGATTGACGGCCTGGGCGGCGGCAATTCGCTGACCAGCAAGGTGGCGATCGTTTCGCGGTCGGTGCATGCCGACTGCGATGTGGACTACCTCTTCGCCCAGGTCAGCGTGGAAGAGGCCCGCGTGGACACACGGCCCAACTGCGGCAACATGCTGGCGGGCGTGGGGCCCTTTGCCATCGAGCAGGGGCTGGTGCCCGCATCCGGCCATGGAAACACCACCACGGTGCGGGTCTACAACGTCAATACCCGTTCGCGCATTGATGTGCAGGTGTGCACCGCCGGAGGCCGCGTGCACTACGAAGGCGACGTGCACATCGACGGTGTGCAGGGCACTGCGGCACCCGTGCTGATGAACTTCCTGGATGCCTGGGGCGCCGTCACGGGCCAGATCTTCCCCACCGGCCAGCGTATCGACACCCTCCACGGCCTGCAGGTCACCTGCATCGATGCTGCACAGGTGATGGTGCTGGTGCGCGCTGCAGACTTGGGCCTGCGCGGCAACGAGGGCCCCGCGGAGCTGGATGCCAACAGTGGCCTGCTGCGCAGGCTGGAAGCCCTGCGGTGCGAAGCCGGCCTGCGCATGGGCATGGGCGATGTGTCGAACAGCGTGCTGCCCAAGCCCGTGATCGTGTCTGCGGGCGATCAACCGGGCAGCGTCGTCTCGCGCTATTTCACACCCCACCGCTGCCACCGCTCACACGCCGTGACCGGCGCCATTGGCGTGGCTGCCGCCCACGTGCTGCCAGGCACGGTGATCACCGACAGCCTCCAACACGCCACGGCAGGTACGCGCCGTGTGGAAGTGCTGCACCCCGCTGGCCGCATTCATGTGGACGTGGAACTCACCGACGTGGACGGCCAATTCAAGCTGGTGCAGGCCGCGCTGGTCCGCACCGCGCGAAAGATTCTGGAGGGCACGCTGTTCGTTTCAGAAAACGCATTCACCCATTGATTTCAAACCCCACCCTTGGATGACAGGAGACAAAAAATGATTGACCAACACAGTGCGCCACCGCGCACACGCCGCACCCTACTAACCGCAGCGGCCCTCGCTGCCGCTGTGCAAATGATCCCCACCCTGGCGCATGCGGCTTATCCCGACAAGCCCATCACACTCGTGGTGCCGACCGCAGCCGGCGGTGGCAATGACGGCATGGCGCGCGTGGTGGCGCTCAAGCTGTCCAGCTTGCTGGGACAGCAGGTCATTGTGGAAAACAAGGCGGGCGCCAACGGTGCCATTGCGGCAGAGTTTGTGGCCCGGGCGGCTCCCGACGGCCACACGATTCTTTTTGGCTACATCGGCACGCACGGCATGAGCCCTGCGCTACAAAAGCTGCGCTACGACCCCATTGCGCAGTTCGAGCCCATCGGCATGGTGAGCTACTCGCCCACGCTCATGGTGGTGCACCCCAAGGTACCGGCCAAGACCGTGAGCGAACTGGTGGCGCTGACCAAGGCCAAGCCCCAGGACTTCAACTACGCCTCTGCAGGCAACGGGACAGCCCCCCACTTTTCGGCAGAAATTTTCAAACTGGAAAGCGGTGCGCAGATGGCCCATGTGCCCTACCGGGGCGCCGCACCCGCAATGAACGACACCATGGCCGGGCAAACCCAGGTCATGTTCCCCAGCCTGTTCTCGGCCTACCCCCACATCAAGAACGGCAAGCTGCGCGCCCTGGCGCTGGCAGGCCCGAAGCGTTCATCGCTGCTGCCCGATGTGCCCACGCTTGAAGAGGCGGGCGTGAAGGGGGTCGAGATCACGCAGTGGTACGCCCTGTTTGCCCCCGGCAAAACGCCCCGGCCCGTGATTGATCAGCTCAACAAGGCCCTGAACACCGCCCTGGCCGACAAGGACGTGGCACGGCGCATTGAAGAGCAGGGTGCCGTGGTGGACACCAGCACACCCGAGCAGCTGGCTTTGACCGTGCGCCAGGAGATCGCCAAGTGGAAGGGCGTGGTGCAGAAGGCGCAGCTCACACCCGATTGAGGCCGGGAAAGGCCCTTGCCCCCTTTCAGATTTCCACAAAAACAGGAGACACCCATGAGAAAAGGAATAGGAGCGCTTTGCGCCGCGCTGGCCAGCAGCTGCGTGGCAGCGCAAACCAGCGGCGTGACGCTGTACGGCACCATCGACCTGGGCCTGCGCCATGGCAGCGGCCTCACGGCCTCGCATGCAGCTGCACCCGGGTCGTCACACAGCCTGGGCAGCGGCATCCACACCACCAGCCGCTGGGGCCTTCGAGGAAGCGAAGACCTGGGGGATGGTGCCAAGGCGCTGTTCCAGTTCGAGAGTGGCCTGAACGCCGACACCGGCACCTCGGCCAACGCCAGCAAATATTTTGACCGCGCGTCCTGGGTGGGCCTGCAAGGGGGCTGGGGCACACTGGCCCTGGGGCGCCAGACCACCACGCTGGCCGATGCCGTCTCGCCCGTGGACCCGTTGGGCATGCGCTTTGCCAGCTTCAACCCCAGCATCGGCGTGGCCGCGCTCAGCCAGCATGGCCTGGGCATCGAGTTCGGCAGCGCTGGGAGCACATCGGGCTCGTACCGGCTGGACAATGCCCTCAAGTACACCGGCCGTTTCGGTGGCTTCACCGCCCGTGCGATGTGGGGCCTGGGCGAAGTGGCCTCGCAGCAATCGGCCTTGTCGTCGCGCGGCGTGGGCCTGGCCTGGGCCGCCGACGGGTTCGTGGCCTCGGGCGCGTACCAAAACTTGAAGGACACGAACCAGCGCACGCTGGATGGCACCACCCTGGGCGCTGCCTACCAATGGGGCTCCGTGCGCCTTGCCGCCAATGCCGCACGCAGCGAGGCAGAAACAGCGGCCGGCAAACACACCGTGCAGCGCGTGCTCTCGGCAGGCGCCACCTGGTCCGTGACACCCCTTTTCGACCTGACAGCGGCCTACTACAAGGTGGACCGCACCCGCACGGGTGCCACCGACGACGGCTATGGCCGCCTGGTGGCTTTTGCCGAATACAAGCTCTCGCGCCGCACCAAGCTCTACGCCGAGCGGGACAACACCCGCTGGCGCAATGGCTTCCAGGGCGCGGCCAACAAAGCGAACGCCACGGGCGTATCGGCCGGGGTGGTGCACTCGTTCTGACGCACTGGCGTCCTGGCGACAGGGCTGTGGGCGGCCGCACGGGCACTGGTGGGACTGTGCGACCATCGCCCCATGGAACTGCGCCAGCTTCGCTACTTCGTCCGCATCGTCGAACTCGGCTCCATGGGCCGCGCCGCACTGGACCTGAACATGGTGCAGTCGGCATTGAGCCAGCAGATCAGCCGGCTGGAGGGCGAGCTCAGCACGCGGCTGCTGCAACGCACCAGCAAGGGCACCGTGCCCACCGAAGCCGGGCTGGCTTTTTTTCGCGAGGCGCAGCTCACCCTGCGCCATGCCGAGCAGGCGGCGCGCGTGGCGCAGCAGGCGCGCCTGTCGGGCACCGTGAGCGTGGGCTTGGCGCCCACGACGGCGTCGGTGCTGGGCGTGCCGCTGATGCGGGCCATGCGCGAGCGTTACCCCGATGTGCGCTTGCACATGGTCGAGAGCCTGTCGGGCCACCTCTCCAACATGCTCAACGCGCGCCAGCTGGACCTGGCCGTGCTGTTCGACACCCAGCCCGCGCGCCGCTGGAGCGTGCTGCCCCTGCTGGACGAGCGGCTGTTCCTCATCCGCAGCGCCCACGGCGGCGCCAGCACCTTGCCCGCCCGGCTGCCCAAGCGGCTGCGCCTGGCACAACTGAAGGCCGAGCCGCTGGTCCTGCCCACAGGCCCCCACGGGCTGCGCAGCCGCATCGATGCTGCGTTTGCCGCAGCGCAGGTGGCGCCGCATGTCGCGATGGAAATCGACTCGCTGGCCATGCTGATGGACGCCGTGAACGCGGGCCTGGGCAGCACCCTGCAACCCTGGGCCGCCGTGGGGCGCTACCCCGACGCCAACGAACGCTTTGGCCTGGCTGAGCTGTCCGACGCCCCGGCCAGTCGCCCTGCAGCGCTGTGCAGCCTGTCAGACGACGAACTCTCGCCCGCCGCCCTGGCCACGCGCGTGGTGCTGGCGGACTGTACGCGGGCGCTGGTGCAATCGGGCACCTGGGTGGGCGCCACGCTGGCGTAGCCACCCCAACGGCACTCAGGTGATCAAGCCATCACCAAACGTGATGGCCCCTTGCCCTTTCGGGCCTGCCCACACCGGGGCGAAATTTCTACAGTGGCGCTACACCCCACGAATGGAAAACCACGGTGCCAAATACCCCCCACTCCGCAGAACCCACCACGGTCGATGTGCTCGTCATCGGCGGCGGCAACGCCGCCCTGTGCGCCGCCCTGATGGCGTGCGAAGCGGGCGCCAGCGTGCTGCTGCTCGAATCGGCCCCGCGCGCTTGGCGCGGCGGCAACTCGGCCCACACGCGCAACCTGCGCTGCATGCACGATGCGCCGCAGGACGTGCTGGTCGATGCCTACCCTGAAGAAGAGTTCTGGCAGGACCTGCTCAAGGTGACCGGCGGGTTGACCAACGAACACCTGGCGCGCCTGGTGATCCGAGCATCGGGTACCTGTCGGCCCTGGATGCGCCGCCATGGCGTGCACTTCCAGCCCGCGCTGGCAGGCACGCTGCATGTGGCGCGCACCAACGCGTTTTTCATGGGCGGCGGCAAGGCGTTGGTCAACGCCTACTACCGCAGCGCCGAACAACTGGGCGTGCAGGTCCGCTACGAAGCGCCGGTAGAGCGCATCGAGATGGAGGGCAGCCGCTTCATCGCCGCGCACCTGGCGAATGGCGAGCGCATCGCCGCCAAAAGCTGCGTGCTGGCCGCAGGCGGGTTTGAATCGAACCGCGAATGGCTGCGCGAGGCCTGGGGCCAGAACGAACGGGGCGAGTGGCCAGCCGACAACTTCCTGATCCGCGGCACGGCCTACAACAAGGGCGTGTTGCTCAAGCATTTGCTTGACGCCCATGGAGCCGACCGCATTGGCGACCCCACGCAGGCGCACATGGTGGCCATCGACGCACGCGCACCGCTGTACGACGGCGGCATCTGCACACGCATCGACTGCGTATCGCTGGGCGTGGTGGTGAATCGCAACGGCGAGCGCTTCTACGACGAGGGCGAGGACTTCTGGCCCAAGCGCTATGCCATCTGGGGCCGCCTGGTAGCGCAGCAGCCGGGGCAGATTGGCTATTCGGTCATCGACAGCAAGGCCATTGGCCGCTTCATGCCGCCCGTGTTCCCGGGCGCGAAGGCGAACACATTGCCCGAGCTGGCGGAAAAGCTCGGCCTCCCCGTGGACACCTTCATGCGCACGCTCAACGGCTACAACGCCGCTTGCCGCGTGGGCACCTTCGACCACACCGCACTGGACGACTGCCACACCGAAGGCGTCGCGCCCGCCAAGACGCACTGGGCCCGGCCCATCGACACAGGCCCGTTCTACGGCTACGCACTCAAGCCCGGCGTCACTTTCACCTACCTGGGCCTGCACACCGACGACACCGCTGCCGTGCGGTTCAACAACCAGCCCAGCCCCAACCTGTTTGTGGCCGGCGAAATGATGGCTGGCAATGTGCTGGGCAAGGGCTACACGGCCGGTGTCGGCATGTCGATTGGCACCGCGTTTGGTCGCATCGCGGGTGCGCGGGCCGCTTTGGCATCAAAACAGGCTCCAGCGCTTATTCATCATGCGCAATTGGCTACAAAATCAGGAGCAAATCATGCACACGCTTGAAGCCTTGACGCGCGACGCCCGGGCGCTGGCGCATGGCGAGATCGTGCTGTCGGCGCCCGAGACCGAGGTAGCTCGCCAGCTGCAGATCTGCAACGCCTGCCGCTACTGCGAAGGTTTTTGCGCCGTCTTCCCCGCCATGACGCGGCGGCTGGAGTTTGGCAAGGCCGACATCCACTTCATCGCCAACCTGTGCCACAACTGCGGTGCCTGCCTGCATGCCTGCCAGTACGCACCGCCGCACGAGTTTGCAGTGAACATTCCGCAGGCCATGGCCCAGGTGCGCGGCCAGACCTATGCCGACTACGCCTGGCCGCCCGCGCTGGGCCAGCTGTACCAGCGCAACGGCTTGACCCTCGCGCTGGCGCTGGTGGCCGGGCTCACGCTGTTCCTGCTTCTGGCCGTGGTGCTGCATGGCCAGGGCCTCAGCGCACTATGGCAGGCCCCCTCAGGCGGCTTCTACGGCATCTTCCCGCACAACCTGCTGGTGGGCCTGTTCGCGCCGGTGTTCCTGTTCGCCGTGCTCGCGCTGGGCCTGGGCGTGCGCCGTTTCTGGCGCGATGTGACACCCGCCACCAGCGGCGCGCGCCTGTCGCCTCCAGCGGCTGCCGAGGCCACCGACGCCGTGCTGCGCCTCAAATACCTGGACGGCGGCCACGGCGACGGCTGCCACAACGAGGACGACGCCTACACCCTGTCGCGCAGGCGCATGCACCACCTCACGTTCTACGGCTTCCTGCTGTGTTTTGCGGCCACCAGCGTGGCCACGCTGTACCACTACCTGCTGGGTGCGCCCGCGCCCTACGACCTGCCCAGCCTGCCCAAGCTGCTGGGCGGCGTGGGCGGCATCAGCCTGGCCATCGGCACTGCGGGCCTGTGGCGGCTGAACCTGCGCCGCCACCCCGAGCACGGCGACGCCGCGCAAAAGCCCATGGACCGCGCCTTCATCGCGCTGCTGTTCCTCACCGCCACCAGTGGCCTGGCGCTGTGGGCCTCACGCGGCACAACCGCATTGCCGCTGCTGCTGTGCCTGCACCTGGGCGCCGTGATGGCGCTGTTCGCCACGCTGCCCTACGGCAAGTTTGCGCACGGCATCTTCCGCACCGCATCGCTGCTGCGCCATGCGGTCGAAAAGCGCCAGCCCAACCCGGTTGGCCTGGGCGCCGACTAAGTGCCCAGGCCATCACCACCCCACACACAAGCAACCCACGATGAAGGAGACATCCATGAAAAAACGCACTCTGCTGCATTGCGCCCTGGCGCTGGCCGCCCTCCCACTGGCCTCCGGCGCTGCCGCGCAGGATTTTCCGCCCAAGAAGCCCGTTACCTTGGTCGTGGGCTTTGCGGCCGGGGGTGCGGCCGATGCCGCCGCGCGCCTGATCGCCAAGAAGCTGGGCGAGAACATCGGCCAGTCGGTGGTGGTGGACAACAAGGGCGGCGCGGGTGGCAACATCGCGCACCAGTTCGTGGCCAATGCGGCGCCCGATGGCACGGTGCTGCTGTTCGGCTCGGTGGGACCGCTGACCATCGCGCCGCACCTCATGAAGCTGAGCTACGACCCGTTCAAGGACCTGGCGGCAATTTCAGGGGGCGTGAACTTTCCGAACGTGCTGGTGGTGCACAAGGCTGCGGGCGCAAAGACGCTGACAGAGTTCGTGCAGCTCTCCAAGAAGAAACCTGGCAGCGTGGACTTTGCGTCCACGGGCGCGGGCTCCGCATCGCACCTGGCGGGTGAGCTGTTCAACCAGCGCGCGGGCATCGACATGACCCATGTGCCTTACAAGGGCGGCGCGCCAGCCTTGCAGGACCTGCTGGGCGAGCGCATCACGTCCTACTTTGCGGCCCCACCCACGGCCTTGCCACATATCGAGACGGGCAAGCTGATCCCCCTGGCCACCACAGGCCTCACGCGTCCGGCCTATCTGCCCAACATTCCCACCGTGGCGGAATCGGGCTTTCCGGGGTTTGAGGCGCTGAACTGGTATGCCTTTGTGGCCCCAGGCAAAACACCGGTGCCGCTGCTGGAGCGCTGGAACCAGGAGATCGTCAAGGTGCTGAACGACCCAGGTGTGAAGGAGGCGTTGAACAAGCATGGCCTGACACCCCAACCCACGGCCCGCGCTGAACTCACGGCCTTCATGCAGAAGGAATCCACGCAGTGGGCCGCGATCATCAAGGAGCGCAAGCTCACGGCGGACTGAGCTGGCCTCGGCGGCAAAGGGGTGCCCCCGCCGCACCATGCAGGTCAGGCCATCTTCTTGCGCGCCGCGCTGCCGCGTGCTGAAAAGCCGGCCCGTTCGCTGCTGGCCTGAGCCTCACCCAGCAGCCAGCGTGTGAACCGCGCGACCGCTTCGTTCTCGGCCAGTGCTGCACGGCTGCACAGGTAATAGCCCCGGTCCGTGTTCACGGCCGGGCTGAAGGGCAACACCAGCTGGCCCGACGCCAGTTCGGCTTCGATCAGCATGGGCTGGATCACCGTGACCCCCATGCCAGCACAGGCTGCAACGATCAGGTTGTTGCCCAAATCAAAGCCCGGGCCCAGCACGGGGGCTACGTCTATCCCTGCGGCCTTTTGCAGCCACAGCGCCCAATTGCCGGGAAAGTTGATGTGCAACAGCAGCGTTGCCTTGAGCAGATCACGCGGTTGGCGCAGCTTGGCCGCCAGCGCCGGGGTGCAAGCGGGCACGATCTCTCGCCCCGTCAGGTAGCGTGCACGGATGCCGCGCGGCCAAGCGCGCCCGGGGCGCTTCACATTGACCCACAGGTCCACGTCGTCGCGCGTGAAACTCTCATCGTGGTGGAACGGCCGCAGCTCGATCTCGATGTCCGGGTGCAGCGTGTGGAACTGGCCCAGCCGTGGGACAAGCCAGCGGGTGGCCAGGGTGGGTACTACGCTGACCCGCAGCCGACGCTTTGAAGCGCGCACCCCGAACCGGCTCACGGCGGTCTCCAGGCCTGCCACATGGGCCTCCACCAATTGCTGGAATTCGCGGCCCCGCGCCGTGGGTAGCACCCGGGGGCCGGAGCGGTCCAGCAGCGTGCATTCCAGCCGCTGCTCCAGCCGTTGCACTGCCCGGCTGACAGCCGCCTGGGTCACGAACAGCACACCCGCCGCCTGTCGAAAACTACCAAGCTGGCAGACCGCAAGAAAGGCGTGCAACTCGGGCAGCGAGGGGGACTTGAACTGCATGGTGGTGATTACATCCGGTTATCAGCGCAGATCAAATTGTCGTTTGCCCGCAGGCACTTGGCTCCCTACGCTTCGCCCATCTGTCCCACCTTGATTCCCGAGAACCATGCAGCTACCCGAAGCCCTTCTCCCCGCCGCGCCCGTCCAGGTGCTCCTGCCCGCCACCGATGCCGCTATCCCTTTGGTCTGCGACTCTCCGCACAGCGGCACCGACTATCCGCCCGACTTTGGCTATGCCGTCTCCACCGCAGATCTGCGCAAGTGCGAAGACACCCATGTGCACTGGCTGTGGGACGCCGTGCCGCGTGTGGGCGGCACGCTGGTGCACGCCACCTTTGCGCGCAGCTACATCGACCCGAACCGCCATGAGCACGACATCGACCCCACCATGCTGGCCGATGCCTGGCCCGGCAACACCGCCCCCACCGCCCGCACCCTGGAGCTGGGCATGGGGCTGGTTCCCAGCCACACCCCCACGCACCAGCCCATCTACGCGCGCCGCCTGTCGGCCCAGGAGGTGGCGCACCGCATAACCCACTACTGGCGCCCATACCAGCATGCGCTGGCGCAGGCACTGGAGGCCGCCGCCCAGCGTGGCCCGCGTTGGCACTTGAACTTGCATTCCATGCCCAGCAATGCCTACGAGCGGCTGGGCCGCGTGGCGCCCGGCCCGCTGGCCGACGTGGTGCTGGGCGACCTGAACGGTCGCAGCTGCAGCAGCGCATTCACCCAGCGCGTGGCCGAAGCTTTCCGCCGCCGCGGCTACTGCGTGGCCATCAACGACCCCTATGCAGGCCAGGAGCTGCTGCGCCGGTTCGGGGCGCCTTCGCGGGGTCATGAAAGCCTGCAGATCGAGATCAACCGGGCCATCTACCTGGACGGGCAGACGCGGGAGCCGCTGCCACACGCTAACCACGTGCGCGCTGACATCACCGACCTACTGCACGAGATGGCCGCCCATATCCGCAGCGCTTGCCTGGACAACGCCTGATTTCAACCAAGAGGACCCACCATGCCCACCCCCATGAACCGCCGCCGCTTTATCGCATCGACCAGCGCCGTGACGAGCGCCATTGCCCTGCCGGCCCTGGCCCAGGCGCCCGACCGCTATCCCACACGTCCGATCACGCTGGTGGTGCCGTTTCCGCCCGGAGGCGCCGTAGACAACTCCGGCCGGGCGATAGCCGACAGGTTGGGCCGAGTGCTGGGGCAGCCCGTGATTGTGGAAAACAAAGGGGGCGCTGGCGGCACCATCGGCACCACGCAGGTGGCCAAGGCCCAGCCCGATGGCTACACGCTGATCGTCACCTCGCAGACCACGCATGTGATCAACCCCGCCCTGTCGCCCAGCCTGCCCTACGACGCGGTCAATGACTTCACCCCCATCACGCTGATTGATCGCCTGGCCAATGTGCTCTTGATCACCCCCGGCCTGCCCGTGAAGAACTTCGCCGAGTTCGTGAAATACGTGAAGGAGAACCCGGGCAAGCTGAACTACGCCTCGTCTGGGAACGGCTCGCTGGCCTATCCGAGCATGGAGCTGCTCAAGGCCAAGCTGGGGCTGTCCATCACCCACATCCCATACCGGGGCGCCGGCCCGGCGCTGACCGACCTGCAGGCGGGCCAAGTACACATGACCTGGAACAACCTGTCCTCCAACCTCAGCATGGTTCAGAACGGCCGCCTGCGCGCGCTGGCGGTGGCGTCACCGATCCGCACCCCCCAGCTGCCCGATGTGCCGACCTTCGACGAGCTGAAGTTGCCGGAGTTGAACCTCACATCGTGGACGGGGCTGGCGGCGCCCGCAAAAACGCCCGAACCGATCGTTGCGCAACTCTACGAAGCGATGCGCACGGTGCTTCGCGACCCACAAACGCTCAAGGCGTGGAACGATCGTGGCGCCATGCTCCCTGAAGCGGTGAAGCCCGTCGATTTCCGCAAGGAGATCCAGCAGCGCATCCAGTTTTACAAAAACATCGTGAAGACCCACAAGATCGCCGTGGACCAGTAGCCACTGTCGCACTGGCAGGGCCGGTCACTCGGCTGCAGGTTCGGTCACCGAGATGTCGGTATGCACCAGCGTCAGTGGAAACCGCTGGCCCGCCAGATAGTCCTCCAGGCAGCGCAGCAGCAGCGGGCTGCGGTGGCGCTCGGGGCATGCACGGATCTCGTCCGCCGTGAGCCACAGGGTGCGCACGATGCCAGTGTCGAGCGCGCGCCAATCGTGGTGGGTGCCGAGTGTGCCGGCAAATGCAAACCGCATGTAGGTGATGTCGTCGCCCGTGCGGGTTTTGGTGAAGCGGTTGAGGTACACGCCGATCAACGCCGTGGGCACAAAATCGTGGGCCGTCTCCTCCAGCACCTCGCGCGCGCAGGCCTGGATGGGCGACTCGCCCGGGTCCAGGTGGCCGGCAGGGTTGTTGAGCTTGAGGCCATCCGTGGTCTCTTCCTCGACCAGCAAAAAACGGCCATCGCGCTCAATGAGGGCGGCCACGGTGACGTTGGGTTTCCAGCGGTGGGGCATGGCGCGCATTATGACCAGCCGCCATGACGCGTGGCTGCCACGGCCTACCCTCGCTAACCCTTGCTCAGCGCCGCACGGCAGCTGCAGGGGTGGACGCGGGCGCTGCGGCTGCCGGCGCGGGCCGAAGCACCAGCCACAGCGCCACCGCGATCAGCACGCCGCCCGCCGCATGGGCCAAGGTAGCCGCTTCGCCCAGCACCAGCCAACCCCAGCCCACACCGAACAGCGGGATCAGGAAAGTCACGGTGAGCGCCTTGACCGGCCCCACATCCGCGATAAGACGGAAGTACAGCACATAGGCGAATGAGGTACACAGCAGGCCCAGCGCCAGCATGGCGCCCCAGACGGCGGGGCCAGCAGAGAGCCAGGTCGCCACCGGCTGCTGCGCGGTCTGCCACAGTGCGAAAGGAGCGAGCGCCAACACTGCACCCCATTGACTGCCCAACGCCACCAGGCGACTGTCCAGTCCGCCGCGCTGGGTGATCCAGCGCCGCGTCAGGAAGCCGGAGAGGCCATAGCAGGCCGTGGCTACCAGGCAAGCAGCAATGCCGCCGAGCACCGGCATGGTGAGCACGACCGGCCCTGCCTGCGCGAGCACCGCGACCCCTCCCATGCCCAGCACTACCCCGCCCACGCGGGCCAGGGTAATGCGCTCGCCAAAGGCCAGCGCTCCGATCACCACGGCCATGAGCGGCGTGGTGGCGTTGAGGATGGCGCTGTAGCCCGCCGGCAGCACGCGTGCGGCCAGTGCAAACATCAGAAAAGGTATGCCCGAATTGAAGACGCCCAGCATCAACGCGGCACCGAGCTTGCCCTGGAACGCAGGCCGCAGCCGCACCAGGGCCAGCAACGCCAGCAGCCCGGCGGCGCCGAGCACCACGCGGCCGAAGGCTGTGGGCACCGCGCCCCACACCGGGGCAGCGATGCGCATGAACAAAAAGCTGCCGCCCCACAGGGCGGCCAGGGCGACAAAACGGAGCAGGCTGGGGAGGTCCATGCCGTAGATCTTCGACGCAGGGAAGAGCCAGGGCAAACCATTTATTCTCTACACCTGTTTAGCCAAACTATCCAGTCACCACCATGCGCCTGCCTCCCCTGATCGCTGTCCGCTTCTTCGAGGCCACGGCGCGCCACGCGAGCGTGCGGCGTGCGGCCGAAGAGCTGCACGTCACGCCCGGCGCCGTCTCGCAGCAGGTGCGCAAGCTCGAAGCCTTCCTGGGCTGCGCGCTGTTCGAGCGCCAGCCGCGTGGGCTGGCGCTCACGGCTGCCGGGCGCGACTACCAGGCCGCCTGCGCCGAGGGTCTGGCCGTGATCGGGCATGCCACCTCACGCATTGCATCGACGAACCGCCGGCATGCGGTGCTGGTGAGCTGCACGCCGGGCTTTGCGGTGCAATGGCTGGTGCCGCGCCTGCACGGTTTTTTGCAGCTGCACCCGGACATGGACGTGCACGTGGGCAGCACCAACCGCGCGGTGGACCTGGCGGCCGAGGGCGTGCACTTTGCCGTGCGCCATGGGCAGGGCATCTATCCCGGCCTGCAGTCCGAGGTGCTGGTGGCCGATGACCTGGTGCCCGTGTGCAGCCCGCGCCTGCTGGCGCCGCGCAAGACGGCACGCGTGGCCGACATCACCAGCGCCCGGCTGCTGCACGACGAGCACCGAGGCGACTGGCGGCTTTGGCGCGAGGCGCATGGCGTCACGGGCCTGGATTGCGAGGGCGGCATCGTCTTCGCGCACAACGCCGCCATCGAGGCCGCCGTGGCTGGCCGGGGTTTTGCACTGGTGCGGCGTGCGCTGGTGCAACAGGAACTGGCCGCGCGCGAGCTGGTCTGCGTGCACTGCAAGCCCCTGGCCACGCCGCTGGCCTACCACCTGGTGTACCGTCCCGAAGCCTTGATCGACCCCGCGCTGCGGCGTTTCCGCGACTGGATCATGGCGCAAGGAAGCGCTGATCAAGGGGTGAGTTCACGCACCATGTAGACCGCGCCGCCTCCATAGCTCGCCAGCCGTTCGCGCTGTGCGGCATCGGTCAGTGCTTGCACGGCATAGCCTTGCCGCTCCCAGTACGCCTGCGAGCCCTGCACCGACACCAGCGCCGTGTGCCGCAGGCCCCGGGCCTTGGCCTCTTTCCACATCGGCTGCAGCAGCGCGCGGGCCAGGCCCTGGCCCGCCGCGCACCCGGGCACCACGGCCATGTCGTGCAGGTAGAGCGTATCGGGCTGCGGTACGGCCTCGAAGCCGCCATGCAGGGGCGTCACCTTGCCCCGCAACGACCGGTAGGCCGCCAGGTACGCGCAGACCACGCCCGCGCGCTCCAGCACCAGCGAACAATTGGCCGGACTGGCCAGGCGGGCTGCAAAAACCTCGCGGCTCTCCACGAAGCCCGCGCCATAGCAGGCCAGTTGCACGGCGAGCAGGCCTGGCAGGTCCTGCACTGCCAGGGGGCGGACGAGAGGTGTGGAGGAAAGCATCAGGGCACGGTGTTCAGAAAATGCCGGGACCTGGATGATAGGGACGCGCATGACCTGCGAGGTTATCGACGCCGTTCAGGCTCCTTCGAACAATGACCCCAGGCCGCGGGCACTCCGCGCACGGCCCGTCCCACCCCTACAAGGAGCCTTGCCATGAACACCGTCGAAACCCTGGAGCACCCCACCACCATCCCGACCGCCGCCACGGCCGCACCCGATCTGGCCGCGCGCTACATCGCGGCCTGGAACGCTACCGACGGAGCACAGCGCGACTACCTGGTGCGCAGTACCTTCAGCAGCGACGTACAGTACCGGGACCCCATGATAGAAGGCCAGGGCCACGACGGCCTGGCCGCACTGATTGCCGGTGCACAGCAGCGGTTTGCCGGCCACCGCTTCACGCTGCTGGGCACGCCCGAAGGGCACCATGATGTGGTGCGTTTTTCGTGGGCGCTGGCGGCCGAGGGTGCAGAACCCGTGGCGCGCGGCACCGATGTGGCGGAGATCGACGCACATGGCCGTATGCGCAGGGTGACCGGTTTTCTGGACTACGTGGCCGGGGCCTGAACGCGCCCGTTTTTTCGGCCGACGCAAGCGCCAACAGAACGCGTTGACGATTTCAAGCCCTCACTTCAGCACCGGCGGCTGCACGAAGTCTTCGAGCGACAGGCCCTTTTCCTTGAGCAGGGCTTCCAGCACCGGCTGCAACCGGCCCAGGCTCTCCTGCACGGCTTCGCGCACGGTGTCCACCACCACCTGGGTGCTGCGCTCGATCTCGATGTTCAAGCGGTCGCCGACCTGTTTGTGTTCAAACACCGTCGCGCGGCGTGTTTCAGGAATCATCCAGATCTCGAACCAGCCCTCCTGCCGGTTCACCTCGGCCACCGTGAGGCTGGCGCCGTGGATGGCGATGTAGCCCTTGGCGAAGACATAGCGGCGAAACGCCTCGGGCACGGCCACGCGCCACACCAGGTTGTTGTCGAACTCGCGGCGCTCGATGAGCGTGCCGGTGAAGTCCACATGGCCCGACAGCGGGTGGCCGCCGATCTCGGCGCCGTCCTTGGCCGCGCGCTCCACGTTCACGCGGTCACCCTGGCCGTAGCTGCCCAAAGTGGTGATGTTCAGGCTCTGCAGCATCACGTCGAAGTTGGCCTGCGTGGGCGAGAGGATGTCTGTGACCGTGAGGCACACGCCATCGGTGGACACGCTGGCGCCAATGGCCAGGTCCTGGCAGAAGCCCTCGGGGAAATCGAGCGTGAACGTGCGCAACCCTGCGCGGTCGTGGATGGCGGCAATACCTGCCGTGGCTTGGACGATGCCTGTGAACATGGTGGCGCGGCTTGTGGAGCGTTGGAACGGGAACCGGGAATTTTGCCACCCGCAGCATTCAAAGGTGTCCCAAGGGTTGGAGCCCCCACACACCGGTCTTTCCGGGGCATCGCACCCGTCTGCAGCGCTCAAAACTGGCGCGACCCAGGCCAGGGCAGCCGAGCAAGGGCCGCCCCGCAGCGAGGGCTGCGTCCCCCTGCCCGCGCGCAGCGCGAGAGCGGGGGAAGACGCGAAGCGTCTCAGGGGGGTGCCCCTTACCTTGCGCGCAGCAGCTCGCCCACTTCCAGCAGCACCAGCTCGTTGTCGTCGGCCTTGTTGGGCTCGCGGCTGCTGCTGAAGGGCAGGTTGTTGTCGTTGCCCACCACGATGTGCGTGGCGTCCACCACGTCCACGTTCTCGATGGTGAAGAACGGGAAGGTCAACACGCCATTGTTCAGGGGCTTCCTGGCCAGGCGCTGCGGGTCCTGGATGTTCATGAGGTCGATGTAGCCGATCTTGCGCATCTCGCCGCCCACGTTCGCGTCGCTCATCTCGACCTTGTAGACGCGCTTGAACTTGGCGAGATCGTGGAAGCAGTCGGTGCGCTTCTGGTCTGCGGGGCAGGCCTTGTCGGCCGTGCCTTCGCCGTTGTCGCGCTCGATGATGAGGCCCGTGGTGCCGTCGATCATGTTGAAGTCGCCAATGGCGTGGTGGTTGGCCTCCAGCACGTACTTCCAGTGGCGGCCCGTCCATTGCTCGGACTTCACGTCAAACTCCAGCACACGCAGGTACTGCTTGCCGCCCACGTTCTCATAGCCCTTGGCTTCGTCGCTCCACAGGGCGCCTTCGAGCAATGCATAGAGCTTGCTGCCGTCCTTGGACGAGGCCATGCCTTCGTAACCCTTGGAGCGCTTGACTTCGAACGGCGTGGGTTTGGCGTCAGGGGCGCCGGGCATCAGCACGCCGGGCGCGTCGGGCGAGCGCACGACCTTGCCATCCACCTGCGTCTCGAACACGGCCAGCACCTTGCCGTTCAGGTCGGCCTTGATGAGGAAGGGGCCAAACTCTTCGCCGATCCACAGTGCGCCACCGGCGAACTGGAAGCTTTCGGGGTCGAAGTCTGCGCCGGTCAGGTAGCGCTGGTCGGTGCCCTCGTGGGTGATGCGAAACGGCACCTTTTTGTCGGGGTCATGCAGGAACACCGTGTTCTTGCGGTTGAAGTGACCTGTCTTGAAATCCACGGTGTAATGGTTCAGATAAAGCGTGAAATCGGGCGAGTTGGCCTTGGCACCCGCGCCGTTGTCGGTGAGTATCCAGAACGATCCATCGGCCATGCGCTTGATGCCCGAGTGGCCCTGCACCGGCTGGCCCTGAAAGGGCAGCGCAACCCCTGTGTTGCGGCCGCCGGACAGGCCGGGCACCGAACCCACGGCCTCCACGCGGCGCGGCGTGGTGAACTTGCCACTGACCTGCAGGTCCTGAGGCGCGTCCTTGGGCGCGGCGATCACGGTGAAGGCCGGCAGCACGGCGTGGCCTGCCAGCGTGGCCGGATACGCCTGCTGGGCAAACGCGGTGGAGGAGGCAACGCACAGCAGCGCGGCACAAACGGCGAGGGAAGAGGGTCGGAACATGGTCACTGTGGGGCGAAGAGGAAACCCGCAACCATGCCGCGCCGATGTGACGTGGTGGTGAACGCACCGTGACGTGCCCATGACGCCCATGGCGCGGCCCACCACAAGCGCGGCGGGGCGCGCGGCGGCTATGCCTGCGAAGCCTCTCCCACGGCCACCTGGTTGCGCCCGCTGTTCTTGGCACGGTACAGGGCCTTGTCTGCCTCGCCAATCAGTGCCTGGGCACTCAGCCCGTCGCCAGGCCGGACGCTGGCCACGCCGCTGCTGATGCTGACCCACACGCCTGTGGAGCTGTGCTGGTGCGCAATCTGCAGCGCGGCCACCGCCTTCTGGGCGGCGTGGGCAATGTGCACGGCGCCTTCGCGGTCCGTATCGGGCAACACCATCGCAAATTCTTCGCCCCCATAGCGCGCGGCCAGGTCGGCCGGACGCTGGCAGCAAGTGTCCAGTGCGCGGGCAATCGATTTCAGGCACTCGTCTCCGGCCTGGTGTCCATACGCGTCGTTGAAGTCCTTGAAATGGTCCACATCCACCAGAACCAGCGCAAGGTGCCGATGGTGGCGCACGGCAACGGCCAGATGCTCTGCCAGGTGCGTGTCAAAAGAGCGCCGGTTGGCAAGCCGGGTCAGCCCATCCTTCATCGAGATCTGCCACAGGGTGTCGTTGGCGACCCGCAGCTCGGCGGTGACCTGCATCAGCCGCGCATGCTGGCGCGCCGTTTCGCTGAGCAGCACGATCAGCAGGAAACCCGCCGCCAGCAAGCCATAGATGCGCCCCACATACCAGCCCAGGTCGTAGCGGCCGGTATTGAGCACGGCCGCCAAGGCGATGTCGAAGACCCACACGCTCATCACGACGTGGAGCCATACATCCAGCACCGTGTGGGGCTTGCCGCGCCACAGCCTCCCCAGCGCGGCCAGGCTCAGCAGCCAGATGCCCACCAGGAACACCTTGCCCACGACCGTGGTGCGGTCGCCCGCCATGAACATGGGCAAAAAGGCATGCCCCGATGTGGCAAAGGCGGTGAACAGCACCACCACCGACACCACCAGCGCCACCACGCCCGCAATGCCTTGCCAGGGCTTGGCCCGCGCCACCCGCACCAGTGCGGGCAGCCGCAGCGGCCCCTTCCTGGCGGATACATACGCCATCACGGCCAGTGGAAACCCCGTGTGCCACAACATGTACAAGGCCGACGAGGTCTGCGGGCCAGAACCGAGCAGCCCCGACGGCGCAAAGAGGCCTGGGAAAATCAGGGCATAGGCGGTGGTGGAAGTCGCCGTGAACAGGTAGCCCCCCGCCAGCACCAGCAGCGCCACCGACCGCAACACCCGGTACTGGCCGAACAGCAGGACGGCGGTGATGAGATCGCAGATCACCAGGGCGGTGACATAGATCGGGATGAAGGAAGGAAACGGGCCCAGTGGAATTCTGGCGAACCCCACTGCCACCACAAACAGCGCCGCCGATACAAAAATGGTGGCAAAAGCGAACCCCGTCTCCCGGGAGCCTGCGGGCTCGTTGGAGAGGTACGCCGAAGGCGACCAGGGGTGCTGCACGGGGACATAGTTGGCTGGCATGGACCACTCCAACTGACGGGCAATTCCGTTGCCAGTCTACGCCGGTGTACCAGGAATAGCCATGGGGGTCAGACCCCGCAAACGCCTCATTTTTCTGCGGAGGGCGCGCACCCGGCGCGAGCATTCCGGGTACGGCCCGAACGGCAAGGTGGCGTCTGCCACGCCTTTTCCCAGAATGCTCCTCATTTGATAGCTACTGGCGCTTATTCAGTAAGCGCCACAGCCTCATTTTCATCAAATTTCAGTTCAGTATCAGACCAGGCGATGCGGCAAGCCCTTGCGCCGCCACACGCCATGGAAGTACAGCCCCTGCAGCACCAGGGCACACAGGTAGGTGGCCGGATAGGCCGCCCAGGTGGCCACCAGGCCAAACTGGCGCCCCAGCAGCCAGCCCAGCGGCACGAGCAGGCATGCCAGACAACCGAGCGAAATGAGCGTGGGCGCCAGCACGGTGCCACTGGCGCGCATCACGCTGGAATACACGCTGGCCCACCCAAAGAACACCGCGCCCCACACCGTGAGATGCAGCACACGTGCAGCGATGTCGGTCACGCGGGCGTCGGCCACAAACAGGCCCACCACCCAGGGCGCGGCGCCGAACATCAGCACCGCCAGGCCGCCCGTGAGCAACAGGTTCATGCGCATACCGGTGCGCGTGACGGCCACCACCTGGTGGCCCTGGCCCGCACCAATGGCCTGCGCCGCGAACACCGACGACGCAATGGCCACCGCCATTGCCGGGAACAGCACATACGACATGACCTGGCTGGCCGCGCCCCAGGCCGCCGTGGCCGCTGAGCCATGGGCGTTGACCAGGCTCAGCAGGCCCAGGTCCGCCAGAGAACCTGTGATGAAAAACAACCCCGTGGGCACGCCCAGACGAAGGAGGGTGCGCAGCAAGGCCGCGTCCAGCCGCATCTGCCCCGCCAGCGCCCGCGTGGGGGCCAGCACATGCGCGCGGCGCCGCAGGTGCCAGGCCGTCCAGCCCAGCGACGCCAGCGTGGCCAGCAACAGCGCGGCCACCCCGCCCAGAATGCCCAGCGCAGGCAACCCGATGGCGGGCACGCCCCGGATGAACAGCGGCGCCAGCACCACCGTGGCCGACAGCGACACCACCAGCGCGCGCAGCGGTGTCACGGTGTCGCCCGTGCCGCGCAGCAGCGCCGCCGTGAGCATGGAGGTGAACAGCACTGGAAACAGCGCCATCATGGCCCGCGCATACACCACCGCCTGGGGCAGCACATCGGCGGGCGTGCCCAGCGCCACCATCACGGGGCGCGCCACCACCATACCCACGGTGGCCAGCACGAGGCCCAGCACCATGCCAGCGCACAGCGTGGTCCCCGCCACGGCGCGCAGCCGCGCAGGGTTGCGCGCGCCAAAGGCCTGGCCAACGAGGATGGATGCCCCATTGCCCAGGCCAAAGATGAAGGCGCTGAGCAGCAGGAACAGCGGCATGAACGACGCCACGGCCGCCAGCGAGCCCGCGCCCAGCAGCCGCCCCACGTAGATGTGGTTCACCGTGCCGGTAAGCGCCTGCAGGATGTTGGTGAGCACCAAGGGGCCGAGAAAAACGAGGAAGCGGCGGTCGAGTGAAAGCGGTGCGGCCACCGCGGGCGGTACAGGCGCCGGGCTGTGGGGAGGGGCCTGGTCCGTCATGGCGCCGCACCGGCCAGCGGCGAAGTGGCCGGTGTCCCATCGATGTGCACCCACGTGCCCACCGGGACCCGGTCAAACAGGTCGATCACATCGGCATTGGTCATGCGCACGCAGCCGTGCGAGGCGGGCACGCCCATGGGGAGCCCGTCAGGACAGCCGTGGAGGTAGATGTAAGAACCTGTTCAAGGTCTTTTCGGGGTCGCACAAGTGCCTTGCCGGGATGGGATGCAAGGCGCGGGGCGCAGCCAATAGCCCGTGCTATTGGCAAGCACCGCAACGCCGCAGACCGCCCGGCAAGGCACTTGCCCGAAGGGTTGGAGTGAAATCGGGCGATTCGAAGCCCCGGCTGCTTGCATGGGCATGAGCCCATGCGGCGCATCCGAAGCATCCACTCATCCCGATTGCACTCCAATGCAATCCCCGAAAAGACCTTGAACAGGTTCTCACGGCGCAGCGTGTCCACCGCACCGCCCCGGTTGACGCCGGGCGTGCAGCCGGTGAGCCACAGGATGCGGCTCAGGATCCAGTCGCGCCCCGGGTGCTGGGCGGCCAGCGCGGGTGAATAGATTTCGCCCGTGGCGCGGCGCCCCACAAACACCGTGCCGGGCGCGCAGCCCGCGCCCACCTTGGCCCGCACGCGGTGTGCGCCGCACGGGGTGCAGCCGCTGCCGCTGCGTTCGCCCACGCCGTTCAGGGCGGTCGATACCGGGTAGCTGCGCTCGATGGCGCCGTCTACCACCACGTCCAGCTGCTGCCGCGCCACGTGGATGTGCAGTTCGGTGCCCGCCATCGTGTTCGTTCAACCCGCCGCCATCCGCCGGGCCCCATGGCCACGCGTGAAGGCCTCTGCCAACACCGAATCGCCGGCCCCATCGCGGTGCACAAACGGGCTTGTTGCAGGTGTCAGTATCCAGAGAATTTGCTCACCATTTGATAGCTACTTGCGCTTTACTGTCAAGCGCTACAGGCCAATTTTTCATGAAAATTGCTGCCTACCCGACACCGGAATGGACATGGCATGCCCACAGGACGTGATGTCCACTGCCACCGGGGTACCGCGTTCGATGCCGATACTCAGGCGGTCCCCCACCGGCTTGATTTCATGGACCTTTTGCCGCGCCGGGGAATCACACCGGTCCCGCTGCCCACACGCACCCCGCCACCCCACCGCCGAACCCACCCGCATGGACACCCTTTCTGCATTGCAATCCCTCGGCCTGGAACTGCCCAGCCCGGCCTACATCGCGGGCGCCGTCGTGTTCGGCCTTATCGGCATGGCCGCGTACTGGCAGGGCAAAAAAACACCGCAGCGGCGCATGCGCTGGTGGGGCGTGGCGCTCATGTTCTACCCCTACGCCATCTCGCTCACGTGGATGCTGTATGCCGTGGGCGTGGCGTTGTGCCTGGGCCTGTGGTGGGATGTGCGGCGCACGTAGCGGTGCGCCTTGCCCGCCGCCCCCCTCACCCACTCACCCCGCCGCCACCAGCCCGGCCCCATGCCCGCGCGTGAAGGCCTCTTCCAGCACCGAGTAGCCGGACCAGTCGCTGTGCGCAAACGACAGCCGCGCCGTGGCGGGAGTGGGAATCCAGGGCGCTTGCTCCCCATTTGATAGCTGTTTGCGCTTACCAGATAAGCGCTGGAGGCCAATCTGGCTTAAAAACCCGAGCATTCCCGGCGTAGGGATGGCCATGGCGTGGCCATAGCGGGTGATGTCCACGCGCGTGGCGCGCTGGCGCAGGTCGGGGTGGGGCACGGCCAGGGTGGCCAGCACAGCCTCGGCCCACGGTTGCCAGGGCTGGGTGGCCAGTTGCTGGCGGCCGTCGGGCACGTCGCCCAGCGCCTGGTAGTAGGTGAGCACCGTGGGCCCGGCCAGAGCGGCGCGGGTGTCCAGCCGCTGGTGCCCGGCGTTCACATACCCCAGGCCGCCGGCGGTGGGGTCGGCGTAGAGCACGTTGTCCCACGCGGGCGCGGCGCCGGGGCGGTCGGTGAGCGGGCTGTCGATGTGGATGTTGGCCACCAGCCAGGGGGCCGACTGCAGGCGCTGCGCCGCGCCGGTCAGGAAGGCGGGCGGGCTTTGCACCACACGCGCCGCCACGAACACCGGCAGCGCCACGATGCAGCGCGGCGCCTGCCACCGCTCCACGCTGTCGGTGGCGTGGTTGAAGGCATCCACCTCCACGCCGTGGCGGGTTTCGGTAATGCGCAGCACGCTGGTGGCGGTGCGCAGCTGGCCTCCGGCGCGCAGGGGCTCGGCCAGGCGCTGGGTGATCCAGCCATTGCCTTCGGGCCAGGTCAGCACGCTTTCACGGGCCTCGTCCGCCGCCTCGCCGGGGGCGTGAAAACCGTGGCGGCTGGCAAAGTAGTGGATGCCCGCCCAGGCCGACACGCGCGCCGCGCCCGCGCCGTAGTCGTCGCGGCAGCAGTAGTTCAGGTACCAGAGCAGGTGCTCGTCGTCAAAGCCCTCTTGTGCGAGCCAGGCGGCAAACGTCAGTGCATCCAGCGCCTGGTGGGGCTTGGCCAGCGGCTTGCCCGGGCCCAGCGACCGCAGCACGGGCATGGTGAAACGCGCAGCCTTGGCAGCGTCGTCCACCGCCTGCGCAAAGCGGCGGTACTGGGCCAGCGTGGTGTCCGGCACCCCGTGCGCGGGCAGCAGGCCTTCCTGCCACTCGCCCTCAAAGAAAAGCCGCTCCTGCGGGCTGTGGCACAGGTGGCGTTCGTCATAGCGCCAACGGCCCGCCACGCGCTGGCGCAAGCCCAGCTCTTCCAGCAGATCCTGCACTTCGCGCGCATCGTCGCCGGGCACCGGCAGGTAGTGCGCGCCCAGCGGGCAGGCAATGCCCTGCACGGCCCCGCCCCGGCTGTTGCCGCCCGCACTGTCTTCCAGCTCCAGCAGCGCGAAGTCCTCCACCCCGGCCAGCCGCAGCGACCGCGCCGCCGCCAGCCCCGCCACGCCCCCGCCCGCGATGATGACCTGCGCGCGCCGCACCACCGTGGGCTCGGGCAGGGTGCCGGTCTTGAGCAGGTCGCGCAGCGCATGGCCGCGCTGCATGTCGATGCCGGCAAAGCCGCCCTGCAGCGTGCGCGGCGCTTCGTCGCAGCCCGGCAGGACAACGGCGGACGTCGCCGAAGCGGCAACGGTGGCTAGGAAGTGGCGGCGCTGCATGGTGTCAGTGTCTTCGATGCGGAGCTGCGGTTGGGCACCCACACCGTTCGGGGTGAGTTTGTCGAAGCCTTGCGCGGCGCTTCGACAAGCTCAGCGTGAACGGACTTTGGGATCTGCAGGCCGCCTGACATGCGGCAGCATTCCGCCCCCGTCCGCAACGACCGGCACGCCCCCATACCAGTGCACCCGCGGAACTGGCTTTGCCAGGCCGCTGGGTGCGTCCCCCTTTGGGGGATGACGCGCAGCGTCTCAGGGGAGCTTCTCAATCGGGGGCTTCTCAATGTTTTCCCCACTCGCGCTCGTACGTGTGCACCAGCGCCTGGTTCGACAGCCGATTCACTTCGGCAGGCACCCGCGCCATGTCGCGCGGAAAATCGAACAGCAGGGGCAGCGAGTCGGTGCCCAGAAAACGCAGGCCGTCGGGCAAGGCCTCGGGCAGGCGCCAGGGCCTGCGGCTCGCGATGATGAAGCCCCATTCGCCAAAGCTGGGCACGTGCGCGTGGTAAGGCGCAGTGTGCAAGCCCACGGACTCGATGGTCTGCACCACCGTCCAGTAACTTTTGCGCGCCACCAGCGGGGACGTGGTCTGCACCACCGCGTAGCCACTGGCCGCCAGGCGTTTGTCCAGCAGCGCATAAAAGCTGTTGGTGTAGAGCTTGCCGATCGAGAAGTTGGTGGGGTCGGGAAAGTCCACCACGATGACATCAAAAGTGTCCGCCCCCTCCTGCAGCCAGCCAAAAGCATCGGTGTTGACGATCTTCACCTTGGGGTTCTGCAAGGCATTGCTGTTCAGGCGCGCGAGCGTGGGGTTCTCGCTGAAGATTTTTGTCATGGCCGGGTCCAGTTCGACCAGCGTCACGGACTCGACCGAGGGGTACTTGAGGATCTCGCGCACGGCCATGCCGTCGCCACCGCCCAGCACCGCCACCCGTTTGGGCGCACCGTGTGCCGACATGGCGGGGTGCACCAGGGCTTCGTGGTAGCGGTACTCGTCGGCCTGCGCAAACTGCAGGTTGCCGTTGAGGTACAGCCGGTGCCCCACGCGCCCCTGCGTGACCACGATACGCTGGTAAGGCGACGCGGTGCTGAAGACGATGCGGTCCTGGTAGAACTTGTCTTCGGCCACGCTGGTGATGTGCTCAGCCCCCGCCAGAGCGGCCAGCAGGATGCCCAGCACCATCACGCAGGCCACCAGGTGCGCCTTCAGGCGCCGCAGCTCGTGCCTAAACAGCCACACCGCCCACAGCGCCACGGCCGCGTTCATCACCCCGAACAGCAGCCCCGTGCGGATGAGCCCCAGGTGCGGCACCAGCAGCAGCGGGAACGCCAGCGACACCGCCAGCGCGCCCAGGTAGTCGAACGTGAGCACCTGGGAGACCAGGTCCTTGAGGGCCACATTGCGCTTGAGGATGCGCATCACCAAGGGGATCTCCAGCCCCACCAGCGTGCCCACCATCAGCACCATGCCGTACAGCAGAAAGCGAAACGCGCCCGGCGCGTACGCGTTGGCCAGGAACAGCGTGGCAGGCAAGGCGCCGCCAATCAGCGCCACCAGCAATTCGATGCGCAAAAAGTGCGCGGGCAGCTGCCGCTCGAAGTACCGCGACAGCCACGAGCCCACGCCCATGGCGAACAGGTAGGTGCCGATGATGGTGCTGAACTGCAGCACCGAATCGCCCAGCACGTAGGACGCGAGCGCACCCGCAGCCAGCTCGTACAACAGCCCGCAGGCGGCCACGACGAACACGCTGATGAGCAGGGCGATTTCGATGGGGCGGGGGCCGGAGTGGGCGCCCGGGGCCTCGGACGGCGAGGCAGGAGAAGTCAGGTCGGATTGCAAGGCAGGTACCGGCGCGCCGCAGGGGCACGCGCCGCTTCAGGCAAGGTGCGTCAGTGAATGGCTGCCGCCACGATGATGCTGATGCCCAGGCACATCGCCGCCACCACCAGCCCCAGGGCCTGGTTCTGCTTTTCGACGATTTCGCGCCACAGGTCGTAGGGGGTGATCTTGTCCACGATGACAAAACACAGCCAGAAAATGACCACGCCGATGATGGCGTAGAGGATGGACCCGAGGAACGCTGCGGGCTTGAGCCATTCGATGCCGATCATGATGGGATCTCCTTGAAACGGGTGTTTGTGGGTGGGTTGTCGGTCGGGCCAGGGGGCGTGGATCGGTCTGAAAGCGGGCGGCGGGGTCCGTCCAGTCGCTTACTTGTGGCTTCCGCCGGACGAGTATCCGCCGAACGATCCGCCTGAACTGCGGTAGCCGCTGCCCGACGATCCTGAACAATTGCTCAGGATGATCAGCAGGATGATGATGATGATCGCAATCAGGATGATGGTGCCGCAGCCCAGGCCCGACTTGGCCGCGAAGGGGCCGGGGTCGTCGCGCTGCAGCGCGTCCGCCTTGTCTTCGAGCTTGAAGGCCTTGGCCACCGTATCGCTGGCGAGCTTGTCCCCGGCCGACCAGGTGATCTCGTTCGGGCTTTGCTCCATCGAGAGCAGGCCTTTGGCACTGGCGAAGTCGCGGTTGGTGGTCTTCTGGCCGCGCGTGACCTGCCAGTAAAACTCGCCCAGCACGTAGGTGGTTTCGGCCTCGTAGGTGTACTTGAGCTCGTACTTGGTGCCCATGTAGGTGGCCGAGCGCCCGGTGGCCGCCATCTGCGGCGCGCCCGTGGTGGGGCGCACCATGCTCCAGCCCTCTTCCGAATCCACCAGGAAGGCAAAGCCGCGCTTCTGGTTGTAGAGCAGGTATTCGCTCCAGCCGAAGTGCTCGTCGTCGCCGGGCTCCACACCCATGCGGTGCTGAAAGCCCACCACCTGCCAATGCACGCCCTGCAGCTGGCCCTTGCTGCCCAGCGGGATGAGCGGCTGCACCGGCTCGTCCTGCTCGGCCGAGCGCAGCTCACCGCCCACGCCGCTATCGAGGCTGATGATGCTGGCGCACGAGCCGCAGGTGATGCTCTTGGTGCCCGCCAGCTGCACCTGCACCGGCGCGCCGCAGTGCGGGCAGTTGAACTGGCGGCCTTTTTCGTCCTTGGCGGATTCGTCCTTGAGGCCCTGGAGCTGCAGATCTTCCAGCAGCACAGACTTGCCGCGCTCGACGTTGGGCGGCGTGTGGCCGTAGTCGATGCTGACCACTTCACCGTCGGCGCTGCGCAGCTCGACCATGCCGAAGGGCTCGCCCAGGGGCGGCAGCTTGGGCAGCTCGCCCTGGGCCGAGATCAGCGATGCCTGGCCCGTGTAGGCCACGCTGTACGGCTTGCCATTGATGGCCGTGGTGCTGCCGATGCGAAAACGCGCGGCCTCGGGCATCTCGCGGCCGGGGTCGATCGTGCGCGTGAAGACGTAGGCGCCGTTGTCCTCGCCCAGGGTGGCCAGGGTGCCGTCGTTGAGGAAGGCGGCCCATTCGGTCCAGACACCCGCATCGCCCTTGTATTGCAGGCGGCCCACCAGGGTGAAGGGCACGTCCTTGCCATCGAGCTGGATGCGCCCGCTGGCCATGAGCTGCAGCGGGCTGTGGTCGTCGAACAGCTCGGCCATCTTGCCCACGCGTGTGAGCACATCGCCGCTGCGCACGACGGTGCTCTGGCAGTAGCCGCAGACGGCGTGCGTGGACTGCGCGCTGCGGAATTCAACCGGCGCGCCGCAGCCCGGGCAGGGCGCGCGGTAATAACGCTGTGTGGGGTCGGTGGCCATCGTGGGGCTGCTGCCTGCGCCGCGCTACACGGCTTTGAGGCCTTTTTGGCCTCTAGCGCTTATCCCTCCAGCGCAAGCAGCTATTTTTATGATAGCAACCGGATTCAGACCAGCTTCTTGAGCAGCTCGGCCTTCTTGGCGTCGAACTCTTCCTGGGTCAGGATGCCCTTGGATTTGAGGTCGCCCAGCTTCTCCAGCGTGGCCATCACGTCCTCGGGCTTGACGCCCAGAGGTGCGGCAGCTGCCTGTGCCGCTGCGGCCGCCGCAGGGGCCACCGGGGTCTGCAGGCCCTGCTGCAGGTTCTGCGCCAGCACCTGGCCCAGTGCCACACCTGCGCCCAAGCCCATCGCATCGCCCGCAATGCCGCCACCGCCGCCGCTGGCTTCGGCGAACTTGGGGATGGCCTGCGCCGTCTGGTACTGCATGAACTTGCCCATGTCGTTGCCGACCATGCCCATGCCGATCTTCTGGTCGAGGATCTTTTGCAGCTCTTCGGGCAGCGAGACGTTCTGCACCGTGAGAGATTCGATCAGGATACCCAGCTTGGCAAAGATGGGCGCCAGTTCCTTGGTCAGCGCATCGGCAAACATGACCTGGTTGGCCGCCAGGTCGAGGAACGGCAGGCCGCTGCCCGCAATGGCGTTGCTGATGTTCTGCAGCACCAGGCCACGCAGCTGGCCTTCGAGGTCGGCCACGGGATACATCTCCCGCGTGCCCGAGATCTCGGTGTGGAACAGCTTGGGGTCTGCGATGCGGAACGCGTAGTTGCCGAACGCGCGCAGGCGCACGGCGCCAAAGTCCTTGTCGCGGATCGTGATGGGCTGGGGCGTGCCCCACTTCTGGTCGATCTGCTGGCGGGTGCTGAAGAAGTAGACATCGCTCTTGAAGGGGGACTCGAAGAGTTTGTCCCAGTTCTTGAGGTAGGTCAGCACCGGCAGCGTCTGCGTGGTGAGCTTGTAGGTACCGGGCGTGAACACGTCGGCCACCTGGCCTTCGTTCACGAAGATGGCCATCTGCGACTCGCGCACCACCAGCGTGCCGCCGTTCTGGATTTCCATGTCGCGCATGGGGAAGCGCCAGGCCAGGGTGCCGTCCCCCTCTTCGGTCCATTGAATGATGTCAATGAACTGTTTCTTGATGAAGTCCATGAGGGCCATGTGTGCTCCCAAAGCAAAAGAGGGGGTTGAAAAGAGCGGCCATCATAGCAACGGGGGCATGGCGCGCACCGGCTTTTTTTAACCCCATGGTGTGAACTAGTTCACGCGCAGAACCAGTCTGCTTGGAGTAGGGGCCACCCCATGCAGATGAGCCACCGCTTGATAGTGGCTATCTCCAGCTTAGCGATGATCAATTGGTCAACGCTATTGCGAATAACTACCATTTCAACATCCCTGCCACCACCGCAGGCCCTGTTGAAAAAAGAGAGAGAAGGAGCTCGCCATGTCCCACATCCGCCGTGCCGCCCGCCAGAACCAAACCATGCTGATGAAAACGGGCAGCTACTACCTGATCCATATCTGTGTGGCCGCCTTGGTGGCCTATGCCGTCACGGGCAACCTGTGGGCGTCGCTCACGCTGAGCCTGCTGGAGCCGACCGTGCAGGCCGTGGCCTTCTTTTTCCACGAAAAGGCGTGGGACCGCGCGGCACGGCGCACCGCCAGCCATGGTGCCCCGGCGCAATCGCCCAGCCCCGCCTTGCAATCCGCCTGAACGCCACCCCAAGGAGCCCGCCATGTACAGCATTCCCTTGCGCAGCCGCACCGCCACCGGGTTGGCCTTTCAGCGCTGGCTCGTTCACCGGCTGGCGGGGCTGGCCTCTGCCAGCTGAGGCCAACCGAGGCCGCACCAGCGCTGGCGCTGAAAACAACAATGCCCCGGCTGGCGGGGCATTGTGGGGAGCGCGGGAGAAATGACTTAGGCCTTCACATCCAGCAGCGAACCCATCATTTCGTCTTGTGTTTTGATGGTCTGCAGGTTGGCCTTGAACGCGTAGGTGGCCGACATCTGCTCCACCGCCTCTTTTTCCAGCGCCACCCCTTCAGCCTCTTGCTGGCGCTGCACCGTGGCGCGCACGCCAGCGCTGTCAGCCGCTTCTTCCTGCGCCACCACCTGGCGGCGGTAATTGGGGGTGTTCATGTTGGCCACGTTGTTGGCCGAGGCATCCAGCCGCAACTGCGCGGCCTGCAGGCCAGAACTGCCAACTGAAGAAATGCTTGCCATCGTGTGCCCCGCTAAAAAAGCGCCAAAGAGCTGGCATTGTCCGCCTGCGCCGCGCCTGGGGCAACCCAGGTCCATCAACCATGCGCCTGGATCAGGCATTGCGCAAACGCCTGGGCCGCGCGCGGCGGGTGGGGCGACTTGCGCAACACGCTCACAAACTGGCAGCGGTAGTGGAACTGCGCGGGCGACACCGCCTGCATGAGCCCCTGGCGCTCGAAGCCTTCGGCGTAGTGGTCGGGCAAAAAACCCAGGTAGCGGCCGGACAGGACCAGCGTGGCGATCGACTCCTGGTCAAACCCCGTGGCTTTGCGCGGCAGGCGCGTGCTGTGGCTCAGTTCCATGTTGGGCGAGTGGTAGCCCAGGCCCGCGAACTGGTAGGCGCGCAGGGATTCCCAGGTGAGCGCGGCATGGTCGGTGCCGTACAGCGGGTGGCGTGCACCGCAGTACAGCAGCATGGTTTCGGCGAACAGGTCGGCATAGACCAGGCTTTGCGACGTGCGGTGCGCCGGGATGATGCCCACATGGAAGCTGCCGTCGATCAGCCCGCGCTCGATGGCCGGGATCGACGCCACATGCATCTGCAGGCTGACTTCGGGCGCCTGGCTGGCAAACAGCGCAATCGCGTCGCCAATGTGCGCGGCCGGGTTGCTGGCCGTCTTGTCGAACACGGCCACCTCCAGCCGCCCGCCCATGCGCCGGTGGATGTCGTCGATGCTGCTGCGAAAGGCATCCACGGCCGACAGCAGACGCAGGGTTTCGTCGTACACCCGTTGCCCTTCGGCCGTGAGCGCAAAACCCGCTCGCCCGCGCCGGCACAGCGTGAGGCCCAGGCGGGTTTCCAGGTCCTTCATGTGGCGGCTGACGGTGCTGGTGCCGATGTTCAGCTCCAGCTCGGCCGCCGACATGCCGCCGCACTCGACCACGCTCTTGAACACCTGCAGCAGGCGCAGGTCCATGTCGCTGAGCTGGCCCAGCACGGCGCGGTGTTTGGTGGGCGATGGGGTTGCAGGGAGTGGTGCAGGTGCTTTTACTTGCATAAATCGTCAAGTAAACATTGATATTGGATTATTTGAGAGATTAACAGGCGGCGCAACAATGCCCTACGTCAAGCCCCAGGCCGCTGGGGTTGCCCGCCTTTTGTCGCCGCCTTTGCACTGGAGAACCCCCATGAGCTTCGTCAACATCGAAAAACCCGCCGCTGGCGCCGAAGGCCCCCGCATGGACGCCGAATGGCTGGACGCGCACTGGATGCCCTACACGGCCAACCGCCAGTTCAAGGCCAACCCGCGCATGATCGTGGAGGGCAGCGGCGCGTACTACACCGACTCAGACGGCCGCAAGATTTTTGACGGGCTCTCGGGCCTGTGGTGTGCGGGCCTGGGCCACGGTCGCCGCGAGATAGCTGAAGCCATCGGCAAGCAGGCGATGAAGCTGGACTACGCGCCGGCCTTCCAGTTTGGCCACCCGCTGGGTTTTGAGCTGGCCAACCGCGTCAAGGAACTCACGCCCGCCGGGCTCGACTATGTGTTCTTCACGGGTTCGGGCTCCGAGTCCGCCGACACCTCCCTGAAGATGGCGCGCGCCTACTGGCGCGCCAAGGGCCAGGCCAGCAAGACGCGCCTGATCGGCCGCGAAAAGGGCTACCACGGCGTGAACTTTGGCGGCATTTCGGTGGGCGGCATCGTGGCCAACCGCAAGCTGTTCGGCCAGGGCGTGGAGGCCGACCACCTGCCCCACACGCAGCCGCCCGCAGGCTCGTTCCACAAGGGCATGCCGCCCACGGGCAAAGAGCTGGCCGACCGTTTGCTGGAAGTGATTGCGCTGCACGACGCCAGCAACATTGCCGCCGTGATCGTCGAACCCTTCTCGGGCTCGGCCGGTGTGGTGATCCCGCCCGTGGGCTACCTGCAGCGCCTGCGCGAGATCTGCACGCAGAACAACATCCTGCTGATTTTTGACGAAGTGATCAGCGGCTTTGGCCGCAGCGGCGCCTGGACGGGTGCCGAGGCCTTTGGCGTGACGCCCGACATCCTCAACTTTGCCAAGCAGGTCACCAACGGCGCGCAGCCGCTGGGCGGCGTGGTGGCCACCAAGGAGATCTACGACACCTTCATGGCTGCAGGTGGGCCCGAGTACATGCTCGAATTCCCGCACGGCTACACCTACTCGGCCCACCCCGTGGCCTGCGCTGCGGGCATTGCAGCGCTCGACATCCTGCAAAACGAAGACATGATCGGCCGCGTGAAGGCGCTGGCCCCTTACTTCGAGCAGGCTGTGCACAGCCTCAAGGGCGCCAAGCATGTGGCCGACATCCGCAACTTTGGCCTGGCCGCTGGCTTCACCATTGCGGCCGTACCCGGCGAGCCTGCCAAGCGCCCGTACGAGATCGCGATGAACTGCTGGAAGAAGGGCTTTTATGTGCGCTACGGTGGCGACACCATCCAGCTGGCGCCACCATTCATCAGCGAGCGCGCCGAGATTGACCGGTTGGTCAACGCGCTGGGCGACGCCCTGGCTGAAACGGCGTGATGACACACCCCCTGAGGCGCTACGCGCCTTCCCCCAAGGGGACGCCGCCAGCGCGGTGGGGCGGCCTTTGCGCGGCGGCCGCTGGCCTGGCGCGCGCCCGTTTCATCCGCCTGCGGGAACACTCCTGATTCAATAGCTGCTCGCGCTTTCTACATAAGCGCTAGCAGCACTTTTTATTCATATTTTTGCCATGAACCACGACAAGAACGTCACCACCACCGTCGGCCACCTGATCGACGGCAAGATCGTTGCGGACACCGCGCGCACGCAGCCGGTGTTCAACCCCGCCACCGGCCAATCGACCACCAGCGTGGCGCTGGCGAGCAAGGCCACCGTCGAGGCTGCCATTGCCTCGGCCGAGGCCGCCTTCCCGGCCTGGCGCAACACGCCACCGCTCAAGCGCGCACGGGTGATGAGCAAGCTGAAAGTCCTGCTCGAAGACAACGCCGACAAGATCGCCGCCCTGATCACGGCCGAACACGGCAAGGTGCTGGCCGATGCGCACGGCGAGCTGCAGCGCGGCATCGAGAACGTGGAATACGCGAGCTACGCGCCCGAGCTGCTCAAGGGCGAGCACAGCCGCAATGTGGGCCCCAACATCGACTCGTGGAGCGAGTTCCAGGCGCTGGGCGTCACCGCTGGCATCACCCCCTTCAACTTCCCGGCCATGGTGCCGCTGTGGATGTGGCCCATGGCCGTCGCTTGCGGTAACACCTTTGTGCTCAAGCCCTCCGAGCGTGATCCTTCTTCCACGTTGTTCATCGCCCAGCTGGCCCTGGAAGCCGGCCTGCCGCCGGGTGTGCTCAATGTCGTCAACGGGGACAAGACGGCCGTGGACACGCTGCTGCAGGACCCGCGCGTCAAGGCCGTGAGCTTTGTCGGCTCCACCCCGATTGCCGAGTACATCTACGCCGAAGGCTGCAAGCACGGCAAGCGCGTGCAGGCCCTGGGCGGCGCCAAGAACCACGCCGTGCTGATGCCCGACGCGGACGTGGGCAACGCCGTGAGCGCCCTGATGGGCGCGGCCTACGGCTCGTGCGGCGAGCGCTGCATGGCCATCCCGCTGCTGGTGGCCGTGGGCGACGCGGTGGGTGACGCCGTCATTGCGGGCCTCAAGACCGAGATTGCCAAGATGAAGGTCGGCCCGGGCACCGACAACAGCAACGACATGGGCCCGCTGGTCACGAAGCAGCACTTCGAGAAGGTGAAGGGCTATGTGGACCAGGGCGTGGCCGAAGGCGCCACGCTGGTGGTGGATGGCCGGGGCGTGCAGGTGGCAGGCCATGCGGAAGGCTACTTCCTGGGCGCCTGCCTGTTCGACAACGTCAAGCCTGGCATGAAGATCTACCAGGAAGAGATCTTCGGCCCCGTGCTCGGCGTGGTGCGCGTGAAGACGCTGCAGGAAGCCATGCAGCTCATCAACGACCACGAATACGGCAACGGCACCTGCATCTTCACGCGCGACGGCGAGGCCGCCCGCTACTTCACCGACCACATCCAGGTCGGCATGGTGGGCGTGAACGTGCCCCTGCCGGTGCCCGTGGCCTACCACTCGTTCGGCGGCTGGAAGCGCAGCCTGTTCGGCGACCTGCACGCCTACGGACCCGACGCCGTGCGCTTCTATACCAAGCGCAAGACCATCACGCAGCGCTGGCCGTCGGCCGGTGTGCGCGAGGGCGCGGTGTTCAGTTTTCCAAGCAGCCGCTGATCCATCAGGGGCGCGACAGGCGCCTCCCCAAAATTCCAACGGCCCCTCGCGGGCCGTTTTCTTTGGGCTGTCTTGTGGGTGGCGCACGCGCAGGGCGCACCACGGTGGGGAAACCCCGCCGCCGCACCTCGTTCATGGTGCACGGGGAAGTTTAGTGAACGCTGAAATGATGGCATGTCACTTGCTTTGAGAGGTTGACCTCAACCCCTCTCTGGAAGGTGATCCCATGAGCCATGCCCTGCCGCCGTCGCACACCCGTACCCCTCCACGCCAGCGCCCCGCGCCACTGGCCCTGGCGATGGCTTTCTCGTTGATGGGTGGCTCTGCCGCGCTGGCGCAAGAGAAGGTGCTGCGCATCGCGATGACGGCGGCAGACATCCCCCGCACGCTGGGCCAGCCCGACCAGGGCTTTGAAGGCAACCGCTTCACGGGCATTCCGATCTATGACTCGCTCACGCAGTGGGACCTTTCCAAGGCCGATACAGCCAGTGTGCTGATCCCTGCGCTGGCCACGTCGTGGACGGTGGATGACAAGGACAAGACGAAGTGGGTGTTCAAGTTGCGCCCTGGCGTGAAGTTCCATGACGGCGCCGCGCTCAACGCCGATGTGGTGGTGTGGAACGTGGCCAAAGTGCTGGACAAGGACGCCGTGCATTTCGACCCCAGCCAGGTGGGCGTGACGGCCTCGCGCATGCCCACGCTGCGCTCGGCCCGCAAGATCGACGACATGACGGTGGAGCTGACCACCAGCGAGCCCGACGCGTTCCTGCCCATCAACCTGACCAACCTGTTCATGGCGTCGCCCGCGCACTGGCAAAAGAAATTTGACGCGGCGGCAGGGGCCACGCCCGCCGACAAGTCCAAGGCGGCATGGACCGCCTTTGCGGCCGATCCCGCAGGCTCGGGCCCCTTCAAGGTCACGCGGTTTGTGGCGCGCGAACGCCTGGAGCTGGCCGCCAACAAGGCCTATTGGGACGCCAAGCGCACCCCCAAGATCGACAAGGTGGTGATGCTGCCCATGCCCGAGGCCAATGCCCGCACGGCCGCGTTGCTGGGCGGCCAGGTGGACTGGATCGAGGCCCCCGCACCGGATGCCATGCCGCAGATCACGCAGCGCGGGTTCAAGATCTATTCCAACGCCCAGCCCCATGTGTGGCCGTGGCAGCTGTCGTTTGCCGAGGGCTCGCCCTGGCTGGACAAGCGCGTGCGCCAGGCCGCCAACCTGTGCATTGACCGTGGGGGCATGAAGCAGCTGCTGGGCGGCATGATGGCCGAGCCCAAGGGCACGGTGCCCCCAGGCCACCCGTGGTGGGGCAACCCCAAGTTCGACATCAAGTACGACGTGAAGGCCGCGCAGGCGCTGATGGCGCAGGCGGGCTACTCGGCGGCCAAGCCCATCAAGGTCAAGGTGCAGATCTCGGCCTCGGGCTCGGGCCAAATGCAGCCGCTGCCGATGAACGAGTTTGCGCAGCAGTCACTCAAAGCATGTTTCTTTGACGTGCAGTTTGATGTGATCGAGTGGAACACCCTGTTCACCAACTGGCGCAAGGGTGCCAAGGATGCATCGGCCAACGGCGCCAACGCGGTGAACATCAGCTTTGCCGCCATGGACCCGTTTTTTGCGATGGTGCGTTTTGTGAGCACCAAGGCTTTTCCGCCGGTGTCCAACAACTGGGGCTACTACGGCAATGCCGAGGTGGACAAGCTGGTGGCCGATGCCCGCACCAGCTTTGACGAAAAGGCCCGCGACGCGGCCCTGGCCAAGCTGCATGCCCACATCGTGGAAGACGCGCCGTTTGTCTGGATTGCCCACGACGTGGGCCCACGCGCCATGTCGGCCAAGGTCAAGAACGTGGTGCAGCCGCGCAGCTGGTTCATCGACATCGCCACGATGACGATGGACTGAGCCCACGCCACCGACCTCAGCACGCCGCCCTTCCATGCTTGCCTACCTGCTGCGCCGCTTCCTCTATGCCCTGCCCATCATGCTGGGTGTGGCACTGGTGTGTTTCCTGCTGGTGCACCTGGCACCCGGCGACCCACTGGTGTCCATCCTGCCGCCCGACGCCTCGGCAGAGCTGCAGGCGCAGCTGCGCGAGCTGTATGGCTTCAACCGGTCGCTGCCAGAGCAGTTTGTGATGTGGGTGTGGCGCGCACTGCACGGCGACCTGGGGGTGTCGATTGCCAGCAACCGGGCCGTGGCGGGTGAGGTGATGACGGCCGTGGGCAACACGCTGCGGCTGGCCGTGGTGGCCACCTTCATCGGCTTTGTGCTGGGCAGCCTGTTTGGCTTTGTTGCGGGGTACTTTCGCAACTCGTGGGTGGACCGGCTGGCGTCCATGCTGTCGGTGCTGGGCGTGAGCGTGCCGCACTACTGGCTGGGCATGGTGATGGTGATCGTGTTCAGCTCGCAGTGGGCGCTGCTGCCCGCCACCGGCGCGGGGCCAGGCGGCTCCAGCGACTGGGCGTGGGACTGGGAACACCTGCAGTTCCTGGTGCTGCCTGCCGTCACCATGTCGGTGATCCCGATGGGCATCATCGCGCGCACGGTGCGCGCGCTGGTGGCCGACATCCTGGACCAGGAGTTCATCCTGGGCCTGCGCGCCAAGGGGCTTACGCACCGGGGAGTGTTCCGGCACATGGTGAAGAACGCAGCCCCCACGGCCCTGGCCGTGATGGGCCTGCAGCTGGGTTATCTGCTGGGTGGCTCGATCCTGATCGAAACGGTGTTTTCCTGGCCCGGCACGGGCTTCCTGCTGAACTCTGCGATCTTCCAGCGCGACCTGCCGCTGCTGCAGGGAACCATCCTGGTGCTGGCCCTGTTTTTTGTGCTCCTCAATCTGCTCGTGGACGTGCTGCAGACGCTGCTGGACCCGCGCATCGCCCGCGCCTGAAGCGGAAGAACAAGACCACCCACCATGGCCTCCACGACTGCACCCTCCTCTTCGGCGTCTGCCATTGCAGACAGCCCTGCGCCCGCGCTGCGCTCGCGCGGCTACTGGACAGCCGCGCTGGTGCGGTTCACCCGCGACCCGGTGGCCATGGGGGCGGCGCTGGTGGTGTTGCTGCTCATCGGTCTGGCGGTGCTGGGCCCGTGGATTGCGCCGACAGACCCGTATGCAGCGTCCATGCTCAAGCGGCTCAAGCCCATCGGCACCGAAGGGCTGCCACTGGGCAGCGATGAGCTGGGTCGCGACATGCTGTCGCGGCTCATCGTGGGCGCGCGCCTGTCGCTGTTCATTGGCATCACGCCCGTGGTGTGCGCTTTTGTGCTGGGCTCGGTGATCGGCATCGTGGCGGGCTACGCCGGGGGCATCACCAATACGGCCATCATGCGCACCATCGACGTGTTCTACGCCTTTCCGTCGGTGCTGCTGGCGATTGCGCTGTCGGGCGTGCTGGGCGCGGGCGTCGTCAACTCGCTGATCTCGCTCACCATCGTGTTCATTCCGCAGATTGCGCGGGTGGCGGAAAGCGTGACCACCCAGGTGCGCAACCGCGACTACGTGGAGGCCGCGCGCGCTTCTGGCGCGAACCCGTTCACTATCGTGCGCGTGCACGTGCTGGGCAATGTGCTGGGGCCCATCTTTGTCTACGCCACCAGCCTGATCGCGGTGTCGATGATCCTGGCTTCAGGCCTGTCGTTCCTCGGCCTGGGGGTCAAGCCGCCCGAGCCCGAGTGGGGCCTGATGCTCAACACGCTGCGCACGGCCATCTACGTGCAGCCGTGGGTGGCGGCGCTGCCGGGACTGATGATTTTCGCCACTTCGATCTCGTTCAACATCCTCTCCGACGGCCTGCGCTCGGCCATGGACAACAAGGGCTGAGAGGCCGAAAGTCTTCTGACCATGCACACGATCACCGATGTCGGCGGACCCGCGCAGCCTCTGCTCACCATCAGGGGGCTGGTCAAGCACTTCCCGCTCAAGAAGGATGCGCTGGGGCGCGGCGGGGGCGTGGTGCATGCGGTGGATGGCGTGAACTTCGAAGTCCTCAAGGGGGAAACGCTGGGGGTGGTCGGGGAATCGGGCTGCGGCAAGTCGACGACGGCGCGCTTGCTGATGCAGCTCATCGCACCCACGGCCGGGGAGATCGTGTTTGACGGCCGCACCGTGGGCAGCCGCGATCTGCCCCTCAAGGAGTTCCGGCGCCAGGTGCAGATGGTGTTCCAGGACAGCTATGCGTCCCTGAACCCGCGCCTGACCATCGAAGATTCCATCGCCTTCGGACCACAGGTGCACGGCGTGCCGCAGCGCGAGGCCATCGCCCGTGCGCGCAGTCTGCTGGACCGTGTGGGCCTGGCCCCGGCGCGGTTTGCCGAGCGCTATCCGCACGAGCTGTCGGGCGGGCAACGCCAGCGGGTCAACATTGCGCGTGCACTGGCATTGCAACCCCGCATGGTGATCCTGGACGAGGCGGTGTCTGCGCTCGACAAATCGGTGGAAGCGCAGGTGCTGAACCTGCTGACCGACCTCAAGGTGGAATTTGGCCTGACCTATGTGTTCATCAGCCACGACCTGAACGTGGTGCACTACATGAGCGACCGGGTGATGGTGATGTACCTGGGCCAGGTGGCAGAGATCGGGCCGTCCGATGCCCTGTTCACAAAGCCCGCGCACCCCTACACCGGCGCCCTGCTGTCGTCCATGCCGTCCATGGACCCCGACCACCGCACGCTGGAGGCGCCGCTGGCGGGCGACCCGCCCAACCCCATCAACCCGCCGTCGGGCTGCCGGTTTCATCCGCGCTGCAGCATGGCTGCGGCGGTGTGCGCGCAGCGAGTGCCCGTGCGCACCACCACCGGCCCGCACCATGTCGCAGCCTGCTTGGTGCATGAACCCGGCAGCGGCCACCCCCAAGCGCCGCAGCCGATGGCCCAGGCGGCCTGAAAGCAACACCATGACCCTGGACACCCTTCCTCCTTCGTCGGGGGCCACCGAACCCATGGTGGAGCTTCATGACCTCAGCGTCACCTTTACCGGTGGCCGCAGGCCGGTACAAGCCGTCAGCGGTGTGAGCCTGCAGGTGCAGCGTGGCGAGGTGGTTGCGCTGATTGGAGAATCCGGGTCTGGCAAAAGCGTGACGCTGCGCACCTTGCTGCGCCTGCACCCCGAGCGGCGCACCCGCATTGCAGGCAAGGTACGGGTGGCCGGCCAGAACCTGCTGACCTTGTCGGGCCGCGACTTGGCGGACTACCGAGGCAAGGTGGCGGCGATGATTTTTCAGGAGCCTTTGCTGGCGCTGGACCCGGTGTACACGGTGGGGGCACAGATCGTGGAGTCGATCCGCCGCCACGAGAATGTGACCGCCGCACAGGCCCAGGAACGTGCGCTGGCCTTATTCAAGCGCGTGCGCATACCCAGCCCGGAGCGGCGGCTGCAGGCCTATCCACACGAAATGTCGGGCGGCATGCGCCAGCGCGCCATGATTGCCCTGGCGCTGGCCT
Source organism: Acidovorax radicis N35 (assembly GCF_000204195.1). Taxonomy (GTDB): domain Bacteria; phylum Pseudomonadota; class Gammaproteobacteria; order Burkholderiales; family Burkholderiaceae_C; genus Acidovorax; species Acidovorax radicis. Next base: position 337,745 of record NZ_AFBG01000021.1, read on the forward strand.
GCCGCCCGCAACTGCTGCTGGCCGACGAACCCACCACCGCGCTCGATGCGACCGTGCAGATCCAGATCCTGCTGCTGCTGCGCGAACTGCAGCGTGACCTGGGCCTGTCGGTGATCTTTGTCACGCACGACATTGGCGCCGCCGTCGAAGTGGCCGACCGCATTGCCGTGATGTACGCAGGGCGCATTGTGGAAGAGGGCACCGCGCGGGACCTCATTCGCCACCCGCGACACCCGTACACCATTGCGCTGCTCAAAAGCCGGGCGCATGGCGCCATGGCACGCGGCACGCCGCTGGAGACCATTGCCGGTGCCCCCCCAGACCTGTCAAACCTGCCCCCCGGCTGCGCCTTTGCCGAGCGCTGTACGCTGGCAACGCCAGCATGCCGCACACAACAACCTCCGGCCGTCCAGATAGCGCCCGGCCACCGTGCGCTGTGCCTGCGCACTGAGGCCGCAGCAGCCATCGCCCCCGAGCTTCTTCCCGTTGTTGACACCACTCCATGACTGCGCACGACCCAGCCCACGCCTTTGTTCCCTATCCCCCCGTACCGGTAGTGAACGCCAGCACGGGCCCCCTGAGCGGGCTGTGTTTTGCAGCGAAGGACCTGTTTGATGTGGCGGGCTACCCCACCGGAGGCGGCAACCCCGTGGTGCTGGCACTGTCGGGCACCAAGACGCGTACCGCACCCACCGTGCAGAAGCTGCTCGACGCGGGGGCTCGGTTTGTGGGCAAGACCGTGACCGATGAGCTGGCGTTTTCGATGAACGGGAACAACGCGCACTTTGGCGCGCCCCTCAATGGGGCTGCGCCTGACCGGATCACGGGGGGTTCATCGTCAGGCTCCGCAGCGGCCGTGTCGTCCGGGCTGTGCGACTTTGCGCTGGGCACCGATACCGGCGGGTCGGTACGGGCGCCTGCCAACCATTGCGGCCTGTACGGGCTGCGCCCCACGCATGGGCGCGTGAGCCTGGAAGGGGCGATGGACCTGGCACCGAGCCTGGACACCTGCGGCTGGTTTGCGCGCGATGTGCAGACCTTTGCCCGGGTCGCCGACGTATTGCTGGGCGACGATGCGGCCCCGCTGCCACCCCGGGTGCGCCTGCTGCTCCCCACGGATGTGTGGGCGCTGCTCGACCCCACGGTGGTGGGCGCTCTGCAGGGTGCCACGCAGCAGGTGACGGACTTGCTTGGCCCCTCGCAGCCCGCCAACGCGGTGCTGGAGTCCTTCGACACGATGTACTGGAACTTTCGGTACGTGCAGGGGCGAGAAGCCTGGATGACCGACGGGCCACTGATCGAGCGCTACGCGCCCCCCCTGGGGCCGGGTGTGGCCGAGCGTTTTGCCTGGTCCCGCGACGTGACTGATGGGCAGGTGGCCAGCGCACGCGCCTTTCGGGATCGCTATCGCGCCCATCTTGCGGCGCTGCTGGGCCGGGATGGCGTCCTGCTTCTGCCCACGATGCCCGACATCGCACCGCTGCGCACGGCCCCCGAAAGCAGCCTGGAGGACTACCGCAACCGGGCCATCCAGATGTTGTGTATCGCCGGGCTGTCCGGGTTTCCACAACTGTCCATGCCGCTGGCGCGGCGCGACGGTGCGCCCTTGGGGCTGTCGCTTCTGGGCCCAGCAGGCAGCGACCGCTCATTGACTGCGCTGGCCGAGCGCATTGCGACGAAGGAGTGAGCGGGCTCCCCCGCAGCGCGCTATCGCCGCTCCAGCCGCAAGGGCAGGTCCAGCCGGTGGAGTTCGCAGTCCACCACAGCGGCTGCGCGCTCGATCACCAGAAAATCGCCCGCATCGACTGCCAGCAAGGCGTGGTGCCAGGTGCCCGGGGCCAGCACAACGCCCTGCCGGCCGTCGGTGACAAAGGCCCGGATCTCTCCGCCACTGGGCATTTCGCCTGCCGGGGCCACCACCACCACAAAGCGCACCACGCCCCAGGGCACAAAGGTCTGGCTGCCCCACCGATGGCATTCCATCTCGTGCACTTGCAGCGGAAATTGGCGTGCCTGCGCGCGAAAAAGCGCCAGTTGCGCCCGACCACCCTCTGCCCCCAATTGCAGGTCGTCTACCAGATCAAATCGTTCTGAGCTGCCCGCATTGATGGGGCGGCCCGGGCCCGCAGGCGCCTGCAGCACCGCCCCAAAAGGGAGAAACGCCGTGGGGGTCAGGGGGACCGGCACCAGTGTTGCAAAGTCGGCAGGGCACGCAGGAGCATTCATGCCTTCCACCCCAGCAAGAACTGAACCCGGCCATCGGCGATGTAGGGATCGCCAGGGATCATTGGCTGCATCGGGATCACAATTGACCCACCCATATAAGCAGATTCGCTTACTAGGGTTTTTACCGTCTCCGCCCTACAATCGCAGACCCTTACAAAGCTGACAACCGCTGCGGAGCCCCTGCGGCATGTTTTTTTGCACCCATCCTGACTGAGTTGGAGACACTGAATGCCCGAGAACACCACGGCCCAGAACAACAACAACGATTCCGACAAGCGCGCCCAATTGCGCCGTGCCGCCCTCGAGTACCACGAGTTTCCCAAGCCCGGCAAGATCGCGATTGCCGCCACCAAGCAGATGGTGAACCAGCATGACCTGGCGCTGGCCTACTCGCCTGGCGTGGCAGCACCTTGCGAAGAAATCGTGAAGGACCCGGCCAATGCCTTCCGCTACACCTCGCGGGGCAACCTGGTCGCCGTCATCACCAACGGCACCGCCGTGCTGGGCCTGGGTGACATTGGCGCCCTGGCCTCCAAGCCCGTGATGGAGGGCAAAGCCGTACTGTTCAAGAAGTTTGCCGGCGTGGACGTGTTCGACATCGAGATCGACGAGAAGGACCCACAAAAGCTGGTGGAAGTGATTGCCGCGCTGGAGCCGACGTTCGGCGCCATCAACCTCGAAGACATCAAGGCACCCGACTGCTTCTATGTGGAGCGCGAGCTGCGCAAGCGCATGAAGATCCCGGTTTTCCACGACGACCAGCATGGCACGGCCATCACGGTGGCCGCAGCGATCGTGAACGCGCTGAAGGTGGCGGGCAAGAAGATCGAAGACGTGAAGCTCGTGACCAGCGGCGCAGGCGCAGCAGCGCTGGCTTGCCTGAACCTGCTGCTCAAGGTGGGCGTGCAGCGCAAGAACGTGTTCGTCACCGACCTGGCCGGCGTGGTCTACGAAGGCCGCGAAGAGCTGATGGACGACGACAAGCGCCAGTTCATGCAGAAGACCGATGCCCGCAAGCTGGCCGAGGTGATGGTGGGCGCGGATGTGTTCCTGGGCCTGTCGGCAGGCAATGTACTCAAGCCCGAAATGGTCGCCTCGATGGCCGAGCGCCCGGTGATCTTCGCGCTGGCCAACCCCAACCCCGAGATCCTGCCCGAACTGGCCCACAGCGTGCGCAGCGACATCATCATGGCCACGGGCCGCTCGGACTACCCGAACCAGGTCAACAACGTCCTGTGCTTCCCCTACATCTTCCGCGGCGCACTGGACTGCGGCGCCACCACCATCACCGATGAGATGGAGATTGCCGCTGTTCACGCCATCGCAGAATTGGCCCAGGCCGAGCAGAGCGAAGTGGTGGCCGCAGCCTACGTGGGCGAAAAACTGTCGTTCGGCCCCGAATACCTGATCCCCAAGCCGTTCGACCCGCGCCTGATGATGAAGATCGCGCCGGCCGTGGCCCAGGCCGCTGCCGACAGCGGTGTGGCGCAGCGCCCCATCGCCGATATGGACGCCTACCGCGACCGGCTGCAGACCTTTGTCTACGCCTCGGGCACGACGATGAAGCCCATCTTCGACGCCGCGCGCACCGCCGCCAAGAAGCGCGTGGCCTACGCCGAGGGTGAAGAAGAACGCGTGCTGCGCGCCGCGCAGATCGTGGTGGACGAGAAGGTCGCCCGCCCCACACTGATTGGCCGCCCGGCCATCATCGCCCAGCGCATCGAGCAATTCGGCCTGCGCCTGAAGGAAGGCGTGGACTACGACGTGGTCAACACCGATTTTGACCACCGCTACCGCGACTTCTGGCAAACCTACCACCGCATGACCGAGCGCAAAGGCATCACCCAGCAGGTCGCCAAGATCGAGATGCGCCGGCGCCTGACCCTCATCGGCTGCATGATGCTGCACAAGGGCGAGGTGGACGGCCTGATCTGCGGTACCTGGGGCACCACCGCCAATCACCTGCTCTACATCGACCAGGTGATCGGCAAACACGCAGGCGGCGCCGACAGCACGGCGCAGGATGTACCGGTGTATGCCTGCATGAACGGCCTAATGTTGCCGGGGCGCCAGGTGTTCCTGGTGGACACGCACGTCAACTACGACCCCACGCCGACCGAACTGGCGGAAATCACCGCCCTCGCTGCCGAAGAAATGATGCGCTTCGGCATCAAGCCTAAGGCCGCGCTGCTGTCGCACTCCAATTTCGGCACCAGCAACCACCCCAGCGCCGTGAAGATGCGCCAAACGCTGGAACTGCTGCGCCAACAGGCCCCCTGGCTGGAGGTGGACGGCGAAATGCACGGTGATGTGGCGCTGGATGGCAAGGCCCGAGCAGCCCTCATGCCCAGCAGCGAGCTGACGGGTGACGCCAACCTGCTGGTGTTCCCCAACATCGACGCGGCCAACATCGCCTACAACCTGCTCAAGACCGCCGCAGGCGGCGGCATCGCCATCGGCCCGGTGCTGCTGGGCGCTGCCAAGCCGGTTCACATCCTGACGCCCAGCGCCACCGTGCGCCGCATCGTGAACATGACAGCCTTGACTGTGGCCGATGCCAACGTGTCAAGATAAGCCAAAAATTGATAGCAAGCGCTAACTTAAAGCGCTTGCTTCTCCCTTCAGCGTCTGCCCAATCTTTGTGCAGACGCTTGCTTTTTGGGGGCCGTTGAGCGACACTAGCGGCTCGAAATTTCGGGTTAACCCGTAGTTTCTGAAAGGTTCGTTGATGCTGAAGGCTGTAGCCACCCGGGCGCGCAAAGCAGGGTTTTTGTGTGTTTTGGGTGTTGCGTTCGTGTTGTCCCCGGTTGCGGGGCATGCCCGGAACTCCCCGTCCACCGACGGCTCCATATCCCCTATCGCATTGGCCGAGTTGCCGCCCCAAGGGCGGGCGACGTATGCGCTGATCCGTGAAGGAGGGCCCTTTCCGTATGACAAGGACGGAACGGTTTTTGGTAATCGCGAGCGGCTGTTGCCCGCCCACCAGCGGGGTTACTACCGTGAGTACACCGTCAGAACACCAGGATCGCGTAACCGGGGAGCCCGGCGCATCGTGTGTGGCGGCAAGCCCCGGGTTCCGGACGCCTGCTACTACACCAGCGATCACTACGCCAGTTTTCGCGAGATCGTTGAGTGACCCCCGTTGCGCTGCACGCAGGCCAGAGATACGCTGGCGGCGGTCAGTGCGCCCCCTTGAATCCCCCACCCGCAGGCTGCATCCCGCAGCCTTGCGAAATGCCAGAAGTTTGTGGACTTTAAAAAGAAAGAGTAGCGGAGATGCAGACGCCACTTCGTAAGGACCTGGAAACGCCACTGCGTGGCGTGCGCACCAACATCGTGCAGTCCATTCGCGCTTTCCGCGTGCAGGACTTGCAGGATGCAGCCACTTCCATGGGTCACCATTTCTTGTACGCCAACCTGGCCCACGCGCAGTCCAAGCAGGATGTGCTGGACCTGATTGCCGGGCAATTCACCTTCCCGTCGCACTTCGGCAAGAATTTTGATGCGTTGTACGACTGCATGACGGACCCCTTGCACAAATCGGGCCCACAGCCCGGCTTTATCGTGGTGCTGGAGCAGATCCCCGCCACGGGCAAGTTCGACAAGGAAGCGCGTGAACAGCTGCTCGATATCTTCCGCGACGCCGCCGACTACTGGGGCGACCGCAAGATACCGTTCCGGTGTTTCTATTCTTTTCTGTAGCCCGTTCTGCATCCACCAGCCAAGCAGAACGGGCGAACGAGGCTACCGGCACCCCAGGTGTCGAGGGCATTGAGATCGGCACGGACTCCGGCGAAAAAATGCCGACCGACAAGCTGGTCGATGTCTCACCCATGGCGCTGCGCATGAGCAGCCCCTTCAACGCGGGCTACTGGCTCAGCGCCGCCTGAATTCGGCAAATCCCCCTGAGCGGCTGCGCCGCTTCCCCCCTTCTCTCGGCTTCACCGGGAAGGGGGACACCACCAGCGCAGCGGGGCGGGGTGGTCTTGTGCGGCGGTTGCTGGTCGGGGCCGCGTCAGTTGCTGCGCGTTTTTAGTCAAATCAGGCGCTAGCGCTTATCCATAAAGCGCTAACAGCTATTATTTTAAGAGCACTCCTGTGCCAGAGCCACAAACTCGCTCACCGGCACCTCCTCGGCACGGCGCTGGGTGTCGAAGTGGCCGGCAAACTGGCGTGACTCCAACCAGCGGCCCAGCGTGTGGCGCAGCAGCTTGCGGCGCTGGCTGAAGGCGACCTGCACGAGTTCTTCCAGCAAGGGCACAGACAAAGGCGCCGGCTCCGCGCGCGGCACCATGCGCACCACGGCGCTGTCCACGCGCGGGGGCGGGTCAAAGCTCTCGGGCGGTACGAACAACACGTTTTCCATCGCGTAGCGCCATTGCAGCATGACTGACAGGCGCCCATAGTCACTGGTGGCAGGCTTGGCCACCATGCGGTCGATCACTTCCTTTTGCAGCATGAAGTGCTGGTCTTCGATGACCTGCACATGGTCCAGCAAATGGAACAGGATGGGCGTGGAGATGTTGTAGGGCAGGTTGCCCACCACGCGCAGCCGCAGGTCAGGCTGTTCTGCTTTTTCGCGCATCGCGAGCGCCAGCGCAGTGAAATCCACCTTGAGCACATCGGACTCGATCACCTCCAGCTGGCCGTGCAGCCGCAGGCGCAAGGCCAGGTCGCGGTCCAGCTCGATGACCGTGAGGCGCCCCAGGCGCTCCACCAAGGGCTGCGTCAGCGCTGCAAGCCCCGGCCCGATCTCGACCATGGGCTGGCCCGGCTGGGGCGCAATGGCCTGCACGATGTCTTCGATGATGCCCTTGTCGGACAGAAAATGCTGCCCGAAGCGCTTGCGGGGAATGTGTTTCAACGCGTGCTTACCTGTCTGTTCATCGGTCGGTCATTGCGGCGGGTCGCGGTATTCCACGTACGCGCGCCCGCGCAGCTCCTGCGCCCAGGTGGCGTAGGCCTCGTCCAGCTTCTTCTCGCGCACGGTATCGCGCGCCATGTCGCGCTGCTCGCGCTGGGTGAGCTTGGCCTCGCGGCGCTCCAGCAGCTGAATCAGGTGCACACCAAAACGCGACACCACGGGTTCGCTGATGTCGCCGGGCTTGAGGGCGTTCAGGGCCTGCTCGAACTCGGGCACATAACGGCCCGGGGTGGCCCAGCCCAGATCGCCACCTTCCTTGGAGCTGCCATCCTGCGAATGCTCGCGGGCCAGCGCGGCAAAATCGGCCTGCCCCATCTGCACGCGGCGGCGGTAATCGGCCAGGCGCGTGGCGGCTGCGCTTTCGGAAAGCTGTGGCCCCGTGCGCAGCAGGATGTGGCGGGCGTGGCTTTGCACCACCGTGGTGGGCACGCCCGCCGTGACACGCTCAATCACCTTGAGCACGTGGAAACCCGCTGGCGAGCGCACGGGCCCGACGATGCCGCCCACGGGCAGGCCCAGCGTGGAGTTCACAAACAGCTCGGGATAACGGTCGGCCGGGCGCAGGCCCAGCTGGCCGTTGGCGCGCTGCCCCTCGGGCGCGTCGGAAAACTCCCGGGCCACGGCCGCAAAGTCTTCCCCCGCGCGCACCTTGTCGGCCGCGCGCTGGGCGCGTGCCTGGCGCTCGGCCACCTGCACGGGGCTCGCGTTCTCGGGCACCAGGACCAGCACGTGGCCCAGGTTGATCTCCATCGCGGCGACATCGTTGCCCTTTTGCTGTTCGCGCAGGTACTGGTCGATGTCCAGGTCCGAGACTTTCACACGCGCTTCCACCTCCCGCTCTCGCAGGCGCTGCAGCAGCAGCTGGTTGCGCAGCTCCTCGCGGAAGCGCTCCTTGCCCATGCCGTCCCGGGCCAGGCGGCGGTAGAGGTCATCGACCGACATGTTGTTCTGGCGGGCCACGCCTTGTTCGGCCTGCGACACGGCGAAGTCATCCACCTTGATGCCGGATTCGCGCGCCTGCTGCAGCTGCGCACGCTCCAGAATGATCCGCTCGAGCACCTCGCGGGCCAACAGATCGCGGGCCGGCATGGCCCCCCCCTGCTGGGCCAGCTGGACCTCGGCACGTGCAAGCCGCGAACGCACTTCGTTGTTGGTCACGGGCTCGGAATTGACCACGGCGACGATGAAGTCCGCCTGCCGGGGCGCAGAGCTGCTGCTGCCGCTCGTCTCGGGAGGCAGCGTGATCGACGGTGCGGCCGCCGGTCGCGCCGTCAGCCCCTTGCCCGACGGCGTGCCGGAAGGGCGCAGGCCCTGGGCCAGGGCACCCTGAGACATCAGGGAAGCCAGGGTGGCAATGGCCAGTGCGATGACACGGTGATTCATGGCGTTAAGCGTTAGTCATAGTTGCTGAAGCGGCTGGGCGTCGTGACCTGCTCGCGCAGGTTCTGGTAACGCGGCACATTTTGCTTGAAGGTGTCCAGCGGACTGGAGCCCAGGCTCAGGCGCGAGAAGCCGACGAACTCGATCTGGAACAACAGGCGGGTGTTGGACGTAGTCACGCTGCTTTGCAGGCGCTCCAGCACCACGCGGCCGATCCAGCAGCAGCTGTCGTATTCAAGGCCCACCACGGTATCCACCAGCTTGCGATCCTGCAGGCTGTAGTTCAGGCGGCCCACGCTGTACCAGCGCCCGCCGCCCTGGCCCCGGCCCGCACCCAGGTCCTTGCCCTTGTCGCCCCACAGGTCGTTCAAGGGCCATTGCCAGCCGATATCGATCTGCTCGCTCGTGCCGCGCTGCAGGCGGTAGGCCGCGCTCACGGTGCGGTAGTTGCCGGGGCTGTAGCGCGCGCCAATGGTCGAGCGAATGGAGCGGCCCGTCTTGGGGTTGTACTGCACGGTGGAGTCAAAGCCCCACTGCGGCGTCCAGGTGACGCCCGCACCCAGCAGCAAGTCCGACAGGCGCTCGCTCACGGGGGTGCCGCCCGGCAGGGTGACCTTCTGGTCCGAGAACCGCAGCCGCTGGGCAATGCCGAAGCGCGCGGCCTCGGCGCCCGTGTTCGGGTCCAGCAGCCGCGTCGTCACGCCCAGGGTGAGCAGGTTGTTGTCGGCCAGCCGGTCGTTGCCTCCGAAGGCGTTCTCGGTATAGATCGTGGCGAAGTTGAAATCGTTGGCCGCCGTGTCGTACACCGGCAGCATGCTCTGGTCGCGGTAGGGCGTGTAGGTGTAGAACGCGCGCGGCTCCAGCGTCTGCAAAAAGGCGCGCCCAAAGTAGGCGGCATCGCGTTCGAACACCAGGCCGCTGTCCAGGCTGAAGGTGGGCAGGGTGCGATTGGCCGAGCGCTGCCCGTTGGACAGCGCCGAGTCAAACTGGTACTGCGTGGCATGCAGCTGCAGGCGCGGGGTGATGAAGCCCCCGGGCGACAGGAACGGCCGGCTGATCTGCGCCATCGCATAGCTGCGGTTGGCATTGGGCTGGCCTGTCAGGTCGCGGGCCGCCTGGAACCGCGTGGTGTCCAGTTCCACACTGGCATCCAGCCCACCGCCCAGCTGCGACGGTGTATAGCGCCATTGCAGCTGAGGCAGACGGTCGTAAGGCGGCACGATGGGCGAGGTCACATCCTGCAGCGTCTGCCACTTGAGGGTGCGCACCCGGGCCGACATGTCCGTGCCCGCCCACGACAGCATGGCGTCGCCGGGCAGCAGGCGCTGGCGCAGCAGGTCCGAGGCCCGGCCAAAGTCGCGCCAGTAGTTGTCGTCGCTGACGCGGTTGACATTGAGGTTGAGCCCCAGCCCGCCCATCGGCGTATCAAAAGCGCCCTGGTGCTGGCCTGAAAAGCTCCAGCGCATGCGGTCGCGCAGGCGGTCGGAGGGCATGACATCGGCGCTGATCTGGCCAACGTAGCTGGGCTCCAGGTAGCGGAACTCGCCCCCCAGGTTGGCGCCGCGCTTGGTCATGAGGGCGGCACGCAGCGTGGCATCCCGGTTGGGAGCAATGTTCCAGTAGTAGGGCTGCATGTACGCCACCCCGTCGCGGCTGTCCAGCCCGATGGTGGGCGGCAGCAGGCCGGACTTGCGCTTGTCCGACAGCGGGAAGGTGATGTACGGAATGGGCAGCAGGGACACGCCCTTGAACTCCAGCACCGCATCTTCGGCCGTGCCGACCTCTTCCTCGTTGTCAATGCGGATGGTGGCGGCGCGCAGCACCCAGTCGGGCCGCCAGCTTTCTTCATTGCCGCGCTCGCAGGTGGTGTACGTGGCGTTGTGCACCACGGCCCGGTCGCGGTCGATGAAATCCACGCGCGTGGCATCGCCATGGGCCTGGGTGGCCAGAAACTTGTAGCGCGCGTCGCTGAAGAAGCCCTCGAAGGCATCCACCCGCAGCTCCAGCGCCGTGCCTTCGTACACGTTGCCCGCGCGGTTGATGCGCACCTTGCCATTGGCCTTGGCGAGGTCTTCGGGCACGTTGTAGTCCAGCCGGTCGGCACGGATCACGGTATCGCCACGGCGCAATTCGGCATTGCCTTCGATGACGGCGTTCAGGTCGGTCTGGCCGCTGATGTGGTCACCGGTCACGAACACCGGCAGCTGGGGGCGCACAGCATCCGGGATCTTTTCCTGCAGCAGCGGGGAGCTGCGCAACGCAGTGGGGGCATCCCAGGCGCTGGCAGGCGGGGCGTCAGGCGCCTGCGCCCACACGGAGAGCGGCAGACCGCACCAGGCCAGCGCCACGCCATAGGCCAGGGCCCGGGGCACGGGGGCGCGCAACCGCTCGGGCTTCGCCTTGACGGACCGGGAACGGGGGGAGGAGGTCTGCACGGTGGGGGGCTTGCAGCGTGGCACGTGGGGCGGTGGGCAGGGGCAGATAAAAAGGAGGAACCCGCCCACCTCAGAGTCTGGGGGAGCGGGTTTGTAAAATCGGATTATCCATGAGCCACCCATCTTCCCCTTCTCCCGCCTGCCCGCCCCCGGGCACAGCCGTGGCAACCCCCGCAACTTCCACCGTGGCCTGGCCCGACGCGGCCCGCCAGGCGGCCTTCGAGGCCTGGCTTGCGCCGCTCGTGGGGTCCCACCAGTTGTTGCCCGCCACACTGCGTCCGGCCTCGGCCGACGCAAGCTTTCGGCGCTACCTGCGCATCGACAGCGCCACGGGCAGCAGCCGCATCGTGATGGACGCACCGCCGGACAAGGAAAACTGCCGCCCCTTCGTGCAGGTGCAGGGCCTCATGGCCGCTGCGGGCCTGAACGTGCCGCAGATCCTGGCCTGGGATGAAGCTGGCGGCTTCATGCTGTTGTCCGACCTGGGCCACCAGACGCTGATCGAGCTGCTGAACCCCGAGAAGCCCCAGGCCGCCTACGCCTGGTACCAGCAAGCCACGGACGTGCTGCTGGACTGGCAAAAGGCCTCCCAGCCCGGCGTGCTGCCGGCCTATGACGAAGCGCTGCTGCGCCGCGAACTGGCCCTGTATCCCGACTGGTACCTGGGCCAGCACCGGGGCGTCACGCTGGACGACCAGCAGCAGGCCACCCTGGGCAGCGCCTTCGACGCCATCGTGGCGCACAACCTGGCCGCGCCCAGCGTGTACGTCCACCGCGACTTCATGACACGCAATCTGATGGCGCCCATCGAAGACGGCGCGCCGCTCGGGGTCCTGGACTTCCAGGACGCAGTCTATGGCCCCATCACCTATGACATTGCCAGCCTGCTGCGCGACGCGTTCATCAGCTGGGAAGAGGAATTTGTCATCGACATTACCGTGCGTTACTGGGAGAAGGCCCGCAAGGCAGGGCTGCTGGGTGCCACCAGTGCCAGCGGCTGGGGCAACGACTTTGGCGAGTTCTACCGCAGCGTCGAGTGGATGGGCCTGCAGCGCCACCTCAAGGTCGCCGGCATCTTTGCACGCCTGACCTTGCGCGACGGCAAGCCCAAGTACCTGGCCGACGCGCCCCGCTTCATGGCCTACATCCGCGCCACGGCCAACCGCTACCGGCAGCTGGGGCCCCTGCTCAAGATGCTCGACCAGATCGAAGGCACCGAGCCGGTCACGGGCTTTGCCTACGGCCGGATGTAGTGGCGCGACTGGGCGTACGCAGTAAAAATCGAATCAAATCAGGCTCTAGCGCTTATCCATCAAGCGCAAACAGCTATAAATTAAGTAGCAAATGCCCCGTTTCCATTGCCCGGCCCTTCTGGCCACCGGCGCCGAGCTGGATTTGCCCCCCGGCGCTGCGCGCCACGTGCAGGTGCTGCGCCTGCAGCCGGGCGACACCATCACGCTGTTCCATGGCGGCCAGGGCGAGGGCGACCCGGGCGGGGAGTTTGACGCCACCGTGCTGCGCATGGGCCGCAGCGACGTGCGCGTGGTGGTGGGTGCCCACCATGCCACCGAACGCGAAGCCCCGCGCGCCGTGCACCTGCTGGCCGGCATCACCGCCAACGAACGCATGGACTGGCTTGTCGAAAAAGCCACCGAGCTGGGCGTCGCCAGCATCACACCCCTGGTGGCCGAGCGCAGCGTCCTCAAGCTCAAGGGCGAGCGCGCCGAGAAAAAAATCGCCCACTGGCAGGCCGTGGCCGTGGCCGCCTGCGAACAATGCGGCCGCAACCGCGTGCCCGTGGTCCACGGCGCCGTGGACCTGGCAGCCTGGGTGCGCGCCCAGACTGCGGCTTCACAACGCCTGCTGCTGTCGCTGCGCGCGGGCACGGCACCGCTGCGCACGGCGGCGGCCCCATCCGGACCCGTGGTGTTCCTCTCTGGCCCCGAGGGCGGCCTCTCCAGTGCCGAGGAAGACCTGGCGCTGCAACACGGCTTCACCCCGATCACGCTGGGGCCCCGCGTGCTGCGCGCCGAGACGGCGCCACTCGCGGCCCTGGCGGCACTCACCCTCGTTTAGATCGCCGTCTACGCTCTGCGGGGCCGCGCATGGGCCTTGTCAACCCCAGACCCAGCCTGGGCAGGGCTGTACGCAGGACGGCCACCCCCCTAGAATGAAACGGCGCACGGGGTACCCCCGACCGCACGCCGTCGTCCCCCTCCGTTCCACTCGACCCCACCGTCCTGGCAGGAGCCCCCACCTTGCGCACACTTTCCCGCTGGCAACGCATCCGGGATGTGATCCTCTCCACCGACCGACGGCGACGCACGCTTGTGGGCATGGCCTTGCTCGCCCTGTTGCTCATGGCCAGCAGCGCGGGCGTCATGCTGATGGTGGCGACGGCGAGCAGCGCGGTGAACGCCGTCGCCGTGCAGTGGTGGGCAGCCATCTCGGTCGGCGGGCTGGTGGTGATGACCGCGTTCATCCGCTCGGGCGAAACCGCCCGGCTCAGCGACCCCTCGCTCACCGTGCCCCAGATGGTCTGGACCATCACCAGCGGCGCCGTGGCCTATGTGCTGGCGGGCGATGCGCGGGGCGTGGTGCCCAGCGTACTGGCCATGATCCTGTTCTTCGGCACTTTTGGCCTCACCGTGGCCGAGGTGATCGGCATCGGTGTGTATGCGCTGCTGGCCTTTGCCTGCGCCGTGGTGGCCACCACACGCTTCAATGCCAGCCCGCTGGGCTACCTGGATACCGCCTACGCGCTCATGGTGCTCATCGTGCTGGGCGGCAGCATCGCGCTCAACCTGCGCATTCAGCGCATCCGTGCACGGCTGCAGGAACAGCGTGAGGCACTGGCCCAGGCACTCGCGGTCAACCGCGATCTGGCCACCCGGGACGAGCTCACGGGCCTGCCCAACCGCCGCGCCATGCAGGATCTGATGGACCTGGAGCGCCGCCGCAGCCTGCGCAGTGGCCGCCTCATGCTGCTGGCGGAACTGGACATCGACCACTTCAAGCGCGTGAACGACACCCACGGCCACGCCACGGGGGACCGCGCTCTGCAGGCCTTTGCAGGCGTCGTGCGGGCCAGCGTGCGCGACACCGATGTGCTGGCACGCTGGGGCGGCGAGGAGTTTGTGCTGCTGCTGTCCGACACCCAGGTGGACGATGCCCGTGAACTGCTGGAGCGCGTGCGCCAGGCCGTGGCGGCGATGGAGATTCCGCATGCCTCGGGTGTGCTGCGCATGACCGTCTCGGCCGGCCTGGCACTGCACCTGCCCGGCGATACGGTGGAGCTGACGCTGGAGCGCGCCGACCAAGCGCTGTACACCGCCAAGTCGCTGGGGCGCAACCGCGTGGTGGTGGCGCCCTCCGGCCCGCGCGCCGCCCGGACCTCGGCCTGATCTCCTCTCGCACCCAGGCCGGTTCAGGCGCTCAAGCACTCAGGCGTGGCGGCGCGCACATCTGCTCCGGGGTGGTGAAGTAGGCCGCCAAGTCACCGAGCTGCTCGCGCGCCTGGCGCAGCTCCTGGCGCGCCACGGTGCGCAGGTGCACCTCGTCCGGGCCGTCCATCAGCCGCAGCGCGCGGCCCCAGGTCCAGAACGCCGCCAGCGGCGTGTCGGGCGAAAGGCCCATGGCGCCAAAGATCTGCATGGCCCGGTCCACCACCCTCTGCTGCAAGCGCGCGGCCACCACCTTGATGGCGGCGACCTGGGCACGCACAGTGCGCGCATCCGCAGCGTCGCCCCGGTCCAGCAACCAGGCCGCGTGCAGCACCAGCAACCGTGCCTGGTCGAGCTCGATGCGCGATTCCGCCAGCCATTCCTGCACATTGGCCTGCTCTGCCAGCGGCTTGCCAAACGCCGTGCGCTCCAGCGCACGCTCAGCGGCCAGGCGCAAGGCCAGCTCGCACTGGCCGATGGTGCGCATGCAGTGGTGCACCCGCCCCGGCCCCAGGCGCGCCTGCGCCATGGCAAAACCCGCCCCCCAGTCGCCCAGCAGGTGCTCGACCGGCACGCGCACGCCCTGCAGCAGGATCTCGCAATGCCCCTCGGGCGCATGGTGGTGCAACACACTGATGTTGCGCACGATCTGCACGCCCGGCGCGTCGGCAGGCACCAGCACCATGCTGTGGCGGGCGTGGCTGCTGATCGCCGCATCACCATCGGCATTGCGGCACAGCACGATGAGCAGCCTGCAGTGCGGGTGTGCCGCGCCGGTGATAAACCACTTGCGGCCGCTGAGCACCAGATCATCGCCTTCGCGCCGCACCGTGGTCTGCAGGTTGGTGGGGTCGGACGACGCCACATCGGGCTCGCTCATCGCGAAGGCCGAGCGCATGCGCCCCAGTAGCAGCGGTTGCAGCCACTGTGTGCGCTGCGCGGGTGTGGCAAAGCGGTGCAGCAGCTCGATGTTGCCGGTGTCCGGCGCGTGGCAGTTGAACACCTCGGCCGCCCAGGGCAGGCGGCCCATGGCCTCGGCCAGCGGCGCGTAGTCGAGGTTGGACAGGCGCGTGCCCGGCTCGTCGCTCCGCAGCGTGGGCAGGAACAGGTTCCACAGGCCTTCCTCGCGGGCCAGGGCCTTGAGGTCTTCCAGAAACGGGGGCGGGTAGTCGCCCGCCCACACCGCCGCATGCCAGGCGGCGTTGTACGGCAGCAGATAGCGGTCGATGAACGCGGTGAGGCGTTCGTGCATTTCACGGGCCAGGGGCGAGGGTGCGAAGTCCATGGGGGCATTGTGAAAACACCGCCAAGGCGCGTCACAACGCAGGCGACAACCGGCTTGATGCATGTCAGGGTCGCACTGGGCGGGCAATGCATGGACCTGTAGTTGCTTCTATTTTTATAGCTGATAGCGCTTATAAAACAAGCGCCAGAGCCATATTTCATCCCAAAAACTCGGGCACCAAGCGCTACCATCGCCCCATGAGCACCCACTACGAAACCCTGCCCCACGCTGAGACCTACCGCGAGGCGTTTGCGGTCGAACCCCCCGAGGCCCTGGGTGAACGCCACCTGTGGCCCCGAAAGCCGGGCTTTTTCATCGTGCACGCAACCACGGCTGCGGCCATCTCCCAGCCGGCAGTGGCCAAGGCGACAACCGATGTCGAGACCCATGCCCTGGCAGATGCCACCACAGAAGCGCCCGAATCCAACACCGAGCGCGTGCTCATACCCGCGCAGTGGGGCCTGGTGCCGCACTGGGTCAAGTCGGCGTCGGACGCCAAGCTCCGTGCGCCCAAACTCGTCAACGCCAAGTCCGATACCGCCTCCACCGGCACGGCGTTCCGCGACGCGTGGCTGGGCGGCCAGCGCTGCATCGTGCCCATGGCGGCGTTCTATGAAGACGACCTGCGCAGCGGCAAGGCCGTGCCCACCCGCATCGCCCGCGTGGACGGCAAACCCATGGGCGTGGCGGGCCTGTGGGCACGCTGGCAAGGCAGCGACGGCGAGGTAATCGTCAGCTACTGCCTGCTCACGGTGAACGCCAACAACCACGCGCTGCTGCACCGCTACGGCCAGCCAGGCAGCGAGAAAAGCATGCCCGCCATCCTGAACGAAGGCGCCTACGACGCGTGGCTGACAGCCCGCCCCGAAAAGGCCAAGGAGTTCATGCGCCAGTACGCGGCCAACTGGCTGCTGGCCAACCCCGTCGAAAAGAAGTCGGACAAGGTGCCCAAAGGATTGTTGGGCTGAGCTGAACAAAGTTGCGCAGGCCGCCGCCGCAAGGACGCGAGGCGCCCACTGGGCCATTGGCTTGTGAGGCCGAGCCCTCTGATATTTCGTTGTACTGAGGGATACAAATCAATACACTCGTTTCTGCGCGGGTTTGCCAACCCCCGCGCAGGAACGTGGTGCCAGTCAATCAGCACGATCTATCAGCGGTTGGTTCATGTTCAGACTAAACGAAAGAGATCAACATGAAAAAGTCTTTCTCAAAATGGGGAGCATTGCTGTCGGTCGCGCTCTTGATGGGACTGAGTTCCTCGGTGTACGCGCAAGCAACACGAACCTGGGTGTCAGGCGTCGGCGACGACGCCAACCCCTGCAGCCGAACCGCACCCTGCAAAACATTTGCTGGGGCCATCAGTAAAACAGCGGCGGGCGGCGAAATCGACGTGTTGGATGATGGCGGGTTTGGGGGAGTCACCATCACAAAATCCATCACCATCAATGGCGGAGGCCATATTGCGGGTATCTTGGTAGCTGGCACGAATGGTGTTGTAATTAATGCTGCCACCACCGATGTGGTTATATTACGGGGGCTTACGTTCACGGGCACATCAGGTGCTCTTAACGCAGTCAGATACATGGCTGCCCGGTATGTCGTTGTAGAAGACAGCTCGATTTCAGGCTTCACCAACGGTATCAACATGCTCACTACGGTTGTGAATGGCCGAATGGATATCCGTAATGTGCAAATGACCAACGGAACCACCCTCGTTGGCACCACCGGTATCCACGTTGGGGCAGCCAACTCCATTGCCACCATCAGCGATGTATCCGTTCGAGGCTACACAGACGGTATCACCACCCGCGGTGGCGTAACCTACTTGCGCGGCTCCACGATAGTTGCCAACAACACTGGCTATAACAATATGGGTGGTAGTCTTTTATCTTTTGGTGACAATATGGTAAGTGGCAATGTGGTGAACGGCACGCCCACAGGAAGCATCCCGCATTTCTAAAAAAATTGCATTTGTCTAGGGCATTTCCCATCTTCACTCCGGATGGGGAATCCCTGCTCAATCTTTTTGCCAAAAAATGGCTATAACCGCGCCCTCTTCTCGATCAACGCGGTGCGCAGTTTGCGGGCAAGGCACATTGGTCGCATAAAGCTGGGTAGGTGAGATATCTATCCAGAATCACCGCGCCGTGCGCATTGAGACCGTGGGGCGCCCCGCTGCACTGTGAATGCTCGCAGCAACTGTGGTCAAGCTTGTGGAGCATGTTGATCCTTCCATTCTCGCGCTGCACAAGAGTTTCTCGACTTGGCAAGGTCCCCACTGGTTGTCCCGTGGTCTGATCCGATCCAAACCTCTCGAGGTCACTTCATCTAAATTCCCCATGCTTGGATCGCTGCGTTTTTTGCTTGCTCTGTTTGTTGTCATAGCCCATTTAACCGGTGGCATGCCATTTTTCTCGCATTGGGGTGGCTTCGCGGTCTTTGGCTTTTACATGATATCGGGTTATCTCATTACTTTGATTTTAAATGAGACATACCATTTCCGCCTCTCAGCCTTCGCACTCAACAGATTTTTACGCCTCTTCCCCATCTACTATATTGTGGCGATAGTCACTGCGTTCATCATTGCTTTCTCGAATAACGCAAGCGAATTTCACCCCGCATGGAAGCTTCAAACAAGATGGGTAGATATTCTCGGAAATAGTCTGATAATCCCGTTTGAATTCTATAACTCATCTTTCCGCCTGGTACCTCCCACTTGGTCCGTTGCGGTCGAATTAATTAATTATTTTATACTCTGGGCGATTGGGGCCAGAAGCAGAGCGCTGGCAATATTATTATTTTTGGTCGCTTTCACGTACCATCTTGCAAGCTTTCTGAGTGGGGCAGGCTGGGGACAACGCTACTCACCCTTTTATGCTGCTCTTTTGCCATTTTCCGTGGGGGCAATCATCTATTTTTCCCAGAATTCTATAATTATCCTACGCCGACAGCAAATAATCTATTTGAGAAGATTTTCATGCACTATCTGGCTAGGCAATCTGGTACTCTGTGGTTTCATGGGAGGCTTGAACAGTCGATTTTTTGAGTTATTTTCCTATATCAACCTCTGCTCGCTCGCCATTTTTCTCTGCACCAATATTCGCCTACCATCAAGCGACGCTCCAATCAGCCTATGGGATAAACGGCTCGGCGATCTCGCGTATCCGGTATTTCTTACACATTGGGTCGTTGGCTTCGTAGTGGGCCAAGTGTTCCTGGATGGACAGCACCGAGGATTACTCTTGTTCACAGTTTCCCTACTTCCAATCATTGCAATTTCTTATGCATTGTCCGAAATTGCAGACCGAATGATTGAGCCGTTGCGAACCAAGGTAAGAAGCGGACTCAAGTCCTGAAAGAGCCTTCCCGGCAGCAGGCGTTTCAT
The DNA here is from genome assembly GCF_000204195.1 of Acidovorax radicis N35. GTDB lineage: Bacteria > Pseudomonadota > Gammaproteobacteria > Burkholderiales > Burkholderiaceae_C > Acidovorax > Acidovorax radicis. The sequence goes on from NZ_AFBG01000021.1 coordinate 356,823, forward strand.
CACAGTCACTGACGTAAAGGTCGAGCGTTAACGACCAGGGATTGCTTCTCTCCTCGGAAAGCAAACATTGGTCATTGGCTAGAGACGCCTCCAGCCAATGACCGCACGGTGCGAACTGGCTGCTACGGCCTTGGGATCTTCTGCACGAACGGAGAAGTCCGTGCGCGCCGCGGATCGGGAAAGGCGGCAGGGCGCAAAGCAGGGCAACAGCTGTGACTATTGCAATCTCGATGCCCTTGGAGCTGGTGACAAGGACAAACCTCTATGCCCTCCGAGAATGGACGACGAGGTTCCGAGGGCTTGCGGGGCCGGCCCAGCAAGCACCTTGGCATCCGACCGCCAGGACTTCATTGCAGACAGTGCCCTGCGCAATGAGTCCGCCTAGCCGCCCACCTGCAACTGCGGCTCCCCCAGCGACAGCATCAGACGGTTCGCCCAGTTGAAGAACGCCGCGCCGTGCAGCGCGTCGGAGATCGCAAAGTCATCAAGCCCTGCGGCGCGCAGGTTGTCGATGTGCGTGCCGTCCAGCGCCGCGGGCGTGGCGGTGAGCGCCACCGACGCCCCGACGATGGCGTTCCAGCGCGGGTCCAGATCCGCCCCGACACCCTCGTCCAGCAGGCGCTGCACATCGGCCTGGCGGTGCGAGAAGTGCGAGGCAAAACGCGCATGGACCGACGCGCAGTAGACGCAGCCGTTGGCGCGCGACGTGGCCGTGGCCGACAGCTCGCGCTCCGCCCGGGGCAGGCCGGCATCCGGGTTGTAGAAGATGTCCTTGTCGGTGCGGGTGCGTGCGCCCAGCGTGTCCGGGTCGCGCGCCAGCAGGCGAAAGTACGGCGACTTGGCACGTGCCGCGTCCACCAGGCCGGCATAGTGGCGCTCGGTCAACTCGTCCTCGGGCAGCGGTGGAAGCCAGGGCAGCCATTCGAGCTGCGCCTGTGTGAAGGCCGTGGGCTCATGGTTGTCGGGGTGGGTGATGACGGCGGTATCGCTCATGGCTGGGCCTCTGCGGTGTGGGGGGTGGACGACGACGCGGCAGGTGCCGGATGCGCTGCAAGCAGGCGCAGGCCCACCACCACGCGGATCTGGAACGACAGGAACGCCACGAGCTGCGACAGGACCACGATGTCGGTGGCCGACCAGCCTGCGTGCAGCAGCGCCTGCAAAGCCTCGGGGCTGGCGTCGCGCGGGTGGAAGGTGAGCAGGTGCGCATGCGCCAGGCCCGCCGACAGACGCGTGCCCAGCACGGCGCGCTGCGCCTCGCCCACGGCGTAGGCGGGACCGTCGGTGTTCTCGCGGCTCAGCGGGCCGGCGGGGTAGTGGCCGTACGGGCCCTGCGCTGCGCCCCGGCTGACCTCGGCTGCGATGGCGGAGGCCAGCCCCGCACCTGCGTCCTGCGCGACCAGTGCGGCGGCATAGAACGCCGCTGCGTCCGGCTGCTGGTGCAGGCCTGCGACGAAGGCCGCGACCGCCAGGCGCTCCGCCAGCGTGACGGTGCCCGGCGCCGGCGCGGTGGGCGCGAACAACGCACGGTAGCTCGCTTGCGCATGGGTACGCGCCTCCAGGCGGTGGCGGCGGATGGTGTCCAGGGGGTCGCCGGGCTCAATGCCGGCGAGCAGGTCGATCACATCGGGCAATGTGTGGCTCGGCGGGGGGGATGGGTTGGCTTGGCTCATGCAAAGGCCTCGGTACGGGTTGCGGAAGAAGGAAGGGCCACGGATGCGGCAGTGGCGTTGCCGGGCTGTTTGCGCACCCAGCCCAGCGCCGGTGCGACGTGGGTGGCCGTGAGTTCGATGGAGCGCAGGATGTGCGCATGTGGCGGGTCCACCGAATGCACCTGGAACACGATGTCGGTGGTGCGCGCCAGCGCCGTGTCGGCCTGCAGCGAGGCGATCACGTCGTCGGGCGTGCCCACGTGCACGTCGTAGGCGGCGATCAGGGTCTCCAGCGGCGCATCGGGCCCCGGGCGATTGGCCTGCCCAGGCTGCGTAGCTGCCGCAAAACGTGCCACCGAGCGACGCAGGCCCACGTCGGCCAGCCTCAAGGCCTCCTTGCGGTCGTCGGCCACGAACAGGCTGCGCGAGCCGACGATGCGCGGCGTGGCGCCCCCAGGCAGCGCGGCCAGGTAGGCGTCGATGATGGGGTGCTGCAGGTCGTGCAGCGCGGCGCTCGGTGCCTCGGCCGTGCGCGGCTGGGTGCGCGACAGCATCAGCCCGTCGCCCGCCTGCCCCGCGCGCTCGCCGCCCGCCACCGAGAACGTGGCCTGCCAGATGCGGCCCAGCAGCTGCTCCGCCGCCGGGTACAGCCGGTCGCCGCCCGGCAGGGGCCGACCAGCCCAGGCCTCGCGCACCAGGGCCAGGTGGCGCGCATAGACCGCACTGCGGTCGTTGCTGGTGATGCCGAAGGCCGCGAACGACTCGGGCGTGCCGCCCGTGCCCACGCCTAGCTCCAGCCGCCCGCCCGAGAGCAGGTCGAGCACGATGGCGTCCTCGGCCACGCGCACCGCGTTCTCCATGGGCAGGGTCACGATGCCGGTGCCCAGGCGGATGCGCTGCGTGCGCGCCGCCACGTGGGCCAGAAAAACGAAGGGCGAGGGCAGGCCGCCTTCGTGCTCGTGAAAGTGGTGCTGCGCCACCCAGGCAGAGTCGAAGCCGAAGGCCTCGGCATGGGCGATCTGCTCGGTCACCAGCCGGTAGCGTTCGCCCGCAGGCGCGTCGTCAAGCAGCCTGCTGAAGAAGCCCAGGCGCTTGGGTGGTGTGGGTTGCGTAGGTGTCGAGAGGGTCATGGTGAGGGTGGTGGTTCTTCTTGCCGGGGATGGCGTCGATGAGTTCGCGCGTGTAGTCGCTGCCGGGGCGCAGGAACACGTCTTCCACGCGCCCCGCATCCACCTGGCGGCCGCCCTGCAGCACCGAGACGGTGTCCGCGATCTGGCGCACCACGGCCAGGTCGTGCGAGATGAAGAGGTAGGTCAGGCCCAGGTCGCGCTGCAGCGTCTCCAGCAGCGCCAGGATCTGCGCCTGCACGGTCACGTCCAGGGCCGACACCGCCTCGTCGAGCACCAGCACGCGCGGCTGCAGCACCAAGGCGCGCGCAATGGCCACGCGCTGGCGCTGCCCGCCCGACAGGGCGCGCGGGCGGCGCTCCAGCACGGCCGGCGGCAGGCCCACGCGGGCCAGGATGTCGTGCACGCGGCGCGCGCGCTCGGCGGCGGGCAGCGGCTCGAAATTGAGCAGGGGCTCTTCGATGATCTGAAAGATGGTCTGCCGCGGGTCCAGCGAGCTGAACGGGTTCTGGTAGACCAGTTGCACCGTGCGGCGGAACTGCCGCAAGGCCTCGCCACGCAGGGTGGTGAGGTCCGTGCCCTCGATGACGATGCGGCCCGCCGTGGGCTGGCGAAAGCCCACCACGTCGCGGATGGTGGTGGTCTTGCCCGAGCCCGACTCGCCCACGATGGCGTGCGTGGTGCCACGCCGCACGCGGAACGACACGCCGTCCACCGCGCGGAACGGTTTCTTGCGTCCCGCCACCGCAAAGTCGTGCACCAGGCCGTCCACCACGATGGCGAAGTCTTCGGGCCGCTCGGGCGCGTCGTTGGCCGCGGCGCCACGGGCCGGGCGAAACGCCCCCTGCGCAAGCGACGGCGCATCGGCCAGCAGCTTGCGCGTGTAGGCGCTGTGCGGGTTGCGCAGCACGCTGGCCGTGTCGCCCTGCTCCTGGATGCGCCCGCCCTGCAGCACCACCAGCCGGTTGGCCCGGTCGGCCGCCACGCCCAGGTCGTGCGTGACCAGCAGCACGGCGGTGCCGAACTCGCTGCGCAGCTCGTCGATGAGGTCAAGGATGCGCCGCTGCACCGTCACGTCGAGCGCGCTGGTGGGCTCGTCGGCAATGATGAGCGCGGGCTGCAGCGCAATGGCAATGGCAATCAGCACGCGCTGCTTCATGCCGCCCGACAGCTCGTGCGGGTACTGCCGCGCACGCAGCTCGGGCTGCGACAGGCCCACCTTGGCCAGCAGCTCGACCACACGCCGCGCGATGGCCTGGCGGTCGCCGTAGCGGTGGATCTTCAAGATCTCGCCCACCTGCTCGCCCACCGTGCGCACGGGGTTGAGCGAGCTGGTCGGGTCCTGCGGGATGAGGCTCACCACGCGGCCGCGCACCGTGTCGAAGCGGTCGGGCGACCAGCCGGCGATGTCCGTGCCGTTGAGCCGGATCGCCCCGTGCTCCACCCGGCCGTTGTCGGCCAGCAGGCCGATGATGGACTGCGCCGTGGTGGTCTTGCCGGAGCCCGACTCGCCCACCAGCGCCACGACCTCGCCAGGCGCGATCGCGAACGACACGCCGTGCACGACGCGCTGCTCGTGGTCCTTGTCGCGGTAGGTGATGGAGAGGTTCTCCACCTCCAGCACAGGCGGCGGCGCAACGGCCTGGGCGATGGCGGTCATGCGCGCCCCTTCGTCAACGCCACGCTGATGCGGTTGGCCGCCAGCACCACGGCCACTACCACCAGCCCGGGTACGGTGGTGAGCCACCAGGCCGTCGAGATGTAGTTGCGCCCTTCGGCGATGAGCAGGCCCCACTCGGGTGTGGGCGGCGGTGCGCCGTAGCCCAAAAACCCCAGCGTCGAGATCGACAGGATGGCCGAGCCGAACTGCAGCGCCGCCATGGCGATCACCGAGGTGAGCGAGTTGGGCAGCACGTGGCGCCACAGCACGGCACCAAAGCGCCCGCCGCTGCCAAAGGCCGCCTCCACATAGTCGGAACAGCGCACGCGCACCACCTCGGACCGTGTAAGCCGCGCAAAGCTGGCCACCGACGCCACGCCCACGGCCACCGCGGCATTCAGCGTGCCAAAGCCCAGGATGATGATGATGGACAGCGACAGCAGCAGCGAGGGCACCGACAGCAGCACGTCGACGGTGCGCATGATCACGTCCTCCACCCACCCGCCAATGGAGCCGGCCAGCACGCCGAGCAGCGTGCCCAGCACCAGCCCCACGGCCACCGCCAGGAACGCGCCCGACAGCGAATGCACCGCACCGAACACCAGCCGCGCATAGCCGTCGCGCCCCAGCGCATCCGTGCCCAGCCAGTGCGCAGCCGACGGCGCCTGTAGTTGCTGGCCGGCCACGCCCACCGTGGCGCTGTAGCTGGTGAAGACACCGGGCGCGACGGCCCACAGCGCCACCAACGCAAGAACGCCCCAGGCCAGCCACAGGCTGATGGGTGCGCTGCGCGCGCGCTGCACCAAGCGGCGGCCCCATGTGCCGCTGTGCGCGCGCGGCGGCGGGGCGGCAGGGATGGGCACCGTGGGCACCACTACAGCAGCAGGCGCCGCCACAGCGCGCTCGAAGCGATGCGGGGCAGGCTGTGCGGCGCCCGTGAAAGCGCCCAGGTGGGCGGTCGAAGACGTGGTGGTCATACGGTATCTCCTCAGGTGCCCAGGCGCGAACGCAGGCGGGGGTCGAACACGGGGTAGAGCAGGTCCACCACCAGGTTGATGAACACGAAGGCCGTGGCCGAGACCACCACCACCGCCTGCAGCACGGCGGTGTCCTGGTTTCCCACCGCCTGCTGCGTGAGGCTGCCCAGGCCGTTGAGGCCGAATACCGCTTCGGTCACCACGGCCCCCGCCAGTAGCTCGCCAAACAGCACGCCCGCAATCGTCAGCGTGGGCAGCACCGCGTTGCGCGCCACGTGTTTCCACAGCACCCACTGGCGCGTGGCACCCTTGGCGCGCGCCACGGCCACGAAGGGCTGCGTGAGCACCTCGTCGATGTTGCGGGTCAGGATCTGCGCCAGCGGCGCGGCGATGGGGATGGCGAGCGTGAGCGTGGGCAGCACCAGGCCCTGCCACTTGCCGGGGTTGATCACCGGAATCCACCCCAGGCGGAACGACACCACCTGGATCAGCATGATCCCCAGCCAGAACACCGGCACCGAGATGAACAGCGAGGGCAGCGACTGCAACGCCGAGCGCAGCCAGCCCCAGCGCGTGAGCTGCGAGGCAAACGCCAGCACCACCGCCAGCAGCAGCGCCGCCGCAAAACCCAGCCCCGCCAGGCGCAGCGTGGGAGGCAGGTTGGTGGCCAAGCCCTGGCTCACCGGCACACCCGCCTGCACCGAGTACCCGAAGTTGCCGCTGAGGAAGCCCAGCAGCGTGTGCAGATACTGCTGCCACACCGACGTGTCCGCGCCGTAGGCCGCACGGATGTCCGCGATCTCCTGCGGGCCCAGGCCAAACTCAGGGTTCAGGAACTTGATCAGGATCGCATCGCCCGGCAGCAGCTGCAGCAGCACGAACGATGCCGTGAAGGCGGCCCACAGCACCAGCAGGGCCTGGCCCGTGCGGTTGGCAAGGTACTTGAACATGTCGAACTTTCCTTCCACGGCCGAGGGCATCAGGCCTGACAGGCGGGTGCCCTCCAAAGATCAGTGCTTTGCCGCAATCCACGTGCCGTAGAAGCTGGGGCGGCCCACGGCCTCAAACTCCACACCCTTCACCGAAGGCGCACCCGCAAAGGCCTGCGGCTCTTCGAACACCGGGATCACATAGGCCTGTTCGATCAGGTAGTTCTGCACATCGGCCGTGAGCGCCAGGCGCTTGGCCGGATCGGTCTCGGCGGCAATGGCTTCGAGCAAACCGTTGAGCTTCGTGTCTTCGAACGACTTGACCTTGCTGCTCACCCCACCCTTTTGCAGCAGCACGTTGCGGTTGGTGGGGTAGTAGTTGCTCTTGATCACGTCGGGGTCGGCGCGGCCCACCATGCCGGGGGCGACAGGGGTCTTTTCGGGATCGAGGCTGTCCACGGTGCGGCTGCCAGAGTCGCCCGCCAGCACATTGAGCTTGACGCCCACCTTGGCCCACTGCTGGGCCACGAGCTGCAGGGTTTCCTTGTTCTGTGGCTGCGGCAGCGACTCGTACGCGGCCAGCACCAGCTCCTTGCCGTCCTTCTCGCGCAGGCCGTTGGCATTGAGTTTCCAGCCGGCGTCATCCAGCAATTGTTTGGCCTTGGCCTCGTCGTAACCCAGCTTGGCCGACAGGTTCACATAGCCCAGGGCCGTGGACGCGATGACCGATGTGGCCTGCGGGTAGTTGGCCGAGAACAGGGTCTGCACGATCTCCTTGGTGTTGGTGGCATGCAGCAGCGCCTGGCGCACCTTCACATCGGCCACCAGCGCGTTGTCGGGGCGAAAGACCACGCTGTTGTTCACGCCGCGCGTGGAGGGCGCGTAGATGGCGAACTTCTGGTCGAGCACGCGCTTTTCGTCATAGGCCTGCACCTGGCGGATGAAGCCCGCCTGGCCCGACAGCAGCGCACCGATGCGCACGCTGTCCTCGGGCGTGACGATGAGCTTGATCTCGTCGAGGCGCGCACGGCCCTGGTGGGCGTGCTTGGCGGGGCCCCATGTGTAGTCCTTGCGGGCGGTGAGCGTGAGCTCCTTGCCCAGCGTCTCGGCCGTCACCACGAAGGGCCCGGAGCCGATGATCTTGGTCGCATCGCCCAGCTCTTCAAACGGCCGTGCCAGGGTAGCCAGCGACACCAGGCCCGAGCCGATGACGGACGTGCCCTGCAGGAAGCCGGGCGATGGCTTCTTGAAGTAGAACTTGACGGTGAGCGGGTCCACCACCTCACTGCGTTCGTAGTTGTTGATGACTTCGGACACGGGCAGCTTGAGTTCCTTGTTGCCCAGACCGTAGGTGTCGTAGTTCCTGGCCACGGCGGCGGCATCGAGCGGGGTGCCGTCCGAGAAGGTCACGCCTTTCTTCAGCTTGAAGGTGTACTCGGTGGCGGTAGGGTTCACCTCCCACGACTCGGCGATCCAGGGCTGGATCTCCAGGGTCTTGGGGTCTTGGTAGGTGAGCTTGTCGGTGATCTGGTTGAGGATGCCGCCGTTCGGATAGAAGCCCCCTGCAGGCGGGTACAGGTTGGTGTGGGCCTGCTGCTCCAGATACACCAGCGTGCCGCCCTGCACGGGTTGGTCGGTGGCGGCACCGGTGGAGGCGGCTGGCTCGCTGGCCTGCTTGGAGCAGCCCGCCACCAGCACGCCCAGCGCCAGCGCAGACGCACCCCACACCCTCCATCCCATTGATTTCTTCAGAGAAAACACGTTCGTACCTCGTCGCCGGACCGGCATTGACAGACCATGAAACACCGGCCCCACAGTGGGCCGATTCATGTGTATGCATGCTATCGACGCACCATCCAAACGTGCACCTATTACGTAGCATGCATATTCGGAAAACGACGAAGCAGGCCGCAGCACACAGCCCCGCCCGGCATATCTGAAACCCGCATATGCGAGCGCAGTTTTGTTTGTTTCCAGCGCGGGTGTGGCCCCGAACAATGCATGTGCGACGCCGCTTTACCCACGCCCGATGTCCGAGCGCGGAAGGCGTTGGAAAGAACATCCATGCCCCATTCGAATAGCCACCTCAACGACTACCTGGCTGAAAAGCGTGCCGCCGTGCTCGCGCGCAATGCCGCCATCGACGCAGGCACTGCACAACCGGCCGCCCTGCAGGCGCGCGTGAGCGCCGAGGGCCGCAGCGGCGTGCGCCGCATCCGCATCCGCGACCACCAGGTCATCAGCGACAGCCCGCCCGACTTCGCGGGCTACAACCTGGGCCCGAGTTCGCCCGAGTTGCAGCTGGGTGTTCTGGGCAGCTGCGTGACACACATCTTCCTGATCCAGGCGGCCTTGCGCCAGGTGCCTTTGACGAGCCTGGAGGTGGAGGTCAGCGGTGTGATCGACCCGCGCGGCGGCAAGCCTGGGCACGAGGCCACGCCCATCTGGCCGCACCACATTGCCTACACGGTGCACATCGACTCACCCGCCAGCCGGGCCGACATCGACGCGCTTTTTCAGGCGGTCGAGCAGACCTGCCCCATCCTCAACCTGCTGCGCAACCCGCAGCACATCCACGCCGAAGTGAAGCTGGTGAACTCCGTTGCCTCCGCACCCCTACGCGCCACCACAGAGGCCGTGGCGGCCTGAACTCGACGAAAGCAACAAGGAACCCCATGGCATTGACACTCGACCACATCGTGATCGCGGTGAAGGATCTGGAGCAGACCATCACCGACTACCGCGCCCTTGGCTTTAACGTGCTGCAGGGTGGCGAGCACCCGGGCCGGCCCACCTATAACGCGCTGGTCGTGTTGGCCGATGGCGCCTACTTTGAACTCATCGCCTGGCGTTCCCCTTCGCCCGGCGACCGCTGGTGGGAACTGCTGAACCAGCATGGGGACGGCATCGTGGACTTTGCGCTGCTGCCGCCTGGGACTGCGGCCACCGTGAGCAACGCACAGGACCGGGGCCTGGCCTACAGCGGGCCGCACGACGGAGGCCGCCTGCGGCCCGATGGCGAGCGCCTGCAATGGCAAACAGCCCGCCCGCCGTCGGCCGATCTGCCGTTTCTGTGCGGAGACCTCACGCCCCGCGCGCTGCGTGTGCCAGAGGGCGACGCCCGCGTGCACCCCAACGGCGCACGCGGCGTGCTCAGCCTGTCGATTGCGGTGGACGACCTCGATGCCAGCCTGGCCCGCTACCGCGCCTTGCTGGGTGAGACACAGGCGGCACACATTGGCACACCGTTTGTGCTGCCTGGCGCCGGCGCGCGGGTAGCCACCATAGCCCTGGGCACCACCACGCTGGTACTGACGCAGCCAACCCAAAGTGCTGCGCCGCACGCAGCCGGAGCGCAGCAGCTTGCCACGCGTGGCCCCGGGCCGTTTGCCGTGGTACTGGGCACCAGCTCGCCTGCAGCACAGACTTCCCCGGCATGGGGACTGGATCAGACCCACGGAGCAGCCATTGAGTTGGCGGTGGCCTGATAGCGGCTAATCCACACACTGCCGCACCATGAAAAAGGGGAAGTGGGCACAACACCCACTTCCCCCTCTTTTTTGATCGCCACCCGGCTGGCACTGCAGCCGGTGTGGGCTCAGGCTATCGCCGTTGCGCCGCCAGCCTGCGTACCACGGTCGTAAGGCAATCGATTTCGTCAAACGTGTTGTAGAACGCCAGCGACGGCCGCACCGTGGTCTCCACGCCAAAGCGGCGCAGGATGGGCTGCGCGCAGTGATGGCCCGTGCGCACCGCAATGCCCTCCTGGTTGAGCGCCTTGCCGACTTCTTCCGTGGTGTAGCCCGCGAGAACGAAGGACATCACGCTGGCCTTGTGCGCCGCCGTGCCGATCAGGCGCACGCCCGGAATGGCGCCCAGCTGCTGCATGCCATACACCAGCAGGTCATGTTCGTACTGCGCAATGTTCTCGATGCCCACGCGGTTCACATAGTCGATGGCAGCGCCCAGGCCCACGGCGTCGGCGATGTTGCCGGTGCCGGCCTCGAACTTGTTCGGGATGGGCTGGAACACCGTCTTCTCGAAGGTCACGTCGGCGATCATGTTGCCGCCGCCCTGCCAGGGTGGCATGTCTTCCAGCACCTCGCGCTTGCCCCAGACCACGCCGATGCCGGTGGGCCCGAATACCTTGTGGCCCGAGAACACAAAGAAGTCGGCACCGATGTCCTGCACGTCCACCCGCATGTGCGAGATGGACTGCGCGCCATCGACCAGCGCCTTGGCCCCTGCGCGGTGCGCCAGGGCCACGATCTCCTTCACAGGCACCACCGTACCGAGCGCGTTCGACACCTGCGTGACGGACACGATCTTGGTGCGGTCGCTCAGGAGCTTCTGGTATTCATCCAGCAGCACCTGGCCCGAGTCGTCCACCGGGATCACACGCAGCCTGGCGCCCTTGGCCGCCGCAAGCTGCTGCCAGGGCACGATGTTGGCGTGGTGCTCCAGGTGGCTGACGATGATCTCGTCGCCCTCGCCAATGTGTTGCGCTCCCCAGCTTTTGGCCACGAGGTTGATGGCCTCGGTGGTGCCGCGCACAAAAATCACCTCGTTCACATCCGGCGCGTTGATGAAGTTCTTCACGCGCTGGCGGGCGCCTTCGTAGGCGTCCGTGGCACGTGCAGCCAGCTCATGGGCGGCGCGGTGGATGTTCGAGTTTTCGTGCTCGTAAAAGTAGCTGATGCGGTCTATGACCGCCCGGGGCTTGTGCGTGGTGGCCGCGTTGTCGAACCACACCAGCTGCCGGCCATTCACGCGCTCGGAGAGCACGGGAAAGTCGCGGCGGATAGCATGCACGTCAAACGGCGGATGCTGCCCCTGCCCCGCCAGCGGCACCGTGGCGTGCGGCGCGGGCTTGGCCGGGGTGACATAGCCGCTGGGCAGCACCACCGCATCGGCAAAGTAGAACTGCGGGGCAGTGCCAGGAGACGCCTGCGCCAAAGGTGCGGACGAGGGCGCTGGTGTGCCGCGCAGGTCTACCCCTTGCAGGTTGGCAAACGGCTGGCGGGCCAGTTCGTCGCTGACGCGGGTGGGGCCCAACGCATTGCCTGGCGTGCCGCTGTGGCCACCGGGCGACGGCTGCCCGTGCTGGGGCGATAGGAAGTAGAACGGTGACGCGCTGGCCGCAGGGTGGCTGCCAGCAGATGCACCGCTGGCACCCGCCGCCTCGGGCACCCCCAGCACGCCACTGCCGAAGCGGGGCTCGTAGCCCGGCACGGCAGTGACCACGGTGTCGGGCACGCCATTGGCGGCGGTGGCGTGGGGCAGCAGGGCAGGCACCCTGTGCGCCAGCGACAACACGGGCGTGGGCGAGCCCGGCACCACGTTGGCGCCCGGCACCTGCCCTTGGGGGAACGGCGTGCCCGGCACGCTGGGCCCCAAGCCCGCCGGGCTGGCCAGCGGCGAGCCCGCAGGCGCGATGTTGACCGGCGCCTGCACACCGGCCGGGCCGGGCCATGCCTGGGCAAAGCTCGGGACTGTGGCCGGTGGTGTGGAGGGGGTGCTGGAGGGCAGCTGCGGCGTCTCGCCCGGCCGGGCCGAGAAAAACGCCGTGGCCATCTGTGCCAGCAGTGCCGGGCTGATCGGTGCCTCGGGCGCGTCGGGCACGCCCGCTGAGGTGGAAGGGATGTTGCTCACCGCAGATTACTTGTAGGTGTCAGGGTAGTCGTGGTACTTGTTGACCTCGACGTCATCCAGCACCGCCAGTGCGTCGCTGGTCAGCACCGCCAGCGAGCAGTACAACGAGATCAGGTACGACGCGATCGCGTGGTTGTTGATGCCCATGAAACGCACCGACAGGCCCGGGCCCTGCTCGCCCGGCAGGCCCGGCTGGAACAGGCCCACCACGCCTTGCCGCTTGTCGCCCACGCGCAGCAGCAGGATCTTGCTCTTGCCGTCGGCCACGGGCACCTTGTCCGAAGGGATCAGCGGAATGCCGCGCCAGGTGATGAACTGCGAGCCGAACAGGCTCACGGTGGGCGGTGGCGTGCCACGGCGGGTGGCTTCGCGCCCGAACGCTGCAATGGCCAGCGGGTGCGCCAGGAAGAACGCTGGCTCCTTCCAGACCTTGGTCAGCAGTTCGTCCAGGTCGTCCGGCGTGGGGGCACCGGTGAGCGGGAAGATGCGCTGCTCTTCCGTCACCTGCGCCAGCAGGCCGTAGTCGGGGTTGTTGATGAGCTCGCTTTCCTGGTTTTCCTTGATCGTCTCGATCGTGAGGCGCAGCTGCTCCTTGATCTGGTCGTGCGGGCTGCTGTACAGGTCCGACACGCGGGTGTGCACGTCGAGCACGGTGCTCACGGCGTTGAGGAAATACTCGCGCGGGTTCTCTTCGTAGTCCACGAAGGTGCGCGGGAGCTGGTTCTCCGACTCCTTGGCGGTGCAGGCCACCTTGATGGCTTCGGGGTTCTTGACCTTGTTGAGGCGGTAGATGCCCGCTTCCACCGGCGTCCACTGCAGCAGGTGGGTCAGCCAGCGGGGGCTGATGGTCTCCAGCTGGGGGACGGTCTTGGTTGCATTGGCTAGTTGCCGTGCGGCGCTATCGCCGAGTGCGGTCGTGCCGCCCACTGTTGCCGACATAGTGAAACTCCCTGGGGTAAAAAAACAGTGATGAAGAATGGAACGCGCGGAGTGTCCCGTGGCGAGGCTGTGGGCTCAACAGGCTATAGCCGCCAATTGGATGCCGCGCACCCGATTGGCCTGCTGAACGGTCTCGCCCCGCACCACCAGGCCCGAAGCCGCAACACCCAGCGCACCGGCCAGCTTCTCGACGGTGGCCAGCGAGGCAATCACGCTGCCGCGCTCGATCTCGCCCACATAGGAGCGGTTGAGGTCAGAGTGTTCGGCCAGGCGCTCCTGCGACCAGCCCCGGGCCTCGCGCGACTGGCGTACAGCAATGCCGAAACCTTGGACCAACGTGCTCATAGCGCAGCCCCCGCCAGCACGGAGGCAAAACGACCCGACTCCAGCGAGCTGGCCTGGGTGACATTGCCGCCAGCCGGCACGTCGTGCGTGAGCCAGACGTTGCCGCCAATCACGGCACCCCGGCCCAGCGTGACGCGGCCCAGGATGGTGGCGCCCGCATAGATGACCACATCATCCTGCACCACCGGATGGCGCGGCAGACCCTTTTGCAGGTGACCTTCGGCATCGGTGGGGAAACGCTTGGCGCCCAGCGTGACCGCCTGGTAGACCCGCACGCGCTGGCCGATGACGGCGGTCTCGCCAATCACCACGCCCGTGCCGTGGTCGATGAAAAAGCCCGCGCCAATCTGCGCACCGGGGTGGATGTCAATGCCGGTTTCGCTGTGCGCCAGCTCGGCCACGATGCGCGCCAGCAACGGCAAGCCCAGCTGGTACAGCCGGTGCGCCAGGCGGTGGTGGATCATGGCCAGGATGCCGGGGTAGCACAGCAGCACCTCGTCCACGCTGCGCGCCGCCGGGTCACCCTGGTAGGCGGCCAGCACATCGCTGTCGAGCAGGCGGCGGATGGCGGGCAGCGACTGCGCAAACGCCTGGGCCGACCGGCGCGCCTGCGCTTCCACATCCGATCCGTCCAGCGCCTGGCGGCGGGCGCTGTAGCGCAGCTCCAGCCCGATCTGCACATGCAGCGCATGCAAGGCGCTGTCCAGCGTGTGGGCCACGTAGAAGTCCTCGCTCTCCTGGCGCAGGTCGTAAGGGCCCAGCCGCATGGGGAAGAGTGCGCCCTTGAGCTGGTGCACCACCTGGGCCAGCGCGTCGCGCGAGGGGAACTCGCGTTCGCCCGCATCCTGCAGGCGGTTGTGCGCATCGCGCCACTCGCGCCGGGCCGCGCTCAAGGATTGCGCGATCTGTTCAATGTCAAAAAGGGCCATGGGGTTTCATGCCGGTTGTGCCGGTCTTTCCAATCTGCAAAGTTCAGGGGGCCAGCGCGCTGTTCAGTCCTGCACCCAGGGCAACTGGTGAAAGCGCCAGCCATCGCCGCCCCCCCGGTGCTGCTGGGCATCGATCTCGCCCTCAAAGCCTTCAAGCACGTTGAACACATGGTGAAACCCTGCCGCCGCTGCCGCCTCTGCCGCCAGCACCGAGCGCTTGCCGCTGCGGCACAGCAGCAGCACCACGGCGTCCTTGCCACCGTCCTTGGCCAGTCGAGCCTCCAGCTCGCGCACAAAACGCGGGTTGCGTGTGAGCGCCGTGCCCGTGGCCCAGGCCACATGCTGGCTGCCAGGCACATGGCCCACAAACTTGCGCTCTTCGGCCGAACGCACGTCCACGAGCACCGCCTGACCTGACCGCACCAGTTCCCACGCCACGGGCGGGCGCACGCCACCGGCGTAGTTCAGCCCCTGGGCAGCGGCATCTGCGCGGGCAGCCTCCAGGGCTTCGGGCAAGGTGATCTCAAGGGCTTCGGCGGACATGGACAGGGTCTCCTGGAACGTGGGGGAAAGCGGTTTTGGGTGGGGATAGCCACCAATCTATGCCGTGGTCAGCCAAAACCAAACGAATAAAAATCGTTTTCTTTACAACCAAATCATCTGACGGCAGGTGCAAAGACCGAAAGAAGGAGACCTGGCGTGCCGCGCGCTCTGCGGAGCAAGGGCTCGCCTGCATGGGGCTTGCGCCTCCCGCACGGAGCCAGGGGAGCCAACGCGCCGAGGCGGCGCACGCCCCACCAGGGCGTGCAGGGCAAGGGGTGTTGGAGGTGTGGGGTACCCGTCAATGAGGGCTGCGGACTGGGGGCCTGGGCTGGCGCGTGGATGCGATCACGCACAGAAAGAACCCGCGCGCGTGGGTCGTGTGCACGCCCCGCTCACAAGCGAGAAAGAGCGGGGCCGATGCCGGCCACGCCAGTCAAAGAATCACCGGCTTGCGCCAGCAGTTAAAGGTGGCTTATCCCGATGCACGGCCGTTTGCGCTGCGGACCGATGCCGCGCCGATGGCAAGGCTCCGCAACGAGCGTGCCCTTGAGGAAAGCGTTTGCGCCTGCAGCAGCTACGCACAGTGCGTGGCGTGCAGGCGCAGAGATGGCAGGGCGCTCAGGACGGCCGCTTCATCTGGCAGGACGTCGGCTGGGCGCTGATGTAGTTGTCCCACGCCACTTCGGAGCGGAAGCCGTAGCCGGTTTTCTCCGCGTCGTACTTCACGCCCTTGCTGCCCTGCTTGGCCCAGATGCCCAGGTACAGCGGCGCTTCGAGCTGGTGGTCGGTCTTGCGCATGCGCACCTCGCCCATGGGGCTCTTGTAGGTCATGCCTTCCAGGGCCAGGGCCACCTTCTTCGCGTCGGTGGACTGGGCCTTGCGCATGGCTTCACGCAGCATGTGCATGCTGTTCCAGTGCGCGGCAAACACAAAGTCGTCGCCGGTCTTCTTCTTGTAGTCCACGTAGATCTTTTCCAGCTCGGGCGTGGGGGCGTTGTGCACCCAGTTCCAGATCACCCCGACCTTGCCCTCGCCCCAGGGCCCGATCTGCGCGGGCGTGCCGGGGTTGTTGGCATTGAGCGTGAAGTAGTTGATGTTGAGCCCATAGTCGCGGGACGACTTGAACAGCAGCGTCAGGTCGCTGCCCCAGTTGGAAGTGATGACCGTATCGGCCTTGGCGGCGGCCATCTTGGCGACGTAGGGGGCAAAGTCGCGCGTCTGCGCGATGGGGATGAAGTCGTCGCCCACGATTTCGATGTCGGGCCGCTTGCGCGCCAGGTATTCCTTGGCGGCCTTGGAGACCTGGCGGCCGTGGGTGTAGTCCTGGTTGAGCAGGTACACGCGCTTCACATCCTTGCGGCCTTGCAGGTAGGTGGTCAGCGCCTCCATTTTCATCTCGCTCGATGGATAGAAACGGAAATGCCAAAAGCTGCAGCGCTCGTTGGTGAGCTGCGGGTCCATGGCGGCGTAGTTCAGGTACACCGTCGCGCGCTCTGGGTCGCGCTCGGCGAGCTTGTTGAGCCCGTCCACCAGCGCCAGGGCCACCCCCGATCCGCCCCCCTGGGTGATGTAGCGCACGCCCCGGTCGGTGGCGGCCTTGAGCGCGTTCAGGCTCTCTTGCGGCGTGCCCTTGTTGTCGAAGTCCATCACCTCGAACTTGGGCTCGTTGGGCCCGGCCTTGGCATTGACCTGCGCCACCACCTCGCGCAGCTGATTGAGCGAGCTTTGGCCGGTGAGCGCGAACGGGCCGGACAGCAGGTCGATGAAGCCGATCTTCACCGTCTCGGCCGCGCCGGCGTGCGCGGCCATCACCAGCGCTGTGGCGCATGCGCCGACCTGAAGCCATTTCCTGGGAACCAAATTCATGTCTGTCTCCGTGGGGTGGGTGAGTGGGAAAGAAAGGAAAGCCGAAAGCCGTCAACGCGTGGTTGCGTCACTCGCCGGCGAACACCGCGCCATGGCGCTGCCGCAGCTCGTTTTTCTGGACCTTGCCGGTGCCGCCCAGCGGCAGGCTGTCCACAAACAGCACGTCGTCGGGCAGCCACCACTTGGCCACGCGCTCTGCGAGGAAGTCCAGGATCTGCGTCTTGTCGAGCGACTGGCCGGGCTTGCGCACGATGAAGAGCAGCGGGCGTTCGTCCCACTTGGGGTGCTTGACGCCAATGACAGCGGCCATGGCCACCGCCGGATGCGCCACAGCCGCGTTCTCCAGGTCGATGGAGCTGATCCACTCGCCACCCGACTTGATCACGTCCTTGGTGCGGTCCCGGATCTGCACCACGCCCTGCGGGTTGATGGTGGCGATGTCGCCGGTGGGGAACCAGCCATCGACCAGCGCCGAACGCTCGGCCTTGTGGTACCGGTCCACGATCCACTGGCCGCGCACCATCAGCTCGCCCTGCGCCACGCCGTCGCGCGGCAGGTTCGCCCCCTGCTCATCCACCAGCTTGAGTTCGATGCCGAACACCGACTTGCCCTGCTTGGCGACCAGCACGTGGCGGTCCTCGGGCGGCAGTTCGGCATCGGCAGCGCCCAGCACGCTCATGGTGGCAATGGCCGTGGTCTCGGTCATGCCCCAGCCGTGGCGCACCTCCACGTCGTACTCGTCGCTGAACTTGGCGATCAGCGCCTTGGGCATGGCCGAGCCGCCCACGCCCGTGCGCCGCATGGTGGTAAACCGCAGCTGGTGCTGCTCCACGTACTGGATCAGACCCATCCAGATGGTTGGCACGCCCGCACTGACGGTGACGCGCTCGGTCTCCATCAGCTCGTACAGGCTGGCGGCGTCCAGGCGCGGGCCGGGCAGCACCAGCTTGGCGCCGCCAATCAGCGCCGCATAGGGCAGGCACCAGGCGTTGATGTGGAACATGGGCACCACGGGCAGGATGGTCTCCCGCGCGCTGATGCTGAGCACGCCTGGCATGCAGGCCGACAGAGCACTGAGTGCCAGCGCCCGGTGCGAATACAGCACGCCCTTGGGGTTGCCGGTGGTGCCCGAGGTGTAGCACAGCGCAGCGCCGGTCTTTTCATCGCACACGGGCCAGATGAAGCTGTCGTCCTGACGGGTCACCAGCGTCTCGTACGCCTCGACCCCGGGCACCCCTTGCAGGTCGATCGTGCCCAGCATTTCGGCATCACACAGCGCCACCCAGTGCCGCACGCGGGGGCACGACGCAGCGATGGCGCGCACCAGCGGCGCAAAGGTGGTGTCAAACAGCACCACCTCGTCGTCGGCGTGGTTGACGATGTAGGCCAGCTGCTCGGGGTGCAGGCGTGGGTTGCAGGTGTGCATGACCATGCCGCTGCCGGACACGGCGTAGTACGCCTCCAGGTGGCGGTGGTTGTTCCAGGCCAGCGAGCCCACCACGCAGCCAGGGCGCAGGCCCAGCGTCTGCAATGCGTTGGCCAGCTGCCGGGCGCGCTGGGCCATGTCCGAAAAGCGGTAGCGGTGCAGGCTGCCATTGGTATCGCGCGAGACGATCTGCTGGTCGCCGTACTGGTTCTCGCCGTGTTCGAGGATGGCCGAAACCAGTAATGGCCGGTCCATCATGCTGCCGGGCTGGTGCTGCTGCATTGCCGTTGTCTCCTTGGGATGTGCACCTTGCTGCATCGCGGCATCCGCGGGTGCCGGTGCAGAGCCCTCTTTGTCGGGGCTGGCACATCGTCGCAAACAACGCGGGGCGTGCTTGTCTTCTACGTGACTGGAGCGCACAGCACCGCCGTGGTGCACGGACGGGTCACAGGCCCAGCGCTGCGAAAAGCCCGTCCACGCGCACCTGCACGGCGGCGTCCATGGCCATGGGGCGGCCCCATTCGCGCTGGGTCTCCCCCGGCCACTTGTTCGTGGCATCCATCCCCATCTTGCTGCCCAAGCCGCTGACAGGTGAGGCAAAGTCCAGGTAGTCGATGGGGGTGTGCTCCACCAGCAGCGTGTCGCGCACTGGGTCCATGCGGGTGGTGATGGCCCAGATCACTTCCTTCCAATCGCGCACGTCCACATCCGCATCCACCACCACGATGAACTTGGTGTACATGAACTGGCGCAGGTGGCTCCACACGCCCATCATCACGCGCCGTGCGTGGCCGGCGTAGGCCTTGCGGATGCTGACCACCGCTAGCCGATAGCTGCAGCCTTCGGGCGGCAGGTAGAAGTCCACGATCTCGGGGAACTGCTTTTGCAAGAGCGGGATGAACAGCTCGTTCATCGCCAGGCCCAGCACGGCGGGCTCGTCGGGTGGCTTGCCGGTGTAGGTGCTGTGGTAGATCGCGTCCTTGCGCAGGGTGATGCGGTCCACGGTGAGGACGGGGAACTCGGCGCATTCGTTGTAGTAGCCGGTGTGGTCGCCGTAAGGGCCTTCCAGCGCGTGCTGCCAGCCGCTCGGGTGGCTCGCGTCGGGCTGGATATGGCCTTCGAGCACGATCTCGGCGGTGGCGGGCACCTGCAGCGGCACGCCCAGCGCGGGCGTGACTTCGGTGCGCGCGCCGCGCAGCAGGCCGGCGAACTGGTATTCGCTCAACGAATCGGGCACGGGCGTGACGGCGCCCAGCAACGTGGCCGGGTCGGCCCCCAGCGCCACGGCCACGGGGTAGGGCTGGCCGGGGTGGGCGGCGCAGTGGTCGGCAAAGTCCAGCGCGCCGCCCCGGTGCGCCAGCCAGCGCACGACGACCTGGTTGCGCGAGAGCACCTGCTGGCGGTAGATGCCCAGGTTCTGCCGGGCCTTGCGCGGACCGCGCGTGATGGTCAGGCCCCAGGTGATGAGCGGGGCCACGTCGCCGGGCCAGCAGTGCTGCACGGGCAGGCGGGCCAGGTCGACATCGGGCCCTTCCCACACCTCTTGCTGGCAGGGCGCGCCGCGCGCCATGGTGTGGGGTGCCATGTTCCACAGGGTCTTGAGCAGTTGGCCCATGCCCAGCATGTCCTTGAAGCCTTTGGGGGCCTCGGGCTCCTTGAGGGTGGCCAGCAATTCGCCCAGCGCGCGCACACCGCGCAGGTCGGCCACACCCATGGCGCGGGCCACGCGGGCCGTCGTGCCAAACAGGTTGGTGAGCACGGGCATGCGGTGGCCCGTGGGCTGGGTGAAGAGCAGCGCCGGGCCACCTGCGCGCAGCACGCGGTCGCTGAGCGCGGTCATCTCCAGGTGGGGCGAGACGCTGCCCTCCACGCGGCGCAGGTCGCCCGTGGCTTCGAGCTGGGCCATGAAGTCGCGCAGGTCGCGGTAGGCCATATCAGTACCAATATTCGAAAAAAATAGGCCGGCAGCGCTTATTCATCATGCGCTGACAGCTATCAATTAGAGAGCATTCAATTCCAAGCCCACCCAGCGCGGCGCCAGGTCGTGCGGCACATCGATGAGGTCGAGCACGCGGGCCACGCTGTAATCCACCACCTCGCCCACGGTCTGCGGGCGCAGGTAGAACGCGGGCAGCGGCGGACAGATGATGCCGCCCATCTCGGTCACGGCCACCATGTTGCGCAGGTGCGTGAGGTGCAGGGGCGACTCGCGCACCATCAGTACCAGGCGGCGGCGCTCCTTGAGGGCCACATCGGCCGCGCGCGTGAGCAGGTTGTCGGCCAGCCCGTGCGCAATGGCGGCGAGTGTGCGCATGGAACACGGCGCGACCACCATGGCATGGCACTGGAACGAGCCGCTCGCAATGGCCGCGCCCACGTTGGCCACGTCGTGCACGCGGTGCGCCAGCGCTTCCACCGCAGGGCGGTCCATGTCCAGCTCGTGCTGCAAGTTGCGCCAGCCTGCATGGGAGACGACCAGGTGGGTCTCGATGCCGGGCAGGCCCTGCAGCACCTGCAGCAGGCGCGCGCCATACACGGCGCCGCTGGCGCCCGAAATGGCGACGATGATGCGGCGGGTGTGGGCAGAATCAGCCATGCGAGGGCTCCACCACAGAAGGGCGCCGCAGGGGCTGCGCCTGCTGGTCGGCCTCCACCTGCTCCAACACCAGCGCGGCCTGCACGGGGTCGAAGTCTTCGTGCGCGCGCTTCTTCACGCCGTACTGTTGCAGCTGGTAGTGCCGGTCGGCCGCAATGCCGTGGCGCGCCAGCGTGCTTTTCACGCAGACCAGCGGGCAGCCGTCGAGCGCGATGATGGGCCGACCCGAGCGCACGATCTTCATCAGGTGCGGCACATCGCCCCCCACGCCCGCAATGCACGACATCTCGGCCACGCCGTGCCGGTCGAGCTGCAGCGCCACGTGGTTGGCCAGCTGCGCGGCGCTGGAGCAGCCGGAGCAGGAATAGACCAAGGGGTGGTTCTGGGGATGGGTGTCGGTGGTCATGCTCACCCTCCGTTGCGTGGTGTCGGGTCCAGGCGGCGGCGCAGGTGGCCCAGCACCTGGCGCGGCGCCAACTTCTGCGCCCACTGGCGCGGGTCCAGCACCGGCAGCTCAATCGCGTCGAGTGCGTTCTTCACCACCAGGCCCAGCTCGGTGTCGCCCTCCATCGACAGGCGGCGACTGAAGAACAGCGTGTCCGGGTCCTGCTGGCGCTGGGCCAGCAGCAGGAAGTCGTGGGCCGTGGCGCTCAAAGTCACGTCGGCCACCGCAGGGGCCACCAGCGGGGCGTGGGGTGCAAAACGCTGGCCCGTCCAGGCAAAGTCGAAGGCCACGCGCGCATCGCGCACCTGCACCCGCATCTTCTTGTGGAGCAGCAAGCGGCCCACGTCATCGGGCAGGTGCCGCGCGAGCGCCAGGTTGAGCGCCGTCACCAGCAGCATCGAGCCGGGGTAGGCAGGCAGGCGCGACAGCAAAGCCCCCACGGGAGGCGGCACCAGCCGTGGGTTCGCGGCAGGCGTGGGCGAAGAAGGGAAAGCAGCCATAGGTAGAAGACGGGCCCTCAGGCCACGTAGAAAAACACGGTGAAAAAATGGCAGACACTGCCGCCCAGCACAAACAGGTGCCACAGCCCGTGGCCATGGCGCACGCGGTGGTCCAGCGCATAGAAGATGATGCCCAGCGTGTAGCAGGCCCCACCTGCGAGCAGCCCGCCAAAACCCACGGGCGTGAGCGCGTGCCACAGCGGCACCACAGCCACCAGCGCCAGCCAGCCCATGAGCACGTAGATGACCAGCGACAACACGCGTGCGCCCCGTGCCCACCAGATCTCCTGCGCGATGCCCAGCAGGGCCAGGCCCCACACCACACCCAGCAACGACCAGCCCCAGGGCCCGCGCAGCGACACCAGCGCAAACGGCGTGTAGCTGCCGGCGATCAGCAGGTAGATACTGCAGTGGTCCAGCTTTTGCAGCACGGCCTTGATGGCGCGCCGGCGCACGCTGTGGTACGCGGTGGAGGCCGTGTACAGCGCCACCAGCATGGCGCCATAGATGCTGAACGCGACCACCTTCCACGGGTCACCCAGGCGCGCCGCCAGCGTGATGAGCACGGCCGCGCCCGCCGTGGCCAGCAGGGCGCCGACCAGGTGGCTGATGCTGTTGAAGCGTTCTCCGGGGTACATGCGGTGATTCGCTTCGCGTCATGGATTCATCGCAGGCCGCGCGGCACCACCACCCACGGCCCCTTGCAGCCCCTGCTCCAGGCCTGGGCGCCCGAACCAGTAGCCGTTGCAGGGCAGATCGGGCATGAAGGGCTGCATGCGCTCCACAAAGTCGGGGGTCTTTTCAGCAGTCTCTTTCGCAACCACTGCGCGGCGGGCTTCGTCAAACGCGGTGATCACCTGCGGCATGTGGTGCGCCTGCGGGCTCAGCCGCACCACGTCCACACCCTGGGCGCGCATCGCGGCCAATTCGTTGGCCAGGTTGTAGACGCGGGCCGATTGCGTTTGTGTGCCATTGAGCACCAGAAAACCCTCGCTCTCGCGCGTGCGCAGCGGCAGTCCGTCAGCATGGTCGAGGCAGCTGAACTGGCAGTCGTCCTTGGGCAGGTTGCGGTGGCGCGCGGTGAAGCAGCGTGCCGAATAGGCCAGTGGCATGCGCCCGTAGGCAAACACCTCGGTCTCGATGTCTGCGGGCCGCTGCGCCAGCACGGCGGAGAGGGCGTCCTGCGACATTTCAAGCGGCATCACCCAGCGGGTGGCACCCAGCTGCGCCATCCATTGCAGCGAGTGCGCGTTGTACAGGTTCAGGTGCGGTCCGGCCACAAAGGCCTGCGGCCCGGCGGGTGCACGCGCAAGGCAGCTCACCGCCCCCATGTCATTGGCCTCGACCAGAAATTCGCCGTTGCCTGTGATCTTGTGCATCACGCCCACGTCGGCGCTGGACTCGATGAGCACCTGGCTGGACAAGACCGCCTCCTTGCCCGCTTCCCGCAGCATGCGCGCCAGCGCCAGCCAGTCGGCCAGGCGCAGCTCATGGCGGCGTGAGCACACCGTCTCGCCCAGGTACACCACATCCACGGGCGTGGCGGCCATGGCCTCGTAGAACGCGAACACAGTGTCGCGGGGCCAGTAGTACAGCAGCGGGCCGAGAGAGAGTTTCATGGGGCGATCTCAAAGGTTTTCATCGTGGTAACCAGGCGCCAAAGCGGCTCACTGAGTTCGAATCTGGCGCGGCCCAGGCCAGCGACCGCCGCGCAAGGGCCGCCCCGCCGCGCTGGCGGTGTCCCCCTTCCCGCATCGCGCAAGCGAGGCGAGAGAAGGGGGAAGGCGCGCAGCGCCTCAGGGGGTTGTTCGTCATTTCCAGGGGCGGTGGTAGGCGCCTAGCGTGTGCTGCTGGCCTTCTGCCACCTGGTCCAGGCTGGCCATCCAGCGCGTCTTGGGCGCGTAGCGGTGGGGAAAAGCCAGGCACTGGTCCATGGCCTCGCGCCAGACCTGGGTGACCTGCGCCACATACGCGGGGCTGCGCTGGCGGCCTTCGATCTTGATGGCGCGCACGCCCATCTTGAGCAGCTGGGGCAGCAGCTCCAGCGTGTTGAGGCTGGTGGGCTCTTCGATGGCGTAGTAGTTCTCGTCATCCCCCACGTCGAAGCGGCCCTTGCACAACGTGGGGTAGCCCGCGTTTTCGCCGGGTGCATAGCGGTCGATGAGCACGCCGTTCAGGCGCGACTCGCGGCCCTGCGGCGTCTCCACCCAGCGCACGGCCTTCGGGGGTGAACACACGCCGTGCGTGTTGGGAGATTCACCGGTCACATACGACGACAGCGCGCAGCGCCCCTCGACCATCACGCACAGACTGCCAAAACCGAACACCTCGATCTCGACTGGCGTGCGGTCGATGACCTGGCGCACCTGCTCCATCGACAGCACGCGCGGCAGCACGGCGCGCACGATGCCGAACTGCTCGCGGTAGAAATTGATGGCCTCGTAGTTGGTGGCCGAGCCCTGCACCGACAGGTGCAGCCGCAGCCGGGGGTGGCGCTGCACCGCGTATTGCATGAGGCCCGGGTCGGCCAGGATGACCGCGTCCACGCCCAGGTCGACCGCCTTGTCCAGCGCGCTGCGCCAGGGCCCCGGATTGGCCGCCTGCGGGTAGGTGTTGAGCGCCATGAAGACCTTACAGCCACGCGCGTGGGCATAGCCAATGCCCTGGGCGATGGCCGCTTCGTCAAAGTTGAGGCCCGCAAAGTTGCGCGCGTTGGTGGCGTCGCGCAGGCCCAGGTAGACGCAGTTGGCGCCG
Organism: Acidovorax radicis N35; assembly: GCF_000204195.1. Taxonomy (GTDB): domain Bacteria; phylum Pseudomonadota; class Gammaproteobacteria; order Burkholderiales; family Burkholderiaceae_C; genus Acidovorax; species Acidovorax radicis. The sequence continues at coordinate 381,163 of NZ_AFBG01000021.1, forward strand.
TGGTCCACGGCCGCTTTCAGGGCGGGCAGGCTGCCCGCGGGGCAAACCAGTTCCAGGGCGGGCGAGGCGGGCTCCGGGGCCTCAGGCAGCGCAGCCTCCATCGATTTCAGGGGTTCCATCACAAGCATTCAAACGCTGGCCCCGGTGGGGAGCCACAGCACTGGGCGCCACCATACGGGGGCCGCCCAACGCATCCGCTGATCTTCATCAACGGCGGTGCACAATGCTGGAGCAAAGCAGTCGGGTTTTGATATGCCCCACCTTCCCGGCGCATCCCACTGCCGTCCGGCCTTGACTTGCATCTATGCTGCCGTCCCTTAACGCCCTTCTGCCCGCTCCAAGCGCTGCCCTGCCGTGAACAAGAACCTGTGGTTGCTGGCCCTGTGCCAAGGCCTTTTCCTGACCAACAACGTCGTCTTCATCGCCATCAACGGGCTGGTGGGCCTGCAGCTGGCGCCCTTTGGCTGGATGGCCACGCTGCCGGTGATGGGCTACGTGGTGGGCGGCGCGCTGTCCACGCCCCTGGTGGCCAGGACGCAGATGCGCTGGGGCCGCAAGGTGTCGTTCCAGATCGGGCTGGCCGTGGCCGTGGCATCGGCCGCCCTGTGTGCCTGGGCGGCGTTCAGCGCCAGCTTCTGGCTGCTGTGCACCGCTACGCTGGTGGCGGGCTACTACAGCGCCAACGGCGGCCTGTACCGCTTTGCCGCCGCCGAACTGGCCAAGCCGGACTACCGCGAAAAGGCCGTCTCGCTGGTGCTTGCGGGCGGCCTGCTGGGCGCCGTGGCAGGTCCCAACCTGGCCAGCGCCACGCGCACGCTGTTCCCGGTGCCGTTTGCGGGCGCCTATATCGCGCTCATCGGTGTGGCACTGTTGTCCATGCTGTGCATGACAGCCATCCGGTTCGAGGCGCAGCCCGTGGTGCTCAACGCTGCGGGGCAACGCGAGCAAGGGCGCCCCCTTTCTGTGCTGATGCGCCAACCCGCCTTCATCGTGGCCATTGTGGGCGCCGCGCTGGGCTATGGCGTGATGAACCTGCTGATGGCGGCCACGCCGCTGGCCATGCAGGTGTGTGGCTTTGACTTTGATGCCTCGGCGCTGGTGCTGGAGTGGCATGTGATCGGCATGTTCGCTCCCGGCTTTGTCACTGGCCACCTCATCAAGCGGTTTGGTGTGCTGCCCATCATGGGCACGGGGGTGTTGCTCAACCTGGCGTGTGTGGCGGTGGCGCTGATGGGCGTGGAGCTGCACCACTTTGGGATTGCGCTGTTCTTCCTGGGCGTGGGCTGGAACTTCCTGTTCACCGGCTCCACCACGCTGGCCATGACGGCCTACCGCCCCGAGGAGAAGGACCGCGCCCAGGCGGCCATCAACTTCTGCGTGTACGCCACGCTGGCGCTGAGTGCGTTCTCGTCGGGCGTGCTGGTCACCACGCAGGGCTGGACGCTGCTCAACGCCGGCTCGCTGGTGCCGATTGTGGTGACGGGGCTGGCACTGGCCTGGCTGGGTGTGCAGCGCAAGCGCGTTTCAACCGGCGCCTGAGGACGCGGCAGCCGTGGTGCCTTCCGCCGCCACGGTGGTGCGCAGCCACTGTGCAAAGGCCGCCACCGCAGGGTCTTCCAGACGCCCCGGCGCCACGAAGAGGCTGTAGCCGCGCACGCCGCTGTCGTGGTGCGGATGGGCCAGCACCAGCTCGCCCGACTGCAGTTCGCGCTCGACAAAGTACCGGGGCACCACGCCTAGCCCCAAGTCGGCGCGCACCGCCTCCACCAGCATCGAGAACAGGTCGAATCGGTGGCCTCCCAAAGTGTGGCCGGGGATGCGCGTGATGCCGGCACGGCCAAACCATTCGTCCCACGCGCCCAGGCGCGAGCTGAGCTGCAGCAACGGCACGGCGCGGAAGTCGCCGCGCTCCATCGCGCGGCGGTGGCGCGATTGCGGTGCACACACGGCCACGCAGACCTCGGGCATCAGGGACGCGGGCACCACCCCGGGCCAGGCCGCGTCGTCGTACTGCACGGCCACATCAAACGGAACCTCCGCCATGTAGATCTGCGTGGGGTACACCTGCAGGTGCAGGCTGCATCCCTTCTGCTGCGCGAGGAAGGTGGGCAAACGGGGCAACAGCCAGCGCTCGGCAAACACTGGCACGCAGCCCACCAGCAGGCGCGCGCCATCGGGCCGCTGGGCCATGGCTTCGAGCGTGTGGTTCTGCAGCCGCAGCAGGTCGCCCACGACCTGCGCGTGGTAGCGGCGGCCCACGTCGGTGAGCGTGGAGCCGCGTGCGCCGCGCTGCACCAGTTGCAGGCCCAGCTGGCCTTCGAGCAGGCGCAGCTGCTGGCTCACGGCGCTGTGGGTGAGGCAGAGTTCTTCGGCGGCCTTGCTCACACCGTGGTGGCGCGCCACGGCATCAAAAACGAGCAGGGCGCGGGTGCTGGGGATGTGTCGGCGCATGTAAGAAAAACTGTCGGCTGGACAGATTAAAGCAGAGCCCGCGGGCTGGGTTCGGTCCAACAATTGCATGGCCCTGCGTGCCGGCCCACGGCTCCATCCACAACGCCGGATGGGCCGGCCACCCCTTCCGTTTGTGTTTCGCTGGATCACCATGACTCACCCTCTCCGTACCTTCCGTGCCACAGCCCTCGCCGGTGCCGTGGCCCTTGCCACCGCCACCCTGCTGCCCTCTGCAGCGTATGCACAGTTCGGCGCCGTGGCGCCCACGCCCACCGCGCTGCGTCCCGCCGTGGACAAGGCCTATGGCCAGCTCATGGCCGCGCCGCAGATCCTGCAGCTGCTGGACGCCGTGAAGGCTGACCACGACCGCGCCACCGAAGACCTGCGCATGCTCACCGAGATCGAGGCCCCGCCGTTCAAGGAGCAAAAACGCGCCGAGGCGTTCCTCGCGCGCCTGAAGACCCTGGGCTTGGCCAGCGCCGCCATCGACGCCGAAGGCAACGTGGTGGGCGTGCGCAAGGGCACGGGCAACGGCCCCAAGCTCGTGATCTCGGCCCACCTGGACACGGTGTTCCCGGCCGGCACCGACGTGAAGGTGAAGGAGCGCGAAGGCAAGCTGCACGCGCCCGGCATCTCGGACAACACGCGCGGCCTGGCCGTGCTGCTGTCGTGGCTCAAGGTGCTGAACGACCAGAAGATCGCCACCGTGGGCGACCTGGTGTTTGTGGGCAATGTGGGCGAGGAAGAGCTGGGCAACCTGCGCGGCATGAAGCACCTGTTCAAGGAACACCTCGACATCGACGGTTTGGTGGCACTGGAGCCCGCGCCGGACGGCACGGTGCTGGTGCTGGGCACGGGCAGCCACCGCCATGAGGTCACGTTCAAGGGCCCGGGCGGCCACAGCTACGCCGCGTTCGGCGAGGTGCCCAGCGCCATCCACGGCATGGGCCGCGCCATTGCCAAGATCGCCGAGATCCGCACCCCCAAGAGTCCCAAAACCACCTTCACCGTGGGCACGGTGGGCGGCGGCACATCCGTCAACACCATCGCGCCCGATGCGCGCATGGCGGTGGACATCCGCTCCGACGAAACAGCCCCGATGCTGGCCACGGAAAAGCAGGTACTGGCCGCCGTGGACAGCGCGGTGACCGAAGAAAACGCGCGCTGGGGTGTGAACACCCTGAGCGCATCGACCAAACTTATCGGCGACCGGCCCGGTGGCCGTACGGCGGCGGATTCGGTCATTGTCGAAGCGGCCGTGCGCGCCAACACGGCGTTTGGCCGCAAGACTGTGCTGGGCGGCGCGAGCACCGATGCCAACGTGCCCATGTCGCTGGGCATCCCCGCCATCGTGATCGGGGGCGGTGGCAAGACGGGCGGGTTCCACGCGCTGTCCGAATGGATCGACCTGACGGACGCCTGGAAGGGCGCGCAGACCTCGCTGGTCACGGTGCTGGGGCTGGTGGGGGTGCAAGGCGTGAGCGCGCCGCTGCTGGACAAGCGCCCACCCCGCGCGCCCTAACGCAGTCGCCCTGCCACGCACCTGAACCAGGTGTCTCGTGGCATTCGGCACCCGCTTGCCTATCGCCAAGGGGCCTGCGGTAGAAGAATTCACGATTGTTGACACAGCCGCCGGCCCCTGCCTGCGTACCATCGGCAGTTAGCAGACCGTGGTCACGGTCCGGCCGCTCTGCGGTTGTCTTTTATTCCTTCTGCAGGAGAACACCATGGGTTTGCTCGATTCCGTTCTGGGTGCCGTCATCAACAATGCATCGCAAGGCGGCAGCGGCGCCGCTGCGTCCGGTGGGGCCGGAGGTGGCTTGGGGGGACTGATCAGCATGGCCGCGCAAAACCCGCAGCTGGTGCAGGCCGTGATGTCCCTGATCAGCAACGACGGCCCGGTGGGTGGCCTGCCGGGCCTGATGGCCAAGTTTCAGCAGGCGGGGCTGGGCAATGTGATTGCGTCCTGGCTCAGCGCGGGGCCCAACCAGGCGATCTCGGGCGAGCAGCTGTCCGATGTGCTGGGCAGCGGCCCGCTGTCGCAGATCGCGTCGCAACTGGGCGTGGGCCCCGGAGCCGCCGCAGGCCAGCTGGCCCAGGTGCTGCCGGGACTGATCGACCAGCTCAGCCCACGCGGTGAGGCACCGCAGGGCGGGTTTGGCACATCGAACGACCTGTTCGGAATGCTGGGCGGTTTGCTACAAAAATGATATCTGCTAGCGCTTGATGGGTAAGCGCTGGCGACCATTTTTATTTGAAATTCTGGGTGGCAGCGCTTAGAACGTGTTCACGATCTCGCAGGGGTCGCGTTGGAGCGCAATCGGGATGAGTGGATGCTTCGGATGCGCCGCATGGGCTCATGCCCATGCAAGCAGCCGGGGCGGCCAATCGCCCGATTTCGCTCCAACCCTTCGGGCAGTGGTCTTGGCCGGCGGTCTGCGGCGTTGCGGCGCTTGCCAATAGCCGAGCTATTGGCTGCGCGACTCCTGGGAGATCGTGAACACGTTCTTAGGAGGCCACCGGGCAGCGCTGTACCAGCCATTGCTGCAGCAGGTCGAACACCGGATCGGCCAGCTCCGGGCTTTCGTTGAACAGCTCGTGGAACAGGGGCTCGAAACAATGCGCGTGCACCAGCGCCTTGGGTGCGGCCGCTGCAAAGGCGCGGCTGCCCGCCGGGTTGACCAGCTTGTCGCCGCCCGCCCACATCAACAGCGTGGGCACGCTCCAGTGCGCGGCGCGGGCCACGGTGGCGGGGCCGCCGTTGGCGATGAAACGCGCCAGGCGTGCGCTGATGCGGTCGTGGCACAGCGGATCGGCCAGGTAGGCGGCCACTACAGCGGGGTCGTGCGAAAGGTACTGTGCATCCAGCCCGTTGCCCACGCGCAGGTTGGGCGCGATGCGCGGCAGCGTGGCCAGCAGCAGTTTTTGCACGGCGCCCAGGCCCGCATCGAGTGCGGGGGATGACAGCACCAGCGCGTCCACAGGCCGCAGGTTCATCGCCACAAAACGCGATGCCACCAGCCCGCCCATGCTGTGGCCCAGCAACACCAGCGGCTGGCCGGCGGGCAAACGGGCGCGCGTGGCATCGACCATGTCGGCCAGATCGTCCAGCAGGCGCAGGTCCGAGGTGAGCCCGCCGCGCGGCCCGCTCGATTCGCCGTGGCCGTATTGGTCGTAGCCGCGCGCTGCGAACCCCCAGGCGTTCAGCCGCCGCGCCACCGCGTCGTAGCGGCCCACATGTTCGCCCAGGCCATGCACCAGCAGCACGGTGCCGCGCTGGGGCTCGCCTTCCGGCAGGGGCCAGTCCTGCACGGCCAGGTTCTCTCCATCGCTGGCGGTGAAGGTGGTGAGTGTGGAGGGAAGGGTTTCTTCAGAGGTCATGGCAGAAGGAGAGATCCGTCAGGAACAGCACACCCCGTGCAGCCCGGGGCACAGGCCCCGGGGCTGCCAGAGGGGGCCGCGAAGGGCCGGGCAAAGGGTAGGAAGAGACAGCTTTAGCCCGCAACAGCCGCCGGTGCCACCACCTGCTGCGCCATCGAGGCAATCACCTGCGCCACCGAGGCCGTGAGGCGCTTGGCATAGGGCACATGCAAAAACTCGTTGGGACCGTGTGCGTTGCTCTTGGGGCCCAGCACGCCGCAGACCATCATCTGCGCGGCAGGAAAACCTTCGCTGAGCATGTTCATGAGCGGGATGGTGCCGCCCTGGCCGATGTAGCCACAGGGCGCGCCGAAGTGCGCCTGCGAGGCCTCGTTGAGCGCCTGCTCGAACCAGGACGTGGTGGCGGGGGCATTCCAGCCCGTGGCGCCACTGGTGCCCTGGAAGGTGACCTTGGCCTGGTAGGGCGCGTTGTCTTCGAGCAGTGCCTTGAGCTCCTGCACGGCCTGGCCAGCATCGACCAGGGGTGGCAGGCGCAGGCTGAGCTTGAAGGCGGTGTAGGGGCGCAGCACATTGCCCGCGTCCTGCAGTGCCGGGAAGCCTTCGGCCCCGGTCACGCTGAGCGTGGGCTCCCAGGTGCGCTTGAGCAAGGCCTGCAGCGGGTCGGTGGTGGTGGGCAGCGCAAAGGTGGTGGAACCGCCGCAGTCGTAATGCGCCCAGGGGAAACGCTTGTACACCTCTTCGCCCAGAATGGCCGCCGTGGCGCGGGCCTGGGCCACGCGGTCGGCAGGCACTTCGCAATGGAAACTCTGGGGCAGCAGGCGGCCGGTGGCGCTGTCTTCCAGGCGATCAAGCACCTGCCGCATGATGCGGAACGACGAGGGCACGAGGCCCGAAGCGTCGCCGGAGTGGATGCCTTCGGTCAGGATCTCGACCTTGAGCGTGCCGGTGGCCATGCCGCGCAGGCTGGTGGTGAGCCACAGCTGGTCGTAGTTGCCCGCACCCGAATCGAGGCACACCACCAGTGCCACGTTGCCCATGCGGGGCTTCAAGGCATCGATGTAGGGCAGCAGGTCGCGCGAGCCGCTTTCCTCGCAGGTCTCGATCAGGCCCACGATGCGCGGGTGCGGCACGTTCTGGCGCTTCAATTCCTGCACCGCGGCGATGCTGGCGTACACCGCGTAGCCGTCGTCCGCGCCGCCGCGGCCGTAGAGCTTGCCGTCTTCGTACTTGGGGGTCCAGGGGCCCAGGTCGTTGCGCCAGCCGCTGAACTCGGGTTGTTTGTCGAGGTGGCCATACATCAGAACCGTGTCGGTGGCGCCGGGCTGCGTGGATTCGATTTCAAAAAACAGCACGGGGGTGCGGCCGGGGAGGCGCACGATCTCGAGCGTGAGGCCTGCGACCTTTTGTGATTCGACCCACGCGGCAGCATTGCGCACCACCGTGTCGAGCAGGCCCTGCTCGGCCCAGTCGGGCGAGAACATGGGCGACTTGGCAGGGATGGCGATGTAGTCGGTGAGCTGACGAACGATGTCGTTGTCCCACGCCTGGCTGACCCTTTCAAGGGCCAGGGCGGGTTGAAGGGCGTGGGCGGGGACTCGGGCGTTCATGGGCGGCTCTCCTGAATACGGGTGATCTTGTGGACCGAAACCAGCATTCCAACACAACGCCTGTACGCGCGCCATCGCAGATCTCCAAACACCCTGACAGCGCTCCCGCCGCGCTGCAGCATGGGGTTCCGCCCTTCTTCAGGGGCGTGCCCAGCGTGCCCGTCCCGCGTCCCTCTTGGGGGTCAATACCGGGAAACAGGATGCGTGTCGGGATTGGCCTGTGCCGCCGCCAGGGAGGCGGGGCGCCGCAGTCCGGTGGCCACCTCCACGCGGTTGCGGCCATTGTTCTTGGCCTGGTAGAGCGCACGGTCGGCAGCGGCGATGAGCATGTCCCAGCTGTCGCCGGGCTCCAGTCGGCCGCCGAAGACGCCGATGCTCACCGTGACGGCAATCCCCAGGGCAGCGTCGGTGCCGGCGTCTGGCGCGGCCCCGCCGGCTGCGCGGATGCGGCAGCGTGATTCTTCCACCGCCTTGCACAGTTCCCGCGCCAGCTGCTCGGCCCCCAGCAGTGTGGTGTCGGGCAGCACCACCATGAATTCCTCGCCCCCGTAGCGGCCCACAAGGTCCTGTGCCCGCACGCGCTCGCTCAGCACGTTGACCACGCTGCACAGCACCTGGTCTCCTGCGGGGTGACCATAGCGGTCATTGACCCGCTTGAAGTGGTCGATGTCCACCATCATGAGCGCAATGGACTCGCGCGAGCGCACGGCGCGAGAGACGTCGCGGTCCAGCGCCGCGATCAGCGAGCGGCGGTTGGCCACACCGGTGAGCGGGTCCAGCGCCGCCATGATGCGGTTGTTTTCGTCGGCACGGTCGCGCGACATGAACACAAAACCCATGGAGCTGATGAGCACCACCGAAAACGTGCCCATGAACGTGAGCGTCTGCAGCAGGCTGCTCTGCAGGATGCTGGTCGCCGCTTGGCTGCCGCCGAAGGCCAGCAGCGCCCGGCCACCCAGCACGACCGCCTCCAGCCCCAGCCCCGCCACCAGCAGCCACTGCGCGCGCCCCACCGTGGCGTGGCGGCGCTCCAGGGCCGCCGCCAGGGCCCACACGGCCTGCAGCCCGATGACCAGGCCCACAAAACTCGCGCGCGCCGGAAAGTTGTCTATGAAAACCACCACAAAAGCCGTGACCAGCGCAGGCGGCGTGAACAGCAGCAGCCACCGTGGGGCACGCCCCTGGAACTGATAGATCGCCGCGATCATCCCCACGAACACGCACGACAGCAGCAGGTTGCCCAGCACGATGGACAGCACATCGGGCACCTGGCCCCGCAGCATGATCAGCAGGTGCCCAATGGCATTGACCAGCAGGGCGGCGGCCCACCGCCCCAGGCCATCGCGCCGTCGGCCCCACCCCACCACGGCCATGGACGCGGCCATCATGAGCGAGCTCACAATGATCATGACCAGCATGGTGGGAACGTGGGCGGCCATGGCAGGCTAGGTGGCGTGGTCGGGACAAAGGAAGTTCAGGCCAGCATAAACCAAGGGCCCCGCAGAACAAACCAGAGGATGACCACCGCGCCCTGGAGCGCGCTGCGCGCGCGCCCCCTTTCCCGTCATTGCAACTGCGCTGGCGCCCACGCGCCGCTGCCCGGGGCCTGCAGGGCCGGGCCCGCCGAAGGCGCGGCCACCGCAGGGTACCCACCGCTGCCGTCGCCGGGCGAGAGCTTGAACACCTGCACCGCCCCGGCCAGGCGCATGGCCTGCTCGCGCAGGCTTTGAGCCGCTGCGGCGGATTCCTCCACCAGCGCCGCGTTCTGCTGCGTCATCTGGTCGAGCTGGTTGACGGCGGTGTTGACCTGGCCGATGCCGTCCGACTGCTCGCTCGACGCCGCCGTGATCTCGCCAATGATGTCGCCCACGCGCTGGACCGAGCCCACGATCTCATCCATGGTGGTGCCCGCGTTCTGCACCAGGCGCGCGCCGGATTCCACGCGCTCCACCGAGGCGCCGATGAGCGCCTTGATCTCGCGCGCGGCGGAGGCAGAGCGCCCGGCCAGGCTGCGCACCTCGCTGGCCACGACGGCAAAGCCCCGGCCCTGCTCACCGGCGCGGGCCGCCTCCACCGCCGCGTTCAGGGCCAGGATGTTGGTCTGGAACGCAATCGAGTCGATCACGCCCACGATGTCGGCAATCTTGCGCGAACTCTGGTTGATGTCGCCCATGGTGGTCACTACCTGACCCACCACCTTGCCGCCACGCGCGGCCACTTCGGCGGCGGTGCTGGCCAGCTGGTTGGCCTGGCGCGCCGCATCGGCCGACTGGCGCACGGTGGAGGTGAGGTGCTCCATGCTCTGCGCCGTCTGGGCCAGGCTGCTGGCCGTGGCCTCGGTGCGGGCCGACAGATCCTGGTTGCCGCTGGCAATCTCGGCGCTGGCGGTGGTGATGCTGTCGACCGCCGTGCGTACCTGCTGCAGCATCTGCGTATAGCGCTGGCGCATTCCTTCCACCTCTTGCACCAGCGCGCCGATCTCGTCGCGCCGCGTGGTGCGGAAGGCCTCTGTCAGATCGCCCTGCGCCACCAGCGTGATGGCCTGGGTCAGGTCCTGCAGCGGGCGGCTCACGCCCCGGCGCAGCATGAGGAAAAGGCCCACGGCCAGCAGCACCACAGCCACGGCCATCAGGCCCCACACGGCCAGCGTCACGCGGCGCTGGCTGGCCATGGCCTCGCCGTCGGGCACCTCGGCCACCACCCACCAGCCGCCGCCGGTCTTGCGCACCAGGGCCCAGGGGTCTCCGGCGCCCGCGCCCAGCACCGGGGCGGCTTCGCGCACAAAGCCGTCCTGCGACGCGGCCAGCGCCTCAAAAAACGGACGGGCCTGCGGGTAGGCCTCCAGCACACGCTTGCCCCGCGCCGTGGGGTGGTACACAAACACGGCCTGGTCGAGCGAGGTGCCGGGGTTGATCACATAGGTGCCGCCGTGCTCGAAGAACTTCGTCTGCGCCACCTGCTTTTGCAGCATGGTGTGGAACACGCTGATGTCATTGCCGATGAACAGCAGCGCAATCACCTTGCCCGACGCATCCTTGGCCGGCAGGTAGTGGCCCATGTAGGGCTTGCCGCCCACCACGGTGACGCCTGTATAAGGCTCGCCCTTGGTGACGGTGGCATAGGCCGGGTCGTCTTTGCCCAGCGGCGTGCCCTGCTGGCGCTCACCCTTGTCGTTCTTGACCGAAGTGGTCACCCGCATGAAGTTGTCGCCTTTTTTGGCGAACACCGTGGCAATGCCACCCGTCTCGCTGGCGAACTTGTCGACCGAGCCGTAATCCTCGTTGACCAGCGCGCCATAGCTGCGCAGCTCGCCCGTGGCTTCGTCGAGCTGCATCGTGGCCTCGAAGTAGCGTTGAAAACCGCGCATGGTGAGTTGGACCAGTTCGCGGTTGGTGTTGTCGGCCGCGTCCAGCGACTGGGCCACGCTTTGCGCGGTGTCGCCCACGCTGGCCACCACCTGCGCCCGCGTGCTGCGCTCGGTCAGCACGGCAATGGCCAACCCCACCAGCACCAGCACCAGGGCCACCAGCGCGATGGCGGTCAGCGTGACCTGGCGCGCGACGGAACGGTTGTTGGCAAGGGAAGCGGCCATGCAGTGTGTCTCCTCTAGATTGAAAGCCCCAAGCCAGCTGAGCCGGTCTCAGAAAGGGTTCTCAAACGCCTGAGAACACGCTTCTTCACTCTAAGTCCGGAGACTTGTTACATTTATTCACGCATTCCCTTACGCAAAGCTGCGTACCCCATCGCGGCCGGCACATGGGCCGTAGCCTGCGAAACCGGCGCTGCCCGCGCCGAGGAAGCCGAGCAAGGACCGCCCCGCAGCGAAGGCGCGCCCTCTAGGGGGAAGGCGCGAAGCGACTCAGGGGGTCTTCCTGTTCATCCAGCCCAGGCCTTGCGAAGTGCCCGCCGCCGGCCGGTACTCGCAGCCGACCCAGCCGCCGTAGCCCAGCGCGTCGATGGTGTCGAAGAGGAAGGGGTAGTTCAACTCGCCCTGGTCCGGTTCGTGGCGCCCAGGCACTCCGGCAATCTGGATATGCGCCACCCGGCCCGTGGGCAGGTACTGGCGCAGCTTGGTGGCCACGTCACCTTCCACGATCTGGCAGTGGTACAGGTCCATCTGCACCTTGAGATTGTTGGCCTGCGCGGCGTCGAGCAGCTCGTGGGCGTGGTCCTGCCGGTTCAGAAAGTAGCGCGGCACGTCGCGCAGGTTGAGGGGCTCGATAAGGATGTCGCGCCCCGCGCGCGCAGCCTCGGCCGCCGCCCAGCGCAGGTTGCTGACACACAGGTCCTTGAGCGATTCGCGCTCCACACCGGGCGGCACGATGCCCGAGAGCACGTGGATGCGCGGGCAGCCCAGCACCTCGGCATAGCGCAGGGCTTCTTGCACGCCCGCGCGGAACTCGGCCTCACGCCCGGGCAGCGCTGCGGTGCCGCGCGCGTTCTGGTCCCAGGCCGCCGCCATCTGGATGCGGTCGGTACCGCCGGGCGGGGCGTTGAACAGCACCAGCTGCAGACCGTTGTCCGTGAGCCGCGCAGCGACCTCGGCGGGCTCGAAGGCGTAGGGAAACAAGAACTCCACCGCCGTGAACCGGTCGCGCGCCGCAGCGGCAAAGCGGTCCAGAAACGGCAGCTCGGTGTACATCAGGCTCAGGTTGGCGGCAAACTGGGGCATGGCGGGTGCGGGCGGGAGATGGAAGAGGGAATCAGAGCGCCGCAGCTTATCGTGTGGCATCGGGATCTGCGGGACCTCCGACACTTCACCCAACCAAAATATGAGTCAAATTGGCCGCTAGCGCTTTACCCATAAGCGCTAAAAGCTATTATTTTGATAGTTTTCACTCCACACCAGGACCTCCCATGCGCATCGGAGAACTCGCCCGCCGCACCGGCACCACGCCCAAGGCCATCCGGTTGTACGAGTCCCGTGGCCTGCTGGGCACAGTGGCACGTGCGGGCAGCTACCGCCACTATGGCGAGGCCGATGTGGCGCGCGTGTTGCTGATCCGCCAGGCCCAGGCGCTGGGCTTTCGGCTGTCTGAACTCGATGGCCTGCCCCACATCGACACGGCTGCGGGCTGGGAACGCATGGCCCAGCTCGTCGCCGGGCGGCGGGCCGCCGTGGCGCAGGAGCTGGCGCGCCTGGCCGCGTTGGACACACAGCTGGCCGTGTTGGAGGCCGAACTGCACACCTGCGACACGCTGGCCGTGCCCGTCACGCCCCAGGCGTGCGCAGCACCGCCCGCATTGCCAGTGATGCCGCCAGAACACAAATCCGCACCATTCAGCGCAGCCACCACGGCGGGCGCCGCAAGATTCGCCTCCCCTTGACCTGACCGCTTGACTCTGTCCCGTGGGGCAAGGTGACCATGGCGCCATCAACAACACCGTGATGGAGCGTCTGTGGCAGAACCACACAATATTCTGGTCATCCTGGGCCACCCCGCCGCCAGCAGCCTGTGCGCAGGCATGGCACGCGCCTATGCCGAGGGCGCCGGGCACGCCGGGGCGCAGGTGCGGTTTCTGGACGTGGGGCAGCTCGCATTCAACCCGCTGTTTCAGGGCTACAGCGCCGTCCAGCCGCTGGAACCCGACTTGCTGGCGGCGCAGGCCGACATCACCTGGGCCCACCACCTGGTGTGGGTCTACCCCATCTGGTGGGGCGCCATGCCGGCGCTGCTCAAGGGTTTTATCGACCGCGTGCTGCTGCCGGGTTACGCCTTCAAGTACCGCAAGGGCTCATCGTTGTGGGACAGGCTGCTGGCAGGCCGCTCGGCCGAGCTGCTGGTGACCATGGACTCGCCGCCCTGGTACTTCCGCTGGGTCACGCGCATGCCGGGCCACCACCAGATGAAGAAGGCCATCCTGGAGTTCTGTGGCATCCGGCCCGTGCAGGTGCACAGCTTTGGCCCCGTGCGCAGCGCCAGCGCCGAGCGGCTGGCGTTGTGGGTGGAAAAGGCGCGGCAACTGGGGCAGCGCCAGGGCACGCGCGCTACACCGGGCAAGCCGCGCCCGGCGCCCGTCACTTCGTCGCCGTCATCCCCTTCGCCGTGAAGGCCTGGACGGCAGCGCGGCCCACGACGGGGTCGTCGGTGAAGAAACCGTCGATGCCTGCGCGCAGATACGCCGTGATCTCGCCCACGCTGTCGCCGCGCGCGGTGCCATCGGTGTTGGGCGCCTTCTTCAGGCCAGCGGGCAGAAAGGCGTTTTCAGGCCGCAGCGTCCAGATGTGCACGGCCAGCCCGGCGGCATGGGCCTGTGCGACCAGCGGCGTGGGTTCGCCGGGAACACCTTCTTTGACCGGCACCACCAGCGTCTTGAAGGGGCCGATGGCGTTGGCGTAGGCGGCCACCTGCTTGAGGCCTTCGGGAGTGATCAGGTCGGCATAACTGCGCGCATTGGCCGCGCCTTGCGCCACAAAGTCATACGGCCGGCCCGAGGGCGCCACCAGTTGCACCAGGCGCACGCTGCTCTGCTTGCGGATGGCCTGCAGGTTGCTGACCTCGAACGACTGCACGAACACGGGGGCGTCCTTGTGGTTCCAGCCGTTTTTCTCCAGCACGGCCAGCAGCGGTGCCTCCAGCGGCTGGCCAATGGACTCGAAGTAGGTGGGGTGCTTGGTCTCTGGGTAGATGCCGATCACGCGGCCCGTTTTGGCGCTGGCCGTCTTGGCCAGGTCGATCACCTCCTGCAAGGTGGGCACCTCGAACTGGCCGTTGTAGGCCACGTTGGCCGGGCGCTGCGCCGGGATGCGCTCGCGGGCGCGCAGGGTTTTCAGCTCGGCCAGGGTGAAGTCTTCGGTGAACCAGCCGGTGAGGGCCTGGCCGTCGATGGTCTTGGTGGCCTTGCGGGTCGCAAACTCGGGGCGGTCCACCACGTCGGTGGTGGCCTCCTTCACCGAGCCGTCGGCGTTGAGGATGGCGATAGCGTTCTCGTGCCGGGCCACCAGCACGCCGTCCTTGGTGATCACCAGATCGGGCTCGATGATGTCGGCGCCGTCGTCGATGGCCTTCTGGTACGCCGCCAGCGTGTGCTCGGGCCGCAGGGCCGAGGCGCCCCGGTGGGCGATCACGGTGGGGGTGGGCGGCCAGGTCTGCTGGGCGGCGGCGCCCAGCGCCCAGGTGGTGAGCAGCGCGGCAGCGGTCACGGCGCGCAGTGCAATGCGTTTCATGCGGGTCTCCTACAAACAGAGCCCGCACCTTAGCCGATGCGCTTGACAGTGTCGTGTCGCAGCTTCGGAGCGCGCCAGCGAGCGCTATGCGTGCTCGAAGTGGAAGACCGCCGTGCCCGCCCGCGCGTTGGGCAGCCAGCGCACTTCCTGCCCATCCTGCAAACCGAACGCATCCAGGATGCGCAGGCTGTTCTTGGTGGCAAGCACCTCAAAGTCCTTGTAGGTGCCCACACGGATGTTGGGCGTGTCGTACCACTGGTAGGGCAGGCGGCGCGTGACGGGCATGCGACCGCGCAGGATGGACAGGCGGTTGGGCCAGTGTGCGAAGTTGGGGAAGGCCACCACACCCGTGCGGCCCACACGGGCGGTCTCGCGCAGCATGGTTTCAGCATTGCGCAGATGCTGCAGTGTGTCGAGCTGCAGCACCACGTCGAACGAGTTGTCGCCGAACATGGCCAGGCCCTCGTCCAGATTGAGCTGGATCACATCGACGCCGCGCTGCACGCAGGCCAGCACGTTGGCGTCGTCAATTTCCACGCCGTAGCCGCTGCAGCCGCGTTCGCGCTGCAGGTAGTCGAGCATGGCGCCGTTGCCGCAACCGAGGTCGAGCACGCGCGAGCCGGGGGGCACCAGGCGCGCCAGGGCTTGCATTGCCGCTTTTTCGGTCATGGCTGCAGCTCCTTGGAAATGCTATCGAAATAAGAGCGCATCACGCCCATATAGCGGGCGTCATCGAGCAAAAAGGCATCGTGCCCATGGGGTGCATCGATCTCGGCGTAGCTCACGCTGCGGCGGTTGTCGAGCAGGGCCTTGACGATCTCGCGGCTGCGCTTGGGGGAAAAGCGCCAGTCGGTGGTGAAACTCACCAGCATGAATTTGGCCTGCGCCCGGGCGAGTGCGCGTGTGAGGTTGCCGGCATGGGTGCGCGCGGGGTCGAAGTAGTCGAGCGCGCGGGTGATCAGCAGGTAGGTGTTGGCGTCGAAGTAGTCGCTGAACTTGTCGCCCTGGTAGCGCAGGTAGCTCTCGATCTGGAACTCGATGTCCTGGGTGCTGTATTTGAGCTCCAGGCCCTCCCTGAGCTGACGCCCGAACTTCTCGTTCATCACGTCGTCGCTGAGGTACGTGATGTGGCCGATCATGCGGGCGATGCGCAGGCCACGCTTGGGGATCGCACCATGGCGATAGAAATGGCCGCCGTGGAAGTCCGGGTCGGTCACGATGGCGCGGCGGGCCACTTCGTTGAAGGCGATGTTCTCGGCCGTGAGGTTGGGCGCGCTGGCCACCACCACGGCGTGCCGCACGCGGTCGGGGTACTGAAGCGTCCAGCTCAGCGCCTGCATGCCGCCCAGGCTGCCGCCCAGCACAGCGGCCAGCTGCTGGATGCCCAGGCGGTCGAGCAGGCGGGCCTGGGCGTTGACCCAGTCTTCCACCGTGACCACCGGGAAATCCGCGCCATAAACCTCGCCAGTATCTGGGTGGTTGTGCATGGGCCCGGTGGAGCCGAAGCACGAGCCCAGGTTGTTCACGCCGATCACGAAGAAGCGGTCGGTGTCCACCGGCTTGCCCGGGCCGATCATGTTGTCCCACCAGCCCTCGCTCTTGTCCTGCCCCGCGTAAACGCCCGCCACGTGGTGCGAGGCGTTGAGGGCGTGGCACACGAGCACGGCGTTGGAGCGGTCGGCGTTCAGCGTACCGTAGGTCTCGTAGGCCAGGTCGAAGGCGCGGATGGTCGCGCCGCTTTGCAGCGGCAGCACCTCCGGGAAGTGCATGGTCTGGGGTGTGGCGATGAACGACATAGTTGGAACTGGTGGGCCCTCACGTTCCACCGCTTGCGCGCGCCGCTGCTCCACAAGGAAGCCGCTTTTGCCTGGAGACCGGACCCAGCGCAAAAAAATACCCGGCGTCGCTAAAAACGAGGCCGGGCAGATGTGTCGGACGGGTCTTTAGCAGGATTTATAAAGCGCCCGCAAGCTGTGGCAAATCGGCGCGTTTGGCAAATATACCAAAGCAGAGCCCCAACGCACAGCCCGTCGCACCGACCAGATCAACCTGCAGACGAAAAAATCGCCAGCAGCCCCAGCACCAGAAAGATGGCGGCAGACACCAGGTGCACCGCGCGGATGGGCACCTTGCGCGTGATGCGCTCGCCCAACCAGACCACCGGCGCATTGGCCAGCATCATGCCCAGCGTGGTGCCCGCCACCACCCACAGGTAGGCGTTGTATTTGGCAGCCAGCATGACGGTGGCGATCTGGGTCTTGTCGCCCATCTCGGCCAGGAAGAATGCGACCACGGTGGTGCCAAACACACCCCAGCGTGGCGATCCGTCGGCTTCACCCTCATCGAGCTTGTCGGGGATCAGCATCCAGACCGCCATGGCAATGAACGATGCACCCAGGATCCAGCGCAGTACCTGGGGGCCCAGGAAGGTGGTCACCCAGGCACCGACAGCACCGGCCAGGCCGTGGTTGACCAGCGTGGCGACCAGGATACCGAACACGATGGGCCAGGGTTTGCGAAAGCGTGCCGCCAGCACCAGCGCGAGCAGCTGCGTCTTGTCGCCCATCTCGGCAAGCGCGACGATGGCGGTAGAAATGAAGAAGGCTTCCATGGGGGAGGGGGTCCTATCCGGCCGGATGGGTGAAAAACGCATTGACTGCACCCCGACTCCGGCCATGTGGATCGGTTTGCAGTCAATGGTCTCGCCCAGTTCAAAAAACCGCATACGCCATAGGTTTCGAAGAACCCAAGTGTGTTGACGCATGCCCCCGGCGCATTGCGCGGCCGGGCGGGCTACTCCCCAAAGACCCGCGTATTTTACCCTGCTGGCGGACAGGGGCCTCGGGCTGGGCCGTCGGTGGCTAGCGCCTGAATACGGCGGCATGGCACCACAAACTGTGCGGGTTTCCCCTGAATACCCCTTGCGCGCAGCCCGGAATCTCTACAAATTTGTGCCCGATGAGTGGCTTCCCCCAGAAATAAACCCCACACACCTCATAAAGTGATTAATAATGGGTTCGCTTTTCTGCTTGCAGGAAAGCAGTTGGCTTAGCGGTGAATGGTCAGTTTCGCGTCTTTGAAGTCGTCACAGGTTTGTTGATTGCGTCGGACTCCATCGCGTTTTTGTGTTTTTTCAGGAGTCCTTCATGGGCAACAAACTTTACGTGGGCAACCTGCCTTATTCTTTCCGCGACGAAGATCTGCAACAGACCTTCAGCCAGTACGGCTCGGTCGGCAGCGCCAAGGTCATGATGGAACGTGACACCGGCCGCTCCAAGGGTTTCGGCTTTGTCGAAATGGGCAGCGATGCTGAAGCCCAAGCCGCCATCCAAGGCGTGCATGGCACCAACTTCGGCGGCCGTGACCTCGTGGTCAACGAAGCCCGTCCTATGGAGCCACGCGCTCCCCGTAGCGGCGGCTTCGGCGGCGGCAACGGTGGTGGCGGCGGTTACGGCGGTGGTGGCGGCGGCGGCGGTTACGGCGGTGGCCGTAGTGGCGGTGGCGGTGGTGGTGGTTACGGCGGTGGCCGTAGCAGCTACTAAAAAGACCTTGCTGGCAGACCTTTTCGTCTGCCAAAGGCAAAACAAAGGAGCCCCAGGGCTCCTTTTTTCATGCCTGCGCGGTATCGCCACCACAGTCGGCATTGCCGCTTGCTTTTTCACCAAAAGTGTGGCGCATAATGGGTTCGCGGGCTTTGCCCGTTTTCCAAGTTTGCGGTGATCCGTCAGTTTCGCGCTGAGAGCGTCATTGAGATTAGCTGGCTGCGTTTTCGGGACTCCATCGCTTTATCCATGTGTTTTTGAGGAGTCCCTCGATGGGCAACAAACTGTACGTCGGCAACCTGCCGTACTCGGTGCGCGACAGCGATCTGGAACAGGCCTTTGGCCAATTCGGCGCGGTGACCAGCGCCAAGGTCATGATGGAGCGCGACACGGGCCGCTCCAAGGGCTTTGGCTTCGTGGAAATGGGTAACGATGCTGAAGCCCAGGCCGCCATCAACGGTATGAATGGCCAGCCACTGGGTGGCCGCAGCATCGTTGTGAACGAAGCACGCCCCATGGAACCCCGTCCGCCCCGCAGTGGTGGATTTGGCGGTGGTGGTGGCGGCGGTTACGGCGGCGGCGGCGGGGGCCGCAGTGGTGGCGGCGGTTACGGCGGTGGCCGTGAAGGCGGCGGTGGAGGCTATGGTGGTGGCCGTGAAGGCGGAGGTGGCGGTTACGGTGGCGGCGGCCGCAGTGAAGGCGGATTCCGCAGCCCCTACGGTTCCGGTTCCCGCAATGGCGGCGGCGGCGGCGGTGGCCGCAACGGTGGTGGCGGTGGCTACGGTGGCGGCGGCAACAGCTACTGAAAACTGTCTTTGAAATTTCTCTAAAAGCCCCCTCGGGGGCTTTTTTCATGCGCTACCAACAAGCAAGGGATTCCGGCGGTTGTCGGCGGTACCTTCGTCCCGCACAGCTACGAAGAGCCTGCACAAAAGACCCCAAAGAGGGGGCCGAGGCCTGGCTGGCGGCTACTGCTCGCTCTGGCGCCGCTTGCGTGGACGCCCGGCCAGCAGCTTGTCGAACAGCACGTTCGGCACCATGCGCAGCAACTTGGCAACCACCCCCATTTGCCAGGGGATGACCCGGTAGCTGACGCCGGCCGTGATGGCCCGGAACGCACGGTCCGCAAAATCATCGGCCTGCATCAGAAACGGCATGCCGTAGCGGTTCTGGCGGGTGAGCGGAGTATCGATGTAGCCCGGAGAAATGGTGACCACACGCACTCCGTGCGGGCGCATCTCCCCGCGCAGGCTCTCGCAGTAGCTGATAACGGCCGCCTTGCTGGCGCAGTACGCACCGTGCCCGGGCAGGCCCCGGATGCCTGCCACGCTGCCGATGCCCACCAGCGTGCCGCTGCCCCGCTGCGCCATCGCGTCGGCAAACGGATGGAAGGTGGCCGCCACGCCGATGTTGTTGGTGGCAAAGGTGCGCGCCATCACGTCGATGTCATCACGCACCGCCGTGTCCATGCCCACGCTGATGCCCGCATTGGCAATGACCACATCGGGCACCCCCTGGCGCGCGATGCAATCGCGGCCCGCAACGACGATGCTGTCGGTCACGGCCACGTCAGCACTATAAATTTCATAGCTATCAGCGCTTATTCCTTGAGTGCCAGCCCATGTTTTCACCTCAGAAGTTCGCCGTGCCACGAGGGCCAGGCGGTAGCCCGAGCGGTGAAAGCGCAAGGCCAGGGCCTGGCCAATGCCGCTGGATGCGCCGGTGATGAAAACAAGGGGAGTGGTCATGCGGGTTCCGAATGGGGCAAGGTACTAGGGCTTGGCCACGCCGGGCTGGAGCACGCCACGCACACGTCCGCGCAGCTGCAGCACCTGGTCGAGGTTGTCGTAGTCCATGCCATCGGCGGTAAAACGGTCGTTGCCGCGGGTGAGTGTGACGGGCTTGTCAGACCGCACGCGTTCGGTGTTGGTGTAAGCGTGCAGAAATTCGCTGCGGAACTCCAGCCGGGGCTGGGCGGGCGATCCTGGCTTGGCAGGCAGGGGCTCTCGCGTGACGATGGCGTTGCCAAACAGCTGCACTTCCGAGCCATCGGCATTGGTCAGGGCCCGGTCTGCCGTGGCCACGGTGAGGCGGCCGAGCGGTGTTACCGAGCGCATGCGCGCGTTGTCGATCTCCAGCGTATCGGTGTCGGGGTAGTGCCGCGCCTCTTCGCCTTGCACTTCACTTTGCAGGCGCCCCGTGGCGTCAAAGCTTTTTACCGAAAACGACTTCATGAAATAGTCGGGCTGGTGCCCCTGCTGGCGCTCGGCAGTAGGTAGCAGCGGCATGGGCGCGTTGCGCACCAGCCACCAGGTGCCCAGCGCCAGCAGCCCCATGAGCACGACGGGCAGATACAGCGAGAACTGTTCCCAGCCCTGGCGAACCATGTTGCGCGTCACGGCGTTGCCTCCGGGCCGGGCACGGCAACCTGGCAGAGGGGCAAAGAGCGCAGGAAATGCAGGCTCATGCGGTGTACTCCGCCAGCAGCGCGGCGTAACGCCCGGTGGCCACCAGCAGCAGATCGCACAGCTCGCGCGCAGCGCCATCGCCCCCATGGGCCTGCGTCACAAAATGGGCGGCATGGCGCACTTCGGCCTGCGCGTTGGCCGGGGCACACGCAAAAGCACTGCGGCGCATCACCGGCAGGTCGGGCCAGTCGTCGCCCATCGCGGCAGCCTGGGACCAGTCCAGCCCCAGCGTGGCCAGCATCTGCTCGGCAGCGGGGCGTTTGTCTTCGGTGCCGAACACGGCATGTTCCACGCCCAGCGCCTTCAGGCGCACGCGCAGCGGCGCGGAGTCACGGCCCGTGATGACCGCAGGGGTGATGCCCGCCTTTTGCAGCAGCTTGAGCCCATGTCCGTCCAGGGTGTTGAAGCGCTTGAGCGTTTCACCCGATTCGCTGAAATACAGGCCGCCATCGGTCAGCACGCCATCGACATCGAAGAAGGCAATGCGCACGCCTTGGGCGCGCAGCAGCAGCTCGGGGGGAAATTGCAGCACAGGAAAGGTCACGTCAGAAGCCATCACGCAGCGTTTGAACAAGCACGGCAAAAGCCAGCGCACCCGTGGAACCGGCTTCGCCGGGCCAGGGGGTGCGTCCCCCCTTCAAGGGGGGAAGGCGCGAAGCGACTCAGGGGGGTCCTCTCCACGGGGGTCATATGACTTTCGCTCGCATCAGGTCGCCGATGTGCACGACCCCCATCAGCACACCTGCCGCATCGGCCACCAGCACGCTGGTGATGCCGTGGGCTTCCATCATTTCCGCGGCATCCACCGCGAGGGCATCCGGGGCAATGCGGCGCGGTTTGGGGTGCATCACCTCGGCCGCCGTGGCCGTGCGCAGGTCGGCCCCGGCCTCGATGCGGCGGCGCAGGTCGCCGTCGGTGAAGATGCCCAGCACCTGGCCGGCTGCATCCACGATGGCCGAGGCGCCCAGTCCCTTGGCGCTCATCTCGCGCATGAGGTCGCTGAAAGAGGCGTCGGGCGCCACGCGCGGAACCTCGCTGCCGGTGCGCATGACATCGCTCACATGGGTGAGCAGCTTGCGCCCCAGCGCACCGCCGGGGTGCGAGCGGGCGAAATCTTCGGGGCGAAAGCCCCGTGCGTCGAGCAGGGCCACGGCCAGGGCGTCGCCCATGGCCAGCTGGGCCGTGGTGCTGGCAGTGGGGGCCAGGTTCAGGGGACAGGCCTCGCGCTCCACGCTGCAGTCGAGCACCAGATCGGCATGGCGGGCGAGCGTGGACTGCAGCCCGCCGGTCATCGCGATCAGCGGGGCGCCCAGGCGCTTGAGCACGGGCAGGATGGCGGTGAGCTCGCCACTTTCGCCGCTGTTGGAAATGCCCAGCACCAGGTCGTCGCCAGTGACCATGCCAAGATCGCCGTGGCTGGCCTCCGCCGGGTGCACAAAAAACGCAGGCGTGCCGGTGGAAGCCAGCGTGGCGGCAATCTTGCGGCCCACATGGCCGCTTTTGCCCATGCCCATCACCACCACACGGCCCCGGGCCTGCAGCACCATCTGCACCGCCTGGGCAAAGATGCCATCGACGCGGGCCGCCAGCCCGGTCAACGCCGCCGCCTCGATGTCAAAGGTCTCACGGGCCAGGCGCAGGGCCTGCTCGGCATCAAAAGGGGGCAGCGTGGCGGGGGCAGGGGTCATCCCGAGGATTCTATCGACCGGGGCATGCCCGCACGGGGCGAAGATTTTTTTGCCATCGCTCTGGCACGGAGCATGCTTCGAGCAGAAAACACCTGGGCCGCCTGCGAGCCTCGGATAGCATCGAACCATGTCCTCCCTCGCCCTCACCTTGCTTTACCTGTTGGCCGCAGTGCTGGGTGTCGTGGTCTGCCGCAGCCTGAAGCTGCCACCCATGCTGGGCTACCTGGCCGCTGGAGTGCTCATCGGCCCCCATGCGCTGGCGCTGGCACAAAACTCGGAAGGCGTGCGGCACCTGGGCGAGTTTGGCGTGGTGTTCCTGATGTTCGCCATTGGCCTGGAGTTCAGCCTGCCCAAGCTGCGCGCCATGCGGCGCCAGGTGTTCGGCCTCGGGCTGATGCAGGTGGTGCTGACGATGGTGGTGGTGACTGGCACCGCACTGCTGCTGGCCCGCTGGGCGGGCGGTGTGTGGGACATGGGCTGGCAGACCGCGCTGGCGCTCTCGGGCGTGATGGCCATGAGCAGCACGGCCATTGTGGTCAAGCTGATGGCCGAACGGGCCGAGCTGGAGAGTGAACATGGCCGCCGTGTGATGGGCATCCTGCTGTTCCAGGACCTGGCCGTGGTGCCGCTGCTGGTGCTGATTCCGGCCCTGGGCTCGTCCCCCGACGAGTTGCTGACGTCACTGGGCTGGGCGCTGATCAAGGCGACCGTGCTGGTGGGCATTCTGCTCACGGGTGGTCAGCGGTTCATGCGCTGGTGGCTCACGCTGGTGGCGCGGCGCAAGAGCGAAGAGTTGTTCATGCTCAACCTGCTGCTGATCACGCTGGGCCTGGCCTGGCTGACGGAGCTGGCCGGGCTGAGCCTGGCCCTTGGAGCCTTCATTGCCGGCGTGCTGGTGTCGGAGACCGAATACCGCCACCAGGTGGGCACGGACATCCGCCCGTTCCACGACGTGCTGCTGGGGCTGTTCTTCATCACCATCGGCATGATGCTGGACTGGCACATCCTGGTGGACCGCTGGGCGCTGGTGCTAGCGCTGCTCACGGTGCCCTTGCTCCTCAAGCTGGTGATCATCCTGGTGCTGGCCCGCAGCATGGGGGCCACCACCGGCGTGGCCCTGCGCACCGGGCTGTACCTCGCCCAGGCGGGTGAATTCGGTTTTGTGCTGTTGTCGCTCACGCAGGCCAACGGGCTGGTGCAGCCCGCGCTGATGAACCCCATCCTGGCGGCCATGGTGCTGTCGATGCTGGCCACGCCCTTCCTCATCATGTACAGCAACCGCATCGTGATGAAGCTGGTGGCCAGCGACTGGTTGCAGCAGTCGCTGCAGATGACGTCCATTGCGCGCAAGTCCATCAACACCAACAAACACGTGATCATCTGCGGCTATGGCCGCTGCGGGCAGAACCTGGCGCGCATGCTCGAGCATGAGGGCATCCCCTACATGGCGCTCGACCTGGACCCCGACCGAGTGCGCCAGGCCGCCGCCGCCGGAGATTCGGTGGTGTACGGCGACGCCACCCGCCTGCAGGCGCTGATGGCGGCCGGTTTGGTGCGGGCCAGTGCCGTGGCCGTGACCTACATTGACGTGCCTGCGGCCCTCAAGGTGCTGGCCAACACGCGGTCCCATGCACCCCACGTGCCGGTGGTGGTGCGCACGCAGGACGACGCCAACCTGGACAAGCTGCAGGCCGCCGGCGCCACCGAGGTGGTGCCCGAGGCCATCGAGGGCTCGCTGATGCTGGCCAGCCACGCGCTGGCGCTGGTGGGCGTGCCCATGCGCCGCGTGCTGCGCCTGGTGCAGGACCAGCGCGATGCCCGCTACAACCTGCTGCGCGGCTACTTCCACGGCGCCGACGACGACACGGCCAACGAGCGCGACCAGGAGCGCCTGTCCACCCTCAACCTGCCGCCCGGTGCTACGGCCCTGGGCCGCAGCCTGGGCCAGCTGGCACTGCCCGCCATGGGCGTGCGCGTGGTGAACCTGCGGCGCGGCAACGGCCACATGAGCGACGCCGTGGACGACGCGCAGCTGGCCGAAGGCGATACGCTGGTGCTCTCGGGCCACCCGGCGGCGCTGGCGCTGGCGGAGGACAAGTTGCTGCGCGGGTAGCAGGGTACATCCCCCTGAGGCACTGCGTGCCTTCCCCCTTCTCTCTACGCGCTCCGGGAAGGGGGACGATGCCCTCGCTGCGGGGCGGCCCTTGCTTGGCATCTCTCGCCTGATGCGTGCCAGTTGCTGAGGCTGACGCCAAAATTTGAATTAAATATGGCTCTAGCGCTTATCTATCAAGCGTCAATAGCTATATATTTAATAGCAATCTACAAAAGCTCGGCGGGCCCGGGCCGCCCGAACAGGTAGCCCTGGAACTGCTGGCAACCGTTGCGCAGCAGGAACGCGCGCTGCCCTTCGGTTTCCACCCCTTCGGCCACCACGTCCAGGCCCAGGCTGTGGGCCAGGGTGATGATGGTGCAGGCGATGGTGGCATCGTTGGGGTCGGTGAGCACGTCGCGCACAAAGCTCTGGTCGATCTTGAGCTGGTCCAGCGGCAGGCGCTTGAGGTAGCTCAGCGATGAATAGCCCGTGCCAAAGTCGTCCAGCGAGAAGCCCACGCCCAGCGTGCGCAGCGCCTGCATCTTGAGGATGCTGTCCTCCACGTCATGCAGCAGCAGGCTTTCGGTGAGTTCGAGCTTGAGGTGTGCCGGGTCCGCCCCGCAATCGCGCAGCACGCTGATCACTTCCTCGGCAAAGTCGGGTTGCCGGAACTCCTGCGCGCTCACGTTCACGGCCACGCTCCAGCCTGCGGTCTGCGGCGCTGCGGCCCAGAGCGCCAGCTGGCGGCAGGCCATGGTCAGCACCTGGCGGCCCAGCGCCAGGATCAGGCCGGTCTGCTCTGCCAGAGGGATGAAGTCCCCGGGCGACACCATGCCACGCAGCGGGTGGTTCCACCGCACCAGTGCCTCGGCCCCCAGCACCTTGCCGGCCTCGTCCACCACCGGCTGGTAGTGCAGCAGGAACTCGTTGCGCAGGATGCCCTGCCGCATGTCGCCTTCCAGCGCCGACCTTGCAGACGCCGCCGCCTGCATGGCGGGGTCAAAGAAGCACAGCGTGTTGCGGCCCTGCGCCTTGGCCTGGTACATGGCCAGATCGGCGCGCTTGAGCAGCTCCTGCACAGGCAGCTGCACACCGCGAAAAAGGGCAATGCCAATGCTGGGCGTGCTGTGCACTTCGCTGTTTTGCACCAGATAGGGCTCGTTCAGCGCCGCCAGCACCTTCTGCGCCACGGCCTCGGCTTCTGCGGCCGCAGCGTCCACTTCGGCATGGAGGCCCTGCAGCACCACCACGAACTCGTCTCCGCCCAAACGTGCCACCGTGTCGGTGGCACGCACGCAAGCGGCGATGCGCCCGCCCACCTGCACGAGCAGCCGATCGCCCCACTCGTGGCCCATGGTGTCGTTGATGCCCTTGAAGTTGTCGAGGTCCAGGAACAGCAAGGCCCCGTGGCAACCCTCCCGCGCGCACGCGTTGGCCGTGCGGTCCAGGCGGTCCATGAGCAGCCGCCGGTTGGGCAGGCCGGTGAGTTCGTCATAGAAGGCCAGGCGCTGGATCTCGGCCTCGGCCAGCTTGCGTTCGGTGATGTCGCGCGCCACGCCCCGGTAGCCCGTGAACTGGCCGGCCCCATCAAAGATGGGCTCCCCGCTGATGGAGACCCATACGGGTTTTCCATCCTCGGTCAGACGCTGCATTTCGAAATCGTGGAACACCTCGTGTGCCTCCAGCTGACTGCGGTGCGCGCGCCACTGGCCCTCGCTCACGAAGCTGTTGGGCAGCTCCCAGCGCGTGCGCCCGTAGTGCATTTCGTCGGGCACACCGGCTTCCTTGTAGGGGTTGCCGTCCAGGCGCACAAAGCGAAACTGCGCGTCCTGCTCCCAGTACCAGTCGGAGGACAGGTGGGTGAGGCTGCGCCACCGCGATTCGCTCAGGCGCAAGGCCTCCAGGGTGCTCAGGTAGTCGGTGACATCCGTGAAGGTGCGCACGCGCCCCCCGGGCTCCAGGGCACGGGTGCGCACTTCGATGTAGCGGCCGTTGTGGGTACGCCGCACATAAGCGTCCGGCATGGTGAGCTTGCCGCCGTGGGCCGAATATTCCGATGCCACATAGTTGCGCGCCATGGGCTCAATGAGCTCAAACCCGGTGCCGAAATCGCCCCGCTCGGTCTGAAAACGCACCACATCCTCGACCTTGGGCTGGGTGGCCAGCAGGGATTCGGGCAGATCCAGCAGTTCCAGATAGCGCCGGTTGTAGACCCGGATCCGCCCTTCGGCGTCCACGTTGGTGATGCCTTGCGACACGCTGGCCAGCGTGCCTTCGAGGGCTCGCGTCTTCTCCGCCAGCAAGGCGCTGGTGCGCTCCAGTTCTGCCTCGACCGCCCTGCGGGCCAGCTCGGCGCGACGGGCCATTTCCAGCTGGCCCACGGTGTTCAGCAAGGGTTGGAGGAACTGCACATCCGCCGCTGAATACCCCTCGGGCCGGTTGGCCAGGCCCACCATGGCCACCAGCTCCCCCGCCGCATGGATGGGCAGCCCCAGGTAGGTGCGCAGCGCGGGATGGCCCGGGGGCGTGCCCGCGCTGCGCGGGTCGTGGTTCGCATCGTTGGTGAGCACCGGCTCGCCCGACACCAGCGCGGCGCCCACCAGGGAGTGCAGGTTGTCGAACACCATGCCTTCTTCCGCGTGCTGGGCATAGAGGGCATGGGAGGCCTCGTCCCAGCTGATGTCCGTCATCGCATGCACCCGCAGGAAGGGATGCCCGTCGGCGGCGCGTTGCACCTGCCCGACCAAGCCAAAGGCGCTCTGCGTGAGCGACATCAGCTCCTTGAGCAAGGCTTCGAACGCGGCGCGGGGCCCGGAGCTGGCGATGAACATGGCCTGCGCGAGCGATATCGCCTGCAGCAACCGGTGCTGCCGCGTCAGCATGGCCTCTGCCACCAGCCGGGCACGGGCGCTGGAACTGCGCTCCAGCACCGAATCAATCTGCGCGGGCAGAGTCAACAGGTAGTCCAGTGCGGGGTCCTGCACGGCATAGTCATCAAAGCCGTGGCGCATGGCCTGGGCCGCATGGGTCTCGGCGCCCCGGCGCACGATGATCATGGCCGGGACGCCATCGAGCAGCCGCAGCAGGTCGAAGGCCGAGCCATCGACCGTGCGCTGCGCCGCCAGCACGATGTCTGGCCTGCGGCGCCCCAGGTAGTCCCGGGCCTGTGCCAGCGAGTCCGCCACATCCACCCGCCAACCCGACCACGGGTCTGCAAGCGCATCCACCACCGCCTGCGCGTGGTGGGGATCGCTTTCGATCAGCAGAATGGAGATGGGCATGGCCGATCGGCGTGGTGGAGTGGTCCAGCGTGCTGCTACCAGGGGTGTAACAGCACAGAAACATTATGGGGGCTCGCAGCGCTCCGGGCACGCCTCCGAAGCACCCCGCCCCGGCTGGATACACTTTGCCCCGCAACGGCCTCTGGCCTCCGCGCATTTGCCCGTGCAGCCCTTCTCTATCCCCTGGACCCCATGCAGCCACTCAGCGTCAACGAATACCTCCGCCAGCACATCCGCACCGTGCCCGACTGGCCCGCGCCCGGCGTGCAGTTCCGGGACATCACCCCGCTGCTGCAGGACCCCAAGGTGTTCCGGGTGCTGATCGACGCCTTTGTGCACCGCTATATGGACAAGGCATTGCGCCCCGATGTGGTCGCCGGGCTGGACGCGCGCGGCTTCATCCTGGGCGCCGTGGTGGCCTATGAGCTGAATGTGGGGTTCGTGCCCATCCGCAAGAAGGGCAAGCTCCCCTTCACCACGGTCGAGGAAACCTACGAACTCGAGTACGGCAGCGCCACCGTGGAACTGCACACCGATGCCGTCAAGGCAGGCGACCGGGTACTGCTGATCGACGATCTGATTGCCACGGGTGGAACCATGATGGCCGGCAAGAAGCTGCTCGAAAAGCTGGGCGCCACGGTCACCGAGGGTGCCGCCATCGTGGATTTGCCGGAACTGGGCGGCTCGCAGCGCCTGCGTGAATCGGGCCTGCCGCTGTACACCCTGGTGGATTTTGCAGGGCATTGAGGCCGCGCATCCACCACATTTGACGCCCGCAGAAGAAAAAAGCCCGCCGCAGGGAAGGCTTGGCCTCTGTGGGCGTCGAGCCGATCAGTTCAATTCGCCGTACTGGGTGCTACTCAGGTCCGGCGCCGGGCCATCGGCCCCGGGCATTTCGGTGTCCTCAAAGCCCGTGGGCTGAGAAGGTGGCAACAAGGGCCCTGAACGCACGGGCACACCGGGCTTGGCCGCAGCCAGAGGCGCTGCAGCGGTGGTGCCTGCCGCCGAAGCCAGGGCGCGCTTGAACGCAGCCACTTCGTCCGCCTCGATCGGTTCGTACCGTGGCGCCGGGCGCGGTGCGGCGGCTGGTGCTGCGGGCACCGCCGCAGGCGCAACCGCCGGAGCGGCCAGGGGAGGACGCAGGGGTGCAGGGGCCGTGGCGGCGGCTGCCGGCACGGGCGCCACCGGGCGGGCCGGTGCAGCCACCGGCGCAGGTGCCGCGGCCACCGGGAGCGGACGCCGGGCCAAGGGTGGCGCTGCCTGCAGGGAAGCCCCCTGGGGCGCAACGCCCTTCTGCGGAATGCCCACCGCCACATGGTCATTGATGCGCCAGTACACGGCGGTCACCAGGATGTCGTAGCGGGTTTTGGCCGTCTGGGCGATCAGCGCCTCGATTTCACTCAGGCGCACGGTCTCGCCGCCGTATTCGCGCGCCAGATCCATCATCACCAGGAACTGGCGGCCGCGCTGGTCCAGCGACAGCACCTTGAACTTGTAGCTGGCCGACAGCACACCAGCCCGCACCATCGCGTCGCGGACCACGGTGTAGAGCAGCTCGCGGCGCTCCATGCGCTCGTTCTTGCGGTTGGCGGCATGTTCTGGCGGCAGGGGCTCCACCAGAGGTTTGCCTTGGCGGCCTGGCGAGAGAGGTACCGTGGCATCGGCATTCAACAGGCCCGACGGTTCGGCCATGGGCCGGGGCTTGGGGGAAGCAGGTTTGCGGCTAAACCAACTGAACAGAGACATGGCTTGCTTTCTACGGGACGGCGCCAGAAAAATCCAAATTGAGTGTAACTTGCTGTACACACATTTTTGCCCCGCACAAGCCCGCAGGCCGCAACTGCATCGGTGGTCTGTCAGGTGGCCGCAACGCGGCGGCGGCGATTGCCCAGCCGCTTGGCCAATACGGCGCCAGCGGCCATCACCAGGCCCAGCGCAATGGCGGGCTGGCGGATGGAAAGTTCGGTAAAGCGGATCGCCGGCAGGCTCCACAGCTTGCACGGCGCACTGGCCTGCACGGTGGCGCTGCGGGCGCGGTGCGAGAAAAACGCGCCCTCGCCCACCACGGAGCCCGCCCCCACGATGGCCAGGCGCAGGCGCTCCTTTTCGTCCTGGTAGTGAACGCTCAGGTTGCCGCTTTCCACCAGATACAGGGTACGGTCCGTGGCGCCCTGGGTGAACAGCACCTGCCCAGCAGGCATCACCACGGGCAACAGGTAAGACGACAGGACATCCCACTGCGCAGGGGTCAGCGGATTGATCATGCTGTCGTCGGCGCTGGCCTGGGCAATGGCATCGATCAGACCCGACAGGTCTATCTTGGAAACAACAGGCGTGACAGGCGTGGAAGCATTCATGGTTCGCCGAAAGTACCCTTGTTACAGATTGCGCACAAGCGCTGTTTACGTCCGTTTACAACATAAGCGACAGGCGGCGGCCTCTGCTTCCTGGCCGGAGCCCAGCACGTCCATCCATCGAGGGCAGCGGCGGTGTGGCCGCCCCCCGCACGCTTTTTGCGGGCCTATTTGCCGATACAAAAGCTGGAGAAAATGACGCCCAGCAGGTCGTCCGAACTGAACTCGCCAGTGATCGCACTGAGGGCGTTCTGTGCCAGGCGCAGCTCTTCGGCCAGCAGATCCAGCGCCGGCCCCTGCGCCTGCAACTGGTCGGCCGCCTCTTGCAGGTGGGCCCCCACGGCCTGCAACGCCTCGACATGCCGGGCCCGGGCGATGTAGAGGCCTTCCGGCGCGGACTGCCAGCCCGCCACCTGCAGCAGCAGGCGCCGCAGGCCATCCAGCCCCTCGCCCGTGCGGGCAGAAAGGCGCACACCTGGCCGGGTTTCCACGGCCGCTGGGGCCGGTGCTCCCGCCGGGGCGCGGTCGAGTTTGTTCCAGACATCGATCACTGGAATACTTTTTGGCATTTTTTGCGCCATGGCGCTTGCTATACTTGCGTCACCAGCTATGTATTCAGGAGCATCCACACGCTCCAGGTCATGCAGGAACAGCACGGCATCGGCCCCCGCAATCTCGTCCCAGGCGCGTGCAATGCCGATGCGCTCCACCTCGTCGCTGCTGTCGCGCAGACCGGCGGTGTCGATGATGTGCAGGGGCACACCCTCGATCTGGATGGTCTGCTGCACCTTGTCGCGCGTGGTGCCGGCAATGGGCGTGACGATGGCCAGCTCGGCACCTGCCAGCGCGTTGAGCAGCGAGCTCTTGCCCGCGTTGGGTTGGCCCGCGATGACCACCTTGATGCCCTCGCGCAGCAGCGCCCCCTGGCGCGCGCGCTGCATCACGGATGCCAGCGTTTGCTGCAATTTTGATAGCTGCCCGTGCGCATCGGCCTTGCGCAGGAAGTCAATTTCTTCTTCAGGGAAGTCGAGCGTGGCCTCCACCAGCATGCGCAGGTGGATCAGCGCGTCACGCAGGCTGTGGATTTCCGCAGAGAAAGCGCCGGTCAACGACCGGCTGGCGCTGCGGGCCGCCGCCTCGGTGCTGGCGTCGATCAGATCGGCGATGGCCTCGGCTTGGGCCAGGTCGATCTTGTCGTTCAGGAAGGCACGTTCAGTGAACTCACCCGGCTGCGCCAGGCGCAGGCCGGGCAGGCAAGGCTGGCCAGTGGCGGGGTCGGCGGTCGCCCCCGCCTCCAGGCAGCGCGCCAGCAGCAATTGAAGCACCACGGGGCCGCCATGGGCCTGCAACTCCAGCACGTCTTCGCCGGTGTAGCTGTGCGGGCCGGGGAAGTACAGCGCCAGCCCCTGGTCGATGGCCTGACCCTGCGCATCCCGAAACGGCAGGTAGGTGGCCTCGCGGGGCTTGAGCGCCCGGCCGCACAGCGCCTGCACCAGCCCACCGATGGCGCGGCCGGACACCCGCACGATGCCGACGGCACCCCGGCCTGGAGCGGTGGCGATGGCGACGATGGGGTCTTGGTGGCGGGCAAGCATGGGGGCGACTGTACAAGGTTGATGGGCAAGAAAAAGGCCGCTTGCGCGGCCTTTCGGGGGGTCAGTTCATGGATGTCAGCGTTGCCGCTGCGGCATCACTTGAAACTGGGAAGGTTGAACTGCGGCGGCACGCCCATGCGGGTGTTGATGAGCCACTGCTGCGCGATCGACAAGATGTTGTTCGTCAACCAGTACAGCACCAGGCCGGCTGGGAAGAAAAAGAACATCACGCTGAAGATCAACGGCATGAACCACATCATCTTGGCCTGCATCGGGTCGGGTGGCGCGGGGTTCAGGGCCGTTTGCAGCAGCGACGACAGCGTCATCAGCAGCGGCAAAATGAAGAACGGGTCGGGCGCCGACAGGTCGTGGATCCAGCCGATCCAGGGCGCGTTGCGCATTTCCACGCTGGACAGCAGCACCCAGTACAGGGCGATGAACACGGGGATCTGGATCATGATGGGGAAGCAGCCGCCCATCGGGTTGACCTTCTCCTCGCGGTAGATGCGCATCATCTCCTGCTGCATCTGCTGCGGCTTGTCCTTCAGGCGCTCGCGCATCTCCATGATCTTGGGATTGATGGCCTTCATCTTGGCCATGCTGGCGTAGGCCTTGGCGTTGAGCCAGTAGAACGCGATCTTGAGCAGCAGCACCAGCGCCACGATGGACCAGCCCCAGTTGTTCAACAGCTTGTGCAGCTGGTCCAGCAGCCAGTAAAGCGGCTTGGACAGGATGGTGAGCCAGCCGTAGTCCTTGACCAGTTCCAGGCCGGGGTACAACTTCTCCATCATCGTCTCGACCTGTGGGCCGGCAAACAGGCGCGCGTCCAGGGTCTTGGTCGCACCTGGCTCGATCGCGCCCAGGGAGGTGAGCATGCCCACCGAGTACAGATTTGCGTCGACCTTGCGGGTGAAAGGCTCACGCTGCACGCCATCGGCCAGCAACCAGGCCGTGGCAAAGTAATGCTGCACCATGGCCACATAGCCATTGGGCGCATCCTTGGGGATATCGACCTTGCCGTTTTCGATGTCCTTGAACTCGATCTTCTGGTACTTCTTGGCGTCGGTGTAGACCGCCGGGCCCGTGAAGGTGGAATAGAACGACGACTCACCCGGCGGCTTGTTGCCATCACGCACCAGTTGCAGGTACAGCTGGGGCGACACGGCGGCGCTGCCGGCGTTGACAACCTCGTGCTTGACGGCAATGTCGTAAGCGCCGCGCTTGATGGTCCAGGTCTTGAGCAGCTTCACACCACCTTGCACGGGCGATTCAAAGCGGATGCTGATTTCGTCTTCGCCGTCCTTGAGCTCGCGGGGGCCGGGCACCACGGTCATCGCGGTCTTGTGGGTGGGGAAGGTCCCGCCGATCAGCCCCGTCTGCGCCACGTAGACGCGCTGCGCGCTCTCGTCCAGCAGCAGGAAGTTGCGGGCCTTGTCGGTCATGTCGGCGTGCTTGAGCAGTTCGGCATGCGTGAGCGAGCCGCCCTCGCTGTCAAACACCAGGCGGTACAGGTCGGTCTTGACCTCCACGCGCTCGCGGGTGGCGGGCGCTGCCGCCGCAGCGGGCTGGCCGGGCACGGCCGAGGCACCCGACGCCGCAGCGGCCACGGGCGCACTCGTGGCGGGCACGCTGGCGGCCCCGGTCGCGCTGGACGCAGCACCGGCAGCGGCGGGCGCCGTCACGGCAGGCGTGGAGGGGAAAAAGGTGGCCTTGTTGCCGTTGTGCAGCTGCCACTTGTCCCACAGCAGAACCATGGAAAAGCCAAAAATCACCCACAGGATGGTGCGGCGAATGTCGTTCATGAAGACTTCTTTGGTGAGGATGGTTGGTTGGTGGAATGGGAAAACCGCGAGAAAAGCCGCATGCTGCGCGGCAATTGTTGCGGGACCGGGTCATGGCCCCCGTCACACCAGGGGTGGCAGCGTACCAGCCTGCGCACCGTGAGATAGCTGCCTGCCGCAGCGCCATGCTGTTCCAGCGCCTGCAGCGAATAGACCGAACAGGTGGGCTCGAACCGGCAGGCCGAACCCAGCCAGGGGCTGAGAAACAGCCGATAGCCCTTGACCACACCGATCAACAAGCGCTGCATCATGGTGCAACCGCCTCTGCCGCCAACGGTGAAACGGGGGCAGAGACTGCACCACCCGAACGCCGGGCGGCATAACCAAACAGCTGCAGAAGCTCTGCACGCACCGCCTGCTTGAGCTGGTCGGACGTGGCGCTCACGAACTGCTTGCGGTCAAACGCCGTGCGCAGGCGCACCACATGGGCCGCCTGGGGAAGCCGCGCTTCAAACGTGGCGCCCACCGTGTAGATCTGCCGCTTGATGGTATTGCGCGTCACGGCGCGGCGCGCCCAGCGCTTGGGCACCATGGCACCCAGCCAAACGCCCTGCACGGCAAACAGGGCCTGCGGCCCTTGCGTTGATGGCAAGGAACCGGGCCCTGTAGGTGCATTGGCTTGTCCGGCAGGCGTGCTGCCGCCAGTGTCCAGAACCAGACGGTGCAACGCAAAATGCGCTGTGCGGGAGACAGTGCCCCCTGCCATGGCTGCCTGGAACTGCGGACGGGTTTTCAGCCGTTGCATGCAAGCACCCCGTTTCGACCCTGACGGTTCAAACCGGGGAGCAGGCTGTAGACCGTAACGGCCTTAGACGGCCAGGCGCTTGCGGCCCTTGGCGCGGCGTGCGTTGATAACGGCACGGCCGCCGCGGGTCTTCATGCGGACGAGGAAACCGTGGGTGCGCGCGCGGCGCGTCTTGGAGGGCTGGTAAGTACGTTTCATGGTGCTATTCCTTGAGGTTCAGTTCCGGACTGCTGCTCTTGAACCCCCTGCAATCTGCACAGCCACGCCATATAAAACAGCGCCTTGGCGGCAGACCCACGGGGCAGAAATAACGGCGCGCCGGGTCAAATCACCCTGAACACATTCAGGGAAACCCAAAATTATCGCAGGCTTGGC
This sequence comes from Acidovorax radicis N35, assembly GCF_000204195.1. Lineage (GTDB taxonomy): Bacteria > Pseudomonadota > Gammaproteobacteria > Burkholderiales > Burkholderiaceae_C > Acidovorax > Acidovorax radicis. Next base: position 415,754 of record NZ_AFBG01000021.1, read on the forward strand.
AGCTGCTGGCAATGCCTTTCGGCTGGCGGGCCTTTGTGAACGGCTCCGTCACGGCCTTCCAGCACGGCCGAAGCCCCCATGGCGCAACCCTGCAACCGCCCGGCTCGCACACCGATGGCCCCATGATCCAACCCCGGAAAACACGCGACGGAGCACACCGCGCAAATTGTGGATAACTCCTTGACAAGCTACAATCCGCCGCCCAGCCCCGTTCCTCCTATCCACAACAAGAATTCCCCTGAAATGACCGAGGAACCCTCCCACAGCCCCCAACATTCACCCGGCGCAGATGCCGGCCAGGGCCTGTGGCAAGCCTGCGTAGAGCAACTGGCGCAAGACCTGCCCGAACAGCAGTTCAACACCTGGATCAAGCCCCTGATCGCCCAGGTGGCGGAAGATTTCTCCAAGGTTACCCTGCTCGTAGGCAACCGCTTCAAGCTGGACTGGATCCGGGCGCAGTATGCGGGCCGCATTGCCTCGCTGTTGGAGGGCCTGTATGGCCAACCCGTTACCCTGGAGTTAGCGCTCGCTCAGCGTGAATCCGTTGCCCGTACTTACGTTCGCCCTGCAGCACCGGAGCCCACCAACACCTCTGCGCCGTCCGAATCGCAGTCCCCCAGCAGCGACGATGCGTCCGCTGGCGCGTTCCGCAACCGGCTCAACGCCGCCCTCACGTTCGAGACCCTGGTGGAAGGCACGGCCAACCGCATGGCGCGCTCGGCGGCCATGCACGTGGCCGGCATGCCGGGCCACCTGTACAACCCGCTGTTCATCTACGGGGGCGTGGGCCTGGGCAAGACCCACCTGGTGCACGCTGTGGGTAACCGCCTGCTGCAGGACAAGCCCGACGCCAAAGTTCTCTACATCCATGCCGAGCAGTTCGTGTCGGATGTGGTTAAGGCGTACCAGCGGCGCACGTTCGATGAATTCAAGGAGCGCTACCACTCGCTCGATCTGCTGCTGATCGATGACGTGCAGTTCTTCGCCAACAAGGACCGCACGCAGGAGGAATTCTTCAACGCGTTCGAGGCCCTGCTGGCCAAGAAATCGCACATCGTGATGACCTCGGACACCTACCCCAAGGGTCTGGCCAACATCCACGAGCGGCTGGTGTCGCGCTTCGACTCGGGCCTCACGGTCGCCATCGAGCCGCCCGAGCTCGAAATGCGCGTGGCCATTCTGATCAACAAGGCCCGCGTCGAAGGCACCGAGATGCCCGAGGAAGTCGCCTTCTTCGTCGCCAAGAATGTGCGCTCCAACGTGCGCGAGCTTGAAGGCGCACTGCGCAAGATCCTGGCGTACTCGCGCTTCAACCAGAAGGAGATCTCCATCCAGCTGGCCCGCGAGGCGCTGCGCGACCTGCTATCGATCCAGAACCGGCAGATCAGTGTGGAAAACATCCAGAAGACGGTGGCCGACTATTACAAGATCAAGGTCGCCGACATGTACAGCAAGAAGCGCCCGGCCAGCATTGCCCGGCCCCGCCAGATTGCGATGTACCTGGCCAAGGAGCTGACGCAAAAGAGTCTTCCGGAGATCGGAGAATTGTTTGGCGGGCGCGACCACACCACGGTTTTGCACGCTGTGCGCAAGATTTCGGGCGAGCGTCAGCAGTTGACCGAACTGAACCAGCAATTGCACGTGCTGGAGCAGACGCTGAAAGGCTAAAAAGGCGTGATCGAGGCCCCCCAGAGAAAAGGCTCCGTTAAGGGGCAAAATGACGGGTTGTGCAGCAGGGGGAGGCATGATCTGTGCCGCTGTCCACGCACCGTTCCAAAAAACCACAAGAGGTTGATGACATGATCGTCCTGAAGGCAACACAAGACAAGGTTCTCGCGGTTCTGCAGTCCGTGGCTGGCATCGTGGAGCGCCGCCACACGCTGCCCATCCTGGCCAATGTGCTGATCCGCAAGACAGGCAATGCCCTGCAGCTGACGACCAGCGACCTCGAAATCCAGATCCGCACCACCGCAGAGCTGGGTGGCGACACGGGCGACTTCACCACTACCGTGGGTGCCCGCAAGCTCATCGACATTCTGCGCACCATGCCCGGCGACCAGACGGTCAGCCTCGAATCGGCCCAATCCAAGCTCATCCTCAAGGGCGGCAAGAGCCGCTTCACGCTGCAAAGCCTGCCGGCCGAGGACTTCCCGCTGGTGCAGGAATCCGCCGCCTTTGGCCCCGTGTTCGCCGTGCCACAAAAGACCCTCAAGGACCTGCTGGGCCAGGTGTCGTTTGCGATGGCGGTGCAGGACATCCGCTACTACCTCAACGGCATCCTGTTTGTGGCCGAAGGCAAGACACTGAGCCTCGTTGCCACCGACGGCCACCGCCTGGCGTTTGCCAGCGCCACGCTCGACGTGGAAGTGCCCAAGCAGGAAGTCATCCTGCCACGCAAGACCGTGATCGAGTTGCAGCGCCTGCTGAGTGACGCGGGTGGCGAGAACCAGCCCCACATCGAGATGCAGTTCGCCAACAACCAGGCCAAGTTCACCTTTGGCGGCATGGAGTTCGTGACCAAGCTGGTCGAGGGCAAGTTCCCCGACTACAACCGCGTCATCCCCAAGAACCACAAGAACAGCATCACCCTGGGCCGTGCCCCGCTGCTGGCCAGCCTGCAGCGCACGGCCATCATGACCAGCGACAAGTTCAAGGGTGTGCGCCTGAACCTGGAACCCGGCACCCTGCGCGTCGCGTCCAACAACGCCGAGCAGGAAGAGGCCGTGGACGAGCTCGACATCGACTACGGTGGCGACACCATCGAGATCGGCTTCAACGTGACCTACCTCATCGACGCCCTGGCCAACATGGGCCAGGACATGGTGAAGGTGGAGCTCTCGGACGGCAACAGCTCCGCGCTGCTCACCATCCCCGAGAACGAAAGCTTCAAGTACGTCGTCATGCCAATGCGCATTTGAGACGCCTCGCCGTCCCATGGCACTGCCTGACCACGGCTACTACTGTATTGATAGCTACTGGCGCTTATTGAATAAGCGCTAGAGCCCAATTTGCCCCCTATTGACACATTGGAAACCCCGGTTTCCACGGATCCCAAGGCCCACCATGACCGTTGACAACATCCCCTCCGAGCCCGAAGACACCGGCGTCTCCGGCCATGTTGAGCCCACCCTCGCCAAGATCGACACCAACCAGGCAGGGGCCAGCGAAAGCTACGGCGAAGGCGCCATCACCATCCTCGAAGGCCTGGAGGCCGTGCGCAAGCGCCCCGGCATGTACATCGGCGATACCAGCGACGGCACCGGCCTTCACCACCTGGTGTTCGAAGTGGTGGACAACTCCATCGACGAAGCCCTGGCCGGCCACTGCGACGACATCGTCGTCACCATCCACAGCGACAACTCCATCAGCGTGACGGACAACGGCCGGGGCATTCCGACCGGCGTGAAGATGGACGACAAGCACGAGCCCAAGCGCTCGGCGGCCGAAATCGCGCTGACCGAACTGCACGCAGGTGGCAAGTTCAACCAGAACAGCTACAAGGTGTCGGGCGGCCTGCACGGCGTGGGCGTGAGCTGCGTGAACGCGCTCAGCAAGATGCTGCGCCTGACCGTGCGCCGCGAAGGCAAGGTGCACGCGCTGGAGTTCAGCAAGGGCTTCGTGCAGAACCGCATCGTGCAGACGGTGGACGGCGTGGAAGTGTCGCCCATGCAGGTGCTGGACGACACCGACAAGCGCGGCACCGAAGTGCACTTCTTGCCCGACACCGAGATCTTCAAAGAGAACAACGAGTTCCACTACGAGATCCTGGCCAAGCGCCTGCGCGAACTCTCGTTCCTGAACAACGGCGTGCGCATTCGCCTGAAGGACGAGCGCAGCGGCAAGGAAGACGACTTCTCGGGCGCTGGCGGCGTGCGTGGCTTTGTGGAGTTCATCAACAAGGGCAAGACGGTGTTGCACCCCACCTCGTTCTACGCGGCCGGCGAGCGCCCGGCCGAGACGTATGGCGGCATCCCTGGCACCCACATCGGCGTGGAAGTGGCCATGCAGTGGAACAGCGCGTACAGCGAGCAAGTCCTCTGCTTCACCAACAACATTCCCCAGCGTGACGGCGGCACCCACCTGACCGGCCTGCGCGCCGCGATGACGCGCGTCATCAACAAGTACATCGAAGAAAACGAGTTCGCCAAGAAGGCCAAGGTCGAAGTCACCGGCGACGACATGCGCGAAGGCCTGTGCTGCGTGCTAAGCGTGAAGGTGCCCGAGCCCAAGTTCAGCAGCCAGACCAAGGACAAGCTGGTGTCCAGCGAAGTGCGCGCCCCCGTGGAAGACATCGTGGGCAAGCTGCTCACCGACTACCTGCAGGAGCGCCCGGCCGACGCCAAGATCATCTGCGGCAAGATCGTGGAAGCTGCCCGCGCCCGCGAAGCCGCCCGCAAGGCCCGCGAAATGACCCGCCGCAAGGGCGTGCTCGACGGCATGGGCCTGCCCGGCAAACTGGCCGACTGCCAGGAAAAAGACCCGGCGCTGTGCGAGATCTACATCGTCGAGGGCGACTCCGCCGGTGGTTCTGCCAAGCAAGGCCGCGACCGCAAATTCCAGGCCATCCTGCCCCTGCGCGGCAAGATCCTGAACGTGGAAAAGGCCCGCTACGAAAAGCTGCTGACCAGCAACGAAATCCTCACGCTGATCACGGCCCTGGGCACCGGCATCGGCAAGGCCGGTGGCACGACGGGTGGCGATGACTTCGACGTGGCCAAGCTGCGCTACCACCGCATCATCATCATGACCGACGCCGACGTCGACGGCGCCCACATCCGCACCCTGCTGCTGACCTTCTTCTACCGCCAGATGCCCGAGCTGGTCGAGCGCGGCCACATCTACATTGCCCAGCCGCCGCTGTACAAGGTGAAGGCCGGCAAGGAAGAGCTGTACCTGAAGGACGCCCCCGCGCTCGATGGTTTCCTGCTGCGCATTGCGCTAAACCATGCCAGCGTGACCACCGGCGGCGCCAATCCGCAAACGCTGACCGGCGACACCCTGGCCGAACTGGCGCGCAAGCACCAGATCGCTGAAAGCGTCATCGCCCGCCTGGGCAACTTCATGGACGCCGAAGCGCTGCGCGCCATTGCCGACGGCGTGAGCCTCAAGCTCGACACCGTGGCCGACGCCGAAGCCAGCGCCGTGGCCCTGCAGGCCAAGCTGCGCGAACTGAACACCACCGGCGCCCCCGCAGAAGTGGCCGGCGAATTCGACGTGCGCACCGACAAGCCCCTGCTGCGCATCAGCCGCCGCCACCACGGCAACATCAAGAGCAGCGTCATCACGCAAGACTTCGTGCACGGCGCCGACTACGCCGCCCTGGCCGAAGCCGCCGAGACTTTCCGTGGCCTGCTGGCCGAAGGCGCCAAGGCCCTGCGCGGCGAGGGCGAGAAGCAGAAGGAAGAAAAAGTGGGCGACTTCCGCCAGGCCATGAAGTGGCTCATCACCGAAGCCGAACGCACCACCAGCCGCCAGCGCTACAAGGGCCTGGGCGAGATGAATCCCGAGCAGCTGTGGGAAACCACCATGGACCCCAACGTGCGCCGCCTGCTGCGCGTGCAGATCGACGATGCGATCGAGGCTGACCGTGTGTTCACCATGCTGATGGGCGATGAGGTGGAGCCGCGCCGGGACTTCATTGAAACGAATGCCCTGCGGGCGGGCAATATTGACGTGTAATTTGAATTGAGTCGAATCGAGGCGGGTTGGCGGCTCGCACCCCAACCACCCGCCCGTTGCAGACTGGCGCCCGCCGCACCAGTTTATGCATACACCTTCGGAGCTGAGCCGCCATGTCGCTGCTGAAATGGAATGTGACCACCACCACCGCTGTTGCCGCAGCAACGCTTACGGCGCTGGCAGCCCCCGCATCGTCGGCCTGGGCCCAAACGTACAAATGCACACAGCCTGACGGCAAAACCGCCTTCCAGGACCAGCCCTGCCACATGAGCGGCGGCACCGGGGGCAGCGTAAACATCAAGGTCACGCCGCCATCCAGCGACGCCCCGCCGCCCCGCGCGCCCGGCGCGCAGCAGCCACTGCGCCAACGGTCACCCTACACGGGCACGACAGGCACCGGAACACAAACCGCCGATGCCCAGCAGGCACGTCAGCAGGCCGATGCCTACAGTCGATCCGTGCAATGCAACTCTGCACGCAGCAACCTGGGTGCTCTCAAGGCCCAGCGCCCAGTGTTCCAGTACGACAACAAGGGCGAACGGCAGTACCTGGATGACAACAAGCGGCAAGCGGAGATGGCGGCGGCGCAGCGTGGGGTGGCGGAGAACTGCCGCTAACGCGGAGATAGGCGACTCAGCGTGTCTTAAGACACTGCACCACGCCAGTAACTGGCACCCCGCCTTCAAAAATTTGCACAACAGCGCGACCGGAATCCATTCCATTCGACCAACAGCTTTGTAGCAGCGCTGGTCGTGAACAAGGTTGGTCATCGAACGCAAGGTATCTGTTCACCGATGTGCTGAACCTCCTGCAGGCGCGCGAGGGCCGGTATATGCTGCCACTGCGGCCGAAAGTGAAGTAGCAGCTGGAGAGAAACACTAGCACGGACTTCGACATCCGCATTGTCGAAGCGATCGGCTCTACAGCCTTTTCACAGTACCCTGCGCGGCGCGGCTGTGGCTGCGTCTCCGCTGTTCGGCGTGCCCGTCGATTCGATCAGCAGAATATGCGCCTCTGCACTCGCGCGCGGACGGTGCTCCACACCTTTGGGCACCACGAATAGCTGGCCAGCGTGCAAGGTGACCATGGCACCACCGGGGAGATCAATCTCTACGGTGCCTTTCAGCACCAGAAAAAAGTCATCCGTATCGGGGTGCCTGTGCCACTGGTACTCACCCTGAATCTTGGCGACCATGATGTCGTGGCCGTTGAATTCGGCCACGGTGCGCGGGGCCCAGTGGTCCGTGAACTGGGTGAGCTTGTGGGCCAAGTCCACAGGGTGGACTGCGGTTGTAGGAGGGGCGTTGGCGGTATCGGGCATGGCGGGTTGGGTCTGGGTTGGCTTGCATGGCCACGCCGGTGGGCGGGTTGTCTGCAGTGTCGCCGCCCGGCACGGGGCGGTCTTGTACATTTGTTGCATGCACGCCGGGAACGACAATTCCGCCGCACCCTCCTCCTCTTCTTCATCGCCCGCGCCGCCAGGCAGTGGCGGCAGCACCCAGCGCGACTGGGCAGAGATGCGGCCGCTGGCCTCGGGGGGCGTCACGCTGCTCAATGCGCATTTCACGCAGCACCGGTTCGAGCGGCACAGCCACGAGACCTATTCCATAGGCATCACGCGCTCGGGCGTGCAGACCTTTGCATGCCGTGGTGCGCGCCACGCCAGCCTCGCAGGCGATGTGATCCTGTTCAACCCCGATGAGCCGCACGATGGCAGCCGGGGCACGGATGCGGGGTTTGGCTATTCGATCCTGTATGTGGACGCCGCGCTGGTGCACGCCCTGGTGTCGGACCGGGCGGCTTTTGGTGCGGGCGGTACCAGCCATGCGGCGCGGTACTTCAAAGCGCCCGTGGTGCACGATCCGCAAGGTGCCCTATTGCTGCAGCGGGCGGTGGCTGCGGTGGCCGAAAGGCAGGAGTCGTTACACGGAGAGGAGCTCACCAGCGCAGCCCTGGTGGCGCTGCTGGGCCGCCATGGCGAGACCAGAGCGCACTGGACAAGCGACTGCCTGGACGCAGGCCGACAGCGCATGGCCCTGGTGCGCGAGTACCTGCACGCGCACTTTGCCGATGACGTGACGGTGCAGGCCCTGGCCACACAGGCCGACCTGTCGCGCGCTCACCTGACCCGTGCATTCACGGCCACCTACGGCATGGCGCCACATGCCTACCTGAACATGGTGCGCATTCGCCAGGCCCAGGCGGCACTGCGGCAGGGCCATGCGGCGGCCGACGTGGCGGCGGCCTGCGGCTTCGCCGACCAGAGCCACATGACGCGGCGCTTCAAGGGGCAGGTGGGCATGGCACCGGCACGTTGGCTAGCCAATATGCGCGGCTGCTGACAAGCGTTTTCAACGCTAGCTGCTGCCAGCGACGATCTCCCTGGTTCGGCACCTCAGAAAAAACGGGGCTGCCCCCTCATCAGCGCCTTCTGAGCGTCTGCTGCTTCCTGCACCGGCTCTCCAGCGTACCCCCTTCACTCCCATCCTCCAGCCCCGCATACACGCCGCACGGCCAGACAAGGCCGCCGTACTGTTCCATGTACCAATACGGTGGCTCCGACGCGCAAATGTCCATGTGCTTCACCCGCCAGACGGCGCCGGATTTGTGCAAGACCACCCAGAGCATCTTGTCCAGATCAGGGTGGCAACCATCGGACAGGCTCCAGTCCATGCCCTTGCCTGAGGCAGCCACGATGCTGCCCACCAACACCGCCCAGTTGCGGTCCACATTGAGTCGGTCTACTTTGATCCGCACGGGCTGGCCGGCCAGGGTTGCCGCCTTCGGCCGCACCGCGTCGAGCAGGTCTTTGCGGGCGAGCTGGCTCAGTTCCGTAGCCCCCGCGCTGAAGCAAGTGGCAATGAGCGCCAGAAATAGTACGAGTCGCTTGGGCATGACGTAGGAAAACCTGAACTTTGGTGGACCGGACCACCAGGGGCTGCCGCCAGTAGACTCGGGCGAGCCACTGGGCGTCATCGGTGACAAATGGGTGCCCGACACACTGCCCTTTTAGCAGACGAGACTACTGCGCACGGCGACGGGTTGGAGATTGCTACCATCCAACTCCCATGAAATCCCCTATCTCCATCGTTGACGTCGACCGCCTCGACACCTGGACCCGCTACCGCGCAGGCCTGTGCGACAACTGCGCGGCCAACTGCTGCACGATGCCTCTGGAGGCGCAGCTTTCGGACCTGGTGCGGCTGGAGCTGGTGGACCCGTTCGAGGCCGAGCATGAAGAGCCCCGGCACATTGCCAAGCGGCTGCAGAAAGCGCGGCTGATCGACCACTTCAACCACAAGAACGCGATCTTCACGATGGCGCGGCGGGCCAGTGGGGACTGCAATTTTCTCGACCCGAAAACGCGGCTGTGCACGGTGTACGACAAGCGGCCCGAGACTTGCCGGCTGCACCCACAGAAGAAGAGCCCCAAGCCTGGGTACTGCGCCTATGGGGCTCGGGATTTGCAGCGCAGGGGCTGAGCGCGGCAGAGGCGCCCCGACCAGCGCCTCCACTTCAAGACTAGACCGTCTCCCGCTGAACAAAGCCTGCCAAAAGCTCCGCAGGCTCTGCCAAACTGCCCACCTCCACCCCATCCACCCGCGCATGCGGCGGCCCCTGGTGGGCCCAGTCGATGAGGGATTGCACAGCTTCGGCGGGGCCGGTGGCCAGGGCCTCCACGCTGCCGTCGCGGCGGTTGCGCACCCAGCCTTGCAGGCCGCGCTGCTGGGCCGCCTGCACCATGGACCAGCGGTAGCTCACACCCTGCACGTGGCCACGGATGAGAAGGTGCCGGGTGGTGGTGGAAGTGGTGTTGCTGCTGCTTGGGGACATGGACGCACTGTATCGCCAGCGACCCGCCTTGGGTGCAGATTGCAGCCCGCCCACCACGGCAGCGCTCGACCAACGGTGCTGCGCGCGCTAAGCTGCAATGCTCTCGTGGTCGCCTGGCTCCTAGTTCCACTCCGCTGCTGCGCCCTTCAACCCTGCCCATGAACGCCCCCCGCAAAGCGTTGCCCGCCATCGACACCAACCGCTGCACAGGCTGCGGCTGGTGTGTGGCAGTGTGTGCACCGCATGTGTTGTCGCTGCAGGTGCAAGGCCCAGAAGCCTGGGGGCCCAAACGGTCTCAGCTGCACGACGCGGCGGCCTGCACGGGGTGCGCCTTGTGCGCGGTGCGGTGTCCGTTTGGTGCGATCCGCATGGTGCGGACCCAGCCCATCGTTGAAGACGTGTAACGCTACTGCGCATGCCTTTGCGCTGCCACAAAAATTGACAGGATGGACATCGCAACGCGATGGTGTCCCACATGCCCGAGCGGCGGGGCGTGGTGACATCGGAGGTTCACCCCATTCACCACCACAAGGAGCACACCATGCCTGAAAAGAAAGCCAGCGTTCACTGGGAAGGTGCCGGCAAGGCCGGCCAGGGCCAGATCAGCACCGAGACCGGCGCGCTGGACAAGTACCCCTACGGCTTTGCCAGCCGCTTTGGCGATGACCGCAAGGGCACCAATCCCGAAGAGATCGTGGGCGCGGCACACGCCGCCTGTTTCACCATGGCATTTTCCTTTGCCGCTGAGAAGGCTGGCATCGCCACCGAGACCATCGACACCACGGCCAGCGTGCGGCTCAGCAAGGAAGGTGACGGTTTTGTGATTGACCGCATCGCCCTCACGCTCACGGCCAAGGTGCCTGGCATGGACGATGCCGCGTTCCAGAAACTGGCGGCAGATGCCAAGGCCAATTGCCCGCTGTCGAAGGCACTGGCCTCGGTGCCAGAGATCAAGCTGACCGCCACGCTGGTGAAGTAACTAACGGGGCATGCACTGGCACCGGGCACACCTCGATGCCATCTTTCTTCGCCGCTCAGCGCGCCCGCACCGCTGCGGCCAACGCGGAAAACGCCTGCCGGTCCACCGCATGCGTGAAGGCCGTGTTGGGCACCGGGTGTGTGGACAGCTTCACCACCACCAGCTCTGCCGCCGGGTTGATGTGGATGTGCTGACCCATCAGGCCCTTGGCCTCGTAGGTGCCGTCAGCATCGTGGGGCACCCACCACTGGTTGTGGTACGAATAGCCCGCGCGCATGGCGGTACCGGGAGCCTTGCTGAACTGGGTTGGATCCGCCCCCTTGCGCAGCTCGGCGATGGTGGCGGGCGAAATGATCTGCTGCCCGTTAAACCGGCCGTTGGCACGCAGCATTTCGCCGAGGCGGCCCAGGTCGCGCAGCGTGGCGTTCACGCCCACGCTGGTGGACTGGCCGCCGTTGGCGTCGGCAAACACATACGCATCCTCCTGCGCTCCCAGCCGCGACCAGATACGTTCGGACAGCAGCGTGGCGTAGCTCTTTCCCGTCACGCGCTGCAACAGCCAGCCCAGCACTTCCGTGTCCACCGACTTGTACGCGAACGCGGTGCCGTGCTCGCCGTCTTTCTTCAGCGTGGGCAAGAACTCGGCCATGCTTTTGGCGGCGTTGCTGCCGGGCGGCGCGGGCTGCAGGCCTGCGGCGGCCAGGTACTGGAAGACGCCGGACGCGGGGTCGGCAAAATTCTCGGCGTACTGCACGGCGGTGGTCATGTCCAGCGTCTGCTGCACGGTGGCATCGGCCCAGGCGCTGGTGGCGAGCTCGGGCAGGTAGCGGGGGATCAACGCTTTCGGGTCGATCACGCCTTCCTGGATGAGTTCGGTGGCCAGCAGGCCGGTGAGCGATTTGCTCATGGACCACAACACATGCGGCTGGTGCGGCTGCATGCCGATGTGGTGGCGCTCGTACACGACACGGCCCCGGTGCAGCACCAGCAGGCCGTCGGTGTAGGTGGCCTTCTGCCAGTCAGCCAGCGTGGTGGTGCCGCCCTTGCCATCGGGCACGGGCAGCGCGTCGCCCAGCGTGCGGGCTGCGGCCGTCAACGCGCTGGGCGCGCCTGCGCCGCGCCACACGGCGGCCGTAGGGCCCAGCTCGCGCAGGTGGTGCGCGGCCCAGCGCACATTGGGGTATTTGAGGATGTTGGCCAGGCGCACGACCTTGTCGGGCGGTGGCGGAAAGCCCTGCATCAGCTGCAGCGTGGCGGGGTGGGTGGCGTCGGGTGGTGGCAGTTGCAGCGCCTGGGCATGGCTGGAGGCGGCCATGCAGAGGGCGGCAGCGGCCGCGGCGAGCGTGACCAGGGCAAATTGAAGGCGGGGGTACGGCATGGTGCAAAAGTCCTGCAAGGGTGAGTAGGGAAAGGGCGGGAAAACGATGGAAAAATGGGGGAAACGATTGATTCAGTGGGTCTATCCCCGCGCCGCCAGCAACGCGCGGATCACGGCTTCGGTGCGCTCGTATTCGCCCTCCCCGAAATGCTTGTAGCGAATGCGGCCCTGCGCATCGATGAGGTACGCGGCAGGCCAGTACTGGTTGCTGTAGGCCTTCCAGGTGCCGTAGCGGTTGTCCTGCGCCACGGGGTGCTTCACGCCGTGGCGGCGCATGGCCACCTCGACATTGCTGGTGGTGCGCTCGAACGGAAACTCCGGCGTGTGCACGCCCACCACCGTGAGTCCCTGGGGCGTGTACAGCTCGGCCCATCGGTTCACGTGGGGCAGGGTGCGGATGCAGTTGATGCAGGCGTACGTCCAGAAATCCACCAGCACCACGCGGCCGCGCAGCTGGGCCAGGGTCAGCGGCTCGGAGTTGAGCCAGCGCTCGATGCCGGTGAACTCGGGCGCGGGGCCAAAGTCGGGCAGCGTCGCCGCCTGGATGGCGGGCCCTGCAGCGTGGGTGAGGGTGGGCGCTGCCACGGCAGCGGCCACGGAGGCTGCAGACGCCAAGAATGTGCGGCGCTGAAATGAGATGGGTGAAGAAGGGTGCGATGTCATGGTGAAAACTCCTTGCTGCGGGCCGCTCACAGCCCGCCTGAACCCGATGGATAGAACTGCGACAGCCACGCGGTGACCTGCCCATCCACCTCCAGCAGCATGGCCAGCGCCACGGCAATGACCACCACGCCAAAGGCCTGCTGCACACGGTGCGCATGGCGCGAGATGCGGCGCACATGGCTGGCCGCAGCCTGGCCCCCGTAGGCGATGGCCAGCATGGGCAGCGCGGCGCCGGTGGAATACGCCAGCAACAGCACGACGGTGCCCACGCCGGGCGGCTCGGTGGCGATGAGGGTGAGGATGGAGGCCAGCACCGGCCCGGCGCAGGGCGTCCACACCGCGCCCAGGCTCAGGCCCAGCAGCAGCCCGCCCCAGTTGCCGCCCGATGAACCCAGCCCCAGGCTGGCCACGCGGCGGAGCACGCCACCCGCGTGTTGGCTCAGCCACTGGAAGGGCCGGGGCCACACGGTGAGCACGCCAAACACCAGCAACATCACGGCAGCGAACCGGCGCAAGCCCTCGGGCGAGACCCCCAGCACCTGCGTGAAGCTGCTGAACAGCAGCGCCACTGCGACGAACGAGAGCGCAAAGCCCAGTGCGATGAACAGCGGGCGCGTGCGCTGCGCCGTGCCACCCGCTACCGATGCGCCCAGCACCACCGGTAGCATGGGCAACACGCAGGGCGCGCCCACGGTGAGCATGCCGGCGGCCACGGCCAGCCAGGGCGAGGTTGTGGTCATTGTGGCGCCCCCTGGTCGATGGCAGGGCGGCGCCACACCTGCGTCTTGCCGAACAGCGGAATGCCCACGTAGGCGCGCACCAGCAGCTGATCCGGCTCGGCGGGGGTGAGGGTGGCGCGGTAGGTCTTGGCGTTCTCGCGGTTGTAGATCTCGCCCTGGTATTCGGTGCTGCCGTCGCCGCTGGGGCGCAGGCCCGACAGCAGGGTCATGCCCAGCGCAGGCCGCGCGTCGGCCGCTGCCATGTCAGCGCCCGGGGCGCTCATGGAGCGGTTGGCCAGCACACGCACCACCTTGCCACACAGGGTCTCGCCGGCGCAGGGCGCAATGTCCACCTCCAGGTTGCCGCTTTCGGTGATCCAGCGGCCCAGCGGGGCCTTGGCAGGCGTGGCGGCCAGGGATTGCTGGGCGCCTGCGGATTGGGCCAGGCACAGCGCCAGCAGCCCGGTCGTGGCTATCCAGGGATTCATCTTCATGGCAAGGTCCTCGTGAAGTTCAGGAAGACTGCATTGAAGCGAGCGGACGTATCGGTGATATTTCCTGGCAAGGCCTTTTGGTATGCGTGCGTATCCGCAGCGCCGCCCGACAAGTTCAGATACATACGGCCCGCCGCGCCGCTGCCACACCCAGGGCAAACCCCGGAGAATCACCACCCATGAGCACTCCCACCGAAGACCACATCCTGATCGTCGATGACGACGCGGGCATCCGCGAGCTGGCGGCCGAGTACCTGCAGCGCCAGGGCCTGCAGGTGAGCGTGGCGGCCGACGGCCGGCAGATGCGCGAGGTGCTGGCCACGCAGCGCATCGACCTCTTGGTGCTGGACCTGATGCTGCCCGGCACCGACGGCATCACGCTGTGCCGCGAGCTGCGCAGCCCCGGCGCGCCGCCACTGCCCATCATCATGCTCACCGCGCGCAGCGACGAGGCGGACCGCATCCTGGGCCTGGAGCTGGGCGCGGACGACTACCTGACCAAACCCTTTGCCGCGCGCGAGCTGCTGGCGCGCATCCACGCGGTGCTGCGGCGCACGCGCATGCTCCCGCCCAACCTGGCGGTGGCCGAGCCCGCGCGCCATCTCGCATTCGGCGACTGGCGGCTGGACACCACGGCGCGCCACTTGCTCGATGCCACCGGCGCGGTGGTGGCGCTGTCGGGCGCCGAATACCGGCTGCTGCGCGTGCTGCTGGACCACCCGCAGCGCATTCTCACGCGCGACCAGCTGTTGCAGCTCACGCAGGGGCGCGACGCCGACGTGTTCGACCGCTCCATCGACCTGCTGGTCAGCCGCGTGCGCCAGCGGCTGGGCGATGGCGCACGCGGCTCGCGCTACATCAAGACGGTGCGCAACGAGGGCTATGTGTTCTGTGCCGACGTGTTGCCCACTGCGGTGCAGACGCCCACGCCAGCGCGGGGAGGGGCCGCCGCATGATGCTGCGCTGGTGGCCCCGCTCGCTGTTCGGGCGCATCCTGCTGGTGCTGGCGCTCGGTCTGGCGCTGGCGCACGCGCTGACGTTTGTGCTGGCGATCACCGAGCGCGGCATGACGATGCGGCGCTCGATGGTGTCGTACCTGGCGAGCGATGTAGCCAGCTCCGTGGCCATGCTGGACCGCCTGCCCGCCGCAGAGCGCGCGCAGTGGGTAGACCGGCTGGCGCGTCGCAACTACCGGTTTGTGCTGACCGCGCCGCTGGACACACCCGAGGACCGGTCTGACATGGCCCGCCTGGTTGCGGGCGCGGTGGGCGCCACGCTGCCGCCGGGCCGCACGGTGCGCGTGATCGACCCCCACGTGCCCGGTACCGAGTTGCGCCTGCAGCTGCAGCTGGCCGACGGCACGCCGCTGGCCGTGGACATGGACGAGCCCCGGCTGCAGGTCTCGCCCTGGGTGCTGGGCGCGCTGGCGCTGCAACTGGCGCTGCTGGTGGGCCTGTGCGCCTGGGCCGTGCGCGCGGCCACGCGGCCCCTGCGCACGCTGGCCGACGCAGCCGATGCGCTGGGCGCCGACCGCCCCGCCGTGCCCCTGGCCGAAGACGGCCCGCGCGAGGTGCAGCGCGCCGCCCAGGCTTTCAACCACATGCAGCAGCGCATCCAGGCGCACCTGGAGGAGCGCATGCGCATCCTCGCCGCCGTCTCGCACGACCTGCAAACGCCCATCACCCGCCTGCGCCTGCGCGCCGACCTGCTGGACGACACCGCGCTGCAGGGCAAGCTGCACGCGGACCTGGCCGAGATGCAGTCGCTGGTGGAAGAGGGCATTGCCTACGCGCGCTCGTCCCAGGCCGTGCAAGAGCCGCTGCAGCGCGTGGACCTGCGCGCGCTGCTGCAGAGCATTGCGTTCGACTACGCCGATGCGGGCCTGCCCGTGACGCTGCTGCACGCAGACCCGGGCACCTGCGATACGCGCCCACAGGCGCTGCGCCGGCTGGTGTGCAACCTGGTGGACAACGCGATCAAGTTTGCAGGCGCGGCCGAGCTGAGCCTGGAGGCACAGGCGCAAGGCCCGTGGCTGCTGCGCGTGCTGGACCGGGGCCCCGGCATTGCGCAGGCCGACCTGGCCGCCGTGCTGCAGCCCTACGTGCGGCTGGAAGACTCGCGCAACCGCGGCACCGGCGGTACGGGGCTGGGCCTGGCGATTGCGAACGAGCTCGCCAAGGCGCTGGGCGGCCGCCTGGTGCTCGGGCCGCGCGCCGAGGGGCCGGGGCTGGAAGCGCGGGTCGAGCTGCCTGGGCAGCAGCCGTAGCGCGCGGCAGGTTCCTAAAAGTTCGAAGCGCGTGTGCAGGTGCGCCGCCCCACCGCGCGCACCCGCCCCACGCTCACGCCAAGACCCAGGCCGCTGCTACAGTGCCTGTTCCGTGGACTCACCAGGGGGAACGCCGTGGACAGCACCAGCACCAGCAGCACTACCACCAACGCAGGCAGTGCCAACAGCAACAGCAGCAGCGGCCCGCAGATCCGCATCGGCATCGGCGGCTGGACCTTCGAGCCCTGGCGCGACAACTTCTACCCCGCGGGCCTGGTGCACAGCAAAGAGCTGCAGTACGCCAGCCGCCAGCTCACCGCCATCGAGGTCAACGGCACCTACTACAGCACCTTCAAGCCGCCGACGTTCGCCAAGTGGCATGGCGAGACGCCCGAGGGCTTCATGTTCTCGCTCAAGGCCAACCGCTTTGCAACCAACCGCCGCGTGCTGGCGGAGGCGGGCGATTCGATCACGCGGTTTGTGGAGAGCGGCATCTCCGAACTGAAAGACAAGCTCGGGCCCATCGTCTGGCAGTTCATGCCCACCAAGGCGTTCGAGCCGGGGGACTTCGAGGCCTTCCTCGCGCTGCTGCCCCAGCAGGTCGATGGCCGCAGCCTGCGCCACGTGCTCGACGTGCGGCACGAGAGCTTTGCCACCCCGGCCTTCATCGCGCTGGCCCGCCGGTATGGCTGCGTGCCGGTGCACACCGATTCCGAAAAATTCCCGGCCATCGCCGATGCCGAGGCCGACTTCGCCTACCTGCGGCTGATGCGCAGCCAGGCCGATGTGCCGACCGGCTACACGCCCGAGGCGATTGCGCAGTGGGCGGATGGCGTGCGCGCGTGGACGGGCGGCGGGCGGCCGCGCGACGTGTTCGTGTACTTCATCAACGGCGCAAAAGAGCGGGCCCCGGCAGGGGCGATGGAGCTGATGGCGCAGCTGGGTGTGCAGGCATTTCAAGAAAAATAGGCTGCTACCGCTTTCCCATCAAGCGTCAATAGCTACTTAATTGATAGCACCATCACGTGCGATTCGATGTACGTGCAGACCACTTGCCGACAAGCCGCACGGCGTCTGCGCGCAACCACCACACGGCTCGGGCTTGACGCGCGCCCCGCACCGTCAGGTACACTGCGCCTCTTCATGCCGTACACCACCCCCGCCCTCGCCGCACGCGCCACTGCCTTCCAAGGCATGGGCATGATGCAGCGCGCGTTCACGCGGGCTGTGGTTGCACGAATGATTACCACCATTACCCCCGCGGCCACCTGAGCACGCGCAGGTGGCCGTTTCGGCAGCCACCTGGTGATCGCTCTCTTCTCCCCCAAGACGAATGCACGAAACCCAGCTCTGGCAGCTGGGTTTTTTTTGTTTGTTCGTTAGCCGGAGAAGTCCATGTACCGCGATCCCGTCCCATCCCTAGAGCCTCAACCGTTGCACGCTGCCACCGTGGCGATGCGCCCTCTGCGCGTGGGCATGATCGGCATTGGCACCGTGGGCGCAGGCACCTTCCGCGTGCTGGCGCGCAACCAGACACTCATCGCAGGCCGCGCGGGGCGGGGCATCAAGATGGTGGTGGTCTGCGCCCGCAGCCTGGCCCGTGCCATGAGCGTGGTGGGCAAGGACGTGGCGCTGACCAACGACCCCATGCAGGTCGCCACGCACCCCGATGTGGACGTGCTGGTGGAGGCCGCGGGCGGCACCGGCCCGGCGCGTGAATGGGTGCTGGCCGCCATCCGCGCGGGCAAGCATGTGGTCACGGCCAACAAGGCGCTGCTGGCGGTGCATGGCAACGAGATCTTCGCCGCCGCGCGCCAGCACGGCGTGGTCGTGGCGTACGAAGGCGCGGTGGCCGTGAGCATCCCCATCGTCAAGGCGCTGCGCGAGGGCCTCACGGCCAACCGCATCGAATGGGTGGCCGGCATCATCAACGGCACCACCAATTTCATCCTGAGCAAGATGCGCGACGAAGGCGTGGGTTTTGCCGAGGCGCTGGCGCAGGCCCAGGCGCTGGGCTACGCCGAGGCCGACCCGACCTTCGACATCGAAGGCATCGACGCCGCGCACAAGATCTCGCTGCTGGCCGCCAATGCGTTTGGCATGCCGGTGCGTTTTGCCGATGCGCAGGTGGAAGGCATCACCGCGCTGCAGGGGCTGGACGTGGCGTGTGCGGAGCAGCTGGGCTTTCGCATCAAGCTGCTGGGCGTGGCCAAGCGCCGCACAGGCAGTGGCGCGGACGGCGTCGAGCTGCGCGTGCAGCCCGCGCTGGTGCCCGCCACGCACCTGATGGCACATGTGGACGGGTCAATGAACGCCGTGATGGTGAAGGGCGATGCCTCGGGCGTGACGATGTACTACGGCGCGGGCGCGGGGTCCGAGCAAACTGCATCGGCCGTGATCGCCGACCTGGTGGATGTGGCGCGGCTCGATGGCACGCGTGCCGCGCAGCGGGTGCCGCACCTGGGGTTTCACGCAGATGCGGTCAACGAAGGCCTGGCCGTGTTGCCCCGCGCGGCCGTGCACACACGCCACTATCTGCGCGTGCCGGTGCACAGCGCGCAGCAGATCGAGGCCGTGGGCGCCTGGCTGGCCGCGCAGCACGTGCCGGTGCTGCAGGTGGCCTTGGCCGCCGAGAAATCACTGCCATCGGGCAGCCACACCCAGGTGCTGGTGCTGACGGACGCCGTGGCGCAGGCCACCGTGGACCTGGCCGTGTTTGCGCTGGCCGCACACCCTGCGGTGGCAGGCCCGGTGGTGACGCTGCGGGTGGAACTGCTGGAGGGCTGAGAACCCCGTGGGACACGCGATTTTGTGTCAAAAAAGGCGCTAGCGCTTATCCATCAAGCGCTAGCAGCTATCAATTTTGACAAACCCCGTTGCTCATGGCATCAAGCCCCCCAACACCAGCGCGGCCATGTCCTCTGCTGCGGATGTGCCCTCGGCCATCAGGCCCTGCACCACGCCCGCGCGGTCCGTGTCGGTACGGTTCTGGCTGACTTTCCAGATGCCTTCCCAGCGGTCCACCGGCAGTTCGATGCCCACGATGGCGTGCAGCAGTTTGTCGATGTAGTCGGGCGGGGCATCGTCAATGCGCCAAGGGTCCGGGCGGTGGGCCTCGTGCCGCTCACTCAGGGTGTGCAGGATGGCGCGCAACTGAACCGGGTCGTCCACTGCGTGGAGCGTGCCGTGGGCGTGCACGGTGGCGTAGTTCCAGGTGGGCACCTGTTTGCCGTCGATGGCCTTGGACGGGTACCAGGAGGGCGAGACGTAGGCCTGCGGGCCGTGGAACACCGCCACGGCGGCCTGCGGCAGCAGTGGCAGGACACCGTTGGCACGCCCCACGTGGCCCACCAGCGTGCCGTGGGGGCCACGCGTGGGGTCCAGGTACAGCGGCACATGGTTCACATGCAGCACGCCTTCGTGCGATACGACCAGGGTGGCCAGGGGCTGGGCCCGCACCTGGGCCTGCAGGATGGCCGGGGCCGTCACCTGGAACTGGCGGTTGGCAATCGTCATGTCAGGCCCCTTCCACTTCCAGCACGGGCGCGCAGTCGATCCGCGTCTTGACCGAGTTGGCCAGGAAACACGACGCGTGGGCGCGGTGGTGCAGGTAGTCGAGTTGTGCGGCGCTGGGCGCATGGGCCGCGTCAAAGCGTGTGACGGGGCTCAACTGCACCTGAGTAACGACGAGCTGGCCCTGCTCGTTCTTGGCCATGGTGCCCACGGCCGCGTCGGTGTAGCTGTTGAGCCGAAAGCCCGCACGGCTGGCCAAATCCATGAACCACAGCATGTGGCAGCTGGAGAGGGCCGCCACATAGGCTTCTTCAGGGTCCACGGCCGCGGCGTCGGAATACGGCAGCGGCACCACATGGGGCGACGACGATGCGGCCACGGTGGCGCCGCCATCGAAGTGCCAGGTGTGGGCGCGGTGGTAGCGCTTGTCCAGAAAGTCGTCGTTGCCGCGCTGCCAGGTGACGGTGGCGATGTGTGGGGCCATGGGGTTCTCTCAACAAAGGCGGATCGCACGGTGGCGGCCCGGGTTTCTACAATGGTTCTTCAGTTTATGGCGGCATCACAACATTGAAAGGGCCAATTCGTGCCTAGCCCTGGAGCCAATCGAGCCCATCGATCTACCGCCACCACCCTGCGCCAGCAGGTGTATGAGCAATTGCGCCGCGCCATCGAGCAGGGCAGCCTGCGCGCGGGCACGCGGCTGCCGCCGTCGCGCGAGCACGCAAGCAGCCTGGGCGTGTCGCGCAACACCGTGCTGTGGGCCGTGCAGCGGCTGCAGGCCGAAGGGTATGTGGAAGCGCGGGTGGGCGACGGCACCTATGTGTCGCAGGCCGTGGCGGCCACCTCGGCCGCCCCGCAAGGCCTGGTGGCGCCGCCCCGGGGCCTGTCACACCGGGGGCAGTTGATTGCCGACACGGCGTCGCGCTGGCGCCCCCCGCTGGCGGCCGCCAAGGCGTTCCGCATTGGCGCGCCCGAGGTCGCCACCTTTCCGTTTGTGCTGTGGGACCGGCTCACCCGCCAGGCCAGCGCCCGCCAGCGCGTGGACCGTGCCCAGTACCTGGACCCGGCCGGGGACCCGGACCTGCGCCAGGCCGTGGCGCAGTGGCTGTGGGCCTCGCGCGGCATCCGCTGCGATGCGGCGCAGGTGGTGGTGTGCTCGGGCTCGCAGCAGGGCATCGACCTCATTGCACGGCTGCTGCTGGATGTGGGCGACGAGGTGCTGGTGGAAGACCCCGGCTACCCCGGCATCCGCGCCAGCCTGCTGGGGCATGGCGCGCTGGCGCGGCCGGTGGGCATGGATGCCGACGGCATGCGCATCGACGAGGCCGCCACCCGCTGGCCCGCTGCGCGCATGGCGGTGGTCACGCCCACCCACCAGTTCCCCACGGGGGTCGGCATGGGCCTGGTGCGGCGGCAGGCGCTGCTGCAATGGGCCCGCGCGCACGACGCCTGGGTGGTGGAAGACGACTACGACGGCGAGTTTCAATACGGCAGCAACACGCAGCGCGTGCCCGCGCTGTGCAGCCTGCCGGGGTCCGAGCGGGTGCTGTACGTGGGCACGTTCTCCAAGACCCTGCACCCCGGCCTGCGCCAGGGCTTTGTGGTGGTGCCACCCGCGCTGGTGGAGGCCTTTGCCATGGCCCGTGCCATCACCGACCGGCATGCACCCGGTGATGCGCAAGCGGTGCTGGCGCGCTTCATTGCCGAGGGGCACCTGCTGCGCCACTTGCGGCACATGCGGGAGCTGTATCTGCAGCGCCAACAGGTGCTGATCAGCGCCCTGGCCGACGCCAGCGATGGCGCGGTGCAGCTGTGGCCCAGCGACCGGGGCATGCACCTGCTGCACGAAGGCGGGCCCGGCACCGACGATGAGGCGATCAGCCGCAAGGCGCTGGCAGCGGGTGTGATGCTGGCGCCGTTGTCGC
Source organism: Acidovorax radicis N35 (assembly GCF_000204195.1). Classification (GTDB taxonomy): domain Bacteria; phylum Pseudomonadota; class Gammaproteobacteria; order Burkholderiales; family Burkholderiaceae_C; genus Acidovorax; species Acidovorax radicis. The sequence goes on from NZ_AFBG01000021.1 coordinate 437,204, forward strand.
GCTATGCCATGCAGTCCCCGCGCAGGGGTTGGCTGCTGGGGTACGCAGGGTATGACACGCCCGAGATCCTGGAGGCAGCGCGGGTGGTGGGGGCACTGCTGCGCGGAGCCGCATGAGGATGCGCGAGGCCGCGTGGGTTCAGAGGCGTGGCAACGGCGCGGGTTGCGCTTCCGCCATCTTCGTGCGGGCAGTCTGCGGCTGCGCTGCATCACGCCACCAGTGTTTCGACAGGGCCGGTGTGCGGATGTCCAGGCGCTCGCCCATGACGGGCGCCACCAGCGGCACGGCAGCGTTGGCCGCCAGCGCGGTGATGCGTTCGAACGGCTCCGTCCAGGGGTGCATGGCCAGGTCAAACGTGCCGTTGTGGATGGGCATGAGGTGGCGGCCCTTCACGTCCAGGTGGGCCTGCAGGCTTTCGTGGGGCTGCATGTGCACATCGGGCCATTGCGCGTCGTAGGCACCGGTCTCGATCATGGTCAGATCGAACGGGCCAAAGCGCTCGCCGATGGCCTTGAAGCCATCGAAGTAGCCCGTGTCGCCGCTGAAGAAGATGCGCACCTGATCGGAACCTTGCCCGCTCATCAGCACCCACGACGCCCACAGCGTGCGGTTGCCGTCCGACAGGCTGCGCCCCGAAAAGTGCTGGGCGGGTGTGGCCACCAGGCGCAGGCCCTCGATGGTGGTGCCTTGCCACCAGTCGAATTGCTGCACCTTGGCGGCGGGCACCCCCCAGGCGATGAGCCGGTCACCGACGCCCAGTGGGGCCACAAAGTGGGCCACCTTGGGTGCCAGTTGCTGGATGGCGTCGTAGTCCAGGTGGTCGTAGTGGTCGTGCGACAGGATCACGCCCGTGATGGGCGGCAGGTCGTCCAGGGCGATGGGCGGCGCATGGAACCGCTTGGGGCCCAGAAACTGGAACGGCGATGCGCGCTCGGAGAACACCGGGTCGGTCAGCCAGAACTTGCCTTCGATCTTGAGCAGCATGGTGGAGTGGCCCAGGCGCCACAGGCTACGGTCGGGCGCGGCCAACAGGTCGGCCTGCGACAGCGCCTGCACCGGCAGGGCTTGGCGGGGCACGGTGTCGGCCGGCTTGCCTGTGGCAAAGCGCCACATGATGGCGGCGGTCTTGAACAAACCCGGCTGTTCGCGCGGGGCGGTGTTGCGGAACTTGCCGTCCACCTGCTGGGGCGAGTCGGCATACGACGTGGCGGGCAACGAGGCGCAGGAGAGGATGCTGTAGGCCATGGCAACAAGGGCAGTGAGGATGAGGAGGAATCGGGACATGCGGCGGGGCATGGGGCTCTTTCTTAAAAGTGCACTGTACAGTGTAGTTCACTTTTCAAAAAAGTAAACTCCCCGGTGTAAAATGACCCCATGACCCTTGTTCCCACCCCGTCCCGCCTGACCGACCGCAAGCGCGAGGCCATCGTGCAGGCCGCCATTGCCGAGTTTCGCGAGCACGGTTTCAACGGCACCAGCATGGACCGCGTGGCCGCGGCGGCCGAGGTTTCCAAGCGCACCGTGTACAACCATTTCCCCAGCAAGGACGAACTCTTCGAGGCCATCCTGGGGCACCTGTGGGACCGCAGCCAATCGCTGGCCGAGGTGGCCTACGACGCGGGCCACCCGCTGCGGGACCAGCTGCTGCAGGTGCTGGAGCACAAGATGCAGCTGCTCAACGACGCGAGCTTCATCGACCTCTCGCGCGTGGCCATGGCAGAAATCATGCACACGCCCGAACGCGCCGAGGCGATGGTGACCCGCCTGTCCGAAAAGGAAGAGGGCCTGCCCCGGTGGATCCGTGCGGCCCAGCAGGACGGGACCCTGCGTGCCAACGTGGACCCGCAATACGCAGCGCACCAGCTGCACGGCATGGTCAAGGCCTTTGCCTTCTGGCCCCAACTGGCCATGGGCCGCCCCCCGCTGGACGCGGCCCAGCAGCAGCAGGTGCTGGCCGATGCGGTGGACATGTTTTTAGGGTTCTACGCGGTGGCGCGCTGACTTACTGCCGGCCGACCGCAACGCCGCCTCAAAGCATCCGCGCATCCGCATTGCGGTTTGCACTACGCTTGGCCGTTTCCCCACACAGCTTCAGACACCGATGCCTCTTGCCCCCTACCTCGACACCGCCCCGGTTCTGGACACCGGCGTTTTCATCCATGATTCCGCCCAGGTCATCGGCGACGTCACCCTGGGTCGCGACAGCTCGGTGTGGTGCAACGCCGTGCTGCGCGGCGACGTGAACCGCATCGTGGTCGGCGCCTGCAGCAACGTGCAGGACCTGACCATGGGCCATGTATCGCACCGCAATGCAGCCAAGCCCGAGGGCTCGCCGCTTGTCATTGGCGACTACGTCACCATCGGCCATTCGGTCATCCTGCACGGCTGCCGCATCGGCAACGAATGCCTCATCGGCATGGGCTCCATCGTGATGGACGACGCCGTCATCGAAGACCGCGTGATGCTGGGCGCGGGCAGCCTGGTCTCGCCCGGCAAGGTGCTGGAGAGCGGCTACCTCTACATCGGCCGCCCGGCCGTGCGCCAGCGTGCGCTCACCGAGGCCGAGATGGCCTACCTCAAGTATTCGGCCGAGCACTATGTGCGCGTGAAGAACAACTACCAGGCCACGCCCACACCGGCACCAGCCGCCTGATCCTCCCCGGGTTACCGCCGTGGCCCCCCTGTGCGCCGCGGCCCATAATTTCTGGTGTATGAGCGAACTTCTTCAGCAACTGTCCGAATCCGTCTCCACCGCCCAGTCGGTGGAGGAACTGACGCGGCCGCTTCTGGAAATGCTGGAGGCGGTGACGGGGCTGGAGTCCACCTACCTCACCTCCATCGACGAGGTCCAGGGTGTGCAGCATGTGCTGTATGCACGCAACTCCAGCGCCATGCAGATTCCCGAAGGCCTTGTCGTGCCCTGGAACGACACGCTGTGCAAACGCGCGCTGGAAGAAGGCCGCACCTTCACCGACGACGTGCCGGCCTGCTGGGGCGATTCGCAGGCGGCGCGCGACCTCAACATCCGCACCTACGTGAGCAAGCCCGTCCGCATGGGCAACGGCGCGCTGTACGGCACGCTGTGCGCGGCCAGCACCCACACGCGCCCACGCACGCCCGAGGCCGAGCGCATCCTCACGCTGTTCGCCTACCTGATCGGCCAGCAGGTGGAGCGCGAGCAACTCATCCAGAAGCTGCTGTCGGCCAACGAACAGCTGGCGACCATGGCGGCCACCGATCAGCTCACAGGAATGCCCAACCGACGGGCCCTCGTGGAATCGCTGGAGCGGATGCTCGCGCAAGGCCGGCGCCGGCAGATGGGGGTCCAGATCGCGTTCATCGACCTGGATGGCTTCAAGGCCATCAACGATACCCATGGCCATGAGGTGGGCGACCAATTCCTCATCGCCATCGCGCAGCGGCTGCAAGGCCTGCTGCGCGCCGAGGACCTGGCCGCACGCCTGGGTGGCGACGAGTTTGTGGTGATCAGCCTGAGCGCGCACGGTGGCGACGCAGCGCACTCTGCACAGGACGCACTGAGCCAGCGCATCACGCAGGTCACCCAGGGCCGCTTTGACCTGCCGGGCGCCTCACTGGACTACGGCGGCGCCAGCGTGGGCGTCGTCACCATTGCCCCAGACCAGCCACACGGCACCGAAGAGGCACTGCGCGTGGCGGACCAGACCATGTACCAGGTCAAGCTCGCGCGCCGGCGGGCCGAAGACACCGTGGCCCAGGCGCGCAGCGGGCTGGCAGCCCACCGCTGAGCCGCACCGAAAAGGCAGGCCCCCGCCTGCGGCAGTAGCCACACCCGCACGGGAGAAACCGCAGGCCCGGATAATCGGGGCTTACCAACCCCCGCGTCCCATGGCCTCTTCTCCGTGCCGCGTGCTCTCTGTCATCCCCCCGATGACGCAGCTGAACACGCCCTATCCGTCCACCGCCTACCTCACGGGCTTTCTGCGCTCGCGCGGCGTCACCGCGTTCCAGGAAGACCTGGCGCTGGCGCTGGTGCTGCAACTGCTCTCGCCCGAGGGCCTGAAGGCCGTGGCTACCAAGGTGGACGCACTGCCCACCAAAAAACAAAGCCCCGCCGTGCAGAGCTTTGCCGCGCAGAAGGACCGGTACCTCGCCACCATTCGCCCGGCCATCGCCTTCCTGCAGGGCCGGGACAGCACGCTGGCGCACCGCATCGCCGGGCGGCACTACCTGCCCGAGGGGCCGCGCTTTGCCACGCTCGACGTGTATGTGGACGACGAGGGCGGCGACCCGCTGGGCTGGGCGTTTGGCGCCCTGGGCCTGCACGACAAGGCCAAGCACCTGGCCACGCTGTACCTGAACGACCTGGCCGATGTGCTGCGCGATGCGGTGGACGAGCGTTTTGAGTTTGTGCGCTACGCCGAATCGCTGGCGGGCAGCCAGCCCACGTTTGACCCGCTGGCCGATGCGCTGGCCGCGCCGCCTACGCTGGTGGACGACATGCTGCAGCAGCTCACGCACGAGGCCCTGGAGCGCCACACGCCCGATGTGGTGTTGCTCTCGGTGCCTTTCCCGGGCTCGGTGTATGCGGCGTTTCGCATTGCACAGGCCATCAAGGCGCGTCACCCGCAGGTGGTGACGGTGCTGGGCGGCGGTTTTGTGAACACCGAGCTGCGCGAGCTGGCCGACCCGCGCGTGTTCGACCATTTCGACTACGTGACGCTGGACGCCGGCGAGCGCCCGCTGCTGGCGCTGCTGGAACATGTGCGCGGCGAGCGCGGCCGCCAGCGCTTAGTGCGTACCTTTGTGCGTGGAGACGATGGCGCGGTGCAGTACATCAACATGATGGAAGCCGACGTGGCCTTCGCCGAGGTGGGCACACCCACCTGGGACGGCCTGCCGCTGGACCGCTACCTCTCGCTGCTGGACATGCTCAACCCCATGCACCGCCTGTGGAGCGACGGGCGCTGGAACAAGCTCACCGTGGCGCACGGCTGCTATTGGAAGAAGTGCAGCTTCTGCGACGTGAGCCTGGACTACATCAGTCGCTACGAGGGCGCGAGCGCCGAGGTGCTGGCCGACCGCATCGAGGCCATCGTGCGCGAGACGGGGCAGACGGGCTTTCACTTTGTCGACGAAGCCGCGCCGCCCAAGGCACTGAAAGCGCTGGCCACCGAGCTGATTGCACGCAACGCGGGCATCAGCTGGTGGGGCAATGTGCGGTTCGAGAAAACCTTCACCCCCGACTTGGCCGAGCTGATGGCCGACAGTGGCTGCATTGCGATTTCGGGTGGGCTCGAAGTGGCCTCCGACCGGCTGCTCACCCTCATGAAAAAAGGCGTGTCGGTGGACCAGGTGGCGCGCGTGACGCGGGCGTTCACCGACGCGGGCATCCTGGTGCATGCGTACCTGATGTACGGCTTTCCGACGCAGACGGTGCAGGACACGGTGGATGCGCTCGAATACGTGCGCCAGCTGTTCGCCAACGGCTGCATCCAGAGCGGCTTCTTCCACCGTTTTGCCTGCACCGTGCACTCACCGGTCGGCAAGAACCCCGAGGAATACGGCGTGACCCTGGCGCCGCTGCCCCCGGGTGACTTTGCCAAGAACGACGTGGCCTTCATCGACCCCACGGGCGTGGACCACGACGCGCTGGGCGGCGCGCTCAAGAAGGCCATCTACAACTACATGCACGGCATCGGGCTCGAAGAAGACGTACGCAGCTGGTTCCCCTTCAAGGTGCCCAAGACCACGGTGCAGCGCAACCGCATCGAGCGGGCGCTGCGCGAGCGGGGTTGACGAACGGCTGGTGGGTCGATGGTTTGGATAAAAAGTGCCGCCAGCGCTTATCCAACAAGCGTTAATTGCTATCAATAGCAGAGCATTGACATGCCCCAGCTCCCCCGCCGTCCCGGATTCACCGCCGCCATCTTCGACATGGACGGACTGCTGGTCGATTCCGAGCGTGTGACCCTGCGTGCCTGGATCGGCGCCGCGCGGGCGCGGGGCATTGCGCTGGCCGAGGCCGACTACCTGCAGGTGGTGGGGCGCGCGTCCACCGATTCCGACGCCATGCTCACTGCCCTACTGGGTGGCCCGCACGTGTTCGAGCAGGTGCTGGCCGATGTGACGGCGCGGCTGTCCGATGGCGGGCCAGAGCCGCTGTTTCCCCTCAAACCTGGCGCCGCATCGCTGCTGCAGGCGCTGCGGCACGCAGGTGTGCCGTGCGCAGTGGCGTCATCATCGCGGCGTGACGAAATCGAGCACCGGTTGGGCCGGGTGGGCGTGCTGCACCACTTTCAGGCGTGGGCCGGCGGCAACGAGGTGCCGCGTGGCAAACCCGACCCCGCCCTGTACCGGCTGGCGGCCGGCCGCCTGGGCGTGGACCCCGCGCAGTGCCTGGCCTTTGAAGACAGCGAAAACGGCGCACGCGCCGCACAGGCTGCGGGCGTGGCGGTGGTGATCGTGCCGGACCTCAAGCAACCCGCCGCCGATGTGGCCGGGCGCAGCCATGGCGTGCTCGAATCGCTGGTGTCGGCGCACGACCATTTGCCACGCTGGTTCGTGGCGGCGGGTACGCCAAAAAACAGATGAAATTGGCTCCTGACGCTTGTCTATAAAGCGTGAATAGCTATTAAATTCAGAGCATTTGCTATTTCTGCTTCTGGTAGGCCTTGTCGGCCGGAGGCCCCCGGTCTGTGTCCAGCAGGCCCCGCTTCACGTCGCGGTAGGCCTGCTCCATCTGGACGTCGGGCTTGCCGTGGGTCATGTCCACCGATTCGTCGCGTTCATGGGGCAGGAGAGGTTCGGGCCCGCTCAGGTCTTCAGGTCCGCTGCCTGGCTGCGGCTGGGGCTGGGTGGTATTCACGCGCCGCTCGGTGCGGGCGGGAACGGGAGCGGAGGGGGTGATCTCCTCTTCCGTGCGGGGGGCGGTGGGGGTCGTTTTCATGCTGGGCCTTGGTATGCAACGTAGAGTCCCTCCACCCTAACTCCGCTGGCCGCCCCGCGCTGTAGGCCCAGTCCCCGCGCCGCTGCGGGCGTGCGGAGCCTGCTGTCACCAGAACAACCACCGCTCCAGCCCATTGAGCACGATGACCACGATCACGCCGATCAAGAAGAGGATCGCCTTGCGGCGCGCCTGCGCGCTCACCACCAGCTTGTAGACCGTGTACGCAGCGAGCGTGCCCACAAAAGGCACCGCGATGGCGGTCCCGGACAGGACGATGGCCACAAGCTTGCCCCAGCCGTCGGTCCCGCCCATTGTCCAGATCGAACGCAAGTAGATCGCGCTCGGAATGGCCAGGCCCAACCACAGCACCCCGGACGCCACCGCAACGCTGACGTGGTGCGCGAGCAGGCCATAAAGCAACACGACGCCTGCAGCGCCACCACAGAACGCGAGCAGCCGGAGCCAGCGCGGCAAAGGCGCGTCAGCGCGGCGGGAAGCCTTGGCTGCATCAGCCGCCTTCTTGCCCGCTGTGGCGGTAGCCGCTGCCGCCGCCTGGGCACGTTGTTGTTGCTGTTGTTGCATCTCGGCGGATTCACGGGCGCCGCGCAGGAAGTCGTCCACCGCCGGGTTGTCCACCTGAACCAGGATACGGACCGTGCGCGACAGGGCCTGGTCGTGCTGGGGCAGTTCGGTCTGCAAGGTGGCCCCTTGACTGAACCATTCCCCCATCTGCGCCAGCCACCCCACACCGGAGGGCGGCAGCCCGAAGCCGCCCTCCGCCGTGCGGCACAGGTAATGCTGGGTGCTCTGCGGCGGGACGAACTGCCGCGCGCTGTACCGGGGCAAATAGCATTGCATCAGCGGTGCAGCCGCCGGCTGGCCGGGGCGGCCCAGGCGCAGCGCAAACTCGGGCAAGGGCACGGGCTCGCTCAGTCCATTGCGCACGCCCAGCCAAAGGTAAAGGCCCCGGACTCGCCCATCCTTGGCCCGATGCACCCAGAGGCCGGGGCCTTCTTGCGCAATGTCTGCGCCCAGGGCGTCGAGTTCGGACGGTAGCGGGGCACCGGGGCCGTCCATGTCCCATTGCGGCCGCAGGTGGGCTTTCAGGATGGAGGGCCACACCCTGCGCGCGCGGCGCTGCAGGTCGTCAGCATCGACCCCCCGCCCATGGGTGATGGCAGCTTCGATGGTGCGGCCGGCCTGCGCCGGCTGCCCTTCCAGGGCGAGCAACCATTCGTCGAGCAAAGCCAGCCGCAAATAGAGCGCATCAGCCTCTTGTCCCAGGGCCTCCGCCGCGCGCCCCCAGGCATACCGGGCAGGCTGCTGCGGTACCAGCTCCTGCGCCAGCAATCGCTGGCGCGCAGAGCTGTCAGCCTGGGCAGCCGAAGGCGGGGCTTTTTGTGCCCACGCGCCAGATGTGCCCATGCACAGCAGCACCACGAACCCCAGCGCCCGCAGCAAGATGACTAGCGCACTTTCCGCCCAGCCTGGGACAAGGCTTGCCCGTACCCCAGGCGTGCCGCGCAGCGGCGAACCGCAGTTCTGCGCACATCCCCCCGCATATCCCCCCCGCATCATTGCTCTCCTGTAGCTATGCGGGGATTTTCTTTCATGGCTACCGTGGGGGTCCAGTCTGTCCATCCGCCACAAGGCATCGCCAGGCCCCATCCCTTCATTGGCATGCGACACTACTGTATGTCTCAACAGGTGTGGGCCGCGCAGGCCCTTGAATCTTTCGATGCGGTGGTGTCGGCCACCGAGGGCTTTCGCAGCCGCGCCGGCCAGCGGCTGATGGCCGAGCAGGTGGCGCACACGTTCAGCAGCGCCACGCTGGGCAAGGTGGATGAGGAGGGCGGCGAGGCGGCGCCCACGCGCTCCATCGCCGTCATCCAGGCGGGCACGGGCGTGGGCAAGTCACTGGCGTATTGCGCGCCTGCCATTGCGCTGGCGCTGTCGCGCGGCACGCGGGTGCTGATCTCCACGGCCACCGTGGCGCTGCAAGAGCAGCTGGTCAACAAGGACTTGCCCGCGCTGGCCGCGCTGCTGCCCCAGCCCTTCAAGTTTGCGCTGGCCAAGGGGCGCGGGCGCTATGTGTGCAAGCTCAAGCTCGACCGGCTGGCGGGCACGGGAGAGGCCGAAGAAGAGGGCGATGACGACCTGTTTGCCGAGGAGGAAGCCGCCACCCGCGCCAAACGCCCCCGGCACGAGACCGAGGCGCGCATCCAGTTTTATTCAACGATGGCGCAGACCCTGTCGAAGGGCGGCTGGGATGGTGACCGCGACAGCCTGGACACGCCCCCCGAGCCCGAGGTGTGGAGCCCCGTGGCGGCCGAGGGCGCCTCGTGCACCGGCAAACATTGCCCGGCCTTCAGCCAGTGCACCTACTACGACAAGCGCAAGGAGCTGGTGGGTGCGCAGGTGATTGTGGCCAACCACGATCTGCTGCTGTCGTCGCTGGGCGCGCGCGTGTTGCCGGAGCTGGACAACTGCCTGCTGGTGCTGGACGAAGCCCACCACCTGCCCGCCACGGCGCTCGACCAGTTTGCCTGCAGCATGGATCTCTCGCGCATCACGTGGATCGAGCGGCTGTCGAGCCGGGGCCTGCGCATTGGGGCACTGCTGGAGGTCGAAGAGATTGCCGACATCCCCAAACATTCGGCACAGCTGCGGCAGACGCTGCAGGACCTGGCCCGCATCGTGATGGATGTGTACGGCCCCGCGCTCAAAAGCCAGAAGGACACCTGGGGCCCGGCGCGGGTGCGCGTGCCACGGGGTGAACTGCCCGAGCCACTCATCGCGCCGCTCGGCCTGCTGGCCGCGAGTGCCGATGGTTTCCTGGAAGCGCTGCGCGCCATCAGCAAGGCCCTGCGCGCCGAGATGCGCGACAAGCCTGAGGAGGCCAAGCGCCTGTCCACGCTGTATGCGCAGATCGGCATGCTGGCGCCGCGCCTGGAAGAGCTGCACGCCACCGCGCAACTGCTGCTGCAGGATGCGCCCCAAGGCGCCGACCGCAGCTTTGTGCCCGCCGCCAAGTGGTTCACGCTGGAGGTGGATGGCGACTTCATCGTGGTCAAGGCGCACGCCAGCCCCATCCTGCCCGGCACCACGCTGCGCAACCACCTGTGGAGCGCGGTGCGCGGCGCAGTGCTGACATCGGCCACACTGACCAGCTGCGGCAATTTCGATTTCTTTTTGCGCGAGGCCGGCCTGCATGGCGACGAATCCACCACCACGCTGGAGGTGGCCAGCCCCTTCAACTACGCCGCACAGGGCACGCTGATTGCCGCCGAGACACGCGCCGACCCCAAGAACGCCGCGCAGTTCACGGCCGAGATGGTCGATGCGCTGCTGCACGACATCGCGCGCGTGGAATACGGCGCGCTGGTGCTCTTCACCTCGCGCGAACAGATGCGACAGGCCGTGGACGCGCTGCCCACCGCCATGCGCAGCGTGGTGCTGGTGCAGAACGCGCTGCCGCGCACGCAGCTGCTCAAGCGCCACCGCGAGCGCGTGGAGAACGGCGAGCCCTCGGTCATCTTTGGCATGCAGTCGTTTGGCGAGGGGCTGGACCTGCCCGGGCGGCTGTGCGAGTCGGTGTTCATTACCAAGCTGCCCTTTGCCCCGCCCGACGACCCAGTGGGCGAGGCCCGCGCCGAGTGGCTGCGCGCCGTGGGGCGCGACCCGTTCAGCGAACTGGTGGTGCCCGCCACTGCCATCCGCCTGGCGCAATGGGTGGGCCGCGCCATCCGCACCGAAGAGGACCAGGCGCACGTGTATTGCTACGACAAGCGGCTGACGCGTACCAGCTACGGCCAGCGGCTGCTCAAGGGCCTGCCGCCGTTTGCGCTGGAGCAACGCGCGCCGCTCTGAAGCGGCGACACTTTGAGCACCGATTTCACAACCACTACAACAACGACAGAGAGGACCCCACCATGCCCCACACCATTCCCGCCTGTCCCCAATGCGGCCAGGAGAACACCTACTCCGATGGCAGCAACTATGTGTGCCCTGACTGCGCGTTTGAATGGCCACAAGTGGCCGATGCTGCCGAGTCCGATGCCGCAGAGGCAGGCGATGGCGTGGTGCGCGATGCCAACGGCAACCCCCTGGTCGACGGCGACGCCGTGATCCTGGTGAAGGACCTCAAGGTCAAGGGTTCGTCGTCCACGCTCAAGAAAGGCACCAAGATCAAAAGCATCCGCCTGGTCGACGGTGCCGACGGCCACAACGTGGACTGCAAGACCGACCTGGGCAGCATGCTGCTGAAGTCGGAGTTTTTGAAGAAGGCGTGACCAGCGCTGGCAGGGCGAACTGATTGCACAGGAGCAGTTCTTCTACGACCCGGCGCAATTGGCAGCTGTGGCCCCGGCCATGTGAGACAAATGCCCACGCCCCCGCGAGCGTGGGGCTGACAGGAGGAGCGCGGAGGGCTGCCTAAAGTGAATGGACTGACCTGAACTGTTTCATCCACCCGCCATTCGCCGCCCGGAGACCCCATGCAACACCATACCCCCGCCCACGAAACCTTGTGGAAACTCATCAAGGACATCCGGTTTGGCATGCTCACGCACCGCACCTCCACGGGCATGCTGCACGCGCACCCGCTCACCACGCAAAACCGGCAGTTCGACGAAAACAACGAGTTGTATTTCTTCATCACCAAGTCTGGCGAACTGTATGAACGCCTGCTGACCGATGGCGAGGTCAATGTGTCGTATGCCAACCCGGACGACGACAGCTATGTGTCGCTGTCGGGCCAGGCCCGCGTGGTGGACGACCACGCGCAAAAGGAAGCACTGTGGTCCCCCATGGCCAAGGCATGGTTCCCGGGCGGGGTGTCTGACCCCAACCTGGCATTGCTGGCGGTGCGCATTCGCCACGCCGAGTACTGGGATGTGGACCAAAGCAAGATGGTGCAGCTCTTCAAGATGGCCAAGGCTGCCATCACCGGCGAGCCGCCGCGCAGCCTGGGCGAGCACAAGGAAGTGACCTTGTATTGAGCGGTGGGTGGTGCGCCCGGAGCGGCTCTATCCCCAAGGTGGGGCAGCCGCCCTTCCACCGCTGCCAGCAACAACGTTGCCCGCGGAATTTGAAGAAAAATGGGCTCCAGCGCTTTGGTGTAAAGCGCTGGAAGCTACATATTTCATAGCAAATCCCGCCAAAACCGTGGAGCCCCAGGGCTCCTTTTCTTTGGGCCACGGCACTTGAAACCTTGCGCTGCGGCATCCAATTGCCATCCATACACCATCCATATGGATGTTTAATGGAGTTTCACTGATGAACAACATCGTTCCCATCGCCCCCCCGCGCAGCAAGGTGCCTGAGTCCGAGAAAGTCACCATCAACCTGGGTTTTGTGGACCTGGGGCACATCGATCTGCTGGTGTCGGAAGGTTTCTACGCCAACCGGACCGATTTCATCCGCACCGCCATCCGCAACCAGCTGACCGCCCAGAACGATGCCGTGCGCCAGGTGGTGGCCCGCAAGATGCTTGTGCTCGGGCTACAACGCTTTGGCCGGGCGGAGTTGGAGGCCGTCCAGGCGGCAGGCCAGGCGCTGGAGATCCGCGTGCTGGGCCTGGCCAGCATCGACGACGACGTGCCGCCCGCACTGGCGCAGGCCACGATTGCCTCGGTGACGGTATTGGGCGCGTTCCATGCCAGTGCAGCGGTCAAAGCCGCCCTGGCAGGGCGCATGCATTGAACACCACCGACCCGGACCGCAGCGCGCCGCTGGCGCGCCCACCCACACAAGGAGTCCCCATGGACTGGAACCTCAACCTCAAGCGCCTGATGGGCGAAGCCACCCAGCTGGTGCGCAGCGGCCACCTGGCCGATGCAACCCGCGCCATCCAGCAAACCCTGGGCGGGGCTGTGGCGCGCCACGGCAGCGCCCAGGCACCTGCCAGCGCAGGCGCCACACCCTTGCAAGCGCCTTCACCCACAGCCGGAGATGTCTCACCCTGGCGCAGAACCACCGCCACAGAGGATGTGGAAGACGCCGTGGTCATCGACCGCAGCGCCCCACCACCCCAGGCCGAAGCCCAGGCACCCACCACATCCCGCCCCGCGGCCAACCACCTCCCGCAGGCGGAGCCGCCCGGAAGCTTCACCCGCGTTGCGTTTGCTCACCCCGGCCTGCGGCACCACCCGCACCACTACCACCTGTACGTGCCCCCAGGCGCCACGGCCGACACCCCCATGCCCCTGGTGCTGATGCTGCACGGCTGCACGCAGAACCCCGTGGACTTTGCCACCGGCACGGGCATGAATGACGCGGCCGCCCCCGCCAACGCACTGGTGCTGTACCCCGAGCAGCCCCACAGCGCCAACCCCAACGGCTGCTGGAACTGGTTTCGCCCCGGCGACCAGCACCGGGACGGCGGTGAGCCCGCCTTGCTGGTGGCCATGGTGCGCGACGTGATGGCGCGCCACCCCGTCGATGCGCAACGCGTCTACGTGGCAGGCCTGTCGGCCGGCGGCGCCATGGCCGCACTGCTGGGCCGCGAATACCCCGACGTGTTTGCGGCCGTGGGCGTGCACTCCGGCCTGCAGGCAGGTGCGGCGCACAACGTGATGGGCGCGCTGTCGGCGATGAAAAATGGTGCCAAACCAGGGGCTTTCGACCATTCCGCTGCGGGTATTGCCAGCGCCCCTGCGCTTGTACCGCCACCCCTCATCGTGTTCCATGGCGATGCAGACCCTACCGTGCATGCACACAACGGGGAACAGCTGATCGAGGCTACGCTCTCGGCCCTCGCCACGGCCCCGGGCGGCGGGCAAACCACGGTGGAGACGGTGCACAAGGGCCGGTCCACCAGCGGGCAGGGCTACACACGCAAGGTGTATGCGCTGGCGGGCGGCCCCCCCGGAGCCAAAGCACTGCCCAGCCCGGTCGTGGCAGAACACTGGGTACTGCACGGCGCAGGGCACGCCTGGGCCGGTGGGCACGCGGGCGGCAGCCACACCGACCCCCGCGGCGTGGGCGCCACGCAGGAGATGCTGCGGTTTTTTCTGGAGCATCCCAGGGGCTGACACCACCGCGTCGGGACGACCCGAGCCCGGCACATCCACGCCCCACCATAATTCGCCCGGGAGCTGCGCCACCCCACACAGACCAACACCCAGGCGCAGCAGAAACAGCAGCTGCAATGCGGGAGGGAATTCACGTGGAGAACGTTTACATCACCGTCGCGGGCCTGGTGGCCATCGGGTTGATCTTCTACGCCGTGCGGCGTGCCAAGCGCCAGGACAATACGCAGACCAACCTGCGGATCACGGCAATCACCATTTCGCCGCCGCCGGGCAGCGTTCTGCAGGCCAACGCCCCCATCACCGTGACCATGGACTACCACTACAGCGCCCCCCGGGAGCCGCTGTACGCCTGGGTAAAGATCCTGGACACCACCTACGACTCCATCTACGAGGGCTCGCGCGACTGCCTGAGCCCCGGCACCGGGCGCGTCAGCCGCTCCGTGCACCTCACGCAGGCCGGAAACGTGCGCGAGCTGTTCATCGTGGTCAAGAACCAGGACTTCGTGGAGGTGTTCAACCAGGCCATTGCCGTGGACTTCACTTACGAAGAGGCCGTGTTGGACGAGGCGCAGAAGAATGACGGCACAGGGTCTGAGATCACCGGCATCCGGCTATCCATTCCATCCCCCGCCACAGTCAAGGCAGGCACCCGCATCGATGTCGACGTCGAGTACGACATCAACGCAGTGGAAGGCCTGGACATCTGGGTCATCCCTGAAACGCAGGCCAACATGACCTACGAAGGCACCACGGGTCGGCAGGTCGAAACGGGGGTCGTGCACAAGCACTTCACCATCATCGACCCCTGCACCGTCAACAACCTCAGGCTGTTGATGAAAAATGCCTCCAGCCAGACGGTGTACGAGCACCGCATGCCGGTGGACTACACCTTCACGGCGTAGGCTCTCCGAGAAGGCCGCGTGGCCTGAACACCCCCCCGGAATGAACGGGGACGCCGCTACGCCACCCACCCTTTCGCAGGGACCAGACCCTCCGCCCACCAAGTCCAGCCGCTTCATCGCTGGCAGGAGGACCGGCGGTCTCGCGAAAGACTTTTTCAGTAGGTGACGGTGATGCCGGCATCGCGGGCGCCGACCCTGACATGCTCGGATTCAAGATCCGTCTTGGGAACGGCCTTGGTCCCACCTGCGGAGACGGTGAACGGATTGCCATAGCCGGCCGACCCTTTGATCGCGCTGCTGTAGTTTCCGGAGCCCGCCGGCTTCTGATAGTCGACATGCACGCTGGCCTTGGCACCCGGAGCGGCAATGCTCATGCCGGTGGAATTGCCGAGGTCGATTTCGCGGGTGGCGTCTTGGGCGATGGTGACGGTGGTAGCCATGTGGATCTCCTCAAAGATGAAGCTCGACGATGTGCCGGGCCGGGAGAGTCAATGTAGGTAGGAGAAGGCTGGCTGACGATTACAGGCCATTACAGGGCGCCGGAAAAAGACTCTTCGCACAAGAGGGTTTCGCCACGATATGCGATGGCCTCGGCCCACCCCGCGACTCGCTCAGTCTTTAGCGCGTCAGGGCTGCTGCGCGAGATCGCGCACAACACCTTCCAGCCCCTGAACCACGCGGGCCAGCCGGTCGAAATCCACCTTGTCCGGGGTGTCCTGGCGGGTGTGATAGTGCGGATAGCGATAGGGGGCGGTGTCGGTCACCATCAACGCGGGATAGCCTTCGTCGAGGTAGGCAGCGTGGTCTGAATAATCCACCCCCGGGATGCGCCTGGGCGCCGCAATGCCCTCGGACGGAAACACAGCGTGGGACCGAAAGGACCGGACCACTTTGCGGACCAGCCCCAGGTCGCCAGGGGTGGCTACAAAGGCAATGAAGTCGCCCTGCGTGGGGTAGAACTGGTTCAGGGGCCAAGGGTACTTTTGGGACCCGGCAACGTCCGAAAAATAGCCCATGGTCTCCAACGAAAGCATCGCCGTCACGGGCACGCCCCGGGCCTTCAGCGCCTTGGCATGCACATGGCTGCCCATCAGCGAGGTTTTGAAATAGGGCGGCTCCTCGTTGGTGTAGAGCACCAACATCACATCCGACTGCGCCGTGGCACCCAGGGGCTTGATGCTTTTGGCCAGCGCCAGCACCGCTGCGGCGCCCGTGGCATTGTCGTTGGCGCCTGGCGTCTCGTGCCCCGAGTCGTAGTGGGCGCCCACCACAATCACGCGCTGGCCAGGCGTGCTTTGGCTAGGGACGGTCACCTCCAGATTGCGCACCTTCACGCCCAACGCCTGGAACTCCTGGCGCCGGACCTGGTAGCCGTAAGACGCCAGTTCCGACTCCAGATAGTTTGCAGCGGCTTCGAGGGCTGCCGGATGCCGGACGTTGTGCTCCTGCGCTGCAATGGTGTTGACATGCCGGCGCAACTCCTGCGCCAGCGTCTGCTGGTCCGCGCTGGCAGCCGGAAGCGCGCCACGGTATGAGCTGCCAGGCATGGTGGTGTGCACCAGGATGGCGGCCAAAAGCAGGCCGAACACGGCGGCGAGGGCCCCGGTGATGCGCAGGAGGCTCCGACCCAAACGCACGGCGAGCTGTGGAGTTTTCATGGCTGCTGTATTCGCCGGCACTGCGCGCCCATTGCGCATGCGCGGGGGCGCATCGCTCATTGCGGCGAGGCACTGCGCCCCGGGCGCGTCTTGCTCTTGCGATAGCGCTGGGTGGCCTCTGCCAGCATCGCGTCCTTGGGCAGAAGCTTGGAGCCGCCCACCCACAGTTCGGTCGGCACGCCGTGGGCATCGCGCACGCGGCGCACCGCCTGGCCCGGGCTGGCGTAGGCCGAGGCTTTCTGGACCACCCCGGTGTCGCGCCCGGTGATGGCCAGCTCGGTGGTTGCTGCGTTGAAGGGCACGAACATGGCAGGCACCACTTGGCACACCACCTTGCCCATGGGCACCAGATCAGTGGCGCCCCACAGGCTCCACCAGCGCCCCGCCCAGGCAGCCTCTTTTTTGGCAGGCGCGCCGTGCTGCTGGAACGCAAACAGGATGCTGGAAATGCCGTCCACCCACTCGGTGGACAAGCCATCCTGCGCGTTGGTCAGCACGGTCACCGTCAGGTCCAGCGCGGGGTAGCGCGCCGTGCGCGACAGAAACCCCTGCAGCCCGCCGGTGTGGCCCATCCATTCACGCGGGCCCGGCGCGCTGAGCATGGTGCCCAGCCCGTAGTGGGACTCGAACACGTTGCAGGGGTCGCGCCAGCGGCGCTGCGCCATCTCGCGGCGGCTGGCGGGCGAAAGGATGCTGTGCTTGCTGTCTGGCGCCAGCTGCGAAAAGAAGCGGGCCACATCCGACGCGGTGGACACAAACCCGGCCGCCGGGGCCATGGCGTCGCACACGTTGTCGCCAGGCACGATCAGGCGCTGGCCGAACGGAAACTCACTGCTGTGGCCCACCGCCATCGGGGCGCCCCGCGCAAGGCGCGGCATGTCGGGCACCGTTTCCTGCAAGCCTGCAGCATCAATCACATGGCGCACCATCCAGCTCGCGTACTCCGTGCCCGTGACCTGCTCCATCATCAGCCCGAGCAGGCCATAGCCGTGGTTGGAATATTTGAGCTGCACCCCCGCCTCCAGCGGTGGCTTGTCGCGCAGGTCCGCCAGCAGTTCTGCACGGGAGAGAAAGGCCCGCCGGTCCAGGAACTGGCCCGCATCGGGGCCGTCGCGCGTGACGCCCGCGGCGTGCGACAGCAGCTCGCCAATGCGCGCCCGGGCCAGGTCCTTGTGCAGGCCATCGACATAGCGGCCAATGGGGTCGTCCAGGCCGATTTTTCCTTGCTCGCGCAGCAGCATGACCCCAGTGGCCGTGAAGCTTTTGGAGTGCGACGCGATGCGCAGGCGGTGCCGGGGCGTGAGGGGTTTGCCAGTTCGCATATCGGCCACGCCCAGCGCCAGCTCTGCCAGGGTCTCGCCGCCGCGTGCGATGGCCACGGAACACCCGGGCTGGCGGAAGCGCTCCAGCTGGAGGCCCAGCCATTGCGGCACATAGTCCAGTGCCGCCTTGAGCCAGGCTGAATCGGTACCGTTCTTCTTCATGCGTTGCTCCGCTCGATCCGTCGAGAAAAAGGGATGGGCAGTGTAGGGCACGCGTTCCCGCAGGGCTGCCGCACACGGGCCAGGCCCACCGGGCATCGGCCGACGCCGAGATGCCCAACGCCGCGCGACCACAGACCGCAGGGAATCATGCGGGCCATCCCCAGGTGTTTCACCACAGATCCCAGGACATCCAGAGGGCCATCCCCCACATCGCCAGGGCAATGCTGGCATCCAACGCTCGGCATGCGCTGGAGGCCCCCATGAATCGCTGCGCTTTGCGTGCGCCCAAAACCCATACCGAAAACCACACCAGCGAGGCACTCACCGCGCCCGTGGCATAGCTCCAGTGGGTCTCTGCCGGCAGCGCTGCGCCCACTGCTCCGATGATCAGTACCGTGTCCAGCCAAGCCGCTGGATTGAGCAACGACACGAACAGAAGCTGGTGCAATCCGTGCGATCCGGAGGCCGCTGCGGCGACGTCATTCAATGACGCGGCAGGACAGGCACGCATGGCGTTGCGCACTGCCAACCCGCCGTGCAGGACCAAAAGCGCAATGCCAAGCACCTGCGCGGCCAACCGCAATGCAGGTTCCGCCTGGAGCGCAGCAGACAGCCCGAGAAGCCCCAGGGCAATCAGCACCGCATCGTTGCCGCAGCCCACAGCAATCAGCTGGGCCGGAGAGCGTCCACGCAGTGCTTCGCGAAGGATCAGGACATCCTTCGGGCCTGGGCAAATGAACACGCCCAAGCCAAGTACAAAGCCCTGCAACCAGGTAGAGAGGTCAATCATGTCGGCGCCTTACCGACAACCTCTCAAGCTGAACCGGACGATTTGAAGAGCGATGATCATAAGGCCCTCGCGGCAAGGGCCCCGAGCCTGTCCTGTATCTTGGAGCCCTGGTGCCGACGAGAGGCGGCCCGACCCACACCGCGGACAATATGTCCCCCAAAGCCACGCGCCCCACCCATGCCCCCCATCGCCGTCATCGACTTTGAAACCACCGGCATCTCGCCTGGCCAGGGCGCACGCGCGACCGAGGTGGCGATCGTGCTGCTGGAAGAAGGGCAGGTGGTGGACCGGTTTCAAAGCCTCCTGAAAACCGGGGTATGGATCCCGTCCTTCATCACCCAGCTCACCGGCATCACGAATGCCATGGTGAACGCGGCGCCCGATGCGGCAGGGGTGATGCAGGACGCAGCGCGTTTTGTGGGCGGTGCGCCCATGGTGGCGCACAACGCGTCGTTTGACAGCAAGTTCTGGCAGGCCGAACTGGCCCTGGCGGGGCTGCCCGCGCCGCAGCCGTTTGCGTGCACCGTGCTGCTGTCACGGCGCCTGTACCCGCAGGCGCCCAGCCACAAACTCGGCACGCTGGTGGACTACCACGGCCTGCCACGCACGGGGCAGGCCCACCGGGCGCTGGCCGATGCAGAGATGGCGGCGGCGCTGCTGGCACGCATGCAGCACGACCTGCGCACGCGCTGGCGGGTGGCGGAGCCCAGCTACGCGCTGCTGCAAACGCTGCAGCGATGCGCCAAGCCCAAGGTGGAGGCGCTGCTGGCGCAGCATGCGGTGGTGTGATGGAGGCCTGCCGTTGTCACGCAGGGCCAATCACTATCAAAATAATAGCTATCAGCGCTTGATGGACAAGCGCCACCGGCATTTTTTGCTATTATTTTTCCGAAAAATCCCTGCATACTGATGCACAGGCACTGCGACCACCTTGCCGGGCAGATGCCAACGCAATCCGAAATATTCGATCCTCGATGAAAGGCTTTGCCATGTGGTTTCTGGTGCTTGGGCTGGTGTTGTTTCTGGGCGTGCACTCGGTGCGCATCGTGGCCGACGGCTGGCGCACGCAAACGCTGGCGCGCCTGGGCGAGGGGCCGTGGAAAGGGCTGTATTCGCTGGCATCAGCCGTGGGCCTGGCGCTCATCGTCTGGGGCTATGGCCTGGCGCGGCAGCAGCCCGTGGTGCTGTGGGTGCCACCCCTGGGCATGCGGCACGCCGCAGCGTTGCTGACGCTGATGGCCTTCGTCTTGCTGGCCGCCACCTATGTGCCGCGCAATGCCTTCAAGGCCCGGCTGCACCACCCCATGGTGCTGGGCGTGAAGGTGTGGGCGCTGGCGCATCTGCTGTCCAACGGCAACCTGGCCGATGTGCTGTTGTTTGGCAGTTTTCTGCTGTGGGCCGTGCTGAGCTTTCGCGCCGCACGGCAGCGCGACCGGGCGCAGAACACCATCTACGCACCCGGCACTGCGGCGGGCACGGGCGTGGCTGTGGTGGTGGGGGCTTTGGCCTGGGCTGGCTTTGCGTTCTGGGCACATGCCTGGCTGATCGGCGTGGCCCCAATGGGGCGGTAGGCACCTGTTCAAGGGGCATTGCGAGCCGCTGCGGCCCCAAATCCCGGAGAATCCGCGCTTTCCGTTTTTTGTTTCCTTTCCTCTTGCCTTTTCACACAGAGCCTTCTGCATGACCGACGCCACCACCTCCACCACGCCACCACCCCTGCCCGACCATCTGTCGGTGGACCCCCGCAGCCCGCACCATGTGGCCGAGGTGTTCAAGCACGACATCGGCATCCGCTTCAACGGCAAGGACCGCAGCGATGTCGAGGAATACTGCGTCAGCGAAGGCTGGGTCAAGGTGCCTGCGGGCAAGACGGTGGACCGCAAGGGCCAGCCGCTGATGATCAAGCTCAAGGGCAAAGTAGAAGCGTTCTACAAATAAGCCGTGGCCGCTGAACCCGCCCACTGGGTGGTCCATTGCGACGGCAGTGCCGTGCCCAACCCGGGGCGTATGGGGCTGGGGGCGTTGCTGGTGGGGCCTGATGGGACCCCGCAGCACTGCATTTCCGAAGCCACCTCGTTCACCGGCTGCAACAACGAGGCCGAACTGCGCGCACTGCTGCGGGCGCTGCAGTGGTTGGAGCAACAGGTGGTTGCGGCTTCGACCACAGTGCAGGTAATCAGCGACAGCAGCGTGCTGGTAGAACAACTGGGCGCCCCAGGACAGCGGCGCGCCCAGGCCGTGGCACCCATCGAGCGGCTGGCGCCGCTGTTTGACGAGGCACGCAGAACACTGGGGCAGTTTGCGCAGGTGGACCTGCAATGGGTGCCGCGCCACCACAATGGAGCGGCCGATGCGCTGGCGCGTGCTGCGCTGGGGCTGGCGCCCAAAGTGGCCACCCCATCCGGGCAGCTGGTCAAAAAGCGCAAGCGACGCTAGGCCAACGTTCACCGGGAACCCGGTACGGCCCGCTCAGGCGGGGTCAAGCCCCATCGCCGTGCGGTACGCCGCAATGCGCGGCAGCAAGGTCTGCCGGCGCGCCAGGCTGGCCGCTGGCCACAGGGCTTCACGATCGTAGTACTCCGCCACGGCCGGCGTGCCGGGCGGCAGCACCACCCACGGCTGTTTGGAGGCCGTGAAGATGTGCACATCGGGGGGCAGATGGTCGGGCGCATCGAGCGTGCCCACGCGCACAAAGGCCACCAGCGGCCCCGCACCCGCGTAGTGGCTCCACACCGCCACCTGGCAATGGGGGCAGCGCGCGACCTTCTGGCCAAAACCGCTTTCTGAAGGGGTGTCGATGAGTTCCACCGCACCCACCGTCGGCGTCACCCGGTCGGCTTCGATCATGGCGTTCAGCGCAAAGGAGGCCCCGCTTTCACGCTGGCACCAGCGGCAGTGGCAGCAGTGCACAAACAGCGGCGCGGTCTCCATGCGGTAGCGCACATGGCGGCAGGCGCAGCCTCCTTCCAGCGGGAACGCAAGGGTGGGGTGTGGCATGGTCGAAACGGCGTGTCAGTGAGGACGGGGTTTCATTCTGGCGAAACTGCAGCCGATCGGGCCAGCAGCAGGGCCTTTTCCTGGGCATTGCGCGTCAGGCCGGCGGCCCTTCCGAACTCCCCCCGGGCCTCAGCCTGGCGCCCGAGCTTGGCCAGCAGATCGCCACGCACGCTTGGCAGCCAGTGGTAATGGCGCAGGCTGGGTTCTGCGGCCAGTTCATCCACCAAGGCCAGCGCAGCTTCTGGCCCCAGGGCCATGCCCACCGCCACGGCACGGTTGAGCGCCACCACCGGGGACGGCGCCACCTGCAGCAGCGCGTCATACAGTGCCACGATGTGGTGCCAGTCGGTGTCTTGTGCGCGGCGCGCGCGCGCATGGCAGGCGGCAATGGCGCCCTGCAGGGCATACGGCCCCCAGGCGTGGCCAGCGCGCGCCAGCTGCTCCGCCTTGTCCAGCGCCGCCAAGCCCCGGCGCACCAGCAGCGGGTCCCAGCGCGCGCGGTCCTGGTCCATCAGCAGCACAGGCTGGCCTTGTGCGTTGGTGCGCGCAGGCAGGCGCGACGCCTGGATTTCCAGCAGCGCCACCAGCCCCTGCACTTCGGGCTCGTCGGGCACCAGGCTGGCCAGCACACGCACCAGGCGCTGCGCCTCGCCGCACAGCGCGGGCCGCATCCAGTCGTCGCCCGCCGTGGCTGCATAGCCTTCGTTGAAGATGAGGTAGATGACTTCGAGCACCGAGGCCAGGCGCGGCGTGCGCTCGGCCGCGCATGGCACCTCAAACGGGACTTGGGCGGCCGACAGGCTGCGCTTGGCGCGCACGATGCGCTGCGCGATGGTGGGCTCGGGCACGAGGAATGCCCGCGCGATCTCGACCGTGGTGAGGCCGCCCAGCAGCCGCAGCGTAAGCGCCACGCGCGCCTCGGTGGGCAGCACGGGGTGGCAGGCGGTGAAGATCAGCCGCAGCAGGTCGTCGCCAATGTCGTCCTGCTGTGCGTGCATGAGGGTGTCCACCACGTCGGGCGCGTACTGCGCTTCAAGCGCATCCAGGTCGTGGCCCAGCGCCTCGTTCTCGCGCGTGTGCAGGGCGTGCTGGCGCAGGTGGTCGATGGCACGGCGCTTGGCCGTGGTCATGAGCCATGCCGCCGGGTTGGCAGGCAGGCCGGTAGTGGGCCAGTGCTCCAGCGCGGCCACCAGTGCGTCCTGCGCCAGCTCTTCGGCCCGGCCCACGTCCCGCGTCATGCGGGCCACGCTGGCGATGATGCGCGCCGCCTCGATGCGCCACACCGAATCGATGGTGCGGTGCAGGGCATCGGCGCTGGCATCGGCATCGGGACTGCAGGGGTTTTGCATTGGTGGCCTCGATGAACGCTCAGCCCAGCGCCTTGCTGGCATCCACCATGTGCACGAACTCCCAGCTGTGGCCATCGAGGTCGTCAAAACTGCGCGAGTACATGAAGCCCAGGTCCTGCACCGGGCGCGGCGAGGTGCCGCCCGCCGCTACGGCCTTGGCAACGAGGGCGTCGACTTCTTCGCGGCTGTCGCACGAGAAGCACACCAGCACCTCGGACGTGGTGCGTGCGTCGGCGATCGTCTTGCTGGTGAAGGTCTGGTAGAAGTCCTTGACCAGCAGCATCACGTACAGGTTCTCGCCCACGACCAGGCAGGCGCCTTGTTCGTTGGTGAAATCGGGGTTGAACTCATAGCCCAGCGCGCGGAAGAACGCCTGCGCGCGGGCCATGTTTTCGATGGGCAGGTTCACGAAGATTTGCTTGTGCATGGGAGGCTCCTGAAGGGGTGAGAAGGTAAAGGGAAACAAGAGGTTTGGCAAAGGTGCGCTGTTCAGGCCGCCGGTTTTTGCGCCACGGCCTGCAGGTTGGTCAGGCCGTCCTCGAAGTCCTGCCCCACCATGCGGTCCATGTTGAAGAACAGGTGCGCGATCTTGGCGAGGTAGGGCACAGGGCCCTGCATGGCCCAGGTGACGCGTGTGCCGCCCGCCCCTTCGGGCTTCAGCGTGAACTCGACCTGGTTGTGGGCTTCGAACGGGGCCACAAAGTCGAGCTTCATCGCAACCCGCGCAGGAGCCGTGGCGTCGACGATCTCCATGCTGCCGGTGCCTACCTTGTCGCCCTGCCACGCATAACGCGCGCCGGGGCCTGTGGTGGTGGCGCTGTACTGGCCCTTGGCCGCAGGGTCCTTGCGTTCATACGGGTTCCAGGTGTTGAACTGGCGCAGGTCCTGGATAAGCCCGTACACACGTTCTGGCGGCGCGGGGATCACGCGGCTGCGCTCCACGCGGAAGGTGTCAGGGCGGGTGGCGGCGTAGGCCAGCAGCAGCGCAATGGCGGCGAGCAGCACGAGGGCGATGGTCTTGATCATGGTGTGGTCCTTGAAGAGGTTCTGAATAAAACGGGGTGCGACATCAGCCGCGCAGGGCTTCCAGGTCGCGGAACTGCTCCACGCCGTCGATGCCCGCAAAGTCCTCCATCTCGAACAGCTGGCGCACTTCGATCTCGGTATCCAGCCCTTCGCCGCGTGGGTTGGGAAAACGGCGCGTCCATTCCAGTGCCTCATCGCGGCTGCGCACCTGGATCAGCGTGTAGCCCGCAATGAGTTCCTTGGTTTCGGTGAACGGCCCGTCGGTCACGGTGCGACTGCTGCCGCTGTAGCGCACGCGCCAGCCCTGTGCGCTGGGCTTGAGGCCGCTGCCGTCCAGCAACACGCCGGCATGGGCCAGTGCTTCGTGGTAGCGGGCCATCTCGGTCATGAGGGCCGCAGTGGGCATGCAGCCTTGTTCAGATTCCGTGGTGGCTTTGACGATGATCATGAATCGCATGGTGGTTCTCCTCGGGTTACCAGTGGCGGGCCATGGCGAAATCCGTGGCCTTCACCACCACGACGAGCGAACCTGCGGCAGATCGACATCTTGGGGACCGAATGAGGGTTTTTACTTAGAAAAAAGATGTCTGGCAGGCTGGAGAGGGTCGTCAAGGCCTCCGGTGAAGACCGCTGTGGCGTATCCGCCAAGCCGTGCAAATGGTTACCGGCCATCGCGATATGCCTCGGTAGGATGCCCCGCGAGGGACCCCGACCACACAATGACCAGCCACAACGACACCGAACCGACACCCCCCTGGCTGGCCAGCATCCCGCTCACGCCCAGCCACCAGACCCTGGCGCTGGTCATCGTCCATCCGGGCCGGGCCGTGGTGCCCCCCGAAGGACTGGCCGAGGTGCTGCGCTTCTGGGCTGACGGGCGTGGCGGCTGGATCGGCGCCGCCCGGGCCGCCAGCGGGCTGTGGGGCTACATCGATGGCGAAGGCCGGTGGCGTGTGCCGCCCACGCTGCAGAACGCGCGCAGTTTTTCCGAGGATGGGCTGGCGCGTTTTTGCGACGGCGGACGCTGGGGCTTCGTGGACCTGGCGGGAACGGTGGTCATTCCCCCCGCGTTCGACAACGCCCAGCCGTTTCGCAACGGTTTGTGTGCGGTGCAGATTGGCCAGGATGCCTGGCGCATCATTGACCGCGCGGGGCACACCACCGGTGACGAGGTGTTCCACGAGCTGAGCCCGTTTGGCGCCAACGGCCTGGCGCGCGCCACGCTGTGGAAGAAGGCGGGCAACCAGCGCACCCAGGGCTTCGTGGACCGCACGGGGCGCTGGGTGATCGAGCCACGCTTTCGCGAAGCGCGGCCCTTTGGCGAATCCAGCGCCACAGCCGCCTCGCTGGACGGCGACACTTACGGCCTCATCGACGCACAGGGCCGCTGGGTGCTGGAGCCCCGCTACCCGCGCATCGACGCCTTCAACGCCGAGGGCCTGGCCTTCTTCGACGAACCCAACGCCTGGGACAACGGCCACGGCTACCTCAACGCGCGCGGCAAGGCGGTTGTGAAGGGCGGGCGCCACCTCTCGCGGCGCATGGCCTGCGGCGTGGCCGCCAACAGCTATGACGGCACGGGCTTTCTCATGGCGGACGGCAAGCCCCTTGCGACGCCGCCCCTGAGCTACGGAACGGACTTCTCCGCGGAAAGCGGCTACGCCGTGGTGCGCACCGCCGCCGCCGTGCGCAAGGGTGCGGCCGATGCCACGGCAGCCGCCCCGGCGCACTGGGGGCTGCTGCACCCGGACGGCCGCTTCGTGCCCGCCCCCGACCACTTGCTGGAGCCGCTGACCGATGGCGAGGGCTGGCTGGTGGGACACCCGCCAGACACGCCGCTGGTGCCCTTTCTGACCCGCGACGGGCAGCTGGCTTTTATCGACGGCGAGGGCGCCGTCGCCTGGCGTGCGCACTACGACGGACAGCAGGTGGCCTTGCTAGACGCCGAGGGCACGCCCCTGTGGCGCAGCGGCGTGCGCGAGAACTGCTGGCCCCCGGTCCCGTTCTTCAACGCGCCGCTCACCGAGCACCTGGAAAACCTGGAATCACTCGACGGCATCGTGCCGCTGGCCATGGACCTGCTGGCCGATGCCGAAGCCCGGCTGCACCGCTTGGCCGCAGGCGACGAACTCGCGCCCGACGAACCCGCCGACGGCGAGGAGGATGACGACGACGAGGAGAAAGACCCCGACCAGATGCAGGCCGACCGCACCGTGGTCGTGCGGCGGGTCATGCGCGCTTACCTGAGCGAGTCGCACAACGGGCCCTACGAGTTTTTGTGCACCGACCTGAACCGCGCGGTGGACGAAGCCCGCTTGGCCATGGTGCAGCAGCTGACCGTGCGCTTTGGCGCTGCCGACCCCAACCCGGAGCACGCCGCACCTTGGCACCGACGGGGCGACTACACCCAGGCCTGGCCTGTGGCGCTGGCCAAGCCCCTGCCAGGCGACGGCGGAGCCCTGCACGAGGCGCGCGAGCAGTGGCTGACGCTGTACAAGCATTCGGATTCGGGCGACGGCGATGTGTGGTGGGAGCTGTGGCTCATGGCCGCGCCCAGCATCGACGCACTGCAACTGGCGCAGCGCACCCGCACGGCGGCCCCCGCCACGGCACCGCCCAGCGACGACGACGAGCCTGAAGGTCCCGACAGCGATGGCCCGGCATTGCACAGCCAACCGCCCGATGACGCATCGGCCACGCACCCACCCCAGACCCGTGACGGGTGGCTGCAGGCTGTGCGCAGCGACCGCTACGCCATCGCCCATGTGCCTGCGCAGTGGCTGGACGATGCCATGGTGGACACCGCCCTGGCAGCGAAAGTGGCAGCGCTGGAATATGTGCCTCCGGCCTGGCAGACCCCCGCGCGGCTCGAAGCACTGGTGCGCCGGGGCCTGCGCGAGGCTGCCGACATCCCGCCCGAATGCATGACCGCCGGAGCCCTGGCCCTGGCACGCAGCCTGTATGCCGGCCAGCCCGAATGGGACTGGCGCGACGAGCGCAACAGCCGCATTCCCACCACCTGGGACCACAACAGCCTGTGCGACGTATGGGGCTGCCTGCTCACGCCAGAGCTGGCGCTCAAGGCCGTGCGGGCGCAGGCGCCGCTCAAGGACCTTGCGCACTGGCTGCGCACCGATGCGGTGGAGCAGGCGGCACTGCAAGCAGACATCTACAACATCAGCTACATCGACCCGCACAAGATCACACCCGCGCTGGCCGAGCGCGCGGTGCGGCACGACTATGGTTGCCTGATCGAGCACATCCCGGCCGGGATGCTCACCCCCGCGCTGTGCCTGGCCTCGGCGCGCGCCAACGGCCTATCGCTGGACAAGATTCCACTGGCGCTGCGCAGCGTGGATGTGTGCGTGGCCGCACTGCACGACCGCTGGGACATGTTTCCCTCCGTGCCCGCTGCGCTGCGCGAGGAAGTCACCACCCGCCTCGTCGAGGACGACCTGGCCCAGGCCCACCGGGACGGCGAGCCCCGCGAGGGCAGCCACTGGCATGTGCAACGCGCCTGGGTGCGGCTGTGGGCGGGTGACCTTGAAGGCGCCATGGCCGACGCGCGCCTCAGCCTCGACCGCGTACGCCACGAAGAGCATCCGCGCTACATCCTGGCCAGCGTTTACCGAGCGCTGGGCCGTACCGAGGAGGCCGCACTCGAAGCCTCTACGGTGTTGTCGCTGCAGTCCCCGTACACCGCGCAATGGGAGGATGCCGAGGACACCCGCTGGCTGCAAAGCCTGGCACAAACCCAGGCCCATGCAGCCGACGACGCCACGCTGATTGCACAGCTGCAGTCGCACCCGCGCACGCTGGCCGATGTGCCGCGTGAACGCATTACCCACGCCATGGTGGACGCCGCGCTGGCCGCCGATGAAGACACCGTGCGCTTTGTGCCCAAGCGGCTCATGACACCCGCACGCTACGCCACCGCACTGCGGCAGGGTGTGAAAAGCTTTGCGCAAATACCGGCCCGGATGCTCAGCGAGGACGCCTGCATCGCCCACGTGCAGGACGGTGGCTGGCACCTGGAGCAGGTGCCCGAGACCTTGCGCACCGTCGCTGTCTGTGCGCACGCGCTGCGCCGCAGCCCCAGCGCGCTGGAACACGTGCCCGAATCCCTGCGTGCACAGGCGCGCGAAGCGATGGCCCAGCTCCCCCCGGATGCGCAGGAAGAAGACCGGCCACGCGCGGGTGGCGACCTGGGCGACTGGTTGTCGCGGCGCGTGGTGGGCTCGGCCCTGCAAGGCCAGGACACCACGGCACGCAGGCTCCAGCACAAGGGATTTCTGGCAGCGTTTGTGATGCAGGCCGCACTGACCGCCAAGTCAGACACGCCCCCCACCCTCCGGGGGCTAGCGGGGTGGTTCGAGCAACGGCCGGTGCTGGCACTGGTGGCCCACCTGCTGCTGGGCCTCGCAGCCTTGGTGGGCCATGCGTTCGTCTCGGTCGCGGCCTGGCGGGCCGAAGGCCCGTGGATAGGGCTGGGCACCTTTGCACTGATGGGCTTTTCGGAGCTGTACTGGGCGTGGCGTTTTGTGGCTTCCAGCCCCTGGAGCCCTTGGCTCGCCATCACCGCGGCCCTGGTGGTGGTGTACGTGTTCGGCTGGCGCCGCCTGTACCGCCGCGTGGGGCAGGCATTTGCAGCCCGTGAGGGCTCTGCAGCCGCAGAGTAGGCGCAGGCCACTGAAAGGGGCACGGCACCGGGCAGGCAGCGCCCATCTTTTACATCTTCCCTAGGGTCATCACTGATCCCTAGAGGGCCTGTGGAAGCCCGGCGATTGATACACTTTGTAAACATTTCGCCCCACCGATTCACGAACCTCCAGAACGCCAGGGCCCGCATGCGCGGGCCCCCACCACAGCGGGTGCACAGCCCATGAAAAGAGGATCGGACCCACGAACGACGCAGCGGGCACAGCGGGTGGCGCTGGCGCTGCTGTGCGGCTGGACATGCCATTCAGCTGCGCAGGAGGACATCGCCCAGCTTCCGCTCGAGCAGCTCATGCAAATGGAGGTCCGGACGGCCAGCCGGTATGCGCAAACCGCCCTGGAAGCACCCGCCGTGGTGAGCGTGGTGACCGCAGACGACATCCGGCTTTTTGGCTACCGCACGCTGGCCGAAGTGCTGGGCAGCATGCGCGGGCTGTATGTCTCGTACGACCGCTCCTACCACTACCTCGGCACACGCGGATTTGCCACGCCGGGCGACTACAACACCCGGGTGCTGCTGCTGGTCAACGGGGTGCGCTTCAACGACAACCTCTACGACCAGGCCACCATCGGCACGGATTTTCCGCTCGATCTGGACCTGGTGGACCGCGTGGAATTCGTGCCCGGACCTGGCTCGGCGGTATATGGGGCCAATGCGTTCTTTGGCGTGGTCAACGTCATCACGCGCAACGGCCGCCAGCTGGCCGGGCCGCAGCTCAGCGTGGAGGCTGGCAGCCAAGGGAGCGCCAAGGCCCGCTTCTCGCTGGGAACGGTGGACACCCAAGGCGGCGACTGGCTCGTCGCGGTGACACGCTCGAGCAGCCGGGGCGCCGACCAGTATTTTTCGGCGTTCGATGCGCCCGAAAGCAACCACGGCATCGCACAGCGCCTAGATTTTGACCGCAGCACCCAGCTGTTTGCGCGGATGCAGCGGGAAGGGCTGACGCTCACCCTGGCCCATGGCGAACGCACCAAGGGCACGCCCACAGCCTCGTTCTCCCAGGCATTCAACGACCCGCGCTCACGTTACATCGACACCACCACCCGCCTGGCGGCCGAAATGACGAGCCAGCTGTCGCCCTCGCTGGCATTCACCGGCCGCGTGCATGCGGGGCGCTACCGCTTCGTGGGCGACTACGCGTACGACTATCCGCCCCTTACGCTCAACCGCGACATCGGCACCGGGCAATGGTGGGGCACCGACGGGCAATGGGTCAGCACGGCAATTGCCCGCCACAAGCTCGCGTGGGGCATTGACTACCGGCGCGACACGCGCGTCCAGCAACTCAACATCGACCTGGACCCACCCGCGCAGTACCTCGACGCCAGCCGCACAGGCGATGCACTGGGCATCTACGTGCAGGATGAATTTGCACTGGCCCCCACGCTCACGTTGCACACCGGGCTGCGCTGGGGCAAGCAGTCCGGCAGCGCGGGCAGCTTCCATCCACGGCTGGGTCTGGTGTATTGGTGGAGCCCCTCCACCGCCCTCAAGCTGCTGCATGGCACGGCCTACCGGCCGCCCAATGCCTACGAGCGCGACTACCGCGTGGACCTGCCCGGCGGCATCATGAGCACCACCAACCTGCGGTCAGAAAAGGTGCGCACCACGGAGCTGGCCCTCGAACACGCCCCCACCGGCGCCACCCGCATGCTGCTGACGGCGTTCCGATCGCAGGTGACCGATCTGATCTCGCTGGGCGATGCCAGCGTGCCGGACAGGCTCACGTTCAGCAACACCGGCCGCGTGCGGGTTCAGGGCCTGGAAGCCGAGGTGGAGCAGCGCTGGCAAGGCGGCTCCCGCCTGCGCGTGGCCTATGGCTGGCAAAAGGCGCGTGACACCAGCACCCCGGAGCCACTGACCAATTCTCCCCGGCACCTGCTCAAGGCACAGTGGTCGGACACCCTGGCGCTGGGCGCGCAAGGCCCGGGCAAACCGGGTCAGTATGCGGTGGAGGCCATTGCCGTAGGCGCGCGCAGAACCCTCACGGGTTCGCGCCTGCCGGGCTCCATCGTCACCAATATCGTCTACACCAAGCGCTTTGCGGATGTGGACGTATCGATGGGCGTGTACAACCTGTTCAACCACCGCGCTGCGGACCCCGCCTCGTACGAGATCCGCGAAGCGTCGATCCGGCAGGATGGACGGACCTACCGGCTCAAGCTCACCTACGCGTTCTGAGCCATGCACAACGCCATCCGACTGCGCAAGATGCTGTGGATCGGCCTGTGTCTGCTGGGCGGGGTGGGTGGCCTCGCGCACGCCACCGATCCCGTGGAGGAACTCGACCTCAAGGCAGCCTACATCTTCAACTTCATCCAGTTCGTCGAATGGCCCGACAACGATATGGCCACGGGCAACGAGCTGTCCATCTGCGTATCTCCCTTCAGTCCACTGAAACGCCCGCTGACCGCGCTGGAAGGCAAACAAACCGCCAAAGGCCGCACCGTGCGGGTCAAACTCCTGGAGTTGGCGGGCATCCGCCACTGCCGGATGCTCATCCTCCAGAACGCAGACGTGGAGCAGGCATTGCGAATGCTGCGGACACTGCCCCCGTCCCACGGGGTCTTGACGATTGCGGATGAACTCACCTTCGTCAACCCGGAGATCGTCATCGCCCTGGCCCAGCAGGAAGGGCGTATCGTGTTTGGCATCAGTCCCGACGCCGCCGCCAAGGCCGGCCTCACGATCAGCTCCAGACTGCTGCGGCTGGCCAAGGTGAACCGATGAAAACCCAGGCCCCCGAATCTCAGGCCCCGATACCGGCACCACCGCTGCCGCCCGTGCTGCTGTCGTCCAGGCTGGTGGTGACAGGCATTCTGGCGGCAGGCTTGGCGCTTTTGACCGTGGTGCTGGCCCTCACCGGGCTGGACTACTGGAGCACGCGCCAGTCCATGCTGCAGGACAGCCGCGTGGAGGCCGCCATCGTGGCAGACAACATCGCGGCCGCTGTCATGTTCCGTGATGCGCACACCGCCACCGAGATGCTGGGGGCGTTGAAATCATCGCCCATGGTGCTGGGTGCCAGCGTGTATGACGTGCGGGGCCTGCCGCTGGCGCGGTACACACGCAGCCCGGACGAGAACTTCCCCGCCACGCTGGCGGCCGCAGGCATGGGGGGGATGGCCGAGCGTGCGGGGCTGCGCGTTCTGGAGATTGCCCGTCCAGTCGAAACGGCGGGCGTGGCGTCGGGAACCCTGTACTTTCGCAAGTCGATGAGCGCGGTGTACTCGCGCCTGGCCATCCGTTTTGTCAGCGCGTTGCTGATTGCCGGGTGTGTGATGGCCCTGGCGGCCGCCATGGTGCTGCGCAGCCGGGCGGCCGTGCGCAATGCCGAAAACCGCCTGCATGCGCTCGCCCATACCGATGCGGTCACAGGCACCGGCAACCGGCATGCCTTCAACGAACGCCTGGGCGCAGAGATCGAAGCGGCCCGGGGCCTGGGCACCCGCGTGGCCCTGGTGTACATCGATCTGGACAATTTCAAGACCCTCAATGACACCTTCGGGCATGCGGCCGGAGACGGTTTGCTGCGCCAGGTGGCACGGCGCCTGCAGTCCGTGGTGCGCAGCACCGACGCGATCTCGCGCCTGGGGGGCGACGAGTTCGCCGTGATCCTGCCGCTGGACATGGACGACGCGGCGCTCAATACCTATGGCCAGCGGATCGTCGGCACCTTCCTCCATTCGTTCACCGAAGTCGGCCAGCAAGTGACCGTGACCTGCAGTGCAGGCATCGCCACCTTCCCGGGCGACGCGGCCGACATGGACGGCCTGGTCAGCAATGCCGATACCGCCATGTACCGCGCCAAAGAGATGGGCAAAAACCGCTGTGTGCGGTTTGACGCATCGATGAACCAGGCGGTGGTCCGGCGCCAGGCCATCGAGCACGCGCTGCGCGCTGCGCTGCAGCGGGGCGAGGGCCTCGCGCTGCACTACCAGCCGCTTTTTGCCGCCACCGACCGTGCCCTGGTGGGCGCCGAGGCACTGCTGCGCTGGTCGCATGCGGAGCTGGGCAACGTCTCGCCGCTGGAGGCGGTGATGGTGGCCGAGGACTGCGGCCTCATCGTGCCGCTGGGCTACTGGGTGATGCGCACGGCCTGCCGCGACGCCGCCCGGTGGCAGGCCGGCGGGCCGCTGCGGGTGTCCGTCAACATCTCGGCCCGGCAACTGGGCGACCCGCAGTTCCTGGAGCGCGTGATGGACATCCTGCGCGAAGAGGGCCTGCCCGCCCACCTGCTCGAAATCGAACTCACCGAAACCGTGCTGATGGACAACATGGAGGCTGGCGCGCACACCCTGCACCGCCTGAGCCAGCTGGGCATTCACCTGGCCATTGATGACTTTGGCACCGGCTACTCGTCCCTGGGCTACCTGCGTCAATTGCCGATGCGCCGCCTCAAGATCGACCGCAGCTTTGTCAAGGACCTGCCCGGCCAGGAACACAGCCGCACCATCGTGACCGCCATCGTGGCGCTGGCCCACGGCCTGGGGCTGCAGATCACGGCCGAAGGGGTGGAAACGCCGGAACAGGCCGACTATCTGGTGCACCAGGGCTGTGACGTGCTGCAAGGCTACCTGCTTGCGCGGCCCATGCCGGTGGAGCAGTTTCAGGCCCTGCTGCAGGAACGCACGGCGCGCCGGGGGGCGTGAAAAGCGTCAGCGCAGCACGTCACGTCACGTTGCCCCGTGGTAACACGGTGCCACCTCGCGCACCTCAATGGTGGCCCATTCGGCGGCCGGGCATTCCCGGGCAATGGCCACCGCCTCGTCACGCGTGGCGCAGTCGAGCAGGTAGAAGCCGCCCACCATTTCTTTCGTCTCGGCGAACGGGCCATCCACCAGTCGGGTCTGCCCCTCGCGCACTTGCAAACGCACGGCCTGTTCGGTGGATGCCAGGGATTCGGTGGCGCGCAGCAGGCCCCGGGCCTGCAGGCCCTCGCCAAACCGCAGCATGCGGGCATAGGCCTCTTGCCCGCCCGCCAGCCCGCGCTCGGCCCGCTGGCCGTGGGGTTCCATGATGATCAGCATGTAGGGCATGGGAGGGTCTCCTGACGAAGCGAAGGCGAAGGGGGCAAAGCGAAAGGCGCCATCCTACCAGCAGCATTCACTACCATTTTGATAGCTATTAGCGCTTATCCATCAAGCGCTAGCGGCGATTTTTTATCAAAACCTTGCGCGCCGCAGCAAGCCTGTGCTATCTTCGAGCCCCTATGCAACGCAGCATGCTCCTACCCACCCTATCGCTAAGCCTACTAGTGCTTGGCCGGGGTCTGCCTGCGTTCGCCACCGTTGCCTGACTCGCTCAGCGCAACACCTGATCTCCCCCTGACCCCGGCCCGCGAACCAGCCTTTGCACACGCAAAGGGCTGCAGGGGATGTCACACGTTTTGTTTTTTCATTTCGTCTGACCCGTGCACCGCGCATTTCTTCCAGCGCACCGCACACACCGTTCGTGGAGCCTCTCATGATTGCCAAGCCCGCCACCAAGTACCAGCCCATCGCCCCGGTCGCATTGACCGATCGCCAGTGGCCCACCCGCAGCATCACCCGCGCACCCGTGTGGCTCTCCACCGATTTGCGCGACGGCAACCAGGCGCTGTTCGAGCCAATGAACGGCGAGCGCAAGATGAAGCTCTTCCATGAGCTGGTGCGCATCGGCTTCAAGGAGATCGAAGTCGGCTTTCCGGCCGCGTCGCAGACCGACTTCGACTTCGTGCGCCGCCTCATCGACGAGGACCTGATCCCCGACGACGTGACCATCATGGTCATGACCCAGTCGCGCGAGGACCTGATCGCGCGCACGGTGGAGGCCGTGCAGGGCGCGCCCCGCGCCATCGTGCACCTGTACAACGCCACAGCCCCCGCCTGGCGGCGCATCGTGTTCGGCATGAACGTGACGCAGGTGATGCAGCTCATCGCGCACCACGTGGGCTACCTGAAGCAGCTCACCGACGCGCAGCCCGCCACAGAGTGGACGCTGCAGTACTCGCCCGAGACCTTCAGCGCCACCGAGCTTGATGTGTCGCTCAAGGCCTGCCAGACCGCCATCGCGGCCTGGAACGCCGGGCCCGGCCGCCCCATCATCATCAACCTGCCCACCACAGTGGAGAACGCCACGCCCAACGTGTTCGCCGACCAGATCGAGTGGATGGACCGGCGCCTCGCCCCCCGCGAGCACATCACGCTCTCGGTGCACCCGCACAACGACCGCGGCACCGGCGTGGCCGCAGCAGAGCTGGCGATGATGGCCGGCGCCGACCGCGTGGAAGGCTGCCTCTTCGGCAACGGCGAGCGCTGCGGCAACGTGGACATCGTGACGCTGGCGCTCAACATGTACACGCAGGGCGTGCACCCGAACCTCGATTTTTCGGACATCACCTCGGTGGCGCGCATTGCCGAGGAATGCACCTCGCTGCCGGTGCACCCGCGCCACCCCTACGCGGGCGACCTGGTGTTCACCGCGTTCTCGGGCTCGCACCAGGATGCGATCAAGAAGGGCTTTGCCGCACAGGACCCGAACGCGCTGTGGGAGGTGCCGTACTTGCCCATCGACCCCGCGGACCTGGGCCGCACGTACGATAGCGTGATCCGCGTGAACAGCCAGTCGGGCAAGGGCGGCATCGCGTTCTTGCTCGAGCGCGAACACGGCGTGGTGATGCCGCGCCGCATGCAGGTCGAATTCAGCGCCGTGGTGCAGCGCCAGACGGACGCGAGCGAGGGCGAGATGAGCGGCGAGGCGCTGTGGGACCTGTTCCAGGCCACCTACCTGCGCGCCCCGGCCCAGGCAGCCATCGTGTGCCACAGCCACAAGCTCGATGAAGACGGGCAGGGCATCGAGCTCGACGTGACCATCGACGGCACGCGCCAGCATTTGCGCGGCCAGGGCAACGGGCCGATTGCCGCCACGGTGGATGCCCTCGGCCTGCCGCTGCGCGTGGACCACTACGAAGAGCGCGCCACCGGCACCGGCGCCAACGCCCAGGCGCTGGCCATCGTGGAAGCCGCGATGGAGGGCGTGGCAGGCTCCACCTTCGGCGCGGGTGCCAGCCACAACATCGTGACGGCGTCGGTGCTGGCCATCGTGAGCGTAGCCAACCGGCTGGTGGCGCGGCGCCCGACGCAGCAGCAGGCCACGAGCACCATCGCCTGAACGCGCACCACAACATCCCCTGATACGCATGGCCATGAAAATTCGACCAGCAACCTCAGGGGATGCGCCAGGAATCAGTGCGCTCATCCTGTCCGTAGCGCACTTCTTCACCCTGGACCCGGAGGGCCGGGGGGCAGAGGATTTCCTGAAGTCCCTGCAACCCGAGGCAGTTGTCGCGCGTCTGGCTACGGCGGCGTTCACCACCTGGGTTGCGGTGGTAGGCAGAAACGATCTGGCGGGCGTGATCGTGGTGCGCGATGGCAGCCATCTTTTTCATCTGTTCGTCGCTGAGCCTTTCCAGAGGCGGGGC
Source organism: Acidovorax radicis N35 (assembly GCF_000204195.1). Classification (GTDB taxonomy): domain Bacteria; phylum Pseudomonadota; class Gammaproteobacteria; order Burkholderiales; family Burkholderiaceae_C; genus Acidovorax; species Acidovorax radicis. Next base: position 473,551 of record NZ_AFBG01000021.1, read on the forward strand.
TGGGCGCGGCAATTGTGGCTGCATGCGTTGTCGCAAACACGCCACGGCGCGCGCATTACGGTCCACGCCACGCCCTTCGCACAGGGCTTCTACGAACGCATGGGGTTCATTGCCACCGGGCCTTCGGTGCAGACCCGGGGTATCGCCTTCGTGCCGATGGTGCGCGAAGGCGATGGTGAAAACCGCACACCACCGAACGCCCCCGCCCAGCACTGAGGCCGCAAACACCGCAAAAACCGCTCGGTGACACGGGGAACCTCCTCGGACGCGCCACAACTCCATTACCCTTGCGTCCATGCGCGTTTTTCACAGTCTGGCTTTAGCAGCCTGCACCGCCGCCCTGCTCGCCCTGACCGGCTGCGGCACCTCACGGCCCCCATCGCCTTCATTCCCGTCTTCGTCCGCGCCCAGCCGCACGACCCCGCCGCTGACGGCGGACCAGGCACACGACATTGCGATCCACGCGCTGGGGCTGGTGGGCACGCCCTACCGCTACGGCGGCAACACGCCCGACTCAGGCTTCGACTGCAGCGGGCTGATCGGCTATGTGTACCGCAACCAGGTGGGCACGCCACCGCCCCGCACGGTGGCCCAGCTCAACAGCTGGGGCTACCCCATCGACGGCGGCGAGCTGCGCGCCGGGGACCTGGTGGTGTTCGGCACCGGCCGCCAGCCCAACCATGCGGGCATCTATGTGGGGGAAGGGCGTTTTGTACACGCGCCCTCCACCGGCGGCACGGTGCGGCTCGACCAGCTGCAGTCGCGCCACTGGTCGCGGCAGAATGCGGCGTTCCGCAGGCCGTAGTGGCTCCCCCTGAGTCGCCTTCGGCGCCTTCCCCCTGAGGGGGACGACGCACTCGCTGCGGGGCGGCCCTTGCTATGCGTCCCTCGCCTGGGGCGCGCCAGTCTCTACCGATGTCGCCCATGGGCAGAAAGGTGTTCGCCCGCATCTGCCAGCGATGGCTGCCCCGCGCCGCGCGACAATCGGGGCCACCATGACCCACGCACACCGCTCCGCCACCCCCATTTCCACCCACGACACCACGCGCATTGATGACACGCGCATCAAGGCCGTGCGCCCGCTCATCACGCCGGCTCTGCTGCAAGAGTGGCTGCCCACGCCCGATGCGGCACAGACGCTGGTGGAAACCAGCCGCGCCGCCATTTCGCGGGTGCTGCAAGGGCAGGATGATCGGCTCATCGTGGTGGTGGGGCCCTGCTCCATCCACGACCACAGCCAGGCCATGGAATACGCCCACCAGTTGAAGGCACAGGCCGATGCACTGCAGGCCGACCTGCTCATCGTGATGCGCGTGTATTTCGAGAAGCCGCGCACCACCGTGGGCTGGAAGGGCTACATCAACGACCCGCACCTCGATGGCAGCTTTGCCATCAACGAAGGGCTGGAGCTGGCGCGGCAGCTGCTGCTGGACGTGCTGGCCGTGGGCCTGCCGGTGGGCACGGAGTTCCTGGATTTGTTGAGCCCGCAGTTCATCAGCGACCTCGTGAGCTGGGGCGCCATTGGTGCGCGCACCACCGAGAGCCAGAGCCACCGCCAACTGGCCAGCGGCCTGTCGTGCCCCGTGGGCTTCAAGAACGGCACCGATGGCGGTGTGAAGGTGGCCAGCGACGCCATCCAGGCGGCGCAGGCATCGCACGCCTTCATGGGCATGACCAAGATGGGGCAGGCCGCCATCTTCGAGACACGCGGCAACCAGGACTGCCACGTGATTTTGCGCGGCGGCAAGCAGCCCAACTACAGCGCAACCGATGTGGATGCGGCCTGCGCCATGCTCCAGGCGGCGGGCCTGCGCGAGCAGGTGATGATCGACGTGAGCCACGCCAACAGCAGCAAGCAACACCAGCGCCAGATCTCCGTGGCCGACGACGTGGCCCAGCAGATTGCTGCGGGCGATGCACGCATCACCGGGCTGATGATTGAAAGCCACCTGCAGGAAGGTCGTCAGGACATCGTTCCCGGCCAGCCGCTGCAACACGGCGTGTCGGTGACCGACGCCTGCATCAGCATGGCGCAGACCATTCCGGTGCTGGAGGGGCTGGCGGCCGCCGTGCGGGCGCGGCGCGCACGGGCGTGAGCACCATGCGGGCGCCGCCTGCAGAACAGTACGGCTGACGACCTACCTCGCAGCGGCGAGATCGATGTTGCGGGCCGTGGCCAGGAGGGTGGCGCACAGGGTCTCGGTGCCCCCTGCATCCACCGCGAACACGTCGGACGCACACACGGTAAGCAGCCGCGCTGCATCGACCACACGCCCGCGCGCCCGAAGGCAGGTGCCTTTTGCGGGCGCCACAAGTTTGATGGTCGCATCCACCGTGGCATTGGTCCAGCCTGGCGGCAGCACGCTGCCCGCCGCAGCCACCGCGGCAAAGTCCCCCAGGGCAAACACGGCCGCAGCCTGCAGTTGGCCGGGGCGAAAGCAGAGTGCTTCGCCGATTGGCATCTCCATTTCAACCCGGCCCGCTTCGGCATGGACGAAGCGCAGCCCCAGCGTGCGGGCCATGGGCATGGCCAGAACCAATGTCTGCAACTGAGCGACGTGGGAGGTGGACGGTGGGGACGAAGTCATGGCGTTTTCCTGTGAGGTGCGGGCTGGGATGAGGACTTGGTGGGTGTTTTGGGCCGCACACGCGGCCAGTTGCCGGGTGCAGGGGGGCTCTTGGCGTCCTGCACCGCCGGGGGCGGCATCTGCCGCTTGCGCTGTTGCGCTTCGAGCCAGGCTTGGTGTTCCAGCACCACCTGCTTTTGGGCTTGCAACTGGCTGATCTGCTGCTCCAGCGCGGCCGCGCGTTCCCGCAGGGCGTGGACCATGTCGTCAATGCCCAGCGTGCCGGCGCGGTAGTCATCGAGCCGCCGGGCAATCTGCGGCAGGGCGAAGCCCAGCTGGCGCGACATGGCAATGAAAACCACCTCGCGCTTGATGCTGGCGGGATAGTCCCGGTATCCATTGGCCCGACGGTGCGGACGAATCAGCCCCAGCCGTTCGTAGTGGCGCAAGGCGTGGACGGACACCGAGGCCTGGTGGGCAAGTTCGGAGATCTGCATGCCACGAAGGCTAGCAAGCCTGGTGTTGCGCGAAGGTTGCCTTGGCGACTGATTGCGCATCCCTCGCAGTCAAGTCGTCGTTTTTTCATTTGGGACAAACCCGCATGGTGCGGTGCGTCAACGCGGGCCTGTGCGGTGTAGCATTGATGTTTTACCAGTGGTGGCCTCGGCGTTTGCGGATTCCTGCAGCGGCTGGGCCGTCCGGCATGTGCCGCTTTACCGCCCCACTCCCTTGTTGTTGACGCAGCTCCGGCCCCCCTACAACCCTCCCCAGGCGGCAAAACGCCCAGAGGTCGGATGCGTACCCATGGGCCTTGCCCCCGCGTGACCATGCCGCCTGCGCACGCACCCCAAGAGGCCGCGCGGCTCCACGCATTGCAGTCCTACGCCATTCTGGATACGCCCTCGGAAGATGCGTTTGACCAACTGGCCACGCTGGCCGCGCGCATCTGCGATTGCCCGATGGCCGTGGTCAATTTTGTCGACAGCGAGCGCCAATGGTTCAAGGCGGCGGTGGGGGTGCCGTTCGCGCAGACCGACCGCGCCATCGCCTTTTGTGACCACGCACTGGACGGCAACCGCGATGCCGTGGTGGTGCCTGACGCCAGCAAGCATCCAGCATTTTCGGGCAATCCGCTGGTGGTGGGCGAACCCCGCGTCCGGTTCTATGCCTGCGTGCCGCTCGTCACGCCGGAAGGTTTTGCGCTGGGGACGCTGGCCGTGCTGGACACCGTGCCCCGCACACTGGGGGCCGAGCAGCTCGACGGCCTGAAGATCCTCGCAGGGCAGGCCATGGTGCAGCTGGAGCTGCGCCGCCAGAAGCGCCTGCTGGCCCAGCTGGTGCAGGAGCGCGACCAGATGCACGCCGAGATGCTGGCCCAGAGCGACGCGCTGCGTGTGGCGGGGCAGATTGCGCGCATCGGGGGATGGACAGTGGAACTGCCCAGCCTGCAGCTGACCTGGTCGCAGGAGATCGCTGCCGCCTATGGGCTCCCCCACCGCGTGGGGAGCCTGGCCCAGGTGCTGCAGCTGTACACGCCGCCATACCGGGTGCCGATGCAAAAGGCGTTTGACGAGTGCATGCTCCATGGCACACCGTTCGACATGGAGGCCGAGGTGGCCATGCCCGGTGGCGGGCGATTCTGGGTGCGCACGGCCGGTCAGGCTGCGCGCGATGCCGGTGGCCAGATCATCCGCATCCAGGGGGCCTTCCAGGACATCTCGGTCCAGCACCAGGCCCGGCAGGCACGCCGCGAAAGTGAAGAGCGTTTTCACCTGGTGTCGCGTGCCACGGCCGATGCCGTGTGGGACTGGAACCTAAACACCGATGCCATGTGGTGGAACGAAGGCATGCAGAACCTGTTTGGCGTGCCGCTCGACCAGCTGCCGCCCGACAGCACCTCCTGGACACTGCGGCTGCACCCTGAGGACAGCCAGGAAATCCTCCACGGCATCCACGCAGCCATTGACGGCACGGACAACCACTGGTCGGCCGAATACCGCTTTCTGCGGCAAGATGGAACGTATGCCTGGGTGCTGGACCGTGGATTCCTGATTCGCGACTCGGCCGGCAAGGCCGTGCGCATGGTGGGCGGCATGACCGACATCAGCGCACAAAAGCTGACCGAACTCGACGCACAGCGCGATGCCCAGAACCATGCCGAGCTGCTGCACGTGCAGCAGCGCATCTCGTCGCTGGACCTGCCCCTTCCCGAAGTGCTGCAGCTGGTGGCCGACACGGTGCTGCGCCAGACCCTGGCCCGCGGTGCATTGGTGGAGCTGTTGCAGGGCCACCAGCTGGTGGCGCAGGCCTCGGCAGGCGACCACGTGCGGCCTGTGGGGCATCTGCTGGCCGTGGACCAGAGCCTGCTGTGGCCCGCACTGCGCGAAGGGCGCACGGTGGTGTGCAACGACACCGAGGCCGAGGGCTGGGACATGGCTTCGCTGCCCCACCGCCATGGCGTGCGCTCGGTCATGGCGGTGCCGCTGCGCACGGCGCAGGGGGTGGTGGGTTCACTCAAGGTGACGTCGGACAAGCCCAACGCGTTCTCGCGGCGCGATGTGGCGCACCTGGAGATCCTCACCGAATCCCTGGGGGCCATGGTGCAGCTGCGGCATGTGGCCGGGCAGCTCCGGGCGTCGGAGCAGCAGTACCGCATGCTGTTCAACGAACATCCCCATCCCATGTGGGTGTACGACAAGGAAACGCTGCGCCTGCAGGCTGTGAACCAGTCGATGGAAACGCACTACGGCTACACCGAGGCCGAGTTGCTGGCGATGGAAATGACGGACCTGTGGCCGGCCGAACGGCACGCCACCATTCGGGAAGCCCTTCAGGCGATTGCGATCGACCAGCGCAACAAACCAGTGATCAGCCGCCACGTCAAGAAGGACGGCACGTTCATGGATGTGGAGATCACGGCTGGCAGCATCAGCTTCAATGGCCGCCCGGCGCGGCAGGTGCTGGCCACCGATGTGACCGAGCGCCTGCGCACCGAACGCGAGCTGGCCCGCATGGGCCGTGCCCAGCGCCTGCTGAGCGCATGCAACGAGACCCTGGTGCGCGCCACGTCAGAAACCACGCTGCTGCAGGCCATCTGCCAGATTGCCGTGGACATCGGCGGCTACCGCATGGGCTGGGTGGGGTTTGCACTGGACGACGAACGCAAGTCCATCGAGCCAGTTGCCCATGCGGGGTACAACCAGAACTATCTCGAAAACCTGCAGCTTTCCTGGTCGGCCGACGACCCCTACGGCCGGGGACCGGCGGGCACGGCCGTGCGCTCGGGCAAACCCGTGATCGTGCAGGACATCCGCACCGAGGGTGACTTTGCCGACTGGACCGAGCGCATGCTGGACCACGGCTTTCATGGCGTGATCTGTCTGCCTTTGCAGGACCGTGATCGCAACCGCGACCGCACCTTTGGCCTGCTGTACCTTTACGCGCCCGACATCCTGCAGATCAGCCCCGAAGAAGCGGCCCTGCTGCAGGAGCTCTCCAACGACCTGGCCTTTGGCATCACCAGCCTGCGCGCGCACAAGGCGCAGCAGCGGCTGCAGGCCTCGGTGCTCAAGGTGGCGGCGGCAGTGTCGGCCAGCACAGGCACCGAGTTTTTTGTGCAGCTGGTGCGCAACATGGCCGACGCCCTGGGGGCCCAAGGCGGCTGCGTGGTGCGGCTGTTGCCCGACGTGCAGGGGCGACCGCCCCGGGTGGCCACGCTGGCTGCGGTGCTCGATGGCCAGATGTTGCCCAACGACGAATACAGCCTGGAGGGCACACCCAGCCTCATGCTGCTGTCGCAGCGCGCGCACGTGGTGACCGACAAGGTGCAGCAACTGCACCCCGATGCCCCGATGCTGCGCTATGTGGGCGCGCAGGGTTACGCAGGGCAGCAGCTGTGCAACGCCGATGGCGAAGTGGTGGGCATCGTGTTTGTGCTGTTCCGCCAGCCCATTGCAGAAACGGACTTCATCACATCCACGCTGCAGATCTTCGCCGCGCGCGCGTCGTCCGAGATCGACCGGCAGCAGGCCGATGCCCGCATCCGCCACCAGGCCTCGCTGCTGGACAAGGCCCAGGACGCCATCCTGGTGCGCGACCTGGAACACCGCATCATCTTCTGGAACAAAAGCGCCGAACGCCTGTACGGCTGGTCGCAGTTGCAGGCGCTGGGCCAGTCCATCGAGACGCTGCTCTACGACGACCCCGCCCATTTCCGCCATGCGACGCAGACGGTGCTGGAGCAGGGCGAGTGGACGGGCGAGATCGTGCACCGCCACCGTGACGGCAGCACCATCGAGGTCGAGGGCCGCTGGACCCTGGTGCGTGGCGACGACGGCCAGCCGCAATCCATTCTGGCCATCAACACCGACATCCGCCAGCGCAAGGCCAATGAGCGTGAAATACAGCGCCTGGCTTTCTACGACGCGCTCACGGGCCTGCCCAACCGCATGCTGCTGATGGACCGCATGGGCCATGCGCTGGCCAATGCCCAGCGCCGCCAGCAGGGCGGGGCGCTGCTGTTCATCGACCTCGACAACTTCAAGACCCTGAACGACACCCTGGGCCACGACCAGGGCGACCTGCTGCTGCAGCAGGTGGCGCAGCGCCTGAACACCTGCGTGCGCAGCGTGGACACGGTAGCCCGGCTGGGGGGCGACGAGTTTGTGGTGATGCTCGAAGAACTGAGCCCCAAGCCCCACGAGCTGGCTCTGCACGCGCGCGGGGTGGGCGAGAAGATTTTGGCCATGCTGGCCGTGCCCTATGCACTGGCGGGCTACCAGTACCGCAGCACTCCCAGCATCGGCGTCGCGCCGTTCACCGGCGAGCAGACCAGCGTGGGTGAGCTGCTCAAACAGGCAGACCTGGCCATGTACCAGGCCAAGACCGCAGGGCGCAACACACTGCGCTTTTTCGACCCCGACATGCAGGCCGTGGTGACGGCCCGCGCCGGGCTGGAGACCGACCTGCGCGCGGCACTGGCACAAGAGGAATTCTTACTGCACTTCCAGCCGCAGATGCACCAGTCTGGCCGCTGCGTGGGGGTGGAGGCGCTGGTGCGCTGGGCCAGCCCGCAGCGCGGCATGGTGCCCCCTTCCGTATTCATCCCGCTGGCCGAAGAAACCGGGCTCATCCTGCCGCTGGGCCGCTGGGTGCTGCACACGGCATGCAAGCTGCTGGCCACCTGGCAGGCCGACCCGCAGCTGGCGCACCTGACCATGGCGGTCAACGTGAGTTCGCGCCAGTTCCGCCATGCCAGTTTTGTGGACGATGTGGCCCGCGTGCTGGCCATCACCGGGGCGCCAGCCCATCTGCTCAAGCTGGAGCTGACCGAAAGCCTGCTGGTGGAAGACATGGAGACCACCATCGCCACCATGGCGGCGCTGCGCTCCCACGGCGTGGGGTTCTCGCTGGACGACTTCGGCACCGGCTATTCGTCCCTGAGCTACTTGAAGCGCATGCCACTCGATCAGCTCAAGATCGACCAGAGTTTTGTGCGCGACCTACTGACCGACCCGAACGACGCCGCCATTGTGGACACCATCATTGGCCTGTCGCGCAGCCTGGGCCTGGAAGTCATCGCCGAAGGCGTGGAGACTCCCGAGCAACGCGAGCTGCTGGCCCGCGCCGGTTGCCAGCTCTACCAGGGCTATCTCTTCAGCCGCCCCCTGTCTGCGGACCTCCTGGGGGCCTTCCTGCGCCCCTCCGCTGCATAGACGGCCCACGCGGCCCCGCTTTTTTCCCATTGTCCTGACGGCCCGCGCGCCGCCGTCGGCTGCGTTTTTTCGCTGCAACGCTGTCCCTTGCCTCCATTCGGCCACCTCAGACGCCCTCAAACCCCTTCTGAAGATGGGCACCACGACGCTCCGCTGCACCCCGAGTTGTCCCTCTGTCTTCTTCTTATGTTGTCTATAAATACATAGTCGTAGTAGTAGAAGGCGCCCCGAATTGTGGACAACCGCTTTTTCTTGAGGTGTGGCGGGCACTTGCACGCGCGCCAACCCTGTGCACCGAACCCTCTTGCCGTTGTCGTGGGAACGGGGACAAAACACGGTGCCCGCCTTTTTCTGTGGATAACCAGGTGGTTGTGCCAGAACTATCCCCAGTCTTACGCACTGGAATGGATTTGCACCGATTTTTTGCAAAAAATGGCACGCAGCGCTTATTGAATAAGCGGTTTTAGCTATCTTATTGATAGTAATTTGGATGATTGGGGCCCATCACACCCGGGATGCGATGGGCGCCAGAGCCTGGCCAGACAGGTCGCCAGGCCTTGGGGGGTCCCTAAGCGCCAGGTCTGCCGTCCCCGTTGCAGGCCATTGGCCTGGATTTGGTGGTGCGACGAGGCCTGTCTGAAGGGGTTCTGGTTATTCTTTTATGGTTCTATATATAAATAGCAGTAGTAGTAGAGCGACCCACTTTCTGTGGACAAGCCCATTTTTACCAATGCTGGCGCGGGCTTGCGTCGCTGCAAAGTCTGTGTGGCGGCCTGCACAAAAGCCGGGGCTCGCAGACAACAACTTCCAGCTATCCCCATTTGGTGTGGATAACCTGCAGGTTGTGCCAGAACTGTTCCCAGCGTTATCCACAATGGGTTTGGATGGACGCCTGCAGCGGCCCTAAAAAGTACAAAGCCCGGGGTCCGTCGAGGACTCCGGGCTTTGCAAAGGAAAGAAGGAAGGGGGCAACCGCCTAAGCGGTAGAACCCGAGACCTGGGCCAAAGGTTTACTTTGCGGGTGCGGCAGGCGGCTTGGGATGGTGGCCTTCGCCACCGCGCATGCCGTGGTGCCCGTGCCGGCCTTCTCCCTCGCCCTTCATGCCGCCCATGCGGTGGCCCCGGTGGGCCTGGGCGTCAAACGTCTTCTGTTGCTCGGGCGTCAGGGCCGCGTAGAAGGTCTTGGTGGCCTCGCCACGGCGGTCGGCCTCGGCAGCGTGCTGGGCGCGCAGGGCCCGCATGCGGTCGATGCGTTCAGGGGTGGTCAGCTTGTCCATGTCCTTGTGGTCCAGGCGGGCCGTGCGTTCGCCGGGTTGCATTGCGGCGGTGAACGCCGTCCAGGCGGGTTCTTGTGCGGCAGTCAACTTGAGCTGTCCCTTGAGGGCTGCCATGCGCTGGGCCATGTGGGCCTGGTGGCGTTCATGGCGGTCACCCGCCTTGTGGCGGCCTTCAGGGGCCGTGGCGCCTGCTGCAGGCGGGGCAGCGGGCGGTTGTTGCGCCAGCACCGGCAGGGCCAGGGCAGCAAGAACAGCGGTGGCGGCCAGGTGGTGTTGGAATTTGAAAACCATGGTGTGAGTCCTTTCACAGGGGTTGGGGGCTCGCCAGGACGACCGTTCCGGCGATTGAGGGCCAGTGTCCGCCCCGCATGTATCGCCGCCATACCCGTTGGGTGAGGCTGTGTAAAGTTGTGACAAGAAGCTGCTCGCCTTCCATCGAATAGATGTCAGGTGAAAATGGTATCTACCGCTTTATCTATAAGCTTTTTAAGCTATAAAAAAAGTAGCGTATACATGTGAGCTTTTCGTACCGAAGGCGGGGCTTGCAGGGGAGCTGGCAGCGACCGTCGACAATGGCGTGTTCGGCGTTTGCCGGTGGTTTGTTTAACGATTTCCCAACAAAAGGTTTTCCGTGTTCAAGAACATGATCGTGTACCGCATTGCGCCGCAATGGCAGGTCGAATTGACGCAAGTGGAAGAAGCCCTGGCGAAGGTGCCCTTCCTGGAATGTGGTGCCACGCAGGAAAAATCCCTGGGCTGGGTGCCGCCGCGCGGTGATGTGCACGGCCCGCTCGCCGAATCGGTCGGGGGCCAGTGGATCCTGCGCTTCATGGTCGAGTCCAAGGTATTGCCTGGTAGCGTGCTGGCCCGCCGCGTGAAGGAAAAGGCCGAGCGCATCGAGCAGGAAACCGGCCGCAAGCCTGGCAAGAAGGAAAGCAAGGAGCTGAAGGACGAGGCCAAACTCGACCTGCTGCCCATGGCCTTCACCAAGCAGGGATCGATGTGGGTATGGATTGACACCACATCGCGCCTGCTGGTGCTGGACACGTCCAGCCAGGGCCGGGCGGATGAAGTGGTCACCCTGCTGATCGAAGCGCTGCCCGGGTTGTCGGTGTTGCTCATCAACACCCAGACCAGCCCGCAGGCCGCCATGTCCCACTGGCTTAAGGAGCAGGAGCCGCCCGTGGGCTTCACGGTGGACCGCGAATGTGAACTCAAAAGCGCCACCGAAGAAAAAGCCGTGGTGCGCTATGCCCGCCACCCGCTCGACATCGAAGAGGTGCAAGCCCACATCGACGCCGGCAAACTGCCCACCAAGCTCGCGTTGACCTGGGACGACCGGGTCTCCTTCATGCTCACCGAAGGCCTGCAGATCAAGAAGGTGTCGTTTCTGGACACCGTGTTCGAAGGCACCAAGGCCGACGACGGCGGTTTTGACACCGACGTAGCGATTGCCACGGGAGAGCTGGTCAAGCTGATTCCGGATCTGATCGAGGCGCTGGGGGGGGAGGCGGAGAGTGGAGTGGCGAGTGCGGCGGCTGCAGTGGCTTCGGAGAGTGGCTCGATGCCGACTCCAACGCTCGCCGGCTCCTCGGTAGCCCCAGCCGCAGTGCCTGCACGAAAAAGTGGCACTGGCGGGGTCGTGACGGGGCCTGCGCACGAGCCGGTAGATACGGACCCGGAGTCAGCTCCGTTTTGATAGCCGCGTAGGGAAGTGCACCTTGGTGGGATGTTGGCGTGACGGGCGCAACAAGATAGCGCTCTTTTGCGGAAACTGCCAGAAGCTTCGTTTAGTGAGGGATTTTCGTGAGCTTGAATAATAATTTCAAATATAGACCTGACATTGATGGAATTCGAGCTATTGCTGTACTAATGGTGCTTGCGGTTCATGCATCTCCAGCTAGTTTACCCAACGGATTTGTCGGTGTTGACCTATTTTTCGTTATTTCGGGTTATCTAATAACCTCCATTTTGTGTCGTGAACTTTCGGAGGAACGATTTTCTATTCGAGATTTTTATGTGCGACGGATAAATCGAATTTTTCCTGCGTTGCTAGTGGTGCTGGCGTTTTGCCTGATCATAGGCCCCTGGGTGATGTATCCCTCCGAATATGCGCCCTTGAGTAAGTCAGCTTTTTTCAGTGCCATATTTGTCGCCAACGTGCATTTCTACTTGGAGTCTGGCTATTGGGATGTGGCGAGCAAACTCAAGCCGTTGCTGCACCTGTGGTCATTGGGGGTAGAAGAACAGTTTTATCTGTTGTGGCCGTTAATTTTGCTCGCGACCATCCGCACCAAGCGCTCTTTGGTGGCCGCGTGCCTTGCAGTAATTGTTCTGTCTCTCGCCGTCAATCTGGTACTGACTAGCAGGAACCAGCCTGCCGCGTTTTATCTGCCGTTCGGGCGATTCTGGGAGCTTTCGGCTGGCGGACTGCTGGCTTGTATCCAGTGGACTCGGAACTCTGTGTTCGGGGCCAGTCGCCCTGCGGTTGAAGTGGGCTGGCATCTGCGAAACAGTGCCGGATGGCTCGGTCTCGGCTTGCTGCTGGCGACGCAGTGCTTTCCCATCAATCCCGGAAAATTTCCAGGCTTCTATGCCATAGTGGTGGTATTGGGCGCAGTTCTGATTCTTCTGGCGGGGCCAGATGCCTGGATAAACCGCAAAGTCCTTTCAAACCCTGCAATGGTCTATGTGGGAAAGCTCAGTTATCCGCTGTACCTCTGGCACTGGCCTTTGCTGGTTTTCGGAAGGTTGCTGGGTGATGGGCATCTGTCTTCATCCCACCGGAACATTGCGGTGCTGGCCTCGGTGGTTCTAGCTGCGCTTACCTATCACGGTGTGGAGCGGCAGCTAATAAGCCATATATCGCGTAAGAGAGTGCTTGCTACCGTCTTGGGGGTGCTGATGACACTCACTGGCCTGTTGGCATATCTAGGTCAGAATGGTATATTGACGCCTTCAGCCGCTTCCCATATTAATTCACCGTTGGAAAATTACGAGAAGCCACAAATAATAAGTCGAGGTAAGATTCATTTATTGGGCGACAGCAACGCAGGGCATTTCCACTATGGCCTGTCTCTCTTGTATGGAGACCGAGTGGAGGTGACGGCTGTACCCGGATGGCCCTACCTTGAAGGAGTGAAGTACCGGGATGATTTCATACCTCATTACGAACACAAAGGTAGTCCTGATTTGACGGAAAGAGCGTTGCAGTACATTGAATCTGATGCCGAAACTCGTTTGGTCATTTTGTCGACCGCTTATCTAATGTACTTCCCTTCGGACAACCTGCGCAGTGTTGAAAGTGCTGTACCCGGGGAAACATCCGCGCAAGCCTATGAGAAGGGTTTGCGGAGAACCATAAAGAGATTATTGGCGAAGGATAAGAGGGTGCTATTGGTTAAATCAATTCCCACCTATCCAATGTTATCTACCGTCATGGCTTGCAGCAGTGAGGTTCGACCACCTTGGCGCTTACGGCCCGCAAACTGTGAGCGTTCCAGAGAACTAGTTGAATCGGAAAGACGCGAATACGATACTATGGTGGCCCGTGTAATCCATGGGTTGGAAGGTGTCACTGTGTTTGACACCTTGAATGATCTTTGCGATAGCCAAAGTTGTTATGTCAATCGCAATGGCGTACAGATGTATATTGACTCGGGCCATTTCACCACGGCAGGTAGTCAGATCATGGGGGCTGCCCTGGGTCGACTTGCGGAAGAAATTTTGACAAAATGAAAATTTGAGGACTAAATTATATTTCAGATTATTTTTGGATTTTTATTACAGGGGTAAATTTTTGTGTAAATATTAAATTTTATTCGCAAAATAACTGATGATAATGATATTCTAAGTAAAATTCCACAAATCGAGACTGATTTACACAAGGTTGACCAAGCGCCACGTCCAACCCATCCAACCCAAAATATTTTTCGAGGTGTTTGTATTGTTAATCATTGGATTTGAATTCGGTAAGGATGGTGCATTGGATGTGCTCACTCAATTTGAAGATTTTTTGATCGATAATATAGTGTGTACGTACGAAGGCGGACCATGCTTTGCACCTAGACGGCTGGATGCTGAAAGTTATACCAGACTTTTATCGATAAAATAATGGGTCGCATCATGCGGCCCATTAAGCCTCTAATGCCGAATGTCTTGCGATTTTATGGTGTGTAAGTGATGGTTAAAAATTGATGGGATATAAATCCTAAGCCTTCATCAACACCAACTAAAAGAGGCTTGTTCCCAATCGTTTCGTAATTGTCTCCCGAACTGATATTTGGATCAATGTTGAAAAAGCTCACATATTTATTTGCTGGCATACTGTAGCCATTTTGATTGATGAACTCAGGATATCTTGGCTGCCCGGCCGCAGTTTTGTCAAGGAAGGAGGGATTGGATAAATTATCAATCCAGGTAAATGTAGCGCGCTTGGGGTTGTTCGCGCAGGAGGCGGAGCCTAGTATGATCCATTTCCCGCTAGGGGAATGTTTGCGGACGTTGTGTGCAAACAATATGGTGCATGCGTTGGCGGTCTCTTTCCAGAAGATGTAGGGTTGCTGAGTGCTGCTCCCTCCTTGGTATGTACCGTGATTTACTGTAGTCCAGCTTGATCCATTCCAAAACTGCCACCCGGTCGCAGAAGCAAGATTCGATGTACGAATGATGCTAACGCCGCGCTCTTGGACGCCTCCTGGCTTGTAAGATATAGAAGTCACAAAGGAATAATAATAAATACCTTCCTTTACGATATTTGAAGGGTGCGCGAAACCATATTGTTGGGTGTAGGTGCTGTTGTATGGTTCGGGAACAATCACCAGCCTATCTGCATTGCTTGGCGCACTGTAATTAATGGGCTTCATCGCCCAACTCACCCCTCCATTGGTTGAGCTAATCCAGCCTATTCCCCATACCGGAACGCTATCGGCAACTATTTTGCCGCCAAACGGCGCTACTTCTGGGTACCATTCGTGGTGGGTCAGTCCATAAATAGTTGATCCCACTACATACGGCGCATATATCCAATGGGCCATGTTGTAGTGAGATTGATCTGTGTCTGTTACGGGGGGGCTGAGTGGAGCACCTTCCGGATATCCCGCAGTAAAACTGGCAGGCTCAAGAATCCAGGTTAGACGATTTCCCCAATTGTGGCTTGGCAATTTAAATCTAAAATTCTGAGAGTGGGGTACCTGAAAATATGTATTTCCATTATATTTATATGGATTGATTGGCCCGTCAAACCATGCACCATACGAGACGTTGCCAGTGCAGCCCGCATGATTTTCATTTTGGAGCTTATACCCGCATGTGGTTAGCTTTCCGTGGAATGAGCTATTCTGAATACCGTACAAGGGATCCATCGGACCATCTAGCTGGATAGTAAAAGACTCGGCGTGGCTTAAGGTGGCTATGCCCAAAGCAGAGACACCTACGACTATCGCTCTTGCAATTAAATGATTCATATTCATAAAATATTGGATTCAATATCCCACCATCACATAAACTGAAATGGCATGTGGGTACATTTGCATTGCAATATCTATTGCCTTGCGATATTTATCATACGGTACGCAATTTTAACTATAGTAAATAGTTGAAACGATGTGGCAAAAAATCCACAAGGTTAGCAGGCTGCTGAAATACTCCCCTGCCACCCGAGTTCGACGCCAAATGCTGTAAGCCGTTGATCTGCATAGAACGAGCCTTTCGGCCTGCCACTGCAGAAGGGTCATTTGAGCGTCGTAGACTGGCTTTTTATCTTGAGTGCGGCCAGCACTTCGGTCCGGCCGGAGGTGATGGTGGAAAGTACCCGCATCGGTTCGGCGTCATCAATTCGGACGGTGTGAACTTGCTTTGATTATCTGTATTCGGATGGCACGTTTTTGACTGCTGTGGCGGGATAATGCCCAAGTTCATCGAAGACTTCACATGTGCCAGATCAGTGAGTCTTTCGATGGCAGAAAAACTTATTCACGCCCCATCCGGAGGCGTCAAGTCAGCGGATGCTGCCGCAAAGCGGGTGTAGTGATGAATGAAGCTGCTGGATCAGCCCTTCATCACGCGTGCTGCAGCCGACACGTCGCAGTAGGTCAAGACTGCTGGTGTGGCCAGGGTGATGGGGGTGTAGGTCTGTGTGGGGTGCAGCGTCCATTCAAACGTGTAGTAGTTGCTGCCCATGTACTTTGCTTGGGTGGCGCGTGGCGGCGCTGTGGAGGTGGCGTGGGACAGTGTCCAGCTGTCCGGCAGGCGCAAGATGGTCTCGTCGGTACAGCGCAGCGACACGCGCAGCACCGTGGGGCCTTCCGTGCTCAACTCGATCATGATGCCTCGGTCGTGGCGGGCAGACCAAAATGTCATGTAGTCAATCTTCTCATCGGAAAAGACATTGCCACCTTCACGGCCGTTGATGCGCATTGGCAGTGGCGTCAATGCGTATACCGCAGCGGCGGGCAGCGTGGCCACGGGGACGAGGCCCTGCGTTAGTTCCCAGGGCCCTGTGGGGTGGGTGGGCTCGATCAGGTATTGCGTGGCGGGCGGGTGGACGGGGGCTTCGCGGCAGCGGGCGTCAAACTGGCGGTTGGTCATATCGCGTGCCAGCATCCAGTGCAGGCCGCGCAGCTGGTTTTGGCAGATGCCCTCGGCTTGCAAATAGGTTTGCATGGCGTGCAGGTACCGGTAGCTGAAGGAGGGGATGTGGCGCTCCACATCTTGTATGCGCGGAAAGAACGATGTGTTGGCCGCCACATCGAGCTTGCCGTGGGCCTCAAAATGCCGATACAGCTCTACCTGCCCGCCCAGGGCCAGGACCCCGGCAGCTGCGGTGCCCCACAGCCACGGCGCGTGGGGACAGCCCCATTGCTCACTGGCGCGTGTCCAGCCATAGGCCGCCATCACGGCCAGCCAGGGCTGGATCACATCCAGGTGCCAGAAGCCCCCGTACGACAGGAACGTCATTGCCAGCACCCACCACAGCACAAGCGCCAGCGCCACCCAGCGCATGGTCCGCGTGCGGGCGGCATACACCAGACCCAGCACCACACCCACGAGCATGAACCCCAGCAGCACTGCTGCGGCGGCGGTGACCACCGGGATTGCGGGGCTGATGCCCTCGATCATCCGGTAAGGCATGGCCAATGCGTCCCACCACTTGCCTACGTCCAGCAGTCTGGCGGGCAGGGCCGACCAGCCACCCGGGGCAGGCGGAGGCGGGGCGGACACGATGTGCGGGGCTTTCCAGGGTTGGGCCAGCGCTGCCCATAAGGCGGTGAGGGTCAACACGATGACAGTGGAGGCCAAGGTGGAGCGGTGCCTGAGCACAGCCGGATGAGCTAGTGCATAGAGGCCCAGTGCGACTCCGAGTGGTGCGGCAGAAGGGTGAACCTGTACCAGCACAAACATTACCAACACCAGCGCAAACCACCCTCGGCGGGGCTGGTGCAGGCTCTGAATCCACAATGCCAATACCAAGTTGGACAGGCCTATCACCAGCGCAGGGTTCCAGGCGCTGTGGGTATAGACGCTGCTAAAAATCGGCATGGCCAGCGCCAAGTAGGCGAGCGCCGTGCGTTCTCCCAGGTGCAGGCGCAGCGTGCGCCATGCGTAGGCGATACAAGCCACATAGAACAGGCCGAACGCGATGAAGATGCTAATTTCGCTGTCGACCACGAGTAGCGGCAGTGCCAGCAGATAGTAAAACCCCGGTGGAAGGTACAGGCGCCCATTAAACGGGGTGCTGTTGTGGGGCCATTGGCCCTGGTGCAGCCACAGGCGCACCGTGTCCATGTCCCGAATCTGATCCGGGCCATGAAAGGTCAAGTCACAGTAATACAGCTGAATGAAACCAAGCGCCAGCAGCACCAGTGCCGCCACCCAGGTGCTGGTGGAATGCGACGGGTGGGGCGAGGGGGAGGCATTCATAAATGGCGGTATTGGTAGAAGTGGATTCGAATGTGCCAAAGCTTCAGGCGGGAACTTTCCAGCTCGAACACCAGCACCTCGGTGTCTGCGTCGTTGCGAAGCTGCCCCGTTGCCCGTGTCAGGCCAGCAGCAGCGCGGCAATGAACAATGCGCCGCCGATCAGCACCAGCGTCCAGGAATATTGTTGCTTCACGAACACAAAACTGCTCGGGTCGCTGGGCATATAGGCGATCTCGACCGGGCGGTTGGCTTTGAATTCGGCCAGCACTTCTTCCGGGAAGCTGTGTTTGACAACTATCTGCTGGCCGTTGTCTGTCTTGAAGCGGAACTCGGCGGTGTACGTAGTGGAGCCGCTTTTCTTGAATTCCGTGTACTGCGTGATGGGCTCGACCACGGCGTGTTTGCCGATTTTGAGGGTCCTGGAAAGCTCGGACCGTTCCTGCATTCCAAAGACGATGAACACGATCCCGGCAAGGGCGCCGAGGATTTTGAACAGCAGTTTGCCTTGTTGAAGCGTTTTCTTCATACCCCACCTCCATCCTTTTTGGTGAAAGTGTAAGGGCTTTGGAGCGCCAGGGTAGGGCTGCTGGCGGCTACACAGCTACCCTTTTATCGGCCCACAAACTGCGGGCTTTGGCGTTGGTGAAAGGCCTCTACCCCCGCGCGGAAGTCCTCGGTGCCCGCGCAGTGCACAAAGGCGTCCTTTTCTGCAGCCAACTGCTCGGACAGGGGGCGGTCCATCGATTCGCGCATGAGGCGCTTCATGGCGCCGTAGGCCACGGTGGGCCCGGCGGCCAGGTGCTGGGCCAGGGTGGTGGTGGCCGTCTCCAGTTCGACGGCAGGCACGATGCGGTTGATGAGGCCCATGCGCAGTGCGTCGCCGGCCGTGAAGGCTTCACCCATCAGCGCGATTTCCAGCGCCTTGCGCACGCCCACCAGGCGCGGCAGCGCCCACGATGCGCCCACGTCGCAGCTGGCGCCCAGGTTGATGTAGGCAAGGTTCAGGCGTGTGCCTTCGGCGGCGATCACGTAGTCGGCCATGAGCAGCAGGCTCAGGCCCGCGCCGGCGGCCACACCGTGCACTTGCGCAATGACGGGCGCGTTCATCTGCGCCAGCAGGAGCAGTGCTGCGTTGAGCGGCGTGAGAATGTCGATGGCACCCTGCACCGGGTCGGCGCGCAGCGTGGCCAGGTCGCCACCGGCCATGAAACCCCGGCCGTTGCCACACAGCACCACGGCGCGCACGCCAGGGTCGGCGGCAACGGTCTGCACGGCGGCGAGGACGGCGTTGGCCATGGGCACGTCGATGGCGTTGAGCGCATCGGGCCGGTTGAAACGCAGCGTGGCGATGGCGCCGTTTCGTTCCAGCAGCAGGGGGGCGGTAGGGGCGGCGGCGGTGTTTTTCATGTCAAATTGGCTTCTGGCGCGTTATGGGTATGCGCTGATAGCTCCTGTTTTGATAGTAATCTGCACGGCGCGGGGTGAGCCCCGGGCTAGTGGTACAGCGCCTCGATCTCGGCCGCATAGGTCTTGTAGATGCTGGAGCGGCGCACCTTCATGGTGGCGGTCACCTCGCCGTCATCGTGGTCCAGCTCTTTGGTGAGCAGGTGGAACTTGCGGATCTGTGAGACCTGCGCCAGGCGCTGATTGCCCTGGTTGATTTCGGCGTCGATGAGGCTGCGCACCTCGGGGTGTTCCACCAGCGAGCGAAAGTGTGTGAACGGGATGCGCCGCGCCTCGGCCCATTTGCCCACAGTTTCGTAGTCGATCATCACCAGCGCACCCACAAACTTGCGCGCCTCGGCCACGATGATGCATTCCTTGATGAAGGGGCTGCCCTTCATGGTGTTCTCGATCTCGGAGGGCGTGAGGTTCTTGCCGCCCGCCGTGATCATGATGTCTTTCAGGCGGTCCACGATCTGGATCTGGCCGCGCTCCTCGCGCACCACGTCGCCCGTGTGCAGCCATCCGCCTACGATGCTGCTGGCCGTGGCCTCGGGGTTCTTGTAGTAGCCCGCAAACACCATCTCGCCTTTGATCTGAAGCTCTCCGTTGTCCGCAATGCGGTGCTCCACGCCCAGCGTGGGCACGCCCACGGTGCTTACCACCACATGGTCCAGCCGGTGGCCCGTGACCATGCCGGTGGATTCGGTCAGGCCATACACCTCGATGAGCGGCACGCCCAGCACGCGGAAGAAGCGCACCACATCGGGCGGAATGGGCGCGGCGCCGGTGAGCGCCACATGGGCATTGCGCAGCCCGATGAAGTTCTGCAGCGCGCGGAACACCAGCCAGTAGCTGGCGGCATAAGTGAGCTTGTCGCCAGCGCTCCAGGCACTGCGCGGCTTTTCGGCGAGCGGCTTGCACGCGCTGTAGGCCTTGTGGAACAGCGCGCGGCGCAGGCCGCCCGTTTCCTGCACCTTGATGCTGATAGCGGCGTGCAGCTTTTCCCAGATGCGCGGTACGCCGAGGAACATGGTGGGCGCGACTTCGCGCAGGTCTTCCTGCACGGTGCGGATGGATTCGCCGAAGTTCACCTGCGAGCCGATGTACACCGGCACAAAGCTGGTCAGCATCTGCTCGGCCACATGGCACAGGGGCAGGTACGACAGGTGGGTGGTCTCGCGCGACAGCTCCAGCCGGTCCATGATGCCCGGCACCACGCCCCGGATGTTGCGGTACGAAATCATCGCGCCCTTGGGCTTGCCGGTGGAGCCCGACGTGTAGATCATCAGGCCCACATCGTCGAGCCGCTGGCGTGCGAGGGCGTCGTCGATGATGGTTTGTTGGCCCGACGCTGCGCCCAACTGCTCGACCTCGTCAAAGGTGGTGATGAACTGCCGCACCTCGGGCGCAAAGCTGCGCAGGCCCTTGGTCTCCATGACCACGATCTTTTTCAGGCGCGGCAGCTCGGGCAGTGCGGCCAGCAGCTTGTCGGTCTGCTCCTGGTCTTCGCAGACCATGATCTCGATGTCGGCATGGCCCACCACATAGGCCACTTCGTTGGTGGGGCTGGTGGGGTACACGCCCACCGTCACGGCGCCCACCAGGCCTGCGCCCATCTGTGCCAGCACCCATTCGATGCGGTTCTCGGAGATCACGCCCACATGCCCGCCCGCAGGCAGGCCCAGTGCCCGCAGGCCCAGGCCGAAGTGGCTGGCGCGCTGGTGGTACTGCGCCCAGGTGAAGGGCTTCCAGATGCCGAAGTCCTTTTGCCGGATGGCGATGCGGTCCGCGTCGGTGCGTGCGCGCTCGCGCAGCATCTGGGGCAGGGTGAGGTCGGGAAGGGTCATGACAACCAGCGCTTTCTGCGCTTGTAGTGTTTGATGTCCTTGAAGCTCTTGGCCTCGCCACCACCGCCCATGCCCAGATAGAACTCGCGCACATCGGGGTCGTTGGCCAGGCGTTCGGCCGTGCCGTCGATCACGATCTTGCCGTTCTCCATGATGTAGCCCCGGTGCGCCACGGCCAGGGCCACGGTGGCGTTCTGCTCCACCAGCAGCATGCTGGTGCCCCGCTCGGCATTGATGCGCGCGATGATGGTGAAGATGTCTTCGACCAGCTTCGGCGACAGGCCCAACGAGGGCTCGTCGAGCAGGATGAGCTGGGGCTGTGCGATGAGCGCGCGGCCAATGGCCAGCATCTGCTGCTCGCCACCCGACAGATAACCGGCCAGGCCCTTGCGCCGCTCATGCAGACGTGGAAAGTAGCTGTAGACCAGGTCGAAATCCGGCGTCGCATCCTTGCGCCCCGTGAGCGCATAGGTGGCCGCCACCAGGTTCTCTTCGACCGTGAGGTCTTCAAAAACGCGGCGGCCTTCCATCACGTGGCTCAGGCCGTTGCGCACCAGTTGCTGCGGCGCCAAGGCCGCTGTGGGCAGGCCATTGAAGTGGATGCTGCCGCTCTCCACCGTGCCGTCTTCGAGCGCCAGCAGCCCCGACACCGCTTTGAGGGTGGTGCTTTTGCCTGCCCCGTTGCTGCCCAGCAGCGCCACGATCTGCCCACGTGGCACGGCCAGCGACAGGCCGCGCAGGGCCTGCACCACCTTGTTGTAGATGACCTCGATGTTGTTGACTTCGAGGACGTTGGCCGGGGTTGGCTGGGTCATGGCAAGGGCGAGGTCAGAGCTTGATCCAGTCAGATGCGGCCACCATTTTTTGCGCCTTCATGTCGGCGCGGTACACGCGTCCCACGGGGATGGAGTTGCCGCTGATGGTGATCGGCACGCCGATCAGCCCGCCGGTGTCGAAGTCCTTGATGCTGTTGAGCGCGGCCTTGAGGTTTTTGCCATCGAGTGGCTTGCCGGCATCCAGCGTGCGCTTGGCCGATTCGGTGAACAGCATGGCGGCCAGGAAGCCCTGGATGTAGGCCGTGCTCTGGTACTCGGGCCGCAGCGCGCGGATCTTCTCCAGCATCGGCGCCTTCTCGGTGTCGTAGTAGTAGCGGTAGGGCATCACGCCCATGAAGCCGTCGGCGGCCTCGCCCATCTTCATCACGGTGGAGCTGTCCATGGTCCAGAAGGTGCCCATCCATTTGCTGGTCATGCCCTGTTGTTTGCCCTGGGTGATGAACTCGGGGATGGGGGCCAGGATGTAGCCGTGGAAGATGGTGTAGTCGGGCGCTGCGCGGCGCAGCTTGATGACTTCGGTGGACACGTCCACGCTGCCTGCGGGCGTCATGATCTTGACGGGCACCGACAGGCCGAGCGCCTTGGCGGCAGCCTCGCTTTTCTCGATGGGGTCGCGGCCGAACTCGGAGTCGGAGTACACAAAGGCCACCTTGGCGCCGGGCTTCTCTTTGGCGATGTGCTTGAGCAGGATGCCGAACATCTCCGTGTAGTCAGGGCCCACGAGGAACTGGTTCGGGTACTTGGCAGGGTCGTTCAGCTCGGATGCGAACGAGGCCCCGGCCATCAGCGTGGTGCCTGCACGGTCCAGCTCGGGGTTGATGGTCTTGGAAAAGCCGGTGGAGTCGCCGTAGTACAGGTTCACCTTGTTCTGGCTGGTGATCTTCTTGTACGCGGCCACGGACACATCGACCTTGTAGCCCGTGTCCTCGGGCACGTACTTGAGCTTGCGGCCCTTGATGCCGCCTGCGTCGTTGACCATCTTCACGTAGTCGCCAATGCCTGCGTTGATGCCCACACCCGCAAACGCGAACACACCCGTGAGCGGGATAGAGCCGCCAATCACGATGTCTTCACCCGACTGCGCCAGCACCGACAGCGGGCTGGTGAGCGCGGCGGCGCCAGCGGCACCGAGCAGCAGGTGGCGGCGCTGGAAGGAAGTGTGTGGTGTGTCCATGTTGTCTCCTGAATGGTTTAGTTGCGGAAAGGCCAGAGATGGAAAAAACGGCGGATGCGCCGCCACACTTCGGCCAGGCCATGGGGCTCGAAGACGAGGAAACCGATGATGAGCAGGCCAAAAATGACGGTGCGTACAGGCGAGAGGAACACGGTGAGTTCCGCACCCCCGGGCAGCAGGCCCACCAGGAGCTTGAGCAGCTCAGGCACCATGGTCATGAACACCGCGCCCAGGATGCCGCCCAGGATGGAACCCATGCCGCCGACGATGATGGCCGCGAGGAAGAAGATGGACATGAGCAGCGGAAAACTCTCGGGCGTGACCACGCGAAAGAAGTAGGCCCACAGCCCCCCCGCCACGCCCGCGTAGAACGACGACAGGCCAAACGACAGCAGCTTGTAGCGCAGCAGCGGAATGCCCAGCACCTCGGCCGAGATGTCGCGGTCGCGAATCGCGATGAAGGCACGGCCCACGCGCGTGCGGAACAGGTTGGCCGCGCCCAGCAGCATGAGGAGGGTGACCGGCACGATGAGCCAGTACAGCCGGAACGAGGTGTCGAGCGCCATGCCAAACAGCTTGGCGGGCGGCACGCTCAGGCCACCGGTGCCGCCGGTGAACTTCCAGTTGGCAAAGATGAAGTGCGCAATGAACGATGCGGCAATGGTGGCAATCGCCAGGTACAGCCCCTTCACGCGCAGCGAAGGGATGCCCACCACGATGCCACCCAGCATCGCGACAAAGCCACCGGCCAGCAGGTTGAGCACAAAGGGCGTGCCCACCTTGGTTTCCAGCACGGCCACGGTGTAGGCGCCCAGGCCCATGAAGGCGGCCTGCCCCAGGCTGACCAGGCCTGTGTAGCCCGTGAGGATGTTGAGCCCCGTGGCGCTGGCCACGTTGATGCTGACCAGGCAGGCCAGGTACAGCCAGTAGTCGCTGGCCATGAACGGGAACAGCACCAGCAGCGCGGCGCCCACGGCCAGCCACACTTTTTGCGTGCGCGAGTCGAACAGCGCCGCGTCGGCGATGTAGGTTTCCTTGAGGGTTCCGATGCGCATCAGAGTCTCTCTATCTCGTGGGTGCCGAACAGGCCGTAGGGCCGCACCAGCAACACGGCGACCAGCACGATGAAGGTGGCCAGCAGCTTGTATTCACCGCCCAGGTAGGCCCCGGCCAGCGCTTCGATCAAACCGATGAGCACCCCCCCGATGAGTGCGCCCAGCACGCTGTCGAGCCCGCCCACGATGACCACCACCAGCACCGACAGACCGAACACGCCCATGCTGGACGAGATGCCGCCAATCGAGCCAACGATGATCCCGGAGACCGCCGCGATCATGGCCGACACCACCCAGGCCAGCGAGAACACACGCGGCACGTTGATGCCTACCGAATACGCGGCCGCTTGGTCGCTGGCCGTGGCGCGCAGGGCCACGCCACCGCGCCAGAAGCGGAACACCACCAGCACCGCCGCGATGAACACGATGGCAATCACCGCACCCCAAAACACCTTGGGCGCGAGGAACGCGTCGCCCACCATGATGGGCTGGCTGGGCATGAAGTCGGGCAGGCGGCGCTGGTCGGCGGTCCAGATCATCTCGACCAGGCCCACGAGCACCGAGGCCAGGCCCACTGTGACCATGAAAACGGAGATGGGTGGCTCGCCCAGCAGCGGGCGGATCATGGTGCGCTCGATCACGGCACCCAGCAGGCCTGTGCCCAGCACGGCCGCCGGAATGGCCAGCCACAGCGGCAGCGCAAACGTGGCGGCAAAGGTGAAGAACAGATAGGCACCGACCATGAGCAGCTCGCCAATGGCGATGTTCACGACGCGCGTGGCCTTGTAAACCATCACGAAGGCCAGCGCAGCGAGGGCGTACAGCCCGCCGCCCGTGACGCCGGTGAGGCTGATTTCAAACAGGTAGGCCCAGTCCATCATGCGGCTCCCTGCGGGGTGGTGGATTGGCTGCTGGCCCGCAGCTTGGCGCGCAGGTCGCCCACATCACCGGCACCCAGGTAAGCGCGGACGACTTCGGGATCAGCCTGCACGGCAGCGGGGGCGCCCTGGGCGATGACCTGGCCGAAGTTGAGCACCACCACGTGGTCCGACAGGTCCATCACCATGCCCATGTCGTGCTCCACCATGAGCACTGTCACGCCCCACTCTTCGCGCACGTCGAGGATGAAGCGCGCCATGTCTTCGGTCTCTTCGCGGTTCATGCCGGCCACGGGCTCGTCCAGCATCAGGATCTGCGGCTGCATCGCCAGCGCACGGGCCATCTCCACGCGTTTTTGCAAGCCGTAGGGTAGGGCCGACACGGGCGCATGGCGGATGTGGTCGATTTCGAGGAAGTCGATGATGCGCTCCTCGATGTCGCGGCGCAGCTCGGCCTCTTCGCGGCGCGCGCGGCCCAGGTAGAACAGCGCTTGGAGCACGTTGGTTTTGAGGTGCGCGTGGCGGCCCAGCTTGATGTTGTCGAGCACGGTCATGCCACGGAACAGCGCAATGTTCTGAAAGCTGCGGCCCAGGCCCAGCTTGGCGCGCTGCGGCGCCGGGATGCGCGTGATGTCCTGCCCCTGAAACCGGATGGAGCCCTGGCTGGGCCGGTAAAAGCCCGAGATGGTGTTGAACAGCGAGGTCTTGCCCGCGCCGTTGGGGCCGATGACGGCGGTGATGGAGCCCGGCTGCACATCAAACCCCACACCGGTCAGCGCCTTCACGCCGCCAAACGCCAGGGTCACGCCATCTACCTGGAGCAGGGGGGCGGCGGCAGGGGGGCCGAAAGGGGTTGTCTCCATTGGCTTTCTAATACGGGTTGACTGCAGCTTTTGACAGAAATTTCTCCCGGACCCAGCAGAAATTTCCTACTTGTGCGTAAACTGTTTACTCGTGAGTAGATTCTGGAAGCCGCCACCCCATTCAGCATCCGTACTTTCCCGAGGAATCGCCACCCATGCCCTCTGCCAAAGCGGCATCGTCCCCCCGCAGCGCCCCGCGAGCGGCGCCACGACCTTCGTCAGCAGCGCCGGAGTCTGACCCGGCCAGTGCTTCGCCCTGGGCCCCGGTGTCGCACCGTGAGCGCCAGCGCGAGGCCAAGCGCAACGCTGTGCTACAGGCTGCGGCGCAGCTGTTCAACGAGCGCGGCTTTCACGCCACTTCGCTCGACGACATTGCCGCGCGCCTGAACGTGACCAAGCCCACGCTGTACTACTACGTGAAGAACAAGGACGAGATCCTGTTGCAGTGCGTGAGCAAGGGGCTCACGATGATGCTCGAAGGCATCGACGCCTCGCGCGCGGCCGGCGGCAAGGCCATCGACCAGCTCATGACCTGCATGCAGGTGTATGCGCGCATCGTCACGCAGGACTTCGGCATGTGCCTGATCCGCGTGGGCGACGAGCAGCTGCCGCCCGAGAGCCGCAAGGAGCTGCGCCGCCTCAAGTCCGCCATCGACCAGGAGTTCCGCCGCCTGGTGGCCGAGGGTGTGGCAGAAGGCTCGCTGCAGCCCTGCGACCCGAAGATGACGGCGTTTGTGATTGCGGGGGCGTTGAGCTGGATCGGCCGCTGGTACCAGCCGGGTGGCGAATACACGCCCGAGCAGGTAGCGCAGCAGTGCATTGCGACGCTGTGTGACGGGGTGCTGCGGCGCTCCGCGGACGAAACTGCACTGGACGCCGCTGCTGTGCCTGTCCCCAAACGCAGTGCGGCGAGCGGCAAAGCCAAGACCCCTGTCCGGTCCAGCGGAGACTGATGCGCCGCGTTGGGCCGGAATTCAAGAAAAATTGACCTCTAGCGCTTGATGTACAAGCGCTAAATGCTATTTATTTGATAGCTTTAACGAGCGGCGCTGAGTCCTCAAGCGCTGGGCTTAGGCCGCTGCCTGTTGCAGCTCCAACCCCTGCAAGGCCCGAAACAGCTGTTCGACCTTGTTGCCGTCAAACACGCCGTCGGGCCCTTGGGCATGGATGTCGGTAAACGGTGACTCGTACAACCGTGCGGCAGGCATGGCGCCGTGCTCGGTCAGGTGCTGCACGATTTCTTCGATGAACTGCAGCTGGCTCGCGCTGGCGGAGCCTGCGGCAATCAGGGTGGTGAATGCTGCCATGGCCGCCTCGCGGTCTAGGCCGACCAGGGAACGCACAAACACTGGCAGGCTGGTGTGTAGTGTGCGGGCGCGCTGTATGTCGCTGTCTGTGCCGCCCGCCTCGTGCAGCAGGGCTTCCAGCTCTTGCAGGTCGGCCGCCGTGAGTGGTTGGTTGCGTCGCAGCTTGTGCAGTGCCAGTCGGTCTTCATGGGCGCGCAAGAACACCTTGGCCTTAGCGCGAAAACGCTCAAAGTCCACCGCACTGGCTACCAATGGCAAATCCACTTCGGCGGTTTCGTCGATGGCATCTTCAAAGTCGGTATAGACCACCTTGCGGCCGCTTTTCTCGATGAGCTTGATGAGGCTGCGCAGCTTGCGCCGCGCCTGCTCCAGCATCGTCAGGGTCAGGTCTTGCCACCACTCATCGCCCGCCACGGCCTCGATCAGCAGCAGGTGCTCGCGCACGCTGGGCACGTTGGCCAGCTCCAGCAGGCTGTTCGCCAGTTGCTGCACCTTGGTTTGCAGGCGGGCCAGCGCGGGTTCGGTGCGCAGCAGGGCCAGCTGGGTGTTCAGCAGCAGGGCGTCAAAGCGCTTGGCGTCCTCGTCATCATCGCGCACCGCCGTCGGCAGCCCTGATAAGTGAACGGCCACCTCGGCCAGTTGTTCCGATGTGGGGCACTTCCAGGCATCGGGCTGCGCCCAGGTCTCTACCCAGCGGCGCTGCGGGCGCACCACAAAGTTGTCGAGTGACATGCCCGCCACCACGCTGTGCAGAAGCGAGGCCGTGTCACGGCGAATAGCGGCCTCGGTCAGCACGGGCGATTGCAGCGCTTCTTCGGCGACGCCGTTCGCTTGTTGGCGCTGGTCCAGCAGACCAATCAACTCCAGCCGGGCATTGAACAACCGCTGCGACAGTGGCTGCGCCAGCGCGCCTTCGCTGCCTTCCAGCTCCTGGCTGAAAAACTCCAGGTTCTGGCAGAAGTCGAAGATGAAGAAGTCTTTCTTGTCCTGCCCCGGACCGTACAGGTCTTTGCACAGCCGCGTGCCGCGCCCCACCATCTGCCAGAACTTGGCTTTGGAGCGCACGATCTTGAAGAACACCAGATTCACCACCTCGGGCACGTCGATGCCGGTGTCCAGCATGTCCACCGAAATCGCAATGTGTGGCGCGCGGTCCTTCTGCCCAAAGGCATCGATGAGCGACTGCGCGTATTCGGTCTTGAAGGTGATGGTGCGCGCGAATTCGCCCCGGTATCCGGGGTAGTTGGCGTCAAAGCGCGCCTGGATGAACTCGGCGTGCCGCTGGTTCTTGGCAAAGATGATGGTCTTGCCCAGCCGGTCGCCGCCCGCCACCTTGTGGCCGCGCTCCATCAGCAGGGCCAGCATCTTGTCTACCGTGTCGGTGTTGAACAGCCACTGGTTTACCGCTTCGGCGCTTACCTCGTCGGGGGCTTCACCACCTTCCTCATCCCACTCCAGCGCGTCCCACTGGTCTTTTTCGTCCTCGCTCAGCTCGTTGTAGCGAATGCCTTCGCGCTGGAACTTCAGCGGCACCGAAATCGCCCGGGGTGGCGCCAGGTAGCCTTCGGCAATGGCATCGTCCAGCCCGTAGGCATCGGTGGGCACGCCGCTTTCCAGTCCAAACAGCCCGTAGGTGTTGCGGTCGACTTCGTCCTTAGGCGTGGCCGTCAGGCCCACCAGCAGGGCGTCGAAGTAGCTGAAGATGGTGCGGTACTTTTGGTAGATGGAGCGGTGCGCCTCGTCTACCACGATCAGGTCGAAGTGGCCCACGCCAAAGCGGCGCTGGCCACCACCGGCGCCCTCGTTGATGAGCCCCATCATCGTGGGGTAGGTGGACACGTACACCCGCCCCTCGGTAGCGCGGTCGGTCACCAGGTTCACCGGGGCAGCGTCGGGCAGATGGGCCTTGAAGGCGTTCACCGCCTGGTTTACCAGCGCCACGCGGTCGGCCAAGAACAGCACGCGCTTGGCCCAGCCCGCGCGCATGAGCAAATCCACCAGCGCAATCACCGTGCGCGTCTTGCCCGCGCCGGTGGCCATCACCACCAGCGCCTTGCGGTGCTGGTCACGTTCAAAGGTCTCGGCAATGCGGCGAATGGCGCGCTGCTGGTAGTGGCGCTCCACAATGCCCGCCGCAATCGGCAGGCTGGCCAGCGGCTTGCGCGAGGTACGGCGCTGGGCCATCAGTTCTAATTCATCCTTGGTGTGAAAGCCTTGCACCGGGCGCGGCGGGCTGGTGGTGTCGTCCCACATCCAGTGCTCGTAGCCGTTGGTGCCATAGATCACGGGGCGGTGGCCGGTGCTTTTTGCCAGGCAGTCGGCATACAGGCGGGCTTGCTGCTGGCCTTCTTGGGCGCTGCGGCGGGTGCGCTTGGCTTCCACAATGGCCAGGGGGATTTCGCCACTCCACAGCACATAGTCCACAAAGCCCTTGCCTTCGCCTACTGCATTGTTGGGCATGCCCTGCACTTCAAACTCGCGGTCGCGCGGCTGGTCCAGTGCCCAGCCCGCTTCTTTGAGCAGCAGGTCGATGAACAGGTCGCGCGTGGCGGCCTCGTTGTAGTCGTGGGCTGTGGCGGGCTGCGTCGCGTTGGCGGCCTTGGCGGCGGCAATCTCGGCGCGGTAGCGAGCCAGTTCTGCGTCCAGCTCGGCATTGCGGGCGGCTGTCTCGCGCAGGGCAGCGTCGCGCTCTGCAAGGGCTTGGGCTTGCTTGGCCAGTGCCTCTTGCGCGGCGGCCTGGGCTGCGCGGCTGGCTGCCTGTTCTTGCGCCACTGCTGTGCTTGCAGGGGGTGGCAACAGGTCTACGCGAAACTGCAGCCCCGCCGCAGGCCGGTCGCCCACGCGGCGCGCATAGTGCTGTGCCAGCCAGAAGGCCACATGAAACAGTTCACGCAAAGCGTTGAGCGCGTCTTGCGGCGGCACTGGGCGGGTGTGGTGCACGGCCTGGTTGCCCAGTCGGCGAATCACATCCATCTTGGCGTGCACCGCCGTGCCCACCAGTTGCTGAAAGCTGGGCTCAAACAAAAACGCCGACAGATCGGCCTTGTACGGCATGCGCAGGCAGCCACCCCGGCCCCCTTCAGCCTGGTACAGCCACGCCACGGCCAGCTCCAGCGTGCGGCGTGCATAAAAGCATGCAGTGCGCGGGTCGGCATGGGCAGCCGCCTCGGCACGGCGGGCTTCGGCCAGCAGGGCAGGCCAGTCGGACTGGAGGAAAGCAAAGTTTGACGGGCTGCTCAAGAGATATCCCTCCAGATCCTCAGAAATGTCGACCTATCACTTCATCTAAAGCTTTGGTATGTATCTATGCTTTAGATAAAACTTTATAACTTGTTGTTTTTCAATGAAAAATTGTCTAACGGACCAATCTCTAAAGTGTTTCTATTCATGTTCAATCTTTAGACGACCCACGTTGAGCCAGATGCCAGCGTGCCCAGCGGCGCTCGCCAACTAGCGCAAGTTGGCCCTCAGTACGCATTTCGCGCAGCAGATCCCGCACAGCACTTTCGGGTAAGGAGGGCAACACTTGCCGCAGTTCTGCCAGCGGGGCTCCTTGTCCCTCCTGTTTGCTTAAATGCTTGATCAGAAGCGCCTTGTTCGTCTCGCGGTCCAGGCCTCGCTGGCGTGTGTGCGTGCCCCTGGCTCCCAGGGTTGCGTACAACGCCTCAGAGAGGATATAGCGCGTGTTCTTGCCACGCCCTATCGATTCGACAGCGCCTGCCGCCACAAGTCCAGGCAGGCGCTCTTTGAGTGAGGGGGCTAGTTCTTTTTCTTGGTGTAACCGCTCCAGCGCCAGATAGTCCAGCGTCGAAAAGCTGCGCAGCGTCTCCTCCCCCAGCCTCTCCATGAACCGCACAAACGCAGGGTTGCGCACTCCACCCTCCAGCGTCAGCCGTACTTCATGCGCAGCCGTACCTGCAAAGCTGGGCAGCGGCTTGCCCTGGCGCACGGCGCTTTCCATCATCAGGTTCAGGCCCTGGCCGGATCGCTCGATCAGCCCGCAGCGCCCCAATGCCTCGGCCAAGCGGCGGTTGCGGGGGTATTGCTGGTCAATGATGTTCTCGGGCGTGATGCCGGGCGGCAGGCCGCCGGGGCTCACCACCTCCAGCCGCTTGGCAAATTGGCGCACAAAGATGGAGCCGCCCAGGCGGTAGTCGCGGTGGGCTACCGCGTTCAGTAAGGCCTCGCGTACGGGCACCTCGTCAAACGTGGGCAGGTCCATGCGAAAGAAATCGTCCTGGTAGCTCTGCCGGTCGTTGCGCAGGTTGATCTTTTTCCACAGTGCGTCCTGCCAGGCAAAGAAGCCTGCGCGGTATTCCTCGCGGTCTGCCGCCGGGCCTGCGGCTTCGGACGAGCGGTACTCAAACACCAGCTCGGCCTGCGCCAGCCACCGCGTGAGGCCTGCGCGCGTGCCAAACAGAATGAGCGCCGCATAGCTCACCTGATCGCCCTCTACCAGCAGCTCGGCATCGCGTAGCGTTTGCAGGTCGCTCAGCTCGTACCTGCGCGCGTCGCCGCTCTTTTTGGCCCAGCGTTCGCGGAACAGGGCGATGGACTCGGGCTCCAGGTCGGCCAGCGTGGCACCGGGGCAGGGCTGGGCCGAAAAATCGGGGCCACCTTCGGCAAAAATGGCGCGCAGTTCGTGGTCGGCCAGCGGGGCCAAGTCGTCGCCTGCGCGCTTGAAGTAGCTGCCATCCACATTCCACGCTGTACCCGGCAGGCGCGATGGCACGTGCACCACCAGAACGCGCCCCTCGGGCAAGCGCATCTCTTCCACCGGAATGCGGTGCCCCAGCCGCTGGTGCAGACCCGCCTCGGTGCGGCCCGGCTCTTCGAAAGCCTGGGTGCCCACAACACGCCGGGGCCGTTTGTCCGTCACGCCCAACACCATGGTGCCGCCGCCCTCGTTGGCCAGGGCCACGCAGTACTTGACCAGGGTTTCAAAGTGGTAGTTCTGCTTGGCCTCTTTGAATTCCAGGCGCTGGCCTTCGGGTTCAAGCAGCCATTGTTGAAGCTGGGTGAGGGAAGTGGGCATGGTGTGAGCGGGACTGTGGAGCTTAGAGATTCCAGTGGCGCTGACGGGCTTCAGGCGGCAACGTATCGATGATGTATTGCAGCGGGATCGCCTCGTTCTTGGGTGTGCGCTCGTAGGCGCTGTCGTGGGATGCCGTCTTGGTCTGCCCGAACTTCATGTCGCGGCAGTAGCGGATGCCCCATTCCAGACTTTCAATCACTGCCCGGCTGAGCTTGCTGAAATCCGCATCGCGCAGCGCGGTGAGCGTATCGCCTTTGCGGCGCAGTGCAGCGCGCACAGCGTCGTCATCAAAGCTGCTGAACATCAGCTTCCCGATGAGCACGTTCGTAGCGTCATACGCGGCCTGCGGCACCGGGCCATGGGTTAAGGCGCTGTAGGTCTCGTTGTAAATCTGGCGCCCGTGGTGCTCCAGATGGTGCCTGTCCGCAAAGTAGATCGCCTTGAGGGAGTTGTAGAGATCGCCATCGGGCATGCGCTTGGTAATAAAGATCAATGCCTCCTGGCCGATGGACGCTTCCAGTTGCTGCAATTGCGCAAGGCTTTGGGCTGAAGCGCGTCTAGCAGCCGGAGTCAACTCACCACTGAAGGCCCGCTGCTGTAGCGAGGCAAACAGCGCATCCAGCGCGGCCAGGGCGCGGCGGTGGGTGGCTTTGAGGGCTTCGATGGAGGCGATGCGGGTGGCGAAGGTTTGTTGGAGGGGGAGGGGAGGCAACGGGATGCTCAGTCCGCGCAATATCGCGAGATTGATGTTCTTCTGTGCTGACTCAGGTGCGGATTCTTCGAGGGCCTTCTGTAGAAAAGAAAGCCACACTCGGACGTATTCGACCGTAGCAGGGTCATCTGCTTGAAAGCCCACCACGCTGTCAGGGAAGCAGGCGTCAAAAGTCAAGATTCCTGTTTTTGCGATGTTGGCCGCAATCGTGATGCAAAGCGTTCCTGCTAGCCACATCTTGCTTTGACGTAGCCCTAAGTCTGAATAGGTACTCGTGTAACTGCGTATGTAGCCATCACAGTTAGCAACTTCCCCGGTCTGTACCAGTGGGTGTTTGCCACCGAGAAGCTCAGGAGCGTTGCGTGGGCGATGCTTTGAGATGCCGCGATCAAGCGTGCCAACTTCTCCAAACTTCGGCGTGGGCCACGCCTTCGGATTCGCCACCGGGTCCCCAAACATATCGAGAAAGAGGGACTGGGTGAGGCTGTCGAGCAGGGCCAGGGCGGTGCGGCGTTGGGTTCGGAGGGTTTCGGCTTGGTCGAGGATGGCGGCGATGCGGCGTTGTTCTTCCAGCGGGGGCGGCGGGAAAAGTGACTCAAAAATGATGCGATCAGAAACAGCGGGATAGCTTGCCCCAGTGGCTTTGCTCACCATATCGCCGACAAACGCAGCGGACTTGACCCAATGGAACAAGTAGCTGCCGCTGAGCTTTTCGGGATCAGGGCGCAGAACACAGAACCCGGTGGACGCGGTCGCACCGTTCAAATCATCGGGAACACGCGCCACACCATTCAGATTCGGCCTGACCGTTGAAACCAGAACATCACCAGCTCGCACCAGTTGGCGCGCTCTGCTGGGCGCTTCAGCACAAGCAATCTCGCGTGCTTCTGTAATGGACTTGGTGTCTTGGTCAACTGCACTGAGGTCGATGTAACGGAACTCATCATCTGGTTCTGCGCGCAGTGGGTTCCATGTTTCAACGCGAAGGACGCACGACCCAAGGGGTGTCGATGGATAGGCACTCACTTCAACATCCCCTCCAACACCCCTATCCCCCGCGCAATCTCGTCTTCCAACGCCCGCAGCTCTGCCAAGATCTCCCCCGGCGCCCGGTGCTGCACCTGTGCATGTACCACTTCCTTGTACCGGTTGATGCTCAGGTCATACCCATTGGCCTCAATGTCCGCCTTGGGCACGCAAAAGCTCTGGGCGGTGCGGGGGCGGTCGCGTTCGGTGCCGTTCCGCTGGCCCCAGCGCTCAAGCACGTCGGGCAAGTTGTTTTTGGCGCGCTCTGCTTCTAATAGCTGGTTGCGCCCGTCCACAAAGCCCTGCAGGCCTAAAAGGCTTGCATCCAGCAGGGGCTGGCGCTTGTCGTCCAGGCTCCAGCCGTCGGCTTGCATGTCGTAGAACCACACGCTGTCCGTGCCGCCGCTCATGGTTTTGGTGAAGAGCAGGATAGCGGTGCTGACGCCCGCGTAGGGCTTGAACACGCCGCTGGGCAGGCTGATAACGGCGTCGAGCTTTTGCTCTTCCACCAGCTTGCGGCGCAGTTCCTTGTGGGCTTTGCTGCTGCCAAACAGCACGCCGTCGGGCACGATCACCGCCGCCCGCCCGCCTGTCTTGAGCAGGCGCAGGAACAGTGCCATGAAGAGCAGTTCGGTCTTCTTGGTCTTGACGGTTTGCAGCAGGTCTTTGGCGGTGTTTTCGTAGTCCAGGCTGCCGGCAAAGGGCGGGTTGGCCAAGATGAGGCTGTAGGCCTCGGCGTCGCCCGCAGCGCCTTCGGCCAGCGAGTCGCGGTATGCGATGGCAGGGTGTTCCACGCCGTGCAGCACCATGTTCATGCTGCCAATGCGCAGCATGGTGTTGTCAAAGTCGTACCCGTGGAACATGCCGTGGTGGAAGTGCGCGTTTTGCGCGGGCACGCGCAGCATGTCGGGGTAGGTGCGGCGCAGGTATTCGCCTGCGGCCACTAAAAAGCCGCAGGTGCCTGAAGCGGGGTCGCAAATGGTGTCTTGCGGCGTGGGGGCCGTGAGCGCCACCATCAAGTCGATGAGGTGGCGCGGGGTGCGGAACTGGCCGTTTTGCCCGGCAGAGGCGATCTTGCCGAGCATGTATTCGTACAGGTCGCCCTTGGTGTCGCGCTCGTCCAGCGGAATGGTGTCGAGCAGGTCCACCACCTTGGCGAGCAGGCCGGGCGTGGGGATGGTGAAGCGGGCGCCCTGCATGTGGCGGGCAAAGGAGCTTTCAGCCGCCGGGCCGCCTGAGGTTTGCAGGCCGCGCAGGAAGGGGAAGACCTGGTTGCTGAGCACGTCAAACATCTCGGCCGGGGCCATATTTTTGAAGCGGGACCAGCGCATGTTGTCGTGCGGACGTTCTTGCACATCCACGCCTGCGGGGATAAGGCGCACGGGCTGAGTTTTGAGGCGCAGGGCTTTGTTGTCTTCGCGGGTCTGGTCGCTGTCGAGCGCGCGCAGAAAGAGCAGGTAGGTGATCTGCTCAATGACTTCAATGGGGTTGGCGATGCCGCCGGACCAGAAGGCATTCCAGACTTGATCGACTTTGTTGCGCAGGTCACCGGTGAGCATGGGGGCAGTCTGTGGGGGGCTGTGAGAGAGCCTGAGAGTCTGCCATGCGGAGCTGCGGGGGAGCTGTTGGGGGCCTGGTTTGTGGAATTTTCAAGGATTTTTGGCCCCTGGCGCTTGATAGATAAGCGCTGATAGCTATTTTTTTAATAGCGTTTTGTGGGGTGCCCTTGCGCCGCTGTGTTCCACCTGCCCCGCCGCCAGGTCATCCAATATCGGGCAGTCCGGCCGGTCGTTGCCCTTGCAGCACGACACCAGCGTTTGCAGGCTGCGCTGCATGGCCTGCATCGACGCAATGCGTTCGCTCAGGTCTTCGATGTGGGCCTGGGCGATGCGCTTGACTTGGCTGCTGGCGCGGCTGCGGTCGTGCCACAGGCCCAGCAGTTCGGCGATTTCTTCCATCGAGAAACCCAGGTCGCGGCTGCGGCGGATGAAGTGCAGGGCGTGTACGTCGGCCTCGGTGTACTGGCGGTAGCCGCTGTCGGTGCGTGCCACGCCGCTGATGAGGCCCAGCGATTCGTAGTGTCGCACCATGCGCGCCGAGATGCCCGCGCGCTGGGCAGCGACGCCGATGGGCACGGGCCAGGAGGTGGCGCGGGGCTTCGTAGTGGCCTTGGTGTCGGTGATGCCAGTGCTACCTTTGCTGCCGTTACTTCCGTTGGCGGCTTGGCCCGCCGTGGTCCGCGTGGAGTGGGGCGTGGTCATGGTGTGGCCCTCGCTGGGTGCATGGTGGCGTGGCACTCAGGCCGCGACGGTGTAGCCTTCTTCGGCAATGGCGGCGGCCAGGGCTTCGCGCGGGGCGGTGCTGTCCACGTCCACCTTGCCGCTGGCGCGGTCGATGCGGACCTGGGCGTCGGGGTCGATCTGCTGCACGGCCTGGGTGACGGCGCGTTCGCAGTGGCCGCAGGTCATGCCTTGAACTTGGAAAGTAGTGGTGGTTGTCATGGGGTGTCCTCGGGTTGGTTTTCAAGAGGGCCGTTGAAGCGACCGAAGCGACCGAAGCGAATGTTGAAGCTTGACATCGTGGCAGAGTCAAACCACGTTCAAGACACTCATGATGTGAGGGTTGATCAATATCAATGCTTGACCTTGCCATCACGTCAAGGATCACCATCCTCGCCATGAACACTCCAACTCTCGATTCCTCTGAGGCCGTCCATTCGCTGGACCTCGGCATCTCCGGCATGACCTGCGCAAGCTGTGTGGGCCGCGTGGAGCGTGCGCTGCGCAAGGTGCCGGGCGTGCAGGAGGCTTCGGTCAACCTGGCCACTGAGTCCGCGCGGATTGCCTTCGCCACCAGCGTGGGTGCCGATGCGGCTGCGGTGGAGGCGCTGCTGCGCCGCGCGGTGCGCAACGCGGGCTACGAGCCGCGTGCCGCAGGGCAAGACGATGTGCCCGAAGACCTGTCACCCTGGGCTGGTTTTATGCCCGTGGGCATCGGCCTGCTGCTGTCGGCGCCGTTGGTGCTACCGATGGTCGGTGACCTGTTCGGCCAGCACTGGATGCTGCCCGCCTGGGTGCAGTTCATGCTGGCCACGCCGGTGCAGTTCATCCTGGGTGCGCGCTTTTACAAGGCGGGCTGGCATGCGGCCAAGGCGCTGTCGGGCAACATGGATTTGCTGGTGGCGCTGGGCACGAGTGCGGGCTGGGGCTTGTCGATGTGGCTGTGGCTCACGGCCCATGCAGGACATGCACCGCATTTGTACTTTGAAGCGTCTGCCGTGGTGGTCACGCTGGTGCTGCTGGGCAAGTGGCTGGAGGCGCGCGCCAAGCGCCAGACCACGGCCGCCATCCGCGCGCTGCATGCGTTGCGGCCGGATGTGGTGCATTTGCTGTCCAAGCAGGGCGAGGTGGATGTGCCGGTGGCCGAGGTGCTGGTGGGCGACCGGCTGGTGGTGCGGCCGGGTGAACGCATCCCGGTGGATGGCACGGTGCATGAGGGCCACACGCAGGTGGACGAGTCCATGCTCACGGGCGAGCCCTTGCCGGTGGCCCGCGATGTGGGTGCAGCGCTCACGGGCGGTTCGATCAACGGCGACGGGCGCATCGTGATGGCCGTGACGGCCGTGGGGGCCGAGACGGTGCTGGCCCAGATCATCCGGCTGGTGGAAGACGCGCAGGTGGCCAAGGCGCCCATCCAGCGGCTGGTGGACCAGGTGTCTGCCGTGTTTGTGCCCGTGGTGCTGGTGGTGGCCTTGGCCACGCTGCTGGGGTGGCTGTGGATGGGTGTGGGCATGGAGGCCGCGTTGATCCACGCCGTGGCGGTGATGGTGATTGCCTGCCCGTGTGCGCTGGGCCTAGCCACGCCAGCGGCCATCATGGCGGGCACGGGGGTGGCGGCCAAGAACGGCATTTTGATCAAGGACGCGCAGGCGCTGGAGCTGGCGCACAAGGTGGATGTGGTGGCCTTTGACAAGACGGGCACGCTGACCGTGGGCCAGCCCCGGCTGACGGCGTTTGAGGTGGTGCCCGGCCTGGACGAGGCTGCCGTGATGGCGGCGGTGGCGGCCGTGCAAAGCGGCAGCGAACACCCGCTGGCGCGTGCCGTGGTGGCTGCTTCGGGCGAGCGGCAGATCCGCGTGGCGACAGCACAGGATGTGCGCGCCGTGCCTGGGCGCGGCACTGAGGGTGAGGTGGACGGCCAGAGCTATTTGGTGGGCAGCCTGCGCTGGATGCACGAGCTGGGTGTGGACATGGGGCCATTGGCTGCCAGGGCCGAGACGCTGCAACAGGAAGGCGCCACCGTGTCGGCCGTGGCGCAACGTGTCACGGAAGGGTTGAGCGGCGCCCGGCCGCCCGAAGCCGCGGACGCCCCCTTGGGGGGCAGCGAGGACACGAGAGCGCCGAGCTTGGGGGTGCACTATGTCTTGCGCGCCCTGATGGCCTTTGGCGACGAGCCCAAGCCCGGCGCGCGCGAGGCGCTGGCGGCGCTGAAGGTGCGTGGCATCCGCACCGTGATGATCTCGGGCGACAACCGGGGTGCGGCCGAGGCCATGGCCCGGCGCCTAGGGTTGGACCCCGGCGCGGGCGAGGTGATGGCCGAGGTGTTGCCGGGGGACAAGGCGGCCAAGGTGGCGGCGCTGCAACAGGGCAGCGACGGCAAGCGCCATCATGTCGCGATGGTGGGCGACGGCGTTAACGATGCCCCTGCGCTGGCCGCAGCGGATGTGGGCATGGCGATGGGTAACGGGACGGATGTGGCCATGCATGCGGCGGGCATCACGCTGATGCGCGGCGACCCGATGCTGGTGGCAGCCGCGCTGGACATCTCGCACCGTACGGTGATGAAAATCCGCCAGAACCTGTTCTGGGCGTTTGCGTACAACGTGGCCGGCATCCCGCTGGCGGCGCTGGGCTACCTGAGCCCGGTGGTGGCGGGGGCAGCGATGGCGCTGAGTTCGGTCAGCGTGATGGCGAATGCCCTCTTACTCAAGCGGTGGCGCATGTGATAAATAGGTACGGCGCGGTCATCGATGTCTGGCAAACTGCAACGATTTGTTGCGAATCTGTGGCCCCGGGGGATGGGCGGCGGACGCATTGGCATACCCATATCAAGGACGACAGATCATGAATCTCTTCTCGCTCATGCGGCAGTTCACCATACGTTTGCGCATGCTGGGGGCCATTGGCGTGGTGCTGGGCCTGCTGGGATTGCTGGGGGGTGCGGGCATGCTGGGCATGTTCCGCATCCACGCGATGAGCGAGGACTTCACCAACAACTCCTTCGCCAAGGTGGGCTACATGGCGGAGTTGCGCGGCGAGATGGGGGCCATCCGCCAGTTCGAGAAGGACATGATCATCGGCTACGAAAAGCCGGAGGCCGTGAAGGCCTCGCACGCCAAATGGCTGGAAAGCCAGGACAAGGCCAAGAAGATTGCGGCCAAGTTTCTGGAGGGCGATGAGGATGCCGACAACGTCGTGGTGCGCAACATTGTGAAGCGCCTGGACAGCTACCGCGAACTGTTCGCCCATGTGGCCCGCCAGCTGGAGGCCAGTGGCTACGACACGGCCACCATCGCCAACCGCATGAGCGGCAAGGCCGTGGCCGAATTCGACCAGGCCGACAAGCTGGTGGGAGAACTCGATGCCGTGCTGCGCGCCGATGTCGCCAAGGCCGTGGAGCAGCAGGGCCAGGTGTCCAACGAGACGAAATGGCTGTTTGTGCTGGCCGTGCTGATCACCGTGCTGGTGGTGGTGCCCACCACGCTGATGAACATGAACTCGATCTGCCGCCCCCTGGAAGACGCACGCAAGATGGCGCAGGCCATTGCGGGGGGTGACCTCTCGCAGCACATTGCTGCCGAG
This sequence comes from Acidovorax radicis N35, assembly GCF_000204195.1. Classification (GTDB taxonomy): domain Bacteria; phylum Pseudomonadota; class Gammaproteobacteria; order Burkholderiales; family Burkholderiaceae_C; genus Acidovorax; species Acidovorax radicis. The sequence continues at coordinate 513,069 of NZ_AFBG01000021.1, forward strand.
GGCAAGGACGAAGTGGCCGACCTGCAGCGTGCGCTGCGCGACATGCAGCAGGGCCTGGGAGCATTGGTGGCGCAAGTGCGCGATGCCAGCGGCAACATCGCCACGGCCAGCCAGGAGATCGCTACCGGCAACCAGGACCTGTCGCAGCGTACCGAGCAGACGGCCAGCAACGCCCAGGAGGCCGTGTCTTCGCTGTCGCAGCTCACCGCCACGGTGCAGCAGACGGCGTCGTCGTCGCAGATGGCCAACCAGCTGGCGGCGTCGGCCTCCAGCACCGCCACGCGCGGTGGTTCGGTGGTGGAGCAGGCTGTGGCCAGCATGCACGAGATCTCTGCGTCGAGCCGCAAGATCGGCGACATCATCGGCCTGATCGACTCCATCGCCTTCCAGACCAACATCCTGGCGCTGAACGCTGCCGTGGAAGCCGCGCGGGCAGGTGAGCAGGGCCGGGGCTTTGCCGTGGTGGCCAGCGAAGTGCGCAGCCTGGCCCAGCGCTCGGCGGCTGCGGCCAGTGACATCAAGGGCCTGATCCAGAGCAGCGTGACGGCGGTGGACGGCGGTGTGCGCCATGTGGAAGACGCGGGCACGGCGATGAAGGACATCGTGAGCAGCGTGCAGCGCGTGGGCGACATCATTGGCGAGATCACGGCGGCTGCGTCCGAGCAGTCGGCCGGCATTGGCCAGGTGAACCAGTCGGTGGGCGAAATCGACCGCATGACCCAGCAGAATGCGGCGCTGGTGGAAGAGTCCGCCGCTGCAGCCGAGTCGCTGCGGGAGCAGGCGGCGCGGCTGTCGCAGGTGGTGCAGCAGTTCCGTCTGGCGGAGGCCATGGGGCATGGCCATCCTGCCCACCGCAGCAGCAGCGTGGCGGCGCCTTATGCAGAGTCTCAGGCGCTGGCTTCCCCCGCGCAGGCGCGGCTGGCACGCTGATCCGGCAACGTTGAGCGCCCCTTTGCTCGCCTTTGCGCGGGCCGGTATCGAAGGCCCTGCAGTGTCGGCTTGCAGGGCCTTTTGCGTTCAGAACGCAGACCAGCTCTTCGCGAGCGGGTGTGCTCGCAGGGCCCTGGGCACTGCAGGGCGCCGCGTGCAGGTCGCTGTCCATTTATTGACCTGCGTCATGGGTGTGCATGGCGCCGCGTGGCACCCTCGGGTTGTGTCTAACCTGGGGAGTGCGCCATGCCATCGATCAGCCTGCGGACCATTCGCGAAGAGCATGCATCGCTTGCGGCCGTGCTCCATTCCTTGCGCCTGATGCTCGACCAGGGCCCGGGCGATGAGCCTGCCGCGTTCTTTGACGTGATGCGGGCCATGCTGTTCTATATCGACGAGTTTCCCGAGCGGCAGCACCACCCCAAGGAATCGCAATGGCTGTTCCCCAAGGTGGCCGAGCGTGCACCCCAGGCCGCCGAGGCCATTGCGCAGCTGGAGCGTGACCACGAAGGCGGCGAGGCGGCAGTGCGCGAGCTGCAGCACCTTTTGCTGGGCTGGGAGCTGATGGGCGATGCACGCCGCGAGGTTTTTGCCGAGGCGCTGCAGCGCTATGTGCGCTTTTACCTGGACCATATGCGCGTGGAAGAAACCGTGGTGCTGCCTGCGGCACAGGAGTGTCTGCAGCCCGGCGACTGGGCGGCCATCGATGCGGCCTTTGCCAGCAACACCAACCCCCTGGCGCCCGGCAAGCCACGTGATGCGGCGTATGACCGCCTGTTCACCCGGATCGTGATGCGGGCGCCCAGCCCTATTGGACTTGGAAGCCCCTCCTGAGTCGTCTGCGGCGCCCTCCCTCTCAAGGGGGACTGCGCGCCAACACACGCCAGCGAAGCGCCGCCCGTGCGGCTCGGCGGCCCCTTGCGCGGCGGCCGCTGGCAGAGCGCTACGCCAGTTGCCGGGGGCGGGGATGACCGCGTCGCAATGCGCGAATCATTTCATGCAATCAGTGCGGGATAGTCCGTATACCCCTCGGCACCACCACCGTAGAGCGTGGCGCGGTTCACTTCGTTGAGCGGTGCGTTGGCTTGCAGGCGCGTCACCAGGTCGGGGTTGGCGATGAAGGGGCGGCCAAAGGCTACGATGTCGGCGCCGTGGGCCAGGGCTGTGTCAGCCAGCTCGCGGGTGTAGGCGTTGTTGACCATCCATGCACCCTGGCCACCGGCTGCACGGTATGCCGTCTTGAGTGCGACGTAGTCAAATGGACGGCCTTCCACCTCGCGCGGGCCGCCGGTGGCGCCTTCGATGATGTGCACATAAGCCAGACCCAACGGGCCCAGCTGGCGCACCACGTAGTCAAACAGCGGCTGGGGGTCCGCGTCCACGATGTCGTTGGCGGGCGTGACGGGGGACAAGCGGATGCCCGTGCGGCCACCGCCGATTTCCTCGACGATGGCGCGTGTCACTTCCAACAGCAGGCGGGCGCGGTTTTCGATGCTGCCGCCGTAGTCGTCGGTGCGCTGGTTGGCACCGGTCTTGAGGAATTGGTCGATCAGGTAACCGTTGGCCGCGTGGATCTCGACGCCATCAAAGCCTGACGCAATCGCATTGCGGGCTGCATGGCGGTAGTCCTGCACGATGCCGGGGATTTCCTCGGCCTTGAGCGCGCGGGGCTCGGAGGTTTCTGTGAAGGTGGGCACGCCTTCTTTGATCAGCACCGTCTTGGTGTGCGCGCGGATGGCCGAAGGTGCCACCGGGTGGGCATTGCCCGGCTGCAGGTCGGTGTGCGACACACGGCCCACATGCCATAGCTGCACCACGATCTTGCCGCCCGCCGCATGCACGGCGTGGGTCACTTTTTTCCAGCCGTCGAGCTGCTCGGTGCCGTACAGGCCGGGCACGTCGGCATAGCCTTGGGCCTGGGGGCTGATGGCCGTGGCCTCGGAGATGATCAGCCCGGCGCTGGCGCGCTGCGCATAGTAGGTGGCGACCAGGTCGGTGGGGATCGCCTCGGGCGAGCGGTTGCGCGTCAGCGGCGCCATGGCAACGCGGTTGGCCAGTTGGAGGTCGCCCGCGCGGATGGGGTCAAACAAAGAGGTCATGGGGCAGGTCCTGAAAAGGTTCGTGCGGAAAAGCAGCCTTGCAGCTTAATGCTGCAGCGCAAAACGTGCAGCACACTGGCGTCGACAAGGGTTCCGGTTTTGTGTTAGCCCATGGCCTAGTGTGGTGTTGAGCGCCTTGCGTGAAAATGGGCCGCTATGTCTGCGCCACTGCCTTTGGCCTTCTCCTTTGCATCTCCGTGGCGCAGCCTGTGGCTGGCGGTGGCTTTGTCGATGGGTGCCGCCCTGTCGCTGGGCATCACGCGGTTTGCCTATGCCTTGCTGCTGCCGCCCATGCGCGAAGACCTGGGCTGGTCCTACACGCTGGCGGGGGCCATGAACACGGTGAATGCCCTGGGCTATCTGCTGGGCGCGTTGGCTACTCCCTGGCTCTTGCGGCGCCTGGCCCCGGGTGCCGTGCTGATGGTGGGTGCGGTGATGGCCACGGTGTTCATGGGCTTGAGCGGATTCTTCACGCAGGCGGCGCCGCTGCTGGTGCAACGCTTGCTGGCGGGTGGGGCCAGTGCCCTGGTGTTCATTGCGGGGGGCCTGCTGGCGGCGCGGCTGGGGGCCCAGGTGCCGGGACGCAGCGGCTTGTTGCTGGGCCTGTACTACGGCGGCACGGGTTGGGGCATCAGCCTGTCGGCCCTGCTGGTGCCAGCGGTGTTGGCAGTGGCCCCTGCGCCGCACAGTTGGACCTGGGCGTGGTGGGCGTTGGCGCTGGCCTGCGTGGGGGCCACGGCGGCATTGCTGTGGCCCGCACGGGTGTTGAGCGGTTTGGCAGCGCCCGTGGCCGGCGGAGCCGGGGCAACATCCGCAGCCGCATTGCCCGAGCGGGTGCGCTGGCGGGCACTGGCCCCCGCGTTGCTGGGCTATGGCCTGTTTGGCGTGGGCTACATCGGCTACATGACCTTTGTGGTGGCCCTGTTGCGTGATCAGGGCCGGGGTGCGGGCGAGGTGACACTGTTTTATGCCTTGCTCGGGCTGGCCGTGGTGGTGTCATCGCGCGTCTGGGCCGGGCTGCTGGACCGCAGCCATGGTGGCGAAGCACTGGCGCGGCTGAATGCGCTGCTGGGTGTGGCCACCATCCTGCCTGCGCTGACGGGGGCCTGGCCGGTGGTGCTGGCCTCGGGCCTGTTGTTTGGTGGGGTGTTTTTGTCGGTGGTGGCGTCTACCACGGCCCTGGTGCGGCACAACCTGCCGCAGGCGCTGTGGGCCAGCGGTATCAGCGCCTTCACCATCGTCTTCGCGGCCGGCCAGATCGTCGGGCCCACGGTGGTCGGCTGGATCGCCGACGGCCCCGGCGGCCTGGCGCGCGGGCTGGTGTTCTCGGCCTGCGCGCTGTGGGTGGGGGCGCTGGTGGCTTCGCGCCAGCGCCCGCTCTAGCGTTACTTCAGCAAACCTTCGGCTTTCATCGCCGCTTGCACGGCAGGACGTGCGCCCACGCGATCCCGGTAAGCCGCCAGATTTGCCAGGCCGGAGATGTCCAGGTTGGTCGGTTTCGTCCAGCTGGTCACAGTGAACAAATAGCCATCGGCCACGGTGAATTGATCACCCATCAGGTACTGCTTGCCCGCTAGCTGGCTGTCCACCCACTGCAGCCGATCCAGCAGCTTTTCGCGGGCCATGGCTTTGTACTCCTCGGGTGTGGCCGGGTTGAACAGCGGGCTGAAGCCGCGGTGCAGCTCCATGCCGGTGAAGGTCAGCCACTCTTGCAGGCGGTAGCGCTGCAGCGTGCCGTTTTGCGGCGCGAGCATTTTCTGAGGCACCTGGTCGGCGATGTACTGCACGATGGCCGGGCCCTCGCGCAGGCGGGTGCCGTCGTCCAGTTCCAGCATGGGCACGTAGCCCAGTGGGTTGATGCCGTAGTAGTCGGTGCCGTCTTGCAGCTTGTGGCTCTTGGTGCTGGCCAGCACCGGCGTGAAGGCGAGGCCTGCTTCGTGCAGGGCGATGTGCGGGGACAGGGAACAGGCGCCGGGCGAGTAGTACAGCTTCATGGAGGATCCTTCGGGAGTAGTCAGGAGGCACCGATCCTATGCCTTGGGCGCGTTCGCTGCTGGCAGATTCTTTTTCCCCCGTGGGAGGGCCTTAGCTGTCGTACCCCGGCGCCTCGCGCTGCACCTTGCGCAGCAGCGCTGGCCAGGCAAACGCACCGCCCAACCCACCGGTCTGCACGCGCATGGCCTGCGCCACGCCGCTCACGATCTGTGGGTTCACGGAGGTCAGTTCACCACCGGTCTGGGCGTCGATCTGGATGCGGCAGGTGTTCTCGAAGGTATACATCGACAGGAACGCATCGGCAATGGTCTTGCCCACGGTGAGCAGGCCGTGGTTGCGCAGCATGAGGAAGTTGGCCTCGCCCAGGTCGGCCTGCAGGCGCGGCTTTTCCTCGTCGCGAAAGGCTACGCCCTCGTATTCGTGGTACGCCAGCGAGCCCAGCACGAAGGTGCTCTGCTGGCTGATGGGCAGTACGCCGCCCTTCTGCGCGCTAACGGCCACACCGGCGCGGGTGTGGGTGTGCAACACGCAGCCCGCATCGGGCCGCGCCTCGTGCACGGCGCTGTGGATGACGAAGCCCGCCGGGTTCACGGGAAAGGGCGATTCGTGCAGCTTGTTGCACAACATGTCCACCTTGATCAGGCTCGACGCCGTGATCTCTTCGAACATCAGGCCGTAGGGGTTGATGAGGAACTGGTGCTCCGGGCCCGAGACTGACTCGGGCAGCTTGGCGCTGATGTGGGTGAAGACCAGGTCGCTCCAGCCATAGAGCGCAACGAGCCGGTAGCAGGCGGCCAGGTCGCAGCGCAGCTGCCATTCTTCGGGGCTGACGCTTTCTTGCAGGGAGGGAATGTTGAGCATGGTGGTGTCTCCGGTTTTTGTAGGGGTGGGAGACGCCACTGTAGGGCGGTGTTGCGCCAGGGTCTGTCAGGCAGGCTACACCTGACGCACTTCGGGGCCGCTTGGCGGCCCTGTGGCCCAGGAGCAGCCAAGCACGGGTCTGGCCGTGACGTGGAACGGCGGTGCCGGGTCCCTGCTGGCGCAGGGACCGGCAACCCGGCCTTGTCGGGCAGCAGGCGTAGGCGTGTCTGGGCCGCCTATGCGCCCGGTGCCGGTGCGTCAGTACCGCTGCCGCTGCCGAAGTTGCTGCCGTCCCAGCCAGGCCAATCCCAGCGCAGCGAGGGCCAGCATCCAGGGGTCGTTGACCGGAATCGTGGCAGTGGCCGCGACGCTGATGTTCAGCGTGATGACTGAGGACAGGCCGTTGGCATCCGTGACCCGGATGACCAGGATGTAGTTGCCCAGGGTGGTGGGTGTGCCAGTCAGCATGCCGCTGGCGCTGAGTGACATGCCCGGTGGCAAGGCGCCCGAGTTGATGACAAAGGTGTAGGGGCCTGTTCCTCCCGTCACCTGGATCTGTCCGCTGTACGGCGTGTTGACGACGAGTCCGGGTGGCGGGGTGATGACCAGCGCACTGGTCACGGCGCCCGTGCCTGTCAGGTCCAACTCGCGGCCCAGGAAGTCGGACACCGTGATGGTGAAGCTGTAGGCCGCCGCTGTGGTGGGGGTGCCCGTGAGGGCGCCGCCAGCCGACAGGCTCAGGCCGGCAGGTAGCATGCCGGTGCTGACCAGGAACTGGTACGGCGCCACGCCATTGCTGCCCACGAAGGTCACGCTGTACGGCACGCCCTGTACCGGGACGGGAATGGTGGAGGGCGTGACGTTGATGCTCTGGGCTGCGGCTGCAGCACTCCACAACAGCAGGCCGACGGCCCCTGCTCCCGCAAGGAGGTGCCGGCACCAGGTGGCTGCAGCCCGCGCTGCGCGGGCCATCATCGCGCGCCTCCGCGATTGCGTTCAAGCTGCCGTTCCAGGGCCGAGAGGCGTTCCGCCAGGGCCAGGAGTTCCTCATCCTTGGCGGCCAGCTTCTGGTGCAAGGCCTGGACCGTGGCGGCCGCAAGGCCTGCGACATCGCTGGGCGCCAGCGTCTGCGGGCTTGCTCCCACCTTGAAGCGGTGGTGCACATCCTCGGCCATGGGCCCCAGGTGCAGGCTGGCGTTGAGGTCGCTCAGATAGCGCCAGGCATACAGCGGCAGGTTCAACACTTCGCCGAGGACGGTGTGGACCGGGGCGGGGCTGATGTCGTGTTTGAGCGTACGGCTGGAGCCCTGGCTGAGCGTGCCGGCCACCACCAGGCCGCCGCCTGCCTGCATCGACAGCGCATTGCTGCCGCTGCCACTGGGGGCAAGGCTCCAGGCGGTGGCGCTGGCGTGCTGGGTCCAGTAGGCGGTGCCCGTGCCATGCGCAAGGCGCGCTGCGATGGCGCCGTTGTTCTGCAGCTCCATCTGCACGCGCGCGGCAGAGGCAGCGGTCGTCGTGTTGTCGACCAGCAAGGTGCCGGAGCCGTCGGCGCGCCGGAGGTTCAGCGATGCCTGGGGGCGCGGAGTCCCCATGCCGACGTTGCCATTGCCGGCAATGTCGAGGCTGGAATGTGGGGCCCCGGGGCGGATGCGCAGGGGCAGGCGCGAGCCGCCCGTGACGTCGCGCACGAAGAAATTGGCCTCGTTGCCGGCAATGTCCCAGGTCTGGGCCGTGAAGCCGCTGACGTTGCTCTGCTCTTGCCGCAACCCCGGCGTGTCGTTGGACACCACATGCAGGTCCAGCACGGGCACGGCCGTGCGGATGCCCACGCGCCCCTGCGGGTCTACGTAGAGGCTGTTGGCCGGTGCGCCGGCCTGCCAGCGCGCGGGGAACTTGGCGCCCGTGACATCTTCGATGCCCATGAAGCTGGCCCCGCCGCTAGCGCTGTCATTGGCGACCAGGGTCCACCGGTTGTTGGGAAACGGTGCAATCCGGGTGTCCCAGAAACCGATGCGGGTGTTGTTCTCCTTCAGCCGCAGGGTGTCGTCGCCAAAACCCTCGCCGTTGACGCAGTCGAATCCCGTGCAGACGCTGCCCTGGACGATGTGGTCGTCGGCGACCACCTGGTCCTTGGTGGCCAGGCGCGTGCGGGCGCTGGCCTGTGCTGCGGACCGGGTGGTGGGCACACCGGTGGTGGTGCTGTCGTCCGCCGCACCGACCTCGCCCCGGGGCGGCACATCCGGTGGCAGCACAAAGGCACCGCCCGCCACGGACACGTTGCCGCTGAACATGGCGCCACCGGGGCCCACGGGTGCGGCCGGAACCAGGGCCGCAGTGGCATCGTCGGTCCGCACGGCGCTGGTGGTGGGGGCGAGCGTCAGCTCGTAGGTGTAGCGCCCGTCAGGCAGGGGGGTGTCCTGCAGCGAGAACACCAGCGGGCTGCGCAGCACGATGTCTTGCCGTGGCGCCTCGCCGTCGCGCGCGATGCGCAGCACAGCGCGACCATGGGGCGCGGCGGGGGTCCACTCCAGCCGTTGGGCCAGGAGGCGGGCGGTGATTGCGGCAGCAGCGGGCCCGTCGCCCGGTTGTTGTGCCTGCACGCTCTGGCACAGCAGCGACGCTGCGAGCGCGGTAGCCATCAGCAGGGCCGCGGCGCGGGGCTGCTGCCGGCACTGCAGGGGGGTGTGGTGGTAGGGCATGGCTGGCAACCCCCTTAGCGCGCAGGCTTGGCGGGGGTCGCCATCTGCGCTTCGAGCAGGGAGATGCGGGCCCTGATTGCTGTGATGTCTGCTTCGCGCTCGGTCACCTTGCGGGCGAGTTCCTGCACGGCCCCCAGGGTCACGCCAGCGAGGTCGCCGGGAGCGAGGCTCTTGTCGTCCTGGCCGAGCTGGAAGATCTTGCGAAAGTCCTCGGCCATGGGGCCAACGTGGCGTTCCTGCGTGGGGCTGGACTTGTAGCGCCAGTGGTAGAGCGGCAGGCTCAGCACTTTTTCCAGCAAGGTGGTGCCATTGACGGGCTCGATGCCCGTCTTGAGTGTGCGGCTGGAGCCGGTGCTCAGCGTGCCGGTGATTGCCAGGTTGCCGTTCGCCGCCAGCGTGAACTGCGGTGTGCCTGCGCCCTGCGTGGCCAGGGTGAGGGCCGTGCCGGCGGTCATGTCCCAGCCGGTGGCCGAGGCCGTGGTGAAGCGCAGCGTGGCGGGGCCGTTGTTGGCCAGGTTCAGCAGGGTGCGCTGGGCGGCTGTGCCGTTGGTCTCTTGCACCAGGACCTGGGCGGTGCCGTCGTTGCGCATGACGTGCAGTGCGGCGGTCGGCGATGCGATGCCCAGGCCGACATTGCCCGACGCGGCAATGTCCAGGCTGCTGGTGGGTGCTCCAGGGCGGATGCGCAGCGGCAGACGCGATCCGCCGGTGAGGTCGCGCACAAAGAAGTTGGCCTCGTTGGAGGCGATGTCCCAGGTCTGCGCCGCGAAGCCGCCCGCCGAGGATTGCTCCAGGCGGACCCCTGGCGTGTCGCCCGTCAGGGCGTGCACGTCCAGCACGGGCGTGGCGGTGCGCAGGCCCAGGTCGCCGCCGGAGCTGACGTAGAGGCTGTTGGTGGGGGCCCCAGCACTGACGGTGAAGACCTGGTTGCCGGAGGTCGCGTCCTCGATAGCGAGGTAGGAGGCGCCGCCCGAGGCGGTGTCGTTGGCCTTGATCCGCCAGTCGTTGCTGGGAAAGGCACCGACGCTCGTGTCCTGGAAGTGGATGATGGGATTGGCTCCCTTCAGCCGCACCGTGTCAAAACCGAAGGACTCGTTGTTGACGCAGTCGAGGCCCGCGCACAGGCTGCCCTGCACGATCAGGTCGTCGGCGACGACCTGATCCTTGGTGGAGAACGTGGTGGCCGCCGACTTGGTGCGCGGTGCGGGCGCGCTGGACTCGGAGCCGCCCACCACGAGCTGGCCCTGGGCCACGACAAAGGAGCCGGACACGATGCGCTGGTGCATGGTGGCCTGGGCCTGTGCGGGATCCATGACGAGCGGAGGATCCAGGCTCAGCTCATAGAAATAGCGCCCGTCGGCCAGGCCCGCCCGCTGGGGCTCCAGCACGATCGGGGCGCGTGGGAACGCCAGGTCGGTGGTGGTGCCGTCAGGGCTTGCCAGTCGCAATTTGCCCGTCCCGTGGGGGGTGTTGGCGGTCCAGATGATGCGCTCGGGCTGGCGCGTCGTGGTGATGGACGCAACGGGAGCTTGGGCGGCGCACGTGGCGCCGACGAGGCTCACCATCAGGGCCATCGCGGTTCGGTGCAGGAAGTTCATGGCGGTGGTCTCACAAGCGGTGGAAGCGCACGGGAACGTTGGCAAGGCATCTTTGCGACGCCAGTTACCCATGGAAACACTTGAGTTTGAGTGACCTGGACTGTCGAGTCAATCCGGAATTGCGCAAGGGAGAGGGGTTGGGGCCCTACCGCTCCCGAGCGCCAAGGGGCGGTAGGCCGCACGCCGGCCCCTGTGCCGCGTCGGGAGTGTCAGCCCGCTTCTGGAATCGGCGCGCGCATCCCGGCGTTCACCAGGTTCCACGCGTTGATCACGGCGACGGCAAAGCTCAGCTCGGAGATTTCCGTCTCGTTGAACACCGCTTGCAGCTTTGCGAATTCCTCATCGCTCGCATCGCTGTGGGGTGTGGCGGTGATGATTTCGGCCCAGCGGAAGGCGGCGCGTTCACGCTCGCCGAAGAAAGGCGCCTCACGCCAGCCGGCCACGGCGTTCAGGTGGCGCGGGTCCATGCCGTCCTTGACCAGGTAGGTCCAGTGCATGTCCATGCAGTACGCGCAGCCGTTGATCTGCGAAACGCGCAGAAACACCAGCTCGGCCAGGCGGGCGCCCAGCGGGCCTTTCTTGATGGTTTCCGACAGGCTCACCAGGCCCATGAAGGCCTTGGAAGACAGCTTGTGATAGGGCAGGCGGGCGGTGTGTTGGGTGGTCGATGGCATGGCAGATCCTTGGGTGTAAGTGGCAATGGCCTGGGGTTGAAAACGTTGGGCATGAAGGCTGCGGTGGTGTTGCTGCCTTTCATACCGGTTAGACGTTGCCGGGTCTGCTGCTGTGACACGGGGCCCCAAAAATCCTCAAAATGATTTCACTCCAGCGTGGCCGGGATGCCCACCAGCTTGTCAGGGTTGCGCACCGCATAGATGGCCACGATGCGCTCGCCATCCGTCACAAATGCCTGGGCCGATTCGAGTTGGCCATCCACATAGCGCAGCAGGCCGGGCTCGCCATTGATGAGCGCCATGCGGTAGACCACCAGCGCCCCCAGGCGGCGGAACTGCGCCCAGTACAGGTTGGCGATGCGGAACGGCCCCACCAGCGGCTTGGGGAACGATGGCACCTTGCCGCCGCCGTCGCCAATCAGCTGCGCGTCTTCGCTGAGCAGCGCCTCGATGGCGTTGCGGTCGCCGCTTTGGGCGGCCAGCATGAAGCGCTGCAGCAGCTGGTGGTGCACGGCCTGCGGCACCTCGAAGCGCGTGCGCGCCTGCTGCACGCGCTCGCTGGCGCGGTGCACCATCTGGCGGCAGCTGGCCTCGCTCTTGCCCAGCTGCGCGGCGATCTCGGGGTAGTCGTAGTCGAACACCTGGCGCAGCAAAAACGCCGCGCGCTCTTCCGGCCCCAGACGCTCCAGCACATACATAAATGCCACCGACAGCTCCCCCGCCAGTTCGGCGGCCGATTCGGGGGTGTTGTGGTGCAGCGCATCGCCGGTGGTGTTGTCATGCAGCTCCACCAGTGGTTCGGGCAGCCACCAGCCCACATAGGCCTCGCGCTCGGCCTTCAGGGCCCGCAGCCGGTCAATGGCCAGCCGCGTGACCACCGTCACCAGCCAGGCCTCGGCCGACTGCAGCACGGTGGGGTCCTGGCGGCTCCAGCGCAGCCAGGCGTCCTGCAGCACATCCTCGGCATCGGCGCGCACGCCGAGCATGCGGTAGGCAATGCCGAAGAGGCGGGGGCGCAGGGTGGTGAAGGGGTCGGTGGCGGTAGGTGCGGGGTTCGTGGTCATGGCGGTGGCGTGCGGCAGGCAGGAGTGTGGGAAGACGGTTCCGTGGTCCTGCACAGACGTTGGAGGCAGCGGTTGTGTGACAGAGCAGCCTTGATTGCTTCTGTTTTGATAGCTTTTGGCGTTTGTCAGTAAAGCGCAGGAGGCATTTTTGAGTAGAGCCGAAGACGGGGAGGGATGATCATGTTGTACGCAACCGGGCGTGCGCAGGCAACCCCCGCGCGGGGTTCATGACAGGGAAGGGACGGCCCGCGGAAAGGCCCGCGGCGCCCTGGCCGGGCCGTCATTGCGCCGGGCTGCGCAATGGTTCACAGTGCGGGTTTTCATCCCGCAAGCCAAGGAGCGCAGCATGGCCCATGCATTGAACTGGTTCGAGATCCCCGTGACCGACTTCACCCGCGCCAAGACCTTCTACGAGACGGTGTTGGGCATCACCGTCGCACCCATGGCCATGGGGCCGACCACGATGGGGATGTTGTCCTCCGACCCCGCCGCCGTGGGCGGTGCCCTCGTGCAGGCCGAGGGCAGCCTACCCTCGCAGAACGGGACGATGGTGTATCTCAATGGCGGAGACGACCTGGCCCCGATGCTGGCGCGCGTAGCGCAGGCGGGTGGGGCGGTGGTGGTGCCGAAGACGGAAATTGGCAACGACTTCGGCTTCTTTGCCCATTTTGTGGACACCGAGGGCAACAAGGTCGGGCTTCACTCGATGAAGTAGCGGGCACCCGGCCAGACGGAAAGGGGACCGGCTACGCCACCGGTTCGCCAACACTCTCCGGCTGGGTCAGCCGCTCCAGCCGCGTCAGATACGCCAGTGCCTGATCGTTGCTCGCACCGCACATCTCCACCGACGGCATCAGCCCCCCGCACACCGCCGGTCGCTCGGGCTGCCCAAAAATGCGGCAGCGCGCATCGTCCCCCAGTTGAATACACCGCACCCCCGCAGGCTTGCCCTGTGGCATGCCCGGTATGGGTGAGCTGATGGAGGGGGCGGTGCAGCAGGCGCCGCAGCCGGGGCGGCAGTTCATGGATGATTGCTATTGTTTGTATAGCTGCTAGTGCTTATCCGTAAAGCGCTAGAGGCTATTTTGACTCAAATTTTTGCGCTCACTGGCCTGCGGCAGCATCGCCGTGCAGCCGGCTGGATGCCCACAGCACCTGGTCCACCACAGCGCGCACGCGGTCGCGGTGGGCGGGCTGGATGAGGGCGCCGCTGTCGTCAAACGCGCTGCCGGCCGAGCCCAGCGCAAACGCCTTGGGTGCGAGCCAGCATTCGGCGTTGATGAGCAGCGGGGCCAGGTGGCTTTGTGAGCGCAGGCCGCCCAGGGCGCCGGGCGAGGCGCTGAGCATGCCCACCACCTTGCCGCGAAAGCTCTTGCCGCCGTCTTGCCAGTCAGGGTTGCCTTTGACGGGGCTGGAGGCCCAGTCGATGGTGTTCTTGAGCAAGGCGGTGTAGCTGCCGTTGTATTCGGGCGAGCAGATCACCCAGGCGGGGTGTTGCCACAAAATCTCTTTGAGCCGGATCACGTCGGCCGGTGTGCCCTGGGCTTCGAGATCTGCGTTGTACAGCGGGATGTCGAAGTCCGACAGCTCCAGCAGCGTGACGGTGGCACCCGCATCGCGTGCGATGGCGGCGGTGGCGTGGGCCAGTTTGCGGTTGAAGGATTGCTGGCGCGTGCTGCCGGCAAAGATGAGGAGGGAGGAGGGGGAGGTGGTCTGGGGCATGGTGCCTGCGATTGAATCACAGGCGGGCGGCAGGAATCCTGCAAGCGGGGCGTGCTGAACGGGGTTTTGTGTCGCGGCTCCACGGTGGTGAGGGCAGGCTGTGCGGCGATCTACGTGCGACGACCGGCCAGCCGCCCCACCAGCGTTCCCAGCGCTGCCGCAAAACACCCCACGCTGAGCAGCGCACGCCACAGATTGGCGGCATTCCACTGGTCGCGCACCTGGAGCCAGTCGTTGGGCAGGGCCTGGGGGTTCCAGGCTTCGGTGGTGTGGTTGAGCGGCAGGTTGACCTGCTGGGTGAAGAACACGATGCCCAGCAGGTAGGCCGCGCCGACCAGGGCCAGCAGGCGCCACCACAGCGCGCGGTGTTCACGCCAGGCCGTGGCTATCGCCAGCGCGCACCACAAGGGTGGGCCAAAGAACAGCACAAAGAACAGGGCGTGCCGCACGTTGCGGTTGAAGGCGGACTGCACCGTGGCGTAGGTCGCGCCGTCCATCTGCAACATGGCCAGGTTGACGTTGGCGCTGTAGGTGCCGAAGAACCCGGCCATGAGGCCCAGCCACAACACGGCGAAGGCATGGGGTATGAGGGAGAGCCGGGCAGGCGTGTTGTGGGGGTGTGGGGCGGTGGTCATGGGGGCGGGCCTTTGGGGAGATGCCCGCACTCTGCCGATGGCCCGTGCCCTGCGCCTTATCCTTTGATAAGAGCGGCTCACAAAACTCCCCTGGGGTCGTTGTTCCGTCTTGTCGTACTGCTTGTGCTGCCTGCGACGGAACGCCTAGCCAGGGCCGCTGCGCTGAGTTTTGTTAGCCGCTCTAAGCCCCATCTCGCTGCGCAGGCGCGACAGCGAGACGTCGGTCACGCCCAGGTACGACGCCAGGTGCTTGAGGGCGATGCGCTCGGCCCATTGCGGGTGTTGCTCCAGCAAGCGGGTGTAGCGCTGGCGGGCGCTGAGTTGCAGAAATTCCTGCTCGCGCTGCATCTTGCCGTCGAGCAGGGCGCAGAGTACCCGGTGCTCCAGGGCGGTCCACGGTGCCCAGCCCGCGCTGGGCAGCGGTTCACCTGGATCGACGGGGAAGGGCAGGGCCCACACCACGCTGTCTTCCAATGGTTCCACGTGAAACATCACCGGCTGCTGGCGCAGCGTGGGGGTGATGGGCCAGCACAGGGCGCCGTCCAGAAAGAAGTTCTTGTTGGACTCGGCCCCGTCGCGGTCCAGGTAGTACAGCCGCAGCGCACCGCGCTCCACCCACCACAGGTGCCGCCAGTGTTCGCCGGCTCGCAGCAGGGGCTGGCCGCGCTCCAGCACGCGCCGTTCGGCACGAGCCCACCAGGCCTCTATGGCCAGAGGCGGGGCGCCAAGCAACTCGGTCAGGAAGAGGGTGAGGGGGCTGGAAACAGACACGGCCTGCGCAAAGTGGGAAAATCGCGGGTTGCCTGCTGGGGCGCCGAGTGCGCCCGCCACCAGCAGGGCCGGTGTGCGGCGCCTTTGACAGGGTGCCCGGGCGCACCGGGTGTTTTGATTATCGGGCCCGCCAGGCCCCGGAGTGTCCCCATGTTGTATCCCCAGAAATTTGATGTGATCGTTGTCGGCGGTGGCCATGCGGGCACCGAGGCCGCACTGGCCGCTGCGCGGATGGGCAGCAAGACCTTGCTGCTGACCCACAACATCGAGACGCTGGGGCAGATGAGCTGCAACCCCAGCATCGGCGGAATCGGCAAGGGTCACCTGGTGAAAGAGGTGGATGCGCTGGGTGGCGCCATGGCGCTGGCCACGGACGAGGGCGGCATCCAGTTCCGCATTCTCAATAGCAGCAAGGGCCCCGCCGTGCGTGCCACGCGCGCCCAGGCGGACCGCATTCTGTACAAGGCCGCGATCCGCCGCATGCTGGAGAACCAGCCGAATCTGTGGTTGTTCCAGCAGGCGGTGGACGACCTGATGGTGGAGGGCGACCGCGTGGTGGGTGCCGTCACGCAGGTGGGTATCCGGTTCCGCAGCCGCACCGTGGTGCTGACGGCGGGCACCTTTCTGGACGGCAAGATCCATGTGGGCCTGAACAACTACGCAGCGGGCCGGGCGGGGGACCCGCCTGCGGTGTCGTTGTCGGCACGCCTCAAGGAGTTGAAGCTGCCCCAGGGTCGCCTGAAGACCGGCACGCCGCCTCGGCTGGACGGGCGCAGCATCGATTTCTCGAAGTGCGCGGAGCAGCCCGGTGATGGGATGCCCGGAGGCGTGAACGAGGGAACGGTGCCTGTGTTCAGCTTCATGGGCAATGCACAGATGCACCCGCGCCAAATGCCTTGCTGGATCACCCACACCAACGAACGCACGCACGACATCATCCGCAGCGGCTTCGACCGCAGCCCCATGTTCACCGGCAAGATCGAGGGCGTCGGCCCGCGCTACTGCCCCAGTGTGGAAGACAAGATCAACCGCTTTGCCGACAAGGACAGCCACCAGATCTTCTTGGAGCCCGAAGGCCTGACCACGCACGAGTTCTACCCCAACGGCATCAGCACCAGCCTGCCGTTCGACATCCAGTACGAGCTGGTGCGCAGCATGCCGGGCCTGGAGAACGCGCACATCCTGCGCCCCGGCTATGCCATCGAGTACGACTACTTTGACCCACGCTCGCTCAAGAGCAGCTTCGAGACGCGACAGATCCAGGGCCTGTTCTTTGCAGGGCAGATCAACGGCACCACCGGTTATGAAGAGGCGGCGGCCCAGGGCCTGTTCGCAGGCATCAACGCCGCCCTGCAGTGCCGGGGCGACGCGCCTTGGCTGCCTGGCCGCGACGAGGCCTACCTGGGCGTGCTGGTGGACGACCTGATCACTAAGGGCGTGACCGAGCCCTACCGCATGTTCACCAGCCGGGCCGAGTTCCGCCTGCAGCTGCGCGAGGACAACGCGGACATGCGCCTGACGGAAGCAGGGCGCCGCATGGGCCTGGTGGATGACGCACGTTGGGATGCATTCAGCCGCAAGCGGGACGCTGTTTCACGTGAAACAGAACGCCTGAAAGCCACCTGGGTGAATCCGCGCAGCCTGCCTGCGGCAGAGTCTGAACGGGTGCTGGGCAAGAGCATTGAGCATGAATACAACCTGTTCGAGCTGCTGCGCCGCCCCGATGTGAACTACGCCAATCTGGTGTCCATGGACGGTGGTAAATACGCGACCAACGATGTTTCACGTGAAACGCTGGGGCCCCTGAGTGAGCCCGTGGTGGAGCAGGTGGAGATTGCCGCCAAGTATTCGGGCTACATCGACCGCCAGAAGGACGAAGTGGAGCGTGCTGCACATTTTGAAAAGCTGCGTTTGCCGGCCGAACTGGATTACATGCAAGTCACGGCCCTGAGCATCGAGGCACGCCAGGTGCTCAGTCGCCACCGGCCCGAAACCCTGGGCCACGCCTCGCGCATCACGGGCATCACCCCGGCGGCGATCTCGCTGCTGATGGTGCATCTCAAGAAGGGCGGGTTCAAGGAGTTTGCGGCGGCTGCGGCTGCCAAGGCAGAGGGGGAAGTGGCGGCATGACGACGGCAGTGACAAACGACAGCTTGCGCCAACAGCTGCAGGCAGGGGCCGATGCCTTGGCCCTGGGTCTGACCGACGCCCAGATCACCCTGTTGATGGATTTTCTTGCCCTGCTGCAGAAGTGGAACAAGGTCTACAACCTGACCTCCGTGCGCGATCCGCAGGAGATGATGACGCACCATCTGCTGGACAGCCTGGCCGCTGTGCCACCACTGCGCCGCCATGTTGCAGTGCTGGCAGGGGATGGCCACCACGCTGTGCGCTTGCTCGACGTTGGCTCGGGCGGAGGCCTGCCCGGAGTGGTGTTTGCCATCTGCTGCCCGGAGGTGGATGTGAGCTGCGTAGACACCGTGGGCAAGAAGGCGGCGTTCATCCAGCAGGCGGCGGTGACTCTCAAGCTGCGCAACCTGCATGGCGTGCACGCGCGGGTCGAGACGCTGACAACACCCTTTGACATCATCAGCTGTCGCGCCTTTGCTTCGCTGCCCGACTTCGTGACCTGGTCGCGGGCTGCGCTGGTGGCGCCCCACGGCGTCTGGTTGGCCATGAAGGGGAAACACCCCGAGGATGAAATTGCGGCGCTCCCCGCCGATGTGTCGGTGTTTCACGTGGAACAGCTCACCGTCCCCGGTCTTGACGCCGAGCGCTGCATCATCTGGATGAAGCCAGCCTGAACCCGGACGTTGACTTTTCAGCGGCAGGGGCTGGGTGGTCGCGTAAACTCGGCTCCTCATTGCGGGTGCATCCTCTGAGCACCCATCCAGCACACCGGGAGAGATCATGTTTGGCATCGCAGACTACGGCGCCTTTGTCGCCGCCATTGTGTTGTTCCTGCTCATTCCAGGCCCCGGCAATTTGGCGCTCATCACCTCCACCAGCAAGGGCGGCGTGCGCGGTGGCCTGGCGGCCACGATGGGCGTGATCGCGGGTGACCAGGTGCTGATGTGGGCGGCGGTGGCCGGTGTGGCGGCCTTGCTGGCCACGTACCCCACGGCGTTCAATGCAGTGCAGTGGCTGGGCGCAGCCTACCTGGCCTGGCTGGGCTTCAAGATGCTCACGGCCAAGCCGGGGGCGCAACCCATCCTCAACATCCAGCCGCGCCACTACTTCAAGCAGGCCGGGCTGATCACCTTGCTTAACCCCAAGGCCATCGTGTTCTACATGGCGTTCTTCCCGCTGTTCGTGGACCCGGCCCGCCACCAGGGTTTGCTGACCTTTGGCGTGATGGCGGCCACGGTGGCGGTGCTGACGTTTATCTATGGGCTGGTCGCCGTGCTGCTCACGCACCACCTCGCCGCGCGCATGCGCGCCAACCCGCGCATCGGCCGCGTGCTGGAAAAAGTGGCGGGCGTCTTTCTGATCGGCTTTGGCATCAAGCTGGCCATCTCCAAATAAAACAACGACAACAACACGGACTGCAACACCCACATGGCCAAAATTTTCTGCGTTGCCAATCAGAAGGGTGGCGTTGGCAAGACCACCACCACCGTCAACCTCGCTGCGGGCCTGGCCAAGATCGGCCAGCGCGTGCTGATGGTGGACCTGGACCCGCAGGGCAATGCCACCATGGGTTCGGGCGTGGACAAGCGCAGCCTCGACCTCACGGTGTACGACGTGCTGCTCGAATCCGCCTCGGTCAAAGAGGCGGCCGTGCTGTCGGAAAAATGTGGCTACTGGGTGCTGGGTGCCAACCGCGAGCTGGCGGGCGCCGAGGTGGAACTGGTGGCGCTGGACCACCGCGAAAAGCGCCTGAAGGCCGCGCTGGCCGAGGCCGATGGCGACTATGACTTTGTGCTCATCGACTGCCCGCCGTCGCTGTCGATGCTCACGCTCAACGGCCTGTGCAGCGCACACGGCGTGATCGTGCCCATGCAGTGCGAATACTTCGCGCTCGAAGGCCTGACCGACCTGGTCAACACCATCAAGCAGGTGCATGCCAACCTCAATGCCGACCTGCAGATCATTGGCCTGCTGCGGGTGATGTTCGACCCGCGCATCACCTTGCAGCAGCAGGTGAGCGACCAGCTCAAGGGGCACTTTGGCGAGAAGGTGTTCAACAGCGTGATCCCGCGCAACGTGCGCCTGGCCGAGGCGCCCAGCTACGGGCTGCCCGGTGTGGTGTTCGACCCGGCCGCAAAAGGCAGCCAGGCTTTTGTCGAATTTGCGCAAGAGATGGTCGAGCGGGTGCAAACCATGCCTGCCGCAGCGTCTTCCATGGCAAAAATGGCATCTAGCGCTTGATAGATAAGCGTTAATAGCTATTAAATTGATAGTAATGAAGGCTTCCAACGTCTTGCTGCTGCCCGGCTGGCAGAACTCGGGCCCTGATCATTGGCAAACCCTGTGGGAGGCCCGCTATGGCTACCACCGCGTGGAGCAGCACGACTGGATGCGCCCGCTGCGCGGCGACTGGTCGGCGCGGCTGGAAGAAACCGTGGTCGATGCCGATAGCCCCGTGGTGCTGGTGGCGCACAGCCTGGGCTGTATCCTCACCGCCTGGTGGGCTGCGCATTCGGCCAACGCGCACCGCGTGGTGGGCGCGCTGCTGGTGGCGCCGGGCGATGTGGAGCGGCCCGACCTGGCCGCGCAGATCCACGGCTGGGCACCCATTGCGCGCAAACCCCTGCCGTTCCCGGCCCTGCTGGTGGGCAGCCGCAACGATCCGTATTGCAGCCTGGAGCGCGCTGAGGGTTTGGCGCAGGCTTGGGGCGCTCGCTTCATCGACTACGGCGAGCGCGGCCACATCAATGCCGAATCGGGCCTGGGCGATTGGGACGAAGGCCACGCCTGGCTGCACGAACTGGCGGGTGATGTCGCATGAAGCTGCGGACCTTCTGGAACAAGCCAGCATCGGTTGAACCGCCCGCAGTGCCGTCGCCACAAAAGCTCGATCCCGCGTGGCTCGAGGCGCCGCTCACCATGCTCTCCTGGTTTTTACCGGGCGGCGCCGTGGTGGTGGGCGCGCTGGGGCAGTTCATGCTGGCCCTGGTGTTGCTGGCCATCGCATTCGGTGTGTGGCTTCGTTTGTGGCGCAGCCGCAAGAAGCGCCGTGCGGTGGGCCGCCCCACGTTCTGAAATATGTGTGCTTCCGACCCATGACCAAAATCAACCTGTCCGCCATCGCCGACCAACTGCCCCGCGCCTGGAACTCCACGGTTGTGGGCCAGGCGGCAGGCGCCAATCTCAAGGTGCTGCGCATGGACGATGCCGCTTACCCCGACGAGTCGCACGACTTTGACGAAGCGCTGCTGGTGCTCGACGGCTGCATGCGCCTGGACCTGCAGGGGCAGGTCACCGAGGTGAACGCGGGCGAGGTGTTCATCGTGCCCGCTGGCGTGCCCCACGCGGTGGCACCGGGCAGCCATGGCACGCTGGTCATCATCGACCGCTGAAGACTCTTTCCCCCATTCCTTTTCGCGAGAAGCATTTCATGGTCACCAAAAAACCCAAGGGCCTGGGACGCGGCCTCGAAGCCCTGCTGGGCCCCAAGGTCGAAGAAAAAGTGGAACAGGCCCAGGCGGCTGAAGCCGGGCTGCCCAGCAGCCTGCCGCTGTCTGAACTGGTGCCCGGCGTGTACCAGCCCCGCACGCGCATGGACGAGGGTGCGCTGTACGAGCTGGCCGAATCCATCAAGGCCCAGGGCATCATGCAGCCCATCCTGGTGCGGCGCCTGACG
Source organism: Acidovorax radicis N35 (assembly GCF_000204195.1). Classification (GTDB taxonomy): domain Bacteria; phylum Pseudomonadota; class Gammaproteobacteria; order Burkholderiales; family Burkholderiaceae_C; genus Acidovorax; species Acidovorax radicis. The sequence goes on from NZ_AFBG01000021.1 coordinate 533,923, forward strand.
GGTGGGGACAACGCCGGCAAGTACGAAATCATCGCGGGCGAGCGGCGGTTCCGCGCCTCGCGCCTGGCGGGCCTGGCCGAGGTGCCGGTGCTGGTGCGCGATGTGCCCGACGAGTCGGCGGCGGCCATGGCGCTCATCGAGAACATCCAGCGCGAAGACCTCAACCCGCTGGAAGAAGCCCACGGGCTGCAGCGCCTGGTCAAGGAGTTTGGCCTCACGCATGAGCTGGCCGCGCAGGCCGTGGGCCGCTCGCGCAGCGCCGCCAGCAACCTGCTGCGCCTGTTGAACTTGGCCGAGCCGGTGCAGACCATGCTGATGGCCGGCGACATCGACATGGGCCATGCGCGCGCGCTGCTGTCGCTGGACCGCGCGGCCCAGATCACCGCGGGCAACCAGATCGCGGCCAAGAAGCTGTCCGTGCGCGAGGCCGAAGCGCTGGTCAAGAAGATCGGCGCCGAGTTCAGCCTGGTGCCGCAAAAGCCCCAGAAGGAAAAGTCGCGCGACTTGAAGCGCGTGGAAGAAGAACTCTCGGACCTGCTCATGGCCGAGGTCGAGGTGCGCGTGAAAAAGCGCGTGAAGCGCCATGGCCGGGTAGAGGACATGGGCGAACTGGCAATCCAGTTCGGCTCGCTGGAGGCCTTGAACGGGCTGATCGACCGCCTGCGGGGCTGATCTCCCTGCGCACCAGGGGCGCCGTTCTACTTCGGCGCAACCATGCGTGAAATAGCGCACAGAAACGGTTTCCAGCCGTAACTTGCGCAGGCAAAATGCGTGTGTGCGGGGCCTACACTGCGCTGCGTTCAACACACCCGGGTTGACCGCAAGGCCTCTTCACAGGGCGGCGAAAGCGCCGTTCTGCGGCCCACGATGGTTTGCCGGGTGATCCATGTATCTCCTGGAGCAGACCCCCATGACCCCTTTGCGCTTCGTCCTCACCCCCGCCTGCCTAGCCGTCGGCCTGAGCATCGCCAGCCTGGGCGCCCAGGCCCAAACCACCAAACCCCCCAAGGTCCAGCTGTGGATGGATGTGTCCACCGGCACCATGGCGGGCATGCCCGAGATGGACAGCCTGCCCGGTGGCGGCGGTTTGCTCGGCGGTCTCATGGGCGGCGGCGCGCAGGGCAGGGCGGGCGGTGGCAACACGTCCTATGGCAACGCCCGCGCCATGTCCATCATGCCGCCGCGTGTCATCGACATCGCCTTGCACAACACCCTGCGCCCCGGCGTCGAAGCCAGCCATGCCATTCCCGCAGGCGTGCGCATGGGCGAATCCCTGCCGCTGATCCCCCCGCGCGCGCAGCCCACCCAGACCGAGCCGGGCGAGGTGCCCCAGGAGTACCAGCAGCACCAGCCCAAGGGCCGCATCCTGCTCTACTGGGGCTGTGGCGCCACGGTGCGCGCGGGCCAGCCGCGCGTGATCGACCTGGCGCGCGCCAAGCCCACGGACTATGCCCAGGCCTTTGCAGGCCGCGCCGTGCCCGACCGGGGGCCGCGCGTGGGCCCGGCCTATGCGCTGTACCCCAACGAACGCAACCAGGTGAGCCTGTCGCGTGACGCCTCGCTGGTGGGCGAGCACCAGGTGCGCGGCGAGGGTGTGCCCGCGTCGATGAAATTCACGCTGGGCGCGGCGCAAGACCTGATGCCCGCCATCGACCTGCGCACCACCGGCAAGCCACAGGACAGCATGGGCACCAGCTGGCAGCCTGTGCGCAATGCGCGCGCCTACTACCTGCATGCCATGTCGCAGAACGGGGACGACCTCGTGATGTGGTCCAGCGCCGAGACGCCCGACACGGGCATGGGCCTGTTCGACTACCTGTCGCCCGCCACCATCGACCGCTGGCTCAAGGAGCGTGTGCTGCTGCAGCCCGAAACCACGCAGTGCGCCATCCCCCAGGGCATCTTTGCGGGCGGCGGGCGCGATGCCACGCCCATGCTGCGCATGATGGCCTACGGCGGCGAAAGCCACATCGTGCACCCGCCGCGCCCGGCCGACCCCAAGGCCGCGTGGGAGCCCGAGTGGGCCGTGCGCGTGCGCGTCAAGTCGCACACCATGGCGATGCTGGGCGAAGAGATGCAGGGGCGGCGCGGCGGCATGGGGGCTGCTCCAGCGGCTGCCTCAGGCGGTGCCTATTCGAGTGGCATGGGTGGCGCGCCGGCAGGCCAACAGCCGGCGGGCGAGGGTGGCACGGATGCGGGCAACGTGGTGAACCCCGTCAACCTGCTGCGCGGCATTTTTGGCCGCTGAGAACGAACCCATGTTGGCTCTGCGCATGCCCTGGCCCCTGCCCGCGTTGGTGGCGTGGGCGTGCGCGTGGCTGATTTTTGTGGCCCTGCAGCGCGCGGTCCCGCCCGTGGCGGCCTTGCTGGCCGCCTGCCTGCTCGGGACGGCGGCCAGTGTGCTGGGCGACAGCTGGTGGCGGCGCGGGCTGATTGCGGCGGGCTTTCCGCTGTCGCTGGCGCTGCTGGGCGCGGCCAGCCTGCCGACCTGGGCGTGGCTGGTGCCGCTGGCGCTGCTGCTGCTGGTGTACCCCCTGAACGCCTGGCGCGATGCGCCGCTGTTTCCCACGCCCCACCATGCGCTGCAGTCCCTGGCCTCGCAGGCCCCGCTGCCGCTGGGGGCCCGGGTGCTGGATGCAGGCAGCGGCGTGGGCGATGGCCTGAAGGCGCTACGCCATGCCTACCCGGCCGCGCAACTGGAGGGCATCGAATGGAGCTGGCCCCTGCGCCTGCTGTGCGCCCTGCGGTGCCCCTGGGCCCGGGTGCGGCGCGCCGACATGTGGGCTGAGGACTGGAGCCCCTACCGCATGGTGTACCTGTTCCAGCGGCCCGAGAGCATGGCCCGCGCCGCCGCCAAGGCCCAGGCCGAGCTGGCACCCGGCGCATGGCTGGTGAGCCTGGAGTTCGCAGTGCCCGGCGTATTGCCCTGCGCGCAGCTGCGTGCGCCCGGTGGCCGCGTGGTGTGGCTGTACCGCCTTCCCCTGAACCGCCTGGAGGCATGAGATGCCCATGTTCGATTGCGATTTGAGCTGTTCGGCGCGGTTACAGAAAAGATACAAGCTTTTGCTACATTGCGTCCCTGGCTACAACCCCATACAAAACTACCAAGAAACTCACAGCCAGAGGGGGCTGCCAGCAGCACGTGAACGCGCCGGGAGGGGGCGCACCGGCCGCCAGCACCTTCCTTGTCCGGACTTCCCATCCTGCAGGCCACACCGGCTTCTGCGGCGCACCACCCTGACCGGTGTGCCCGCAGCGCGGTGCCGTCTTGCGCGTGGACATGGCCGGGGTTTTCTGGTGCACAACCGACCGATCTGCAAGGAGCATTCATGACCGCCCACCCATCCCGTTTCCGCCCACGCCTTCTGTGGGTGCTGGCCCTGAGCGCCGCCCTGACCGGCTGCGCCACCATGCAGAGCCATGACAAGCTGGCGACCGACATGCAAAACGCTGGCCGCAGCGGCGGCATTCCCGCCGCCATTGCCCAGCTCGAAAGCACGGCCAAGAGCGAGGAAGAAAAAACCGCGCTGCTCTACAACATGGAACGCGGCGAATTGCTGCGCATGGACCGGCGCTACCCCGACAGCACCAACGCTTTCTTGCTGGCCGACATCAAGGTCAAGGAATGGGAAGAGACTGCCAAGACCAACCCCAGCAAGCTCATGGGCACCGTGGGCGCTGCACTGATCAGCGAACGCCTGAAGGTCTACGAAGGCCAGGACTATGAAAAAGTGTGGGTGACCACGCGCCTGGCCCTGAACCGCATGGCCGTGGGAGATTTCGAAAACGCCCGCGTGGACATCAAGCGCACCCACGAGCGTGAAGCCATCATTGCCGAATTCCGCTCGAAAGAAACCCTGGCTGCGGAAGAAGAAGCCAAGTCCAAGGGCGCCACCTCGGGGGGCAAGGAACTCAATGGCTACCCCGTCGAGACGCTCAACGACCCCGAAGTGCTTGCCCTCAAGAACGGCTACCAGAACGCCCTCTCCCACTATCTGGCCGGTTTCCTGTACGAAATGCTCAACGAGCCTGGCCTGGCTGCGCCCGGCTACCGCAAGGCCATCGAACTCAAGCCCGAAACCGGTGTGCTCGAAGAAGGCCTGCGCGGCCTGGACAACCGCACCGGCTTTACCTGGAAGCGCCGCCAGCGCATGACCGATGTGCTCTTCATCGTCGAAGCCGGTGATGCCCCAGCGCGCAAACCCAAGGCCTTCACCATCCCCGTGCCTACGGGCCGGGGCCTGGTCACGGCCAGCATCTCCTATCCGGTGATCGAGCCTTCCAAGGACGCCCTCCTGACCACCATCTCCGCCGCCGGTACCGACCTCAAGCTTGAAAAGGTGGTGGACGTGAACGTGATGGCGCGCCGTGCGCTCAAGGACGAAATGCCCGGCATGGTGCTGCGTGGCTTCACCCGTGCCGTGGCCAAGGGCGTGCTGCAGAACGAACTGCAAAAGCGTGGCGGCCTGATTGGCGGCATCATCGGTGCGGCGGCCTCGGTGGCCACCGAGCAGGCGGACGATCGCATGTGGCGCATGCTGCCCGGCCGTGTGTACGTGGCCCGTGGCTACCTGCCACCGGGCGAGCACGTGGTGAGCGTCAATGGCCGCCAACTGCCCCAGCCGATCAAGATCGACGGCCAGTACGCCCTGGTGCCCCTGCGCATGTATGACAACAGTGTGCTGACCGGCGACGTGGCCATGCTGGGCCAGCTGCCCACCGTGGCTGCCGCACAAGCGGCCCCGGCGGCAGCAACACCCGCCGCCCCGACGCGCACCTCCAACAACAACCGCACCCGCGCGGTGCCCCAGTCGGCGGTCAAGTCTACGGCGACCACCCCTGCGGCGCCTGCCAAGAACTGAACCCGCATATGTCCCATTTTCAAGGAGCCTCTGGCATGAGAACCCGTTTTGCCCTTGCTGCTGCACCCGCCCTTGTGTGCGCGGCCCTCACGATGACCCTGGCCACCAGTGCCAGTGCCCAGCTGCACGACCCAGCCACCCCGCTGGCCGTGGCCTCCAAGGTTGCATTGCGCGGCGAAGCCAACAGCATCGCTGTGCGCGAGATGCGTATCGTGCGCAAGAACGACATCCTTGTGGTGCAGGCCGACATGGCCAACATGGGCCGCACCGACCGCACCGTGTTCTACCGCTTCAAGTGGCTGGACAACGTGGGCAACCAGGTGGGCGACGGCGAATCCTGGAAGCAGATGAGCGTGCTGGGCCTGGGCCAGCAGACCGTCAAGAGCGTGGCGCCCACTGCCGCGGCGGTCGACCTGCGCCTTGAAATGAATGTGGAGCCGCGCTGAACCCGCGCTGCCCCATCGAAATATTGTTGAGTGAGGAGTTGAAAACCATGACAAAGAACACCATTCAGCGCAGCGCGCTGATCCTGGCCTTCGCGGCCGGCACGCTGGCCCTGTCGGCCTGCCAGAACCTGTCTTCGCCCACCGTGCGTTTTGACCGCCAGGTCAACTACGGCGACGCCAAGGCCGTCGAGCTCGTGACCAACGAGTTCGGCTCCACCGACCTGCAGATGATTGCCGAGAAGATGACCGGCGGCCTGCTGGAAACCGGCATCTTCCAGGGCCGCCCCACGGTGACGATCTCCACCGTGAAGAACAAGACCAGCGAGTACATCGATACCACCAACGTGATGAGCTCGATCCAGACCGCACTGGTCAAGTCGGGCAAGGTGCGTTTTGTGCGCTCCATCAACGAAATGCAGCAGGGCGTGGACGAGCTGCAGCGCCAGAACCAGAGCGGCCTGTACAAGCAGGGCACCACCGCCAAGGTCGGCCAGATGACGGCAGCCAAATACACCATGGAAGGCGAGCTTACCAGCATCGTCAAGCAGAACAACAACACCAAGGACGTGTACTACAAGTTCACGCTCAAGCTGTTTGATGTGCAGGAAGGCACGATCGAATGGCAGGACGAGAAGGAAATCCGCAAGACAAGTAAGAGGTAACCCCCTGAGCGGCTGCACCGCTTCCCCCTTTCTCTCGCGCTGCGCGCGGGAAGGGGGACGACGCCCTCGCTGCGGGGCGGCCCTTGCTTGGCGTCCCGCGCCTGGGTCGCGCCAGTATCGGACGATGTTGGCGATGGCCCGTATCGTTTGATGAACACATGACATTCCGTTAGCTCACCAGGAGCATCACATGCAACGTAGAACCACTCTCCACACGGCCCTGGCCGTGATCGCCGCCACCACCATGGCCTGGGGCGGCACCGCCCTGGCGCAGCAGCCCGGCGCGGCGCCCAAGATCGCAGTGACCGACCTGGCCTACGCCCAGCGCGTGTCCGAGTACTTCCTGGCCGGCACCTACCAGCGCAGCAGCCAGATGAGCGCGGGCGGCAGCCACAGTGGCGGCTACAGCCACGGCCCCTACGGCGGCTCGGGCTCGCACTCGGGCAGCCAGCACATGCAGGCGTCCGAGCAGGCCAGCGGCACCTACGTGGCTGGTCGCTACAGCTACATCGAGCAGCGCGAGCTCGGCGGCTACACCAACGACATCAAGGGCGCCATCCTGCAGGGCACCTACTTCCGCCTGATCCAGGGCAAGGGTTTTGACGCCGGCAAGCCGCAAAACAGCAAGGCCGAGCAGATACTCAATCAGGTGCAGACCGGCAAGATGGCCACGCCCCAGGTGCAGCCCCAGGTCAACGACGTGATCAGCCGCATCAAGAAGGGCGAGTTCAACGGCGCCGACTACGTGCTGTTCGGCGTGGTCTCCAGCATCGACTTCACCGACGCGCTCTCGCCGCTGCAGGGCACCACCAGCGCCACACGCCAGTACGGCCTGCAGCTCCTGGCCGATTTCTCGCTGATCAACACCAAGACCTACGAGATCAAGGCCGCGTTCTCCGCCCAGGGCGAAGGCAACGACACCAAGATCCTGTCGATCCGTGGCGACATCGCCCCGCCCAATCGCGCCAAGGTGATCCGCGAGACCTCGCTGTCGCTGGCGCAGGACGTGTACCAGCAGATGGCCATGCAGCTGGGCTACACCGACGCGAACCTGGCGCGCGGCGTGCGCCCTGCACCGGTGTACCAGCAGGGCGGCCAGCCCATGCCCATGCCGCAGCCCCAGCAGCCTGAGCAAGTCCTCATCTTGAAGTAGCAGGGGACAACCCCCTGATGCGCTGCCGCTCGGTGCTGACCGCCGGAGGCGGCAGCCTCTTGCTCGGCATCTCGCGCTGGGCGGCGCACCAGTAGCAGGTGCAGTTCCCTGGGTGGTCGCAGTCATGCCAGACTGTGGCCTGTGCTCAACGTAAAACACCTTTCTGCTTCTGCCGCACCTTTGCGGCCCCTGGCCAGCCCCGTGCTGGCCTTTTTCGTGGCCACGGCCGTTGCCTGTGTGCTTGGTGGCTGCGCCGCATCGCCCCCTCCGTTCTATGCGGCGGCCGTGTCCGAATCGCTGGTGAATGTGTACGGGCCCGAAGCTTCCGCAGAGACACCGCAGGCGCCCGCGCAGGCCCCGGTGGCACCGACCCAGGCCCCACCCCCGTCGGAGACCTTCGCACTGCGGCCGCTGCCAGGCGCCGATGGCGCCACGCTCCAGGCCCTCGCGCGCAGCGAACGCACCGCACCGCTGCGCTACCGTGTGATCGTCATCCCCGGCTCCGGCTGCGCGGGCATGGGGCCGATTGCGGACCGCTACTTTGCCGGCCTGCTGCACGCCCAGGTGCTGGTGCTGCACAAGCCCGGTGTGGACCCCCAGGCGCGCACGGCGCCCGCAGACTGCGCACGCGACTTTGTGCAGCAGGACCGTCTCTCCACCTGGCTGGCCCACGCCCGCGCGGCTCTGGTCGCGGATGCGCAGCAGCGCGAACGTGAAGGCGCGCCCGCGCTGCCGCAGCTGCTGGTGGGTATTTCCGAAGGGGCCGAGCTGTTGCCCGCCCTGGCGCCCGAGGTGCCCCAACTCGCCGGCCTGGTGATGCTGGCCTCCAGCGGGCTGGACCCGCAGGAGGCCGGTGCCCTGCAGGCACAGCGCCTGGAGGCGCAAGCAGACTGGGAGGAGCTGGGCCGCGTGGTGGCTGGACGCCGTCCCGACAGCGCCGTGGCGCAGGGCCGCAGCCTGGGCTACTGGCGCGACCTGTGGAACTGGCCGTTGACCCTGCCGCTGGTGCAAAGCCCCTGGCCGTTGGTGCAGGTGTGGGGGAGCGACGACGCGCTGGTGCCCGCCCCCGCCTACGAGCGTTTTGCGGAAATGGCCGCTGTGCGCACCGTGCCCTATTGCGCGCGGCGCATCGACGGCGCAGACCACGGCCTGCAGCGCCGCAGGGCCGGTGGCGAGGGCGCGGACGGCGTGCAGCAGGTGTGGGCCTGGACCGAACAGTGGGCGCGCGAACCGGCCGCTGGCTTGTGCGCACCGCTGTTGCGGTAGCTTTGCGCCATGAACTTCCAATTCAGGCGAGCGGCAGAGAAGGACGCGATGGCCGTGAGATCGCTGACTCGCGCCGCTTATGCGAAGTGGATTCCGGTGATCGGGCGCGAGCCGCTTCCCATGAAGGCCAACTACGAATCGGCCATCAGAGAGCACTTGGTCGATCTGCTGGAGGTGGACGGCAGCTTTGCCGCGCTGATTGAGATGATCCCGGAGCCAGAGTGGTTGCTCGTTGAAAACGTTGCGGTCGCACCGTCTTTTCAGGGTCGTGGCTGTGCCCGCATCCTGATGGATCACGCGCAGAACACGGCGTTGGGGCTGCGACTCAAAGGTCTTCGGCTTTTCACAAACAAGCTGTTCGAGTCGAATGTTGATCTGTACCTTCGACAGGGGTTTGTGGTGGATCGCGAGGAGTCTTTCATGGGTGGCGTCACCGTCTACATGAGCAAGTCGCTGATGTCGTAACCTCTGATCGTCATCGTGCTAGGCAGTGCTGCGACGGGCTCAGCGGTGCCGGGTTTTTAAGGCAACGGGGCATCAATCCAGCTGTTGCGGACCAGGCGGTGCCGGCGTTGCCGCAGCCTGCGCCTGCAGCCAGGCGCAGAACACATCCAGCCGGGGCAGGGGGCCGCTGGCGCGGCGGCGCACCACGTAGTCATATCCCGAGGCCACGAAACCCAGCGGTGCCACCAGCCGGCCCGCCAACACGTCGTCCATCACCAGGTGCCACGGAGCCACGGCAATGCCCAGCCCGCGCACGGCGGCCTCCAGCGTGAAGTAGTAGTGCTCAAACTCCGGCCCCGACGGCGAAGGTGTGGGCACGGGCACGGGCTCGGGCGCGGCAGCGCCCGCCGCTGCCCCCCACATGGCCCAGGCATTGCGCCGCGTGCGGGTGTGCAGGCGCAGGGGGGACACGGCCGGGTCCGCCAGGTCGGCGGGTTGCTGCAGTGCCACCCGCTGTGCCAGTTCGGGGCTCAGCACCGGGCCGAGGTGTTCGGCAAACAGTCGCTGCTCCCTGCTGGCGTCCCGCGCTCCGCTGGCCTCCTCGGCGGTGATGACCAGATCGCCGTGTTGGCGCTTGGCATCGGTGCCTGCGTCGGTGGTGCGCAGGCGCACCTCGATGCCCGGGTGCTGGGCCTGGAAGTCGAACAGCCGGGGGATCAGCCACTTCACGGTGAAGGTGCTGAAGCACGCCACGTCCAGCGGCCCCCGGCGGGGGTCGCTGACCTCGCGCACGGCATCGGCGATGTGGGCAAAAGCATGGGTCAGCACCGGCTGCAGCACATGCGCCGCCGGGGTGAGGGTGGGTCGGGCCTTGCTGCCATCAAACAGGGCCACGCCCAGATGCTGCTCCAGCTGCCGCACCTGGCGGCTGATGGCGCCGGGCGTGACCGACAGCTCGTCCGCCGCCGCCGTCATGCGGCCGAGCCGGGCTGCGGCTTCGAACGCGCGCAGGGCGCTTAACGGGGGCAGGCGGTGGCTCATATATGTGATTCTAGAGCACATAAAACCAGCCAAATCATCGCTTTTCAATCGTGAAATTGATAGCAACAATCGTTTGAATGTTGAGCGGTAGCGGCTTGAAATGCTTGTAGTTGCGCCACCGCTGGCCTGGATGCCTTATTTGATCTGAATGAACATAGGAGAAAACCGTGCCCTTTATCCGCACCAACATCCCGCACGACACCCCCGCCGCCACGCGGGATGCCATCGTGCAAGGCATTCACCAGGCATTGGTGGATGGCATCGGCATGCCGCCGGACGAGTTGTTCAACCTGGTGGCGGGCTACGCCCCCGGTGAATTTGCCTGCAGCCCCACCTTCAACGGTGTGGCCCGGTCCGACCGCGTGGTGGTGGTCGAGATCACGCTGCGGCGTGGGCGCAGCGATGCGATGAAGCGGGCCCTCTACGCCGCCATCGCGCGCAACCTGTTGGCCATGGCGGGCGTGGCGCCGACCGATGTATTCATCTTCATGCACGAGAACGACTATTCCGACTGGTCCGTGGGCCATGGCCGGTTTGCGATGGACCTGGTCCAGAACAACGCGGCAGCCTGAGCGCTGTGGTCCCTAGCGCGGCCGGACCATCTTGAACAGCTGCTCCGGCCCCACGGTGAAGTAATCGGCTGGGCCGCCACCGCGCAGGATGTGGCCCGCGTTCGCCGTGTCGTACACGCCGTCCTTGAGCAGTGCCCGGTCGATGTGCACGGCCACCACTTCGCCCAGCACCAGCCAGGTGTCCACCTTCTCCCCGTCCACGCCTTGCAGCCGCAGGATCTGCGTGCTGCGGCATTCAAAGGTGACGGGGCTTTCGGCCACGCGCGGCGGGCGCACGCGGGTGGAGGGCCGGGTGCTGAGGCCCGTCAGCTCGAACTCGCTCACCTCGGGCGGCACGGCGGCGCAGCTCTGGTTCATCACCTCGGCCAGGTCGCGCGTGGCCAGGTTCCACACAAATTCGCCCGTGGCCTCCACGTTGCGCACCGTGTCCTTGTAGCCAATGCTGGCAAAGCCCACGATGGGCGGCACGTAGTTGAAGGCGTTGAAAAAGCTGTAGGGTGCCAGGTTGGTGGCGCCCGCCGCGCTCTGCGTGGAGATCCAACCGATGGGGCGCGGCCCCACGATGGCGTTGAACGGGTCGTGCGGCAGGCCGTGGCCCAGGCGGGGCTCGTAGCTGTGGATGTCGTCGCGGCGGGGTGGGGTGGTGTTCATGGGGCGCAGGAAGGTTGGATGAGGTGCACGCTGCAGCGGGTGTTCCTTTCACCGCGCAGACTCCGTTTCACACATTACCTCCGGCTTGTGCTGGGGACAGTCACCAGGATTTCAAAAACGCTACAAAAATAATAGCTTAAGGCGCTTGATGGACAAGCGTGGAAAGCCATTTCTATCAAAAAAATGGACCACAAGGGTCCATTTTTGGGTGGCGATTTCCTGTCGCCGCTGGGGTGCCGGCGGTATCTTATTTCTGGAACAGCACCAGCTGGGTCTCTGTCGCCACCATGCCGCCCCTTTCGGCGGTCATCGTCACTTCGTAGCGGGTGCCGGGCAGCGGTACCTGGGAGGTGAAGCTGAACGAGAAGTCACCATTGCCATCGGCCTGTACACGCTGCGACAGCAATTCCTGGTTCAGGCCAAACACGCCGACGAGGGTGCCTACCGCATTCACCTTCACATCCACCACCGCGCCAGGCACGGTGCGGCCGCGTATGACAACGGCGCCCCTGTCGACCGTGGCATTGTTGGCATGGCTGCTCACCTGCAGCTGCACGGTGGTCGGCGCGGCGTTCGCTTGCGAAGCGACGTTGAAGGTCCAGTTCTGGCGCATGCCGTTGCCCACCAGGTCCCGGGCGGTCACTTCCACCGGATACCGGCCGGTGGGCAGGTCCGCGCGGTAGGTGAAAAACTGCGGTGTGATCTGCGAGGTGGACGTGACATCGCGTCCCGCGATCACGATGCGAACGCTCTTGGGGTCCACACCCACACCACCGACGTCATCAAACGTCCCGGACACCGAGGTGGCCGCACTGCGCGGGACGGTCTCCCCGTCGCGCGGCGACACATGGCGAATCACCGGCGGTTTGGCATCGGCGATCAGGGGCTGGGTCAGGGTCGAGGAGACCGTGCGGTCACCGACACGCAAGGTGGCCACCGTGGGGCGCGACGGCGCCAGGTTGTCCATGCGGCGGATGGTGTACGCACCCTCATACACGCCCGGCGATACCTCGCGCATCGGCACGTTGTCGATGACACCGGGAATGTCGAAATCAGCCCTGCCTCCTGGGGCGCCGTTCAGCGTAAAGCGCAATTCGGCGCCGGGCTCCATCTTGTCGATGGGGGCAACCGAGAAACGGTCGATCTTCAGGCCAGGTGGCGGTGCCGCCACCACGTTCCGGCCACCAACGTCGGCCGGAAGCGAGTAGTTGCTGGTGATGGTGCGGTTGCGCACCTTCAGCGTGGCGCGCACGGCGCTGCCTTCATGGAGCCGGTCCTGGCGACGGACGGTGTAGCTGCCCGTGTACACGCCCCGTTCGGTTTCCTGCAGCACGATGGCCCGAGGCACACCGGCAACATGGAGTTGGACCCGGCCCCGCGGTGTGCCTTCTACCGTGAACTGCAGATCTGCGCCGGCCCGCAGACCGTCGTCTGTGACCACCTGCAGTGATCGCAATTCAGGGGCGGCGGGCTGCGCCATGACCGTACCCGGAACGACCATCAGGGCGGTGGCGGCGGGGAGCAGCAGGAAAAAGGCTGCCACCTGGTTGCGAATGTGTTTTGTCATGGTGTTCAAACCTTTGTAGGGAGATTGCCCACTGTGACGGCCACGGAAGATTTCGAACGTAGGCGGGCAGGACTAACGACCCAGGACAGGGCGCTGATCGACTGTCAGGCGCACGCCCGGTCTGGCCATTTCACGCGGCGGCCCCGCACCGCTGCGCGGCGTGCGCCGGCGGGGCGCAAGTGGGGCGCAGATGTGACGGGAAAGCGCTGGGGCCTGCTGTCCACGTCCACCGTGCGTCGGCATCCCTGTGGTTGCGCTCGCCCTAGTGCGCAGGCACTGGCTGCTGCTGCCCCAGAAACCGTCCCGGCGGCTGCCCCACTGACTTGCGCACCATGGCGCTGAAGGCGCTGGGGCTGTAGCCCAGTTCGGCGGCGATCTGGCCCATGGGCATGCGCCCGGCGGCCAGCGACACGGCCTTGGCCAGGATCACCTGCTGGCGCCACTGGGTGAAGGTGCTGCCCAGTTCCGAGCGGAACAGCCGCGCCACGGTGCGGGGGCTGGCGCCGGTGTCCCGCGCCCAGTCGGCCAGGGTTTCATGGCGCGTGGGGTCGGCCAGCACGGCTTCGCACAGATGGCGAAGGCGCTTGTCCTGGGGCAGGTCCACGCCCAGCTTCACGGCGGCGGCGCGGGCCAGTTCGTCGCGCACCAGGGCGCTCAGGTGCTGCTCGCGCAGCAGCTCGGCGGCTGTGGGGGCCGGGTCGCCGTCAGGAGTGGTGGGCATCTCGCGCACCAGCGAGCGCAGCAGGTCGGACACCTCCAGCACGCGGCACTGGCGCCAGGCGGCGGTTTCGTCATCGCTGCGCTGGCGGGGGTTGCCACTGCCCAGGGCGCCTGGCCCGCACTGGCCGCGTGGCTGGTGAAAGTACAGCGTGCGCAGGTCGGCATCCTCCACCATGGTCACGGCATGTTCCACGCCGGGCGGAATCCACAGCGCACGCGAGGGCGGCACGATGTAGGTGCCGTGGCTCACGGTGAGCCGGATCACGCCCGTGGTCGAGATCGCCACCTGCGCCCATGGGTGGCTGTGGGGCATCACCTGGGTGTCGGCGGCCAGCCAGCGCAGCTTGGCGCGCACCGGGCGGGCGGCGGTGGGCACAAACAGCTCGGGTGTGAGCGAACCGACGTACGACAGCCCGCGCCGGGCACGTGGCACGACCTGGGCGGCAAAGTGCTCCACCCCCGGTTCGGGGGGCGCGAAGGGCGCGGGAGGCGTGGCAGGCAGGTTTGGCATGTTTGCGATAGAACTTGGCCGACTATCGTAAACCTGCCGAAGCCTCCCTGCCTAAGATCAGGCCCATGACCCCTTCCTCCTCCGGCACCGCCACCAACCCTGTCCCGCTGCGGCAGGATGCCCGCACCATCGGCCTCATTGGCCTGGCCCATGGCAGCTCGCACTTTTTCCACATGCTGCTGCCGCCGCTGTTCCCGTGGCTGATCGGCGAGTTTGGCTTCAGCTACTCCGAGCTGGGCCTGCTGGTATCGGTGTTTTTTGTGATCTCGGGCGTGGGCCAGGCGCTGTCGGGCTTTTTGGTGGACCGCGTGGGTGCGCGGCCGGTGATGTTTTTTGCGCTGTCGAGTTTTGCGGCGGCAGGCCTGGCTGCGGGCACCGCGCAGGGCTACCCGGGGCTCTTGCTGGCAGCGGCCCTGGCGGGCTTGGGCAATGCGCCCTTCCACCCGGTGGACTTCACGATTTTGAACAAACGCGTATCGCCGCAGCGCCTGGGGCATGGCTTTTCGGTGCACGGCATCAGCGGCAATCTGGGCTGGGCCACGGCACCGGTGTTCATGGCGGGCATCGCCACGGCCACGGGGTCGTGGCGCACGGCCTGCCTGTGCGGCGCCCTGTTCGCCCTTGCGGTGCTGGCCATCATGGTCTGGAACCGCGATGCGCTGGATGACCGCCAGGGCGCCTGGGCGCACCAGGCCAAGGGCGGGGCCGGGGCGGCCAAGCCCGAGCACCCCATGGCCTTCCTCAAGCTGCCCTCGGTGTGGCTGTGTTTCTCGTTCTTCTTCTGGAGCACCTGCGCACTGAGCGCCATCCAGAGTTTTGCCAGCCCGGCGCTGCAGTCCATGTACGGGCTGCCGCTCAGCGTTACCGCCATGGTCGTCACCGGCTACATGCTGTGCGGCGCGGCGGGCATGCTGATCGGTGGCTTTCTGGTGGGGCGTGTGCAGCGGCTGGAGAAGATCATCTCGGTGTGCCTGCTGGGTTCGGCCGCGCTGCTGGTGGTGGTGGGTCTGGGCTTTTTGCCCGGCATGGCGGCGGTGGCCGTGGCGTCGGTGGCGGGTCTGGGCACGGGCCTGGCCGGCCCCTCGCGCGACATGCTGATCAAGCGCGCGGCGCCCCCTGGCGCCACGGGCCGGGTGTATGGCACCGTGTATTCGGGCCTGGACCTGGGCTTTTGCCTGGCCGCCCCGGCCTTTGGCGCCATGCTGGACCAGGGCATGACCTCGGGCATCTTCTACGGCTCGGCCTTCACGCTGGCGCTGAGTGTGGTGTCGGCGGCGCTGGTGGGGGTGGGCGTGGCAGCACGGGCCGCTCGGCCCCTGGCAACCGCTGCCTGAGCGGGAGAGGCGAAGCGGTCCCTCGTTGGTGGATCGTCGGTGGGGCATCGATCAATGGGCCCGGTGCGCCAGGGGTTCTGGGCGCGGGTCAGCGCATGGATGGGGCTTGTGTTGCAATCGCTGTCGACTGCGCTGGGGCCTTTGAATGGCCTGCAGTGTGCAGCCCCCCAACACCACTCTAAGGATCCCCCATGACCCACCCCATCTACAACGCCAGCATCCCTGTCTTCCGCCAGATGCTGGGTTCCCTGAAAGACGTGCTGGCCAAGACCGAGGCCCACGCCACGGCGCGCAAGATCGAGCCGGACGCTTTGCTGCAGGCGCGGCTGTTCCCCGACATGTTTCCGCTGGCCCGCCAGGTGCTGATTGCCTGCGACTTCGCCAAGGGCGTGGCCGCACGCCTGGCCGGGGTGGAGGTGCCGTCCTTCCCCGACGCCGAGCGCCCCGGTTTTGCCGACCTGAATGAACGCCTCGACGCCGTGCTGGCGTTTGTCGAAGGCCTGCCAGAGGCGGCGTTTGCCGATGCCGCCACGCGCCAGATCACCATCCAGCCCGGCACGCCGCGCGAGAAGCAATTTGTGGGCGAACACTACCTGCTGCACTACGGCCTGCCGCAGTTTTTCTTCCACGTGAACGCGACCTACGCCATTGCGCGCCACAACGGCGTGGAACTGGGCAAGCGCGACTACATGGGCAAATACTGATCCGTACGCCTGAAAGGCAGCCCGGGGTGACCTGGGCCTGCCTTGTCCCCGGGCCAACCGGCACCCACGCCACAGGCCAGGGCGCAGACGGTTCCTCAAGGGCCGCTACTGCGCGTAGTTCAGTGGCAGCGCGGTGGTGAACTTGATTTCTTCCATCGCAAAACTCGAACTCACGTCCGACAGCGCCACGGCCTGCGTGAGCCGCTTGTAGACCGCATCGTAGGCACGGATGTCGGGCACCACCACGCGCAGCAGGTAGTCCACGTCCCCGCTCATGCGGTAGAACTCGACGATCTCGGGAATCCCCATCACGGTATCCCGCAGGGTCTCGAACCATTGCTGGTGGTGCTGGCTGGTCTTGACCGCCACGAACACCGTCACACCCACATTCACCTTGCGCGGGTCCACCAGGGCGACGTGGCGGGTGATGTAGCCCTTCTCGCGCAGCCACTGAATGCGCCGCCAGCAGGGTGTGTTGGACAGGTGCACGGCCTCGGCCAGCTCGGCCAGCGGTGTCTCGGCATTTTGCTGCAGCATCGCCAGCAGTTGGCGGTCAATGGAATCCAGATTCTGTTTCACGGCAAATATGAAAAATCGTTTCTCATATTTGGCGCTAATCGGGGCATAAAAGCAAAATGATTCCGGGACCCGTGCCACATACTGAACAGGTGTTTCTGGCACGGAATCTGCGGTTCTATTGCCGCAGATCCTGGGTCCTGCATCCATCGTGGTGCAGGCAAGTCCGCCCACCGTGGCCCGCTGCCAGGGCCCGTTTTGTTCCTCCCGTTCTTCCAAGGATTTCATTCATGGCGCCTTCTGTCTTTCGACGCAACCCTTTTGCCACGGGCCTGAGCATTGCCGCACTGGCCGTGCTGGCCGCCTGTGGTGGCAATGACGGCCCCACGACCCCGGTGGCCACACCCGAACCCACCGAGCAGTACGTTCCGCCCGAGCCGCCCTCAGGCTACACCCCTAAAGCCATCAGCTACGCCAACAAAGACATGGTGGCTGCGGCCAACCCATTGGCGGTGAAGGCGGGCGTGGACATCCTGGCCAAGGGCGGCACCGCCACGGATGCCGCCATTGCGGTGCAGATGGTGCTGAACCTGGTGGAGCCGCAGTCGTCGGGCATAGGGGGCGGAGCCTTCATGCTGCATTACGACAAGGGCGCGAACAAGCTGCTGGCCTACGATGGCCGCGAGACCGCACCCAAGGCAGCTACGCCCAACCTGTTCATCGGTGCCGATGGCAAGCCGCTGGCGTTCCTGGCGGCGGTGGATGGTGGCCTGTCGGTCGGTACGCCGGGTGTGTTGCGCATGCTCGAAGCCGCCCACAAGGCGCACGGCAAGCTGCCATGGAAGGACCTGTTCGAGCCCGCGATCAAGCTCAGTGAAGAAGGTTTTGCGATTTCGCCGCGCATGAGTGTGTCGATCGCAGGCTCGGCCGCACGCATCAAGGCGCAAGGCGAGCCCGGCGCCAGCTACTTTCTTAACGCCGACGGCACGGCCAAGGCAGCAGGCACGCTGCTCAAGAACCCGGAGCTGGCAGCCACGCTCAAGGCCATTGCGGCTGGCGGCGCCAACGCGTTCTACCAGGGCGACATTGCCAAGGACATCGTGGCCAAGGTGGCCAGCCACCCCACCAACCCCGGCAAGCTGGCGCTCGATGACCTGAGCGGCTACACCCACAAGGTGCGCGAGCCCGTGTGTGGCGTGTACCGCGTGTTGTACCGCGTGTGTGGCATGCCCGCGCCCAGCTCGGGTGGCATTGCCGTGCTGCAGACACTGGGGTTGCTGCAGGGCTTTGACCTGGCGGCCATGAAGCCCAACACGCTCGATTCGGTGCACGTGGTGTCCGAGGCCTACCGCCTGGCCTATGCGGACCGCGCCCTGTACGTGGCCGACCCCGACTTTGTGAGCGTGCCCCAAGCGGGCCTGATCAACGCCGACTACATCAAGGAGCGTGCCAAGCTCATCAGCCTGCAAAAGAGCATCGGCGTGCCCGTGGCCGGCACGCCACCGGGGGTGAGCGGCGCCAAGGGGCAGGACAACTCGCTGGCCCTGCCATCGACCACGCACCTGTCCATCATCGACAGTGCAGGCAACGCGGTGTCCATGACGACCACCATCGAGAACGGCTTTGGCAGCCTGCAGATGGTGCGCGGCTTTTTGCTGAACAACCAGCTCACCGACTTCTCGTTCACGGCCACCGACGCGGCAGGCAACCCCATTGCCAACAGCGTGCAGCCCGGCAAGCGCCCCCGCAGTTCGATGGCGCCCACCATCGTCTTCAACGCCACCACGGGTGACCTCGAAGGCGTGGTCGGCTCGCCCGGCGGCAGCGCCATCATCCAGTACACCGCCAAGACCATCCTGGGCATGACGGACTGGGGCCTGAACGTGCAGCAGGCCATCAACCTGCCCAACTTCGGTGCGCAGACCAACGCCACCACGTCCATCGAAAAGGGCTCGGTCATCGACACTGCTGCCATCCGCGACGGACTGAAGGCCCGCGGCCACACCGTTGCGCAGACCGACACCTTCACCAGCGGCCTGCATGGTGCGGTGTTCAATGGCCTGCGGTCCAACGGCAATGCGGGCTTGCTGGCGCGCAACCCGGGTGCGGGCACCTACGCCGGGGGCGCCGACCCCCGCCGTGAGGGGATTGCGCAGGGCAATAACTGAAGTGTGCTGAGGTTGATCGGTTGCGGTCCGAGAGGGCCCGCACCGGTACAGGAAGAGGCTGCCGGGTGGACTACCGGGCAGCCTTTTTTTGTGGGGGCTCCGTGGCCACCGCCGGGTGTGCTTCGTCTGCCAGCGTGCGCAGCAGGGTGGTGAACGTGGCCGTGGGTCCCACGTTGTCGTCCGCACGGTAGACCAGGGTGAGCGGCACATCCAGCCGCCCGCCATCCACCAGCGGCCGGTAGGCAATGGCGTGGCGGTGCACGCCCAGCATGGACGACGGCACCACGGAAATGCCGGTGCCCGCAGCCACGAGGTTGAGGTTGGTCAGCATGCGCGCCACCTCTGCCACCACGCGGGGGCGCACGCCCTGCTCGGCACACAGCGCCAGCAGGTTGGCATACAGGCCCGGTGCGCCCGGGCGGCGCACCAGGATCAGGGGCTCGCCCTCCAGGTCGGCGATCTGAATGGGCAGCGGCTTGCCGCGCCGCTGGCGTTGTGCCAGCGGGTGGTCGATGGGCAGCGCCACCATGGCGGGCTCGTGCTGCAGCGTGTCGAACGCCAGGCCCGCAGGCCGCGCCACGGGCACGCGCAGCAGGCCACAGTGCAGGCGTCCATCGGCGACGGCCTCGGTGATCTCGGCCGCGTTGTTCTCGCCAATCTCCAGCACCAGGCCCGGGTGGCGCGCGCGGCACTCACGCAGCGCAAACGGCGTGAACTCATGGGCCGCGGCGGAACTGGTGAACGCAATCGCCAGCCGCCCGGTTTTGCCCTCGGCCAGCAACTGCATGCGGCTTTGCAGCGCATCGAAGTCGTGCACCAGGCGCGTGGCGTCAGCTTGTAGTGCGCGGCCCGCTTCGGTCAGTGTCACGCCCTTGGCATGGCGCTTGAACAAAGCCATGCCCACCGTGTTTTCAAGCAGCTTGATCTGCTGGCTCAGCGGTGGCTGGGCCATGCCCAGTTGCTCGGCGGCGCGCGTCATGTGCCCGGCGTCTGCAACAGCGAGAAAGTAGCGGAGCTGGCGGATGTCCATGTCAGCGGTGCGATGGTGTAGGTAGTGATCTCATACGTAAATCGTATCGAAGATGGTGAATGGACCTATTTGACGTATCGGAACTCCGTTTCTACGATGCGCTGCAGCTACCCACCAGAACCATCATTCAACGGAGACTTTCCCCATGGCTGCTTTTCCGCCGCTTCGCGCCTGGCCCCGCTGGACCGGGGCCGCGCCGGCCGCCCTGGCGGCTGCTGTTTTGGCTGCCTGCGCGCCGGTTGCCACCCAACCCCAGACGGTGGCAGAGGCCGCACCCGCCGCCACGCCCTGCCCCAAGGACTTGACGCCCATCGCCCGCTGCCTGTCGGGCAAGGATTCCGCAGGGGCGTATTACCTGATTGCCATGCCGCAGCAGTGGAACGGCCACCTGGTGCTGCACGCCCACGGCGGCCCGGCGCTGGGCGCGCCCAGGATGGAGCGCGCGGTGGAGGACCTGGAGCGCTGGTCCATCATGGTCCGCGCGGGCTATGCCTGGGCGGGCAGCACCTTCCGCCAGGGCGGCGTGGAGGTGCGCGCGGCGGCCGAAGACACCGAGCGATTGCGGCAGATTTTTGTGCAGCAGGTGGCCCAGCCGCAGCGCACCATCCTGCATGGCCAGTCCTGGGGCGCCAGCGTGGCGGCCAAGGGGGCCGAGATGTTCCAGGTCACGGCGACTAGTGGCAAACGCCCTTACGACGCTGTGCTGCTCACCAGCGGCGTGGTGGCAGGCGGCACGCGTTCGTACGATTTCCGCACCGATCTGCGCGTGGTCTACCAATACCTGTGCAACAACCACCCCCGGCCCACCGAGGCGGCGTACCCGCTCAACATCGGCCTGCCGCGCGATGCGGCCATGACGCAGGCGGATCTGGCGGCGCGCGTGAACGAATGCCTGGCGCTGAACAAATCCGCTGCAGAGCGCACGCCCGAGCAGCAGCGCAAACTCAAGACCCTTGTCGACGTGATCCGCATCCCCGCCAGCTCCATCCAGGGCCACATGAACTGGGCCACGTTCCACTACCGCGATGTGGTGCAGCACCGCGCCGGGGGTGCGAGCCCGTTTGGCAACCAGGGCGTGCAGTACAAGGGCTCACCCGACGATGCGGCCTTGAATGCCGCCGTGCTGCGCTACCGCGCGGACCCCGCCGCCGTGGCGCGGTTTGCGCAGGACACGGACCTCAGTGGTCGCATCCCCGTGCCGGTGCTCACCGTGAAAGGTGTAGACGACCCCACGGCCTTTGTCGAGCTGGACACGGCTTTCAAGGCCACCATGGAGCAAGGCGGCAGTGCGGCGCGCCTGGTGCAGACCTTCACCCAGCACCATACCCACAGCTACCTGAGCGACCCCACCTACCCGACGCTGATGACCGCCTTGCTGCGCTGGGTGGACGGAGGTGTGAAGCCCACGCCCGAGGGCATCGCAGCGCAGTGCCCGGCCTTCGAGGCGCATTTCGGCAAGGGGTGTGCGTTCCTTCCCCGCTATGTGCCTGCGGCGCTGAGCACCCGCGTGGCCGACCGCGAACGGCCCTGATGTTCGGGCAGGGGTAGCGCCGCTCTTCCCCATCATTTGTGACCTGAAATGTGGCTCCCTCCAGGGGCTGCTTTTTTCCATACTGGTGCGGTCCGGCAATAAAAAAGGCCCCGACATGCGGGGCCTTTTTTGGGGAGCGGGCTGTTTGTCGTTTAAGCAGCCACGGTCTTCAACGCTGCATTCAGCGTCTTGCTGGGGCGCATCACGGCGTCCAGCTTGGCGGTGTCGGGCAGGTAGTAGCCACCGATGTCGGCGGGTGCGCCCTGCACCGCAGCCAGCTCGGCCACGATGGTCTGTTCGTCAGCGGCCAGTTGTTTGGCCAGCGGCGCGAACAGCTTGGCCAGGTCGGCATCGTCGGTCTGCGCGGCCAGTTCCTGCGCCCAGTACAGGGCCAGGTAGAACTGGCTGCCGCGGTTGTCCAGCTGGCCGGTCTTGGGCGAAGGATTCTTGTTGTTGTCCAGGAGCTTGCCCGTGGCGGCGTCCAGCGTCTTGGCCAGCACCTTGGCCTTGGCGTTGCCGGTCTTCAGGCCCAGGTCTTCCAGCGACACGGCCAGCGCCAGGAACTCGCCCAGCGAATCCCAGCGCAGGTGGTTTTCTTCCACCAGCTGCTGCACATGCTTGGGGGCCGAGCCACCCGCGCCGGTTTCGTACATGCCGCCACCGGCCATCAGGGGCACGATGGACAGCATCTTGGCCGAGGTGCCCAGTTCCATGATGGGGAACAGGTCGGTCAGGTAGTCGCGCAGGATGTTGCCGGTGGCGCTGATGGTGTCCTGGCCACGGATCACGCGCTCCAGCGTGTAGCGCATCGCACGCACCTGGCTCATGATCTGGATGTCCAGGCCCGCCGTGTTGTGCTCGTGCAGGTACATCTTGACCTTGGTGATCAGCTGCGCTTCGTGCGGGCGGTACGAGTCGAGCCAGAACACCACGGGCATGCCGGAGTTGCGCGCGCGGTTCACAGCCAGCTTGACCCAGTCGCGGATCGCGGCGTCCTTGACCTGGCACATGCGCCAGATGTCGCCGGCTTCCACGTTCTGGGAGAGCAGCACTTCGCCAGTGGCCAGATCGGTGATGTTGGCCACGCCGTCTTCGGTGATCTCAAACGTCTTGTCGTGCGAGCCGTACTCTTCGGCCTGCTGGGCCATCAGGCCCACGTTGGGCACTGTGCCCATGGTCTTGGGGTCGAACGCGCCGTGCCATTTGCAGAAGTTGATGATCTCCTGGTAGATGCGGGCAAAGGTCGATTCGGGCATCACGGCCTTCACGTCCTTCAGGCGGCCGTCGGCGCCCCACATCTTGCCGCCGTTGCGGATCATCGCGGGCATGGAGGCGTCCACGATGATGTCGTTGGGCGAGTGGAAATTGGTAATGCCCTTGGCCGAATCGACCATGGCCAGCTCGGGGCGGCCTTCGTGGCAGGCGTGCAGGTCCTTCAGGACTTCTTCGCGCTGGGCCGTGGGCAGCGTGGCGACCTTTTCGTACAGGTTGGCCATGCCGTTGTTCACGTTCACGCCCAGCTCTTCGAACAGCTTGCCGTGCTTGGCGAACGCGTCCTTGTAGAAGATCTTCACGCAGTGGCCGAACACGATGGGGTGGGACACCTTCATCATCGTGGCCTTCACGTGCAGCGAGAACATCACGCCGGTCTTGCGCGCGTCTTCGATTTCCTTCTCGTAGAACTCGACGAGCGCCTTCTTGCTCATGAACATGCTGTCGATGATTTCGCGGTCCAGCAGCGACACCTTTTGCTTGAGCACCACGGTCTTGCCGCTCTTGGTGATCAGCTCCATCTTCACGTCGCGGGCGCGGTCCAGCGTCATGGACTTTTCGCCATGGTAGAAGTCGCCAGCGTGCATGTGTGACACGTGCGAGCGCGATGCCTGGCTCCAGTCGGCCATGCTGTGTGGGTTCTTGCGCGCGTATTCCTTCACGGCCTTGGGGGCGCGGCGGTCGGAGTTGCCTTCGCGCAGCACGGGGTTCACGGCCGAGCCGATGCAGCGGGCATAACGCGCGCGGATTGCTTTTTCTTCTTCGGTCTTGGGATCTTCAGGGTAGTCAGGGATCGCATAGCCCTTGCCCTGCAGTTCCTTGATGCAGGCCTGCAATTGGCCGACCGAGGCGCTGATGTTAGGCAGCTTGATGATGTTGGCATCGGCCTGCAAGGTCTTCTTGCCCAGCTCTGCCAGGGTGTTGGGCACCTTCTGTTCGGCGGTCAGCGATTCGGGGAACTCGCCCAGCACGCGTGCGGCCACGGAGATGTCGCTCTCGGTCACGTTGATGCCCGCGGGCGCCGCAAAGGTGCGGATGATGGGCAGGAAGGAAGCCGTGGCCAGACGGGGGGCTTCGTCGGTCAGGGTGTAGATGATGGTCGGTTGCTGGGTCGTCATGGCTTGTCTCACGAAACAGAGTGTGTAAATGCCCTCGGCTGCGTTGCAGCGGGGCCAAACGCGGATGCTCTCTGATTCTCCTTGCTCGGGGCTGTCTGTGCCCGCTGTTTTTGCAATCGAATCTCACAATGCAAAATTATCATAAGCCTGTGGCACTTTTTTTCACCAAAAAGGTGGTAATCACCCTTCTGCCACGAGCGGTTTGGGTGGGTGGGCACAGCCGTATAGTCACTCCGCGCGGGCTATGAAAAGCCTGCTGGGACCGCCACCACGCGGCCCGGCGTGACTGCAAACCGGACCCAGCTGCCAGGAAGTGCAGTGGGTGATGTGCCGGTAAACGCCCCAAAGGCGGGCAGGATCAGCTGCCCCTCTCCCCAGCCAAAACAAGGCGCCCGCAGGGAATCGCGCCCGGGGCCGTTCAGTCGCAGAGTGGGGTGCAGATGGCCTGCCAGCACGGTGTGGCCGACGACAGCGTGCGGGTGGTGGCAGGCCAGCAAAGGTGTGTCGGCATGGGGCAACCAGGGCTCGTTCACGATGGCCAGGGCCAACGGTGTAGGTGGGTCGCCCGCGTGCAGGTCGTGGTTGCCGCGCACCAGGGTCATTTGCAACTGCGCATGGCGCTCGCGCCACGGCAGCAACTGCTGCCACAGGGCATCGGCCGCACCGCTGCGGGCATGCAAAAAGTCGCCCAGAAAGACCAGGTGCTCCGCGCCCGTCACGGCCAGCACCGCGTCGAGCCTTGCCAGGTTGTCGGCCGTGGTGCCGTGTGGCACCGGCTGGCCCGCGCGGCGGAAGGTGGCCGCCTTGCCGAAGTGCACGTCGGCCACGAAGGCCATGCGCGCAGCGGGCCACCAGACGGCGCGCTGTGGCAGCAGCCACAGGACGGTGCCACAGGGCGGGGTGATGGCATGGGCGCCGGCAGGTGGGGATGCAAGCGAAGGGGTGGTGGTGTCGGTGTCTGCGGTCACGGGCAAGGTCGGTCATCGTCTTCGTCGTCGTGCTCAGAATCCGTGGCGTCCCCGGGGCCGGCGCGGCGCGGCACCGGCATCGCCGCGGCGTGCGCGCCGGGGGGATGCGGTGGCGCCGTCGGGGACGTCCCAGGCCATGTCGGCCGGGGCCACGGGATTATCGGCGTGGTGGGTGCCGGTGGTGTCGTCGGCCGCCTTCTCCAGCGCCTGCACCATGCGCGCCAGGCGGTCGGCCAGGGTCTCGGTGCTCAGGCGTTCGCGAAAGCGCTCCACCATCAGCGGCAGGGCGAACGGGGTGGGGCGTTCCAGCGCATGGATGGACAGGGCCTGTGCCTGCATGCCGCGCAGCGTGCGGGCCAGTCGCTCCATGTCGAGCTCGTTGGCCAGCAGCTCGGCGCGGGCCTGGGCCAGCAGCAGGTTGTCGGGGTCGTACTGCGCGAACACGTCGTAGTACAGCGACGACGAGGCCTGCAGCTGGCGGCTGCTGCGCTGCTCGCCCGGGTGGCTCTGGAAGATGAGGCCCGCGATGCGCGCGATCTCGCGAAAGCGCCGGCGCGCCATCTCGGTCGCGTTCAGGCTGGCGAGCACTTCGTCTTCGAGCCCGCTGCCGATGGTGGTGTGCGTGCCTTCGCCGATCAGGCGCGGCAGCAGCGCGGCCCAGTCCACGGGCTTGGCGGACAGCAGCTCCAGCCCATAGTCGTTGACGGCGATGGAGAAGGTGTTGGGCACCTGCTCCGATGCGCGCCACGCCAGCAGCCCCGCCAGGCCCAGGTGCACCAGGCGGCCCGCCAGCGGGTACAGGTACAGGTGCCAGCCTTCGCGCGTGTGCAGCGTCTCGGCCACCAGGCGGCTGGGCGTGGGCAGGGCCGACCAGGCGTGCTGCAGCGCGAGCAGCGGCTGGGCGCACTGCATCTCGGGCGATGCATAGACGCCGCGCTCGGCCTGCTCCAGCATCTCCAGCATGGCGTCGGCCAGTGTGTTCGACAGCGGCATGCGACCGCCGTTCCAGCGCGGCAGCGCGGCGCTGCCTTTGGGGGCAATGCGCACGTAGGCCGTCATCTGCTGGGTGCGCACCAGCTCCAGCAGACGGCCCGCGAACATGAACACGTCGCCCTTGCGCAGCCGGGCGATGAAGCTCTCTTCCACCGAACCCAGGCGCCCGCCACTCACGAACTGAACCTGCATGCTGGCGTCGCTCACGATGGTGCCGATGTTGCTGCGGTGCCGGCGCGCCAGCCGCGCATCGGGCACGCGCCACACGCCCTCCTCGTCGGGCGCGGCGCGCTGGAAGTCGGGGTAGATGGCCAGCGAGGCCCCGCCCTGGCGCACGAACTGCAGTGCCCACTGCCAGTCGTTGTCGGCCAGCTGCGCGTAGGCCGGGGCGCGACGCACCTCGGCCAGCAGCGCATCGGGCTCGAAGCCGCCGCCCAGGGCGATGGTGACCAGGTGCTGCACCAGCACATCGAGCGGCGCGCGCGGCGTGTGCCGGTCTTCGATGCGGCCTTGGGCCAGCGCGTGGCGTGCGGCGGCGGCCTCCACCAGCTCCAGGCTGTGTGTGGGCACCAGCGTGATGCTCGACGTGCGCCCGGGCGCGTGGCCCGAGCGGCCCGCACGCTGCACCAGCCGCCCCACGCCCTTGGCCGAGCCGATCTGCAGCACCTGCTCCACCGGCAAAAAATCCACGCCCAGGTCCAGGCTCGACGTGCAGACCACCGCCTTGAGCAGACCGGCTTTCAGCCCGTTCTCCACCCAGGCCCGCACGTCCTGGCTCAGCGACCCGTGGTGCAGCGCAAGGGTGCCGGCCCAGTCAGGCCGCGCCTCCAGCAGGGCCTGGTACCAGCGCTCGGCCTGCGAACGGGTGTTGGTGAACAAAAGTGTCGCCCCACCCCTCGTATGCCGGCTGCCGCTTGCCATCGACCCACCTCGCGGCGTTGCAGTCCTTGCCAATACTTCCGGTATTGGCAGCGGACTGCGCCTTGCGCCGTGGGCCGATGGCGGCGCGCCATCTTCGGCATCCGAAGGGTGGTGCAACACTTGTGACGACGCACACGACTCGATGGACTCCACCACCTGCGGCAGCAGCGCCAGGCCCATGTGGCCGGCCCAGGCAAAGCGGTCCACCTTGGCCGGCAGCATCACCTGCACTTGGAGCGCCTTGTCAACGCGGCCCTGCACCAGCACGGCCGGTGGTGCCGCGGGGGCGCCCGGGGCAGCGCGGGGCAGCAGCGTGTCCAGCGCCTCCTGCAGGTTGCCCAGCGTGGCCGACATGCCCCACACCTGCAGCGCCGGGTTCCAGCCCGACAGGCGCGCCAGCGCCAGCTGTGCCTGCACGCCGCGCTTGTTGCCCACCAGCTCGTGCCACTCGTCCACCACCACCAGGCGCACGTGGCGCAGGCGCTCGTGCGCATCGGCCCGCGCCAGCAGCAGCGACACGCTTTCGGGCGTGGTCACCAGCAGAGTGGGCAGGCGGCGGTCCTGCGCGGCGCGCTCACCGCTGGCGGTGTCGCCGGTGCGCAGGCCGCTGGTCCAGTCCGGCGCCAGGTCGGGCAGGGGCGCCACCAACGCGCGCAGCGTGTCGGCGGCCAGGGCGCGCATGGGGGTGATCCACAGCACGGTGAGCGGCGGTGCTGCAGCACGGCGTGTGCGCAGGGCCGTGCGCGCACTGGCCTGTGCAGCCGGTGCCACGGGCTCGCCTGCCAGCGCCAGGTGCTGCAGCGCGCCCAGCCACACGGCATAGGTCTTGCCCGCGCCGGTAGTGGCATGCAACAGGCCCGAGCGCCCCTCGCCCATCGCGCGCCACACCTCCTGCTGAAAGCCGAAGGGCTGCCAGCCGCGCGCGGCCATCCAGCCGGCAGCCGCGCTGGCGGCCACCGTGGGCAGCGGCTTGCGCGGGCGGCGCGCCGTGGTCATACTGCGGCGTCCTGCCCCGGCAGAAGCGCCACCAGGGTCTGCAGGGTATCGGCCTCGGCCACGGTCTTGTCCTGGCGCCAGCGCAGCATGCGCGGAAAGCGCACGGCGATGCCGCTCTTGTGCCGCGGGCTCCTGCCGATGCCCTCGAAGCCGAGCTCGAAGACCATGGTCGCATCCACGCTGCGCACGGGCCCGAAGCTCTCGCGCGTGGTCTTGCGGATGATGGCGTCCACCTGGCCGATCTCCACGTCCGTTAGGCCCGAATAGGCCTTGGCGAACGGCACGAGCTGCCGGTCGGGGTCATCGGGCGGCCCGTTCCACACGGCAAAGGTGTAGTCGCTGTACAGGCTGGCGCGGCGGCCATGGCCGCGCTGGGCGTAGATCAGCACGGCGTCTACGCTCATCGGGTCGATCTTCCACTTCCACCACACGCCCACGTCCTTGGTGCGGCCCACGCCGTAGTGCGCCTGGCGGTGCTTGAGCATGAAGCCCTCGGTGCCCATGCCGCGCGCGGCTTCGCGCTGGCGTGCCAGGTCCGGCCAGTCGGCGCCGTGCAGCAGCGTGCTCAGGCGCAGGCCCGGTTGCGCAGCGGGAGCGATCGCAGCCGGGTCGGGCAGCAGCGTGGCCTCCAGCAGAGCGCGGCGTGCCTCTTGGGGCTGCTGGCGCAGGTCCTGCCCCGCATGTTCGAGCAGGTCGTAGGCCACCAGCACCACGGGCAGTTCGCGCAGCAACTTGGGGCCCAGGGTCTTGCGGCCCAGGCGCTTTTGCAGGTCGGCGAAGGGGCGGGGCTGGGGCTCATCGGGCAGCCACACCAGGATCTCGCCATCGACCACCGAGCCATCGGGCAGCTGCGCCATCGCAGCCTCGGCCAGCTCGGGGAAGCGGTCGGTCACCAGTTCTTCGCCACGCGACCACACCCACACCGCGCCGCCGCGCCGCACGATCTGCGCGCGGATGCCGTCCCACTTCCACTCCACCAGCCAGTCGCCGGGCGCGCCGAGCAGCGCGGGCATCTCGGGCACGGGCTGGCTGAACGGGTGGGCCAGGAAGAAGGGGTAGGGCTGGCCTGCCATGCCGCTGTCGCCCGTGCCGGGCGTGCTGCCATCGGCGGCCTCGTCCACCGGCGCCACCAGGGCGGCGTAGTCGTCCGCAGCGGGCTGTCGGCCGATCTGTGTGTAGCCCATCAGCCGGTGGGCGATGCGCTTGGGGTCCAGGGCGCTCACCGTGGCCAACGCCTGCGTGACCTGCAGGCGCGACACCCCCACGCGGAAGTTGCCGGTGATGAGCTTGAAGTACACGAACCGCTGCTCGGGCGCCAGCAGGTCCCACTGCGCGCGCAGGCGGGCGTCGGCCTCGTCGGGGGGCAGGGTGCGCAGGGGCAGCAGTTGGGCCATCCACTCGGCCAGTGGCACGTCCACCGGCTGGGCGGGCGGGGGCAGCAGCAGGGCCAGCGTTTCGGCCAGGTCGCCCACGGCCTGGTAGCTTTCTTCGAACAACCATTCGGGCAGTCCGGCAGCCTCCTGCGCCAGGGCCTTCAGTCGCTTGGTGGGCACCATCTGGCGCGGTTTGCCCCCGGCCAGGAAATAGGTGGCCCAGGCCGCATCGGCCGGCGGCGCCACGCGCAGGTAGGCCACCAGTGCCGCCAGCTTGGCCGACTGCCCGGTGGTGGCGTCGAGTGCCTGGAACAGCGCCGCAAAGGCCTTCATGCAGCGGCCTCGGGCGCTGGTGCATCGGCCTGCGCAGGCGGCGCAGCACCCGCATCGTCCTCGTTGTCGTCGGCGCCATACTCGGTCACGAACACCTGGGCATCCAGCCCCTGCTCGCACAGCCAGCGCACCATCACCTCGGTGCTGCCGTGGGTCACGATGACGCGCTCGGCCCCGGTGGCGCCGATGGCCTTCTGCAGGCTGGGCCAGTCCGCGTGGTCGCTCATCACGAAGCCCCGGTCCACGCCGCGGCGCCGGCGCGCGCCGCGCACCAGCATCCAGCCGCTGGCAAAGGCGTCGGAATGCTCGCCAAAGCGCTTGAGCCAGGGCGTGCCCGCGGCCGAAGGCGGTGCCAGCACCAGCGCGCGGCGCAATTCGGCCCTGGTGACGCCCGGGTCCGTCACGCGCAGGGTGGGCGGCAGCGCCACGCCCGCCGCGCGGTACACGGCGTTGAGCGGGTCCACCGCGCCATGCACGACGATGGGACCGATGTCCGGGTCCACCCCGTGCAGCAGCCGCTGCGCCTTGCCGAAGGCGTACGCGTAGAGGATGCTGGCCTTGCCCGCCGCCGCATTGGCCGCCCACCAGGCATTGATGTCGGCGAATAGCGCGGGCTGCGACGGCCAGCGGTAGATGGGCAGGCCGAAGGTCGACTCTGTGATGAAGGTGTGGCAGCGCACCGGCTCGAAGGGCGGGCAGGTGCCATCGTCTTCGAGCTTGTAGTCGCCCGAGGCCACCCACACCTGGCCGCGATGCTCGATGCGCACCTGCGCCGAGCCCAGCACGTGCCCCGCGGGGTGCAGCGACACGCGCACGCCCTGCTGGTCGATGACATCGCCATAGCCCAGCGTCTGCAGGTCGATGTCCGCACCCAGTCGGTTGCGCAGCGTGCCCTCGCTGTCCGTGTGCGCCAGATAGTGGGCCGAGCCCATGCGCGCATGGTCCGAATGTGCATGTGTGATCACGGCCCGACTGACCGGCCGCCAGGGGTCGATGTAGAAGTCGCCGGGTGGGCAGTACAGGCCTTCAGGGCGGTGGACGATGAGGTCGCTGCGGGGCATGGTCAGGGCATCGTAGGCGGCAGTTCAAAGCCGGGGAGTGGACTGGGGATTGCGGGAGGGAGTTTTGTCACTAAAATTTGAATAAAAACTGCCGCTAGCGCTTATCTATAAAGCGCTAGCAGCTATGAATATGTGAGTAACCGCTGATCGCCGACACTACAGAGCGGCGGCACCTCGTTTCAACCCCATCATCCTGCGCGCGCCCTTCCTGTCTGCAGGCCAACACCGCTTTTGTATGCGCACCGAACTCGCCCGCCCGCCAGACGCCGCCGCCATTGCTGCGGTGCTGCGCGAGGCCGCGCAGTGGCTGGTAGACCGCCATATGCCGCTGTGGGCTGTGGCCGATTTCAGTGATGAAAGCGTGCAGCGGGACGTGGATGGCGGGCTGTATGTCGTGGCCAAAGTGGACGACGCGGTGGTGGGTGTGGTGCGTTTTCAGCGGGAAGACCTGACCTTCTGGCCGGATGCGGAGCCGGGCACCTCCGCGTTTTTGCACAAGCTGGCCGTGCGTCGGGCATGGGCGGGGCAGGGGGTGTCTGCGGCACTGCTGGCGTTTGGGCGTGAACACGCGCGCAGTCTGGGCCTGCGCACCCTTCGGCTGGACTGCGTCGCCGACCGGCAACCGCTGCGCACGCTGTATGAGGACTTTGGTTTTACCCTGCACGACCGTGTGTGGAAAGGCCGCAGGGAATTTGCGCGGTACCAGATCGTGTTGTAGGCAGCGTCTGCCGACCATCCACCAAGGAGCAATGCATGCGCCGAGTTTGTGTGTCCTTCCGGTTTTTCATGGGGTGTTCGGTGGTGGCCGCCATGGTCCCGTCCCTGGCGCTTGCCCAGGGCGCTGGCAGCCCAGCCCCCCGCACCAACGCCTTCAACGACCCCTTCGTCCAGGTCACGAGCGCCATCCCGCAATGCCCCGTGCCCGAGGGCCCGCTCTACACCGAGGCCGAGGTGCGCGAGCTGGCGCACACGCGCTCGCAGCATGGCGGGAGCTGCCACCGCGTGGGGCGCTGCCGGCTGCCCAACTCCTACCTGTACGACGCGGAGCTCATTCCGCGCGTGCAGCGCTATATCCGCGAGGAGGGGCGTTTTGACGACACCAGCGTGTGGGTGCTGGGCGAGCGGCGGCTGGTCACGCTGATGGGCTGCGTGCAGTCCGAGGCGCAGTCGCTGGCGCTCGAGAAAGCCGTGGGGCTGGTGGACGACGTGATGGGTGTCATCAACCTGCTGCAGGTGGGCACGGCGCGCGAGGGCGCGCGCTACCCGCTTGCGCCCTCGCGCCCCTGACGGGGCTCCATTCACAGGGGTGGGACCCGGTGCGACCAGGGTTCGGCCTGTTCCAGTTCATAGGCCAGTGCGAACAGGGTCTGCTCGTCGCCGACCCGCGCCGCGAAATGGCTGCCGATGGGCAGGCCGCGCGCGCTCAGTCCCAGCGGGACCGACATCGCTGGCGTGCCCGCCACGTTGTGCAGCGGTGTGTACGACGCATAGCGCATCAGCCGGGCCCACAGCGTGGCGCCGGGCACGGTGGGGGCGAGCCACCCCAGCGGTGGCGGCTCGCTAGCGGCCACCGGGCTGAGCACGACATCCACGGCGTCGAACCAGGCATTCACCTGCGCGCCCACGGCGGCAAAGTGCGCGCCGGCGCGTGCCGCCGCGCCGGCGGGGAGCGCGCGCGCGTGCCGTGCCAGGTGCAGGGTCCAGGGCTCCAGCAGCGTGTCGGGCGGGCGGCCCGTGCCCTCGGCCTGCTGCAGCGCCCGTTCGGCGCCGCCGCTCCAGGCGACCATGAAAGCATCGAAGAACCGCTCGCCGTCGATGCCATGCGCAAAGGGCTGCACCTGGTGCCCAAGCCGTTCGCACAGCCGCGCGACCCGGGTGACTTCCTGCAGCACCGCGGGGTCCGGCATCTCGCCAAAGAGGTTCTGCGGCGCGAAGCCAATGCGCAGGCGCCGGGCCGAGGGCCCGTGCACCGCGGGCATGGGCGGCAGCGGCGCGGCGCCATCGCCGCGCTGGTTCCACCAGAACAGCGTGGCGCTGTCGCGCACCGTGCGGCTCACCGCGTGGTCGACACCGGCATCGCGCGGGCCGGAGCCCTGCATGCGCGAGCGGCTGGGCTTGAGCCCGAACAGCCCGCAGCACGAGGCGGGGATGCGGATCGAGCCGCCGCCATCCGTCGCGTGCGCCATGGGCAGCATGCCCGCGGCCACGGCCGCCGCGGCGCCGCCCGAGGAACCACCCGGGGAGTGCAGCGGGTTCCAGGGATTGCGGACCGGGCCGCCAAGCAGGGGCTCGGTGGTGGCGCTGAGCTGGAACTCGGGCGTTGCCGTCTTGCCGATGGCGATCAGCCCGCTGGCTTCGCAGCGTGCCACCAGCGGTGACGAGGCGCTGGAAAGCGCCGCGTCCGCCTGCAGGCGCGAGCCGCTGCGCCGGTGCGTGCCTTGCAGGTCAACCGCGTCCTTGTAGGCAAACGGCACGCCCCAGAAGGGCCCGGCGGAGGGCGGCCCCTGCCATTGGCCGCGGGCCCGGTCGGGGCAGAGTTCCACCAGCGCCTGCAGCCTGGGGTTGATGTCCGCCACGCGCGCCAGGCTGGCCTGCACCAGCTGCGCGGGTTGCAGATGGCCCGCCCGCACCAGCGCTGCCTGGGACGTGGCATCAAGCGCCAGCAGGCCGGGGGGGGCGCCGTGGGCGAAAGCGGGGCGCAGGGGTGCGCCCAGTGCGGTCAGGCCCATCAGGCCCAGAAGATCTCGTCGTTGCATGGTGTGTGCACAGTGAATGGAGGAGAGGGCCATCGTCTCTGGGCCGGGCCGCGCGAGCTTGTATAAACGCGCCATGGCCGCGCTTTTTTGCTACCACCTGCTGCCCGCCTGCCTGGGCGATATCGACGAACGCCCCGACGCGCTGCTCGCGCGGGCCGTGCGCACGCAGGTGCAGGGCTTCGTCACCCACCAGGCGTATGTGGCGCAGGTGCTGCGCGGCGGCCCGGAGGCGCGCGGGCAAGAGGCTCGGCGGGAGGCACGCCTTGCACTGCTGTGTGCGCTGGACCTGAACCCGGTGCAGGCGCTCCTGGCGCCCCCGGCCGCCGTGGGCCGTGGGCCATCTGCGTTCGTGGACCGCTGGAACGCCTACAACCGCATGGCGCCCCTGGGCGTCAACACGCAGCTCGATGGCCAGGGAGCGCTGCGGCGGGAATCCCCCGCGCTGCCAGACCGTGCGCTGCGTGCCGCGGCGCAGCGCAGTGCCGACATCCGCGCGGGCATTGCCGCGTCGTGCGTGAGCGTGCTTGCGCGCGGCAGCACCCGCAGCAGCCCGGCGGATGCGCCGCGCACGCTGCAGTCCCTGGCGCGGCGGCTGGGGTGCGCGAACGAGGTGCTGGACCTGCTGGCCTGGTGGCGCGAGGAGCCCGCCCTGGTCCTGTCCGACGCCGCCTGCCGCCTGGGTCGCAGCGCGCGCCAGCTGCAACGCGATCTGGCCCGGCACGGCCTGGGCTTTGCCACGCTGCGCCAGGCCGCCCGCATCGAACAGGCGCAGCAGGCCCTGCTTGGCGGCGCGGCCAGCCTGACGGGCATCGCGCATGCCGCAGGGTTCTTCGACTCCGCGCACTTCGTGCACGGCTGGCAGCGTGCCTGTGGCATCAGCCCCAGCCAGTACCGGCAGCTGGCCGGTCGCCAGGACACCCAGGGCGCTCTCTGCGCCCCGGGGGCCGTGCGCAGAGGGGTGGATTTCGTGGAAAACGCGCAGTAGGTTTGGCGGCCCGCTGCGGCATATTGCGGCTTCCATCCTTGCAAAGGAAAACATATGTCCCGTAGGTTCCAGAGCTTTCTTCCTCCCCTGTCTCAGCGCACCGTTTTGTCCCGCGTTGCGGTAGTGGCGCGGCACCCTGCCTACCCGCAGCCCGCCACGCCCCGTGGGGCCAGCACCGCGCGGCCAGGCCGCCGCTGGCTCGTGCCCGCGCTGGCCATGGCGGCGTGGGTGGCCGCGATGCCGGGCGCGCACGCCAAGACGTTCCGCTGGGCCGGGTCCAGCGATATCCAGACCATGGACATCCACTCGCAGAACAGCGCCTTGGGCAACGGCATCCATGCGGCGGTGTATGAGTCGCTGGTGATGTTCAACAGCCGCACCCTCAAGGTCGATCCGCTGTTGGCCACCTCGTGGCAGCAGGTCAGCCCCACGCAGATGCGCTTCAAGTTGCGCCAGGGCGTGAAGTTCAGCGACGGCTCGGCCATGACGGCCGATGACGTGGTGTATTCGCTGCAGCGCGCGATGAGCAAGACGTCCACCTACGCCATCTACACCCAGGGCATGGACCGCGTCGCCAAGGTGGACGGCGAGACCCTCGACATCTTCCTGAAGAACCCCAACCCTGTGCTGCTCAACCAGCTGACCGAGCTGCGCGTGATGAGCAAGGCCTGGGCCGAGAAGAACAACTCGGTGGAGCCCAAGGACATCAAGGCCAAGGACGAAACCTATTCGCACCGCAATGCCATGGGCACCGGGCCGTTCGTGCTCAAGGAATGGGTGCCCGACCAGAAGATCGTGTTTGCCGCCAACCCCCACTGGTGGAATGCCGGCAAGGCGGAAGGCAACGTGACCGAGATCACCTATACCCCCATCAAGTCCGAAGCCACACGCATTGCCGCGCTGCTCTCGGGTGAGGTGGACATGGTGCGCGACACCAGCATTCAGGACTTGGCCCGCCTGCGTGCCCACCCGAGCCTCAAGGTCATGGAGATGGTGGAGAACCGCACCGTGTACCTGGCCCTGGACCAGTTCCGCGATGAGCTGCCCGGCAGCAACATCAAGGGCAAGAACCCACTCAAAGACCTTCGCGTGCGCAAGGCGCTGTACCAGTCCATCGACAGCGCCACGCTGGAGCGCGTGACCATGCGCGGCATGTCCAAACCCACCGGCGCCATGGTGTCGCCCCTGGTCAACGGCTGGACAGAAACCGTGGACAAGCGCCTGCCCTTTGACGCCAATGCCGCGAAGGCCTCGCTGGCCGAGGCAGGCTACAAAGACGGCTTCGAGGTGGACTTTGCCTGCAGCAACAACGCCATCGTGCAGGACGAGGAACTGTGTCAGTCCATCACCTCCATGTGGTCGCGCATCGGCGTGAAGGCCAAGCTGCGCACGCTGCCAGCGGTCACCTATTACCCCATGGCACAGCGGCACGAGGCCAGCATTGCGCTGCTCAGCTGGGGCGTGCCCACCTTCGATGCGCTGTACACCCTGCAATCACTCGTCCGCACCAAGACCACGGGCGGCGACGGCAACTACAACCTGGGCCGCTACACCAATGAACGCATGGACTACATCGTGGACCGTGTGAAGACCGAAACCGACCTGCCCGTGCGAAACCGCCTGCTCACCGAAGGCCTGCAGCTGCAGAACGACACCGTGGCACACATCCCCCTGCACAACCAGATGCTGGCCTGGGCCATGAAGAAAAACGTGGAGCTGGTACAGCGGCCGGACAACCGGATTGACTGGCGCTTGATCAAGGTGAACTGACGGACGGCCTTTCGCGGCGCGCTCACGCTGGCAGATTCAGCCGCAGCACGCTGTTTTCGCTGCCCACGTACAGGCTGTTGGCATCCGGGCCTGGGCTGATGAACTTCACCAGGTTCAGGCTGGCGGGCAAGGAGCCCAGGCGCACGCCGTCGGGCGTCGGATCGGCCTGCCCGGCCACCAGCTCCAAGCCCTTGGCAACGGTCCAGCGGTACACGCCGCAGGGGCCGGACAGGAACACCTGGCCCGGCCGACTGGGCAGTACGCACAGCTGCTGATAGGGCATCAACTCGCGCCGGTGGATGTCCAACCCGGGCAGCGCAAACGCTTGGCGCGTGGCGCCTTCCAGCCGCACCAGTTCGGGCGCATAACGCTCGAACTCGCCCTGGGAGGTCAGCACCGTGCGGTTGCATAGCACCCATGACACCGGGGACGCCGTGCCCTCGAAGGCGATATCGGTGATGTCCAGGTACCAGGGGCGCTGGGCCAGCGGCGGATAGTTGGCCGCGGAGTAGACCTGCTGCGGGTCACCCAACAGCACCTGCACCTGACCGGTGGCGCTGATGGTCCCGATCAGGGACGTGCCTTCGCCGGTCGGGTTGCTGCCGCCGCCACCGCCCGCGGGCAGCGTGCGGGTGGCAAACCACAGCAAGCCCGTGGTGTCCGGTCGAAGCACCTGCAGCCCCCCATACCCCGCAAACACGGGGCTTTGCACCCACGGTTCCCATGCCGTGCCGCTACCGTTCTTTGGCGTGCGAAGCACCGTGTTGGTGACGCGGTCGTAAGTCAGAAGATAGCCGTAGGCGATGGCCAGCAGGCCAGTGCGCCGATATGGCAGCGCCGTCGATGCGACCTGGCCGGATGGTGCCACGCTGCGTACGGGCGGCGCTGCGGCCCCGTAGGTTGTGCCCGCGCCCACTGCCAGGAACAACGACCCGGACCCTTCGGAGATCGCGTAGGCGCCGTAGGTAAAGTCAAAGCGGGCAGCGTCTCCCGCTCCGTCCGCATAGCCCAGCTGGTCAGGCTGGCCAACCCATGCTGACAGCGGCGCGGTGGGCGCTTGGGATGGATCCAGCAGGTACAGCTCTGCGGGGTAATGCCACGACTCCGGCGCGCCAAGATCGCGGTGAATGCGCACCGCGAGGTGGCCGGTGGCCGGGTTGGAGGCCGCCACCTCCAGTTGGCCTGGAAGCTCACGCGCGTTCTGCCGCGTACCGTCGAGAGCGTAGTGCGCCACGGTCCTGGTGCCAGCGTCGTAACCCCAGTACCTGTCGGAACTGCCTTTGACTGGCGCCAGGGGCACAGCGCTGCCGCTGGGCCAGTTGCTGGGCAGGACGGTCCATGCATAAACGCCTGGCGCGGGTTTGGCCAGCTCGGCCCATTCCACGCGGCTGTCGGCGTCAGTGAACCTGCGCACGGCCCCGGTTGGCGAGACGAGCAGGCGGCTGCCATTCGGTGCGGGCAGGAGAGAGGTCACCGTCCCGTCTGGCGCCAGCGTGCGCAGGGTCCACTGCGCTGAGGCAAGCGGTCGGTCGAGGAAGTACACCAGCCCATCTCCGCCCAGCACGGCGCTCTCGAACCGGCAGATCTGGGCTGCTGGGCCTTTTCCATCCTGCATCACGTCCGGCTGGGTGGGCGTTGTCACACGGCCGGCCACGATCTGCAGCGAATCACCTTCCACCGCATAGATGACGTAAATAGGGCCCAAGCCCGCAGAAGGGATCGCGACCAGATAGCGATCTTGCTCGTCCACCACGCCCCCCCCAGCGAAAAGCAACCCTGATTGCGCGGCGTGGTAGGTGAGCGTTCCCTCGGGGGAAACCTTGCCGATCCGCTGCACATCAAGGTGCTCGCCGGTGAACCACAGGTGGCCTTGGCTGGTGAAGGCCGGGCCGATCAACTTCCAGGGCAGGCGGGCCTGCGTGCCAGTGCCTGCAAGGAACCCGCTTCCCCCCAGTCCGCCCGCCAGCAGGCTGACTGAAGAGGGGCCGGGCGCCGAGGGCGCAGGCGCCGGTGCGGGGGCTTCCCCACTTCCACCCCCGCCGCAGGCGGTCAGGCCGGAAGCCGTCATCCAAAGCGCAAAGTGGCGCCTGGTGAGGGCGGAGGCAACGGTCTCGCTGGGTTGTTTCATGAACAGTTTCCGAAGTTTGAACAAGGGGCGCCTTCATCCAGAGGCGGATGCGCGCGCATGCCGTCTCAACCGGGAAGACCCAATCGCAGTACGCTGTTTTCGCTGCCTACGTACAGGCTGTTGGCATCGGGGCCGGGGCTGATGAACTTCACCCCGTTCAGGCTGGCGGGCAACGCACCCAGTCGCACGCCGCCCGGCGTGGTCTGGGCCTGTCCGGCCAGCAATTCCAGGCCCTTCGCCACTGTCCACCGGTACACGGCGCAGGCGTTGGAGATGATGAACACCTCGCCGGGCCGACCAGGCAGGGTGCAGAGCTGGTAGTAGTGCACCGAATACGCATCGGTTCCACTTACCGGGGGCAGGGCAAAGGACTGGCGCGTAGCGCCTTCCAGGCGTACCAGTTCGGGCACGTGGTACTGCACGCCCTTGCGGTCTGCGGTCAGCACGGGGCGGTTGCACAGCACCCACGACACGGGCGAGTTGCCACCCTCGAAGGCGAGGTCCGTCACATCCATGTGCCAGGGGCGTTGCTCCAGCAGGGGGTAGTTGTCGGGTGAGTGGATGAGTTGCGGGTCGCCCACCACCACCTGCACCTGCCCCGCAGCGCTGATGGTGCCGATCAGCGAGACGCCGGAGTTTTTGAAGGGCATCCAACTCAGCGGAATTGGGCGGACCCGCGTGGCAAACCAAAGCAGGCCGGTTGTGTCGGCCCGCAGCGTGGACAAGCTCAGGTCGGGGCTCATGCTGTCCAGGAGACTGCTCTTGGCCCAAGGCTCCCAGGCCGTGCCGGCCCCGCCCTTGGGTGTGCGCAGCAGTGTCTTGGTGTCCTGGTCGTAGGTCACGAGGTAGCCATATGCGCTGGACAACAGCCGAAAGCTGGAAGGGTAGGTGACAGGCATCGAAGACACTTGGCCCGCCGGTGTGACCGTGCGCAGCGGCGTAGGGACCGACTGCGGCGGCGTACCGGGCAATAGGATCTGAGCCCCTACTGCCACATACAGCGAGCCCGATGCTTCCGAGGTGGCGCGGGCACCGCGTTCAAAATCAAACCGTGCTGCATCGCCCTGGCCGTCCGTGTGCCCGCGCTGATCGGCGAGTCCGACCCAGGGCTGCGGCACAGCGGTCGGTGTTTTCACCCTGTCCAGCACGAAGAGTACGCCGGGGCTCTCGAGGGACGATTGGTCCAGAGGGCCCCTCCACGCATGCGCTACCAAATGTCCGGTGAGGGGGTTGGACACCGCCGCATCCACCTGCCCTGGCAGTTGCCAGACGTCCGTGCGCGTGCCATCCAGCGCGTAGTGGGCCATCGTGTTGAACGCGGCGTCAAAGCCCCAGTACATGTCGTTGCTGCCTTTGACAGGCGCGAAGGGTTCGGCGTGGGCCACACTTCGCCAGTTGTTCGGCAGGACTTCCCAGAAGTATTGCCCTGACGAGGTCCTCGCCAGTTCCGCCCATTGCACGCGGTTGTTCTGAAAATCATCGGTAAACCTGCGCACTGCCCCAGTGGGGGATGCGATCAAGCGGCTGTTAATGGGCACCGGCAGCAAGGAAACCACGGTTCCATCGGGGGCCAAAGTTCGCAGCGTGTAGTTGGCGGCGCCAGTATCGCGGTCCAGAAAGTACACCAGCCCATCGCCCGCAAGTAGCGGGTTCCCGAACCAGAGGATCTGCGCCGCAGGGCCTTTGCCATCCTGCATGGTGGTGGCGTTGGGTTGGCCTGCCAGCGTCACCAGCGTTTCATTGTCGAAGAACGAAACCACAGTGCCGGAATCGTCCAACGCAGCATGGGCGATCACGTACCGGTCTCGCGCATCAACGACCCCGACAGTGACGGGCATCTGTTGGTTGAACGCAAAGTACGACAGCGTACCTTCTGCGGTGATCCTTCCTGTTTTTTGTTCACGGCCGTACCTGCCAACGAACCAAAGATCGCCCTTGCTGTTGAAGGCATGCCCGGCCATCACTGGGGGCAAACGTGCATCGGTCAACACGCCTGGCAAAAATCCTGAGCCGCCCAATGCGCCCGCCATCAAACTGAGAGAGGCTGGCCCCGGTGCGGGACCGGGCGGTGGGGCTGGCGCGGGGGCGCCCTCTCCCCCGCCACCGCCGCAGGCTGACAAACCAGAGGCCGTCATCCACAGGGCAAAGTGGCGGCGAGTGAGGGCAGAGGAAACCTTCTCGGTCGAAGTGCGCATGGACAGTCTTGTGAAAGTTGAGAAATCACTGCTTATAAAACACCGGTGTAGCAAATGTGGAGGTTGTTACCAGGAGTTGCAGTGACGCGCGTGCCAGCTGTGAGCACAGAGCACTGCGGGCACGCAGAGTGCGCGGGCGTTAGCGCGCAGGCTGCAGCATGATGATCGCCATGCCCGCCAGCGCCACCAGTACGCCCGCCGCATCCCAGGCGGTGGGCCGAATGCCATCGACCACCCACAACCAGGCCAGCGCCGCGCCGATATAGACCCCGCCATAGGCCGCATACACGCGCCCCGCGCCTGCGGTGTCATGCAGCGTGAGCAGCCACGCGAACAGGGCAAGGCTCAGCGCTGCAGGGAGCAGCAGCCACATCGGCTTGCCCTGTTTGAGCCACAGCCAGGGCAGGTAGCAACCCACGATTTCAGCCAGGGCGGTGGCGATGAAGAGCAGCAAGGTCTTCATCATTGTTCGGGGCCGCGAATGGCGGTGGATGGTGGTGTCTCTGGGCTGGTTGCCAGCCACTGGCGCAACGCCAGTTCGCCCTTGGCGGTGAAGTGCACGACGCGCGAGCCCTGTGCCCGGTGTGCCCATCCGCCGTCGAACAGGCGTTGCAGCAACGCAGTGCCCAGCGCGCCGCCCAGATGGTGGCGGCGCTCGCTCCAGTCCAGGCAAGGGCGGCACAGCATGCGCCGCTGTTGCGCCAGTGCCGTGGTGTCAATGTCCACCTGGGCAAACCAGTGCGCGCCTGCGGGCGTCACCGCTGCACCCTGGGGCGTGGCGTGCAGCAGCCCCTGGCGCACCAGGGCTTCGTAGAACTGCACGCCCACTTCGCCAGCCAGGTGGTCGTAGCACATGCGCGCGCGGCGCAACGCGGGCTCGCGCGGGCTGGAGCGCAGGCGCACGGCACCGGCGCGGAAGGCCACGTTCATGAGCGATTCCAGCAGGTGCGCCACATCGCGATCAGCCAGCCGGAAGTAGCGGTGGCGGCCCTGGTGCTCGACGGTCAGCAGGCCCGCATCGAGCAGCTTGGCCAGGTGGGCACTGATGGTCTGCTTGGTCACGCCTGCCACCGCCGCCAGTTCGGTGGCCGTGAGTGCGCGGTCGGCCATCAGGGCCGTGAGGACTTCAGCGCGCGCGCTGTCGCCAATGAGCGCGGCAATGCGCGCGATGTGGGGGCCATCTTTCATGGTTCGATCTTGGGCGAACCATCGAAGGACGTCAACCGCCTATCGTGAAGCCCTGTCCACCAACGACGTCTGAACACCATGATCACCTGCTTTATCCGCTACGACATCGACCCCTTCCAGCGCGAGCTGTTTGCCGAATACGCGCGCCGCTGGGGCCAGATCATCCCGCGCTGCGGGGGCCACCTGATCGGCTATTTTCTGCCGCACGAGGGCAGCAACTACGAGGCCTGGGGGCTCATCGGCTTTGAGTCGCTGGCTGCCTACGAGGCCTACCGCGCCCGCCTGCGCTCCGACCCCGAAGGCCGTGCCAACTTCGCCATGGCGCAGGAAAAGCGCTTCATCCTGCGCGAGGAGCGCACGTTCACGCAGGGCGTGGAAGGCACGCTGGACCTGCCCGCACACCCGCTGGAGATCAGCGCATGATGGCCGTCATCTTCGAGGTACTGCCCGCGCCGGGCCAGCAGGATGCCTATCTGGGCGCCGCCGCCGCTCTGCGGCCTTTGCTGGAGCAGATCGACGGGTTCATCTCCATCGAACGGTTCGAGAGCCTCAGTGAGCCGGGCAAGCTGCTGTCGCTTTCGTTCTGGAGCGATGAAGAGGCGGTGGCGCACTGGCGCCAGATAGAAACCCACCGCGCCACCCAGCAGGCAGGCCGTGCCGGCATCTTCGACAACTATCGCCTGCGCGTTGCCGCGGTGGTGCGCGACTACGGCATGCATGACCGTGATCAGGCACCCGCTGATTCGCGGGCAGTGCACGGCTGATGGGCGCGCGGGCTAAGCGGCGTAGCCAGTGAGCAGCGCGTGCTCCCAGTCCGGGCGGCCGCGTCGCCGGGCCAGCGCCGCCATGGCCGCGTAGTCATAGGGCACGCAAATGTGTTCGCAATGCCAGCCGTCTGCGCGCTGTTCGATGAAGGCATAGCGTGCGTCGGGTGTCCCGGTCTGCACCGCATGGGGCACGGGGTGGTCATCGCTGTAGGCCTGCAGTCCCACGCTGCCGGGGTTGACCAGCAAGCTTGCACTCTGCCGCACTGCGCGGGGCACGTGGGTGTGGCCGCATGCGATGACGGGTGAATGCTCGCCGCCCAGCCGGTCAGATATCTCTGCAGCGGTGGCCAGGCGCAGTGTGCTGCCGTCCAGCGTTTCCAGCAGGTATTCGTGGTCACTGCGCGGCGAGCCGTGGCACAGGTAGATGTCGTTGCTGAAGCGATGCCAGGCTTTGAGCGTGCGCAGCCAGGTGAACTCCGCCTCGGCGAGTTGTGCGTGCGCGTACTGGTCCGAAGGGCCGCCACGCCCGGGGCGCAGTTCCAGCACCTGGCGCTCGTGGTTGCCCGCCAGCGACAGCCAGCCCGACGCCATCAGCCACTGCGCTGTCTCGCGCGGCAGCAGCGGGCCCGAGAGGTTGTCGCCCAGGTTCACCACCTGGTCAGCGCCCCGGCGGCGGATGTCGGCGGCCACTGCTTCCAGCGCGGCGAGGTTGCCATGAATGTCGGAGACGAGGGCTATGCGCATGGGGTGGTGGCTTTCAGCAGGGGGACACAGCGCCGCTCAGGCTGCCCTGGCACAGGTGCAGGCTGACGCGCGCCCGGTTGAACAAGAGATCGCACAGCCACGCATACACCAGCGCGATGTAAGCCAGCTGGGCCCAGCCTACATAGCTGCCGAACACGATGGTCTGCAGCCAGTTCTGGCCCCAGAGGTAGACAGCGCTGCTCGCCAGCGTTGCCACGAGGAGTGTGGCGGTGGCCGGCACCAGCGATGCCCCAGCTGCGCCGTGGGGTCGCCGCCATGCAGCCAGGCCCAGCAGGGCGAATGCCAGGGCGTTGGCGCCGCTGAAGATGCGCAATTCGCGCAGTAGCTTCTCGGCCGTGTCCATGTAGGCGCTGCGGATCAGTGCATCGAGCTGTGACTGCATTTGCTGCGCGGTGCCGATCTGCAACTCGAGCCGCTGCTGGTGACGTTTGCGGCATTCGCAGGCCGGAATCCCCATTTCGGCCGCAATGGTGGCGACCCGGGCGGGCAATCCCGCAGACAGCGCTTTGCGCGCGGCGTCGATCTCCTGTTCCTTGCCGCGCAAGAAGACCCGTGCCTGCGCGCTCAGGAAGCGTTCGTCCAGGGCTCTGAGCTTCTCGCCGGTCTTGTGCTCGATGTGCTGGCGGATCAGCTCGCGCGCACCGCGTTCAATCCAGGTGGGTTGCAGCAGCGATACCAGCAGCAACCCGCCGAAGGCGGCGCTGCCCAGCAGGGAGAGCAAGAGGACAAAAGATCGAAACAAGTTGCAGGTCTCCGGTTTTCAGTTCGATGCGGGTTGTACACCGGCACATCCGC
The DNA here is from genome assembly GCF_000204195.1 of Acidovorax radicis N35. Taxonomy (GTDB): domain Bacteria; phylum Pseudomonadota; class Gammaproteobacteria; order Burkholderiales; family Burkholderiaceae_C; genus Acidovorax; species Acidovorax radicis. The sequence goes on from NZ_AFBG01000021.1 coordinate 577,485, forward strand.
TGTCCTGGGCCAGCCGGCCGAGTGCGGGCTCCGTCAGCCGGTAGCTGAGCCGTTCGGCCACCTGCTCGGCACCCAGGCTTTCGTAGAACAGGATTCCCCTGGCGTTTGAAGCTTTCACAGGCCAGTCGATTCGGAGGCAGCCGTGGTCAAAGGCATATCGGGCGAGCCCGGACATGAGCGCCCGGCCAGCCCCTTGGCTTCTCTCGGCCGAACTCACATACAGCTCTTTGAGCTGGCAATGCCGGCGCTGGTCCTCCGCAAATTCGACCAACGAATACACCAGCGAGAACGCCGCCAGGCCCACCACAACGCCGTCGCCGCGCGAAGCCACCAGCAAACGCTGGGCGGAGCCGGGCGCCAGGAGGTTCTGGCGGAGATGCTCCATCACCACCTGCCGAGCGGGCGTGGCGCCTTCGTTGTAGAAGGCGTGCAGTTCGCACAGCAGGTCCACCAGCGATGCATGCTGGTGTTCGGCGACGAGGGCGACCTGAAGTGGGTGTTCCGTGGGGCTGACGTTCTGCATGGGCTTTTGAAGCTTGGAGGTTTCAGCGAGACAACATGCGATTTCTGACAGGGTGCAGTGTGGAGAGCCCCATACCACTGCCAGAAAGTTGTCCAACGTGGTGACCCTGAGGAGGCCTCTGGGCGCTGCCCACCACCCGCCAAGGTGGTGCAGGCCAAGGCCCTGGGAGAGGCACGTTACCGCACCGCAGGCCTTGATCTTTAGCCAGGACTTCCGTGGATCATGGCAACTGTTGTGGTGCGTCGTGTGCCCCGTCTGCCTGGACTTTCACGGCAATCACTTCCATGCACACGCGGTAGCGTTGGCTGATGCCATAGCGCACGGGCCTGAAGCCACATTCGGCCAGCAATGCGTACAGGCGATCACGGTCAAAGTTGTGATAGTGCTCAATCTCACCCCAGTACGGGTTCGCATTGTTGGCATCCAGTGCTTTCCAGACAAAGGAGCCCAGGTTGGGCATGGAGATCAGCAGCACGCCGCCCGGTTGCAACAGCCGGTGGGCGGCATGCAGGCCCACCTTGGGAAACGGCATGTGCTCCAGCACATCCGCCATGCTGATCACACTGGCGGGGCGCGGCAGCTCGAACCCCGTGACATCCTGGCAATGGGCTGTCACACCCCATCTGCGCAAATCTTCCACCGATTGCGGACGCAGGTCCAGGCCCACGGGATCGAAGCCGTACTCCTGCGCGGTGAACAGAAGTGATGCATTCCCAAACCCCACGTCCAGCCACGTGCCTCCGGTCTGGTAGGACAGCACCTTCTCGACCATCTGCGCAGACACATAGCGCTGCCGTTCCAGGTCATAGCCCACCACCTGGGATTCATTGGTGCCACGGAAAACGATATTCAGTGCTGCTTCGGTGTAGTAGCCGCTCCGAAAAACATGCTGGCACGCCGTGCATTGGCTCCAATGCATGGTGCGAGAGAGTTCTTGGCTGTAGCGAGGGTGGTGGGAACAGTCCGCACTGCGCAGTGGCCGAAAGGCTTTGCTCTCACACAACGGGCATGCCTGGTACTCGATCAACTCACCGGCCAGGACTGCGGGGGTGTTTGCGGGGGGCCGATAAGTCACCGGCGCAGCGGGGAAAGAGTATTTGATCATTGCTTCATTCTAGGAGGCGCGGGACGCCGAGACTTGCGCGCCGCAAGAATGTGATCAGCGCCACAGGGCCGCCTGCTCCACTCAGTGCGGACCACAAGAAGCATGGCCGGACTAGCGATTGTTTTAGGGATGAGTTTGCTGCGCACGAGCCCCGTGACACTTCAGGCATTCCAGATGCCTGCTAGGAACGAAGCGCCGGAAATCCCCGAGCCGCCCTGCGCGCGAAGGCCGAGCGTCAGACACATCACTCCCGCAGGGAAGACACGAAGAATCAATGGCTCTAGCGCTTGAGCTGGAGGGTGGCTGGAAGACGCCCCTCGATCAACATCCTCGGCCTCAGGTCTTGCGCGTCGCCTTGAGGGACGCCGTTTTGCGCCATGTATTGCCCTGATCAACGGTCATGGAGCTCTCCCAGGCAAAGGAGTCAGGCGCAATCTCGAAGAAGCGAATTTTCGTGTGTACACGGTGGCCGTTCGGCAGGGTGGCGATGGCGTCGAGGAGCATTTCACCGTCCTTGGAGGTCCCATGCCACTCGGTCGGCACGGCCGGTTGAAGCGCTTGAAGGCCAACGATCTCCCAACGCCTGGTGATCTCAGAATACGTGCGCAGAGTGACGAATGAGGACACAGGCACACCCGTCGGACCCAGCGCCTGGAAGTCGTCCATGATCATCCGACCCTCATTCAGTGGCTTTGCACTCCACAAAGCCCGGTAGTTGAACGCAGGAGTGCCATCCTCCTTGTATCGGGACGCCTCGACGTTCCAGTCGCCTATGAGGAAGTCGAACTGCTTTGCTTCGGACGCCGGGCCTTGGAGATAGCGGGCTATTTCGGGAGGTATTTGTTCAGCTGGGGCTTGGTGGGTCATGTGAGAAGGCGGGCGGTACGATGAAAGCGCAACGCCAACAATTGCTATAAAAATAAGAGCTTATGGCGCATAGTAGACAAGCGCCAGAGGCCAAAAAAGCTTCAAATCCACGCTGTATCAATGGGCTGTGACTGCGAAGAAGCTTGCAGGCACATGAGCAAACAGCGCGCCGCAGCACCTCGCTCACAGCGCAAAAATTTTCCCCGGATTCAGGATGTTCTTCGGGTCCAGCGCCCGCTTGATGGCGCGCATCATGTCCACCGCGCCAGCCCCGGTTTCATCGAGCAGGAAGCCCATCTTGTGCAAGCCCACGCCGTGCTCGCCCGTGCAGGTGCCGCCCATGCTCAGCGCGCGGGCCACCAGCTTGTGGTTCAGGTCTTCCGCGGTCACGCGTTCTTCCGGGATGTTGGGGTCGAGCAGGTAGCCAAAGTGGAAGTTGCCGTCGCCCACATGGCCCACCAGGAAGTAAGGGATGCCGCTGTCCTCGGCTTCTTGTACCGAGTCGAGCAGGCAGTCGGCCAGGCGGCTGATGGGCACGCAGGTGTCGGTGCTGATGGCGCGGCAGCCGGGGCGGCTTTGCACGGCGGCAAAGTAGGCGTTGTGCCGCGCGGTCCACAGACGGGTGCGCTCTTCGGGCGTGCTGGCCCATTCGAAGGCATTGCCGCCAAACTCGGTGGCGATGTCTTGCACGGTCTCTGCCTGTTCCTTCACGCTCGATGGCGAGCCGTGGAATTCCATGAGCAGCATGGGTTCCTCGCGCAGGGTGAGCTTGCTGTGCGCGTTGACCATGCGCACCGTGTGGTGGTCGATGAGCTCCACGCGGGCGATGGGTACACCCAGCTGGATGGTCTGGATCACGGTGTGCACCGCGGCCTCGATGCTCGGGAACGAGCAGATCGCGGCGCTCACGGCCTCGGGCAGGGGGTACAGGCGCACGGTGATCTCGGTCATGATGCCCAGCGTGCCTTCGCTGCCCACCATCAGGCGGGTGAGGTCGTAGCCCGCGCTGCTCTTTTTGGCGCGGGTGCCGGTGTGGATGACTTCGCCGCTGGCGGTGACCACTTGCAGCGCCAGCACGTTCTCGCGCATGGTGCCGTAGCGCACGGCGTTGGTGCCGCTGGCGCGCGTGGCGCTCATGCCGCCAATGCTGGCGTCGGCGCCGGGGTCGATGGGAAAGAACAGGCCGGTGTCCTTGATGGCATCGTTCAATGCCTTGCGCGTGATGCCGGGCTGCACGGTCACGGTGAGGTCTTCGGCATTGATGCTCAACACCTGGTTCATGCGGCTCACGTCAATGCTGATGCCGCCCTGCACGGCCAGCAGGTGGCCCTCGAGCGACGAACCCGCGCCGTAGGGAATCACAGGCACCTCGTACTGGCTGGCCAGCTTCACGGCGTCGGCCACGTCCTGGGTGCTCTCGGCAAACACCACTGCCGAGGGAGGTGGCGCTTGGAAAGAGCCCTCGTCCCGGCCATGCTGCTCGCGCACGGCCTGGGCCAGCGAACACCGCGCACCAAAGCGGGTCTGCAGCGCTTCGATGAGGGCCTGGGGCACTTCGCGCAGGTTGATTTCAGGCAGGAGGTGGGCTGTGGTGGTGGGGGCGTTCATGGGTTGTCTCCAGGGTGGTCAAAAAGAATACCACCGGCCTTTGCGTGGCGCCATGGGCGTGGTCAGGCAGGTGCAAGCTAGGCCGTACCCCGCGGGTGCGCAAGGCGTGCTGGCATTGGGCGCCGTGGTTCGGGTATTCACGGGCTTGTTCGCGGATGTTTGCTTAAATACATTACGTTTGAAATGTATATTGTGACGATGCCATGAACCACCGTGTTTCCCCCAAGGCCGGGGTGCGCCGCACGCATGCCGAGCGCAGCGCTGCCACCCGCCAGCACCTGATCGCCACGGCCATCGATGTGATCCAGAACCGCAGCCTGGAGGAGATGTCCATCCATGAGCTGGCCAAGTCCGCAGGCATGACGTCAGGAGCGGTGCAGCACCACTTCACGTCCAAGGCGGTGCTGATGATGAATGTGCTCAGCGAGCTGATCGAGTCCAGCGTGTTGTCGGGCGCGCTCTGGCCCGACAGCGCACTCGCGTCCCGCGAGAGGGCCACCCGTTTCGTGCAGGCCGTCTGGGGCCTGGTCTATGCGCAGCCGCGCTTCATCGTGGCGTGGAACATCTATCTGGGCTGCCGCAACCAGCCGGAGGTGCTGGGCCACATTGCCGAGTTGCGCCAGAGCGTGCAGGCGCGCATGCGCGACGGGTTCTTCACGGCCTTTCCCGAACTGGCCACCGATGCCAATCGCGATGGCCTGCTGGGCCTGGTGCTGTCGTCGCTGCGCGGGCTGGGGATGTTGCAGCTTTTTGCACCTGCGCAGCAGAGCACGCCGGACGCTGCACAACAGGCCCAGCTGGCCTGCCTGGCCGACCTGATCGCCACCCGCTGCGAAGCTGCAGCCTCCAGCGCCGCATCCGCCAAGGCGCAAGCGCGCCGCCGCTAGGCCCTGGCTCCCGCCGCATCGGCGCGCCCCTGCGCAACGCCGTCCCATTGCCACCAAAAAACCCCAGGAGACAAAACACCATGGCCTTTTCCTTCCCCCGCGCACCGCACATCCCGCTGCTGGCCGCCCTCGTGCTGTTGGCAGGCGCCGCACTGGCCCAGCCGGGCGCCTACCCTGCCAAGCCGATCCAGCTCATCGCGCAGCAGCCGCCTGGCAGTGGCTCGGACGCCATGACCCGCGTGTGGGCCGACTGCGCCGCACGTGAATTGGGCCAGGCGGTGGTGGTGCAAAACAAGCCGGGGGCCAACGGCGTCCTGGCCATCAACTATCTCAAGGGCCAGCCCGCCGATGGCTACAACCTGCTGAGCATCGGCATGTCGCAGATGACGATCACGCCGTATGTGTACAAGCAGCCGCCGTACGACCCGCTGCGCGACTTCGATGGGGTGGCCGTGCTGGGCACGTCGCCGTTGGTGCTGGCCGTGCCTGCGGGGCAGGGCATCGCCAGCCTGGCCGATCTGCAAAAACTCGCGCGCGCCACGCCGGGTGGCGTCAACTTTGGGTCGCCGGGCAAGGGCAGCCCTGCGCACCTGCTGACTTCAGCGCTCATCGAGCGCCTGGGCGTGGCTGGCACCCATGTGCCCTTTGTGGGCGAAGGCGCGGGCCTCACGGCGCTGATGGGGCAGCAGATCCATGCGATGACCCTGGTCATTGGCACGGCCGCAGCCCAGGTCAAGGCGGGCAAGCTGGTGCCGCTGGCGCTGTTTGGCGCGCAGCGCTCGCCGCTGCTGCCGGATGTGCCCACCATTGCCGAGGCGTTGCCCTCTGCTGCCGACCTGGCGCGGCCCGCGTGGATTGCGGTGGTGGCCAAGGCCGGCACGCCACCCGAGCTGCTGACCAGGCTCAACGCCGTCACGGAGAAGTGCCGGGGCGATGCGCAGTACAAATCGCGGCTGGAGGCCATGAACGTCACGCTTACCGCCTCTGCGCCGGGCGACGTGCGCACCTGGGCCTCGCGCGATGCGGCGGTGTGGCGCCCCCTGATCGACAAGCTGGGCCTGGCCACGGAATGAACGGGTCCGCAGAGGCCCCGCTCGCCACGCTGCCCCACGGCGGGCGCCTGCGTGGTGTGTGGGATGCGGGTGCGCGTGTGTTTCGGGGTGTGCCCTATGCGCTGGCCCCGGCCGGGCCCCTGCGTTTTGCGGCGCCGGTGCCCGTGCTGCCGTGGTCTGGGGTGCGCGATGCTTGCACGTTTGCCCCGGTGGCCCCCCAACTGGCCCGCACCGCAAGGGCCGATGCGCCCATGTTGGGTGGCGAGGACTGTCTGGCCGTCAACGTGTGGGCGCCGCCTTCGAAGTCGGGTGCGGGCCTGCCGGTGTTGGTGTGGGTGCACGGCGGCGGCTTCTTTCGCGGGTCGGCGAGCGAGCCGCTGTACGATGGCGCTTCGTTCGCCCGGCAAGGGTTGGTTTTTGTGTCGCTGCAGTACCGGCTGGGCATGGATGGGTTCATGCACTTCGAGGGCGAGGACGACGGTGCCCCCGCCAACCGGGGTTTGCTGGACCAGATCGCTGCGCTGCAATGGGTGCAGGACCATATCCACGCTTGGGGTGGCGACCCGGCGCAGGTCACGGTATTCGGCCAGTCGGCGGGCGCGGGTGCGCTGGCGTGCCTGCTGGGCATGCCAGCTTCGCGCGGCTTGTTCCAGAGGGTCATCCTGCAAAGCCCGAGCGTGGCCTGCCAAACGCTGGACGAAGCCGCCACCATACGCCGCGCAGTGGCTTCATTGGTGGGCGTGGCGTCGAGCCGCACCGCAATGGCCTCGGCCCCCATCGGCTCGGTGCTTCATGCCGTCCACAGGCTGGCAGCCGATCCTTCGCTGCGGGTTCGGCATGGCATCGGGGGCCGCAACTTCTTTCCGCTCCGCCCTGTGGTGGATGGGCAAGTGCTGGCTGCGCCGCCGCTGCAGGCGATACGCCAGCAATGGATGGCCCAACCACCGGACCTGCAGGTGCTGGTGGGCAGCAATGTGGACGAGATGCGCCTGTACCACGTGCCCGGCGGTGCCATCGACCGCGTGACCGAGGCCCAGGCGCTGGCTTTTGCGCAGGATGCTGGCTTGTCCACGGAGGCGGTTCGCGCCTGTCGGGCGCTGCTGCCGCCGGCCCAGCAGACACCGGGCGAGCTGCTGTCGGCCTTGCAGTCTGATTTCTACTACCGCGTGCCCGCACAGCGCATCGCGGCGCTGGCCAGCGAATGGGCCCAAAGCGCCCACCGCTATGAGTTTGGCTGGGCGTCTCCCCAGTGGCAGGGGCGATTGGGCGCGGCGCATGCGGTCGAGTTGCCGTTTGTGTTTGGCAACCTCCACACCACGCAGGGGCAAGAGTTCACAGGGGTCGCACCGCCTGCCAATTTGGCGCAGGCCATGCACCAAAGCTGGGCGAGTTTTGCACGCCAGGGCGACCCCGGTTGGGCGCGGTATGGCGGCGACACACCCTGGGTGCAACATTTCAACACCGCATCGCGCTGCGAAATCCATAGCGAACCTGTGAGATTCAAGCTGTGGCAGGGCATCCTTTGACCAGGGAGACTGAAGTCCGCTGATCCTGACGGAGGCCGCTACAGGGTGGTGCGCCACACTGGTGCATCCATCTTGTATACCAGTTGGCACGGAACCTGCAATCGATGGACGGCAATGACCACCGCCACCGAGATCAGCAACCGCATCATCGAAGCCGTGATGGCGCAAAAGCTCGCGCCCGGCTCCCGCCTGGGCGAGCAGCAACTGGCGATGCTGTTCGACTGCAGCCGCACCATCGTGCGCGAGGCGCTCACGCGGCTGTCCACGCGTGGCATCGTCACCGTGAGCGCGCGTCGTGGCTGGTATGTGATCGAGCCTTCTGAAGACGAGGCCCGTGAGGCCTTCGAGGCCCGCCGCGTGATCGAGCTCGGGCTGCTGCACCAGCTCAAGACGGTGGACAAAGGCGCCGTGCGCCAGCTCAAAGCCCACCTGCAGCGCGAGAAGGCGGCGCTCGCAGGCAGCGACGTGGGCGTGCGCAGCTTCCTGCTCGGCGACTTCCATGTGTGCCTGGCCGAATGCTTGGGCAATTCGCTGCTGGCGGACACGCTGCGCGACTTCACGGCGCGCACCACGCTGATCGCCATGCTCTATCAGTCGTCGCACGACGCAGCGCAGTCTTGCGCCGACCACGTGCGCATCGTCGAGGCGCTGGAGGCGGGCGACATCGCCCATGCCGAGGCGCTCATGTCCGAGCACATCGGCTCGGTGCAATCCGCGCTGCGCCTGCAGGCCAGCACCGACCCGCTGGCCGGGCTGCGCGATGCGCTGGCCCCGGTGCGCAAGAGCACCGCCGCAGCGGACACCACCGCGCAGCCCCGGCAACGCAAGCCCCGCGCTGCGTCCAAGAGTTCTACCCCGAAAGCGTCCGACCAGGACGCAGCACCCGCCGACGCATCCACCTACCTAGGAGCCCTGCTATGACCGCCCCCCGTGCCTTTGTTTCCTCGACCCGCCGCCTGACACTGGGCGTGCTCGCCGCCACGGGCCTGTCGGCCGCGCTGATGGCCCCTGCCGCCCACGCGCAGAACGCGCTGGACAACATCCTCAAGGCCAAGGAAATCAAGATCGCCATCCCCACCGACTATCCGCCCTACGGCTTTGTCGGCACCGACCTCAAGCCCCAGGGCCTGGATGTCGAGATGGCCAACTACATCGCCACCAAGCTGGGCGTGAAAGTCGAGCTGATCCCCGTGACCAGCGCCAACCGCATCCCCTACCTGCAGACGCAGAAGGCCGACCTCGTGATCTCCACGCTGGGCAAGAACCCCGAGCGCGAGAAGGTCATCGACTTCACTGCGGCCTACGCGCCGTTCTTCCAGGCCGTGTTTGCCAGCAAGAGCCTGAACATCAAGAGTTTTGCCGACCTCACGGGCAAGTCGGTGGCCGTGACACGCGGCGCCATGGAGGACCAGGAACTGGCCAAGGTCGCGCCCGCGGGCGTGGACGTGAAGCGTTTTGAAGACCACGCGGCCAGCATCTCGGCCTTCGTGTCGGGCCAGACGCAGGCCATTGCCACCAGTGCCTCCACGGCCGGCACCATCATGGTCAAGAACCCCAACCTGCAGACTGAATACAAGCTGCTGCTCAAGGACAGCCCCAACTTCATTGGCGTGGCCAAGGGCGAGGACAAGCTGCGCCTCAAGGTGAACGAAATCATTGCCGAAGCCCGCAAGGCCGGCGACATCGACAAGATGTCCAGCAAGTGGCTCGGCCGCCCGGCAGGCGATCTGCCCCTGTGATCGCCTTCTTCGCCCTTCGCTGAACGAACCGAACAGGCCCGTGGCGCGACAAGCGCCACGGGGCATCCGCACCATGCTGATTGCGCTTGATTTTTCTGCCGTGCTGTCCTCCTGGCCGTTGCTGGTGCGCGGCGTGGTCTGGACCATTGGGCTCACCATCGTGGGCACCGTGCTCGGACTGCTGCTGGGCACAGCCTGTGCCTGGGCGCGCGCCCGCAACCTGGGGCCGCGTGCGCTGCCGCTGCGCTGGGCCGTGGCCGCGTATGTGGAGCTGGTGCGCAACACACCCTTCATCGTGCAGCTGTTCTTCCTGTTCTTCGGCCTGCCGGCGCTGGGGCTCAAGCTTTCGCCCGAGGTGGCCTCCGTGCTGGCCATGGTGATCAACCTGGGCGCGTATTCAGCCGAGATCATCCGCGCCGGCATCGAGGCTACGCCCCGTGGCCAGATCGAGGCCGCGCAGAGCCTGGCACTCACGCCGGGCCAGACCTTCCGGCGCGTGGTGCTGCCACCCGCGCTGCTCAAGGTGTGGCCTGCGATGGTGAGCCAGATCATCATCGTGATGCTGGGCTCGGCCGTGTGTGGCCAGATCTCCACGCCCGAGCTGAGCTACGCCGCCAACCTGATCTCCAGCAACACCTTCCGTGCGTTCGAGGCTTTCATCCTGGCCACGCTGGTGTACCTGGCGCTGTCGATGCTGACCCGCCGCCTGCTGATGTGGGTGGGGGCGCGTTTTCTGGTGGGGAGGTAAATCGCCATGGTTGACTTTTCTCTGTGGGACATCCTCCGCAACCTGCTGATGGCGGCGCGCTGGACGGTCAGTCTCTCGCTCATTGCTTTCATCGGCGGCGGTCTGGTGGGCTTGCTGCTGCTGGTGCTGCGCCTGTCCAAGGTGCGCGGCACCGAGCGGCTCATCGGTGCCTATGTGCAGGTGTTCCAGGGCACGCCGCTGCTCATGCAGCTGTTCCTCGCGTACTTCGGCATTGCGCTCTTTGGCATCAAGACATCGCCGTGGACGGCTGCGGCGTTTGCGCTCACGCTCTACACCAGCGCCTACCTCACCGAGATCTGGCGCGGCTGCGTAGCGTCCATTCCCAAGGGCCAGTGGGAGGCCGCGCAGAGTCTGGCGCTCAACTTCGGCGAGCAACTGCGCCACGTGGTGCTGCCCCAGGCGCTGCGCATTGCGGTGCCGCCCACGGTGGGCTTTCTGGTGCAGGTGATCAAGGGCACGGCGCTGGCGTCGGTGATCGGTTTTGTCGAGCTGACCAAGGCCGGCAGCATGATCTCCAACGCCACCTACCAGCCCTTTCTGGTCTACGCCTGCGTGGCCCTGCTGTACTTTGTTTTGTGCTTCCCGGTGAGTCTGGTGGCGCAGTCCCTTGAAAGGAAACTCCATGGCAACCGCAGTTGATACAACCCCGGCTCCTGCCCACGACGGCATCGTGGTGGGCGCACCGCCCATCGTAGACATCACGGCCCTGCGCAAGTCCTATGGCACGAACGAGGTGCTCAAGGGCATCGACCTCAAGGTGCAAAAGGGCGAGGTGATCGCCATCATCGGCAAAAGCGGCTCGGGCAAGAGCACGCTGCTGCGCTGCGTGAACGGGCTGGAGGTTTTTCAGGAGGGCGCCCTCAGCGTCAACGGCAAAAAGCTCATGCACGACAGCCCCACGGCCATGCGTGAGCTGCGCCAGCAGGTGGGCATGATTTTTCAGAGCTTCAACCTGTTTCCGCACCTTTCGGTGGGCCGCAACATCATGCTGGCCCCCACGCTGGTGAAGTCCCGCGATGCCGCCACGGCCGCAGCGCAGGCGCGCAAGCTGCTCGACCGCGTGGGCCTGGCAGAAAAGTTTGACGCCATGCCCGACCAGCTTTCAGGTGGGCAACAGCAGCGCGTGGCCATAGCGCGCGCCCTGGCCATGGAGCCCCAGGTGCTGCTGTGCGATGAGATTACCTCGGCGCTGGACCCTGAGCTGGTGGGTGAGGTGCTGCGCGTGGTGGAGTCCCTGGCCCTCGAAGGCATGACGCTGATGATGGTCACACACGAAATGGCCTTCGCCCGGAAGGTGAGCGACCGCGTGATCTTCATGCACCAGGGCCGCGTGCATGAAACCGGTACGCCGGCCGAACTGTTTGGCAATCCCCAAACGGCGGAGCTGCAGCAGTTTCTGTCGTCGCTGCACGACTGAAAACGGAGCCCTGCGCGTTCAACGTTCAAAAGCCCGCCTGCGGACTGGAAAGCTCCAGGGCAGGCGGGCTCGCAGGCCCCAATGGCCCGCTACACCACAGAGGTCACCCAAAGGCTGGCACCAATGCCAGGCCAGGGGTCCCCACTCAAAATGCTCAGGACAGCAGACCCTTCTCGAATTCTGCGGGCGACAGCGATCCGCTCTGGTCGACATCCAGTTCCTTGAAACGCTGGCTGATGGCGGGCAGCTGGGCTGCTTCCTTCTCGGTCAGCTTGCCATCCTTGTCGGCGTCGGCGCGGTTGAATGCCGTGGTGGCCGCCATGGAAGGGTTGCCGGTGCCAGGGCCATACGAATATTTGGAGTCCGCCTGGGGCGCTGTCCTGCTGGCGGGGGCGGGCTGGGGCGAAGCCGAAGTGGTCTGTGCTTGCAATGCGCCCGCACCGCCCAGGGAGATGGCGGCGAAAAGCATCACGCTGCGCGTGTCGAACGAATAGGTGCGTCGTTGCAGTGCTTTCATGGAAGCTAAGCTCCTTCGAAGTTGAACAGGGTTTCATTGCACCGCAGCACGCCTGCTAAGGCCAGCACTCTTGCCTGCTGTTGCCCGGGCCAACATTTGCCAGCGTGGTGTAACCACCCGCAGCCCTTTTGTGTCGCAACCTTGCGCCGATGTACCAAAAAGTTGTGGCCGCTGATGGGGCTTGCTGGATGACTGGCATGCCGGGGCATGTCCTACACGGCCCGGGTTGCTTCCCTCAAAACAATGGCCTTCTGCATCCTCCGCTGGATGGATGTTGTTCATTGTTTATCCCAAGGAGCCTTCCATGAAAAAGCAAACCGTTGTTGCCGCCCTCGTTGCCCTGGCCTGCACTGCCGCCCTCGCCCAGGCGCCGGCTGGCAACACAGCGCGCCCGCCCTCTGAAGTGAGCCCTTCAGCTTCTGGTGGCGCTGCTGCGAGCAATGCCCAAAACAAGGTCGACCAGCGTGCCAGCCAGAGCACGGCCGCGCCCGCCGACCCCGCCAAGGGCGATGGCCGTGGTGCCCCGGTGGCCGAAATCAACCCCAGTGCTTCCGGTGGCAAGGCTGCAGCCAAGGCAGACACACGCACCAATGCACGCCTGATGGATTCCAACGGCGATGGCACCGTGTCGCGCCAGGAATGGGACACCTACCACGCCAATGCGTGGAACAACATGAAGCCTTCCAACGCAGGTGTCTCCACTGCAGACGTCGACAAGCTCAACCGCACGACGGCCACTCACTGACGCAGCGCCAGGCAACTGAGGGACCCTTCCACTGCGCCATGGCGCAGCAGCGCCCCTTGCATCGCGGGTGCAAGGGGTTTTTTCATGGGCAAGCGAGGGTCCGTGCGCCGACGGTGGGACGGCCGCCGCGTGGTAGCGGAAAATCAGGGAAGCTGCCCTTGTTCGCAGCGCTCCCTCCCCGCACTCTCCACCGACCAAGGCACCCATGGGCAACCGACTCACACAGATCGCCACGCGCACCGGCGACGCCGGCACCACCGGCCTGGGCAACAACGAACGGGTCTCCAAAGACAACCTGCGCATCCACGCCCTCGGGGATGTGGATGAACTCAATTCCCACATCGGCCTGCTGCTGTGCGAGCGCTTGCCGGACGATGTGCGCAACCTGCTCGTCGAGGTGCAGCACCAGCTGTTCAACCTGGGGGGCGAGCTGTCGATCCCCGGATTTGAACTGCTCAAGCCGGAAGCGGTGCTGGCACTGGACGAAGCCCTGGCCCACCACAACGCCGCGTTGCCGCGCCTGCAGGAATTCATCCTGCCCGCGGGCACCCGCGCCGCGGCGCAGGCCCATGTCTGCCGCACCGTGGCGCGCCGCGCAGAGCGTGTGGTGGTGGCGCTGGGCAATGCGGAACCCATCCATGACGCGCCCCGGCAATACCTCAATCGCCTGTCCGACCTGATGTTCGTGCTGGCCCGCGTGCTCAACCGCATGGATGGCGGCGATGACGTGTACTGGAAAAGCGAGCGCCTGGCGCAGCAAAATGCTACTGAATAGATAGCTGATTGCGCTTGTCCAGTAAGCGCTAGAGGGTGATTTTGCTAGTAATCTGACCCTTGCCTTTGCAACTGGCGCTGCCCAAGCCAGGGCAACCGAGCAAGGGCCGCCCCGCAGAGAGGGCTGCGTCCCCCTTCCCGAATCGCGCAGCGATTCAAGAGAAGGGGGAAGGCGCGCAGCGCCTCAGGGGGATGCACCCTACCTCGGTGCGAGGATCGCCATGGTCAGCCGCGACACGCAGGTCAACTCGCCTGCCTCGTTGACCATGTCGATGTGCCACACATGCGTGGTGCGCCCGATGTGGATGGGCCGCGCAGTGGCCGTTACCCAGCCGCTGGTGGCAGAGCGCAGGTGGTTGGCGTTGATGTCCAGGCCCACGGCGTTGTGCCCCTCGGGGCTGGCGTAGTAGGCGCCCACCGAGCCCAGCGACTCGGCCAGCACCACGCTCACGCCGCCATGCAGCAGCCCGAACGGTTGTTTGGTGCGCTGGTCCACCGGCACGCGGCCGCGCAGAAAGTCGTCACCCAGCTCGATGATCTCGATGCCCAGGTGAGAGGCAGCGGTGTTGTGGTGGTCGGCGTTGAGTCGAGCCAGGTCGACAGGCTTTTTCCAGATGGGCATGGTGGCTTCGGTCAGCAGTGGGAAGAAACCACCCATTGTGCCCATAGCGTCTGCGCCGCTGTTATCGACGCCGTCCGGCCCAGCGCCACCGTGGAACTGGCTTCGCCAGGTCGCCTGAGGCCTCCCCCTTGGGGGCGCCTCAGGAGGTTACCCGACGAGTTTGCCGTTGGCACCCATCACGCCCAGGTCCAGGAAGCGCGAGCCCACATAGGGTGCGCCGCCGGCATAGTCGATGGACAGGCCACCCAGGTCGTTGCTGCGGATGCCGGCCAGCGCGGTGCGCAGCTTGGCGCGTGTCAGGTCTCGGCCCGCGCGGTCCAGGCCCTCGGTCAGCACGCGGGCATTCACATAGCCTTCAAAGCTGCGGGCCGAGAATTCCTGGAACCCCAGCGCCCGCATGGCTTTCTGGTAGTCGCGCACCACGGCCACGCTGGTGCGGCCTGCGTCGGGCAGCACCATCGACAGCGCAATGCCCGATGCCTTGCCACCCAGTTGGCGCAGGTTGTCGCCCGACAGGGCCACGCTGGTAGCGGCCAGCGGCGTGCTGGGCGAGACTTTCTTGAACTCATTGACCAGCGTGGCGGTGATGTCGCCTGCCGTGCCCAGCAGCACGGCATTGGGCTTGGCGGCCACGGCCTTGCCCACCACGTCGGCCACCTGCGCGCCCTGGGCGTCAAGCTTGAAAGCCTTGGGCGTGGGCTGCTTGGCCGCTGCCATGGCTTTGTTCACGTCGGCCAGAAACTCGCGGCCAAACGCTGTGTCCTGGTACACGATGGCCAGGTCGGTGATGCCCATGGACACCAGCTTTTGCGCCAGGCGCTGGGCTTCGTCGGTGTAGCTGGCGCGCACGTGGAACACCGAGCGGTACTCGGCCTTGCGCAGCGAGGTGGCACCGCTTTGTGGTGCCACGTAAGGGATCTGCGCTTCGTCCACCAGCGGCAGGATGCGCTGGTTGTTGGCCGTGCCCATGCACGAGATCAGCGAGACCACGTTGGCGTCGGCAATCAGCTTGCGCGCGTTGTCTTCGGAGCGGGCGGCGTCGTAGCCGTCGTCCAGCGCCAGCAGCTTGATCTCGCGGCCATGGATGTTGCGTGCATTGGCGTGGGCGATGCCCGCATCCAGCCCCTGCTTGAGCTCCTTGCCCAGGCTGGCGAGCGCGCCGGTCAGTCCGATGGAGCAGCCGATGGTCACGCTCTTGGCGTCCATGGGGTCTTGCACGCCCACGGCGCGCGACGACGTGGCAAGCAGCAGGCCGGTGCTGGCGGCGACAAGGGATTGGGTGAACTGACGGCGTTGCATGGTGAGGAAAACTCGCAGACAAAAAAACACAACCAGCCCCGGCGGGGCTGGTGTTGCAGGGAAAACTGGGGGGTGAAGGGGTCGAGCGACCTAGGGTTAACCCTTATTTTAGCCGGAGATCTGTGGCAACCCGCTGTAGTCCCTGTCCCGGGCCAGGGAATCGGCGCGCCCTCGGTGCGGGTGCCCGGTGTTCAGGTGGAAGGGGCTTGCCGCATGTTGCCGGTCTCCACATACCGCTGGTGCCACGACAGCGCCTCGTCCAGCAGGTGGGGTGTGTGCTGGCCCAGGGCGCCCCGCTTGGCGCGGGCCACGTAGTCGTGCAGGGCAGGGCGGAAGTCCGGGTGGGCGCAGCGGTCGATGATGAGCTCGGCCCGCTGCGTGGGCGAGTGGCCGCGCAGGTCGGCCAGGCCCTGTTCGGTGACGAGGATCTGCACGTCGTGCTCGGTGTGGTCCACGTGCGAGGCCATGGGCACGATGCACGAGATGCTGCCGTTCTTGGCCAGCGACGGTGTCATGAAGATCGACAGGTAGGCGTTGCGCGCAAAGTCGCCCGAGCCGCCGATGCCGTTCATGATGGCCGAGCCCATGATGTGGGTGGAGTTCACGTTGCCGTAGATGTCGGCCTCGATCATGCCGTTCATCGCGATCAGGCCCATGCGGCGGATCAACTCGGGGTGGTTGCTGATCTCCTGCGGGCGCAGCACGATGCGCTGCTTGTAGAAGTCGATGCGCTCGTTGAAATCCTGCATCGCCGCCGGGCTCAACGACAGGGCGGTGGCCGAGGCGCTGGCCAGTGTGCCCGAGCGCAGCATGTCCAGCATGCCGTCCTGCAGCACCTCGGTGTAGGCCGTGAGGTTCTCGAACGGCCCGTGGTTCAACCCCGCCAGCACCGCGTTGGCGATGTTGCCCACGCCCGACTGCAGTGGCAGCAGGTCCTTGGGCAGGCGGCCCTTCTTCACCTCGTGCTGCAGGAACTCGATGATGTGGCCCGCGATGCGGTTCGAGGTGTCGTCGGGTGCGGCGTAGACCGAGTTGCGGTCGGGCTGGTTGGTTACCACCACGGCGATCACCTTGGACGGGTCGCAGCGCAGGTAGGGCTCGCCAATGCGCTCGTCGGGCCGCGTCATGGGGATGGGCTTGCGGTGTGGCGGCACGTCGGTGCCGTAGTAGATGTCGTGCATGCCTTCGAGCTGCGGGTGGTGCCAGGCATTCACTTCCAGGATCACCTTGTCGGCCTGGTCCAGCCAGGTCTTGTTGTTGCCCACCGACGACGAGGGGATCAGCCGCCCGTCGGGCAACACGCCCGCCACCTCGACCACCGCCACGTCGAGCTTGCCCAGGAAGCCAAACCACACGAACTGCGCCACGTGCGACAGGTGGATGTCCACATACTGCATCTGCCCCGCATTGATCTGGCGGCGCACCGTGGGGTCGGACTGGTAGGGCAGGCGCATCTCGATGCCGTCCACCTGGGCCAGCGCGCCGTCCAGCTCGGGGGCGGTGGACGCCCCGGTCCACAGGCCGATCTTGAAGCCATGGCCCTGCGCGTTCAGGCTCTCGATGCGGCGGGCCAGCGCGCCCGGCACCGCCTTGGGGTAGCCCGCGCCGGTAAAGCCGCTCATGCCCACATGGGCACCGGCGGGGATCAGGGCGGCCGCTTCATCGGCGGACATGGTGCGGGATAGAAAGTCCGGGTACAACACCCGATCGGCCAAAGTCATGAACGTGCTCCGTGGGGGGATCGGCAAACAGGTGCGGAGAAACGGCTGCGCCCGGTGCGCGGGGTGCCTCATTGCACTGCCCACTGTCTGCAAAGACGCTGATCGTAGCAAGCGAGCATGCCGAAATGCGGGTTTACCCTGATTTTGATGCCGACCGGTCCCTGGCCACCGTGCCCGCGCTGGCTGCCGATGGCCGGGCAGGGCGGTTAGCATCTGCGGCACCGGCCACCGCTGAGCCGCCGGCCTTTTTTATCGACCACCCATGACATCCGCACCGTCCTGCCCGTCTTGCCGCCAGCCGATGGAAGTACACCAGTTCGCCAGCAACCTGGGAGGGGCGCTGGAGCTGGACATCTGTTTTGCCTGCCAAGGCCTGTGGTTTGACCGGCACGAAAACCTCAAGCTCACCCCCGCGTCGGTGGTCGAATTGTTCCGCCTGCTGCACGAGCACCGCATTGACCATCACCAGCCCCTGAGCGACTCCATGGCCTGCCCACGCTGCGTGAAGCCGCTGGAAAAAGGGTTTGATGTGGTGCGCAGCGGCCGCTACGTGATCTACCGTTGCGGGCGCCAGCACGGCCGCTTCAGCACCTTCTCCTCCTTCATGGTCGAAAAAGGCTTTGTGCGCCACATGACGCGCCCCGAGATCGACGACTTGGCCAAGCGCGTGGGCGCCATCTATTGCACCAGCTGCGGTGCCCCGGTGGACATCCGCAAGGACCACGCCTGCCCCTACTGCCGGGCCGCGTTCTCGCTGATCGACCCCGAGGCCGTGGTGCGCGCCATGGAGGGCTATGCCAAAGCCAGCAGTCCGCGCGCCATGCCCTCCAGCCCGGTGGACATCGGCGACGCGCTGGTGGCCCTGGAGCGCGACCGCACGCGCGCCGAGCGTGAGCGGCAAAAGCGGGCGTTTACCGGCACCAGCGATGCCGATGACAGTTCATTCACGGGCGACCTGCTGTCGGCCGGGGTGGCCTTGGTGTGGGCGGTGATCAACACCAGGAGCCATCACTGAGGGTTTCCAAGGTGGAGCATCACAACGCCTCCCACCACGCAAACCAGGCCCAGTGCCTTGATGGTGTCCACTGGCTCGCCAAACAGTGCAATCCCCACGATGGCCGTGGCCGCCGTGCCGCTTGCGGCCCAGACCGCATAGGTGATGCCCATGTCCAGTTGGCGCATGGCCACCGCCATGAGCCAGATGGCGAGCGCGTAGCACGCAGCGGCCATGCCGGATGGGAGGGGTCTGGAAAAGCCATCGGAGCACTTGAGCGCGACCGTTCCGACAACTTCTGCAATGACGCTGGCTGCGACAAGCAGCCAGGCCGATAGGTTTGGATTCATGGGGCACCTCTGCCGAACATGCCCGTTTGTCACTTGTACCGAGTGACACGGGCAGTACGGTGAAGCGGTACCCAGGTGGTGAAGGGCCGCAGTGTAGTCATGCCCTTGCGTTCCATCAAGAACATCACATCCAGGCCCTGGCGGCCCCTTGCATTTGCGCGGATCATGGAGCGTTGACACAGCGGCAGCGCTGGATGGCGTGAAGGTGTCCCTTCACGCACCCAGCCCATCCTCCGCACCACCCCCCCAACCCGTTCACAATGGCGCAGGCCTGTGTTCTGGTGGGCCCCGTCGCACAACAACCAGCCGTGGCACCCGGTGGCCACAGGAGGAGAGGACCTTGCAGCCGCATCCGCCCCCAACCCGACGCCGTGCCCGTACACCCGCCGCACCGGCGCGGCGCAAACCTGTGGATGTGGGGGATGGCGCCGCCGCCTCCGACTCCGCTACCCCCTGCCTGCTGCAGCGCGCCCACCTGCAGGCGGTGCCCAGCACCCTGATGATCCCGTTGGCGGCGCGCGCGCGGGGGAGCCGCTACTTTCCCTGGCTGGCCTGTGACGACGCGGTGGCCACCAGCCTGGTGGACCGCCTGGGTGCCGACGTGGAATCGTGCCTGGACGACCTGCCCACGGTGCTGAACGTGCTGTGGCGCACGCGCGCCATCAAGGACGCGGGTCGCAGCTTTTTCCTCGCGCACCCGCAGGCCCGTGGTGTGAACCTGGGCTGTGGCCTGTCGCACCACTTCCAGTGGCTCGATACGGGCGCCAACCAGTGGCTGGATGCCGATTTGCCCGAGGTCATGGACCTGCGCGGGCAGCTGCTGCCGGTGCGCTGCCCGCGCACGCGCCAGGCCACGGTAGACCTCACCCAGCCCGGCTGGTGGCAGCGGCTGGGGCTCCCGCAGGGCGATGGCGCGGGTGTGCAGCCAGTGTTCATCGTCTGCGAAGGGGTGCTCATGTACTTTCAGCCCGCGCAAGTGCAGGCTGTGCTGCGCGAGTTTGCGCAATGTGCGCCGGCAGGCTCGCGCCTGGTGCTCGATGTGATGACATACCGGGCCGTGGGCCATGCCGCGCAGCACGCGAGCGTGGGCCCCACGGGGGCAGAGTTCCACTGGGGCGTGGGCAACATGGACGAGCTGACCGCCGCGCACCCGCGCCTGGCGCTGTTGCGCCAGCAGAGCGTGTCGGAATGTTATGGCTGGCCGGGTGTGGTGCTGGAAGCGCTGTGGTGGCCGTGGCTGGGCGCGCCGCTGTACGGCTTGGTCACCTTGGGCGTGGGAGATGGCTCCCCCTGAGAGGCTGAGAGTCTTTTATCCATGCCCGCCTTGCACGCCAAAAAGTCCCGGCTCGTCGTTGCAAATGCTCGCCATAGCCCGAGCTATGGCTGTGCTTTGCGCCTAGATCCGAGGCGTTTTCGCGCGCCTTTCGGGCGCGGCTAAAAAACTCTCAGCCTCTGAGCCGCGACCCGCTCGGTGTCACCGCCGGAGGCGGCAACTCTTCGATGCCGTCCAAGCCTGCGCAGGCAGGCTTGGAGCCGTGGCATCTCAGCCCCTGAGGGGGACGCCACCGGTGGGCGGGCAAAGCCAGTTCCACAGTGGCGCTGGCGCTGGGCGCGCCGTTTGCAAAGCTTGTGCTACTGCCTGGGCACCAGCGCTCGCATCCATCGTGGCGCCTGGCCCGTGAGCTGCCCCACGATGGCGGCCTGCAGCGGCGGCAGCCGCCGCGCGCCTTGCAGCACCAGCTGCCGCAGCAGGCGCGGCACGGGGCGCGTGTCGGTGTACAGCCGCACGATGGCGTTGGTGCCTTCATACATCGGCCAGGCGTGGCGGTGGTGCGCCCGCGCATAGGTGGCCAGGGTTTCAGTATTGCCGATGTCGTGGCCCTGGCTGCGGGCTGCCACCACGGCGGCTGTCAGGCGCTCCACACCGGCCAGACCCAGGTTGTAGCCATGCGCCGTCACAGGGTGCATGCCCACGGCGGCATCGCCCAGCAACGCGCAGCGGTGGTCTGCAAAGCGCTGCGCATACACGGCCACCAGCGGGTACGCGTGGCGCTCGCCTTCCAGCTGCAAAGGCCCCAGGCGGTCGCCCAGCTGGGCCTGCACCGTGGCGGCGAAGGCCTGCGGGCTCTGGGCCATCAGCGCTGCTGCATCGGCGGTGCCTGCCGTGACCACCACCGAGCACAGCGCATGCCCCTCTTGGGGGTCATCCGGCAAGGGCAGCACCGCCAGCGTGCGTTCGTAGCCAAAACACTCGTGCGCCACGTCACCGTGCGGCTGGGCATGGCGCATGCGGCAGACGATCACGGTGCGGCCAAAGTCCGTCATGCGTGCGCCAATGCCCAACTGCCGCCGCGTGGCCGAGAAGCGGCTGTCCGCCGCCACCAGCAGTGGGGCCTGCAGACGCTGCGGCGGTGCCGCAGGGCCACCGGCGGGCGCATGTGGCAGGTACTCCAGCTCGGCGTGGGTGGACTGCGTGGCCACGCGCACCACCTGGGCGCCGGTCACGATGCGCACACCCGGGGTGCGTGCCGCCACGGCATAGGCCGTGCGGCGCAGTGCGTGGTTGGGCACGATGAAGCCCAGGGCCGGGAGCCCCGTGCCTTGCGTGCCCAACTGCAGGGCGCTGCGCTGGCCCAGCGGGCCGTCGTGCACCTGCGCTTCGCGGATGGTGCCCACCTCGTGCGTTGCCAGGCCCGCCCAGGTGCCCAGCCGCTGCAGCGTGGCCACGCTGGGGTGGGTGAGGGCGATCTCCCGGCCATCGGGCGCGGGGTGGGCCAGCGCGGCCTCGGGCTGCTGTTCGACAACGGTGGCGGTGAACCCGGCCTGCGCCAGGCAAATGGCCAGCGACAGGCCCGCAGGGCCCGCGCCGACGATGAGGACGTCGCTGTGTGAGGAGGAGGTCATGGCAGGAAGACCGGGCGAAACCGCCCGGCACCCACCCTGCAACGGTGGGGTGGGGCCTGCCATTGTGGGCGGGCACCCGGCGCGGCGATTTGCCCTGTATCAAGGCACCATGCCTGAATGCTATTAATTGAATAGCAAAAAATGATGTGGGATAAGCGCCAGGGCCTAAAAAAACCGAAAAGTATGGCGCTCTACGAGCGTGCTGGCTTGCGCGCGCCCTTGGCGGGCTTCTTCCTGGCGCCACCCGCCGGTTTGCCGCGCAGGTGCAGCCCCCAGGTGACCAGCACCCACAGGTACGCCGCCAGCACGCTGTAGGCCGCCACCGCGGCCAGCGACAGCGGAGGTGCGGCGATGGAGCGCGGGTTGGCCATGGTCTCCAGCAGCTGGCGTGTGCCCGTGCCCAGCACCGGCATGGCCGCCGCGCTGCCCGAGCGCGCCATGCGCGCCGCCATGAAGATGAAGAACTCCATCAGCAACGCGCCGATGACCAGGCAGGCCAGCAGGGCCAGCAGTTGCGCAAACGCCCTGCGGTCGCCCTTGGCCAGGAAGTAGATGGCCGACACCAGCACCAGGGCGGGCAGCAGCAGGGCCAGGGCAGGCCAGGCGGACATGAGGAGATGCATCGGAAGAATCTGGGGGTCGAGAGGGGGCTGGCAGCGTCGGGGCTGCGGACTGCGAATGATAGAGGAGGCCCCGGCTCCCGGCCGCCCCCATGGCGGGGCCCGCCCGTGCCATGGCTACGGGTGCGCGTCTGCCACAGCCGTGTTGTCGTGCTGCCCCTGGCGGAAGGTGTTCGGTGTGCAGCCCAGTAGCGCGCGGAACGAGGCGATGTACGCGGCAGGGCTCTCGAACTGCAGGGCGTGCGCGATGGCCTTGACCGGCCGGCCCGAGGCCAGCAGGTCGAGCGAGGCAATGATGCGCGCACGCTGGCGCCAGGCGCGAAAGCTCAGACCCGCCTCCGCCGTGAAGCGCCGGGTGAACGTGCGGTCGGACATGGCGGCCTCGGCCGCGAGTTCGTGCAGCGGGAGCTGCCACTGGTGGGCCTGCAGCAACAGCGCGAGCGCGCGCCGCAACCCTTCGCTGGCAGGCATCGGCAGGTGGGTGGGCAGGCAGGGCGTGTGCTGCAGCGTGTGCAGCAGCAGGGACACCATCAGCTGCCGCGTGGGGTGGTCGAACCCGCCGTTGAAGAGCCCCAACACCAGCTGCTGGATCAGCGGCGACGCGACCACGGCGTGCACCTCGTCCCGGCGCGCAAACGATGCGCACTGCGCCACCAGCGCCGGCTGGCAGTACACCGTGCGCAGGTCGGTGGCAGAGAGCACTTCGATCGCATGGGGGTGGTGCGGGGGTACCCACAGCGCGCGCTGCGGCGGCACGGTCCAGCGCGCGTGGGGTGTCTCCACCAGCATCACGCCCCGCGTGGCAAACACCAGCTGGCCGCTGCGGTGCTGGTGCACGGGCAACCGTGTGCCCGCCGCGTGCGTTTTGGCCAGCGTGGCCCACAGGCCGGCGTCTTGGCGTTCTGGCGATGTTTGTTGGCGTTCTGGTGCTGACATGCCGTCCTATTATGAAACCACCTTCTCGCCACACCTCCCCAAAAAGCGCCCCCAGCCCATGCACACCACCACCTTCCTTGTCCATGCCGGCCGCGAGACGGCCCACGCCGTCCAGGCCATCAACCCGCCGCTGGTGCGGGCCTCGACCGTCGTGTTCGACACCCTGGCCGCCTACAAACACGCGCACCACCAGACCGTGTTCGACTCGCCGCGCTACGGCCGCTCGGGCACCTCCACCACGTTTGAGCTGCAGCGCTGCATGGCCGCGTTGTCGGGCGCAGAAACCTGCCTGGCCACGGCCAGCGGGCTGGCGGCCATCGTGGCCGTGCTGAGCGCCCATGCCGGGCCGGGCCGCCACCTGCTGCTGAACCAGGGCGTCTACGGGCCCACGCGCATCTTCTGCGACCAGGAGCTGGTGCCGCAGGGCACCACCGTCGAGTACTTTCCGGAAGGCGCCGACATCACGCCCTACCTGCGGGACAACACCAGCCTGGTCTACATCGAGACCCCCGCGTCGCTGACCATGGAGATGCTGGACGCGCGCGCCGTGTGCGCGGCGGCGCGCCAGCGCCACATCCCGGTGGCGGTGGACGCCACCTGGGGCACGCCGGTGTTCCTGGATGCCCACGCCCTGGGCGTGCACATTGCCATCCATTCGGCCACCAAATACATCAACGGGCATTCCGACCTCATGCTGGGGCTTATCACGGGGTCGCACGCAGACCTGGCCAGCACCCGGCGCTTTTGTGACCGCAGCGGTGCCCACGCGGCGCCCGATGTGTGCTGGCTGGCGCTGCGCGGCCTGCGCACCCTGGCAGTGCGGCTCGAACGGCACCAGCAGACCGCCTTGGCGACGGCCCAATGGCTGCAACAGCAGCCGCAGGTCCGGCGCGTGCTGTTCCCGGCACTCCCCTCCGACCCGGGCCACGCGCTCTGGCGCGCTCAGTTTTCGGGCGCTGCGGGGCCGTTCACCTTCGAGCTGGCGCCGTGCAGCGAAGCCGCATTTGCGGCGTTCATCGACGCGCTTGCGCTCTTCAGCCTGGGCACGAGCTGGGGCGGGTACGAAAGCCTGGTGTTGCCCGCCGTGCCCTACGACCTGCGCCACCTGGCCACGCTGCCCGACGCGGGCCGCCTGGTCCGCCTGCATGTGGGGCTGGAAGACGCCGCTGACCTGCGCGCGGATCTGGCACAAGCGCTCAGCGGTCTGGGCTGACAGCCCCCTGGCTCGCTACGAAGTCCACCACCGACTGCAGCACATCGGGCTGCTGCAGGATCTTGCGGTGCCCCAGCCCCTCGGTGGCGAGCAGCGTGGCGCCCGGGATGTGGTCGCGGTAGGCCTCGCCGTCGGCAAAGCGGTTGATGCGGTCGCCCCGGTCGTGCACGACCAGGGTGGGCAGGGTGATGCGTGGGCCCACGGCCGGGGGCTCGAACTGGCGCATCAGGATGCCTTCGCGGGCCTCGATGCGCCGCTGCATGGCGGCACGCGTGCGCTCGGACAGGCCGAACACCTGCGCAAACAGGCGTGTGTATTCGTGGGGCGATGCGGGCGGCGCCAGCAGCACCAGCCGCCCGGTGGCCAAGCCCCGGCTGGCTGCGTGGGCGGCCGCATTGGCGGCCAGCGAATGGGCCACCACGGCGCGGGGCGCCGAGTCCTGCGCATGCAGGCGCGCGGTGGTGTATTCAATGGCGCGCGCAAACTGCGGCAGGTTGCTCACACGGCCCCGGCTGCCGCCGTGCGCGGGCAGGTCCACGAGCACGGGGCGCAAGCCCCGCGCGGCCAGTGCGTCGGCCAGCGGCAGCATCTGGCGCGCATGCCCGCCCCAGCCGTGCAGCAGCAACACCGCCGGACCATGGGGCTGGGCGCTGGGGGTGTACAGCGTGATCTCTGCGTCTTCGAACGGCCAACGTTCGGTGCGCCAGCCGCTGGCCGGTGCCGCCTGGTGGCCGGGTTTGCGCAAGGGCAGCGGCGTACCAAACAGGCGGTAGGCCGCGCGCACGGCCAGCGCGGGCCACAGGCGCTCGGTGGCACCCAGCGCCAGGCGCAGCAGCCGCAGGGCCGGATGCCCGCCGTAGAAGTTGGACGTGGCTTGCAGGGCAGTCGAGGGGTTCATGGTGGGACTCCTGAAGGGTTGGGGTTGGCACCTGTCTGGCGGTGGGTCGGCGCGTGGTGAAAGGTCAGTAGAAGATCCAGTCCCGGTTGCTGCGTGGGAGGCTGGCGAGTGTCTGGCGCACCGCATGGACGGCGCCCGCTGCGGCCACGATGGCCGCCATGCCCAGGAAGATGAAGAAGCTCAGCATGGTGTTTCCTTTCTTCGCACGGTTGTGCGAAATTGGGGCAAAGAAGAACAAGAGGTATCCATCGCGCAATAACACGGAGAGCGGGAGGATCAGGCGGTCTGATAACTCTTGACGAGGCGCGCCCAGGACGCCTCGGTGCGTGGCACTGCCTGCGGATCGCGCAGGAAGCGGACGTCGTGCAGCAAGCCCATGATCATGGAATAGATCTCGCCCACCAGCTGTTCCTGCGGGGTGTCGGCGGGCAGGTGCCCGGCCTCGATGGCCTGCAGCACAGTGCGGCGCAGTGCCGCGCGCCAGCGGGTGATCTCGGAGTGCAGCAGGTCGCGCAGCTCGCCTTCGCGGTCGTCCAGCTCGAAAGCGCCCGCGGTGTAGATGCAGCCGGTGAACGCCTCCACATCGCGCGTGCGTGCAATCCAGCGGCGCACGATCTCGTTGAGGCGTGGCAGGCCCTTGGGGTGCTGCATGGCAGGCACAAACACATCCGCCAGAAAGCGGCGCCCGAACTCCTCGATCACGGCCTTCTGCAGCGCCTCGCGCGAGCCGGCGCGTGAGAACACGCCGCTCTTGGACAGCCCCACGCGGTCGGCCACGGCCTGCAGCGTGATCGACTCCAGCCCTTCGGCCGCAGCCAGGTCCAGCGCCGCGCCCACAATGGCGGCGCGGGTGAGTTCTGATTTCTGGGTCTTGGCATCCATGGTGCGAAATTTAGCACAACTGTGCGAAATATGAAAATCACCATCGCCAGACGGGTTATGGATGGTGTCGATGCCGCAGAACGCCCCTGAGCGGTAGCGGGGGGCGGTTGCAGGAGGGCTCCAGACTGCAAAGGCCACCGTGCGGGGGCAGCAGGGAGTGCCGGCCCTGGCGCTAGCGAGCTTGCTGGGTTACGGGTACTGGTGCCCCCGGCGCGTGCGCCGCGCGTCGCCCGTGGGCAAGCCGGTGGTGGGCCCGCTGCCGGTGAGCTCGCTCGTGGCCCCGCGGGTGCTTCCTGAGGCAGCCGTATCGAAGCCATATGTGGCTTGCCATACATTCCAGCCCATGTCGTTGCCGGTGCACTCACTGTCCTTGAAAGCCAGCGCGCTCGTACTCTCGATGAGGTTGGCCGCCACGGAGAGCTGGCTGGCCAGACCCGCTGGACGGCCCTGACAAGAGAGGCCGCCGTAGGGGCTCAAGCTGCCGTTGCTGATGATGTTGTGGCTGATGCGTGTGCCAGAGCTTGAGGGGTTGAACGGCCCCCAGTTCATGCCGATGCGCTGCTTGAAAATGGTGTTGTGGTGCACATCGTGATCGCGCATGGTGCAGGTCGCTTGAAAGCACTGCACCCCCAGGTGGATGCCGGCGTTGATGATCAGGTTGTGGTGGATGTGTACGTTGGCTGAGTTGTCCTGTGCTGAAATCTGTATGCCCATCGCAGTGCGGTTGGCGTCCGAAAACACGATGTAGTTATCGCGGTAG
This sequence comes from Acidovorax radicis N35, assembly GCF_000204195.1. Lineage (GTDB taxonomy): Bacteria > Pseudomonadota > Gammaproteobacteria > Burkholderiales > Burkholderiaceae_C > Acidovorax > Acidovorax radicis. The sequence continues at coordinate 604,213 of NZ_AFBG01000021.1, forward strand.
GTGTTGTGCTGCGAGTTGTCCTTGTCGTGAAAGCCGCCGTTCACCTTGCCCAGATTCAGCTGGTTGTTTTCAATGAGCGATTGGCCCGCGTCGAACAGGGTGGTGGCGTAGCCATTGCCCAAGTAGGTGCCGAAGTCGTTGTCCTGGATCAGGAACTTGTGCCGCCATGCTGGGCCAGAGTCGCCCCAGCCGTGGATGAACGCTGGGTTCTCGCCGTTGTCGGTAGCCTGGCCATCCAGAAAGCGCACGTGGCGGATCACCAGCCCGGCCTTGCTGGGGTCGCTCACGATGCCCCACTGTCTCACGCCCGTGATGTCGAAGCCTTCGATGCGAGCGGCGGGAGCCAGGTCGCTGTTGACGCTGATGTTGCTTTGGGTACCAAAAGCCAGGGTCACCACCTCGTCTGGGTAGGCGAGGAATTGCTTGGACTTGTTATCGCGGATCCTGATCACGCCGGGGACGTACGAGCCCTTGCGCAAGACGATGGCTTGGCTGACGAGCGAATTGGCGAGCGCGTACGCCAGCGTCTTGTAGGGCGCAGCCAGAGTGCCGCGCCCCGAAGCATCCACGCCAGTGGGGGCCACGAAAAGAAAGCGCGAAGCAGCGGACTGGATCGTGAAACTGTGCTCCAGTGTTTTCTGGGCCGCGCCACTGTCCTTGATCTCCAGGGTGAGCACATAGGTGCCTTCGCTCGCAGGGGTGAAGCGCACTGTGCCCCGGCGCCAATCCAGCGAGACCCCTGTGGTGCTTTGCGGCACACCCCCCAGGGTAAAGCTCTTGATGCGGTACTCGTACGGAAAGATGCCGCCCACGACACCCGGGCGGCTTTCGTACGCAATGCCCGGATAGGCGATGTCACGCATGCCAAACGAGACGGCCAGCGCTGCGTTGGGCAGCGTCTCGGGCAGGGTCAGGTGCGCTGCGCTGGTGTACAGGCAACGCACAAACACCGGCGCGCCGTCGGCCGGTACGGTGGCGGGCGCCGTGCTGGACACTGCACACGCCTGGCCCGCAGGTTGTGCCAGCACACGCAAGTCCAGCGGCGCACCGGCAGCCACCTGGGGCGTGAAGGTGTAAGGCTGGTTCAGCGTTGCATCCAGCGTGGCTGAACCGTGCCCCAGCTTGAGCGTTGCCCCTAGCCCCAGGCCCTGGATGCGGACATTCAGGGGGACGGCAGAAGCTGCGGGCGGTGGTGCAGGCGGCGGTGGTGCAGGTGGCGGTGGTGCAGGTGGCGGCGGTGCAGGTGGCGGCGGTGCAGGCGGCGGCGGTGCAGGTGGCGGCGGTGCAGGCGGCGGCGGTGATGCCGGTGGAGGCGAGACAGGTGGGGCAGTTGGTGGTTCAGGTGTCGGAGGTGTCGTGGGTGCTGGCGAAGGCGAAGGCGCCGGTGGCGGCGTTGTGGGTTGCGCGGGAGAGGGTGCGGGCGCTGGGTTCGCAGTGGTCACGGTGTCCTCCGAGCCACCGCCGCAAGCGGCCAGCCCCGCGCCGACAGCGCACAACATCAGAGAAATCGCGGCCAGGCGTTGGGCCTGGCGAGATGGTTTGTAAGGGCTTGGAGACATCGGCGATACCTGGAGGGGCAAAGGGGCGTGCAGGGGTTGTTGCATGGCGCGGTGCGGGTGGAGGGGTTGTTCGAGGGCGCTGATTTCGCTGGCGGTGCGGGTCACGGCGACACCCCCATGAGGTCTGCGGGTTGTTGGCCAAAGACCTGGATCTTCGAGATGTGGAACGTGGTTGCCGCATCGAAGCCCGAGTTGGCCCAGCCCATCAGGTAGCCTGCGCGCCACTGCCGCAGGTTTGCCGCCACGTCGCTGCGCTTGTCCATGTCGGCGTTTGTTATGTTGTGGCGCATGGTGTAGGCCGCCTCACCCTGCTTGCGTGCGAACGTTCGGATCACGCCGTTTTTGGCCCCCGGTGTGGTGGAGAACTTGCCGTGAAAGATGATGTCCATGTACTTTCCGTAGTCGGCCGGCGTGATCAGCGCCCCCCCGTTGGCGACGCTGCCGGTCACCGTGTTCCCGCCTCGGGTATAGCCAACCGTAACAATGCTGTGGGTGCCGCCCGAAAAGTACCAGTCGCTGTCGGTCTGCCAGACGATCGTGGAACCAAGACCTGTGGACGAGTAGCCGTCGGTCCAGATGGCCAGCAATTTGTTGTTGGCGGCCCATTGCGAGCGCCCCGTGCTGGTCAGCGCGCTGTTGCGCGTGGTGTTGGTGAGCGTGCCGGCCCAGACGGCGTTGTATGCGGATTTGGCGGCGAAGCGCAGAAACACGTTGCTGGCACCTATCTGCGAGATCACCCCTTCGGAGACACCATCGGTGCCGCGCACCTTGTCTCCCACCCGCCAGCCTGCGGTGGTTGCATTGGCGATTTGGAGCTCGGTGTCGTGCCGGTGCCCGTAGTTGGCTGGTATGTGCCAGCGCACGCGCAGCCAGAACTCGTCCTGGGGCGGCATCGTGAATCGCATTTCGCTCATGCCGTAGTTGCCGGGCACCACGCCTGCGTAGGTAAACGGCAGCGCCAGGCCTGAGCCGTCGGCAGTGGGCGTCAGGCTCCAGCTGGTGCTGGCAAAAGCCCACCCGTTCTTGGCGGCGAGGGTATCGCCCCTTGGAAAGTCATAGTCCACGATGGCCTGGGTGCCCGGCGTGGTGGTGGTGGCCGAGGCACTGGAGCCTGACTGGTTTCCCGCCGCATCGACGGCAGCCACATGGAAGGTGTAACTGGTGGCGGGCGAAAGGCCCGTGACGGTGAACGGGTTGGTGGTGGCGGTGGCCACCTGAGAGCCATTGCGATAGACACGGTATCCGGTCACGGCGACGTTGTCCGTGCTGGCGGCCCACTGCAGCTGCACGCTGGTGGAGCTTGCCACGGTGGCGGTGAGGGCGCTGGGCGTGGAGGGGGGCGTGATGTCGGCCACCGGAGCTGGAGCTGGAGCTGGAGCTGGAGCTGGAGCTGGAGCTGGAGCTGGAGCTGGGCCTTGTCCTGGTGCGGGGGGTGGGGCCGAAGCGGGCCCTGGAGCCGCAGGTATCGCCGCATCCGTGGATGTTGCGGGGTCTTGCGAGCCCCCGCAGGCGGCAAGTCCGGCTGCCAGCGTCCATGCCATGAGGGCTTTCGCCACGCGTTGTTGGGCGCCAGGCGCGTGCGTGGGCGCAGGTGTGGTGGGTGTGTTGGGCAGCATCGAGCGCAGATCCTTCGGGTCTGTGGGGTGTGGTGCCCGGGCTCTATTCCAGGCGTTGTTATCGGCTGCCGCGGGTATGCGAAGCCCCCTCTGGACGCGGATTTTGTGGTGGTATGACGTCGTACGTGATCAGGGTCGCCCCTAAATTTGTTAATCCTTGTAATTTTTCGGGTGCATGCAGCGGTGCGGCAAAGGCCTTGAGCTGTCAAGCACATGACTGACACCGATGGCTTTTTGCGCAGGGCGCTGCCAAGTTGCCATGCAGGGAGGCACCCCCTCCCTGCATGGCCGCATTGCTTCGGCCGCAGGCCTGCGCCCGCCCTTCGTTCCCCAGATCTGTCTGTACGAGAACGGGCTGCGCGATGGGCGCGGACTGCAGTTCGGCAGCCGCGACAGGCTGTGTCGCCGGCCCACCGCTGTGCTGGCCCGGACACCTGCCGGGCGCGCAGTGGTTTCCTGGCGCCCTACTGGGCCAGGGCCGCGATCTGCACGGAAGTCAGCGCCCCGCTGTAGAGGCGGAAATCCTGCATGCGGCCCGCAAAGTACGGGTCGGACCCGTACTGCGCGCGGCCCAGCCAGTTCTGCGTGGTGGCGCCCAGCTGGTGGGGTGCAAAGGGCGCATCCGCCAGGGTGCCGGTGGCCTGCCCGTCCACAAAGAGGGTCACGGTGTTGCCCCGGCGGGTCACCGCCAGGTGCACCCACCGGCCCGTGCCCAGCGCCACCGAGGACGTGACGTTTTCCTCGCCGAAATAGGTGGTGCCAGTGGAGGCAAAGCGCAGCGTGCTGGTGTTGGCGAGCAGGGCCAGGTAGGCGATGTCGCTGGAGCCGATGTCAAACACGCGGGCGTTCCCGGCGCTCGCGCTTTGCCGGTAGACCCAGACTGCGACCGTGAAGTCGGCCATGTCTTTCATGATGCCCGTGGGCAGGACCACGTGGCCGCTGGTGCCGTCGAGGGCCACGGCGCTGCTGCCCGCCGTGCGTCCCGTGCCCCACGACGTGCCGCCCACCAGGCGGCCATGCAGCGCGTTGCCGCTCTGGTCGGTGGCCGATGTGCCGTTGCCTTCGTTCAAGGGCAGGTGCAGCCTCAGCTGCGGCGTGGTGGCGACGCTGCGCACTTCGGCACCCGTGAGCCGCCCCGTTGGGGTGACTGCCACGATGCGGTAGTGCCAGGTGCCGGCGCCGGGTGTGTCGGTATGGGTGCGTTCCTCGCCCACGGTGGTGAGTGTGGTGAACGGGCCCGGCGCTGCGGGTGCGCGCTGCACCTCATAGGCCGTGGCGTAGGCGCTGCCCCACCACGACAGCAGTACCTGGCCGTTGACGAGGTAGGCCGTGAGCCCGCTGGGCGCGGCGCCCTGGGCGATGGGCGGGAGCGAGAAGGTCAGGGTGCCCATGCCGGGGTCATCCCCTGTGCCGCGCGGCTCCGGCCGCAGCTTGGCCGCAAGTGCGGTCACGTAGGGCGCGGAGAGTCCTTTGCGGTTGACGTAATGGTTGTACAGCACTTCCCAGCAGGGGCGATGGTTCGGACGGCTGGCCGCTGACACGGCGGTGAAGACGCCCTGCCGGTTGGCATACCGGAAAAACGGCAACGTCGGGTACACGCCACCCGCATCGGCCAGGTTGCTGGCCGCCACGTATTCGGCGGCCGAGAGCAGCCGGTTGTTCCAGTAGCCGTACAGATCGTCGCCCTGCGACCAGGCCATCTCGCACAGCGCCCCGCACAGCGACATTCCGAGCGTGGCATGCCCCTGGTCGCGCCCACTCTCCTGCCATTGCCCCAGGTGCCCGGGGTGGATGGCGTAGACGTTGTGCGCGGCCGCGCCATTGCCCCGGCCGCTCTTGTAGTAGTCGATGGCCTCGTTGTACAGGTCGCGCCGGTCACAGCAGATGCCGATGGCCATGATGGCGTTGATGTTGCACAGATCCCAGTTGGCCCAGTAGTTGGTGATGTTGGCGCCGTTGTGTTCCACCAGGAAACGGCGGCTCAGCGGGTAAAACACTTCCAGCAGCAGTTTCTGGAACCGGGCCAGGCCTTCGGGCGACCAGCCGGAGTAGCTGCGCAGGAGTTCCACCGTGTTGGCCCACTGGTAGCCGTAGATGCCAGCGGCGAGGTAGCGGTCCGCATTGCCGGTGAGCGTGGTCATGGTGCTCGACCACGCATCCAGGAAAGCCACGGCACGGTCGGCATAGGCATTGTCCTGGGACACCTTCCAGCGCAGCGCCAGCTGGTAGGCCCGCTGCATGTCCTTGATCATGGTGCCGAAGTTCTGCCCATCGCCGCCACGGATCACCACGGCCAGCGGGTGGGGCCACATATCGCCGTTCAGCGAGGAATGCCCCGAAAACTGAAGCGCGTTCCAGCCACTCACCCAAGGCGCAGCGTTCTCGGCAATCTTGGCGCGCATGCGCGCAAAGTCGGCATCCGTATGCAGCCCGCCCGGGTGCACAAAGGCACTGGGGGCTGGTGGCGGTGGCGGTGGCGGTGGCGCCGCAGGAGGCGGCGGTGCGGCGGGTGGGGGTGGCGCAGCAGGTGGAGGAGGGGGCGCAGGTGGAGGGGGCGAAGCAGGTGGAGGGGGCGAAGCAGGTGGAGGGGGCGCGGTGGGTGGTGTAGAGGGTGGTGCGGTGGTAGGGGGGGCCGTTGGGGCTGGCGGCGCTGCGGGAGAGGGCGGCGTGGTGCCGGGCGTCGGCGCGGGTGGAGGTGCATCCCCCCCAATCGGCGCCGAACTGGTGGGTGGCCCGTTGGTGGCGTCGGCCGGGTTGCCGCCACAGGCCACCAGCGTGCCTGCCAGGGGCATGGCGGCCATGCCCTTGAGAACGCGGCGCCGCACCGCGAAGTTCTTGTTGTTGTGATTCATGTGTCTGGATAGGTATCCGCCGGTAGGGGCGGGCAATGGCACACAGCCATGCGGCCAAAAGGGGATGCAATGCAAATCTTGTGCCGGTGCGATGTTTCTGCTAGCTAGTCGCCCACACGGAGGGCGGCTGGGCGCTGACGGCGGCGATGGGGGCAAAGCGTGTTTCCATTTTTGTCAGACCGAGGACCGGGGTGGCGAAGACCGCACCACGGCGCCCCGTGTCAAGCGGGCGACGGGCCCGTCTGGCCGGGCGGCGGTGGCACTGGTACGCTGCGTCGCCATGGAGACAACACCAACCACCCCGCCTTTCATTCCCCAGATCCGGCTGTACCAGAACTGGCTTCGCGACGAGCGCGGGCTCGCGTTCGACAGCTACGACGCCCTGTGGCGCTGGTCCACCACCGAGCTGGACGCCTTCTGGCAAAGCGTGTGGGACTACTTCGAGATCGAATCTCCCACGCCCCACACCGCCGTGCTGGGCAAGAACACCATGCCCGGCGCCCAGTGGTTTCCGGGTGCCCAGGTCAACTACGCGCGGCAGGCGCTGCGCCATGTGGACGCCGCCCACGCCGCCGGCCTGCCCGCCATCATCAGCCGCAACGAAAAAGGCCATCACCGCGAGTTGAGCTGGCCCGAGCTGCGCCGCCAGGTCGCGTCGCTGGCCCTGCACCTCAAGGCCCAGGGCGTGTCGCCCGGCGACCGCGTGGCTGCCTACCTGCCCAATGTGCCCGAGGCGATGATCGCCTTCCTGGCCACGGTGAGCATTGGCGGCGTGTGGAGCATCTGCGCCCCTGACATGGGGACGCATGCGGTGCTTGACCGGTTCCGGCAGATCGAGCCCAAGGTGCTCATCAGCGTGGATGGCGTGACCTACGGCGGGCGTGACCACGACCGCACGGGCGTGCTGGCCGAACTGCGCGCCGACCTGCCCAGCGTGCAGCACGTGGTGGTGCTGGGCAATCTTGATGCTTCTGTTTTGATAGCTGATTGCGCAGGCTGGAAAAGCGCTACAGCTCAAAATGACACTGAAACTGCGGCCTTCGAACCGATGTGGCTACCGTTCGACCACCCGCTGTGGATCGTCTATTCCAGCGGCACCACGGGGCTGCCCAAGCCCATCGTGCACGGCCATGGCGGCACGGTGCTGGTGGCACTGCAGCTCAAGGTGCTGCACAACGACATCGGCTGCAGCTACGCGCCCAACAGCTTCGGCGAGCGCTACCACTGGTACAGCTCCACGGGCTGGGTGATGTGGAACGCGCAACTCTCGGGCCTGCTGTCGGGCACCACCTGCGTGATCTACGACGGCAACCCGGGCGGCAGCAAGGAGAACCCCGACTGGGGCGTGCTGTGGCGCTTTGCGGTCGACACCGGCGTGACCTTTTTCGGTGCGGGTGCCGCATTCTTTGCCAACTGCATGAAGGCGGGCATCACGCTCGCGGACTATGGCGACTTGACGCGCATCCGCGCTTTAGGCACGACCGGCTCGCCGCTGTCGCCCGAGGTGCAGGAGTGGGGGACTGCCCAGTTCGAGGCGCTGGGCACATCCGACATCTGGTGGAACAACATCTCGGGCGGCACCGATTTTTGCGGCGCCTTCATAGGCGGCAACCGCGAGATGCCACAAGTCGCTGGCGAGATGCAATGCCGCATGCTGGGCGCTGCCGTGGAGTCGTGGGACGCCGAGGGCCGCCCCGTGCAGGACGCCGTGGGTGAGCTGGTCTGTGCGCAGCCCATCCCGTCGATGCCGCTGTACCTGTGGGGTGACAAGGACGGCAGCCGCTACTTGTCGAGCTATTTCGACATGTACCCCGCAGGCCACGGCCGCTTGCCCGGCGGTGGCGACGGCCCCGCCAGCATGGGCGCCGTCTGGCGCCATGGGGACTGGCTCAAGATCGGTGCCAACGGCGGCTGCGTCATCTACGGTCGCAGCGATGCCACGATCAACCGCCACGGCCTGCGCATGGGCACGAGCGAGATCTACAGCGCGGTTGAATCCCTGCCCGAGGTGCTCGACAGCCTGGTGGTGGATCTGGAGTACCTGGGCCGCGAGAGCTACATGCCACTGTTTGTGGTGCTGCGCCCCGGCAGCGTGCTCGACGAGGCCCTGCGCGGCCGTATCAACGGTGTGGTGCGCACGGCGCTGAGCCCCCGTTTTGTGCCCGACGACATCTTTGTGGTGGCCGAGGTGCCGCGCACGTTGAGCGGCAAGAAGCAGGAGCTGCCGATCAAGAAACTGCTGCTGGGCCAGCCCATCGAGAAGGTGGTCAACAAGGACGCGATGGCCAACCCGGGGTGTCTGGATTGGTATGTGGCGTTTGCGGCGGAGCGGGCTCAGAAACTGCAAAATTCATAGCTGCTCGCGCTTGTTGGATGGGCGGTTGCGGCAATTTTGGCTTGGATTTGTGTGTTGTCATACCACCCATGTGGCCCTAGCCAACCAAGCACCAGCGGCGCCTCGGTGTGACTCCCTCTCCCGCGAGGGGAGAGGGAGTGTTCAGGGGCGCCATGACCGATGGGGGCGATAGAAGGCTGCCCCGCCCCTCAATCCGTCAATCCAGCTTCGCGCCGGACGCCTTGATCAATCGCTCCCACACCGGTCGCTCCTTGGCAATCGCGGCGGAAAACAGCGCGGGTGAGCTGTTCTGCACATCAAACCCCATGGCCGCGATGCGCTGGGCCACGTCGGGCAACTGCGTGGCCTTGCGCACTTCGGCGGCAATGCGTTCCAGGATGGGCGCGGGCGTGCCGGCCGGTGCGCCGAACGCCAGCCAGCCCGCCACGCGGTAGGCCTCGTCGTTCAGGCCCTGCTCGGCCAGCGTGGGCACGTTGGGCAGGGTGCCCATGCGGTGTTCGCCGCTCACGCCGATGGCCTTGAGCTTGCCCGCGTCGATGTGCGCCTTGACCTGCAGCGCGCTCGCAAACGCGATCTGGATCTGGCCGCCCAGCAGGTCCTGCACCATGGGCGCCTCGCCCCGGTAGGCCACGTGGCTCATGTCGGCGTTCTGCGTGAGGCTCATGTAGGCCCCGGCCAGGTGCGGATACGCGCCCGTGCCATACGAGCCATAGGACACCTTGCCCTTGTTCGCCACCACGTACTTGAGCAGCTCGGGCCCCGTGGCTGCGGGTACGCTGGGGTGGGCCACCAGCACCAGCGGCGCAATGGCGATCTGGTAGATGGGCGCGATGTCGCGCTCGGGGCTGTAGGGCAGCTTGGTGTAGAGGAACTGGTTGGTGAGCATCGAATTGCTCAGGCCCAGCAACAGCGTGTAGCCGTCGGGCGCAGCCTTGGCCACCGCGTCGGTGCCGATGATGCCGGCCGCACCGGGCTTGTTGTCGATGACCATGGGCTGGCCCAGTCCCACCGACATCTTCTCGGCCAGCACGCGCGCCAGCACATCGGTGGCGCCGCCTGCGGCAAAGGGCACGATCACCTTGATGGGCTTGTTGGGGTAGGCGGGTGCCTGCGCAAAGACGGCCGTGCTTGTGCCGGTGCCGACACAGGCCGCAGCGGCGGCCAGCGCGGCATTGCCCAGCCAGTGGCGGCGGTTCATCAACGGATGGTGGAAGGGCATGCGCTGTCTCCTGTCGTGGTTGTTGTAAGAAGCAAAGAAACCGAACGGGCTCCGCCGTGCATGGTGGCGCGCCGGCAGGGGTCTGTCACGCGGGCTTATGCGGGTGGGTGATCGATTTCGGGCGCCGGGCCGCTGGCCACCGTGACGGTGAGAGGCAGGGGCGCGAGCACTTCGCGCAGGCGGGCGAGCAGCGCGTCCGTGTCGGCGGGGGCCGCGCTGGCAGACGTGACGGTCACGCGCACGGCGCTGTCGCCCTCGGGCTGCACCTGGGGGCGGGGCTGGCCCAGGGCTTCGGCGCACACGCTATCGACCAGCGCCTGCACCGTGTGGCAGGCCGCGCGCTGGCGCAGATCGGGCTTGTAGATCTTGCCGACATTGGTCACCGGCATGGTGCCCAGCACCTGCACCCAGCGCGGGCGGGCGACGGCCTCGTCCACGCGCTCGGCGGTGAAGGCCAGCAGCTCGGCCTCGGTCGCCTCAGCGCCCGGCACCAGCGTCGCATAGGCCACAGGCAGCTCGCCCGCATAGGCATCGGGCGCACCCACCGCGGCGGCAAGCTGCACGGCGGGGTGGGCACCCAGTGCGTCCTCGATCACCTTGGGGTCGATGTTGTGGCCGCTGCGGATGATGAGGTCCTTGGAGCGGCCGCTCAGGTGCAGGCGGCCCTGCTCGTCCACAAAGCCCAGGTCGCCCGTCGCTAGCCAGCCATCGGGCGTGAAGGCCTTGGCCGTGTCGGCTGCATCCAGAAAGCCCGAGAACAGGTTGGGCGACTGGAACAGCACCATGCCGGGCTCACCGGGCGGCATGTCCTGATCAGACGCATTGCCGTGCGCATCCAGCGCCACGATGCGCAACTGCGTGTACGGCAGCGGCCAGCCCACGCAGCCCGCGGGCGCGTGCACGCCGGGCGGGGTGATGGTGGAGATGCCGGCCATTTCGGTCATGCCCAGGCTTTCGTGGATGTGCAGGCCAAACAGCCGCTCAAACCGTGCCGCCAGCTCGGGCGCGAGGATGGCCGCGCCCGTGCGGCAGTAGCGCAGCGTGGAGATGTCCGCCCCCTCCAGCGGCACATTGGCCAGCGCCGCCAGCACCGTGGGCACTGCAGAAAGGTAGGTGCAGTGGTAGTGCTCCACCAGCCGCCAGTAGTTGGCGATGACCTGCCGGTTGCGGAACAGTCCGGTGGTCGGGATGATGGTTTCCACCCCGGCCGACAGCGCCGCCAGCGAGCCCGGCAACACCCCCGCCACATGGAACAGCGGGTAGCCGTTGATGCCCACGTCCCCGGGCGTGATGCCCTGCATCTGCACGCAGCCCCACGCCGTGAATACCTGTGCACCGTGGCTGTGGCGCGCGAGCTTCGGCGCACCCGTGGTGCCCCCGGTGTGGAAGTAGGCGGCGATATCGCTGGCCACGATGTGGCGGCCGCTCACCAGATGGTCGCCGGGGTGCTGCAAACGCTCGGCCAGGTCCACCACTCCCTCGGGCAGCGGGCCCGCAGCACCGGGGGCTTCGTCGTGGGGCGCCACGCGCAGCAGTGTCGTCAGGGTGGGCACCATGCCCATCAGGCGCTGGGCCTTGCTCCAGTAACCCACATCGCCTTCGGCGCCATAGGCGATCAGCACCTTGGCGTGTGCCAGGGTCATCATGGCTGCGATCTTCTCGTCGGTGAGCATGGGGTTGAGCGGCTGCACAATGCCCGCCGCCTCGCCCCCCCACAGCGCCAGGTGGTATTCCAGGCAGCCGGGCAGCAGCACGGCCACGGCGTCCTGTGGACCCACGCCCAGCATGTGCAGCAGGTTGGCCGTCTGGTGGATGCCGCAGAGCAGTTGTGCGTACGACCAGCGGATGGGTTCGTCCGCCGGGTCGGCCGTGGGCAGAAAGGTCAGCGCCGTCTTGTCGCCAAACGCATGGGCGGCGTTGCAGAAGATTTCGTAGGTGCTTTGTACCGGCAGCGCCGTACCCAGCGGCCGGGCTTCGAGCCGCTGCACGTCCTGCAGGCTGCGCACCGGGGCGGTGGGGGCAAACGGAGGGTTGCGGGGCGGCGCTGACGTGGTTCGGGGGGCTGCGGGGGTGGTGGTCATGGGGTCGGCAGTGAACGGATCAGGCATTGTTGGGCTACCCGGCCTTCCTGACAATCGCCGGGCGTCCCCGCCGGGACGCGCTGCGGGGCGGTACCCCTGCCCGGTATCGCCGCTCCGCCGAGCGGGCGGTGTGCCTACAGAAAACGCCGTGCACAGCCGCTCATAATGCGGCGTCCTGAGAACGTAACCACGTTCTCGCCTGCATGGCGCGACCGGAGCCCTCGACATGAACACACCCCAACATCCCAAGCGTTTCTCCATGATCCGCGAATTCCACCTGGCCGACTGGTTCACGCTGGGCAACGCGGTCTGCGGCGTGGGGGCGCTGTTCTCGTCGATGACCTACCTGGAAACCGGCGACGTGGTGCACGTGTATTTCGCCTGCGCCCTGGTGCTCGCCGCGCTGATCTTTGATGTGCTGGACGGCCGCATCGCCCGCTGGCGCCAGAAGAGTTCGGCCATGGGCCGCGAGCTGGATTCGCTGGCCGACGTGATCTCGTTTGGCGTGGCCCCGGCCATCATTGCCTATGGCTGCGGCATGCAAGGCCTGTACGACCGCATCGTGCTCGCCTACTTCGTGGCCTGCGGCGTGTCGCGTCTGGCGCGCTACAACGTCACGGCCGAAACCCTGTCGGGTGACGACGGCAAGGTCAAATATTTTGAAGGCACGCCCATCCCCACCTCCATCGTGCTGGTGGGCCTGCTGGCACTGGCCGCCTGGCTGGGCGCCGTGCGCGAGAGCCTGTGGTTTGGCAAGGTGCTGATCGGCGGCTTCACGCTGCACCCGCTGGTGCTGCTGTTTGCGGTATCCGGGTCGTTGATGATCAGCCGGATTCGGATTCCCAAGCTCTGAGCCACTGCCTGGCTCGTCCTGTCGTTCTGGATGTTGAATACCATGGCACTTCAAAAAATCGCAGCGTTTTCCGACGGCACACAGGGCGGCAACCCCGCCGGTGTGTGGATCGGTGACGAGCTGCCCGCCCCTGCCGACATGCAGCGCATTGCCGCCGAGGTCGGCTTCTCTGAAACCGCGTTTGCCGCCCCGCTGGGCGAAGGCCGCTGGCGTGTGCGCTATTTTTCGCCCGAGAGTGAGGTGCCTTTTTGTGGCCATGCCACCATTGCCCTGGGAGCCGCGCTGGCGCAGCGCGAGGGCGACGGTGTGTTTGTGCTGTCACTGAGCCAGGCCGAGATCACGGTCGAAGGCCGCCGACAGGGCGAGCTGGTGCAGGCGGCGCTGCAGTCACCGCCCACGCACAGCGGGCCCGTGCCAGCGGCGCTGCTGGCCGATTCCCTGTCCCTGTTCGGCCTCAGCGCGGCCGATCTGGACCCGCGCATCCCGCCTGCACTCATCCATGGCGGCGCCAACCACCTGGTGCTGGCCTTGCGCAGCCGTGCGACGTTGGCGGCCATGCACTACGCGCTGGACGCCGGCCGCACGCTGATGGTGAATGCCGGGTTGGTCACCATCGTGCTGGTGTGTGTGGAGTCCAACCGCCTGCTGCACACCCGCAACGCCTTTGCCTCGGGCGGCGTGCTCGAAGACCCGGCCACGGGCGCTGCCACCGCCGCGCTGGCGGGCTACCTGCGCGACCTGGGCTGGCCCCACGGCGGCGCCATCGATGTGGTGCAGGGCGAGGACATGGGCATGCGCTCGCGCCTGCGCGCCGAGGTGGGGCCGGTGGCGGGCAGCTCCATCCGCGTGTCGGGCACGGCACGGTGGATGGGCGACGGGGAATGATTTGGCATTTGCTATATATTTTATAGCTATTGACGCTTGATGATAAAGCGCTAGACCTCGTTTTTAATCAGAAATCGGCTGTACGGGGACTGCTTCGGAAGGCGCTGATGCTTCCATCTCTTCCCTGAGCCACTGCACAAAACGCAGCGTCTCCAGCGACGGGTCCGGGGCCGTGCCGAAGTAGTGCCGGGTCAGCGGCAACCGCAAGGTGGGCAAAGGCGACACCAAGCGCCCCGACGCCAGGTCGTGCGTGATCAACGACACCGGCGCCATCGCAAAGCCCAGCCCGTCCACGGCGGCCTGCAGCACAAAGTGCAGGTGATCAAACTGCAGGCAGCCGGCAGGCTGGAGCGCTGGCGCGTTCACCTGCTTCTTCCAGCTTTCCCAGTCCTTGCTGCGCGACTTGGACAGCAGCAGCACGTGGGACGACAACGCCTCGGGCCGCGTCACCGGGCGCTGGGCGAACAGGGCAGGCGACCCCACCACCAGTGCCTCGTCCTCCAGGAACGGATGGACCTGCAAACCCGGCGGCCACCCGCGCGGGCCGCGCCGCAGGGCCAGGTCGAAAGCCTCGGCCGCATGGTCGGGTGCCAGCGTGCTGGTGATGACCTGGGGCTCGATGTCCGGATGTTGGGCCACAAAACCCGGCAGCCTGGGGATCAGCCAACGCACCGCAAAGCTGGGCCGCACGTTGATCTTGACGCTGCGCAGGCCGGCGTCGCCCCGCAGCGACTGGGCGGCGGCGCCGATCTGCGCGAGTGCAGGCCCGACCTGCGCGTGAAACTGATGCCCCGCCGCCGTGAGCAGCACCTGCCGCGTCTTGCGCTCGAACAGGTCCACGCCCAGGTGCTCCTCCAGCGCCTTGATCTGGCGGCTGATGGCGCTGTGAGTGACATGCAGCTCCAGCGCAGCGCGTGTAAAGCTCTGGTGGCGCGCCGCCGCCGCAAAGGCGCGGACGGCGTTGAGCGGGGGCAGGCGGGGTGACATGCGTGCAATTTTGTCACGCATGGGGCGCAGCAATATCGTTTGTCGCGCCGGGCACCGCCGCGCACCATGCGGGCCATGCCACAGCCTCCAGCCAACCCCTCTGCCTCAGACCTCCACTCGCGCCGCGCCGCCTTGGCGCTGGGCCTGTCACTCCCCGGGGACACGGTGCTCTACCTGCTGCTGCCGATGTTTGCCCCGGCGTTTGGCGTCACCCTGTTCGAGGCGGGCATTCTGCTGGCCGCAAACCGCCTCGTGCGCATTGCGGGCTACGGGGCGGTGGCGCGGTTCTATGCCCGCCATGGCGAGCGCCTCACCTGCTCGCTGGCCGTGCTGGCCGCCGCCGCGTGTGCGTTGGGGTACGCCACCCTCAGCGGCTTCATCGCCTTGTTGGGCCTGCGGCTGCTGTGGGGCCTGGCGTTTGCGGCGCTGAACCTCGCCACGCAGGCGCTGGCCACGGCCGAGCCTGTGGGCGCAGCGCGCCGCGCCGGGCAGTCGCGCGCCTTTGCAGCGCTGGGGCCCATGCTGGCCCTGCCCGCTGGCGGTGTCTGCGCGCTCTGGTGGGAGCCCCGGGCCATCTTCTTTGTGTTTGCGGCTGTTGCGTTGTGCGCCTTGCTGGCCACGCGGCACTTGCCCGCCCAGCCGCATGCCCTGCCGCCCCCGGAGAAGCGCTGGGGCAGGCTCCCCGGTAGCCTGGACCGTTTTTCATTCGTCGAGGGGCTGGTGCTGGACGGCCTGTTCATCATCGGCTTGTCGTACCTGGGCCGCGATGTGCTGCCGGGCCATCCGGTGATCGTGGCGGGGCTGTTGCTGTCGGTCCGCTATCTGGCCGAGATCGTGCTGAGCGCGTTGGGCGGCGACCTGGCCGAGCGCTACGGCGCCGAAGTGCTGCTGGTGGGCTTTGCGGTGCTGACGTCGGTGGCCCTGGTGGGTTTTGGCCTGGGGTGGCTGTGGACCAGCGCACTGGCCATCGTGATTTTGCGGGCCCTGCTGCTGCCGCTGTTGCCACCGCTGGTGGCGCGCCGCACGCCGGGGCCGGGGCGCATCCAGGCGCTGGCGACACGGTCGGTGTGGCGGGACCTGGGCGCCGGTGCGGGCCCGGTGCTGGCGGGTGTGCTGCTGCCCATTGCACCCTCTGCCTGGGTGTATGGCGTTGCAGCCTTGCTGCTGTCGGCCACGGCCATCGCCTGCTGGGTGCCGCGCAGCGACGAATGAGGCGCCGATCGTCCATCGCCCCCTTTTTACAACCTTCCGTTTTGGAGAAGTCCCCGTGAACATCCACACCACCTTGATCCGCTGCGCCGGTGGCACCGTTGACCTGCCCGCGCGGCCCATGAACCACCGCAGCGATGGCGGGCATGTGCTGGTCCACCCGCCGCGCCCCGTCTGGGAACGCAGCGAGCTGACACCCGAAGAGCTGGCGCATTGGTCGTGCCTGGTGGCCGCAACGGGCCGGGCCATGCTCGACACCTTGCCGCAGCTCGCTGGTGGCTGCCTCAATTACTGGGATGCAGGCAACAACGCGCTGAACCCGCTGGCCCACCCCTAGAGCCTGTTCAAAGTCTTTTTGGAGGTCGCATTGGAGTGCAATCGGGATGAGTGGATGCTTCGGATGCGCCGCATGGGCTCGTGCCCATGCAAGCAGCCGGGGCGTTCAATCACCCGATTTCACTCCAACCCTTCGGGCAAGTGCCTTGCCGGGCGGTCTGCGGCGTTGCGGCGCTTGTTGATAGCCAAGCTATCAACTGCGCACCGCGCCTTGCATCCCATCCCGGCAAGGTACTTGTGCGACTCCAAAAAGACTTTGAACAGGCTCTGAGGCCCAAAACCCCCGCGCTGCACCGCAAGATGCACCTGCACGTGTTTGGAAGAAGCCCCCGGGCCACCCACCCGGACTGGCTGTGGGGCGAACCGCCCCGGTTTCCGAATTTTGCGCAGTCTGAGGCTTGGACCCAGCAGTTCACACGACTGGAGGACGATGAGGGCGCCGCGCTGGGTGCGCGCATTCAAGTGTTGCTGGATACGCGGTACGCACTGAGTCGGGTTGGCTGACAACACCCGCCTGCAAAAGAATTGCTATCAAAATAGCAGCGTTGAGCGCTTTTTGGTAAAGCGCTAGGCCGTGTTTTTATGCAAACTCTTTTGTCCCGGGTACTACGCGACCGCAGGCCGCCGGTTCACCAGCACGATGCCTGCCGCCACCAGCACCAGCGCCGCCACAAGCCCGGGGGTGATGGGCTCGCCCAGCCACCAGGCGCCAAACAGCAGCGCAAACACGGGCGTGAGGAACACAAACACCGAGATCTTGGTGGCCGGGTAGTGCGCCAGCATCCACATCCAGGCCAGGTAGCTCACAAACGCACCCACCAGCGCCTGCACCAGCAGCGAACCCCAGGCAAAGCCGCTGAACTGCCAGACCCACGCCTCGCCCAGGCCCAGCGACAGTACGGGCAGTACCGCCGTGCTCACGCCCACCTGGTACAGCAACTGCTTGGCCGGGGCCACGCGCGCCAGCGGCGTGGTGCGGATGACCACCGTGGTCAGCGCCCACATCAGCCCGGCCGCCAGCCCGAGCAGATCGCCCAGCCATGCCTGGGGCAGGGCGGCATTGGCGGGGCCCAGCAGCCCGTCGCCCAGCGCCAGCCCCACGCCCACAAACGCGGCAGCCAGGCCCAGCCACTGCCAGCCTTGCAGGCGCTCACCAGGAATGAAGCGCGGCAGCAGCAGGGCTACCCAGAACGGCGAGGCGTACAGAAACACCGTGAGCCGCGAGGCGGTGGTGTACTGCAGGCCCAGGTAAATACACGCAAACTCGCCCGCAAACAGCGCCCCGGCCAGCAGCCCGGCGCGGGCTGCCCCGGCAGGCTCGGCCGCCGCCGACAGCCGCACGCCACGCCACAGGCACCAGGCCGCCACCGCCACCGTGGCCAGCGCAAAGCGCACAAACGCCTGGAACACCGGCGCCACCTCGGCCACCGTGGCTTTGACCAGCACCTGCTGGAAGCCCCAGAACATGCAGCAAGTCAGCAACAGAGAGATGGCGAGGGCGTCGAGGTGGGGCTTGCGGGTGTGGGGCATGGCGCGGTGGTTCGCAGATCAGGCGATCAAGGGCAAGCCCAGGTGCCACTGCTGCGCGTGAACAGCGAACCTCCGTAGAACAGGGCATTGCCGTCGTTTGCCAAGGCCCATTGGACGCCGGAGCGCGCCATGACGGCCTGCCTGCGCCAGTTTGCGCTGCCATCGCGTGCAAACACAGCGATGTGCCACGCGGCGTTGCTGTAGGACCCTGCTGGCACGGGCGCTGTGTTCCAGGGTTCCGTGCTGCCGCAGGTGAGATCCCCGGTGCCGATGTTGAACTCTGCGGGCTGGTTGCCCGGCAAGTGATTGGCTTCGACAGCCAGGGTGTTGCCATCGCTGGACAGCTTCACCGTGCTGAACCGTGATGCGGCAATGTCCAGAAAATTCATGATCCCGGCGGGCAGGCGCGCTTGTTCGCTCCATGCGCCTTCAGGGCTTTGCACATAGACGTACAGGTACGGGGGTGTGGTGAACTGGGTTCTGGTGAATGCGCCACCATTCACGGCCAGTGTGCGGCCGTCGCCCGACAGGGCCATCGCCGACCCTACGGAGGTGGCAGCTGGCGCCAGATAGCTTTGGGGGGCCCACGCAGTGCCGGTGCGCAGGTACGTGAAAACGGCGTTGGTGTCGGAGCCTGCGGAACCCGAACGGCCCGTGACGGCGAGCACGTTGCCGTCGGCCGACAGCGCCGTGTTGTCCGCAATCACTTTGCAGGGCTGCGTGCATGCCGGGGGCGTCTGCGTCGCGTCCACCGTGGTTTGGAGGCTCCAGGTGGCGTTGCTGCGCTGGTATACCTGCACGGGCGGCGCGTCGGCATTGAAAAAACCGCTCACGGCCAGGGTGTTGCCGTCTGCGGACAGCACCAGCCGGGTCGCGCGAGACGAAAACATGGCCTGCTGCTGCCACGGATGGGCAGTCGAGCTGCGCGCGAAAATGTACAAATTGTCCAAGGCGACGGCCAACGTCAGTCCGTCCCGGGACAGGGATTCGAGGGAGGTATTGCCCACGGACGTCTTGAGGGGCGAGCGTCCTGTGGGGAATTCGTAGCTGATGCTCTTGGCAATATCGAACACCTGGGCCGCCGTGAACGCGCCACATCCCGTGGTGTTGCATGCACGCAAGCGGTAGGTCGCGTTGATGAAATCGGCATAGCGGTAACGGCCAGTGGTGAGACTGCCATTGAATTGCTGATTGAAGGAAGAGTAGGTGAAACCCTCCGCGTCGCCCATCCGGGCTTCAGGCTGGGGGCCTGGGCCATCAGGGTCGGTGAAGAGCTCGTAGCGGGTTGCCTCTGGCGTTGCCTTCCAGGAAAAAAAGGCAAACGAACCGACTGTGAAGTTCTCTGGAGCGGCCAATTGGGTGGGCGTCTCGACAGGGCTGGAATCAGATCCACCCCCACAGCCTGCCAAGGCCAGCGCGGCACAGCTGAGTGCCAGCGCGGTGCGCAGGGCGCTCATGGCCTGAGGGGTTTCTCGGTGGGCTCTTTTCTGAGCAAGGGTCAAGTTGGCGTCATGCATACATGCTCTTTCTCTGAAGGGTGAAGTCGTATCCGCATACCTGTGGCGGGCCGTGGCGGGGGATTCCACCCTTCCCAAGGTGTTTCCCAGCAGGCTTGATCCAAATATATCTGCATTCCAGACTATCAAAATGATAGCTGTCGACGCCGAATTAATAAGCGCAACAGCACAGTTTGATACAAATAACACCCCGCCCTCCGGCGGACCAGCACGATCCCGCTGCCTTCAGCGACTGCACCGGCAGCGAGCCCCGGGCAAAGCCGCTGAACTGCCAGGCCCGAGCCTCGCCCAGGTCCAGCGACAGCGCTGACGGGCTCCTAGACTGCTGCCAGAGCACGCTAAACAGGCGCTTACACAGGCCCACGGTACACTTTGCGCCTTCTGAAACGGTTCCCGCGCTCCTTTCCACACCCCATTCATGGCCCTTACGACGGCGGCGCAGTCCCGCACCAGCTTTGACCTCAAGAGCGCCTCGCTGCCCGTGGTGGCCGTGGTGCTCAAGACCACCGACGCCGCGCAGTTTGCCGCCGACCTGGCCGAGCGCGTGGCCGACGCCCCGGGCTTTTTTGACAACGACCCCGTGCTGATCGACCTGGCCGCCGTGCGCGAGGCCGAGGCTCCCATCGACTTTGCCGCCATCGTGGCCGAACTGCGCAGCCGCAGCACCCTGCCCGTGGCCGTGCGCGGCGGCAGCCCCGCCCAGATGGACGCCGCGCGCGCCGCAGGGCTGGCCGCAGCGCCTGACGCGCCGCCCGCCCGCGCGGAAGCCCCTGCTGCCCCCGTGCAGGAAGTGGTGCGCGAGGTGATCCGCGAGGTCGAGGTCGAAGTGGTGCGTGAGGTGCCCATGCCCGGCCCCGGCACCGTGGTGGTGGACAAACCCCTGCGCTCGGGCCAGCAGGTGTATGCACGCGGTGCCGACCTGGTGGTGATGGCCGTGGTGAGCTTTGGCGCCGAGGTGATTGCCGACGGCAACATCCACGTCTATGCCCCGCTGCGCGGCCGTGCGATTGCCGGGGCACGTGGCAACACCGAAGCCCGCATTTTCTCGACCTGCCTGGAGCCCCAGCTGGTCTCCATCGCGGGCATCTACCGCACCACCGAGACCGAGTTGCCTGCCGATGTGCGCGGCAAGCCGGCCCAGGTGCGGCTCGACGGCGAGAAGCTCATCATCGAGCCGCTTGCCTGAGTTCTTATTTCATTCGTACCAACCCCACAGAGAATCAGCAACACATGGCCAAAATCGTCGTCGTGACCTCCGGCAAGGGTGGCGTGGGCAAGACCACCACCAGTGCCAGCTTTGCCACCGGCCTCGCCCTGCGCGGCCACAAGACTGCCGTGATCGACTTTGACGTCGGCCTGCGCAACCTGGACCTCATCATGGGCTGCGAACGCCGCGTGGTGTATGACCTGATCAACGTGATCCAGGGCGAGGCCAACCTGAACCAGGCCCTCATCAAGGACAAGCAGTGCGACAACCTGTTCGTGCTGGCCGCCAGCCAGACGCGCGACAAGGACGCCCTGACCCAGGACGGCGTGGAGAAGATCCTGAAGGACCTGGCCGAGATGGGCTTTGAGTACATCGTCTGCGATTCGCCCGCTGGCATCGAAAGCGGGGCGCTGATGGCCATGCACTTTGCCGACGAGGCGCTGCTGGTGACGAACCCCGAGGTGTCGTCCGTGCGTGACTCCGACCGCATTCTGGGCATGCTGGGCAGCAAGACCAAGCGCGCTATTGAAGGCGGCGAGCCCATCAAGGAGCACCTGCTCATCACACGCTACAACCCCAGCCGCGTGCAGGACGGCCAGATGCTGAGCCTGGAAGACATCCAGGACATCCTGCGCATCAAGCTGATCGGCGTGATCCCCGAGTCGGAAGTGGTGCTGCAGTCGTCCAACCAGGGCACACCCGCGATCCATGCCAAGGACTCGGATGTGTCCGAGGCCTACAAGGATGTGATCGAACGCTTCCTGGGCGCCACCGACAAGCCGCTGCGTTTCATCGACGCGGAAAAGCCAGGCTTCTTCAAACGCCTGTTCGGGAGCAAATAAGCCATGGCTTCTTTCCTGTCCTTCCTGCTCGGCGAGAAGAAGAAAACCGCCAGCGTCGCCAAGGAGCGGCTGCAGATCATCCTGGCGCACGAGCGCAACGGCCGCAACGCCGCCGAGCCCGACTACCTGCCCGCGCTGCAGCGCGAGCTGGTGGCCGTGATCTCCAAGTACGTCAAGATCAACCCCGAAGACCTCAAGGTGCACCTGGAGCGCCAGGACAACCTGGAAGTGCTGGAAGTCAAGATCGAGCTGCCCGACACGGTGCGTTGAAGGCCCGGTTTCGAGCCAAATTGGGCTCTGGCGCTTATCTGGTAAGCGCCAGTAGCTATCAAAATTGATGAATCCAGTGGGGCCTGGTTAACGCGAGTGCTTTGCCCACTTGCCTGCCAGCGCCTGCGCAATGCTCAGCCCGCGCTGCCCGGGCACCAGCGTGGCGGTCTCTCCGGCAGCGATGGTGCCGGGCTGGTCCACCGCCAGGTAGTAGCCGCAGCATCCGGCCAGGGCCATGGTGCGGCCCGCCTGCGCAAAACCCATGACGGCATTGAACTTGTAGCATGGCTCGCGCGGTGCACTCACCCGCAGCACGCAGTGGGGGAAGTGCCATTCATCGCCCACAAACACATCCGCCTCCAGCGGCCCGTCGATGGTGAGGTTCTCCCCCATGAAACCCGGCGGCAAGGTTTCATCGAACAGGCTCACGCCGCGTTCGCGGCGCTGTGCCTGCCAGAACGCGTAATGGGCGGCAGGGTAGGCGTATATGGCCTTGCCCAGGCCACCGTGCACGCTGGGGTCTGCCTGCTCGTCCCCCGCCAGGCCCAGCGGGCCCACGGCCACCGGGCCGGTGATGGGCGCCTTGCCGATGGCGGTGAGCACCGAGCGTTCGCCCACCTTCAGGCGCCGGGCCAGGCCGATGTTCACGTGGCGCACGGCCACGGTGGGGGTCGTCACAGAGGGTGCTCGGTGTAGAACTTGCCCCCGTGGTACAGCAGGGGCGAGATGCCTTCGCGGTGCTCGCAGCGCTCGACCTCGCCCACAAAGATGGTGTGGTCGCCCTCCTTGTACTGGCTGCGGTTGAAGCATTCGAACGTGGCAGCAGCCCCGGCCAGTAACGGGGCACCGCTGATGCCGGGCCGGTGTTCCAGGCCTGCCCAGCGGTCGATGCCGCGCGTGGCAAAACGCTCGGCCAGCGCCTTCTGGTCTGCGGCCAGCACGTGGATGGCGTAGTGCGAGCCATCGGCAAAGGTGGGCAGGGTGCTGGCGCCGTGCGACAGGCTCCACAGCACCAGCGGGGGTGCCAGCGACACCGAATTGAACGAACTGGCCGTGAGGCCCACCAGGTCACCCGCTGCCGTGCGGGCCGTGACGATGGTCACGCCCGTGGCAAACATGCCCAGTGCATCGCGAAACTCGCGTGTGGAGAAGCTCGGTGGCAGGGCGAGGGCAGGGCGGGGGGGCGAAGGGTTCACAAAAGCGGTGCCAGCGGTGGCAGCAGGGGGGAGCAACTATTATCAGGCGCCACCCACCACCGCGCTGTTGCGGGGTTTACTTCCGTAAGACTTGCGCAAATCGGGATGCAGCAACCACCTGGCGTGGGGGCGAGCTGCCTGCCTGAAACCCGTTGTGCGTAGTCATTCTTGTTCCGCTTTCCACCGCATGGCCGTTCTTCCTACCTTCACCGCCCTGGGCTCCGGCCCCACCGTGCTCATGCTGCACGACGCCGATGGCGACCACCTCACCTTTGCCCCCCAGGTGGAAACACTGGCCACGGTCGGCTACCGTGCCGTGGCCTGGAACATGCCGGGCTATGGCCGCAGTGCGCCCGTGGAACCCTACACCTTCAAGGCGCTGGCGCAGAGCTGCCTAGCCTTGATCGACGCCCTGCAGGGGGGCCCGGTCACGCTGGTGGGGCACGGCATGGGCGCCATGGTGGCGCTGGAGGCCGCCGTGCGCAGCCCATCGCAGGTGCAGCGCCTGGTGCTGTGTGCGGGCGGGCCGGCGCTGGACGCGCAGGCGGTGGAAGACTGGGTGGCGCCCCGGCTGCGCGCCCTGACCGCACTGGATGGCGGTGGCAGCATGGAGGCGCTGGCGCTGACGCTGGTACCCCAGTTCATCGGCACCGGTGCTCTGCCCGAAGGGGTGCGGCTGGCCAGCCATGCACTGGCCCAGGTGTACCCGGGGGCCTACCGGCGCGCGCTGGAGGCCTTGCCCACGTTTGATCGCGGGGCTGCCGCGCTGGCCCACCTGGCCATGCCCACGCTGCTGGTGGGGGGCGAGCTGGACCGCTGCACACCCCCCGTGGCCCTGGAGGCGCTGGCCCAGGTGCTGCCCGATGCGCAGACCCTGGTGCTGCCCCATGTCGGGCACTGGCCCCAGCTGGAGGACCCCGAGGGTTTCGATGCCGCGCTGCTGGACTTTCTGGCCCAGCGGCGGATGCTGCACTGAGCTTGCCCCACCCAGCGCGGCCGTTTTATGCGGCCTTCCAAACGGTCCGTTTTTTTCCTGCCATGCCAAGGCGCCACCGGGCGGGTGCGTGCAGGTCTGATTGCTCCTTCTCCTTCTGTTGCCATGTGGTTTGCCCTGAAGAAAATACTGTCTGCGCTGCTGTTGCCCCCGGTGTCCAGCATCCTGCTGGCGCTGTTGGGGCTGTGGATCGCGCGGTACCACCGCCGCACGGGCATCACGGTGGTGGTGCTGTCGCTGCTGTCGGTGCTGGTGCTGTCCTGGCCGCCGGTGTCGGATGTGCTGGTGCGCAGCCTCGAGCGCTATCCGGCGGTCGTCCCCCAGCAGTTGCTTCAGTCGAAGGTCCAGGTCATCGTGGTGCTGGGCGGTGGTGCCGACACCGTGGCCCCCGAGTACGGCGTGGATGTGCTCAGCCGGGGCGCCCGCGAGCGGGTGCGCTACGCCGTGTACCTGCAGCAGCAGGCGGGCTTGCCCATCCTGGCGACGGGCGGCTCCACCGGCGGCACGCGGGCCGAGGCGCTGGTCATGAAGGACGTGGTGGAGCGCGAGTTCAAAGGGCGGGTGCGCTGGACCGAGGTGGAGTCACTCGACACCCGCAGCAATGCCGAGAAATCCGCCGCGCTGCTCAAGGCAGCGGGCATCGAGCGCATAGCCCTGGTCACCCATGGCTGGCACATGGTGCGCGCGGCCGAGGCCTTCGAGCGCGCCGGGCTGCAGGTGCTGCCCGCGCCCATGGGCTTCAAGGGCGGGCAGGCCCGCAAGCTGTACCGGGTGTTGCCGCGCGCCTCCGCGCTGGCCGACAGCAGCCTGGCGCTGCACGAATGGCTGGGCATCCTGGCCCAGCACGGGTCGCTGGATCGCTAAGCCGTCAACCTGCGGCCGGTGTCGGCAGAAAACGGCTGGCTGCCTCCATCGCCTGCGCATCGGCTTGCACCGCGCCCGGTGGCCCGCCCTTGCCCCACAGGGCGCCGCCCCAGGTCATCGACAAAAACTGCGCGCACAGCGCCACCGAGTCGATCATGGGCTGGGCCTTGGTGCGGTCGCCGCTGGTGGTGATGAGCGCCAGCGTCTTGGCGGCCATCGGCTCCTTGAAGGCCAGGCCGGGCACGCGCATCCAGGCGCTCCAGTGGTCGAGGTAGGTCTTGAGCGGCGAGGGAATGCTGTACCAGTAGACCGGCGCTACAAAGACGATGTGCGTGGCTGCCAGCGTGGCGTCGAGCAGGGTCTTCATGTCGCCTTCGGGCGGTGCATAGGTGCCCGTGGTGTGGCGCTGGTCCACGAAGGGCGGCAGGTGCAAGTGCGCCAGGTGGTGCCAGGTTTGTGGGGTGCCGGCAGGCAGTGCGGCGGCGGCCTGGCGGGCCAGCCATTCGGTATTGCCGGTGTGGCCCGGTTCGCGGGTGGAGGTGGTGAGAAAGAGGTAGTGCGGTGCGGTGGGCGTGGTCATGGCGCCATCGTAGCGCCGCCCCGCAGACCCGTGCCCGGTGCCAGGGTTGCGATGCACAGCTCCACCAGCGCCTGCTCGAATTCGGGGCTGTCCAGCAAGGGCGACTGTTCCAGCGATGCCGCCCGCACCGCACCCATGAAGGCGCGGGTGAGCACAAACAGCTGGGCCGCCGAGGGTGCGGGCATCTGCTGCTCTTGCGCCACGCGCTGCAGGTGCAGGGCCAGCCGCTCGCTGGCGCCGCGCACCGAGATCAGCACGGACGCGCGGTAGTCGAGCTTCCACGACAGGCGGGCGAGTGCGCGCCCTTCCCGGGCGCCGCCGCCAAAGGCCTGCAGGTAGTGGCGCACGTACCCGCGCACCTGCTGCTCGGGCGTCCAGCCTTCGGTGCGGGCCTGGGCGAGCAGGGCGTCCAGCTCCAGCATCACCTGGTCGCAGTGCTGGTCCAGCATGGCCAGGAGGATGGCTTCCTTGCTTGGAAAGTACTGGTAGAGCGAGCCCACGGACACACCAGCAAGCTCGGCGATGCGGTTGGTGGTGAGCGCGTCCTCGCCCTGTGTGGCCACGATGCGTGCGACGGCTTCGAAGATGGCATCGACCGTGAACTGCGAGCGTTCCTGGCGTGGCGAACGGCGGGGGGCGGAGGAGGCAGGGGACATGGGGAAACCTGAGCGCAATGCGAGTAGGCGGACACGGCGCCGCTGCTTATTCTGCCGCCAGTCCCACGCAACCTCCGGAGAAAACTTCATGCACGCAACCAGCCAACTCGCCCTGGGAGCCGCCGCCGTCGGCCTGGCAGGCACCTGGGCATGGCGCCAGCGCCTTGCGCTGCGGGCCGTGCACCGCGCCAGTGCCATCGCGCTGGCATCGTTCCTGGCGGCCCATCTGCTGGGCCACCTGGCGGGGCTGGCGGGAGCGGCAGCGCACCAGTCGGTGCTGGAAGCCCTGCGCCTGGTCTACCGCCAGCCGTGGGTCGAAGGCGTGCTGCTTGGCTGTCTGCTGTTCCAGATGGGCAGCGGCCTCACCTTGCTGTGGCGCGGGCGGGGCCGGCGCCGTGGGGGCGTGGCGTGGATGCAGGCCCTCTCGGGGGGCTACCTGGCGCTGTTCCTGGTGGTCCATGTGACGGCCGTCTTGGCGGGCCGGTTTCAGGGCGTGGACACGAACCTGCAGTTTGCAGCGGCGGGCATGCACACACCGCCCTGGCAGTGGTTCTTTGGCCCGTACTACTTTTGCGCCGTGTTCGCGCTGGGCACGCATGTGGGCTGCGCCTTGTACTGGAACCTGCCGGAGCCCCTGCGGGCGCGGGCGTTGGTGGGATCGATGCTGACGGGCTGGCTGCTGGCCGTTTGCCTGGTGGTGCTGCTGGCGGGCGGATTCCATGCGCTGGAGATTCCGGTCCGCTACCTCGCCCCCCTGGACGGGCTCGCAGGTCGGGGTTGAAGGGGGCCAGAGCATCCGCGTTGCCTGCGGCTTTTGCCGCGGATGCGGTTTTATGCGCTGGCCTGGCTTCGCAGCCACGCCCTCACGCCCGCGACGACCTCGGGTGCGCGTTGCTTGCGCGGAGCCACGAGGTAATAGCCAGCACCCGTGCGCGCTTCTTCGTCAAACACCTTGGCCAGCCGACCGGCGGACAGGTCCTGCGCCACAAACTCTTTCTGCACCAGCGCGAGCCCCTGGCCGGTCAGGGCCGCGTCGATCGCGAGCGTCGTCTGGTTGAACCAGATGGTCTGTGGTGTGGGATCTGAAGCCACAGGAGCGGGCGGCGTGTGCTGCGCAAGGTAGTCGGCCCATGGAGACTGGGAGTCGTGCAGCAGCACGTAGCGGCTGATGTCCCCCGCCGTGTCGGGTGGCCCGGAGCGGTGCAGCAACAGCGGGCTGCCCACCGCCACCAGGCACTCTTCGAACAGGAGATCGGCCGTGAGCCCCGGGCCGAATGGAGGGCGGCCGTACCGCACCGCCAGGTCCACCGCCTCGGTCTGAAAGTGCGACAGGCGCTCGGTCGCCAGGATCCGCAGATCCACACCGGGGTGCAGGCGCGTGTAGTCCGCCAGCCTCGGAATGAGCCACTTGGTGGCGAAGGTCGGAGTGACGCTGACCGTCACATGCAGGGGCTCGGGCCGCAGGCCCTGTGTGGCATCGGCGAGCATCTCGAACGCGCGCCGCACGTTGGTGGCATAGCGCTGGCCGTTGTGGGTCAACACCAGGGTGCGCGGGTGCCGCTCGAACAGCTTGAGGCCCAGCTCTGCTTCGAGCGCACGAATCTGCTGCGCCACGGCGCCCTGGGTCACGCCCAGCTCCAGTCCGGCCAGGCGAAAGTTGAGATGGCGGCTGGCGGCCTCGAACGCTCGCAGCGCATTGAGAGAGGGCGTGGGGCCCAACGGGGAGGTCATGGGTGTAGATTTTCTACTGAATCGAAGCACGGTGGCTGCTCCGTCCGATCGTCCAAAACGTAAAGGGTACGGAACAATTGCCAGATGCCGGTGTGCGGCATCCAAGGACGATCATGGCAGTAGAAAAAGTAGCGCTTATCACCGCGGGCGGCACCGGCATTGCCGCTGCCACCGCCCGCCGGTTGGCGGAGGATGGTTTTCAGGTCGGCATTCTTTCGTCGTCGGGCAAAGGCGAGGCCTTGGCCCAGGAACTCGGAGGCGTTGGCGTCACGGGGTCCAGCCGGTGCCTGGCGGATCTGGGCCGCCTGGTGGATCTGGCGCAAGCCCGCTGGGGCCGGGTCGATGTGCTCATCAACAGCACTGGCCACGAACCGCGCGCGCCGTTGTTGTCCCTGGCGGATGAGCGGTGGCTGGAGGGGACGGACACCTATCTGCAGAGCGTGATCCGGCCCACGCGGCTGGTGACCCCGTTGATGCAAGCGCAGCGTGGTGGCGTGATCGTCAATCTGTCGGCGGCCTGGGCGGTGGACCCGAGCGCGCTGTTTCCGACATCGGCGCTGGTTCGCGCCGGGCTGGCTTCATTCACGCGGATCTTTATCGACAGCCATTCGCGGCACAACATCCGCATGAACAACGTGTTGCCGGGCTGGATTGACACCTTGCCCGTGTGGGAAGAGCGCCGCACCACCGTGCCCCTGCAGCGGTATGGGCAGGCCGCCGAAGTGGCTGCGACCATCGCGTTCCTGGCTTCGGAAGGCGCGGGCTACATCAACGGGCAGAACCTGCGGGTGGACGGTGGCCTCGCGCTGGCCACCTGAGTGCGCGCGCGCAGGGCGCGGTTTGGTGCGATCGGTCTGCCCCAACCCGGGCAGGTTGTGTGGGTGTTCTCAGGCGGCCAGCGCCGTGGTCGATGTGTGCCGTGCAGAGCCGCTGTGGCCCAGGAAGCCGAAGTTCATCGCAGGCTGTTCGCCGCTGATCAGCTCGGCCAGCGCCTTGCCCGAGCCCGCACCGTGCGTCCAGCCCAGCGTGCCGTGGCCCGCATTCACCCAGAGCTTGCCCACGCGGGTCTGCCCGATGAACGGGATGTTGGTGGGGGTGGCCGGGCGCAGGCCGGTCCAGTACTGCGGGTCGCCGCCCTGTTCGGGGGTGCGGGTGTCGCATACGCCGGGCAGGATGGCTTCGATGCGGCGCGACAGCATGTGGCAGCGTGCGCGGGCCAGTGTGCTGTCGAGCGTCAGGTCCCAGCCGTTGAGTTCGATGGTGCCCGCCACGCGCAGGTGGTTGCCCAGGCGGCTCATGGCGATCTTCTTGCCGTCGTCGATGGTGGAGACCATGGGCGCGCCCTCGGGCTTGAGCAGCGGGAACGTGGCGCTGTAGCCCTTGCCAGGGTAGATCGGCAGGTCCACGCCCACGCTGCGCAGCAGCGGTGCGCTGTAGGAACCGCAGGCGACGACGACGGCGTCGGCCTTCAATATGAAGTCTTTTTTGCCGCCAGCGCTTGCCTGTTTTGGCATGACAGCTACTGAATCAATAGCATTGCCGATTTTATTCAGGCGCAGCACATCGTGGCCGTAGAGGAACTGCGCGCCGCGCGCCATGCAGCGGCGGGCCAGCTCCTGCGTGAACACGCGGGCGTCGCCGCTTTCGTCGGTGCTGGTGTAGGTGCCGCCGGTGATCTTGTCGCCGTAGGCCTTGAACGCGGGCTCGATCTGCAGCAGCTCGTCGCGGCTTACCAGGCGGCGCTGCACGCCGTGCTTGCGCATGAGTTCCACCGCGTGGCCGGCGGCGTCAAAGGATTTCTGGTCGGTGTAGAAGTGGGCAATGCCGCGTTCGAGCCGGTTGTATTCGATGCCCGTGGTGCTGACCAGGTCCTTGAGCGCGGCATGGCTGTAGGCGCCCAGCGCCACGATCTGCTGCACATTGCGCTCGAACGCGGCGTCGTTGCACTGCGCCAGGAACTGCAGGCCCCAGCGCCACTGCTGCCAGTCCATCTGCGGGCGAAACAGCAGCGGGGCTTCCTTGTCGAACATCCACTTGAGCGCCTTGAGCGGCGCCTCGCGGTTGGCCCAGGGCTCGCAGTAGCTCACCGAGATCTGTGCTGCATTGGCAAAACTGGTTTCGAGCGCAGCATCGGGCTGGCGGTCGATCACGATGACTTCGTGACCGCGTTCCAGCAGATGCCAGGCCGTGCTGATGCCGATGATGCCGGCGCCGAGAACAATGGTTTTCATAAGCGGAATGCGTTGTGAACCTGTACGTGCCACCCGCCCCAGTGCGGGACACGATGGGGCGCAGTGTGCGCGACATTGCATTCAACTAAAAGCAAAATTAAACTTACTCCAAAAACATCAGCGCACCTAATAAACGGTGCGGTAGAGACAACCCTCTTTTGTTCGAGCCCGAGACCATGAGCACCTACGATCCCGCCGCCCTGGAATGCCTTGCCGCCATTGTTGAAGAGGGCGGCTTCGAGCGCGCTGCGCAGCGCCTGAACGTCACGCAGTCGGCCGTCTCACAGCGCCTGCGCGCCCTGGAGGCGCAGGTGGGCTCGGTGCTCATCGTGCGCAGCCGTCCGCTGCGGCCCACGTCGGCCGGGCAGCTGCTGCTCAAGCACACCAAGCAGATGCGCCTGCTGCGCGCCGACCTGGAGCGCGACCTGCAGGAGCTGGCGCCCAGCGCGCCGGGCGGATCGCGCGAGGACGAGCGCATCTCGATTGCCATCAACGCCGACAGCATCGCCACCTGGGCCATGGGCGCCCTGCACGAGCTGGTGCGCCAGCGCCTGCCGCTGGAAATCATCGTGGACGACCAGGATTTCACGCAGGAATGGCTGCGCTCCGGCCAGGTGCTGGGCTGTGTGACCACGCTCAAGCAGGCCCTGCGCGGCTGCAAGATGGTGCCGCTGGGCGCCATGCACTACGTCGCCGTGGCTTCGGCCAGCTATGCGGAGCAGTACCTGCCCCAGGGGCTCACGCCGCACAACTTCCGCGAGGTGTCGTTCCTGTCGTTCAACCGCAAGGACGACATGGCTGCCGAGTTTGTGGCGCGTGCATTCGGGCTCAAGCGCGTGGCGCTCAGCCACCTGTTCGTGCCGGGCTCCGAGGCGCAGATGCGTGCCGTGGCCGCAGGCTGGGCCGTGGGGGTGATGCCCGAGCTGATGGCGCGCGAGGCGCTGGCGAACGGCAGCATGGTGAATCTGGCACCGGGCCGCTCTTTGCCCATCCAGCTGTACTGGCACTGCTGGAACCTGGAGTCGGCGGTGCTGGATGCGCTCACGGCCGCCCTCACCGCTACCGCAGCGCGGACGCTGGAGGCCCCTGCGGCATAGGCGGGGTGGTGTGTGCTCCCTTTGGAAGGGGGCCTCTCAGTGCAGGCGCCCCACCCGGAGGTAGCACACGGCCATCGGCGCCAGCATCTGCCCGACGGTGCACCGGTCATCGGTGTCGAAGAGGCGATGCACCGGGGTCACGCTGACTGCCGTGATCTGCTGGGGCCGGTCCGTGGTGTTGCGCACTTCGTACACGTGCAGGTAGTCCCTGAACGCAATTTCCAGGTCCGGGTGGTCGGGGATGTCGGCGACACCCCCGGCCGGGTTGTCCAGCACGACCTCGCTCGACGGCAGTGCGATGGCCTGCCCGCCCCAGGGCATGCACAGCAGCGCCGCACAGGCCAGCAGCCCGGGCACCAGGGCGCGCACCACGCCGTTCGCCCCATGGCGCAGCAGGTGGCGGGCCAGCGCGGCCAGAACCAGCGCCAGCGCCGCCAGGGCCCACTGCGACAGCGTGGGCACGGCCTGCACGCTGGCCAGTGGTGCATAGGCCACCGTGCCCACGGGTGCACCTTGGGCCCAGGCGGTGGGGGCGATGGCAGCGGCGGCCCACAGCAGGGCGCTGCGCGGGGCGGTTCCGAGGCGGAGGGAGGGATTGTTTTTTTGCATTGAATTGCCTTCTGGCGCTTGTTTTAAAAGGGTGAATAGCTATTGTTTTGAGAGTGACTGGCGAGTCCCGCGAAGATGACCCAGTGCCGGAAAGCACAAGGCCAGCAGTGCGATCGCCCAGGGGCTGAGCGCAGGGACGGGCACGGCGGAAGCCGGGCCACCGCCATTGCCGCCACCTGCCGGCGCCGCCAGCAGCACGGGCAGGCCGGGGTCGGTGATCTGGCCGGACACGTCGTCGCTATCGCCCAGGCCACCGTCGGTCAATGTCAAGGTCACGCTGCGCCGGTCGGCCGCGAACAGGGCCGCGCTGGGGGCGAGCGTGTACCAATGGGGCTGGGCGCAGGTGGTGCCCGAGCACTGCAAACCTTCTGGGCTGGGGCCGTGCTTGAGATAGACCGCGCCCAGCGGCACGGGGGTGCTGTAGTGCACCGTCAGGCGGGCGCTGGAGCCTGCCGCGCCGCCGGTCAGCCGGAGGTGCAGGGGCCAGTGGCTTGTGCTGGCACCCGGGGGCAGCGGCGCGGGAAGGGTGTGCTGGAAACTGGCGGTCTCGAGTGTCCAGCCGTTGTTGACGGCAGCTTCCGGCAGGTCGAGCGTTGCGCGGCCCCCCGTGCCCCCGGCCGCGGCCCAGGGGGCCGTGCAGCGCGGCGCGTCGGCTCCACCGTTCAGTCCTGCGCAGGTCCAGGAAAACTCACCCTGGACAGAGGCCACGCTGCTGGCCTGGCCTGCGCTGCACAGGCTGGCACCGGCGGGTGGGGTCGGGCGCGCTTGCCCCGTCGCCGTGCCGCAGGCGCCGCGCACGGCCAGATCCGCAAACACCACGCCCGAGGCCAGTGTGGCCGTACCGCCCGGCGCACTCACCTCCACCGCGGCAGGCCCGGTCGCGTGTGGTGGGGTGATGGCCGTGATGCGGGAGTCGCTCTCCACGGTGAATGCCCGGGCGGCCACACCGCCCAGCACCACCGCCGTGGCATCGGCGAATCCCGATCCGGAGAGGACGAGTGTGGTGCCACCCGCTGCATTCGCCGTGGCCGGTGTCACGCCGGTGAGCGTGGGCGCAGCGACGAATTCGAAGCCGAAAGGGCTGTCGGCCCCGCCATAGGGAGTGGTGACGTCGATGGTCACGAATCCCGGGGACGCCACGGCGGGGGTGGTGGCGGTGATCCGGGTGGGGCTGTCCACCGTGAAGCTGGCCGCTGGAAAGCCACCAAAGCGCAGGGACGACGCACCGGCCAGGTTGGTGCCCGTGAGGACCACCTGCGTGCCCACCGCAGCGGACACCCGCGCGGGTGAAGCGCTGGTGAGGGTGGGGCGCAGCTCGGGCGGCACCACATACGTGAAGTACCCGATAGGGTGCACCATGCCGCCGCCGTCGGGTGTGAAGACTTCGAACATCACCAACGTTCCCAGAGGCTGCGGGGGCGCAATGGCCGTGATCTGCGTGTCGCTGTCCACGGTGAAGCTGGCAGCCGCAACGTTCCCGAAATGCACGCTGGTAGCCCCGGTGAACCCGCCGCCAGCCAGGGTGACCGCCGTGCCGCCGAACATGCTCCCCTCGTTGGGGCTCACGCCGGTGATGGTGGGCTGAGGGATGAACTCGAAGAAGGTGCCGAAGCTGCCGTCCGCAATGCCATAGGCGGTGGTGAGCTCCGTCGAAACCATCCCCGCCGGAGAGGCCGGCGTGGTGGCGGTGACCTGCGTATCGCTGACCACGGTGAACCCTGCCGCCACATTGCCAAAGCGCACCTGGTGGGTGTTGGCCAGGTTGGTGCCCGTGAACGTGACCGTGGTGCCACCGCTGGCTGGGCCCCGCGCTGGCGAGATGTGGGTTACGGTGGGGCGCAGTTCGGGCGGCACCACGTAGGTGAAGTAGCCGATCGGGTGCACCATGCCGCCCGTGGGTGTGACGATATCGAACATCACCGAGGTCCCGGGTGGCTGGGCGGGTGCGATGGCCGTGATCTGCGCGTCGCTGTCCACGGTGAAGCGGGTGGCTCGGATGTTTCCGAAATACACGCCCATAGCCCCTGGGAAGCCGCTGCCGGCCAGCGTGACGGCCGTCCCGCCGTACATGGTGCCCTCGGTAGGGCTCAGGCCGGTGATGGTGGGCGGGCTACCGGCGGATGCAAGGCAGCACAGCATGGCCGCCAGCAGGGCGGCGGCGAGGCGGCGGGCAAAGGACATGGTGTGGCGCGCAAGGGGGCAGAGAACAGACTGCGGCGCATCCTAGGCGGGGCCAGCGCGCTGGCTTGACTGTGTGTTTCGACGTTTTTGACTGGCCGTCCTGAAGAACGACCAGGGGGCTTAAGCGTTGCGAGTGGGGCGGCTACACCTGCAGCGCGCGTACCCAGTCGGCATATTCGGCGGTCGGGCGCATGGCATCGCCCGCCGCGAATGCCCCCGCGCGGTTGGCTGTGCCCCGGGCGGTGGCGCGCACATCGCTGGGCGTGAGGCCAAAGGCCGCGCGAAAGGCGCGGCTGAAATGCGCCTCGCTGGTGAAGCCGGAGCGCGTGGCGATCTCGCCCACCCGCAGCCGGCGGTTGGCCGGGTTGGCCAGGGCGTGGAACGCCCGGACCAGGCGCTGCTGTTGCACGTAGTGCGCCACGCCGCCCAGCGGCTCGAACAGGCGGTACAGCATGCTGCGTGAAATGCCAAACGTGCGGCACAGCAGCTCGGGGCTGAGCGGTGTGCCCAGGCTCTGCGCGATGTATTGCTGGATGCGTTCGAGCGTGACACCCTGGATTTGCGGCTGCGCCTGGGCCAGCGTGTCCCGGCTTGGCCGCAGGCAGGCGGCCAGCATCTGCGTGGTGGCCTGCACCACGGCCGGTGCTTCCGGGAGCGTGACAGCAGGCAAGCGCCGGTGCAGCGACTGCAGGTAGTCGCTGAGCAGCCCGCCCAGCGCCGTGTGGCCGCGCAAGACGGTACCGTGCAGATCGGCCGATGGGCTGCAGAAGGCCTCGTCGGCGATCTCGCGGGGCACGACGATGGACAGCACATGCGAGGGGTTGGCATAGGTGCGCTGCGTGCGGCCGAGATCAAAGACGGTGATGTCCCCCGCCCGCACCTGCATGTCCACGCCGTTGTCGTGCTGGCCCACGAAACCCCCGCTGCGGTACCACTGCACCAGGTAGTGGTTGACGCCGTCGCGCGCCACGCGTGGCGCACCGCGTGAGAATTGCTGCCGGCCGAAGTGCAGATCGCCCACCAGCAGCGCGCCCAGATGGCACGCGGTCACGGATGCGCTGAAGCTTTCCAGCGGATCGCGGTCCAAAGGGGCGACGTCGAAGAC
Organism: Acidovorax radicis N35; assembly: GCF_000204195.1. Lineage (GTDB taxonomy): Bacteria > Pseudomonadota > Gammaproteobacteria > Burkholderiales > Burkholderiaceae_C > Acidovorax > Acidovorax radicis. The sequence continues at coordinate 638,776 of NZ_AFBG01000021.1, forward strand.
CACCGAAATGCTGCTGCGCCAGGCCTCGAAGCGCTCTTCCCCGGAGCCTTGGTCAGTGGTGAAAACAGTCGACGGCAGAGCGAGGGGCACGGGCATGGCGGCGCGATTATGGCGGCCGATGGGGGTGGGCACCAGGACAAGAGTGCCATCGTGCCCCCGAAAAGACCATGAACAGGTTCTTCGCCTGCAAAGCGGCGGCACGATTCATGCTGGGGAAAACGTGAACGACGTAGTTGCATTGCAACTTACTCATTTATTTTTTTACTGCAATGTATAAAATGGAAGACATGCAAACGCCGCAACCCAAAGTTTCGTTCAAAGAGCAGATGCACCAGGCGCGCGAGGATGCCATCCTCCAGTCCACCTGCCAGCTCCTGGGCGAAAAGGCTTTCGATGCCATGACCATGGACGACGTGGCCAACGCCGTGGGCATTGCCAAGGCCAGCCTGTACAAGCACTTTTGCAGCAAGGAAGAGCTGTGCAGCGCCGCCATGGTGCAGATTCTGGGTCGCGTGCAGGCCTACCTCGCGGATCTGCCCGCTGAAATGCCCCCGCTCGAAAAGCTCCATGCGCTGGTGCGCTGGTCGCTGGAGCGCCTGCTGAGCAACGAGATGCCGCTGCTGCCCAGCCGCAACTCGACTTTGCGCGCGGTGCTAATGGCCAACAAGGACTATCTCAACGGCCTGGTGACGGTGAGCGACCAGATCGGTGAGTGGATCACCCAGGCCCAGGCCCAGGGCGTGATCAGCCCGACTCTGCCGCCGCTGGTGGTGCTCTATACGCTGTATGCGCGCGCCTGTGACCCGGTCGTGAGCTTTCTCAAGGAAGGTGGCCAGTATTCTGACGCGGAGATCGTGGATCTGGTGGTGCGCACCTGTTTTGACGGGTTGGCGGCGCGGTAGTCGCACCTCCCTCCTTGCGTTTCGCACGCATCTAAAAAAAGAAAGCCCGGCATGCCGGGCTTTCTTGCGTGCGGTTCACCCCACCGGGCTTATTTGGGCAGGATCACCTTGTCCACGGCGTGAACCACACCGTTGCTGGTGAACACATCGGCCATGGTGATGTTGCTGGTGCGCATGTTCTGGTCGGTGATCACGAGGCTCGCGTTCACCGTGAAGGTCTGCCCCTGAACCGTGGCGATGGCGGTGTTGACGGGCACCTCGGCCTTGAGCACGCGCGCGGGCACCACGTGGTAGGTGAGCACCTTGGTCAGCAGGGCGGTATCAGCCAGCAGCGCTGCCTTGGTCACCCCCAACTCGGCCAGCAGCGCTGCAAACGCGGCGTTGGTGGGCGCAAACACCGTGAACGGGCCAGCGCCCTGCAAGGTGCCTGCCAAGCCCGCAGCCACCACCGCTTCCACCAGGATGCTGAAGTCCGGCAGCGCTGATGCAGTGGCGACGATGTCCTTGTTGGCTGGCAGCAGCACCCGGTCCACCAGATGCACCACGCCGTTGCTGGCCTGGATGTCGGTGGCCGTGATGGTGGTGACGCGGTTGCGACCATCGGTGATCTTGAGCCCATTGGCCGATTCGATCTTGAAGAAACCACCTGCGACGGGCGTGATCGCCTTGCCCAGGGGGACGTCCGCACGCGCGACCTTGCTGCCGAGCACGTGGTAGGTCAGCACCGCCGTCAGCAGGGGCTTGTCGGCCAGCAGGGCCTCCTTGGTCACGCCCAGCTCGCTGAGCAACGCTGCAAAGGCTGCATTGGTCGGGGCGAAAACCGTAAGCATGCCTGTGCTCAAGGTGGGCGCCAGACCTGCAGCCACCACAGCTTCCACGAGGATGCTGAGGTCGGGGTTGTTCTGGGCGACTTCGACGATATTGCGCTGGGGCTCGTCGTCGCCGCCGCCACAGGCCTGCAGCAGGGTGGTGCCGGCGCCCAGGGCTGCGGCCAACAAAACGGTACGGCGGTTGAATGCGGTGTGCATGGCGGCTTCTCCTCGCTATGGGATGGTGGGTGGGTGAAAAGAGCGTTGTTCCGCTGGATTACTTGGGCATCAGTACGGTGTCGATGGCGTGGATCACGCCATTGCTCGCAGCCACGTCGGTCGCGATGACCTTGGACTGGTCCACCATCACACCCATGCCGGTGGTGACGGTGATCTCCTGGCCCTGCACGGTCTTGACCTTTCCGGCCTTGACGTCCTTGGCCATCACCTTGCCGGGCACCACGTGGTAGGTCAGGACCTTGGTCAGTGCGGCCTTGTCGGCCAGCAGGCCGTCCAGGGTGGCCTTGGGAATCTTGGCGAACGCCTCGTCAGTGGGCGCGAACACCGTGAACGGGCCGGGGCCCTTGAGGGTGTCCACCAGGCCTGCCGCTTGCACGGCCGCCACCAGGGTCTTGAAGTTGCCCGCCTTCACGGCGGTATCCACGATGTCCTGGGCCATTACGTTGAAAGCGGCTCCTGCAGTCAGGGCCAATGCAATTAGGGTTTTTTTCATGGGTCGGTTCCTCGGTTTCGATGGAAATGACACGCCAGGATGGGCGCAGCGGGAATGTATAACCAATTGGTTCCAAAGTAAACCAATTGGTTATTATGAAAACCAATTGGTATTGTTTGGGCGAAAAAAAGCCCTGCCTGAGCAGGGCTGGGGCCTTCGGGCCGGGGTGTCCGGGTTAGCGAACGATCAGCAGGGGGACCTTGCAGTGGGCAAGCACCTGGGTGGTGACAGAGCCCATGACCAGGGTTGCCAGGGCGCCATGGCCATGGGAGCCCATCACCAGCAGGTCGAACTTGCCGCTGTCTGCCACCTTGGCGATGTTTTCGCCCACGCTGCCGATCTTGACGCTGCGCTTGGCTTCCACGCCATGGCGCGCGAGGAATTTGCACACGGGGGCGAGGATTTTCTCCGCCTCTTCAGCGTGGTAGCTGTCCACCACTTCCTTGCCCAGAGCGGCGCGTGCGCGTGTTGGCAGGGGAGCCTGCACGGTGAGCGCGGTGTACTGGTGATTGCCACCGAGCAACTCTTCGTGGGTGGCCAGATAGGCCAGCATTTTTTTGGTGTAAGCGCTGCCATCGACAGCAAGCAGGATGTTCATGAGGTTCTCCGAGAAGGTATGGGCCAGACTACCGTGCGCGGACTTCTGTTGTCTTGACCTGGGTCATGCTTTTTTCTTCTGCGCTGCGGGGCGGCAGAGCCCCGTGTCCTGATCATACGGTGATGCAGCATTGCGCCTGGAAAGCCGCCTGCTCTCCCTTGCGCGCATACCCCAGGGGATTGGCCACCACACGGCACTGCCAAGGGCTGCCATCGGCACGCAAGCCCTGCGCCCTGTAGTCGCTCGGTGCGTGAAGGTGGCCGTGCAGCCACAGCTGCGCGTGGGGCAGTAAACCATCCAGGGCATTGCAGAACCCCGCCGTACCGGGCACCAGCCCGTAGCGGGGATCGGCGCTGCGCAGGCTGGGCGCAAAGTGGGTGACAGCCACTGTGGGCCCGTCAAAAGGCGTTGCAAGTGCTTCAGCCAGCCATTGCTGGCAGACCAGTGCGTGGTCGCGCATGGCTTCGGCCAGAAAAGGCGCTGCATGGCGGGTGCCGCCCGTCTTGCGCAGGTAGAAATTGGCCGCGCGAAAGGCTTTGTCGCGCAGTTTCAGCCGCCTTCCAAGGTCGGTGCATCCCTCGTGGTCCGCGAGGGCGTCGAAATCGCTCCAGAGCGTGGTTCCGATGAAGCGAACCCCCTGAAGCTCGACGGTTTCGCGCTCCAGCCAGGTGATTCCCAGGCGATCGCAGGTGCTGCGAAGTCGATGGTGGGCCGCATCGAAATCCTGCGCATCGTATTCGTGGTTGCCAGGGACAAAAAGCACGGGGGTGGGCCAGCCAGCTCCCTGGGGCAACGGCGAAAACCGGGCCAGGCCAAAGTCCTCGTCGCCCAGTTGCGAGCCTTCCTGGTAGGAGCCCACATCGCCGGCAAGCACCAGCACATCGGCGCCGGGCGCCGGTTCGGGGATGAAGTGGGGGTGCGCCTCAAGGTGCAGGTCGGACAAAAGCTGGATGTTCATGCTGGGCGCAGTCTACGGGTTCAGCCTCTCCGCCTCACTGTTCGGGGAAAGTCCGGCGCGCCGAGCGTGCCAGGGCTTGCAGCAGCCAGGTCATCGCGGCCTGCTGCGGGCCACGGCGGCGCCAGAGTGCGTCCACGTGGACCGCCGGCACGTCCAGCGGCAGGGCCCGCTGCACCAGGGCATCGGCGATCCCGGTGACGGGCACAAAGTGGCGCGGTAGCACCGTCAACAGGTCCGAGCCCGACACCACGCGCCCGGCGGTGAAGAACTGGTTGACCGTGATCACCACCTTGCGCTCGCGGCCCAGGGACGCCAGGGCCTCGTCGATGAAACCAAAGGGGCGCCCCGAGAAGCTCACGAGCATGTGGCGCGCGGCGCAATAGGTGTCCAGGGTCAGGGGCGCATCGGCCAGGGGATGGCCTTGCCGCATCACGCACACGTACTCGCCGTCGTACAGGCGGCGGCTTTCAAAGGCCACGGCCCCCCCCGATTGCGCGCGGGCGGTCAGGTCGGCCAGCACGGCGGGGAAGTAGCCCACCGCCATGTCCGCCGCCTCCTCGTCCAGCAGGCGGCGGGGGTCGCGCGTGGTCAGGGGCAATACGCGGATAGACACGCCGGGCGCCTCGCGCTCGATGATTTCGACCAGGGCCGGAACCAGGGTGGCTGCCGTGGCATCGGCCATGGCCAGCACAAAGGTGGATTCGGCCGTACCAGGTTCAAAGTGTCCGGGCGCCAGGGATTCCTGCAGGTGGGCCAGCGCCTCGCGCACAGGGGGCCACAGGGCCAGCGCGCGCGGAGTGGGCTCCACGCCCTGGCCGCTGCGCACCACCAGCTCATCTCCCAGCACATCGCGCAGGCGCCGCATCGCGTTGCTCACGGCGGGCTGGGTGATGGACAGCTTGTGCGCTGCGCGTGTGAGGCTGCGCTCGGCCATGACCTCGTCGAAAACACGCAGCAGGTTCAAGTCCAAAGAGCGGAAGTTCAAGGGAGTCATGGTCAATTCATCACCGATATGAATATCAATGATTCAAAATATAAACTTGAACATGCAAAGGGTAAACCCTAATATCACCCCATCGCCCGGCAATCTCGCCACAAGCGTTAGAAAAGGGAAACCGAAATGACCAGCTTTGCACACGTTGAGTACCCCACCGAACACCCCGGCGTTGTCCGCGCCGAAAACGCCGCCGCCGCCCTCAAGCGCGTAGCCGCCAATTTTGACGGTGCCCGTGGCGCCGCCACCCTTCTGCTGGCGGCCGTCGTTTCGGCATTGCTGGTGGTGGCCAACCAGGTCATCGACACCTGGAGCGAAGGCCATCTGCTGGCGGCCTGGATGGTGCTGTGGCTGGTAGCCTTTGCGGCCCTGGCTCTGCTGACCGCCCCCGCCCGCCGCGCCGGTGCCGTACTGCGTGTGGGTGCCCACACCTGGGCTGAAAGCCGCCGCCGCGCTGCGGAAGACGAACGCACCTGGCAAGTGGCCGTGAAGGATCCCCGCATCATGGCCGAACTGAACCACGCCATGGGCATTGCCACCGTGCAAGACATCCGCAAGTACTACTGAGATGGCGCCGCACGGCCTGCCGTGCAATGACCCTGATTCTTGAAGCCGTGGCGAGTGTTCGCCACGGCTTTTTTCATTGCCAGGCCGTCATGGGACGGAAAACGAGGCCTCCAGGGGCATGTGCCATGCGGCACAGGGGCGTAAGGGCTGTTCTTCATGGCCACGCGGGGCGGACCACCCTGATCCAGTATTCGTCTCCATCAGCGCAAAAAAACGCCCCTCTTTCAGAAGGGGCGGTTGTCAGGACTGAGAAGAACCGGGGGTCAGCTTGCCAGGCGCTTTTCCAGCGCAGCCTTGGTGTTGAGCAAAGCCGGCGGCAGGTGGTAGGCCAGCTGTTCGAAGTGGGCATCGTGCAGCTTGAACTCCTCCGTCCAGGCCGCCTTGTCGATGCTGGTGACGGCGTCGAACTTCTGGGCGCTGAAATCCAGGCCTGCCCAGTTGATCTCGGCGTACTGGGGTGCCACGCCGAACATCGTCTCCGTGCCCTGGGCCTGGCCTTCGATGCGGTCGATCATCCACTTGAGCACGCGCATGTTGTCGCCGTAGCCAGGCCAGACGAACTTGCCGGCTTCGTCCTTGCGGAACCAGTTCACGCAGAACACCTTGGGCAGCGGCTTGCCGGTGGCGGCGATCTTGCCTTCCATGTTGAGCCAGTGCTGGAAGTAGTCGCTCATGTTGTAGCCGCAGAACGGTAGCATGGCGAAGGGGTCGCGGCGCACCACGCCCTGGGCACCGAAGGCGGCGGCGGTGGTCTCCGAGCCCATGGTCGCGGCCATGTACACGCCTTCCGTCCAGGTGCGGGCTTCCGTCACCAGCGGCACGGTGGTGGAGCGGCGGCCGCCGAAGATGAACGCATCGATGGCCACGCCATTGGCGTCGTCCCACTGGGCATCGAGTGCCGGGTTGTTGGCGGCGGCCACCGTGAAGCGCGAGTTGGGGTGGGCTGCCTTGGCGCCGGTTTCCTTGGCGATCTGGGGCGTCCAGTCTTTGCCTTGCCAGTCGATCAGGTGGTCCGGCAGCTTGCCGGTGTCCTTTTCCATGCCTTCCCACCACACGTCGCCGTCATCCGTCAGGGCCACGTTGGTGAAGATCACGTCCTTGCCCAGCGAGAGCATGCAGTTGGGGTTGGTGTGCATGTTGGTGCCGGGGGCCACGCCGAAGTAGCCAGCCTCGGGGTTGATGGCGACCATCTTGCCATCGGCGTTGGGCTTGATCCATGCGATATCGTCACCGATGGTGGTGACCTTCCAGCCCGCAAAACCAGCCTCGGGCGGCACCAGCATGGAGAAGTTGGTCTTGCCGCAGGCGCTGGGGAAGGCCGCTGCCACGTGGTACTTCTTGCCTTGGGGGTTGGTCACGCCCAGGATGAGCATGTGCTCGGCCAGCCAGCCCTGGTCGCGGCCCATGGTGGAGGCGATGCGCAGGGCCAGGCACTTCTTGCCCAGCAGCGCGTTGCCGCCGTAGCCGGAGCCGTAGGACCAGATTTCGCGGGTTTCGGGGTAATGGACGATGTACTTGACCTTGGGGTTGCAGGGCCAGCTGGTGGTGTCCTTCTCGCCGTCTGCCAGGGGGGCGCCCACGGTGTGCATGCAGGGCACGAACTCGCCTTCCACGCCCAGCACGTCGTACACGGCCTTGCCCATGCGGGTCATCAGGCGCTGGTTCACGGCCACGTAAGCGCTGTCGGTCAGCTCCACGCCGATGTGGGCGATGTGGCTGCCCAGCGGGCCCATGCTGAAGGGCACCACATACATCGTGCGGCCCTTCATGCAGCCGTCGAACAGGGGCTGCAGCGTGGCCCGCATCTGTGCGGGCGCCATCCAGTTGTTGGTGGGGCCGGCGTCTTCCTTGGTGGCCGAGCAGATGTAGGTGCGGTCTTCCACACGGGCCACGTCCGATGGGTCGGACCAGGCCAGGAAGCTGCCGGGGCGCTTGGCGGGGTTCAGTTTCTTGAAAGTGCCGGCGTCCACCAGCTGCTGGCACAGACGGTCGTACTCTTCCTTCGTGCCATCGCACCAATAGATGGTGTCAGGTTTGCACAGGGCGGCCATGTCGGCCACCCAGGCAAGCAGCCGGGCATTTTTGACGTACGACGGGGCGTTGAGATTCAGGCCCTGCATGGTGGGTGCGTTCATCGGGGAGCTTCCTAAGTTGAAAAAACGTTTTTTCAAAGGAAGCGGACCCCATGGATCGCGGCAAGGCCTGGCGCAAGTGCGGATGCTGAGCGCTGCCTTTGAAAAAACGGCTTTCGTGCTCAGTCGGCGGGCGGGAGCGTGAATCAACCCCACGGGTGGAGGCTAGTTCCACGGATTCCGCGGGTCGGCTGGGATGTCAATTTTATGAATCTGCCGCCCGCTTGTCTGTCAGACACAGGCTAAAATTATGCAAAAAAAACATGGGGTTATGCATGATGGTGCTTTGCCCCGTGCAACGGCGTCAAGTGGCGGCCGAAGCGCCCTTCCAGCGTTCGTAGCCTGCCTTGCGCAGCTCGCAGGCCGGGCAGGTGCCGCAGCCATACCCCCAGGCGTGTGGGGTGTCGCGCACGCCGTGGTAACAGGTGTGGGAGTCGTTCACGATCAGATCGACCAGCACTGGCCCACCGAGTGACCGGGCCAGTTCCCAGGTTTCGGCCTTGTCCAGCCACATGAGCGGTGTGTCGAACGTGAAACGCTGCCCCATGCCCAGCGACACGGCCACCTGCAAGGCCTTGAGGGTGTCGTCGCGGCAGTCGGGATAGCCCGAAAAATCGGTTTCGCACATGCCGCCCACCAGCGTGTGCAGGCCACGCCGGTAGCCCACGGCAGCCGCCAACTGGAAGAACAGCAGGTTGCGCCCGGGCACAAAGGTGTTGGGCAGGCCGGCGGCGGTCATCTGAATTTCGGTATCGCTGGTCAACGCCGTGTCGCTGATGTGGCCCAGCACGGCCAGATCGATCATGTGGTCCTCGCCCAGCTTTGCTGCCCAGTGCGGGAACTGCGTGCGCAGCGCCGACAGCACCGTCTGGCGCGCCTCCAGCTCCACATGGTGGCGCTGGCCGTAGTCAAAACCGATGGTTTCCACGTGGGCAAAGTTTTCCAGCGCCCAGGCCAGGCAGGTCGTGGAATCCTGGCCACCGGAAAAAAGAACGAGTGCGTGTCCGGGTCTCATGGGAATTCTCCAGGTCAAACGGTGGTGCGGGACGAAAAAAAGCCCCGCGCTGCGGGGCTGGTGGTGGCGCGGTCCGGTGTGATCAGGCCATCGTCACGGCAATGAAGGCCAGCAGGAACATCATGATGCCACCCACCACGGGCAGCACCACGGGTACCAGATGAACGACATTTTCCACGGCGTCGTTCGATGGCGTTGCAGGGGTGTGCGAGGTGTTGTGGTCGGACATGGTGGGCTCCAGATGCTTAAAACTTGCGCAATTCTAGCCGCGCCAGCCTGAGTCGGGCGCAAAACCTGGTGATAGGTCAGATCAGAACGGCCTCCATGCCCGCCGAGCGCAGCTGGCCCAGCACTTCATCCACATGCGCCTTGCCCCGGGTTTGCAGCACCAGTTCGATCTCCACGTTCTGCGCGGCCAGCATCGTGAAAGCGCGCTGGTGGTGCACCTCCTCGATGTTGGCGCCCGCATCGGCCACGGTGGCGGTGATGCGCGCCAGCACGCCCGGCACGTCGCGCGCGCTCACGGTGATGCGTGCCAGCCGACCTGAGCGCACCATGCCGCGCTCGATGATCGCCGCCAGCAGCAGCGGGTCGATGTTGCCGCCGCACAGCACCAGCCCCACGCGCTTGCCCTTGAAGCGTTCGGGGTAGCGCACCAGGGCGGCCAGCCCGGCGGCGCCTGCGCCTTCGACCAGGGTTTTTTCAATCTCCAGCAGCATCAGCACCGCTTGCTCAATGTCGCCTTCATCCACCAGTACCAGGTCGTCCACCAGGCGCTTGACGATCTCCTGCGTGATCTTGCCCGGCGTGCCCACGGCAATGCCCTCCGCGATGGTGGATGTGCCCTGCGGGTGGCTCGTTCCTTTGACGGCATTCACCATGGCGGGGAACCGCGTGGTCTGCACGCCCACGATCTCGATACCGGGCTTGAGGGCCTTGGCCGCCGTGGCCACGCCCGAGATCAGCCCGCCGCCGCCCACGGCGATCACCAGGGTGTCCAGGTCGGGCACGGCCTGCAGCATCTCCAGGCCCAGCGTGCCCTGGCCGGCGGCCACGCCCTCGTCGTCGTAGGGGTGCACAAAGGTCAGCCCCTGCGCATCGGCCAGCGCGTAGGCATGGGCGCGGGCTTCTTCCAGCGTGTCGCCATGCAGCACGACCTCGGCGCCAAAGCCGCGCGTGCGTTCCACCTTCACGCCGGGCGTGAACCGCGGCATCACGATCACGGCACGCAGGCCCAGTCGCTGCGCGTGGTACGCCACGCCCTGCGCATGGTTGCCGGCGCTCATGGCCACCACGCCGCGTGCGCGCTCTGCGTCGGTCAGCAGCGTGAGCCGGTTGCAGGCACCACGTTCCTTGAACGACGCGGTGAACTGCAGGTTCTCGAACTTGAGGAACACCTGCGCGCCCACGATTTGCGAAAGCGTTTTGGATTCAACGCACGGAGTGTCCAGCACGTGGCCTTGTAGGCGGGTGGCGGCGTCGCGGATGTCTTGGAGGGTCAGCATGGGCCGATTGTGGCGCAGCAGCGTTCGCAGTGGCCCGTTGATGTGTGATTTGGCATCAAATCAGCCCCTGGCGCTTTTCTGGAAAGCGCTAGCAGCTATTGTTTTTGAAGCTGCTTACTTGATCCCCAGCCTGCGCGCCAGCTTGTGCAGGTTGCTGGCGTCCACCTCCAGCGCACGCGCGGCCTGGGCCCAGTTGCCCTGGTGGCGGGCCAGGGCCTGCGTGATGGCGAGCCGCTGGCAGGCATCCACCGCGTCGCGCAGCGGGCCCTCGGCGATGGTGGGGGTGGGCGGGGTGGTGGCCACGGCGGGGGCGCCAGCGTCCAGGGGGGCGTGGGCCACGCTGGCAGCGTCGGCGTCCAGGTCGAGCAGTGCAGGCTCCAGCGTCACGATGTCGGCGCGGTTCACGCCCCGGCTCAGGGCCTTGAGGGCGGCGCGGCTGACCACATGCTCCAGCTCGCGGATGTTGCCGGGCCAGGGGTAGCGGCGCAGCGCGTCCTGTGCGCTGGCCGACAAGCGCAGGCTGCGCAGGCCCAGGCGCGCACGGTTCAGCTCCAGAAAGCGGCCCGCGAGCAGCAGCACATCGTTGCCCCGTTCGCGCAGCGGCGGGATGGGCACGGGGTACACCGACAGCCGGTGGTACAGGTCGGCGCGGAACGCGCCATCGCGCACCTGCTCGCGCAGGTTGCGGTTGGTGGCGGCGATCACGCGCACGTCCACGCGGCGCGGGCGGTCGGCACCCAGGCGTTGGATCTCGCCGTTCTGCAGCGTGCGCAGCAGCTTGGCCTGCACGGCCAGCGGCAGCTCGCCCACCTCGTCGAGGAACAGCGTGCCGCCCTCGGCCGCCTCGAAGCGCCCGGGCCGGTCGGCCACCGCGCCGGAGAACGCGCCGCGCACGTGGCCGAAGAGCTCGCTCTCGGCCAGCGATTCGGGCAGCGCCGCGCAGTTCACGTGCACCAGGGGCTTGGTGCGGCGCGTGGACTGGCGGTGCAGCAGGCGCGCGAACAGCTCCTTGCCCACGCCGGTCTCACCCAGCAGCAACACGGGCAGGTCCGAGCCCGCCACCACCTCCAGCTCGTGCAGCAGGCGCAGCAGGGGCTCGCTCTGGCCGACGATCTCCATGTCGCCATCGCCCGCGCGGGTGGTGCGCTCGTCGTCGGCGCTGCGGGTGTGGGGGGCGCTGCGCAGCGCCTGCACCTCGCGCTCCAGCCGCGAGATGCGCACGGCCGCCTCCACCAGCACCTTGCAGTCGGCCAGCGCAGCGCGTGCGGCCTCGCCAAAGGTGCCGGTCTGCAGTGCGTCGAGCGTCAGCACCCCCCAGGGCTGGCCGTCCACCCACAGGCTCACGCCCATGCAGTCGTGCACGGGCAGGGGCTCGCCCACCAGGGTGTCGAGCAGGCCGTCGTAGGGGTCGGGCAGGGTGCTGTCGTGGTCAAAGCAGGTCACCTCGCGCCGCGCCAGGATGGCCGCGAGCCGGGGGTGCTGGCTGACCACAAAGCGCCGGCCCAGCGCCTCCCGCACCAGGCCTTCCACGGCCACGGGGCGCAGGTGGTCTTCCTCCAGCTGCAGCAGCGCCACGGCGCCGGAATGAAAGCGCGTGCGCAGGTGGTCCACCAGCCGCTGCAGGCGCACGGCCTGGGGCAGATCGGTGGCCAGATCGGCCAGCAGGGGGCGGTGGTCCATGGTGATATTTACCTTTAATGGGTGAATTAGACCCTATATGTGGATGGTAAAAAAGACCATGACTGGTGTAAGTGGTTGATTTGATGGGCCAGAAGCTCTGGCCCAGCGCTTGCAATGTGGGCAGTGACACCGATTCACTCGTTCCGAAAAGCCATGACCACAAGACCCCGACCCCATGCCGCCAGCGCACGCTGGCGCCGCCCCTTCGTTGTTGTTCTGTTGAAGCAGGAGGCCCGCCATGGGTAACTACCGCAAGCTCTGGTTCACGCTGATCGGCGTGCTCATCGTCACCTTCAGCCTGCTGGGCTACTACGGTGCCGAGGTCTACCGCACCGCGCCGCCCATCCCCGCGAAGATCGCCACGGCAGGGGGTGAAGTGCTTTTCACCCACGACAGCATCCTCGACGGACAGACCGCGTGGCAATCGGTGGGCGGCATGCAGCTGGGTTCCATCTGGGGCCACGGCGCCTACCAGGCGCCCGACTGGACAGCCGACTGGCTGCACCGCGAGCTGCTCAACTGGCTTGACGTCGCCGCCGAGCGTGCGCACGGCAAGCCCTTTGCCGAGCTCGACGCCCCAGCCCAGGCCGTGCTGCGCGACCGCATGAAGACCGAGTACCGCACCAACACCTACAGCCCCGAGACGGGTGTGGCCACGGTGTCCTCGGTGCGGGCCGATGCGATCGCGATGACCGCGCTGTACTACGACCAGCTTTTCAGCGACGTGCCCGCGGTGCACAAGACCCGCGAGCATTTCGCCATGAAGGAGAACACCCTGCCCAGCGCCGAGCGGCGCGCGCAGATGACAGGTTTCTTCTTCTGGACGGCCTGGGCCGCCGCCACCGAGCGCCCCGGCACCACGGCCACCTACACCAACAACTGGCCGCACGAGCCACTCATAGGCAACAAGCCCACGGCCGAGAACATGGTCTGGTCGGTGATGAGCGTGGTCGTGATGATGGCGGGCGTGGGCTTCCTCGTGTGGGGCTGGTCCTTCCTGCGCAAGCACGACGAGGTGGAACCCACGCCACCCCAGCACGACCCACTCTCGCGCGTGCCGCTCACGCCGTCGCAGCGCGGGCTGGGCAAGTATTTGTTCCTCATCGTGGCGCTGTTCAGCTTCCAGGTGCTGCTGGGCGGCTTCACGGCCCACTACACGGTGGAAGGCCAGCAGTTCTACGGCATCAACGTGTCGCAGTGGTTCCCGTATTCGCTGGTGCGCACCTGGCACATCCAGAGCGCGCTGTTCTGGATCGCTACGGGCTTCCTGGCTGCCGGCCTGTTCCTCGCGCCGCTCATCAACGGCGGCAAGGATCCGGCTTACCAGAAGCTGGGCGTGGACATCCTGTTCTGGGCGCTGGTCGTGGTGGTCGTGGGCTCGTTCACGGGCAACTACCTGGCCATCGCGCAGATCATGCCGCCCGAGTGGAACTTCTGGCTGGGCCACCAGGGCTATGAATACGTGGACCTGGGCCGCCTGTGGCAGATCGGCAAGTTCACCGGCATCGCCTTCTGGCTGGTGCTCATGCTGCGCGGCATCGTGCCGGCGCTGCGCACTCCCGGCGGCGACAAGAACCTGCTGGCGCTGCTGACGGCGTCGGTGGTGGCCATCGGCCTGTTCTACGGCGCGGGCTTCTTCTACGGCGAACGCACCCACCTGTCGGTGATGGAGTACTGGCGCTGGTGGGTGGTGCACCTGTGGGTGGAGGGCTTCTTCGAAGTCTTCGCCACCACGGCGCTGGCCTTCATCTTCTCGACGCTGGGGCTCGTGTCGGTGCGCATGGCCACTACGGCCAGCCTGGCCTCGGCCTCGCTGTTCATGCTGGGTGGTGTGCCCGGCACCTTCCACCACCTGTACTTTGCAGGCACCACCACCCCGGTGATGGCGGTGGGCGCAGCCTTCAGCGCGCTCGAAGTGGTGCCGCTGGTCGTGCTGGGCCACGAGGCCTGGGAACACTGGCGCCTGCAGCACCGCACGCCCTGGATGGCCCGCCTGCGCTGGCCGCTGATGTGCTTCGTGGCCGTGGCCTTCTGGAACATGCTGGGCGCGGGTGTCTTCGGCTTCATGATCAACCCGCCCATCTCGCTGTACTACGTGCAGGGCCTGAACACCACGCCAGTGCATGCCCACGCCGCGCTGTTCGGGGTGTATGGCTTCCTGGCGCTGGGCTTCACGCTGCTGGTGCTGCGCTACATCCGGCCGCAGCTGGTGTTCAGCGAGCGGCTCATGAAGACGGGCTTCTGGTGGCTCAACGCCGGCCTGGTGCTGATGATCGCCACCAGCCTGTTCCCCATTGCCCTGTTCCAGTTCCATGCCAGCGTGAGCGAAGGCCTGTGGTACGCCCGGGGCGAAGAGTTCATGCAACAGCCCTTCATCCAGACGCTGCGCTGGGTGCGCACCTTCGGCGACGTGGTCTTCATCGTCGGCGCGCTGGCCATGGCCTGGCAGGTGGTGAGCGGTGTGTTCGGTTCGCGCGCCCCGGCCGCCACCGCAGGGGTTTACCTGGCGGAGTCCCGCCGCTGATCCGCGCCGCGCGCTGCCGCCACCACCCCCGGCGGCAGCGCGGGCCCTTCATTCATCCCACAAGGAGTGAGCATGAACCTCGACAAATTCAAGCACCAGCACACCGACATCCTGCGCAGCATCGCCACCTTGCGCGCCCTGGCCCAGGCGGGCGTGGAAGGCAATGCCCGCGCCATCGCGCAGGGCATCGTGGCCATGAGCGGCACCATCAAGCTGCACCTGGCCGTGGAAGACCAGGTGCTCTACCCTGCACTGCAGCGCGGTGGCAACCCCGAACTGGCGCGCCTGGGCCGCCAGTACCAGAGCGAGATGGCCTCGATTGCCAGCGCCTACGACGCCTTTGCGCGCCGCTGGAACACGGCCGAGAACGTGCGCCGCGATGCGCAGGGCTTTCGGGACGAGGCCAATGTGGTGCTGCGCCGGGTGTTCGAGCGCATGCAGCGCGAAGACCATGACTTCTATCCCCGCATCGAGGAGGAAGAAACCGCCGCCTGCCATTGAGCGCCAACGAGAGCACAGCCCGGCCGCAGCGGTGTGGCCCCCACGGCCCACAACCCCCAAAGAAAAACAACTCACCCTTTTCTTGCGCACCCCTGGTGCGCCAGCGTGCCATCACACGCACCCCCATCCATCGGTAGGGCCTGACGGCACCTCCCTTTCGCCGGCCTTTGTGCCGGCATTTTTTTTACCCCTGCTTACCGCCTCGATTGTGTTGGATCAAACTACCTATAGTGTTCGATGGGTATCGTGGACACCATAGGTAGTGTTTTTAATCCGTTCCATAGATTGGTCGAACCCATGGCGCCCACCCTTGTCACCTTGCCCCGCGATGTTGTGTTGCGCAGTGGCCAGCGTGTTCCTTTTGACGCCGAACGCATCCGCGCAGCGCTGGCCAGTGCGGGCCAGGCCTCGGGCGAATATGGCGCCGAAGAAGCGGCGCTGCTCACCGCGCAGGTCACCAAGGTGCTGATCCACCGCTTCCAGGGCGAAGCCCCCACGGTGGAGCAAATCCAGGACGTGGCCGAGCAGACGCTGATCGCCGCCAACCACCTGGCCACGGCGCGCGCCTACATCGTCTACCGCGAGCAGCACGCCACGCTGCGCGCGGACAGGCAGACGCTGGTCGATGTGGAAAGCTCCATCAACGAATACCTCACGCGTGCCGACTGGCGCGTGAACGCCAACGCCAACCAGGGCTATTCGCTGGGCGGGCTGATCCTGAACGTGGCAGGGAAGGTCACGGCCAACTACTGGCTGTCGCACGTCTACACGCCCGAGATCGGCGAGGCGCACCGCAATGGCGATATCCACATCCACGACCTCGACATGCTCAGCGGCTACTGCGCAGGCTGGTCGCTGCGCACACTGCTGCACGAGGGGCTCAACGGCGTGCCGGGCAAGGTGGAGGCGGGGCCGCCCAAACACATGAGTTCCGCCGTGGGACAGATCGTGAACTTCCTGGGCACGCTGCAAAACGAGTGGGCGGGCGCGCAGGCGTTCTCGTCGTTCGACACCTACATGGCGCCGTTTGTGCGCATCGATGCCATGGACTACGCCGCCGTGCGCCAGTGCATCCAGGAGCTGGTCTACAACCTCAACGTGCCCTCGCGCTGGGGCACGCAGACGCCGTTCACCAACCTCACCTTCGACTGGACCTGCCCCGAAGACCTGTGCGAGCAGGTGCCTGTGATCGCAGGCCAGGAGATGCCGTTTTGCTATGGCGACCTGCAGGTGGAGATGGACCTCATCAACCGCGCCTACATCGACGTGATGACCACGGGCGACGCCAAGGGCCGGGTGTTCACCTTCCCCATCCCCACCTACAACATCACAAAGGACTTCCCCTGGGAGAGCGAGAACGCGCAGCTGCTGTTCGACATGACAGCCAAGTACGGTCTGCCGTACTTCCAGAACTTCATCAACTCCGAGCTGGAGCCGAACATGGTGCGCTCCATGTGCTGCCGCCTGCAGCTCGATTTGCGTGAATTGCTCAAGCGCGGCAACGGCCTGTTCGGCAGCGCCGAGCAGACGGGCAGCCTGGGCGTGGTCACCATCAACTGCGCGCGGCTGGGCTACCAGCATGCCGGCGATGAAGCGGGCTTGCTCGCCGCGCTCGACCGCCTGCTGGAACTGGGCCAACAAAGCCTGGAGACCAAGCGCAAGCTCATCCAGCGCCTGATGGACCAGGGCCTGTTCCCCTACACCAAGCGGTATCTCGGCACGCTGCGCAACCACTTCAGCACGCTGGGCGTGAACGGCATCAACGAGATGGTGCGCAACTTCACAGCGGACCAGCACGACATCACCAGCGAATGGGGCCATGCGTTTGCCGTGCGCCTGCTCGACCACGTGCGCGAGCGCATGACCGCCTTCCAGGAAGAAACCGGTCACCTCTACAACCTGGAGGCCACACCCGCCGAGGGCACCACCTACCGCTTCGCGAAGGAAGACAAAAAGCGCTGGCCCGCCATCCTGCAGGCCGGCACGGAGCAGCAGCCCTACTACACCAACTCCTCGCAGCTGCCCGTGGGCTTCACCGACGACCCGTTCGAGGCCCTGATGCGGCAGGAGGCGCTGCAATCCAAATACACCGGCGGCACCGTGCTGCATCTGTACATGGGCGAGCGTTTGTCCAGCGGTGCGGCCTGCCGCGATCTGGTGCGGCGCGCGCTGACGCGCTTTCGCCTGCCCTACATCACCGTCACGCCCACGTTCTCGATCTGCCCCACCCACGGCTACCTGGCGGGCGAGCACCCGTTCTGCCCGCGCTGCGACGAAGAGCGGCTGGACGCCAAGCGGCGGCGTCTGGCCGCCTAGATTTTGAGCAAAAAGTGGCCCTGGCGCTTGATAGTCAAGCGCAAGCAGCTATCAAAAAAGAAGCGAACCATTTCCTCCACCCCCGAAAGGACCCCGGCATGAGCCATTTCTCCGCCACCGAACACATCGCCATCTCCAGCGCCGCCGCCGTGCAGCTCACCGACGACGAGCGCCAGCCCTGCGAGGTCTGGACCCGCGTCATGGGCTACCACCGCCCCGTGGCCAGCTTCAATACCGGCAAACAGGGCGAGCATGCCGAACGCCGCTTCTTCGCCGAAACGCACCGTGGCTCCAGCTGCAACGGCTGCTGAGCCCGGTGCCGCCGCCCTGCGCCTGGGCGGCCTCACGCCGCTGACCACCATCGATTTCCCCGGCCGCCTCGCGGCCGTTTTCTATTGCCAGGGTTGCCCCTGGCGCTGCGGGTATTGCCACAACCCCGGGCTGCTCGACGCCGCCGCGCCCCCGGCGTTGCCGTGGGACCAGGCGCTGCAGTTTTTGCACAGCCGCCGGGGCCTGCTCGACGGCGTGGTGTTTTCGGGCGGCGAGCCGACGCTGCAGGCCGCGCTGCCCGCTGCGGTGGATGCCGTGCGCGCACTGGGCTTGCAGACCGCGCTGCACACCGGCGGCATGTACCCCGGGCGGCTGGCGGCACTGCTGCCGCGCCTTGACTGGGTGGGGCTGGACATCAAGGCCCTGCCGCAGCGCTACGACGCCATCACCGCCACCCCCGGCAGCGGCGCGCGCGCCTGGGCCGCGCTGGACGCCATGCTGGCCCATGGCATCGACCACGAATGCCGCACTACCTGGCACGCGGGCCTGTTTGGTGTGGACGAATTGCTGGAACTGGCCCAGGCCCTGGCCGCGCGCGGGGTGCGGCATTGGGCGCTGCAGGAATGCCGCGTGCTCGGCGCCCCGGCCTGGGCGCTGGCGCCCACACACCAGCAGCAACTGGCCGCGCTGTTTTCCGGATTCACCTTGCGCCGGGTGTGAGCGTCGAGCGCAGATTTCCTGCGTTGCAAGGGCCTGCATGAAAGGAACCTGCAAATACTTCCGCTGTTGCACACGCTTTGATGCGCGTCAGAAGTGCTTTGCGCGGCCCGCGCGGATCATTCGCGCCACCACCGCACACCGGCACCACCTTGTCAGGAAATCCTCCATGAACCCCCTCGGCCTCCAGCTGCTGCACGCGCTCAAAACCCACGGCGCGCGCGAGATCTTCGGCATCCCCGGTGATTTCATCCTGCCCTTCTTCGCGCAGATCGAGGAAAGCGGCATCCTGCCGCTGGTCACGCTCAGCCACGAACCCTCGCTGGGTTTTGCCGCCGATGCCGCCGCGCGCATGCACTGCGGGCTGGGCGTGGTGGCTGTCACCTACGGCGCGGGCGCGCTCAACGTGGTCAATGCGGTGGCGGGGGCCTATGCCGAGCGCTCGCCGCTGGTGGTGCTGGCCGGCTGCCCCGGCGAGGTCGAGGCTCATTCCGGCCTGGTGCTGCACCACCAGGTGCGCCATGTCGATTCGCAGTGGCGCATCTTCCGCGAGATCACCTGCGACCAGGTGCGCCTGTCCGACCCCGCCACCGCGCCAGCCGACCTTGCCCGCGTGCTGCGCAGCTGCCGCGAATACTCGCAGCCCGTGCTCATCGAGGTGCCGCGCGACATGACGCTGCACCCCATGGCCGAGGTGCCGGTGCTGCCCCCCAGCCCGTTCAACGCGGCCGCCGTGGCCGAATGCGCCGACGAATGGATGGCCCGCATCCAGGCGGCCCGGCGCCCCGTGCTGGTGGTGGACGTGGAGGTGCGCCGCTTTGGCCTGGAAGCCCGCGTGGCCGAACTCGCGCGCCGCCTGCAGCTGCCCGTGCTCACCACCTTCATGGGCCGGGGCCTGCTGGCCGAGGACGCGGGGCATGCCGGCGTGCCCTTCCACGGCACCTACCTGGGCGTGGCGGGCGCACCGGAGACCAGCGCGCTGCTGGACGACTCCGACCTGCCCGTGATGCTGGGCGCCATCCTGTCGGACAGCAACTTCGGCGTGAGCGCCCAGCGCATGGACTTCCGCCGCGCGCTGATCGCCGCGCACCGCGAGGCGCGCGTGGGCCACCACCTGTACCCGGACATCCCCCTGGCCGCGCTGGTGGAGGCGTTGCTGGCCCGTGCCCTGGAAGCAGGCGTTGCGATGGCACGCGCGCTGCCACCCCCGCCCCTCTGCCCCGAAGGCCTGGTGGCCGACGATGCGCCCGTGTGTGCGGCCGACCTCTCCCGCGCGCTCAACGACCGCATCCGCACGCACGGCCCCATGAACATCGTCTCGGACATCGGCGACTGCCTGTTCGCCGCCATGGAGCTGCTGCCCACGCCGCTGGTGGCGCCGGGCTACTACGCGTCCATGGGGTTCGGGGTGCCGGCCGGCATTGGCGCCCAGGTGGCCACGGGCCAGCGCAGCCTGATCCTGGTGGGCGACGGCGCCTTCCAGATGACGGGTTGGGAGCTGGGCAATTGCCCGCGCCTGGGGCTGGACCCCATCGCCATCGTGCTCAACAACCAGACCTGGGAGATGATCCGCGCGTTCCAGACCACGTCGCGCTGCGCCGCGCTCGGCGACTGGCACCTGGCCGATGCCGCCGACGCGCTGGGCGGGCGCGGCCACCGGGTGCACACGCGCGCCCAGTTCAAGGCGGCGCTCGATGCCGCGTTTTCCGAACGCGGGCGCTTCCAGCTCATTGAACTGATGGTGCCGCCGGGTGACAGCACGCCCACGCTGCGGCGGTTTTCTGACGGCATCCGGGCCCTGCGGACACGGGCATCCTAGTCATTGCGAGAAGCAAAAATATCTATTCATAAATGTGCTTTTTTATAGGGGTTTGTGTGATTTTTATCTATTCATATAATCATGCATGAATCGCCCGACGCCCCACGCTGAAAACCTTTTGGCCGTCTTGCGCCGCCATGGCGGCGTGGCAACGAGTGCTGCCCTGGTGGCCGACCTGGGCGTCAGCCAGCCCACGGTGTCGCGGGCCCTCATGCCGCTGGTACGCACGGGCCAGGTCCGCAAGGTGGGCGCGGCGCGATCGCAGCGCTATCTGCTGCCGCGCTCGGTGGCGGGCGTGGGCGACGACATCCCCATCATGCGGGTGAATACCGCCGGGGTCCCCGCCCCCTTTGGCCGCATGGTGCCCCTGCCGGGTGGTGCGTTCTGGGTGGACGAAGAAGACGGTGTGAGCGAGCGCCACGACAGCCTGCCCTGGTTTCTGGCCGACATGCGGCCCCAGGGCTTCATGGGCCGCAACTTTGCGCAGCTGCACCCGGATCTGCAGTTGCCTGTGGATCCGCGCCACTGGTCCGACGACGATGTGCTGCGCGCCCTGGCGCTGCGCGGCGAGGACCTGCCAGGCAACCTGCTCGTGGGCAATGCGTCGCTGGAGCGATTTCACACCCTGGGCCAACGCCTGGTGCGCGCCACCTCGGCGGACGACTATCCCCAGCTCGCCCGCAGCGCGCTGCAAGGGCAGCTACCGGGCTCTTCGGCCGGCGGTGAGCAGCCCAAGTTCTGCTGCGTCACGCAGGGGCGCAGCGTGATCGTGAAATTCTCCAGCAGCGGGGACAGCCCGGCCGACCAGCGCACGCGCGACCTGCTGCTGTGCGAACACCTGGCCCTCAAGGTGCTGGGCCAGGCCGGCCTGCCCGCCGCAAACACGGCGGTCTTTGTGCGCGAGGGCCGGGTCTTTCTTGAATCCGAACGTTTTGACCGGTGCTCACCGTGGGTGGGCAGGCTGCATGGCCCGCCGCCCGGACGCATCGGCATGGTGTCGCTGATGGTCTACGACGCACAGTACGTGGGCGAGATGGACCACTGGGCCGCCACTGCACTGCGCATGCAGGCACGCGGCCTGCTGACCCCTGAGGATGCGCGTGCCTTGCGCCTGCTCGAGGCCTACGGCGTGCTGATTGGCAATACCGACCGGCACTACGGCAACATCTCCCTGGTGCTGGTCGAGGACGACTGGCGCCTGTCACCCGCCTACGACGTGCTGCCCATGTTGTACATGCCCATCGCGGGCGAGCTGGTGCCACAGGACCTGGCCCTGGAGAAAAAAGTGCCCACGGCGGCCACGCTCGATGTGTGGCCCGAGGCCCAGGCGCTGGCACTGGCGTTCTGGCGTGAAGCGTCCCTGGACGGGCGGATTTCGGAAGGCTTCAGGAACATCGCGCGCGCGCACGCCCACACCCTGCAGGCCCCGCGCGGGTAAGGCTGGCCGTGCTCAGCCTGCGCCCACCACCCGCAGCACCTCCGTGCCATAGGCCTCGAGCTTTTTCGCCCCCATCCCGCTGATGCCCTGCAGGTCGTCCAGCGTGGTCGGGTTGCGCTCGGCAATCGCTGCCAGCGTGGCGTCGTGAAAGATCACGTAGGCGGGCAGGTTGTGCTCGCGCGCCACTTCGGCGCGCCAGGACTTGAGGTTGATGAAGCGCACCTGCGCATCTGGGCCCAGGTTGGCCGCGGCGGCCGGGGGGGCGCTGCCCTTGCGCGTGCGCTTGGCCGGTGCGGACGACACCGATTCGCGCAGCTGCACCGGCACCTCGCCCTTGAGCACGGCGCGCGAGCCCTCGGTGAGGCACAGGGTGTCAAAGCTGTGGCCGCTGTCCAGCATCACCTTCTGCAGGCCCAGCGCGCCCGTGGCGATCAGCTGGCGCAGCACGCCGCGCAGCTGGGGCTCGGTCAGGTCGGCGCCAATGCCGAAGGTGGAGATTTTTTCGTGCCCGAACTGCGCGACCTTCTCGGTCTTCTTGCCGCGCAGGATGTCCATGATGTGCCCGGTGCCAAAGCTGATGCCGCTGGCCTGGTTCACGCGGTAGATGGTGGACAGCAGTTTGCGCGCCGCGTCGGTGGCGTCCCAGATCGCGGGCGGTGTCAGGCAGTTGTCGCAGTTGCCGCAGGGCGTGGACTGCTCGCCGAAGTAGGCCAGCAGCCGCACGCGGCGGCAGTCGGTGGCCTCGGCCAGCGCCAGCAGCGCGTCGAGCTTGCCGCGCAGCGCCTGCTTGAACTCCTCGCCTGCCGGGCTCTCGTCGATCATGCGGCGCTGGTTGACCACGTCGTTCAGGCCGTAGGCCATCCATGCATCGGCGTTCAGCCCGTCGCGGCCTGCGCGCCCGGTCTCCTGGTAGTAGCCCTCGATATTCTTGGGCATGTCCACGTGCGCCACAAAACGCACGTCGGGCTTGTCGATGCCCATGCCGAACGCGATGGTGGCGACCATCACGATGCCCTCTTCGCGCAGGAAGCGGTCCTGGTTCTTCTGGCGCACTTTGGTGTCCAGCCCCGCGTGGTAGGGCAGGGCGGTCAGGCCCGCGTCGCACAGCGTGGCGGCCAGCTCTTCCACGCGCTTGCGCGACTGGCAATACACCACGCCCGCCTCGCCCACGTGCTCGCGCTCGATGAAGCGCAGCAGCTGTGTGGTGACGTCCTTCTTTTCCTCGATGCGGTAGCGGATGTTGGGCCGGTCGAAGCTGCTGATGAACAGCCGCGCGTCTTCGAGTTGCAACCGCTCGATGATGTCGGCGCGTGTAAGGTCGTCGGCCGTGGCCGTGAGCGCGATGCGCGGCACGCCCGAATAGCGCTCGTGCAGCACCGTGAGCGCGCGGTACTCGGGGCGAAAGTCGTGGCCCCACTGGCTCACGCAGTGCGCTTCGTCGATGGCAAACAGCGAGAGGTGTCCGCCCTGGTACAGGCTGTCGAGCAGGCCCAGGAAACGTGGCGTGTTCAGCCGCTCGGGCGCCGCATACAGCAACGTGATGTCGCCGGTCTGCAGGCGCAGCTCCACATCCTGCGCCTCGTCAAAACTCAGCGTGGAGTTCAAAAAGGCGGCATCCACCCCTGCCTCGTGCAGCGCGCCCACCTGGTCGTGCATCAGCGCGATCAGCGGCGAGATCACGATGGTCACCCCGCGCCCCTGCTGTTGGCGCACGATGGCCGGCACCTGGTAGCACAGCGACTTGCCGCCACCCGTGGGCATCAACACCAGCGCGTCGCTGCCGCCGATCACATGCTCGACGATGTCCTGCTGGGGGCCGCGAAACTGCTCGTAGCCAAAAACGTCGTGCAGGACGGTGTGGGCGGGGGAGTGGGCGAGAGGCAGCGCGGGAGAAGGAAGAGAAGACAAGCGGATACTCTGAATTTAATAGCTGCTTGCGCTTGCCTATCAAGCGCTGGGGGCCAATTTGACCAATATTTTTGCAGCGGATGTGCCCGCTGGCGAAGGGGCCTATTGTGCGTCGGGCGCTGTGGCGCACGCAGCTTTCCGCACCTTACGCTCGCTTGCTCCACGCATACAGGTGACTTTGGCCGCTACCGTGGGGGGTGTGTATGGCGATACTTCCCATTTTTTTGTAACTTGATTTGTTAAAAAAAGGGAAGTATCATTTCGCATGACTGAGGGAACAGTCATGACCCATCATGCAACTACTTGGTCTCATCAAGCTCGACGAATTCAAACTCAAACACGCTGACGCACGTGGGCCGCTTGACGCTTGGCGCATTGAAGCTGAACGCAGTCAATGGACAGGTCCGCAGGACATTAAGAATCGATATCCCAGTGCCAGCTTTCTGGCAGACAACAAGGTGATTTTCAACATCAAAGGGAATGCTTACCGACTAGTCATAAAGGCAAAGTACCAAAACGGCTTGGTCTTGATTGAGTGGGTTGGCACACATGCCGAGTACGACAAGGTGGAGTTTTGAGTTGGACTCGGTAAATGAAAGGAACGGATATGAAGCAACAGGTGAAAGTGATCAAGACGCAGCGTGATTACGATGCGGCTGTCGTTCGTCTGTCGGCTTTGATGGACGAAGAATTGGCGCCGGGCTCCAGCAAGGAAGCGGAATTGGAGTTGCTGGCCTTGGTCATTGAGTCTTACGAGCGCAGCAAAGTCGAGCCCGTGGCTCCTGATCCGATTGAGGCCATTTGGTTTCGAATGGATCAGTTAGGGCTCAAGAAGGTCGATCTGGTGCCCTACATGGGCTCGCTGCCCAAGGTGTCTGAGGTGTTGGCACGAAAGCGCCCACTCAACCTGGCCATGATCCGCAAGCTGCATCAAGGCTTGGGAATTCCCGCGGATGTGCTGCTTGCTGAGTCCGGAGATACGTTTGATCTGACCGATCCGCTCCCGTACGACACAACCAAGTTCCCCATCAAGGACATGCTCAATCGCGGCTACTTCGAAGGCTTCCGGGGTACGCTTCGAGAAGCCAAGGACAACGCCGAGGAATTGATTCGTTCCTTCATGCGCGGCATCCAGCTACACCCCACCCAGCAAGCAAGGCTGCGTGCACCAATGCACCAAAGCGGCAGCCGTCTGATGGATGACTATGGGCTGCTGGCCTGGCATGTGGCTGTGCTCAAAAAAGCTCGCCAAATCAAGTTCAAGTCAGTGTATGTGAAGGGTAGCTTGACCGACGAACGCCTGAAAGAGTTGGCACGTCTTTCCCGCTTTGAGCAAGGGCCCCGTCTGGCTCAAGAGTTCTTGGCTGACATGGGCATTGCTCTGGTGTTCGAGAACCACTTCAACAGGACTTATCTTGATGGTGCGGCCATGCTGGATGGGGATCGTCCCGTCGTGGCATTGACGCTGAGACATAACCGGCTCGATAACTTCTGGTTCGCCTTGTTGCACGAGCTGATACACGTGAAAGAGCATTTGGACGCGGATCGTTCTTTCATCGCGGACAACCTTGAAGACAAGATCCATCAGCAGACCAAAGAGGAATGCGAAGCCGACGAAGGCGCCCGAGAAATCCTGATTCCTCGCGCCGAATTATTGGCGTCAGATTTGATCAGTTCGCCCACGATGGATGCCGCCATTGCTTTGGCAGACAAGTTGCGCATCCATCCCACCATCGTGGCCGGGCGCGTGCGTTTTGAATCTGGTAACTGGCGCTTGCTCAGCAGCATCAAGGCTGAAGTCCGCTGCCAGTTTCCTGATCAACTGCAGGAGCACGCTCAACCCAGTTGATAAACAAAGAAAAAGGCCCCGGAGTGCGCTAACACTCAAGGGCCTTTGGTGAGGTGAACAGGGGCTACCAAACCACCCATGCACAACACGTCTTGGAGAAGACGGCGGATATTACCAGTTCGCAGTGCACGGGCATACGTGAAAACCCCTCCATTCTTCGCAAAGGAGTTGGCATGGCCTACGCCCATTGGAAGAGCGTTTTTGTGCGGGCGTACGTCCGTTTCCGGTTTGGTCGCCGGGAACACGTTTGTCAACACCGGCGCTCACACCCCGGCCAGATGGAACTGTTCGTCTGACCCTCGGTGGCAAGCGCTGTGTTTCCAAGGCGCTTGTCACCTTCTTGCACTTGAACTCTAAAAGGTACCTATCTTGACAACCAAAAAAAGTCCCAATGAGCAGACATCTGCTCGCGTCGCCTCAACAGCATCCAAACTGTTGAGCAACCCAAAGACCCCGGCTGCAGTGAAGTCGGTGGCCGCCTCTGCTCTGACCCAACGGCCTAGCAGCAAGCCAAAGGGCAAGTGATTTCACAGTTGCCCGGTTGATCCTGAGCCCGCTCCGCGCGGGCTCATTTATTTGCGTGAGGTTTTCTGACTTCCGTAACGATCCGCCGTGCGGTCTCTATTCGTAGCAGGCCGTGCTGAAGTCGCGGATTTCATCGATGCAGAACAGCAGACATCTGCCTAGTCCAGCTTCCTACAATAGGGGGCTATGCAAGCCCTTCACTACACCCGCGCCGCGCAGCTGCCCGACATCCTCGCCCAACGCATCGTCATCCTCGACGGCGCCATGGGCACCATGATCCAGCGCTTCAAGCTGGGCGAGGCGCAGTACCGGGGCGAGGGCTACACCGGCCCGGGCAGTGTGGGTGACCGCTTCAAGGACTTCCCGCGCGACGTGAAGGGCAACAACGAGTTGCTCAGCCTCACCCGGCCCGACGTGATCACCGACATCCACGAGCGCTACCTGGCCGCTGGCGCGGACCTCATCGAGACCAACACCTTCGGCGCGACGACCATCGCGCAGGAGGACTACAAGATGGCCGAGCTGGCGCGCGAGATGAATCTCAAGTCCGCCCAACTGGCCCGCGCCGCCTGCGACAAATATTCCACGCCCGACAAGCCCCGCTTCGTCGCCGGCGCCCTGGGCCCCACGCCCAAGACGGCCAGCATCAGCCCCGACGTGAACGACCCCGGCGCGCGCAATGTCGATTTCGAGCAATTGCGCGCCGCGTACTACGAGCAGACCGAAGCGCTGGTCGAGGGCGGCTCCGACGTGCTGCTGGTCGAGACGATTTTTGACACGCTCAACGCCAAGGCCGCGCTGTTCGCCATCGACGAATTTTTTGAGAACAGCGGCCAGCGCCTGCCCCTGATCATCAGCGGCACGGTCACCGACGCTTCGGGCCGCATCCTCAGCGGACAGACGGTGACTGCCTTCTGGAACAGCGTGCGCCACTCCCGCCCGCTGGCCATCGGCCTCAATTGCGCCCTGGGCGCCACGCTGATGCGCCCTTACATCCAGGAGCTGAACCGCGTGGCCGAGGACACCTTCATCAGCTGCTACCCCAACGCCGGCCTGCCCAACCCCATGAGCGACACCGGCTTCGACGAAACGCCCGAGATCACCAGCCGCCTGGTGCACGAGTTCGCGGCCGAGGGGCTGGTCAACATCCTGGGCGGCTGCTGCGGCACCACGCCCGACCACATTGGCGCCATCGCCAAGGCGGTTGCAAACGTGCCCACGCGCAAGATGTTCTACCCTGCTGAAGCCTGAAGTTGGAGAAAATTGGCCTCTAGCGCTTATCCAGAAAGCGCTTTTGGCTATAAAAAACATAGCAGTTAAATAGTCACTGCTCTGCGGTGGCGCATTGCCGGGCGCATGACTCTGCGGCACCCTTACGCCTTCGGTTGAATTTTCGCCCGCACTCTTTGCCAGAACCCCGGCCCGCTCCCCATGTCCGTTACCGCCACCCTGCCCAACACCCCTGTTGCTGAGGCCGCCGACAAAGCCGCTGCCCACGCCGCGCTCAAGCTCGAAAAGCGCCTGGTGCGCCAGGTCAGCCTGGCCATCACCGACTTCGGCCTCATCGAAGACGGCGACAAGGTCATGGTGTGCGTGTCCGGCGGCAAGGACAGCTACGCCATGCTCGACGTGCTGCGTTTGCTGCAGCAGCGCAACGGCAACAAGTTTGAGCTGATCGCCGTCAACCTCGACCAGAAGCAGCCGGGTTTTCCGGCCCATGTGTTGCCCGAGTATTTGACGAAGGTGGGTGTGCCCTTCCATATCGAAACGCAGGACACGTACAGCGTCGTCAAGGAGCACATCCCCGAAGGCAAGACCATGTGCAGCCTGTGCAGCCGCCTGCGCCGGGGCATTTTGTACCGCGTGGCCGACGAGCTGGGCGCCACCAAGATCGCGTTGGGCCACCACCGCGACGACATGCTGCAGACGTTCTTCCTCAACATGTTCTTCGGCGGCAAGCTCAAGGGCATGCCGCCCAAGGTGCAAAGCGACCGGGGCGACCACCTCATCATCCGCCCCCTGGCCTATGTGGCCGAGGATGACTTGACGCGCTGGGCCGAGCACCGCCAATTCCCCATCATCCCCTGCACCCTGTGCGGCAGCCAGGAGAACCTGCAGCGCAAGCAGATCGGCCAGATGCTGCGCGACTGGCAGCAGCTCTACCCCGGCCGCATCGAAAACATGGCCGTGGCCCTGCGCAACTTGGTGCCCTCGCACTTCATGGACCCGCGCCAGTTCGACTTCAAGGGTTTGGTGCCCAATGGCGTGCAGGACGCCGATGGCGACAAGGCGTTTGATGCCGAAGAGTTTCCTGCGCAGGCCGTAGGCATGCTCGCGGGCTTGCCGCTGATGCCTGCCACGCCCCGCTGAACCTGACCCCGACGATTTTAGATTGGGCCACCCCATGACCACCCTCAAAGCCCCCGAACTGCTGCTGCCTGCTGGCTCGCTCGACAAGATGCGCGCCGCCTACGACTTTGGCGCCGACGCGGTGTACGCAGGCCAGCCGCGCTACTCCTTGCGCGCGCGCAACAACGAGTTCCGGCTGGAGCAGATCAAGCAAGGCATTGACGAGGCGCACGCACGCGGCAAGAAGTTCTTTGTGACCAGCAACCTGATTGCGCACAACGACAAGATCCGCACCTACCTGCGCGACATCGAGCCCGTGATCGACTGCCAACCCGACGCCCTCATCATGGCCGACGCGGGCCTGATCATGATGGTCAAGGAAAAGTGGCCCGAGCAGGTGGTGCACCTCTCGGTGCAGGCCAACACCACCAACTGGGCGGCCGTGAAGTTCTGGCAGAAGATGGGCGTGGAGCGCGTCATCCTCTCGCGCGAACTGAGCCTGGACGAGATCGAAAAAATCCGCCAAGAATGCCCCGACATGGAGCTGGAAGTGTTTGTGCACGGCGCGCTGTGCATCGCGTACTCGGGCCGGTGTTTGCTCAGCGGCTACTTCAACCACCGCGACCCCAACCAGGGCACCTGCACCAACGCCTGCCGCTGGAACTACGCCACGCACGACGCCGACATCGACCCCACCACGGGCGAAGCCATTGCGCAGAAGATGGAAGGCGACTTCAACTTCGAGGCCGCGCAGCAGAAGGCCGAACAGTCCTTTGCATCGACCACCGGCAACGGCGAGCGCCACCCCAAGGCCGACAAGGTCTACCTCATCGAAGAGGCCGGCCGCCCCGGGCAGATGATGCCCATCATGGAAGACGAGCACGGCACCTACATCATGAACAGCAAGGACCTGCGCGCGGTGGAGCACGTGGCGCGCCTGGCGCAGATCGGCGTGGACTCGCTCAAGATCGAAGGCCGCACCAAGAGCCTGTACTACGTGGCCCGCACTGCCCAGGTCTACCGCCGCGCCATCGACGACGCCGTGGCCGGGCGGCCCTTCAACCCCGAGCTGCTCATCGAGCTGGAAGGCCTGTCCAACCGCGGCTACACCGGCGGCCTGCTGGAGCGCCGCCCCAGCAACGACTACCAGAACTACATCAACGGCCACTCGGCCACGCAGCGCAGCCAGTTTGCGGGCGAGGTGCTGGGCGCCGAGGGGCAGGCCGAAGTGGGGCTGCAAGGCGACTGGGTGTTGGTCGAAACCAAGAACCACTTTGCGGTGGACGACCTGATCGAAGTGGTGCACCCCAGCGGCAACATCACCGTGCGGCTGGACCAGATGCGCAATGCGGAAGGCCAACCGGTGGCGGTGGCGCAAGGCAACCCGGTGCGCGTGTGGATTCCGCTGCCTGCGCGCTATACCGGCGCGCTGCTGGCCCGCGTGGTGGAGGCACCGGCTGCGCCCGCAGCGGCCGAACCTGCCGCCGTGGCCTGAGCGGGGCGCACCACCATGTGGACACACCATCGCAGCCGAGCGCCTGCTTGGGCACTGTCGGTTGTGGCCGCGCTTGCCAGCGCCAGCGCCCTGGCGCAGGGCTCCACTGCAGGCGCGCCGCAGTTGGCGCCCGCCAAGGTGCGCTATGTACAGGGCTCCTGGGTCAACCTGCGCGAGTCGGCCCAGGCCCAAGCCAGCGTGCTGGCCCAGGTGCCGGCCAACACTGCGCTGGAGCAGCTCACTGAGCGCGACGGCTGGTGCGCCGTGCTCTACCGGGGCGATGTGCGCCTCGGCCCCGCATTGGCGGCACCGTTGCAAGCCCATGTGTCCTGCAATCTGCTGTCTGACCAGCCCCTGACCCTGGCCCAGGCGGGCAAGGACGCAGCCCGCGCCTTCTGGGTGGCACCATCGCCCAACCGGCTGCGTGCCTATGGCAACGCCTTGCCCCGGCCGACATCGCTGCAGATCAGCGCCCTGACCAAGACCCACCCGCCCGAGGCGCCCGTGGTGTACCCGGTACGCCCCGAGTTCGAAGCCGCCAAGAAGCTGCTGCGCGCGGGGGTGCAGCTGCGGCCGGACCAGGAGATCAACCGGGGCGAGCCCGTGGACCCGCTCGTCGACCTGAAGCTGGCCACCCGCGCGGTGGACCACATCCCCGCCGTGGCTCCCCTCGCCACGCGGCCCGTTCTGCCCGCGATTGCCCCGTCGTACTTCCGCACCCACGCCAGCGTGGCCCTGCTGCACGAAACGGATGCCGATGGCCTGGCGGCGGTGGCGGGAACCCGCATCAGCGTGGTCCCCACCGGCGCGCCGCATGGCAGCTTCAACCGCCACATGGGGCCCGAGATCGAGTTTGTGACCGGCTTCTGGGACGTGGGGTCTGCCGACCTGGCCTTTGCCCCCGCGCTCACCCTGCATGCCATCACCCACCAGGGGCTGGTCGGCGCACGGGCCCTGGGCCAGCGTTATTGGGACATCAGCAATGCCGACCACTACTGCGGCGGCCACTACCCCGGCAAGGGCTTCGACGACCCGCACGAGGACGATACGGTCCCTGTGCGTGGCTACGCCAAACTGTCCGACACCGCCGAGGTGCTGGTCCGCCTGGTCGTGCCCGGCAAGCTGCCGCCCGATGCCGTGAGGGTAAAGACCCGGCGCTATGCCACCAGCTGGATGCAACCCGCCGACCCGCCCATCCGCGACAAGCCCCAGCGCAAGAACACGGCGGTGATGGTGCACGAGATCGATGTGGACCGCGACGGCGTGGCCGACATCCTGCGCATCGACACCCCTGCGCCGGGTGGCATGAGCTTTGAGCCGGTTTTTGACTGGCGGTGGTACCTGAACATCAACGGCCAGTGGTTCCGGGCGGGGTATTGGGTGGATCAGGAGTGCACCTGAGCGGGCCCTGCGGGGCGGCCCGCTGTGGCCCGAAACCTGCCGATGGCCTGTGCAAGTCCCCTGTCCCCGGCTGTTTTGGGTAGCATCGTTCAGAGATCGCCCATGGGGTCTGCCGCCAGCGCCTGGCATGCAGCCCCGACCCCACGAAAGGCCCTTCCATGTCCGCTGAGTCCCATCCCGCCTGCGTGCGAGAGTTGCGCCAGGTCCTGTTGTGGCCCCTGCGCCTGATGCCGGTGCGGGGCTCCGAGGGGCGGCACGCCAAGCCCTGGCAGGTGCTGGCGGACATGGGCGAGGCCTCGCCCTGGCGCGAGGTGGTGGATGAATTCACCGGCGACAGCGGCCGTTTTCACGAACGCCACTACAACGAATTCGTGACCTTCCTGCCCTATGTGCAGCGCTTCCTGTATGGCGAAGGCCGCAGCCAGAAAGGCAGCAGCGCCACGGGCTCGCCGATGCGGGTGTTCCGGCGCAGCGACGTCAGCGCCGTGCGGGCAGTGCTGCATCCCGGCACGCCGCCGATCACGCTCGACATCGTCCATGTGGACCTGTACTTTTTTCTCGACCTGGATCTGGTGCTGCTCAATGTCGAGGTCAGCGCCCGCGACCTGGCGCTGCCCCAGGCGCAGGAGCTGCTGTACCGCTTCGGCCGTGGCTACCCCGCCAGCTGGGATGCGGACGGCCATGCCCAGCATTGCCTGTACAGCGCCGAATGGCTGGACGCCGCCGGGCAGGTGCTGGCCCAGTCTGACGCCAACCAGCGCGACCTTTTCATGGCCCATGTCAGCAGCTATCGTGCCCCGCGCATCGCGGCCCATTGGGCCTGGCTGCTGGAGCCCCTGGTGAGTGACCATTCCGAGCGCAGCGGCCCCTTGCGCTATCGCCAGATCGAGTACTACCGCATGCCGCAGCTGGCCTTTCTGGCGCTGGATGACCCCCGCGCCTTGAGCCGCAGCGACTTTGTCCGACTCGGACTGGTGACCGGGGCGGCCAGGCCGGGCGACGACGCCAGCCTGCCGTATGCCGAAGAGCACCTGGCCGACTTTGAAAAGCGGTTCTGCTACGACCGGTTCTGGAGCGGCAGCGGCGCTGCCCCCCACACACGCTATCTGTGCAGCGGCCATTCGCTGCTGGTGCTGGGCGATGCCAACAGCCCGTTTTTTGTCTGCCGCGACCGGGGGGTGCTGGCGCAGTTCCGGCACCAGCATTTTTTGCTGTTCCTGATTGCGCATTTCCAGAAAGCGGCGCTGCTGATGTTCTCGGACCGGCTGGCCGAGGCGCTGAAAAATCTGGACATTGCCGACGCCGCCAGCGTGCGCCGCTTCAAGCGCACCATCCGCGACAGTTTTGCCAGTTTTCTGCGCTTCACGCACCGCTACTGGTTTCACGAGGTGTCCGAGCAGGCCCAGGTGCGCGCGCTGTTTCACATGTGCGCCCACCATCTCGGGCTGGACCCGCTGTACACGGAGGTCAAGGAGCGCATTGGCGAGATGAACCAGTACCTGGACGCCGACAGCCTGCGCCGCCAGGCCAACACCGTCGTGCGGCTGACGGTCGTGACCATCTTTGGCCTGATCGGCACCGTGACCACGGGTTTCCTGGGCATGAACCTGCTGGCCGAGGCCGATGCCCCGGTAGGTCGCAAGCTGGGGATTTTTGCCCTCGTGTTTGTGTTGACCACCTCGCTGACGGTGTACACCATGGCCAAGTCCAAGCGCTTGTCAGACTTTTTGGACGTGCTCTCGGACGAACGCGCCAGTGCCTGGCAAAAAGTCAGGGCGCTGGGGCTGGTGTGGCGGCGCACGGGGGACTGAGGCGCGCACCCAGCCCTTTACTGCGGCTTGCCGCCCACCTGGGGCTGCCGCAACAACGCCCCCAGCACCAGCGCCTCCGCCATCACCTCCAAAGCCTCTTCCAGCGTGGCCAGCAACTCCGGCAGCTCGGGCAACCAGGGCCAATGCGACTGCGCCTCGGGCCACTGGTCCACCGCGACCGCCGCCAGCCCCACGGCAAACCCTGCCCATAGCATGTAGCGGCTGCTGCGGTGCGATAGTGCCCGGTGCAGCTGGGCCAGCGTGACCAAGCCCACCCCGGCCACCGCGAGCATCGGTGCCTCGCGCACGGCGCTCCAGCGGCAGGCATCGGTCCATTCGTGGCAGCGGAACTTCCACAACTCATGCAGCATGAACTGCTCGTCCAGCGCCAGCGCGCCGAAGGCCAGCACCAGCCACACGCCCAGCCGCCAGGGCAGGCAGCGCTCGGCCGTCAGGCGCAGCGCGGTGATGCACAGCGTGAGCAGCAGCGCACTCGACAGCCACGATGCGGGCGAGTTGTCGGAGCGGAATGCGCGCTCCCAGCCCGGTGCAAAGATCCACGCGCTGAACAGCAGAAATCCCGCCACTGCGCCCAGCAGGGCGGGTGCGACCCAGCGGTGAGGCGCTGGTCTGGGGCCTGGCGTGTTGTTGGATAACGGGAGGGTGGGGTGCTGGGGCATGGCGGGGTTTGAAACCACGGGGTGCTGGCGTTGGGCGGACCAGCGGGGTGATCAAATTTTGAATCAAATAGGCCGATGGCGCTTTACTGTATTGTATTTTAAGCTATATATTTAATAGCAAATTAATGAACTGCCGCGCTGTGGGCGGCGCGCCCTGTTCACGCCGGTCGAATCGCTACAGAATCGGGCATCCCTCTGCACGTACGGTATGCCCCTCCCCATCGACCCCTCCCGCAGCGCGCTGCCGCCCGTGGCCCAGTTTCTGGCCGAGGCGGCGCTGCAGCGGCAGTCGGCGTTGCTGGGGCTGGACAAGCCCACCCCAGCGCCCGCACCGCTGCCCACGGCCGACCCGAGCGCGCCCCCCCCCCACACCCACCTCGCCCAGCCCCCCCGCTGGGCCTTTGCCTGCCCCGGCCGACAAGGCCAGCATCTCGGCCCAGGCGCGCGAGCAGCTCGGTGCAGGTTTTGACCCACGGCGCGAAGGGGCAGACCGTGCCGCCGCAGCTGCGGCCTCGGGTGCCCGGCCCGGTGGTGCACTGCGGGGGCCTTTGTCACCACCGCCGCTGCCCGTGGGGGCGCCAGCGCCAGCACCCGCCGTGTCCGCCCCTTCTGCCACATCGGTGTCGGGCGCCGACTGGCCTGCCACAGGGCTGGGCACGCCGCTGATGCGCATGGTGGGTGCGCTGGTAGCGCAGCTCACGGCGGGCAGCGGGGCACCCCAGCGGGTCACGGCCGCCCAGCCCTGGCCCATCGGGCTGGCGCAGGCGCTGGAAAGCGGTGCGGTGGACGCTGATGCTCCCCCGCTGCAGACCTGGCTGGTGCGCCAGGGCAGCGTGCAGACGCCCGAAGGCCCGCGCGGCTTTGCGCTGACCTTGCGCGTGCCGGTGCTGTGGCTGGCGTCGCAGGCGCCCTCGGGTGCGGCGGCGTCGGCATCTGCTGCGTCCACGGCGGCCGCTGCGGTGCCCCCTGCGGTGGCGCTGCTGCAGGTGCCGTTCACGGGGAACGCGCAGTCGCTGCAATCCGGGGTGTTTGCGCTGGTGTTGCAGGGTCTTGAGGTATCGGCCCCCCGCACCAGTGCCTTGCTGGTGATGGATTTCCAGCCGCAATTGCCCGCCACCGTGTATGGCCGCGACATGCTGACGCAACTGCGCATGGACCCCTGGACGCAGATGGCCGTGCTGCAAGCCAGCGGGCAGGTGCCGCGCGAGGAAGACCGGGCGCGCAACGGGGCGTCAGGCCTGTGCGAGACGGTGGGCTGCCCCTACGCCGCGCGGGCCGAATGCGCGCAGCCGTTTTGCCTGGCGATGCGTGGCGTGCTGCCGCCCGAGCCGGTGGGGCCAACGCCCAGTGCCTGAGAACGTGTTGACGATCCCCTGCAAGACCGTGAAGACGTTCTCAGGGCTTCAAATCGCTGCTTGTGTTGAAACAGTGGTCGTCGAATCGGGGTGCGGCCCCAAGGTCTGAAATCGCACGCGGACATTTGCAGGCAGAGGCCTGCATGAGGTCAAATTCCACCCCACGCCATCATTTTTGAATCGAATGGAAAATCCGAGCCATGCGCGCGCTTCGTTCCTCCCAGGCCAATTCTTCGTTTCCTGCTGATTTCATCCCGCTCGGCGGCACTTCGCAAGACTGCGAGGACTGCGGAAAGGCCGTGGGGCTGGGGTTTCAGTTTGACTATGCCTATCAGCCCATCGTGGACGTGGAGCGCCGCGCAGTCTTTGCACACGAAGCGTTGGTGAGAGGGCCTGGTGGCGAGGGCGCGATGACTGTGCTGTCGTAGGTCAACGACCACAACCGCTATCGCTTTGACCAGGCCTGCCGGGTGAAGGCCATCAAGGGCGCGGCCGAGCTGGGACTGGCGCAGCCGGTGTCGATCAATTTCCTGCCCAACGCGATCTACAAGCCCGAGGTGTGCATCCGCACGACCCTGGAGGCGGCCAGAGCGCATGGCTTTCCGCTGGAGCAGATCATCTTCGAGGTGACCGAGGGCGAGCGCATCGAGGACGGCCCCTGGTTTGCACAGATCCTGCGCGAGTACAAGCGCTGTGGTTTCCAGACTGCCATTGACGATTTCGGAGCGGGCTACGCAGGCATGAAGCTATTGTCGGATTTTCAGCCCGACATCATCAAGATCGACATGGACCTCATCCGCAACGTGGACACCAACCGCGCCCGCCAGGCCATCGTGCGCAGCCTGGTGCGCCTGTGCGAGGAGATGAACATCAAGGTCGTCGCCGAAGGTATCGAAACACCCGCAGAACGCGACTTCCTGTGGGATGTGGGGATCAGCCTGATGCAAGGCTATCTGTTTGCCAGGCCCGCATTTCGTTCGGTGGCCACGGTGGACGCCTCGGCCTTCGATGTCCCGCCCCGCTGAGCGCACATTCTCGGCATAGCACCGCTTTCAAGGATTGAAGCAAGAAGGAAGGCCCCTGTGAAAACCTGGTGTGCCAGCCTATGCTGCCACTACGCGATTTCTTCCGGATCTTTTCGCTGCGTACAGCGCTGCATCAGCCCGCGCGAAGAGGCTGCGGGCACTCTCTGCGTCTCGCAGGCTGGCCGCACCGATGCTGATGGTGGTGGGCTGGCACAGCCAGCTCGCCTGGGCCACCGCAACGCGCATTCTCTGGGCGACTTCGTGTGCGCCGGTCGCGTCGGTGTGGGGAAGGATCACCGCGAATTCTTCTCCCCCCACACGGGCCACGATGTCGATGATCCTACCGCAACCGCTCAACACTTGCGCGATCGACCGTAGCACCTTGTCTCCCGCGGTGTGGCCGAAGTTGTCATTGATCTGCTTGAAATGGTCCACGTCCAGCATGAGCAGGCTCAGGGGCGAGCGCGTGCGCTCCACCACGGCCAGCTCCAGTTCCAGGCTGTCATCGAACGCGCGCCGATTGCGCAGGCCCGTCAGCGGGTCGGTCCGGGCCAGCTCGTTGAGGGCCAGGTTCAGTTCGTCCACCTTTTGGAGTTGCTGGAGCAGCTGCTGGTTGAGCGTCTCGGCGCTCTGCAGCGCCCTGCGCAGCCGGATCTCGCGCATCGTGGAGTGGGCCAGTTCGACCAAGACCTCGATGTCCTGCTGCGTCCATTGCTTGGGCTTGAAATCCACGGCGCAGAAACTGCCAAGTACCTCGCCAGCTTCGTTTTTCAGGGGAATGCCGGCATAAGCGCGCACCCCCAGTGACGCCACGGTGGGGACGTCTCGAAATACCGGCAGCACAGTGGCATCTTCCAGCACCAGGGGGCCTTCGGAAACCATGGCGTAGTGGCAGAAGGTCCGCCCGGTGAGCTGCCGCTGGGTGTCCAACGGCGCGCCCATGCCAAACGTGCTTTTGTAGAAATCGCGGCGGGAGTCCACCAGCGATATGAAGGTGACAGGAGCCCCGGTGATCTTGGAGGCCAGTCGGGTCAATCGGTCAAAACTCTCTTCGGCGATGCTGTCCAGCAAGCCGGTTTCGCGCACCGCAGCCAGGCGCTGGGGGTTGCAAAGCGCCGCCTGTATCTGGGTTCCGTCGGCAGGCTTGGGGGGCGGCATTTCCGTCATGGGTGTCATACCGAGTTGGGCTGCTGGAAGTTACACGATCCCCTCTGGCAGTGGTGCCGCTGTGCGCAAAGACCCTCCACGCAGGCCCCGTCTGTGGTGGGCCAAGAGGCTTCGGTGGGGTTTGCCGACGGGTTTTGAGGGGTTATTCCACCGCAGGCAACCCAGCGGGGCCAGCGCTGACACACTCGGCGTTTTGGAGACATACATGTTGATACAACTGATCTACGCGAGCCGGTCTTCGCGTGTGCTGGGACCTGCAGACGTCAAGGACATCCTGGGGGCATCACAGCGCAACAACACCCGCGCCGGGATCACGGGAGCCCTGTGCCTGAACAACGGCATCTTTCTGCAGCTGCTCGAAGGTGACCGTGCTGCCGTCAACGCGCTGTACCACCGTCTGCTGAAGGACGGCCGCCACCGCGACACGGCAGTCCTCGATTTGAGCGAGATCCCTCATCGGCGCTTCACCGGCTGGTCGATGGGATTGATCGCTTCGCTTGAGGCCAACCGTCAGATGTTCCTGAAATACTCCGGGACCGCCGACTTTGACCCCTACAGCATGCCTGCCGCCACTTTGCGCAGCTTCTTCGACGAGATTCTGCAGAACGTCCGCTGGCTGGAATGATCTGGCAACACCCGGCTTGCGGCCAGCCGTGCACCCCCGGTCGTCTGCAGGTTCTCAGGGCGTGCCACTGTGGCGCAAGATCTCCGCGTGGCGCGACCGGGTGATCGGATAGGCCACCAGCAGCGGAATCGCCAGCACCAGGCACACCGCTGGCAGGATGCCCGTCATCAGCGTGATGCCCTGCAGCGCCGTGGCGGACTGCGCCACGTTGGGTACGTAGCCCGTCAGGTCCAGCATGCCTGCCACCAGCACGGTGGCCAGCGTGCGCGCCAGTTTGTCCATCAGGCCATACAGGCCGTAGTACATGCCGGTCTTGCGCTCGCCGGTCTGCATGTGGCCGTGGTCGATGGTGTCGGGCACCATGGCAAAAGGCACGATCCAGTGCGAACCCATGCCGATACCGACCACCACCAAGATGGCCGTGACCAGGCGCTGGTCACCCGGGCCCACCCAGTACAGCGCCACCAGCCCGGCCGCGCAGAACACCAGGCCCAGGATGTAGGCCAGGTTCTTTTCCCAGCGGTCCACCACGCGCTTCCATACGAACAGCGACAGGCCCACCACGCCCAGCAGGGTGCCCATGAAGCGGGGCAGGTCGCCCTTGTCACCCTGCAGCTGGTAGATCACGAAATACGCGAGCGAGGCCTGCACCAGCGTCAGGCCCAGGCGCACCAGCGTTGCGGCGGACATGAGCATCAGGAAGGGGCGGTTGTGCAGCGTAGTCCGCAAGGTTTCGCGCACGGACTCCCACATCGCGGGGCTATCGGCGTCGGCGGGCCGCACCGGATCGCCCGCTGGTTCGCGCACGCGCCAGGCCACCACGGCCATCGCCACGCCTGCGACCAGCCCGAAGCACGAGCCCGCCAGCGCATAGCCCGTGCGGGCGTCCGGCGCTGCCCGGACCAGCATCGGCATGAACACGCTGCCCGCAAAAAACCCCAGCAGGGCGCCCATCGACGCGTAGGCTGTGAGGCTGGTGCGCTCGTCGTAGTCGCGGGTCATGTTGGCGGCCATGGCCTGGTAGGGCAGCTGCACCAGGGTCATGAGCGTGTCGAACACCGTGTAGGTCAGGGCGATCCACAGGAAGGCGGCCCAGGGGCTGAGGCCCGGCGGCACCATCCACACAGCTGCCGCCGCCACGCCGAGCGGGAGCGCGCCGTAGATCAGGTAGACCCGGTGGCGGCCATGGCGCGAGCGTGTGCGGTCGGTCACCCAGCCAAAAAGCGGATCGTTGACGGTGTCCCACACCTTGCCCACCAGCAGGGCCGCACCCGCCACGGCGGGCGCCACCAGGGCCACGTCGGTGTAGAAGATCATGAGCATGAAGTTCATGGCGGCAATCAGCATCTGCAGGCCGACATTGCCGGTGGCGTAGCTCAGCTTGGTGCCCAGCGTGAGCCGGGTGGCTGGGCCCGTCATGGATGCGCGGCCGAAAGAGGCGCCGTTGGGCTTGCGGTGGCGGGGGCATGGGCCACGCGGGGCGGGGCGGCCTCCAGCATCAGGCGCACCTCGCGGCGCAGCATCTTGTTGAGGAAGCTGCGGGGGATCTCTTCGACGATGCGCACATCGTCGGGCTGTTGGGCGGTGGGCAGCTTGTGCGCCAAGTATTGGGCAATGTCGTGCTCCAGCGCCAGCCGGTCGTGCCCGGTGCGCCAGCTCTGGCGCAGGCTCAGCACCAGCACGGCCGTGGCGCCATGCTGCACCAGGCACGCCTCCTTGACGGCGGGGTGCGTGTGCGCCACCTCTTCCACCTCGCGGGGGTTGAGCCACTGCCCATGGCGCAGGACACGGTCTGCGCTGCGGCCCAGCACATGGAGGTAGCCGGCTGCGTCGAAGTAACCCACATCGCCCATCACCACCCAGCCATCGCGCAGCGTCTCCTGGGTTTTTTCGGGGTCGAGCCAGTAGCCGTCAAAACGCACCGGCGTCAACACGGTGATGAGGCCCATCTGGCCCAGCGGCAAGGGCGCGAACTGTTCGTCGCGGATGACCACCTGCACCCCGGGCATCACCCGGCCCACGGTGGAGAGGATGTCATTGCCCAGTGGCTGGCCCCGCGCGTCCACATGCTGGTGGGGCAGCAGCCAGGTGATGGGCGGCAGTGCCTCCAGGCAACCGTAGCCTTGCTGGAAGATCGGCCCGAAGCGGCGGATGGCCTCAGCGATCTTGGGCGCCGGCATCATCTCGGAACCGTAGGGCACGTGCGTGAGGGACGAGAGGTCGTACTGGCCCAGCGTGGGCTCGTCGAGCAGGTCGATGATGGCCGAGGGCGACAGAAATGCGCGGGAGACGCGGTGCTTCTGGATCAACGCGGCCAGGGTGGCGGCGCTGAAGTCTTCCGGCATCACCAGCGTGGCGCCCGCCAGCAAGGTGGGCAGCACCAGGCCGGAACCCGGCCCCGTGAGTGGCAAGCCCAGCATGTTCACATCCTGGCGGCTGGCGGGGGGCCGGAAGTCGATGGACCGGGAGATCAGCCGCACGCTGTCGAGGTACTTGCGGTTGCTGTAGCCGATGGATTTGGGCAGCCCCGTGGTGCCCGAGGTCATGTGCAGCGCGAAGATATCGTCTTCGTGCAGCGTGGCCGTGCCGGGTGCGGGGGCGTGCTGCGCCAGCGCCTGCTCGTAGTCTTCGCCCAGCGCCAGCAGGTGTATCCCTGGCAGTTGTTCGCGCACGGCCTGGAGGATGGGCGCGCTCAGCAGCGGGTCGTGGATGAGCACCACGGGCTTGACGCGCACCATGGTGGCCAGCGCCGCATCGGCCGGCAGGTGTTTGTGAAAGCTCGCGAAGATGGTGCCGTTCTCGAACGTGGCGAGCCGGGTTTCATACTGTTCGCCAGTCTCGGGCAGCAGGGTGAACACGACATCGCCCTTCTTCACGCCCTGCGCCTGCATCCAGGCCTGCAGCCGCTCTACACGTTCTTGCAGCTGTGCGTAGGTGAGGGTGCCACGCCGGTCGATGAGCGCAGGCTTGTGGGCATTGCGGCGGTACGCCAGGCGCGCCACCGACCGTGCCGTGCGCAGGCGGCTGAGCAGAAAGCGCACCACCAGGCTGCGCAGGGATGGAAGGGCCACGGAAGTCTCCGAGAGAAGGCATGGCCGGCCAGTTTTTCATGGGGGCAGGTTGCAAGCCGCCACAATTTGTATGTACGCGTATCTTGTTGTTGCTGGCGCGGCTGTGCGGTCGGTTTGGACCAGCCAACGGCATGTGACATCCCAGCACCGTCGCTGCCGCGCCACAGCGCATGTGTGCCAGCACGGATGAAAGCAAAAAAACCGCCAGGGCCGGATCGCGGCACTGGCGGTTTTGTGAGGGACTTACCGCCGGGGTGGGGCGGGAGACACGGATGACGGCAGGGCCTGTGGAGAGTGCTCAATCCAGACCAGTGCCACCGTGGAACTGGCTTTGCCAGGCCACGGGTGGCGTCCCCCTCAGGGGGAAGGCGCCGAAGGCGACACAGTGGGAATCACGGATACAGTCCGCGCATTTCGCGCGCATGCAGGATGCGCTGGCAGGCCACGATGAAGGTGGCGGTGCGCAGGCTCACCTTGTGCTCCTGGGCCACTTGCCAGATGCCGGAAAAAGCCTCTTGCATGATGCGCACCAGGCGCGCGTTGATTTCGTCCTCGCTCCAGAAGAAGCTGGAGAAGTCCTGCACCCATTCGAAATAGCTCACCGTCACGCCGCCGGCGTTGGCGATCACGTCGGGCAGCACCAGCACGCCCTTGTCGTGCAGGATGTCGTCGGCTTCGGTGGTCGTGGGGCCGTTGGCGCCTTCGATCACGAGCTTGGCCTTGATCTGGCCTGCGTTGTCTTTGGTGATCTGGCCTTCCAGCGCGGCAGGAATCAGGATCTCGCAGTCCACGCCCCAGAACTCCTCGGGCTTCATCACGTCGGCGCCGGCAAAGCCGCCCACGCCGCCACGGGTCTTCACATGCGCCAGCAGCGCGGGCACATCCACGCCCTTGCTGTTGAAGATGGTGCCGGTGTGGTCCTGCACGGCCACCACCTTGGCGCCTGCTTCGGCAAACAGCTTGGCGGCAATGCCGCCCACGTTGCCAAAGCCCTGCACCGCCACGCGGGCACCGTCGAGCGCCAGTCCGGTCAGCTTGGCGGCTTCCACACCCACGGTGTACACGCCGCGGCCGGTGGCCTCGACACGGCCCAGCGAGCCGCCCAGGTCCACGGGCTTGCCGGTGACCACGCCGGTGGCGGTGGCGCCGGTGTTCATCGAATACGTGTCCATCATCCAGGCCATGATCTGGCCGTTGGTGTTCACGTCGGGTGCGGGGATGTCCTTGGAGGGGCCGATCAGCAGGCCGATCTCGCTGGTGTAGCGGCGCGTCAGGCGCTCCAGTTCACCCATCGAGAGCTTCTTGGGGTCCACGCGGATGCCGCCCTTGGCACCGCCGTAGGGCACGTTCACTGCGGCATTCTTGACCGACATCCAGGCCGACAGGGCCATCACTTCCGACAGCGTCACGTCCTGGTGGAAACGCACGCCGCCCTTGCCGGGGCCGCGGCTCAGGTTGTGCTGCACGCGGTAGCCCTCGTAGTGGGCGATGGTGCCGTTGTCCAGCTCGATCGGTACGTCCACGATCAGGATGCGCTTGGGGCGCTTGAGCGTTTCCACCCAACGCGCCAGGCTGCCCAGGTAGGGGGTGACGCGGTCTACCTGCTGCAGGTAGTTGCCCCAGGGGCCGAGGTGGTCGGCCTGCAGATACGAGGGCAGGGTGTGGGTGGTGCCAGCAGCACCAGTGGGTGAAGACATGGTGAATTCCTTGTGGGATCAGTTCAGGCTGCGAAGCTTATGCCTGCCGCCGCACGCTGTCTAAGGCCGTAGTGTTTGGGTGCTATGCAAATAATGCATAACCGCGGGAAAACACCGCCCAATGCGGCACTGCAGCAAAAGTATGGCTAATGGATGTGCTGAAAAGGCAGCGTGGTGCACTGCCGCACAAAGGTGTTATTCGACCGTGAAACGGGCCAGCGCGGGGTCGCCGGCGGGGTAGCGCAGGTCCAGGTTCTGCAGCAGATCGCGCAGCACCGTGGCGATCATCAGGTTGCGGTGGGTCTTGGAGTTGGAAGGCACGATGGTCCAAGGGGCCCAGGGCGTGTGGGTGGCTGCCAGCAGGGTGCCATAGGCATCTTGGTACTGCGCCCACTGCTTGCGCACCTCGATATCGCCCATGCTGAACTTCCAGTGCTTGGTGGGGTCGTCCAGGCGCTCCTGCAGCCGCTCGCGCTGCTCGTCAAAGCCGATGTGCAGCAGGAACTTGAGCACGATGGTGCCCGTCTCGCTGAGCATGCGCTCGAAGTCGTTGATGTGCGCCAGCCGCTGCTGGTGCTGCGCGGGCGTGATCCAGCCGTTGACCACGGGCACCAGCACGTCCTCGTAGTGGCTGCGGTTGAACACGGTGATGTCACCCGCCTGCGGCACCTGCTGGTGGATGCGCCAGAGGTAATCGTGGGCTCGCTCGGCTTCGGTGGGGGCTTTCCAGCCGACGGCGTGCACGCCCAGGGCGCTCATGCGGCCAAACACGCCACGGATCGTGCCGTCCTTGCCCGAGGTGTCGGTGCCTTGCAGCACCACCAGCAGCTTGTGGCGCTTGTCTGCGTAGAACAGGTTCTGCAGCGTGTCGAGCTCGGCAGCCAGTGCATCGACCGCCGCCTTGTCCTCGGACTTGCTGCCCAGCGAAAACGGTTTGGCGCCAGGGTCGAAATCTTCCAGCGATACGGCAGTCGGTGGGGCCTTGCTGCGCCGCCCTTGGGTTGCTGGCTCGGCGGGGCCGGGTTGCCAGGGCAGGCAGCGCTGCCACAGGGAGGATTGGCTCGAATCAAGGGGAAACGGCATGGGGGCTCCGGGCAATGCGGCAGATGGCCCCATTGGAACACTGTGCCCCGGCGGTGGTGTGCCAACGGTTCGCAAAACGTGCGGCGCGTGACTTCGCTCCGTCCCCCCGGCGCTGAAGTGCCCGAGGGTGTGGCGGGCTCGCTCGTAGCTTCTCAGCCGTGCGCCATGCGGTAGGCCAGCGGCGTCTGCCCCGTGGCCTGCTGAAAAGCGCGGTGCAGGCCCGCCTCGCTGGCAAAGCCCAGGTCTTCGGCAATGCGCTTGAGCGGCAGGGGTGTGTCGCACAGGGCCTCGCTCACCTGCCGCAGCT
Organism: Acidovorax radicis N35; assembly: GCF_000204195.1. Taxonomy (GTDB): domain Bacteria; phylum Pseudomonadota; class Gammaproteobacteria; order Burkholderiales; family Burkholderiaceae_C; genus Acidovorax; species Acidovorax radicis. The sequence goes on from NZ_AFBG01000021.1 coordinate 682,602, forward strand.
TGATGCGCCGCATCCAGTGCGCGGCAGAAAGACCCGTGTGCGCCTGCACCCGCCGCGCCAGCGTGCGGGGCGACAGGCCCAGCGCATCGGCCAGCGCGGGCAGGCGCAGGGCGCTGGCGGGGCAACGCTGCACCCAGAGCATCGCGCGCCGCAGTTCGGCGTCGGCTGTCGCCATGAGGTCATGCCCGGCAAACGCCGGGTGGGTGGTGCGTGGGCGGGGCAGCATCAGCAGCGACTGCAGATCCGCCAGGGCTGCGGCATCCAGGCGCGTTGCCAGCGCGTGCAGCATCAGGGGTAGGTAGCCGTTGGCGCCTGCAGCGGTGGTGATGGGGCCGTCTTCCACCAAAGGCTCGTCAAAGCGCCAGTGCACCGCGCCAAACTGCTGCTGCAGCGGGGCCCGCAGCCACCAGGTGGCCGTGGCGCCGCGCCCGCGCATCCGGCCGCTGGCCGCTGCCAGCGCCACGCCCGCGCAATAGCTCCACACCTGGGTGCGGCGGGGCAGGGCCCGCAGTGCCGCGATGGCGGGCGCGATCTGCTGTTGCAGCTGCGGCATCTGCAGTCCATCGGGCGAAGACAGCCACAGGCCGGGCACCAGCACCGCGTCCACCTCGGCCTGCGCCAGGGCCACGCTGGGCGTGAGGGCAGGGCCTTGCCAAGTGGGCACGGGCTGCTGGTCTGCACCGGCCCAGCAGGTGGTGATAACCGCGCGCTGCGCGCGCAGGTTCGCGGCGCGGGCCAGGTCGGCGGTGGCAAAGAGGCCTGCGGGCATGCAGCCGGGGTACAGCAGCAGTGCCAGGCGCAGGGGTGGTGAGGGTGTGGTGGCGGCACGGGGCATTCGGCGAGATGGTATGGCTTGAAATGGAAAGAAATTGTCAAAACAGGCCATTCTCGCCAGGCGCTCGAATCCCAACAATCCACTGCACACCCACTGGCTTCGGAGCCCACCCCATGCAGATCACCCAATTGCGCAACGCCACCTTGCTTCTTGAATTCACCTCTGCAGAAGGTCGCCCCGTGGGCCTGCTGGTGGACCCCATGCTCGCCCCCCGGGGCAGCCTGCCCGCGTTGCGCTATCTGGGTTCCGGGCGCCAGCGCAACCCTATTGTGGAGCTGCCCGAGGGCACGGACGCGCTGCTGCAGCGCGTGACCCACGCCCTCATCACACACTGCCAGCGCGGCCACTTCGACCACCTGGACAGCGCGGGCAAGCGCTTTCTGCGCGAGCGGCAGATCCCGGTGGTCTGCATGCCGCGCGATGCGGGCTACCTGGCGCAGCGGGGCCTCGTGGTGTTGCCTTTGTCGGGCCCGGAGCGCCAGCCGTTCGCGCTGGGCGGCCACATCACACCGATTGCCTGCGTGCACGGACGGGGCTGGATTGCGCGCTTCATGGAGCATGGCCACGGTTACGTGCTGGAGCTGCCCGGCGAGCCCAGCGTGTACCTGGCGGGCGACACGCTGCTGACGACCGCCGTGCGCGACTGCCTGGCGCGGCTACGGCCGGACGTGGCGGTGCTGCCCGCAGGCGGCGCGCGCTTCGATGTCGGCGCGGAAATCCTCATGGACGCCGCCGACATGGCCGAGGCTGCCGCGCTGACTCCGGGCACGCTGGTGGTCAACCACCTGCAGGCGCTGGACCACTGCCCCACCACCCGCGACGCGGTGCGGGCGCTGGCGCAGCAGGGCGGCTGGGCGCACCGGGTGTGGGTGCCCGAGGACGGTGAGCGCAGAGCCTTTGCGCCGCCAGCCCAGCACGCTACCCAGGGGTGCTATTGACTCAATAGCTGTTAGCGCTTTCCTACCAAGCGGTAGAGGCCATTTTTATATCAAAAAGCCACCTGCACACCCGCCACCACCTGCCGCTGCTGGCCCGGGATGACGGTGACCGCGCCCCACGACGCCGTGTAGTAGGTCTTGTCGAACAGGTTGTGCACATCCAGCGTCAGGCGCGTGCGCTTGTCCACCTGCCAGTAGCCGGTGATGCGCGCCGTGGTGTAGGCGGGCAGCCGGTAGGTGTCGGTGGCGGTGCCCGTGCGTTCGCCCACATGCACCAGGCCGCCGCCCACGCCGTAGCGGCCGCCCCAGGGGGCCTGGTCCTCGCGGATGGCGAACAGCCCGGCGCTGACGCGGGGCACGTTCAGCAGGCGCTTGCCCAGCAGGGCGGTGTTGTTGTCGCGGGTCACCTCGGTGTCGGTGTAGGCCATGTTGGCCGTCATGCGCCAATGGGCGTCGATCTGCCCGGCCACATCCAGCTCCAGGCCCCGGCTTTGGACTTCGCCCGCAGCGATGCTGAAGTTGGCGTTGGTGGGGCTGCGCGTGAGCACGTTGGTCTTGCGGATGTCGAACAGCGCCACGCTCGCATTCAGCCGCTGGTCGGCCGACTGCCACTTGGCGCCCAGCTCCAGCGCCTGGCCCTTTTGCGGGTCGAACGCGCGGCCGCTTTCGTCGGTGCCTGCGTTGGGGCGGAGCGAGCGCCCGGCCGAGGCGTAGACGGACGTGTTCGCATCAATCAGGTACGTGACGCCGATACGCGGCGTGGCGGACGAATGGTCTTGCACCTGGCGCGTGGTGGCCAGGCGGTTTTCGCTGTCCTGGTGGAAGCGGTCGAAGCGCACACCGGCCAGCAGCTTCCAGCGCTCGCTCAGGTCGATCTGGTCCTGCACGAACAGACCCGTGGCGCGGGTGCGATCCACCAGGTCGAAGCCTGGGGTCAGGTTGCCCACGGGCTGGTTGTAGACCGGGTTGTAGATGTCGATGGCAAACGGCTGGCTGGCCAGGCTGGAGTAGCGGATGTCCTGCGCGGCAGTCAGGCGCCAGGTCTCCATGCCGGCCAGCACGGTGTGGGCGAGGCCCCCGGTGCGCAGCTTGCCCTCGACCTCGGCCTGCAGCGATGCATCGCGCGCAGGCAGGCTGCGCCAGCTGTCGCGGCGCGTCAGGGTGCGGCCATCGGCGGCCAGCGCGCCGGTCAGGTCCACGGCGGCGCCATACAGGTCCGTCTCGCGGTAGGACGCCCCCACGCGCGTGCGCCAGCCCTGGCCCAGGTCGTGGTCCAGCGTCACCTGGTGCGTGTCGCCGTTCACGTGCAGGTTGGGGCGGCTCGGGTCGCCCAGGTAGCGGTCGGACGGCAGCGCGCCCACGTTGCCCCGCACCTGCACGATGCCCCGGTCCAGCGGGGTTCGGACGCGGATGAACTCCGCCTCGTAGTTCAGCACCGTGTTGGCGCCGAGGTTCCAGGTGAGGGACGGGGCCACCACCAGCTTGCGGTTGTCCACCAGCGCGGTGCGGCTCGCACCATCCTCGGCCGCCACGTTCAGGCGGTAGGCCACATCCGCACCCAGCGGGCCGGTGGTGTCGAGCGTGGCACGCCGGTAGCCCTGGCCGCCCACCTGCACGCCGGCCTTGTGGGCAGCGGTGAACTGCGGTTTTTTGGTGACGATGTTGAGCGTGCCGCCCGGCTCGCTGCTGCCGTACAACGCGGCCGCCGGGCCCTTCAGGAATTCGATGCGCTCCACCGAGCTCACGTCGCGCTGCGGGCCGTAGCCCCGGTTGGACGCAAAGCCGTTGAGCAACTGGCCGCCGTCGGTGTTGCTGAAGCCGCGGATGGCGTAGTTGTCCCACGTGCCGCCGAAGTCGTTCAGCCGGGTGATGCCGCTCACGTAGTCCACCGTGTCGGCCAGGCGTGTCGCGCCTAGGTCCTCCATCAGCTGCTGGGGCACCACGCGCACGGATTGTGGCGTTTCGATCAGCGGGGTGTCGGTGCGCGTGGCGCCGGTGTTGCGCTGGGCGCCCTGGTAGCCGGTGGCGGCAGAGGTGTCACGCACCTGTACTTCCGACAATGCGGGGCTGGTGGTGGTGTCGGTCTGTGGAGACGATGGGGCGGTGGGGGCCGTCTGGGCCATGGCGGCGCTGGCCGTGAAGGCGCACAGCGCCAGGGTGGCGCGCACCACGGCAGACTGCCGTGGGGGCCGGGAAATCGAGGGATGCATGGTGCAGATCGGTAAAGAAAAAACGGCGGGGCTTGCTGCCGCGCGCCGTGCCAGCCGCCGCACGGCAGAGGGGTCTTGCTGAGCGGGGCCACAGGCGGGGTTGCGGACCAAAGGTCGCCATTATCATTGCAAATGCAAACTATTCGCATTTGCTTTTGTGGTAATGCTCCGATGCTTTCCAGGTCGGGGTCGGGGTTCCGCTTCTGGTTCGAGCGCCAGCGCCCGGCCTCCTCGGCGACGCTCAGCGGGGCTCTGCCTTGGCCACCGTTCCCATCAACGCCACAAAACGCGCAGCGCCCAGGCCCAGGGGCCGCTCCTTGGACCACACCACATCCACCCACAGTGCGGTGCCATTGCTCAGGTTCTCGAACGGCATCTCCACCAGCCGCCCCGCCTCGATGCGCGGCTGCACCAGTGCACGGGGCTGCCAGCCCCAGCCCAGTGCCGCCTCGATCAGGCCCAGCGCGGCCAGGTGGTTGTCGGTGCGCCAGTGGTGGCGGGCAAACACAAAACGCGGGTCGGTCTGCGCCAGGTCGCGGCTGGCCACGACGATCTGGCGGGTGGTGGTCAGGTGCTCCTCGCGCAGCATGGCGCGCTCGGGCGGTTCGCCCCGCGCCAGGGCCGAGGCGCGCGCGCCCTGCAGTACCGCGTGGTCCGGCGCCATCACGGCCACCAGGGTTTCGGTGCCCACTTCCTGAAACCCCTCGCGCCCGTCGATGCTGGGCCGCTCGAACACCAGCGCCAGCTGCGCGCGGCCGCTGTGCAGCAGCGCCAGGGCATCCACCTGCGGGGCGGTCAGCACCTCCACCTGCAGCAGCGGGTATTCCGACGCCAGCGTGGCCAGCGGGCCCGTCCAGCGGGCGGCCAGCAGCTCGGGGGCGATGGCCAGCGTCAGCCGCTCCTCCAGGCCCTGCGTCAGCGCGAGCGCCTGGGCGTTGAGCTGCTGCAGCTGCCCCGCCAGCAATCGGGCCTGCGGCTCCAGCGCGCGCGCCGCCGCCGTGGGCCGGGGCTCGCGGCCGCTGCGGTCAAACAGCTGCACATTGAGCTCGGCCTCCAGGTGGGCAATGGTCATGCTGACAGCCGACGGCACCCGCGACAACGCCCGCGCTGCGGCCGAAAACGAGCCGTGGTCGAGCGCCGCCAGAAACACCTGCACGCTGTCTGAAGAGAAGGCCATGCGCGTGATCTATCAAATAAACTGAAATAAGCTGACTTTATATATCAGCCGCAGGCACATAAAGTCCCAGCCATGGACAAGAAACCCACCCTGTTCGGCCTGCAAGGACTCAAGCGCCGACTGATCTACGTGAGCCTGTACGAACTGATCGCCATCGCGGCGGCCACGGCCGGGCTCGCCTTGCTCTCGGGCCAGGGCGCGGGCCATTCGAGCGTGGTGGCTGTGGCGGCTTCGGTGATTGCCATCGTCTGGAACATCGTCTTCAACTGGGCTTTTGAGCGCTGGGAAGCGCGCCAGCCCGTGCGGGGGCGCAGCGTGGCGCGGCGTGTGGCGCATGCCATTGGTTTTGAGGGCGGGCTGGTCTTCACGCTGGTGCCGCTGTTTGCCTGGTGGTTCGGCATCAGCCTGTGGCACGCTTTCGTGATGGACCTGGGGCTGATCGTGTTCTTCCTGTGTTACACCTTTGTCTTCAACTGGGTGTTTGACCATCTGTTCGGCCTGCCAGCCTCGGCCATGGCCGCCGCCTGAGGGTTGGGTCGCCCAGATCTTCAAACAGTGTTAACGGGCGCTGGCGAGCCGCCTGGACCACCACCCGCGCCCGATAATCGGCCCCATGCGTGGGCCGTTCTTTTCTCTCCTGTGGATGTCGTCCTGTGCGCTGCTGTGCGCCATGCTCGCGGGTTGTGCGGGTAGCGCCCCCACACCACGCGGCGAGGTCAAGGGCGCATCTGCTTCGCCCACCGAACTGGCCCAGTCCGACATGAACCGGCTGGCCACGCTGGCCATGCAGGAGAACCTGGAAGGCTTGTTCCGGCTGATGGACAAGCTCTATCGCCGCAACCCCGCCGAATGGCGAAAAACCAGCACCACCAGCCGCGAGCACGCCGCCGAGCAGGTGCGCGTGGCCATCTTGCAGCGCCAGCCCTGGGCGCCGCTGCAAGGGCGCCGCGACATCGCCGCGATGGGCTTTGCGCTGGCGCCGGAGTTCACCGGGGACCGCGTGGCCGCCTTCATCCATGCCACGGCCGACATGATCATCACAGCCCATGGCGGCAAGACGGAGTTCTTTTTGCTTGACGGTGTGGATGCACAGCACCTCTACAACGCCGCCCGCAATGTGGAAAGCGCGGTGTGGCTGCTGGCCCAGCGCCGCAATGCCCAAGGCCAGCCGCTGCTGCTGGCGGACGAAATCGGGCCCCAGGGCCGCAACCTGAGCTTCGAGCGTGAGTTTGGCAAGGTCATCGCGCGCCTTGACCTGCTTGCCGCCCTGACCACCGAAAAGTACCGCCGCGCGGCCATCAGCTATGTACAGGGCATTGTGGGCGGCACCTTCCTGCAGTTCCTGCCGGTGCGTTGAGCGCGGATCAAGCGCTTCCAGCGCGGGACTGGGGTTGGCGTGCGCCTCCGTGCGTGAAAGTTCAGGGTAGAAACGTGGCGTTACACTTTGCCACCCTTCCACTCCGACTCGGGACTTCCCCATGCTCCAACGTGTTTTGCTGTGGCTCACTGCGTTCTTGTTGGCCACGGTGGCTGCGACCACAGTGCATGCCCAAGATGCGGACCTGTCCATCACCAAAACCGATGGCGTGACCACGGCCGTCCCGGGCGGATCGGTGACCTACACCATCACCGCGAGCAACGCCGGCCCGTCCAATGCCCCTGGCGCGACGGTGGCGGATACGTTTCCCGCCGTGCTCACCGGCACCTGGACCTGCGTGGGCGCGGGCGGCGGCACCTGCACGGCGGCGGGCAGCGGCAACATCAATGACAGCGTCAACCTGCCGGCGGGGGGATCGGTCACCTACACGGTCAGCGCCACGATCAACGGTTCGGCGACCGGGACACTGACCAATACCGCGACAGTGACGTCCGCCGTGAACGACCCTGTCCCTGCCAACAACAGCGCCACCGACTCCGACACACTCACTCCCCAGGCCGATCTGTCCATCACCAAGACCGACGGGGTGACCACGGCCACGCCGGGTGGCTCGGTCACCTACACCATCACCGCGAGCAATGGCCCGGGCCCGTCCAATCGC
>NZ_AFBG01000020.1 GCF_000204195.1 Acidovorax radicis N35
AGGCCGGTGGCGCCTTGTTGTTCCACCTGCTGTCCAAGCTGTACGAGCACACCAGCGTGATGATCACCACCAACCTGACGTTCGCGGAGTGGTCCACGGTGTTCGGCGATGCCAAGATGACCACTGCGTTGCTGGATCGCTTGACCCATCACTGCCACATCATCGAGACGGGCAACGAGTCCTACCGCTTCCGCCACAGCACGCACGAAGCCAAGGGGCGCATCAAGGCCCGTGAGCAGACCAAGAAGGCAGCAGCGGCCCAGGTTAGCGAGACCGCGGAGGAAAGGGCCTCGCCTGATGGCTCGGCCATACTGACCACGACTTCAAAGAAAGGAGGACCTACCGAAGCATCCACCCTATAGTTATCCACAGCTGGCTTCAAATGGAACCAGCTCTAGCCCCTGGTCAATGTTCGACTGGCACTGCTGATCACGATTGCACTGGCGCTAACAAGCGCTACGCTGGTTTTGCACTGGATACTGAGCAGACTTCCATCTGAGAGTTGAACTTCGATGTCATCGAGATTCCGGCCCGTCTCGAACTGAAGACGCTCTGCTACGGCGTCTCTTCTCTGCCCGAACCGAGTACCGATGGGTGTCCGGCTGAGCAGATGAGCAGCGAACCATACGCTAACACCGGCCTGAAAACTCATTCCAGCCTGGGTAGCGCGCCCACCAGCGACTGGCGATAAAGACGACATCTCTTAGTCCCCCCTTGACGCGGTCAGGCCACTACCTCGATGCCGCGCTTCCTCACCAAGTGCAGGAGCTTGAGCGCAGTACCCGTGGCTTCTTCTGACCAATATCCTACTTATGCCCTGTTGGGCGATGTCCCGCAGTCTGTTGAACGCGTGAGCTAAAGGTGGCTGTTCCTTTCGCCTGGATGAGCGCATCCAGGGCCTAGCAAGCAAAGAAGAGCGCCACCGAGATGAAGTCTCGCACGAAGCCCGCACTGCGGGCGCCGCCGACTGCTGAAGTGTATATCTCGTTGCCTGATGGCCTCTGCAGGGCGTGCTGCGCAACGTGCGCCATTCCTTGCTGGGCCTGTGCACCGAGGCGGGCCAGAAGGTGCTGGCCGCCTTGATGCAGGCTGACCGTGTTGCGCTGTGCGGCCTCAAGGGCGTGCCGGATGCCGGGCGGCGTGCGGTGCCCGGCGGTAGCACCGCCAGCCAGATCGTGCTGGGCGGCCGGCGCATCGCTGTGCGCCGACTGTGGGAGCGCTTGAGAGGAATGGCGAATTGGCCTTGCCCAGCTTCGAGTGGGCAGCCAGCTGCGATCCGCTGGATGCCGCCACGCTTGAACCAGCACGCCTTCTAACCCGGCGAACGACAGCTTGGAAGCCAAGCAGCCCTTTGGAGAAGCGAACTCGAATGTCCTCGACCAGCCTTAAGCGGGTGCTCTCTTCGCTGTCATCGGCAGGTCTGCAGCGGTTGCGGTCGATCATCCCGTGTCGCCTGAAGACCCCCAGACAGTCAGAAGCGGACGTTTGATTGCAACCATGATCCTACTCAAAATCGATGTAGCTATTGGCGATTTGCACCTTTCGGGGGCGGAATGCACTTCATTGCTGGAGATTGCAGAGGTGCTTCAATCTGTCATCGGATGCGGCTTGTTCCGTGGGGTTGTCGTTCCTCACTACATCATTTGATGTCAGTGTTTCAATACGCCTATCGATAACCTAATGGACGGCAAATGTTGAGACGCATACTGCAAATCGTTGCTGGATGGTTTGGGTTGGGCAGCGGATCAGAGGCTGCCAAGAGACCTGAAGAGCAAGCGTTTGTCCTTCAAACTTTTGAAGACCGCCGCTCAGCGACGGCCGCAGCTTCACGTCCAGGAGTTGCAGCTCTGGTCCAAAGCGGAGAGCGAGCGAAGTGGCTTCTGATGCTGTGTCCCTGTGGCTGTGGGCAACAGATCGCCCTAAACCTAATGTCGAGCCACTCGCCGAGGTGGGAAGTGAAGATCCTTTCTAAAACCAGCTTCTCTGTCCATCCGTCCGTCGATGCAACAAGTTGCGGTGCTCACTTCTGGCTCCGAAATGGTCGGGTCATTTGGTGTCAGTAGGCCATACCATTTCGAGAAATGGCTCAGTATCACCTCGGCCCCAGAATGAGTGGTCATCGCAAACGCAGCCATCTCGCGGTTTAATCCGATTGGTGCGCAATCGAGACTGGTCAAGTGCAAGCAATACTTCAGAAGATTGTCGTTCGCTTCCCATGAAGCCAGTCAAGCGGTGCAGAAGCTCCATCACGGCGGCGCTTGCTGTCGCGGAAGTAAAAGCGATCACGGCAGGCGCGGGTTCGTCAAGTTCAGGCGCGTAGCCATCCCGCACTTGGCGCTGCCGATCTTCGTCCGAAAGCGCTTCAATACGGATGGCTTCTGCTGTGATACGCCCTCGACAAAAGAGACAGGCCTCACCAGGCAACAATGTCGTAACGCGGCCGTGGACACCAGAAATGCACCCATCTTTAGAGTCGACAAGAACTCCAAGGTCGAAGACAGGGGTGGAGTACCGATTTGCTAGCTGCACTAGGATTGCTCTTGGCAATTCCTTATCAGTGCATCCAAACACAACGTCACACTCTCTTAAACGCCGCGCTGTTTTTTCATGGCTGATGTGCCTTGGAATCGCTTCCACAATGGTGTTGAGCCCGATCTTGTCGAGGTGCTCCTTGAGCATCTCAACCTTCAACCTCCCGTCGTCTTGCAAGGACGAACCATAGACCCGGTTGACATTGGTCTCCGCAAATCTATCTCCGTCGAAAAGCCATAGGCTCCCAACACCGAGGCGGTAGAGTTGCTCAGCAACAGGAGACCCCGTGCCGCCCACTCCGACAATACCGATTCGGAGTCGTCCTAAAAGACGCTGAATATCTGGCCCGAAGGCCCTCACCTGCCGGTCAAAGAACGGCTCTACGGCGTCCCCAGCGTTGGGCGTCCAACTTCGAATGCGGTCACCAACAACAATGACCTCGTCGACCGCCACCTGATCCGGCATGTACATACGCCCTTGAATATGGTGTTCCGTCAGGACTAGAGTGCCATGAATTCGCCCTGGGACGCGCGCCTGAAGAAAAGGCAGCAGTCGTGCTTCTTCTCGATCATCTTGCTCCGAAAAATCAGACACTCCCTCGGGGTGCGAGTGCGCGAAAACGACGCTTAGTTCTTCGTATCGGGCGAGCTTAGCAACGCGCGTTAGCGCTGGCGATGCGATAGTTAAACCATACCGCTCTCGCCGTAGGTAGTCCTCGTCGGCGACTGGAAGCACCGCATGAACGATGAGCTTCACAGTGCCTTGGGAAACGGATTGCCCACACAAGAGAAAGGCGGCACCTTCAACGCCTGGCCGGTCGAAGAGCTTTTGTCGCAACTCTTCGAGCTGAGATTCAAGCATCACGATTCGCGTTGCAGTCATGATCTTGCGGCTCCTTGCAACTCGCGTTGAATAAGCGTGAAGTAGGACCGTAGGCTATCGACTCCAGGTCGCCATCCACCATTGAGGTGTCGAGAGAAGCGTTGCCAGGACCGCGCGAGATGGGACTCCATCACTTCCGATGCAGGCGCAAACTGACCGCTTGCTACCAAGCGAATTGGTGGATCGCAGTACCACATGTCCAGCGGTGTCATGGGGTACTGAGGAGGGATCCTAATCATGAGTTCGGTAGCCGCTGGCGTGAAGCCACCTGCTGCTACGCTGAAATTCTTCACGATGAGGCATGCAGCACCCTGAGGATCGGGTAGCAGCTCCCAATCCAAGCCCCGCTCATTCAGAAACTTCACATCGCGCGCAGGCAGTTCCATGTCACTTCCCCCCTGGGTTGATAGTGCTCGGTGCTGTGTAGAAATGCGAGCCAGGCTTGACTTCGTAGGTTGCCTCTGGATGGATCAGCTCGTCATCCCTGGGGCCAGGGACCTCTAGCCAAAGGTCCCGATCTGCCGGAACAGGAACCAAGGCACGTAGTTGTGCCCCGGTGCACGGGCTTGCAGGCAAGTCGTACTTAACGTCATCAATAAAGATTGGAATGACGCGAGGACGCTTCTCCGACGAGTCATGTGTGGTGGATTCCATAGGTCTCATCCTTTCAAGAAGATGGGATGAAATATAGCTATAAATTAGCCAAAAAGCAATTGTTTTTGCATTGTCCACTAGCTAAAAAGGCGGTATCATTTCTGCAACATCTGGAGATCCCTGTGAATGCCAAGCGAACGATGACCCTCAACTTGACTGAGCCTGAGATGGCTGTACTGGAGGCACTGTGCGAAGAGAAAGATTTGAGCAAGACGGCTGTCCTTCGCCAGGCGCTACGCCTCTATCAACTGGTGAACGCTCGTTTGAAACAGGGAGAGAAACTCTTTTTCGAGGACGAGATGGCCAAGGAGAAGAAGGAAGTGGTCGTGTTGTGAGTGAGCACCATCTTGTCCCTCTGAAAGCCGCTGATGGCAGCATTGTTGATGCCGTGCTCCATGAGCGTGTTGATGCAGGATACGGACTCAAGGTAGACAGCAACTGGAAGGCACATCTGGCAGCCGAAACGGTTCGCGCCGTGGCCGAAGGGCGAGCGATTTCGCATCTTGAGCACGGACATTGGGAATGGGGCGAGAAGATCAAAGAATCTGCCCATCTGTTGTCATGCCCAACCCTCGCCATCGAATACGCGAATGAAACGCAAGGGCTGATGTTGGTTCAGACTGACGGCCATTTCGGCAAGTTGCCACAACAAGTCGACAAGCCCTTGGTGTATGTCGTCTACTTGGCCACAGCGCCTTGGAATCTCCGGGCTCTCGATGCAATGCCGCGCTTTTCGGGTGTCGGATTGGTGATGCTGCACGCGGCGATCCAAATGAGCATTGACAATGAATTCAAAGGCCGGATCGGCCTTCACTCACTGCCCCAAGCAGAAAAATTTTACGAAAGGCAAGGTTTTCAGTGCCTCGGCGTAGACCTCGAAAAGGAGGGCCTCAAATACTACGAACTCAGCTCGCAAGCTGCTAGCGAGTTCATTGGCAGGAGCACACTATGAAATTACAAATTTCACGCGAATGGCTAGAACACAAACTCCAGCAAGACGATGACGCGAACGTCGGCGCGGGAGGTACATCCTTGGAACAATTTAAGAAGGATGTACAGCAGCGGACAGTTACCCCTTCAGTTCTTGCCAGGGTGCCGACTGAGTTGGGCCAAGTCGTTAGATACGTCAGAGAGCAACGAGGTTGGTCTAGATCCGAGTTAGCTGACCTTGCCGACGTGGATGAGTCCGAAATCAATGCACTCGAAACCCAAACTCACTATGACCCGACTCCGCGAACGGTTGGGCAATTGGCGGATGCCTGTCACTTCTCGAGAGTCAAGTTTGCGGAACTAGCCAACCATCGCCTAAAAATTGCGGCAAACGATGGCGTTGTTCGCTATGTCGCAAAGTCAAAGGGGACCGATGCTGTATCTGATGATCAGTATGAGTTGATCCGCGCACTCGTTGAGGTATTGTCTCAAGGGGGAGAGCCTACGAGATGAACAACATTTTCCTGGACGCGAGGACGATCCGCGACATCGACAAGGTGGTTGACCGAGTGCATCTCGAGCTTGGCTACAAAGATGGTGCTATTGATCTGCGAGATGTGCGGGAGGCCTTGAGATTGGATCTGAAGTACTACCGTCTTGATGATCCTGGGCTGCTCGACGAGGTTGTTCATAAGTTAACCGTCGGAGCAAAACAAGTGATCGCGCGACCAGGTTTACTCGTGGAAGCCGTCAGGACGTTCAACCTAAGTGCCCTATTTTTGCCAGATCGTAAGCGGATCTTTGTCGACCAAAGTGTTCCCGAACTTAAAAAGCGCTGGTATGAAACGCATGAAATCGCGCATAGTTTGATTCCATGGCACGCTGACTATACGCTTGGCGACAATCGGAGCACGCTTTCGCAGGGATGCCACGAACGCATTGAGGCCGAGGCAAACTACGGCGGCGGGCGGCTTCTCTTTCCAAACGAAGCCTTCACGCACTGTCGGCTGTCAGGCCCCATGAGCGTGGGGCGGGTGCGAGAAATCGCAAAACACTTCGGCAACACTATCACGAGTACTCTTTGGCGCTGTGTAGAGCAGAGCGACGAGCTCATGTTCGCTGCAATTGGGGAGCATCCCCGACGCCCGCGAGATGGCAAACCGGTCGTCGAGTATTTCATCCGATCAAAGACGTTTGAGACGCAGTTCCCAGGGGTCACTGACATGGATGTTTGGAACTGGATGTCCGGCTACTGCGTCGGTAAAACGACCGGCCCTCTTGGTACAACAGAGATTCCTGTCCAGGACAGGAATGGGCAGTCGCACATCTTTCTTATCGAATCGTTCGGCAATGGCTATAACGCATTGACCATGGCAAGGTGGCTACGAAAGGCTCCCGCAATAGTCTCCGTGGGGGGACTGACAGCACCGTTGCTTATTGCACCTCTAGCGGGGCAATAGCGTAAGTAGAGTGTTCCCGGATCGACTTCTCGTGCTGTCTTAAGCGGTATACGCCGCAAGCCTCCATCATCCGGCTGTCATTTCACATCGAAAGTGACGCGGGGGTGTACGCCAAAGGACCTAAGGATACGAGCGGTCTGAGCCACATGGACGGCGATTACTTCAGCGGTGTATGTTGGAGTGCCCGGCAAGTGATGGCTATAATTTTCATATCAGTCGGGTCGTTGCTACCGTTCTTGACTGAAAAGCGAAAGCGAATAACTGGAAAATGGCAACGTAGTCTGGGCGCACCTGCCGACTCTATGAAGACCGGTGCACATTTGAAGGGAGGGCTTATGCCTAACTCGAAAAATAGCCCAGCGGCCTTTGCTGTGAAGTTGTCGGCTTTCGGTTCTTTGTTCGGAGCGCTTTGCGTGACGTTCGATCCACTGACTGCCTTCATCCTCGCGCTGGCTGCTTCGGCAGTACTAGCAAACATTTAAGGTGTCTGGGATGGCCTGTTGCGTAAGCTTCAGGCCATTTTCATCCGCAAAGTGATGCGAAATTGCGAGTACGCTTCGCGATCATCAAACTGTGCTCTACAGCAAAAACAGTCTATCTCGACCAAACGCACGAGCTAGCTGGCCCAAATTAATCGACCCAACTAATCTAGACGCCGTCGAGCCTCAAATCCGAAGCCTATTGGCAGATACATCGGCATATCGGTGGGAATCCGATCGAGGAAGCACCGTGAACTTCAAGTCGTGCTAACGACCGATTCGAGTCGGTAGCTGTCTTCCGATCGACGGAAGCCGAGTGGCTGCAACCAGCCTGAAGCCGCCGCATGGCCAAATCGCTGCCCTTCGCGTCAAGCGTTTAGGCGCGGCGCCGAGTAGAAAGATCCCGAGCTGACTGCGTACCGAACGGCCCGACTGGAAAAAATACAAGACTCAGTGAGAAACGCCCGGGAAAGTACAACACTGAAGGAATAAAAAGTACAAAGGTAGGCCCTTGGTGTTGTTCCAAGTCGTTGATTTCTCGAATTCGGCAGTACAACACTCAGCGCATATCGACAACTGCCGGGATTCAGGCGGACTATTTGCAAATTATTGAATTAACATGTTGATTTAAAAGGTGTTTTTTGCATATTTCGAAGACGCAATGCACTTGACTTCCTGTTGTCGGAGTCCTGGCGGTGTCGGTGGTTCCGGCACTTTGGTGCCCCGCTTTGCGATTGGTGCGACTTTTGGAACAGTCTGTTCATGATCCAGCAATTTTCTCCCCCGCTGGCATTGCACCCCCCGCTATGGCAGACTGCATCGCCCAACGCCTTCGGGAGACGCGCATGACCGAGCCGACTGCCCTTTGTGACATTCTTGTTGTCACCACCACGGTGGCCACCGAGGCGGAAGCGCGGCGGCTGGCACAGCTGGTCTTGCAGGCGCGGCTGGCAGCCTGTGTGCAGGTGGAGCCCATCACGGCTTACTTCCGCTGGCAGGGCGCCTTGCAGGAGGACCGCGAACTCCGGCTGGTCTGCAAGACCGTGCCCCGTGCGCTGCAGCCGCTGTTGGGCTTGCTGCGGGCACAGCATCCCTATGCGCTGCCGCAATTGGTGGTGCACGCGCAGCAGGGCTCTGCAGAATATGCCGACTGGGTGGATGCACAGGTGGCCCGCGCCACGGTGCTGGCCTGATCGCTGGGCGTCACCCGGGTTTTTCGGGCCCTCTGACCGAGGGGGGGCCGCCAGCGGCCCCTTGGCTTTCGGTCTATACGTTCAGGTCGATTTGCTGCACGGTGCCTGCGCTGCCGTTCTCTCGCAGGTAGATGCTGGTGGAGCGCACGGCGCCCAGGCTGCCGTTGTCCGCCGTGCGCAGGGCGAAGGGCGTTGCCTGGGCTCCAAGCTGTATTGCCCCCACGCCCAGTTCCTCCAGGGTTTGCAGCCTGCCCGTGCCATCCGCGTTCGGGGTCCACACGCGCAGCTGTTCGAAGACCGGGTCGGCCTCGTCGATCCAGCCATTGCCATCGCTGTCATGCCGGGCCAGCTCTGAAAAGCCGTTGCCCGTGTCGGGCCCGAAGAGTTCCAGGCCGTTGTCGATGCGTGCGTTCTGGTTGGTGTCCAGCGCCAGGTAGCCCCGGTTGCCAGCGAGCAAGGGTACCTGTTCGGTCTGCCCGTCGCCGTCCAGGTCGAAGGCAAAGCGCAGGTTTTGCAATTGGGCGGCGGTGCCGTCGAAGTTGACGACCAGCGGGTCTACCGCCACAGCGTCGCCCAGCCGCAGGCTGACCGAGGATTCCTCGCGGTAGCTGCGCTGCATGTCCAACTGCAGCGTGAACCGGATCTCCTGGCCATCGGCGGTGCGCACGGTGCCCGCCGCCGCAAACTGCGTACGCTCGGTTTCTTCCAGCACCTCGCGCTGTTCATAAATCACGCCAAAGCCCGCTCGCGGGCGGGGGGCTGCTGCCGTGCTGTTCGCTGGGGCCGGAGTGGGCGGGGTGGCCGCGGGCGCGTCGGTGGACTGCGGCCCGGCATAAATGCGGACGAGCACCCCGGTCATGCGTTCGATCAGGTCGCGGATCATGGCGAGCTGGGGCGTCAGGCCTTCGTCGGGGTCGCGCTCCGGCAGCGGTTCGACCGAGGCTGCAGCGGCATGGGTAGCATGGGCGGCATGGGCCAGGCGGGCTGCATGGGATATCTGCAACGGTGGGGCCGGGCGGGCGGGGGATGTGCCGGTGGGGCGGTCACCCACCCACATTTCCAGGCGGCTCGTCTGGCTGTGCATGCGCGTGGCGGCATGCTGGGCCTGCATCTGCAGGGTGGACGACTCGATTTTCATGGGGCACCTCCATGGTTTCCACGGAGGCTCGGCCCGGGGCTGGCTGGCGTGGCCCTTGGTTATCGGCACTTCTGGGCGGCAACTTGAAAGCAATCCCGACACCGGCGCGAGGTCATCCGCCAGGGGCACCCGCTGGACCCAATGCCTCCAGTGCCACCCCTTCAAAATCTTCCAGCACCATCGGCCTGCCAAACAGATAGCCCTGAAATGCCTTGCAGCCATGCGCCAGCAGAAACTGGTGGTGTGCTGCTGTTTCGACCCCCTCGGCGATCACGTCCAGGCCCAGGCTGCCAGCCAGCGCGATGATCGAGCGCGCGATGGCCGCGTCATTCGGGTCCAGCAGCACATCGCGGACAAAGCCCTGGTCGATCTTGATCTGGTCCAGCGGCAGGCGCTTGAGGTAGCTCAAGGACGAATAGCCGGTGCCAAAGTCGTCCAGCGAAAAGCCCAGACCCTGGGCCTTGAGTGCGCGCATGGTGGCGATCACGCTGTCCACGTTGTCCAGCAGCAGGCTTTCCGTCAGTTCCAGCTTGATGTGCGCCGGGTCGGCTCCGGTGCGTTGCAGCAGGGCGAGCACCTGCACCACGAAGTCTTCCTGCAGGAACTGGCGCGCACTCACGTTGATGGCCAGGCTCAGGTGGGCCAACGGTGGGTTCTGGCGCCATCGGGCCTGTTGGCGCATGGCAGTTTCCATCACCCAGTGGCCCAGAGGCAGAATCAGGCCGGATTCTTCAGCCAGGGGGATGAACTCAGACGGCGGGACCATGCCTTGCACGGGATGTTGCCAGCGCACCAGCGCCTCGGCGCCGGTCACCCGCCCCCGGTGGTCTACCTGGGGTTGGTACAGCAGCAGAAACTGCGACTGCCGCAGGCCGTTGTGCAGTTCGGTTTCCAGCAGTGCGCGGCGGTTCACGGCCTGCTGCATGTCGGGGTCAAAAAAGCGCAGGGTGTTGCGGCCCGCGTCCTTGGCGCGGTACATGGCCATGTCGGCTTGTTTGAGCACCTCGTCCACCGAATCGCGGGGGTCGCGCAGCAGCGTCACCCCGATGCTGGCGGTGAAGTGGTGTTCGTGCCCGGCCAGTTCATAGGGTTGGCGCAGCTGGGCCAGGATCAACTCGCCCAGCGTGCGCGCCTGGGCTGCGGCTTCCGGAGGGTCATTGCTGAGGTTCTGCAGCACCACCACAAACTCGTCACCGCCCAGGCGCGCCACGGTGTCCTGCTCGCGCACGCAGCCGCGCAGGCGCAGCGCCACCTCCTTCAGCAGCAAGTCGCCCACCTCATGGCCTCGGGTGTCGTTCAGGGTCTTGAAATTGTCCAGGTCCACAAACAGCACGGCGGTGGTCAGCCCCGATCGGGCACTGTTGGCCAGCACCTGCTGCAGCCGGTCTACCAGCAGGCGGCGGTTGGGCAGCTGCGTGAGGGCATCGTAGAAGGCCAGGTACCGTGCTTCGTCCTCGGCGGCCTTGCGGCCTGAGATGTCGATGTCGATGCAGAACATTTCTGGTGGGTGGCCGGGCACCTGGATATAGGCGTGGCTCGAGAAGACATGCACGGGCGTGCCGTCCTTGCGCCGCAGCTGCAGCTCGCCCGCCGGAATCACCTCGCCCGTGGCGAACATGTGGCGCACGTGCTCACGCACAGCGTCCCACATGGGTGGCGGGATGATGAGGTCGAGCAGGTTGCTGCCCAGCGCTTCCTCGGCCGTGTAGCCATACAGCTGTTCGGACGCCTGGTTCCAGTAGCTGGTGGTGCCGTCTGCAAGATAGCCCTGCACCGAGATGGACGGGATGTTGCGCAGCAGCGAGCGAAAGCGAAGCTCCGACTCGCGCAGCGCACTCTCTGCACGTTTGCGCTTGGTGATGTCCCGCGCCAGGAAGACCACGGCCGCCTGGCCCCCCACCCTCACGCCCAGGGGCTGGGCGCGCCCTTCAAATTGCCGCGTGCCCGACAGCGTCTGCATCTCGTATTCCACGCTCTGCGTCTGGCCCGACAGCAAGGTATTGCGGATCAGCTCCAGAAACATGTCGGCCTGCTCTGCCGGCAGCACGTCGTGCATCCGCTTGCCCACCAGATGGGGCGGGCTGGCTGCCAGCGGGGCGTCGTCGGGCGAGAGCACTTCCACATAGCGCCCCTGGGCATCCAGCACGAGCAGCACGTCGGGAATGGCCTGGGCAATGGCCCGCAGCCGTGCCGCCGTGCCGTGCAGTGCGCGTTCGGTGGCCAGGCGTTCTTCCACATCCTGCAGCAGCAGGCCCAGCACCACCGTGGCGGGCGTGAAGGTCAGCAGAAAGGGCAGGGCCAGCGTCTGGTTGACGCGCTGGACGACCTCGGCGGGAAGCAGCTGGAACACCGCCAGGACGGCGGTGTGCACCAGCAGGCCGAACAGTGCCAGCGTCACAGGCTCCACCCCCAGGCGTCCGCGTGCGCGGCCCTCGCGGTAGACCAGGCCCAGCGCAGTGCACAGCGCAATCACCATCAGGCCCACCTCCGCCCCCGCGCCGCCCAGCCACAGGCGACCCGTGGCGGCCATGGCGGCAGCGATGCAGGCCACCAGCGGGCCACCGAACAGGCCCGCCATGCTGAGCACCACCGAGCGCGCGTCAAAGATCACACCCGGCATCAGCACCACCGGTGTGAGCATGCCCACCACGCAGATGGTGCCAAAGAGGATGCCGGAGAACACCTGCCCGGTGCGGGGATGCTGGCGCCACAGGCGGATGTTGAACCCATGCAAAAAGCACAGCGCCAACAGCAAGGCAACACCTTTGACCAGCTCAATGAACATGGGCGTCCGTGCCTTTCCTGGGGAAAGCCCATCATGGGGGAATTGCTGCCGTTCGTAAACGTGAAAATGGCCCCGAGGGGGCCATGGATTACTGTCGGAAGCGGGCGGGCGCTCTTTGAACAGGTTCTCAGGTCAGCAGCGCCTGCGCAAACTCTCGCGCGTTGAAGGTTTCCAGGTCTTCGAGCTTTTCGCCCACGCCGATGAAATACACCGGGATCGGACGCTCCTGCGCGATGGCAGCCAGCACGCCGCCCTTGGCGGTGCCATCGAGCTTGGTCACGATGAGGCCGGTGAGCTGCAGCGCATCATCAAACGCCCGCACCTGGGCCAGCGCGTTCTGGCCGGTGTTGCCGTCGATCACCAGCAGCACCTCGTGCGGGGCCGTGGCGTCGGCCTTGGTCACCACGCGGCGAATCTTTCGCAGCTCTTCCATCAGGTGCAGCTGCGTGGGCAGGCGCCCGGCGGTGTCCACCAGCACCACGTCCTTGCCGCGCGCCTTGCCGGCGGTCACCGCGTCAAAGCTCACGGCGGCCGGGTCGCCGCCTTCCTGGCTCACGATTTCGACCGTGTTGCGGTCGGCCCAGACACCGAGCTGCTCGCGCGCTGCCGCGCGGAAGGTGTCGGCCGCCGCCAGCAGCACGGCCGCGCCTTCGCCAGCGAGGTGTTTGGTGAGTTTTCCGATGGAGGTGGTCTTGCCCGCGCCGTTGACGCCCGCCACCATGATCACCGTAGGGGTGTGCTCGCCGATGACCAGGGCTTTTTCGAGGGGGCGCAGCAGGTCGGTCAGCGCATCGGCCAGCAGGCCCTTGACGGCGGCGGGGTCGGTGGCCTTGGCCTCCTTCACGCGGCGCTTGAGGTCGGCCAGCAGGTGGGTGGTGGCCTTGACGCCCGTGTCGGCCATGAGCAGCGCTTCTTCCAGCTCTTCATACAGCGCATCGTCGATCTGCGTGCCGGTGAATACCGTGGTGATGCTGCTGCCCGTCTTGCGCAGGCCGGCCTTCAGGCGATCCAGCCAGCCCTTGCGTTCGGCCACGGGTTCGGGAATCGCGGGCGTCGGGACTTGAACAGCGAGGGGCGCCGGGGCTGCCGGGACAGGCGAAGACGCTACGGGCGCAGGTGGCGGGGTGAAGCTGGCAGGCGACGGGCGCACCACGGGCTGGGGCGTGGGGGCTAACTGCGTGGGCGCAGGCGTCAGCGGAGCAGGAGCGGCAACAGAAATCGGCGTTGCCACGGGCGCAGGCACCGCTGGCTCGGGCGGCTTGCTGCCAAACGGGTTGCGCAGCCAGCCAAACGCAGAGGGAGCTGGCGCGGGGGCGGGCACAACGGGTGCAGCAGGCAGGGCGGGGGGGACCACCGATGGCATGGGCGCTGGAGCGGGAGCCCATGGGGCGGGCGAGGGCGTGGCGACGGTGGGCGGGACCGGCGCGAACCCGGGCAATGGGGCCGGCGGTGTACCAGGAGGCGTGGCAGGCGTTGCAGCAGGTGCCAGCGGGGCCACTACAGGTGCGGCGGCCTCCGGTGTGGGGGCGGACTCGGGGGTGGGCTTTTTCTTGAAAAAACTGAACATTGGAGGGTTCTTAGAATCAGCCATTCTATGAAACGCGCTTTCACCCTACTGGGCCTGCTGGCCTGCCTCTCGTCCGGGGCTGCCTTTGCGGCAACGCCTCCCGCCCCTCAACCCCCCGCTGCGCCTTCCACCACGCCGTCCGTCACGGCCTCTGGCGCGCAGCAGTTCACGCTCAAGAACGGCATGCAGCTCATCGTGCAGCCCGACCGCCGCGCCCCCACGGCCGTGCACATGGTCTGGGTGCGGGTGGGCTCCATGGACGAAGTGGACGGCACCACGGGCGTGGCCCATGTGCTCGAACACATGCTGTTCAAGGGCACCAAGACGTTGCCGCCGGGCGAGTTCTCGCGCCGCGTGGCCGCCCTGGGCGGGCGGGAGAACGCGTTCACCAGCCGGGACTACACAGGCTACTACCAGCAGATCCCTTCCAACCGGCTCGAAGACGTGATGAAGCTCGAATCCGACCGGTTCGCCCACAACCACTGGCCGGATGAGGAATTCAAGAAAGAGCTGGAGGTGGTGAAGGAAGAGCGCCGCCTGCGCACCGAAGACCAGCCCCGCGCCATGCTGGCCGAGCAGCTGTTTGCCGCCACCTTCACCGCGTCGCCCTACCGCCGCCCCATCGTGGGCTGGATGAGCGACCTCGATGCCATGACGCCCAACGACGCGCGCGCCTTCTACCGCCAGTGGTACACCCCCACCAACGCCGTGGTGGTGGTGGCCGGCGATGTGGATGTGGCCCAGGTGCGGGCGTTGGCCGAAAAGTACTACGGCAGCATTCCCGCCCATGCGCTGCCCGAGCGCAAGCCGCGCACCGAGCCCACGCAGCAGGGCCTGCGCCGCATTGCCGTCAAGGCCCCGGCCGAACAGGCCTATGTGGCGCTGGCCTTTCGCACCCCCAGCCTGGACCGCGTGGAAAACCTTACCGACACCGACCGCGACGCCCTCGCGCTGATGGTGCTGTCGGCGGTGTTCAGCGGCTACGACGGCGCCCGCCTCGACCGTGCGCTCACCCAGGGCGAGAACCGCGTGGCCGACAGCGCCAACAGCAGCGCCATGGTCACGGGGCGTGGCCCCAGCCTGTTCATGCTCAACGGCGTGCCCGCTGCAGGCAAGACGGCCCAGCAGGTGGAAGACGCCCTGCGCGCCGAGGTGGCCCGCGTGGCCCGCGATGGCGTGAGTGAGGCCGAACTCGCCCGCGTCAAGACGCAATGGATCGCCTCCACCGTGTACGAGCGAGATTCGGTGATGAACCAGGCGCAGGAACTGGGCGGCAACTGGGTGCAGGGCTTTCCGCTCGACGCCAACGAACGCCTGCTGGAGCTGCTGCGCACCGTCACGCCCGCCCAGGTGCAGGCCGTGGCTGCCAAGTATTTTGGCGACGACCAGCTCACGGTGGCCACTTTGCTGCCACAGCCCCTGGATGCCCCCCGCGCCCGCCCCACACTGCCGCCCGGCGCTGTGATCCGTTGAACCCGCACTGGGGCCTTTGTACATGATTACTCTCAAAAACATAGCTGCTCGCGCTTTACTGATAAGCGCTGGAGCCGTTTTTTATTCAAACTCTGCCTGGGCGTTGCTGCCGATCCAGCACTGGACGGAGCCCAGCGGCGCCAAGGTCTACCTGGTCGAAAGCCCGGTCATCCCCATGGTGGATGTGCAGATCGACTTTGACGCCGGCAGCCGCCGCGACCCTGCGGCCCAGGCGGGCCTGGCCAGTGCCATGGCCGCCATGGCCAGCAAGGGCGTGAAGGCCCTGGGCAATGAGCCCGCGCTCGACGAGAACGGCCTGGGCGAGGCCTGGGCCGACCTGGGCGCCAATTTCGAGGCGGCCGCCGACAATGACAGGCTGCAGTATTCGCTGCGCTCGCTCACCGACCCACCACTGCTCGACAAGGCCGCCCGCCTGGCCGCGCGCCAGATCGGCGAGCCCAGCTTTCCAGCCGACGTCTGGCCACGCGACCGCGCCCGCTGGAGCGCCAGCATCAAGGAGTCGCTGACACGCCCGGCCACTGTGGCCAACCACGCGTTTGAAGCTGCCGTGTACGGCAGCCACCCCTACGGCGTGCAGACCACCGCAGAGACGCTGGCGCGCATCAACGTGGCCGACATGCAGGCGTTCCACACCCAGCACATCGCCGCCTGCCGCGCCAAGGTCAGCATCGTGGGCGCCGTGTCGCGCGCGCAGGCCCAGGCGCTGGTGGCCACGCTGCTGTCGCGCCTGCCCGCCAGCACCGGCTGCGCGCCGCTGCCGCCCGTGGGCGAGATCAGCGCGCTGGCCGCGCCGGTGGAGCAGACCCTCCCCTTCACCTCGGCCCAGGCCCATGTGCTCATCGGCCAGCCGGGCTTCCAGCGCCGCGACCCGGACTTTGTGGCGCTGCTGGTGGGCAACCACATCCTGGGCGGAGGCGGTTTTGTCTCGCGCCTGACCAACGAGGTGCGTGAAAAGCGCGGCCTCAGCTACAGCGTCTATAGCTACTTCGCCGCCGGCATGCATGCCGGTGCCTTCACTGTGGGCCTGCAGACCCGCCCCGACCAGGCGGCCCAGGCCGTGAAGGTCTCGCGCGACGTGATCGCGCGCTTCGTGGCCGAAGGCCCCACCGAAGCCGAGCTGCGCGCCGCCAAGGACAACCTCATCGGCGGCTTTGCGCTGCGCATCGACAGCAACAAGAAACTCCTGGGCAACGTCGCCAACATCGCCTGGAACGAGCTGCCGCTCGACTACCTGGACCAGTGGACGAAGAAGGTCGAAGCCCTCACCGTGGCCGACGTGCGCACGGCCATGGCCAAGAAGCTGCAACCCGAACGCATGGTGACCGTGGTGGTGGGGGGCAAGCCATGAGCCGCTCGACCCTGAAAACCACCGCCATCAACGCTGAGATCCGCAAGGCCCAGACCGCGGCGGCCACCCCCCCGGCTGCCGCCACCGGCAAAAAGGGCGCGCCCAAAAACAAGGACAAGGCGGCCGCAGCCGCTGCGCCCAAGGGCGCGGGCGAAATCCGCATCATCGGCGGGCTGTGGAAGCGCACCCGCCTGCCCGTGGCGCAGCGACCCGGCCTGCGCCCCACACCCGATCGCGTGCGCGAGACCCTGTTCAACTGGCTGGGGCAGGACCTGGCGGGCTGGCGCTGCCTGGACGCCTTCGCGGGCACCGGCGCCCTGGGGCTGGAGGCTGCCTCACGCGGTGCCAGCGCCGTGCAGCTGGTGGAAAGCGATGCCGCCCTGGTGGCCCAGCTGCACACCCTGCAGCAGCGCCTGCAGGCCACCGCCGTGCGCGTGCAGCGCGGCGACGGGATTGCCGCCCTCAAGCAGGCGGCGCCTGCCAGCATCGACCTGGTGCTGCTGGACCCGCCGTTCGACAGCGACCTGTTCAGCGCCGCCCTGCAGGCCGCCGCCAAGGCGGTGGCCGCCGATGGGTTTGTGTACCTCGAAGCGCCCCGCGTTTGGGCCGATGAAGAGCTGGCCCCGTGGGGACTGGCTGTGCACCGCCACCTCAAGGCGGGTGCGGTACACGCGCACCTGCTCAAACGCAGCGCCTGAGCCGAAGCTGCGGGCCCGCAGGCCCGCGGCACCCTACCGTTTCAACGTCGCCAGCCGGGCGCTGCCGTCGGCCTCGGTGCCCGACATGTTCCAGCGCAGCGTCTGAGGCAGCCCCGCCAGCGTGGGCTGGCGCACCCAGGCCAGGTGCACCGTGTAGTTGCCAGCGGGTGGGCTCGGCAGGGTCCAGGTGGTGTTGATCTGTGCGGGCTGGCCCGGAAGAATCGCACGCGCCTGGGCGGCGCTCAGCAGCTCCCGGCTGGCCACCACCTGGCCTGCGACATTGCGCAGCTGCGCCTGCAGTTGCCAGGGGGTGTAGAGCGGTGCGTTGCCCGTGTTGTCCACGCGCGCCTGCACCTGCACCGTGCTGGGCGTGGGGGTCGTGACGGTGATGGGCCCCAGGGCAAAGCGGTAGCCCGCCTCGCGCCCCACGGCGGCCAGGTCGGCCTGTTCGGTGCCCGGGAAGCTGGACCACGGCGCGTTCAGGTTGCCGTTGCCCACGGTGGACACATGAAAATCGCGCACCTGCTGCAGCGCGGTGGCCGCGTTGGTCTTGGTGTCCCCGGGGCCGAAGGGGCAGAACTCCGCGATCCAGGGGGCGGTCTTCCAGCGGTCCGAGATCTGTGCCCAGTCGCTCGGGCGGTCGGTCCACTGCTTCATGAAGCCGTCCTGCGCCAGGCAGTCCCAGCGCAGGCCCACGGGCAGCGCGGTGGTGGTCTGCTGGAAGAACGCATATTGCAGCGTGTCCAGATTGGCATGCGGGATGAGCATCGCATGTTGCGCATTGGGAAAACTGTCGAAATGCATCTGTGCAAGGCTGCGCTTGGTGGCGTTGGAGGCCGGGGTGATGCCAGGGGGCGCCGTGGTGTAGACCACATTGGTGGTGTTCATGGCCCACTCGCCATATTGCCCATACAGGCCCACGTCGATCCAGGCCAGGTCGGAGGTATCCCCCAGCCCGGTGGCCACGGCCTGCAGCAGGGCCTGCATGCGCTCCAGCACATAGGGGTGGTTCCAGTTGGGCACCAGCGTGGGCGGCAATGCGGGCGCGGGCGGGGTGGGGGCGGGCATCGGGGCCGTCCACACGCAGGCGGGGTTGGGTGCCGAGCATTGCGGCTGTGCCGTGCCCGCACCGTGCAGGTAGGTGGGCACGTCCAGCGTGTTGGTGCCGTAGCCGCGCATGGCCTGGATGCGAAAGGCAAACTGCCGGCCCGCAGCCCGCGCGGCATCGCGCGCGGCCACCAGGTTGCCGAGGTTGTATTGGCCGGGTGTGTTGCCTTCCAGGTCTTTCCAGAGGTAGCGCTGGTAGGCGGCCTGGGGCGGTGCCGATTGTGCGAGCGGCACGTCACCCGGGTCCGAGCGCCACTGGTAGTAGCCCCGGCCGGGGTTGGGGGTCAGGTCGCTGGCGATGGCCAGGGGCGTGAGCAGGGAGTTCACCGAAACCACGCTCCATCCCGCGCTGGGCGGGGGTGGCGCCGGAGGCGGTGGCGGTGGCGGTACCGAGGGGGGCTGCGATGGCGGCGGCGATGGGGGTGGTGCAGACGGGGGCTGCACCGGCGGTGCCGTGGGGGCGGGCGGGGGCGGCGCTGGGGGTTCCGGCGTGGGCCCCGGTGCGGGTGCGGGGGCCGTGCCTGGGGCGGGAGTGGGAGTGGGAGCCTCGTTGGCGTCCCCGCCGCCACAGGCCGCCGCAAACAGGGCAGCCGCCAGGGCCGTGAGCCGCGCCATGCGGACAGGGTGCAAGGTGCTGAGGGTGTTCATGGACGCCATTTTTTGAATGAAATTGGGCTCTAGCGCTTATCCGATAAGCGTTAGAAGCTATTGTTTTTGATGTGATCTGTCCGGCGCAGTGGCCAGGGCTTCCGGGATCACCGTCAACCGCAATACATCGCCCTCCAGCGTGTAGGCGAAGGTGTAGTGGCCCGGCTCCAGGGTGGCGCGGCCTTGGGGGAAGGAGGTGTCGGTCACGTCGACGAGCTGGCGCTGGGCCAGCTGGATGCGCGTCTTGCGGTAGTGCGCCAGCATGGCCGGAAAGGCGTGCCACCGGCTGGTCTGGCCGGGCCGCAAGGGGCCGAGGTCCACGTCGCTGCGGGTGCCCGGCAGGCCCTGCCAGACATGCTCGAACACCTCCTGGCTGTGGTTGCGCACGCGCAGCCACACCGTGGGTTGGTCCTGCGCGTGGGCCAGTCCGGGTGCCAGCATGGGGAGCAGCCGCAGGAGTGTGCGGCGCATCATTCCGAATCCTTCAGGCTTTGCAGGTCCATGCTCAGGTCGCACACCCGCGCGCGGCGGCGTTCCAGCGCGGCGCCAGCGATGTTGAGCGCGGCCGATGTGCCCTGGTCGGCATGCAGCATGGCGTCCCAGTGGCCCTGCGCGGTGTCAAACGCCAGCCATGCGCGCTGTGCCGCACGCAGGGCGTCGCGCCGGGTCGGGCCGGCGGCCTTGAGGGCCTGGGCGTAGATGCGGTTGAGCTCCTTGTCCCATGCGGCGTAGGCGGCAGACTGGGCGTCGCGCAGGTCCACCGTCACGCCGCCGCTGCGCTCGGACGCCGCCGCCAGGGCCTTGTCGATGGGGTGGGCGGTGGGCTGCCCGCAGAAGTGTTCGGCTGCCTGGGCTGTCTGTGTCCCGGTAGCCAGCAGGGTGAGTGTGGTCAGCAGTGCGAGGGTGGTGCTGCAAAGCGGCTTGAGCAAGGGATGGTGCATGGAGGCTTGTCCTTCTTTGCGGATTTTTTCTTTCGAGGAGGGGTGCCGCCAGCTCATGCGCCCACCCACAGCAGCGCTGCCACGGTGGCCAGCAGCGCCAGCACGGTGTAGGCGACCACCGCGCCACCGGTGGCGGCAGCGACGCTGGCCACGGTGGACCAGCCGCGCGCCTGGCCCCAGTGCGCGAGGTGACGCGCCAGCCACAGCGCGCCGATCCAGCCCAGCACCAACAGCCCGGCCAGGGTGCCCAGCAGTTTTCCGCCCTGCGCGGAGTTCATGCCGTTGCTGCCCAGCAGTGCCGTGAACATGAAGAACAGCGCGGGCAGCAGGCTGGCGGCGCCAGCCAGGAGCATGGCGAAGGTCGAGGCAGACATGCCGAACGCTTGGTCCCTATTCCGTCACGCTGTAGCTCAGCACGTCCAGCGACTGCGTGTCCTTGGGGTTCCACGACAGGCCCGCCGCACGCGCGATCAGGGTGTAGGTCTTGCCCTGCTCCAGCTTGCCGCCGGGCTGCAGCGCCATGGTGCGCGGGTCGACGTAGAGCATCGTGGTCAGCCCCTCGGCGCTGCGCATCAGCACGGCCTGCTTGCCGTTTTTGACCTTCGCATCGTTGACCCAGGCGGCCTTGTTGCCGGCGGGCGGATTGAGCGCCTCGACGGTGCCCGACAGGCGCACGATCTTGCGCCAGACCTTGCTGTCCTTCGGGTTGGTGACCTTGCCGTTTTCAGCGGCATCGGCCTTTTGGATGTCGCCCAGCGACTGGTAGGCGATGGTCCAGTCGGCGTGGCTGGTATCGCGGCGCAGGTGGTCGGCTGCGAGCATCAGGTTTTCGGTCCAGTTGCCGCAGGCGCTCTTTTTCTTGCACAGCGCCCAGGCCGTGTTCATCCAGCGCTTGAGCTGCTCCGTCTTGTCGTGGCTGCCCATCTCCAGCGCGACGCCCGATCCCAGCACGGCGGCGGCCTGGTTCTGCTCAGGTGCCACCACCAGCACGGCACCGTTGCCCACATCGAGCTTGCCCACGCGCAGCTGGCGCATCATGGCGTGGGCGTATTCCTCGGCGGTCTTGCCGCCCAGGTCCTTCACCAGCAGGGTGACGATCTCCACGCCCGTCTTCTGCGCATGGTCGTACATCTGCTTTTCAAACTGCGCACGGATGGCCGGGTCCAGGATGCCGAACTCGTCGTAGATGAACTGTGTGCCCTTGGACGGGATGGCGGCAGCGTCCACCTTGGGCAGGGTTTCGGCCGCGGCGGCCAGGGCTGGGGCGGGCGTCTTGGCCGAGGGCACCGCGGGTGCTGCAGTGGGCGCCGGCGCCTTGGCCACCGTGGTAGCTGGTGCCGGGGCGGGTGTTGCGGCAGCGGGTGCCGGTGCAGCGGGGGCAGCCGCTGCGGTGCGCACCGGCAATCCGCCCGAGCACTGCGGCCCACCGCCTTGCAGCTCGCAGGCTTCCTTCCAGCCAGATTCGATGGCGGCCAGGCGTTTCTTGCGGCCGGGGTGGGTTTCGCCGTCCTTCTCGGGGATCAGCGTGGCGATGGCGCGCTGGGCGTCGGCCAGCGGCGCGCCCATCTTGTAGAGCACAAAGCCGCTGAACTTGTCGGACTCCAGCTCGATGGGCGGCTGGCTGCCGCCGGGCACGATGGTGTGGCCCGACAGGTGGTGTCCGATCTCGTGGGCCATGATGCTCACAGGCGCCCAGTTGTTGGATTTGGTGGCCTGGATCACCTCGCCCATGAAGCCGGGGTTGTAGGCGATCACGCGGCGCGGGATCTTGTCCGGCCCCGCCATGATCACCGCCGCCGCATTGGGCACCTTGCCCTCCACCACCACAAAGTTGGCGGGCAGGCCGGTGTATTTCATGATCTCGGCCACCACCTGCTTGCCGGTGGCGCCGCCCTTGGACAGGTCGGGCGGCGAGAACGCCAGCGGGCTGCCGTCGTACGAACACGCCTGCAGGGTGGCCGCCAGTTCGGCGGCCAGCTGGGCCTTGCTGGGCTTGGCGACAGCGGCGGTCTTTTGCGCCATGGCCAGGCCCCCAAAGGCCAGGCCCATCATTGCGGCGCAGGCGAAGGCGACGGGGCGAACATTGCTGTGTTTCATGGGGATGGGTTCCTTGGGTTGGGATCAGTGAATGCGGTGGCCGTTTGCGCTGCGTGTTGCGCGCAGCCGTCGAAACTGGCGCGCCCCAAGCCAGGGCGACCGAGCAACGGCCGCCCTGCAGTGAGGGCCGCGTCCCCTTGCCCGCATTGCGCAGCAATGCGAGAGCGGGGGGAAGGCGCCGAAGGCGACTCAGGGGGGTGTCTCATGCTGTCACGAGGGCCGCCACGCGCAGCACGCGCTGGGCCAGTTCGGCCTGGCCGCGTGTGCCGGTCTTGGCGTACAGGCTGGCCAGCTGGGAGCGCACGGTGGGCATCTTCACGTGCCGGTTGTCGGCCATTTCGCGCGGCGTCATGCCCTGCAGCAGCAGGGGCAGCAGGGCGGCTTCGGCGGGGGTCAGGCCATAGAGCGCGCTGCACACCGACACCGTGGCACCCGCGTGGGGCGGTGCCTCGGGCACCAGGATGAACTGGGCCAGCGGCTCGGCGGCGGGCCCCGGGCCATTGCGCAGCGGCGCGGCCAGGGCCACCAGCGTTCCCGGCGCCGGGTCCTGCTGTGTCTGCAGCCGGGCCGAGACGGGCGAGCGTGTGCTCAGGCTGGCGGTGAGCAGTGGCGTCAGCCCGGGGTGGATCTGCGCCAGCTGCAGGGGCTGGCGCGCCTGCCAGCCCGTGGCGTTGCGCAGCAGGATGCGGCATTCGTCCTCCACCCCCAGCCAGGCGCGGGCATGTTCGTTCAGGTAACGCACCTCGCCACGCTGGTTCGCATGCATCAGCCCCAGGGGCAACTGGTCCAGCGTGCGCTCCAGCGCACTGCTGTGGCGGCGGGCCCGCTGCAGGCGGCGCTGGGCACGCATGAGGCTGCGCACCCAGGGCGTCACGGCGCGCAGCCGGGCAAATTGTTCGGGGGTGAACTCGCTCTGGCCCAGGTCGTTGTACATCGCCAGCACGTGCATGCCCACCTCGGGCGAGGCCTCCACGATGCTGTTGACCATGGCGTCGATGCCCAGGGGTTTCAGGTAGTCGGCATAAAACGCGCCCCGGCGCAGCGCCTGGGTGCC
Organism: Acidovorax radicis N35; assembly: GCF_000204195.1. Lineage (GTDB taxonomy): Bacteria > Pseudomonadota > Gammaproteobacteria > Burkholderiales > Burkholderiaceae_C > Acidovorax > Acidovorax radicis. The sequence goes on from NZ_AFBG01000020.1 coordinate 23,008, forward strand.
CACCAGCTGCTGGCTCAGCGAGCCCCCGCGTGCCAGCGCCTGGGCCTGCTGGCGCTCCAGCGCCTCGCTCCAGGCATCGCTGCCCTGGATCAGGTTCGCGTAGCGCGCCAGAAAATCATCGGGCATGCCCCATTGGTAGGCGGCCAGCGGGTCGTCCGAGCCGGGCAGGGGGCAAAACAGCACCACCTTGTGGCTGCCCAGCGATTCGCCCACACGGTGCAGCAGGCGCTCCACCATGCCGGGCTCGCCCAGGGCCTCCAGGCTTTCGGCCATCAGGGTCTCGAAACCCGGTATTCCCACAGGCTGCGGGTCCCGCTCTTCACCGCTCAATGGGGGCTCCTCATCAGGTTGAATGATCTGCGCCGGATGGTAGGGTCGATGTCCCCGCCGCAACATCATTCAGATGAAGGATGTGGCTGCGGCCCGACAGGTTTTCATGAACTTGTTCACGGTTTTCAGGCGCCCATTTGCCACAGCACGAGTTCGACCACTGCGCGGGCATAAAGCTGGGTGGCCTGCCACTTGAGCGCCGCGAACAGCGCGCCGGCCAGCAGCAGCCGCCAGCCATCGCGCCGCAGGTCCAGCACCAAAAACTGCCGCAGCGCCACCATGAGCATCAGCGTCTGCAGCGCCGTCATGTACCAGGGCGACCAGGCCTTGTGCCACTTGAGCAGGCCGGGAGACGGCGCCAGCACCAGCGGCAGCTGGTTGACCATCTGCAGCGCAATGAACACCGCCTGGCAGTACAGCGCCAGGGCCAGCAGCTCGGCCGCGTTGTAGCCCCACCGGCGGAAGACCATCCACATGCTGGCAAACGCCGCCACCGCACCCAGCGAGAACGACCACTTGGAATACCCGGCGACCAGCGCGTACATGCGCTGCGCCGCCTCGCTGGGCAGCTCGGGCCGCAAATAGTCGGTGTGGCCCAGCACGATCAGCAGGAAGCCGATGGCCAGGCACAGCAGGGTCAGCGGGTGGGGGTGGTCCTTGCGCTGGCCCAGCACGTATTCGCGTGCGGTGGTGCCGGGCTGGGGCAGCACGCGCAGTGCGTTGCGGATGGTGCTCCATTCAAACCAGCGAAAACGCTCCCAGGCCTCCTTGCGCACGGTGCTGCTGCCCATGCGCGCGGCCTTTTTCTGCCCGCACTGCGCACAAAACGGGCCGGTGAGCGGTGCACCACAGTTCAGGCAGGCCTGGGTGTTGAACAGCGCGTCGCTGACGGCGGTGGGGGTGGGCCGGGGCGGGGTGAGGGTCACAGAAGAAGGCGCGTGCCGTGCAGGGATGGGCTGCGGATCGTAGGCCGTAACGTGGCGCCCGCCATCGTTCACATGAACGATGTGGCGCGGGGCATTGGCTGGAGGCGTGCGTTGCCAACCCTGTGCGGATCGGCTGCCAAGTCTGCGCTGCAGACGCTGAATTGCTATATTTTGTATAGCTATTGGCGCTTGATGGACAAGCGCCAGGGGCCAAAAAGGCTTAAAACTGCTTGCGGCGCAGCGCCGCCATGCCCACCGTGGCCGCCCCCAGGGCCAGCAGGATCAGCGCCCACTCGCTCAGGGTGGGAACGGGGGTGGCAGCGGGCGGGGCGCTGCAGGTGGCGTGCCAGGGCGTGCTGCCTGTGGCCGTGTCCCAGGCAGCGCTGGCCGAAGGGGTCAGCTGGTTGGGGCACAGGGCCGACGCGCTTGCCACCAGGGCTGCGGGCGGGGCGGGCACCGGGCCGGTGAGCTGGTTGTTCTCCACGCGCAGCTGCTCCAGCGTTGGGGGCAGGGCGGGCAGCGGGCCTGTGAACTGGTTGTTGTGGGCGTGGTAGCGGAAGAAGTGGGTCAGGCCCGAAGGGCTGGGCAGCGTGCCTTGCAGGTCGTTGTGGGAGACGTCGAGCGACCTCAGCTCTGGCAGCCCCGAAATGGGGGGCAGCCGCCCAGCCAGTTGGTTGTCGCTGAGGTTGATGGTGCGGATGTCTGGCAGCGCGGACCAGTCGGGCAGCAGGGCGCCCACGGGGTCCGTGAGGTTGTTGCTTTGCACGCTCAGGGCGGTCACGGTGTTTTCGCCGGCGTCGCAGGTGACACCAATCCAGGTGCATTCGGTGCCCGGTGCGCCCAGCCAGTTGTTGCTGAAGTTCCAGGCGGGGCCATTGGTGTGGTGGTAGAAATCCACCAGAAACTGCCGCTGGCCGGCCGGTATGGCGGCCTGGGCCGAGGTGGCGGTCAGCACGGCCAGGGCCATGGCCACGCTGGCGCCAGCGCGGCGAAAAAGGGGGGAGGTGCAGCAAGAATTCATGGGGAAGGGGTCGGAATAGAGGAAACGAAAATTGCTCGCCTGCCCTGCCGAGGGCCCAGGCGGCGGCGTGGCCAGAATGTAGAAATGGGGCCCTGGCCTGCCTATCCGCCACCTGGAGGAGTCGCGTGGGTCCGCACTGCTCTGGCGCTGTGAACGGGTGGGATGTCTCTTTGGGTAACAAGTGGTCGCAAGCGTCGGCGCCGTGCGACATCATTCGCTTGAACGATGTGGCGGCAGCCGGTGGGCCGTACCATCCGCCGCTCTTCGTTGTGCGAGGCCTCAGAGCCTCGCGCACCGGTCTTCGGGGCGGCCAGGAACTCCGGGTGGTCCGGTGCCCGGCGAGATCGTGAACAGGCCCTTGAGGGGCCCCTTTTGGAAAGGTTTTTGTTGCACCACGCTCTGGGTGAATTGCTGGGCTCCGTGGCCGACGATGCGCGCTGGAGCGACGCGCTGGCCCGCTACGCCGCCAGCTTTCGCGCGGACCTGCTCGGTGGCGCCTTCCTGGCCAGCGGCCTGGACCAGCTGGCGCAGTGGGGCGCTGAGTTTGCGGCGCACCCCGAGGTGGATTACTGGCTGCAGTCGCCCTCGAGCGACGGCGCGCCCGCGCTGCTGGCGATGGGCGTGACCCCCGAGGCGGCGCGGCGTTATGCCACGCACTTTCGGCTGCAAGACCCGCTGTGGGACGACGCGATGGCGCAGCGCGCGCGCCTGGGCGCAGCGGGCACTTGGGTGGCCACGGACGCGCCCGTGCACGCCACGCGTGGCTTTCGCCGCACCGAGATCTACAGCGACTTCCTGCGCGAATACGGCATCGGAACCCGCATGTTTGGCGGCAGCCAGGGCGCATCGCACCCGGTGGGCAATCTGTTCATGTCGGTGTACCGCCAGGGGGATGACGAGGGGTTTGCGCCGGAGGAAGTCGCGCGCTTTCGCGCGGAGTTTGGCGGCGTGCAGCGCGCCGCGTTTCTGCACCGCGAGATGGTGGCCCTGCGCGCGCGCACCCAGGGCGTGGAGTCGCTCATGGAGCAGATGCCCATGGGCCTGCTGTTTTTTGACACGGCGGGCCGCCTGTTGCACGCCAATGCGCGCACCCGGCTGCTGAGCGCCCGGCCGGAAAGCGCCGCCCTGCGGGCCCTGCTGCGCGGTCCGCTGCTGGCCAGCACGGCCGATGCGGCGCTGCGCGCGCTGTTCCAGCAGTCACTGTTGGGGCGCAGTGGCTGTGTGGAACTGCCCGGCACGGAGGGCGGGCTGCTGCTGGTGACGCTGCCCCTGAGCGACCTGGCCGCGCTGGGCGTGTGCCTGCGCGCGCCGGGCGTCGCCTGGGTGGTGCTGGAGCGCAGCCTGTGCAGCGAGGCCGCCGTGGCCCTGGCCCGCCAGGCCTACCGCTTGAGCCCGTCCGAGGCCGACCTGCTGCTGGCGCTGATGCGCGGCCAGACCCCGCAGGATTTTGCGGACGCGCGCGGCTCGCGCATCTCGACCGTGCGCACGCAGATGAGCGCGCTCCTGGCCAAGACGCGCACCCAGCGCCAGCAAGACCTGGTGGCACTGGTGGCCCGGCTGATGCTGCTGGCGCCGGGCCAGGTGGCGCAGGGAGCGTTGCCGGCGGGCCCGTAGCGGCGCAGGTCTGCCACGCGCCGGTGCACTGCGACCTCATGTTGCAGTGCACTGCATAATGCGCGCACGCGGCCCGGCTGGCCTCCACAGGGCAGGCGCCCGGGGCCGGGGCCAACGTCATTCCGCCAGACAGGAGACAACCAGCCATGGCCCAGAACGTGCTCGCCGTTTACCCCGGAACCTTTGACCCCATCACGCTGGGCCATGAAGACGTGGTGCGCAGGGCCACCCAGTTGTTCGAACGCGTGATCGTGGCCGTGGCGGCGGGGCACCACAAGAAGACCCTGTTCAACCTGGAAGAGCGGATCGACATGGTCCGCGAGGCGGTCAAGGGCTACCCCCAGGTGCAGGTCGAAGCCTTCTCGGGCCTGCTGCGCGACTTTGTCGTGGAGCGTGGCGGCAAGGCCATGGTGCGTGGCCTGCGCGCCGTGACCGACTTTGACTACGAGTTCCAGCTGGCGGGCATGAACCGCAGCCTGATGCCGCAGGTGGAAACCGTGTTCCTCACCCCCAGCGACAAATACCAGTTCATCAGCAGCACCTTTGTGCGCGAGATTGCCGTGCTGGGCGGGGAGGTGCACAAGTTCGTGTCGCCCTCGGTGCAGGAGCGGCTGGCCGAGAAGGTCCGCACCCTCACGCCGCCCTGAGTTTTGCCTGAAAACAGGTACTGGCGCTTATCCGTTAAGCGCTGCTAGCTATTTAATTAATAGCGTTCGTGCCGCCAGGGGTGGTGGCTAAGCCAACGCCTGAAGGCGGCGCGCCACTTCCGCAGCTTCGGCCCGCAGGGCCTCCAGCATGGGCAACACCTCGGGCAGCGGTGGGCGGTACAGCGGCAGCACGGCCGCCACGCTGAACGGGATCGAAAACGCGAGCCGCCGCACCACCAGCCGGCCATTCGCCGCAGCCGTCAGGGCCGTCAGCGGGTTGACGATGGCCAGCCCCAGGCCGTGCTCCACCATCGCGCACACCGCTGCGGCGCTGTGGGTTTCCATGCGCAGCGTGCGCGGCACGGCGGCCTCGGCAAAGCGCGCGTCAATGATGCGGCGGTAGGGGTCGTCGGCCGACAGGCTCACAAAGGGCTGGCCGGCAAAGTCCGCCAGCTGCAGCACGGGTTGCCGGGCCAGGGCGTGGTCGGCGGGCAGCACGGCCACTTCGTCCAGGGTGAGCAGCACCTCGGCGCGGGTGCCGGGTGGGGCGGCGGTCTGCTCGCACAGGCCCAGGTCAAAACGCTGGGCACTCATCCATTCTTCGAGCAGCGGCGAATCCTGCGGCGTGACCGACAGGCGCGCGTGGGGCTGCACCTGCATCAGCCGCGCCGCCGCACCGGGCAGCAGTGCGTGCGCCAGCGCGGGCAAGCACAGCACTGCCAGCTGCACAGCGTCGGGACGGCCCAGCGCCACCGCGCGGCCCACCACGCGTTCCAGGCCCTGCCACGAGCGCTGCACCTCGTCCCAAAGCGCCAGTGCCCGCGCGTTGGCCCGCAGGCGGCCCTGGATGCGTTCGAACAGCGCATAGCCCAGCAGCGATTCCAGCCGGGCCAGCTCGCGGCTCACCGTGGGCTGCGAGCTGTGCAGCAGGTCGGCCGCGCCGGTGGCGCTGCCGGCGGTCATCACGGCGCGAAACACTTCGATGTGCCGGTGGGTGATGCGGTGGGCCAGTGGCGTGTCGGTCATGCGCGGAGCATATCCAAAATGAATGAATGTTGGAAATAAAAGCATTCGACCAAATACCTGTCAGGGGGCATCATCCGGGCTTCCATTCAGCCTTGTGTCTTCGGAGTCTCCATGTCCAACCCCTTCTCGCCCGCCCAGTTGTGGTCTTTGGCCGACCAGTTCGGTACCCCGCTGTGGGTGTACGACGCGGCCACCATCCGCCAGCGCATTGCCCAGGTGTCCAACTTCGAGACCATCCGTTTCGCGCAGAAGGCCTGCTCCAACATCCACATCCTGAAGCTCATGCGCGAGCAGGGCGTGAAGGTGGATGCGGTCTCGCGCGGCGAGATCCTGCGCGCGCTGGCGGCGGGCTACACGGCCGGCGGAGAGTCGTCAGAGATCGTCTTTACCGCCGACCTGTTCGACGCCGCCACGCTCGACTGCGTGGTCGAACACGGCGTGCCGGTCAACGCGGGTTCCATCGACATGCTGCACCAGCTGGGCGCGCGCTCGCCCGGCCACGCCGTGTGGCTGCGCATCAACCCCGGGTTTGGCCACGGCCACAGCAACAAGACCAACACCGGCGGCGAGCACAGCAAGCACGGCATCTGGCACACCGACCTGCCTGCGGCGCTGGCCGCGATCGCGCAGCATGGCTTGAAGCTGGTGGGCCTGCACATGCACATTGGCTCGGGCGTGGACTACAGCCACCTGGCCGAAGTCTGCGGCGCCATGGTGGGCCTGGTGCGCACGGCCCATGCGGCGGGGCATGACCTGCACGCCATCTCGGCCGGTGGTGGCCTGTCCATCCCCTACCGCAGTGGCGACCCGGTGGTCGACACCCAGCACTACCACGGCCTGTGGGACGCTGCACGCCAGCAGGCCGAGGCCATCGTGGGCCACAAGCTGGGCCTGGAGATCGAACCCGGCCGCTACCTGGTGGCCGAATCCGGCGTGTTGCTGGGCCAGGTGCGTGCCACCAAGAACGCAGGCAACAACCACTTCGTGCTGGTCGATACCGGCTTCAACGAACTCATGCGCCCGTCGATGTACGGCAGCTATCACGCCATGAGTGTGCTGCGCCGCGATGGCGCCACGGAGGCAGAGCACCCCACCGTGGTGGCGGGACCCCTGTGCGAATCCGGCGACGTGTTCACGCAGGGCGATGGCGGCGTGGTGCTGCCGCGCGACCTGCCAGGCGCCCAGGTGGGTGATCTGCTGGTGATCCACGACACGGGGGCCTATGGCGCATCGATGTCCTCCAACTACAACACGCGCCCCTTGATTGCCGAGGTGCTCGTCGATGGTGGCCAGGCGCGCCTCATCCGCCGCCGCCAGACGGTGGACGAGCTGCTGGCGCTGGAACAGGGGCTTTGATCGCGCTGGGGGGCGGGTACCGCTCCGACAGCCGGTAGGCATGCGCCTACGGCCATGCGCAGTGCAGGCGCACAAGGGCGGGAAAAGCGGGGCCATACAGTGAAATCACTTATCCCCTTCAACCTTTCTCAGGAGATCACTATGCCCATCATTGCTTGGCTGCTCGGCGTCCCATTGTCCGTGGTTCTGTTGCTCATGCTGTTCGGCGTGTTCTGATCGCGCCCCGCGAGGGGTCCTAAAAAAAGCCGCAGTGCGCCCGTTTCGGGGCGCCCTGCGGCTTTTTGCTGGGCGGTGCCGGGAGTGGCCCCCGCATGCCTTTTGCCAAGGCCGTCCGGCCGTTGGTCCGCTTCCCGCATTGCCCCGGGCTGCAATGGAACGAGGAAGCCGCTAAGCTGCACTTCCTCTCTCAATGGAGCGCCGAGGGTCCGGCTGCTTGGCGCCACGCACAGGGCGCGGGTAGGTGGGGCGCATCAGAAGAACTGGAGTCCCCATGCATGCCGAAGAACAGACGATTGTCGAGCTTGCCTACCCGGGCGAGTACCTGAGCCGCCTGGGATGTCCCGAGACCAAGACCTGCAAGATCCGCCTGTCGCGCAAGGGCCAGGGGCTGCTGGCCCGCATGTATGCCCGCAAGGGCTACAGCATGCAGGCCACCTTGTCGCACGACTGCGACCTGAGCAGCCTGGTGGTGCAGATCGACGGGCAGTCGCAAGGGACGATTTCGGTGCGCATGGACGACGGGCACCTGGCGGCCGAGGAGCAGTACCCCGAGTTCATCGCCGAACTGCGCCAGCGTGGCGCGCGCATCTGCGAAATGGGCAAGCTCGCGATGGACCCGGAGGTGCGCTCCAAGCATGTGCTGGGTGCCATCTTCCACATTGCGTGGATCGTGGCCTTCCGGGCACGGCGGGCCACCGACATCGTCATCGAGGTGAATCCGCGCCACGCCCCGTTCTATCGGCGCATGCTGTGTTTTGACCAGATCGGCCCCGAGCGCATGTGCGAGCGTGTGGGTGCGCCCGCCGTGCTGCTGCACATCGGCGCCGACAAGGGGCGCCGCCTCATCGACCAGTTTGGTGGCCAGCCCAAGCTGGCCAGCGAGGAGCGCAGTTTTTACCCGTATTTTTTCCACCCCGACGATGAAGAGGGGCTGCTGCGGCGCCTGTCGGTGGGGTAACCCTCACGGTGCTGTGCAAGGGGACTGCGTCACACCTTCTCAGAGCTCGCCCCGGGGGCCGCGCCCCATGAGCTGCGCCACGGCCTCGGCAGGTTGCAGGCGGCCGTCGAGCAGGGCCACGGCTGCCTCGGCGATGGGCATGTCCACGCCCAGGGTCTGTGCACGCTGCACCACGGTGCGGGCGCTGTAGACGCCTTCTGCCACATGGCCCAGGGATTCCACCGCCTGCGCCAGGGTCTGGCCCTGCGCCAGCAGCATGCCCACGCGCCGGTTGCGCGACAGGTCGCCGGTGGCGGTCAGCACCAGATCGCCCAGGCCGGACAGGCCCATGAAGGTGTCGGGGCGTGCGCCCAGCGCCAGGCCCAGCCGCGTCATCTCGGCCAGCCCGCGGGTAATGAGGGCGGCGCGGGCGTTGAGCCCCAGCGCCAGCCCGTCGCACAGGCCGGTGGCGATGGCCAGCACGTTTTTCACCGCCCCGCCCACTTCCACGCCCACGATGTCTTCGTTGGCGTACACGCGCACACTGGGGCTGTGGAAGGCGTTGACCAGTGCATCACGCACGGCGGCATGGGGGCTGGCGGCCACCAGGGCCGTGGGCTGCCCCAGCGCCACTTCCTGCGCAAAGCTTGGGCCGCTGAAAACACCTGCTATCAAATCAGGAGCTACTTGCGCTTGTACCTCATGCGCCAGCAGTCCAAAAGATGCTGAATCGGCACCGGTGGCCACGGCCTCAAAACCCTTGCACAGCCACGCCACAGGGGCGGTGCAGCCGGCAAGCGCCCGCAGCATGCCGCGCAGCGCCGCCATGGGTGTGGCCACGATGACCAGGTCGGCACCCGGCAGCAGCGTGGCAAAGTCGCCGTCTGCAATGGTGAGGGAAGCGGGGAAGGCGATGCCGGGCAGGTAGCGCGGGTTCTGGCGCTCCCCACGCATGCTGCCTGCCTGGGCGGCGTCGCGCGCCCAGAGCGTGACCGCATGGCCGGCAGGGTGCTGGGCCGCGCTCATGGCAAGCGCAGAACCCCAGGCACCGGCACCCAATACTATGATTTTCATAGCTTTTGGCGCTTATCTATCAAGCGCTAGAGGCCAAAAAGCCTCTAAACGCTGATGATTACTGCGTGATGATGGGCGAAGCCTGGCCGGCGGCCTGCGCTTGTTGCTGCTCGTACATGGCCTGGAAGTTGATCTCGGCCAGGTGCACGGGCGGGAAGCCGGCGCGGTTGATCACGTCGGCCACGTTGCCGCGCAGGTAGGGGTACACGATCTGTGGGCAGGCGATGCCCATGATGGGGCCCATCTGGTCTTCCGGCACGTTGCGGATTTCAAAGATGCCGGCTTGCTTGGCTTCGACCAGGAACACGGTCTTGTCCTTGATCTTGGTCTGCACGGTGGCGGTCACGGCCACTTCGTAGATGCCTTCGGCCACGGGAGTGGCTTCCACACCCAGCTGGATGTCCACGCTGGGCTGCTCTTGTTCGAGCAGGATGCCGGGGGAATTGGGTTGTTCCAGCGACAGGTCCTTCAGGTAGACGCGTTGGATCTGGAATACGGGGTTTTCTTGGTCGGCCATGGTGAAGTCTCTTATGCAAACGGGTTTCAGCAAAACGAAACCCGCCGGGGATCAGCTCCCGCAGCGGGCACATGGGGCTGCATTATGCAGCGCCCGGTGAGGGGGTCAGGCGGCGCCCAGCAGGGGCATCAGCTCGCCGCGACTGTCCAGCGCCACCAGATCATCGTGGCCACCCACGTGGGTGTCGCCGATGTAGATCTGCGGCACCGTGCGGCGGCCGGTGATCTCCATCATATGGACGCGCGCGGCGGGGTCGGTGTCGATGCGGATCTCTTCGATCTGCTCCACGCCTTTGGACTTGAGGATCTGCTTGGCCCGGATGCAGTAGGGGCAGACAGCAGTGGTGTACATCTTCACGGGTTGCATGGCGGTTCTTCCTGTTGGGCAACGAGACCAGGCACAAGCCTATCGTCGATGGAATAACTGGGGGCGGTTCAGGCTTTTTCCACAGGCAGGCTGGCTTCGCGCCACGCCTTGAGGCCGCCGGCCATGGCCTGGGCGTTCTCATAGCCCAGCTTCTTGGCCATGGCCACGGCACGGTTGGCGCGGGCACCGGTGGCGCACACCAGCACCAGGGGCAGGGCCTTGTTCTTGACCACGGTGGGCAGGCGCTCTTCGAGCTGGCCCAGGGGCACGTTCTTGGCACCGTTCACATGGCCTGCGGCGAATTCCTCGGTTTCGCAGACGTCGATGACCACCGCCTTTTCGCGGTTGATGAGCTGCACGGCCCGCGCGGGTGTCAGCGAGCCGCCACTGGCGTTCTTGAGGACAGGCCACAGCAACATGCCGCCCGAAGCCAGTGCAACAAAGATCAGATACCAGTTGTCGATAATGAATTTCACGAAGATTCCTTGGGTTGGCGAACAGCGTAATTCTAGAATGCTGGGTTTTGGCCCGCATTTCTTTGACCCGCCTTTCCTGGGGAAACCATGTACAAACTCGTCCTCATCCGCCACGGTGAATCCACCTGGAACCTTGAAAACCGTTTCACCGGCTGGACCGACGTGGATCTCACGCCCACTGGCGTCTCCCAGGCCATGTCGGCCGGCAAGCTGCTCAAGGCCGAGGGCTATGAGTTCGACCTGGCGTTCACCAGCGTGCTCAAGCGCGCCGTCCACACGCTGTGGTACGCGCTCGACGAAATGGACAGCACCTGGCTGCCCGTGGTCAAGGACTGGCGCCTGAACGAACGCCACTATGGCGCCCTGCAGGGGCTGAACAAGGCCGACATGGCCAAGCAGTACGGCGACGAGCAGGTGCTGGTCTGGCGCCGCAGCTACGACACCCCCCCGCCAGCCCTGGAGGCTACGGACCCCCGCAGCGAGCGCAACGACCGCCGCTACGCCGCCCTGGCCGAAGGCAGCGTGCCGTTGACGGAATGCCTGAAGGACACGGTGGCCCGCGTGCTGCCGTTCTGGAACGATGCCATGGCACCCGCCATCCGCTCAGGCAAGCGCGTGGTGGTGGCGGCGCACGGCAACTCCATTCGCGCCCTGGTGAAGTACCTGGACAACATCTCCGAGTCGGACATCGTGGGCCTGAACATTCCCAACGGAATCCCACTGGTATACGAACTCGACGCCGATCTCAAGCCCATCCGCCACTACTATCTGGGCGATGCCGAGGCGGCCGCGAAGGCTGCAGCGGCGGTCGCGTCGCAAGGCAAGGCGTAAAGCCGGGGTAAAGACAGGGAAAACCTGCCGATATTCTGTCGAAAGTGAGCGCCTGTGCGGAACCGCAGCGGGTTTGGTCCTTCCAAGGTGTATATTGGTTTTGAAGCGGTAAAAGGTGTTGTATGGGCCACAAACTCAAAATTGCAGGATGGGTGTCGGTAGGTGTCGTGGCTGGGGCTCTGACGACGGTATCGTTGCAGACGGTAGCCCGCGGCGCGATGACCCCGCTGCCGCTGGAGGAAATCCAGCAGCTGTCGGCGGTGTTTGGCCTCGTGAAAACCGACTACGTCGAGCCGGTGGATGACAAGAAGCTCATCACCGACGCCATTTCCGGCATGGTGGCCAGCCTCGATCCGCACTCCCAGTATTTCGACAAGAAGTCCTTCAAGGAATTCCGCGAAGGTACCTCGGGCCGTTTTGTGGGGGTTGGCATCGAGATCACCCAGGAAGACGGCTTGATCAAGGTGGTATCGCCCATTGAGGGTTCGCCCGCCTTCCGTGCCGGCCTCAAGACCAATGACCTGATCACCAAGATCGACGAAACGGCGGTCAAGGGCCTGTCGCTCAACGATGCGGTCAAGCGCATGCGCGGCGAGCCCAACACCAAGGTCACGCTCACCATCTTCCGCAAGGACGAAAGCCGGACTTTCCCCGTCACCATCACGCGCGAAGAGATCAAGACCCAGTCCGTCAAGGGCAAGGTGGTGGAGCCTGGCTACGGCTGGATCCGCCTGTCGCAGTTCCAGGAGCGCACGGTCGATGACTTCGTGCGCAAGGTGGAAGAGGTCTACAAGCAGGAACCCAACCTCAAGGGTCTGGTGCTGGACCTGCGCAACGATCCCGGCGGCCTGCTGGATGCCGCCGTGGCCATCTCGGCGGCATTCCTGCCGGAAAACGTAACGGTGGTCACGACCAATGGCCAGCTGGCAGACAGCAAGGCCACCTACAAGGCGTCACCCGACTACTACCAGCGCCGCGGCGGTGGTGATCCGCTGCGCCGCCTGCCTGCAGCCCTCAAGTCCGTGCCGCTTGTGGTACTGGTGAACGAGGGCTCTGCATCGGCCAGCGAGATCGTGGCTGGCGCCCTGCAGGACCACAAGCGCGCCACCATCATGGGCAGCCAGACCTTTGGCAAGGGCTCGGTGCAGACCGTGCGCCCGCTGGGGCCGGATACCGGCATCAAGCTGACCACCGCGCGTTACTACACCCCCAGTGGCAAGTCGATCCAGGCCAAGGGCATCGTGCCCGATGTGATGATCGACGAGTCGGAAGAAGGCAACGTCTTTGCGGCCCTGCGCATGCGCGAGGCCGATCTTGACAAGCACCTGGGCAGCGGCCAAGGCGAGGAAAAGAAGGACGAAGCCCGTGAAAAGGCCCGCGAGAGCGCCCTCAAGCGCATGGAGGAAGAGGCCAAGAAGCCAGCCACGGAACGCAAGGCTCCGGAGTTCGGCTCGGACAAGGACTTCCAGCTTGTGCAGGCGCTGAACCAGCTCAAGGGACGGACGGTGCTGGTCAGCAAGACGTTGACAGAACGCAAGGACGAGAAGAAAGAGAATTGAGCTTTCGCTCCCTGCGCTGAAGGCCGGATTTCCAGCGAGATCCGGCCTTTTTTCTTGCTTCTTTTCCAGAGATTTTCGCCATGACCGATGACCAGCTCCTGCGGTACTCCCGCCACATCCTGCTCGATGAGATGGGCATTGAGGGACAGGAGCAGGTGCTGGCGTCCCATGCGGTCATCGTAGGGGCGGGTGGTCTCGGTTCGCCTGCGGCGCTGTACCTGGCGTCTGCCGGTGTCGGCCATATCACCCTGGTGGACGACGATGTGGTGGACCTCACCAACCTGCAACGGCAGATTGCCCACACCACTGCCCGGGTGGGTCGGCCCAAGGTGGAGTCGGCAGCCAGCGCCATGGAGGCCATCAACCCGGGAGTGCGGGTGACGGCGTTGCAGGCGCGTGCCGATGCCACCGTGCTGGATGCGCTGGTGCAGGACGCCTCGGTGGTGCTCGATTGCAGCGACAACTACGCCACGCGCCAGGCCATCAATGCAGCTTGTGTGCGCCATCGCAAGCCCCTGGTTGCGGGGGCTGTCATCCGCTTTGATGCGCAGATCACGGTGGTGGACCCGCGCCACGCCGCGTCGCCCTGTTATGCCTGCATTTTTCCGCCCGAGGCGGAATTTGAAGAGGTGCGCTGTTCCACCATGGGGGTGTTTGCGCCGCTGGTGGGCGTAGTGGGGGCCATGCAGGCGGCTGAGGCTCTCAAGCTGCTCGCGGGCATCGGAACATCGCTGGCGGGGCGCTTGCTGATGCTCGATGGGCGAACCATGGAATGGAGCACCATGAATGTAGCGCGCGCTGCGCACTGCACGGTGTGTGTTGTTCGGTAGGATTATTCCTACAACATCCACGTGTGGTGGCTGGCAGAATCCGTTCAGCCGAACCTCTAAATTTGAGGCTCGACAAGCGCAAACGTGCGCTGACCGTGAAACTGGGCCCTTCTGTGAAACTCCGCACCTACATCGTTGAAGACAACGCCACCATTCGAGAGAACCTGATCGGGACGCTCGAAGAGTTGGCGTCCGTAGAAGCGGTAGGGGTTGCGGAGACGGAGGACGAGGGCAAGAACTGGCTTGCCACCCACGGCGAACAGTGGGACCTGGCGATCGTGGATCTTTTCCTGCGCCAGGGCAGCGGGCTGGGTGTGCTGGCGGCGTGCCGCTCACGCCGCCCCGGCCAGAAGATGGTGGTACTGAGCAACTACGCGACGCCCGATGTGCGCATGCGCTGCGCGCAACTCGGGGTGGATGCGGTTTTTGATAAATCCAACGAAATTGATGCGCTGGTGGATTACTGCATCCAGCACAGCAGCAGCCCTGCGGGAATGGATGCTGCCAACCAATCCTTCTCGGCGCCTGGCCACTCGCTGTGACGTTCGGCCCTGCCGCGCGGGATGCGCGGCGGGGCTTCTTGTTTTTACCGCTCCTGTTGTCTGGCTGAGCAAGCCGCCAGGACCCCGGACTGAGGCCACCCCATGTCAGTCAATCAGGCGGTTCTTGAGCGCGTAGTAAGTCAGATCGCTGTTGGACGACAGACTCATCTTTTCCATCAGCCGTGTGCGGTAGGTGCTCACCGTCTTCACGCTCAAAGACAAGGCCTTGGCGATATCGCCCGCCGTCTCCCCCTTGGCCAGCTTGAGGAACACCTGAAACTCGCGTTCAGACAGCTGCTCGTGGGGCGGTGCGTCATCCTTGCGATTGAGCTGCTGGGCCAGCAGTTCGGCCACGGCAGGCGTCAGGTAGCGCCGGCCCAGCGCAATGGTGCGGATCGCCTCCACGATTTCCGAGGGTTCGCATTCCTTGTTCAGGTAGCCGCTCGCACCCTGGCGGATCAGGTTGATCGCATAGTGCTCTTCGGGATATCCGCTCAGGATCAGGATGCCCATGTCGGGAGCCTTGGCGCGCAGCATGGCCAGGGCATCCAGACCGCTCTGGCCGGGCATCGAAAGGTCCATCAGCAGGACATCAATTTCCTTGTTGCGCACGAGGTCGATAGCTTCGCGCCCGTTGGAGGCTTCGCCCTCCACCCGCAGATCCACATGCTCCGACAGGAACTGCCGCAGCCCGGAACGAACAATCGCGTGGTCATCCACAATGCCAATCTTGATCATCGATCTTTCTTTCGCAGGGCGGTGATGCCGCTCCTGATGTTTGTTGGTTGCAAATTGTTCCGGCACTTCACCCCTGGTGGCAGGGTGGTGCCCGGGTCTACACACATTATCCAGAATACCGCGTATGAGTCTTAAAGAAAACACCCGCATCTGGCTGCCCAAAGTCCGCAGGATGGCACTGAGCCTGCCCATGGCGTTGCTGGCGGCCATGGTGCTGGTGGGTATCAATGAAACGGGCCACATGCGGTCTCAGGATGCGGTGGAGCAAATGACCCACGGCCAGAACACGCGCAAGGCCGTCAATCTGCTGCTGCAGAGCATGCTGGACGCAGAAACAGGGCAGCGTGGTTACCTGCTCACCGGCAACGAGACTTACCTGGAGCCGTACGACAAGGCCGTGGCCACCGTGCAGACCAACCTGGACGGCTTGCGTGGGCTGTTCATGGACGCCCCGGATGACATGCAGGAGTTTGCGCTGCTGTCGCGGCAGATATCCCGCAAGCTCGCGGAGATGGAGCTGAGCCTGCGCTTGCGCCGGCAGGGCAACGAAGATGCCTGGAAGTTCATCCTGCACACCGATGTGGGCAAGGAACACATGGAGGCGATCCGCAAACACGCGCTGGAATTGATTGCCCGCAGCGACCAGCACGTGAAACAAGGTCAGGAGCAGATCGAGCAGTCGCTCATGCTGTCGCGCATCGGCATTGCCACCGTCACCGTGATTGGCTTGTTGGCGTTTTACATGTACCTGCGCCAGGCGCAGGCGCTGCAGGTGGTCAACCTGCGCGAGCAGGCCCTGCTGGAGCGCGAACGAGACCGCCTAGAAGGCCTTGTGAAGGTCCGCACGGCAACACTTTCCGAGCTGGCGAACCACCTTCAACAAGTGCGCGAAGACGAGCGCGGGCACCTCGCGCGGGAGCTGCACGATGAACTGGGCGCGTTGCTCACAGCGGCAAAGCTCGATGTGGCGCGGCTCAAATCCAAGATCGACGCCAATGCCCCTGAAGTGGCAGAACGGCTCAAGCACCTGACCGAAACGCTCAACAGCGGCATTGCGCTCAAGCGCCGCATCATCGAGGACCTGCGCCCTTCGTCGCTTTCCAATCTCGGCTTGACGGCCGCGATCGAGATTCTCACGCGCGAATACGCCGAGCGCGCGGGCATCGAGGTCGAGACCAGCCTGGAGGCGGTCCAGCTGCCCGATGCGTCGCAACTCACGGTGTACCGCATGGTGCAGGAGGCGTTGACCAACATTGGCAAATATGCCAAGGCCAGCAAGGTGCTGGTGTCGGTGCATGGCTACCCCACCCATGTGGCCGTCCAGGTGCGCGACGATGGCGAGGGGTTTGACCCGGCCACGGTGCGGCCTACGTCGCACGGGCTTTCTGGAATGCGCCACCGGGTGGAGTCTGCGGGCGGCAGGCTCTCCATTACCTCCCGCCCTGGCAACGGCACCCTGGTTTCCGCCGTGCTGCCGCTGCAGCGCCGCAGCGCCGAGTCGCCGCAGGTCCCCGCACTGGATGCTTGACGAGGATCGAGCCGGGGTGCAGCAGGTCCCGTCCTACAGGCGGCTCGCTGTGCCGCCGACAGGCCCGCGCGCCGGGCACCGGCATCTTTGGCCCCGAAGGTTCCCTACAGTGAATCCCAGGCGCTGAAGTTCTTGTGCCAACCCAACCGCCGGCAACCGGCCACCTCAAGAGGAGAAGGAGAAAGAAATGTTGCACTACGCAGTTGTTTTTCTGGTGATCGCGTTGATCGCTGCCCTGTTCGGCTTTGGCGGTATTGCTGCCGGTGCCGTGGGCATCGCCAAGATTCTGTTCTTCGTGTTCGTCATCATGGCGGTCGTGACCTTTGTACTGGGTCTGCTCAAAAAGGGCTGACGCCCCGGACCGCGCAATCAAGCACCCGCATCCACCCTTTCAAGGAGTTTCCGCATGAGTATCCAGACCGCTACCGATAAAGTTGCCAACAGCGCCCGCCATCTTGCCGACGACGTGCTGCAGAGCGCACAGGACGCCGTGCAATCCACCCGCACGGCCGCCAACAACTCGTTGGAAAAAGCAGAGGAAGGTGTGCGTGCGCTGCGCAGCCAGACCGACCCGGTCATTGACGATCTTGCTGCACGTGCGCAGGATCTTGCAGCACGCAGCATTGGCTACTGCGCAGAGACAAGCGCCCGGGCCCGCCGCCAGATGCTGCAAGCCGCAGACGCCACGAACAAATATGTTGCCGAGCAACCCGGCAAGTCGCTGGTGATTGCCGCCGCCTCGGGCGCGGCACTGGCCACGCTGGTGCTGTGGATGTCGCGCCGTCGGCACGCCTACTGAGCCGCACCCATCTCCCTACAGTCCGCCGGTCGCGGAGGGTGCAACAGACCGGCAGATTGCAATCTTCCAGCACCCGCGTTCCCAACCATTCTCAAAGAAGGACAACACCATGAAATACGCACGTGCACTCGCTTTTGCCGCTGTCGCTGGCATCACCATCATCACGGCCACTGGCTGCTCGGTAGCCCGTGAACAACAAACCGTTGGCTCCTATGTGGACGACGCCGGCATCACCACCGCCGTGAAAGCCAAGATGGCGGAAGACAAAAACGTATCGGCCACTTCCATCAGCGTAGAGACGCTCAACGGCACGGTACAGCTTTCGGGCTTCGCCAAGTCGCAGGCTGAAAAGAACCAGGCGGAAGCCATTGCACGCAACACCAAGAATGTGCGTGAAGTGCGCAACAGCATCGTGGTTCGTCCCTGACCGGATTGCCTGACACCATGCGCCTGCGGTCTTCCAAAGCCGAAGGCGCATAGGCACTGACCGCCAAGCAGGCTCCGGGCATGTCCTGGAGCCTGCTTTTTGCATGGGTGCATCTATTGGTGCCTCCCAAGCCTTGTGCGTTGGCCACACTCCACGGGGTATAAGCTTCACACCATGCGGGTATTCAATTGCGACCATTGCGGTCATCTGGTTTTTTTCGATAGCGTGCAGTGCCTGCACTGTGGCAGCGCGCTGGCATTTTTGCCCGATGTGCTGACCATCGCGGCCCTCGCGCCTGCGCCGCAGGACGGTGCCGACCTGTGGAGGCGCAGGGGCGGGCGCGGCAGCACCGACTACAGTGGCCGCCTGTACCGCATGTGCCGTAACCATACCGAGCACCAAGCCTGCAACTTTGCGGTGCCGGCCAACGACTACGCCGAACTGTGTGTGTCCTGCCGCCAGACCCGGGTGCTGCCCGATCTTTCGGAGGCGGCCAACATGGGCCGCTGGATGCAGATCGAGGCTGCCAAGCGGCGCCTGTTTTACAGCCTGGCCCGTCTGGGCCTGGAGCCGGCACCGGGGCGCACCGGGCCGGTTTTTGAATTTCTGGCGGAATTGCCCGGTGGGCCCCCTGTCATGACGGGCCACCACGGCGGGACGATCACTCTCAATGTGGCCGAAGCGGACGATGACGAGCGCGCACGCCGCCGCATCGCGCTGGGCGAACCTTACCGAACGCTGATTGGCCACCTGCGCCATGAGTCTGGCCATTTTTACTGGGACCAGCTAGTGCGTGACGGTGGGCGCCTGGAAGACTTCCGCCAGATGTTTGGCGACGAGCGCCAGGACTATGCCGCCGCGCTGGAGGCCCACTACGCCAAGGGCAACGACCTGGGCGACTGGGCTGATCACCACGTCAGCGCCTATGCCGCCGCCCACCCCTGGGAGGATTGGGCGGAGACCTGGGCCCATTACCTGCACATGATTGATCTGCTGGAGACATCGGCCAGCTATGCCACCGAGGTCACGATCCCTGGCATCTATGGCGCGCAGCGCAGCAGCGCCATCGACCCGTTTGCCAGCCCGGCACCTGATTTCCAGTCCATGGTGCAGCACCTGGTGCCGCTGACACTGCTGCTCAACAGCCTCACGCGCAGCCTGGGACAGCCCGATGCCTATCCGTTTGCGCTGGCCGGCGAGGTGCTCGCCAAGCTGAGGTTTGTGCATGACGTGGTGCGCGAAGCCGCCCAGCGACCGACCCCGGTCGCGGCTCCTGCCCCATCGGTGCCCCCTGTACCTGCCGCCAAACCCATCAATAAAAAGAATAGCAAGATAACCAGCAAGGACATGCGCTAGCGCCTGATTTTTCTCAAATTCTGCCGTTATCCAAGGGTTGGGGCGACCACGGCCTGGAACTTGCTAAATGTCTGCGAGGAGATTGGCTCTCATGCAGAAGTTCAACGCGATGGTTATTCCGCTGCCCCCGCAGCGTTGGAGCGGTGTGGCGGGTTGGTCTGGTTCGCCAGGCGTGATGCCGGTGCGCCCTGCCGGGGCAGGGTTTGCGCACGGCGCGTGCGCAAACCCTTGGCGTGGTAGGCCGCCAAGACAACCGGGGTGCCGGGCGAGCCACCCCCACCGAGGCGAATGCACACACATCACCAAGGGAGGTCACGACCATGCTGAGCCGCACTGCTGATCACCTGTTCTGGATGGCCCGCTACACCGAGCGGGCAGAAAAGCCCTGCGCAGCCGGGCTTTCGACACAACACCGCCAGCGTGCGCAGCACGCCCGGGGTTCTCTGCCCCCGTTGAACAAGGAGGCCGTATGCTGAGCCGCACTGCCGACCACCTGTTCTGGATGGCCCGCTACACCGAGCGGGCAGAGAACACCGCCCGCATGCTGGACGTCAACTACCAAAGCGCGCTGCTGCCGCAATCCACCGAAGTGGCCATGCAGGGCTGGCAGGGGCTGTTGTCCATCAGCGAGCTGCTGCCCGCCTACACCGCCCAGCATGGAGAGGTGACCCCGGCGAAGGTGCTGCATTTCATGGTCAAGGACCCGGCCAACCCGTCGTCCATCGTGGCCTGCCTGCAGGCCGCGCGAGAGAATGCCCGGGCCGTGCGCGGTGCGCTGAATACCGAGGCGTGGGAGATCCTGAACCAGACCTGGCTCGAGGTGAACCGGCTTATTGACGGCGGTGCACTGGAGAGGGACCCGGCGCGGTTCTTCGAATGGGTGAAGTTCCGTTCGCACCTGTCGCGTGGCGTCACGGTGGGCACCATGCTGCAAGACGAAGCTCTGCACTTCATGCGGCTGGGCACCTTCCTGGAGCGGGCCGACAACACGGCGCGCCTGCTGGACGTGAAGTTCCACGCCGTGCAGAGCGACTTCATGGGCACGGCCACGGAGCAAGACCAGGATTACGACTTCTACCACTGGAGCGCGATCTTGCTGAGCGTGTCCGGCTTTGAGACCTACCGCAAGGTCTACCGCGACGTGATCACCCCCGAGCGGGTGGCCGAACTGCTGATCTTGCGTGCCGACATGCCACGCTCACTGCATGCCTGCATGAAGGAGGTGCTGGGTAACCTCGACATGCTGGGCAGCGGCCAATCTGCAGAGACGCAGCGGCATGCGGGGAGGCTTCTGGCCCACCTGAAGTTCGCGCGCATCGACGAAATTCTGACCCACGGATTGCATGCTTATCTCACGCAGTTTCTGGAGCGCGTGAACGACCTGGGCGCGCGTATCAGTCAGGATTTCCTGGTGCCTTCGACGGCATGACGGGGGCCACTTCGGGTGCCGCTGCGGGTTCGCTGACCGGCACGGGCTCCACGGTCACCCCCACCTGCAGCACATGGTGGTCGCCACCATGGATCACGCCGCGCAGCGGCGACACATCCGAGTAGTCGCGCCCAACAGCCAGGGTCACATAGTCTTCGCCAGCAGCACGGTCGTTCGTCGGGTCCAGGTCAAACCACTCCGTGTCCTCTGCCGTGCCCTCGCTGTCCTTGGCTGCGGGAGACCACACCGAAACCCAGGCGTGCGAGGCGTCGGCCCCCACCAGCCGTGGCTGGCCCGGCGGGGGCTCGGTCAGCAAGTAGCCGCTCACATACCGCGCCGCCAGGCCCATGCTGCGCAGGCAGCCGATCATCACGTGGGCAAAGTCCTGGCATACGCCCCGGCGCAGCCGCAGGGATTCGAGCGCGGGCGTGCCGGCATCCGTGGCGTGGGCCGTGTAGACGAAGTCGGCATGGATGCGCGACATCAGGTGGCTGGCCACCGCCATCAGCGGGCGCCCTGGCGCAAAACTCTCGCGGGCATAGGCCACAAAGTCGGTGTGCCGGGGGATGTAGGGCGAGGCAAAGCCAAATTCGGCGGCAGGGTGGAAGGGCATGCCACGCCGGTAGGCCAGGCGTTCACGCACCGCCTCCCAAGGTTCGCCGGGTGGTGCTGGCGGCGGCGGTGCGGTCTCCAGCAGGCTTTCGGCGCGCACGTGCAGCCGCTCGTGGGTGAAAGGCAGGTTGAAGAATGCGCGGGTGTTGCCAAACACATCCTGGGCGGTTTGGCACTGTGTTGGGGCGGGTTCCACGTGCAGCGTGTGGGTCAGCACGCGCTGCACCAACCCAGTGCGCGGCCGCAGGTGGGCCATGTGCTGGGCGTTCTGCACCGCCGGCGTGTACTGGTACACCGTTTCGTGGATGACGCGCAATCGCATGGTCAAGCTCCGATGCTGTACCGCAAGGCATCCACTGAATGGGTGAAATAGCGCGTGGCCAGCACCTCCGACAGGCCCATCACACCCCGCACACAGCTGCCCAGGTACTGCTCCAGCGCGGCATGCCGGCCCTCGGCATCCTGCGCGCACAAGGCGACCAGCGACAGGTCGGACGCTTCGGGGATGCCCGTGGCCGCGGACTCTCCGGGTGTCCCTGCGGCCGCCTCGATCTTGGCAATGCGCCCGCGCAGCGTCTGGGCCACCCAGGCCAGGGACCGGGGGTTGTCGCGGTCGATCACCAGCAGGTCGAGCAGCGCGGGCATGTCGCGCCGCTGCTGGTACTGGGCGTGGAAGGTGATGGTGCTGTCAAACAGCGCGATCATGGCCTCGAAGCCACTTTCGTCGAACACCGCTTCCGTCTGCAGGCCACTTTCGAGCGCAGCGGCCAGAAAGCCCAGGCGCTCCAGGTGCCTCCCGATCGACAGCAGCCGCCAGCCATCGTCGCGGGTCATGCGGTCGGTCTGCTGGCCGGTCATGGCGGCGGTGCGGCCGCTCAGGGCTTCGAGCTGGCGCAGCGCGTCCAGCGGTGAATAGTCGCCGTCTTCCGCAACGCCCGGGCCTTGCGCAAAAAACTCGGCCTCGGCATTCACGATGAGGTTCCAGTGCTCCTGCGACAAGCGGTCACGCACGGCCGAGGCCGCCCCGAGGATGCCGCGCAGGTTGTAGCCCACGCTGGTGATCTGGGCGGCATTCGTCAGCCCCGCGATGAGCGAGCGCTCGAACACGCGACGCGCCTGCGTGGCCGGCGGCACGGTGGACAGCACCAGGCCCTGGCCCACGGCCATCGCCCCCAGCCAGGCCAGCAGTGGCTGGGACGACTGGTCTTCGCCGTTCAGGCATTGCAGCGCAATGCGTGCCAGGCGGGTCACGTTCTCGGTGCGTTCGGTGTAGCGGCCCAGCCAGAAGAGGTTTTCGGCCGCGCGGCTGGTCACCTGGCGGCTGCGGTGCACCACGGCCGGGGCGCTCTGGTTGTGGGCGAGCAGCGTGGTGGTGTCCACCTGACCGTCGGTCAGCACCCAGACATCGGCGCTGCTGCCACCACGCTGCATGGACGTGATCTCGCTGTCACCGGTGGCAATGCGCGCCAGCCCGCCCGGCAGCACCCGCCAGGAGCCCGGACCATCACACACGGCAAACACGCGCAGCATCACCGAACGGGGCGCAATGCTGCTGCGCGGTGGCTGCCCCGGCGGGCCGGGGTGCCACGTCGGCATCTGCGACAACGGCAGGTGGGCCTGCACGGTGTATTCGTCCCCCTGGCCCTGGATGCGCTGGGACCACTGCGTCAGGTCTTGGGGCGACTGTGCACCGCCGAGCACCGGCACCCGCTGCCCCATGGGCCAGGTGGGCCGGATCACGCTGTGGGCCAGTTGCGGCAGCACCGCCTGCATGGCAGAGCGCTCGCCACACCACCAGGTGGGCAGCGACGGCAGCGCGAGCTCTTCGCCCAGCAGGTGGCGCGAGAGCGCGGGCATGAAGCCCAGCAATGCCGACGATTCCAGGAACGCCGACCCCGGCGCATTGGCCACCAGCACGTTGCCCGCGCGGATGGCCTGCAGCAGGCCGGGCACGCCCAGGCGCGAGTCGCTGCGCAGCTCCAGTGGGTCGAGAAACTCGTCGTCCAGGCGCTTCAGGATGCCGTGCACCGGCTGCAGGCCGTGCAGCGTCTTGAGGTACAGGCGCGCATCGCGCACGGTGAGGTCGTTGCCTTCGACCAGCGTGAGGCCCAGGTAGCGCGCCAGGTAGGCGTGCTCAAAGTAGGTTTCGTTGTACGGGCCGGGCGTGAGCAGCACGATGCGCGCATCCTGCCCGGCTGGGCTCATCTGCCGCAGCCCGTCGAGCAACGCGCGGTAGGTGGCGGCCAGGCGCTGCACATGCATCTGGCGGAAGGCCTCGGGGAACAGGCGCGAGATGAGCAGCCGGTTCTCCAGCAGGTAGCCCAGGCCCGACGGCGCCTGCGTGCGCTGCGTGACGACCCACCAGTCGCCCTGCGCATCGCGCGCCATATCGAACGCAGCGATGTGCAGGTGCGTGCCGCCCACGGGCTGGACCCCATGCATGGCGCGCAGGTAGCCCGGGTGGCCCTGCACCAGCGCGCTGGGGAGCAAGCCTTTGTGCAGCAACTCTTGCGGGCCATACACGTCGGCCATCACGCGGTCGAGCAGGCGCACGCGCTGCAACACGCCACGCTCGATGTGTGCCCAGTCGCCTTGCGAGAGGATCAGCGGAAACAGATCGACCGACCAGGGCCGCTGTGGGCCGTCGGCATCGGCGTACACGTTGTAGGTGATGCCGTTGTCGCGCACCTGGCGCTGCAGGCTCTGCATGCGCCGGTCCAGGTCCTGGAAGCCCTCGGGCCCCAATTGATCGAAGAATTGGGCCCAGGCGCTAGTGATATCTGGCTTGTTTGCTATTGATTTTGGAGTGCCTGATGCAGTGGCAGCACCGGGGGCGTCCGCCACGCTGGCACCCCGCAGCTCGTCAAAATGCCCGGCCGCCGCAGCAGGCGCCAGTGCAGCCGCCAACTGGGCTGCGCTGTCAGAAGGGTCGGGGGTGGGGAGGCTGTCGTTGAGGTGGTTCACTGCGCTCGATTTTCGGGCATTTGTTCGACAACACTCTGCGGGTAACCCGCACCGTCGAAACTGGCGGGGCCGATGCCAGAGACGCCAAGCAAGGGCCGCCCCGCAGCAAGGGCGTCGTCCCCCTGGGGGGAAGGCGCGCAGCGACTCAGGGGGGCTTCTCTACCTCCGCATCGTGCGCCGCAGATCCAGTGTGAACGGAAACTCCCGGCTGCCCGGCAGCTCAATCGTCGCAGGCGGCACCGCCAGCCTGCCCGGTGTGTGGCCCATGCGCGAGAACCGCGCGAGGCGGCGGCTTTCGGCCTCGTAGGCGTTGACTGGGAAGGTGTCGTAGTTGCGCCCGCCCGGGTGCGCCACGTGGTACTGGCAGCCGCCCAAAGAGCGGTTCATCCAGGTGTCCACGATGTCGAACGTGAGCGGCGCATGGGCGCCAATGGTCGGGTGCAGGGCCGAGGGCGGGTTCCAGGCCTTGTAGCGCACGCCCGCCACAAATTCGCCGGTGGTGCCGGTGCTTTGCAGCGGCAGAGGCTGGCCGTTGACGGTGACCACATGGCGGCTTTCGTTCATGCCCGTCACGCGCACCTCGATGCGCTCCAGCGACGAGTCCACATAGCGCACGGTGCCCCCGGCTGAGCCTTCCTCGCCCATCACATGCCAGGGCTCCAGCGCGTTGCGCAGGGTCAGCTCCACACCCATCGACTTGACGGTGCCGACCATGGGGAAGCGGAACTCGAACTGCGGTGCAAACCAGGCCGCGTCAAACGCGTAGCCTGCGGCGTTCATCTCGGCCACCACATCGTGCATGTCCTGCTGGATGAAGGTGGGCAGCATCCAGCGGTCGTGCAGCTCGGTGCCCCAGCGGGCGGCGGGGGCACGGTAGGGCGTCTTCCAGAAGCGTGCAATCAGGGCGCGCAGCAGCAACTGCTGCACCACGCTCATGTGGGCGTGGGGCGGCATCTCGAAAGCGCGCAGCTCCAAGAGGCCCAGGCGGCCGGTGCTGCTGTCGGGCGAGAACATCTTGTCGATGGAAAACTCGCTGCGGTGGGTGTTGCCCGTCACGTCCACGAGGATGTTGCGCAGCGTGCGGTCCACCAGCCAGGGCGGCATGTCCTGGCCGTACAGGGCGCGGTTGGACTCAATCTCGCGCAGCGCGATCTCCAGCTCGTACAACTGGTCGTTGCGCGCCTCGTCCACACGCGGCGATTGGCTGGTGGGGCCGATGAACAGGCCGCTGAACAGATAGCTCAGGCTGGGGTGGTTGTGCCAGTAGAGCAGCAGGCTGGCCAGCAGCTCGGGCTTGCGCAAGAACGGCGAGTCGGCCGGTGTGGCGCCACCCATCACGAAGTGGTTGCCGCCCCCGGTGCCGGTGTGGCGGCCATCGGTCATGAACTTCTCGGCCGACAGGCGCGTCTCCCACGCGGCCTGGTACAGAAACTCGGTGTGCTGCACCAGCTCCTTCCAATGGCTGGCGGGGTGGATGTTCACCTCGATCACGCCCGGGTCGGGCGTGACTGCCAGCACCTTCAGGCGTGCGTCGCGCGGGGGCGGGTAGCCTTCCAGCACGATCTTCATGCCCAGCTCTTCGGCCGTGGCTTCGATGGCGGCCAGCAGGTCCAGGTAGTCGTCCAGGCGCGCCAGCGGCGGCATGAAGACATACAACACGCCATACTTTTCACCCACCGCTTCCGCCTTGGGGCCGCTGGACCGGCGCGGGTCGCGCACCTCGACGCACATCGCAGTGCGCGACAGCCCGGCGGCCGACTGGAACTTGCCTGGGGGCTGCATGCCCGCATGGGGATCGGGCTGGCCCGCCTGGCGTGCGTGGTCGCCGCCTGCGGTGCCTGCAACGCCTTGGGCCACCCGGCGTGCCTCGCTGGGGGCGGTGGCACCTGCCAGGTAGGGCAGGTCACGGTCGCCGGTGACGGGGCCCGGTGGAACGGAATACCGTGCGCGCAGCGTGGTGGCGGCGGCCAGCGGGCCCTGGGGGGCGGTCGGGTCTGGCGGGATCAGGTGGTCGGTGTCGGCGGCCTTCACCCAGGGCAGGGCGTCCAGGGGCAGCCGGTAGCCCATGGGCGAATCGCCGGGGATGAGCAACATGCGGTCGTCGCGGAAGAACCAGGGGCCGGTGCTCCACACGCTGCCCACCAGCTTGCCCGACCCTTCACCCGCCTGCAGCGGCAGCACATAGCCGATCACGCTGTCGAGCTTTTGCTCGAACACGCGGCGCAGGCGAGCGCGCTCCAGCTCGTCGTCCAGGCGCGCGTCAAACGGGTCCACGTTGACCGGCAGGCGCCGCTCGCGCCACAGGTAGTAGAAGGTGTCCTCGTAGCCGGGCTGGATATAGCGATCGGTGATGCCCAGCTTGCGCGTGAGGTGGTGCACAAAACGTTCTGCGTCCGCGCTGGTGTAGTGCGATGGGTTGCGTTCGTCGGCAAACAGCGCGGGGTTTTTCCAGGCCGGCTGGCCGTCGGCGCGCCAGCAGATCGACAACGCCCAGCGGGGCAACTGTTCGCCGGGGTACCACTTGCCCTGGCCAAAATGCAGAAAACCACCCTGGCCATATTCGGCGCGCAGCTTGTGCACCAGCTCGGTGGCAAAGCCGCGTTTGGTGGGCCCCAGGGCGTCGGTGTTCCACTCGGCAGCGTCGCGGTCGCCCACGGCCACAAAGGTGGGCTCGCCGCCCATGGTCAGGCGCACATCGTTCGCGGTCAGGTCGGCATCCACCTGGTCGCCCAGCGCCTGCACGGCCTGCCACTGGTCTTCGGTGTAGGGCTTGGTCACGCGCGGCGATTCGAAGATGCGCGTCACGCGCATCTCGTGGTTGAACTCCACCTCGGCCTCGTCCACCCCGCCTTCAATCGGCGCGGCGCCGGAGGGCTGGGGCGTGCAGGCCAGGGGGATATGGCCCTCGCCCGCCATCAGGCCGCTGGTGGCGTCCAGGCCGATCCAGCCCGCGCCGGGCAGGTAGACCTCGCACCAGGCGTGAAGGTCGGTGAAGTCCACTTCGGTGCCACTCGGGCCATCGAGCGCCTTCACGTCGGGCGTGAGCTGGATCAGGTAGCCCGACACGAACCGCGCCGCCAGCCCCAGGTGGCGCAGCAGCTGCACCAGCAGCCAGCCAGAGTCGCGGCACGATCCACTGGCTTTTTGCAGTGTCTCCTCGGGGCCCTGCACGCCGGGCTCCATGCGGATGAGGTAGCGGATGTCCTGCGACACCTGCTGGTTGAGCTTGACCAGGAAATCGATGGTGCGCTGCTCGGTGCGGTCGATCTTGTCGAGGTAGGCCTGGACCAGCGGGGTGACCGGGTCGGCCGCCAGGTACGGCGCCAGCTCTTGCTGGATCTCTGCGCTGTAGTGGAACGGAATCTGCTCGGCCTCGGGCTCCAGGAAGAAGTCGAAGGGGTTGTACACCGCCATCTCGACCACCAGGTCCACCGTGATCTTGAAGCTGCGCGTCTTCTCGGGGAACACCAGCCGTGCCTGGTAGTTGGCAAACGGGTCTTGCTGCCAGTTGATGAAATGCTGCGCGGGCTCGACCTTGAGCGAATACGAAATGACGTTGCTGCGGCAATGGGGGGCGGGACGCAGGCGAACGGTTTGAGGCCCCAGGCCAACCAGCCGGTCGTATTGATAATGCGTGACGTGGTGGAGCGCGGCGTGGATGGGCATATGCAGGGCATGCTAGCAAGTCCCGAGCCATCGTGGTAAACAATCCCCGCGCCGGTGCCTTGTGTTCACGGCCTGTTCACAATCTGCGGTGCCGGTCTTTCCTTTCCAGTGGGCGACGCCGAACCCTCCACCGTCCGCCCCCATTCCTTCACAGCACCATCTTGGTGATTCACCCTGCCGCATAGCCATGTCCCAGCCACCCCAACTCCTGCTTTTGCCCGGCCTGGCGGCCGATGAACGTATGTGGCGGGGTGTCTTGCCCCATATGCCCGAGGCCCTGCGCCCGGTGGTGGCCACCGCCCACCAGGACGCCATGCTGCACACCATCGAGGATTTCGCCGCCCGGTTGCTGGCGCAGCACGCGGGGCCGCTGGTGCTGGCCGGTGCCTCCATGGGCGGGATGGTCGCGATGGAGGCCGCGCGCCAGGCGCCCGAGCGCATTGCGGGCCTGGCGTTGCTGGGCACCACGGCGCGGCCTGAAACGCCGGACATGCGGGCGCTGCGCGAGGCTGCCATCGAACTCTTTGAACAAGGCCGCCTGCGCGAAGTGATCGAGCCCAACGTGGCCTTTGCCTTCCACCCGGACAACGCCACGCGGCCTGAGCTGGTGCAGGCCTACCTCGACTTTGTGCTGGGCGCTGGCGCCGCGCACCTAGTGCGCCAGAACCGCGCCGTCATCCACCGGCCCGATGCCCGCCTGCACCTGCCCGGCATGGCATGGCCGGTGCTGGTCGTGTGTGGTGAGGCCGACCAGCTCACGCCGCCCGAATGTTCTGCCGAGATCGCGGCGCTGGTTCCCCATGCCGATCACACCCTGCTGGCCCACAGCGGCCACATGCTGACCATGGAACAGCCCGAGGCCGTCAACCACCTGCTGGTGCAGTGGCTGGCCCGCAATGGGTGGATTTGAACCGGGTTTTGAATGTTTTTGGCCGCTGGCGCTTATCCAATAAGCGCTAGAAGCTATCAAATTGGTAGCAAATCAGAATTCGAAGTTGTCGATCAACCGCGTGCTGCCCAACCGCGCAGCCCCCAGCGCCACCAGCGTGCCTGCCGCATCGGCCGCCGTGGCGGGCAGCAGGTCCGCACGGCGGCGCACGGTGAGGTAGTCGGGCAACCATCCCCGGGCGCGCAGGGCTTCCAGGGCCTGCGGCTCCAGCGCGTTGCGGTCGCCGGGGGGCGTGTTCAGCCACTGCTGGGCCAGTTGCTTCAATGCCGAAGGCAGCGCCACAGCCTCTTGCCGTTCTTCCCGGCTCAGGTAGCCGTTGCGCGAACTCAGCGCCAGGCCATCGGCCGCGCGGCAGGTTGCGCCCGCCACCACCTCAATGGGCAGCGCAAACTGCTGCACCATGTGGCGGATCACCATGAGCTGCTGGTAGTCCTTCTTGCCGAACACGGCGGTGCCGCCGGTCTGGCCCAGCACGCAGGCAAACAGCTTCATCACCACCGTGCTCACGCCCACAAAAAAGCCGGGGCGAAAGTGCCCTTCCAGCATGTCGGCCAGCGCCGGGTCGGGGTGCACCTTGAACGTCTGGGGCTGCGGGTACAGGTCTGCTTCGCGCGGGGCAAACAGCACATCGCAGCCCGCAGCCTGCAGCTGCGCGCAGTCGGCCTCCCAGGTGCGGGGGTAGCTGTCGAAGTCCTCGTGCGGCAGAAACTGCAGGCGGTTCACAAAGATGCTGGCCACCGTCACGTCGCCCAGGGGCTTGGCCTGGCGCACGAGGGCGATGTGTCCCTCGTGCAGGTTGCCCATGGTGGGCACGAAGGCGGGGCGGCGGTGGGGCGCAAGGGCCTGGCGCAGGTCGGCGATGGAGTGGGCAATCAGCATGGGGCGAAAGGGAGTCAGTGGGCGAAAGTGAGGGGTGGCGGTTACCAGGCGTGTTGGGCGTTGTCGGGAAAGCTCCCCTGCTTGACGGCCTGCACGTACGCCTCCATGGCGCCGCGCACACTGCCAGCGTCGTGCATGAAGTTGTGGACGAACTTCGGCATTTTTCCGAGGTTCATGCCCAGCATGTCGTGCAACACCAGCACCTGGCCCGCGGTGCCGTTGCCCGCGCCGATGCCGATGGTGTGGCAGTGCAGCAGCTCGGCCGTGAGGTCGGCCGCCAGCACGGCAGGCACCATCTCCAGCACCAGCATGGTGGCGCCTGCATCCTGCAGCTCATGCGCCTCTTTGCGCAGGGTGCGGGCGTCATCGTCGGTCTTGCCCTGC
This sequence comes from Acidovorax radicis N35, assembly GCF_000204195.1. Lineage (GTDB taxonomy): Bacteria > Pseudomonadota > Gammaproteobacteria > Burkholderiales > Burkholderiaceae_C > Acidovorax > Acidovorax radicis. The sequence goes on from NZ_AFBG01000020.1 coordinate 53,010, forward strand.
ACGCGGTAGCCGCCCAGGGCGTGCACTGTTTGCGGCGTGAGGCCCAGGTGGGCGCACACCGGCACGCCGCGCTGCACCAGGAACTCCACCGTGGGCGCTGTCCAGCCCCCACCTTCCAGCTTGACCATGTGCGCTCCCGCCTGCATCAGCACGCAGGCACTGCGCAGGGCCTGCTCGCGGCTCTCGGCATAGGTGCCATAAGGCAGGTCGGCCACAAGCCACGCCGTGCCTTGCACGCGGTGCAGGCCGCGTGCCACGCTGGCCGTGTGGTAGGCCATGGTGTCCAGGCCCACGCCCACCGTGCTGGGCAGCCCCTGGCACACCATGCCCAGCGAATCGCCCACCAGAATGCACTCCACCCCCGCCGCATCGGCCACGGCCGCAAACGTGGCGTCGTAGGCCGTGAGCATGGTGATCTTCTCGCCTGCGGCGCGCATCTGCTGCAGGCGCGGCAGGCTGACCGGGCGGCGCTGGGGCAGGGGCGATGCGGGCGGCAGGGTGCCGTAGGGCGTGGCGGAAACGGTGTTCGTGGCAGTCATGGGGCCTCCGTATGCAAAAATTTGCCGCGAGTCTATGCGACCAATAATGGGTGTACTTATTGGTTTCCTGCCCGGTAGAAAGCGGCCCGTGTTGGCGCAGTGGCCTTTGCGTTCCCGGTATGCTCGCGGCCCATGACAGCAGCGTTACACCCCGCGAACACCACGATGAGAGACACCGATGTAGCCGCCCTGGCCCAGGCCGACGTGGCCCGTGCCCTGGCTGAAGATGTGGGCCCTGGCGACCTCACGGCCGGCCTGATCGACCCCACCCGCCGCGCCCGCGCCCGCATCCTGGCGCGCGAGTCCGCCGTCATCTGCGGCGCCCCCTGGGCCGAAGCTGCCTTGCGCGCGTTGGATCCCACTGTGTTGATCACCTGGCATGTGGCCGAGGGCCAGCGCTGCGCCCCGGACCAGGTGGTGCTGGAGCTCACGGGCAATGCCCGCGCGCTGCTCTCCGCCGAGCGCACGGCGCTCAATTTTTTGCAACTGCTGTCGGCCGTGGCCACCAAAACCCGCACCTATGTGGATGTGGTGGCTGGCACCCGTGCCCACATCGTGGACACGCGCAAGACGCTGCCCGGCCTGCGCCTGGCGCAAAAGTACGCCGTGCGCGTGGGTGGCGGCACCAACCACCGCATCGGCCTGCACGATGCCGTGCTCATCAAAGAGAACCACATCGCAGCCGCAGGCGGCGTGACGGCAGTGCTGCGTGCCGCCGACCCCGTGGCGGCGCAAGCGAAGTTCATCGAAATTGAGGTGGAAACGCTGGAGCAGTTGACCGAGGCGCTGAACGCGGGCGCGAAGATGGTGCTGCTCGACAACATGCCCCTGCCCACGCTGCGCGAGGCCGTGCGCATCAATGCTGGCCGGGCGATTCTGGAAATCTCGGGTGGCGTCACGCTCGAAGGCCTGCGCGAACTGGCTGAGACGGGGGTGGACCGCATCTCCATCGGCACGCTGACCAAAGACGTGAAAGCCACCGATTTCTCCATGCGCCTGCAGGAGCTGTCATGACCACCACTGCCGTGCTGAACCGCATCGACGTGGAATACGACCAGCCACTGGATGCCCTGGCTGGCGGTGGGGCGTGTTCCACCCAACACGCCTGGGCCCGCGTGCCGCCCGAGCCCACGCAGGCTGAGCGCGCCGCGCTCAAGGACAGGATCCGCCGCCTGCTCAAAGAGAAGAACGCGGTGATGGTCTCGCACTACTATGTGCACCCCGACCTGCAGGACCTGGCCGAAGAAACCGGCGGCCTCGTCAGCGATTCGCTGGAGATGGCGCGGTTTGGCCGCGACCACGCCGCGCAGACGCTGGTGGTGAGCGGCGTACGCTTCATGGGTGAGACGGCCAAAATTCTGAGCCCCGAAAAGACGGTGCTCATGCCCGACCTCGATGCGACCTGCTCGCTCGACCTGGGCTGTCCCATCGAAGAATTCAGTGCGTTCTGCGATGCCCATCCCGACCGTACGGTGGTGGTCTATGCCAACACCAGCGCCGCTGTGAAGGCGCGGGCCGACTGGCTGGTCACATCGAGCTGCGCGCTCGACATCGTCGGCGCCTTGAAGGCCGCAGGACAAAAAAATCCTGTGGGCACCCGACCGTCACTTGGGCGCCTACATCCAGCGTGAGACCGGCTCCGACATGGTGTTCTGGAACGGCGCCTGCATCGTGCACGACGAGTTCAAGGCCTTCGAGCTGGAGGCGCTCAAAAAGGAGCACCCCGGCGCCAAAGTGCTGGTGCATCCCGAGAGCCCTGCCGACGTGGTGGCACTGGCCGACGCCGTGGGCTCCACCAGCGCCATCCTCAAGGCCGCGCGAGAGATGGACGCCACCGAATTCATCGTGGCCACCGACAACGGCATGATGCACAAGCTGCGCACGCTGAATCCCGGCAAGACCTTCTACGAAGCGCCCACGGCCGGCAACAGCGCCACCTGCAAGAGCTGCGCGCACTGCCCCTGGATGGCGATGAACGGCCTGGCCGATGTGGCGCGGGTGCTGGAAACCGGCGCCAATGCGATCCATGTGGACCCGGCACTGATCCCGCGCGCGCGCCAGCCCATCGACCGCATGCTGGCCTTCACTGCCGCGCTGAAGAACGGGCAGCCAACCGCAGGCCTGGTGCCGGGCATCGGGGCCGCCTGAGCCCAAGCGGAAGACTGGGTGGTGGCGGCTTATGCCACACCGTCCAAGATCACCTGGGGTGTGCCCAGCGAGCAGCTTTCGATGCGCGCCCGGATGCGGTAGACCTCGCGCAGCATGTCTGCCGTGATCACTTGGTCGCACGGGCCGCTGCGCAGCGCCTGGCCGTTGGCGATCACCAGGGCGTGGTCGCAGTAGCGCAGCGCCTGGTTGATGTCGTGCAGTGCGATGAACACGATCAGCCCCCGTTCCCGTGCCAGCACGCGCATGAAGTCCAGCACCTGGATCTGGCGGTGCAGGTCGAGCGCGCTGGTGGGCTCGTCCATGAGCAGGATCTCGGGGTCGCGCGCCAGCGTCTGGGCAATGGACACCAATTGCCGCTGGCCGCCACTGAGCTCGCCCAGATTGCGAAACGCCAGCTCCGCAATGCCAAGTGACGCAGCAATGGCGCCCACATGCCCCAGCTCTGCATCGGTCACGGCCCAGCCCTGGTGCTGCTGCTTGGCTGCCAGCAAAATGGATTCGTAGACCGTGAGACGGGCGTTGGCGCTGATGTCCTGCGGCATGTAGCAGATGCCTGCGTGGCCTTTGCGCGAACCCTGCAGCAGTACCTCGCCCGGGCCCTTGAGCATGCCGGCCATGCGCTTGAACAGCGTGGACTTTCCGGCCGCGTTCGGTCCGATCACCGCCACCATTTGCCCGGCGTGGAACACCGGCGTGCTGATGCGCTGCAGCGCCGTGCGGCTGCCATAGCGCGCGCCCAGGTCCTGCAGTTGCAATGTCACCATGAGCGCTCCTTGCTGCCCAGGATGAGCGAGATGAAGAAGGGCACGCCGATCAGCGAGGTCACCACGCCGATGGGAAAGATGGCCCCAGGGATCAGCGTCTTGCTGACCACCGAGCTGATCGACAGCAGCAGCGCGCCGGTCATCACCGACGCGGGAAGGAAAAACCGCTGGTCCTCGCCGATCAGCATGCGCGCGATGTGCGGGCCCACCAGACCCACAAAGCCGATGGTGCCCACAAACGCTACCGGGAACGCGGCCAGAAGGCTGATCAGCACCAGCGTTTGCAGCCGCAGGCGCGCCACGTTGATGCCGAAGCTGGCGGCCTTGTCATCGCCCAGGCGCAGGGCCGTCAGTGCCCAGCTGTTGCGCGCAAAGAGGGGCAGCGTGACCACGAGGACCAGGCAGGTCACACCCAGCTTCGGCCAGGTGGCCTTGGTCAGGCTGCCCATGGTCCAGAACACCACGGCCGCCACGGCCTGCTCGGTGGCGAAATACTGCACCAGCGCCAGCAGCGCATTGAAGGTGAACACCAGCGCAATGCCCAGAAGCACGATGGTCTCGGTGGTCACGCCGCGCTTCAGGCTCAGCAGGTGGATCAAGCCGGCCGACAGCATCGCCATCACAAAGGCATTGAGCGGCACCACATACCCTGCGACCGTGGGGAAGAGGGCGACGCCGAAGGCCAGACCGAGCGCGGCGCCAAAACTGGCCGCCGCCGAGATGCCCAGCGTGAACGGGCTGGCCAGGGGGTTGTTCAGCGTGGTCTGCATTTGCGCACCGGCCACCGACAGCGCCGCGCCCACCGCCAGCGCCATGAGTGCGGTGGGCAGGCGGATGTCCCACACCACCACTCGCAGTTGTACCGGCACGCTGTCAGGCCACAGCACGGCCTGCACCACGTCCTTCACGCTGTACCCCACCGGCCCGAGCGCCAGGTCCAGCAGCAGGCTCAAGGTCGTGAGCACGAAAAATCCCAGCAGCAGCCAGCGCTTGCGGCGCACCAGGGCACGGTAGCCAGCGCCCTGGCTTGCAGGGGGGGCCATCGCAGTGGCCGTCATGGGGCAGCCTTGGCCGTGGAGGGCGCCGCAGGTGTTGCGCCATCCAGGCTCACGAAGTAGCCGGGCTCATAGGGCACGGGCAGGAAACGCGCATGCATCTCGCGGTAGGTGGCGTCCGGGTCGAGGTCTGTGAACAAGGCCGGGTGGAACCACTTGGCCAGCTGCTGGATGGCCACAAACTCGTACGGGCTGTTGTAGAACTGGTGCCATATGGCGTGGAACCTGCGGTCCTGCGCAGCCCGGGTGCCAGCGTAGGCGGGGCGGCGGGTATAGGTTTCCAGCTTGCGCCGGGCCTCCACCAGGTCCGCGCCGGGGCCTACGCCAATCCAGTGGCCCGACGGTACGTAGGCCTCCCAGTTGGCGCTGGTGACCACGACCTGGTCAGGGTTGGATGCCATCACCTGCTCGGGGTTGAGCTGGCCAAAGGTGCCGGGAATCACACCTTTGGCAACGTTCGTGCCACCCGCCACTTCCACGAATTTGCCAAAATTTTCGTTGCCAAAGCTCAGGCAGCAGTCTTCGGTGTAGCCGCCGATGCGTTCAATGAACACCTTGGGCCGCGCAGGCTGGTGGGCGGCGATGGTATCTGCCACGCGCCGGATCTGCGCCGCGCGGTAGGCGATGAACTCCTCGGCGCGCTCTTCCTTGCCGAGCAGCCGGCCGATCAGGCGCATGGTGGGCTCGGTGTTTTCCATGGGGTGGTGGCGAAAGTCCACATACACCACCGGAATCCCCAGCGCCGCCAGTTTCTCGATGTAGCGCGCGTCATCGGTGGCACGTTGGGCCTCGATGTTCAGCAGGATCACGTCGGGCTTCTGCGCAATGGCCTGTTCGATGTCGAAGGTGCCGTCTTCAAAGCCACCAAAGGTGGGAATGTCGGCGATGCGCGGAAATTTCCTGGCGTACGCCGAATAGGTGTCGGGGTCGGCCTGGATCAGGTCCTTGCGCCAGCCCACGATGCGCTGGATCGGGTTGTCCGTATCGAGTGCGGCCACCAGGTACAGCTGCCGCCCTTCACCCAGGATCACGCGCTGCACAGGCACCTGCACCTGCACGTTGCGCCCCAGCAGGTCGGTCACCATGATGCTGTGCCTGCCGGAGGGCGGGGGGGATGCAGCGCCTTCGGGGGCTGCGGCCGGAGAAGCCAGAAAAATGCCGGCGGCGATGCCTGCCAGCACAAGGATAAGAAGCGCGATGCGCCAGCGGTGACCCATTGCCATGTAAAGACTCTTTGTGAATGAAGGGGTGGGGTAGGAAAAGAAGCGACGCGCCTCGTGCCTTGTCGGTCACGGCCCGGCAAGGCTGGCTGCGCCTGGCCGGGCGCGGCTGTGGCGCAGCACGGCGACGATCACCGCCAGGGCGGCGGCATAGGCCCCCGCCACGAGGAAGTAGGTGGTGTGCAAGCCCAGCAGCTGGGTCAGGCCCCCGCCCAGCGCGATGCCGGCCATGGACGAGAACTGGGCGGTGCTTTGCGCCACGCCCAGGATGCGCCCCTGCCGTTGCCCGCTCGTGGCATGCGAAATCAGGGCCATCAGCACCGGCGTGGTGGCGCCCAGCAGCACCCCCCAGGCAAAGTGCAGTGCGATAAAAAAAGCCACGCTGTGGGTGGCCCCCGCCAGCACCGTCAGCAAGGCGCAGGCGGCGGCCACCCAGGCCATGCGGACCAGGGCGTCGGGGCCCTGCAGGCGTTCGAAGTAGCGCGCCCAGAGTGTGGCCGACACGATGAACCCCATGGAAAGAAGCCCGTAGCACAGGCCCACCACCCAGTTATCCACGGCAAACACCGAGCGGACATACATCGCAAACGGGGTTTGCGTGAGCATGCGGGCCACCAGCAGGATGCCCAACACGGCCAGCAGCCCGGCCACGGGGGACGCAAACCAGGATGGTGGTTGCAACGGCGCTGCGTTGCCTGATGGCGATGGCGGCGATGGGATCGCCGTCACGCCCAGGGCGCTGCCTGCGGCAGGACGGGGCGGCAGCAGTGCGGCTACGGCGGCGGCGCACAGTGCGCACAGCAGTGCGGCGCTGAGGTTGATCCAGAAGAACGTGGCGTGGTCCAGGATGAGTCCGCCCGCCAGTGCCCCCGCCAGCGAGCCCATGTTGGTGGACACCTGCAGGTAGGCAAACAGGCGCCCCCGGACCGCTGGCACCACGGCGCTCACACCGTAGGCCTGTGCCGGTGCCAGATAGCCTGCGCACGCCCCCTGCAGAAAGCGCAGCGCCAGGACCGTCCAGACATCCTGCGTGAAGGCCAGGGCCAGCTGTGTGACTGCGAGGCCCAGGAGCGCACGGACCATCATGGGCTTGTGCCCGAAGCGGTCCCCCACCTTGCCCCAGAACGTGCTGGTGAGCGCCACGCCCAGCATGGGGCCCACATACACGGCAATGCCCGCAAACGCCAGGACGCCGGGCGATGCGTCCAGCGATTGCAGGTGCACAGGCCAGAAAGGACCGCTCATTTCCATGGCGCCCATGGAAATGAGCTGGATCACGAACAGCGCGTGAACCAGGCGGGGCAGGGCCCCGGAGGCGGCTGGCGTGGGGGCCATCACACCTTCCCGCAGGTCGGGGGCGCGCCCAGCGGGTTGGGCAGCCGGTGCTGCAGGCGGTAGTCTGCGTATTGCTGCAGGTGCATGCGCAACACCGAGCGCGTGGGCCAGGCCGCATGCAGAAACTGCTCGCGTTCCGCGTGCCAGAACTGCGGCTCGACACGCGCCTGCACCGCATCGAAGGCGCCTTCGGTTTCCTCGCGAAGAATCTCCCACAGCCAGGTGGCGGGCAACCGGTACTCGTGTGTGAGCGCCAGGGCCAGTTCATGCAGGTGGCAAACAAAACAGGCGTCCAGCACGAAGGTGCGCACGGGCTCGATGTCGTCCCGGAAGACGGTGGGCAGGATGCCCGGGTGCACATAGGGCTGCAGGGTGTGGCCGCGTGCTTCCAGCAACGGGGCAAACGTGCGCCCGTCGCCAAAGTCCCGGATCAGCAGGCCCCGCGGGCTGCCATCCTCGGCGCACAGCACGGACGTGTTTTGCTGGTGGGCCTCCAGGCCGATGCCGTAGAGCAGGTAGATCGCCACCACAGGCCGTGTGACGGCGCGCGCGTACTGCCTGAAATACGCGCCCACTGCTTCGGGCGTGGCACGGCCTGCGGTGCGTTCGATCAGTTCTGTCACCAGCGGCCGTCCGTCCAGCGGCGAGGCCGTGAACAGGGTGGCCACCGTGATGGGCAGCAGACCGTCGCTGCGGTCCAGCGCCTGGCGGGCCGCGCGGTAAGCCACCGAGAGGTGCCGCCCCGGGCGGTCCTCCTGGCGGACCGCGTGGCGGTAGTGCAGCGCCACTTCTTCGGGAAAGATTTCCAGCCGGTGGTCAAAGCCGTTTTCCTCGGCCAGGATGCGTTCGATCACTGCACTGATGCGCGGCCCCATGTGGATCGACTTGGCCTGCAGGCTGCGCTGTTCGCTGGTGAGCCACAGGGCCAGGGGCAGCTTGATGAACGGCGTGGCCCCAGGCAGCTGCGGCACCATGGTGCGAAACGACATGGTGGGGCGGGTGTCGATGTCGATGCCGTCGGTGACGAGCACACCCTCGGCTATTTCGTCCGCGTAGGTTTCCTTCACGTAGTGCTCCAGGTGCCACGTGTGAATGGGCAGGGGCAGCCAATCGTCGGTGTTCTGGTGCCGGGACCGAAGGCTATCGCTCCAGCGCTGCCACACGTCCGGGAACTGCTGGGAAAACCAGATGCGGTAGTCCAGCACATGGGGCATGCGCTCCACATAGGCCATGTCGGCCCGCAGCGCGGCGATGCGCACGGGAACGCATGCATTGAATTCCGGTGACAGCTGCGCGACTTCGGCGGGGCTCAACTGGGGCTTGCTCTTCCAGGTGGGGTAAAAAGGGTGCCCTTCGAGCGAGCCCCACTGCTCCAGCAGCACCGCAGCATCCCGCGCAGTACGGTGGTGGCGCACCCAGTCCACCAGGCCCTTGGAGCCGGTGTCCAAAACGGCTTGCCGCAGTTCTTCGTTCCAGTGGCGGCGGTGGCCGCGTGCCAGTGCGTCATTGGCGACGCTGTTGGCCATGTCGTTCTTCAGCCCGGCGACGCCCTGGGACGTGGCGGTGAAGTCAAAACAGGGCGCGAGCAGGTCGATGAGCTGGTCGGGCGTGTCGATGGCCGTCTTCTTGCCGCTCGGCTCCACCAGGGTGATCGTGCCGTCGAGCAGGAACGTGCGGGCGGGTGCGGCCCGCAGCGCGGAGAAATACACCAGGGCATGTTGTTCCCACAGCGGAAACCAGGCCGTATCGCCGTGGGGGGCAAAAACCAGCGACCCGCTGTCGAGAATGCCTTCGGCAAACAGGCAGCGCACCAGGCGCCGCAGCGCGTTGTGCTGCGCGAAAGCCTGTGCGTCTTGTGGCGGAGGGATGGAGTCCGAGTTGGGTTCTGGCCGGGCCAGGGTATGGGTAGAGAGGTGCATGGGAAAACAGGGCAGGGCACGCCCGTCAGGCGGGCCAGGTGGATGGGAAGTAGTCGAGCGCCGAGCCGCGCAGGCCCTGCATGTAGCCCACGTTCCAGTCGAAGATCTCCTGGATGTGGGGCAGTGGCACGTCCAGCCGCCGTCCCATTTCCACCAGCACGGCCAGGCCGTAGGCGACATCCTCCTGGAACGCACGGCTGTCCTTGTCGATCACGTAGCCGGGCTGGCCGGCGGCCTGCACCATCGGGGCTTCGATGGCGTCGTAAGCCTGGTTGGAGCGCAGCACGGACAGCAGGGTGCGGGGGTCGCGTATCTGGTCTCCGTAGGCTTCGACGATCTCCTGGTGCAGGGGTTTGACCGACGACAGGTTGATGCCCAGGCGTTGCTCGGCGGCCTTGCACAGCCGCTGGTTTTCTTCGTCGCTGCGCGCGAGGAAATACGCGCCCAGCTCGGTGCAGTCCGTCCACCAGCAGACGGGCGCAGGAAAGGTGCGTCCGTGCCACTGGCTATAGGGGCCTGCCAATCCATAGACCACCGAGCTGTGCATGATGGGGTTGCCCGGCGTCAGCGTGATTTCGAGGTAGTGGTCGAGCAAATCCACCGGCGCTGCGTACAGGCGCTGCAGCATCCGTTGCAGGGCAGTGCGTGCGCTGGCGCTTTCCCGGGCGTGGGTGCCCACGTGGAGCACCTGCTTGGCGCCCCCCATGCGCACCGAAAAACCGGGGTGCAGGTCGTACGCGGTGTGGGGCACGTCCTTCATGCCCCAGATCACGGCGTTGGGCCGTTCTGCCAGGATGTTCTCGGCCAGCCAGTCAAAACCGCAAAAGCCCGGAATGGCCCCCACATACACGGGTTTGTCGCGCGGCAGCGCCTGCACCATGCCGCGCAGCCAGGCGGCACGCACGTGGGCCGGCACGGTGAGGATCACCAGGTCTGCGTGGGCGACCAAGGTGGCATCGTGGCCCACTGCGTCCAGCCGCGCCCGCAGCGGGGGGGAGTCCGGCACCAAGGCGGTGAGGCCGCCGGGGCTTTCCTGGTGGTGTGCGATGACGTCCGCCCGCGTGGTGAGCAGGGACACGCGAACGCCGGGCACCTGCTTGAACAGCACCGCGTTCAGGTGCCCCGTCCGTCCGCCGCCGCAGACGACGACATTCAGGTCTTGCATGGCACCCACGTTCAGGCCACCTTCAGCAGGTCGTTGGCACGCGGCAGTTCTTCCACCACGTCCTTGGCCAGCCAGCCGTCGAGCTGTGCCCAGACCGTGGGGTCGATGATGTTGCGCTCCTTGAGCCAAGCCTCGTTGAACACGGTGTGCAGGTACTTCTCGCCCCCGTCCGCCACCACCGCCACCACGTTGCCCGCGATCATGCCGCTGTGGATGAACTCCAGGGCCTTGTAGAGCACGCCGCCGGTGGAGCCGCCCACCAGAAGGCCCGTGTGCTGCGCGAAGTAGCGGGCGGTTTCAAAGGCCTGTGCATCGGTCACCTGCACGCCCAGGTCGATGCAGCTGTAGTCCAGCACCAGGCCCACGGTGTCTCCCTTGGGCGTGCCCGTGCCCGACTGGTAGTACGGCCGCCCTGGCTGCCCAAAGATGATGGAGCCCGCAGGCTCGACCGCGATGGTGCGGGTGCGGGGGTTGTGCAGCTTGAGCCCGCGTGCGATGCCCGTCATCGAGCCACCCGTGCCCACGCAGCCCACATACGCGTCCACCGGGCCTTGGACCTGGTCGATCACTTCGCGCACGAAGTCGAAGTAACCGCCCGCGTTGGCCACGTTGTCCGACTGGTTCATGAACACCGCACCGGGGATCTTGGAGGCCACCTCGGCCGCCAGGCGCTGGCGCTCCACCACGGCCACCTCGTCCTCGCGGTAGTCGCCCTCCACGTAGCGGATCTCCGCACCCAGTGCGCGCATCACGGCGATCTTGTCGGGCGCGGCATGGTGGTCCACCACCGCGATAAAGCGCAGGCCGAACTCGATGGCGGCAATGGCCAGGCCAATGCCGGTGTTGCCTGACGAAGACTCCACCACCACGCCCCCGGGCTGCAGGCGGCCGGAGCGCATCGCCGCGACGATCATGTTGCGCGCCATGCGGTCCTTGATGCTCCCGCCCGGGTTGTTCTTCTCGATCTTGAGCAGCAGCCGCGTTTTCTTCGAAGGGATCGGGATGCCCAGGATGGGCGTGTTTCCGATCAGGTCCGTCACTTTGCTGAGAATCATGTCTTTACTCCGTTCGGTCGTCGTCTGGCGAAAAGGCCATGCCACCGGCCGCAGTGCGGGTGACCGCAATGCGGCGGGGCATGGGATGGCGGTGAAACTCGTTTTCCAGCAGGTCCATCTGGTAGCCCGCGGTGTTGGCATACACCAGCAGGTCCCCGGCCTGCGGCACACGTGCAAAACTGATCCAGCGGTGGGTCAGAACATCGTCGTCCAGGCAGCTGTGCCCGGCGATGTAGGCATGGCAAGCCTGTGGCGGCGTGGAGGGCGATCCGCTGCTATCCCCTGGCACCAGCAGGGGGTCCACCAGGAACTCGGAGCCGAACCAGGTTTCGCACGCGCTGAAGCTGCTGCCTTCCACAAAAATCACATACCGCCCGTCGCCCAGGGGTTTCACCCGCGTGGCGCGAAAGACCGAAATGGCGGCCTGGTCCACCAGGCTGCGCCCGGGTTCGATGGCCAGCGTCAGGCCTGCCGCGTGCAGGGCCTGCGCCACGGTCATGCCCTCCGTGCACGCCGAGCACAGCAGTTGCTCCATCCACATGCAGGCGTCCACGGGTCCGCCATAGGGGTAGAACGATGTGGGCACCTTGCCGCTGCGGTAGTGCGCGCCATCCTGCGCTGCGAGAAAAGCGCTGTAAGCGGCGGTGTCCACATAGCGAATGGGCAGGCCACCGCCGATGTCCAGCATCCGGGCGTTCAGCCCCATCCGGCGGGCTTCGTGCACCCAGGGCAGCAGCTCGCGCACGGCTTGCACACGCGGCTCGACCGCATAGCCCGACAGATGGAAGTGAAAGCCCTCCAGAACCAGGCGTGCCTCTGGGTTGGCCAATCGGGCAAGGCCCGCGCGCAGGTCGCCAGCGTCCATGCCAAAGCGGCTGGTGGCCAATGCCTGAGGTCGGTAGCGCAGCAGCACACGCGCCGGCTGGCCCGCGCCGGCAGACTGCAGGCAGTGATCCAGGTCCTGCAGCTCCTGCAGCGAGTCGATGGAAATGAGGGATGTGTTGTCCAGCAGCAGCTTGTGGAACGCCCGGGTCTTGGCCGGGCCGGTGGCGCACAGCCGCGTGGGGTCTGCGCCCGCACGCAGTGCGTCAGCCGCCTCGTAGAGGCTGGATACGTCCACGCCGATGCCGGCCTGCACGGCCGCGCGGACCAGGGCGGACGACTTGTTGACCTTGGCCCCGTAAAAAATCTCAAAGGGCATGGGGTGGGACTGCAGCACGGCCACCAGCTTGCGCACGTTGTCCTGCAGCCGTTGCGGCCAGACGAGGTGCAGCGGCGAGCCGTACTGGGCAACCAGGCCCGGCAGCATCGCGGGTGATGCGTGCACCAGTGCTGCCACCGCTTCGTCCATCAGCGGCGGCAGGGCTGGGTACCCCTTGGCTGCAGTGGCCGCAGGCGGGGGCTGCGGCGTTGGCACCGCTGCGGGTACGGGGGGGGCATGCCGGTGCGCCGCCGTAACTTTGTTCATGCCCGCCAAGTCCGCCAACTCACCATGGTGCTGGGCTCGCATGGCGGTGCCTCAGAAATCAACGGTGGCCGACACCACCAGGGAGCGTGGCGCACCCTGCACCAGGCTGCCGTACTGCGACACGCTGGCCCAGTAGGCGCGGTCTGCCACGTTGCGCAGGTTGGCGCGGAACGTCGTGGGCTTGCCGCCGATCTGTGTGCGGTAGCGGGCGCCCAGGTCTGCGGTGGTCCACGATGGAATGCCCAGTGTGTTCGCGCGGTCCACATACTGCTTGCCGGTGTGGGTGATGCCCCCGCTCAGCGCCAGGCCGGGCACCCAGGGCAGATCCCATTCCAGTCCCAGGTTGGCCTGCACCGAGGGGACGCCGATGGCTTTCTTGCCCTGCGTGGCCGCGCTGTTGGTCTGGCTCAGCACACCTTGCAGCAGCGTCACGCCACCGGTGACGGAGACTCCAGGCACCACTCTGCCGGAGGCGTTCCACTCCACGCCGCGATTGCGCTGCTTGGCATCCACCGCAAACAGGCCGCTGGTCTGCTGGCCGCTGGGCTTGGTGATCTCGAACAGGCTCAGCGAGCTGATCATCCGGCCCCATTCGAACTTGGCGCCAATTTCCTTTTGTTTGGCCTTGTAGGGCGCAAACACCTCGCCCGCGTTGGAGGCCGTGGCCGGCGCGATGTCGCCCTTGCTCAGGCCTTCGATGTAGTTGGCGTAAAGCGCCACGTTCTGCCAGGGTTTGACCACCAGGCCCGCCAGCGGCGTCACTGCGCTTTGGTCGTACGACGAAGCGATGGCGCCCGTGGTGGTGTTGAAGTTGTCGGACGCCACACGCTGGCGGCGCACACCCAGCAGCACCTGCACCCGGTCGTCCAGCATCGACAGGGTGTCGGCCAGCGCGATGCTGGACAGCTGGGTGTCGGCCACCCGCGCGACCTGGGCCGGGGCGGCCACGTTCTGCGCCGGACTGTTCACCGGTGCATAGATGTTGGACAACACGGTGGTGCCGTTGACGGACCCACGGCCCAGGCGGTCGTGGTAGGTGCTGGCCTGCAGCGTGACCGTGTGGCGGACGCTGCCGGTGGCGAACTTGGTGCGCAGCCCGGCGTCCGCCGTGCTCCGGTCCACCTCGAACTGAAAGCGCTGCGGCAACGTGCTGGTGTCGCCCTGCACATTGAGCAGGGTGGGGTTGCCAAAAAGCCGGTCTACCCGTGTGCGCCCGCCGCCTGCGTTGGCGAACACGGTGGTCTGGTCGTTCAGGTCGTATTCCAGGCGCAGCAGCAGGGAGCGGTCGGTGGTTTCAAACCATTCCCAGGGCTGGCTCACGTTGCGCCGGCCATCGGGTGCTGCGGGGACGGCCGTGGCCCCCGCGGCCAGAAACGGCCGGCGCTGTGGCGCATCGACACTTTCCTTTTGCGCGATGGCGTCCACGGTGGCGCGCAGCCGATCTCCCTGGTAGTCGAGCGCGATCGCCCCCACGTTCGCCTTGCGCGACTGGTTGTCCAGCAGCGTGTCGCCTTGGTGGTGGCTGCCGTTGATGCGCACGCCCCACTGGCGTTCGGGGCCAAACCGGCGGCTCAGGTCGATCTGGCCGCCACCCTGCGCGGAGGGGCCGACGTCGGCGGAGATCCGTGTCAGCGGGGCACTGGTGGCACGCTTGGGCACGATGTTGATGGTGCCGCCCACGCTGCTGGCCGGGGACATGCCAAACAGCAGCGCTGCGGGCCCTTTGACCAGCTCGATGCGCTCCGCGTAGTCGGCCAGCACGCGGTAGTTGGGGGCGATGCCATAGACGCCGTCAAAGGCGATTTCGCCCGAGTTCTGGTCACCCACCGGGAAGCCGCGGATGAAGAACGAGTCCAGCTGGTCGCCGGAGTGGCCCGAGAGCCGGACCGACGAATCGTTCTTCACGATGTCGGCAATGGTGACGGCCTGTTGGTCCTGCACCATCTGCGAGGTGTAGCTGGTGGCGCTGAGCGGTGCGTTCAGGGTGTCGGTGTTGCCCAACAGCCCCAGCCGGCCGCCGCGCGCCGTGTGTCCGTTGCCGATCGGGGCGGGCAGCCCTGCATCGCTGTCTGCCGTGACCTGGACCTCGGGCAGGGCACGGGGGCGGTCGGCGGCGTCCGGAGAGGCGGTCTGAGCGCCTGCCGGGGCCATGATGCCGGCCGTGACCAGACTGGCGAGCGCCAGGCGTGTGGCGGCTGCGAGGGGGTGAAGGGGGGCCGCGCGAGCGGCGTCCAACGAAGAAGAAGGCAGAGAGCCTGGCACGGTCGGTGGCAGCACAGTGGTTCCTTGAGGGGGCAGGAGGCTGGCTGGCGACGGCTGGCTGCTTGGGGCGCATGGCAATGCGCCGTTGGGTAAAAATTATAAACAAGAATTATTCGCATTTGATGGCTTTTTTTGCTTGCACTTGCAACAGGACCGCGCTGCCCACCCTCCGCTGAATCCGGGCCCTGCGGCGTTTACGATAGGCGGCTGCCCTTGTTTGCCGCAGGCGCCCGTTTCCTTCAAGGTGCTGCCGCTGCGCCTGCTATTTCCATGAATTCCTGCATCGACTTCAGTGCCGCGCTGGTCCCGTCAGCGCCCCGCCTTCGCCATGCCTTCCGCGCGCCCCGCGCCGTGCTGTCGGCCCGTGACCTGGCCGAGGTGCGCCCCGTTCTGGATGCCGTGCAGGCTGCCGCGCAGACGGGCGCATGGTGCGTGGGCTACGTGCGCTACGAGGCGGCTCCGGCCTTCGATGCAGCCTTGCAGGTGCATCCCGCCCAGGGGCCGCTGGCCTGGTTTGCCGTTTATGACGAAGCGCTGCCGTGGCCTGGGGACGCCGCGGCCGATGTCGCCCATGTGGCGTGGACCTCGGGCCCCTCGCGCCCTGAATTCGATGCAGCCCTGGACCGCATTCACCAGGCCATCGGCGATGGCGAGCTGTACCAGGTCAACTACACCGCGCCGCTGTCGGGCCCGTTGCTGCAGGGCAGTGCACAGGCCTTGTTCCAGGCCTTGCAGCGCTCACAGCCCGGCGGTTATGCCGCGTTCATCGACACCGGCAGCGAACAGGTGCTTTCGGTGTCGCCCGAGTTGTTCTTTGACTGGGAAAGCGGTGCACATGGTGACCCGGCGGGTGGAGCCATCCTGGCGCGCCCCATGAAAGGCACCGCGCCACGTGGCGCCACGCCTGCGCAGGATGTGGCCAACGCTGCGCACCTGCGCTCGTCGCCCAAGGAGCGGGCTGAGAACGTGATGATCGTGGACCTGCTGCGCAACGACATATCCCGCATCGCGCTGCCGCACAGCGTGCGTGTGCCCGCGCTGTTTGCCACCGAGGCCCTGCCCACCGTGTGGCAGATGACGTCGGATGTGGTGGCCCGCACGCGCCCGGAGACTACGCTCACCGAGGTGTTTGCCGCGCTGTTTCCCTGCGGCTCCATCACCGGTGCGCCCAAGGTGCGCGCGATGCAGATGATCCATGCGGTGGAGCCCGCGCCGCGCGGCGTGTACTGCGGCGCCGTGGGCGTGGTGCGGCCCCTGGGTGCCGCCGGGGCGGATGGCCAGCACCGCGTGGCCGCCACCTTCAACGTGCCCATCCGCACCGTGGTGCTGCGCACCGAAGGCGGCCACACCCAGGCCACCTGCGGCATTGGCAGTGGCATCACCTCGGGCGCACAAGCGGACGCTGAATGGAACGAGTGGCGCCACAAGCGCGCCTTCGTGGAGCGTGCGAGCCAGCCTTTTGACCTGCTGGAAACTTTGGCGCTGGTGGACGGCCAGTGGCGCCATCTGCCCGAACACCTGGCACGGCTGCAGGCAGCGGCGGTGCATTTTGGCTACCCCTTCGATGGCGAGAAGGTTGAGCAGTGCCTGAGGATGCTGGCCGCCGGGCACGGCACGGGCCCTTGGCGTGTGCGTTTGCTGCTCAATGCCACTGGCGAGCCCCGGGCCGAGGCCTTTGCACTGGCCCCCACGCCCGAGCCCGTGCGCCTGCAGCTGGCGCGCAGCCCGCTACTGGAGGCCCATGGCGAATTCGTGCGCCACAAGACCACGCGCCGCGCCCACTACGCGGCCTTTGCGCCCACGGCCCAGGGGGTGTTCGACACCGTGTTGTGGAACGAAGCGGGCGAGATCACCGAAAGTACCTTCGGCAGTATCTCCATGCTGCTCGATGGCCGCTGGGTCACACCGCCGCTGGCCTGTGGTCTGCTGCCCGGCGTGGGCCGCGCGGTGGCGCTGCGCGAGGGGCGTGTAGAGGAGGCCGTGGTGCGGCTGCAGGACCTGCCCCGCGTGCAGGGCTGGGCGTTCATCAACAGCCTGCGTGGCTGGCTGGCGGCAGAGCTGGTGGCCGCGGGCCAGGGCTGAGGCGCCTGGGATTGGGTGCGCAGAATCTGCTTGCTATTGAAAATATAGCTATTGATTGAGTTTGGATAAGCGCCAGGGCCGGATTTTTATCAAAATCCAGGCCCTTCGTACCGGCCCAGGTTTCTGAAAACCTGTTCCAGCTTTTGCTCAGAGCCGTTCTTTGGCGTACGAGCCCCGGTCCATGTCCACCACTTCCACGCTCAGCTGCACCATCACGCCCTGGGGCTTGGGCGTGCGTTCGCGCAGCACGGCGGCGATGCGTTCGGAGAGCTCCTTCTTGGCCTCGGGCGTGCGGCCCGCGAGCAGGCGCAGTTGCGCATGCACAAAAGCGCGGTTCGCCGGGGCGGTGCCGATCTCGAAGCTGTCGGCAACGATGAAGCGGGTCTTCAGGTCGGCTTCGTCCTGCACCTGGGGGTGGTCGCACAGTGTGGCGTTCAGGGCGGTGAGGGTTTCGGCCTCGGGGTAGTGGGGCAGGTTGGCGGAGTATTCGACGGTGAGGTGGGGCATGGTGATTCCGGTCTTGGGCAGTGCACCAGTTTAAGGGCCCCGACCCCACCTCTTCTGGTGGGTCACCCGCTCTGGTCGTGCTTTTGCAAAAATTCTTCCAATGCCTGCAGCACCTGGCCAGGCGCCTCGATCTGCGGCCAGTGGCCGATGCCGGGCAGCGACACCACATCGGCATCGGGCACCAGCGCGCGGTAGCGCTCCGCCATGTGGGCGCCCGAGTTCGGGTCCGCCGCGCCGTTGATCAGTCGCACCGGCACCATGTGCTGCAGCAGCGGCCCTACCAGGCGGTCCCGCAGGGCCATGCGGTCGATGTAGAAGCGCCCGGTCTTGTGGCTGATGGCGCGGCCGTTGTGGTGGTTGACCAGCGCCCAGAAGTCTTGCAGCAGTGCAGGGGAAGGAAGGGTCTGTGGGCCAAAGAGGCGCGTGATGGTGCGTTCGAACGCTTTTGGGGGAATGCGCGGTGCGATCCAGCGGCCCAAGGGTGATGACAGCAGGTGCTGCAACATGCGCGGCTGGTACGCCTCGGGGCAGACGCCGCCGTTGAGCAGGGTGAGCGACTGGATGCGTGGCGCCAATGGGTGTGTCTGCCGCCGCGCCAGCATCTCCTGGGCCACGCTCACCCCCAGGTCGTGGGCGACGATGTGCACCTGTTGCACACCCAGCCGGTCCAGCAGCGCCTCCAGCAGGTCTGCATGGTTTTCGATGCCGTAGGTGTGGTCCGCGGGCTTGTCGGAAAAGCCCATGCCCAGCAGGTCCGGCACGATGAGGCGGTGGCGTGTGGCCAGGGGCGCCCACAGCGGATGCCAGTCGTACGAGCTGGTGGGGTAGCCATGGATGAGCAGCAACACGCTGCCGTGTTGGCCCGCTTGTGCCACGAACAGGCGATGGCCGCCCAGCGCGACCATGCCGCCCTGGGCCTGCCAGTGCCGCAGCGTGGGCGTCAGGCGGTCCATGCGGTGTGTGCCAGCAGCGCCGTGGCCGTGAGTTGGGTGAGCAGCGTGAAGGCGTGTGCGGCCTGCCGCCACGCCAGCCGCCGGGTCAAGGCGCCCATGCAATAGAGCAGCCGCGCCAACACAAAACCCGCGCAGGCCACCGCCAGCGCCCCGGGCGTTGCACTGTGGAGCTGCGCGTGGGCCAGCAGGAGCAGGCCGAACAGCATCGACTGTTCCAGCGTGTTGCCATGCGTGCGGATGGCCGCAGCCAGATCCTTGTGGCCTCCATCTCCCCAGGTCTGCCGGTAGCGCAGGCGCAGGCGCGACACGTGAAGGGACAGGGCCGTCAACAGCAGCGCCAGCGTGACCAAGGTGGTGGCTGCCAAGCTAAGGGTGGACATGGATGAATGGGGTGGATGTCGGTTGAGAAGCCACCAGCTTAGAAAGCCCCGGCGCGATCGCCAATAGCACCAAAGGGCAGGTGTGTGCACCCACCACAGTGGCTTGCACGGGTGGGCGCGCGTGGAGGGAGCACGCCACCCGTGGTGGGGTGGTCAGCCCGGCGGGTGGCTTTGCAGAAAGGCCCGGAGCTTCATCGGCGCAATGGGCTTGGGCAGCAGGGTCAGGCCGGCCGCCGTGGCCCGCTGCTGCACGTCGGCCTGGTGGGCATCGGCCGTGACCAGCAGGGCCGGTGCGGGGCTGCCCAGGGCCTGGCGCAGGCGTGCGATCGCTGTTACCCCGTCGTCTGCGCCGGGCAGGCGCAGATCCACCACCAGGGCGTCGATGGGGTCTGCGGCGGTGTCCGCACGGGGCATCAGCGCCAGGGCGGCCGCCAGATCGCCGGCCTCGACCACGGCGCAGCCCCAGGACGCCAGCAGCCCGCAGAGCGCCTTGCGCGAATCCGCATCGTCTTCGAGCACCAGAATCCGCCGCCCCGCGAGGGGCGCGGGTGTGGTGGCCTCGGCGGGCTGTGCCTGCAGTGGGGCGGCAGGGGCGGGCTTCGCCAAGGGAAGGCGCAGGCTGAAGCAGCTGCCATGACCGAGGGTGGATTGCACCGCGAGGTCGAGCCCCAGCAGGTCGCTCAGCCGTTTGGCGGTGGCCAGCCCCAGGCCCAGCCCCTGGCTACGGTTGCGCTGCGGGTTGTCGATCTGGTAGTACTCGTCAAAGATGCGCGGCAACTCGGCAGCCTCCATGCCCACGCCCGAGTCATGCACGGCCAGGGTGAGGGCTCCGCCCTCCTGCACAGCGTCAACGCGCACGAACCCTGCGGGCGTGTAGCGGATGGCGTTGGACACCAGGTTGGACAACACACGTGCCAGCAGGGCGCGGTCGCCCCACACGGTGGCCGGGGTGGTGGCAACCTGCAAGTCCAGCCCCCTTTCATGCGCCATGGCAGCAAAGTTGCCGGTCATTTCATCGAACAGGCCCTGCAGCGCAAAGGCCGTGGGCCGGGGTGTGAGGCTGCGTGCATCCAGCCGCGACAGTTCCAGCAGGCCCTCCACCAGAGCTCCCATGCTGCCCACACATTCGGCGATGGCGCCAGACAACTCCTGCACCCTGTCGGGTGTAGCGGCGGTGGGAGCGTGGCGCAGCGTGTGTGTGAGCAGCCCCAGGGCATTGAGGGGTTGACGCAGGTCATGGCTGACGGTGGCCAGAAAGCGGGCCTTGGAGGCATGTGCGGCCTCGGCGTCGGCGCGTGCCTGCCGGGTGGCTGCGTTTTCGCGCTGCAAGGCATCGATCAGGGCCAGCTTCTCTTGGCGTTGTGCGCGGGCTTGTGCAAGCGTATGCGCCTGCGTCTGGCCGCTGCGCCACACGTACAAGGCCATCAGCCCCGAGGCCAGCGCCAGCGCATAGTGCAGAGGCTGGTCCACCAGCACATCGCGCAGGGCCAGCGGGCCGAACACACCGGCGGCATAGGCTGCCAGTGCAGGCAGGTGGTGGGCCAGGTGCGTGACGCTGCCCAGCACCACGGCGGCCAGGCCAATGTGCAAGGCCATCTCGGCCACCACGTTGTGCGGGGCCACCAGCACCCAGCTGCCGGCCCCCCAGGCCAGCGCCTGGGCCAGTGCGCTGGCCACTACGCAGCGGGCCCAGAAGGCGTTGCGGCCCGGCTGCAGCGCCCCCGCACGGCGGTACGCCAGGCCCAGGCCGATGCGCAGACCGCGCACGGCCGCAAACGCGACCAGCCACCAGGCGATGGAAGTTGCAGGCACATCGCGCCAGAACAGCACGCTGAGGAAAAAAGCCTCCACCACCCCCACCAGGGCGGCCATCGGCGCGCCTCGGTACAGCGTGTCCAGGGCCTCGGCGTCCACGGCCACGGCTGCGGCTGCGGCTGCGGCTGCGGGTTCGGACCGTGTCATCGGTGCAGCAACCCTTGTGTGCGGGCCACCACCAGCAGGTGGGTGCGGTTGCGCGCCTGCAGGGTGTCCAGCAACGCGGTGACGTGGAGCTTGACGGTGCGTTCGGCGATACCCAGTTCCTGCGCGATGCGCTTGTTGGGGTGCCCCAGGGCCACCAGCTGCAACACCTCGCGCTGCCGAGCTGTGGGGGTGGGGGCGGCGCTGGCCTGCGGAGGTGCTGGAGTTTCAAACACCACGCCCCCTTCGGCAATGCGCTGCAGCGCGGCCGCCAGTGCAGGCACGGGCTGTGATTTTCCAAGAAAGCCGCTCGCCCCGGCGCCACGCGCCGCCGCAGCCAGCGCGGGGTCTTCGTCGCCCGATATCAGTACGCGGGCGACGAGCGGGAACTGCACGGCAAAAAGCCGCAGGCCCTCCAGGCCGGTGTGGGCGCCCAGGCGCTGGTCCAGCAGCACCAGGTCCAGGTCCTGCTCGCCCGCTGCCGCCTGCAGCCCTGCGTCCAGCGTGGGCGCGGTCAGTACCTGCGCAGCCGGCAGCGCCTGGGCAAGCGCGTGTGCGAAGCCCACACAGAACAGGGGGTGGTCGTCCACCAGCAGGAGTTTCATGCCGGGGATTGTGGTGTACGCCGTGGCTTGTTTGACACGGCATCAGGGCCTTGTGCAATTTCTGTTGCCGTACGGCAAGCCGTTTGCTCAGAATCCGGGCGGCCCTGCGCGTTGTGGGGCCCGCGTTGTGTGCCGGTTTGTGTGTTGCTGCCGTGCTGCCAGAAGCCTTCCAGGGCGAAATCCGAAGGGGCTGCTGTGCTCGGAGCCAATATGCAGGCAGGCTGCAGCATTTCCTCACCTGTCTTCAATAAAACCATGAAATACCAAACATTGATTCGACACACCACCGTGGCTGCCCTGGCGCTGTGTGCGGCCACCTGGGCCGGTGCCCAAGGGGCTCACCCGCATTGGGAGTACAAGGGCAAACACGGCGCCACCCACTGGGGGGCGCTGGAGCCAGGCTTCGAGGCCTGCGCGCGCGGTGCGGCGCAGAGCCCCATCGACATTCGCAAGACCGTGAAAGAGGCGTTGCCCGCGCTGGACTTCCAGTACGCGGCCGGTGCCCCCACGCTGGTCAACAATGGGCATACCGTGCAGGTGAACATGCCCGCGGGCAGCAAACTGGTGGTGGATGGCAAGCCAATGGACCTGCTGCAGTTCCACTTCCACACCCCCAGCGAGGAGGCCATTGGTGGCAAGCATGCGGCCATGGTGGCGCACTTTGTGCACAAGGGCGCGGACGGTGGGCTGGGCGTGGTGGCGGTGCTGCTCCAGACCGGCAAGACCAACGCGGCCTGGGCGCCCATCTTTGCGCACTTGCCGCGTGTGGGTGAGCAGGTGACGGTCGATGGCCTGAGCCTGGATGCCAGCACCCTCTTGCCTGCCAAGAAGGGCTACTACAGCTTTGCCGGCTCATTGACCACGCCGCCCTGTTCTGAGGGGGTTCAGTGGATGGTGCTCAAGGAGCCTGTGAAATTGGGCGCCCAGCAGATCAAGGCGTTTCGCCAGCTCTACAACGCCAACGCGCGGCCGCTGCAGCCGCTCAACGGACGGGTGGTGAAGGAAAGCGCCTGACGGTGCTCAGCCGACCTCCTGGTTTCCAGAGGTCGGCTGAGCCTTCAGGCGATGTGCAGGCCATAGTCAGGCTGTAGCGGCCGCAGGCGCCATGCTGGTGCCTGCGGTTTTTTGTGGGCGAGCCGCCACACAGTCGGCCGCATGGGTTGCCAGCGCGGCCAGCAACTCGTCCACATCGGCCGCCGTGTGGGCGGCCGACAGCGCAATGCGCAACCGGGCCGTGCCCACGGGCACCGTGGGCGGGCGGATGGCCGGCACCCACAGGCCTTGGCGGCGCAGGCTTTCCATCACGGCCAGGGCTGCTTCGTTGCTGCCGATGATGAGCGCCTGCACCGCCGTGTGGGACGGCAGCAGGTGCCAGCCCAGTTCCGGGGGCAGCGTCGCCAGGCCTTCGCGCAATTGCACAATGCGCTGGCGCAGCCCCTCCCGCAGGTCGTCTGCCGCCGCGATCAACTCCAGGCTTTTGCGCAACGCGCTCGCCAGCAGGGGTGGCGCGGCCGTGGCAAAGATGTAGGTGCGGGTTTTCTGCAGCAGCCATTCAATGAGTGCAGCATCTCCCGCCACAAAGGCGCCAGCCACGCCCGCTGCCTTGCCCAGCGTGGCCATGTAGAGCACCCGGCGCGATGCCGTGGCGCCCGTCAGGCCCGCCTGCGCGAGGCTGCCGCGTCCCTGGGGGCCGAGCACGCCAAAGCCATGGGCGTCGTCGAGCAGCAGCAGTGCGTCGTGGCGTTCGCACAGCGCGAGCAGGGCAGGGATGTCGATCAGATCGCCGTCCATGCTGAAGACGGCATCGCTGACCACCAGCTTGCGCCGGGCGGGGCTGGCGGCGAGCTGTGCTTCCAGCGCGGCCAGGTCGGCATGGGGGTAGCGGTGGATGGTGGCGCGCGACAGGCGGGCACCGTCAATCAGGCAGGCGTGGTTGAGCGCATCGGAAAACAGCGCATCGCCATCGCCCACCAGCGCCGGGATGATGCCGGTGTTGGTGGCATAGCCCGCGTAGAAGTAAAGCGCACGGGGCAGTTGCACGAAGGCGGCCAGGTCTTGCTCGAGCGCATCGTTGGCGGCGCTGTGCCCGCTGACCAGGGGCGAGCCGCCGGAGCCCACGCCAAAGGTGTGCGTGGCGTCGCGGGCGGCCTCGGCCAGCGCTGGGTGGCTGGCCAAGCCCAGGTAGTCGTTGCTGCAAAAGGCCAGCATGGGCTGGCCGTCCACCAACAGGCGGGCACCCTTGGCGGGCACCACCACGCGGCGGCGGCGCAGCAGGTGCGCGCGCTCGATGTCGGCCAGGCGCCCCGGAATCTCGTCGAGCCAGGATGTGGGGTGGGATTCCTGCGTCATAGCCATTCTCCGGGGAGCTCAAACACCAGGCTGCGCGCATCGGGCAGGTCCTGGTAAGGCACCTCGGCCAGCAGCGGTGCGCCCAGGCGCGCACGCAGGTAGGCGATGTTCTCGTCGGCGGCTTCCATCTCGGGGTCCACACGGTTGGCCACCCAACCGGCCAGGGTGAGGCCGCGCGTGCGAATGGCTTCGGCCGTGAGCAGCGCATGGTTGAGGCAGCCCAGGCGCAGGCCTACCACCAGCACCACCGGCAGCGCCAGGGCCTGGGCCAGGTCGGCGCCGGTCTGGGTGTTGGTCAGCGGCACATGAAAGCCCCCCGCGCCCTCCACCACCACCGCATCGGCCTGCGCGGCCAGAGCCTGGTAGCTGCGCACGATGGCGGCGATGTCGATCTGCACCCCGGCGCGTTCTGCCGCGATGTGGGGCGAGAGCGGGTCGAGCAGCAGAACGGGGTTGTCCAGCTCGGGTGCCACGGCCAGGGTGGAGGCCGAGCGCAGTGCGATGGCGTCCTCGCTGGCCCAGTCCTCGCCCCACGGTACGACGCCGGCCGCCACGGGCTTCATGCCGACCACGCGGCGGTGGTGCGGCGCGAGGGCGTGCAGCAGGCCGGTGGACACCAGCGTCTTGCCGACGCCTGTGTCGGTACCGGTGACAAAACATCCAATCATGGATTCTCCTCCTGCAGGGTGGCGTTCAGTGCGTCGAGCGCACCGCTGGCAAGGCACTGCACGGCCTCTTCATCCAGCGCATAGGGTGGCATGGCATACAACGTATTTCCAATAGGCCGCAGCACCAGCCCACGCGCCATGGCGTGCTGGTGGTAGCGGCGTGCAAAGTCGGGGGCTGCCGTATCAATGTCCCAGGCCCAGATCATCCCCAGACGGCGCGCATGGCGCACGCGCGGATGGTGGGTGAGAGGCGCACAGGCGGCGTCGAGGCGCAGGGCCAGGGTCGCGTTGGCGTTCAGGGCATCGAGTTCGTCGAACAGTTCCAGCGTGGCCAGCGCCGCGCGGCAGGCCAGCGGGTTGCCGGTGTACGAGTGCGAATGCAGAAAGCCCCGCGCCACATCGTCGTCGTAGAACGCGGCGTACACCCCATCGGTGGTCAGCACGGCCGACAGGGGCAGCGTGCCGCCCGTGAGTCCTTTGGACAGACAAATGAAATCCGGCCGGATGCCCGCCTGCTGGTGCGCGAACATCGTGCCGGTGCGGCCAAAGCCGACGGCGATCTCGTCCACCACCAGGTGCACCTCGTAGCGGCTGCACAGCGCGCGCGCCAGGCGCAGGTATTCGGGGCTGTGCATCGCCATGCCGGCGGCGCACTGCACCAGCGGTTCGACGATGAGTGCGGCCGTGGTTTCGTGGTGCTCGGCCAGCCAGATTTCCAGCGCGGCAATGGCGCGCCGCGCCACATCGTCAGCGTTCTCGCCGGCAGCGGCGCCGCGTGCATCAGGGCTGGGCACCGTGTCCGCCAAACGCACCAGTGGCGCATAGGCCTCGCGGAAGATCGCGATGTCGGTCACGGCCAGCGCGCCCACGGTCTCGCCGTGGTAGCCGCCTGCCAGGCCCACGAAGCGGCTCTTGGCGGGCAGGCCCCTGTTGCGCCAGTAGTGCGCGCTCATCTTCAGCGCGATCTCGGTGGCGGCTGCTCCGTCGCTGCCGTAGAACGCATGGCCCAGGCCGGTGAGTGCAACCAGGCGCTCCGACAGCTCCACCACCGGCGCGTGTGTGAAGCCTGCCAGCATCACGTGGTCGAGCTTGCCCAGCTGGTCCACCAGCGCGGCCTGGAGGTGAGGGTGGCTGTGGCCAAACAGGTTGACCCACCAGGAGCTGATGCCGTCCAGGTAGCGCTGGCCGTCGGTGCCATAGAGCCACGGGCCCTGCGCGCGGGCGATAGCCACGGGGGGCTGGGCCTCGTGCCGCTTCATCTGCGTGCAGGGGTGCCAGACGCTGGCGAGGCTGCGGGCCACGAGCCCGTCGTGCGTAGGCTGCATGTTCAGACCACTTGGGTAGGCACGGCGTGGCGCAGTTCGGTCTGGCGGTTGTGGTCGTCCACAAACACCAGCTGGGGCTGGTGGGTGGGCACCTGGTCCTCATGCACCTGGGCGAAGGCCGCGATGATGATCAGGTCGCCTGCGGATGCGCGGCGCGCGGCCGAGCCGTTCACCGAGATCATCCCGCTGCCGCGCTGGCCCTTGATGGCGTAGGTGACGAAACGCTCGCCGTTGTTGATGTTCCAGATGTGGATCTGCTCGTTTTCGGCGATGTTGGCCGCATCGAGCAGGTCTTCGTCGATGGCGCAGGAGCCCTCGTAATGCAGCTCGCACTGGGTCACGGCGACGCGATGGATCTTGGATTTGAGCAGGGTGCGGAACATCGGACTTCCTTGCGATGAAGACGTTGAAAGGGTGACGGCAGACAGCGCCAGCGCTTGAAGGCACGCGGGGCGGGCGGCAGGGTCAATGGACAGAAAAATCGAGCACGCAGCTGTCGCCCAGTGCTTCGCGCCACACGCGCACGCGGCTCACGCGGGGGCGAAGTTCGGAAGGCAGGGCCTGGGCGATGAAGACGCACAGGTTCTCGAGCGTGGGTGTGGCCAGGCCCGGCACGTCGTCCAGCATGTGGTGGTCAAGCTGCCCGCGCACCACCTCCAGGCCCCGGCGCAGCAGGCCCAGGTCCAGCACCATGCCGGTAGCGGGGTCGAGTGGTCCACTGAGCGAGACCTCGGCGTGGTAGGTGTGGCCGTGCACGCGGCGGCTGCCTTCGGCCTCGATCTCACGGCGCAGGGTGTGGGCGGCGTCGAAGAAGAACCGCTGGGAGATGGTGAACAACATACGGGAACCAAAAAGAAAACCGCTCACCGGATGCCGGTGAGCTTGTGGGTCTGCAGGCTCAGGCGCCACGCGGGGTTGGCCATGCAGGCATCAATGCAGGTGGCGGTGTTCTGGCGCTGCAGCAGGCCATCCATGGGTTGGAGAAAGCGGTGGGCAAACTGCGTGTCTTGTTCCAATGCCTGCAGGTCAAACCCCGGCTGGGGCCACACAAGTTTCAGCTCCTGCCCGCTGCGCTGAACCCACGGCGCGCCGGCCTTGGGGCTGATGCACAGCCAGTCGATGCCCTCGGGCGCGGCCACGGTGCCATTGCTTTCCACAGCGATGCGGAATTGCTGCGCGTGCAGTGCGTCGATGAGCGCCGTATCGACCTGCAGGAGGGGCTCGCCGCCGGTCAGCACCACCAGGCGGTGGCCCGCGCCTGCAGGCCATTGGGCGGCGATCAGCTCTGCCAGTTCCGTGGCCGTCTCGAACTTGCCACCCAGCGTGCCGTCGGTGCCCACAAAGTCAGTGTCGCAGAACTGGCAGATGGCCTGCGCGCGGTCCTGCTCGCGGCCCGTCCAGAGGTTGCAGCCTGCAAAGCGGCAGAACACGGCCGGGCTGCCCGCCTGGCCGCCTTCGCCTTGCAGGGTGTAGAAAATTTCTTTGACGCTATAGGTCATGAATGTCCTTGCGCGTGGTGTGCTGAGGCATCGGCCCATACAACTGGCGCGGCCAGGGCGAGGGACACCGAGCAAGGGCCGCCCCGCAGTGAGGGTGTCGTCCCCCTTGAGGGGGAAGGCGCGAAGCGACTCAGGGGGTGTTTCATTTCACCGGAGGGACGAGGATGGTGGGGGCGGCTGGGGCTGCGACCTCGGGATAGTCGCGGCTGTAGTGCAGGCCCCGGCTTTCGCGGCGCAGCTGGGCGCTTTTCACGATCAGGTCGGCCACCTGCACCAGATTGCGCAGCTCCAGCAGGTCGCGCGTGACGTGGAAGTGGGCGTAGAACTCCTGGATCTCGCCCTGCAGCATGGCAATGCGGTGGGCGGCGCGCTCCAGGCGCTTGTTGGTGCGCACGATGCCCACGTAGTCCCACATGAAGCGGCGCAGCTCGTCCCAGTTGTGCGAGATGACGACGGACTCGTCGGCGTCCTGCACGCGGCTGTCGTCCCACGCGGGCACAGCGGGCAGCGTGGCGGTGGGTGCTGCGGCAATGGCCTGCGCGGCGGCGCGCGCGAACACCATGCATTCGAGCAGCGAGTTGCTGGCCAGCCGGTTGGCGCCGTGCAGGCCGGTGCAGGCCACTTCGCCCACGGCGTACAGGCCGGGCAGGTCGGTGCGGCCGGCCAGGTCGGTCAGCACACCACCGCAAGTGAAGTGGGCCGTGGGCACCACGGGGATGGGCTCTTTGGTGATGTCGATGCCCAGCGCGGCGCAGTGGGCCAGGATGTTCGGAAAGTGTTCCTGCAAAAACGCGGGGCTCTGGTGCGAGATGTCGAGGTGCACGCAGTCCAGGCCGTGCTTTTTCATCTCGAAGTCGATGGCTCGGGCCACCACGTCGCGCGGGGCCAGTTCGGCGCGCGGGTCGTGGTCGAGCATGAAGCGCGTGCCGCCGGCTGAGGGGGGCAACAGCAGCTTGCCACCCTCGCCCCGCACGGCCTCGCTGATGAGGAAGGACTTTTCGTGTGGGTGGTACAGGCCTGTGGGGTGGAACTGGATGAACTCCATGTTGGCCACGCGGCAGCCTGCGCGCCACGCGGCGGCAATGCCGTCGCCCGTGGCGGTGTCGGGGTTGGTGGTGTACAGGTACACCTTGCCCGCGCCGCCCGTGGCCAGGATGGTTTGCGGCGCGCGGAAGGTGACGACTTCGTCGGTGTCGCTGTCGAGCGCGTACAGGCCCAGGCAGCGGTTACCGGGCAAGCCTAGCTTGCGGGTGGTGATCAGGTCCACCAGCGTGTGTTGCTCGAACAGCGTGATGCCGGGCGTGGCGCGCACCACATCGATCAGCGTGCGCTGCACGGCCGCGCCGGTGGCGTCGGTCACATGGGCAATGCGGCGCGCGCTGTGCCCGCCTTCGCGGGTCAGGTGCAGCTGGTCGCCTTCGAGCGTGAAGGGCACGCCCAGCTCGCGCAGCCAGGCGATCGAGGCGGGTGCGTTTTCCACCACGAAGCGTGTGGTGGCCAGGTCGCACAGGCCCGCGCCCGCCACCAGCGTGTCTTCAATGTGGGCGGCAAAGCTGTCGTCATCGGCCAGCACGGCGGCAATGCCGCCCTGGGCCCAGCCGCTGGAGCCATCCTGCAGCGTGCGTTTGGTGATGACCGCCACGCGGTGCGTGGGCGCCAGGTGCAGGGCCGCCGAGAGGCCAGCGAGGCCGCTGCCTACGATGAGAACGTCGAAGTCGTGGGATGCCATGGCTTGCGGGTGAGGAATGGGAGTAGCGCCACGGCCACCGGCCAGGGCGGTGAACAGTGGGGCCAGCCTAGGCCGGCGTGTAGGCGAGGCGCACGTAGATGGGTGCGAAGGCCTCGGCCTGTGTGATCTCGATCAACGTCTCTTTGGCCAGCTCCAGCAGCGCAATGAAGGTCACCACCAGCACGGTGCTGCCTTTTTCAGGCTCGAAGAGTTCTTCAAACTCCACAAAACGGCGGCCTTGCAGCGTCTTGAGCACCATGCTCATGTATTCGCGCACGCTCAGTTCCTCGCGCGTGATCCGGTGGTGCTGTACCAGCTTGGCGCGTTTCAGGATGTCGCGCCAGGCGTCCTGCAGCTCCACCACATGCACGTCCGGAAAGCGTGGCTGCAGGCTTTGCTCGATGTAGACCTGGGCTTTCAGGAAGTCGCGGCCGTACTGCGGCATCTGCCCCAGGCGGGCTGCGGCCATCTTCATCTGCTCGTATTCGAGCAGGCGGCGCACCAGCTCGGCGCGCGGGTCTTCGGGCTCTTCGCCTTCAGCCTGCTTTTTGGGCGGCAGCAGCATGCGCGACTTGATCTCGATCAGCATCGCCGCCATCAGTAGGTACTCGGCCGCCAGCTCCAGGTTGCGGCTGCGGATCTCGTCCACATACGCCAGGTACTGCTTGGTGACTCCCACCATGGGGATGTCGAGGATGTTGAAGTTCTGCTTGCGGATCAGGTACAGCAGCAGATCGAGCGGGCCTTCAAAGGCTTCGAGGAAGACTTCGAGCGCATCGGGCGGGATGTAAAGGTCCTGCGGCAGCGCAAACAGCGGCTCGCCATACAGGCGCGCCAGCGCCACCTGATCGACCACCACGGGCATGCCCGCCGCATCCAGCACGGGCGCGCTGGGCGAATGGGCCGCTGCGTTCGCGGTGGTCATGAATGCTATTGAAAAGTGAGCTATCAGCGCTTGATGGCTAAGCGCTGGAGGCCAATTGGATGCTTATTCAGCGTTCGTCTGGTAGACGTAGGGCTTCTGGGGCACCTGGCCGTCGCGGTATTCGCCCCAGACCTTGCGGTCCACGTTCTTGTCCCACAGCAAAGCGCGGCCTGCTTGCTGCTGTTGGTCCAGCTCGGGGCGGCTGGCCTTGAGCTGGTTGATGAACTGGGTGGTGTCGGACTGGTAGTCGGGGCGGCGGAAAATGGACATGGACTGTTAACCTCTTTGCCACGGATTTTACCGGGACCGACTTATGCCCTTGATATATCGCGCCGCTGCCTTGGCCGCCGCCGCCTTTTCCCTGCTGGCGCTCACCGCCTGCGACCCGC
Source organism: Acidovorax radicis N35 (assembly GCF_000204195.1). Lineage (GTDB taxonomy): Bacteria > Pseudomonadota > Gammaproteobacteria > Burkholderiales > Burkholderiaceae_C > Acidovorax > Acidovorax radicis. The sequence continues at coordinate 83,331 of NZ_AFBG01000020.1, forward strand.
AGCGCATCAGCGAACTGCAGCCCGGCGTCTCTACCGAGGCCGATGTGCGAGACCGCTTTGGCGCCCCCGAAAACGTGTGGGACGAAGCCGGCGGTGCCCGCACCTTGGAGTACAACCGCCAGCCTGCAGGCCAGGTCAACTACATGATCACCATCGGCGGCGACGGCCGCATGACGGCGCTGCGCCAGGTGCTCACCCCCGAGAACTTTGCGCGCGTGGTGCCCGGCACGCGCATGGACGAGGTGCGCCGCCTGCTGGGCAAGCCCGCCAAGGTCACGCCCTACGAATTGAAGCGGGAAACCCACGCCGACTGGCGCTACCTGGAGGCGCCGAACCAGGCCAAGGTGTTCACCGTGGTCTACGGGCCCGACCAGGTGGTGCTGCGCACCCAGACGGGCGCGGACCTGGATGCGCCGGAGTTCAAGGGCGGCAAGTAGCGCCGCAGACGATCACACCGGCAGGTCTTCCAGCCCCTGCGCCGCCAGCCGGGCGGCAAAGCCCGAACGCTCGATCAGCGAGCGCGGCTGCTCGTGCAGGTGCACCAGGCGCAGCCGCCCGCCGCGTGCGGCCACCGCCTTGAGGATCTGGGCCAGAGCGTCGAGCCCCGTGGTGTCCAGCGCCACCAGTTCGCTTGCGTCCAGCACCACGTCCATGCCCGGCGGGCCGGTCTCCACGGCCTGGAGGATGGGGTCGATCTTGGCGGCGGCACCGAAGAACAGCGCGCCGTGCAGGCGCCAGGTGGCCACTGGGCGCTCCTGGGGGAAACTGCCTTGGACCTCCGGCTGGCGCACCACACGAAAGAGCCCGCTCATGCGCCGCACAAACAGCGCGCAGGCCATGAACAGGCCCACCTCCACCGCCACCGTGAGGTCGAACACCACCGTGAGGAAAAACGTGCCCAGCATGAGCAGCCGGTAGTGGTTGCTGAAGTGCTTGAGGCGCACGAACTCGTGCCACTCCCCCATGTTCCAGGCCACATACAGCAGGATGCCCGCCAGCACCGCCAGTGGAATGTGCAGTGCCAGCGGCGCGGCCACCAGCACGATCACCGCCAGCGTGGCGGCGTGCACCATGCCTGCAATGGGCGATGTGGCGCCCGAGCGGATGTTGGTCACCGTGCGTGCAATGGTGCCCGTAGCGGGCATGCCGCCAAAAAAAGGCACCACCAGGTTGGCCAGGCCCTGGGCCACCAGTTCCTGATTGGGGTCGTGTTTCTTGTGGTGCGGATCGGTGGCCAGCTGGTCGGCCACGCGGGCGCACAGCAGCGATTCGATGGCGCCCAGCAGCGCGATGGTGAGTGTGGGCGTGACCAGCAGCCGCACCGTCTCCCACGAAAAATCGGGCAGTTCGAACACCGGCAGCGCCTGTGGAATGCCGCCAAACCGCGAGCCAATCGTCTCCACCGGAAACTCCATGCTCCAGGCCAGCAGGCTCAGCGTGACGAGGGCCACCACCGGCGCAGGCACGCGCGCAAAGCTGCGCACGGTGTGCCGCTCCAGCACCTGCATCATCGGCGAGCCTTTCATCATCAGTTTGGGCCACAGGAACAGCCCGGCCACACAGGCTGCGCCCAGCCCAAACGCATAGGGGTTGAAGCTGTCGAGGTGCTGCGCCACCGTGCCGACCTGCGAGAAAAAATTGCCCGGCATGCGGTCAATCGACAGCCCCAGCCAGTCCTTCACCTGCGACAGCGCAATCAACACCGCGATGCCGTTGGTAAAGCCGATCACGATGCTCACCGGCACAAAACGCACCAGCGTGCCCAGCCTGAAGAGCCCCAGCAGCACCAGCAGCACGCCCGCGCAGGCCGTGGAGATCAGCAAATTGGCCACGCCATAGCGCTCAACGATGCCGTAGACGATGACGATGAACGCCCCCGCCGGCCCGCCAATCTGCGCGTTGGTGCCCCCCAGGGCCGAGATCAGAAAGCCCGCGATGATCGCCGTCCACAACCCTGCTTCGGGCTTGAGCCCGCTGGCAATCGCAAACGCCATGGCCAGCGGCAGCGCCACGATGCCCACCGTCACCCCCGCGCCCACATCGGCCAGCCATCGGCCCTTGTCGTAGCCGCGCAGCGCATCGAGCAAGCGGGGGTGGAAGGCGAGTGAAAACTGCATGGTGGCGGGCACTTTCTTGTCGGGGGCTCTGCGGCGGCCCAGGGCATCGGCACCGCCGGGATGCAGCCACAACCGGATCAGTGCGAGGCAGACTTCAGTGTAGTGAGCCGGGTGCGGAGTGCAATGGGGCGGAATCTGTGCGCAGACCAAGCACATTGCGTGCCGAATGCGCCCGCTCCCGGGGGCCGCGCCGGGCGGCTTGGATGTCGATGGATGTGCAAAATAGATAGCAAACTAACGAATACCAATAAGCGATGGAGGCTAAAAAAGCTTAGAAATTTACCCGCCAACATGCTGCTAGGCAGGGGCGGCGCCCGCGCTCCCTGGCATATTGCTTGCTGATCTTGGATTGCCTTCCCGGCCCCCGCCTTGTGCGGCTTGATTGGACGATTGCCCGACCCCCACACCATGACCGACACCCCCGTCCCCGCTGCAGAGCCCAACGCCGCCGCCGATGCCACCACCCTGCGCCACGGCGCGTTCGAGGATGTGCAGGCGCTGTTTGCCGGCACGCTGTTTGTCGCCATGGCGCTCATGCTGTTCAACCAGGCGGGGCTGCTGGTGGGCGGCACGGCGGGCGCGGCATTCTTGCTGCACTACGTCACCGGCGTCTCGTTCGGCAAGCTGTTTTTTGTGGTCAACCTGCCGTTCTACTGGTTTGCCTGGACGCGCATGGGGCGCGAGTTCACGATCAAGACCTTTGTTTGCGTGGGCCTGCTGTCGCTGCTGACCGAGTTGTTCCCGCACGTGATGCATGTGGACTACCTGAACCCGCTGTTCGCCTCGTTGCTGGGCGGGCTGCTGCTGGGCACGGGCTGCCTGTTTCTGGCGCGCCACCGCTCCAGCCTGGGTGGGGCTACGGTGGTGTCGCTGTACCTGCAGGCCCGCTACGGCATGCGCGCGGGCAAGGTGCAGATGATGATCGATGGCACCGTGGTGCTGCTGGCGCTGTTTGTGGTGCCGGTGGACCGCGTGGCGTATTCGGTGCTGGCCGTGCTGGTGATGAGCGGGTTCTTGTGGATCAGCCACCGGCCAGGGCGTTACGTGGGCCATTGAGGGCGAGGGCCGCCAGCGCGGCGGCTGCCTGCCTCAGATCGTGAACGGGTCCCCGGGGTTTTGAGCCCCCGCGAAACCCCGGTGGTCGATTCAATTCCATCTGTCAACCCTGCTTCAGTGGGGGTGCGTTGGCACGTCCACCCGCACTAGAGTCCCTGTCACCCCGCCTGAACCTGCACCACGGGAGCCGGATTCGCCCGCGCTTTCTGAGGGGGTGAAGCGCCCACCCCGTTCACGTGCCCGGAGAACCCCTGATGTATCGAACTTTTTCTGCCAGAGCCGAGGCGCTGTGGGCAAGGCTTGCCGGGGCGGCAAGGCTGTTCCTTCCGGTGGTGAGTGGAGTCCTGATGGCGTGTGGCGGTGGCGAAGACCCCGTTGCGCCCCCACCACCGCCACCCGTGGCGCAACATTCCGTGGGCGGCACCGTGACGGGGCTGGTCGGCACGCTCATCCTGGCCAATGGCACGGGAGCGGACCTGACCATCACGGCCAGCGGCAGCTATGCCACCAGCATTTCGCAGGGCGAGGCTTATCACATCGTTGTGCGGACCCAGCCCGCCGGGCAGACCTGCGTTGTGGAAAACGGCTCGGGCGTGGTGGCAGGCCCGGTCACCAATATCCTGGTGGTCTGCACCACCCATACCTACACCGTCGGCGGATCGATCACGGGGTTGCTTGGCGTCGTGACCTTGCGGCTCAACGGCGCCGCGGACCTGTTGGTGGCAGCCAATGGCGTTTTCAGTTTTGCATCTCCGCTGTCCCACGGCAGCCCCTACGCCGTGACGGTGCGCGAACAGCCAGCGGACCAGGTTTGCACGGTGGATGCTGCCGCCGGGGTCGTGGTGGCGCCAGTGACCCAGGTGCGGGTGCTTTGCCGCACGGTATCTTCGCCTCCCCCTCCGCCACCTCCGCCCCCACCTGTGCCGGCGCCCCCCACGCCGGGTGGCCTGGGCATTGCCTATGGGACGAAGGCACTGGTCTTTTCCTGGACCTCGGCGCCCGGCGCCACCAGCTACACGGTGTACGAAGACCCGGACGGCCCGGGCCCGCTGGCATCCGCGCAGATCGGCTCGACGGCTACCACCGGGCTGACCTACGCCATACGGGGGCTGTTGCACGAGCGGCTGAATGCCACGTACACGGTGCGCGCCTGCAACGCGGGTGGGTGCAGTGCCCCATCGGCCTCCGTGGCTGTGGACATGGTGCGTGCCGTTGGCTACTTCAAGGCTTCCACCACCACGGTCGAAGGTCGGTTCGGAAACCGTGTGGCCTTGTCCGGCAACGGCACCACGCTGGCCGTGGGGGCCTATGGCGAGGGCGGCAACACCGGCGCCGTGTACGTTTTCACGAAGAGCGGCGCCACGTGGTCGCAGCAGGCGCGCATTGCGGCCCCCAATGGCGAGGCCAACGACTATTTTGGAAACGCCCTGGCCTTGTCTGCCGACGGCAATACGCTGGCCATCGGCGCGGACGGCGAAAGCGGCGATCAGAAGGGCACGTTTTCGACGATGCCGGCGACCAACAACCTGGCCAGCAACTCAGGTGCCGTCTATGTGTATGCCCGCACGGGTGCATCCTGGTCGCAGCAGGCCTTCATCAAGGCGAACAACGCGGATGCGGACGATCTTTTCGGTTCATTCGTCGCCCTCTCGAACGACGGCAACACCTTGGCGGTTGGCGCCTACAACGAGGATGGCGACTTGAGCGGAGTGCACGGCAACGCCGCCTATTCCGCGTCTGGGGCAGCCTATGTTTTTACCCGCACAGGCACCAGCTGGGCACAGCAAGGCTACCTCAAGGCCTCCAACGCGGGGGCGGGAGATTTCTTCGGGATCTACCTCAGTGTGTCCGGGTCGGGCGACACCTTGGCGGTGGGGGCCTTCTTTGAGCGCAGCGCCTTCGCAAGCAATCCGGCGGACGACACGCTGGCCAATGCCGGAGCGGCCTACGTGTTCGAGCGCAACGCGGGAACGTGGTCGCAGCAGGCCTACCTGAAGGCTCCGCAACCCCTGGCGCAGGACCGCTTCGGCGTGGCGGTCCAGCTGTCGGGCGACGGCAATACGCTGGCCGTGGGAATGGACGGAGACAGCAGCAACCACACTGGCGTTTTCGTGGTGCCCCCCGCGAGCAACACGCTGGCCACCAACTCGGGAGCGGTGTTCGTGTTCATCCGTGCAGGCGGCGCCTGGCAGGCACAGGCCTATTTGAAGGCCTCCAATACCCGCGCGCCCCACCGTTTCGGGAACAACCTGGCCATGTCCAGCGACGGCAACACGCTGGTGGTGCCGTCGTACCGGGACAACAGCAGTGCGCGCGGATTCAATGGAGACCAGGCCGACATCGCGGCAGTCGATGCAGGCGCTGTGCTGGTGTTTCGCCGCAGCGCCGGCTCCTGGGCGCAGCAAACCTACCTGAAGGCCCCCAACACCGGCGCCGGGGACCGGTTCGGCGGCCGCGTCGCGATATCCGGTGACGGCACCACGCTGGCCGTGGGTGCATCGACGGAAGACGGCGGGTCGAACGGAGTTGGTGGCAACCAGATCGACGAAAGCAGAACCAACGCGGGCGCGGTGTACCTGTACTGACGCTTTGAGGAGCGGGGCTGGTGGATGTCCTGCCCCTTCCTTCATTGCCTGGTGGTGTGGCGGCCCCAGCGCCCCTGAGTGCCCTTGGGCGCCGCCCGATCTGCTGGGTCTGCGCGCTTTACCGCACGCGCATGCCGGGCGTGGCGCCGGGCCAGGGGTTGAGCACGTAGATGCCGGGGTTGGCTTTTTCGTCGCCATGGCTGGCGGCCAGGACCATGCCTTCACTCACGCCAAACTTCATCTTGCGCGGGGCCAGGTTGGCCACCATCACCGTGTGTTTGCCGATCAGGTCTTCGGGCTTGTAAGCGCTGGCGATGCCGCTGAAGACGTTGCGCGTGCGGCCTTCGCCCACGTCCAGCGTCAGGCGCAGCAGCTTGGTCGATCCCTCCACGGCTTCGCAGTTCACGATCAGCGCAATGCGCAGGTCGATCTTGGTGAAGTCGTCGATGGTGATGGTGGGGGCCAGTTCTTCACCACCGGGTGCTGCTATGGTTTCAGTAGCTGCTGGCGCTTGTTCCGCCTGCGCTGGTGCCTCAAACAAGGCCTCAAGCTGCTCGGGGGTGACGCGCTGCATCAGGTGCTGGTAGGCGCCGATCCGCTCACCTGGCTGTAGGCATACATGGAGGACGTTCTGCGCAATGTCATTGTTTTCACCAAAGAGTTTGGAGACCGATTGGGCAGTGGCCGGTAGCACCGGCGCGAGACAGCGCGTGATAGCAGCAAAGGCATTCAACGAGTTTGAGAGCACTTGATGCAAGCGATCTCTATCCCCTGCTGGCTTGGCCAAATCCCAAGGCTTCTCATTTGCAATGTACCGATTCACTTCGTCGGCGAAAGCCATGATCAGCCGAATGGCGCGTCCGTATTCGCGCTGCTCGTAGTAGTGCGTTACGAGCTTACCTAGCCATTGGGCGCTAATCCGTTGGTCTGTAAGGACAACAGGGTGATCTGTTGGCGATGCTTGTAATTCAATGGCGCTGAGGTCCACAGTACCTACTTCGCCGTTGAAGTTCTTCTGAAGAAGCGTGACACATCGACTCGCAATGTTGACGTATTTGCCAATGAGGTCGCTATTCACGCGCGCCATGAAGTCTTCGGCATTGAAGTCAATGTCTTCATTGCGGGCAGACAACTTTGTGGCCAGGTAGTAGCGCAGCCACTCGGCGTTCATCCCCAGACTCAGGTACTTGAGCGGGTCCAGGCCGGTGCCACGGCTCTTGCTCATCTTCTCGCCGTTGTTCACGGTCAAAAAGCCGTGCACGAACACGTTGTTGGGCGTTTTGCGGCCGCTGAAATGCAGCATCGCGGGCCAGAACAGCGTGTGGAACGTGACGATGTCCTTGCCGATGAAGTGGTACTGCTCGGTGTCGGCGGCGGCCATGTATTCGTCAAAGCTGCGCGTGTCGCCGTGCTTCGCCTTCGGCCCGCCCTTGTCGAACCAATTCTTGAGCGAGGCCAGATAGCCCACGGGCGCGTCGAGCCACACGTAGAAGTATTTGCCCGGTGCATCGGGGATCTCGATGCCGAAGTAGGGTGCGTCGCGGCTGATGTCCCAGTCGCCCAGGCCTTCGCTTTGTGTGCCGTCGGGGTTGGTGCGGACGGTGAACCATTCCTTGATCTTGTTGGCCACCTCGGGCTGGAGCTTGCCGTCCTGCGTCCACTTCTCCAGAAACTCCACGCAGCGCGGGTCCGACAGCTTGAAGAAGAAATGCTCGGAGTTCTTCAGCTCGGGCTTGGCGCCGGACAGGGCCGAGAACGGGTTGATGAGGTCGGTGGGTGCATAGACCGAGCCACACACCTCGCAGTTGTCGCCGTACTGGTCCTTGGCGTGGCACTTGGGGCACTCGCCCTTGATGTAGCGGTCGGGCAGGAACATGTTCTTCTCGGGGTCGAAGAACTGCTCGATGGTGCGCACCTCGATCAGCGAGCCATCCGCGCGGTCGCGCAGGTCGCGGTAGATCTGGCGGGCCAGGTCGTGGTTTTCGGGCGCATCGGTGCTGTGCCAGTTGTCAAAGCTGATGTGAAAACCATCAAGGTACTGCTTGCGGCCGGCGGCGATGTCGGCCACGAATTGCTGGGGCGTCTTGCCTGCTTTTTCGGCGGCAATCATGATCGGCGCGCCGTGGGTGTCGTCCGCGCCCACGAAGTTCACCGCGTGGCCCTGCATTCGCTGGTACCGCACCCAGATGTCGGCCTGGATGTATTCCATGATGTGGCCGATGTGGAAGTTGCCGTTGGCATACGGCAGGGCGGTGGTAACGAAGAGTTTGCGGGCGGATGACGTCATGAAAAGCGGCTTTCTCAGGCGGAACCCGTGATTTTAGGCGGTCGGCGGTGTCCTTGACCGCTGCGGCCGCTGCGTGGGCCCGGTCGGGTCGCCCAGGTGCCAATCAGGGCGTGCGCGCAGGCCACCGATGGCGCCACAATGCCTCGCATTCCAACATGCAACGAGGAGATCACAAATGGCCAGAACATGGGCGAAACGGGTGGGGTGGGGCGTTGGCGGCGCTGTGTTGGCGGTGGCCGCCTACCTGGCGGCGTGGCCGGTGCCCATCCAGCCGGTGGTCTGGAGCGCGCCTGCCGCGCCGGGCTACCAGGGTGTGCACGCACCCAACCAGCGCCTGGCCAAGCTGCAGATGATCGCCCTCAAGGGCGAGGTGGGGCCCGAGCACATCGCTTTTGGCAAGGACGGCAAGCTCTACACCACGGTGCTCAGCGGCAATATCCTGCGCATGAATGCCGATGGCTCGGGCCAGGAGGTGTTTGCCAACACCGGCGGGCGGGTGCTGGGCTTTGACTTTGATGCAGCAGGCAACCTGATTGCCGCCGATGCGGTCAAGGGCCTGTTGTCCATTGCGCCCGATGGCAAGGTCACCGTGCTGGCCGACAAGGTGGGCAACGACCCTATCCGCTATGCCGATGCGGTGGTGGTGGCCCAGAGCGGCAAGATGTACCTGAGCGACGCCTCCACGCGCTTTGCCCCCAAGGACTGGGGCGGTACCTTTGAAGCCAGCGTGCTCGACATCCTGGAGCAGGCCAGCACGGGCCGGGTGATCGAATACGACCCCGCCACCCGCACCACACGCGTGGTAGCCCGGGGCATCAGCTTTGCCAATGGCGTGGCGCTGAGCCAGGATGAAAAAGCCCTGTTCGTCAACGAAACCGGCAAATACCGCGTGTGGAAGATCGCGGTGGACGCGAACGACCTCGACATCAGCGAGGCCGATGCCAAGGTCAAGGCCCCCGCCGGCAGTCAGCCCACGCCCCAGGCCCGCGTGCTGCTGGACAACCTGCCCGGCTACCCCGACAACCTGATGCGTGGCATGGACGGCCGCATCTGGCTGGGCTTTGCCAAGCCGCGCGGCGCCGCCATCGACAACATGGCCGGGAAGCCCTGGCTGCGCAGCCTGACGCTGCGCCTGCCGCGCGCGCTGTGGCCCATCCCCAAGCCCTACGGCCATGTGATCGCGTTCACCGACGACGGCAAGGTGGTGGCCGACCTGCAGGACCCGAGCGGCGCTTACCCCGAGACCACGGCGATCACCGAAACGGCGGACCGGCTGTATGTGCAGAGCCTGCACGCGCATGGCCTGGGCTGGTTGCCCAAGGATGTACTCAAGGGACAGTAGCGGTCTCTTGGTCGCCGCTGCCACGGTATGGCGCGCTGCCTGCAAGGCGCGAGGCGACCCAGGGGGGTGTCACGAATGCTCCCTCATCTGCACCTCGGCGCCGGTATCCGTCCAGCCGAAGAACCGGCACACCTCGGCCCGCATGGCCAAGGTGTCGGCCCGGCCCAGGGCCATCAGCTCCTTCGTGTAGCCCGACTCGAACAGCAGGTAGCTGGCCAGTGCGGCGCCGCGCACGTCGGCCATGTTGGAGGTCACGCCCAACGCGCCCAGCATGGCGCGCACGGGCCCAGGCAGGTCGCCCACATGGCGTGCTGCCACGGCATCGAGCCGTTGCGAGGGGGCAATCACCAGCAGCTCGATGGGGCGCAGCGCGCTGTGCAGGCGTTTTTCCTCGGGGATGAGCGACAGGGTCTGGTTGATGCGCTGCACGCGCTCCACGTCCACCGCCAGCGCGTCCAGAAAGATGTTGGACAGCGCGTGCCCCGCAATCTGCGCCAGCGTGGGGTAGGTGGCCGTGGGATTGGCGGCGGCATCGCCCTTGGGCTCGTGCATGCGGCCCGCGCCGATCACCAGAATTCGCTCTGCCCCCAGATGGATCGCAGGGGCAATGGGCGCCGACTGGCGCATGGAACCGTCACCAAAATACTCGATGTGGTCATCCACCTCGATGGCCTTGGCCGGAAAAATGAACGGAATGGCCGAGGACGCGAGCAGGTGCTCGTGCGTGATCCGGTCGCTGGCGGCCTTGCGTTGCGAGCGCACCCAGGGCTTGACGGGCGTGGCGGCTTCAAAAAAAGTGACATGTTCGCCCGAGCTGTAGCTCGACGCCGTCACGGCCAGCGCCGTGAGGTGGCCCTTGCGGATGAGCCCCGGCAGGCGCACCAGCGGCACCATCTTGACGAGCAGTTTCTCCAGCGGCGAGTTGTCCAGCAGCGAGCGCGGTCGCATGCGCCGCCAGCGCGCCAGTGCCCAGCCCATCGACACCAGCGTGAGCCAGCGCGCGCCGCTGCGCATCACGCTGAGCGAGTCGGCGCCATAGACCTGGCTGGCGTGGAACTGGCGCCACACGCGGGCAATGCGGCGCACCGCGCGGTCGAAATTGTCGGCCCCGCAGGCCAGTGCCGCCGCGTTGATGGCGCCGGCGGAAGTGCCCGTGATGATGGGGAACGGGTTGGGCCCGCCGCCTTCTCCGCAGGCGTGGCGGATGTCGGCAATGGCCTCCAGCACGCCCACCTGGTAGGCGGCACGGGCGCCACCGCCGGTGAGCAGCAGGCCGGTAGGGGGGCGGTGGGAGGCAGGGGTATCGGAAGGGGCTGAGGGCGGCATGGGTGTTTGCTGGGTGGTGCCCCAAGTGTCGGGGGGCGGCCGCGAGCGTTTTATGTGGGAAAACCCGCATGGAGGAGGCCGGAGATCTCGCCGTTGCCGAGGGGCTTCAATCTTGCAAACCCCCACCGAAGGGTTGGGGACGAGCCTGTGTCGGGCTTCCTCGATTGCAGCGCGGGTGGGGCACGGGTTGCCTGCGCGGTGCCTGTGGCATGCTCATGAAGATCTTTTTTGGGGGCGGATTGAACCAGCGCATCATCGTTTCGCTTGATTTCCCTGCGGCTGCGTCCGCAGCCGACCTAGTCCGGAAGCTGGGCCCCGCCGCGTCTTTCTACAAGGTGGGCTTGCAGTTGCTCACGGCGGCAGGCCCTTCCTTTGTCCGCGAGCTGGTGGACGCCGGGAAGCGGGTTTTTTTGGACCTCAAGCTGTTTGAAATCCCAAGCTCGGTGGCTGCCGCCGTTGCTGCGACCGGGGAGTTGGGCGTTTCCCTGGTGACGGTTCATGCTTCGGCAGGATCTGCGGTGCTGGAAGCTGCCGTGGCGTCTGCGGCGCACTTCCCCGGGCTCAAAGTGCTCGCACTGACCGTCATCACCAGTATGGACGACGAGGCGCTGCGCGAAGTGGGCGTGGTATCGACAGTGCCAGAACAGGTGCTGCGCCTTGCGCTCCTTGCCCAAGCAGCAGGCTGCCATGGCGTAGTCGCATCGCCACTGGAAGCCAGGCTCCTGCGCAACACATTGCCGCAGGAGATGCTGATCGTCACGCCCGGCATACAGCCGTTGGAGTTTGCCAAAGGCGACCACGCCCGCTTCACCACCGCAGCGCAGGTCATCGAGGCTGGTGCAACGCATGTGGTGGTTGGCCGGCCGATATCACGCGCTTTGAACCCTGCCATTTCTTTTGCCGCCCTGTGCGCAGAACTGGACGGTTGAAACCGTGGCCCAGGGAGGGCCGGCTCGTCGCCTTTTGACTTCACTGCGGTGATTCAGCGGGGCTGCGGGCCTTGAAACATAGCTACCTAGCCTTGGCGCAGCAGAAGCTGCGCCACAGCATCGCCCTGCAGCACCACGATGGTGTGTTCGCCAGCAAACGCCCGGGCGGTGTCGCTGACCTGCCCCAGGGCTGCCACATAGACGCCCGCCTGGGCATCGCTGGCCACCATGGCCGCGTGCAGTTCGCGCAAGGGCTCCACGCCGTGGGTGGCAGCCTTCCAGCGCTTGGCGCTCACCAGCGTGGTCTTGCCGCCCAGGGTCAGGCGCATGTCGGCCCCGGCGTTGTTGCCGTTGATCCGCTCCACGGTGTAGCCCGCCCGGGTCCAGGCGGATGCCAGGGTGTCGGCAAAGCTGCGCCAGGGCATGCTGCCCACGGCCTCCAGCATCTCGGCAACCCTGGCAGGGTTGGGGGCGCGCAGTTGTTTCCAGGCAGCAATGCAGCCGACCACAAAGATGGGGAAACCCGCCAGCGCACCCACCGCAAAGTATTCCTTGGGCAGCAGCGCACCTGCGGCCAGGACGATGAGGCCGACCACCACAAAGCTGACCCACCATGGCGAGCGCAGCAGCATGGCAAACAGGGATTTCTCGGCCATCTTGAATTTCACGGGGGTCCTTTTCGTTCGGTTTCACGGGTTGCCGCCGCTGTAGAGCCAGGGACAGAGCGAGCGCATTGTCCTTCAGCTGAAGGGGCCTGCGCCTTCGGAATAGACTACCCGCCCCACAGGAGCTATTTGCATGTCAGTCACCGAACAGGGCCTTTTGGCCGCACTTTCCAGCGTGCTGGACCCCCACACGGCCAAGGATTTCGTCAGCACCCGCGCCCTGCGCAACCTGCAGATCACCGGTGGCGATGTGGCCTTTGACGTGGAACTGGGCTACCCCGCCAAGAGCCTGGTGCCCGAGCTGCGCCGCAGCCTGGTGGCCGCCGCCAAGGGCGTGGCGGGGGTCGAGAACGTGTCGGTCAACATCACCACCAAGGTCATCGCCCACGCCGTGCAGCGCGGCGTGCAGCTCTTGCCCCAGGTCAAGAACATCATCGCCGTGGCCTCGGGCAAGGGCGGTGTGGGCAAGAGCACCACCGCCGCCAACCTGGCCCTGGCCCTGGCTGCCGAGGGCGCCAGCGTGGGCGTGCTGGACGCCGACATCTACGGCCCGAGCCAGCCCATGATGCTGGGCATCAACCGCCGCCCGGAGAGCGACGACGGCAAGACCATGGAGCCGCTGGAGAACTATGGCGTGCAGGTCATGTCCATCGGCTTCCTGGTGGACCAGGACGAAGCCATGATCTGGCGCGGCCCCATGGCCACGCAGGCGCTGGAGCAGCTGCTGCGCCAGACCAACTGGAAGGATCTGGACTACCTCATCATCGACATGCCGCCCGGCACCGGCGACATCCAGCTCACCCTATCCCAGCGTGTGCCCATGACCGGCGCGGTGATCGTGACCACGCCGCAGGACATCGCCCTGCTGGACGCCAAGAAGGGCATCAAGATGTTCGAGAAGGTGGGTGTGCCCATCCTGGGCATCGTCGAGAACATGGCAGCCCACGTGTGCAGCAACTGCGGCCACGTGGAACACATCTTTGGCGCCGATGGCGGCAAGAAGATGGCAGCCGAATACAACATGGACTACCTGGGCGCGCTGCCGCTGGACATGAGCATCCGCCTGCAGGCCGACAGCGGCAAGCCCACCGTGGTGGCCGACCCGGATGGGGACGTGGCCAAGATCTACAAGAAGGTGGCGCGCGACGTGGCGGTGAAGATCGCCCAGCAGGCCAAGGACTTCTCCAACAAGTTCCCCACCATCTCGATCAGCAAGAACACCTGATCCTCCTGACCTGCCGCACTGCGCCATGAATCTGCTCGCGTCCCTGCGCTACCTGGTGGCGCTGCACGAGCACCGGCACTTTGGCCGGGCGGCGCAGGCCTGCCACATCACGCAGCCTGCGCTCTCCAACGCGCTGCGCGCGCTGGAAAAGGAGTTTGGCGTGGTGGTGGTGCGCCGGGGCCGCAGCTTTGAGGGCTTCACGCCCGAGGGCGAGCGGGTGCTGGCCTCGGCCCAGCGCATGCTGCATGAGCACCAGGTGCTGCAGCAGGACCTCTCCAGCGACGCCGCCCACCCACGCGGCACGCTGCGCCTGGGCGCTGTGCCCACGGCCATGCCCATCCTGGCGCGGTTTGCGGCGCAGTTGCAGGCGCGGCACCCGGGTATCGTGCCGGTGGCGCTGTCGATGAGTTCGCAGGCCATCGAAGCGGGGCTGGAGAGCATTTCACTCGACCTTGCGCTGGGCTACACCGAGCGCATGCCGGCACGCGGCGGCCAGCTGCGGGCTTGGCCGCAGTACGTGGAGCACTACTTCCTGCTGCGCCGGGCCGACAGCCTCCAAGGCCGCGGCCTGCAGATCGGCCAGCCCATCGGTTGGGCCGAGGCGGCCGCCCAGCCGCTGTGCCTGCTCACGCCCGAGATGCACAACCGCAGCCTGGTCGACGGCGCTTTTCGCAGTGCGGGCGCCACGGTGCTGCCGGCCATGGAGACCGATTCGGTGCTGACCCTGGCCCTCTCCGTGGTGGCGGGCAACCTGTGTAGCGTGCTGCCCGGCGCGTTGGTGGATGCCGTGCGCGGCCACGATGGGCTGGAGGCCTTGCCGCTTGTCGGGCCAGTGCTTACCACGCCCATCGGTTTCATGTCGCACCGCCAGGTGCAGCCCACGCGGGCGCTGGATGCGGCGCTGGCCCTGGCGCAGGACACGGACTGGCTGCAGCACGCCACAGCACACAGCGGGTTGCTGACGGCTTCCCAGCGATAGGGCGATAGGCAAAGCGCCCCCGCAGGCCAAAGTAGTTTCACCCGCCGGTTCAGCGGACCGCCACAGTCAGGGCTCGTTGAATGAAGGCACGCTGCGCACACCCATGCCCACCGTCGCCGCGATGACCAGGAAAAAAGGCCATAGGTACAGGCTGGTGACGTTGCCAAAGCGGGTGACGCTGTAAATCAGAAACAGCGCGGACAAGGCCACCAGTTGCGCAACGATGTATTTGGCGAGCGCGCCATTGTTCGGCTGGATGAACAGGTAAATGAGCGCCACCACCATGAGCCCATAGGCGGTGGTCACCGAATGCCAGGCCACCTCTGCAACCGCCCGAATGCCCGGCGGCAACGAGCTTTCTTGAACCGGTGCATTCAGTTGCGGGCTGCCCACGAAGATTTGCATCCCCATCATGAACAAACACAGCGTTGCTGCGGCCAAGTACCAGTAGTTGAGCTTTCGCACAGGATTTCCTTTGGGTGTCATTGAACGGCCGATTGCGCAGCCACGTGGCGCTGCCAGGCGATGAAGGCGGGGGCGCCTACCAGTTCCAGCACCGTGAAGCCGATGAAAGGCGCGGGCGGAAGTCCGACGAAGGCCATCGACAGCGCCCGCCCCACGCCGCCCAGAAACACCGCGCCCCACAGCACGGCAAACAACCGGCCTTCGTGCTCGATGCGGGGCAGCAGCGACCACATCGCCAGGCCCAGGGCCAGCCACACGCCACCAAAAAAGCGCAGGTTGCCGTCGAGCAGGGCATCACGCGGCAGGCCGCTCGTGTGGTAGATCGGGTCGTCGATGCCCATCATCGTCAGCACGCCAGTGGCGACCGGGATCAACGCCATCACAGCGGTGGTGGCTTGGAGCAGGCGTCGGGTCATGGTGATCTTTACGGTGTCAGGATTGACGCATTGTCGAGATGTATCTTGACTGTGTCAAGATTGTCGCCATGACCGATCCTGAACTCCCCCGCGCCACCTACCACCACGGCGATCTGCGCAGCGCCCTGGTGGCGGCCGCCGAGGGCTTGCTGGCGTCCGGGGCCACGCTCAGCCTGCGCTCGGTGGCCAAGGCAGCGGGCGTATCGCATGCGGCGCCTTACCACCACTTCGCCAATCTGGATGCCTTGCTCGCCGCAGTGGCCACGCGGGGTTTTCAAGACCTGGCGGCCGACATGGAGGCAGCGCACCATGGCACAGACACTGCCGCCACGCTGGTGGGGCATTGCACCGCGTACGTGGCCTTTGCGCTCGCGCGCCCCGCCGCGTTCCGGCTCATGTTCAGCCCGCTGCTGCAGCGCAAGGCCGACCACCCGGCGTTTCAGGCGGCGGCGGACGGGTCTTTTCAGGTACTGCGGCAGGCCGCCCATGCCCATGTGGCCGAGGGGGCGGACGAACTGGCGCTGGCGGGATGGAGCCTTGCCCACGGCCTGGCCAGCCTTGCGATTGACGGCGCCTTGTCGGCTGCGCCCGTGTCCATGCCCTCGACGCAAGACCTGGCGGCCATGCTGGCGAGCCGGTTGCTAGTGAGTCTGCCGACGGGCAGGGTGGGTCGCTGACAGGCTGACCCTTGCCGCTGATGCCGCGCAAAACCACGGTGTGCAGCCCATTTGTTTTTGTGATCGACCCATGTGCATCGGCAATTTGACGCGCCAAGGGGGCTCGCCGACACTGCGCTCGCCAGGCGGCCTTATGCAGGCGGCTTCATAACCACAACAAGACATTCCACGATTTCGCTCCATGCACCTTGCCCCCGAAGCCCCCACCGCAGCCGTCGTGGCCGCCGTGTCCGTCAACGACATGCGCGATCGCATCCGCCGAAAAAGCCGCCTCAAGGGCCGCCAGCCCGAAGACGCTGCGATGGCCGAAGTGGCGCAACTGCTGGGTCTGCGCCCGGCCGAAGGCTTTCGGCGCGACCTGCTGATTGAATTTCTGCACCGCCTGAACGACCACTTTGGCGTGCTGCACGACCGGCACTTGGTGGCGCTGGCCAAGCAGATGAATCTCCCCATGGCCGAGGTGTACGAGGTGGCCAGCTTCTACCACCACTTTGAGATCGTGCGCGGCGACGAAGCCCAAGCCCCGCGCCTGGTGCTGCGCGTGTGCGAGAGCCTGAGCTGTAGCTTGGCCGGTGCCAGCGAACTGTTGGCCGCGCTGACCGAACGCCTGCGCGCTGCAGGGCAGGCCGATGTGCAGGTGGTGGCCGTACCCTGCGTGGGCCGTTGCGAGCAGGCGCCCGTGGCCGTGGTGCACCAGTGCCCGGTGCCACACGCCACGGTGGACGCCGTGCTAGAAACGCTCAATTCAAAGCCAAATCGGGCTCTGGCGCTTCATCCACAAGCGCAAGTAGCTATTAATTTTGATATTGCAGCGCTGGCCGAGAACAGTGTGCCTGCGCAGCCGGACGGGGCCAGCCCCGCCCACACCGACCTCGCCGTCTATCGCGCCCATGGTGGTTATCAGACGGCGGCCGCGCTGGTCAATGGCGAGATGGATGCTGAAGCTGTGCTCGTAGCCATGGAAAACTCGGGCCTGCGCGGCCTGGGCGGCGCAGGATTTCCGGCCGGGCGCAAATGGAGGATTGTTCGGGATCAACCCGCCCCGCGCCTGATGGCGGTGAACATCGACGAGGGCGAGCCCGGCACCTTCAAGGACCGCACCTACCTCGAACGCGACCCGCACCGCTTTCTGGAAGGCGTGCTCATCGCCGCCCAGGTGGTGGGCACCGAGGCGGTCTACATCTACCTGCGCGACGAGTACCACGGCTGCCGCGCGCTGCTGCAAGCGGCGCTCGATGACCTGCACGCCCAGCCGCCGTGCCCGCTGCCCCACATCGAGCTGCGGCGCGGTGCGGGCGCGTACATCTGCGGCGAAGAGTCCGCCATGATCGAGAGCATCGAAGGCAAACGCGGCGAGCCCCGCATGCGCCCGCCCTACATCGCGCAGGTGGGCCTGTTCGGCCGGCCCACGCTGGAGCACAACTTCGAGACGCTGTACTGGGTGCGCGACATCGTGGAGCGCGGGCCCGAGTGGTTTGCCAGCTTCGGCCGGCACGGGCGCAAGGGGCTGCGCAGTTTCAGCGTCAGCGGGCGGGTAAGGCACCCCGGCGTCAAGCTCGCGCCCGCGGGCATCACGGTGCAGGAGCTCATCGACGAATACTGCGGCGGCATGGCCGACGGCCACCAGCTCTACGCCTACCTGCCCGGCGGCGCGTCGGGCGGCATCCTGCCTGCCAGCCTGAACGACATACCGCTCGACTTCGACACGCTGCAGCCCTATGGCTGCTTCATCGGCTCGGCCGCGGTCATCGTGCTCAGCCAGCACGACCGGGCGCGCGATGCGGCGCTGAACGTGATGCGGTTCTTCGAACACGAAAGCTGCGGTCAGTGCACGCCCTGCCGGGTGGGTACGGCCAAGGCCGCGGCGTTGATGCGCGCCCCGCAGTGGGACGAAGAACTGCTGGACGACCTGGCCCAGGTGATGGGCGATGCGTCCATCTGCGGGCTGGGCCAGGCCGCGCCCAACCCCATCCGCTGTATCCACAAATACTTTGCGCACGAGGTCGGCGAGGCGCCCTGGCCGGGGGACTTGCCCCGGCCGCGCAACAGCCCGCTCGCCGAGCAACTGCCCGGAGGGCTGCAGCCATGAGCGCCGTATTGACATCCACTGCAGTGCAGCCCGGCGTGGCCTTCGAGCTGGACGGCCAGCCCGTCACCGCCCACGCTGGCGAAACCATCCTCAAAGCCGCGAAGCGCCATGGCATGGAGATCCCGCACCTGTGCTACACCGACGGCCTGCGCCCCGACGGCAACTGCCGCGCCTGCGTGGTCGAAATCGCGGGCGAGCGCACCTTGGCCCCCAGCTGCTGCCGCGCGCCCACGCCCGGCATGAAGGTGGAGGCCACCAGCCCGCGCGCCCGCAAGAGCCAGCAGATGGTGGTGGAGATGCTGCTGTCCGACATGCCCGATGTCGGATACCGGTGGAACGACGAAAAGACGTGCACTCCTGATTTGATAGCTGCTAGCGCACGTCCATCAATCGGTAGGGGCCATTTTGATTCAAAAAATGATGCCGCCGTGGGGCAACACGGCGAGCTGAGCGCCTGGGCCGACCGGCTGGGCGTCTCGGTGCGCCCGGCCCTCCACGCCCTGCGCCGCGAGCAGCCCGCGCCCGACCTGAGCCACCCCGCCATGGCGGTGAACCTGGACGCCTGCATCCAGTGCAACCGCTGCGTCCGCGCCTGCCGCGAGGAACAGGTCAACGACGTGATCGGCTACGCGCTGCGCGGCGCGCAGAGCAAGATTGTGTTCGACCTCGACGACCCCATGGCCGAGAGCTCCTGCGTGGCCTGCGGCGAATGCGTGCAGGCCTGCCCCACGGGCGCGCTCAGCCCCAAGACCCACATCGGCCCGCAGGCGGTGGACCGCAAGGTCGATTCGGTCTGCCCGTTCTGCGGCGTGGGCTGCCTCATCACCTACAACGTGCGCGATGAAAAAATCATCAGCGTCGAGGGCCGCGACGGCCCGGCCAACCACGGCCGCCTGTGCGTGAAAGGGCGCTTCGGTTTCGACTACGCCCACCACCCCGACCGCCTGACGGTGCCGCTGATCCGCAAGACCGGCGTGCCCAAGGAGGTGCGGCCCTACGGCGCCGACTGGCGCGATACCTTCCGCGAAGCGACCTGGGACGAGGCGCTGGGCCTGGCCGCGGGCACGCTCAGGTCGCTGCGCGACACGCACGGCCCCAAGGCGCTGGCGGGCTTCGGCTCGGCCAAGGGCAGCAACGAAGAGGCCTACCTGTTCCAGAAGCTGGTGCGCACCGGCTTTGGCAGCAACAACGTGGACCACTGCACGCGGCTGTGCCACGCGTCCAGCGTTGCCGCGCTGCTCGAAGGCGTGGGCTCCGGCGCGGTGAGCAACCCGGTGCACGACGTGGAACATGCCGAGCTGATCTTCGTGATCGGCTCCAACCCCACGGCCAACCACCCCGTGGCCGCCACATGGATGAAAAACGCCGCACAGCGCGGCGCGAAGATCGTGCTGGCCGACCCGCGCATCACGGATATCGGCCGCCATGCCTGGCGCACCCTGCAGTTCAAGGCCGACACCGACGTGGCCATGCTCAACGCACTGATCCACGCGGTCATCGACGAAGGCCTGGTGGATGAAGCCTTCATCCGCGACCGCGCCAACAACTTCGAGGCCTTGAAGGCCAACGTGATGGGCTGCAGCCCCGAGGCCATGGCCCCGGTGTGCGGCATCCCGGCCGAGACGCTGCGCGAGGTGGCGCGGGCGTTCGCAAAAAGCAAAGCCTCGATGATCTTGTGGGGCATGGGTGTGAGCCAGCACGTGCATGGCACCGACAACGCGCGCTGCCTGATCGCGCTGTGCGCCGTCACCGGCCAGATCGGCAAGCCCGGCTCCGGCCTGCACCCGCTGCGCGGCCAGAACAACGTGCAGGGCGCGAGCGACGCGGGGCTGATCCCCATGATGTTCCCCAACTACCAGCGCGTGGACAACGCGGGCGCGCATGCCTGGTTCGAGGACTTCTGGGGCACCCGGCTCGATGAGTCACCGGGCTACACCGTGGTCGAGATCATGCACAAGGCCCTGGCCGACGACAGCGACCCGCACAAGGTGCGCGGCATGTACATCATGGGCGAGAACCCCGCCATGAGCGACCCCGACCTGAACCACGCGCGCCACGCGCTGGCCAGCCTGTCGCACCTGGTGGTGCAGGACATCTTTCTGACCGAGACCGCCTGGCTGGCCGACGTGGTGCTGCCCGCCAGCGCCTGGCCCGAAAAGACCGGCACCGCCAGCAACACCGACCGCATGGTGCAGATGGGCCGCCGCGCCCTGAACCCGCCGGGCGACGCGCAGCCCGACCTGTGGATCATCCAGCAGATCGCCGCGCGCATGGGGCTTGGCTGGAACTACGAAGGCGAAGAGTCCGGCGTGGCCGCTGTCTACGACGAAATGCGCCAGGCCATGCACGCCAGCATCGAGGGCATCACCTGGGAGCGCCTTGCGCGCGACTCCAGCGTGACCTACCCCTGCCTCACGCACGACGACCCGGGCCAGCCCATCGTCTTCACCGAGAAATTCCCCACGCCCACGGGCCGCCTGCAGTTGGTGCCCGCCAGCGTGATCCCGGCGGCCGAAAAGCCCGATGCCGACTACCCCCTGGTGCTCATCACCGGCCGCCAGCTGGAGCACTGGCACACGGGCAGCATGACGCGGCGCAGCACCGTGCTGGACGCCATCGAGCCCATGGCCACCGCGTCGTTGCATGGCGACGAACTGGCGCGGCTGGGCGTGGCGCCTGGCGCGCTGGTGGGCATCCGCTCGCGGCGCGGCATGGTGCAGGTGCGCGTGCGCCGCGACGACGGCACGCCGCCCGGCACGGTGTTCATGCCGTTTGCCTATGTGGAGGCGGCGGCCAACCTGCTGACCAACGCGGCGCTGGACCCGTTCGGCAAGATCCCCGAGTTCAAGTACTGCGCGGTGGCGGTGGAGGTGTTGCAGGGCACGGTCAGCGAAGCCCCCTGACGCCACGTGATCTGCACGCTGTCTGCGGGGCTTTGGGGGGATTGCTGTCTGCGGGTGCTGCACAGGGGTACAGTCTGCGCCCATGACTGAGCGCCCCTACACCGACGTTGCCGTGATCATGCGATGCGAGCACATCGACAACCGCTGGCAGCCCTGGCGATGGTCGCTGGCCGAGGTGGTGATCAACGAGCCCGCCTTTGGCACCGAGCCGCGCCAGATCATCCAGGACGAGCGCGAGCAGCGCTGGCTGTTCCCGGGGTTCCGGGCAGAGCTGTACCGTGATGACGCCGAGGGCTACCACCTCAATCTCACCTCGCCCGCCCCCTGCTGGTTTGTGCTGTGGCGCCGCGACGAAGACCCCGGCACGGGCGAGATCCCGCTGGCACGCCCTGTGGCCGTGAGCCTGAGCTACCACGACGCTGGCCGCTGGCTGGACGCGCAGGAAACCGTGGAACAGGTGCCTGCGGCGCCTGAGGTGGTGGAGACCCTGCGTGCCTTTGTGGCCGAGCACTACCAGCCCGAGCCCAAGCGCCGCAAGCGCCCCGACAGTTTCCGCACGCTGCAGGACCGGTTTGGCAACCCCGCATCCGTCTCCACCGAAAAGCAGCGTGGTGGTGGGGGGGGCGGCGGTGGCAATGCCGGGGGAGGGAGCCATGGCTGACGGGTTCCTGGGCCGCTGGTCGCGCCGCAAGCAGGAGGTGCGCGAAGGCAAGCCGGTGGAAGAGCCGCCACCACCGGCGCCACCGTTGCCCCCACCTGTTGCTTCGTCGTCACTGGCCCCTACGTCCGCCGTGGTGTCCGGTGCATCCGACACGGCGGCAGAAGGCGCCGCGCCCGTCGCCGAGGCCCCGCCATCCCCCACGCTGGCCGATGCCCAGGCGCTCACGCCCGCATCTGATTTCAAGGCCTTTGTGGCCCGCGATGTGTCGCCCGAGGTGCGCAACCTGGCCATGAAAAAGCTCTTTGCCGACCCGCACTTCAATGTGATGGATGGGCTGGATATCTACATCGGCGACTACACCCAGCCTGACCCGCTGCCCGAGGGCATGCTGCGCAAGATGGCCAGCGCCCACGCAATGGGCTTTTTTGACCATGAAAAGAAGGCCGAGGCCGAAGCATTGCCCGATGTGCCGGTCGATGGCACTGCTGTGGAAACAGGTGCCGACGTGGGGTCCGACGCAATAGCCCCTGCCCGTGCTCAGCCTCGGGATGATGCGGAGGGGCAAGCCCCCGCAGACGTGGCACAGTCCGGGGTATGCAACGCTATTCCTAGCGACCCCTCCAGCGAGCGTGAGGTGGCCATCCCGCCCGATGAGGTCGCGGTGGCCATCCCAGCCAGCCACTCTGAACATGACCACGACGCTCATCTGCGACTGCAACCAGACGATGCCCCTCAACGCCAAGGCGTTGGGCGCGGCGCTGCATGAAGAACTGACCCTCCACTCCACCCTGTGTCGGCGCGAGGCGGGCGCCTTCCAGAAGGCCATCCAGTCGGGTGACGATGTGGTGGTGGCCTGCACACAAGAGCAACGCCTGTTTGGCGACCTGGGCCAGCAGACCGAAGGCGC
Source organism: Acidovorax radicis N35 (assembly GCF_000204195.1). GTDB lineage: Bacteria > Pseudomonadota > Gammaproteobacteria > Burkholderiales > Burkholderiaceae_C > Acidovorax > Acidovorax radicis. The sequence goes on from NZ_AFBG01000020.1 coordinate 105,960, forward strand.
GGTATCTCCCATCCGGTTTGTGAACATCCGCGAAACCGGGGGCTGGAGCCGCGATGCCGCCCAGGCCAGCCCCAAGATCGCCGCGCTGCTGGCGGCCGCCCGGCTGCCCGACCCTCCGCCCGTACCCACGGTCACCTACAAGAGCACGGGCCGCTTGCTCATCATCGGACCGCTAGACCAGGCCGAGCAGGCGGCCGCCCTGGTGTCGGACGTGCTGGATGTGACCCTGTTCACCCAAGGCCCTGGCAATGCCGGTGGCGCGCAGGCGCGGCGGTTCCCGGTGCTGGGAGGGCGCATCACGGGCCTCACGGGCTGGCTGGGCGCGTTCGAGCTGCAGTGGAAGGCCGACAACCCGATTGATCTGGACCTGTGCACGCGCTGCAACGCCTGCGTGGCCGTCTGCCCTGAGAACGCCATTGGCCTTGATTACCAGATCGACATGGCTGCCTGTCAGTCGCACCGCGCCTGCGTGAAGGTCTGCCAGGTGGCCGGTGCCATCGACTTCACCCGCGACGCCATCGCACAGACCGAGCGCTTCGACCTGGTGCTGGACCTGCGCTCCCCGACTGCTACGCCTACTTTCTTGCAGCACGCGCTGCCGCAGGGCTACCTGCGCTGGGATGGGCGGGACCTGGGCACGCTGCTCAAGTTGCGCGAGCTGGTGGGCGAGTTCGAGAAACCCAAGTTTTTTGTCTACAAACAAAAACTCTGCGCCCACAGCCGCAACGAAACCGTGGGCTGCAACGCCTGCGTGGACATCTGTTCGGCCGAGGCCATTGCCAGCGACAAGAGCCGCCAGCAAATCAAGGTGAACCCTAACCTGTGCGTGGGCTGCGGCGCCTGCACCACCGTGTGCCCCACGGGCGCGCTGACCTATGCCTACCCCAGTGCGACAGAGCAGGGCACCAAGCTCAAGACCTTGTTGTCCACTTACGCGGCCGCAGGCGGCAAGGACGCCGTGCTGCTGTTGCACAGCCAGGAGCGCGGCCAGGCACTGGTGGAAGAACTGGGCCGGGCTGCGCAACTGAAGCTGGCGCACGGCGTGCCAGCCCACGTGATCCCGGTGGCGCTGTGGCACACGGCCAGCACCGGGGTGGACCTGTGGCTCAGCGCCATCGCTTACGGCGCCTCGCAGGTGGTGGTGCTGACGACACAGGAAGAAGCACCGCAGTACCTCGATGGCCTGCAGGCGCAGATGGATGTGGCCCAGAGCCTCTTGCGCGGCCTGGGCTACACCGGCACGCATGTGCAACTGCTGCGCGCCACCCACCCCACCGAGCTGGATGCTGGATTGCAGGCCCTGGGCCAGACGCGCCAGAAGACTCCCGCCGTGGCCGCACGTTTTGCGGTGGCGCAAGAAAAGCGCAGCACGCTGGAGATGGCGCTCGACCACCTGATCGAACAGGCCCCGATGCCCGTGGCCGAGCGGCCCGAGGCCATTGCCTTGCCAGCCGTGGGATCGCCACTGGGCACCATTGAGGTCAACAAGGACCGCTGCACCCTCTGCCTGAGCTGCGTGAGCGCTTGCCCCGCCAGCGCGCTGCAGGACAACCCGCAACTGCCGCAGCTGCGCTTCATCGAGAAGAATTGCGTGCAGTGTGGCCTGTGTGCCGTCACCTGTCCGGAAGACGCGATCACCCTGCAACCCCGTTTGCTGTTGGCGCCGGAGCGCACTCAATTGCGTGTGCTCAACGAGGCCAAGCCCTGGGCCTGCGTGCGCTGCAGCAAGCCCTTTGGCACCGTCAAAGCCATCGAGGCCATGCTGGGCAAGCTGTCGGGCCATGCCATGTTCCAGGGCGAGGCGCTGGAACGGCTCAAGTTGTGCAGCGACTGCCGCGTGATCGACCTGTATTCCTCCCAAAGCGAAACGAAAGTGACGGACCTGTGAGCGCCCAACCTGCTTCTTTGACATCCGCTGGCGGCAGCTCCGCGCTGGACGAGGAAACCGCTCGGGCCGAACTGTATGGCCTGCTGTCGCAGCTGTATTACGCCGCGCCCAGCACCGAGCTGTTGTCGGCTCTGCGTGTGGCCGTGACCGAGGCGCCCGCCGATGGCGCCTTTTTGCAGGAGCCCTGGCAAGTGCTGGTGGGTGCGGCCCGCGAACTGAGCGACAGCGCGATGGCGCAAGAGTTCGACCGCCTCTTTGGCGGGGTGGGCAAGCCCGAGGTGTTTTTGTACGGCTCGCATTACCTGAGCGGCTTCCTCAATGAGAAGCCATTGGCCCGTCTTCGCACCGACCTGGATCGGCTGGGATTGGCACGCGACGAGTCGATGTCCGAAACCGAGGACCACATCGCCTACTTGTGCGAAGTGATGCGTTACCTGATCGCCGGGGATGACGTCGCTGTCTGCAACCTGACGGCGCAGCGCGACTTTTTTGCAACGCATCTGCAGCCCTGGGTGCTGCTGCTGTGTGATGCCCTCGCGGCCCATCCGCAGGCGCAGTTTTATGCCGCGCTGGCCCAGTTCACGCGGGCCTTTGTATCGGTAGAAACCCAGGGCTTTGACATGCTCGACTAGCCTCCGGGAGGCCGGAAAAACCTGCCTGCGTTGCTATAAAAGATGAGTGCGTTAGTGGGAGGTGTAAAGCTCGATTGCAGGGTTTTACACACTGACATAGACTGTATGAATTCCGTTTCATAGCTGCCAGCCATTCTGGAGACAAGCATGCAGAACCGCCAGCCCAATTCCTCACGCCGGAGTTTCTTTTCCGGCGCCGCCACTGTAGGGGCTGCAGCAGCAGCCGTTGTGGCGCTTCCCCAGGTGATTCCCTCCGATGCCACGGTGTCAGAGCCTGCTCGTGTGGCACCTGAAAAGGGCGGTGGTTATCACCTGTCTGCCCACGTGAAGCAGTACTACAAAACCACCCAACTCTGACAGCGGGGCGCTCCATGTTGCTCACCAAGAAGTCCTCACACGCTGCGCAGGTCGCATCGTCGTCTGCCTCTCCCTTTGTTCATAGCCTGCGCCGTGGCCTTTCGCAGGCCTTGCCCACCATGGACCGGCGCTCGTTCCTGCGCCGTTCCGGTCTGGGTGTGGGCGTGGGTATTGCCGCATCGCAGCTGACACTGGTCAAGAAATCCAATGCTGCCGAAGGCGCCAAGGTTGGCATCGGCGACAGCAAGATCGAAGTGCGCCGCACCATCTGCACCCACTGCTCGGTGGGCTGCGCGGTGGACGCAGTGGTCGAGAACGGCGTGTGGGTGCGGCAAGAGCCTGTGTTCGATTCGCCCATCAACCTGGGTGCACACTGCGCCAAGGGCGCGGCGCTGCGTGAACACGGCCACGGCGAGTACCGCCTGCGCTATCCCATGAAGCTCGTCAACGGAAAGTACGAGCGCATCAGCTGGGACACGGCGCTGAACGAGATCACCGCCAAGATGCAGGAACTGCGCAAGGCCAGTGGTCCGGACAGCGTGTACTTTGTGGGCTCGTCCAAGCACAACAATGAGCAGGCTTATCTGCTGCGCAAGTTCGTGAGCTTCTGGGGCACTAACAACTGCGACCACCAGGCGCGCATCTGCCACTCGACCACGGTGGCGGGTGTGGCCAACACATGGGGCTACGGCGCCATGACCAATTCGTACAACGACATGCAGAACAGCAAGGTCGCTTTGTACATTGGCTCCAACGCGGCCGAGGCCCACCCCGTGAGCATGTTGCACATGCTGCATGCCAAGGAAACCGGCTGCAAGATGATCGTGGTGGACCCGCGCTTCACCCGCACGGCCGCCAAGGCCGACGAGTATGTGCGCATTCGTTCGGGCACCGACATTCCTTTCCTGTTCGGCGTGCTGTATCACATCTTCAAGAACGGCTGGGAAGACAAGAAGTACATCAACGACCGCGTCTATGGCATGGACAAGGTGCGCGAGGATGTGCTGGCCAAGTGGTCGCCCGACAAGGTGGAAGAAGCCTGTGGCGTCAAGGAAGACCAGATGTTCAAGGTCGCCAAGATGCTGCACGACAACAACCCCGGCACCATCGTGTGGTGCATGGGCCAGACGCAGCACACCATTGGCAATGCCATGGTGCGTGCCTCGTGCATCTTGCAGCTGGCCCTGGGCAATGTGGGCAAGACGGGGGGCGGCACCAACATCTTCCGTGGGCACGACAACGTGCAGGGCGCCACCGACGTGGGCCCCAATCCAGACTCGCTGCCCGGCTACTACGGCCTGGCCGAGGGCTCATGGAAGCACTTCGCGGCGGTGTGGGGTGTGGACTTCGAGTGGATCAAAAAACAATACGCATCGCCCGCGATGATGACCAAGAGCGGCATCACCGTGTCGCGCTGGATCGACGGCGTGATGGAGAGCAACGAACTCATCGACCAGGACTCCAACCTGCGTGGCGTGTTCTTCTGGGGGCACGCGCCCAATTCGCAGACGCGCGGCCTGGAGATGAAACGGGCCATGGACAAGCTTGATCTGCTGGTGGTGGTGGACCCATATCCTTCGGCCACCGCCGCCATGGCGGCCATGCCCGGCAAGGCCGAAGACCTGAATCCCAACCGTGCGGTGTACCTGCTGCCAGCCGCCACGCAGTTTGAAACCAGTGGTTCGTGCACGGCATCCAACCGGTCGCTGCAGTGGCGCGAGAAGGTGATCGAGCCGCTGTGGGAGAGCCGCTCCGATCACATGATCATGCACCAGTTCGCCGAAAAGCTGGGCTTTGCCGCCGAGCTCTCCAGGAACTACAAGATGCAGAAGGTCAAGGGCATGGACGAGCCCGTGCCCGAGGACATCCTGCGCGAGATCAACAAGAGCGTGTGGACCATCGGCTACACCGGCCAGAGCCCTGAGCGCCTGAAGGCCCACATGAAGAACATGCACCTGTTCGACGTGAAGACCTTGAAGGCCAAGGGCGGCAAGGACAAGGACACGGGCTACGACTTCACCGGCGACTATTTCGGCTTGCCCTGGCCCTGCTACGGCACGCCTGAGCTCAAGCACCCCGGCTCGGCCAACCTGTATGACACCTCCAAGCACGTGATGGACGGCGGTGGCAACTTCCGCGCCAACTTCGGCGTGGAGAAGGATGGCCAAAATCTGCTGGCAGAAGACGGATCGCACTCGCTCGGCGCTGAAATCACCACCGGTTACCCCGAGTTCGACCATGTGTTGCTCAAGAAGCTCGGCTGGTGGGATGACCTCAGCGATGCGGAGAAGGCCAAGGCCGAAGGCAAGAACTGGAAAACCGATCCCACGGGCGCGATCATCCGCGTGGCCATGAAGCATGGCTGTCACCCCTTTGGCAATGCCAAGGCGCGGGCCGTGGTGTGGAACTTCCCCGATGCCATTCCCCAGCATCGCGAGCCGCTGTATGGCACCCGGCCCGACCTGGTCGCCAAGTACCCCACACACGACGACAAGAAGGCCTTCTGGCGCCTGCCCACGCTCTACAAGAGCGTGCAGGACAAGAACGTGGCCGACAAGGCGTACGAAAAATTCCCGCTGATCCTCAGCTCGGGCCGTCTGGTCGAGTACGAAGGCGGTGGCGAGGAAACCCGCTCCAACCCCTGGCTGGCCGAACTGCAGCAGGAATCGTTTGTCGAGATCAATCCCAAGACGGCTGCCGATCGGGGTATTCGCAACGGCGAACGCGTGTGGCTGAGTTCGCCCACCGGTGCCCGCATCAATGTGCAGGCGCTGGTGACCGAGCGCGTGGCACCCGATACGGTGTGGATGCCGTTCCACTTCTCGGGCCGTTGGCAGGGCGCGGACATGCTGGCTTACTACCCCAAGGGCGCAGCGCCTGTGGTGCGTGGCGAGGCGGTGAACACCGCAACGACGTATGGCTACGACAGCGTGACCATGATGCAAGAAACCAAGACCACGATCTGCAACGTGGAACGTGCTTGATCGCGCGGCGCAAGGAGACATCCCCATGGCACGAATGAAATTCATCTGCGACGCAGAGCGCTGCATCGAATGCAACGGCTGCGTGACCGCCTGCAAGAACGAGCACGAGGTGCCGTGGGGCGTGAACCGCCGCCGCGTGGTCACGCTCAACGACGGTGTGCCCGGCGAAAAATCCATCTCGGTGGCCTGCATGCACTGCAGCGATGCGCCCTGCATGGCCGTGTGCCCCGTCAACTGCTTCTACCGCACCGAAGAGGGCGTGGTGCTGCACGACAAGGATGTGTGTATTGGTTGCGGTTACTGCAGCTACGCCTGCCCGTTCGGCGCTCCGCAGTTTCCATCGCAAGGCACCTTCGGTGTACGCGGCAAGATGGACAAATGCACCTTCTGCGCGGGTGGCCCTGAAGCCCATGGCAGCCAGGCTGAGTTTGACAAATACGGCCGCAACCGTTTGGCCGAGGGCAAGCTGCCCGCCTGCGCAGAGATGTGCTCCACCAAGGCGCTGCTGGCCGGTGATGGCGATGTGGTGGCAGATATCTTCCGCAACCGTGTGGTGCAGCGTGGCAAGGGCGCCGAGGTGTGGGGCTGGGGGACGGCCTATGGTTCGCAGCAGGCAGGCCAGCCTGCAGGAGGCAAGTCATGACAAAGCGTCTTGTTCATTCGGCCCTGGCCGCCGCTGTGGCTCTGGTGGCGCTGACCGCCTGTGGCGAAAAGCCGCAGACCGGTGCGGGCATCCGCGGTGACGCTGCTCCCTATGCGGGCACGGGCAGCAATTTCATGCAGCCCGGCTGGAAGGCCGGGGACAAAGCCGGTTGGGAAGCGCAGCTCAAGGCGCGTCAGCAGTACGGCCAGAACGAATACACCCGCACGCAGTCCAAGTGAGGCCCGCCATGAAACACATCATGTGGTCCCTGGCTTTGGCGGCGGGGTGTGCCTGGGGGCCTGCGGGTGCCCAGGCTCCGGCAGCGCCGGATGCCGCCTCGCCTGCAGTTGCTGCACCAGTCGCCCCAGCGGCAGCCGGTGGCGGTGGCATCCAGAGCCAGAACATCTTTGAGGTCAAGCCGGACGCCAGCGCGGACTCCAAATACGCCGAGCAGACCAATGGCGAGCGCGCCAAGGTGCAGCCGGGCAACAACGCGCCCATGTGGCGCCAGGTGGGGCAGGGCGTCACGGGCTACAGCAGCCTGCCCAAGAGCCAGGCCCCCGAGGCAGGCAACCTGATCCAGCCTTTCGTGCAATACCCCGGCTCACGCTTCACCAACGCAGGCGAGGCATGGCGCCAGGTGCGCAACCACTGGATCATTCCTTATGGTGCGGCCTTGTTTGCCATCGTCTTGCTGGCGCTGAGCATCTTCTACTTCATCAAAGGCCCGATGGGGCACGAACATCCCGATGGCGCAGGCACCCGTCGCATCGAACGTTTCACGCCGTTCGAGCGTGCGGCGCATTGGTCCAATGCCTTTGCGTTCATTGCGCTGGCCCTCTCTGGCATCGTCATGGCATTTGGCAAGTTCTTCCTGCTGCCCATCATGGGGGCCACGCTCTTTGGCTGGCTTACCTATGCGCTCAAGAACGTGCACAACTTCATGGGTCCGCTGTTTGCCGTGTCCCTGCTGGTGATCATCCTCACCTTCGTCAAGGACAACATCGCCAACCGCGCGGACTTTGTGTGGCTGTCCAAGGGCGGCGGCATGCTGGGTGGTGACCACCAGGTTCCCTCCCATCGCTTCAATGCGGGCGAGAAGGGCCTGTTCTGGTGGGGCATCACCATCCCGGGCATCTTTGTGGTGGCCACGGGCCTCGTGCTCGACAAGCTCATCCCTGGCTTTGGTGACGTGCGCGGCGACATGCAGATCGCCCACATGATCCATGCCACCCTGGCGATATGGATGATGGCGCTGATCTGTGGCCACATCTACATGGGCACGGTGGGCATGCGCGGTGCCTACAAGGCCATGAGGACGGGTTACGTGAGTGAAGGGTGGGCCAAGGAGCACCACGAGCTTTGGTACGACGATGTCCAGGCGGGCAAGATTCCTCGCCAGCGCAGTGCCAACCCACCGGCAGCCGATGCTGCAGCAACACCATCTGCGGGCCAGCCCGCGCAGGTATGAGGTTTCGCACCATGACCCAATTTTCTCGCTCTTCCTTGCTGGCGCTGTGCGCGGCCAGCGTCTGTACCCTGGCCTCGGCCAAGTTGCCCGCACCGTCACCAGAAGCGGCAGCGAAGGCCGCAGAGACCGCCGCCAAAGCCGCCTGGGCGGGCAAGGTCGACAACTACAAGCTGTGCCTGTCGCAAGACCGCGTGGCGGCCCACTACCGCAAAACCACGCCAGCGGCCAAGCCCGCAGCGGCGGCAGGTGCTGCCTGCACCGACCCTGGCCCCTTCGCCTACACGCCGCCCGCGGCCAAGCCCATTGAAGCGGCGGGCGCCCATTCGCCACCGGGCACGGCCAGCAGCCCGCCCAGCACGCTGACGCCTGCCGCAGCCGCGTCAGCGCCCAAGTCCTGAGGGCCACCGTTGCCTGGCTGCTGAACGCCGCGCACACCGAGTGGAGCGCGGCTTTTCTTTGTGGGCGTGACTTGCGCCAGACAGGGCTCAGGCAAGCAGCTTGCCCCAAGGCGAGGCGGCTGTTGCAACCCGATTTGCGTAAGTCCTGGTGGGTTGTGGCGCCCCTGCGCTGCAACCCATTCAGATCCCCCATGCTCGTCCCTGGCGGCCTGTACTGCGTATATTCGCTCCATGCTCCCCCCTTCACCTTCTGCCTTCCCCGTTGCGCCCATGCTGCCACGCCTGACGCAGGCGCATGCGCCCCTTACCCACAGTGTGGAGGTCGTCAACGAGCTGGGCGAGCGGGAGCAGGTGCAGATCCCCGCCGAGCGGCCCCTGACCATCTATGTCGACAAGCGTGAGCTCGTCACGCTCATGACCCTGGGTGCTCAACCCGAACTGCTGGTGCTGGGCTACCTGCGCAACCAGCGGCTGGTCGAGTCTGTGTTCGACATCGAATCCATCACCGTCGATTGGGAGGTGCACGCCGCTGCCGTGCGCACGCGCCACGGCATCGCCCGCATTGAAGAGCGCACTGCGAGCAAGGTGGTGACCACCGGCTGCGGCCAAGGCAGTGTGTTTGGCGGGCTCATGGACGAGGTGGACCGCATCACCCTGCCCGAGGCACGCCTGACACAGGGCGAGCTTTACGGCATCGTGAACGCCATCCGCCTCAAGGAAACCACCTACAAATCCGCAGGCTCCGTGCACGGTTGCGCCTTGTTCCGGGGCGAGGTGCTGCTGACCTTTGTGGAAGACGTGGGGCGCCACAACGCCATCGACACCATTGCCGGGTGGATGTGGATGAATACAGATGGCCTCCACGTGGCTGAAGATGTTTCCTCGGTGCTGCCGGGTGGCACGCCTGCAGAAAATGCCTCTTTGGAGAACCTGCACGCGCCGATGTCCGGCGCAGACAAGGTGTTCTACACCACGGGCCGGCTCACCAGCGAAATGGTCATCAAGTCCGCACAGATGGGTGTCCCCATCGTGGTGTCCCGCAGCGGCATGACGCAGATGGGGCACGCCGTGGCGCAGCAACTGGGCCTGTGCGCTATCGGGCGCGCCACCAATCGGCGGTTTGTCTGCTACAGCGGCATGGACCGGTTGGTGCTGCAGCCGGAATTGGCGCAGCCGCCGGTGGTGCCTGTGGCTAAGGGGGCTGCTGCCTCTTGAGGCTGGGAGGAGCGAGTGGCAGGGAAGCTCGGTACGGATTGGAGAAATAAAGGCCTTCCGAACTACCGCTCGCATGTCTCGCTCCGAAGTCAAAAAGCTGGCTCAGGTCGCAAATCCCCGCCAGAGGCTCGGCAGGAACGGCTGTATCCACCGCAGGTGGCCTCCTCTTCTACGCATTTATGCTCGGGGAGTTGAATGGCTCGCTTTGTCTCGCTGTTAAGACCCAGGCCGCACATGGAAGCAAGCCGTGGCCGAGGCCTAGTTCCTCCTCCCTTCTTCAATGGGACGTTCCGCAAGTGTCCCGCCCCTTACGTCGAACGTTGAGCCGCACATGGACATCCAAGACACGCAAGCGCAAAACACCTATGTCAAGGCGGTCGTATCTGAGGCCCAGGCAGTGGTTTGCTCCGCACACATTCCCGGCTTTGAGACGGAGTTCGCACGTCGCTTTGCCACCTGGAGAGCGGCGAACGCCGCTTCTCTCGCTCGTGGCAAGGATGTGATGGAGCGAGCAGTGGCAGGTGGGCCGGACGTTCAGCGCTTTGCGTCAATGAACGCCCAAGTGTTGGACTCGTTGCCGCCGGATGACCGGCAGCGCCGCTGCGACGAGTTGCTGGCGCAGTACTTGGAGACGAACCGTTCGTGAGTCTGTGGGCCAATTCCAGTATTGAGGGTCCACTTTTTCTTGTCGTCGCCTGCAGCTCCTGGCCCACAGAAGCCTCTCCCTCAATGGCATGATCCCCCCATGAAAGACCTGAACGCCAAGAGCGCCTGGGCCGACACCCTGCCAAGCCAGTGGGGGACCGAGCCCGCCAAGATTGAAATCCCTCTGGGCGAACAGCCACCAGCGCCTTCGTCGGACACGGCTTCCCCCATGGCCCCGGCTCCTACCCGGCTATCCCTGTGGGGCTGGATGCACGAGGGCCTGCGGGCTGGGTTGTTTCTGCCGCTGCGCACGGGCGCTGCCACGCCTTCGCCTTGGCAGGTGCTGGTGCTGTCGCTGCTGGGTGGCGCATTGCTGGTGGGGGCTGCGCGGTTTCAGGTGGCGGGGCCTGCGCAGTTCAATCTGCGGGGCTGGCTGGCACCGATGTGGAGCAGCCTGGTGCTGATGTGGCTGGCCTGGTGGGCCATGGCCCCGGCACAGCGCGCAGCTGCGGCAACGGAGGCGCCCTCGGCAAGTACCCCGGGGCCTTCGGGCGGGCTGGCGGCTTGGTATGTGCTGTCGGCGTGGGCGCCGCTGGCGCCCCTGTTGCTGTTGTATGCCTTGATGGGGGCCGTGGCGCACAAGCCTGCCCTGTGGGATGGGGCGGTGGCTGGCAATATTTTCTGGGTGGCCTATGGCTTGCTCACGCTGTGGGTGCTGGCTGTGCTGGTGGTGGTGAGTGCACGCTTCATTAGCTCGGGGTTGCGCACGGCCATCTTTTCGGTGGCGATGGCGGCCGTGATCGGGGTCGGCATGTGGCAGTTCCAGGACCAGCCCTGGGAGCTCGATGCCCAGGCCCTGGCCGGTGCGTCCGCCCAGGCGGGCGAAGGGGCGCAGGCACCACAGGAACCCGCACACCTTGTGCTGTCCCAGGCGGTCTTTGAAAACCAGCAGGCGCTGTGGGAGCGCCAGGTGAAGGCCCTGCCCGCCGGCCGCGATGGCGTGGTGGATGTCTATGGGCTCGTGTTCGCGCCTTACGCCAGCGAAAATGTGTTTCGACGCGAAAGCACCATGGTCAGTACGCTGCTGCAAGAGCGTTTTGACGCCCAGGGCCGCGTGATCCACCTGCTCAATCATGCCGAAACCGCAGACACCCACGCCTGGGCCACGCCGCAGAACCTGCAGCGCGCCATCGCCGCGCTGGCCCAGCGCATGGACCGCGATAGCGATGTGCTGGTGATCTACATGACCTCCCACGGCGCGCGCAACCATGAGCTGGCGGCCTCGCACTGGCCGCTGGAAGTGCCTCCGGTCACGCCCGAAATGCTGCGCACCATGCTGGACGAGGCGGGCATCCGCCACCGTGTGATTGCCGTGTCGGCCTGTTTTTCGGGCGGCTGGATCGAGCCCCTGGCCACCGACAGCAGCCTCATCATGACCGCCGCCGATGCCACGCACACCTCGTACGGTTGCGGCACGCGCTCCGAACTCACCTTTTTTGGCCGGGCAGTGTTCCACGAGCAGCTGCGCCAGACGCATTCGTTCACCGATGCCTTCGCCAAGGCCGTTCCCGTGATTGCGCAGCGCGAGGTAGAGGCCGGCAAGGAGGACGGCTTCTCCAACCCGCAGATCCACGTGGGTACGCAGATTGTGCCGGTGCTGCGGGCGCTGGAGCAGCGGCTGGCAGCCACCACGGTGGACGGGGAAGCTTCGGGCGCGCGGGGTGCCAAGCAACCCTGAGCCAAACACCCCACAGGCAGCCAGCCCGTTGACTTTGCGCTAAGGTCCATGCCATGAATCTGTCTTTTCTACGCTTGGGCTGGCGGACGCTGGCCCGTGACCTGCGCGCGGGCGAGTTGCGGCTGCTGATCGTGGCCGTGACGCTGGCAGTGGCTGCACTCACCTCGGTCGGCTTTTTTGCCGACCGCTTGCAGGGTGGCTTGCAGCGCGATGCATTGCAGCTGCTGGGTGGTGACGCCGTGGTGGCCAGCGACAACCCCACGCCCCCCGTGTTTGTCGAGCGTGCCAAGGCCCTGGGCCTGCAGACAGTGACCACCGTGGGCTTCCCGACCATGGGCCGTGCGAGTGACGCCCAGGGGGGCGCCAGCAAGCTGGTGGCGCTCAAAAGCGTGCCGCCGGGCTACCCGTTGCGCGGCAGCCTGAAGGTGGCAGACGCACCCGGTGCGCTCGACCAGCCCACCCGTGACATCCCGGCGCGCGGCGAAGTGTGGGTGGATGCCCCCCTGCTTGAATCGTTGAACCTGGCCATGGGCGACATGCTGCTGCTGGGCGATTCGCAGCTGCGCATCGCACGCATCATCGTCATCGAGCCCGACCGGGGCGCCGGTTTCATGAGCTTTGCCCCGCGTGTGATGGTCAACGATGCCGACCTGCCCGCCACGGGCCTGGTCCAGCCCGCCAGCCGCCTGACCTACCGCTTTGCCGTCATCGGATCGGTCCCCGCCGTCAAGGCGTTCAGCGAATGGGCCGTTGCCGAATCCAAGAAACCGGAGGTGCACGGCGTGCGCGTGGAGTCGCTCGACAGTGGCCGCCCCGAAATGCGCCAGACGCTGGACCGCGCGCAGAAATTCCTGAGCCTGGTGGCCCTGCTGGCCGCGCTGCTGTCGGCCGTGGCCGTGGCCCTGGCCGCGCGCGGCTTTGCGGCCGAGCACCTGGATGCCTCGGCCATGCTGCGGGTGCTGGGCCAAAGCCAGCGCACCATCGCGGGCGCCTACACCGCCGAATTTGCGATGGTGGGCCTGTTCGCCAGCTCCCTGGGGGTGGCGCTGGGCTATCTGGTGCACTACGCCTTTGTGCTGCTGCTGGCGGGCCTGGTCGAGTCGGCCCTGCCGCCGCCCAGCCTGTGGCCCGTGGCGTTTGGGCTGGGCATGGGGCTCACGCTGCTGTTCGCCTTTGGCCTGCCGCCCGTGCTGCAGCTGGCCCAGGTGCCGCCGCTGCGCGTCATCCGGCGCGACGTGGGCGGGCTCAAGCCCGCATCGCTGGCGGTGCTGGGCATCGGCATTGCCGGGTTTGCGGCCCTGCTGCTCACGGTCAGCAGCGACATCACGTTGGGGCTGATCGCCGTGGGCGGTTTTGCCGGCGCGGTGGCCCTGTTTGCGGGGCTGTCGTGGGTGGCGGTGAAGCTGCTGCGCAAGAGCGTGAACGAGGCCACCGCCCCGCGCTGGCTGGTGCTGGCCACGCGGCAGATTTCTGCGCGCCCGGCCTATGCCGTGGTGCAGGTGAGCAGCCTGGCTGTGGGCTTGCTGGCACTGGTGCTGCTGGTGCTGCTGCGCACCGACCTGGTGGACAGCTGGCGCAAGGCGACCCCGCCCGATGCGCCCAACCGCTTTGTGATCAACGTGATGCCCGATCAGGCAGATGCCTTCCAGCAGGCACTGCAGGCCGGCGGTGTCGCGAAGTACGACTGGTACCCCATGATCCGTGGCCGCCTGCTGGCCGTGAACGGCAAACCCGTGGGCCCTGACAACTACACCGACGACCGCGCCAAGCGCCTGGTGGACCGCGAATTCAACCTCTCCAATGCCGTGGAGGCGCCGCCCCACAACCAGGTGGTTGCCGGTGCATGGACGCCGGGCGAAGAAGGTGCCATCAGCGTCGAAGAGGGCATTGCAGAAACCCTGGGCCTGAAAATGAGCGACCGCCTGTTGTTCGACATGGGCGGCGTGCAGAACGAGGCGCGCATCACCAGCCTGCGCAAGGTGGACTGGGGCTCCATGCGGGCCAACTTTTTCGTGATGTACCCCGTGGCCACCGTCAAGGACGTGCCCGTGACCTACCTGGCCGCCTACCGCGCGCCCGAGACCAATGGCTTTGACAACGGGCTGGTGCGCCAGTTTCCCAACATCACCAACGTGGACATGGGCGCCACCATTGCCCAGGTGCAGCGCGTGCTGGAGCAGGTGATCCGCGCGGTGGAGTTCCTGTTTGCTTTTACCCTGGCCGCTGGTTTGGTGGTGCTGTTTGCCGCTGTGACGGCCACGCGCGAAGAGCGCGCCCGCGAATACGCCATCATGCGCGCCGTGGGCGCCCGCGCCAGCCTGCTGCGGCAGGTGCAGCGCGCCGAGCTGATGGGCGTGGGCCTGCTGGCGGGTTTCCTGGCCAGCGCCGTGGCGGTGGGTGTGGGCTGGGCGCTGGCGCGCTTCGTTTTTGACTTCACCTGGACGGCCGCCCCGTGGGTGCCCCTGGCGGGCGCCGTGGCTGGGGCGGTGCTGGCGCTGGCCGCCGGCTGGTGGGGCCTGCGCGAGGTGCTGCTGCGCCCGGTGGTGGACACGCTGCGCCGTGCCGCAGAGTAGTTTGCTACTATTTTTATAGCTATTGGCGCTTGTATATCAAGCGCCAGAGCCTTGTTTGATTCATTTTTTGCGACCCGCACGGGCCGTTCCACCCCGGGTAGCCTCACGCTGGCTTGGCAAATGGCGTGCGGATGTCCGACAGAAACTGCTGCGCGCGCGGGTGCTGGGGCCGGGTAAAAAAGTCGGCGGGTACCGCGCGCTCCAGCACACGGCCTTCGTCCATGAAAAGCACGCGATCGGCCACCTCACGGGCAAAGCCCATTTCGTGCGTGACGCAGACCATGGTCATGCCGTCCCGCGCCAGGTCGCGCATGACCACCAGCACCTCGCCCACCATCTCGGGGTCCAGCGCGCTCGTGGGCTCGTCGAACAGCATGAGCGGCGGCTCCATGGCCAGGGCGCGCGCAATGGCCACGCGCTGTTGCTGGCCGCCCGACAGCTCATTGGCCCAGGCATTGGCCTTGTGCGCCAGGCCCACGCGGTCGAGCAGCGCCAGCGCCCGCCGTTCGGCCTGCGCTTGCGACAGGCCGCGCAGCTGAATGGGCGCAAGCGTGCAGTTGTCCAGCACCGAAAGATGGGGAAACAGATTGAACTGCTGGAACACAAAGCCGATGCGCGAGCGCAGCGTGTTCACGTTCACCCCAGGCCCATAGATGTTGTGCCCGTCGATCAGGATGCGCCCGCCCTGGATGGGCTCGAGCCGGTTGAGCGTGCGGATCAAGGTGGACTTGCCCGAGCCCGACGGCCCGCAGACCACGACCACCTCGCCCTGCGCGATGGTCTCGGTCACGTCCACCAGGGCGTGGTAGCTGCCGTACCACTTGTTGACTTCGTGCAGTTCGATCATGTTGTAAGGGGCTTGGGAGTGGAAGAGGGGGCCGATGCGGAGCGCCGCGCCAGCCGGCGTTCCAGCCCATAGGCCAGGCGCGAGAGGCCGAAGCACAGCACGAAGTAGGTGAAGCCCAGGATGCCGAACACTTCCGCCGGCCGGGTGAAGACCTGGGTGTTGATCTGGGTGGCGATGAAGGACACTTCGGTCAGGCCGATGATGTAGCCCAGCGAGGTCTCCTTGATGGTGGAGACGAACTGATTGACCAGCGAGGGCAGCATGCTGCGCAGCGCCTGCGGCAGCACCACCCGGCGCATGGCGCGCGGGTAGCTCAGGCCCAGCGCGCGCGCGCACTCCAGCTGCCCGCGCGGAACGCCCAGGATGCCCGCGCGAACGATCTCGGCCAGGTAGGCGGCGTTGAAGATCACGAGCGCAAGCAGCATGGTGGTGAACTGGCCGGTCTTCACGCCCGTCACGCTGGGCAAAAAGAAGTAGGCCCAGAAGATCACCATCAGGAGCGGTGTGCCGCGCACGCCATACACGACGGCTGTCACCGGCCAGCGCACAGCACGCCACGGGCTCACGCGCGCGAGTCCAAACAGCACGCCCAGCGGCAGTGCCAGCAGCAGGGCGCCAGCGGCCAGCACCAGAGTGAGTGCCAGGCCACCCAGCGGGCCATTGGGGTACTGGCCGACCAGGAAGTAAAGCCAGTAGGTGTCGATAAGTTCAAGCATCTAGATCGTCCGCACGGGATAGCGGTGGTGGTACCAGCTGGCCAAGGCCGTGATGAGCAGCGATACCGTAAGGTAGGCGGCGCTGGCGAAGGCAAAGGCCTCGATGCTGCGGAACGTCGCGCTCTCCACCTTGGCGGCCTGGTACATCAGCTCGGCCACGCCGATCACGGTGGCGATCGAGGTGTTCTTCCAGAGGTTCAGTGCCTGCGAGATCAGCGGCGGCACGGTCACGCGCAGCGCCTGCGGCAGCACCACGCGGCGCATGGTGGCCAGAAAGCCGAAGCCCAGGGCGCGGCCTGCTTCCATCTGCACGGAGGGGATGGACCGGATGCCGCTGCGGATGTCCTCGGCCATGAAGGCGGCGGTGTAGAGCGAGAGCGCAACAACGGCGGCCGCGGCCTCGGCATGGCCGCTGTCGTAGAGCCACTGCCTGGCCGCTTCGGGCAGCAGCTCGGGCGCGCCGAAGTACCAGAACAGCATATGCGCCAGCAGCGGCACATTGCGAATGCCTTCGACAAACACAAAGCCCGCCCAGCGCAAGGGCGCCACGGGCGCCAGGCGCAGCAGGGCGACCACCAGGGCGAGGGGCAGGGCCAGCACCAGCGATGCGGCCAGCAACTGCAGCGACAGCATCAGGCCACCCATCAGCATCAGGTGGTACTTGCCGCTCAGCAGCAGGGAATAGTCAAACAAAGGCATGCATGCCAGCCATTCAGAAAAACGGCACGCAGGGTGCGTGCGCGGCGGCATCCCACACCGGGACCGGGAGAATGTCTGGGAAAAGGCGTTCGGCATGCGCCAACGGCATGTGCGACGCCTTCATCCCACCCCCTTGCGGTCGCGCCGCCGTGGGTTCAGCCATCAACCGTCGATCTTGTCCGACTCGAACTTGAAGGGGCGGTTGGTGAACTTGATCTTGGTCTGTGGGCCGTACCACTTGAAGAAGATTTTTTCGGCTTCGCCCGACTTTTCCAGTTCGCGCAGCGTCTCGTCCACCACCGACTTCACGGCGGTCTCGCCCTTCTTGATACCCAGGGCCAGGGGCTCCACGCTCAGGTTGGTGGGCAAGATGGCGTAGTCCTTGTTGCGCTCGCCCAGTTTGGCGAAGTCATCGATCAGCGAAGACTCGTCGTTCACGTAGCCCACGCCCTTGCCCTGCTGCAGCGCCAAAAAGGCCTGCTGGGTCGTCTCGAACGTCACCACGTCCACCGTGGGCACCGCCTTGCGCACATTGGGTTCCTGCGTGCCGCCCTTCACAGTGACCACGCGCTTGCCGGCCAGGTCGGCCACGTCCTTGATGCCGCTGGCCTTCTTCACCAGCACCTTCTGGCCCGTGACAAAGGTGGTCAGCGAGAAGTCGATCTGCGCCTCGCGCTCCTTGTTGTGGGTGAGCGAAGCGGCCAGGATGTCCACGTGGCCCTGCTGCAGCTCGGGGATGCGCGCGGCCACCGCCAGTTGCTTGAACACGGGCTTGACGCCGATCTTCTTGGCGATGGCCTTGCCCAGGTCCACGTCGTAGCCGATCAGTTCGCGCGTCTTGGGGTCGATGAAGCTGTTGGGCTCATCGGTGCCCAGCACGCCGACGACCAGTTCTCCCTTCTTCTTGATGTCGGCCAGTTGGTCGGCGTGGGCGGTTCCTGCAACGGCGAATGCTGCTGCGACCAGGGAAGCAATGAAACGGATGCGCATCGATTTTTCTCCAGACAGTGATGAGGATGGGCCAGGGCTGCCAAGCGGACAGAGCCCCGAGCCCTCAAGCTTCGAAGGCTACTGATCCAACGGTCAGATATGAACATCGGTTTTTTTATAATCAAACTCAACAAACGAGCTTGCATTCGCGACGCCCTTCGAACCCATGGATGACACCCCCCACACTGCGGCCCCGGCCACCACACCCTTTGAATGGATCGGTGGTGAAGACCGCGTGCACGCCCTCACCGAACGCTTCTACGACCTGATGGATCTGGAGCCCTGTTACGCCGAACTGCGTGCAGCCCACGGCAGCGACCTCGTGCAGGCGCGGCAAAAACTCTTCTGGTTCTTGTGCGGCTGGCTGGGTGGACCCGACCACTACCAAAGCCGCTTCGGCCACCCTCGCCTGCGCATGCGGCACATGCCGTTTTCCATCGGCATCAAGGAGCGCGACCAGTGGGTCGCCTGCATGGACCAGGCCATGGGCGAGACAGGCGTGCCCGAAGCTCTGCGCGCGCGGCTGAAGGAAAGCTTCATGGGGACGGCCGACTGGATGAGGAACAAGGGCACCCCCTGAGCGGCTGCGCCGCTTCCCTCGCAGCCTGCGGATGGGCCGGGTGTGCGCTCATAGCATCGATTGCTATGTTTTTAATAGCTTGTGGCGCTTTATGGGTAAGCGCTGCAGACTGTTTTGACGCTTAAATCCCTACCCGCTGAAATGTATGGCCCCTTTGGGAAAGGCGCGCTACTAAGATGCGCCCATCATCCGTTCATTCAATTCACAACAAGGAGGGTGGGACATGTCAGCTACTGCTTGGATCGTTCTGGGCCTGGTCGCCGTGCTGGCGGTGTGGGCCGTCACTGTGTACAACCGGCTGGTGCAGCTGCGCAATCGCATCGCCAATGCGTTCGGCCAGATCGACGTTCAGCTCAAACGCCGCCATGACCTGGTGCCCAACCTGGTCGAAGTCGCCAAGGGCTACCTCAGCCACGAGGCCGCCACGCTCGAAGCCGTCATCAAGGCCCGCGGCCAGGCCCAGGGCGCTGCCGCCGCCGTGCGGGCTGAGCCGGGCAGCGCCAACGCCATGGGCGCGCTGGCCGCCGCCGAGGGCGTGCTGGGCAGCAGCCTGGGCCGCCTGATGGTGGTGGCCGAGGCGTATCCCGAACTCAAGGCCGACGCCACCATGCAGTCGCTGTCCGAAGAGCTGACCAGCACCGAGAACCGCCTGGGCTTTGCCCGCCAGGCGTACAACGACCAGGCGCTGGAATTCAACGACGCCGCGGCGCAGTTTCCTGACCTGGTCGTGGCGCGCCTGCTGGGCTTTCCCACCGTGCCCATGCTCGAATCCACACGCAGCGACGAAGAGCGCACCGCGCCGCAGGTGCGGTTCTCGTAAGCCATATCGATGGGCCTCTGAGTCGCTGGCGGCGCCGTCTCCTTCCGGGGAAGCACGCGGCGGCACGGCCCATCCCAATCCACGGATGCACCGGCAGGGCTGCGGCCAGTTCTGCCCGCAGTGGATATCTCACCAACTGGAGAGGGTGCCATGAAGTTCTGGGACCATCAGGACAGCGCGCGCAGCGAGACGCGGCGCCTGCTGCTGGGCTTTGCCCTTGCCGTGGCCGTGCTGGTCGTCGCAGTGCATGCGGCGCTGGCGCTGGCCTGGCTGTTGATGGCCGCCGTGCTGCCCGGGCAGCTGCCGTTTCCGCAGGGATTCCTGGCTGCCAATGTGGGCGTGTCGCTCCTGCTGGTGCTGGGCGGCTGGTGGGTGGAGACCTCCAACCTGCGCGCAGGCGGCGTCAAGCTGGCCCGGCGCGTGGGCGCACGCGAGCTGCGGCCCTCGCTCTCGTACGCCGAACAGCGCCTGTCCAACATCGTCGACGAGCTGTGTATTGCCGCCCACATGCCCCGCCCGGAGATCATGGTGATGCCACGCACCGACGCGATCAACGCGTTTGCGGCGGGCTGGGACGAGAGCGATGCGGTGATCGCCGTGACGCAGGGCGCGCTCGACTACCTCAACCGCGAGGAGATGCAGGGCATGGTCGCGCACGAGCTCTCGCATCTGCACGAGGGCGACACCCGCCTGAAGATGCAGCTGGCGGGCATGGTGTTCGGGCTGGAGCTTGTCTACAACTTCGGCGACACGCTGCGCGAGCGCCGGGGCCTGTCGTGGTGGTTCGGGTCGGCCATCATGCTGGCCGGCCTTGCGGGCTGGCTGACCGGCCGCATGCTCAAGGCTGCGGTGTCGCGCCAGCGCGAGTACCTGGCCGACGCCCGCGCCGTGCAATGGACGCGCAGCCGCGACGGCCTGGGCGGCGTGCTGCGCAAGGTCATGGCCCAGCGCCGCGACCTGCCGCGCGGCTACGAAGAGCACAGCCATAAGGGCATGAACCACCCCTCGGTGCAGCACATGCTGCTGGTGGACCTGGGCGGTGGTGGCCGCATGGAGCGATGGCTCGACTCGCACCCCACGCTCGATGAGCGCGTGCAGCGCCTCTATGGCCGCAAAATGCAGCCGATCAAGGTCACACCGGTGGCCGCAGCCTCCGAGCCTGCCTGGCGCCCAGAGAGTGCAGGGCAGCCCGCCGGCGCGACGTTGGCGTCGCTGGTGGATCCGTTCGCACGGTATCTTTGATCCCCCCTGTGTCGCCTTCGGCGCCTTCCCCCAGGGGACGCACCCGGCGGCTTGGCCGAGCCAGTCCACGGGTGCACTGATAGTGGGCCGCGCCGGTGAGTGTCTGCGTTCTCGGTGGCATAGTGGTGGGCCTTTCAATGCCGAGATCTTTTATGTCCCGTGACACGCGTTTTCAGGAACAAGCCCAGGCCCTGGGCTACAGCTTCGATGGCGAGATCAAGATCGGTGGCAACTACGTGCCGCTGGTGCGCGACGGTCACCACATCTACCTGAGCGGCCAGATCCCGCGCGTGGGCGACACCGTGGTGGTCACGGGCGCGGCCGGTGCCGGTGCGTCGCTGGCCGATGCGCAGAAGGCTGCCAAGGTCTGCGCGATGCGCGCACTGGCTTTGCTGCAGCGTGCGCTCGGCTCACTTGATGCAGTGCAGGCCATCCTGCGCATCACCGTGTACGTACAGTCGGCGCCTACGTTTACGCAGCAAAGCGAAGTGGCCGACGGTGCCTCGGACCTTTTGTTCGCCGTGCTGGGAGAAGCTGGCGCGCACACGCGCACCTCGGTGGGCGTGCTGCAATTGCCCAAGAACGCGACGGTCGAGGTGGATCTGATTGCCACCGTGGCATCCAAGGCCGCCTGAGCGCCGTGCGCCGCGCGCGGGCCGCCGCAGAAACCGCAGGAGAGTCCCATGACCATGACGGAATCCGTTCACCAGGGAAGCTGCCTGTGCGGCGGCGTGCGGTACGAGACCACGGCGCCCCTGCAGGCGGCCTCGCACTGCCATTGCTCGATGTGCCGCAAGGCGCATGGCGCGGCCTTTGGCAGCTATGCCAGCGTGCGGCGCGAACACCACCGGTTTGTGCAGGGCCAGGCATTGGTCCGTACCTACCAGTCTTCGGCCCAGGTCACGCGCACGTTCTGCGCGGTGTGTGGGTCGCCGCTGCTATGGCACAGCGAGGGCTCCCACGCCGATTGGGTGGCCGTGCCGCTGGGTACGCTGGATACCGCCTTTGATACGCCGCCCCAAAAACACATCTACACGGACTCCAAAGCACCCTGGGTGGCGATCTGCGATGGTTTCCCGCAAGAGCCACAGGGCTAGGGGTCATGTCAGTCAGAGACCTTCTCGATCAGGATATCCCGCAGGTGCATGCCTTGCTGGTTGCGCACGGCTGGTCGCACCGGCTAGGCACCCTGTCGCAGTTCGAGGCGCTGGTGGCTGCGTCGCAGTGCAACCTGGTGGCGCTGCACGGGGACGAGGTGGTGGGCTATGCGCGTGCCATGACCGACGGGCTCAGCAATGGCTACCTGTCCATGCTGGTCGTGGCCACTGCGTTTCGGGGCCAGGGGCTGGGACGCGCGTTGGTGCAACAAACGTTGGCCAAAGCGCCCGCAGCCACCTGGGTGCTGCGCGCTGGCCGTCCAGGTGCGTCCGAATTCTTTGCGAGAATGGGTTTTGCTCCGTCGGCCATTGCCATGGAGCGCACACGCTCCACCTGACACGCTTGAACGCCATGAACCACCCCCGTTTCAACGTCTTCGGCCGCATCGTCGAGGTGCGGCGTGAGGGCGCGCTGTGGCAGGCCTACCGCGTGGGGTCCGATGGCAAGCGGACTCCCTCGGGTTTCGTGATTCCCGACTTCGTGGAAGAGCACGAACTGGCGCAGTTTCTGGAAGACCTGTTCCACGAAAGCGCTTCCCCACACAACGGCGACGTGCACCGCATCGTCTGACGGGGCGGGCAGGCGTGGGCTTTTGCACCACGTCACACCGCTGTCAAACCCCGGCCAGACACTCGGACCCTTGTTTCAACAAGGGCCTTGTTCATGTCTGAACGCACTCGAAGCCGACTTCTTTCCCTTTCGTCCTTCCATGGCGGGCGCCGCACCGCCACGCTGAGCGTGCTGGCGCTGGCCGCGTCTCTGTCCGCCTGCGGCGGCGGCGATGGCGGCAGCGTCAACAACAACGCTGGTGCCACCGCCACGCTGGCCGTGCTGGAGACCACCGACCTGCATTTCAACGTGCGCAGCTACGACTACTTCAAGCTGGCCGAAGACAAGAGCTACGGCTTCGAGCGCACTGCCACGCTGGTGCGTGCGGCGCGCAAGGAGTTTGCCAACACCCTGCTGGTGGACAACGGCGACACCATCCAGGGCACCGCGCTGGCCGACTACGAGGCCACCATCAATCCCATCCCTTGCACGCAGCAGCTGTCCATGTACAAGGCCATGGGCGCGCTGGGCTTTGACGCCGGCACGCTGGGCAACCACGAGTTCAACTACGGCCTGCCGTTCCTGAACCAGGTGCTGGGCGGCGGGCTGGATGTCGACGGCGTGGAAGCGAGCAAGAAGTGCGCGGGTGCGGGGTTCCCCATGGTGCTGGCCAATGTGACCAGCAACAAGACGAAGAAGCCGCTGGTGCAGCCCTACACGGTGCTGGAGCGCACGCTGACGGCGAAGGGCGCGGACGGTAAAGAGGTGAAGCTGCCCATCAAGATCGGCGTGATCGGCTTCACCACGCCCGGCATCATGAACTGGGACAAGCGCTACCTGGAGGGCAAGGTGACCACCGAAGGCGCGGTAGAGGCCGCCACCAAATACGTGCCCGAGCTGCGTGCCAAGGGCGCGGACATCGTGGTGGCGCTGCTGCACGGCGGGCTCGATGGCGCGGCCTACTCGGCCACCATGGAGAACCCGGGCCTGCACCTGTCGAAGGTGGCGGGCATTGACGCGATGGTGATGGGGCACCAGCACGGCGTGTTCCCTGACACGGCGGCCGCGCCCGGCTTCACCATGGCCGGCGTGGACCACAAGGCCGGCACTGTCAACGGCGTGCCCGCCGTGATGGCCAGCTCGTGGGGCAAGGCCCTGGGCGTGGTGCAGCTGGCACTGCAGTGGGACGGTGCCAAGTGGGCGGTCAACAAGTCGGCCAGCAAATCTGAGCTGCGCAACACACAGAGCAAGAACCCTGCGGGCACGACAGTGACCGTGGATGCCGACCCCGCCATTGCCCCGCTGATCGAGACGCAGCACCAGGCCGCCATCCAGTACGTGAAGACGCCCATCGGCCAGACCGACTTCCGCATGAGCACGCTGTTCGCCGACGTGGGCGACCCCGGCGCGATCCAGATCGTGAACCAGGCGCAGCAGGCCTACGTTGCGGCGTACGTCAAGGCCAGCCTGCCGCAGTATGCGCAGCTGCCCGTGCTGTCGGTGAGCGCGCCGTTCAAGAGCGGCTTCCAGGGCGGTGCCGACTACACCGACGTGGCCGTGGGCCCGTTGGCTATCAACAACGCGGCCGACCTGTACCTGTACCCCAACACGGTGTACGCGGTGAAGGTGAACGGTGGTGACATCAAGAAATGGCTGGAGGCCGCTGCCAAGCGCTTCAACCAGATCGACCCGGCCAAGACCACCGAGCAGCAGCTCATCAGCACCTTCCCGGGCTACAACTTCGACATGTTCACAACGCCCGATGTGCAGTACGAGATCGACGTCACGCAGCCCGTGGGCAGTCGCATCAAGAACCTGGCCTACCTGGGCAAGCCCATCGACGTGGCGCAGGAGTTCGTGATCGCCACCAACAACTACCGCGCCACCAGCGGCAAGAGCTTCATCGACAAGCTCGACGGCTCGGGCACCATCTGGGCCTCACCCGACGCCAACCGGGACGTGGTGATCGACTACATCCGCAAGAACCCGGCGGTGACCCGCGTCGCGAACGGCGCAGCCAGGAGCTGGCGTTTTGCCAAGGCCACGGTGGCGGGCCCGGTGGTGTTCAGTTCGGGGGGCAATGCGCTCAGCGTGGCGCAGGCGGCCGGGCTGGCCAATGTGTCGCTGCTGGCAGCCGATGACGGATCGGGCAAGGGCACGTCGAAGTACGGCGTGGACCTGTCGAAATAGGTATCAGCATCCCGCCATGGGGAGTGTGGCGGCGCGTGCCTTCACGGCACCGTCGCTGCATACCCCGATAAATTGCTATGTTTTTGATAGCTTCTGGCGCATTTCCATCAAGCGCTAGAAGCTCTTTTCTTATGTATTTCTGTACAGCACGGGCTGCAGCAGCACGACCAGCGCCCCGGCGCCTCCGTCCATGGGACGCGCCTGCACAAACGCCAGTACCTCGTTCTTTTGCACCAGCCAGCGCTGCACGCGGCCTTTGAGCACGGGGCTCTTGCCGGGCGAGCCCAGCCCCTTGCCGTGCACCACGCGCACGCAGCGCAGGCCGATTTTGTGGGCTTGGCGGATGAAGTCGCCCAGCGCCTCGCGCGCCTCGTCCACGCGCAGGCCGTGCAGGTCGAGCTGGCGCTGGATGCTCCAGTGGCCCGAGCGCAGGCGGCGTGTCACCTCCACGCCGATACCGGGGCGGCGAAAGCTGAGCTGGTCGTCGGTGTCGAGCAGGGTGCTCACGTCGAAGTCGTCACTGATCGATTCGAGCAGTACCCGCTCTTCGTCCAGCCAGTGCTGCACAGGCAGCGGCGGCGGCAGGTGCTTGCGCAGCCGCGCCACGTTGGGGTTGCGCAGCGGGGTGACGGTGCCCACGCTGCGGCTGAAGAGGTGGCGCTCGGCCTCGGCCCGGGCGGCGGCCTCGCGTCGGGCTTTTTCTTCGGCCTGGCGGCGTTCCTGGTCTTCGCGCAGGCGGCGGGCCACGGTGGCCAGGTCCTGCAGCTGGGTGATGCGTTCACCCGCCCGGCGCGGGGTGGGTGGTGCGCGGCGCCGGGGTGGTGTCGCGATTTCCCCGGCGGCGGGTGCTGGGGGG
Organism: Acidovorax radicis N35; assembly: GCF_000204195.1. Classification (GTDB taxonomy): domain Bacteria; phylum Pseudomonadota; class Gammaproteobacteria; order Burkholderiales; family Burkholderiaceae_C; genus Acidovorax; species Acidovorax radicis. The sequence continues at coordinate 131,151 of NZ_AFBG01000020.1, forward strand.
GCGTGGCGCAGGGGGCGCATGGCAGCTTTGGCTGCGGCTTTTTTCTCGGCCAAACCAGCGCGCCGGGCTGTCCGGGAGATTGCGGGGGAGGGCGCAGCGGGAGCGGGTGTTGGCTCTGTTGCCGCCGTGCTGTTTACCCCGGTCGTGCGGGCAGCGCGTGCCAGCGCGGCGTGCAATGCCGTGGGCGGGTGGGCTGGTGCAGGCGCAGGGGCGGTCACACCAAGCCCTTTTCGGCCATCGACAGCGCCTGGCCCGGCGCCACGATCACGTGGTCGAGCACGCGCACGTCCACCAGGGCCAGCGTGGTCTTCAGGGTTTGCGTCAGGGCTTCATCGGCACGGCTCGGTTCCACGCTGCCGCTGGGGTGGTTGTGGGCCAGCACCACGGCGGCCGCCTGGTGGTGCAAGGCGCGCAGCACCACCTCGCGCGGGTACACGCTGGTCTGCGTGAGCGTGCCGCGAAACAGCTCCTCCATGGCCAGCAGGCGGTTTTGCGCATCGAGGAACAACACCGCAAACACCTCGTGCCCCTTGGCGGCCAGGTGCAGCTGCAGGTAGTGCTTGACGGCATCGGGCGAGTCGAACACCTCGCGTTCGCGCAGCTGCTGGGCCAGGGCGCGGCGCGCGAGTTCGAGCACGGCCACCAGCTCGGCGCGTTTGGCGGGGCCCAGGCCCTTGATGCGTTCCAGGTCGGCGGCGCTGGTGTGCAGCAGCCCGGCAATGCCGCCAAAGCCACCTGTGATGCAGCCGGTGGTGGCGTCGATGCCGGGCGGGTCCAGCAGCTCCTGCGCCATTTGCAGCACGCCCTTGCCCACAATGCCGGTGCGCAGCAGGATGGCCAGCAGCTCGGCATCGGCCAGGGCGGCGGGGCCGCGTGCCAGCAGTTTTTCGCGGGGCTGGGCGTCGGCGGGCAGGTCTTTGAGGGGCATGGCGCAGGGTCTTTGACACCCGTCAGGGGCCGACGGGCGTAGGGCTTTGCCCGGTTTTCTACAATTGGGGCAGTTTAGAGCGTGTTTTGCACTTTTACGTACCCACGTTGGGTCCAAAGGTCAGTGATCGCAAGGCGCGGACTGCCGCCAAGGCCGGTGCCTTGGCAAGGGCTGCAACGCCGCGAGTGCTGGCCTTTGGGCCCAACCCTCTGGGAAAGCCGGGAAAAGGCCCGGCCACGTTGTTGCAAACCGCTTGCGGTATGGATACCGCGGCGCGTTTTGCGCCTAGTGGCCGGGCCTTTTCCCGGCTTTCGTGGGCACGTAAAAGTGCAAAACACGCTCTTTTGGACTTTCATGACCTCTATCGACGCTTCCCTTCCCACGGTGCAACCCGGCTCCTTCCTCACGCTGCACTACCGCCTGGCCGGCCCGGCGGGGGATGTGATCAACACTTTTACCGACAAACCCGCCACCCTGTCGCTGGGCACGGGCGAGCTGTCGCCCGCCATGGAGCAGCGCCTGTTGGGCCTGGCCGAAGGCACACGCACCACGTTCGAGCTGCCTGCGGGCGAGGCTTTTGGCGAGCGCAATGCCGACATGCAGCAGTGGGTGGCGCGCAAGCTGATGAACGAGCTGGGCGACCCCGACGAAAAGTACAACGTGGGCGATGTGGTGCAGTTCCCTACGCCCGATGGCCAGGGCAGCTATGCCGGTGCCGTGATGCAGGTGCGCGACGACGGCGCGGTGCTGTTTGACTTCAACCACCCGCTGGCGGGCCAGCCGGTGACGTTCGAAGTCGAACTGATCGGGATCCTGTGATGCAGGCCCCACAAGAAATCCTGCTGGCCGAGCCGCGCGGGTTTTGCGCGGGTGTGGACCGCGCCATCGAGATCGTGGAGCGTGCCATCCAGAAGTTTGGCGCCCCCATCTATGTGCGCCACGAGATCGTGCACAACACCTACGTGGTGAACGACCTCAAGGCCAAGGGCGCGATTTTTATCGAAGAGCTGTCGGACGTGCCACCTGGAGCCACACTGGTCTTCAGCGCCCATGGCGTGAGCAAGGCCGTGCAGCAAGAGGCCGTGGCGCGCGGCTTCAGCATTTTTGACGCCACCTGCCCGCTGGTGACCAAGGTGCACGTCGAAGTGGCCAAGCTCGCCAAGGAGGGCTACGAATTCATCATGATCGGGCACAAGGGCCACCCCGAGGTGGAAGGCACCATGGGCCAGCTGGACCATGGCATCCACCTGGTGGAAGACGTGGCCGATGTGGCCCGTGTTCAGCCCGCGCAGACGGTAAAACTCGCGGTGGTCACGCAGACCACATTGAGTGTGGACGACGCCGCCGAGATTTCTGCCGCCGTGCGTGCACGATTCCCCAGCGTGCGCGAGCCCAAGCAGCAGGACATCTGCTACGCCACCCAGAACCGGCAGGACGCCGTGAAGGTGCTGAGCCCGCAGGTGGACGTGGTGATCGTGGTGGGCAGCCCCACCAGTTCCAACAGCAACCGCCTGCGCGAGCTGGCCGCCAAGCTGGGTACCACCGCCTACATGGTGGACAGTGCCGAAGAACTCAAAGGTGAGTGGTTCGATGGCCTCGCGCGCGTCGGGCTGACCGCCGGAGCCTCGGCCCCGGAAATCCTGGTGCAGCAGGTCATCGACCGCATCAAGGCGCTGGGCGCGGTGTCGGTGCGCACCATGGCCGGCATCGAGGAAACCATCAAGTTCCCACTGCCCAAGGGGCTCAAGATCGACGCAACCACGGGCCTGGCTATCACCGAACGCACGCCAGAGACGGGGCCTGCGGGGCATTGAGCAACGTGGTGCAGGTAGGGTGCTTCTAAATTGATAGCTATTGGCGCTTGATGGATAAGCGCTGGGGCTCAATTTTTATCGAATTCTCACCGCACGGACACCGGCCGATCGCTACAGCGACACCGCCGGCCCGCTCCACAGATCCAGCGGCGGGTCGGCGGCCACCGCACGCAGGATGTCGGTGCGCGAGATAAAGCCCGACAGCACCCCCGCTTCGTCGGTCACCGGCAGGCCGGGCAGGCCGGTGTCCAGCAACACAGCGGCCACGCGGCGCAGTTCGGTGTCGGGCGCCACGGTGGGCACGGGGCTCACCATCACTTCGGACACGGGACGGCGCGCCAGGTCGATGGCCTGCTTGACGGCGCCTGGCTCGGGCAGCAAGTCCAGCGGCGCCATGTCGGCCCGCAGCAGCAGCCCGATCACGCGGCCCAGTGTATCCACCACGGGGGCCTGCGCCACCTTGTGCTCGGCCAGGGTCTGCCAGGCGTCGTTCACGCGGGCTTCCGGCTGCACACTGAGGGCACCGGTGGTCATCACGTCGCTGACCTTGGTGAGCGGCTGGCGGGCCACCTGGGGGCCTTGTCCGGTCTGGGCGTAGGCGCTCACGGCGTCCTGCATGCGCAGGTTGACGACCGCGGGGGCTGTGGCGGCGTCCGACGTTGCAGGGTGAGGCGGTGTGGGGAAGGCTGGCACGGGTTCACCGGGCACATCCAGCGCCCGGGTGTGCAGCGCCTGGGGCCGCTGCACGCGCCGCACCGGCGAGATCTGCGACAGGTTTTCCGGGCCTCCCCGGTACATCTGCCCCGATGGTCCGAACACAAAGAACATGTTTTCCTCCTCCAACGGGTACGCCTTGCAGGCCCGCGAAGGGTGTTCGCGTGTGGTACTTCCCTACCCATGTTATCGGCAGTTGTGCGGCGCGCATGCAATGGAGGTTGTGTCCGCATGTTGCGGGCAACCCCTACACTGCCTCCCTTTGCCCCATCGGAGCCCCTTGCATGATCGACCGCGCCGCTATTGCCGCCGCCCGCCGCCACATTTCCGCCGCCCAGGCCGACTTTCTGCGCACCACGCCGCTGATGCGTGTGCCGGGCCGATCCCTGGGCGTGGACTGCGGCGAGGTCTGGCTCAAGCTGGAGCACCTGCAGGTGGGCGGCAGCTTCAAGGCGCGCGGCATGTTGTACCGCCTGCTGGCCAACCCGGTGCCCGAGAGCGGCGTGATCATCGCCTCCGGCGGCAACGCCGGCATTGCCGTGGCAGCCGCCGCCAAGGCCCTGGGCGTGCGCTGCGAGGTGTTTGTCCCCGAGGTCTCACCCGAGGCCAAACGAGCCCGCCTGCGCGCGCTGGGCGCCGAGGTGGTGGTCACCGGCGCTGCCTATTCACAAGCCTTCGAGGCCTGCGTGGCCCGCCAGAAGGCCACAGGCGCGCTGCAGGCCCACGCCTACGACCAGCCCGAAGTGGTGGCGGGCGCGGGCACCCTGGCGCTGGAGATGGAAGAACAAGGTGGCCGCCTGCCCGACACGGTGTTGGTCAGTGTGGGCGGTGGTGGCCTCATCGGCGGTGTGGCCGCCTGGGTGGAGAGCCGCGCCCATGTGGTCGCGTTGGAACCCGAACGCGCGCCTACGCTGCATGCGGCGCGCGCTGCGGGTCAGCCAGTGGATGTGGAAGTGGGTGGCGTGGCCGCCGATTCCCTGGGCGCCCGTCGCATCGGCGCCATCGGCTGGGAGGTGAGCCAGCGCCATGTGCACGATGCGCTGCTGCTGCCCGACGACGCCATCCGTGCCGCCCAGTTGTGGCTGTGGAAGGAGCTGAAACTGGCCGTGGAGCCCGCTGCCGCCCTGGGCCTGGCCGCATTGCAAACCGGCGCATACAAGCCCCAACCGCAGGAAACGGTGGCGCTCATTCTTTGCGGCGCCAACTTTGACCCTGTCAGCCTCGCCTGAGCCGAGACCGACCGCCCCTTTAAAATCGACACTATGCTTGACATCCTTCTCCTCCGCAAAGACCTCGACACCGCCATCGCGCGGCTGGAAACCCGCAAAAAGCCCCAGGCCTTCCTGGACGTCCCGGCGTTCCAGTCCCTGGAGTCCGAGCGCAAGACCCTGCAGACCCGCACTGAAGAGCTGCAGGCCCAGCGCACCCAGCTGTCCAAGCAAGTCGGCATGCTGATGAGCCGCGGCGACAAGGATGGTGCCGAAGCCGTCAAGGCCCAGGTGGCCGCAGGCAAGGTGGAGCTGGAGCAATCCGCCGCCCGCCTGGAACAAGTGCAGGCCGAACTGCTGGCCATGCTGGTCGCGGTGCCCAACCTGCCGCACGAATCCGTGCCGGTGGGCAGCGACGAAGCCGGCAACGTGGAAGTACGCCGCTGGGGCACGCCCGGCACCTTCGATTTCGAAGTGAAGGACCACGTGGACGTGGGCACACCGCTCGGCCTGGACTTCGACATGGGCGTCAAGCTTTCAGGCTCGCGCTTTACCGTGATGAAGGGCACCATCGCCCGCCTGCACCGTGCGCTCGCCCAGTTCATGCTGGACGTGCAGACCCAGGAGCATGGTTACACCGAGTGCTACGTGCCCTACGCCGTGAACGCCGACTCGCTCAAGGGCACGGGCCAGCTGCCCAAGTTCGAAGGCGATTTGTTCGCGGCCAAGAAGGGCGGTCAGGACGGCGAGCCCGTGCCCGACAACGCGGCGCTGTATCTCATCCCCACCAGCGAAGTACCGTTGACCAACTTTGTGCGCGACGTGGTGGTGGCCGAATCCGAGCTGCCCATCAAGCTGACTGCCCACACGCCGTGCTTTCGGTCCGAGGCCGGCAGCTATGGCCGCGACACGCGCGGCATGATCCGCCAGCACCAGTTCGACAAGGTCGAGATGGTGCAGATCGCGCACCCCGAAAAGAGCTACGAAGCGCTGGAAGAAATGACCCGCCACGCCGAGGCGGTGCTGCAAAAGCTGGGCTTGTCCTACCGCGTGATGAGCCTGTGCACGGGCGACATGGGTTTTGGCGCGGCCAAGACCTATGACCTGGAAGTGTGGCTGCCCGCGCAGAACACCTACCGCGAGATCAGCTCGGTGAGCAACTGCGAGGCCTTCCAGGCCCGCCGCCTGCAGGCCCGCTTCAAGAACGCGCAAGGCAAGAACGAGCTGGTGCACACCCTCAACGGCTCGGGCCTGGCCGTGGGCCGCACGCTGGTGGCGGTGCTGGAAAACTACCAGCGCGCCGACGGCTCCGTAGAGGTGCCTGAGGTGCTGCGCCCCTACATGGGTGGTGTGGCAGTGCTCCAGTCCTGAGAGGCTGAGAGTCTTTTGTCCACGCCCGCCTTGCACGCCAAAAGCCCCGGCTCGTCGTTGCAAATGCTCGCCATAGCCCGGGCTATGGCTGTGCTTTGCGCCTAGATCCGAGGCGTTTTCGCGCGCCTTTCGGGCTTGGCTAAAAAACTCTCAGCCTCTGAGTCCTGGGCGCTCCCCGCTGGCGAGATGCCAGCCACGACGGGCCCTTGTGGCCCGTTTTCTTTTGGAGTGCGTCCAGGCTAGTGGGTGGCCAGCCCGGGTGGTGCCGAAAAGTCCACCTGTGCCTGCGCCAGGCGCTGCATGGCGGGGATCAGCGCCCGTGCGTCGCCACGCCGCCACTGGAACGTGTACTGCAGCGGCGCAAGCGGGGTGCGCCCGCCCACGGCACGCAAGCCCAGCGGGCGCACCCATCCCGAGGGCAGAAACCCCACGCCCACCCCTGCGCGCAGCATGCCCGCCACGGCCCCCAAGCTATTGCACAGGATGTGCTCGCGGACGGTGACCCCTTGTGCAAGCAACCAGTCGTCCAGCAGCCGCGTGGTGCCCGCACCTGGCGGCAGCGTGACCAGTGGATGCTGCTGCAGCAGCGCTTTGGCGCCCAGGCGGCCAGCCCCCGGCAGGCTGGGTGACACGGCCCAGGCGAAATGTGCGGCACCCACGGGCTGCGACAGCAGCGTGCTGCGCGACGCGCGTCCTGCGATCACGGCAAAGTCCAGTTCACCGTCGTCCAGGCGACGCCCCAGAACTTCGCCCACATCCACACAGGGCTCCAGCGCCAGACCCGGGTGGGTGCGCCGCGCCATGGCCACAAAGGCAGGAAGCCAGGTGAGTGCGGAAAGGTCTCCCGTGCCAAAACGGCAGCGGCCCGTGAGTTCCCTGCCAGCCTCCAGTGCGTGGCCTAGCGCCGCCATGGCGTTGAGCACCCCCAGTGCGGCCGGCAGCAGGCGTTCACCCGCCTCGGTGAGCACGGCGCGGTGCCCGCTGCGGTCAAACAGCGGCTGGCCCAGGGTGGATTCGAGCTCGGTGATGCGTTTGGACAGGGACGACACCGACAGGTGCACGCGCTCGGCCGCCGTCACGAAATTGGCGCAGTTGGCCGCCCACCAGAAGGCTTCAAGCTGTTTGAATGATGGATGGGGCATGGGCGAAATTAGTGGTGAAAAGCGAATGAAATCATTCTAAATATTCCGCTTTCATTCACCGAACTGAAAATCTACAGTGGCGCTGCTTCCTGAACGCAATGAAACCCGCACCATGGCCATCCACCCTGTTTCCGCACCCGCCGCCACACCGCGCCCGCCTGCCGTCTTGCGACGCATGTTGTCGCTGCACGACTTCGAAGAGGCCGCACGGCAGCGCCTGCCCCGGCCGATCTTCGGCTACATCGCTGGTGCGGCCGAGGACAACGCCTCGCTGCGTGACAACCGGGCCGTGTTTGAGGACTTCGCCTTCGTAACGCGGGTGCTGCGTGACGTATCGCAGCGTTCGCAATCCGTGGAGTTGTTTGGCGAGCACTACAGCAGTCCCTTCGGCATCGCCCCCATGGGCATCAACGCGCTGTCCACCTACCGGGGCGATCTTGTGCTGGCGCGTGCGGCCCGTCGCGCGGGCATTGTTTCGGTGATGAGTGGCACCTCGCTGATACCGATGGAAGACGTGGCACGTGACAGCCCGGGCACCTGGTTCCAGGCCTACCTGCCTGGCGACCAGGCGCGCATTGACGCACTCATTGACCGTGTGGAGCGTGCAGGTTTCCGCACCCTCGTTGTCACGGTGGACATCCCGATCTCGGCGAACCGGGAGAACAACATCCGCACGGGCTTTTCCACACCCTTGCGCCCCGGCTTGCGCCTGGCATGGGACGGCCTCGTGCGGCCACGCTGGGTGGCGAGCACGTTTGTGCGCACATTGCTGCGCCACGGCATGCCGCATTTCGAGAACTCTTTTGCTGCGCGCGGCGCCCCCATCGTCTCTTCCACCGTGCTGCGCGACTTTTCGGCGCGTGACCATCTGAACTGGCGCCACATCGAGGCCATTCGCCGCCGCTGGAAGGGGCCCTTGGTCGTGAAGGGTCTGCTCAGCGTGGAGGACGTGTTGCAGGCACAGCGTGCCGGGGCGGATGGCGTGGTGTTGTCCAACCACGGAGGGCGTCAGCTCGACGGGGCCGTATCGCCGATGCGCGTGTTGGAAGAGGTGGTGGCCGCTGTAGGCGCTGGCTACCCGGTGCTTGTGGATGGAGGCTTTCGGCGCGGCTCCGACGTGCTCAAGGCCGTTGCGCTGGGCGCGCGTTTGGTGCTGGCGGGACGTCCGTTCAACTATGCAGCCGCCGTCGCCGGGGAGGCGGGGGTGCACCACGCAATCACGTTGCTGCGCGACGAGGTCGACCGCAACCTTGCCATGCTCGGTGCCACGGGTTGCAGCGAACTGGGGCCCCAGCACATCGTGCGCCAGCGGGGTTGAGTGGCAGATTTCAATGGACGGCACGGGAGTGCACCCTTATCCGTCCAAGGCGTCCAAAGAAAAAGCCCTGCGCTATTGATTAGATAGCATCAGGGCTTTGTCAGTGGCGGAGAGGGTGGGATTCGAACCCACGGTAGTGTTGCCACTACGCCTGATTTCGAGTCAGGTACATTCGACCACTCTGCCACCTCTCCTGTGTGTCGAATCCTGAGATTATAGCAAGGTTTTCCGGGGCACCAGCATCTCTTCCCATCTCCCACTCCAAACGCGGTCACCTGTCGTGTGGCTGGCGTGCGCTCCGTCTTGCGGGGCTCCTGCCTGTAATTGCCTGTAATCGCTTTGCTTTTGGGGCCTGCCTACAGTCGCATCACTGCTTCAAAAAACGCAGTACCAAGCAACCCGGCGACAGGACATCAGGTAGGAGTCTCCATGGATATCAAGCTGCGATTTGTGAACCAATCCCGCGACGGCAATAAGTCGGAGGTGGTGATGTATCAGAAGAACCAGCTCACCAGCATGGCTTCGCTTGCAATGGCCTGGAAGGTGATCCGGTTCTGCGGACGTGACTGTTACCACCCCTTTGTTTTCCCAGCGGGTTTCGAAGTGGGCGTTGCCGATGAGTACGGCAATTTTTCACCCCGCATGGCCGCAGAAAACGGCCAGATGCTCAGGCTGGAATCCACCGCATCGGGTACCCGGCGCCTGCGGCGTGCGGGGCCGGCCAGTGCCTCCAATGAACTCGATGTGCTCAACGACCTGGGCCAGGGCGCGGTCAATGTCTGCGTATTCAGGGATGGCCGGATGGTGGGTATGAAGACTTCCGTCACGCCGGGCCAGAAGGCGGTTTTCCAGTACCAGCCGGTGCTGTGGATTGGCGTGGCCTCCCAGGTTGCGCAGGGCGTGGCGATCAGCTCTGCCGTCATGAGCAATGCCAACTCCGAGCTGTCGCTGTTGGGCATCGCCAGTGCGGACATCGTGATGTCGGGCGGTGGGCCTGGCGAGGGCTCCACGCCCTACGAATTCAATCTCGAGAACATCGTCCAGATCTGACCGAACAGGCAGAACAGGACACACAGAGTTCGCCTTCAGGGCCGCAGGGTCCGGGGGCAAACGGGCAACGCATGGCGTGTTGCCACCACTTTCACCAACAGGAGAAACTCATGGGCGTTCAACTCAATTTCATCAATAACTCCAACGACACGAACAACTCGGAGGTCGTGATATTCCAGAAGAATGTCGCCACCAATTTCGACGAACTGTCGGTGGCCTGGCAGGTCATCAAGTACTGTGGCCAGGGCGACAACCATCCGTTCACGTTTCCCATGGGCATGCAGGTGGGGGCCAGTGACAGCTACGGCAACTACACGCCGCAGCTGGATGCCCAAAATGGCCAGCTGTTCCAAATGGCTTTGACGACCTCTGGCGACAGGCTCGTGTCTGCAGGCAGTGGCACCAGTTCCAAGGAAGTGCAAGTGCTCAACGCCTTGCCCAAAGGGGCCATCAATGCCAGCTGCTACAAGGATGGCAAGCTCCTGGCCATCAAGACCTCGATTGCTCCTCAGCAAAAGGCGGTGTTCGAGTTCAAGCCCACCATCTGGATTGGTGTGGCTTCCCAGATCGTGCAGGGCCAGGTGATGAACTCGGCCATCATTTCCAATATCAACACCGAGCTGTCGCTCCTGGGCATTGCCAGCGCAGACATCGTGATGACCGGTGGCGGCCCAGGCGCCAACTCCACGCCGTTCGCGTTCAACCTCGAAAACATTGTGATGTGCTGAAGCAGCGCGTCGGCGTGGGGCCGTGTAGTGCCCAGCGCCGATGCTCTGCAGCGCGCGCAGTCCATCCAGGAAGCATGCCGTGAACGAAATGGTCCAAAGAAGATGGAGCGCCATGGATGGCTGCCTGGTCTTCGACATCACCATCAACCGTGCACCCCACGACGATGTTCCTTCGTGTGTCAGCGTGTCCTGTAGTTCAGGTGAGTCGGAGAGCCAGCGGGTCACCGTCACCAGACAATGGCCCGCCCAGCCCTTCGAGTTCAAATTCTCCTCGGGGTGCTATGTGTCAGGCTACCTGCAGCAAAAAACGCCGGTGCACATCGACGGCGCCCCCAATACGGCCATCTTTGCCGACATCCACTACGGCATGCGGGGGCAGGCGGATGACCACCACTTCGAAGGCATCATGGCGGCGTGCCCGATGCGGGGCCCCATTCCGCCACCTGGCCCACGGCCACCTGCTCCCACGCCGGTGGTGCCTGCGCCACCAGCCCCACCAGTCGATCCCGTCGAGCCGCTGCCTGTCCTCCACAGCCATCCGGAGGAGCTGTTTCCTTACGTGTACGTACGCCGCTGGCCCAAGATCTCGGCCGCGGATCTTTTGTATGGCTTTGTCCAGTACACCGGTGCAAGCCCTCCTTACAGCAGCTTTTTCGAGGACCTGGTAGCGGCACGCAGCCAAGGCCGCGAAGCTGTGCAGTTCCTGGCGCTGCAATTTATTGACGGAGACTCTCCCTATCAGGGGCTGTTCATCGGCAACATGGATTGCCTCCCGGGACCCATGAGCCAGTTTGCATCTTTGCTAGCGCAACTCCCCGCCTCGGATGACAAGCCACGGGAGTGGCTGGCGGCTGCCCATGCGGAGGTCGCGCAGTTGCTGCAGCGGTACGCCCTGACCTGGACCTACTTGGAGTCTGGAACCTATGCACAGGCGCTGGACAGGGTTTGGCAGAGTTACTTTGCCTTGATCATCACCCTGGGGTATGACACGGGCTTGCTCGATGGGTTGACCCGCACCCTGCAGCTGGCGAATCTGATCGCGGTGGCTTTGCAGCCCGGCACCCAGGGCATAGCCACAGTGGGTGCTGCTTCGGCAACGCCTGTGCTCCTGCAGCCGGCTCCCATCAGTTCCGCCCAGATTGCGTCGCTGCGTGAGGCCACGGTGGTGCTGCCGGGGCAGGTGTTTCCTTTACCGTCGGCCGGCGCTGCAGACCACTCGCCGCCCGTGGCGCGAGACGGCTGGATTGAGCCCTATGCCATTGGCGACTTGCAGATGGTGCGCCAGCGTTTGCTGCGCTACCAAAGCGGAGAGATCGCGCGCATAGAAAACGTGATGCGCGGTGAACGCCGGGAGGTCACGCACAAACGCACCCACCGGCAAAAGGATGAGCAAAAGCAGACCTTGGCCGAGATGCAGGTTCTGCAAAACGATGCAGCGGACGAACGCAGCAATCTGCAGGAGGAATCGCGCAAGACAGTGGCCGAAGCGACCGAGACCCACCAGTACAACAAGTTCACTAGTAGCTATGGCCCTCCCACCCAGGCCACCCTGGATGGCTCTTGGACCAAGGCCGTGCAGCAAGGCGCCAATCCTGGGCTCGACGACACCATCCGCTTTGCCCGCGACATCCTGAACAAGACAGTCAACCGCGTCAGTCGCAGTGTCAGCCACACGCGCTCCAGTAGCAGCATGAGCCAGACCGAAGATGCCGTGGTCAGCCTGATCGACAACACCGCCGGCACCCAGAACATGCGCGCCGTGTTCCGCTGGGTGAACAAGGTGTACGAAGCGTGTGTGGTGAACTATGGCCAGCGCCTGATGATGGAGTTCATGGTGTGCCAGCCCGCTGCGGGTTTTGTCGCTCAGGAGCAGGCGCTGGCGAGACAGGACTTCGCCAAGCCATTGCCACCGCTGCAACTGGGGGTTGCCACCTTTGAGGACATCAAGGTGGACGGCCCACGTAACTATGCGCAGCTCGGTGCCTACTATGGCGTGCTGGATCTGGAGCCACCGCCCTTGGCGGAGCGCTTCGCCTCGGCCACCTTGCGCAATGGCGAAGAAAAGCAGATTGCCGTCCCCGCAGGGTATTGCGCCACCAGAGCCTTTGTCAGCTGCATAGGCTCGTCCCCTGAGTTGCCAGCACCTGTTGTGCTGGTGGGGCAGCAAACCGTGACCCCTGGCACGGTGTCCAGCGCCGTGGTGATGCGCGGGGAGGACGAGACCGTGCCGGTGTCCGTGACAGACTATCAACCCGGTTTCTCGCCGCCTGGCGATCACCCGTTGCAGGTCAATGTAGAGATCAGTTGCACGCCTTCCAGTCGGTGCATGGACCAGTGGCGCATCCGCACCTACGCCAGCATCGTGCGTGGCTATCAGGAGCGGATGGCGGCCTATCATGGCCGGGCCCAGGGCGGGGGGGCGTCTCCCGCGCCCGCCTTTTCACCACTGGCCCATCGGCAGATTGAGCAGCGCGAGCTGAAGAACGCCTGTCTGCGCCTGTTGCTGGAGCGTCTGCAAACCCTGACCGGCATGTCCGCAGATGCCGCGTGGGGGTCTCCGCCGTCGCAGTTTGAGGTCAACGAACCCCGCTATCTGCAGTTCTTCGATGAAGTGCTGGAGTGGAACGAGATGGCTTACAGCTTTTATGCCAGCCCCGGCATGACTGCTGCGGGCCGGGTGCCTGAGCTGGGGAGTCTTGCGGCCGACGACGATGCCTTGTTCGCCAACTTCTTACAGGCTGGCCAGGCACGTGTCCTGTTGCCCGTGCAGCCGGCGCATGTCATGGCCTTTCTCTATTTTTACTCGGCCGGCATGCTGTGGGTCGCCCCGGATCGCCTTGCCCCCGTCAATGCGAGCGACATAGCGTTGGCCAACGACCTCAAGCATGCAGGGCCCAGGCAACAGAACCCTGCGCTCCGCCCGGGGCCGTGCTGGCAGGTGGTGGTACCTACAGCCATGCAGGTGCTCGATGCGTCGGGCGTCGAACAGGGCGCTGACTTGCCCGCTGTCGGGGAGGCTGCGCCATGATGGTGATACCAGGGGTTGCCAGCCCCTTCTTTGGACGAACCGGCTTTGGCGACCTGCCCGTGGGTTCTGTGACGGCGTTTGCGGGCACCCTGGGGCTGCCCGACAGCGCGAGCCCTCCCGCTACGGTGAGTCCGACCGCTTACACCACCAACCCCCTGGAGGCGTGGGGATGGATGGTTTGCGATGGCCGGTCATTGGCCTGTGTGGACTACCCCGAACTGTTTGCCGTGCTGGGCTACGTGTATGGCGGTGCCGACGACAACTTCAACATCCCCGACTACCGTGGCTACTTTCTTCGCGGCATTGGCACGGGCACCCGCAACGACCCGGACATTGGCCAGCGCAGCAAGCCGCCGGGTGGCCAGGGGGCGAGCGATGGGGTGGGTTCCGTTCAGCCGTTTGCCGTGCAGACGCATGAGCACACCTACAACAGTGCACCGGCACCCTCGGCACCATCACCCAGTGGAACGGCGGCGGGCGCGCCCAGCGTCACCAGCACGCCGACCAAGGGCGGGCCGGTCACTGGCGCGGGCCAAGCTCCGCCGGTGCAAGTGAGCTTGAACGAAACGCGGCCCCTCAATGTGTACGTCAACTACCTCATCAAGTTCACCTATGGACTGGTCCCGCTTTTGAGATGACCGCGCACGTGTCCCCAGAACCCTTTCCAAGGAGAAATTGCATGGCATACACCAACGTCCAATTCATCGGCTACGTGCTCGACACGGCGCCCCAAGTGAACCCCGATGGATCCAAGACCTATCTGGGGCTGAGCGATCCAAGGCTCGACATTGAGGCGCGCTGCGATGTGATGTTGCGCGCCATGCAGACAGCCCGGGATGCACTGCCGCAGACGTCTCCACCGGTACCCGAGGGGGAAACACTGAAGGTCTTCCTGGCCCCCGAGTTCTTTTTTCGAGGTGCCTCGGGTGCCTACCAGATGGACGATGTCCAACGCGCCATCACCTCGTTGCAGCGCCTGGCGGCCGATGACCAGTGGGTTGACTGGGTGTTCGTGTTCGGCACCATTTTGGGCGCGTCGTCCGCCACCCAGCAGACGCCTCCCTACGACATCGATCCGCTCGCCAGCACCGAGATCTACAACTTTGCGCTGGTGCAGCAGGGGGGCATGGCGGCACAGGGCGATGCGGGGGCGCGGATGGTGATGAAGGAGTTGATGTCGGGGGTTGATTTCATCGCCACTGCCGCGAATCCGGGCGGCCTGTTGCTCGGCGACGTGGAACATTGGCCTGCATCGACCGGGGGTGGACTGGGGCGTGAGCAGCAAGAGGTCAACTATGACGGTGCAGGCGTGTTCGAGCTGGCAGGCATCACCTGGGGGCTGGAGGTCTGCCTGGACCACGGCGGCACGGTGCGCCGGCTACAGAGGTCGCCACAATTGCCGGGCCAGAAGCTGATTCAGCTGCAGGTGGTGCCATCGTGTGGCATGGGCATACAGGCCCCCAGCGTCATCACGCAGGCAGGCGGCTATGTCTTCAATTGCGATGGCTCGGGCGCGGCAAGCCACTCCACCCTGGTGCAGCAGGTGCCACCGGTGGCCAACGTGCCCTTGCTGAGCAGCGCACCGGTCGGCGACGCCGCTGTCGCACTGCAAAGCACTTCGCCCGTGGAGGATGTGGCTGTCAGCGCCCTCTACGCCAGGGGGCCGGGCGTGGTCAATATCTATCCGGCACAGGCCTTGCCCGCACAGCAGGTGGTGGCGGGTAATACCGTATGCCTTGATTGGCCAGCCAGCCCCGACTACCGCTTCATCTTCCAGTTGGTCTACAACAGCAGTGGCAACTTCGTGACGCTGGTGTGCGAAATACGCAGCAAGAAGGCCAACTTCTACGGGAACAACTATTTCCTGCCGCTTGCGCTGCAGACGCAGGACTCGTGGAAGCAGGATGTGCGCATCCAGATGACCTTGGCGGCGGGCAGCAGCCCCTACGCTGGTGCCGTGTGGTGCAAGATCAACGTGCCGGGTTTCATCTTTGAAGGCAATGCCTTTGAGTTCAGTGCCACGTATGGTGGCCCCGCGCCGTTCACCATCTGGCAGTCCACGGACACGGATGGGCTGGGCGATGACAACCTGTGACCCTGGCGCCGAGAGCGCACTGCATGCACTGAGCGTGTCGGTGGGCCCGCGGGCCTTCCAGGTGCTTGCCAGTGCGGCCCGGTGTGCCTTTTGGCGCCGTGTGGAGGCTGGCGCGTGGGAGCCGCAAACCTTCGAGGTCTTCCGGCGCTTCCTGCAGCCTGACCGCTCCTACATTGACCTGGGTGCCTGGATCGGCCCTACGGTGCTTTATGGCGCAGCACTGTCGCGCTGCGTGCATGCCGTGGAGCCCGACCCGGTGGCCTTCGCAGAGCTGGACCGCAACGTGCAAGCCAACCCTGGGCTGTGCGAAAAAATCCACCTGCACCCCTTCGGCATTGGCCCCGAATCTGGCCCGCTGCATCTCTACGCCGGTGGTCTTTACTACGCAGGGCACAGTGAGTTCGGGGACAGCATGTCGGGCATGTTGGCCGCGCCGGATGTGCCTGGCCAGCCTTGCCACAAGGCGCGGGGTGTGGACATGGAGCGCTTTCTGGACATGTATGCCGGGAAGGACTGCAACTTCATCAAGATGGACATAGAGGGTGGCGAATACGCTGTGATTCCCGGCCTCTGGCGCCGTTTGTGGCGGTGGGGGCCACCCACCCTTTGTGTGTCCTTCCATGCTCCGGAAATCGCCCGGCGCGAGTCCTTGGTGCGGGCCTGCATCGAAGAGCTGCTGCTGTGTTACCCGCGCTTTTATGCGGCTGCCGACACCAAGGCCGTTGCGCTCGAAGAACTGGCGGACGCAGTGCATGACTGGGGCGACGACGCCCCTGGCAGCCCCTGGCGCAAGCTGGAGGCGCTGCTGGGAGCAGGTTTGGTGGCAACCCGTGAGGAGTGGTGAATGACTGCTGCACAAAATCGCCAGATCCTGATTGGGGTGCATGTGACGGGGGCTGGCGAAGGTCTGGCCGCCACGCTGTGCAGTGTTTTCGAGAACACGCCGCTGCCCTTCGGGCTGCGGATACTGCCGGACAGTGTCCTTGCATCCCAGGCCCCGGCCGTGCAGCAGGTGCGGCTTGCCCCCGAGTCCCTTGTTCAGCGGTCCAGCCCGGCGCAGCCGGGGGCTGCCGCCTGTTTCAACCAGCTGGTGAGCGAGCCTGCCGACATCTATGTGTTTCTGGAAAACGGCGCGCGGGTCTGCCCTGGCTGGCTGGAGCTGATCTTGGCCGCGCTGGACAGCGATGCCAGCCATGGGTTGGCGGGCCCCTCCACCAACCGGGGATGGAACGAGCAGGCCGTGGCACCAGGCTGCGGCGCTACCCAGGAAGCGCTGTGGGATCAGGCGGACGCCTTGCTGGCTCGCTACGGCAATGCCTGCGTGCCCCTGGCGCCCCTGCACAGCCTGGCAGACTTCTGCTACGTGGTGAAGAACGAGGTGGTGGCCGCCATTGGCGCGGCGGACGCGGCATACACCCAGGGCCCCTGCTGGGAGATGGACTACAACGTGCGCGCCGCCCGCGCCGGCTTCCTGGGGGTCTGGGTGCAGGGCGCCTTCGTCCACCGAGCGCCCCGCTGCGCGGTGCTGGCACCTGTCCACGATGGACTGCTGGAGGCCAACAAGCGGCTGTACCAGGACCGGTTCTGTGCCTGGCGCAGCGAGAGCCATCCGCAGGCACCGCCCTATCACGGCCACTGCGCAGGGGATGGTTGCCGCTACTTTGCCGTGCCGGAGCAGATGCGCATCTTTGTGCCACTGCCCGGCAATGTGGCACCTGCGCTGCAGGTGCCCGAAGGCACCGCGCCCTCGGCGCCGCCCTTGCTGAGCTGCGTCATGCCCACGCGGGGGCGTGCAGCCTTTGTTGCGCAGTCGATCCGCTACTTCCAGCGGCAGGACTATCCCGCGCTGGAACTCATCATCGTCTACGAGCAAGAGTCTGATCTCCCCGCCGGCATCGACGACCCACGCGTCCGCTGCATCCGCATGCCGGCCCGTACCAGCATTGGTGCCAAGCGCAATGAAGCGGTGCGTGTGGCGCGGGGCGAGCTGATCGCGCATTGGGACGATGACGACTGGTATGGCGCGCAGCGCCTGAGCCGCCAGGCCGCGCCCATTCTGCACAACCTGGCGGATGTCACCGGGCTCAACGACATGTTGTTCATGGCCCGGCCGCTGGCCGAGTTCTGGGCGAGCAGCCGGGCGCTGTTTCGTCGGATGTTTGTCGAAAACGTGAGCGGTGGCACCCTGGTCTTTCGGCGCAGCCTGTGGGAGCGCCAGGGGCGGTACCCCGATACATCGCTGCGGGAGGATGCGGATTTCCTGCTGAAGACCCTGCGGGGCGGAGCGCGGCTGTGCCGCATTTCGGGGCGTTCACTGTGCATCTATGTACGCCACGATGGCAACACCTGGAAGTTCAAGGAAGGCCACTACTTGCAGCAGGCCGCCTGGGCCCTGGTGCCTGTACCGGACTGCCTGCTGGACGACGACCGCAGCTTTTACTTTCCTGCCACCCCTGGTGGCACGGCTGAGACAGGTGGCCCGCAGGCGCCCGCGATGCCGATGGTGTCGTGCATCATGCCCACCGCGGACCGGCGTGAGTTTGTGCCACAAGCCATCCGGAACTTTCTGGCGCAGGACTATGAACCCCGTGAACTGATCGTGCTGGACGACGGGCGCGACAGCGTGGCCGATCTGATCCCATCGCACGGCGGAATCCGCTACCTGCGCCTGGACCGCAAGTCCACCATCGGCGCCAAGCGCAACATTGCCTGCGAACTGGCGCGTGGCGAGGTGATAGCGCACTGGGACGACGACGACTGGATGGCGCCCACCTGGCTCAGTTCGCAGGTCAAGGCCTTGCGGGGCCAGGGGGCCGACATCTGTGGCCTGGACAAGGTGTTCTTCTATGCGCCGGACGCGCGCCGGGCTTGGCAGTATGTGTA
Source organism: Acidovorax radicis N35 (assembly GCF_000204195.1). Classification (GTDB taxonomy): domain Bacteria; phylum Pseudomonadota; class Gammaproteobacteria; order Burkholderiales; family Burkholderiaceae_C; genus Acidovorax; species Acidovorax radicis. Next base: position 149,430 of record NZ_AFBG01000020.1, read on the forward strand.
CGACGGGCGCACGCCCTGGGTGTGTGGCGGCACGCTGTGCTACCTGAGGGAGTTCTGGCGCAGTGCCCCGTTCGCGGATATCGATGTGGGGGAAGACAACGCTTTTGTCTGGTCGGTGCGGGACAAGCGGATTGCCACCAACCCGGATCAGCATCTGTATGTGGCCCGTGTCCACGACCGCAACACCAGTCCCAAAGACACCTGGAACCGGCGCTGGCACAGCTACCCGGTGGAGCACGTTGAGAGGCTCATTCGCTGACCCGCTGACTCTGCGGGAGGCTTACGGGTGGGTAGCAGGTGCCAGCCGGTATACCGGCTCGGGTTCTGGTGGATGGGCCTTGCCGGTGCTGGCGTAGGCTTCCATTTTCACGCTGCCGGCCAGCTCGTGGTGCGCGCGGTGGCTCAGCAGAACCGTCCCGGGGCCCGCCAGGCTGTTCAGGTGCAGCGTCACGTTGGCCGCGTGGTGGCTGTCCAGGGGCTCCCCGTGGGGCTGCAGGGTGGCCGTGTGCATGCCGCCCGATATTTCCAGGCGCACCCCATGCCGTACCTCCAGCATGCGGCTTCTTCGTTGCACACGGATGCACAGGTCCTGTGCCAGGGCTGCGGCCTGCTGCAGGTTCTGTGCGCTGCTGGGGCCCTGCTCGAAGTGGAACAGCATGCAGTCTCCCAGCGTCCCCGCGCCATGACCCTGGCCCGACTGCACGGCATTGACGCACCAGCGCAATTGCTGCTCGCGGATCTCCTGCAGGTCGGACAGTGCCAGGGATGCGTCGCGGGCGGGGTACAGGCGCAAGGTCAGGCACAGGATGGCGCGCGAGGGAGCCCCGGGGGGTTGTAGCCTGGGACGTTCCAGCGAATCCATGGTGGCGTGTTGCGCCCGGCCGGATGCGGCGTGGGCTGCGGGGATGGGCCCCGCCGGGTGGCTGGGACCGCGGGGCTGGCCTGCCTGTGCCAGGCACCGGGCGAGGTCACCGTGCAGTTGCACGGCATCGGCGGTGCGCCGGCGCACGTCTTTTTGCAAAGCCTGCAGCAGCAGCGTGCCCAGCGGACTGCCTTGCAGTTCCTCGGGCAACGGGACGGTTTCCATGCTCATCTGGCGTTGCAGCACCTCCGTCAGGCTGGCACCCTGGATGCTCGGCCGGGCGCTCAGGCACTCCACGAACATCAAGGCCCAGGCATAGATGTCGGTGGCGGGCCCGCACGCCTCGCCGCGCAGCTGTTCTGGCGCGCAGTAGGCGGGCGTGCCTTCGGCCCCAGCCGTGAACTGGGGTTCCCCGTGGTGGCTGGCAAGCCCGAAGTCCAGCACCTTGGCGTGCAAGTTGGTGCCGCTGGAAACCACCATCACGTTCTCTGGCTTCAGGTCCCGGTGCACGATGTGGTGGGCATGGAGGAAAGCCAGGGCATCGAGCAACTGCGCCATCAGCCCCGCCGTGTCCGGCAATGACAGCTTGCCCTGGCGCTGCAGAAACTCGCGCAGCGTTTCGCCAGCCACGTATTCCAGCACGGCAAACGGCACGCCCTCCTGGGCCAGGCCTTTGTCGATGAGCCGGACCACGTGGATGTGTTGCAGCAGGGCTAGCACCCGGGTTTCCTGGTGCAGCCGTTGGTGCACACGCCGCCGGTTGGCGGGGTCGCGCGCGGCCGGGGTGCTCGGAATCTTGATGGCCACGAACTGGCCGGTGCTGCGCTGCCTGGCCTTGAAGACCTGGCCCGATGCGCCCTGGCCCAGCAAACCCAGCGATTGATAGCCCGGCACACCCACGGGAAAACCGTGCGTGGGCACTCGTGTCATTGCAATGGGGCGCAGGCTCAGGCCACAAGCGACTCTTCAGCGTGGATCTGGCTGAGCAGTGCCAAGGGGTCGAAATCGGCTTCCAGCTGCGTGCCCCGCGTGATGCGAAAGCACAGGCAGCCAAAGCGCAAGGAGCCCCGGCGCCGCTCGATCAGCTCGGGGACATGGGAGTCGCCGGGCATGGCCAGTGCAAGTTGTTTGCGCATGCGGAATATCTGAATGTTGAGGTGCCCGGGCTCCACTCCCAGCATCTTCGCCAGACGCTCCAGCTCGACCCAGCCATGGGCCTGGCTGTCCCGATGGCGCTGCGCATCGGCCCATCGCAAGCGCGCCAGGGTCAGCAGGGCGTAGTGGTGGGTGCGCTCGCCCAGGTCGAACTGACGGTCTGCCTCCTGCACCTGCAGGCGAACATGCTCTTCATCCAGGCTGACGTTGAAGTGCAGGCTCGTGCGCGGCCGGATACACGGAACCGAACCGATCATGGCCTCCATGGTCGAGGTGACCTCCTGCGCCGCGATGAAGCACCAGGTCTGGTTGGAAAATCGGATCTCGTCGCCGTCTTCCAGTACCCAGCTGCCCTGGGGGGTGGTGCATATCCACCGGCCTTGCTCGGCGCAGTGGATGGACACCTCGGCGTGCTCGCCCTGGGGCAGCAGGTTGGACCGCTCCAGCGGCACGGGGGTGCTGTCGTGGCCCAAGGGCCAGAGCAGATTGGAGGGGGCTGCAAGGTCTTCCACGACCCAGGCAGAGCCAGCGTCACGCCCGAAACCGATGGTGCTTCCCATGCGGAGTGCAGAGGCTCCGTTGTGGGACAGCAGCGCGCCATCGAGCAGGGTTCCGTTGCGGCTGTGGTCGTGCAGTTCCCATGCGGTGCCCGTCCAGCGGATGGAGGCATGCAGCTGCGAGGCGTCCGGGTTTTCCAGCAAGGTGTCCGAAGAACGGCCTCGCCCAAACACATGGAGTGTCCGCAAATGGATCTTGCGCTGTGTTGCGCGGTTTTTCAGGATTGCCATCAGTCAGTCCCTCATTTCTTCTTCGTCACACCTTGCGGCGCGGTTTCCTTTGGCCCCGCGCATGGCTGAATGTGATGCCACGCAGGCCGTGGCATGCCGCTGCTGCGATTGCCTTGCGGGATGCCGCTGTGCAGCTGACGCCGGTTTCCTATCCGGGCGTTCGCCAAGAATTCCCGATGCAGCCCAAAGAGTGTGTTGGCGCAGTCCTCCCCGCGCAACTACCAAATCTGGTAGTTAACGTTCTGTTTGCAATTGCACGGGATCGAAATGCACGAGGCCCCTTGGCAAGGCATCACAAGCAGCGCTGCCACGCACCTGCCTTTCGACCGCGCTGCATGCAGGGCCGGGCACTTTTCTTGTTGACCGCGGTGGCACGATGGCGCTGAAAGCCTGCCGCCGCAACGGTGCGCAGAGCGGCGTGCAGACCGGCGGGCATCGGTGCCTGCGGCCTGTAATGGCCTGTAATCGCCAAGCCAGAAGGTGGCTCCCACAATTTGTCCGGCGAGATGGCGTTTGCCATTCGCACCGATCCATTGACGGAGAAAACCATGCCTTACCTGTCTGACACTCAACGCAATCTGCTGGCGCCCGCTGGCGGGCTGCATCCTCGCAACGGCGCCACGGTGCCGACCTCGCAGCAGGCGCCATTTGTGAACGCCGCGTGCTGGGGTTGGGCGTTGAATGGCGAATACGTGAATGCCGATGACCCGTACGCAGCCACCACCATCTATACCTCGGACAACGGCGCTTTCGTGTTCAATGCCGAGCGTGTGCCCACCGGCCTGAACGCAGCGTTCTTTGCGGTCACCGACGTGATCTTTCCGCAAACGGTGCCGTACCACACCACACTGACCGCCAATTTCGCCAATGCACTGGGTGGCAATGTGGCGGCGCAGGACGCCTGCCGTTTTGCACTGATGAAGCTCACGGCAGAACTCAATGGGCACACGGTGTTGCCCGACACCGGCTCTGCGGTCTACACCATGGTCATGAAGTCACCGAGCTGGTACGGCTGGTGCCATTGGGGCATCGGCATCCAGGGAACGGGCGGTGGGGACACGACCTACCAGCAAAAAGTCAACGGCAGCGTCCTGAACCCCAACACCCTGCAATACAACTGCGGCGTGATGTGGGATGAAGGCCAGCCGCTGACCACGACGATCCGCATCGATGGCCTGTTGCAGACGCAGGTCATCATGCTCAACAACGTGGTGTGACGCCATGGCTGCGCAAACCCGTGGTATCGACGTCAGCCACTACCAGGGCAATGTCAACTGGCCGAGTGTGGCTGGCAGCGACGTGGCCTTCTGCTTCATCAAGGCCACCGAAGGCATTGCCTATGTGGACCCGCTTTTCCGCGCCAACTGGACGGGCAGCGCGGCCGCAGGATTGCGCCGGGGCGCCTACCACTTCGGCCATGCCGGCAGCGATGCCGTCGCCCAGGCACAGTTTTTCTACAACACGGTCAGCGCCGATGGCACGCTCGGGCCCGCGGATCTGCCACCGGTGCTGGATCTGGAAACCCTGGATGGGCAAAGCCCCGCCGCAGTCCTGCAATGGACCCTGGCATTCCTGTCCGAGGCCGATGCGCTGTTCGGGCGCCAGACCATGGTCTACACCGACACGGGCTTCTGGCAGGCGCTTCAGGCGCTCCCCGGCTGCCAGGTGCTGGCCTCCCGCCCGCTGTGGCTGGCCGCGTATTCCGCCGACCCCCATGTGCCGCCACCTTGGGCACCCTTGTCGTCATGGACGTTCTGGCAGTACAGCGATGGCTCCGTCAATGGCGGCAGCCCGGTGGCTGGCGTGGCGGGTGCCGTGGACCAGAACTGGTTCGCCGGCTCCGTGGCGCAGCTCGCCGCTCTGGGCTAGTGCCCAGGCCACCGACCACCGTCTGGACGGACGGGACGCTTCCCATCGTTTCACTTTCCCACCACCACACCTTGAGGAGATTCGCCATGACATGCTATACCGACGCCACCGACACCAAAAAGATCACGAGGGAGATCGAGAGAAATCTGCAGGTTGAAGACAAGGCCATCGAAGTCCTGCAATTGATTGCCACGCTTTGCTTGACGACCGAGCTCTCTGAGGACCCGATGACGCTGTGGCTGCGCTTGCTCAGTGAAAACGGCGTGACCGCGCAGAAGTGGAAGGGCAGTAAGGATGTCATCGAGATCTACCCCAGCGGCACGCACGGTGTTGGGAAAAGCGACAGATTGTGGTTCCAGCTGGGAGAGACATCGGTCGCTGTCATCAAGGCCTACGAGAGCGAACACTAGGCTCGTGCACCGGGGGGCCGGCGTAAAGCATGGAGGGGCCGTGGTCCTTTCGTGCCCCCGCAGTGGGTGGCCGATGGACGGATGAAAACTGAATTAAAAATAGCCGCTAGCGCTTTTTAGTGTTGGATTGATGGCTATTGAATTTATAGCAATCTGCCAGCCCTGCGATGGTCTTGCCTGCGGCAGTCAAGTGCCCAGCGGCAATACCAGCCTGAACTCCGCCCCCCGTCCCACATCGCTGTCCACCTCCAGCGTTCCGCCGTGCCGGTGGATCACGGTGTGCACCAGGGCCAGCCCCAGGCCCACGCCGCCGATGGCGGGGTGGCTGCGGTCATGCAGCCGCTGGAACGGCGCGAACAGCTGGCCCTGCAGTTCCGGTGCGATGCCGGGGCCTTCATCGCGCACCGACACGATCCAGTGCTCCCCTCGCTGCACGATGGAGCACTGCACGATGCCTTCTTCGGGGCTGAACTTGACGGCGTTGTTCAGCACGTTGGCCAGCGCGCGGCACAGCAGGGCGCGGTCGCCCACGGTGGGGGCGGTTTCCGGCGCCGTGGCAATGGTTACCTCCACACCCCGGTCGCGGGCCAGGGCCCAGACGTCGTCCACGGTTTCGGCCAGCACGGCCACCAGGTCCAGGGGCGCCATGCGGTATTCCTGCGACTCGGCGCTGGCGAGCTTGACGAAGTTCTCTGCCATGCCCAGGGACGTGCGCGCATAACGCTCGATGCGCAGCATCAGCTCATCGTCCGGCATGCGGCCGGGGTAGGCGCGCTGCATCTCCAGCAGCGTGAGGATGGAGGCGTTGGGCGCCCGGATGTCGTGTGAGATGAAGTTCATCGCCTGGTCACGCTGCTGCTGGGCGCGCCGCATGTCCGTCAGGTCTACCAGGGTCAGCAGCCAGCCAGCCTTGGCCAGGTCGGTGAAGGGCTTGCACTGCACCAGCAGGCTGCGGCCTTGGGCATCGCGCCCCTCGCTTTGTTCGGGCATGTGGTGGCCGCGCAGCTTGTCCAGGGTGATGAGGGGTTGGCCGGTGCCGGTGTGCACCAGGTCATGCAGAAGTTCGACCACCGACTGCCCCTGCAGCGGCACCTGGGGGTCTCCGCCCACGTGGCGGCGTGCCGCCATGTTGGTGAGCAGGATGTGCCCCTGCGGGTCGCAGACGATGGTGGGGGAGGGCAGCTGCTGCAGGCTTTCGCTCACGAAGTGGTGCAGATCGCGCAGCTGGCGCGATGCGCGTTCCACGGCATTGATGCGCTTTTCCAGGAAGTCGCCGGAATCGCCGGGGCGGTGCTGCAGCCGCATCGACAGGCCGTCGCGCTGCAGACGTTCCATCTCCAGCCGCAGAAAGTGCGCGGCGGCGCTCAGGCGTCGCCAGCTCCACAGCGGATAGGCCAGCACCAGCCCGGTCAGCGCTGCAGCGGGCGCGAACTGCAGGCCTATCCACGAAGGAAGGACCACGCTGAGCAGCAGGGTGGCCACGCCTAGCGCCGCGCTGGTGAGCAGGGCCACGAAGGGCCCCAGCAACAGCAGGGCCAGCAGTGCACACACCACGGGGGCCAGGTTGAACAGGGTGTTGAGAGCCGTGGCGGCAGGCTGGATCCGCACACCCGACAGGCGGCCGTCCAGCACCTGGGCCACCACCTCCACGCCAGGCATCAGTCGCGATTGCTGGCTCATGGGCGTGGCAAACATGTCGCCCAGGCCCGAGGCCGCAGCACCCACGAGCACGTATTTGCCGCGAAACGCCTGTGCAGGCACCTGGCCGCGCAGCACGTCGATGTAGGAATAGGTGGGGAAGTGGCCGGGACCACCGGCATACGCAATCAGCGTGCGGTCAGCGCGTTCCCAGGGGCCACTGCCTGGAGGCTGTGTGGCTGCGCCGTCGGCAACCGCCGCAGCGCGCGCGGCGTTGCACTGCGGCAACGTGGCGGGGGTGAGCGGTGCGGACGTGGCCACGCACTGCAGTGCCATGCTGAAGTGCTGCCAGGGTGCAGCGGCGGGCCCTTCCTGCAGGTACAGGCTGCGCACCACGCCGTCGTTGTCGGGAACCACGTGGACATGACCCAGGCCGGCTGCGGCATCTGCAAATGCGGTCCAGGGCAGGTCGGCCAGGTGGGCAGCCGGGCCATGGCCGCGCCGCAGCACTGGCAGCACCACCCGCCCGCTGCGTCGCATGGCGTCGGCCAGCAGCACGTCGTCCTCGGGGTAGTCCAGGTCTTCTTCGTTGAAGAGCACGTCCATGCCGATGGCGCGGGGCTGCTGCGCCGACACGCGCGTGATCAGCTCCGCGTGCAGCGCGCGGCGCCAGGGCCAGCGGCCAATGGCTGCGATGCTGGGGTCGTCGATGGCAACGATGACGATGTCGGGGTGCGCGGGGCGTGAGAGCAAGCGCAGGCCTGCGTCCTGCACGAGGTGGTTGACCCGGCTCAGGCTGTCGGCGGTGCTGAGCCAGGCCACCAGCCCCAGCAGGGCAGCGGCCAGCAGGCTCCATTCCAGGCGCCGCTGCTGGCCCCGGGTGCGTCCGGCGGTGATCATGGGCTTAGAACCTCCGTGCCCAGGCAACGCTGTGTGCGCGCCTCAAGGGCGTCCCACGGGCTGGCCGCTCGAGGTGGAGACCGGCAGTCCCGAACCCGTGTTGATGCCCGAGCCGACCCGGATCTGGCGCGGTGGAGAGAAGTCGCTTTGCAGACCTGTGGGGTCCAGTACCTGGATGCGCACCAGGTAGTCGCCCGCAGGCAGGTTGCCGGCGGTCCATGCAGGGGCGTCGAGCTGGGTGTCGAGCACCACCTTGTCAAATGCCAGATCGTTGGCTGGGGCCAGTTGCAGGCGGAACCGCTGGCCGGGCTGCGCGGGCCAGTGCACCCGCACCGTGGTGTCGCCATCCTGCGTCTGCAACGACTGGGGAGACAGTGTGGCGGGGCGGTCTGCCACCGTGAAGGGCTGGGGCGGGGCAAACGGCCCTTGGTCGACCTGGCCTGCCGTGCCACCCGGGTCGGCCGGCTTCACCGGATTAGCGGGGCCATGAGGCAGTTGCAGCAGGCTGGCCGCACGCCAGAAATAGTTGCCCACGGGCAGGGTGCTCAGAGGCAGGCGGCATTCGGTGAGGCGTTGTTCGTCCAGCACAGGCTGGGTGAACTGCGCATCGCGGGCCACCTGCAGGCGGTACCAGGCCACACCAGGCACCTGGGTACACCGCAGTTCGCCCGCGCCGCTGGCCACCACCGCGCCGGGCGCGGGTTGCTGGTACAGCGGGGCCACGGGGCGCGTCTTGACCACAAAAGGCAGCAGGGCGGGCACGCCGGGGATGCCTGCGTCATCGAGTGCGCGCACCGACAGGTAGTAGCGTCCATCTTCCACAGCTTTCCAGCGCAGTTGGCCATCGGAAAAACTGCCGTGGCGCAGCACCTGGATGAAGTCCGCATCCTGCGCCACCTGGGCCTGGTAGCGCGCAGCGCCCGGCAGCGGCGGTACGTTGATGGCCAGGATGCCCGCATCGCTGAGCATGGCAGGGACGCCTGATGTGTCGGGTGCCGCCAGCAGCGGGCGCGGCGCGCCCACGCTGCCATCGGCCGCCACGGCCAGCCCTTGTCCCGGGGCCAGCATCGCGGCGGCCGCTGCGGAGGAATGGGAGGATTGGCCCGTAGTTTCCGGCTGGCGGGACTGAACGGCCACCGAACCACTGAGCACCGACGCGGTGGTCTGGCCCGATTCTCCCATCGCCACGCCGAAGCGGGTGCCGCGCACACTGGTCACGGCCAGGGGGGTGCGCAGCTCGAAGCGGCGAAAAGCCTCGGCATTGGGTGGAACGCTGGATTCCACCGCACCGCTGCGCATCTCCAGCACCGATTGCAGGCTGCCCGCGCGCCCCCGGCGGCGCAGTTGCCGCAGCAGCAGCTCGGACTGCGCCTGCACCCGCACCACGGTGCCATCGGCCAGCTTGACGGCGACGAAGGCGTCTGGCCCCACCTGCAGCGCGGTACCCTCTTCAAGCTTGCCGCCCTGGGCGACGGGCGCCGGGGTGTCGCCAGCGCGGGTTTGTGCGGTGACCGTGCCGTGCACGAACTCCACCGTGGCCGATTCGGCGGGCTGCAGGCGCACCGGAATCCACACCACCGAGCCCGGCACCAGGCGCCGGGGGTCGGCCACCTTGTTGCGGGCCTGCAGCAGCGGCCATTGTCGGGGCGCTGCCAGATAGGCCTTGGCCAGGCCTTCGAGGGTGTCCCCCTCCTGCACGGTGTGGGCAATTTCATCGCCTTGCGGCGTGGTGGCAGCGGCGGGGCGGGCCTGGGCGCAGGTGCTCGCCAGGCTACCGAGAAAACCCAGGGTGAGTGCCGCGCTGGCGCGCAGGGCCCAGCGGGGGCGGCCGGTTTTGGTTGCCAAGTGAAATCTCCTTCGTGCCGATCAGTGCAGGCGGGCTGGCCACGGAATCCCCTAAGGATGTCGCAGCTGATAGTGGGGGTCAGGCCCTTCGCTGGGCCTCGACAGCTTCAAAACGGTAACCCACACCGTAGACCGCCGAGACGATGAAACCGTTGGCGGGCCGCAGGTCCAGCAGGGTGCGCAAGCGCGAGATGTGGGTGTCCAGCGAGCGCGACATGACATCCGCCACCTGGCCCCAGACAATGTCCTTGAGGTGGTCGCGCGACAGCAGCCGGCCCATGTTCTGAAACAGAAACAGGGCGAGATCGTACTCGCGGTTCTTCAGCTCCACGGGCACGCCGTCAATTTCGATGGACCGGGTTTCGGACAGGAAGCGGTAGCGCCCGAACTCCACCACGCCACCCACGTTGGCCGGGTAGGCACGGCGCAGCAGGGCCGAGACGCGGGCATTGAGCTCGCCAATGCGCACCGGCTTGACCATGAAGTCGTCCGCGCCACTGCCCAGGCCTTCGACAATGTCGCGTTCTTCCTGGCGGTGTGTGACGAACAGGATGGGCAATTGGGTGCCCACGTTCTTGCGCACCCAGCGCACCACTTCGGGCCCTGTGGTGTCTGGCAGGTGCCAGTCCACGATCAGCAGGTCAAAGGTCTCGCGGCGCATCTCGCGCAGCAAGTCGGCTCCATTGAGGTGTGTGTGGCAGACGTGGCCCATTGCCTCCGTGGCCTGTTTGATCAGATCCAGCTGGAGCGCATCGTCGTCCAAAGCGGCTATGCGCATGGTGTTTCCCTGTCGAAAATGCAATCGCGGATTATTTGCGATAACCGTCGACCGCGCTGGAACGCTCCGACGCCCTCGCAGCCGGTTGACATTTGTTAACGCTTGGCGGCGCCCCGGGACGGGGGGCGGGGCGTGGGCGCGATTTCCCGCACCAGCCGCATGCCAACCAGGGTGTAGCGTGTCTCCGGGCTGTTCCAGTTGCGGTAGCCGCAACGCGCATAGAACGACCAGGTGTGCCAGGAGCCTCCACGGCGCACGCGCACGGTGCCGTCTGCGGGGCCCTTTGGGTCGCTGCGCGGGGAGTGCGCATAGTAGGTGTCCCCGTGCCAGTCCGACACCCATTCCCAGGCATTGCCCAGCATGTCGTGCAGGCCAAAGGCATTGGGTGCATAGCTGCCCACGGGGGCGGTGAACGCATGACCGTCGCTGCCGGCCAGGGCGTGCTGCTGCCAGCGGGGCCACAGGGGTGCGGCCTCCTGGTCGAAGGTGTTGGCGTTTTTTAGCAGGCCTTGCGGGTCATCACCATGGGGGTAGCGGGTGCGGGTGCCTGCGCGGCAGGCGTATTCCCATTCAGCCTCGGTGGGCAGGCGGTAGTGGTGGCCTTCGGTACGGCTCAGCCATCGGGCCAGGGCCTGGGCGTCGTTCCAGGTGATGTTGACCACCGGATGGTCTGGCCCCTGTGCAAAACCCGGGTTGCGCCACGAATAGCGGGGGTCTCGGCCCTCAAAAGCATCGCCGCGCCGCGTGGTGGCCGGGTCATACTGGGCGTTGTAGCCATAGCCGCCTGTGCCATCGGCTTCCGATTCGGGCTGGTAGCCCGAGGCCTCGATAAAACGCTGGAACTGCCCCACGGTGACCTCGTGCCGGCCCAGGTAGAACGCCTGGCGGATGTGCACCGTGTGCGCCGGGCCTTCATCGGCCAGATCGGTGAAGCGCCTGGGCTCCAGCGCGGGATAGGCGCGTGCCAGGACGTCTGGCGGCTCCACGCCACCCATCGTGAAGCTGCCGGCCGGAACTTGCTGGAAAACCATGCCCAGGCTGTTGGTCCAACTGGCGGGCGCGGCGGTTTTTTCAGGCCCTGCATGGGCGCAGGCGCAGGCAAGCACCGCCGCCAGGGCCATGCCATGCGCCCCGGGGGGGCGCCGCTGAGACCAGGCCACGCCGTGGGTCAGGGTTGGCGGTCGGGGGCTTCGCTCACGCATTCAAAAATCAGGCGCGAGCCATCGTTGCGCAGTAGTTTGGGAAACAGCGCCAGCGGCTGGCATTCGCGTGTGGCTGCCGCATAGGCGGGAGACGTGTCGTTCCCGTAGACGGGTACGCTGAAAGTGCGGTCGCGGCCCGATGCCATGGGCCCCGAGGGGTGGTGGTGAGGGGCGGTGGCGTTGCAGCCCGCCAACACGGCAAGCACGGAGAGGATGGCAACTGGCAGTTTCATGGGGATCTCCAAGAACAGAGCGGCCAGTTTACGCACATGGCCGGCTTTGCCGCGTAGGCGCAGTGCGCGGACGCCACACTCTTTGTTCTGGCGCACCCTGGGAGGGCCCCGCACGGATGCACGGGCGTCAGATTGCGAGTTCTTTTGGCGTCTGGCGCTTGTCTATCAAGCGCTGAATGCTATTAAAAAATGAGTATCCCGCCGTTCGCGGACGGTGATCTCGTGCCGCGCGCGCGGCGGTGGTCTACGCAGCGGCGGCCGCTGCTTCGGCCAGTGCCTGCAACGCGGCCGCCACGTCGGCGTCGGCCACGCCATCCACCGGGGACAGGTGCGGCGCCAGTGCCTGCTGCGCGCCGGGCTCTTTTTGCAGCCGCGCAATCGCCTGGCCCGCTTCCTTGGGGGCATCGAAGCCAGTGCTCTGCAGCAGCAGGCGGCCGTCGGCATCCACGAACTTGAAGTAGAACTTGCCGTCGGCTTCGCGGTACTGCTTGAACGAGGGCAGTGCGGCCTTCGCGGCCTTGGCGGGCTTGGCTGCCGCAGTGGTCTGGGCCAGGCTGCGCAGGCCCACGGCGGCGCGCAGCTCGCGGATGAACGGCGTGGCCAGCGCACGGGCGCGTTCGGCGCCGGCCAGCAGCGTCTGCTCGATGCGCGCGGGGTTGTGGATGAGTTCTTCGTACTGCGCGCGCATGGGGGCGATCACCTGGTCCACACGTTCGAACAGCGTGTTCTTCGCATCACCCCAGGCAATGCCGTCGGCATAGGCCTTGCGCAGCGCCTCGGTCTCTTCAGGCGTGGCAAACGCCTGGTAGATCTGGAACAGCGCCGATCCCTCGGTGTCCTTGGGCTCGCCGGGTGCGCGCGAGTCGGTCAGGATGCCGCCGATCAGCTTCTTGAGCTGATCGCGCGAGCTGAACAGCGGGATGGTGTTGTCGTAGCTCTTGCTCATCTTGCGGCCGTCCAGCCCCGGCAGGGTGGCCACGTGGTCGTCGATGGCGGCTTCGGGCAACACGAAGTGCTCGCCATACAGGTGGTTGAAGCTCGCAGCCATGTCGCGTGCCATCTCGATGTGCTGGATCTGGTCGCGGCCCACGGGCACCTTGTGCGCCTTGAACATCAAAATGTCTGCGCCCATCAGCACCGGATACATGAACAGGCCGGCCGTCACGCCGTCATCGTGCTCGCGCCCGGCGGCGGTGTTCTTGTCCACGCTGGCCTTGTAGGCGTGGGCGCGGTTGAGCACGCCCTTGCCGGTCACGCAGGTCAGCAGCCAGGTCAGCTCGGGGATTTCGGGGATGTCGGACTGGCGGTAGAACGTGACCTTCTCGGGGTTCAGCCCTGCGGCCAGCCAGCTCGCCGCGATCTCGAGCGTGGAGCGCTGGATGCGAACCGGGTCCTCGCACTTGATCAACGCGTGGTAGTCGGCCAGGAAGTAGAAGCTCTGCACATCGGGCGTGAGGCTGGCCGCCACCGAGGGGCGGATGGAGCCCACGAAGTTGCCCAGGTGGGGCGTGCCCGTGGTGGTGATGCCGGTGAGAAAGCGCGTGGTGCTCATGGGAACGGTGTCTGCAGGGAAATGAGAGAAAGAGAGAGAAGGAGAGTCAGCGCAGGAGGGCAGTCAGCGGGGTGAGCAGCAAATTGATGGCGCCGTAGCCCAGGGCCATGAGGGGACGCAGCCACAGTGTGCCCACCACCCCGGCGATCACCAAACCCATCACGATGAAGAAGCCCCAGGGCTCGATGCGGGACACCATGTGCGCCTGCTTCCAGGGCAGCAGTCCCACCAGGATGCGCCCGCCGTCGAGCGGAGGCAGCGGAAACAGGTTGAAAGCCCACATCACGAGGTTGACCAGCACGCCTGCGCGCGCCATCTCGATGAAAAAGCGCTCGTCCACCCCAAAGCCCACCAGCGAGACCAGCACCACAGCCCACAAAATGGCCTGGATGAAGTTGGACGCCGGCCCCGCCAGCGCCACCCACACCATGTGTTTTTTGGGGTTGCGCAGGTTGCCGAAGTTGACCGGCACGGGCTTGGCATAGCCAAAAAGGAAGGCGCCTGAGGTCGCAAAGTACAGCAGCAGCGGCATCAGGATGGTGCCGACCGGGTCGATGTGCTTGATCGGGTTGAGGGTGATCCGGCCCATCATGTACGCGGTGTTGTCACCAAAGTGGCGCGCGGCGTAGCCATGGGCGGCCTCGTGCACGGTAATGGCAAACAACACCGGCAGGGCGTAGATCAGAACGGTTTGGATGAGATTGGAGATGTCCACCGGTCGATTGTCTCAGACGGAGCGCATGGCGGCCTTCCACGGCGTTGCCCTCGCCTCCACGGAATGTCGCTACCCCCCCTCGGCAAGCAGAAGACATTCCGCCATCCCGATGGATTTCTTGGCGCACACGCGCAGCGACCCTGAAGCCATTGGTGGCCGCCTGGTGCATGCGATGCGCAGCAACTGCTCCAACAGGCCGATGAGGCCCTGTACACCGGCAAGCACAACGGCAAACACAGCCTGCATCGAACGCGGGATGTGGCATCCGAAACGCTCTCATAAAGATAGCTGAAAGCGGTATGGTTGATGCGCTGGCGCCTCATGGGCATTGAAGGGGTGAAGGGGATGCGGCTCGCACGGGTGCCATGGCGCGTGCCCCCGGGTCCGAACCGCTAGTCCGCATTTCCAATCATTGATAGCATGTCGCATACGGTTACGAATTGCAGCACTGCGGCTGCGCTCCCGTTGCCCCACCCGCGCCTCTTCTTGTCACGTCACGCTTCTGGAGACCCATCCCGTGCCATTTGAACAATTCAAAATCGGAACCCGCCTGTTGCTGGTGTTTGGCGGCATTGCGCTCATCGTGGCGGTGCTCATGGGCATGGGGCTTTCTCGGATATCGCGGGCGGAGGATGTCTACCGGGGTGCCCTGTCGTCCACTGCAGGCACAGGCGCCGCTGCCACGGCGGGCGAAGGCCAGCAGCGCGCTTCGCAGGCAGCACAGGAGCACCTGCAAAGCGCCCGCTGGTGGATCGTGGGTGGCGGTGTGGCCGTGATCGCGCTCTCGCTGCTGGGGTTCATGGGCCTGCGCGGCAGCATCGTGAGCCCGCTCAACCAGGCCATCCTGATTGCGGAGACCGTGGCCTCGGGCGACCTGAGCCAGGAGTTCAGCACCGAGCTGCAGGGCGATTTCGGCCGGCTGCTGGGGGCGCTGGGCACGATGGAAGACACGTTGACCGACCTGGTCTCCCGCATCAAGCAGGATGCGGACGCGATCAGCGCCTCGGCCGTGGACATCGACCATGGCAATACCGACCTTTCGCGCCGCGCCGAGGACCAGGTGTCCTCACTCACCGAAACTGCCGCCAGCATGGAGCAGCTGACGGCCACCGTGCGCCAGAACGCAGAGCGTGCGCATTCCGCCAGCGGCCTGGCCGTCAAGGCTTCCGCCATCGCTGAGCACGGTGGCTTGGTGGTGGGCGAGGTGGTGCAGACCATGCAGGCCATCAGTGGCAGCTCACGCAAGATCGTGGACATCATTCAGGTCATCGAAGGCATCGCCTTCCAGACCAACATCCTGGCGCTGAACGCCGCCGTGGAAGCCGCGCGGGCAGGCGAGCAGGGCCGGGGCTTTGCCGTGGTGGCCAGTGAGGTGCGCAACCTGGCCCAGCGCAGCGCCGTGGCAGCGCGCGAGATCAAGGCGCTGATCAGCGCGTCGGTGGAGCAGGTGGAAAACGGCGCGGGCCAGGTGGGTAAGGCTGGCAAGACCATGGAAGAGATCGTGACGGCCGTGGGCCAGGTCAGTGCGCTGCTGGGTGAAATCTCCATCGCCCTGCGCGAACAGAGCGATGCCATCAGCCATGTGAACGTGGCGGTGTCGCACATGGATGGCACCACCCAGGAGACGGCTGCGCTGGTGCAGAACGCGGTTTCCACCGCGACGTCGCTCACGGCCCAGGCGCGCGACCTGGAGCAGGCCGTGGGTGCGTTCAAGTTGTAGCCCCCTGAGCGGCTGCGCCGCTTCCCCCTCAGGGGGACGCCACCGGTGGCCTGGCGGAGCCAGTTCCACGGTGGCGCTGGTCTTTGGCAGCGCCAGTTTTGGGTGCGGTAGCCTGAAAGGCGCTTTTGCTGACCCTCGAGACCGCTCTGCGCGGGCGCAGGGCGGGTCACGGGATTTCAGCTTTACAACCCCAAAGCCTTCAAGCTGCCCCGGCCTTCGCGCACCACTTCGGGGTCGCCTCCGGTGCCCATGGGGGTCAGGTCCACCACGGTGGTGGGTTCCAGCGGGCAGGCGCCCGCATCCACGACGGCATCCACCAGCTTTTCGTAGCGTTCGCGGATTTCCTGCGGGTCGTTCAGGGGCTCGGTCTCGCCGGCCGGGATCAGCGTGGTGGCCAGCAGGGGGGCGCCGTGCAGCTCCAGCAGCAGTTGCAGGCCCTTGCGGTCGGGCACGCGCAGGCCGATGGTCTTGCGCGAAGGGTGGCTCACGCGGCGTGGCACTTCCTTGGTCGCTTCGAGGATGAAGGTGTAGGGGCCAGGCGTACCGAGCTTGAGCAGGCGGTACTGGCGGTTGTCCACGCGGGCATAGTTGGCCAGCTCCGACAGGTCACGGCACAACAGGGTGAGGTGGTGCTTGTCATCCACCTGGCGGATGCGGCGCATGCGATCGACGGCATCCTTGTCGTCCAGGTGGCAGACCAGCGCATAGCTGGAATCGGTGGGCACGGCCAGGATGCCGCCCTTTTGCAGCAGCATGGCGCCCTGCTTGAGCAGGCGCGGCTGGGGGTTGTCGGGGTGAACTTCGAAATACTGGGCCATGAAATAGTGCGTCTCAAACGGCAGCGGGGTGCCGAATGCGTTCAGCGAGCAGCTCCCAGACCGGGGTAAGCTGGCCGGGCAGCAGCGGCAAGGTCCCCAGGTCGGTGTGGGACTCGTCCGGGCTGTGGAAGTCGCTGCCGCGTGACGCAGCCAGGCCAAATTCCTGCGCCATTGCGGCATAGGTGACATATTCGGCCGCGCTGTGGCTGCCGGTGACGACCTCCACCCCCCGCCCGCCGTGCGCCTTGAACTCGGAAAACAGCGCAAATTCTTCGTTGGCACTGAACTTGTAGCGCGCCGGGTGGGCAATGATGGCCATGCCACCTGCCTCGGTGATCCAGCGCACGGCATCGCCCAGGGACGCCCAGCGGTGTGGCACGTAGCCCGGTTTTCCCTCGATGAGGTACTTGCGGAACACCTCGGACGTGTCCCTGCAGACCCCGGTCTCCACCAGGAAGCGCGCGAAATGGGTGCGCGAGATCAGTGCCGGGTTGCCCACGAACTGCAGTGCGCCCTCGTAGGCACCGGGAATGCCCACCTGGGCCAGCTGTTCGGCCATGTCTTTGGCGCGTTCGCCGCGCCCGCCGCGCGTGGCGGCCAGGCCCTGGGCCAGCTGGGTGTTGTCGGGGTCGAACCCCAGGCCCACGATGTGGACGGTGGTGTCGGCAAACGTGACCGAGATTTCGGTGCCTGTGAGATAGGCCATGCCCTGTGCGTGGGCGGCGGCAGCGGCACGGTGCTGGCCGCTGATTTCGTCATGGTCGGTGAGCGCCCACAACTCGACCCCGTTGGCCCTCGCCCGGGCGGCCAGGTCTTCCGGGGTCAGGGTTCCGTCGGATACCACGGAATGGCAATGCAGGTCGGCGTTCAGTATGGGTGTCACCGTGCCATTTTAGGGCTTGTACCGAAAATGCGCGCCACTGCGCGACCCCTGGGCTGTCGTGGGCGGGTTCTCGCAGACCTGGCATGGTGCCGCTGCCCTGGGGTGGGCTGGCCTGTCACCTTTGGCGCCCAGGGTGCGGGTTTTTCCCGGGGAGAAGGGGGTGGCAATGGGCCGGGGCGGGGTCCGGGCTGACGTAGGCTATGGTCTGCTGTTGATGCAATCGGGTGTTGCGGGCGACGTGATGGCCGCAAACTCCCATTTCCAGGTTTACGAGGAAAGACGAACCATGCAAATCGACAATATCCGCGTAGCGCGCAAGCTGTGGGGTGCGTTCATCCTGCTGATGCTGGCCATGCTCCTGATCTCCGGGTTCCAGCAGTACCGGGCCAACAGCTCCATGTCGAGCGCGATGGACCGGGTCATCGAGATCGAAGAGCGCATTTCTGCCGCCATACGCTGGCGGGGTGCCACCGAGACCGCCGTGAACATGGTGATGGGCGGTGCCGTCACCACCGACGCGGTGCTGGCCCAGCAGTACGATGCCAAGGTCAAGGAGATCATTGGCGGCATCAACAAGATTCAAGAGGGGATCGTGGCCGGTGCCACGGCGCCCGAGGAAAAAGCGGCGCTCGACAAGGTGCTGGCCGAACGCAAGCTGGTGCTGGCCGCCACTGCCAAGACCTGGGAGCTCAAGGGCGCGGGCGACGGTGTGGCCACCCAGCAGTTTGCGGACAACGAACTCACCCCCATGGTCGGGCGCTACCTCAAGGCACAGGACGAGTTTGTCGCCGTGCTGCAAAAGCGCCGCGACGAGATCCGGGCCGAGACCACGCAACGGCGCGTTGCCTATGCCATCCAGGGCCTGGTGGTGTCGGCCGTGCTGATTGTGGTGGTGCTGCTGCTGGCATGGAAGCTGGTGCGTTCCATCACCGTTCCACTGGACGAGGCGGTGGAAACCATCGACGCCATCGCCGCTGGGGACCTCACGCGCGAGCTGCAATCCACCCGCAAGGACGAGTTCGGCCACATGCTGAGATCCCTGTCGGCCATGTCCACCCGCTTGCGCGGTGTGGTGAGCGAGGTGCGGGTGGGTGTGGATTCAGTCTCGTCGGCGTCGATCCAGATCGCCAACGGCAACCATGACCTGTCGGCCCGCACGGAGCAGACCGCCTCGAACCTGGAGGAAACGGCCGCCAGCATGGAGGAACTCACGGCCACGGTGAGCCAGTCGGCCGACACGGCACGCCAGGCCAACCAGCTCGCGGGCACGGCGGCCCAGGCGGCGGCACGCGGCGGCGAAGTGGTGGGCCAGGTGGTCACCAGCATGCAGCAGATCACCGACAGCTCGCGCAAGATCAGCGACATCATCGGCGTGATCGATGGCATCGCCTTTCAGACCAACATCCTGGCGCTGAACGCCGCCGTGGAAGCCGCCCGAGCAGGCGAACAGGGCCGGGGCTTTGCCGTGGTGGCCAGCGAGGTGCGCAGCCTGGCCGGACGCAGCGCCGAGGCCGCCAAGGAGATCAAGAACCTGATCAGTGCCTCGGTCGAAAACGTCGAGTCGGGCTCTGCCCAGGTCGCGCAGGCGGGCCAGACCATGGGCGAGATCGTGGCCAGCGTGCAGCGCGTGAGCGACCTCATCGGCGAAATCACGGCATCCTCCTCCGAGCAGCGCGACGGGATTGCCCAGGTCAACCAGGCCGTGACGCACCTCGACCAGATGACGCAACAGAATGCGGCACTGGTGGAAGAGTCCACCGCCGCCGCAGCCTCGATGCGCGACCAGGCCCAGCGGCTGGCCGAAGTGGTGGCGGTGTTCAACGTGGGTGCGATGGCAGTTCGCGCGCCGGCAGCGCCCCGCCCGGCGCCGACGGCGGCAGCACGGCCCGCGCCAGCGGCCAGGACAGCCCTGGGCAACAAACCTGCAACCGCCAAGGCGCCACAGCCCCTCAAGGCTCCCCAGGCCCCCAAGGCCCCTGTAACGGCCCGGCTGGCGTCTTCGGCCCCCTCCCCAGCCCGCCGGCCCGCCGCTGCGCCGGCACCATCGGCCACGCCCGCCGCACCGGCACCCCGGGCTGTGGCCAAAGGCGGGGATGACGACTGGGAAAGCTTCTGAAGATCGCTGAGCGCGGCGAAGGTTTGCTATAAAAATAATAGCTAAAAGCGCTTTTCCATTCGGCGCTAGAGGCCAAAAAGCCTCAAAATTTTTTGCACCACGCCCCCAAGGCAGCCCCGGCTGCCTTTTGTTTTGTTTTTTGTGTATGACGAAAGGACCTGCCCATGCCCCTGGTCAACATCCGCCTTGCGCGCCGCGACCTGCCCACCACGGCAGCCCAGAAAGCCGCCTTGATTGCGGGCGTCACCCAGCTCATGCGGCAGGTGCTGGACAAGCGCCCTGAAACTGTCACTGTCATCATCGACGAGGTGGACCCGGAGAACTGGGGCCAGGGCGGCGAGCCGGTCACGGTGATCCGCCAGCGCAACAAGGGCCCTGCGCAGGCCTGAGGGGGGTGGGGCCTTGCCCTAGGAGTCTGTCGGACTTGGAAATCGTCGGCTGCAAATTGACCTCAGCGGTCCATTTCCCACCGTCTTTTTGCCCCATAGCTCGGCTATGGGACTGCAAATCCGGCAAAAACTGTCCTCGCTGGGGCCAATTTTCGCTTCGACGCTCCAAGTCCGACAGACTCCTAGATCTGAGCCCCCTCGACCAAAAACTGTACCTTGCGCTCGCCCTTCCACTCGTTCACATCGAGCCGGAAGGCCAGCAGCACGCGCGCAGGCAGCTGCTCGGTATGGCCGAACCAGATGGCGTCCACCGGGTTGCCCTGGTGCATGAGCTTGATCGACAAGTGGTTCTTGGATTCGCCCACCAGGCGCTGGCTCACGATCTGCACTTCTTCGCTGAAGGTGGGGGGCGCAAAGCCCTGGCCCCAGACCTCGTGGTGCAGGGTGTCCACCATGTCGGCGCGGCAGTATTCCGGGGCCAATGGGCCGTCGGTCTCGATGCGGCGGGTGAGCGTGGCGGCGTCCAGCCACTCCTGCGCCACCTGGGCCAAAGCGCGCTCAAACACCTCGAACGCTTCTTCGGCCACCGTGCAGCCCGCCGCCATGGCGTGGCCGCCAAACTTCAGCAGCACGCCCGGGTGGCGCTTGGCCACCAGGTCGAGCGCATCGCGCAGGTGAAAGCCAGGGATCGAGCGGCCCGACCCCTTGAGCTCGTGCTCCTTGCCTGGTGCGCTGCTGGCCGCAAAGACAAAGGTCGGGCGGTGCAGCTTGTCCTTGATGCGGCTGGCTACGATGCCCACCACGCCTTCATGAAAGTCGGGGTCGAACACGCTGATGGCCGGGGGCGGCTCCTCGTCTTCCTGGAACAGGCTCTCGGCCATCAGCATGGCCTGGTCGCGCATGCCGCCCTCGATCTCGCGGCGCTCGCGGTTGATGCCGTCGAGCGTGCCCGCCAGCTCGGCGGCGCGGCCCGCGTCGTCGGTCAGCAGGCATTCGATGCCCAATGTCATGTCGGCGAGGCGGCCTGCGGCGTTGATGCGGGGGCCTAAGGCGAAGCCAAAGTCGAACGTGGTGGCTACCGGTGCCTTGCGGCCGGCGGCGGTGAACAGCGCAGCCACCCCGGCGGGCATCTGGCCTGCGCGGATGCGTTTCAGGCCCTGAGCGACCAGGCGGCGGTTGTTGGCGTCGAGCTTGACCACGTCGGCCACGGTGCCGAGCGCCACGAGCGTGAGCAGCGGGTCGAGCTTGGGTTGGGTGGCCGCGTCAAAAATGCCGCGCGCCCGCAGCTCAGCGCGCAGGGCCAGCAGCACGTAGAACATCACGCCCACACCGGCCATGGACTTGCTCTCGAAGGTGCAGCCGGGCTGGTTGGGGTTGACGATGGCATCGGCTATGGGCAACTCGGGGCCGGGCAGGTGGTGGTCGGTGACGACGACCGTGAGGCCCAGCGCCTTGGCCTCGGCCACGCCCTCCACGCTGGCGATGCCGTTGTCCACGGTGATCAGCACGTCGGCGCCACGCTCGGCCACGCGGCGGGCGATGGGGGCGGTGAGGCCGTAGCCGTCCGTCACGCGGTCGGGCACCAAGTAGTCCACGTTCTGGGCACCCAGCAGCCGCAGTCCGCGCACGCCCACGGCGCAGGCGGTGGCGCCGTCGCAGTCGTAGTCGGCCACGATGACGAGGCGCTTGTTCTGCGCCATCGCGTCGGCCAGCAGGCGGGCGGCGGTCTCGATGCCTTTGAGGCCTTTTTCACCGCTGGGCGGCAGCAGGCGCGCCAGGCCGTCGTCCAGTTCGTCCTTGGCGCGCACGCCGCGCGCGGCGTACAGCCGGGCCAGCAGCGGGTGCACACCGGCCTGCTCCAGCGCCCAGGCGGCGCGGGGGGGAATGTCTCTTGCTACTATTTTCATAGCTTCTCGCGCATGTCTGTAAAGCGCTGGGGCCTGAAAATGCTTTGAAAACGCTGGGCCAGCGTGCGGGGCGCGCTGTGGAAGGCCAGCGCATTGCGCTCGCCGCACAGTGTCAGCAGCACGGGCGCGCCGCCTTCGGCTTGGCGCAGCAGGTCGGCCACTGGGCCTGCGTCCAGCGCAGTCCAGGCGGCGGCCCAGGTGCGCCAGTCCTCGTTCAACGCCGCGTCGCGCAACGTCGCCGGCACCGTCGGCGCAGTGGTGGCGGAGGGCGCGGGCGCAGGCAGTGGGCCGGTGCCATGCACCCAGAACGAGTTGATCACCGGCAGCCCGCGCGCCGAGCGTTCGTCATTGAAGGCGTGGGTGTAGAGCAGCATCTGCATCTCGCTGTGCAGGCGGTGCAGGGTGCGGGCCGCTTTCGCATCCGGCATCCAGGCGCGCACGTCGCGCTGCAGCACGCGCTCCAGCGAGGCGGTGGCAAGCTGGGCAAACAGCGGGCCGCTGGCCAGCCAGCGCGTGGGCTGGTCGTAGTGCAGGGTGATGCCGTCTTCGGCAAACCAGGGCGACACGATAGCCAGCAGCGCGCGCGATGCGGCCTCGTCCAGCGAGAGGTGCTCGGGGTTGCGCAGCGTGACATGGTCGGTGCTGACCTGCCACTGGCAGGGGGTGACAAAAGCCCAGGCGGCTCCGTTGGTGGAGAGGCCTTGCTGGTGGCGGTGCCACGCGGCCCAGGGGATGCGCCCGTCCTGCGCTGGCAGTCCCAGCGCGCGCGCCAGGGCGCGTTCGTGGGGGGCAGAGAAGCTGGTCTCCTCGCCGCTATCACTATGGGTGGGGTGGGGGCTGAGCCGGGCCAGAAGCCGGTCCAGGTGGGGCAGGGCGAGTTCCTGCAGGGCTTGCTGGCATCCCGGGGAGGCGCTGGCGGCGTAGGGAATGAGCAAATGGGTGGTGTCCGACATGGGCCTATTGTCCGGGATGCCACAATCTGGCCGGCCTGTGGCGTGCATTCCGCACCCTGCAGTGCCTTCTTTCCTTATTCATGCAAATCCCTTACGAACTGGCCCTGGGCTGGCGCTACACGCGCGCGGGCCGCGCCACGCGGCGCAATGGCTTCATCTCGTTCATCTCGGGCGTGTCCATGCTGGGCATCGCACTCGGGGTGGCGGCGCTCATCATCGTGTTGTCGGTGATGAACGGCTTTCAGAAGGAAGTGCGCGACCGCATGCTCAGCGTGGTCTCGCACATCGAGATTTTTGCGCCCCAGGGCGCGGCGCTGCCCGACCCGGCGCGCACGCTGGCCGAGGCCAAGCAGAACCCCAACGTGGTGGGCGCGGCGCCGTTCGTGGCGGCGCAGGCGCTGCTGGCGCGCGGCGAGGACATGAAGGGCGCGCTGGTGCGCGGCATCGACCCGGCGCTGGAAGGCGCCGTGACGGACCTGGCCGCCACCAACGAAAAAACGCTCAACCTGCTGGTGCCCGGCGAGTTTCGCGTGGTGCTGGGCGGTGAGCTGGCCCGCGCTTTAGGCGTGCGCGCTGGCGATGTGGTCACCCTGATCGCGCCCGCAGGTCAGGTCACCCCCGCCGGGGTGGTGCCTCGGCTCAAGCAGATGACGGTGGCAGGCACCTTCGACTCGGGCCACTACGAATACGACTCGGCCCTGGTGCTGCTGCACCACGAGGACGCGCAGCGCATCTTCCGCCTCGAAGGCCCCACGGGCGTGCGGCTGAAGCTCAAAGATTTGCACCAGGCGCGCGAGGTGGCCCAACAGCTGGCGGGCAGCCTCAGTGGCCAGCTGCTGATCCGTGACTGGACCCAACAAAACCGCACCTGGTTTGCGGCTGTGCAGCTCGAAAAACGCATGATGTTCATCATCCTCACGCTCATCGTGGCGGTGGCCGCGTTCAACCTCGTCTCTACCCTGGTGATGACGGTGACCGACAAACGCGCCGACATCGCCATCCTGCGCACGCTGGGCGCGAGCCCCAAAAGCATCATGGGCATCTTCGTGGTGCAGGGCGCCATGGTGGGCGTGATCGGCACAGCCGTGGGCCTGTTGCTGGGCCTGGGCATTGCGCTCAACATCGACGTGATCGTGCCCGCCATCGAGAAAGCGCTGAACGCGAGCTTCCTGCCCAAGGACATCTACCTCATCAGCAAGATGCCCAGCGAGCCGCAAAGCAGCGACATCCTGCCCATTGGCATCATCTCGCTCGTGCTGGCCTTTGTCGCCACCCTGTACCCCAGCTGGCGCGCCAGCCGTGTGAACCCTGCCGAGGCGCTGCGTTATGAGTGATCAGAAAGTTGGAGTGGTGGTACTGGAGGCCAAGGGCCTCACCAAGCGATTCACCGAAGGCCGCCTCGACGTGACGGTGCTCAAAGGCGTGGACCTTCAGATCCATGCCGGGGAAACGCTGGCCATCGTCGGCGCGTCGGGCTCGGGCAAAAGCACGCTGCTGCACCTGCTCGGCGGGCTGGATGCGCCCACGGCAGGCACCGTGCGCCTCAAAGGCGAAGAGATGTCCTCGCTGTCGGCAGAGCGCCAGGGCCAGCTGCGCAACCAGCACCTGGGTTTTATCTACCAGTTCCACCACCTGCTGCCCGAGTTCAGCGCACTCGACAACGTGGCGATGCCGCTGCGCATTCGCCGCCTGCAGCTGGCGCAATGCCATGCCGAGGCGGAGCGGGTGCTTACCTCCGTCGGTTTGAAAGAGCGCCTGATGCACCGGCCGGCCGAGCTGTCGGGCGGTGAGCGCCAGCGCGTGGCGATTGCGCGGGCGCTGGTCACGCGGCCCGCCTGTGTGCTGGCCGACGAGCCCACGGGCAACCTCGACCGCAGCACGGCGGATGGGGTGTTTGACCTGATGCTGCAACTGGCGCGTGACCAGGGCACGGCGTTTGTGATGGTCACACACGATGAGTCGCTGGCCGCGCGCTGCGACCGCGTGGTGCGGCTGGTGCTGGGGCGGTTGAGCTAGAGCACCGCCCCCTTGGCGCCACCGCTGCGCCCGGGGATGCGGGCCGGGGCGCGGCTCAGATACCGAGAATCTTCTTGGCTTCGGCCAGGGATTTCATCGAATCGTCGTGTTTGCCCGCCTTGTGGTGCGCTTCGCCGTCGGCGCGCAGCTGTTTGACCTTGGCGGCGTTGTCTGCCGTCAGGCTCGGGTTGGTGGCCAGCTTGGCGTCGATGGCTTTCATTTCATTGGGGCAGTTATGGGCCATGGCGGTGCCGGCGGCCGTGGCGACGAGCACAAGGGCGCAAGCCCGGATCAAAGAACGCATGGATGTCTCCTGGTTGGAACGTCGTGTTGACGAACATGCTTGCTGGTCACATCACCCTCCCATACCACCACACCGACAGCGCCGCAGCCAGCAGGGCCAGCGCTGCGCCCGCCAAGGCGAGCAGGGCAGAGATCTCGGTCTCCTTCTTTTCCACCGTCAGCCGTGAGCTGAGCGTTTCGTACACCTTCTTCAAATCCGCTGCGGTGGCCGCGTGGAAGTATTCGGCGTTGGTGCGCGTGGCCACGGCCTTCAGGGTTTCTTCGTCCAGCCGCACCCGCATGGACCAGCCCTCAAAGCCGATGGTCTCCCCCGCCACCGTACCCACGCCCACGGTGTACACCCGTACCCCCCGGTCGGCAGCCCACTTGGCGGCCTCCAGCGGGTCCACGCCGGTGGTGCGCTGGCCGTCGGTCAGCATGATGATGGCGGCCGAGGTGTAGGAGCCGGGTGCCACGGGCGTGAACGCCTTGGCCGGGTCCTGCTTGCCGATTTCGTCAATGGGCTTGGGGCGCATGGCCTGGCGGCCGCCCAGGGCGGAGATGTCGATGCCCGCGTCGGGGAACAGCGTGGCCAGCGACAGCATGATGCCGTTGCCCGTGGCGGTGCCGCGCTGCAGCTGAAAACTGTCGATGGCCTTGACGAGATCCTCGCGGCTTTGCGTGGGCAACTGGGCCAGTTGGGCACTGCCGGCAAAGGCCACGATGCCCACGCGCACATGGCGCGGCAGCTCGGCGATAAAGGCTTTGGCGGCGTTTTGCGCAGCGGTGATGCGGTCGGGCTCCACGTCGGCGGCGCGCATGCTGCCGGAGACATCCATGGCCAGCATGATGGTCTGGTCCTGCGAGGGCAGTGTGATGACGGCGAGCGGGCGCGCGGCGGCCAGCAGCAGCGCCACCAGGGCCAGCAGGAACAGCACGGGAGGGAGGTGGCGGCGCAGGTTCTGGCCTGGGCCCATGGCCTCGCGCACCAGCGACAGGCTCGAATAGCTCAGCGCTGTTTTCTTGCGCCGATGCAGCAGCCACCAGTACAGCAGCACCAGCAGCGGCACGACCAGCAACAGCCAGAGCAGGGTGGGCCAGAGAAAAACCATGGTGTGTTCCTTCGGGCGGGGGGCGGTTCGTTCAGGCGGCGCGCTGTGCCGGGTCTGCCGCACGGGAGGTAGAGGCTCGGGACGTGCGCACCCGGCGCTGGCGCAGGTCCATGAAACGCAGCAGAGCATCGACCAGGTCGTCGTCGGTACACAGCTCCAGCGTGTCGGCGCCCGCGCGGGTCAGCCCTTCGCGCAGCGCCGCCTCGCGCTCGGCCGCCAAGTGGGCAAAGCGGCGGCGAAAGCCCGCGTCGTGGGTGTCCACCTGCAGTTGTTCGCCGCTCTCGGCATCGCGCAGCGTGATGAGGCCCACATCGGGCAGTTCCAGCTCCAGCGGGTCGAGCAGGCGCACTGCGACCACGTCGTGCCGCTGCGCGAGTTGGGCCAGGGGCTTTTCCCAACCGGGTGCACTGATGAAGTCGGACACCACGAAGACGGTGGAGCGGCGGCGCAGGTTGGCCAGGCCCGTTTGCAACAAACGATGCAGTTCTGTGGCGCCTCCGCCGGGTTTTGATGTGCCGGTGGTAGGGGCGGGCGGCGTCAACAGCCGGTGCACCAGATGCAGCACATGGGTGCGGCTGTTGCGAGGTGGTAACACCGCATCCACGGTGCGGGCGGGTGCATTGCCTGCGCCGTAGAGCATGGCGCCCACGCGGTTGCCGTGGCGTGTCAGCAGCCGCGACAACACGGCCACAAAGCCGGTCAGGATGTCGCGCTTGGCGTTGCCCTGCGGGCCGAAATTGATGGACGGGCTCAGGTCGAGCAGAAACCACGCGGTCATCTCGCGGTCTTCGGTGAACACGCGCACATGGGGCGTGTTCAGGCGCGCGGTCACGTTCCAGTCGATGTGGCGCACGTCGTCGTGCGGCTGGTATTCGCGCAGGTCGGCCAGGTCCAGGCCGCTGCCGCGCATCAGCGTGCGGTAGTCGCCCTGCAGC
The DNA here is from genome assembly GCF_000204195.1 of Acidovorax radicis N35. Taxonomy (GTDB): domain Bacteria; phylum Pseudomonadota; class Gammaproteobacteria; order Burkholderiales; family Burkholderiaceae_C; genus Acidovorax; species Acidovorax radicis. The sequence goes on from NZ_AFBG01000020.1 coordinate 176,508, forward strand.
AGGCCGTCCAGGCGGCGGATCACCTTCCACTCCAGCTCGCGCAGCAGCCGGTCCGCCTGCCCGGGCAGTGTGGGCAGGGTGTGGACCGTGGCGGAGGTTTCAGGCGGCTTGCTGTTCATGGCGGGGGCTCAAGCGGCTTTTTGCTCGTGGTGCAAAGGGCGCGCGGGCGCCGGTATCTTGGCCATGATGCGCTTGACGAGGGCATCGGCATCCAGCCCTTCGGACAGCGCCTCGTACGACAGGGCGATGCGGTGGCGCAGTACGTCGGCCGCCAGATCGGTCATGTCCTCGGGCAGCACATAGTTGCGCCCGCGCAGCATGGCCAGGGCCTGGGCGCCCTCGGCCAGGGCAATGGTGGCGCGCGGGCTGGCGCCGCAGCTGATGTAGCCCGCCAGGTCCTTGAGGCCATGCCGCGTGGGCTCGCGGGTGGCGGCCACCAGTTTCACGGCATATTGCAGCATCGACGGGTCCACATACACGGTGCGGCACTCGGCCTGCAGCGCCGCCAGCTGCGCCGTGGTGGCCACGGGCAGCACCTGCACGGGCAGGTCGAGTGCACGCTGGGCGATCACGAATTCTTCTTCCTCGGTGGGGTAGCCCAGCAGCACCTTCATCATGAAGCGGTCCACCTGGGCTTCGGGCAGTGCGTAGGTGCCTTCGGTTTCGATGGGGTTTTGCGTGGCCATCACCAGGAAGGGCTCGGGCACCTTGTGGGTTTCGCCCGCAATCGTCACTTGGCGTTCCTGCATCACCTCCAGCAGGGCGCTTTGCACCTTGGCGGGCGCGCGGTTGATTTCGTCAGCCAGCAGCAGGTGGGTGAAGACGGGGCCCAGCGTGGTGCTGAACTCGCCGGTTTTCTGGTTGTACATGCGCGTGCCCACCAGATCGGCGGGCACCAGGTCGGGCGTGAACTGGATGCGCTTGAAGCTGCCCTGAATGGTGCAGGCCAACGTCTTCACCGTGAGCGTCTTGGCCAGGCCGGGCACGCCTTCGACCAGCAGGTGACCCTGGGCGAGCATGGCGACCATGACGCGTTCCAGAAAACGGTCCTGGCCCACCACCACGCGTTTGACTTCGTAGAGCACCTGTTCCATCAGTGTCGCGGTGTTCGTTGTGGATTCCATGGGTTTCCTTCCTTGTCAGTGATCAACGACGTGCAAACTGTTCCAAGCTCACGCGGCGGGCGCGGCCAAGGCGAGGGACACCGAGCAAGGGCCGCCGCGATGTGCAGATGTCGCCTCCGCTCCGTGTGAGGGTGTCGTCCCCCTTGAGGGGGAAGGCGCAAAGCGACTCAGAGGGTGTTTCATACTAAAACGGCGGCATGCCCACGGCCGACGCCGCGTTCTCGATGGGCACCGCAAAGCCGATGCCGATGAAGGTGCGGGCTGAAGTGGGGTTCAAGATGGCGGTGACGATGCCCACCACCTCGCCATCGAGTGTGACCAGCGGCCCACCAGAGTTGCCTGGGTTGGCTGCAGCATCGAACTGGATGAGATTGCTGAGCTGGCGCTTGCCTTCGGGCGAGGTGAATTCGCGCTTGAGGCCCGAGATCACGCCCGCTGAGGCCGACGGTCCGATGCCAAACGGGAAGCCCACGGCCACCACGTGATCGCCGGGGCGCAGGTCCTGGGTGGAGCGCAGCGGGGCTGCGAACAGATCGTCGGGCACCTTGTGGGCCTGCAGCACGGCCAGGTCGTTCTCGGGCTGGGCACCCGTGATGCTGGCGGTGGTTTCCAGGCCGTCGTGGAAGGTGATGGCAATGCGGTCCGCGCCCGCCACCACGTGCAGGTTGGTCAGGATGACGCCTTTGTCCACAATCACCACGCCCGTGCCGATGCCACGTTCCACCTCTTCCTTGCCGTTCTTGCTGCGGCTGTAGCCCACCACACGCACGATGGAGGGCGAAATCGCTTCCACCGCACGGGCGGCGGCGGAGGGCGGGGTGGTGGTCTCCAGCGTGCGCAGCACGGCAGCGTCAATGTCTTCCTGGGTGATCCGGTGGGAAGCGGGGCGCTGGTGCAGCCACAGGCTGTAGAGCAGCAGCGTGGCCAGCAGCGTGATCAGTGCCCACAGGGTGCGCAGATGGCGCCGGGAAAGGTTTGCATTGGCCGCTTGGGTGGAGGGCTGGTTGGATGGATTGGGCAGGGTGACGTCCGTGCCGGTCGCTGACTGTGCGGTGGGCACAGGCGCCTGTTCAACCGGCTCCGGCGGGGAGCGGCGGGTGTGGCGGGAGCTGCTGTAGAGGGCGGGCCGGGGCATCCTGTCACCTTTTCTACGGAAGACGCCGCGAGACGGCGCACGGTTTTCACGTTAGCACGGATCGACGCAGAGTGCACTGGCAAGGTTTCAGGACTGTGGGCCTGATGGGGCATCATCGCCCTATGACTGTCTGGATCGATACCCATTGCCACCTGGATGCGCCGGAGTTTGACCCTGACCGCGATGCCGTGCGCGCCGAGGCGCGGGCCCAGGGCGTGGCCCACTGTGTGATTCCGGCGGTGGAGCGCAGCAACTGGGCCACGGTGCGGGCGTTGGCCCACCGGCACGGCGACAGCTATGCGCTGGGCATTCACCCCCTCTACACAGGGCGCGCGCACGACGCGGATCTGGAGCTGCTGGCGCAGGAGCTGGAGCAGCACCGGGCAGACCCGCGCCTGGTGGCTATCGGAGAGATTGGCCTGGATTTTTTTGTGCCCGGCTTGGACGCTGCCCGACAAGAGCGGTTCTATCGCGTGCAACTGCAGCTCGCACGGCGGTTCGATTTGCCGGTGATCCTGCATGTGCGCCGCTCATCCGACCGGCTGCTCAAGGGCCTGCGGGAGCTGCCGGTCCAAGGCGGCATCGCCCATGCCTTCAATGGCAGCCTGCAACAGGCGCAGGCGTTCATCGCCCTGGGTTTCAAGCTGGGGTTTGGCGGTGCGATGACCTACGACCGGGCGCTGCAGCTGCGCCGCCTGGCGGCGGAACTGCCCGCAGAGGCCCTGGTGGTGGAGACCGATGCCCCTGACATTCCTCCCCATTGGTTGTATGCCACCGCCGCCCAGCGCGCTGAAGGCCTGGCCCAAGGGCGCAATGCACCCGGCGAGCTCCCGCGCATTGCCAGCGCATTGGCAGAGGTGCGTGGCCAGCCGCGGGAGGTTTTGGCGGGCATCACCTGCGCCAATGCGCTGGGGGCACTGCCCCGGTTGCAAGCGCTGGTCTCGTTTTGAGAACCTGTTCACGATCTCCCGCGATATCGTGAACAGGTTCTGATCCATCAATTGGTAGGTTTTTGGGAGGCCAGCGCTTTGTGGTAAAGGGTTTACAGCTATCGTTTTTTTTGAGGCCCTCACGGGGTTGCTGATGGGTTTCGGTTCAGAATCGGCGGATGCCCGACGCCGCGCTGACGCAGCCCCCACCTATCCCTGATGCCCCGGCGCCAGCCCCACCGGTGCGCCTGGAGGGGCTGCCGCCGGTGGTGTCCGCGGGCACGGTGGTGCTGGTCCTCGGAAGTTTTCCGGGGGCGGCCTCCTTGCGGCTGCGCCAGTATTACGCGCACCCACAGAACCATTTCTGGAAGATCTTGCAAGCGCTGTGGCCCCAGCACCCCTTGCCGCCTGCGGGAGATGGCGGGTATGCCGCACGCTGCGACTGGCTGCTGGCACGGGGGCTCGGCCTGTGGGATGTGTATGAAAGCTGCGAGCGGGAAGGCAGCCTGGACACCAGCATCCGCAATGCGCGGGTCAACGACTTTGCGCGATTGCAGGTGGCGTGTCCGCAGCTTGCCGCCGTCGCCCACAATGGTGGCGAGAGCTTCAAGCACGCCCCGGCGGTGCTGAACAGCTTTCTCCACCCCCGCTCCATCGCTTCGCACCGCTTGCCCTCGACCAGTCCGGCCAACGCCTCCTGGAGTTTTGAACGCAAATTGGCCGCCTGGGCGGCGCTGATGTCGGCCCACCGCCTGCTTTGACTGTTGTGAATGACCCGCAAAAAAGAAAAACCGCAAGAACTGCCTGAAGTCAGCGTCTCGGATGACAGCGAAGTCCGCCATCTGCACCTGGGTACGCCCTGGATCCAGGGCTCCATGCGCATTGCCGAGCCTTTTGTGCTGGAGCTGGAGTATGTGCAGCGCATGATGGCGTGGCTTCTGTTTGCCGACCCGGCGCTGGTGTCCAAGGGCCACGCCATGCAGCTGGGGCTGGGGGCAGGGGCCATCACCAAGTTTTGCCACAAGAAGCTGCGCATCTGCACGACAGCCATAGAACTCAACCCCCAGGTGCTGGCAGTGTGTCGGCAGTGGTTCAAACTGCCGCCCGACGGCCCCAAGCTGCGCGTGGTGCTGGCCGATGCGGCGAAAGAGATCCAGAACCCCATGTGGCAGGGCACCGTGGACGCGCTGGCCGTGGATCTGTACGACCACGAGGCAGCAGCCCCCGTGCTGGACAGCCCGGATTTTTACGCCGACTGCCGGGGCCTGCTGACCGAAACGGGCTGCATGACGGTCAACCTGTTCGGCCGAGCATCGAGTTTTGACCGCAGCCTGCAGAGCATGGCGGCGGCCTTTGGGGACAAGGCACTCTGGGCCTTCAAACCCACCCGGGAGGGCAACACGGTGGTGCTTGCCCAGAAAACACCCACGCGCCCCAAGCGCGCGGAACTGGCAGAACGCGCCGAAGCCATCCAGGCGCGCTGGGATCTGCCCACGACCAAGTGGCTGCGGGCGTTCAAGCCCGTGGTGGCCTGAGAGGCCATCCGCCGCACTGCATGGCCCCAATCTGGAAAGGTTCTTGATGAAAACATCCTTGGTTTCCCCGGACAACAAGACAACCCGGCCCTACGTCGGCCCGGTGGACTGGCGGCGCATGGTGCAGTGGCTCAGCGATGACGAGGTCATCGCCCCCGAAGAAGCGCAACGCACCATCGCCCGCTGTTCACAGGCCGAGAGCTCCCAGCACGCGCTGGTGCGCCTGGCCAACGTGGCGATGGAGCGTGCCAGCGATGGCAAGCCGCTGGACATCGAGGCATTGTCTGAATACCTGGCCAAGCGGGCGGGCCTGCCTTATTTGCGCATTGATCCACTCAAGGTGGACGTGGGGCGCGTAGCCGAAACCATGAGCGCCACCTATGCAGAGCGCCACAAGGTGCTGCCCGTGCAGGTGACCACGAAGGAGGTGGTGGTGGCGACGGCCGAGCCGTTCATCGACGATTGGGTGGCCGAGGTGGAGCGACAGTCCCGTCGCACGGTCCGCCGGGTGGTGGCAAGCCCCCTGGACATTCACCGGTTTACCGCCGAGTTTTTTGCCCTGGCCAAGTCGGTGCGCGCCGCACAGAAGGCGGGTGGCAATTCCGGGGGCAGCAGCTTCGAGCAACTGGTGGAACTGGGCAAGAGCAACAAGCAGCTCGACGCCAACGACCAGGGCGTGGTCAAGGTGGTGGACTGGCTCTGGCAATACGCCTTCGACCAGCGTGCCAGCGACATCCACCTGGAGCCACGGCGCGACCAGGGCGTGATCCGCTTTCGCATTGACGGGGTGTTGCACCCGGTCTACCAGATGCCCATGGGTGTGCACAACGCCATGGTCTCGCGCATCAAGCTCCTGGGTCGCATCGACGTGGTGGAAAAGCGCCGTCCGCAGGATGGCCGCATCAAGACGCGCAACCAGCGCGGGGACGAAGTGGAAATGCGCCTCTCCACCTTGCCCACGGCGTTTGGCGAGAAGATGGTCATGCGGATCTTCGACCCGGACAACGCCGTCAAGGATCTCGACGCCCTGGGCTTTGCCCAGCACGATGCAGAGCGCTGGGAAGGTTTGGTCAAGCGCCCGCACGGCATCATTTTGGTGACGGGGCCCACCGGCTCGGGCAAGACCACCACGCTGTATTCCACCTTGAAGCGGGTGGCGACCGAAGAGGTCAACGTGAGCACGGTGGAAGACCCGATCGAAATGATCGAGCCCAGCTTCAACCAGACCCAGGTGCAGCCCCAGCTCGATTTCAATTTCGCCGAAGGCCTGCGCGCCCTCATGCGCCAGGACCCCGACATCATCATGGTGGGCGAAATCCGCGATCTGGAGACGGCCGAGATGGCCATCCAGGCCGCACTGACCGGGCATCTGGTGTTCTCCACGCTTCACACCAACGACGCACCGTCCGCCATCACCCGCATGATGGAGCTGGGGGTGCCGCCCTATCTGCTCAATGCCACGCTGCTTGGGGTGCTGGCCCAGCGGCTGGTGCGCACGCTGTGCAAGCAATGCAAACAAAAGGACGACACGGCGGAGCGCGAGACGCTGATGGCTGTGGTCAAGCCTTGGAAACTCAGTGGCGGCTACCACCCGTACAAGCCCGTAGGCTGCGTGGATTGCCGCATGGGGGGCTACCGTGGGCGCATGGGCCTGTATGAGCTGCTGACCGTCACCGAGGCACTCAAGGAGAAGATCAACCAGGCGCCCTCGATCGACCAGCTGCGCCGGCAGGCCGTGCAGGATGGCATGCGGCCCCTGCGCCTGGCGGGCGCGCTGCGGGTGGCAGAGGGGCTGACCACCCTGGATGAGGTGATTTCCGCCACACCCCCCCTGGAATAGGGACGGCGGTCGTCTCCTTGGATCTGCGCCAGCCGGGAACCGGGGCAAGCGTTACCGGATGTAGGTGGAATCCACATCCGCACGGCCCCTGGTTGCCCGCACAATCGCGCAGTCGAGATTCCGCCAAGGAGACAATTCGTGAAAATCAAAAGTCAAAAAGACTTCTTTGCCGGCCTCATGTTCATGGGGGTTGGTGTAGCGTTTGCGTGGGGTGCCACCACGTACAACGTCGGCAACGGTGCCCGCATGGGCCCGGGCTACTTTCCCCTCTTGCTGGGTATCTTGCTGGCCATCATCGGCAGCGCGATCACCTTCAAGGCCACCACGGTCGAGACCCAGGATGGCGACAAGATTGGAAAGTGGGCCTGGAAGCCGCTGTTCTTCATCCTGGCTGCCAACTTCGCGTTCGGCATCCTGCTCGGCGGCCTGCCCAGCCTGGGCATTCCGGCGATGGGCCTCATCGTCGGCATCTATGCACTGACCTTCATTTCCAGCCTGGCTGGCAACGAGTTCAATGCAAAGGCCGTATTCGTGCTGGCCACGGTGCTTGCCATTGGCAGCTACGTGGCATTCGTCTGGGCGCTCAAGCTGCAGTTCCCTGTGTGGCCGAGTTTCATCACGGGTTAAGCAGGAGCACCGACCATGGATCTTATTAACAACCTATCGCTGGGTTTTGGTGTCGCGTTCACCTTCCAGAACCTGATTTACTGTTTTGTCGGCTGCCTGCTGGGGACGCTGATTGGCGTGCTTCCTGGCATTGGCCCCGTGGCGACCATCGCCATGCTGCTGCCTGCCACCTACGCGCTGCCTCCCGTGGCTGCGCTGATCATGCTGGCCGGCATCTATTACGGCGCGCAATACGGCGGCTCCACCACCGCCATTCTGGTCAACCTGCCGGGCGAATCGTCCTCGGTGGTGACCGTGATCGACGGCTACCAGATGGCGCGAAAAGGCCGAGCGGGGCCGGCGCTGGCGGCGGCGGGCCTCGGTTCGTTCTTCGCCGGTTGTGTGGGTACGCTGATCCTGGCGGCCTTCGCGCCTCCGCTGACCGAAGTGGCCTTCAAGTTCGGCCCTGCCGAATACTTCTCGCTGATGGTGCTGGGCCTGATCGGTGCCGTGGTGCTGGCCTCGGGTTCGCTGCTCAAGGCCGTGGCCATGATCGTGCTGGGGCTGCTGATGGGCCTGGTGGGGACCGACGTGAATTCGGGTGTGGCGCGCTTCAGCTTCGACATCCCTGAACTGACCGACGGTATCGGCTTTGTGACCATCGCCATGGGCGTGTTCGGTTACGGCGAAATCATTGCCAACCTCTCGCGTCCCGATGATGAGCGCGAAGTGTTCACTGCCAAGGTGGAGGGCCTGTTCCCGACCAAGGAAGACTTCAAGCGCATGATCCCGGCGGTGCTGCGTGGCACGGCACTGGGTGCGGCGCTGGGCATCCTGCCCGGTGGCGGCGCGCTGCTGGCAGCGTTTGCGGCCTACACGGTCGAGAAGAAGACCAAGCTCAAGCCCGGTGAAGTGCCCTTCGGCCAAGGCAACATCCGTGGTGTGGCGGCTCCCGAGTCGGCCAACAATGCCGGTTCGCAGACGTCCTTCATCCCGCTGCTGACGCTGGGCATTCCCCCCAACGCCGTGATGGCGCTGATGGTGGGTGCGATGACCATCCACAACATCCAGCCTGGCCCCCAGGTGATGACGAGCAACCCCGAGCTGTTCTGGGGCCTGATCGCCTCGATGTGGATCGGCAACGCCATGCTGATCATCCTGAACCTGCCGTTGATCGGCATCTGGATCAAGCTGCTCACCGTGCCTTACCGCTGGCTGTACCCTTCCATCGTGCTCTTTTGTGCGGTGGGTGTGTATTCCACCAACAACAATACGTTCGACATCTGGATGGTGGGTGCGTTCGGCCTGATCGGCTACATCTTCTACAAGCTGGGTACGGAACCTGCACCTTTGCTGCTCGGTTTCATCCTGGGCCCGATGATGGAAGAGAACCTGCGCCGCGCGCTGCTGCTGTCGCGTGGTGACTGGAGCGTGTTTGTGACGCGTCCGCTGTCGGCGGGCCTGCTGGCGGCCGCTGCACTGCTGCTCGTCATCGTGCTGCTGCCTTCGGTAAAGAGCAAGCGCGAGGAAGCTTTCGTCGAAGACTGACGGCGCCTCTTTTCCATCCGACTCCAGAACAGCGGCACCTTCGGGTGCCGTTGTTTTTTGGAGATCCTGATCGGCGGAACACCTAGGGTGCCAGTACACAATGGCGGGCAAGAGGCCCGCATGTCCACTCCATTCCATTTGCCGCAGCATCCCCACCGGGCGATGTTGCACAACGAAATCCACGCCCGTCCGCCCGAGGCCATGACGGCTCCCCTGGCCATTGCACACATCGTGATGCTGGCCGATGCAGCAGGGCGCGAAGCGAGCCGGGCCCATGTGGCGGCCCTTTTGCGCGACCACCACCTGGCGTTGCCCGATGCGAACACCACCCACCTGCGCATGGACCTGGGGGCCTACCGCATGCGCTGGGAGCTGCATACCGAGTTTGTTTCCTGGACCTTCATGGCGCCCATGGCGGCGGACGCCTTTGGCGAGCGGGAGCCTGCCAGCGCCGCAGAAGCCGTGCCCCGCGAGTGGCTGGCGGCGTTGCCCGGACATTGCCTGTGCAGCCTGAACCTCTGGGTGCTGCCCACGCACACCTTTGGCTCGGGTTCGCTGGTCAAGCATGTGCTGCATGAGGACACACTGGTGGCCTCCACGGTGGCCGATGGGCATGGCGAGGTCTACACCGACTTTGCGATCCACGCCGATGGGTTCTCGCGCATGGTGCTGCTGGCGGGCGGCATGACGCAGCGCCGCCTGGGTCGCCTGGTGCAGCGTCTGCTCGAAATCGAGACCTACCGCATGGCAGCCCTGCTGGGTTTGCCCGCCGCGCGCGAGGCGGCCAGTGTGCTGGCCTTTGCCGAGCGCGAACTGGCAGAGCTGGCTGACGCCATCCGCACCGCCAACCGCGATGCCGAGCCTGCACTGCTGGACCGCCTGACCCGCCTGGCCGGGCAGGTGGAGAGCCAGTATGCGGCCACCCATTCGCGCTTCTCGGCCAGCAGTGCCTACTTCGAGCTGCTGGACCGCCGCATCCAGGACATTGCCGAGTCGCGCCTAGCCGGCATGCAGACAATCCGGGAGTTCATGGATCGGCGCCTGACGCCCGCACGCAGCACCTGCGAATGGGCGGCGCGGCGCCAGGATGCGCTCTCGCAACGTGTCTCGCGCATGAGCAACCTGCTGCGCACCCGGGTCGAGATTGAGCAGCAGCAAAGCAGTCAGGCACTGCTGACCACCATGAACCACCGGCAGGATTTGCAGCTGCAGATGCAGTCCACGGTGGAAGGGCTGTCGGTCGCGGCCATCACGTACTACATCGTGGGCCTGGTGAGCTACCTGGCAAAAGGCGCGCAGAAGCTCGGTTGGCCCCTATCGCCCGAGACCACGGCGGCGATCGCGATTCCGGTGGTGGCGGTGGCCGTGTGGTGGTCGCTGAGGCGATTGCACCACCGGGTCTTCCGGAAGCACGGCTAGAAGAGAAGGCCACAAAAAGGGCCGCCAAAGACCCTTTCCACCACCTCGCGGGGCATCGCGCCAGGGCGGGTTGGCATGGGCTGGGTCCAAGCCCGACGGGCGTGCATGCCCATGTCGTGTGCCTCCTGCACGCACATGGGGCGCGGCCCATAATGGCCCGATGCACTTCAGCTACACCCCCTCCTATGCCAGCACCCGCCTGCCGGTGTTTGCGCGCAATGTCGTTTCCACCTCCCATCCGCTGGCGGCCCAGGCGGGCTTGCGCATGCTGCAGCAGGGCGGCAATGCCGTCGATGCCGCCGTAGCCGCCGCTGCGGCCATGACGATCTGCGAGCCCGTGAGCAACGGGCTGGGCAGCGATGCGTTCTGCATCCTGTGGGACGGGCAGGCCTTGCAGGGGCTCAATGCCTCCGGCCGTGCGCCAGCTGCGTGGACGCCGGAATACTTTCACAGCCGTTACGGTGAGGGTCAGGTCACACCCCCCAAGCGCGGCATGGATGCCGTCACGGTGCCGGGGGCTGTCAGTGCCTGGGTCGCCCTGTCCGAGCGCTTTGGAAAGCTGCCTTTTGCCGATCTGATGGAGCCCGCCGCCGAGATTGCCGAGCGTGGCTATCTGGTGCCGGTGGTGGTGCAGCAGAAATGGGCGGCTGCAGTGCCGGAACTGCAGTCGCAGCCGGGGTTTGCGCAGAGCTTCATGCCGCGTGGGCGTGCGCCGCAGGTGGGCGAGCTGTTCCAGTTCGCAGCCGCAGCCCGTGCGCTGCGCGCCATCGGGGCTACACAAGGGCAGGCGTTCTACACGGGCGAAATTGCCCAGGCACTGGTGGCCTTCTCCAAGGCCCAGGGCGGCAGCCTGACGCTGGCGGATCTGGCAGCGCACCGCCCTGAGTGGGTCACCCCCATTGCCCGCAACTACCGGGGCTATACCCTGCACGAGATCCCGCCCAACGGCCAGGGCATCGCGGCGTTGATTGCGCTGGGCATCCTGGACCAGTTCGATCTGGCCGCGCTGGCGGTGGATGGCGCAGCGTCCCAGCATCTGCAGATCGAGGCCATGAAACTCGCGTTTGCCGATGTGTACCGCTATGTGGCCGAGCCATCGTCCATGGAGGTGACACCCGCGCAAATGCTCGATGACGCGTACCTGGCGTCCCGTGCCAAACTCATCGACATGAACCAGGCGCAGGATTTTGGGGCAGGCAATCCGGTCAAGGGCGGCACGATCTATCTGACGGCGGCCGACGAAAACGGCATGATGGTCAGCTTCATCCAGAGCAACTACATGGGCTTCGGCTCGGGGTGTGTGGAGCCCACCTTTGGCATCAGCCTGCAGAACCGGGGCCAGGCATTCAGCACCGACCCCAAAGGCGCCAACCCCGCGAACCTGGTGGCACCCGGCAAGCGGCCGTTTCACACCATCATCCCGGCTTTCCTCACGCAGAACGGCCAGCCCGTGATGAGCTACGGCGTGATGGGCGCCAACATGCAGCCGCAGGGCCACATGCAGACCCTGGTGCGCATGCTGGACTACGGCCAGAACCCGCAGGCGGCGTGCGATGCACCGCGCTGGCGCTTCAATGAAGGGCTGTCGATCAATGTCGAAGCAGCCATGCCTGCGGCCACGGTGCAGGGTCTGCTGGGCCTGGGGCACCGCATGGAGGTGATCCAGGACTCCTACCAGGACTTCGGCGCCGGCCAGTTCATCTGGCGCATGGGCGACCCCAAGGTGCAGGGCTATGTGGCCGCCAGCGATCCGCGCCGCGACGGCCAGGTGGCGGGGTATTGATGGAACACCCCCTGAGCCGCTTCGCGCCTTCCCCTTCTCCCGCTGCGCGGGAGGGGGACGCCACCTGTGGCCTGGCGAAGCCAGCTCCACGGTGGCATTGGCTTGGGCTGCGCCAGTTGCCATCAATGTGGGTAGTGCGCGCCGCAATGAACAACGGGAAAATACATTAAAAGTGCCTCTAGCCCAATCAGTAAAAGCGCAAGAAGCTACTAAAAATGTAGCAACCGGTCTTGCCCTGGCCCTGTTGGGCTCGATCGCCTTCAGCGGCAAGGCCATCATCGTCAAGCTGGCGTACCGCCATGGTGTGGACGCTGTCACGTTGATCATGTACCGCATGCTGTTTGCGCTGCCCATCTTCGCGCTGATGGCCTGGTGGGCCAGCCGGGGCAAGCCGCCCCTGACCCGCAAGGACTGGCTGGGCGTGCTGGGCCTGGGGCTTACGGGCTACTACCTGGCGAGTTTTCTGGATTTCGCAGGGCTGGCGTACATCAGCGCCAGCCTGGAGCGCCTGATCCTGTACCTCAACCCCACGCTGGTGGTGATGCTCGGCTGGGTGCTGTACCGGCGCGGCATTCACTGGGGGCAAGCGGTGGGCATGCTGATCAGCTACTGCGGCGTGGTCCTGGTGTTCGGCCATGAGGCCAACCTGCAAGGCGCCGATGCTGCATGGGGCACCCTGCTGGTGTTCCTGAGTGCGGTGAGCTACGCCATCTACCTGGTCTACAGCGGTGAACTGGTGCGGCGCCTGGGTTCGCTGCGGCTTGTGGGTTTGGCCACCACCGTGGCGTGCCTGCTTTGCCTGCTGCAGTTTGTGGTGCTGCGGCCCTTCAGTGCTGCCCTGGTGGCGCCTGAGGTGATCTGGCTGTCCATCCTCAACGCCACGCTGTGCACGGCCGCGCCCGTGCTCATGGTGATGATGGCGATCGAGCGCGTGGGCGCAGGCATGACCGCGCAGACCGGCATGGTGGGGCCGCTGTCCACCATCCTCATGGGGGTCTGGATTCTGGGCGAGCCGTTCACGGTGTGGGTGGCTGCGGGCACGGCCCTGGTGATCACGGGGATCTTTGTGTTCACCCAGCTGGCCCGCCGCCAAGCGCCTTGACCTTGCTGCGCAGAGCGGGTGCGCCGCTCTCCCTTGGGGTGCCTTATCCCGCCTTCTTCGCCGCCGCAGGCCGGGCAGAGGGGGCCGGTGCAGGAGCATTGGCAGGTGCGTTGCCACCACCCAGGCGCTGCGCAATCGATGCGCGCGATCCGCCCAGCCCGTCGAGCTGGCGGCCCATGGATTGCTCCAGGTAGTCCAGGCGGGCCTGTGCGGCGGGGTGTGTGGACATCGTCAGCGTGAACATCGGGTTGTCCGGTGTCACGGTGCGCAGTTGCTGCAGCACCGAGACCAGGCCGTAGGGGTCAAAACCCGCCTTGGCCGCCAGCGACACACCGGTGCGGTCCGCCTCGAATTCGTCGGACTGGCTCAGCCCCTTGGTGTAGACCGTGCGGAACAGCGACAGAAGCTGGTCCTTGACGAGCTGGCCGGCCACGTTGCTGGTGCGGATCTGCGAGGCCAGCAGCTGCGTGCCGACCCCCGCCATGGCGCTTTGCCGGATGGCCTGCAGGTGGTGTTTGGAGGTCACGTGCGTGATCTCGTGCGCCAGAATGCCCGCCAGCTCGGACTCGTCGGCGCAGCGGTCGATGAGCCCCTTGGTCACGAACACATAGCCGCCCGGCGCTGCGAAGGCGTTGTAGCCGCTGTCATCGAGCACCACGAAGGTCCAGGGCAGGCCGGGGCGCGATGACTGCAGGCTGACCCAGCGGCCCAGGCGGTTCACGTAGCGCTGCAGCGCCATGTCCGGGTGGGCGGGCTTGGCCCCCAGCAGCAGGGCGGCCAACTGGCGGCCGATCTCGATTTCCTTGGTTTCGTCGATGTTCTCCATCGACTGGGTCAGCAGGCTGATCAGATCGTCACCCTGTCCTGCCGAAGCGGGTTTGCCGCCTGTGACGGCAGAGCCGATGCCGCCGCCCAGCGAGTTCAGCAGGTTCATCACGTTCTGGCTGTAGGCGGCCGGCGGGGCTGCTGCCAGTGCCGCGCACAGGGCGGCTGTTCGGGCACAGCGCTTCCATGGGGGAGTTCGGGTCATGTGCATCTCCTCAATTGGGGCTGTAGTTGGGGTCGGACGGATTGCCGGAGCCGCTGCCCGACTTGCTGCCGCTGGAGGTCGGCAGGGACGGCTGGGCCAGTGCGGGTACATCGCGGGCGTTCAGCGACGCCGAGCTGGCGAACTGGCGTGCCTGGTCAGCATTGACCCGCAGGCCCTCCGCCCGGCCGACGGCGGCGGGGTTGGGCTGTGCGTTGGCGATGTCTTCGGCACCCAGGCCACGAATACCCACCGTGGAGGTGGCGGTGGTGGTGGTGCCGCTGTTGCCGCCAAACAGTCCGCCCAGGCCCCGCAGGCCGCTGGTGGTGGCATTGTTGGTGGGCGTGGCCGAGCCCGATTGTGGGCCCAGGTCAAACATGTGGACCCAGCCGGTGGCGCCTTGCTGTGTGCTCACCTTGGTCCAGGGGCCCTTGCGCTCGTTGCTGCGTGTGACCACCGTATTGGCCTCCAGTGGGGCCACGCTGGCGCCGCTGTCGGCGGGAGCGTCGCGCAACTGGGTGGCGCGCTTGACCACGGCAGCCTCCTGCGCGTGTGCGCCACCCGCCAGGGGTGCTAATGCGGCCAATGCCAGCCAGGTGGCCAGGGCTCCGCGGTGCAGCCAGTTCATGTTGCAGCTCTCCACTTATGATGATTTGTGAATGCTGCGGGTCGCAGCACCAGAACCGGAGATTGTTATGGATTTGGGTATCGCAGGCAAATGGGCGCTCGTGTGCGGCGCGAGCAAGGGATTGGGCTACGGCTGTGCGCTGGCCTTGGTGCGCGAGGGCGTCAACGTGGTGATCAACGCCCGCAATGCAGAGGCGCTCGATCAGGCAGCTATTAAATTAATAGCTGAAAATTCAATACCATCAAGCGCTGGTGGCCTGAATGGCTCAAAACCAAAGGTGCTGGCGGTTTCCGCCGACATCACCACGGCCGAGGGGCGCGCTGCCGTGTTCACCGTGGCCGGTGGTCCGGGCCGCGACTTCGACATTGTGGTGACGAATGCCGGCGGCCCGCCCACGGGCGACTTCCGCGACTGGGACCGCGACGCATGGATCAAGGCCGTGGATGCCAACATGCTCACCCCCATTGAACTGATCAAGGCCACGGTGGACGGCATGGCTGCTCGGGGCTTTGGCCGCATCGTCAACATTACCTCCAGCGCAGTGAAGGCACCCATCGATATCCTGGGCCTGTCCAATGGCGCGCGCAGCGGGCTCACGGGCTTTGTGGCGGGGGTATCGCGCAGCAAGATCGCCGCGCGGGGCGTCACCATCAACAACCTGCTGCCCGGCAAGTTCGACACCGACCGGCTGGCCGCCACCGTGACTGCCGCCGCAGGCAAGGCGGGCAAGAGCGTGGACGATGTGCGCACTGCCCAGCAGGCGCAGATCCCGGCCGGGCGGTACGGCACGGCACAGGAGTTCGGTGCCATCTGCGCCTTTTTGTGCAGCCAGCAGGCGGGCTACATGACCGGGCAGAACGTGCTGGCGGACGGCGGCGCGTATCCTGGCACCTTCTGACCAGGGCTGGGCTTGCCAGCCACGCGCGTTGCCACGCCGCGTGGCGTTTTGCCGACAGCTTTCGCCGCCGAGGGGGAAAACTTGGTAAAGAATGGTGCCCCAGCACTCCAACCCGAAAGTACCGGAACATGACACTGTGCATCCATCCCCCGGGCGGCCTTCCAGATCCTTGTGAACTCCACGAGTGCCGCTGGGTGTCTGGCCATATTCCGGGTGCCGATGGTGCGCTGTGGGGGCCATCTGCGGCTCCCGGGTTGGAGCGCCAGAATTTGCCATGCCGCAGACACCCGCTGTGATTTCCCGCCTTCGCCACCGTGTTGCGCCGCTTTGCGCTGCGTTGGCCTTCCTGGGCTGCCTGCCACAGGCGGTGGGGCAAACAGCAGCAACTCCTGCGGTGGCCCCGGTGCCTTACAAGCTGCGCATCGTGGGTGGCCTGGCCAGCATCAACCAGTACATCCGCCAGGAAGAGCCGTTCTGGAGCAAGGAGCTGTCGCGCATGAGCGGCGGCCGGTTCGACGCTGAAATTGTCCCCTTTGACCGCGCCGGTGTGCCCGGCACTGAAATGCTGCGCCTGCTGCAGCTGGGCGTGGTGCCTTTTGGCACGACGCTCATGAGTTCATTCACGGCCCAATACCCCGAGTACACGGCGCCCGATCTGGCAGGGCTCAACCCCGACATCGCCACGCTCAAGTCCACGCTGGCGGCGTTTCGCCCTTATCTGGAGAAGAGCCTGCGCGACCAGCATGGTGTGGAGGCCCTGGCCGTGTATGTGTATCCGGCGCAGGTGGTGTTTTGCAAGAAGCCCTTGCGCGGGCTGGCTGACCTGGCCGGGCGCCGCACCCGGGTGTCGTCCTCCACCCAGGCCGATTTTGTCGGGGCGCTTGGCGGCATCCCGGTGCTGACGGGTTTCGCACAGATCGTGCCCAGCCTCACGGCGGGCAATACCGAATGTGCCATCACCGGCACCATGTCGGGCAACACGCTGGGCCTGCCGACGATGACTTCGCATGTGCATGCACTTCCCGTGACATGGGGGCTGGCGGTGTTTGGCGCCAACCAGGCCGCCTGGGAAGCGCTGCCGCCCGATCTGCGGGCGCTGCTGCGGCGCGAGTTGCCCCGGCTGGAGGCCGCCATCTGGGAGGAGTCCGAGCGCGAGACCTCCGATGGCATGGCTTGCAACCGTGGCGCCCCGGCCTGTGTGGGTGGCCGCAAGGGCAGCATGGTGGTGGTACCGGTGTCGGCCCAGGACGAGCGCAGCCGCCAGGAGATCCTGGCCTCCACCGTGCTGCCACGCTGGGTGCAACGCTGCGGGGCCCGTTGTGCCCAGGTGTGGAACCAGACGATCGGCCCCGTTCGCGGCCTGGTGGCGGCCCCGGCGAAATGAGGGAGACCACGACCCCGCGGCGCATCAGGGCCTTTGTCTGGGCCGGAGCGGCGGTGTTCATGGCAGCGGTGGTGATGGTGTCCGCCGCGCTGGTGTGGAACGCCCGCAAGGTGGCGCTGGACGACTACGAAGCCCAGGCCACCCGTTTTGTGGCGGGCGCCGAGGCGGCGCTCAACCGATCCCTGCTGTCCGTGGACGTGCTGCTGGCCAGCATGGACGAACTGCTCGGCCTGTCGGGCTCCATGAGCGACTGGATCGACCCCGACGTGGCCAGCCAGCGGTTGCGCAGCTCGGCCCGGCAGAACCTGATGGTGCGCTACGTGGCGCTGCTGGATGCGAAGGGCAAGACCATTGCCTCCTCGGATGCCGCTGGCAGCGCGCTGTCGCTGCAGCTGCCCCCGGGGTTTTTGTCGGCGGTGCTGGAGCAGCCTGTGTCCACGCTGATGATCAGCCCGCCGGTGGTGAGCTTTGCCACCGCGGAGCGCGTGCTGTACTTCGCCCGCCACCTGCGCATGGCCGACAGCGCCCGTGTGGTCGCCATTGCCGAACTGCCGGTGGGAGCCCTCAGCTCCGTGCTCGTCCAGGGGGTGGACATCACAGGCCTGCAGGTGACGCTGGAACGCGCGGGAGGACTGCTGCTGCTGAGCGCGCCCAACCGCGAAGAGGCCATCACGCCGATGTTGTCCCCGCCACTGCATGAAGTGGCTGCCATGGGGCAGGAGTGGAAGGCCCCGGCCCGCTTGAGCGGAGAACCCGCGCTGGTGGTCTACCGGCCCATCCTGTACCAGGACCTGCGCATTTCTGGGAGCATTCCGTTGCGCGATGCGCTGGCGGGCTGGCGCGATCAGCGCGACGCCATCGCCCTCACGGGGCTGTTGTTTGTGGCCATGATCGTGGCCGCGGGCAACCTGGCGCTGCGCTACCTGCACCGCATGTCCCAGGCGCGCCTGGCCATTGCGCAATCCAAGGCCACGCTGGACCAGGCGCTGGAATCCATGGTGAGCGGTTTTGTGCTACTCGATGGCGAGCAATGCGTGGTGCAGTGGAACAGCCGGTTCGAGGAAATTTTCCCCTGGCTGCGCACCGTGATGGCGCCGATGGTGCCGTTTCGGCGTGTGATGGAGGAGACCTCCCGGCACCACCTCCCGCGCGCCAGCGAGGAAGAACGCATGCGCTGGGTGGAGATGCGGCTGCTCAAGCAAAGCCAGCACCTGGAGCCCCACGAACAGGTGCTGCCCAACGGCCGCACGATCCAGATCACCGAACGGCCCACGCCCGAGGGCGGGCTGGTCATCACCTACCACGACGTGACGGCCCTGCGCCGGGCCAGTGCCGAGATCGAAAGCCTGGCCTTCTACGACCCGCTGACCAACCTGCCCAACCGCCGGCTGCTGATGGACCGCATGCAGCAGGTCATTGCCGCCAGCGTGCGCAGCGGGCAGTACGGGGCCTTGCTGTTTCTGGATCTCGACCATTTCAAGACATTGAACGACACCCTGGGCCACGAAGTGGGCGACATGCTGCTGCGCCAGGTGGCCGAGCGCCTGAAGACCTGCGTGCGCCGCGAAGACACGGTGGCGCGCCTGGGGGGCGATGAGTTCGTCGTCATGCTGCACGAGCTGTCGCTGCACAGTGAAGAAGCGGCCGCCAACGCGCGCCGCGTGGGCGAGAAGATCCTGCGCACGCTGAACATGCCGTACACACTGGGTGCACACATCCACCACAGCACGCCCAGCATTGGCGCCACGCTGATGGGGGGGGCGCTGCAGCCCTCGGTCGATCTGCTCAAGCAGGCCGACATCGCGATGTACCAGGTCAAGTCGCAGGGGCGCAATGCGCTGTGTTTTTTCGACCCGCAGATGCAGATCGCCATCAGCGTGCGTGCACAGCTGGAGGGGGATCTGCAGGCCGCCCTGACCGCGCGGCAGTTTGTGCTGCACTACCAGCCCCAGTTCCACCTGGACGGTCGCATCGTGGGCGCCGAGGCGTTGATCCGCTGGATCCACCCCGAGCGCGGCCTCGTCGCGCCGGGCGCCTTCATCGGCGTGGCGGAGGAGAGCGAGCTCATCGTGCCCATGGGCCACTGGGTGCTGCGCACCGCATGCGAGCAGCTGGCAGCGTGGGAGAACGATGCCCGCTACCGGCATGTGCAGCTGTCGGTCAATGTGAGCGCCCGGCAGTTCCGCCAGCGCGACTTCGTGGCCCGCATCGTCGAGGTGCTGCGCGAAACCGGGGCGCGGCCCCACCTGCTCAAGCTGGAGCTGACCGAGTCGCTGGTGCTGGACAACGTGGACGACACCATTGCCAAGATGGGCCTCCTCAAGACCAAGGGCGTGCGCTTTTCAGTGGACGACTTCGGCACGGGCTATTCGTCGCTGGCCTACCTCACGAGGTTGCCGCTCGATCAGCTCAAGATCGACCAGTCCTTCGTGCGCAACCTGGGCGTGCGGCACACCGATGACGTGATCGTGCAGACCATCATCGGCATGGCCCGCAACCTGGAGCTGGATGTGATTGCCGAGGGGGTGGAAACCTCGGAGCAAAAGGCCTTGCTGGCGGACTACGGATGCCAGCTTTTCCAGGGCTATTTGCTGGGAATGCCTGGTCCGGTGGCCGATCTGGAAGCGCTGCTGCGCCGCGTTGCCGACGAGGCTCCCGTGGATTCGTCTGCAACCGGGGGCCCGCCCCAGCGCTGACGCCCGGCCGCATTCCGGTTCACGCTGCATGCAAACAGGAGGAATGCTTATGGCACGGTGGATGCGATGGCCGCGCAGGATCTGGAGTTGCGGCGCGGCGTGTGTGCTCGCCTGTGCCGCAGCCAGCGCGGAGCCGGTGGCCATCAAGACGCCGAGCGGCACCCTGCATTTCGAGACGCCTGCGGGCTACACCGCCCTCAGCGAGGACGAATTGCACATCAAGTTTGGACGCTACGGCCGCAGACCCCTGGCCGCGTGGGGGAACGCCCGCCGCAGCAGCACCGTGGCGGTGACCTGGTCGCGCATGGCGCAAAAGCCCCTGACCAGCGAACAATTGCCCGAGTTCAAATCGGCGATGGAAACCACACTCCCCAGGCTCACTCCGGGCATGGTGCTTCGGGATTCATCGCTGGTGCAGATTGCGCAGCGGCCCTGGGTGCGCATCGACAGCACGGCCCCGGCCGTGGACACCGAGATCCGCAACCTGATGTACCTGACCGACCTGGGCGGGCACATGGTGGGCGTGAACTACAACGCCACGGTGGCGGACTATGCGCAGCAGGAGGCGGGCTTCAGCAGCTCTGCCGGTACGCTGCGCACGCAGGACTAGGTGTCGGTTCGGACGGCACTGGCTGCACCCTTCCCCGCAGGGACTGCGCCTTACCTGCGCGACGACACCACGATCCCGCCCACGATCAGCGCAAACGCCACGCCGTGGAAAAGCTGGGGCGTTTCCCCCAGGAAAGCGGCCGACAGAATGCCCGCGAACAGCGGGGTGAGGTTCACGAAGAAGCCCGCCACTGCAGGCCCCGCACGCTCCACACCCACGCCCCAGCAGCGGTAGGCCAGCACGGCCGGGCCCACGGCGATGAACACGAGCGCGGCGATCAGCGGCCAGCCCCCGTCGAAGTGGGTGCGGCCCACGGCCCATTCCACGCCCGCAAAGCTGCCCGACCAGGCCAGGCCAAACACCATCTGCGCCATCAGAAACGCCGCCCAGTCGCCCCGGATGCGGGCAGGCTCGCTGGTGCGCGACAGCAGCCAGCTGTAGAACGCCCACGAGATGGTGGCCAGCAGCATGAAAAAATCGCCCGGGACGAGCCGAAAGGCCAGCAGTTGCGACCACTCGCCCCGGCTCAGCACCAGCAGCACGCCACACATCGACAGCAACGCACCCAGCAACTGGCGCCGCGTGACGGCCGCGCCGAAGAACAGCGCCCCCACGGCCAGCATCCACACCGGCATGCTGGAGCCCACCAGCGTCGCGTTGATGGGCGTGGAAGTCTGCAGCGCCATGTACTGCAGCGCGTTGTACAGGCCAATGCCCAGCAGCCCCAGCAGCGCGTAGCGGCGCCAGTGCGGCCACAGCGGGCTGTCCTTGCGCAGCACACCATGGGCCAGCGGCAGCAGGATGGCAAAGGCCAGCACCCAGCGGATGAAGTTGAGGGCGGCGGGGGAAATCAGGTCGTGCACCAGCCGTCCCACGACGGCATTGCCCGCCCAAAGCAAGGGCGGTATCACCAGCAGCACGGCCGTGCCGGGTGTGAGTTTTTGAGTCATGGGGCTGCACTGTAACGGCGCTGGCGACGCCATGCTGCCGGAGGCCACAAGGCCCTAGAGCCAATCGACCCCGTGTCGGCCTGCGGCATGTTCACTCGATTCGTGGCAGGATGGCCGCCGTTTGTTTCTCTCACCCATTACAGGAGTTGTTAGCCATGAGCCTTGCCGTCCAGATCCGCCAGCACGGTGGTCCCGAAGAACTCCACATTGTTGACGTCGCCGTGGGCGAACCCGGCCCTGGCGAGATCCGCATCCGCCACCACGCCATCGGCCTCAATTTCATCGACGTCTACCACCGCACGGGCCTGTACCCCTTGGGCATGCCCGCCACCATCGGCATGGAAGGCGCAGGCGTGGTCGAAGCGGTGGGCGAGGGCGTCACGCACCTGCAGGTGGGCGACCGCGCCGCCTATGCCAGCAACCCGCCTGGCGCCTACTCTGAAGTGCGCGTGATGCCCGCCAAATGTGTGTGCAAGCTGCCCGACGCCATCAGCTTCGAGACCGGCGCGGCCATGATGCTCAAGGGCTTGACGGCACAGTACCTGCTCAAGAAGACCCTGCCCGTGGAAGGCCTGCAGAGCGGCGACCACGTGCTGTTCCATGCCGCTGCGGGCGGTGTAGGCCTGATCGCCAGCCAGTGGGCCAAGGCGCTGGGCCTGCAGCTCATCGGCACGGCAGGCACCGATGCCAAGTGCCAGCTGGCCCTGGCCAACGGCGCGGCACATGCCATCAACTACAACACGGAGGACTTTGCGGCGCGCGTCAAAGAGATCACTGGCGGCAAGGGCGTGAAAGTGGTGTACGACTCGGTGGGCAAGGACACCTGGGACAAGTCGCTCGACTGCCTGCGCCCGTTTGGCCTGATGGCCAGCTTCGGCAATGCCTCAGGCCCCGTGGCGCCGTTTGCGCCGGGCTCGCTGGGTGCCAAGGGTTCGATCTACGTCACGCGCCAGACGCTGTTCACCCACATCGCCACGCGTGAAAGCACGCAGGCCATGGCCGATGAGCTGTTTGCCGTGGTGGCCAGCGGGCAGGTCAAGATCCACATCGAGCAGCGGTTTGCCTTGGCCGATGTGCAGCAGGCGCACCGCGCGCTGGAAGCACGCAAGACCACTGGCTGCACCATCCTCACGCTGTGAACGCCGCCGTCCAGCCCCGGTCCTTTGGCGACTGGTTGGTCAGTGCGCGCCAGGCTGCGCAGCAGCCCCCCGTCCTGCCGCGCCAGGCGCTGGTGGTGGCGGGGCAGGTGGTGGGTTCGGTGGCAGAGGGTTTTTTGAATAAAATTGGCCACCAGCGCTTATTGGATAAGCGCTATAAGCTATCAAATAATGAGCATTCTGGCGCTGCAGCCTGGCACCTGGAGGTGCCGTTTGGAGCTTCAGTGGACGCCATCACCGATGCCCTCAATACCCTGGCCGCTGCCTTGCGCGACGAGGGCCTGTGTGGCCCCTGGCGCGATGAGCAACTGGCGGTGTGCAACGCGGCGGGCGAGGTGGTGGGCACGGTGGAGCGTGGTGCGGTGCGTGTGCTGGGCATCACCACCCGCGCCGTCCATCTGGTGGGCCTGGCGCCGGACGGCCGCATGTGGTTGCAAAAGCGCTCCATGACCAAGCCCAACAACCCCGGCCTGTGGGACACGCTGATGGGCGGCATGGTCTCTGCCGCCGATTCATTGCCCCAGGCGCTGGCCCGCGAGACCTGGGAGGAGGCGGGGCTGCACGTGGAAACGCTGGTCGGCCTGCAGCACGGTGGCCATGTGGACTTCAGCCGCCCCAGCCGGGAAGGGGATGGCGCGGGCTACATGCGCGAGCGCATCGACTGGTTTCGCGCCCAGGTGCCCGAGGGCATGGCGCCCGAGAACCAGGACGGCGAAGTGGAGCGGTTTGACCTGCTGCCCCTGGGCACGGTGCGCGAGCAGGTGGCGCAGGGCCTGTTCACGCTGGAAGCCGGGCTGGTGATTGCAGGTTTCCTCGGGCTGTGACCGGAATCCCGGTCGCACAGCCGTCAAATCAGGTCCCGCATCGCCTGGGCGGTTTCGCGCAGCACGGGCAACACCCGTGACACCGCGTCCTCGCTGCCCCGCAGTGTGCTGGCCCTGTTGCGCTGACGGGCTGCTGCCGCTTCGTTCTGCGCAACCGCTTCCCGTTGCGCGGCGGGGCCATTACCCAACAGGGCGGTGGGCAGCGCGGCCTTTGATCCTCAGGCCTGATCCACCATCGTCTTGAGCCGATTGGGCGCCAGCGCCCCGGCCGATTCCAGAATGGGGTAGGCCACCGAGCACAGCAGCGAGTTGATGCGCTTGAGTTCGCTGATCAGGTCGATGTGCAGCGAGCTGGTTTCGATGCTCTGCACCGTGTTGTCCGACAGGCGCGCCAGGTGGGTGGCTGAATACGCATGCTCCAGGTCGCGGAAACGGGCCTTTTCTTCCAGAAGCTTCTGCGCGTCGCGCACGCTGCCGTTGAGGAACACGCTCATCGCCAGCCGCAGGTTGTCGATCAGGCGGGCGTGCAGCTCGGTGATCTCTTCCATGCCCGCTTCGGAGAACTGGCGGCCCTTCTTGATCTTCTTGTCCTCGATATCGATGAGCACGCGCTCGATGATGTCGCCAATCTGCTCCATGTTGATCGTGAAGCTGATGATGTCCGCCCAGCGGCGCCCTTCGCGCTCGTCCAGTGCCTCGCGCGAGATCTTGGTCATGTAGTACTTGATGGCCGAGTACAGGCCATCCACCTCGTCGTCGAGCTTGCGCAGGTCTTCGGCCAGCTTGATATCGTCGGTGCGGATCACCTTGTGCAGGCCCAGCAGCATCGATTCGACCACGTCGGCTTGGTGCAGGGCCTCGCGCGCAGCGCACGAGATGGCCAGGGAGGGCGTGGCCAGGGCTGACGGGTCCAGATGCTGGGGCCGGGTGCCGGCCGCTGCCTGCGCTTTTTCGACGGGCAGCAGGCGCTGCACGGTGCGGGCCACCGTGCCTGTGAGGCCGATGCAGATGATGCCCACCACCACGTTGAAAGCCAGGTGGAACAGCACCACCAGCGCCGCGATTTCCGGCACGTAGGGGCGTACATGCTGCAGCCACAGCCCAGTGAGCGGTGTCATGATGACAACGCCGATGATCTTGAAGAACAGGTTGCCCAGCGGCACCTGGCGCGTCTGTACATTGGCCTTCATCGTGGTGAGAACGGCCAGCACGCCGCTGCCCAGGTTGGCGCCCAGCACCAGGCCCAGAGCCACGTCGGGCGGGATACCCCCCGAGCCGGCCAGCGCGGCAGTCAGCAGCACCGTGGCCAGGCTCGAATAGGCCACGATGGCCAGAATGGCGCCGGTGAAGATCTCCAGCAGCAGGTCGCTGGTCAATGCCCCCAGCAGGGTGCGCACGGTGGGCGACTGGGTAAGCACCGTGGTCGATTCGGTGATGAGGCGCAGCGCCAGCAGCATCAGCCCCAGGCCGATCAGCACCCGGCCCACCCGGCCCACGGCCGTGTCCTTGCGCGAGATGAACAGCACCACGCCCGCGAAGATGAACAGCGGCGACAGCCACGAAAGGTCCATCGAGAACACCACCGCCATCACGCTGGTGCCCACGTCGGCGCCCAGCATCACGGCCAGCGCGGCGGGCAGGCCCACCAGGCCCTGGCCCACGAACGAAGACACGATGAGCGCCGTGGCCGTGCTCGATTGCACCACCGCCGTTACCCCGATGCCCGACAGAACGGCCGTGAACCGGTTACTGACGCTGTGCGCGATCAACTGGCGCAAATTGGCGCCAAAGACACGCAGGATGCCGGTGCGCACCAGGTGGGTGCCCCAGATCAGCAGCGAGACGGCTGCCAACAAATTCAAGAGATGCTTCATGGAGGAAAACCGTTATTTCTTCTTCTTGTGACGTGCGCAAAGAGCATGCACCTTGCCCCTGCCAGGCGCAAGGTGCAAGGTGCAAGGTGCAAGGTGCAAGGTGCAAGGTGCAAGGTGCAAGGTGCAAGGTGCAAGGTGCAAGGTGCAAGGTGCAAGGTGCATCTTGCGCTCCGTTTTTGAACAGGTGCGTGGAGGCTGGCGTTCACATTCTGTGCCCGTAGGCGGTGGCAGACGGGTCTGCGGTGCCGGGCTGCGCGACTTCCGGGGTGCATGGGTACACGCAAAAGCTGTGCGCACCCAGCATTGTCACAAAACTGACATATAAGCATACTCCTGATTCCATAGCGCGGGCGGATGCCCATGCTGCTGCTGGGTGCGTTGGCGACACCACCCACTCCGTCAGCGGGGGTTGGCGCCGCCCTGGCCACCACGCAAACGGCCCGCACAGGGCGGGCCGTGGAGAGGTCAGGCAAAAACAACGGGTTCAGCGCTCGCGCCGCACTCTCAGGAACTCGTCCAGGATCAGGCACGCCGCACCCACGCTGATGGCCGTGTCGGCCAGATTGAAGGCTGGGAAGTGGCCGTTGGGGAAAATTCCGGAAAGGAAGGCCCAATGGAAATCCAGAAAATCCACGACATAGCCATGCATCAGCCGGTCCACCACGTTGCCCACCGCGCCGCCCAGGATGCACGACAGCGCAAAGCCGAACAGCTTTTGACCGGGGTGCGCGCGCAACTGCCACACGATGAAAATGGTGGCCGCTACGCCGATGCCAGTGAACAGCCAGCGCTGCCAGCCTCCCGCGTCCTGCAGAAACGAAAACGCGGCCCCGGTGTTGTGCGCCCGCACGATGTTGAAGAAGCTGGTGATGATCGTGCCGTCGCCCAGCTGGTAGTGGTTGATGATCAGGGTCTTGGTGATCTGGTCCGCCACCAGAAGCACCATGGCCCAGGCCAGCCAGGGCCACATGCTCGCGCCGGAACGCCCGGCCTGCGATGTGCGGGCCATCAGGCGTGCACCCGGCTTTCGCCGTCTCCGTGCAGGTTGCTGGTGCAGCGGCCGCAGATGGTGGGGTGTGCGGCGTCTTGCCCCACATCGCTGCGGTAGTGCCAGCAGCGCTCGCATTTGGTGTCAGAACTGGGCTTGACGCTGATCTGTAAATCGCTACCAGCTACCAATTCGATAGCGGAGGTGATGAACACGAACTTGAGGTCATCGCCCAGGCTGGCCAGCAGCGCATGGTCCTCAGGCGCAGCCGTCAGCACCACGTTGGCCTGCAGCGACGAGCCCACCTGGCCCTCGGCACGCAGCACCTCGATCTCCTTGTTCACCGCATCGCGGATCTCGCGCAGGCGCGCCCACTTGGCCAGCAGGCCTTCGTCGGCCCCGGCGATGGAGCCGTAGGTTTCCAGGAAGATGGAGTCTGACGACCCAAACACCTTCCACGCCTCTTCGGCTGTGAACGACAGGAACGGTGCCATCCAGCGCAGCATGCCGTGGGTGATCTGGTACAGCGCGGTCTGGGCGCTGCGGCGCGCCAGGCTCTTGGGCGCGGTGGTGTACAGCCGGTCCTTGAGCACATCCAGGTAGAAGCCGCCCAGGTCTTCCGAGCAGTACAGCTGCAGCTTGGCCACCACGGGGTGGAACTCGTAGACCTTGTAGTGCGCGAGCACGGTGGCCTGGAACTCGGCCGCACGCGTCAGGGCGTAGCGGTCGATCTCCAGCATCTGGTCGAACGGCACGGCGTCCGCGGCAGGATCGAAGTCGCTCACATTGGCCAGCAAAAAGCGCAGCGTGTTGCGGATGCGGCGGTAGGCGTCCACCACACGCGCCAGGATCTTCTCGTCACCCGCGATGTCGCCCGAGTAGTCGCTGGCGGCCACCCACAGGCGGATGATCTCGGCGCCCAACTTCTTGTTGATCTCCTGCGGATCGATGCCGTTGCCCAGCGACTTGCTCATCTTGCGGCCCTGGCTGTCCACGGTGAAGCCGTGGGTCAGCAGGCCGCGGTAGGGCGCGCGGCCTTCGAGTGCCGACGCCAGCAGCAGCGAACTGTGGAACCAGCCGCGGTGCTGGTCATGGCCCTCCAGGTACAGGTCGGCCTCGGGGCCCGTGTCGTGGTGCACGTTGGGGTGCGTGCCGCGCAGCACATGGCTGAACGTGGAGCCCGAGTCGAACCACACCTCCAGGATGTCGGTGCTCTTCGTGTAGCAGGCCGCGTCCTCGGCGCCGAGGATCTCCTCGGGCGTCACGCGGCTCCAGGCCTCGATGCCGCCCTTCTCCACAATGGCGGCCGCCTGGTCCATGATTTCCATGGTGCGTGGGTGCAGCTCGCCCGAATCCTTGTGCAAAAAGAACGGGATGGGCACGCCCCAGCTGCGCTGGCGCGAGATGCACCAGTCGGGACGCCCGGCGATCATGTCGTGCAGGCGCGTCTTGCCGTTCTCGGGGTAGAAGCTCGTGTGTTCGATGGCGTCCAGCGCGATCTGTCGCAGCGTCTTGACAGGCTTCATGCCGGGCTGGGTGAACACGCCTTCACCCTCGTCCATGCGGATGAACCATTGCGCGGCCGCGCGGTAGATCACCGGCGTCTTGTGGCGCCAGCAGTGCGGGTAGCTGTGCGTGATGTCCTTGGTGGCCATCAGGCGGCCGGCGTTGCGCAGGGCTTCGATGATGACGGGCACGGCCTTCCAGATGTGCTGGCCGCCAAACAGCGGGAAGTCGGCCGCATAGGTGCCGTTGCCCTGCATGGGATTCAGGATGTCGTCCAGTGCCAGGCCGTGGGACACGCAGGAGTTGAAATCCTCCAGCCCGTAGGCGGGCGAGGAGTGCACGATACCGGTGCCATCGTCGGCCGTGGCGTAGTCGGCCAGGTACACGGGGGACAGGCGCTGGTAGCCTTGGGTGCCGTCTTCGCTCTTCACGTCGTACAGCGGGTGCTCAAATTCCAGCCCGCCGAGGTTCTTGCCCAGGGTGGTGGCCAGCACGCTGCCTGTGAGGCCATAGCGCTCCAGGCACGAGGCCACCAGCGGCTCGGCCACCAGCAGGATGCGCTCGCCGGTGTCCACCAGCGCGTAGCTGATCTCGGGGTTCAGGTTGAGCGCCTGGTTGGCGGGGATGGTCCAGGCGGTGGTGGTCCAGATGACGACGAAGGCGTCTTTGGTCAACGCGGGCAGGCCAAACGCGGCCGCCAGCTTGGCAGGCTCGTGCGCCTTGAACGCCACGTCCAGCGTGGTGCTCTTCTTGTCCTGGTATTCGATCTCGAACTCGGCCAGCGAAGAGCCGCAGTCAAAACACCAGTACACGGGCTTTAAGCCTCGGTACACAAAACCACGCTCCATCACACGTTTGAACGCGCGGATTTCGCCCGCCTCGTTGGCGGGGTTCATGGTCTTGTAGGGATTGTCCCATTCGCCCAGCACACCCAGGCGCTTGAAGTCCACCATCTGCTGCCCGATTTGCTCGGTGGCAAACGCACGGCTCTTGGCCTGCATGTCGTCGCGGCTCAGGTTGCGGCCGTGTTTCTTCTCGATGGCATTCTCGATCGGCAGGCCGTGGCAGTCCCAGCCCGGCACGTACAGCGCATCAAAGCCTTCGAGCTGGCGCGCCTTGGTGATCATGTCCTTCAGGATCTTGTTGACCGCGTGGCCCATGTGGATCTGGCCGTTGGCGTAGGGTGGGCCGTCATGCAGGATGAACTTGGGCGAACCGCTGCGTGCGTCGCGCAGGCGCTTGTACAGGCCCTTGTCTTCCCATTCCTTCACCCAGCCTGGCTCGCGCTTGGGCAGGTCGCCGCGCATGGGGAAGGGGGTGTCGGGCAGATTCAGGGTGCTGCGGTAATCCGTGGCTGCGAGGGCTGCGGAAGGGGTGCTGGCGTTGTCGTCGGACATGAGGGAGCCTTAAAAACAGGGCATTCCGGGGCAAGGCCCAGGGCAAGAGCGGGGTGGAAGCGCGAAGGATGACGGGCCCGCCAGGCGGGCGCTGCGCAAAGCAGCCCCCCTCAAATTCGGTCGCGGGTGGTCTGGCGCCGGGTCTCGGTGTGGTTGGGCGCCTTGGCCGAGGCAAAGTACGCACGCGCGTCGGCACAGTCTTTGGCAATGCCCGTTGTCAGGGCGTCCAGACCGTCGTATTTCAGCTCGTCGTGCAGTTTGTGTAGCAGTTCCACGCGCACGATTTTACCGTACGCCCCCTCGGGGCCCAGATCGGCAGGCCAGTGCAGGCAATGGGTTTCCAGCAGCACACGGCCGCCGTTCACATCGTTCGGGTCCAGCGAAGGGCGCACGCCCAGGTTGGCAACACCCGGCAAAGGCTCGGCGGCGAGGCCATGCACCAGCACCGCAAAGATGCCGCTGGCAGCGGGTTTCCAGTGCGCAAAACGCAGGTTCAGGGTGCGAAAGCCGTCACCGGCTCCACCGGCGGTAGCGCCCAACTCGCGCCCCAGCTTGCGTCCGTGCACCACATGGCCGCTGATGGTGTAGGGCCGCCCCAGCAGGCGCGCTGCTGCTTCCATGTCTCCTGCGGCCAGGGCCTGGCGCACGGCGGAGCTGGACACCCGCAGCCCATGTACCTCGTAGCTGTTCATGCGCGCCACATCAAAGCCCTTGGCTTGACCTGCCGCGTCGAGCATGGCGTAGTCGCCCGCGCGCTGGCGGCCGAAGCGGAAGTCGTCGCCCACCAGCACATAACGGGCACCCAGGCCGCGCACCAGCACCTCGTCGATGAACGCATCGGGGGACTGCGCGGCCAGTTTCGCGTCAAACGGCAGCACCACGGTCTGCTGCACGCCGCAGCGGGCCAGCTCGGTCAGCTTGTCGCGCAGGGTGCCGATGCGTGCGGGCGCGAGGTCGGGTTTGTGGTGGGCGCCCGCAAAGTAGTCGCGAGGGTGGGGCTCGAACGTGAGCACGCAGCTTTCCACGCCCCGGTGTGCGGCCTCGCTGTTCAGCAGGGCCAGCATGGCCTGGTGGCCCCGGTGTACGCCATCGAAATTGCCAATGGTCAGCGCACAGGCGTTGGCGATGCCGGGATGGTGGAATCCGCGAAAGATCTTCATCGGTTTGTTATCTTTTTGATAGCAGCATGCGCAGGTGTATCAAGCGCAAGACGCCAATTTGTCATGAAAACGGAGTATATTGTGACCCACGGGCTGCCCAGCGCAGGGCAGTTCGCGAGACATCTGCGTTCCGAATCCTTGTGTACTTTGTGTTCCAGGAGGCGTGTTTTGAAGGTCTTGAAGCTGTCGGCCCAAGGGCTGCCCCAATCGTGGATTTCGCTCGAACAAGCGGTGATTCATTACGCCGCGGGTGAGGTGCGCTGGGAATCCGGCGGCCAGATCGCGCGGTTCCGTGGCGGGCACAACGCGATCACGGGCGAACAATCGGTGATTGCCGTGAACAGCATCATCGGAACCAAGGGCGTGCCCAGCATCAACCCGTTTGACCTCAAGCCCGGACTGACCAACAGCAAGCTTTTTGCTCGCGACCGCAATGTGTGTGCCTACTGCGGCGGGCATTTTCATGAAGAGGATCTGACGCGCGAGCACATCGTGCCGTTTGCCCGCAATGGGCAGGACCACTGGATGAACGTGGTCACGGCCTGCCGCCCGTGCAACCACCGCAAGGGCCCACGCACGCCAGAACATGCCCACATGCCGTTGCTGTACGCGCCTTATGTGCCCAGCCTGTGGGAAGACTTCATCTTGCGCAATCGCCGCATCCTCGCCGATCAAATGGAGTTCCTGATGGCGCACGTCCCCAAATCTTCACGGCTGTTGGCGTAGTTGGCGGAGCGGCCAGTACGACGCCTGCTGGCGTCGTTGCTCCGTCTTGCCGTACTCGCAGTACTGTCTGTGACGGAGCGCCTAGCCATCGGGGCTGTCTTGACCGCTTTTGGTGGTGTGCTGCACGGTGCACAGGCACCGAGCAGCGCCTATCCCATCAGTAAGTCAGTTCGAGAAACACCAAATGGCCGCTGGCAGCGGGCCAGGTCTGTCCCACCACGCGTTCGCCATTGAATTCGCCCGCAATGCTGCGCACGCCGCCCGAGGGCTTGACCTTGGCCGACGCCACGCCCGCGCCTGGCGGCACACCGGCAGGTGCGGCGCCATCGAGCAGCATCTTGTCGCGTGCCGGGTCCAGGTAGCCGCGCGGGCGGGTCAGTGTCACCACGCTCTCGGCGCCTTTGTCGGCATCGGCCAAGCGCTCTGCGCGCAGGTGGATGAGATCGCTGCTGCGGGGAAAGCCGCTGCGGTAGATGTGGGTGGTGGCGTAGCCGGGTGCGGTGATCACGAACTCGGTGGGTGACCCAGCGGGAACGGCCAGCGGCCCCCATTGGCCATCCGTACCCACGGTTTTGCGCAGCAAGGCATTGCCCGTGCGGGCGCCCGTGGTGGGGTCGGTGGCATACACCTCCAGCTGCGCGCCCGCCAGGGGCAGGTTGTTGCTGAAGTTGCCCGTCTTGGCGTCCGTTGGGTCCACACCCAGGCCGGTGACCTTGCCGTTCAGCACCACCTGCTTTTCGGCCGCAATGGTGGTGGCCTGCGGCGCCTTGCCCGTGATGAAGCGGTAGGTGGCTTCAAAGGCTGCGGCGGAATAGGAGGTCTCGCGGTGGTCGATGCGCGGGATCACCACATTGACCGCGCCTTTCAGCTCGGGCCCTGCGGCCGTCACGTTGGTGGGCGTGCCTTTCTGGCCGATCCACAGGCCATCGGGCTGCGCGAACTTGTCGTTGTTGTCCGAGCGGATGGTCATCCATTGCACGGGGCCGCTCACTTCATCGCCGGCTGCGTTTTTGGGGGCGTTCAAGGCGGTGAGGAAGGGGCCGGTGCCCGAGAACTCGCTGCCTTCGCGCACCCCGGGGGTTGCCCACACGCCGTGGTTGGGGGTGCCACCCAGGATGGCGTGGCTCACGGTGGTGCCGCCGCCGCCGTTGTAGATGTAGTTGCGGATGGCATTGCCCCCGCGCGAATTGCCCACCAGCACCACCTTGCTGGCGCCCGTGGCCTTGAGCACCTTGTCCACCTCAGCCTTGAGGTAAGCCATGTGCTCTGCAGCCGAGGTGCGGCCCGGCTGGGGCTTGGTGTCGTCATCGCGTGAGAGCGGGTAGGGCACGTCGATGGCATGCAGGCGCTCACGGGGCCAGCCGTTCGATTCAAACCGCCACGCGGTGGCCTGCCACAGCGCAGCGGTGTCGCCATTGCCATGCACAAAGACGATGGGCGGGGCCTCGGCCAGGCTGGGGCTGCGGGTGGCGCAGCCGGCCAGGGCCAGGGTGGCCGCGGCGGCTGCCAGCAGAAGGGATCGGCGTTGCAGCAAGAGCTTATTGTTCATGGGTGTCTCCGATAAGAAAAAATGCCCGTGGACCGGTTCAGTCCACGAGCATTGCACGGTTGCGTGACAGTCCTTGCTTGGCGTCAGGCAAACACGCCGGCCGTGTCCTGCATGCGGCTCGACACTTCGCCCAGGTGGTGCAGCGTGTCGCCAAAGGTCACTTCCAGTTGCGTGAGTTTCTTGAAGTAGTGGCTGCCGATGTACTCGTCGGTCACGCCGATGCCGCCATGCAATTGCACCGATTGCTGGCCCACATAACGCATCGATTGCCCCAGCTGCACCTTGGCGCGGGCCATGGCGGCGCGGCGTTCGGCCGCCGGAGCGCCCAGCTTCAGGCTCGCGTAGTAGCTCATCGAGCGGGCGAGTTCGAGCTGCATCTTCATGTCGGCCACGCGGTGGCGCAGCGCCTGGAAGCTGGCGATGAACACGCCGAACTGCTTGCGCTGGTTCATGTACTCGACGGTGAGTGCCACGGTCTTGTCCATCACACCCACGGCTTCGGCGCAGGTGGCGGCGATGCCGGTGTCCACGGCCAGTTCCAGCGCGGCCAGGCCGTCGCTGGTGATGAGCGTGGCGGGGGCGTTGGCCAGTTGCACTTCGGCGGCGCGGCTGCCGTCTTGCGTGACATAGCCACGTGTGGTGACGCCAGCGGCCGAGCGTTCCACGAGGAAGAGGGCGATTTTTCCGTCCAGCAGCGCAGGCACGATGAAGGCATCGGCCTGGTCACCTGCGGCTACTATGCTTTTTGTAGCTTTTACGGCATATCCAGCGGGCGCAGAGGCTGCTTTTGCCTCACAAACGTCCAGGCGGTAGCGCGCCTTGCGCTCCTGGTAGGCCAGCACCACCAGCGCTTCACCGCTGGCCACGCGGGGCAGCCAGGCGCCTTGCACGTGGGCGGGGGCGTAGTGCGACAGCACGCTGCTGGCGATGAAGGCCTGGGCGATGGGTTCCAGCACCATGCCGCGGCCGAGTTCCTCGGCCACCACCATGGCGTCGATGGCGCCCTGGCCCATGCCGTCGTGGGCTTCGGGCACGGTCAGTGCGGTCAGGCCCAGCTCGGCCAGCTCGCCCCAGGCGGCGCGGTCAAAACCGCCTGCGGCCACGGCAGCGCGGCGGCGCTCAAACGTGTAGCCCTTGTCCACCCACTTGCGCACGGCGTCGCGCAGTTGTTCCTGGTCGTCAGAAAAATCGAAATCCATGTTCTTGTCTCCTGGAACTTGAGATCAGCCGAGGACGGTCTGAGCCACGATGTTGCGCTGCACTTCGTTGGAGCCACCGTAGATGGTGGTCTTGCGCAGGTTGAAGTAGGTGGACGCCAGCGGCGCGTTGGCGGTGACGCCGCCAGGGAAGTCGCCCTGCCAACCGGCCTCCATGGCCTCTTCGATGAAGGGCAGGCTGAACGGGCCGGCGGCCAGCATCATCAGCTCGGCGTAGCGCTGCTGGATCTCGCTGCCCTTGATCTTGAGCAGGCCTGCAATGTCGAGCGAGTTCTTGCCCGACTTCTCGGCCGACAGCACGCGCAGCACCAGCATTTCGAGCGCCACGATGTCCACTTCCAGAAGCGCGATCTGGTCACGGAAGCGCTGGTCTTCCCACATGCCTTCGGTCTTCGCGATGCGCTTCAAGCGCTCCAGCTCGCGCTTGCTGCGGTTCACGTCGGCGATGTTGGTGCGCTCGTGGCTGAGCAGGTGCTTGGCGTAAGTCCAGCCCTTGTTTTCCTCACCGATCAGGTTCTCGGCGGGCACTTCGACGTTGTCGAAGAACACCTCGTTGACCTCGCACTCGCCGTCCAGCAGTTTGATGGGGCGCACGGTGACGCCCTTGGACTTCATGTCCAGCAGCAGGAAGGAGATGCCGGTCTGCGGCTTGCCTTCGGTGCTGGTGCGCACCAGGTTGAACATCCAGTCGCCGTGCTGGCCCAGCGTGGTCCAGGTCTTCTGGCCGTTGACGATGTATTTGTCGCCCACACGCTCGGCGCGGGTCTTGACGCTGGCCAGGTCCGAGCCCGAGCCTGGCTCGCTGTAGCCCTGGCTCCACCAGACTTCGCCGCTGGCGATGCCGGGCAAAAAGCGCTTTTGTTGTTCGGCATTGCCGAAGGCCATGATCACCGGGGCCACCATCACGGGGCCGAAGGGGATGATGCGGGGCGCACCGGCCAGCGCACACTCTTCTTCAAACAGATGCTTCTGCACGGCCGTCCAGCCCGGGCCGCCAAACTCTTTGGGCCAGCCAAAACCGAGCCAGCCCTTTTTGCCCAGGATCTTGGCCCAGCCCTGCATGTCTGCACGGGTCAGGCGCAGGGCGTTGTGCACCTTGTGGGAAATTTCCTGGGGTAGGTTGGCGTGAACCCATGCGCGAACTTCGTCGCGGAAGGCCTGTTCTTCGGGGGTGAATGCGAGATCCATGCGGCTTGTCTCCAAGTGATTCCGCATTTGTAGCACGATCGTTCGTTTTATTGCTGTCCGGGTGGCGACATGAGGCGCGCAGCCCTTGATTTGGCATCAACCCATTTGAAGTGCTTTCAAGCTGAGTTTGGCGAAGCGCTGTGCAAGGCTGGGGCAGGCCCAGCGCAAGCGGTGGGTTCAAATTCAAAGATGCCGGCTCAATAAGACGCTGCAGGGGTTGAATATGATCAGCCAAACGAGGGGCACCAGATGCTGAAGATTTTCGACCAGGCCGTTGAGGCGGCCACGGACAGGGATGACACCCGAGGGCAGCAGGCCGAGGTACGGCTGCTGGGGGGCAAACTGCTGATCCAGGACCGCCACGGCGGCATTGTCGTCTTCGTGTGCACTCAGGCCTGGGGGCCTGCGGGCCGCAGATAGAACTCATCGCCATGCCCAACTTGTTGTTGAACTGTGAAATCGCTGAACGCCAGAGTCCCGGCCTACACCAGGGTCGGGTGGCTTTCCAGATCGATGATCTGTCGATCTCGACCCGCGAGCTGATCGCGCTGAGCGTTCGGACCCATCTCGCCCTGCAGCGCATCGCCAGCGCAGGTGCTGCGTCACCCGCACCGGGAGATCAAACCACCCCCACATTGACGCCGGCCATGATCGAAGAGGGCTTGGCACAGGGGCGTGTGGCCTTGCGCCGGCCACCGGAGCCTGCTTGCAAGCCCGACCTGGCGGCCGTTGAGCAAGCCGAGATCCAGCGGGCCATGGCCGCCTTCGAAGCGGGTGAGTTCCAGATGGTTGTCGATGGCACGCTGTACCGGTCGCATGCCGAGCTGAGCCTGACGGACAGCTCGCACGCTGTCTTCTTGAGATTGCGTCCGCTCGTGGGCGGATGAAAGGAACCTATGAGTGAGCACTGGGAGGCGAGCGCAACGCAGCGCGCCAGAGGCCAACGTTTCGAAGCCTGGTTGTTGGGCTATGTTCAGGAGGCCAAGGACGCTGGCCGCCTGGATGATGACGAGCGCGCCATCCGCAACGGAGATGCGGATTCACCGTTCTGTTCAGCGCTGCAGCAGACGTTCGGCAACGAGGCTGAGCAGCACTTGACTGACTTTTTCATGTTCCCGGTGCTTCACGAAAGCATTCCCAACATGCGCGCACGCGCTGACCGGGTGTGGGGCTTCGCGCGCGATGTGAACGATCTGCTGACCGAGGCGGTCAAAAAATGGGGGCGGGATTACACCTGCCAGTTGGCCTTGCAACGCTTGCGCCACCAACTGAGCCATCCCGCCGATGCGACCGAATGCGCGGCACCGCGCTGGATGGACGCAGAGCGCGCGCTTATTCGCGCCCAGTATGCGGAGCCGGTGAGGAGTCATCAGATCGCGGACCTCAAAGCGGCGCTGACCCGCAGCAGCCATCCCTTTTTGGAGCCAGCCCCCGATACGCTGGCCCAGCTGATCTGCGACATGAAGTCCTCGCGCGCCACACTGGACGAGTTGATGGACTTGATGGAGCGCTCCTGCGACACCTGGGTCGACGAGCAGTTCCGCCCGCCACCTCAGGTGGAAGATTGCGAATGCACCGGCCGCATGCGCACTGCGGAGTTTTTCGGCCTGACCGAGCAAGCGGATGAACTGGCACAGGCCTACGCGCGCCAGGGGCCCCTGAGCGCTGAATGGGTCAAACGCCTGTTCGATCTGGAATGGCCACGCAGCGCGCGCGTGGTGGGCGCGTGCCTGTCTCAAGAGGACGATGTCTTGAAAGACTTTCAACCCGAGGCGCTGGACTGGGTGTACGGCCACTGCGTCAAACCGCTGACCGAAGCCATCACCTCGCTGGGGCAACTGGCACAGGAATTGGGTGTGGACTACGAGAGCGGCGAACGCCGAAGCTTGAGCGGCATTCGGTTCGTGATGGCAGGTGCGCGCCTGTTGGCGCAGATGCCATCGCCGCCGCCGATCCTCGGCTTGGTTCAGACCGATGCCGAGCGCTCTGCTGCGCGTGCGTTGAAACTGATCTGCAATGTGCAACCCCTGGGCGCGGCGGAGTCCGCAGACTTGGTGGTTGAGCTGCGGCAGTTCGCCCCGGAGGTTCTGCTTCAATTGCTGCGCCACTGCCGCGCCCAGGCGGACGAGGTGCTGGAGGCCCTCGGCTGGGGCAGCGCGGCGCCGCTGTACCGTTTCATGCGCGAGCGCGAACGAGCCGATGCGAACGAGTACTTCGACGTGCCGTTGTTGAAGGAGCATCTCCAGCGCGCCGGAAAGTCCGGCGAGCTGCTGCTGGCATGGCACAAGAAGTACAAGCACCTGAAAGTCACCGTGTACCGCATCGAGGCGGTGCAAGGCGTGCAGGACAAGAAGCTGGCCGGCATGCTGGGCAAGCTGTCGCAAGAGCACATTCGCGTGTGGGGCATGACTCCCCTGAGAGATACAGCGGACTTGCGTGAGCGCTTCGACTTTTTCAAGGGCGCCGGCAAGCAGGCTTCAAAGCTGTTCGGCTCCGAGCGCAGTGCCAACGTGCGCGATGCAGCCGCCGCAGCGCTGGTGCAGCTGGCGCACAACGCCGGTTTTGCGGACGTGACCGAAATGGAATGGTCACTGGACGCTACGTCCCAGTCGGCCCAGGATTGGAGCTGGCAGCAAGACGACTATGCCGTGGAGCTGAGCCTGGTCAGGTTTCAGCCGCAGCTGCAGGTACGCAAGGCCGGTAAGGCCTTGAAGAGCCTGCCGCCTGCGTTGAAGAAGGACGCGGGGCTGGCTCCGCTGCTAGCACAGCTCGACCTGCTCAAGGACCAGAGCAAGCGCTACCGCATTGCCCTGGAAAACCTGATGGTCAGTGGCCGTGCGCTCGCGCCGGACCAGCTTCGGGAGCTGTCCAACCTGCCGATGGCCCGACAGCTGCTGACCGCGCTCTACCTGCAAACGCCAGATGGCGGGCTGGGCCTGCTCGATGACAGCCTGGCCCAGTTGCGTCTTCTGGACGCGGATGGCGCGCTGGCCGATGCCGCCCGCCCGGTGGAGCTGCCGCTGACCATCGCGCACGTCCATTCGATATTGGCGACAGGCCGCTTGATCGCTTGCCAGCGACACGCGGTGCAGTCGTCCCTGGTGCAACCGTTCAAGCAGGCGTTTCGCGAATGCTATGTGTTGACGCCCGCCGAGCGCGAGGCGCGAGATGTGTCACGCCGCTTCGAAGGGCGCCGCGTCAAGACCTCGGTGCTGGGCGCCATCCTTTCGGCTCGCGGATGGCGAGTTGATGGGAGCGACTTCGATTTTGTAGCCCGAAAGCGCTTGGCGCCCGACATTGCCGTCGAGCTGTCGTTGCCCGATGTCTATCAATTCCTGACCCAGGAAGAGGCGACAGTGCTGGGTGAGATCTCGTTCACCCGCCAAGCTGAACCCATGGCGCTGGAGGAGGCGCCGCCGCTCGGATTCTCCGAGGCCATGCGCGACCTCGACCTCGTGATCACCGCCGGCGCCGCCGACAGCGATGAGCATTCCGCTGAGGTGCAGCACGCCCGCGTGGCCTTGGTGGGCGCCTTGCTCCCCAGCTTGGGGTTGAAGAACGTCAGCCTGGAGGGGCATCACGCCATCATCCAGGGCAAGCGTGCGAGTTATCGTCTGCACCTGGGCACCGCGGTGATTCACGTGATCCCTGCGGGATACCTGTGCATCGTGCCGGCCGACAAAGCCAGCCAGAAGGCCGTGGCTTTGCCTTTCGTCGACGATGACCAACGTACCAGCGAGGTGTTGTCCAAGCTGCTGCTGCTCAGCGCCGACGACAAGATCAAGGACCCCAGCATCCTGGCGCAGATCGAGGGCCGAGTGGCCCAGGCCTGAGCGCTGGCGTGCTTCGCCGCGCCTGGCCGGGCAGAGGCTACTTGTCGTCTTCCAACCCGCGCACACCCAGTTCGTCGCACAGGCGGCGCACCGTGGCTTGCAGGCCCGCCACTTCTGCCTCCAGGGCTTGCACGCGGGCTTGCAGGGCGGGGGCAGGGGTGTCCAGCGAAGGGGCGGGGTGGCCGCCGTAGGCCTGCTGGCGGGTGTCCACCGGCCCACACATCAGGTGAGCCCAGCGCTGTTCGCGCGCGCCGGGTGCGCGGGGCAGCTGCACGACCAGCGGGCCGCCTTTCTCTGCACTGCGCTCTTGCAGCTCGTCGAGGAAGGCCTCCACCGAAGAAATGTCGGCAAACCGGTACCAGCGCTCGGCGTTGATGCGCAGCTCGCCCGCCGTTTGCGGGCCGCGCAGCATCAAGAGCCCCAGCAGCACGGCCGATTGTTCGGGCACGCCCACGCCACGCTGGAAGTTGTGTTCCCACCGTGTGGTGCGGTTGCCGCTGCTCTCAAACGCCAGCGTCAGCAGCTTGAGCGAATCCAGCGCCTCCTGCGCCTCGGCGTCGCTGAGGTTCATCACCGGGTCGCGGCTGGTTTTCTGGTTGCAACCGGTCAGCAGGCCGTTGAGCGACATGGGGTAGCTGTCGGGCACGGTGCGGGCCTTTTCCATCAGCGTGGCGAGCACGCGGGCTTCGTGGGGGGTGAGGGGGCGGGTGATGGGATCGAAGGGCACTGGGATAATCCGTGGCAATTTATGAAGAACATCGTCATTCTGATCTCTGGCGGCGGCTCGAACATGGCCACCATCGTCCGCACCGCGCAACAGGAGAACTGGGCACAACGCTACGGCGCCCGCGTGGCGGCTGTGATCAGCAACAAACCGGATGCCGCCGGGCTGGTGTTTGCGCGGGAGCAGGGCATCGCTGCCGAGGCGCTTAACCACAAGGCGTTTGCCAGCCGCGAGGCGTTTGATGCCGAACTGGCCGCCACCATCGACCGCCACCAGCCCGCCCTGGTGGTGCTGGCCGGCTTCATGCGCATCCTGACGCCAGGGTTTGTGGCGCACTACGCGGGGCGGCTCATCAATATCCACCCCTCGCTGCTGCCCGCCTTTACCGGGCTGCACACGCACCAGCGCGCTATCGATGCAGGCTGCAAGTTTGCGGGCGTCACGGTGCACCAGGTGACGGCCGAGCTGGATGTGGGCCCCATCCTGGAGCAGGCGGTGGTGCCCGTGCTCCCGGCCGACACGGCCGAGACGCTGGCGGCCCGGGTGCTGACCCAGGAACACGTGATCTATCCCCGCGCCGTGCGGGCGCTGATTCAGGCTTTGTAGCCCACCGGCTGATCGGTTTGGGATGGTTCGGTTGTCGCCCTGGCAGACCCTGATGGGCATAGGGATGTTGTTTGCTATAAAAATAGTAGCTACTTACGCTTATCTATAAAGCGCTAGGGCCTATTTTTATTCATATTTACCTGTCGCCGGGCAGCCTCAGGGATCCCGGGGCACGCAGCTCATCAACTGACGGGCGAATCGCACTGCGTGGCCAGAAAACCTGCAGCCGATGGCCCGGCCGACGCTGAGCATCGAGGTGCGCGACCACGGCCAGGCCTGCCGACTGAAGAGCTGGAGCGGGTCATGGAGCTGTTCTACCGCGTGGAGTCCTCGCGCAACCGCCAGAGCGGCGGGGCCGGACCGGGGCTCACCATTGCCTCTGACGTGGTGCGGCGCCACGGGGGGAGGGCGGCTGGCCTTGCGCAATGCCGCGGGTGGTGGTTTGGTGGCAGTAGCCATTTTTCCGCGCACTGCGGCGTGAGTTCAACGGGTTTCAGCGGGTTTCCGTCTCGTCCCCGCATTTCTTGAACCGTGGCCGCATCACGCCATCGATGAGCACCTGCTCTTCAAACATGGCGGCGGGCCGCACCCACAGCCCTCGCTGGCCATAGAGCGCGCGGTACAGCGTCATGGGTTCCAGCGTCTCGCTGTGGCGCACGGTGTCGATCACCTCGTAGAGCGTGCCCTTGTAGTGGCGGTACAGGCCGGGCGGAGTGCGAATGAGTGCTGGCAGGTCTTCGTCGGTCATGGTGGCGAGTGGGCGTGCGTGAGTGGTTAGGATGGCGGCTGAAAACAACCAAGAGTGGGGGAAGCCCGTGGATCAGGCAGATTTTGTGCACCTGGTGCGCATGAGCGAGCATGCCAGTGCCGACAACAGCCGAGCGTACCGCCGCAGTGTGGCCGCGTTTGCGGCGCTGGGTTATGCCTGGGTGCTGGGTTGCCTGGGGCTGGCCGCCGGCATTGTGCTGTGGGTCGTGCCGCAGTTGCTGCAGGGGCGCTTTCGTTTTGCCATGGTGTGGCTGCTGCTGGGGGCTGCAGGCCTGCTGTGGGTCAGCCTGCGGGCGCTGTGGGTGCGTTTTGACGCGCCCGAGGGTGTGGAGATCACGGCGCTGGAGGCGCCGGAGCTTTTTGAGGCGCTGGAGCGCATTCGCCGCAAGATCAAGGGCCCACCCATCCACAAAGTCACGCTGAACGACGAGTTCAATGCCAGCATCCAGCAGTTGCCCAAGTACGGCCTGCTGGGCGGCGCTGTCAACCACCTGAGCATTGGCTTGCCCCTGCTCATGGCCCTGGACCGGCCGCGTTTTCTGGCCGTGCTGGCGCATGAGTACGGTCATCTGCGCGGCGACCACGGCCGGTTTGCCGCCTGGATTTACCGCACGCGCCTGTCGTGGATGCGCCTGAACCACAGCCTGGCCGACGACGAAGGCCCGGTGGCTGCCGCCACGCAGGCTTTCATGCGCTGGTACTTTCCGCGCTTTTCGGCCAAGACCTTTGCGCTGGCCCGCCAGGACGAATACGAGGCCGACCGCATTGCCGGCAAGCTGCTGGGCCGTGACGTGACCGCCGCCGCCCTGGCCGAGATTGAAATCCGCGGCGCGGCGCTGCAGGCGGAGTTCTGGGGCCACCACTGGTGCGGTGCCGCTGGAAATCCGCTGCCGGTGGGGCCCTATCGCAGCATGCGCCGCTACCTGGCCGAGGCCCCGGATGCCGCATTTGCCAACGACGCACTGCGCCAGGCGCTCAAGCGCCTGAGCAGTGTGGACGACACCCACCCCGGCCTGCGGGATCGCATTGAAGCGCTGGATGCCACGCCCACACTGCCGGACTGGTCGCATGGCAATGCCTTGACCCTGCTGGGCGATGGGGCCAAGCGGTGGGTGAAGCACTTTGACAAACAATGGTGCCGCGACAACGCCACGGAGTGGAAGCAGCACCATGCGTGGCTGGAGCGTGTGCGTACGCGCGCCGAAGCGCTCAGCGCGTCGATAGCCCAGAGCAGTGCTGCCGAATTGGTGGAGCTGGCCCGCCTCAAACGCCATCTCGATCCCCGCGCCGATGTGCGTGCGCTGTATGAGCTGGCGCTTGAGCGCAGCGCGGAATACCCGCCCGCCCTGTGCGGACTGGTGCCTTGTCTGCCCGAGGACGACCGCGAGGGCAAGCTCCTGCTGCTGCACCGGGTGTGGGAAGCCGGCAGCAACGACCGCTACTGGGCTGCACGCACCGCACTGGCCGAGCTGGAGACCCCGCGCATGGGTAGGGACCATGACGCGGCGGCCTTCAAGCAATGGCGAAAGCGGCTGGAGCGTGCGCAGGAATCTGAAGAGCGCGCCTGGGAAGAGCTGTCGGGCACCTCCTTCTTCAGCCAGATCGCGCGCAACGACCTGAGCCCGTTTGAGTTGGCCGAGCTGCAATCGGAGCTGGCCCGCTGCGCGCCCCTCACCCGTTGTTGGCTGGTGCGCAAGAACCTGCGCGAGCATCCGCAGCGTCGGGCGTACCTGGTGTTCCTGGAGCTGCCAGGCATGGACGACGAAAGCCGCTACCACCTGTGCCGTGCCCTGGAGCGCAATCTGAGCCTTCCGGGCCCCGCGCTGGCGCTGTGGGCGGGCGAATCGCCCACGCTCAAGGAAATCCAGCGCTATGCGTTCGATCCGATCTATACCCGTTGATGGCCAACTTTTTGCTCATCCCTTTCTCGTCTGCACGCTGAGTTGCACACGATGGTGGAGACTGGCGCAGGCCCGTCCCTGTGCCACCGTGGAACTGGCTTCGCCAGGCCGCAGGTGGCGTCCCCCTCCGGGGGATGACGCGAAGCGGCTCAGGGGGTGGACAATACGGGGATGCATCCCAAAGTTCTTCTCGACGCCTGCGCTGAATTGGTCAGGCTCACCCTCACGTTTGAACACCCCGCCGATGCGGTGGTGTCACGATTTTTCCGCGACAACCGGGGCTTGGGGCCTCGCGAGCGTGCCACGCTGGCCGAAACGGTCTACACCGTGCTGCGCAAGAAGCTGCTGTTCGACCACATGGCTCCCTCGGGCTCAGGCCCCAAGGAGCGCCGCCTGGCCATCCTGGGGTTTTATGGCCCGCGTGATTTCCTCAAGAGCGCACTGACCGACCAGGAAAAGAACTGGCTGGACCAGTGCGATGCCGTCACGGTCGATGACCTGATGGAGCGCCACCGCCACAACCTGCCTGAATGGCTGGTGAAACCCCTCAAGGACCAGCTGGGCGACGGATTCTGGCCGCTGGTGGAAAGCCTGGCGCAGAGCGCCCCGCTGGATTTGCGCGTCAACGCGCTCAAGGACAAGCGCGCCGATGTACAGAAGGAGCTCGCCAAGGCCGGCATCAAGGCCAGTCCCACGCCGTATTCGCCCTGGGGCCTGCGCATTGACGACAAGCCTGCGCTGACCAAGCTGGACGCATTCACGCGCGGCGCCATTGAGGTGCAAGACGAAGGCTCGCAGTTGCTGGCCCTGCTGCTCGACGCCAAGCGCGGCGAGATGGTGGTGGACTTTTGCGCCGGTGCAGGCGGCAAGACCCTGGCCATCGGCGCGGGCATGCGCAGTACCGGCCGCCTGTATGCGTTTGATGTGTCGGCGCACCGCCTGGATGCCCTGAAACCCCGCCTGGCCCGCAGTGGCCTGTCGAACGTGCACCCCGCCGCCATTGCCCACGAGCGAGATGACCGCGTCAAGCGGCTGGCGGGCAAAATTGATCGCGTGCTGGTGGATGCGCCCTGCTCGGGCCTGGGCACCTTGCGTCGCAACCCCGACCTCAAATGGCGCCAGTCGGCCAAGGCCGTGGAAGAACTGGTGGCCAAGCAGACCGCCATTCTGGACAGCGCAGCGCGCCTGCTCAAGCCCGGCGGCCGTCTGGTGTATGCCACCTGCAGCATCCTGCCGCAGGAAAACGAGGCCATTGCCGAGGCCTTCAGTGCGTCCCACCCTGACTTCGAACTGCTCGACGCGGGTGAATTGCTGGAGCAGCTCAAGGTCGAGGGCGCCAAGGGCCTGTGCAGCGGCGGTGAGTCGGGCAGTGGATATCTGCGCCTTTGGCCCCATGTGCACCAGACGGATGGGTTTTTTGCCGCAACCTGGGCCAAAAAAGGCTGACTTTGTCCTCTAAAGACGCTAAAACGGCGCAAATACGGTGAATACCCCCGAGCCTATCGGGGGGCTCCCGCTCTAAAATCAGATACCTGCTCCTCTGGCGAGCGGGTTCTTTGTAGACGTAAGGTTTTCTGAATATGCTGTTACCCGATTGGGCTGTGCTGAACGCCGCCATTGACTGGCTGGGCCACGGTTTGTGGAATCTGGCGTGGTGGCAGGTTGTCCTGTACACCCTGGCGACGACCCACATCACCATTGCGGCGGTCACGATTTTTCTGCACCGTGCACAGGCGCACCGTGCGCTGGATCTGCACGCCATTCCCTCGCACTTTTTCCGCTTCTGGTTGTGGATCGGGACCGGCATGGTCACCAAGGAATGGGTCGCCATCCACCGCAAACACCACGCCAAGTGCGAAACCGTGGACGACCCGCACAGCCCGCAGACGCGCGGCCTGGACACCGTGATGTGGCGCGGCGCCGAGTTGTACCGCGCCGAGTCCAAGAACATGGAGACCATGAAGAAGTTCGGCCACGGCACACCCGATGACTGGATGGAACGCAATGTCTATACCCGCTACGGCTGGCAGGGTGTGGGCCTTATGCTGATCCTGAACCTCGCATTGTTTGGCGCGCTTGGCGCCGCTGTGTGGGCGGTACAGATGCTCTGGATTCCGTTCTGGGCGGCGGGTGTGGTCAATGGTGTGGGCCATTATTGGGGCTACCGCAATTTCGAGGCGCAGGATGCCAGCACCAACCTTTCGCCCTGGGGCATCATCATTGGTGGTGAAGAGCTGCACAACAATCACCACACATACCCGACGTCGGCCAAGTTCTCGGTCAAGCCCTATGAGTTCGACA
The DNA here is from genome assembly GCF_000204195.1 of Acidovorax radicis N35. Taxonomy (GTDB): domain Bacteria; phylum Pseudomonadota; class Gammaproteobacteria; order Burkholderiales; family Burkholderiaceae_C; genus Acidovorax; species Acidovorax radicis. The sequence continues at coordinate 221,441 of NZ_AFBG01000020.1, forward strand.
TTGGCTGGGTCTACATCACGCTGATGAAGAAAATCGGCTGGGCTACGGTCAAGAAGGTGCCGCCCAAGCTGCAGTTGGGCGACGTGAAACCCGTGGCCGATGAAAAGACGCTGGAGGCTTTGATTGCCAACCGCTACGAGGTGATGGCGGGCTACGCCCGTGGGGTGCGCCAGGCTTGCAAGGAAGAAATCGCTGCACTCAAGGCTCGCCAGGCCGATGTCTCGGTGCTCAAGGCGGCCAAGCGCTGGCTGCCCCGCGACGCGGAGAAGGTGCCAGCCGTGGCGCTGCCACAGCTGGCGCAGGCCCGCGCGGCGCACCCGGCGCTCGACAAGATGGTGACCATGCGCGAAGAGCTGCGTCAGCTGTGGCTCAACACTTCACAATCCCGCGAACAGCTCACCGCCGATTTGCAGGCGTGGTGCCGCCGGGCCGAGGAGAGTGGCATTGCCGCTTTGCGGGAGTTTTCGATCAGCCTGCGTGCGGCACGCGCCTGAGACCACCGGAGGCGGTTCTGTGCAAGGCCTTGCCTTCCCTGGCAAGGCCTTTTTTTTCACCCTTTGTTCATCGTGCGGCGTGCAACGCGCCATACGCTCCATCCGGCTGCTCTTTTTTGCGGCCCGCGAAGATCGTCCGCAGAAGCGCCCAAGCTTTCTGCCGCAGCCCGGCTTCGGGCATGCTTTCCACAATCTTGATCTCTGCGGGGCCGTCTGTGGTGCTGCTGAGTTGCATCCAGGTGGCCCGGTCATGCCTCGGCAGTGGCAATTGGGCACCTGCCTTCAAGACGGCCCGTGGTGGTGAGTGCACTGCGTATCCATAGGAGCAGGGGGCCGAAAGTATGGTGATTTCCCCCTGGGTGGTGTGCAAAACGCTGCCGGGCGGAAGGCAGACCCACAGGATTTGACCGGATGCGATGTGGACCGTGAAGGGGGCTGTGGTTGCCTTGGGGTGGATGTCCGTTTTCATGGTGTAGATGCTCCTGGTGAAAAAGACTGTGAAAGGCTGTGGCGAGGGCTTTAGCGTAAGAAATGCCGTCCTGCGGCGACAGATACACGCGTCAGCTTGGTGGGGTAGAACAGCCGCAATTGCTGGCGTGCTGTTATGGTTCTTTCTGTCCTTTCCTGTATCTGTACCCGCAGGTGGCGTTAGGACACGATGCCTTTGCCTGCCGCCTCGCGCCTGCGTCTGGGCTGCAACAGTTTCCCGAGCTACGAGCCATGTCACGTCTCTCTGATACCCGTATGACTCCCCTTTATCGCCAACTGGCAGCTTTGTATGAACAGGCCATCGCTGCAGGCAGCCTGACGCCCGGCATGCGCATGCCATCCGTGCGCGAGCTGTGCCAGCGCCACCAGGTGAGCCTGACGACGGCGCTGCAGGTGCTGCGCCATCTTGAATCCCAGGGCCGTGTGGAAGCGCGCGAGCGCGTGGGCTACTTCGTGCGTGGGCTGGGCGGTGTGGTGCTACCGGGTGCGCGTGAGCCCGAGGTGCATGAACCCCTGGCCAGTGATCTCCATGTCTTTGCGGGTATCAACGAGCGCATTTCGGTTTTTCTGGACAAGGCCCGCCGTGCGGGTCCTCTGCCGCTGGACCTGGGCAGCGCGATGCCGGCACCCAGCCTGTTCGATGCGAAGGCGCTCAACCGGCTTGCGCAGGGCTTGCTGCGGGAGCAGCCGGACATCCTGGTGTATGGCCCATCGGCACCTACGACGCATCCCGAGTTCCAGCAAGCCATGGCGCGGCATGCGCTCACCTTTGGGGTCTGTGTGGCCCCTGCAGACATTGGCGCAACCCATGGAAACTCCGAGGCGGTCAACTTGGCCCTGGATGCGGTGGCCGAGCCGGGCGATGTGATTGCCGTCGAATCGCCCACCTTCTTCGGCATCCTCCAGGCCATCGAGGTGCGTGGGCTGCGCGCGCTGGAGATCCCCTGCAGCCCCCACACCGGCATATCACTGGAGGCGCTGGAGCTGGCTGCACGCAACGAGCCCCGGCTCAGGGGCGTGGTGGTGGTGCCCCATTTGCAGATGCCGCAGGGCAGCGTGATGCCCGACGCACACAAGGAGCGCCTGGTGGCCCTGTGCGTGGAGCACGGCCTGGCCCTCATCGAGGACGATATCTACCGCGAGTTCGTGGAGTCCCCGCACGTTCTGCGTCCGGCCAAGGCCTGGGACCGTCAGGGGGATGCGGGCCAGGTGATCTACTGTGCCTCACTCAGCAAGAGTTTTGCCCCGGGCCTGCGCCAGGGCTGGATGAGTGCGGGGCGCTGGCAGTCCCGGGTGCAGATGCTCAAGTTCGCCCGCACGCGCAACATGCAGACGTGGTCGCAGCTGCTGGCCGCGCGCAGCGTGGATTCCCCGGCCTACGAACGCCACATGCGCCGCATGCGCGCGCAACTGCGCGTCCAGCGGGAGCAGTCCGCGCGGGCTGTGGCCCGCTACTTTCCGGCGGGTACGCGGCTGAGCCTGCCGCCGGGTGGGTTGAGCCTGTGGCTGGAGCTGCCGGTCGGCATCTCGTCCACACGGCTTTACGACCAGGCGCTGCTGAGCGGCATACGTATTGCCCCTGGGCCCATGTTCACCAACACGGGGCGCTATGAGCATTTTCTGCGCCTGAGTTGCGGCATGCCCTTCACGACGCAGGTGGAGGAGGGCTACCGCACGCTGGGCGCCTTGATGGCGGATCAACTGGCCGCGCAGCAGCCCTTTCCGTCGCGCAATGCTGCGTAGGGCAAGCAGGCGCAGGCAAAGAACAGGCATAAAAAAACCGCCCGGGGTCCGGGCGGTTTTTTGGGGGAAGACGAGGCTGAGCGATTACTTCAGCTTCATTTCCTTGTATTCCACGTGCTTGCGAGCTTTTGGATCAAATTTCATGATCAGCATTTTCTCGGGCATGGTCTTCTTGTTCTTGGTCGTGGTGTAGAAGTGACCAGTACCCGCAGTGGATTCCAGCTTGATCTTGTCGCGTCCGCCTTTGCTTGCCATGGTGCTTCTCCTTAAGCCTGACCACGTGCGCGCAGGTCTGCGAGCACCGAGTCGATACCGTTCTTGTCGATCAAACGCAGGGCAGCGCTCGAAACACGCAGGCGAACCCAGCGGTTTTCGGTCTCAACCCAGAAACGGCGGTATTGCAGGTTCGGCAGGAACCGGCGCTTGGTTTTGTTGTTGGCGTGGGAAACATTGTTCCCCGTCATGGGCTTCTTGCCCGTTACGTCGCAGACGCGTGCCATGAGGACACTCCGATACTTTTAACGGCCGCTCGCTGGGCCCTGGACTTGTTTGCCCAGGTTGGCTTGCGGCCTCACCTCGCCAGAAAGGGTGGCGGTAACCCGATTTGCCTTTTTCGAAAGGACCGCAAAAACGGGCCGAATTCAGCAAAGCCGCAGATTATAGCCTGCTGCCCAGTTTTTCATCAAGACTCTTGTTCCAGGAAGCGCTGGGCGTCGAGTGCAGCCATGCAGCCCGTGCCCGCGCTGGTGATGGCCTGGCGGTACACATGGTCCTGCACGTCGCCTGCGGCGAACACGCCCGGTACGCTGGTCTGGGTGGCAAAGCCCTTGAGGCCGCCCTGCGTGATGATGTAGCCGTTCTCCATTTCCAGCTGGCCCTGGAAGATCTCGGTGTTGGGCGCATGGCCGATGGCGATAAAGCAGCCCTGCAGCTTGATGTCTTCGGTGCTGCCGTCCTTGGTGCTCTTGATGCGGATGCCGGTCACGCCCGTGTTGTCGCCCAGCACCTCGTCGAGCGTGTTGAACAGCTTGAGCTCGATCTTGCCGGCAGCGACCTTCTCGTGGAGCTTGTCCACCAGGATGGGCTCGGCCTTGAACTTGTCGCGGCGGTGCACCAGCGTGACCTTGCGGGCGATGTTGGACAGGTACAGCGCTTCTTCCACCGCCGTATTGCCGCCGCCCACCACGCAGACGTCCTGCTCGCGGTAGAAGAAGCCGTCGCAGGTGGCGCAACCGGACACGCCCTTGCCCATGAAGGCCTCTTCCGACGGCAGGCCCAGGTACTTGGCCGATGCTCCGGTGGCCAGGATCAGGGCGTCGCAGGTGTAGGTGCCGCTGTCGCCGGTGAGTGTGAAGGGGCGCTGGCTGAAATCGACCTTGTTGATGTGGTCGAAGATGATCTGGGTCTTGAAGCGCTCGGCGTGCTCCAGAAAACGCTGCATCAGGTCCGGGCCCTGCACGCCGTGCACGTCGGCGGGCCAGTTGTCCACCTCGGTCGTGGTCATCAGCTGGCCACCCTGGGCCATGCCGGTGATGAGCACCGGGTTCAGGTTGGCGCGGGCGGCATAAACCGCTGCGGTGTAGCCTGCAGGGCCAGAGCCGAGGATCAGAACTTTCGCGTGTTGGGTGGTGGACATGGTAAAAGCCTGTGTTTTGCGCCCGCTACATGCGGCGCTGTTGGGGAAACTGGGGGTTGAACCGGCAAGTATCAACCGTGCGCCGCTCACGCGGGCAGCGCCTTTTTCAATCTCGGCGATTGTAAGAACCCATTGAGAGTCCCTTCATAACCCGCTGCGGCTCCGGTTGGGTCGCGCCCCTGAGAGGAGATGTTTTCATGTCGACGATGTTGTCCAACCTGGACCTGCTGCGCCGGGTGCCCTTGTTCTCGCTGCTGACGGTGGCCCAGGCCGAGGTGATCAGCGGTGCGGTGATCAAGCGCCGGTTCAAGCGCGGCGAGCCTTTGGTGGAGCAGGGGCAAAAATCCAACGCCCTGTATATCCTGCTCACGGGGCGCGCCAGGGTGATGACCTCCGACAGCCGGGGGCGCGAGGTGATCCTGGCCACGCTCTCGCAGGGTGACTACCTGGGCGAGATGAGCATCATCGACAACGAACCCCATTCGGCCACGGTGCGCGCCGAGGTGCAGACCGACGTGCTCATGCTGGGCCGCGCCGAGTTCGCCCGCTGCCTGACCGAGAACGCCTCGATGTCGCTGGTCGTGATGCGGGGGCTGGTCAAGCGCCTGCGCCATGCCGACCGCAAGATCGAGTCACTGGCGTTGCTGGACGTGTATGGGCGCGTGGCCCATGCCCTGCTGGACTTTGCAATACCCGATGCCCAGGGCCAGTTGGTGATCAAGGACAAAATCTCCCGGCAGGACCTGGCCAAGATGGTGGGGGCCTCGCGCGAGATGGTCAGCCGCGTGATGAAAGACCTGGAAGAGCGTGGCTTCATCGAGGCGCTGCCCAGTGGTGCCACGCTGCTCAAGGACCGCCTGAACGCGCTGGGCTGAACGCCGAGCCAGCGGATGTCAGCCCAGGCGCCAATCCCTTGTGGTGCATGGGGTAAGCTCGCCCGGCACGCTTATGACCTATTCCCTTAATACCCTGAATGCATCGGCTGCGGCCAAGTCGCCGCCGCGCACGGGCGCTGCCCGTTTTGGCCATGAAATTGGCCTGATGGTCGGGCTGCTGGCCCTGGTTTTCTGGTTGCTGGCGCTGGCCAGCTATTCCGCGCAGGATGCTGCGTTTTCCAATTCCGGCTCGCGCGAGGTCCGCATGGTGGCCAACTGGGCGGGCCGTTTTGGCGCCTGGCTGGCCGACGGCAGCTACTTTGCGCTGGGCTTTTCCGTGTGGTGGTGCGTGGCGGCAGGTGTGAGGGCCTGGCTGTCGTCGTTGGCGCGCTGGATGCGCGGTGGCGAGCAGGTGCCGGGCGCCGCCAGCCCGATGCAGCGCCGCGCGCTGTTCTGGGGTGGGCTGGTGCTGCTGATGTGCGCCAGCACGGCCCTGGAGTGGTCGCGCCTGTACCGGTTCGAGTCCCTGCTCCCGGGCGGGCACGCCGGTGGCGTGCTGGGGTACGTGGTGGGGCCCGCGAGCGTGAAGTGGCTGGGCTATACCGGCTCGGCCCTGCTGTCGATCGTGCTGGCGGTGCTGGGTGCGGCGCTGGTGTTCCGCTTTTCGTGGGGGCACGTGGCGGAGTCGCTGGGTTCGCGCATCGATGCGCTCGTGCAATCGCGCCTGGCCAAGCGCGAAGTGGCCAAGGACGTGGCTGTGGGCCGCAAGGCCGCGCGCGAGCGCGAAGTGGTGGTGCTCGAAGAACGCACCGAGAGCGAAGTGCACCACCCTCAACCGATCCAGATCATCGAACCCATCCTGGTGGATGTGCCGCAGAGCACCCGCGTGGTGAAGGAGCGCCAAAAGCCGTTGTTCACCGAGATGCCCGACAGCAAGCTGCCGATGGTGGACCTGCTCGATGGTCCGCTGCAGCGCCAGGAGACGGTGGCGCCCGAGACGCTGGAGATGACCAGCCGCCTGATCGAGAAGAAGCTCAAGGATTTCGGCGTGGAGGTGCGCGTGGTGGCAGCCATGCCCGGCCCGGTGATCACGCGCTACGAGATCGAGCCCGCCACGGGCGTGAAGGGCTCGCAGATCGTGGGCCTGGCCAAGGACCTGGCGCGCTCGCTGAGCCTGGTGTCCATCCGAGTGGTGGAGACCATCCCCGGCAAGAACTTCATGGCGCTGGAACTGCCCAATGCCAAGCGCCAGTCGATCCGCTTGTCCGAGATTCTGGGCTCGCAGGTCTACCACGAGGCCAAGAGCATGCTCACCATGGGCCTGGGCAAGGACATCGTGGGCAACCCGGTGGTGGCCGACCTGGCGAAGATGCCGCACGTGCTGGTGGCAGGGACGACCGGCTCGGGCAAGTCGGTGGGGATCAACGCCATGATCCTCTCGCTGCTGTACAAGGCCGAGGCGCGCGACGTGCGCCTCTTGATGATCGATCCGAAGATGCTGGAAATGTCGGTCTACGAGGGCATTCCGCACCTGCTGGCCCCCGTGGTCACCGACATGAAGCAGGCCGCCAACGGCCTGAACTGGTGCGTGGCCGAGATGGAGCGCCGCTACAAGCTCATGAGCAAGCTCGGGGTGCGCAACCTGGCCGGCTACAACGTCAAGATCGACGAGGCCAAGGCGCGCGAGGAGTTCATCTACAACCCCTTCAGCCTGACGCCCGAAGAGCCCGAGCCGCTGCAGCGCCTGCCGCACATCGTGGTCATCATCGACGAGCTGGCCGACCTGATGATGGTGGTGGGCAAGAAGATCGAAGAGCTGATCGCCCGACTGGCGCAGAAGGCGCGTGCGGCCGGCATCCACCTGATCCTGGCCACGCAGCGCCCCAGTGTGGATGTGATCACGGGCCTGATCAAGGCCAACATTCCCACCCGCATCGCGTTCTCGGTCGGCTCCAAGATCGACAGCCGCACCATCCTCGACCAGATGGGCGCCGAAGCCCTGCTGGGCATGGGCGACATGCTCTACATGGCCAGTGGCACGGGCCTGCCGATCCGGGTGCACGGCGCCTTTGTGTCGGACGAGGAAGTACACCGTGTCGTCAGTTACCTCAAGGAACAAGGGGAGCCGGACTACATAGAAGGTGTGCTCGAAGGCGGAACTGTGGATGGCGAGGGGGATCTGTCAGGGGAGGGCGGCGGCGACGGGGGTGAGAAAGACCCCATGTACGACCAGGCCGTCGAGGTGGTGCTCAAGGACCGCAAGGCGAGCATCTCGTACGTGCAGCGCAAGCTGCGCATTGGCTACAACCGCTCGGCGCGTTTGCTGGAAGACATGGAAAAGGCCGGACTCGTCAGTGGCCTCACCACCAGCGGCCAGCGCGAGGTTTTGGTACCAGCGCGTAGTGAGTGAATGACCCACGCAGGGCGCCAAGCCCGGCCCGTGCCCCACAGGAGTTTTTGTTGAAAAAGACCGTTACTGCAATTTTGATAGCTGCCAGCGCAACACTGGCAAGCGCTGATGGCCTGAAAAGCCTGGAATCGTTCATGAAGGGCACGCAAACGGGCAAGGCGGATTTCACGCAGACCGTGACTTCGCCTCCCAAGGATGGCCAAACTGCACGCACCAAGACATCGACCGGCAGCTTTGAGTTTCAGCGCCCCGGGCGCTTCAAGTTCGTCTACAAGAAACCTTTCGAGCAGACCATCGTGGCCGATGGCCAGACTCTGTGGCTTTACGACGTGGACCTGAACCAGGTCACCCAGCGCTCGCAGTCCCAGGCGCTCGGCAGCACGCCCGCCGCGCTGCTGGCATCGGCCCCCGACCTGTCGGCGCTCAAGGCCGAGTTCACGCTGGAGACCTCGCCCGACCAGGAAGGCCTGCAGTGGGTGCTGGCCAGCCCCAAGACCAGGGACGGCCAGCTCAAGAGTGTGCGTGTGGGCTTTGCGGGTGACCAACTGGCGGCGCTCGACATCCTGGACAGCTTTGGCCAGCGCTCGCTGATTCGTTTCACCGGCATGCAGGCCAACGCGGCGTTGCCGGCCAGCACCTTCCAGTTCAAGCCGCCCGCCGGGGCGGATGTGGTCAAACAGTAAGTCGCTGCGAAAAAGATAGCTGCCCGCGCTTTATGGGTAAGCGCTAGAGTCCAATTTTGCTTGAAAATCAGCTGACGTAGACAGGACACGAACATGGCAGCACGCAGTGCCTCTGCCGCACCTTCCCAGGCCCACCCCTCGGCCCATCAGCCCCTGGCCGAGCGCCTGCGGCCCCGCACGTTGGGCGAGGTGATTGGGCAGCAGCATGTGCTGGGCCCGGGCATGCCGCTGCGGCTCGCGTTTGAATCGGGCCGTCCGCACAGCTGCATCCTCTGGGGGCCGCCGGGTGTAGGCAAGACCACCATCGCGCGGCTCATGGCCGATGCCTTCGACGCGCAGTTCATCAGCATCAGTGCCGTGCTGGGTGGGGTCAAGGACATCCGCGAGGCCGTGGAGCGCGCCGAGGCGGCGCGCGATGGCCTGATGCAGCAGCGCACCATCGTGTTCGTCGATGAAGTGCACCGCTTCAACAAGAGTCAGCAAGATGCCTTCCTGCCGCATGTCGAGTCAGGCCTGTTCACCTTCATCGGCGCCACCACCGAGAACCCTTCGTTCGAGGTGAATTCCGCGCTGCTGTCGCGTGCTGCGGTGTATGTGCTGCAACCGCTGTCCGAAGAGGATTTGAAGCAAATAGTGGCCCTGGCGCAGGCAGAGAAAGCGCTACAAGCTATCGAAGATGTAGCAATAGACCGCCTGGTGGCTTATGCCGATGGCGATGCCCGCCGCCTGCTCAACACGCTCGAAACCCTGGCCATGGCAGCCACGCAGGAGAAGCTGGCCGAGATCACCGACGCCTGGCTGCTCAAGGTGCTGGGCGAACGCATGCGCCGCTACGACAAGGGTGGCGAGCAGTTCTACGACACCATCAGCGCGCTGCACAAATCCGTGCGCGGCTCCGACCCGGACGCCGCTCTGTACTGGCTGGTGCGCATGCTCGATGGCGGCGCCGACCCGCGCTACATGGCGCGGCGCCTGGTGCGCATGGCCAGCGAAGACATCGGCCTGGCCGACCCGCGTGCGCTGCGCCTGGCGCTGGACGCGACCGAGGTCTACGAACGCCTGGGCAGCCCCGAGGGCGAACTGGCCCTGGCCGAATGTGTGGTGTACCTGGCGATGGCGCCCAAGTCCAACGCTGTCTACAAGGCCTACAACGCCGCCCGCGCCTGGGTGAAGCAGGATGGCACCCGCCCGGTGCCCATGCACCTGCGCAATGCACCGACCAAGCTCATGAAAGAGCTCGACTACGGCAAGGGCTACCGCTACGCGCACGACGAAGAGGGCGGCTTTGCCGCGGGCGAAAACTACCTGCCCGAGGGCATGCCGACGCCCGGTTTTTATGCGCCGGTGGAGCGGGGCCTCGAAATCAAGATTGCACAGAAGTTGCGTGAGCTGCGCGCGCGCAATGTTTCAGCAGATTTTGAGGACGGATCGGACGAAAAGTCCTGAGCCCGGCCCGCAAAGGCCGCAATCCGTGTCATGCTGATTTGGCATGAGGCTGGTAATAAGTTTGCACATCAATTTTCCTGCTTGCATCATGTGAGCTTATGGATTGCGTTGCCCGCTGATGTGCCGCCAACCCGAGGGAAAACCCCGCCCGGCTTGGTGGGGGCCGCTTGTGACTACTCGCTACAATCCCGTCCACAAACCCGCACAGCTGCACTTCTGGCGGGTTTTTTGCTAGATGGCAGTCGGGCCCACAAGGCTGTACCGATTCCGGTGCCAAAGCGGTGGGTACGTTACAAACGAAGGACTTCTCTTATGGACATTTTGCTGCAACAGATCATCAACGGTCTGGTACTCGGCAGCATGTACGCCTTGATAGCCTTGGGCTACACGATGGTGTACGGCATTATTCAGCTGATCAATTTCGCCCACGGCGAAGTGCTCATGATCGGGGCTCTGACCAGTTGGAGCTGTATAGGAATGATGCAGGGCGCAATGCCCGGCGCCCCCGGCTGGGTCATCCTGCTGCTCGCGACCATCATTGCCTGCGTGGTCGCAGCCACCCTCAACTTCGTGATCGAAAAAGTGGCTTACCGCCCTCTGCGCAGCAGTCCTCGCCTGGCGCCCCTGATCACGGCCATCGGCATGTCGATCCTGCTGCAGACGCTGGCCATGATCATCTGGAAGCCCAACTACAAACCCTATCCGACGATGCTGCCCAGCTCGCCCTTCGAGATCGGCGGCGCGTTCATCACCCCCACCCAGATCCTGATCCTGGGTGTGACCGCGGTGGCCCTGGCCTCGCTGGTGTACCTGGTCAACCACACCAACCTCGGCCGCGCCATGCGCGCCACGGCCGAGAACCCGCGCGTTGCGTCCCTGATGGGCGTGAAGCCTGACATGGTGATCTCCGCCACCTTCATCATCGGCGCCATCCTGGCAGCCGTCGCCGGCATCATGTATGCCTCCAACTACGGCACGGCGCAGCACACCATGGGCTTCCTGCCCGGCCTCAAGGCTTTCACGGCGGCCGTGTTCGGCGGCATCGGCAATCTGGCGGGCGCAGTGGTGGGCGGCATTCTGCTGGGCCTCATCGAAGCCATCGGCTCGGGCTACATCGGCACCTTGACGGGCGGCCTCCTGGGCAGCCACTACACCGACATCTTTGCGTTCATCGTGCTCATCATCATCCTGACGCTGCGACCCTCGGGCCTGCTGGGTGAGCGTGTGGCCGATCGCGCCTGAGGAGCCCCACACCATGAAGAACACCAAAACCAACTGGATCATCGGCGCGGTCGCGCTGCTGGTGCTGCCGCTGATCCTGCAATCCTTCGGCAACGCCTGGGTGCGCATTGCCGACCTGGCGCTGCTGTATGTGCTGCTGGCCCTGGGCCTGAACATCGTGGTCGGCTACGCCGGCCTGCTGGACCTGGGCTATGTGGCGTTCTACGCCGTGGGCGCCTACCTGTTTGCCTTGATGGCTTCGCCGCACCTTGCGGACAACTTTGCGGCCTTTGCCGCCATGTTCCCCAACGGCCTGCACACCTCGCTGTGGCTGGTCATACCGTTGGCGGCCTTGCTGGCGGCGTTCTTCGGGGCGCTGCTGGGGGCGCCCACGCTCAAGCTGCGCGGCGACTACCTGGCCATCGTGACGCTCGGCTTCGGTGAAATCGTCCGTATTTTCTTGAACAACCTGGACCATCCCGCCAACCTGACCAACGGACCCAAGGGCCTGGGCCAGATCGATTCGGTCAAGATCTTCGGGCTGGACTTGGGCAAGCGCCTGGAGTTGTTCGGCTTCGACATCAGCTCGGTCACGCTGTATTACTACCTGTTCCTGATCCTGGTGGTGGTGTCCATCGTGATCTGCTATCGCTTGCAGGATTCGCGCATTGGCCGCGCCTGGATGGCCATCCGCGAGGACGAGATCGCCGCCAAGGCCATGGGCATCAACACCCGCAACATGAAGCTGCTGGCTTTTGGCATGGGCGCCTCGTTTGGCGGCGTGTCGGGCGCCATGTTCGGTGCGTTCCAGGGCTTCGTGTCGCCCGAGTCGTTCAGCCTGATGGAGTCGGTCATGATCGTCGCCATGGTGGTGCTGGGCGGTATTGGCCACATCCCTGGCGTGATCCTGGGTGCCGTGCTGCTGTCGGCCCTGCCCGAAGTGCTGCGCTATGTGGCGGGCCCGCTGCAGGCCATGACGGACGGCCGTCTGGACTCCGCCATCCTGCGCCAGCTGCTGATTGCGCTGGCCATGATCATCATCATGCTGTTGCGTCCCCGTGGTCTGTGGCCTGCGCCCGACCATGGCAAGAGCCTCACGCAGAAGACCTGAACACCGCAGAAAGTTAGAACATGGCAGAGAACATCAAGAATTCGGCCAACGACGTGGTGCTGAAGGTTGCAGGCATTTCCAAGCGTTTTGGTGGCCTGCAAGCCCTCTCCGACGTGGGCATCACCATCGAGCGTGGCCAGGTCTATGGCCTGATCGGCCCCAATGGGGCTGGCAAGACCACTTTCTTCAACGTGATCACGGGTCTTTACACGCCCGACAGTGGCACTTTCGAACTGGCCGGCAAACCCTACGAGCCCACGGCTGTCCATGAAGTGGCCAAGGCGGGCATTGCGCGCACCTTCCAGAACATCCGCCTGTTTGCAGAAATGACGGCGCTGGAAAACGTGATGGTGGGCCGCCACATCCGCACCAAGTCCGGCCTGCTGGGCGCCGTGTTGCGCACCAAGGGCTTCAAGGAAGAGGAGGCTGCCATCGCCAAGCGTGCGCAGGAACTGCTCGACTACGTGGGCATTGGCAAGTTTGCCGACTACAAGGCGCGTACCCTCTCCTACGGCGACCAGCGCCGCCTGGAGATTGCCCGTGCACTGGCCACCGATCCGCAACTGATCGCGCTCGACGAGCCCGCTGCGGGCATGAACGCCACCGAAAAGGTGCTGCTGCGCGAGCTGATTGACCGCATCCGCAACGACAACCGCACCATCTTGCTCATCGAGCATGACGTGAAGCTGGTGATGGGCCTGTGCGACCGCGTGACGGTGCTCGACTACGGCAAGCAGATCGCCGAAGGCACGCCTGCCACCGTGCAGAAGAACGAAAAAGTGATTGAGGCCTATCTGGGCACCGGAGGACATTGAGAATGGCCGAAAAATCCAATAAGGTACTGCTGCAGGTCAAGGGACTGAAAGTGGCCTACGGCGGTATCCAGGCCGTCAAGGGCGTGGACTTTGAAGTGCGCGAGGGTGAACTGGTCTCGCTGATCGGCTCCAACGGCGCCGGCAAGACCACCACCATGAAGGCCATCACCGGCACCCTGGGCATGAACGATGGCAGCATCGAGTACCTGGGCGAGAGCATCAAGGGAAAGGGCGCCTGGGACCTGGTGAAGAAGGGCCTGGTGATGGTGCCGGAAGGCCGTGGCGTGTTCGCCCGCATGACCATTACCGAAAACCTGCAGATGGGCGCCTACACGCGCCGCGACAAGGCGGGCATCCTGGCCGACATCGAAAAGATGTTCACCATCTTCCCGCGCCTGCGTGAACGCAAGGACCAGTTGGCGGGCACCATGTCGGGCGGTGAACAGCAGATGCTGGCCATGGGCCGTGCGCTGATGAGCCAGCCCAAGGTGCTGCTGCTGGACGAGCCCTCCATGGGCCTGTCGCCCATCATGGTGGACAAGATCTTTGAAGTGGTGCGTGACGTGTACGCCCTGGGGGTGACCATCTTGCTGGTGGAGCAGAACGCCAGCCGTGCGCTGGCGATTGCCGACCGTGGCTACGTGATGGAGTCCGGCCTGATCACCATGTCGGGCCCGGGCCAGCAACTGCTCAACGACCCCAAGGTGCGCGCAGCCTACCTGGGCGAGTAAGCCAACGCCAGCGTCCGGCCATCCGGCCGTCTGGGCGCTGGCAAAGGTGGGTTCATGCAAGGCACTGCCATGTGGCAGTGCCTTTTTTTATGGTGCGCAGATTTTCGATTCATGCAGTGGTTGCTATATTTTTTATAGCTATTGACGAATGTGTATCCAGCGCCGGGCACCAATTTTGTTCATAATTTGCTGCTGTCCAGCCGCCCACCCGTCCACCTACCGCCCGTCGTTGCATGTCGATGAACTTCCTGCAATCCTTGCCCATCCCGCTCCAGACCGTGTTGCTGCTGGTGGCCAGCAACGTCTTCATGACCTTTGCCTGGTACGGGCACCTCAAGAACCTGGCCACTTCACCCTGGTACACCGCAGCGCTGGTGAGCTGGGGCATCGCGCTGTTTGAATACCTGCTGCAGGTGCCTGCCAACCGCATCGGCTTCACGCAGTTCAATGTCGGGCAGCTCAAGATCATGCAGGAGGTGATCACGCTGGCGGTGTTTGTGCCGTTTGCGGTGTTCTACATGGGCCAGCCGCTCAAATGGGACTATCTCTGGGCGGGGCTGTGCCTGGTGGGGGCGGTGTATTTCATTTTCCGCGGCGCCTGATCGAGAAGAGAAAGAAGGCGCGTGGTGCCCTGCATTCGCGCGCGTGCCCCGTGGTCGAGAGGCGGGGACACCCGGTTAAACTCGCCCGGTCACCAAAAAGTCATGCCAATGTCATGGCTTTGCCTCTTTTTCAAAAAATCGATCCCGATCCAGGAGCCCCCATGCTGTTTGCCAAGCTGTTGCCACGCGAAGGCAATTTTTTCGAAATGTTCAACCAGCATGCGGACCGCATCGTCGAGGCGGCCAGGGCTTTCTCGCAACTGGTGGCCAACTACAACGACCCGCACCTGCGTGACAAGTACAACCAGGACGTGGACAACGCCGAACGTGCCGCTGACCGCGTGACGCACGAAGTGAACAAGGCCATCCACAAGACCTTCATCACCCCCATTGACCGTGAGCAGATTCACACGCTGATCAACACGATGGACGATGTGGCCGACCTGATCCAGGACTCTGCCGAGACCATGGCGCTGTACGACGTGCGCCACATGACGGAAGAGATCACGCGCCTCACGGACCTCAGCCTCAAGTGCTGTGAACGCCTGCGCGATGCCGTCAAACTGCTCGACAAGATCGCCGACCCGGCCGTGGCCGAGGCCGCACTCAAGACCTGCGAAGAGATCGACAAGCTCGAATCCGACGCGGACCGCGTGATGCGCAGCGCCATGAGCAAGCTCTTCCGCGAAGAGCCCGATGTGCGCGAGGTGATCAAGCTCAAGGCCATTTACGAGCTGCTGGAGACCATCACCGACAAGTGCGAGGACGTGGCCAATTGCATCGAGGGCATCGTCCTCGAAAACTCCTGATCCGGCGGGCTGACCAGCATGGAAACCGTACAAACGGCCCTCTGGGTTGTGGTCCTGCTCGTGGCGCTGGCGATCCTGTTCGACTTCATGAACGGGTTCCACGACGCCGCCAATTCGATTGCCACGGTGGTCTCCACCGGGGTGCTCAAGCCTGCACAGGCCGTGCTGTTCGCTGCGTTCTTCAACTTCGTGGCGATCTTCGTCTTTCACCTGAGCGTGGCTGCCACGGTGGGCAAAGGCATTGTGCAGCCTGGCATCGTGGATACGCATGTGGTGTTCGGCGCTTTGGTGGGTGCCATCACCTGGAATGTGATCACCTGGTACTACGGCATCCCCAGCAGTTCTTCGCATGCGCTGATCGGTGGCATCGTGGGGGCCGTGATTGCCAAGGCGGGGGCCGGTGCCCTGGTGTCCGCCGGCATTCTCAAGACGGTGGCGTTCATCTTTGTTTCGCCGCTGCTGGGCTTTGCGCTCGGCTCTCTGATGATGGTGGGCGTTGCGTGGATCTTCCGGCGGGCGCGGCCCAGCAAGGTGGACAAGTGGTTCCGCCGGCTGCAGCTGGTGTCTGCAGGGGCCTACAGCCTGGGCCACGGTGGCAATGACGCCCAGAAGACCATCGGGATCATCTGGCTGCTGCTGATAGCGACGGGGTACTCCTCCGCATCCGACGCGTCGCCCCCCACGTGGACCATTGTGAGCTGCTATGTGGCCATTGGCCTCGGGACCATGTTCGGCGGCTGGCGCATCGTGAAGACCATGGGCCAGAAGATCACCAAGCTCAAGCCCGTGGGCGGCTTCTGTGCCGAAACAGGTGGGGCGCTGACACTGTTCCTGGCGACCACGCTGGGCATTCCGGTGTCCACCACCCATACCATCACGGGTGCCATCGTGGGCGTTGGCTCCACCCAGCGCGCCAGCGCCGTGCGCTGGGGCGTGGCGGGCAACATCGTCTGGGCCTGGATACTGACCATTCCGGCCAGCGCGTTTGTGGCCGCCGTGGCGTACTGGATCAGCCTGCAGATGTTCTGAGGGGCAAAATTCCCGGATAGCTATAAAATATATAGCTAGTCAGGCAATATGGATAAGCGAAAACGCCCCATTGAATGCAAATTCAATGGGGCGTTTGCTTGGGAGCCTGTGAGGTCACTGCGAGATCTTGCGGGCTTCCTCGATCTGGTACTCGAAATACCGCTGAAAGCTGAACGCGAGGCTGGCCATCAGCACGGCGGTACCGACCATCAGCGAAACCACGATGGCGCCGATGGTGATCCATTGGGTCCTGCCCGCCGGGGCGTCGGGTGCGGCCGTGGGGTTGTAGCGTGCGTTCCAGGCCTCAGGCGTCTTGAGCGCAAACAGGATGGCCTGCAATGCGCAGCCCGCAATCGTGAAGCCGAGCAGGGGAATCAGCATCCAGCTGTAGTGGTCGTCCTGGCCCAGCTGCTGCACACGCTGGATACCGTAAATGCCCAGCGCCGTCGGGATCGGTAGCAGCCATCCCAGCATGTCGGTAAGCCCGTGCAGGTAGAAACGGTGCAGGCCCAGCGGCCCGCCCACGAAGGCGAGCCAGGCCGCCAGAGTTTTGTTTTTCATGGGGCATTATTCATCGTCGGGTCGCCCCGAGATGAACAAGTGGTCTCCTTTGGAGGGGCTGCAACCCGCGCCGCTGGGGCGCATGGAGGCTGTTTTCATTCCGGCGAAGTGGTATCGCCCGCGCCCAGGGTTTTTTCCATGAGCACGATGTCGCGCCAGGCGCCGAACTTCCAGCCCACCGAACGCATCACGCCCACATCGGTAAAACCCAGTGCCCGGTGCACGCCGATCGATCCCGCGTTGGCCGAATCGCCAATGACGGCCAGCAGCTTGCGCACACCAGCCGCTTCGGCCTGCGTAGCCAGCTCGGCCAGCAGCGTGCGGCCCAGGCCCATGCCACGGGCGCTGTCGGCGACATAGATCGAATCCTCTGCCGAGAAGCGGTAGGCCGGGCGTGGCTTGAACCAGTTGGCATAGGCATAGCCGAGCACCTGGCCGTCTTGCTCGGCCACCAGCCAGGGAAGGCCACGTGCCAGCACATCGGCGCGGCGGCCTGTCATGTCGGCCTCCGATGGGGGGTCGATCTCGAACGTGCCCGTGCCGTGGAGCACGTGGTGTTGGTAAATGGCCGTGATGGCCGGAATATCGCTGTCGGTGCTGGGGCGGATGGTAGGCATTGGAGGAAATGGATATAATCGCGGGCTTTGCAGCGTGTCGCTGGCCGGGTGGCCATGTCGCGTGTCTCAAGCGTTGCGAACACTGTGGCTCAAGGCAAATGTTGCCGGAGTTCACCACCCGAAGGATAAATCATGGTCGTCATTCGACTCTCTCGCGGCGGCTCCAAGGGCCGTCCTTTCTTCAATATCGTCGTTGCTGACAAGCGCGTGCGCCGCGATGGCCGCTTCATCGAGCGCATCGGCTTCTACAACCCCACCGCCAAGGAAACCGAAGAAGGCCTGCGCATCGTGCAAGACCGTCTGACCTATTGGCAGAGCGTGGGCGCCCAGTCCTCGCCCACCGTGGATCGCCTGATCAAGCAAGCCGCCAAGAAGGCTGCTTAAAGCTCCCTGAAAAGGGCGGGTTTCGTCGGCATGCCTGACGGAACCCGCCCTTTTCCTATTCTGGAATCACCGCCATGGCCACCAACCTGACTCTCGAACCCGCAGAGCTGCCCGCCGATGCTATTGAAGTGGGGCGCATTGCCGATGCCTGGGGCGTCAAGGGCTGGTTCAAGGTGCTGTCGCACAGCAGCAGTCCCGAGGCGCTGTTTTCGTCGAAGCGCTGGTACCTGCAGCCCTCGGAGCGCGGCGCCAAGACGTTTGCTGGCACCGTGTTGTTGTCCATCCGCCAGGCCAAGGACCATTCGGACACCGTGGTCGCCTGGGCCCAGGGCATTGATGACCGCGACGCGGCCGAAGCCCTCCGCGGCGCGCGCATCTTTGTGCCACGCTCCAGCTTTCCGTCCACCACAGAAGATGAGTACTACTGGGTCGATCTGATTGGTCTTGAGGTCGTCAACCGCGAAGGCGTGGCGCTGGGGCAGGTGCAGGAGCTGATGTCCACTGGCCCCCAGACCGTGCTGGTGCTGGCCTACGAACAGGACGGCAAGGCGCAGGAGCGCATGATTCCTTTTGTCTCTGCCTTTGTCGACAAGGTGGACTTGGCCGAAAAACGCATCACCGTGGACTGGCAACCCGACTACTGATCGGCACGCACTGACCGCGCCGCGCACCATGCGCTTTGACATTCTCACCCTGTTTCCCGAGCTGTTTGCGCCGTTCCTGGCCAGCGGTGTGACCCGCCGCGCGTATGCCGGCGGCCAAGTCGATGTGCGCCTGTGGAACCCGCGTGACTACGCCGATGGCAATTACCGCCGTGTCGACGACAGGCCCTTTGGCGGTGGGCCGGGAATGGTGATGCTGGCCGAGCCCCTGGCACGGTGCCTTGCGGCCATCCGGGCCGAGCGTGGCGAGGCCGAAGGCAGCCCGGTGCCGCTGGTCCTTTTTTCGCCCATTGGCGAGACGCTGAACCATGCTGCCGTGGAGCGCTGGTCTGCGAGTGCCGGTGCCATCCTTCTGTGCGGGCGCTATGAAGGCATTGACCAGCGTTTTATCGATGCCCATGTCGATCTGCAGATGAGTCTGGGGGATTTTGTGCTGTCGGGTGGCGAAATTGCCGCCATGGCCTTGCTGGACGCCGTGGCGCGCTTGCAGCCCGGCGTGCTCAATGACGAGGGCAGCCACCAGCTCGACAGCTTCAACCCGGCGCTCGATGGCCTGCTCGACTGTCCGCACTACACGCGCCCCGAAGAGTGGGCAGGCCAGCAGGTGCCTGCCGCACTGATGTCCGGCCACCATGCGCAGATCGAGCGTTGGCGGCGTGACCAGCGCTTGGCCACCACGGCCCGGCACCGGCCTGACCTCATCGAGGCAGCGCGCAGAGCAGGGCATCTCGCCTCCGCCGATGAAGCCGTATTGGCCAAGCTTGCCTGAATTGCTATAATCAAAGGCTTTTCGATCCTCTGGCCGGCCGTTTTGACAGGGAGTTCTCCCGCAAAACACTGAGACGTCAATCCCGACGCAGCCATTTTTGGCGCGGACAAGATCGTTGGATATCAAACATGAACCTGATTCAGACCCTGGAAGCGGAAGAAATCGCCCGCTTGAACAAGACCATCCCCGAATTCGCCCCGGGTGACACCGTCATCGTGAGCGTGAACGTGGTGGAAGGTACCCGCAAGCGCGTGCAGGCATACGAAGGCGTGGTGATTGCCAAGCGCAATCGTGGCCTGAACAGCGGCTTCACCGTGCGCAAGATCTCCAGCGGTGAAGGCGTGGAGCGTACGTTCCAGACCTACAGCCCGCTGATCGCCAGCATCGAAGTCAAGCGCCGTGGTGACGTGCGCCGTGCCAAGCTGTACTACCTGCGTGACCGCAGCGGCAAGTCGGCACGTATCAAGGAAAAGCTGCCTGCGCGTGCCAACAAGGTTGCAGCAGCCACCGCCTCATAAGGCGCAGGCTCAACCTGACAAGCCGCTACAGCATCTGCCTGTAGCGGCTTTTTGTTTTTTGGCTATCTCGGCCTCGGCCTCGGCCCTTTTGTGAACCCTTCTTCCAGTCCTGTTGTCTCCTCGGCCATCGCTCCTTTGTCGAGCCTGCCCGACTTTGATCCCCGCCTCGTCCCGGTGGCGGGGGTGGATGCGCACCTGCCTGCAGTGCCTGCGCAGGCCCAGACTCCCGAAGCACTGCGGGCGCGTTTTGTGCACCCGCCGCAGTGGGAGCCTGAGGTACTGCTGGAAAAGAAGTTCATGAACCGCGAGCCGGCCCATGCGTCAGTCCTGATCGCCATCGTGCTGCGCGAGCAACCCATGGTGCTATTGACCGAACGCACGGCCCACCTGTCCACCCATTCGGGGCAGGTGGCTTTCCCGGGTGGACGAGCCGACCCTGGGGATGCCACGCCCGCCGACACGGCCTTGCGCGAGGCTCAGGAAGAGGTGGGGCTTGCGCGGGATTTTGTCGAGGTGCTGGGCACGTTGCCGATCTATGTCACGGGCTCGTCGTTCATCATTACGCCGGTGGTGGCGCTTGTGCAGCCGGACTGCGTGCTCCAGCCCAATCCCTATGAGGTGGCAGATCTCTTTGAGGTGCCGCTTGCTTTTTTGCTCAACCCTGCCAACCACCAGCGCCATGTCTTCGACCGGGATGGTGTACACCGCGAGTGGTTCTCGATGCCCTACCAGGACGGTGGCAAGAATCACTACATCTGGGGCGCGACGGCGGGCATGCTGCGCAATTTCTACCGTTTTATGCAGGCGTAAGCCGGGCTCGCGTGCGATAGGGTGCATGGGGGTAAAGCACCAGTATCATTGCCCCCCATGAGTTTCTTCGCCATCCTGTTCGCTCTGCTGATCGAGCAGGCCCGCCCGCTGGCACGCAGCAATCCCATCCATGCAGGTTTGCGTGCGTGGGCGCTGTCCGTGAGCCGCAATTTTGATGCGGGCAAACCGCACCACGGCTGGGTGGCCTGGAGCCTTGCGGTGCTGGTCCCGGCCCTGGTGACCCTGGCCATCCACTGGCTGCTGCTCTGGGGGCTGGGGTGGCCCTTTGCGGTGCTGTGGAGCGTTGCAGTGCTGTACATCACGCTCGGGTTTCGGCAGTTCAGCCACCACTTCACTGGCATCCGCGATGCGCTCGAGGAGGGCGATGAAGATGCTGCCCGCGAGCGCCTGGCCCACTGGCAGCAGGTGGATGTGGGAGCGCTGCCGCGCAGCGAGATCGTGCGCCATGTGATCGAGTATTCGGTGCTGGCAGCCCACCGGCATGTGTTCGGCGTGCTGGCATGGTTCTCCGTTCTGGCAGCTCTGGGCCTGGGGCCCACAGGTGCCGTGCTGTACCGGTTGGCCGAGTTTGTATCGCGTTACTGGCATTACAAGCAACGCGCGGGTGCCCAGCCTGCCAGTGCCTCGTTGCAGCAAGCCTCTGCCCAGGCATGGACGGCCATCGACTGGCTGCCGGCCCGTCTTACGGCGCTGAGCTTTGCCGTGGTGGGCAGCTTTGAAGAAGCCATTGAGGGCTGGCGATTTCATGCGCAGCGTTTCCCCAATGACAATGATGGTGTGGTGCTGGCTGCCACGGCGGGTGCCATCAATGTGCGTCTGGGTGGCGAGGCGCTCAAGGCACGCACCGAATTGCACACGCCGCAGGGCCTGGAGATTGATGCCGACATGGGTGACAGCGATTCCACTCCGGGCCGCGAGCCTGAGGTGGGCCACCTGCGCAGCGTGGTGGGACTGGTGTGGCGCTCGGTGGTGGTGTGGATGCTGCTGCTGGCGCTGCTTACGTTGGCGCGGTTGCTGGGGTAGAGGCCAGAAGCACCCTTGAGTCGCCTTCGGCGCTGTCCCCCCGGAGGGGGCTCACTCAGTGGCCTGGCAAAGCCAGTTCCACGGATGCGCTGGTGCGATCACGCCGGTGATGTTGGCCGCGTCCGGTTCAATACCGGGTATGGCTCAGTTCTTCAAACAAATCACTATAAATTTTATAGCGTGTTGCGCTGATGCCGCCAGCGCCAGGGCCTGATTTGACTGCATCCAGCACGCCGCAGCCTGGTTCGTGCAGGTGGGTGCAGTTGTAGAACTTGCAGGCTGTCGCATGCGCTGCAATGTCGGGCATGCAGGCTGCCAGTTGCATGGGGGCAATGTGGTGCAGGCCAAACTCCTGAAAGCCCGGTGAATCGATGAGGGCGGTGGTGCGGGCCTTGTCCATCCAGTACCAGTGGGTGCTGGTGGTGGTGTGTTTGCCGGAGTTCAGCGCCTGCGAGATTTCGCCGGTCAGCACGGTAGCACCTGGCACCAGTAGATTGATGAGGGTGCTTTTGCCGGATCCCGAGGGCCCCAGCACCAGTGTGGTCTTGCCCTCAAGGTGCTCCATCAGCAGTGCGCGGTCCACTTCGCTGGAGAGCGCGAGCGACAGCGGCAGCACGCCGTAGTGCTTGCCCGCACCCATGTGTCGGTAGGGCAACAAACGCTCCCAGGCGCGGGCGAAGGGCTCGACCAGATCACTCTTGTTGAGTGCGATGATGGGCTTGATGCCTTCGGCCTCGGCGGCAATCAGGGCGCGGGCGAGCTGGCTTTCCGAGAACACCGGCTCTGCTGCGATCAGGATGAGCACCTGGTCGAGGTTGGCGGCAAATGACTTGGTGCGGATTTCGTCCTGGCGGTAAAAGAGGTTGCGCCGCTCCTTGACCTTCTCGATGGTGCCCTCTTCGCCTTGGCCGGGTGGTGGTGCCTGCCACAGCACATGGTCGCCCACCACGGCCTGGCTCTTCTTGCCGCGTGGATGGCAGATGCGGCGTGCGCCGTCGGGGGTTTCCACCATGCAGTGGCGCCCATGGCTGGCCACCACGGTGCCGTCCATGAGCGCGCTGCGTTCAGCCATGGGAAGGGGGCGTGCGCGGGGTCATGGGGTTACGCCACCAGGGCGTCGAACTGCGTCGCGCACTCAAAATCCGTGGACGAAATGCCATGCACATCGTGCGTGTTCAGGCGCACCACGCAACGGCTGTAGTGCACCGACAGGTCGGGGTGGTGGTCCTGGGCATTGGCGATGAAGGCCAGGGCGTTCACGAACGAGATGGTCTCGTAGTAGTTGGCGAACTGGTAGGTCTTCTCGATGGCCACATCGGCGCCATCGCCGGTCAGGCTCCAGCCTTCGAGTTTGGCCAGGTTTGCTACAACTTCAGTAGCTGTCAGCGCACGGCGTGTCAGCGTTGACCAGTCTTTTTTCTTCAACATGGTAGTCATGGGAGGGAGGGGGTATGCATGCGCGCCAGCCGCTCGGTGGCGGGTGGATGCGAGTAGTAGAACTTCACGTACACCGGGTCGGGTGTGAGCGTGGAGGCATTATCTTCGTACAGCTTGAGCAGGGCGGAAGACAGGTCGGCGCCGCTGGCCTGGGCCACGGCATAAGCGTCTGCCTGGAATTCGTGGCGTCGCGAGAGCTGGGAGAACAGTGGCGAGATGAAAAATGTGAAGACCGGCACCACCAGCATGAAAAGCAGCAGGGCCAACGCATCGTTGGGGGCCGCGGCCATGGCGGGGTCCAGCGAGATGCTGGGCCGCACGCCCAGGCCGGTGTAGAACCACACCTGGTTGGACAGCCAGCCCAGCAGTGCAAAGCCTGCCAGGCTCATGGCGAACAGGGTCACGATGCGCTGGATGATATGGCGGTGCTTGAAATGCCCGAGCTCATGGGCAAGGACCGCCTCGACCTCGCCTGGGGCCAACTGGCGCAGCAGGGTGTCGTAGAACACCACGCGCTTGGCGGCGCCAAAGCCGGTGAAGTACGCATTGGCATGCGCGCTGCGGCGGCTGCCGTCCATCACGAACAGGCCCTTGGCCGAGAAGCCGCAGCGCCGCATCAGCGCCGTGACCCGGGCCTTGAGCGATTCGTCTTCGAGGGGCTGGAACTTGTTGAACAGCGGAGCAATGAAGGTCGGATAGACCACCATCAGCAGCAGGTTGAAACCCATCCAGAAGCACCAGGCCCACAGCCACCACAGCGGACCGGTCGCCCCCATGATCCACAGGATCAGCGCAGCGATAGGCAGACCGATGAGTGCGCCGACCAGCAGGCCCTTGAGCGCATCGGCAACCCAAAGGCGCCAGGTCATCTTGTTGAAACCAAAGCGCTCTTCCACGACGAAGGTCTGGTAGAGCGACAGCGGCAGGTCGATGAGTCCGCTGATGGTGGCAAAGGCAGTCAGCAGCGCCAACTGCTGCCACATTCCGCCGCCCAGGGCGTTGAGCAGGGCCTGGTTCAGCGCGTCCAGCCCGCCCAGCAGCGTCCAGCCCAGCAGCACGGCCGCGCCCAGTGCCATTTCCAGCAAGCCCAGGCGCGCCTTGGTGATCGTGTAGTCTGCGGCTTTCTGGTGCGCCGCCAGCGCGATGCGTTCTGCAAATGGGGTGGGAACTGCGCTGCGGTGCCGCGCGACATGCCGGATCTGGCGCGTAGCGAGCCAGAACTTGAGCACAAGGCCCAGGGAGAGCGCAATGGCAAACGCTAGCGTCAACGCCATGTCGGGAGAGAAAACGTCGGAAGTGGGCATGAGCGGCGAGTTTAGGCCATCGGCGACAATGCGCGCCATGTCAGAAGCCAACAACCCCACCCCTCACGCACTTGCCAAATCCGACCAGAACCTGGTCTGGCTGGACTGCGAAATGACCGGCCTGGAGCCCGATACCGACCGCCTGCTGGAAATTGCCGTCATTGTGACGGGCCCGAGCCTGGAACCCCGCATCGAGGGGCCCGTGTTTGCGATTCACCAGCCCGATGAGCTGCTCAACAAGATGGATGCCTGGAACAAAGGCACCCATGGCCGCAGTGGCCTGATCGACAAGGTGAAAGCCTCGACCGTGACGGAGGAGGAAGCTGAGCAGCAGATCATCGCCTTTCTGAGTCAGTACGTGCCCAAGGGTACGGCGCCTATGTGCGGTAACAGCATCGGCCAGGACCGGCGCTTTCTGGTGCGCTATATGCCCAAGCTCGAGCGCTTCTTTCACTACCGCAACGTGGATGTGAGCACCCTCAAGGAACTGGCAAAGCGGTGGAAACCTGAGGCCTACACCAGCTTCAAGAAGGCGCAGAAGCACACGGCCTTGGCCGATGTGCATGAATCGATTGAAGAGCTGGCACATTACCGCAAGCACCTGCTGTCGGTCTGATTGAACCCGGGGCGTGCTGTGGAGCGCGCTTTTTGTAAGGGACCGATGAAATACCTCAAAAATAGAAGAGGGGTTGCGGGGAAAACCCTATTCATGCCATAATCAGCGGCTGCGCAGGAATCCATTTCTCGCAGATTGTGCATCTCCCCTCACACACCGGGCTTGCCAGCCGACTGCTTTCTGCAGTGCAGGACTAGCGAACAACGCCCACCAGCATCCGCCCAGAGCAATGCAGGTTTCGTTTGATGGTTGATGTTTTTTAACCATTGACGAAGCCACTCGCAGGCTACGCTTGCGATCGTCTTCGTGAGAGAAAATCATGACCGACACCTCTTTGGTGCAGGGCGAATTCGCGCCTGCCGATACTTCCTTTGCTGCCGACGTTTCCGTGCAGTCTTCCCCTCTGGACGCCGTGGTGGCATCTGCTATTGAAGCCGATGTCGCCGTGACCGCCGAACCCAATGGCTTCATCGAGCTGGGTCTGGCCCCTGAACTCGTGCAGGCCGTGGCTGACCTGGGCTATACCCAGCCCACCAGCGTGCAGCTCAAGGCCATTCCCCTGGCCATGGGCGGCGGTAACGATGCCACCAAGTTCATCGACCTGATGGTCTCCAGCCAGACCGGCTCCGGCAAGACTGCTGCCTTCCTGTTGCCCGTGCTGCACACGCTGATCAACCAGCAAGCCGCTGCCGAGGCCGAAGAACGTGCTGCTTTCGAGCGCTCCGTGGCCGAAGCCGCCGAGCGTGGCGAACCCGCTCCCAAGCGCGCCAAGCGCAAGGACCCCACCAGCTCGCGCAATTTCAAGGCCGCCACCCCTGGCGCCCTGATCCTGTGCCCCACGCGTGAACTGGCGCAGCAGGTGGCGCATGACGCCATCGACCTCGTCAAGCATTGCCGTGGCCTGCGCGTGGCCAACGTGGTGGGCGGCATGCCTTATCAGTTGCAGATCGCCAAGCTGCAGAACGCCGACCTGGTGGTGGCCACTCCTGGCCGCCTGCTGGATCTGCAGCGCTCGATGCAGATCAAGCTCGACAAGGTGCAGTTCCTGGTTGTGGACGAAGCCGACCGCATGCTCGACCTGGGCTTCTCGGACGATCTGGCCGAACTGAACCAGCTGACTGCCCAGCGCAAGCAGACCATGATGTTCAGCGCCACGTTCGCACCCCGCATCCAGCAACTCGCCATGCGCGTGATGCACGACGGTGGTTCGTCTGTGCAGAAGGTCACCATCGACTCTCCGCAAGAGAAGCATGCCAACATCAAGCAGATGCTGTACTGGGCCGACAACGCCCAACACAAGCGCAAGATGCTGGACCACTGGCTGCGTGACACCACGATCAACCAGGCCATCGTTTTTGCCAGTACCCAGGTGGAATGTGACGGCTTGGCCAATGACCTGCAGCAGGAAGGCTTCTCGGCCGTGGCACTGCATGGCGCCCTGAGCCAGGGGCTGCGCAATCGCCGTTTGATGGCACTGCGCGCTGGTCAGGTGCAGATTCTGGTGGCGACCGATGTGGCTGCACGCGGCATCGATGTGCCCACGATCACCCACGTGTTCAACTTTGGCCTGCCCATGAAGGCCGAGGACTACACCCACCGCATTGGCCGTACAGGCCGTGCGGGCCGCGATGGCCTGGCCATCACGTTTGCCGAGTTCCGCGATCGCCGCAAGATCTACGACATTGAGTCGTACAGCCGCCAGCAGTTCAAGGCCGAAGTGATTCCAGGCATGGAACCGTCGCAACGTGCCCCCCAGGCACCCCGTGGTGGTGGTGACTTTGCAGGCCGTGGTCGCCCCAGTGGCGGTTATGACCGCGACAGCCGTGATCGCAAGTTTGGCGGACCGGCCCGTGGTGGCAATGACCGTGGCGGATTCGGTGGCGGTTTCGCCGGCCGCGACAACCAGCGTGCGGCCCCCGCCCGTGGCGGTGAGGGTGGTGGTTTTGGTGCCCGCGATGACCGGGGTTTTGCCCCCCGCCGCGATGGTGACAGCTATGGCCGCAAGCCCGGCTTTGGTGACGCAGCAGGCCGTGGCGGTTTTGCCCCCCGCGGTGACGCGGGCGCGCCGCGCGGTGACTTTGCGCCCCGCAAGCCCAGCTTCGCCAAGCCCACTGGCGGTGGCGGCGGCAAGCCCTTTGTGGCCCATGATGCCCGCAAGCGTCCTGCACGCCCGGCACGCTGATTCGTCCGTTGGCCTCGTCTTGTCGAGGTGGTTTTTAAAAGGCTGGTACCGCAAGGTGCTGGCCTTTTTTGTTGTTGTGGGCACCCTGGATCAAGAATATGGAGAGCAGCTCGACAATAATTGCCCAGGGAGGAATCTGCAGTGTCGTCTTCGTTATCTTCCGGTGCAGACTTTGAGCACATGTTTGAGCTGGCGCCTGTATCCCTTTGGCTGGAGGACTACAGCGCCCTGAAGCAGCTTTTTGACAGTTGGCGCGCTGCAGGGGTCGTCGATCTCCGTGCCCACCTTGCGCAGGACCCCACGCGGGTACGGCAATGCAGCGCCGCTCTGAAGGTGATGAAAGTCAATCGCCGCACGCTGGAGCTGTTTGCGGCCGAGAGCCAACAGGTACTTGAAGCGAATCTGGACAAGGTTTTCAGGGATGACATGCACGACGCGGTCTCCCATGAACTGGCGGCGCTGTGGTCCGGGCAGCTTGAGTTCTCGAACCAGACCGTCAACTATGCACTGGATGGCCGGCGTCTTGACGTTCAGATCCGCGCACGCATCCTGCCTGGGTACGAATCCGATTGGAGCCGAGTTCTGCTCTCGTTGGAAGACATCACCGCCCAGGTACGGGGGGCCCGCCAACTTCGGCGCAGCGAACAATATGCACGGGATTTGTTCGAGCATTCACCGGTCTCACTGTGGGTCGAGGATTTCAGCGCCGTGAAGAGCCTGCTCGACGGCGTTCGCGCGCAGGGCATTGACGACTTCAAGACATTCATCACGGTGCATCCCGAATTCGTCACGCGCTGCATGCAGGAGATCCGCGTGATCGATGTCAACCAGCAGACGCTGCGCATGTTCGGCGCCTCTAGCAAGGAGATGCTCCTCAATAACATCGGACGGGTATTTCGGGGCGAGATGCACGAGTCCTTCGCTGACCAGTTGCTGGACCTGTGGGAGGGCAAGACCTTCCAGCAGCGCGAAGTGGTCAACTACGCGTTGTCGGGTGATGCGGTGCATATTCACATGCAGTTCTCGGTGCTGGCAGACCACCTGGCGGACTGGGGTTTGGTGCTGCTGTCATTGGTGGACATTACCGCGCGCAAGAAAGCGGAGGCGTACCTGGAATACCTTGGCAAGCATGATGTCTTGACCCAGCTCCGCAACCGGGCCTTTTATGCCGAAGAACTCAACCGTGTCACCCGCAAGGGACCCTGGCCTTTGTCCATCATTGCGATTGACCTGAACGGACTCAAGGTCGTGAACGATGAGCAGGGCCATGCTGCGGGCGATTCCATGCTGCGCAGGGTGGGCGAAGTGCTGGCCAAGGCCGTGGACCCACCTGCCTGCGCTGCCCGCATTGGTGGAGATGAGTTCACGGTGTTGCTGCCGGGCATGGACGAACGCAGCGCCTTTGCGCTGCAGGATCGCATCCTCTCCATGCTCGATTTGAACAACCAGTTCTATCCAGGCCAGCCGATCAGCCTGGCCATGGGCGTGGCCTCCTGCCGTTCGGGAGATATGGTGGAGGCAACCATCCATCGCGCCGACCAGGCCATGTATGCTGAAAAGATCCGGTACTACCAGGACAGGGGTGTGGACAGGCGGCAAGTCCCATAGAAGCCGCCACCGGATGCACCGAAGCTGAGGCGGTATGCAATGTGGGGCATGGCTGAAAACTCAGCCCGCGTGCACCGCATAGCCATACAGCCGCTCGGGAGGCACTCGGGCCAGCAAGCTGCGGTCCGAGGCCGGGCCCGTGATGGCATAGGCGGCCTGCGAGGTATCACGGTGCAGCGTGGTGGTGACACCCTTGCCTTGTGAGTCCGTCACAGCGGCGACCAGTGGGGTGCGCGCTTCCGAGCCGCGGCGCATCACCACCCCCATTTCTCCAGATGCCATTTGCACGAAATCGCCGGGAGGGTAAATGCCCAGCACCTTGATGATCGCCATGGAAAATGGCCCCCCCTTGTCATCCCGGAACATCAGCCGGGCGGCGTCCTGGATCGAGAGCGGCTGCCGCAGTTGCCGAGGGCTGATACGTGCCATGAACAGGTCCGCCATGCGCAGTACCTGAGCAGCGTCGCTCACCGATGAGATAGCTTGTGGGTACCCTGTGCCGTCTGTCTGTTCGTGGTGTTGCATCACCGTGGTGAGCCATTCTGTGTCCGTGACGCCCGCTTTCTCCAGAATGGCGACACTGAGTGCGGGATGCGCCCTGATTTGCGCGCGCTGCCGGTCCAAGGCGGGGTAGTCTTGCGCCGCCATCTGCCCCTGCAGCTCGGCAATGCTTGCGTTCATCGTCAGCGCAGCCAGAGTGAGTAGCCGTGCACGCGCGGCGGTCCATCCAAGCTGTCGTGCCATCAATATGCTGAGTAGCGCGGTGTAGACCGCGTGGCTGTATCCGTAGCGCAGATGTTTGGCCTGATCCTGCCGAATTGCCATGAACAAGCCGATATCGGCATCCTTTTCGGCAAGCTCCAGAATTTCATCGGTCAGCGCGTATATGGCGTCGAGACCATCGGAGGTATCTCCAAGTCGGGGCAGCGCTGTTTCCAACGCGTCGATGGAGAGTGTCCAGCGGGTATAGAGGCTTTCCAGCGGCTTGGCTGGCGGGGCCTCCAATGCCTCCACCGCCTTGAACTCTTCGACATCGACAAACATGCCACGTTCCAGCAGTGCTTCCAGCTGGGCATCGCTACGGATCACGTGTCCGCGTGCCAGCAGCAGCGTGCAGTCCTGGTTGCGCACATTCCAGGGCAACGGGACTCCCACCCGTATTTTGGATTCAACCAATTTCAAGAGTTGCATGGTTGTCCTCAGGCACCTAGAGCCTCCCTCTCTCGCGTGCACACGCTTGTGCCGGGAGTGGGAGGGAAGCCCCATTGTTGCAGCATGCATGGTGATTCACAACACATGCGGGTCAATCGGGCGCGGCGATCCGGCCCACATCCGGCCAGCGATGGTGCAGATAGATCCATGCTGCCATGCCCACGCACATCATGAGCAGCGACGCCAGGGCCAGAAAGACGGTCGAGTGCATGACCAGCGGAACCAGCACGCCTGCAACAAGACCATTGGCGGTAGAGCCCACAAACGCCTGCATGGACGATGCCATGCCACGGCGCTCGGGGTGGAGGTCCAACACCAGCAAGGTCACGACAGGCACCATCAGTGCCCAGCCGAACGCGAAGATGGCAATCGGTGCAAGTGACCATGCCGCGTGCGCCGGGAGGAGCAGGTTTGCTCCAAGGTTGAAGACAGCTACCGTGAACATGATCACAAAGCCGTGCCGTATTTGTCGTTTTGGCGCGATCTTTCCGGCCAGGCGCCCGCTGAGCCAGGCACCGCCCATGATGCCGGAAATGGTCAGTAAAAAGAACCAGAAGAACTGCGTGGGGGCCAGCGCGAGGTGTTCGCCCAGGAAGGCTGGCGCTGCCAGCACGTAAAGAAACATCCCGTTGAAGGGAACCCCGCTGGCGAGCGCCAGCAGCACAAAACGCGGGCTGGACCCTAGCTGCCAGTACCCCCGCATCAGATGCGGAATGTTGAACGGCTGGCGATGTTCGGCCTGCAGTGTTTCGGGCAGGAGCCTGAAGTTCGCGACCCAAAGTGCAACGCCCACAAAGGTCAGAAACCAGAAGATGCTGTGCCAGCCCGCATGCACAAACAACCAGCCGCCCACGATGGGTGCGATGGCCGGGGCTACGCCAAAGTAAATCGTGACCTGGCTCATCACCTGCTGCGCGCGCGCCGGTGGAAACATGTCGCGGATGACCGCACGCGACACCACGATCCCCGCCCCGGTGGACAGTCCCTGCAGTGCCCTGAACGTTATGAGCTGGCCGATGCTTTGCGAAAGCGCGCAACCTGCCGAGGCCAGCGTGAACATGGCAATCCCGCACAAGACAACCGGCCGCCGACCAAAACTGTCCGCGAGTGCCCCGTGGAAGAGGTTCATGAACGCAAAACCAAAGAGATACGCCGACAGGGTCTGCTGCATCTCCACCGGGGTGGCGCCCAGGGCGGTGGCAATCCCTGTGAAGGCAGGGATGTAGGTATCAATGGAGAAGGGCCCCAGCATGCCCAGCACGGCCAGGAGGGCGGCCAGGGCCCATTGGGGGGCGCGCCAGAGTGTGTGGGCGTTGGGATTCATCAGTGAGGCGATGGGGTGCTGCGGCGAGAGATGGCGGAGGCGTGGGGCAGAGGCTGGTGGCCGTTGTGACAGGAGCCTTCAGGGCTTGGTTTTTTGGGGTATCAGTTGGCCCCCGGATGCAAATCGGAACCAGCCTTCCATCCAGCCCAGGCCGAACAGCGCGAGGGTCTGCTCATAGTACGCCGTGGGGCGAATGGGGCTTGCGGCCAGGCGGCTGCGCTGTGCTTGCAGTGCGGTGTTTTCCCCTTGCGCTTGCAGGAAAGGCAGCATGGCTGCCGTGAAACCCGCGGGCCCAGGGCCGGAGCCCTGCCCGGTCAGTACATCAATGGACTCAGGCGGGTGGCCCTGCTCCCGAACATACCTTGCCATGGGGCCCAATGCAGCCAGCAAGGATTTGCGGCCGGGGGCGGCAGGGTTCAGCATGCCGGCCCACAGGTAAACGCGAATGGCGTTGTAGGTGCCTTGGCCCTTTTCTTTGCCTTTTTCGTCAATGAGAAAACCTTGCCGTGCGTCGTACAAGATCCAGTCAGGGGTATAGCCTTTGGGGGATGATCCCACCATGATTTTCTCAGAGCTTTGGGCCAGTTGTTTCCAGGCGGCCTGAGGGTAAAGCGTGGCCAGCCGCTGCATGACCTGCAAGGGTAAGTAGCTGGGATTGAGTTTCCACCGGCCTTCGCTCTCTACAAAACCGTGCGGTGCTGGCAGCAGGCTCAGGCCCAGACCTGGGAGGTCTGCGGTTTCTTCGGCAATGATCCGCGCAGCCAGGCGGACTCCCAATGCGTGGTATTGCGGTGCTTTCCATAAACGGGCGGCTTCGCCCAGAGCATAGGCAATCCAGAGGTCTGCATCAGATGCTGCGTTGCTGTCGAGGATGCCCCAGGAGCCATCCGGCCGGCGCCCCCACAGCCATGCGGGCAGACGTGTGCCCAGGTCTCCGCCGCTCAGGTTGTTTTCGGTCCAGCGTAGGAGGGTATCGAAACCCTTGCGATCATTGGCCACCAGGGCAAAGAAAAGCCCGTAGGCCTGGCCTTCAGAGTAAGTACGTCCTCCTTCCCCATCGTCCGAGACGACCCGGCCTTCTTCGCTGGTGAATTGCGCCTTGAAGGCGTCCCAAGCAGGCCAGTTGCCTCCACGGGCCAGTCCGGCCGGCGCACGTGTTTGTGCCTGCGCGCGTGGCAGCACGCAGGGTGCGATCAGACCCAGTCCTGTGAGAAGGGCCGTTCGCCGTAAGAGCGATGCAGTCATGTTGGGAGAATTCTTGTTTCTCGAGGGCAATGGTGTGGACCTTTTCCTGGGTTCTGCCAATGGCGGCGCCTGCACGGTGTTTGGCTGAAAAAGCCACCCGGAACTTGCGGGGCAGGGCGGCGTGCCCAAGGGGTTCCCTATACTAGTACAGCACTGGTGCCGCCGCCCGAAGTTCCGAAACTTGAAGAGGGTGTATTCGCGATCTGCGGGGTTGCGGTGCGCGACTGCCAGCACGCTCTGAATCCAAGGTGCTACAAAAGGCGGGGCCCTTTGCCCCGAAAGTATTGCGGTAGAGGCGCTATTTCAGTGCTAACTTGCTCAAAGTCATGGATCAAATGCAACAGCAACTATTGGGCGGGACTGGCGATATTCCAGGGGTTCAAATCAGGCGACTACAACCTTGGGAAGACGAGCGTGGACGGCTAACGGAGGTTTTTCGTAACGAATGGCACCCAACCCTTCTCCCTGTGCAGTGGAACCATGTCCGGTCCAGGCCCCGCGTCTTGCGAGGGGTTCATGTGCACGTTCGGCACACCGATCATCTGTTGGTGCTGGGTGGCTCGATGCTGCTGGGTCTGGTAGACCTCCGAGAGGGGACTGAGCATTTCCGGCGGAGTACGGTGCTCGAACTTAGTGGCACCGAGCCCACCATGGTCAGCATTGAGACAGGGGTCGCACACGGCTTTTACTTTCCAGAGCCCGCAGACATTCTGTATTCCGTCACGCACTACTGGGATCCCGTGACGGATGAGTTGGGTTGCCGATGGGACGACGCTGGGCTCGGACTGGATTGGCCCGTCAGCGATCCCATCCTCTCTCCAAGGGATCAAAACGCCAAATCCCTCGACGCATTGCTGGAAGAGTTGCGCGATACCAAGGACAAGCCATGGTGAAGATCGGGCTACTGGGATGTGGCCGCTGGGGGCGGCTGATTCTGCGCGACCTGAAGCAGCTGGGGGCGCACGTCGCGGTCTTGGCCGTAGGGGAGGCAAGCCGTGCCCGTGCTTTGGAGGGCAAGGCCGACGCAGTGGTTTCCACCCTTGATGCGCTGCCGGAGGTGGATGGATATGTGGTGGCTGTGCCCACCGCGCTGCATGCAGCCTTTCTCCGGCAACTGGTGCCAATGGGCAAGCCCATCTTTTGCGAAAAACCCTTCACCTCCGACGCTTCAGAGGCGAGAGTCCTCGCGCAATTGGCTGGCGACAGAATTTTCATCATGGACAAGTGGCGCTACCACGGTGGCGTGCTCGCCCTGGCTGCGCTGGCCCGGTCTGGCGAATTGGGCCCGGTGTTGGGGCTCAAGACGACCCGGCTGGGATGGGGCAACCCTCACATGGACGTAAGCGCTGACTGGATACTGCTCCCGCACGATCTGAGCATTGCCATTGAGATTCTGGGCTACCTTCCAAAACCAACTGCTGCCTGGGCCGAAACCAGCGAAGATGGTTTGATAGCGCTCTCCGGGATTCTGGGGTTAGAGGATCGGAGCCGCCCATGGATGCAGTTTGAAATCGGAGCCCGTTCCCCTGTCCATCGACGGACTGTCGAATTGCGCTGCCGCGATGGCATTGCCTCGTTAAGCGACGCGTACGACGACCATATTGCTCTGCAGCGCACGGCCAACTGCCTGGCGGAGGCGGGTGCATCGAGTGTGGAAATGCGCCCCGTTGCCACCACCATGCCCCTTTTGCTGGAGCTGACAGCGTTCCTGGAGTACCTGTGCCATCGCCAGGGGCCTCCCAAGAGCAGCGCAGCGGAAGGCTTGCTGGTGGTTGAGCACATTTCGCGATTGCGGACACTCGCTGGGCTGGGCGGATGATTGGATGAGCGATCCTCTCTTTACGGTTGTGATCCCCACACACGACCATGCAGATACCTTGTGGTATTCGGTGGCCAGCGTGCAGTGGCAAACGTGCCAGGGCTTCGAGTTGTTCATCGTAGGGGATGGCGCGCCCCAGCGTACGCGCGAAATTGCCCAAACTCTGGCGGGGCGGGACCCCCGCATTCGCTATTTCGACAACCCCAAAGGTCAGCGGCATGGCGAGGCCTACAGGCATTTGGCCTTGCAGGAGGCGAAGGGCCGTTTTGTCGCCTATCAGTCGGACGATGACCTGTGGCTGCCGGATCACCTTGAAACGCTGGCGGATGCGCTGGCACAACACGATCTGGTTCACAGCATGCAGATCGATGTATCGCCTTCCGGCCAGACGGCCACCTGGCCGTTTGATGCTTTCGAGGACGACCAGCAAATCGCGCGCATGCGAAAGTCGGCGGGCGGCTTCGGCTTGGCCTGTGGAGCGCATACGCTTGCCGCCTATCGGGCACTGCCGACAGGGTGGTGTCCCGCGCCACTTGGCATCAACACCGATCTGCACTTCTGGCTGCAAGTGCTGGAGCAAACCGGGGTGCGCTACGCCTCGGTCAAATGGCCGACCGTGCTCCATTTTTCTTCAGTTACGCGCCGTAGCCTGTCCAACGCCGAAAGGGTGGCGGAACTGGAGAGATGGTGGGGCGACCTGCAAGGCCCGGAAAAGCGGCTGGCCCTGCTGAAAAGCGTGTTACTTCGCGTCAATGGCCATTGCTACGCTCAACCCAAACTGCAGGCAGAAATGGAAGCGCTCAAGAGCAGCCTATCCTGGCGGATCACGGCGCCGCTGCGCACATTGGTGAGCCGACTCGGTATCAGGCCCTGACCCTTGCCCCTGACCTTTGCATTTGGCGGAGTCTGAATCCGGTGAGAGGTTGCAGAGGCGATTCACTCTGCCTCACACGGTAGCCAGAAAAACAAAAAAGCCGACGCTACGTTGAAGTAGCACCGGCTTTATGCGCCTTGCGGCTTTCGTTTGGTGGGTCCTGAGTGACTCGAACACTCGACCTACGGATTAAGAGGCCCCCGGGTATTCAGGCCGCTATGCCGCGCCGTTCCTAGCTTTCTGGCTCCTGGGTGTCACATACTTTTCAATCTGGAGGCGTTGATTTATCTTTGGTAATCTGCCGGTACAGTACTGTATATGTGAGGTTACAGCTCGGGCCGCTGACCGTTCTCGGCCAGGAGCAGCCGACTACGGCCAATGAAAGCGGACTCTCAGCAGCGACGTTAGCCGCACCGGGTTGCGTAGCCCGTACTGCACTCACAAGCGAAGCTGGTCGCGTCGGCTTGACTAATCACCCTGGCCTTCGGCACACCAGAAATGGTCACGGAATGGCTGCGCCTTCTTGCCGACTGTGCCAGCTATGCAAGGCATAAAGCGCCCCACTTGCATGTTCACCCCAATGGCTCCAGAAGCTTCCTCGCCATTTCCAGCAGGCTGCTTCAGCATACCCGGATTGGAACAACAAGAGCCCACTCTTCAAATCACGCCATATGTCAGCAAGATCATCCGCTAGATCGGCGAGCGACGATTCCCCAGGCACTTCCTGTGGAACAGATTGAGAATAGTAGTTGAATGGCAACGAGCCGAAGCGGACAAAGACCTGCTTCCATTCCTCATGCGAAATATCGCGCGAGTCCTGCTCGCCGAACAATTCTGGTAAGGCTAGTGCGAGTCGATAGAGATTCGACAGATGCTGTAAAGCAGTAAGGACCTGGTTCCTTTGGTCCTCCGGGTTTGCTTCCGCCCAAGAGCAGAATTCCTCTGCAGCGTCCGCGAACTGTCGCACCTGATTTGACATGTGAAGGCCTCACGTTACGCATCTACCGGCGGCTGCGAAAAGTGCCGCCCGATTCGGGGAAATTTGTACAAAGTTTGCCCGAAAAGAAGCTGCGCTTAGGCGGGTTTTGAATCAACGACGGCTTTGGGATGCGATGCCCACAGTCGCCTTTGGGCCCAAAGCGGACCTTGCAGGACTCGCTTCACCGGTAGTCTGCAAGGCGCGTCGAGTTCTTGACTTTGATCACCTGCCCATTGAACCTGACATGCCAGTGTGGGTCCCATTCCTTGTATGCGTGTACTTGGAAGCCTCCCTCGACAACAGCTATGTCTAGAGGAAGCAAACCTTCCGAGGGTCGAGCAAGAAGCTCAACTTCATCGCCGATTTCGAGTACCACCTCCTCAGGAACCATCTCCAGATAAAGTGTCATCGTAGATCTGGTGTCATTTTTGAAATACCAGACAACTGGGTAATTTTCAGGACTCAGGCACATGACGCAAAAGTTTATTCGGTTGAGCAGCTATCTACTGATAGTGGCTATTTGCTCCATCCCTTACTTACTGTTGGACTCGGTCCTATGGGCCGCACTCCTCACGGTTCCAACGTTTCTTGTTGCGCTGCTCGTTGCGGAACACTTCTATAAATTTGTGCTGAGCAAAAGTGAGCCTTGAGACGTCCGTGCGACCGCTTCTGGCCGAATTCTGCCTGAGGAGCACAGAGCATCTGTTCGGGCAGAGTGTGCGCCAATGGACCACGGTAACTGTGGACGCCGAAGAAATTTCTGGAAAAGGGACGAAATATGTGACGAAAAAAAGCCGCCGCTATTGTTCTGATAGCTGCGGCTTCTTTAGCCTTGCGGCTTTTGTTTGGTGGGTCCTGAGTGACTCGAACACTCGACCTACGGATTAAGAGTCCGCTGCTCTACCAACTGAGCTAAGAACCCAAACTTTTCGTTGATCTGTCCGCATTGCTGCAGAGCCTCGAATTATGCACTAGTTTTTTGTGGCTTGGCAAGCGGTCCACAAAATTATTGCATGGCATTGCGGCTTGCCAGTTCGACAAAAAGGCCGCTGTGGTCCAGCTCGCCCAGGCCGTGGTCTACGCCTTCGGCATACAGGGTCTCGAACAGGGCGGTGATGGGGGCGTCGAAGCCGATCTCGCCCGCCGTCGCCAGGGCGTTGCGCATGTCCTTGAGCTGCACGGCCATGCGGCCGCGGGGGGCGAAGTCACGCTCGACCATGCGCTGGCCATGCAGCTGCAGGATGCGGCTGTCGGCAAAGCCGCCCTGAATCGCTTCGCGCACTTTGGCCATGTCGGCCCCACCCTTGGCGGCAAACAGCAAGGCCTCGGCCACCGCACCGATGGTGATGCCCACGATCATCTGGTTGGCCAGCTTGGTGAGCTGGCCAGCGCCGTGTGGGCCCACATGGGTGGCGCGGCCGCAGGCGGAAAACACGGGCTCGGCCTGTGCAAAGTCTTCGGGGCGCCCGCCGACCAGGATGGCGAGCGTGCCATTTTCTGCCCCCACGGTGCCGCCCGACACGGGTGCATCCAGGTGGGCCAGGCCCATCTCGCCCAGGCGCGCAGCGTGGTCGCGCGCCTCACGAGGCTGGATGGAGGCCATGTCGATGAACAGGGCACCTTTGCGCATGGCCTTGGCGGTTCCCGCATCAAAGAGGACTTGCCCCACAACGGGGCCGTTTTCCAGCAGGCTGATCACTACATCGGCGTTCTGGACTGCTTCGGCGGGGGTGGTGTGGACGGCGATGCCCAATGCTGTCAGGGGCTCTGCCTTGGCGCGGGTGCGGTTCCATGCATGCACCTGATGGCCGGCGTCCTTCAAGCGGCGTGCAATGGGGTGGCCCATCATGCCGATGCCAAGGACTGCAATGCGAAGCGGGGTGGTGGTCATGGCGTCATTCATCCAGGATCGTTGTCTCTTTGTGCATCATGTGCCTTTTTGGTGCATCACCCTGTCACGGAGCTTGCAGCATGGCGGGATTGGAATGATGATCCCGCACAGCCACAGGAGACTTTACCCATGAGCCTGCCCTTGCACGACCCCGCCTGGCTGGAGCGCATGTACAACAACCGCGCCCTGGTGCCCGACCACATGGACTACCTGCAGCGC
The DNA here is from genome assembly GCF_000204195.1 of Acidovorax radicis N35. Taxonomy (GTDB): domain Bacteria; phylum Pseudomonadota; class Gammaproteobacteria; order Burkholderiales; family Burkholderiaceae_C; genus Acidovorax; species Acidovorax radicis. The sequence continues at coordinate 259,610 of NZ_AFBG01000020.1, forward strand.
TGGGCCGGGGATTCTGCCCAAGTGCGTGCGAGCCAGCCTTGTGTGCTGGATGTGCCGTATGGCACCGGCACTGGGGAGGTGCTGGATATTTTCCCCTCTGCGCGGGCCTCGGACCTTGGCGTGCCTGTGCTGGTGTTCATCCACGGCGGGTACTGGCGCTCGCTCGACAAGTCAGACCACTCGTTCATTGCACCTCCCTTTACGCAGGCGGGCTTTTGTGTGGTGGTCGTGAACTACGCGCTGTGCCCCGGCACGCCCGAGGCGCCTGTCACCATTCCCCATATCGTGCGGCAGATGGAAAAGGCGCTGGAATGGGTGTGGCGCCACATTGCCAGCCATGGTGGGGATCCACGGCGCGTCACGGTGGCCGGGCATTCGGCGGGCGGCCAACTGGCGGCCATGATGCTCACCAGCGTGTGGCCCCTGATCGGCGACGGTCTGCCCGACGGGCTGGTGCGCAATGCGCTGTCGATTTCGGGCGTGCATGATCTGGAACCGATCATGTACACGCCCATGTACCAGTCGGTGCTGAACCTGACGGAACAGCAGGTGCTGCAATACAGCCCTGCCCGCCTGCTGGAGCCCGCCACCGGCACGCTCCATTGCGCCGTGGGTGCGGATGAAAGCCCCGAGTTCCTGCGGCAGAACCAATTGATGCAAGACGCCTGGGGCAGCCACTTCGTGCCCCGTAGCGTGAGCTTGCCCGGCCTGCACCACTTCAGCATCGTGGACGCCTTGGCCAGGCCGGGGCATGACCTGCACCACATGGCGCAAAACCTGCTGCGATCCTGACGCAGGGCCTGCATAGCAGGCCACTGGCACCGAGTTACATCAACAGGTGTTCGCCCGCGTTGTCGCCGCCCAGGATCACGTAGTTCACCTTGCGGATGTCCATCAGCTTCTTGCCGCCGGCATAGCTGATGGAGCTTTGCACGTCCTGCTCCATCTCTACCAGCGTGCCGGCCAGCGGGCCCTTGACGGGTTCGAGGATGCGCTTGCCCTCGACGTGTTTGTATTCGCCCTTGTTGAAGTCGCTGGCAGAGCCGTAGTACTCCTTGAAAAGCGCACCATCGACTTCCACCGTCTTGCCCGGGGACTCTTCATGGCCTGCGAACAGCGAGCCGATCATCACCATGCTGGCGCCAAAACGGATGCTCTTGGCGATGTCGCCGTGGCTGCGGATGCCACCATCGGCAATGATGGGCTTGGTCGCCACACGGGCGCACCACTTGAGGGCCGAAAGCTGCCAGCCGCCCGTGCCAAAGCCGGTCTTGAGCTTGGTGATGCACACCTTGCCCGGGCCCACGCCCACCTTGGTGGCGTCCGCGCCCCAGTTCTCCAGGTCGATGATGGCCTCGGGCGTGGCCACGTTGCCGGCAATCACAAAGGCCTTGGGCAGCTTGGCCTTGAGGTAGCCGATCATGTTCTTCACGCTGTCGGCATGGCCGTGGGCGATGTCGATGGTGATGTATTCGGGCGTGATGCCTTCGGCCACCAACTGGTCCACGGTGTCGTAGTCGGGTTGTTTGACGCCGAGCGAGATCGAGGCGTAGCAGCCCTTGGCATGCATATCCTTGACGAACTGGAGGTTGTCCAGGTCAAACCGGTGCATGACGTAGAAGTAGCCGTTCTGGGCCATCCAGGTGCAGATCTTTTCGTCCACCACCGTTTTCATGTTGGCCGGCACCACGGGGATGCGGAACGAGCGTCCGCCCAGCTCCACGCTGGCGTCGCATTCCGAACGGCTTTCCACGCGGCATTTGCGGGGCAGCAGCAGGACGTTGTCGTAGTCGAAGATTTCCATGAGATTCCAAGCTCCTTTGAAAAGGTCGCCCGCGAAGGATTTCACGGGCGTGGGCGCTTGGCTTGGGACCGGCTTTGTGGGCACTGGCGTGGTAGCCAGCTCCGAACCCCGCAGATTGCGCGGGCACAAAAAACCGGGCGTCAAGAAACTTGGGCCCGGTGATTGATTCTACCCGCCTGCCTGGCAGACCCTATAACGGTGCGGGTATGACCGGTATCACCGGCGTCACCTGCAAGTGGACTGCGCAGCCGCAATGACGCGGCCCTGGGCATCCTGCACCCAGCCCACCATGCGCAGCCGCTCGGCCTGTGCGCCTTCCGGGATGCGCATGGACCGGGTTTCCATCCATTTCATTTGCTCTGATTTTGATAGCTCATTGCGCATCTCCCACGTGCCATGGAGCATGTTTCGAACCATATTTCGTGCCACTTTCGTGCCTTCGGTGCCTGCAGGCACGGATTCGACAAGCAGCAGGTAGAAGTCCATGGCTGCGGGCGCCGCGCCGGTGCGCTGTGCAGCCCGTTGCACGGGCGTGAACGCGATGGCCGTGCCCAGGTAGTCGTTGAACGGCATGCCATGGGCCACGCGCAGGCGGGCGGGCATGGTCGCTTCGATCGCAGCAGTGTGCACATCGGTGGCGACAGGGGGCTTGCGGTCCAGGGCCTGCAGGCGGGCCAGGGCGTCGCTGGTGGCGGCGGCCGACAGGGGCGCGTCGTCGCCGGCCTTGCCCGGCACGATCCAGTCCAGGACCGCCACGCCCGCCGTGGCAGAGGGCGCGGGGGTGGCCGCATCGCTCCAGCAGGCTTCGCAGTCGGCGCTGATGAAACGCTCGAAAATGGCCACGGGCTGTGGGGTACCGTCACTGCTGCAACTGGCCTGGGCCAGCGCAGAAGGTGCATGGGTCAGTGCAAGGGCCAGAAGGCTGGCCAGGGTGCGGGCAATGTTTTTCATGGGCTCCAGGGGAGGGCGCCGGGGCGCTTTCTACAATGGCCGCATGTTCCCACAAGACCCGTTCCCGGGTGCACCCGAAGCCCTGGTGCCCCCACACGCTGCTGCGGCCTCGGCTGCATCGCCCCTCCTGGCCAACCTGAACGACGAGCAACTGGCTGCCGTCACGCTGCCCGCAGGCCACGCGCTCATCCTGGCGGGGGCGGGCTCGGGCAAGACGCGTGTGCTCACCACCCGCATTGCCTGGCTGTTGCAAAACGGCTATGCCACGCCCGGCGGCATTCTGGCCGTCACTTTCACGAACAAGGCTGCCAAGGAAATGGTGGCCCGCCTGTCGGCCATGCTGCCGGTGAACGTGCGTGGCATGTGGATCGGCACCTTCCACGGCCTGTGCAACCGGCTCTTGCGCGCGCACCACAAGGCGGCCGGCCTGTCGCAGTCGTTTCAAATTCTGGATACGCAGGATCAGCTCTCGGCCATCAAGCGCCTGTGCAAGCAGCACAACGTGGACGACGAGCGTTTTCCGCCCAAACAGCTGTCCTATTTCATCGCCAACTGCAAGGAAGAAGGCCTGCGTCCCGGCGACGTGCAGACGAATGACAGCGATGCACGCAGAAAGGTCGAGATCTACCAGCTCTACGAAGAACAATGCCAGCGCGAAGGCGTGGTGGACTTTGGCGAGCTGATGCTGCGCAGCTACGAACTGTTGCGCGACAACGACCCCATCCGCGAGCACTACCAGCGCCGCTTTGCGCACATCCTGGTCGACGAGTTCCAGGACACCAACAAGCTGCAGTACGCCTGGCTCAAGCAACTGGCGGGCAACGAGGTGGGCGGGCGCTTTGAAGCCCGTGGCAGTGTGATTGCCGTGGGCGACGACGACCAGAGCATCTACGCGTTTCGCGGTGCGCGCGTGGGCAACATGACCGACTTCGTGCGCGAGTTCGATGTGCAGCGCCAGATCAAGCTGGAGCAGAACTACCGCAGCTACAGCAACATCCTCGACTCGGCCAACCACCTCATCAGCCACAACAGCCGCCGCCTGGGCAAGAACCTGCGCACCACGCAGGGCGCGGGCGAGCCCGTGCGCGTGTACGAGGCCAGTTCCGACCTGGCCGAGGCGCAGTGGATGGTCGATGAGATCAAGCAGCTGGTGCGCAACGACGGCTTTGAGCGCAAGGAAATCGCCGTGCTCTACCGCAGCAACGCGCAAAGCCGTGTGATCGAATCGGCCCTATTCAATGCCAGCGTGCCCTACCGTGTGTACGGCGGCCTGCGCTTCTTCGAGCGCGCCGAAATCAAGCATGCGCTGGCCTACCTGCGCCTGCTGGAGAACCCGCACGACGACACCAGCTTCACGCGGGTCGTCAACTTTCCACCGCGTGGCATCGGCGCGCGCAGCATCGAGGTGCTGCAGGACGCCGCCCGCGCCGCCGGTTGCTCGCTGCACGATGCGGTGAGCGCCGTGCCCGGCAAGGCGGGCGCCAACCTGGGCGCGTTTGTCGCCATGGTGGATGTGCTGCGCGAGCAGACCCAGGGCCTGAACCTGCGCGGCATCATCGAGCAGATGCTCGAATCCACGGGCTTGGTGGAGCACTTCCGCACCGAAAAGGAAGGCGCCGACCGCATCGAGAACTTGCAGGAACTGGTCAACGCCGCCGAGAGTTTTGTCACCCAAGAGGGCTTTGGCCGCGATGCCGTGGCCCTGCCGCTGGACGAGCACGGCACACCGCTCACGCAAAGCGCGGTGAGCCAGGGGCTGGACCCCAACGCGCCGGTGCTGGATGAGCCGCTCAGGCCCGCAGTGCCGGGCATCGTGGATGCCGACACGGGCGAAACCCTCTCGCCCCTGGCGGCCTTCCTGACCCACGCGGCGCTGGAGGCGGGCGACAACCAGGCCCAGGCCGGGCAAGACGCCGTGCAACTGATGACCGTGCACGCCAGCAAAGGGCTGGAGTTTGACGGTGTGTTTATCGGCGGCATGGAAGAGGGCCTGTTCCCCCACGAAAACTCCGCCAGCGAGCGCGATGGCCTGGAGGAAGAGCGCCGACTGATGTATGTGGCCATCACCCGCGCCCGCAAGCGCCTGTACCTGAGCCACTCGCAAACGCGCATGCTGCACGGCCAGACGCGCTACAACATCAAGAGCCGCTTCTTTGACGAGCTGCCGGAAGCCGCGCTCAAGTGGATCACGCCCAAGCAGCAGGGGTTTGGTTCGTTTGCTCCTAATTCAGGAGCTTCTAGCGCTTATCCATCAAGCGCTAGAGGCCAATTTGGCTTCAAATCCGAGACGTTTGCCAGCCCGCCCGTGCCCGTGCAGAAGACCGCGCCCTCCCACGGCCTGCGCGCAGGCATCAACGTGTTCCACACCAAGTTCGGCGAAGGCAAGGTGCTGGCCATCGAAGGCACGGGCGACGACGCGCGTGCGCAGGTCAACTTCCCGCGCCACGGCACCAAGTGGCTGGCGTTGTCGGTGGCCAAGTTGACGGTGGTGGATTGAGCGCAGCCACCGCGCCTGCTTCTGCGCCGATCCTGGTGGTGCTGGGCGGGCTGCCCGGCGTGGGCAAGAGCACGGTCGCCCGTGCGTTGCTGGCGCTCTGGCCTGCGGTGTACCTGCGCATCGACACCATCGAGCAGGCGCTGCGGGATTCCGGCGTGCTCGTCGCCGGGGATGTGGGCGCGGCCGGCTACCGGGTGGCCTGCGCGTTGGCGCGCACCCAGCTTGCGCAGGGCATGCCGGTGCTGGCGGACTGCGTCAACCCGCTGCCGGTGACGCGCGAGGCCTGGCGCGCCGTGGCGCGCGACGCCCAGGTGCCCGTGCTGGAGGTGGAAGTGATCTGCTCGGACGCCGCAGAGCACCAGCGGCGCGTGGAAACACGGGCCATTGGTGTCCCTGGGCTGGTGGGGCCCACTTGGCAGGCCGTGCTGCAGCATGACTACATGCGCTGGGATCAGGAGCGACTCGTGGTGGACACAGCGCGCTGCAGCGTGGGCGAAGCGGCGCAGTACATCCTGTCTGCGCTGCGCGAGCGCACAGCGCGAACTAACCAGGCGACTTAAGCCGGCAGGCAGTGCGCCGTGGTGTCCGGCAGCGCCAGCTTTTCGGCCACCAAGCCTTTGCGCTCGGGGGAGATCAGTGCCCCCAGCCCCTGCATGACCGTGACTTCGGCACCGGCCTCCTTGTCGCGGTAGCACTTGCCGAGCAGGTCCAGGGTGCTCACCAGCGCCTGTGCCTGGGGTGCTGAGGTTTTTTGGAGGGAAGCGGCCTGCTGCTTCAGCCAGGTCTCATAGACCTCCAGGGTGGCCTGCGGCAGCTTGGTGCGCTCGGCCTCGGGAATCATGCTGGCATACAGGGCCTGGAGGCTTTGTATGCCCGGTTGCCCCATCACCAGCACGGCGTCGTAGCGCGCCTCGTAGGCGCCTTGCCGGTAGATCACCTGGTGGATCTGGTAGCGCAGCTTGCCCTTGTCACCCCCCAATGTCCGGATCAGGTCGCGCGCGGCGGCGCTGTGGCGGTCGCTGGCGAACTGCGCTTCCAGGGCCGACGCAATTTGCGCATCGGTCGGGTAGCGAACTGCGCCCAGGGTTTCTGGCGCGGATGAGGGGTTGCACCCGAGCAAGGCGCCTGCCGCACCCATATACAAAAAGCCACGAAAGATAATTAATTTCATATTTATGACAATTTAATGGATGGAATTTTTATATTTTCCAGTAGACAAGGATTTCTGAATGTTATTCAGGGTTTCATAATGATTTTAAGTGTAAGTGCATGTTGAGTTTTTTACGCAATCTCGTGCGGTTGGTTTGGTGGTCTGGCTGTGGGGATTTGGCAGGCCCTGATGTAAGTGCTTGTCCTACTTGCCTTATTTTTACAGGCAACACAGGGCGTGGCGGCTTGTCCGAGATTGTGGATAACTGGACAGAGGCCCGCCAGGACTGCTGCCTACATTTCTTTACTGGGTGCGTGGATACACCCATCAACAATTCGTTCGCAGGCCGCAAGAGGCTGCTCGTCGATTAATTTTTAACCCATGGAAGGATTATTGATATGCGCAAACTTGCCATTACCACCCTTGCTACGCTGGCCTTCACCTGCAGCGCGGCTTTCGCCCAGAGCGGCAACGTCGCCATTCCGGGCTTGATCTCGGGCAAGGGCTCGGCGGGCTCCGAGGTGACCAACAGCAAGATCTCCGTCACCGGCAACAAAGCCACCAACGTGATCGCGGGCGGCGGCAAGGCGGGCATCAAGGTGGCCGAGGTGTCCATGGAAGGCGTGGCCAACGTCAACAGCATCAACATCACGGGCTCCAAGATCCGCAATTCGGAACTGACCGTGAGCGGCAACGAAGCCACCGACATCAAGGCCATTGGCGGCACGGCCAACGTCAACAGCATCAATATCAACTAAGCCCTGTGCCCCCCGGCGGGCCGCCTTGCCGCCTGGCCCTTGCGGGGTCCACACGGCTGCCTTTCCATCCAAAGTCTGTTCGTCGAAAACTGGGAGCTGTGAGTGCACACAACGCGCAAGACGCAACCGCATGAAGCGGCCGCGCTATGGCTGGTCGGCATTTCCGTGGCCCTGGCGCCGATGCGTGTGGGGGCTCAGGAGTCCATGCTGGCTGGCGTGGGGTGGCACAAGAACAGCGCCGGCACACAGGTGGATGCGGGCAGCCAGATCCAGGTGCACGGAAACCGGTCCACGGGCCCCGTGGTGTCGACTGGTGGCAAGGGCTCGGCCCTCGCCAATGCCGGGATGCGTGTTGATCTGGCCGGCACCGCGCAGGCCAATGGCATTGGCTTGGCGGCAGTGGATGTGCGCCAATCGCAGGTGCAGGTGCTGGGCAACCAGGTGACGGGTTTTGTGCACGCCCTGGGTGGTGCCGCCACGGCCAACATGGTGCTGGCCGCGAGCGCCACAGGCACGAAGCCGCTCACCGCGAGCCGCTTGCTGGTGCAGGGCAACCGCGCCGCCGATGTGGCCGCTTTCGGTGCCAAATCCGAGGTGCTGCTGGGCACCGGGTCGCTGCAGATGCCCGGCCGCGCCACGGCCAACAGCGTGCTGCTGGATGCGACCGAGGTGCGCAATTCCGAGGTGGCGCTCGCTGGCAACGAGGCCCGGCGTGTCACCTCCATCGGCGGATCTGCGCTCGCCAATGCCCTCACAGCGGCCCGCTCGGTCTTGGTGGACACTCGCGTCCTGCACACCGCAAACCGTGCAGAAGATGTGCGAGCAGGCGGCGGTAGTGCGGGCGTGGGGCGTGGCACCATTGCCCAGGTCGATCTGACGGGGGTGGCCGCTGCCAACGCGGTCACCCTGGCGTCGAGTGAACTGAAGAATGCCCAACTCACCCTGGCGGGCAACGAGGCGGCCCAGGTCATCGCAACGGGTGGCAGCGCCCTGGCCAACAGCATCAGCTTCTCCGAGCACAAACTTGCGGGTTCGGCCGGGTACCAGGCGGGCGTATCGGGCAATACCGCACGCAACGTGCAAGCCTGGGGCGGCGAAGGCTCCATCCTCAGCGGGGCGTTGGCCGATGTGCGGGTGTCTGCCTCGGCCCTGGCCAACACCATCTCCGTGACCCGGGGCGAACTGGCTGAAGGGCCTGTGCACCGCCTCAGTGGCAACCAGGCCCGCGATGTGGTTGCGACCGGGGGTGGCGCAGGAGCCAACAGTCTCTGGCTGGACAACGCGACAGTGCGCGGTGGCAACGTGCTGCTGGCAGGCAACGTGGCCGACAGGGTGCGGACGGCTGGGGGCTCGGGCACCATTGGCGGTGGCCTGGTAGGTGCCCTGGAACGCAATGGACGCGCCCTGGCCAACACCGTGGTGGCGGACCACCAGTCCACGCTGGAGCGGGCTGCCATCACCCTCAGCGGCAACCAGGGCCAGTCGATCACCGGCTCGGGTGGCCTGGCGGCGGCCAACACGGCCATGGTGAGCGAGGGGCGTGTGCAGGACACCGCCCTGACCCTGGCGGGCAACCGCGCCGATGGGGTGCAGTCCACTGGCTATGCGGCGCAGGCTGGCGGAGGCCTTTTGTTTTCGGCCAGCCAGCAGTCGGCCGCGCTGGCGAACACGCTGGCGGTCACGGGTTCGCAGCTGGATGCCCAGACACTGACCCTGGCGGGCAATACCGCGTCGCGCCTGAATGCACGCGGCGGCGCGCTGCTGGCCAACAGCATTTCCCTCGAAAACGGTGCGGGCGCGCCCTCGCGGCTTTCGGCGGCAGGTGTTGTTACGGGCAATGTCGCCACGGACATGACCACTGCTGCGGATTCGGTGTCGGGTGCGGGCGGTCTGGCCGGGCGCGAAAGCCGCGCCCGGGCTGCCGCCAACGCCCTGGTGCTGCACGATGGGGCGCTGGTGGATGCCTCGTCCCCCTGGTTGATCGCCGGGAACACCGCGCGCGGTGTACACGCGCCTGGAGGCACCGCCCTGGTCAATGCACTGTCGGCCTACCGTGGCGCACGGGTGCAGGGCAGCCCTGTGGTCATCGTGGGCAACACCGGCGAGGACATCCGCGCCGCTGGCAGTGGCGCACAGGCGCTGGGCCTGGGGGCCAAATCCAATGGGGTGCTGATCGCCAACGGGCTCTACATGGATGGTTCCGGTGCCACGGCGCTGGCCCAGAGCACCGTGCAGGTGGTCGGCAACACGGCGCGGCAATTGAACGCCGACGGTGGCCGCATCAACGCCAACGCGCTGTCAGTCAACGCCCAGGGCCGCGTGGACAGCAGCACCCTGACGCTCGCTGGCAACACCGCAGCCAATGTGCGCAGCGAGGGGCGTGAGGGTACCGTGGGTGGTTTTGTGGCCTTTGGCAAAGGCGTGGGCCAGGCCAATGCCAACGCGGTCCAGGTGCTTGGAACCTTGCGTGCGGCCAGCCTGCAGCTGACGGGCAACTCGGCGGGGCGCGTGCAGGCCACCGAGGGCCTGGCGGCAGCCAACAGCTTTTCGCAAGGCGCCGGTGGGCGTGTGGATGGTGTGCAGGCGCTATTGGCGGGCAACACGGCTGTGTCCACCCAGGCCGACCAGGGCAGCACAGCGTTGGCCAACAGTGTGCAGGCTGATGGCACGCTGCAGGGCAGCTCAGTGCAAGTGGTGGCCAACCAGGGCAGCGCACGCGCAGCAGGCCAGGATGGGCTGGCCAACAGCGTGCGTGTGCAGGGCCGGGGGCGCCTCGCCGGTTCGTCGGTCACCGTGGCCGCCAACCAAGGCTCGGCACAGCAGGGGGTGGCCAACAGCGTGGACATCGCGGGCACATTGCAGGGCGGCAGCATCACCATCCTGGGCAACCAGGGCTCGGCGCGCGATGGCGGGGCCATCAACAGCGTGGTGGGCGGTGGCCGCGTCACGGGCAGCCAGATCACCATCATTGGCAATGCGGGCTCGGCCACCGGCGGGCTGGCCAACAGCGTGCGCGCCGAGGGCAGCATCACCGGCTCCAACATCACCATCCTGGGCAACCAGGCCAGTGCGCAGGGTGGCAGCAGCAAGGTCAACAGCGTCACAGGCTCGGGCTCCATCAAGGGCAGCCAGGTCCTGATCGCGGGCAACACCGGCCGGGCCAGTGGCGGTGGCCTGGTCAACGGTGTGAACAACAGCGGCAGCATGGCCGGTGCGCAAGTTGCGGTGCTGGGCAACCAGGGCAACGCCACGGGCGGTGGCACTGTCAACAGCGTGGACAACCGGGGCCAGCTCTCGGGCCGGGTGCTGATTGCAGGCAACCGGGGCGGCGCCACCATGGGTGGCACGGTCAACTCGCTCGTGAACCACGGCGTGATGGCGGGTACGGTCGTGATCGCCGGCAACCAGGGGCAAGCAGCGATGGGTGGCGTGTCCAACTCGGTGGTCAACCAGGGCGTCATCACGGGCGCGGTGACCATCGTTGGAAACATGTCGGCCGCTGCAGCAGGCATGACGTCCGGCAGCGTGCGCAACGTGGGCGGCGCCATTACCGGCATTGTGGGTGTGGCGGGCAATACCCCGTTTGCCGCGAACCCTGGCTACACGTACACCATCCCTTCCACGGGCGTGGTGAACCAGTCTGTCACGGTGTTGCCTGCCGTGAATATTCTGAGCATGTAGAGGCTATTCGGCGGCCGCGCAATGGCGCCCTTTTTTTGGTTTTCTGTGGACGAAGGAGTGGCAATGAAATATCTGAACAGAACTTCCTCGGGGCGCGCACTGCGCACGCTTGGAGTGTGCGTGGGGGCTGGGGCGCTGGCGCTGCTAGGCGCGGGCGTACAGGCCCAAATGGTGAACTACGGCGAGCAGCTGGGCGCCTACAAGGACATGGCCCAGAGTGGCGTGCGGCTCAACGATGGGGTCTATCCATCGGTCAGCGCCAAAGCGCGCGTGAACCGTGCGATTTCGCAGAACACCCTGGTGGACCAAAGTGCCCTGGTCCAGCCGGACGGCACGCTGAAGCTGCCCGAGGGGCAGAAAAACATCGTGATCCGTTCCACGTACTCCGACATACAGCGGGGTGCGGACGGCACGCTGCGCATTGCCAGCCCCGTGATCCAGGGCAATGTGAACGGCAACGTGACGCTCTATGTGGAAGGAAAGGGCGTGGAGAACATCACGGTCCTCAACTCGCGGCGTTGAACCGCAACAGCGCATCTACAGCTTTTGCAGCCCCGAGAGAGCGGGGCTTTTGATACCACCACGACAACAAAGAACCATGATGAAAAGAACATTGCGATGGGGAGCGCTGGCGCTGGCGGTGGCCACCCTGGCCGGTTGTGCATCCACCGAGAACGCGCTCAAGGACGCCAACACACTGCTGCAAGACCGTGAGGCGGACAAGCTGCTGCCGGTGACCAACCTGAGCCCCTATGCGCTGGCGTTGGGCCGCTTCGGTCGCATGCTCGACATCTACAAGGAGGGCGACCCTGTCATCTACATGCAGACGCGCAGCATCCTGGATGCCACCAACCTGTCGAGCCCGTTGGTGGGCGCCGAGATTCCCGGAGACATCACGGAAATGGTGCGCACGGCCGTCAACCGCATTGGTGCGCGCGTGGTCTATGTGCCTTACCACCCGGACTACCTGGTGTCGCAAGCGCAGCTGGGCGCCAAGTTCGGTGTGACCATGCCCGACTTCCTGATCACCGGCGCGCTCACGGAGTTTGACCGTGCCATTGCGGGTGCGGGGCGTGTGAATTCGGCGGGTATCGAGTTTGGCAAGGGCAATGGCAAGGTCACGCTGGGTGGCGACATCAAGCGCACGGCCATCTATTCGGCCCTGGCGCTGGACTTGAACCTGGTGAGCTTTGCCACGCAGCAGATGGTGCCGCAGGTGCAGGCCTCCAACGTGGTCAAGGTGCTCAATTTCAGCTCGGAAGACAACGCCAGCCTGGGCTTTTACGGCGATGCCTTCGGCTTCAAGCTCGAAGGCAAATACTTGCAGGGGCGCCACTCGGCCATCCGCACGCTGGTGGACCTGAGTGTGCTGGAGCTGGTTGGCAAGGCCACCAACACGCCGTATTGGCGCTGCATCCCCAACGGCACTCCCGACCCGGTGGTGGTGGAGAACATGCGCGCGGGCTACAACGCTTTGACGCCCGAACTCAAGCTCGGGTTGATCCAGGTCACGCTGCGCAAGTACGGCGAGCCGGTGCAGGTCACCCAGAAATACGACGCCGAGACCCGGCAGGCGCTGGAGAAGGTGTACGCACAGCGGTACGCCGCACTGGGCCCGGTGGACGTGATGACCTGGCAAGGCTTTGAGCCCCTGTTCTTTGGCGTGCCCATGGCCTGGGACACGGCGCAGAACCCCGCGTTGGCTGGTGCGGCCCCCGCTCCGGGCGGTGCGGCGCCAGCGGGCGCGAAGGCTGGCACATGATGCGTGGCGCCAGCATGCTTTACCGCTGGGCGCCCTGGTTGGTGATGGGCGTTGCCTTGCACGCACCCGCTTTTGCGCAGTTGCCGCCAGCCGGTCCCCCAACGCCGTCAGCCGGGCCCGCCCCGGCACAGCAGGCGGCGCCGGGCGCCACGGCGGGTGCACGCTTTCTGGAATCCTGCAACGAGGCGCTGGAGCGTGGCGTGGCCGAGCTGGGTTGCCAGGGGCCGATCTACCGCAACGAGCTGGAGCGCTTGAAACGGGAAGCCCTGAACACGCAAAACCCGCAGCTGCTGTCGTTCGTGGGCGATGCCTACCAAAACCCCCGGTCCGGCCTGGGCGACATGGGGCAGGCCTACCGCTGGTACCTGCTGGCCGCCGTGCGCGGAGACCCCCGCGCGATGCAGCGTTTGACAGAGATGAACCGCAAGGGCCAGGGTGTGCCCAAAGACAACGTGCGGGCCTTGGGCTACGCACGCCTGCTGGAGCGCATGGCGCAGCCCGACACCGGCACGCACCGCAATGTGCTGTCGGTGATCAATGAACTTGGCGCTGAGATGGCCGTGGAAGAGGTGGCGCTGGCCGAGCGTTTTGCGTCGGAGCTGGAAGCGCGCATTCAGCGCCAGGCCGCCGGCGATGGCACAGACAAAGGCGGCGATTTGCGGCCCGCAGCAGCCGGGGCCGTTCGGCCGGGCTCGGGCTTGCCGGGCATGTCGGCGGTGCCCCGCACGCCCTCGGGTGTGCCAGCACCTGCGGCGGTGCCCAGCAGCACTTTCCCCGGGACGCCCGGCAAGGCCCCGCCCTGATGCCCAAGTCTCACACTATGAACGGCGCTCCATTGTTCCACCGGCTGGTCTGGAGCTGCGCGGATGCGGTGGCCCGGGCATCGCGCTGTGGTGCTGTGGTGTTGTTCGCGCTCCTGCTGGCAAGCACTGCGGCCCGTGCTGCGGGCCCCGTGGGGCCGGTGGGACCGGTCGGGCCCATCGGGCCGGTGGGTGTGGAGCCGGTGGAGGCTCCCCGCAAGAGCCGCGCGAACCCTGTGCCACGGCCTGCAGCACCGGCGCAGCCTTCCGGCAGTGCTGCCAGCGGTGCCTCCACGGGCAATCGCATCGAGGTGTCGGGCAATACCGCGTCCGGCACACGCTGCGCTGCGGATGGCACGGCATCGGTAAACAGCGTGGACGTATCGGGCGCGCGCCTGGACGGTCGCACGGTCATCGTGCAGGGGCGCAATGCCAGCGATGTGCGAACCAGTGATTGCCCGGCGCGTGCCGAGCCGCCGCCGCAGGGCCATGGCGCCACGGGCCAGACCAACAGCATCCGCATCCGCTGAGCGCGGCGCCCGCCACCTCCTTCCACCCGACCACTGCAAGAGCATTGCTAAGAACACCATGAAAATTCCGTCGGACACATCACACACCTTGACTTCACCCCGCCTGGCATGGCCCGTTCGGCGCAAGGGCGCAGCCCTGGCCGTGGCCACGGCAGCCCTTTTGCTGGCGGGATGCAAGGAGCGCCCGCCCGAAGCGCCCTCCGCTGCGCCCGCGGCCACCCCTGCGACCACACCGCCGGTTGCAGCGCAGCCCGTACCCCCACCCGCCGCAGCGCCCGCAGCGGCAGCGGCGCCCAAGCGGGTCCCACTGTCCATCCAGGGCGTGGCGGCTGCTGGCGTTACGGTGCGTGTCAAAGCCGTGGAGATTGGCGCAGACGCCACGGTGCTCGACGTGAGCATCTCGTTCGCCAATCGCATTACCGACACCACCATGCTAGCCCTGGCCGACACCTACCTGCAGGACGAAAGCGGTGCCCGGCTGCACATCAAGCGGCCCGACAACAACCGCGACATCACCATCCGCGAAGGCGAGACGCTGGACGGCCAACTGGTCTTCATGGGCGCCGTGGCGCCTTCGGCGCGCAAGCTCAAGCTCGTGTTCAACGACGGCAACCAGGGCGACAACATCGTGGCGCCGGGGCTGGTGGTCGACCTGCCGTTGCAGGGCGGCTGATGCGGCAACCAACGCAGGCGGATCGCCCTGTGCGTGTCGGCATGCTCGGGTGGGCTGACGCGTGCCTGGCGCTGGCGGCACTGGTATGTGTGGTGCCCGCGGCAGCGCAAGACGTGGTGCGCAGCGGCCGGGCACTTGCCGATGTGCCCACGCGGCTTGTGCCCGCGTCAGGCGCGCCCGCCACCACGCTGCGCAAGCAGGAGCTCTCCGGCAGTTTGGCCAGCCGCACGCAAGACACGACGCTGCAGCGCAGCGCCGGGCCGCAGACCATCCTGCGCGAGGCCGAGGTGCCCAGGGAGCGGCTGGAGCAGACGCGCGCGCTGTTGGTCGAGCTAAAGGCCCGGCCGACCCCGGAGCAGGCGATCTCCATCGACCTGCCGGCCGACGTGCTGTTCGACTTCGACAAGGCCGAGCTGCGTGCCGACGCCGCACCGTCGCTGGACAAGGCTGCCGAGCTCATCAAGAGCTACGCCACCGCGCCACTCACGGTGCTGGGCCACACCGACGGCAAGGGCACCGACGCATACAACGACGCGCTGTCACTGCGCCGCGCCGAAGCCGTCGCGCGTGCGCTGCAGCGGCACACCCAACGCCAGGCGCGCTTGGAAGGCCGGGGCAAGCGCGAGCCGGTCGCGCCCAACACCACCCCCGATGGGCGCGACGATCCGCAAGGCCGGCAGCTCAACCGGCGCGTGCAGATCCTGATCGGCGTGCCCAGGAAGGAAGGCAGGTAAACCATGGCCCTCATCCGCTGCCCTGAATGCGGTCGTGAAGTGTCCTCTCAGGCGCCGGTCTGCCCTTCCTGCGGCTATCCGATACAAGCCAGGAATGCGCCGCCCGTTGCACAACAACCGAATGCGCTGCAATCCCCGCACCTGTGGGGGCGCCTGGCCATGGTGCTGGGCGCGTGGCTGGTCACGCCGTGGATCGCCAAGCTCATCGTGGCGCTGGCGGTGTGCGTGCTGGCGTACTTCATGTTCACGGGGCGGTGATAGCCCTGAAGCGCGCGAACACACGGTGCGCTACCGCCAAGAGACGGCAATCCGGTTGCTATATTTTTAGTAGCTATTAGCGCTTGTACAACAAGCGCCAGGGCCTGTTTTCATCTAAAAATCAGGCAGCGACCCAGTGGTTGTCCAGCCGCGCGCCTTGCAGGGTCTGGCCATGCGGGTGCATCACAGATGCGGCGGCCTGCGCATCCTGCAGGCTGGCTGCCAGCCCACCGGCCCACAATGCGCCGCCCCGCACGGCCAGCGGGCACACCTCGGGCAGCGGCACCAGGCCTTGCCATTCGCCCTGCAGAGAAAACGTGGCGATGCCGTGGGCGCGCGGGCAGCTCACGGCCCAGCCGGCGGGGGTGGCGGCCATGCTGCCGCCGTAGCCGTGAATGCTCTGGGTGATGTGCTCCGGCGCCGCCACCACGCGCAGCGCCGTGCCGTCGAACAGGGCCAGCACGGGGGCGGCGTCCTTGGCGGCGGGGTCGTCGTGCTCGGCCTGCAGCGCAATGCCCAGCGTGGTGCCGTCGGGGCTCCAGGCCAGGTGGCGCAGGCTCAGGCGCGGGTCCGGCAGGCGCCATTGGCCGAGCAGGCGCCCCGTGCGGGTATCCAGCCGCACGATCGATGAATCCATGGTGCCCAGGTCGCGCTTGACGCGGCCGGTCTCGGGGGCGGTCGGCACGCCGCCGTTGGCGACGATCAGCGTGGGGTTGTGGCCGTGGCCGTTGCCGCCACGGGTGTCCCAGACCAGTTCGTGCGCGTCGATGCCGTGGGTGGGCCATTCGGCGAGTTTGGCGAATGTGCGGGCGTCGCGCAGCACGATCAAGCTCGCGCCGGTCTCGGTATCGGTCTCGGTGGTGTGCAGCCGCTGGCCATCGGCGCTGGCCAGCACGTGGCCGTTGAACGAGCGCTCGCCGTCCTGCCACAGCCACTGGGCCTTGCTGTGGTTACCCGGCTGCCAGCGCACCAGCCAGTCACCGGGCCGGCGCGCGGTGGCCACCACGGAGCCGTCGGGCAGAACGCACAGCCCGTGGGCGCGCGTGGGGACTTCCAGCGCGGCGTGTATCTGCATTGCCTGCCCTGCGCCCTCCTGCGTGGACAGCACACCGATGTGGAAGCTGCCCTGGTGTTCCCATGCGGCGGCCAAGTGCACGTGGTCACCCGGTTTGGCGCAGGCAGTCCCTGGCGCAATGACGCAGGCGCCCAACCCCCCGATCAGTGCCAGCGCACTGCGGCGGTGCAGAAGATCAGTCACCGTCCGCGTCCGAAAACCCGATGCTCACCTGCAGCGCGGGCGCCACTTCGGACTCAGCCAGAAACTTCAGCGCCGTCAGGTCCTTGGCCGTCTGCTGGATGGTCGCCTTGTTTTGCAGGCCCGACTTCTGCACCTGGGCCATCGACGCGTCGACCTTGTCGGTGGCCTGGCGCAGCTTGTCGGCCAGCGGGTTCAGGCCCTTGCCGCGCAGGACCATCTCCAGCGGCACCAGGGCTTCGCCGGCGGCAGGCATGTCGGCGCTGGCGGGCAGGGTGGTCACGCTGCGCAGGCCGCTCCAGGTGGCCGCCCAGGCCGCCAGCGTGGTGCCGCTGGCGGTGCGGGGGTAGTCGGGCGTGCGGGTGCTGGATCCCGATCCAGCCGCGCGCAGCGGCTTGTCCATCTGCGCCCAGCGCAGGCGTTCGATGCCGCCGACCCACTGGTTGACGAATTCGCTGATGGCCGCGGTGGACGCCTCCTGCTCGTCCTCGGCGCCCCAGTCGGTGGTCGCCGCGTCGGCGTAGGCCTTGGCGAGTGCAGCGGATTCCCGCGCCACGTCCTGCGCCACTTCATGGGCGTAGCTGCAGGCGGGGCTGCCGGGCTGGGCCGGGCGCGTCCACAGCAGCCATTCCAGCGCGGGCAGGCCCTTGGCGGGCGTGCCGATGCGCTCGAAGGCCTTGGCGCCCTGGGGCTGGGTGGCGATGGCTTTTTCGATCAATGCGGGGCGCGTGGGCGTGAAGTCGATGGCGCGCTGGCTGCGGCGTGCGATGACCGGGCCGACGGACGCGGCGGCGAGCTGCTCCCACGAGCGGGCCGTGGCCTGCCACGCGGCGCGTGCGGATTCGAGCGCCGCTTTGCCGTCTGCCGCCGGGGCCTGGCACAGTGCCGCTACGGCGGGCACCAGGGCGCGGGCATCGCGGTCAAAGTCCTTGGCGCGTGGCAGGGCCCAGTGGCCGTAGATGCCTTGCAGGGCATGCACCGTGTCGTAGAACGGCACAGCGTTGCGCTGCCAGGCTGGGGCAGCGGCGGGTACCTGCGCTTGTGCCACCGCAGGCAGCACTGCAGGGGCCAGGGCCGTCAGCCAGAGGCTGGCGTGCAGCATGCGCCGCAAGGTATTGATCTTCATAGTGACTCCACGAATTTCACAAGCGCGTCCCGGTCGGCCTTCTTCATCTTCAGCACCTGGTCCTTGGCCTCTTCGGCCTCGCCGCCATGCCACAGCACGGCTTCGAGTACGCCGCGTGCGCGGCCGTCGTGCAGCAGGCGGGTGTGGCCGTTCACGTCCTTGATCAAGCCCGTGCCCCACAGCGGCGGGGTCTTCCACTGGCGGCCGTTGGCGCCGAAGTCGGGCCGGCCGTCGGCCAGGCGCTCGCCCATGTCGTGCAGCAGCAGGTCGGTGTAGGGCGCTATGCGCTGCCCGTTCAGTGCCTTGCTGGTCAGCTGCGGGAAAGGCCCCTCTTTGGTGACGTAGCTGGGGCGGTGGCAGGTGGCGCACTGGGCCTGCGAGAACAGCGCCTGGCCGCGCAGCACCTGTGCATCGTTGATGTTGCGGCGCGCGGGCGGGGCCAGCGTGGCTTGGTAGAAGATCACGTCGGCGAGGGTCTTGTCGTCGATCTCCACGCCGGGCTGGCCCTGCTCGCCACCGCTCTTGCCGCTGGGTGCGGCCAGGCAATCCTTTTGGGCGGGCGTGCAGGCCTCTTGCGCGAAGTGGCGCGAGGTGATGCCCATGTCGCCCAAAAAGGCGCCGCCCGTCTGGTGCGCAATGGTGGCCACGTTGGCCTTCCAGCCGAAGCGGCCGACAATCATGCGGCCGGCAGGGCCGTCCCACACCTTGTTGGGCACGCCCTTGATGGGGCCGGGGGCAGCGGCCTGGTCTGCCGCGTTGGCAAGGATGTCGGCCTCGGCAATGGCTTCGAGCAGGCCCACGCCGATGATCTGCGGCGCGATGCGCGGGCTCGTCATCACGTCCTTGTGCAGGGGGCCGTAGCCCAGGTCGGCAAAGCCGTAGGTGGGCTTTTGCAGCGTGTAGGGTGTGCCGTCGGCGAACTTGCCTTTGATGGTGTCGTAGCGCAGGGTCACGCGGCCTTCGGGCTTGACGCCCTGGATGGCCGCGTTGTTGAACTGGTCGCCGTACACCGGGTCGTGCACCGGCCCGCCGTGCACGTCGGTGCCGGGGATGGACAGGCGGATGAGCAGGGCCACCGTGGGGTCCTTTGTTTCACCCAGGCGGTTGAAGATCGCTGGCGGCTCGCCCCGGCCGTCCTGCACATGGCAGCCGCCGCACGAGCGCGCGATGAAGTGCGGGCCGAGGCCGTCGCGGGCTTTGGTGGACGCGGGCGCCTCCACCCAGTTGCGCCGGAAGAAGGAGTTGCCGATGACGAAGCGCGTGCGCTCCTCATCGGTGAGGTTGGCGGCCGGGAACGAGAAGGCATTGCGACCGGTGGCGAACACTGTGGTCTCTCCGCCGGTTTTTTCGCCCAGCGGGTCGGGCTGGGGCGCCGCCGTCAACGACTGCAGGCCCAGGCCGCCGAAGCCGGCGATTGCGACGATGGCGGTGCTGGCTGCCGCCAGGCGCACGGTGCGCCGGCGGGCAATGGCTTGCGCAGGCTTCATGCTCAAGGCTGGACCAGAGTCAGTTTGGTGATGCCGATCGCGTTGGCTGCGGCGACGAGGTCCTTGCTTTGCTGCGTGAGGCTGTCGATGGTCTTCTGGATGCGCTGGCGGCCCGGCGCGTCCTTGCCGCCGATGATCTCGCGGTCGAACGGTGCCTGGATGCCCTCGGCAGCAGCGACCGAGGCCGCGATCTGCTTGGTGGTCTTGTCGGCCAACGCTGCGTCCTTGGCGGCCACCAGGTCGCGCAGCGAGGCGCCGTTGACCACGCTGCCGTCCGCCCGCTGGTACTCGCCCAGCCACACGTTCTGGATGCCCTTGGCGTTGGTCACCGCGTCGCGGTGGGTGTTGTCCGAGAAGCACGAGTGCTCGTCTTCCTGGTCCTGGCTGTTCAATGCCACTTCCAGCCGTTCGCCGGCCAGCTCGCCGCGCGAGAGTGAGCCCAGGCCCACCAACATCTTGCGCACGGACTCCTGGCCACCGCGCGCGAACTTGCTGCCGTAGTTGTTCTTGGCGTCGGGCGCCCAGGCCTTCACCAGCGAGGTGAGGTCGTCGATGAGCAGGTCGGTCACCACGTTCAGGTACTGGCGGCGGCGGTCCGCGTTGGGGGCCTTGCCGTCCACGAAGTCTTCGAAGTTGCGGTCGCCCGGGCCGGTCTCGGACAGGTCCTGGCCCCACAGAAAGAACTCGATGGCGTGCCAGCCCGTGGCGATGTTCTCCTCGCCGCCGCGCTCGTTCTGCGCCGACAGGTTTTTCTTGTTGATGACGAACTTGCGGTTGTTCACGAGGCCCGCATTGGTCTTGCCCTGCACGCTGTCCACGAACGATTCGTCCATGGGCCAGGCGTTGATGCGGCCCTCGGGTCCGTTGTCGTTGTCGATGGGGCCGCCATAGAAACGGAAGGCCTCGGTCTGGCCGTAGAACTCGCGCGCAGCCAGCCACTTTTTGCGGGCGTCGGCCAGCGTGTCGGCCGATGGCTTGGCGGTGAAGGCCTGCACAGCCTCGCGCAGCGCCTGGGCGCTGGCGAGCGTGTCTGCGTAGTTGGCATGCACCAGCTGTGCGTAGTGCGCGGCCACGGCCTGGTTCGTCACGGCCTGCGGCGTCTGGGCCTGTGGGGCTGCTGCCGGGGTGACGGTCTGTGCGCCCACGCCAGTGCTGTACGCGCAGACGGACAGTGCAGCCACCACGAGGGACGTCTTGAGGGAGGGAAATGTCATGCAGTGGTCTCCAGAGGATCACGCGGGCCGCCGCACGCACGGCCGAAGGCCGGTGGTGGTGCCGCGCAGGATGGATGGGGGTGGCGGGGCCGCACTGGCTGGACGGGGCCTGCGCGCAAGCGTGGGCACAGACGAATGGCTGGGTGGGCAGGACTGAGGAGGAATTATACAAATGGTAGTGATTCGTATTTGCCAAATCCATAGCCAGTGGCTGGAAACGCCTGTCATCGAACCGACGCAAAACCTTCACGGTGATGTCACCCGTGGTTTCTACGCTCCATGGGTTTTGTAACCAACAACCCGAGGAACCCCCCATGACCCACCGTGTGGATGCGCCAGAGCTGGCCATTGATTTCAACAACGAGAACGCCAACACCTCCGCCAACCCCACGTTCGACTCGGTGCTGGGCGCCCGTCTGTCGCGCCGTGGCGTGCTGCGTGGCAGCGTGGGCTCGGTAGGCACGGCCATGCTGGCCGGATTTGGCGTATCGGCCTGCGGCGGCAGCGATGATCCTGCAGTCACGCCTCCACCTGCCGGCCCCAAGCTGCTGGGCTTCGGCGCCGTGCCCAAGAGCCTGGCCGACGTGGTGGCCGTGCCTGCGGGCTACACCGCCAGCGTGATCTTTGCACTGGGCGACCCCATTGCCGCAGGCGCGGCCGCGTACAAGAACGACGGCACCGACGGCGACTTCGACAAGCGCGCTGGCGACCACCATGACGGTATGGAGTGGTTTGGCCTGGGCACCGACGGCAAGCGCAGCGACAACGCCACCGAGCGTGGCCTGCTGGCCATCAACCACGAAGCCACCACCGACGAGAAGCTGTCTTCGTACTTCCTGCACGCCAACGGCGGCACCACCACCTTGCCCCGCCCCGCAGCGGAAATCGACAAGGAAACGGCCATCCACGGTATCGCCGTGATCGAAGTGGCCAAGTCCGGCGGCAAGTGGGCCTACGCGCAGAACTCTGCGTTGAACTTCCGCCTCACGTCGCTCAGCCCCATCGAGATCTCGGGCCCGGCCCGCGGCAGCGCGCAGCTGTTCACCAAGTTCTCGCCCACCGGCACCACCACGCGCGGTACGCTGAACAACTGCGGCACGGGCAAGACGCCCTGGGGCACGTTCCTGACCGGTGAAGAAAACTGGTTTGGCTACTTCACACGCGGCGCCGCAGACGACGCCGCACGCGGCAACGACAAGACTGTGACGGCCCTCAAGCGCTATGGCCGCAACCAGGGCGCCGCATCGCGCCACGGCTGGGAAAGCGGCGGCGCGGACGACAAGTACCAGCGCTGGAACAACAGCAAGACCGGCACCTCGGTGGACGGCACGGACGATTACCGCAACGAGATGAACGGCATGGGCTACATCGTCGAGATCGATGCCTACGACAAGACCCGCATGGCCAAGAAGCGCACCGGCCTGGGCCGCTTCGCGCACGAGAGCGCAGCGTTCGGCAAGGTGGTGGCTGGCCAGCCGCTGTCCATCTACATGGGCGACGATTCGCGCGGCGAGTACATCTACAAGTTCGTGTCTACCGCCACCTGGAACCCGGCCGACGCCAACGCCAACGACCGCCTGGCCATCGGCGACAAGTACCTGGACAGCGGCAAGCTGTACGCAGCCAAGTTCAACGCCGACGGCACCGGCAGCTGGGTGGAGCTGTCGCTCACCAACACCGCCATCAGCGGCTATGCCACGTACAAGTTCGCCGACGCGGCCGACATCGTCATCAACACCCGTCTGGCCGCCGACGCCGTGGGTGCCACGAAGATGGACCGCCCCGAGTGGAACGCCGTGAACCCCGCCAATGGCGAGGTGTACTTCACACTGACCAACAACAGTGCCCGCAGCGCCAACCCCGGCAGCGGCCAGTACCTGCCCGATGCGGCCAACCCACGTGCCTACACCGACATGAAGGGCACCACCAAGCAGGACGGCAACCCCAACGGCCACATGGTGCGCCTGAAGGAAGGCTCGTCGATCTCCGCCTTCACCTGGGACGTGTACCTGTTCGGCGCCGAAGCCAGTGCCGACAAGACGCTGATCAATATCTCGGCCCTGACGGACGACCAGGACTTCTCCAGCCCCGACGGCCTGGCCTTCAGCAAGGCCACGGGCATCTGCTGGATCCAGACCGATGACGGCGCCTACACCGACGCCAGCAACTGCATGATGCTGGCCGCGGTGCCTGGCCAGGTGGGCGACGGCGGCAAGAAGACGCTGACCTACACCAAGGCGGACGGCACCAAGTTCGACATCGTCTCGCCCGTGGGCAAGGCTGCCACGGCCGACACGCTCAAGCGCTTCCTGGTGGGTCCCAAGGGTTGCGAGATCACGGGCCTGACCGAAACGCCGGACGGCAAGACGATCTTCGTGAACATCCAGCACCCGGGTGAATCCACCGGCATGGCCAACCTGGCCGACCCGGCCAAGTACCAGAGCCAGTGGCCTGCCAATGCCGGCTACGGCGCGGGCAAGCGCCCCCGTTCGGCCACCATCGTGATCACGAAGAACGACGGCGGCAACATCGGTACCTGATCGGGTTGCATCGGGGGCTGCGGGCTGTGTGAGGGGTTCGCTCCTCACTCCCTTTGCATGCGGGCCAGCCATGGGGGCTGGCCCTTTCTTTTTGGGCTGCCGTTTTGGCTGCGCCTCTGGCTTGCGGCCTGCCTGGTGTTGTGTGGGGTGTCAGTAGTCTGCGCCGTAGGGCGAAGGCGGACGGGCGCGGGACACTGGCGCAGGTGGCAAGGGCGCGGGTGTCGGTGGGGGCAAAGCGGGTGATGCAGGTGCGGGTGGTGCGGTCGGCGCACTGCCACCGGGCGCCGAGGGATAGCTCATTTGCCCGCTGCCATCCTTGGTGCCCTTGCGCCCGGCAATCTGCCATGCCGTGCGCTGGCCGATGAGGCTGGCCAGAAACTCCAGCTCTTCGTCGGTGTGGTTGATGGCACCCGCAGGCGTCAGAAGGCGGCCATCGCGCGGTGCAGGTTCGGCCCAGAACGACTGGTGGTAAACGGACTGGCTGACGATGTTCTCGCTGCCAGCGGCCAGGTCCACTGTTCCATAACAATTGCAGAAATAGCCCCGGTAGGCCAGCTCGGGGAACACCTCGGCATACACACCTGTGCCCCGGATGCCTGCCGTGGCGGTGGGCAGGATCACTTGCCTTTCTGTACCTTGCCCCCAGACGCTGGCCACCGCGCCGGTTAGCACCCGCAGGATCTTGACTGCGGTGGGCGTGTCGCCCTCCAGCGCCATGCGCGTGTTCTGCCGGAGCATGAAAGCGCTGTTGCCCACGGTGAAGACGGCGGTGGAGCCGGGGCCGGTCTCGATGCGGTCACCGGCGGCAATGCTGTGGCGGGCGGTCAGCGGCTGGCCATTGCGCAACACATTCCCCCGCACTTCAACGATGTTGCTGCCAGACTGCGCCTGGGCGGTAGCCCATCCGCCGGTGGCCATCCAAGCGGCAGCCGCCTGCAGCAGGCTGCGCCGCT
Organism: Acidovorax radicis N35; assembly: GCF_000204195.1. Classification (GTDB taxonomy): domain Bacteria; phylum Pseudomonadota; class Gammaproteobacteria; order Burkholderiales; family Burkholderiaceae_C; genus Acidovorax; species Acidovorax radicis. The sequence continues at coordinate 283,783 of NZ_AFBG01000020.1, forward strand.
GGTGCCAGAGAAGTTCCTCTTCAGTTCGACCCAGGAGCTGGGGTGTCGGGTGGTGGTGCGTCATGGGGCGCCTCGGATGCAGGGGTCGAAGGGGGCTCGAAGCTGTCACGGAAGGTGAACACCACCGACGTGAAGAACATCGCCGCCATCATCAACGCGGCACCCACCATGATGCCGCCAGCCGCCGATCCTGCAAGCCCTGCCCCCGCAAGCAGCGCCGAGACCAGCGTCACCACCAGCCCTCCCAGCAGAAACACGCCCAGCCAGCCCAGGCCGTAGACCAAGAAAGCGCCGAAGTTGCGCACGCAGGCCACGATGCTGAAGAACAGGGCCTTGACCGGCGGCACACCATGCCAGTGCACCAGCCCCGGGGCATGCCAGAACAGCAGCGACAGCGGCAGGTACAGCACCATGGAGAGCCACATGGCGCTCTGGAAGGCAGGGTCTTCCGCCACCTCCTTGGTCAGCGGGGCGCCGCCCAGGTACACCTTGGCAAATTGCCCGCCATCGAGCAAGGCCGACAGCCCCATCACCGCCAGGAAACCCACGGCATACAAGGCGCCTAGCACCAGCATGTCGCGCAGCCGTTGCTGCCCGGTGCGAAACGCCACCAGCAGCACGGCCGGTGTGGGAAATCGCCCCTGCGAGGCTTGCGCCGCTGCCACCATCATGGCCAAGGTGGCCGACGGCAACATCATCAGTGCGACGGCGGGGCCCACCAGGGGAATCAAGGTGGTGAGCGACATGACCGCCATGGTCATGAAAAACAGCGCTGCCAGGGCCATGGGCTGCTGCCAGAACGTCCGGATGCCAAGCTTGACCCAGGCCATGCCGGTGCGGGCGGGGACGATGTGGAGTTTCATGAAGGTGCTGGAGAGAAAAAGTGGGGCCTGCGCCCGGGCACTGCCCGCAGCCGGGAGGCCACCCGTGGCAGTGCAATAGCTTGGAATTTACCCCAGCGGCCCATTCCGGCCGCTGCGCAAGGGATCCGCCACGCGCCGCGAAGGCGCTGGCGCCGTGGTCAGGCTTGCACGGGGTAGGCAATGCGGGCGCGCAGGACCCGCTCAAAGTGAGTAGGGTCGTGCGGCGTGAGCATGGAGGCCTCGCGCGGCAGGTAGAAATCCCACAGGCGCGAGATCCAGAACCGCAAGGCCCCCGCGCGCAGCATGGCGGGCAGCAGTTCGCGTTCGGCGGCGGTGAGTGGGCGTACCACCTGGTAGGCATCCAGCATCCGGGTGGCGCGCCCGGCATCGTGTTGGCCCGTCGCCAGGTCGATGCACCAGTCGTTCAGGCACACCGCCAGATCGAAAAGCCAGGTGTCCACCCCAGCAAAGTAGAAGTCGAAGAAGCCCGTGAGTTCTTCGCCGTCGAACATCACGTTGTCACGGAACAGGTCCGCGTGGACGGGGCCCTGGGGCAGGGCGGCATACGCGGCGCTGGCGGCCACATGGTTCTGGTAGGCCAGCTCGGACCGCAGCAAGGCGGCCTGGGCGGGGTCAATGTGCGGCAGCACCACGGGCACGGTTTCGTTCCACCAGGGCAGGCCGCGCAGGTTGGGCTGGTGCCGGTCAAACCCGCGCCCTGCCAGGTGCATGCGGGCCAGCATGGTGCCCACGGCGGCGCAGTGCGCGCCTTGTGGCGCCAGCTGGCTTTTGCCGCGCAGCTTGTTCACCACGGCGGCGGGCTTGCCACACACAGCGTGCAGGATGTCGCCGTTCTGGTCGGCGCGCGGGTCGGGCACGGGCACGCCGCCGTGCGCCAGATGCTTCATCAGGTACAGGTAGAACGGCAGCTGTGCGGCGGTGAGGCGCTCGAACAGCGTCAGCACGAACTCGCCCTGGTCGCTGGTGAGAAAGTAGTTGGTGTTTTCGATGCCACCCTCGATGCCGCGCAGCTCTACCAGCTCACCCAGTTGCAAACGGCGCAGCAATTCGCGCGCCTCGTGGTTGGAGACTTCGGTAAAGACGGCCATCGCTCAGGGGGTTACAAAAGAAGAAAAACTGGCAGCAAAAAGCAGGGCGTACAGCGGCTCCATGGGTGCCAGCGCGGCTGCGCTGGAAGGTGCCGCAGAGGCCTCAGAACTTCAGCACGTTCCAGACGCGGGGGGCGGTGGTGGTTTCTGCGCCGTTGTTGCTGCCGGCGCGGCTGCGGGCGCCGTCGGGCGACTGCACCTCATAGCTGGGCAGGTTGCCGGTCTTGGGTTGCACGGAAATGGTCTGGGTCTGGCCGCCCACACGCAGTTCATCGACGCGGCTGCCCGCGTCTTCGATGTGGATGCGCTCGGTGCGCTGGTTGGAGCGGCCTGCAGCTTGCTCAGGTTCTGATAGCGCCTCGCGCTTGTCTGCCGTGCCCTGGGGCACATTTTGGCTTGAAGTCTGGGCCAGGGCGGAGCCGGAGGCAATGCCCAGCAGCAAAAGGAGGTAAAGAGCGCGCATCGGGCGATTGTAGAGCGCGGCCTGGGTGGCGCAGGGCCGTGCACAATTGCCGCATGAGCAACAAAAAGACCCTGGTGCTGGTGGACGGCTCCAGCTACCTCTACCGCGCCTTCCACGCCATGCCCGACCTGCGGGCCGTGCCGGGTGACCCCACCAGCGCCGCCACGGGCGCCATCCGGGGCATGATCAACATGATGCAGGCCCTGCGCAAAGAGGTGACGGCCGACTATGCCGTGTGCGTGTTCGACGCCTCGGGCCCCACCTTCCGCGATGCCTTGTACACCGAGTACAAGGCCACGCGCTCGCCCATGCCCGACGACCTGCGCAGCCAGATCGAGCCCATCCACGAGGTGGTGGACCTGCTGGGCTGGAAGGTGGTGGCCGTGCCCGGCGTGGAGGCCGATGACGTGATCGCCACCTTGGCCAACGCAGCAGCCGCACAGGGCATTGAGGTCATTGTGTCGAGTGGCGACAAAGACTTGAGCCAACTGGTCAACGAGCACATCACCATCATCGACACCATGAGCGGCAAGCGCCGCGATGTGGCGGGCGTGACGGCAGAGTTTGGCGTGCCACCCACGCTGATGGTGGACTACCAGGCCCTGGTGGGCGACACCGTGGACAACGTGCCCGGCGTGACCAAGGTGGGCCCCAAGACCGCCGCCAAGTGGCTGGAAGAATATGGCTCGCTCGACAGCCTGATTGCCAACGCCGAAGCCATCAAGGGCGTGGCGGGCAACAACCTGCGCGAGGCGATTGCCAGCGGTCAGCTGGCATTGAGCCGTCAGCTGGTCACCATGAAGACCGATTGCGCGCTGGCAGACTACATCCCCGGTTTGCCCGCATTTGACGACATCACGCTGGACGCGCCAGACAACGCCGGCCTGCTGCCGTTTTACGAAAAATATGGCTTTAAAGGCCTGGCCAGCGCGATCAAGGGTGCAGCGGCCCCCGCCACCGCAGCTCCCACCGTCGCCATGCCCGGCCAAAGCGGCGATTTGTTTGCCGACCACTCCGCTAGCACCGTGGCCGAAGAAGCACAGCACCGCACCGTGGTGTACGACACCATCCTCAACTGGGCCGACTTTGACCAGTGGCTGGAACGCCTGCACAAAGCTCCGCTGGCAGCGATCGACACCGAGACCGATTCGCTCGACGAAATGCGCGCGCAGATCGTCGGCATCTCTTTCAGCGTGCAGCCCGGCGAGGCCGCCTACATCCCCCTGCGCCACGAAGGCCCCGATGCGCCCGCGCAACTGCCGTTGGATGAAGTGCTCGCCCGCCTCAAGCCTTGGCTGGAAGACCCCAAGCACCACAAGCTGGGCCAGCACATCAAGTACGACCGCCATGTGTTCGCCAACCACAGCATCGAGGTGCAGGGCTACACGCACGACACCATGTTGCAAAGCTATGTGCTCGAAGTGCACAAGCCCCACAACCTGACCAGCCTGGCAGAGCGCCACACCGGCCGCAAAGGCATCACCTACGAAGACCTGTGCGGCAAGGGCGCGCACCAGATTCCGTTTGCGCAAGTGCCGGTGGACAAGGCCGCCGCCTACTCGTGTGAAGACTCCGACCAGACCCTGGACGTGCACAACGCCCTGTGGCCCCTGCTGCAGGCCGATGACAAACTGCGCTTCATCTACGAGCTTGAGATGCAGAGCAGCGAGGCCCTGTACCGCATCGAACGCAACGGCGTGCTCATCGACGCGCCCACACTGGCCGCCCAAAGCCACGAACTGGGCCAGCGCATCTTGCAGCTCGAAACCGAGGCGTACGAGATTGCAGGCCAGCCCTTCAACCTGAGCAGCCCCAAGCAGCTCGGCGAAATCTTCTTCGACAAGCTGGGCATGCCCGTGGTCAAGAAGACCGCCACCGGCGCGCGCAGCACCGACGAAGAGGTGCTCGAAAAACTGGCCGAGGACTACCCCCTGCCCGCCAAGCTGCTGGAGCACCGGGGCCTGGTCAAGCTCAAAGGCACCTACACCGACAAGCTGGCCCAGTTGGCCCTGCCACGCACAGGCCGCGTGCACACGCACTACGCCCAGGCCGTGGCCGTCACAGGGCGCCTGTCCAGCAACGACCCCAACCTGCAGAACATCCCCATCCGCACCCCCGAAGGCCGCCGCGTGCGCGAGGCCTTCGTGGCCCCCGCAGGCCGCGTGATCGCCAGCGCCGACTATTCTCAGATCGAGCTGCGCATCATGGCCCACCTGAGCGGCGACCACTCGCTGCTGCACGCCTTCCACGCGGGGCTGGACGTCCACCGCGCCACCGCCGCTGAAGTGTTTGGGGTGGAGGTCGATCAGGTCACCAGCGAGCAACGCCGCTATGCCAAGGTCATCAACTTTGGCCTCATCTACGGCATGAGCAGCTTTGGCCTGGCCAAGAACCTGGGTATAGAAACCAAGGCCGCCGCCGCGTATATCGACAAGTATTTCCAGCGCTACCCCGGCGTGAAGCAGTACATGGACGACACCAAGGCCGCCGCCAAGTCCATGGGCTATGTCGAAACCGTGTTTGGCCGCCGCCTGTACCTGCCCGAAATCAACTCCCCCAACGGTCCCCGGCGCGCGGGTGCCGAGCGCGCCGCCATCAACGCCCCCATGCAGGGCACGGCGGCAGACTTGATCAAGCTGGCCATGGTGGCGGTGCAGAAGGAGCTGGATGCCCACAAGCCCAGCATCCGGATGATCATGCAGGTGCACGATGAACTGGTATTCGAGCTGCCCGAGGGCGAGGTGGACTGGCTCAAGACCCACATCCCGCGCCTGATGGCGGATGTGGCGGCGCTGAAGGTGCCGTTGCTGGCGGAGGTGGGGGTGGGGGCGAATTGGGACAAGGCGCACTGAGCCTGCGAGAGCAAGCTGACAGGTCATCAATTTGAATGTTTTTGGCCTTTAGCGCTTGTCTATTAAGCGCTGGCAGCTATCAAATTCGGTGCAGTTGCCTGCGCCGTAGTTCTCGCTGGGGGCGGGTAGGTTCGGTCCCAAAGGAGACGCTGACAACCAAAGCTGAAGGCCATCGTTCGTGGGTCCTGCGCAAGATCTTGTATCGTCCAAACTATCTTGCAAGTCCTGCGGAGCAAATTCACGTAGACATCCATGCGTCCCCGTATTCTTTGGTCGATGTTTGGTACGTTCAGTTCTCTGGTAGCGCTGATCGTGCTCTTGATTTTTTCGCCGCCGGGATTGAGCCACCCCAAAATCAAATGGGCATTCCTCCAGTTGGAAGATCTACGGGGAGCTGTTTCCTTGTTCAAGGTAGATCATGGAAAGCTGCCAACATCCCTCCAACAGGTGCATACGGCGGGATATTTGTTACGCGGGATTCCATCCGATCCTTGGGGCAGGGAATACGTTTACCGCGCGAAAATTCATGACTTTGACCTTTACTCAGTTGGACTCAACGGGATTGATGAACGCGGGGCTGGCGACGATGTAACCGATCACGATAAGCGCTATTCGTGCATTGACTACAGCGTTGGATGTCCATACGGCGCTGTCGAACTCCTGCAAGGTGTATTGGCGCTGTTCTTTGCATCTAGCCTGCTATATCTAGTCGCTTTACTCGCCCTCATTTCAATTCGTTGGACTCAGAAGCGGGCTGCAGGACGTGTGCAGATATAGCGGCTCAACTGTCGTTGTCGGTTGCGACTCCGTTGAATGTCCGTTGCCGTTTTTGGGCAATGGCAACTCCTGGCCGAAAGAGACCTCTTGTGCTCTTGCGGTTTCCAGGTTGAGAAACAAAAGCCGGTGCATTGCAGCCAGCCAAGTGTCCGAACTGGATATGTGCAATGGATGGCGCCCTGCCATCCCAGTCCCGAAGACAAACCTCCCCGCAGGACATTCGCCCCAGCCCAGCGGCGAATCAATCGCATCGCTAGACTCATTCGGCAACCGTTAGCGACCCCGCTAGCTTCCATCTATTAGCCTGGAGCCCGCATGTCCGATCTCACCCCCTACGCCCCGCCCGCCATCTGGCAATGGAACAAGGAAAACGGCGGCCATTTCGCCAGCATCAACCGGCCCATTGCTGGTGCCACCCACGACAAGGAATTGCCCGTGGGGCGCCATCCGCTGCAGTTGTATTCGCTGGGCACGCCCAATGGCGTGAAAGTCACTGTCATGCTGGAAGAGCTGCTCGCGCTGGGTCACAGCGGCGCGGAGTACGACGCGTGGCTGATCCGCATCAACGAGGGTGAGCAGTTTGGTAGCGGTTTCGTGTCAGTGAACCCCAATTCCAAGATCCCCGCGCTGCTGGATCGCACTGACCCCGCCAACCCGGTGCGGGTGTTCGAGTCCGGCGCCATCCTGATGTACCTGGCTGAAAAGTTCGGTAGTGCCTTCTTGCCCAAAGACGGCGCGGCGCGGGCGGAGTGCCTGTCGTGGTTGTTCTGGCAGATGGGCAGTGCGCCGTTTGTGGGTGGCGGGTTTGGGCATTTCTATGCCTATGCCCCGGTCAAGATCGAGTACGCGATTGATCGGTACGCAATGGAGGCCAAGCGCCAGCTCGATGTGCTCAACCAGCGCCTGGCCGTCAGCGAGTTTGTGGCTGGCAGCGAGTACACGGTGGCGGACATCGCCATCTGGCCCTGGTATGGCTTGCTGGTCAAAGGCCAGGCTTACAACTCCGGCGAGTTTTTGCAGGTGCACGAATACACGCATGTGGTGCGCTGGGCCGACCAGATTGCCAAGCGCCCGGCGGTGCAGCGGGGGCGCAAGGTGAATCGCGTCAACGGCGACCCGGCCAGCCAGTTGCGCGAGCGGCATGACGCCAGCGACTTTGAGTCCAACACGCAGGACAAGATCGAAGCTGCCGCGTTGGCTTCTTCTTCGTCACCCGCCCGATGAGTGTTTCGCAAGGCGCCACCATGATCACCTTGTACGACTGCGCCACGGCGCCCAGCCCGCGCCGCGCGCGCATCCTCCTGGCAGAAAAAGGCGTTGCCCACGACACTGTGCAGGTGGACTTGCGCAGCGGCGAACAGCTAGGCGATGCCTATCGGCAAATCAACCCGCAGTGCACGGTGCCCGCGCTGCGTACCGATGATGGCCTGCTGCTGGCCGACAACGCGGCGATCACCGCGTATGTCGAAGCGCGGTATCCGCAGCCGGCGCTGCTGGGCGAGACGCCCGGTGAGAAGGCCGAGATCGCCAGTTGGAACTGGCGCATGGAATTCGAAGGCCTTCTGGCCATTGCCGAGGCGCTGCGCAACAGTGCGCCCGCCATGGCCAATCGGGCGCTGCCGGGCGCGGTGGACTACCCCCAGATCCCGGCCCTGGCCGAGCGCGGGCTGTTGCGGGTGGCGCAGTTTTTTGCCCTGCTCAACGAGCGCCTGGCAGGCCGCGACTTCATCGCCACTGACCGCTTCAGCGTGGCCGATATCACGGCCGTGGTGGCTGTGGACTTTGCGCGCGTGGTCAAGCAAAAGCCGGGCGAGCAGCACCCGCACCTGCTGCGCTGGCGCGCGGCCATGGCACAGCGGCCGTCGATGTCGCTGTAGCTGAGAGCACCGTTCCCGCCACTAGCTAACCGCCCGACCGGGCTGCCGCAGTCTGCCTCCGCAATGGGGAGATTCAAGGATTGCGCGCCCGGCGCGTTCCTTGCATCGTTGCCCCATGCGCCTTCGCCACATAGAAGTTTTCAACGCCGTCATGCTCACCGGCAGCGTGAGCGCGGCGGCCCGCCTCATCAACGTCACCCAGCCGGCGGTCAGCCGCATCCTGGCCCATGCGGAACTGCAGCTTGGGTTTCCGCTGTTTCACCGGCTCAAGGGCAAGCTGGTGCCCACCACCGAGGCACAGACCCTGTACCCCCACATCGAGCGCCTGTTCACCCAGCTCGACGATGTGCAGCGCCTGGCCAACAGCCTCAAGGGCGACCAGCGCGAGGGCGAGTTGCACATCCTGAGCGTGCTGGCGCTGAGCTACGAAGTGCTGCCGCGTGCGCTGCGGTTCTTTCGGCAGAAGCACCCGGACGTGAAGGTCACCATCGATGCGCTGCATTCGCCGCAGATCGTGTCGGCCCTGGTGTTGCAGGAGGCGGATGTGGGCTTTGTGTTCAGCGCCATCGCTCACCCCGCGCTCACGCAAGAGCACTTGGCCGATGGGCGCATGGTGTGTGTGGCGCCCAAGGGCATGCTCAATGCCGCACTGGTGGCTGCGGGCGTGGTGCACCTGGCCGACCTGGCGGATACGCCGGTGGTGCGGCTCGATGTGCGTGACCCCATCGGTACGGTGGTCAACCATGCCTGCCGTGAGGCCGGGGTGGGCTTGCAGACTGCGATCACGGTGCAGACCTACCACGCCGCGCTGGCCCTGGCGCACCACGGCCACGCGGTGGCGGTGGTCGACACCTGCACGGCCGCGTCGGCCGACCGCAGCAAGGTGGACGTGCTGGCGCTGGTGCCCCATATCGCGGTGCCCATCAAGTCATTGCGCACCGTGAACCGGCCCAGCTCGCTGCTGGCCAGCGCCATGACGCAGTGCATGCGCCAGGCGGTGGCCGAGACGCTGGAGTCTGTGGGTCTGCGGGAGGCCGAATAGCGCCTTGTGGGGAGGGCTGCCGTCCTCTCGCTGCTGCTCAGGCTGTCGGCACCACCAGCTTGGCCACCTGCACGGCCGTACCAAACGCCAGCGTGAAACCCAGCGCGCCATGGCCCGTGTTCAGCAGCAGGTTCTCCGGTGCGTGGGGGTGCCGTCCCACCAGCGGCACGCCCGTGGGTGTGGCCGGGCGCATGCCGGTCCAGGGGCGCAGTTCACTGAAGTCGCTGCAGCCGGGGAACAGCGCGCGGGTGGACTCGCACAGGCTCTGGATGCGTGCTGGGGGGATGTGGTCGTTGTGTCCCACCAGCTCGGCCATGCCGGCCACGCGCAGCCGCCGGCCGATGCGTGCAAAGACCACCTTGCGCGCAGCATCGGTCACGTTGACGCGGGGTGCTGCGCCGGGAGCTTCCGTGGTGTCGAGCGTGATGCTGTAGCCCTTGAGTGGGTAGATGGGCAGGCGAAAGCCCAGCGTCTTCGCTGCCTGGTGGCTGGCGCTGCCCAGGGCCAGCACGAACTGCTGCGCCTCGATGGGTCCCGCGCTGGTCTGTACCGCCGCAATGCGCCGTGCATGGCGCACAAAGCCCTCCACGCGCGTGCCCAGCACAAAGCGCACCCCGCGTGCCGCCAGCAGCCTTTGCAGGCCCTGGCAGACCGCCAGGCAATCGGCGGCGCACTCGCTGGGGGTGTAGATGGCGCCTGCGATGTGGCGCTGGTAGTGCTGCAGCGCTGGTTCGATCTCCACGCAGCGCTGGGGCGACACGGCCTCCTGTTCGCTGCCCCAGCCGCGCTGCAGTTCCATCTGCTGCTGCGCTGCGGCGAGGCCAGCGGGGGTGCTGTACAGCACGAGCTTGCCAGTGTTGGAGAAATTGCAGTCAAGCTGCTCGGCCTGCAGCATGGCTTCAAAACCGTGGCGGCTGAGTGCGGCCAGGGCCAGCAGGTGTTGGGTGCTGCGCTCGGCCGTACGCCGGTTGCAGGCCCGCAAAAACTCGAGGCCCCAGCGCCACTGGTGTACGTCCCACTGCGGGCGCATCTTGAGCGGCGAGCGGGGCGACAGCAGCAGTTCGGGCAACTGTTGCCACAGGCCGGCATTGGCCAGGGGCTGCACATAGCTGTAGCTCAATTGCGCGCCATTGCCGCCGCTGGCGCCAGCACCGGGCTGGGCCTGGTCGATCACGGTCACCTGCATGCCGCGCTGGTGGAGTTCATAGGCGGTGGCCAGGCCCACGATGCCTGCGCCGAGGACACATACCTGCATCTTGTGTGTTCTACGTTGTTGGTTGACTGAAAGTCAATGTAGGGTGAGGGCTGGCCTTTGAACAATGCCAATGCCGGGGGCGCCCATGCCGGGAAGTTATGCATGTGCACCGGTGGGAGGCAAGCCGCGCGGAACAACAGCGTGTAGTTGCAGAAATGGCACTTGGATGGTGCGGCGGCATGCACCAAATCGGCGGCATAACTTTTGGTCATGACGTACCCGTGCAAATGAATTGTTCAATCGCGGCGCGAATTTTTACAGTGGCCCTGCGTTCTGATTTTTCCATCCACCAATCTGCTTTTTGCACAAAGGGATTCCCATGAAGCTCTCCGCCGTCACCACCGCCGCCATCGTGGCCACCGGCCTGCTGGCCAGCACCGTGGTCAGCGCCGACACCCTCAAGAAGGTTGCCGAGTCGGGCAAGATCACGCTGGCCTACCGCGAGTCGTCCGTGCCCTTCAGCTACCTGTCCGGGCCCGGTGTCCCGGTGGGCTTTGCGGTGGACATCTCCAATGCGGTGGTCGATGCCGTGAAAAAGCGTGTCAACAACCCCGCCATCAAGGTGGAGCTGCAGGCGGTGACTTCGCAGAACCGCATTCCGTTGTTGACCAACGGCACCATCGACCTGGAGTGCGGCTCCACCACCAACAACACGGCGCGGGGCAAGGATGTGCAATTTGCCATCAACTACTTCTACACCGGCACGCGCCTGCTGACCAAGAAGGCATCGGGCGTCAAGAACTACGCCGACCTGGCCAAGAAGAAGGTGGCCAGCACCTCGGGCACCACCAATGCGCAGGTGATCCGCAAGTACAACCGCGACAACAACCTCGACATGGACATCGTGCTGGGCAAGGACCATGACGACTCCTTGCTGCTGGTGGATACGGGACGGGCTGAAGCGTTTGCGATGGACGACATCCTGCTGTTCGGCCTGATGGGCAACCAGCGCAACCCGGCCGATTGGACGGTGGTGGGCGATTCGCTGCAGGTCGAGCCCTACGCCTGCATGCTGCGCAAGGACGACCCGCAGTTTCAGGCGCTGGTCAACGGTGTGATCGGCGGGATGATGAAGTCCGGCGAATTCGAAAAGCTCTACACCAAGTGGTTCATGTCGCCCGTGCCACCGCGCAACCAGAACCTGAGCCTTGCCATGAGCAAGGAGCTGCGCGAGAACCTGGTGGCGCAGAGCGACAAGCCCGCACAGTAAGCCGGAGCACGCATGTCTTCTGTGTCTGCAAGCCACACGCACGCCCCGCAGGTGGTGGGGATTCTGGGCGGTATGGGCCCGGCCGCCGGGGCTGACTTTGTGCGCCTGTTTGTGCAGGCCTGCACCGACCAGATGGAGGTGCTGGGCATTCCGGTGCATGACCAGGCTTACCCCGAGCACTGGCTGGCGCAGGTGCCCATTCCAGACCGCACGGCGGCGCTGAATGACAAGCGCCCCGGGGCGCACCAGCCAGCGGACCCCATGCTGCAGGCCACCGGGCGGCTGGCGGCGCTGGGTGCGCGGGTGGTGGCGATTGCCTGCAACACGGCCCACGCGTGGCACGGCATCCTGCAGCAGCGGTTCCCGCAGATGGTGGTTTTGCACGGCGTGCAGGAGGTGGTGGCCGAACTGTCGGCGCGCAAGGTGCAGGGCGTGGGGCTACTGGCCACACGCGGCGCCTACGACGCGGGCCTGTACCAGCGTGAGCTGGAGCGTGCGCGCATCGCCTGCTTTGTACCCGACGACCATGAGCGCGAGCAGTTGATGCAAGGCATCTACGACGGCGTGAAGGCGGGCAACTATCCGCTGGCGCGACAGCGCTTTGAGGCCGTGTCGATTGCGCTGCAGGAGCGCTACGGCGTGTCCACGCTGATCATGGGCTGCACCGAGATTCCCCTGGCTCTTTCGGAACACCCTCGGCTGGAAGGGCTCTCGCTGGTGAACCCCTCGGTGGTGCTGGCCTCGGCCTTGGCCCGGCATGCCTACCGGGACACCGTCCCCGTCTGCTGAGCCCGACGCTGCTGGATGCCCAGGGGGTGTCGGCAGCTTCTTTTTCTCGCCACGATCTCCAGCCTGCCTGGAGCGGCGACTTCCTGATGAAGGTGAAAGTCATGGCATTCACGACCGTCGGCAAGAGGCTGGGTGCGAGCGTGGGGGCGGCAATGCTCGCGTTTGCGTTTGGCGGGGCAGGGTGTGGCAAGGCGTGGGCCCAGTTGGCGGCACCATCGGCGTCGCCACCGTCCGCTGGCACCACGCTGCAACGCATCCAGGCCAGCGGGGTGGTGGTCATCGGCCACCGCGAATCGTCCATGCCGATGTCCTATGTGGCCAACGGAACCCCCATGGGCTACAGCGTGGATGTCTGCCAGCTGATTGCGCAGGCGCTGGGGCGCCACCTCAAGCTGCGCGAGACCAAGGTGGCCTACCGGCTGGTCACGTCCAGCAGCCGTTTTGATGCCATTGAGAAAGGCGAGGTGGACCTGGAATGTGGCTCCACCACCAACACAGCAGCGCGCCGCCAGCGCGTGGCGTTCACCATTGCGCATTTCATTGCGTCGTCGCGCATCGTGGTGCAAAGCGACAAGCCTTATTCCCGCATCGAAGACCTGGACGGCAAGACGCTGGCATCCACGGCGGGCACCACCAACATTGATTCGCTGGCGCGCGAGGCGGCCACCAAGTCGGTGCGTGTGCGCATCGAGCCCGCCAAGGACCACGCCGAGGGCTTTGGCTGGGTGGTGAGCGGCAAGGTGGAGGGCTTCGCCATGGACGACGTATTGCTGTACGGCCTGCGCGCCAGCCACACCAAGCCGCAGGACCTGAAGGTCATCGGCAAGCCCATGACGATCGAGCCCTATGCCGTGGCGTTCGAGCGCAACAACCCCGAACTCAAGGCCGTGGTGGACGCCGAGTTGCGCCGCCTGATCCAGACGCGCGAGTTGCACGGTATGTACGACAAGTGGTTCACCCAGCCGATTCCGCCCCAGGGCATCAACCTGGGCATGCGTATGCCTCACTTGTTGGTGGATTCGCTCAAATATCCGTCCGACTACGTGCCGCAGTAGGCGCCGTGGTGCCTCAGGGGTAGGTTTTCAGGACCCGTGCTTAGCGCCAGGCCGTAGCCACCAGCTGGCTGTAGTGCACACCTTTGCGCCCCAGCAACTGCTCGAACACCGCAGGGTTGCCCACGTTGTCGCTGCCCAGCATGCTCAGGGTTTCGGTGCACCACGGAATGCCCGGTACCGCATCGCCCATGCGGGCGCTGAGCTGCGTGAGCACATCGGGCAGTCGCAGCACACGGGCGGGGCGGTGGCCCTGTTGTCGCCGCAGGCTGGCGACGAAATCACCCATGGTCAGCGCCTCCGGCCCGGGGCACTCGATGAGGCCCTGGGTGGCCATGGCCGGGCCCAGCAGGGCAACGATGGCGGTGGCCAGGTCGTGCACCGATACGGGCTGCACGCGTGCCGTGAGCATGGGCCCGGGGAACAGCGCCACAGGCAGGCGGGCCAGGTTCACGAACAGGGCGCTGCTGTCGCCGCCTTTGCCAAACACCACGCTGGGCCGCAGGATGGCGGGGGTCAGTGCGCCCTGCGCGGCCAGCGCCTGCAGGTGCACATCGGCAGCGCGCTTGGTGCTGGCATAGCGCGTGCCGCTGCCCTCGATGCCCAGCGCCGAGATATGCACCACCCGCTTCACCCCCGCCTGGGCGCAGGCGTTGAACAGGGCCACGGGCGTGTGCTGGTGGACCGCATCGATGGGGCGGGTGCTGCTGTCGCGCAGCACGCCCACGGCGTTGACCACCGCATCGATCCCCGCCAGGCGTGGCAGCCACGGTTCGACCGTGGTGTCGCGGGCAAAGTCCATGGGGACCTGCAGCGGCAGCACGGTGCGCTGCCGGGGAGACACGCCACCGTGCACCGTATGCCCGGCTTGGGTGAGCGCGGCAGCCACGGTGTGGCCGATGAATCCGGTAGAGCCTGTCAGCAGGATGTGCATCAACAGTGCCTTTGAAACAAAGAGGGAGCCATGCGCGGTTGTGGCCTTGGCGTGGAGCGGCGCAAAAAAACTCCTGGCTTCGCTGTAGCGTGCAACGCCGCGCCTGTTCAGAGGCCGGGGTCAAACACCTCAAAGCGGTTGCGGCCACCGTACTTGGCGCGGTACAGGGCTGCATCGGCTGCCTGCACCAGTGTGTCAGACCCGGCCTCCGGGCGTGGAACCACGCTCGCAATGCCCATGCTGAACGTGATGATGGGCGCCGTGGGGGAGCGGGGGTGCGCCAGGGCGGCGTTCCGCAGGTTGTCCATGCAGCGCTGCGCCACGGTCACAGCCTCGGGCAGGGGCACGTCGGGCAGCAGGAAAACGAATTCCTCGCCGCCATAACGCGCGGCCACTTCATCCGCGCGCCGGATGGTGGCTTGCAGGAGCTGGGCCACGCGGCGCAGGCATTCGTCTCCGGCCAGGTGGCCATAGTGGTCGTTGTAGAGCTTGAAGTGGTCGATGTCGATCAGGATCACGGCCAGCGGCAGGCCGTGCCTGCCACAGCGCATCCATTCCGTGGCCAGCCGGTCGTCAAAACGGCGCCGGTTGCCGATGCCGGTGACGCCGTCGGTGGTGGACAGCAGCGCCAGCTTGGCGTTGGCCGCCGCCAGCTCCTGCTCCTTGCGCACCAGCTGGGTCACGTCGGTGCGCACACCGGCAATGCCACCCTGGGGCGTGCGCCTTTCGTCGGCCTGCACCCAGCGGCCTTCCGGCAGGCGCTGCAGCACGGCGTGGATGGCAGCACGGTGGTCGGCGATGCGCTGGGCCACCCAGACTTCTTCGTTGCCAACGGCATCAGGGTACTGGCCGCGCTCGGCGCCGTAGCGGGCAATCTGCTCGAAGGTGCTGCCCGGCACGATCATGGGGGCCGAGATGGGATACAGCCGCCGGTACTGCGCGTTGCAAACCACCAGCCGGTCGTCGGCGTCGAACAGCGCAAACCCCTCGGGCAGCGATTCCACGGCATCCTGCAGCAGTTGCCGTGCCTGCTGGGCGGCATCCTGCGCCGCTTCCAGTGCCTGGCGCTGCTCGATGAGGTCGGTGATGTCCAGGCGCACGGCCACCACGTAGTTCTCGGGGGTGCGGGTTTCGTAGATGTTGATCCAGCGCCCGTCGGCCAGCCGCTGCACCAGCGTGGAGGTGCGGCTGCCGTGCTCCGACAGGCGCTCAGCAATCCAGGCCTCCTCGCGGCCGTTGGCAGAGGGGACCAGGCCCCGCTCCACCGAATGCCGCAGGATGTCGGCAAAGCTCTTGCCCAGGTGCTCCGCGTAGTTCATGTGCGGGTACATGCGCGAGAGCTGCTGGTTGTAGAGCACCAGCCGGTCCTGCTCGTCAAAGATTTCGATGCTGACGGGCAGGGCCTCCACGGCGCGTTCCAGCAGTTGCCGGATGTGCTGGCTCTCCTGGCGGGCTGCCTCCACTTTCTGGCGTTGCTCAATGAGGTCGCTGATGTCCAGCCGCACCACCACGGTCATGCCCGATGGGGTGCGGCTTTCGTGCATATGCATCCACGCGCCGTTGGGGTAGTGGCGCACCTCAGGCCCGGGCCGGTGGCCCCGGATGGCCAGCTCGTGGGCCAGCCACAGCTCTTCCTGGCCGAGCGCCTCTTCGGGAATGCCGTGCTTCAGGCCTTCGCGCAGCAGTTCTTCATAGGTCTTGCCCAGCGATGTCTGCACGGGCAGGTGCGGGCGCAGGGTGGCCATGAAGTTGTTGCACAGCACCAGCCGGTCGTTCTCGTCATAGATGTCGAGGCCGGCGGGCATGGCGTCCACCGCCTCGCGCAGCTGGCGTTCTGCACGTTCGGCGTCGTCCAGCGCCTGTTTCAGCGCACGCTGCTTGTGAACGACATCGGTGATGTCCGTGCGCAGCACCACCACACCGCCGCCATCGAGCGTGCGCTCGGTCAGCTGCATCCAGCGGTCGCCCCGTACCTCCTGCACTTCGGGGCCAGACGGGGAGCGGTGGCGTTGCATGCGGCCCGCCAGCCAGGTCTCCAGATCCTGCTGGGCGTCGCGGATCTCGCCGGAGGCGGCGGCGCGGCGCAGCACGTCTTCAAACCGCGTTCCGTAGTCCACGGCCATCGCGATGCCCGGGGCCACCTCGCGGTAGCGCGTGTTGCACAGCACCAGCCGATCGTCTGCGTCGTAGATGGCCAGGCCATCGGGCAGGATATCGAGCGTGGCGGACAGCTGTGTGGTGGCCTGGTGGGCGGCCGCCTGCCAGCGCTGTGCACGCCGCGCAAGGCGCCAGTGCAGGCAGGCGATGGTCCCCAGCCCCAGCCCGGCGGCCACCAGCGCAGCGCGCACGGGCCCTTCAAGGACATGGCTTGCCAGCGCCCAGGCCAGCAGGGCCAGCCCGCCCATACCGCACACCCCGCACACGGCCACCACCTGCAGAGCCAGGGGGGTTTCGCGCGGAGGGGCAGGCGGCATGGTTGTGGGGTCCCAGGTTGGCGGTCGCAAGTCTTTCTTGGGGCTGCAGCGGCCTCTCCAGTTTGCACCATGCAGGTGCAAACTTCGGGCGGATCGGTCAGACCTTGAACAGGTTCGCAGAAAGTCTAGCAGTGCCATCCGGTTTGCGGTACCCGCAAATGCGGCAGTCCCTCAAAACCCCTAGACTGCGGTTCCGTCCTTTTGACCCTGGAGAAACCGATGCTCACTGAAGACCTCGATTCCGATGCCCGCGCCCTGGTGCCTGGCCGCACGACCGACGCGGGCGCCACCCGCCGCACTGCCTTGCAGACCGCGTTGGGCCTGGGCTATGCAGCGGCGGCCGCGCCCATCATGGCGCAGACGGCCATCGCCACCCCCAGCGATGGCCTCACCGCCGGCGAAGTGAGCTTTACGGTCAATGGCTTCAAGGTGCCCGCCTACCGGGCAGCACCTGCGGGCAAGACCGGCCTGCCCGTGGTGCTGGTGATCCAGGAGATCTTTGGCGTGCACGAATACATTGCCGACACCTGCCGCCGCTTTGCCAAGGCGGGTTACCTGGCCATCGCGCCGCAGCTTTATGCGCGCCAGGGCGATGCCACGCAATACACGGACATTGCCAAGCTCATGGCTGAAGTCGTCTCCAAGGTGCCTGACGCCCAGGTGATGGCCGACCTGGACGGCGCGGTGCAGTGGGCCGCCGCCAATGGTGGCGATGCCGCGCGCATGGGCATCACCGGCTTTTGCTGGGGCGGGCGCATCACCTGGCTGTATGCGGCGCATGGCCCGGTGAAGGCTGGCGTGGCCTGGTATGGCCGACTGGTGGGGCAGGCCAGCGAGCTGACGCCCAAGCACCCTGTGGACATCGCCCCCATCCTCAAGGCCCCCGTGCTGGGCCTGTATGGTGAAAAAGACACCGGCATCCCCCTTGACACGGTTGATAAGATGAAAGCTGCCCTGGCCAGTGGCTCGCCGCAGGCCAAGGCATCGGAATTTGTGGTGTACCCCGACGCCCCCCATGCCTTCCATGCCGACTACCGGCCCAGCTACCGCAAGGAAGCCGCCGAAGACGGGTGGAAGCGGGCGCTGGCCTGGTTCAAGACGCACGGCGTGGTCTAGGCCAGACACAGGGAGTCACTGGCACCTGCAGCCGCCCCCCTCGGGGGGCGGCTTTTTTAATCTCGCGTCCGGGGCGTGGGATTTGAACGAAAATAGGCCCTAGGGCTTATCTATAAAGCGTAAGAAGCTATGACTTTGGTAGCAATCATCCTGGCCACGCTGGCTGCGGGCATTGGCAGCGTCTGGCTGGCCGCACTGCTGATGCGGCTGGGGCTGGGCGGGCGTGCCGACAGCGTGGGGCCCCAGCACCTGCTGAGCCTGGCGGCGGGCGCCCTGCTGGCCACGGCCTTCATGCACCTGCTGCCCGAGGCGTTCGAGAGCCAGGCGGGTGCGCACGACCTGTTTGCCACCTTGCTGGTGGGCGTGGTGTTTTTCTTCCTGCTCGACAAGGCGGAGCTGTGGCACCACGGGCATGAGCACAGCCACCCCGAACCCGCCAGGCAAGACCATGACCACGGCCATGCGCATTCCCACGAAGGCCATGGCCACGCGCACCACCACCATGCCCCCCGCGCAGGGGGCTGGGCCGTGCTCACCGGCGACAGCGTGCATTGTTTTGGCGACGGCATCCTGATCGCCTCGGCCTTCATGGCCGACATCCGCCTGGGCGTGATAGCTGCCGTGTCGGTGCTGGCGCACGAGGTGCCGCACCACATGGGCGACCTGGTGGTGCTGCGCCAGACCAGCCCCAACCGGCGCATGGCGCTGGTCAAGGTGTCGCTGGCGGGTGCGGTCACGGCGCTGGGCGGCGTGGTGGGCTACTTCCTGGTGGGGCAGCTGCAAGACCTGCTGCCTTACTTCCTGGCCGTGGCGTCCAGCAGCTTTGTCTATGTGGCGCTGGCCGACCTGATCCCCCAGCTGCAAAAGCGCCTGACGGCGCGTGAAACCATTGCACAGATCGCCTGGCTGGTTGCGGGCATGGTCATCGTGACGCTGGTGAGCGGGGCGGCGCACGGGCACTGAAGCGTGCTACCGGTTCGATAGCTGCCAGTGCTTGATGGATAAGCGCTGGAGGCCAAAAAAGACCTCAGATATCTAGCGCGCCAGTTCTTCCCGCACGGCCGCCACCTGCCGCCGCGACACCGCCAGCAGCTCGGTCGATCCCTGCAGCCGCACGGCCCAGCCTTCGCCTTCCTCGGGGTCGTAGTGTTTTTCCAGCGCGCGCACGGCGCGGCGGGCTACCAGCGCGTTGCGGTGGATGCGCAGGAAGCGGGGAGCGAACTTGGTCTCGATCTCGCTGAGCGAGCCGTCCATGATGTAGCTGCGCGTGGCGGTCCGCACGGTCACGTACTTTTGCTCGGCCTTGAAGTACAGCACCTCGGCCAGGGGCAGACGCTCGGTGCGGCCCCGGTCCTGGATCAGCAGGGTTTCGCCCTCGGGCACGCTGGGGGCCTGGGTGGGCGCGGGGGGGCGGGTGCTGCGCTGCACCTTGGCCAGTGCCTGCTGCAGGCGTTCGCGGCGCACGGGCTTGGTCAGGTAGTCGGTGGCGTCCAGTTCGAACGCGCTCACGGCATGGTCGGCGTGGGCCGTCACAAACACCACGGCCGGGGGCTGGGGCAGGGTCTGCAGCGTGTGGGCCAGGGCCAGGCCGTCCTGGCCGGGCATGTGGATGTCCAGCAGCACCAGGTCAAAACCCCGCCCGCCCGTGGGCCCGAGCAGGGCCATGGTTTCGCCGGCATTGGCGGCCTCGGCCACCGTCATGCGCTGGGCAGGCTGTGCCTGGGCGCAATCGGCCAGCAGGGTGCGCAGGCGGCTGCGGGCCAGGGCTTCGTCGTCAACGATCAGGATGTTCATGGTCTCTCAAGGGGCTGTTGTTGTTGTCGTCGGTGTTGTCCACCATGCGGCGCTGGAACGGCGCCACGCGGCTGCCGTTGCGGCTGCCGGCATTGCGGCGGGTGGACGGTGAGGTGCTGCGCCCACCGCGGGTGCGGGGCTGGGGTTCGGGGGCGGGCAGGGTGATGCGCACCTGGTACAGGCCGTCCTGCATGCCGGCGGTGAATTCGCCCTGCACGTCGTGCAGCAACGCCAGCCGCGCCCGCACGTTGGCCAGCGCAATGCCGTGGCCCCGGGGCGCCGTGTCTTCGCCATGTCCGTTGCCGTTCTTGCCCTCCTTGGGGGGCAGCGTGTTGGTGATGCGCACCACCACACGGTTGCCGCGCAGCTCGGTCAGCACACGCAGCTTGCCGCCGCGCGGGCTGGGTTCCACGCCATGTTTGACGGCGTTTTCCACCAGCGGCTGCAGCAGCAGCGGGGGCAGGCGGGCGCTGTCGGTGCGGGGGTCCAGATTCCACTGCACCTGCAGGCGTTTGCCAAAGCGCACCTCTTCGATGCCCAGGTAGCGGCGCGCGAGCGTGATTTCTTCTGCCAGTGTGGTCGACTCGCCCTGCTCGATGAGGGCCACGCGGAACAGATCGGAGAGGTCTTCCAGCAGCGATTCGGCCTTGGCCGGTTCTTCACGCACCAGGGCAATGGCACTGTTGAGGGTATTGAACAAAAAGTGGGGGCGGATGCGCGATTGCAGCTCGGTCAGGCGTGCCGTGGTGGCTGCGGGCGTGCGGCCCCGTGCGCGCAGCACCAGCGCGGCCACCAGCATGGCGGCCAGCAATGCGCCCGTGGCGGCGCTGGCAAGCCAGGGCGGCGATGCGGGTTGGGCCACCAGCGCCAGCATGCCGCAGGCATAGGCCCCCGCCAGCGCGCCCAGCAGCACACCCGCCACGTATTGCTGCACGGTGGTCAGGCGCTGCAGCACGGTCTTGAGGCTGCAGGCCGTGACCAGCCACAGCAGCGTGGCGGGCAGCGCGCCGCCCGTCAGCAGCGCCAGGGTGGCCAGCCATGCCACGGGGTTGCCTGCCCCGAACATCGCGCCCACGCCCACCACCAGCTCCACGAACAGCACCGCCCGCAGCACCACTCCGACCTGGCAGGCATCGAACACCAGCGCCCGACCGCGCGGCGGCTGGCCGCCCGGCCCTGCGCCAGCGGCGGCCCGCACGCTGCGCGCAGGCCCTTCTGGAAGGGCAGAATCCGGCAGCGGTGGCTGGGTCGATAAAATTTGCGTGTTTTGCATTGCGGCGCCCGGGTTGTCCGGGTGTCTGAACCTCCGGATTATTGCCCTCCTATGTCCAAAGCCCAAGCCACCAGCGCCACGCCGTCTGCGCCGTCCCACAACCAGCTCGACACCAAGGCACAGGCCTGGTCGGCGCTGTTTTCCGAGCCCATGAGCGACCTGGTCAAGCGCTATACCTCCAGCGTGTTCTTCGATAAGCGCCTGTGGCAGGCCGACATTGCGGGCAGCCTGGCGCACGCCGAGATGCTGGCGGCGCAGGGCATCATCGGCGCGGAAGACCACGCTTCCATCCAGCGCGGCATGGCGCAGATCACGCAAGAGATCGAGTCCGGCGCGTTCGAATGGAAGCTCGACCTGGAAGACGTGCACCTGAACATCGAGGCGCGCCTGACGCAGCTGGTGGGCGACGCCGGCAAGCGCCTGCACACCGGCCGCAGCCGCAACGACCAGGTGGCCACCGACGTGCGCCTGTGGCTGCGCGGCGAGATCGACCTGATCGGCGACCTGCTCAAGGAGCTGCAGGTGTCGCTGGTGGACGTGGCCGAGCAGAACGTCGAGGTGATCCTGCCCGGCTTCACCCACCTGCAGGTGGCCCAGCCCGTGAGCTTTGGCCACCACATGCTGGCCTATGTGGAAATGTTTGCGCGCGACGCCGACCGCATGGCCGACGTGCGCCGCCGCACCAATGTGCTGCCTCTCGGGTCAGCGGCCCTGGCCGGCACCACCTACCCGCTGGACCGCGAGCGCGTGGCCAGGACGCTGGGCATGGTGGATGCGAACGGGGCTCCCGTGGTCTGCCAGAACAGCCTGGACGCTGTGAGCGACCGCGACTTCGCCATTGAATTCACCGCCGCCGCCAGCCTGTGCATGGTGCACGTGAGTCGCCTGAGCGAGGAACTCATCATCTGGATGAGCCAGAACTTCGGCTTCATCAAGATCGCCGACCGCTTCACCACCGGCAGCTCGATCATGCCGCAGAAGAAGAACCCCGACGTGCCCGAACTCGCGCGTGGCAAGACTGGCCGCGTTGTCGGCCACCTGATGGGCCTGATCACCCTGATGAAGGGCCAGCCCCTGGCCTACAACAAGGACAACCAGGAAGACAAGGAGCCGTTGTTCGATACGGTGGATACGCTCAAGGACACGCTGCGCATCTTTGCCGAGATGGTCGGCGGCCAGCCCAACCCCGCCACGGGCAGGAAGGAGGGCGGCATCACCGTCAACGCGCCCGCGATGGAGCAGGCCGCGCTCAAGGGTTACGCCACGGCCACCGACCTGGCCGACTACCTGGTCAAGAAGGGCCTGCCTTTCCGCGATGCGCACGAAACCGTGGCCCATGCCGTGAAGGCGGCCACCACCCATGCGTGTGACCTGTCGGAGTTGCCGCTGGCCGTGCTGCAGGGCTTCCACCCGCAGATCGAGAAGGATGTGTACGAGTGCCTGAGCCTGCGCGGCTCGCTCAACGCGCGCAACACGCTGGGCGGCACGGCCCCCGTGCAGGTGCGTGCCCAGCTGGCACGCCATCGCACGCGGCTGGCCTGAAGGGCGGCGACATTCCCTGGTGGCGCGGCGGCCGCTGGCCTGAACCGTGCTTGGTGTATGAATGCGCCCCGCAACAGCCCGATTTGAATAAACCGGAGTTCTTCCATGACGACGACGACCCGCCGCAGCCTGCTGTCCCGACTTCTGCGCACCAGCGCCTTTCTGGGGGCAGCGCTCACGGTGGGGCTCGCGGCTGCGCAGACGCACAAGCCCATCCGTCTGCTGGTGGGCTTTCCGCCGGGCGGCGGCTCGGACGCCATTGCGCGCACCTTGTCCGAGAAGCTCAAGGACGAACTGGGCGTGCCGGTGGTGGTGGAAAACCGGCCCGGTGCGGGGGGACAGATCGCGGCCCAGGCGCTCAAGGCCTCGGTGCCCGATGGCACCACGCTGTTCATCACGCACGACCACACCATCTCCATCCTTCCCCAGGTGGTGAAGAACCCCGGCTACGACCCTGTGCGCGACTTCGTGCCCGTGGGCGGTTTTGCCACTTTCGTGAATGCGTTTGCCGTCTCGGGCGGCACGCCAGCCAAGTCGTTCGGCGACTACGTCAACTGGGTGCGGACGGCGGGCCAGGGCAAGGGGGCCGTGGGCATCCCGGCACCGGCCTCCACCCCCGAATTCCTGGTCAAGCTGATCGGGCAGAAGTACCAGATCGACCTGGTGTCCGCCCCCTACCGGGGCAGCGCGCCCATGATGGCCGACATGCTGGGCAACCAGATCGGTGCGGGTGTGGCGTCGGTGCAGGATTTCATCGAGAACCACAAGGCGGGCAAGGTGCGCGTGGTGGGCGTGCTGGGCACCAAGCGCCAGGCCGCCATGCCCGATGTGCCCACGTTTGACGAAATGGGCCTCAAGGGCTTTGAAGACCTGCCGTATTACGGCATCTACGCCCCCACCGGCACGCCGCAGAAGTTCATCACCGAGTTTTCGATTGCCCTGTCCAAGGTGGTGGCCATGCCCGAGGTGCGTGAGCACCTGACGGCCATGGGCCTCACGGTGGGCTACATGACACCGCAGCAACTGGCCACCCGCCAGACCGCCTACACCGACGCCTGGACGCGGATCATCAAGACCAGTGGTTTTGTGGCGCAGTAGTTAGTCCGGGGACCGGCCTGCGTGGTCATGCGGGCGAATGCCGCTGTGTCCTTCGGCCCCTGCAAACCTTCGATTTTCACGATTTCAAGTAAAAATGGCCGTCAGCGCTTATCAGTAAAGCGCAGGCAGCTATTTTATTTGTAGCAAATGCCGGGCGATGCACCATGGGCCTCCCGGCACCGCTGCGGTCAGAGCATGGTCTCGCGCTGCTGCTCGGCGCGCGACGCGCCAATCGCGGTTTCCACGTTCTTGACCTCTTCGGGCGGGGGCAGCACCGCAGGCAGGCCCAGCGCCTCGATGGCCAGCTCGCGGCACCAGCCCTTGGTGTGGTACAGGTGGTGGTCCTCGTCTTTCTCCACCGCCTGGTGGGCTGCTTTCAACGTCTGGCCCACGTCGCCCGTGGCGACCTCGGCGACCTTGCCCAGCAACTCCCAGTTGGCGTGGTCCTTGGTCTCGGCGTGCACCACGCATTCGCAGGCCACCAACTGGGCGGCGGCGGGGTTGCCCCCCTGTTTGGCCAGCAGCATGGCCTTGACCAGGGATTCGCCGATGTGTTTGACCACCGCCCGGCTGGGCGACTGCGCATCGGGGTCCAGCCCCAGGGTGTCGCACAGGCTGCGCACCACATCCTGGTGGGTCAAGGTTTCTTCCAGATAGCTTTCCCATTCCTTCTTGAGATCGGGGTTCACGGCACAGGTGAGCGCGGTGCGGTACACCTGCTCGCCGCCGAGTTCGGTTTCCATCATCTGGAGCACAAGATCATCAAGCTGGTGGCTGTCATAGTGGGCTTTGGGCATGGTTTCTCCTTGGGTGGTGGGGTTGGGAACGGGATGGATGCGTCATGCGAGGGTGCGGACCTTGGGTTCGCGCTCCCACTGGCGGGTCTGTGCGGCGGCGATGAAGCCCTGCGCGTCGGCGGGGTCCACCACGCCCGCGTCGGGCTCGATGCCACCGGCTTGCAGGATGGCCTGGGTGCCCTTGCAGGCGGCAATCGCCTTGAGGTGGCCGAACGCGTCGCGGAACCAGTCCACGGCGGCGGCCTCTTTGGCCAGCATTGCGCCCATGTCGGGCGACAGGATGGAGGCCACAGCGTCAAACACGACCGACGGCGTGCCTTGCAACTGTCCGTCGGCGGGCAACAGCGTGCCGTCTTTCAGCACGGCTCCGCCCACCTTGGGCGACACGATCTTGACGGTGGCGCCCACCTTCTCCAGCGCCTTGCGCAGGTTGGCCACCGTGTTGCCGTTGGAGCCATCGGCCACCAGGATGCCGATGCAGCGCCCCTGTAGCGTGGGCTTCATGCGGTCGATGATGCGCAGCGCGGGCGACGGGGGCAGGTCCTGCACCGGCTCGGCGGCGGGCGGGGCGGGGGGCAGCGCCTGCAGGCCCAGGCCGTCGGCCACACGCTGGGCCAGTTCGGGGTCTACATGCTGCAGGTGGCCAACCACCGCCTCGCGCACATGCGGCGTGCCCACCTTGGACAGCTCAAACACCAGCGCCGACGCCATGTGCGCCTGCTCCAGCGGGCTCTGGCTGCGAAAGAACATGCGCGCCTGGCTGTAGTGGTCGGCAAAACTCTCGGGGCGCACACGGCCCTTCACCCCGTCATCGGCCTGCGCGAAATGGCGGAACCCTTGTGCTTGTGAGGCACGCGGCGTGTCACCCTGCAGGCTGCTGGGCTCGTAGGCAACGCGGCCCTTGGGCACCTGCATCTGCATGTGGCCGTCGCGCTGCATGTTGTGGAACGGGCACTTGGGCGCATTGATCGGGATCTGCGTGAAGTTGGGCCCGCCCAGGCGCGATAGCTGCGTGTCCAGGTACGAGAACAGGCGGCCCTGCAGCAGCGGGTCGTTGCTGAAGTCGATGCCCGGTGGCACGTTGGCGGGGCAAAACGCCACCTGCTCGGTTTCGGCAAAGAAGTTGTCGGGCCAGCGGTTGAGCACCATGCGGCCGATGGGCTGCAGGGGCACCAGTTCTTCGGGAATGAGCTTGGTGGGGTCCAGGTGGTCGAAGGGGAAGCGCTCGGCGTCCTCCTCGGTGAACAGTTGCACCGACAGCTCCCATTCCGGGAAGTCGCCCCCCTCGATGGCGTCGAACAGGTCGCGCCGGTGGAAGTCGTTGTCCGCCGCCTGCAGCTTCACGGCTTCGTCCCACACCGTGGACTGGATGCCCAGCTTGGGGCGCCAGTGGAACTTCACGAAGGTGCTGTCGCCCGCGGCATTCAGGAGCCGGAAACTGTGCACGCCAAAGCCTTCCATCATGCGCAGGCTGCGCGGGATGGTGCGGTCGCTCATGGCCCACATGACCATGTGCATGGTTTCGGGCATCAGCGAGACGAAATCCCAGAAGGTGTCGTGTGCGCTGGCCGCCTGGGGGAACGCGCGGTCGGGCTCCATCTTCACGGCGTGCACCAGGTCGGGAAACTTCATCGCGTCCTGGATGAAGAACACCGGGATGTTGTTGCCCACCAGATCCCAGTTGCCTTCGGTCGTGTAGAGCTTCACGGCAAAGCCGCGCACATCGCGCGGCGTGTCCACCGATCCCGCGCCGCCTGCCACGGTCGAAAAGCGCGTGAACACAGGCGTTTGCACGCCCACTTCCGTCAGCACCTTGGCCGTGGTGTGGTCCTTGAGCGAATGCGTGAGTTCAAAAAAACCGTGGGCTGCCGAGCCGCGTGCATGCACGATGCGCTCCGGGATGCGCTCGTGGTCAAAGTGCGTGATCTTCTCGCGCAGGATGAAGTCTTCCAGCAGCGCGGGGCCGCGTGGCGACGGGCGCAGGGAGTTCTGGTTGTCCGCCACCGGAATGCCCTGCTGCGTGGTCAGCACCGGGTGCTTGCCACCAGCCTGTTGCTGCAGCTCGCCAGCGTTGCCGCGAAAGGTGTCGGACTGGGTGGAAGAAGGCAGTGCGGACGGCGATTTTTTTGCCGCGCCGCGCGAAGTGGGGGTTCGGGCCATGGGCGCTCCTGGGGGTTCTGGGTAATGAAACAAGACCAGCCAACATCGTTGGACCCCCGTGCCTTGCGGGGAGTAGGACACAGCCCCATCCGCGCGTCGTCGTCGTGAGGCAATGGCCCGCTGCCTGTGCTCTGAAGCCGCCCGGTGTTTGCTACGCTTGCACCCTCCCCACCAGGGCCCTCCACACCCGTTGCCTTGCGGCGCGACCCGCTCCTTTGCCCCTGCCAGACTGACCGATGTTCTACGCCATCCCCCTCGAAAACCGGCCCACCTGGCGCAACCCGCCCTGGATGACGGTGGTGCTGATCCTGGTGAACATGCTCGTGTTCTGGGGCCCGCAGCGTTCGGAGGAAAAGGCGCAGGACCGGGCTGCCGCCTTCTATGTGGCCAGCCCTTTGCCCGCTGTGGAAGTCCCGCGTTTTGTGGCCTGGCTGGAGGAAACCGGCGACAAGCACCTCAAAGACGCCCGCGCCCTGCAAAAGGCGGGCGACCACCGCATGCTGCTGCGCTGGATGGAGCAGGAAGACGGCTTTCAGCAGCGCCTGAAAAGCCCGCGTTTTGTGCCGCCCGAAGATCCGCAGTACGCCGACTGGAAGGCCGCACGCACCCAGTACGAAGCCCGGTTGCCTGCCCCCTTCACCCGCCAATGGGCGCAGAGCTTCGAAAAAGACGCGGAGCTGCGCCCCGTCACCTGGCTCACGGCCACGTTTTTGCATGGCAGCACCGGGCACCTCATCGGCAACATGGTGTTTTTGTTTCTGTTCGGCTTTTCGGTCGAGCTGGCACTGGGCAGGGGCTGGTACCTGGCGTTTTACCTGCTGGGTGGCGTGGGCGGCTCGCTGCTGGCGGGCTGGGCCTATGCCGACATGGGCAGCTATGGCCTGGGCGCCTCGGGCGCCGTGTCGGCCCTCATGGGCATGTATGCCGTGCTGTACCGGCTGCGGCGCGTGCGGTTCTTCTACCAGCTGTTTTTCTACTTCAACTATGTGACCGCGCCTGCGTTGCTGTTGCTGCCCGCGTGGATTGCCAACGAGTTGCTGCAGCACTGGCTCAGCGGAAAGGGTGTGGCCTACATGGCCCACCTGGGCGGGTTGCTGACCGGTGCGTCGCTGATGGCGCTGGCCATGCTGCTGTGCAAGAAACCGATGGAAGTGCCGGTGACGCAGGACGCCGCGCCCGACGACGGTTTTGACACCCATGTGGCCAACGCCCAGCGCCTCGCGAAGGGCATGAAGTTCGAGCAGGCCCTCGCCCAGTGGCGTGCCGCCGCCAAGCTGCGCCCGCAAGACCAGACGGTGCTCAGCGCCTGGTTCAAAACGGCATCGCTGTGGCCCGAGGGCGAAGACTTCCACCGCGCCGCGCGCCGCATCTTTCGCCTGCACGCCCATGACGAGCAGACGCTGCAGTTTCAGCATGCCTGCTACCGCACGTATTTTGAGAAAGCCAAGCCCGGCGCCCGGTTGCAGCCGGACGACATGGCCCGCCTCTCACGCCGCTTTGCCCGCGCGCAGCAGTGGGGCGATGCGGAAAAGCTGTTCAACGCCTTGCACAAAACCGCCCCCACGCACCCGGAGCTGGGCGAGACACTGGGCATGCTGGTGTCGGCCTTGTGCCATGCGGGGCGGCGGGCGGAGGCGGTGGCGTGGGGACCGTTGTTGCAGCAACTGGCGCCGGGGAGTGTGGCGTTGCGGGGGTTGGGGTGAGGCGGTGATTTTTGGTTGATTTGGGTTCTAGCGCTTATCTGGAAAGCGCTGGAAGCTATTGTTTTTATAGTGAATGATTGCCTTCCATCCGTTCGGGCTGAGCTTGTCGAAGCCAGGGCGTGTGCGCTGGTTTGGTGGCGTGTTTGTGTGGAGGACGGGAGCCGGGTCTCGGCCCGGCGGCCGAGGTACTTGTTCTTTGCTTCGCCAAAGAAAAGTACCCAAAAGAAAGGCGACCCCCAGTCTGAGACCCCTTCGCTTCGCTACGGGGCAAACCTGCGTCGGGGCGGTTGCGGGGTGCGCCGTGGAACTCGCTTTGCGCTGCGCGCGCCGCTCGGACAACCACGGCGAGCTAGAGCACGAAGCATGGGCGCTCCGACGCCCATGCCACCCCGCAACCGCCCCGCCGCAGGCGCAGCCAGCAGGGGGTGGACAGCCGAACATCCAACAGCCGAACGGCCACACGGGCCTTTGCTTCGCTCGGCCGCGCCTGCGCAGCGCGTGGCGCTTGCGCCCGCGAGGTGGGGCCGAGCGCAGCAATGGCCCGTGTGGATGTCCGATCCCGGTGGGTTCCCTTCAGGATGCACCGAGGAGCGGAGGTTTTGGCGGATCAGGGCTCGCGTCTGTTTGAGTGACGCGAAGCGGCGCGAGTTTAGCGAGACCCCGTCAAAACTGAGCACCGCAGGTTGCCCGTAGCGAAGCGAAGGGACGCAGCGTGTAGGGTCGCCTTCTCTTTGGTGACTTTCTCTTGGCGATCCAAGAGAAAGTTACTGCGCCGCCGGGCGCACACCCCGGCCTCCGCCCTCAAACCAGGCACGCCGCACAGATCAGCGAGCGAGCATGCCCAGGCTTCGACGAGCCCAACTCGAACGGTTGGGTTGCGTGTCCCGGCTTCGACGGGCTCAGCCCGAACGGTTCAGATCGTCCGGCAATCGCTATCAATACCATAGCTACCGGCGCTTATCCAGAAAGCGCTAGACCCCCAAAAATTCTTCACCCCCCCGCCGCCCCCTGCGGCACATGGTTGCGCAGCAGCCACCGCGTTTCCCGCGTGGCGTCCGTGTCCGGGTGGCGGGACTCCAGCGTGGCCAGCACGCGCAAGGCCATGTCGGCGCGGTTCATCCCTTGAAGCAGCACGCGGGCGACCAGTTCGTAGGCGGCGGGCACGCTGTCGTGGTTTTTGAAGCGGCGGTCAAAGCCCTGCAGCAAGGCCAGCGCGTCTTTGGCGTTGTTCGCATTCCAGGCGGCTTTCGCCAGGTGGAGGGTGGCGTTGGCATCCTGCAGCGCAAACTGGGCGTCCTTGGCACGGCAGGTTTGAAAGACCTTGAGCGCTTCGCCGCCCTGGCCCGAGCGCAGCAGCAGCGGGATGTAGCGCTGGGCATGGTCGAGCAGGGTGGCGGTTTTGCCTTCGGCCAGTATCAGCACGCCGTGGTAGCGGCGCTGTGCGGGCACTTCGTCGCTGCGGGTGCGCTGGTCTTCGTAGGCCACACCCAGGGCGCCCACCATGTCCCCGGCGGTGATCAGCTCGGCCACTTGCGCGTCGGTGGCGTCTTGCTCGATCTGGCGGGGGCTGCGGCGGTCCACGGGGGCACCGTCGTCGTCCAGGCCCGCGCCAGGCAACAGGTCAATGCCAAAAGCCGCGTGGTTCTGGTACATCGCGTAGCCCAGCAGGCTGGCCATGACCCAGCTGAAGTAGATGAGCAGCCAGTTGACGATGGGCAGCAGGATCCAGCCCTTGAAGAGGGGCACGAGCATGCCCAGCGCGATGAAGGTGCCCTGGCTCAACAAGAAGAGAAACAGGCACAGCAGCAGGTAGGGCCAGCCAATGGTGCGCACGGCGTTCCAGGCGTTGGCGGGGTTCAGGGTTTCGGTAAAGCTGCAGGTCTGCACCAGCACGATCTGGGTGGCGGGCAGCAAGAAGCACATGGCCAGCCAGGCCAGCGTGCCCAGCAGGGGGTTCAGGCGCTGCAGCCAGCCCACGGCGATGGCTTGCACGATGAGGATGGCGAACAGCTTCCAGGGCAGGTTCTTCCAGTCCGGGTCCAGCTCGGAGGGGTAGTCCTCGGCCTTGTAGATGCCGCGCGAGCCCAGGGCTGTGACCTTGAAGCCGTAGCGCGATGCGGCCAGCAGGATGCCGATCTCCACGATCAGGATGCCCAGGGCGTCGGGCACAAAGAAGATCAGCTTGAACAGCAGGCTGGAGAGTGCCAGCAGCACGCCGTACATCAGCGGCTTGGGTTGCAGC
Source organism: Acidovorax radicis N35 (assembly GCF_000204195.1). Lineage (GTDB taxonomy): Bacteria > Pseudomonadota > Gammaproteobacteria > Burkholderiales > Burkholderiaceae_C > Acidovorax > Acidovorax radicis. Next base: position 314,205 of record NZ_AFBG01000020.1, read on the forward strand.
GGAAACGCAAAAAAGGTGTTGATCTGGTGCCAGAACGGACGGGGCGCCTTTGCGGTTTCGCGCTGCATGGGGTGCCTCGGGCTTATTTGGAGAAGAAGTCGGACTGCGACATCCCGCGCCCGCCCGCCATGCGCACCACGGTGCGCTGGTCGGAGCGCAGGAGCTTCATCTGCCCCATTTCGCGCACGATTTGTTCGTTGAAGGTGGAGCTGAACTGCATGACGGTTTCCCCCATCTTCAGCAGGCTGGTGCCTTTGACCTTGGCGCTTTTGCGGCCCGGTTCGATCTCGATGCTGTCAATGTGGAATTCGAACTCGACCGTCAGGATGCCGCCCATGCGGTCACCGATCTGCTCGAACATCTGCATGCTGGCCTTGAAGGCCTCGCACTGCTGGTCGTGGTTGAGTGTGCTGCGCTGCGTCTGGCCGTTCATCACCGTCTCGTCCTGGATGATGGCCTTGCTGCTGAGCTGTTTGCACATCAGCTCAGCGTCTCGCTTGTAGAGAGCGTGCGCGCTCTGGTCGTAGTAGGCGCGCACCATTTTTTCGTCCAATGTGCGCCCGCCGACAAAGTAATACCAGGCGCCCACACACAGAGCCGCCAGCAATGCGATTTTTTTCACGATTCCCTCTCTCCCGCTTTATTTTGCGGCGCAGTATACCGATGGGTTTGTGCGGGCTGGGCGTAGGCTGCTGCTGGCGCGGAGTCTGCGAACGAGTTGTTACCTTCCGTGTCATCGCAGGACGGGGCGGCCCACGGCATATCGGCTACCCTCGCGGTCGAGTCGGATAGAGGGATGTCAAAAATGAAATTCTTACAACGTGCCCTGGTGTTGTTTTCGGGGGCTTTGGTGTCGCTGGGCGCACACGCCTTGCAGATCACCAGCTTTTCACCGCAGGGCGAAGTGGCGCGCGTGCGGCAGGTGGTGGCCAAGTTCGATGCGGCGGCCGTCAACTTTGGCGACCCCAAGGCGCCCGCACCCATCAGCCTGAGCTGCAGCGACGCCGGTGCCACCAAGGGCACGGGCCGCTGGACGGGCGAGCGCGAGTGGGTGTTCGACTTCGAACGCGACCTGCCCCCGGGCGTGCGCTGCACCGCTTCGGTCAAGCCGGGGTTCAAGTCGGCTGCTGGCGCTGAACTGACGGGCGCTAAAGGCTATCAATTCAATAGCGGTGGTCCGTTCGTGCAGACTATCCGCCCCAACCCCTACGAGCAGATCGACGAAGAGCAGTTCTTCGTGCTGCAGTTCAACGGGCCCGCCACCATCGCCAGCATCCAGGCCAATGTGTGGTGCACGGTGGAAGGCGTGGGCGAGCGCGTCCCGGTGCGTTTGATCGAGGGCGCGCAGCGCGCCGAAATATTGAAGACGTTGGGCCTGGAAAAAAGCGCAGCGCAAGACCCCTTGCAATACGCCACGCTGGCCTGCAACCGGCGGTTCACCTCGGGCTCGCGCATGCAGATCGTGTTTGGCAAGGGCGTGGCCACACCCAGTGGCGTGCCCAACACGGTGGAAAAACGCTTTGACTTCAAGGTGCGCGAGCCGTTCTCGGCCGAGTTCAGTTGTGAGCGCGAGAACGCGCAGGCTGCCTGTTTGCCCATCCGCCCATTGCAGCTGTCCTTCAATGCGCCGGTGCCGCGCAGCCTGGCCACGGCCATCCGCCTCAAGTCGGCCAAGGAAACCCTGAAACCCCAGACGGATGGGGCCATCGAAGGCCAGAAGGGCGATGCGCTGGTCAACAGCGTGCAGTTTGCTGCGCCTTTGGCCGAAAACACGGCCTTCACGCTGGAGCTTCCCAAGGATTTCAAGGATGCCTCGGGCCGCCCGCTGCGCAATGCGGAGAACTTCCCGCTGAAGGTGGCCACCGGCGGCATGCCGCCCCTGGCCAAGTTTGCAGCGGCGCCGTTTGGCATCGTCGAGCGTTTTGCCGAAGGCCCGCGCTCTGAAAAACCCCCGGCATTGCTGCCCGTGACACTGCGCAACGTGGAGGCCGCCCTGCGCGTGCAGGGCCTGCAGCCGGGTGCGGCGGTGCCCACAGCGGCGCCTGGCAAGGTCAGCACGCTCAAGCCGCGCACCGATGCCGACATCATTGCCTGGTTCAAGAAAGTGCAGCGCTACGACAGCTACGTGGTGAACCGCAAGCAGGCACGCCAGGACGTGAATGGCCCGCTGCCCAAGGTGCTGGACGACGACAAGGAAACCGTGCAGTCGCGCATGGTGTCGCTGCTGTCCGGCAAGGGCGGTGTGAAGACGCTGGACCTTCCCAAGCCCGCGAGCAACGACCCACGCCCCTTCGAGGTGGTGGGGATTCCGCTGTCGCCCGGTTTCCACGTGGTGGAGATCGCCTCGCAAAAGCTGGGCACTTCGCTGCTGGACGAACGCCATGGCGACGCCCGCACGATGTATGTGCGCACCTCGGCCCTGGTGACCAACCTGGGCGTGCATTTCAAGCTCGGCCGCGAAAACGCGATGGCCTGGGTGACCACGCTGGACAAGGGCCAGCCCGTGCAGGGCGCTACGGTGCGCGTGTCCGACTGCAAGGGCAATGAGCTGGCCCATGCGCAGACCGATGCTCAGGGCGTGGCCCGCTTCGAAGGCCTTTCGTCAGAACCTCCCGGCTGCGGTGAGGGCGGCGATGGCGGCGAGTATGGAGAAGGTGGCAACGCCTATTTTGTGAGTGCGCGCCACAAGGATGACGGCGGTGTGGAGGACATGGCGTTCACCTGGAGCGACTGGCAGCGTGGCATCGAGCCCTGGCGCTTCAACGTGCCCACCAGCCGGGCTCCCGCGCCGGACGAACGCGCCCACACCATCTTCGACCGCACGCTGTTCCGCGCGGGCGAAACCGTGTCGATGAAGCACCTGCTGCGCGCCGAAACACGCCAGGGCTTTGCCCTGTCGGGATCGCGTCCCGACACGCTTGTCATCACCCATCTGGGCAGCGGCCAGCAGTTCACCCAGCCGCTGGCGTGGCGGGGCACGGCCACGGGCGGACTCAGCGCGCAAAGTACCTTTGCCATCCCGCCGGCCGCCAAGCTCGGGATGTACCAGGTCGAGCTGGCAGGCAACGGCACGGTGAACGGCAGCCTTGCGTCGGGTCAGTTCCGGGTGGAGGAGTTCCGCCTGCCCGTGCTGGAGGGGCGCATCACCCCGGTCGAGAAGAAGGCCCTGGTGCGCGTGCGCTCGGTGCCTACCGAGGTGCAGATCAACTACGTGGCCGGTGGCGGGGCGGCGAACCTGCCGGTGCGTGTGTCGGCCATGGTGCGCGGCAAGACGCTGCAATACAGCGACTACGAGACCTTCCGTTTCACCCCGCCGCGCAAGCGCGAGCAGGGCAGTGCGGACAGCGCCAGCAGTGACGACGAGGAAGCCGCGGCCAGCCAGGATGCGCGCGTGATTGCCGACAAGCTGCCGTTGACGCTGAACAAGGACGGCGCAGGCAAGGTCACCATCGACAACGTGCCCCAGGCCCGCCAGCCGCAGGAGCTGCTGCTGGAGGCCACCTATGCCGACCCCAATGGCGAGGTGCAGACGATCCGCAGCACGCAGGCGCTGTGGCCTGCTGGCGTGGTGGCGGGCATCAAGACCGAAGGCTGGGTGTCGGCCCGCCAGAAGATCCGCTTCCAGGCGCTGGCGCTGCAGCACAACGGCAAGCCTGCGCCCGACACCTCGCTGCAGGTGCAGGCCGTGGCGCGCATCACCACCACCACGCGCAAGCGCATGGTGGGGGGCTTCTACAGCTACGACAACCAGACCGAAACGAAAGACCTGGGCACGCTGTGCAGTGGCAAGAGCGATGCGCGTGGCTTGCTGCTGTGTGAATCCAAGCTCGACGAGCCTGGCGAGGTGGAACTGGTGGCGACGGCCACCGACAAGGACGGCAACACCAGCGTGGCCGCCTCGTCGGTGTGGGTCACACGCCAGGGCGAGCTGTGGTTTGGTGGCGAAGACCACGACCGCATCGACCTGCTGCCCGAGAAGAAGAGCTACCAGCCCGGCGAGACCGCCAAGTTCCAGGTGCGCATGCCGTTCCGTTTTGCCACGGCCTTGGTGGCGGTGGAGCGCGAAGGCATCATCGACACCCAGGTGGTGCAGCTCAACGGGCAGGACCCGACCGTGAGCCTGAAGGTGCAGCCCGGCTGGGGCCCCAACGTGTACGTGAGCGTGCTGGCCCTGCGCGGCCGCCTGCGCGAGGTGCCGTGGTACAGCTTCTTCACCTGGGGTTTCAAGGCGCCGGGCGAGTGGTGGACGTCGTTCTGGTACGAAGGCAAGGAATACCAGGCGCCCACCGCATTGGTGGATTTGTCCAAACCTGCGTTCCGTCTGGGCATGGCAGAGATCCGCGTGGGCACGCAGGCCCACCAGATCGACGTGAAGGTGACGGCCGACAAGGAGAGCTATGCCGTGCGCGGCAAGGCCCAGGTCACCATCACCGCCACGCTGCCCGGCGGCAAGCCCGCCGCGAATGCCGAGGTGGCATTGGCCGCCGTGGACCAGGCCCTGCTGGAGCTGATGCCCAACAACAGCTGGAACCTGCTCGAAGCCATGCTGCAGCGGCGCAGCTGGGGCGTGGAGACGTCCACTGCGCAAATGGAAATCATCGGCCGCCGCCATTACGGCAAAAAGGCCGTGCCTGCCGGTGGTGGTGGTGGACGGGCGCAGACGCGTGAGCTGCTCGACACCCTGCTGTTGTGGGAGCCCGCGCTCAAGCTCGATGCCAACGGCCAGGCCAAGGTGACCGTGCCGCTCAACGACGCGCTCACCACCTTCAAGATCGTGGCGGTGGCCGATGCGGCCACGGGCCTGTTCGGCACCGGCAGCACCAGCATCCGCGCCACGCAGGATTTGCAGATCATCAGCGGCCTGCCGCCCCTGGTGCGCGAGGACGACCAGTTCCGCGCCCAGATCACGCTGCGCAACACCACCAAGACGGCGATGAAGGTCGAGGTGGCCCCCCGTGCCACGCTGCTCGACCTGAAGCCACAAACCATTGACATCCCGCCCGAAGAAGCGCGTGAAGTCGCCTGGAGCGTGACAGCACCGGCACAACTGGCGCAAACGCGCGCCGAATCCATCCTGTGGGAGATCGAGGCCAAGGACACGGTGGGCGGCGCGCGCGATGCGCTCAAGGCGCGCCAGCGCATCATCCCGGCCGTGCCACTCACGGTGCAGCAGGCCACGCTGGTGCAGGTGGACGGCAGCTTCAACCTGGATGTGAACCCGCCGGCCGATGCACTGCCGGGCCGGGGTGGCCTGAAGATGTCGCTGCAGCCCAAGCTGGCCGAAGGCCTGCCCGGCGTGCGCGACTGGTGGGCACGCTACCCCTTTGCCTGCCTGGAGCAAAAGACCAGCAAGGCCGTGGGCCTGCGCGATGGCGCGCTGTGGCAAACCGTGGTGGCCCAGTTGCCCACCTACCTCGACAGCGACGGACTGGCCAACTACTTCCCGCCGCGCGACGGCGACAGCAACCGGGGCAGCGACACGCTCACGGCCTATGTGCTGGCCGCCACGCACGAGGCGTCCAGCATCAACCCCGCGTTTGCACTGCCCGACGCCGCCCGCGCGCCCATGGAGCGTGGCCTGATCGCGTTTGTGGAAGGCCGCATCCAGCGCGAGTTCTGGAGCCCGCGCAAGGACCTGGACATGCGCAAGGTGGCCGCGCTGGAGGCGCTGTCGCGCTACGGCAAGGCCCAGGGCCGCATGGTCAGCAGCATCACCATCGCGCCCAACCAGTGGCCCACGCACACGGTGATCGACTGGGTCAACGTCCTCAAGCGCGTGGCCGATGTGCCCGAGCGCGATAAGCGCCTGGCCGAGGCCCAGCAGATCCTGCGCAGCCGCCTGTCGTTCCAGGGCACCAAGCTCATCTTCAGCACCGAACAGGACGACTACTGGTGGTGGCTGATGCAAAACGGCGACGTGAACACGGCACGCCTGATGCTGGCCGTGATGGACGACCCCACCTGGAAGGACGACATGGGCCGCCTGGCCAACGGCTTCATCAGCCGCCAGCAAGCGGGCGCCTGGCACACCACCACGGCCAACCTGTGGGGCGGGCTGGCGCTGGAGAAATTCAGCGCCAAGTTCGAGGCCGTGCCGGTCTCGGGCACCACCAAGGCCACGATGTCTGGCAGCAGTGCCACCGTGGACTGGAGCAAGGTTGAGCGCGTGAAGGCCAGTGACGCCACGGGCGCCGCGCACCAGACGACCTGGTTCGGAGCCCCCGCATCGCCCGGCAACCTCAAGAACAACGACATGTTCCTGGCCTGGGGCAAAGCGGGTGGCAAGGAAAGCCTGGCGGTGGCCCACCAAGGGCCGGGCAAGCCGTGGCTCACCCTGCAGTCCGTGGCCGCCATCCAGCTCAAGGCGCCGTTTGCCGCAGGCTATGCCATCAAGAAGACCGTCACGCCGGTGGAGCAGGCCAACAAGTCGCTGCCCGCAGGCCAGTACACACGCGGCGACGTGCTGCGCGTGACGCTGGAGGTGAACGCCAGTGCCGACATGACCTGGGTGGCCATCACCGACCCGATCCCGGGCGGTGCCACCATCCTGGGCAGCGGCCTGGGGCGTGACTCCGCCATTGCCACGCAGGGCGAGAAGCCCCGCAGCGGCAGCGGCTGGCCCGCGTTCGAGGAGCGCAGCTTCGAGTCCTTCCGCAGCTATTACGAGTACCTGCCCAAGGGCACGGTGAAGATGGAGTACACCGTGCGCCTGAACAACGTGGGCGAATTTGCCTTGCCGCCCAGCCGCGTCGAAGCCATGTATGCGCCCGAGATGTTTGGCGAAGTGCCCAATGCGCGCGTGAAGGTGGAACCGGCCCGGTAGACCGCAGAGACCACCATGCCCCACCGTGCCTTGAGCCAACCCCCAGTCCACACGCCATGAGCCTCAGTGTGTTTGTGGAACTGCGGTTCTGGGTGCTGGTGGCGTTCTCGCTGGTGCTGCCTGCGGGCATCTACGGGCTGCTGCTGGCGACCCGGTCCATCTCGCGCATGGCGGTGCTGGGCTTTGGCGTGGCGCTGGTGCTGATTGCGGGGGTGGACGTGTACCTGCTGCAATCGCTCGCGTCCCTGGCCAAGACCACCCCGTCGCTGGCGGACGATGCGATGTTTATCTCCGAGCTGTCCATCGCGCTCTATGTGCTGCCCGTGGTGTTTGGTGGCATTGGCGTCAACCTGATTTCGCACGTGCTGCTGCGCCACCTGAGCGAGGCCGAAACCCGGTTTGACCGGGAGCACTCTGATGGCTGAACGGCGGTGGGCCGTGCGCCGCTGGTGCGCTGGCTGGGCTTTGTGGGTGGCGTGTGGGTCGGCCGCCTGGGCTATCCCCGCATTTGACGAGGTGCGTGCCGACTTCAAACCGTCCGACACCCTCGTCCTCTCGCGCGAGGGCGAGGTGCTGCAGCGCCTGCGCACCGATGCCACGGTGCGGCGCGGCCAGTGGGTGCCACTCGCCGACGTGTCGCCTGCGCTGCGCACGGCCCTGGTGCTCAGCGAGGACAAGCGGTTTTTTGAACACAGCGGGGTGGACTGGCGCGCTGCGTCGGCGGCAGCCTGGGGCAACCTGTGGAACCAGCGCACGCGCGGGGCCAGCACCATCACCATGCAGCTGGCGGGTTTGCTCGACGGCGACTGGCGCCAGGGCCCCGGCGGGCGCACCGTGGCGCAGAAGCTGGGCCAGACCGTGGCCGCGCAGGTGCTGGACCGGCGCTGGCGCAAGGACCAGATCCTGGAGGCCTACCTCAACCTCGTGCCGTTTCGCAGCGAGTTGGTGGGCATTGATGCGCTCTCCCGCACGCTGTTTGGCAAGGCCGCCCATGGACTGGATGACCGCGAGGCGGCCGTGGCGGCGGCGCTGGTGCGCGCGCCCAATGCGCGGCCTGCGCTGGTGGCGCAGCGGGCCTGTGGTGTGCTGCGCGACATGCAGCAGCGCCCCGGCAGCACCCAGCCGGCGGCTGCGCGCGTGGACTGCGATGCGCTGGACTTGTTCACCACCGCCGCGCTGCAGCGCCGTGCGTTTGATGCGAGCGAGGGCGTGGCCCCGCACTTTGCACGTTATCTGCTGCGCCAGCGGTCCAAGGACGCGGCGGTGCCTGAACGCCTGCCCAGCACGCTGCGTGCGCCGCTGCAGCGTTTTGCCGTGCAGAGCCTGCAGCAGCAGCTGCGCGAACTGCGCGGACGCAATGTGGAAGACGGCGCCGTGCTGGTGCTCGACAACGCCACGGGCGCGGTGCTGGCCTGGGTGGGGTCTTCGGGGCAGCTCAGCCAGGCCCGCGAGGTGGATGGTGTGCTGGCCCTGCGCCAGCCGGGCTCCACGCTGAAGCCGTTTTTATACGCACAGGCCATCGAGCAGCGGCGGCTCACGGCGGCTTCCCTGGTGGATGACTCGCCCGCGCACATTGCCACCCCCGGGGGGTTGTACATCCCGCAGAACTACGACCGGCAGTTCAAGGGATGGGTGTCCGTGCGTACGGCGCTGGCCGCGTCGCTCAACGTGCCCGCGGTGCGCACCCTGGTCATGGTCTCGCCCGACGCGTTCCACCGGCAGCTGCGCGCGGTGGGCCTGCCGCTGCGTGAAAGCGGCGACTATTTTGGCTACAGCCTTGCGCTGGGCAGCCCGGAGGTGCCGCTGCTGCACCTGACCAACGCCTTTCGCACGCTCGCCAACGGCGGGCGGGCCAGTCCTGTTGCAGGCACGCTGGCCAACGGCGGGCGCGTCAGCGCCGTGGCGCTGGCCGATGCCAAGCCGCACTTCACGCCCGCCATCGACCCGCGTGCCGCGTTCATCGTGGGCGACATCCTCTCGGACGGCAATGCGCGTGCGCGCACCTTTGGCACCGACAGCGTGTTGGCCACGCGTTTCTGGACGGCCGTGAAAACCGGCACCAGCAAGGACATGCGCGACAACTGGGCCGTGGGCTGGTCCGAGCGCTACACCGTGGGCGTGTGGGTGGGCAACGCCAGCGGCGCTGCCATGCACGATGTCAGCGGCACCAGCGGCGCGGCGCCTATCTGGGCGGCGGTGATGGGGTTTTTGCATGCGCGCGAACCCAGTCGCGCCCCCAAGGCCCCCCTGGGCCTGGCCCGTGCCGCGGTGCGGTTTGGGCCTGCCGCGCCGCAGCCCGGAAGCCCGGGCGACCACCCGCCGCTGGAGGCTGCACGGGAAGAATGGTTTGTGCAGGGTACCCAGCAAGCGCTATTTGCTATTGATTCGGTAGCTAATAACCAATACGTATCAAGCGCTGGTGTCAAAAAAGATCCAAAAAATTCCGCACAAAGTGGCGTGACTTCCGTCGCTGGCCTGGCTGCACGCATCACCGCGCCAGCCCCCGGCACCATCATTGCACTCGACCCCGACATTCCCCCCACACGCCAGCGCCTGCAGTTAACAGCCACGGGCGAAGGGTTGTGGTGGCGCATGGACGGCAAGCCGCTCGGGCGCGGCGCGCGGGTGGCCTGGCTGCCCTGGCCGGGGCGCCACGTGGTGCAGATCACCGATGCCGGGGGACAGGTGCTGGACGAGATCCGCATCGAGGTGCGCGGTGCGGGTGCCGTGGCCCCCGCACCCAGGGGCACTGCGCATTGACGCCGTGAAGTCCGAGGAATACGGTGTGGCTTGCCGCCGGGGCATGCTGCAGCGGGGCGCCTAGAATCGTTACAAGATATTTCTATGCCTTTTCTGCGCCAGTTCTTCTCCCACCGCCTGATCTGGCTTTCGCTGCTGCTCTCGCTGGGGATCGGTGCCATCTTTGCGCGCACGATCTGGAGCATCCGCAACGACGAATGGAGCTACGCCAGCCAGAACAATGCCAACCTGGTGCGCACTCTGGAGCAAGGGCTGAGCTGGACCCTGGATACGTTTGACCAGTCGCTGGAGGGGGTGACCCGGGAGGTCAGCCGCCCGGAAGTCTGGGCGCTGCCTGCGGATCTGCGCTCCCGCCTGGTGTTTGACAACTCGCTGCGCGCGCGCGCCGGGGGGGTGTGGGTGCTGGATGCAGACGGCCATGTCGTGCTGGATTCGAACTCCAATGCCCCCAGCAAGCTCAACTTTGCGGACCGCGACTACTTCACCGCGTTCAAGTCCGGTGGGCACAAAGGGTTGTTCATCGGGCGTCCCGTTCCCTCGCGCGTCACGGGGCTCAACATTCTTCCCCTGTCGCGCGCCTATTTTCATGCGGACGGCAGTTTTGCGGGCGTTGTGGTGGGGGCGGTTCGCCTGAGCGTTTTCAACGAACTGTTTGGGGCGCTGGAGCTGGGGCTCAACAGTGGCGTGAACCTGTTGCGCAGCGACGGCGTGATGATCACCAGGTTCCCCTATGGCGACGCCGATGTGGGCCGCAGCCTGGCGGGCACGCCCAACATGCTGCGGTTTCAGCAAGAGGGCTCGGGCTCGTTTGTGGGCACCTCGATCGTCGATGGTGTGGAGCGCCTGTATACGTTTCGCCCGGTGGGGCGCTATCCGCTCATCATCAATGTGGCGCAATCCGCAGACTCCGTGCTGGCCAAGTGGACCCGCAGCGCCTGGGTGCTGGGCGGCTTCGCGCTGCTGCTGATGGTCAGTTGTGTGGGGCTGGCCACGCTGTTTGTGCGCGAACTCACGCTGCGCCAGCAGGTTTCGGCGCGCCTGCGCGAGGCCGAGCACAACACCCGCACCATTCTCGACAACATGCCCTCGATGATTGGCTACTGGGATGGCGACCTGCGCAACCGGTTTGCCAACCAGGCGTACTTTGAATGGTTTGGCGTGTTGCCGGAGCGCATGCCCGGCATGCTCCTTGCGGATCTGCTTGGCCCGGAGCTTTTCGCGCAGGACCAACCCTACCTTGACAGGGCACTGCAGGGCCAAGCGCAGTTGTTTGAGCGCACAGGGGTCGATGCACATGGGGTGGTGCGCCACACCATGGTCTCCTATGTGCCCGATGCCGAAGGTGGCAAGGTGCGGGGCATCTTTGTGCAGGTGACGGATATCTCCGAACGCAAGCGCATGGAGAACGAGCTGTTTGATGAAAAGGAGCGGGTGCGCCTCACGCTGCAGTCGATCGGCGACGCTGTGGTTTGCGCCGACGCCCGTGGCATCGTCACCTACCTCAACCCCGTGGCGGAACGCCTGACCGGCTGGCAGGCCTTTGATGCAGCGGGCCGCCGTATTGATGAGGTGGTGGTGCTGCGCAACCCCGACAACGACAGCGTGCTCGCCAGCTCGCTGCTGGCGGCGATCCAGAGCGGAACCGTCGCTGGGTCGGTGCGCGGCGTGCTGGTGCACCGCACCAGCGGCCAGCGGTTCCAGGTGGACAAGACCTCCAGCCCCATCACCGACCGCCTGGGCGCCGTGACCGGCGCCGTGGCCGTGCTGCGCGATGTGACCGAATCGGTGGTCATGGCCGAGCGCATGGCGCACCTGGCCCAGTACGACGCGCTGACCGACCTGCCCAACCGCGTGCTGCTGCAGGACCGCGCCCAGCTGGCCATTTCGCAGGCCCGCCGCTATGGCAAGTGCCTGGCCGTGATGTACCTGGACCTGGATGGTTTCAAGGACGTGAACGACACCCTGGGCCACGATGTGGGTGACCTGCTGCTGGTGCAGTTTGCGCAGCGCCTGAAAACCGCCGTGCGCGCGTCGGACACCGTGTGCCGCCAGGGCGGCGACGAATTTGTGGTGCTGCTGCCAGGCCTGGACGGTGCCGAGGCCGCCTGCAACGTGGCGCGCAAGATGCTCGCGTCGTGCGATGTGCCTTTCGAGCTGGGAGGGCGCCTGTTGCAGGTCGGGCTCAGCGGGGGCATCGCGCTTTTTCCGCAGCATGGCGACACGTTCGATGCGCTTTCGCGCCATGCCGACAGCGCGATGTACGCCGCCAAGCGCGGCGGGCGCATGCGCTTCATGCTCCACCGGGGGCCGGACGCCGATCCCGAGGTGGTGTTGGCCCCAGAGGCTGCAGGCCAGGGCCAGTAAGCACAGTTGCCTGTGTGGTGCTGATGTGCTATTTAATTGATAGCTAATTGCGCATGTCTGATAAGCGCCAGGGCACATTTTTGTCTGAGAATCTGCCTGCAGCGCCATCCTGGTGTCGCGCCGTCTTGGAAATTTGTTGCAGCCCTGCGCAAATAATTTTGATGGCCCACCCGCAGGCAAGTGCCTACCATTCGGCGCAGTCCTGTCTGCCCCCCTGTGCAACCCCTTTCTGGAGTGTCCGCGTGCCCGATCTGTCCAAAATCACCTGCATCGAAGACCTGCGTGCCGTCGCCCAGCGCCGTGTGCCGCGCATGTTTTATGACTACGCCGATTCGGGCTCGTACACCGAGGGCACCTACCGCGCCAACGAAAGCGACTTCCAGCGCATCAAGCTGCGCCAGCGCGTGGCCGTGAACATGGAAGGCCGCAGCACCCGCACCACCATGGTCGGGCAGGACGTGGCCATGCCCGTGGCCATCGCGCCCACCGGCCTCACGGGCATGCAGCATGCCGACGGAGAAATTCTGGGTGCCAAGGCCGCCAAGGCGTTTGGCATCCCCTTCACACTCTCGACCATGAGCATCTGCTCCATCGAGGACATTGCCGAGCACACGGGCCGCCATCCGTTCTGGTTCCAGGTGTATGTGATGCGCGACCGCGACTTCATCAATCGCCTGATCGACCGCGCCAAGGCCGCCAACTGCTCGGCCCTGCAGCTCACGCTGGATCTGCAGATCCTGGGCCAGCGCCACAAGGACATCAAGAACGGCCTGTCCGCGCCGCCCCGGCCCACACTGGCCAACCTCATCAACCTGGCCACCAAGCCCCGCTGGTGCCTGGGCATGCTGGGCACCCCGCGCCGCTCGTTCGGCAACATCGTGGGCCATGCCAAGGGCGTGGGCGACCTGTCCTCGCTCTCGTCGTGGACGGCCGAGCAGTTCGACCCGCAGCTCAACTGGGGCGATGTCGAATGGATCAAGAAGCGGTGGGGCGGCAAGCTGATTCTCAAGGGCATCATGGACGCCGAAGACGCTCGCCTGGCGGTGGACAGCGGCGCCGATGCGCTCATCGTCAGCAACCACGGTGGCCGCCAGCTCGATGGCGCGCCGTCCTCCATCGCCGCGCTGCCCGGCATTGCTGCGGCGGCAGGCAAGGACATCGAAGTGTGGATGGACGGCGGCATCCGCAGTGGGCAGGACGTGCTCAAGGCCCGCGCGCTGGGCGCCCAGGGCACGCTGATCGGCCGCAGCTTTCTGTATGGCCTGGGCGCCTACGGAGAGGCGGGCGTGACGCGCGCGCTGCAGATCATCCAGAAAGAGCTGGACATCACCATGGCGTTCTGTGGCCACACCAACATCAACACCGTGGACCAGTCCATCCTGCTGCCTGGCACCTATCCCACGGCATGACCCTTCAACGCGCGCCCACCCGCGGCGCGTATTTGAGCGTAGCGAGATAAGCGACCACGTCTTCGCGCTCACGTTCGTCGTCCAGCTGGTAGTCCATGCCCTGGCCGGGGATCAATGCCTCGGGGTTGGTCAGCCAGGCCTTCAGCGTGGCGCGCGTCCACAGGATCTTGCTGCTGCGCAGCGCGGGCGAATAGTCAAAGTCTTTCAAGGCCCCCGCGCGGCGGCCCACCACGCCCACGTGCGCGGGGCCGTCGCCATGCAGGGCCACGCTGTGGCAGCTGCTGCAATGCGCTGCATAGACGGCACGGCCGCGCTCCACCGACTGGGCCGCGCCAGGACTGTGCGCGGCCGACAGCAGGGCTGCCACCACACTGGCAAGACGTAGGGAGGGCAGCGGGGCGAGGTGTTTCATGGATGGTTTCAGCGTGCGATGGGTTTTGGTGGGCCGTGTGGCGGGGTGCCCGCAGTAGCCCCCGCAATACGGACGGACTTGCCGGCCGGATTCAAAGCGCGCTCCACGTTCGGGGCGTGTTCCCCGCTGCCGGGGTAGCCCGGGCGGGGCGCGGGTGCCGGAAAACACGTTTTTTTGCCCGCAGCTGCATCCAGATGGCCCGCTGTGGCGTATTCACCTACAGCAAACCCCTGCAATCCCGTGAAAGCCGGCCAATCCCAGAGAATGGGCGCATGAGCACCCCCCAACCAGACCGTGAACTGATGGACCTCCTCGACCGCATCGCTGCGCAGGATGACTCCGCGCTCAAAAGGCTGTACGAGCGCACCTCGTCACCGCTTTTTGGCCTGGCCCTGCGCATAGTTCGCAACCGCGATGTGGCGGAGGACGTGCTGCAGGAAGCTTTTTTGAGCATCTGGCGCGGCGCCAGCAACTACCGCGCATCGCTCAGCCCGCCGATGGCGTGGATGGGGCTCATCGTGCGCAGCCGTGCGCTGGATGCGCTGCGCAAGCGCACCAGCGACCGGGCGGACCTCATGAACGAGCTGGACGACGAGCTGGCCCAGACGCTGGAGGGCGATTCGCCCAACCCGATGGACGCCGCCGACGCCAGCGAGCAGTCGTTTGCGCTGCACCATTGCCTGGGCAAGCTCGACCACAAACAGCGCGAGGTGGTCAGCCTGGCCTACCTGCGTGACCAAAGCCACGGCGAGCTGGCCGAGCAGCTCAAGCTCCCGCTGGGCACGGTCAAGACCTGGATTCGCCGGGGGCTGGAGCAACTGCGCACCTGCATGGCGCGGTACGCCTGAGCACGGAAGGTCCACCATGAACATCACCCAACACCCCGACCTGCTCGACCGCCTGGCTGCCAGCTATGCTCTGGGCACGCTGCGCGGCGGCGCCCGCCGCCGTTTTGAAACCCTGGCCCGCGAGCACGCCACCGTGCGCGCCGCCGCCCTGGTGTGGCAGACCCGCTGGTCGGGCCTGACCGAGCTGCAAGCTGCGGTAGACCCCGCCCCCGCCGTCTGGACACGCATCGACAACCTCGTGCAGGCCGACCGGTCTGCGGCGGCCCTGCGGGCTTCGCGGGCCGCCGAATCGGCCGCAGCCCACGGCGGCTGGTGGCGCAACCTGCTGGTATGGCGCGGCGCCGCAGCCGCGGGTGCCATCGCCACGCTGGCGGCCGTGGTGGTGGGCGTGCAGGTAAACGGCGGCCTGCGCACCACCGCCGGTGCGCAGATTGCCGCACTGCAGCAGCAGCTGCAGGCCACACCCCAGATCCAGTACGTGGCCGTGCTGGCCGACGACAAGGCGGATGCCTCGATGCTGGTCACCTTCGACCCCAAGAACAACCAGCTCGTGCTGCAGCGGGTGGGCGGTTTCCAGGAGGGCGCAGACAAGTCGCTGCAGCTGTGGGCGCTGCCGCCTGCGGGGGGACCGCGTTCGCTCGGTGTGCTGGGGCAGGACAAGCTGCTCAAGCTCGTGGCCCAGGAGGGCGACGTGAAAGAGGTGCCCACGCTGGCCATCAGCCTGGAGCCGCTGGGCGGCGTGCCGAGCGCCACGGGCCCCACGGGGCCGGTACTGTTCAAGGGTGAGCTGATTCAGCGAATGCTTTAAGAACCTGTTCACGGGCCCTCGCGACCCCTGGCGACATCGTGGACAGATTCATGGCCCGAGGCGGGGCCGGACAGCGGCTGGCAGGCACACATGCGGACTGCCGCAGGGGCGATCAACTATTTTTGTCGTTTTTGAATCCATTGCGTGGCGCAGGGCGTATGTAGAAGGCAACATCTTCTTACAACTGCTTTTCACTGGAGACCGCGATGAATCACTGGCATCGAACCGCGCTGTTGGCGGCCCTGGCAACCACGGCCGGGCTGGCCCAGGCCGACACCGGCAAGCTGCTGCTCACGGGCGGCGTCAGCACCATTGCCGGGTCGGCCGGTGGCGGGCTGACCCCCTGGGCGGTGATCGGCAGCAACGCCACCGAAGGCGAGGTGGGCTTCAGCGGCTACGCCACCCGCGCGGCCACCCAAGACTACAGCCTGAACGGCTACGGCGTGGCCGTGGGCTTGTTCGACAGGGTGGAGCTGTCGCTGGCGCGGCAGGACTTTGACGCCTCGCCCGCCATAGCGCTCAATGGCATTGCGCCCTTTGGCGTGACGCCGGGGCAGCACATCAAGATGGATGTGGTGGGCGTCAAGGTCAAGGTGGCGGGCGACGCCGTGCTGAACGCCGACAGCTGGATGCCACAGATCGCCGTGGGGCTGGAGCACAAGCGTGTGCACCCGGGCTCCATCGGGTCGGTGCTCGACTTTTTGGGCACCAAGACCAGCGGCACCGACGTGTATGTGAGCGCCACCAAACTGTTGCTCGCGCAGAGCCTGCTGGTCAACGGCACGCTGCGCTCCACCAACGCCAACCAGAACGGCCTGCTGGGTTTTGGCTCTGCCGCGCCGGGCAAGAACAGCCGCAGCCTGCAGCCCGAGTTCTCCGTGGCCTACCTCATCAACAAGAACCTGGCGGTGGGTGCCGAAGTTCGCTTCAAGCCCAACAACCTGCAGGCGCTGGGCGCCGCTGCGGGCCTGGGCGCTGCGCTGCGCGAAGACGACTGGAAAGACATCTTCGTTGCCTGGGCGCCCAGCAAGAACCTGTCGCTGACGCTGGCCTACGTGGACCTGGGCCGCATCGTGCCCGGTGTCACCCACAACCGCCGCCAGACGGGTTACTACCTGTCGGCCCAGGTTGCTTTCTGACGTGGCAGCGCGCATTCCCCCTTTGGAGATTTCCATGAAGCACCACACCCTGATCGCCTGGGCACTCGCCCTGGGCGGCCTGCTGGCCCTGCCAGCAATCGCACAAACAACGGGCGCTGCAGCCCCAGCGGCTGCACACGCACCGGCGGGCCTGTACCAGGCCCTGGGCGAAAAGCCCGGCATCACCCGCCTGATGGACGATTTTGTGAACCGCGTGGTGAAAGACCCGCGCATCGGCGGCCACTTCAAGGACGTGAAGCCCGCCGCGCTCAAAGAGAGCCTGACCGACCAGATCTGCCAGTTGAGCGGTGGCCCTTGCAAATATGAAGGCGCTGACATGAAATCGGCCCATGCCGACATGGACATCAACAAGGGCCACTTCAACGCCCTGGTGGAGGTGCTGCAAAGCGCCATGGATGCCCAGGGCATACCGTTCGCTCAGCAAAACCGCCTGCTGGCCTTGCTGGCGCCCATGCACCGGGACGTGATCACCATCCGCTGAAGCTGTTGATATGAAAAATACTATGGTTTTTATAGCTGCTAGCGCTTTACTGACAAGCGCTGGCGCCGGAAATGTGCAAATCCAGGTGCTGGACCGCGAGGGCAAGCCGGTGCCCGAAGCCGTGGTGGTGGTGTACCCCGCTGCTTCGCCGGGCGCGGCCCCCAGCCTGCTGCAGGCCAGCCCCACCATCGAGCAGGAGCGCATGCGGTTTGTGCCCGCCCTGACGGTGGTGATGCCCGGCACCACGGTGCGGTTTACCAACCAGGACCGCTGGGACCACCATGTGCGCGGCGCCGCCGCAGGCCTGTCGTCCGCCCCAGCCACCAGCGGCTTCGAGCTGCGCCTGGAGGGCAAGACCGACGGCAAGCCGGCCAACTCCTTCGAGGTCAAGCTCGACACGGCCGGTGTGGTGCTGTTGTCGTGCCACCTGCACGGCTCCATGCGCGGCCATGTGTTTGTGACGGATTCGGCCTGGACGCTCAAGACCGATGCCGACGGCATCGCCCGCTTTGCCAGCGTGCCCGACGGCGCGGCCCAGGTGCGCGTCTGGCATGCCGAGCAACTGGTGGACTTGCCCCGCAAGGCGTTGAACGTGGCCCCGGGGCCGGTGCTGGACACCGTGCAGCTGAGCGTGGTGCCGCGCGTGCGGCGCGCACCGCCAGCGGCGCCTTCCAATACGCCGGGTGGGCCGACCGGGGGGTATAGCCAGGGACCAGTTGGGCATGGAGAGCAGGTTGCGCATCGGCATTGAGGGGCTGGTGGCTGTTGTTGCTTCTGGCTTTTGCTAAGGGCGGGAGCCGGGTCTCGGCCCGGCGGCCGAGGTACTTGTTCTTTGCTTCGCCAAAGAAAAGTACCCAAAAGAAAGGCGACCCCCAGTCTGCGACCCCTTCGCGGTGCGAAGGGGCAAACCTGCGTCGGGGCGGTTGCGGGGTGCGCCGTGGAACTCGCTTTGCGCTGGCGCGCGCCGCTCGGACAACCACGGCGAGCTAGAGCACGAAGCATGGGCGCTCCGACGCCCATGCCACCCCGCAACCGCCCCGCCGCAGGCGCAGCCAGCAGGGGGTTGGACAGCCGAACATCCAAACAGCCCCACGGGCCATTGCTTCGCTCGGCCCATCTCGCGGGCGCAAGCGCCACGCGCTGCGTAGCTTGGGCCGAGCGCAGCGACGGCCCGAATGGATGTCCGGCTGCGGGTTCCCTTCTGGATGCGCCTGGGGCGCGCAGGGCGCGGGGTGGCATGTGTGCCGAAGGACACACATGCTTCGTGAACTGAACCACCGCAGTTGTCCGAGCGGAGCGCCAAAGGCGCGCAGCGAGTTCTGCGGTGCACCCCGTGACCGAGCACCCCAGGTTGCCCCGTAGCGCAGCGAAGGGGTCGCAGACAGCAGGGTCGCCTTCTCTTTGGTGACTTTCTCTTGGCGACCCAAGAGAAAGTTACTGCGCCGCCGGGCGCACATCCCGGCCTCCGCCCTCAATCCAGGCACGCCGCACAGTTCAGCGAACGAGCGTGCCCAGGCTTCTACAAGCCCGAACGGTCGAAGATCACACGGACGCTATAAAAACAATAGCTGCTAGCGCATTATGGATAAGCGCCAGCAGCCAAAAACACCAAAAAAAACCAAGACGAAAATCATCACCCCGGCATCCGCAACCCCGAAGAAACCGAAGGCACATTCGACGGTCGATGCTGCTGCCCCTGCGGCTGCTCCACCCGCACCAGATGTGCATCGACAGCACCCCCCAGCCCCACATCCCCACGGGCCGGTGCATGGCCGGCACCTGCTCCGGAACCCGCCGCATTCGCACTCCCCCCAGGTGCCGTCAAAAACAGATACAGCGCCTGCGCATCCACATCACTCAACTGCCCCAGCGACTCAAAAGGCATCACCTGGATCGGTGTGCCATCCGGCCGCTTGCCGGTGCGCAGCATGGCCACAAAACTGGCTGCGTTGGGGTAGCGGGCCATGGCGCTGTCGGCACCAGGCCGGATGTCGGCGGCGGCCGGCCAGTCGGGTGGGCCGCCGGGGATCTTGCCGCCCGCCAGGTTGGCACCATGGCAGCCGATGCACATGTTGGCCACGTACTGGCCGTTGGGCAGCGTCACGCCCGCAGGCACGGGGCGCGAAGGGGCCAGCTGGTGGTCGATGCGCGCGGCCGCATCGGGGATGGCACCCAGGCCGTACAGCACCCAGGCGGGGCGGGGCAGATCGACCACCGCCTGCGTGCCCTCCTGGGGCTTGAACTGGCGCACATACGACACCAGGGCGTTCAGGTCGTCGTTGGTGAAGCGGTTGTAGTCCTCGCTGGGCATCACCAGCAGCGGGCGGCCATTGGGTTTGACGCCGTGGCGGATCACGCTGTTCCAGTCCTCGGGCTGGTAGCGGGCGACCACGCCAGCGGGGGTGATGTTGGGGCCCACGATGCGCGTGCCCTTGCCGTCGTTGACAAACTCGCGGCCCGTGCCTTGCGCGCCGTGGCAATCGGTGCAGCCGCGCGATGCATACAGATAGCGCCCACGCTCGATGGTTTGCGTGTCGGTGGTGTAAGCCACGGGGCGTGGCTTGATGTCGATATAGCGGTTGCGCTTTTGCTCGGCCAGATACAGGCCGCTGGCCGCCGTGGCGGCAACGATGACGCCCAGCAGCAGCGCGCTGCCAGCGGTCCATTTGATCCAGCGTTTCATGGTGGTATCCCTCTTCTTCGAATGAATGACTGACTGAACGAACGAATTCACGTGTTCAGGCGCCGGATTCTGAATTCGAAGAAGCGGTTTGTGACACCCTCCCACCGCAGGGTGTGGCGCAGCCGGTGACATATGTCACAAACGGCGCTCCGGTGTGGCGGGGCGTGCGTCAACCGCCCCGGTGCTCAGCGCTCGATGGCCTTGTTCCAGCGCGTGTTCCAGGCCGGGCGGTTGGCGTTCACGCTATCCCAGTCCAGCGTCACGGCGTTTTTCATCCACTGGCTGATCTGCGCCACCTGGGCCGCACCTTCACCCACGGCGGGGGCCTTGGGGTTGGTGGGGATCTGCGCGCCAAACTGCAGCACGTTGGCCTGTGCCAGCGGGCTCAGCAAAAATTCAGCAAGCTTTTGCGCCAGCTCGGGCTCACTGTTCTTGGCGATCACGCACTGGCCGGTCATCAGCACCACCGAGCCTTCCTTGGGCTGTGCGTATTCCACCGGAATGCCCTTGGATTTGAGCGCGGCCACGGCCGTGGGCGTGAGCGGGAACAGCGCGGCCTCACCCGTCTGCACCATCTCGGAAATCTTGGCCGAGCTGGGGATGTACTCCAGCACGTTGGGGCCAATGGTCTTGGCCCAGTTGTTGAAGCCCGGCTCCACATTCTTGTCGTTGCCGCCCTGGATGCGGTTGAACATCAGGAAGCCGTGCAGGCCGAACGATGAGGAGGGCATGGACTGGAACACCACCTTGCCCTTGTACTTGGGGTCCGCAAAGTCCATCCATGAGGTGGGCGCGGCCCAGCCCTTTTCGGTGAACATCTTGGTGTTGTAGGCGATGCCCGTCATGCCCAGGCTCACGCCGCTGGCCAGGTCGTCCTTGAAGCGGGCTGCGGGGTAGATGTCGTTCAGGTGTGGGTTGGGGCGCTGCTTCTCGCACAGGCCCATGCCCATGGCGCGCACCATCACGCCATCGTCCAGAAACATCACGTGCATCTGCGGCTTGTCCTTGTTGGCCTGGGCTTTGGCCAGGATGTCCGAAGAAGTGCCGGGCACGACCACCACCTTCGCACCGTGCAGCTTCTCGAACGCCGGGAACACGTATTGCGTGTAGGCCTTCTCCATGGTGCCGCCGTTCATGCCGATGTAGATCGTTTTCGTCTGCGCGGTGGCGATACCGGCCGTGGTGACAGCGGCCAGCGCAGCAGCGGCCAGGATTTTGCGGCGCGCGGAGCCTGCGTGGCGATGGGTGAAGGTGGTCATGGTGATTCCTTTCAGTGGGGGAGGGAAGGGGGCTTTCAGGGCTTGTTCGGTGGCGTGTCTGGTCAGTGGGCGGCCGCAGCAGTGGCCACTTGCGCCGCTGTGGTGGAGAGAAATCGCTCGATCGAAAAGGCCTCGATCGGCGTGGTGCTGCGGCCGTCGCGTGCCAGCTCGGCCAGCACCTCTCCGACGGCGGGACCAATCTGGAAACCTGCGCCTGCAAAACCAAAGCCGTGGATCAAACCTGGCGTGGTGCGGCTCTGGCCCAGCACCGGCTGGCGGTCGGGCAGATAACCCTCGGTGCCGCTCCAGGTGCGGATGAAGTGTGCGTTTTTGAGCGCGGGCAACAGCTCCACCGCCTGCACGGCCAGGGCCGCAATGGCACTGCGCTCCGAGCGGGCGCGGTCGGCATCCAGCGCCACACCGGCGCCACCGCCCAGCACCAGGTTGCCGCGTGCGACCTGGCGGCAGTAGATGCCGCCGCCTTCCACGCCCAGGCTCCAATGCATGAAGAACGGCAGTGGCTCCGTCACCGCCATGGCGGGGTGGCCGGACTGCAGGGGCACTGCCTCGCCAAACTGCGCAGCCAAGGCACCCGCCCAGGCGCCTGCGCAGTTGATGAGCACTGGTGCACGCACCGCTACTGCGTTGCCCGAGCGCACGGTGAACTGGTGTCCGTCGTGCTCCACCGCCGTCATGGGTGTACGTTCCAGAATCTGCGCGCCCGCGCGCCGTGCGGCCAGCGCAAAGGCGGGCGACACCAGGCGCGGGTTGGCCTGCCCGTCATCGGGGCACAGCGATCCACCCACCGCGCGCCCGCCCAGCCAGGGGCAGCGCTCGCGCAGCGTGGCGCCCGAGATCAGTTGGATACCCAGGTCAAAATCGCGGCTCAGCGCGGCGTAGTGTTCGAGCGAGGCCATGTCCGCCTCGCTGCGGCCGATCTTGAAGTGCCCGCTGCGCTGGTATTCGCCGTCGGTGCCAATCAGCGCAGGCAGGTCGGCCCACACCTGGTGGGCACGCTGCGCCAGTGGCAACTGGCTCACCGGGCGGCCCTGGCGGCGCACGCCGCCGTAGTTCACGCCGCTGGAGCGTGAGCCGCACAGGTCGCGCTCCAGCAGCACCACGCTGACGCCCTTGCGGCGCAGCGCCAGTGCGGCCGACGCGCCCACAATGCCGCCGCCCACAATGGCGACATCGGTGTCAATCGTTCGGGTGGCGGTGGTCATGCGGCGGCCTCCGCCGGGGTGTGGTGCGGTTCAGCGGCATGTGCTTGCAGATGGATCGGAATCGGCTTGATGGGCGCTTGTCCACGCAGGCGCCCCACTAGCTCTACCGGTTTGCTGGTGGCCTGGGCCAGGATTTCAGCCGCAGCCACGCCACACATGCGGCCCTGGCAGCGGCCCATGCCCACGCGGGTCAGGGCCTTGAGGCGGTTCATTTCGTCGGCCCCGGTGTTGCGGGCGCAGGCGCGCAGCTCGCCCGCCGTGATGTTTTCGCAGCGGCACACCACCAGCGCATCGGGCGCGTGGGCCGCCCAGTCGGTGGGGAAGGGGAAGGCGCGTTCCAGTCCTTGTCTGAAAGGCATCAGGTTCGTCAACTTGCGCTCTAGTTCTGCGGCACGTGCGGCATCTACCTTCACGCCGTGGTCGGCCAGCAGTGCCAGCGCGGCGCGCTCGCCCGCCCATTCGGCTGCATCGGCGCCCAGGATGCCCGCGCCATCGCCCGCCAGGTACACACCCGCCACGCTGGTGCGGCCCGCGCTGTCGCGCTCGGGCAGGTGGGCGCGGTGCATCGGCGCCCAGGCAAAGCGGCAACCCAGCAGGTCGGCCAGTTGGGTCTCGGACCGCAGTGCGTAGCCAAAGCCCACGGCGTCGCAGGGGATGGTGTGCTCGGTGTTCCCGTCGCTCCACACCACGGCGTTCACCCGTGTGTCGCCTTGCACGCGCACGGGCCGCACACCGGTGTGCACCGGCACGCCCTGCGCGCGCAGCCACCCCACGTAGTACAGGCCCTTGGCCAGCACGGTGGGCTGCGTCAGCATGCCGGGCAGGGCGGCCAACTGGTCGGCAAAGCGGGCCGTGTCCAGCACCGCGGCCACCTTCGTGCCTGCCTTGGCATATTGGTACGCCACCAGGTACAGCAGCGGCCCGGTGCCCATCAGCACCACGTTGCGCCCAATGGTGCAGCCCTGAAACTTCAGCGCCACCTGGGCGCCGCCCAGCGTGTACACGCCGGGCAGTGTCCAGCCCGGTAGGGGCAGCACCCGGTCGGTGGCGCCGCTGGCCACGATGAGCTGGCCGTAGGGCACCGTGCGCGTGGTCTGTGTGGGGCCGTGCAGCACATCGAGCAAGCCACCCTGGGCATTCCACACCAGGCTGTTGGGTTGGTAGTCGATGTGGGCGTCCAGACCATCCAGCGTGTTGTGCAATGCCGTGGCGCGCTTGGCCTCGGTGCCGTACAGCGTTTGTGGGCTGCGGGCAAAGTGCGCGGGCGGGCGGCGGTAGATTTGCCCGCCGCCGCGCGCGGCCTCGTCAATCAGCACGGGCCGCGCACCGTGTGCGACCAGGGTTTGCGCGGCGCGAATGCCTGCCGGGCCTGCGCCGACGATCACCGGTTGCAAGGTGGGAGCGGTCATGCGGGCTCCCCGGTGGTCAGCTGCATGCCTGCTTTCACAAAGGTGGCGCAAGACCGCAGCCGCTCACCGCTCGCAGTCAGCACCCAGCAGTCCTGGCATGCGCCCATCAGGCAAAACCCAGCACGCGGCTCGTGGCTGAACTCGTTGCGGCGCAACTGGGCGCGGTGGGTGAGGATGGCGGTCAACACCGTGTCGCCTTCGAGCGCGGTGGCAGGTTCGCCGTCGAGCATGAAGGGTACGGAGGCCCGATCTTTTTCGGCCACGCGGTGGAGCAGGGCTGGTTTCACGGTCATGAAAGTCGTGCCCATTTATTTACGTCCCACGAGCACGCGGTCCAGTCCGTACACCCGGTCCAGCAACACCATCGCGCAGGCTGTCAGGGCCACCATCAAGGCCGACACCGCCGCCATCAGCGGGTCAATCGACTCGGTGGCGTACATGTACATGCGCACCGGCAGCGTCACCGTGCTGGGCGAGGTGACAAAGATCGACATGGTCACTTCGTCAAAGCTGTTGATGAAGGCCAGCATCCAGCCGCCCGTCACGCCCGGCAAAATCATCGGCAGCGTGATGCGCGTGAACACCGTGGCCTGGCTCGCGCCCAGCGACAGGGCGGCGTGCTCGGCACTGCGGTCAAACCCCACCAGCGCCGCCACCACCAGCCGCAGCGTGTAGGGCGTGACGATGAGCGCATGCGCAAACACCAGCCAGCCAAAGCTGCCCGTGCCACCCAGCAGCGCAAACAGGCGCAGCAGGGCGACGCCCAGCACCAGATGCGGAATGATCAGCGGCGACAGAAACAGACCGTTGAGAAAGCCGCGCCCCGCAAACTCATAGCGCGTGATGGCAATGCCCGCAGGCACGGCCAGCACCGTGGCCAGCGTGGCCGATGCCAGCGCCAGCCACAGGCTGTTCCAAAACGACTGCACAAAGTCCGAATGCTCGAACACCGCCTTGAACCAGCGCAGCGAGAACTCGGTGGTGGGCAGCGTCAGCGTGTTGTGCGGCGTGAACGCCACGATGCACACCACCAGCAAGGGGGCGAGCATGAAGGTGATGACCAGCGCGTTGAACGCGAGGGCGAGAGGGCCGTTCTTCTGCATCGCTTCAGCCCAACGCTTTCTTGTAGCGGCCTTCAACCAGTCGGTTGTAGCTCAGCATCACCACCAGGTTGGCCACCAGCAGCGTCAGCGCAATGGCAGCGCCCAGCGGCCAGTTCAGCTCGTGCAGGTACTCGTCGTACACCACCGTGGCCACCATCTTCAGCCGCCGCCCGCCCAGCAGGCCGGGGATGGCAAACGAGCTGGCGGCCAGGCCAAACACGATCAAACTGCCCGACAAAATGCCTGGCAGCACCTGCGGCAACACAATGCGCCGCAACGTGGTGAACGGCGTGGCCTGCAGCGACAGGGCGGCGTTCTCCACACCCGGGTCCAGCTTCTGCAGCGATGTCCACACGGGGATCACCATGAAGGGCAGCATCACATGCACCAGCGCAATCACCACGGCAATCTCGGTGTAGAGCATCTTCACGGGGCCAATGCCAAGCCATTGCAGTGCGCCGTTCACCAGCCCCTCGGGGCCCAGCAGCATGCTCCAGCCAAAGGCCCGCACCACCACCGACACCAGCAGTGGCGCCAGCACCACCAGCAGCAAGATGGAGCGCCACGGGTTGCCCATGCGGCTCAGGATGTAGGCTTCGGGCGCACCAATCGCCACGCAGATCAGCGTGACCAGCCCGGCAATCCAGAACGTGCGCCAGAAGATCGTGTGGTAGTACGAATCGGTGAACACATGGGCGTAATGCTCCAGCGTGAACTCACCCGCCTTCACCCCCGTGGCCGGGTCAAACGCGTTGAACGACAACACCGCCGTGAGCGCCAGCGGCACCAGCAGCAGCACCGTGAACAGCAGCAGCGCCGGGCCTGACAGCCACCAGGGTGCGGCCTTTTTGTGCAGCAAGGTGGTGGCCAGGTTCATGGCGCCACCTCGGCGATTTCTTTGGCCTCCGGCTCGGCCAGGGCGGTCTCATCGGCGGGCAGCAGGCGCATGCAGTGGTCGGGCCAGTCCACGCCCGTGCGCTCGCCCTCGGCCAGGTCGGGGCGGCCGTCGTTGGGGGTCAGCACCATCAGGTCGCCCACGGGCGTGCCGATGCGGTAGAGCCACTGGCTGCCCAGAAAGAAGCGCTCGCACACTTCGCCATCGAGCCGGCCCTGCACGGCGGGCACCAGTTGCACCTTTTCAGGCCGAACGCTCAGCAGCACGGCCGCTCCGGGGCGGTAGCGGGCGCCGTTGATTTCCACCGTCAGCCCGCCCACGGCCACCTGCGTGTGGGTGCCATTGGCATGCGTTACCTTGCCTGGCAGCAGGTTGGCCTTGCCCACAAAGGTGGAGATAAAGCGGGTGCGCGGATATTCGTACACGCGGTGCGGGTGGTCGATCTGCGTGGCGCGGCCGGCCTCCATCACCACCACACGGTCGCTGATGGACATGGCCTCGCTCTGGTCGTGCGTGACCATGATGGTGGTCGTGCCCACCTTGCGCTGGATCTGCCGGAGCTCAAACTGCATTTCTTCGCGCAGCTTGGCGTCGAGGTTGGACAGGGGCTCGTCCAGCAGCAGCACGGGCGGCTCGATCACCAGCGCGCGCGCCAGTGCCACGCGCTGGCGCTGCCCGCCCGACAACTCACGCGGGTAGCGCGTGGCGTGCGCCTCCAGGTGCACCAGCGCCAGTGCCTGGGCCACGCGCTCGGCGCGCTCAGCCTTGGGCACCTTGCGCATCTCCAGCCCAAAGCTCACATTGGCCGCCACCGTCATGTGCGGGAACAGCGCATAGCTTTGGAACACGATGCCCAGCCCGCGCGTGTTGGCCTTGGCTTGCGTGATGTCCTTGCCATCGAGCTCAATGCGCCCGCTGGTCACCGCCTCAAACCCCGCCACCATCTGCAGCGTGGTCGTCTTGCCGCAGCCCGAAGGCCCCAGCAGCGACACAAATTCACCCTTTTGCACCGTGAGGTTCATGGCCTGCACCGCGCAGGTGCTGCCATAGAACTTGGTCACATCCGTGAGCTTGAGAAACGACATGGCGAAAGCCTTTCCGGGGGTGGCACTGCGCGGGTTGGCTGGAGCCTGTGCGTGCCACCTGCTTGTGGAGTTGCATGGATGGGCTGCGGGGCTTTTGAGTGTTTGCACCGGGGTGGTGCAATCGCCTCGCAAAGTTTGAAACAACCGCTCGATTCGATTGAATCTATTGCAATAAACAAACCAGAACGCTTCGGGTATTCCATTAAACAGAATTTTTCTTGAATTTATTCCATTCAATGAAATATCATGCCTTCGGTTTGAACACAAAATTCCACAGGAGCGATGTATGGAAGCCGCATCAACCGCCACCGGCGGCGTACCCCGGGTGTTTGCCGTCATCCGGGCCCTGTCGGCCGTGCAGGCCGAGGGCGGGCGAGTCACCCAATTGGCGCGTGCAGTGGGCCTCACGCAGGGCACCACGCACCGTTTGCTGCAATCGCTGGTGGCAGAGGGCATGGTCGAGCAGGACGAGCGCAGCAAGCTCTACCGCCTGAGCATGGACTTCTTCGCCCTGGCCGCCAAAGCAGGCAACCCCGGTGATTTGCGCAGCCTGTGCCGCCCCGTGCTGCTGCGCCTGTGCGCCAGCCTGGGCGACAGCATCTTTCTATTGGTGCGCAGCGGGTTCGACGCTGTGTGCCTGGACCGAAGCGAAGGCCCGTTCCCCATCCGCTCGTTCACCGGGGACATCGGCGGCCGCGTGGCCCTGGGCGTGGGGCAGGGTGCGCTGGCCATCCTGGCCTTCTTGCCCGAGGCCGAGCGCGAAGAGGTCATCCGCTTCAACCTCTCGCGCGTGCGCGAGTACGGCGTGTTTGACGAGGTCTACTTGCGCACCGAAATCGAGCGTGTGCGCCAGCTGGGCTACGCGGGCCGCAACACCGGCTTGCTCGAAGGCATGGCCGGTGTGGCTGTGCCCATCTGCGACCGCGAAGGCCGCGCCGTGGCCGCGCTGAGTGTGGGCACGATTGCGGACCGATTGAGCGCCGACCGCATGCCCACGGTGGTGGAACTGCTCAAGCGTGAGGCCGCGGCGATTGGGCCGAAGATCAATCCGTTTGATGCGACATTGAGAAGACCGGCGCAAAGTCTGTCAGGCGGGAGTGGCGAACGGCAGATCAACCCTGTTGGAATGGCAACCTCCACGCAAAGGGATTGATGGGAAGCGGCTCCAGGGACGCTGTTTTGAGTCAATCGCCGATCTCACAAACAGTTCAAAAAAGTTATTCCAAAGGACGTGTACGGGTGCGTGGTTAACCTCCAAGCGACAGGTGACCCGCGCCCCCTGGCGTCAACTGCGTGTCCGCGCGAGAAACGCTTTCAACTCACGACCCACAAGGTCTGTCGCCTCCAGCGCGAGCCAATGTCCATAGCCCGGATATCGGCGCACCACCTGCGCGCCGAAGCGATCCGCGAACGCGGGGGCAATGTAGGGGTCGTCATCGCTCCACAACACCTGCGAGGGAATGCGAGATGCAAGATCGCGCAGCTGCGTGTCCCACCCTTGGAAGTGAGAGAGTTCGCTGGCGCGAAAAAAGCGCAGCGCCATCTTCTTCATGGCGGGGGTGATCCGGTCGTAGATCTGATCGATTTGCGCGGTGGTGAGCCGGCTGGCGCCTTTCTTCATCTCGCGCGTGAAGGCTCGGCGGCTTGTTAGGCGCTGGGCCAGTTCGCCGATGAGGGGCGTACGCCAGATCTTGTGCAGCGTTGTCCATGGGTAGTCAGGCGAGAACGCCGTGTTGAAGATGGTGAGCGATCTGACCTTTTCAGGCCACTTGACGGCCCACGCCAAGCCAAATTGGCCGCCAATGTCATGGACCACCAGATGGAGCGGCTCCGTCAGCCCTGCCTGGAGGACCAGCCCGTCAACGAACCCCGCCAGGTGCTCCAGCGAGCAGTTGAAGTTCTGCGCAGCAATGGATCGCCCGTAGCCTGGCAGATCAGGTGCAAGGCACCGGTGCTCCGACTGGATATGTTCGATGAGGCCACTCCATACGTCGGAGGTGTCTGGATTGCCGTGCAGAAATAGCACCGGGGGGCCTATGCCCTTGTCCACCAGGTGCACCTGGTTTCCATCGACATTCAACATTTCGGCTCCTTATGGGTGATCAGCACTGGCGCCCGCGACGAGGAAGCGCAGCATGTTCTCAAGAACGTGTTCGAAGGCCGGGTCGGAATCGAGTTTTCCAGCCAACTGCAGCGAAACGGCTCCGTGGATGGCGCTCCAGAAAATCCGTCCTAGAAGTCGGGATTCTCCGGCCAGGAAGCCGCCTTTCACCAGAAGCTCTATGGGTGCGGCCATGATCTGCTCGGCACGCAGAGCGGCACGGGCCAGGTCCGGAAATCCCGCCACGTCAGGGTGCGGAAGGTCGAACATCAGCTTGTAGGCCCTGGGGTTTTCAAACGCGAAGCCGAGGTATGCCTGTCGCACAGCGGCTGAACGCTCCCAGGCGCCGGTCTCCGTGGCAAAGGCAAGCTCCAGGGATTCTGAAAAGCGGTCCAGTGCGGCCGCGGTGACCGCGGCCAGGATTTCGTTCTTGTCGCGAAAGTACCGGTAGGGCGTCATCGCGCTGCAGCCCAACTCCTGCGCAAGCTGCCGCACGGAGACACCATCGACGCCGTGATCGGCAAATGCACGCTCAGCCACTGAAAGTAGCCGGAGGCGAAAGTCCTGAACCTCTGCTTCCGTCAAAGCCTTTGGCATTGCATCTCCGTGTAATTTACATTGTAAATATACGATGTAAATTAAATTGGTGCAAGTATCAAATGAATGTGCCTGTGGGCCACTGTGATGCCGCCTACTTCTTGTGGGCACTGACGCGGCCGCCCTGTGGTTCAAAAAGCACGGCATTGTCAATGCGGTGGTGTGCCACACGGATGCACCGCTATAGTCCGCGCTCCCTTTGGGTCGGCTGCACATCGGCAACGGTGCGCGCTGCGGCCCTCCCGTTACTTTCAAGAAAACAGAACAAACATCATGGGTCTCCAGCAAGCCACTCCCGAATACCTCGACCAATGCCGCGCCGCACAACGGGCTGAGCAGGAGCAATCCCTGGCCCGCACCAACAACTGGGCGCACGTGGACAAGCCCCAGGCGCATGCCGACTTCGATACGTTCTACAAAGAATTGGCCCCGTTGATCGATGCAAACGAGCCTGCGTCTCCCGCCATCCAGGCCTTGATGGCAAAACACTTTGCCATCGTCTCGCGCTTTTATGTGCCCTCGCGCGAGGCCTATGTGGGCACTGCACTGTTCTACGCGGACAACGCCGAAATGAAGGCGTTTCACAATAGCTACCATCCCCGTCTGGTGGAGTTTTTGGGCGGGGCGGTGCACGCCTATGCCCAGCAGAACCTGGCCTGAATTCCCGGTCTGGCCCGCCCGCCACAGCCACGCTGGCCACGCGTTCTCAATGCACATGCAACCCCTCTCTGCACCGCATTCACCGCCGGAGCCCGTGCCGGCGTGTGCATCTTTGGCCGAGGCGTTGATGGATGACCCGTTCTATCAGGCCGTCACCATCGACCACGCGGCAGCCCCTGCACTGCGGCACCGGGTGCTGGCCCACTACTTTGCGCTGGCCATGGACGAGGCTTGTGCCGTCGGCGAGGTGCTGCAGGCAGGCCCCGACGGGGCAGCATTCTGGATCACGAACCGGGCCACCGCCAGCGAGAAGGCCATGCACAGCGCACGGCGCACCGAAGGCCTGGTCCGGTGCCTGGGGCCCCTGGGTTTCGACAACTACCAGCGCATCGCCGCTGCCATGGAAGAACAGGTGCCCGGCAATCTGCACAACGCCTGGTACCTGTCGATCCTGGGCGTGCGCCCGGCGGCCCGTGGCCAGGGCCTGGCGCAGCGGCTGATTCTGCCGACCTTGGTCCGCGCAGACCTGGCAGGCGCAGCCTGCTATCTGGAAACCTTCAACCCGCTCAGTCTTCCGTTCTACCGGCGCCTGGGGTTTACCGGCGAGACGGAGTGCGTTGAGCCCGTCTTGGGCCGCACGTACTGGCTGATGGCGCGCGATGCAGGGCCTCCATCCTGATGGCGGCGGCGGTTGCCAGCGCGCCTACTTTCTCGCAAGCCCTGCACTCAATTGCCATGGGTCATGGTTTGCCTGGCAAAGCGAAGATCTGCCCGCTCATCCCCGATTCGGGGCTGTCATTGATCACGTAGTATCGTTGGGCAATAGAGAGAAACAAGCCACCCAGCGAGGGCGAATCCTGTGCGATCCCTTGCTCGTCCGGCAGGGACTGGCAAGCAAGCTGGTGTGCGAGAGGGCAATAAATAATGAAGCGTGATGTTCGCTGGGCTGCGCTGCTGCTGGTGGTGGTGTACCTGTCGGTGTCTGCCACCACCGCTTGGCAGATATGGTCGGCACGAGAGCATTCGCTGGCCGAAATAGACACCCAGAACCTCAACCTGGCACAGACCCTGAACACCTACACGGAAGGCGTCATCACCCAAAGTGCCATGCTGCTTCTGGGCATCGTCGAGCGCCTTGAAGAAGAGGGGACGGAGCCCGGGCATCTGCAGCGCCTGCAACGGCTGATTGGCCGGCAAGAGCACCTGCTCAACCAGCTCAATGGCATGGCCATCTACGACCATGCGGGCAACCGGCTGATGTCCTCCATCGGCCCCGCACCAGCCCATGCGAGTGGGGCAGACAGGGCCTTCTTTGCGCACCACCGGGACAATTCATCCCCTGAGCCTTTTATCGGACCCGCCATCCAAAGCCGCTCCACGGGCGACTGGGTCATTACCGTCAGCCGGCGCTTTGACGACCATGACAAGCGCTTTGCCGGTGTCGTGGTCGTGAG
The DNA here is from genome assembly GCF_000204195.1 of Acidovorax radicis N35. Taxonomy (GTDB): domain Bacteria; phylum Pseudomonadota; class Gammaproteobacteria; order Burkholderiales; family Burkholderiaceae_C; genus Acidovorax; species Acidovorax radicis. The sequence goes on from NZ_AFBG01000020.1 coordinate 345,739, forward strand.
CCTGGGCATCAAGGATTTCCTGGAGTTGTTTGGCAAGATCGACGTGGGCACGCAGGGGGCCATCGGCCTGTCTACCACCGGCGGGCAGATGCTGGTGCGCTACCCCTACCGCGAGCAGGACATGGGCCGCGACTTCTCCAAGTCTCCTAACTTCCAGCGCTTCTACTCGGGCGCGGTGTCTGGCACCGCCGCGTTCAAATCCGGCATCGACGGAACGCAGCGGTTGTACGCCTACCGCAAGAACGACCGCTACCCCCTGATCACCACCGTGGCCGTGGGCAAGGAAGAAGCCTTGAGCCGCTGGCGGCGCCAGGCGCTGCTCACCGCAGGTGTCGTGGGGGCCTTGCTGCTGGGCATCACGGCCATTGGGTGGCATCTGCTGATCGACATCCGCCGCCGCACCCGTGCCGAGGCTTCGTTGGTAGCGGCGCGAGAAGACCTGATGGCTGTGAACCAGAAGCTCGAAGCTCTGGCTGCGCAAGACCAGCTCACAGGCCTGGCCAATCGCCGCTGCTTTGATGAAACCTTGAATGTGGAGTGCCGCCGCGCCGGTCGAGAAGCTACGCCGCTGTCCCTGCTGCTCATCGATGTCGACCACTTCAAAGGCTTCAACGACACCTACGGCCATGTGGAGGGCGACGCCTGCTTGCAGGCGGTGTCGAAGTGCCTGGTGCAGTACGCAAAGCGCCCGGGGGATCTGGTGGCGCGCTATGGGGGCGAGGAGCTGGCCATCATCCTGCCCAACACCGACCTGCCAGGCGCGCAGGTCGTTGCAGAGGTGGTGCGTGAGCGAATTGAAGCCCTGGCCATCCGCCACGGCTCCAGCGCCTTCGGGCATGTCACGGTCAGTGTGGGCGCCGCATGCATGGCAGGTTCTTATGGGGAAGGCAGCGAGCGGCAGTTGATCGAGGCGGCGGACCGCATGCTTTACCGGGCGAAGGCCTCAGGCCGCAATCGGGTGGAGGCCTGAGCGGACAGAAAATGACAGTGCCACATGTTCCCCTATCGCACCCCAAATACCGCCCGGATATCGATGGTTTGAGGGCCATCGCGGTTGTTTCGGTGGTGGCCTTCCACGCATTTCCCTCCTGGATCGGGGGTGGATTCATTGGCGTCGATATCTTCTTCGTGATATCTGGCTATCTGATCTCCTCCATCATTTTTGAAAGCCTGGACAAAAAGGCTTTCAGTTTTTCTGAATTTTATGCGCGCCGCATTCGGCGCATATTTCCGGCGCTTCTATTGGTCTTGATAGCCTGCCTTGCCTTTGGCTGGTTTACGTTATGGGCAGATGAATACAAGCAGTTGGGCAAGCACGTCATGGGAGGCGTTGGATTTGTTTCCAATTTTGTGCTTTGGGGGGAGGCAGGCTATTTTGACAACTCTGCGGAAACCAAGGTCTTGCTGCATTTGTGGAGTCTGGGGATCGAGGAGCAGTTCTACATTGTCTGGCCCGTGCTGCTCTGGGTGGCCTGGAAGTGCAAATTCAATCTCTTCGCAATCACCGTGGTGTGCGCGATTTTATCCTTTGCGCTCAATATAAAAGGTGCAGGGCAAAATGCCATCACGACTTTTTATTCACCTCAAACCCGATTCTGGGAGCTTCTTTGTGGAAGCCTGCTGGCTTGGTTTTTTCTTTATGGGAAGGATGTGTGCAGAAGGTGGGCGGTTGCACTCCATGGCTGGCGAACCATCGCCGTTCATTACCAAAAAATCAAACCCCGCGATGGGTTCTTGTTGAACGTGTCGTCGTTGCTGGGTTTATTGTTGCTGGTGTATGGGTTCTGGCGAATCGATAAAAACATGAACTTCCCAGGTGTTTGGGCGGTAGTGCCTGTGCTGGGGACCATGTTGACGATTTCAGCGGGGCCAAGCGCATGGATCAACAGAAAAATACTGTCGAACAGAATCGCAGTCTGGTTGGGCTTGATCAGTTTTCCATTGTATTTGTGGCACTGGCCCCTGCTTTCCTTCGCGCGGATTGTGGAAGGTGAAGTGCCGAGCCGGGATGTCCGCATTGCGGCTGTCGCTCTGTCTGTGGTGCTGGCATGGCTGACTTATCGCCTGGTGGAGCGCCCGGTGCGGCTGGGCCGGCGCAGTCCATGGAAAGTGGTGGCGCTGGTGGCTTTGATGGTCACCGTTGGCAGTGCTGGATATATCGTCTACGACAGCGATGGCGTCAAATCACGGAGCCATGTGGTCAAAATGAATTCCATCAATGCCCAATTTGTGGGGCCGTTGTGGAAGTTTGCAAAAAATGACCTCTGCGAATCAAAATATCCTTTTACGGACACCGAAAAATATGGCTGGTGGTTTTGCATGGCCAATAGCCCGGAAAAGCCAACCCTGCTGTTGTTGGGCAGTAGCTTTGCCAACCATCTCTATCCGGGTTTTGCCCTGAATGATGAGTTCAAGCACCATTCGGTGCTCTCCATCGGGACTTGCGATGCCGGCTGGGTTGAAAGGTCTGACCCAACCACCGAGCTGACTTCCTTGCCCTGTTCTGGCCAGAGGCGGTTTGATCAGCAGGAGTTCATCAACCATCTTGTTGTGAAAGAGAATTCAATCCGATATGCGGTCATCGGTGGCGTTCGCCACAACACCGATCCAGGCTACCTGGAAAGACTGAGAAAAAGAATTGATTTTCTCGAAAAAAATAACATCAAAGTCATTGTTTTTAGCCCGCATGTGAGGCTGAAATACGATATCAAGGGCTGCTACGCGCGGCCCCTGAAAGAAACTGAAAAAACCTGCCTGGCTTCTGTGGATGATTATGCTGAAATAGCGAATAATTTCCATCGGCTGATGGGGTCAATTTTCAAAACCAATCCCAATGTTCTGGTATTCGATCAGAACACGGTTTTTTGCGATGCACGTGTGTGCCAATTCAAGCTCCCTGTCATGCCCGCTTTCAGGGATGAATATTCGCATTATTCAGAATTTGCCAGCAGACTGGTCATCGAGGAGTTTGCCCGGTGGGCCAAAATTCATGCCCCAGACATGCTGGCGCCCTGAAATCCCGATGCGGAGGGGCTCCCTTGTCTCGGCGCACCGGCCCCGTGGTCGGGCTGGCTTGCCTGTGGTGGCGGGCTGCATCTCTCCACCGGCTCATCCTGAAGCGGTCGGCAGTGCGTGGCACTCCTTCACCACCCAATCCCTGAACGCCTTCACCAACGGCGTCTGCGCCCGCGCCTCGGGGTAGACCAGGTAGTACGCATCGGTGCTCGTCAGCACCTGGTCTGACAGCTCCACCAAGCTCCCCGCCGCCAATTCCTGCTCAATCAAAAAGCGCGGCAGCAGCGCAGCACCCAGGTGGGAGACGGCAGCCTGGGCAATCATGGCGAAGTGTTCGGACTGGGGGCCGCGCAGGGCCAGGGCCGTGGGGGCGCCCACCAGCTCAAACCATTCGGCCCACTGCGTGGGGCGGGTGCTTTGCTGCAGCAGCACCACGCGGGTCAAATCCTGCGGGGTGTGGATGTTGTGGCGGTCACGGTAGGCGGGGCTGCACACAGGCACGGTTTCTTCGTGCATCAGGTATTCGCACACGGCGCCCGCCCAGTGCGGCGCGCCGAAGTGGATGGCAGCGTCAAACGGCGTGCCCGCAAAGTCAAAGGGCTCGGTGCGGGCCGAGAAGTTGACCATGGCTTCGGGGTGCAGCGCCATGAAGCCGCCCAGGCGCGGGATGAGCCAGCGCGTGCCCAGCGTGGGCAGCACGGCCAGGTTGAGCAGACCGTCGGTGCTGGAGAACGCCATGGTTTTTTGCGTGCTGGCCGACAGCTGTTGCAGCACGTTTTGCACGTCGGCGGCATAAACGCGGCCCGCATCGGTCAGCACCACGCGCTGGCGCACGCGGTGGAAGAGGGCGGTGCCCAGTTGATCTTCCAGCTGCCGGATCTGGCGCGATACGGCGCTTTGGGTGAGGTGCAGTTCCTCCGCCGCGCGCGACACGCTCTGGTGGCGTGCTGCTGCCTCAAAGGCCAGCAGGTCGGCTGTGGAGGGCAGGAAGGTGCGGCGCAGTAGGGTCATGCGTAGGAGGAATGATTGGCGGTGGCAAAAATTACATCTTTTTAGCCACGGGCGCTCAATTGATAAGCGTTCGTAGTCCTGATATTTTCAGATACTTCATTCTCATTTGTGATCAAGTAGTTCCATTTTTTTGCTATCCAGCACGGCGAGATTGGCGGATATTGGCGTATTCGCTGGGTGCTTTCTTCATCCGCTTTTCCCTTCTTCCCCCGCCTTCCTGACCTTTACGAGCCGCCATGCCTGCCACCTCTGCCGCCACCCTCCTTGTGACCGAAGTCGATCAACTGCTGCAACGCCTGGGCGTGCCCCGCGCCGCGTACACCGGCGGCACGCTGGCTGCCCGCTCGCCCATCACGGGCGAGGTGCTGGCCCAGGTGCCACAGCAAAGCGCTGCCGATGCCACGGCCGCCATTGGCCGCGCGCATGCGGCCTTTTTGGCGTGGCGCAATGTGCCGGCACCGCGCAGGGGTGAGCTGGTGCGCCTGCTGGGTGAAGAGCTGCGCGCCGCCAAGGCGGATCTGGGCCTGCTGGTAACCATCGAGGCGGGCAAGATCCCGTCCGAAGGCCTGGGCGAGGTGCAGGAGATGATCGACATTTGCGACTTTGCCGTGGGTCTGTCGCGCCAGCTGTATGGCCTGACGATTGCCACCGAGCGCCCCGGCCACCGCATGATGGAAACCTGGCACCCGCTGGGCGTGTGCGGCGTCATTTCGGCCTTCAACTTCCCGGTAGCCGTGTGGTCGTGGAACGCCGCGCTGGCACTGGTGTGCGGTGATTCGGTGGTGTGGAAACCGTCCGAGAAAACGCCGCTCACCGCCTTGGCAACGCACGCGATTGCGCAGCGCGCCATCGCACGCTTTGGGGCCGATGCGCCCGAAGGCCTGCTGGAGCTGATTGTGGGCCAGCGCGACCTTGGCGAGGTGCTGGTGGATGACGCCCGCGTGCCAGTGCTGTCGGCCACGGGCTCCACGGCCATGGGCCGCGCCGTGGGCCCGCGCTTGGCAGCGCGTTTTGCGCGCGGCATTCTGGAGCTGGGCGGCAACAACGCGGCCATTGTTGCGCCCACGGCCGACCTGAATCTGGCACTGCGCGGCATTGCCTTTGCCGCCATGGGCACGGCGGGCCAGCGCTGCACCACGCTGCGCCGCCTGTTTGTGCACGAAAGCATTTACGACCAGCTGGTGCCGCAGCTGGCCAAGGTGTACGCCAACGTGCAGGTGGGCGACCCGCGCACGCCCGGCACGCTGGTGGGCCCGCTGATCGACCGCATGGCCTTTGACGGCATGCAAAAGGCGCTGGAGCAAAGCCGTGCGCTGGGCGCCACGGTGCACGGTGGTGGCCGCGTGGAAGGCGTGGGTGGTGACCATGCGTACTACGTGCGCCCCGCGCTGGTGGAGCTGCAAAAACACGAAGGCCCCGCACTGCACGAAACCTTTGCGCCCATCCTGTTCGTGGTGCGCTACAGCACGCTGGACGAAGCCATCGCCATGAACAACGCCGTGGGCGCGGGCCTGTCGTCGTCCATCTTCACGCTCAATGTGCGTGAGGCCGAACAGTTCATGTCGGCAGCAGGCTCGGACTGCGGCATTGCCAATGTGAACATTGGCCCGAGCGGCGCCGAGATTGGCGGCGCGTTTGGCGGCGAGAAGGAAACGGGTGGTGGCCGCGAGGCGGGCTCGGACAGCTGGAAGGCTTACATGCGCCGCGCGACGAACACCATCAACTACTCCACCGCACTGCCGCTGGCGCAGGGCGTGACGTTTGACGTGTAACCCACGCGCTGGTTGCCCCGTTCATGTTGATCGCTAAGGAAGCACACCCCATCGTCATCATCGGCGGTGGTGTCATTGGCAGTGCGATTGCGTACTTCCTCACGCTGCAGCAACCGGGCTGCGAGGTGGTGGTGGTCGAGCGGGACCCGACCTATGCACGTGCATCGTCGGCGCTGTCGGCCAGCTCCATCCGCCAGCAGTTCTCGACGGACATCAACATCCAGATCTCGGCGTTTGGCATCGGCTTCTTGCGCAACGTGGGCACGCTGCTGGCCTGCAACGGCGATGTGCCCAACATCGGTCTGCACGAAGGCGGCTACCTGTACCTGGCCACGCAGGCGGGCGAGGCCACGCTGCGCGAGAACCATGCGTTGCAAAGGCAGTACGGTGCCGACGTGGCGCTGCTCAGCCCGCGTGAATTGGCCGAGCGCTTTCCGTGGCTGGCACTGCAGGATGTGGCGCTGGGCTCGCTGGGCCTGTCGGGCGAGGGCTGGTTTGATGGCTACCTGCTGCTGACGGCGCTGCGCAAAAAGGCGCAGAGCCAGGGCGTGCGCTATGTGGCCGATGAGGCTGTGGGCCTGGACACGGCGGCCAGCGACGGCGTGTTGCATGTGGATGCGGTGCGCCTGCAAAGCGGTGCCGTGCTGCCTTGCCGCTATGCCGTGAACGCCGGCGGCCCGTGGGCTGCAGCGATAGCGGGCTGGGCGGGTATTGATTTGCCCGTGGTGGGTAAACGCCGCACGGTATTCAATCTGGCCAGCCCTGCCGCTCTGCCGGGCTGCCCGCTGCTCATCGACACAAGCGGCATTTGGCTGCGGCCGGAGGGAAAGGGCTTTATCTGCGGCTTTGCACCCGATGCCGACAACGACGCCGACTTTGCCCCGCTGGAGCCCGAGTACGACGCGTTTGACAACCACATCTGGCCCCTGCTTGCCGAGCGCATCCCGGGCTTTGAAGCGCTGCGCATGCAGGGCGCCTGGGCGGGCTACTACGAGATGAACACCTTCGACCACAACGCCATCGTGGGCCTGCACCCGGCGTGCGACAACCTGGTGTTCGCCAATGGCTTTTCGGGCCACGGCCTGCAGCAGTGCCCGGCCGTGGGGCGTGGCTTGGCGGAGTGGATGCTGACGGGCGGCTACCAGAGCCTGGACCTGTCGCCGCTGTCCATCGAGCGCATTGCGCGCAACCAGCCGCTGCTGGAGAGGAACGTCATCTGAGCCTTGAGCCCCTGCGGCGATGCACCAGTGCACTGCCCGTTCGATTTTTCCTTTTTCGGTATTTCTGCTTTCGACGCTTTCCAACCTGCCAATCACAACACCACCGGAGACAACGACCATGGCAATTTCCCGCAAGACATTCACCGCGCTCGCCGCAGGGCTGGCACTGGCCTGCACGGCTTTTGCACCTGCGCACGCACAGACCCCATCCACTCCCACGCTGGAGAAGATCAAGGCATCTGGCAAGGCGGTGCTGGGCGTGCGCGAGACGTCGCCGCCCATGGCCTATGCGCTGGGAGCCAACGAGAAATATGTGGGCTACCACGTGGAGCTGTGTGAGCGCGTGCTCAAGGAAATCGCGCCCGACGCCAAGCTCGAATACATGGCCGTCACCGCACAGAACACGCTGCCCCTGGTGCAGAACGGAACGCTCGACATCGGCTGCGGCCCCACCACCAACAACACAGCGCGCCAGCAGCAGGTGGCATTTGCCGTGACGACCTATGTGAGCGAAGTGCGGATGGCGGTGCGCAAGGATTCGGACCTCCAATCCATCAAGCAGCTGGCGGGCCGCACCATTGCCGCATCCACCGGCACCACGGCCGTGCAGCTGCTGCGCAAGCAAGAGCGTGCCTTGGGCGGCGCCCCCATCAAGACGGTGCTGGGCAAGGACCACCACGAGAGTTTTCTGCTGCTTGAAACAGGCCGTGCCGACGCATTTGTGCTCGACGACAACCTGCTCGCCGGGATGATTGCTAACTCCAAAGACCCATCGGCCTACCGCATCGTGGGCGAGCCGCTGGGCGCAGAGCCGATTGCACTTCTGTTCCGCAAGGACGACCCCGCCTTCAAGGCGGCGGTGGACGGCGTGCTCACCAAGTTGATGCAAAGCGGCGAGATGGAAAAGATTTACACCAAGTGGTTCGTGAACCCCATTCCGCCGAAGAACATGAGCCTGAGCCTGCCGCTGGGCACCACGCTGCGCCAGCTGTTTGCCACGCCCAACGACAAGCCCCTGGAGACCTACCAGCAATGAACGCACCCATCCCCGCCACGGCCTTCCGCGCGGCCGATCGCATCAGCGCCATCGGTGTGTCCGACATCGTGCGCATCACCCAGGCTGCCAACGAACTCAAGCGCCAGGGCCAGCCTGTGATCGTGCTGGGCCTGGGCGAGCCCGACTTCGACACGCCCGCCCATGTGATTGAAGCCGCGCAGCAGGCCATGGCGCAGGGCGACACGCACTACACGGTGCTTGATGGCACGCCCGCGCTCAAGGCGGCCATCCAGCTCAAGTTCCGCCGTGATAACGGGCTGGAGTTTGCAACCAACGAAATCACGGTGGGTGCGGGCGCCAAGCAGGTCATCTACAACGCGCTGATGGCCAGCCTGAATCCTGGCGACGAGGTGATCCTGCCCGCGCCGTACTGGACATCGTATGCCGACATGGTGCTGATTGCCGGTGGCGTGCCTGTGGTGGTGCCGTGCAGCGAGGCCAACGGGTTTCGCATCACGGCCGGGCAGCTCGATGCGGCCATCACGCCACGCACGCGCTGGGTGTTCATCAATTCCCCCTCCAACCCCAGTGGCACGGCCTACAGCGCCGAGCAGCTGCGGCCCATTTTGGAGGTGGTGCTGAACCACCCGCAGGTGTGGGTGCTGGCGGACGACATCTACGAACACATCCTGTACGACGGCCATGCGTTTGCCACTCCCGTGGCGGTGCTGCCCGCACTGCGCGACCGCACCCTCACGGTGAACGGAGTCTCCAAGTCGTACGCCATGACGGGCTGGCGCCTTGGCTATGGTGCAGGCCCGCGCGCACTGATCGCGGCCATGGCTGTGGTGCAAAGCCAGGCCACATCGTGCGCGTCGTCCATCAGCCAGGCGGCGGCGGTGGCTGCGCTCACCGGCCCGCAGGACGTGGTGGCCGAGCGCTGCCGCGCGTTTCAGGCTCGGCGCGACCTGGTGGTGGAGGCCCTCAACGCATCGCCGGGCCTGCGCTGCCGCGTGCCCGAGGGGGCGTTCTACACCTTTGCCAGTTGCGAAGGCGTGCTGGGCCGCACCACACCGGGTGGCGAACTGTTGCGCACGGACGCCGATTTTTGCGACTACCTGCTGCGCGAGTTCCACGTGGCCGTGGTGCCAGGCAGCGTGCTGGGACTGGCGCCGTACTTCCGTATCTCGTACGCTGCCAGCATGGCCGACTTGCAGGAGGCCTGCGCACGCATCCAGCGCGCGTGCAAGGCGCTGTTCTGAGTTCTTGTTTTTTGTGAAATGACCGTCTGACATGACCACCGCACCCACCACCTCCCGCACCGGCGGCCAGATCCTGGTCAGCCAACTCATCACCCATGGCGTGAAACAACTGTTTTGCGTGCCGGGCGAGAGCTACCTGGCCGTGCTCGATGCCCTGCACGATGCAGACATCGGCGTGACGGTGTGCCGCCAGGAAGGCGGCGCGGCCATGATGGCCGAGGCGCAGGGCAAGCTCACCGGCCAGCCCGGCATCTGCTTTGTGACACGCGGGCCGGGCGCCACCAATGCGTCGGCCGGTGTGCACATCGCGCACCAGGACTCCACACCGATGATCCTGTTCGTGGGCCAGGTGGCACGTGGGGCCATGGGGCGCGAGGCGTTCCAGGAGCTCGACTACAGCGCGGTGTTCGGCACCATGGCCAAGTGGGTCGTGCAGATCGACGACCCGGCGCGCGTGCCCGAGCTGATCTCTCGGGCCTTCCATGTGGCCACGTCTGGACGACCCGGCCCCGTGGTGGTGGCATTGCCGGAAGACATGCTGACCGAAGCCACCACGGTGGCCGATGCGCTGCCCTACCAAGTGACCGAAACGCACCCCGGCCCGGCACAGATGGCCGAGTTGGCTGAGCGTTTGAAGGCCGCGCACCAGCCGGTGGCGATCCTGGGTGGCAGCCGATGGTCCGAGCAGGCGGTGCGCGAGTTTGTGGCGTTCGCTTCAGATTGGTCGCTGCCGGTGTACTGCTCATTCAGGCGGCAGATGCTCTTCCCGGCCAACCATGCCTGCTACGGCGGCGACCTGGGCCTGGGCGTGAACCCGCGCCTGCTGGCGCGCGTCCGTGCGTCAGACCTGGTGCTGGTGGTGGGCGGGCGCCTGTCCGAGGTGCCGTCGCAAGGGTATGAGCTGTTTGCTGTCCCCAACCCCACACAGCCGCTGGTGCATGTGCATGCTGACGCGGATGAACTGGGCAAGCTCTACCGCCCCGCGCAGGCCATCCACGCCACGCCGCAGGCATTCACGGCGGCGCTGGCGGGTGTGCGGCCTGCTGGGGCCGTGGCCTGGCATGCCCATGCAGAGATGGCGCGGTCTGAATACCTGGCCTGGAGCGACACCGACCCTATCCACATCCCGGGTGAGCTGCAGATGGGCCAGGTGATGCAGCACCTCAAAGACGTGCTGCCCGCCGACACCATCTTCTGCAACGGTGCCGGCAACTTTGCCACCTGGGTGCACCGCTTCTGGCCGTTCACCACCTATGCGAGCCAGCTCGCACCCACCAGCGGATCGATGGGTTACGGCCTGCCCGCCGGTGTGGGCGGCAAGCGGCTGTGGCCGCAGCGCGAGGTGGTGGTGTTTGCGGGTGATGGCGACTTCCTCATGCATGGCCAGGAATTCGCGACTGCCGTGCAATACGGCCTGCCCATCATCGTGGTGCTGCTGGACAACGCCATGTACGGCACCATCCGCATGCACCAGGAGCGCGAGTACCCCGGTCGCGTCAGTGCCACGCAACTCAAGAACCCCGACTTCAAGGCCTACGCCCAGGCCTTTGGCGGACATGGCGAGCGCGTGGAGCGCACCGAAGACTTTGCCCCCGCCCTGGCCCGCGCCCGTGCGAGTGGTTTGCCCAGCGTGCTGCACTGCCTGATCGACCCCGAGGCGATCACGCCCACGGGCACGTTGCAGGGGATTCGCAGCGCGGCCATGGCGAAGCGCTGAAGCGCCGGATGAAGGAGCCGTTTATTCATGGAGTTTGCGGTGTTCCGTAAAAACCAAGATCTATGAATTTTCAGAGGGTTGAGAGCAGCGGCATCTGGGTGTGGTTGGCAGCAGCCTGGCAGCCCGCCGCGCACAATAGCGGGCGTGACTGTCTCAGCGCCTGATTTCCCTGACAACGAGCCCGCCCCTGGCGCCCAGCCTGGGCACCCGGGGCAGCGGCTGCGCCGCATCGCCCACCTCGACATGGATGCTTTTTTTGCATCTGTCGAACTGCTGCGCTACCCGCAGCTCAAGGGACTGCCCGTGGTGATCGGCGGCGGGCGGCGCAAGGTGGATGAATTGCTGCTGCAAGGCCCGGATGGCACAGGCTTGCGCGAGCGGCATTTCATCCCGGTGGAGGACTTCCCGCTGCTCAAGGACTATGTGGGCCGGGGCGTGATCACCACCGCCACCTATCCGGCGCGGCAGTTTGGCGTGGGCTCGGCCATGGGCATGATGAAAGCCGCCAAGCTGTGTCCGCAGGCCATTGTGTTGCCCGTGGACTTTGACGAGGTGCGCCGGTTTTCACGCCTGTTCAAAAGTACGATCACCGAGATCGCACCGGTAATGCAGGACCGGGGCGTGGACGAGGTGTACATCGACTTCACCGATGTACCCGGCGGCCAGCGGGAAGGGGGCCGGGTGCTGGCGCGGCTCATTCAGAAAAGCATCTTTGACGTGACTGGGCTCACTTGCTCCATCGGCGTGGCGCCCAACCGGCTGCTGGCCAAGATGGCGAGCGAGTTCAACAAGCCCAACGGCATTTCCATCGTTTACGAGGAAGACCTGCAGGGCAAGATCTGGCCGCTGCATGTGCGCAAGATCAACGGCATTGGCCCCAAGGCGGGTGAGAAACTGGCGCGGCTGGGCATAGAGACCATCGGGCAGCTGGCGGCGCAGGATGCGCAATGGCTGATGGGCCATTTTGGCAAGTCCACCGGGGCGTGGATGCACCGCGTGTCGTGGGGGCGCGACGACAGCCCGGTGGTGACCGAAAGCGAGCCCGTGAGCATGAGCCGCGAGACCACGTTTGACCGCGACCTGCACGCCGTGCGCGACCGGGCCGAGCTGGGAGCGATCTTTACCGACCTGTGTTTGCGCCTGGCCGAAGATCTGCAGCGCAAGGGCTATGTGGCGCGCACCATCGGCATCAAGCTGCGCTACGACGACTTCAAGATTGCCACGCGCGACCACACGGCCAACATCTACACGGCGGACGGCGCCACCATCCGCCAGCTGGCCGGGCAGTGTCTCAAGCGTGTGCCGCTGGACAAGCGCCTGCGCCTGCTGGGTGTACGGGCCAGCACGTTGGCGCGGCGGGGGGAAGAGCCGGTGACGGAACCGCGGGCTGGGGCAACGGCAGAAACGCGTCGGCGCAAACCAAGCCCTGCGGACGGCACAGAGGGTGCAGGTGGCACGGCGCAGCTTTTCTAGGGCGTTTGCGACATCGCGGCATCGAGAGGTGCGGTGGCAATCGGCGTAAACACCCACAGCGCGGCCTGCCTGCAACCCCTGCTGCGTTCCTATACTCGCCCGCATATGGCCACTGCCACCGATGTCCCCTCTACCAACCTGCAGGCATTGATCCACGCCGCCGCCGGGGGAGACCACGCCGCCTTCGCGCAGGTCTACCAGCGCACCCATGTGCATCTGTTTGGGGTGGCCGTTCGTATGTTGGGGCAAGGACAGGCGGCCGAGGATGTGCTGCAAGAGGCGTATGTGAGCATCTGGAAAAACGCTGGAAGCTACCGCAGCGAGGTGGGCGGGCAGCCCATCCAGCCTATGACATGGTTGATTGCCATCGTGCGCAACAAGGCGCTGGACGCCTTGCGTGCCCGTGCGCGGCGGCCAGAAAGCGCCTGGCACGACACCGCAGAGCTTGCCGGCAGCGATGGGGATGGCAGCGACGCGTCGGGTGCTGCGTCTGCATTGACGCCCGCACCCAGCGCGCTGCATTTGCTGGAGCAGGCTACCCAGGCATTGCGTATCGAAGGCTGCATGAATGCCCTGGAGGGGAGCTACCGGCAAAGCCTTGCGCTGGCCTACTACCAGGGCCTGTCGCATTCCGAGGTGGCGGCGCAGATGGGAGCGCCGCTGGGTTCGGTCAAGGCATGGATTCGGCGGGGCCTGGAACGCCTGAAGAACTGCCTGGCCACGCAAGGGGTGGGCGCATGAGGTACACCCACCCCGCGCTGCTGGACCACCTGGCGTCTGCCTATGTGCTGGGCACGCTGGGCGGTGGCGCGCGCCGCCGCTTTGAGCGGCTGCTGCGTGATCGCAGCGACGTGCAGTTGCTGGTGGCGCAGTGGGAAGGGCGGCTGGGGATGCTGGCCAGTTCGGTGCCGGTGCAACAGCCACCGCCGCGCGTGTGGGCCGCCATTGAGGCGCGCACCCGGCCTCGCGATGTGAAAGCGGCAGCCACACAAGGCGGTTGGGCCGGTGCGCTGTGGCGGCGCAATGGCGTATTGCAGGGCTTTGCGGGTGTGGCGTTGGGTGTGATTGGCACCGTGGCCCTGGTGGTCGCGGTGCCAACCTTGTTTGTGTCGAGCGACCAGGTGGCCCTGCGCGCAGGGGACAAACTGCCGCAGGCCTATGTGGGCCTGCTGACGGACGCTGCGGGCAACGGCAAGGTGCTGGTGAGTTCGCTGCGCCATGGGCGCACGCTGACGGTGAAGGTCATCGGGCCTATCACGCTTCCCGCGACTGTGGCTGGCGCAGCCCCGCAGTTGGTGCTGTGGGCGGTGCCAGCCGATGGCGCGCCGTTTGTGCTGGGCACGGTGCCGGTGGCGGGTTCTGCGGTGTCGGTGTTGCCCGATACGTCAGAGAAGCTGCTGCTCAAGGTCAGCAAACTCATGGTGACGCTGGAGACATCGGCAACGCCGCAGGTGCCCAGCAGCACCGTGCTCTTCACCGGTAACTGCGCCAAGCTGTGGTGAGTGGCGCAAGGCTCCCATCGGCTTTGCAAAAATAATTGTCCGGCGCTGCATCCATTTTGCATTCCGTGTCGTTTGTCCGAGGTGCCGGTCTCCGGCATGGGGCCAGCGCGGCCTCCTACCTTTCCCACTTCACGTTTTTCAGGAGCCTCCCATGCCTTCATTTTCTGTTCGCCCCTTGATGTCTGTGCCCCTGCTGAGCCTGGCGCTGGTGCTGGTGCCCGTGTTGGCACTGCCCATGGCCCACGCGGCCGATATGCCCACCACGCCAGTGGAGAACGCACGCATTGACGACTTTGCCGTGGGCAAAAAAGCCATCGAAGCCAAGAACTGGGCGCTGGCGGCCAGCAGCTTCAGCAAGGTGGTGGCCCAGAACCCGCAGAACGCAGACGCCTACAACCTGCTGGGCTACTCCAACCGTTGGCTCGGCAAATACGACGAGGCTTTTGCGGCCTACAACAAGGCCCTGGCGCTGGACCCTCGCCACAAGGGCGCGCTGGAATACTCGGGCATGGGCTACCTCAAGGTGGGCCAAAAGGCGCAGGCCGAAGCCCAGCTCGCCAAGCTGCAGGCCATCTGCGCGCAGTGCGAGGAAACCACCGATCTGGCCAAGGCCATTGCGGCCTACAAGCCCGCGCAGTAACACTGGCTGGCCTTGGGAGTCACCCGGCAGGTGGGTGGGCGGTTGTTGCCCGGGGTGATGGCGCACCGCCCTTCCTTTCCGGTATTTCTTGACGAATTCTTACTCGTAACTTACAGTGAATTTCCCCGTTTTCCGGGAGATTCCCATGACCCTGAACGAGCTGCAACGCATCAAGCAATGGCATGTGGTGCACAAGGCCGACCATCCGCTCGAATACCACCTTTGGGATCTGGTGCTGACGCTCTGGATGCTGGGCTGGGTGGGCTGGTTTCCCATCTTTGCTTTTGGCGAGCCGTTGACTGCGCCGCTGTGCATGATGGGGATCTTCGGGCCCAGCCTCTATGTCAGCTGGCGAACGCGCGCGCACTTGCGCCACACCTTGCGGTGCGACTGGATCGATGCGCGGGGCTGATGGATTGCGGGGCTATTGCCGCGCCGTGCGCACGTTGCGCGGCAGGCCTTGCGGGTGGCTGGTGCGCAGCGGGTTGATGTCGAGCCCGCCCCGGCGCGTGTAGCGCGCATACACCGTGAGCTTGATGGGTTTGCAGCGTGTCCAGATGTCCATGAAGATGCGCTCCACGCACTGTTCGTGAAATTCGTTGTGGTTGCGAAAACTCACCAAGTACTGCAGCAGGCCTTCCTGGTTGATCTGCGGGCCGCTGTAGCTGATCTGCACGCTGCCCCAGTCGGGCTGGCCGGTGACCAGGCAGTTGCTCTTGAGCAGGTTGCTGGTCAGGACTTCGGACACGGGGGGCTGGTCAAACTCCGCAGTCAGCAGCTCGGGCGCGGGCTGGTATTGCGTGCATTCCACATCCAGCCGATCAAGGCTCAGGCCGTCGAGTTCGTGCACGGGCTCCTGGTCGAACAGCTCGGGGCTGAGAAGCCTCACGCCCACGGTGGCCGGGTGCTCTGCCCCGCGCCACACGGCTTCGCTGATGTCGGCACGGATGCGGGCCTGCACTTCGGCCGCATCGGCAAAGCGGGTGTTGTTGAAGCTGTTCAAGTACAGCTTGAACGACTTGCTCTCCACGATGTTGGGCGTCTCGCACGGCACGGTGATGTGCGCCAGCGCCACCTGCGGCTTGCCGCGCTGGTTGAGCCATGACAGCTCGAACGCTGTCCACAGGTCGGCCCCGAAGAAAGGCGCGGCGCCAGTGATGCCGATCTCGGCCCGCTTGCCCGCGCGGGGGATGGGGAACAGCAATGAGGCGTCGTACTGGTCGATGTAGGCCGATGCCTTGCCGAGCTGGGATTGTTCCGGGGTGTTCATGAGTACTATTAAATTGATAGCTATTGGCGCAATATGGATAAGCGCTAGGGTCTATTTTTATTTGAATTCCCGCTCGCGCAACCACTTGGTGGCAATCCACTTCTCGCCCGCGAGCACCGGCGCGCCGCCGTGCAGGGTGCGGGTGGACGGGTGCGGGCGTTCGTAGCTGAAGAACACCGCGTTGCCGCGTTGGGGCGCCACCTCTACATGCACATCGGGGAAGGTAGTGCCACCGCCTTTTTCGGGGGTGTTCAGGTACATCACGAGGGTGCCCACACGCTGGCCACCGCGTTTGACGATGGTGGGCGTGCCGGGCTCGGCGGGGTCAAAGTAGTCGTAGTGCGGCTTGTATTCGGCGCCGGGGCGGTAGTGCAGCACTTGCAGGCCCTCGCCGTTTTCGATGGGCCAGTTCAGCAGGCGGGCGATGCGTTCTTCGATGCGCTGGATCAGCGGGCTCTGGCCGCGCTGAAAGAACATGCCGTCGCTGGTGCGGTCATCATTGATTTCCTCGCCGCCCGTCTTGGTGGCCACGGTGAGCGAGCGCGCCATGCGCGGCGCTGCGTCGGCGATCAGGGCGTCGCATTCTTCGGGCGAGAGCAGGTTGCCGAACACCACCACCCGCGGCTGGGCGATGGCCAGCAGCACGTTCACGGTGCGGTCACCGCAGTCCACCTGGGCGGGGGAGTCATGAAGCCGGGGCTCGGGCACAGGCACTGCGGCGGGCTGGCCTTGTCGCTCGGCCAACTCGTTCAAATGGTCCTGCAGCGTGACTTCCAGCGCGTCGGCGGCCACGTCTTCATCCCAGCCCGCATCGCGCATGGACTGCAGCACCACGGGCGCGGCGTAGCCAGCCTGGGCCTGTTCGATGATCCAGCGGCGCAGCTCGGGCGTGATGGCCTGCCGTGTGGTGCTGGAGCGCTGGGTGGTTGCGGTGCTGCTGTCCGGGTGCTGCTCAGAACGCGATGCCATGGCGGTCCTTCAACATGGGTGGATTCTTGGGGTTTACGCCGTGGGCGTCTTGCGCCTAAAGACAAGGCGCTCGGGTTCGGATGATGCCGGGGCAAAGGCATAGCCGTCCAGATCAAATCCTTCCAGCTTGTGCGGTGTGGCCACGCGGTGCGTGATGGCATAGCGTGCCATCAGGCCCCGCGCGCGTTTGGCGTGAAAGCTGATGATCTTGTAGGCGCCGCCTTTCCAGTCCTCGAACACACATTCGATGACACGCGCCTTGAGCGCCTTGCGGTCTACGGATTTGAAGTACTCCTGCGACGCCAGGTTGACCACCACGGGCGTGGTGTCGGCGCGCAGGCGGGTGTTGAGATGCTCGGCAATCTGGCTGCCCCAGAACTGGTACAGATTGCTGCCTGCTGCCGTGGCCAGGCGGGTGCCCATCTCCAGGCGGTAGGGCTGCATGCGATCGAGTGGCCGCAGCACGCCATACAGCCCGCTGAGGATGGCCACATGGGTCTGGGCCCAGTCCAGGTCCTGGGGCGCCAGCGTGCGGGCTTCCAGCCCTTCGTACACATCACCGTTGAAGGCCAGCAGCGCCTGTCGCGAGTTGGTGGCCGTGAAACGCGGGCGCCAGGCTTGGTAGCGCGCCACGTTGAGCGCCGCGAGTTTGTCGCTCAGGTCCATCAGCGAGGCGATCTGCTGGGGGGATTGCGCGCGCAGCACCTCGATGAGGGCCGCGGATTGCGCCACGAACTGGGGCGTTGTGTGCGGCAGGCCTTCGGGCAAGGGCGTGTTGTAGTCGAGCGATTTGGCGGGAGACAGCAGGAACAGCATGGGCGGCGGAAGGTCCGTGGATCTCGAAGGGTGAAGCAGGCGGGGCGGTGCAGAGAGTGGCAGCCAGGGGCCAGGGCGGCTTGAAATGGTACCTGTTGAAAGGCTGTCTTCGGGCGCTGACGGGTATTTGGCAGGCGCCCATAAAAGAAGGCGGCCAGGGCCGCCTTCTTTGTGGAAGGCTGCGGCCCCGGGGGGGCGCAGCCGTTTCAGGGCATCAAGCCGCCGGTGGCTGCTCAAAAGGCAGCTTCATGGCCGACAGGTCGCGGCGGGTTTCCACCAGCACCAGAGGGCCTTCATCCAGCACCACGGCCGGTGGGCGCTCACGCGGCACGCGGATGGGTTTGGGTTCTGCGGCAATCGCGGCCTGGACGGCTGCGATCTTGTCGACGTCGGAGTTCACCCACTGCAGGCCCGATGCGGCAGCAACCTGCTGCAGTTCATCAATGGGCAGTGCGAACGTCTGGACGCGTGGCAGGCCACTCGCTGCGGGTGCTGCGGTGGGCGCCACTGGCGCTGCAGCGGCCACAGCGGGAGCCCGGGCGGCTGCGACAGGCGCTGCTGCAACGGCAGGTGCTGGCGCAGCCGCCACCGGGGCCACTGGCGCAGCGGCAGGCGCAGCAACGGGTGCCGGTGCAGCGGCCTCGGCAACAGCCACCGGCGCTGCGGTGGGTGCAGCTTGCTCTGCGGCGGGGGCGCTGAAGTAGCTGCGGCGCGGAGCCTCGTCCTGTGCGGGCGCGGGTTCGGCTTGCGTGGGGTCGAAATCCAGCATCGCTGGTGCTGCAGCTTCAGCGCCGGTGTTGTCGCGCGGACCCCGTTCGCCACGCTCGCGGCGGTCACGGCCGTAGCGGTCGCGCGAACGGCGCTCGCGGCGCTGCTCTTCTGCGGCGGCACCGTTGCCGTTGGGCTGGGCGTCGCTGCCGGTCAGGTCCAGGTCGGGCAGTGCAGCCAGCGGCGCAGTGTCCACAAAGTCGCCGGGCGCAGCGGCTGCGGCGGTTTCCTGGGCTTCCACGGCGCGGGGCGTGCGTTCACCACGTTCGCCACGGTTGCCGCGATCACCACGCTCACGGCGCGGGCCACGTTCGCCACGGGGCTGCTGGGCGGGATTGCCTTCTGTGTTGTTGCCGTTGTTGCCGGCATTGGGGCCTTCCACCTGCGCATTGGCAGCCGCGGTGTTGTCACCGTTCAGCCCGGCGTTCTGGTTGCGCGGCTCGGTGTCGCGGCGGCCACGGCCACCTTCACGTCCTTCGCGTCCATTGCGGCCACCTTCGCGCCCTTCACGGGCCTCGCCTTCGGGGCGGCGTTCTGCGTCACGCGGTGGGCGGCTCTCTGCGTCGCGGGGTGCGCGGCCTTCGGCCGAGCGTTCGCCACGGCGGCCTCGGCCTTCGCCGGTGCCTTCGCGGTTGCCGTCACGGGGCGCGCCTTCGCGCTGGCCGTCCCGGTTGCCATCGCGGCCACCACGGCGGCCACGGCCTTCACCGTTGCGTCCATCGCGGCGGGGTTCGCCACGGCCGGTGGTTTCTGGGGCGGCTGCCGGTGCGGGTGCTGCCACGGGGGCAGGGGCTGCCGGTGCAGCGCTGCCGCCGAACAGGCTCTTGATCCACCCAAAGAAGCCTTGCTCTTGCGGTGCCGCGGCAACCGGGGCAGGGGCTGCCACAGGTGCGGGGGCTGGCGCAGTCGCAGCGGCTGGGCGTTGGCCGGCGCGTGGTGGGCGGGTGGCACCTTCAGCGCGGGGCTCGGCCGTCGGGGCGGGGGCGTCAGGGAGCACGCCCTTGATCACCGGGGTCTGCTTGTTGGTGGGCTCTTGCGAGCGGCGCGTCACGGCCGTGGGGTCTTCCACTTCTTCGGCGAGCTTGTAGCTGGCTTCGATGTGGTCCAGGCGCGGGTCGTCGTGCTTGAGGCGTTCCAGGCGGTAGTTGGGGGTTTCCAGCGTCTTGTTGGGCACCATCAGCACGGCCACGCGCTGCTTGAGTTCGATCTTGGCGATCTCGGTGCGCTTTTCGTTGAGCAGGAACGAGGCCACTTCCACCGGCACCTGGCAGTGCACGGCGGCCGTGTTGTCCTTCATCGATTCTTCTTGAATGATCCGCAGGATCTGCAGCGCCGACGATTCAGTGTCGCGGATGTGGCCCGAGCCGCCGCAGCGGGGGCAGGGGATGGACGAGCCTTCGGACAGGGCGGGTTTCAGGCGCTGGCGGCTCATTTCCATGAGGCCGAACTTGCTGATGGTGCCGAACTGCACGCGGGCACGGTCCTGGCGCAACGCATCGCGCAGGCGGTTTTCCACTTCGCGGCGGTTCTTCGACTCTTCCATGTCGATGAAGTCGATGACGATCAGGCCGCCCAGGTCGCGCAGGCGCATCTGGCGGGCCACTTCGTCGGCGGCTTCCAGGTTGGTGCGGGTGGCGGTTTCCTCGATGTCGCCGCCCTTGATGGCGCGTGCCGAGTTCACGTCCACGCTGACCAGCGCTTCGGTGTGGTCGATCACGATGGCGCCGCCCGAGGGCAGCTGCACGGTGCGGGCGTAGGCCGATTCGATCTGGTGCTCGATCTGGAAGCGGCTGAACAGGGCGGCGTCGTCGCGGTAGCGCTTCACGCGGGCGGCATGTTCGGGCATGACGTGCGCCATGAACTGCTGCGCCT
Source organism: Acidovorax radicis N35 (assembly GCF_000204195.1). Lineage (GTDB taxonomy): Bacteria > Pseudomonadota > Gammaproteobacteria > Burkholderiales > Burkholderiaceae_C > Acidovorax > Acidovorax radicis. Next base: position 366,043 of record NZ_AFBG01000020.1, read on the forward strand.
GTTCGTAGATGTCGTCGGTATCGATGAGGATGTCACCGATGTCGTTGTTGAAGTAGTCGCGGATCGCGCGGATGACGAGCGAAGATTCCTGGTAGATCAGGAAGGCGCCCTTGCCGCCCTTGCCAGCGCCGTCAATCGCGGTCCACAGCTTGAGCAGGTAGTTCAGGTCCCACTGCAGCTCGGGCGCGGTGCGGCCAATGCCGGCCGTGCGCGCGATGATGGACATGCCATTGGGGTATTCCAGCTGGTCCATCGCCTCCTTGAGCTCGGCGCGGTCCTCGCCCTCGATGCGGCGCGATACGCCACCGCCACGGGGGTTGTTGGGCATCAGCACGACGTAGCGGCCGGCCAGCGAGACGAAGGTGGTCAGCGCCGCGCCCTTGTTGCCGCGCTCTTCCTTTTCGACCTGGACCAGCAGCTCCTGGCCTTCGCGGATCACTTCATTGATGCGCGCCTGGCTGGGCGAGACACCGGGGGTGAAGTAGCTGCGCGAGATTTCCTTGAACGGCAGGAAGCCGTGGCGGTCTTCGCCGTAGTCGACGAAGCAGGCTTCCAGCGAGGGCTCGACGCGCGTGACGACGGCCTTGTAGATGTTGCCCTTGCGCTGTTCACGCCCTTCGATTTCGATTTCGTAGTCGAGGAGCTTTTGTCCGTCGACGATGGCCAGGCGCCGTTCTTCGGGCTGCGTGGCGTTGATGAGCATCCGCTTCATGATGCGATTCCTTCAGTGTTTCGCGGACAGCAGCGGTGCAGCCAACCTGACCAGCAGGGAGGGCTGCGCGGGCTGCCGCCCACAGTTTCCAAACCAATACAACAAGCTCTACAGGAGCTGTGAATGCCTGGACTGACGCATCGAAACGAAGGGAATTGCCGGGGATGCCAGTGATCTGCCGCGCTCTAGCGCAGCATCGTGAGGCAGGGGCGCGTGGAAGGGGGCGAGTGGTAGGAGCGCAGTTTTGCTATCAAAAGAGTAGCTGATTGCGCTTGCTGGCTGTGCGCTGAGGGCGATTTTGAGCATGCAGCCGAAGGCCGCAGCCTCCGCCACAGGGTCTCTATCCATGCCATCAACAGCCACATGCTCGCTTCGATCCGCTGGCAGACCGCTCCCGGGTAGGGAACATCTGCAAGCTTGGGGGATTCCGTATCAGTGTTTCAATCTGTCAGCCCGCCGCACGGCGTGCTGGCCACCACAGGCATCTGGCCTGCAATCTGCGCGCACGACGCCCGCTGGCATCGACCTGCCTGCACGAGGGGCAAGGGCTGTGTGGACTAAACTCCAGACAAATCAACCACTTACATAACAACGCGCAGGTGAAACACATTATAGGGGCCAAACCGCCCGCCGCCCCTGGGGGGCTTCCCGCAGCCCGCCTGGTGGAGGTCGATGAAGACTCCGCAGGCCAGCGGCTCGATAACTTTTTGATACGCCACTTGAAGGGTGTGCCAAAAACGCATGTCTACCGCATCATCCGCAGCGGCGAGGTGCGCATCAACAAGGGCCGGGTGAGTGCCGACACGCGCGTCGAGGTGGGGGACGTGGTGCGTCTGCCGCCCGTGCGCATCTCTGACAAAGTGGCCGAAAAAGCCGAGCGCCCGGCGCCGGCACGCGAATTTCCCGTCCTGCTCGAAGACGACCACCTGATTGCCATCGACAAGCCCGCCGGTGTGGCGGTGCATGGTGGCAGCGGCGTGAGTTTTGGGGTGATCGAGCAGTTGCGCCAGGCACGCCCGCAGGCAAAGTTTCTGGAGCTGGTGCACCGGCTGGACCGTGAAACCTCGGGCATCCTGCTGGTGGCCAAGAAGCGCTCGGCGCTGACCCACCTGCAGGACCAGTTCCGCGAGCGCGAGACCGGCAAGACGTACCTGGCGCTCGTGACGGGCGCGTGGCCTGCAAACAAAAAAGTCATCGACCTGCCGCTGCACAAGTACCTGCAGGCCGATGGCGAGCGCCGCGTGCGCGTGACCACGGCCGACGATCCGGACGGCATGCGCTCCATCACGCTGGTCAAGGTGCGCAGCACGGTCACTGCGCGCCCCGCCCAGGGCCTGCCGGTGATGTCTTTGCTGGAGGTGACGATCAAGACCGGCCGTACGCACCAGATCCGCGTGCACCTGGCCAGTCAGGGGCATGCCATCGTGGGCGACGACAAGTACGGTGACTTTGAGCTGAACAAGCGCCTGCAAAAGCAGGGGATGAAGCGCATGTTCCTGCATGCCTGGCGGTTACAGTTCAACCACCCCGCCTCGGGTGAACGGGTGGCTCTGAATGCCGAGCTGCCGCCCGAGCTGGCCGATTTTGTGTCCCCTGCCTGAGAAGGCATGAACGAACCCCATGCCCGCCAAAACCTTCCGTCCGCGCCGCTTCGATCTCATCGCCTTTGACTGGGATGGCACCTTGTTTGATTCCACCGCCATCATCGTGCGCTGCATCCAGGCGGCGGTGCGCGACGTGGGCGGCACCGTACCCACGGACAAAGAGGCTTCGTATGTGATTGGCATGGCGCTGACGCAGGCGCTGGCCCATGCGGCCCCGGATGTGCCGCCTGAAAAGTACAACGATCTGGGCAACCGCTACCGTTTTCACTACATCCAGCACCAGGATGACCTGAGCCTGTTTGAAGGTGTGCTGCCACTTCTGACGGACCTGCGCGAGCGTGGCCACCTGCTGGCCGTGGCCACGGGCAAAAGCCGGCGCGGGCTGGACGAGGCTTTGCACTCGGTGCAACTCAAAGGCGTGTTCGACGGTTCGCGCACGGCGGACCAAACTGCAGGCAAGCCACACCCGCTGATGCTGCAGGAGCTGATGGCCGAGTTCGACGTGCCGCCCGAGCGCCTTCTGATGATTGGCGACACCACCCACGACCTGCAAATGGCGGTCAACGCGGGCTGTGCAAGCGTGGGAGTGAGCTACGGCGCCCATGAACCCGATGCGTTCCAGGTGCTGAACCCGCTGGGTGTGGCCCATTCGGTGCGCGAACTGCATGACTGGTTGCTGCAGCACGCCTGAAGTGCGGCACCGGAGCGGGGAAAACCCATGACAACCGTTCCCGAGCAGGCCATTGCACTGTGCAACAGCAGCGAGTTGGTCGACAGCGGGCTGGCCGTTGCGTTTGATGTGATTTATTCGGGCCAGACCTGCCGCGCTTTTGCCATCCGGCACCGGGGTGTGCCCCACGCTTATCTCAACCGTTGCACCCATGTGGCCATGGAGATGGACTACCAGCCGGGCCGTTTTTTTGACGACACCGGCCAGTGGCTGCTGTGCGCTACGCATGGGGCGGCCTACCTGCCCAGCACCGGCCAGTGCGCGGGCGGTCCCTGCCGGGGCGGGCTTGTGAAAATTGGCTTGTCCGAAAGCGATGGTGTGGTGCACTGGCATACTGCTTACAACCTGCGGCCCGTAGAGTTCTAGAAAATCCAGTTGAAATACCCTTATGTGCTGTCGCCCGGTGCCAGCCTGCGCGATGCGCGGGCAACACTGCCAGCGCAGTACCCAGGACGCATGACATGACCGACCCCCAGCAGCCCGGCTCTTCGGGCTTTGACCCAAAAAGCAATCCCGCGCCCGACCTGTGGGCGCAAGCAGCTACAAATTCAGGAGCATCTGTGAGCGATTCATCGCGTGAACCCGGCTGGGAGCGCGCCACGCTGGAAAAGCTGGCCTTCTCTGCCCTCAATGAACAACGCAGCGCCCGCCGCTGGAAGATTTTCTTCCGCCTGGCCTGGCTGGTGCTGATTGCCGCCGTTGCCTTCCTGGCCCTGCGCCAGGCATCACCCAGTGCGAGCAAAAGTGCTCCGCACACGGCGGTGGTGGATATCAAGGGCGAGATCGCCAGCGGCGCCGAGGCCAGTGCCGAGTTCGTCGTGGCCGCCATGCGCAGCGCGTTGGAGGACGAAGGCTCGCAAGCCCTGGTGCTGCTCATCAACTCACCCGGCGGCAGCCCGGTGCAGGCAGGCATCATCAACGACGAGATCGTGCGTCTGAAGGCCAAGCACAACAAGCCGATCTACGCGGTGGTCGAAGAAACCTGCGCCTCGGCCGCCTATTACATCGCCGCCGCCGCCGACGACATCTACGTGGACAAGGCCAGCATCGTGGGCAGCATCGGGGTGCTGATGGACGGATTTGGCTTCACCGGCACCATGGAAAAGCTGGGCGTGGAGCGCCGCTTGCTGACGGCGGGCGAGAACAAGGGCTTTCTGGACCCGTTCAGCCCGCAGACCGAAAAGCAGCGTGCCTATGCGCAGACCATGCTCGACCAGATCCACCAGCAATTCATCGCTGTGGTGAAGGCAGGCCGTGGCGATCGCCTCAAGACCACGCCCGATACTTTCAGCGGCCTGTTCTGGACCGGCCAGCAGGCTGTGGAAATGGGCCTGGCTGACAAGCTGGGCAACCTGGACTACGTGGCGCGTGAAGTGGTGAAGGCAGAAGACATCATCGACTACACCCGCCGCGACAACGTGGCTGAACGGCTGGTCAAGCGTTTTGGTGCAGCGATCGGTGTGGGCGCGGTGAAGTCGCTGTCAGTGGCTGGACCTCAGCTGCGCTGAAACTGTCCGCCCTGGCTTGCGGGTCATTCAAAAAATGCCCCGGGTGGAGATTCCACACGGGGCATTTTCGCGTCTGGGCATGCGTGGTGTGACGCAGCCGGCCGTGCCGGGCCTCCAAGGGCTGGCAAGAGGGCGGTTCTTTAGCTGTCCAGCCCGCTGGCCTTGCGCTGGCGCGAACCGTCTTCGAGGATAGTGTCGTCTGCCACGAGCTTGCCTGCCTCGTCCCACTGCTTGCGGGCCGTGAGGCGCGTGCGCCCCCGGGCCTTGGGTGCGGAGTACTGTTCTTCCACGGCCAGCCGCCCGTTGTCGTGAAAGGCTTGCTGGGTGCCCACCGGCCATTGCTCGGCATTGAGCTGCTCGCGCCGCGCCAGCTTGCCATCGTCGCGGTACATCTCGCGCTGCATGCGCGCCTGTTCGCCGGTGCCGCTCCAGGTGCTGCGTTCACGCACCGATCCGTTCAGGTACCAGCGCTCGACCTGCACCTCGCGGCCGTCGGCAAAACTGCGCTGCTCGATGAGCTGGCCGGATGCGCCGTAGCGTTTGGCGCTGAGCAGCGGGCCGCGCGTATCGCGCAGCGTGCGTTCATCCGGGTTGAAGACACGCTCTTCACGCAGCACGCTTTTGCCGCCCTCCGTGGTGAAACTGCGGTGCACACGCCGGCCGTCCACCATGAGCTGCTGCGCGGCGACGACACCTTCGGGGGTCCATTCGGTTGCGCTCAGCAGGCGGCCCTGGTCGTAGCGCAGTTGTGCGGTTTTGGTGCCGTTTTCTGCGTGGAGCAGGGTGTCGATGACGCTGTCAAATCCGCAGAGCTTGCGGTCTTCGGGCAGCACGCTGGCGCGCGGGCAGAGCAGGCGCGTGGGCTGGCCCTTGCTGTTGGTCTCCACAGAGAACAGCTCCTGCCCGTCGCCGTGGAACGACACGCGCTCCACGCGGCCGGTGGCATCAAAGCGCCGCACGGCGCCCTGGGTACGACCGTTGTCGGCGGTTTCCTCGCGCCGCACCTGGCCGTTGGGCCAGAACTCGGCCACCCGGCCATGGCTGTTGCCGCGCTCGTTGACCGTGCGTTCGCGCTGCAGGCGACCTTCTCGGTCGAACATGCGCTCCAGGCCCACGAACTTGCCGTCGCGCAGTTCCTGCTCGCGCTGGAGGTGGCCGGTGTCGTCTTCGCGGCAGCGCACCAGTCCGGATTGGCCGGCCGTTTCAGCACCGTTGGAAATATTGATGGCCTTGCCATTTAATTCACAACGAATAATGGCCTCAGCGCTTGATCCGTAAGCGCTGATAGCTATTAGAAATATAGCAAATGAAAACTTCATGCTCAGCGGCCCAGTGCAAACACGACAGGGGTGCGGTTGTCGGGGGGCGTCGGTTGCTGGCGCCATTGCCGCACCAGCTGGCTGCGAATGCGTGCATCGGGCAATGTCAGCCCGCTGGCCAGCGCCAGGCGGGTGTGGGGCTGTAGCGCCTGTACCAGTGCCTGCCACAGGGCAGCGTTGCGGTACGGGGTTTCGATGAAAAGCTGGGTCTGCCCCGTCTTGAGGGCCAGGCCTTCCAGCTCCTTGATGCGCTGGATGCGTTCCTGGCTGTCCTGGGGCAGGTAGCCAACAAACGCGAAGTTCTGCCCGTTCAATCCGCTGGCCGCCAGCGCCAGCAGCAGCGACACCGGGCCCACCAGGGGGACAACGGGGATATCGAGATCGTGTGCCGCGCGCACCACGGACGAACCGGGATCGGCCACGGCAGGCATGCCCGCCTCGCTGACCAGCCCCATGTCGTGCCCCGCCAGGGCTGCGGCGAGCAGCGGGCGGGCGTCGAACGGGGCCGAGCCCTTGTCGCCGTGGTCGCCTTTTTTGTGAACTTCGCGGGGCAGTTCCGTGATCTGCTGCTGCTGCAGGGGCGCGGCCAAGGGGTAGAGGGCGTCCACGCGCTTGAGGTAGGCGCGGGTGCTTTTGGCGTTCTCGCACACCCAGTGGGTGAGCTGCGCGGCGGCCTGCAGGGTGCTGGTGGGCAGCGCATCCTGAAGCGGGACCTGGGTGTCGCAGCCAAAATCGAGCGGCGCGGGCACGAGGAACAGCGTTCCGGTTTTGGTATTCATCGTCGGTCTCCATTGTGCTGCGCGGTATCTGCAGCCCAGGAAACTGGTGTGGCCCAGGAAAGTGCACCCGTGGAACTGGCTTTGCCAGGCCCCTGGGTGCGTCCCCCTCCCCAAGGAGAGGGGGTCGGCGCAAAGCGACTCAGGGGGTGTCTCATCATGGCAGCACCAGCCCTGCAGCGCGCAGCATGCGGCAAGTGCGGATCAGAGGCAGTCCAATGAGCGCGGTGGGGTCGTCGCTGTGGATGGCGTCCAGTAGCGCAATGCCCAGGCCTTCGCTCTTGGCGCTGCCGGCGCAGTCATAGGGTTGCTCGGCGCGCAGATAGCGCTCGATTTCCGCGTCGGACAGGTCGCGGAATTTGACCTCCACAGGGGCCAGGTCGACCTGCTCGAAGCCTGTTGCCGTGCACACCACGGCCAGGGCTGTTTGGAAAATCACCGTTTGTCCGCGCATCTGGCGCAGCTGCTCCACTGCGCGTTCATGAAGGCCTGGTTTTCCCAACGGCTCGCCAGCGAGGTCTGCCACCTGGTCGGAGCCGATCACCACCGCCTCGGGGTGCTGCTGTGCCACGGCGCGCGCCTTGGCCAGCGCCAGGCGCAAGGCCAGAGCACGAGGGGCTTCGCCGGGCAGTGGGGTCTCATCCACATCCGGGGCCGCGACGTCAAAAGGCAGGTTCAACCGCTGAAGCAACTCGCGCCGATAGCGCGAGGTGGAGCCCAATACCAGAGGGCGTTGCAGGGGAGGGGATTGATGCATGCGCCGATTCTCTTACACTGCCGCCATGACCAAGGAATTCTCCGCACAGCGCCTCGACGTGAAAGCCTTTGCACAGGCGGGTGGTCGGCTGGCGGGCCACGATTCACTTTTGAAGTACGAACGGTTGGCCCAGGAGGCCAAGGGCCTGCACCCAGACTTGATGGTGGATTGGGAAGCTCTCGGTGAAGTGCGTACTGCGTTGGGCGGAATGGGCCAGGTGTGGCTGCATATCAAGGTGCAGGCGAGCTTTCCCATGGAATGCCAGCGTTGCATGACTCCTGTGGATGTGCCGCTGGAGGTTGATCGGGAGTTCCGCTTCGTGGCCGACGAGGCCACTGCCGAGGCGCTGGACGACGAGAGCGAGGAAGACCTGCTTGCCATGAGCCGCGAGTTTGACCTTCATGAACTCATCGAGGACGAGTTGCTGATGGCATTGCCTGTGGTGCCCAAACACGACGAGTGCCCTACCTCGGTGCCGCTGGCTTCTTCGGACGACGATTTCGAGGAAGCCAATGACGAAAAGCCCAATCCGTTTGCAGCGTTGGCAGCGCTGCGCAAAGACGACAAGGGCTGATTGGCCGGCCCAAAAATCATTTGGGTTATAATCGTGGGCTTCACGCGAACCCCATCGTGTCTTTTGGGCTGATCGCGTTTTTACCAACCTATTCCAGATCAGGAGCCATCATGGCCGTTCAGCAAAACAAAAAGTCTCCCTCCAAGCGCGGCATGCACCGCTCGCACAATGCCCTGAATGTGCCAGGCATTGCAGTGGAACCCACCACCGGTGAAACCCACCTGCGCCACCACATCAGCCCCAATGGCTTCTACCGTGGCCGTCAGGTGCTGAAGAACAAATCTGAAGCCTGACCTTCGCCCCACCCAAAGGCCCGTTGCTACTGAAATCGTAGCGCGGGCCTTTGTTTTGACCCTTGCATTTCATCTTCCGGCCTGTGTAGCCGGTCGGACAAGTCGCCCATGATCACACTGGCTGTTGACTGCATGGGGGGCGACCATGGCCCCCGCGTCACGCTCGCGGCGTGCCGCCAGTTCCTCGACAAACACCCTGATGCCCACCTGCTGCTCGTCGGCCTGGTGGACAGTTTGCAATCGTTTTCGCACGACCGTGCCACTATGGTTCCCGCTTCCGAAGTGGTCGCCATGGACGATCCGGTCGAGGTCGCATTGCGCAAGAAGAAGGACTCTTCGATGCGTGTGGCGATCCAGCAGGTCAAGGATGGCGCAGCCTCTGCAGCCGTTTCGGCGGGCAATACCGGCGCGCTGATGGCCATTGCGCGCTATCTCCTCAAGACGCTCGATGGCATTGACCGACCCGCCATTGCGACTCAGCTGCCCAACGCTGCGGGTGGCGCCACGACGGTGCTCGACCTGGGTGCCAATGTGGATTGCTCTGCCGAACATTTGCTGCAGTTCGCTGTGATGGGTTCTGCCCTGGTGTCGGTCCTCAAGGACGGGGGTGAGCCCACTGTCGGATTGCTGAATATCGGTGAAGAAGCCATCAAAGGCAGTGAAGTGATCAAAAAAGCCGGTGAACTGCTGCGATCAGCCGCTAGTTCCGGTGATTTGAATTTTTACGGCAATGTCGAGGGCAACGACATTTTCAAGGGCACGGTTGACATCGTGGTCTGTGACGGATTTGTGGGAAATGTCGCCCTCAAAGCCAGCGAAGGGGTTGCATCGATGATCATTGGTGCCCTCAAGACTGAGTTTTCGCGCAATATCTTCACCAAAATTGCTGCGATCACCGCTTATCCTGTCTTAAAAGCGTTGATGAAGCGCATGGACTACCGGCGCTACAACGGCGCGGCACTTTTGGGGCTGCGGGGGCTGGTGTTCAAGAGCCACGGATCGGCCGACACAATGGCGTTCGAGCAGGCTTTGAACCGGGCGTATGATGCAGCCCGCAACAACCTGCTCGACCGCGTCCGGGCCCGGATTGCGCATGCAGCGCCGCTTCTGGTGCCTGCGGATGCCCAACCCAAGCCTGGCGTTGCGGCGACGATGACACATTGATGAGACGCTACTCCCGCATTACCGGTACCGGCAGCTATCTGCCTCCGCGCCGGCTGACCAACGCTGATCTGGTGGCTGAATTGGGCCAGCGCGGCATCGAAACCTCGGACGAGTGGATCGTCGAGCGCACTGGCATCCGCGCACGCCACTTCGCAGCGCCTGATGTCGCTTGCAGCGATCTGGGTCTGGAGGCTGCACGCAATGCCTTGCAGGCTGCGGGCCTTTTGCCGACAGACATTGACCTGATCATTGTGGCTACGTCCACCCCGGACATGGTGTTTCCTTCGGCCGCCTGCATATTGCAGAACAAGCTGGGAGCCAACGGTTGTCCGGCGTTTGATGTGCAGGCAGTGTGCAGCGGTTTTGTCTATGCCTTGTCCGTGGCGGATGCCATGATCCAGACGGGTGCCGCCAACCGCGCACTGGTCATTGGGTCGGAGGTTTTCAGCCGTATTCTGGATTTCAACGACCGCACCACCTGCGTGCTGTTTGGCGATGGGGCGGGGGCTGTGGTGCTGGAGGCGTCTGAGACGCCTGGCATCCTGTCCAGCGATCTCCATGCCGACGGAAAACATGTGGGCATCCTGTGTGTGCCTGGCAATGTGGCGGGCGGCAAGGTGCTGGGTGACCCTGTCCTCAAGATGGACGGGCAAGCCGTCTTCAAGCTGGCGGTGGGGGTGTTGGAAAAGGCTGCCCACGCGGTGCTGGCCAAAGCGGGGCTGACCGAGGCAGACATCGACTGGTTGATCCCGCACCAGGCCAATATCCGCATCATGCAAGGCACGGCCCGCAAGCTCAAGCTGTCCATGGACAAGGTCGTGGTCACGGTGGACCAGCACGGCAACACGTCCGCAGCCTCCATCCCTCTCGCGCTGGACCATGCAGTGCGCACCGGCCAGGTCAAAAAGGGCGAGACCCTGCTGCTCGAAGGCGTGGGGGGGGGCTTCACCTGGGGTGCGGTGCTCCTGAAGTTATAGCTGTTTGCGCTTGATGGATAAGCGCTAGGCCTCAATTTCAATCATATTTCTGGATTTTTCATGAAGTCTTTTGCATTTGTCTTTCCGGGACAAGGTTCGCAATCGGTGGGCATGCTCGATGGGTGGGGTGATCATCCGGTGGTGGCCCAGACCGTGCAGGAAGCATCGGAGGCTCTGGGTGAAGATATTGGCCTGCTGATCAAGGAAGGCCCCAAAGAGGCGTTGGCGCTGACCACCAACACCCAGCCGGTGATGCTGGTGGCCGGTGTGGCTGCATGGCGTGTCTGGCGCGCCGATGGTGGTGCTACCCCGGTGGCGGTTGCCGGGCATTCGCTGGGCGAGTACTCGGCGCTGGTCGCAGCGGGTGTGTTGACGCTGGCGCAGGCGGCGCCGCTGGTGCGCCTGCGCGCAGCGGCCATGCAGGAGGCGGTGCCGGTCGGCACTGGGGCCATGGCTGCCATTCTGGGTATGGAGGCTTCCAAGGTCATTGCAGGGTGTGCCGATGCTGTGGCTTCGTTCGGTGCCGGGACGGCGGAGGTGGTTGAGGCTGTCAATTTCAACGATCCCGCCCAGACCGTCATTGCGGGTACCAAGGCGGGTGTAGACAAGGCCTGCGAGCTGCTCAAGGCGGCAGGTGCCAAGCGCGCGTTGCCGTTGCCCGTGTCTGCCCCCTTTCACTCCAGCCTGATGAAGCCTGCCGCCGAGAAGTTGCGCCTGGCGCTGGCGGATGTGGCGCTTGCCACTCCCCAGATTCCTGTGCTGAACAACGTGGACGTGGCTGTGCAGCAGGACGCGGGCGCGATCCGGGATGCCCTTTACCGGCAGGCCTTTGGTCCTGTGCGTTGGGTGGAGTGTGTGCAGGCGCTGAAAGCCCGGGGTGTTACCCATATTGTTGAAAGCGGTCCCGGCAAAGTGCTGGCGGGCCTGGCCAAGCGCATCGATCCTGAACTGGTCGGTGCTGCGCTGTTTGATCCGGCCACTCTGGCCGAAACCCGGGAGTTGTTGGCATGACGCAATCCATATCTGCGGCGCAAGTGGCGCTGGTCACGGGCGCATCGCGTGGCATCGGCGCTGCCATCGCTCTGGAACTGGCTGTGCGTGGTTATCAGGTGGTGGGTACTGCCACGACAGACGAGGGCGCTGAGCGCATCAGCCAGACCCTGTCGGCCTATCCTGGCTGCCGTGGCGCCAACCTGAATGTGAACGATGCTGCCGCCATTGAAGTGCTGCTCGACGCCATCGTCAAGCAGCAGGGTGGCCTGCATGTGCTGGTGAACAATGCGGGCATCACCCGCGACACCCTGGCCATGCGCATGAAGGATGACGATTGGGATGCTGTCATGGATACCAATCTCAAGGCGGTCTTCCGTGTCAGCCGCGCTGCGATCCGGCCGATGATGAAGCAGCGGTTTGGGCGCATCATCAGCATTACCAGTGTGGTTGGTGCTTCGGGCAATCCAGGTCAGGCCAACTATGCTGCGGCGAAGGCGGGCGTCGCGGGCATGACCCGTGCCCTTGCACGCGAATTGGGCAGCCGGAGCATCACGGTGAACTGCGTGGCGCCGGGCTTTATCGAGACCGACATGACCTCCGTGTTGCCTGAAGAACAGCAAAAAGCCCTCAACGCCCAGATCCCGCTGGGGCATATGGGCAAGCCACAAGACATCGCGCATGCCGTTGCCTACCTTGCTTCGCGTGAGGCGGGGTATGTGACTGGACAGGAGTTGCATGTCAATGGCGGCATGTACATGTAGTTGATGGAAGATAACGCCGGTTCATCCGGACGGCGGGCTGCTGAGGGGCTTCTCCTTAAGCGGCTAGAATCGCGGATTCATTCACAACCCCCAGAGGGAAACCATGAGCGATATCGAAGCACGCGTCAAAAAAATCATTGCCGAACAACTCGGTGTGGAAGAGTCCCAAGTCACCAATGAAAAAGCCTTCGTGGCAGACCTCGGTGCCGACTCGCTTGACACGGTGGAACTGGTGATGGCGCTGGAAGACGAATTCGGCATTGAGATTCCGGATGAAGACGCCGAGAAGATCACCACGGTGCAAAACGCCATCGACTACGCCAACACCCATCAGAAGGCCTGAGCGGCGCACTGCGCCTGACTCAAGCGATCAGCAGAAGGATTTTTACGCATGAGCCGTCGTCGCGTTGTCGTGACCGGCCTGGGATGCGTCAGCCCCGTGGGCAACACGGTGGCCGAATCCTGGGCCAACCTCCTTGCCGGAAGATCCGGCATTGATCTCATCACCAAGTTCGACGCGTCGAACTTCGCCTGCAAGATTGCGGGGGAGGTCAAAGGTCTTGACCTGGAGTCGTACATCAGCGCCAAGGATGCGCGCGCGATGGACAGCTTCATCCATTTCGGTATTGCAGCTGCTGCACAAGCAGTAGCAGATGCCGGCCTGCCCACGGGTGAAGCGCTCAGTGAAGAGTTTGCGACACGCATAGCCTGCGTGATCGGCTCGGGGATTGGTGGCTTGCCACTGATCGAAAATACGCACGCGGAGCTGGTCAATCGTGGCCCCCGGCGTATCACGCCGTTCTTTGTGCCGGCGTCCATCATCAATATGGTGGCGGGCCATGTGTCCATGCGTTTTGGCTTCAAGGGGCCCAACCTTGCTGTGGTGACGGCCTGCACGACGGGCCTGCATTGCATCGGCGAGGCGGGCCGCATGATCGAATACGGTGATGCGGATGTGGTGGTGGCGGGCGGTACCGAATCCACGGTGTCGCCGCTGGGCATCGGTGGTTTCGCTGCGATGCGCGCCCTGTCCACCCGCAACGATGACCCCAAGACCGCATCTCGCCCCTGGGACAAGGACCGCGATGGTTTTGTGCTGGGCGAGGGGGCCGGGGTCATGGTGCTGGAGGAATATGAGCACGCAAAAGCCCGGGGCGCCAAGATCTATGCGGAACTGTGCGGCTTTGGCATGAGTGCTGATGCCGGTCACATGACGGCGCCCAATATGGACGGCCCGCGCCGCGCCATGCTCAACGCCTTGCGCAACGCGGGCATGAACGCCGACGAAGTCGACTATCTCAACGCCCATGGCACTTCCACGCCTCTGGGTGATATCAACGAAACAAATGCGATCAAGGCGGCCTTGGGCGACCATGCTTACAAGACCGTGGTGAGTTCCACCAAATCCATGACCGGCCATCTGCTGGGTGGAGCCGGTGGGATCGAAAGCATTTTCACGGTGCTGGCCCTGCATGAGCAAAAGGTGCCGCCCACCATCAATTTGTTGAATCAGGATCCCGAGTGTGATCTGGATTACTGCGCCAATACGGCGCGGGACATGAAGATCGACGTCGCAGTCAAAAACAACTTCGGTTTTGGCGGCACCAACGGGACGCTGGTTTTCAAGCGCGTCTGATTTTCTGGCAAGACGCTCTGCCGCCCGGAATGGCGAGGCCTGGTTACCTTGTCGCAGTCATGCAATCCGTGGCGGTGTCGGCACGAGGCTGTGGTCTGTGTTGAGGGGTGGCCGGCCATGGCTGGGTGCCACTCCATGGGTGTGACGTCAAGGCGACCGCCAGCAGTGCTCTATCCCCTGCGGCGAAGTCGGATTTTGGGGCTCTTGTTGGTGGCTTTGCTGCTGGCCAGTGCAGGAGGGCTCGGCGCTTGGCTCGTCCAAAGCGGTGGCGCAGCTTCGCTATGGCCCGCTGTTGTGGCCAGTATCCTTTGGTGTCTGGCTGCGGCCAGCACATTTCATTGCTGGTTTTATCAGTTCTCTGGTGTTCTTCGCTGGGATGGCCAAGTCTGGACGCTGGAGTCCCCGAGCTCCGGTGTTGCAGGCATGGCGCTGTCTGTCCCCCCTGAAGTCCTTCTCGATGTGCAGTCATATTTGTGGCTGCATGCCTGTCCAATGGGACGTGGCCGCATCTGGCTATGGTTGGAGCGTTCCACACAGCCCGAGCGTTGGCTGGATCTGCGGCGTGCGGTATATTCGCGCGCCAGACCGGGCGCTGACAACGCTGACGCAACCGCCCCGGCCAGCAGCCGTGGGTGGGAATCTTGAGTATCCATGACTGTAACTCCGCCTTCCCCTTCCGAAGATAGCGATCTCCAACTGGTGGAGCGTACGGTAGCGGGCGACCAGCGTGCCTATGAATTGCTGGTCATCAAGTACCAGCGCCGCATTGAGCGCCTCATTGGCCGGATGGTGCGCGACACCGACATTGTTCAGGATATAGCCCAGGAGACGTTCATCCGGGCGTACCGAGCGCTGCACCAGTTCCGGGGGGATGCGCAGTTCTACACTTGGCTCTACCGGATCGCTGTCAATACCGCCAAAAAGGCGTTGATGGACATGAAGCGCAATCCGGTCATCTCCGAGAATGCGTTGCGGGGGAATGATGACGACGATGAAACTTCCCGCCTTGGACACGAACTAACCAGCGACGAAACTCCCGAAACGGTGCTCGCAGCCCGAGAAATTGCCCAGGCCGTGAATGCGGCCATGGAGGCATTGCCTGACGATCTGCGGCAGGCGGTAACGTTGCGTGAGATCGAAGGACTCAGTTACGAAGAGATTGCAGCGGCCATGGATTGCCCCATCGGTACGGTGCGGTCACGGATTTTCCGGGCGCGTGAAGCCATTTCGGCAAGAGTGCGTCCCCTGCTTGAAAACCAGTCAGGCAAACGGTGGTGAGGTAATGAAATGAACAAGGCTGTACGAAGCGATGGGTTGGCAGGCGGTTCCGTGGTGAATGAGATGGGCAGGCGTGAGCAGCTGTCTGCTTTGGCCGATGGCCAATTGCAGGGGGATGAGATGACAGAAGCCCTGGCCTATGCCGCGCAAGCCGAAGGCCATGCCACTTGGCAGCTCTACCATCTGGTGGGGGATGTGTTGCGTTCTTCCGATCTGGCGCAGCCTGCCAATCCAGATTTCATGGCCCGGTTGCGCGGGGAATTGGCCAAGGAAGGCCCTGTTGCACGGCCGGAAGCCCGGACGCAGCAAGTGGAATTGGTCGCCCCTGCGATGGAGAATGCCGCCAATGCGTCTGTCTTCCGCTGGAAGATGGTCGCGGGTTTTGCCTCTCTGGCAGCGGTTGCCGCCATTGGCTGGACCTCTTTGGCCACGTTGCCAGGCGGTGGTGTCCCCGGGGCTTCTGGTGGCGCTCAGCTGGTACTGTCGCCTGAAGTGCCTCCGAGCGCTGGCGGTGCGCCCGTGGTCTCGGTGGCCGATGCCGACGGTGGGCAGCAGGTGATGATTCGGGATCCTCGCCTGGACGAGTTGCTCGCGGCCCACAAGCAGTTTGGCAGTACGTCCGCACTGCAGATGCCTGCAGGTTTCTTGCGCAATGCGACCTTTGAGACGCCCAGCCGTTGAGTCTGGGTGGCGCATGTGACCTTGTGCTGAGATCTTGCGATGGGCAATATAGGGGTTGCGGGTGGTTGGTCGGGTGTGCTGCGCCGCCAGTTCAAACCTTGGATGATGGCAGCGCTTTGCGCGATGGAGCTTTCCGTCGCGATGGGTGCGCCTCCCGTCGAGAGTTCGCTTAGTTCTGCAGGGGAAATAGCCCCGGCGCCGATAGAGCGAAGTCTTGTCCAGTGGATCGAGCGCATGCACAACGCTCCCTGTGCGCGCCCTTATGCAGGTACTTTTGTGGTTTTGGCTGCTTCCGGCGCGATGGCCAGTTCGCGCATCTGGCATGCGTGTGATGGGCCGCTGCAGATGGAGCGCGTAGAGGCGTTGACTGGCACGCCACGGACTATTTTCCGGCGCAATGATGAGGTGCGTACTTTCTGGCCTCAGGCGCGTGTGGTGCGCTCGGATCGCCGCGAAGCCTCTGGACTGTTTCCGCGTGTTCCCGTTGTCGACGGTACTTCGATTTCCCAGTTCTATTCCGCGCGTTCCGTGGGGCTGGAGCGGGTTGCGGGTTTCGTTGCTGATGTAGTGTGGTTCAAGCCTGTGGACTCGCTGCGTTTCGGATACAAGCTATGGAGCGAGCGGGAGACAGGCCTGGTTGTGAAGCTGCAGACCTTGGGCGGAAATGGACGCGTTCTGGAACAGGCTGCCTTCTCTGAGCTGGACTTGAACGCGCCAGTACGCGTGGAACAGCTCTCGCGTCTGATGGACGCGACGGCAGGCTATAAGGTGGTGGCTCCGGCCGTGGTCAAGACCACAGCCACTGCGCAGGGCTGGGCCCTGCGCCAGCCCATTGCGGGTTTTGTTCCCGTGAGTTGCCATCGGCGCTCGGTGTCCGTCGACGACGATGCTCAGGGCGTTCTGCAATGCCTCTACTCCGACGGCCTTGCATCGGTATCTTTGTTCATCGAGCCGTTTGATCCCCAGCGCCATCCCGCCCAGCCCCAGATTTCGAACATGGGTGCCACGCAACTGCTTGCACAGCGCATCTTGGCCGATGTGTGGCTTACAGCGGTGGGGGAGGTTCCCCTTCAGACCCTTCGTCTGTTTGCAGGTCAGTTGGAGCGCACACGCTGACTTTGGTGCCTGCCGGTGTAAGGCTGGTTGTTGCTGCCTCTACGCCAGCGCGGTGGCACGCAGGGTTGCAGGGGCATGCAAAGCGCGTTCCGATGTGGGAACCAAATGGCCGCACACTCTTCACAGTTACACACAGTTATTGACTGTATTTGCTACCAATCACGAAAGGTCGATGATGCCGAAGTTCGATGGAAATGTGCTGCGCTCCGTAGCATTTGCGTGCATGTTTGCTGGGGTTGCCGGGGGAGGACTTTTGCCGCAAGCGGCGATCGCTCAGCCTGCCGCCGCCGTTCGTGGCCTGCCAGACTTTACGGATCTGGTGGACCAGGTGGGGCCATCGGTGGTCAATATCCGGACGGTGGAAAAAGCGTCGAGCCGTGCAAGTGCAAATGGGATGGACGAGGAGATGCTGGAGTTCTTTCGCCGTTTTGGCGTGCCGATTCCTAACGCGCCTAGGCAGCAACGTCCCCAGCGGCCGCAAGACGATGAGCAACCGCGCGGCGTGGGCTCAGGCTTCATCCTGACTGCGGATGGGTTTGTGATGACCAATGCGCATGTCGTGGACGGGGCGGATGAGGTGATTGTGACGCTCACCGACAAGCGTGAGTTCAAGGCCAAGATCATCGGCGCGGACAAGCGAACCGATGTGGCTGTGGTCAAGATAGAGGCCACGGGCCTGCCTGCCGTCAAGGTGGGCGATGTGGGGCGCTTGCGGGTGGGGGAATGGGTGATGGCGATCGGATCTCCCTTCGGGCTGGAGAACACCGTGACTGCGGGCATCGTGAGTGCCAAGCAGCGAGATACCGGGGATTACCTGCCGTTCATCCAGACCGATGTGGCCATCAACCCGGGGAACTCGGGAGGCCCGCTCATCAATATGCGCGGTGAGGTCGTGGGGATCAACAGCCAGATCTATTCGCGCTCTGGCGGTTTCATGGGTATTTCATTTGCGATTCCCATGGATGAGGCCATCCGCGTGAGTGAGCAGTTGCGCGCATCTGGGCGGGTCACACGGGGCCGCATTGGTGTGCAGATCGGGCAGGTCACCAAAGACGTTGCAGAGTCCATTGGTTTGGGCAAGGCCCAGGGGGCGCTAGTGACCGGGGTGGAGGCCGGATCACCCGCAGATAAGGCGGGTGTGGAGGCTGGCGACATCATCACCCGTTTCGATGGCAAGTCCATCGAGAAGGTTGCGGATCTGCCCCGACTGGTCGGCAACACCAAGCCCGGCAGCAAAAGCACCATGACCGTATTTCGCCGAGGCGCCTCGCGGGATCTAAGTATCACCATCGCCGAAATCGAGCCCGACAAGCCGGTTGCCAAAACAGCGGAGCGTGAAGAGAAACCCAAGGCTTCAGCCGCTGCACAACAGATGGGATTGGCGGTGACGGAGCTTTCGGACGCCCAGAAGAAGGAACTCAAGATCAAGGGAGGGGTGCTGGTGGCGACTGCCACGGAAGCCGCTGCGCGGGCCGGCCTGCGCGAAGGGGATGTAATCCTTGCGATCGCCAACACTGAAGTATCCGGTGTGAAGGAGTTTGAGGCTGCACTGACCAAGGCTGACAAGAGCAAAGCCATCAATGTGCTGTATCGGCGTGGTGACTGGGCTCAATATGCTTTGATCCGTCCAGGTCGCTGACGAGCGTTGTGACAAGTGGGGCGATGGGGTCGGCCAATGTCCCCACTTCAGCAATGGATGTTTGGTGTGGGCTTCGGCGTTGGTTTTTTACTTTCCCTTCTGTTGACGGCAAAAGTTAGCCGAGGCTAACTTTTTTAAAGTCTATCAACTGATTTCGATAGAATAGAGCCCCCTGTTCAACGCTAATTCATATATTGGCCGGACACTGATTCACGATGCGGGATGTGGCAGCGCAATACACAGCTGATCCACAGCTCACCCACAAGTTGTCCAGCGTTGTAGTTGTGCGGACTGTGGATAAGTTGTTAATAAATTTCTTGTTGCACCCTGGCCACTCCCCTCGGATGCACTCGGATGGGCTTTTTCCTGCGGGCTTTTTGCCTACAATGAAGCTCCAACTATCGCAGTTGCCAATGATTGTTGGTTTAGGGCGCGTCGCCATTCGACGCGCCCTTTTTTCTTGTGTGCTCCGTTTTAATTCAATCACTTGACGCTTTCCGTTGATGAACCACATCAGAAATTTTTCCATCATTGCGCACATCGACCATGGCAAGTCGACGCTTGCGGATCGCTTGATTCAGCGCTGTGGGGGGCTGGCTGACCGTGATATGGAGGCCCAGGTTCTGGACTCGATGGATATCGAAAAAGAGCGTGGGATAACCATCAAGGCGCAGACCGCAGCGCTGCAATACAAGGCGCAAGATGGACAGGTCTACAACCTCAATCTGATCGACACGCCCGGGCACGTGGACTTCTCGTATGAAGTGAGCCGTTCGTTGTCGGCATGCGAGGGCGCGTTGTTGGTGGTCGATGCTTCACAAGGCGTTGAAGCCCAGACCGTTGCGAACTGCTACACGGCGCTGGACCTGGGTGTCGAGGTCGTGCCGGTGCTGAACAAGATGGATCTGCCCAATGCCGATCCCGACAACGCCAAGGCCGAGATTGAAGACGTGATCGGCATTGATGCCACCGATGCCATCCCGTGTTCTGCCAAGACCGGCATGGGCATCGACGAGATCCTCGAAGGCATCGTAGCCAAGGTGCCCGCGCCGCGCGGCAAGGCCGACGGCCCGCTGCGCGCGATGATCATCGACAGCTGGTTCGACAGCTATGTGGGCGTGGTGATGCTGGTGCGTGTGGTGGATGGTCGCTTGCTCAAGGGCGAGCGCATCAAGATGATGGCCAGTGGGGCGGTGTACAACGCGGACAACCTTGGGGTGTTCACGCCTGCCAACGAGCCCCGCGATTCACTTAACGCAGGGCAGGTGGGTTACATCATTGCGGGCATCAAGGAGTTGCAAGCAGCCAAGGTGGGCGACACGATCACGCTGGAAAAAAAGTTGCCCAACAATGCAGGTCCTGCGGCCGAGGCGTTGCCGGGCTTCAAGGAAATTCAGCCCCAGGTGTTTGCAGGGTTGTATCCCACCGAGGCCAGCGAATACGACTCGCTGCGTGATGCGCTCGAAAAACTCAAGCTCAATGACGCTTCTTTGCACTACGAGCCCGAAGTGAGCCAGGCGCTAGGCTTTGGCTTTCGCTGCGGCTTCCTGGGCCTGTTGCACATGGAGATCGTGCAGGAGCGTCTGGAGCGCGAGTTCGACCAGGACCTCATCACGACGGCGCCCAGCGTGGTCTACCAGGTGGTCAAGGCCGATGGTGAAGTGATCATGGTCGAGAACCCCTCCAAGATGCCCGACCAGGGGCGGCTGGAGGAAATCCGCGAGCCCATCGTCACGGTGCATCTGTATATGCCCCAGGATTATGTGGGCCCGGTGATGACGCTGGCCAACCAGAAGCGCGGCGTGCAGATGAACATGGCGTACCACGGTCGCCAGGTGATGCTCACCTACGAAATGCCGCTGGGCGAAATCGTGCTCGACTTTTTCGACAAGCTCAAGTCGGTGTCGCGCGGGTATGCATCCATGGACTACGAGTTCAAGGAATACCGCGCCTCTGATGTGGTGAAGGTCGATATCTTGCTCAATGGCGAAAAGGTCGACGCGCTGTCTATCATCGTGCACCGCTCGCAATCGCAGTACCGCGGCCGCGCCGTGGTCGCCAAGATGCGCGAGATCATCAGCCGCCAGATGTACGACGTGGCCATCCAGGCGGCCATTGGCGCCAACATCATTGCGCGCGAAACCATCAAGGCTTTGCGCAAGAACGTGCTGGCAAAATGTTATGGCGGCGATGTGAGCCGCAAACGCAAGCTTCTTGAGAAGCAGAAAGCAGGCAAAAAACGCATGAAACAGATCGGATCGGTCGAAGTGCCCCAAGAGGCGTTTCTGGCCATTTTGCAGGTGGAAGACTGATGCTTCAGTTCATGCAGATTCTCACGTCCCTGGTGCTGGCCGCATTTGGTGGCTACATCGGCGCCTGGTACTTTGGTGCCGTCGAGGGCAACTTCGCCTTGCTCTTGTTTCTGGCCACGGTGGTGACCGGGGCGTACTGGTTGGCCGAGCGGTTTTACTTTCTGCCACAGCGCCGCCGGGCGGCCCAGGCCATTGAAGATGCCGCCATTGAGCGCCGTGCGGAGTTGGACCGCATGGGCATCCAGAAAGTCGATGTGGACGTGCAGGAGGCCAAGGGGCGACTGCTCATGCAGCCCTGGTGGCTGGACTGGACGGCCGGGCTTTTCCCAGTCATCGTTGCAGTGTTCCTGCTGCGGTCCTTTCTTTTTGAACCCTTCAAGATTCCATCGGGCTCCATGATTCCCACACTGCTGGTGGGTGACCTGATCTTGGTGAACAAATTCACCTACGGAGTCCGCCTCCCGGTCATCCACACCAAGATCACCGAAGGCGCCAAACCCGCGCGCGGGGATGTCCTGGTGTTCCGCTACCCACCCCAGCCGAGCCTCGACTACATCAAGCGGGTGGTGGGGGTGCCTGGTGACGAGGTCGCGTACATCAACAAGCGCCTCACGGTGAATGGCCAGGCCGTTGATACCAAGGCCCTGCCGGACTTCTTTGAAGAAGATTCGATGCGCTATTTCAAGCAGTTTGAAGAGCAATTGGGCGTCCAGCCCCACCGCTTGCTGAACAACCCAGATGTGCCAGCCTTTGTGCAGGGTGCCAGCAATTTTGCCTATCGCAAGAACTGCCGCTACAGTGTTGAGGGTGTCGTGTGCAAGGTGCCTGAGGGCCACTACTTCATGATGGGTGACAACCGGGACAACTCGCTCGATTCACGCTACTGGGGATTTGTTCCAGAGGGCAACATTGTCGGGAAGGCCTTTTTTGTCTGGATGAATTTCGGCAATCTCAAGCGGATTGGTTCGTTTCATTGATGGATGGTCAACTTTTTAGAACATTGGAGGGGAAAAACATGCATATCAATCGTTCCAGCAGCCCATTTCGGCAACGTGGCATGTCATTCATTGGCGTGGTGTTCGTTGGGTTGATCGCCGTCGCCGCGTTTGCGATTGGTGGGCAGTCTTTCCCGATCTTTCTGGAGTACCAGGCGATCAACAAGGCTGCGAACAAGGCTGCCAAAGAGGGCTCCTCTGTCACGGAAGTCCGGGCAATCTTTGATCGTGCGGCTGCCATTGATACCATCAATTCCATCCAGGGCAAGGACTTGGAGGTTGCCAAGCGTGGTGACAACAAGATCGTGGTGTCTTACAAATACTCCCGCGAAATTGCGCTGGCCGGCCCGGCCTTTCTTGTCTATCGCTTTGAAGGACAGACCAAATAGTGCTCCCCGGCCTTCAAGCGCTGCAGGCTCGCCTGCAGCATGTTTTTTCCGATCCATCACTTCTCCAGCGCGCCACCACGCACCGCAGTTTTTCGGCCGACCACAATGAGCGGCTGGAGTTTCTGGGTGATTCTGTTTTGAATCTGGCGGTCGCGAGCCTGCTCTATCGGCAGTTGTCGGCATTGCCGGAAGGCGATTTGTCCCGCGTGCGTGCCAACCTCGTCAAGCAGGACACCCTGCACCAGCTGGCGCTGGGCCTCAAGATTTCCGAGGTGCTGCGTTTGGGGGAGGGGGAGTCCAAATCGGGCGGCCAGCAGCGCCCGTCCATCCTGGCCGATGCGCTGGAGGCACTGATCGGCGCGGTGTACCTGGATGCCGGGTACACGAGTGCCGAAGCGTTGGTGCACCGCCTTTTTCAGGGGGTGGAGATCAATCCTCAGATGCAGGCAGCGTCCAAGGACGCCAAGACCGCATTGCAGGAGTTGCTCCAGGGCCGCAAAATGAAGCTGCCGCAGTACAAGGTCGTCGCCACAGTGGGCGCGGCGCACCGCCAGACCTTCGACGTCGAGTGCGATATTCCCGAACTGGGCCTCACCGAACGTGGTATCGGTGGCTCCCGCCGGGCGGGCGAGCAGGCAGCCGCGGCTGCCATGCTGGCCACATTGAAAGCAAAGAAATTATGAATGATGCTACCAAAGATGTAGCGGGTGACGAAGGCCAAGAAAGCGCTGGAGTGCAAAATGACCTCGAGGCCATGCTGGCGGCAGCAGGCTCCCCTGCCGCCGTGCCAGGCCAACGCTGTGGCGTGATCGCCATCGTGGGCAAGCCCAACGTGGGAAAGTCCACGCTGCTCAACGCCCTGGTGGGGCAGAAGATCAGCATCACCTCGCGCAAGGCGCAGACCACGCGGCACCGTATCACTGGCATCCGCACGCGCGAGCAGACGCAGTTCATCTTCGTGGACACGCCGGGTTTCCAGACGCGCCACGCCACGGCGCTCAACAAGTCACTCAACAAGACCGTGATGGGCGCCATTGGCGACGTGGACCTGATCCTCTTCGTGGTCGAGGCGGGCAACTTCACGCTGGCCGATGCCAAGGTGCTGTCGCTGTTCAAGCCCGGCATTCCCACGCTGCTGCTGGCCAACAAGCTCGACATGGTGCACCGCCGTGCGGAGCTGGCCCCCTGGCTCAAAAGCATGCAGGAGCGCCATCCGTTTGCCGAGTTCGTGCCCATGTCAGCCAAGAACAAGGGCGACATTGAGCGCCTTTTTGGCATCTGCGCCAAGTACCTGCCCGAGCAAGGCTGGTGGTACGGCGAAGACGAGCTGACGGACCGCAGCGAGAAGTTCCTGGCCTCGGAGACGGTGCGCGAAAAGCTGTTCCGCTTCACGGGCGACGAACTGCCTTACACCTCGACTGTGGTGATCGACAAGTTTGAGGAAGAAGCCAGCAAGCAGCACAAACGCCTGGTGAAGATCGCAGCCACCATCGTGGTCGAGCGCGACAACCACAAGATGATGGTGATTGGCGACAAGGGCGAGCGCTTGAAGCGCATCGGCACCGAAGCGCGGCAAGAGCTGGAAAAACTCATGGACGCCAAAGTTTTCCTGGAGTTGTGGGTCAAGGTGCGGTCCGGCTGGGCGGACGACGAGGCCCGTGTTCGCTCGTTTGGCTACGAGTAAGTCCGGGTGTGTGGTGGGCGCCAGCCCATCCGGCGGGGCCATCGCCCTGCCACAGCCTCCGTGTTTTCCGGCCTGACCGACACTGAACCCCACTGCTGATCCACTGTGGCTGCTGCCAAGCGCATTTCTGATGAACCCGCCTTCGTGCTGCACAGCTACGACTGGAGCGAGTCCAGCCTGATCCTGGAAGTCTTCTGCCGACGCCAGGGCCGGGTGGCGCTGGTGGCCAAGGGCGCCAAGAAGCCTACCTCCAACTTCCGCCCCGTGTTGTTGCCGCTGCAGCCACTGTTGCTCACCTACAGCCTGGCGGGCGACGGCAGCGCGGACATCCACACCCTCAAAGGTGCGGAGTGGGTCGGCGGCCATGTGATGCCCACCGGCGATGCCCTGCTGTCGGGCATGTACCTCAACGAGCTACTGCTGCGCCTGCTGGCGCGCGCCGATCCGCACGCGGCCCTGTTCGACGCCTATGCCGGTGTGGTGCGCGTGCTGGCCAGCGAACACGGCGATGCGTTGGAGCCTGTGCTGCGCAGCTTCGAACTCCTGCTGCTGCGCGAGATCGGCTTGCTGCCCAGCCTGGATGTGCAGACCATGACCCTCGCGCCGCTCCATGCGGGTACCCGTTATGCCCTGGTGCCCGAGGGCGGGCTGCGCACGGCATCTTCCACCGACCGTGCGGGTTTGCTGGGCAGCCAGTGGCAAGCACTGCAGCATGCGCTGGACGACGAAACCGCCAGCTACACCGCCACCTTGCGGGCCTGCGCACCCGTGGCCACCGAACTCAAACCCCAGTTGCGCGCCGTGCTGCAATACCATTGCGGCAGCCCGACGCTGCGCACCCGCCAGCTCATGATCGATCTGCAGGCCCTATGAACCCGACCTCACGCACATCCCAAGCCTCCCACGCCACGGCCCTCTCGGTCAATGTCAACAAGGTCGCCTTGTTGCGCAACACGCGCCATCTGGGCATTCCCAGCGTTACCCGCGCGGCCGAGCTGTGCCTGCAGGCCGGCGCGCAGGGCATCACCGTGCACCCCCGGCCCGACGAGCGGCACATCCGCAGCCAGGATGTGTTCGAGCTGGCAACGCTGATGAAGGCCTGGCCCGACCGCGAATACAACATCGAGGGCAACCCGTCGCAGAACCTGATGGACTTCATCCGCCAGGTGCGTCCCCACCAGGCCACCTTCGTGCCCGACAGTGAAGACCAGTTCACCAGCGACCACGGCTGGAGCTTTCCGCAGGATGCCGCGCGCCTGGCGCCGCTGATCGCCGAGTGCAAGGCACTGGGCGTGCGCGTGAGCCTGTTCATGGACCCGGTGCCCGAACAGATGGCGGCCGCCAAGGCCGTGGGCGCTGATCGGGTGGAGCTGTACACCGAGCCCTATGCCGCCGCCTGGGGCACGCCGCAGCAGGAGGTTGAGCTAAAACGCTATGCCGCCGCCGCCCAGGCCGCGCTGGATGCAGGCCTGGGCGTGAACGCGGGCCACGACCTCAACCGCGACAACCTTGCCGCCTTTGTGGGCGAGGTGCCCGGCGTGCTGGAGGTCTCGATTGGCCACGCCCTCATTGCCGACGCGCTGGAACTGGGCTACGCCGCCACGGTGTTGGCCTACCTGGACTGCATCCGGTCGGGTTTTGCGGCACAGGTAGATAACTCTTGATTTGATAGCTGCTTGCGCTTGATAGATAAGCGCTAGCAGCCAATTTGATTCAATAAAACATGATCTACGGCATTGGTACCGACATCTGCGACGTGCGGCGCATCGCTGCCAGCCTGGAGCGCCACGGCGAGCGTTTTGCCCAGAAGGTGCTGGCCGATGGCGAACTGGCCACCTGGCGCGAGAGGAGCAGCCGCTGGCCCGACCGGGGCCTGCGCTACCTGGCCACGCGGTTCTCTGCCAAGGAAGCGTTCAGCAAAGCCATTGGCCTGGGCATGCGCATGCCCATGACCTGGCGCCACTGCGAGGTCGCCAAGCTGCCATCTGGCCAGCCGGTCATCGTGTTGCACGGGGCGCTCAAGGAATGGTTCGATGCCAAAGGGCTGAAGGTGCACCTCAGCGTGACCGACGAGACCGACTACGCCGCCAGCTTCTGTGTGGTAGAGAAATCTGAATAAAAATAGGCTCTGGCACTTGATAGATAAGCGCTGGTAGCTATTGTTTAAATAGCATTTTTGAGTTTGAGCCAACACACCATGACCGAACACGCCCCCCTCATTCTCGACGTGGCAGGCCTTGAACTGACCGCTGCCGACCGCCGCCGCCTGGCCCACCCGCTGACCGGCGGCGTGATCCTGTTTGCCCGCAACTGGGAAAACCGCGCACAGCTGCTGCAGCTCACCAGCAGCATCAAGGCCGTGCGTGACGACCTGCTGATCTGCGTGGACCATGAAGGCGGGCGCGTGCAGCGCTTTCGCACCGATGGCTTCACGCACCTGCCACCCATGCGCGCGCTGGGCGAAATGTGGATGGATGACGGCAAAGGCGCCAAGGCTGGGCCCGGCAGCGGCGCGCTGCGTGCCACCAACGCAGCCACGGCCGCGGGCTACGTGCTCGGGGCCGAACTGCGCGCCTGTGGCGTGGATTTCAGCTTCACGCCTGTGTTGGACCTGGACTGGGGTGAAAGCGGTGTGATCGGCGACCGTGCCTTTCACCGCGACCCGCGTGTGGTCGCGCTGCTCGCCAAGAGCCTCATGCATGGTCTGCTGCAGGCGGGTTTGGCCAACTGCGGCAAACACTTTCCCGGCCACGGCTTCGTCAAGGCCGATTCGCACACCGAGGTGCCGGTGGACAAGCGCAGCCTCAAGGCCATCCTGGCCGACGATGCCGCGCCGTACCCCTGGCTCAGCAGCACGCTCACCAGCGTGATGCCGGCCCATGTGATCTACCCCAAGGTCGACAGCCGCCCCGCAGGCTTCTCGCAGCGCTGGCTGCAGGACATCTTGCGCCGCCAGATGCGCTTTGACGGCGCGATCTTCAGCGACGACCTCAGCATGGAAGGTGCACGGCGCCTGGACGGCCAGGTGGTCAGCTATACCGATGCGGCGGTGGCGGCCCTGGAGGCCGGCTGCGACCTGGTGCTGCTGTGCAACCAGAGCGTGGGTGATGGCCGGGCCGTGGATGAACTCATCGATGGCCTGGAAAAGGCCCGGAAGCAGGGCCGCTGGCAGCCGAGTGTGGACAGCGAGTCCCGCCGCCTGGCGCTGCTGCCGGAAACCCTGCCGCAGGCCTGGGACGACCTGATGTACCAACCCGCCTACTTGCAGGCGCTGGACCTGCTGCCCTGAACCGCCGAGAGCGCGTGGCCTCGTGCAGGGCCACCCAGTGCGGCTCTCCCGACTTTTCTCACTATGGCGTGTTGAAGGGTCCTGGCGTGACCGGCGGCGGGGCTGCCGGTGCACTCTCTGTGGCATCCGCAACGCTGGCATGGGCGGGGGGCGCAGGGGGTGGTGGCACCCCCTGAAATCTGCGCACCACGCGCTGAAACACCAGCGCATTCGGAATCTGCAGCCAGGCCACCTGGCCCGTCGCTGCGCCATGGTCCTCCAGCGTGGTGTAGAGCAGGTTGATGTCCACCACGCGTCCCTTGGCACCGGGTTTTTCGGCGGTGTCCAGCACTTCGATGTAGTCACCAATCCGGAAAGGCCGCACGGTGAAGATCAGCAGCGCACAAAACAGGTTGGAGAGCACGCTCCAGGCCGCGAAGAAGGCCACGGCCCCCACGGTGGCAAACCCGGTGAACGCGGTCCAGAGCACGGTGGCCGAAACCCCCATGCGCTCCAGCACCAGCAGCAGGGCGCTCGCCACGATGAACCAGCGGATCAGTCCGTTCATGGGCACGACCAGCTCGTCGGGCACCTGGTAGTGTGCGCTGGCACGGCGCACGATGCGGCGCAGCACCCGTTGCAGCAGCCAGGCGACAAACAGGATCAGCAGGATCTGCGTGCCGGGGATGATGACTTCGAGCCAGTCCTGTACCCAGTCGGGAAGCCGGGTTTTCAGAACCTGCATGCGCGAAACGGCGGTGCGGGCGTTGCGCTCGGTGGCGTCAAACGAGAAGGCGGAAAAGAAACTCAATTGCGCAATTGCTCCACGGTATCCATCTGCATTTCAAAACTGAAGAAGCGGTTGCGGCCCTGCGCCTTGGCGGCATACAGGGCCTGGTCGGCCCGCATGATCATGCTTTCCGCGTTGGTGCTGTCGTCGGGCACGCAGGTGGTAATGCCGCCTGACAGCGTCAGCGTGTCGCCCAGTGGCGAATCCGCATGCGGAATGGCGCGCACCTTCAGCAGCTGCCCCAGGGCGCGCGCGAAGGTCATGGCGCCCGAGCGTGGCGTGTTGGGCAGGATGAGGGCGAATTCCTCGCCGCCGTAGCGCGAGGCGATGTCACGCGGGCGCACACACACCTCGCGCAGCAGGCGGCCTACTTCCTTCAGGCAGGCATCGCCTTGCACATGCCCGCTGGCGTCGTTGAAGAGCTTGAAGTGGTCGAGATCGCACAGCATCAGCGTGAGCGGCGTCGCTTCGCGGCGCGCGGCCAGGATCTCGTTGTGCAGGATGCGGTCAAACCCCCGGCGGTTGACCAGGCCCGTGAGCGCATCGATTTCCACCATTTCGTTGAGTCGCTGGTTGGCCAGATGCAACTCGGCCGACACGGAGACGAGCCTGCGGCGCATGTCCAGCAGCCGGCGCATGGCGCGCAGCTTGGCCATCAGCACAATGGGCTTGACGGGTTTGACGAGGTAGTCGTCGCCCCCTACCTCAATGCCACGCCACACGTCGAGTTCGTTGTCCAGGCCCGACAGAAAAATGATGGGCGTCCAGTCCCCGGCTTCGCTGGCGCGCATCTGCTGGGCCACCCAGTAGCCGTCCTGGCCGGGCAGCCGGATGTCCAGCAGCACCAGATCTGGACGGTGGGTTTTGAACAGTTGCAGGGCGGCGTTGCCCTCGGGTGCCTCAAAGATGTCCGACACGCCCGCCCGCCGCAGCTCGGCCACCAGCGCAGCGCGGACGGAACCCTGGTCTTCCACCACCAGCACCGAAAAAGCATTGCCCGAGGGCAAGGGCTGGCTGGCCGGGTAGGGGGCATTGCTGGAGCTGAAGGGCACGGGGTGTCTCCTTGGGGCCGTCAAAGGGCGGGTCCGGGGTACCCCGAGTGCATCCGGGGCGTGCGACTCAGGACTCGCGGCGCAGCGCCGGGAACAGGATCACGTCGCGAATGCTGGGGCTGTCGGTCAGCAGCATCATGAGGCGGTCAATGCCGATGCCGCAACCCCCCGTGGGTGGCATGCCGTATTCCAGTGCGCGCACAAAATCATGGTCGTAGAACATGGCTTCGTCGTCGCCGCTGTCCTTGGCGGCCACCTGGGCGTGAAAGCGCGCGGCCTGGTCTTCGGCGTCGTTCAGTTCGCTGAAGCCATTGCCGAACTCGCGGCCGGTGATGTACAGCTCAAAACGCTCCGTCACCTCGGGGCGGGTGTCGTTGGCGCGGGCCAGGGGCGAGATCTCGGTGGGGTGCTCCATGATGAAGGTGGGCATCCAGAGCTTGTCTTCCACCGTTTCTTCAAAGTACAGCACCTGCAGGCTGGCCAGCGACCGCGTGGACAGCTTGTTCTTTTCTTCGTTCAGGCCCAGCTTCTTCAGGGCGCTGATGAGCCAGGCGGCGTCGTCCACATGGGCGCCGGCCTCGGTGTACTGGAATATGGCTTCGCGGATGGTCAGGCGGGCAAACGGCTGAGTCAGGTCCACCGCACGGCCCTGGTAGGTCATCTGCAGCGAGCCTGTGGCCTTCAGTGCGACTTCACGGATCAAGGTCTCGGTGAAGTCCATCAGGTCCAGGTAGTTCCAGTACGCCGCGTAGAACTCCATCATGGTGAACTCGGGGTTGTGGCGCACCGAGATACCTTCGTTGCGGTAGCTGCGGTTGATCTCGAACACCCGCTCGAAACCGCCCACGATCAGGCGCTTCAGGTACAGCTCGGGGGCAATGCGCAGGTACATCTCCTGCTCCAGCGCGTTGTGGTGCGTGACAAACGGCTTGGCGTTGGCGCCACCCGGAATCGGGTGCAGCATGGGCGTCTCGACTTCGAGGAAGCCGTGGCTCACCATGAACTCGCGCAGGCTGCTCACTGCCTTGCTGCGCGCCATGAAGCGCTTGCGGGCCTGCTCGTCGGTGATCAGGTCCACATAGCGCTGGCGGTATTTCTGCTCCTGGTCGGCCATGCCGTGGAATTTGTCGGGCAGGGGGCGCAGGCTCTTGGTCAAGAGGCGCAGGCTGGTCACCTTGACCGACAGTTCGCCGGTCTTGGTCTTCATCAGCGTACCTTCGGCGCCCACGATGTCGCCCAGGTCCCAGTGCTTGAAGGCGGCGTACAGGTCTTCGCCCACGGCATCGCGGGTCACATAAAGCTGAATGCGCCCGCCCACTTCGCCCAGCGACCCGTCCTGCACCGTGGCAAAACTGGCCTTGCCCATGACGCGCTTGAGCATCATGCGGCCGGCCACCGAGACATTTACCGGCGAGGCCTCCAGGGACTCGTTCGTGGCAGCGCTGTGCTCCAGGTGCAACTGGGCAGCCTTGTGGCCTGGCTTGAAGTTGTTGGGGAAGGCAACGCCACCGCCGTTGGCCTGGGCCTCGCGCAGAGCGCGGAGCTTTTCGCGGCGCTCGGCGATGAGCTGGTTTTCGTCCTGGGGAGCGGGGGCGTGGTTTTGGTCTGACATAGGTGCCGTCGGTGCGGGGGCGTGAAATTTGGGGGCTGGGTTCAGCCAAACCCCTCATTTTATCGGCTATGTGTTGCTGACAGGTTCTTAGCCCTTGGACGGGCGGTCGCTCCACAGCGCGGATGCTGTCCCTGCGAGGATCTTCAGATCGCTCGAAAGCGTGTGCGAGCGGGCGTACTCGGCGGCGTAGCGGAGCTTGATGGGCAGGATCTGTTCCACATAAGTGCGCTCTGGATCGCTGCTGTGGCCCAACAAGGTGCTTTCGTCGCGGAATTCGATGGAGGCGCGGTCCGTGATGCCGGGTCGGACGCTGAGCACCAGTTCCCGCACGGATTCCGGGTAGAGCGCGACATAGTGCGGCACCTCAGGCCGGGGGCCGACAAGGCTCATATGGCCAAGAAGCACGTTGAAAAGCTGCGGCAGCTCATCGGCCTTGGTGCGCCGCAGCCAGTGGCCCGCCCGGGTAATGCGGGCATCGGCTCCTACGGTAATCGCCGGGCCCGAGGCTTCGGCGCGCGGGTGCATGGTGCGGAACTTGTAGATGCGGAACAACCTGCCTGCGCGGCCCACACGCTGTTGGCGAAAGAGTGCTGGGCCCGGAGAATCCCACACCACCCACAGTGCCACGGCCAGCAGCACGGGCGCGAGCAGCAGCAGCCCGAGGGCGGCAAAACACAGGTCGAACAGCCGCTTGGGCATGTCAGCCCAGCACCTCGTGCAGCGCAGCAATCACGCGCTCCTGGTCGCTGTCACTCATGGCGGTGAACAAGGGGATGCTGATCATGGCTTGGTAGGCTGCGTCGGCCTGAGGGAACATGGCCGGTGTCAATTGGTACCGGTCGCGCCAGTACGGGTGCCGGTGCAGCGGCACATAGTGCACGCTGGTGCCAATGCCCCGGTCCGACAGCGCCTGGATGACCTCGTCACGCACCAGCGGCGCGTCCGCCCGCAGCCGGATCACATAGAGGTGCCACGCATGGGTGTCGCCTGGTGGCGCAGTGGCTGGCAAGGTCAGGGGGAGGGGCGCCAGCTGTTCGCGGTAGCGGGTTGCCAGGTCTTGGCGCCGCTGTACGAACTGCGGCAGCCGTGCCAGTTGCTCCACCCCCATGGCGGCGGCAACGTCCGTCATGTTGTATTTGAAACCGGGTGCCACCACCTCGTAGTACCAGGCCGGCGTTTTGGAGGTGAAGCGGTCAAATGCATCGCGGCTCATGCCGTGCAGCCGCATGGTGCGCATGCGCTGCGCAAGCGCCGGGTCGTGCGTGACGGCCATGCCGCCTTCTCCGGTGGTGATGGTCTTGTTGGCGTAGAAGCTGAACACCGTGACATCGGACTGCAGTTGCCCCACCAGGGTGCTGCGCCAGGTGGTGGGCAAGGCATGGGCTGCGTCTTCCACCACCTTGAGCTGGTGTTCCTTGGCGATGGCCAGGATGGCGTCCATGTCGCAGGCCAGGCCCCCGTAGTGCACGGGCATGATGGCTTTTGTGCGGGGCGTGATGGCCGCGCGCACCTTGGCCGGGTCGATATTGAGGGTCACCGGGTCCACATCCACCAGCACCGGGTCGGCGCCCAGGTAGCGCACCACTTCCACGGTGGCGGTGAAGGTCAGTGTGGGCGCGATCACTTCGTCGCCGGGACCAATGCCGAGTGCTTCCAGCGCAAGGTGCAGGCCCGCCGTGGCAGAGTTGACGGCGATGCTCTGCAGACCACCGCCGCCCAGGAAGGCGGTGAATGCCTGCTCGAACTCCTTGGTCTTGGGCCCGGTCGTGACCCACCCCGAGCGCATAGCCGCGCTGACGGCATCGATTTCTGCCGGCCCAATGTCGGGGCGGGCGAACGGGAGAAAGGGCAGGTCGGTGGCGGAGTTCATGGGCATTGTGGTGCGTGCTAAAAGGGCCAGAGCGAGGCCGCGCTCAGTGCGGCTTCACAGCCCAGGTAATGCGGTGGGTGCGCAAAAACCAGAGCAGTGCGGACGCTGGCGCAATCGCTGGCGCGGGCAGGCGCCGCGCCAGCGGAGGTGCCAAAGTAACGCGGCGGGAGTGTATCTGTGCCTCTGGAAACAGGATGCTCAGTTCGCGCAGTGGAATGCCCTGCACATCGCTGTTGGCAGGATTGTTGACGACAAAATCGTAGACCAGTACGCCGCCGCCGGGCGCAACCCATTGCCAGATCACGTGGGCCAGATGGCGGCGGTAGTCTTCGTCGAGCAAGGAGCTGAAGAGCGTGAACGCCAGCACGGCATCCTGGCTGGCCGGTTGCACCGGGGCCAAGGCGGCATCACCTTCGACAATAGGCACACCTGCTGGCAGCGAGGCGCGCGCTGCGGCGGCACGTTCGGGAAGAAGCTCCAGGCCCGTCAGGCAAGCGGGCGTGGCGCCTAGCCGCACCAGGTCGTGCAGATTGCCCGCGCTTCCACAACCAACTTCCAGCATCGGACGGTAGGCCAGGCTGCTCCAGCCGTGGGCCTGCCAGATGCGTGCCAGGGCACGCAGGCGCTCTTGCTGCGCCTGCAGCGCCGCCGCATTGGCATACAGGCTGTAGCGCGCTTCGTCGACCGCAGCATCGCGCCTCGCGTAGCGGGCCTTGACGGCCTGGGGTTCGTTGTCGGTCATCGCGTGATGCGTGCAAAGTCGGACGAAGGTGCGCGCGAGCGTGCAATGTCCCACAGCCCGCGCCAGGTGCCCAGGCCGTAGCCCACGTGAAACGCTGCAATCGTCGCCGGGAGGCGGGGCAGCAGCCCCCGGTTGTGGGCCGATCGGGCTGCCGCCACCGATGCCGCCAGAAGATACCCCGTATAGGCGATGCCCAGTGCGGCCAGCGGCCAGGCAGACCAGGGCAAGACGGCGGCGCTGGCCACTGCGGCAGCCACAAAAGCTGCAGGTACCAGCTGCCGCACGGAGCTTGGTTGCCCGTGTTTGCGCATCACAAAAGGCCGCCAGTAACCGTATTGCCGCTGTTGCGCGAACAGGTGCCGGAGCGAATTGCGCGGGTGGTAGGTGGAATGGATGCGCCGGCTCTGCCAGATGCGAGCACCCCCCAGGCGCATGCGCAGGTTGTGCTCGTCGTCCTGATTGCGCACCAAGGCTTCGTCAAACAGCCCGAACCGGTCAAACACGCTGCGGGGCCAGCATCCCAGGTAGACGGTATCCACCTCGCCTTCGTATTGCATATCGCGCGACCGCGCGCCGCCCACCACCCAGCGGCACTGGAAGGCGGCGGCGATGGCGGCCCCGGTGGGGCCGGTTCCTTGGGCGACCCAGGGGCCACCCACGTTGTCGGCGCGGGTGCGTTCGAGCGCCTGGATGCACTGCGCAAGGTAGTCGGGGGCAAACTGGCTGTGCACGTCCATGCGGGCAATGGTGCCGCCCCGCGCGCGGGCAATGCAGGCGTTGAGCCCGGTGGAGACAATGCGGCCGGGGTTGTCCACCAGGACGAGCCGGTGGTCTGCAGCACAGCGCTGCAGAAGGTGCTCGCGGGTGCCGTCATCGCTTTCACCGTCTGCAATCAGCACTTCCATGCGCCAGCCTGCGGGCAGTTCTTGGCGCAGGGCGGAGTCGCAGAAAGCGTCGATGTGCTGGCGCTCGTTGCGGCACGGCACGATCACGCTGATCAGGTTGTCCAATTCAAGGCCTTGGGGCATGGGTTTCAAGGTGTGCGGAGCAGTTGCTGGTATAGCGCGTGCATGCGGTTCATTTGTACCGCGCGGTCTCCGTCCCGGGCGATGCGGGCGGCATTTTGCAGCCCAGTTTGTTCCGCCAGGGCGTCGTTGCCGATGAGAGCTTCCAGCCGGGCGGCGAGCACTGCGGCATCTCCGGCTGCAACCAGCCACTGCGGGTCGATCCAGTGCCGGTTGGCCTGCAGGTCACTCGCCACCACCGCGAGGCTACACGCCATGCTCTCCAGCATGGCGACCGATGTTGCATCGCTGCTGGGTACCGACACAGATATCTTGCTTTCGCCCAGTACCCGGGCCATGCCGGCGTCATCGAGTCGGCCGTGGAACTGCACCTTGTTTTCCAGCTGCGCCTTGTGCACCTGACTGCGCAGGGCGCTTTCCATGCTGCCTCCTCCGAGCAGGTGCAAGCGCAGGTCGGCCGAAGGCAACCGCGCCTGTAGAAGGGCGAACGCGTCGATGATGGTGTCGATGTTGTAGTTGGGTTCCCAGGCGCGCAGGCTCACCAGTTGGCTGCCTCGCTTGAGCTTCCAGGGAGCGGGTCGAAAGCGCTGCAGTTCCACACCCCAGTGAATTTCCTCGGCAGGGCATTGCGGGCGGAAATCCGCCACGGCGCTCATGAGGCTGGCAGAGTCGCCAGTGATGAGGTCGGCCCGGCGCAGTATCCAGCCAGTCAGCCAGCGCATCCACGCGCTTTTGCCGGGGGTGACCAGCAGGTCGCTGCCCCATGCAGTCATCACCCGCGGATATTTGCCGCCCCGTGCGGCCAGATAGCCATAGGAAGTGATGTAGTGGGCGTGGAGGAGGTCCGGGGCCAGTTCGGCCACGTGGCGCCTGGTTTCCCGGACACGGAACAGCCAGTCGAGCGAGCGGTGCACAGGCCGGATGGCCCGCACGGTGACGCCATCGATGGACGCGGGGCGGGCTGAGATCAGCGAAACGCGGTAGCCGCGCTGGAGCATCTCCCGCGCCCATCGCTGGACATGGGGGCTGGTGGCATCGCCCAGCAGGCACAGGTGTGTGGCCATGTCAGCTTGCCCGTGTCCAGGATTCATAGTGGGGGCGCAGTTCTGGATGCTGCAACAGCAGGCGCTCGTCCTGTTCGCGCACGTCGCCAATCTGGCGCGCCGGGGCCCCGGCCACGATGGCGAAGTCGGGCACCTCACCGCGCACCTGCGCATAGGCGCACACCACCACTCCCTTGCCGATGCGTGTACCCGCTTCGATCAGGCTGTGGGGGCCGATGAACGTGTAGGCACCGATCTCCACGGGTGCGCTGATGTAGCCAGGCTTGGGGCCTTCGTGGACTGCGTAGTCGTTGCCCAGGAGGCGAATGGCGCGGTGGGAGCTGTGCGTCACGATGCTGACAAAGTTGGTGATCTGAACCCCTTGCCCAATCTGCAGGCCCGCCGTGGCGTCGATGAAGTTGAATTGCCCAATAAAGACGTGGTCGGAAAGCCGCAGCCCCTCGGCGCCTTCGATGCAGGTGCTGGGGGCAATGCGGGTGTGGGGCAGGTTGCGGCCCAGGTGGTCGCTTTCCCCGAACACCATGCGGTAGAACAGCGCTTGCCAGAGGCGGCGGCGCCAGCGGTTAAGCACGGCTCTCATGGGGAATATCCTTCCAGTTTGCCAGCGCCCAGAAATAGTAGGCAAAGTAGGCCAGCATGCTCGCTGACACGCCCCATCCGGCGCCGGTCAGCCCGCCCAGATGGAGGCCCAGCAGCAGGCCCGCAAAAAACAGGCATTGTCCAATCAATGCCAGGCGCAGCGCCCAGGCCTGTGCACCCCAGGCCATGGTGACCACCGCAAGGGGCGATGCCATGAAATGCACGGCGATGTACGGCGCGATGGCTCGGGCCAGCTCCCCAGTTCCTGCCCACTGGGCTCCAAAGGCCAGGGTAAAGATGTCCGGGCCCCATGTGAGCAGGACTATCACCAGCGGGCACGCCAGGGCAGCGAGCCCCAGCATGGCCCGGCGCACCAGCTTACGCGCCTCGTCAGGGCCACCGGCCTGGAGGAGACGAGGGTACAGGGTTTGCGACAGGGCACCGCCGACGAGGGTTGCTGGTGCCTTGAGGTAGCGCAGCGCCAGCGCCCAGAATCCCGCTGCGGCATCCCCTGTCCATGCCGCCACCAGCACCAGGGTCAGGGTGTCCTGCAGCGCCCCTATGAAAGCGTGGGGTGTGTTGAGCAACGGAAAGTCCCGGTGCTGGTGGGCCATGGACCGGAGTGTGGCCAACGGCTCGCGCCACAAACCCATCCAGCCTCCCACCGGTGCAGGCCTGGCCAGCATCCATGCCGCACCCAGGCTGGCCACCGTGGCTCCCAGCACCAGGCCCAGCGGGCCGGCCTTCATGAATCCGAACAGCAGTTGCAGGATGGCGCCGCCGCCTTGCTGCAGCAGCCTGGCCGCCGACAGCAGTCCAAAGCGCTGCGACCGCGTTGCCCACAGCGTGAGCCATTGCACAGCGCCGCCTGCGAACACCGCCAATGGCAGCGCCCAGGCCATCGGCATGCCTTGCCACAGCAGGAGCACGGCCCCGGCTGCGGCGGATGCAGCGGTCACAGCGAGCAAAATGCGTGCGCACAACGCCATGAGCTGGGCGGCGCGCAGCTCCGTGTTTTCCAGGGGCAGTGCGAATTCATAACGGGCGCAGCCCACCACCGCCAGGTTGGTGGCCAGCGCCCACAGCAGTGCAAACTGTCCGAAGGCTTCAGGGCTGTAGAGGCGTGTGAGCGCCGGGCCCAGCACCAGCGGGATGGCGTGGGCTGCAACGCTTCCCGTGAGCAGGGTCAGCGTTGCCCGCAAAAGTCCCGACTTCATGGCAGCACGGGTTGCGTTTCGGGGTGGTAGCCAGGCACCAGCTGCCGCAACAGGGCGGTCATGGCGGTGGGGTCGCCCGCATGGGCCGCCTGCTGCAACGCCTGGAGCAAGGCCTGCAGTTCATCCCACGGGCGATATTCTTCACGTGCTCGCAGGATGCGGGGGTGGTCTGTGGGGAAGGGGTTGTCCCCAATCAGCAGTTCTTCGAAAAGCTTTTCACCCGGCCGCAGCCCTGTGAAAACGATTTCGATGTCTCCTTCAGGGTGCCGATCGTCGCGCACGGTCAATCCCGACAGGGCCACCATGCGCTCTGCAAGGTCCAGAATCTGCAGTGGCTCGCCCATGTCCAGCAGGAACACGTCGCCGCCCTCGGCCATCGCCCCTGCCTGCAGTACCAGCTGGGCGGCTTCGGCAATGGTCATGAAATAGCGCGTGACATCCGGGTGCGTCACCGTAATGGGGCCACCGGCTGCAATCTGCTTGCGAAACAGCGGTATCACGCTGCCGCTGGAGCCCAGTACATTGCCAAAGCGCACCATGGACAGGCGGGTGGGGCAGGTCCAGGCGGGCGGGCTTTCGGCAAGGGGGGCGAAAGGAGGGCGCTGCGACGCTGCAATGGCTTGCAACACCATTTCCGCCACACGCTTGGTGGCGCCCATGATGTTGGTCGGGCGCACGGCCTTGTCGGTGGAAATCAGCACGAAATGGCTGGCGCCGCACTCCAGCGCCACCTGCACCATGTGCAGGGTGCCAAAGACGTTGTTCAAAATGCCTTCGCCCGCATTGGCCTCCACCATGGGCACGTGCTTGTAGGCCGCCGCATGGTAGATGGAGGTGGGCCGGTATTGCCGGCAGATGTCTGCCATGCGCTCCCTGTGGGTGACGCTGGCGAGCAGTGGCACCAGCGCACATGCGTGCTCGTCTTGGTCTGCCAGCGCCGCCAACTCATGGTGGATGGAGTACAGCGCATATTCGCTGTGGTCCACGAGCAGCAATTGGCGCGGCCCTTCGCGCACGATCTGACGGCACAGCTCGCTGCCAATGCTGCCGCCCGCTCCGGTAACCAGGACCACGGTGCCCGCCAGATTGCGCCCCAGCAGTCCGGGGTCCGGGGCCACCGGCTCCCGGCCCAGCAGGTCTTCGATTTCGAGGTCCTGGAAGTCCGTGACCGTGACCCGCCCGCTGGCCAGGTCGGACAGGCCGGGCAGCGTGCGTATCCGCACGGGCAATTCACGCAGGCTTTCGATGATCTGCCGCCGGCGCTCGCGCGTGGTGCTGGGCAGCGCCAGCAGCACATCCGTGATGTCCAGGCGGCGCACGACCTCGGGCAGCGCCTGGGGGGAGTGCACGCGCACGCCATTGATGCTGCGCCCGATCTTGCTGGCGTCGTCGTCCACAAAACCCTGGAGCAAGTACTGGTGCATGCTGCCCAGCCCCGCCGCCGTCTGGGCGCCCGCGCTGCCGGCGCCGTAGATCAGCAGGCGGTAAGACGCATGGCTGCTGCGCCCTGCCAGCGCCAGCCACCCCAGTGCGCGGCTGGCCCCCACCAGCAGCATGAACAGCAGGGGCTGCAGAATGCCGACGCTGCGGGGTACGCCCTCCCATTGGGCCGCCAGCAGGCAGCCCAGTAGAAGGGTTCCATAGATGGCCACGGCCTTGCCGGTGGTGATGAGTGCGGTGATCCCCGTATAGCGGAAGATGGCGCGGTACAGCCCCAGCTTGGCAAAAATGGGAAAGGCGAGGGCGGGGGCCAATGCATACGCGAGCCACTGCATGCCTGAGGGCCAGTGGGGTGTTTCCAGCCTCAGTGTGAAGGCGAGCCACATGGCGATCAGGCCCAGGCAGATGTCCATGGCCACCACCACGAGGCGTTTGGCTGCGCGTGACCAGCCCAGGATGCGGTTCAGCATGGGCTGGGGGGGAAGGGTGGGGCAGCAGTGATTCGGCGGCTCATTGCGTGGGCGCAATCCCGGTCCGCTCAAGGACATCGCCCACCAGTTCCAGCCGCACCAGCGGGTTGTCCAGCTCCATCAGGCGCTGCTTGAGTTCCAGGGGCACCGGCAAAAGCTCGCACCAGCGGTTGGCCACCCATCCGCAGTCGTCCAGCTGGGCTGCCGTGGGGACAATCGCGGTCGGAGTGTCGGGGTCTCGCTGCTTCAGGGTGTGCAGCACCTGGGCGAGCGCTGTCGACGCCTTTCTCAGGTCTTCGGGGATCGGCACCGTCAGATCCTGGTCGATGTGCCCCACATCGGCAATCCACAGGCCATGGGGCAGGTGGCTGCGCTGGGTGATGCGAAAGCGCTGGCTGCCACGGCACAGCAGGGTGATCAGGCCAGGCTGCGGGGTGTCGATCTGCTCGATGACGGCCAGGGTGCCCACATCATTGAACTGCTCTTCGGGGGCGCCTGCCTGGCGCACTTCGCGGCCCTGCGTGAGGGCGACCACGCCAAAGGGTGCACCCGCCTGGTGGCACTTGCGCACCATGTCCAGGTAGCGCACTTCG
Organism: Acidovorax radicis N35; assembly: GCF_000204195.1. GTDB lineage: Bacteria > Pseudomonadota > Gammaproteobacteria > Burkholderiales > Burkholderiaceae_C > Acidovorax > Acidovorax radicis. Next base: position 405,663 of record NZ_AFBG01000020.1, read on the forward strand.
AACACGCGCAGGGCCAGCAGGCCGCCCGGGAACAGCACGGACCCCAGAGGGAAAAGGGGCAAGGATGACAGGGTGAGGGGTTGTGTCATGAATGGGGGAATACCTTGGCTCGCTATCATCCCATGGCGCAGCCTGCTTTCGCAGCGGCCCCTTATTTTTGTCTCATCCATGCTCTACCAGATCGCCTCTTTCCTGCTTGACGTTGTTGGTGGCCTGCTCACGGGGGCGTGCCTGCTGCGCCTGTATATGCAATGGCAGCGGGTACCATTTTCCAACCCTGTCGGCGGTCTGGTTTTTGCACTGACGGACTGGCTCATCATGCCGCTGCGCCGTGTGATCCCGCCGGTGGGGCGTTGGGATGTGTCGAGCCTGGTGGCGGCCGTGCTGCTGCAGCTGGCGCAATACTTTTTGCTGACCCTGTTGTTGGGCGCTGCTTCGGCATGGGCCTGGCTGCCGTGGCTGGCATTGTTTGGGCTGGCGCGTGTGGCAGTGTCGGGGCTGATTGGCTTGTTGATTGTCTATGCCGTGATGTCGTGGGTGCAGGCGCGGTCCCCGCTCTCGGATGTGATAGCCCGGCTGTGCGAGCCCATCCTGCGGCCGTTTCGCCGCGTCATCCCGCTGGTGGGCGGCATCGACCTGTCGCCGCTGGCGGCATTGGTCTTGCTGCAGGTGGCGATGATTGTGCTGGGCCATTTGCAGGCCAGCGTCATGAGGTAGCCCCGCTGGAGGTGCCCCCCCCTGAGTCGCCTTCGGCGCCATCCCCCCAGGGGGACGACGGCTTCGCTGCGGGGCGGCCCTTGCTTGCCGTCTCTGGCGGGGGCAGCGCCAGTCTCCTTGGCTGCGTGCGTTGCACAACAAATGGTTTCTGACACTGAAAATGTCAGCCAAATTGACGTCTGGCGCTTATCTATCAAGCGCTAATAGCTATCAATAGTGTAGCTATTTGGAGGTGCTGAAGCGGCGCATCACCTCTGCAAGAGGTTTTGCGCATGCCACCACCTGGTTGCGTTACATCACTGCGTCAGCTGGCAAACGCTGCAGCATGGCCAGGCTGCTGGCCACGGTGTTGCGTAGCTCGCGGCGGTCGCAGATGAAGTCCACGGCGCCCTTGGTCTGCAGGAACTCGGCGCGCTGGAAGCCTTCTGGCAGCGTCACGCGCACGGTGGATTCGATCACGCGCGGGCCGGCAAAGCCGATCAGGGCCTTGGGCTCGGCAATCACGATGTCGCCCACGAAGGCAAAGCCGGCGCTCACGCCGCCCATGGTCGGGTCGGTCAGCACGCTGATGTACGGCAGGCCCTTCTTGGCCAGGCGGGTCAGCGCTGCATTGGTCTTGGCCATCTGCATCAACGACAGCAGGCCTTCCTGCATGCGCGCACCGCCGGTGGCGGTAAAGCAGATGAAGGGCACTTTCTGCTCGATGGCGGTTTCCACGCCGCGCACAAAACGCTCGCCGACCACCGATCCCATGGAGCCGCCCATGAAGTCGAATTCAAAACAGGCGGCAACCACGTTGATGCTCTTGACCGCGCCACCGATGACGATGAGGGCATCGGTCTCGCCCGTGTTTTCCAGGGCTTCTTTCAGGCGTTCGGGGTACTTGCGGCTGTCCTTGAACTTGAGGGCATCCACGGGCAGCACTTCCTGGCCGATTTCGTAGCGGCCTTCAGCGTCCAGAAAGGCATTCAGCCGTGCGCGCGCGCCAATCCGGTGGTGGTGGCTGCAGTGGGGGCACACATTCTGGTTGTGTTCCAGATCGGCCTTGTAGAGCACCGTTTCGCAGCTCGGGCACTTGATCCACAGGCCTTCGGGCACCTGGCGGCGCTCGGTAGGGTCGGTTTGCTGGATCTTGGAGGGCAGGAGTTTTTCGAGCCAGGACATGGTGTTTTCCTCTTCAGTGGCAAGACCTGCAAGCGGAGCCGGTAGACGTCCTGGGCGCAGGCCTGGAGTGAAATGAGGGCGCGCACCACAAGGTGCGCGCCGGGCAGCATTATGCGTCGAGTGCCTTGCGCACCCCGCGAAGGAAGTCCACCGTCAGGGGGACCACCTTGGCGTGCTCCTGGTCTTCAATCAGCTGGATGATGCGGCTGCCGATGACCACGGCATCGGCCACCTTGCCAATCGCCTGGGCGGTGGCGGCGTCACGGATGCCAAAGCCCACGCCCACGGGGATCTGCACATGCTGGCGGATGCGGGGCAGCATCTGCTCCACGGCAGCCGTATCCAACGCGCCCGAGCCGGTCACGCCCTTGAGCGACACGTAGTACACATAGCCGCTGGCCACGCGGGCCACCTGGGCCATGCGCTCGTCCGTGCTGGTGGGGGCCAGCAGGAAGATCAGGTCCATGCCGTGCTCCCGCAAACTGGCGGCGAAGGCTTCGCACTCCTCGGGGGGGTAGTCCACGATGAGCACGCCGTCCACGCCCGCGGCTGCGGCGTCGCGCACAAAGGCGCCTGCGCCGTGCTTCTGGTCGTAGCGTTCCACGGGGTTGGCATAGCCCATCAGCACCACCGGCGTGGTGCTGTTGCGCTTGCGGAATTCGCGCACCTGGTCCAGCACCTGCACCATGCCAATGCCCAGGCTGAGGGCCTTTTCGCCCGCTTTCTGGATGACGGGGCCGTCGGCCATGGGGTCGGAAAAGGGCACGCCCAACTCGATCACGTCGGCACCGGCCTCCACCATGCCGTGCATGAGGGCGGGGGTGATGTCGGCAAACGGGAAACCAGCGGTCACATAGGGAATCAGCGCCTTGCGGCCCTGGGCCTTGAGGGCGGAGAAAGTTGCTTCGATGCGGCTCATTTGACCACCTTGACGGGTTGCTCAGCGCCCTTGACGGACTGCCCCTGGCAACTGGGGCGACAGTAAAAGTCGGCACCACTGAGGTCGGCCACGGTGCCAATGTCCTTGTCACCCCGGCCCGACAGGTTGACCAGGATCGACTGGTCTGCGCGCATGGTTTTGGCCAGCTTCATGGCGTAGGCCACTGCGTGGCTGGATTCGAGTGCGGGGATGATGCCTTCGGTGCGGCACAGGTAGTGGAAGGCCTCCAGCGCCTCCTTGTCGGTGATGCCGACGTACTCGGCACGCCCGATTTCCTGCAACCAGGCGTGCTCCGGGCCCACGCCGGGGTAGTCCAGCCCCGCGCTGATGCTGTGGGTTTCGGTGATCTGGCCGTTGTCATCCTGCAGGATAAAGGTACGGTTGCCATGCAAGACGCCCGCGCTGCCCTTTTGCAGTGACGCCGAGTGTTTGCCCGACTCCAGCCCCTCGCCCGCCGCCTCCACGCCAATGAGGCGCGTCTTTTCAAACGGAATGTAGGGGTGGAAGATGCCCATGGCGTTGCTGCCGCCGCCTACGCAGGCGATCACGGCATCGGGCTGGCCGCCGATCACCTTTTGTTCAGCCAGCATCGCGGGCATCTGCTCGATGCATTCCTTGCCGATCACGCTCTGGAAGTCGCGCACCATCATCGGGTAGGGGTGCGGGCCTGCCACCGTGCCGATGATGTAGAAGGTGTTGTCCACATTGGCCACCCAGTCGCGCATGGCTTCGTTGAGCGCGTCTTTCAGCGTCTTGCTGCCAGATTCCACGGGTACCACCGTGGCACCCAGCAGCTTCATGCGGTACACGTTGGGGCTTTGGCGCTTCACGTCTTCAGCACCCATGTACACCACGCATTCGAGCCCATAGCGTGCGCAAATGGTGGCCGTTGCCACGCCGTGCTGGCCAGCGCCGGTTTCGGCGATCACGCGGGGCTTGCCCATGCGCTTGGCGAGCATGGCCTGGCCGATCACGTTGTTGATCTTGTGGGCGCCGGTGTGGTTCAGGTCCTCGCGCTTGAGGTAGACCTGCGCGCCACCCATTTCACGGCTGGTGCGGGCTGCGTGGTAGACCGGAGAGGGTCGGCCCACGAAGTGCTTGAGTTCGTAGTGGAACTCGGCCAGAAATGCGGGTTCGTGCTGGTAGCGGGCGTAGGCCTCACGCAGTTCCTGGATGGCGTGGGTCAGGGTTTCGCTGACGAAACTGCCGCCGTAAGGGCCGAAGTGGCCCGAGGGATCAGGTTGCTGATAGGAATTCATGGGGGTTCTTTGCAAGTTGTGCATCGGCCGCACGCACGGCGGCAACGAAGCGTTGGATCTTCATGGCGTCCTTGATGCCCTTGATGGGCTTTCCATCGGGCCCATCGGCCTCGACGCCGGAACTGACATCAACCGCCAGCGTGTGGCAACGCGGACGGACTTGCAAAATGCCATCGGTCACGTTTGCAGGCGTGAGTCCACCAGACAAAACGAGGTGAGAGCTGACGCTTGGTGGAAGGAGTGACCAATTGAATGCCTTGCCGCTGCCGCCAAAACCCTCGACATGGGCGTCGAGCAGGATGGCTTGGGCGTGAGAGTAATCGTGGGCGTATTTTACGAGGTCGAAGCTGGCTGCACCGTCGCCCAGGGGAATTCGTGCCGCTCGCAGGTAGGGCCGCGCGCCCTGGTGGGTGGCGTCCAGGCAATCCTGTGGGGATTCATCACCGTGAAATTGGATGGTAGCGCCCGCTATCAAAGCGCTGGCAGCTATCACATTGGGAGCGGATTCGTTCACGAACAGCAAAACCGGGGTGACAAAAGCCGGCAGGCGCCTGGCCAGTTGTGCAGCGCGTTCGGGTGTCACTGCGCGGGGGCTGGGGGCGTAGAGCACAAATCCGACCGCATCCGCACCTGCCGCCACGGCGGCATCCACGTCCTGCTCGCGGGTCAGGCCGCAGATTTTGATGCGGGTGCGCGAAGCGGGGAGCGAGGGGGCGTTCAACCCGCCGCCGGGCCGCCCCAAGGCGGGTTGGGCCCCCTCGGGGGGCAGCGAACCACGCGAAGCGGGGAGCGTGGGGGTGTACTTATCAGCATTCATGGCAACCAATCATACGCAGCCGTGCGTTCGGGCAGTCCCCAGCTGGCGTCATAGATTGGCCCTTGAAAGTACAGCCCATCCGGTGAAAACGTCGGCGCCGCGGCGTCGCGTGACTTGGCGGCGAGCACTTCGGTGATCCACCCAGGGGGCTGGTTGCCTTGGCCAATGGCAATCAGGCAGCCCATGATGTTGCGGATCATGTGGTGCAGGAAGGCGTTGGCCTCGAATTCGAAACGCCAGTAGCAGGGGCTCCAGCCCAGCTCCGGGTGGGGCGCGTTCAGGCCACGGCGGACAATATCGATGCGCTGCAGGGTCTTGATGGGGGATTTCGCCTGGCACGCCGACGCGCGGAATGAAGTGAAGTCATGTTCCCCCAGCAACTGGTCTGCAGCTTGCCGCATCGCATCGTGGTCCAGCGTGTGGTAAACCCAGCCCACACGGCCTGCATCCACACTGGGACGCACGGGCGATTGCAGCAGCACGTATGCGTAGCGCCGCGCTACGGCGCTGGCACGGGCGTGAAAATCATGCGGCACGGGCTGCGCCCATTGCACGGCGATATCGGCAGGAAGAAAGGTGTTGGTACCACGGACCCACGACGAGGGCGGGCGTTGGAGTGGCGTGTCGAAGTGCACCACCTGCATCAGTCCGTGCACCCCTGCGTCCGTGCGACCCGCGCACAAGGTGCTGACAGGGTGCGTGGCAAAGCGGCCCAGGGCCGCTTCGAGTTTGTCTTGAACCGTATTGCCAGACAGCTGGCTTTGCCAGCCGCTGTAGGTCTGTCCGTTGTAGCTGACACCCAGCGCCACCCGCGTCATGGGGTGGCCTGGGGGAAGGGGCTGCATTAGCCCAGTTCAGCCAGCATGCGCTGGGCCCGGGTCTTGAGTGCCCCGCTGGACTCTGCCACCACCTCTTCAATCAGTGTGCGTGCGCCGTCGGTATCGCCAATGGCGTTGAACTCTTCAGCCAGTGCCAGCTTGGTGGCCAGTGGATCATCCTGCGCTGCCGCCGAGCCATCGTCAACAAACTCTGGTGCTGGAGCAGGTGCCTTGGCGGCAGGGGCAGCCATGGGCTTGGATGGTGCGTTCAGATCGAGTGACAGTTCGCCCAGGTCAAATTCCATAGGGCCGGAATCCTTGGCATCACCTGCCAGGGGTATGGGGCCAGAGGGTGCCATGCTCAGATCGTCTGCGCTCGGGAAGTCCAGGTTGGCCACGGGCGGAGGGGCCATGACCGGGCCGGGCGCAGTATCTTGACCGCCCCAGGCAGGGGCCGTTGCAGATGGCAGCTCTGGCAAATCCAACTCGGGCCGCAGTGTTTGCGGTTCGTCTGCATCGGTGGCGCGGCGGACTCCACCTGCAGCCGCAGCAGCGGCGGCCGCAGCGGCAAATCCGCCTGGAGGCGCAGGTGCCACTGAGGGAGCGTCGGTCAGTGCGTCGTCGGGCAGATCCAGGTCGAGGTCCAGATCAAGATCCGGGGGGAGTGCCGCCGAGGCTGCGGCGTTGCCTGCACCTGTGAAGGTGCTTGGGAAACCCCCTGGGGGCAGCGATGGGGATTCATCCTCGGCCATGCCGGGGCGGCCACCAGGCTGGTACAGCCGGTTATCAGGGTCCAGATCGCGGCCCAGTTCAGCAATGCGGTTCCAGTCCGGCCCTTCGCCCTGTGTCAGCTTGAATACATCTCCCGCCACGGCTTCCAGCGCCTTGCGGTCCTGGCGCTTGGCATAAATTTCGCCAAGCTTTACATGGACGGATACACGGGCTGGGTTGTGGCGGATGGCTTCCTTCAGGATTTCCTCGGCCTGCAGGTCGCGGCCGTAGGCCAGGTACACATCGGCTTCGGCCACCGGGTCCACATCGCCGCCCGCATCCAGCTGGCTGGGCGAGTAGGCCATGGACGAGCCGGTTGTCATTTCGCTGTTGGCGGTATCGACACGCTGTCCACCGCTGGCACCGAAGAACGAGTCGGGCTGGATGCGGCTTTCCAGGAACGAGCTGTCTACACCGCCGCTCTGGCGGCGACGCTGAACGACGCGGTACGCGCCGTACCCAAGCAACAGGGCCAGCAGGCCGCCACCAGCAAGGGGAAGTATCGGGTCGTCCATGAGGCCGGACAGGAAGCTCGGCTCTTCCACGGGGGCTGGAGCCGGTGCAGGCACTCGCACAGGGGCTGCGGGAGCCGACGCCACAGGAGCCGGTGCAGAGGCGGGCTCGGAAGCTGCTTCTGCGGGAACGGCGGCATCTGCTACCGGAGCGCTGGCTGCGGTCACCGGGGCGGATGCCGGGGTTTCCGGCATGGCGGGTGCCGTGGGCGTGGCGGGGACAGCAGGGGCCTGCACGGCCACACCAGCAGGGGCGCTGGCGCTACCGGCCGCCGCAGGCGCGGCACTGCCAGCGGTCGCAGATGCCGCGCCCAGCTTGTTCAGGTCCGTGATGTTCTTGGACAGTTCCGCCATCCGCGTGGCCGCTTCGCCGGCTTGCTTGTCCTTGGCGAGTTGATCCTCGGCCGCTTTCTGGCCTTTGACAGAGCCTTTGGACAGCGTGAGCTTGTCGGGCGCGGTCGTCGCAGGCTTCTTGTCCTCTACTCGGGTCTGCACCGTGCCCGACGCGGAGCGCTCGGCGGCAGCCACGGCGGTGGTGGGGGCTGCGCCTGCCAGCTTGCGGCGGAACTCGTTGAAGTCCCGGGCCTGGGCGGCAAGAATCTGGCGAGCTTCTGGAGCTGGTGTCGCCTGCGCGGTGGCTTCGTCGGGCATCTGTAGCACTGCGCCAGCCTTGAGGCGGTTGACATTGCCCTGAATGAAGGCATCGGGGTTCGCTCGCATCATGGCGACCAGCATCTGATCGAGAGAGACGCTGGCTGGGCGATAGGTGTTCGCAAGGCGGCCTGCCGTGTCACCAGCCTGCACCTTCACGCCGTCAGTGGGCGTGGCGCGGGGGGCTGCTGCCGGGCGTGGCGCTGGCTGGGTAGCAGGGGCTGCCGCAGTGGGAGATTCGCTGGCGCGCGGGGCGGCCGGGGCGCGCACTGCAGGCGTCTGCTGTGCCGCAGGTGCTGAGATCTGGGGGGACGCCGTCACACTCGGCGCAGCGCGGCGCAGTGCTGGCGGGTCAAACAGCATCGTGTAGCTGCGCACGATACGGCCCGAGCCCCAGTTGGCATCCAGCACCAGGTCCAGGAAGGGATCGTTCACCGGACGATCACTCGTCAGGCGCAGCACGGCGCTGCCATCGGGGCGCCGCTGTAGCTGGATCCGCAGGTTGTTGATCGTTGGCGTGTATTCCATTCCCTGGGCACGGAAAACTTCCGGGGTGGCCGTGGTGGCGCGCAGGGTGTCGGCTTCGGCCGGAGTGATCTGGGGCAAGTCGATTTCGGCGCGCAGAGGCTCGCCCAGGGCAGACTGCACGGTGATGCGACCCAGCGCCAGAGCGGAGGCATCGCCAGCGTAAAAGCCGACCGACGCTACGGCCGCAGCCGCCAGGACAGAAAATTTCCAACGATGCATGTTTGCCATCAACTGATTAGGTTTTTGTGCGGCTCGGTCGAGCGGTGCTTTTTTTCTCATGGTCTGGTCCCGCCCCGGCGCGTGAAAATATGTAAAAAGCACCATAGCATCAATGTTTTGCACTGACAAGCTGAGGTGGCTCCGAAGCTTTGTGTGGGGTCGAGTCGCACCAATTTGGGGCATTCAAATGTTGCCAATTGCCAACGTGGCGTAACGGAGTGTGTCATGGTGCTGGGCGCAAAAAAGCGCGCACAACGGGGGCTGTGCGCGCTTTTTGGAGGATGCCGGCTTAAGCGTCGAGCAAGATGCGCAGCATGCGGCGCAGGGGCTCGGCAGCCCCCCAGAGCAACTGGTCGCCGATCGTGAATGCGCCTACATACTCCGGGCCCATCGCCAGCTTGCGGATGCGGCCCACGGGGATGGTCATTGTGCCGGTCACCGCCACGGGGGTCAGATCCTTGATGGTGGCTTCCCGCGTGTTGGGCACAACCTGCACCCATTCGTTGTCAGCGGCGATCATGGCTTCCAGGTCGGCCAGGGGTACATCCTTCTTCAACTTGAAGGTCAGCGCCTGGCTGTGGCAGCGCATGGCGCCCACACGGACGCAGAAGCCGTCCACCGGCACGGCCGGGGCACTGAAGCCCTCACCCTGTCCGAGGATCTTGTTGGTCTCGGCCATGCCCTTCCATTCTTCCTTGGACATGCCGTTGCCCAGGTCCTTGTCGATCCAGGGGATCAGGCTGCCGCCCAGCGGCACGCCGAAGTTGGTGGTTTCAGCGCTGGTCAGGGCACGCTGCTTGGCGATGACCTTGCGGTCGATTTCGAGGATGGCGCTCTTGGGGTCATCGAGCAGGGACTTCACTTCGGCGTTCAGCGTGCCGTACTGCGTGAGCAGTTCGCGCATGTGCTGCGCGCCGCCACCCGAGGCTGCCTGGTAGGTCTGGGTGCTCATCCATTCCACGAGACCTGCCTTGTACAGAGCGCCCACGCCCATCAGCATGCAGCTCACGGTGCAATTGCCACCGATCCAGTTCTTGCCGCCGTTGGCCAGGGCATTCTTGATGACCGGCATGTTGACGGGATCAAGAATGATCACGGCGTCCTTGTCCATGCGCAGGGTGGATGCGGCGTCGATCCAGTGGCCATTCCAGCCCGCTGCGCGCAGCTTGGGGAACACTTCGGAGGTGTAGTCGCCGCCCTGGGCGGTGATGATGATGTCGCAGCGCTTGAGGGCCTCGATGTTGAACGCGTCCTGCAGCGCAGTCTCGTTCTTCGCTTGGGCAGGGGCCTTGCCGCCTGCATTCGAGGTGGAGAAGAACACGGGTTCGATCAGATCGAAGTCCTTCTCTTGTTCCATGCGGTCCATCAGGACCGAGCCAACCATGCCGCGCCAGCCGACCAACCCTACCAACTTGCTCATTTCAACGCCCTTTCTAAGTAAGAAACAGTGCCAGACCGGACTGCTCGCCTGGCTCGTCTGGCCAGGGAGGGCGCACGACGAACCAGGCTGAGTCAGCCCTTAATGGTCGTGATTTTGGTGATGGTTGCGCGCGCAGCGACACCGGCCAGGGCGGCGGGTGCAATGTTCAGGGCGAACGTGTGGGCGGCAAACATAGGCGGGGATTGTAGCGGATGTGGGCTTTGGGCTCTGTGCTGTTGCTCCAACAGCGTCTCTGTGGAGCGACCGGCGGGATAGACGGTAGAAAAAGCCAATGACTTCGTGGGGAGCCTCCGCTTGGGGTCTGCATCGCACTACAGTCCTGCCTATCGTTTTGTCTGTGATTCATCGAGAGTAGAAAAATGCAAGTCATCGTTGTGGGGTCCGGCAAGCTGGCCAGGGAGCTTCTGGGCGCGCTGCCCTCTGGGGACGCTGGCGAGGTTGTGCCCTGGGCCGCCGAGGGGCTGCCTGCAGAAAAATCGGTGGTGGTGCACGCTGGCTCGGGCCGGGAGCTGCAAGCCGTGAGCGCGTTCTGCGCATCCACGCAATCTCCGCTGGTGGAGCTGTCCACGGGGTCAGCGCTGGAACACACTGCCGTGGGTTTTCCGGTCATCCTGTGTCCGAACACCAACCTCCTCATGCTCAAGTTCATGGCCATGCTGGAGCGCAGCGGGCATCTGTTTCGCGGCTACCGCATCGGGCTTACCGAATCCCACCAGGCGCAGAAGTCCTCCGTGCCGGGCACGGCGGTCAGCATGGCGCAGGCGCTGGGCCTCACTCCGGCTGAAATCCGGTCCGTGCGCGATCCGGAGGTTCAACGGGGCGAGTTGCAAATCCCCCAAGAGCATCTTGCCCGCCACGCGTACCACCAGATGTTGATGGAGGATGGCGCTTGCAGCGTGAAGCTGGAAACCCGTGTCTATGGCGATGCGCCGTATGCGGCGGGTGTGGCCCACATTGTGGCGGCCGTCCGTGAGCGGCCGCTGGAGAACCGGCGTTACTCCATCATGGAGTTCATCGACAACGCCTGGCTGTAGGCGGTACGCGGGCTCAACAACGAAAAAAGCGCCGGAAGACCGGCGCTTTTTCGTGACCGCTGAGCGGTTGGGTTCAGGCGGCCAGCGCCTTGACCACGGCATCCCCCATCTGCGCCGTGCCCACCTTGGTGGTGCCTTCGCTGTAGATGTCGGGGGTGCGCAGGCCCTGGGCCAGCACCTTTTGCACGGCGGCTTCGATGCGCTGGGCGGCGGCTTCCTGGTTCAGGCTGAAGCGCAGCATCATCGCGGCCGAGAGGATGGTGGCCAGGGGGTTGGCCACGCCCTTGCCGGCGATGTCGGGGGCGCTGCCGTGGCTGGGTTCGTACAGGCCCTGGTTGCTGCTGTTCAGGCTGGCCGAGGGCAGCATGCCGATGGAGCCCGTCAGCATGGAGGCTTCGTCCGACAGGATGTCGCCAAACATGTTGCCGGTCACCACCACGTCAAACGCCTTGGGCGCCTTGACCAGTTGCATGGCGGCGTTGTCCACGTACATGTGCTGCAGCTCGACGTCGGGGTATTCCTTGTGCACGTCGGTGACCACGTCCTTCCAGAACTGGAAGGTTTCGAGCACGTTGGCCTTGTCCACGCTGGTGACCTTCTTGTTGCGTTTGCGGGCGGCCTGGAAGGCGACGTGGGCGATGCGCTCGATCTCGGGGCGGCTGTAGCGCATGGTGTCGAAGGCCTCCTCGGCACCGGGGAAGTGGCCATCGGTGGCCACGCGGCGGCCGCGCGGCTGGCCAAAGTAGATGTCGCCGGTCAGCTCGCGGATGATGAGGATGTCGAGGCCCGCGATCAGCTCGGGCTTGAGGCTCGACGCACCCACCAGTTGCTCGTAGCAGATGGCGGGGCGGAAGTTGGCGAACAGGCCCAGGTTCTTGCGCAGGCCCAGGATGGCCTGCTCGGGGCGCAGGGGGCGGTCGAGCGTGTCGTATTTCCAGTCGCCCACGGCGCCGAACAGGATGGCGTCGGCTTCCTTGGCGAGCTTGAGCGTGGACTCGGGCAGCGGGTGGCCGTGGGCGTCGTACGCCACGCCGCCCACCAGGGCGGATTCCATCTCGAACGGGAGTTCCAGGGCCTCCAGAACCTTCACGGCTTCAGAGACGATTTCGGTGCCAATGCCGTCACCCGGCAGAACTGCGATTTTCATTGAATTTGCTTTGTTTTTGATAGCTGTTTACGCTTATGGATAAAGCGTTAGATGCCAATTTGACTGATATTTTGGATGCCCACGCCGTCTCACGACACCATGGTGTGCGCCAGCCAGGGCTTGGTGGCCAGCCGCTGGGCTTCAAAGGCCTTGATCTTGTCGGACTGGCGCAGGGTCAGGCCGATGTCGTCAAAGCCGTTGAGCAGGCAGTATTTGCGGAAGGCCTGCACCTCGAACGGAATCTCTTGGCCCTGCGGACGCACGATGACCTGGCGCTCCAGGTCGATGGTGAGCTGGTAGCCGGGGAATGCGTGCACTTCGTCAAACAGCTGGGCCACGGTGGCCTCGGGCAGTACGATGGGCAACAGGCCGTTCTTGAAGCAGTTGTTGAAGAAAATGTCGGCAAAGCTCGGCGCGATCACCGCGCGAAAGCCGTACTGGTCCAGCGCCCAGGGCGCGTGTTCGCGGCTGGAGCCACAGCCGAAGTTCTTGCGCGCCAGCAGCACGGAGGCGCCTGCATAGCGCGGCTGGTTCAGCACAAAGTCGGGGTTGGGCTTGCGGCTGGCGGGGTCTTGGCCGGGTTCGCCGTGGTCCAGGTAACGCCACTCGTCAAACAGGTTCACGCCAAAGCCGGTCTTCTTGATCGACTTGAGGAATTGCTTGGGGATGATCGCGTCGGTATCGACGTTCTCGCGGTCCATCGGGGCCACAAGGCCCTTGAGCAAGGTGAATTTCTGCATGGCGTTCTTTATTTTGCGGCGCGTTCAAGGGCGCCACCGGCGCGCTGTACGTCCTGGCCCACGCCCTTGACGGTGTTGCAGCCGGCCAGCACGAAGGTGATGGCGAGCACGATGAGGGTTGCGGTCTTTTTCATGACAGGGCTCCTTCAGGCAAATTGACGAATGTCCACAAAGTGGCCGTGCACGGCAGCGGCTGCTGCCATGGCGGGGCTCACCAGATGGGTCCGGCCACCAGCGCCCTGGCGGCCTTCGAAGTTGCGGTTGCTGGTGCTGGCGCAGCGCTCGCCGGGCTCCAGGCGGTCGGCATTCATGGCCAGGCACATGGAGCAGCCGGGTTCGCGCCACTCAAAGCCCGCGGCCACAAAAATCTTGTCCAGGCCTTCGCGCTCGGCCTGTTCCTTGACCAGGCCCGAGCCGGGCACCACCATGGCCAGCTTGACATTGCTGGCCACCTTGCGGCCCAGGTTCTTCACCACGGCGGCGGCTTCACGCATGTCTTCGATGCGGCTGTTGGTGCAACTGCCGATGAACACCTTGTCGATGGTGATGTCGTTGATGGCCTTGCCGGGCGTGAGGCCCATGTAGGTCAAGGCGCGCTCGATGGCGCCGCGCTTGTTGGCGTCCTTTTCCTTGTCTGGGTCGGGCACGCGGGCGTCGATGCCCAGCACCATTTCGGGCGAGGTGCCCCAGGTCACTTGTGGCTGGATGTCGGCGGCGTCGAGCTTGACGACGGTGTCAAACTTCGCATCGGCATCCGAATGCAAGGTCTTCCAGTACGCCACGGCCTGGTCCCATTCCACGCCCGTGGGCGACAGGGGACGGCCCTTGACGTATTCAATGGTCTTATCGTCCACAGCCACCAGACCCGCGCGAGCACCACCTTCGATGGCCATGTTGCACACGGTCATGCGGCCTTCCATGCTCATGGCGCGGAAGACGGAGCCTGCAAATTCAATGGTGTAGCCCGTGCCACCGGCCGTGCCGATCTTGCCGATGATGGCCAGCACCACGTCCTTGGGGGTCACGCCTTTGGCCAGCGTGCCGTCCACCTGTACCAGCATGTTCTTGGCCTTCTTGGCCAGCAGGGTTTGCGTGGCCATCACGTGCTCGACCTCGCTGGTGCCGATGCCGTGCGCCAGCGCGCCAAACGCGCCGTGCGTGCTGGTGTGGCTGTCGCCGCAAACCACCGTCATGCCGGGCAGGGTGGCGCCGTTTTCGGGGCCAATCACATGCACGATGCCCTGGCGTTTGTGCATGAACGGGAAGAATGCCGCAGGCGAGATCTGCGCCATGTTGTCGTTCAGCGTGGTGATCTGTTCCTTGCTGATCGGGTCGGTGATGCCGTCGTAGCCGTTTTCCCAGCCCGTGGTGGGTGTGTTGTGGTCGGCGGTGGCCACGATGGAGCTCATGCGCCAGACCTTGCGGCCCGCCTCGCGCAGCCCTTCAAAGGCCTGGGGGCTGGTCACCTCGTGCACCAGATGGCGGTCGATGTAGAGGATGGACGTGCCGTCCTCTTCGGTGTGGACGACATGCTCGTCCCAGATCTTGTCGTACAGGGTGCGTCCCATGGCGTGGCTTTCTTTCTGCTTTCAGGTGGGTGATTGGATTTTAGTGCCGGGGTCTTGGCGTGGTGAGAGGTGTTCCACCAGCAAACGCGCCGTGACGGGCAGTGCGTCAAAGTCGCGGGCCACCACGCGCAGCTCGCGGTGGGCCCAGGCGTCGGTCAATGGGACGGCTTGCAGGTTGCCCACGCCGCGCATCAGCGCAAACGCCCGGTCGGGCAGCAGGCCCACGCCCAGGCCGTTGTCGATCATGCGGCACATGGCGTCAAGCCCCGTGACCTGGATGCGCTGGCGCAGCGGGCGCCCGGCGGCAGCTGCTGCGGCGCGCATGGCCAGGCTGATGCTGCTGTTGGCGTGCAGGCCCACGATGTCCCAGTCCAGAACTTCTTCAAAATTGATAGCTGCCAGCGCAGACAGGTCATGCGCCAGGGGCACAACGAGCACCAGATTGTCGGCGCGGTAAGGGCGGCTTTGCAGTTCCAGGGCACCGTTGCCACTGGCCATGCCGATGTTGCAGATGCCCAGGTCTGCAGCGCCCTCCTGCACGGCATGCAGCACGTCGCTGCTCAGGTGCTCCTGCAGGTCGATCTTGATCTGGCTGTGCTCGCGCGCAAAGGCGCCCAGGTCTTCGGGCAGAAACTGGAAGATGGCCGAGATGTTGGCGTGCATGCGCACATGGCCGCGCACACCGTCGGCGTATTCGCTGAGCTCGCCCTGCATGCGCTCCAGGCCAAACAGCACGGTGCGCGCGTGGTGCAGCAGGCTCTCGCCTGCGGGGGTGAGCGTGACGCCCCGGCTGTGGCGGTAGAGCAGGGCGGTGTCCACGGCCGTTTCCAGGTCCGACAGGCGTTTGCTGACAGCCGATGCGGCAATGAACTCGCGCTCGGCCGCGCGGCCAATGCTGCCGAGCTCGCACACCGCCACAAACAGTTGCAGCGAGGTCAGGTCGATACGGCGCGCAAAACTGCGCTCGGAGCTTTTCATGGGGTTTTGTCTTCTCGGAATGAGAAGGTTGTCTATTTTCTCTGCATTATGGGTGCTTTGCCATCGCGATACGCGATGGTTGGGATGCCCGTCCGCGCGTGAGCAGTCCCTCTGAAGCCCAGAACGCTGCCGTGGCTTAGGCGGTGCAGGTGCTGCCGTGCTCTGGCACGGCGGCGCGCCAGCGCAGCTCATGCTCAATGCGCTGGCGCAGCAGATCGGATGCGCCCATTTCGCCATGCACCACATACACCTGGTCGGGCGCGTGGCCCATGCTGCGCAGCCAGGCGATGAGCTGGTTGCCGTCGGCGTGGGCCGACGCGGAGGACAGCCGCACCACCTCGGCGCGCACGGCCACGTCCTGGCCATGGATGCGGATGCTCTTTTCGCCCTGGGCCAGGCGCGCGCCGCGTGTGCCCGGCGCCTGGTGGCCGGTCAGGATGATCATGTTGCGGTGGTCGCCCGCGTGCAGCGCCAGGTGGTGCAGCACGCGGCCCCCGGTGGCCATGCCACTGGCCGACAGGATGACCATGGGGCCATGCAGCTTGGCCAGCCCCTTGGATTGCTCGGGCGTCTGGACCATGGTGGCGCCATGCTCCAGTGCCTGTACTTCGCGGCCGCTCAGGCGGTGTTCCTGCATATGGTGCTGGAACAGCCCCGTGGTGCTGACCGCCATGGGGCTGTCCAGAAACACCTTGAGGGAGGCGGGCACCACACCCTGCGCCTTGAGCAGGCCAATGGCGTGCAGCACCACCTGGGCACGCCCCACGGCGAACACGGGCACCACCGCTATGCCCCCGCGTGCGGCCAGGCGCTGCAGGGCGGGCCCCAGTTCGTCGAGCAGGCCTTCGGGAGGGTGTTCGCGGTCGCCGTAGGTGGACTCGATGAGCACCGTGTCGGCCTGGGGCGGGGCGTCCGGTGGATTCATCAGCAAGTCGTCCGGCCGCCCCAGGTCGCCGGAGAACAGGATGCGCCGCCCTCCGACTTCCAGCAGCACACTGGCCGCGCCGAGGATGTGGCCAGCGGGCGAGAAAGTCATGCGCCAGCCGGGCAGGGGCTCGAACGCTTTGTGGAACGCATGGATCTGGAACTGTTGGAGGCAGTGCAGTGCATCGAGCCGGGTGTACAGCGGCAGGGCGGGGCTGTGGCTGCTGAGCTGGTGCCGGTTGAGAAAGGCCGCGTCTTCCTCCTGCAGGTGCCCACTGTCGGGCAGCAGGATGGTGCACAGGTCGCGCGTGCCCGGCGTGCAGTGGATGGCGTGGGTGTAGCCATCGCGCGCCAGCAGGGGCAGGTAGCCGCTGTGGTCCAGATGCGCGTGGGTCAGCACCACCGCGTCGATCTGGCGGGGCGTGACGGGCAAGGGCTGCCAGTTGCGCAGGCGCAGCTGCTTGTAGCCCTGGAACAGGCCGCAGTCGATCAGCAGGCTTTTGCCGTTGTGCCGAACCAGGTATTTGGAGCCTGTGACGGTCCCGGAGCCACCCAGAAAGGTGATGTTGACATTGTTCATGGACCGCAGCTCCCGCTTCATCGCCGATGGATTTTCATCGTACTGCGCAGGCTGCGCCAGCGGGGGTTGACTGCGATTTTCTTGCCTTGCATCAAGAAAAAACCGCCTGGACCAGAAGGCCGCAGGCGGTTTTTTTGGGGGGGCAGGCTGGTGATCAGCTGAAGAAGTTCTTCAAGCGGTCCGTCCAGCTTTCGCCGCTGGGCGAATGGCGGCCGCCACCCTTCTTGAGCGAATCCTCCAGCTCGCGCAGCAGCTTGCGCTGGTGCTCGGTGAGCTTCACGGGGGTCTCTACGGCGATGTGGCAGTACAGGTCGCCCGGGTAGCTGGCGCGCACACCCTTGATGCCCTTGCCGCGCAGGCGGAATTGCTTGCCGGCCTGGGTGCCTTCCGGAATGTCGATGGCCGCCTTGCCCGCCAAGGTGGGCACCTCGATCTCGCCGCCCAAAGCCGCCGTGATGAAACTCACGGGCACCTGGCAGTGCAGGTCGTCGCCGTCGCGCTCGAAGATGTCGTGTTTCTTCAGGCGGATTTCGATGTACAGGTCGCCGGGCGGGCCACCGTTGGTGCCAGGTTCGCCGTTGCCGGTGCTGCGAATGCGCATGCCGTCGTCGATGCCTGCAGGGATCTTCACTTCCAGCGTCTTTTGCTTCTTGAGCTTGCCCTGGCCATGGCAGCTGGTGCAGGGCTCGGGAATGATCTTGCCCGTGCCACGGCAGTGCGGGCAGGTCTGCTGCACGCTGAAGAAGCCCTGGCGCATCTGCACCGTGCCCGCGCCCTGGCAGGTGCCGCAGGTCTTGGCGCTGGTGCCGGGCTTGGCGCCGCTGCCGTGGCAGGTGTCGCAGCTCTCCCACGACGGGATGCGGATCTGTGCATCCTTGCCGCGTGCGGCCTCTTCCAGGGTGATCTCCATGGCGTAGCTCAGGTCGCTGCCGCGGTAGACCTGGCGGCCGCCCGCGCCCCGCCCACGCCCGCCCTGCTGGCCGAACATGTCGCCGAAGATGTCGCCAAAAGCCTCGGCAAAACCGCCAAAGCCCTCTGCACCCGGGCCTCCCGGGCCGCGCATGTTGGGGTCGACCCCGGCGTGGCCGTACTGGTCGTAGGCCGCACGCTTTTGTGGGTCGGAGAGCATCTCGTAGGCCTCCTTGGCCTCCTTGAATTTCTCTTCGGCAGGCTTGGCCGCATCCCCCTGATTGCGGTCAGGGTGGTGCTTCATCGCCAGCTTGCGATAGGCCTTCTTGATTTCTTCGTCCGAGGCGTTCTTGGGAACACCCAGGATTTCGTAAAAGTCTCTTTTGGACATGGTCTTTCTGAGCCCGGTTGGAACAGGAACGCCGCGCAAGCACCGTCAACGGCACCGCGCGGCGGCTGGGGTCAACGGGAGCGTGCTCAGCCCTTCTTGACTTCCTTGACTTCGGCATCGACGACGTTGTCATCGTCTGCAGGCTTGGCCGAAGATGCGGAGGCCGAAGCACCGGCATCAGCACCACCGGCAGCCTGAGCGGCTTGCGCCGCTTGGGAGTCGGCGTACATCTTTTCGCCCAGCTTCTGGCTGGCGGCCATCAGCGCGGTCGTCTTCTCGTCGATCGCGGCCTTGTCTTCGCCCTTCAGGACTTCTTCCAGGGCCTTCACGGCTGCGGTGATCGCATCCTTCTCGCCGGCATCCAGCTTGTCGCCGTGTTCGGCCAGGCTCTTGTTCACGCTGTGCACGGCGGCTTCACCCTGGTTGCGGGCTTGCACCAGCTCCAGCTTCTTCTTGTCGTCGGCAGCGTTCAGCTCGGCATCTTTCACCATTTGCTGAATTTCTTCTTCCGACAGGCCGGAGTTGGCCTTGATGGTGATCTTGTTTTCCTTGCCCGTGCCCTTGTCCTTGGCGCCCACATGCAAGATGCCGTTGGCGTCGATGTCGAACGACACTTCGATCTGTGGAACACCGCGCGCTGCGGGTGGAATGCCTTCGAGGTTGAACTCGCCCAGCAGCTTGTTGCCCGCCGCCATTTCACGCTCACCCTGGTAGACCTTGATGGTCACGGCAGGCTGGTTGTCGTCGGCCGTCGAGTAGGTCTGCGCGAACTTGGTTGGGATGGTGGTGTTCTTCTGGATCATCTTGGTCATCACGCCACCCAGGGTTTCGATACCCAGAGACAGCGGTGTCACGTCCAGCAGCAGCACGTCCTTGCGGTCGCCCGACAGCACCTGGCCCTGAATGGCAGCGCCCACGGCCACGGCTTCATCGGGGTTCACGTCCTTGCGGGGGTCTTTGCCAAAGAACTCCTTGACCTTCTCTTGCACCTTGGGCATGCGCGTCATGCCGCCGACCAGGATCACATCATGGATGTCGGACACCGACACGCCTGCGTCCTTGATGGCCATGCGGCAAGGAGCGATGGTGCGCTCGATCAGCTCTTCCACCAATTGCTCCAGCTTGGCGCGGGTCAGCTTGATGTTCAGATGCTTGGGGCCCGAAGCATCGGCAGTCACGTAAGGCAGGTTGATGTCGGTTGAGGCCGAGTTCGACAGCTCGATCTTGGCCTTCTCGGCGGCCTCCTTCAGGCGCTGCAGGGCCAGAACGTCGTTCTTGAGGTTGACGCCCGATTCCTTTTTGAACTCTTCGATGATGAAGTCGATGATGCGCTGGTCGAAGTCTTCGCCGCCCAGGAAGGTGTCGCCGTTGGTCGACAGCACTTCGAACTGCTTTTCGCCGTCCACGTCCGCGATTTCGATGATGGACACGTCGAACGTGCCGCCACCCAGGTCATACACGGCGATCTTGCGGTCGCCCTTTTCCTGCTTGTCCAGGCCGAAGGCCAGGGCAGCCGCAGTGGGCTCGTTGATGATGCGCTTGACGTCCAGGCCTGCAATGCGGCCGGCGTCCTTGGTGGCCTGGCGCTGGGCGTCGTTGAAGTACGCGGGCACCGTGATGACGGCTTCCGTCACGGGCTCGCCCAGGTAGTCCTCGGCCGTCTTCTTCATCTTGCGCAGGATGTCGGCAGACACCTGCTGGGCCGACAGCTTGTTGCCGCGCACCTCGATCCAGGCGTCGCCGTTGTCGGCGGCCACGATCTTGTAGGGCATCAGGTCGATGTCCTTTTGCACTTCTTTTTCGGTGAACTTGCGGCCGATCAGGCGCTTGACGGCGTACAGCGTGTTCTTGGGGTTGGTCACCGCCTGGCGCTTGGCCGAGGCGCCGACGAGGATCTCGCCGTCTTCCTGGTAGGCCACGATGGAAGGCGTGGTGCGCGCGCCTTCGCTGTTCTCGATCACGCGCGTCGTGTTGCCTTCCATGATGGAGACGCAGCTGTTGGTCGTGCCCAGGTCAATGCCGATGATTCTTCCCATGATTTTTCTCCGAATGCTTGAATGGTTTGGATGGCTAGTAACTTGTGGATAACTTGTGGCGGTTCAAGTCATCCGTGCTGATTTATTTGAAGATTTACTTCGGGGCTGTCACGGTGACAAGTGCCGGCCGCAGCACGCGGTCAGCGATCACATAGCCCTTTTGCAGCACGGCCACCACGGTGTTGGCTTCCTGGTCGGCAGGCACCACGCTGATGGCCTGGTGCTGGTGGGGGTCGAACTTGGCGCCCGCCTCGGGGTTGATGGCCAGCACCTTGTTGCGCTCCAGTGCCGAAGTCAGTTGGCGCAGGGTGGCGTCGGCGCCTTCGCGCAACTGCTGGGGCGTGGCTTCCTTGATAGCCAGGGCGGCATCCAGGCTGTCGGCCACGGGCAGCAGGCTCTCGGCAAAACTCTCGATGCCGAACTTGCGGGCCTTGGAGACTTCGTCTTCGGCCCGGCGCCGGGCATTCTCGGTCTCGGCCTTGGCGCGCAGGAACTGGTCGGCCAGATCGGCGCTTTTGGCCTTGAGCTCGGCCAGCTCGCCCTGCAGGCGTGCCAGCTCGTCCGAGGCGTGGGCTGCCATGGCGGCTTCGACTTCTTCGGGGGCGGGAGCATTCTGAGGGGCTGTGGTTTGGCTGTTATCTGACATGTCTTGGTCTGAAGGTAAATGAACAGTACGCGCGAGAGTTGGGGCCGTGCCACCACAAATCAAGGTCTGCGCCAGGGGTATGTCCTTTCGGCCCCCGCGTACAGCGCGCTTTGTTGTATGGCATGTCGGCCCAGCCCCTGGTTTTGCAAGAGGCCAGGCGTTTGTCAGGCGCCTATTTGTACGCCCACGCGGGGACTTGGGCGGCCCTGAGTGTACAAGCGGCAGAGGTCGGGCTATAATCGCAGGCTTTCCCTTGCCACACCACTTCAAGACGCAGTGGGTGGTCTTACCCAAAAGGAGTATGCATGCGTCATTACGAAATCATTTTGTTGATCCATCCGGATCAAAGCGAACAAGTTCCAGCGATGCTGGAGCGCTACAAGGGCATGATCACCGCTGGCGGTGGCAAGGTGCACCGTGTGGAAGACTGGGGCCGCCGTCAACTGGCGTACCTGATCAACAAGCTGGCCAAGGCCCACTACCTGTGCGTGAACATCGAAGCCGACCAGGCCGTGATGGCTGAACTGGAGCATGCCTTCAAGTTCAACGACGCCGTGTTGCGCCACCTGACGGTTCAAAAGAAGAAGGCCGATGCAGGTCCTTCTTCGATGATGAAGACCGTCGAGCGTGAAGAAGCCCGCAAGGCCAGCCAAGCTGAATACGCAGCTGCTGGCGGTGAGCGTGGCGAGCGCCCAGATCGCGCCGAGCGCTGATCCAGCCCGTTGGAGTGGAGAACCGCGTAGTCTTGACCGCTTGTATCGCAGAGGCTGAACCCCTGCGTTACACACCCGCCGGACTGCCTGCCCTTACGCTGCGACTCGAACACGAGTCCTGGCAAACCGAGGCAGGCCACCCCCGCGAAGTCAAGGCCGCCATGAAAGCCGTTGCCTTTGGTGCGATGGCTGAGCGTCTGGCAAGGCAGAACATCGGAAGTCTCTGGACTTTCAGTGGATTTCTAGCCACCCCACGCAATGGCAAGACCGCAGTGCTTCACATCCAGGATATTCAACAAAATTAATTTTCAAGGGGTCCGCAATGGCCACGTTCAAGAAGTTCAACAAAGACAAGCGCCCAAAGCGCAACACCCAGTCCCTGCTGTTCAAGCGCAAGCGCTTTTGCCGCTTCACGGTGACCGGTGTTGAAGAAATCGACTACAAGGATGTCGACACGCTGCGCGATTTCATCGCCGAAAACGGCAAGATCATCCCCGCACGCCTGACCGGCACGCGCGCCATCTTCCAGCGTCAGCTGAACACCGCCATCAAGCGCGCTCGCTTCCTGGCCCTGGTGCCTTACAGCGACCAGCACAAGATCTAAGGAGCACAACCCATGCAAATCATCCTGCTCGACAAGGTTGTGAACCTCGGCAACCTCGGTGAAATCGTCAAGGTCAAAGACGGCTACGCCCGCAACTTCCTGATCCCCGCTGGCCGCGCCCGTCGCGCCACGGAAGCTGCCAAGGCAGAGTTCGAAGCCAAGCGTGCTGAACTCGAAAAGGCCGCAGCTGCCAAGCTGGCAGAAGCCCAAGCCCAAGGTGAAAAGCTGGCAGGCACCACCGTCAAGCTGACGCAAAAGGCTGGCGTGGATGGCCGTCTGTTTGGTTCCGTGACCAACCACGACATCGCTGAAGAGCTGAACAAGCAAGGCTACAAGGTTGCCAAGGCCCAGATCCGCCTGCCCAACGGCCCGATCAAGGTCGTGAGCGAAAGCACCGTGAACGTTGCTCTGCACACCGACGTGGTGGTGGAAGTGACCGTGTCGGTCTACGGCGAAACCGCCTGATACACCCCGGTGTTTCATCAGAAGCCGCCCTCGGGCGGCTTTTGTCTTTTGGTTCGCGCCATTTGTACATGATTGCCCACCGGTAGTCCACGGATTACCCACAGGCTTGTCCCCCGGCCGTTGCTCTGATGTGGCAAGTGCCGGGAATGTATTTTGTCAGGCTCTGTCCGGAGAATCCCATGTCTGCTGTCTTTCCCCCGTTGGATGACCAAGGCTTCGCGCCCCCTCCCGACCGCGAAATCGCCCAGTTGCGCGTGCCGCCGCACTCCATCGAGGCGGAGTCCAGTGTGCTGGGAGGGCTGCTGCTGGACAACAACGCCTGGGACCGCGTGGGTGACCTGCTGGTGGAGAGCCACTTCTACCGGCATGAGCATCAGATGGTCTATTCGGCCATCGGTGCGCTGATCAATGCCAGCAAACCGGCCGACGTCATCACGGTGTTCGAGCACCTGCAGAACCAGGGCAAGGCGCAGGAAATGGGGGGGCTGGCCTACCTGAACAACCTGGCGCAGTACGTACCCAGCGCGAGCAATATCCGCCGCTACGCGGAAATCGTGCGCGAGCGCGCCATCCTGCGCAAGCTGGTCACGGCCAGTGACGAAATCTCGACCAATGCCTTCAACCCGCAGGGCAAGACGGTCGAGCGCATCCTGGATGAGGCCGAGGCCAAGATCTTCGCCATTGGCGAAGAGGGCTCGCGCACCAAGCAGGGCTTCCAGTCGCTCGACACCCTGGTGATCGACCTGCTCGACCGGGTGCAGGAGATGGCGGACAACCCGGTGGATGTGACCGGCGTGCCCACCGGCTTTGCCGACCTGGACCGCATGACGTCCGGCCTGCAGGCGGGCGACATGGTCGTGCTGGCAGCCCGCCCATCCATGGGCAAGACCTCGTTCGCGGTGAACATCGCCGAACACGTGGCGCTCAATGAAGGCCTGCCGGTCGCTATCTTCTCGATGGAAATGGGCGCCGCCCAGTTGGCCGTGCGTATCGTCGGCTCCATCGGCCGCGTGAACCAGGGCAACCTTCGCACCGGCAAGCTCACGGACGACGAGTGGCCGCGCCTGACGGAAGCCATTGAAAAGCTGCGCACGGTCTCGCTGCACATCGACGAGACGCCTGGCCTGACGCCGGGTGAGCTGCGTGCCAATGCCCGCCGTCTGGCGCGCCAGTGCGGCAAGCTGGGCCTGATCGTGGTGGACTATTTGCAACTCATGAGCGGCTCGGGTTCCTCCAGTTCGGACAACCGCGCCACCGAGCTGGGCGAGATCTCCCGGGGTTTGAAGATGCTGGCCAAAGAGCTGCAGTGCCCGGTGATCGCGCTGTCGCAGCTCAACCGCTCGGTGGAGCAGCGCACCGACAAGCGTCCCATGATGTCCGACCTGCGCGAGTCGGGCGCCATTGAGCAGGATGCCGACATCATCATGTTCATCTACCGCGACGACTACTACAACAAGGACTCGAAGGAGCCCAACGTCGCGGAGGTCATCATCGGCAAGCAGCGGAACGGGCCCACTGGCACCGTGAAGCTGTTCTTCCAGAAGAACCAGACGCGTTTCGAGAACCTGGCGATGGGCTCGGGCGACGATTTCTAATGAAAATAGCTGCTGGCGCTTATCCTATAAGCGCTGGCAGCTATTGAATTTATAGCATTTTCGCAGTGCCCGGGTGAAGGTGCCGTGCAACGCCTGTGTATTCGCCTTTGTTGTGTGCTGGTGGCCCTTACTGTCGCAGCGCCCACACCATCAAACCTATACAGCCCGCCGCCAGAACACCCACGGCCACCATGAGTTGTCGATGGCGCTGGCGCAGCACTTCCACGGCCTGCACGACCTGGGCGTTCTGTTCGGCCAGGGACTGGATCAGCGCCGCGGACTCCTGCTGTTCCTGCTCCAGCCGCGCGACACGGTCGCGCAGATGCTGCAGCTGCAGGGCGACCGGAATGGCGGGCTCGCTGCCGGCACCTTCGAGTGCATCTGCAGCCGCCTCGGCATTTCCTTTTTGGGTGGTGCCCAGCAGCTTTCTGGCCGCTTGGAGGATCTGGGGCGTCGCCTCGATGACGTCGCCCCAGGGCACCAGTTTCAGTGCTGCAACCCAGCCCACCGCCAACTCAAAGCACCTCGCTGGCGAAATCTGCCAGGCGTGAGCGTTCACCCCGCGCCAGCGTGATGTGCCCACTGTGCGGCCAGCCCTTGAAGCGGTCCACTGCAAAGGTCAGACCCGACGAGCCTTCGGTCAAGTAGGGGGTGTCGATCTGTGCCAGGTTGCCCATGCAGATGATCTTGGTGCCGGGGCCGGCCCGCGTGATCAGCGTCTTCATCTGCTTGGGCGTCAGGTTCTGTGCCTCGTCGATGATCACGTACTTGTTCAGGAAGGTGCGCCCGCGCATGAAGTTCATGCTCTTGATCTTGATGCGGCTGCGGATGAGTTCGTTGGTGGCAGCCCGGCCCCATTCGCCCGCATTGCCGCCATCGCCCTTGGCAAGGAACTCCAGGTTGTCGTCCAGCGCGCCCATCCAGGGGCCCATCTTTTCTTCCTCGGTGCCGGGCAGGAAACCGATGTCCTCGCCCACGCTCACCGTGGCGCGGGTCATGATGATCTCGGTATAGCGGCGGTCGTCCAGCACCTGGGTCAGGCCTGCGGCCAGGGCCAACAGGGTCTTGCCGGTGCCGGCCGTGCCGGTCAGCGTCACGAAGTCGATCTCGGGGTCCATGAGCAGGTTCATGGCGTAGTTCTGCTCGCGGTTGCGCGTGGTCACGCCCCACACGGCGTTCTTGGCCGAGCCGTAGTCCTTGAGCGTCTGCAGCACCGCTGTCTTTTCGCGGATTTCGCTCACGCGCGCAAACAGGCTGGGCTCACCGGGGGCCTCGAAGTACACGAACTGGTTGATCATCAGCTGCGGCACGATGGGCCCGCCGATGCGGTAGTACGTGTGGGCGCCACTTTGCCAGCTCTCCACATTCTTGCCACTCTTGGCCCAGAAATCGGGGGGCAGTGCCAGCACGCCGGCATAGAGCAGGTCGCCGTCTTCCAGCGTCTTGTCGTTCTGGTAGTCCTCGGCGTTCAGGCCCAGGGCACGCGCCTTGACGCGCATGTTGATGTCCTTGGACACCAGCACCACCTCGCGCGGCGCGTGCAGCTTGCGCAATGCCTCCACCACGCCCAGGATCTGGTTGTCGGCCTTGCCCGGTGGCAGGCTGGTGGGCAGGCTGTAGTCCAGCGGCGCGGTCTGGAAGAACAGGTGCCCGCCAGCGGCGCGCTGGCCTGTGGAGTCGAGCTTGAGGCCGTGGGCGATGTCGGCGCCGTGCACGCCAGCCAGGGCGTCCAGGGTGCGGCTGGTCTGGCGGCCGTTGCGGGCGACCTCGGTCATGCCCTTCTTGTGCCCATCCAGTTCCTCCAACACGATCATCGGCAGGAAGATGTCGTGTTCTTCAAAGCGGAACAGGCTGGTGGGGTCGTGCAACAGCACGTTGGTGTCCAGCACAAAAAGCTTGGTCGGGCCTTGCGGGGCGGACTTTCTGCCACGCGTGGTGGAGGGTGCGGCAGCGTTTGCCATCGTGGGTGCGGCACCGGTGGTGCGCGCCTTCCGTGTCGTGGTCGTACGGGTTGCGGGCTCCGGCGCGCGGGCGCGGGTCTCGACCTGGACGAGCGGTGCAGTGGCCGGTTTGGCGGTCGCTGATGCCACGCTGTCGGCCTTGCGTCCCGGGCGGGCTGCGGGTGTTGCGCGCGCGGCGGGCGCCACCACGGGCTCGTTGGCAGAGGTCTGTGACACCCGAGGGCGGGCCGTGACTTCAAAGGCTTCTGGCGCGAGGAGTGCAGCGCGCCGGCTGGGGGCGGGGGGCAGGGGCATGGTGGCAGGGCCTCGGTCGGTAAAAGAAAATGAAATAGGGGGTCAGAAAGCAAAAAGCCGCCTGGAGGCCAAGGCGGCTTTTTGGGGAGGGACAAACGTCGCGGTAACCAGGGGCATAAATCCATTATGCCTACTCCCGATGTCTTGCCTGGGCAAAACAAGTGGGGTGTCGCGCCAATGCCCCAATGTGCAGATCAGGCGGCCTTTTTCAGGGCCTTGATGGATTTGACGGCTTTCAGGACTTCATCCACATGGCCGGGTACCTTGAGGCCACGCCACTCCTGGACCAGAAGGCCATCGGGGCCGATCAGGAAGGTGCTGCGCTCGATGCCCTTGACCTTCTTGCCGTACATGATCTTGTTCTTGACCACGCCGAACATGTGGCACATTTTCTCTTCGGTGTCCGCGATGAGCTCAAAGGGCAGCTCCAGCTTCTCCTTGAAATCGTCGTGCGACTTCATGTTGTCGCGGGACACGCCGAACACGGCAGCGCCCGCCTTCACAAAGTCCTTGTACTTGTCGCGAAACTGCATGGCCTCCGTGGTGCAGCCAGGCGTGTTGTCCTTGGGATAGAAGTAGAGAACCAGAATTTGGCCAAGGTGGGAGGTATTGGAGACCTTGAGTCCACCGGTAGCGTTGGCTTCAAATTCAGGGAGGGGTTTGTTGACAACGATCGCCATATCACTTCAATCTCTCAGGATGTAGTCGTTGATAAGCCGGGGGAGCTAGTGTGTTATTGCTCTTGGTGGTGCCCCCGACCGCAACCGGTGATTTTACCCCGAAATTGCCCCTCGGCCAAATGTAAGACAGTGTGTCCGGCCCGGAGTGCCGGGCATCTAGGCAAAGCGCTGCATAGGTGTCGGCGCCGAAGCTGGGGCCTGAATGACAGGCTGCAGACCTGCCATTCAGGTTTCCAGGATCAATGCCGCCACCACGTTTCGCCCTTCGCTGGCCAGAATGTTGTAGGTGCGGCAGGCGGCCGGGGTATCCATGGTCTCCAGCCCCAGTCGGCGGGCGATGAGTGGGGCCAGCCAGGCCGGCGGCGGAAACCGGTTGCGTGTGCCACTGCCAAAAATGATCAGCTCTGTCTCCAGGGCGGCCAATTGCGCGAAGTGTTCGGGGGTCAGGTCTTCAAAACGTGTGCAGGCCCAAGCTTCGCGCAGGCCATTCGACCCGATGATGACGCTGTGCGTGATCCTCTCGGCATCCACGCCGATCCAGCCTGGGCCGTAACCGCTGATGGTTTGTGCGTTCGAGCGGTCGGGCTGGAATTTCATGGATGTTGGCGTGGGTTGCAGGCGGTGGCACTGCGGGTGGGCCGGGGCGCAGGGCCCGGGGGCGCTTGTGATCTGTGGTCAAATTATAGGTTTCGCCAAGGTGCCAGCCGCTCTGGCCGCCACCTGACCCCACTGCACCACCGTCAGCGCATGAAAACCGTCCAAAAATCCGCCAAGCTCGCCAACGTCTGCTATGACATCCGGGGGCCCATCATGGACGCGGCCAAGCAGATGGAGGAGGACGGCCACAAGATCATCAAGCTCAACATCGGCAACCTGGCTGTGTTCGGGTTTGATGCGCCCGAGGAGATCCAGCTCGACATGATCCGCAACCTGCCCAATTCGGCGGGCTATTCGGACAGCAAGGGCATCTTTGCAGCGCGCAAGGCGGTGATGCACGAGACGCAGAAGCAGGGCATCAAGGGCGTGATGCTGGACGACATTTACCTGGGCAATGGCGCCAGCGAGTTGATCGTCATGGCGACCAATGCGCTGCTCGACAATGGCGACGAGCTGCTGCTGCCCTCGCCCGACTATCCGTTGTGGACAGCGGCGGCCAGCCTGTCGGGCGGCACCCCGGTGCATTACCTGTGCGAAGAAGCCAACGGCTGGATGCCCGACCTGGCCGACATCCGCTCCAAGATCACGTCCCGCACCAAGGGCATCGTGGTCATCAATCCGAACAACCCCACGGGCGCACTGTATTCGGACGCGCTGCTCAAGGGCATCGTTGCCATTGCGCGCGAGCACGGTCTGGTCATCTTTGCGGACGAGGTGTATGACAAGGTGCTGTACGACGGCGCCAAGCACACGGCCATCGGCTCGCTGAGCGAGGATGTGCTCACACTCACCTTCAATTCACTGTCCAAGAGCTACCGCTCCTGCGGCTATCGGGCCGGTTGGCTGGTGGTATCGGGCGACAAGAAGCCCGCCAAGGACTACATCGAGGGTCTGAACATGCTCTCGAACATGCGCCTGTGCGCCAACGTGCCCGGCCAGTGGGCGGTGCAGACCGCGCTGGGCGGTTACCAGAGCATCAACGAGTTGGTGGGCGATGGCGGACGCCTGCGCAAGCAGCGCGATCTGGCCTACGAACTCATCACTGCCATCCCGGGCGTGACCTGCGTCAAGCCGCAGGCGGCTCTCTATATGTTCCCGCGCCTGGACCCTGCCGTGTACCCCATTGAGGACGACCAGCAGTTCTTCCTGGAACTGCTGCAGGAAACCAAGGTCATGCTGGTGCAAGGCACCGGCTTCAACTGGGCCGCGCCCGACCATTTCCGCATTGTGTTCCTGCCCCATGAGGATGACCTGCGTGACGCCATCGGCCGCGTGGCCCGCTTCCTTGAACAGTACCGCAAGCGCAAGCAGGCAGTGGCTGTTGCTGCTGCCTGAGGTGGCGTGGCGCCGAGTGAGCCCATCTTCCATGCGCATTCGCTCTGATGCTCACCGGGCCTGGCACTTCATGGCGTGCGCGCTGGCGTTCGCCGCTCCATTGGTGCCTGTACAGGCTGCAGATAACAAAGGTGCCGTCAGTTTCCAGCACAAGGACTGGGCACTGCAGTGCGACAACACCCGCACCTGCCGGGCTGTGGGCTACCAGCCCGAGTCGGGCGACTCCGAGCCCGTCTCCATCCTCCTGACCCGCGACGCCGGGCCTGACACGCCGGTGCTGGTGGGTTTTCAGGTCTCTACGGAGAAAACCACTCCTGCATCGCTGCACCTCAAGGTCGGCAAGCTTTCATTGCCAGGCCTCAAGGGCGACGCCCCGCAGGTGGCGGCAGGCGACGTGCCTCGCCTGCTGCAAGAGCTGCTCAAGAATGAAGAAGCCACCCTCGTCGCCGGCAAGGACCGGTGGGTGCTGTCGCTCGCCGGGGCCAGTGCCGTGCTGCTCAAGATGGACGAGGCCCAGGGCCGTGTGGGCACCCCAGGCGCGCTGGTGCGTCGTGGCACGCGGCCTGAAGCCTCTGTGCTGCCGCCCGTACCGGCACCGGTGGTCAAGGCCGTGAGCCCGCTGCCCACGCGCAAGGGCGATGCAACGCTGGCCAAGCCCCTGATCGCGGCGCTGGACCGCGCCAGCGCGGAGGGCCAGTGCAATGGCGACGACCCCTTCAACCTAGCCAACGTGCAGGTCTATCGCCTGACGGAGCGCAAGTTGCTGCTGTCCGTGCCCTGCGGCATGGGGGCCTACAACTTCACCAGCCTGCTGTGGATGGCCAACGACCGGCCCCCGTACAAGCCCGAGCCCGTGCAAGACGTGGACGGCGAATTCGATCCCGCCACGGGCAGCGTGCATTCGGCCATGAAGGGGCGCGGCATCGGCGACTGCTGGTGGGTGCGCCAGTGGCAATTTGACGGCCAGGGTTTTGTGCTGACCAGCGAGTCGGGTGACAGCATGTGCCGTGGCTTTGCCGGTGGCGCCTGGCAGTTGCCCAGCTATGTCACGCGGTGATTGTGTGCTGCGCCGTATCGCCTCCTATTCCATCCCCTCTTAAAAAACTCTTCCCACCATTGCTATGAAACCCATCCAAGTAGGCCTTCTGGGCATCGGCACCGTCGGCAGCGGCGTGTTCAACGTGCTCGCGCGCAACCAGGACGAGATCAGCCGCCGGGCTGGCCGTGGCATCGAGATCACCATGGTGGCCGATCTGGACGTGGAGCGTGCCAAATCGGTAGTGGGTGCTGACATCCAGGTCGTCAACGATGCCCGCGCCATCATCGCCAACCCCGACATCGACATCGTCATCGAGTTGATCGGCGGCTACGGCATCGCCCGTGCGCTGGTGCTCGAAGCCATCGCCGCCGGCAAGCACGTGGTCACCGCCAACAAGGCGCTGCTGGCCGTGCACGGCACCGAGATCTTCGCGGCCGCTTCGGCCAAGGGCGTGATGGTGGCCTTCGAGGCCGCCGTGGCCGGTGGCATCCCGATCATCAAGGCGCTGCGCGAAGGGCTCACCGCCAACCGCATCCAGTGGATCGCCGGCATCATCAACGGCACCACCAACTTCATCCTGTCCGAGATGCGCAGCAAGGGACTGGACTTTGATGTGGTGCTCAAGGAAGCCCAGCGCCTGGGCTACGCCGAGGCCGACCCGACCTTCGACATCGAAGGCGTGGACGCCGCGCACAAGGTCACGCTGATGAGCGCCATCGCTTTTGGCATCCCGGTGCAGTTCGACAAGGCCTATGTTGAAGGCATCACCAAGCTTTCAGCCGCTGACATCAAGTACGCCGAGCAACTGGGCTACCGCATCAAGCTGCTCGGTATCACCAAGCGGGTGGACAAGGGCGTGGAGCTGCGCGTGCACCCGAGCCTGGTGCCGTCCAAGCGCCTGATCGCTAACGTCGAAGGCGCGATGAACGCCGTGGTGGTACAGGGCGATGCCGTGGGCACCACGCTGTACTACGGCAAGGGGGCGGGCAGCGAGCCCACCGCCAGCGCCGTGATCGCCGACCTGGTGGACATCGCCCGCCTGCACACGGCCGACCCCGAGCACCGCGTGCCGCACCTGGCCTTCCAGGCCAACACGCTGACCGATGCCATGGGCACGCTGCCGGTGCTGCCCATGAGCGAAGTGGTCACCAGCTACTACCTGCGCCTTCGCGTGGCCGACCAGGCCGGCGTGCTGGCCAAGGTCACCGGCCTGCTGGCCGAGGCGGGCGTGAGCATCGATGCGGTGCTGCAGCGCGAAGCCGATGAGGTCGGCGGCGAAGGCTCCACGCAGACCGACCTGATCATCCTGACCCACGACACCCGCGAAGGCACCATGGACGCCGTGATCGCCCAGATGCAAGCGCTGCCCACGGTGCTGGCGCCCATCACGCGCATCCGCAAGGAGGAACTGAACTGATGCTGTACATCTCCACCCGCGGCCACGCCGACCGCAAGCGTTTTTGCGACATCCTGCTGGAGGGCCTGGCGCCCGATGGCGGCCTGTACCTGCCCGAGCACTACCCTAAGATCAGCGATGCCACGCTGACCAAGCTGCGCAAGGCCTACCACGAGCAAGGCTACGCCGAGCTGGCCTTCCAGATCCTGTCGCTGTACATCGACGACATCCCCGCCGACGACCTGAAGGCCATCTGCGCCAAGACGTACACCGCCGAAGTCTTCGGCACGGGCGAGATCGTGCCCCTGCGCCACCTCGAAGACGGCCTGTGGCTCGAAGCCCTGTCCAACGGCCCCACGCTGGCCTTCAAGGACATGGCCATGCAGCTGCTGGGCAACCTGTTCGAATATGAACTCAAGCGCCGTGGCGAAGAGCTCAATATCCTGGGCGCGACCAGCGGCGACACCGGCAGCGCGGCCGAATACGCCATGCGCGGCAAAGAGGGCGTGCGCGTTTTCATGACCAGCCCGCATGGCCGCATGAGCGCTTTTCAGCAGGCGCAGATGTTCAGCCTGCAGGACGAGAACATCCACAACATCGCCATCGAAGGCGTGTTCGACGACTGCCAGGACATCGTCAAGGCCGTGAGCAACGACCTGGCCTTCAAGCGCAAGTACAAGATCGGCACCGTCAATTCCATCAATTGGGCGCGCCTCTTGGCGCAGGTGGTGTACTACTTCGCGGGCTACATCCAGGCCACGGAGACCAACAGCCAGAAGGTCAGCTTCACCGTGCCTTCAGGCAACTTCGGCAACGTGTGCGCAGGCCATGTGGCGCGGCAGATGGGCTTGCCCATCGACAAGCTGGTGGTGGCTACCAATGAGAACGACGTGCTCGACGAGTTCTTCCGCACGGGCTCGTACCGCGTGCGCGCCGCGGCCGACACGCACGAGACTTCAAGCCCCTCGATGGACATCAGCAAGGCCAGCAACTTCGAACGGTTCATCTTCGACCTGCTGGGCCGCAACGGCCAGCGCACGAACGCGTTGTTTGCGAAAGCGCTGCCCGCTTATGGCCGATTCGATTTGAGTGCCGAACCGCTGTTTGCCGAAGCCGCTACCAAGTACGGCTTTGAAAGCGGCAAGAGCACGCATGCCGACCGCCTGGCCACCATCAAGGACAACTTCGAGCGCCACGGCGTCACCATCGACACCCACACCGCTGACGGCGTGAAGGTGGCGCGCGAGCACCACCAGGACGCCAGCGTGCCGATGATCGTGCTGGAGACTGCGCTGCCTATCAAGTTCGCGGAAACCATCGTCGAAGCCCTGGGCCATGCACCCGAGCGGCCCGCCAAGTTCGCGGGCATCGAAGACCTGCCCAAGCGTGTGCACGTCCTACCTGCCAACGTGCAGTTGGTGAAGCAGTACATCGAGCGCCACTGCGCGCCAGCCCCGTAGGCGGGTGGCCGACAATCCAGAGACGTTTTGCTGCTGCGCAGGCGGTGGACGGCTCCGGATGGCTTGATTTGATATAAAAAATGCCCCTGGCGCTTGTCTGATAAGCGTTAGAAGCTATAAATACAATAGCTAACCAAGGAGCAGTGGATGAAGGTTGTCGGTTTTGCCGGTTTTTCCGGCAGTGGCAAGACCACACTGGTCGAGCAGTTGATCCCCGAGCTGCGGATGCGGGGGCTGCGCGTGTCGGTGGTCAAGCATGCCCACCATAGTTTCGACATCGACCACCCGGGCAAGGACACGTACCGCCACCGCGAGGCGGGGGCCTTCGAGGTGGTGGCTGCCTCGGACAAGCGCCTGATGCTGGTGCGCGAGTTCGAGCAACCCGCCACGCTCAGTGTGCACCACCTGCTGGCCGAGCTGTACCAGGGTGTGGACTGGGTGCTGGTGGAAGGTTTCAAGGACAGCGACCTGCTCAAGGTGGAGGTGTGGCGCGCGCCCGAAGCCGGGCAGCTGGCCAAGCCCGTGCGTTACCCCGAGGACGACTTTGTGGTCGCTGTCGCCACCGATGCCCCGCAGGGCCTGCCTGTGCCCACCCAACTGCCCTTGCTGGATCTCAACGCGCCCGCCCAGGTGGTGGATTGGCTGATCCAGAACCAGCACCGCTTCGACTACGACTGTGAACTCTATGGGGTGGGTCTCGCATGAGTCGCCTGAATACGCCCTTGAAGCCCCTCGATGAAGCATTGGCCGACCTGTTGTTGCAGGCCGCACCTCTGCAGGGCACAGAGAAGGTCGTCACCTTCGATGCGGACGGCCGCGTGCTGGCGCAAAACTGCGTCTCGGCCCTGCAGGTGCCGCCGCAGGACAACAGCGCCATGGATGGGTACGCCGTGCGCTGCGCGGATGTGACGGAGTTGGGCGTGGTGCTGCCGGTGTCACAGCGCATTGCGGCGGGCAGTGCGGGGGATCCGCTGCTGCCAGGGTCGGCTGCGCGCATCTTCACGGGTGCTCCGGTGCCTGCGGGTGCCGACGCGGTCCTGATGCAGGAGGACTGTGAGGCGTTGGCCTCTGCCACCGAGGGTGATGGCCTGGGCCAGGTGCGCATCAACGCCGTGCCCAAGCGGGGCCAATGGATTCGCAGTGCAGGTGAAGACATCACCCGGGGTGCCGTGGTGCTGACGGCAGGAACACGCCTTACCCCGGCCGAGCTGGGCCTGGCCGCCAGCATAGGCTTGCACCAGTTGCAGGTGGCGCGCCGCCCGCGCGTGGCGCTGTTCTCCACGGGCGATGAACTCGTCATGCCCGGCGAGGTTCCGCCCGAGCAGATGCGCCCTGGTGCCATCTACAACAGCAACCGCTTCTTTTTGCGCGCCATGCTGCTGCGCCTGGG
The DNA here is from genome assembly GCF_000204195.1 of Acidovorax radicis N35. GTDB lineage: Bacteria > Pseudomonadota > Gammaproteobacteria > Burkholderiales > Burkholderiaceae_C > Acidovorax > Acidovorax radicis. The sequence goes on from NZ_AFBG01000020.1 coordinate 440,042, forward strand.
CTGCGAGGTGACCGACTTTGGCATCGTGCCCGACCGGCGCGACGCCACCATCGACGCATTGCGCGAGGCGAGTGCCGCACACGACCTGATCCTGACCAGCGGCGGCGTGAGTGTGGGCGAGGAAGACCACATCAAGCCTGCGGTGGAAACGCTAGGCACGCTGGACCTGTGGCAGATCGCCATGAAGCCCGGCAAACCGTTCGCCTATGGCCGCATTGGTGCGGCCCATTTCATGGGCTTGCCGGGCAATCCCGTGTCGAGCTTTCTGACGTTTGCGCTGCTGGTGCGGCCGTTTGTGCTGCGCCTGCAGGGTGTGCAGGATGTGGCTCCTCAATCCATTGCTGCCCGCGCTGATTTCACCTGGCCCAAGGCCGATAAACGCCGCGAGTTTCTGCGTGTGCGGCACAACGCGGCGGGCGGGCTGGATCTGTTCAACAACCAGAGTTCGGGCGTGCTCACTTCTGCCGCCTGGGGCGATGGCGTGGTGGACAACCCGGCGGGCCAGACGATTGCGACGGGAGACACTGTGCAGTTCATCGCTTTCTCGGAGCTGTTGTCATGAAGGTGTCTGTGCGCTACTTTGCCTCCATCCGAGAGGCCATCGGCCAGGGCAGCGAGGCGGTCGAAACCTCTGCCGCCACGCTGGGCGCCCTGCGCGACGAACTCATCGCACGCGGCGGCGCCCACGCCAGTAGCCTTGCACGAGGCCGGGCCGTGCGCATGGCGCTCAACCAGACCTTGAGCGATGAGTCCGCCACCCTGGCCGATGGGGCCGAGGTGGCGTTTTTTCCGCCGGTGACGGGCGGTTAGCCGGGGCGCTCTCGCGCGCGCCGGCAAGTCACCTCAGAGCGCCTTCAAATGATCCTGCAGCGCCTTCGAGGCTGGCATCATCGGGGCGCGCAGCTCGTTGTGCATCCACCCCGCATGCGCCAGCATCGCCTTGAGCGGGGCAGGGTTGGGCTCGGCAAAACACGCTTCCACCCAGGGTTGCAGGGCTTGCCACACGGGGCGGGCTGCTGGCAGGTCGCCTGAGCGCAGCAAGGCCGTCAATTCCACGAAACGCGGTGTCTGCCAGTGCGCGCTGGCCGAGATGGCACCTGCACCCCCCAGGGCCAGCGTATGGAAGATCTGCGCGTCTTCGCCCGTCAACACCTGCAGCCGTCCATCGGCGATCAGGGCCTGCGTCTTGGCCGTGTTGCCGCCACAGTCCTTGATGGCCTGGATGCGCGGATGCGCCGCCAGCGCCAGCAGCGTCTCGGTGGTGAGCGTGGCGCCCGTGCGGTAGGGAATGTCATAAATCAGCAGGGGCACCGCGCTGGCGTCGGCCAGCGTGCGGAACCAGTGCAGCAGGCCTTCTTGCGAGGGGCGGATGTAGTGGGGGGCGGACACCAGCAGGCCCGCCACCGGGTAGTGCGCAAGGGCCCGCACCTGTTCCAGCACATGGCCTTGGTGGTAGCCCGACAGGCCCATCACCACGGGCAACCCCTGGGCGGCGCCCAGCACGGTCTCCAGCACCTGCAGTTGCTCGGCCTTGTCGAGGGCCGCCGCCTCACCGGTCGAGCCGCAGGCCACGAAGCCCGCAACACCGTCGGCGCGCAGCCGGGCGGTGAGGGCGGCCAGGGCCGGATGGTCCACGGCGCCGTCCTTGAACGGTGTGACCAGGGCGATCCAGAGCCCGCTGAACGGCGGCTGGCGGGAGAGAGTGGTGGCGGTAGCAGACATGCGAAGCATCCTTTCAGGGTTCGACCAGGGGAAGAACCGTCCGGAGGGAGTGCGCGCGGAATGCCGGGGAGTGAAAAGAGAAAAGGAAATTTCTCTACCAGGTGGTTCCGTCGCTCATCCGGACGGAACCACAGCTCCGGTCAGACGAGCTCTGGTTTTTTGGCTTTGACCACGCACCGCAATGCCACCGCGGCAGCGGTGGTCATGGCAAAGAGTGTGTGCGTGGGCATGGGGCGCAGTATAGCCAAGCCTCAGCCCGCGCAAAAGGCCATTCAGGGTGTGGGCGGTTGTGGGGGGGCTTCTTCGTCCACCGGCTTGGGCAGTGGTGCCACCAGCACGGGGCACTGCCACACCAGCAGTTCGGCCAGCCGGGTGACGATCCATGTCGCTTCGGCCACCGACACACCGGATTCAACCGTACACAGCCCCGCGTGAATGCGCTGCAGGATCTCGGTTTCAGACGGTGCCTGCACGTGGTACAGCGTTTGTGCGTGCTCCACCAGGTGGCCCGCCAGGTCTTCGCACAGCTCGTAGCGGGCCCGTACGCCATCTGCCTTTTCAGTCAGACGCCCCCGTGCGTCGGTGTACACCGCCATGAAGGAGGGCGGCACGTGGATCTGGTTGTCGTCGTCCATGGGGCGGGCTCAGTCGGGTGTGAACAGCCGCTCGAACTTGGTCTGGTCAGAGGGCAACTCGAAGGTCACCACCTGGCCCATTTTCATGTCCGACAGGCGGCAGGCTCCAAACAGCGTTGTTTTGCCCGCCAGCTCCATCACATCCAGGTCAATGATGGCGTAGGGGTGGGGCACGAAGACCTGGTGCGCGAAGACGTCGCGGACCGTGTTGCGCGGGGACGGATAGAGCTTGTACAGATCGGTTTGAATTGTTTGTGTGGCCATGGGCGTTGACAGGAGCCTGTTCAAAGGTGTCAGCAGTGCGGGTACAGTGCGAGCGAATCGTACAGACAAACCTTTTTACCTATTTATGGCACGAAACAAAAGTGAATGGCCGGCCAAAGTGCTGGCGCTGGTGCGGGGCGGCAATGTGGACGCCGCCATCGCGCAGATCAAGGTGGCGCCCACGGTCGGTGATGTCACTCGCCTGCAAACCCTGCTGGCGCAATTGCCACCTTCCCCTGCGTTGGCACAGTTGCACAGGGTGGTCGAGGAAGAGCGCGCATTGCTGGCCGCACCCCGGTTGCACCGTTCGCCCTGAGTTCCCATCCATTCGCCTTTGCCGCCATCCGTCCCGTAGAGAATTTGTGCCATGACCTTGCCCCGTGTTTCCATCCAGACCGAGGACTTCGACCTGTCCACCGAAGTCGCTGCGCTGCGCCGCGAAAACAAAGGTGTCGGCGCGGTGTGCAGTTTTGTGGGCACCGTGCGGGATCGCAACGAGGGCGACCAAGTGTCTTCCATGGAGCTGGAGCACTACCCCGGCATGACCGAAAAATCCATCGAAACCATGGTGAACGAGGCCTTCCGGCGCTTCGATATTTTTGGCGCCCGCGTGATCCACCGCGTGGGCCTGCTGCAGCCGCTCGACCAGATCGTGCTGGTGGCCGTGACCAGTGCCCACCGGGGCCAGAGTTTTCAGGCCTGCGAATTTTTGATGGACTACCTCAAGACCCAGGCACCGTTCTGGAAGAAGGAAGAAACCGCCCAAGGAGCGCGCTGGGTGGATGCGCGGGTGAGCGACGATGCGGCTGCCGTCCGTTGGGGCTTGCCTGCTCAGCAATGAACCGCTCCATGCCCCGCCGCTGCGGTTTGCGGGCGGGCCTTTGTGGGCCTGCATGGCGATTTCATGTGCGAGGGGCCAGCCACTCACTGCTGCTGCAATCTGTCAGAAATCCGCTCTTATCGCACGCCCCTGTGGCCGCAACTCCGCAGCGCAAAGCACGCGTAGACTCCTGATTTGATAGCTGTTGTCGCTTGCAGGTATTGCGGTAGAGTCCCAAAAAGCTTGCAATCCTTGGGTTTCAACCGCCCATCACCTGGACCATTTGTTCGTGCAGCTGCGTGGGGGACACAGGCTTGTGCAACAGGGGAATGTTGCTGGCGAGGGCCTCGCGCAGGCGGTCGGGGCCGGTGTCTCCAGTGATCAGGAGTGCGGGCAGGTGCAGGCCGCTGTGGGCTCGCACAGCAGCAATGGCCTGGGCACCCGTGGATTGGTCTCGCAATCGGTAGTCGCTGATGATCAGCTGGGGGCAGCGCCGGGCCGCCGCCGCCAGGGCCTGGTCAATCGACTCCACCGCAGTGCAATCACAACCCCAGCTTTGCAGCAACTTCTGCATGCCGTGGCGAACAGCGGCATCGTCGTCAATCACCAGCACATGCAGGTCCAGGCGGCGCATGGGGCGGGCCACGGCTTGTAGGGGGTCGTTGACGACGGTGGCGCGGGCGTTGGGCAGGCGCAGACGAAACACGCTGCCGCGCCGGGGCCGGGAGCACACACTCAATGCATGCCCCAGCGCCCGTGCCAGGCCATCGACAATGGCCAGCCCCAACCCCAAGCCTTTTTCCCGATCGCGCTCAGGGTTGCCCAATTGATGAAACTCCCTGAAGACGGTTTGCAACTGGTCGGCTTCGATGCCAATACCGGTGTCCCACACCTCCAGCACCGTGTCGTCGCCACGCTTTCGGCACCCCACCAGAACCCCGCCGCGCACCGTATAGCGAATGGCGTTGGAAACCAGGTTGCGCAGCATCATCTCCACCAGGACCGGGTCGGAGTCAATGGCCGCGTGGGTTTCGCGCAGGCGCAGCACCAGTCCCTGTGCCAGGGCTTGGGGGGCCAACTCACGGTCAATCTTGTTGAGCAGCGGCTGCAGGTGAAAGGGCGAGCGTCGCACCTCGACCACGCCAGCGTCGATGCGCGAGAAGTCGAGCAGCGTGCCCAGCATGCCGGTGGTGGTATCGGATGTGGCGCGGGCATTCGCCAGAACTTCTTGCTGCTCGGGTGACAAGGGGCTGCGCGACAGCACCTCCAGAAACAGGCCCTGGGCGTGGATGGGTTGACGCAGATCGTGGCTGGCAGCGGCCAGGAAGCGGGTTTTGGCCTGGTTGGCGTGCTCGGCTTCTTGATGAGCGGCCTGGGCTTTGTCGGTTTCGATGCGCAATTGCTGGATCAGCGCCATGTTTTCAAACCGCAGAGTGATGGCATCGAGCGCTACGCGCCCACCGTTGCGCCCTTGGGCCGTGAGGGTCGCCACGTAGACGGTCGAAATCAAGGCCATGGCGATGTAGGCCGGGTCGGGCATCAGCCAGAGCTTCAAGCCCAGGCAGGCCAACGCACTGGTGGCAAAGGCCACGAAAACCGGCATCACCACACAGTTCACGGCCATGGCGTTGGCGGTGACGCCGGCCATGACCGCCATCACCAGGGCGGTCCCTACCACGGTGGCCGAGTCCAATCCTGCCCAAGCCAGCCCGGCCCAGATGGCGCCGTCGAGGCCGTTGATGGCGATCAAAATCCACACGTGGCGGACGGCCGTGGACTCGGTCAGATCGCCGCTCAGCGCGAACCGCGCATGAAATACATGGACCAACCGCGACACCACCACCGCGGCAGCCCACACCCACAGGCCCAGAGCGTTGCTGGGGTTGGACATCATCCACAACACAATGGCCAGCAGCGGGAAGATGGGGAGCAGCGACGGCCCCACATTGCCCATCAGCAGGCGCAGCAGCTCGACCAGGATGCGGTCGCCAGGCAGGCGCAGAAGTTGTTGGGGGCGGTTCATCCCACCAGCCCCTTGCGGCGGGCGGCAAACACCGCCTCGGACCGATTGGACACACCCAGGTGCGCCAGGATGGCCTGCACATGCACCCGCACCGTGTTTTCTGCGAGTCCCAACTTGCGCCCGATGGCCTTGTTGGTCAAGCCCTGGCACAACTGGTCCAGCACTTCGCATTGCCGGGGGGTCAGGCCAGAAGGGGTCTGGGGCACGGCGGGCGTTGAGGGCAGCGTCCCGCCCGCAAGGGGCAGCGCCAGCACCTGTTTGACCACCGACAGAATATCGTCCGCCGTCTGCTCTTTGGACACGAAGGCCGACGCGCCCTGTTCCATGGCCAGACGCATTGCGTCGGGTGAGGGGTCTGCGGTTAGCACCACGATGGGGGTCTTGGCCCAACGCCGCTGAAGCAGCGCCATGCCATCCAGCCCATTGAGCCCCTGAAGCCGCACGTCCAGCAGGATGAGCTGGGGCGGTGCCACCTGTTGCAGGGCCTCGTCGATGGAGCCCGCCTTGAGCACCTCCAGGTCGCTGAGCACAGACCTCAGCAACAGATGCAACCCCGTGCGGAACATGGCGTGGTCGTCAATCAGCAGAACACGGGTAGGTGGCATGGGCGGGGACTGTACCCTGCCCAACCCCCGCCCATGCCCACTGATGCTGCGGGTGTTGTGTCCTAGCTCAATTGGACTATAGGGCGACGGAGAAGGCATTTTTAGCATTGCCGGCGAGTCTTGACACTTTCATCTTTAGAAAAAAGTTTGTGTCAACGCCTTCGAGGGTGCTCAGTGCTGTCTTGCTGAAACGCATTGCTGCGACGTCAGCGATGCCAAGGCGACGTGAGTCCATCCCTGTCTGGCCGTTCAAACCATGGGTGGCCGTTCTTTTCCTTCTTGAATGAGTAGATATGTTGAAAAAATTCCTGGTAGCTGTGGTGTCCTGCTTGGCGCTGAGTCCTGCTTTCGCTGTGCTGACGTTCACGCTGACCGAGGCCGGCGGTAACGTGGTGCTGACGGCAAGTGGGAATGTGAATACCTCGGCCTTGACCCCCTTTGGTCCTGGCACCTGCACCATGCCGGGGTTAATACTGCCAAGTACCGGTGGTTTGTGCTCTGGAGCCGGTATAGGATTTTCCTACTTGGGCATGACGGGGCCGATGAGTTTTGGCCCGGGGGCACAGACGGGGGGGGTCAGCACATCGGGCGACACCGTGGCGGTGATAGGTGTGGCTGGGGGAGTTCTGCTGCCGGTAGGCTACACATCCGGCTCCGCCCTTTCGGGTACCGCTACTTTTGCAGGCGCCACCTTGACCAGCCTGGGCGTCACGCCTGGCATTTACACCTGGACGTTTGGCTCCGGTGCATCAGCGGATTCCGTGGTGGTGGTTGCTGCGGCGGCTGCGAGCAATGTGCCCACCCTGGGTGAAGGGGCGTTGGTGCTGCTGGCGGGGTTGCTGGGCTGGATGAGCTTGGGTGCGCTGCGTCGGCGTGCTGGCTGACCAGCGCGCATACCCCAGCGTGCGCCGGGTTGCTGGCGTTGCGGGGCGCCTGACGCATGGCCATACGGGCCGAGAGGTAGGCGCTTGTACTGAAATTTCGAGAAAAATTGGCCGCTAGCGCTTATTGGTAAAGCGCTGGAAGCTATAAATTTTGTAGTGATTGTGAATGGGGCGGATGGAGGGTTTCGGCGGCACCAGGACTCCGGCGGCTCATTGGGTTGCGGGATGAGGCATCGCCGGGAACCACAAGCAGTCGTCGGGCCGTCCTACAAGGCGGCAGGGGATGCCTCGATAAATTAGCGCTACCGCTGGCAGTGACTGTTGAAGGCAAAAAGTCACTGCCAGCAAGAAACTCTCCGCACAGTTTCATCATCACGTGCGCTTCATCTCCTACAAGGCTTCCCATGAAAAAATCCCTGCTGCTTGCCGCACTTGTCGCCACCTTTGGTCTTGCCGCTTGCGAGAAAACGGTTGTTACCCCTCCCACCACAGCACCCGTGGTCGTGGTCCCGGGCCCGGCAGGCCCTGCTGGCGCTACGGGCGCAACCGGCTCGACCGGTGCCACGGTGGCCGTTCCCGGCCCTGCGGGCGAAACGGGTGCCACTGGTGCCACCGGTTCCTCGGGTGCCCCCGGCTATGACGGTGCCAAGGGTTCCACCGGCGCTACCGGTGCCACGGGCGATACGGGAGCCGATGGCAAAAAGGGCGATACCGTGATCGTCGTTCCCGCCAAGTAACTCCCGGTGGACCCTAAAAAGCGCAGGCGGTATTCCGCCTGCGCTTTTTGCTTTGCAGGCCCACGGATGCGCAGCCCTTGCCACGCTCTGCGGGGGCGGTCTGAATCGGCGGTGATGAAATGAACCGGTCCAGGGCATCAGGGCGCCTTGGCGGTGATTGATCTGGCGCAAGGCCTGCGCGGGGGCGTCGTCTTGAAATTCCGGAAGATTTGCCCCAAGTGCAGCGCAATTCGGAGGACATCCACATGCGTCTCGACAAATTCACCACCAAGTTTCAGGAAGCCCTGAGCGATGCCCAGAGCATTGCGCTGGGCAATGACCACGCCTACATCGAGCCCGTGCACATGCTCGTGGCCATGCTCAAGCAGGACGACGGCCCCAAGGCGCTGCTGCAGCGTGCGGGCGCCAATGTGCCCGGCCTGCTGGCGGCAGCCGAGGCTGCCGTCAAGCGCCTGCCCCAGGTGCAAGGCAACGACCAGGTGCAAGGCGGCCCCGAGCTCGGCCGCGTGCTGCAGGTGACCGAGAAGGAAGCCATCAAGCGCGGCGACCAGTTCATCGCGAGCGAGCTGTTCTTGCTGGCCGTGATCGACAGCAAGGGCGAGGCGGCGCGCATCGCCAAGGAAAACGGCCTGACCCGCAAGAGCCTGGAGACCGCCATCGACGCGGTGCGCGGCGGCCAGAAGATGGACAGCGCCGAGGCCGAAGGCCAGCGCGGCGCCCTGGCCAAGTACTGCATGGACCTGACCGAGCGCGCCCGCATCGGCAAGCTTGACCCCGTGATCGGCCGTGACGACGAGATCCGCCGCGCCATCCAGGTGCTGCAGCGCCGCACCAAGAACAACCCCGTGCTGATCGGTGAGCCCGGTGTGGGCAAGACCGCCATCGTCGAAGGCCTGGCCCAGCGCATCGTGGCGGGCGAGGTGCCCGAGTCGCTCAAGAACAAGCGCGTGCTGAGTCTGGACATGGCGGCGCTGCTGGCCGGTGCCAAATACCGGGGCGAGTTTGAAGAGCGTCTGAAAAGCGTGCTGAGCGAACTGGCCAAGGACGAAGGCCAGACCATCGTCTTCATCGACGAGCTGCACACCATGGTGGGCGCGGGCAAGGGCGAGGGCGCGATGGACGCGGGCAACATGCTCAAGCCGGCCCTCGCGCGCGGCGAGCTGCACTGCGTGGGCGCGACCACGCTCGACGAGTACCGCAAGTACATCGAGAAGGATGCTGCGCTGGAGCGCCGGTTCCAGAAGATCCTGGTGGGCGAGCCCACGGTGGAGGCCACCATCGCCATCCTGCGCGGCCTGCAGGAAAAATACGAGGTGCACCATGGCGTGGACATCACCGACCCTGCCATCGTGGCCGCGGCCGAGCTGAGCCACCGTTACATCACCGACCGTTTTTTGCCCGACAAGGCGATCGACCTGATCGACGAGGCCGCGTCCAAGATCAAGATCGAGATGGACTCCAAGCCCGAGGTGATGGACAAGCTCGACCGCCGCTTGATCCAGCTGCAGATCGAGCGTGAAGCCGTGCGCCGCGAGAAGGACGAGTCTTCGCAAAAGCGTTTTGCGCTCATCGAGGAAGAGATCACCAAGCTGCAAAAGGAAATCGCCGACTACGACGAGATCTGGCAGTCCGAAAAAGCCCAGGCGCAGGGCAGTGCCCATGTGCGCGAGGCCATCGACAAGCTCAAGTTTCAGATCGAGGAATTCACCCGCAAGGGCGATTTCAACAAGGTGGCCGAGCTGCAGTACGGCAAGCTGCCGGACCTGGAACGCCAGCTAAAAGAAGCGCAGGCGCAAGAGGATGGCAAGGACGGCGCCCCCGCCGCGCGCCGCCTGTTGCGCACGCAGGTGGGTGCCGAAGAAATTGCCGAGGTGGTGAGCCGCGCCACGGGCATTCCCGTGGCCAAGATGATGCAGGGCGAGAAGGACAAGCTCTTGCAGATGGAGACCAAGCTGCACGAGCGCGTGGTGGGCCAGCAGGAAGCCATTGCTGCGGTGGCCAACGCCATCCGCCGCTCGCGCTCGGGCCTCTCCGACCCCAACCGCCCCACCGGCTCGTTCCTGTTCCTCGGCCCCACGGGCGTGGGCAAGACCGAGCTGTGCAAGGCGCTGGCGGGCTTTTTGTTCGACAGCGAAGACCACCTGATCCGCATCGACATGAGCGAGTTCATGGAGAAACATTCGGTGGCCCGCTTGATCGGCGCGCCGCCCGGCTACGTGGGCTACGAGGAGGGTGGCTACCTGACCGAAGCCGTGCGCCGCAAACCCTACAGCGTGCTGCTGCTCGACGAGGTGGAAAAAGCCCACCCTGACGTGTTCAACGTGCTGCTGCAGGTGCTGGACGATGGCCGCCTGACGGACGGCCAGGGCCGTACCGTGGACTTCAAGAACACGGTGATCGTGATGACGAGCAACATCGGCTCGCACCTGATCCAGGCCATGGTGGGGCAGGACTCGGAGGACATCAAGGAAGCGGTGTGGGGCGAGCTCAAGAACCACTTCCGTCCCGAGTTCCTCAACCGGATCGACGAGACGGTGGTGTTCCACGCGCTGGATGCGCAGCACATCGCCTCGATCGCCAAGATCCAGCTGCAACTGTTGCAAACCCGGCTGGCGAAGATGGATTTGGAATTGCAGGTGTCGGACGCGGCCTTGGCAGAATTGGCCAAGGTGGGGTTCGACCCGGTGTTTGGTGCGCGGCCGCTCAAGCGGGCGATCCAGCAGCGCATCGAGAACCCGCTGTCCAAGCTGTTGCTGGAAGGGCGTTTCCCGCCCAAGAGCGTGATCCCGGTCACCGTGAACCCGGTGCTGGAGCCTGGCGTGTTCCAGTTCGGCGTGGCACCGCAGGAGTGATGCGGGCCCGGGAAGGGATAGCGGCTCTAGTCAGGGCTGCCATCCCTTCCCCAAGATGTGAAGGAGAGGTGTCGTTTGAATGAATTTGTTGCGGGCGTTGTGCGCCTGTTGCTGCGGGTGGTGGTCATCGCCATGGGCCTGGTGCTGTTCGCCAGCCTGCTGATCGCCATGATGGTGCTGGCGCTGGTGTGGACGCTGCGCGCAGGCTGGGCACGCCTCACAGGCCAGCCGGTGACCCCCTGGGCCATGCGCATGGATCCCCGCACGGGGTTCAGCACCGTGTTTCGCTCCACGGAGCGCTGGTCGTCCGGTCGCCGTGGTCCTGCGCCGGCCGCAGATGACACCAGCGACGAGACCGCAGCGTCGCGCCGGGGTGGCATCTTGCCTGGCGCCGCTGAGGTCACGGACGTTGAGGCGCGCGAAGTGCGCTGAGGGGGCACTGGCCGGCCGATGCGCCGCGCCTTTGGCGGTCCCGCGTGGAGCTGCTTGCGCAGCGAGTCCGTGTGCCGGTCTCGCCTGTTTTTTCCGTGACGCGCCTGTCGGGGTGTCTTCTATGATCCGACCATGACACCAGCCGATATCCACGCCCATTTCGATCTTCAACGCCAGGCCAGCCGCGCGCATGTGGATGTGCCGCTGCTCGTGCGCCGTGAGCGGCTGCTGCGCCTTCGCAAGATGCTCGACGAGAATGGCCCCGTGCTGGCAGCGGCCGTGCAGGCCGACTTTGGCATGCGTTCGCCACGCCTGACCGAGGTGGCCGACTTCTTTGTGCTGCGCACCCTGCTGTCGCACACGCTGCGCCATCTGGCGAAGTGGATGAAGCCCCGCAAGGTCCATACGCCGATCTACCTGCAGCCGGCCCATGCCTTCATCCAACGCCAGCCGCTGGGCGTGGTGGGGGTGATTGCCCCGTGGAACTACCCGGTGCAACTGGCCCTGGCGCCCGCCATCACGGCATTGGCAGCGGGCAACCGCGTGATGCTCAAGCCCAGCGAGCTGACGCCCCACACTTCGGCCCAACTGGCGTTGCTGGTGGCGCAGTTCTTTGCCCCCGACGAGTTCTGCGTGGTGCAGGGCGACGCCAACCTGTCGGCCCTGTTTGCCTCGTTGCCGTTCGACCATCTGGTGTTTACCGGCTCCACCGCCGTGGGCCGCAAGGTGGCGCAGGCAGCGGCGCAGAACCTGACACCCACCACGCTGGAGCTCGGCGGAAAGTCCCCTTGCATCATCGATGGCCACTGCGACATGGCGGATGCGGCGCTCAAGATTGCGCACGGCAAGCTGCTCAACGCGGGGCAAACCTGTATTGCCCCCGACTATGTGCTGCTGCCGCGCGGCCGCGAGGGCGAGTTTGCACAGGCCTACCGGGCTGCGGTGGCGCGCCTGTTCCCCACCATCGAGGGCAATGCCGACTACGCCTCCATCATCACCCCGCGCCACCATGCGCGCCTGCGCACCATGCTGCAGCAGGCACAAACGCAGGGTGCGGAGGTGCAGACCATCGACCCCACCGCTGGCAAGCCGGTGGTCCACACCGTAGGCACGCTGGGCGACGGCGCCAGCCGCCAGATGGCGCCCACGCTGGTGTTTGGCGCCACGTCGCAGATGCAGCTCATGCAGGAGGAGATCTTTGGCCCCATCCTGCCGGTGATCTCGTACGAACGGCTCGACGATGCCATTGCCCACATCAACACCGGGCCACGCCCGCTGGCGCTGTACTGGTTTGGCCAGAGCGAGGCGGTGCAGGCCGATGTGCTCCGGCGCACAGTGAGCGGCGGTGTGACGGTGAACGACACGCTGATGCACATCGCGCATGACAACCTGCCGTTTGGCGGCGTGGGTGACAGTGGCTGGGGCGCTTATCACGGTGAACAGGGCTTTCTGCGCTTTTGCCACCAGAAGTCGGTGCTGGTGCAGTCGCGCTGGGCCATGGGCTCGCTGTTCTACCCGCCGTACGGCGCGAAGTTCGACCAGGTCATGGGGTTGCTGCGGCGCTGGCTGTAGCTGTCCGTTCGTCGTCTTCCTGGGGGGGGGCGCTTGCTGGCGCAGGCTGCGGCTGTGTGATGAGCTGCACCATGGCGTCGCGCAGTTGCCCGGTGGACACGGGCTTGTGCAGCAGCAGCGCAGAGGTGGATTGCGCATCGCGCAGGCGCTGGGGTGATGTGTCGCCCGTCATGATGATCGCTGGAACCGGCGTGCCCAGGTAGGCGCGCAGGGCCTGCAGCACCTGCTTGCCGGTCTCTTCGTGGCGCAGGCGGAAGTCCGTGATGATGAGGTCGGGTGTGATGTCTTCCAGGCATTCGAGCGCATCGGCGCTCGACTCTGCGGTGATGCACTGACAGCCCCAGCTGTGCAGCAGCGATTGCATGCCGATGCGGACGGCTTCGTCGTCATCGATGGCCAGCACCTTCAGGCCCACGAGGTTGCCGGTGTCGGGCGCGGGTGCGGTGTCGTCTTCCAGGGCGCCCTGCCAGCGGTCAAGCCACAGCCGGAACACCGAACCCCGACCCGGCTGTGACAGCACCTCCACCGAGGTGCCCATCTCCCGCGCCAGCCGCTGCACGATGGCCAGGCCCAGTCCCAGGCCCTTGCGGCGGTCGCGTTCGGGGTTTCCAAGCTGGTGGAACTCCTTGAAGATGTTCTCCCACTGGCTGCGCGGGATGCCTGGCCCCGTGTCCCAGACCTCCAGCGCCAGGCGCTTGCCGCGCGTGCGGCAGGCAATCAGCACGCCGCCCCGGGCGGTGTAGCGCAACGCGTTGGAGATGAAGTTGTGCATGACCAGCCCGACCAGCGAGCGGTCGGCAAAGGCGGCAGCCGACGTCTCCCGCGTGCGGTACACGAGGCCCGCCGTGTCGGCCTGCACGCCGAACTCCTGCTCCAGCGCCGTCAGCAGTGGCTGCACGGCAAAGGCATCGGGCCGCACTTTCACCACACCGGCTTCCAGCCGCGAGTAGTCGAGCAGGGTGGTCAGCATCTCGGCCGCTGCGCCCGAAGCCGCGTGGGCGTGCCCCAGCACGGTGAGCTGATGGTCGTTGAGCGGGCTGCGCTGCAGCGATTCCAGGAACAGGCCCATGGCATGCAAGGGCTGGCGCAGGTCGTGGCTGGCGGCAGCCAGGAAACGGGATTTGTCGCGGTCGGCCTTCTCGGCGGCCTCCTGGGCCGCCAGTGCGCGTTGCGATTCGGCGCGCAGCTGGGTCACGAGCCGGTCGTTCTCCAGCTTGAGCGCAATGCTGCGCCGGGTGGCCCGGTCGGCGGTGCGCGCCTGCATGCCCGTAAGTGCGTAATAGACACCGGTGAGAAACAGCGCGGGCCACATCACCGGCCCACCGGCCAGCGCCACCGCCATCATCACGCCGCCGATGGCGCAGGTGAGGTAGGTGACATAGGCGCGGTACAGCGGGGCGCCCAGCCCGAGCGCGCCGGACGACACCGTGCTGATGATGCCGATGGCGTAGATGACACTTTCCGCCGTGCCCCAGTAGAGCACCACATACCCCAGGCTGCCCCAGCTCAGTCCCATGGCCGCCATGCAGGCGATCAGCTTGCGCGCCGCCTGTGGTGCCGGATCGGTGAAAGGCGCAATGCTGTGCAGGGTGAGATACACCCCGGCCACCACCAGCGTGTGCGACACCAGCCACACCGTGATGGTCTGTGTGTCGGCCACACGCGCCATGACCCACAGCGTGCCGAGCGCGGTGGCCAGCGATGCGAGCAGCGTCATCGGGAAGTTGTGCCGCAGCAGTGCTACCTGCTCGCGCAGCACCTCATCGCGTTCCCAGACCGGCCATCCCCAGCGCGTGGGGGGCTGGATGGCGTCCGACGGCGCCGGCAGGGCCTCAGAGGGAGTCATGCAGCTGGGGAGTGGACAGGCCCAGGCGCTGGGCCGCCAGCAAGGCAGCGCTGCGGCTGTTGACGCCCAACTGCGCAAAGATGGCCGCCACATGCACGCGGACGGTGTTTTCGCTCAGGCCCAGGTCGCGTGCGATGACCTTGTTGGGCTTGCCGGTGCACAGCAGCGACAACACGTCGAGCTGGCGCGCGGTCAGCGACGGCGTGTCGGGGCCGCGCGTGGTGGCGCTGTTGCCGCTGTTGATCGGAAAACACGGCTGCCCCGACAGGGCGCAGGAGATGGCCTCCAAGATGTCTTCGGCGCTGGCGGATTTGGGCAGAAAACCATCGGCGCCACGGGCTCGCGCTTCATGGATCGCATCGGGCGCCACGCTGGCCGAGACCAGCACGATGCGCGCCTTGGGGCAGGCCTGGCGCAGCAGGCGCAGGCCGTCCAGGCCGCTCATGCCGGGCAATTGGATGTCCAGCAGCACCAGATCGGCATCCGCCAGCTGCAGCGCGCAGGCTTCGGCAATGGAGCCTGCCTCGGCAATCGTGCCCACGCGGGGGTGGTCCTGCACGATCAGGCGCAGCCCGGTGCGAAACAGGTTGTGGTCATCCACAAGCAAAAGGCGGGCAGTCATACAGCAAGTATTGCGCACAACGCGCTGTTGCGGACTAGTCCATTTGTGCGATGGACGCTCCGTTGTGCACTTTCTAGACTTTCCGTCAAGCATTGAAAAGCACCTGAGGGGGTGCACACCCACCATCCATCAATGCGCAACCTTCGTTTTTCAAAGGGTTTCTCATGACTGCCAATGCACTTCACCCAGGTTCCGCCGCTTCCGATGTGTCCCGCCACCACAGCGAACGGCGACCGGGGGGCATCGCTTCGCCGCAGGGCAGCGCGGGGCTGGGGGGCAACACGCTGGCCCAGATCGTGGAAGAAAACTGCCCAGGCATGCTGGCATCGGCCGGGGTGGTGATCGAGCACTTGGACGCGCAGGCGGGCACCTGGCAGTTCTCTGCGGACGAGGGGAAAACCTGGCGTGCCATTCGCACCGACCTCATCAACCGCGCTGGCAATCTGGGGCTGGCGCTGGACTGTGATGCGCGGCTGCGGGTTCTGCCTTTTGGGGGCCACCGCGTGAACGGCGCGCGGGTGGCCTTCCATACCGTGGAGCGCCGCCATGGGCAGGGCAATGGTAGTTACCGTGCCTATGCCAGCGACGAGCGCGAGGAGGGGTGTTCGCGCACCGTCACGCTGGTGCTGGGGCTCTCGGCCATCAACGGTGCGCCGCCGATCGTGCATGTACCGCGCCCCCGCAACAAACGCGCGCTGGTGCAGCGTGCGGCGGCGGCAGCCGGTGCGGCGGGGGCTTCGCTCTCGGGCTCCATGGCGCTGGCCTGAGGCTCTGCGCGGCGCCCGCAGCCAGGTTTTGCAGTGCGGCGCGACCCGCAGCGCCAGCCGCTGATACCCGGCGCTGAAATGCTATGTACACAGGCATTTGAGGGGGCTCCACCGGGGGCTTGAGAGGGGGCCGGACAGGGGGAAAAACCGTTTGCGGCGACAATGCCGGTCCTTTCGTTTTTTCATTCCCCGTTTTCGTTCGGTTTTTTCATGTCCAGTATCCAGGTTCGTCCCGCCACGCTTCGCGATGCCAAAGCCATTGCCCAGATCCATACCGTCTCAGCCCAAGAGGTCTACAAAGGGCTGGTGCCAGACGAGCAGTTGAAATCCATGTCGGTCGAAAAGCGCCAGGCCTACTGGCGCGAGGCCATTGAATATTGCGAGCCGCAGGTCCAGGTGGCCGTGGACGGCGAGAAGATCGTCGGTTTTGTCGGCTACGACCGCTCGCGCGATGAAAAATCCCGCCCCACCACCGGTGAAATCTGGGCCATCTACGCCGCGCCCACCCACTGGAACCAGGGCGTAGGCCTGGCCCTGTGGGATGCCGCCCGCGATGGGCTGCAAGAAGAAGGTTGCACCAACGTTACGGCGTGGGTGCCCCTGCGCAACGAGCGCGCCATCCGGTTCCACGAACTGGCGGGCTTCAAGCAGGAGCTCTCCACAGCCAAGACGGCTGTGGTGGGGGGCGTCAAGATTGAAGAAGTGCGCCTGAAGCGCCCGATTAATGCATAAGAACGCACAAGGCACTCAATGATCGAATGGAGCCGCCAGGGCCAGATTCAACAAGCCCAGTGGCGCTCCGAGAGCGGAGCCCCGGCCCCGCGCCGGGTCGTCACCGCCGACGATACCTTGGCCGCCGACACGGCCTACCGCATGGCCTGTGAAGGCACCGGCCTGCTGTGGCAGGGCGACTTTCAGAACGCCCGCATGTTGCTGCAGGCGCTGATGCGCCGGGCCGATGCCAAGTCCGGCAAGGGGGGCAAGTCGGCCAGGCCGCGCAAGTCTGCCGCCAAGGCAGCCGAGAAAGCTGCTGCCGCCACACCTGCTGAAGCCTTTCACTTGCACCGCCAGGCGCAGGCGCAGCGCGCGCGGGTGCTGGCGTCGGTGCTCATCCCGCTCGAAGGGGACTACACCATTGACCTGCGCCGTGCACCCGATTGGCGCCAGGCGTGTACCGAGGCCTGGGGACCGGCCACGGGTGAGCGTTCGGTGGCCACGCTGCGCGAGTTGCTGGGCCTGGTGGGTGCGCACGAGTGGCGCAAAAAGGGTGTGGAAGTGCCCGCCTTGGGCGCGCCCCCGCTCAACCGCATCCACCCGCACTACGGCGTGTTCTCGCCCGTGCGCGGCGAATATGTGGGCCTGGTGGCCGACACTGCGTTGCCCACCAAGGCATTGGCCTTTGACATTGGCGTGGGCACCGGGGTGCTGTCTGCCGTGCTGGCACGCCGTGGCGTGCAGCGCGTGGTGGCCACCGACCAGGACCCGCGCGCCCTGGCCTGCGCCCGCGAGAACCTGCAACAACTGGGGGTCATGCCCCGGGTCGAGCTGTTGCAGGCCGACTTGTTTCCGCCGGGCCGCGCGCCCCTGGTGGTGTGCAACCCGCCCTGGCTGCCTGCACGCGCCAGCTCGCCCATCGAACACGCGGTGTACGACGAAGGCAGCCGCATGCTCAAGGGCTTTCTGGCGGGTTTGGCGGACCATCTGGAGCCTGGAGGCGAGGGCTGGCTGATCCTGTCGGACCTGGCCGAACACCTGGGCTTGCGCCCACGCGCGCAGTTGCTCGAGTGGATCGCCGGTGCGGGGCTGGTGGTGCGTGGCCGGCACGATGTGAAACCGCACCACGGCAAGGCGGCCGATGCGGGTGATGCCTTGCACGCCGCCCGCGCGGCAGAGGTCACGTCGCTGTGGCGGCTGGCTGCGGCCTGATGGCTGGCTTGGCGGCGTAGCTGCCTAACCCCTGCCCCTCAAGCCAGGGCTGAAGGCTGCGTGGATTCGTACCGTTCTGGGGGCAGGAGCTGCTCGAACCTTTCGCGCAGGCTGGCAGCGCGTTCGGCCCCTGCGGCCAGCGCCACTTCGTCAAACATGGCTTCGCCCACGTCCAGCATGCTCGTGCGGTCCTTGGCGGCGCGCAGCGCCTCGCGAAACTGCTGCGCCAGCACGGGATCGCGGCGCACAAACAGCCGTTCGCAGGTGTCGAACAGGTACATGCGGGCGCCGGCCAGCGAGCGCAGGGCGTCGCCAGGCTCGGGGCGCTGGATCGACGGCACGTCTTGGGGCATGCGGGGCGCAGCGGAGGGCGGCGGCAGTTCGGCCGGGCCGGCCAAGTAGCCCTGGCGCATGAGGTTGTCGACAATCTGTGCGCCGATGCCGTTGTACATCGCCTGCAGGTCGGACAGCGATTTGCCATCCACCAGGAGCAACAGCGAACGCTCGCGCAGGCTCAGGGTGCGGACGCCGGGCAAGAGTTCCAGGCGGGCTTTTTCGGTTTTTTGTAGCAGCATGGGGGTCTCCATTCACGGGTGAATGGCGGCGATTGCAGCAAGCCGCCATGACGCTGTGATGACCCCGCTGCCGCACAATGGCGGGCTGCCCCCGCTCGCACCTTGCTGCGGAAAGTGTGCTTGCTACTTATTTGATAGCTATTGGCGCTTGCTTATCAAGCGCTAGAGCCCTGTTTGATTCATATTTTGGCTGTGTGCTGGCCGTGCCCCGTGCTGGGGTGCAGGTGCGGCGGCCTATCTCGCGATGACCTTGCTGCTTGCCCCGATGGAGGGGCTCCTGGATTTTGTGCTGCGTGATGTGCTGACCCGCGTGGGCGGGGTGGACCGTTGCGTCTCGGAGTTCATCCGCATCACCGGCACGCTGTTGCCCGACAAGGTGTTTCTGCGCTATGTGCCTGAGTTGCACAACGGCAGCCGCACGCTGGCCGGCGTGCCGGTGCGTGCGCAGCTGCTGGGCTCCGATCCCGTCTGCATGGCTGAGAACGCGGCGTGCCTGGCAGCCCTGGGGCCCGAGGGGATCGACCTGAACTTTGGCTGCCCGGCCAAGGTGGTCAACCGCCACGGTGGTGGCGCGGCGCTGCTGCAGGAGCCCGAACGCATCGCCTCCGTGGTGGCCGCCGTGCGCCGCGCGGTGCCCCTGCACCTGCCCGTGTCCGCCAAGATGCGCCTGGGCTTCAACGACACCGGGCTGATGCGCGAATGCGCGCAGGCGATGCAGGCGGGCGGCGCCGCCGAGCTGGTGGTGCATGCCCGCACCAAGGCCGACGGCTACCGGCCCCCCGCGTATTGGGAGCACATCCCCGCCATCCGCGCGGCGGTCCGCATCCCTGTGGTGGCCAATGGCGAGATCTGGACCGTGGCCGACGCGCAGCGTTGCCGCGACGTCTCTGGCTGCGATGCGCTGATGCTCGGGCGCGGCATGGTGGCCGACCCCGGCCTGGCCCGTGCCATCCGCGCGTCGGATGCGGGGCAGCCGGGCGCGGACACGGTGGCCTGGGCCGACCTGCTGCCGCACCTGGCGGCCTTCTGGCAACTGGTGTGTGACGACCTGGAGCCGCGCCAGCGCGCGGGGCGGCTCAAACAATGGCTCAACCTGCTGCGCAGGCGCTTCCCGGAGGCCGAGGTGGCCTATCAGCATGTGCGCACCATGACGGACCAGCGGGCGATCACCGCATGGGTGGCGGCGCTGCGCTGCGCTGCTGTCAACGCAGACTAGAGCAGGTGGTCGGGCGCCAGCGGGCCCAGCAGTTGCAGCATCAGCCGCAGCGGGGCGCTGGCATCGGGTTCGGTGGTGGCATCCGGCAGGCCACTGCCCTCGGGGGCGTGCCATACCAGCTGGCCACCGTCGCGCAACTGCACCTGCCAGGCGGCTTCGCGCAGCGCGGTTTCGATCTGCGTGGTGGCGCGGCGTGACAGGTTGCTGCTGCGGATCAGCAGCGCGATCTCTGTGTTCTGGCGCTGCGAGCGGATGTCCAGGTTCATCGAGCCCACCACCAACAGGCGGCCATCCATGATCAGGAGCTTGGAGTGCAGCATGGCGCGCGAGCTGCCCACGGAGCCAGCAGCACCGTTGCTGTCACGCCCCCCCGTGCTGCCCGTGGAGCCGAGTGCCCCGCGCAGAACACCCGTGAGCTCGCTGCGCATCTCGTACAGCTCGACGCCCATGGCCAGCAGATCGGGTCGGTGGCGCGCATAGCCTGCGTGGGCAATGGGCGCATCGTTGGAGGCCAGTGAGTTGGTGAGCACCCGCACCCGGACGCCCCGCGCGCGCGCGGCCGCAAAGGCTTGCTTCATGTCGGGACCCGGCACGAAGTAGGGCGAAATGATGAGCAGATCGCGCCGCGCCTGGCCCATGAGGTGCAGCAGGCCATCCACCACGGTATCGGTCTGGGCGTCGAGGGTGTTGCTGTCGGGTGGCAGCGCGGCCGTGGCACCAGGTGCGGCGCCGTTTGCCGAGGCGGGCGCCGGGGGCTGGGGAGACACGGGCCCCACGGAAGCGGGCGGAGCTGGGTTTGTTGGCGCCGTCGCAGGCGCGTGTGCCGCGCCGCGCGACACGACGGCCAAGGGGGTGGCCCGGGACGGGGACTTTTCAGGCAGCGTGGCCGAGGAGGTGCCATCGGGCGGGATCTTGGCAGGCTTGTCCACCAGCACCGCCGCTGGTGCCCAGGTGAACTGCGCTTGCGCCAGGTCCATGGGCTGGTAGTCCCAGATGCGCGCGCGCTGTGCGGCGGTGGTGCGCCGGCCGTCTTCCACGGGCTGGCTGTCGGGGGCCAGGGCGCCACCCTGGCCTGCGATGCGGTCCCGCTGTGTGGCGTCGGCGCTGCGCATGCGCTCGCGCAGGATGTCCAGCTCCTCCCGCGTCACCAGCGATTGCACAGGGTAGGCGCGCTCGTTGTTCCAGTAGCTGTCGAAACTGCGGGAAAGATCCTGCACCACAGGTCCTGCGGCCAGCACGTCCAGATCCACAAAGTTGCCAGAATCGGCATTGCCGAAGTAGGCATCCCCCAGGTTGCGTCCCCCGGTGACGCCCATGGCGTTGTCGGCGACGAAGAGTTTGTTGTGCATGCGCTGCTGCACGCGCGAAAAGTCGCCCAGCGCGCTGAACATGCGCCCCAGCGGCGAGCCACGCGCCCCTGTGAGCGGGTTGAACATGCGCATCTCGATGTTGGGCACAAAGGCCAGGCGCATTACCTGTGCATCACGGCCCACGCTGTGAAAATCGTCCAGCAACACCCGCACCCGCACGCCGCGCCGGGCCGCAGCCACCACGCTCAGCAAAAGCCGCTCGCTGCTTGCATCGGCGTGGATGGCGTAGTACTGCAGGTCCAGCGTTTTCTGCGCGGCATCCACCAGCGCCAGGCGGCTGCTGTAGGCCGCCTGCGGTCCGCTGAGCAGCAGGAACCCCGAGGGGTGGCGCCCGCCCACCGATGCCCGGCGCTCTTCTACCAGTTGGCCCAAGGCCGTGCCTGCGGGGGATTCCAATGCATTCGACACCGGCCTGTCCACGTTCTTGGGCAGGCCTGCGCAGCCGCTGATGGTCACCCCAAGGCAGAGGGCCAGGATTGCCAGCCAGCCGCGGCGCGCGGCGGTGCCCGGAAATGCAGGAGCGGCGAGGGCAGGGGGCAATGCAAGCATGGCGCGATTGTGACCGTGCGGCGGTGGCGGCGCTTGTCAGACGCGGCGCCAACACCATCGCCATCGTGGCCGGGCCAGGCCGGGTGTGCGCTTTCGGCGCTCCGGCTTCCCGGCGCTGCGTTTACCAGCTCACTTCGCGGTCTGGTGTGGCGCTGATCTTGTGGATCGACAGGTCGGCCCCGTCAAATTCCTCTTCCTGCGTGAGCCGCAGGCCCACCGTGCTCTTGAGGATGCCGTACACCACAAAGCCCCCCACCAGCGCCCAGGCCACGCCCAGGGTGGTGCCGATCAACTGGGCCGAGAGGCTCACACCACCCAGCCCGCCCAACGCCTTGCTGCCGAAAATGCCTGCAGCCAGTCCGCCCCACGTGCCACAAAGGCCATGCAGCGGCCACACGCCGAGCACATCATCGATCTTCCAGCGGTTCTGCGTGAGCGTGAACATCACCACAAAGATGGCCCCCGCCACGGCGCCTACCACCAGCGCGCCCAGCGGGTGCATCAGGTCAGAGCCCGCGCACACGGCCACCAGCCCGGCCAACGGGCCGTTGTGCACAAAGCCAGGATCGTTCTTGCCCAACACCAAGGCAGCCAGCGTGCCGCCCACCATGGCCATCAACGAATTGACGGCCACCAGGCCGGAGAGCTTGTCCACGGTCTGTGCGCTCATCACATTGAACCCAAACCAGCCCACCACCAGCACCCAGGCACCCAGCGCGAGGAAGGGGATGTTGGACGGCGGGTGTGCAGAGATCGCACCGTCCTTGCGGTAGCGGTTGGCGCGCGAGCCCAGCAGGATCACGGCGGGCAGGGCGATCCACCCGCCCATGGCATGCACGACGATGGAGCCCGCAAAGTCGTGGAACTCTTCGCCCGTCAGTCCCTTGATCCAGGCCTGCACTCCAAAGTGCTGGTTCCAGGCAATGCCTTCAAAGAACGGATACACAAACCCCACAATGACCGCCGTGGCTATCAACTGGGGCCAGAACTTGGCCCGCTCCGCGATCCCGCCCGACACAATCGCCGGAATGGCTGCCGCAAAGGTGAGCAAGAAGAAGAACTTGACCAGCGCATAACCGTTTTGCTGCGTCAACGATTCCGCACCCACGAAGAAGTGCGTTCCGTACGCCACGCTGTAGCCGACCACGAAATACACCACGGTGGACACCGAGAAATCCACCAGGATCTTGACCAGCGCATTCACCTGGTTTTTTTTGCGAACCGTGCCCAGTTCCAGAAAGGCAAACCCTGCATGCATGGCCAGCACCATGATGGCCCCCAGAAGAATGAACAGGGCATCTGTGCCCTGTTTGAGTGCTTCCATAACATCCTCGCGCGATTGGTTGATCTGTTCTGGTGCGTTTTAAACCTATTCACCAGATTTGCACCAAATTGAAGCAAAAACCGCGCCAGACGATGGTGCGTTGTTTTGCACCGTTTTGGTGTGGCGGGGCGAAATGTGGGGTGCATTGGCGCGAACTGGGTATGGGCTCGCCAAGTGCCTGGTGTGGGAGCGTGCAATCCGCGTGTGGTGGGACGCAGGACGCAGGGGCCTTGCTGCAAACTCCAGTTCTGAAACAAACAGAGCTCTAGCGCTTAGTGGGTAAAATTTTATTGCTATAAAAATAATAGCGATTGAGCGGGTTTTTTTTCTTTCTATCTCTGTCCCCCAGTGCGAAACCAACCCAAACTGCGTGGTGTGGAATTGCTCGGTCGCTGCATGGCCGCGCATGCTGAACCGGTGAAAGGAGATAGTGCAAGAGGGGGCGCAGGTTCTTTTTGAACGCGCCCAGTGAGGCTGTGACGCCAGACCATTGCCATCTTTTGACTAGCGCCAACCCCGACTCACCAGTCCATCCACAGGCGGTGATTGGTAGGTAGGGCTCTATCAGAACTCTAGAAGCTATCGCGCCCCTGCACGCGGGCCACAATGCGCAGATCCGCCCCCAGGGTGTCTACGGATTTGAATTCCAGCGCCAGGCCATCGGCCAAGGCTGTCAGTGGGCCAAAGTCTGCAATGCCACGCCCCGTACCCAAAAGCCGTGGTGCCAGGTACAGCAACAGCTCATCGACCAGACCTTCTCGGACCAGAGAGCCATTGAGCTTGTGCCCGGCCTCTACATGCAGCTCGTTGATGCCCCTTGTGCCAAGGTCCCGGAGCATTGCCGAAAGATCGACTTTGCCGTTCGCATTGGGCAAATGGATCACGGTTGCCCCACGGGCTTGCAAGGCCGCCTTCTTGGCTTCGTTTGCGGAGGCCGTGTAGACCAAGCAGTCACGCCCATCCATCAAAAGATTGGCATCCGTGGGCAGCTGCAGCTGGCTGTCCACCACCACCACATGGGGTTGGCGTGGCGTAGGCACTTCGCGGACGTCAAGCCGAGGGTTGTCATCCAACACGGTGCCGATACCCGTCAAGATAGCGCATGCCCTGGCCCTCCACGCATGTCCATCTGCCCGTGCCGCACGAGACGTAATCCACTGGCTGGCGCCATTGTTGAGGGCGGTGGTGCCGTCCAGAGAGCTTGCAACTTTCAGCCGAACCCAGGGCGTGCCCCGGATCATGCGGCTGAAAAAACCAATGTTGAGGTCTCGGGATTCTTCAGCCCCCGGGCCGACCACGACCTCCACGCCTGCTGCACGCAGCCGATCAAAACCATGCCCCGCCACCAGCGGATTGGGGTCGGCAATGGAGGCAACCACTTTGGCGATCCCCGCCTGAATCAGTGCATCGCAACAGGGGCCGGTTCGCCCGTGGTGGGAGCACGGCTCCAATGTCACATAGGCCGTTGCTCCTCTCGCATCAAGTCCCTTGTCGGCAACGTCGCGCAGGGCCATGACTTCTGCGTGAGGGCCGCCTGCGCGTTGCGTGAAGCCCTGGCCTATCACGTGACCATTCGGCGCTACAAGTACGCAACCAACGCGAGGGTTGGGGTTGGAAACAAAAAGCGCCTGGGTGGCGAGCCCAAGCGCTTTATCAAGATCCGGTTTCAGGGCAAATTTCATAGTCCCCGAATGGTAGCAATCATCTCGTCAGACAACTGGTCTATCGATTCCAGCAATCTTCAACCGTTCTTCCGCCAGACAGAGGTGTTGCATCGCGCACTCCAGCCTGGTTTAGGGAGTAGTTCCCACAAGGATCATTCAACTGGGGAGCGGCACGAGTGGCCGTAAGTGTGAATGTGCCCGCGATCCCCCCCACAGGTGAGACTAGGGATATTACGTACCCGCCGGAAGGAACTGCAGACAATGTTGGAGGAAAGGCCGCGGTTGCAGGATATTGCCCCGTAGCGGTAGAGGCTCGCTCTAACCATTGGGCCGCTTGAAGAAGTCCGGCTCGAGCTTCAGCCCTCCGGCCACGGGCCAAGTATTCCCTGTAGCTTGGGAGCGCGATAGCGGTAAGAATGCCAATAATTGCAACCACTATCATTACTTCAATAAGCGTAAATCCGTGACTATTTTTTTTCATATTGGTAATCCAGATGAATTACTGAACCTGCCGCCAGCTTGGTCGCAAAGGCTGTTCTGGCATTAGTCTCATTTGGTCATCCTTCGAAAGTGGTGGAGATCCTCCACCTCCAGCTTGACCTGCTTCACCTTTCACTAAAACTTTATTGGGCAAGTAGATATTAGTTTTCGAACCAGCAGTGGTGTTCATTCGCGCTGTCAAAACTCCAGAAATAGCATCACCCGAATTATAATAGCCATCCCCGTTTTTATCAAGCAACTGAACGCTGGGGGAGCGACCATCCATGATGTTCAAGAAGGTTCTGTACTGTTTTTCCGCTTGCGGGTTGGGGCTGCAAGTAGGCCCACCGATCAGGGCGCTAGAGGCGGGAACTTGTGAAAGAACTTCTAGATTATTGCTTCCGTCGTAAAAATAAGCAGGCTTCAGGAGGCGTTCTCCGGATACAGGTAAATCAAAATACCATCCTTTTTTCGCTGAAGGACCTGTGTAGGCGACAATGTTTTGCGACATTGATGAAAATGTATTACCGGCATATACGCCAGATCCGCTAGCCGAACTGACCACCGTTTGAGCCACTAAGGAAGTGCGGCCTGCGACAGAAGCTCCGGGAAATGCTGGGTCCACAGATATTACGCCACCGCTACTATTCTTGTATTTTGTGCTATCCAAAATGGAATAGAAGGTCTGTGAAGATACATCCGTTCGATCTGCCAGAGTGATACTGCGTCCCGTACCGAAGGCGACCATCATGCCGCCAGCGCCGCGGTCATTTACCTTCACTGTGGGTGGGGCAGTAATAGGCTGGATATTTCCGGTGCCATCCTTTGCGGAGTAAAGAGGAGAACCACTCAGTGCTACGCCCCAAGAGGTGGGTGCTGTGCTGGAAATGTCAAATTTCCACATGTTGCCTCGAAGATCGCCTGCATATACGATATCTGGTTTTCCGTCGCTATTAAGATCAACCATTCGAGGTGCAGAGAGTCCATTTTGCACAGCCTGTGCGCTTCCAACGGCGGCAGCACTGATTCTCTTGAGTTCCTTTGCTCCGTCAAGATATTGAATCAGCAGTACGGGGCGTTCGTTGGTGCTATTGTACCCATTGCCCAAAATGACGGCCCACCTATCATCATTCAACTTCACCATTTGGGTGGGAACGTATGGGTTAGATGGGTCAACAACTGGGGCGGCAAAAATGTGACCAATATCCGCCTCTTCTGCGGTGGGCAACAGTACATCAGCTGGATGGATTGTTTTGTCCATTTGTACCGTAACTGTGGCGCCAGCCGAATTGTTGGTGAAATCTGATGGAATTAATCCATCTGTTGTACCAGGCTTGGTGACGTCAAGAATAAAATAACCCTTGCCGCCGGCCGCAAGCGTCCCCACTAAAAGAGTACGCCAATCTGGAATGCCTGCAATAGGACCTGCGACGTTTGCATCGCCCGTAAATGGCGATCCGTCTACATAATAGCGATGAGAGTAACCTGGGTCGGATAGTTGAGTTAGCTCCTTAATAACTCCTTTTGGAATGTAGGCCAGCTTCTCTTCTCCGTCAAGTGCGGAAAATCCATGAAGCATACCATCGTTGCCACCCACATAAATCATGGGAATGCGTTTTCTATTAGTGCTGGAAAATGACTTGTATCCGGAGAAAGTAAAATTGCTAACTGGTGCTGGGGTATACCAAATACTCGAATTAACGATGTCACCTTGACGAGAACCTCTTACCCTGAAAGGCTCAGTCACGGTGGCACCTTCCTTGGTTCTGTCTCCTCGAATGAAATTCACGCGATTTTCGCCCAGGGACCCAGCATCGAGCATCAGCTTTTGTGTGGCGCTGAGCTTAGTGTTTGCGAGATCCCATTCAAACGTTACACCCGAATTTGTAACATCGTTGGTGGTATAAATTACCCGATTGGAAACAGTTGACAAAGCATCCAGCTTTTGGGCCGTGGTCACTCTGTCGGCTGGTGCCAATGCTCCTACATTAATACCCCATCCTGGATTTGCGGTTTCAGTGCCCGTGACTGCAGCAACTTTGTCTGATCTCACATAACCAGTCCATTTGGCGGCGTCATATCCAGCTTTGAATACACCAGCATCCGAGCGGGCCACGGTCGTTGCTGAACCAGCTGCGGTGGTGATGGGCTTGCTATTGTCTGCGATGATGACATTCAAGATGTCTTGAAACGCAGCTGTAAGAGCGGCAGCATTAGTAGCTGGATAAAATTTCCCACGGCTATTGATGGCCATATGCCAGATATCTTCCTGGCGTTGGGAGTCACCCAGTCCGACTTCTACTGTATTTCTCCAAGCTCTCGTCCCAACAATTGCCCTGGAAAAATCACCCCCGTACATTCCATCCGCAACACTAAACAAAGGATTAGTTCCAGTGCTTGGCCAATTGGCGGCTGCATTGAAGCCAATTGTATACGTCTGCATGTGTTGCCAGGTAGCAGGATTGTTCTTTGGATTCCAGTATTCAGAAACGGTTTGGGATGTAGCACCATCAAAAAAAGTCTCTGCACCCGCCTTTTTTATTTGTGGCGACAAATTATTTGTAATGCCAGGCTGCAAATCTTGGGACCAATAGTGAAACGCCATGTCAGATAACGTGGGTTTGCGTGGTGAGGTTCCAAAATCACCAAAGGCATCCTGATAAATACGGGTTTCGTCGGAAGTTGGTGAATATACTGTACCGTCCGGAAATGTCTTCGCTGTGCCGTCTACATTGCCAATGGCTGCAGCATTAATGAGGTTTTGAGTGGTGTTGTCGTAGTTGTTCCAGCCACCATCGGTCATCAAGATGTTGTAAGAACGCCTGCAAGTTTCCGGTGCTGCGTCCGCAGTGCCAGGTGTAGCATTCCACGGACTATTTGCACCGGTTGTTTTAAGATACTCTCCAGCGTTGTACATCATCTGGTGGGTAGGGGTACCTGCATCGGCTGCTAAGGTTGCAATCCAACGATAAAATTGGCCTCTGTGGCTGGGGTCTGTCGGCGTGACAGGGCCAGTCAATTCCCGCATGGTGTTGTTGGCAACTCCCCCTACGGCACAGTCTGCATGAATGCTGGGAATGGTATTGCATCGCCACATGGACTGATATGCGAGTCGAATGGCGCCGTCAGGCATAACGCCTGGCGCAAAGGCTGTCGTGAGTGCATTTCGCAACGCGAGCATACCGGCAGCACCCATACTGCCTGAGTTGTCTACACTAACAATAACATTAGGTGCTGGCAGGGTGCTTGCTGTGCCTGCGGGATATTGCGCAAGATTCAAAGATGCGCCAAAGGCGAAATTTGGAAATATGATACTGGTGATGAGGATACTCAGCACCGTTTTTTGAAGATGGGTAGGTGTTTTCATATATATGCTCCGGCATTTATAATTAATCAAAGATGAGATCTCATCAATCTTTCTTTTTTTGTCTTACAAATGTAGTTTGCAAAACCACTTGAGTTCCGGGTTTAAGTCCACGGGCTATTGCGGTGATGCGGTAAACAACTCTGGGAACAATGTTTAGAGCTAAATTTGTATTTGAACCAGTTGTAATAATGTCGGCGTTACCGGCTGATGGGTCATATCGCATAACCTCAATCCAGTACCATCCGCCCCGACCAGCGGTGGTATCATTTAGTATGGTATTACTTAGGACTCCCTTTTGGGCGCCTGTATATTGACCATAGCGCGCCCCACTGGGAAGCATGCTGGTAAGCGTAGCGCTGTCTGCCCAGAAATCCTGGTTGCCGGTCTGTTTTAAGCATATTCCATTAATACAGCCCGTAGACACAGTGCCCAACTGATAATATAGATCGGTAGTTTCCTTATCTTCGTTGGGAAACCAGACGGTATTGCTGGGGTCTGGAACACGGCAAATGGCGGGTACACCCGCGGTGGGAACACATGCAGTTCCGTCGGGCCGGGTTCCTCTCACATCGAACTCGGCATCTTGGATGAGGGCTTGCGCGGCTTCAAATGCACGCTGGTAGTCAGCGTCATTACCAACAATAAGCTCATTAAAAAGCGCGGAGCGAGATGCCCACAATGAAAGCAATGTGGAGAGAAGGACGATAACAATCACAACAAAAAGCGAAACGC
The DNA here is from genome assembly GCF_000204195.1 of Acidovorax radicis N35. GTDB lineage: Bacteria > Pseudomonadota > Gammaproteobacteria > Burkholderiales > Burkholderiaceae_C > Acidovorax > Acidovorax radicis. The sequence goes on from NZ_AFBG01000020.1 coordinate 469,026, forward strand.
CTCTTTGCTGCGGCATGAGTGAAATGGGTTTCATGGTTATATTGTTTTAAATTCGACCTTGTCCGCGCAACTGATACGTATTGCGGAAAACCATATGCGTTCGGTTTCCGTAGGAGGCGAGATTCCCGGCGCAGTTAGTATATTGGGCATCCAAGGCAGCAGCGCCTTTCGTATCAATACGCTCGTCCCCCATCAGGTCGAGGCACACCTCAACGCCGAAAACTCTAGTCCAATCAGTAGCTGCAGTCGCGGCATTCGCTCGCCGAATCGTCGGTGTACCCAAGAATGCACTTTCTTGAATAAGATACGTCACCTGAAAATTCGATACATTTTTAATAATAGGCTGGGCTGGGCCTGAGGAACCCTGGCACATGAGGTCTGCACCACTAAGGGTAAAGCTGCTGCTAATATTTCCATTCCCCGCCACGAGGGGGGCCTTTTGGCGCAAGCAGTCTCTGTTTAATTGAGGGTCCGTGGCATCTTGAAAACTTGGCTCATTAAAAGCTTGCGCCCCCAGTGTCAGGGTAGTGGGCGTGTCCAGGCCATTTACTGTGTTATTGAGTGAGTCAAAAATGGTTTCAAATGCAACTATGTCCTCTGCATCGATGGCGGCGCCCTCTGGTTTATTCGATGCCAAATCCAATCGAATCGAACCAGCCTGTCTGAGCTGTTGTCCAATAATTCGGAATGCATAACTTGCTTGCTCTTGCAATCCCGTTGTGTCGCTGACAGCAGTGGACACGCCTCGGGACACCATAAGCGCACCAATGGCAACTGCAATGGTTAGCAAACCAATAGCGATCCCCACCATCAATTCAATTAATGTGGCGCCAGTTTGCTGAGAGTATCTTCTGTGTAGCATATTTATTTGCCGAAATGTCGCTTGTTTACCGTGTGTCGACATTTGAAAATCCTAAGGAAGCTCAGAGCGTGCATATGGGCACCATGTCATTAACGCAACTGGTCCCCCAGAGATATCTTGCTGACACCGACCGACCACTTGAATGTATTGCAGATGGCATATTTTATTGACTGGGCAGCTAACTGCCGAAATCGGACCAGAAATTGCTCCACTATTGGATGTAATAAAAGGTGTAATAAAGCTGCCAGTTGTTTCTTTCTCTTTTTGCTGCCAACTAACCAGAATTCCGAGTTGTTTTCGATTGTTTGGATCGGTTTCGTCATCGGCGACAAAAACCACCGCATCACCTGCTGGTAAGGTGTTTATTACTTGCTGTTTCCAATTTGCGATATCGTGTTGTGCCAATTGCGCAGGCGTGCAGGCTGCTGTACAGGCGGGTGGAGTCGCCATGGGGCCGGGCGTAGAAACTTGGTAGGTGGCAAGAACGGTGGCGGCTAAAGGGTTTGGATTGACTTTTATCTTTTCGCTAAGATTCTCAATTAATCGAATGGCTTGTGCCCTGCGCACCCCATTTTGCGTATCTGCTAAAGTTCGCATTTGCACGCCAAGAATGCCGAGAATTCCAAGTGCCATAATCACAATGGACACAAGAGATTCCATCAGGCTAAAGCCTTGTTGTTTGAGAATTTGTTTGTTTTTCATTGGGTAAAGTATTTGGTATTAGCATATACCGGAGCCGGCTACGGTCCTGATCCGGCCGCCAGATGAAACGCAAATGGCAGCTGATGCTGGATCGCTTATCGTCTTACCTACAGGAGTAAGCCTTACTGCCGTTGCACTGATGCCGTTAAATGCCCCCCATCTGTCCACAGTAATTTTTCCACCATTGCTTGGAAGCACAATATTCGTGTTGGCGGGAAGTGGGGTTGTTTGCAAGGTAGGTTCGCCTGCATTTTGAGTTCCATTGCCGTTAGTGTCTGCAAAAACGGTCCAGCCACAACCCCAGTCTTCATTCGTACCAGCTAAAGAACATGCTCCCGAATTTGGTAATTTCACCATCACCACCCCCCCGCCTCGCTTTATGGCTTCTGATCTTGCGAAGTACAAGCCCGAAGTCATTTCCTCCACCGATTGGCGCACTCTCCAGCGTTCAATTATTGGCGTGAAACTAGGTGCGGCTAAAGCAGCGAGAATGGCGGTAATAGCGACTACTACCATGAGCTCAATCATGGTAAAGCCCTGCTCAGTTTCAGGGTGAAAATTGAATGAGAGTGCGGGCCCTGACTGGATGGGCATCTGTGTATTTCGCATGTGACGATGCTAAGTTGGTGTGGGGGATGTTGCTAAGTGTTGTCGATAGACGGTGCACATTGTTCGACCAATGGCGGTTTGGCAGCCCTCTTTGTGCGGTTCCTTCACGAAGTTTGTCAATGGCTGGGTGCTAGAGAGGGACTGTCGCTAGAGTGTGAGGTCTCCCTGCGCGTCGAATGGTCCGTTCGGTGAAGGGATGCTCTTTCCTGCTATATCTGCCTGTATGTGGCTAGCTCCGTGTGTAGCCCCTGCAGGCTCCCGCATTGTGTAAGCCTCGGCACTCCCGGAGCATGCGGCGATCACGTTCGGCTGCTGTCTCTTCGGAGGTGCTGCGTTGATACGTGACCTTGTTCACGTTTTTCTTCTTGGGAGAAGTTTTTGATGCGGGTGTGTCATTGCTTATTGGGCGTTTGGCCTGTGTGGAGCTTGTGCCCGTGAGCAGTCCTAGCGCGATGCTTGCGGCCAGCAAGCCGCGTATGCCCTGGCGCAGGATGTGGACAGGAGTGTGTGGTGAGGAGGCCTTGATTTGCATCATGGGTTTCCGGTTTGAGGCGATTGAATAAGCTGTAGTGTTTCAGGATCAGGTGGCGCTTGGCAAGGTTCAAATGCTGCTGGGCTATAATCGAAGGGTTTTGCATGGTGCAAGACGCACGCCTGTGGCCCTTCCAGTTGCTGGCGCAAGTAAAAATCACGGCCCAGCTAGCTTTGCGGGCCTCATTCAAGGAAAAACAATGATCGCATCCTCCATCAAGGCCGAAGTCGTCAAGGCGAACGCCCGTGCTGCCAATGACACTGGTAGCCCAGAAGTGCAAGTGGCCCTGCTGACCGCCCGCATCAACGAACTGACCCCCCACTTCAAGACGCATGCCAAGGACCACCATGGTCGCCGTGGCCTGCTGCGCATGGTGAGCCGTCGTCGCAAGCTGCTGGACTACCTGAAGGCCAAGGACGCTGACCGTTACACCGCGCTGATCGCCAAATTGGGTCTGCGCAAGTAATTTTCATTGCATGCGAAAACGCCTGGGTTAGTCCGCTAGCTCAGGCGTTTTTTACTTCGGAGCTGCAAAACAGAGCGAAGCTGTGTCATTCCAATGGGGTTGTTGCCACGCGCTGGCAGGCAGTTTCACTGGAATGGCATCGTGTTCTGAATTGCCCTCCAGAACAATCTGGTAGCGCGCTACCAGCTATTAAAACAGGAGCTGAACATGAGCATTTTCAACAAAGTCACCAAGACCTTCCAATGGGGTGACAAGACCGTCATCATGGAAACGGGCGAAATCGCCCGCCAGGCCTCCGGCGCCGTGCTGGTGAATATTGACGACACCGTGGTGCTGGCCACCGTGGTTGCCTCCAAGGGTGCCAAGCCCGGCCAGGACTTCTTCCCCCTGACGGTGGACTATATCGAGAAGACGTACGCCGCAGGCAAGATCCCCGGCAGCTTCTTCAAGCGCGAAGCCAAGCCCAGCGAGCACGAAACCCTGACCAGCCGCCTGATCGACCGTCCGATCCGTCCGCTGTTCCCTGAAGGTTTCTTCAACGAAGTGCACGTGGTGATTCACACGGTGTCGCTGAACCCCGAAGTGGACGCTGACATCGCCGCTTTGATTGCCACCAGTGCAGCCCTGGCCATCTCCGGCATCCCGTTCAATGGCCCCATCGGCGCCGCGCGTGTGGGCTACATCAACGGCGAATACGTGCTGAACCCCGGCCAGACTGCGCGCAAGAACTCGCAGATGGATCTGGTGGTGGCTGGTACCGAAGCTGCTGTACTGATGGTCGAATCCGAAGCTCAGCAGCTGTCTGAAGAAATCATGCTCGGCGCCGTGGTGTTTGGCCATGAGCAAGGCAATGTGGCCATCAACGCCATCCACGAACTGGTGCGTGACGCCGGCAAGCCCGTGTGGCAGTGGGAAGCCCCCGCCAAGGACGAAGCCCTCATCGCCAAGGTGGTGGCACTGGCTGACGACAAGCTGCGCGCTGCCTACCAGATCCGTAACAAGCAAGCCCGTACCCAAGCTTGCCGCGAAGCCTACGCTGCTGTGATGGCTGCGCTGAAGGCCGATGGTGTCGAATTCGACGCTGTCAAGGTTGAAGGCATGTTGTTCGACATCGAAGCCGGCATCGTGCGCAGCCAGATCCTGGCCGGCGAGCCCCGCATCGATGGCCGTGATACACGCACCGTGCGCCCCATTGAGATCCGCGGCAGCGTGCTGCCCCGTGCCCACGGTTCTTCGTTGTTCACGCGCGGCGAAACCCAGGCGCTGGTGGTGACCACGCTGGGCACGGAGCGCGATGCCCAGCGCATCGATGCGCTGGCTGGCGAGTACGAAGACCGCTTCATGATGCACTACAACATGCCTCCCTTTGCCACCGGCGAAGTGGGTCGCATGGGTTCGACCAAGCGCCGTGAAATCGGCCACGGCCGTCTGGCCAAGCGCGCTCTGATTGCCGTGCTGCCGACGAAGGAAGAATTCCCCTACACCATGCGTGTGGTGTCCGAAATCACGGAATCCAACGGCTCGTCGTCGATGGCTTCGGTGTGTGGTGGCTGCCTGTCGCTGATGGATGCGGGTGTGCCCATGAAGGCGCACGTGGCGGGTATCGCCATGGGCCTGATCAAGGATGCCAACCGCTTTGCTGTGCTGACCGACATCCTGGGTGACGAAGATCATTTGGGTGACATGGACTTCAAGGTGGCCGGTACCACGGGTGGCATCACGGCCCTGCAGATGGACATCAAGATCCAGGGCATCACCAAGGAAATCATGCAAGTTGCCCTGGCCCAGGCCAAGGAAGCGCGCATGCACATTCTGGGCAAGATGCAAGAGGCCATGGGCGAAGCCAAGACCGAGGTGTCGAACTTCGCGCCCAAGCTCTACACGATGAAGATCAACCCCGAGAAGATCCGTGACGTGATCGGCAAGGGCGGCGCCGTGATCCGTGCGCTGACCGAAGAAACTGGCTGCCAGATCAACATCGAGGAAGACGGCACGATCACCATCGCCGCGACCGATGCGGCCAAGGCCGACGAAGCCAAGAAGCGCATCGAGCAGATCACGGCTGAAGTCGAGATCGGCAAGATCTACGAAGGCCCTGTGACGAAAATCCTGGACTTCGGTGCATTGATCAACCTGCTCCCCGGCAAGGACGGCCTGCTGCACATCAGCCAGATTGCTCACGAGCGTGTCGAGCGTGTGGGTGACTACCTTACCGAGGGCCAGATCGTGAAGGTCAAGGTCATGGAGACTGATGAAAAGGGTCGCGTCAAGCTATCGATGAAGGTGCTGGCCGAGCGCCCCGCCGGCGGTAGTGATCGCCCTGCGCCTGCCGAGCGCGGTGATCGTGAGCCACGCCGCGACCACGGCCGTGACGGTGGTCGTCAGCCAGCGGACCAGCAACAGCAATCGCAGCCTTCGGAAAACGGTTCCGGGCAGATCGTCGGTTGATTGGGTTATTTGCTATTGATTTTGTAGCTGCTTGCGCTTTTAGATTGAGCGCTACCGGCCAAAATCACTCAAATACCTAATTCTCCGAGGAGTCGCAACATGCGCGCAGTCGAGATCACATCCTTTGGTGGGCCTGAAGTGTTGCGCCTGGGTGAGCGGCCCGTGCCGCAACCGGGCATTGGTGAGTTGCTGATTCGCGTTGCTGCCAGTGGCATCAACCGCCCCGATGTGCTCCAGCGGATGGGGCACTATGCCCCACCGCCGGGCACCTCGGATCTGCCGGGCCTGGAGGTTGCGGGGGTGGTGGAGTCGGGTGACGCTTTGGCCATGGCCGAGGCGGGCATTCGGGTGGGCGACCGCGTTTGTGCGCTGGTGGCGGGTGGTGGCTATGCTGAGTGGTGTGTGGCACCGGCCTTGCAGTGTTTGCCGGTGCCTGAGGGCTTCAGCGACGTGGAGGCGGCCTCGCTGCCGGAGACGTTCTTCACCGTGTGGAGCAACGTGTTCGACCGGGGGCGCCTGCAGGCGGGAGAAAGCCTGCTTGTGCAAGGTGGCACCAGCGGTATTGGTGTGACTGCTGTGCAACTGGCACACGCCTTTGGCGCGACGGTCATTGCGACGGCGGGCAGCGACGAGAAATGCGCCGCATGTCTGCAGTTGGGTGCCCACCATGCCATCCATTACAAGTCACAGGACTTTGTGGCAGAAACCAAGCGCATCACACAAGGCAAAGGCGTGGACGTGGTGCTGGATATGGTTGCCGGGGACTATGTGGCACGCGAGGTGGAGTGTCTGGCTGAAGATGGCCGCCTTGTCATCATTGCGGTGCAGGGTGGGGTCAAGAGCGATTTCAACGCGGGGCTGGTGCTGCGCAGACGGTTGACCATCACTGGGTCTACCTTGCGCCCGCGCTCTGTGGCATTCAAGGGGGCCATTGCTCGTGCACTGCGAGAGCATGTGTGGCCTCTGCTGGTGGCGGGGCGTGTGCGGCCAGTCATCCACAGCACGTTTGTGGTGGCAGAGGCTGCCAAGGCCCATGCGCTGATGGAGTCGAATCAGCACATTGGCAAAATTGTTTTGACGTGGTGATCATGAAAAGCAAGAAAAAACTCATCGCAGGCAACTGGAAGATGAACGGCAGCCTGGTTGCCAACGATGCTTTGCTGAAAGGCATCATGGCGGGGTTGGCTGACGCGGTTTGTGATGTGGCCGTTGCTGTGCCGGCGCCTTACATAGCGCAGGTGCAGGCTTTCACGGCTGGATCTGTGGTGGCTGTGGCTGCCCAGGATGTATCGCCGCACGAGGTCGGGGCATACACCGGTGAGGTGTCGGCCTCCATGTTGAAGGACTTGGGTGTGCGCTACGTGTTGGTGGGGCATTCAGAGCGCCGCCAATACCATGGTGAGACCGATGTGGTGGTCGCCGAGAAGGCCCAGCGCGCATTGGCGGCGGGCATCACACCCATCGTCTGTGTGGGTGAAACGCTGCAGGAGCGTGAAACAGGCCAGACCGAGGCTGTGGTCAAGCGCCAGTTGGCAGCGGTGATTCACCTCAATGGGCACTGCATCAGCGAAGTGGTGGTGGCGTACGAGCCGGTCTGGGCCATTGGCACTGGCCGTACCGCGTCGCCCGAGCAGGCGCAGGAAGTGCATGCTGTGCTGCGCTCTCAACTGTCAGCGGCCAGCGAGCATGCTGATCGGATCCGCCTGCTTTATGGCGGCAGCATGAATGCGGCCAATGCGGCCCAACTGCTTGCCCAGCCGGACATCGATGGCGGCCTTGTCGGGGGCGCATCGTTGAAGGTGTCCGATTTCCTACAAATTATTGCGGCCGCCTCTTGAGGCGGCCCTTCAAACTATTCAATCAGGAGTGAACAGAGAATGAACGTGATCGTGAATGTGGTTTTGGCTGTACAGATGCTGACGGCTTTGGGGATGATTGGCTTGATCCTGATTCAGCACGGCAAGGGTGCTGACATGGGGGCGGCGTTTGGCAGTGGCAGTTCCGGGAGTTTGTTTGGTGCCAGCGGTAGTGCCAACTTCCTGTCGCGCACCACGGCGGTACTGGCTGCGGTATTTTTTGTGGCAACGCTGGCCTTGGCTTACTTTGGCAATGCGCGTCCTACCAGTTCGGGTAGTGTGTTGGAAACTCCGGCCGCAGCCGTACCCGCCGGATCGGCGTCGGACGCCTCAGTGGCACCTGCGGTGCCTGCATCGGGTGCTGCTCAGATCCCCACCAAATAATCTGCACTAAATTGGGTTCCGGAAGCCGGAGCAGGGTTTTTCCGGAGTAGAATTCTGGATTGTCTGGAAAGCCAAAACCGCAAGGTTCCTCATGCCATCCAGATGCAAAAATCAGCCGTCGTGGTGAAATTGGTAGACACGCTATCTTGAGGGGGTAGTGGCGAAAGCTGTGCGAGTTCGAGTCTCGCCGACGGCACCAAAACAAAGGCCTGCCTGCATGACCCGGCTTGGGTCCTGACGGGCAAGGCCACAGCGGTGAGCACATCCTCAAGATGAACCTCGATCAGTACCTCCCCGTCCTTTTGTTCATCTTGGTCGGCATCGCCGTAGGCGTTGTCCCCCTTGCACTCGGCTACATACTGGGCCCCAACCGCCCGGATGCCGCAAAGAACTCTCCCTACGAATGTGGCTTTGAAGCCTTCGAGGATGCGCGCATGAAGTTTGATGTGCGCTACTACCTCGTGGCCATTCTCTTCATTCTGTTCGATCTCGAAATCGCGTTTCTTTTCCCGTGGGCGGTGACGCTGCATGAGGTTGGGATCGCTGGTTTTGTGGCGGTCGTGATTTTCCTGGCCATCCTGGTTGTGGGTTTTGCCTACGAGTGGAAAAAGGGTGCCCTGGATTGGGAGTGAGCGAGCCTCAACAAGGATGATGCAATGATTGAAGGCGTGATGAAGGAAGGCTTCATCACCACGAGCTATGACTCCGTGGTGAATTGGGCCAAGACCGGTTCCCTGTGGCCGATGACATTTGGCCTGGCGTGCTGTGCCGTTGAAATGATGCATGCTGCTGCAGCGCGCTATGACATCGGGCGCTTTGGTGCGGAGGTGTTTCGTGCCAGTCCTCGTCAGTCGGATCTGATGATTGTTGCTGGCACGCTGTGCAACAAGATGGCACCCGCGCTGCGCAAGGTGTACGACCAGATGTCCGAACCACGTTGGGTTCTGTCTATGGGATCGTGTGCCAATGGTGGTGGTTATTACCATTACAGCTACTCTGTGGTGCGCGGCTGTGACCGTATCGTGCCTGTGGATGTGTATGTCCCAGGCTGCCCTCCCACCGCGGAGGCGCTGATCTACGGGATCATTCAGCTGCAGCAGAAGATTCGTCGTACCAATACCATTGCGCGCGTCTGAAGGGTTGATGATGACTGCTGTTGCCATTCGCCCCGAAAAACTCAAAGACAACATTGCTGCGGCGCTGGGTGCAAAGGTGCGCCAGATCACGGTGGCTTTGGATGAGGTCACCTTGGTGGTTTCTGCTGCCGACTACCTGGAAGCCATGCGCTTGCTGCGCGATGCAGAGGGTTGTCGTTTCGAACAACTGATTGATTTGTGCGGAGTGGACTATTCTGCATATGCCGATGCGGTGAACGAGGGGGCGCGCTATTGCGTGGTGTCGCACCTGTTGTCCGTGAGTCTGAATCAGCGTGTGCGCGTCAAGGTGTTCTGTGCCGACGACGACTTCCCGGTGGTGGCTTCGGTTGCTGATCTGTGGAACTCGGCCAACTGGTATGAGCGTGAGGCGTTTGACTTGTTTGGCATCGTGTTCGACGGCCACAACGACCTGCGCCGCATCCTGACCGACTACGGCTTCATCGGCCATCCCTTCCGCAAGGACTTCCCGCTGTCCGGCAATGTCGAGATGCGCTACGACGCAGAGCAGCGCCGGGTGGTCTACGAGCCGGTGTCGATCGAGCCGCGCGAGATCACGCCGCGCATCATCCGCGAAGACAAGTACGGAGGCCTGCACTAAGGCGCCCTGCGTCCCACGTGATCCACCATGGCTGAAATCAAAAACTATTCCCTCAACTTCGGGCCGCAGCACCCTGCCGCGCACGGCGTGTTGCGTCTGGTGCTCGAGCTCGACGGCGAAGTCGTCCAGCGCGCTGACCCGCACATCGGCCTCCTGCACCGTGCCACGGAGAAGCTGGCCGAGCACAAGACCTACATCCAGTCGCTGCCCTACATGGACCGTCTGGACTACGTGTCCATGATGTGCAACGAGCACGCCTACTGCCTGGCCATCGAAAAGCTGCTGGGCCTGGAAGTGCCTATCCGCGCCCAGTACATCCGTGTGATGTTCTCCGAAATCACGCGCCTGCTGAACCACCTGATGTGGCTTGGTTCGCACGGCAACGACTGCGGCAGTTCCACCATCCTGATCTACACCTTCCGCGAGCGCGAAGACCTGTTCGACATGTACGAAGCCGTCTCCGGCGCGCGCATGCACGCGGCGTACTTCCGTCCGGGTGGCGTCTACCGCGACCTGCCGGATTCCATGCCGCAGTACAAGGTCAGCAAGATCAAGAACGCCAAGGCCCTCGAGGCCATGAACCAGAACCGCCAAGGTTCCATGCTCGACTTTATCGACGACTTTACGCAGCGCTTCCCGGCCTGTGTGGACGAGTACGAAACCCTGCTCACTGACAACCGTATCTGGAAGCAGCGCACCGTGGGCATCGGCGTGGTGCCCCCCGAGCGTGCACTGAATCTGGGCATGACCGGCCCCATGCTGCGGGGCTCCGGCATTGCATGGGACCTGCGCAAGACGCAGCCCTACGACGTCTACGATCGCATGGACTTCGACGTGCCAGTCGGCAAGACGGGTGATTGCTATGACCGCTACCTCGTGCGCGTGCAGGAGATGCGCGAGTCCAACCGCATCATCAAGCAGTGCGTGAACTGGCTGCGCGCCAATCCGGGTCCTGTCATTACCGACAACCACAAGGTGGCTGCGCCCGATCGTGAATCCATGAAGTCGAACATGGAGGAGCTGATCCACCATTTCAAGCTCTTCACCGAAGGTTTCCACGTGCCAGAAGGCGAGGCCTATGCCGCTGTCGAGCATCCCAAGGGCGAGTTCGGCATCTACCTGGTCAGCGACGGCGCCAACAAGCCCTACCGCCTGAAGATCCGTGCGCCCGGCTTTGCGCACCTGGCCACTCTCGATGAAATGGCGCGCGGCCACATGATCGCCGACGCCGTGGCCATCATCGGCACCATGGATATCGTGTTCGGGGAGATCGACCGATGAGCAGCAGCAATACCAAGATCACCGAGGCCACGCTGGCGCGCTTTGCGCGCGAAGTGGCCAAGTACCCGCCCGAGCAAGCGCAGTCTGCAGTGATGGCCTGCCTGTCCATCGTGCAGCAGGAGCAGGGCTGGGTCAGCGTCGAGAGCGAGGCCGTGATCGCCGAATACCTGGGCATGGCCCAGATCGCGGTGCACGAAGTCACCACGTTCTACAACATGTACAACCAGCAGCCTACCGGCAAGTACAAGCTCAACGTGTGTACGAACCTGCCTTGCCAGCTGCGCGACGGCCAGAAGGCGTTGCACCACCTCGAGAAGAAGCTCGGCGTGACTATGGGCGGGACCACGCCGGACGGCCTGTTCACGCTGCAGCAATGCGAGTGCCTGGGTGCTTGTGCCGACGCGCCCGTGATGCTGGTCAACGACCGCACCATGTGCAGCTTCATGGACAACGACAAGCTCGACCAGCTGGTCGATGGCCTCAAGGCTGCGGAAGGGCAAGCATGACCACCGCAGCACAGATCCTCTCGCAGTTCCAGGCCACCGGCGTCCAGACCTGCTTCCACGACCGCCACATCAACCCGCAGATCTATGCGGGCCTGGACGGCACGAACTGGAGCATCAAGGACTACGAAGCGCGCGGCGGCTACGCCGCGCTGCGCAAGATCCTGGGTACCGACGGCAGCGAGCCGCTGACGCAGGACCAGGTCATTGCCACCGTCAAGGAATCGGGTCTGCGCGGCCGCGGCGGCGCGGGCTTCCCCACTGGCCTCAAGTGGAGCTTCATGCCCCGCTCGTTCCCTGGCCAGAAGTACCTCGTGTGCAACTCCGACGAAGGCGAGCCAGGCACCTGCAAGGACCGTGACATCCTGCAGTTCAACCCGCACATCGTCATCGAAGGCATGATCATCGCGGCCTACGCGATGGGCATCTCCGTGGGTTACAACTACATCCACGGCGAAATCTTCCAGACCTACGACCGCTTCGAAGAAGCGCTCGAAGAGGCACGTGCCGCCGGCTACCTGGGCGACAAGATCCTGGGCAGCAACTTCAGCTTCCAGCTGCATGCAGCGCACGGTTTCGGCGCCTACATCTGTGGCGAAGAGACCGCGCTGCTCGAGTCGCTGGAAGGCAAGAAGGGCCAGCCGCGCTTCAAGCCACCGTTCCCCGCAAGCTTCGGTTTGTACGGCAAGCCCACCACAATCAACAACACCGAGACCTTCGCGGCCGTGCCGTGGATCATCCGCAATGGCGGTGCGGCGTACCTGGAGTGTGGCAAGCCCAACAACGGCGGCACCAAGATCTTCTCGGTCTCGGGCGACGTGGAAAAGCCTGGCAACTATGAAGTGCCGATGGGCACGCCCTTCGCCAAGCTGCTCGAACTAGCCGGTGGCGTGCGCAAGGGGCGCCAGCTCAAGGCGGTGATCCCTGGTGGCTCGTCCTCTCCGGTGCTGCCAGCTTCCATCATCATGGAATGCACGCTGGACTACGACTCCATCGCCAAGGCCGGCTCCATGCTGGGCTCGGGCGCCGTGATCGTGATGGACGACTCCCGCAGCATGGTCGAAAGCCTGCTGCGCCTGTCGTACTTCTATTCGCACGAATCCTGTGGCCAGTGCACGCCCTGCCGCGAAGGCACCGGCTGGATGTGGCGCGTGATCGACCGTATCCAGCACAACCAGGGCCGCACGGGCGACCTGGATCTGCTCAATTCGGTGGCAGACAACATCCAGGGCCGGACGATCTGCGCGCTGGGCGACGCTGCCGCGATGCCGGTGCGCGCCATGATCAAGCATTTCCGTCCCGAGTTTGAAGCACTGATCCGGAACAACGCCTCCCAGGCTGCGACCTCCGCCTGATCGCGAGAAGACATATGGTTGAAATTGAACTGGACGGTCAGAAAGTGGAAGTCGCCGAAGGTTGCATGGTGATGCATGCAGCCGAGAAGGCGGGCACCTACATTCCACATTTCTGCTACCACAAGAAGCTTTCGATTGCCGCCAACTGCCGCATGTGCCTGGTGGATGTGGAAAAGGCACCCAAGCCCATGCCCGCCTGCGCCACGCCGGTGACGCAGGGCATGATCGTGCGCACCAAGAGCGACAAGGCCATCAAGGCCCAGCAGTCGGTCATGGAATTTTTGCTGATCAATCACCCGTTGGACTGCCCCATCTGTGACCAGGGTGGCGAGTGCCAGCTGCAGGATCTGGCCGTCGGCTATGGCGGATCTTCCTCGCGCTATGAGGAAGAAAAGCGCGTGGTGCCCGTCAAGGATGTGGGGCCGCTGATTTCCATGCAGGAAATGAGTCGCTGCATTCACTGCACCCGCTGCGTGCGCTTTGGCCAGGAGGTGGCTGGGGTGATGGAGTTGGGCATGATCCATCGCGGCGAGCATTCCGAAATCACCACGGTGACTGGTGACACGGTAGATTCAGAGCTTTCGGGCAACATGATCGACATCTGCCCCGTGGGTGCCTTGACCAGCAAGCCGTTCCGCTACAGCGCCCGTACCTGGGAGCTGTCGCGCCGCCGCTCGGTCAGCCCGCACGACTCCACCGGCGCCAACCTGATCGTTCAGGTCAAGAACCACAAGGTCATGCGTGTCGTGCCGCTGGAGAACGAAGCCGTCAACGAATGCTGGATCGCCGACCGTGACCGTTTCTCCTACGAATCGCTCAACAGCGACGAACGCCTGACCCAGCCCATGCTCAAGCAGGGCGGGGTGTGGAAGGAAGTCGACTGGCAGACTGCGCTCGAGTACGTGGCCAATGGCCTCAAGAACATCAAGAACGACCACGGTGCCAAGAGCATCGGCGCTTTGGTGAGCCCGCACAGCACGGTCGAAGAGCTGTACCTGGCCAGTGCGCTGGTGCGCGGCATTGGCAGCGACAACATCGACTACCGCCTGCGCAATGCTGAGTTCGCTGCACCCGAAGGCATCCGTTGGCTGGGTACGTCCATCGCTTCCCTGTCCACGCTGCAACGCGTGCTGGTGGTGGGCTCCAACCTGCGCAAGGACCATCCGCTGTTCGCGCAGCGCATCCGACAGGCTGCCCGCCATGGCTGCCAGGTCACGGCTGTGGGCTCTGTGGCCCACGACTGGGCCATGCCTGTGTCGTCGTTCGTTGCGCAAAGCGCCAGCGAATGGGTGCAGACACTCGGCGGCATCGCCTCTGCAGTGGCACAGGAAAAGGGCGTGACCGCTCCTCAGGGCGCTGCAGCCTACGACGACGCCACCCAGGCCATCGCCCGCGCGCTGCTCGGCGGTGAGCGCAAAGCCGTGCTGCTAGGCAACGCCGCAGCGCATCATGCGCAGGCCACGCAATTGCTGTCGTTGGCCAACTGGATCGGCGAGCACACGGGTGCCTCGGTGGGCTACCTTACGGAAGCCGCCAACACGGTGGGCGCGCAGTTTGCGGGTGCTCATCCTGTGAACGGTGGATTGAATGCGGGTCAGATGCTCTCGGGTGGACTGAAGGCGGCTGTGCTGCTCAACACCGAGCCGGTCCATGACTCGGCGGCAGGTGCCAACGCTGCTGCTGCGCTGTCTGGTGCAGAGATGGTGGTGACCTTGAGCCCCTTCAAGGCCAACCTGGAGTTCAGTGACGTTCTGTTGCCAATTGCTCCCTTCACCGAAACCTCCGGCAGCTTCATCAACGCCGAAGGCCGCCTGCAGAGCTTCCATGCGGTGGTGCGCCCCCTGGGCGATACCCGCCCTGCGTGGAAGGTCCTGCGCGTGCTGGCCAACCTGCTGGGTGTGTCCGGTTTCGACTTCGAGACCTCGCAAGACGTGCTGGCACGCGCCACCAACGCCGCGGCCGGTACCGTCACGCAAGTGCCTGCTGAACAGCTGTCGAACCTGGTGACTGCGGTGCCTGCTGCGGCCGCAGCAGGCACCGCAACCGCCTGCGAGCCTGTGGTCGCTTCCATCTATCAACTCGACGGCCTCGTGCGCCGTTCCACGTCGCTGCAGCTCACCGCCGATGCGCGCACGGCACGTGAAGGAGTCGCCGCATGATCGACGCGATCTACAACGCGGGCCTGAACCTGCTTTCCTTTGGCTGGTGGACCGGCGTTGTCTGGCCCGTGCTCTGGATTTTGATCAAGATCGTCTGCATTTTGGCTCCTCTGATGGGCGCAGTGGCCTACCTCACGCTGTGGGAGCGCAAGCTGCTCGGCTTCATGCAGGTGCGCCATGGTCCCAACCGGGTTGGTCCACTCGGCTTGCTGCAACCGATTGCAGACGCTCTGAAGCTGCTGACCAAGGAAATCATCCAGCCTACGGCGGCCAGCAAGGGTCTGTTTGTATTGGGTCCCATCATGGCGATCATGCCGGCGCTTGCCGCATGGGTCGCGATCCCCTTCGGTCCCGATGTCGCGCTGGCCAACGTCAATGCCGGTTTGCTCTTGGTGATGGCGATTACCTCCATCGAAGTCTATGGCGTGATCATCGCCGGCTGGGCATCGAACTCCAAGTACGCCTTCTTGGGCGCACTGCGCGCCTCGGCGCAGATGGTGAGCTACGAAATCGCCATGGGCTTCTGCTTCCTGGTGGTGATCATGGTCTCGGGCAGCATGAACCTGACCGAAATCGTGATGTCCCAGTCCCGTGGTATGGCCGCAGACAAGGGCCTGGTATTCCTGTCCTGGAACTGGCTGCCGCTGCTGCCCATCTTTCTGGTGTACCTGATCTCCGGCGTGGCTGAAACCAACCGCCACCCCTTCGACGTGGTCGAGGGTGAAGCCGAAATCGTGGCCGGCCACATGGTCGAGTACTCGGGTATGGGTTTCGCCGTGTTTTTCCTGGCCGAATACGCCAGCATGTGGCTGGTGTCCATCCTGGCGGCGCTGATGTTCCTGGGCGGCTGGCTGTCGCCCATTGACAGCGTGCTGTTCAACTGGGTGCCGGGCTGGATCTGGCTGGGTATCAAGACTTTCGTCGTGGTGTCCATGTTCATCTGGATCCGCGCCACCTTCCCGCGCTTTCGCTATGACCAGATCATGCGTCTGGGCTGGAAGATCTTCATTCCGGTCACCCTGGTGTGGCTGCTCATCGTCGGCGGGTGGTTGCTCTCGCCGTGGAACATCTGGAAATAAGCGGGGACACACATGACTGCTGTTGCTGCTGCTGCACCTTTCTCGTTCAAGGATTTCTTCAAGAGCTTCATGCTCGTGGAGCTGCTCAAGGGCATGGCCCTGACGGGCCGCTACGCCTTTCGCCGCAAGGTGACCGTGCAGTTTCCCGAAGAGAAGACACCCTTGTCGCCGCGCTTTCGCGGCCTGCATGCCCTGCGCCGTTACGACAATGGTGAAGAGCGCTGCATCGCCTGCAAGCTGTGCGAGGCGGTTTGCCCCGCCATGGCGATCACGATTGAATCGGACGTGCGTGCCGATGGCTCCCGTCGCACCACGCGCTATGACATTGATCTGACCAAGTGCATCTTTTGCGGTTTCTGCGAGGAAAGCTGCCCGGTGGATTCCATCGTGGAGACACACATCTTTGAGTACCACGGCGAGAAGCGTGGCGATCTGTATTTCACGAAGGACATGCTCCTGGCCGTGGGTGACCGGTACGAAGGTGAAATCGCGGCAGCCAAGGCTGCAGATGCCAAGTACCGCTGAGCGGTGCCTGGTTCAGCCTCTTTGCCAGACTTTCTATAAAGACCCGATTCATGGACGCCAAGACTGGTTTCTTCTATCTCTTCTCGGTGGTGCTGCTGTTTGCAGCCTTCCGGGTCATCACCGCGCGCAATCCTGTGCATGCCGTGCTCTATCTCATCCTCGCGTTCTCACAGGCGGCCGCAGTTTGGTTGTTGCTCAAAGCCGAGTTTCTGGCCATTGCCCTTGTATTGGTGTACTTGGGCGCAGTGATGGTGCTCTTCCTGTTCGTCGTGATGATGTTGGACATCCACATCGATACGGTGCGCAAGGGTTTCTGGAAGCACTTTCCCCTCGCTGCTACTGTGGGTGCCTTGATTGCGCTGGAAATGGCCGCTGTGCTGATGGGCGGTTTCCGTGGCATGGACGAGCCAAAGGCCGTCGCTACGGCAGTGGATGCTGCAGGTCACGTGGTGCAGTACTCAAACACCAAGGCACTGGGCAAGCTGCTCTACACCGAATATCTCTATCCGGTGGAAATCGCAGCCGTGATCCTGCTGGTGGCCATGATCGCTGCCATCGCTCTGACTCTGCGCCAGCGCAAGGATAGCAAGGCCATCAATCCTTCCTTGCAGATCCGCGTGCGCGCTGCGGACCGTCTGGAAGTGGTGAAAGTTGCCGCGACCCAGAAGGCAGCGGACGAAGCACCGACTGAGACCGCTGCCGAGGAGAAAAAAGCATGACGCTGACTTTGGGCCATTTCCTCTCGCTGGGCGCGATGCTGTTCGCGCTGGCCGTGATCGGCATTTTCCTGAACCGCAAAAACCTGATTGTGCTGCTGATGGCGATCGAGTTGATGCTGCTGGCGGTCAACATGAACTTCGTGGCGTTTTCGCACTACCTGGGCGACATGCATGGCCAGGTGTTCGTGTTCTTCATCCTGACAGTGGCAGCTGCCGAGTCGGCCATCGGTCTGGCCATCCTGGTGCTCCTGTTCCGCAACAAGTCCAGCATCAACGCGGAAGACCTCAACACCCTCAAGGGTTGATGGGTCGCCAGCATTCCCAAGGTTCTCAAGAATGAGTCAAACCCTCTCTGCTTCAACGCTCCTGGCCGTGCCGCTGGCACCGCTGGCGGGCGCATTGCTGGCCGGTATTTTCGGCACGACCTTCGGTGGTAACTGGATCGGTCGACGACTTTCCCACACCCTCACCATCCTGGGCGTGCTGGTCGCGTTCGTGCTGTCTGCGATGACGCTCAAGAGCGTGGCGCTGGACGGTGCCCGCTTCAACGAGACGCTCTACACCTGGATGGTGGTGGGCGGCCTCAAGATGGAGGTCGGTTTCCTGATCGACAGCCTCACCGCCATGATGATGGTGGTCGTGACCTTCGTGTCGCTGATGGTGCACATCTACACCATCGGCTACATGGAAGAAGACGACGGCTACAACCGTTTCTTTGCCTACATCTCCCTGTTCACGTTCTCCATGCTCATGCTCGTCATGAGCAACAACCTGCTGCAGCTGTTCTTCGGCTGGGAAGCCGTGGGCCTGGTGTCCTACCTGCTGATCGGCTTCTGGTTCAACAAGCCGACGGCGATCTTCGCCAACATGAAGGCGTTCCTGGTCAACCGCGTGGGCGACTTCGGCTTCATCCTGGGCATCGGCCTGATCGCGGCCTACACCGGCACGCTCAACTACAGCGAGATCTTCGCCAAGGCTGGCGAACTGGGCGGTCTGCCGTTCCCGGGCACCGACTGGATGCTGATCACCGTCATCTGCATCTGCCTGTTCATCGGCGCGATGGGCAAGTCCGCCCAGTTCCCGTTGCACGTGTGGCTGCCCGATTCGATGGAAGGCCCAACCCCCATCTCGGCACTGATCCACGCGGCCACCATGGTGACTGCCGGCATCTTCATGGTGTCGCGCATGTCGCCGCTGTTTGAGCTGTCGGACACCGCGCTCAATTTCATCCTGATCATCGGTTCCATCACGGCCCTGTTCATGGGCTTCCTGGGCATCATCCAGAACGACATCAAGCGTGTGGTGGCTTATTCGACGCTCTCGCAGCTTGGCTACATGACCGTGGCCTTGGGGGCATCGGCATACTCGGTGGCCGTGTTCCACCTGATGACCCACGCGTTCTTCAAGGCGCTGCTGTTCCTGGGGGCAGGTTCGGTCATCATGGGTATGCACCACAACCAGGACATCCGCTGGATGGGTGGCGTGCGCAAGTACATGCCAATCACCTGGATCACGTCGCTGCTGGGTTCGCTCGCACTGATTGGCACGCCCCTGTTCGCGGGTTTCTACTCCAAGGACAGCATCATCGAGGCGGTGCATTTCAGCCACCTGCCCGCAGCCGGTTTTGCACACTTTGCCGTGCTCGCAGGCGTGTTCATTACGGCGTTCTACTCGTTCCGCATGTACTTCCTGGTCTTCCACGGCAAGGAACGGTTCGACCAGAACCCCGACGCACACCATGATGCGCACCATGACGACCATGGCCACGGCCATGACGATCACCATGAGCCGCACGAGTCTCCATGGGTGGTAACGGTGCCCCTGGTGCTGCTGGCCATTCCATCGGTGGTAGTGGGTTTCATGTTCATCCAGCCCATGCTGTTCGGCGACTTTTTCAAGGGCGTGATCTTTGTCGATGCGGTCAAACACCCTGCGATGGCTAAGCTGGCGGAGATCTTCCACGGCCCGGTGGCGATGGCCCTGCACGGGCTTCAGACCGCGCCGTTCTGGCTGGCAGCGGCTGGCGTGGCCCTGTCGTACTACATGTACATGGTGAACCCGGCCTTGCCTGCCGCGATCAAGCGCACCTGCATGCCGATCTACACGCTGTTCGAAAACAAGTACTACCTCGACTGGATCAACGAGAACATCCTGGCCCGTGGTGCACGCGCTCTGGGGGTTGGCCTGTGGAAGGTTGGCGACCAAGCCATCATCGACGGCGCTCTCGTGAATGGGTCATGGAAGGCGGTACGAGGGGTTTCCGGCATCGTGCGCTGGATGCAGTCGGGCTTTATCTTCCACTACGCGCTGGTGATGATCCTGGGTGTCTTCGCACTGATGACCTGGTTTGTCTGGGGCGACGCTCTCTTGCAGCTCATCAAATAAGGAAAACAACAAATGGGTCTGTTGAGTCTTGCAATCTGGACACCGATTGCCTTCGGTGTGCTGCTGCTGGCCATTGGGCGGGATGAGCATGCCCGCGCGGTGCGCTGGCTGGCGTTGGTGGGGGCTGTGATTGGCTTCCTGGTGACACTGCCCTTGTACGACGGCTTCCAGTTGGGCACGGCGGCGATGCAGTTTGTCGAGAAGGCTGCCTGGATCGAGCGTTTCAATGTCCATTACCACCTGGGTGTGGACGGCATCTCGTTCTGGTTCGTGCCGCTGACGGCGTTCATCACGGTCATCGTGGTTGTGGCTTCGTGGGAGTCCATCACCGAGCGCGTCAACCAGTACATGGGGGCGTTCCTGATCTTGTCGGGCCTCATGGTTGGCGTGTTCACGGCGTTGGACGGCATGCTGTTCTACGTGTTCTTCGAAGCCACGCTGATTCCGATGTACCTGATCATCGGTATCTGGGGTGGTCCCAACAAGATCTACGCGGCGTTCAAGTTCTTCCTGTACACGCTGCTCGGCTCGCTGCTCATGCTGATCGCGCTGATTTTCTTGTACAACCAGTCGGGCGGCAGCTTTGACATTGCCACGTGGCACCAGTTGCCTCTGAGCCGCACGGCGCAGACTCTGCTGTTCTTTGCCTTCTTTGCGGCTTTTGCCGTGAAGGTGCCCATGTGGCCGGTGCACACCTGGCTGCCCGACGTGCACGTGGAGGCGCCCACTGGCGGCTCCGCCGTGCTGGCGGCCATCATGCTGAAGCTCGGCGCCTACGGCTTCCTGCGCTTCTCGATGCCCATCGCCCCCGACGCCTCGCGCGAATGGGCCTGGCTGATGATCGCGCTGTCGCTGATCGCCGTGATCTACGTGGGCCTCGTGGCCATGGTCCAGAAGGACATGAAAAAGCTGGTGGCGTACTCGTCCGTGGCGCACATGGGCTTTGTGACCCTGGGTTTCTTCATCTTCAACGACCTGGGCGTCTCCGGCGGTCTGGTGCAGATGATTGCCCACGGCTTTGTCTCGGGTGCGATGTTCCTTTCCATCGGCGTGCTCTACGACCGCGTGCACTCCCGCGAGATCGCTGCCTATGGTGGCGTGGTCAACACCATGCCCAACTTCACGGCGTTTGCACTGCTGTTTGCGATGGCCAATTGCGGCCTGCCGGGCACTGCCGGTTTTGTGGGCGAGTGGATGGTGATCCTTGGCGCCGTCAAGGCCAACTTCTGGATCGGACTGGCTGCCGCCACCGCGCTGATCTTTGGGGCCGCCTACACGCTGTGGATGTTCAAGCGCGTGTACCTGGGGCCTGTGGGCAATGACAACGTCAAGGGCCTGACGGACATCGACAGCCGTGAATTCCTGGTGCTGGCCCTGCTGGGCATCGCCGTGCTGGCCATGGGCCTGTATCCCCGTCCGTTCACGGACGTGATGGACACCTCGGTGGCGGAGCTGCTTAAGCACGTTGCGCTGTCCAAGCTGAACTAAGAGATTCAAGAAGATGATTGACAACATCAGCTGGCTCGCGATTTACCCCGAAATCGTGCTGTTGACCATGGCCTGCGTGATTGCGCTGGTCGATCTGGGCGTGCACAGCGCCCGCCGCACTGCTACCTACGTACTGACCCTGCTGACGCTGGCCGTGGTGGCAGGTCTGCAGGCGATGTATGCCAGCAGTGGCAATACCTTCTACGGTTTTGGCAACATGGTGGTCAGCGACGCCATGGGCAACTGGCTCAAGTGTTTTGCCACCGTGGCCATGATGATCACGTTGGTTTACGGGCGCCCCTATGCGGCGGATCGCGGCATGCTGCGCGGCGGTGAAATGTTCACGCTTTCGATGTTCGCGTTGTTGGGCATGTTCATCATGATCTCGGGCAACAACTTTCTCGTGATCTATCTGGGCCTGGAGCTGCTGACACTGTCAAGCTACGCGCTCGTGGCCCTGCGCCGCGACAACGCCACGGCCACCGAAGCGGCCATGAAGTACTTCGTGCTGGGCGCGATGGCCAGCGGTTTCCTGCTGTACGGCCTCTCCATGATCTACGGTGCCACCGGCTCGCTCGATATCGGCCAGGTGTTCAAGGCCGTCAATTCGGGCCAGATTCGCCACCAAGTGCTGGTGTTCGGCCTCGTCTTCGTGGTGGCTGGTCTGGCTTTCAAGCTGGGTGTGGTGCCTTTCCACATGTGGATTCCCGACGTGTACCAGGGCGCTCCCACGGCGGTCACGCTCATGATCGGTGGCGCGCCCAAGCTGGCAGCATTTGCCATCACCATCCGCCTGCTGGTGGACGGCTTGCTGCCCCTCGCGATCGACTGGCAACAGATGCTGGCGGTGCTGGCCATTGGTTCGCTGCTCGTGGGCAACCTTGCGGCCATTGCGCAGACCAATCTGAAGCGCATGCTGGCGTACTCCACGATTTCACAGATGGGCTTTGTGCTGCTGGGCCTGATGTCGGGTGTGGTGAATGGCAATGTGGATGCCACCGCTGTGGAGAATGCCTACAGCGCCTCGATGTTCTACGTGGTGACCTATGTGCTCACCACCCTGGCGGCCTTCGGCGTGATTTTGCTGCTGGCCCGTGAAGGCTTCGAGAGCGAAGAGATTTCAGACTTTGCCGGCCTCAACCAGCGCAGCCCGCTCTACGCTGGCGTGATGGCCGTGTGCCTGTTCTCCATGGCTGGTATTCCTCCGCTGGTGGGTTTCTACGCCAAACTGGCCGTGCTACAGGCGTTGGTGGCCTCAGGCCAGAGCCTTTACATCGCGATGGCGGTGTTCGCAGTGATCATGTCGTTGATTGGCGCGTTCTACTACCTGCGGGTCGTCAAGGTCATGTACTTCGATGCACCGCTGACGGCTTCGAGCGTCTCCGCGCCAGTGGATGTGCGTGTCGTGCTGACTCTCAATGGCGCGCTCCTTCTGGTGCTGGGCCTTTTGCCCGGTGGCCTGATGGCCCTCTGCGCTGACGCTGTTGTGCGCGCGTTGGCAACCTGAGCCTTATCCGCTTTCTGCTGCTCCTGTGTCGCTTACCGGGTCCGTCTGGCTGGTCATTGTGGCAGCCTTCATCGCTGCCAACCTGCCATTTGTAAACCACCGCTGGTTAGCGGTGGGGCCTGTGGCTGCAGCCCCGCGCAAGCCGCTGGTGGGCCGTCTTGCCGAGCTCATCCTGCTGTACTTTCTGGTGGGTGGCCTGGCGTTGCTGCTGGAGCGCAGGGCCGGGCAGATTGCGCCGCAAGGCTGGGAGTTCTATGCGATCACCGGGACGCTGTTTCTCACGCTGGCCTTTCCGGGTTTTGTCTATCGTTACCTGCTGCGCCGCCACGGTTGATGGCCTGCGCATCTTGGTATTGCCATGAAGGTCCTTGATCTCCAATGCCAGCTGGGCCATGTCTTTGAAGGCTGGTTCGCGTCGGAAGACGACTTTCAGAGCCAGAAGCAGCGCGGTTTGGTGCAATGTCCGCTGTGTGCCGACGATCACATTGAAAAGCGCTTGAGCGCCCCCCGTTTGAACCTGGGTGCCCGCGCGCCGTCTTCCGCATCGGTTGAGCCCAGGCCGTCAGCTTCATCCGATGGCGGCACCCTTCAGGTCGGAACCTCTCCGGCCCTTTCCCCTGTGCTGCAGGCCGCCTGGCTGGAGCTGGCCCGCAAGATCGTGGCAAATACCGAGGATGTGGGCGCGCATTTTGCGCAGGAGGCGCGGCGCATGCACCACGGCGAAGTTCAGGAACGCGCGATTCGAGGACAGGCCACTCCGGGCGAAGCGATGGAGTTGCTGGAGGAGGGCATCGCCGTCATGCCCTTGCCGCTGCCCGCCGCCGCCAAGGAAACCCTCCAGTAGCTGTCCGGCCTTTGGTGGCACCAAAAATATCAGTCTTTTTGCTGCCTGGCGCTTGTCTGATAAATAGTTTTTGCTATCAATTTAATATCAATTGACTTGCGCCGAATGTAGTGCGGACCCGAGTCCCTTGAAGCCCCTGGCGATGGCAATGCCGCTTGTGGGACCTACACCGTGAACTGCAGGGCCGCCAAGCGGGCGTAGACGCCGCCCTGCGCCAGCAGGGCCGTGTGGGTGCCTTGCTCCACGATGCGCCCATGTTCCAGCACCACAATGCGGTCCGCGTTCTGCACAGTGGCCAGCCGGTGGGCAATGACCAGCGTGGTGCGGCGTCCCGTATGGCGTTGCATGGCGGTGTCCAGCGCCGCCTGCACCATGCGTTCGCTTTCGGCGTCCAGCGCACTCGTGGCTTCGTCCAGCAGCAGCAGGGGCGGGTTTTTGAGCATCGCCCGGGCGATGGCAATGCGCTGGCGCTGGCCACCGGACAGCCGCACACCCCGTTCTCCCAGGAAAGTGCCATAGCCCTCGGGCAGTGCCATGAGGAAGTCGTGCGCAAATGCAGCGCGTGTGGCCGCCGTGACTTCTTCGTCCGTGGCCTGAGGGCGCCCGTATCGGATGTTGTCCATGGCCGAGGCGGAGAAGATCACGGCGTCCTGTGGCACGGTGCCCGTGTGCGAGCGCAGGGTTTCCAGCCGCAGTTGGCGGATGTCCACACCGTTGAGGCGGATGGCACCCTGGTCCCGACCGTCCGCACCGTTGTCTACGTCGTAGAAGCGTTGCAGCAGCTGGAACACGGTGGTCTTGCCGGCACCGCTGGCGCCCACCAGCGCCACGGTTTCGCCCGGTGCCAGGCGCAGTGAAAAGTCCTGCAGGGCGGGTTGGTCAGGGCGGGAGGGATAGTGGAACAGAACGTTTTCAAATTCCACCTCCAGGCCCCGGTCAGACAGAGGCAGGTCTTGCGGCAGGGGCGGGTCCGCCACGGGCGATCGGCTCGCCAGCAACTCCATCAGCCGCTCCGTGGCGCCTGCTGCGCGCAGCAGGTCGCCATAGACCTCGCCCAGCACGGCCACGGCACCGGCCAGCAGGATCACGTACACCACCGTCTGCCCCAGATGTCCGGCGGTCATCTTGCCCGCAAGCACCGCCTCCGTGCCCCGGTACAGCCCCCAGAGCAGCAGTGCAGCGTTCGCGATGATGATGAAGGCCACCAGCAGAGCGCGAGCCCGGGAGCGCTTGACGGCGACCAGGAACGCGTTCTCGGTGGCATGCATGAAGCGGCTGGTCTCGCGGGGTTCGGCGGTATAGCTTTGCACCACCGGCACGGCGTTGAGCACCTCGGCTGCAATGGCGCTCGAATCGGCAACCCGGTCCTGGCTGTCGCGCGACAGGCGCCGCACGCGCCGGCCAATCCACATGGTCGGCAACACCACCAGCACCACGGCCAGCAGTACCACCGACATCACGTAGGGGTTGGTCCACACCAGCACTGCCAGCGCGCCCACGCCCATGACGGCATTGCGCAGTCCCATCGACAGGGATGAGCCCACCACGGTCTGTACCAGCGTGGTGTCGGCGGTCAGGCGTGACAGCACTTCGCCGGTCTGGGTGGTTTCAAAGAACTGTGGGCTTTGCTGCAGCACATGGCCGTACACAGCATTGCGCAAGTCGGCGGTCACCCGTTCGCCCAGCCAGCTCACCATGTAAAAACGCGCGGCGGAGAACACCCCGAGTGCCACCGCCACTGCGAACAGCGCCTCGAAGTGATTGCGCAGTGCCATGGTCTGCGCGCCCTTGTCGGCGTTCACCAGGCCACCATCCACCAGGTTGCGCAGGGCGAGGGGAAACGCCAGGGTGGCGAGGGCCGCGAGCACCAGGAACACTACCGACAAGGCGATGCGCGTGCGGTACGGTCGCAGAAAAGGTAGCAGCCCGGTCAGGGAGCGGGGGGCGCCGCGCGTGGGTTGGGTGGGGGGAGAAGCCATGGGGGCAGTGTAGAGGTGCACCCGTGTGCAGGCCCAAGGCATGGGAATCGGCCCCCGTCCGGCAGGTGCTTTCCGACGGTGGTTTCGCAGGTCCTGCGCAAGCGGGCACCAAATGGTGCAACCGGCAGGGCGGGTGTCAGAAAAAAGTCAGTGTTTTGCCCGTCGCGGTGGCGTGTGTCTACGGGCAAATCACAGACTGCGTCGCGCAGGTGCAGCCGGACAAAGCCATGGGGGACGGGCGATGCAGTGGCTGTGCATGGCCGGCTGGGGCGCGCAGGCATGCCTTGCCGTATCGGGAGCGTAGGCGTTTATACATAGGCATTAGTCCCAGTATCTACTGCAGGGTAGGGGGGCATACGATGCACTGCGATCCCAACGCACGCACGAAGACCTTGTCGGCCAAGGCTTTTTTCCTCAGCACCCAACGGAGCGACCCAGGCGCAATGAGCGACGTCATTCTTGAAACCCACAGCCTGACCAAAGAGTTCAAGGGCTTCACTGCCGTCAGCGATGTGAACCTGGCGGTCCGCCGGGGCTCCATCCATGCGCTGATTGGTCCCAACGGCGCAGGCAAGACCACGTGCTTCAACCTGCTGACCAAGTTTCTCACGCCCACTTCGGGCACCATTCGTTTCAACGGGCACGACATCACGCGCGAGCAGCCTGCGCAGATCGCCCGCCGTGGCGTGATCCGCTCGTTCCAGATCTCGGCGGTGTTCCCCCACCTCACGCTGATGGAGAACGTGCGCCTGGGCCTGCAGCGCAAGCTTGGCACCTCATTTCACTTCTGGCGCAGCGAGCGCACCCTGCGCCAGCTGGACGACCGTGCCATGCAGCTGCTGACCGAGGTCGGGCTTGCAGACCTGGCCGACGAAGTGACCGTGAATCTCCCCTACGGCCGCAAGCGCGCGCTGGAGATCGCCACCACGCTGTCCATGGAGCCCGAGCTGATGCTGCTCGATGAGCCCACGCAAGGCATGGGCCATGAAGACGTGGATCGCGTCACGCAACTGATCAAGAAGGTCTCTATCGGCCGCACCATTTTGATGGTGGAGCACAACATGAAAGTCGTCTCGACCATTGCAGACCGCATTACCGTGCTGCAGCGTGGCGCCGTGCTGGCCGAAGGGCCCTACGAAGAAGTCTCGAACAACCCGCAAGTCATGGAAGCCTACATGGGCACCACCGACGGTCAACTCCAGGGAGCGCATTGATGGCTGCCGCTCCCGCCCTCGAAATCAAGAACCTCGAAGCCTGGTACGGTGAATCGCACGTGCTGCATGGCGTGAACATCGTCGTGCAGCCCGGCGAGGTGGTCACGCTGCTCGGTCGCAATGGTGCCGGCCGCACCACCACCATGCGCGCCATCATGGGTCTGACCGGTGCACGCAAGGGGTCGGTCAAGATCCACGGCGTGGAAACGGTGAACATGCCCACGCACCGCATCGCGCACTTGGGTGTGGGCTACTGCCCGGAAGAGCGCGGCATCTTCTCCAGCCTTTCTTGCGAAGAAAACCTGCTCCTGCCCCCGGCACTGAAGACCGGCACGCCCGGCATGTCGGTGCAGGAGATCTACGCCATGTTTCCCAACCTGGCCGAACGCAAGAACAGCCAGGGCACACGCCTTTCTGGGGGCGAGCAGCAGATGCTGGCCGTGGCCCGCATTCTGCGCACTGGCGCCAAGCTGCTATTGCTCGACGAGATTTCCGAAGGCCTGGCGCCCGTCATCGTGCAGGCCCTGGCCCGCATGATCACCATGCTGCGCGAGAAGGGCTACACCGTGGTCATGGTCGAGCAGAACTTCCGCTTTGCCGCGCCGCTGGCAGACCGCTTCTATGTCATGGAGCATGGCCGCATCGTGGAGAAATTCGGTGCGTCGGAGCTGGAAGAAAAGATGCCCGTGCTCACCGAACTTCTGGGCGTTTGAACGCGCCCAGAAGTCTTGCTTCCCGTTTTCTTCAACCACACCCACAGGAGACAATCCATGAAGAACAAACTCAAAGTGCTGGCACTGATGCTGGGCGCCGCCGGCCTGGCCGCCTCGGCCGCGCATGCGCAAGACAAGGTCAAGATCGGGTTCATTACCGATATGTCGAGCCTGTACGCCGATGTGGAGGGCAAGAACGGTGCGGTGGCCATCCAGATGGCGATTGACGATTTTGGCGGCAAGGTGCTGGGCATGCCCATCGAGTTGCTGACGGCTGACCACCAGAACAAGGCCGACATCGCAGCCTCCAAGGCCCGCGAGTGGATCGACACCCAGGGCCTGACCATGCTGTTTGGCGGCACCAACTCCGGCACAGCCCTCGCGTCGGCCAAGGTGGCTGCCGAGAAGAAGCGCGTGTACATCAACAACGGTGCTGCCAGCTCGGCGCTGACCAATGACCAGTGCACACCCTACACAGTGCACTATGCGTATGACACCGTGGCGCTGGCCAAGGGCACAGGTTCTGCCATTGTGGATACCGGCGGTAAGTCCTGGTACTTCCTCACGGCGGACTATGCGTTTGGTCATGCACTGGAAGCCGACACCAGCACGGTGGTCAAGGCCAAGGGCGGCACCGTGGTGGGCACCGTGCGCCATCCGCTCAACGCGTCCGACTTTTCATCCTTCCTGCTGCAGGCACAGAATTCCAAGGCCCAGATCCTGGGCTTGGCCAATGCAGGGGGTGACACCATCAATGCCATCAAGGCCGCCAAGGAGTTCGGCATTGGCAAGAGCATGAAGCTCGCGGGCCTGCTGATCTTCATCAGCGACGTGCACAGCCTGGGCCTGCGCAATACCGAAGGCCTGCAGTTCACCACCAGCTGGTATTGGGATCTGAACGACGACACGCGCAAGTTTGCGGCGCGCTTCTTCGAAAAGACCAAGCGCATGCCCACCGAAATCCAGGCGGCTGACTACTCCGCCACGATGAACTACCTCAAGGCCGTGGAAGCGGCCAAGAGTGTGGACGCCGACAAGGTCATGACCACATGGCGCGGCATGAAGATGAACGACTTCTTTGCATCGGGCCAGTTGCGCGCCGATGGCCGCTATGTGCATGGCATGTACCTGATGGAAGTGAAGAAGCCCGCCGAGTCCACCAAGCCCTGGGACTACTACAAGCTCGTCAAGAAGCTGCCCGGCGACTCGGTGTTTACCACCAAGGCCGAGAGCAAGTGCGCGCTCTGGAAATAGCCCGCTGACAAGGTGCAGGCGCGCCCCAAGGGTCCATCACCCTGGGGCTTGCCGCAGCAGCCTGATGGCGTGTACTAGATGCCTTCTTCCCCCCCTGACCTGACCCGATCACCACCACCTGCCGCTGCCTCCCATGGAAATCTTTGGTGTCTCATTGCCGGGCCTGCTGAGCCAGCTCCTTCTGGGGCTGGTCAATGGCTCGTTCTATGCCATTCTCAGCCTCGGACTTGCCGTGATCTTCGGCCTGCTCAACGTCATCAACTTTGCCCATGGGGCGCTGTTCATGACGGGGGCCCTGATGACCTGGATGGCCATGAACTACTTCGGCATCAACTACTGGTGGATGCTGGTGTTGGCTCCGCTGGTGGTGGGCTTGTTCGGGGTGTTGATCGAACGCCTGTTGCTGCGCTGGATCTACAAGCTCGATCATCTTTATGGCCTGTTGCTCACACTGGGTCTCACGCTGCTGATTGAAGGCGTGTTCCGTTCCATCTACGGTGTATCGGGCCTGGGCTACGACACGCCAGAACTGCTGGAAGGTGCCACCAATCTCGGCTTCATGATCCTGCCCAACTACCGGGCCTGGGTGGTGGTGGCCTCGGTGGTGGTGTGTCTTGCCACCTGGTATGTGATTGAAAAAACCAAGCTGGGCGCCTACCTGCGCGCCGGCACCGAGAACCCCCGCCTGGTGGAAGCCTTCGGGATCAACGTGCCGGTGATGGTGACACTGACCTATGCCTTTGGGGCCGCGCTGGCCGCCTTTGCCGGTGTGCTCGCTGCACCGGTGTACCAGGTCACGCCGCTCATGGGCCAGAACCTCATCATCGTGGTGTTTGCCGTGGTGGTGATTGGTGGCATGGGCTCCATCATGGGCTCCATCCTGACGGGATTGGGGCTGGGCGTCATCGAAGGTTTTACCAAGGTGTTCTACCCGGAAGCGTCTTCCACCGTGGTGTTTGTCATCATGGTCATCGTTCTCCTCATTCGCCCCGCCGGCCTGTTCGGCAAAGAGAAATAAGGGGCCGCCAGCATGAATCTCAAGAACACTGCCTCCATCGGTTATGGGCTGCTGCTGCTGGCCCTGATTGCCGCGCCATTCCTTGGCGCCTATCCCATCTTTGTGATGAAGCTCATGTGCTTTGCACTGTTTGCTTCGGCGTTCAACCTGCTGTTGGGCTACACCGGCCTGCTGTCTTTCGGGCACGCTGCCTTCCTGGGGGGGGCGGCCTATGTGGCCGGGCATGCCATCAAGGTCTGGGGGCTCACCCCCGAAGTGGGACTGCTGCTGGGAACGCTCGGCGGAGCCTTGCTGGGCCTGCTGTTCGGCTGGCTGGCCATCCGTCGCCAGGGCATCTATTTTTCAATGATCACGCTCGCGCTGGCGCAGATGCTTTTCTTTGTCTGCCTGCAGGCGCCCTTCACCGGGGGTGAAGATGGCCTCCAAGGCGTGCCACGCGGCAAGCTCTTTGGCCTGATTGATCTGCAAAGCGATCTGGTCATGTACTACGTGGCGCTGGTCATCGTGGTGCTGGCATTCCTCGTCATCGTGCGCACCATCCATTCACCGTTTGGCCAGGTGCTCAAGGGCATCAAGGAAAACGAACCCCGTGCCATCTCGCTGGGCTATGACACCCACCGCTTCAAGCTGCTCGCCTTCGTGCTGTCGGCCGCGCTGGCGGGGCTGGCGGGTTCGCTCAAGACCTTGGTGCTGGGCTTTGCCACGCTGTCGGACGTGCACTGGACCGCCTCGGGCCAGGTCATCCTGATGACGCTGGTCGGGGGCCTGGGTACCCTGTCGGGGCCGCTCATCGGCTCGGCCGTGGTGGTGCTGCTCGAAAACAAGATTGGTGAGTTCGGCAACCTGCTGGCCGCCCTGACGAGTGTGGAGTGGTTCAAGACGCTGGGTGAGTCAGTCACCATGGTCACGGGCCTGATTTTTGTGGTCTGCGTACTGGCTTTTCGCCGCGGCATCATGGGTGAGATCATCGCCTGGTTGGCACAGCGCCGTGCCGATGGCCCAGCCAAACACTGACGTTGTGGCCGCTTATACCGGGCGGCCTCAACCCCCAATCAATAACCGCTGCAGCCTTTACAGGCGCAGCGGTTTTGCATATCCGGTCATCTCCAGGTAGCCCCGGCCTACGGGCTGCCCTGCGCTGTCCATCAAGTCGGACAGACCCTCCCAGTAGATCGCCCCGGTGGATCCACTGCTGTCCAGCTCCTGGTTGTCCAGCAAGGCGCGCACCTCAAAGACGCCTGCGGGCGTCTGCACCCGCCACTGCACCGGGTAGCGTGCCCCGCTCTGCGGGCTGGCCCAGATGCGTTGGGGCGTGAACACCACGGCCTGCGCGTCAAACACCTGCACCGGCTGGCCTGGTGTTCGCAACGAACCCCCGGCCCACAGGGCCGAGCCATCCGCACGGCGCAAGCGGAACGCCGTGAGCGCACTGCCATCGCGCAGGTTCATTCCGATCCAGTCCCAGCCCAGGGCTTCGGGGTGTAGCAGGGCCTCGCTCCATTCGTGGTCCATCCACGCGCGACCAGTGCCGGGGCTCACGCCCATGCGCTTGCCCTCCACTGTCAGGGTGCCGGTCACGGCGAGTTGCGGTTGGCTGTAGTAATAGCTGGCCTGTGCAGCATCGGGCCCCTTGCGCGACAAGCCCTGCTGGCCCTGCAGCAGCACCGGTTGGGTGCTGTCGAATTGGAGGTCCATGCCGAATTCGCTGCCCGCAATCTGGGCGGTGTACCGGCTTACCGGAAAGTCTGGCTTGCTGTGCGCCGTATTGCTCCGCGCGAGCGTCCAGTCCTGCAACCGGATGGAGGTGTCGGCCTCGCTGGCCTGCGCCACACCAAAACCTGCGCGCGCAATGCGCTGGTCATGCAGCAGGCGCTGGCCCTGCACATCGGTGATGGCTGCGTGTGCGAACAGCAGTTGCTTGGCCGCAAACGCAGACTGCAGGTTTTGCGTGGCATCCACCCGCGAGCGAAAGAACGTGAGCTGAAATCCCCACGGCCTGCCCTGCGCCTGCACATGGCCCGTGATGTACCACCACTCGGTGCGCAGCTCCGGGTGGCTGCCATGGTCGCGCGGAAAGGTCAGTGCGCGTGCGGGCAGGGCACGGGCGGCCTGGGGCAGCAGCGTCAGTGCCATGCCGCCCAGACCTCCCATGCCCAGTGGTACCTGCATGGCCAGCCACTGGCGGCGTGTGGCAAAGGTGCCCGCAGGCGATGGCGCAGCAGGGACTGGTGGCGGGACGGGTGGCACGGGGCGCTTTGCGGGTGTCAGCCGATGAGGGCGTCGATTTTTTGCTGGGCTGCCGAACAATCTCCGAACGAGCGGTCCACCCACTCGGTATCGAAATACGTGGGCAGATACCGCTCCCCTGCATCGCACAGCAGCGACAGGATCGAGCCACGCTCGCCCCGCTCTCTCATCTCGCTGGCCAGCGTGAGCATGGCGACGAAGTTGGTGCCCGTAGACGGCCCCACGCGCCGCCCCAGCAGCTGCGACAGCGCACGCATTGCGGCGATGGATTCCACATCGGCCACATCCACCATGCGGTCCACCAGCGTGCGGATGAAACTCGGTTCCACACGCGGGCGGCCGATGCCTTCGATGCGCGAGCCGGGCGCCGTCAGTGCGGCATCCCCCGTGCGGTGGTAGGCGCTGAACACCGAACCTGCCGGGTCGGCCACACACACCTCGGTGGTGTGCCGCTGGTAGCGCACATAGCGGCCAATGGTGGCGCTGGTGCCCCCCGTGCCCGCGCCCACCACGATCCAGCGCGGCACCGGGTGCGGCTCGCGCGCCATCTGCGTGAACATGCTCTCGGCGATGTTGTTGTTGCCGCGCCAGTCGGTGGCGCGCTCGGCGTAGGTGAACTGGTCCATGTAGTGGCCGCCTGTCTCCGCCGCAATGGTGCGGGCGGCTTCGTACACCGCGCCCGCGCTGTCCACAAAGTGGCAGCGCCCGCCGTGGAACTCGATCTGCGCCACTTTCTCGGGCGAGGTGCTGCGCGGCATCACGGCCACAAAGGGCAGGCCGAGCAGGCGCGCAAAGTAGGCCTCGCTCACGGCGGTGGAGCCGCTGGATGACTCGACGATGGTCGAGCCCTCGTGCACCCAGCCATTGCACAGCGCATACAAAAACAGTGACCGCGCCAGCCGGTGCTTGAGACTGCCCGTGGGGTGGGTGGATTCGTCCTTGAGGTACAGGTCAATGCCGTGCGTGGCAAAAACGGGCAGGCGCAGCGGGATCAGGTGGGTGTCCGCGCTGCGTTGGTAGTCCGCTTCGATGCGGGCGATGGCCTCGTGAAGCCAGGGGGAAGCGGGGAGCTGTTTCTGCATGGGCAGCATTGTCGCAGCCCGCCTAGCCTGTGCCGCAGGGGTGGTCAAAGGCCGTAGAACGCCTGGTTGGCCTCAATGCGATGGGCCTGGGCTGCCGGGTAGTGGCGCTCGGCCAGCAGACGTTGCAGTGCGGCGCGACCCAGGTCACGGTGGGGGGTATAGAAGGCGCTCACGGCCAGCTCATCCAGTGCACGCCAGGCGTACACCTGCGTGTCTACAAAAAGAATGTCGGGAGGCTGAGGTATCTGCGAAGCCTGCAGGGCAAACATGGTGGCCAGCGCATGTTCGGCACGCTCACGGTGGTAGCGGGCCAGTTCACACAGGGGCTCGGCCCGCTGAGGGCGGGCTGCGTAGGCGGTCAGATAGGCCTCGCGCACGGTGGCAACAGGGGCCTGGTTACGTTCGTGCAGCACGGCGATCTGGAACAGTGCATACCAGCGCTCTTCGTCCCAGCCTCCCATATCCACCCGGCGCTGGTACCACTGCAGGCTGGGCTCGATCCTCCCGGCGTCGCGGCAGCTCTGGGCCAGGTAGAAGACGTTGCGCGTGTTCGTGGGGTCGTCCCGCACGGCCTGCTCCAGCAAGGCCATGTCGCGCAGGTAGGTTTCCGGGTCGCGTGCGCGGGCGCCATCATGGGATACGTGGATGACAGGCCCCTGCAGCGTTTGCCAGGGGCCGTGCTGCTTGGCGGTCAGGTACTCGTGCAACACGCCCTCCCAACGCCAGCCGATGCGTGTGGCCACAAGGCTGTTGCGCTGGTACTCCCAGCCGTCCATGTGGCAGGTCAGGGTATAGCCGTCGGCCGTGAGCGAGGGCCAGGTGAACCCTTGTGGTACGCGCAGCTGCTCATCGGCATCGATGAAAAGCAAGTAGGCGCCATGCGGTCGCGCCAACTCCAGCGCCTCGTTGCGGTTGTGGGCAAAATTTTTCCAGGGCCGTTCGTGCAGCGTGCCTGGCACGTCCTGCATGAACTCACGGATGAGGTCCTGCGTGCCGTCGGTGGAGCCCGTGTCCACAATGACCCAGTGGTCCACCCAGGGCTTGACCGAGGCAAGGCACCGGGTGATGACCGGGGCTTCGTTCTTGACGATCATGTTGAGCCCGATCGGTGACATATGTTTCATCGACGGCTTGTATCTCGGGCAGTCAAGTTCAGTATGGCCGGTTTGTACAGAATCGTGTCCCGAAACAGATTTTTCAGAGATCGAATGCCCTGTACGAAGCAAGCTGAGTGCTATTGACAGTAAGCGTAGGCATATACCGTCTGAACTTGTCCGCAGCTAAATTTGCAAACCCATGAATTGGCCGACGCCCGTTTGCTGATCTCGAAGAGAGCGTCCCCCGGGATGGATGTCTCGCACCCCCCGCTGACCACATTGCCAGCGCTGCACGTTGTGGTGACCACCGTAGTGGCGGGACACTGGGCAGAGTTCGTGTCGGTGGTCAGGCTGATGGTCGCGGATCCAGTGGGGCCGGTCGGCCCCACGGGGCCCTGAACCCCCTGAACTCCTTGAATCCCTTGGGGACCAGGCACGACACTGGTTGCTCCTGTCGGACCGACGGGCCCTTGAACACCCTGGATGCCCTGTGGGCCCGGCACTGTGCTGTCTGCCCCCGTGGCTCCCGTGGAGCCCATGGCCCCCGTCGGCCCCGTGGCGCCGGTAGGTCCAGTGGTACCCGTGGCACCGGTTGCCCCCGTAACCCCTGTTGAGCCCATGGCGCCCGTTGCTCCGGTGGGGCCCGCAGGGCCCGTGGCGCCGGTAGCTCCGGTGCCGATGCCCCCCGCGCAAGGCCCCAGGCGGCCTGTGGGGCCGTCAAAACAGGTGAGATTGGTGTTGGGCGTTGCGCCGCTCAGGCCAGGAGCCCGCACTTCACCGCTGTCCTGCACGCGAAAGCGTTCCTGCGTGCCGGTAGAGTTCTTGATCACAAAACCGCCACCGCTCGGCACGGTGGCGGAGATGTCGGCGGCCAAGGCCACGGGGGTGTACAAGACGTAGGCGGCACCGAGCACGCTGGCGATGCGGAAGGATCGGGAGAAGCTTTTCACAGCAGTCTTTCTTGTGGAGCAATGGGAGCGTGTCCGCCTGCCTGTACAGGAAGGTTGGCACGCCGGGGGCTAGCCTCTAGCGTGATCGGAGTGGTTATTGGCAGTAGGCGTAGGCGGTCACGTCGATGTTCAAGGAATTGGGCGTGCTGGTGGTGTCGCACCAATACGTGCATGACCATTTGTTGGTGTCAGACCGCACAGTGGAATAGATGAACGAAAACGTGGTGGCGTTGGCAATACGGCACCCCCCGGACAACACCGCGCTGGTGGCTCCGCCACAAGTGGCCGTGAGGGTGAGGTCAGGCACATTGCATTTGCCGGTGGTGCTGAACTCCTGCAGCGAGATCGTGGCGCTGCCTGCTGGACCGGTCGCCCCTGTGGGGCCCGGTGCTCCCGTAGCGCCCACTGCACCTGCAGAGCCCGTGGCTCCGGGTATGCCCTGAAGGCCCTGTGTTCCCTGGGGGCCTGGCACCGTGCTGTCAGCGCCCGTGGCACCCGTAGGCCCTGCCGGTCCCGTGGCACCGGTCACGCCAGCGGTTCCCTGGGTGCCCGTTGCTCCAGTGGCTCCGGTGACGCCCGTGGCCCCGGTGGGGCCTGTCCCACCTGTGGTGCCCACACCGCCCGCAGTACCTGTTGAACCAGTGGGGCCGACTGCACCAGTGGGGCCTGTGGGCCCTGTGGGGCCGGTTGCCCCCGTAGCACCCGTACCAATTCCGCCCGCACACGGCCCCAGACGGCCGGTGGGGCCATCGAAGCACGTGAGGTTGGTGTTGGCAGCGGCGCCGCTCAGACCTGGGGCCCGCACCTCGCCACTGTCCTGCACGCGAAAACGTTCCTGCGTGCCGGTGGAGTTTTTGATCACAAAGCCGCCACCGCTGGGCACGGTGGCAGAGATGTCGGCCGCCAGGGCCAAAGGGGCGTGCAGTGCGTAGACGGCACTGATGGCGCCGATAAGGCGCATCGGGCGAAAGAGGGATTTCATGTGCGGCTCCTGGTGCATCCGCACACTCACGTGCGCCGTGTGCCCGCAGTGCTGCGGCGGTGGTGCCAGAAGGCAGCCATGCCCATCAGCAGTGCCAGCAGCATCAGGCCGTACTCGCTCAGCGTGGGGATGTTGGTGGCCGCCACTGCGCCACCGATCTGCACATTGCCCGCCAGGGACGCAAAGTTCTGGTTCACCACGGCACCGGGGCCGAGGTTGATGACCGCCGTGCCGCCGCCAGAGGAGATCAGCTGAATGTTTTGTCCTGGCGCGCCCTGCAGCGTCAAGGTGCCCAGCACGATGATGTTGGTGCCCGCCGGAATGACGAAGGTGCGGCCCGTGGTGCTGCTCAGGGTCAGGTTCTGGAACACCAGCGTGCCCGACAGCTGGCTCGTGTTGCCGGTGCAACCGTCCGTGAGCGCCACCGTGCCGGACCCGGGATTGAAAGTGCCTGAACTACTCAGGTCACCGCCCACGGTCAGCAGACCGGAGCCGCCGTTGAACACTCCCGTGCCAGCGACGTTAAGGTTGCCGCTGGTCGAGAACTGGCCCGTAATTATGTTCAAGGAGCCCTCTACCTGCACGGGGAGGCACCCCATGTCGATAGAGCCGCCGGGCACGTCGAATGAACTTCCTGCAGGGATGGTGAATTGTGCCCAGGCAGGTGCTACCAGGCCGCAGCAAAGCGCAGCCATGGCTGCCATTTGGCGAAATATCGATTTCATTGAACTCCCTCGGGTTGCGCGGCGGCCCTCTTTGTGGGGCCAAGAGGCGGCGCGTCTGGTCTTGAATCAGGGTGGCTGGACATGGGGCTGCTGGCTGTTGGCACGGTGCGCCGGTATGGCTGGCAACCCCGGGATCGGGTTTGATTGGTGATGGATGATTATCAAAATCTGCAGGGATTGCAAACAATTTTTAACCAAACTATCGGAACTTGACAGACCGCCCGCCGTTCACCAATCTTCCTTGACCGCCATCACCGCATCGCGCCCAGCCGCAGCCCGCCCTGCCAGCCACGCCGTCACCGTGCCCGAGGCGACCACGGCCACACACAAGCCCAGCAGGCGCCCGGTGGGCAGGCTGAGGTCCATGGTCCAGTGAAAGCTTTGCGGGTTGACCACGTGCACCAAGACCACCGATACGGCCAGGCCCAGCAGCAAGCCTGCGGCCGCGCCCACGCCAGTCCAGGCAGCGCCCTCGCCAGCCACCACTGCCAGGATCTGGCGGCGCGTCAGACCCAGGTGGGCGAGCAGGCCAAACTCCTTGCGGCGCGCCAGAATCTGGGCGCTGAAGCTGGCGGCCACACCAAACAGGCCGATGCCGATGGCCACGGCCTGCAGCCAGTAGGTGACGGCGAAGCTGCGGTCAAAAATGCGCAGCGAGCGCTCGCGGATCGCGCCCACCGAGACGAATTCCACCAGGGCCTCGTCCGCCGCGCTGGTGCCGTCCCGGGCCGGGGGCACGCGGCCCGCCTGGGCTGCCGCCAATGCGCGGATCGCATCCTGCAACGCCGTGATGTTGATCTCTTCTGCGGGCCACAGCGCCAGGTCGCTGGTGCGGGCGTCGCCCGTCAGGCGCAGCCACACGGCGCGGTCCATCGCCACGGCGCCCGACTGCCGTGCATAGTCGCGCCACACGCCTGCTATGTAAAAGATAGCTGGTTGCGCTTGTCTATCAAGCGCCAAGGGGGTAAAAGCATCAGAAAGTGCGGGCCACTCCATGCCGGGGCGCAGTCCATACAGGTCCACCACCGCCTCGCTGACGTAGACGCCAGTGCGCCCGGCGGGCACGGGCAGGGCTTCGCCCACCAGGGGCAGGTGGCGGGCGGGGGCGGTGCCCAGCGGGCGGCTGATGACCATGAGCGCGGGGCGCGTGGCGTCGAGCTGCAGCGGGCTGGCGCGCAGGGCTTGCACACGCGCGAGGCCGGGCAACTGTGCGACGGACTCGGCGAAGCCTGCTGGCAGCAGTGCGGCCTCGCTGCCCGGCGCACCCAGGGCCGAGCGCACATACAGGGGCGATGGCAGCACAGCGTCCAGCCACTGCGTGACCGAGCCACGAAAGCTTGACACCATCACCGTCAGCGCGACGGCCAGGCTCAGGCTGGCCACCACCCCGCCTACCGCGATAGCGGCCGTGCCACGCATGCGCCGAGCGCGCTCCAGTGCCAGCAGCGCCAGGGCGTGGCGTGCGGCCAGCGGCTGCAGGCGGTGCAGTAGCCAGGCCATGGCCCAGGGCAGCACGGCAATGCCACCCACCAGCAGCAGGCCGATGGCCAGGTAGGCGGCCAGTGGTATGTCAAAAACGGGTGGTGCGCTAGTCAGTATTGCGCCAATAGCTATCAAAATGATACCAATCCAGCCTTGGTCCGCCTGGCTGGACACCGTGCCCAGGCCTTTCAAGGTTTGCGCGGGCGGCAGCGTCTGCGCGGCGCGCGCGGGCCACCAGCCACCCACCAGTGCTGCCAGCACACCCAGTGCGCCATAGGCCAGGGCTGCTGGCGCGCTCCACTGCAGAACCGGCTGCACCCCTGCAAAGTAGCCACCGCCCAGGTCGCCCCCCAGCAGCCGCAGCGCAGCGGCGGCCAGGGCCGTGCCCAGGGCGATGCCGGCGGCGCTGCCCACCAGGCCCAGCACGGCGGATTCGGCCAGCACCAGCGCCAGGCGCTGGCGCGGTGTGGCGCCCAGCACGGCCAGCAGCGCGAACTGCGGCGCGCGCTGTGCCACGCTGAGCGCCAGCACCGAGAACACCAGGAACGCCCCCGTGAACAACGCCACCAGCGCCAGCACAGTCAGGTTCACGCGGTAGGCGCGTGACAGATTGCTGATGCGCTGCGCCGCATCGCCCGGCTGCGCAAACACCACCTGCGCCGGCCAGCCGGGCTGGGCGCGCACGGCCTGCTCCCACGCGCTGCGGTCGGTGCCGGGCTGAAGCTGCAGGTCGATGCGGCTGAGCTGGCCGGCGCGGCCAAACAGGTCTTGTGCGGCACCGATGTCCATCACTGCCAGCGGTGCGCCCCCCGCAGCCACCGTGCCGGCAACGCGCACCGGCCATTGCTGCAGCCCGGCCTGCAGCAGCAACTGTGGCGACGGTTCTGCCGAGGTGGGGGGCGTGGTGGGCAGGCCCAGAGCCTGCAGCGCTGCTGTATTGAGGAACACCGTGGCCGGTGCAAAGAGGGCGAGCCGGTCGGCGCCCGCCCAGGGCCGTGGCATGAGCGCGGGGGCCATGGCGGGCAGCAACAGGGCGTCCACGCCCAGCACGCGCAGTGGCGTGGGGGGTGGAGTGGGTACGGTCGCCGTACCCGACCCCTGCCGCAGGGCCCGCGCCACGGCCGACAGCTCCAGCAGCGGGCTGGCGCGTGCCACCTGCGGATGGGTGGCAAGCTGCCCGTACAGTGCCTCAGGCAAACTACCCTGCATGGCCCGAAGCTCCAGGTCAGGTTGCCCGTTGACGGCTCGCACGGCCTGGGAGAATTCGTCCAGCGCAGACGCGTTGATCACATGCACCGCAAACGCCAGCGCCACGCCCAGCATCACCGCCGCCACTGCCGCAGCACTGCGCCAGGGGTGGTGGCGCAGGTCCTGCCAGGAGAAGGTGCGAAGCAGCGCAAGCATGGCCTGCATTGTGGCTGCTGGCGGGGCGCCTGGCGGATCCGGCGGATGAACGTCGCATGGCAACCCGACCGCTGGGTTGCCCGGGTTGGTGCTTGGCTTGGATGCCCAGGCCAGCCTCGGCCCGGTAGTTGGCATTCCTTGTCAGAAGTGCCAACCATGAACGCTCTCTTGTACCGCTTGTCTAGCGTAGTGACAGCCCGGTCGCCGCGCGTGCCAGCAGTTCGCGGGCGGTGTCCAGGTCCGAGCCGACATGGCGATCAATGCGCCGGATGAAGGGGCAGGTGAGCACGGCCAATGCATGCCCCTGGGGCCCGAGGATGGGCATCGAAATATCCGTGACGCCATAGGCCTGCTGGCTGTCGCCTTGCCAGTGTCCCAGCGTGCGGATGTGGTCCAGAATGGCCTGCAGCTCGGCCTCCGGCATGGGCACCTCACCCTCCAGCGCGTCGTGTTCTGCCAGCATTTCGGTGCGGCGCTGCTCGGACTGAAACGCCAGCACCACATGGCCCGATCCGGTGTCGATCAGGCTCACCCGCACCCCGAGCCGGATGGACAACCCCCAGTTGCCCGGGCCATTGACCTGCGCTACCACGGTGATGTTGCCCCGGTTGTAGATGCCCAGGTGGCACGACTGCTCGGCCGCCGTGGCAAAGGCTTCCATCGCAGGCAGGGCCTGCGCCACCAGCCTTTCGATGGGCGGGTGCCGGTGCCCCAGCACAAACAGCTTGAGGCTGAGCGCATAGCGGTCGCCTTGCTGCGACCGCGTGACGTAGTCCCGCGCGACCAGGCGCTCGAGCATGCGGTAGATCTCGCTCGGCCCGCGGCCCATGGCCTTCACGATCTCGGCGCGTGTGAGGCCGTGCGGCTGCTCTGCCAGCAGCTCGAGGATGTCCAGCCCTTTGTCGAGGGCGGGGGCGCGGTAGCGGTCGTTGGGTTCTGTCATGGAGAAAAAGGAGTGCTTGCAGCGCTACGGATTCAGGGGGGCGGAATGGAGTGTCCCTTGGCGCCGGTCAGCGCGCAGAAAAAGCGGCTTCACCTTACCAGAGGGTATCCCGGTCGCGGGACATCGGCCAGGGCAGGGTAAGCACTGATTGGATGGCAGTCGTCGCCTTTGTACATTATTTTCTAATGAACAAAAAGTTCATATATGAAGTTACAGAACAAAGGTACTCCATGAGACTGCAAGGCAAAACCATCCTGATCACCGCCGCTGGCCAAGGCATTGGTCGCGCCAGCGCACTGGCCTGTGCCCGCGAAGGCGCCCAGGTCATCGCCACCGACCTCAACCCAGCCTTGCTGGCGCGGCTGGCCCAGGATGGAGCGGGGCTCACGACCCATGTGCTGGATGTGCGCGACAGCGCTGCCGTGGTGGCCCTGGCTGCGCAGCTGCCTGCGCTGGACGGGCTCTTCAATTGCGCGGGCTACGTGCACAACGGCAGCGTGCTTGAATGCGACGAGGCAGCGTGGGACTTCAGCATGGACCTCAACGTCAAAGGGGCCTACCGCGTGGCGCGGGCCTTCCTGCCGGGCATGCTGGCCCGGATGGAGCGCGCGGGCACCAGTGGCTCCATCGTGAACATGGCTTCGATGGCCTCGTCGATCAAAGGCTTCCCGAACCGGTTCGTCTATGGCGCCAGCAAGGCTGCCGTCATCGGCATGAGCAAGGCGATCGCGGCGGATTTCGCCCGCGTGGGCCTGCGCTGCAATGCGCTGTGCCCGGGCACGGTGGACACGCCATCCCTGCGCGAGCGCATTGCGGGCGCTGCCGACCCGGTGCAGGCCGAGAAGGACTTCATCGCGCGCCAGCCGCTGGGCCGCCTGGCCACGGTGGACGACATCGCCCCCCAGGTGGTGTACCTGCTGAGCGACGAGTCCCGCTTCGTGACTGGACAAGCGGTGCTCGTCGACGGTGGCGTGACCATCTGAGCGGCAACGCCATTCAGCACCGGTAGCCCTGCCCATGACGCGCATCGACTCGCACCAGCACTTCTGGAACCCAGCACGCGGTGACTACACCTGGCTGCGTGCCGATGAGCCCGCGCTTGCGCCGCTGTTGCGTGCGTTCATGCCTTGCGATCTGGAGCCCACGCTCCAGGCCACGGGCACCGTCCGCACCGTGCTGGTCCAGGCTGCAGACTCGGTGGCGGAAACCGAATTCCTGTTGGGACTCGCCGCAGAGCATGACTTCATCGGCGGTGTGGTCGGCTGGGTGGACCTGAGCCGCAGCGACGCGGCCGCCACGCTGGAGGCGCTGTCGCGGTACCCGCAGTTCAAGGGCGTGCGCCCCATGCTGCAGGACCTGCCGGACGTCGATTGGATCGAGCGCGCGCCGCGTGCGGACGCCGTGCAGGCACTGAGCCGGCTGGGCTTGCGCCTGGACGCGCTGGTCAAGCCGGAGCACCTGCCATCGCTGCTGCGCTTTCTGCACGCCTGGCCCGACCTGCAGGTCGTGGTGGACCACGCTGCCAAGCCGCAGCTGGCCCAGGGCTGGCATGCCGACTGGGCGCCCCTGTGGCGCCGCTGCATGGCCGAGCTGGCGGCACTGCCGCGCGTGCACTGCAAGTTTTCGGGCCTGCTGACCGAGCTGCAGCCACAGCAGCGCACATCGGCCGAGGCCTGCGTGGCCGCAGTGCGGCCGGTGTGGGATGCGCTGCTCGAAGGATTCGGCCCGGCGCGGCTGATGTGGGGCAGCGATTGGCCCGTGGTCACGCTGGCCAGCAGCTATGGCCAATGGCTGGCCACCGCCGGCGTGTTGATCGGCCAGTTGCCGCCGGCTGACCAGGACGCGGTGTGGCGCAGCACCGCACAGCGCTTTTATGGCATTGCATGAGGCCCAGGCAGCCATGACATCTCCGCTCATCGAGATCCGCAACCTGTCCAAGGCCTTTGCCGGCGTGCGGGCGCTGGACAAGGCGCGCTTCGAACTCATCCCCGGCGAAGTCCATGCCCTCATGGGCGAGAACGGCGCGGGCAAGTCCACCCTGATGAAGGTGCTGTCCGGCATCTACCCGCGCGATGATGGCGAGGTGTTGGTGAGCGGGCAGCCCGCTGACATCGGCAGCCCGCGCGCCGCCCAGGCGCTGGGCATCGGCATCGTTCACCAGGAGCTCAACCTGATGAACCACCTGAGCGCCGCCCAGAACATCTTCATCGGCCGCGAGCCGCGCCACAGGCTGGGCCTGGTGCTGGACGAGCATGCGCTCAACGCCCAGGCGCGTGCCATCTTCGAGCGCCTGAACCTTCAGCTCGACCCGCGCACGCTGGTGGGCGAGCTCACGGTGGCCAAGCAGCAGATGGTCGAGATCGCCAAGGCGCTGTCGTTCCAGTCGCGGGTGCTCATCATGGACGAGCCGACCGCCGCGCTGAACAACGAAGAAGTCGCCGACCTGTTTCGCATCATCCGCCAGCTCAGGGCCGAGGGCGTGGGCATCGTCTACATCTCGCACAAGATGGACGAGCTGCAGCAGATCGCCGACCGGGTCACGGTGATGCGCGATGGCCAGACCATCGCCACCGTGCCCATGGCGTCGACCAGCGTGGACAGCATCATCGGCATGATGGTCGGCCGCCAGCTCGAAGCCCTGGAAAAGCACGTACCCGACACCACGGGCAACGAGGTTGTGCTGCAGGTGCGGGGGCTGTGCCGCAAGGCGGCCATCGTGGATGTGGGCTTTGAGCTGCGGCGCGGCGAAATCCT
The DNA here is from genome assembly GCF_000204195.1 of Acidovorax radicis N35. GTDB lineage: Bacteria > Pseudomonadota > Gammaproteobacteria > Burkholderiales > Burkholderiaceae_C > Acidovorax > Acidovorax radicis. The sequence goes on from NZ_AFBG01000020.1 coordinate 512,329, forward strand.
GGGCTTTGCCGGGCTGATGGGCGCGGGGCGCACCGAGGTGGCGCGGGCCATCTTTGGTGCGGACCCCATCGACGCTGGCGAAATCCATGTGCGGGGCCAGCGCGTCACCATCCGTTCGCCGCAGCAGGCGGTGGCGCTGGGCATCGGCTATCTGTCCGAAGACCGCAAGCATTTTGGCCTGGCCACCGGGCTCGACGTCGAGACCAACATCGCCTTGTCGTCCATGCGCTCCTTTGCGCGGGGCGGCATCGTCCTGGACCAGGCCGCCCTGCGCAGCACGGCGCAAGCATACGTGCGCCAGCTGGGCATCAAGACGCCTTCGGTGCAGCAGCAGGTGCGCCTGCTTTCCGGCGGCAACCAGCAAAAGATCGTCATCGCCAAATGGCTGCTGCGCGACTGCGACATCCTGTTCTTCGATGAGCCCACGCGCGGCATCGATGTCGGCGCCAAGGCCGAGATCTACAAGCTCCTGAACGCCCTGGCCGAGCAGGGCAAAGCCATCGTCGTGATCTCTTCCGAGCTGCCCGAGGTGCTGCGCCTGTCGCACCGCGTGTTGGTGATGTGCGAGGGACGCATCACCGGCGAGCTTTCGGCCGCCGATGCCACCCAGGAACGGATCATGGAACTCGCCACCCGGCGGCCCACCACGTTGACGAACTGAAGACCATGCCAAAAGCCACACCGACATTGACGACGCCCACTGCATCGAAGGCCGGCCCCTGGGCCGCGATCAAAGAGCGGCTGTTTCGCGCCGAGACGCGGCAAAAGCTGCTGGCCTTCGCCAGCCTGCTCGCGCTGATGGCGTTCTTCACGGCCGCGTCCGGCAACTTCCTCAAGGCCGACAACATGGTGAGCATCCTGCAGGCCACGGCCGTCAATGGGGTGCTGGCCATCGCCTGCACCTTCGTCATCATCACTTCGGGCATCGACCTGTCGGTGGGCACGCTGATGACCTTCAGCGCCGTGATGGCCGGGGTGGTGCTGACCTACCTGGGGTTGCCGCTGCCCCTGGGCATTGCGGCGGCCATCCTCTCGGGGGCGTTGTGCGGGTTTATCTCGGGCGTGCTGATCGCCAAGCTCAAGATCCCGCCCTTCATTGCCACGCTGGGCATGATGATGCTGCTCAAGGGGCTGTCGCTCGTGATCTCGGGCACCAAGCCCATCTACTTCAACGATACCGAAGGCTTCAGCGCCATCTCGCAGGACTCGCTGATCGGCGAGCTGCTGCCGTCGCTGCCCATTCCCAACGCGGTGCTGATCCTCTTCGTCGTGGCGGTGGCGGCCAGTTTCGTGCTGAACAAGACCATGCTGGGCCGCTACACGTTTGCCCTGGGCAGCAACGAAGAGGCTGTGCGCCTGTCGGGCGTGAACGTCGATTTCTGGAAGATCGTCGTCTATTCGGTCAGCGGCGGCATCTGTGGCATTGCCGGGCTGCTAATTGCCTCGCGGCTCAACTCTGCGCAGCCGGCGCTGGGGCAGGGCTACGAGCTGGATGCCATCGCCGCCGTGGTCATCGGTGGGACCTCGCTGGCGGGGGGCACCGGCACCATTCTCGGAACCATCATCGGCGCTTTCATCATGAGCGTGCTGACCAACGGGCTGCGCATCATGTCCGTGGCCCAGGAATGGCAGACCGTGGTGACCGGCGCCATCATCATTTTGGCCGTCTACACCGACATCCTGCGGCGCCGCAGCCGCTGAGGGCCGTCCATCCCGAGTTCCGCTTTTCCCACAACCACTAAAAGGAGACAAACCATGTTCAGCAAACGCGTACTCAGCATCGCCGTGGGCCTCACCATGGCATGGGGCGGCACCACGGCCGCCATGGCCCAGCAGCAACAGCAGGTCTACATACCGCTGGTGTCCAAGGGCTTCCAGCACCAGTTCTGGCAGGCCGTGAAATCGGGCGCCGAACAGGCGGGCAAGGACCTGGATGTGCGCGTCACGTTCGAGGGACCGGAGTCCGAAGCCATGGTGGACAAGCAGATCGACATGCTGTCCGCAGCGCTTGCCAAGAACCCCAAGGCCATCGGCCTGGCCGCACTGGACAGCAAGGCCGCGATCCCGCTTCTGAAAAAGGCCCAGGCCGCCAAGATCCCGGTCGTTGCCTTCGACTCGGGCGTGGACAGCGACATCCCGGTGACCACCGCCACCACCGACAACAAGGCGGCAGCGGCGCTGGCGGCCGACAAGATGGCTGAACTCATCGGCGGTGCGGGCGAGGTGGCACTGGTGGTGCACGACCAGACCAGCCGCACCGGCGTGGACCGGCGCGACGGCTTCGTCGAGCGCATGAAGGCCGCACATCCCAAGATCAAGATCGTGAGCGTGCAGTACGGCGGAGGCGACCACCTCAAGTCCACCGAAATCGCCAAATCCATCCTGCAGGCCTACCCCCAACTCAAGGGCATGTTTGGTGCCAACGAAGGCTCGGTGCTCGGCGTGGTGAATGCGGTGCGCGAAACCAAGCGCAAGCTCGTCGTCATCGGCTACGACTCGGGCAAGCAGCAGAAGGACGCCATCAAGGAAGGCTTGATTGCCGGCTCCATCACGCAGAACCCCGTGGGCATTGGCTACAAGACCGTGGAGGCGGCAGTCAAGGCGCTCAAGGGCGAAAAGCTGCCCAAGGTGATCGACACCGGCTTCTTCTGGTACGACAAGACCAGTATCAACGATCCCAAGATCGCCGCCGTTCTGTACGACTGATGGTCTCTGCGACGGACCGCTTTTTCAACTCGGTGCGTTGTCACCCACAAGGAACTCTTTCGTGAAACTTCTTCGCTACGGCCCCCTGGGCCAGGAAAAGCCCGGCCTGCTCGATGCCCAGGGCCGCGTGCGCGACCTCTCGGGCTTGGTGCCCGACATCGCTGGCGACGTGCTCACGCCCGAGGGGCTGGCACGCATTGCGCAGCTCGATGTGGACTCGCTGCCGCTGGTGGCGGGCACACCACAGCAGGACCTGCGCCTGGGGGCCTGCGTGGGCCGCGTGGGCAAGTTCATCTGCATCGGACTGAACTACGCGGACCACGCGGCGGAGTCCGGCATGCCGGTGCCCGCCGAACCCGTGGTGTTCTCCAAATGGACGAGCGCCATCGTGGGGCCCAACGATGCGGTGGAGATCCCGCGCGGCAGCCAGCGCACCGACTGGGAGGTGGAGCTGGGCGTGGTCATCGGCCAAGGTGGCCGCTACATCAGCGAGGCCGACGCCATGCGGCATGTGGCCGGATACTGCGTGATCAACGACGTGTCCGAGCGCGAAGTGCAGCTCGAGCGCGGCGGCGGCCAGTGGGACAAGGGCAAGGGCTGCGACACCTTCGGGCCCACCGGGCCCTGGCTGGTCACTGCCGACGAGGTGCCGGACCCGCAGGTGCTGGACCTGTGGCTGGAGGTCGATGGCCGGCGCTACCAGAACGGGAACACCCGCACCATGGTCTTTGGCGTGGCGCAACTGGTCAGCCACCTGAGCCAGTTCATGAGCCTGCAGCCGGGCGACATCATTTCCACCGGCACCCCGCCCGGCGTGGGACTGGGCCAGAAGCCGCCGGTGTATCTGGTGGCGGGCCAGACCATGCGCCTGGGGATCAGCGGCCTGGGCGAGCAGCAGCAGCGCACCGTGCAGGCCTGAACGCGAGCCGACTTTCCCCGCAAAACCACCGAGCTATGACCACCATTCGATCGATGCGCGTCCTGGACGTGCGCTTCCCCACGTCCGCCCACCTGGACGGCTCCGACGCGATGAACCCCGACCCGGACTATTCGGCCGCCTATGTGGTACTGGAAACCGACCAGCCGGGGCTGGAGGGGCACGGCCTCACGTTCACTATCGGCCGGGGCAACGAGATCTGCTGCGCCGCTATCCGCGCGATGGAGCACTTGGTGGTCGGGCTGGACCTGGCGTGGATCGCCGAGGACATGGGCCGCTTCTGGCGCCATGTCACCTCCGACAGCCAGCTGCGCTGGATCGGCCCTGACAAGGGCGCCATCCATCTGGCCACCGGCGCGGTGGTCAACGCCGCCTGGGACCTGTGGGCCAAGTCGGAGGGCAAGCCGGTGTGGCAACTGGTGGCCGACCTGAGCCCCGAAGAGCTGGTGCGACTCATCGACTTTCGCTACATCACCGACTGCATCACGCCCGACGAGGCGCTGGCATTGCTGCGCGAGCGCGCCGTGGGCCAGGCCGAGCGCCGCGCCGACCTGCTGGCCCATGGCTACCCCAGCTACACCACGTCTGCCGGCTGGCTGGGCTACGACGATGCCAAGCTGCGCCGACTGGCGCAGGAGGCGGTGGATGCAGGTTTCACCCACATCAAGCTCAAGGTGGGGCGTGACCTGCAGGACGACATCCGCCGCGTGCGCGTGGCCCGCGAGGTGCTGGGCCCCGATCGCAAGCTCATGATCGACGCCAACCAGGTGTGGGAGGTGGGCCAGGCCATCGACTGGCTCCAGGAGCTGGCATTCGCCAAGCCCTGGTTCATCGAGGAACCTACCAGCCCCGACGACATCGAGGGCCACCGCCGCATCCGCGAGGCCGTGAAGGATTCGATGCAGGTGGCCACGGGCGAGATGTGCCAGAACCGCATCATGTTCAAGCAGCTCATCATGCGCGGCGCCATCGATGTGGTGCAGATCGACGCCTGCCGCCTGGGCGGCGTGAACGAGGTGCTGGCCGTGATGCTCATGGCCGCCAAGTACGGCCTCAAGGTATGCCCGCACGCGGGCGGGGTGGGCCTGTGCGAGTACGTGCAGCACTTGTCGATGATCGACTACCTGTGCATCGCGGGCACCAAGGAGGGCCGCGTGATCGAGTATGTGGACCACCTGCACGAGCATTTTGTCGACCCGTGCGTGATGCGCGGCGCGGCCTACATGCCGCCGCAGCGGCCCGGCTATTCCATCGAGATGAAGCCGGAATCGCTCGCCCAGTACCAGTACCGCGGCTGACCTACGCCATCCAAGGAACTCCCATGGACCTGTATCTCAAAGACAAGGTCGTTATCGTGACCGGCGGCGGCGCCGGCATCGGCGGCGCCATCAGCCTGCAGCTGGCGCGCGAAGGGGCGGTGCCCGTCATCCTGGGCCGCCACCCGTTGGGCGACGACTTTGCCGCCACGCTGCGTGCGCTGTGCCCCACCTTTGCGTTCTTTGCCCTGGAGCTGGGCGACGAAGCCGCCTGCACGGACGCGGTGGCGCAGACGCTGCGCCGGTTCGGCGGCATCGATGGGCTGGTGAACAACGCCGGTGTGAACGATGGGGTGGACCTCGCGGCCGGCACCGCCGCATTCCGCCGGTCGCTGGAGGACAACCTGGTGCATTGCTACCTGATGGCTCACCTGTGCGTGGAGTCGCTCCAGCAGCGCCAGGGCGCCATCGTCAACATCTCCTCCAAGACCGCGCTCACGGGCCAGGGCGGCACCAGCGGCTACGTGGCTGCCAAGGCGGCGCAGCTGGGGCTCACGCGGGAGTGGGCTGCAGCGCTGGCGCCGCACGGCGTGCGCGTCAACGCGGTGCTGCCGGCCGAAGTGATGACGCCGCTGTATGAGCGCTGGCTGCAGACGCTGCCCGACCCCGCCACCGCACTGCAGCGCATCACCGCGCGCATACCGCTCGGGCACCGCATGACGCGGGACCAGGAGATCGCGGACCTGGTGGTCTTTTTGCTGTCGGACCGCTCGTCCCACACCACCGGGCAGTGGCTGCACCCGGACGGGGGCTATACGCACCTCGACCGCGCATTGCCCTGACCCCTGCACTCCTACCTTCAACCCCAGGAAGCCCCATGCGCCACTGCCTGATGCTCGACCTCCAGGACGACCCCGCCCTAATTGCGCAATACGAGGCGCACCACCGCGCCATCTGGCCCGAGGTGAGGGAACACCTGCGCGAGCACGGGGTGACGGGCATGGAGATCTTTCGCCTGGGCACGCGGCTGTGCATGTTCATGGAGACGGATGACGCGCGCTTTGACGGCGACCGCATGGCACAGGCCGAAGCCCTCGATGCCCGGCTGCAGGCCTGGGAGGCGTTGATGTGGCGCTTCCAGGCGCCCACGCCATGGACGCCCGCGGGCCGCAAGTGGATGCCGGCGACGCGTATCTTTGATCTGGCGGCGCAGGGCTAGCCGCTTCTACCGAACGTCAAAAACACCCCGTGCGCCGGGCCCCAGCGCACGGGTGGGGCGCCAGCCTGGGCGCACGGTTTGCGGGGCAGACAGCCACCTCTGAACGCATCACAAAGAACTCACCAACGAATGGAGACACACCACCATGAGCAGCACATTGAACAAGACCCTGGCGGTCGCGGCCACGCTGGTGGCTGCGGGCGCATGGCCTCAGCTGGCACAGGCGCAGTCCAGCGTCACCCTCTACGGCCGGGTAGTGGCCGGGGTGGAGCATGTGGACAAGATCGCCAACCCCGCCACAGGCAGCACCGGATCGCTCACGCGGGCGGCGGACAACCAGTGGGGCACCAGCATGCTCGGCTTTAAGGGCACCGAAGACCTGGGCGACGGCCTGAAGGCCGTGTTCCGGCTGGAGGGCGGCTTCAGCGCCCCCAAGGGCGCCACGGGCGATGCCTTCTTCAACCGCCGCAGCTTCGTGGGCCTGTCGAGCCCGGGCTGGGGCACGTTCCAGTTGGGCAAGAACCTGCTCAACAGCAACGATGTCTGGTTTCTGGACCCCACGGGCCAGCAGTTCATGAGCAGCGCCACTCTGGTGCGCGGGCGCAGCTGGCAGGGCGCGAACAATGTGTTCGAGTACACCACGCCCAACTGGGGCGGCTTCACGCTCAATGCCCAGGTGGCCCTGGGCGAGCAGCCTGCATCGGCCAGGCAGTTGCGCAGCGAGGGGCTGTCTGCGGCCTACGTGGCGGGCGACTTGGAGTTGCGCGCCATCCACACCAGCCGGCGCGACGGCAATGGCCGCCACAGCGACGTCTATAGCTTCTCCAACGAAACCATCGTGGGCGGCACCTACACCGTGGGCAATGCCAAGCTCTTTGCAGCGATCGACAGCGTCTCGGCCCCCGACGCCGCGTCCGGCACGCCGACAAAACTGCGCCACGGATGGGTGGGTGTGCGCTACCAGGTCACGCCGCTGCTCACGCTGATCGGAGCGGGCTACCACGTCAGCGCCAACCGGGGCAACGGCAAGGCCACGCTGCTGATGGTGGGTGCAGACTACTACCTGTCCAAGCGGACCTTTGTGTATGCGTCGCTGGGCGGCGTGAGCAACAGCGCATCTGCCAACTACGCTGCGGATGTGACGGTCAACGGGCCGGGGGCAGGCGCCTCGCAGCGCGCCATCTACGCAGGCCTGGGGCATTCGTTCTGACGCTACTGATTGTCTGACATGCGAGGCCGCCCCGGCGGCATTGGGCTGCAGCGTTTGCCGCTGCGGCCCTTTTTTTGACTCTACCTCGCAGATACAGGGGGTGATGTTCGTCGCCGCAGCAGCCCTTCCTCACAGCCCTTCTTAAGCTGGCCCATAGCCAGCGCGTGCGACCATGCCGCCCTGGTACCCGCGTTGCGGTGCCGTTCAAAAGGGCGATGGCATGGTGTGCATTGTGGAATCCTTTGTCTGGGCGCACAGGGTGGCGTGGCATGCGTTGGCTGCCGGGTTGGTGTCGGCCGCGTTGGCGGGGCATGCCGGTGCGCAGGCGCAGCAGCCCGCCGGCACAGCCACAGCGCCCGCCGCACCAGTGTTGCCACGCAGCTTCGACTGGTCGGGCCCTGCGGACACCCTGGCCGCCGCCGCGCTGGGCCTGCTGCGCGGCGCTGCCGAAGTCGGGGTGTGGCACGGAGGCCAGGCCCGATTCGGCGCGGCCCACAACCGCGTGGCAGAGGCGCCTGCCCAGGCGCTGTTCGAAGTGGGCTCGATCAGCAAGGTGTTCACCGGCCTGCTGCTGGCGCAGGCGGTGGAGCGCGGCGATCTGGCGCTGGACGACACGCTGGGCGGGCTGCTCAATGGTTCGCCCGCCTTGCCCGCCCCGGTGGCTGCCATTACCCTGCGCCAGCTCGTCACGCACACCTCGTGCCTGCCACGCTTGCCGGCGGACTTCCGCCGCGACTCGGACGCCGCCAACCCGTACTTGCGGTACGACCGCGCACGGCTGTGGCAGGCGCTGGCCGATGCGCGTCTCGCCCAGTCGCCGCCGTGTGCCGGCGCATACAGCAACCTCGGCTTTGCGGTGCTGGGCGAGCTGCTGGCCCAGCGCCATGGCAAGCCCTGGGCTGAGCTGGTGCAAGAGCGCATCACCGGCCCGCTGGGCATGCACGACACGGTGCAGTCGCTGGGCGACAAGGCGCCGCGCCTGGCTGTGCCGCATGAGGGCGAGATGCCGGTGTCGGTGTGGGATTTCGATGCGTTCTCCGGTGCGGGCGCCCTGCGCTCCACGGCGGCCGACATGCTGGTGTTCAGCCGCGCGCTGCTGGCCGGCGCGCAAGGGCCTCTGGGCCCCGCGGCCGAGCGCCTGTTCACGCCGCTGGCGGACCACGACGGCGGCCAGATCGGCTACGCCATCATGCTGCGCGAGCGCGATGGACTGCGCACTTGGCTGCATGGCGGCGGCACGGGGGGCTTTCGCAGCGTATGGCTGCTGGCACCCGACCGGGGCGAAGCGGTGATTGCCCTCGTGGCCAACGCCCAGGCCGCGCAGCAGGATGTGATGACCCCGCTGCTGGCGCAGCGCTACCCCGTGCCGCCCGGCCAGCCCGCCACCGATGCAGCTGCATTGGCACCGTACGAGGGGGTTTACCGCGCGTCGCCTGCGGTGGCCCTGAGCCTGGCCCTGGTGGATGGTCAACTTCAGCTTCGGCCGACTGGCGGTGTGTTCGAGCCGCTGCAGGTGCTGGGGACCGACGCCTTCACGCAGCCCACATCGGGCCGGCAGCTGCGCTTTGAGCGCGACAAGGAAGGGCGGCCCGCGGTGCTGCGCTACACGCGCTTTGGCGCGCGCTTGACGGCCCTGCGTGTAAAGGAGCCCGTGCTGGGCCTCGCGCCGCCACAGTCCGACGAGGTGCTGGCCCCGTACCTGGGCCGCTATCGCCTGCGCGGCGGCACTGTGATGGATGTGCAGGCCACGAGTGGCCGCCTGCAGGTGCGCCTGGGCTCTCAACCGCGCTACACCGTCTACCCGCTGCCTGGGCAGCGCGACCGGTTTGCGTACGACGCGGTGCGGGCGGAGCTGGAGTTTGAGCGTTATTCCAGCGGCGAGGTGCGTGCCGTGGTGCTGCACCAGAACGGGCACTTCCGCGCGCCACGCCTCGAACCGTGATGCGGGTGTTGCGGGTCAGCCGCCCGCACTGATGCCGTCGCTGCGCAGCCGCAGTACCCGGTCGGCCCGGGCTGCCGCCGCGTCGGAATGCGTGACCAGCACCAGCGATGCCCCATGCCCGCGTGTTTGCGCCAGCAGCAGGTCCATCACGCGGGCTGCGGTGGTGGGGTCGAGGTTGCCGGTGGGCTCGTCCGCCAGCAGCAGGGCAGGGCGGTGGACCAGCGCACGGGCGATGGCCACGCGCTGCAGCTGCCCGCCGCTGAGCTGCTGGGGCAGCCGCGCGCCCAGTGCGCCCATGTCCACGGCGTCCAGCATCTGCTGCACGCGCGCCGGGTCGTTCTGGCCCAGCAGCATCAGCGGCAGGGCCACGTTCTGCGCCACGTCCAGGTGCGGCAGCACATGGAAGGCCTGAAAGACAAAACCCACATGGGCACGGCGCCACAGGGCGCGCTCTGTGTCGCCCAACTGGCCCAGGTCGGTGGTGCCGTGCGTGATGCGGCCGGTGTCCCAGGTGTCCAGCCCGGCCAGGCAGTTGAGCAGGGTGGACTTGCCCACGCCCGAGTCGCCCACGATGGCCACGAATTCACCCGCTTCCACGGTGAACTGCACGTTGGAAAACACCGGTGTTTCGCCGTAGTGTTTGCCCAGCTGTTCGGCACGCAGCAGCGTCATGGGGTGATTGGCTCTTGCGAATCCGGCCGCTGCTCCAGCCGCTGCAGCACGGCCTGCACGAGCTGGGCCACCGCGTGGGGCTGGTCGCAGGCGATGGCGTGGCGCCCGTGCATGCTGCGCAGCCAGGTGATCTGGCGCTTGGCGAGCTGGCGTGTGGCGGCAATGCCGCGCTCGCGCAGCAGGCCCATGTTGAGCGGTGTGCCCGGTGCGCGCGTGGCCTGGAAGTCCAGCTCTTCCCATGCCTGGCGGTAGCCCACGCAGCGCATGGAGGGCAGGTCCGGGTGCAGGTCGCCGCGTGCGCGCAGGGCCCGCACTTCGTCGATGAAGCCGCCGGCCAGCATGGCGTCAAAACGCTGGGCAATGCGACCGTGCAGCCAGGCCCGATCGTCGGGCTCCAAGGAAAATAGGGCTCTAGCGCTTATTTCATCAGCGCTAGTAGCTATCTTTTTGATAGTTTGAAAGCTCGACAGCGGTTGACCCGATACCTGCCAAACCTCCAGCGCGCGCTGGATGCGCTGGCTGTCGGCCGGTGCCAGCCGGGCGGCCGTCACAGGGTCTACACGGGCCAGCTCAGCGTGTAATGCGGGCCAGCCCTGCTCGGCCGCCTGGGCTTCCAGCCGCGCACGCACGGCAGGGTCTGCGGCGGGCATGTCGTCGATGCCGTCAAACAGCGCCTTGAAGTACAGCATGGTGCCGCCCACCAGCAGCGGCAGCGCGCCGCGCGCGCGAATCTCGGCGATGAGCCGCGTGGCGTCCTGAACGAACTCCGCCGCGCTGTAGGCCTGCAAGGGATCGCGGATGTCGATGAGGTGGTGCGGCACGGCGGCCAGTTCGTCCGGTGTGGGCTTGGCGGTGCCGATGTCCATGCCCCGGTACACCAGGGCCGAGTCCACGCTGATGATCTCCACCGGCGTGCCCTGCTTGCCCAGTACGGCGGCCAGCGCGAGGGCCCCGGCCGTCTTGCCCGAGGCCGTGGGGCCTGCCAGGGCGACGGCGGGCAGGGTGTTGTGCAACAAGGGCTCAAGCATGCTCACGCGGCGCTCCGAACTTCTGCACCAGTGTCCATGAGATGAGGGCGAGCACCACCGACCAGAACCAGATGCCGTTGACCAGCGGCCACACCGTGCCATCCAGGCGCATGCCCAGCCAGCCACCGATTCCGAACGCGGCCAGCATCATCATGAAGCCGTTGAGTGCGGAGGCCACGCCGGCTGCCTTGGGAAACGGCCCCACCGCCCCGCTTTGCCCGCAGGGCTGGTGGATGCCGTGGCCCAGCATGAACAGGTAGAACGGCAGCAGCAGCGCCCAGGGCTGGTGCCAGCCCATGAAGGCCACGGCGGCCATCAGCGTGCCGCCGCTTGCGCTCAGCGCGCCAGCAATGGCCACCGTGCGCAGCAGGCCCTGGCGTGCCAGCAGGCGCCGGCACAGGAAGGTGCCCGCGAGATACGCCACGCAGGCCGATGCCATGGTCCACCCGAACTGCGTGCGCGTGAGGCCCAGCACGTCGATGAAGACAAACGACGACGCGGCCAGAAAGGTGAACAGGCCGCCATAGGTGGCTGTGGTCTGGAGCGAGAACGCCCAGAAGGTGGGGCTGCGCAAAACCTGCATCCAGGTGCCGACCAGTGCGCGGGGCTGCAGGGCTTGCGGGTTGCGGTGGGCCAGGGTTTCGGGCAGTCGCAGCGCCACCAGCGCCAGCGTGGCCACGGCATACACCGTGAGCGCCATCAGCGCCGCCCGCCAGCCCAGCCATTCACTCAGCAAGCCGCCCAATGGCGCGCAGATGCACGCCACGACGCCGAGGCCGGTGAGCGCCTTGGACATGGCGCGTGCGCCATCGAGCGGGGTGTACAGGTCGCGCACGATGGCCCGGGCGCACATCACCACCGCGCCCATGGCGGCGCCCTGGGCAATGCGCCACACGATGAGCAGCGCCATGGTGGGCGCAAATGCGCTGCCCAGCGAGGCCACGGTGTAGATGCCAAGCCCGGCCAGCAGGATGGGGCGGCGGCCAAAGCGGTCCGACAGCGGCCCCCACACCATTTGCGAGCAGCCAAACGCCAGCAGCAGCCCGCTGAGCGTGAGCTGTGCCGCTGCCATCTGCGCGCCCAGGCTGCGCGTGAGGGCGGGCAATGCGGGCAGGTACAGGTCGGTGGTGACAGGCTGGATGGAGAGCAGCATGGCCAGCACCAGGATGGCCATGCCAGGCTGGATGGAGGCAGAAGCAGCCGCAGGCACGGCGGTGGCGGAGGAGGCAGACATATCTGTCTGAGGGTACCAGATGGGGCATGCAGGCCGGTGCCAGCGGGACCTGTGCGCAGTGGTGCGCATTTGCGCCACATCAACGCGGCGGGCCGCGGGCTTCGCACGCCGCCAGTGGTGCGTGCCGCCGGGCGGCGGCAGGGCCTACTTCAGCTTGAACAGCGAGGCCATCGCCTCGCGGTAGAGGCCCTGGCCCACCGAATTGGTGTTGTGGTGCGAGCCCCCTTCGACCAGGATGAATTGCTTGGGCTCCTGCGCCGCCTCGAACAGCTTGCGACCCAGGGCGGGCTGGATCAGGCTGTCCTGGCTGCCATGCACCACCAGCAGGGGCGAGCCGATCTCGGCCACCTTGCGGACGGATTCGAACCGCTGCGTGATCAGGCCCGACACCGGCAACCAGCCCCACTTGAAGGTGCTGACCACCTCGGGGATGCTGGTGAACGTTCCTTCCACCATGGTGCCCTGTTCGTCGGGCACCTGGCGGGCCAGGTCGATGGCAATGGCACCCCCCAGCGAGTGGCCGAAGATGTAGCGGGGCTTGCCCGGTTGCTGCTGGCCCAGCCAGTCCCACGCTGCGCGGGCGTCTTCTCCGGCGGTCGCCTCGGACGGCAGCGCGGCGCTGCTCTGGCCAAAACCCCGGTAGTCGATGGCCAGCACCGAAAAGCCCAGCTCCTGCATGCGCCGGATGCGGCCGGACGAGCCCGCCACGTTCCAGCGCGCGCCATGGAGGTACAGCAGCACGGGCGCATCGGCACGTTCATGGGCCAGCCACAGGCCATGCAAGCGCTCGGCCTTGCCGCTGGCATCGGACTGGAAGTCGATCCAGACATCCTGCATGTCTGCGGTGGACTGCGCGCCACCCCAGCTGCGGTCGCTGGGCTGGAAGATCCACTCGCGCTGCTTGGCGTCGAGGGTGGCGCAACCCGCCGTCACGGCGATGGCCAAGGTCAGGGAAACCAGGAGGGGGGTGCGCTTCATGATGGAGACAGACTCGGCTTCGCGTCAGAAAGTTCTGACCGGCGAAGCAGGGTTTGTGCCCATTGCGTGCAAATGGGACGAAATGGCGGGTAACGCGCCTTCTTGTCCCATCTTCGGGCGCCTTGCCTTCGGGACCGGGGTTACACCACGCCTTGCGCCAGCATGGCGTCGGCCACCTTCACAAAACCTGCGATGTTGGCGCCGTCCACATAGCTCACCGTGCCGTCGCTGCGCTTGCCATAGCGCAGGCAGGCAGCGTGGATGCCCTGCATGATCTGCAGCAGGCGCGCATCCACCTCTTCGCGCGGCCAGGACAGGCGGGCGGCGTTCTGGCTCATCTCCAGGCCCGAGGTGGCCACACCGCCTGCGTTGCTTGCCTTGCCCGGCGCGTACAGCACGCCCGCAGCCTCAAATGCCTTGGCCGCCTCGATGGTGGAAGGCATGTTGGCGCCCTCGGCCACGCAGACCACCCCGTTCTTGATCAGCACCGCAGCGTTGTTTGCGTCCAGCTCGTTCTGGGTGGCACAGGGCAGGGCCACGTCCACCGGCACATGCCAGGGGCGCACACCGGCTTCAAATTGGGCCCCGGTCCGCGCCGCGTAGTCGCTCACGCGGCCGTACAGGTGGTTCTTCACCTCCATCAGCTCGGCCAGCTTGGCGGGGGTGAATCCGTCCTCGTCCACGATGGTGCCGCTCGAATCCGACACCGTGACCACCTTGGCGCCCAGCTGCAAAGCCTTTTCCACGGCGTATTGCGCCACATTGCCCGAGCCGGAGACCGATACGCGCAGGCCATCCAGTGACCGGCCGGTGGACTTGAGCATCTCTTGCGCAAAGTACACCGTGCCATAGCCGGTGGCTTCAGGCCGGATCAGCGAGCCGCCAAACGACAGCCCCTTGCCGGTGAACACGCAGTCTGCCCGGTTACTGAGCTTTTTCATCATGCCGGCCATGAACCCCACCTCGCGGCCCCCCACGCCAATGTCGCCTGCGGGCACGTCCGTGTTGGCACCCACATGGCGGAACAGCTCGGACACAAAGGCCTGGCAAAAGCGCATGACCTCGCCAGGACTCTTGCCCTTGGGGTCGAAGTCGGAGCCGCCCTTGCCGCCGCCCATGGGCAGCGTGGTCAGGGCGTTCTTGAAGGTCTGCTCGAATGCCAGGAACTTCAGCACCGACAGGTTGACCGATGGATGGAACCGGATGCCGCCCTTATAGGGTCCAATGGCCATGCTGTGCTGGATGCGGTAGCCCCGGTTGACCTGCACGCTGCCATGGTCGTCCACCCAAGAGACGCGGAACATCACGATGCGCTCGGGCTCCACCAGGCGCTCCAGCAGGCCGTGTTCGGCATAGCGGGGGTGTTCTTCGATGAAGGGCCACAGGCTTTCCATCACCTCGGTGACAGCTTGCAGAAACTCGGGCTGTCCCGGGTTGCGAAGGGCGACGTGCGAAAGGAAGCTGCCTGCGGACGCGTGTTTCATGTTTCAAAAGACTTTCAGAAGATCAAGGGCGGTGGCACGCCATGGCGCGCTGCAACATCGAATTATGTTCAAAAGTTATACGTTTATGCGTATGCCTCTGCACAATGGTGGGGAATGTGGCGAGACAGTTGCCACTTTCTGGTGCGGATGGTGGCGGCACAGGGCTGTCACCGGTTCGTAATGGGGGCGTCACGGCCTTGTCACAGGCCGAGCCCACAGTTCGGCGGTTCTAAACACAACGAGGAGAAGAGCATGCACATTTCTGGTGCGAAGTTGGGTGCGCTGGCCTTGCTGGCCACGCTGGCAGCTTGTGGAGGCAACGATGACAACCCCTATCCCACTTTGAATGGCGACAAGCCGCTGGTGATTGGCCACCGTGGTGCTGCCGGTTACCTGCCCGACCACACCCTCGAGGGCTACAAGCGGGCCATCGACATGGGCGCCGATTTCATCGAGCCCGACCTGGTGGCCACCAAGGACGGCGTGCTGATTGCCCGCCACGAGCCCAACATCACCGGTACCACCGACGTGTCCACGCGCGCCGAATTTGCGAGCCGCAAGACCAAGAAAATGGTGGACGGCGTGGAAGAGGAGGGCTGGTTTGTCTCTGACTTCACCCTGGCCGAAATCAAGACCCTGCGAGCCGTGCAGCCCCTGGCCGACCGCGACCAGTCGCACAACGGCAAGTACCAGATCCCCACTCTGGAAGAAGTGCTGGACCTCGCCAAGAGCGAAGGCACCAAGGCCGGCCGCAGCGTGGGCGTGTACCCGGAGACCAAGCACCCCACCTTCCATTCAAAACTGGGCCTGCCGCTGGAAGACCGACTGCTGGCCGTCCTGGCCAAATACGGTTACACCACCAAGGCATCACCGGTGATCGTGCAATCGTTCGAGGTATCCAACCTCAAGTACCTGCGCACCAAGACGCAGATCCGCCTGGTGCAACTGGTGGACGCGAACGATGTGAACCCCGACGGCAGCATGGACCTGACCGCACCCTACGACAAACCGTACGACTTTGCCGTGGCCGGAGACACGCGCACCTTCGCCAGCCTGCTGACGCCAGCGGGCCTCAAGGAAGTCAAGACCTATGCCGACGGCATTGGCCCCTGGAAGCCCTACCTCATCCCCTCCAAGCAGGTGGACGCCAACAAGGACGGCAAGGCCGACGACCTCAATGGTGACGGCAAGATCGACGAGCGCGACCGCGTGATGATGCCCGCCACGGACGTGGTGAAAAACGCCCACGCCGCAGGCCTGCTGGTGCACCCCTACACTTTCCGCAGCGAGGCCAAACGCCTGGCCTCGGACTTCAAGGGCGACCCCAAGGCCGAATACAAGCTGTTCTACCAACTGGGCGTGGACGGCGTGTTCAGCGACTTCCCCGATACCGCCAAGGCAGCGCGCGACAACTGAGCGACCTGAGGTGTGCGCCCACGCGCATCCGATCCAAAAAAGCCTGCACCTGCAGGCTTTTTTTGTTTCCTCGGGGCCATGGCTTGGCCCCGCGCCGCGTATGGCACCTTCGCGCGGGATCGGGCCACAATGTGGCCGGTGCGGGGGCATCGCTGTCCTGCGCCTTCCGTGGGTTTGCTTCTTTCCACCCTTTGATTGATGAATGGCACCGCTATGTCCACAACTCCGATCTTCCGCACCACGTTGCGCTCCCTGGCCGTCACAGTGGCTGCGCTGGTCTTTACCAGTTCTGCCTTGGCGGCCGATGTCCTGCAGGGCATTGAGAAGCTGCTGGCCGACGCCCAGCAGCAGCGGCACAGCGTCACCCTGTATGTGGGCGGCCAGTCGGTGGGCGGCGCTGTCACGCGCCTGGAGCCCGGCCAATGGGTGGAGTTGCGCAACCAGCAGTTTGGCCGGATCCTGGTGCGGCTTGACCGCATCGACGCCGTGGCCACCCAATGAATGAAGGCGCGTTGCAGGGTGGCCGGGCCAACGTGCCGTCCGGCGACCATGCGCGCGCAGCACTTCCTCGCAGCCCGGGGGATCAGGCCGCTGCCGGTGCTCCCCCGATGTTGCCGTCGGCCAGGGGCATGTCCATCCAGGCCCGCATGAGCGGGACCTGTTTGCGCAGCCAGTGGGTGGGCATCGCCTGCGTACCCCACACAGGAATGCGCCCCGCGTATTCGCCCATCACCCAGAACTGCCGCACCGCAAGGCAGGGTGCAATGGCCGCCAGGTCCACCTCTGGCACTGCGCGCACGCCGGTGTAGCCGGCCAGATAGCGGCGCCAGCGCTCCTGCGTGGCGGCCGATGTGGGGGTTTCCAGGCTGCGCGGCAGCAGCACCCACAGGTACACGCTCAACTCGTAGGCCAGCAGGCCCGGGCCGGTGTCGTCAAAGTCAAAGAACGCGGCCACACGGTGGCCTTCTCCTGTGCCATGCGGCCCGTCGGACATGAAGTTGTTGCTGCCGTGGCAGTCGCCATGGCAACGCACGTGGGTCAGGCCGTGCAGTGTGGCAAAGCGTTCGTGCAGATCACGGGCCAGTGCAGAAAACTCGCGTGCCAGCGGCCCGTCCACCGTGGGCGCTTGCAGCATCCGCTCCAACGATGCGTCCAGCAGTTCGGGCAGATCCAGCACGTAGCGGCTTGCCGGGCCCGCGTAGTCCTGTGCTGCGGTGTGCAACTGCGCCAGCCCCCGGCCGGTGGCTTCGATGTCCACCAGCGATTCGCCGGGAGGATCGCCCGGCAGAAAGTCGAACAGCATCAGGGCGCGCGGCCCCTCGGGCAAGCTGAGTACCAGGCTGAATGTTCCATCTCCTGCAGCCAACGGCGCTGCCACTGGAATGCCCCGGGCTTGCAGGTGCAGGAGCAGGGCGGTTTCGTACGCGATGTTGGGCTCGCCACGCGGCCTCTCGGCGCTCAGGCGCGCGATGGCGTGGCGGCCATTGTCAAAGTGCAGCTCGTACACCTGGTTGAAGCCGCGCCGCATCAGCACGCAGTGTTTTACGGGCCCGAGCGCCCAGAAGGACACGACGGCCTGCGCAATGGCCTCGCCCGTGGGTGTGGTCTGCGCGATGGATTGGGCGTTGAGTGCAAACATGAAAGGGCCAGCCAGAGGTGTGGGGCGGCCGATTCTGCCCGTGTCTGCGTCTTTGGAGCTTAACGCCAGCCAAAGGCTGCGAGGGGCTCAACCGGTGGTGGCCGGGCACCCGTTAACGGCCGCGCAAAAACAACGCGTCCAGCTCTTTCATCGACAGCTGCCGCCACGTTGGCCTTCCGTGGTTGCACTGGTCCGACCGGTCCGTGGTTTCCATTTGCCGCAGAAGGGCGTTCATCTCGTCGATGGTGAGCTTGCGGTTGGCGCGCACGGCGCCGTGGCAAGCCATGGTGCCCAGGATTTCATTGCGGGCGCGTTGCACCACGGTGGTGGCGTCGTGTGCGGCCAGTTCGGCCAGCACGCTGCGGGCCAGTTCCACGGGGTCGCCCTGGGCCAGCGTGGTGGGCACGGCGCGCACGGCCAGGGTCTTGGGGGAGAAAGGCACGACCTCCAGGCCCAGCGTGGCCAGCACCTCGGCCGACTCTTCGGCGGTAGCCACTTCCTGCGGGGTGGCGGCAAAGGTGGCGGGGATCAGCAGGGGCTGGCTCGCAATGCGGGCGCCGCTGTCCACCTGGGATTTCAGGCGCTCGTAGACGATGCGTTCGTGCGCGGCGTGCATGTCCACGATGACCATGCCTTGGGCGTTTTCAGCCAGGATGTACACACCGTGCAACTGGGCCACGGCCTTGCCCAGCGGCCAGGCGATGTCGTTGCCGCCCTGGCCCTGGGGCCAGGCGGCTTCATGTCCGGTATTGTTGCTGGGCCAGGCCACAGCGCCTGCTGCGGCAGGGGGGATAGACGAGGCGGGCGCAAAGGGCTGCGGCATGGCGTCTGCCTCAGCGGTGTTGGCCGCAGTGCCCCAGTTCACGAAGGGTGCGGCGGGGCCAGAAGGCACGGTGGCTGCGTTGTCTTTCCGGGGCCCCCACAGGGCCTGCAGGTCGGCCACATGGTGGCCACGTTCTTCAAATTTGATAGCTGCTTGCGCTTGCCAGTTTTGCGCCAGGGGCTGATTTGGCTTGAAATTTTCGATGCTGCCCTGTGCCGAGGAGCCTGTGTCTGCTGATGCGCCAGCCCCTGCTGCCGCCAGCGCAGCGGCGCGCGGCGCGGCCAGCGCGTTTTCCACGGCGTGGCGCACGGCCTGGTGCACCTCGCGGCTGTCCCGAAAGCGCACTTCGATCTTGGTGGGGTGCACGTTCACGTCCACGCGGGCCGGGTCGATCTCGACATACAGCGCATAAATGGGCTGCTTGTGGCCGTGCAGCACGTCT
Source organism: Acidovorax radicis N35 (assembly GCF_000204195.1). GTDB lineage: Bacteria > Pseudomonadota > Gammaproteobacteria > Burkholderiales > Burkholderiaceae_C > Acidovorax > Acidovorax radicis. The sequence continues at coordinate 531,315 of NZ_AFBG01000020.1, forward strand.
TCATACGCGCTGCGGGCGGCGTGGGTGAGCACCTTGTCGCGCACGAAGCGGCCGTTGACGTAGCAATACTGGTGGTCGGGGCGCGAGCGGGCGGCATCGGGCAGGCCTGCACGGCCGGTCACGATGACAGGGCCCACGCGGTGCTGTACGGCGACCGATTGCGTGACGAAGTCTTCGCCCAGCACGTCCGAGAGGCGGCGGGCCAGCGCATCCTGCACGGCGTCGGTGGTGCCTTGGCCAGGAATGAAAGTCGCGCGCCATTGCTCCACCAGCTTGCCTTCGTGCCAGATGGCAAAGCCCACATCGGGCCGCGCCAGGGCATGGCGGCGCACCGATTCAATGCAGTGCGCCAATTCGGTGGCGTCGGTCTTCAAGAACTTGCGGCGCGCCGGGGTGGAGAAGAACAGTTCCTTCACCTCCACCGTCGTGCCGGTGCTGCGTGCGGCGGGGCGCAGTTCGCCGCTGCGGGCGTCCAGCAGGAACGCGCTGGCCTGTGCGGCCGGGCGTGAGAGCAGGGCCATCTCCGACACCGAGGCAATCGCCGCCAGCGCCTCGCCCCGAAAGCCCATGGTGGCCACGGTTTCCAGGTCGTTGAGGTTGGTGATCTTGCTGGTGGCATGGCGGCGCAGGGCCACGGGCAGCTCTTCGTGTGGAATGCCGCCGCCATCGTCTTCCACGGTGATCAGCCGCACGCCGCCGGCCGACAGGCGCACGGTGATCTGCGTGGCGCCCGCATCGAGCGCGTTGTCCACCAGCTCGCGCACCACCGAGGCGGGGCGTTCCACCACTTCGCCCGCAGCAATCTGGCTGATCAGCTCGTCGGGCAGGTCGCGGATGGGGCGGCGGGTGGCGGGGGGGGCAGGCTGTGCGGCAGCGAGGGTGGGGATGGTGTCGTTCACCCGGCAGATTTTAGGGCGAGGGCTGCGCAGGGGCATCGGTCGATGGGAATCGACCGATGGGGATAATGCCCGCAACTTTTTTAACGTCCGGTGCCCCCACCGGCTACCCCATGGAACTGGTCACTTTTCTGATCGACTTCATCCTGCATGTCGACAAGTACCTCGAAGCCTTCGTGCAAACCTACGGTGCCTGGGTGTACGCGCTGCTGTTCCTGATCGTGTTCGTCGAAACCGGCGTGGTGGTCATGCCTTTTCTGCCGGGCGACTCGCTGCTGTTCATAGTGGGCGCGCTCTGCGGCGCGGGGATGATGAGTTTTCCGCTGGCCTGCGCAGTGCTAATTGCGGCGGCCATTCTGGGGGACCAGTGCAATTATTCGATTGGCCGCTTCTTTGGCCCCAAGGTGTTCCAGTGGGAGGATTCGCGCTGGTTCAACCGCCGCGCCTTCAACCAGGCGCACGAGTTTTATGAGCGGTATGGTGGCATCACCATCATCCTGGCGCGTTTCATGCCCTTCATCCGCACGTTTGCGCCCTTTGTGGCCGGCGTGGCCGAGATGGGGCGGGCCAAGTTCACGGCGTTCAATGTGGGTGGCGCGCTGCTGTGGGTGCTGGGCATTGCCACGGCGGGCTACTTCTTTGGCAACTTTGCCTGGGTCAAGGAGAACCTGGACAAGATCATCTGGGCGATGATTTTTGTGCCCGGCCTGATCGCTATTTTCGGCGCATGGCGTGCGGGGCGACAGGCCAAGGCGGCCTGAGGCAATCATTTCATAGTTGCTATCAAAAAAAGAGCTTCTGGCGCTTGTTGAATAAGCGCCAGCAGCTCTTTTTATGCCAAATCCCCGTGGGGATTCGGCACGGAAGGCCGGATCAACGGCGATAAGGCCTGCGCTGATCGCGGTCTTCGCCGATTTCGTGGCCGATGAGGGCGCCAGCTGCTGCCCCGCCGATGGTGCCCACCGGGCCGCCAAAGATGGCGTTGCCGGCCACACCACCGACCACGGCGCCGACACCGGTGCCAACCTGGGCGTTCGACGGATTTGAAGCGCAACCACCCAGAGCAAGGGCTGCAGTGCAGGTGGTCGCAAGAAGGATGTGACGGATTTTCATGGCAGGAGTCCTTTGTGAATGGATTCAGGCCTTGGCTCCCAGCAGCGGTTGCGTCTGGGCTCGACCTGTGGTTTCACTATCCATCCGGCGCCTGCCGTCTGGCGTAGGCACCCTTGGCATGCGCCTGTAGGACATGGGGCTTTCTGGGATCACTGTTTCCTCCTGCGTCGGGTCACCGCCGGGGCGATGGTGGGTCTCCATGGATCAGGGTTTACGTGGCGTGTGGGGTGGTTGCCAACGGGCGGGCACCGGCAGATCATTTCCTGTGTAAACCCATTACTCATACAAGGGGACACCATGGACCAGCAATCACGGCGGATGGGCGCGCAGCTGACGGTGGCGCAACAGATCGGGTTGATTGTGGGGGTGGCTGTGCTGGCGCTCGTGCTCATCCTGGCGTTGAGCCTGGTGCGGGTGCAGCATCTGGGCAGGACGGTGGACGGCCTGGCCACCGAGCAGGTCGAGCGGCTGCAACTGGCCCTGCGCTGGCGCAGCAACATTGCCGTCAACGCCACCCGGGTGTTCTCCATCGTGCAGACCGAGGGGGACGATCTGCAGAACTACTTCAAGGACATGATGGCGGCGACCACGGCCGACACCAGCACGGTGCAAAAGCGCTACACCGAGCTGGAGAACAGCCCTGAAGGGCTGCGCATCCAGGAGGAGCTTGCCGCCGTGCGCAAGAACTACCTGGAAACCCGCGACAAATCCCTGGCGCTCAAGAAGGCGGGCGACATGGCGCAGGCCAAGAGCTACGCCCTGGGGACGTTTGCGCCCGTGCTGAACCAGTACAACGCCGTGGCCGACAAGATGGTGAGCTACCAGGTGCAGCGTTCGGGCGAACAGGCGTCCGAGGCGGCTGCGCTCATCCAGTCCTACCGCATGGCGGTGCTTTCGGCGGGCGTGGCGGGGCTGGCGCTGCTGGTGGTGTTGTCGTGGGTGGTGGTGCGGCGCATCCGTCGCTCGCTGGGCGAGGTCAGTGCGGTGGCGCAGCGCATTGGCGGGGGCGATCTGTCGCAGCCCATCCATGCCAGCGGGCGTGGCGAGGTGGCCGAGATGATGCGGGCGATGGAGGCCATGCAGACCTCGCTGGTACGCATCGTGGGCGACGTGCGCCACAGCAGCGACTCCATCGCCACCGGCTCCAGCGAGATCGCCTCGGGCAATGCCGACCTGAGCCAGCGCACCGAGGAGCAGGCCAGCAACCTGGAGCAGACCGCCGCCTCGATGGAAGAGATCACCAGCACCGTGAAGAACAACTCCGACACCGCGCAGCGCGCCGCCGTGCTGGCGGGCTCCGCTTCGGCTGCGGCCGTGAAGGGCGGTGAGGTGGTGGGCCAGGTGGTGGCCACGATGCAGGACATCTCGGCCGCGTCGCGCAAGATCACCGACATCATCGCGGTGATCGACGGCATTGCGTTCCAGACGAATATCCTGGCGCTCAATGCTGCGGTGGAAGCCGCCCGCGCGGGCGAGCAGGGCCGGGGTTTTGCCGTGGTGGCCAGTGAAGTGCGCAGCCTGGCCCAGCGCTCTGCCTCTGCGGCTCGGGAGATCAAGGCACTGATCAGCGACAGCGTGCACAAGGTGGAAAACGGCACCCAGCTGGTGGGCGATGCCGGGCGCAGCATGGAAGACATCGTCACGCAGGTCAAACGCGTGAGCGATCTGATTGGCGAAATCTCGAGCGCCACGGGCGAGCAGACCATCGGCATCAGCCAGGTGGGTGAGGCCGTGACGCAGCTTGATCAGGTCACTCAGCAGAACGCGGCGCTCGTGGAGCAGAGCGCCGCGGCGGCCGACAGCCTCAAACACCAGGCCGCGCGGCTGGCTGAAATTGTGAGCGTGTTCCGGCTGGGGCGCTGACCGGACGCGGCCTGGAAATCCTGTTTACGGTCGCCCCTGCGAGATCGTGAACACGTTCTTAACCCGGCCGCAGGCAGATGGTGACCAGCAGCGAGGCGTGCTCCACGGCCTTGAGCGCGTGCAATGCACGGGGGGCCAGGTGCACAAAATCGCCGGGGTGCAGCCGCTGGATACCCTCTTCGCTGACAAACTCCACCACACCCTCGATGCACTGCACCGTGGCTTCGCCGGGGGTCTGGTGTTCTTTCATGGATTTGCCCACCGGCAGCACCACGCGCATGACTTCGAGCTGGCCCGCTTTGAGAATGGCGGTGGTGATGGCTTCGGGCAGGCGGTGGCCCAGGGGGCGCACGCTGACGATCTGGCCGGATTGGGCGTGGGGTAATGCCATAGCTTGCCTCCTTCCCATCGCTGGGATGGGCGTCGTGATGAAGGCTACTGTGCCTGCACTTGCCCGCCAGTGCAAGGCGCAGGGTACTCCTCGGGCAGCAGGGGCTACACGGAGCGGCTGCGCGCCAGCGGCGGGTTTTTGGCAAAGTAGCGTGTGATGCCGCGCATCAGCGCATCGGCCAGCTGTTCCTGGTAGGCGCTGCTGCGCAGGCGCTTTTCTTCTTCGGGGTTGCTGATGAAGGCGGTTTCGACCAGCACGCTGGGAATGTCGGGCGCCTTCAGCACGGCAAAGCCCGCTTGTTCCACGCGGGGCTTGTGCAGCTTGCCCACGTTGCCGATCTCGCCCAGCAGCACGGTGCCCAGCTTCAGGCTGTCGTTGATCTGTGCGGTGGTGCTCATGTCCAGCAGCGCGCGCTGCACGTGCTGGTCTTTGGACTGCACGTTGATCCCGCCCACCAGATCGGCCTGGTTCTCCTTGTTGGCCAGCCAGCGGGCGGCCGTGCTGGAGGCGCCGCCCTGACTCAGCGCAAACACGCTGGCCCCCCGGGCGGCGGGCGTGGTGAACGCGTCGGCGTGGATGCTGACGAACAGGTCGGCCTGCACGCGCCGCGCCTTTTGCACGCGGGTGCCCAGGGGCACAAAATAATCGCCGTCGCGCGTCAGGTAGGCACGCATGGGGTTACCGCCCACGGTGGTGGCGTTGATGCGGTCGCGCAGCAGGTGTGCCACGCGCAGCACCACGTCTTTTTCGCGCGTGCCTGCGGGGCCGATGGCGCCCGGGTCTTCGCCACCGTGGCCGGGGTCCAGCGCCACGATGATGAGACGGTCGGTCTGTGTGGAGGTGGCTCGAATGCCGGGGCGCGCGGGTTCGGCGGGGGGCGGTGCAGTAGCCACCATGGGCGGCGGCTCGGGTGGGCCGGGGCGCTGGCTGCGTTGTGCAATCAGATCGCCCAGTGGGTCGTGCTCCGGTGGGGCGGGTGCGCGCGCAGCGGCTGCAGCGGTGGTCAGGGGTGGGTTGGGCGCCGGTGCGGCCTTGGCGGGGGCCTCCCGCAGGCGCTCGGCAATCAGTGCCTCCAGCGGGTCCACCGGCGCGGCCGGGTACAGGTCAAACACCAGCCGGTGCTGGTAGGCGGCCACGGGTGGCAGCGTGAACACCTGGGGCATGGCGGCCTGTTTCAGGTCGACCACCAACCGCACCACGCCGGGCGCGTTCTGGCCCACACGGATGCCGGCGATGTTCGGGTCGTCCGGCTTGACCTTGGCCACCAGCTCGCGCAGCTCGGGGCTCAAGTCAATGCCCTCGATGTCCACCGCCAGCCGGGGCGGCGTGGTCACGAAGAACTGCTTGGCCACCAGCGCACCGTCGGATTCGATGGTCACGCGCGAATATTCGGGGGCGGGCCACACGCGCACGGCCAGGATGGTGGCGCCGCGCGCAATCTGCTGCGTGCCCAGCAACAGAACTAGGCTGCCCGCCTGCAGCACAGCGCGGCGTGACGGAAGGGGGGCAGCGGCGGGGCGGGCGGGCAGGGTGGGTTCGTTCACGGCGTCTCAGAGTGCTTGCAGCAGGCTGCGCCCGATGGCGGTGTGGGCGTGCAGCGTGACCTTCCTTTCGGTGTCATCCATTGCTTCAATGTGGATAGCAAGGTCCGCAAGTGGCGTAAGCCCTGCAGCCTTTTCCGGCCATTCTGCCACCTTGAGGCCGGGGTTGGCAAAAATGTCCCTGAAACCCGCGTCCTCCCACTCGCGTGGGTCGTCAAAGCGGTAGAAGTCAAAGTGCCAGATGGCCAGGCCCGGTGCCTCGTGGGGCTCCACCACCGCATACGTAGGGCTCTTGATGCGGCCCCCAACGCCCAGGGCGCGCAGCAGGTGGCGCACCAGCGTGGTCTTGCCCGCGCCCAGGTCGCCGTGCAGGGTCAGGTAGGCGTTGGCCAACTGCGGCTGCGCTGCAAGCTGGCGTGCAAAGGCACTGGTGTCATCCTCGCTGTGCCAGGTGATCTGACGGGGTGGTTCTGCCGGAGCGGCAGCGGCGCTTCCTACAATCTGGCCGGTATGTGGTGCAACAGTCAACTCGTTCCTCAAATGCAGGAGTGGGCCCGCGAACTGGGATTTTCCCAAATCGGCGTGGCGGGGGTGGACTTGTCTGCGGCAGAGCCCGGTCTTTCGGCCTGGCTGGCGCAGGGCTTCCATGGTGACATGCATTACATGGCGTCGCATGGGTTGAAGCGCGCCCGCCCTGCCGAACTGGTGCCCGGCACCGTGAGCGTGATCACGGCGCGCATGGATTATTTGCCCGGAAACATGGGCAGGCAGGCGCCGGGGGCATGGCAGGCGTTTGAATGGGGGCGTCTGGCGCGCCCGCAGGAAGGCATCGTCTCGGTCTATGCCCGGGGGCGGGACTATCACAAGGTGCTGCGCGCGCGCCTGCAAAAACTCAGCGACCGCATCGCCGAGGCCATCGGCCCCTTCGGCCACCGCGTGTTCACCGACTCGGCGCCCGTGCTGGAGGCCGAGCTGGCCGCGCGCAGCGGCCAGGGCTGGCGGGGAAAACACACGCTGGTGCTCAACCGCGAGGCGGGGTCGATGTTCTTTCTGGGTGAGATTTATGTGGACATGGCTCTGCCCGCGAGCGAACCGGTCACGGCCCACTGCGGCAGCTGCAGTGCCTGCATCGATGTGTGCCCGACGCAGGCCATCATTGCGCCGCACCGGCTCGATGCGCGGCGCTGCATTTCGTACCTCACTATCGAACACGCTGGCCCCATCCCTCTGGAGCTGCGCCCGCTGATGGGCAACCGCATCTACGGCTGCGATGACTGCCAGCTCATCTGCCCCTGGAACAAGTTCGCCCAGGTCAGCCGGTTGCCCGACTTTGACGAGCGCAAGGGCCTGGCGGGCCAGCAGCTGGTGCACCTGTTTGCATGGGACGAGGCCACCTTTTTGCGCATGACCGACGGCGGCCCCATCCGCCGCATTGGCCACGAGCGCTGGCTGCGCAACGTGGCCGTGGCGCTGGGCAATGCGCTGCGTGCCACCGGGGATGAAGCGGTGCGCGCGGCGCTGCAGTCCCGCGCCGAGGACCCCAGCGAGCTGGTGCGTGAGCATGTGGCCTGGGCGCTGGATCTTGAATAGAAATGGATGCTAGCGCTTTATGGATAAGCGCTGGTAGCTATCAAAAAATGAGTATTTGAACCGTGACCTTGTGTGGCTTTACCGTGCCAGCAGTCCGGTGTCCTTGAGCGTTTCCACCAGCCCTTGCGCAAATCGCTCGTAGCCCGCTGCATTGGCGTGGATCTGGTCGGACCGCAGGCGCGCGTCGGCCAGCACGCCGGACCAGCCTTTGCTGTGCAGGGGGATTTTCAGCTCGCTCGCCACTTCTTCGTACAGCGCGTGGTCGCTCAGCCGGCCGGTGGAGGCCGCCAAAAGCGACAGCTCGGGCACGGCCACCAGCAACACCTGGGCGCCAGTGGACTGCGCGTCGGCGCAGATCTGGCGGATGTTGGCGCGGGTGGCGCTGGCGCTCTGGCGGCGCAGGAAGTCGTTGCCGCCGATGCCCACGATCACGAGTGCGGGCTGGTGTTTTTGCAACAGCGCTGGCAGGCGTTCGAGCGCCTGGGCCGAGGTGTCGCCCGATACGCCTGCGTTGACCACCTTCCAGCCGGTCAGGCGCGCCAGCACTGCGGGGTAGGCGGTGTCTGCCGATGCGCCCACGCCGGAGGTCAACGAGTCACCCAGCGCCAGCACCGTGGCACTGGTGGGCACGGCCTGGGCGCGCGGGGCCTTGCGCCCGCAGCCCGCCAGCGGCGGCACCAGCGCGACCGCGGCCAGGCCCGCCATCAGGGTGCGGCGCTGTGCCAGGACCAAGGAGGCGGAACGCGGGGCGGGGTGTGAATCGGTCATCGCAGAAATCCCAGGGCAAATGGCAGGCTGACCATGCCCAGCAGGGTGGACAGCGTCACCAGCCCTGCCACATAGGGGCCGTTGTAGCCCATGCGCGCCGCCAGCACATAGCAGGTGGAGGCCGTGGGCAGGGCCGAGAACGCAAGCAGCATGGTGGTCTGCACCGGGTTCAGCCCGAACAGGCGTGCCATGCCGAAGGCCAGCAGCGGCTGCACCAGGTGCCGGATGGACAACACCGCCACGCTCAGCGCCTTGCCGCGCGAGAGCAATCCAAACTGCAGGCCCGCGCCCGCCGCCATCAGCCCCAGCGCCAGCGATGCGGCACTGATGCGGCTGACCGTGGGGTTGGCCCACTCCGGAATCTGAAAGCCCAGCAGGTTGGCCACCAGGCCCGACACCGTGGCGACGATGAGCGGGTTGCGCACCAGTTCTCGTGCAAAGCTGTGCTGGCCGTGCCGCGCCATCGGCCACACGGCCGCCACGTTGAACAGCGGCACACATACGCCGATCAGCACGGCAATCATGAGCAGGCCCTCCGAGCCCGCCAGACGCTCGGCGATGGCCAGGCCAATGAAGGAGTTGAAGCGGAACGCCACCTGCGCACTGGCAGCGTGGTCGCGTGCGTCGATGTGTTTGCCCAGCCACGGCCAGTGCGGCAGGCTGTAGGCCAGTGCAATGCCCGTGACACCCATGGTCAAACCCGCAGCGATCAGGCCCGACGCGGCGCCGATGTCCACCGGGCTCTTGACGATGGACTGGAACAGCAGCACGGGGAACAGCAGGTAGTACACCAGGCTCTCCACGGGCTGCCACACCGAGCGGTTGAGGGCGGTGTACCGGCAGATCAGGTAGCCGCAAAGGATGAGGGAGAAGTCCGGGATCAGGAGCTGGGCGTAGTTCACGCAACGAGAATACTTGATGCGGGGCAAGTTCTTCGGGTTAGCCCTTATGTGGAATCCGCAGGGCTCCATGGGGCTGGTTGCGCATACCATCAGCGCTGTTTGTTACCCCGCACGAAGGAGAACTCCATGCATCGTCGTCAATGGCTCGCGCTGACCGTACTGGCTACCGCCGCAGGGTCCGCAGCCGCCCAGGGCTACCCCAACAAGGTGATCAAGCTGCAGGTGCCGTTTGCGCCCGGTGGCACCACCGACATCATTGCGCGCGTGATTGCCGACCCGCTGGGCAAAGCCCTGGGCCAATCCGTGATCGTGGAAAACAAGGCCGGTGGCGGTGGCATCGTGGGTGCGTCGGAAACGGCACGTTCGGCGCCGGACGGCTACACGCTGGGCGTGGCCACCGTGTCCACCACGGCGGCCAACCCGGCCATCAACCCCAAGACGCCCTACAACCCGCTGACGGACTTCACGCCCATCATCAACATTGCGGCCACGCCCAACATCATTGCGGTGCACCCGGGCTTCCCGGCCAAGGACTACAAGGCGTTCGTGGCCGAGCTCAAGAAGTCGCCCGGCAAGTATTCGTACTCCTCGTCCGGCACGGGTGGCATTGGCCACCTGCAGATGGAGCTGTACAAGAACCTCTCGGGCACCTTCGTCACGCACATTCCCTACCGCGGTGCGGGCCCCGCCCTGAACGATACGGTGGCGGGCCAGGTGCCCATGATTTTTGACAACCTGCCCTCGGCGCTGCCCTTCATCAAGGAAAACCGCCTCGTGCCCATCGTGGTGGCGGCGCCTCAACGCGTTGCCGCCTTGCCCAATGTGCCCACCTTCAAGGAAATGGGCCTGGAGCCCGTGAACCGCATGGCGTACTACGGCATCGTGGGCCCCAAGGGCCTGCCCAAGGACGTGGTGGACAAGGTCAACGCTGCCGTGCGCAAGGCACTGGAAGACCCGGCCGTGAAAAAACGCATCGAAGACACCGGCTCCATCGTGCTGGGCAACACGCCCGAGCAGTTTGCCGAGCAGATCAAGGCAGAGTTTGCCGTGTACAAGGATGTGGTGGTCAAGCAGAAGCTGACGCTGGAATAACCGGCACCGCATTCCTTCCTGCACAAAGCCGCCCGTTACCACGGGCGGCTTTTTTATGGGCTTTACGTGCTATTGTTTTTGGATGCTCACCGCCAGCCTGAACGCGATCGATACCTTTGTGGACGCCCTCTGGCTGGAGGACGGCCTTTCACGCAACACGTTGGCCGCCTACCGGCGCGACCTGACGCTGTATGCGCAGTGGCTGGCCGCGCAGCAGCCTGCGCTGGCACTTGATGACACGGCTGAGCACCACCTGCAGGGCTACTTCGCGGCACGCCACGCGCAAACCCGCGCCACCTCGGCCAACCGGCGCCTCACGGTGCTGCGGCGCTACTTTCATTGGGCGCTGCGGGAGCGGCGCACCACGGCCGACCCCACAGTGCGGCTGCAGGCAGCGCGCCAGCCCCTGCGTGTGCCCAAGACCTTGTCGCAGGCGCAGGTGGAGGCCCTGCTCAATGCGCCAGACGTTGGCAACCCGTTGGGCCTGCGCGACCGAACCATGCTGGAACTGATGTACGCCAGCGGGCTGCGCGTGACGGAGCTGGTGACGCTCAAGACTTTTCAGCTGGGCCTGAACGAAGGTGTGCTGCGGGTGATGGGCAAGGGCAGCAAGGAGCGGCTTGTTCCGTTTGGCGAAGTGGCCCGCCAGTGGCTCGACCGCTATCTGCAGGAGGGCCGCAGCGCCATCCTGGGCGGGCAGCAGACGGACGACTTGTTCGTCACCCAGCGCGGCAGCGGCATGACGCGTGTCATGTTCTGGGTCATCGTGAAAAAATGGGCGCAGGTGGCGGGTATCACCGTGCCACTGTCGCCCCACACGCTGCGGCACGCGTTTGCCACACACTTGCTGAACCATGGTGCCGATCTGCGTGTGGTGCAGCTGCTGCTGGGCCACGCCGATATTTCCACGACCACCATCTACACCCATGTGGCGCGGGAACGCCTCAAGTCGCTGCATGCGCAGCACCATCCGCGCGGATAGCGCGGATCGGTACTGGTATCGCGGCCGTCTGCCGTTTGTATCTACAGCTTGTATACGCAAGGAAACCCATGAAAAAAACGATAACCGGCGCGTTGCTGATAGGCGCTGCCACCCTGGCCACGGCGCAGGCCTGGCCCACGGCCAAACCCATCCGCCTTGTGGTTGCTTATCCCGCCGGCGGCGTGAGCGACTCGGTGGCCCGTGCGCTGGCCGACAAACTCGCGGTGCAGCTGGGCACCCCCGTGGTCATCGAGAACAAGGCCGGTGCGAGCGGCAGCCTGGGCGTGGATGCGGTCGCCAAGGCAGTGCCAGACGGCTACACCCTGGGCTTTGCGGCGGTGAGCCCGCTGGCGCTCAATCCGCACCTTGGCAAATCTCCATTCGATCCCCACAAGGACATTGCACCGGTCGTGAGCGTGATGTATTCGCCCGTGCTGCTCCTCGGAACCTCGGCCAGCAAGGCGGGGGATTTCAAGGAACTGATCGCCACCGCACAGGCTCGGCCCGGTGCCGTGCGCTGGGCCACCTCGGGGCAGGCGTCGCTGGGCCACATCATGGTGGAGCAGATCATGGGCAAAAGCCAGGTGCAGATCACCCATGTGCCTTACAAGGGCGGTGGCCAGCAGATGAACGACGCGTTGGGCGGGCAGTTCGAGGTGTTGTCCACCAATGCGGGGCCTGCCGTGCTGCAGCACATCAAGGCGGGCAAGCTCAAGCCGCTGGCGGTGGGTGCGCCGGCACGGCTGGATTCGTTGCCCCAGGTGCCCACGCTGGCGGAGCTGGGGCAGCCCGCCGCCAACCTGTCGTCGTTGTTTGGCATCTATGCGCCAGCACAGACGCCCGCCGCTGTGCTGGAGCGCATCAACACCGAGGTGAACAAGGCGCTGGCATTGCCTGACATCCGCAGCAAGCTCGAAGCCACGGACAACGTGCCGACCGGTGGCACGGCGGCGGAGTTTGCGCGCCAGATCGCGCAGGAGTCGGAGAGCAATGCGCGCATCATCCGTGCGGCGGGCATTCAGGGAAATCAATGACCGCCTGAAAAACGAAGGGCCCTGGATGACCAGGGCCCGTGCAGGCGAATGCAGGGAGCGAGGAGCGACCCCGCTCCCGGGGGCTAGTCTTCGTTGAGGCTCTCGGCCCAGGTCAGGGCCTGCAGGTGGGCCCAGTTGACCTGGCGGTTGGATAGGTGCAAGGCATCGGCTGCCTTGGCAAAGGCCACTTCATCACCACTTTCGCAGGCCTTGGTCAGCTCCAGGAACGGGGCAAACACGCCGGTCCCGCGCAGCAGGGCGTCCATCACAGGCTCGGGCAGGGCGACGGATTCCAGCGCCTTTTCAATCGGAACCCCCAGCATGGTGTCAAGCAGCGAGAACACGCCCACGACAAAGGCGTTGTCGCAGTCTTCGGGCGGTAGCAACTCGCCGGCCAGCAGCTCCATGAGGCGCCCGCGCACCACGGCGGTCTGGCCCACGGCGGGTGGTGCTCCTCCGGCGCGGGAGGTGGTCATCAGCAGGGCTGCCCAGCGGAAAAGCTTTTTGAGGCCCAGGATCATCACGGCATGGCGGAACGAGGTGATCTCGCACGACAGGCCAAAACCCGAGGAGTTGATGAAGCGCAGCAGGTTGAAAGACAGCGTGGGGTCTTTCTTGAGCAGGTCTTCGATCTCCGCCGTGCTGGCCTGTTTGCGCACCAGGTTGATGAGCTGGATGATCGTGGCCTGCGAAGGGCGGATGGTGGTGGCCTTCACCAGCGAGGGGCGTGCGAACCAGTAGCCCTGGAACAGTTTCACCCCCAGGTCGCGCATCATTTCGTACTGTTCGGCGGTTTCCACCTTTTCGGCCACCAGCGTGGCCTTGCTGTGGGTGGTGGAAAACTTGACCAGCGGCCCCGCCAGCTCGGGCTTGAAGGCCTGCATGTCCAGCTTGATGAAAGACGCCAGCGGCAACCAGCTGGTGTAGGCGCGGCGCAAGGCCTGCTGGTCGAACGCCAGGCGAAAGCCGCGGGTGCGCAAGGCTTCCAGTGTGGGGATGCGGCCTTCGATTTCCTCGGGCGTGGCGCTGTCGGGCAGGGGGGGGACTTCCAGCACCACCTTTTCGGGGTGGATCAGTTCGAGGTGTCCACCCGAAAGGCTGTCATGGGTGCAGTTGATGAACACTGTCTTCTTGCCGACCAGGGCCTCGGTGCCAGCGTACGACAGGGCGTTGAACAGCAGGGCGGCATCGCTGGCCGCCGTGTGCGCATCGGAGGCGGTGGACCGGTCAAACAGCTCATAGCCATAGACGGCGCGGGATTCGTCCACGATGGCCTGGCGCGCGATGATGGCAAGGTTTTCGTCCACGGGGTCAACCGCAGTCGGTGCAGCTTCGGGGGCGTCTTGTTCAGGTGTGGTCGACATGGGGTCCGCGGTGGTGAAGTGCTGGGCGCTGCAATGATTCTAGACCGGCACGCGGCGCTCGCCTATGAATCAATGTGTGGTGCACTCAGGCAGCGAGCTGGTCGGCCCAGGCCAGGGCCTGAAGGTGCGCAAAGTTGATCTGCTGGCTGGTCAGGTGCAGCAGGCCCGCCGTGCGGTCAAAAACGACATCGTCGCTGGACTCGCAGGCTTCGGCCAGGGTCAGCAGGTCTCCCAGGAAGCCTTCGCGCCGCAGCAACGCCGCCGCCACGGGCTCGGGCACGTTGAGCAGGCCCAGCGCGGACTCCATGGGCATGGACAGCATCACGTCCAGCAACGAGAAAATGCCCACCACAAAGGCCTGGTCGGCTTCCTCGGGCGGCAGCGTCTCCAGGGCCAGCAGTTCCATCAGGCGGCCGCGCTCGACGGCGGTCTGGCCCACCGACGACGGCGTGCCGCTGGTGCGCGATGCCGTGAGCAGCAGCGCCGCCCAGCGGAACAGTTTCTTGAGCCCCATGAGCATGACGGCCTGGCGAAAGGATGTGATCTCGCGCGTCAGGCCAAAACCCGCGGAGTTGATCAGGCGCATCAGGTTGAAGGCCAGGCCGGCGTCCTTCTTGAGTGTGTCCTCGATGTCATCGGTGCTGGCCTGTTTGCGCACCTGGTTGATGAGTTCGATGATGCTGGCCTGCGACGGGGTGAGCAGCTTGGCCTCCACCAGCGCGGGGCGAGCGAACCAGTAGCCCTGGAACAGCTGCACTCCCTGGCTGGACACCATGTCGTACTGTTGGGCGGTTTCCACTTTTTCCGCGATCAGCTCGGCCTGGCAATGGCGGCCTGCATAGCTGATGAGCACCGCCAGCTGGTCGGCGGCCAGCACCGAAAGATCGAGCTTGATGTAGTCCGCCAGCGGCAGCCACGGGGCGTAAGCCGACTGCAGCACCGTGTGGTTGAACGCCAGGTGAAAACCCCGGTCGCGCAGCTCTGCCAGGATGGGCATGCGCGTGGCAACTTCTTCGGCCGCCGTGTGGCCCAGCGGGGGGATTTCCAGCACCACCTTGTCGGGCTCCACCAGTTCGAGGTGGCCCCCGGAAAGGCTTTCATGCGTGCAGTTCACGAAGATGAGCTTCTTGCCCACCAGTTCTTCGGTGCCCGCGTGCGAGAGCGCCGTGAAGACCAGGATCACATCGGTGGCGGCCGTATGCGCCGCGCCGCTGCGTGAGCGATTGAACAGCTCGTAGCCAACCACCACCTGCTGCGCATTCACGATGGCCTGCCGCGCGATCATGGCGACGGAGGTCTGGCTGCCGGAGGGGGGGGCTGGGGGGGTTCCGGGGGCGGAGGGTGAGGTCATGGTGGGAGTATCGAAGAAAGAGGGGCCAGTGTCAGTGGTGGCTGGCGCGGCGGATTGTAGGAGCCGCTGCCGGCGCGCGCTGTAACCACAGGAATTCAGATTTGCTGGAGCCAGCGCAACTCGTTGTCGGTGAACCCTGCCTTGCGGCGGGCGGTTTCGTTGAACGGTGGTTTCAGGCGTGGGGCCTCGTACAGCTTGACCAGGGTGCCGTAGTGGGCCTCCGGGTCCACCCCTTGGCGCTCGCACAGCCAGCGGTACCAGTGGTTGCCGATGGCCACATGGCCCACTTCGTCGCGCAGGATGATGTCGAGAATGTCCACGGCGGCCAGCGCGTCGGGCGTGCCCACCTGGCGCAGCTTGGCCTGGATCTGCGGCGTCGCGTCCAATCCGCGGGCCTCCAGTGTGCGCGGCACCAGGGCCATCCGGGCCAAGATGTCGTGCTGGGTCTTCTCGCACATCGTCCACAGGCCCTGGTGGGCCGGAAAGTCGCCATAGTCGTGCCCCTGGCTGCGCAGGTGGTCGCGCAGCAGGCGGAAGTGCCGGGCCTCTTCGCCAGCCACAAGCATCCAGTCGGTGTAGTAGTCGCGGGGCATGCCATCAAAGCGCCACACGGCATCCAGCGCCAGATTGATGGCGTTGAACTCAATGTGCGCAATGGCGTGAATCAGGATGGCTCGCCCCTGTGCGGTGGCGGGCGAACGGCGGGCGACGTCGGTATGGCGAAGCAGCGACGGCCGCTCGGGCCGACCGGGCAGTGCGCTGGCGTCCGATGGCGGCGAGGGGGCTTTTTTTGCTATTGAAAATATAGCTGCTTGCGCATGCAGATCCAGCGCTGCAGCCGCTTTTTGTTCAGGGTCGGCGAGGCACAAGACCTGCAATGCACGGTGGCGAAGCTCCATCCTTACAATTCTAGGCCCTGCCATTCGGAACACTGCGCACGCTTTGTAACGACTGGCGACTTCCCTGGGCTTGCGCAAACGCTGGCCTTTCCTCTTTTTCGGAGTGGTGCATGGCGATTTACGAACTCGATGGCATGGTGCCCCAGTTGGCTGCATCGGCCTGGGTGGCGGACAGCGCCCAGGTGATGGGCAATGTGGTGCTTGGCGAAGACACCAGCGTGTGGTTTGGCACGGTGATCCGGGGTGATACCGAGACCATCACCATTGGTGCCGGTTCCAACATCCAGGATGCCAGCGTGCTGCACGCCGACATTGGCAAGCCCCTGGTGGTGGGCGAGCGTGTGACGGTGGGCCACCAGGTCATGCTGCACGGTTGCACCATCGGCGACGAGTCGCTGATCGGCATTGGCGCCGTGGTGCTCAATGGCGCGAAGATCGGCAAAAACTGCCTGGTGGGCGCGGGTGCGCTGGTCACCGAGGGCAAGGAATTCCCGGATGGTTCCATGATCATCGGCAGCCCCGCCAAGGCGGTGCGCGAACTGACCCCCGAGCAGATCGAAGGCCTGCGCGAGAGCGCCCGGCACTACATTGACAACGCCCGCCGCTACCACAACGGCCTGCACAAACTCGCCTGAGCGGCGGCCGCTTTCTTTCGTTGCTGCGGCCCATTTTTTCTCCTGGAACCCCTGCGTGTCTGAACTCCACAAGTTTCTTTTCGAAGGCCTGCCCGTGCGTGGCATGGTCGTGCGCCTGACCGATGCCTGGACCGAAATCCTGCGACGCCGTGCGGGCAACACCGCCAACGGCGCTTACCCCGCACCCGTGAGCGAGCTGCTGGGCGAAATGGCCGCTGCAGGCGTGCTCATGCAGTCCAACATCAAGTTCAATGGCGCGCTGGTGCTGCAAGTGTTTGGTGACGGCCCCGTGAAACTGGCTGTGGCCGAAGTGCAGTCGGACCTGAGCCTGCGTGCCACGGCCACCCTCAATGGCGAAGTGCCAGAAGGCGCACCGCTGAGCCAGATGGTGAATGTGGGGGGCGGTGGCCGCTGCGCCATCACGCTGGACCCCAAGGACCGCCACCCCGGACAGCGGCCCTATCAGGGCGTGGTTCCGCTGTACGGCGACCGCCACGAGAAGCTGGAGCGCCTGTCCGACGTGTTGCAGCACTACATGCTGCAATCCGAGCAGCTCGACACCATCCTGGTGCTGGGCGCCAACGATCAGGTGGCCGCCGGCCTGCTGATCCAGCGCATGCCGATCAAGGGCGAGGGCAACCTGGCCTCGGGCCTCTCGCACCGCGAGAACGAAGACCAGATCGGCCACAACGAAGACTACAACCGCATTGCCCACCTGGCCGCCAGCCTGACCCGCGAGGAACTGCTGACGCTGGATGTGGACACCATCCTGCGCCGCCTGTTCTGGGAGGAAAAGCTGCTGCGCTTCGAACCCCAGCAGGGTGCCAGCGGACCGCGTTTTGCCTGCACCTGCAGCCGTGAGCGCGTGAGCAACATGCTGCGCAACCTGGGCATCGAAGAAGCCGAGAGCATCCTGGCAGAGCGCGAGGACATCGAGGTGGGCTGCGAGTTCTGCGGCCAGCAGTACCGCTTCGATGCGGTGGATGCCGCACAGATTTTTCTGCCACCCACCGCCACCCAGCCGCCGGGGCCGACCGGCATCCAGTAGGCGTCCCAGCGCCCATTGCCGCCATGGAGCTGCAGCGGCCGGCCGAGGCACCGGGCGGATGACCATCGTTGACAATCGCGCGCGTTTTCCCCCGCTCTGCGCACCTAAGATGGGCGCCTTTCACACACGAGGTTCTCTGCAAGGGTGCTCCATAGAGCACCTGGCAGCTGCGCCGCATGGTGTGGCAAGAGGGGCTATGGATTTCTTACGTCGTGTATTTGTGGGCGCCCGAGGGCGGGAGGCTGTGCCTTCGCTGGAGCTGTGCGACAGCAGCCGTGCCGCAGGCGCGCCGGACTCGCTGCGTGCGGACACTGTGCTGGCGGCCCTCGACATCGACGCAGCGATCAATGCCCACGAGCGCTGGAAAACCCACCTCATGGACTACCTCGAAGGCCGCACCAGCGAGGGCCTGGACCCTGCGGAGGTGCGCCGCAGCGACCGTGGCGCGCTCGGGCGGTGGCTGCATGGCGTGGGCGGGGAATTGCTGGGCGACCAGCCTGCCTATGCAGTGCTGATGGCGCGCCACCAGTACTTTCACGAACAGGCCGCGGTGCTGGTGGAATGGGCCCAGCAAGGGGAATGGGAGAAGGCCGTGCAGGTGCTCCACGGCGGGTACCGCTATGGCTCCAGCCAGGTGGTGCTGCTGCTCAAGGAACTCAAGCGCGGCCTCGTGCAGCAAGCCTGATTACCGTCGCGCCACCCCCTCCCCAGCACGCATTTTTGGGGGATGCGCCCTGGGTTGCCAGGATTCAGGTGGTGCGTGTGTCCCGCCCCGTGAGCGCGGTGAACTGGCGGTACTCGCATTCAGGGTCGCTGCATTTTTCGCAGTTCCAGGCGCGAAGACGGGCAGGTGTGCGGGTGCTGGCATCGGATTTTGGGTCAAAAATGCCCCTGGCGCTTGATTGGTGAATATTTGTTGCTATATTTTTAATAGCAATCAGTGCATTGGCAATGCGTTGCTCGCCATGCCCATACACCACCCGATAGCCCATGCCAGCCTGGGCCAGATCCACACGCAAACGTGCGTCGACTGCCTCCTGCGCCGCCCGTTCGCCAGCGGGGCAGGGCAGATCCAGCCCCATCAGCAGAATCAGGCTGGCCTCAACTTCCTCAGGGGGCAGGCCGCACAGGGCAGGGTTGCAGAGAATGTGTGCGGAACCGGCGGCAAGCTGCATGTGCAGCGCGTCGCTCAACGCCTGGGCTCCAGTGCCGGGCGCGCCGAGCAGAACGATGGTGGGCGAGGAGGGCACGGGGGCAGGTGGTCAGAAGATGGGGCGTCGCCCCCTGTGCCGTCGTCAAGACATCCGAACGGCGGTTTTTTGGGGGAGGGTCACTGAACCTCGGAGTGCAAACGCACGGGCTCAGCGTGGCGTGAACTGCACGTAGACCTCGTTGGGCTTGACCATGCCCAATTCGCTGCGCGCCTTCTCTTCCACCATGTCGAGCCCTTCCTTGAGGTCGTGCACCTCCGAGGACAAGCGCTCGTTGGCCTGCCGGGCCTGGTCATTGGCGACCTTTTGCACATCAATCTGCCGCTGCATCTCGTTGACGCGCGGCACACTGCCACGCCCCAGCCAGAGCTGGGCGTGCAGTGCTGCCAGCAGAGCCAGCAGGATGACAGGCACTATGCGGGAGCCCATGGCGGCGGTTCAGTCCTTGGTGCGATGCCGCGCCGTCCGACCGGCTGCAGCAGGCCATGCCTGTGTCCTGGGCGCGCTGCACGCCAGTGCACCCGTGGAACCGGCTTGACCGGGCCACTGGTTGGGTCCCCCTCCCGCAGGAGCGGGGGAAGGCGCGAAGCGGCTCAGGTGGAGCTTCATTTCAGGTTGTAGAACGCAGCGCGGCCAGGGTACTGAGCGATTTCGCCCAGGTCTTCCTCGATGCGCAGCAGCTGGTTGTATTTGGCGATGCGGTCCGAGCGCGACAGCGAGCCCGTCTTGATCTGGCCGGCGTTGGTGCCCACGGCGATGTCGGCAATGGTGCTGTCTTCGGTTTCGCCCGAGCGGTGCGAGATCACGGCGGTGTAGCCGGCGCGCTTGGCCATCTCGATGGCCGCGAAGGTTTCGGTCAGCGTGCCGATCTGGTTGATCTTGATGAGGATCGAGTTGGCGATGCGCTTGTCGATGCCTTCCTTCAGGATCTTGGTGTTGGTCACGAACAGGTCGTCGCCCACCAGCTGCACCTTGTCGCCCAGGCGTTCGGTCAGGTGCTTCCAGCCGTCCCAGTCGCCTTCGTGCATGCCGTCTTCGATGCTGATGATTGGGTACTTGTCGACCCAGGCCGCCAGCATGTCCGTCCATTGCTGCGCAGTGAGCTTGAGGCCGCCTTCGCCTTCCAGCACGTAGTGGCCGTCCTTGTAGAACTCGCTCGCGGCGCAGTCCAGGCCCAGGGCGATCTGCTCGCCCGCCGTGTAGCCCGCAGCTTCGATGGCTTGCAGGATGAGGCGGATGGCCGCTTCGTGGTTTTCAACGCTGGGGGCAAAGCCGCCTTCGTCGCCCACGGCGGTGCTCATGCCCTTGTCGTGGATGATCTTCTTGAGCGCGTGGAACACTTCAGCGCCCCAGCGCACAGCTTCGCGGAAGGTGGGAGCGCCCACGGGGATGATCATGAACTCTTGCAGGTCCAGGCTGTTGTTGGCGTGCGCGCCGCCGTTGATCACGTTCATCATCGGCACGGGCAACTGCACGCTGCCCATGCCGCCCAGGTAGCGGTACAGGGGCAGGCCGGATTCCTCGGCGGCAGCGCGGGCCACGGCCATCGACACGGCCAGCATGGCGTTCGCGCCCAGGCGGCTCTTGTTCTCGGTGCCGTCCAGGTCGATCAGCGTCTTGTCCAGGAAGGCCTGC
Organism: Acidovorax radicis N35; assembly: GCF_000204195.1. Classification (GTDB taxonomy): domain Bacteria; phylum Pseudomonadota; class Gammaproteobacteria; order Burkholderiales; family Burkholderiaceae_C; genus Acidovorax; species Acidovorax radicis. Next base: position 551,630 of record NZ_AFBG01000020.1, read on the forward strand.
TCGGAGGCATCCAGGCCCAGCACGGCTTCGCTGATTTCGGTGTTGATGTGCTCCACGGCCTTGAGCACGCCCTTGCCCAGGTAGCGACTCTTGTCGCCATCGCGCATTTCAATGGCTTCGCGGCTGCCGGTGGATGCGCCCGAAGGCACGGCGGCGCGCCCCATCACGCCCGATTCCAGCAGCACGTCACATTCGACGGTGGGATTGCCGCGGCTGTCCAGAACTTCGCGGCCTACGATGTCAACGATTGCGCTCATTTTTTTCCTTTGGATAGATAAGGGTCAGACCGGGGCGTCTACGCCTTCGACCAGCACCATATTGAAAAACTCGGTGGCGCCTTCGCGCTTGGCGCGCGCGGCCCGGTACAACTCGGCGTCGTAGAAAGCCTTGGCATTGTCGAAACTGGGGAAACGAAGCATGGCCACTCGTGCTGGCGTCCAATCGCCTTCCAAAGTCTCGAACTTTCCGCCGCGAACCAGGTATTCGCCACCATGGGCTTTCACCGCAGCGGGGGCGGCGGCCATGTACAGCTTGTACTGCTCGGGGTCAGTCACTTTCATGTCTACGATGATGTAGGCGACGGCCATTTTTTCGTCCTGTCAGTTGAAGTTGTTTTCGAGGAATCCGTTTTTCTTGGTGATGTCGTCCAGCGCCACCAAGGTCTCCAGCAACGCCTTCATGTGCTTGAGGGGCACGGCATTGGGCCCGTCCGACCAGGCCTCAGCGGGCTTAGGGTGGGTTTCCATGAACAGCCCTGCCACGCCCGCAGCCACACCGGCGCGGGCCAGCACAGGCACCATGTCGCGCGCGCCGCCGCTCACGGCGCCAAGCCCACCAGGTTTTTGCACCGAATGGGTTACGTCAAACACCACCGGCGCGCCAGACTTGCGCATCTCGGCCAGGCTGGTCATGTCGGCCACCAGATTGTTGTAGCCAAAGCTCACGCCGCGTTCGCAGGCGAGAAACCGGTCTTCCGACAGGCCAACTTCCAGCGCGGCAGCACGGGCTTTGTCGATGACGTTCTTCATGTCCCAGGGTGCGAGGAACTGGCCCTTCTTGATGTTCACCGGCTTGCCAGACTGCGCCACGGCGCGGATGAAGTCGGTCTGGCGGCACAGGAATGCGGGCGTCTGCAGCACATCGACCACGCTGGCCACTTCGGCCACCTGAGCTGTGTCGTGCACATCGGTCAGGATGGGCAACTGCAACTGGCGGCGCACCTCGTCCAGGATCTTGAGACCCGCCTCCAGCCCCACACCACGCTGGCTGGAGCCGGACGAGCGATTGGCCTTGTCGAACGAGCCCTTGTAGATCAGCGGGATACCCAAGGCGGTGCAGGTTTCCTTGAGCTGGCCTGCGACGTCGAGCGACATCTGCAAACCTTCAATGGAGCAGGTGCCCGCGATCAGGAAAAAGCGCTGGTGGAGGTCGACGTCGAATCCGCACAGTTGCATGGCCGTTTTCCTCAGGCTTTCGCCGCTTGCTTCTGGTGTTCCACCGCCGCCTTGATGAAGGCATTGAACAGCGGGTGGCCGTTCCAGGGCGTGGACTTGAACTCGGGGTGAAATTGCACGCCGATGAACCAGGGGTGCACGTTTTGCGGTAACTCCACGATTTCGGTGAGTTCTTCACGCTGCGTAAGCGCCGAGATCACCAGACCCGCCTTGCGCAGCTGGTCCAGGTAGTTCACGTTGGCTTCATAGCGGTGGCGGTGGCGCTCGGTCACCACATCTCCGTAGATGCTGTGGGCCAGCGTGTTGGCCGATACGTCAGAGCTTTGTGCACCCAGGCGCATGGTGCCGCCCAGGTCCGAGTTTTCATCGCGCTTCTTGATCGTGCCGTCTGCATCTTTCCACTCGGTGATCAGCGCGATCACGGGGTGCGGTGTGGTGGGGTCGAACTCGGTGCTGTTGGCGTTGGCCAGGCCCGCCACATGGCGTGCGTATTCGATGGTGGCCACCTGCATCCCCAGGCAGATGCCCAGGTAGGGCACCTTGCGCTCGCGGGCAAACTGGGCCGTGGCGATCTTGCCTTCCACACCGCGTTGGCCAAAGCCGCCGGGCACCAGGATGGCGTCGTACTTGGCCAGTTTGGCCACAGCGTCCGCACCGTCGATGGTTTCAGAATCGACATGGTCGATCTTCACGCGCACATGGTTTCGCATGCCGGCATGGCGCAGAGCCTCGTTGACGGACTTGTAGCTGTCCGAAAGGTCCACATACTTGCCCACCATCGCGATGGTGACTTCGCCTTGTGGGTGCTCGGTTTCGTGCACCAGGTCGTCCCAGCGCTTGAGGCTGGTGGGCGGCGTGTTCAGGCGCAGCTTGTCGCAGATCAGTCCGTCCAGGCCCTGCTCGTGCAGCATGCGGGGCACCTTGTAGATGGTATCCACATCCCACATGCTGATCACGCCCCATTCGGGCACGTTGGTGAACAGCGAGATCTTGGCGCGCTCTTCCTCGGGAATGCGGCGGTCGGCGCGGCACAAGAGGGCGTCGGCCTGGATGCCGATCTCGCGCAGCTTCTGCACGGTGTGCTGGGTGGGTTTGGTCTTGAGCTCGCCCGCTGCTGCGATCCAGGGCAGGTAGGTCAGGTGCACGAAGGCCGCATTGTTGGGGCCCATGCGCAGGCTCATCTGGCGCACGGCTTCCAGGAACGGCAGCGATTCGATGTCGCCCACCGTACCGCCGATTTCGACAATGGCCACATCCACAGCGTCCGGCGTGCCGATGCCAGCGCCGCGCTTGATGAATTCCTGGATTTCGTTGGTGACATGGGGAATGACCTGCACGGTCTTGCCCAGGTAGTCGCCACGGCGTTCCTTCTCCAGCACGGACTGATAAATCTTGCCCGTGGTGAAGTTATTGGTTTTCTTCATGCGCGTTTCGATGAAACGCTCATAGTGGCCCAGGTCGAGGTCGGTTTCTGCACCGTCGTCGGTCACAAAAACCTCGCCGTGCTGAAACGGCGACATGGTGCCCGGATCTACGTTGATGTAGGGGTCAAGCTTGATGAGGGTGACTTTGAGTCCCCGCGATTCGAGGATCGCGGCAAGGGAGGCTGAGGCGATTCCCTTACCGAGGGAAGACACCACACCGCCGGTGACGAAGACAAATTTGGTCATGTCTTTTTTGGTGGTGGGAAATTGGGATTATAGATGGCACCCCGGCAGCACCCCGGCCGGCAGGGTCACCCCCGTCTGCTAAATTCGCTCCATGAATGAGCTTGCTGGCAAACACATTGTTCTGGGTCTGAGTGGGGGCGTGGCTTGCTACAAGGCGGCTGATCTGTGCCGCCAGCTCATCAAGGAGGGGGCCACCGTGCAGGTCGTCATGACCGAAGCGGCCGGGCAATTCATCACGCCGGTCACCATGCAGGCCCTTTCCGGTCGCCCCGTGTATGGCTCGCAGTGGGATGCGCGAGAGCCCAACAACATGCCCCACATCAACCTGAGCCGTGAGGCCGATGCCATCCTGATCGCGCCCTGCAGTGCGGATTTCATCGCGCGGCTGGTGCAGGGGCGGGCGGATGAATTGTTGAGCCTGCTGTGCTTGGCACGTCCGGCGCACCAGGTGCCGTTTTTGCTGGCACCCGCCATGAACCGTGAGATGTGGGCTCACCCAGCCACGCAGCGCAACCTGGTCCAGGTTGCGCAGGATGGTGCGGTGGTGCTGGGTGTGGGCAACGGCGACCAGGCTTGTGGCGAGACCGGCGATGGCCGTATGTTGGAACCTGGGGAGCTGCTTGAGGAGTTGATTGCCTTCTTCGCGCCCAAGGTCCTGGCGGGGCGCAAGGTGCTGGTGACGGCGGGCCCCACTTTTGAGGCCATCGACCCTGTGCGCGGTATCACCAACCTTTCAAGCGGGAAGATGGGCTTTGCCATCGCCCGCGCGGCCCGCGAGGCCGGAGCCGATGTCACTTTGGTGGCCGGGCCTGTGCATGTGCCCACTCCGCGTGGCGTGCGCCGTGTGAATGTGCTGTCGGCCGAGGAAATGTTGGCGGCGGTGGAACGGCATGTACAGGCGGCTTCGGTGTTCATTGCCACGGCTGCCGTGGCGGACTGGCGGCCTGCCAGCCAGTCTTCCCAGAAGATCAAGAAGGACGGATCGGGCCAGACGCCGACCCTGGGTTTTGTCGAGAACCCCGACATTCTGGCTGCGGTGGCGAAGTCATCGCATGCCCTCGCAGGCGATTTGTTCTGTGTCGGTTTTGCGGCGGAGAGCCATGATCTGCTGGCCCATGCGACGGCCAAGCGCGTGCGCAAAGGGGTACCGCTGCTGGTGGGCAACATTGGCCCTGCCACTTTTGGGATGGATGACAATGCCCTGTTGCTAGTGGATGCGGAGGGTCACCGGGAGTTGCCCCGTGCTTCCAAGCGCGTGCTGGCGCAGCAACTGGTGGAGGACATCGCCGCCCGCTTGCCGCCCCTGGGTTCGTGACTTTCGTTTTTAGGAGGTCGTATGAATACTGGCTCCACCAAGCCTGAATGGGACACACCGCCCAATGGCGATTTTGCGCGATATGTGGAGCGGCTGAGCGCGTCAGCTCCCGCCAGGAGCGCGCAGGCACCATCCCCTGGCTCCACCACGGCATCTAAGCCGGCGGCTGCAGGTGGTGTGCGCCCGATGTCTCCGGCTGTTCCGCCGGACCTTGCCCAGGTTCTCATGCCTTTGTTCGGAGTGCTGCGGACGGTGCGCGTCGTGCTGTTGGTGCTGATTGCACTGCATGCCGTTGCGCTGTTTGTGTTCAGCCAGGGCTCTTTGCCGGGGCTGGTGGTCATGGGGGCTATTTGGTGGGGGCTCGGCTGGCTGATGGAGGCCGCGCCCAAAGCCCTATCATCCGCAGGCTCCGGCGCCACGCCAGGCGTGGCTCCCTTGCAGGAGCGGCTGCGGCAAGTGACCCAGCAGCGCAAAACAGGAAAGAAAAAATAGCTGTGAAGATTGATGTGAAGATTTTGGATCCGCGCATGGCGGACCAGTTGCCAACTTATGCCACGCCCGGTAGTGCTGGCCTGGACCTGCGGGCCTGCCTCGATGCTCCGCTGACATTGCAGCCCAATGGTTGGCAGCTGGTGCCCACGGGGATTGCCGTGTACCTCAAGGACCCCGGGTATGCCGCGCTGATCCTGCCACGCTCGGGCTTGGGCCACAAGCATGGCATCGTGCTGGGCAATCTCGTGGGGTTGATCGACAGCGACTACCAGGGGCAGCTCATGGTGAGCGCCTGGAACCGCAGCGGCACTGCATTCACCCTGGAGCCGATGGAGCGGCTGGCCCAGTTGGTGATCGTCCCGGTGGTGCAGGCACAGTTCAATGTGGTGACGGAGTTTGCAGCGACGGAGCGTGGTGAGGGCGGCTACGGATCTACCGGAAAAGGCTGAAAAACGAGCAGCCAGCGGGCCGTGGGCGTGGTTGTAAGACGGCGCTTACCTTTGGAAGAGTCTGTTACTGACCAACTCGTAGCCTCCGCGTCTACGGTATGGGGTGCTCGCGCGTTGTTCCAATCAAGGCATGCGCACCGAGTCTGAGTTCTCAGAGCGCCATGCGCCAGCCCCCTGACTTTAGGAGTTTGAAAATGCTGCAATTTACCCGTTCCTTCGCCATTGCCGGTGCTGTCGTCCTCATGGGCTCCTTGGCCGCTTGCGGTCATAACCGGTCGGCTCCTCCGCCGCAATATTCGGGTGGCTACTCGGGTGGCTACCAGACCGCGCCAGCCTACCCGAACAGCCCGGCAGGCACGGAATATGGTCGGGTTTCCAATATTGAAGTGCTGCAGGGGCGCTCGCAAGGCCAAACCTCTGGTGCAGGAGCTGTGATCGGAGCCGTGGTCGGGGGTGTGCTGGGCAACCAGATTGGCAAGGGCTCAGGCCGCGCCGCAGCGACAGGCGTAGGCATTGTTGGGGGAGCCGTCGCAGGCAATGCCATCGAGGGCCGCAACAACAGCCAGGAAGTACAGGGTTATCGCCTGTCGGTACAACTCGATCACGGGGGCTACCGCGTCTACGACGTGAGCAGCCCTGGGGATCTGCGCATGGGTGATCGTGTGCGCCTCTACAACGGCCAGATTTCTCGCCTTTGATGAACCGGCAGATTGCGCGGGAGTCCTGAGTCGTTCAGGACTGACCGTCAACGTGGTTCAGTGGAGCAGGTTGTTGCCAGGAGCCTGGGGCTGAACCCGAAAGAAACCGGTACCGGCGGTGCCACGGCCAATCTCTTCTTCAGTGGCTTCACGCACGGCCTGCACGGTCAACTGCAAACGCAGCGCAATGCCCGCCAACGGATGGTTGCCGTCCAGAACTACATGTTCAGGATAGATCTCGGTCACCGTGTAGAGCCCGGTGCGGGGAGCATCGGGGTTGCAGCCTTGCGGCAAAGCGGCGCCGTCAAACGTCATGCCCTCTTCGATCTCTGCGGGAAACAGGGCACGCGGTTCCAGGAACAGCAATTGATCATTGAAGTCGCCGAAGGCGTCTTCGGGCTCCAGGTGGAGTGCCAGCGTGGCCCCGGGGCTGTGGCCTTGCAGGGCTTCCTCGATGCGGGGCAGCAGATCGTCGCCCCCCACCAGAAACTCCACAGGGTCATCGAGAACGTCCAGTTCTTCGCCCAGGGTGTCTTTCAGCGTCCAGGTCAGTGCGACCACACATTGTTGGGTAATTTCCATAGGAGAATTGTCGCAGTTTGACCAATGGCCCCGCAAAGGGGTAGACCTGTGCCCATGGATATCCAGCAACCCCTTTCCCTACTCGGTGGTCTGACCCCTGCGCAATTCATGCGCCGCCATTGGCAGAAGAAGCCTTTGCTGGTGCGCCAGGCTATTCCCCAGTTCACGCCCCCAGTGCTGCGGTCCGAGCTTTTCGCGCTGGCCGCCCAAGAGGGGGTGGAGTCCCGCCTTGTTCAATTGGCCAAAGGTGCGTGGAAGCTGCGCCACGGCCCTTTCCAGCGGCGTGCCCTGCCTGCACTCCAGCAGCCAGACTGGACCTTGCTGGTGCAAGGGGTGGACCTGCACAATGATGCAGTACACGCGCTGATGCAGCAGTTCAGGTTTGTGCCGGAAGCGCGGCTTGATGACCTCATGATCAGCTATGCGTCCCCTGGCGGGGGGGTGGGCCCGCATTTCGACAGTTACGACGTCTTTCTGTTGCAGGCCCACGGCCGGCGGCGCTGGCGCATTGGCCGCCAGAAGGATCTCACGCTGCGTGACGGCATTCCGCTCAAGGTGTTGGCGCAGTTCGAGCCGGAAGAGGAGTTTGTGCTGGAGCCTGGCGACATGCTGTACCTGCCACCGCGCTATGCACATGACGGCATCGCCGAGGGCGAATGCATGACCTATTCGATCGGTTTCAGGGCCCCGGCCCGTGCTGAGCTTGCGCAAGAACTGCTGGTGCGCCTGGCGGAGGATGCTGCCGATGAGGGCAGCCCCTTGTTGTACCGAGACGCGCAGCAGGAGGCTGTGCCTCAGCCCGCCGCCATTCCCGCGGGGTTGCAGGATTTTGCGCGCGATGCACTGGCCCGCGCGCTGGCGCAGCCCCTGGTGCTGGAGCGCGCGCTCGGTGAATATCTGACCGAGCCCAAGCCCAGCGTGTGGTTCCAGCCAGGGGACGCGGGTGTGATGCTCGAAGGTGTACGCCTGGATCGCCGCAGCCGCATGATGTACGACACGCACCATGTATTCATCAATGGCGAGAGCTACCGCGCTGCAGGCCGCGATGCGACGCTGATGCGCCGGCTGGCCGACGAACGCCGGTTGAGCGCCCGCGAACTGGCGCGCGCCAGTGACGATGCGCTGGAGCTGCTGTCGTCCTGGTGTGATGCGGGCTGGGCCCATGTCTGGGCTGAATAGACTGTCGCACCCAAGGAGACATCGCCATGACCGAGGCTTCCACTCCCCCGAATTCGCTGCCTGATCTGCCTTCAGGGCGTTTCAGTGGCAGAGAGGCGTTTCAGCAGATGGTGCGCGATGCGATTGCTACCGCCGCCCGGGATGGCTGGAAGGAAATTCTGATCAGCGATGCGAATTTTCATGACTGGCCCCTGGGTGAACGTGGCGTGGTCGAGGCCCTCCAAGATTGGGCCCATGGGAGCCGGCGGTTCACCATGCTGGCGTGCAGCTACGACGACGTGATTCGCCGGCATGCGCGGTTTGTACGCTGGCGGGGCACCTGGGACCACATCATCAATTGCCGCCGCAGCCCGACCGCCGATCCCTTGGATATTCCCAGCGCGTTCTGGTCGCCGCAGTGGGTGATGCAGCGGCTGGACCCGGAGCGGTGTGTAGGTGTTACCGGCAACGAGCCGGACCGGCGGGTGCTGCTGGGCGAGACCCTCAAGGAGTGGGTGCGCAGCAAAAGCACGCCCGGTTTTCCCGCATCCACGCTGGGGTTGTGAGCAAAATGCACGCTTTGTGCCTTGTCAATCGGGTGTAAAGGTTTCGTCAGTGTTAGTCTGTATTGACTAAATACCAATATAATCGGCGGCTGCGCCAAAAAGGTGCAAGCCAAGCGCATTGTGCCAAAGCGTACCGGGGCTTCCAAAAAGCCTGACGCCGTGGCTTTTCAAGATTCTGTCTGTCCAACTAGGAAAATCGAAATGAAGAACTCTCTCGTTCTGGCCGCCCTGATCGCTGCTGCAGCACTCGCCGCTTGTGGCAAGAAGGAAGAGCCAGCTCCAGCGCCAGCACCTGCTGCCGTGGAAGCCCCAGCTCCAGCACCCGCACCAGCTCCTGCCGCTTCTGAAGCCGCTCCTGCTGCTTCCGACGCTGCTTCGGCTGCTGCCGCACCCGCTGCTGACGCTGCCAAGGCTGCTGCTGACGCTGCTGCCACCGCTGCTACTGGCGCTTCCGCAGCCAAGTAATTCGCTGCAGGCCACAGCGGGTTGCAAGACCCGCTATCGCCCCGAAAGCCCCGCATCGCAAGGTCGGGGCTTTTTCTTTTTGGCGGTGCCTTCCTTCCCTGGGGTTGGTCGTTTGCGACGTGGCCAGGGTCACTTCATCCTGCAACTGAAAGCCAGGGTGTTCCCATCGTTGGGCTGGCGACGGTGATTTCGTCGGCGGGCCACTCCAGCGCAAGACCCAGTGCCTGTTGGGCGAGGGCGGGGGCATTGTTCTGCGCGCTCAGGTGGGCGGCCACCACACGCTGCAGACCAGGGTGCCGCACGGCGCGCAGGATGTCGGCTGTCGCCAAATTGGCCAGGTGCCCATACGGTCCTCCGACGCGGCGCTTCAGAAAGGCCGGGTATCGGGACGCTTCGAGCATTGCGGGGTCGTGGTTGGCTTCAATCATGAGCGCATGGCAGCCCTGCAATTGCTGCAAAACATGGTCACTGGCGTGGCCCAGGTCGGTCAGTACACCCAGGTGGGTTGCACCGTCCGAGCAGCGCAGCTGCAGCGGTTCGCGGGCATCGTGTGGCACGGTGAAGGGCAGGGCGCTGAAGGTGCCCAGGTCCAGGGCCTGCATGTCGTGCGCGATGCGCAGCATGCCATCAAAGTTGGGCGCGCCCAGGGCAGCGTAGGTGCCTTGGCTCATCCACACCGGAATACGGTGGCGCACCGCCACGGCCAGCGCACAGCCGATGTGGTCCGAGTGTTCGTGGGTGATGAATACGGCATCCAGGTCTTCCAGCTGCAGTTGCGCTTGCGCCAGGCGGGCCTGCAGTTGCCGGATGCCGAATCCACAATCAATGAGCAGGCGGCGGACCTGCGGGCCGCTGCTGCCTTCCACCACTGTGGCGTTGCCCGTGCTACCGCTGCCCAGGTTTTTGAAGCGCAGCATGTCGTGGTCGAAAGCGCTTCCCGTGCAGCGTACCCCCGCTCCACGGGCAGGCGGCCGGGGCAATGGAGGTGGCGCGCGCCGGGGGTGCTTATTTCAGATCGTCGGCAATCACGCGCACGATGCGCTCGGCATTGGCTGACGACTCGGGGACGCCAGCCTCATTGAGCACCGACACCGTGGTGGACTCGCCCTGGCTGCGCACCACGATGCGGTATTTCAGTGGAGGCGTGGCGTTGGACGAGCTGAAGAGTTTGCCGAAGAATCCTGGGTCCTTCTTTTCGGCATTGGGGGCCACATAGCGCACAAAGTAGGTACCTTCATTGCGATTGCGGTCTTCCACCGTGAAGCCTGTGCGGTCCAGGGCCAGGCCGATGCGGCGCCATGCGCGGTCAAAACCCTCGTCGAGCTGGACCACGGGCTTGTTGTCCACCGTGGCCATGCGGGCAGATTGAGCACGTGGTGCGGGAGCTGCGGCCACCGCCTTCGACTGCTCCTGGCTCACACCCAGCTTGACCATCAGGCGGCGCAGGAATTCGGTTTCCAGCTCGGGGTCGGAGGGGCGGGGCTGCCACACCGTGTTGTCCTTGGTGGTTGTGCCGTAGACCTCGATCATCCCGCGATGGGTGATGTAGACCTCGGTGCCGCCATTGGCGTTGCGCTCCAGGCGGGTGCGGAACTTGTCGCGCTCACCGGTGGAGTACAGCGAGTCCAGCAGCTTGCCCAGGGTTGAGCGGATGAAGTCCTGTGGCAGTTTGGCGCGATTTTCAGCCCAATCGGTTTCCATGATGCCCACGTTGGGCTCTGCCTGGGCCAGGTTGAAACCGCTTTCTTGCCAGAAGTCGCGCACGGGCTCCCAGAGCTTGTCGGCCGGGCGATTGACCACCAGCCAGCGCTGGTTGCCATCGCGCTCAATGCGGACGTCGCCCAGTTGCAGGGCGGCGGCGTTGGCAGTGCCCGATGGCTGCGCGGCCTGGCCGGCCTGCATGGCGGCAGCCGAGACAGCGCCGCCAGGGACGTTGTAGCGCGAATCGCGCGACAGCTGGGTCAGGTCTGGTGGGACTTCCAGGGTCGAGCCTTTGGTGGCGCTCTTGTAGTCGATCTTGTCGCCCTCCAGGGCGGCACAGGCGGACAGGGCCATGGCAAGGGTCAGCAGGCTCAGGCGGGTGGTAGCAGCTTTCACGCGGAAATCCTTGGAGAGTGTCTCGGGGAGCGGGCGCAGCCCGGATTAGATCAGGCCGCTGTTGCGCAGCGCAGATTCGACCACAGCCTCGTTGCTGGTGGTCAGCGGCGTCATGGGCAGGCGCATGGTGCCACCACACAGGCCCATGCGGGCCACGGCCCATTTGACCGGGATGGGGTTGGCTTCGACAAACAGGTTCTTGTGCACGGGCATGAGCTGGAACTGGATCTGCATGGCACGCTGGACATTGCCAGCCAATGCGGCCACGCACAGCTCGTGCATGAGGCGGGGCGCCACATTGGCCGTCACGCTGATGTTGCCATGGCCGCCGCACAGCATGAGCGCCACGGCGGTCGGGTCGTCGCCCGAGTACACACCAAAGCCTTTGGGCACATCGCGGATGAGCCACTGGGCGCGCTCGATGTTGCCGGTGGCTTCCTTGATGCCTATGATGCCGGGCACCTGGGCCAAGCGCAGCACGGTGTCGTGCTGCATATCGGCCACCGAGCGGCCGGGCACGTTGTACAGCACGACAGGCAGGTCGCCCGTGGCTTCGGCAATCGCCTTGAAATGCTGGAACTGGCCCTCTTGCGTGGGCTTGTTGTAGTACGGCACCACTTGCAACTGGCTGTCGGCCCCCACGCCACGCGCGAACTTGGCCAGCTCGATGGCTTCAGCGGTGGAGTTGGCTCCGCAGCCGGCCATGATGGGCACACGCTTGGCAGACTGCTCCACGGCCACGCGGATGATTTCGCAATGCTCTTCGACGTTGACGGTCGGCGATTCGCCCGTGGTGCCCACCACGCCGATGCAGTCGGTGCCTTCGGCAATGTGCCAGTCGATCAGTTTGCGCAGGGCCGGGTAGTCCACGCTGCCGTCCTCGTGCATGGGAGTGACGAGGGCGACGATGCTGCCGGTGAGGGCGACGGAAGAAGAGGTCATGTCCGCAGTGGTAAACGGTAAAAGGGCATTCTAACTAGCCCACATGGGCAAAAGATGTCGTGAGGGTCCACCAGACTGTGGGAGTTCCCGCACGGCCGTGATGCGTTGCACGAAACGGTCGGGGTTTTGTTGGAAGCCGTCTTCATAGGCCACGGTGCGCAGTCCGGTGCAGGCGGTTAGCAGTTCCCCGGGCTGCAGAAGAAATTCGGGCCGGGCCGGGCGGCCCACGGTGTCGTTGCCGTGGGCGAAGGTTTCGTAGATCAGCACGCCGCCCGGTGCCACGCTCTCCACCATGGTGGCCAGCAGGGGCCGCCACAGGTAGTTGGTGACCACCACTGCACCAAACTGACGGCCTGCAAAGGGCCATGGGCCCTTCTCGATGTCGGCCAGCACCAGCTCCCCCAGCCCCTCGCAGGCGGCCAGGGCCTCGGCAGAACGGTCGACCCCGACCACGGGGTGGCCCAAGCCGCGCAACCAACGCAGGTGGCGCCCTGCGCCGCAGGCCACGTCGAGCGCAGTGCTGCCCGGCGCGATCAAATGGGACCATCGGCGAACCCAGTCGGAAGCGGCTTCGTTACCGTGCATTGTGTTTTGCTACAAAAAATATAGCTAATAGCGCTTTATGGATAAGCGCTGGAGGCCAAAAATAGTTGAAATTTTGAGGTGCAGGCTCAGAAGCAAGCCCACATCTGGTCGGCCAGCATCACCATGAAGTCCGGCACCGTGTACATGCCAAACACCGCGAGGCACAGCAGCACGGCAACCGTCCAGGCCAGCCAGCGCCAAGCCCACGGCACGCTCCGGCCGAGCGGCGTGGGAGATGTGCTGGCGGTCGGCATGGTGGTGTCTGGATGGCGTTGCCGGGTTCAGGCGGGTTGGGCCGCGCCGCGCTGGATGGGGCTCTCCCGGACCGGCAGGTTCACCAGGCCGGCGAACACCCCAAGCCCAATGGCGATGTACCAGACGATATCGTAGCTGCCCGTAACGTCATACAGGTAGCCGCCCAGCCACACGCCCAGGAAGCTGCCGATCTGGTGGCTGAAGAACACAAAGCCGCCCAGCATCGACAGATGCTGCACGCCAAAGATCTGCGCAATGGTGGCGTTGGTGGGTGGAATGGTGGACAACCACAGCGTGCCCATGACCGCCGAGAACACATACACCGACAGCGGCGACAGCGGCACGAGCAGGAACACAGTGATCACCGCCGCGCGCGCGAAGTAAATGAAGGCCAGGATGAACCGCTTGGGCATGCGCTGGCCCAGGGTGCCGGCCACGTAGGTGCCCAGCACATTGAAGAGGCCGATCAGCGCCAGCGCATAGCTGGCCACCTGGGGCGACAGGCCGTGGTCCTTGAGGTAGCTGGGCATGTGGACCCCAATGAAGACCACCTGGAAGCCGCAGACGAAGTAGCCCGCCATCAGCAGGTTGAAGCTGGGATAGCGGAAGGCCTCGCCCAGCGCCTGCACGATGGTCTGCTCGCGTTTGACCGGGGCGGCTCCGGCAAAGCTGGGCTCGCGCAGGCCAAAAGCCAGGGGCACGATCAGCAGCACCATCAGCGACAGCGCCAGCAGCGCCTGTTGCCAGCCCAGGCCTGCGATCAGCCAGCCTTCCACCGGCACCATGAGGAACTGCCCGAACGAGCCTGCCGCAGCGGCCACGCCCATGGCCCATGAGCGGCGCTCTGGCGCAATCTGCCGCCCCAGCACGCCATAGATCACCGCATAGGTCGTGCCAGCCTGCGCTGCGCCGATGAGCACGCCAGCAGTCAGTGCAAACAGGGTGGGCGTGGGCGACAGCGCCATGCCCGCCAAGCCCAGGCCGTACAGCACGGCACCGCCCATGAGCACACGGAAGGCGCCAAACCGGTCGGCCACCATGCCGGCAAAAATCCCGATCAGGCCCCAGGACAGGTTCTGGATCGCAATCGCCAGCGCGAATGACTGGCGCGTCCAGCCCATTTCCTGGGTGATGGGCAAGAGCCACAGCCCGAACCCGTGGCGGATGCCCATCGACAGTGTCACGATGGCCGCGCCACAGGCGAGCACCTGGAACATGGACAGTTTGGGAGGATTCATATGCATGCGCAGGAATGTAGCGAGATTGGGCGAAACGCGCTGATACACCGGTGACCAATACAGTTGCAAGCAGGGTCAGGCTTTGCGAGCCTGCTGGAAGACTGGTTTTATATCCAGCTATTGCTGCGCTGCCGCACTACAATCCGCCCCATGTCTGCCAAACCGTCCCCCGTGTCCGCCAGTGAATATTCCGAAGGCTCGATCCGTGTGCTCAAGGGCCTGGAGCCCGTCAAGCAACGCCCGGGCATGTACACCCGCACCGACAACCCGCTGCACATCATTCAGGAAGTGCTGGACAACGCCGCCGATGAGGCGCTGGCTGGCCACGGCAAAAAGATCCGCGTCACGCTGCATGCCGATGGCTCGGTGAGTGTCGAAGACGATGGGCGGGGTATTCCCTTCGGCATGCACCCCGAGGAAAACGCCCCGGTGATCGAACTGGTGTTCACCCGCCTGCACGCGGGCGGCAAGTTCGATAAGGGCAAGGGCGGCGCCTACAGCTTCTCAGGCGGCCTGCACGGCGTGGGCGTGAGTGTGACCAACGCCCTGGCGACGCGGCTGGAGGCGACGAGCTACCGCGAAGGCAAGGCGGCGCGCCTGGTGTTTTCGGCCGGGGATGTGATTGAACCCCTGGTGGCCCGGCCGCTGGAGGCGGGCGAGCGCAAGCAGGGCACGTCGGTGCGCGTATGGCCTGATGCCAAGTATTTCGAGTCGAGCGCGTTGCCCATGGGCGAGCTCACCCACCTGTTGCGCAGCAAGGCCGTGCTGATGCCCGGCGTGACGGTGCAGCTCGTCAACGAGAAAACCCGCGACACGCAAACCTGGCAGTACAAAGGCGGCCTGCGCGACTACCTGATGCAGACGCTCAACGGCGACCCGGTGATCCCGCTGTTTGAAGGCGAGGGTTTTGCCGACCGCAACAACGAAAGTTTTGCCGAAGGCGAGGGCGCATCCTGGTGTGTGGCCTTCACCGAAGACGGCCAGCCCGTGCGCGAGAGCTACGTCAATTTGATTCCCACCAGCGCGGGCGGCACCCACGAAAGTGGCCTGCGCGACGGCCTGTTCAATGCCGTCAAGAGCTTCATCGAGCTGCACAGCCTGTTGCCCAAGGGCGTGAAGCTGCTGCCCGAGGACGTGTTTGCGCGCGCCAGCTATGTGCTCAGTGCCAAGGTGCTCGACCCGCAGTTCCAGGGCCAGATCAAGGAGCGCCTGAACTCGCGCGACGCGGTGCGCCTGGTCAGCGGCTTTGTGCGCCCCGCGCTCGAACTCTGGCTCAACCAGCATGTCGAATACGGTAAGAAGCTCGCCGAGCTGGCCATCAAGGCCGCGCAAACCCGCCAGAAGGCGGGCCAGAAGGTTGAAAAACGCAAGGGCTCGGGCGTGGCCGTGTTGCCCGGCAAGCTCACCGACTGCGAAAGCAAGGACATCGCCCACAACGAAGTTTTCCTGGTCGAGGGCGACTCGGCTGGCGGCAGCGCCAAGATGGGCCGCGACAAGGAAAGCCAGGCCATCCTGCCGCTGCGCGGCAAGGTGCTCAACACCTGGGAGGTCGAGCGCGACCGCCTGTTTGCCAACAACGAAATCCACGACATTTCGGTGGCGATTGGCGTGGACCCGCACGGCCCCAACGACACGCCGGATTTGAGCGGCCTGCGCTACGGCAAGGTCTGCATCCTGTCGGATGCCGACGTGGACGGCTCGCACATCCAGGTGCTGCTGCTCACGCTGTTCTTCCGCCACTTCCCCAAGCTCATCGAAACCGGTCACATCTACGTGGCGCGCCCGCCGCTGTTCCGCGTGGATGTACCCGCGCGCGGCAAGAAGCCCGCCGCCAAGATGTATGCGCTGGACGATGGCGAACTGACTGCCATCCTCGACAAGTGCGCCAAGGACGGCGTGCCGAAAGAGAAGTGCCAGATCAGCCGCTTCAAAGGCCTGGGCGAGATGAACGCCGAGCAGCTGTGGGAAACCACGCTCAACCCCGACACCCGCCGCCTGCTGCCCGTGCAACTGGGCGACATGGACTTTGCCGCCACCGAAGGCCTCATCACCAAGCTCATGGGCAAGGGCGAAGCCGCCGCGCGCCGCGAGCTGATGGAGCTGCATGGCGATGCGGTCGAGATCGATATCTGACCGCATCGACACGCTCCACCCGGTGTTTGTGATGAAAAATCCCCTTAAAAACAGTGCCCTGCGCTTGTCTGTATTGGGTATGTTGCTATGTTTTGTGCAGCAAGTGGCCCATGCGGACCTGTGGGCGCACGTGGACGAGCGCGGCGTGACGCACTTTGCCGCCGAGCAGATCGATGCGCGCTACCAGCTGTTTTTTCGTGGCAATGACTTTGACTCGACCCGGGATGTGCCCGCCAATGCGTCGCCCATGCCCTACGCGCTGCCTGCAGCGGGTGCGCGCCTGCTGGCTTTTTTTGACATCGCGCCCGACTACAAGCGGGTCAAACACCACCTGCGTGCTGCGTCCAGCAAACATGGCGTGGACTACGAATTGCTGCAGGCTGTGATCGCGACCGAGTCCGGTTTTGACGCCACCGCCGTGTCGCCCAAGGGCGCTGTGGGCCTGATGCAGGTGATGCCCGCCACGGCCAACCGGTTTGGCGTGAGCACGGACGCAAAACGCACGGTGGAGCAAAAGCTGGCCGACCCGGCCGTGAACGTGCCCACCGGCACGCGCTACCTGCGCCACCTGCTGGACCTGTTTCCAGGCCGCATGGACCTGGCTGTTGCCGCCTACAACGCTGGCGAAGGCGCCGTGCAGCGCGCGGGCAACCAGATTCCGGCCTTCAAGGAAACGCAGAACTATGTGCGCACGGTGCTGGGCCTGTATGCCCAGCTCAAGCCCCCAGCCCCGGTGCTGGCGCAACGCGCCGTGCCGGGCCGCGTGCGCATGGAGCTTTCGGGTGGCGCGCAGAACCGGGGCAACCTGCCGCCCACCCGCGTGGCGCAGACCCGCAGCGCCCCCCAGAACGTGAACCCAGAAACTGTATCCAACGAATGAGCGACCAACCCACTCTCGATTTCACCACCGCAGGCGACGACGGGGGCGACTCCCTGGGCCTGGCCGGCTACGCCCAGCGCGCCTACCTGGAGTACGCGCTGTCGGTCGTCAAGGGCCGTGCGCTGCCCGATGTGTGCGACGGCCTCAAGCCTGTGCAGCGGCGCATTCTGTATTCGATGGACCGCATGGGCCTGGGCTACAGCGGCCCCACGCGCAGCGCGGCGGCCAAGCCGGTCAAGAGCGCCCGTGTGGTGGGTGATGTGCTGGGCCGCTTCCACCCGCACGGCGACCAGTCGGCCTACGACGCGCTGGTGCGCATGGCGCAGGACTTTGCCCAGCGCTACCCGCTGATCGACGGCCAAGGCAACTTCGGCAGCCGCGACGGCGACGGCGCAGCGGCCATGCGCTACACCGAGGCCCGCCTGTCACGCATCACCAGCCTGCTGCTGGATGAGATCGACGAAGGCACAGTGGATTTCATGCCCAACTACGACGGCAGCACCGAGGAGCCGCGCCAGCTGCCCGCACGCCTGCCGTTCGCGCTGCTCAATGGCGCCAGCGGCATTGCCGTGGGCCTGGCCACCGAAATCCCGAGCCACAACCTGCGCGAAATTGCCGACGCCTGCGTTGCGCTCATCAAGACGCCGTCGCTCAGCCAGGAAGAACTGCTGGCCATCGTGCCCGGACCGGACTACCCCGGTGGCGGCCAGATCATCAGTGCTGCCTCCGACATTGCCGATGCCTACCGCACGGGCCGGGGCAGCCTTAAGGTGCGCGCGCGCTGGAAGATCGAAGACATGGCGCGTGGCCAGTGGCAGCTGGTGGTCAACGAGTTGCCACCCGGCGTGAGCACGCAAAAGGTGCTCGAAGAGATCGAGGAAATCACCAACCCCAAGGTGAAGGCGGGCAAGAAGACCCTGAGCCAGGACCAGACGCAACTGAAGGCCAGCATGCTGGCCGTGCTGGACGTGGTGCGTGACGAGTCGAGCAAAGACGCCCCCGTGCGTTTGGTGTTCGAGCCCAAGACGGGCAAGACCCCGCAGCAGGAACTGATCACCGCGCTGCTGGCCCACACCAGCCTCGAATCCTCTGCCCCCATCAACCTCACGATGGTGGGGCTCGATGGCCGACCCACCCAAAAAATCCCTGCGGCAGATGCTGGAGGAGTGGATTGCCTTCCGCCAGACCACCATCACCCGCCGCACGCAGCACCGTTTGAACAAGGTGCTGGAGCGCATTCACATCCTCGAAGGGCGGCAGATTGTCCTGCTCAACATCGATGAGGTGATTGCCATCATCCGCCAGGCCGACGAGCCCAAGGCGGCGCTGATCGCGCGCTTCAACCTCAGCGACCGGCAGGCCGAGGACATCCTTGAAATCCGCCTGCGCCAGCTCGCGCGGCTTGAAGCGATCAAGATCGAGCAGGAGCTGAAAGAACTGCGCGAAAGCCAGGGCAAGCTCGAAGACATCCTGAACAACCCCGGCTCGCTGCGCCGCACCATGGTCAAGGAGATCGAGCAGGATGCCAAGACCTTTGCCGACGCGCGCCGCACACTCATCCAGGCCGAGAAGAAGGCCGTGGCCGAAGTGAAGGTGGTGGACGAGCCCGTCACGGTGGTTGTTTCGGAAAAAGGCTGGGTGCGTGCACGCACCGGCCACGGGCACGAGGCCTCCAGTTTTGCCTTCAAGGCGGGCGACGGGCTGTATGGCACGTTCGAGTGCCGCACGGTCGATACCCTGCTGGCCTTTGGCAGCAACGGCCGCGTGTATTCGGTGGCCGTGTCGCTGCTGCCCGGCGCGCGTGGCGATGGCCAGCCCGTGACCACGCTCATCGAACTGGAAGCGGGCACGCAGCTGCTGCACTACTTTGCGGGGCCCGCCAACGCCACGCTGCTGTTATCCAACTCGGGCGGCTACGGCTTTCTGGCGGCGGTCGAGAACATGGTCTCGCGCCAGAAGGGCGGCAAGGCCTTCCTCACGCTGGGCGAGGGTGAAGCCGTGTGTGTGCCTTCGCACGCGGCGGGCACCACGGGCAGCAAGCCGGTGCTGCCTGCTACGCACGTGGCCTGTGCCTCCACGGGCGGGCGCATCCTCACGTTCGAGATCACCGAGCTGAAAACCATGGCCAACGGCGGCCGGGGCCTGATGCTGATCGACCTGGAAGACAAAGACCAGCTCGCAGGCGCTGCAGCCTACACGCGCAGCATTCGCCTCGATGGCATTGGCCGGGGCGGCAAGGTGCGCGATGAGACGCTGGAGATTCGCAGCCTGAACAACGCCCGTGCCGCGCGCGGCCGCAAGGGCAAGGCGGCAGACCTGGGCTTCAAACCCAACGCGGTGACGCGGGTGGAGTAAGGGTGTGGCGCGCAACTCACCCACGCTGGATGAGCTGCGCCGCTACGCGATTGCGCGCAGCCTGTTCAAACCACTGACGCTGCCCGGCGCGATTCGCAAGCTTGGTTTTGTGCAGGCCGACCCGATGCGGGCGCCCGCACGGGCACAGGATCTGATTTTGCGCATGCGGGTGCGCGGATACCGCGCAGGGGACCTGGAGCGCCGCTATGAGCGGTTGGGCATCGAGGAAGACGCTTTCGTCAACTATGGCTTCGTCTCGCGCGAGATGCTGGCGCTGCTGCATCCACGCACGCCGCGCCGGCCCTGGGATGCCGTGACCACCGAGCGTGCGCGCGAGGTGCTGGCGTTTGTGCAGGAGCGGGGCGTGGTGCACCCACGTGAGGTCAGCGAGGCGTTTGCACACCACGGCCGCGTGGCGGGCTACTGGGGCGGAGAGCTCAACGCGAGCACCCGCCTGCTGGATGCCATGCACCACCATGGCTGGCTGCGGGTGTGCCGCCGCGAATCGGGCACCCGGGTGTATGCGCCGATGGAGCACCCCGCGCAGGATGCCAGCCCCGCCGCGCGCCTGGCGCGCGCCGAAGCCCTGGTCGATCGCATCGTGGCACTGTACGCCCCGTTGCCCGCCTCCAGCCTGGGTTACCTGGTCACGCTGCTGCGCTACGGCGCGCCGCAACTGGCGGCCGAGGCGCGCGCGGTGGCCAAGGCCGCGCATTTGCGCTACGGTCATGCGGTGGTGGGCGGAACGACCTGGTTCTGGCCCGCCAACGAAAACCCGGTCTCACGCCGCCATCGGCCAGACCCGGGAGTGCGGCTGCTGGCACCGTTCGATCCCGTGGTCTGGGACCGCCGCCGTTTCGAGATGCTGTGGGGCTGGGTGTACCGGTTCGAAGCGTATGTGCCGGCCCCCAGGCGCACCATGGGCCACTATGCGTTGCCCGTGCTGTGGGGGGAACAGATGGTGGGTTGGGCGAACCTGCGCGTGGAGCGCGGGCAACTGCGGCACGAGTTGGGATTTGTGGCTGGCCGGCCTCCACGCGATGCGGGTTTTTGGCGCGCGCTGGACGAGGAGCTGGCGCTTTTCGAGGCCTTTCTGGGAACCGCGGCCTGACGGCCGGTTGCCCTGTCCGGATCAAGGCTTCAGCATTTGCCGGCGGCTTTGCTGAGCGCGTTGCAGGAGGCCGAGGCGGCCGCAGGTGCTGCCGCCTTGCCGGCCATCGGCGTGCAGATGGCATCCGAATTCGGAGTCTGCCCGAACGACATGGCTTTCTGGAACCCCGTGGCCGAGTACATGTAGCACTGGTAGGTGGCCCCGTCGGTGGTCTTGGCGGTGTAGTTGATGCGCCCGCCGGTTTCTTCGCTCTTGTGGGTGATGGTGAAGGCGCCCACCTGGCGGCCAATCGCCACGGAGGTGCGCTGCTCCAGGCCCTCCTGGCTGATGGTGGCGGCACATCCAGACAGGCCCAATGCGATCAGGAGGGTGGCGCCGAGGCACGTGCGGTGGAGCTTGCAGGAAGTCATGGAGTCATTGGCCTTTGAAAATGGATCAGGCCAGTTTGATGGCTTCGCCGCTGCACGGGAACCCGACCACGGTAGGGTGTTGTCGGCGCGCGAAATGTGGGCCAATGGGGGCCGTCGTGGACATCGACGCCCTGATCGGCACAGATTTTTTCGTGAGGCACTGCGCTGGTGATGGGGCTGGGTGCATTCGCCCCAGCCCAATGGTGGATGGATGTTGCCGCTGGCATGGCTCCACGCGTGGCCCCTGATGGGGCAGTGCAGGCAGGGCAGACCCTGATGTGTTGTGACAGAGTTTGTGCAATCGTGCAAAAGCGCGCAACATCTGTACGCAAACACACGCTTCAGGAGACAACCATGCCCACGAACTTTCGGATGGCTCACAAGCTCTGGCTGGCGGTGATTCTGATTGTGGTTCTGCTCGTCGCCGTGGTGGGGTTCTCAGGCTACCGGTCTGTCAAAGTGCAAGCCCAGGCCGATGCGGTAGCCCGGGACAGCGAGGCGCGCGTGCAGGCGGCGATCCGATGGTCGGGCCTCACCGAAACCAACGCCGCACGGACCCAGGCGCTCATCGTCAGCAGCGATGCGGCGGTGGAGGCCGAATTCAAGGACGTGATTGCCGCCACCAGCGCGCAGATCAGCGAGGTGCAGAAGTCGCTGGAGGCCATGGCGCTGTCCGATGCCGACAAGGCGCAGATGGCCAAGATCGCCGAAGCCCGCAAGGCCATGATCGACCTGCGCGGCCAGGCCCGCAAGCTCAAGGCGGACGGGCAACAGGACCAGGCCGTGGCCCTGGTCAAGCAGTCCTACAACCCGGCCGTGGCCACTTACCTGCAAACCCTGCGCGACTTTGTGCAGCAGCAGCAGCAGGGTGCGGTCGCCAAGCAGCAGGAGATGGCGGCATCGCGCATGCTTACCGTCAAGATTGCGGCTGTTGCCGTGGGCCTGCTGCTGCTGGCCATCATCGTGGGGGCCTACTACCTGATTGGCAGCATCCAGCGGCCGCTTGCGCAGGCGAACGGGCTGGCCGAACGTATTGCGGGCGGTGATCTGAGCATGCAGGAGTCTGTGACCCGGGGCGATGAATTTGGCGACCTGCTGCGCTCGCTCTACACCATGAGCAGCGCGCTGGGGCGCATGGTGCACCAGGTGCGCCAGAGCACGGACAGCATTGCCATCGCCAGCGCCGAGATCGCCACCGGCAACCATGACCTTTCGGCCCGCACCGAGCAGACCTCCAGCAACCTGCAGGAGACGGCTGCCGCCATGGAGCAGTTCACCAGCACCATCCAGCAAAGCGCAGGCAGTGCCCAGCAGGCCAGCAGCCTGGCGGCGGGGGCCACCGGCGTGGCGCGCCGGGGCGGCGAGGTGGTGACCCAGGTGGTGGCCACGATGGAGGACATCAACCACAGCAGCAAGAAGATTGCGGACATCATTGGCGTGATTGATGGCATTGCATTCCAGACCAACATCCTTGCGCTCAACGCCGCCGTGGAGGCCGCGCGTGCAGGCGAGCAGGGCCGGGGGTTCGCCGTGGTGGCCAGCGAGGTGCGCAGCCTCGCCCAGCGCAGCGCCGAGGCTGCCAAGGAGATCAAGCAGCTCATCAGCGCGTCAGTGGAAAAGGTGGAAACGGGGTCGAGGCTGGTGTCGGACGCTGGCACCACCATGACCGACATCGTTCAGTCGGTGCAGCGCGTGACCGACATGATTGGCGAGATCACGGCGGCATCGTCCGAGCAGAGTGCTGGCGTCTCCCAGGTCAACAAGGCGATCAGCAACCTCGACCAGATGACGCAGCAGAATGCGGCGCTGGTGGAAGAGAGCGCCGCCGCTGCCCAGAGCCTGCGCGAGCAGGCGGACCACCTTGCGCGCGAGGTGTCGATGTTCAAGGTGAATGCCGCCAGCTATGGGCCTGCGCAGGCGGCCATTGGTGCGGCGCGCGCCACGGCTGCCCAGCGGCCGCAGGTACCTGTCGCCGCCGCTCCAGCTGCCCCAGCTGCGTCCGCACGGCCCGCAACGGGTTCAGGCGCGAAGACGGCGGGGCACGGTGCCCGCCCCGCCGTGGCCAGGGCGCCCGTTTCCGCCACGGCGGTGGCCAAGGTATCTGCCGCACCTGTACCCGCCGGCCGCAAGCCGGTGGTGGCCCAGGGGGCGGAAGAGGATTGGGAATCCTTCTGACTTTTTGACGCGCGGTCTGCCAGGGGGCGGGAGGCTCCATCCACCGCCGCCTTGCGCGGAAAACAAAAACCCCATGGCAACCATGCCCTGGGGTTTTTTGTGGAGCGCGTGGTTTGTCAGGCCAGTTCGGCGATCAGCTCGATTTCCACGCAGGCGCCCATGGGGATCTGCGCCACGCCAAAAGCGCTGCGGGCGTGCACACCCTTTTCGCCAAAGACCTGGCCCAGCAGTTCGCTGGCGCCGTTGGTCACCAGGTGCTGCTCGGTGAAGTCACCCGTGGAGTTCACCAGGCTCATGACCTTGACGATGCGCTTGACGCGGTTCAGGTCGCCGCCACAGGCTGCCTGCAGCGTGCCCATGAGATCAATGGCCACCGCGCGTGCGGCTTCCTTGCCTTCTTCCGTGCCGATATCTCGACCGAACTGGGCGGCCCAGGGCTTGCCGTCCTTGCGTGCGATGTGGCCCGACAGGAACACCAGATTGCCCGTTTGCACATAGGGCACATAGGCGGCAGCGGGCACCGACACCGGCGGCAGGGTGATGTTGAGTTCTTTCAGCTTGTCGTAAACGCTCATGGTCTTCCTTGGTGTGACGTGAAGGTGAAGGGTGGGCACTGACCGATGTCCGCAATGCCGACAAGGCCCGCAGGGGTAGCTGGGTGGCTGGGTCGCCCGGCCGCGCCCGGATGGCCGCGAGTGTTACACAGCCCGGTGTGCAGAATCCAGCGGCCAGCCCCCTGGAGCCGCATTAGCATCAGCCCATGCCCGCCATAAGCGCCTCTAATGCCGTTTCTTCCGTCCACACGGGCCCGGACGGTAGCGTGGTCGATGCAAGCCCTGCGGTGGCCGCCGCCACGCCCTGGCGGTTGCCCGCGTGGCTGCTGGGCGCGGTTTTCGGGGCAGCGCTGCAGCTGCAGCAGCCGGCGTTGTGGCCAGGAGGGGCCTATGGGGTGATCCTGGTGGCCGCCTGTGTGGTGGGCTGGTGCGCGCGGGCAGCCTCCAGAAGCCGCCGTGCGGTAGCGACAGGGGCTGCTGCGCCGGCCGCAGCGCTGGCGCTGGGCGCGGGGGTGCTGGCGATGTTCGCCCTGTGTGGATTGCGCGCAGTGGACTATGCGGGCCACGGGCTCGCGCCCGCGCTGGAAGGCCAGGACATCCGCGTGACCGGGGTGGTGGCGGCCATGCCCCAGACCAACGAGGCTGGCACCCGCATCCGCGTGGACGTGGAGGCCGCGCGCCTGAGCGGTGCCCCGGTGCAGCTGCCGCCGCGCATCGACGTGGCCTGGTACGGTGGCCCGTTCCGCGATGCGGCAGGGGCGCTGGACCTGCAGCGCCCCCCGCCAGCCCTGAAAGCCGGTGACCGCTGGGCCCTGACAGTGCGCCTCAAAGCGCCGCACGGCCTGCGCAACCCGCATGGTTTTGATTACGAGCTGTGGATGTGGGAGCAGGGCGTGCAGGCCACGGGCTACGTGCGCGCGGGGCCCAAAGACGAGCCGCCAGAGCTTTTGGCCGCGACCTGGCGGCATCCGGTGGAGCGGGTGCGGCAGTCGGTGCGCGATGCGATCCTGGAGCGCCTGGCCCGCGATGTGAATGGCGACGACCCGGCCCGCGCGCGTATCGCGGGTGTGGTGGTGGCCCTGGTGACGGGTGACCAGCGCGCCATCGACCGCGCCGACTGGGATGTGTTCCGCGCCACGGGGGTGGCGCATTTGATGAGCATCTCGGGGCTTCACATCACCTTGTTTGCCTGGCTGGCTGCGCTGATGGTGGGGGTGCTGTGGCGGCGCTCCACCCGGCTGTGCCTGGCGGTGCCCGCGCCCTCGGCAGCACTGGCCGCCGGGGTGGTGCTGGCAGCGGCCTACGCGCTGTTCAGCGGCTGGGGTGTACCCGCGCAGCGCACCGTGATCATGCTGGCCGCCATTGCCGTGCTGCAACTCAGCGGCCGCCGCTGGCCGTGGCCGCAGGTGTGGTTGTGGGCATGTGCGGCCGTGGTGGTGGCAGACCCGTGGGCGCTGGCGCAGGCGGGCTTCTGGCTGAGCTTTGTCGCGGTGGGTATTTTGTTTGCTACAAATACGGTAGCTGTTAGCGCTTATCCATCAAGCGCCAGCAACCATTTTTATGCACTAATTCGGGAGCAGTGGGTGGTGACGCTGGCGCTTACGCCCCTGACCCTGTTGCTGTTTGGCCAGGTGTCCGTGGTGGGCTTTGCCGCCAACCTGGTGGCTATTCCCTGGGTCACCCTGGTGGTCACCCCGCTGGCTCTGGGTGGCGTGCTGTGGGCGCCCTTGTGGAATCTGGCCGCCCTCAGCCTGCAGCCGTTGGCAAGCTTGCTGCAATGGCTGGCGCAGTGGCCCTGGGCCGTGGTCTTCCTGCCTGCAGCGCCGTTGTGGGCGGGCATGCTGGCCGTGGCGGGGGGCGCGCTGCTGGCCACACGCCTGCCCTGGCGGTTGCGCCTGCTGGCACTTCCACTGCTGTGGCCCGCCCTGTGGTGGCAGCCGGTGCGCCCGGCGGCAGGGCAGTTTGAATTGCTGGCCGCCGACATCGGCCAAGGCAACGCGGTGCTGGTGCGCACCGCCACCCACACGCTGCTGTACGACGCGGGGCCGCGTTTCAGCCGCGAGAGCGACGCGGGCCACCGCGTGCTCGTGCCGCTGCTGCGGGCACTGGGGGAGCGCGTGGACATACTCATGCTCAGCCACCGCGATGCCGACCACACGGGCGGTGCGGCGGCGGTGCTGGCGCAGCAGCCGCATGCCGAGCTGGTGGGGTCGATCGAGGCCGAGCACACCTTGCAGGCTCTGCGCCCGGTTCGCCCCTGCCTGGTGGGCCAGCGCTGGGAGTGGGATGGTGTCGTTTTCGAGGTGCTGCACCCGCATCCGCAGCCGGACGACGCGGTGGCTGCGCGCACCTTGCGCCCCAATGCGTTGAGCTGTGTGCTGCGCATCGCGGCCAGCGGGGCGGTGGCGTCGGCGCCGGTGGCGTTGCTGGTGGGTGACATCGAAACCCCGCAGGAGCAGGCCCTGCTGGCGCACGGTGCGGCGCTGCGTGCCGACCTGCTGCTGGTGCCCCACCACGGCAGCAAAACATCGTCATCGCCGGCGTTTCTGGATGCTGTCCAGCCACGCACTGCTTTGGTGCAAGCCGGGTACCGCAACCGGTTTGGCCATCCGGCCCCCGAAGTGTTGCAGCGCTACCGTGCGCGCGGCGTTGAGGTGGTGGAGTCTTCACGCTGCGGCGCCGCGACGTGGGCGTCGTCAACGCCTGCAGCGGTGGGGTGCGAGCGCGATACGGGCCGACGGTATTGGCAACATCAGATGGCACCCCGGACGGAGTGATCGGACGGGATGGCGCAGCTCCATGGATGGCTGTTTCGGAAGTGTGGGCGCGCAACTTGCTATCCTGTTACCAGGAGGCCAGTTCATGCAGAAATTTGACGAGATGTACGCCATGCTGCCTTTTGATGGCAGCGATGTGCGGGAACACTACAAGCGCTATGCGCAGTGGTTGAGCAAACAGCCCCCTGATGTGATGCAGGCCCGCCGGGCCGAAGCCGAGATGATCTTCCGGCGTGTGGGCATCACCTTCGCCGTCTATGGCGCGAAGGACGAGGGCGGCGCGGGCAACGAGCGGTTGATTCCGTTTGACCTGATCCCGCGCATCATTCCAGCCCATGAGTGGAGCAGCATGCAGCAAGGGCTGGTGCAGCGGGTCACGGCGCTCAACCGCTTCATCCACGACGTGTACCACGGCCAGGACATCATCCGCGCCGGCATCGTGCCCGCCGACCTCATCCTCAACAACGCGCAGTACCGGCCCGAGATGGCCGGTGTGCAGGTGCCGCAGAACATCTACGCGCACATCGCGGGCATCGACATCGTTCGAGCGCCCAATGAAAAGGGCGAAGGCGAGTACTACGTGCTCGAAGACAACCTGCGCGTGCCCAGCGGCGTGAGCTACATGCTCGAAAACCGCAAGATGATGATGCGGCTGTTCCCCGACCTGTTCAGCTTGCACAAGGTGGCGCCCGTGGCCCACTACCCCGACATGCTGCTCGAGACCCTGCGCGCCAGTGCCCCCGCTGCGGCCGACGAGCCGACGGTAGTAGTGCTCACGCCTGGCATGCACAACAGCGCGTACTTTGAGCACGCCTTTCTTGCGCAGCAGATGGGTGTGGAGTTGGTCGAGGGGCAGGACCTGGTCGTCAAAGACAAGTTCGTCTACATGCGCACCACGCGCGGCCTGCAGCGGGTGGACGTGATCTACCGCCGCGTGGACGATGACTTCCTCGATCCGCAGGTGTTCCGCCGCAATTCCACGCTGGGCTGCCATGGCCTCATGGAGGCCTATCGCGCAGGCAACGTGGGCATCTGCAATGCAGTGGGCACCGGTGTCGCCGACGACAAGTCGGTCTACCCCTATGTGCCCGAGATGATTCGCTTCTACTTGGGGCAGGAACCCATCCTCAAGAACGTGCCCACCTGGATGTGCCGCAAGCAGGACGACCTGCAGCATGTGCTGGCGAACCTGAAGGACCTGGTCGTCAAGGAAGTGCACGGCGCGGGCGGCTACGGCATGCTGATCGGCCCGGCCGCCACGCAGGCCGAGATCGAGGACTTCCGCCGCGCGCTGCTGGCCAACCCGGCGGGCTACATCGCCCAGCCCACGCTCAGCCTGTCGAGCTGCCCCACGTATGTGGAAAGCGGCATCGCCCCGCGCCATATCGACCTGCGCCCCTTCGTGCTCAGCGGCCGCGAGGTGCAGATGGCCGCTGGGGGCCTCACGCGTGTGGCGCTGCAGGAAGGCTCGCTGGTGGTGAATTCGTCGCAGGGCGGGGGCACCAAAGACACCTGGGTGCTGGGCGAGGGTGCGCCTGCCGCGCAACCCAAGGCCGTGCAATCCCAGTCGCAGGGCCAGGGTCAGGGCCAGTCGCAAAGTCAATCGCAAGGGAGCATCTGAACATGCTGAGCCGCACCGCCGACCACTTGTTCTGGATGTCTCGCACCACGGAGCGGGCGGAAAAGCCCCATGCCATGGGGCTTTCGATACAACACCGCGTGCGTGCGCAGCACGTGCGGGGTTCTCTGCCCTGTTCGATGAAGGAGGCCGCATGCTGAGCCGCACTGCCGACCATTTGTTCTGGATGTCCCGCTATACCGAGCGGGCGGAGAACACTGCCAGAATGCTCAATGTGAGCTACGAAACATCGCTGCTGCCGCAGGCTGCCGATGTCGCGCAAAAAGGCTGGGAAGGGCTGCTGTCCATCAGTGAGCTGATCCCCGCCTATACCGCCAAGCACGGCGAGGTAACGCCTGCCCGTGTGCTGGAGTTCATGGTGCGCGACGGGACCAATCCCTCGTCCATCCTGTCCTGTCTGCGCGCAGCGCGCGAGAACGCACGGGCCGTGCGGGGCGCGTTGACCACCGAGGTGTGGGAGACGAAGAACCAGACCTGGCTGGAACTGCACCGGCAGCTTGAAGGCGATGCCTTCGAGCGTGACCCGGGCCAGTTTTTTGAATGGGTGAAGTACCGTTCGCACCTCTCACGGGGCGTGGTGCTGGGCACCATGCTGCAGGATGAGGCCTTTCACTTCCTGCGCATGGGCACGTTCCTGGAGCGCGCCGACAACACCGCGCGCCTGCTGGATGTGAAGTTCCATGCAGTCAAGAATGATTTTTTTGGCCGTGCCAGCGACCGCAACCAGGAGAGCGATTTCTACCATTGGAGCGCCATCCTGCGCAGCGTGTCGGCCTTCGAGGTGTACCGCAAGGTATACCGTGACGTGATCACGCCCGGCCGCGTGGCCGACCTGCTGATCCTGAGCCGCGACATGCCGCGCTCGCTGCACGCGTGCCTGCGCGAGGTGGTGGACAACCTGGCCGTGCTGGCCAACGGGCAGTCCGCCGAAACCAGCCGCAGGGCGGGGCGCCTGCTGGCCGACTTGCAGTACGGCCGCATCGACGAGATCCTGGCCACGGGCCTGCACGCTTTCCTCACGCAGTTCCTGGACCGGGTGAACGACCTCGGGGGCGGCATCAGCCGCGATTTCCTGGTGACCTCGGGCGACTGAGCCGGGGCAAGGTGACCGTGGCGCGGCGCAGGCACGCGGCCGGTCACTCCTGCGCGTTGCGCCTCTGGTCGCGCAGCATGAAGAGATACAGGCTTTCGACCTTCTCGCGCGCCCAGGGGGTCTTGCGCAAAAACTTGAGGCTGGAGCCCACGCTGGGGTCGATTTGAAAGCACCGGATGGGGATCTGCTGCCCCAGTTCGTCCCAGCCAAAGTAGTCTGCCAGTCCCACCACCATGGCTTCCAGCGTCACGCCGTGCAGCGGGTTGCGTGGCTGCTTGGCCGGGGCGCCAGCAGGGCTTGGGGGGGCTGGGGTGCCTGGAGCGGCGGGCGCGCCTTCGGTGACGGGTGAACCAGGTATGGGGGTGGGCTCGTTGGCGTTCATGGCCCCAAGCATAAAGCCGCAGGGCCGCAGCGTCTCACCCGGACCGCTGCAGATGGGCCTCGCTGCGGAACAGTTCAGCGGCCCAATCCACGAATGCCCGCACCTTGGCGCTCAGGTGGCGGTTGGGTGGGTAGACCACGTACACGGGCAGCACGGGCTGCGTCCATTGAGGCAGCAGTTGCACGAGTGCCCCGCTCTTCAGGTGCCGTTCGGCCTGGAAGCTCGTGATCTGGCCAATGCCCAGGCCTGCCACCAGGGAGGTCACGTACGCATTGGCCTCGTTGACGCTCAACTGGTAGGGCCCTGAAATATCGATGGACTCGGTGTCCTTGCGGAACTCCAGTGGGTAGTGCCGGCCCGAATGGGGCGAGAAATACAGCAGGCTGGTGTGCTTTTCCTCAATCTCCAGTGGATGCGCGGGTGTGCCCTTGCGGGCCAGGTAGTCTGGCGATGCGACGGTGATGAATTCCAGATTGCCGATGCGCCGCGCCACCAGCGACTGGTCGCTCAACTCGCCGCCCCGGATCACACAGTCCACGTTGTCGCCAATCAGGTCCACGATGCGGTCGCTCACGCCCAGGTCGAGCTGGATGTCCGGATAGCGCGCGTGGAAATCCGCCAGGTGCGGTATCAGCAGCAATTGCGCCACTGCCGTACCCACATCGATGCGCAGGCGCCCGCGCGGGTTCGCCCGCGCGTTGGTCATGCTGGCCTCGATGTCGTCCAGGTCGGTCAGCAGGCGCACGGTGCGGTCGTAGTAGGCCGCGCCGTCGGGCGTCACCGTCACACGGCGTGTGGTGCGGTTGAGCAGCTTCACGCGCAGGCGCTCCTCCAGCGCTTGCACGTGCTTGGTCACCGTGGCTTTGGGCAGCGAGAGTGAATCGGCCGCCCGGGTGAACGTGCCGGCCTCTACCACCCGCACGAATATGCGCATGGCCTGTATTTGGTCCATGGCTTCTCCTTGAATCTGGAACTACAGCACCCACCAGTGGGTGCTGAGGAATTCTCACATGCCCGCCACCCTGCGATTGTTGAGCTTTTGGAAACAGTGCGGTGGTGTTTGACCTGTTTATCTGAAAGACGCAAGCCACTACATTTCATCCATCGTCAATTTACTGGGTACATGCCATGCAGCCCGACCATCCTTCCTCGCCATCTTTCATTCTGCCGCCCGTTGCCAAGCCCTCCGAAGGGGGTAAGGCTGCTTCCGTGTGCTCCGACTCCACTATTGAAGTGACCAAGGGGCGGGATGTGGCCGTGCGCATGTATGGGCGCAAGAAGAGTGGCCAGGCGTCGCCGGTGGTGGTGCATTTTCATGGTGGCGCATTCACCTCGGGAGGCCTGGACACCGGCTGCACCGTGGCCTCGCTGCTGGAAGGCGTGGGGGCCGTGGTGGTGTCGGTGGCTTACCCGCTCACCCCGTTCCCGCAGCCGGTGGACACGGGCTATGACGTTCTCAAGTGGGTGCACCGCAACCGCACCAAGCTCGGCGGGCAAGGTGCGCTGGTCTACCTCGCCGGTGAGGAAGCTGGTGGCAACCTGGCCGCCGCCGTGGGTCTGATGGCGCGCGACCAGTCGCACCCGCCGCTGGCCGGGCAGATCCTGCTCTCGCCCATGCTGGACCCGTGTGTGGGCACGGCCTCACTGCGCGAAGCCACGGGCAATGCCACCGGCTGCAAATGGGCCGAAGGCTGGCGCAATTTTCTGCGCAGCCCGCGTGATGCAGACCATCCTTACGCCGTGCCCGGGGCTGCACATCGCCTGGCAGGTTTGCCACCCACGCTGGTGCTGGTGGGCGACACCGACCCGATGCACGACGAAGCGCTGGCCTACGCCACCCGGCTGGAGGCCGCAGGCCTGCAGGTCACCCGCCATGTTTTCTCCAAAACGGCGCAGTGGCCCGATGCCTTGTTGCAGACAGGGCAAAACGAATGCCCTTGCGCAGCGGGTGCGCAGGAGCAATTCCGCCTGTTTTTTGAAGCCACCCGATGTCCGGTGCCTTCCTGAGAGTTTGTTCCCAGCAACCCGGGCCGCAGAAAGTCGTTGACCTCAACTTTGGTTGAGGTTTGATACTGCGGCCTTCCCGCCAACCACCTGGTTTTCAACGCTGATTTTTCCGGCCTCACCGTGCCGGAGGGAGAAGCCTTGTCCACGCATTTCTGCAAGCCGTGCCCGCCTGGGCCCAGACGGCAGGCAGGGGCGATTGATGTCAACGATAGATACGGAGGAAATCACAGCATGAAAAAACCATGGGGCCACTCGCCGCTCCGCAACCACGGCTGTCACAACACGCAGTGCAGCCACGTCTTCTGACATCGGTATGGACATGGCCCGGTGGTGCGCTGCCGGGGCCTTGACTTTTCCACCGTGTCATTGCCGAGACTGCCCCTCCATCCACGGCCCTGACACCTGTCGGCACAACGCCCACGTACCGGGGTGTGGCAAAAAACCTCCACCGGCTCGCCCCACAAGGGAAGCCTTAACGATTGAAACGACCATGAACTCCAATCCTTTCTCAAAGAGCCGCCCGCTGGGCCTGGCCACCCTTGCCACCGCAGTGACGGCCACCGTGGCCGCCATCATCCTTGTGTTCCAGGCGCCTGTTGCCCAGGCCGATGGCACCCCTGCTGCGCCACCGGCCATGCCGGTGTCGGTGGCGGCCGTACTGCAAAAAGACATCGCCCTGTGGGACGAGTTCTCCGGCCGCCTCGAAGCCGTGCAGCGTGTGGATGTGCGACCCCGTGTCTCGGGCGCTGTGCAGGCCGTGCACTTTCGCGAAGGCTCGCTGGTCAAGCAGGGCGACCTGCTGGTCACGGTGGACCCCGCTCCTTACGCCGCCGAGGTGGACCGCGCCGAAGCCCAGGTGGTGGCCGCGCAAGCCCGTGTGTCGTACACGCGCAGCGAACTGGAGCGCGCCACACGCCTGCTCGAAGAAAAAGCCATTGCCCAGCGCGAGCACGACGAGCGCCTGAACGCACAGCGTGAGGCCGATGCCAACCTGCGCGCCGCCCAGGCCGCGCTGCAGACCGCCAAGCTCAACCTGGGCTACACCCAGGTGCGCGCCCCTGTCGCGGGCCGCGTAGGCCGCATCGAGGTCACCGTGGGCAACCTGGTAGCCGCTGGCGCGGGCGCACCCGTGCTGACCACGCTGGTGTCCGTGAGCCCTATCTACGCCAGCTTTGATACCGATGAGCAGATCGTGGTGAAGGCCCTGGCCGACCTGCAAAGCGGCCAGCGTGGCAATAGCGCGCGCCAGCTCATCGAGCGCATCCCCGTGCAGATGGGCACCGGCACCACGGGCGGTACGCCGCACGCCGGCCGCTTGCAGCTCATCGACAACCAGGTGGATGCCAAGAGCGGCACGGTGCGTGTGCGCGCCGTGTTCGACAACGAAGACGGTGTCCTGATGCCCGGCCAGTTCGCCCGCATCCGCATGGGCCAGGCCCGCAACACGCAAGCGCTGCTGATCAACGAGCGTGCCGTGGGCACCGACCAGAACAAGAAGTTCGTGATGGTGGTGGGCGAAGGCAACAAGGCCGAGTACCGCGAGGTCACCCTGGGCGCGCCGATTGACGGCCTGCGCGTGGTCACCTCAGGCCTCAAGGCTGGCGAGAACATCGTCGTCAACGGCCTGCAGCGCGTGCGCCCCGGTGCCGTGGTGGCGCCCCAGTCGGTTCCCATGACCGCCAAGGCCGAGATTGCGGGTGATCGCAAGGAAGCCAAGAACGCAGCCAAGTCGCCAGCGGCCTGAGCGCCACGGACCCAAGGAATTTGCATCCATGAATCTATCCCGCTTTTTCATCGACCGCCCCATCTTCGCCGGGGTGCTGTCGGTGCTCATCTTCCTCGGGGGGCTCATCGCATTGCGCGGTCTGCCCATCTCCGAATACCCTGAAGTCGCACCGCCCTCCGTGGTGGTGCGCGCACAGTACCCGGGCGCCAACCCCAAGGTGATCGCCGAGACCGTGGCCACGCCGCTGGAGGAATCCATCAACGGCGTGGAAGGCATGCTCTACATGGGCAGCCAGGCCACCACCGACGGCGTGATGACGCTGACCGTGACCTTTGCCCTGGGCACTGATCCCGACAAGGCCCAGCAGCTGGTGCAAAACCGCGTCTCGCAGGCCGAGCCGCGCCTGCCCGAGGAAGTGCGCCGCCTGGGCGTCACCACCGTCAAGAGCGCGCCCGACCTGACCATGGTGGTCCACCTGGTCTCGCCCAACAACCGCTACGACATCGACTACCTGCGCAACTACGCGGTGCTCAATGTGAAGGACCGCCTCGCCCGCATCGGCGGCGTGGGCCAGGTCCAGATCTTCGGCGGCGGCGACTACTCCATGCGTGTCTGGCTCGACCCGCAAAAGGTCGCGCAGCGCGGCCTCTCGGCCAGCGACGTGGTGACCGCCATCCGCGGCCAGAACGTGCAGGCCGCCGCTGGCGTCGTGGGCGCATCGCCCGGCCTGCCGGGCGTGGACCTGCAACTGTCCATCAACGCCCAGGGCCGTCTGCAGACCGAAGAAGAGTTCGGCGACATCATCGTCAAGACCGGTGCCGACGGTGCGGTGACGCGCCTGCGCGACATCGCCCGCCTGGAGCTGGGCGCGGCCGACTACTCGCTGCGCTCGCTGCTCAACAACGACCCCGCCGTGGGCATGGGCGTGTTCCAGGCGCCGGGCTCCAACGCGCTGGACATCTCGTCCAACGTGCGCAAGACCATGGACGAGATCCAGAAGAACATGCCCGAAGGTGTGGAGTACCGCATTGCGTACGACCCCACGCAGTTCGTGCGTGCGTCCATCAAGTCTGTGATCCACACGCTGCTCGAAGCCATCGCCCTCGTGGTGCTGGTGGTGATTTTGTTCCTGCAGACCTGGCGCGCGTCCATCATCCCGCTGCTGGCCGTGCCGGTGTCGGTGGTGGGCACGTTCGCGGTGCTGCACCTGCTGGGCTTTTCAATCAACGCTCTGAGCCTGTTCGGCTTGGTGCTGGCCATCGGCATCGTGGTGGACGATGCCATCGTGGTGGTGGAGAACGTCGAGCGCAACATCGAGGCGGGCCTGACCCCGCGCGAGGCCACCTACCGCGCCATGCGTGAAGTGTCCGGCCCCATCATCGCGATTGCGCTGGTGCTGGTGGCCGTGTTCGTGCCGCTGGCGTTCATCAGCGGCCTCACGGGGCAGTTTTACAAGCAGTTCGCGGTCACGATTGCGATCTCCACGGTGATCTCGGCGATCAACTCGCTGACCCTGTCGCCTGCGCTCAGCGCACTGCTTCTCAAGGGCCACAACGAGCCCAAGGACGCGCTCACGCGTGGCATGGACAAGGTGTTCGGTGGCCTGTTCCGCGGCTTCAACCGCCTGTTCCACCGCGGCTCCGAGGCCTACAGCGGCGGCGTCAAGCGCGTCATCGGCCGCAAGGCACTGATGTTCGTGATCTACCTCGCGCTGGTGGGGGCCACGGTGGGCCTGTTCAAGATCGTGCCCGGCGGCTTCGTGCCCGCACAGGACAAGCAGTACCTGATCGGCTTTGCCCAGCTGCCCGACGGCGCCACGCTGGACCGCACCGAGAACGTGATCCGCCGCATGGGCGAGATCATGAAGGCGAACCCGAACGTCGAAGACGCGATTGCGTTCCCGGGCCTGTCGATCAACGGCTTTACCAACAGCTCCAACTCCGGCATCGTGTTCGCCACGCTCAAGCCCTTTGCCGAGCGCACCCGCGCGGACCAGAGCGGCGGCGCCGTGGCAGGGCAGCTGAACCAGTCGTTCGGCAGCATCCAGGATGCGTTCATCGCCATGTTCCCGCCGCCACCCGTGGCGGGCCTGGGTACCACTGGCGGCTTCAAGCTGCAGATCGAAGACCGCGCGTCGCTGGGCTTTCAGGCCATGGACGGCGCCGTGAAGGCCTTCATGGCCAAGGCCTACCAGACGCCCGAGCTGGCCGGCATCTTCAGCAGCTGGCAGGTCAACGTCCCGCAGCTGTACGCCAACATCGACCGCACCAAGGCGCGCCAGCTGGGTGTGCCGGTGACGGACATCTTCGACACGCTGCAGATCTACCTGGGCAGCCTGTACGCCAACGACTTCAACCAGTTCGGCCGCACGTACAGCGTGCGTGTGCAGGCCGATGCGGCCTACCGCGCGCGGGCTGAAGACGTGGGCCTGCTCAAGGTGCGCTCTGCCACCGGCGAGATGGTGCCCTTGTCGGCGCTGATGAAGATGGAGCCGAGCTTCGGCCCCGAGCGTGCCATGCGCTACAACGGCTACCTGGCCGCGGACATCAACGGCGGCCCTGCACCCGGCTACTCGTCGGGGCAGGCCCAGGCCGCCATCGAGCGCATTGCCGCAGAGACGCTGCCCCAGGGCATCACCTTCGAGTGGACCGAGCTCACCTACCAGGAAATCCTGGCCGGCAACTCCGCCGTGCTGGTGTTCCCGCTGGCCATCCTGCTGGTGTTCCTGGTGCTGGCCGCGCAGTACGAAAGCCTGACGCTGCCCATTGCCATCATCCTGATCGTGCCCATGGGCATCCTGGCGGCCATGACCGGGGTGTGGCTGAGCAAGGGCGACAACAACGTGTTCACGCAGATCGGGCTCATCGTGCTGGTGGGGCTGTCGGCCAAGAATGCCATCCTGATCGTGGAGTTTGCGCGAGAGCTGGAGTTTGCCGGGCGCACCCCCGTGCAGGCCGCCATCGAAGCCAGCCGCCTGCGGCTGCGCCCCATCCTGATGACCTCGCTGGCCTTCGTGATGGGTGTGCTGCCCCTGGTGCTGTCCACCGGTGCCGGTGCCGAAATGCGCAGCGCCATGGGCGTGGCGGTGTTCTCCGGAATGATCGGGGTGACGGCCTTCGGCCTGTTCCTCACGCCCGTGTTCTACGTGCTGCTGCGCAAGCTGGCCGGCAACCGCCCGCTGGTGGAGCACGGCACACATGTGGCGCCCATCTCGCACGCCCCCGGCAGCGGTGGCACCGCCCACCCTGTGCTGGCCGCGCCGCGCAAGGAGCACGAATGATGCCCCTCACCACGGTGACGACAACGACCTTTGTGGCCTTAGACGCTCGCTCCACGATGTCCACGCCGCTGAATGCGGCGGGTGCATCGGCCGGGGCAGGAGACCAACCATGACCGATTTGCTATTGAAGAAAAACTCCACCGATGGTGCCCGCGCAACGCGCAAGCGCAGCCTGCTGGCGCCCCTGGCCGCCGCCCTGGTGCTGGCTGGTTGCATGACGCAGCCCGTGGCCCCCGCGCCGCATGCGGGTGTGCCCGTGCCCACCAGCTTCACCGCAGGCGGCGACGCATTGCCCACGGCGCCCTGGACAGTCGCTGCCCCCGCCGAAGCGCAGCCGCGCGGCGAGTGGTGGCTCGGTTTTCAAGACCCGGTGCTGGCCGATTTGATCCAGCGCTCGGGCAACGCCAACACCAGCATCCAGCAGGCCGCAGCGCGATTGGCCGAAGCGCGCACGCTGCTGCGCTCGGCAGACGCCGCGCGCTCCGTCCAGGTCGGTGCCTCGGCAGGTGTTTCTCGCCAGGGGGGGGCCAACACCACCGGCAGCGCGGCACCCGCCACGCTGGGTACGGCGGGGCTCAATGCCTCGTACGAGCTGGACCTGTTTGGCCGCCTCTCGCAAACCAGCGACGCCGCACGTCTGGACGCCGACACGCGCGAAGCCTTGCTGCAAAGCACGCGCCTGATGGTGCAGGCCGACGTGGCGCAAACCTATCTGCAGCTGCGCGCCGTGCAGGCCGAGCAGGTGCTGGTGCAAGAGAGCTTGTCTGCCTACGAAGGCACGCTGCGCCTCACGCAGCGCCGCCTGCAGGCGGGCGACGTGGCCGAGCTGGATGTGGCCCGCGTGCAGACGGAAGTGGCGGCCACCGAATCCGAAGCATTGGCCCTGCAACGCCAGCAAGCGTTGTTGACCAACGCGCTGGCCGTGCTGGCGGGCGAGGTGGCCAGCGGCTTTGTGTTGCCAGCCGCGACGGGCGACGCCGCGCTGCCCGTGATCCCGCCGGGCGTGCCTGGCACGGTGCTGGCGCGCCGGCCCGATGTGTCGGCCGCCCAGACGGCCGTGCTGGCTGCGCAGGCTCGTGTGGGCGTGGCGCAGAAAGCGTGGTTCCCGGCCGTCACGCTCACGGGCAACGCGGGGCATGCATCGCCGGAGCTGGGTGATTTGTTCAAGTGGTCGGCCCGCGCCTGGGGTGTGAGTGCGCTGCTGTCGCTGCCGATCTTTGACGGCGGCCAGCGCGATGCGCAGATCGAGGGGGCGAAGGCCCGCATGGAGGCCGCGCTGGCCGACCACCGTGGACAGGTGCTCAATGCGTTTCGTGACGTGGAGGATCAGCTGACCTCGCTGCGTTTGCTGTCCGGCCAGGCCGAGGCGCAAGGGCGTGCGGTGACTGCCGCGCGGCGGGCGACGCAGTTGTCGGATGCGCGGTATCGCAACGGCTTGGTGAGCCAGCTGGAGTTGCTGGACGCGCGGCGCAGCGAGTTGCGCAATCGGCGGCAGGAGTTGCAGGTGCGGACGGCGCAGTATGTGGCGACGGTGGGGTTGATTCGGGCGCTGGGTGGAGGGTGGGGGGATCAGCCTGCTGTGAAGTTGGCGCAGGTGACTCAGTAGTTGTCTTTGGGTAATTTTTCGAGTGTTTTTGGCTGCTAGCGCTTGTGAAATAAGCGCTAGCGGCTATTGTTTTTATAGTGTCTGAGTTTCTCGCGGCCGTTCTGGCTGAGCTTGTCGAAGCCGTGAGCTGAACGTGCCGTGTGCCTTGGTTGAGGGCGGAGGCCGGGAGTCGCCCGGCATGCGAGTAACTTTCTTTTGGGTCGCCAAAAGAAAGTCACCAAAGAAAAGGCGACCCCCAGTCTGCGACCCCTTCGCTTCGCTGCGGGGCAAACCTGCGTCGGGGCGGTTGCGGGGTGCGCCGTGGAACTCGCTTTGCTGCTGCGCAGCGCCGCTCGGACAACCACGGCGAGCTAGAGCACGAAGCATGGGCGCTGCGACGCCCATGCTCACCCCGCAACCGCCCCGCCGCAGGCGCAGCCAGCAGGGGGTGGACAGCCGAACCTCCAACAGCCGAACAGCCACACGGGCCATCGCTTCGCTCGGCCGCGTTTCGCGGGCGCAAGCGCCACGCGCTGCGCAGGTGGGGCCGAGCGCAGCGACGGCCCGAATGGATGTCCGATCCCGGTGGGTTCCCTTCTGGATGCGCCTGGGGCGCGCAGGGCGCGGGGTGGCATGTGTGCCGAAGGACACACATGCGTCGTGAACTGACTCACCGCAGTTGTCCGAGCGGAGCGCCGCAGGCGCGCAGTGAGTTCTGCGGTGCACCCCGTGACCGAGCACCCCAGGTTGCCCCGCAGCGCAGCGAAGGGGTCGCAGACAGCAGGGTCGCCCTTTCTTTGGTGACTTTCTTTCGGCGACGCGAAAGAAAGTTACTCGCATGCCGGGCGACTCCCGGCCTCCGCCCTTTGCAAAGGCACGGGGCCAGATCAGCACACGAGCCCAGGCTTCGACAGGCTCAACCCGAACGGCAGAAGCAAGAACCAATAGCTATAAAAATAATAGCTAATACCGCTCATCCCACAAGCGCTAGCGGCAAAAATCGTTCAAAAATCTCTCTCCATCACCCCTTCAACCACCCCCTCAACCTCCCCACCCCTTCCTCCAACCTCCCCACATCCCGACTCGCAAAACACCACCGCAGCCACCCCGCTGCCTCACCTCCGAACGCACTGCCCGGCGCCAATCCCAACCCCGCCTCCCGCACCAACCGCTTAGCCAGCGTCAAACACTCGTCATGCCCGTCGATGTGAAAGAACGCATACATGCCCCCCAGCGGCTTGGCCAACGACACCCCCGGTACATCGGCCAGCAGCGGCACCAGCGTGTCGCGGCAGGTACGCAAATGCGCGACCAGCGCAGGCGTTACCTCCTCCGCGCGCTGCAGCGCCACCGTGGCTCCGCGCTGCACAAACACCGGCGCGCACGAGGTGTTGAATTCGATCAATTTGCCCACGGCGGGCGTCATTGACGGCGGCAGCACCAGCCAGCCCAGTCGCCAGCCGGTCATCAAGAAGCTCTTGGAAAAACTGTGCGTCACCACCAGGCGGTCCTCGGGTTCGGCCACGTCCAGAAAGCTGGGGGCCGCGCTGTTGGACGTGTCGCCCGCGTAGTACAGCCGTTCGTACACCTCGTCCGCCAGGATCCAGGTGCCTGTGCGGCGGCAGTGCGCCAGGATGGTGGCCTGTTCCTCGCGCGTCAGCGTCCAGCCCGTGGGGTTGTTGGGCGCATTGACGACGAGGAGGCGCGTGCCGGGTGTGATGGCCGCCAGCAGCGCATCCATGTCCAGCCGCCACGCGCCGTCTGCATCCGCCACCAGCGGCACGGTGCGCACCTGTGCGCCCAGAATGCGCGGCTGCGCCACCAGGTTGGGCCACACGGGGGTCACCAGCACCACCTCGTCGCCCGCGTCCACCAGCGCCTGCACGGCCACCATCAGGCCGTTGACGCCGCCCGAGGTGACCGCAATGCGGTCAAACCACGCATCGGTGTGCTGCTGCGGGTGCAGGCCGTGCATGTAGCCCGCAATCGCGTGGCGCAGTTCGGGCAGCCCCAGGTTGTGGGCATAAAAGGTCTCGCCCTTTTGCAGCGACGCAATGGCCGCGTCGCGGATGAAATCGGGCGTCACCTCGTCGCTCTCGCCAAACCAGAACTTCAGCACATCGCTGCGTCCCAGGCCCTCGTTGGCCACCTCGCGGATGCGCGACTCTTCGAGGCTTTGGACTACTTCTCGCATGCAATCTCCTTGAAATACACAGCCATCATCGCAGGCGTATAGTTGTTTTTTTGATTTTTTGGCTGACCCCAACGCTCATGACCTATCCCAACACCCAGCTCTTCATCGCAGGCCAGTGGCAAGACGCCGCCGAAGGCAAAACCATTGCCGTGTTCAACCCCTCCACCGGCAAAGAAATCGGCCGCGTGGCCTATGCCACCAAGGGGGATCTGGACCGCGCATTGGACGCAGCACAAAAGGGCTTTGAAGCCTGGCGCGACATCCCCGCCGCCGAGCGCGCCAAGACCATGCGGCGCGCCGCTGCACTGATGCGCGAACGCGCCGATGCGATTGCCGCCATCATGGTGCAAGAGCAGGGCAAACCCCTGGCCGAGGCCAAGGTCGAAACCATGGCCTCGGCCGACATCATCGAATGGTTCGCCGACGAATCACTGCGGGTTTATGGCCGCATCGTGCCTTCGCGCAACCTCAAGGCCACCCAGATGGTGCTCAAGGACCCCGTGGGCCCCGTCGCCGCGTTCACGCCGTGGAATTTTCCTATCAACCAGGTGGTGCGCAAGCTGGCCGCCGCGCTGGGCGCGGGCTGCTCCATCCTGGTGAAGGCACCCGAAGAAACCCCCGCCAGCCCCGCCGAGTTGATCCGCGCATTTGCCGATGCCGGCGTGCCCGCCGGCACCGTGGGCCTGGTCTATGGCGACCCGGCTGAAATCTCCAGCTACCTGATCCCGCACCCCATCATCCGCAAGGTCACGTTCACCGGCTCCACGCCCGTGGGCAAGCAGCTGGCGGCGCTGGCGGGCAAGCACATGAAGCGCGTGACGATGGAGCTGGGCGGCCACGCGCCGGTGATCGTGGCGGAGGACGCTGACCTCGAGCTGGCCATCAAGATCTCCAGCGGTTCCAAGTTCCGCAACGCAGGCCAGGTCTGCATCTCGCCCACGCGCTACCTGGTGCACGAAAGCATTCGCGCCGACTTCGTGGCCGCGTTTGCCAAGTACGCCCGGGGCCTGAAGGTGGGCGACGGCCTGACCGCAGGCACGCAGATGGGACCGCTGGCCAACCCCCGCCGCATCACCGCCATGGCCGACCTGATGGCCGACGCCGTGCAGCAGGGCGCCACGCTGGTAACGGGTGGCGAGCGCATTGGCAGCGAAGGCAACTTCTTCCAGCCCACCGTGCTGAACGACGTGCCCCTGTCGGCCCGCATCGTCAACGAAGAACCCTTTGGCCCAGTGGCCGCCGTGCGCGGGTTCACCAAGATCGAAGACGCCATTGCCGAGGCCAACCGCCTGCCGTTTGGCCTGGCTGGCTACGCCTTCACCACCTCGCTGAAAAATGCGCACCTGCTGGCCCAGCGTCTGGAAGTGGGCATGTTGTGGATCAACCAGGCCGCGGCACCAGCGGCCGAGCTGCCGTTTGGCGGGCTCAAGGATTCGGGCTATGGATCGGAAGGTGGCCCCGAGGCCATCGAGGCGCACCTGAACACGCGCCTGGTGTCGATCATGAACGTTTAAGGGGCTGGATGCCCGGCACGCCTGGGCTGCGCGGATCCCCGCAGCCTGGGTAATTCAGTCAGGGCCTGCGGGCGATCTTTTAGGAGCATTCCTGTGAGATCGTCTGCAGGCTTTTGTTTTTGTGCGTTGGAAATCATCCTGGCAGGAAGTGCCAAGGCAGCTGTAAAGAAATCCGTTGACGTAGGCTGTCAAATGCATATCATGATATATATCTAAGACAATAAACCATGATCGAAGACGTCGTCAAGGAACTCGGATTCCTCACTCTGGGCACGCGCTTCAAGCGCATAGGCGAGGCGCTTCAGGCGCAAACGCAGTCACTGCTGACTGAACATGGCATCGATATGCCCGCAGCGCATTTCCCGCTCTTGGCGGCACTGGACTGGCATGGCGCACTGGGCGTGGGCGAGCTGAGCCAGGCCGTCGGCGTCAGCCAGCCTGTGGTCACCCGCTCCTTGAAAGGGCTGGAAGACAGCGGGTTGGTGCAGTCGGAGGCGGTGGAAGGCGACCGGCGTGTGCGCCGCGTAGCGCTCAGCCCGCAAGGCCAGGCATTGGTCCAGCGGGCGCAGCGCGATGTCTGGCCCGTGCTGGAGGCCTCGGTCGCCCAGGTGTGTGCATCGCTTGAAGGGCCTTTGCTGGACCAGTTGGCTGCCCTGGAAGCGGGGCTTGCGCGCACGTCGCTCCTGCAGCGCTCGGCGGCCTCCATCGCCACGGAGCAAGCCACCCGCAAGCGCAAAGGCAAAAGCACTCCCCACTACCCAGGAAAGGAAAAAACACGATGACCACGATCAACCCTTTTGACCGCCCCGTCTGGGCATCGCTGACCTTTGCGCCCGATCTGGCCGAAGGCGGCGGACTAGCCAAACGCTACCGGCGCGATGTCAATTTGTTTGCATCGGCCCGAGATGACGATGGCGCCAGCCTAGCGGCGGTAGCCGACCTAGTGACCGAGGGGGAATCGGTCTTCGTGCTGCAAGCGCAACCCATCCCGGTACCCAAGGGGATGCAGGCCCTTCGCCGAGCCCAGGGCGTGCAGATGTTGGCCGGCCGGGCCATTGCTGCAGAGACTGGTGCCGAGGTGGTTGTGGCGCTTGGCGATGCCGACGCTGCCGAGATGCTGGCCTTGGCGCGGCTGACCGAGCCTGGTCCGTTCCTTGCGCGCACCCACACCATGGGCCGCTTCGTGGGTATCCGGTCTGACGGCGTTCTGGTGGCCATGGCGGGGGAACGCATGCGTTTTGAAGGCGGTACGGAGGTCAGCGGTGTGTGTGTCCATCCTGATTTTCGGGGGCGCGGCTTTGCCCGTCGGCTTTCATCGGTGGTCGCCCACGCCATTCAGCAACGCGGGGACCAGCCTTTTCTGCATGCCTGGGCTACCAACGAAGCGGCCATTGCCTTGTACGAAAGCCTGGGGTTTGAGATTCGCACCGAAATGCAGGTGGCCGTGCTGGGGCGGTGATCGCTTGATCCGCGAGGCATGTGGTCCATCGCGGGCGGACTGCGCCAAGTGGGGGCGTTTGGCGGGCATCGAGAGGTTTTTGGCACTTTATCGTGCAAGCTTGGCAGTCTGCCGGTTCCAGCGCAGTTCGCGTTGCACGGTGTGAGAGGGGGTGGGTGCACAAGGCAATCCCCCACATTCCCCGTGGCAACTGTCCGTCCATGCACTTTCGCTGGGCGCAAAAAAACCCCGCACTCCCAAAAGAAGTGCGGGGTAAATAGCTGTGTCTCTGCCCTCCCACCAGTTAGGGCAGCAGCGGGTGTGGGGCCATCAGAAGTTGTGGCGCACGCCCATGGCGAAGGAGCTGAAGTCGTTGCCCGCAGTGGCCACGCCGTAGCTGGCGTTGTGGTTGTTGTTGATGCGGGTGTAGTAGGTGTAGATCTTGGTGCGCTTGCTCAGGTTGTAGTTGTAGCCCACCGTGTATTGGGTGGCAGCGCTGTCGGCCACGTGGGAGTACTTGCCGG
Source organism: Acidovorax radicis N35 (assembly GCF_000204195.1). Classification (GTDB taxonomy): domain Bacteria; phylum Pseudomonadota; class Gammaproteobacteria; order Burkholderiales; family Burkholderiaceae_C; genus Acidovorax; species Acidovorax radicis. The sequence continues at coordinate 595,373 of NZ_AFBG01000020.1, forward strand.
CACGGCCCACGTTCAGGTGGAACTCGGACACGCCCATGATGTAGGCGCCCGACAGGCGCACGTTGGTGCGGTTGCCGCCGTTGGCGATGAACACGTTCTTGTCGCGTTGCACGTAGGCGCCGACCACGAAGGGACCGGTCGAGTACGAAGCACGCACTGCGAACTGGTTCTGGTCGTCCAGCTTGGAGTAGCCAGCGCCCAAGCCCAGTTTGCCGATTTCGTAGTTGGCGGCCAGGTCGAGGCTGTTCTTGCCGCCGGTGCCGTTGGCTTGCTCGTGCATGGCCCAGCCGGCTTCTACCGTTGCGCCGCCAAAGCTGGGGGTGCGGTAGGCGATCTTGTTCACGTCGCGTGCAGGGTAGGCGTACAGCGCATCCGACGACGAACCGGTGTCGTGGTTGTGGTTGCTGATGAAGTCAGCGGTGGCGTAGTAGGACTCCGAAGTGAAGTTGCCCAGACGCACCATGCCGAAGCCGCCAGCCAGGTTCACTTCGCTCTGGCGCGCGAAGATGCCGCGGGAGTCCGAAGCGCCGCTGCTGGAGTCAAAGCCGCTTTCCAGCTGGAAGCCTGCCATCAAACCGCCGCCCAGATCTTCCTGGCCCTTGAAGCCGAAGCGGGAGGAGTTGTTGAACAGGCCGGTCTTGGAGACATTGCCTTCTTTTTGGTGCTCGAACGTGGTGTTGATCCGGCCGTACAGGGTGACGCTGCTCTGGGCAAGCGCAGCAGATGTCCCAACCAAGGCCAGCGCGGCCACGGCGCAGCGGTTAATCGTTTTCATTAGCAAGGTTTCCTTTATCAAATTTTGTTTGATGACAAATCATCACGGGCCAAAACACATGGGGTACATGCCTTCGGGCCGTCGCTACAAGCAAGCTTTATGCCTGTGGTGATGTGAGTTGCACATTGCAACGGAGAAGGATGCTACTGGGCGGAAATAGGCGGCGCCACAGGGGTAAACACCTTTTGGCCTGCGGATGTGGGTGGCAAACAACAAGCCGCGCCGGAAACAGGGGCTCCGCGGGCTTCACAACACAGGAGCACGCTGCAAAAGTATGTTCGAGCTAGCCGCGAATTTGCTTCGGATGCCCAGTTCCACCAGTTTGCCGGGAATGGCGGCGCAGGCGGCGAGCGCCGACGACTGCTGTCGCTAAACCCAGCAGCACCATGGTCCACTCGCCCAGGGTGGGAACAGCAGTTGCAGCTTCGGGGCTGGCGAACGCGGAACACGGCCCACTGAACGGCTGGGGGGCGCTCCAGTTGGCGATGTTCATCAGTACGCCGGGTCCTGAGTCTCGGAAGGTGCGATAGCCGCTCGTGCTATCTGCAAAAACGGCGTTGCCGCCATTGGCGAACCAATGCACCGGTGCTGTCAAGGCAACGCCGCTGGCGGTGTAAGCACCGGCGGGAATCATGGTGTCGCGTACCTCGGTAAAGATCGAGGTCAACGCACCCACTGCGTTGGTCGTAGTGGTGCCCACGACCGTGGGTGGCCGAGCCACGAGGTCTTGCGCGAACACCACATTGCCCGTGTTGTTCATGCGCCAGATGGTGCAAGTCAGGTGCGCGCCTATCCAGAGCTGGTTGATGGCCGTGTTGTCGTCGCGGTTGTCGAAAACGAGGGTGACGGTGTAGTTTTGGCCGTTGATGATTTCCGGCATCAAAGAGTCGCTGATGGTGCCGGTGTAGGTGATGGCAAAAGGCGTGGCTCCCGCGCAGGCGCAGGCGCTTGCGAGCGCCACGGCGGTAGCGTATTGGCGGAGGCGGCGCAAGGGAGCTCCGGGAGCGGTGGATGTTCGTGTAAGAGATGGCATGGAGCACGCAAAAAATGCTGGAAGGAATTCCCGTCACACAATGTGCCCGGGGCTCCAGCGATTCTTGGGAACACGCCATGCCGCGTCATGGACGGCAGCGACAATCGTTGTGCCCAATGCGACATGGGCACTGCGTAGAGCTGCTCAGCCCGTCAGTCCGCGCGCCTCGCTCGGTGTCATGCCGAAGTGGCGGCGAAACGCCCGACTGAAGGCGGAGAAGTCGTCAAAACCGCTATCCAGCGCAATCTCCAGCACGCGGCGGTGGCGCTGCGCGGGGTCGCTCAGCATGTCCCGCGCCCGCTGTAGTCGCGCCTGCCGCACGAAATCGGAAAAGCAAGTGTCCTCGCGCGCAAACAGGCGCTGCACCTGGCGCGGCGTGAGATGGTGCTGGCGCGCGATCTGTTCCAGGCTCAGTTCGGGCCGGTCGATGCGGGCCAGGATGTCACGCCGGATCAGCGCCAGGCGCGGCACATCGATCGCATCATGCTGGCGCGGTTGTATGCCTCGGGCCATAGGCACAAGCATGTCCACGATCAGCATGGCACGCGGCGTATCGCCAAAAGCGCCCATTGTTTCCGCAGGCCGCAGCGCCCATGTGCACGCGGGAATCGGGCGACCTTGCACACCCTGCAGTGCAAAGGACCGGCGGTCCACGCGCTCTGGGGTTTGCGGATACTCCCCCTCCGCCAGTTTCAGCCCGTGGAGAGCCCGCAAAAGCGCCTCTTCCGCTTGCGCACTGGGGCAACCGATATAGCCGCTACGCGCAACGATCACCTCAGCTTCACTCAACAACTGCTGCGCGGCAGCATTGGCATGCACCACAAAGCGATCCGATCCCAGAAGCAAAATGGGGCGCTCTGCCTGCTCAATCATCAGCTGGCCAGTGCTCGCTCGGCGCCCGTTGGCTGAGCGCCGGTATTCTGCAAAAGCTTTCTTGATATGCACGAACAGGCTTGCCAGGCTCGCATCTGCCCCGGCGTCGAACCGCCCCTGCGCAGGGCTGCGGAGCAACCCGAAAAAGACGACAAAATCCTCGTCCTCCGCCACCTTTCCGCCCGACATGTAGCGCACACCGTAAACCGACCAGAAGTTTCGGTAGTACGGATGAACCTGCGCCTCTCGGGCTGGAATTAAGTCGTCAGAGTTGAACACGGTGCCCGGAGGTTGCACCGCGACATGGGCCAAGTGTGGATCCAGGCGGTGGTATTCGCACATGTAATCCAGCACGCCCTCCATGGGTGAGCCGGATGAGTGCAGCGTCAACGCCATGCGGCCCGTGCGGCGATCCACTGCCACCAGTTGGCAAAAGCGTCCCTTGAACTGATCGACCAACACTTGCAGCACTTCGTGCCAAGGCCGCGTGCCCGTGGCTGCTTGGTACAGGTTGTGGACCAGTCCCTCATATTGTTCAGATGTCACAAAGCCCCTCTACTCTTTTGCAGTCCGATAGCTCACAAACCCACATCGGCATGCCCTGCGTGTGTGTGCCAAAAAGGGTTCGCGGCCGAAAGGGCGCGGTTCACAGGATTATTCTCCGGCCTTGAATGCAAATTCTTCCGCTTCGTCAGATTGGCTTTGTGCTGCTTCCAGCAGCCGCCGCACCATCCCATGCACTCTCGTCACCTCGGTTGCCAAAGCCGACGCCGGACGAGGCCTGAGCCTCGGGCGGCGGCAGGTGCGAGAAATTCCGCGAAGCGATGGTGTGAAAAGGCCGAGAACCTGTTCAAGGCCTTTCACCGCATCTGCTTTGCAGCAAGTCAGCACGGGAAGACGATTTTGAACAGGCTCTTGAGGCCCGCGCCGAAGAACATCGGCGTTGGGCTTTTTTACTTGTGCTCCCAATATCTCGGAGAGACCAGCGTCTTGATCGGGCAGCTGTTCGCTATTGGTGTGAATCCTGAGCCGACCTCGCAGCGAAACAGCGCACCCGGGTTGGTGGTGCCGCAGCGCGGGAAAAAAAGAGCGGCGCATCGCACCCACTCGCTTTCATTGAAGCGATCAATTAAAAGATAGTTGTTTATTGAAAATCATGATTAACTGCGTGCACTTATAAATATCAGGGAGTGGGCGCAGTGAAGAAACTAACCAGAAAATTCGCCTTTTTGCAGGCGCTTTGTTGCATCGGCCTGGCGTGGATTTTTCTCACTGCGGCTTCCTCGGCCCTCGCTGGGGCTCCCTTGGCACCCGCCTTCCAGCCCCCCGGTATCTTGTTCATCGAGAGCAATGTGGCCGACTACCAGCAGTTGATGGCTGAGGCCGGGGCGGATTTCGAGGTTGTGTTGCTGGATGCCCAGGCTGACGGCTTGCGCCAGATGGCCGATGTGTTGGCCGAGCGAAAGAATCTTGCAGCTGTGCATTTGATTTCGCACGGCACCAAGGGTGCATTGGGTTTGGGCTCCCTGACACTTGACCGCCAGGCGCTGCGGGAGCGGGGAGCGGACTTGGCGCGCATTCGTGCGGCCTTTGGGAGCGGGGCCGATCTGCTGTTGTACGGTTGTGAGGTAGCCCATGGCGCTGAGGGCCAGGAGTTCATAGCCATGTTGGCCGATGCCACCGGTGCGCGGGTGGCGGCGTCTACCAATTTCACTGGGGATGCCGCGCAAGGCGGCGACTGGCTGCTGGAGCGGCGTACTGGTCCGCTGCGCAGTGCGGTGCTGGCCTTTCCCTCCTATCGCCACGTGCTGCCTGCCGTAGCCGGCACCTTGTCGATCAATCCGACCCTCGCGGACAACACCTTCACGGTACCCAAGTTCCTCGACAGCAACCTGTCAGCCCAGATCCATTTCCCCAACATCGAATACGAGATTTACTTTGCTAACGTTGGCAACACACGCACTGGCGATGTCACAAACTACGACCTGACCGGTAGCGGCAGCAATTCCATGCTGGTCTTCGACACGTTCCTCCCAGTCGGAAGCCTGATTGTCAAAAGCCAGTTGCAACGTCTGTTCGGCATTGCGAGTTTCGTCATTCAGGATGCGCAGGTCATGGGAGCTACCTATACCGCGACCGGCTACATCGACGGTGTGGGCACGGGCGCTACGCATCCCTTCATGGCTCATCCCGGCGGAATCAGTAGCACCGTCAATCTGCCGCCGGCATTCAGGAATGTGGACGAAATCCGGATTACAAGCACCGGACACCCCAGTCAGCCTAATAAGTTGTGGCAGGAAGGTTTCAACAACTTCGTGTTCACAGAGCCCACCGGCAATGCCGACTTGAGTGCCCTGTCGGCGTCGTCCGGCGGCTTTTCATTCTTGGCCGCCACAACCAGCTACGGCTTTGCGGTCACCAACGCAGTGACCAGCACCACTGTCACGCCCACCATAGACACGCCCGGCGCGACCATCACGGTGAACGGCGTATCTGTGACCAGCGGCGCTGCTTCGGGTGCGATCGCGTTGAACGTCGGCTCCAACACCATCACCACGGTCGTCACAGCCCTCGACGGAAGCACTACCAAGACCTACACCATCACCGTCACGCGCGCGGCACCGCCCTCGAGCAATGCCAACCTGAGCAACCTAGCGCTCTCGGTAGGTACTTTGAACCCCGTGTTCGCTTCGGGTACCACCTCCTACACGGCCAGCGTGCCCTTCACTACAACGTCGCTCACCGCCACGCCCACCGTGGCCGACGCCACTGCCAGCGTCACCGTCAACGGGGTCGCTGTCACCAGCGGCAATGCGTCGGGGGCCATTGCGTTGGCAGTGGGCTCCAACACGATTACCACCGTCGTGACCGCCCAGGACGGCACCACGACCAGCACCTACACCGCCACGGTCACCCGCAGTGCTGCGTCGGGCAACAACCAGCTGGGCGCGCTGTCGCTTTCAAGCGGCACCCTGGCCCCGGTGTTTGCCTCGGGCACCATCAGCTATACGGCCAGCGTGGGCAATGCCACCACGTCGCTGACCGTCACTCCGACCGTGGCCGACGCCACTGCGAGCGTTACCGTCAATAGCGTGGCCACCACCAGCGGCAACGCCTCGGGCGCGATTGCGCTGAACGTCGGCAGCAACACCATCACCGTCGCCGTCACCGCGCAGAACGGCACGCCGCTGAGCTACACCGTGACCGTGACCCGGGCCGGGTCGTCCAATGCCGACTTGTCTGCGCTGTCGCTGTCCAGCGGCACCTTGGCGCCTGTGTTTGCAGCTGGCACCACCAGCTACACGGCCAGCGTCAGCAACGCCACCACCTCGCTCACCGTGACCCCGACCGTGGCCGCCGGTACCGCTAGCGTCACCGTGAACGGTGTGGCCACGACCAGCGGCAATGCCTCTGGCGCGATTGCGCTCAATGTGGGCAGCAACACCCTGACCACGGTCGTTACGGCCCAGGATGGCACCACGACCAAGACGTATACCGTCACCGTGACCCGTGCCGCGTCGTCCAACGCTGACTTGTCTGCGCTGAGCCTCTCTAACGGCACCCTGAGCCCGGTGTTCGCGTCGGGCACGACGGGCTATGTCGCCTCCATCGCGGCCGGCACCTCCAGCCTTACCGTCACCCCCACCGCGGCCGCGGGCACCTCCAGCATCACCGTCAACGGGGTGGCTGTCACCAGCGGGGCCGCCTCGGGTGCCATCGCGATGAACCCGGGCAGTAACACGGTCACCATCGTCGTCACCGCCCAGAACAGCGCGACCAAAAGCTACACCGTGACCATCACGCGTGCGCTGCCTTCGAGTGACGCTGATCTGTCTGCGCTGTCCCTGTCCAGTGGCACCTTGGCGCCTGCCTTTGCCGCTGGCACCATCAGCTACACGGCCAGTGTCGGCAACGCCACCACCTCACTCACCGTGACGCCCACCGTGGCCGATGCCACTGCCAGCGTCACAGTGAACGGGGTGGCCACCACCAGCGGCAATGCCTCGGGCGCGATTGCGCTGGCGGTGGGTGCCAACACCATTGCCACCGTCGTGACAGCGCAGGATGGCACCACCACCAAGACCTACACCGTGACGGTGACGCGGGCGGGATCGGGCGACGCCAACCTGTCGGCCCTGGCGTTGCTGGGCGGCAGCATCAGCCCGGCGTTTGCGCCGAGCACCACGGGCTACACGATGTCGATCGCGGCCGCGACCACCAGCATCACCGTCACGCCGACGGTCAATGAACCGAACGCCGCGGTGACGGTCAACGGCGTTGCCGTGGCCAGCGGCAATGCCTCCGACGCCATCGCCATGAACACCGGTGCGAACACCGTCACGGTCGTGGTCACCGCGCAGAATGGCACCACCAAGACCTACACGGTCACCGTGACGCGTGCGGTCTCGTCGAATAACGACCTGGGCGCATTGTTGTTGTCGAGCGGCACCCTGAGCCCGGTATTCAGCGCGGCCCAGCAGAACTACACCGCTACCGTGCCCGACAGCTCCATCACCGTCACCCCGACCGTGGCCGATGGCAGTGCGAGTGTCATGGTCAACGGCGTTGCCACGCCCAGCGGCAACGCGTCGGCCCCCATTGCGCTGAACGTCGGCAACAACGTGGTCACTGTGCAAGTGACCGCCCAGAGCGGCTCCACCAAAAACTACACGGTCACCGTGACGCGTTCGCGACCCACCACGGCGACGGGCATCAGCCCCACCGGGGGGGGCACGGTGAATGCCAGCCTGTCGGGGCCGGCGGGCTGCGGGTTTGACCAGGCGAATTTCATCCCTCGCACCGGAGGCGTGGGCTCGCCGCCTTCCGGGGGCACGGCCGGGTATGTGTTTCCCCAGGGCTTGTTCGATGTGATCGTCGGAGGTTGCCCCAATGGTGCCGCCGTGACCATCACGCTGACCTATCCACAGCCGTTCCCATCCGGTGCCGTGTACATGAAATACGGCCCTACGCTGAGCCAGGGCGCTTCCCACTGGTACCCATTCCCCGGAGCGACGATCACCGGCAACACAGTCACGCTGGTACTTACGGATGGCGGCTTGGGGGATGATGATCTAGTGCTGAATGGCGCTATCCCGGATCCGGGCGGTGTGGCATTGGCCGCGGCCTCTACAGGGATTCCAACGCTTTCCCAGTGGGGTGTGCTGTTGTTGTCCTTGATGCTGGCTGCAATTGCCGTTCTGTGGACTGGTGCCCCGTCTCGTAAATAACTGGTACTTATCGCGCGTACCAGTGAGGTATCTTTGAAACGGAGATACCGCGATGAGGGCAGGCAGACCGAAGACTGAACTGGTGCCGTCGGAGGAGGAGCGTTCGCAGCGGCTGTCGTTTGCTCGACGCCGCTCGCTGCCTGCGGTGGTAAGCAATCAAGGAGATTTTGAGAAACTATCAATCACACCGAAATGTGATAGTTATTCCACGTTCATATGATATTTTCTACCAGTGCCTGAGCCAGTGCGGGCGCCGTTGAGTATTTTCCGGTGTCGATGGAAATATAGTTTCCCAATTTTGTGGTTCCATAATCAGAACGGCGGTGCAGCGTTGATTTTCGATCCGAAAGTGCTCCTTGGCCGGCGGCAAAAACCCATCCGCCTTCAAGGGTGGAACGCTCTGCTTGCTCGCGAATTTGCGCTACCCATGGCAATAAGGCTTGAAGATGGTTGAGAATGGAGTTCGATATGTCTTCAGCATTTTTGGAAGCTAAATGAGGCTCCGGTGGTGAAATGTCAGGGCTGTCTACACGCAAACCATCGGGATACCAGGAGAGGTAAAAATCACGCCCGTTGTAGTTTTTTATGTCTCCGAATGGCCCGGTGGCGATGACAGCGCAAGGGGTATGAACCGGTTCTGCAGTGCGCAAGAAAAGCGATTGACGGTATCTGTTCGACCAAACTCCTGTCGGCTCTAGTCCCGCAGTTCGATCTATCGCCAAACGGCCTTGCCAGAGCGAGTTTATTACGTAATCGTATGGGCCAAATATGCCTGCGGAAGTCTCTATTTTCCACGTGCCGTTGATGCCCATCTCTGCGGGCCGTGCAGCCATGACACGGGTTCCCAAAAATTGTTGAATCAATTTTTCAGCGCCCATCGCGGGTATAAACCGCTCGGCGACCCAATTGGTATCAACGGATCTTTCTGGAACCCGAAAGCCTGCAACAATATCTGGCGATGATGTGAAGCCAGCCAGTTCGGAAGAGCTCAGCTGGTGAACCCGACTTTCAGACGCATCTGCTAGATATCGCGCTGCATCCGGGTGAGATCGCACGCGCTCAACGACTTTCTCCATGTACGTCTTCATTTCCGATGCAGAAGTCACGGATTTGCGATGGCAAAAAAACAGGTCGTCTTCGGAGGTAATGGCTGGAGCGAGGGACGTGCCGATCAATTCCTCTATCAATGGACGAAATCTGAGACCGCCGGGAATGACGTGATCCGCCGTGCTTAGTGACGGATCTGCGCTGTAGAGGCATCCTAAGTGGATTTTTCCTTCGTTCCATCGGCTCGCCGCACTGAACGGTTGTTCCGCCATATCGAAGATGGATACTTCGATCCCTTTGCGTGCAAAAAAAAGCGCTGCAGAGCAGCCCATGATTCCAGCGCCAAGGATGGCAATTCGGGGGGGATTTCGCATATGTATTAATTCCAGGTCGAGACATATGATCCGGGATCATAAGGTTCGCTGGCCAATACCAAAAGCGCGGAATTCGAGACCAAATAAGTCTGGCGGCACCACACGCCAGCACCTAACAGGAGGCCTGGTCCCGCCGCCGTCAGCACAGTATCAACTTCTTCGTGCCCCTTTCTTAGCAAGAGGCCGATCTTTCCATGCAAGCAAATGAGCAGTTGTTCCCCGCTGCGGTGGCCATGCTCCCCCCGAATGGACCCGGTTGGGGCGTCTGTCACCGTGAATGCTCGGCGTGGCTTGAAGGGTAGGCTATCAAAATCGAGCGGCAGCAGATTGCCTCGCTCATCAGTGTGGGTGGGGAGATCAATGAAGCGGACTCGCCCTTCAAACCAGGTGGAACAGAGGGGTGAAGCGATGGTGTTCATCACTTTTCCTCTTTTTTCAGATCTGGATTGTTTTGGTAGAGCCATCTCGCCAAAGGGCTGGCGAGCGTCATTTTTTGCTCAGTAGTGAGGTTGGAAATCCAAATTTCGCGCATTATGGCGGCGTAGACTTCATACAGTTGGCGTTTGGAAAATTCCCAGCCGCGGGATAAACTGCCCGGCTTATAATACTTATAACACAGGGTTTGAGGAACGCGTGCGAATTCTCCCAGCAAGCTCATATGGAACAGCCAAGGCCAATCTGCGGAAAACTCTCCTGCGCGATGGGTTTTAAGGCCGTTGATTTGTCGCGCTTGTTTGAGGCGAAATAGCCCTCGATTGGGCACCCACCATTTGTTATTTCCACTCATCATGAGTGCACCCCGTTGGACCGGGTCACGAACACCCTCAAGCTCAGTGAATACCCAGTGCTCTTGAGTTCCGTTGGTATTTGTAAGATGCACGTCCGAATAACTCATGACAACCTCTGGCCGCATGTCCAGCACTTCTGCCAGCAGTCTGATGTATTCGGGTTTTAGGATGTCATCGTGAAACGCAAACAGTACATAATCCGCGTCGGTCTGATCCAACAAAAAGTTGCAGTTGCCCACGTACCCTAGCCGATGCGGTTGCAAGATCACCCTGAAGCGTGAGTCTTTCTGAGCATGCGCCATGCAAATCTCATAAGTTGAATCACTGCATTCATCGACAGAGACGACAACTTCCAGGTGAGGGTAAGTCTGCGCGGAGAGACAGTCGAGGGTTGCTTGGATGAATGCCGCAGATTGCCACGCCGGGACAAGCGCGGCCACTTTCGAGGGCTTTGGACTAGGTTGCATGGGCTTGGTAAAGTGAACTCCAATTCCCAGTGTAGTAGACCTAGATGGGGTCGTTGAGGGGTCGGCAAGCCCACGTCGCGCTGGCCGCTTGCGTGCATGCCACGGCAGAGTCGGGTGGGCAAATTCGGGATGTAGCGCGATATGCCAACAGCCTGAATACCTCCCGGAAACCGCTTGCATCCGCTGCTAGCGGTCTCCCCTTCATGGCCATCAAAACCGGTACGTCGAAGTCAACGTATACGTCCGCGCCTGCCCGTAGAAGCAATCGCCCCGTGCCAGGCACTGGGTGATGTGCACCTTGTCCGCCAGGTTGACTACGTTGAAGGCCACGCGCCAGTCGCCGGCGTCGTACGCCACCATGGCATCGGCTAGCGTGGCGGCCGGGGTGCTGATGGCGCTGGTGCCGCTCCACTGCGAGCCGGTGTAGCGCACGCCGGCGCCCACTGTCCAGCCGCCGCGGCCTTCGCTGGCGAAGCGGTGGCTCAGCCAGGTCGAAGCCGTGTGGCGAGGGGTGCTCGCCACGGGCAGGCCCTGGTCGCCGGTGTTGCTGCGGCTGATCTTGGCATCAGTGAAGGCATAGCCCACGGTCCAGTCCCAGTTGCGGGCGAGGCTGGCGGTCATCTCGGCCTCGAAGCCCTTGACCTTCACTTCGCCGATCTGCAGGCTGTTGAGCGGGTTGGTCGGGTCGGTGGTCTTGCGGTTCTTCTCCCGCAACTGGTAGACGGCGGCAAAGGCGCTGATGCCCTGGCCCGGGGGCTGCCATTTCACGCCGGCCTCCCATTGTTCGCCGCGCTGGGGCTTGAAGGGGACGCCGAAAAGGTTGGCGCCACCCAGGGGCTGGAAGGATTCGGAATAGCCCGCATAGGGTGCCCATCCGCCATCCATCTGGTAGGTCACGCCAGCGCGCTTGGTCCAGGCATTGTCGTCTGCCGCTGCTGCGGGGCGGCCTTCGGTGTCGCTCTTGGCGTTGTCGTGGCGCAGGCCCAGCGTGGCCGTGAAGCGGCCCCACTTGATCTGGTCCTGGGCGTAGAAGCCCAGCTGGCGCTGCTCCACGCTGGGCACGCGTGCCAGGGCCGATGCCGATGGCGCCGTGAAGTTGCCGTAGACGGGGTTGTACACGTCGATGGCGGGCGCCACAGACCTCCAGCTTTGCTGGCCCCAGTGGTTGCGCTGCACGTCCAGGCCGCCCAGCACGGTGTGCTCGGTGTCACCCCAGCGCAGCTTGCCTTCGACCTGGGTATCGACCAGCAGCATGCGTGCGGTGCCCAGTGTCCACGATGCGTCGCGCAGCACGGTGCGGTTGTCCGCGTTGAACACGGGGCGCGCGGGGCGGCCCAGCGCGGCGTTGGCGGCAAAGCTGGTGTACAGCGTGCGGTAGTCCACCTCGCTCACGCTGCGGCGCAGGTTCTGGCGCACGGTCCAGGCGCTGTCGATTTGGTGGCTGAACAGGTAGCCCCAGGAGGTGCTTTCGGAGTTGTAGCGGTCCCAGCCCGGCTCGCTGATGAAGGTGGAGGTGGGGATCTGGCCGTAACGGTTGGGCAACTGCGTGCCCTGCCAGGGGAAGAAGCCGATCAGCGATCCGCTCTTGTCCTTCTGGTGCGTGAACTGTAGCGTGAGCGAGGTGGCGGCGCTGGGCTTCCAGGTCACGGTGGGGGCGATCACCAGGCGGTCATCGCGCACGTGGTCCACCTGTGTGTCGCTGTCGCGGCCCACGGCCACCAGGCGGTAGAGCCACTGGCCGTCTTCGGTGAGTTTGCCAGTCATGTCTGCGGCGATCTGCTTGCGCGCATGGTTGCCCAGCTGCACCTGCACCTCGCGCAGCGGCTCGGCCTGCGGGCGTTTGCTGGTGAGGTTGAGTACGCCACCCACACTGCCCTGGCCGTACAGCACCGACGAGGGGCCGCGCAAGAACTCCACGCGCTCCAGCGTGTATGGATCGGGCCGCGTGTCGTTCCAGTAGCCGATGAAGCGCACCATGCCGTCCAGGTACTGCGTCACGTCGCCGCCGCGCGCCTTGAAGGTGTCCTGGCGGCTGTCGAAGTAGTTGGACACGGCACCTGCCGTGTAAGCCGTCACCTGGCGCAGCGTTTGCACACCCTGGGCCTCCATTTGGTCGCGGGTGATCACGCTGATGGCCTGCGGCGTTTCGATGAGCGGCGTGTCGGTCTTGGTGGCGCTGAGCGCACGTTTTGCCACAAAGCCCGTGACGGGCGCCGTGGGGTTTTTCTGTTCAGTGCCCGCATTGACGGTGACAGGGGCGAGCGCCTTTTCCGCAGTGGGTTCGGTGGTGCCAGGGGCTGTGGCCTGCTGCGCGTGGGCGGCGCCACACAGGGCCAGCAAGGCCGCATGTGCGATGGCGGTGCGGTAGACGGTGATGCCAGGTGTCATGGTGCTGTTTCTCTGATCATTGAAAAAGGGTGTCAGTCCCGAAGGCGCCAGGTCGTGTCATCGCGCACCTCGCTTCGGGCTATCCACTGAAGTGGTCAGGCTGTGGGGTGGAGGCGCTTGGCCCTCAGAACGTGTAGTCCAGCGACACCTGCAAGCTGCGTGGCGTGCCCGGCACGACGGAGCCAAAGCCCGCTGCGGTGGTCGTTCCGTCCAGGTAGTAGCGGCGGTTGCCCGCGTTCTTCAGGTTGGCCTGCAGCCGCACGCCACCCGCAAACTGGTAGCCCACGGCCAGGTCGACCACGGTGTAGCCCGGCAGGCGCCACTTGTTGTCGTTGGCGATGAACTTGTCGCCCTGGTGCACCAGGCCGCCACCCACCCACAGGCCGGGCAGTTGCGGCAGGCGGTACTGCGTCCACAGCGATGCGTTGCGGCGCGTGGCCAGCGCGACGCGGTTGCCCACGTTGGCCCCGGCGGTGGTGTCGGCCAGCACCTTGGGGTTTTGGAAGCTCGCATTGGCCGTCACCGTCCAGCCAGGGGTGATGCGGCCTTGCAGCTCCAGCTCCACGCCCTTGATGCGCTGGCGCGCGGTCAGCACCGAGTAGCCGGGGTGTTGCGGGTCGGTGGCGGGCGCGTTGGTCAGCTCCAGGTCGAAGGCCGACACCGTGGTCATCAGGCGCTTGTCCAGCCATTCCTGCTTCCAGCCCACTTCCAGCTGCTTGCCTTCGGAGGGCGGCGCGGCGCGGTCGCCCCAGATCAGCGTGCCCGAGTTGGCCTGGAACGAGCGTGCGTAGCTGGTGTACACCATGCTGCCCGGGCGCAGTTCCCAGCTCAGGGCGGCGCTGGGCTGGGTCTGGCTCAGGTCGGTGACGGGCGCGGTGTAGGCGTCCTTGAACTTGTCATGGCGCAGGCCCAGCAGCAGGCCGAAGTCGCCCAGCACCATGCGGTCCTGCACGAACACGCCGGTGTTGCGGGCGTCGGAGGAGAGCTTGCCCACCCCGGTGGAGGCCACGGGTGGCACCAGGCCTGCGACGGGGTTGTAGAGATCGATGGCGCCCAGGTTGCCTGTGGTGCGCGCGCCGTAGAAGCCCGCAATGGCGCGCCAGTCCAACCCCGCCAGCATCGTGTGTTTTACCGCGCCGGTTTGCAGCTGCGCGCGCAGTTCGGCCAGCGCGGTGTCCGACGTGTATTTTTGTCCCGGCGCCATCCAGTAGGTGCGTGGCACGCGGCCGTTGGCCGCCGGGCCCATGGGCGACACGATGTTCACGTTGCGAAAGGTCTCGTTGCGCGACAGGTGCACGCGGGCTTCCAGCTGGTCAGTCAAACGGTGCTGCAGCTCGGTGGAGTAAAAGCGCAGATGGCCGTCGGTCTTCAACCAGGGCTCGCCGTAGAACGCGCCCACCGGCAGCACGTCGGCGCTGCGTGGATTCTTGGGGTCTGGCACCGCCAGACCGGAGGTGGAGGTGCCGTCGATGCTTTGGGTCTCCGCCTGCGCGCGCCAGACGGTGTCGGGCGTGACCTGCCACTCCAGGCTGCCTGCAATGCCTTGCTTGCGCGGGGTGTTGCCATCCACAAAACTGCCGCCCCGGCTGGCGCCGCCGTCGAGCCGGTAGCGCAGCGTTCCATCGGCGTTGAGCGGGCCGGTCAGGTCGAACTCGGCGCTGCGCCAGCCGTGGCTGCCGGCGCCGATCTTGATGGTGCGCAGCGGGTCGGCCTGGGGACGCTTGCTCACGTAGTTGACCAGGCCGCCAGGCGCGACCTGGCCGAACTCCAGCGCGGCGGGGCCCTTGATGACTTCGACCCGTTCGATGTTGAACAGCGGTGGGTCCAGCAGGTGGACGAACTTGGCGCCGTCGCGCAGGAAGTTGTAGGTGTTGTTGGCCCACAGCCCGCGGATGGAGAACTGCGAGTACGAGCCGTAGTACTCGCTGCGCGTGGCCACGCCCGAGGCATTGCGCAGCACGTCGCGCTCGGTGGTGGCCATCTGCTGCTCCAGCAGCGCGTTGTCGATCACGCTGACCGAGCGCGGTGTCTCCAGCACCGACAGGCCCAGGCGCGAACTGCTTTGCGCGCGCCGCGCGGGCGTGGCCGCCTCGCCTGCGGTGGAGTCGATGACGTCGACCTGGCGCAGGGAGGGAGCGGCTGTTGGAGCGTCGGCGGGTATGGGGGCCGGTGCGGGTGCTGTGCTGTTCTGCGCGAACGCGGTGCCGCACACAGCCAGCAGCGCGGCGTGCGCTATAGCGGTGCGCAAGAGATTGGGGTGAATCATGGCGCTATCGGATTAGTAGCTGTCAGCGCTTTTACATAAAGCGCTACAGCCCATTTTTAGTGATATGAATGCCAGCCGCCCGAGTGTGCCAAGGCAGTACCACGCGCCGCGAGAGGGCGGTGGTTTGTGCGGCTAGCGAATCGGCGGTGGCGTCAGCCGGGGCTCAGTGGGCCTTGGGCGGCTCGGGCAGGGCGGGCGACGCCATACCATCGGCCAGCACAAAGGTCAGCGTGGTCACGTAGCTGGCTTCGCCGTACTGCCCGCCCTGGGCTTCGCCGGGGGTCTTGTCGCTGTGCTTCACCTCGGCCACGTACTGGCCCTTCCAGGGGGTGACGAAGGTCACGGTGCCGTCTTCACCCGCCTCGGCTTCGCGCGTCCAGCCGGAGGGTGCTGCCAACTGCACCTTGGCCTTGGGCAGCGGCGCACCCTTGTAGACAACCTTCAGCTGACCGGGCTTGCCGGTGGGCACCAGGTCGAGCGGGGCGGTGGGCGCCACGGGCTGTGCCAGGCCGGCCACCCAGCGGGCCGAGGGCTGCCAGAACATCGCGGGCAGGTTGCGCTTGCTGCGGTCGATCAGCGGGTAGGTGGCGGCGGCGAACAGCGTGTCTGGCGTGCCGGTGGTGGTGTAGACAAAAGCGTCCTTGCCCAGCTGGCCTTCCGCGCGCTGGGTCGTGCTACCCGTGCGTTGTTCCAGTGCGGGCACGCCCTTGAACTGGTCCAGCCGGCCGGGCGAGGTCTCGCGCAGGTTCTCGTTGAACTCGCCAAAGTGCAGGCGCGCCTGGCCCCCGGCGTTTTCGAGCCAGACCTGGTGAGCATGGGCGGTGCTCACCGCAGTGAGGGCGGCGCAGGCCAGCAGGGCGGCCAGCAGCGGGGCTTGGAGGCGTTGGTTCGAGGACATGGACGATTTCCTTTCGGTGGTTTCAGTAACAACAAAAACAGCGGAGCGCAGGGCACCACGCCCCTGCGATGCAGGGGTGATAAACACTCATTTTTTGATAGCTGCCTGCGCTTGTTGGATAAGCGCTGGGTGGCTTTTTGACCCTAAATTTGGTCTGAACAGGGCCTGGGCGGCGTGGCGGCGGTGCCGCTTTAGAAGTCCACGCCTACGCTCAGCGACAACGTGCGCGGTGCACCCACCACCAGATAGCCCGAGCCGGGGTAGCCGCCCACCGAGGCCCAGTGGTTGCGGTTGGTCAGGTTGTCGATGCGGGCGCGCAGCGTGACGAGGCGGCCCTGCACTTCGGTGAGGTAGCGGGCACCCACGTCAAGCCGGTTCCAGCCAGGCACGCGCAGGGTGTTCGTGGCGTTGGCATAGCTGGCGCCGGTGTGCACCCAGCGGCCATCCACGGCCAGGCCCGGCACGCCGGGCACGTCCCACTCTGCACCCAGGTTGGCCTGCAGCTTGGGCACACCGATGACGCGCTGGCCGTCGGTGGCGGCAGCGCCGGTGGTCAGCTGCTTGGCGTCCAGCCAAGTCAGCCCGCCCAGCACGCGCAGGCCCTTGGTGGCCTCGCCCTGCAGTGCCAATTCCACGCCCTGGTGGCGGTCTTTGCCGCTGGTGCTGAAGAGGTTGGCCGCGCTCAAAAACGCGCGGGGCTTGGTGGTGGAAAACAGCGCCACGCTGCCGCCCACGCGGCCCGCGTCAAACTTCACGCCCACTTCCTTTTGTTTGGAGACATAGGGCGCCAGCATCTCGCCCCGGTTGGCCGCCGTGCTGGGCGCGGTCTGGCCCTGGCTCAGGCCTTCCACATAGTTGGCATACACCGACAGGCCCTTGTCCACCTTGTAGATGGCCGCGAGCAGCGGGCTGGTGCGGCTCTGGTCATAGCGGTCGGTCTGCACGGCGGTGCCGTAGGCGTAGTTGGCGATTTCGATTTTCTGGTGGCGCAGGCCGGCCGTGAGCAGCAGGCGGCTGTCCAGCAGCTGCACCGTGTCGCCCAGCGCAAAGCTGGTCAGGCGGGTGCTGCCCGTGCGTTGCGGGTGGGCCAGGTCGCCGCCGAAGAGGGTGTCGGCGCTAAAAGCCGGCAGGCCGGTGGCCACGGGGTTGTAGAGGTTGGTCGCCTGGGTGTTGCGCCAGTCCATGGCATAGGCGTTTTTCTTGTCGGCGCTGAAGTGCGACGCCACCGCCACCCATTCGTGGCCCACGCTGCCGGTCTGCAGCTTGCCACGCAGGCCCAGCTCGCCGGTGTTCACGCTGTCCTTGCGGGTGTTGTCAAAGCGGTAGGTGGTGGCGGCGCCGCTGGCGGCGTTGGTCACCGTGAGGTTGGCCAGTGAATTGGCTTCTTCGCCACGGCGCGCGCCCGCCGCGGCCCAGGCCGTGGTGGTGGGCGACAGGTCCCACTCGCCGCGCAGCGTGCCGAAGGTGTCGCGTTCGTTCGAATAGCTCCAGGGCTGAGCAA
The DNA here is from genome assembly GCF_000204195.1 of Acidovorax radicis N35. Lineage (GTDB taxonomy): Bacteria > Pseudomonadota > Gammaproteobacteria > Burkholderiales > Burkholderiaceae_C > Acidovorax > Acidovorax radicis. The sequence continues at coordinate 613,011 of NZ_AFBG01000020.1, forward strand.
AGTTGGCCTGGTTGTCGGGGGCACCCGGCACCGCCGTGACCGCAGCACCCAGCGTGACATTGGTGCGGGTGTTCTTGAGCTTGTGGTCTTGCCAGCCTATGTCGCCGGACAGGCGCACGTCGCGGCTGCGCCAGTCCAGGCCCACGGCCAGCAGGCCGAGCTGGACGTCTTCGCCATCGACCGCCGTCCCGCCGTTGCGGGCCGCCGCATTCACGCGGATGCCGGTGTTGCCATCCGGCCCAAAGCGGCGGGCAATGTCGGCCGCGATCTGTGTCTGGCCGCCGCTGGCCACGCCAAAGGTCACGCGGTTCAAGGGCTCGTTGGGCGCCCGCTTGGGCAGCAGGTTGATGCTGCCGCCCAGACCGCCGCCATTGGGGCTGGCGCCGTTCAAAAAGGCCGATGCGCCGCGCAGCACCTCCACGCGCTCGAACAGCTCGGTGGCAATGTATTGGCGCGGCAGCAGGCTGTACAGGCCGTTGTAGGCCGTGTCGTCCGAATCGAGGATGAAGCCCCGGATGAAGAACGCTTCCTGAAAATTGCCAAAGCCGCGTGCCACGCGCACCGTGGGGTCGTTTTGCAGTACATCGCCTACGCTGCGGGCATGGCGGTCCTGGATCAGTTCGTTGGTGTAGCTGGTGATGGAAAACGGCGTGTCCATCGCGTCCTTGGTGCCCAGGATGCCGGCACGCCCACCGCGCGCCACCTGGCCACCGGGGTAGGCGGGCGACAGGCCCTGCGCCGATGCATCGGCGCTGGCGTTGACCGTGACGGTGGACAGGGCCTTGCCCTCTGGCTCGGTGCCACTGGCCGCCGCTTGCGCCCAAGCGGCAGGCGCGGCCAGTGCGAAGAGCAACGCGGCGGCCAGGGCGGCCGGGGTCAGGGCAGGGGGGCGTGGGGAATGGGTGTTGCGCATGGCGTGGTGAAGGTGCTGGCGGTGTTCAGGGTGGCGTGGCTCTGGTGCCCGTTTCGGTTGTTTCGGTGTGGGGTTGGCCGTGGGCTCCCTGGGCGGCGGCCGCAGGCTGTGTGTGGGGCCAGCAGTGCCAGCCCATCACCGCCACCGGAATGCCCAGGCCCACCCACGACCACCAGTCGCCCCAGGTGTCGGACACGAGGGCGGTGATCAGGCCCGTGGTGGTGAGCACGCCCATCACGATGGGCCCGCCCCACAGCGACCAGAACGGGCTCGGCTTCATGCGCGGCCCTCCGTGTGGGGCAGCGGGCTGCCGGTGCGCGCTGCAGCTGTTGTCGGCAGGCTGGTGTGGCCTTGCACGGTGGCGGCCGCGGTGGTGGTGCTGGTAGTGGCGTTGCTGGTGCTGCCCGCCTGCACGCCCTTGCGCAGCCACAGGTACAGCCCGCTGCCCAGCACCACGATGGTGGCAATGTCGAGCAGCGCCCACAGGATCTTCATCGGCATGCCACCGTAGTCGCCAAAGTGCAGCGGCTGCGACACCAGCAGCGCCGTCAGGTACCACGGCAGCTGGGGCGACGCGGTGACCTGCGCTGTGCGCGCATCCATCAGCACGGGCTTGAGCAGGCGGGAGGTGAGCGGCTCGTTGCCGCGCATGAAAAACGTGTTGTGGTGCGGGCTGGAGAACGCCGTGCCCGGGAACGCAATGAACGACAGCTTGGTGCCCGGCGCCTGCGCCTGTGCGGCCTCCAGCGCCTGCTGCAGCGGGCCGCGCTCTGTGGCGGGCACGATGGGCTGGCCTTCATAGGGTTTGAGCAGCACCGAGAGCTGGTCGTACTGCCAGTACTTGATGAGCAGGTCCGCCCACGTGTTGATCATGCCCGTGCCGCCCACCACAAACGCCCACACCAGCGTGACGATGCCCAGCAGGTTGTGCAGGTCCAGCCACTTCACGCGCGTGGATCGGTCACGCCGCACCTCGCCAAACGCGAGCTTGCGCATGAACGGCGCATACAACACCACCCCGGTGACGATGGCCACCAGCAGCAGCAAGCCCATGAAGCCCAGAAACAGCTTGCCCGGCAGGCCCGCGAACAGGTCCACATGCAGCTTGAACATCACGTACATGAAGCCCTCGTCAAAACGCGGCTGCGCCAGCACCTGGGCCGTGCGCGCATCCACCGCCACGGATCGGAAATCATCGGTGGGCGCCGGTGTGGGTGTGAGCGTGACGAACCAGACGTTGTCATCGTCCTCCGCATGCGATGCGAACTGCACCACGCGCTCGGGGTGCAATGCGTGCGCAGTGGCCAGCACCTTGTCGAGGCTGGCGCGCGGTGTGCTGGCGGGCATGGCGGGCGCCTCGACCTCGGTACCCAGCAGGTGGCCTATTTCGTGGTGAAAGATCAGCGGCAGGCCCGTGAGGCACAACAGCAGCATGAAGACGGTGCACACCAGGCTGGACCACTTGTGGGTCCAGCTCCAGCGGCGCAGGGCGGTGGGGCTCAGCATGGTCCGGGGGTGGGGCGGCAGGGGCTGGGCTGGCACACATCCACACGGCCGGCCCACAGCGCGGGGGCAGCGATGACAGCAGCAGGAGGAGTGAAAAGGTGGTTCAAGCCAGACAACCCGAAAACATCGAAGGACGGTGGGTGCTGGCTGCAGCCTTAGAGCAGGTCTAAGGGGGAGGCTGTGGCTTGCGTATACCTAATTTTACATTGCAAATAGGAATTGTTTGTATTCGTAATGGTGGCGGGGCTGGGTGTGTTGGGAAAAAGCCCGATCCCGTGGTGCGGGGAATGGTCTTTTTTGGGGCCGGGCATCGCGCGGAGAACGCGCAGGGTTCAGGGCAGGGGGCTTGTGGAAGAAGCCCTTGGCAGTGGCGGCCGCCGGTATCGTGTGTGCAGATTCGGGCGCTGCATGGGGCCACAGGCGGCGATGGCCATCGCATTCCCAGGCCGTATCGGTTCCATTCGTTCGGCCGGCGGGCAGCCCGCAAGTGGGCCCTCCAGCGCGCAACCTGCGCCCGCTTGCAGGCTATAGTCCCTTGGACCCAGCGTGCCGGTTTTGCAGGATCTTTGTGCCTGGGCATTGAACCAGTGCATTGGCTGCGAAGCCAGGCTGCGAGCCGCTTTCAGGAGAGTTCCGTGTCCACGATATCCCGCGCCGTTGAGCCTGTCGCGCACGCATCTGCGGTATGCATGGGTGCCTTGCGTCAAGCGCTGCACATGGCTGCCTTGCCAGGGCTCGCTGTTCTGGCCATTCTGTGTATGGGCAATGCATATGCCGCAGACGGAAATACATCTGCAGAGCAGAAGGCCAGGCTCGCAATAGTCCCCGAGTTTCGGCATCTCGACTTTGTCTTGGCCGCCGCAGAAGGCGACTTGAACGGCGACGGCGTTCCCGACCGGGCCATGCTGCTGATGGGGCGCAAAGGAGAAGGCCCGAAAGAGGAGCGGCTGTTCGTCCTGACCGGAAGGGCAGATGGCAGCTATCAGGTGCTCTCGATGTCCGGCGAGTTCTGCCACCCCAGCAAGTTCTACAACCTGGACATTAAAAACAACGCGTTGTTCGTTCAGGCGGTCTACTACGCAGACGCCGCCCGGTTCTCGGGCTTCACGCTGCAGTTCCGCTACAACGCCAAGACCAAAGACCTGGAACACATCGGCGAGCAGCAGGACGACGAAGACTACTCCAGCAACTCCTCCTACCGAGTGAGCCTCAACTACCTGACCAACGCCGCCATTCATTCGCGGCGTGTTGGAAAGAAGTACAAGGAGGCGAGAGGCCGGATCACCGATGCTCCGGGCGTGCTGCCTTTGAACGGGTTTGTCTGCGAAGGCTATGGCATGACGAGTTCTTCTGTCTACCTTGATGACAGTTTCAAGGTGCACAAGAAGGGCGGTACGCCGCCATGATGCGAAGCGGGTTTGTCATACGGACCCGCAATGGCGGTCAGCATGATCGCGGCTCTTCAATGACGAGTGCGCTGCCGCAGCCCATTCATGGCCAACGTCAGACACCTACAGTTCCAGCTCCCATGCTTGCCTCCGCTCGCTTCCAGCTCCGCCCCTTCGTTGAATCCGATCTCCCTGCCTTCGTCGAGGCCGTTCTGGAGTCCACCGCCACCGTCGGGAAGTGGATGTCCTGGGCCCATGCCGACTACACAACCGCCGATGCTGCATCCTGGTTTGCGCATTGCAAGGCCGAGCGGGAGACTCACTCAACCAATCCAGTCTGAGCGCATATCAATGTCGAAACCACGCTTACTACTCGTTCTTTGGCTAGGTCTCTCGGTGTGTGCCGGAGTTTTCCTGTGGCTAGGGCATCCCGAGGGTCTACTCCGCTGGCTACTCCTTGCAATGTTTGCTCCACCGGCCTATCTCCTGCTTAGCGCGGCCGGAGAGCTCCTAGGACTTGCCTACTCCCGTTTGCCAGGTATCCGCCATGGGAACGAGTTTGTTGAGCAAAGAACCAGACAGCGTTCGATCTCGGGGCTTCGTGTGTTGTGGTATTCCGTTTCTACGCTTGTTTTCATTGCATTGGTTGCCGCAGTCACATGGGTTGTCCGCGCGCATTCCTAGCCAAAAGTGAATGCCACACAACAATCCATCTGTCGGTAAAGAGCGGCTTTTCCCCTTCAAGGCCAGGGGTCGCCCAGAAGCGCCGCCTCTCCCCTCCTTCAAGCCGAAGCGACTTCGCGGCTTGGCTTAATTGACGCGATAGACACCTACAGCTTCAGCCCTATGCTTGCTTCCGGTCGCTTCCAGCTACGCCCCTTCGTTGAACCCGATCTCCCTACCTTCGTCGAGGCCGTTCTGGAGTCCACCGCCACCGTCGGGAAGTGGATGCCCTGGGCCCATGCCAACTACACAACCGCCGATGCTGCATCCTGGTTTGCGCATTGCGAGGCTGAGCGGGAGAGCGGTTCCAGCTACGAGTTCGGGATTTTCGACGCCGGGTCCAATACCCTTGTGGGTGGCTGTGGCCTCAATCAATTCAACCCGGTCAACGGTTTCTGCAACCTGGGCTACTGGGTCCGCCAGTCCTGGCAGCGCCAAGGCGCAGCGCTCGCCGCCGTTCAGGCACTCAGTCAGTTCGCCTTTGCTGAGCTCAAGCTGGGCCGCGTTGAAATCGTCGTGGCCCAACACAACACACCCAGTCTCGGCGTGGCCGAGCGGTCGGGCGCGGTGCGAGAGTGCCTCGCGCGAAATCGGCTCAAGGTGCATGGCTGCTTTACGGATGCCTATGTCTTTTCCCTCGTCCCTCCAGGCGTCTGACACCGCCGTCAAAGGAAGGTCTTGCGCCAAAGCGCAGGCCACCCTGTCCGTAGAACGCTTTGCCCTATGAGCCAAATTGCACAGCCAGTGGAGGTCCGCCGTCTTGGTGCCGATGACGCTGCGGCGTTTTCGGCTTTGCGACGAGAGGTCACACGAGCAGACCCCGTGCCCATGGGTTTGACGTTCGAGGAAGAACTCACGCGCACGTTGGAAGGCTTTCGAGCGCAGCTCTCTGCACCTCTTCCAAACGCTGTGTTCGGTTGTTTTATTCAGGGTGAGCTTGCCGCGACAGCTGCCGTCAGCCGCACAGGCCAATTTCCGTCCTCGCACCACAAAATGGTGATGTGGGGCGTGTTTACGTCCCCTCGGCACCGTCGCCGGGGACTAAGCCGGCAGGTCGTGGAAACCGCCCTTCAACACGCCTTCGACAACGGTGTGCATCGTGTGAACCTGCAGGTGTACGTGCCCAACGAACCGGCCATCGTGCTTTACAAATCAATGGGCTTTGTAGAGTACGGCGTCGAGTCTGAAGCAGTGTGCCTCGATGGCCAGTATCACAATGGCGTTCACATGACGCTTGTGAAAGACCGGCATGACAAGCCGCTGCATCCGACCGCCTTCGGCGTCAGCTGAGCGGCGGTTTTCTCCTGCAGGACCGTCGTTGTGGACCGGTACGCGCCCGCCATGCCAACTAACTTGTCGCGCAGCCGCACCCCTGCGCCTCAGCAGTCACAACGCAGCTACTTGCGCTGGACGACTCACTGGCGCATGGCTTTGCGCGGTGGTGATGTGTCCACGCTCTTGCGCTCCACACGAGCACTGCGATGGACGCGATCCTCAGCAGAACCATCAGTTCCAGACTGATCCCGAGTGTCGCCACCAGCCAGGAGTTCACTCCAAGCGCCGCAGCCCCACCCAGCAAGGGGATCGCCAAGGGGATGGTGCAGCACGCCACGCAGGCTCCCGCTACGCCCAGTGCGGCCAATACAGGTTTTTTCACGAATTTTCTCCAGTGGGTCCATGCGGGTCGATTCCCGTACGCCCACTTTAAAATCTCAAGTTACTTGAGATGCAAGGACTATTGTGAAAAAGCAGACCAACCCCGCTGACCCCACACCAGAGTTCCTCTCCATTGGCGCCCTGGCCAAGCGGGTTGGCTTTGCGGTATCTGCCCTGAGGTACTACGAAGAAGTGGGCTTGATACCCGCCGCGATGCGGCGCGACAGCGGCCATCGTGTCTATCCAGATTCGGTGCAAGACGTGCTCATCCTCATCCGGCACTGCCGCGATCTGGGGTTTTCGATTGATGAGACGCGCGAGCTGCTCGCGTTGTCGACCAGCGCCGAGCGCGACTGCGTGGAGGCGCGCGCAATAGCCCAGGCGCACCTCACCGCCGTGCGGGCCAAGATGGCGGAGCTGCGTCGCTTGGACCGCAGCCTGTCGCGTTTTGTCCAGGCTTGCAGCGCGGGCTGCGCTGGTGGCCCTGCGCCGGATTGCACCATCCTGGCCGACCTGCGCCAAGGCGAGCTGAAAGCCACGGTGGGCTCTGGATGCTGCTCATGAACAGCCCGCGTGCCCTCTTGCGATCAGCGTGACAGCGGCCCCGCGATCCGGTGCCATTTTCAACCGCACATGTGCGCAGCGGCTGCGCGCACCGGTTTCGCCGTGGCGCGTGGCCATGGTGAGCCACGCGTTAAATGATCTTTGCTATCACTTCAGTAGCTGCTAGCGCTTATCCAGAAAGCGCTAGCAGCCTGAGGGGCTATGAATCTGTACGCCGCGCCTGCATGCGTTGCATCAGAACCGTGTGCGCAGCGTCACCTGCACCGCACGCGGCGATCCCGGCAGGATCAGGTTGTCGTTGCTGCCGTGGGCGGACACGTAGTACTTGCGGTTGGCCAGGTTCTTGATGTTCACGTCCAGGTCCCACTGGCCCAGTGTGTACTGCAGCGCCGCATCGAGCGTGGTGTAGCCGGGCAAGGTCACCAGGTTGGTCAGCGAGGTGAAGCGCGCGCCCACGTAGTTCACGCCGCCGCCCACGCGCAGGCCGTGGCCCAGGTCCTTCATGGCCCACAGGAAGGCCGAGTTGCGCGGCGTGAGCGCAGCCACCTTGCCCTGCGCCGCGATGGCCGCCGTGGGCAGCTGCAGCGAGCCGGTGGTGGCCAGCGACTTGGTCATGCGGCCATCAAGCCACGCGTAGCCGGCGCTCACGTCCCAGCGGTCGGGCAGGCGGCCATTGGCGGTCAGCTCCAGGCCGTTGGTGCGCTGCGTGCCCACGTTGATCTGGCGCGACGGGTTGGTCGGGTCGGTGTTCTTGATGTTGGTGCGCTCCAGGTTGAAGAGCGCACCGGTGAAGTTCAGGCGGCCGTCCAGCACGTCGAGCTTCACGCCGATTTCCTTGTTCTCGGTGATCTCGGGCTCGGCGCCGGTGTTGTTGGCGGCCAGTGCAAAGGTCTCGGCCGAGGGCTGGAACGACTTGCTGTACGACACGTAGTACGACAGCGCATCGCTGGGCTGCCACACCAGGCCCGCGCGGGGGCTGAACTTCTTGTCGGTGCGCGACAGGCCCGCGAGCTTGCGGTCGAACGTGGTCTCCTGCCCGAACACGTCGTAGCGCGCACCCACCAGTGCCTTCCATTGCGGCGCCAGCGTGATCTGGTTTTGCCAGTACAGCGCGGCGGTGTCCTGCGTGGTGTGGCTGGGGATGGCGCCGTCGACCGCAAAGCTGGCGGCCGGGATGGCGGGGGCGGGGCGGTTGCCGGGGTTGAAGATCGGCACCCGGTCAGCGCCGCCCGAGACGGACTCGGCGCGCTTCTTTTGCTGGCCCAGCTCCACGCCCATCAGCCATTCCTGCTGGAAGCCGCCCAGCTGGTTGCGCCAGGTGACGTCGGTCTGGTTGAAGAAGCCTTTTTCGTCGCGCAGGATGAACGAGCGCGTACGGCCCACGGTCAGGTTCACCGGGTCGGTGGTGCCGCCGGGCAGGGTGTTGTAGCGGTCGAGCGCGTAGTCGTACAGACGCGTGACGTTGCGCACCGACCAGTCGTCGTTGAAACGGTGGTTCAGCGTGGCCGCGAACGACTGCATGGTGCTGGTGGTGGTGTCGTCCTGCGCCGCGTTGCTGGAGCCGTAGTAGGTGCTGGCGGGCACGTTGACGGGGCGGCCGTTGAGCGCCGGAATGCCGAAGTCCGTCAGGCGCTTGTCGCGGGCGTTGGTGTACTGCAGCAGCAGGTCGGTCTGCGCGGCGAGCTTGAGCGCGAGCGACGGCGCGAAGTTGTGGCGCTTGACGAACTGCTGGTCGCGGTAGCTGCCCGAGTCCTCCACGGCGGCGTTGATGCGAAAGGCCGCGGTGTCGCTGATGCCCACATTCACATCGGCCGTGGCGCGGCGGTAGTCGAAATTGCCCAGGCCCAAGCTGGCCTCGCCCGAGGTCTCGCCGAACTTGGGCTTCTTGGTCACGCGGTTGATCAGGCCGCCCGACGAGCCGCGCCCGTACAACACGGCGGCGGGGCCCTTGAGGACTTCCACCCGCTCGATGTCGGCCAGGTCGCGGAAGTACAGCGCATCGTCGCGCACACCGTCGACAAACTGGTCGGCAATGGCCGTGAAGCCGCGGATCACCACCTGGTCGCGCTGGCCGTCGCCGTGGCTCATGGCCACGCCGGGCACGTTGCGCAGCACGTCTTCCATCGACCGCGCACCCTGGTCACGCATGAGCTGCTCGGGCACCACGTTCACGGCCTGGGGCACGTCGCGCAGCGGCGCGCTGCCCTTGGTGGCCGAGGTGCTGGCGGCGGGGGAGTAGCCGTCGTCGCCCGTGGTGGATTGCACCGTGACCTCGCCCAGGGTCTGCGCGGCGGCGGCGGGCGGCGCGCTCTGGGCCCACGCAGCGCTGCAGAGCGCAGCGAGCAGGGCGGCCGACAGGGGCCTGAGCGTGAGAGATGGCTGAAATGCGTGCATGATTTTTCCGTTGGTTGTGTGCGCAGCGCAGGTGAAGACAAGCTCGCGCCCCGTGCCTGGCTGGGGCCGGTGGTCGGCCTTGGCTGGGAGGTGTGCGAAGCGGTGAAGAGAAACGAATGCGGTAAGGCGGGACGGGAACAGGAGGCGGTGTGGCCCGGGTGTGCGCAGGGCTACCGTTACGGCGCGGCCCCTTCAGGCCGCCAGCACGGCGCTTGGCGCCATCACCAGCCGCCAGCCCATGCCAGCAGGCCGGCAGCCAGCGCGACGCCGGCCGCGACCGGCGCGCGCCGTGGCTGCCAGGTCACCATGGCCGTCACCGCCAAGGCCGCGACCGACAGGGCGACCGTCCAGGCCGTCACGCCCAGCGATGCGGGCACCTCGCCCGACGGCCGCGCCGCCAGCCACAGCGAGAGCGCCAGCACCAGCCAGCCGGCGCGGCGCAGGTGCATCTGGCGCCGCGCCGTGCCCTCGCGGCCCAGCGCGTCTTCGTGGTGGCGGTCCATGCCCAGCGCAATGGCCGACCATGCGGCAAAACACAGCAGAAAAGCGGACATGGATCAGGCTCCCGAAGTGGAGACGTCGGGCGTGGCCGACAGCGCCGGGGCAGCGGGCTGGGGGGCGGATGCGTTGGCGGCGGCGTGGCGCAGCGCCTGGGACACCGCGGCCTTGCCCTTGGGTATGCGCCCCGGGCGCAGCCGCCAGGAGAGCCAGCACAGCAACAGACCCGTGGCCAGGAACGACAAGTCCATGCTGGCCCAGATCCATTCGCCCGCGGGCAGCGTGACGCCCAGGTGGGTGGGGGTGGTCAGCGCATTGATCAGAGGCAGGGCCGTCCACATGGCGCCCGCAGCGCCCAGCGGCACCGACCAGCCCATGCGGCTCGGTCGCACCACGGCACACGCCAGCGCCCACACCAGCGCGATGCCCCAGGCGCTGAAGAACCAGCCCAGCTCGGTATCGGCCCGGCCCTCGATGCCTACCGGGATCAGGCGGTTGGAGGCCACATACACGCCACAGGCCAGCGGCAGGCCCGCCAGCGTGGCGATGTTGATGGCGGCCACCAGGCGCTCGCCAAAGGGCGCCTTGGTGCGCGCTGCAGCGGCGGCAGCGCCCTGGCGGCCGGCTTTGGTTTGCGACAGGGCGCTGCGCTTGACCGTCCACAGCACCATGCCCGTGGCGATCATCAAGCTGCCCAGCACGCCAAAGCCGAAGAGGGCCCAGCGCATGCCTACGTCGGCAAAGCGCGCCAGGTGCAGGCCGTACAGCACGCCATAGGTCTTGGCGGCCGGGCCGGTGGGGTCGGCCTGGTCCAGCCATTGGCCGGTGGTCGCGTCGAACAGCAGGCGCGGCGGGCGGTACTGCAGGCGGTCGCCTTCGTGGCGCGTGACCTCGACCACGGCGCGGCCCTTGGCATCGCGGCGCGCCTGTAGGCTGCCGATGCGCCCGCCGTCCCAGCGGGTGCGTGCTTCGTTCAGGATGGGCTCCAGCGCGATGGCGGGCAGGGGCTCCACCTTGTCGTTTGCGCCGCGGCGGGGACGGCTCTCGGCCTTCTCGCCCTGCAGGTCGGCAAAGTACGCGTTGGAGTCCACGCCTTTTTCATTCTTGTACGTGGTGGCGATGCCGGCGGGCATATACAGCGTGTGGAAGATCATCAGCCCGCTGAAGGTGATCATCAAATAGAACGGCAGCACCAGCACGCCGGTGACGTTGTGCGCATCCAGCCAGGCGCGCTGCCCGCCCTTGGTGGGGCGGAAGGTAAAGAAGTCCTTGAAGATGCGGCGGTGCGTGATCACACCGGTGATCAGCGCCACAAACATCAGCATCGTCGCCACGCCCACCACCCAGCGGCCTTCGATGGTCCAGCGGCCCTTCTGGGCGGTACGCAGCTCGAAGTGAAAGCGGTAGAAGAAGTCGCCACCCATGGTCTGGCGTGCCTCGATGGGCTCTCCGGTCTGCGGGTTCATGCGTAGGGTTTCAAACCGGCCGTTGCCGGTGCCGCGCCACAGCAGGTTGACAGCAGGGTCGCGCTCGTCGGGCAGGTGCAGGATCCACTGCGTGACCTCGGGCGACTTGCGCACCAGGGCGTCCAGCGACTTCTGGGCCACCTGCGCATCCGCCACTTCGATGCTTGGCAGGCCGTGCATCTCGGGGCGCATCCACAGGTTGAACTCGTTCCTGAAGAACGACAGCGTGCCGGTGAGAAAGATCGCGAACAGCAGCCAGCCCAGGATCAGCCCGGCCCAGGTGTGCAGCCACGACATCGCCTGGCGGAAGCCCTCGCGGTCGGCGCTCTTGCGGGCGGTGGTGGTGTGTGCGGCGGTCATGGCGTGGCTCCCATCCATTGCGGCGCCATGGCGCAGGCGCCCAGCGCCAGGGCGGGCAGCAGCGTGCCACCCCAGGCGCCCCAGGCCGTGCGCGCATAAAACGCCCAGCCAGCGGCGATGGCATAGGCCAGCCAGGCCAGCATGGTGGCGGTCAGCACGGCCTCCACACGGGGCATGAACTGCGCCAGGCCCAGCGAAAAAGCCGCCGTGAACCCGGCGGCCAGCGCATAGCCGCCCGCGATGGCCGCCACGGAACGGGAGGTGACGCCCAAGCGGTAGCGCCAGTCCAAGCGAACTGCCTTCATGGCTGGGCTGTGGCGGCGCGAGAGGCGGCGCAGCAGTGAGAAAACGAGAGGAACAGAGACCCCGCAATGCAGGGGCTGGCGGTGCTGCGCAGCATCAGAGAGGCTCCAGGCAGGGTTGTAGTACGGCAAACGTACAAACGCTGGCTGCAGCGGCGGCGAGGCCCGGCTGACTGGCTGGCTAGGTGTGGAAGGGAATCAACGGACCGGGCAATGCAGGCGCGGCTGCAAAAGGAATGGCGCGGTCATAAGAACGCATTTTACTTTTATTGAGATGTATTCGCATTCATGAGATTGCAATTTTGCTGTTGTGATGTGCGGTTGCAACAGCTTGTGACGGGGTGGTGGCCGAGGTTCGCTTCATAGACGTGCCAAGTTCTGGTTCGTTGATGGACGCGCTCTGAGAAGTGAGCACCCTTCAACGACGGCTATAGTCCCTGAAACTTCGAGGGCACCACGGGCGCATCTGGCGACTGCAGGTTGCACTGCCACCAGCCCACGTCGTGCCATTGGCCGTTTTTGAAACCGACCTTGCGATAGACGCCCAGCGCCTCGAATCCCACCGATTCGTGCAACGCCACGCTGGCAGCGTTGGGCAGGGCGATGCCGGCAAATGCCTGGCAGTACCCCAGCTTGATGAGCTCCCTTTTCAGCTCGTGGTACATCCGCTTTCCAAGACCTTGTCCGCGAGCGTCCTCCCGCAGGTAAGCCGTGGTGTCCACCGACCACTGGTAGGCAGCCCGCTCGCGGTGCTTGCTGGCATACACATACCCGTTGACCCGGCCTTGTTCATCTTCGCTGACCAGCCACGGCAGCTCGGGCAGCGTCTTGGAAATCCGTTCCCGCATCTGGTCAACCGTCGGAGCCTCAAGCTCGAACGAAATGCTGGTTTGCTGGACGATGGGCGCGTAGATCGCAGTGATCTCTTCGGCGTCGGTTTCGGTGGCGGTGCGCAGGGTCATGGTTGTGAACGTTCAGGTGGGTTGGGAAGTTTGAGTGGACGGGCGCCGCAGTGGGCGGGTTGTTCCTGTTCCAGAACCTGCATGAGCAGGGCGAGCGACTTGCTGATGGCGGCGCGGTCTCGTTCGGTCAGCGAGGCCATCAACCGAGTCGCATGGGCGTCCAACGCAGCGTTCAACTCATCGACGGAACGCGTGCCGTAGGCAGTCAGCGTGACGAGCCAACTTCTTGCATCCGCGGGGTTGGGTTCCTTGGTCACCAGGCCGCGGGCCACCAGGGTGTCAACCGCGCGCGATATCCAGCTCTTCTCCAGGCGGACTCTCGCGCCAAGTTCAGACAAGCTCAAAGGCCCCGACCGCCCCAACTCGGTCAGCAGGTGGCATTGGGTGTTCGAGGTCTGGCTGCAGTCGGCCACCACACGCTGCGCCCGGGTGTAGAGGCGGGCAACTTCGCGCAATAGATTTTCAGCGTGTAGGCGGGGCATTTAGGTGTGCAAAGCAACCAACTGCCGACAAGATACTTGTCGAAATTTTAGTTGTCAATAGCAACAAAATGGTGCATGAGGGTGCGGTGCGCCTCCCGCACATAAAAAAACGGGCCGAAGCCCGTCTGTGCGATCCCGCTGGCGAAAAGGTTCCAAGAACCTCATCGTGCCGCGCGGCCGTTGTGGAGGACTACTCCACTTCGCCCATCTGCGACTGCAGGTAGTTCTGCAGGCCGACCTTGTCGATCAGGTCGATCTGGGTTTCGAGGAAGTCGATGTGCTCTTCGGTGTCGTCCAGGATCTTTTGCAGCAGATCCCGCGAGACATAGTCGCGCACCGTTTCGCAGTGGGCAATGCCTTCCTTGATGGTCGCCTGGGCACCTTGTTCGGAGCTCAGGTCGCAGGCCAGGATCTCTGGCACGTCTTCGCCGACCTGGAGCTTGGCCAGGTCCTGCAGGTTGGGCAGGCCGTCGAGCGTGAAGATGCGGTCCATGAGCCAGTCGGCATGCTTCATCTCGCCGATGGATTCCGAATACTCCTTCTTGGCCAGCTTGTCGAAGCCCCAGTGCTTGAGCATGCGGTAGTGCAGGAAGTACTGGTTGATGGCCGTGAGTTCGTTCTTGAGCTGGGCCTGCAGATGGCCAATGACTTGTGCGTCGCCTTTCATGGGGACTCCTTGTTTGTTCTGTGGATTCGGGCCCGATTGTCGTGACCTCGATCAATCACCGCAAGCCAAACCCCTGTTGAGTCGCTCTGTCTGCGTGTGATCCTGAGTTGTGTTCGCATCTGGACCTGCAAAAAAGGGGCTGGCCGCCCATTGGCTGCCAGCCCCTTTTGGGTGCGCGGTCAACGCAGGGTCAGGGGAGCAGGATCGCGACTTCCTTCTCGGCCCCGGTGGCTGTGGCCTTGCACACGGCATACACCGTCTGCGGACCGGTGCTGCCCAGCGACAGCGATTTGGTGTGAGTGAGGCCGTTGGCGCTGGCCGCAATGTCGTCATACAGAGCGCCGTAGGCATTGCCTGTGCTCCACGATGCCCGGCAAGCCGCTGCCTGGTTGGTGGTCAGCACGTAGCTGGCGTTGTAGCCGGCGTGGGTGACCGAACCCACGGCAACCGTCAGGGGCTCGGTGGGTGGGGGCGTGCCCGGGGTGCCGGGCAGGCCGGTGGACTTGAGCGCGCCTGCCGGGATCTGCACCATGTACGCATCCACGTCGGTCGCGCTGCCCGTGTTCCAGTTGGAGTTGAACAGCACCTTGGTGAAGTCGCGGTTGACGGATGCGTGTGGTTCCGACCAGTACTCGTTGGAGGTCACGCGCGTGAACGCCAGGGTGTGGACCTGCGGGTTGGCCTTGAGCTCCACGGCCATGAGCTTGCGGTGGAACCACTGGCGGTTCACGGTGTCGGCGTAGGTGCTCAACAGTACCCACCCCGGCTTGTTGAAGCCCTTGCCCGACAGGTGCAGCGCCGTGGTCGATCCGTTCAGGTAGCTGGGCAGCAGGAAGGTGCGCACGCCGGTGCGCAGGTTGACCAGGAAGATGTCGCCCACGTTGGCCTGGTAGTCCACCGACACATACACATCGTCGCCATTGGCATCGATCGCCAGGTCCGAGTGCTCGGACTTGTGCAGCAGCTTCTTGGACTGGCTGAAGTCGCGCGAGTACGCCACGGTGCCGCTGGCATCGTCACCCGAGACCACGCAGTAGTTGCCGCTCGGGCTCATGCTCACGTGGTCGGGGCGCACGCCGTTGGTGTTCTTGGTGCCGACGATGGTGTCGGTGTCGCGGTCCCAGGTGATCACGCCCAGGCTGTTCCAGTTGGCGTCGTCCACCATCAGGCACCAGTAGCGGCCGTCCTTGGACGGTGAGCCTTCAGAGCGGGTCCATGCCGCGTTGGCGCCGGGCCAGCGGGTTTTCAGGCGCGCCGACAGGTTGGTGACCACGCGCGTGGCACCGGTGGCGGTGTTGAGCTCGTGAATCTGCATGCCCACGCCGTTGGTGGGCAGGTAGTACAGCAGATCGGGGTTGCTCGCGTGCCACTGTGGCTCGGCATCGGCGGCCAGGTACGGCAAAACCTTCAGCCGCGCGTGCGTGTGTGCGTCGTACAGATGCCAGTGGCCGTCGAGCGCATAGATCAGGTGGCGGGTGCTGTCTGCGTTGAAGGCCTGGCGGCGCGCGTAGTCGTTGCGCGCAAAGGTCGCCACGCCGTCGGCCGCGTGGTTGGTGGCGCGCGTAAAGCAGGTCCCGTAGTCGGGTTCTGCCAGCACGGCGCCCTTGGCAGGCTTGGCCAGCGTGGCCGCGGTCACCAGGGTGCGTGCGGTGCTCAATGCAAAGCCGGGGCGCGCTTCGTAAAAGGCCTGGCAACCGGGGCTCAGGGTCGACGCGATCACGGTGCTGCCAGGGGCGGTAAAGCGCAGTGCGCCGTTCCACAGCACGGAGCGTTGGCCGGGGATCACGTCCAGCCCGTCAAACGCCTTGTCGCCGATGCCACGGTCCAGGGTCACGCCCTCGGCGGTGGCGGCGACGGTGGTGCCGTTTACGGTGATGGACTCCACGTACAGGTTGCGGTCTTCGCCGTTGGCGTTGGCGTCATTGGTGAACACCACGTCCACCTTGTCGCCGCCCGCAATCGAAGGCACCGAAAAACTGTAGTTCTGGTAGCTGGTCTCGCGCACCTCGGTGTCTGCCACGGCAATGCCGTTGACGCGCAACTGCATGAGCGCGCCCGCATTGGCCAACAGGCTGGCGCGGGCACGCACCACCAGGTTCGCGGCGTCGGCCTTGCTTGTATTGGTGGATTCTTTGCTGGCGGCTGTGGTCGCCGTTTCACTGCCTCCGCCCCCGCAGGCGGTCAGTGCCAGTACGGCCATCCCGCTGGCAACCGCATGGGTTAAAGATCTGGTGCTCATGGAAACTACCCTCTCGTTCAGTTGATGACATCTGCAGCCATGGCGACGCCTGTGGGTCAGGTTACCGGCATGGTTCTGTAAAAAGCGGAAAGGGCGGCACCCACGGCTCATTTGGTTTCAATCAGAAACACAATGGTGGATTGGCGGGGGGGCGTGGCCGTTGGCGGTGCCCCACCCTGGGCACTGAGCGGGCGACAAAAAAGAAAGCCCTGGGTATTGCTACCCAGGGCCTGGAAAAACTGCGGCCTGCGCCGCACGGCGGATTTCGGTTTTACAGCGCCTTGGCCGATGCACCTGGCTGGGCGGCGTGGGCAGTCATGGTTTGCTGGTCACGCCAGTGCGCCACGCCCAGCCATACGGTGGGCACCAGCACCAGGGCCAGCGAGATGGCCTGGGCAATGGTTCCTTCGGCCAGGTCTTCCGTGGCCGCATGCCAGTAGGCGTTGTCGATGCCGGGCAGTACGCCGCCTTCCGTGAACTCGTGGAACGCGTAGACCACCAGCTGCACGGCAAACACCGCCATGAACCATGAGGTGACGCGGAAGAACCGCGAGAGGTTCACTGCGCGGCCGTAGCGCGTCCAGGCCCAGGCAATGGCAATGGCCAGCGCCAGGCCTGCCAGGCCGCCCCAGGCCATGTAAGCCAGCTCCGCGCTGCGTGCCAGGGCGGCGAGCATGGTGGCGGTTTCCACGCCTTCGCGGCCCACCATGAACAGGGCAAACAAGAACACGGCCATCCAGGCGCGCGGGCCCTCCAGCACGCTGGCGTGGTCCATGCGCTGGGCGATCTCCTGGCCCATGCCTTTTCCCGCGCTGCGCATGTGCACCACACACCAGGCCACGGTGGCAGCCGCCACCAGCGCCATGCAGCCCTCGGCTGCGGGCGACAACGCGCCCACCTGCGACAGCACCCAGCCCAGCACCAGCGAGAGCAGGGCGGCCACGCCCACGCCTGCGCGCAGCGGCAGCAGCAGGTGCAAGCGCCCGGTCTTGCGCAGGTACAAGGTGGCAATCGCCACCACCAGCAGGGCTTCCAGCCCTTCGCGGAAACAGATCAGCAGTGTTTGGAACATGGTGAAGTCAGGTCTTGCTATAAATTAATGAGCTGCTTGCGCTTATTTTTAAAGCGCTACAGGCCTTGTTGACCAATATTTTGAGAATGGCGTAAGTGCACGGCCTTCCCGCTGCAATGCGCCGCCCGAGCGGCTTTGCTGCAGTGCGGCAGATGATATGACTAAATACGAATCAGTTGTATTTGAATGTTTGACATGCCACAAGGGTTGGCTGTATCGGCGTGCTTGCCTTGCAGGCTGCCAACGCTGGTTTCTGGGGTTGAAAGGGGCAAAATGCCGATCCCCGGACCGAGGGCAGGGTGTCAATGTATAGTCACAGGCAATTGATTCAATCAAATCAATTAATTGGATTGATGGCCGTGAACGGCCTAGACTTCAGTCCTGTTCAGTCAACCAACCACTAAGGAAACAGCAATGTCCCTGATCAATACGCAAGTTCAGCCCTTCAAGACCACCGCTTTCGTCAACCGCGCTGGCAAGGGTGAATTCATCGAAGTGACCGAACAGTCCCTCAAGGGCAAGTGGTCCGTGCTGATCTTCATGCCCGCCGCTTTCACCTTCAACTGCCCCACCGAAATCGAAGACGCTGCCGACAACTACGCCGAGTTCCAGAAGGCTGGCGCCGAGGTCTACATCGTGACCACCGACACGCACTTCTCGCACAAGGTCTGGCACGAAACATCGGACGCTGTGGGCAAGGCCAAATTCCCCCTGGTCGGCGACCCAACGCACCAGCTGACCAACGCTTTCGGCGTGCACATCGCTGAAGAAGGCCTGGCACTGCGCGGCACGTTCGTGATCAACCCTGATGGCGTGATCAAGACCCTGGAAATCCATTCCAACGAAATCGCCCGCGACGTGTCGGAAACCCTGCGCAAGCTCAAGGCTGCCCAGTTCACCGCCGCCAACCCTGGCCAAGTCTGCCCCGCCAAGTGGAAGGAAGGCGCCAAGACGCTGACGCCTTCGCTGGACCTGGTTGGCAAGATTTAAGTTTTCTTATCTCGGCCCCTAAAGCCGGACAGCGTCATGGCGCCTGTGCGCCATGCCGTCCGGCTTTTTTACGCCCGGAGTTTGACCCGCAGGCTTGATACAAACCACGCTTGCCATCACGCTCCCCACATACAACTCCAAATTCAAAGGACACCACCATGCTCGACGAACAACTCAAGACCCAACTCGCCGCCTACCTGGAGCGCGTGCAGCAGCCGTTTGAGCTGGTGGCTTCCCTGGACGACAGCGAGACGGCGCGCGACATGCGCGAGCTGCTGACGACCATTCAATCGCTGCGCAGCGACAAGATCACCCTGCGCACCGATGGCAACGATGCGCGCAAGCCTTCGTTCAGCCTGCAGCGCGTCGGCGCTACCAACTCCTTGCGCTTTGCGGGCCTGCCTCTGGGCCACGAGTTCACCTCGCTGGTGCTGGCCCTGCTGTGGACCGGCGGCCACCCGCCCAAGGTCGAGCAGGACGTGATCGATTCGATCAAGGCGCTGGACGGAGACTTCAACTTCGAGGTCTACATGAGCCTGACCTGCCACAACTGCCCGGACGTGGTGCAGGCGCTGTCGCTCATGGCCATCGTCAACCCCCACATCAAGACCACTGTGATCGAAGGCGGCGCCTTCCAGCAGGAAGTGACCGACCGGGAAATCATGGCCGTGCCCATGGTGTTTTTGAACGGCCAGGTCTTCGGCTCGGGCCGCATGACCATCGAAGAAATCGTGGCCAAGCTCGATACCGGCGCCGCCGCCCGTGACGCGGCCAAGCTGTCGGCCAAGGCACCTTACGACGTGCTCATCGTCGGCGGTGGCCCCGCTGGCGCCGCAGCCGCCGTGTACGCTGCCCGCAAAGGCATCCGCACCGGCGTGGCGGCCGAGCGTTTTGGCGGCCAGGTCAACGACACGCTCGCCATCGAGAACTACATCTCCGTGCTCGAAACCGACGGACCCAAGTTCGCCGCAGCGCTCGAAGCCCACACCCGCGCCTACGACGTGGACATCATGAACCTGCAGCGCGCCGACCGGCTGATCCCAGCAGCCCAGCCCGGCGGCCTGATCGGGGTGCAACTGGCCAACGGCGCCACGCTGCAGTCCAAGACCGTCATCCTGTCCACCGGCGCGCGCTGGCGCAACGTCAACGTGCCCGGCGAAGCCGAGTACAAGAACAAGGGCGTGGCCTATTGCCCGCACTGCGATGGCCCGCTGTTCAAGGGCAAGCGCACGGCGGTGATCGGTGGCGGCAACTCGGGTGTCGAGGCCGCCATCGACCTGGCCGGCATCGTGGCCCATGTCACGCTGGTGGAGTTTGCCGACCAGCTCAAGGCCGACGCCGTGCTGGTCAACAAGCTGAAAAGCCTGCCCAACGTGACCATCCACACCAACGCGCAGACCACCGAGATCACCGGTGCTGACGGCAAGGTCAACGGCCTCAAGTACAAGGACCGCGCCACCAACGTGGAGCACCTCGTGCCGCTTGAAGGCGTGTTTGTGCAGATCGGGCTCGTGCCCAACACCGAATGGCTCAAGGGCACGGTGGAGCTGTCGAAGTTCGGCGAGGTCATCGTCGACTCGCACGGCCGCACCAACATCCCCGGCGTGTTCGCGGCGGGCGACTGCACCACCGTGCCGTTCAAGCAGATCGTGATCGCGGCGGGCGACGGATCGAAGGCCGCGCTGAGCGCGTTTGACCACCTGATCCGCATGCCCGTGGTGGCGGCTGCACCTGCGGGGGCTCCGGCCGCCGAGCCTGTGGCAGAAGTTGCCTAATTTTTAGGTGAAAATGGCCGCTATCGCCTGATGGTAAAGCGCTGGTAGCTATCAAAATAAGAGCGACTGGTTGTCTTGTGCAGCCGGTCGCTTTTGTTTGGACCGTAGGGCGCCACCGAGCTTGTGCTCTATTGCGATTTGCTCGACGGTTGAGATTCCGTTCTGGGCACTCCGCAGTCCTTCATTCGTGCGAGAAGCCGTCGCCCTTGGCCCGTGGCCAACGCGCGACCGCTTGAGGTGTCGCGCTTCCTAGAACGCACATGTCCAACGCCAATCCAGACGTCGCATGGCAAGACTTTCACCGTCATCTCGGCACGCTTCAGGACCCCGGGCGGGCGTCGCGCCGGAGTGACTGAGGCGGCTTGCCGAAGCCCCGCATGAACGCCTCGCGAAGATGGCGCCGATCGCGAAAGCCCGTTTCGCGTGCAACCACCTCCAGCGGATGGCGGCTGCGCTCGATCATCAAGCGCGCTGCCTCCACGCGCAGACGCTCTACCGCCCTGGCTGGCGACTGGCCGGTCTCGGCCGTGAACACACGGCTGAACTGGCGCGGGCTGAGGTTCGCGGCGGCCGCGAGTTCTTCCACGCTCAGCGGCTGCGCCAAGTGGCTGCGGGCATGCTCCAGCGCCCGCGCGATGCGGTCAGAGCGCGGTGCGAGATTCAGAATTTCCGAATGCTGCGACTGGCCGCCCGAACGGCGCTGGTGCATGACCAGCCGGTGCGCCACCGATCGCGCCACCTCGTCGCCCAGGTCCTTCTCGACGAGGCCCAGCGCCAGATCCAGCTCCGCCGTCATGCCGGCCGAGGTCCAGATCGGGTCATCGGCGATGAAGATGCGGTCCGGCTCGACCTGGATATCGGGATGGCGCTGCTGCAGTGCGTCTGCATAAGCCCAGTGTGTCGTGGCGCGTCGCCCTGTTAGCAAGCCCGCCTCGGCCAGCACGAAGGCTCCGGTGCACAGCCCCACGGTCCGACGCGCCCGAGCGCTGCACTTTCGCAGCGCATGCAGGAGGTCGGACGGCGAGGGCGTGGCCAACGGGTCGAGCACGCCGACCACCATCCAGGTGTCGGCCGTGCTGCGTGCGGTGAAGGGACGCGTCTGCAGGGCCATGCCCAGCGATGCCTTCACGCTGCCGCCGGGCATCGAGTGACAAGCCAGCTCGTAGAAGGGTTCGCCCGCCACAACGTTGGCGAACTCGAACACCGCCTGCGTGGCCAGCGCCATCACCTGAAAGCCGGCCGGCAGGACGTAGCCGATTTTGTGCATTTTTTCTCCGAAGCTGATGGCATAAAACGTGACTATAAGCGTCATTTACGCCAGACGCCAGACGGCACAAAATTCACTCCATCGCAACCACAAACGGAACACCACCATGACGCAGACGAACCTGGGCACCGCCCTCATCACCGGAGCCTCCTCCGGCATCGGAGCCCTCTACGCCGACCGCCTGGCGCAGCGCGGCTACGACCTCATCCTTGTCGCCCGCAACCGCGAGCGTTTGAACCCGCTGGCTGCGCAGATCAGCAGCCGCCACGGCCGCGCAGTGGAAGTCTTCCCCGCCGACCTGAACAACCCGACGGCGCTGCGCAGCGTGGAAGACAAGCTCAAACGCGACGCCAGCATCACCCTGCTGGTCAACAACGCCGGCATCGGCACGCACACGTCGCTTCTGGAGAGCGACGTGGACCAGATGGCGCGCATGATCGACCTCAACATCACGGCGCTGACCCGGCTGAGCTACGCGGCGGTGCCCGGCTTCGTGGCACGCGGCAACGGTGCGTTGATCAACATCGCCTCTGTCGCGGCCGTCTCGCCAGAAGCCTTGAATGGCGTGTATGGCGGCAGCAAGGCTTTCGTGTTGGCCTTCAGCCAATCGCTGCAGCACGAGCTGGCCGGCAAGGGTGTGCGGGTGCAAGCCGTGCTGCCGGGTGCGACGGCCACCGAGTTCTGGGCACGCGGCGGCCTTCCGGTGGAGCACCTGCCGGCGCAGATCGTGATGCGTGCCGAAGACCTGGTGGATGCCGCCTTGCAGGGCTTCGAGCGCGGCGAGTCGGTGACGCTTCCTGCGCTGCAGGATGGTGCCCTCTGGGATGCCTTTGAGGGCGCGCGCAAGGCGATGGCGCCCCACCTGTCAAGCAACGAAGTGGCGCCGCGCTACCAGCCCTTGCGCTGAGTGAAGGCGCATTGATTGCGCCAGTAAGTATCCATCCATGGCCCCTGGGCCACGTCCCCCCAAATTCAAGGAAACCCACCGTGCCAACAACCCGCAATGATCCACTGTCCGACATCAAGATCCCCGGGACCGAGGAACACTTTCTCGATCCGCTCAGCTCAAAGAAGGGAGGCCTGGGGCGATTGCGCTATCTCTCGGGCGGAAAGGGGCCAGCGTTGGTCCTGCTGCACACCGTGCGTACCCAGGCCGAGCACTTCCGTCACCTCATCCCGCTGGTCCAGGAGCGGTACACGGTATACGCCCTTGATCTCCCTGGAATGGGCTACTCGCAGATCGTGCCGGGCGCCTCCTATGAGGAGCCGGCCATGCGCGAGGCGGTCAAGAGCCTCATCACCCGACTCGACTTGCGCGACGTCACGCTGCTTGGCGAATCGATGGGCGCCACGCTCGCCCTCACCACCGCGGCCGATCTGCCCGAGAGAGTGCGGCGGGTCGTGGCGATCAATGCCTATGACTACGCGGGCGGCATCAAGCGGTCCAGCCTGCTGGCCCGGTTCGTCGTGACCGGCGCGCTTGCGCCGGGTATCGGCGAGACCATTGCGAGCGTCCAACCCAAGCCGATCGTGCGCGCCGTGCTCCGTGGGGGTCTTGGCAACACGGCCGCCCTGCGCGATGACTACCTTGATGAACTGTTGAAGGTTGGAAGTCGGCCCGGCTATCCGGTCGTCGCCCGCGCGGTGTACGGGAACCTGCCCAGCCTCATCGCGGCACGCGCCCGCTACCCCGAGGTCAAGGCACCCGTTCATCTCATCTACGGAGAGACGGATTGGTCAAGACTCTCGGACCGGCAAGCCAACAAGCAGCTCCTTCCCGCGGCCGAGTTTGTCCAGGTGCCTGGCGCCGGTCACTTCATCGTCCTCGAGCGGCCGGACGTGGCTGCCAAGGTGTTGAACGACGTGATGCGAATCGCGAGCGTTCCGAAAGCCGCGGCCTGATGCCGCTCGACGCGAATCCCCTCTGATCTTCGATCAACCTGCAACAACCTGAGGAGCTCTTATGCCTACCCCTGACATCGTTCTCTGCTCGCCGGTCCGAACACCCATCGGAAGCTATGGCGGCTCGCTCAAGGAAACGCCCGCGTCCGCACTGGGTGCCGCGGTGATTCGCGAGGCAATTCATCGCTCCGGTCTGGCCGCGGAAGCGGTCGACACCGTAGTGATGGGACACGTGATCCAGGCCGGCACCCGGATGAATCCAGCGCGACAAGCTGCCATCGGCGGCGGGCTGCCTGTTCAGGTGCCTGCCCTGACGGTGAACCGGGTCTGCGGATCGGGTGCACAAGCGATCGCCACGGCGGCACTCGAGATCGCGGCGGGATATGCCTCGGCTGCGGTTGCCGGCGGCATGGAGAACATGGACCAGGCGCCCTATCTGGTGCCGGGCGCGCGCTGGGGACAACGCATGGGGGACGCCCCGATGCTGGACAGCATGCTGCGGGATGGTCTCCATGATGCGTTCAGCGGTCAACACTCTGGCTGGCATACCGAGGATCTCGTCGCTCGGTACGGCATCACGCGCGAGGACCAGGATCGCTGGGCCGCGCGTTCACAGCAACGGTTCAGTGCGGCTCAGGCTGCCGGCAAGTTCGCGGAAGAGATCGTCGCCATCGAACTCTCCAGCCGCAAGGGACCGGTGAGCTTCTCCAGGGACGAAGCCCATCGGCCCGACACCACGGTCGAATCACTGGCCAAGCTCAAGCCAGCGTTTCGAAAGGACGGCACGATCACTGCCGGCAACGCGCCAGGGCTTAATAGCGGCGCAGCGGCGATGATCGTTGCGGAGCGAGGTTTTGCGGAGAAGCACGGGCTGCAGCCATGGGCGCGCCTCGTCTCTCACGGCGTCGCGGCGGTTGAGCCGGGAATGTTCGGTATCGGGCCGGTGCCAGCGGTCAAACTGGCTCTGGAGCGCGCCGGCTGGAAGCATACGGACATCCAACGCATCGAGATCAACGAGGCATTCGCTGCGATCACGCTGGCCTGCCTGCGTGAGCTGGACCTGCCGGAAGACATCGTCAACGTCGAGGGCGGCGCCATCGCCCACGGCCACGCCATCGGCGCAACGGGCGCCGTGCTGACCACGCGCTTGCTGCATTCGATGCGACGCGACGGCCTGAGGCGGGGCATCGTGACCTTGTGCATCGGCGGCGGTCAGGGCATCGCGCTGGCGCTCGAAATGCTCTGATGGAAAGATTGGCAATAGGCCTGTACTACCTGGGCCCTTGCAAATTAGTTACGTATTGAGAACTATTCTCATATAATTGACCGCATCAGCCAGCCACAACGGCCCTTTCTTCTGCCCGCAGAAGCCAGGGCCGTCTGCATGGAGCCAGCTCTGTATTCGTTGTCGTTTCAGAGAAGGATCTCCGTCCGTGGCGCAGCCATTCCATTCCCCTCCGTTTTCCTCCCGGCGCGCCCTGGCGCAGCCATCCAATCCTTCGCCGCAAAGCCACCTGCGGCCTTTGGCCTGGCTGGTGGCCTGTGCATGCGCTGCCATCGGCAGCGCGCATGCGCAGGATGTGGCGCAGCTCGTGGCCGCCGGCCCGGCGCTCAAGGAGGTCGTCATCAGCGGCTCGCGCAGCGAGCAGGACCGCGACGAGTTGCCCATGAGCATCGACGTGATCAACGCCCAGGCCATCGAAGAAGGCCAGGTGCGCGACATCCGCGATGTGGCGCGCGAGCTGCCCAACGTGTCCGTCACCCGCTCGCCCGCGCGCTTCACGCTGGCCAGCGGCTCCACGGGGCGCGAGCAGAACGCCGGCTTCAACATCCGCGGCCTGGACGGCAACCGCGTGCTGATGATGGTGGACGGCATCCGCCTGCCGCGCAGCTACGTCTTCAGCGCCAATGCGTTCGGGCGCGACTACCTGGACATCGGCCTGCTGCAGCGCATCGAGGTCGTGCGCGGCGCCACGTCGGCGCTGTACGGCTCCGACGGCATGGCGGGCCTGGTCAACTTCATCACGGCGGACCCATCGGCATTTCTGGACGGCGACAAGCGCATCGGTGGCCGGGTCAGCCTGGGCTACGACGGCGACGACCACGGCAAGCGCGTGGGGGCCACGCTGGCAGGCAAGGCGGGCGACACGGTGCAGTGGCTGCTGGGCGGCAACGTCACGCGTGCCAGCGAGCTCGACAACATGGGCACCAACAGCGCGGCCAATGCCGACCGCACCCGCCCCAATCCGCAAAAGGACAAGAGCGGCGCGCTGCTGGGCAAGGTCATCCTCACGCCCGGCGGCGGCCAGCGCCATGTGTTCACGCTGGAGCATGTGGACAAGACCTCCGACTACGAGCTGCTGACCGCGCGCTCCAAGCCGCCGCTGGTCGCCACGTCCGTGCTGGCCTCCACCTCGTTCACCGACATGCAGCGCAGCCGCGCGACATGGGAGGGCTCGTGGCGCGTGAACTCGGCGTTGGCCGACGACGTGAAGGCGACGCTGAGCTTTCAGGATTCCCACTCGCGCGAGTACGTCACCGAAGACCGCAACACCGCTGCCGACCGCGTGCGCGACGTGACCTACGACGAGCGCACCTGGCAGGCCAACCTGCAGGGCAGCAAGGTGCTGCGCTCGGGCCCGGGCGGCCTGGTGCAGAAGATCACCTACGGTTTTGACTACACGTCCGCCAAGGTCGATAACCTGCAGACCGGCGTGACCCCGCCCGTGGGCGAGACCTTCCCGCTCAAGCGCTTTCCGGACACCACCGAGACCAGCGCCGCCCTGTACGTGCAGGACGAGTTCGTGACCGGCCCCTGGAGCATCACGCCCGGCGTGCGCTTCGACACCTTCCGCATCAAGGCCGACCAGGCGGGCTTCGGCGCGCAGGCCGTGTCCCTGTCGGGCAACGCCACCTCGCCCAAGCTCGGTGTGCTGTACCGCGCCAGCGAGCAGTGGAGCGTATTCGGCAACTACGCGGCGGGCTTCCGGGCGCCCAACGCGGGGCAGGTGAATGCCTTCTTCGAGAACCCGGTCAGCAACTACCGCACGGTGCCCAACGCCAACCTCAAGCCCGAAAAGAGCCAGAACTTCGAGCTGGGCGTGCGCGGCCGGCTGGACGCACTGTCGGTCGAAGCTGCAGCGTTCACGGGCCGCTACAAGGACTTCATCGAAGACCTGCGCCAGGTGGGTGGCACCGGTGCGCCGGGCAACCCGCTGGTGTTCCAGTCGGTCAACATCGGCCGCGTCAAGCTCAACGGCTTCGAGGTCAAGGGCGACATGCGCTGGGGCCAGTGGGCCGGTGGGCAATGGACATCGCCGTTCAGCTACGGCCAGACGCGCGGCCGTGACACCGCCACCGGCAGGCCGGTGAACACGGTGGACCCATCGCGCCTGTCGGCCGGCCTGCGCTACGACACCGGCAGCTGGATGGCGCGCCTGGATGCCACCCACGCTGCCGCCAAGAAGCCCAGCGACGTGGCTTTGGCCACGGGCAGCACGCAGTACCTCACGCCGTCGTACACGGTGCTCGACCTGTCGGGCCAGTGGCGCATCCGCAAGGACCTGCGCCTGAACCTCGGCATCTACAACCTGACCGACAAGAAGCACTGGCGCTGGGCCGACGTGCGCGGCCTGGCCGCCAACGCCAACTTCATCGACGCCTACAGCCAGCCCGGCCGCTCCGTGCGGGTGTCGCTGGTGGCCGATTTCTGAGTTCCGCTTTCATCCCCAGGCACCCACCCCAGGAGACCACCATGAGCCACGCTCCCGACCGGCCCGATGCCGGCAGCCACACCGATGAGGAATACAGCCTGCCCTGCGCCGAGGCGCTGCTGGCCGGCACGCTCGCCCTGATGACGGGCTACGTGCAGGCCTGTTGCGACAGCCACCGCGACGCCATGGGCCGCAAGATATCGGCCAACCTGCAGCTGCTGGCCGACGCCGACGGCTTCACCGCCCACTTCCGCACGGTGGTCTGGAGCCTGCAAGGCCGTTGGGAAGAGCAGTGCAAGGCCCGCCAGGACACCGCTGCCAGCGCCGCCATGGTGGCTGCCGAGCAGCGCCGCGTGCTGTGGCACACCGCGCCGGAGGCCATGCAATGATCGCCGCCGTGACGACCACGCAAGGCGTTGGGGCAGCCGCTGCGCCGATTGCTGCGCCGGACATTCGCACGCAGTTTGCTGCCGCACGCGCAGCGGGTAAACGCGCCAAGGACGCGGCTGAGAGCCTGGGGCTGTCGGAAGGCGCCGCAGTGGCAGCCCACGCGGGTGAGCACGCGCACCCGCTCAAAGCCGTGCCGCTGCAGGGCTCGTGGTTGCACCTTCTGCAGGCGCTCGAGGCCTGCGGCCCGCTGATGGCGCTGACGCGCAACGAAGGCACGGTGCACGAGAAGACCGGCGTGTACGCGCATGTGTCGGCTACCGGACCAGTGGGCATCGCGTTGGGTGAAGACATCGACCTGCGCCTTTTCTTTGCACAGTGGCACGCGGGCTTTGCGGTGACCGAGCTGGCCAACGACCCCGCCAAGCCGCCATCGCGCAGCCTGCAGTTCTACAACGCGCAGGGCCGTGCGGTGCACAAGATTTTTACGCGCGACGCGACCGACCTGGACGCGTTCGACGCGGTGGTGAGCCGCTTCGCGCAGCCGAGTGCGGGCTACGTGTTCGGCACAGCGCCAACGCCTGCGGCCGTGCTGCCTGACGCAGACATCGACGCCGACGGCCTGCGCGCGGCCTGGGCCGCTATGAAGGACACGCACGAGTTCTTCGGCATCACCAAGAAGTTCGGCGTGGAGCGCCAGCAGAGCTTTCGGCTGGTCGAAGGCCAGTTCGCCTGGCGTGCCATGCCCCAGGCCGTGCCGCGCCTGCTGGACGAGGCCGCGGTGGACGGCCTGCCCATCATGGTGTTCGTGGGCAGCGGCGGCTGCATCCAGATCCACACCGGGCCGGTGCGAAACATCCAGCCGCTCGATACGCCGAACGCGCAGTGGATCAACGTGCTGGACGCGGGCTTCAACCTGCACCTGCGCACCGACATGGTGGCCAGCGTGTGGGTGGTTGAAAAACCCACGGCCGATGGCGTCGTCACCTCGGTCGAGGCGTTCGACCATGCGGGCGAGCTGATGGCCATGTTCTTCGGTGCGCGCAAGCCCGGCAAGCCCGAGCTGCAAGGCTGGCGCGACCTGGTGGCGCGGCTGCCGCAGGCGCAGCAGGACGAGGTGGCGCATGCTGCGTGATGGCCTGACCGACAGCGAGCGCAGGCAGTTGCTGCGCGGCATGGGCGCGCTGCCACTGCTGTCTGCCCTGGGCGCCGAGCGCGCACTGGCAGCCGGCCCGGCGCGCATCGTGTCGCTGGGCGGCGCGCTGACCGAGGTGGTCTACCTGCTGGGCGCACAGGGCCAGCTGGTGGGCACCGACACCACCAGCCTGTTCCCCGAAGCCGCACTCAAGACCGCCAAGGTCGGCTACATGCGCCAGCTGTCGGCCGAGGGGCTGTTGTCCCTCAAGCCCGATGCGGTGGTGGGTACCACCGAGGCCGGGCCACCCGTGGTGCTGGACCAGGTGCGCAGCGCCGGTGTGCGGGTGGAACTGGTCAAGGCCGACCACACGTGGGACGAAGTGCAGCGCAAGGTCGCGACCGTGGGCCGCGTGGCAGGCCGCGAACGCGAGGCCACGGCCCTGCAGGCGGACCTGGATGCGCAGTGGGCAGCGGTGCAAAAGCTGGTGGCCGCATCCACGCGCCGCCCGCGCGCCATCTTCATCCTGTCGCACGGCGGCAGCCCCATGGTGGCGGGCACCGGCACGGCGGCCGATGCGCTGATCCGATTTGCGGGCGCGACCAACGCCATCACGCAGTTCGCAGGCTACCGGCCGCTGACGGCCGAAGCCATGGCCAGCGCCGCGCCGGAGGTGCTGCTCAACAGCACGCAGGGCATCGAAGCGCTGGGTGGTGATGCAGCCTTCTGGCAGCGGCCTGAACTGGCGCTTACACCCGCGTTCCGCCGCAAGGCGCTGGTGGCCATGGAGGCCAGCCACCTGCTGGGCTTTGGCCCGCGCCTGCCCGGGGCCGTGCGCGAGCTGCACACCCGCACGCAGGCGATCACGGCGTGAGCGGCGTGGCCGTGGCGCAGTCGGTTGCGCGCTGGTCTTTGCGGCGCCTGTCGCCGCGCGCAGCGCTGCTGTGGGGCGTTGCGCTGGTGGGCCTCGCGTTCGTTTGGGCCAGCACGCAAGGCGCGTACGCCATTGCGCCAGCCCAGCTGTGGCAGGTGTTGCTGCAGGCCGTGGGCGCGGCGCCGTCGGCCGAGCAGGCGCCCGAATATCTGGTGTTCATCAACATCCGGCTGCCCCGGTTGTTGATGGGCGTGGCCGCTGGGGCAGGCCTGGGGCTGGCCGGCGCGCTGATGCAGGGCCTGTTCCGCAACCCGCTGGCCGACCCGGGCCTGATCGGCGTGAGCAGCGGGGCCGCGCTGGCCGCTGCGCTCACCATCGTGCTGGGCAGCCACTGGCTGCCCGACCTGCCGCGCACGCTGGGCAGCTGGACGCTGGTGGGCATGGCGTTTGGCGGCGGCGTGCTGGTCACCGCACTCATCTACGGGCTGGCTCAGGCCGATGGCGGCACGCGCATGGGGCTGATGCTGCTGGCCGGTGTGGCCGTCAATGCACTGGCGCTGGCGGGGCTGGGCTACCTGAATTTCATCTCCACCGACGAACAGCTGCGCAACATCCAGATGTGGCTGCTGGGCAGCCTGGGCGGTGCGCGCTGGAGCGCCGTGGCGCTGGTGGGCTCCATCGTCGCCGTCGCTTGCGGGCTGGGCCTGGCGCTCGCTCGCCCGCTCAATGCGATTGCCCTGGGTGAGGCGCAGGCCGCGTTGCTGGGCGTGCCGGTGGAGCGCACCAAGCGCCTGGCGGTGCTGGTCACCGCGCTGGCGGTGGGCGCGGTGACGGCCGCTACCGGCATCATCGGTTTCATCGGCCTGGTGGCGCCGCACTGGGTGCGCCTGGTGGCCGGGCCCGACCACCGCGTGGTGCTGCCGGGCTCGGCCCTGCTGGGCGCGGCGCTGGTGCTGGCGGCCGACGTGGTGGCGCGCACCGTCGTCAAGCCGGCGGAGCTGCCGTTGGGGGTGCTCACCGCCTTCATCGGTGTGCCGCTGTTCCTGGCCATGCTGCGCCAGTTCAGGAGAAAGGTATGAACGCGGCCTCGCTCCATGCCGGCGATCCGCTGGTGTGCGATCAGTTGGGGGTGGGCCTGTCGGGCCGCCCATTGCTGGCCACCGTGCATGCACGCCTGGCCCCGGGGCGTTTCACCGCGATCCTGGGGCCCAACGGGGCGGGCAAGTCCACGCTGCTGTCCATGCTCTCGGGCCAGCGCGCGCCGCGCTCGGGGGCGGTGAGCCTGGGGGGCCGGGCGCTCTCGGTCATTGCCGCGCTGGAACTGGCGCGCCTGCGCGCCGTGCTGCCGCAAGAGACTGCGGTGGCCTTCGACTTCACGGTGCAGGAGGTCGTGGAGATGGGGCGCTTTCCGCATCGCCAGTCGCCCAGCCAGCACGAGGCGCGCATCGCCCGCGATGCGATGGAGGCCACCGGTGTGGCCCACCTGGCGCAGCGCGGCGTCAACACCCTGTCGGGCGGCGAGCGGGCCCGCGCCCACCTGGCCCGTGCCCTGGCGCAGATCTGGGAGCCCCGGCCCGACGGCGCTACGCGCTGGCTGCTGCTGGACGAGCCCACCGCCGCCCTCGACCTGGCCCACCAGCACCAGGCCATGGCCCTGGCGCGCCGCTGGGCGGTGGAGCAGGGCATTGGCGTGGTGGCGGTGCTGCACGACCTGAACCTGGCGCTGCGCTACGCGCACGATGTGGTGCTGATGGGGGCAGGGCGCTGCGACGTGGGGCCCGTGGGGCAAACGCTGGACGCTGCCGCCATCGCGCGCGTATGGGGCGTGCAATGCTCCGAGGTGTGCGCCAACGACGGCACGCCGCAGTTCCTGGTGGCGGCTGGATGAAGCGCAGATGACGATTCGGTCATCTGCCGGAGCCTTGCCCTTGGGCGCATGGGGATATGCGCAGTGGCGCATGCTGCGCCGCGCCATCTTGTCACTAGAATGCGCGCACACCATGCGCCGCCTGCTTCTCGTCTTCCTGCTGCTGTTCATGCCGCTCCAGTCCATCTGGGCCGCGGCATCGCCGTACTGCGGGCACGAGGCAGCGCCGCAGGCATCGCACTTCGGCCACCACGTGCACGAGCACCAGGCCGATGGTGCGCATGCGGCGCCTTCCCTGGCGAGCGAGACACCGGACCACATGGGCCTCGCCACCTCCGGCACGGCGGACATGGACTGCCATGCCTGCCACGGCGTGGGCAGCGGCATGGCCTTGAGCGCGAGCGCCCAGGCCATCGTGGTCTCGGTGAGCCGTCCTGCGCCCCAAATGGCTCCGGCCTGGGTGCATCCCCCGCTTTCCCGCCCCGAACGCCCCAACTGGTCCGTCCTCGCCTGAGCGGCGAGGCGGGCTGCGGGTAGCCCCTTCCTGACGATTCCACGCTGCCCTGGCGGGCAGCAGCGGTGCGCGCGTGCATGCGTGCCGGGTGTCGTGCCTTGCCGATTTCAACCCCGTGGCCTCCGGCCACTGCAGAGGAATCGGATGCAACGAAAGAGAAGAACCAAGCACACACCGCGGCTGCGCATGGCCGCTATAGCCCTGGCATGGGCGCTGGCCGGCAGTGCCGCGCTGGCCCAGTCGCCGCCGCCGCCGCTCACGCTCAAAGCCTTGTTCGACAGGGCCTGGGAGCGCCAGCCCGAGGCGCAGTCGGCCGCCCTGCGACGCGAGTCCGCACAGGCTGCACGCAGCGGTGCCGACACCTGGACGGCCGAGCCCGCCGCGCTGGAACTGTCGCGCAAGAGCGACCGCCCCGGCAGCAACCAGGGCAGCCGCGAGTACGAGGTGGGCGTGGCCCTGCCGCTGTGGCTGCCCGGCGAGCGAGCGCGCAAGGCCGCACTGGGCGACGCCGAGATCAAGGCCGTGGAAAGCCGCCGCCTGGCCGCGCAGCTGCAGCTTGCCGCCACTGTGCGCGAAGCCTGGTGGGCCTTGCAGCGCGCGCAGGCAGAACTGGGCCTGGCGCAGGACCGGCTGCAGAACGCACAGCGCCTGGCGGCCGATGTGGCACGCCGCTTCAAGGCGGGCGACATGTCCCGTGCCGACCAGACCCAGGCCGACGGCGCCGTGGCCCAGGCCGAGGCCGCTGTGGCCGAAGCCATGGGCGCGCGCGATGTGGCGCAGGCAGCCCTGGCGGCCTGGGGCGGCAACGTGGTGCTGGCCGACGGCGCAGACCCCGAGGCCGAAGCCCTGCCAGCGCCCGGCCTGCCCGCCGACCACCCGGCGGTGGCCGACTGGCAGGACCAGGCCGCAGTGGCGCGCCGCGCCGCCGACCTGGCCGCCGTGCAGACGCGCGCCAACCCCGAGCTGACGGTGGCCGCCACGCGCGGGCGCGAGCAGGCCGGCGACCGCTATCTGCAAAGCTTCACCGTCGGCGTGCGCGTGCCCCTGGGCGGTGGCGACCGTGCGCGCGCCAAAGAGACAGCGGCCCGAGCCGACGCACTCGATGCCGAGGTGCGCGCCCGCGCCGAGCAGGACCGCCTCGCGGCCGACGTGGCCGCCGCTGCGGCGCGTGTGAAGGCTACCCAGGCCCAGCGCGAGGCCATGGCCCGCCATGCAGCCCTGGCGCGCGACACGCGCGACTTCATCGACAAGGCCTTCCGCCTGGGCGAGGCAGACTGGCCCACGCGCCTGCGCGTGGAGCTCGAAGCCGTGCAGGCCGAGCGCCAGTGGGCACGCGCCCGCATCGATGCCGCCGCCGCCGTCTCAACCCTGCGCCAGGCCCTGGGCCTGTTGCCGCAGTGAGCGCAAAGCCTCCATTCACCCCCCCCCCATTTTTGTGATCACCATGCAACTCCTCTCTCTCTTTTCCACACTGGGCCTGGCCCTGGTGTTGGGCCTCGTGCCGCCGGCAGCCTTGGCCGATGCGGGGCATGACCATGGCGAAGCCCCCGCCACTGCAGCCGGCCCTGCGATGCCGCGCTTTGCCGCCACCTCCGACCTGTTCGAGCTGGTGGGAGTGCTCGATGGGCAAAAGCTGGCGCTCTACCTCGACCATGCGGGCGACAACAGCCCGGTGAAGGAGGCGCAGCTCGAGCTCGACATTGCCGGCACGCGCGTGCCCGTGACCCGCGTGGCGGACGGCGAGTTCCAGGCTGCGTTGGCCGCTCCGCTGGCCGAGGGCGCAAGCCCCGTCACCGCCACCGTGGTGGCCGGCACCGACACCGACCTGCTGGCCGGCGAGATCGACGTGCATGCTGCGGCGCATGCCCACGCCGAGCCCACGGGCCGGCGCAATGCGCTGGTAGCCGGCGCCGTGGCTGTCGTGTTGCTGGCCCTGGCAGCGGTATGGGGCTTGCGGCGTGGCCGCACCGCGCGCACTCAGCGCCTGGGAGGTGCAGCATGAAGCGGCTGACCGCTCTCCATTCCGTCGCAGCCCTGTTGGTGGCCGCTGTGCTGTGCGCCCCGTTGCTGGCGCGCGCTGGCGAAGGCCATGACCATGGCGATGCCCCACCTGCTGCCGACGGCAATGGTCCCAAGCGCCAGCCCGATGGCAGCGTGTTCCTGCCCAAGCCCGCGCAGCGCCAGCTGGGCGTGCGCACGCTGGTGGCCGCCGAAGGCCAGCACCCCAAGGCCTTCGAGCTGGCTGGCACGGTGGTGATGGACCCCAACGCCGGCGGCAAGGTGCAGGCCGCGCTGGCCGGCCGGCTGGAGGCGGGCCCCAAAGGCCTGCCCGGCGTGGGCCAGGCAGTGCGCAAGGGCGAGGTTCTGGCCTATGTGGTGCCGACGGCGGGTGCCATCGAGCGCTCCAACCAACTGGCCCAGCAGGCCGAGCTGCGCGCGGGGCGCGACCTGGCGGCACGGCGCGTGGCGCGTTTGAAGGACCTGGCCGACACCGTGCCGCGCAAGGACATCGAGGCGGCCGAGAGCGAGCTGCATAGCTTCACCCAGCGCCTGGGCGCGGTGGGTGCCGGCCTGTCCACGCGCGATGCGCTGGTGGCACCGGTCTCGGGTGTGATCGCCTCGGCCAATGCCGTGGCGGGCCAGGTGGTGGATGCGCGCGAGCTGCTGTTCGAGGTGGTCGACCCGGCGCGCCTGCGCGTGGAGGCCCTGGCCTACGACACGGCCCAGGCCCACAGCGTGGCCGGTGCCGCGCTGGCCGTGGGCGGGCAGCGCGTGCCGCTGCGCTTCCTCGGGGCAGCGCGCAGCCTGCGCGAGCAGGCGCTGCCGCTGCAGTTTGCCGGCGATTCGGCGGTGCTTGGCACCCTGGCCCTGGGCCAGCCGGTGCGCGTGTTCGTGCAATCCACCGAGCAGGCCGCGGGCGTGCAGGTGCCGGTGGCCTCGCTGCTGCGCAACCCCGCCAACCAGACCATCGTCTGGGTCAAGGAGTCGCCCGAGCGCTTTGTGCCGCGCGTGGTCACGTATGTGCCGCTCGACGGTGC
Source organism: Acidovorax radicis N35 (assembly GCF_000204195.1). Classification (GTDB taxonomy): domain Bacteria; phylum Pseudomonadota; class Gammaproteobacteria; order Burkholderiales; family Burkholderiaceae_C; genus Acidovorax; species Acidovorax radicis. Next base: position 647,665 of record NZ_AFBG01000020.1, read on the forward strand.
CTCGGTGGCCGTGACCTCGGGCCTCCAGGCCGGTGACCGCGTGGCCACGCAGGGCGCCACGCTGATCAACCAGGTCCGCTGAAGGGAACCACGCAATGTTCAAGTGGCTCCTCGAAAACAGCCTGACCAACCGGCTGCTGGTGCTCATCGCGGCCGGCGTGCTCATGGCCTATGGCGCCTTCACGCTCTCGCGCACGCCGGTGGACGTGTTCCCCGACCTCAACAAGCCCACGGTCACGCTGATGACCGAGGCCGGCGGCATGGCCGCCGAAGAGGTGGAGCAGCTCATCACCTTCCCGCTGGAGACGACCATGAACGGCCTGCCCGGTGTGGAGAGCGTGCGCTCCACCTCGAGCGCGGGGCTGTCCTTCATCTACGTCACCTTCGACTGGAGCACGGACATCTTCCGCGCCCGGCAGATGGTGTCCGAGCGCCTGGCGTCCATGGAGGAGGGGTTGCCCGCGGGCGTCACGCCGCGCATGGGGCCCATCAGCTCCATCATGGGCGAGATCATGCAGGTGGCGATCCCCATCGACGTGCAGCGCACCACGCCCATGGCCGTGCGCGAGTATGCCGACTGGGTGCTGCGACCGCGCCTGCTGGCGATTGCCGGCGTGGCGCAGGTGATCCCCATCGGCGGCGAGGTGCGGCAGTTCCAGGTGCAGCCGCAGACGGCGCGCATGGCCGAACTGGGCATCACGCACGACCAGCTCACGGGGGCGCTCAAGGGCTTCTCCAGCAACACCTCGGGGGGCTTTCTGGAGCTCAACGGGCGCGAGTACCTGATCCGCCACCTGGGCCGCACCTCGCGTCTGGAAGATCTGCAGAACCTGGCCCTTACCGCGAAGAACGGCCAGCCGGTGCTGCTGCGCCAGGTGGCCGAGGTGACCTTTGCCGCCGCCCTCAAGCGCGGGGACGCGGGCTTCGAGGGCAAGCCGGCCGTGATCCTGGGCATTCAGAAGCAGCCCACGGCGGACACCATCGCGCTCACGCGCAGCATCGAGTCGGCGCTGGGTGATTTGAAGAAGTCGCTGCCCGAAGGCATGGAGGCGCCGCGCGTCACCTTCCGCCAGGCGAGCTTCATCGAGGCCTCGGTCACCACGCTGCAGGGCAAGCTTATGGGCGCCTCGGTGTTCGTGGCAGTGATTTTGTTCGTGTTCCTGGGCACGCTCAGGCCCACGGTGATCGCGCTCACGGCCATCCCGGTGTCGATCTTCATCACGGCGCTGGTGTTCAAGTACTTCGGCCTGTCGATCAACACCATGACGCTGGGCGGCCTGGCGATTGCCATCGGCGGCCTGGTGGACGATGCGGTGGTGGACGTGGAGAACGTGCTGCGCCGCCTGAAGATGGACCGGGCCAAGCACCCGAACCACCGGCTGCACCCCATCGAGGTGGTCAAGCTCGCGTCGATGGAGGTGCGCTCGGGCATCCTCTACGCCACGGCCATCATCGTCCTGGTGTTCCTGCCGCTGTTCGCCCTGCCGGGCATCGAGGGGCGGCTGTTCGTGCCACTGGGCATCGCCTTCATCGTCTCCACCGTGGCATCGCTGCTGGTGTCGGTCACGGTCACGCCGGTGCTGGCGTTCTACCTGCTGCCGCGCATGAAGAACCTGGACCATGGCGACACGCGCGTGGTGGCCTGGCTCAAGGCGCGCTACCGCGGCGGGCTCACTCGGGTGCTCGCGCACCCGCGCGTCGCCATGGCGGTGAGTGCGGTGGCGGTGGTGCTGTCGGTCGCGGCGGTGCCGTTCTTTCCGACCACATTTTTACCACCGTTCAACGAGGGCACGCTGCTCATCGGCATGCGCCTGAACCCGGGCGTGACGTTGGCCGAATCGGCCCAGCTGGCCAGCCAGGCCGAGGTGCTGGTGCGCCAGGTGCCCGAGGTCACGCACGTGGGCCGGCGCAGCGGCCGGGCCGAGCTGGACGAACATGCCGAGGGCGTGCACGTGAGCGAGCTCGACGTGGGCCTGCTGCCCGCGGCCGAGCTCACGCGCAGCATGGCCGAAGTGCAGGCCGACATCCGCAGCCGCCTGGCGCAGATGCCGGCGGCCATCGCCATCGGCCAGCCCATCTCGCACCGCATCGACCACATGCTCTCGGGCGTGCGCTCGCAGATCGCGATCAAGCTCTTCGGCGAGGATCTGGACACCCTGCGCGGCCAGGCCGATGCGCTGCGCGCGCGCCTGGCCAGCATCGACGGCCTGGCCGACCTGGAGGTGGAAAAGCAGGTGCTGGCGCCGCAGATCACCGTGCGCGTGGACCATGCCGCAGCCGCCCAGTACGGCGTGCCGGCCGCGCAGGTGCTAGCCACGCTGCAGGGCCTGGTGGAGGGCGAAAAGGTCACGCAGATCGTGGAAGGCAGCCGGCGCTTCGCGCTGGTGGTGCGCCTGCCCGAGAGCGCGCGCTCGCTCGAGGGCCTGGCGCAGATCATGATCGAGACGCCGCGCGGGCGGGTGCCGCTGTCGCGCCTGGCCAGCATCGAAGACGGCGACGGCCCCAACCAGATCAGCCGCGACGATGGCAAGCGGCGCATCGTGCTGTCGGCCAACGCGCAGGGCCGGGCGCTGTCCGACGTGGTGGCCGACATCCGCAAGGTGGTGGGCGATACGCGCCTGCCGGATGGCTACTTCATCACCCTGGGCGGCCAGTTCCAGGCGCAGGAGGAGGCCAGCCGCCTGGTGGGCATGCTGGCCGTGGTCTCGCTGGTGCTGATGTTCGTGGTGCTGTACACGCGCTACCGCTCGGCCACGCTGTCGGCGCTGATCATGGCCAACATCCCGCTGGCGCTGGTGGGCGCCGTGCTGGGGCTGTGGATATCGGGCCAGCCGCTGTCGGTGGCGGCGCTGATCGGCTTCATCACGCTGGCGGGCGTCTCGGTGCGCAACGGCATCCTGAAGGTGAGCCACTACCTGAACCTGATGCGTGTGGAGGGCGAGAACTTCGACACCGCGATGATCGTGCGCGGCTCGCTCGAACGCCTGTCCCCCGTGCTCATGACCGCCCTGGTCACCGCCTTCGCGCTGGCACCGCTGCTGCTGGAGGCCGAGCGCCCCGGCACCGAGATATTGCACCCGGTGGCGGTGGTGATCTTCTCGGGCCTGATCAGTTCGACCCTGCTCGACACCTTCCTGACCCCGGCCCTGTTCTGGCTGTTCGGCCGTCGCGACGCCGAGCGGCTGCTCGACGAGAAGAACGCCGAGGCGTTCTGATGTTTCGATTCCTCCATGTTTTCCATCCACCCTTTGAAAGGTTCACCATGCAGACCACAACCCGTCTTTGCGCCGCCCTGGCGCTCACGGTTTCTCTTTCCAGCACCGCCTTCGCCGCAGGCGACCACGCCCATGGCCACGAACACAAGCCGCTGCACGGCGGCATCGTGGTCGAAGCCAATGACATGGACTACGAACTGGTGGCCAAGCCGGACGTGATCACGCTGCACCTGCGCGACCACGGAAAGCCGGCCAAGACCGAAGGCGTGAGTGCCAAGCTCACCTTGCTCAACGGCACCGAAAAATCCGAAGCCATGCTGGTGTCCACAGGCGAGGGCAAACTGGAAGGCAAGGGCGCGTTCAAGGTGGCGGCGGGCACGAAGGTGGTGGCGCTGGTCACACTGCCGGGCAAGAAGGCGGCCAACGTGCGGTTTGTGGTGAAGTAAGCGGAACGGATGAAAAGGGGCCTGCCAGCGGCGGTGTGTGTCTGTTTTTGCTGCTGCGCTGGGCGCCTCGCACCGTAGTCCTTAAATTTTTTAGAAGAAATACGACCCTGGCGCTTATCAGGAATGCGATAGCAGCTATCAAAATTGAAGCAAATGCTATTTTGAAAGGAGCCTGCAGGGCCACCGTCTTGAAAGGCTCGACCCCCGGCTTCGGCGGTTGAGGCGCGCAGTGGGGGCAACCGCCGGACGATCCAGCGCTGGACGGCGGACTGAGAGCATTCTCCCCATGTGCGTCGGTCGCTGAAATAACAACAGGTGAGACACACGGTCGCTGTTAGGCTAAGCCAAGCCAGGTCATTCGCCCCAGAGACCACACAACCGACCGCGGGCCTGTGCGGGCGGTTGCGGGTGACAAAAACTCTGTGGGCTCCATCCATTCATCAGCGCCTGGCGCCAACGAAGGCCTTCCTCCTGTGAAGGCCTTTTCAACGATTGTTCGGCGCACAACGCCTTCTCTGCACCATGCCCATCCTGCGTTTTGTCACTTTGGCCGATGTGGCCCATCTGCTCCCCGTTGACGGTCCGATGGCCGAGCTCCTGGGTTCGGAGCCAGATGCCTGGGCCGATGCCACCGTGGCCTGGGTCGCGGGCGACGTGCACTGGTCCGAGCTGTCGCTGGACACCCCCTTGCAAATCGGCGGTGCCATGCGGACCCTGGCGCAGGCCACCTCCGGCGCAAAAGGACCACCCCCCGGTGGTGTGCGCCTGATCCTCATCGAGGGCAACCTGCAGATCGATGGTGCGCTGACCTCCAGCGACACCTACAGGTCCAGCCACCTCGTCGTGCTCGGCAACGTGCAGGTGGCGCACGCCGTGGTGGGGGGACAGCTGCTGCACGTGCAGGGTGCGTTGCAGGTCCACGGGTTGCTATGGGGCGATGGCGAGCCGGGGGAGTTGCGGGTGAACGGTGGGTTGTCGGCGCGTGTGGCGCTTTTCACCGAAGCCTATGCCTTGCACCTTGCTGGCGGGGAAGACGTGGAGTTTTTGCTCGATGAGGTGCGGGGTGTGCCCAGCCTCGTGGAGTTTTCGAGCGAGGCTGCGGGCCTGGTGTTTGCGCCAGGGTTTTTCAACGGCATCGACGATGGAGAGGACGGCTTGGCAGACCTGTTCGATCGTGATCGTGTGGTGGCCGCCGTGCGCAGCGGCGAGAGCCCTGTGCGCAGCAGCAGTGATATCCACAACGACCTGCCCCTGGCTTCCGATCTGTTTGCGGACGAGGCCATCAGCGTGGCCAACATCCTGGCTGCGGTGAACTCTGACGCGCTGGCGCCCGAGGAACACCATGTCCGCGATTGGTTTGGGCAGACCCATTTTTCACTGTGCCGCCGCCACGTGGATGGGGATGGAAACCCGCACGACGACAGGGTGTACATGACGGTGTGGAAGACCTGGGACTTCTACATGGGGGTCGTTCAAGAACCTGCGCCCCCAACCCGGCGGCCAGGGCGGGTGGCTGGCAAGCTGCAGCGCCCCGCGCCAGTGGTGCCAGCGGTGCCAGTGGCCGAGCGACTGTCTGTGCTGTACCGCCCCTACGACGATGGCGTGGCCGGCGACTGGAGGGGGCTGGACGAAGCCGCCGATCCAGAGGCGCACGAGGCCTGCACCCAGGCCTGGCGCGGCGTGATCGACTATGTGCGCCGGGCCGTGGGCCAGTCGCGCGCGGGCTACCCGCTGTACCGGCGATTGAAGGCAGAGATCACAACAAAGCGCATTGAGCGCTTCACCCAGCTGCCCGTATTCACGGAGGAGTACAACGACTGGTGGGATGCCGACAAGCGCGGCACCTGGTTTGACGACGTGTGGGTGGGCGCGCGCCAGCCTGGCATGCATGAAGGTGAGTTCTGGTGCCGCGCGCTCGATGTGAGCTGGGCGAACGGCCAGGACGCCCCCGGCGACGCGGAGCACGACGCCCATGGCGCTTACCAGATTGATATTGACAGGCCGGGCGAGGGCCGGGAGCCGGTGGAGTTCACCTACAGCCAGCGGCAAAGCGAAAACCGCCCGCCGTTGCCGTGTGGCGCCGCCGACCACATTGCGCGATTGCTGCGCCTGTATGGCATGGTGGAGGCGTCCTTGCTGCAGGCGCATGCCGAAAAACTGGCCGAGCAGGCCCAGGAGCGCGCCGCGCAAGCCGAGGCCCGGCGCATAGAGGCTGCGGTGCACCTGCTGGCTACGCCGCCACTGGTCCATGGCTTGCCGGATACGGCCGTGTTCCCGCCCGAATTGCTGGCACTGTCCGAGCAGTGGCAGGCCGGCGGCCAAGCCTATGTGGCGGCCATCCGCGCCTACCAGCTCGCGGAGCAGGCAGCCGCCGCTGCAGCCGAAGCGGCTGGCTACCAGGCACCAGGTTGGGACAACGATGAAGGCGCCGGGCGGAACGGCCCGAACGACACACTGCCCGACGACCCGCGCAAGGCCAGCGCCGCCACAGTGCTGCAGCTGGCCCGGGTGGTGAACCGCCATGCGGACGAGGCCCTCACTGAACGGTTTCGCCAGCGCTTTGCCTTTGCCCCCGATGCCTATGTGCACCTGGAGGCAGACCAGGGGCAGTCCATCGGCCCGGTGTTCTGGCTGCCCGATGGCGATGGTGTGGTGGCGCGCATCGGAGCGGAACACAGCGATGACGCGCGCTGGGTGCGGTTGCAGGGCCCGGCGCTCACGCCGCTGCCCGCGCTCAAGGGCCTGGGCCGCTCGCACGACGGGCGCTGTTTTGCGCTGAGCGACGGCACCCATATCACCACGCACCAGGGCTTTGGCGGGCCACAGATCGCGCAATTGCCGCTGCCGCAAGGCAACGAAGGGCTGCCCGCATCGCTGGGCCTCGCCGCAGGCGAGCTGGGCCAGCGCTGCGATGAAGTCATCCCCTTCAACGACGGCCAGCGCGCTCTGCTGCGCAACCCCACGGGGGTGTACCTGCTCACGCCCGCCGGCGTGCAGCGCATCCACCCGCAGGAGTTCGACGAGGACGGCCCTTACAGCTGGCCCAAGAACCAGATGCAGGAGGTGGGGGAGCGCGACGACAACGAAGATGAGAACGGGGACGGAGACGACGATGGGGACGGCGGCGAGGACGAAAGGGAGAACACCGGCCCCCGCCAGCTGGCGCTGTGCATGCTGCACATGGCGCTCTCGCCCGACGAACGGCACATTGCCCTGGGCGACCAGGACAGCAGGCACATCCTGCTCGACGCCCAGGGCAAGGTGCTGCGCACGCTGCTGACCGACGACTACCCGCACCACACTCGCTTCTCGCACGACAGCGCGCTGCTGTGGGCCAACTCCTGCCATTTCTACAACGGCTGCACCGTGGCGAGCCGCGTGGACGATGCGCAGGACAGCGAGGGCACGCTGATCGACTCAGAATGGCGCGTCTACGCATCGGCCACACTGCCGGGCATGGTGATCGTGGGCGATGCCCATGGCTACCTGCATGCCCGCGACGACGCCGGCAAGGCGCTGTGGCGCCACCACATCGGCAGCACGATCAGCGCGGTAGAGGTATCGCCGGATGGCAGCCTGCTGCTCGTGGGAAGTTACGGCGGCTACCTGGTGCTGTTGCAGCGGTCAGAGACGGAAATGGATCGGTATTCCGTCGGCAACTCGCCTTATGTGGAGCTGCGCCGATGGATCTTCTGGGACGCCGAAGCCGCGCCGCTGCGCTGGTGATCTGCGGGCAGGCGGTGGCCCGCTGGGCCTCACCAAGCAAGTCTTGGTGAGGCCATACGCGGGCACGCCACGGATGGTGTTCAATGTCTTTGGATCAGGCTTTTTTACCTGCCTGTGCTTGCTGCGACTTTGCCCTATTTCCACTGGCGGCCGTTGCCGGTAGCGCACCCGTAGGGCGGTACCGCGCTGGCAAAGCGTTCTTGCAACTGGGCGCAGCCCCAGCGGTTGAGTGGTTCCGGTGCTCTGGAGTTGAGTTCGATGCCCACCTCGTCGTAGGGCGACTTCGCTTTGCTCACATAGTCATACCAGCGCTTGCCGACATACAGGGTCACTACCGTGGCGGCTATCAAGGTCACTAAAACAACTTTGAGTGCTGGCGATTTTTTCAAAAGAAAACTCCGGGTGGGATGAGCGATGGGCGGTGGCCCGATCAAAAGGGGGTGGTGTGCCGTGCCGCCATGTGGCGCGGCCGAGGTGCGGGTGGGAGCCTACGGTGGAGCCTGTTCAAAGACTCGCTCGGCCGCGAAAAGCCCCATGGGCCAGAAACGTCCATGGTCCTGCGGGGCACGCAGTGTCGCACGTGTTGGGGGTTGCCACGCTTCCAGGGCTGGCGATAGGGGATACGCCGGCAGGCGGCTGTGGCGCCCGCCGCGGGCCGCAGGTCGCGAGCGCCACCGGCGATGGTTCCCCTGGGGGTGACCACCTGCGCGTCGAATCGGCCCGCGCAGCACACATGCGCTTCCTTGGCTTGTGCTCGGGGCCATGATGACGAACTGCGGGCGGTCAGCCTCCGCCCTTCATCAGTCATCTTGGATGCAGCGAATACGGAGTGATTTTGCTCTGCTATTGATAGCAATAAATGCTCGTAGATAGAGCGCAAGGGGCGATTTTCCTGAAAATACCGGTCACCTCGCTGCAGGCACCGACCGTCACCGCCCTCAATACACCAGCCGCTCCGGCCGGATCTCCTGGAGGATGGTCGTGGCAATCTCTTCGATGGACTTGGTGGTGGTGGACAACCACCGGATGCCCGCCCGCCGCATCATGGCCTCTGCTTCGGAGACTTCCATGCGGCAGTTCTCCAGGCTGGCGTAGCGGGAGTTGGGGCGGCGCTCGGCGCGGATTTCGGCCAGGCGGTCGGGGCTGATGGTCAGGCCAAAGATCTTGCTGCGGAACGGCACCAGCGCAGGCGGCAACTGGCGGCGCTCGAAATCCTCGGGGATCAGCGGGTAGTTGGCGGCCTTGAGGCCACATTGCATGGCCAGGTACAGACTGGTGGGCGTCTTGCCGCTGCGGCTCACCCCCACCAGGATCACGTCGGCACCGGCCAGGTCGCGGTTGCTCTGGCCGTCGTCGTGGGCCAGGCTGAAGTTGATGGCCTCGATGCGGTCGGTGTATTCCTTGCTGCGGCTCACATCGCTGAAGCGGCCCACGCGGTGGTGCGATTTGATACCCAGTTCTTCCTCCAGCGGGTGGACGAAGGTGCCGAACATGTCCAGCAGCATGCCCTTGCAGCCTTCCTGGATGACCTTGAGCACCTCCATATTGACCAGGGTGGTGAAGACCACGGGCTTTTTGCCCTCGACCTCGCCGGTGTGGTTGATCTGCCGCACGGCTTGGTGGGCCTTGTCCACGGTGTCGATGAAGGGCAGGCGCACATGGCGCGGCTTCATTTCGAACTGGGCCAGGATGGCGTTGCCGAAGGTTTCGGCAGTGATGCCGGTGCCGTCAGAGACGAAAAATACGGTGCGCGAGTGCATGGAGCCCCTTTTTTTGGATGTGGCTTGCGCCAGCAGGGTTGCCACCACAAAGAAGTGGTGATGGCCCCATTTGCGTAAGTCGCGTGAAAGCGTCAGCCCGTTGCCAGATGCGCGGGCCTACAATTGTCACAATTATCCAATTCTCACCATGCACACCGTCGGCCTACAACCACAACGACAAAGCTGCAGCCTGTGCATGGCCGCTCGCCCATCGCTCCAAGGGGGCGGGCGCGCAGACCCGGTTTCAACTTCTGGAGCTTTCCCATGTCTGCACTTTTCAGCCCGACCGCCCTGGTCGTACCGTTTGAAAACCTGAGAATGACCGATGTCGAGGCCGTAGGCGGTAAAAACGCCTCCCTCGGCGAGATGATCTCCCAGCTGCCGCAGGGCGTGCGCGTGCCCACGGGCTTTGCCACCACCGCCCACGCGTTCCGCGAGTTCCTGGCCTACGACGGCCTGGCTGACAAGATCAGCGCCAAGCTCAAGAGCCTGGACACCGAAGACGTGCGTGCGCTTGCCGCCGTGGGCGCAGAAATCCGCGCCATGGTCGAGGCCCAGCCTTTCCCGGCCGACCTGCAAAAAGCCATTGCCGACGAATTTGCCAAGTTGAGCGCTGGCAACCCCGCTGCCTCGTTTGCCGTGCGCTCGTCCGCCACGGCCGAGGATTTGCCCGATGCATCGTTCGCTGGCCAGCAGGAGACTTTCCTGAACGTGGTGGGCATCGACGAAGTCATGCACAAGATGAAGGAAGTGTTCGCGTCGCTGTACAACGACCGCGCCATTTCCTACCGCGTGCACAAGGGTTTTGAACACGATGTGGTGGCCCTGTCGGCCGGCGTGCAGCGCATGGTCCGCTCTGACCTGGGCGCTGCGGGCGTGATGTTCACCATCGACACCGAGTCCGGCTTCGAAGACGTCGTCTTCATCACCAGCAGCTATGGCCTGGGCGAGACGGTGGTGCAGGGCGCCGTGAACCCCGACGAGTTCTATGTGCACAAGCCCATGCTCCAGGCGGGCAAGAAGGCGTTGATCCGCCGGAATCTGGGTAGCAAGCTGATCCAGATGGTGTTCTCCACGCCCGAAGAAAAGGCCGCCAGCGGCAAGCTCGTCAAGACGGTGGACGTGCCCACTGAACAGCGCAACCGCTACTCGCTGACCGATGCCGACGTGGAGCAGCTGGCGCGCTATGCCCTGGTGATCGAGCAGCACTACGCCCGCCCCATGGACATCGAGTGGGGCAAGGACGGCACCGACGGCCAGCTCTACATCCTGCAGGCCCGCCCTGAAACCGTGAAGAGCCAGGCCAAGGGCCAGGCCGAGCTGCGCTACAAGCTCAAGGGCCAGGGCGCCGTGCTGGCCGAAGGCCGCGCCATTGGCCAGAAGATTGGCACCGGCCCGGTGCGCCTGGTGCACAACATTTCGGAGATGGACAAGGTCCAGCCCGGCGATGTGCTGGTGACCGACATGACCGACCCCAACTGGGAACCCGTGATGAAGCGCGCCAGCGCCATCGTCACCAACCGCGGCGGCCGCACCTGCCACGCCGCCATCATTGCGCGCGAACTGGGCATTCCGGCCGTGGTGGGCTGTGGTGACGCGACCGAGCTGCTCAAGGACGGCACGCTGGTCACAGTGAGCTGCTCCGAGGGCGACACGGGTCGCATCTATGACGGCCTGCTCGAGACCGAAGTGACGGAAGTGCAGCGCGGCGCCATGCCTCCCATCAAGACCAAGATCATGATGAACGTGGGCAACCCGCAGCTGGCCTTCGACTTCTGCCAGCTGCCCAACGAAGGCGTGGGCCTGGCGCGGCTGGAGTTCATCATCAACAACAACATTGGTGTGCACCCCAAGGCCATCCTCGACTATCCCCAGATCGACGCCGATCTGAAAAAGGCCGTCGAATCCGTGGCCCGTGGCCACGCCAGCCCCCGCGCTTTTTACGTGGACAAGGTGGCCGAAGGTGTGGCCACCATTGCTGCCGCCTTCTGGCCCAAGCCGGTTATCGTGCGCCTCTCGGACTTCAAGTCCAACGAGTACCGCAAGCTGATTGGCGGCAGCCGCTACGAGCCCGAGGAAGAGAACCCGATGCTGGGCTTTCGCGGCGCGGCGCGCTACATCAGCGAAGACTTCGGCGAAGCCTTTGCGATGGAATGCGAGGCCTTGAAGCGCGTGCGCAACGACATGGGCCTGACCAACGTGCAGGTGATGGTGCCCTTCGTGCGCACGCTGGGCCAGGCCGAGCGCGTGACCAAGCTGCTGGCCACCCATGGCCTCTCGCGTGGCAAGGACGACCTCAAGGTCATCATGATGTGCGAGGTGCCGAGCAACGCCATCCTGGCGGATCGCTTCCTGGAGTTCTTCGATGGCTTCTCCATCGGCTCCAACGACCTGACCCAGCTCACCCTGGGCCTGGACCGCGATTCGGGCCTGGAGCTGCTGGCGCAAGACTTCGACGAGCGCGACCCCGCCGTGCAGGCGCTGATCCACCAGGCCATCAAGGCCTGCCTGGCCCAGGGCAAGTACATCGGCATCTGCGGCCAGGGCCCCAGCGACCACCCTGACTTTGCACAGTGGCTGGCCACGGAGGGGATCTCTTCGATCTCGCTCAACCCGGACAGCGTGATCGCGACCTGGCAGCAACTGGCAGGTTGATGCCCTCGGGGGCTGCCATGCGCCATCCGCACCACTTCCCACAGCGTCCGTGATGCCGTGCCCGTGATGCAAGCGCCGACGCAGCAGCCCCCACGTTCTGCAGATGCCGAAATGGCGGGCCCGTTCCCGCCCGATCTGCACGATGTGCGGCACCTGAAGCTCAAGGCCGGCTTGCTGCTGTTGTGGGCGCTGGTATCGTTTGGTGCCACCTATTTCGCCAGAGACCTGCAGGTGCTGGTTTTTGGGGGCTGGCCTTTGGGCTACTGGATCGCGGCCCAGGGGGCAGTGCTGGTGTTCATCGGTATCGTGGTGGCTTATGGCTGGGCCATGAACCGGTTCGAGCGCCAGGACGCAGAGCACCGTGCAGCCACGGCCGCTGCTGAAGTGGTCCCGGGCGATGCGTCTCGCTCCCATGGCTGACCACATTTCTTCTGGCGCAGACCGGGCCTATCTGTGGCGGCTGCACCGCATCTTTGCGCTGTACGTAGCGGGGGTGCTGGCCTTCCTGGCACTGATGACCTGGGCGGAGCACCAGGGGCTCTCGCGGCACTGGATCGGCCCTATTTTCCTGTTCCTCACGGTGATGGTCTACGCGGGTATCGGCGTTTATGGCCGCACCACCGACCCGGAGGAATACTACGTGGCTGGCCGGCGCATTCCGCCCATGTACAACGGTATGGCGGCGGCGGCAGACTGGATGAGTGCCGCGTCGTTCATCAGCCTGTCGGGGGCGCTCTACCTGCAGGGCTTTTCGGGCACGCCGGGGCAGGCCGGAGGGCTGGCCTATCTGCTGGGGTGGACGGGTGGTTTCTGCCTGGTGGCGATGCTGATTGCACCGCACTTGCGCGCCATGGGCCTGTACACCGTGCCCGATTTTTTCCATGTGCGCTTTGGCGGCCGGTGGCCGCGCATGATTGCTGCGCTGGCCGCCGTGCTGTGTTCTTTCACGTATGTGGTGGCGCAGATCTATGGCGTTGGGCTGATTGCCTCGCGCCTGACTGGCGTGCAGTTCGAGATCGGCATCATGCTCGGCCTGGGCGGGGTCCTGCTGTGCTCGTTTCTGGGGGGCATGCGCGCCATCACCTGGACACAGGTGGCGCAGTATGTGGTGCTGCTGCTGGCCTTCCTGATCCCGGTGTCCTGGCTGGCCTACAAGCAGCTTGGCAACCCGCTGGCACCGCTGGTTTATGGCGAGCAGATCAGCAAGATCGCTGATCTGGAGGCGCAGTTGCTCGACTCCCCTGCAGAGCACCAGGTGGTGCAGACCTACCTGCGGCGCGCCCAGGATTTCGAGGCCCGGCTGCGTGATGTGGAGGGCGCCCTGGAGCGTGAGCGCGAGAAAGGGCGCGAGCGCATTCGTGCGCTGCGCACCCAGAACGCCGATGTGGGCCTGATCGTCTCGGCCAGCCGCGAGCTGGCGGCCCTGCCGCGCGATGCCGCAGCGGCCCGCGAACGCTGGACCCGCGAGATGCGCGAGAACTACGAACGCGCCCGTCCCCTGGGCGGCTTGCCCTTGCACAGCCAGGCGTATGTGGGCGACCCGCAAGGCACGCCCGAGGAACAGCGCGAATACGAGCTGACGCGCCGCAATTTCCTGGCGCTCATGTTCTGCCTGATGGTGGGCACGGCGGGCCTGCCGCACCTGCTCACCCGCTACTACACATCGCCCACGGTGTCGGCGGCGCGTGCTTCGGTGGCATGGTCGCTGTTCTTCATCGCCTTGTTGTACCTGAGCGCGCCGGCGCTGGCGGTGCTGGTGAAGTTCGAGGTCATGCAGAACCTCGTGGGCAGCAGTTTCGAGGCCTTGCCCAACTGGATGGCCCAGTGGGCGCGTGTCGATGCCTCGCTGCTGTCGGTGGAAGATGTGAATGGCGACGGAATCGTGCAGTTTGGCGAGATCCGGCTGGGGGCCGACCTCATCATGCTGGCCACGCCAGAACTGGGGGGGCTGCCCTATGTGGTCTCCGGCCTGGTGGCGGCGGGTGGGTTGGCGGCGGCGCTGTCTACCGCCGATGGGCTTTTGCTCACCATCAGCAATGCCCTGGTCCGCGATCTGTATTTTCAGGATGCCAAACGCGAGGCCTCGCCCGAGCAGCGTGTGATTCTGAGCAAGTTCGCCTTGCTGGCGGTGGCCTTGTCGGCGGCTTTTGTCGCGGCGCTCAAACCCTCCGAGATTCTGCCCATGGTGTCGGCGTCGTTCTCGCTGGCCGCATCGGCTTTTGTGCCGGTGATGGTGCTGGGCATCTTCTGGCGCGGCACCACGCGGCAGGGCGCGGTGGCCGGCATGGTGGCGGGGCTTGGCGTGGCCGTGTACTACATGCTTTCGCATGTGTCCGCCATGCGCGCGCTGCCCAGTTGGATGCTGGCGGACGGGCTCTGGCTTGGCATCCAGCCCATCTCGGCCGGCGTGTTTGGCGTGCCGACCGGGCTGGCGGTGGCGGTGGTGGTGAGCTGGTTGACGCGGCCCGCACCGGATCTGCCGCGCATCCGGTCCGAGATGTAGCGGGCACAAGATCGCGTGATAAACGTGCGCCTTGCGCGCGAGGTCGCCGTGGTTGTGCGTAAACCCTGATGACCAATGGTGTACAAACGTGAGAATCTGGGCTTCCAGGGGCTCGTTGGCCGTAGGGTTGTCCTGCTGCATTCCCCTGTTGTTCCGTTTCAGTTCAAGGAGATTCATGGTTCTCGTCAAAACGCCGGCAGGGCAAGAAGCGCTCAAGGATCGGCGCGGCAGCCTCAGTTCGCGCCAGCGCTCGGCTTTCATTCTTTTTGACGGAAAACGTTCCACGGGCGAGATTCTGGCGGCCACGGCCGCCATGGGCATCACGCAGGACGATGTTCAGGCCATGATTGCCCAGGGGTTGCTGGCGCCACTGGCGGGGCACTCCTTGCCTGCGTCTGCGGCCAGCCAGCCCGTTTCAGAGGCAGATGCATCGGCAGCGGCTGCCATGGATCTGGGCACGGTGGCATCTCCCGTGGAGGGTTCCGGGCGCACACCGAAAGAGCGTTATGAAGCGGCCTATCCGATTGCCACTGAATTGACGGCGGGCATGGGCTTGCGGGGATTCCGGTTGAATCTGGCCGTGGAAGGGGCGGGTAGCTTCGAGGACCTGGCGACGCTGGCCCCGAAGATCCGGGAGGCCGTGGGGGATGCGAAGTTCGCACGGCTCGACAAGGCGCTTTTTGATTGATGCGTGGGAGCCGATTGCTGGCGAGGAGGAGGCTTCCCTCCGCCGCGCAGCAATGAAAAAGGCGGCTTGGTAGCCGCCTTTTTTGATCCCCTGGCCCAAACTGGCCGGAGCTGCAGGCCTTAGCGGCCGACCTTCAGCAGTTCCACATCGAACTTCAGCGTGGCATTCGGCGGGATCACGCCGCCTGCGCCGCGGGCGCCATAGCCCAGGGCGGCAGGAATGATCAAGGTGCGCTGGCCACCGATCTTCATGCCCTGCACGCCTTCGTCCCAGCCCTTGATGACCATGCCGCCGCCCAGCGAGAACTCGAAGGGGTCGTTGCGGTCGCGGCTGGAGTCGAACTTGGCACCTTGCTCGCCGTTGTTGTACAGCCAGCCGGTGTAGTGCACCGACACGTTCTGGCCCTTGGTGGCTTCGGCGCCTTCGCCCACGGTGGTGTCTTCGTATTGCAGGCCGGATGCGGTGGTGGTCAATGCCATGGATGAAATTCCTTGTTTGCTATTAAAAATATAGCTATCTGCGCTTGATAGACAAGCGTCAGAAGCATTTTTGACCCCTATTTTAACGAAAGCCCTGCTCGGAGGTCCGGCGGGGCTTTTCCCAGGGTGGAGCAGCGGTGTGGCTTCAGGCCTTTTTGGCGCGACCAGCGACCCAGCGGGTGGCGAAGGCTTGCACGTCCGACAGGCGCTTGAGCAGGTCGGCGCCCGAAGGGGTGACGGTGTAACCATCGCTGCCGTGGTCTACAAAACCGGCTTCGCGCAGTTCCTTGATGCGGGTGTTGAGCGTGTTGGGGGTGATGCCCCCCACGCTGTCCTGCAGCAGGCGGAACGTCTGGGGGTGGCCGTCCTTCAGGGCCCACAGCACGCGCAGTGCGTAACGGCATTCGAGCCGCTCGAACAACTGGTTGATGGCGGCATTTTCTTTGGAGCTCATGGACGCTTCTCCTCGCGCAAGTGTTGGATCAAATTTTCATTCGGGTGGGCGAATGCCGGGCCCGCTGATGCGCTGAGACTATAGCGCGGAACCCATTTTGCTACAAGTTTAGTAGCTCAGAACGCACACCACACATGCGCTACGCCCCGAAAAACCCGTGTTACAAGTCAAACTGTTGCAGCAGGGCCACGGTTGGAGTCAGTCATTCCTGGCGGCCCAGCCCCGCCAGGTGGCTGACCAGCAACTGTGCGGCGGGGGCCAGCATCTGGGCGCTGCGGTAGCAGATGGCAAAACGCCGCTGGGCCCATGGATCGCTCAGCGGAATCACCCGAACGGGGGCGGTTTGCGCAAAGGGAAGGGCCACTTCGCGCGGCACGACGCTGATGGCCAGGTTGGCGCGCACCACCCGCAGGGCCGCGTCGAAGTTGGACACCAGCACCCGGTGCGCCAGCATTTTTCCCTCCACGGCTGCAGCACGCGCCAGCAGCACCTGCACCGCGCTCAGCGCGGGCATGCTGACGAACTCATGGTCCAGCACGTCGGCAAAACGCACGCTCTGGTGCTGGGCCGCCGGGTGCAGCGCATGGGCCACCACGGCCAGGTGGTCGGTGCGGTAGGCGCAGGTTTCCAGGCCCGTGAGGTCGGCCGCGTCCCAGCAGATGCCGATGGAGGCGCTGCCGTCGCGGATGCCCTGCACCACGTCCGGGCTCACGCGCTCCTCCAGGCTCACCTGGATGTCGCGGTGCGCCGGGTCTTGCAGAAAGGCTGCCACATCGTCGGCCAGCGATTCGGCCATGACCGACGCGGTGACCAGCATGCGCACATGGCCCCGCGTGCCGGTGGCATAGGCGGCCATGTCGCGCTCGATCTGGCCCACGCTGGCCAGCATGGTGCGCGCGTGCTCCAGGAGCGTTTCCCCCGCCGGGGTCGGAACCACGCCGCGCCGTTTGCGCACCAGCAGAGCTGTGCCCACCGTGTCCTCCAGCTGGGCCAGCCGCTTGCTGATGGCCGAGCCAACGATCGATTCCTGCTCGGCCACGCGCGCAATGCTGCGCTGCTCGCACACGGCGGCAAAAAGCCGCAGGGTTTGCAGGTCGAGATCGCGCATGACATCCCTTTCGACGGAATGGGTGTGATATTCCGTTTGGGAATCATATGGCTTCCGAGATGTATTTTCTGATTCTTTCTGGAATTTCTAGAATGACCCCAAGAACACACCCAGCCGGAGACGACCTGTGAGCACACTCTCTGTTTTTCCCGCGACCCACGCCGCGCCCGATGGCGCCTCCGCTCGGGCCGTGGTGCGCGAAGTGGGCTTGCGCGATGGCCTGCAGAGCATCGCCACCCTGGTGTCCACCGCGCACAAGATCGAATGGATCAACGCTGCCTACGCTGCAGGCCAGCGCGAGATCGAAGTGGGCTCCTTCGTGCCCGCCCGCCTGTTGCCCCAGCTGGCGGACACCGCCGAAGTGCTGGCGCATGCCAAAACCCTGCCGGGCCTGCTGGCCTCAGTGCTGGTGCCCAACTACAAAGGCGCCGAGCGCGCGCTCGAATGTGGTGCTGGCCTGATGGTGGTGCCCTTGTCTGCCAGCCATGCCCACAGCCTGGCCAACCTGCGCAAGACACCCGATGCGGTGGTGGCCGAGGTGGCCCGCATCCGTGCGCTGCGCGACGCCAGCGGCAGCCGCTGCCTGATCGAGGGGGGCGTGGGCACGGCCTTTGGCTGCACGCTGCAGGGCGAGGTGCCCGAGAGTGAGGTGCTGCGCCTGATGCAGGCCCTGCTGGATGCCGGGGCCGACCGCGTGAGCCTGGCCGACACCGTGGGCTATGCCGACCCGGCCTGGGTGGCCCGCCTGTTCGAGAAGGCCCGCGCGCTGGTGGGCGACCGCCTGTGGTGCGCGCATTTCCACGACACCCGTGGCATGGGGCTGGCCAACGCCTACGCCGCGTGGCAGGTGGGCATCACGCGTTTTGACGCCTGCCTGGCCGGCATTGGCGGCTGCCCGCATGCGCCGGGCGCCAGCGGCAATGTCACCACCGAGGACCTGGTGTTCATGCTGGAGCGCATGGGCGTTGCCACCGGCATCGACGTGACCGCGTTGCTGGCGCTGCGCCAGCGCGTGGCCGGCTGGCTGGAAGGCGAGACCCTGCACGGAACGCTGTGGCAGGCCGGGCTGCCGCAGAATGCCGCACGCACCGTGCTGCGAGAGGCAGCAACGGCCTGATCTTCTTATCCATTCTCCGAACATGAACGACACACCACCCGCACCCTCGTCCCCCCGCCTGCCGCTCGAAGGCCTGCGTGTGGTGGAGTTCACCCACATGGTCATGGGCCCCACCTGCGGCATGGTGCTGGCCGACCTGGGCGCCGAGGTCATCAAGGTCGAGCCCGTGGACGGCGACCGCACGCGCCACCTGCTGGGCGCGGGCGCGGGCTTTTTCCCCATGTTCAACCGCAACAAGAAGAGCATCGCACTCGACCTGCGCAGCCCCGAGGGGCTGGAGGTGGCGCGCAAGCTGGCCGCCTCGGCCGACGTGGTGGCGCAGAACTTCAAACCCGGCGTGATGACCAAGTACGGGCTGGACTACGCGGCCCTGAGCCCGCTGAACCCGCGCCTCATCTATGTGAACCACACTGGTTTTCTGCCTGGCCCGTACGAGCACCGCACGGCGCTCGACGAGGTGGTGCAGATGATGGGAGGCCTGGCCTACATGACGGGGCGGCCGGGCGATCCGTTGCGCGCCGGCAGCAGCGTGAACGACATCATGGGCGGCATGTTCGGTGCCATCGGTGCCATGGCGGCCCTCATGCAGCGTGGCATCACGGGGCGCGGGCAGGAGGTGGACTCCGCCCTGTTCGAGAACAACGTGTTCCTGGTCGGCCAGCACATGATGCAGTACGCAGTCACCGGCAAACCGGCGGCCCCCATGCCCGACCGCATTTCGTCGTGGGCGCTGTACGACGTGTTCAGCGTGAAGGATGGCGAGCAGATTTTCCTGGCTGCGGTGAGCGATGCGCAATGGACCACTTTTTGCGACGCCATGGGGTTTTCCGACCTCAAGGCCCACCCGCTACTGGCCACGAACAACGACCGCGTGCGCGCCCGTGCCACGCTGATGCCCGACCTGCGCCAGCGCCTGGCTGCCTACAGCGCTGCCGAGCTGGCGGCGGTCTTTGAGAAACACGGGCTGCCCTTTGCACCTATTTCACGGCCCGAGCAGCTGTTTGACGACCCGCACCTGAACGCCACGGGGGGCCTGGCCGACATCACCCTGCCCGATGGCGAACGGGCCGGGCAGACCGCACGCACCACGCTGTTCCCGCTGCGCATGGATGGCAAGCGGCTGGGCGTGCGCCTGCAGCCGCCGGTGCTGGGGCAGCACACCGCAGCGCTGATGGAAGAGCTGGGCTACACACCCGAAGAGGTGCGGGCCCTGCAACAAAAGCATGCCGTGGCCTGAGCGGGTTGAAGAACCCGGCATCTCCCTGTGGAGATCTGCGCCTGGCATTCGATGAATGAATACAACGACGGAGACAAACGCCATGCACCACGACAGCCCACTCCCTGCCTTCCTCCCTGCAAGCCCGTTGCAACCCCCGGGTCTGCGGCGGCGCAGCGCGCTGCTGGCTGCCCTGGCCAGCCTCGCCGGTAGCGCAACAGTGCCCTCGGCTGCCTGGGCCCAGGCAGCCGACCGTCCGGTCCGCATGATCCTGCCTGTGAGCGCAGGCTCGGGGGTGGACGGCGTGGCCCGCGCCTTGGGGCCCAGCCTGGGCAAGGCGCTGGGGCGCCCGGTGGTGGTGGAGAACTTTCCCGGCGCGGGGGGCATCACTGGTACGTCGATGATCGTCAAGGGCACCAAGGACGGGTCGGCGCTGGGCATGGTGTCCAACAACCACGTGGTCAACCCCAGCGTGTTCAAGAACATTCCCTACGACGCGGTGGACGACATCACGCCCATCACGGTGATTGGCGCCACGCCCTTCGTGCTGGTGGCACATCCCTCGGTGGCCGCGAGGAACGTGCGCGAACTCATCGCGCTGGCCAAGGCGCAGCCCGGGGCGCTCAACTATGGATCGTCCGGCAACGGGACCATCCTGCACCTTGCTGCGGAAATGTTCGTGCACGAAGCGCAGGTGGACATCAAGCACATTCCCTACCGGGGCATGGGGCCGCTGACGGCCGATGTGCTGGGCGGGCAGATCCAGCTGGCGTTCATCGCGGTGGCCGTGGCCGTGCCGCATGTGAAGGCTGGGACGCTGAAGGCCATCGGGCTGTCGTCCACCACGCGCTCAGCGCTGTTGCCCGACCTGCCCACCATCGCCGAACAGGGGCTGGCGCAGTACGCATTGGACGGCTGGGTGGCCGTGGTGGGGCCGGCGGGCTTGCCCAAGGCGGAAACGGAACGGGTGTACCAGGCGGTGCGTGCCACCCTGGCGGTGCCGGAGGCACGAGATGCCTTGCTGGCGCAGGGCTACCAGCTGCAAGGCACCACCCCTGAGGCGACCACGGCCTTCTTTCGGACCGAAGTGGCGCGCATGGCCAAGCTGGTCAAGCAGTCCGGGCTCAAGATAGATTAGAGAACATCCCCATATCTGGGGCGCTGCGCGCCTTTCCCCGCTCTCGCTTCGCTGCGGGGGCCCTGGCCGGGCGTCCTGCGCCTGGGCTGCGCCAGTTTCGTCGGCGGTGCCCAGGTCCATGGATGGGAGAGATCCTCCGTTTCAGCACTGGAAAACTAAAAAAATTGGTGCCTAGCGCTTTTTGGGTATCGTTTTGTTGCTATATAAAATGTAGCAACCAGGTTTGTACATCCCTGGTACGCATTCAATGTGCCGCAGGTGGCAGTGCCAGGGTGCGGTGGCTGCCGCGCAGGCGGAACACCTCCACGGCCTCCACCAGTTGGCGGGCCTGGCCGCTCAGGCTGCCGGCTGCGGCAGCACTTTCTTCCACCAGCGCGGCGTTTTGCTGGGTGGTTTCGTCCATGCGCACAATGGCCTGGGTGACGCGCAGCATGTCGGAGGTCTGAGCGGCGCTGGCCTGGCTGATCTCGTCCATGAGCGTGCTCACGCCCTGGATCGAGGAAACGACTTCGCCCATGGTGCTGCCCGCATTGCGGGCGAGGTCGGAGCCGGCCTGCACGCGCTCCACGCTCGTCTGGATCAGTGCCTTGATCTCGCGCGCGGCGCTGGCGCTGCGGGTGGCCAGGTTGCGCACCTCGCTGGCCACCACGGCAAAGCCGCGCCCCTGCTCGCCTGCGCGCGCAGCCTCTACGGCGGCGTTGAGCGCCAGGATGTTGGTCTGAAAAGCGATGCTGTCGATAACGCCAATGATGTCGGAAATGCGGCGCGAGCTGTCCTGGATACCCTGGACCACCGTCACCATCTGCGTCACCACGTCGCCCCCGCGCTGGGCCACCGATGCGCCATTGCGGGCCAGCTCGCTGGCGCGTTGGGCGTTGGATGCGTTCTGCTGCACGGTGGCCTGCAGCTGCTGCATCGAAGACGTGGTTTCGTCCAGCGACGATGCCTGCTCTTCGGTGCGCATGCTCAGGTCCACGTTCCCTTGGGCAATTTCGGCGCTGGCACTGGCCACGCCCTCGGCGTTGCTGCGCACGCCCGACACCACGTTTTCCAGGTTTTCCTGCATGGTGCGCAGGGCTTCCAGCAGCCGCGCGGGTTCGTCCTTGCCGTCGACCAGAATGGTCGTGGTCAGATCGCCCGCCGCCACCTTGTTCGCCACCGAGACCGCTACCCGCAGCGGGCGCACCACCGACCGCGTGAGCAGCCAGCCCGCGCAGCCGCCCAGGGCGGTGACCAGTGCCAGTGCCACCAGGCTGCTGATGAGTGCACGCCGCGCATTCAGCGCCGCCTGTTCGGCAATGGCCGCACTGCTGGCGGCCACCTGCTCGCTCAGTGCGGTGAGCAGCTTGGCAGGGCCCTGGTCGATGTCGGCCACGTCCGCGTCACCCGCAGAGGGCACGAAGCCGAGCGACTGGAACACTTCAAAACCCTTGCGGTAGCCCTGCGCCATCTGGGCGTGGGCCTGGGTGAATTTCTGCAGCGCCGCCTTTTCCTGGGCGTCGGTCAGTTGGGGTTCCAGCGCCTTGGCGGCGTCGGCCACGCGCTTCTCACTGGCCTGGAACGCCGCCCAGTGCAGCTCGCGCTTGCGCGAATCCTCACCCCGCAGCAGGGTGTTTTTCCACTCCTGCACCTGGGTCTTGAACTCATTTTCCATACGGCTCACCGCGCGTTCCTGGGCTACGCGCTCCTGCACCGTGGTCTCGTAGGTCCCCAGGCTGCGGTACAGGGCCGCGATGCCGAACAGCGCGGCGCCCAGCAGCAGCGCAAGCACCAGGCCCAGCGCGGTCGCCATGCGTGCGCCGATGGAGTGGTTGGACATTTTCATCAGCGGCTCCTTAGAGGCGGAATTCCCCTGGAGTGAACAAGCGCAGCAGCGCGAAGCGACTCAGGGAGTGGTTCAAGCCTTCAGCTTGAGCAGGTACACCATGACGCGCGCCGTGGTGAGGTCCAGTTCCATGAACTCTGCCAAATCCTTGCCCGTCAGCCAAGAGGGTTCCCAACGATTGCTTTTGAGCGTGCGCAGCCAGGATTCATGGGCGGTGGCGGCCTCCACGGCGGCCAGCATCTCGGCCATGCGGGAGGCTGGCACCCCCTTGCCGGTGAACACGCCCCGCCAGTTGGCCATGGTGGCGTCCAGCCCCTGCTCGCGAAAGGAGGGCAGGCCGAAGGCGCTGCGGCGGGACGACACCCCGATGGCGCGCAGCTTGCCCGCCGCAATCGCATCGCTGAATTCGCTGTAGCCCGACAGCCCCATGGCCGCACTGCCAGACACCAGGGCATCCACCACTTCGGAGCCGCCGGGGAAAGGCTTGTAGACCAGGTCTTCTGGCTTGGCCTTGGATGCTCGGGCCAGCACCCCGGCGAAGATGTGGTCCACCCCGCCAGCCGAGCCGCCGGCCACCGGCAGGGCGCGCAGGTCGGCGCGCATGGCGTCGGCCAGATCCTTGGTGTTCTTGATGGGGGACTTGGCTGCCACGGCTGCCACCAGGTAGTCACTGGTGAGCCGTGCCAGGGGTTGTATGTGGGTCATGTCCACAGCGGGCTTTTGCAGCGCCACTGCGCCCACCATCACCATGCCGCCCATCAGCAGGGTGTTGGCATCGTTGCCGTATTTCTCGGCGTACTTGGCCAGGCCAATGGTTCCGCCCTTGCCGCCGATGTTTTCGTACTCAATCTGGTCCGCCGCACCCACGGCGGCGAGGGCTGCGCCCAGCGCCCGGCCCGTCTGGTCCCAGCCACCGCCCGGGTTGGCGGGGATCACGATGCGCAGGGTGCCCGCCAGTTTGGGGAGCTTGGCTGGAGCGGCACGGCCTGCCGTGGGGTTGGCTTGTGACCAGGCGGCCGGGGTGAATGTGGTCCACGCCGTTGCTGCGAGCACAGCGTGGGCGAGTGCCTTGCGGCGGTCAATGGGGGTCATGGTGTACCTCGTGAAAACACAGGGATGGGAAGCATGTCCTTCACGCAACCGGACAGCACGGCCGACTTCGTTGCGCAACCGTTTCCAGGAGCCTGTCGGACTTAGAAATCGTCGGCTGAAAATTGACCGCAGCGGTCCATTTTTCCATCGTCTTTTTGCCCCATAGCCGGGCTATGGGGATGCAAATCCGGCAAAAAACTGTCCTCGCTGTGGCCAATTTTGGTGAAACCTACGGTTTTCGCGTTCGACACTCCAAGTCCGACAGACTCCCAGAAGGGGCGGTGGATACTGCTGCATGGAAGTCTCCCCATTCTTGATGGAATGTGATGGCAATGGTCACCATCCAAGCTGTCAGTCTGCTGTCGAGAGTATCAGGGTAAACACGCCCGGCCCGCGTGGCCCGCCATGAAAAACGCCCTGCTCCGCAATGGCGGGGCAGGACGTCGGGCTGAACGGCTGTATGGATTCAGCGTGTCGTGGGCAGCGCCGGAATTACAGCGAGTCGATGAAGCTGCGCAGCTTGTCCGAGCGCGAGGGGTGCTTCAATTTGCGCAGCGCCTTGGCTTCAATCTGGCGGATGCGTTCGCGGGTCACGTCAAACTGCTTGCCCACTTCTTCCAGCGTGTGGTCGCTGGTCATCTCGATACCGAAGCGCATGCGCAGCACCTTGGCTTCGCGGGGCGTGAGGCCATCCAGGATGTCCTTGACCACGTCGCGCAGGCCGGCCTGCATCGCGGCTTCGATGGGGGCGGTGTTGGCACCGTCCTCGATGAAATCGCCCAGGTGGCTGTCGTCGTCGTCGCCGATCGGCGTTTCCATGGAGATCGGCTCCTTGGCGATCTTCATGATCTTGCGGATCTTGTCTTCCGGGATCTCCATCTTGGCCGCCAGGATGGACGCATCGGGCTCGAAGCCGAACTCTTGCAAGTGCTGGCGGCTGATGCGGTTCATCTTGTTGATCGTCTCGATCATGTGCACCGGGATGCGGATGGTGCGCGCCTGGTCGGCGATCGAGCGGGTGATGGCCTGGCGGATCCACCACGTGGCGTAGGTCGAGAACTTGTAGCCGCGGCGGTATTCGAACTTGTCCACCGCCTTCATCAGGCCGATGTTGCCTTCCTGGATCAGATCGAGGAACTGCAGGCCGCGGTTCGTGTACTTCTTGGCGATGGAGATCACGAGGCGCAGGTTGGCCTCGATCATTTCCTTCTTGGCATCGCGCGAGGTGGCTTCACCCTCGTTCATGCGCTTGTTGATGCCCTTGAGCTCGGTCAGCGGCACCACCACGCGCGACTGCAGGTCCATCAGCTTTTGCTGCAGGTCCTGGATGGGCGGGATGTTGCGCGCAATGATGGACGACCAGGGCTTGCCGGCGTTGGCCTGCTTCTCGACCCACTGCAGGTTCAAGAGGTTGGGCGGGAAGTCCTTGATGAAGGTTTCCTGCGGCATGCCGCACTTGTCCACGATGATGCGGCGCAGCTCGCGCTCCTTCTTGCGCACGTCGTCCACCTGACCGCGCACCATGTCGCACAGCTTCTCGATGGTCTTGGCGGTGAAGCGGATGGTCATCAGCTCGGCCGACAAAGCGGCTTGCGCCTTGACGTAGGCGGGCGTGCCGTAGCCTTCCTTGTCGTACACCTTGTGCACTTTTTCGAACAGCTCGCGCAGCTTGTCAAAGCGCTCCAGCGCCTGCTTCTTGAGTTCTTCGAGCTTCTTGGTCAGCGCCTTGGAGCCGCCTTTGCCGTCGTCGTCATCGGCTTCGTCGAATTCGTCGAAGTCTTCTTCGGCCACATAGTCGTCGGCCTCGTTGGGGTTGGAGAAGCCGTCCACGATGGTCGAGATGACGACCTTTCCCTCGCGGATGTCTTCGCCCATGTTCAGGATCTCGGCGATGGTGGCGGGCGATGCGCTGATCGCCTCCATCATGGCCATCAGCCCGCCTTCGATGCGCTTGGCGATCTCGATTTCGCCTTCGCGGGTCAGCAGCTCCACGGTGCCCATTTCACGCATGTACATGCGAACCGGGTCGGTGGTACGGCCGAATTCCGAGTCCACGGTGGACAGGGCGGCTTCGGCGGCTTCTTCGGCTTCTTCTTCGGTGGCGCCGGCGGGGGCGTTGTCCGTGATGATCAGCGCTTCGGCGTCGGGCGTCTGCTCGTACACCGCCACGCCCAGGTCGTTCAGCGTGGTGATGACGGCTTCGAGGGTTTCGGCGTCGACCAGCTTGTCGGGCAAGTGGTCGTTGATTTCAACGTGCGTGAGGTAGCCGCGGGTCTTGCCCAGCTTGATCAGTGCCTTCAGGCGCGCACGGCGCTTGGCCATGTCTTCTTCGGACAGGACGGTCTCGTCCAGGCCGAATTCCTTCATCAAGGCGCGTTCCTTCGCCTTGCTGATCTTCATGCGCAGGGGCTTGACCTTCTCGACCGTGGCTGCGGTTTCGGTGGTCTCTTCGACTTCACCTTCCAGGTCGGCTTCGATGTCGGACAGGTCGGTATCGTCGCCGCCTTCGTCACCACCAGCAGCCGCAGCCTTGGGCTTGCGGCCACGTTTGGCGGGGGCAGCCTTGGCGTCTGCGGCACCTGCGGCCTTGGCAGGACGGCCGGGGCGCTTCTTGGGGGTCTCGTCGTCGTCCGATGCGGCCGCCTTGGCGGTTGCGGGCTTCTTCTTCAGCAATTCATCAGCAGCTTTTGTCAGCTCGGCAGAACTTTTCACAGGCACAGTTTTCACTTTCTTGGCAACCGGGGCGGGCGCGGCGGCGGCTTTTTTCGGAGCAGCCTTGGCCGGGGCTTTGGCAGCGGTTTTGGAGACAGCCTTTGCGGCAGGGCCTGGAGCAGACTTGGATGGCTTCGCGGACTTTTGAGCGGGCATGGAACAACCTCAGGATCAAAAACGGACACAAAGAAAACGCAAGCGCCTCAGGTCCCGGCGCGGGTGGCAACGCAAAGCTACAAGGGCTTCGCGCTTTGAGGGGAGGCCCTCAGGGGCAAGATGTCTGGGCGATCATTTGGTGTGCAGTCCTTGCGATGGTTGGGCTGGTTGTGCGCGTTTGTCACGGTGGCCCGGTTCGGAGGTGCTGCTGTCGCTCTTGCCGCTAACTAACCCTACATTATACCGCTTGATGGGATTTCAAGCGGCCTTGACAGCCACTCCCAGCAAAACCCTGCGTTTTTGTTCCAGCGCACGGTAGCGCTCCAGGGCGGTCGGGTCCGTGGCGGCTTGCAGCATCAGCAGTTTTTGCTGCTCCTCGATGTCTTCGATCTGCATGCGGCTGAGCAGGTCCCGCAGTTCCGTGCGCAGCTCCTGCAGGTCGCCTTCGGTTTGGGCGTGCGAGCCCGTCATCACCTTCACGGCCAGCGCCTCGCACTCGTGCTCGCGCAGGCTCTCGCGCAGCACGGCCCAGGCCAGGGGGCCGTGTTCGTGAAACTGCGCCTCCAGCCAGCCAAAAAGCGGGCCGTGGGGTGGTTGCAGCGCACACAGGGTTGCGTGGTCGTCGTGGGTCAGCTCTTCCAGAAAGGCCATATGCGACAGCAGCAGGCGCGCGGCATGGTCGGTGCGACTGGCGGTGGGCGTGCGTGGCAGGCGGGGCTGGGGTGGCCAGGGGGCGTCCTTGTCCCTTTTTTTCCAGTTGCTCTTCCAGTCGCCGCCCTTGCGGAACGGGGGCTTGTTGCCGTAGCTGCTGCCATGGCCACCGCTCCCGTTGCCACCGCCGTCATATCCTCCGCCCGGTTCCCCCTGCGGCGGCCATGTGCCGGCGTCGGGCGGGGCGTCCCAGGACGGCGGCTCGTGATCATAGGCAGCGGGGGCCTGCCGGGCTGGCGCACTACCTGCGCTGGTGTGGCCGGAGTAGGAGGACCGCGGTGCCTCGCGCGCCGTGGCCTGGCCCCACAGGTCTGCCAGGTCCTGCGCCTTGAGCTGGGTCAGGTCCGCCAGCTCGCCCAGCACCTGGCGCTTGAGCACGCCGTCGGGCAGGGCTGACCACAACGGGCGCGCGTTGCTGGCCATGTGGGCGCGGCCCTCGGCCGTGGCCAGGTCGCAGCCGTCGCTGGCCGATTCGACCAGGAAGCGGCTGAGCGGCACAGCCTCGCTCACGTGCCGGGCAAAGGCATCGGTGCCGTGCTCGCGGATGAAGCTGTCCGGGTCGTGCTCGGCCGGCAGAAACAGAAACTTGATGCTGCGCGTGTCGGTGGCGTGGGGCAGGGCGCCGTCCAGCGCCTTGCGCGCGGCGCGCCGGCCGGCGGCGTCTCCGTCGAAGCTGAACACCACCGATTCGGTAAAGCGCAGCAGTTTTTGTACATGCTCGGGCGTGCAGGCCGTGCCCAGCGTGGCCACCGCGTTCGGAAAGCCCAGCTGCGCCAGCGCCACCACATCCATGTAGCCTTCGGTGACCAGCGCGTAGCCATGCTCGCGGATGGGGGTACGGGCCTCGAACAGGCCGTACAGCTCGCGGCCCTTGTGGAACACAGGGGTTTCGGGAGAGTTCAGGTATTTGGGCTTGTCGTCGCCCAGCACGCGGCCGCCAAAGCCGATGCATTCGCCCTTGACGTTGCGGATGGGGAACATCACCCGGTCGCGAAAGCGGTCATAGCGCTTGTCCTGCCCGTCTTCGCCCACGATGACCAGGCCGCTTTCTTCCAGCAGCGGGTCGTCGTAGTGCGGGAACACGCTGGCCAGGCTGCGCCAGCCTTCGGGGGCATAGCCCAGGCCGTAGCGCTTGGCCACCGCACCCGAAACGCCCCGGGCCTTGAAATAGGCAATGGCGCGCTGCGACTCGCGCAACTGGCGGCGGTAGGCATCGCCCGCCTTCTCCAGCACATCGGTCAGCGTGGCCTGCTTCTGGCGCGCGGCGGCGGCGCGCTCTTTCTCCTGGGGAGAGATGTCGTCGTCGGGCACCTGCAGGCCCACCTGCTGGGCCAGGTCCTGCACCGCCTCGACGAAGCCCATGCCCGCGTGCTCCATCAAGAAGCTGATGGCGTTGCCGTTTTGGCCGCAGCCAAAGCAGTGATAGAACTGCTTGGCGGGGCTGACGCTGAAAGACGGAGATTTTTCGCCGTGGAAGGGGCATAGCCCCATGAAATTGGCGCCGCCTTTCTTCAGCTGCACGTAGCGGCCCACGATGTCGACCACGTCGACGCGGGCGAGCAGTTCCTGAATGAAAGACTGTGGGATCGTCACACCGCCTATTGTCCGCGTAAACTATTTGTTACCAGATATTGCAGAAGCGGGGCTTTCGGTATGGCAGTCACGTGGCGGCAGCAGGCGGTGGGTGGGACGGGCACTTCGGCGCAGCACATGCTGCGGCGCCGGGATGTGGCTGTGCTGCTGCCGCTGGCGGCGGCAGGCCTGTGGCCAACGGCCGCGCAGGCGGCGCCGGTGCTGCGTGTGCTGTCCTGGCCTGGGTATGCCGACCCCGATATCGTGGCGGTGTTCGAGAAGCGCCATGGCGCCAAGGTGGAGATCACCACCGTCGCTTCTGACGACGTGTTGCGTGCCAAGCTGGCCAACCCACAGGGGGCCGGTTTTGACCTGGTGGCCGCCAACACGGCCGAAATTTCGCGGCTGGTGGCCCGCCGCCTGCTTGCACCGTTGCCCATACACAACATTCCAAACACCGGGCGCCAGCTGCCACGCTTTCGGCAACTGCATGCCATCGCGGGCATTGCCCAGGGCACGGACGTGTACGCGATGCCCTACACCTATTCCGAGATGGGGCTCATCTACGACCGCCAGCAGATCAGCACGCCCCCCAACTCCATCGCCGTGCTGTGGGACCCCCGCTGGCGGGGCCGCGTGCTGGCGTTTGATGGCAGCAGCCATGGCTTTTCCCTGGCGGCGATGCACCGGGGGCTCCCGCCGTTCCAGATCCCCGCTGCGCAGTTTGGACCTCTGGCGAAGGAGCTGGTGGCCTTGCGCCGCAACGTGCGCTCGTTTTACAGCCTGCCCGAAGAGTCGCTGGAGCTGTTTCGCAAACACCGCATCGCGGTCATGCATGCCAACTACGGCCAGCAGCAGCTCAAGCAATTGCGGGATGCGGGGTTGGATGTGGGTTATGTGGTGCCGCGCGAAGGCGCGCTGGCCTGGCTGGACTGCTGGGCCATCACCCGCCGGTCCACCCAGGTGGCGCTGGCCACCGAGTGGATCAACTACATGCTCGATCCTTCCGTCAGCCGCGAGTTGACCCGGCGCCAGGGGCTGGCCAACACGCTCGACGAGCCGCCCGCGCTGTCGGACGATGCCCCTGCGGGCGCCATCGTGTGGCTGGAGCCCGTGGAAGATGAGGCCCGCCGTGCACAACTGTGGCAGCGCATCCTGTCGGGCGACCGACCGAACCGGTTCTGAACCATGAAAACCCGCATGAAATGGGGCATTGCGCTGCGGCTGGGGGTGCTGCTCGCGTCCTTCAGTGTCTTTGCGGCCGTTCTGGCGGGCTACTACACCTTTGATTCCAGCCGGGTACGCCTGCAGGGGCGGGCCGAACAGTCGCTGCTGGCCACCACGCAGGTGCTGGCGCGCCACATGCAGGCCGGTTTCGGCACCGTGTCGCGCGATACGGCCTTTCTGGCCAGTGTGGCGGCCATCGAGCAGGACAAGAACGTGCTGGCCGATGTATTCCGGGCCAGCCTGATCACCCACCCGAGCTACCAGCAGATCCGCTTCATCGGTGTGCAGGACTTTGGCCTGGAGCTGGTGCGTATTGACCGCAGGGGCGATGCCTGGATACGTGCCAGCGAGGAAGAACTGCAGGAGAAGGCCCACTTCCCCTTTGTGTTTGAAACCCTGGCGCTGGCGCCGGGCGAGGTCTACGTGTCGGAGTTCGGCATCAACCACGAAGGCGCTGCCGATGCCGAACCGCTGCCCGTGTTCAGCATGGCCTCGCCCGTGGTGCGGGGGGGGCAGGTGCGTGGCGTGGTGGTGGTGCGTGTGGCGGCGCAGCAGTTTTTGCGCAATTTCAACACGGCATTGCCCGCGCCCTATGGCTTCTTCCTCAGCAACCGCTGGGGCGACTTTCTGGTGCACCCGGACGCCAGCCAGGCCTTCGGGTTCGACCGGGGCCAACGGATCCTGATCCAGGACAGCTTTGCGCCCGTGGCTGCACTGGTCGAGGGCCGCCAGGAAGAGGTGGTCCTCAGCCAGCCTGGCACTGACGATGACGAGGCCCGTGTCTTCTCGTTCGTGCGCATGCCTTTCGGGCGCCAGGGAGAAGAGCGGTTCATGGTGGTGGGGCTCTCGCAGCCGCTGGCTGCGGTGCAGGGGGAGGTGGTGAATCTGGGCAACAGCATCCTCAAGATGCTGCTCGTGTTGAGCGCTATAGGCGTGGTACTGGCGGGGTGGGTGTCGCGCGTGGTCACGCAGCCGCTCAAGACCATGGTGCGGGCCACGCAGGCTCTGACGCAGGGCCGCTCGCACGATGTGCTGCCCGTGCAGCGCGAGGATGAGGTGGGCGAGCTGGCGCGCAGCTTTCAGGACATGGAGCAGCAGATCAGCCGCCAGATGACGGAGCTCAACGCCAGCCGCGATGCCATGGCCCATCTGGCGCACCACGATGCGCTCACCGGCCTGCCCAATCGCCGCATGTTCGAGCAGCGCCTGGCGCAGGCGCTGGAGCTGTCGCGCCGCAGCGGACGGGACTGTGCCCTGCTGTTTGTGGATATGGACGATTTCAAGGCCGTCAACGACGCATGGGGCCATGCCGTGGGCGATCAGGTGCTGCAGGCCGTGGCCCGCACCATCGTGGGTGCCGTGCGCCAGGCCGACACCGTGGCCCGGCTCGCGGGCGACGAGTTCACCGTGCTGTGCGAAAACGTGGATTCCGAGGACGCCGCTTTGCAGATCGCCGCCAAGCTGGAGCTTGCTTTCGAGACCCCGCTGCAGATCGAAGGCCAGCCGCTGCCCATGCGTGCCAGCATTGGCGTGGGCCTGTTCCCGCGCGATGCCCAGGATGCGCACACGCTGCTGGCCAGCGCCGACGCGGCGATGTACCGTGTCAAGCAGAGTCGCCGCCGAAGGGTTTGAGTCAGCCTGGGGCGGTAGTCTGTGATCTGTTTACCCACATCCGCCACCCATGACCTCGATCTTTGACCAGCACCTGCCTCGCACCGAAGCCAACTTCGCTGCCTTGTCCCCCCTGTCGTTCATCGAGCGCACGGCCGAGGTCTACCCCGACCGCCTGGCCATCGTGCATGGCCCGCTGCGCCAGACCTGGGGGGCAACCTACGCGCGCTGCCGCCAGCTGGCCAGTGCCCTGGTGCAGGCAGGCATCGGCAAGAACGACACGGTGGCCGTCATGCTGCCCAACACCCCACCCATGGTGGAGGCACACTTTGGCGTGCCCATGGCAGGCGCCGTGCTCAATGCGCTCAACACCCGGCTGGACCCCGAGGCCATTGCCTTCATGCTCGACCACGGCGAGGCCAAGGCCGTCATCGTGGACCCCGAGTTCACTGGCACCATGGCCAAGGCGCTGGCCGTGCGCACTGGCACCACGCCCATCCGCGTGATCGAGGTGCAGGACGCGCTGTACGGCCCTGCCGCGCAGAGCCTGGGCGGCACGGACTACGAAGCCTTTGTCGCCATGGGTGACCCGACTTTTGCCTGGAGGCTGCCCGACGACGAGTGGGACGCGATTGCGCTCAACTATACCAGTGGCACCACCGGCAACCCCAAGGGCGTGGTCTACCACCACCGGGGCGCGGCCAGCAACGCCATCAGCAACGTGCTGGAGTGGGACATGCCCAAGCACGCCGTGTACCTGTGGACCTTGCCCATGTTCCACTGCAACGGCTGGTGCTTTCCCTGGACCATCGCGGCCCGCGCGGGCGTCAACGTCTGCCTGCGGCGTGTGGACGCCCAGGCCATCTTCGACGCGATCCGCCAGCATGGCGTGACCCACTACTGCGGCGCGCCCATCGTGCACGGCCTGCTGGTCAATGCGCCGGATGCAATGAAGTCCGGTGTGCAGAGCCTTGCACAAGGGGGCGTCAAGGCCATGGTGGCGGGCGCTGCGCCCCCGGCCTCGATGATCGAGGGCATGGAGAAGATGGGGTTCGACCTGACCCACGTGTACGGCCTGACCGAGGTCTACGGCCCCGCCACCGTGTGCGCCAAACACGAGGCCTGGGACGCGCTCGACATCGGCGAACGCGCCCGCCTCAATGCCCGCCAGGGCGTGCGCTACCACCTGGAGCGCGACGTGCGCGTGCTGGACCCGGAGACCATGCTGCCCGTGCCGCAGGACGGCGAAACCATGGGCGAGATCATGTTCAAGGGCAACATCGCCATGAAGGGCTACCTCAAGAACCCCAAGGCCACCGACGAGGCGTTTGCGGGCGGTTGGTTCCACAGCGGCGATCTGGCCGTGCAGTACCCCGACGGCTACATCAAGATCAAGGACCGCAGCAAGGACATCATCATCTCGGGCGGCGAGAACATCTCGTCCATCGAGGTCGAAGACGTGCTCTACCGCCACCCCGACGTGCTGGCCGCCGCCGTGGTGGCCAAGCCCGATGCGAAGTGGGGCGAAACGCCGTGTGCCTTCGTCGAGCTGAAGGCCGGGGCCACGGCCACGGCCGAAGACATCGTGGCGCATTGCAAGAAGCACCTGGCGGGCTTCAAGGTGCCCCGCGCCGTGGTGTTTGGCGATCTGCCAAAGACCAGCACGGGCAAGATCCAGAAGTTCGAGCTGCGCAAGCTGGCGGGGTCGGCGGCGGCCATCGACGTCTGATCATCCGGCTCAGCCAAAACCGCACGCCAGCGTCTGCCGGCCGCCATCCAGGTTGTATTCGGACTTCCAGTAGTGCCGGTCTTCGATGGCGGTGAATTCCACGCCAGGCCCGGTCGGGTAGGCTGCTGCGAACGGGCGGCGCAGGATGACGAGCAGCTCGCACTGGGGCGGCCAGTCCGCCACCTCGTCGATAGTGTTGCCCCGCGCCAGCTCGGCCTCCAGGATCACGCGCAGCGGGGCGGCCAGGGCGGCGGGAATCTGCTGGCGGCTCATGCGCGGGGCTGGCTGGCGGCAACGGGCTTTGGCGACTGTTCGGGCGGTGCATCGCCCAGCAGCCGCTGCAGGGCCAGCACCTGCCACCGGTGCTCCGGCTCGAAGGCCGAGAGGTCTTGCACCGCATACCCCCCATACGCATACACCGTGGCATAGGCCGCGTAGCTGGCGGCCTCCAGCGCCCGGCCCGCCAGCGCGTTGGCCACGGCGTAGGTGGCAGACACGGCGGCATGGGCCGATCCGTCCAGCGACTGCGAGCCCCGGTGGTGCGAGGCCACTTCCTTGAGCCGGGCGGCTGCGTTGGCCAACGTGGCGGCATCCACCGTGCCTGCCGTGAACGCGGCCAGGGTGTCCAGGCCCGCGATGGCCTCCGGGTCTTCCAGCAGGTGGCGCACGCGCTGCACACAGGCCAGGCCAAACGCGAGGCGCAGCGGGGTCTGGGCGTCGCTGGCCAGCCCACAGTCGGCAGCCAGTTGGGTGAGAGCGGCGTTCATGGCGTGCATCCTTTCCGGCAGCTGATCCATTTGCGAATTTTTGCTATCAATTAAATAGCTGCTTGAGCAATCAGTACAAGCGCCAGGGCCTGTTTTAATCTAAAAAAAGTGCTTTGCGGCAGGCGCAGGACATTGTGGCGGCCCGTGGTCTCCGCGTCGAGGTGGGCAGGGGGATCGGCTTTGCCCGCTGGCTATGCGGCAAGGCCCTCCAGCCAGACCCGGGGCGACATGCCCAGCTTCTGCGCAAACACGCGCGACAGCGCCGAGGGGTTTGCATAACCCAGCTCGTTGGCAATCGACTTCAACGACCGGCCGTTGCGCAGATGGGCCTGCGCCAGCGTCAGCCGCCAGTGCGCCAGGTAGTCGGCGGGGGTGTCGCCCACCACCGCCTTGAAGCGCGCAGCAAACGCGCTGCGCGACATGCCCGCCTGCGCCGCCATCTGCGCCAGGCTCCAGGGCTGGCCCGGGGCATCGTGCAGGGCGGTGAGGGCGCGGGCCAGGGGCGAGTCGGCCAGGCCCGTGAGCAGGCCCGGTGGCATGGCTGCCTCCTGGGGGTGGTCTAGCAGCCAGCGCAACAGCTGGAGCAGCACCACTTCAAAGAGCCGGTCGGCCAGCACGCGGTGCCCGCAGCGCAGGCGGTCGGTTTCGGCAAACAGCAAGTCCAGGGACTGCTGCAGCCCGTCCACCTTGCCCAGGGGCAGCAGCACCAGCGGGGGCAGGGCGCGGGCCAGCGGGTGGCTGGCGCCGCCGTCAAAGTCCAGTGCGGCGCAGGTGAAGTCCGAGCCCTCGGTGGGCGCGTTGTGGAAGAAGTGCTCCAGCGGCCGGGCATAGAAGAGCAGGCTGGGCTCGCGCACCTCCAGCCGCTCCGGTGGGCCCGCCTGGGGCTGGTGGGTGACCACCATTTCCCCGTGCCGCAGCACATGCAGAAAGCCACGCCCGGGCGCCGCCGCAAAGTGCGTGACGCCGCACAGCGGCCCACTGTGGAACAGATGGGCGCGCACCCGAAAGCGCTCCAGCAGCGACGACAACCGGTCAAACGGCACGGGTGCCGGCGCCGGTGTTGGCAAGGGCATGGTGCAGTTGTCTAGGGCATTCATGGTGTTTGGATGATTTGGTATGAATTATGGATTATTCATGCCAAATTGTGCAACGCCACCCAAGACACTGCAGAGGTGCTGTGTTTCAGCACCCGGCCTTCACAACGGCGCCGGTCACCCAACCTGCCAACACTTTCAAGGAAAACACCATGTCCGCTACCGCCCTCTCCACTGCCCGCGTTGCCCTTGTGGACCGCACCACCGCCACCGGCCCGGTGCGCACGGTGCTCGACCAGATCCACGGCGCCTTCGGCGCCACGCCCCACATGTTCCGCGCGGTGGCCAACTCGCCCGCCGCGCTGCAAAGCATGTGGTCCGCCTTTGGCGCGCTGGGTGGCGGCGTGATTGGCGCTGCGCTGGGCGAGCAGATCGCCGTGGCCGTGGCCAACCGCAATGCCTGCGACTACTGCCTGGCCGCCCACACGGCGCTGGGCCGCAAGGCGGGCGTGAGCGGCGATGACCTGGCCGCCGCGCAGTCGGGCGAATCGGCCGACCCGCGCACCGCTGCCGTGCTGCGCTTTGCGCTCCAACTGGTCAACGGACGCGGCCAGGTCGATGCCGCCGACGTGCAGGCGCTGCGAGGCCACGGCTTGAGCGACGAGCACATCGTCGAGATCGTCGCCCATGTGGCGCTCAATCTGTTCACCAACTACGTGAACGTGGCGCTCGCGGTGCCGGTGGATTTCCCCGGCGTCAAGCTGCGCCCCGCGCGCTGACCTGCGGGGCTGCGCGCAGCCTGCCGCTGCGCGGGGGTGCGCGCAGTCCAAGGTACTGCCGGCCCACGCGACGTGGCCTGCATCCGCCGCAACTGCCGCGAAAACCCCTGGGACAGGGAGCGGGGCAGATTCTGGGGCTTGCAGGGCTGCATGCGTGCGGTTTTGTCACGCATGCCGGGCGGGAATGTCGTTTGTCAGTGTGGCAGCCGTGCCGCACCATGGCCTGTCCCTTGTCCTCCCCCGAAAGAGAAACCGCCATGACCACGCCCCGCGACGAGTACGCCATTGACACCCTTGTGCGCCTGGATGCACTGCTGGGGGTCCTCAGCGATGCCTCCCTGCACAAGGAGGTACCCCACGTGCACCCGGCCTACCGCGCCATGATCGAGGCCTCGCCGTTCGCGGTGCTGGCCACCACCGGCCCGGGTGGGCTCGATGCATCGCCGCGTGGCGACCCTCCGGGCTTCGTCCAGCTGCAGGACGATAAAACCCTGCTGCTGCCCGAGCGTCGGGGCAACAACCGCGCCGACAGCCTGCGCAACATCGTGGCCGATCCGCGCGTGGCGCTGCTCTTTCTCATCCCCGGCGTGGGTGAAACCCTGCGCGTGAACGGCCGCGCCCGCATCAGCGTGGCGCCCGATCTGCTCGCGCGCTTCGTCGTGAACGGGCAGCCGCCCAAGTGCGTGGTCGTGGTCGATGTGGAGACGGTGTTCTTTCAGTGCGCCCGCGCCATCCAGCGCTCGCGCCTGTGGGATGCCGTGCCGCCTGGCACCTCGCGCCCGGTGCCGACGCCCGGCGCCATCCTTGCGTCCATCACGCACGGTGCATTCGATGGCGCGGCGTATGACAAGGAGCTGCCAACGCGGCAGCAGGCGACGTTGTATTGAGAACCTGTTCAAGATCTTTTCGGGGTCGCACAAGCGCCTTGCCGGGAGGGAATGCAAGGCGCGGTGCGCAGCCGATAGCCCGTGCTATCGGCAAGCGCCGCAACGCCGCAGACCTCCCGGCAAGGCACTTGCCCGAAGGGTTGGAGTGAAATCGGGCGATTCGAAGCCCCGGCTGCTTGCATGGGCATGAGCCCATGCGGCGCATCCGAAGCATCCACTCTTCCCGATTGCACTCCAATGCGATCCTCGAAAAGATTTTGAACAGGTTCTGAGAGGATCGGCCGGAGGGGCTCGAACCCTCAGGCCTGCTCGGCCGTGAACGCCGTGGCCGCCTCGCGCAGCGCCTGTGCAAACTGCGCCACCTCGGCATGCTGCGCGTCCCGCTGGCGCTGGAACAGCGTGATGGGCGGCAGCGTCCAGCCAAAGCGGTGCGGCACGATGGCCACGCCGGCGATGCGCACGAGCTCCTGGGCAATGTCGGCCGGCACGATGGACACGGCCCGCTCGCTGGCCGCCACCAGTTCGCCGATCACCTTGGACGACAGGCTTTCCACATACGGCTGCGGCGGCACCACGCCCGCGCGCAGGAAAAAGTCGGTGATCTGCTCGCGCATGGGCGTCTGGCGCGCGCCCAGCACCCAGTCCAGGTCCGCCAGCTCGGCCCAGGCCAGGGGCTTGCGGGCCAGGCGCGCCGACAGGCGGCGGTGGGCGATGAGGCGCGGCTCCTGGTGGTAGAGCACCTCGTGCACCAGCCCGTGCATGTCGAGCACGGCGGAGGTGCGGCCGATCACGCAGTCGAGTTCGTGCCCGCGCAGGCGCTGCAGCAGGTGGTCGCTGGTGCCTTCGTGGATGCTGACCGTGGCGCGCAGGCCGCGGGGCCGCGTCTGGCCGATGGCCGCAGCCAGCAGGCGCCC
Source organism: Acidovorax radicis N35 (assembly GCF_000204195.1). GTDB lineage: Bacteria > Pseudomonadota > Gammaproteobacteria > Burkholderiales > Burkholderiaceae_C > Acidovorax > Acidovorax radicis. The sequence continues at coordinate 685,186 of NZ_AFBG01000020.1, forward strand.
CGGCACGAACGGGATCACGCCGACCTGCAGGTGCGCCGCGCGGCCTGCGCTGGCGGCCTCCATGTCGCGCGCCCAGTGGCCCAGGTCTTGCAGCAGGGTGCGCGCACGGGCCAGCGCCACGGTGCCCAGCGCCGTGGGCACCATGCCGCGCGTGGACCGCTCGAACAGCGGCGCGCCGAAGATCGCTTCCAGCTCGGCCAGCGCATGCGTGATGGCCGGCTGGCTCGTGGCCATGTGGTGCGCCACGCGGGTGAGCGTGCCATGCGCCTCGATCTGCTGCAGCAACACCAGGTGGCGCACCTTCAGGCGCGAGAGCAGGCGGGCCTGGACAGCGTCGGAATCAAGGGGCAAGGGCGCAGGCATGGCGGTTCAAGGCATTAGAAAATCAATATGGCTTGATATTAATTGCTGATGCTTTGCTTATGGGAAGTCTCCACAATGCACGGCAACAACGGAGGGGAAGGCGATGGACTCAGTGCTTTGGGTGGTGGCCCTCGGGGCGGTGGCGGCGGGCTTTGTGCAGGGCCTGTCGGGCTTTGGCTTTGGCATGGTGGCCATGTCGTTCTGGGCCTGGACGCTGGAGCCGCGCCTGGGCGCGGTGCTGACGGTGTGCGGCGCGCTCACCGGCCAGCTGGTGGCGGCGTTCTCGGTGCGCCGGGGTTTTGACAAGGCGCGGCTGCTGCCCTTCGTGCTGGGCGGGCTGGCGGGCATTCCGCTGGGGGTGGCCGTGCTGCCGCGTCTGGACATGGACGCCTTCAAGCTGGTGCTGGGCACACTGCTGGTGCTGTGGTGCCCGGCGATGCTCATGGCCAAGCAACTGCCGCGCATCACCCGCGGCGGCCGCGTGGCCGATGCGGTGGTCGGGATGGCCGGCGGGATGATGGGGGGCCTGGGCGGCTTCACGGGGGTGCTGCCCACGCTGTGGTGCACCCTGCGCGGCATGGACAAGGACGTGCAGCGCGCCATCATCCAGAACTTCAACCTGGCGATGCTGCTGGTGACCTTCGGCACCTACGCGGCCACGGGCCTCATCACCCGCGAGGCCCTGCCCCTGCTGGCCATCGTGGTCCCCGCCATGCTGGTGCCCACGCTGCTGGGCGCCCGGCTGTACCACGGCATCAGCGACGCGCGGTTCCGGCAGATCGTGCTGGGCATGCTCACGCTGTCGGGCGTGGCGATGCTGGTGGCGAGCGTGCCCCGGGTGCTGGCGCGGCTGACATAAGTCCACAATGGGCCGTCCGCTTTTGTGCCGGCCCTGTTCATGGATTCCTGCTCTCATTCACGCGAGGCGCTACATGCAGATGGAATACGTTACCGATCCGGTGGTCTGGCCGAAGCTCCGCTGCGAACATTGCGAACATTGCGAACATTGCGGACATCGGCTCCGCCAGATGCGGGAAGATCTGACACCGGCGCAAAGCCTGGGAGTCTTCTTGTGCGGAGAACCCCTCGCCTGGCTTGTTGTGAGCCTGGGGGCCATCGTCGGCCTTGTTGCGGACGCTGTCGTGGTTCTATGTGTGGCTTGGGCCATCATTGTTCCCTCTGGCGTTTCGTGGCTGTACATGTCGCGCCTTCGTCGCGCGTCCTTTCTTTGCAGCAGCTGCGGGCACATTTGCGGGTACGCCGCCGCGAGGAGCGCAGGCGGTGGCGCGCGACGCCGCCCGAAGCCCTAACATGCTCCCCGGCACACGCCCTGTTGCACGCGGGCGTGGCTGCCGCACCAGGCTGCACGGCGCAGCTGCGGCTTCATCCACCGAGGAGACTTCATGACAACAACACATAACAAGACCCTGGTCCGCACTGCGGGCGCCGCCATGGCCCTGGCGTTGGCCGCCGCGCCGGCGCTGGCCGAGGTGTTCACCAAGGAAGAGCTGATCAAGGCCAACAAGGAAGCGGCCGGCGGAGGCAAGGGCACGCTGATCGGTGAGTACGCCTTCACCCGCGACAAGGCGCTCAAGGACCACGCCATCAAGGAGATCAGCTGGCTCACGCTGCAGCCGGGCGACTCCATCGGCTACCACAAGCACACGACCAACGAAGACACCTACATCATCGTCTCGGGTCGGGGTACTTTCCGCGACAAGGATGGCAAGGACGTGGCCGTGAAGCCGGGCGACGTGACCATCGTGCGCAAGGGCGAGTCGCATGGGCTCGTGAACACCGGCACGGAGCCGCTGGTGTTCGTGGATGTGATCGCCGAGCAGTGAGCGACGCCTGCGGGATCCCGCGGCGGCGTTGAGTCCGAAGGCCACAAAGGCGTTCTGCGGCCGTGCCCGCAGAACGCTTTTTTTTGATAGCTATTTGCGCTTTATGGAAGAGCGTTGTCGGCCTCTTTGCTGCAAAAATAGGTTGTCTCAGTCGCCCATCACCACACCCTCACGCCGCGGGTCGGCGCCGCCCATCCATAGCTTCTTGCCATGGGCGTTGCCCAGCGTGATGGCCTGCAGGCCGCTGGTCATGTTCATCTCACGCACCTCGGCGCCGCGGGCGCGCAGGGCCTCGACCGTGGCGGGCGGAAAGCGCTTTTCCTCCAGCAGCGTGGGCCCGTTCATGGAGCCGAAGTTGGGCAGGTTGATGGCCTGCTGCGGCATCAGGCCCCAGTTGAAGACGCCATACAGCGTCTTGGCGGTGTAGTGGATGATGGCCGCGCCGCCGGGGCTGCCGCCGCTCATCAGCAACTCGCCCGTGGCCTTGTCGAACACCAGCGTGGGCGCCATGGACGAGCGCGGGCGCTTGCCGGGCTGCACGCGGTTGGCGATTGGCTGGCCTTGGGCGTCGGCGGGGGCAAAGCTGAAGTCGGTGAGCTCGTTGTTGAGCAAAAACCCTTTGACCATCTGCCGCGCGCCGAACTGGTCTTCGATGGTGGTCGTCATGGCCACGGCATTGCCGAACGCGTCGACGATGCTGATGTGGCTGGTGCCGTACTCGGGCTGGTCGGGCATGGGCGCATAGCTGGTTTTCACAGCGCCGGGGTTGCCGGGCTGCGCCACCTTCATGCTCTGCGCGCCGATGAGCTTGGCACGCTCGGCCAGGTAGGCCGGGGCGAGCAGGCTGCTCCAGCTGCCGGCAGGCGGCTGTACGAAGTCGGGGTCGCCCACGTACTGCGCGCGGTCGGCAAAGGCCAGGCGGGCGGCTTCGGTGTACAGGTGCAGCCAGTCGGCCGAGGGGATGCCGTCCTGCAGCGGCTTGGCGGCGGCGTCGGTGTTCTTGAGGATGCCCAGGATCTGTCCGATGGCAATGGCACCCGAGCTGGGCGGCGGAAAGCCGCACACGCGGAAGTCTTTGCTGGCCACCTGGTAGTCGTGGCACAGGGCCTCGCGCTTCTTGGGCTGGTAGCCGGCTAGGTCGGCCATGCTGAGCTTGCCGGGGTTGGTGGGGTGTTTTTGCACCTTGTCGACGATGGCCTGGGCGATCTCGCCCTCGTGCAGGGCCTTGCTGCCTTCGGCTGCAATCTTGCGCAAGACAGCGGCGAGTTCGGGGTTGCGCAGGTTCACGCCCACGTCGCGGGCATCGCCATCGGCCTTGTAGAAGTAGGCGGCGGCCACCGGGTCCTTTTTGAGGTGCGGGTCCGCCGCCACCAGGGTGTTGAGCCGCGCGCTGATCTTGAAGCCGCCTTCGGCCAGCGTGATGGCGGGCTGGAACAGCGTGGCCCAGGGCAGCTTGCCGTGCTGCTTGTGAGCCAGCTCCAGCATGCGAACGGTGCCGGGCACGCCGACCGAGCGGCCGCCCACCACGCCGTCGTAGAACGGCACGGGCTTGCCGTCGGCGCCGAGGAAGAGTTTTTCGTCTGCGGCAGCGGGCGCGGTCTCGCGGCCGTCATAGGCCTCCACGGTTTTTCCGGTGCTGTGCAGCAGGAAGGCGCCGCCACCGATGCCGCTTGACTGGGGCTCCACCAGCGTCAGCACCATCTGCACCGCAATGGCCGCGTCCACGGCCGAGCCCCCGGCCTTGAGGATCTGGTAGCCCGCATCGGTGGCCAGGGGGTTGGCGGCGGCCACGGCGAACTTCTCGGTGGCCCAGCCCGGTTTTTCGGTGTAGCCCGACGAGCCTTCGGGCTGGGCCGGCACGGTGTAGGCGAACTGTGAGGGGGCGCTGGCGCAGCCTGCGATGGCGACCAGGGTGGTGAGAGCCGCAATGGCGAGCAGTGTTCTGTTGAATGCGCGGGGAGAGGGCGTGGCGGGCGTTCTGGGCGTGGGTGCTTTTGACATGGCGGCTCCTTCGGTGCAAGAAGCGGCCATGGTAAGTCGCCTTCGCGGCGGGGCGCCGCAGCGTTACATCACGCTACAGGCTTTGAAAATATGAATGTTTTTGGCCTTTGGCGCTTGATGGAAAAGCGCTGGAAGCTATCAAAACAGGAGCAATTGCGCTGCGGGCGTGCACTCAGGCACGTACAGGGCCAGGCCGCTTGTCTTCCACCACAAACTGGGCGAGCGTGGTGGCGGTGCTGTCCACGCGCAGCGGGTCATCCAGCACGCGCAGGGCGGTGGTCCAACGCGCGGGCGTGATGTCGGCCAGGCCATAGCCGCGCTGGTCGCAACGGGCCAGCAGCACGTGCGGGTTGTGCCGGACGATGGCATCCACCTTGTCCTGCGTGGTGCCCGAGCGCGAGCTGATGGAGGTGCCGCAGAACTCGCTGGCGATGACGGGCGAATCGGGGCGGTCGGGATCGGCGTGCACGCGGCACACATAGTTCTGGTGGATGTCGCCGCCCAGCAGCACGGTGTTGCGCGGAGCATGCTGGCCCACGGCCTGCAGCAGGCGTGCGCGGGCGGTGGGGTAGCCGTCCCAGCTGTCGGTGGACGTGACGCCCGAGGGGTAGTGGCGTGGCGAAAACAGGGTTTGCTGCGCCAGCACGCTCCAGCGCGTGGTGTTCTGGTCGCGGGCGTCTGTGGCCAGGCCCGTGTGCAGCCACTGCTCTTGCGCCGTGCCCAGCAGTGTCCGGGCGGGGCTGGCCAGGTCGGCGCAGTCGGCGGCGCGCACGGCACCGGCGCTGGCGGATTGGGGCGAGCGGCAGGCCTGCCAGCTGCGGTACTGGCGGCTGTCCAGCAGGTGGATGTGGGCCAGACGCCCCCAGCGCAGTCGGCGGTACACCTGCAGGGCATCCCAGCGGGTGTCGGGGGATGGCCGGTTCAGGCTGGCGGCGCGCAGCGGCATGTTTTCGTAAAAGGCCTGCCAGGCGGCGCCGCGCAGCGCCAGGAAGCTGGCGTCGTCGCCCCGGCCTGCATGCCCTGTGCTGGCGGCGTAGTCGTTTTGCACCTCGTGGTCGTCCCACGTCACGGCCCAGGGGCAGGCGGCGTGGGCGGCCTGCAGGGCGGGGTCGCTTTTGTGCAGGGCGTAGCGGTCACGGAAGTCGGCCAGCGTGCTGGCCAGGCGCAGGCTGTGGGTGCGGGCCAGGTCGGTGGTGTTCTTGGGCGTGGCGTACTCGTAGATGTAGTCGCCCAGGAACAGCACCAGGTCGGGCTGGTCGGCCACCAGATGGCGCCACGCGGCGTAGTGGCCGTGTTCCCAGCGCTGGCAGGATGCAAACGCCAGGCGCAGCGCGTCTGGCAGGTCACCGGGTGCCGGGGCCGTGCGCGTGCGGCCCACCGTGCTGATGGCATCGCCCAGCATGAAGCGGTAGTGGTACCAGCGGCCTGGTGCCAGGCCCTGCAGCTCCACATGCACGCTGTGGCCGAGCGTGGGCAGGGCGGTGGCTTCGCCTTTTTGCACGATCTGCGCAAAACGCACATCGTGCGCCACCTCCCACCGCACGGTGTGGGTGGCCTGCATCTGCGCCGGGTCGGCCAGCACCAGCCGCGTCCACAGCACCACACCGTCCGGTGCCGGTTCGCCACTGGCCACGCCCAGCGCAAACGGGTTGAATTGCAGAGACGGCGGGTTGCTCCACGCCCAGCGGGGCAAGGTGACGGCAGCGGCAGCCCAGGCGGCGTGCCGCAAAAAGATTCGTCGCTGCTCTTGCGTCATTGCGGCGAGCTGGATATATGCGCTGCGCTTAAAACGGGCGCAGTCCAGGCCAGCGGCCACCGCGCAAGGGCCGCCACGCCGCGCTGGTGGCGTCCCCCTCCCGAAGGAGAGGGGGAAGGCGCCGAAGGCGACTCAGGGGGGGGTTCATCACCCTATGCTGCCATGACGCGGTTTTTGCCCGATCGTTTGGCCAGGTACATCGCCTGGTCGGCACGGCGGATGGCATCGGCGCTGTCTTCGCTGTCGTGCAGCTGGGCGACCCCGGCGCTGAAGGTGATGAGCACCTTCTCGCTGCCCTGCAGGAAAAAGCGTGTGGTCAGCTCGCGCTGCAGCCGCGTCATGGCGGCCACGCCGCTTTCCGCCGGGGTGTCGGGCAGCACCAGCACGAATTCCTCGCCGCCATAGCGCGCCAGCAGATCCTGTGGCCGCATGACCTCGCGCGTGACCTGGGCCAGGTGCACCAGCGCGGCGTCCCCGCCCGAATGGCCCAGGCGGTCGTTGATGGTCTTGAAATTGTCCACGTCCAGCAGCGCCAGGCACAGCGGCGAGCCCAGGCGGCGTGCGCGGGCAATTTCGCGCTCCATGGCTTCGTCCAGGCCCTTGCGGTTGAGCGAGCCCGTGAGCGGGTCGTGCCGGGCCTGGGCACTGGCGCGGTCCAGCTCTTCTTGCAGTCTGGCGACTTCGGCGCGCTTGGCTTCGGTGCGTTCGCGCAGGTCGTGCAGTTCGTCGTGCGCCACGCGGCTGTCCAGTGCCATCGAGCGGGTGGCGGTCATCACTTCCTGCAGCACGGGGGCGATTTCTTCGAGGGTGTTGGCCTTGCCGATCAGGTCGGCGCAGCGGGCCATCGTGCCCTGGTAGGTGGTGCTGGATGCGGTGATCTTGGCCAGGCGTTCGATGAACGTGGCCAGCATGTCCTTCATCTGCTCTTGCGCCTCGACCGTGCGGGCCTTGGCCTCGGTCTGCTTGAAGATCACGTCCTTGAGCCGGCGCTGCACATCGTCCAGGCGGCGCAGCGTGAGCGGCGGGGTGGAGGCGGCCATCAATGCCTCGGCTTGGCCGTGCAGCCAGCGGTCTTCCACGCTGAGCACGGCGATGTTCTCGAACACCATGTGCAGCAACTCCAGCAGGCTGGAGCGGATGGCGGCCTGGTCTTCGGTGGCAAACGACAGCCGGTAGGTGAAGTTGCCCAGCATGAGCTGGACGGTGGAGATGGGCGGTGCGGGTTCTTTCAGAAAGGCGATGAGCTTTTCCGCCATCTCGATCACGCGGGCATCGTCCTCGCCCAGCGCGGGCATCGTGTTGTCGATGAGGCGGGCCAGCATCTGCGCAAACTCGTCCGGCAGGACGCCAGGGTTGGCGGTGCCCGGAGCATCTGCCGCTGTCTCTACTGGGGTGGCCGCCGCCGCCGCCGGGTTCAGCCCCAGGTTGGCGTAGCCGACCAGCACACTTTGTAGCGAAGTCCAGTCTTTGTTGTTGACGGCGCGCTCAAATTGCCCCAGTAGTCGCTTTTGTGCGGGGGTTTGGCCTGGCAACACCCTCAGGATGTGGTGCAGCGGGCCTTCCGGGAACGGCTGGGGGCTGCGGGTTCCTGAGATCTCGTCGTACAGCGCCAAGTAGTTGTCGGGCGTCGGGGGCAGGCGCCGGGCGGTCAGCTGCTTGAGCGTCTCGCGCGCAATTTCGGAAGGTGGTCGGTCGGCCATGTACGGACACCAGTGTCAGGGGAAATCAGGAGGCACGAGTGTGACACAGCGGCTCGCACATTGCCCCACCTATTGGGGGGTGCTGCAGATCGCGCTGGCGCGGCGGCAGACCTGCAGGCGCCGTGGAATGGGCCTGGCCTGGCTACTGGCGTCCCCCGGGGATGGCGCAGCCGCCGCCGCAGGGGATTCCTAGTTCACCATCACGAGCTTGCCCATCACCCCCCGCGAACCCATGTGGGCGTAGGCGGCGGGCAGTTCGGCCATGGGCATGGTGCGGTCGATCACGGGCTTGATCTTGCCCTGGGCGTACCACTGCGCCAGCTCGCCCATCATGGCGGCGTTGGCCTTGGGCTCGCGCTTGGCGAAGTCGCCCCAGAACACACCCACGATGGAGGCACCCTTGAGCAGTGCCAGGTTGAAGGGCAGGGCCGGGATGGGGCCGGAGGCAAAACCCACCACCAGGTAGCGGCCGCGCCAGGCGATGGAGCGGAAGGCGGGCTCGGCAAAATCGCCGCCCACGGGGTCATATATCACGTCGGGGCCCTTGCCGTCGGTGAGCGTTTTGATGGCGTCGCGCAGGTTGTCCTTGCTGTAGTTGATGGTGGCGTCCGCGCCGATGGAGGTGCACAGCGCACACTTTTCGTCGCTGGAGGCTGCTGCAAGCACGCGCGAGCCCATCGCCTTGGCAATCTGGATGGCTGCTGTGCCCACGCCCCCGGCAGCGCCCAGCACCAGCACGGTTTCGCCGGCCTTGAGCTGTGCACGGTCTACCAGCGCATGGTGGGATGTGGCGTAGATCATGATGAACGCGGCGGCGTCCACATGCGAAAAACCGTCGGGCAGTGGCATGCACAGGGCCGCCGGGGCAAGGGTGTGGGTGCCAAAACCACCGGTGCCCGACAGGCAGGCCACGTTTTGGCCGACCTTGAGGTGGGTGACCCCATCGCCTACCGCCGCGACCACGCCTGCGTATTCCGACCCGGGCACGAAGGGCAGCGGCGGTTTCATCTGGTACTTGTTCTGCACGATCAGCAGGTCCGGGAAGTTCAGGCTGGCGGCCTTGATCTCGATGAGCACCTCGCCCGCCTTGGGCGAGGGCGTGGGCAATTCGGTCCAGGCCAGGGCGTCAACGCCGGTGGGGTTGGTGCAAAGCCAAGCGTGCATGGAAAAGTCTCCTGTCAATGTGGGCTGCATGATAGGCGGGGCAACCGGGCGCGCGATGTCCCACGAGCGACGGGGGCTGGCCGTGGGGCCAAGGCCGGACGCCCCACCTACAATCCGTTGCAAGCTCCACCGCAACCCATGAAAATTCTGATTTCCAACGACGACGGCTACCAGGCTCCGGGCATCGTTGCGCTGCACGATGCCTTGAAAACCCTTGATGGGGTGGAGGTGGAAGTGGTCGCGCCCGAGCACAACAACAGCGCCAAGTCCAATGCGTTGACGCTGCACTCGCCGCTGTATGTGCACAAGGCCTTCAACGGTTTTCGCTATGTGAACGGAACGCCAGCCGACTGCGTGCACATCGCCCTGACGGGGCTGCTGGGCTACCGGCCCGATCTGGTGGTGTCGGGCATCAACAATGGCGCCAACATGGGCGATGACACCATCTATTCGGGCACGGTGGGCGCGGCCATGGAGGGCTATCTGTTTGGCATTCCAGCCATTGCCTTCTCCCAGGTGGACAAGGGGTGGGGCGAGATCGAGGCCGCTGCGGCCAAAGCGCGCGAAATCGTTGCGCAGATGCTGGCGCAGAAGCTCGTGAACGAAACCCCGTGGCTGCTGAACGTGAACATTCCCAACATGCCCCTCGACGCGCTGAAGCCCCTCAAGCTGTGTCGCCTGGGGCGCCGCCACGCGGCCGAGCGTGTGATCGTGCAGGAAAGCCCCCGGGGCGAGGCGATGTACTGGATCGGTGGCGCAGGAGCGGCCAAGGATGACGCGGAGGGCACGGATTTCCATGCCACGGCGCAGGGCCATGTGTCCATCACGCCGCTGAAGGTGGATCTGACCGACCACGACAACCTTGGCTACTGGGCGCAAACGGCGTCCCGGCTTGCGGCAGGGGCGGCTGGCGCCCCTGAGCTCTGATGCAGCGCCGCCCAGGATTTCCAGCCCGGTTGCCGGGGTCTGGACATGCTCCAGCCCGGACCGCGCCGATGGCGACGCCCGTCCGCAATCCAGTGGCGGCAGCCCCGGTAGGCATCGGGTTGGACTCTGCGGCGGTCCGCGCGCGCATGGTGCAGAAACTGGCGGCTGGTGGTATCACGTCGGCGGCGGTGTTGCAGGCCATGGGCACTGTGGAGCGCCATCGTTTTGTGGACAGTGCCCTGGTCAATCAGGCGTACGAGGACACAAGCCTGCCGATTGGCCTCGGGCAGACCATCTCCAAACCCAATGTCGTTGCCCGCATGTGTGAATTGCTTTTGGGGGCTGAGGGTGCGCGCACCGGTGGGTTGGGGCGCGTGCTGGAGATCGGCACGGGCTGCGGCTACCAGGCCGCCGTGCTGAGCCACCTGGCACGCGAGGTCTACACGCTGGAGCGCCTGCGTGGCCTGCATGACAAGGCGCGCCACAATCTGCGCCCGTTTCGCCTGGCCAATGTTCATTTGCTGTTTGGTGACGGCATGCTGGGCTACGCCAAGGGCGCACCCTATGCAGCCATCATTGCCGCAGCTGGTGGTGATGCCGTGCCCCAGGCTTGGTGCGATCAATTGGCCGTTGGCGGCAGGCTGGTTGCACCCATGGCACTGGCGGGTGGGCAGCAGATGTTGCTTGTGATCGACAAAACTCCGCACGGATTGAAACAAAGCGTGCTGGAGCCTGTGCATTTTGTCCCTCTAAAATCGGGGATTGCCTGAAGGGAATTGCTTATGTTCGTATCGCGTGGTCTTGTGGTTGGGTTGACTGTGGCACTGGCGGGTTTTGCGCTCACCGGCTGCGGTACCCGGCTGAACAAGGCTCCAGTGGAAGACCGAGGCACATCCTCCTCCACACCTTCTTCCTCCGCACAACCCGGTGTGGTGGTTGGCGCCCCCGTCAAGCCGCTGCCTGGCGCCGAGAACGCTGGCAAACCAGGCTATTACACGGTCAAGCCAGGAGATACCCTTATCCGCATCGGGCTGGAATCTGGCCAGAGCTGGAAAGACATTGCGCGCTGGAACAGCCTTGACAATGCAAATCTGATCGAAGTCGGCCAGGTGCTGCGCGTGGCGCCGCCGGTAGCCGCTTCGCAGGCAGTCGCCTCGGACAGTGGCGTGGTAACGCGGCCTGTCACGTCCTCCACCGTGACGCCTGCAGCACCTGCCAGCACACCAGCGCCCGCTGCCAGCGCGGCCAAGCCTGCCACTTCGGCGGCCTCTGGCCCCGTGGTGGCAGTGGCACCCGCCACGCCTGCGGCTCCCCAGGCTGCAGCAGAAGATGACATGGCGTTTATCTGGCCAGCCCCAGGTTCGTTGATTGCCGGTTTTGACGAGGCGCGCAACAAGGGGTATGACATTGCTGGCAAGGCGGGGGATCCGGTCCTGGCAGCTGCCGATGGCCGTGTGGTGTATTCAGGGGCGGGGCTGCGCGGATATGGCAATCTTGTCATCCTCAAGCACAACAACACGTTTTTGACGGCGTATGCCCACAACCAGACCCTGCTTGTCAAGGAGGATCAGGCTGTGCGCAAGGGGCAAAAAATTGCCGAGATGGGTAGCACCGACGCCGACCGGGTCAAGCTGCACTTCGAAATCCGTCGCCAGGGCAAGCCTGTCGATCCGTCGCGTTACCTGCCTCCCCGTTGAATCCCGCTGTGGCTCTACCGCCCGTGGGTGCAACCGGTGATGTGCAGGGCTCGGCCGGAACCGTGGATGACCTGCTGAACGAAGAGTCGGAGGGGCTTGCGGAAGAATCGGGAAGCGAGCTTCGCTCCGCGCAGATCGGCGCCGGGCAACATGCCGCCCGGCTGGACCGGGCGCTGGCCGATCTGGTTCCCGAGTTCTCGCGCAGCTATCTGCAGCAGTTGCTGGCGCAGGGCCTGGTGAGCCTCAACGGCAAGCCGGTCACCAAGGTCGCTACCCGCGTGAAGGTGGGCGATCAGGTGGTGCTGGAAATGCGGCCCACCCTGCAAAGCCAGGCCTTCCGGCCCGAGCCCATGGAGATCGAGGTCGTCCATGAGGACGCGCATCTGCTGGTAGTGAACAAACCAGCGGGCCTGGTGGTCCATCCAGCGCCCGGGAACTGGAGTGGCACCTTGCTCAACGGTCTGCTCGCCCGCGACGAAAAAGCACTGACCGTGCCGCGTGCCGGCATCGTCCACCGGCTCGACAAGGACACGAGTGGCTTGATGGTGGTGGCGCGGGATCGCTCCACCATGGACGCGCTGGTCGCACTGATCGCGGAGCGCAAGGTGCAGCGCCAGTACCTGGCCCTGGCCCACGGCGCATGGTCAGGTCCCAAGAGCCGCACGGTGGATGCTCCCGTCGGCCGAGATCCACGCAACCGCCTGCGCATGGCTGTGGTGGACCTGGTGCTCCATGCGGGCAAGCTGGCGCGGACCGACGTGCGCTGGTTGGCTGGTTCGGACGAAGGCTGTTGGGTGCAATGCACGCTGCACACCGGGCGTACCCACCAGATACGGGTGCACATGGCATCCCTGAAGCACCCGCTGGTGGGGGACAGCCTCTATGGGGGCGCGCCGGTTGGCGCGATGCAGCGGCAGGCCCTTCACGCCTACCGCCTGGCTTTTGTGCATCCCGTCACGGGCGAGGCGCTGGAATTCCATGCGCCCGTGCCCGAAGACATGCGCCAGGCACTCTCCTTGTGGGGGCTGGGCTACAATGCGCCCTGACGGCCAGACTGGCCCCCCCAGCCCGTAGACGGAATCCCGCCGGGCTCTTGCGTCGCGCCAGCGCCCTTGCACAGCGCGCCATTGATTGCCCCCTGCTGTTGATGTGCCACCCGTTGCAACGCGTGGCACTTTTCCAGGAATCGCTGAACCATGAACACGGTGGATGCCAAACGGGTCCTCGAAACTGCGCTGATCTGCGCGCAGCAGCCTGTGCCCCTGCGCGAGCTGCGAGTGCTTTTTAATGATGCATTGGGGTCGGACACGCTCAAGGTGCTGCTGCAGGAGTTGCAGTTGGAATGGGCGCAGCGGGGTGTAGAGCTGGTTCAGGTGGCCACAGGGTGGCGCTTCCAGAGCCGTCCCGAAATGCGTGAATACCTTGACCGGTTGCACCCCGAAAAGCCTCCGCGCTATTCGAGGGCCACCATGGAGACACTGGCAATCATTGCGTATCGCCAGCCCGTAACACGGGGCGATATTGAGGACATCCGGGGGGTGACGGTCAATAGCCTGATCGTCAAGCAGTTGGAAGACCGTGGCTGGGTCGAGGTCATTGGTCACCGGGAAACGGTGGGGCGCCCGGCGCTGTTTGCAACCACCCGGCAGTTCCTGGATGACATGGGATTGCAGTCGCTGGATCAACTGCCGGTGCTCGACGACCCCTCAGGCAATGCGAACGTGTTGGAGGCAATGGCTGCTGCTGCGCAGGGAGTGATAGAGCCAGAGGCTGAGCTGGTGGCGGTGGGCGCAGATGCCCAGTCGCTTGAGTCTTCAGAGACTGTTGCTGCCAGTGGACAGTGGCCGCAGGTGGACGATTTTTTTCAGAATGTGGAGACGGATCTCCGCGATGACGATGCCGATACCCCGGGTGGTATCCAGGGAAATACTTGATGAACGACTCGACCCCCGAAATTCCGGCTGATCTGCCGGAGGCTGATCCTTCAGCGGCTGCCGCAGCGCCCAAAAAGGTCGCTGCCAAACGTGCTCCGCGCAAGAAGAAGGCCGAGCCAGTGGACAACGTGGAAGCCGAGGGCGGCGCTGTTGCGGATGGGCGGGATGCTGCCACGGCACCAGCCCCGGCCGTCGAGTTGCTGTCCCGGTCTCTTCAGCAGAATGTGCCTGTGGATGCACTGGTTGTGGCCGAGCCTGCAACGGTTCAGGCAGGTGTTCCTGACGCGATGAACGCGCCAGGCCAAGGCGAGCGCCAGCACCGTGGGGACGTCAGGGGGCGGCAACCACGCGCCGAAGGGGTTGCTCGGGACAAGCGCAAAGCCGTTGTGCCCGCTGTGCAGGGTTATGAGTTTGAAGATGTGGTGTCGGGCCGCTTTGACGAGGACGATGCCTCTGCAGAGACGGTTCCCGCCAAGCGCGTGCTGTTGCCCCAGGTGGAAACTCCGAAGCTTCACAAGGTGCTGGCCCAGGCGGGTTTGGGCTCGCGTCTGGAGATGGAGCAGCTCATTCTGGAAGGTCGCATCTCGGTGAACAATGAGCCTGCCCATATCGGGCAGCGCATCCAGTTCGGCGACCAGGTCAAGGTCAATGGCAAACCCATCCGCTATCGCATCGACCCTCCCCCTGCGCGCGTGATTGCGTACCACAAGCCTGTGGGCGAAGTGGTGACCCACGACGATCCGCAGAACCGGCCCACCGTCTTTCGCAAGCTTCCCCGGCTCATGCAGGGCAAGTGGCAGTCGGTTGGACGTCTGGATCTGAATACCGAAGGCCTGCTGCTGTTTACCAGCTCGGGTGAGCTGGCCAACAAGCTGATGCATCCCCGTTTCGGGCTGGAGCGCGAATACGCCGTGCGTGTGCTCGGCGCCCTCAGCAACGAGGAGAAGCAGAAGTTGCTGGATGGTGTGCGGCTGGACGATGGCATGGCGTCGTTTGGTTCTATCGAGGACGGTGGCGGCGAAGGGTCCAACTGCTGGTACAGGGTCACCATTTCCGAAGGGCGCAATCGTGAGGTGCGTCGCATGCTCGAATCTGTGGGTCACGCGGTCAGCCGACTGATCCGTATCCGTTACGGTGCCATGGTTCTGCCGCGTGGACTCAAGCGTGGCGCCTGGCTGGAGCTTGACGAGGGTGATATCCGTGCCTTGGTACAGGCGGCTGGTGCGGGGCGCCCGGAGGCTGTTGAAGGCCGTCCGGACGAAGGTTCGGATGCTGCCGGCGGGCGGGGAGGTGGCAACAAGCGCAACCGTGGGCGCAGTGGCCCTCGTGTGGGTGATGGTCCGCGCCGCGACATGTCGCAGGGGGCATCGGGTGGTCCCCGTGGTCAGAAACCGCGACGCGACGGAGGGCAGGGTTCCGACCGTGGTAACGGTGGTGGTGACCGCCAGCGCGGAGCCGCACAACCCGACCCGATGAAAACATCGGTAGGCTATATCGGCATGGACAGTCTCTCGCGGCACCGCCAGGACAAGCGACGCCCCGGTGGGGGAGGCCCTCGTCGCGGAGGCGGGCGCTAAGCGCGCGTAGCGCAGGTCTCCCCGGTTAGAATCGAGGGCTTTGTCCGGTGGGCAAACGAAATACAGCAACATCAATTCAGGAAATTACTATGGCAATCGAACGCACTCTCTCCATCATCAAGCCCGACGCAGTGGCCAAGAATGTTATCGGTCAGATCTATGCACGCTTTGAAGCGGCTGGCCTCAAGGTTGTAGCAGCGCGCATGGCCCACCTGTCGCGCCTGGAAGCCGAGCAGTTCTACGCAGTGCATAAAGCGCGTCCTTTCTTCAAGGACCTGGTGGACTTCATGATCTCCGGCCCTGTGATGATCCAGGCCCTGGAAGGCGAAAACGCGATTCTGAAGAATCGCGAACTCATGGGTGCTACGGACCCCAAGAAGGCAGAAGCTGGCACCATCCGCGCCGACTTCGCTGACAGCATCGATGCCAACGCAGTGCATGGCTCCGACGCGGCTGAAACGGCCCAGGCAGAAGTGGCTTTCTTCTTCCCAGGCCTGAACATCTACTCGCGCTGATATGGGTGTCCCCATGCCTGTTCCCGCAAACGTGGGAGACCTGCGCCATGGGGACGACTGCGTTCGGCCCACCCAGGGGGGAGCGCAGTGACGACCACCAACCTATTGGAATTTGACCTCGACGGTCTGGCGGCCTTCTGCCAGCAGTTGGGTGAAAAGCGGTTTCGCGCCACCCAGCTGTTCCGCTGGATCCATCAGCGCGGCGCCAGTGACTTTGACGCTATGAGCGACCTGGCCAAGGCCTTGCGCGACAAGCTCAAAGGCTGCGCTCGTGTCGAAGCCCTGCCCGTCGTCTCCGAACATGTTTCCTCAGACGGCACGGTGAAGTGGCTGTTTGACGTGGGAGATGGGAATGCGGTCGAGGCTGTTTTCATTCCTGAGGATGACCGGGGAACCCTGTGCATTTCCTCGCAGGCCGGCTGCGCTGTGGGGTGTCGTTTTTGCTCCACGGGGCACCAGGGTTTCAGCAGGAATCTGACCACGGGTGAGATCATCGCTCAGCTTTGGTTTGCTGAACATTCCTTGCGTCAACGCCTCAAGTCCGAGGACCGCGTCATATCGAACGTGGTGATGATGGGGATGGGCGAGCCTCTGCAAAACTACTCGGCTCTCGTGCCTGCCTTGCGCACCATGTTGGATGACCACGGGTATGGTTTGTCGCGTCGGCGGGTGACCGTGTCCACGTCGGGCGTGGTTCCAATGATGGATCGCCTTTCCCAGGATTGTCCTGTGGCCCTGGCAGTGTCGCTGCACGCACCGAACGATCCGCTGCGCGATAACCTGGTGCCGCTGAATCGCAAGTACCCTATTGACGAATTGTTGGCTGCCTGCAATCGCTATCTAGCGCATGCGCCGCGTGACTTCATCACATTTGAGTACTGCATGCTCGACGGGGTCAATGATCAGGTGGAGCATGCGCGGCAGTTGATCGAATTGGTCAAGCCGGCCCGAGGGGAAGGGGTGCGCTGCAAATTCAACCTTATCCCTTTTAATCCTTTTCCTGCATCGGGGCTTTTGCGTTCGCCGCAGAGCCAGGTGTTGGCCTTTGCCAAAGTCTTGAGCGAAGCGGGTATTGTCACGACCGTGCGCAAGACTCGCGGGGATGATATCGACGCTGCGTGTGGCCAACTCGCGGGGGATGTCAAGGACCGCACGCGGGCTGCTGAGCGCATGGCAAAGCAGCGGACAATCGTGCTCAAACCGGTGACTTGATCAGCAAGCAATCGGCATACTTCAAGGAGGCTCTACATGGTGGGATTGATTGGACGCTGGCAGCAATGGGGCCGCTGGACGCTCACGGCATGTAGTGTGGCGGCCTGTGTGGCGGCACTCCAGGGGTGTGCTACCACCAATAGTGGGATGCCCGCCGCCGATACCAATGCCGGATTGATTACTCCGTCCGACGAGCCAGAAACGAGGCGCCGCGCCCGCATACGCCTGGAGCTTGCTTCCAACTACTTCGAGAATGGCCAGACGGCCGTAGCGCTCGACGAGGTCAAACAGGCGTTGGCGGCCGATCCCACGTATGCCGATGCTTTCAATCTCCGCGGTCTCATTTACATGCGGTTGGGCGACCTTGTCCAGGCTGACGATAGTTTTCGCAGAGCATTGGCTTTGCGCGGGGGAGATCCCAATCTGCTGCACAACTATGGATGGTTGTTGTGCCAGCAGCAAAAATATGCGGAAGCGGATCAGCATTTTGCTCGGGCCCTCACCAGTCCGTCTTACACGGCGCGCAGCAAGACGTTGATGGCCCGAGGACTTTGCCAGTCGGGTGCTGGCCAGTTCGCGGAGGCTGAGCAGTCCATGCTGAAGGCCTATGAGCTGGATGCGGCGAATCCTGTGGTGGGTTACCACTTGGCGGCGCTTTTGTTGCGGCGCAATGAATTGACCCGGGCGCAGTTCTATATCCGGCGCCTCAACAATAGCCAGTTTGCCAACTCCGAGTCGTTGTGGTTGGGAATCAAGGTGGAGCGCACTTTGGGCGACTCCGTGGCCATGAAGCAACTGGCGGACCAGTTGCGCAAGCGTTTCCCGGATTCGCGGGAATTGGGTGCATTCGAGCGTGGGGCTTTCAATGAGTGAGGTTTTGGAGAGTGACGGGGCCACCGCGGGTGGGTTGCTGAGAGAGGCGCGGCAAGCATCTGGTATGCACATCGCTGCCCTGGCTGTGGCGCTGAAGGTACCTGTCAGTAAGCTGGAGGCGCTGGAGGCGGACAACTACGAAGCCTTGCCCGATACGGTGTTTGTGCGCGCGCTTGCTTCCAGCATGTGCAGGACGCTTAAGCTGGATCCCGCGCCGATTCTGTCACTGTTGCCGCAAAGTAAAAGCCCGCGCTTGGCGACCGACAGCGCAGGGCTGAATGCTCCGGTAAAAGGGAGTATTGGGAAGTCGTCTTCCTCCTCGGCGTCCTTTTCGTCGGGATCAACCTCACGGTCTGTGACGGTGGTCGTTTTGGCATTGTTGGTGGGTGCGCTGGTCCTGGTCTTTTTCCCTCGGCCACAGGACGGTGCAACGAGTCCGTCTGCGGCATCTGCGCCCGCCAAACCTGCCGTTAATGTCGTCGAGCAGCAGGCGATACCCCCCGTCATGGGTGCTTCGGGTGCAGTATCCGCGGTTGCGGAGCGTGTGCCAGAAAGTCCTCAATCGCCGGCAGTGGGGCGCCCGGAACTGACACGCCCTGCCGCCGTTGCTCCGGTTGCCAACGACGTCGCCTCTGCCCCGGTTGTTGCCGCCAGTGCGGCCACCCCACCGGCAGGTGCGTTGGTGTTGCGCGCGCGCAGTGAATCCTGGGTGCAGGTACGGGACTCGGCAGGCGCTGTGGCGTTACAGCGCAATCTGGCGGCAGGTGAGTCGGTGTCGGTCGCTGGACAGATGCCCTTTGCTGTCGTCATCGGTCGTGCAGACGCAACGGAGGTGTTCGTGCGTGGAAAACCTTTTGACTTGACGACGGTTTCGCGTGAAAACGTAGCTCGCTTCGAGGTGAAATAGTGGAAAAGCTACCGTGTGAGATGGATCCCATTGCTATAGCGTCCCCTTTGCCTCGGCGGTCGCGCCAAGCCAGGGTGGTATGGGGTTCGCGCGTGGTAACCGTGGGCGGGGACGCGCCGGTGCGTGTGCAGTCTATGACAAATACCGACACCGTGGATGCCATTGGTACGGCTATACAGGTGAAGGAGTTGGCACAGGCTGGCTCGGAGTTCGTCCGAATTACCGTGAACACCCCCGAGGCGGCGGCGGCAGTGCCTTACATCCGTGAACAGTTGGACCGGATGGGAGAAAGCGTGCCGTTGGTGGGAGATTTCCACTACAACGGACACCGGCTTCTCACCGAATTTCCTGACTGCGCGCAAGCTCTTTCCAAATACCGCATCAATCCCGGCAACGTTGGCAAGGGCGACAAGCGGGATCGACAATTTGGTCAGATGATTGATGCGGCCATGCGCTGGAACAAGGCCGTGCGGATCGGAGTGAATTGGGGCAGTCTTGACCAGGATTTGCTGGTCAATTTGATGGACACCAACAGCCGTCGCGCCAAGCCTTGGGAGGCGCGCCAGGTCATGTACGAGGCGCTAATCACGTCAGCCATTGAGTCCGCCCATCGGGCGGAAAAAATGGGCCTGGATGGCAATCAGATCATCTTGTCCTGCAAGGTCAGTGGTGTGCAGGACCTGATTTCCGTGTACCGCGAACTTGCGCGTCGCTGTGACTACGCGTTGCACCTGGGACTCACCGAAGCAGGCATGGGCACAAAGGGCACGGTAGCGTCGGCTACCGCGTTGTCTGTGCTGTTGCAAGAGGGGATTGGCGACACCATCCGTGTATCTCTGACCCCCCAGCCTGGTGAAGCGCGCACCCAAGAGGTGGTGGTCGCTTCGGAGATATTGCAGGCATTGGGATTGCGCGTGTTTGTTCCCAGTGTTACCGCGTGCCCAGGTTGTGGCCGTACCACCAGCACAACATTTCAGGACCTTGCCAAGCAGATCGACGATTTTCTGCGTGCCCAGATGCCTGTGTGGCGCGTTCGCTATCCCGGCGTCGAAAATTTACGCGTCGCAGTGATGGGATGCATCGTCAATGGCCCTGGAGAGAGCAAACACGCAGACATCGGCATCAGCCTCCCTGGCACGGGGGAGGCTCCTGCCGCGCCTGTGTTTATCGATGGCGAAAAGGCCATGACGCTGCGTGGTGACAACATTGCCAATGAGTTCCATCAAATTGTCGAGCAGTACATTGAGAAGCGCTTTGGCGCTGCCGTCGTGTCTGCGGCCTGAGTTTCGCTCGCTTTGCCTTTGATTGCTGCTCAGCTGCCTGCTGTGGCGGCAGCAATGCCTTTCCAAGAACTGCCAGATAGAGAAAAGAACAGTTGTGAGTAACGAAAAAAGCACTTTGGCGCCCAAGCCGGAAAAATTGGTCGCCGTGAAAGGCATGAACGATATCTTGCCTCCGGAATCTGCCCGCTGGGAGTGGCTAGAGTCAAAGGTCCGCGACCTCATGGCGCGCTATGCCTATCGCAATATCCGTACGCCGATCGTTGAACCTACGCCGCTCTTTGTGCGGGGGCTTGGGGAGGTCACCGATATTGTGGAAAAAGAGATGTACTCTTTTGAGGATCGTCTCAATGGTGAGCATCTCACTTTGCGTCCTGAGGCGACTGCCGGGGTTGTCCGAGCCGTCGCAGAGCATTCCATGCTGTATGACGGAGGCAAGCGCCTCTACTACATGGGGCCCATGTTCCGTCACGAGCGTCCGCAGCGGGGGCGATACCGCCAGTTCCACCAGATTGGGGCTGAAGCGCTGGGTTTTCCTGGCGCCGAGGTCGACGCGGAATTGATCTTGCTCGCCCAGGCACTGTGGCGTGAACTGGGCTTGCAGAACGTGCGGCTGGAGCTAAACAGCCTGGGTGAGCCGCATGAACGCAAGGCCCACCGTGCTGCGCTGATTTCCTACCTAGAGCAGCATATGGATGTGTTGGATGAAGAGGCGCGCCGACGTTTGCACAGCAATCCGTTGCGCATTCTGGATACCAAGAATCCTGCTATGCAATCCATGGTGGAAGCTGCGCCTCGTTTGATCGATTTTTTGGGGCCTCAGTCACTCGCGCATTTCGATGCCGTCAAGTCCATCTTGAGCGCCAACGGAGTCTCCTGGACTGTCAATCCGCGGCTTGTTCGGGGTATGGACTACTACAACCTGACGGTTTTTGAATTCGTCACCGATCAGTTGGGCTCGCAGGGCACGATTTGCGGCGGCGGTCGCTATGACTACCTGATCGAGCAGATCGGTGGCAAGGCTGCGCCTGCGGTGGGATGGGCGCTGGGGGTTGAGCGTGTGCTTGAACTTCTCAAGGAACAAGCCAGTACGCTACCTGCCCTGTCGCCTGACGTTTATGCCGTGATTCCATCCGTGGCGGCTCTACCAGTGGCTGTGACTACCATCGAGCGGTTGCGGCAGCTTGGTGTCAGTGTACAAATGCACGCTGCGCCCGCTGGGGGTGAGGGCATGGGCAGCATGAAATCCCAATTCAAGAAGGCAGATGCGAGTGGCGCGCTTTACGCGCTGGTCTTCGGCGAAGATGAGCTGTCCCGTGGGATGGTTGTTGTCAAGTCATTGCGTGATGGTGTGGGCGCACAGTCCGACCACACTCTGGATTCCCTGGCCGAATGGGCGCCCACCCTACAATCCAATCGCTAAACAGAACACATTCCATGGCAAATCACCTCGATCTCGAAGAACAAGAGCAGCTTGATCAGCTCAAGCATTTCTGGAACACCTGGGGCACGCTGATCAGTTCGGTGCTGATTTTGGTAGCGGGCTCTTTGGTCGCTTGGAACGGATATCAATATTGGCAGAACCGGCAGGCGGGCCAGGCCGCAGCGCTCTATGACGCTGTGGAGGTGGCAGCCCGGGCAGGTGACCAAAATCGGATGGCGCAGGCGTTTGCTGACCTGAAGGCCAAGTACGCAGGCACGACCCAGGCCAGTCAGGCGGGGCTTGCGTTGGCCAAGACCATGGTGGATACAGGCAATGCCGATGGCGCCAAAGAGGCACTCGGTTGGGTGGCGACCCAGTCGGGAGATGATGGCCTTAAGGCCTTGGCCAAATTGCGCCTGGCCAGCGTGCTAATGGATCAAAAAAACTACGACGAAGCACTCAAACAGCTGTCTGGCAGTGCTCCGCTGGAGTTTGATGCTGTGTTTGCAGATCGTAGAGGCGACATCTATCTTTTGCAGGAAAAACGTGCAGAAGCCATTGCTGAGTACGCCAAGGCCTATAAGTCTCTTGAAGACAGTGTTGAGTACCGTCGCCTTGTGGAGGTCAAGCTTGGGGCTTTGGGTGTCTCTCCCCAAGGTGTTGCTATGGCTGCCGCTGGATCCATAGACGGAGTGAAATAACCATGGCGTTCATTCGTGAAAACGAGGCGAAGTGCGGGTTGTTTGGGTTGCGATGCATTGTCTCGGGGGTCTTGGTGGCCACATTGGCAGGATGCTCGCTATGGAGCAGTGGCGCCGCCAAGCCTGTGCCTGCTGATCTGGGAGCCAATGTCGCAGTGCTTGGCGTGCGGCAGGCCTGGACCAACCGGATTGGCAGTGTTGCTGGCTTGCCCCTTGATATCCACACGGCAGGCAATGTCGTTACTGTCGCATCTTCCGATGGGATTGTGGCTGCGATCGACGCCCGCACCGGCGGGGATGTATGGCGCGCGGCGCTGGCGGAGCCGTTGTCTGCGGGGGTTGGAAGTGACGGCAAGTCGGCCGCAGTTGTTTCCCGCAGCAATGCGCTGATCGTTTTGGATGCTGGCCGTGAGCGGTGGCGCCAATCACTGGCTGCGCAAGTATTCACTCCTCCCCTTGTCGCTGGCGGACGCGTATTTGTACTCTCGGCCGATCGTTCCTTGGCGGCTTTCGATGCTGCGACGGGGCACAAACTCTGGAGCCAGCAGCGCTCTGGAGACCCCTTGATTTTGCGTCAGGCAGGCGTTCTTGTGGCGGTTGGCGATACGTTGGTGGCGGGTTTTGCCGGCCGTATCGTGGGCTTGAATCCAGACAATGGCAGTGTGCGCTGGGAAGCTCCGTTGGCCAGTTCGCGCGGCACCAACGATGTTGAGCGTTTGGTAGAGCTGGTCGGGCGCACCAGCAGAGTGGGCGATTCCATCTGTGCGCGTGCATTTCAGACAGCTGTAGGTTGTGTCAATGCTGCCAGGGGTTCGGTGGCTTGGGCGCAGCCGGCCAATGGTGCCGATGGTGTGCATGGTGACGGGGAGGCTCTGTTCGGTGCAGAGAGCAATGGCACGGTGGTTGGGTGGCGCCGCAGCGATGGTTCGCGTCTATGGACGACTGACAGGCTCAAGCACCGCAAACTGACGGCGCCTCTGCTGCTAGGGCGCTCGGTGGTGATTGGGGACGACACAGGCCTCATTCATCTGCTATCCCGTACGGATGGTTCTCCGCTCAACCGCATGGCCACGGATGGTTCAGGTATTGCCGCAGCACCCGCTGTGGCCGCCGATACGTTGGTAGTGGTTACTCGCAATGGTGGTGTCTACGGATTCCGTCCAGATTGATGGATTTTATTTAATGAAGCCAGTTATCGCCCTCGTGGGGCGTCCGAATGTCGGCAAGTCCACGCTCTTCAACCGCC
This sequence comes from Acidovorax radicis N35, assembly GCF_000204195.1. Classification (GTDB taxonomy): domain Bacteria; phylum Pseudomonadota; class Gammaproteobacteria; order Burkholderiales; family Burkholderiaceae_C; genus Acidovorax; species Acidovorax radicis. Next base: position 708,306 of record NZ_AFBG01000020.1, read on the forward strand.
TGACCAAGTCCCGCGACGCCATTGTTGCGGATTTCGCAGGGCTTACGCGTGACCGGCATTACGGTAATGGCAAGCAAGGTAAGCACGAATACATCGTTATCGATACAGGAGGCTTTGAGCCTGATGCGTCGAGTGGTATCTACAAGGAAATGGCCAAGCAGACTCAGCAGGCTGTCGCCGAAGCCGATGTGGTCATTTTTGTAGTAGATGCCCGTGCAGGCGTGTCCGCACAAGATCATGACATTGCGAATTATTTGCGCCGTCTTGGCAAGCCTTGTGTTCTCGTTGCCAACAAGGCAGAAGGCATGCTTGAAGGCGTGCAACTCGCCGAGTTCTATGAGTTGGGCCTGGGCGAGGTCTACCCGGTGTCTGCGGCGCATGGACAGGGTATCCGGAGTTTGGTGGATATTGCCCTTGAGCCCCTACAGCTTCCTGAGCCCGATGACTCCGATGGCGATCCTGACAAGGGCATCATCAAGCTTGCTGTTGCGGGGCGACCGAATGTTGGTAAATCGACGCTGATCAACACGTGGTTGGGCGAGGAGCGCTTGGTTGCCTTCGACATGCCGGGCACGACCCGGGACGCCATTACCGTACCATTTGAGCGCAATGGTCAGCGCTTTGAACTGGTGGACACGGCAGGGTTGCGACGCAAGGGGAAGGTTTTTGAGGCGATCGAAAAGTTCTCGGTCGTCAAGACACTTCAAGCTATTGAGTCGGCCAATGTGGTGCTGCTACTGCTCGATGCGACTCAGGGCGTCACGGACCAGGATGCGCACATCGCGGGATACATCCTTGAGAGTGGCAGGGCGGTGGTTGTTGCTGTGAACAAATGGGATGCGGTCGATGACTACCAGCGCCAGTTGCTGGAGCGGTCTATCGAGACCCGGCTCGCATTTCTGAAGTTCGCATCCTTGCATTTCATTTCGGCCAAAAAACGCCAGGGCCTGGGACCGCTCTGGACGTCCATTGCGCAGGCGCACAAAGCGGCGACCTGCAAGATGTCGACCCCGATATTGACACGTCTGCTGTTGGAAGCGGTGCAATTCCAGAGCCCCAAACGGGCGGGCATGTTCCGGCCGAAATTGCGATACGCGCACCAGGGTGGCATGAATCCTCCGGTCATCGTTGTCCATGGCAATTCGCTGGAGCATGTCACCGATGCTTACAAGCGTTTTCTGGAAGGTCGTTTCCGAAAGGAGTTTGATTTGGTGGGTACGCCGCTGAGAATAGAGATGAAGACCTCGCACAATCCCTTTGCAGACAAGGACGACGACTGATTCAAAGGTCAAAGACTCGATCCTTGAAGGGCCATGCGTCCTGAGTCTGGAGCGTGTCTCAGGCTGTGGTAAGGTGCTGGTTTACAACAACATTTTTGAACACGGAGAATATCGTGAGCAATAAAGGCCAACTTTTGCAAGACCCCTTCCTCAACGCCTTGCGTCGGGAGCATGTTCCTGTTTCTATCTATCTCGTGAACGGAATCAAGCTGCAGGGGCAGATCGAGTCGTTTGACCAATACGTCGTGTTGCTGCGCAATACGGTGACCCAGATGGTCTACAAGCACGCCATTTCTACAATCGTGCCAGGCCGCGCGGTCAATTTTTCCACTGCCGATACTTCTGATGCAGATAGCAACAACGCTTAAGTTGTTGTTCCTGAATCCGTCTTCGCCTCTTGCCCTGATCGGGCTAGAGGGCAAACTCCTTTGCATTCGATGACCTCTTCATCGGTAGACGGTACTCCGGTATTGCTCGTGGGGGTGGACTTTGGTCTTCCGCACTTCGATGGTGATCTTGAGGAATTGGGGTTGCTTGCGCAGACAGCTGGCATGAAACCTGTTGGCCGCTTGACGTGCAAGCGGAAAGCTCCGGATGCTGCCTTATTCGTTGGTAGTGGCAAAGCGGATGAAATTCGTACCCTGGCGCAGATGCACGGTGCGGTGGAAGTTCTGTTCGATCAGTCCCTCAGTCCGGCACAGCAGCGAAATCTGGAGCGTCACTTAGAGCTTCCAGTCAATGACCGCACGTTGCTGATTCTGGAAATTTTTGCCCAGCGCGCCCGCAGTCATGAAGGCAAGCTCCAGGTGGAGCTTGCGAGATTGCAGTATCTCAGTACCCGTCTTGTACGTCGTTGGTCGCATCTGGAGCGCCAAACGGGTGGGATTGGGGCGCGTGGCGGTCCCGGCGAGAAGCAGATTGAGCTGGATCGCCGGATGATCAGTGATGCAGTCAAGCGTACCCGTGACCGCCTGGTGAAGGTCAAGCGTCAGCGGTCCACACAGCGGAGGCAGCGCGAGCGACGTGATACCTTCAACATTTCATTGGTGGGCTACACCAATGCAGGTAAGTCCACACTCTTCAATGCACTGGTGAAGGCGAGAGCCTACGCTGCAGACCAGTTGTTTGCGACACTGGATACCACGACACGGCAACTCTATTTGGGTGATGCCGGGCGATCAGTCTCACTGTCCGATACCGTGGGATTTATCCGGGATTTGCCTCACGGCTTGGTGGATGCGTTCCAGGCAACGCTGCAAGAGGCCATTGATGCGGATCTACTGCTTCATGTCGTGGATGCATCCAATCCGGGCTTTCCGGAGCAGATGGCTCAGGTCCAAAAAGTATTGCACGAGATCGGGGCGGCTGACATTCCCCAAATACTAGTGTTCAACAAGCTGGACTCACTGGAGGCCGAGCAGCGCCCGCCGCTTCTTGAGGACCAGTATGACGTCGATGGTCAGTTGTTTCCGCGCCTGTTTGTGAGCGCACGTTCTGGCGAGGGATTGGGTACGCTGCGCCAAGCGCTCTCATCCCGAGTCGTTGCTGTCCAGGAGCGCATGACCCCTGAAGCCGCCATTGAATTGCCAGGGACCGTGCCCTGATTGGGCACAATGCCAGCATTACCAATGCCATACAGAGAACCAGAGACTTTGCGCATGAATTTCCAAAATCGCACCCTACGCTGGGCATCGTTGCCAGAACGCATTCGGGGCATGTTCAATCTGAATGACCCTCGCTGGGGGCGCGGCGAGGACAACAAGACTGACGATGGCGGACGACCGGATGAGCGGCCTGCTACACCACCACCGGCCGGCAATCGGGGCAACGACCAGCGGCCGAACAATGGGCAACCGCCGGACCTGGATGAACTTTGGCGTGACCTGAACAAGAAGCTCGGAGGCTTCTTTGGTTCCAAGAACGGCGGTGGTCGAGGGCCAGGCAACGGCGGTAGTTCTGGTGGCGGATTTCAGCCGGATATGAAGAGCGCAGGCGTGGGCGTAGGGCTGATCGCAGGGATCGTCTTCGTCATCTGGATGGGGACAGGTTTTTTCATCGTCCAGGAAGGCCAACAGGCCGTCATTACTCAGTTCGGCAAATACAAAAGCACGGTGGGGGCAGGGTTCAACTGGCGCCTGCCTTACCCCATTGAGCGCCACGAACTGGTCTTTGTGACCCAGATACGGTCCGCAGATGTTGGGCGTGACAGCATCATCAAGAGCACGGGGTTGCGGGAGTCGGCCATGCTCACGGAAGATGAGAATATCGTAGAGATCAAATTTGCCGTTCAGTATCGCTTGAGTGACGCCCGCGCTTGGCTGTTTGAAAGCAAGAACCCGACGGATGCCGTGGTTCAGGCGGCGGAGACGGCAGTTCGCGAAGTGGTTGGAAAGATGCGCATGGATACGGCGTTGGCCGAAGAGCGTGATCAGATTGCACCGCGTGTTCGTACTCTCATGCAAACCATCCTGGATCGCTACAAGGTGGGCGTGGAGGTGGTCGGTATCAATCTGCAGCAAGGTGGGGTGCGCCCCCCAGAGCAGGTGCAGGCCTCCTTTGACGATGTACTCAAAGCGGGCCAGGAGCGCGAGCGGGCCAAGAATGAAGCCCAAGCGTACGCGAATGACGTTATCCCTCGGGCCGTGGGTTCTGCATCGCGCCTGAACGAAGAGGCAGCAGCCTATAAGGCGCGGATTGTTGCCCAGGCGCAAGGTGATGCGCAGCGATTTTCTTCCATCCTTGCGGAGTACCAGAAGTCGCCGCAGGTGACCCGTGACCGCATGTACCTGGAGACCATGCAGCAGATTTATGGCAGCGTGACCAAGGTGCTAGTTGAATCGAGACAGGGGTCCAACCTGTTGTATTTGCCACTGGACAAGATCATGCAAAGTGTCGCCAGTGGAGGAGGGGCTTCTGATGCCCCTGCCGCGAGCACTACGGCCCCTGTGGCGGCACCGGCGGTGCCTTCGTCTACTTTCTCTAATGACCCCCGAGCGCGTGACAGCAGTCGTACACGTGATCGTGAATCTCGCTAGGAGCAGCTCGTGAACAGAGTCGGATTTATTGCATCGACCCTCCTGGTGGTACTGGCCCTCATGAGTTCCATGCTTTTTGTGGTGGATCAGCGCCAATTTGGTGTGTTGTATGCGTTGGGGCAGATCAAGGAAGTGATCACCGAGCCGGGTTTGAATTTCAAGCTGCCACCACCCTTCCAGAATGTGTCATACATCGACAAACGCCTTCTGACGCTGGACAGCAGCGATACGGAACCTATGCTGACAGCGGAGAAGCAGCGTGTGGTGATTGATTGGTATGTGCGTTGGCGGATCTCTGAGCCTACGGAGTACATCCGCAATGTCGGTCTGGACGAAAGTGCGGGCGCGATGCAGTTGAACCGAGTTGTCCGCAATGCATTCCAAGAAGAGATCAACAAGCGCACCGTCAAGGAATTGCTTTCCCTCAAGCGGGAAGCATTGATGGCGGATGTGAAGCGTGAGGTGCTGGAGACGGTCCGTGGTGCCAAGCCTTGGGGTGTCGATGTTGTGGATGTACGCATTACCCGCGTCGACTACGTGGAGGCGATTACGGAATCGGTGTATCGGCGCATGGAAGCTGAACGCAAACGGGTGGCCAATGAGTTGCGCTCCACGGGGGCGGCAGAGGGTGAAAAAATCCGTGCTGATGCGGATCGCCAGCGTGAAATCACGATCGCCAATGCCTATCGAGATGCTCAGAAGATCAAAGGTGAGGGCGACGCCGAAGCTGCGCGCATTTACGCAGAGGCTTTTGGCCGCGACCCACAGTTTGCGCAGTTCTACCGGAGTCTGGAAGCCTATAAGTCCAGCTTCAACAAGAAAAGCGATGTGATGGTTCTTGACCCATCTTCGTCGGAGTTTTTCAAGACTTTCCGAGGTGGTAATTCAGTGGCTGTACCTGCCGCACCTCGCAGGTAGATCTTGGGCCCGTCGTCGAAGGCCGGCCGCAGTGACTTTTGAAAACCTATGGACAGCACTGGCGCTGGTTCTGGTGATTGAGGGGTTATTGCCTTTCTTTTCACCCCAGAGTTGGCGACGGGCGGTTGCCCAGATTTTGCTGCTGCGGGACGGTCAGGTTCGATTTTTCGCCTTGTTGGCAATCGTCGCTGGTGTGTTGATGCTCTGGCTTTGACCAGCGCATGAGCCGATGGTGGATGGAGTCTCTCGGGACTTCTCTCCGCTCCCGGTAGAATCACGGTTTTAACAGCCCCCCTTTTTCTCCATGTCTGCTTGGGTCCTTCCGGATCACATTGCCGATGTCTTGCCGTCCGAAGCGCGGCACATCGAAGAATTGCGTCGCGGGCTGCTTGATACAGCCCGTTGTTACGGCTATGAGCTGGTCATGCCTCCTTTGCTAGAGCATCTTGAATCTCTGCTGACAGGCACTGGCGAGGCGCTCGATCTCCAGACCTTCAAGCTGGTGGACCAGCTCTCCGGGCGATCCATGGGGCTCAGAGCGGACACCACCCCCCAAGTGGCTCGTATTGATGCACATCTGCTCAACCGCAAAGGGGTCACCCGCCTTTGCTATTGCGGCCCGGTGCTGCACACACGGCCAGATCGTCCCCATGCGACCCGCGAACCGCTTCAGTTTGGCGCGGAGATCTACGGGCATGCCGGGCTGGAGGCTGATCTTGAGGCATTGCAGTTGGCCCGAGAATGTTTGCGCATTGCCAATGTGCACAACACCACAATTGACCTGGCGGATGTGCGCATCGTCCGAATTCTTCTGGCGGGCGTGCCGTTGAACTCCCAGATCCTGAGTGGTATCCATGCCGCACTTGCGGCCAAGGATGCGGCTGAATTGGCGGCCTTGACCCGCGATTTTCCCCCTGAATCTCGTGAAGGTTTGTTGGCTCTGCTTCAGCTCTATGGAGATCGGGGCGTACTGGTTGAGGCTCAAAAATCTCTCCAGCGCTTTCCTGGCATATCTCAAGTGCTATCAAATTTGAAATGGCTTGCCTCCCGCTTAGAAGGGGCTGCTGTTACTTTCGATCTGGCTGACCTGCGTGGCTATGCGTATTACAGTGGCGCGCGTTTTGCGATCTATGCCCCGGGTGCAAGCGACGCGCTCGTCCGTGGCGGTCGCTATGACGAGGTGGGCGCAGTGTTCGGTCGGACCCGTCCAGCGGCGGGATTCAGTTTGGACATCAAGCAGGTGGTGGGTGTGGTCTCGCCGCGTGCGCTAAAGGCTGCCATCCGCGCCCCCTGGGGGGAGGCCGATGACGTGAATGCCGCAATCGCCGAGCTGCGCAAGGCCGGTGAGACGGTGGTTTGCGTTCTGCCGGGACATGGGAGCGAAGTGGATGAGTTTCACTGCGACAGGGAACTGGTGCAGGTTGCGGGCCAATGGGTCGTGCAGGCTGTTTGAGCAATTGTCAATTGAATTGGGTTTGAGATGAAAGCAACCAAAGGTCGCAACGTAGTGGTAGTCGGAACCCAGTGGGGCGACGAGGGAAAAGGCAAGCTGGTTGACTGGCTGACTGAAAGTGCACAAGGTGTTGTCCGTTTTCAGGGCGGGCACAACGCGGGCCACACATTGGTTATCAATGGGGTCAAGACGGCGCTGCATTTGATCCCCAGCGGCATCATGCGCCCTGGCGTCAAGTGCTATATCGGCAATGGCGTAGTTTTGTCGGCTGCCAAGCTGTTCGAGGAAATCGAAGGGTTGGAGAAAGCAGGCGTTGAGGTCCGCTCGCGCCTGCGTATCAGCGAGGCCTGCCCCTTGATCCTTCCATTCCATGCTGCCATTGATGTGGCGCGCGAAGCTGCCCGTGAACAAGGCGGTACGGAGAAAATTGGAACAACCGGACGAGGGATTGGTCCTGCGTACGAGGACAAGATTGCCCGCCGTGCCTTGCGCGTCCAAGACTTGAAGTACCCAGAGCGGTTTGCAGCCAAGCTGCGTGAATTGCTGGATCTCCACAACCACATCCTTACGACCTACCTGCGCTCTGGCTCCTTCATGTTTGGTGATGCCCTCAGGCCTTACATTGAGGGCGGTGAAGTGCAATTCGACGTGGTCTACGCAGAGGCGATGCGCCATGCCGAGTTGCTCAAGCCCATGATGGCGGATGTGTCGCGTGAACTCAACGACGCCCACCGCGATGGCGCCAATCTCCTGTTTGAAGGTGCGCAAGGCACGCTGCTGGATGTGGATCATGGGACATATCCCTATGTCACGTCCAGCAATTGTGTTGCCGGAAACGCAGCGGCAGGGTCGGGTGTTGGGCCAGGGATGTTGCATTACATCTTGGGCATTACCAAGGCGTATTGCACCCGCGTAGGCGGAGGTCCTTTCCCTACAGAGCTTGATTGGGAAGTTCCGGGAACGCCCGGATATCACATGAGCACCGTGGGCGCAGAGAAGGGGGTGACCACTGGGCGTAGCCGTCGATGCGGCTGGTTTGACGCTGCGTTGCTCAAGCGTAGCGCTCAAGTCAACGGTCTCTCTGGTTTGTGCATTACCAAGTTGGATGTTCTGGACGGTCTCGAAGAGTTGTTGCTTTGTACGGGCTATGAACTCGACGGGGAGCAGATTGATCTCCTGCCCATGGGTGCGGAAGACATTGCGCGGTGCAAGCCGATCTATGAGACCTTGTCCGGCTGGAGTGAGTCCACCGTGGGTGTGACGGACTACGCTAAGTTGCCACAGAGCGCTCGCCGCTATCTGGAGCGCATTGAGCAGGTTACGGGTGTGCCGATCGACATGATCTCTACCAGCCCCGACCGCGACCACACCATCATGATGCGTCACCCTTATGTCGCAGGCTAGTGGTTTACCGATGCCACTGACTCACAAGCCCGCACCTATCTATCCAGGAGCCATTTCATGTTGACCGAAGACGGCAAGCACCTTTATGTCAGCTATGACGAGTACCACAGTCTCATCGAGAAGCTGGCACTGAAGGTGCATCAATCTGGTTGGGCGTTCGACACGATCCTTTGCCTTGCACGCGGGGGGTTGCGTCCAGGGGATATTCTGAGTCGCATCTTTGACAAGCCTCTGGCCATCATGTCCACGAGTTCTTACCGTGCAGAGGCCGGAACCGTGCAGGGACATCTCGATATTGCGCGTTTCATAACAACGCCCAAGGGTGAAATTGCCGGCAAGGTACTGTTGGTAGATGACCTTGCGGACTCTGGGCACACCTTGCATGCGGTGATTAGCATGCTGAAGACCAACTATGCTCCGATCACTGAGTTGCGCAGCGCCGTGATTTGGACCAAAGGCTTGTCGACATTCACTCCGGACTATTCGGTGGAATTTTTGCCGACCAATCCCTGGATTCATCAGCCGTTCGAAGGCTACGACAGCCTTAGCCCGGAGAAGTTGTTGGAGAAGTGGCGGGTGTAGAGGGGTGGTCAAGGGGGGGTTGTCCTATAGGTGAATGCTAAAATTTCCTCATATCTTTCTTGCCGCCCCTAAAACTAATGCTATAGTCGAGGGCTTCGCTACTGAGGCGGTTCTGCAGAAATGCAGGGAGCTGGTGGTTCGGGTGGTGATGGGGCTGAGGCCTTGTTGCTGCAGGGGCTGAGAAGGTGGTGAAGAAAGTTTGGTTTTGAGTTGTGGGTGGTGTAAAAACCGGTATATAATTCAAGGCTTCGCTGAGTAGAGCAAGGTGTTGCAAGACGCTGAGTTTGAAAGGTGATGAAGACGAAAAAGTTTTCAAAAGTTTGACAGTTCTTCAAAAACTGTGCTAGAATTCAAGGCTCAGCTGATCGCAGCTAAGTCGGGAAAACAAAGAAAGACTTCGGTCTTTGTGAGTGATCCGGTTCATTAAAAATATACAGCCGATAAGCGTGGGCGTTTGATGGCGAGTGCCAAGTTCTTTGGAACTAGTGCTTAGCACTACAAACGCTCATGAGAGAGAAGTGAAGTTCACTTCAATTCTTAATTATGAGTTGCTCGAAAAGAGCGAAAAAAATCAAGATCGAACTGTAGAGTTTG
>NZ_AFBG01000019.1 GCF_000204195.1 Acidovorax radicis N35
GCAGGCGGTCTGCAGCACGTATTGGCCTAAAGGGAGGATGAGGCCGGTCTGTTCGGCCAGGGGGATGAAGTCGCCGGGGCTGATCATGCCGCGCTGGGGGTGGCGCCAGCGCACCAGGGCTTCTGCCCCCATGAGCTGGGACTGGTGGTCCACGACGGGCTGGTAGTGCACGAGCAGTTCACCCCGGGCCAGGCCCTGGCGCAGGTCGGCTTCCAGGTTGGAGCGGGCGTTGACGGCGGCCTGCATGTTGGGGTCGAAGAAGCGCTGGGTGTTGCGGCCTGCGGCTTTGGCCTGGTACATGGCCAGGTCGGCGCGTTTGAGGAGTTCGTCCACCGTCAGGCGTTCGTCGCCAAAGAGGGTGATGCCGATGCTGGGGGTGCTGTAGTGTTGGGCGCCGTCCAGGTCGAAGGGCTGGTTCAGGCTGGCCAGGAGTTTTTCTGCGACGGTTTCTGCCTGGGTGGCGGCGTCTTGCAGGTCGGGGGCCAGGGCTTCAAGCATGACGACGAATTCGTCGCCGCCAAAGCGGGCGACGGTGTCGGCTTCGCGCACGCTGCCCACCAGACGGGTGGCGACCTGGGCCAGGAGCTGGTCGCCCATGTCGTGGCCCAGGGTGTCGTTGAGGTCCTTGAAGTTATCGAGGTCGATGAACAGCAGGGCGCCGAGGTTTCTGGTGCGCTGGCAGGCGGCGATGGAGCGCTGCAGGCGATCGAGCAGCAGGCGGCGGTTGGGCAGGCCCGTCAAGGCGTCAAAGAAGGCCAGGCGTTCGATCTCTTGTTCTGCTCGCTTTCGGTCCGTGATGTCGCGGCACACGCCCAGCACACCTGTCACGCGGCCATGCAGGTCGCGGATGGGGGTCTTGATGGTTTCGAACTGGCCCTGGTAGCCGTCTTCGGCAAAAGTGAGCGCCTCCTCGTATACCAGGGGCTGCCAAGCCTGCATGGCGCGTTGATCGTATTTGCGAAAGCGTTCGGCCTCAGACGGTGCGACCAGATCAAAATCGTTGCAGCCCACAATCTGCCGCTCCGGCCGGCCTGCAAAACGCTCAAACACGGGGTTCACAGACAGGTAGACACCCTCGGCATCCTTGAGGAACACCATGTCGGGCATGGCATTGACCACGCGTGCAAGGTGCGCCTTCTGGTGGGCCAGTTCCTGCTCGATGCGCTTGAGGTCGGTGAGGTCATAGGCGAACAGCACCACCGCAGGCACGCCCTGGTCCGTCACGGATTCGGGTGCAATGGTGGTGTGGCGGTATTGGGCGCCATCGGGTCCATCGATGCGGTTTTCAAACACGGCTTTCTCGCCCGCGAACGCCTTGTCGAAGTGGGGCTGCATCCGCAGCATCACTTCGGGCGCCAGCACCTCCCGAAGCAGCTGCCCCTGCAACTGCGCAGGTTCGCGGTGCAGCCAGCGGGCCTGCTGTTCATTGACATACAGCACCCGCAGATCGCGGTCCAGGCGCGCGACCCCGCCGGGCACCTGCCTCAGCATATTGGCCATCAGGGCTTCGTGGGCGTGGGCCGCTTCTTCGGCCAGGCGGTGGGCGGTGATGTCGGTCTGCACGCCATCCCACAGCACGCGCCCATCTTCCAGCAGGCGGGGCGACGAACTCAGGTGCATCCAGCGCACCTGGCCATCGGTACGGCGCACGCGGAAAACGGCCTCCAGGCTGGTCATGGTCAGATAGGATTGCCGCTCGGCCTCGCGCAGCCGATCGATGTCTTCGGCCAGCACCTGGCGATACAACACCCGGAAGTCGTCCATGACTTCTTGCACCGTCACCCCGTTGAGCCGCTCGATGGCATCACCCATGTGCACGAAATGCGAGCGACCATCCAGCTCCCGCACCACCTGGAACAACACGCTGTAGGGCAGGTTGCGCCCCAGCATCGACAGGCGCCCTTCACTCTCGCGCAAGCGACGTTCGGCCTCCTGCACGCGGGCGAACGGCATGCGGATGCCCGCATTGAACACCGCCTGATACAGCAGCGCATACGCCACCACCCGCAGCGCGTGTGCCAAAGGCCCGCCCACAGGCGAATGCCCACCCAGCAGGCCCACCGTCAACTCGCCCCCCAGGAAGGCCCCCGCCGCCCAGGCAAACAGCCGCTCGCGCCGACCCGGGCTGCGGTAGAGCCAGACAGCGGCGACGCCCAGCGCCACCACCAACACGAAGGCCAGGTACTGCCGCAACGCGCCGCCAGCCGCCGTGGCAAACCAGCCAGGCAAGGGCCCCATGGCCGAGCCCACCAGCAGCAGCGCCAGCGCACCAGACGCCGCCAGCCAAACCTTGGCCGGGCCTGGCATCATCAGCTTCGCGGCCGTGAGCAACAAGGTCACGACTTCGGCCACGCGCGCCCAGCTGCTGAGCCACAGCGAGATGTTGGCCGTGCCCGGGGGCAGGTGCACCGGTGTGGAATGCGCCAGCATGCCGTGCAGGAAATTGAACGCCGCAGCCACACCAAAACCCGCCACCAGCACGTTAGCCCGCGCCTGCTCGGACATTTCGAGCGTGTGCAGGGACACCGACACCACCAGCAACCCCAGCAGCACCGCCACCAGCTCCATGAAGGGCTCCAGTCCGTGCTGGGAACCTGCCCCTTCCCCCAGCATCTGGGCCAGTGGCACGATGACCAGCGCCAACGCAGCCACCACCAGCACCACCGTGACGGCGGGCGCATCCGCCAGCGACGAACGCGCAGGCGGGGAGCGGTGGGGAGAAGGCAGGGGCGGCATGGACTCAAAGAACAATGGACGGCGCAAGCGGGTGGGGACTATTTCTACCGAGTTCTACATAGCGTCACAAGTGTATCGACGAGTAAGGCGCACGTGTATGGCACGCGGACCGGGTCTCGGCCCGCCTTTGCCTGCCCATTGTTTCGGCATGCCAAGCCTTTCTGCCCACTTTTTTACATTCGTGCCCGGCACCTGTGCTGGCAGCCCCATGCAAAACGGGGCCGAAGCCCCGTTGCCGACGATGGCGGTGCCCTGCCTGTGCACCGCGGGCGGGGGCACCCTCAGCCCTGCAACAACTGGCGCAGCACAAACGGCAGGATGCCACCCGCCTGGTAGTAGTCCACCTCAATCGGCGTGTCGATGCGCAGTGTGACGGTGACTTCCTGGCGCGAGCCGTCCGCGCGGCGGATGACGAGTTGCGCATCGCTTTGTGGTGTGAGCGCCGGGTCGGGCACCACATCGATCACCTCGTTGCCCGTGAGGCCCAATGTCTCCCACGATTCGCCCGCCTTGAACTGCAGCGGCAGCACACCCATGCCCACCAGGTTGGAGCGGTGGATGCGCTCAAAGCTGCGCGCCACCACGGCCTTGATGCCCAAGAGCTGCGTGCCCTTGGCGGCCCAGTCGCGGCTGGAGCCGGTGCCGTATTCCTCACCCGCAAAGATCACCGTGGGCGTTTTTTGCGCCATGTACTGCATGGCGGCATCGAAGATGAACATCTTCTCGCCCTGCAGCGCGCCTTCGTTCTGGAACACGGTCACCCCCCCCTCTTCGCGCGAGCCATCGGCCGTGGGCGGGATCATGAGGTTCTTGATGCGAACGTTGGCAAAGGTGCCGCGCACCATCACGTCGTGGTTGCCCCGGCGCGCGCCGTAGCTGTTGAAGTCGGCCTTCATCACGCCATGCTGCCGCAGCCACTGGCCGGCGGGCGAGCTTTCCTTGATGGAGCCTGCGGGCGAGATGTGGTCGGTGGTGATGGAGTCACCAAACAGCGCCATGATGCGCGCGCCGATCACCGATGGGAGTTGGGTACCATTTTGGCCTCCAGCGCTTGATGGGTCTGCGCTAGCAGCTCCTTTTTCAAGAGCAAACTGGGCAAAAAACGGTGGCTCGGCAATGTAGGTGCTGGCGGGCCAGGTGTAGGCGGTGCCGCTCACGCCCAAAATCTTCTCCCACAGCTTGCCGGGGTCGGTGGCAACCTTGGCGTAGTTTTCGCGGAAGGCCTTGCCGTTCATGGCGAACTTGAGCAGGGCGTGGACTTCGTCGCTGGTGGGCCAGATGTCGCCCAGGTAGATGTCCTTGCCGCCCTTGCCCTTGCCGACCGGCTCGGTCATCAGGTCCTTGAGCACCGTGCCCGCGATGGCATAGGCCACCACCAGCGGCGGGCTGGCCAGGAAGTTGGCCTTGAGGTTGGGGTGGATGCGCGCCTCGAAATTGCGGTTGCCCGACAGCACGGCCGCGCAGATCAGGTCGTTGCTGGTGATGGCCTCGTTCAGCTCGGGCGTGAGGTCGCCCGCATTGCCGATGCAGGTGGTGCAGCCGTAGCCCGCCAGTGCAAAGCCCAGCTTTTCCAGGTAGGGCAGCAGGCCCGTCTGCGTGAGGTATTCGGTGACGATGCGCGAGCCGGGCGCGAGCGATGTCTTGATGTGCGGCTGCACCTTGAGCCCGGCCTCCACCGCCTTCTTGGCCAGCAGGCCGGCAGCCAGCAGCACGCTGGGGTTGCTGGTGTTGGTGCAGCTGGTGATGGCGGCAATCAGCACGTCACCGTTGCCCACCGTGGGGTCGGCACCTTTGGTGGGCATGACGGCCGTGGCGTCGGCGTGGGCTGTGGCCAAAGCGGGCTTGTTGCTCTCCATCTCGGCCAGGGAGCGCGGCGCACCGGCAGGAGCGGGCTTGTCCTTGGGCGCTGCGCGCTGCACCACGTCCTGGCCCCGGTGAATATGGTGGCGGGTGTGCAGCAGTTCGGCCGGGCGGTTGAATCCATTTTGTGCATTGGGCTTGCTGAACAGGTCGGCAAACTGGCTGCTGACCTTGCCCAGCTCGATGCGGTCCTGCGGGCGCTTGGGGCCTGCCAGGCTGGGGGAGACGCTGCCGAGGTCGAGTTTGACGACCTGCGAATAGTCCACCTCGCCCGCCAGCGGCACACCGAACAGGCCTTGGGCCTTGAAGTAGGCCTCAAACGCTTCGATCTCGCCCTTGGTGCGGCCCGTGCCCTGGAAGTAGTCGATGGTCTTCTCGTCCACCGGGAAGAATCCCATGGTGGCGCCGTACTCGGGCGCCATGTTGCCAATGGTGGCCCGGTCGGGCAGCGCCAGGGTGCGGGTGCCCTCACCAAAAAACTCGACGAACTTGCCCACCACCTTGTGCTGGCGCAGCAGCTCGGTCACGGTGAGCACCAGGTCGGTGGCCGTCACGCCTTCGCGCAGCTGGCCGGTCATCTCAAAGCCCACCACATCGGGGGTGAGGAAGTACACAGGCTGGCCCAGCATGGCGGCCTCGGCCTCGATGCCGCCCACGCCCCAGCCCACCACGCCGATGCCGTTGATCATGGTGGTGTGGCTGTCGGTGCCCACCAGGGTGTCGGGGTAGTAGACGTTGTCCTTGCGCTTGTGCACCCCACGCGCTAGGTATTCGAGGTTGACCTGGTGCACGATGCCGAAGCCCGGTGGCACCACGCCAAAGGTGTCAAAGGCCTGCATGCCCCACTTCATGAACTCGTAGCGCTCGCGGTTGCGCTGGAATTCAAGCTTCATGTTCAGGTCGAGCGAATTCTTCTTGCCGTAGTGGTCGACCATGATCGAGTGGTCCACCACCAGGTCTACGGGCACCAGCGGCTCGATCTTCTTGGGGTTCTTGCCCAGCTTCACGGCCACGCTGCGCATGGCGGCCAGGTCGGCCAGCAGCGGCACGCCGGTAAAGTCTTGCAGCACCACGCGCGAGACCACGAACGGGATCTCGTCCTTGCGGTCTGCATTGGGCGCCCAATGGGCCAACTCCTTGACATGCTCGGCCGTCACCTTGCGGCCATCGCAATTGCGCAGCACCGATTCGAGCACGATGCGGATCGATACGGGCAAGCGGCGGATCTGGGGGAACTGTTTGGCCAACGCGGGCAGCGAGTAGAACTGGCCTTCTTTGCCAGACGCTGTCTTGAAACTCTTGAGGGTGTTGGCAAACGCGTGGCGGGCGGGCTTGGGCGACAACTTGCGTGATACGGCCATGGCGAACTCCTGTGAAAGGCGACAAGGCCTATTCTGGCAGTCCTGCATGACGGTGCAATCGTGGGGCTATGCGAGCCCTGCCCCCAGGCCCCTGCGGCGTGGTCGGGGTGTCCGATCCACGCCGCTCGTGTCCGATATCTGCATCAAAAATGCCCCTGGCGCTTGATGGACAAGCGTATTAAGCTATATTTTCAGGAGCAAATAATCGATGCCCCTCAAGCCGCAGCCCACGTTGGCAGGCGGCGCACCCCCATCCACTGCAGTTCTGCCAGCATGGCCACCGACACCACATGCACCAACAGATAGGCCTGGCCCAGCAAGGTGGGCGTGAGCGTGGAGCCCAGCAGCAGCGCCAGGCTGGCCAGCGCCCAGGCAAAGTTGCCCACGATCAGCACCCACAGCCAGCCTCGGGGCATGGGCTCGGACCGCGCAATCGCAATGGCCAAGGCGGCGTAGCCCAGCAGCATGGCGCCCGTCACCTGCAGCAGCCCGGGCGGCAGGCCCAGCCACTCGGCCAGGGGCGCTGTCAGCAGCAGGTGCAGGGCGCCGAGCAGAACCCCCGTGGAGGCATCGAACCAGACCACGGCACGCAGGAATCGGGGGGAGGACATCAGCTTGAACATGGAAAGCTCCTTGGTTGAGGAAGAAAGAAGGCTCCATCGTTCCCGCCCTGGCGCACCGCGTCGATGACCTGCCAGGTAATGGCCCGTGCGCAGTTTGCGCCTAGGATGGCAGCCATGACCTCCACCGCCCCTTCATCGCACCGCTCCCCGCGCCATCCCTTGCCGCACCGCGTGGCACCGGCGGGGCCCACCTCGTTTGGCGACCACCTGCGCACCTGGCGCCAGCAGCGGCACCTGAGCCAGCTGGAGCTGGCCGACGAGGCGGACATCTCCACGCGCCATGTGAGCTTCATGGAAACCGGCCGCACCAACCCCAGCCGCGACATGGTGCTGCGCCTGTGCGAACGCCTGGCCATCCCGCTGCGCGAGCGCAACGCCCTGCTGGTGGCCGCCGGCTACGCCCCCATGTACCGCGAACGCGCGCTGGACGACCCTGCGCTGGCCGCGGCGCGCCAGGCGGTGGAACTGGTGCTCAAGGGCCACGAACCCTGCCCCGCCATTGCCCTCGACCGCTGCTGGAACGTGGTGGCCACCAACCGCGCCGCGCTGGCCCTGCTGTCTGCCCACGTCAGTCCAGAACTGCTGGCGCCCCCCGTCAACGTGTTCCGGCTGAGCCTGCACCCCCAGGGGCTGGCGCCACGCATCGCCAATCTGGCGCAGTGGCGGGCGCACCTGTTTGAACGCCTGCGCCAGCAGATACAGGCCACGGCCGACCCCGCACTGATCGCACTGCAGGCGGAACTGCAGCAATACCCCGCCCCGGCTGAATCCGATGCCCTGGTATTGGCGGGTGAAATGCTGGGTGTGGTAATGCCGTTCTGCTTTGAGAGCGTGCACGGAATGCTCTCGCTCATCAGCACCACCACGATATTCGGAACGCCGGTGGATGTGACCCTGCAGGAACTGGCCGTGGAGTCATTCTTTCCGGCCGATGATTTCACGGCGCAGGTATTGCGCAAGATCGCCCACGAAAACACTCAGAGTGCAGAAGGCTGAGCACAATCCCATGCGCCGTCGAAGTGCATTCATTGCCCGCCGCGCAAAACCAAGGGTTGCACATGCCGGACAACGGATTCCTTGAAGCGCCCTGCAGTACCGATAAATCCCGAGACTGCACATGAACCCACCGCGCAGGCCCTCGTCGCCCCCCTGCATGCAACCTGTGCAGCAAATGAGGCCGTTCGGCTTTCTATCTTTTCGTCGCGCCTTGCCCCAATAGCCAGGCAATAAAAAACCCGCAGAAGCGGGTTTTTTGAGGGTACGGGGCGAAAGCGCTTAAATCACAAACTTTTCGCGGTTTTCGTTTTGAATCCACTTCGGCGCCTTGCCACGGCCCGTCCAGGTTTCACCAGTGGCGGGATTGCGGTACTTGGGAGCCACCTTGGTGCCCGCGGTGGAACTGCGCCCCGTCTTGCCAGCCGCCTTACCAGCAGGGAACACGTCCTGGGCGGTCAGACCATATTCGGCCACCAGTGAACGGACCTGCGACACAGCGTCCGACAGTTCCCGGCGCCGGGCTTCGCTGATTTGTTGCTCAAGGGCTTCGCGCTGCTTCAACAGTTCTTTGTAGCTGGTCATGGTGTCTGGATTTTAGATAAGGGTGAAAGACAGGCTAATTATAAGAATAATGTGCCGTTTTTGTGCAAGCGCTTTCAGAATTTCATTCAAAATTCTTTGCATTAACCCCAAGGCACCATATTGATGCAGGGTTTCTGTCTGGCTGGGTACCCGGGTATTGATGCTTGCTTCAGGCAGCAGGGGTTCCGCCTTCTGGCTGGGCCAATACCTTGTCGATGCGCTTGCCGTCCAGTGCCAGCACTTCAAATATCCAATCCGCGCACCCAATGCGCTCGCCCACTTCGGGCAAATGCCCCGTTTCAGCCATCAAAAGGCCCGCCAGCGTGTTATAGCGGCCCCGGTCCTCGCCGGGTAAATCGCGAATATCCAGGCGCGCCTTGAGTTCCGTCACCGGCATCAGGCCGTCCAGCAGCCAACCCCCGTCGTCACGCTGCAAGGCCCAGGCGTCGGCGTCGGCCCCGGGCTGCAATTCACCGGTAATGGCTTCCAGTAAATCGCGCGGGGTCATGATGCCCTGCACCACGCCATATTCATCCACCACAAACACCATGCGCCCGGAGCGCGCCCGAAACTGCTCCAGCAGCTCCATGCCACTGAGGGTCTCAGGCAGGAACGCGGCTGCCTGCGCATGCTGGTCCAGGGTGCCTTCTGCCTCGGCGCCCAGTTCCAGCAAGCGCGCCACGCTGAGGAGGCCCACCACATCATCCAGCGACCCGCGGCACACGGGGTACCAGGAATGCGCCCCGTGCACCCCGCCACTGCCCGCATTGCGCAGCCCCTCGGCCACCGAAAGACTGGCATCCAGCCAGCGAACGTCGGTGCGCGGCACCATGAGCGAGGTCAGGGGCCGGTCATCCAGGCGGAACACGTTTTTCACCATCTGGTGCTCATGGTGTTCTATCACCCCCGCATCGCGCCCTTCTTCCAGGCTGGCCACGATCTCCTCTTCCGTCACCGAACGCCCCGCCTGGTTGTCCACCCGCAGCAGGGTGAGTACGCCCTGGGTCGAGAGCGAGAGCAAGCGCACGAACGGCCTTGCCACCCTGGCCACCCACGTCATGGGGCGCGCCACCAATCGGGCCACGGGCTCGGGATAGAGCTGGCCAATGCGCTTGGGCACCAGTTCGCCAAACACGATGGTGACAAAGGTGATGAGGGTGACCACCAGCGCCGTCGCCGTGATGCTGGCGGCGCGGTCCGGCATGCCCATCAGCTGCAGCCAGAAACCCAGGTCATCGCTGAACGCGGCCTCGCCGATGATGCCGTTGAGCATACCGATGGACGTGATGCCCACCTGCACGGAGGAGAGGAACTGCGTGGGGTTGTCGAGCAGCGCCAGAGAAGCCTGCGCCCCTTTGTCCCCTGTCTCGGCCATGGTGACCAGGCGCGACTTGCGGCTCGACGCCAGGGCAAGCTCGGACATTGCAAACACGCCGTTGAGCAGGGTCAGCAGCGCGATCAGCAGAAAATCCATGCTTCACTCAATAAGATCACCATGGCACTTTACTGTATCGGCGACATCCAGGGCTGCGACGCCGCACTGGGCCGCCTGCTGGACACCATCGGCTTTTCTGCCAGCCGCGACACGGTCTACCTGCTGGGCGACCTCGTGAACCGGGGCCCCGACTCGGCCGCCGTGCTGCGCCGCTGCATGCGCCATGGCGACACCATCCGATGCCTGCTGGGCAACCACGACCTGCACCTGCTGGCCGCCGCACACGGTGCGCGCAAGCCCTCGCGGCGCGACACGCTGGGCACGGTGCTGGATGCCCCTGACCGCGCTGCGCTGCTTGACTGGGTGTGCCAACAGACCCTGGCCCGCGCCCACAAGCATGCCGGGCAGACGCTGCTCATGGTGCATGCGGGAGTGCTACCCGCCTGGTCTGCCGCAGATACCCTCGCGTATGCAGATGAAGTGCACGCGGTATTGCGCGGCCCCGGCCTGCCCGGTTTTCTGCACGCGATGTACGGCAACACTCCCGACCACTGGAGCGACGACCTGACCGGCGCGGATCGCCTGCGGGTGATCGTGAACGCGCTCACCCGGCTGCGCTTTTGTTCGGCCGACGGCGTGATGGATTTTGAAAGCACCGAAAGCGCCAGCGCCGCGCCACCGGGCCTCCTGCCCTGGTTCGACGTGCCGGGGCGGAGCACAGCCGGCACGTTGATGGCCTTCGGTCACTGGTCCACGCTGGGCTGGCTCAACCGCAGCGATCTGCTGGGGCTGGACACGGGCTGCGTGTGGGGCGGCTGCCTGAGCGCCGTGCGCTTTGGCGCGACGCTTGCGGAACGGGAGCTGCTGCAGGTGCACTGCGAGCAGGCCCAGGCCCCGGGCTGAACCGCAGCAGACTCAAGACGGCACAGGCTCCAGCAGGGCCGACATGGCCGCAGACTGCCAGATGCCGCCGTCCTGCCCGGCGATCAGCACGGCCAGCCCCGGCATGCGCTGCGCCATGGCCCTGCCCGCCCGCGGGCCCTGCACCATCAGCGCGGCGCCCAGGCCGTTGACGGCCGCGACATCCCGCGCCACCAGGCTCACGCCATGCACGCCCGATGCCGGGCGCCCGGTGCGCGGATTGAGCACATGGTGCTGGCGCTGACCTTCGTGGAAGAAATAACGCTCATAGTCGCCCGACGAAGCCACCACACCGGTGCCCGCCACGGCCACCACACCCAGCAGACGCTCGGGAGACCGCGGGTCGCGAAGCCCCACACGCCAGGGTCGGCCCTGCCACAGCCCTTGGGTCAGCACATCGCCACCGCCGTTGATCATGGCGTTCTCGACACCCTCGGAGCGCAACATGTTCATGCCGGCTTCCAGGATCGGTAGTTTGGCGATGCCGCCCAGGTCCAGCGCCATACCCTGGCGGGCCAGGAAGGCAGTGCCTGCTGCCACATCCAGCACCAGGCCGCGCGTATCCACCAGCGGCAGTTGCCGCGCGATCTCGCTGGCGCCGGGCACCACCTTTTCGCCAGGGCCAAAGTTCCAGGACTTGAAAGCCCCCACGGTCACATCAAAGGCCCCACGGCTTGTTGCCGACACACGCTGCGCGCTCTGCAGCACCGCCATGACCTCGGCCGGAACCATCACTGGCGTCACGCCCGCAGCCAGGTTGATGCGACTGACCACGCTGCGTGGCTGGTAGCGGCTCATGAGCGCCTCCAGCCTCTGCATCTCTGCATAGGCCCGGTCCATGGCGCGGCGCAGCTGCGGGCCATCAACGCCCTCCACCGCCATATCCACCTGCGTGCCCATCAGGGGACGCGAGCTGCGTTCAGACACCACCCGAGCGCCCGCTGACGCGCCAACACCCCAGACCGCACCACCCAGCAAGGGCAACGCCATCACCATGCGACGGCGCGACAGACCGTGGGGGGGCAGAGAAGCTTGCTGCATGGCGCCTCCGCTCAGAGCGACTTGTCGGCCATGTAATCCACGGCAGCCTTGACCTCGGCGTCGGTCAGGTTGGCAGAGCCCCCCTTGGCGGGCATCATGCCCTTGGCCCCGGTAAAGCCCTCGATCGCGTGCTTGTACATCGTGTCCTTGCCCTGGGCGATGCGTGGGCCCCAATCGGCCTTGTCGCCCGGCTTGGGGGCACCGGCCACGCCAGCGGCATGGCACATGGCGCAGGTCTTGCCAAAGACGCTCTTGCCCAGTTCATTTTCTGCGGCAGCCGGAGCGGCGGGGGCCGTTGCGGGCGCTGGGGCTGTCACCGCAGCGGGTGCAGCAGCCGGCGTGGGCTCCGACTTCTTGTCGCCACAACCGGCCAGCAGTGCGGCCAAGATCGCTACGGCGACCATCACGGTTTTCTTTTGCATCGCATACATCCTGTTCTTGGGGATTAACAAATATCTGAGAGGGCCTGCGACTGCGCGCGAAATACGGAGAAATGCGTCCAGGACCTGGCCTGGAGAAACCCTAGGGGCACTGCACAGGCACTGCTTCAGACCGGTGCATTGACTGTAGGTGCAAGAGGCACTTTTGGGCAGATGCGGGCCCCTCCAAAGCATGATCCAGATCAAATTGATTCATATTACGTGAATCTATTATCCATGCCATGCAAAGCCATCACACCCTGCGAACACTGCGCCTTTGGGTGCTGGCGTGGTTTGTGATGGCGCTGGGTGCAGCGGTGGCTTCGCCGCTGGTAGCGCCACGGGGCATGGAGCTGGTCTGCTCTGGCTCTGGCACCGGTGGTGTCCGGCTGGTGGTGAAGACCGCCGAAGGCCTGGTGGCGGCAGATGCCATCGGCCTCGATTGCCCTTTGTGCCTGGCAGCCGACACGCCACCCCCCCCCCCGCTCGCAGCAACCACCACTGCCGCAGCCCCCACCTTCCAGCCCCGTTTTCACACACCACTTTCCGCACGCACAGAGGTGGCGCTCAGCCCCCCTGCACGCGCACCACCCCTTTTCAACTGAGCGATCCCAAAGAGGAAAACCATGACCGAGAGAAAAGACAGTTCCCTTCCCACTGCTGGCCTGGGCCGACGCAGTTTCATCAACACGGCCGCCCTGGTCGGGCTGACCGCAGGCGTCGCCGCCTGCAACGAAAAGCCCAGCGCCGCCACACCAGCGGCCCCGGCACCGGCAGCCCCTGCGGCCGGCCATTCCGCCACGGGCGCCAACCCGCACCTCAAGCCCGGCGAGCTGGACACCTACTACGGCCTCTGGAGCGGTGGCCACACGGGCGACATGCGCGTGCTGGGCCTGCCGTCGGGCCGCGAGATCACACGCATCCCCTGCTTTGTGCCCGACGCACTGGTGGGCTGGGGCATCACCAACGAATCCAAGGCCATCATGGGCACCAAGCCCGATGGCAGCCTGAAGTACACGGTGGCCGACACCCACCACACCCATGCCTCGTACAAGGACGGCAACTACGACGGCCGCTACGCCTGGATCAACGACAAGATCAACAGCCGCATCGCGCGCATCCGCCTCGACTATTTCATCTGCGACAAGATCACCGAACTGCCCAACGTGCAGGGCTTCCACGGCATCTTCCCGGACAAGGCCGACCCGGTGGACCCCGCCATCAACTACACCACGCGCGTGTTCTGCGGCGGCGAATTCGCCATTCCCCTGCCCAATACAGGCACGGAAGACTCGGGCAAATACCGCTCCATGTTCAGCTGCGTCGATGCAGAAACGATGGAAGTGCGCTGGCAGGTGCTGATCGACGGCAACTGCGACCTGGTCGCCACGTCGTACGACGGCAAGCTGGCCGCCACCAACCAGTACAACGTGGAGATGGGCGCGAAGTACGAGGACATGATGTCCGCCGAACGCGATGCCTGCCTGTTCTTCAACGTGGGCCGCATCGAGGCCGCCGTGAAGGCTGGCAAGTTCAAGACCATCGGCACCAGCAAGGTGCCCGTGGTGGACGGCACGCACGAAGCCAACAAGGACCCCAAGACGGCCCTCACCGCCTATGTGTCGGTGCCCAAGAACCCGCACGGCGTGAACGCCAGCCCCGATGGCAAGTACTTCATCTGCGCCGGCAAGCTGTCGCCCACCGGCACCGTGATCGAGCTGGCCAAGGTGCTGGACTATTTCGAGGGCAAGCTCGAAAAGCTGGACTCCGCCATCGTGGCTGAGGTGGAGCTGGGCCTGGGCCCGCTGCACACCGCGTTTGACGGCCGTGGCAACGCCTACACCACCCTCTTCCTGGACAGCCAGGTCGTGAAGTGGAACGTGGAGGCCGCCATCAAGTTCCACGCGGGCGACAAGACCGCCAAGTACGTGGTGGACCGCCTCGATGTGCAATACCAGCCGGGCCACTTGAACGCCTCGCAGTCCGAGACCAAGGCCGCCGACGGCAAGTTCCTGGCCGTGGGCTGCAAGTTCTCCAAGGACCGTTTCCTGCCCGTGGGCCCGCTGCACCCCGAGAACGAACAGCTCATCGATATCTCTGGCGAAAAGATGGTGCTGATGGCCGATCACCCCGTGCGCGGCGAGCCCCATGACTTCATCATCTTCAAGCGCGACCTGGTGCGCCCCAAGCAGGTCTACACGCTCGACGAGTTCCCGCTGGCGGTCAAGGACCCCAAGGAGTCCGGCGTGTTCCGCAGCGGCAAGAAGGTCACGGTGAAGATGACCTCGCAAGCCCCGGCCTTCAGCCTGCGCGAGTTCAAGCTCAAGAAGGGCGATGAGGTCACGCTGATCCTGACCAACCTGGACAAGATCGAAGACCTGACGCACGGCTTCGCGATCCCGAATTACAACGTGAACTTCATCGTGAACCCGCTGGAGACCAAGTCGGTGAGCTTCGTGGCCGACAAGCCCGGTGTGTTCTGGTGCTACTGCACGCACTTCTGCCATGCGCTGCATTTGGAAATGCGCACTCGGATGATCGTGGAGGGGTGATAGGGCGATCCCCCTGAGGCGCTGCGCGCCTTCCCCCTTCTCTCGGCTTCGCCGGGAAGGGGGACGATGCACTCGCTGCGGGGCGGCCCTTGCTCTGCATCCCTGGCCTGGGGCGCGCCAGTTGCGACGACTGCGCTCCACTTCGCATCATATTGGCCGCTAGCGCTTGATGAATAAGCGCTAGCAGCTATCAAAAAGATAGTCCCATGATTTCCCTCCGTCGGCAGTTCGCCACGCTTCTTCTGGTCTTGTTGGCAGCACTTTGGCTGGCGCCGCGCGCGCATGCTGCGGCAGGCGCCTACGAGGCCGAACTGCCTGCGGAACTCTCTACCGCGCGCGACATGTGCGCGCTGGTGCCGTGCAAGGACGTGTTTCCCGGCGCCAGCCATTTCTCTGAACGCAAGGGCCAGCCGCCCTACGTAGAGGCTTACGACAACGACAGCGCGCAAAAGAAGCTGCTGGGCTACGTGATGCTCTCCACCGACATCACGGACACCCCTGCCTACTCGGGCAAGCCCGTGGTCACGCTGATCGGCATGGACACACAAGGCCGCTTCGTGGGCGTGAAGGTGCTCAAGCATTCCGAGCCCATCCTGCTGCTGGGCATTCCCGAATCCGCGCTGCTGAAATTCAACGCCCAGTACCTGGGCAAGTCGGTGGCCGACAAGATCGAGGTGGGCCAGTCGCGCCCCGATGAGAACGTGCTGGGCCTCGACGCCATCTCGGGCGCCACCGTCACCGTCATCGCGCAGAACCAGGTCATGATGGCCTCGGGCTCGGCCGTGGCGCGGCAGGTGGGCATCCTCGCGCCCACGGTGCGCGAGCCCGCACGCTATGCCGAAACCGGCAAACGCCTGACCTGGGCTGAGCTGGTGCAACAAGGCACCGTACAGCGCCTGCGGGTGCTGCCCGAACAGGTGGGCCTGGACAAAGGCCCCGACCCGTTCATCGAGCTGTGGTTTGGCGACCTGAACCACCCCGACATTGGCAAGAGCCTGCTGGGCGAGAACGGCTGGAACAACCTGCGCCTGCAGCTCAAGGAGGGCGAACACGCCTTCTTCATCGTCCGCACCGGCGGCAAGGAATCGTTCAAGGGCTCGGGCTTCGTGCGCGGCGGCATCTACGACCGCGTGCAGGTGCGCCAAGGCGCGGATTCGTTCACCTTCCGCGACCTGGACGCGCTCAACCTGTACGGCATCGAGGCCGCAGGCGCACCCAGCTACAACGAGTCGGTCATCTTCATCATCCGCTCGAGTGCGTTCTCGGCGGCCTATCCGTGGAAGCTGAGCTTTCTGGGCAACCGCGTGGACCGGGCCACGGGCACGCGCAGCTTCACCAGCTTTGACACGCCCTACTGGCTGCCCGCCGCCATGCTGCAAGGCGGGCGCCCCACCATCAACGAGCCCGACGCCCCCTGGGTGCGCGTGTGGAAGTCGCGCGCGCTGGAGATTGCACTGTTCGCCGTGCTGCTGGTCGCCGTGAGCGTGGTGTACGCCCTGCGCGAGAAGCTCACCCGCCTGTCCACCCACAAGAACAAGTGGCCCGTCAACGCCTTCAAGTACAGCTTCTGGGCCCTCAGCATTGGCTGGATCGGCTTTGGCGCCATGGCGCAGCCCTCCATCACGCAGGTGCTGACCTGGTTCCATTCGCTGCTGTTCCAGTGGACCTGGTCGCTGTTCCTGTCCGACCCGTTCATCTTCCTGTTCTGGATCTTCATCATCGTCACCGTGTTCCTGTTCGGGCGCGGGCTGTTCTGCGGCTGGATGTGCCCGTTCGGCTCGCTGCAGGAGGGCATCTACAAGATCGCACGCGCCCTGGGCCTCAAACGCTTTCAGACCCAGCTGCCGCAAAAGTGGCACGACCGGCTCAAGTGGATCAAGTACGCGGTGTTCTTCGGGTTGCTGGTGGTTTCGATGTTCTCGATGGGACTGGCTGAGAAGCTGGCCGAGGTGGAGCCGTTCAAGACCACCTTTCTCGTCGGTGTGCTGAACCGCGCCTGGCCCTACAGCCTGTTTGTGGCGGCCATCCTGGGCGTTTCGATCTTCATTGAGCGGCCCTATTGCAAATACATCTGCCCACTGGGCGCCTCGCTGGCCATGCCCAGCACGTTCCGCTGGTTTGGCCTCAAGCGCAAGCAGGACTGCAACAGCTGCAAGGCCTGCGCCGTGGGCTGCGGTGCACAGGCAATTGACGCCGATGGCCGCATCGACCACCGCGAATGCCTGCACTGCCTGGACTGCATGATTCTCTACACCGACACCAAGGGCTGCCCGCCCCTGGCCAAGGAACGCAAGCGCCGCGAGAAAGATGGTCTGGAAATCACGCCCATCGGCAAGAACGGCTATTTCATCCCGATCCACCCTGCCACGGTGCAGGACCAGATCTCGGCCAAGGCCGCCAAGGGGCCCGACCCACGCATGCCCACAACGCCTGCACACCCCGCCCACAAGGCTGGAAGCCAAGGCCTGCGCTGGATCTGGCTGGAGCTGGTGGACCACCTGTGGCCCTGGAGCCGCGAAGGCTGGGCGTCGCGGCGCGCGCTGCAGATCGCGGGCTTCTCGCTCGCCGTGGCCGCCAGCGTGGCCTGGGTGATGACAGCCCTGGGCACATTGTCTTCGGGCGCCATCATCGGCTGGTGGTTTGGCTGGAGCGTGTACGAGGTGCTGATCCGCCTGTCGGGCAAGCGCTATGTGAAGGACGGCCCCTGGTGGCGCGACCAGTACCGCCGGGCGGGCATGATGGACATGCTGAGCTACGTGGGCTTCAAGAACCTGCTGATCGGCGCAGCACTCTTCCTGGCCATCAAGGCCGTGGTGGGATTGGCGTGATGAAGCCCCCCCTTGCTGCCACCGCATTCACCGCATTCGTGGCGCTGGCTGCGTGCCTGCTGGCCCTGCCCGCCCACGCTGCCACCGTGCAGGTGCGCCCCGGGCAAGACCTGCAAGCTGCCATCCAGGCCGCCAAACCGGGCGACACGGTGGAGGTGCTGCGTGGCGCCTACCGCGTGAACCTGCGCATCGACAAGGCCCTGACCCTGCGCGGCATCGACCGCCCCACGCTCAGCGGCGGCCAGGCGGGCGACACCATCCGAGTCACCGCGCCCGACGTGGTGATCGAAGGCCTGATCGTGCGCGACTCGGGCACCAGCCTCAAGGACCAGAACGCGGGCATCTACATCTTCCCTGGCGCGCACCGCGCCGTGGTCCGCCACAACGACCTCACCTACAACCTGTTCGGCCTGTGGATCGAGAAGGCCAACGACGTGCAGGTGCTGCACAACACCATCACCGGCCTGCGCGACGTGGGCTCGTCGCAGCGTGGCAACGGGGTGCAGCTGTACAACACCACGGGCGCGCGCATCGAGGGCAATCACATCAGCTTTGTGCGCGACGCGCTGTATGTGGATGTATCGCACCACGCCGTGTTCCGGGGCAACCGACTGCACCACAGCCGCTACGGCACGCACTACATGAACTCCTACTACAACCTGTGGGAAGACAACGACACCTACTACAACCGGGGCGGCCTGGCGCTGATGGAAGTGCGCGACCAGGTGGTGCGCAACAACCGCGCGTGGGGCAACAGCGACCACGGCATCATGCTGCGCACCATGCAGGACTCGGTGATCGAGAACAACGTGGTGGCCGAGAACAACCGGGGCTTCTTCATCTACGACGTGGAGTACGTCACCCTGCGCGGCAACCTCGTCACACGCAACACCGTGGGCGTGCACCTGTCCGCAGGCTCCACCCGCAACAAGGTTGAAGGCAACGACTTCATCGGCAACCGCGAGCAGGTGCGCTATGTGGGCACCCGCGACGAGCGCTGGGGCACCGAAGGCGGCAACCACTGGAGCAACTACCTGGGCTGGGACCGCGACGGCAACGGCGTAGGCGATGTGCCCTACGAAGCCAACGACATGGTGGACCGCCTGACCTGGCGCCACCCCGCCATCAAGCTGCTGCTGGCCAGCCCCGCCGTGCAGGCACTGCGCCTGGTGGGCCAGCAATTTCCGGTGCTGCGCGTGCCCACCGTGGTGGACCCCAAGCCCCGCATGCAACCGAACCAACCCCAACGGAATTTTCAGCGTGACACGCAACCCTCCCCCCATTGACCTGAGCGAGCCCCCCGCCATCGAGGTGCGGGGCGCGCACAAGCACTACGGCGCACTGCACGCCGTGGACGGCATCGACCTGCGCATCGCGCGCGGCGAGATCTTTGGCCTCATCGGCCACAACGGCGCGGGCAAGAGCACGCTGTTCAAGATGATCCTGGGCCTCACGCCCGCCACCTCGGGCGAGATCCGGGTGGGCGGCGCCACGGTGCAGGGCCGCGACTTTCGTGCCGCCCGCCGCCACCTGGGCTACCTGCCCGAGAACGTGGTGCTCTACGACAACCTGAACGGGCTGGAGACACTGCGTTTCTTCGCCCGCCTCAAGGGTGCGCCCCTCACGCAATGCCCCGCGCTGCTGGAACGCGTCGGCCTGGCCCACGCGGGCAACCGCGCCGTGCGCGAATACTCCAAGGGCATGCGCCAGCGCCTGGGGTTTGCACAGGCCCTGCTGGGCGAGCCCCAGGTGCTGCTGCTCGACGAGCCCACCAACGGCCTGGACCCGCAGGCCATCCGCGACTTCTACGCCACGCTGCGCGAGCTGCAAGCGGGTGGCGTGACCATCGTCATCACCTCGCACATCCTGGCCGAACTGCAGGAGCGCGTGGACCGCTTGGCCATCCTGGCCTCCGGCAAGCTGCAGGCCCTGGGCAGCGTGCAGGCACTGCGCGAGCAGGCGCACATGCCGCTGACCATCCACCTCACGCTGGCTGCGGCCGACCGGCCTGCCGCGCTGGGGCTGCTCTCTGCAGTGCCCGGCGTCACCGGGACGGAAACGCCGGAAGGCCTGCATGTGGACTGCCCGCGCGGCAGCAAGATGGCCGTGCTGGGTGCGCTGGCACCGCTGGGCACCGCGCTGCAGGACCTGCAGATCCAGGAACCCTCGCTTGAGGATGTGTACTTCGACCTGCGCAAGGGCTAGCCATGGAATTCCAACAAATCTTCACCATCGCGGGCAAAGAGTTCCGCGACCGCATGCGCAACCGCTGGGTGCTGGCCGTGGCGCTCGTGTTCACCGTGTTCTCGCTGGCCATCGCCTACTTTGGCGGCGCGCAGCAGGGCACGGTGGGTTTTCGCTCCATCGAGTTCACCATCGCCAGCCTGGTCAGCCTGGTGATCTACCTGATCCCGCTGATCGCGCTCCTGCTGGGCTTTGACGCCATCG
Source organism: Acidovorax radicis N35 (assembly GCF_000204195.1). Taxonomy (GTDB): domain Bacteria; phylum Pseudomonadota; class Gammaproteobacteria; order Burkholderiales; family Burkholderiaceae_C; genus Acidovorax; species Acidovorax radicis. The sequence goes on from NZ_AFBG01000019.1 coordinate 19,803, forward strand.
TGGGCGAGCGCGAGCGCGGCTCGCTCGATCTGCTGCTGTCATTGCCCATCACGCGGCTGGAGCTGCTGCTGGGCAAGTACCTGGGGCTGGCGGCGGCGCTTACGCTCTCGACGCTGGCGGGGTTCGGCCTGGTGGCGGTGTTGCTGGTCCGGCAGTTCAGCGGGGCTGCGCTGTTCCACTACGGCGGCTTCATGATCAGCTCGGTGCTGCTGGGGCTGGCGTTCCTGAGCATGGCGGTGCTGCTCTCGGTGCTCACCCACGAACGCACACGCGCCTCAGGCCTGGCGATTGCCGCCTGGTTCTTTTTTGTGCTGGTGTTTGACCTGCTGCTGCTGGGCGCCCTGGTGGCCACGGGCGGCAGTGTGGGCGGCGAGGCCATGGCCTACCTGCTACTGCTCAACCCGGCCGACGTTTTCCGCATCCTCAACGTGTTCTCGCTCGACGACGTGCGTACCCTGTACGGCCTGACCAGCATCGTGCCCCCTGCCCTGGCCAAGCCATGGCTGATGGGCGCGGTGATGGCGGGCTGGATCGTGGTGCCCCTGGGCCTGGCGAGCTGGAGATTCAAGCCATGACGAAAAAATCCCACAACCAATACCAATGCGCGTGCGCCACACGGCGCCAACTGCTGGGCTGGGCGGCCCTCGCATCGCTGGGCACGCTCACGGGCCTGACCGGCTGCAGCCAGGCGGACAACAGCGCGCAGTCCCTGAAACCCGTGGAGATCGACCGCACCACCAGTTGCGAACTCGACGGCATGCTGCTGGCCGACTACCCCGGCCCCAAGGCGCAGGTGCATTTCGCGGGGCAGGACAAGCCCTCGTTCTTTTGCGACACGGTGGAACTGTTCAGCACCCTGCTGGCCGGCGAACAGGTCCGCGCCGTGCAGGCCATGTACGTGCAGGACATGGGCCAGGCCGACTGGAATGCACCACAGGGCCACTGGATCGACGGCAAGACTGCCCTCTACGTGGTGGGCGGCAAGCGCCACGGCTCCATGGGCCCCACCATCGGCAGCTTTGCGCAAGAGGCCGACGCGAAAAAGTTTGCTGCTGAATATGGCGGCAAGGTGCTGCGCTTTGCCGAGATCACGCCCGCCATGGTGGACCTGAGCGGCGGGGCACTGCACGACACGCGGATGTAAGCCGCCCATGCCTGCGCTGATGCCCCACCCACGCGCCACCACCCGGCGCACCGCGCTCGCAGCCCTGCTGCTGGGCTCGGCAGGCCTGGTGGCATGGCAATGGCCCCAGCACACCCCGCCCCGCCCCTCCGGCAACGCGGCCCTGGAGGGGATTGGCGACGATGTGTGTGTGGTGGCGCCACCCACGCCCTACGACCCTGCGCTGGGCCAGCCCCTGGCCGCTGCGCGCGAGGTGCCCGCCGACGCGCGCTGCCCGGTGTGTGGCATGTACCCGGCACGCGCACGGGCGTGGGCGGCGCAGGTCATTTTTGCGGACGGGGACGCCTACTTTTTCGACTCGCCGCTCAGCCTCATGCTGTACCTGGGCAACGTGGCCCACTACACGCGGGGCCGCACGGCCGAAGCCATCGTGGCCCGGTATGTGACCGATACCGGTACGGGTGGTTGGCTGAACGCGCAGGAGGCGGTGTATGTGACAGGGTCTTCGGCCATGGGGCCGATGCGGGCGGGCAATCTGCCCGCCTTTGCCGATGCGGAGGCTGCGCTGCGGTTTGCGCAGCAGCGTGGGGGGCGGTCCGTGCCCTTCGGCGCCATCGACGCACCCCTGCTGCGCGGGCTGGCCCCGAACCTCCGGGCCGACCACCGTCGGCATTCAGGCTGAGGATGATTCAATTGCTATCAAAAATATAGCAATCAGCGCTTATCCATCAAGCGCTACAGGCCTGAAAAGGCCTGATTTTGACTATTGCACCGAGGTTTCTGGCTGGGCAGCCTTGAACAGTGCGGCCACCTTGCGCTTGGGCTTGATGTTGGCGGAGATGCTGCTGCGTTGTGCAGACTTGGCAGCCTCCCAGGCAGGCGCTGCATCTGCAGCGGCGCTGGCCTCATACGGCTTCTCAAAGAAGGGATCGCGCGAGGCAACGGCCGGGCGGAAGCCACGGTGCTGTTCACGCGGCTCGCGGGATTCGCGGCCACCACGGTGTTCGCGTTCACGTTCGCGGCGCGGGGCCGCCGAGATGGCATCGCGTCCATCGCCCGTCTCGCCGGCTTCGCGCCAGGCGCGGCGGCCGTCGTTGATGCGGCCACGGGGCTGGTCTTCTTCGTATTCGATGGCTTCGAGTTCGATCTTCTTCTTGATCAGCTTCTCAATGTCGGCCACCAGGCGGGCATCGCTGCCCGACACCAGCGTGACCGCCAGGCCCGACGCGCCCGCACGGCCCGTGCGGCCGATGCGGTGCACGTAGTCTTCGGCGTTGAACGGCACGTCGAAGTTGAACACGGCCGGCACGTCCTTGATGTCGAGGCCACGCGCGGCCACATCGGTACACACCAGCAGATCGACCTCGCCGCTCTTGAAGGCTTCGAGCGCCTTCAGGCGCTCGTCCTGGCTCTTGTCGCCATGCAGCGCGGTGGTCTTGAGGCCCTCACGCTCCAGGCTGCGCGCCAGGCGTGCACAACCGAGCTTGCTGTTCACGAAGATGAACGCCTGCTTCAAACCCCGGGTCTTGAGCACCTGGTGGATGGCACGGCGCTTGTCGTCATCGTTGGCGCTGTAGAAGCGCTGCTCCACGGTGGAGGCCGTTTCGTTCGGGCGGGCCACCTCGATGGTGATGGGGTTTTGCAGGTAGCTGCTGGCCAGGCGCTTGATCTCGGGCGAGAACGTGGCACTGAACAAGAGCGTGGTGCGCTGCTTGGGCAGGTAGCTCAGGATGCGCTGCAGGTCGGGCAGAAAACCGATGTCCAGCATGCGGTCCGCCTCGTCGAGCACCACGTACTCGACCTGGTTGAGCACCGCGTTCTTGGCTTCGATGTGGTCCAGCAACCGGCCTGGGGTGGCCACCAGCACTTCGACGCCTTTTTTCAGCTCGATGGTCTGGGGCTTCATGTCCATGCCGCCAAACACCACGGTGCTGCGCAGCTTGGTGTACTTGGCGTACAGCGCGATCTGCTGGGCGACCTGGTCGGCCAGCTCCCGCGTGGGCAACAGCACCAGGGCACGCACGGGGTGGCGGGCCGGGGATGTGGAGCTGCTTTCGTGCTTGAGCAGGCGTTGCAGCAGAGGCAGCGAGAAAGCCGCCGTCTTGCCGGTGCCCGTCTGGGCTGCGCCCATCACGTCTTGCCCTGTGAGCACCACCGGAATGGCCTGCTCCTGGATGGGCGTCATGGACTCGTAGCCCATTTCGGCTACGGCGCGCGCGAGCGGTTCAGCCAGCGATAGATTGGAAAAGGAACTTGTCATTTAGCCCTCTATTGTCGCACCGGTGGCCCAAAAAGCGATTTTTTGCAGTTTGGGCGTGGTACATGGCGCGTCTTTCTGACCAACACACTTCCACCAGGAACTATTATTTTTATAGCTATCAGCGCTTATCCATCAAGCGCCAGGGACAATTTTTATTCAAAACTTACTCCAGCACAGCCCGCAATTGGCGTGTGGTCACGGCCAGGCGCCTCGCCCCGATCTGGGCGAGGTTATTCATCACCGTGAGCGCCGCCTCGGGGTATTGCCGGGCCCAGGCATCAAAGTGCGCCCGCGACAGGCGGACCAGGTGCGCAGACCCCCGTTCAGAACCCGCACAGGCGCTGCGCGCAGCGCCGTTGAGGAACGCCATCTCGCCAAACGCCATACCCGGCCCGACCGTGGCCAGGCGCAGCCCCTTGTCGGGCGGCCACTGGGTCACCAGCGTGACGTGGCCCGACTTCACCACCAGCAGGTCGTGGTCGGTGTCGCCCGCCCGGAACACCACCCCGTGGGGCGGCACGGCCAGGGGTTCCAGCACAGCCATCAGGGCCTCGGCCGCCGCCCGGGGCACGCCCTCGCCAATCTCACCGAGCAGATCCCTTTCTGGCCGGGCGGGGCGTTGCTCAATGGGGCGCTGCGAGAGGATGCCGGCCTCGGCCCACTCCAAGGCACGGTCCAGGTCGGCAAAGGCGCGCACGTGGTCGCCCGCATGCTCGGCGGCCATCGGGTCGAGCGCCGCCACGGCAGCAGCAATGCCCTGCTGGCCCAGGTCGCGCACCAGCGCTCGCAACTGCGCCAATGCCGTGCTGTCCCAGGCGGGCACGCGGCCCGCATCCAGAATCACCCAGCGGTGGCGCGGCTGCAGCAGCAAACGCACCTGCTCGGCCAGATGGGCCGCCACGCCGAACGACATCACGCCCTGCAGCTCAAACACCGCCACCTGGTTCATGCGCGGCACCAGCCAGGTGTCCGACCCCGCCCGGCGCAGCCGGCGTGAGCGCAGTTCGCCATCCAGCCGCACATGGCGCAGCACCTTGGCGGCGGAGTCGTGCAGCAACACAAAGGTGGCCACCACCAGACCCGCCACCAGAGCCCCCACGCCGCCCATCACGGCAAACACCAGCGCCACCAGCCAGCTCTGCGCCCAGGTCACCCGCGAGCGTTGCGCGTAGCGCAGCGACCACATGAGGCCCGGTACCTGCATAAGACCTGCCAGCACCAGCCCACCCGCCAGGCAGGCCATGGGCACCCAGTGCAGCCACCAGGCGCCCGTGACCGCCACGCCGAGCATGATGCCGGCATGCCAGCGCGGTGCATCGCGAGACGGGCCCGCCTGCGCCAGCACGATGCGCGAGCGCGATGCACTGGTCGATGCGGGAATCATCCCCGCCAGCCCGCACAACACGCCCAGCAGGCTCTCGCGGCGCAAGGTCAGGTTGGCGTTGCTGCGCAGGCCATGGTCCAGCTCCAGTTCCTGGTTGAAAACCAGAATCTCAAGGCTGTTGACCAGCGCCATCAACAGCGCCAGCACCACCAGGTCCGACCCGTGCTGCTGCGCCAGTGCCATCCAGGGAACGCCCGTCCAGTCCGGCCACAGCGGGCCGGCAAACTGGCTGGGCTGCACGGCGGCAGCGAACACATCCCCCAGCCCACCACCCCACAGCCCCGCCACCGCCACGGCCAACGCCACCAGGACCACGGCCGACAGCAGCCCCGGCATCCGGGGCCAGCGCCAGCGCAGCCCCCAGGCCAGCCCCACCACGGCCGCCGCCGCCAGCAGGTGCCAGCCGGTGCGGGCGTCCCACAGGGCGTCGGGCCCCGCACCGAAGCCGTTGCGCACCTGCCCCACCACCATCGACAACCCTACCCCGGCCGCAAAGCCATGCGTGACCGAAACGGGCAGGAACCGCGCCACCGAGGCCAGCCGCAGCACACCCAGCAGCCACTGGAAAACAAACGCCAGGGCCACCGTGGCCCCGCTCACGGCCAGCACCTGGCGCGCACTCAGCCCCAGCGCAGGGGCCGCACCATGGGCGGTGGCCAGCACGGCCGCAAACAGCAGCGCCACCACGGTCGTGGGCGCGTAGACAACACCCGCACGCGGCACCACCAGCGTCAGCAACAGGCCCGGCAAGGCCGCCGACCACAACGCCAGCGCGGCAAGGGAATGCTCGCCCGCCAGGGGCGCAAAGGCCAGCAGGCCCAGGCCCACCGCGTGGGGCACCGTGACCGCCGCAGCCGACCACGCGGCCGCCGCGCCCGAGGCACGCTGCGCAGGCAGGCTGGTGACCTCGCTCGACCGGGGTTCAGACACTGGCGCCAGCGGTGCGGGCCGGGATGGATGTGGGGACGACATGGACAAGTCCAGACCAAGAGCACTTTGACGATCTAGGAAACCCCAGGGACGGGCTGTGCCGCAGCCACGCCCCTAGTTATAGCCCTAGAGGCTGCGCGCTGCGAAGGTGTCGCAGGCTTTGACGCTGCCGTTCTGCAGGCCGTTGTTGAACCAGCGCTGCCGCTGTGCGCTGGTGCCGTGGGTAAAACTTTCGGGCACCACTGCCCCGCCGCTGGACCGCTGCAGGGCGTCGTCGCCGATCTTGGCCGCTGCGTTCATGGCCTCTTCCACATCACCCTGCTCCAGGATCTTGCGCGCGTTCTGCGCATGGTGCGCCCACACCCCGGCAAAGCAATCCGCCTGCAGTTCCAGCCGCACCGAGAGCGCGTTGTATTCCGCCTTGCCCACACGGCCGCGCATCTGGTCCACCTTGCCGCTGATGCCCAGCTGGTTTTGCACATGGTGACCCACCTCATGGGCAATCACATAGGCCTGGGCAAAGTCGCCCGGCGCCCCCAGGCGGTTCTTGAGGGTTTCATAAAAGCCCAGGTCGATGTAGACCTTCTGGTCCGCCGGGCAGTAGAACGGGCCCATCGCCGCCTGCCCGGTGCCACAGGCCGTGGGCGTGGCGCCACGAAACAACACCAGGCGCGGCTCCTGGTAGGTGCCACCGCCCTGGCGGAACACGGCCTGCCACACATCTTCGGTATCGGCCAGCACGGTCGAGACAAAGCGGGCCATGGTGTCGTCGGCCGGCGGGCGCTGGGCCGGCCCTTGCGACTGCACCTGTGCGGGCGGCCCTCCACCGCTGAGCAGCCCCAGGATCGTGAGCGGATTGATGCCCAGCACCCATCCACCCACCAGGGCGATGACGATGGTGCCGATGCCAATGTTGCGCCCCCCGAAAACAGGCGAACCGCCGCCACCACTGCGCCGGTCTTCCACGTTGTCCGATTCGCGATTGCCTTCCCATTTCATACTGTGTCTCCAGCGCCCTCGCAGTGTGGAGGGCATGGCCGCCATGTTACGCGGCACGGGAACCTGGTGGGCCGTTTACGATGGCCCGCCTGCCCGTGCCCGCAGGCGGATTTGGATTTGCACAATGGACCCCAACCTCGGCCGCCCCATGCTCCACGACGCCTCCCACTACACCCCCACCGGCGACAAGGTGATCCTGCTCACGGGCTTCGACCCCTTTGGCGGCGACGCCCTGAACCCCAGCTGGCTGGTCGCCGAGGCGCTGGACGGGCAACGCATCGCTGGCCACCGCGTGGTGGCGGCGCAACTGCCGACCGTCTTTGGCGAATCGCTGCATCAACTGCGGGCATTGGCCATTGCCCACCGGCCCGCGCTGACCATCTGCCTGGGCCAGGCTGGTGGGCGCAGTGCGCTGTCGCTGGAGAGGGTGGGCATCAATATCAATGACGCCCGCATTCCCGACAATGTAGGTGCCCAGCCCATCGACGCGCCGGTGGTACCCGGCGGGCCTGCCGCCTACTTTGCGAGCCTGCCCCTCAAAGCCATGCTGCGTGCCGTGCAGCGAGCTGGCGTGCCCTGCGAGGTATCGCAAACAGCGGGCACCTTTGTCTGCAACCATGTGCTGTACGGGCTGATGCAGATGTTGCAGGCGCACGGTGTGGGCCCGGCGGGCGCCCGTGGCGGGTTTGTGCACGTGCCCTGGCTGCCCGGGCAAGGCACGCCCCATCTTGCGCTGCGGGACATGGTGCGCGGCATCCACGCCGCCCTGTGGGCCGCTGTGCTCCACCAGAGCGACATAGCCCTCGGGGCAGGTGCTACGCACTGAATACACCGCCCGGCACCCGGGGCTTGCCCGCTCCCCACGCCCCGCCACCGCTGTGTAAAGTCGGCGAATGCCTATCACCCCTTCTTCACAGGCCCCGGGTGCGCTGAACGCTGCAGCCACTGCGGCGTGTCTGCCGTGGGATGCGCTGGCCGACGAGATCGCAACTTTGCTGCTGGACAACACGGTCTCGGTGCCTGCCCGCACAGTGCTGCCGCTGCCCCAGGGGGGCAACCTGTTTGTCATGCCCGCCAACGACAGCCATGTGGCCATGGCCAAGCTCATCACGCTGACCCCTGCCAACACGGGCACCGGCCGCCCCGCGATCCAGGGCGATGTCGTGGTGTTTGACGTTGCCACGGGCGAACGCCGCCTGGTACTTGACGGCCCCACCATCACCGCACGGCGCACGGCGGCTGTGTCGCTGCTGGCCGCGCGGCATCTTGCGCGGGATCGGCAGGGCCCGCTGCTCATCGTGGGTGCCGGCGTGCAGGGCCTGGCCCACCTGGAGGCCTTTGTTCTGGGCCTTGGGGTGCGCGACGTGTGGGTGGCCTCGCGCAGCGCGGCCGGCGCCGAGGCCCTGGTGCGGCGGGCCCACGCGCTGGGCGTCCAGGCACGCACGGTGGCAGATGCCGACGCCGCCCTGCCGCATTGCCCGCTGATCGCTGTGTGCACCCCGGCGCACAGCGTGGTGCTGAGCGCCCCGCCACGGCCGGACGCCTTTGTGGCAGCGGTGGGGGCCTTCACCCCGGCCATGGCGGAACTGGCGCCCGCCTTCTGCCGCCATGTGGCAGCGCACGGGCATATCGTGGTGGACAGTGAAGATGCGCGCCACGAGGCGGGCGATCTGCTGCAGGCGGGTCTCGACGTGGGCACGCTGCCCACGCTGCGGGATGTTCTGCAGGGCGAGCGTGCCCCGCCCGCTGGGCCGGTGCTGTTCAAAAGCTGCGGCTGGGCAGGCTGGGACCTGGCTGCCGCCCGCCTGGCGATGCGCCTGGGCACGGGCGCGGCGCCGCCCGGGCAACCCGCCCCACCCCCACAGGCCACACCATGAGCCCGCTCCGGTTCTCGGACCACAGCCTGCGCTCGCAGATCGCGCTGGTGTTCGGCACGTTGGTGGTCGGCCTTGCGGTGCTGCTGTCGCTTGCCTTTGGCGAACTGCTCAAGCTGCGCATCGAACGCGATGCCGGGTCCGCCCTGCAGGTGATTGCCGAGAACGCGGGCAAGCTGCTGGCCAACGGCCTGCTGGAGCGCAGCCGCGAGGCCGAGGTTCTGGCCGCCGCCGAGGCCGTCTGGACCAAAGGGCTCGACAGCCCCGAAGCCCACCACATGCTGGCGCGCAGCCAAGCCACCCAGCCCCACAGCGTGTGGATCGGCGTGGCCGATGCCCAGGGCATAGTGCGCACTGCCACGGGCGGCCTGCTGGTGGGCCAGAGCGTTGCAGAGCGCCCTTGGTTCAGGGAAGGCCTGCAAAAACTGCATGTGGGGGATATCCACCCGGCCAAGCTGCTGGAGCAGCTACTGGCCCCGCCACCTTCGGGCGAGCCCTACCGTTTCGTCGACTTTGCAGCGCCCATCCGCCTGGGCCCGACCACCATTGGCGTGGTGGGTATCCATGGCAGCTGGGAATGGACCCGGGAGGTCATGGAGAGCCTGACCCCACCGCGCACCGACGACCAAGCCGTGGAACTGTTCGTCTTTGACCACAAGGATGCGCTGATCTACGCCCCCGATGGCAAGACCCGGGCCCTGCAGGAAGCCGGGCAGCGCCTGCCGGTCGAGCTGGGCAGACCGCCAACTGCCGACCGTACCGCGAGCCCGGCCACCGTGGCGCGGTGGATGGACGGTCGCAGCTACCTCACGGCCACCGTCGCGCTGCAGGCACGCAACAGCGCCAGCGACCTCGGGTGGCGCATTGTTGCCCGCGAGCCCGTGGAACTCGCTTTCGCCGAGGCCCACCGCACCGTGCGCACCGCGCTGGTCATCGGACTGACTGCCGCACTCCTGGCCTCGGTGCTGGCGTGGCTGGCGGCACGCCGCCTGAGCGAAGACCTGTACGCACTGGCAGATGCCGCCAGCGCCGTGGAAGCCGACAAGCCCGGCACCCGCATTCCCCAGGCGCACAGCAGCCGCGAAGTGCGCAAACTGTCCAGGGCACTGGGCCGCATGACACACCGGCTTCTGGCATCCCACGAAGCCATGGAGGAAAAAGTGCGCCTGCGCACGCTGGAACTGGAGGCCGCCAACCGCGCGTTGGACCTGCAGGCCCGCACCGATGCGCTGACCGGCCTGCTCAACCGCCGTGGTTTCGAAACGCAGATGGCGTTTGCCCTGGCGCTGGCACGGCGCAGCAGCAGGCCTTTGAGCCTGATCACGGTCGATGTGGACCACTTCAAGCGCGTGAACGACACCTATGGCCACGAAGCCGGGGACGAGGTGCTGCGCCGGCTGGCCCGCACGCTGGAGATGCGGCTGCGCAACTCGGACGTGATCGCACGGCTGGGGGGAGAAGAATTTGTGGCCCTGTTGCCCGACACCGACCTCGTGGGCGCCCAGGCCATCGCTCAGGCGCTGGTCGAAGCCATGGCCGAACAGCTCGACCCCGTGGTGGGACGCATCACCGTGAGCGCTGGTGTGGCCAGCATGCGCGGCCTGCAAGACAGCAGCATGGACATCCTGCGCCGGGGCGATGCGGCGCTCTACGAGGCCAAGGGCCAGGGCCGCAACAGGGTCTGCGTGGAGGCGTGACCGCAGTCCGTGAACGGCGGTCAGCGCACACCAGGGCCAGCTGCGTGCAGGAGCCGCGCCAAGAACCGGCTCTAAACCTCGCTGATCTCGGCCACCACGGCACAGCCCTGAGGCGCCGCAGCGTCAAAATAGGCCTGCAGTCGCAAAGCCAGCGCATTCAGGCTGTGGTCCTGCACGGCCCGCGCCACGGCCAGCTGTTCGAGCGCGTAGGGCCGGTGTCCCAGCATCATGGCGGTGTTCACGCAGTGGCCCGTGGCGGCCATCTTGAGGATGAAGGCGTTGAGCAGCTCACAGGGCCAATAGTGGGCGTGGAACACGGCGGCGGGGTGCAATGCGCCGTGGGCCGAAGCCAGGTCGCCTGTGGCCTCCCCAGGGGCATGTAGAGGAAGCGCAGCACCCCGGGCCTTGGCGGGTGCAGTCATCGCAGCAAAGGTCAGCATGGTGGACTCCGGGGCCACCGGAACCCCCGGTGGCATGACACCATGCTAAGAACCTTACCTGCGCTTGCATTTCAGCCAACGGGCTGAGGCGCTGTAGGACGCAGCCGGGCCGGTGCTCACGCCTTGGGCAAGGTGACGCCCACCTGGCCCTGGTATTTGCCACCCCGGTCGCGGTAGCTGACCTCGCACACGTCGTCCTTGTCGCTCTCGAAAAACAGCACCTGGGCACAACCCTCGCCCGCGTAGATGCGGGCCGGCAGCGGCGTGGTGTTGGAGAACTCCAGCGTCACATAGCCTTCCCATTCGGGCTCGAACGGGGTGACGTTGACGATGATGCCGCAGCGGGCATAGGTACTCTTGCCCAGGCAGATGGTGAGCACATTGCGCGGAATTCGGAAGTACTCCATCGTGCGGGCCAGCGCAAAGCTGTTGGGCGGGATGATGCAGCTGTCGCCCTCGAAATCCACAAAGCTCTTTTCGTCGAAGTTCTTCGGGTCCACCACCGTGCTGTGGATGTTGGTGAACACCTTGAATTCGGGCGCGCAGCGGATGTCGTAGCCGTAGCTGCTGGTGCCATAGCTGATGATCTTCTTGCCCTCGGCCTCGCGCACCTGGCCGGGCTCGAAGGGCTCGATCATTCCGTGCTCGGCCGCCATGCGGCGGATCCATTTGTCGCTCTTGATGCTCATAGCAGAACTCCCTGCGCTGTGGCCCAGGCGGTTGGCAAACCACCGGGCGCTATTAAATACGTAGCTGGTAGCGCTTGATGATCAAGCGCTGGAGCCGTATTTTGCTTGAGAAATCACGGTTTGCTCCACCACACGGTCATCCCCCAGCACGATCAGCGCAAACAAAAGCTCATCAAGGCTGCGCGCCTGGCCAGTCTTGCGCGCCAGCAGGGGCGTCGCCTGCGGGTTCAGCACCAGAAAATCCGCCTCGCAGCCGGGCTGCAGATTGCCCACCACCCCGGCCAGGCCCAGTGCCTTGGCCGCCCCTGCGGTGTGTTGCCACCACAGCTGCTGGGGCGACAGGCTCAGGCCCTGCTTGCTCTGCCCTTCGCGCCCCACGTAGTACGCCGCCAGCATGATGTGGAACGGGCTAAAGCTGGTGCCGCCGCCCACATCACTCGCCAGCCCGTAGCCAAAGCCCACGCGGTCGGCACCCGCGTAGTCAAAAAAGCCGCTGCCCAGGAACAGGTTGCTGGTGGGGCTGACGGCGGCCACCGCGCCGGTGTCGCGCATCAGGGCGCGGTCGTCATCATCGAAGTGGATGCAATGCGCGTACACCGCCCGGTTGCGCATCAGGCCAAAGTCGTCATACACACCCAGATAGCTGCGTGCGGCGGGAAACAGCTCGCGAGCCCATCGGATCTCGTCGAGGTTCTCTGCCACGTGCGACTGAACCCACACATCGGGGTAGCGCGCCGCCAGCTCGCCCGCTCCGCGCAGCTGCGCAGGCGTGCTGGTGGGCGCAAAACGCGGCGTGATCGCATAGCCCAGGCGGTCCACGCCATGCCAGCGCTGGATCAGCGCTTCGGTATCGATGAGGCTTTGTTCGGTGTCGTCGCGCACACCGTCGGGCGAGTGGCGGTCCTGCAGCACCTTGCCGGTGATCAGGCGCATCTGCTGGCGCTGAGCCTCGCCAAACAGCGCATCCACCGACGTGGGGTGCGAGGTGGCAAACGCCAGCGCCGTCGTCACGCCATTGCGCAGCAGCTCGGCCAGGAAGAACGTGGCCACCTGCTCGCTGTAGCCGGATTCGACAAACCGCGACTCATGGGGAAAGGTGTAGTTCTCCAGCCAGGGCAAGAGGCCGTCGGCGGGCGAACCGATCACATCGGTCTGGGGAAAGTGGATGTGCATGTCCACAAACCCCGGCGCCAGAATGCGGCCGGGAAGCTGCGTGACGGGTTGGCCTGCATACTGCGAGCCCAGTGCCTGCCACGAACCTGCCGCCAGCACCCGCTGGCGGCCCTGGGCATCCGGGCCTGTGGCCAGCAAACCATCTTCGTCATACAGGGCGCGGCCATCGTCGGCAAAGCGCAAAAGGGCGGAACGGTATACAGGCATGGGCGCTAGCTTAGCGGGGGCCACGGGCTACAGGCATACGCCCGGGCAGATAAATACTATGGCAGCGCCACGGCAGTCCAGCACCCGGAGGCAACGCCAAGCCAGCCCTCAACGCGCCAGCTTGCCCACCACCCCCTCCACCAGCCAGTTCATCTGCAGGATCTGCGCATCGGCCAGCGCCTGGCCGGCGGCAATCACCTCGTGCCCTTCGTTGTCCCGCACCGCGGCCTTGCCCGCGCGGAACGGCTGCAGCTTGCCCGCGCCAATGGCCTTCTGCGCCGCCAGCACCTCCCGCTGCACGGCCACGGGCACCTTGCTGCCAAAGTCACCCACGCGCACCATACCCTCCCGCACGCCACCCCAGAGGTTGGCGCTCTTCCAGGTGCCGTTTTGCACCGCGCGCACACGTTCGGTGTAGTAGCCGCCCCACTGGTGCGTCACGGCCACGATCTGGGCATCCGGCCCGGTACGGCGCATGTCCGAGTGGTAGGCCACGGCCATTTTGCCCCGCTCCTGTGCAGCCGCCATCACGGCCGTAGAGCCGGTGTGGAACGCGATCACGTCCACATCCTGGTTGAAAAGCGCCATGGCCGCATCGCGCTCCTTGGGTGGGTCGAACCACACGTTGAGCCACACCACTTTGACGGTGGCCTGCGGGTTGACCGAGCGCATGCCCAGCGTGAACGCGTTGATGCCCTGCAGCACTTCAGGGATGGGAAAGCCCGCCACGAAACCAGCCACGCCGGTCTTGCTCATGCGCCCTGCGGCAATACCGGCCAGATAGCGGCCCTCGTAGTACCGCGCGTTGGCCGTGGCCACGTTGGGCGCGGTCTTGTAGCCCGTGATGGACTCGAATTTCACATTCGGATAGTCCTGCGCCACCTTGAGCGTGGGCTCCATGTAGCCAAAGCTGGGCGTGAAGATGATCTGGTGGCCAGTGGCAGCCAGGTCGCGGATCACGCGCTCGGCATCGGCGCCCTCGGCCACGTTCTCGACAAAGGTGGTTTTGACGTCTTTGCCCAGGGCCGCCTCCACGGCCTTGCGGCCATCGTCGTGCTGCTTCGTCCAGCCCGCCTCGGTGATGGGCGAAACATAGACGAAACCGGCCTTGACGGGCCCGGTGCCGGGCGCTGCGGCCGTTGGCTGGGAGAAAGCGGTGGGGGTGGAAACGGCGCCGAACAGCGCACTCACACAGACCGCACGCAGTGCGGTGGCGAGGTTTTTATACATGGTAGTCCTCTACATGGTCCCGATGGCAGAAAAAGCAAAAGGCTGCCGGGACAGCAGCCTTTGCAAGGGCGGTATTGTACTCAGTGGGTCTGCGCCAGCGCTGGCGCGGTGCTCAGTGCAGTCGCAGCGTGTTCGATGGCGCGCCCAGGCGGAAGGCTCCGACCACGTCGGCCAGGCGCGACGCCTGGTCCTTGAGGCTCTCGGCAGCGGCCGTGGATTCCTCCACCAGCGCGGCGTTCTGCTGCGTCATCTGGTCCAGCTGCGCCACCGCCACGTTCACCTGGCCAATGCCCAGGCTTTGCTCCGAGGCGGCCGCGCTGATTTCGCCAATGATGTCGGTCACGCGGCGCACGGAGCTGACGATCTCACCCATGGTGGTCCCGGCGTTCTGCACCAGCGCAGCGCCCGATTCGACCTTTTCCACCGACACACCGATCAGCGTCTTGATCTCCTTAGCGGCGTTGGCCGATCGTTGGGCCAGCGAGCGCACCTCGTTGGCCACCACGGCAAAACCACGCCCCTGCTCCCCCGCTCGGGCGGCTTCCACCGCAGCATTGAGCGCCAGGATATTGGTCTGGAAGGCGATGCCGTCGATGGTGCCGATGATGTCGGCGATCTTCTTGCTGCTGGAATTGATCTCGTCCATGGTGGTCACCACCTGGGCCACCACCTCGCCACCGCGCTGCGCCACCTGCGCGGCCGACACCGCCAGCTGGTTAGCCTGTACGGCGGAATCCGCGCTCTGGCGCACGGTGCTGGTCAGTTCCTCCATCGAACTGGCGGTCTCCTGCAGGCTGCTGGCCGTCTGCTCGGTGCGCGCGCTCAGGTCCTGGTTGCCCATGGCGATTTGCGTACTGGCCGTGGAAATGCTGTCCACCACACCCCGCACCTGCTGCAGCGAGCGGTGCAGCGCGCTGCGCATGACATCCAGCGCGCGCAACAGGTGACCTGTCTCGTCGTTGGCGTAGCTGGTCTGGGGCGCACCGGTCAGGTCCATGTCGGCAATGGCTTCGGCAATCGCCTCGGCTTGGCGCAGCGGGCGAGTGATGCTGGTGGTCAGCAGCCAGGCCAGCAGGGCGCCCAGCAGCAGCGAGACACCGGTGCAGATCTGCAGCAGCAAGGTGGTCTGGGCACGCAGTTCTTCGCTGCGCTTGCCAGCGGCATCCAGCTCGACACGCTGGCCGTCCACCATTTGCTGCACACCGGCCAGGTAGCTGCGCGAAGTGGGTTCAAACCGCTCGGTAAAGACCTTGTTGGCGCTCTCCGCATCGCCGGCCTGCTTGAGCTTGCTCACCTCTTCCCGGGCAGCGAGATAGTCCTTGCGCAGCTCACCCACCTTGGCGAACAACTGCTTCTTTTCCGCGCTGTCCATCTTGGACTCGATGAACTTCTGAAGTTCGTTGGTGTCGCGGATCGACGCTGCCGTGGCAGGGGCGAAATACGGAATCAGGCTGGCATCACTACTCTTGGCAATGGCGGCTGCGCGCTGCACGCCGGACGTGGTGTGGCGCAGCCAGTCAGAGCCAGCGCGCTCGGTCTTGATGTTGTCGTCGACCATGGCACTGATCTCTTTGCCCAATTGGCCCAACTTGACCACGGCCACCACGCTGCTCGCAAAGAACAGCGCCAGGATCAGGCCAAGCACGAGGGTCAGGCGCTTGCCAATGGAAAATCGACTGAGAAACATGGAACGACTCCGAAAACGGGTGAGGGCAGCCATCGCGCAGGGCGATGGTGCAAAAGACAGGGGGGCTGTGGCGAAGACTTGCCTCAGGGGCAACGGCCCTAGGCTATTCGAATGAATACTTATTATTTTAAGGGTTTACCCGAAACCTCGGACAACCCGGCAGCGACGGCAGCCCCAAGCCATCGCGCTCACCCATGAAGAGCAACACCCTCAACGTAGCCGGGCTAAGGGCTCACCGCGCCCGGCGCCCACCGCCAGCGCCGCAGCGCGGCCCGCTCAATAGTCGTGTTCCACACACCGCTCAAAGGTTTCCTTGAGCTTGTGTTCCCAGATCCGCTTGTCGGCATTGCCCGCAAAACTCGCCTCGAAGCTGTTGAACGCCAGTTGGTAGGCATGCTTCGCAGTGAGGCCCGTGGCGGCGAACACCTGGGTGAAGTTCTCGTTGAGGTAGCCGCCAAAGTAGGCGGGGTCGTCCGAGTTGACCGTGGCTGCCAGCCCTGCATCCAGCAGCTTGCCCAGATTGTGGTCTGCCAGATTGGGAAACACGCACAGCTTCTGGTTGGACAAGGGGCACACGGTGAGTGCGATGCGATCCTGCGCCAGCCGCTGCATCAGGGCGGCGTCATGCACCGCCTGAACCCCGTGGTCGATGCGCTCCACCTTGAGGACATCCAGCGCGCTCCAGATGTAGGCAGGAGGGCCCTCCTCGCCCGCATGCGCCACCAGATGCAGGCCCAGCTCGCGGCAGCGCGCAAACACGCGGGCAAACTTTTCGGGCGGGTGGCCCAACTCACTCGAATCCAGCCCCACGCCAACGATCTTGTCGAGCAGCGGTTGTGCCTGCTCCAGGGTTTCGAAGGCAGACTCCTCACTGAGGTGGCGCAGGAAACACAGGATCAGCGTGGCACTGATGCCCAGTTCCCTGCGTGCATCTTCACAAGCCCGGTACAGGCCGTTGATGACCGTCTCCATGGCAACGCCGCGTGCGGTGTGGGTCTGCGGGTCGAAGAAAATTTCGGCATGCAGCACGTTGTCGCGCGCCGCGCGCCCCAGGTAGGCGCGCGCCATGTCATAAAAGTCCTGCTCGTGCAGCAGCACGCTGGCACCGGCGTAGTAGATGTCCAGAAAACTCTGCAGGTTGGTGAACGCGTAGGCGCTGCGCAAGTCTTCCACGCTGGCATAGGGCAACACCAGCTCGTTGCGCTGTGCCAGGGCAAAGATCAGCTCGGGCTCCAGCGAGCCCTCGATATGGATGTGCAGCTCGGCCTTGGGCATGGCGCGCAGCAGACCGGGCAGGCGCTCGGCAGAAATGGGGGGCACTTTAAACATCAGCAGACTCCAAAGGTGATGCCGCTTTGGCGCAAAAAACGGCGGTAGGCAGATGATGCCTTGTCGGCAGCGGTATGCAACTCCGCCCGCAGGTCAAGCGGCAGGCACTGTGGCATCTGCGACTCCAGCACGGGTTGGTCCTGCGTGAAGATGGTGTGCTGAAAGGCCTGCAGCTTTTCGTCAGGCGAATCGAAATCTGCCACGGCCAGGCGAAACCACACGCGGCTGCGCACCGGCGTCACCGGACAGATGAACAGCGCAATGGACTCGCGCCAGCCATCCACCGCCGTGGTGCCCGCCTCGGGCACCTTGGTCAGCACAGCCGCATAGGGCGCCGTGACTTCGTAGGTGTACTCCACCTGCGCCGGGGCGGTCGAATGCAGATTGGACTGGGGCTGCCAAGCCTTGCAGCCGGTGGCCAACAGGCCCGTGGGCGTTGGCTCCACGCGGTAGTCGTCGATGGCGGTGGCTTCACAGCTGCCCAGCCAGCCTTCGTGCACAAAACCAAAGTGCGACATGTCCAGAAAGTTCTCGATGATGCGCGGCGCACTGGCCGCCACGTCGTAGGGTCCGCAGTTGAGCTTGCGCAGGCGCGCGTCATCTTCGGCCGCAAATACGGGCAACGCCGTCCCCGCCCCATCCATGCACACCCATACCAGGCCATAGGCCTCACGGGCCACAAAAGCCCGAGCGCAATGCGCAGGCGGAGGCACAAACGTGGGCAATGCGGGCACCTGGGTGCATCGCCCCCCCGCCGCAAACTGCCAGCCGTGGTAGGGGCACTCCAACCGGCCGTCCGGCGTCACGCGACCCAGCGACAGCCGGGCACCCCGGTGCGGGCACTGGTCGGCAAATGCCTGCACCACGCCCGCAGCATCGCGCCACACCACCACCGGCTGCTCCAGCAACTGCACGGCGACGGGTGTCTGCGCCACATCGCCCACCAAAGCCACCGGATGCCACAGGCTCGGTTCGAGCATCTTCCGGCTCCTCGAAAAAGAAAGCACACCCATGAAAAAAGGGCCACCCGCAGGCGGCCCTCTCCGTGTCCAACCAGCCCGCAGGCCGGTTGGTTGATTTACTTCTTGTCGCCGCCAGGGATCTTGCCTTCCACGCCCTTGACATAGAAGTTCACGCCCCCCAGGAACTTGTCATCGGCCACTGCGTCCTTTTCCAGCACGGGCTTGCCGTCCTGGCCCACGATGGGGCCCTTCCAGATCTGGAACGAGCCATCGGCCAGGCCCTTCTTGATGGACTCGACCTTGGCCTTGGTGTCGGCAGGCACGTCTTCGGCGATGGAGACGATGTCAATCGCACCTTCCTTCACACCCCACCAGCTTTGGCCCGTGGCCCACTTGCCTTCCAGTGCGTCCTTGGTAGCCTTGACGTAGTAGGGGCCCCAATTGATGATGGCCGATGCCAGGTGGGCCTTGGGGCCGTAGGCGGTCATGTCCGAATCCCAGCCGAAGGCGCGCTTGCCCTTCTCTTGCGCCGTCTTCAGCACGGCGGGGGAGTCGGTGTTCTGGAACAGCACGTCGGCGCCGCCGTTGATCAGCGAGGTGGCCGCTTCGGTTTCCTTCGGTGGGCTGAACCATTCGTTCACCCACACCACCTTGGTCTTGATCTTGGGGTTGACCGACTGCGCACCCAGCGTGAAGCTGTTGATGTTGCGGATCACTTCAGGGATTGGCACCGAGCCGACCACGCCCAGTGTGTTGGACTTGGTCATGGCACCGGCGATCACACCGGCCATGTAGGCGCCTTCGTAGGTGCGGCTGTCATAGGTGCGCATGTTTTCGGCGGTCTTGTAGCCGGTGGCATGCTCGAACTTCACACCCTTGTTGTCTTCCGCGACCTTGAGCATGGACTCCATGTAGCCGAAGGTGGTGCCGAAGATCAGCTTGTTGCCCTGGCCCGCCAGGTCGCGCAGCACGCGCTCGGCGTCGGCCGATTCGGGCACGCTTTCGACGAAGCTCGTGACGACCTTGTCGCCAAACTCCTTCTCGATGGCCTTGCGGCCGTTGTCGTGGGCGAACGACCAGCCACCGTCACCCACGGGGCCGACATAGGCAAAAGCGATCTTCAGTGGCTCGGGCTTGGGCGCCGGGGCTTCCACCACGGGAGCCGGTGCAGGCGCAGGGGCGGGTGCCGGTTCTTCCTTCTTGCCACAGCCCACGAGGGCGGCTGCGGCCACAGCGGACAGCGCTGCCACCTTGAGCATGGAGCGTTTCTGCAGATCAGTCATGTCGGTTTCCTTATTGAAGAGGTAAGACTTGCAAAGGTTGCGGGACGAAAACATTAATTATGGGGCGATCTACCGCTGGGTAACCAGCATTTGTGGCGGCGGCCTTCCATTTCAGCTGCCCGGATAAAACGGCTTGCCCAGCGAGGCAGGCATGTTGATGCGGATCCACGCCGGATTGCGCGAGATCAGCGCCAGCACCACGATGGTGGCCACATACGGCAGCATGCTCAGCAACTGGCTGGCCACCTGCACGCCCGTGGCCTGCAAGTGGAACTGCAGCATGGTCACGCCGCCAAACAGGTAGGCACCAAGCAACACCCGTGCCGGGCGCCAGGTGGCAAAGGTCGTGAGCGCCAGCGCAATCCAGCCGCGCCCGGCCACCATGCCCTCGACCCACAGCGGGGTGTAGACGGTGGAGATGTACGCCCCCGCCAGCCCGCACAAGGCACCGCCCACCACCACGGCCGCCAGCCGGATGCGCCGCACCGGGTAGCCCAGCGCATGGGCCGATTCGGGCGACTCGCCCACCGAGCGCAGCACGAGACCGGCGCGCGAGCGGTACAGGAACCAGATCAGCCCCGCCACCAGCAGCATGGTGACGTACACCAGAGGATGCTGCTGGAACAGCGCGGGGCCAAGCAGCGGCACATCGCCCAGCACGGGAATCGCGTACTTGGGCAGCTCCGGCAGCTTGGCCTGCACATAGCTGATGCCTGCAAACGCCGAGAAGCCCACCCCGAACAGGCTGAGCGCCAGCCCCGTGGCGTACTGGTTGGTGTTGAGCCAGATCACGAGCACGCCAAAGATGGCGGCAAGAATCGCCCCGGCTGCCATGCCCGCCGCAAACCCGAGCCAGGTGTTGCCGGTGTGCACCACGGTGGCGAAACCCGCAATGGCCGCGCAAAGCATCATGCCCTCGGCACCGAGGTTGACGATGCCTGCCTTCTCATTGATCAGGAGGCCCAGGGCCGCAATGGCCAACACGGTGCCTGCGCTGAGCGTGGCGCCGATGAGCAGTGCATAAGACTCCATCAGACACCTCCTTTCTTGCTGCCGACCCAGCGCACGCGGTAGGCAATCAACGTGTCGCACGCCAGCAGCGTGAACAGCAGCAAACCCTGGAACACACCCGTGAGCGACTTGGGCAACCCCATGCGCGACTGCGCCAGCTCGCCGCCGATGTAGAACATGCTCATGAGGATGGCCGAAAGAATCATGCCGACCGGGTGCAACCGCCCCACAAAGGCGACGATGATGGCTGCAAAGCCGTAGCCTGCCGGCACGTAGGGCGTGAGCTGGCCAATCGGCCCTGCCACCTCCAGTGCGCCTGCCAGGCCTGCCGCGCCACCGGATATCAACAGTGCCGTCCACAACGCCTTGCGCGACGAGAAACCGGCATACCGCGCCGCCGCCGGGGCCAGGCCGCCCACCTGTTGGGCAAAGCCCGCACGGGTGCGAAACAGAAACACCCACAGCGCCGCCGCGCCAGCCAGCGCCAGCAAAAGGCCGATGGACACCCGTGAGCCCTGCATCAGGCGCGGGATCTGGGTCACTTTTTCGAAGGTCTTGGTCTGGGGAAAGTTGTAGCCCATGGGGTCTTTCCACGGGCCATAGACCAGGTAGCCCAGCACCAGCGTGGCCACATAGACCAGCATCAGGCTCACCAGGATTTCATTGGCGTTGAACTTGTCGCGCAGCAGCGCCGTGAGCCCCGCCCAGACCATGCCGCCCAGCACGCCGGCAAGCAGGATGGCGGGCACGATCCAGGGGCCGGTGGTCTTGTCGGCCAACAGGGCCATGCCCCCCGCGGTGACCGCGCCGATCACAAACTGGCCCTCGGCGCCGATGTTCCACACATTGGAGCGAAAACAGACCGCCAGCCCCAGTGCAATGAGTAGCAGCGGCGTGGCCTTGACCATGAGTTCACCGATGGCATACGGCGTCCTGACCGGCTCCCAAAAGAACACCTGCAGCCCGCGCACCGGGTCCTTGCCCAGCGCCACGAACAAGGCCACACCAATCAGCACGGTGACCGCCAGCGCCAACAGCGGCGAGCCATAGGTCCACCAGCCAGAAGCCTGGGGACGGGGTTCCAGCTTAAGCATGCTGCGCCTCCCCGGCCTGCGCCTGTTGTTGATGCTGCTGGGCCAGGTGGGCCTGCACATCGGCATGCCACAGGCCGCTCATCCATTCGCCTATGCGTTCCACCGTGGCGTCCGCGCGTGCCACCTGCGGCGACAGGCGCCCCTTGGCCACCACATGCAGCCGGTCGCAGATTTCAAACAATTCGTCCAGCTCCTCACTGACCACCAGCACCGCGCAGCCCGCATCGCGCAATGCCAGGATCGATCCGCGAATCTGCGCGGCAGCGCCCACGTCCACGCCCCAGGTGGGTTGCGAGACGATGAGCAGTTTCGGGTTGGCGTCGATCTCGCGCCCCACGATGAACTTTTGCAGGTTGCCCCCCGACAGCGACTTGGCCGCTGCATGGGGGCCACCGGCCTTGACGTTGAAGCGCTGGATGATGGCCTCGGCATGTTTTTGCAACGCCCCCACCTTGATCCAGCCACTGCCGCTGACCGAATTGGTGCGCGTGAGCAGCAGGTTGTGCGCCAGGCCCATGGTGGGCACGGCACCGCGCCCCAGGCGCTCTTCGGGCACAAAATGCAAGCCCA
This sequence comes from Acidovorax radicis N35, assembly GCF_000204195.1. GTDB lineage: Bacteria > Pseudomonadota > Gammaproteobacteria > Burkholderiales > Burkholderiaceae_C > Acidovorax > Acidovorax radicis. Next base: position 41,745 of record NZ_AFBG01000019.1, read on the forward strand.
GCGCCCGGCGCTGGTTGGGTGCCATGCGGCCTGCGTTCTGGCCCGAGACCTGGATGCTGGTCGGCTCAGCGCGCTGGTCTTCGCCCGACAGGGCATAGAGCAACTCTTTCTGGCCATTGCCCGAGACACCGGCAATGCCCACTACTTCGCCCGCCTTCACCTCGAACTGCAGGTCGATCAAGTCCACCCCAAACTGGTCGGCGCGCGGCAGCGACAGGCCCTGCACGCGCAGCACCGTGGCGCCAGTCTGTACGGCACGGTGCTCCAGCGCGGGCGGCTCGGCGCCGATCATCAGGCGCGACAAGGACGCATTCGATTCTTCCGCCGGGTTGCACACACCCGTCACCTTGCCACCACGCAGCACGGTGCAGGCGGTGCACAGCGCACGGATCTCGTGCAGCTTGTGGCTGATGTAGAGGATGCTGCAGCCCTCGCTGGCCAGCTTGCGCAACACCACAAAAAGCTTTTCGACCGCCTGGGGCGTGAGCACCGAGGTGGGCTCGTCCAGGATCAGCACCTTGGGGTTGGTGAGCAGCGCGCGGATGATTTCCACACGCTGCATTTCGCCCACGCTCAGCGTGTGCACGGGGCGCAGGGGGTCGATGTCAAGGCCGTATTCGGCGGCCTTGGCGGTGATGCGGCCGGTCACTTCGGCCAGCGTCAGGCTCTTGTCCAGCCCCAGCCACACGTTCTCGGCCACCGTGAGCGTGTCGAACAAACTGAAGTGCTGGAACACCATGGCAATGCCCAGGGCCCGTGCCTCTTGCGGGTTGCGCACCTGCACGGCCTGGCCGTTGAAGAACACGCTGCCTTCGTCGGGCTTGACCGAGCCGTAGATGATCTTCATCAGCGTGGACTTGCCCGCGCCGTTCTCGCCCAGCACGGCATGGATCTCGCCGGGCAGCACCGTGAGCGATACACCGCTGTTGGCCACCACGGCCGGGTAGCGCTTGGTAATGCCCGTCAGCTGCAACCGGGGCGGCGGCGCCCCCGGAGCGGGAGAAGTAGGAGGTGAACTCATGCGGGGATTGTCTCTCAGTTTTACAACTTGTTATAAGAATGAAAACACCTTCTTGCGCTTGTTCAGCATGCGCCAGCAGCTATTCTTTTCGTAGCGAAGCAGCCACATTCTTCACACAGTCACGCAGCCAGGCGGCCGCCGCCGAGTGGTGCGTGCGCGCATGCCAGAGCTGGTAGTACATGAGCCGGGGAAACGGCACCGGGCACGGCAGGATGGCCAGCGGCAATTGGTCTACATAACGTTCGCAATATTGGCGGCCCGTGGTCAGCACAAGCAAGCTCGATGCCACGATGCTGGGGATGAGGCTGAAATGGGCGCAGCGCGCCGTGATGTGGCGCTGCATGCCCAGGCTGTCCAGGTGGGCGTCGATCACCCCGCGAGCACCGGGGTGGGTGGGGGTGGGGGCAATGTGCTCGGCCGCCAGCCAGCTTTCCACGTCCCAGCCACGCCGCACGGCGGGGTGGTCCTTGCCGACCAGGCACACCACCTCGTCGCCAAACAGGCGGCCCATGTGCAGGTCGTCCGGCGGCTGGGGCCAGTTGCCGATGACCACATCCACCTCGCCCTGCGCCAGGTGCGCGTGGTAGTGCGTGTCGGCCGACAGGGGCAGGATCTCGATGGGGCACAAAGGGGCCTCGACCTTGAGGCGTGCGACCAGCTGGGGCAGGAAGAGCGGGTCCAGATAGTCGCTGGCGGCCACGCGGAAGGTGCGGGTAGAGGTGCGGGGGTCGAACCCGCGCGCATCCGAGAACAGCGCCTCGGCCGATCGCAGGATCGCCCCTGCGGGCTCCACCATGCGCAGCGCGGCATCGGTGGGCATCATGCTGGCGCCCGAGCGCACCAGCAGCGGGTCGCCCGCCAGGTCGCGCAGGCGCTTGAGCGCAGCCGACACCGCCGGCTGGTGCATGCCCAGGCGGACGGCGGCCCTCGATACGCTGCGTTCAGTGAGCACGGTGTGCAAGACCCTTATGAGATGGAGGTCTATCTTGTCGAAAAGGGCGTGGTCTCTCATAGCAGTGCGTGCATTGATGTCATAAGCTTGTACTTATGCTGGCGGCCATTGGGCGCCCTACCCTCTGATGAACACGACTTGCGCAAAACAGGGCTCAGGCAAGCCGCATCGCTCCAAGGCAATGCAGCCGTTGCATCCCGATGTGCGTAAGTCCTCATGAATTGATAGCAATCGAAGAAGCGGCCTCCGTCATGACCACCCAAACCTTGCAATTCCTGCGCCGCGGCCAGCCCGTGGCGCTGGGCAATGTACCACCCGACCGCACGCTGCTGGAGGTGCTGCGCGAAGACCTGGGCCACACCGGCACCAAGGAAGGCTGCGGCGAAGGCGACTGCGGCGCCTGCACCGTGGTGCTGGGCGAGGCGCGGGACGGCAAGGTGCACTACAGCGCGGTGAACAGCTGCATCCGGCTGGCACATTCGGTCCACGGCATGGCGCTGTGGACGGTGGAGGACTTGGCGGAAGACCCGCTGATCCAGCCGGTGGGCGATGCCGCCCTGGCTCCTCGTCCACCCATCACACTGCATCCCGCACAAGAGGCGATGGTTCAGTGCCACGGTTCTCAATGCGGGTTTTGCACCCCCGGTTTTGTGATGAGTCTCTTTGGGATGTACCAGAAACACATCGCCCCCACGCTCCCCACTGCGTGTGGTTCGCTGCCTCCATCTGGGGAAGGGCCCCCGGATTCCCGCGCGCCCGGGGCCCTCGCGCCTAGGGGCGGCCCGTCGACGCTCGACCACGTCCGCCAAGGCCAACCCATCACCCGCGAACTGGCGCAGGAAGAACTCTCCGGCAACCTGTGCCGCTGCACTGGCTACCGCCCCATCCTGGACGCCGCGCAGCACATGGGCGCCCTGCCCGCGATGGCAGTGAATGAACCTCTTTTGCTACAAAAACTGGAGCTGCTTGCGCTTCACCATCCAGCGCCAGAGGCCAATTCTTCTTATATTTCGCCCACCACGCTCACCGATCTACTGGCCGCGCGGGCGGAACACCCTGCGGCGCAGGTGGTGGCAGGCTGCACCGACGTGGGCCTGTGGGTGACCAAGCAGCACAAGCAATACGAAAGCATCCTGGACGTAACCCGCGTGGCCGAGCTGCGGCAGGTTCAGCAGGACAACCACCACATCACCCTCGGCGCCGCCGTCACCCTGACCGACGCCTTCGCGGCGCTGACGGCGCAGTGGCCGCAGCTGCACACCTTTGCCACGCGCTTTGCGGGCCTGCCCGTGCGCAACTCGGGCACGCTGGGCGGCAATGTGGCCAACGGCTCGCCCATTGGCGACTCGATGCCGCTCTTGATCGCCCTGCGCGCCCAGGTGGTGCTGGCCAGCGTGCGCGGCGAACGCGCCATGGCGCTGGAAGACCTGTACACCGGCTACCGGCAAAACGTGATGGCGCCCGACGAGCTGCTGGTGCGCATCGTGGTGCCACGGCCCGGAGTGACCGAGTCCGAGCCGCCGGGCCGCCCCAAGGCGGCGAGCGCCCCACGGCCCGGTGAAGCCGGTGCCCCGTCCCCGGCTGGGGGCAGCGAGCACACGCCAGTGCCGAGCGTGGGGGCCAACATTCTTCGGGCCTACAAGATTTCCAAGCGGTTTGACGATGACATCTCCGCCGTGTGCCTGGTCATCAACCTGGACATCGAAGCCGACGTGGTGCGCCGCGCCAGTATCGGCGCGGGCGGTGTGGCCGCCACCCCGGCCCGCGCGCGCCAGACCGAAGCCGCGCTGACCGGCCAGCCGTGGAACGCCGACACCATTGCCCGCGCCGCGCAAGCGCTGCAGGGCGAGTTCAACCCCATCTCGGACATGCGTGCCAGCGGTGCCTACCGCCGCACGGTGCTGGCCAGCCTGCTGCAGCGCTTCTGGCTGGAGAGCCAGGGCGAAGAGGCGGTGAGCGTAGAGAACTTCCGCCTGGAGGAAGCCGTATGAACCAGCGCGAAACCTTGCCCGGTGGCCTGCCCGTGAGCCGCGATGCCGTGGACAGCGCCGTGGCTGCTGCCGCCGATGCCCACGCTGCTGAACCCCTGGCAGCCCCGCAGCCCAGCGCGCCTGCCAGCACCCGCGCCATGGGCCAGTCGCACGTCCACGAAAGCGCCCGCGCCCAGGTAGCCGGTGCGGCCCACTACATCGACGACCTGCCGGAGGTGAAGGGCACGTTGTACGCCGCGCCCATCCTCTCCACCGTGGCCCACGGCACCTTGAACGGCGTCGACGCCAGTACCGCCCTGGCCATGCCCGGCGTGCGCGGCGTGGTGCTGGCGGCAGACGTGCCCGGCGACAAGCTGCTCGCCGCCTTTGCGCACGACGAGCCCGTGTTTGCGCACGACACCGTGCAGCACATCGGACAGGTCATCGGCCTGGTGGTGGCCGATTCGGTGATGCAGGCGCGCCGCGCCGTGCGCGCCGTGCAGCTCGACATCACCCCACTGCCCGCAGTGCTCTCTGTGCACGACGCGCTGAAGGCCAAGAGCTACGTGCTGCCCCCCGTGTTCGTGCGCCGGGGCGACGCCGCCACGGGCCTTGCCCAATCGGCGCACCGCCTGCAGGGCGCGTTCGAGGTGGGCGGGCAAGAACACTTCTATCTGGAAGGCCAGATCGCCTACGCGCTGCCGCTGGAGCAAAAACAGTGGTGGGTCTACTCCAGCACCCAGCACCCGGGCGAAGTGCAGCACTGGGTGGCGCACGCCTTGGGGCTGGACAACCACGCTGTGCGCGTGGAATGCCGGCGCATGGGCGGCGGCTTTGGCGGCAAGGAGACCCAGGCCGGCCACCTGGCCGTGTGGGCCGCCGTGGCCGCCAACAAGTTCGGCCGCGCCGTCAAGCTGCGGCTGGACCGCGATGAAGACTTCATGGTCACCGGCAAGCGCCACCCCTTCGCGTACGAGTACGACGTGGGCTTTGACGACACCGGCCGCATCACGGGCCTCAAGCTCCAGATGGCGGCCAACTGCGGCTTCAGCGCCGATCTGTCAGGCCCCGTGGCCGACCGCGCCGTGTTCCACAGCGACAACGCCTACTACCTCAGCGATGTGGAAATTGCCTCGTACCGCTGCAAGACCAACACGCAGAGCCACACCGCGTTCCGGGGCTTTGGCGGGCCACAGGGCGTGATCGTGATCGAGGCCATCCTGGGCGACATCGCCCGCGCGCTGGGCCGCGATGCGCAGGACGTGCGTTTGGCCAACCTGTACGGCAAGGATGCATCCGACGGCCGCAATGTGACGCACTACCAGATGACGGTGGAGGACAACATCCTGCATGCGCTGATGCCCCAGCTGGAACGCGACGCCGACTACCGCCAGCGCCAGGCCCGAATCGCCGCGTGGAACGCGCAGCAGCCCGTGCTCAAACGCGGGCTGGCCATCACGCCCGTCAAGTTCGGCATCAGCTTCACCGCCACGCTGTTCAACCAGGCCGGCGCGCTGGTGCATGTGTACACCGACGGCAGCGTGCAGGTGAACCACGGCGGCACCGAAATGGGCCAGGGCCTGCACACCAAGGTGGCGCAGATCGTGGCCGACGAGCTGGGCGTGCCGCTCTCCCGCGTGCTCGTCACCGCCAGCGACACCAGCAAGGTGCCCAACGCCAGCGCCACCGCAGCATCCAGCGGCACCGACCTGAACGGCCGTGCCGCGCAGTTCGCTGCGCGCCATGTGCGCGACAACCTGGCGGCCTATGTCTGCGGGCTCGATGGCTGCGGCGCGGGTGCGATCCAGTTCGCGGGCGGACAGGTGATTTCGCCCAAAAAAGTGCGGCAGTTCGACGATGTGGTGAAAGAGGCCTACGCCAACCGCATCCAGCTGTGGAGCGACGGTTTCTACCGCACGCCCAAGATCCACTACGACAAGGCCACGCTCACGGGCCGGCCGTTTTACTACTTTGCCTATGGTGCGGCGTGTTCCGAGGTGGTCATCGACACGCTCACCGGCGAGAGCCGCGTGACCCGCGTGGACATCCTGCACGACGTGGGCCACAGCATCAACCCGGCCATCGACATCGGTCAGATCGAAGGCGGTTTTATCCAAGGCATGGGCTGGCTGACCACCGAGCAGCTGGTGTGGAACGACAAGGGCACCCTGACAACGCACGCACCGAGCACCTACAAGATCCCGGCGACGGGGGACATCCCCCAACACTTCAAGGTGGAACTGTGGCCCGAGGCCAACCGGGAGGACAACGTGGGCGGCAGCAAGGCGGTGGGCGAACCACCGTTCATATTGGCGATCAGCGTGTATGAGGCCCTGCGCAATGCCGTGGCGGCGGGGCGCTTGGGTGCGGATGCGGCAGCGCCGGTGGTGTTGACGGCGCCGGCGACTGCGGAGAATGTGCTGAAGGCCTTGGGCCGTTTGGAAAATTGAGTCTTTTCAGGCCCTGTCGCTTATTGGGAAAGCGCCATTAGCTATATTTTTTGCAGCGACCAAAGTCTCTGACTGAAGTGACGGAGCCTGGGATTTTCCCCAGCGTCCGCCATCCCGCCAGGCACGCCGTTTACTACAAAAACAATAGCTACCAACGCATATCCAACAAGCTCCAGCGGCAAAAAACTCCTCAAGCAGGCCCCAGCGCCATGCGCCCTGAAGCCGTGGCCTGGCTCGCATGGCGTGTCTCCACCCGGTTGCGCCCCGCGCGCTTGGCGTCGTAGCACGCCATGTCGGCCGCATACAGCACCGAGGGCACGTCCTGCAGACTCGCATCGAGCACCACAAGCCCGATGCTCACCCCCAGCGTGAAGCTGCGCCCCTGGTACGACGGCTCCCAGGCCTGGACCGACGCGCGCAATTGCTCGGCCACGGCCTGGCCGCGTGCCAGCGCGCAGCCGGGCAGCACCACCGCAAACTCATCGCCGCCCAGCCGCGCGGCCCAGCCGATCTGGCGCACCTGGGATTCGAGCAAGCGGGCCACGTGGCGCAGCACATCGTCGCCGGCGTCATGGCCGGCGATGTCATTGACCACGGTGAAATGGTCCAGGTCCAGAAACAGCACCACGCCGTCCCCGGCAATTTCGCTGCTCTGTGCATCCGGCGCACGCGGGCGCGCCGAGCGTTCGGCCAGCAGCAGGCCCAGGCGCTCGTCAAAGGCATTGCGGTTGTAAAGCCGCGTCAGCGCATCGTGCGTGCGCTCCCACGCCTGCTGCATCTGCGCCTCGCGCGCTGCGGTGATGTCCTCCAGGATCCAGACGGTGCCGCCCTCCATCTCGTCGCGCCGGACGCCACGGCCCTGCACACGGGCCCACACGGGCGAGCCGTCCTTGCGCATGAAGCAGACATCGCCATCGAAGACGCCATGTGCGGCAAACTCGGCCTGCACACGCTCGCCGATGCGGTCGTATTCGGCATCGTTGGCATACAGGGCGCGGGCGGGGTGGCCTTGCAACTCGCCCTCGGTGTAGCCCAGCATCAGGCAGGCCTGGCGGCTCACCACCTCCAGGATGCCATGGCGCGAGATGACGATGCCCACGGAGGCGCTGTCCAGCACGGCCTGGAACTGCCCATCCAGCGTGGCCTTGTGCTGTTGCTGCAGGCTGCCCTGCTGCACCATGCCCTGGAACATGCGCACCAGTTCGCCCACCTCGCCGCCCGCACGTGGCCAGGCGATGTGGTCCTGCGGCGGGCCAGGCCGCGTGCCACGCCGCAGCATCTGGCGGGCACTGTGGGTGAGCTGTGCCAACGGCTGCGCCATCCAGGCCATGAGCACGGCCACGAGCAGCATGCACAGCGCCATGCTGGCAGCAGCCAGCCACCAGGCTTCACGTTGCGCTCCCTGCAGCGGCGCCAGCAGCGCCTGCGAGGGGCTGACCCGCGCCACGATCCACTGCGGCAGCGGCATGCCCGCCATGCTGACGATGTGCTGGGCCTCCAGATGGGTCGTCCCCCGCCCCACCACGGGCTGTGCCTGGTCCAGCCAGCGGCTGTAAACGGGCGCAAGCCCTGCCTCATCGCTCACCTTGCCCATGATGCGTGCCGGGTCCGAATGCGACAGGATGGTGCCGTCGCGCGTGAAAACGAGGAGCCGCGAATCATCGCGCGCCGGCAGCGTCATGGACGGCGGCAGCAGCCCCTGCGACTGCAGGCGCAACGCACCGGCCACCACGCCCAGCACGGTGCCATCTTCGCGGTGCAGCGGCATGGTGAACATCACACGTGCATCGCTGGTGCGCCCTGCGATCAGTTCGGACACCAGCGGCTTGCCGTCGATGAGGGTGCGGCGCAACGCATCGCGCTCGGCCGGGTCCAGGTTGGAGGCCTTGTCCAGTCGCCCCCCGCGCAGGTTCAACCGCAGTTCGCCGTTGTCGCGGGCCACCTGCATCGCATCAAAGAATTGCACGGCGGGCAGGCCCTGCTGCAGCAGCCATTCCAGGGTGGAGGGAGATTCGAGCATGCCCGGCGTGATGCCAGCGGCCACGGTGCGCAGCACCTTCTGGCTCTGTTCGATCTTGCTGGCGAGCAGGCGGGCGACCACCTCCACCTCATCCGTCTGCTGGCTGACGACGCGCCGCATGGCCTCCTGCCCCGAAGCGCGCGTGACCAACCACGCCGACACCGCCCCGGACAACCCCACGGCCAGCACCGCCACCAGCACCAGCCGCAGCACCAACGCCCCAGGCATCCACCAGCCCGGTGCGTCCTGTGGCGGCACGGGGTGGGTCGGGGGCGTCATGGACACTCCGCGCGGGGGGCGCCAAGCGGGCGCAATAAGGTGGCGTTGGGCATGGGGACAGGTCAAACCGGACAGGTCCCAACAAATATACGCAGCCCCTGCAGCCCGGGGCTTGGGTGGAACCCTCAGTGAAACCCAAGGACAAACCCTGACAAGGAAGCCCCCCTGAGCCGCTGCGCGGCTTCCCCCGGAGGGGGACGCACCCACTGGCCTGGCAAAGCCAGTTCCATGGGTGCGCTGGCGGGCAGCGCGCCAGTAGCGAGGGCGGTGCGCGCTATTTTTCGCGCGGCGCCGAAACCATCCACGCTGGGTTCAGTTCAGCAACCGGCCATGGACTGCAGCGCCCGGGGCTGGGGCAGGTTCAGGACGTTGCCCGTCCCGTGGATGAGGCCCAGCTCCCGCAAATGGCGCAGCACGCGCGAGAAGGTCTCGGGGGCGATGCCGAGTTGCGCCGCAATCAGGCGCTTGCGCTGGTGCAGCGTGACCTGCATGGTGCCGCTGTGGTCGGGCTCGGCATGTTTGAGAAGCCACTGCGCGCAGCGCGATTCGGCATCTTGCGCAAGGCGGCTCACCGCCAGCTCGGACTGCTGGCGGTAACCCTGCGCCATGTCAAGCAGCAGGCCGCGGGCACCCGCCGGCATTTCTGCGAGGCTGCGGCGAAACTCCTCAATCGGCAGGCGGCGCACCTGCACGCGGGTGTCGGCCACCATGTCCACCGGCAGCGGCATGCCCATCAGGGCCGACGCGGCGTCCAGCCAGAACGGCCCTTCCACGGCCCCCAATTGGTGGCGCAGGTAGCCATCGTCCAGCACGCCGCGCAGCACGCGGCCACTTTCCAGGTGCAGCACGGATGTCAGCACCTCGTTGCGCCTGCGCAGCACTTCACCGGCGGCAAGGACCTCGGTTTCGGCGGGCAGTGAGAAATAGGTAGAGGGCAGCATGGAACGGACTGTGCCGCGCCCCGGCACGCTGGGCATTGAGCAAGATCAAACCGCGCCCTCACGGCAGCGCCGCACCGCCCGGGGATTGCGCCAACGCACAGAAAGCCGCAGGAGCACCCTCTTCACCCCCCAACCCGGCAAAAGGATGGAGCAGCCATTCGAAACAGTGTGTAACCAGGTTGTCACACCCCGCCGGTATGGTGGACACCTTGCCCAGAGACCACCGACCCACCGTGACGCACAACCCCCCTTGGAGCCGACTGGAGGCCATGATGGCCTTGCTGTCCCCGGCTGCGCGCCATGGCACGGGGCCCCTGGCACAACTCATGCGCGCAGGGGGATTGCACTGCGTTTTTCAGCCCCTCGCCGATCTGCGCGAAGGCAGTGTGTACGCCCATGAAGCCCTGATCCGGGGACCGCAGGGCACCCCTTTGCATACCCCCGATGCCTTGCTGGAGCTGGCCCGGAGCGAACACATCCTGCAGGACTTCGAGCTGCTGTGCGTGTTCACCGCCCTGCAGCAGTGGGGCGAGCAGGAGGCCCCAGGCCGCGTGTTCGTGAATATCAGCGCAGACGCGCTGGTGCACGGCGTGGCCCTGGTGGGCGCACCGATGCTGGGGGAGACGGTGCGCAGCTTTGGCGTGAGCGCCCGCATGCTGGTGCTGGAGATCACCGAACACGAACGCGTGACCGACATGCCCCAGCTGCGCCAGGCCATCAAGGCCGTGCACGCCTGCGGCGCGCGCATGGCGCTCGATGACTTTGGCGACGGCCGCTCCAGCCTGCGACTGTGGTCCGAGGTCAAGCCCGACTTCGTGAAGATCGACAAGTATTTCATCCGCGACATCAGCAACCAGCCCGAGAACCTGCAGATGCTGCAGGCGATCAAGGGCATCGCCCATGTGTTTGGCACCAAGCTGATTGCCGAAGGCATCGAGACGCGCGACGACCTGCGCGCACTGCGGGACCTGGACGTTCCTTACGGCCAGGGATGGCTGCTGGGCCGCCCGGCCAGGGCGCCGCGCGAGGCCGTCGATGGCCCCGCGCTGGACGTGATGCAAGACCGCCGCGTGGCCGTGCTGCCCTACCTGGGCCAGACGGCACGCCCCGGCATTCTGCGCAGCCTGCTGGTGGTGCAAGCCCCCACGGCCGCGCCTGCCACCAGCAACGATGCGGTGGCCGCGATCTTCCACCAGCACACCGACCTGCACGCGCTGGCCGTGGTCGATGGCACCCGCCCCGTGGCGCTCATCAACCGCCAGCAGTTCATGAACCACTACGCCACGCTGTACTTCCGCGAAGTGCACGGCCGCAAATCGTGCCTGGCATTCGCCAACCAGGCGCCGCGGGTGGTGGAGCTGGACTGCGATGTGGACCAGCTCGTGGGCATCCTCACCTCGCAGGACCAGCGCTACCTGAGCGACGGCTACATCGTGACCGACAATGGCCGCTACCTGGGCCTGGGCACGGGCGACCAGCTGGTGCGCGCCGTGACCGAGACCCGCATCGAAGCCGCGCGGCACGCCAACCCGCTCACCTTTCTGCCCGGCAACATCCCCATCAGCCTGCACATGCAGCGCCTGCTGGAAAGCGGCACCGAGTTTGTGGCCTGTTATGCAGACCTGAACAACTTCAAGCCCTTTAACGACCACTACGGCTACTGGCGCGGCGACCAGATGATCCGCCTGGTGGCGCGCCTGGCCACGGCCCACTGCGACGCGCGCCGCGACTTCGTGGGCCATGTGGGCGGGGACGATTTCATGCTGATCTTTCAAAGCAGCAACTGGCTGCAGCGCTGCAAGAACATCGTGGACGAGTTCGCACGCGAGGCCGTCACGCTGTTTGACGACGGCGCCCGGCTGGCGGGCGGCATCCACGCAGAAGACCGGCATGGCGTGCGGCGGTTCTTTCCATGCACCACGTTGGCCATTGGTGCCGTGCGCATCACGCCCGGGCGCTTCCGGCACGCCGAAGAAGTGGCCAACCTGGCCGCCGTGGCCAAACACGAGGCCAAACTGGCCGCCACCGGTGTGGTGCTGCACGGCGGCTTCACCGAATCCAGCCTGGGCGCGCTGGCGGCTACGCGGGCGCTGCAGGATGTGTTGGCGGCGTAGTTTCCGTCGGGTGTAGGGACTGGGCGATTCACGCGGCAAGCCAGTTCGCCTCGACCTCTAGCGCGCCTCTGAGCGCCGCCACATCGGTTCATTGGCTCTTTGCGCGGCTCAAGCGGGAGTCTTGGTCACTCTGCCTTTCAATCTCGCAGGCTATAGTTTGCCCGGCTGAGGCGTGCCGCATTTCGCGGAGTTTCTTTATCTGGGTACCTTCCGCAATCCCAGGCTGCAAGCCACTTCCATAAGAAATCCGTGTCCAGAAGACCCCGCACTGCCCAGCTTGTTTCGCTAGGTTTGCAGGATGCATCACGTTAGACCTCCATGCGACCCATCCTGAATTCCGCAAGAGCCATCGCGCTTGCGAGCGTCCTCGCAATACTCGTCGCCTGTACCACTGCCGAGCCAGCAGGTGAGTTCAGCACAGCCCTCGGAAAGCTGGTTCGATCCGAGAAAGTCCACGAGGTAGATCTGGCAAGCGTACTCCCACTGGACTGGAGTGAATTGTTCACCTTTGGCCCGCACTCAACCCGCGAGAGCAACTGCAGGGCGTTGCAACTTGGCTGGCTCAAGTGCCGCATGACACTGCCTGCCGAAGTGACTGAAGGCGAATTCGTCCTGGTATTCCGATCAAACTCCACAGTCGTGCACGTGGAGCATCATCGGAGGTGGAATGGCGACTTCAGCTCACGGACCAGTCCGCGACCCCAACCAATACTGCGTTCAGCTGCAAAGTTCTCTGTCAGTCTGGTGTCCAACCGGGCGCCAGAGGGTGAGCAGTGGTACCAACTTGAGCATCAGGCCCATGACTGAGCACCAGCAATGACGAGGCCTAAGCCTCATGCCAAACGCTAGGCGCCACAAAAGAACTCGCGCCACATCTCCCTCTGCACCACCCATGAACGAAGCCGAAATCGCTGCAGGCCTGCCAAGTACACCGCACTATCAGTACGCGCAGCGCGTTGGAAGCCAGCTTTTCCTTGCGGGCCAGGTGCCGCAAGCCTCCGATGGCTCGATCGTGGCACCCGGAAATCCGTGCGCCCAGGCATCGCAGTGCCTGGCGAACCTGAACAAGGTTCTGGCGGTTCACGGGTTTGCCGCGCCAGACATTCGCCGCCTGGTTGTCTACGTCGTCGGCGAACAGGCCGACCTTTCAGCGGCCTGGGATGCCGTGACCGAGCACTTTGGCGGGCAAGTGCCTCCGGCAACGCTCCTGGGTGTCGCCCGCCTGGGATACCCGGGGCAGGTGGTGGAGATCGACGCCACCGTCGTCAAGGGCTAGGTTTCGCTTGAGCGCAGAGTGACGCTGTACTCCGTAACCCTCAAGGCCCCGTGGGCGCCCCTGCCTCGAACCAGCGCTTGACCAGCGCACGCTCGGCATCCGTCATACCCGTGGCGTTGTTCATGGGCATGAGCTTTTGTACCACCACCTGCTGGTAGACGGCCTGGGCATGCTGCTGGGCCAGCGCGGGCGAATCAAGCCGCAGGTTCTTCATCTGCACCTGCTCGCCATGGCACATGTAGCAGCGCTGCTCCAGCACAGCCTGCACCGATTTGAAGTCAGTTTGGCCGCCTGCCCCCGCTGCGCCTTCACCGGTAGCTCCTAAAACAGGAGCAACACCGGTAGCTAGCGCGGGGGTGGCCACGGCTGCAACAGCGGCGACGGGTGCCGGGCGCATCCAGGCGATGGCGCCCACGATCACCGCCACGCCCACCAGCGCATAGGGCAGCGGGTTGCCATTGCGGCCCAGCTTGTAGCCGTGGCGCATCACGAAGAACTGGCGGATGGCCGCACCCGCGAACATCATCAGGATCAGCACCAGCCAATTCTGCGGATGGCTCCAGGTGAAGCTGTAGTGGTTGCTGAGCATCGCAAACAGCACGGGCAGCGTGAAGTAGGTGTTGTGCACGCTGCGCTGCTTGCCGCGTTTGCCGTGGATGGGGTCCACGGGCTCGCCCGCCTTGATCTGTGCGATCACGGTGCGCTGGCCGGGGATGATCCAGAAGAACACGTTGGCGCTCATGGCGGTGGCGATCATGGCACCCACCAGCAGGAAGGCCGCGCGCCCGGCGAACCAGTGGCAGGCCAACCACGAGGCGATGCACACCAGCACGAAGACGAGCGCGCCCACGATGGCATCGCCGTTCTTGCGTTGGCCGAAGATGCGGCAGATAGCGTCGTACAGCAGCCAGAACACGACGAAGAACGCGAGCGCCACCGCGATGGCTGTGGCGGGCGCCCAGTCCATGCGCGACTTGTCGATGAGGTAGGTGCTGGCGCTGTAGAGGTACGACACGGTGAACAACGCGAAGCCGCTGATCCAGGTGCTGTAGCTCTCCCAGAAGAACCAATGCAGGTGGCCGGGCAGCTTGGGCGGCGAGACGGCGAATTTCACCGGGTGATAGAAGCCGCCGCCGTGCACGGCCCAGAGCTCGCCGCTCACGCCTTGTTTCTTCAAGTCTTCGTCCTCGGGCGGCGTGAGGCTGCTGTCCAGAAAGACGAAGTAGAACGACGAGCCAATCCAGGCGATGGCGGTGATGACGTGGACCCAGCGCAAAAGCAGGTTGGCCCAGTCGAGAAAGTAGCTTTCCATATCTCAACCTTGGCAGCGCGGGTGCGCTGCATTGAACGTGTTTGCGATCTCGCAGGGGATCGCGTTGGAGCGCAATCGGGATGAGTGGACACATCGGATGCGCCGCATGGGCTCATGCCCATGCAAGCAGCCGGGGCGTCCAATCGCCCGATTTCGCTTCAACCCTTCGGGCAGTGGTCTTTGCGGGTGGTCTGCGGCGTTGCAGCGCTTGTGGATAGCCGGGCTATCCACTGCGCACCGCGCCTTGCATTCCATCCCGCACAGACCGCTGCGCGACCCCTGAGGGATCACAAACACGTTCTTACAACCTGCTCACCACTGCGGGCGCTCTGAGCAGAAATTGAGGTCGCGCACCTTGGCCAGAAAGAAAATTTCTGGCCGGGGCACCGCTGCGACCCATGAATCGTTGAAAAGTGTATGCAGGATTTGTTCCAGATTCCAGCCCCGATCTTGGGAAGAAAGGGCCGGAATTACCCTTGGTCTGCCTCCTTCAGTGTCTGGAGCAGCTGCGCCGCCACCGCCACTGCGATCACGTCAGGCTCCTTGCCTTCAATGCCGGGGATGCCGATGGGGCAAGTGACCTGCGCCAGCTCGTCCGGTGCAAAGCCGCGCCCATGCAAGCGGTTGGAAAAAGTCGCCCACTTGGTCTTGCTGCCAATCAACCCAATGAAAGGCAGGTCGGCCTGCTCGCGCTGGCGGCGCAGGCAGGCGGCCACCACGTCCAGGTCTTCCGCGTGGCTGAAACTCATGATCAGCACGCGGCTGCCGGGGGCTAGGCGGGGCACGGCCAACTGCACCGGGTCGGAATGTTCGCAGACCACGCCTTGGGGCGCCGGGCTCGGGAAGATGCCGTCCCGGCTGTCGATCCAGGTCAGCGCAAAGGGCAAGGGCGCCAGCACCCGCGCCAGCGCATGGCCCACATGGCCACCACCAAATAGCGCCACGGGGTGTTGGCGCGGGGTCAGCCGCGCGCGCAAACCAGCGGCGGGGGCCAGGTCGGCCGCCGTGAGGCGCTCAAACCCCAGGTGCACCACACCGCCGCAGCACTGCCCCAGTGCCGGGCCCAGCGCAAAACGCATCGGCGACCGGACCTGCGCCGGACCCGACCCACCACCCAGGCGGCGGCGGGCCTCGGCAATGGCCTGCAGCTCCAGATGGCCACCGCCAATGGTGCCCACAATGCGGTCCGCGAACACCGCCATCCACGCGCCGGGTTCACGCGGGGCCGAGCCTTCGGTAGACTCCACCCTTACCAGACAGGCAGGGGCGGCTGCAAGGCCGTCCAGCAGTAAAAGTACATCAGTCAATCCAGATCCTTCACGCAATCAAGGGTCGTCCGCCCTGCGGGGCCTCGTTCCAGTCCACAGAAGCCACCATGCCGCCCACCCCCACCGAGCGCTCTTCCAGCCACCGCTGCCACTGGCTGCTTGCCGGACTCATGGCCGCCGTTGCAGCGCTGGTGGCGGCCTGCAAGTCGGCCCCCGAGCCCCCGGCCCCTGTGCAGGACAGCACCATGCCCAGCACGGAACCCCCCAGCGTCAAGGGGCCTGTGCCCGCCACCGCAGGCTCGGCCCGCGCGTCTGCAGCCAGCACCGCACGCGCCTACCGGCAGGATGCCGCCACCCACCTGTATGGCCTGAACGCGCAGCGCGTGTTCAAAGGCAAGCTGCCGCCCATGCTGTATGCCATCGGCGTGCTGGAGGTCGATATCGATCGCACCGGCAAGGTCACGCGCCTGCGCTGGATGCGTGCCCCGCGCCATGCGCCCGAGGTGGTGGCCGAAATCGAGCGCACCGTGCGCGCTGCAGCGCCCTTCCCGGCGCCCACGCGCATGGGCAAGGTCACCTACACCGACACTTGGCTGTGGGACAAAAGTGGGCATTTTCAGCTCGACACGCTCACCGAAGGGCAGCTTTAAGTACATCCCCCTGAGACGCTTCGCGCCCTACGAGCCGCGGTAGGTCGAATAGCTCCAAGGGCTTACCAGCAACGGCACGTGGTAGTGCTGGTCGGCATGCGCAATGCCGAAGTCCAGGCTCACCTGGTTCAGAAAATTGGGCTCGGGCAGTTGCACGCCCCGGGCCTTGAAGTAGCCCGCCACATCAAAACGCAGCCGGTAGGTGCCGGTGCGCAGGCTGGCGTTGTCGAACAGCGGCGCATCGGTGCGGCCGTCGTGGTTCAACACCAGGCGCTTGATAAGCGTGGCGCTGTCACCCTCGGTGGAGTACAGCGTCACCTCCATGCCAGCGGCGGGGCAGCCGTTCATGGTGTCGAGAACGTGGGTGCTCAATCCCATAGGGAATCTCCTGAAACGGGTTTACAGCCGATCGGCGAGGATTGCCAGACCACAGCGTGTAGACCAAAAGTGTATACACTTTTCGCCATTCCAACGTATCATGCCACCATGGAATCTTCATCCACCAGTGCAATTGTCGACGCGTTGACGCGTGCCATCGTAGAGCACCGCCTGCAGCCGGGCACCAAGCTGGCCGAGCAGAAGCTCGCCGACCATTTCGGCGTGTCGCGCACGTTGGTGCGCCAGGCGCTGTTCCAGCTCGCGCAGAACCGCCTCGTCACGCTGGAGCCCGCGCGCGGCGCTTTTGTCTCCACGCCTTCCGTCGAAGAAGCCCGCCAGGTGTTTGCCGTGCGCCGCATGCTCGAAACCGAGATGACGCGTGCCTTTGTGCAAACCGTGACCCCCGCCAAGATCAAGGCCCTGCGCGCCCATGTGGCCAGCGAGAAGGCCGCCATGGGCACGGCCGACGCGAGCAGCCGCACAGAGCTGCTGGGCGACTTCCATGTGCGCATGGCCGAACTCATGGGTAACGAGGTGCTGGCGCAGATGCTGGGCGACCTGATCTCGCGCTGCGCGCTCATCACGCTGATGTACCAGTCCGCCAGCGCCGCCGAGCACTCGCATGAAGAGCATGGCGACATCGTGGCCGCGCTGGCCGCGCGCGACGAGGCCCTGGCCGTCTCGCTCATGCAAGCCCACCTGGAACACGTGGAAGCCAGCCTGACGTTTGACCGCAAACGCCCGGCCAGCGACCTGGCCGCCGCACTCATGCCGTGACCCTTTGATGAATCCCTGACGCCCATGATCTACGACTCCACCCGGCCCTACCCCCGCGACCTCATCGGCTACGGCAAGACCCCGCCCCACGCGCAGTGGCCGGGCGGTGCGCGCATTGCCGTGCAGTTCGTGCTCAACTACGAAGAAGGCGGCGAGAACGCCGTGCTGCACGGCGATGCGGGCAGCGAGCAGTTCCTGTCTGAAATGTTCAACCCCGCGAGCTACCCCGAGCGGCACATGAGCATGGAAGGCATCTACGAATACGGCTCGCGCGCTGGCGTGTGGCGCATCCTGCGCGAGTTCGAAAAGCGCAAGCTGCCGCTGACGGTGTTCGGCGTGTCGAGCGCGCTGCAGCGCCACCCCGAGCTCACCCAGGCCTTCGTGCAACTGGGCCACGAGATCGCCTGCCATGGCCTCAAGTGGATCCACTACCAGCACATCCCCGAAGAGGTCGAGCGCGCCCACATGGCCGAGGCCATGGAGATCATCGAGCGCATGACGGGCCACCGCGCGCTGGGCTGGTACACCGGCCGCGACAGCCCCAACACCCGCCGCCTGGTGGCCGACTTTGGCGGCTTCGAATACGACAGCGATTACTACGGCGACGACCTGCCGTTCTGGATGGACGTGAAAAAGAGCAATGGAGCCACCGTGCCCCAGCTCATCGTTCCCTACACGCTGGACTGCAACGACATGCGCTTCGCGCTGCCGCAGGGCTACTCGCACGCCGACCCGTTCTATCAGTACATGAAGGACACCTTCGACGCGCTGTACGCCGAAGGCGACCCGGCGGGCGACAACGCGCCCAAGATGATGAGCATTGGCATGCACTGCCGCCTGCTGGGCCGCCCTGGCCGCATCACAGCGCTGCAGCGTTTCCTGGACCATATCCAGCAGCACAGCGACGTGTGGGTGTGCCGCCGCATCGACATCGCGCGCCACTGGAAACAGGCACACCCCTACCCTTCACAGAAAGCAGGCTGAGCATGGCACTGACCCTGGAACAACTCAACGCCGCCAGCCCTGCCGAGGCCCTGCAGCTGCTGGACGGCCTGTACGAGCACTCGCCCTGGATCGCCGAGCAGGCGCTGGCCCGGCGCCCCTTTCGCTCGCAGGCCCACCTGCAGCATGCGCTGGCCCAGGTGGTGCGCTCGGCGGGCCAGGACGCGCAGCTCGGGCTGATCCGCGCCCACCCCGAACTGGCGGGCAAGGCCATGGTGGCAAAGAATCTCACGGCCGAGTCCACCAATGAGCAGAGCAAGGCGGGCCTCACGCAGTGCACGCCCGAAGAGTTCGACCGCATCCAGGCGCTGAACACCGCGTACAACGAGCGCTTCGGCTTCCCGTTCATCCTGGCGGTGCGTGGGCCGCGCGGCACCGGCCTACCCAAGCGGGAGATCATCGACACCTTTGCACGTCGCCTGGACAACCACCCCGAGTTCGAACTGGCCGAGGCCCTGCGCAACATCCACCGCATCGCCGAGATCCGCCTGAACGACAAGTTCGCCGCCGAGCCCCTGCTGGGCAACGACGTGTGGGACTGGCAGGAAAAGCTGGCCGAACACTCCGACCCCGGCTTCGCCGAAAAGGGCCAGCTCACCGTCACGTATCTGACCGACGCGCACCGCGCCTGCGCCCAGCGCATCAGCCACTGGATGCGCGACTGCGGCTTCGACGAAGTGGAGATTGACGCCGTGGGCAACGTGGTGGGCCGCTACCACGCCGCCACAGAAGGCGCGCGCTACCTCATCACCGGTTCGCACTACGACACGGTGCGCAACGGCGGCAAATATGACGGCCGCCTGGGCATCTTCGTGCCCATGGCCTGCGTGCGCGAGCTGCACCGCGCCGGCCGGCGCCTGCCCTTCGGCATCGAGGTGGTGGGCTTTGCCGAAGAAGAAGGCCAGCGCTACAAGGCCACCTTCCTCGGCTCGGGCGCGCTCATCGGCGACTTCAACCCCGCCTGGCTGGACCAGAAGGACGTGGACGGCGTGACCATGCGCGCGGCCATGCAGCACGCGGGCCTGTGCATCGACGACATCCCGAAGCTCCAGCGCGACCCCGCGCAGTACCTGGGCTTCATTGAAGTGCACATCGAGCAGGGCCCCGTGCTCAACGAGCTGGACCTGCCCCTGGGCGTGGTCACCTCCATCAACGGCAGCGTGCGGTTTCTGTGCGAGATGATCGGCACCGCCAGCCACGCCGGTACCACCCCCATGGACCGCCGCCGCGACGCGGCCGTGGCCGTGGCCGAACTGGCGCTGTACGTGGAGCAGCGCGCCGCGCAAGATGGCGACTCGGTGGGCACCATCGGCCAGCTGCAGGTGCCTGCAGGCTCCATCAACGTGGTGCCCGGCCGCTGCCAATTCAGCCTGGACCTGCGCGCACCCACCGACGCCCAGCGCGACGCGCTGGTGAGCGACGTGAAGGAGCAGCTCGCCAAGATCGCCGCCCGCCGCGGCCTGCGCTACACGCTGGAAGAATCCATGCGCGCCGCCGCCGCGCCCAGCGCGCCCGCCTGGCAGCACCACTGGGAACGCGCCGTGGACACGCTGGGCGTGCCCGTGTTCCGCATGCCCAGCGGGGCAGGACACGATGCGATGAAGCTCCATGAAATCATGCCCCAGGCCATGCTCTTCGTGCGCGGGCTGAACTCCGGCATCAGCCACAACCCGCTCGAATCCACCACCAACAACGACATGCAGCTGGCCGTGGACGCCTTCACCCAGGTCCTGCGCCAACTTGCAGAGGAACAACAACCATGACGACGAACAACAACACCCAGAACTACGCCGCGCTGGACGCCTGGATCGACCAGCACTTCGACGAGGAAGTGCGCTTCCTGCAGGCCCTGGTGCGCGTGCCCACCGACACCCCGCCTGGCAACAACGCCCCCCACGCCGAACGCACGGCCGAGTTGCTGACCGAGTTCGGCTACACCGCCGAAAAGCACGCCGTGCCCGCCGCCGACGTGTTGGCCTACGGCATGGAGTCCATCACCAACCTCATCGTGCGCAGACCGTACGGCAGCGGCGGCAAGACCATCGCCCTGAACGCCCACGGCGACGTGGTGCCCCCCGGCGAAGGCTGGACGCACGACCCCTACGGCGCCGAGATCGTCGATGGCGCCATGTATGGGCGCGCCACCGCCGTGAGCAAGAGCGACTTTGCAAGCTTCACCTTCGCGGTGCGCGCGCTGGAAGCCGTCGCCAAGCCCGCCCGGGGCGCAGTGGAACTGCACTTCACCTACGACGAGGAATTCGGCGGCGAACTCGGCCCCGGCTGGCTGCTGCAAAAGGGCTTGACGAAGCCCGACCTGATGATCGCCGCCGGCTTCAGCTATGAAGTGGTCACCGCCCACAACGGCTGCCTGCAGATGGAAGTGACCGTGCACGGCAAGATGGCCCACGCCGCCGTGCCCCACACCGGCGTGGATGCGCTGCAGGGCGCGGTGCACATCCTGAACGCGCTGTATGCGCAGAACGACGAGTACAAGAAGGTTACGTCCAACGTGGCGGGCATCAAGCACCCGTACCTGAACGTCGGCCGCATCGAAGGCGGCACCAACACCAACGTCGTGCCCGGCAAGGTGATGTTCAAGCTCGACCGCCGCATGATCCCCGAAGAGAACCCGGTGGAGGTGGAAGCCGTCATCCGCCGCATCATCGAGCAGGCGGCGGGCGAGCGCGACGGCATCCGCGTAGAGATCAAGCGCCTGCTGCTGGCCAACGCGATGACGCCGCTGGCCGGCAACCAGCCTCTGGTCGATGCCATCCAGAAGCATGCGCAGGCCGTGGTCGGTGAGCCCGTGCCCGCCGTGGGCACGCCGCTGTACACCGACGTGCGCCTGTATGTGGAGCGCGGCATCCCCGGCGTGATCTACGGCTCCGGCCCGCGCACCGTGCTCGAATCGCACGCCAAGCGCGCCGACGAACGCCTGCAGCTCGAAGACCTGCGCCGCGCCACCAAGGTGATTGCGCGCTCGCTGAGCGACCTGCTCGCCTGATGCGGTCTCGCGCTCAGGCGCTGCGCCGTGCCCGCTGCGCCTGGGCCAGCCGCGAAAGCCGCTGCACCAGGGCCGGGTACTGCGATTCGGACGTATTGCCGTAGCCCAGCACCAGGCCGTTGTCTTCGGGCTGTGCGCGCAGGGCAAAGCGTGACAGCGGCGCGGGGGCCATGTCGTAGGCGCGGGCCGCGTCGGCAATCGCCTGGTCGGGGTATTCGGGCGGCAGGCGCACCGTGAGGTGCATGCCGCTGTCACCCCCCTGCACCCCATGGGGCACAGCCAAGTGCTGTGCCAATGCGTCGCGCAACAGCGCCTGTCGGCTGCGGTACAGGCGCCGCATGCGCCCCAGGTGCCGGCTGAACTGACCGCTCTCGATGAACTCCGCCAGCGCCAGCTGCTCGTGGCGGTGCCCGCCGCGCAGCGTCTCCCTGAGCAGTGGTGCGGCCACGGCCGCCAGGGCCTGTGGCAGCACCACAAACCCGAGCCGCAACGACGGGAACAGCGTCTTGCTGAACGTGCCTACGTACATCACCGGCGCTTCAGGCACCAGGCCCTGCATGGCACCAATCAACTCGCCCGCATGGCGAAATTCACTGTCGTAGTCATCCTCGATGATCCAGGCGCCACAGGCCTGCGCCTGGCGGATCAGCGCCAGCCTGCGGGCCACGGGCAGCACCCCGCCCGTGGGGTACTGGTGCGACGGCGTGGTGTAGATGAGCCGGGGCGGCGCTGCCGTCCAGGCATCGGCAGGCACCACGAGGCCCGCGCCATCCACCCGCAGGGCTTCGACCTTGAGGTCCCCGCACTGGAAGGCGGTCTGCGCCCCCCGGTAGCCCGGGTCCTCCACCCAGGCCGTGTCACCCGGGTTGGCCACCAGCCGCACACACAGGTTCAGCGCCTCCTGCGCACCTTCGGTGATGACCACCTGCCCCGCCTCGCAGCGCACGCCGCGCGCCACCGCCAGGTGCCGCATGATGGCGCCCTGCAAGGCGGCCTCGCCCGCCGGATTGCCATAGCCCAGGGCCGACACGCCAGATGCCTTGAAGGCGCGGTCAAAACAGCTCTTCCAGGCACTCAGGGGGAAACGCGCCAGCGCTGGCACACCGGGCCTGAAGGCCAGTGTCTCGCCCGCATCGGCAAAACGGCTGACCACCTGCGCGCTGCGTTCGGACAGGCGCGGCGGCGCAGCGCGTGCGGGGTCCGCATGGCCTCGGGCACGGCTGCGGTCCAGCGCGGACACCTTGGTGCCCCGGCGGCTCAGCTCGATGTAGCCCTCGGCCCCCAGCTGCTCGTAGACCGCTGTCACGCTGTTGCGCGAAACGCCCAGGTCCGCCGCCAGATCCCGCGACCCCGGCAGGCGGCAGCCCGAGGGGAAGCGCCCATCCAGGATGGCATTGCGGATGCGGGCCAGGAGCTGGCGTTGCAGCGAGTCGCCCTGCCGGTCGCGTACCAGCGGGGCTTCCAGCAGGACATGGCGGACGGGGTCGATGGCAGGGAGGCGTTGGATCATGGTGGCCTGTGAAAAGCCACCAGATAGCAACCCCGGTGGCACCATCAGATTGTGCATGAGTGGATCTTTTTAATGGTCCACAAGAATCCTAAAGTCACACGCTCGACCTCTCTCTCTTTTGCCCCTTCGACCGCGCAATTCCATGTCCACCTTCATGAATGATTTCGCCCAGCCCATCGGCGCCTCCGCGCCCGGCTGGACACCCCGCCCCCAACCCGCCGGCGTCACCCTGGTGGGCCGCCACTGCCGGCTGGAGCCGCTGCAGGTTGACCGCCACGCGGCCGACCTGGACACGGCCTACCGGCTCGCGCCGGACCCGCGCGCCTGGACCTACATGTTCATCGGCCCATTCGACACGCCCGAGGACTACCACCGCTATGCACAGAGCGCTGCACAGAGTACCGACCCTCGCCACTTCGCCGTGGTGGACAAGACCACAGGCAAGGCCGTGGGCACCCTGGCGCTGATGCGCATTGATCCCACCCATGGCGCCATCGAGGTCGGAAACGTGATGTTCTCGCCCCTGCTCCAGCAAACCCCCGCCTCCACCGAGGCGCAGTTCCTGCTCATGGCGTATGTGTTCGACACGCTGGGCTACCGCCGCTACGAGTGGAAGTGCGACAGCCTCAACGCCCCTTCGCGGCGCACGGCCGCGCGCCTGGGTTTCCAGTTCGAGGGCATCTTCCGCCAGGCCGTGGTCTACAAGGGCCGCAACCGCGACACCGCCTGGTTTTCCATCATCGACACCGAATGGCCCGGGTTGCGGCAGGTTTTCGAGGCCTGGCTGTCGGACGACAACCAGGATGCACAGGGGCGTCAGCGGCGCTCGCTGACGCAGGTGCGCGAATCACTGGGCTCAGGGGCTTCACAACCACCGCGCTGAAGGCATCGAGGAGTGCGGCGCCGTGCAGCACCTCCTGCACAAAAAGCAGGAATAACGGGCGTGCACTGGGTGCATACTCAATCGGCATAACCCGCTGCCCGCACGCAGCGCGTGCCCACCCTACACTTGCCGCGGGCGCCCTTCGCAGGGCCCACCCGCCCTCCCCTTCCTACAGAGCAAAAAACCATCTCAGGAGCATCACCCATGAACATACGACACACGCTGCTGGCCTCCAGCCTGGCGCTGGCGCTGGCCAGCCTCACGGCCTGCGGCAGCACACCCACCACGGCAGCAGCGCCCGCGCCCGCCGTACAGCAGACCGCATCGGCCCAGGCCGCCAGCGCCGCCTATGACTTCGACATGGACGTGTTCCACCCCGTGGTGGCGCGCAACGGCATGGTCGCCACCGAGCAGGAGCTGGCCTCGCAGATCGGCCTCGACATCCTGAAGGCCGGCGGCAACGCGGTAGACGCGGCCGTGGGCATCGGCTTTGCGCTGGCCGTGGCACTGCCCAATGCGGGCAACCTGGGCGGCGGCGGTTTCATGATGGTGCACGACGCCAAGACCGGCAAGAGCGTGGCCCTCGATTTCCGCGAAGTGGCGCCCATCAAGGCCACGCGCGACATGTACCTGGACGACAAGGGCAACGTGGTGGATGGCAAGTCGCTGTTCACCCACTACGCCGTGGGCGTGCCCGGCACCGTGGCCGGCATGGAGCATGCGCTCAAGACCTGGGGCACCCTGCCCCTGGCGCGCGTGATCGCCCCGGCCATCGAGCTGGCGGACCGGGGCTTCCCGGTGAGCGAAACCCTGGCGAAGATCCTGCAGCAGGAAAAGAAGAACATGGGCAAGTGGCCCGCCACCCAGGCCATCTTCTGGAAGAACGGCGAGCCCCTGAAGGTAGGTGACCCGCTGGTGCAGAAAGACCTGGCCCAGTCCATGCGCCTGATCGGCCAGCAGGGCGCCAAGGCGTTCT
The DNA here is from genome assembly GCF_000204195.1 of Acidovorax radicis N35. Classification (GTDB taxonomy): domain Bacteria; phylum Pseudomonadota; class Gammaproteobacteria; order Burkholderiales; family Burkholderiaceae_C; genus Acidovorax; species Acidovorax radicis. The sequence continues at coordinate 66,528 of NZ_AFBG01000019.1, forward strand.
ACGAAGGCGAGATCGCCCAGAAGATCGCTGCCGAGATGGCACCGCACGCCGGCGCCATCAGCCTGCAGGACCTGCGCGAGTACAAGGTGGCCGAGCGCGTGCCCACGCGCGGCACCTACCGCGGCTATGAGATCGTGACCATGCCGCCACCCTCCTCCGGCGGCCCGCACCTGGTGCAGATTTTGAACATGCTGGAGCCCCTGCCCCTGGCCCAGTGGGGCCCCAACAGCGCCCAGACCATCCACTACATGGCCGAGAGCATGAAGCTCGCGTACGCCGACCGCGCCGAGTACCTGGGCGACCCGGACTTCGTGAAGATCCCCCTCAAGGGACTGACCTCCAAGCGCTACGCCGAGTCGCTGGCCAAGGGCATCGACGGCAACACCGCGCGCAGCGGCAAGAGCATCAAGCCCGGCCAGCCCCAGCCGTATGAGAGCGACCAGACCACCCACTACTCGGTGGTGGACAAGGCCGGCAACGCCGTGGCCGTGACCTACACGCTGAACACCAACTTCGGCAGCGGCATCGTGGCCAAGGGCACGGGCATCCTGCTCAACAACGAGATGGACGACTTCTCGGCCAAGCCCGGCGTGGCCAATGCCTACGGCCTGGTCGGCGGCGACGCCAACGCGGTCGCGGCCAAGAAGCGCCCCCTGTCGTCCATGACCCCCACCCTGGTGCTCAAGGACGGCAAGCCCACTCTGGTGACCGGCAGCCCCGGCGGTGCACGCATCATCACCACGGTGCTGCAGACAGTGGTCAACACCATCGACTTCGGCATGAACCCCGCCGAAGCCGCTGCCGCACCCCGCGTGCACCACCAGTGGACGCCCGACGAGCTGCGCGTGGAAAAGGGCCTCTCACCCGACACCCTGGCCCTGCTCAAGCAACGCGGCCACAACATCGCAGTCAAGCCGTCGATGGGCCGCACGCAGACCATCCAGATTCGCGGCGGCGCGCTGTACGGCTACTCAGACCCGCGCAACCCGGATGGGAAGACGCTGGGGTATTGATTGCTACTCAATTAATAGCTACTACCGCTTGATGAACGTGCGGTAGCGGCCAATTTGAATCAGAAATCCCGCTCACCGAGAGGTGTGCGGGATTTTTTCTTTTCTTCAGCCCACGGCCACGATGCTGGATATGACCCGGCGCACATCCGCGACAACGCGATCTGGTAGCGTGGCAGCAGATTCAAGAGTGTTTTTTTGCAGCAGCATTTCGCTCGTGGGCACATTGCTTACCGTTGGCGACGGCCGCACTCCATCGAAGTAAAGCTGGTGCAACGACTGCCCGAGAGCCTGCAGAAAAAGTACGCACTCTCGCAACTTCTCGGGATCGATGGAAGTAGATCCATTCGATATCTCGCTTTCCTGGGCAACACCACGATGAGCAAAGATCTCATGCCGGAACGGTTTCACATCCGCGACGTAGAACTTCCGACGCTGCTCCACAGATTTTTTTAGCTGCTGGAAGTCAGCATATGTGGGAACAAATGCCAAATCTATCCGTTGCTGAGCCTGCTCTCTGGATTGCAGGCCATACCGGTCCATCTGGCGCTGTGTAAAAGCTGTGAGCTCGAAAATTTCGATATTGTCTACACAGTGCTTCAGTAGCCGATTCACGGAATAGTTGCGCCCCTCGGGATCGAAAATCCTTCCTAGCGTAACCACTGCGGACGTCAGCAGAGCATCCAAAGCCGTATTCCAGAACGTGGCTGCGCTACCCATTGCAGTCGTAGCGCTCTGGCTACCAAATATTGAAGCGTAGAGCGCATGCATTGAATAGACGTAACGAACAGCATCCCTGCATTCAGACTGGAATACCTCAAGCAGTTTTTCGAACTCATCAGAGGCTTCTGACATAGCCCACCTTTGATTTGGTCTCGGTAAGACCCAGTCTGCCATGACCCCGCCCTGGGAGAACTTCAGGTCGAAGCGACCTCCCCAATCTCAAAATTCGCCATCTTCTCCAGCGCCCGCACCATCGCCGAGTGGTCCCACCCCTGCCCGCCATGAGCCACGCAGGCGTTGAACAGCTCCTGCGCCATCGCCGTGTTGGGCAGCGGCACGCCCAGCTCCCGCGCGCTCGACAGCGCGAGGTTCAGGTCCTTCTGGTGCAGTCCGATACGAAAGCCGGGCTCGAACCTGCGCTGGATCATGCGTTCGGCATGCACCTCCAGGACCTTGGACGAGGCGAAACCGCCCAGCAGCGCCTGGCGCACGCGGGCCGGGTCGGCGCCCGCGCGGGCGGCGAAGAGCAGCGCCTCGGCCACGGCCTCGATGTTCAGGGCGACGATGATCTGGTTGGCCACCTTGGCGGTCTGGCCGTCGCCGTTGCCGCCCACCAGGGTGATGTTCTTGCCCAGGCGTTCGAACAGCGGTTTGATTCGCTCGAACACCGCCTCGGGGCCGCCGACCATGATGGACAGCGTGGCGTTCTTCGCGCCCAGTTCGCCGCCCGAGACGGGGGCGTCCAGGTACTGTGCGCCCAGGGCCTCGATGCGCGCCGCAAAGTCCTTGGTGGCCACGGGCGAAATGGAACTCATGTCCACCACCACCTTGCCCGTGTTGCCTTTGAGGCCCTGGGCCACACCGTCGGCGCCGAACAGCACCTTCTCCACATCGGGCGTGTCGGGCAGCATCAGAAAGACGATGTCGGCCCGCTCGGCCACGCCGCGCGCGGTGGTGCACTGCGTGGCGCTGCTCTCGGCAATCTGTGGTGCCACACGGCCCCGGGTGTGCACATACAGCTGGTGGCCCGCGGCGATGAGGTGGCCGCATAGGGGCGCGCCCATGATGCCCAGGCCGATGAAACCGAGTTTGAGGGGGGTGTCGGTCATGCTCTTGTTCTCCTTGTGTGGTGGTGATTCGTCGATCCGTGGGTTGTGGCTCATGCGGCAAGCGCCGTGCGCCACCCCAGGCCGATTTCCGTGGTGCGTGCAGGCCGGTACTCGCAACCCACCCAGCCGTCGTATCCGATGCGGTCCAGGTGCGCGAACAGGTAGCGGTAGTTGATCTCGCCCGTACCCGGCTCGTTGCGGCCGGGGTTGTCGGCCAGCTGCACGTGGCCGATGCGTTCCAGGTACTTTTGCAGCGTGGCCGCGATTTCGCCTTCGGTGCGCTGCGCGTGGTAGATGTCGTACTGCACAAAGGCGTTGCTGGCATCCACTTCGTCCAGGATGTCCAGCGCCTGGTCCGTGCGGGTCAGGTAGAAGCCCGGGATGTCGAAGGGGTTGATGGGCTCGACCAGCAAGCGCAGCCCGGCCGCCCTCAGCTCCGTGGCCGCGAAGCGCAGGTTCTCGACCAGGGTACGGCGCAGTACTGCAGCATCCACCCCTGCGGGTGTCTTGCCCGCCAGGCAGTTGAGCTGCGGCACGCCCAGCGCCTGTGCATAGGTGATGGCCTGGGCCACGCCGGCCCGAAACTCCACAATGCGTGCCGGATCGCAGGCAATGCCACGCTCGCCAGCAGCCCAGTCACCGGCGGGCAGGTTGTGCAGCACGATCTGCAGCTGGTGTTTGTCGATGCGCGCGCGGATGTCCTCCGCTGCAAACTCGTAGGGAAAGAGGAACTCCACGGCCTCGAAGCCAGTGCGCGCGGCGCGCTCGAAGCGGTCGAGAAAGGGAACCTCGGTGAACAGCATGCTGAGGTTGGCAGCAAAACGGGGCATGAAAAGTCTCCGGTAACACGAGGGAAAAAATGCGGCTCGCCTCAGTCCAGCAGGGCCAGGGCAGTGGGTGCGTCGGTGGGCTGCGTCGCCAGTTCCTCGAACTCGACGATGTTGTCGATCTCGGTGCCCATGGCGATGTTGGTCACACGCTCCAGGATCACCTCGATGACCACGGGGGTGCGGTGCTCGGCCATCCAGGCCTCGGCCTGGGCGAGGGCGGGCGCAAACTCTTCGGGGCGGTGCACGCGGAGGGCCTTGCAGCCCAGGCCCTCGACCACCTTCACGTGGTCCACGCCGTAGCCACGCGCCACCTCGCCCTCGGCCATGTTCACGTTGTCGAACGCGAGCTGCACGCAGTAGTCGATGCTGAACGTGCGCTGCGCCTGGCGGATCAGGCCCAGGTAGCTATTGTTGACCAGCACGTGGATGTAGGGCAGCTTGAACTGCGCGCCCACGGCCAGCTCTTCGATCATGAACTGGAAGTCGTAGTCGCCCGACAGCGCCACGATCTTGCGCGCCGGGTCGGCCACGCGCACGCCCAGGGCGGCGGGCACCGTCCAGCCCAGCGGGCCGGCCTGGCCGCAGTTGATCCAGTGGCGCGGCTGGTACACATGCAGAAACTGCGCGCCCGCGATCTGCGACAGGCCGATGGTGGAGACGTAGCAAACGTCCTTGCCCAGCGCGCGGTTCATGCACTGGTACACGCGCTGTGGCTTCATGGGCACGCTGTCGAAGTGGGTCTTGCGCAGGTAGTCCACGCTGTGCTTGCGGCCCTGGCACTCGGCCGCCCAGGCGCTGCGGTCGCGCAGCTGGCCCACGGCTTTCCATTCACGCGCCACCTCCACAAAGAGCTTGAGCGCAGCGCCCGCGTCGGAGACGATGCCGAAGTCGGGCGCAAACACGCGGCCGATCTGCGTGGGCTCGATGTCCACGTGCACGAACTTCCGGCCCCGGGTGTAGACATCGACCGAGCCCGTGTGCCGGTTGGCCCAGCGGTTGCCGATGCCCAGCACGAAGTCGCTGGCGAGCATGCTGGCATTGCCGTAGCGCTGGCTGGTCTGCAGGCCGCACATGCCGGCCATGAGCGGGTGGTCGTCGGGGATGCTGCCCCAGCCCATGAGCGTGGGGATCACCGGCACGCCCAGCAGCTCGGCCAACTGCACCAGCAGGTCCGATGCATCGGCATTGATGATTCCGCCACCCGCGACGATCAGCGGGCGCTCGGAGGCATTCAACATGCTCAGTGCCTTCTCGATCTGGGCGCGCGTGGCGGCGGGCTTGTAGGGCACCAGGGGTTCGTAGGTGTCGGGGTCGAACTCGATCTCGGCCAGCTGCACGTCGATGGGCAGGTCGACGAGCACCGGCCCGGGCCGGCCCGAGCGCATGAGGTGGAACGCCTGCTGGAACACCTGCGGCACCTGCGCGGGCTCCAGCACGGTGGTGGCCCACTTGGTCACGCTCTTGGCGATGCTGGCAATGTCCACGGCCTGGAAGTCCTCCTTGTGCAGGCGGGCACGCGGTGCCTGGCCCGTGATGCACAGGATGGGGATGGAGTCCGCGCTGGCCGAGTACAGCCCGGTGATCATGTCGGTGCCGGCAGGGCCGCTGGTGCCGATGCACACGCCAATGTTTCCGGCGACGGCGCGGGTGTAGCCCTCCGCCATGTGGCTGGCCCCCTCCACATGGCGCGCCAGGATGTGGCCGATGCCGCCGTGCGCCTTGAGCGCCGCATACAGCGGGTTGATGGCCGCGCCCGGCACGCCGAACGCGACGCTCACACCCTCTTTCTCCATCACCTTCACGGCGGCCTGGATGGCCTTCATTCTTGGCATTGCACATCTCCTTCGGTTGGGGTCGTTGATGTGGCAACTCTAGGCAAGCACCCTTTGCGGCGGAAGGTGGCGGCAGACCATAAAATTTATTCCACACAGGAATAAGCCACGGCGCACGCCCACGCCACCATGCACAACACAGGAGACAACCACGATGGACCGGCTCGATGCCATGGAAATGTTCGTGCGGGTGGTGGAGACCGGCAGCTTCACCAAGGTGGCCCGCGAGTTCGCCACCACGCAGCCCACGGTGACCAAGCAGGTGGCGGCGATGGAAGCACACCTGAAGGTGCGGCTGCTCAACCGCAACACGCGCGGCGTGAGCCTGACCGAGCCCGGCGCGCTGTACTACGAGAAGTGCAAGGCCATCGTGACCGACGTGGCCGAGGCCGAGAGCGTGGTGCGCGTGCGCCAGACGCAGGTGCACGGCCAGCTGCGGGTCGGCAGCTCGGTGGCTTTCGGGCGGCGCGTGGTGGTGCCGCTGGCGCTGGAGTTCATGGCCCAGAACCCGCAGGTGCAACTGGACCTGAGCTTTGAGGACCGCTACACCGACCTGGTGGCCCACGGCATCGATGTGGCGATCCGCCTGGGCAAGCTGGCCGACTCGGCCCTGGGTGCGCGCACGCTGGGCATGAACCCCTGGGTGCTGGTGGCCTCGCCCACCTACCTGCGCCGCCACGGCACGCCGCGCCGGCCGTCGGACCTGAAGGACCATTCGGCGCTGATCTACAGCAGCGTGCAGGGCAACGACCTGTGGCGGTTGCGCAATGCGAGCGGCGAGGCGGTGTCGGTGCCCGTCACCGGGCGGCTGCGGTCCAACAACCTCTCTGCGCTGCTGGCGGCGGCGCGCGCGCACATGGGCATCGCGGCGCTGCCGCACTACGTGGCGGTGGAATCGCTGGCGGCAGGGCGCGTGGTGGAGGTGCTCAAGACCTGCCGCCTGCCCGAGCAGGAGATCCATGCGGTATACCCGTCACCGCGGCTGGTGCCGCAGAAGGTGCAGGCCTTCGTCGCGTTTTTGCAGGGGCGGTTTGGCAAGGACTGGGTTGACGCTTTGCCGCGTGAGGGGGCTGCGAGGAAGTAAAGGATGGCTGGGAGATGACGAGGTTGCGCCCTAATTGGAGGCCCTCTCTCCCCAACCCTCTCCCGCGAGGGGAGAGGGGGTTAAGAAAGGTACGCCGGTGGTGGTTGTACGGTCTTGGCCGAGTCAGCCGCTTTTGCTGCAGCCTTCAAGCATGGCCGCAGGCGCAGCCGTTGCAAACATCCTGGCCGTCGTGACGCCCATCAAGCTCCCTCTCCCCTTGCGGGAGAGGGCTGGGGAGAGGGGTAATGATCAGGCACAGCGCCAGCAAAAACCCTGGACCTTATCGCCCTGCAGCCCAGGCACAGCCACCGCCAACCGCTACAAAATCAGGATCGCCCGGAAGTCATTGACGTTGGTGTGCGTGGGCCCCGTGACAACCAGATCGCCCAGCGCATCGAAATAACCATACGCATCGTTGCGGTCCAGATGGTCCGCGATGGACAGGCCGTGCGAGGTGGCACGCGCCAGGGTGTCGGGCACCACACGCGCGCCGGCGTTGTCTTCCACGCCGTCGATACCGTCGGTGTCCGCAGCCAACGCCCACACACCAGGCTGGCCCTGTAGCGCCTGCGCGAGCCCCATGCAGAACTCGCCCGCCCGGCCGCCCCGGCCCTTGGCAGCGCCGGGTGCGCGCGGGCGGATGGTGACGGTGGTCTCGCCGCCCGAGAGGATCACGCAGGGCCGTGCAAACGGCTGGCCATGCCTTGCCACAGCGCGGGCCAGCGCGGCGTGCACCTTGCCCACCTCGCGCGATTCGCCTTCGATCTCGTCGGAGAGGATGTACGCAGCCACACCGGCCGCACGCGCGGCCTCGGCAGCGGCCTCCAGCGACTGCTGGGGCGTGGCCGTCATGTGCACTACATGGTTCGCAAACACGGCGTCGCCGGGCTTGGGGGTTTCCAGCGCGCCTGCTTCCAGTGCAACGCGCACTGCGGGGGGCACGTCGATGCCATAGCGCGCCAGGATGGCCAGCGCATCGGCGCAGGTGGTGGCGTCGGGCACGGTGGGGCCGCTGGCGATCACCGAAGGGTCGTCGCCGGGCACATCGCTGATGGTGAGCGTGACCACCCGCGCAGGTGCGCAGGCCGCCGCCAGCCGCCCGCCCTTGATGCGCGAGAGGTGCTTGCGCACGCAGTTCATTTCGTCGATGGCTGCGCCGCTCTCCAGCAGGGCCTTGTTGATGCGCTGCTTGTCTTCGAGCGTGAGGCCATCTGCCGGCAGCGTGAGCAGGGCGGAGCCGCCGCCCGAGATCAGGCACAGCACCAGGTCGTTTTCGGTAAGGCCCTGCGTCAGCGCCAGGATGCGCTGCGCGGCGGCCAAGCCGGCCGCATCGGGCACGGGGTGCGCGGCTTCGACCACCTCGATGCGCTGCGGGTAGCCCTCGGGCCGGGGCGGCAGTCCCAGGAACGCCGCCTCACGCGGCGGCGTGTGGTGGTAGCGCGTGACGACCAGGCCCGACAGCGGCGCATCAACCGGCCACAGCGCCTCCACCGCCTGCGCCATGGCGCCACCGGCCTTGCCCGCACCCAGCACCAGGGTGCGGCCTCCGCTCTCACGGCTGGGCGGCGCGGGCAGAAAGGCGGCGGTGTTGTGCAGCGGCAGCGCACGGCGCACGGCCACCCGGTACAGGTATTCGAGGAACTCGGCGGGCTGGAAGACGGGATCGGGCACGTTGTCGTTGTTGGTCATGGTGGTCTCCGCGGGCGATTGTGGAGCAGTAACTCCAAGGTAACCGCGCGTGAAAGTCAAAAGTGCTTCAACCACCACCGCGCCGGCGGGCCCCCAACGGCAGGGCCCAACACGGGATAACCCCATGTTCTGGCTCGCAACACTTGTCTACAGTTCTTGTATGCAAGATTGATCACAGTGCCACCGTCTCCTTTCTTTCGTCAAAGGGTTCCCATGCTCCGCTTCCTCAACTCCTTGTTCGGCCGGGTGATCCTGGCCCTGATTGCCGGCGTGGCCGTCGGGCTGTTCTGGCCCGACACAGCCGTACAGCTCAAGCCTCTGGGCGACGGCTTCATCAAGCTCATCAAGATGCTGATTCCGCTCATCGTCTTTTGCGTGGTGGTGCATGGCATTGCCGGCACGGGTGACTTGAAGCGTGTGGGCCGGGTGGGCATCAAGTCGCTGATCTACTTCGAGGTGGTCACGTCCATCGCGCTGGTGTTGGGTCTGGCGCTTGCGTTCTGGTTCGAGCCGGGCGTGGGCATGAACGTGGACCCGAGTGCGCTGGACCCCAAGGCCATGGGCGCCTACGCGGAAAACGCCAGCAAACTCACGGGTGGCGGCTTCAGCGACTTTTTGCTCAAGCTCATCCCCACCACGGCCGTGAGCGCATTCGCCAATGGCGACGTGCTGCAAGTGCTGCTGTTCTCCATCATCTTTGGCTGCGCGCTGGCGCTGCTGGGCGAGCGCGGTGCGCGGGTCACCAGTCTGATCGAAGACCTGTCGCACGTGCTCTTCAAGACCATGGGCCTGATCATCAAGCTGGCGCCGCTGGGCGTGCTGGGTGCCATCGCGTTCACGGTGGGCAAGTACGGCATCGGCTCGCTCAAGCAACTGGGCATGCTGGTGGTGCTGTTCTATGCGGCGGTGTTCCTGTTCGTGGTGGTGGTGCTGGGCCTCATCATGCGGGTCTCGGGCTTCAGCCTGTTCAAGCTGCTGCGCTACCTGCGCGAGGAGCTGGCCGTGGTGTTCGCCACCACCTCGTCCGACAGCGTGCTGCCCCAGATCATGGCCAAGCTCAAGCACATGGGCATTCGCGATTCAACCGTGGGCCTGGTGATCCCCACCGGCTACTCGTTCAACCTGGACGCGTTCTCGATCTACATCACGCTGGCCGCCGTGTTCATCGCCCAGGCCACCAACACGCCGATCTCCATGGCCGACCTGCTGACCATCCTGGCAATCTCGCTGGTCACCTCCAAGGGCGCGCACGGCGTGCCAGGCTCGGCCATCGTGGTACTGGCGGCCACGCTGCATGCCATTCCGGCCATCCCGGCCATCGGGCTGGTGCTGGTGCTGTCGGTGGACTGGTTCATGGGCATTGCCCGCGCGCTGGGCAACCTGATCGGCAACTGCGTGGCCACCGTGGCCATCGCCGCGTGGGAAGGCGATATCGACCGCGAGCGCGCCCACGCCGTGCTGGACGGCCAGGCCGTGCCGCCGCAGCAGCAGTGACCGCATGCGACAAGCCAAGCCATAACAACCCACAACACCACGGCCCACCCCATGCCCCCTTCTACCGTTCTGACCCGCCGCCGTGCCATCGCAGGCGCTGCGGGCCTGTGCGCCCTTCCCTTCGGCTGGGGCCTCGCCGCCGCCCAGGGCAAAGGCGAACCCGACCAGCTGGACCGCATCCTGCGCAGCCGGGTGCTGCGCGTGGCAGTGCCGCAAGAGTTTCCGCCGTTCGGCTTCACGCGCAACGGCGTGGTCGATGGCTTTGACATTGCGGTGGCGCGCATGCTGGCCAGCGACCTGCGGGTGTCGCTCAAGATCCTACCCGTGGCCAGCGGCGACCGCCTGGCCGCCCTGCTCGAAGACCGGGTGGACCTGATCATCGCCAGCCTGGGCAAGACCGCAGAGCGCGAGCGCGAGATCGATTTCTCCACCGCTTACGCACCGACCTACATGGGCATCTTCAGTGACTCCGGCGCGGGTCCGGCGGACCTCGCCGCGCTCAAGGGCCGCCGTGTGGGCGTGGTGCGCGGCAGCCTGGAAGAGACCGAGTTCAAGGCCCAGGCACCGCACGCCACGGCCGTGGCATTCGACAGCTCGGCCCCCATGCTTGATGCGTACGTGCGCCGCAGCATCGACGCCTTTGCGGCGGGCAATGTGGTGGCTGAATCCATCCCGGATACCGCCCTGCGCGAGCGCATCAAACGGGTGGCCGTGCTGCGGCAAAGCCCCTGCCACATCGGCGTGCGCAAGCACGAGCCTCGCCTGCTGGCGCGGGTCGATGCCTTTCTGGCCCAGGCCCGGTCATCGCAAGCGCTCATGGTCAACGCCATGCACTGGTTCAAACACAGCCTGTCGCCAGAGATGTTCCGCGATGGCAAGGGCTGAGCAGGCGCGCCACACGCCGCGCGGTCCCCGCCCTCCCCCGCCTGCAGGCGCGTTCCCCGCCACCGGCACGAGAACTCTTCCACCATGATGACTTCGCTCCGCACCCGCATCCTGCTCATCACCACGGCGGCGGTCACTGCCGCCCTTGCGCTGACGGGCGCCGCCACCTATGCCATCGTGCGGTCGGCAACCCTGCAGACCATCGAGGACAACCTCACGGCCATCGCCTCGGGCAACGCGCTGGCCATCGAAAAATGGGTGTCGAGCAAATCCCTGGCCGTGCAGGCAGCCGCTGCCGCCGTGGAGCATGGCGACCCGCAGGGCATCGTCCTGCACATGAACAAGGCCAATGGCTTTCCCGTTACCACGGTGGGCTGGCAGGACAAGCGCTGGGTATCGAGCAGCCCCACCACACCACCCACCTATGACCCCACGGCGCGCCCCTGGTACCAAAGCGTGGTGAAGGCCGGCAAGCTGCTGGTCACCAAGCCCTACGGCGACGCGTCCACGGGCGAGCCTTTTGTGTCGTTCGCCGCGCCCATCCTGCGCGACGGAGCGGCACAAGGCGCTGTGAGCGGTGCGGTTCCGCTCAAGGGCGTGCAGGACGTGGTGGCCGCAGTGCACCCCACGCCCAGTAGCCTGGGCTTCGTGGTGGACAAGGACGGGCTGGTGCTGGCGCACCCCGATGCGCAGCGCATGCTCAAGCCCGCCTCAGAACTCTCGCCCGCGCTCACTCCCGCCGTGCTCGCAGCGCTGCCCGTTGCCAACCACGCGCTGGAGGCCACACTGGCAGGCTCTGCCAAGCTGCTGCGCGCACTGCCCGTGGCAGGCACCGACTGGTACCTGGTCGTCGCGCTGGACAAGGCCGAGGCCACCGCCGGCCTGGCGGGCGTGCTGCGCACCTCGGCCATCGCCATCGTGTTGCTGGCGCTGGCCGCTGCGGGTGTCAGCGCACTGCTCACGGCGCAGTCCTTTCGCCGGCTGTCGCAGGTGCGCGATGCGATGGACGAGATCGGCTCGGGTGGCGGCGACCTGACGCACCGGTTGCCCGTCACCGGGCACGACGAGGTGGCGCAGATCGCGTCCTCGTTCAACGCCTTCGTGGACAAGATCAGCACCGTGCTGCAGGACGTGCGCCAGGGCGTGGAATCCATGAAAACGGCCACCGACGAGATCAAGGCTGGCAACCACGACCTGTCCCACCGCACCGAGACATCGGCCAGCAACCTGCAGGAAACCTCTGCCTCGCTGTCGCAGCTCACAGCCACCGTGCAGCAGTCTGCAGATGCCGCAGCGCAGGCCGCACAACTGGCCCGCTCGGCCAGCGCCACCGCCACCCGGGGCGGCGAGGTGGTGGCGGACGCCGCGAGCACCATGGACGAGATTTCCAACGCCTCGGCACGCATCGGGGAGATCATCGGTGTGATCGACTCCATCGCCTTCCAGACCAACATCCTGGCACTGAACGCAGCCGTGGAGGCTGCCCGTGCGGGGGAGAACGGCCGGGGCTTCGCGGTGGTGGCCAGCGAGGTGCGCAGCCTGGCGCACCGCAGCGCCACGGCCGCCCGGGAGGTGCGGGCGCTCATAGACGCCTCGGGCGCCAGCGTGGCCACGGGCACCCAGCGCGTGCGCGCGGTTGGCGAGACCATGAACGAGATCGTGCACGGCATCCAGCGCGTGGCGCAGATCGTGGGGGAAATCAATGGCTCCATGACCGAGCAAAGTTCCGGCATCGGCCAGATCAACCAGGCCGTGGCCGAGATGGACCGCGCCACGCAGCAAAATGCAGCGTTGGTTGAAGAGTCCACCGCCGCATCGGGCGTGCTCAACGACCAGGCCCACCACCTCGCACGCACCGTCGCCGGCTTCCAGTTGGAGGCCTCGCGTGCGCCCATCCACGCGGGCTTGCCGGCCCTGCCCCGCTGACACAATCGACCCCATGAGCCTGAGCCAGACCCAGATCGCCCAACAGGTGGTGGAATCCATCCTTGCGCAGAAGCTCGCCCCCGGCGAACGCCTGGGCGAGCAGGAATTGGCCGACCTCTTCGGCGTAAGCCGCACGCTGGTGCGCGAGGCGCTGATGCAGCTGCAGGCACGCGGCTTTGTCGAAGTGCGCTCACGCCGGGGTTGGTACGTGGTGGAGCCTTCGGTGGAGGATGCGCGCGACGCGTTCTCGGCACGGCGCATCATCGAATCGGGCATCCTGGCCGACGCAGGCAAGCCGCTACAGACAGTGACCCGCCGCCTGCGTGCGCACATTGCCGATGAGCAGCAGGCCATCGAAGGCGCCGACGCGGCCACACGCGCCTTCCTGCTGGCGGATTTCCATGTCTGCCTGGCAGAGGCAATGGGCCACCGCAGCCTCAGTGACATCCTGCGCGACCTCACGGCGCGCACCACGCTGGCGGCCTCGCTGTACCAGTCGCAGCACGCGGCCAGCCAGTCCTGCGCCGAACACGCCGCCATCGTGGAGGCCCTGGAGGCCGGCGACACCGTGCTGGCCCGCGAACGCATGCTGGCCCACATCGGCCACGTGGAAGGCGCACTGAACTCCGGCCAGCCGCTGGTGCGGGACCGGCTGCGTGAATCCCTGGCACCGCTGACCGGCCAACGCGCCAAGGCAGCATCCACGCATCGGGGCTAGGTCCAGCCGCAGGCGCTGCGCGCCCCAGCCCCCAACGCCCCCAGCAGCCCACGTTTCGGGGCAGCGGTTTGCGGCTGCCCGTTCTAAGGGTTTACCGGGATAAGCGCGTCCCGTCATTTTGTATACGATTTTTGTATGGACTGTTGTGCACCATTTCGCACCAGTACCCATTTCGTATTCACACTGATCCACCCTAAGGACACGCCATGAACCTACCCGTACACCCCGTGGACGAACACCTGCCCCTGGGGCGACTTACGGCGCTGGGCCTTCAGCATGTGCTGGTGATGTACGCCGGCGCGGTGGCCGTGCCACTCATCGTGGGGCGGGCGCTCAACCTCACACCCGACCAGGTGGCCAAGCTGATCTCTGCCGACCTGTTCGTCTGTGGGCTGGTCACGCTGATCCAGGCACTGGGGGCGTCGCGCTGGTTCGGCATCCAGCTGCCCGTGATGATGGGCGTGACCTTTGCCTCGGTGGCCCCGATGATCTCGATGGCACAAAGCACGGGAGGCACGGCCGGAGCCGGACTGATCTTTGGATCGGTGATCGGGGCGGGCGTCATCTCCATCCTGATCGCGCCACTGGTGAGCCGCATGCTGCGGTTTTTTCCGCCCGTGGTCACCGGCACCATCATTGCGGTCATCGGCATCAGTCTGATGCGCGTGGGCATCAACTGGATCTTTGGCAACCCAGTGGGCCCCACGGCGCCCAATGTGGTGAACCCCGAGCACATCAAGTGGCTCAGCGAGATGCAGTCCGTCGCCGGGGCACCCGGCTCGTCCCTGCCCCCCGTGCCCAAGGGCTTTGCGGTGGTGCCCACGGTGCCCAACCCCAAATACGCCGACCTGACCGGCGTGGGCATCTCGGGCCTGGTGCTGCTGTCCATCCTGCTGATCGCCAAGTTTGCCAAGGGCTTCATCGCCAACATCTCGGTGCTGCTGGGCATCGTCATTGGTGCGGTGGTGGCCGTGGCGCTGGGCATGATGAACTTCGACAAGGTGGCCAAGGCGCAGTGGTTTGACCTGGTGCTGCCGTTCGAGATCGCCGGCCCCGTGTTCGACCCCATCCTGATCCTGACCATGACGCTGGTGATGATCGTGGTGATGATCGAATCCACCGGCATGTTCCTGGCCCTGGGCGAGATGACCGACCGCAAGGTGGACCAGGCCGCTCTGACGCGCGGCCTGCGCACGGATGGCCTGGGCACGCTGCTGGGCGGAATCTTCAACACCTTTCCGTACACCAGCTTCTCGCAGAACGTGGGGCTGGTGGCCGTCACCGGCGTCAAGAGCCGCTTTGTCTGCGTGGCCGGCGGCGTGATCCTGATCGTGCTGGGCGTGCTGCCCAAGATGGCGGCGCTGGTCGAATCGCTGCCCACCATGGTGCTGGGTGGCGCCGGGCTGGTGATGTTCGGCATGGTGGCGGCCACCGGCATCCGCATCCTGGGCGGGGTGGATTTCAAGCACAACCGCTTCAACGCCATGATCGTGGCCGTGTCGATCGGCGTGGGCATGATCCCGCTCATCGCGCCCAACTTCCGCCAGTGGATGCCGCATGCCATCCACCCCCTGATCGAATCCGGTATCCTGCTGGCCTCGATCGCGGCCGTGGCCCTGAACGTTTTCTTCAATGGCGCCAGCCGCGACACCTCCGCCGCTGTGAACGCCGCACGCCAGGCCGACGCCCACTAGCGTCCCGCCTGCCCGCTGCCCGGAAAATGCTCACCATCCAAGAACTGGCCACAGCCTGCTGGCCCCACCCCCTGACCGCACCGGCTGCCAGGGGGTTTTGGATTCATGCGGCATACGCATAAACCTGCATGCCAGCCAGCCGCACCATCGGGTACCCTTGTTTTGCATTCCGCCGAGGACTTCCAGGATTTCCGTATGACACAGAACATTTCCGCCGCCGAACAGGCCCTGCGCGACGCTGCGCGCGAATACCACCGCAACCCCACCCGGGGCAAGATTTCGGTCACCCCCACCAAGCCCCTGTCCAACCAGCGCGACCTGTCGCTGGCCTACTCGCCGGGCGTGGCCTACCCTTGCCTAGACATCGCGGCCGACCCGTCCAAGGCGTTTGACTACACCTCGCGCGGCAACCTGGTGGCGGTGATCACGAACGGCACGGCCGTGCTGGGCCTGGGCGACATCGGCCCCCTGGCCAGCAAGCCGGTGATGGAGGGCAAAGGCTGCCTGTTCAAGAAGTTTGCAGGCGTGGACGTGTTCGACATCGAACTGGCCGAGCGCGACCCCGACAAGCTCATCGAGATCATTGCGGCGCTCGAGCCCACGCTGGGCGGCATCAACCTCGAAGACATCAAGGCGCCCGAGTGTTTCTACATCGAGCAAGAGCTGAGCAAGCGCATGAACATCCCGGTGTTCCATGACGACCAGCACGGCACGGCCATCATCTCCAGCGCAGCGCTGCTCAACGGCCTGGAGCTGGTTGACAAGGAGATTGGCGCGGTCAAGATCGCGGTCTCGGGCGCTGGCGCTGCTGCCATTGCCTGCGTGAACGTGATGGTGGGCCTGGGCGTGAAGGTAGAGAACATCTTCATGTGCGACTCCAAGGGCGTGATCTACCAAGGCCGCCCCGGTGGCTACGACGAGTCCAAGGCGCGCTATGCCCAGAAGACCGACGCGCGCACGCTGGCCGATGCGGTGGATGGCGCCGATGTGTTCCTGGGCTGCTCGGCCCCGGGCGTGCTCACCGCCGAGATGGTCAAGACCATGGCTCCGAAGCCCATCATCCTGGCGCTGGCCAACCCCGAGCCCGAGATCCGCCCCGAACTCGCCAAGGCCATCCGCCCCGACTGCATCATTGCCACGGGCCGCTCGGACTACCCCAACCAGGTCAACAACGTCCTGTGCTTCCCCTACATCTTCCGGGGTGCACTCGACTGCGGCGCCACCAAGATCACCGAAGCGATGAAGCTGGCCTGCGTGCGCCAGATTGCCGACCTGGCCAAAGCTGACATCAGCGAAGAAGTGGCCAGCGCCTACGCGGGCAAGGAACTCACCTTTGGCCCCGACTACCTCATCCCCACACCGTTCGACTCGCGCCTGATCCTCAAGATCGCGCCCGCCGTGGCCAAGGCGGCGGCGGAGTCCGGCGTGGCCACGCGCCCCATCACCGACATGGAGGCCTACAAGGAAACGCTGTCGCGCTTCGTCTACCAGACTGGCATGCTGATGCGCCCCGTGATCAACGCGGCCAAGGCCCTGCCTGACGCGCAAAAGCGCGTGGCCTACGCCGACGGCGAGGACGAGCGTGCTCTGCGCGCCGCACAGATGGCGATTGACGACAAGATCGCCCAGCCCATCCTCATCGGCCGCCCCGCCGTGATCGCCGCCCGCATTGCCAAGGCCGGCCTGCGCATGCAGCTGGGCAAGGATGTGGAGGTATGCAACCCCGAGGACGACCCCCGTTTCCGCCAGTACTGGGAGCACTACCACCAGCTCATGAAGCGCAACGGTGCCACGCCCGAAGTGGCCAAGGCGGCCGTGCGCCGCTCCAACACCATCATCGCCTCGCTGATGGTCAAGCTGGGCGATGCGGACGCCATGATCTGCGGCCTGGTGGGCACGTACGAGACACACCTGGAGCGCATCCACAGCATCATCGGCCGCCAGGAGGGCGTGAACGACTATGCCGCGCTCAACGCGCTGATGACCAACCGGGGCACGCTCTTCATTGCCGACACCTACGTGAACGAAGACCCCACAGCCCAGCAGCTGGCCGACATCGCCTGGATGTCCGTGCAGGAGGTTCAGCGTTTTGGCCTGCCACCCAAGGTGGCTTTCCTGTCGCATTCGAGCTATGGCTCGTCCAAGCGCGCATCGGCCAAGAAGATGCGGCTGGCCCGCGACCTGTTCGTGGCCGCCCACCCCGACATCGAATGCGATGGCGAGCTGCACGGCGATGCCGCGCTGGAGCCGAACATCCGCAATGCCTACATGGCGGACTCGACCCTGACGGACTCGGCCAACCTGCTGATCTGCCCCAACCTGGATGCCGCCAACATCCTCTACAACGTGCTCAAGACCACCACCAGCGGTGGCGTGACCGTGGGCCCCATCCTGATGGGCGCCGCCGCCACGGCCTACATCCTGACCCCGGCCGCCACCGTGCGCCGGGTGCTCAACATGACGGCGCTGGCCGTGGCCAGCGCGGCCGCTCGCCCCAAATAAGGGCACACCGAAGGGCCTGCGGAGCCCTTCACCCCCAGGGCATATCCCCTGGGCGGTGCAAACCGGCGGGCGCTTGCACCATGTGGGGAAACCCTGCATGCCCGCACGCACCACTTCAGGGAACAATGGCTGCATGCCTGGTTGCGCTACCGCGAAATCAGGCATCGATTTTGCTGAGTCCATGGCTATCCAGCCGTGTTGACGGCACCTTCCCCAGCCCTTCCCCGACAGGAGCCCCCATGAAAAAACGATCGTTCCTGCAATCCGCCGCACTGCTGGCCGCTGCCAGCACGTTTTCGCTGGCGCAAGCGCAAACGCTCACCCCTATCAAGTTCCAGCTCGACTGGCGTTTTGAAGGCCCTGCTGCGCTGTTCCTGCAGCCGGTGGCCAAGGGCTATTTCAAGGCCGCCGGGCTGGATGTGACGGTGGATGCGGGCAACGGCTCGGGCGGCGCGGTGCAGCGCGTGGCCTCAGGCACCTACGACATCGGCTTTGCCGACCTGGCCGCTGTGATGGAGTTCCACGCCAACAACCCTGACGCGCAGAACAAGCCCGTGGCGGTGATGATGGTCTACAACAACACACCCGCCTCGGTCATGGCGCTCAAGAAGAGCGGCATCACCAAACCCGCCGACCTGGCCGGCAAGAAGCTGGGAGCCCCCGTGTTCGACGCCGGCCGCCGCGCGTTCCCTATCTTCCAGAAGGCCAACGGCATCGGCGCTGTGCAGTGGACCGCCATGGACCCACCGCTGCGCGAAACCATGCTGGTGCGCGGCGACGTGGACGCCATCACCGGCTTCACCTTCACCTCGCTGCTGAACCTGGAAGCCCGCGGCGCCAAGGCCGCCGACGTGGTGGTGCTGCCCTATGCCGACTTTGGCGTGAAGCTGTATGGCAACGTGATCATCGCCAGCCCCAAGCTCATCAAGGAGAACCCGGCCGCCGTCAAGGCCTTCCTCTCGGCCTTCACCAAGGGCGCCAAGGACGTCATCGCCAACCCGGCAGCCGCCATCGAACACGTGAAGGCGCGCGACGGCATCGTGAACGTGCCGCTCGAAACCCGCCGCCTGCAACTGGCCATCGACACCGTCATCAACAGCCCCGATGCACGCGCCGAAGGTTTTGGCCAGGCCAAACCCGGCCGCCTGTCGCTGATGGCCTCCCAGGTGTCGGACGCGTTCAACACCAAGACGCGCGTGAACGCCGACGATGTGTGGAACGCCAGCTTTCTGCCCAGCGCGGCCGAGTTGAACATCCTGCCGAAGAAGTAAACAAGCAAGCAAGTTCGTCAAGCACTGCCTGTTTACTATCAATTTAATAGCTTCTTGCGCTTATCTATCAAGCGCCAGCGGCCATTTTCATTAAAAATCTTCTACCCATGCAGGCTGCCGACTCCTATTTTGTGGACTTCCGTGATGTCTGGCTCGCCTACAACGACGAGCTGCGCGCGAAGAACCAGTTTGCGGTGGAGGCCATCGACCTGCAGGTGCGGCAGGGCGAGTTCATCGCCATCGTCGGCCCTTCGGGTTGCGGCAAGTCCACCTTCATGAAACTGGCCACGGGGCTGAAGATGCCGTCGATGGGCAAGATCCTCATCGACGGCCAGCCCGTGACGGGGCCGCTCAAGGTCTCGGGCATGGCGTTTCAGGCGCCCTCGCTGCTGCCCTGGCGCACCACGGTGGACAACGTGCTGCTGCCGCTGGAAATCGTCGAGCCCTACCGCAGCCACTTCAAGCAAAAGCGCAAGGAGTACGAAGAGCGTGCCCGCAAGCTGCTCCAGAAGGTGGGCCTGGGCGGCTACGAAGACAAGTTCCCCTGGCAGCTGTCGGGGGGCATGCAGCAGCGCGCCAGCATCTGCCGCGCGCTGATCCACGAGCCCAAGATGCTGCTGCTCGACGAGCCCTTTGGCGCGCTCGATGCGTTCACGCGCGAGGAGCTGTGGTGCATCCTGCGCGACCTGTGGGCCGAGCAAAAATTCAACGTGATCCTGGTCACCCACGACCTGCGCGAGTCGGTCTTCCTGGCCGACACGGTGTATGTGATGAGCAAGAGCCCGGGCCGTTTTGTGGTGAAGAAGGAGATCGATCTGCCCCGCCCGCGCGACCTGGAAATCACCTACACCAAAGAGTTCACCGACATCGTGCACGAGCTGCGCGGCCACATCGGTGCGCTGCGCCAAAGCGGCGCGCCCATCGCCCAATAGACGCAGACCGCGTTCATCACCACCATGCACAAGAAAACCGTAGAACGCTGGTCGCCCTGGATCCTGCTGGTCGCGATCATCCTGCTGTGGCAGATCATCTGCTCGGCCTTCAATGTCTCTGAATTCATTTTCCCCAGCCCCTGGGCCATCGGCACGCAGCTGGTCGAGTTCGGGGGCGTGATCGCCGCCCACGCCTGGCGCACCTACTGGGTCACCATGGCGGGCTTTGGCATCGCCATCGTGGTGGGCGTGCTGCTGGGTTTTGTGATCGGCAGCTCACGCCTGGCCTATGCCGCCGTGTACCCGCTGATGACGGCCTTCAACGCGCTGCCCAAGGCCGCGTTCGTCCCCATCCTGGTGGTGTGGTTCGGCATTGGCGTGGGGCCGGCCATCCTCACGGCGTTTCTCATCAGCTTCTTCCCCATCATGGTCAACATCGCCACGGGGCTGGCCACCCTGGAGCCCGAGCTGGAAGACGTGTTGCGCGTGCTGGGCGCCAAGCGCTGGGACGTGCTGACCAAGGTCGGCCTGCCGCGCTCCATGCCGTACTTCTACGGCTCGCTCAAGGTGGCGATCACGCTCGCCTTTGTGGGCACGACGGTGTCGGAGATGACCGCCGCGAACGAAGGCATTGGCTACCTGCTCATCAGCGCGGGCTCGTCCATGCAGATGGGCCTGGCATTTGCGGGTCTGATGGTGGTGGGCGCCATGGCCATGGCCATGTACGAACTGTTCAGCGCCATCGAGAAGCGCACCACCGGATGGGCGCACCGGGGGTCGCAAGGGGAGTGAAGCCCTCGGCGGACACCCAGGGCGCGCGGTACCCGCACACCCAGCCGTCGTGACAACACGGCCGTTGACCGGCCTGCGGCCCGCTGCTCAGGGGAAGGACCGCCGCGAAGGGAATTCGCCATCCGACTCCCACAGTCCGGGCCGTGACCGTACACGCACGGTCCAGCCCCGCTTTCCGTGGACATAGCTGCGATAGCTGGTCGTGAACTTCCCGTCCCGGGGCTCGCTGCGGACCGCCAGAAGCTGGTCTACCGCTCCCACCCGCACTTTCTTCCACGCCGCTTTGCCCGTCTGGGCCAGTACGATGGGCTGCAGGTGGCCATCCGCAGCGCGGGCCTGCGCGTAGGTCAGTCGGTTTCCTTCGACCTGGACCAGCTTGGTCTGCGGTCCACTGTAGCTGCCCACAGGTGCCGTCAGATCCACCGTCACCAGAACAGTGGGGCTGCGCACGCCACGCAAAAGAGCGGAGTCCAGCTTGGCCAGAGGCGCCTCCAGCGTCATGCTGTCCAGCAATTCGCCGTTGCAACCTTGCAGCTGCAACACAGCCGGCGCGCCGGTGGCCTGCTCGCCGCTGGCCCAAAAACGGGCCAGTTCACGGGGGGTGACCCGCTTGTCAAGCACCAGCTTGACGCTCTGGCAACCCACAGCGGCCTGATCTCCAGCGGGCACCAGTGTGTGGGCCGCAACGAGCAAAGCCACAAGCCCCAGGCGCTTCATGACCGAGGCACCTCGATACCCGCAATGACGCCCTCGCTGGCCGCCACCCCACAGGCACCAGCACGTCGATCTGCGGGTTGACGTCCTTGTCCCGGCAGACGCCCGCTTTCTCCCACTCCCCGAGATCGTTTGGCGACGTTGTCGATCTTGAGCGGCGAGTCGTGCGCACTGCCCGGATTGCTGGCGCGCCCGGCCAGCGAGCCACCAGCCTCGACCCCGCCGGCATACGCCACGAACCGGCGCCATTGCGCCCACGCCTTGGTGGCCGCCTGGTTGACAGCCAGGATGGTGGCTTGGCTCAGCTGGCCGCCGGCGATGATGGTGCCGTGGATGACAGCGACGACAGGTTTGGCCATGCTGGATGGTGATGGAAGGCAGCCCGAAAAAGGACGTGGCAGTGTAGGTAACGGCGATACCGTGGCTTGTGACAATTTGTTCAAGCATGCCGATAAGCACGGTGTATTTCGTCCGCTTGAGCTTGTAGCGAGGGCTCACCCAGCCATCACGCGGGCGTTCGTTGGTACCCAGCGTGTACGAACTGCACTGATCAGCAGAAGGCCGACGTCTTTGCATGGACTGCTCAGCCTCATCGAAAGGCACGCCACCGGCTGGACGCGCGCGGAATGCCAAGCAAGTCAGCCGGGATACGGCGCGCTGAAACGGAATGGCGCAGGGGTGAATGAAGCACTGGCGCACCGGCTCTACCGTTCTGCGGCCTAAGTACCGCCTACCGCTTGTCTGC
Organism: Acidovorax radicis N35; assembly: GCF_000204195.1. GTDB lineage: Bacteria > Pseudomonadota > Gammaproteobacteria > Burkholderiales > Burkholderiaceae_C > Acidovorax > Acidovorax radicis. Next base: position 88,478 of record NZ_AFBG01000019.1, read on the forward strand.
AAATGATTTATTGCTCCACTTTCAGGAGCATTTGACACTACCAGTACCCGGGCCTCCCCCCTGCCGCTACACTCGCCGCCTCCGTTGACAACAGGATCCTGCACATGCGGTTGGACATCTTCTTGCGGCCTTGGGCGCTTCTGGGTTGCGCAGGCCTTGCGGCGTGCGGTGGCACACAACCCACCCAGCCCGCAGCGACCGCACCGGCCACCACGACCGCTGTGGCACCCGCAGGCGGCCCCATCAAGGTGGGCATCGCCTTGGGCGGCGGCGCAGCCAAGGGTTTTGCACACATCGGTGTGATCAAGATGCTGGAAGCCAATGGCTTCGCGCCCGCCGTCGTCTCCGGCACCAGCGCAGGCAGCGTGGTGGGCGCGCTGTACGCCAGCGGCATGAACGCGTTCGAGATGCAGGAGAAGGCCGTGGCGCTGGACGAAGCCAAGATCCGCGACCTGCAGCTTTCCTCGGGCGGCCTGGTGCTGGGCCAGAAGCTGGAAGACTATGTGAACGAGCAGGTGCGCCGCAAGCCGCTGGAGCAGATGGCCAAGCCCTTCGTGGTGGTGGCCACACGGCTCGAAGACGGCGAGCGCACCGTGTTCGCACGCGGCAACACGGGGCAGGCGGTGCGTGCATCGAGCAGCGTGCCCGGCGTGTTCCAGCCCGTCTCCATTGGCAAGTACCACTTTGTCGACGGCGGCATCGTGAGCCCCGTACCCGTCGACGCCGCGCGCCAGCTGGGTGCCGACATCGTGATTGCCGTGGACATCTCCAACAAGGCCCGGGGCCAGACGCCGGGCAACATGCTGGGCGCGCTGAACCAGTCGATTGCCATCATGGGCCAGAAGCTGGGCGAGGCCGAACTGGCGCGCGCCGACGTGGTCATCCGCCCCAAAGTGCTGGACATCGGCCCGGCCGATTTCAGCCAGCGCGCCAGCGCCATCGTGGAAGGCGAAAAGGCGGCCCTGGCCGTGATGCCGCAGATCCGCGAACGCATTGCGCAATTGCAGGCCGAGCGCGCCCGCGCCGCGCAACAGACCCAGCAGAAGGTGCTGGAGGCCGAGCACAAGGCGTGTTTGGACAACCGCTCACGCCTGCAGCGGTTGGCGGGCATGGCGGGAATGGGCAAGGGGTGCCCTGCGCCAGCCACCAGGTAGGCCAGGACGGCTTGGCGAAGCGAAGTGACGTGAAGCGCACGGCGCAGCGCCAGGCTTTCGACTTCCACCGCTTGGCGGAAACGGCTGCTGCGACTGCTGCGGGCTCAGCCCTCAAGCCTGCAGTTCAGGCGGCGCCGCATAAAAGCATGCATGCATGTCACACAATGTTCTTGGCATGCCCCATGCATGCGGCTGGGCACAACACCCCACAGCCCGGAGACACTCCATGCCTGCCCTCATGCCCGCAGCGCCCCCTCAGCCCGATGCCCCCTCGGCCATTGCCGCCAACGACGGCGCCTACCTGCGCCAGGCCATCGCGTGGTCGTGCCGGGCCCGCGCGCGCGGCAACCCGCCGTTTGGTGCGGTGGTGATCAGCGCGCGGGGCGAGCTGCTGTCCGAGGCGTATTGCAACACCGTCGAGACGGGGGACTGCACCGGCCACGCCGAGACCAATGCTGTGCGCCAGATCAGCGCGCGTGTGGACCGCGACACGCTGGCCCAGGCCACGCTCTACACGTCGGCCGAGCCCTGTGTGATGTGTGCGGGCGCCATCTTCTGGTCGGGCATCGGCCGTGTGGTGTTTGGTATCGACGCGGCGCGCCTGCGAGCCATGCAGGGCACGCGCGCCCAACGGGACGGTACGGCTGCAGCGGCCCTTTCGGGGCGCGACGTGCTGGCTGCATCGCCCCGCTTCATCGAATGCATCGGCCCCGCCCTGGTGGCCGAAGCCAGCGCGCCGCACGTGGGGTTCTGGTCGTCCTGAGCGGGCAGGCGTTGCCAATTTTCAAGTGTTTTTGGCCTCTACCGCTTATCTGCAGGGCATAATTAGCTACTTATTTAATAGCAAACCACCCAAACCATGCCTTGGCACGCGCGCCTGCAGCTGAACTACTCGGTAGAAAACGCCCGCACCGTCGCGCGCTATGAACACAACGGGCCACTGCGCATTCTGCAAAGCCTGTACCCGGAGGGCGATGCGGTGTGCCACAACGTGCTGGTGCACCCACCCGGTGGCCTGGTGGGTGGCGACACGCTGGACATCACCGCCACCGTGGGCCCGGGCGCCCATGGCCTGGTCACCACCCCCGGCGCCACACGCTTTTACCGATCCACCGGCCCGCTGGCGCTGCAGCGCAGCCACCTCACGCTCGCCGAAGGTGCGCGGCTGGAATGGTTGCCACTGGAGGCGCTTTGCTACAACGCCTGCAATGCCGAGAACCACCTCACGCTGAACCTTGCACCCGGCGCCGAATGCATGGGCTGGGACGTGACGGCCCTGGGCCTGCCCCACGCCGACCAACCCTTTGAAACCGGCCGGTTCGTGCAGCACCTTGAAGTGCCCGGCCTGTGGCTGGAGCGCGGCGCCATCCACGCGGCCGACCACCGGCTGATGCACAGCCCGCTGGGACTGGCCGGGCACCGCTGTGTAGCCAGCCTGTTTTTTGCGGCGGGCGCTCCGCTGGACCGGGCGCGGCGCGACACCTCGCTGGACACCGCCCGCGCCGTGATGGACACCCATGCGCTCAAGGCGACCGCAGGGGCCACCAGCCCCAATGCGCAGATGGTCGTGGTCCGCGTGCTGGCGCCGCAGGTGGAGCCAGCGATGCAGTTGCTCAAGGCCGTGCGAACGGCATGGCGGCAGGCGCTGTGGGAACTGGCTGGCGAGGCGCCGCGGATTTGGGCGATGTAGCGCAAGAGCTCAGGCGCTTTGCAGCCCATCCTTTCGACACGGACCTGCAGGAAGACGGATGTGCCGTCTCCATACCCTTCAGAGGGCCTCCAAGGGCCTCCCAATCCCGGACGCATCGCCAAGCCCCGTCATCAGGCAAACGGGGTACCAGGATACCCCGCAGCCCAGCGCTGCTGCCAACCCGCGACCCACTCCAGAACCTGGTCTGCCGGCATAGGCCGTGCAATGAAGTACCCCTGGGCCAGGTCGCATCCCGTATCTTTCAAGAATTCCCAGTCGGCGGCGTCTTCCACACCTTCCGCCACCACCTCCATGCCCAGTTCCTTGGCAAGGCCCAGGCTGGCATAAAAAATGGCCCGCAAGGTTTCGTTGTGGTGGGCCCCATGGACAAAACTCCGGTCAATCTTGAGTTGGTCAAACGGCACATCGCGCAACTGCACCAGCGACGAATGGCCCGTGCCGAAATCGTCTATCGAAAGCTTGAACCGGCGCAAGCGCAGGCGCGTCAGGATCTCCAGGGGCGCCCGCAGGTCCTTCATCAACTGGCTTTCCGTCACCTCCAGAACGATGGACTGTGGTGCGACCCCTGCAGCGGCGGCTGCAGACGTGATCTGCTCGGGGAATTCCAATGCATTCAGGTTGTCCATGGACACATTGACGGCCACCTTGATCTTCAAACCTTGAAGCGCCCATGAGGCGCTGTCTCGCAACGCCTGCGCCAACACCACCTGGGTGAGCGCGTCGATCAAGCCGTGGGCTTCGGCCATGCCGATGAACTGGTCTGGAAACACCAATCCGTCCTGCGGATGGCGCCACCGCACCAGGGTCTCCACACCCACCACAGCGCCGGTGGAGACCGAGACTTTGGGCTGGTAGTAGTTAAGCAGTTCTCCCGCCTCGATGCCCTGGGCCAGGCGCTCGACGGCATAGCCCTTGCCTTGCAGGTGTTGGGTCACCCCTGCCGGCGGCACCCATCTCTCGACCAGTTGGTGCAACGCCTGCGGCGACACCGGTTTTTGCAGGCTGCCCAGCACTTCAATGTGATGGGCCTGCACCAGCGTACGGGCCGACTGCAGGGTGCGCTCGTCCTCACCGCTGACCAGGATCAGGCTGCCCGCATACCCGTGCTCCACCAACTTGCGCACGAACTCGATGCCATCCATGCCGGGCATATTCAGGTCGCACAGGATGATTTGGGGTGCAAGCGCGGCATCGTCCACCCGCTCCAGGGCGGTCTGACCGTTGTCGCAAGTCGCGACACGGGTGAAACCCAGATTCATCAGCAACCGGGCCAGCAGCTTGAGCATGAAGGGCTCGTCATCGAGCACCAGGATGTGGATGTCCGACTTGGCGCTCATGGTGCACCGTCCTGCCTGTCGTTGGACAAAAGCTCGGCCAGGTGCCGATCAACGGCGCTCATCTCCAGCTTGAAGTGCTCAAACGCCAGCGCCAGCGCGTCGATTTGACCGGCTGCGCCAACCTGCTCCATGTCCGCACAAAGGTCACCCAGCGCCATGGCCCCCACCGAGCGTGCGGCCGACTTGAGCTTGTGCACTGCGGCCACGGTCTTGGCCGCGCTGCCAGCGCAGTAGGCTTGGCTTACCTCCTGCGCAATGCGCGCAGCACTGATGCGAAAGGTCTGCAGGAACTCGCGGATGAGCTGTGGGTCGTCTCCCACCAGGCTGCGCAGGATCTGGATGTCCACAGGCCCTGTGGGCGGGGATTGCATATCGCTGGTCACCCCCTCCGCCACAGGCACAGCGGACGCAGGCTTGGGCAACCAGCGCTCCAGCAAGTCCTGCAGCTCCGACAGCGGAGCGGGCTTGCTCATGTAGTCGTCCATGCCCGCATCCTTGCAACGCTGGGCTTCGGTCTTGAGTGCATTGGCGGTCAGCGCGAGGATGCGCACCGGGGGTTCCACCGCTTTCCCGGCACGTACGAGGGCATTGGCACGCTCTTGCTCCTCGGCGCGGATGACGGAAGCGAGCTGATAGCCATCCATGCCGGGCATGTGCAGATCGGTCACGATCAGGGCATAGTCACCGCTGCGCCAGCGGATCAGCGCCTGCAGCCCATCGCCCGTCAGGTCTGCGGTCAGCCCCAGCAACGACAGCTGTTGCATGATGACCTTCTGGTTGATGTCGTTGTCCTCCACCACCAGGATCAGGCGACGCTGGCGTCGCGCTTCTTCGCGCGACAGCGCTATCGGCACGGCCGCGTAGCGCGCAGGCGCCAGTGCGTTCTGTTCGTCCTGGTGCGGAACACGGCCCGCCGCGACGGCCACCGCACGGAGCAGCGCGCTGCGGGTCAGCACGTTGCCGTCCACGGAGACGCTGTCTGCGTCGAACTGCTGCGGATAGCGGTGAGGCCCGTGGCCTATGACCACAAAATGGGGCGCCAGACCCGGGTTGGCGCGTGCGATGGCGCGCAGGCTGTCCAGCGAGGGGGGCTTGTCGGCTTCGGTATTGACCACCCAGACCCAGGGGCCGGGCGCCAGGGTGGGCGCCAGTTGACCGGCCGCGTCCAGATTCACCACCTGCTGGGTTTGCGCCCCGGCATTGGCCAGATACGTCACCAGGTCGCCGGTGCGCGTCTTGCCGTTGCCAATGATGAGACAGGACAGGCCAGCCACCAACGATGGTGCAGGTTGCGCTTCGCCGCCCGCCGGCGAAACACAGGTAAAAGGCAGGCGCAGGGTGAAGGTGGAGCCGGCGCCCGGCGCACTGACCACGGAAATGCTGCCCCCCATGCGCTGCGCCAGATTGCCGGAAATGACCAGGCCCAGCCCCGTGCCGCCAAAGCGCCGGGTCGTGGATACGTCGGCCTGGGTAAAGGCCGTGAACAGCGTGGCCAGCGTGGCTTCCCCCATGCCAATACCGTTGTCGATGACCTGGAATTCGAGCGTGACGCTCTGGGGTTGTTGCTGCACCAGCACCGCGCGCACCGCCACCCGCCCGGCAGTGCGTCCACCTGCAGAAAACTTGATGGCGTTGTTGACCAGATTGATCAGTATCTGGCGCAGACGCAAGGCATCGCCCAATACGCTGTGGGGAATCTCGGGATCGGTAAACAGTGTCAGTTCCACACCCTGCTTTTCGGCCAGGCGGTTGAGCATGGCGCAGACTTTTTCGACTACCTCCCCCACGGCCATGGGCTCGCTCTCCACATCGAGGTGGCCCGCCTCGATCTTGGAGAAATCAAGAATGTCTTCAATGATGCTCAATAGCGAAAACGCGGACTCCCGGATCAGGTCCACCATGGCAACCTGCGGGCTCTTCAGGCTGGAGCGCGCAAGCACGTCGATCATGCCAATGACGCCGTTCATGGGCGTGCGGATTTCGTGGCTCATGGCCGCCAGAAAGTTGGACTTGGCCTGGGCAGCCGCATTTGCTTCGTTGCGCGCCTGTTCCAGTTCTGCACTGCGCTGGCGTTCACGCACATTGGCGTTGGCCAGATCGCCGTACAGACGGCTGTTTTCCAGCAGCAAGACAACCAGCACAAAAGACGATGCCAGCAGCCCATAGACGCGCCCGCCATAGAAGCCCAGGTCGAAACGCGCGCCGTTCAATACCGACGCGAGGGCAATGTCCAGCAGCCATGCCACCAGCGTCACCATCAGCCACAGGTCCAACACACTGCGGGCCTTGCGCCACAGGTACAGCAGCGCCGCCAGCGACAAGGTCCACGTGCAGAAAGCCACCAGAAGCTTGCCGGAATCGTCCTGGTTACCGCGCATCAGCAGCGGCAGGGCATCGTGGCCGACCGTGGTCAGCAGCACCAGCGCCATCGCCAGCGCCATGGCGCCCACAATGGCCAAAGCAATGGCCCGGTGCGCCGACCCTGCTGCCCGCACCTGACGGGTCGCATCGTGGGCCGCAGGCTCCTTCAACCAGACATAGGCGACGACAAACAGTGGAAAGCCGCCATGCCATAGAAAGTACAACCAGGCCGTGGTTTGCGGCCCCGCGCCCAATACGCCAGTGGGGGCAAAAAGCCCGGGAAAGCTCAGTGCATGTGCCACCGCCATGCATGCACAGAAGAGGTAGCCAGTCCCCAGCACCAGCAGTGCACGGGATCGCAGGAAGCTGTATTGCCCGAGCAGCAAAACGGCAGTGATCAGGTCATTGGTAACCAGCGCAGTCTGGTAAATCGGAATGAATGCGCTGACTTGCGGCAAGGCCACGCGCGCGAAAGGCGCCGCCGCCACAAAGATCAGGAAGGACGCACACAGCGCTATGCATGCCATGCGCCGGTGGCGTGTGTCAGCCGCCAGCGTGGACAGGAATTCCGAGCGGTTGTTGCCGGAAGAATTACCCAAAGAATGCGTGGTGTCCAACGCAGCCCCCTCCCTCTGCCATCGTTTCCGACGCCGCAGGTGCCTCTGAGTGGGCATTGGCAGGCGCCGTGTGGGTTCATCCCATCGTACGAAATCAGCTTAGTGCAACTACCGGATGGGGGCAAGGGAAATCGATGCAGCGCCAATGGTCATGCGTTACCCCGTCAATGAAGCCGAAAGCACCTGCAGACTCAGAAATCACGCACGGTCGGCGCAGCACCCGTGGCAGCAGCCATTGCCCTGAAACCTTCTAGGGTCCTTCCGTCCGAGACGGACTCGCTAGCGCTTTTGGCACAGCGCCTCGCCGCTGCTGACTACGCCCCGGCCGCTGAGCCAGGCCGCCGCATCCTTGGCCCCCGCACAATTCGCCCAGGCCAGCAGGGAGATGTTTTTCTTGTCCAGCCGGTGGACGTCGAGTGGGGTCTTGGCGTTCATCACCTCCAGCTTCTCGACGCTGTTCTCTATGACGGCCCGGATGAACGGCGGCCTGCCATCGGAATTCGGATCGTTAGGGTCCGCCCCAAAATCGAGAAGCGCTTTCACCGTGGCGACATCGCCGAAGAAGATTGCCATCTCCAGGGGGTTCAGGGGGTTGCAGCCCGGACAGGTCGGGCGCACGTTGGCGTTGTTGTGCCGGCTGAGCATCTCCACCACCATCTGCGCCTGCGGCGGATGGTCCTCCATCCCCACGGTCAGGTACATCAGCAATGGCGTGTCCTGCCGTTGCCCTGCGTACTTGGGGTAGGGGTAGTTGACGTTCAGGGGCAAACCCCGCTGGAGCAAGCCCTTGAACCCTTCCGGGCACCTTCGTGCAAAAACACCGACGTTGGTTTCGGAAAACTCCTGGTTGTCAAATACCCCCTGCACCCTGGCGCCTTGCGCCACCAGAGAATCAATCTCTTTCCAGCGGGTGGACACGCTGGAGCACTGGGCCAGGAGCTTGCCGAGCACCAGCGTCGTTTGGTCAGCAAGAAGACGGGCCTGGGCCGGGTTTTCCTTTGCAGCGGACACAGCGGCATCCAGAAGCAAGGGGTAGATGCCAGATGCGGCGGCGGGGTTCATCCGGGCCCTGGCCAACCAGCCACGTTGGGCTGGGCTGGCTCCGGCATGGAGCATTCGCCGCACGCCTTCGATGCCATTGGTGTCAATCAAGGTCGTCATCACGCCATCGTCGTTGGCGGCACTGGGCCCAGCCTCTGCCAGCAGGTAATCGAAGGTTTCCGCGGGAATGCGCGGGGTACTGAACTGCAAGAGCTGAAGTGCGACGCTTTGCGACGAACGGGGCGGTGAGCGGCGCAGAAGGCCTCTCCGGTTCAATGTCCTCAACGCCGCAACCCCCAGGTCCGGTGGCATCAGAATCACTTCCTTCAAGAGGTAGATCCGCTGGTGGAGGTCATGTTCGCCGCCTTCCCCATCATCGAGCCGAGGCAGGATGTCTTTGGCAAACAGCGCGTTGAACTCGTCCTGGAAAGGAATCTTTTCGCCCCGCGTGCCCTGGTTGCTGGCCAGCAAGCTTTGCGACGCCGAGCTCCAGGAGGCCTTTCCGTCGGCATTGCGGGGGACTTGCCCAGCGCGCAGCAAGGCGGAGATCTTCGTGAGGGTGTCGCCTCTCGGTGCATCCAGTGCAGCGCTCAGGTGCGTGCTCAGGCTCATCAGATCGTTCAGGTATTGCCCGCAGACAAATCTCGTTTGGGCTTTGGTGTCCAGCCGGTGAAACCAGTTCTTCTGCCCGGATGACAGGGCGTCGAAAGCCGCCTGGTCCATGTCGGGCGCAATTTGCCCCGGGCAAGTGGCCGAAACCGGAACCTCACGGCCGCTGACCGCTGCTGCGAGCGCAGGGGGCACAGGGGGCGACACACCCACGCGGGCCACCGGGAACAAGTCGGTGGCCCCCATGGCAAACCCGCTGGCCTCGTAGTACAGATAGCCGCTCAGGACCTTTCTAGGGACAGTGGATTTCTCGGTGGCGCTGCTGACGGCGTATTCATGGCCGACCGGAAGCTGGAGCAACACACCACCGTCCATCCCCAGACCGCACAGCGGCGCCGAACGGTCCGCAGGGTCCACGTCCATGACCCTGCGCACTTGATCCGGCGGCAATACCGGGCCTTCAAAAAACCTCGTGCTCCATTGGCCGTTGTCGTCCTTGTGCCGTGTGTGGATACGGCCGTTGGATCTCTCCACACGCAGCACGGCGGTGCCGTTTTCTTCGAGGGCATAGTCACCCAGCAAAGTCTCGGCGCAGTCAAGGGCTGCTGCCGCTTGGGAAAACACAGAGAACCAACAAAAAAACAGGATCTGGAGAATAGTGGACTGTTGCATTCGATAACGTGGCGGCGGAAAGGCCGCCGCTCTGAGGTCACAGGGTGATGCGGGAGAAAAACGTGGTGAATGGCAAGACCCGGGCGGGCGTTCTGCATGCAGCCACTGCGTTGCTGGAGAGTCCCTGTCGAGGCAAAGGCAGTGGGAGCAGCCACACCAAAGCCGATGCGTACGATACGCCACCGGTGTCACTCTCCAGGGGAACTGACGTCGTGGGCTCCTTGCCTGCGTTTACGCGGGGGTTGCGGCAAATAGGGCTTTGCCCGCTTGCCAGTGATTCCCCCGTACTGCGAGCATAGAAGACCCATCAGAAGTCCACGGACACGGACAAAAGGAAAGTGCGCGGTGCCGCGTAGGTGACCACTTGGAAGGCAGGGACAGAATCCCAGTAGCGCAGGTTCGCCACGTTTTCAACGCTGCCGCGCAAGACCACCTGGCGCTCTCCGATCTTTGTCGCATAACGCGCTCCAAGGTCAAAGCGCGTCCAGCCGGGCAATCGGATGGTGTTGTTTACCGTCAGCGGCTGAGACGAAGAATGGATGACGCGGCCGGTTGCCGTAAGGCCCGGGACACCTGGAATGTCCCATTCGCTGCCAAGTTTGACCACCCATTCCGGCGCTCCTGCGGCCTGCTTGCCATCGTTGGCACCGCCCTGAGTCTTGTTGAGCCTGGCCTGGGTCCAGGTCACGCCGCCGAGCAACCGCAGGTGGGGCAGCACTTTGCCGAAGGTCTGCACCTCGAAGCCCCGGTTGCGCTGCTCGCCATCGATGGCATAGCGGTTGTGGGCATCAAGAAGGCCGCTGGGCCGGCGGATCTGGAAGGCGCTCAAAGTCGTCGCGACCTTTCCTCCATCCACCTTCACCCCCACTTCCCCTTGCTTGGAGACAAACGGGGGAAAGACCTCGTTGGCGTTGACCGCATTGATCGGCGCCGTCCCCCCCTGGGAGAGCGCCTCGACGTAGTTGGCATAAAACGCGAGCTGGTCGGTCTGCTTGAACACCACGGCAGCGGCGGGCGTGGTCTTGCTGCGTTCATAGCGCGACTCGAAAACGCCTGTCGCGTAGCGGAAGGCTTCCGCACGGATTTTTTGTCGGCGCAGCCCCAGGGTGAACCGCAAACGGTCATTCAGCAGGGACAGCGTGTCGGTCAGCGCCAGGCTGTCCATCAGCATTTCTGAAGCCTGCACACGGGGCTGATTGAGCAGGCCCGACCCTGGTGAGGGCGCTGCAACGGGGTTGTACAAATTCGAGTCGAAGCTCTGATCGATCGTCGGCTGGCTTTCCTTGATGTCGGAATTGACGTGTGTTCCCGCCACCACAAGCTGGTGCTTTACTGGCCCTGTGGCGAAACGCCAGCGCAGGCTGGCGTCCGCACTTTTGCGTTGGGTCTGTGAATCCAAACCATAGGTGGAGGCATTGAGGCTTCCTTTTGCATCGGTCAGGATGGAATAGGCCTCAATCACTTTCCGCTGCGAGGTGGAACGGCCATAGGCCACACTGGCAGTGACGTTGTCAGACACATCGAACTCGCCACGCAGCACGCCAAAATGGTGTTTCTTATCCTGGTAGGTCCAGGCAGGCCAGACATTGGTGCTGCCCGAGGGGGCTGCGGGCAAAACCGGCGAGGTCACGAAGAAGTTGCTCCTGGCTCCATCGACACGTTGTGCACTGTTGCCAAAGTCGGCGCTCAAGCGCATGCGCTCCCCACGAAAATCAAGTCCCACCACCAGATTGCGCACGCGCTCCGACTCATGGTCGGCGGCGGTATCGCCATCCCGGTAGGCTGCATTGACCCGGAAGCCGACCTCATTGTCTGGGCCGAAGCGCCGTCCAAGATCCAGGTGGCTGCCCAGGTTGCCATCGCCAACATAGCTTGCCGTAACGCGCGTCAACGGCGTGTCGCTCGCACGCTTGGGCACCAGGTTGATCGCGCCGCCGGGCGTTCCTCGGGGCGCGCTGCCATTCAGAAGTGTGCTGGGGCCCTTGAGTACTTCCACGCGCTCGATACCTTCGAGCAAATTGCCTTCGGCGCTTGAAATTCCATACAGCCCGTCAAAACCGATCTCCTCGCGGTGGATGGAAAAGCCGCGAATGTAGAAGTTGTCGAAAGTGCGCGGCGCGGCTGCCTGGGCCGACGGATCGTTGGCCAGAACATCCACGATGCTGCGGGCCTGCTGATTCTCCACCAGCTCGGAGGTGTAAGCGGTCATGCTGAAGGGCGCGTCCATGAAGTCCGTGTTCCCGAGCAGGCCGAGGCGCCCCCCACGCGCGACCTGTTGGCCTGCATACAGCTTTGGAAGATCGCCTGGCGCATCCGCACTGGCAGTGACCGTAACGGACGGCAGCGTCGAGCCGCGCATTTCTCCAGGCACCGGTTTGACGACGACTGCGCTACCGTCGATCTCAGCGGTCAACCCGCTACCTGCCAGCATCCGGTCCAGTGCTTGCCGCGCGGTGAGCTTACCGGAGAGCGCTGGCGCTGACTTCCCTGCCACCAGATCGGGACGCACCATCAGCTGCAGCTTGGCCTGGCGTGCCAGTTCATTGAGTGCGGTGCCGAGGGGCTGTGCCGCCAACTCGATATTGAACGCCGTATCCATGGGCGATGCCGCCGCCGATTGAGCATGGCCGACAGAAGTCCCCAAAGAGACGATCACCAAGGCAACAGCCAAGGCCAAGGGCGCGGGGTGAAAGCGCGGGTGCAGCATGAAATAGATCTCCAAAACAGTAGCTGAAAACAAGAATCACTACCAATGAAGACGCGCCACATTCAAAACGCTTGAGGTCCATGTGCAAGGTTTTTGAATATTTTTCGGCCCCTTTCGGCCTCGTTGAGAACGGGGTTCTCCCGTCCTGCGCGTAGACGGCGCTACCGACGAAGTTTTGAGTCTTCAGTGGGCTGCAAGCACTTCGGTCACGCCGTCATGGATTTCCAGGCGCACCGGCAACACCTGGGGCAGCGCCTTGGTGAAGGCCCCCAACTGGCGCAAATCAAAACTGCCGTGAACCTGCATCGCGCCCACAGCCGGATCGTTTACCACCAGCCGCGTGGACCCGTAGCGCTCGAACTCGGCCAGGGCCTGGATCAATGGCGTGCGCTCGAAGTTCACCCGGCCCTCGCGCCACAACATTGCGCCAGCCGCTGCCTGCTGCGTGATTTGCCCAATGCGACCCGCTGCATCGGCGTGGATGGCTTGCCCCGCAGCCAATTCCACGGCGCCGGTGGGGCCGACCGATTTCCCACTGTGCGGATGTGCCCCAGCTTGCGCGGCCTCCACCCGCACCCGCCCCTCTTCCACCGCCACGCTGGCACCGCCGAGACTCAGCCCCGTCTTCGTATTGCGCACCACGAAGCGTGTGCCGACCACACTGACGCGCAGCGGCCCGGCCAGCACATCGAATGGACGGCGGGCATCTGCTTGGACATTGAACAGGGCCTGTCCCTCAGGCAGGCGCACTTCGCGCCGCCCTCGATACAGCGTGACTTCTGCACGGGTCGCGGTGTCGAGGCTGAGCCTGCTGCCGTCGGGCAGTTGCACATCGAGCTGCTGACCACGGGCGGTCACGTAGGTTTTGGTAAATACCGGCTGTTGCTGCCAATGGTCCCAACCGAGCCAGCCGCCGCCCATCACGGCAAAGGCGACACCACCTGCAGCAATCTGGGGCACCCAACGCCCGATGCCGAAAAGCCAGGCACTTCGACCAGGGGCCATGGGGCGGGCGACGGGACGAGAGGGCTGGGTGGCTTGGGGGCGCGTGTGCGGAGTGCTCGGACCGTCAGCGAAGTTGCCTTCCTCTGCCGTCAGGCCAGCCTTCAGCCGGACGATACCTTCGGAGGGAAGTCTATCCAGCCGGTCCCACACCCCGTCAAGCCTGTCAAAGCTGTCCTGATGCAAAGGATCTCGGGCCAGCCACTGCTGAAACTCTGCTTCTTCGTCAACCGTCAGTCCGTCCTGCCGGCGCACTTGCCAGCTCGCAGCTTCAACGTCCAGCAGATTCTGACCGGACAAAAAGTCCGCGAACTCTCGCACATCCACATCGGCACCAACGGGTGCCGGAGAAGGGGATGAGCTGAGATGCGCTGGGCTGGGCGTGTTCATGTCGTGAGAGCACTTAGGGGTGTAGACGCACGAAAGTTGAAAGACTGGAGGTCACAGCGTGTAAAGCCATTCCTATTTTTTCCTCTCAACAGACGGGGATTGCGGAGGTACACCGTTCAAACGGTCTTCACAGGCCTTGCACGCCAGTACGCCGCGAACGATGTGCTGCGCCACCATGTTTTTGGAGATACCCATGTGGTCGGCCACCTCCTGGTGGGACAGGCCCTCGAAACGGTTGAGGACAAAGGCTTCGCGGCAACGTGGCGGCAGCGACTCTATGGCTGCGACGATGGCAAGTGCATGCTGCTCCTGCGCGTAGATCGCATCAGGCTCAAGGTGGCGCGGCGCGGTCGGCTGCTCCCATTCCGCCAGGTCGTCGATGTCCTCGTGCTGGCGAACCAAAAAGCGCCGATGCTGGTCGATCATCAAGCGCCGCGCTGTCTGATGCAGCAGGGCACGCGGCTCATGAATCGTTTGCCCCGACTGCTGCACGGCCAGCACACGCGCGTAACTCTCTTGCACGACATCGGCCGCCGTATCCCGGTCCCTGGCAGTGCGGGAACAGAAGTTCAGCAGTTCCCGGTAGTAACGCTCAAGCACAGATCAACCCAAGCCACGGAAGGCGATTCCTCTGGGCTGGATGTGGTCGCAACTTGGTGGGAGTTAACTTACGGATGCACTGCATATAAGAATCATTCTCATTATTACAGATTTCTCGGCTTCTATCCGTACGACCCGAGTCCTACGCTGACGGGGATGTTGAACCTCTCAAAGCATGCGTTCGAGGAACCAACGCTGCAGGTTGAGAGAGCAGCAGCGGGCAGCGATCAACCCTGCTTGCGCAGCGGCAGCCACAGCGTGAACGCCGAGCCTTGTGCCCCAGCCTCGTCATCACGGCTCCAGGAGCAATGTGCGCCCAGTGCCAGCGCGCGGCTGTGCACGTTGGCCAGGCCCCGGCGGGCGGGCGCCAGTGCTTGCGGCGCGGGCGGTGTGAACGGGCGGCCGTTGTCTCGCACGCGCACCTGCACGCCGGGCGTGTCGTCGTTGCGGGTGCCGGCGCCATCCGGCGAAGGCCGGGGTGCTTCGGCGGTGCTCAGCGTGATCTCCGTTGCGCCGCTGTGCTTGAGGATGTTGGTGAGTACCTCCTGCAGGATGCGCAGCACATGCAGGGCGCTTTGCGCGTCCAGCCAAGGCAGCGGCGGCAGGTCGTCCACCTGCCAGTGCATGACCAGACCCGCCCCCTCCAGCCGCAATCCCAGCCGGTAGCGCAGGCCTGCGAGCAACACCAGCAGGTCCGCGTCCACGGGCTCCAGCGAGTCGATGGAGATCTTCAGGTCGTCGATGCATTCCCGCAGCACCTGCGCCACGTCCACAGGTGTCGCAGGCTCGGTCTCCACCAGCCGCAGTGCGCTCATCAGCGACGATCCCACGCCATCGTGCATCTCCCTCATCAGGCGCTGGCGCTCGTGCAGCAGCGTTTGTTCGCGCTCGGCAACCCGCAGCAGCTCGTGCGTTTCTCGCAACTGCTGCTCCTGTGCGGCCAGGCGCTCGGCCTGCACCGCATTGGCCCGCTCGGCGCCGCCCAGGGCGCGCTGGTAGCGTGTGAACGCAACCCACATGAACATCGTGAAAACCCCCATGTAGGCATAGGGCGTGAGGTAAACGTGTTCGATGCTGATGAGGTAGCGCTGCATCGCCAGGTCATGAAAAGCCAGCGGAAACGACAGCGCCACTGCACTCCCCAGCAGCACACCGGGCCACGATCGATCAGACCACGCGCCCCACAGTGCCACACACAGCACCACCATCCCTGGCGGAAACAGCGCCAGGCGCAGCAGCGGCAGCATTGCCTCGTGTCGCACGTTCCACAGGGGGAGTGCCGCCAGCGCCACCACACCACAATAGGTCAGCAGCACCCGCGCCAGCCGGGGGTAGCGCAGGCCCTGCATCAACCGCAGCAGCAAGAAGGAGCACACCGACGATCCGAGTGAGCCCGCCAGCGTGAGCCACGAGAACCAGGCATCGGGCACATCAAAGCCCTCCGTATCCACCAAATAGAACAGCGTGGCCAGCAGGTGCCCCACCGACAGGAGGAAGAACAGCAGATAGCCCCTTTCACCCCGGCCGCGCAGCCCCAGCCACACCGCCAGCGCCAGCACACCCAGCACCAGGTAGGCCCCGCGCAGGTACGCCACCAGCTCGGTCTGCAGCAGCCTGCGCAGCCGCCACCCTGGCCAGAGCGCCTCGGCCGGCCCCGCCCAGACCGTGGACAGGGCCCCACCCACGCCCGGCAGGTTGGCCATGCGCACGTGCACCTCCAGCGCAGCGCCGGGCGCGGCATGGCCCGCCAAGTCCACCCAAACCGGGCGGTTGAAGCTGTTCCATACGCGGCTGCCGTGCGTCTGCCAGACCAGACGCCCATTGGCATAAACCGCCACCGTGCCCACTGTCTGCCAGCGTGGGATATACAGGCGCGAGCCCTGCGGCGTGGCCACCAGCGCCTCGGCCGGCACCCGCAGGCGATACCACCACACCTCGGGGGGCGCATCGGCCTGCGCGGCTGTCGAAACCGTGCTGCGCGCGCGGGCATGTGGCAGATCCACCGTGCTCCACGGCGTGGCGCTCGAAAGCACTGCATCGGGTGATTCGTGCAGCGAGGGTGGCGGCGCCCAGCCCCCGCTGGTGGAACCCCAAGCCTCTGCCTGCATCAGGTGTGCGGGGGACGGTACGTCTGCCAGCGCCACGCCCCAGGCGGCGGCCCCGGCCAGCAACAGCCGCAGCGCCAGGCGCGCGAGCTCAAGCCACATCGATCCACCCTTTGCGCGCCGCAGCGCTCACCGCCTCGGCCTGGGTCGTCACCTGCAGCTTGGCGTACACGCGCCGCACAAAAGTACGCACCGTGTGGCGCGATACCCCCATCGCCCGCGCCACCTCGTCCAGCGTGTAGCCGCGTGCCACCATCCGCAGCAGCTCGGCCTCGCGCGCCGACGGCCCCACCTCCGTGATCTCTGCCGCCTCGGCCAAACCCGGCTCCGGACCCACTGGCGATTTGGCGGCCACGGATGACTGCGCTCGGCGCAGCAGCAGCTTGCGCGCCACCATCGGATTGATGGGGCTGCCCCCCGCATGCAGGCTGCGCACTTCGTCCACCACCGCGCTGGGTGGCAGATCCTTGAGCAGGTAGCCCATCGCCCCGGCTTCGATGGCACCCAGAACGTGCACCTCATCGCCAAAGATCGTGCTCACCATCGCTGCGGCGCGGGGCCAGCGCACGCGCAGCACAGCCAACACGTCAAGCCCGCTACCGTCGGGCAGCCCCAGGTCCAACAACAGCACGTCCAGCGGCGCATCGTCCGCCTGCAACGCCGCCAGTGCCTCGGCGCGGCTGGCTGCCACCCACTGCAGATGCATGTCGGGGGCGCCTTGCAAGGCATGCGCCATCGCGTTGCGGCAGACGAAGTCGTCCTCCACCACCGCCACGCGGACGGCCGGGGGCGCAGGGGCCGCATCGGGCGCCAAAGGGAATGTGCGGGACGGTGAAACCATGGTTGATGCTGCCACAGGCCTTGATCAAAAGCGCGGAGGCCGACGAGGCTCCAGCGCCCAGCAGGTCGGCAACACCCACAGGCACGGCAGAAAGAGGCGGGTCATGGAAGGTTCTTCGGTGGAGCAGGGGTGATCAGTTTTTGAATCGAAACAGCCGCCAGCGCTTATTTAAAAAGCGCAGATAGCTATTATTTTTGCAGCATTCATGCGAAGCATACCCATGCTGCCACCACGCGAGCCCGTTGTCATGTCGCCCAAAAGGGGGACATACAAAACGATGCCCATCCGGTAACTTTCAGTCCGGCAAAGGCAAGGACCTCTGCACCACGAAGCTGCAAAAACACAGTTGCCAGCACCTGCCTACCTAGAAAAAGCCAGTGCGGCTTCTTCTCGAACGCACATCGGAGCGAGGGATACATGATTCAAACGAAGAAGGCCGCGACGCGGTCCGGCACGATGCTGCGCCAATGTGCCCGGCAAGGGAGCAACGCGGCCGGGCGTGCGTCTCGGGCGATTCGGTGGGTTGCGTTCGCCGGGGTAGCGTTCTTGCTGCAGGCTTGCGGGCAAACCACCCAATCATCGTGGATCGAGGCACCACTCGTCGCCGACGCCTACAGCAACGATGCCGACTACTTCCCTTACGAGCCCAAGCTCCTCGTGAACAGTGACGCGAATGCGCAATTGAAGTTTTCCTATGCCACCCTGCCCAATGGCGTATTGAGCAAGCTTCTCGTCGATGAGGCCAACACAAGGGTCACCGTTGATGAGGAAAGCTACACGCTGGATGCCGGCAAGGTCGCGAGCGCCCGCCTCGTGTTGTACGTGGACAAGGTGATAACACCCGGCTACCTCAGGATAGTCAGCGCTCACCAGACGGGCACCGATTGCTTCGGGCGCGAAGACTTGGCGCCCGCCTGTGGCCATCTCGTTGACAGCACCAATGGAGGGGCCGCCACCAACGCGGACAACCCTGCACAGCCCCTGCGCATCACCGATCCGGGCTTCTACAGCTTCGACGTCACCAAGCTGGTGAAACACAGGCTGGCCAACGGTGTCGAATCGATGGTGGTTGTGGCCCCCTTCCTTGACCCTGGCACTGCAACAGGCAGTTTCGAGTTTGCGAGCAAGGAACAGCAAACAGGGCAGGCCCACGTACTGCACCAGCCGCAGTTGCTGATCACGCTCAGCGACGTGGCCGGCGTTAACACCAACGCCCCCGCCGCGACCAGCGTGCGCCAGTCGTCGACCGATCCAGCGGTCGCCACACAGAATTTTTCGCGGGACGAGAATCTGTGGATGAACGGCGCCTCAGGCAACCGCGCCTATGCATTGATAGGACTTCCGCCGCCGCCCACGGGTCCGTTCTCACTGCGTTTTGCGCTGAATCAGATGGGCTCGGTGGCGGGCAAGCAGACGATGGTGGTGTTCGTGAATGAGCGGGTGGCAGACCAGGCCACCGCGCAACCGGAGGCGCAGTTCTATAGAAGGCGCAAGTTCAACGTGGTCGGCCAGGTGGTGAACTCTTGGAATGATGGTTGGGCCGAACCGCCGGGCTCCGCCTTGATCGCCAATGTGCCACTGGACCGTGGCGCACAGAACCAGACCTTGTTCATCGACATGGGGTCGCACTATGTCACCACACTGGCAGATGCCTACACGGCCAACCGCACGCAAGATCTCGCGGTGGCCGCATCGACGAATCTGCAGATGCCGGTGACGCTGGACAGCGATGACAACACAAAGACCGGGCGCGTTCCGAGATTCGTCACCGTGTTCAAACCGGATGCGGGAGATTTGTGGGAGAGCCCCTTCAACTTCGACCGTGGGGACAGCGTGCACACCCACAACTACTGCCTTTACCGAGTAGACGATTCGTGCAACGCATCGTTGTCGATGCGCGCACGCCTGGGGCAGGCTTTCGCGCGCTCCGGCAACCCGATCATCATTGATCCGCGCGCCACAATTCCTGGGGGCGGCTACTTGCCGTATGTGACGCCCATCAATATCGCAGTGCCCACCACGGGCGCCAGCGTGGTCATGGTGACCGACCCCAATCCGGAAAACCAGGGTTTCGGAGGGGGCTTCGGCGGTACCGGCTACTTCATCCACGACGCCAAGGCCAACCGCATCGCGGGCCAGTACCAGGGCATCATCAGCATGCCGGGGCATAACCTGCGCGCCGTCATCCAGTTCGAAAACCTGCCGCTGCCTACGCCTTCGCTGAACGGACCGACGGCCATCAGCATGGCGCCCGGTGCCACATCCGTGGTGGTGTCGGCCGACGCGCCAACGCCGTTCCGGCTGAGCGTGGAAGACCCGGTCAATGCCAACATTGACGACACGACGCGGTGGATCATCACGAGCAGCAACCCGAACGACACGATGCCGGGGGAGATCCAGCAAAGCGATGGCAGCGCAGCTTTCGCAGTGACGTTTTTCGGGCCTGGCTCGCGCACGGTCACGGCAACCAGCAAGGGTGACAACACGATCACGGCGACGATGGGCGTTGTCGTCCAGCAGACAGCCTTGACCAGCCAGGTGATCACCTTCACTTCCACGCCCCCGGTGCTCCCCGCCGTGGGGGGCGCGTACACGGTGACCGCCGCCGGTGGCGACTCGGGCAATCCGGTCGTGTTCACTATCGATGCAGCCTCGACGGCTGGTGCCTGCACGGTCACAGGCAGCGTGGTGACGTTTGCCGGCGCTGGCACCTGCACCATCAACGCCAACCAGGCGGGCAATGCGACCTACGCCGCTGCAGCCCAGGCGCAGCAGACATTCGTCATCCCCGTCACCTACACCGGCACCACCGTCCCCACGGGGGGTGCAGGCGGCGCGGCCAGCGCGAGCTTCACAGGCGGGGGCGCAACTTGCCGGTTTGACCATTCCGCCACCGGCTTCATGGCCGCCAGCGCCTTACCACCGGGCCGGGTGGCGCCGCAGGGCGCTTTCCGCTTCAAGCTGGTGGACTGCACCCCCGGTGCCACGGTCCGTATCACCACCACCTGGCCACAACCGGTTGCCGGTTTCACCAAGTACGGCAAGGCCAGCAGCGGCGCCTCCAGCGCCAGCTTCTTCGCCCCCAAAAACCTCGCCATCAACGGCCACACCGTGAGTTTTGACTTGACCGACGGCCAGCTGGGTGACGACGATTGGGCGCCCAACGGCGTGATGGTGGACCCCGTGATCCCACTGGCTGCCGCCGCTTTGGCCACAGCCATTCCCACGCTGAACGAATGGGTCCTGTTGCTGGCGACCGCTGCCCTGGCCGCCATGGCCCTGCCAGGCTTGCGCCGCCGCCAGGGCTGAAAAGAGCCGGACGAAACGTTCAACGGACAGACGCCAGAGCAGAAAGGAGACAAAGATGCGCCTCGTTGACGGCGATCACGATGCACATCGCGTCTGCCCCCTTTTTTGCCCATTGGCGAAAAGCGCTGGTCGGCAACTTGGAGGGGCCACGCCCAGCGGGCGTTGAACACCAGGTTCACTCCAACATCGCGTCCGACTGCGGAGCAACGCGTCATGGCTTGGGAAGATCTTGCCGCGCGGCGCGGTCTTCGAGGCGTTGTTGTTCCCGCATCAAGACCTTGCTCACTTTGCGCAGGTTCGCAATTTGCGCCTCGACCGCCGTGCGTTTCTCCGCCATCAAGCGGGCACCTTGCGCGCAATCGATGCTGCTGGCGCGCATCGCGTCCAGCACTTCACGGATCTCCAGCAGCGAAAACCCGAGCGACTGCAGCTGCTGAAGCAGGATTGCGTCCTTGACGGCGGACTCCGGATAGTCCCGGTAGTTGTTGGAGCCTCGGCATACGCCAACCAGAAGCCCCTCGCGTTCATAAAAGCGCAGCGCGTGGCGCCCCAGCCCGGTGCGGCTTTCCAGTTCGGCAATTCGCATGAAAATCCTCTTGACTGTAGACCCAACTCTACAGATTAGCATGGCCTTTTTGAAGAAAGCACACCATGCACTTGCTTGCTGAAAAAACGGTCTATCTCCACCGGCCTGCGCGGGAGGTTTTTGCGTACGTGTCGAACATGGAGAAATTTGGAGAGTGGTTCCCCGGCGTTATCTCCATCGAATCACTCAACACACTCCCCCACGGGCAGCTGGGGAAGGAGTACCTTGAAACCGTGTTCGTACCACTGCGGGGACGCCAGAAAATCACCCTGCAGGTGCGGGAAGTCAGGGGCCACCAGTTTTTTGCGACAGAGGGCCGGTTTCCACCCCTCCTGCCGCGCATGGAGATCACGCTGAATGAAACCGCGGCGAATGCGTGCGAACTCACCTGGCGGATCTTCAGCAGAAACAGCAACCCCGTCGTCAGATACCTTTTGCTTCCGCTGGCCAGGCGGGTGATGGACAAGCGGGCGACCTTGGGCGTCGCTGCATTGAAGGGGTGGATGGAGGGGGCTGGTACGGCGCGTCGCTAGGGAGCGGGTACGCCACGGGGATCGGACAACCCAGGTACGCACACCCATAGCGTGGGACGTGTGGGGTGGACGGCGGATTCAACCGGTCGATACCACCCTACCCGACGCCATTGCCGACGGCCCTCAGACCCCGACAGCCATTGGCACCTTCAACAGCCCATCGGCCTTGAACATCGCACGGATACCGCGCACAGCCTGGCGGATGCGGGCCTCGTTCTCGATGAGGGCGAAGCGCACGTATTCGTCGCCCTGGTCGCCGAAGCCGATGCCGGGCGATACACACACCTTGGCCTTGTCGAGCAGCTGGCGCGCGAACTCGAGCGAGCCCAGGGCGCGGTAGGGCTCGGGAATGCGGGCCCAGATGTACATGCTGGCCTTGGGGCAGTCCACGGCCCAGCCGGCTTCGGTGAGGCCTTTGTACAGCACGTCGCGGCGGCGCTGGTACTGGGCTGCGATGTCCTTCACACACTGCTGGTCGCCCTCGAGCGCGGCAATGGCTGCGACCTGCAGGGGGGTGAAGGTGCCGTAGTCGTGGTAGCTCTTGATGCGCGCGAGCGCGGCCACGAGGTCGGGGTTGCCCACCATGAAGCCCACGCGCCAGCCGGCCATGTTGTAGCTTTTGGAGAGGGTGAAGAACTCCACCGCCACGTCCTTGGCGCCGGGCACTTCCATGATGCTGGGGGCGCGGTAGCCGTCGTACACGATGTCGGCGTACGCCAGGTCGTGCACCACCAGGATGTCGTGCTTCTTGGCCAGGGCGATGACGCGTTCGAAGAAAGACAGCTCCACGCACTGCGCGGTCGGGTTGCTCGGAAAGCCGAAGATCATCATCTTGGGCTTGGGGTAGCTGCCGCGGATGGCTTTTTCCAGCTCGGCAAAAAAGTCCACGTCGGGTGCCACGGGCACACTGCGGATGTCGGCCCCGGCAATCACCGCGCCGTAGATATGGATGGGGTAGCTCGGGTCGGGCACGAGCACGGTGTCGCCCCGGTCCAGCGTGGCCAGCATCAGGTGGGCCAGCCCTTCCTTGGAGCCGATGGTGACGATGGCTTCGGTATCGGGGTCGATGTCCACCGCGTACCGATCCTTGTACCAGTGGCTGATGGCGCGGCGCAGGCGCGGGATGCCCTTGCTGGCGGAGTAGCCGTGGGTGTCGGGCCGTTGGGCCACTTCGGTGAGCTTGGCGACGATGTGCGGTGGTGTGGCCCCATCGGGGTTGCCCATGCTCATGTCGATGATGTCTTCACCCCGACGGCGGGCGGCGAGCTTCAGCTCGGCCGTGATGTTGAAGACGTAGGGAGGGAGGCGATCGATGCGCGCAAAGCGGCGCTTGCCCTGAGAAGCAGACATGCTGGTGAACTTTCACGTAAGCGCCCGGAACCGTCCGAGCGACGTGGCCAACAATGGGGTTGGCCCGCATCCACTGTACTGCAGAACACTGCGTTCGCTGCGCCCGAAGCGGCGGTGTCGCACCGCCGCTACGCTCAGGCGCTGAGGCCTGCCGTGGCGCGCTGCGTTTTCCGTTCGGACGACAGCGCCCACGCAAAGATGCCCACGCCGCACAGGCCCAGCACCACGCCCACCCAGCCTGTGGACGTCCAGCCCAGCCCAGCCGCGATGGACACACCGCCCAGCCACGCGCCCAGCGCATTGGCGGCGTTGAAGGCCGAGTGGTTGAGCGCCGCCGCCAGGGTTTGCGCGTCGCCGGCCACATCCATGAGGCGGATCTGCAAGGCCGGGCCGATGGCGACCACCGTGCCGAGCAGAAAGGTCGCCAGCGCCGCGCTGACGGGGTGGTGCGCAGCGGGAACGAACAGCGCCATCACCGCGATGGACCACAGCAGCACCTTGCCGATGGCGGGCATGAGCGCCTTGTCGGCCATGCGCGAGCCGACGATGTTGCCTGCCACCATGCCCAGGCCAAACAGCGACAGTACAAAGGGCATGAGTGCGGGTGGCATGCCTGCCACCTCCAGCAAGGTGGGCTTGATGTAGCTGAACACCGCAAACATGCCGCCAAAGCCGATGGCGCCAATGCCCAACGTGAACCACACCTGCTTGCGCGCCAGCGCGCCCAACTCGCGCAGCGGGCTGGCGCCGTGCGATGCAGGCATGACTGGCACCCACAGGCGCACCATGACCACGGCGGCCACGGCAATGAGCCCCACAAACACAAAGGCCGCGCGCCAGCCAAACGCCTCGCCCAGCGCGGCGGCTATGGGCACGCCCACCAGCGTGGCGGTGGTCAGCCCCAGCATGACCCAGCCCACGGCGCGTGCGCGGCGGCCGGGCGGCGCCAGAGCAGCAGCCACCAGCGCGGCCACGCCAAAGTAGGTGCCATGGGGAAGGCCGGTAAACAGCCGCATGGCAGTGAGCGAACCATAGCCCGGCGCCAGGGCCGATGCGAAATTGCCCAGCGCATACACCACCATCAGCGCCATCAGCAACGCACGCCGCCCCCAATTGGCTGCCAGCACGGCCAGCACGGGCGCGCCCACCACCACGCCCAGTGCATAGGCGCTGATGACGTGGCCCGCCTGAGGAATGCTCACGCCGATGTCGCGCGCCACCTCGGGCAGCAGGCCCATGATGACGAACTCGCCCGTGCCGATGGAGAAGCCGCCCACCCCCAGGGCCAGCACGGCGCGCACCAGGGTGCGGTCGTCGGTGGGGGTGTGGGCGATGGACGTGGGGGACAGGGACGCGGTCATGGCAACAACAAAGGGGCGCTGCACCGGCAGGCAACAGTACGGCGCAGGAGGTCGACGGGGATAAAGAAGAAACGCAGTTACAGGGGTAAACCCTATTTTTGTAACCATAACATGCCCTGAGCGGCCCTGCTGGCGCGGGGGCATGGGTCACCTTCGTGAACAAACCGGACACGCAAGGCGGCTACGCTGGCACCCTATCCCCCTCCCCCTCAAGGACCGCAATGACAACGACCCTGAGCACTGCAGAGACCATTGCCAGCACCGTCCAGGTGCTGGCGTTCGACATCTTTGGCACCGTGGTGGACTGGCACGGCAGCATCGTGCGCGAGATGCAGGCCCTGTACCCGGCCGTGGATGGCGACGCGTTTGCGCTGGCGTGGCGCAGCGGCTACCAGCCCGCCATGGCCCGTGTGATGCGGGGTGAGCGGCCATGGACCTTGGTGGACGACCTGCACCGCAGCATCCTTGACGAGATCCTGCCGCGCTTTGGCCTGGCGCACCTGCCCGAGGCCGAGCGCCGCCACCTCAACCGCGTGTGGCACCGGCTGGACGCCTGGCCCGACAGCGTGGAGGGCCTCACGCGGCTCAAGACGCGCTTCACCATCACCACACTGTCCAACGGCAACATCGGCCTGTTGACCCAGATGGCCAAACGCGCCGGCCTGCCCTGGGACTGTGTGCTGAGCGCCGAGGTGTTCCGCGCCTACAAGCCGGACCCTGACACGTACCTGGGCGTGGCCCGTGTGTTTGATGCGTCACCGTCCCAGGTGGCACTGGTGGCCACCCACCACGACGACCTGGCCGCCGCGCGCGACTGCGGCCTGCGCACGGCCTACATCGAGCGCCCCCACGAGCTGGGCGCGGCCCGCCCCAAGGACGGAACGCCGCAGCCCGGCAACGACCTGCACGCCACCGACCTCATCGATCTGGCGCGGATGCTGGGCTGTTGAAGCAGGCCCGTCAAGCCGCTGAGCATCCTCGCGACGGGCGAGGTTCAGTGCACCACCAGCAACTGCACGAACATCTGCACCTTGGCGTGGCATTCGGCGCTGATGGAGGTGAACTCCAACCCCGCCACCCACTCGTCGCCTTCCTGCTTGAGCGTGATGACCCGCGCATACACATCGGCCACGCGGTAGTCCACCAAAGGCAGCTCAAACTCCAGCTTGATCTCGCTGTGGGGCTCCAGCGGCTCGATCAGCTCCACCAGCAGGCCGTGGTAGCCGATGTCGCGGATGGCGCCGTGCACGATGTGGGGCACCACGATCTTGTCCTGCATGCGCTGGCACAGGCAGGGCAGGCGCGCATCCACACGGTGGCTGCGGCGAAACTCCTGGCGCGGCACCTTGAGTTTTTGCGAAGGAATGGCGATCAGCTCGCGCAGGCTCACCGGCTGCGTGCGGCCTTTGACATAGACCTGCATCGGTGCGGACGCCGACACCAGGCCCCAGCACCGCTGGTAGGTCGCATCACTGATGAGCACCTGGCCACGCAGGCTCAGCGCCTCGATGCGCGAGGCCAGGTTGACCGCTTCGCCGATCACGGTGTATTCGGAATACACGTCGGAGCCAAAGCGCCCGGCCATCACCGTGCCTGTGTTCACGCCGATGCCCAGAAAGACCTCCGGCAGCCGCTCGCGCAGGTGCGCGAGGTTGAGCTCACGCATGGCGATCTGCATCTCCACGGCGCAGAGCAGCGCCCGGTCCACATCGTCGTCGCGGGCCACGGGCGCGCCAAACAGCACCATGATCGAATCGCCCATGAACTTGTCGATGCTGCCCTGGTACTTGAACACCACCTCGGAGAGCCGCGACAGGCAGCGGTTGAGCGCCGCAATCACCACCGCCGCGGGCTGCGACCCCGACAGCGCGGTGAACCCCCGCAGGTCGGCCAGCAGGATGGTGACCTCGCGCGGCGCCACGGCCAGGCCGTCGGTGGCCGCGCCATCCGGGCTTTCCATGCCATGCAGGATGGCCGCCATCTCGGCCTGCGCCGCTTCGGAAAGGGGCGTACCGGTCTCGCGCTCGATCAGCGCCTGCAGGCGGCGCACGGCATCGTGGTGGAATTCTTTGTGCATGGATGCAAGGGAGGTGGGGCGGCGGATTGTTCTGTGCAGGAGGGCATCGCCTGCCCTCCGCCACCCAGAATAGGCGGCGTCCCCCAGCCGGTCAACCGGTGAAAACACTCCGAGCCCCTGCCCCAACGCCGAAGGACCTGGGTGGTGCAGAAAATCCGATGTTTTTGGCACCCAGCGCTTAACTAGAAAGCGCCAACAGCTATTAAAATAGGAGCATCAGCAACCACCTAACCCCCGGTGCCAACCGCTCAGGCCAACGCCACGGTCTGGTCGATCACGCCAAACGGCCCGGGATGGCCCTGGTCGTCCAGCGCCACCATGCGCACCCGCTCGCCAAAGCGCAGGAAGGGCGTGTGCGGCGCGCCTTCGGCCAGGGCCTCGACCATGCGGCGCTCGGCCACGCAGGACGACCCCACATCCACCTCCGCGTTCGACACGGTGCCCGAGCCAATGAGGGTTCCGGCCGACAGCTTGCGCGTGCGGGCCGCATGCGCGATGAGCTGACCAAAGTGAAAGTGCATGGCGCAGCCGTGCGGGTGGCCAAACCACTCGCCGTTGCGCTGCGTCTGGAGCCGCAGGTGCACCCGGCCACCGCGCCAGGCCGGGCCCAGCTCGTCGGGGGTGACGGCCACGGGCGCAAAGGCGGTGGAGGGCTTGGCCTGCAGAAAACCAAATCCGCTTTTGGCCTCGCGCGGGCCAAAGGAGCGCAGGCTCCAGTCGTTGATGAGCACGATGAGGCGCACATGCTGCAGCGCATCTTCTGCGGTGACGCCCATGGGGGTTTCGTCCAGCACCACGCCAAACTCGCCCTCAAAGTCGATCTGGTCGGCCTCGGACGGCAGGGGCACATCGTCGTGCGGACCCAGAAAGTCGTCGGCTGCACCCTGGTACATGAGTGGAATGGTCTCGAAGTCGGCCACGGGCGGCACCTTGAAAGCGCGCTCCATGAGGTGGCCGTGGTTCAGAAAGGCAGAGCCATCCAGCCACTGCCAGGTGCGTGGCAGCGGGGCTGAGCATTCACGGGCGTCGAAGGGCATGGAACCCAGGGCGGCGGGCGCATTGACCGTGCGGGAGAGCGCCCGCAGCCCTGGCTCCACCGTGCCCCAGCGCTCCAAGGCGTCGAGCAGCGTAGGCGCCACGGTGCACGCATCGATGCAGCGGCGGGCATCGGCCGACACCACCACCAGGCGGCCGTCACGCTGGCCATTGCGCAGGGTGGCGAGTTTCATGACAGCGCCCCTTGCGCCTGCTGCAGCGGCAGCACCGGGTCGAAGATCGCCACGGCCCGCGTCCAGCCCGCCGAGGCGCCGCGCACCTTGACCGGAAAGCACGAGATATAGAAGCCGCTGGCAGGCAGGGCTTCCAGGTTGTGCAGCTTTTCGAGGTGGCAGTAGCCGATGTCGCGCCCGGCCTTGTGGCCTTCCCAGATCAACGAGGCGTCACCACTCTCCGCATAGCGCTGCGCGGTGTAGGCGAACGGGGCGTCCCAGCTCCAGGCGTCGGTGCCCGTGAGGCGCACGCCGCGCTCCAGCAGGTACATCGTGGCCTCGTATCCCATGCCACAGCCTGCACGCGTGTAGCCCGCCGTGCCGTAGGCGCTGCCGGCGCGGGTGTTGACGACCACGATCTCCAGTGGCTGCAGCGTGTGGCCGATGCGGGCCAGCTCGGCCTGCACGTCGGCAGCCTGCACCACGTAGCCGTCGGGCAGGTGCCGAAAATCGAGCTTCACGCCGGGCTGAAAGCACCAGTTGAGGTCCACCTCGTCGATGGACAGCGCGCGCTGGCCGCCGTCCATGGTGGAGGCAAAGTGGTAGGGCGCGTCCAGGTGGGTGCCGTTGTGGGTGTTGAGCTGCACGTCCTCCACCGCCCAGGATTCGCCGTCGGGCAGGTCTTCCTTGTTGAGGCCTGGAAAGAACTGCGCCAGGTCGTCAAAACTCATCTGGTGGTCGATGTAGCGAATGCGCGGGCCCAGTCCCGGCGGGTCGGAAACGACATCGTTCTCCAGGTGCATGGAGATATCGACGATGCGGCGGGGGGAGGAAGAAGTCATGGAGTGCAACCGTGCAAGGGAGAAATGGGTCTACGCATCACGACTCGGCCGTGAAACCCGTTTGCTTGATCAGGCCGCGCCACTGGTTGGCATCGGCCTTGAGCATGCTGGCCAACTCGGCGGCGGTGGACGACTTGACCTCCAGCCCGTATTGCTTGCCATGCTCGATCACCTCGGGATGTGCCAGCGCCACCCTGAGCGCATCGGACGCACGCAGCACGGTCTCGGGCGTCGCCTTGCCAGGCAGGAAGAATCCATACCACTCGCTGACCTTGAGGGGGTAACCCAGCTCCTGCAGCGTGGGCACCTGGGGCAGGAAGGGCGACCGCTTGGCCCCGGCGATGGCCAGCACACGCAGCTTGCCGCCCTTGGCGTGCTGCAGGTAGTCGCCAATCGGCCCCCAGAACGCGGGGATCTGCCCGCCCAGCAGATCCTGCATGCCGGGCACGGTGCCCCGGTAAGCGATGTGCAGCATGTCTTGCTTGGCGAACTGGCTCAGCAGCACACCCACCATGTGGGGCATGGACCCCGCGCCGGGGCTGCCGTAGCTGGCGCTGTTCGGGTTGGCCTTGATCCACGCCAGGTAGTCCGCCAGCGTGCGCACGCTCTCGGGGGTGCCTGGGCCCACCGCCAGGCCGTGGTCCATCATCGCGCCCAGCGACACGGGCGCCACGTCCTCCATCGTGTAGCGCAGCTTGGGGTAGGTATACGGGTAGATGGACAACATGGACGACGGCGTGACGAGCAGGCTGGAGCCATCGGCCGGGCTGTCGCGCAGCGTGAGGATTCCAATCTGGCCACCCGCGCCGGGTTTGTTGTCCACCAGCACCGCTGCGGCGTATTTGTCGCGCATGCGGTCGGCCACGCGGCGGGCCAAGGCATCCAGGGTGCCACCGGCCGGAAAACCGGTGATGATTTTTGCCACATCGGGCAGCGCGGCCTTGGGCGCTTGCGCCCAGGTGTTGCCGGCCCAGGCGGCGGACAACAGGGTGGCAGAAAACTGGGTGAACTGGCGGCGGGTGATCATGGTGTTGTCTCCTGATTGGCAAGATGGGCAAACTGCCCGGTGTCCGCGCCGGCCTTGTGCAGCAAGGCTTTCAACGCGTCCATGCAAAAAATTATACGAACGTACAAATCGCCATCAACTGGGGTTTGTACGAGTGTACAATAAATTTATACAAACGTATAAACCAGCCTATGCCACGACCAAAATCTGCCCCAAAAACCTCCGTCACGCCGTCCCCCGCCGACGCAGCCCCAGCCCGCAAGCGGGCCGCCAGCCGCAGCGCCGCCAGTGACGAGACGCTGGCGCCCAATCGCCAGGCCAACATCCTGCAGGCCGCCGAGCGGCTGTTTGCCACGCGCGGCTTCCACGGGGTGTCCATCCGCGACATTGCCGACGAAGCCGGTGTGCCGCTGGCCCTGGTGGGCTACTACTACGGGCCCAAGCTCTCGCTGTACCACGCCATCTTCCGCGCCCACGCCGGCTACATCGACGTGCGGCTGCAGTCACTGGCCCAAGCCCAGCAGGCGGCCCCACCCGGTCAGCTGCTGGAGGAAATCGTCAAGGCCTTCGTGCTGCCCGTGCTGGAGGTGGCCCGCCAGCCTGCGGGCCACCACTTTCTGCGCCTGCTGTCGCGTGGCATGAACGACCACCTGGAAGAAGACGAGCCCATCATCCGCGAGCTGTTCGACCCGCTGGCCCACGCCTTCATCGACGCCATTGCCGCCGCCCTGCCCCAGGCCACCCGCAGCCAGGCCGCCTGGTGCTACCAGTTCGCACTGGGGGCCTTGCTGCACCACGTGAACGACCAACGCATCGAACGCCTGTCCTACGGCCAGAACCAGCCCGGCGACGAGGCCGCAGCCGGCCCGCTGCTGGTGCGCTTTGTGGCGCAGGGCATGCGTGGTGCCTGTGGCGGTGCGGTGCACTGACTCGGCTCCACGGCCGCCCGCCCCTCCCGCATTCGCCCCATGCGCCAGCCCCGCATGACCCACATCGCCCGTATCCACGCCCCAGCCACCCGCCCCCGGGTGCGCAAAGGCCAGCGCACCACCGCCACCCCAGCGGAATCGGCACGCCAGACCGGCGCACCCTAGCCGCCCCCTTGCAGCGTTCACAAGACGCTGAATAGCCCCGCCCTGCCGAACCCGCCCGTTTCGGAACAGCCGCCTGCGGCTGCGCCGTGGGCCCGTTCGCGCCGGCTTTCCCGACCTACGAACCGAAAGACACCATGACACCCCGCCATTTCTCCCTTCTTTCCCGACCTGTGGCCTGCCACCGCCTGTGGGCGCGCACCCTGGGCACTGCCACACTTTCCACCGCAGCCCTGGCCGCACACGCCCAGCCCGCCCCGCCCGCCCAGGGGCCCGGCCTGCAGCTCTATGGCCTGGTGGACGCTGCGGTGGGCCGCTTCGCCAGCCCCGCAGGCGGCGTGAATGCACAGGACCGCGCCGTGACCAAGCTGGACGGCGGCGGCATGTCCACCAGCCACTGGGGCGTGCGTGGCAATGAAGACCTGGGGGACGGA
This sequence comes from Acidovorax radicis N35, assembly GCF_000204195.1. GTDB lineage: Bacteria > Pseudomonadota > Gammaproteobacteria > Burkholderiales > Burkholderiaceae_C > Acidovorax > Acidovorax radicis. The sequence goes on from NZ_AFBG01000019.1 coordinate 119,422, forward strand.
CTGTCGGCCCAGTTCGAACTCTCCTCCTTTGTGCGCAATGACTCTGGAGCCACCGGGCGCAGTGATGCCCTGCCAGCGCCCGTGAGCGTGGCCGCAGACCCGGTGTTCTCCCGCGCCGCCTGGGTGGGTCTGGCCCACCCCCGCTGGGGACGCGTGCGCGCAGGCAACGTCACGTCGCTGCTGTTCCTCAACGCCATCACGTCCAACGCGTTTGGCGACTCCACCGTGTTCGGGCCGCTCAACCTCACCACGTTCATCGGTGGCCCTTTGACCGGTGGCACCGCCTGGGCCAACTCCGTGGTGTACGACAGCCCCCACTTCGCGGGCTTCAACGGGTCGGTGGCGCATTCCATCTCGGAAGGCCAGGGCGGCGGCAACAGCGCTGCGCGTCTGGCCTACGCCCAAGGGCCCATGGCAGCGTCACTGGCATGGCAGAGCGTTCAGAAAAATCCCACCACTTTTGCGGACGGCACCTCGGCCAACAACACGCGCGCGTGGCAACTGGCGGCGTCGTACGACTTCGAGGTGGTCAAGCTGTTCGCCCACGTGGGCCGCATCGAGAACCGGGGCACGGCCACCACGCCGCTCAACGTGTCGTACCGCGTGTGGGACGTCAGCGCCTCTATGCCCGTGGGCGCTGGCCGCGTGCTGGCGGGCTACGCCGCCCGCCGCACGGGAGACACCGTGGGCCCCGTACCCGCCACGCTGGCAGGTGGCAATGTGGAGCGCAGGGTATTCACCGTGGGGTACGACTATTTCCTGTCCAAACGCACCGACCTGTATGCCATGGTGATGCGCGACAGCACCCAAACCCGCACGCTGCCCGCGCCGCCCTCGGTGGTGAGCGCGCAAGGCACCAGCTTTGCCGTGGGGGTGCGCCACCGCTTCTGAGCTGTTTTTCGGAAATATCTGCTGAGAGTCCCAAGGTTGGGGCGCCTTCGGGCGCCCCTTTTTTTGAGTGGCAGTGCCCGGCACCAGCTACTCACAGCGCCCCCACCGCCTGCCGCAACACACACACAAACTCTCCCGCCGCTTGGTCGTAGTCCCAGCGCGCGGCATAGCGGGCCCAGCCTCCCACCGCAGTGCCCGATGCCTCCACGGTCAACACCACCAGGCTGTTGGGGCTGCCGTGGCGCAGTCGGTGCGATACCGCCGTGCCGGCGCGGCAGGCCCACAGGCCCGGCAACGGCTGCAGCACGCCCGGCTCATGCACGTGGCCCGACAGCAGCATCTGGGCGCCCGCCGTGCGCCAGCGCTGCACCGCTTCATCCGCCCGGTGGGGCCGGTGTGCGCGGTCGGTGGGGTCACGGGACACCAGGGGGATGGTGGCTGGCCACAATGCGCCAGGCGTCCGGCGGCGCACGCGCCAGCAGCATGGCCACATGATCGATCTGTGCCGACGAAAGGCTACCCCGCTCGTGCCGCCAGGCGCGGGTGGTGTTGACGCCCACCACGTAAAAGGCGCCCATTTGCCGCACGGGCTCCTGGTCGATGCCGAACTGCTGCGCATACCGCTCATAGGCCCTGCCCCAGCGCATCCACCAGGCAAACAAAGGCAGGTCGTGATTGCCCGCCAGCACCAGATTGGAGCGGGCATGCAGGCCCTGCACAAACCGCGCGGCCTGCTCAAATTGCAGGGCCGTGGCGCGCTGGGTAAGGTCCCCCGACACCACCACCATCGCCACCCCCAGCCGCTGCGCAAGCCGCTGTGCGGCCGCACACACCGCTGGATCGTGTGCACCGAAGTGCAGATCCGACAGGTGCATCAAAACGGTCATCGGTGCTTTCTGCGAGGGTTGACAATGCTGCGTCAAGCGGGCAGCAGGCCTTCTGCCGGAGCGGGCACAAACGCATGGGCTCGTGCCTCATCGGACTGCGCCTGGGGCGCATCATCACGCATCAACAACGTGGGTGCCACCAGCCACAGCGGCCGCTCGCTCAGGCGGAAATGCAGGGGTGGGGCCATCCATTCACGCTCCCCGTCAAACGCCAGCTTGACCTGGGGTGGGCGCCAGCTGGCTGGGGTCACGGTCAGCTCGGTACAGGCCATGCTGACCACGGCATTGTCTTTGTGCAGCTGCCCCGTGGCCGCATTCCACACCGTGCGCGCAATGGCCCATCGGCCTTGCGGCTTGAGCATCACCACAGCGAGCTTTCCACCGTCGGCCACCATTTGTGCCTGTGGCAAACCCATGCGGTCGAGCTGCAACGGGTTGTTGCCCACAAACAGTGTCGTGACAAGATGCTCTTCCTGCTGGGCCTGGGCACCACGGTGTGTCTTCATCACCACCCGCCAGCGGCGGCCTGCCGAGGGGCGGAACATGCTCCACACCGCGGCCGCCACGGCCACCCAGCGCGAACGGCCAAAACGGCGCGACGCCATTTCGCGGTCGGCCAGCAGCTTGGGGTACAGGCCCACACTGGCATTGACGACAAACATGCGCCGGTTGACAAAGCCTACCTGCACCGGGCGCAGGTCTCCATCGCGCAGCGCCTGCAGCATGTCTTGCACAGCGGTTTCAGGGTCCAGGGCCAGGCCATGTTCACGGCTGAAGTAGTTGAACGTGCCCATCGGCACCACGCCCAGCGGCACGCCCGCCCACAGCGCCGCCGAGGCCACCGCATTGATCGTTCCGTCGCCCCCGGCCGCCACCACCAGGCCACCATCGGCCAGGGCCGCCTGCGCAGCGTCGCGCGCCAGCTGCACGATGTCGCCCCGCTGGTCGGGTACATGCCAGACCACGTTGTGCTCTTGCAGGGCGGGCACACCCTCCAATTTCGCGCGCAGCAGATCCAGATCCGCACCCGGGCGTTTGGGCACCACCAGATGGATGGGACCGTGGGGACGGACGGGATGGGGATGCTCGGAAGGGGTCATGGTTCGGTAGCGGTGTCAGGAAGCGGCGGGAAATTGCCGGGAACGGGTTGCACCCGGCAGACCCTCTCGCCGTCCTGATTTTTGTAATGCAATGGACTGAATGGTCGCCCAACTGACCTCGTACCGCAGCCAGCAGCTGCGCCCTTGCCCTGTCAGAGGTTGCCGACAGACGTCCCCATGGCGCCCCGTCGCACAGGGGCGCGATACACCTGTGCTTTGGCAGGATGTAGGGAACTCCGGTACAACGCCCGATTCCCTTAAGGGTCGAGACAATCTGGACGATGAAAGCCGCTGACAACCGATGCCAATGACAACAATGGAACTTCCCGAGCTGGGAGCGCTGCTGGCGAGCCACCCCCTGGAATGGTGGCTGGCAGGCGTGGTGGCTGCGGCCCTGTGGGGTGCGCTGGCACTGAGCGGCTTGCGCACGGTGCGGCGCCACAGCCCGCCGCTGCGCCGTTTTTTGCCAGCGCGGGCGCACGGGGTGGTGGTGGCCGCCGTGGGCGCCAGCGCTGGCGCGCTGGTACTGGCGGGCGCCACGATGGCCGAGCTGGCCGAAAGCGGGCGCACAGGGGGCCACTGGGGTGCGCTGGACGATGCCATTGCCGCTGGCCTGCGCGCCCAGGCGGACACGGCCATGCTGAATTGGTTTGCAGCCCTGACCCACATGGGTGACTCATGGGTGCTCACAGGGGCCGCGGTGGTGGTGGCGGTGGCACTATGGGTGCGCCAGCACCGGCTGCTGGCCACCGGCTGGCTGGTGGCCCTGGCAGGGAACGGTGCACTGACCAAGATCCTCAAAGCGCTTTTTGAACGCGTGCGACCCGAACATGTTCACGGCATCGCGCAGGAGGATGGATTCAGTTTTCCCAGCGGGCACAGCAGCGCGTCCATGACGGCCTACACCATGCTGGCCTATCTGGCCACGCGGCTGCTGCCGCGCGCCTGGCACCTGCCCGCCGCGATGGCCGCTGGCGCCCTGATCTTCACCACGGGATGGAGCCGCGTGGTGCTGCAGGTGCACTACGCCAGCGATGTGCTGGCAGGCTGGTTGCTCGCCGGTACATGGGTGCTGTGCACGGTGCTGATCATGGAGAGTGTGTCGCGCTGGCGTGGTGCGGCCCCCTCGCCTGCCAGCAGGTGAACAGCCCGGCCCACGCACGACTCCGCAGGGCGTGTTGCGGGATCACTGAGCTACCTGCGCTGCCTGCGGGCTCGCCCGTGGGCGGCCAAAGCAAGCAATGCTCCGCTCAGGCCATCCCTGCCCCAAGACCCTCGTTACCAGGCTGGACACTCGGGCACCACCAACACCGGCAACATCACGCGGGACGGACACCCTGGCCCCATGTGAACACTGTTGCGCGCAAGCTTTCGAGGCCCGGCACTGCCCTCGGGAGCCCCGGTATTGGGGTTGACATCAAACCGAGGAAAGTTGCTGCTGGAGACGTCAAGCCGGATACGGTGGCCTTTGCGAAACAGGTTGGAGGTGGGCATGGGCTCGATCGTGATTTCCACCACCGTCCCTGGCTCCATCATCCCGGGCTGCTCCCAAGAATGCCGGTAGCGGCAGCGCAGGATTCCGTCGGTCAGGTTCATCGCGTACCCCAGCGGGTAGTCGTGGCTGGGCGGGTACTGGTCGATCAGCTTGGCTGTGAAATCGGTGTCTGGCGCAGTGGACGACACCCACAGTTCGATCGTGATGGGGCCTGTCACCTCCACATCCTGATCGAGTGGCGGCGTTTGAAACACCAGCACGTCGTCCCGGTCCGCCAGCGGCCCAAAGGGTTCCTGCGTGCCAAAAATGCCCTCGCCGGTGCGCTGGTCGTACGCGCCAGCCACCATCAAGGGTTCTCCCGACGTGATGGAACCGCCGATGGTGGGCACCGGGCGCTCCGGGTCGAACTCGAAGGTGGCCTTGCTTTCCTGCTCGGGCACCACCTCGGACAACACTCCCTGCGGGCACAGGTACCAGGGGGTGAAGCTGGTACCTGGCACCGGCCAACCGGTGGCACTGCGCCAGGCTCCACCATGGTCCAACCGGCCCTCGGGCGTGCGCAGCCCAGAGCTCCCGCCCATGCGAAAGTAACGCACGGCATCTTCCTGCCCCTTGGGCAACGGCTGTCCCCGGAGCCAATGGTTGAACCACGCCAGCCGCATTCCCACGTAGTCATCGGCCAGCGTGCCATCGAGCACCGCTGCGTTCCCAAAATCCACGTCGCCGGCGTAAGGGACGCTGCGCTCGCCATGCGTCCAGGGGCCCAGCACCATGCGCGCCTTGCAATCCGGGCGCTGTGAAAGGCCCAGATAGTTGTCGGTCGTGGTCTGCGCATAGGGGTCCCACCAGCCACACATCAGCATGACGGCCAGGCCGTCAAACGCTTCGTAGCGACCGGCCGCATACAGCTCGGGCTGGCGCCAGTAGTCGCTGAAGGTGCCACGCTCCCATTGCCCGAAGAGATAGTCCTCGTACTCGGGTGCCCATTGCAGCGGCGAATCTCCCCGGGACCAGGGCAGCCGCTGAAACCAGGCTCCAATGTCAGCCTCATCCAGCGCCCTTCGAGCGGACTCGCTGATGTGGTTGCTACCACTGCGCGCATTGCGCAGCGCCCAAACCGCCTGCTTGAGCTCGAAAGCCCCGCCATGGCGGATGCCCCCTCGGTAGGCATTGGCAAAGCCGCCGCATTCAAGAAACATGGCTTTCAACCCAGCGGGCCGCTGGCTGGCCAGTGCGGTCTGTGTATGGGCGGCATACGAAAGGCCATAGGTGCCAACCTGGCCGTTGCACCAGGGCTGCGCCATGATCCATTCCATCGTATCGGCACCGTCGTGGGCCTCGCCCAGGTACTTGGTGAACTGGCCCTCCGAGTCAAAGCGCCCACGGCAGTCCTGCACCACCACGGCGTAGCCTTCCTGGGCAAAACGGGCGGCCACTTCGCCGCGCCGCATGGGAGCAGGGTTGGCCGCCGTGCGCTCGCGCCGGGTCTCGGCATCCTTGCCATAGGGCGTTCGTTCCAGCAGCACGGGCAGTGTGTGTGCAGTGGCCGTGGGCAGGTACACGTCGGTGGCAAGGCGAACCCTGTCGCGCATGGCCACCCAATGGGTGTGCCGGGTCACGCCGCTCTGTGTAGCCATTGACTGGGCAGCCATTGAGATCGTCATTGTGTTCATGGACTGGCCCACTCAATCGAGCTTGAGGTTGCGTTCCTTGACCAGCTTGGCCCAGCGCGCAGTGTCGTCCTGCATGAAGCGTGCAAGCTCCTGCGGTGTGGTGGGCGCAGGCTCAGCTCCTTGGGCCACGAGCAGGCTGGCCACCTCGGCATCGACCAACGCGCTTTTGAGCACCTTGCTGATCTTGTGGACCAGATCCGAGGGAGTGCCCGTGGGGGCGAACAGGGCGTACCAGATGTCGTACTCGAAATCCTTCAGGCCCGCCTCGGCCATCGTTGGCACCTGGGGGAATGCCCGCGAGCGCTTGGCGCTTGCCACCGCCAGGGGCACGAGCTTGGCAGACCGGATGTGCGCCGCCACACTGGGCACGGCGTTGATGCCCAGCTGCACGTGGCCCCCCGCCAGTTCGTTCACGGCGGGGCCGCCTCCCTTGTAGGGAATCTGCACCATGCGCGTGCCCGTGGCGGCCTGGAACATCTCCATCGACAGGTGCCCGGGGCTGCCATTGCCGCTGGTGCTGTAGTTCAACGTGCCCGGGCTCTTGCGGGCCAGGTCAATGAGTTCCTGGACCGTGCGGACCTGCAGACTCGGGTGTGTGGTCAGGATGGGCACGTTGATCACCACCCGTCCCACGGGCACAAAATCACGCGACGGGTTGTACGAGAGCTTGCTGGACAGCAGCGGCGCCGTCACCATGCCCGAACCAGCCCCCATCAGCAGCGTGTACCCGTCTGCGGGCGCCGAAGTGACCGCCTGAAAGCCGTGCGCACCGGGCCGGTTGTCAATGACGACAGGTTGCCGCCACAGGTCCGACATCTTGCGTGCCACCACACGCATGGCCGTGTCCGCAGCTGCCCCTGCCGGAAACGGAATCACGATGCGCACGGGCTTCTCGGGGAACTCGGCGGCATGGGCGGCTTGCGGCGCCGCCAGCATCAGTGCCAACCACGCCAGGCCGGCCACCAGCCGGTGGTGCGTGCACAGCACGAAGCGGCGGCGCGGGGCTGCAGGGTTGGTGGTCGTTCTAGAAATCATGGCGAACTCCTGCGCCGATGGCGCGCACGGACACATTGCTGCGGCTCGAATCGATGCCGTCGCGGTCGATGAAGGCCTGCAGCTCGGTGCGTTTGGACAGGGCATACGTATAGGCTACCTGCTGGCGCTTGCGCAGGCCGCGCAGCGACGCCTGCACATCGCGCTGCATCACGTTGACCACGATGGCGTGCTGGTCGGCCGAAAAGCGCGTGCCCACCAGCCAGTAGTCCACATCGGCGCGCGTGGTCGCCGACGCCCTGGCGTACGTATCGCGGCCCAGCAGCACATAGGGCTCGATCGCGCCGAAGTCGTAGCGCATGCCGGCCTGCCATTTGCTGGAGAACTCGTTGGCCAGCAGTCCGCCCGGGCGCGTGTCCTTGCCGTAGCCGATGCCTGCCGACCAGGGCCCGTCGGCATAGTTGAGGCCCAGGTCCAGCGACTTGGCGCCGTTTTCCTGCTCGGGCGTCTTGGCGTCGCCGCGCAGGTAGTAGCGCGCCCGCAGGTTGACGCCGCCCCAGGTGGGGCTTTGGTAGCCGATGGCGTTGGACGTGCGGTTGCGCGCGTTCAGGATGGAGGTGCCGATGGCCGTGGCCCCGGCGTCGTTGGCGGCGAACGAGGTGATGCGCGTGACTTGCGAGTACAGCGGCGATCCGGTCGGGTTGGCCGAGTCGAGCCGCCCGAGCGCCACCGTGCCCAGGCCACCGCGCAGGGCGGCGTAGCTGTTGCGAAACGCTGGCGTGGTGGCGGCGCCGGAGTCGGCTTCGAGCCCCATCTCCAGGCCGAACAGTGCGGCCAGGCCATCGCCCAGGTCTTCCTTGCCCCGAAAGCCCAGGCGGGATGCGTTGTCGCGCTCTTCCGTGACGGAGCCGGCGTTGCCGGTCTTCACGTTGTTGACGGTGAGCCGCACCTGGCCATAGACCTGCAGGTCCTGTGCGGCAGCGGGTACCGCCGCCGAAACGGAAAGGCCGCAGGCGGCCAGCGCGAAGGGAAATGAGCGCCTCATGAAATCTTGCTCCTTGAAGGGGTGGTGCCAGGTTGGCTGATGACGCCGCCGATTCTGTGGAGCGAGGTGCTCGGCCACAACGCTATGACGAACGCTGATGACCCTATGCAATAGACCGCAGGTTTGCGCTGGCGTGGCAGCAGTGCAAAGATGCAGGCCGGCTGCCTGCATACCCGAACGTCTGCCCCTTTTCCACCCCATGAACTTCAAGCAACTCGAGGCCTTCCAGGCCATCATGCTCAGCGGCTCCACCACCGGCGCGGCCGAGCGCATGGGGCTGTCGCAGCCCGCCATCAGCCGCTTGCTGGCGCAGCTGGAGGAGGACCTGGCCCTGCGTTTGTTCGTGCGCGAAAAGGGCCGCCTGAGCCCCACGGCCGAAGCCCATGCGCTGCTGCACGACGCCCAGGTGTTGATGGATTCGGCGCAGTGCTTTCGCCGCCATGCCGAGCAGTTGCGCCTGGGCGGCTTCAAGCGGCGCCTGCTGAAGGTGGCGGTGCCCAGCACGCTGGCCACCACGCTCATGCCGGTGCTGGCCAAGCGCTTCATGCAGGCCCATCCGGACGTGGTGCTGGAGGTGCTGTCAGGCTCGTACAACGACACCGAGCGCGCACTGCTGAGCCGCGATGCGGACATCGGCCTCGTGCGCCTGCCCATGGAGATGCAGGGACTGAGCACCCGCGCCAGCCTGGACTCCGAAGCCGTGTGCATCATGCCCCGGGGCCATGCACTCGAAGGCCTGGCAGAGGTCAGCCCCACCGACCTGATCGACGTCAGCCTGATCCTGCTGGGGCGCCAGCGGCAGATCCGCCACGACATCGACATGGCCTTTCGCCAACGGCGCGTGCAGCCGCGCGTGGCGCTGGAGGTGCACTCCATCAGCGAGGCCTGCGCCCACGTGGCCCAAGGGCTCGGGGTCTCGATCGTGAACGCCTTGCTGGCGCAGCACTGCCCGTACGAGGCGATCACGTCGCGCCCGTTCAGGCCCCGCATCGCCTACCAGCTGGGCATCGCAACGGTGACCAGCGCGACGACCTCGCCGCTGCAGGACACCTTCACCCGGCTGCTGGTGGAGGCGATGGAAGCACCTTCCCCCGCCGTCGCATTGCCTTCAGCTCTCTGAAACTGGCACGCCCCTCGCCAGGGCACCCGTGGAACTGGCTGTGCCAGGCCATGGGGTGCGTGCTCCTCCTGCGCAGCGAGAGCGGGGGGAAGGCGCCGCAGGCGACTCAGGGGGTACGGCTTCAGATCGCGACGAGGTTGCGAATGCCCTTGGCCTCCATCTCGCTGCCAGGGCCGCTCGCGATGACCTCGCCACGCTCCATCACCAGGTACTCGTCGGCCAGCTCCTGCGCAAAGTCGTAGTACTGCTCGCACAGCAGGATGGCCATCTCCCCCTTGTCGGCCAGCATGCGGATCACGCGGCCGATGTCCTTGATGATGCTCGGCTGGATGCCTTCGGTGGGCTCGTCCAGGATCAGCAGGCGCGGCCCTGGCGCCAGCGCCCGGGCAATCGCCAGCTGCTGCTGCTGCCCACCGGAAAGATCGCCGCCACGGCGTTTGAGCATCTGCTTGAGCACAGGGAACAGCTCGTAGAGGTGCGGCGGCACGGGGGTGGAACCGCTTTTGTAGGCCAGGCCCATGCGCAGGTTTTCTTCCACCGTGAGGCGGCCAAAAATCTCGCGGCCCTGGGGGACAAAGCCGATGCCTGCGCGGGCACGGTCGTACGGCGTGGTCTTGTCGATGGGCTTGCCGTCGAACGTGATGCCCCCGCTCTTGATAGGAACCAGGCCCATGAGGCTTTTGAGCAGCGTGGTCTTGCCGACGCCGTTGCGCCCGAGCAGGACGGTGACCTTGCCGGCCTGCGCGGAGAGGCTCACATCACGCAGGATGTGGGAGCCGCCGTAATACTGGTTGATGTTTTGGACGGTGAGCATGGTATTTGGAGCTTTTTTGGCCTCTGGCGCTTATCCATCAAGCGCTAGCAGCTATTAATTTAGAAGCATTTGGTGCGCCTGTACTGAGTTCGGATTCCGAGAGTCGTCCCGCCCCCGCCCTTCGCAACAGCGCACCGCCCGCCAAGAAAAGAGAGCAGGCAGCATCCATCACCGCCCCAGATACACCTCAATCACCCGCTCATCCGCCTGCACCTGGTCCAGCGTGCCCTGCGCCAGCACGGCCCCATCGCACAACACCGTCACGATCTCCGAAATGGTGCGGATGAACGACATGTCGTGCTCCACCACCATCAGCGAGTGCTTGCCCTTGAGCGTCAGAAACAGCTCTGCCGTGCGCGCCGTTTCCTCATCCGTCATCCCCGCCACGGGCTCGTCCAGCAAGAGCAACTTGGGGTCCTGCATCAACAGCATCCCAATCTCGAGCCACTGCTTTTGCCCATGGCTCAGGTTACCTGCCATGCGCGCCACGCTGTCGGCCAGGTGAATGGTGTGCAGGATCTCCGCCAGCCGGTCCGACTGCGCGGAATCCAGCCGGAAGAACATGCTCGACTTCACGCCCTTGTGCGTCTTCAAGGCCAACTCCAGATTCTCGAACACGCTGAGCTGCTCGAACACCGTGGGCTTCTGGAATTTGCGGCCTATGCCCAAGCTCGCGATCTCCGGCTCGTTGTGGCGCAACAGGTCGATGGTCGAGCCGAAGTACACCGTGCCGCTGTCCGGCCGCGTCTTGCCAGTGATGATGTCCATCATCGTCGTCTTGCCCGCGCCGTTGGGGCCGATGATGCAGCGCAGCTCGCCGGGTGCGATGTCCAGGCTTAGGTTGTTGATGGCCTTGAAGCCGTCAAAGCTCACGTTCACATCTTCCAGGTACAGGATGCGACCGTGGGTGATGTCCACCTCACCGGGCGTGGCGATGCGCGAGAAACCTGCGGCACGGCCACCGGATTCGGTCTGGCCCAGCGCAGCGGGTGCCAGCTTGGCCTGAATGCGCCTTGCGCCTTCGTCCATCAGATCGGGCGTCATGGCGCGGCTCCTTCAGTCTTCTTGTTTTTCTTCAGCTTCTTCACCAGGCCCACCACGCCATCGGGCAGGAACAGCGTCACGGCGATGAACAGCGCGCCCAGAAAATACAGCCAGAACTCCGGCGCAGTCACGGTGAGCCAGCTCTTGGCACCGTTGACGATGAAGGCGCCGACGATGGGGCCGATCAGCGTGGCGCGGCCGCCCACTGCGGCCCAGACCGCGATCTCGATGGAGTTGGCGGCGCTCATCTCGCCGGGGTTGATGATGCCGACCTGGGGCACGTACAGCGCGCCCGCCACGCCGCACATCATGGCGCTGATGGTCCAGATGGTGAGCTTGTAAGGCAGCGGCGAGTAGCCCGAGAACATGACCCGCGTTTCGGCATCACGCACCGCCTGCAGCACGCGGCCGAACTTGCTGCGCACCAGCCAGCGCGCCAGCAGGAAGAACACCAGCAGCGTGACGCCCGTCATCACGAACAGCAGCATGCGCATGTTCTGCGTGGCAATCGGCTGGCCCAGGATGCGCTTGAAATCGGTAAACCCGTTGTTGCCGCCAAAGCCCGTCTCGTTGCGGAAGAACAGCAGCATGGCCGCGTAGGTCATGGCCTGCGTGATGATGGAAAAGTACACACCCTTGATGCGCGAGCGGAACGCGAAGTAGCCGAACACAAACGCGATCACGCCCGGTACCGCCACAATGAGAAACAACGTGGCGACGAAGCTGTCGGACAGCATCCAGTGCCAGGGCAGCTCCTTCCAGTCGAGGAACACCATGAAGTCGGGCAGGTCGCTTTTGTAATTGCCGTCGCGGCCGATCTGGCGCATGAGGTACATGCCCATCACGTAGCCGCCCAATGCGAAGAACAGGCCGTGGCCCAGGCTCAGGATGCCGGTGTAGCCCCAGATCAGGTCCATGGCGAGCGCGCAGATGGCGTAGCACATGATCTTGCCGAGCAGCGCCACGGCGTAGTCGGACAGGTGCAGCGGGCTGCCGGCCGGCACCCAGAGGTTGAGCACGGGGGCCACGGCGCACACCACGATGAGCGCCACGATGAAGGCCGACCAGCCGCTGCGGGTGAGCAGCGGAGCGGGTGCGGGGAGTTGGATAGCAGGGGTAGTCATAACGGTCTCAATCCGCCGTACGGCCCTTCACCGCGAAGATGCCCTGCGGCCGCTTCTGGATGAAGATGATGATGAACACCAGCACGGCGATCTTGGCCAGCACGGCGCCCGTCCAGCCTTCCAGGAACTTGTTGAGTACGCCCAGGCCCAGCGCGGCATACACGGTGCCGGCCAGCTGGCCCACGCCGCCGAGCACCACCACCATGAACGAGTCGACGATGTAGCCCTGGCCCAGGTCCGGCCCCACGTTGCCCACCTGGCTGAGCGCGCAGCCCGCCAGGCCCGCGATGCCGGAGCCCAGCGCGAAGGCGTAGGTATCGACACGCGCCGTGTTCACGCCCATGCACGAGGCGATGGGCCGGTTTTGCGTGACGCCGCGCACGAACAGGCCCAGGCGCGTCTTGCTGATCAGAAAGGCCACGCCGCCCAGCACCGCCAGTGCAAAGGCCACGATGATCACGCGGTTCCAGGGCAGCTGCAGGTTCTCCATGAGCTGCACGCCGCCGCTCATCCACGAGGGGTTTTCCACGCCCACGTTCTGCGCGCCGAACACGGTGCGCACCAGCTGCTGCAGCATCAGGCTGATGCCCCAGGTGGCCAGCAAGGTCTCCAGCGGCCGGCCGTACAGAAAGCGGATCACGCTGCGCTCCAGCACCGCGCCCATCAGCGCTGACGCCATGAAGGCAGCGGGCACGGCGGCGACCAGGTACCAGTCGAAGGCACCAGGGAAATACTTCTGGAAGATGCCCTGCATCACATACGTGGCGTAGGCGCCGATCATCATCAGCTCGCCATGGGCCATGTTGATCACGCCCATCAGGCCGTAGGTGATGGCCAGGCCCAGCGCCACCAGCAGCAGGATGGAGCCCAGGCTGATGCCCGTGAACATCGCCGCCAGTCGCTCGCCCCATTGCAGGCTGTCTTCCACCGTCTTGAGTGCCGCCTGCAGGGCGGCCTTGACCTTGGGGTCTTCTTCGCTGCGCAGCTGCTCCAGCAGCACGGAGCGCGTGGCGGGGTTCCCGCTGGTCGCGAGGTGCTGTGCAGCTTCCAGGCGCTTGGCGGCATCGCTGCTGCTCAGGAGGATGCGCGCGCGGATGCTGGTGAGGCGTCCCTTCAGGGCCACATCCTGCTCGGCGGCAAGCGCCTTTTCGACGAGCGGCAGGCGGGCCTCGTCCGTCTCTTCGCGCAGCGCTTCGATGGCGCTGCGGCGCTGTGCAATGTCGGTGGACATCAGCTGGAGCGAAGCCAATGCGGTGTCGAACTCGCCGCGCATGCGGTTGTTGTTGACGATGTCTTCGGCGTCGTCGGGCACCGGCACTTCGGCGCCGGTCACGGGGTCCAGCCCCTTGTCGCCCTTGATCACGATGGCCTTGTCGCCTGCGATCTTCACGGCGTCGTCACCCATCGCGCGGATAAACGCCAACGTGGCCTCGTCGGGCGTGGCAATGGCTTTCTGCAGCGCGGCGATCCGGTCATCGGTATCACCCGCCGCCATGGCCCGCGCAGCCTCAGCCGTGAGCGCGTGCGCCTGCACCGCTGTGCACAACAGCAGGCAGGCGATCAAGCGAGAAAAGATGGAAGCAAGCATGACGAGAGCTGTGTGAAAAGCAGTGGGCCGCAAAGCACGCGCGATCTAGAAGCGAGGGCCGCCGCGCAAGGGCCGCCCCGCCGCGCTGGCGGCGTCCCCCCTCCCACGCGCAAGCGTGAGAGAGGGGGTGAAGGCGCGCAAGCGCCTCAGGGGGGTGTACCGAATCACAGCCTCGTCTTGCCGTCCGGCTCATCCTTCTTCTTGTCGTTGCCTTCGATGTAAGGAGACCATGGCTTGGCCTTGACCGGGCCGGGCGTCTTCCACACCACGTTGAACTGGCCATCGGCCTTGATCTCGCCGATGAACACGCTCTTGTGCAGGTGGTGGTTCTTCTCGTCCATCTTGCTGACGATGCCCGACGGTGCCTTGAAGGTCTGGCCGGCCATGGCGGCGATCACCTTGTCCACATCGGTGCTCTTGGCCTTCTCGACCGCCTGCTTCCACATGTTGATGCCGATGTAGGTGGCTTCCATCGGGTCGTTGGTCAGTGGCTTGTCCTTGTGGCCGGCGATGTTCTTGGCCTTGGCGTAGTCCGCCCACTTCTTCATGAAGGCCGTGTTTTCGGGGCTCTTGATGGACTGGAAGTAGTTCCAGGCGGCCAGGTGGCCCACCAGTGGCTTGGTGTCCACGCCACGCAGTTCTTCCTCGCCCACGGAGAAGGCGACGACCGGCACGTCCTTGGCCTTCAGGCCCGCGTTGCCCAGTTCCTTGTAGAAGGGCACGTTGGAGTCGCCATTGATGGTGGAGACCACGGCTGTCTTGCCGCCCTGGCTGAACTTCTTGATGTCGGCAACGATGGTCTGGTAGTCAGAGTGGCCGAACGGCGTGTACTTCTCGTCGATGTCGGAATCCTTCACGCCCTTGGACTTGAGGTAGGCGCGCAGGATCTTGTTGGTGGTGCGGGGGTACACGTAGTCGGTGCCCAGCAGCACCCAGCGCTTGGCGCTGCCGCCGTCCTTGCTCATCAGGTAGTCCACCGCAGGGATGGCCTGCTGGTTGGGCGCGGCGCCGGTGTAGAACACGTTCTTGGAGAGTTCCTCACCCTCGTACTGCACGGGGTAGAACAGGAGGCCGTTCATTTCTTCCACGACGGGCAGCACCGACTTGCGCGACACCGAGGTCCAGCAGCCGAAGATCACCGAGACCTTGTCCTGGCCGAGCAGCTGCTTGGTCTTTTCGGCGAACAGGGGCCAGTTGGAGGCCGGGTCCACCACCACGGGTTCGAGCTTCTTGCCCAGCACGCCGCCCTTGGCGTTGATCTCGTCGATGGCCATGAGCACGGTGTCTTTCAACACGGTTTCGGAGATGGCCATGGTGCCCGAGAGGCTGTGCAGGATGCCGACCTTGATCGTGTCCTGGGCATGGGCTGGCAGCGCAGACAGGCCAGCGAGCGTAGCGACGGCCGCGAGGGCCTTGAGGGAATAACGACGTTGCATGTGTGCTTCTCCGGTGGTGGTTTCAATCAGTGAATCAATCAAACCGCTTCGCCCGGCGGGCTCCGTGGTGGAGCCGTGGCGGATCGGGCGATGGAATGGATTCTGGAGAGCGGGGCCGGCTTGGGAAATACGCCGGGTGGCGTACACCGCGGCCCGGCTGCAGACAGCCGGGGTCTGCACACCGAAGCTGTGTCGGGTAGGCGAAACGCTATGCATTTAATAGCTTTTAGCGCTCTATGGATAAGCGCTGGCGCCCAAAAATACCCAAAATATCAAGTCCCTGGAGTGCCGGTGGAATCCCGGTCGTGGGTTTACGATGTTTGAACCATCGCCCTCTGCACCGGGCCCGCATGCCCTCCAACCAGCCAACCTACGCCACGAAGGAATGACCCCATGGTGAAACGACGCACAGTGCTCCTTGGTGGCGCCGCAGCAGCGGGCGCGCTGGTCATTGGCTGGGGCGTGATGCCGCCGCGCCAGCGCCTGCACCCGGCCGCCCCCGTGCCCAGCGCCAGCGGGCAGGCAGCGCTGAACGGCTGGCTCAAGGTGGGCGCCGACAACACAGTGATGGTAATGATGGCCAAGTCCGAAATGGGCCAGGGCGCACACACGGGTCTGGCCGCCATCCTGGCGGAAGAGCTGGATGCCGACTGGGCGCAGGTGCGGCTGGAGATGGCGCCCATCGACGACATCTACAACAACCTGGCCACCGTGGTGGACGGCCTGCCGTTCCACCCCGACAACGACGGATCGATCAAAGCCGTGGCGGGCTGGCTGACAGCCAAGACCATGCGCGAGGTGGGCGTGATGATGACAGGCGGATCGAGCAGCATCAAAGACCTGTGGCTGCCCATGCGTGAGGCCGGGGCCCACGCGCGCGCCCTGCTGATCCGCGCCGCCGCCACGCAGTGGAACGTGCAGGCGGCAGAGTGCACGGCCAACGCGGGCGTGGTGGAACATGTGGCCGGCCAGCGCGCCACGTTTGGCGAACTGGCCGCCCTGGCCGCGCAGCAGCCCATGCCGGGCAAGGTCACGCTGAAAGAACCCGCGCAGTTCAAGCTGATTGGCAAGCCGCTGACGCGCATCGAGGCGCCGTCCAAACTGGATGGCACGGCCGTGTTCGGCATCGACGCCCACCCGCCCGGCCTGCTGCACGCCAGCGTGGTGATGTGCCCCACCCGTGGCGGCAAGGTGGCCCGCTTTGATGCAGCCGCCGCCCAGAAGCTGCCGGGCGTGAAACACGTGCTGGCCGTGGCGCCTTACCACGGGGGCACCGGTGGCGCGGCGGTCATTGCCGACACACCCTGGCATGCCAAAAAGGCCGCCGCCGCTGTCACCGTGGAATGGGACCACGGCCCCGCCGCCACGCTGTCGAGCGAGACCGTGGTGGCGCGCCTGGCCCAGGCGCTGGACGAAGCCAAGGGCTTTGGCTACCACAGCGCGGGCGATGTGGACGTGGCCATGCAGGGCGCGGCCACCACCCTCACCGCCGACTATCGCGCGCCCTACCTGGCCCACGCTGCGCTGGAACCCATCAACTGCACGGTGCAATTCAAGGACGGGGCCGCCACCGTGTGGACATCTACCCAGGTGCCGGGCCTGGCCCGCATGGCAGCCGCCAAGGCATTGGGCATCGACGAAGAGAAAGTGACCGTGCACCAGCTGCTGCTGGGAGGCGGCTTTGGGCGGCGGCTGGAGGTGGACTACGTGGGCCAGGCCGCCGCCATTGCCAAGGTAGCCGGTGGTGCGCCCGTGCAGACCCTGTGGACCCGCGAGCAGGACACGCAGCACGACTTTTACCGCCCGGCCTGCATGGCCCGCTTCAAGGCCGGGTTTGATGCACAGGGACAACTGGTGGCGTGGCATAACATCTCCGTGGGCCAGGCCATCGTGCCGCAGGTGCTGGTGCGCACCTTTGGCCTGGCGGGCGCTGGCCCCGACAAGACCACGTCCGAAGGTGCCTTCGACCAGCCCTACGAATGGCCCCATGCGCGCATTGCGCACGAGATCATCGATTTACCGCTGCCCGTGGGCTTCTGGCGCTCGGTAGGGCATTCGCACCAGGCGTTTTTCAAGGAAGGTTTTGTGGATGAGGCCGCCCACGCGGCCAAACAAGACCCCGTGGCCTTCCGCGCAGCGCTGCTGCAAAAACACCCACGCCACCTGACAGTGCTGAAAAAGGCGGCCGAACTGGCGGGCTGGGGCAAACCACTGGCACCGGGCGAGGCAGGCGAGAAGCGTGCGCGCGGTGTGGCGCTGCACCAGTCGTTCGGCTCCATCGTGGCGCAGGTGGCCGAGGTGTCGGTGGGTGCCGACAAGGCCATCCGCGTGCACCGCGTGGTGTGCGTGATCGACTGCGGCGCCGCCATCAACCCCAACCTGATCACGCAGCAGATGGAAAGCGCCGTGGTGTTTGGCCTGACGGCGGCGCTGTATGGCGAGATCACCCTGAAGGATGGACAGGTGCAGCAAAGCAATTTTCACGACCTGCCGCTGCTGCGCATGGCTGACTGCCCGCGTGTGGAGACCCACATCATCGACAGCGCCGAGCCGCCCGAGGGCGTGGGCGAGCCCGGCGTGCCGCCGATTGCGCCTGCGGTGGCGAATGCGCTGTTTGCCCTGACCGGGCAGCGCCTGCGCGCCCTGCCCCTGAAACTGGCCTAAGGAACCCCATGCCCACCACCCTGCGCATCAACGGCAAAGCCATCTCCATCAACGCCGAACCCGACACCCCGCTGCTGTGGGTGCTGCGCGGCGAGTTGCATCTGAACGGCACCAAGTTTGGCTGCGGCATGGCCCTGTGCGGCGCCTGCACCGTGCACCTGAACGGCGAGCCCGTGCGAGCCTGCATCACGCCCCTGTCGGCCGTGGGCGATGCCGACATCACCACCATCGAGGGCCTGCAAGGCCCTGAAGCCACGGCCCTGCGCACCGCGTGGACGGTGCTGGATGTGGCGCAGTGTGGCTACTGCCAGAGCGGGCAACTCATGTCGGCCTGCGCGCTGCTGAAGAAAACACCCAAGCCCAGCGATGCCGACATCGATGCCGCGATGGGCGGCAACGCGTGCCGGTGTGGCACCTACCCGCGAATCCGGGCGGCGATCCATCAGGCGGCGGGGACGGGCACGGGAAAAAGCCCAGCGAGCTGATCCCCGTATGCTCTGTTTTTTATAGCAATCAGCACATATAAATAAAGCGCTTCAACCCGTTTTCACCTGAATTTCAGGGCGCTTGACAGCCGCAGGGCGGCCTCTGCCCCGGCCTGCAGCCCGGCCTACACCCAGCCCTCCATGCAGGCCCGTTAGAGTAGCGGCCTTGCCCGCCGGCCCCTCATTTCCCCATACACCCATGTCCAACCTCGTCGTCCACGGCGGCACCCCGCTTCGGGGCCGCATCACCCCTTCTGCCAACAAGAACGCGGTGCTGCCCGTGCTGTGCGCCACGCTGCTCACCAACGAACCGCTCAGACTGCTCGGCGTGCCCGACATCACCGATGTGCGCAAGATCCTCGACATCTTCCGCACCCTGGGCAGCGAGGTGCTGATGGACCACGCCACCGGCACACTCGACCTGCACCACCACGCCACCACCTTCGACGCAGCCCATCACCGACTGCCCGAAGAGATGCGCTCGTCCATCATGCTGGTGCCGCCGCTGCTGGCGCGCTTTGGCGTGGCGCGGTTGGAGGACAACGTGAAGGGCTGCACGCTGGGCGTGCGGGAGATTGATCCGCATGTGGAGGTGTTCCGCCGCTTTGGCGGCACGGTGGAACGGGCCGAGGGCTCGCTGCTGATCCGCAGCGCGGGCCGGCTGCAGGCGAACCACCATTGGCTGGACTATGCATCGGTAACCACCACCGAAAACTTCGTACTATGCGCGGCCACGGCCGAGGGTACATCGGTGCTGACAAACGCGGCGTCGGAGCCCCATGTGCAGGAGTTCTGCCGCTTCATGGCCATGATCGGCGTGCACATCGAGGGCATGGGCACCTCGCGCATCACAGTGCATGGCGGCACGGCCCTGCGTGGCGGGGAGTTCCGTTTCGACGAAGACTTCCACGAGATCACGACCTTCCTCGCCTTGGGCGCGATCACGGGCGGCGATGTGGTGGTGAAGAACAGCGCGCCCGAGAACTTTCCGCTCATCGACCGCACGTTTGCCAAGTTCGGCGTCACGATCACCCACAAGGACGGATGGTCGCGCGCGCATTGCGACGGCCCGCTCAAGGTACAAACGCCATTCACCAGCAATGTGCTGACCAAAGTAGAGGCTGCGCCCTGGCCGTACTTTCCGGTGGACCTGCTGCCCATCTTCATCGCCCTGGGCGTGCGCGCCGAGGGCAACGCGCTGTTCTGGAACAAGGTGTACGACGGGGCGCTGGGCTGGGCGGGCGAGCTGTCGAAGTTCGGGGCACACGTGTTCCAGTCCGACCCGCACCGCCTGGTCACCTTTGGCGGCAACCCCCTGAGCCCGGCCGTGGTCGAGAGCCCCTACATCATCCGCGTCGCGATTGCGCTCTTCATGGTGGCGGCGAGCACGCCTGGGCGCTCTGAGATCCGCAACGCCACGCCGATCCGCCGTGCCCACCCGCACTTCGTGGAAAACCTGCGCAGCCTGGGCGTGCAGGTGGAGTGGACCAGCGAGGAGTGAACGGCGGAGTCCGCTGCCTCAGGGCGGCGAGGTGCTGCCGCGCCAAGGGCACGCTCCAGAAAGAGCGGGATACGCCGAACGCCGGGTTGAAAACGCCTGACGCGCGGGGCCGCAGCTTGTCAGCGGCGATCCTGCCGGCTCGGTCCTGTCACTGCTTCAGCGCCGAATCCCAGTGCTCCACGATCTTGCCGTTTTCGATGCGGAACATGTCGAACCAGGTGGTGGTGTATTTGAGCGAGGCGTCCTTCGGGTCGGTGTATTCGCGCACAAAGCTCAACATCACCAGATCACGCTCTGCCGTGATGGAGACCAAGGGTGCCTTGACGCGGTCCTGCGCAGGCAGTGGGGCAGGAATCCTGCGGGAGACAAACCCCACCAGGGCACCCCGGCCATTGGGCACATTGGGGTTGTGCTGGATATACGACTCGGCCACATACCTTTCTGCCAAGGCCACATTGCCGGACTCAAACACCTCGCGCCAGAAGTCATACACCAGGCGCTTGTTGGCGGCCAACTGCGGGTCACTGCTGGCCAGCATGGGCGCGTGGTCCGGGTTGGCGCTGACGGGTGTCTGCGCGAATGCGGGCATGAAGCAGCTGAGGGCCAGTGCGGCACCGGCCAATACGCTGGAGGTGGACATCGGTAGAGCCTTTAAAAAGATGGGATTCAAAAAAGTGGCGGCATGAAAGTCGGGGGCGGGTTATTCACCATCCGGCCCGACCGGTCTCTCCAACCACGCGCCGGGTCCATGTCGGAGATCGGGTCTCGGGCCGAAGTTCCACCCCAGGTTAGTCGGCCTTCAGCGCCTCATGCACCATCGCACTGTCCACATACTGCTCCATGCTGAAGATCTTCCGTGCTGCCGCTGGTACAGGAGCCCTCCGCAACACCCATATGACACGCTGCAGCCGCCCAGGGTCGCGCAGCCACTGATGCGCTAGAGGAGCTTTTTCGCGACGCTGGACGAATGGACGAATCGCGAGGGAAGCGGAATCACGTCACCAGCACGCCGCCAGCGGTTTCATCAGGGTCGATCAGCACATGCACGGCCGCAGCGCCACCCTGCTGCACATCGGCGCAGTACACGGCATTGCGCCCTGTGTCCTTGGCGCGGTAAAGCGCCTTGTCAGCCCGGTTCACCAGCTCGTCAAAGCCGAGCCCCGAGCCCTTGTGCAGCGTGGCCACGCCGATGCTCACCGTGACAGAAACGTTCGCCCCCTCGTCATTGACGGGCACGCTCAACGCGGCCACTTCGCGGCGCAGTGATTCGGCCACGCGCAACGCGCTGACGCCATCGGTTTCGGGCAGGACGATGACAAATTCCTCACCCCCAAAGCGCGCCACGATGTCCACGCCGCTGCGCTTGCGCGCGGCGCATGCCTCGGCCACGGCGCAGATCACACGGTCGCCCGCAAGGTGCCCCCAGGCGTCGTTGACCGCCTTGAACAGGTCAATGTCCACCACCATCAGCGACAGCGGGTGGTCAAAGCGCTCGGTGCGTTTGCATTCGTTGGCGCCCAGCTCCATGAGCGTGCGCCGGTTGGCCAGGCCGGTCAGGGAGTCATTGGCGGCCAGCAGCTCCAGGGCGGTATTCAGTTCTTGCAGCAGCTTGTTCTGCTCCAGCAACTGCTGGTTGATCTGGGCGATCTCGTCTTCTTTTTGCTTGCGGTCATGGATGTTGAAGGTGACGCCAATCAGCCGCTTGCCAGGGGTAGCGCTGTTGCGATCCATGATGCGGCCGTAGTTGGCAAACCAGATCCATTCGCCCGCCTTGGAGCGCAACCGGAACTCGGCGCGGTACTGCGGCGTGATACCTGCCACATGGTCGGCCACCGCCTGCTTGACCCTGTCGAAATCACCGGGATGAAACAGGCCAAAGATGTCCTGCACGCCCGACACAATTTCATCCTGGGTGAAGCCCAGCTCCAGGAACGTCTTTGTGGCCTTGTGGGTGACCTGGCCGCTCACGAGGTCGTTCTCCCACAGGTCCAGACCGGCGGCTTCCAGCACCAGCTCCAGCCGCTCCTTGTTCAGGTCTGCTTCATCACCCATGGCGGCGAAACCCTTGATTCTTCAGGCCGACGGCATGGCCCCGGCATAGCCCATATTGCGCAGCAACGCGGCAAACGACGCCACGACACCCGGGGTGTTGTAAAGCTGGAGCGCCGTTTGCACGGCGATCACGCTCACCATCTGGCCCGTGCTTTTGCCGGTGGCGGCATCAAAGTACAGGGCCAGGTCGTCGCTGGCGTTGGAGAAGCCGCGCCCCGTGCTTTCCGAGTAGTAGCAGATGGAGTCGGGGGCAATGATGTCGGGGGTCATGCTCGCAGACGAGTACATGATGAGATTTTCGTTCAGGTTGTACAGATAGTGGGTCTCTGTGCTCAGGCTCGGGTCCTGCGCGTTGTCCAGGCGAATGATGCCCGAGTCGAGCGACGCGCTGGACGTGGACTGCGTGACCGAGGTGATGAAAAAATTGGTCACCACCGCGCGGGCAGTGCGGCCGGTGATGAGGGCAATGGCATCTGCAACGGCCGCAGTGGCGGGCGGCGTGGCGGCCTGCAGCAGAAACTGCCCCAGCCCCCGCGCCTGCTCCAGCGTGCCCGGAATGTAGCTGCCCGACAACGCAAAACCGTTGCCCGCGTTGGAGGGCCACATGGCAATGCCCGAATACCCGCCAAACCCGGCCACCACCCCACCCGCCAGGGTTTCCACGCGCGCTGCGGTGGAGGCGCCCAGCACGGCGGATTCCAGATCCACCAGGGTGGAGGCATCACTGGCCAGTGCGGCGGGGCACGGCGCCAGTTGTGCACCGCCGGTGTAGGTGGTCTGGGGCAGTTCGGGCACGGCACGGCCAGCGCCATCGCCGTTCACCACCCAGACCGCGCCCTGCGACATGGCCGCGCCAATGAGCGGCACCAGGGAGTTGATGGGCCCGATCTCCACGGGGATCAAGGCGCCCAGCAGGGCCCCCGTGCTGGCCTCCATCACGGCCACGGTGTTGCTGACCGAGTTTTGCACCGCCGACAGCGTGAGGCTGTCGGCCGCATCGGGCGAGCCCATGATGGCCAGCACACAGGCATTGGTGGCGCCGTCATAGTCCTGCACCGTGACGGTGCCGCTCCAGCCCTGGCCGGCAAGCTCCTGAAGAATCGAACAGGCGTCGCGGTAGCTACCGCCCCCTCCGCTGGCCAGCACGGCAGCACCCGCCGCAATCGATTGGAAATCGGCCAGCCCATAGTTATAGACAACACCCATCTGACGCCCCTCTCTTTTGGTATGGAAGGCACGATACGCCTGCCCGGTGGGTTGTCAATCCGCTGCATCCCATGCGGTGCCAAGGCGCAAACGTGGTACGCACTTGGACAATCGGCTCGCAAGTTCTGCGCCCACAAACCACCCTTCCAACACCCGTTGCTGGGGTGCCCCAGGGCGGAAAGCACTCTGGCCTCGCGGTGCGCCATCGCCTATGCTCTGCCTACGTTGCAGTTTTGTTGTTGTTTTTCCTGGCAGATGCCTACACACACCATGAGCCTCCCCGATAAATCCACCGTCTACGGCACCGAAGACCTGCTGATCAGCCTGTGCAACTCCGTTACCCGGGTGCTGAACGTGGCCACCCACAGCCAGATCCATTACTCCGGCATGGTGCAGCGCATCAGCAAGACCTGCCTGAAGCCCGACATCGGCTGTTTTGTGCTGTTCGATGGCGGCTTCTCGGGCTTGGTCATCATCAACTTCTCGGCCCAGGCCGCGATGGAGCTGTATGCCAACTACCTGCTGAACATGGGCATGTCCAAGGACGACCTGGTCAGCTCCTACACATCGGACGAAGTGAGCAACGTGATGGGCGAGCTCATGAACCAGGTGGTGGGCGACTTCACCGGCAAGGTGCGCCGCGAGCTGCAGACCCACATCACGCAGAACCAGCCCAAGATGCTGGTGCTGAACAAGCAGGTGATGCTGAGCGTGGACGCCAACCTGGACAAGCCCGAAGCCCGGCGCGTGACCTTCTACACCAGCAACAACAACATCTTCTACCTGGAACTGGCGATCGACCGCACCGAGTTCATCAAGCTCTACGACTTCGAGGCACAGGAAGTGCCGGACGCCGACGCGCTGATGGCCCAGTCGCAAGAAGCGCCCCCCGTGCCCGCGCCGCCACCTGCGGGGCAGGATGACACGGATGCGCTGCTGAAGTCGCTGGGGATGTGAGCGGCAGGGGCAGCTGCGCGATTTGTCAAAAAAGATAGCTGTCTGCGCTTGACTATCAAGCGCCAAAGCTGTTTTTGAGTAAAAGTCTTTAGCCCCCTGGGCATAAACTCAACGCGCTGCACCAGCACCAGCACCAGCACCAGCACCAGCACCAGCGCCATCGCCATCGCCATAGCCATAGCCCTCGACGCCTCATGCCCTTCACCCCGTTTCACATGGGCGCAGGCCTGGCAGCCAAGGCACTGGCCGGGCGCCATTTCAGCGTGCTGACTTTCGGCATCGCCCAGTTGGCCATGGACATCGAACCCCTGGTTGGCATGCTGCGCGACGCCCCCGTGCTGCATGGCCCCACCCACACCTACCTCGGCGCCGTGCCAATAGCGTGCGTGACCGCAGCGCTGGTGCCCTGGCTGTGCCGCCCGCTGCTGCGGCGCTGGAACCAGGAAGTGCTGCACTATCGGATGCCCTGGCTGCAGGAGAGCGAACGCTGGAGCCCGCAGGTTGTCCTCGCCAGCGCGCTGGCCGGAACCTTCTCGCACGTGTTGCTTGACAGCGTGATGCACCTCGACATCCGGCCTTGGGCGCCGTGGTCGGACACCAACGGCCTGTACGCGGTCATCTCGCTGTCTGCACTGCACCTGCTGTGTATGGCAGGCATGGCGGGCGGCGCCCTGGGCTGGGTGGCATTGCAGTGGCTCCGTAGCCGCCGCGCTGCGCACCGGCAACGCCACAACACCTGATACGGCAGGCACCGCGCCGTTGTTCCCCTGCCTGGCGTCCTACAGCCGCGCACCGATGCTGCCTACGCACAGGGAGCGCGCACTGGGTAGATTGGCTACCAGCGCCCTGTGCAGGCGCTCCCACCCTCCTCTCCAGCCCCCACCAAGGAGCCCGCCATGCCCCAAGCCCTATGGAGCGCCAAACGCGAACGCCAGTACCAACACATCAAGGACAGCCTGCTCGAACGCGGCAAAGACGAAGGCACGGCCGAGGAAATCGCGGCCCGCACGGTCAACAAGGAACGGGCACAGCACGGCGAAAGTAAAACCGTCAACCCCCAGACCTTGCGCGCCACGCCCGCGCCCGTTCGCGGGGGAAGGAACTCGCACCGGGGCCCGCAGGGCCGCACCCGGGATCAGCTCTACGAGGACGCAAAGCGCCAGGGGATCAAGGGGCGGTCCCGCATGAACAAGCAGCAGTTGGAGGAAGCCGTCGGGCGCTGAAGGCGTGCATGGATGCCAATAGCTGCGTGACGGGGGGCGCAGAAGGCGGCGAAAAGAACCTGCTGCAGAGCATTCCTAAATTGATAGCTTTCAGCGCTTTATCCTCCAGCGCTAGCGGCCAAAAACACTTGGATATTTACCCCTCAAACTGCGGATGCAATTGCCGGATGCGGTTCATCGCCATGCC
Source organism: Acidovorax radicis N35 (assembly GCF_000204195.1). Classification (GTDB taxonomy): domain Bacteria; phylum Pseudomonadota; class Gammaproteobacteria; order Burkholderiales; family Burkholderiaceae_C; genus Acidovorax; species Acidovorax radicis. Next base: position 144,907 of record NZ_AFBG01000019.1, read on the forward strand.
GGCCGCTGCGGTGCGCGTCTCCACGCCGAGTTTGGCGAACACGCGCTCCAGGTGTTTCTTGACCGTGGCGGGGCTGGCGCCCAGGATGTCGCCGATGTCGCGGTTGATCTTGCCCTTGACCACCCAGTACAGCACCTCGGCCTCGCGCGCAGTGAGCTTGAACGACAGGCTCATGGATTCGATGATCTTCGCATCCGACACCTCGCGCATCACGATGAGCCAGTCGCCGCCGCCCGCGCTGTCGCCGGCCTGCTGGTGCAGGCGGAAGGTGAGCCTGCGGGCGCCCTGCTCCACGGCCAGGCGCGGGGGCTCGGCCAGCGATGCGGCCAGCAGTTCTGCGGCGTTGTCGGCCAGCACGTGGCGGCGCAGCCAGGCCTGCACCGGCTCGGGCGCCCATTGACCGAAGGCGGTGGGCGTGCCGTCCGGGCCCACCTCGCCGAAGTAGCTTTGCAGCAGCTCGCGCGCCAGCGGGGTCTGCCACACGATGCGGCCGTCCACCGCGCGCACGGTGATGCTGGCGTAGCCGAAGGCATCCAGCGCGTTGCGCGCCTCGCGGGCCTGGCGCGCGTCCTGCCGGGCCTTGCGCGCCGCGCCCAGGTGCACGCCCATGCGGGCCATCACCTCGCGCGGCTTAATGGGCTTGGTGACGTAGTCCACGCCACCCGCCTCCAGCGCGGCCACGAGGTGCTCGGTCTCGGTCAGGCCGGTCATGAAGATGATGGGAATGTGTGCCGTGGCGGGCGATGCCTTCAAGCGCCGGGCCACTTCAAAGCCGTCCATGCCGGGCATCATCGCGTCCAGCAGCACGATGTCGGGCAGGGCCTGGGCGGCGCGCTGTAGCGCGGCCTCGCCATGCGTGGCCACCAGCACGGTGTAGCCCGACTCGTCGAGCGCGTCGTGCAGCACGGCCAGGTTGTCGGGCACGTCGTCCACGATCAGCACCACATCGCTGTCGGCGCGGTCCAGCGCTGCAGAGGACGGGGAAGGGGATAGGTTTGCGGTGGTCATCACGAGGGCGCCTGCTCCAGGATCTGGCCCATGGCATCGAACTGGAACTGCCTGGCCAGTTGCCGCATGGTGCCGATAAAAGCGCTGTGGGCGGGCTGGCTGCGTTCAATGTCGTCCAGGGTGTTGAGAATGCCCCGGTAGTAGCCCAAAGCCACCACTTGCGCCAAGGCCGACAGCGCGATGGCATCAGGGTAGGTGAGGGGCGCAGGCGCGGTGGACGAAGCCGTTGGTTCAGTTCCGGCGGGTGCCTCTTTGGCCTCGTCGTGTTGCCACTGAAGGCCCAGGCGGCGCTCCAGCCAGTCCAGCAGTTCGCTGTGGCGCACGGGCTTGACGATGAAGTCCTCGGGGTGGATGTCCACGTCGTTGTCCAGCGCCTTGTCGAACGCGTTGGCGGAGACGATCGCGCACCGCACCCCCACCAAGTGCATCTGGCGTACTCGCCGCAACGTCTCCCAGCCGTCAATCCCGGGCATGGCCAGGTCCATGAAGATGGCATGGGGCCTGTAGCCGGTGGCCAGCAGGTCCAGCGCATCGTGGCCGCTGGCGGCCTGGCGCAGCTCGAAGCCCAGGGGTTCGAGCAGTTGCACCAGCAACTCGCGGTCGGGCTCTTCGTTGTCCACGACCAGGATGCGGCGGCGCTCACCCGCATACCCTCTGCGGGCGCGCTGGGCTTGCACAGCCACGGGCACCACGGTCTTGCCCAGCGCATCCCCATGCACCTCGGGCAGGAACAGCTTGACATGGAACACCGAGCCCACGCCCGGCGTGCTGCTCACCGTCAGCTCGCCGCCCATGAGCGCGGTAAGCATCTTGGCAATGGTCAGGCCCAGGCCCGCACCCGGTGCGGCAGCGGTGCTGCCACCGCCCGAGCCGCCGCGCGCAAAGGGCTCGAAGATGCGCTCGATTTCCTCGGCCGTGAGGCCCGGCCCCGTGTCCTGCACCTCGATGCGTGCCATCTCGCGCGCATGGCGCACGCGCAGCGTGACGGTGCCGTGCGCCGTGAACTTGACGGCGTTGCCCAGCAGGTTGATGAGGATCTGGCGCAGCCGCTTGTCGTCGGCGCGCACCACTTCCGGAATCACGCCTTGCACATCGAAAGTGAACGCCAGGCCCTTGGCGGCAGCTTGCAGTTCGAACAGGCTGGCCATCTCGTGCAGCCCGTCGGCAAACCGCATGGGCGCCACGTCAAGCGTGAGCTTGCCCGACTCGATGCGCGCGATGTCGAGCGTGCCTTCGATGAGCGACAACAAATGCTCTCCGCCACGGCGGATCACATGCACCGCCTGCTTGCGGTGCGGCGGCACGCCCGCGTCTTCGCCCATGAGCTGCGCGTAGCCCAGGATGGAGTTGAGCGGCGTGCGGATCTCGTGGCTAATGGCGCTGATGTAGCGGCTCTTGGCCTGGTTGGCCTGGTCGGCCGCGCGCTGGGCCGCCTCGGCCACCTGGCGCGCCTGCTCGGCCACGCTGCGCGCGGTCTGCAGGGCCTCGTCGGTCTGGCGGTGCAGCTCGATCTCGCGCACCAGCAGGCCGGTCTGGCGGTTGGATTCCTCCTGCGCCACCTGGCGGCTCTTGTGCGCCAGCACCAGCCACCAGGCCACGATGCCCGAGATCACCAGCAGCGCCAAATACGCCTTGAGCAGCCCCGAGCGCAGCGCCACTTCGGGTGCCGCCATCACCTCGGTGTCCGTGGCAGCCTGCGCAATGGTGTTGAGTTCCTGGTGGTACAGCAGCCCCATCACCGAGGCCAGCAGCGGCGCAATCACCAGCATCAGCAGCAAAAAGTGCCCCAGGCCCGTGTCCAGGTAGCGCCACATGGCGCGCGGCAGCACCCAGCGCAGGGCGGCAGACCACTGCACCGCCATGCTCGCGTGGGGCTTGCACAGGTCGCCGCAGCGCGCATCCAGCGTGCAGCACAGCGAGCAGATGGCACCCCGGTACGCGGGGCACTGCGCCATGTCGGGCGCTTCGTACTCGCGCTCGCAGATCACGCAGCGCTGCACGGTGGTGCGCCGGTAGCTGCCCACCTCTGTGCCCAGCCCCCCTTCGGCATTGCGGCGCAGCGGGCCATGCAGGGGCACCGCCACCACGTCGGCCAGCGCAGCGGGCTCGGACTGGCGCGCGATGTAGTAGCGCCCCCCGGTGGCCCAGGCAATGAGCGGTGCGGTGACAAAGGCCACGGCCATCGCAATGACGGCCGAAAACGCCTGCGGCAGCGGGCCGAACAGCCCCAGGTGCGCGCTGATGGACAGGACGGACGCCAGCGCCATCGAACCCACGCCCACCGGGTTGATGTCGTACAGATGAGCGCGCTTGAACTCAATGCCCTTGGGCGACAGGCCCAGCGGCTTGTTGATGACGAGGTCGGCCACCACCGACATGATCCAGGCGATGGCGATGTTGGAATACAGCCCCAGCACCTCGCCCATGGCGCGGAACACGTTCATCTCCATCAGCATGAAGGCGATCAGCGTGTTGAACACCACCCACACCACTCGCCCCGGGTGGCTGTGCGTGAGGCGCGAGAAGAAGTTGGACCAGGCCAGCGAGCCCGCATAGGCATTCGTCACGTTGATCTTGAGCTGCGAGATCACCACAAACAGCGCCGTGGCCGCCACCGCCCAGCCATAGTTGGGGAACACATATTCATACGCGGCCAGGTACATCTGGTTCGGGTCCACCGCGCGCTCGGCCGGCACCATGTGGGTGAGCGCCAGATAGGCGAGCAGCGCGCCGCCCAGCATCTTGAGCACCCCCAGCACCACCCAGCCCGGCCCGCCCACCAGCACCCCCAGCCACCAGCGTCCGCGTGTGGCAGGCGTGCTGGCGGGCATGAAGCGCAGGTAGTCGGCCTGCTCCCCCATCTGGGTGATGAGTGCAATGCCCACCGTGAGTGCTGCACCAAACAAGGGCAATTGGAACGTGGCGCCGCGCATCAATTCACCACCGTAGTGCACAACGCCAGAAAACGCACCAGGATCGCGCACCAACACATAGGCAAACGGCACCACCAGCATCACCAGCCACAGCGGCTGCGTCCACACCTGCAGGCGGCTGATGGCCGACACGCCATGCGTGACCAGCGGAATCACCACAATGGCGCAGATCAGGTAGCCCCAGGTGGGCGGGATGTCGAGCGCCAGCTCCAGCGCATAGGCCATGACGGCAGCCTCGAGCGCGAAGAAGATGAAGGTGAAGCTCGCGTAGATCAGCGAGGTGAGTGTGGAGCCGATGTAGCCAAAACCCGCGCCGCGCGTGAGCAGGTCCATATCCACCCCATAGCGGGCGGCGTACACGCTGATGGGCAGCCCCGCCAGAAAGATGATGAGCCCCGTGGCCACGATGGCCCAGAACGCGTTGATGAAGCCGTACTGCACCAGCAGCGTGGCGCCCACGGCCTCTAGGATCAGGAACGACGCCGCCCCAAACGCCGTGTTGGCCACCCGCCATTCAGACCATTTGCGAAACCTCTGCGGGGTGTAGCGCAGCGCGTAGTCCTCCATGGTCTCGGTGGCCACCCAGCTGTTGTAGTCGCGCCGGACCTTGACGACCTGTTGCGGGGCCTGCTGGGGTTCATGTGCAGCCATGCCTGGCTCTGTCGGCTGCAGCGGGGCAGCGTCAGCAGGGGCGATGGAGGCGGTGTGGGAAGGCATGGGCAATGGCGGCGGTCACCCCGTCAGGTGCAGTTTCCATGCCATTGCACCTGGGGACCTTCGCCAGATGACGTATGGCGGGCACGAGGCTTGCTGCCTATGATGGATTCGCTTCCACCAGATCACCGGTACACCATGGAACTCACCCCTCGCGAAAAAGACAAGCTGCTGATCTTCACCGCCGCCCTGCTGGCCGAGCGCCGCAAGGTCCGGGGCCTGAAGCTCAACTACCCCGAGGCCGTGGCCCTGATCAGCGCCGCCGTGATGGAAGGCGCGCGCGATGGCAAGACCGTGGCGCAGCTGATGAGCGAGGGCCGCAGCGTGCTGACCCGCGCAGACGTGATGGATGGCATCGCCGAGATGATCCCGGACATCCAGGTGGAAGCCACCTTTCCCGATGGCACCAAGCTCGTCACCGTGCACCAACCCATCGTCTGACCCTCCTTCCCCCACTTTCTCTCCGTGGAGCCCCCATGCGCATTGCACTCTCACACCGCCACACAGCCGCTCTGATTTTTATAGCTATCAGCGCAATCAGTACAAGCGCCAGCGCCCATACAGGTGCTGAATCACACATCCACAACAGCTTTCTGAGCGGCTTTGCCCACCCCTTTTTCGGCCTGGACCACTTGGCCGCCATGGTGGCCGTGGGCCTGTGGAGCGCCCTGGCGGCACGCACCGCCGGACGCGAACTGCTGTGGGGCCCCGTTGCCTTTGCGGCCATGCTGCTGGTGGGCGCTGTGCTGGGCCTGCAGGGCGTGGCACTGCCTGCAGTGGAGCCGATGATTGCCGCGTCGCTGCTGGTCACGGGCCTGCTCGTGGTGTCGCGCCTGCGCGTGCCCGGCGTGGTGGCGGCACTCGTGGTCGGCGTGTTTGCGGTGTTCCACGGCGTGGCCCACGGCTACGAGCTGGCAGGTGACGACAGCGCCTGGCAAACCCTGGCAGGCATGCTGGCTGCCACCGTGCTGCTGCACGGCGCAGGTCTGGCGGCTGGCTGGGCACTGCGCAACCGGCAGGTGTGGCTGGCACGCGCGGCCGGTGCAGGTGTCGCCGCCTTTGGCGGTGCGCTGCTCGTGCAGATGGTCTGAACGCGTCAGCAACACAGGAGCACGCAATGATCCCAGGCGAACTCTTTACCGATGCGGGTGAACACCCGCTCAACACCGGCCGCCGTACGCTGACCGTGGTGGTGCGCAACACCGGCGACCGCCCCATCCAGGTGGGCTCGCACTACCATTTTGCCGAGACCAACAACGCCCTGGGTTTTGACCGCGCAGCCGCACGCGGCATGCGGCTGAACATTGCATCCGGCACGGCCGTGCGCTTTGAGCCCGGCCAGGAGCGCACAGTGGAGCTGGTGGACTACGCGGGCGATCGCCGCGTGTACGGCTTTCAGGGCCTGACGCAGGGCGCGCTGTAAAAAATTCAAGTCAAAACGGCCTCTAGCGCTTATTGGATAAGCGCTATCAGCTATCAAAACATAGTTACCAGTTCTCGCGGAGCACACCCATGGCAACCATTGGACGACGCGCCTACGCCGAAATGTTCGGCCCCACCGTGGGCGACCGCGTGCGCCTGGCTGACACCGACCTCATCCTCGAAGTCGAAGCCGACTACACCCTGCGCGCAGGCAGCTATGGCGAAGAGGTGAAGTTTGGCGGCGGCAAAACCATCCGCGACGGCATGGCGCAGTCACAACGCAGCCGTGACGGCGCGACAGGCACGGGCCCCGCAGCAGGCGGCGCGGTCGACACCGTGCTGACCAACGCGCTCATCATTGACCACACCGGCATCATCAAGGCCGACATCGGCCTCAAGAACGGTCGCATCGTGGCCATTGGAAAAGCAGGCAATCCAGACACCCAGCCGGGCGTAGACATTGTCATCGGCCCCGGCACCGAAATCATCAGTTGCGAGGGCAACATCGTCACTGCAGGCGGCATCGACAGCCACATCCATTTCATCTGCCCGCAGCAGATCGAAGAGGCGCTGGCCAGCGGCGTGACCACCATGCTGGGCGGCGGCACCGGCCCCGCCACCGGCACGCTGGCCACCACCAGCACCCCCGGCTCATGGAACATGGAGCGCATGCTGCAGGCGGCAGACGCCTTCCCGATGAACCTGGGTTTCCTCGGCAAAGGCAACGCCAGCCTGCCCGATGCGCTGCACGAGCAGATCAACGCAGGCGCCATTGGCCTCAAGCTGCATGAAGACTGGGGCACCACGCCGTCGGCCATCAGCAACTGCCTGGACGTGGCCGAAGCCACCGACACGCAGGTGGCCATCCACAGCGACACACTCAATGAATCGGGCTTTGTGGAGGACACCATCGCCGCCGTGGGAGGGCGCGGCCTCTGCGCCTTCCACACCGAAGGCGCGGGCGGCGGCCATGCGCCCGACATCCTGCGCGTGGTGGGCGAGGACAACTTCTTGCCATCGTCCACCAACCCCACCATGCCCTACACCCAGAACACGCTGGACGAGCATGTGGACATGCTCATGGTGTGCCACCACCTCGATGCCAGCATTGCCGAAGACCTGGCCTTTGCCGAAAGCCGCATCCGCAAGGAAACCATCGCGGCCGAAGACATCCTGCACGACCTGGGCGCCATCAGCATGATGTCCAGCGACAGCCAGGCCATGGGCCGCGTGGGCGAAGTCATCCTGCGCACCTGGCAGACCGCGCACAAGATGAAGGTGCAGCGCGGCAGCCTGGCCGGCGACACGGCCCGGAGCGACAACACGCGCATCAAGCGCTACGTGGCCAAGTACACCATCAACCCCGCCATTGCCCACGGCATCAGCCACGAGGTGGGCTCGCTCGAAGTGGGCAAATGGGCCGACATCGTGATCTGGAAGCCCGCCTTCTTCGGCGTGAAGCCCGCGCTCATCCTCAAGGGCGGCATGATCGCCATGGCTGCGATGGGCGACCCGAACGCGTCCATCCCCACGCCGCAGCCCGTGCACTACCGGCCGATGTTCGGCGCGTTCGGCGGGGCCATTGCCAAGACGTCGCTCACCTTCGTATCGCAGGCAGGCTTGCATGCCGGCATCGGCGAGCGCTTCGGCCTGCGCAAGACGCTGTCCGCCGTGCACAACATCCGCGGCATCCGCAAGCGCGACATGGTGCACAACAGCTACACCCCGAAGATGGAAGTGGACGCCCAGACCTACACCGTGCGCGCCGACGGCCAACTGCTCACCTGCGAGCCCGCCACCGTGCTGCCCATGGCACAGCGCTACTTCCTGTTCTGAGCAACGTATGGCCGCCATTCCGACCACGCTGCAGATCCGCCTGGACGACCTGAGCGACCCGCGCATCGAAGCCTTCATGCAGGAGCACCTGCAGGATATGTATGCGGTGTCGCCTCCCGAAAGCGTGCACGCGCTGGACATGGACCAGCTGCGCCAGCCCGATATCGCCTTCTGGTCGGCCTGGCTGCCGGGGGCGGATGGCGACATGCTGGTTGGCACAGGCGCGCTCAAGCGGCTGGATGCAGGCCATGCCGAACTCAAGTCCATGCGCACCAGCGCCCGCCACCGGGGGCAAGGCATCGCACGCCAGGTGCTGGACCACCTGCTGCAGGAAGCCCGCGCACGCGGCTTCACCCGCGTGAGCCTGGAGACGGGGCCCCAACCTTTCTTTGAACCCGCGCGCCAGCTGTACTTTCAGCATGACTTTGTCGAATGCGGGCCCTTTGCCGACTACGGCCCGGACCCTTACAGCTTCTTCATGACCCGCCCGATGTGAGCAGCCTTCCCGCGCGCCGCCCCACCAGGGCCACAATGCGCGTTTTGCCGACCTAGAAGACCTCCATGCTCCAAGCCTCCAAACTCCTCCCCCAGGGCCAAGGCCTGGCCCCCGTGCTGCTCAAACGCGCCACCACCGTCGAACTGGACTGGGACGTGCGCCAGAAAAGCCGCTTTGCCGCCACCGACTCCGCCGGGCGCGAACTCGGCATCTTCCTGCCGCGCGGCACGCTGGTGCGCGGCGGCGATGTGCTGGTGGCCGAAGACGGCTCGATGGTCCGCGTCATCGCCGCGCCGCAGCCCGTGCTGGTCATCACGCACTGCACGCAGCACGGCACCCCCTTCGACCTGACCCGCGCCGCCTACCACCTGGGCAACCGGCACGTGCCCATCGAGCTGCAACCTGACCACCTCAAGATCGAACCCGACCACGTGCTGGCCGACATGCTGCGTGCCATGCACCTCATCGTGAAGGCGCAGGACCTGCCCTTCGAGCCCGAGGGCGGCGCCTACGCTGCGGGCCACAGCGGCGGACACCATCACGATGGCGAGCATGGACATGAAGGCCATGGTCACGATCACGACCATGCACATGGGCACGACCACGACCACGGACACAGCCACGCACAGGCAGCGTCGCCATCCCCGGCACACGATCACGGCCACAGTCATGACCACAACCATCAGGCCGATCCATCGCAGCCCGCAGCACCCGCCCGCGGCCGCACCGTGGCCATCCCGGTGGTGGCCCAGGCCCAGGGCCATGTGCGCGGCCCGCACTGTAACCACGGCCACGACCACTGACCATGGCCACCGTTTGCATCTGCACCTGCACCTTCCCCACCGTTCGGGCTGAGCCCGCCGAAGCCAGGGCACCGCACGCCGCGCGCCCTGCGCCCACACCTGCCCGAACGGACTTCTGAGCCCCCTGCCCGTGCGCCCCGACCGCCCCGCCCCCCTGCCCGCCGCCAGCCTGCTGCAGCTCATCTGGCTTGCCTCGCCCGCCCTTCCGGTGGGCGGCTTCTCGTATTCCGAGGGCCTGGAAAGCGCCATTGAAAACGCCGGTATCGACAGCGAAGCCGCCGTCGGCGAATGGCTGCTGGACCAGCTGCACATCACCCAGGCCCGCGGTGACATGGCCCTGATCGCCAAGGCGGTGGGCGCCTGGCGGCGTGGCGACGGCGGCGACCTGGCCCATGTGCGCGAGCTCAACGACTGGGTGCTGCACACCCGCGAGACGAGCGAGCTGCGCCTGCAGACCGAGCAGATGGGCCGCTCCATGGCCGACTGGCTGCGTAACCAGCACCAGGGCGATGACCACGTCATGCCCGCCGTGCAGTATCTGGCGGCTCTGCCCCCCACCTACCCCGTGGCCTTTGCACTGGCTGCATCGTTCACCCAAGCGCCCGTGCGCAACGTGCTGCTGGCCTATGCCTTCGGCTGGGCCGAGAACATGGTGCAGGCCGCGCTCAAATCCATGCAGCTGGGCCAAAGCGCCGGCCAGCGCATCCTGGCCCGCCTGGCCGACGCCATCCCTGCCGCCGCAGACCACGCCATCGGCCTGATGGACAGCGAACGCCAGGCTTTTTCACCCATGCTCGCCATCCTGAGCGCCCAGCACGAAGTGCAATATTCAAGACTTTTCCGCTCCTAGCGCCTTCTCCACCTGCGCTAGCAGCTATTGATTTGATAGTGAACAACGCCATGACCAACACACTGCACCACATCGCCAATCGCACTAAAAACCTGCCCCCCTTGCGCGTCGGCATCGGCGGCCCCGTGGGCTCCGGCAAGACCACCCTGCTGGAGATGCTCTGCAAGGCCATGCGCGACGACTACGACCTGATCGCCATCACCAACGACATCTACACCAAGGAAGACCAGCGCCTGCTCACAGTGAGCGGCGCCCTGCCCGCCGAGCGCATCCTGGGTGTGGAGACCGGCGGCTGCCCCCACACCGCCATCCGTGAAGACTGCTCCATCAACCTCGAAGCCATCGACCGCATGCTGGGCGAATTCCCCAACGCCGACATCGTGTTCGTCGAAAGCGGCGGCGACAACCTGGCCGCCACCTTCAGTCCCGAACTCAGCGACCTGACCATCTACGTCATCGACGTCGCCGCCGGCGAGAAAATCCCCCGCAAGGGCGGCCCCGGCATCACCAAAAGCGACCTGTTCATCATCAACAAGACCGACCTGGCCCCCCACGTGGGCGCCAACCTGGATGTGATGCACGCCGACACCACCCGCATGCGCACCAACGCCCAGGGCCTCAAGCCGTTCGTCATGACCAACCTCAAGACCCTGGCAGGCGTGGCCGACGTGGTCAAGTTCATCGAGACGCGGGGCATGCTGCAAAAATCAGCACCCGCCGTGGGCTAGAATCCGCAGCTTCCGTGCCCGGAGACGTGGGTGAGCGGTTTAAACCAGCAGTCTTGAAAACTGCCGACGGGCAACCGTCCGTGAGTTCGAATCTCACCGTCTCCGCCAAAACGGCACCCCAATACAGGGTGTGCTTTTTTACCCGCCATAGGGTCTGCGCACCGGGAAAATTTCGCTCCGTAAAGGACCGCTGGGAGCACATCCTGGCAATCCTCTTGCACAACCCAAGCGACTGCGGAGAACGGCCGGCGAGCGCCCTTCTCGTACTACCTGAATTTCTACGACACGCTGCATGAATGCGCGATATGGCTCGCTGCCCGCGCACGCGAGCAACTACACAGTGTTCACAAACTTCACGCTGTGTGGCACACCACCGTGCCAAAGGGCGCAGCAGATTCATGCTTTTTTCAGGCTCTGACACCAACAACTCCTCAGCCAACCCGATCTCGTTGCTTTGGTCTTCTGCGTTGGCAGCCTCATCCGTTCCAACACTTTCCGAATGGGCGTTGATGGCCATAGCGGCCTTGCTGCGATGTGGGCGGCAGGGCAACTGCGCCGACGGGTGTGACAAGGAGCAATTGCGCTGCCCCTGCCCAGACCCCACGCAGCGTGCAAGTTCCGCGTTGCGTGGCACAGGCGTCTCCTCGGCGGCCAAGGGCTTGACCGCGCACCTCGCTGGACCAAGCCACACACAAAACCACAGTCTTTAAGCTGCGGCTTTCTGGTGGAGGTCTTTAGAAGCCCTGACGGCGAAGCGCCGTGAAACTCGCCAGGACCAGCAAGCCCGCCATGAGGATCAGGCCCCACTCTGACAAGGTCGGAATGGATGCGGGGCTTGGTGCAGGGGCTGCAGCCCACGCCACAGCAGCCAACCCAGCCCCTGATGCGGACGTGTCTGGAAAACTGGCGGTACAGGCATCGGGCACGCCACTGGGCGCCACTGCCACCGCTCCGCAGCGAATATTGTGCAGGGCCGAACCGATCCCCCCTGCAATCTGTATCCGGGATACGCGGTCATTGACCACATGCGGGGAAGTCCCGGTCAGCCAGCGCGCAATGAAGATATTGGTGTTCACGACAGCGCCACTCGGATCTGTGGTGACCAGCACCTGCACTACACGGACTGCAGGGTCGGCGCTGGAATAGGTGTTGATACCGTCGCTGAGGCTGAAGGCGGTGATCAACGGAAAAATGTTTGCGCTGATCAATCCCCCAGGCAACGGGCTGGATGTGGTGAATGACCCTGACGGTCCCATCGTCAATGTGAAGTTTTGGCAGGGGCCCGCGCCGCACAGCGAGAAATCCGATTTGGATGTGTAGGGGCTCGTCGATGTCGCGGAATAGATGGTGGCCTGAGCGTGGGCCCATCCTGCGGCGAGCAGCAGCGCCAAGGCAGCCATCCAGTGTCTGAAGTGGATTGTCATAGAGCAATAAGTGGTTGGTTGTCTTAGACCCGTCGGCGACGGATAACGGTCAAGCCCATACATCCAGCGAGGACGATGAGGCTCCACTCCGACAAGGTCGGGATGGAAGTTGGGCCTGGCGCAGCGGCTGCAAACCATGCTGCGGCGGGGCCGTTGGCTTCCGACCGGGATGCATCGGAGGGAGTCGCAAGGCACGTATCGGCCATACCCACCAGGGAAATACCGACACTCGAACAGCCTGTGTTGTGGGCAGCAAAGGTTGCGCCGCCTCCAAACTGCAGAACGGAAAGCCGGTCACCCGCGGTATGCGGCGACGTCCCGGTCTGCCAACGCTCCACCGCGATCAGCACCGAGGTGATGGCCCCCCCCGCGTCGGTTGACACGTTGAACCTGACCACGCGCACGGCGGCATCTGCGCTGGAGTAGGTATTGAGACCGTCACTGAAACTGAAGGCCGTGACCAAAGGGAAAATATTCGCGGCGACCAGGCCGCCCGCCAGCGGGCTGGACGTCGTGAAAGAACCCGATGCCGCCATTGCCAGGGTGAAGTTCTGACAGGTGCCCGCACTACACGGTGCGGTGAAGTTATTCACGCCTGCGTAGGCACTCGGTGGGGTGACCGTATAGACGGTGGCCTGCGCATGGGCCCAGCTTGCGGTGAACAAAACCGCGATAGCTGCAAGCCAATTTCTCACATTCGACGGCATCAATCCCCCCTCTTTTGTAACGCCGAATAATAAAGGGACACCGGCACAACACAATGCCTCTGTCTGCGACGCGTGCATGGGATGGGTCGAATCGATACCATCTCGCGCACCTTATTCACCTGGGCTGCGGCGGTTTCCGGTGGGTAGCCGCGGGTACGACAAGGCCAGTTTCTGCGGCCGACACACCTCGCCACTGTGGGCCAATGTGCATTCCACATGTTTTTGCCAACAGGGTAGGCATCGCCCAAAAAAAAGCCCGCAGAGTGCGGGCTGAACACTTGCTTGTGCAAGCGGGAGGGATGTCGAAGGGGTATCGACAGCCAGATATTAGGTCGCTCTTTTGCCCCGGTGTGTAGGACATCGCCGATTTTCTGCGGGACACCCTCAAGGCCGGGATATTCGCCAGAAGGCACGCTCACACGCTGCGCGTGCCCGATGGGGAGAATGGCCACAGCGGAAGTGCATGGGATCGTCACGTGCCGTAAATTCGCACACAGCCCCGCCCGGAGGCTTTTGCAAGGTACATCGCGGAGTCGGCCTTGCGCAGAAGCTCTTCGGCGTCCAGCGCGTCTGGGGACGACATCACGACGCCCACCGAGGCCCCGATCTGGATGAAATGCGATTCAATCTCCGTCGGCTGGCCGATGGCCTGCACCAGGCGTTCGCCCAGGCGGTACGCGCTGTCGCGGTCAGAGACGCCGCGCTGCAGCAAGGCAAACTCATCGCCACCCAGCCGCGCCACCACATCGTCTTCGCGCGCAGCCTGCGCAAGCTGGCTGGCAACCCAGGCCAGCAATTGGTCGCCCACAGCATGCCCGAAGCGGTCATTGATGGGTTTGAAACCGTCGAGGTCCACATACAACACAGCAAAACCGCGGCCCTGGCGCCGCACGTCGGCCACGGCTGCCTGGAGTGCTTGCAGGAACGCAGAGCGATTCAACAGCGCGGTGAGCCCGTCATGTTCAGCGACATGCCGGATTCTTTGCTCGGCCTCCTTGCGTTGTGTCACGTCGGTGAAAGTGCGCAGTGCGCCCCCACCTTTGATGGGCACGGTCTGGACTTCCACAATGCGACCGTCGGGCCGGGGTCGGTCATACACATTCAGTTGATCGAGCCCGCCGTTGTGGAGCAGCATCGATTGAACCTCCTGCGAAGCGAGGTCAAACTCGCCGCGTGCACGCAGAAATGCCAGCACATGCACCAGGGAGGGTTTGGAGGCCATCAACTCCTCGGGCAGCTCCAGCAGTTCCAGCGCCCGGCGATTGCACAGCTCCACAATGCCCGTGGCGCTGATTCTGGCAACGCCCTGGTCCATGCTCTCCAGCGTGGCCTCCAGCAGGATGGACTTCTCTCGCAATTGCGCCTCGTTGTCGCGGGCGCTGCGTTCGGCCTGCGCAAGCCGGTGTTGCTGGCGCTTGAACTCGGTGATGTCCACGTGCGCATAAAACACGGTACCGTCCGAGCCCTGCTTGGCAATCACCCGGCTCCAGCGGTTGTGGGGCAAGGGCACCTCAAACGGCGCTCCGGCAAACCGCATGTGTTCCTGCAGGATGGATAGCCCCCCGTAGAAAGGCGCCATATCGCCCGGCCCATCGGCAGCCCAGGCTCCACGGTAGATGTCATCAAAGCTGAGCCCGGTCGCAGCAGCGCGGTCGGTGAGGCGATACATCTGCATGAATGGCTCGTTGACCCACTGAATGCGGTGGTCCTCGCCACAAATCATCAAACCGTCGGGGATACGGTCAAAAAGCTCGGTACTTTCGATAAAGGGGCTGCGCAGATAGCCAGGTTCATGGATGTTGGCGTCGCCGGGCTCTTCCGGCTGTGGCAACGCCTCTGCGCGCCAGACTCGCACCCGCCCCACCCCCGCGATGGGCAAAGACGATACGTGGACCCGCAAGCCCCGGTGTTCAAAGTTGTAGGGGCGCGTCTGCGCGCGGTGCCGCTCCACGCCAGCCGCAATGTAGCGGTCGATATTGGGCAACTCTTGCACGTCCAGCCGTTCGGTGTAGAACCGCCGCAGATTGGCATGGTAGGGCTCGCCTGCGTAAACATGCCCCTCGTGCTCCGGGAAGAATTTGAAGAATGTACGGTTCCAGGCGAGGGCGTGGTCGCCTTCGTCAAACGCACACAGGGCCACGTCCAGCCCATCCAGGGTGTCACCGAGAGAGCGGATGAGGCTGAGAATAGGATCGTCGGACATGGCGTATCGGGGCTGCACAAAACGGTTGCCAAAAAGCCCGTGTGCCACACCGGCCTCCTGTGTTCTGGCCGCTCCCGTGCGGGCAGACCATCGCTGCCCCATTGTGCAGAGCAGGCCTTACGGCAAACCATCGCCATGCGTCTGCCACGCAAGGCGTGTGGCTAGCTGTTGCGGACGGCCAACATTGCCTTGACCGCAATCAAGCCAGGGACAGCCAAAGGAAGGGCCCCCAACCACCAACCACCAACCACCAACCACCAACCACGTTACGGGTGGACACCCGTGCTCTCGGGCCTTCCGGTATGGTGAGGGTCTCGTTTTCAGGAGCCTTGACCATGACGAATATCCCTTTTGCCGCCGCTGGCGGCCTGGTGGTTGCGGCGTTGCTGACTGGTTGCGCAAACCAGGGGCAGCCCCCTGCACCCTCTGGTGGCCCGGCGGCTGCGCCCTCCGCGCCTGGTGGGCTGTGTAACGCCCAGCCGGCCCAGTCTGCGGTGGGGCAAAACAGCACGGCGTCGGTGGTGGAATCCGCCCGTGTGCGATCGGGCGCGCAGATGGCCCGCATCCTGCGCCCCGGCCAGATCATCACCAAGGAGTTCGACGCGCAGCGGCTCAACCTGGAAGTGGATGGCAACGGCCGAATCCTGGCAGTGCGCTGCGGCTGATCCTTCCAGGCGCTGTGCGGTGTGCGCGGTGCCAGTGGGAGCGGCTAGGGCGCTGCCAGCTCCTGCGCCGCCACACTCAATCCGCCAGGAACAGCTCCTGCAGGTCATTCAGAAAGTCAAAACCCCGCTCCGTGGGTCGCACGCGCGCCATGTCGCGCTCGATCAGGCCCTTGCGTTCGGCGGCCTCCAGGCCCTTGGCGATAGCGGTGAGGGGCAGGCCCGTGCGGGCCATGAAGTCCTGCAGCGCAAAGCCGTCACGCAGGCGCAGGGCATTGAGCATGAACTCAAACGGCAGGTCGGCCCGGCGCACGTCGTCGTCCTGCGCCACGGCGCGGCCGGCCAGGGCGTTGTCCATGTAGCGGCCAGGGTCGCGAAAGCGCACTTGGCGCACCACCCGGTGCGCAAAACTCAGCTTGCTGTGCGCACCCGCGCCAATGCCCAGGTAGTCGCCAAATTGCCAATAGTTGGTGTTGTGAAAACACTGGTGGCCCGGCTGCGCATAGGCCGAGATCTCGTAGCGCGCCATTCCGGCCTGCCCCGTCAGGGCAGTGATGCGGTCGAGCATGGCATAGGCCTGGTCGTCCTCGGGGATGGCGGGGGGAAACTTGGCGAAGTAGGTGTTGGGCTCGATGGTGAGGTGGTAGATGGAGATGTGTGGTGGTTTGAAGGCCAATGCCGTCACCATGTCCTGCTCCAACTGCTGAGGCGTCTGGCCCGGCAGGGCGTACATGATGTCGAGGTTATACGTGTCAAACGACGCGGCGGCCTCCTCCACGGCCGCCAAAGCCTGGCTGCGGTCATGCACGCGGCCCAGGGCCTTGAGGTGCTGGTCGTTGAAGCTTTGCACCCCCACCGACAGGCGCGTAACGCCCGCAGAGCGGAAGGCGCGAAAGCGATCTTTTTCGAACGTGCCGGGGTTGGCCTCCAAGGTGATCTCGCAATCAGGCTCCAGACGCAGGCGGGCGCGGATGTCGCCAAGCAGCCGGTCAATCGCCGCCGGTGAGAACAGGCTGGGGGTGCCCCCACCGATAAAGATGCTGTGCACTGTGCGGCCCCAAATGAGCGGCAGCGCGGCCTCCAGGTCGGCCATCAGTGCATCGATGTAGCGCTGTTCGGGAACGCCGTTGCCGCCTGCATCGCCAACGCCCTGGCGGTACTCATGCGAGTTGAAGTCGCAGTACGGGCATTTTTTGAGGCACCAGGGCAGGTGCACATACAGCGACAGCGGCGGCAGGCTGGGCAGCTGCAGCAGGCCGGGGCGCATGTAGTGCTGGATGTCGCGTGCTGGCGCGGGCTCGATGTCGCTCTGCGGCGTGATCGGAATGTGGGCCACCTTCTGTGTCCCTTTACAGCCAGCGCTCGCGCATCAGCGCCAGCATCTGTGCGGCAGAGCGCCCCCGATGGCTGTGGGCGTTCTTCACTTCCACAGGCAGCTCGGCAAAGGTCTTGCCAAATTCCGGGATGAACATCACGGGGTCAAAGCCAAAGCCGTTGCTACCCCGGGGCGCCGTGGTGATCTCGCCCACCACGCGGCCCACGGCAATCAGCGGCTCGGGGTCTTGCGGGCTGCGCACCGCGACCAGGGTGCTGACCATGGCGGCGCGGCGGTTGGCCACGCCCTGCAATTGCTCCAGCAGGGCACGCACGTTGTTGTCGTCGCTTTTCTCGTAGCCGAACTGGGTGCAGTAGTAGGCGGTATCGACACCGGGCAGTCCACCAAAGGCGTCCACACACATTCCGGCGTCGTCGGCCAGTGCGGGAAGCCCGGTGTGTGCCGAGGCGAACCGGGCCTTGGCGAGGGCGTTCTCCACAAAGGTGCGAAAAGGCTCTTCGGCCTCGCCTACGCCAAGGTCCGCCTGGCGCACCAGTTCGACGCCCAACGGCGCGAACATGGCCTGTAGCTCGGCCAGCTTGCCACGGTTGTTGGATGCAAGAACAATTTTCATGGGTCTAAATGGCATCTAGCGCTTATCCATCAAGCGCAAATAGCTATCAATTTATGAGCATTCTCACATTTATTCAGTATCAAGAAGGGCCCGCTGCTGCAACTGCACCAACTCTGCGATGCCTTTTTCAGCCAGCGCCAGCAATTGGTCCATCTCTGCCCGGGTAAACGCCACGCCTTCGGCCGTGCCCTGCACTTCCACAAAATGGCCCGCTCCGGTCATCACGACGTTCATGTCGGTATCGCAACCCACGTCTTCCACGTATTCCAGGTCCAGCAGCGGCGTACCCTGAACCATGCCCACGGAAATGGCAGCCACTGGCTGCACCAACGGCGACTGCGTGATCTTGCCGCTGGCCAGCAACTGGTTGACCGCATCCTGCGCAGCCACCCAGGCGCCGGTGATGGCAGCGGTGCGGGTGCCACCATCGGCCTGGATCACGTCGCAGTCGAGCTGGATGGTGCGTTCGCCCAGGAGTTTGAGGTCAAACACGGCACGCAGCGATCGGCCAATGAGGCGCTGAATCTCTTGCGTGCGGCCGGTTTGTTTGCCACGCGCGGCCTCGCGGTCGCTGCGGCTGTGGGTGGCGCGCGGCAACATGCCGTATTCGGCCGTGACCCAGCCTTCGCCACTGCCGCGCTTGTGGGGTGGCACACGTTCTTCCACCGATGCCGTGCAAAGCACCTTGGTGTTGCCGAACTCGATCAGCACCGAACCCTCGGCGTGCATGGTGTAGTGGCGGGTGATGCGCACGGGACGCAGCTGGTGGGCGGCACGAGCGCCGGTACGGGTAAAAGTGGTCATGTGGTTTCCGGTGTCAAAAATACGCGGGCCTCCCGCACGGCCCAGGGCGCATGCCAACAAGCCAGTCCGTCAGTTCGATACATCTGCAATGGGTCGCGGCACTGGCGGCCCATCTCGCAGGCTCTCTGCCCGAGGCCCGTACAACATGCGTTGCCCAAACCAGGACCGCCACCCAAGGACCGCCCATATCAGCCGTACGAGCGCTGGCTGTGTCTCTATCCCGAATTGCACCGCAATTCGGGCGAAGGCGGAAGGCGCGAAGCAACTCAGGGGGTTGTCATGCCTTTCGGGCCGCTGAGCGTCGAATCGCTTCGTTGATCTCGGCGATGGACCGCTCGATGGCGGCGTCGTCCAGGTCGTCCACGAGGCCATCGAGTGGCCCGGCCTGGATGGTGGACGCAAACACGTCGTCGCTGATGCTGTCGGTCGAGACGCCTTGCGTGGACTCGAACGCATCGGGCGTCTCCCACTCCATGGCAATCACCGTGACGTTGTCGCTGCTGTCACCCGCCTTGCGCAGGGCATCTTCCACCAGTTCAGGCACCGCGTGCGACACCGTGTTGCGGGCCAGTTGCTTGGCGATGTCTTCGTCGCTGAGTGTGCCCCACAGGCCATCCGAACACAGCAGGATGCGGTCACCCTGCTCCAGGTACACGGGGCCGGTGATGTCGTAAATGGGTTTGGTGGGCGAGCCCAGGCAGGTGAACAGCACATTGCGGTTGATGCGCTCCAGGCCCGGCGGCGGGGAGTTGCGCAGCTCCATATAGGAGTGGTCGCGTGTGCGGGTCAGCAAATCACCATCGCGCACCATGTACAGGCGCGAATCGCCGCAATGAATCCAGGTGGCGGTGCCAGCCTGCAGCACCGCTGCCACCAGCGTGGTACGGGGGGTGTCGAGCATGCCCTTGTCAGTGGCATAGCGCAGGATCTGGTGGTGCGCCGCCAGCAGCGCGCCCGACAGAAATTCCTGCACATCCTTGAGCTGGGGCTTGGCCTGGCGCTGGAACAGCGCCGAGATGGTCTGCAGCGCAATCTGCGCAGCCACCTCGCCTTCGGGGTGCCCCCCCATGCCGTCGGCCAGCACAAACAGGCACGATTCGCGCGTGTAGCAATAGCCCATGCGGTCTTCGTTCTTCTCGCGGCCACCGCGGCGGCTGATCTGGAATACCGAGAACTTCATAGGGACCCACGCAGGCAAGGATGCACCAAGGCATCGTCAATGAACATGTGCCTTGCCCGAACCCGCTTTGCGTGAGCCGTGTTCATTTGGGCTTGGCCCCGATACCGGTGGCTTCACCCACCTTTTGCACATTTTTCTTGGTGTCGGACACCAAGGTGTCAAGCTGCAGGCGCATCTTCTCGGCCACCGTGAGCTTGGTGTAGCGGCGCTCGCCCTCGCGGCTCAGCTCCTTTTGCAGCGCGAACACCGATTGGGGGCGCGACAGCGGGTCGAGCGCCATGCACCACTCCACCACCTCGATGAGGTTGTCGGAGTACACGCCGCGCAGCTTGGTCAGCGCCAGCGACAAGCGGTCTTTCTCAATGCGCTGGGGCGCCTCGTTGGGCGGAAAGCCCTGCATGCAGGCATAGATGCAGGCACCAATGGCGTAGATGTCGGTCCAAGGGCCCATGGACGAATCGCGGCGGTACATCTCGGGCGCAGCAAAGCCTGGCGTGTACATGGGGCGAATGAAGTTGCCTTCCTTGGAAAGAACCTCGCGCGCCGCGCCGAAGTCGATCATCACCGCCTTGTTGTCGTCGGTGATGAAGATGTTGGCCGGCTTGATGTCGAGGTGCAGCATCTTGTGCTGGTGCACGATGCGCAGGCCGCGCAGCACTTCGTCAAAAAGCGAGCGAATGGTGGATTCGCGGAACACCTTCTGCGTCTTGAGATCGCGTGCGGTGATGATGAAGTCCTGCAGGGTGGCGCCCTCCAGATAGTTCATCACCATGTAGACGGTTTCGTTCTCACGGAAGAAGTTGAGCACGCTCACCACGGAGGCGTGCGAAATCTGCGCCAGCGCGCGACCTTCTTCAAAGAAGCTCTTGAGGCCCAGCCGATAAAGCGACAGCTTTTCAGACTGCACCTTGGGCAACAACTCGCCGGGCGCACGCGTGGCCAGCGAAGAGGGAAGGTATTCCTTGATGGCGACCTGCTGCCCCTCGGTATCGAGGGCCAGATAGACCACACCAAAGCCGCCAGAAGACAACCGGCGCACCACGCGGTAGCCGCCTATTGCGGTATCGGGCGGCAGAGGAGCCGGCTTGATTTTTGACATATTTTGCGAAGATGACTCGGGGGTGGAGCGGAACCCGGATAATCGCCGGATCGCAAGCAACCATCAAAAAGTCCAATGCCAGTTTACAGCATGACCGGATACGCCAGCGCACAGCATGGCGCATCTGCCACTGGCGCTGAAACCGACGCCCGCGCGCCCCAGTCGCGCCGGCTGGGGCTGGAAATCCGCTCGGTCAACAGCCGCTTCCTGGACCTTTCGTTCCGCCTCCCCGATGAACTGCGTGCCATGGAGCCCGCACTGCGCAGCCTGCTGACGGCCCGCCTCAAGCGCGGCAAAGTCGAAGTCCGCGCTGCCCTGGAGAACGAGGACAGCAACACCTTGCAAGACCCGCCAGCGCGGCTGCTGCAGCGGCTCAACTCGTTGCAGGATTCCGTCAAGGCCTGGCTGCCGACAGCGGCGCCCCTCACTGTGGCCGACGCCCTGCGCCTTTGCGCCAATGCGCCATCGGGCTCTGAAGACTGGAGCGAAGCCGTGCCTGCTTTGGCGGAAGAAGCCCTGACAGCCCTGATGGCCTCCCGTGAAAGAGAGGGGAAGCGCCTGGCTACCATGCTGCTGGACAGGGTCAAGCAATTGCGCGCCCTGGCAGAGCAGGCTGTCCCCATGGTTCCCTTGCTGGTCGAGCAGCAGCGGCTGCGCTTCATGGAGCGCTGGAAGGAAGCCATGGCCCTGACCGACGGCGCGACCCTGCCCGAAGCAGCGCGCGACCGTGCCCTGACAGAAGCCACGGCCTTTGCCATCCGCATCGACGTGGCCGAGGAGATCACCCGGCTGGACTCCCACCTGGATGAGATAGAACGCCTGCTCAAGAAAGGCGGCGAAGTGGGCAAGCGCCTGGATTTCCTGATTCAGGAACTGCACCGCGAAGCCAATACGCTGGGCTCCAAATCTGCCGCACTCGACCTGACCCGCATCAGCGTGGACATGAAAGTGCTGATCGAACAGATGCGCGAGCAAGTGCAAAATATCGAGTAATACTCATTTTTTGATAGCGCCTAGCGCACATCAACTATGGACTATCCCGGAAATCTCATCGTAGTTGCGGCCCCCAGTGGTGCCGGCAAATCCAGCTTGGTCAAAGCCTTGCTGGAGTTGGACTCCCATGTCCACCTGTCGATCTCCCACACCACCCGCGCGCCACGTGGTCAGGAAAAGCATGGCCGCGACTACTACTTTGCATCGCAGTCCGAATTTGACGCCATGGTGGAGGGCAATGCCTTCGTGGAGTGGGCACACGTCCACGGGAACCGCTACGGAACCTCCAAAAAAGCCATTGAGGAGCGCATCGCCCAGGGCTCGGATGTGATCCTGGAAATCGATTTCCAGGGCGCACTGCAGATCAAGGAGGCCTTTGCGAATGCCCTTCTGGTCTTCATCCTCCCGCCGAGTTGGGAAGAGCTACGCTCGCGCCTGGAACGCCGGGGCGAAGACTCCCCGGAAGTGATCGAAGTCCGCCTCAAGAACGCGGCTACAGAGATGGCGCAGGTGAGCAAATTCGACTTCGTTATAATCAATGAGTTGTTTGAGCGCGCGCTTTTCGACCTGAAAGCCGTAGTTCACGCCCAGCGACTCAAGTACGCCGCCCAGCGCCGCGCCCGTGCTGACACCTTCCAGTCGCTCAATATCACCTGAATCCCGGAGTAAAACGATGGCACGCATCACTGTAGAAGACTGTCTGGAAAAGATCCCCAACCGCTTCCAGCTCGTGTTGGCCGCCACGTACCGTGCCCGCATGCTGAGCCAGGGCCATGCCCCCCGCATCGAAAGCCGCAACAAGCCTGCCGTGACCGCCCTGCGCGAGATCGCCGAAGGCAAGGTCGGCCTGGAAATGCTCAAGAAGGTTCCTGGTTGAATTTTTTCCTGGGCGCAGCCCGCAAAGAGCACCGCGACAGCGGTGCTTTTTTTTGCCCCGAAGTCGTCTGATGCGCTCCCGCGCTACATTTAAGGCATGAACGCGGTGCTCAATTCACCTTCTGCAACGCAAGCCCGACCCGGTGAAGTGCCAACGGCGGGGACCTTGTCAGCAGCCGCAGCGGCCGCCAATGCGGCGGCGGCCAGCTTTGCTGCGCTGACAGATAGTCTCGACTACCTGGACGCGATCAGCATAGAACAGGTGCGTCAAGCCTACCGTTTCGCTGATGAGGCCCATCTGGGCCAGTTGCGCAACAGCGGCGAGCCCTACATCACGCACCCCATTGCCGTAGCAGCGCAATGCGCCACCTGGAAGCTCGACGCCCAGGCGCTCATGGCAGCACTGCTGCACGATGCCATGGAAGACTGTGGCGTCACCAAGGCCGACTTGATCGACCGCTTTGGTGCCCCCGTGGCCGAACTGGTGGACGGGCTGACCAAGCTGGACAAGCTGCAGTTCAACACCCGCGAAGAGAACCAGGCCGAGTCTTTCCGCAAGATGCTGCTGGCCATGGCACGCGATGTGCGCGTGATTCTCATCAAGCTGGCGGACCGCACGCACAACATGCGCACGCTGTCGGACATGCCACGTAGCAAGTGGGGCCGCATCTCCTCGGAGACGCTGGAAATCTACGCGCCCATCGCCCACCGCCTGGGCCTCAACCAGACTTACCGGGAATTGCAGGACCTGGCCTTCCGTCACCTGCACCCCTGGCGCTATGCCACCCTCTCCAAGGCTGTCAACAAGTCTCGCAACCGCAGGCGCGACCTGGTGCAGAAGGTGCAAACCGAAGTGGATGCCGCCTTCTCAAAGATTGGCATGAAGGTGCGCCTCGCAGGCCGCGAAAAGACTTTGTACGCCATCTACCAAAAGATGGATCTCAAGCACCTGAGTTTTGCCCAGGTCACGGACATCTACGGTTTTAGGGTGATCGTGCCCACTGTGACGGACTGCTACACCGCGATGGGCGTGCTCCACCAGATGTACAAACCGGTTCCTGGCAAGTTCAAGGACCATATCGCCATCGCCAAGCTCAATGGCTACCAATCCTTGCACACCACCTTGGTGGGACCCTCCGGTGTGAACATTGAATTCCAGATGCGCACGGACGAGATGCACGTCATTGCCGAGGCCGGCGTGGCAGCACACTGGTTGTACAAAGCACAGGACGGCGATGGCACTTCGGCCGAACGGCTGGGGACCAAGTGGCTGCAGTCCCTGCTCGACATCCAGAACGAGACCCGCGATGCCGCAGAGTTTTGGGACCATGTGAAGGTGGACCTTTTCCCGGATGCGGTCTATGTCTTCACCCCCAAGAGCCAGATCATGGCGCTCCCTCGCGGAGCTACGGTAGTGGACTTTGCTTACGCCATCCACAGCAACGTCGGCGACCGCACCACGGCGGCCAAGATCAACAACGAGCAGGTGCCCCTGCGCACTGAACTCAAGAATGGCGATGTCGTGGAAATCATCACGGCGCCCGTGTCCACCCCCAACCCGGCCTGGCTGGGTTTTGTGCGCACAGGCCGCGCGCGCTCCAAGATCCGGCACTACCTGAAGACCTTGGCGCAGACTGAATCTGAAGGACTGGGCGAAAAACTGCTGACCCAAGCCATCCGAGCGGAAGGCCTGGAGCAGTTGCCCCCCCTGGATGCAGAGACCCAACCCATGTGGGACAAGCTGCTGCGTTTTACAGGGAACCGCACCCGCAGCGAGCTGATGACGGACCTGGGCCTGGGCAAGCGGATCGCCAGCATCGTGGCCAAGCGGCTCATGGTGCTGATGTCCGAACATGGCCATCGCCCTGATGCACTGCTCATGACGCGGGAGCGCTATACGTCCCATGAAACGCTGTCCCAAGGAGCAGTCACCCTGGACGGCAGCGAGAACGCATCGGTACAGTACGCATCATGCTGCCGCCCGGTGCCCGGCGACAGTATTGTGGGCTACCTCGGACGGGGAGAGGGGCTGGTGGTGCACAACGTGCACTGCACAGTGGCAAAGCGCCTCCAGCACAAGGACAGCGAGCGTTTCATCGCCGTGGACTGGTCTGACGAGCCCACGCGCATGTTCGAGACCGGTGTTGTTGTCACCGTGACCAATGGCAAGGGGGTGTTGGCCCGAGTGGCTGCGGAGCTGGCCAATTCAGAGGCTGACATCACCCACGTTGACATGGATGACGAAGCCGCACTGGACACCACCGATCTGCGCTTTATCGTGGCCGTGCGTGATCAGGCCCACCTTGAACTGGCACTAAAAAATCTGCGCCGCACTCAGGCAGTCATCCGCGTCGCCAGAATCACGCCGCAGGCCTAACAGGCGCTTACCGCAAGGAAAGCAGCGCCTGTTTCATAGCGCATCGCCCCCACCCGAGGGTGGCTGCTACGCTGTGCGCGGCTGCGGGTACCGCACTTCCATCACTTCCAGATTGCGAGCGCCGCCCGGGGTTGGCAGTTGCACCTCATCACCCACACGAGCTTTCAACAGTGCGCGGGCGACCGGTGAAATCCAACTCACCTGCGATTCTCGGCTGTCTGCCTCATCAATTCCCATGATGGTGATCGTGCGCTCCACATCCTCATCATCCCGATAAGTCACGGTAGCCCCAAAAAACACCTGATCACTTCCCGCATGCAGACTGGGGTCTACGACTTCGGCAATCTCCAGCCGTTTGGTCAAGAACCGTATGCGGCGGTCGATCTCGCGCAGGCGCTTCTTGCCATACAGGTAATCGCCATTTTCAGACCGATCACCGTTGCTGGCAGCCCAATGCACAACATCCACCATCTTGGGCCGCTCGTTGTCAATCAAATCAAACAGCTCATCCCGCAGGCGCGCATAGCCCGCAGGGGTGATGTAGTTTTTGCCGCCCGCAGGCAATGGGGGTAGTGCCAACTCGTCGTCGTCACCGCCATCTGTCTCTTTGGTAAAAGCCTTGCTCATCGCCAGATCTCCCCGACAAGCGCAAAGCGCTTGGACAAATGAAAAAGCCTGCAATCTTGCGATTGCAGGCTTTAAACATTGGTGCGGCTGGCAGGAATCGAACCCACGACCCCTTGGTTCGTAGCCAAGTACTCTATCCAGCTGAGCTACAGCCGCTAAGCTTTGAATTATAGCATGATTTCTTGGCGACCCTTGAAATCAACTTTTTTACCAGCTCCATGCCGCATGGGCCTGTTCAGTAAAAGCTCAACTCAATGCAAGCCGAGATTGTAATGCAGTCCAGAGGCTCCAAAAGAGGAATGGCGCACATTGCGACAAGAAAACTGGCTGTGACCGTGATGATCGCCCACTCGAATGATGGGTGGTAGGGCGTGTTGGACTTGAACCAACGACCAAAGGATTATGAGTCCTCTGCTCTAACCAACTGAGCTAACGCCCCAAGCCATGCTCCAGCGCTATACAACGGGGCAAGCGCCGTATTGTAGGGGGCTTTACTTGCGATAGCTGAGTGCGTTGGACACCAGTTTTGATGTGATGTCCACGATCTGAATCATCCGGTCATAAGGCATGCGCGTAGGACCGATCACACCCAAAGTACCGACTACCTTGCCATCGACCTCATACGGCGCACTCACGATAGAAAGCTCCTCAAACGGCACCACGTGGCTTTCCCCGCCAATGTAGATGCGCACTCCCTCTGCCTGGCTAGAGATATCGAGCAGCCGCAGAATCTGCGTTTTCTGCTCGAACAGATCGAAGGCGCGCCGAAGGTTTCCCATGTCACTGGAAAAATCGCTCACAGCCAGAAGGTTGCGTTCACCAGAAATCACTACCTCGTCCTGCGCTTGTGACAGAGCCTCAGAACCGACGTTCACCGCAGCCTGCATGAGCGAAGCGATCTCGCCCCGCAGCACATCCACCTCCGATTTCAGGCGCTCACGCACCTGCTCCATCTCGAGCCCTGCATAGTGCGCGTTCAGAAAGTTGGAAGCTTCAATGAGTTGTGACTGGGTGTAGTCCACATCCGTGAAGATCACCCTGTTTTGAACGTCGCCCTCCGGCGAGACGATGATCACCAGAAATCGTCGCTCGGACAATCTCAGGAACTCGATGTGGCGAAACACAGAGGTCCTCCTGGGCGCCATGACAACACCAACGAACTGCGATAGATTGGACAACAACTGTGCTGCGTTCGCGATCACCTTCTGCGGCTGTTCGGGCGCAAGCTGCGGAGGGGTCAATGGGTCCCGCTGCACTGTCAGCATGGTGTCTACAAATAGCCTATAGCCCCGAGCAGTAGGGATGCGCCCTGCAGAAGTATGGGGACTCGCGATCAGCCCCAACTCCTCCAGATCTGCCATGACGTTGCGAATGGTGGCGGGAGATAGATCCAGCCCCGACGCGCGCGACAGAGTCCGCGACCCAATGGGCTGTCCATCGGCGATGTAGCGCTCGACCAGCGCTTTAAGCAACAACTTGGCACGGTCATCGAGCATGGAATGATTTTAATGATGTAATTTCGCGATGACGTCCAATTTCCGCCGTGTCGCACTCATAGGCAAATACCAAGCTTCGTCGGCAGGCGCCCTCAGTGACAGTTCCCGCCACGCCCTGGAAGACATCGCCCATTTTCTTGAACGCGAAGGTTGCGAAGTGATGCTGGAAGCGGAAACCGCAAGCAACACCGGAATCACACAATACCCAGTCCTGAATGTAGACGAGATAGGCCGCCGGTGCGACCTGGGCCTTGTGGTAGGTGGTGACGGCACCATGCTGGGCATAGGCCGACGGCTGGCGCGGTTTGGCACGCCCCTGATTGGGATCAATCAGGGGCGTTTAGGCTTCATCACCGACATTCCTTTTGACACGTACCAAGCCACACTGCCTCCCATGCTTCAAGGCGAATACGAAGAAGACCTGAGGCCGCTCATGCACGCGACAGTTGTGCGCGACGAGCGCATCGTCTTTGAAGCCCTTGCGATGAACGACGTTGTTGTGAACCGTGGCGCGACTTCGGGCATGGTGGAATTGCGAGTCGAGGTTGATGGACGCTTTGTGGCCAACCAGCGTGCAGACGGGCTCATCATTGCATCACCAACGGGGTCAACGGCGTACTCCTTGTCTGCAGGGGGGCCTATGCTTCACCCCTCCATTCCTGGATGGGTGCTGGTGCCCATCGCCCCCCACACGCTCTCCAACCGCCCCATTGTGCTATCGGATGCCGCCGAAGTGGCTGTCGAGGTTGTGAGCGGTCGGGATGTCAGTGCTAATTTTGATATGCAGTCGCTGGCCTCTCTGCTGCATGGCGACCGCATTCTGGTCAAAAGGTCGGAGCACTGCGTGCGGTTTCTTCACCCGCAAGGGTGGAACTACTTTGCCACTCTGCGCAAAAAATTGCGCTGGAATGAAGGAGGCTCCTGACCATGGCGCTCAGGCGGATTACCCTGCGTGATTTTGTGATTGTTCAGGCACTGGAGCTTGAACTAACTTCTGGTTTCACCGTGCTGACCGGAGAAACTGGCGCTGGAAAATCCATCCTGATTGATGCACTTCAGCTTGTGCTGGGGGCACGCTCGGATGCGGGCGTTGTTCGCGAGGGTGCTGATAAAGCAGACCTTTGTGCAGAATTCGACTGCCCTGCCCATCTGCACCCATGGCTTGACGAGGCGGGTTTCGACATTGACGAGCTGTTGCTTCTACGCCGTACGGTGGACTCCCAGGGCAAAAGCCGGGCGTGGATCAACGGCACGCCAGCCACTGCAACTCAGCTTCGAACCGTCGGGGACAGCCTGCTGGACATCCATGGCCAACATGCATGGCAAAGCCTCACAAAACCAGAATCGGTGCGAGGTCTGCTGGACGCATTTGCAGGTGTGCGCACCGCAGAAACTGCAGTGCGCTGGACCCAATGGCGCTCGGACCAAAAGGCGTTAGAGCAAGCGCGCCTGGCTCAAGCTACTTTGCAACAGGAGCGTGAGCGCCTGCAGTGGCAAATCAATGAGGTGGGCAAGCTGGCGCCTGCGGAGGGCGAATGGGAAGACCTCGATGCACAGCACAGACGCCTCTCGCATGCGCAAGCGCTGCTGGATGGAGCCGAGGGGGCCATCCAAGCCCTTCAAGATGAAGAGACAGGGTCACTTACAGGGCTCACACGCGCACACGATCTCCTGCAAAGCCATGAGCACATTGAGCCTGAGTTCGCCAATCTCGCAGACATCCTTGCCTCTAGCCTCGCACAAGCCGGCGATGTCCTCCACTCGCTGCAGCTGTACCTGAGGCATGCCGAAATCGATCCACAACGCCTGGCTGAACTCGACACCCGCATCTCGCTCTGGATGACGCTGGCGCGCAGGTACAAACGCACGCCCGCAGAGCTGCCCGCACTGCACCAGAATTGGAAAGAAGAGATGCGTCGGCTGGACGCTGCTACAGACCTGGAACAACTGGAGGCTGCGGAGGCCTCCAGTGCCACGGCTTACCACGTATCGGCACGGGCACTCTCCCTGAGACGTGCAAAAGCAGCGCCGAAACTGTCCAATGCCATTACGCAAGCCATGCAGGGCATGGGCATGGAAGGTGGCAAGTTCGAGGTATCTATTGCGAAGACACAGGAGCCTTCGTCCCATGGTATCGATGACGTGGTATTTCTCGTGGCAAGTCACCCTGGCATGACGCCCAAACCCATTGGCAAAGTCGCCTCGGGCGGTGAGTTATCTCGCATTTCGCTGGCCATCTCGGTGACAACCAGTGAATTGGGCATGGCCCCCACCCTCATATTTGACGAAGTGGACTCTGGCGTAGGGGGCGCGGTGGCAGAAACGGTGGGGCGCCTGATGCAGCAACTCGGCAGAGATCGCCAAGTGCTCGCGGTGACCCACCTGCCACAAGTGGCAGCCTGCGCACACCACCATCTGAAGGTCTCCAAACACAAGAGCCCTAAAGGTACCACCAGCACGGTATCGATGGTGCAAGGCGAGCACCGCGTCACAGAAATTGCGCGCATGCTAGGCGGTGAGCGCTCCACCGGCACTACGCTTGCGCACGCACGGGAGATGCTGGATCTCGCCGTCGCGGCACCGGAAGGACGTAGCTGATGGCGCTTGAAATTGTCCTGATCACGGGTATGTCAGGCTCAGGGAAGTCCGTTGCGCTGCACGCCCTGGAAGATGCCGGGTACTACTGCGTGGACAACCTCCCCCCGGAACTGCTGCCAGCTTTTGTGGCGCTGGAGCACCGCCACCATGCGAACCGCGTGGCCATCGCGATGGACGTTCGCAGCGCTACCTCGCTGCATCAGGTTCCGCAGGAATTGAGCCGACTAAGAAACCAAGGGGTGTCGGTGCAATCGGTTTTCCTGGATGCAACCATTGATACGCTGGTTCGACGCTTTTCAGAAACGCGCAGACGCCACCCCCTGTCGCACGATGACCTTCAGCAGGGGCGTAGGGCGCTAGTCCAGATTATTGAGCTGGAGCGGGAACTCTTGGCCGAACTGCGTGAGCAGTCGCATGTCATCGACACAAGCACAATACGGGCGTCGCAACTCCAAAGCTATGTGAAGAGTTTGCTTGTCACCACGCGGGGACAGATGACCTTGGTATTCCAGTCTTTTGCATTCAAGCGTGGCATACCGATGGATGCGGACTACGTCTTTGACGTACGGATGCTACCCAATCCACACTATGAGCCTGCGCTGCGCGATTTGACCGGGCTGGACGAACCTGTTGCGCACTTCCTCAGCCAGCAACCGGACGTATCACTTATGCAAGCGCACATTGAGCAATTCCTGGCGCACTGGCTGGAAATGCTTGATCGGAACCACCGCAGCTACGTGACGGTAGCCGTTGGTTGCACCGGCGGCCAGCATCGCTCCGTCTATTTGGTAGAGCAACTCGCCGAGGTTTTGAGCAATCGCTGGACCACTCTAAAAAGGCACCGCGAGTTGGATGGGCGTTAGTGCACACGACCCCAGCTCCGTTCACCACAACTGCGCCTGCATCGAATCAAGCAGCTTGCGGATGGGCGCAGGCAGGCCAATAGACGCCCATTCGTCAACACCAAACCACGCACCCTCTTCCGTGGGTTGGTTTGGAATGCTGCCAGTTACCACGACGGGGTGAAGATGTAAGTCTCTGTGCGTCAGCACGTGGAGGAAAGGCTGAAGTTCGTTGCAGGAAATGCGGGATGCATCTCCCAAAGATGCAACATATCCGCGCAATGAGGTGCTATCGGCAAAGACCGGGACGCAGTGCATGCCAGCCCATATGCCCACCGAAGGGCGACGCTGCAACCACACCCGCCCTCCGGAACTCCGGAGAACGAGGAGTTGCCAAGATTCTGATCGGCGTGCCAACCGGCGGGTCTTGACGGGGTAGCGCTCGGGGTCTCCGCCTTTGGCTGCCACGCAACGGTTTGTCAACGGACACTGTCCGCAACGTGGCGCTCGTGGCGTGCAAATCGACGCGCCAAGATCCATGAGCCCCTGGGTGTACCGGGGCATGGCCGTGAGCAAATTTCTCTGCGGGAGCAGGGACTCCGCTTCGTTCCAGAGCAAACGTTCATTTCCCGACGATGCAAGGTCTTTCTCAAAACCGAGAAAGCGCGTCAACACCCTGCGCACGTTGGCATCCAGAATAGGAACACGCTCAGAAAAACAGAAAGCGGCAATCGCCCCAGCTGTAGAACGGCCAATGCCCGGCAACGTAGCCAGCATCTCGGCAGTACGGGGAAAAGAGCCTCCGTGTTCCACAACGACCTGCTGGGCGCAGCGGTGCAGATTGCGGGCTCGGGTGTAGTAGCCCAGCCCGCTCCAGAGGCCCATCACCTCGTCCTGGTCCGCTCGTGCCAAGGCAGCCACGTCAGGAAAGCGAACAAGAAAACGCGCGTAGTAGTCGAGCACCGTGGTCACCTGCGTTTGCTGCAGCATGATCTCGGACAGCCAAACCCTGTATGGATCACGCGTCTGCTGCCAGGGCAGATGGTTGCGACCGTGTGACCCCTGCCAGGCAACTACAAGCTCAGCTACGCCGTCCCGATCCAGGGCACTCATGCAGATACCAGATGGCTATCCGGGTTCATGGCGTCAAGGCCGGGCAAAGCGACGAGTTGGGATGTCAGTTCCTGCAACCTGTGCTCCAGTTGCACCAACTCATCCTCACTCGCTTCAATTTCCGCAATACGCTCCACCAAGCCACTGGCAGCCTGCTGAATGCGATCTACGGCTTCGATGCGACGTGCGAAGCTGCGGCGACGCTCCCTCAGCTGCGCATCCAGTTGGGCCGTAGCAGATTTGCTCCACAGTTCCAGATCGTTTGCAGCCGACTCATACACTGTCCGCAAGCGCATGGCCAAAGCCCGGACCAGACGCTCCGCAAACTCGGGCTGAGCGAGCTTTAATGCGTTCCCCATGCCAAGGTACTGGAGATGGCTTTGTTCGATCTGATTCAGATCGTGCGTGAAGTGTTCCAGTTGCGGCGGCGACGGCACTTGCAAAGAAAATCCAAACTCGGCATTGAGTTGCCTGAATGTCCCGCCCAGCATGGCCTGGATCTCGGTTCCCGACGCTTGTGCCTTGTCCAGCGTGCCGCGCAGTTTGTCGAAAGTCTGGAGATAGATTTTCTTCACCCCCAGCTTGAGTCCCTTTTGTTGCAGCGTCTGGGCCAACTCTGCAAGCTCGGCCTTGAGCGCCTTGGCACCCAACTGCTGAAACACATCTCGAAGAAGTTTCAGATGAACCGCGCGCACTGCCTGGATTTTGGAAGTGCTCAGATCGAACTCCCGCTGCTCCTGTTCGATGCGGTGGCGCATAGATTCGATCACCGACGCGTTCTTGCCCCGCAAGCTTCGCAACTCGGCCATCTGGTCATCGAGATCCCTGCGCCGGATATTGATGACCCGTGATGTCTCGGTGCGCAAACTGGCGACTCCATTGGCCACGGCTGCCCGCAAAATAGACTGCCGCCGGCCCATGATGCCTTTGGCCAATGCCTCTTCCAGAACAGGGAGTCCGCTGGTCTCCAGCAAAAGGTCATCGGCCGTGATCTTGGCGACCAAGCCTTTCTGCGCAGACACGGGCACAACCCTGTCCAACGGAACCCCGAGCATCTCTGCAGACGTACGGCATTGGCGCTCCATCTGCGCCTGCACCTGTTCAGCGGAGTTAAGCGTGTCCCACAGCGTGTCGATCTTGTTGAGCACCACCAATCGGGCATCCATGCTGTCCGCGGAAATGGCCAAGTGCTCTCGCCAGATGGACAGATCGGAACGGGTAACCCCGGTGTCGGCACTCAGAATGAAAACAACCGCATGCGCTTGCGGAATGAGATTGACCGTGAGCTCCGGTTCCGCCCCAACCGCATTCAACCCTGGCGTATCCAGAATCACCAGCCCCTGTTTGAGCAACGGATGGGGAATATTGATAAGGGCGTGGCGCCACATGGGCACCTCCACCAGGCCCTGAGCATCAGGCACGGGGTTTTCATCTGTCAGGTCATCGTGCCAGAAGCCCAACGCGCGCGCGTTTTCCAGGCTGACCTTTCGCACTTCGGCCACCTTTTCGAGCGCCTTGGCAATCTGGTCCGCGTTTCCAACATCCAGGGGAATCTCCTGCCATCGTTCGGTTTTGACCCGCCACTCGGCCAAGCTCTGCATCTGCAGTCGGGTTTCAATTGGCAGCAATCGAAGGCTGGGGGCCAAACTCGCGTCGTAACCAAGTTCGGTAGGGCACATGGTGGTGCGCCCTGCACTCGCAGGCATGATGCGGCGACCATAGTCCGCAAAAAAGATTGCGTTGATCAGCTCGGACTTACCGCGCGAGAATTCGGCAACAAAAGCCACCATGACCTTGTCACTGCGAACCTGTTCCTCCAGACGGTGCAACCGCTCATGGACAGCAGCGTCCATGAGCTCGTGCGAGGACATCCACTCGGCCAGCCGCTTGAGTTGCTGGGCGAACTCACGCCGCCACGCACCATGCTGGTCGAACTGTTCGTTGAATGAAGGTCCCACTTTGCTCCCAGAGATCTAAGAATGGCCTACAAGGCAGGCATACACAAAATATAGCATCGACCGCCCGCGGGCCGTAATAGAACCAGGAATTTGCGGTCAGTCTGGTTCAGGGTCGCTGGCACACAGGGCAAAAATAGGTACTCCGCTGCCCCTGGCGAAGCACCCGTATCGGAGTGCCACAGACATGGCATGGTGCTCTATCGCGCCCGTAAACATTGGTTTGGGTCTGGAAGTGGCCGGCCATTCCGTCTGCATTCGAAAAATCGCGCAACGTGCTGCCCCCCATCTCCACGGCCCGTGTCAGCACAGTGCGAATGGCGGCATGCAGCTTGTGCACCCGCTCCACCCCGATGCGTGCAGCACGGGTCGTCGGGCGGATTCCAGCCAGAAAAAGCACTTCCGATGCATAGATATTGCCGACCCCCACCACCAGCCGGCCAGCCAGAAGCAATTGTTTGATGGGCATCTGGCTCTTTTTCAGTCCGATCTGAAAAGCTGCGAGTGAAAACGCATCTGACAGTGGCTCCATTCCCAACCCACCCAGCAGCTTGACCGCAACAGGGTCGTGTTCTCCTTGAACGTAAACCACAGCACCAAACCGACGCGGATCATGCAGTCTCAGGGTCCCCTCGCTGGTCAGCATGTCAAAGTGGTCGTGAACTCCCGCCGCAGGCAAACCCTGGCTGAAGCGCAGGCTTCCAGACATTCCCAGGTGCAAAAGCAGGACCCCGTTGCTGATGTCAGCCAGCAGGTATTTACCGCGCCGACGCAAACCAACCACGTGCTGCCCCACCAAAGCCTGCGGAACACAACCCAAAGGCCAGCGCAAAGGTTTTCCGAGGTTGACCGCCTCAATGCGCGCGCCCGTGATGGCCGAGACCAAACTGCGGCGTGTCACTTCCACTTCGGGCAACTCAGGCATACAAAGACCCCGGCAATGGGTTAACAGGCATGGATTATTATGACCCGATGGTGCTATTTCACAGCTTTCGGATTGCCGCATTGACTACCGTTTTTGCAGTATCCGCCCACTCAGCATGGGCACAACCAACGGGCGGTGACAGCCCGCCCGCCACAAACGACTCTGCAGTGACATCCAATCCGGCGCTGGATGCGGAATTGTTCTATGAGATTTTTCTGGGCGAAATCAGCGCCCGGACAGGTGACCCGGGGGCTGGCTATGCCTTCATGCTGGAGGCGGCACGCCGCAGCGTTGACGGTCAGCTCTACCAAAGGGCCGCTGATATCGCTTTGCAGTCGCGGTCGGGCGAATATGCATTGGCAGCAGCCAAGGCATGGAAGGAAGCGCTACCCCAATCGCGCGAAGCAAACCGCTATGTGCTGCAAATTCTAGTTGCGCTGAACAGGATCGGTGAAACGCCCGATCTATTGCGCCAGGAACTCGCCCAATCCCCTCCGCGTGCGAAGGCCTCGACACTTTCCGCACTCCCTCAAATGTACGGACGTGCGAGCGACAAGGCCCTGGCGGCCAAAGTGGTGGAGGCAGCCCTAGTGGACGAGCTCGCACACCCCGCAACAGGACCTGTGGCCTGGGTCTCCCTGGGGCGCCTTCGTCTGGCGGCAGGTGATAAATCGGGCGCATTGAATGCAGCGCAGCGAGCACAGGTACTGGACAGCGCCAATGAAGACGCAGCCAGGCTGGCGCTTGAACTGATGGAGGAGAACACGCCTGAGGCTGAAACCCTGGTGGCGCAAGCACTGGCCAAACAGCCGGTGCCGGAATTGCGCATGGCCTATGCGCGGGTTCTTCTGGGCTTGCAGCGCTATCCAGACGCCAGCCGCCAATTGGAATATGTCACCAAGGAGAAACCGGAACTGGTGGAGGCCTGGCTGGTGCTGGCCACTCTGCAATTGCAGGACAACCAGCTGCCAGCTGCGGAAAACGCGTTGCGGCGCTTCATGGAACTAGTTTCCGCCTCTACCGATGCAGAAGTGCGCCAAAAAGGTCTGACGCAGGCCTATTTACTGTACGCACAGATCGCGGAGAAAAAGCAGGATTTTGCAGCCGCAGAGGCCTGGCTCGGTCGCATCGACAACGTGGACGAAGTATTCGGCGCGCAAAGCCGCCGCGCATCCCTGTTGGCACGGCAGGGCAAAGTCGCCCAGGCAAGGGCGCTCTTGCGCAATCTGCCGGGGACTTCGCCCGACGAAATCCGCATGAAGCTGCTGGCCGAAGTGCAGCTGCTGCGCGACCTGCGGCTCTACCAGGATGCCTACAAAGTCCAGAGCGAACTTGTTGCGTTCGCGCCGGATGACGCGGAATTGGTCTACGACCAAGCCATGCTGGCCGAAAAGGCCGGCCAGCCCGAAAAAATGGAGCAACTTCTGAGGCAGGTGATTGCCCAGAAGCCCCAGTACCACCATGCCTACAACGCCCTCGGCTATTCGCTGGCAGACCGAGGCGTGCGGTTGGAAGAAGCCAAGCAGCTGATTCTCAAAGCGCTGGAATTCGTACCCGCAGATCCGTTCATTACGGACAGCCTGGGCTGGGTGGAATTTCGCATGGGCAACAAGGCAGAAGCTCGGCGACACCTTGAAACCGCCTATAAAGCCCGCCCGGACGTAGAAATCGCAGCACATCTCGGCGAGGTACTCTGGAGCCTCGGGGACAAGGACGCTGCGGTCAAAGTCTGGAAAGAAGGTCGGCGCGCGAGTCCTGACAACGAAACCCTGAAAGAAACGCTGACGCGCCTCGGGGTGAACTTTTGATGGAGGGCGGGCAAAGAATGCCCTTCCACCGGCTGGCCCGCCAGTTGCTCGCTCAACGCCTCATGGGGCTGTTTTTGTGGGCCGTATGCGCGCTGTGGCTGGCTGGATGCGCGCAGCCGCCACCGAGTCCGGCAGGCGAAGAAGACGCATGGAGCGGACGAATCGCCCTGCAAGTGGAAGGACAGGCATCCCAGTCGTTCTCGGCGATGTTTGAACTCCGAGGCAATGCCCAGAGAGGCGGACTCGCACTGATCAGCCCGCTGGGCAACCGTCTTGCGCAGCTGGAATGGAAAGATGGCCACGCACAACTGATCAGTGCTCAAGAGACGCGCTCTTCTGATTCACTCGATGCACTGCTGCAAGAAGTGACCGGTACGAGCATCCCCGTCGCCGCGTTGTTCGACTGGCTCAAGGGCCTACAAACTACCGCGCCAGGCTGGAGGGCCGACCTTTCAGCCCTCGAACAGGGACGGCTGGTGGCGCATCGCGACGACCCCGCGCCACAGGCCACGTTGCGCCTCGCCCTGACCCGCTGACCTTCCTGACACCTTCATCGCGCACTGTTCGTTGCCATGCAATCCCTGTATGACGTGCCGGCTCCGGCAAAGCTCAATCTTTTCCTGCACATCACGGGGCAACGTGCCGACGGGTACCACCTGCTTCAGTCGGTGTTTATGCTGGTCGACTGGTGCGACACCCTCCATTTCGAGCGCCGCGCAGGAAGCGGGATCACCCGCGAAGACCTGGGCACTTCGCTGCCGGAGGTAGACCTCTCCATCAAAGCGGCGCTTGCATTGCAGCAAGCCACCGGTTGCGCGCTTGGCGCGCACATTGGCGTCCTGAAAAGCATCCCCTCGCAAGCCGGCATGGGAGGCGGCTCCTCAGATGCGGCCACGACCTTGCTCGCCCTCAACCGGCTGTGGGGCCTGAACCTGCCGCGATCAGCACTGGAAACCATTGGGCTGAAGCTCGGAGCCGACATTCCATTTTTTTTACGTGGCCACAACGCCTGGGTCGAAGGAATTGGTGAGACAATCACGCCGCTTGAGAAAGCCCAGCAACTACCGCAAGCGCGCTTCGCCATCGTGAAGCCCGCAGCAGGTTTGGAGACAAAAGCAATTTTTTCGTCGCCAAGTTTGAAACGTGATTCAGATAGTGCTACAATCTTAGGCTTTGCTGCAACACACTTTGACTTCGGTCGAAATGACCTGCAGCCAGTTGCCCAGGCACTTTGCCCCGAGGTCACCGAAGCCATTGATTGGCTCAGGGTCCGAGGATTGCAAGGCCGGATGACAGGCTCAGGCAGTGCAGTGTTTGCGCAGATGTCACATGCGGTTGATTTGAGTGGAGCCCCACAGGGCTGGCAAGTCAAGGAATGTGAAAATCTGATGGTTCATCCTCTGGCAGGCTGGGCATCAGACAAGAATTAAGGTTAGCTGCCCTCGGCAGTTGACCTGTGTAGGGGAGTCGCCAAGCTGGTTAAGGCACCGGATTTTGATTCCGGCATGCGAAGGTTCGAATCCTTCTTCCCCTGCCAAATTTCTTCTCGCTCACGCGCAGTACGGGCTTTTTTTTCAGACCGCTGGGACGCTCATGCA
The DNA here is from genome assembly GCF_000204195.1 of Acidovorax radicis N35. Lineage (GTDB taxonomy): Bacteria > Pseudomonadota > Gammaproteobacteria > Burkholderiales > Burkholderiaceae_C > Acidovorax > Acidovorax radicis. The sequence continues at coordinate 182,933 of NZ_AFBG01000019.1, forward strand.
AGGCAATCAACCCGACTTCATGGTTTTCACCGGCAATGCCAATCCTGGCATGGCAGCTGAAATTGCCCAACACCTCGGAACCACCCTCGGAGCTGCCGATGTCGGTCGCTTCTCGGACGGCGAGGTCACCGTCGAGATCAAGCAAAACGTTCGTGCGCGGGATGTGTTCGTGGTGCAATCCACCTGCGCTCCGACGAACGAAAACCTCATGGAACTGCTGATCATGGTCGATGCGCTCAAGCGTGCGTCGGCAGAGCGCATCAGCGCCGTGATCCCCTACTTCGGCTATGCCCGCCAGGACCGTCGTCCCCGCTCCTCGCGCGTGCCCATCACCGCCAAGGTAGTGGCCAACATGCTGCAGGCCGTGGGCGTGGCCCGCGTGCTGACCATGGACCTGCATGCCGACCAGATCCAGGGTTTCTTCGACATTCCGGTGGATAACATCTACGCATCGCCCGTGTTGCTCGGTGACCTGCGCCAGAAGAATTACGAAGACCTGATCGTGGTCTCTCCTGACGTGGGCGGCGTGGTGCGCGCCCGCGCTTTGGCCAAGCAGCTCAATTGTGATCTGGCCATCATCGACAAGCGCCGCCCCAAGGCCAATGTGTCGGAAGTGATGCATGTGATCGGCGAGATCGAAGGTCGCAACTGCGTGATCATGGACGACATGATCGACACTGCCGGCACGCTGGTGAAGGCGGCAGAAGTGCTCAAGGAGCGCGGCGCCAAAAAGGTGTACGCCTATTGCACGCATCCCATTTTTTCGGGTCCTGCCATCGAACGCATCGCCCAGGGCTCGGCCCTCGACGAAGTGGTGGTGACCAATACCATCCCATTGAGCGACAACGCCCGGGGATGTACCAAGATTCGCCAACTCTCCGTGGCCCCGCTGATCGCAGAGACGATCCAGCGCATTGCCAAGGGTGAGTCGGTGATGAGTCTGTTCTCGGACCAAGACAACCTGTTCTGACGCGCTTCCCTTCGGGAGCGTTGCAGACTGGATTGCACGCAGGCCTCCTTCGGGAGGCTTGTCTGTTCGAGGACATTGCGTGGGCCTGCTGCCAAACAATGGCACAACAGGCCTTTTTACAACAGGGCAAGACTGGTCGCGGTCTGTCCTTTCAGGAGCTAACTATGAACTTCGTCGCTTTTGAGCGCGCCAAGCAAGGTACGGGTGCGAGCCGCCGTCTGCGCAATTCGGGCAAGACGCCTGGCATCGTCTACGGTGGCACCACCGAACCCCAACTCATCGAGGTGGACCACAACGCACTGTGGCACGCCCTCAAGAAGGAAGCGTTCCACTCCAGCGTGCTGGACATGGAAGTTGCCGGCACGACCGCCAAGGTTCTGCTGCGCGACGTGCAATACCACCCTTACAAGCAACTCGTGCTGCACATCGACTTCCAGCGCGTGGACGAAAAGACCAAGCTGCACATGAAGGTGCCACTGCACTTCTCCGGCGCTGAAGAATCGCCTGCCGTCAAGGTCGACAAGTGCATGGTCAACCCGATCGTGAACGAACTCGATGTGACCTGCATGCCTTCGGACCTGCCAGAGTTCATCGCTGTGGACCTGTCCACCCTCGAAAAGGGCTCGTCGCTGCACCTCAAGAGCATCAAGCTGCCAAAGGGCGTGACCGCCAAGATCCGTGGTGGCCAGAACAACAACCCCGTGCTGGTGTCTGTGGTTCCTCCTGTGGTCGTGGTCGAAACCCCCGTCGAAGCCGCTCCTGCCGCCGATGCCAAGAAGGGCAAGGGCAAGAAGTAATCTTCAAGCCGCAGGTTTTTTCCTGCGTGCCGGTCAGCCCGCCTTGGCGATGCTGGCCAATGAAAACGGCCCACCTGTGTGGGCCGTTTTCATTGGCAACGGCGCCCGGCATGGACAGGCCCCACGTCCATCCACAACCCCCACGGATAATCGCGCAGATGATCAAGCTGTTTGTAGGCCTTGGAAACCCGGGGCCAGACTACGAGTCCACCCGCCACAACGCTGGTTTCTGGTGGATTGATGCGCTGGCGCGTGAACTCAAGGCCACATTGGTGCCCGAGCGCAGCTACCACGGGCTGGTCGCGCGCACCACGGTGCATGGACAGAGCGTGTGGCTGCTGGAGCCCCAGACCTTCATGAACCTCTCGGGCAAGTCCGTCGCTTCGCTGGCGCGCTTCTTCAAGATCCAGCCCGAAGAAATCCTGGTGGTGCATGACGAACTGGACATTCCACCGGGCCAGGTCAAGCTCAAGCGCGGTGGCAGCCACGCAGGCCACAACGGCTTGCGAGACATCCACGGCCAGCTGGGCTCACCCGACTATTGGCGCCTGCGCGTAGGCATCGGCCACCCAGGCGTGAAAAGCGAAGTCGCCAACTGGGTGCTCAAGAAGCCCTCCCCTGACCAGCGCACACTGATCGAAGACAGCATCGTCCATTCGCTGAAAGCCTACCCGGCCATGCTGGCGGGCGAGATGGACAAGGCCACCTTGCTCATCCACACCACCAAACCGCCCCGCCCCAAGCCACCCCGCCCGGTGGAAGATTGAGCGTGGTAAAACTACTATTTTGATAGCAGCTAGCGCTTTATGGATAAGCGCCAGGGCCCGAAAACCCCTAAAAATCAGCTGGCCGTAGGCACCTGCAGCCGCTGGAACTTCTGCCACAGCGTCTCCCGGCTTTCCACATGCTGCGGGTTCACGGGAATGCAGGCGACGGGGCAGACCTGCACGCACTGGGGTTCGTCAAAATGCCCCACACATTCCGTGCACTTGCTGGGGTCGATCTCGTAGATCTCCTGCCCCAGGTAGATCGCCTGGTTGGGGCACTCGGGCTCGCACACATCGCAGTTGATGCATTCGTCGGTGATCATCAGCGCCATACGGCCTCCTTGGGCACGGGGCCAAAAACAATGGCAAGGGGGTACGCAGCGCAGTTCATGCTCCGTATTATCCCGCGCTGGTGGCATGTGCCTTGCATGCCACACTGCAACCCACCACCGCTGACGGGGATGTTTTTACCGTTATGCTGTGTATACACATTAATTTTGACGCCCGCGCGCCCTACCCCTCTCCTCACCCACCTCACCCACCTCACCCATGGGCCTGTTTTTTCTCAAGCGGTTTATCACCCTCCTGGCCACGCTGATTGGCGCGTCCATCGTCGTGTTCCTGGTGCTCGAGATCCTGCCGGGCAATGCCGCCCAGATCCTGATGGGCCCCGATGCCTCGCCAGAGGCCGTTGCCGCATTGGCCAGCAAACTGGGGCTGGACCAACCGGCGGGCCTGCGCTACTGGCAATGGGTCAGTGGGCTGGTGGTGGGCAACATGGGCGACAGCTATGCCTACAGCTCACCCGTGCTCGACCTGGTGCTGGAGCGCCTGGCCCTCACGGTGCCACTGGCCCTCATGGCCATGGTCATCACCACCGTGCTGGCGCTGGCGGCAGGCGTGTATGCGGCATCCCGCCACAACAAGCTGGGTGATGTCGGTGTGATGGGGTTGGCACAGATCGGTATTGCCATTCCCAATTTCTGGTTCGCGATCCTGCTGATCCTGCTGTTTTCGGTGAAGCTGCAGTGGTTCTCGGCCGGTGGTTTTCCGGGCTGGACGGAAGACGCCGGTGGCAGCCCGTTCGAAGCCCTCAAGGCCCTGCTCCTGCCTGCCATCGCACTGGCCGTGGTGCAAGCCGCCATCCTGGCGCGCATCACGCGCTCGGCCGTGCTCGAAGTGCTGCGCGAGGACTTTGTGCGCACCGCACGCGCCAAGGGGCTGACGCAACGCGCCGCGCTCTGGGGCCACGTGCTGCGCAACGCCATGATCCCGGTGATCACCGTGATGGGGCTGCAGTTCGCCAACCTGCTGGCAGGCACCATCGTGGTGGAAAACGTGTTTTACCTGCCGGGCCTCGGCCGCCTGATCTTCCAGTCGATTTCCAATCGCGATCTGATCGTGGTGCGCAACTGTGTGATGCTGCTCGCCGCCATGGTGGTCATCGTCAACTTCGTCGTGGACATCCTCTACGCCGTGATCGACCCGCGCGTGAAGGCCTCCGATATCTGACCCGACCATGAGCGCCGCCATCACCCCTTCCTCTCCTGCCACCTCGGCACCCGGCTGGCTGCACCGCGCGCTGCGCCACCGCAGCTTTGTCATCGGCGCTGTGCTGTCGCTGCTGCTCATCTTGGCCGCAGCCTTGTCGCTGGCCTGGACGCCCTGGTCCCCCTACGAGATGGACCTGGCTGCGAAACTGCAGCCACCCAGCGGCAAGCACTGGCTGGGCACCGACGCCTTCGGCCGCGATGTGGCCTCGCTGCTGCTGGTGGGCGCGCGCAACTCCATCCTGGTGGGCGTGATCGCGGTCGGTATCGGCCTGTCCATTGGCACGGCGCTGGGCCTGCTGGCCGCGGCCAAGCGCGGCTGGGTGGAGGAGCTCATCATGCGGCTGGCGGACTTCACCTTCGCCTTCCCCGCCATCCTCTCGGCGATCATGATGACGGCGGTGTTCGGCGCAGGCATCGTCAACTCCATCATCGCCATCGGCATTTTCAACATCCCGACCTTTGCCCGCGTCACCCGAGCCTCGGCCAATGCGGTGTGGTCGCGCGAATACATCCTTGCCTCGCGTGCCTGCGGCAAGGGCAGCTGGCGCATCACCCTCGAGCATGTGCTGCCCAACATCCTGTCGGTGCTCATCGTGCAGGCCACCATCCAGTTCGCCATCGCAATCCTGGCCGAGGCTGCCCTGTCGTACCTGGGCCTGGGCACCCAGCCGCCCCAGCCCTCCTGGGGCCGCATGCTCAGCGAGGCCCAGACGCTGATGTTCCAGGCCCCGCTGCTGGCCGTGTGGCCCGGTGTGGCGATTGCACTGGCTGTGCTGGGCCTGAACCTGCTGGGCGACGGACTGCGTGATTTGCTCGACCCCCGGCTCTCGCGCAAGCGTTGATCCCGCCAAGAAGACCACCAGAACCCCACGATGTCTCTGTTAGAAGTCTCCAACCTCCGCATCCGCCTGCAGACCCACCGGGGCCCGGCCGACGCCGTGCGCGGCGTGAGCTTTTCGCTGGCACGGGGCGAAACCCTGGGCCTGATCGGTGAATCAGGCTGCGGAAAATCCATCACCGCCATGTCGCTCATGGGCCTGCTGCCCGACAGTGCACAGGTCACCGGCAGTATTCGCTTCGACGGCGAAGAGCTCGTGGGCCGCACCGACGCGCAGATGTGCAAGATGCGCGGCAACCGCATCGGCATGGTGTTCCAGGAGCCGATGACGGCCCTGAACCCCGTGCACACCATCGGCCGCCAAGTGGCCGAGCCGCTGCGCCTGCACCGTGGCATGAATGCCTCCGCCGCACGCACGCACGCCCTGGCGCTGCTGGACCGCGTGGGCATCCCCAACGCCGCGCAGCGCTTTGATGCCTATCCCCACCAGTTCTCGGGCGGGCAGCGCCAGCGCATCACCATTGCGATGGCCTTGGCCTGCGGCCCCGATTTGCTGATTGCCGATGAGCCCACCACCGCCCTTGATGTGACCATCCAGCAGCAGATCCTGGACCTCATCAGCGACCTGGTGGCCGAACGCAACATGGCGCTGATCCTGATCTCGCACGACCTCGGGGTGATCTCGCAGAACGTGGACCGCATGATGGTGATGTACGGCGGCAGCGTGGTCGAGAGCGGCTCCACGGCCTCCGTCTTCTCGGCCATGGCACACCCCTACACGCGCGGGCTGTTCGCCGCACGCCCCCATCTGGGCGCGGTGCACACACCAGGCCAGCGCCCACGCCTGTCCACCATCCCCGGCACGGTGCCAGAGCTGGTGGACCTGCCCGCAGGTTGCCCGTTTGCGGGCCGTTGCAGCTACACCGTGGAGGCCTGCCACCACGACCAGCCCGAAGCCACGCTGGTGGCCACGGATGCCGACGGCGACCACCATGTGCGCTGCCTGCGCCGCGAGGCCATTGCCGAAGCCCAGAGCGCCCAGGTGGTGAACATCGTCGAGGTGGCCGCATGACCCAGGCACCCCACTTTGCCCTTCAGGCTGGCACCCCACTGCTGCAGGTCAAGGACCTGGTGCGCGAATACACACTGCCGCGCGAACACCTGTTTCAGCCACCTGGCAAGGTGCATGCACTCAACGGCGTGGGCTTTTCCATCGCCTCGGGCCGCAGCCTGGGCATCGTCGGCGAATCAGGGTCGGGCAAATCCACGCTGGCGCGGCTCGTCATGGCCCTGGACACACCCACCTCCGGCACCGTGCACCTTCTGGGGCGCAACCTGCACCAGCTGCCCCCCACGGAACTGCGGCACGCGCGCCGCGATTTCCAGATGGTGTTCCAGGACCCCTACGGCTCACTCGATCCCCGCCAGACGGTGGAGCGCATCGTCACCGAACCGCTGCAGGCCCAGGGCGAAACCAGCCGCGCCGCCCAGCGCGAGCAGGCTGGCCAGGTGCTGTCGCAGGTGGGCCTGCGCACCAACGACCTGTCCAAGTACCCGCACGAGTTTTCGGGCGGCCAGCGCCAGCGCATCGCCATTGCCCGCGCCCTCATCACCCGCCCCCGCCTCATCGTGGCCGACGAGCCCGTGAGCGCGCTGGATGTGTCCGTGCAGGCCCAGGTGCTCAACCTGATGCAGGACCTGCAGCAGGAGTTCGGCATCACCTACATGCTGATCAGCCACGACCTGGCCGTGGTGAACCACCTGTGCGACGAAGTGGTGGTGCTGTACCAGGGCCGCATCGTGGAGCGTGGCTCGCCCGCCGAGCTGTTTCGCAACGCACAGCACCCCTACACCCAGTCGCTGGTGGGTGCCGTGCCGCAGGTGCTGCCAGGCCGCGCACGGGCGCGCCGTGCAGCAGCCGCCGCTGCAGCAGCGGCAAAAATCGCATAACCAAATGCACACGTGATGGTGTACAAAGCTTTCGTGCGCCCTCGGTAACAAATTGCACCGGGGCCTTCCTCTGGTTTTTGTCTGGTTTTTTGTCTGGAGAGTCCGAACATGCTGAACCGCCGTACCGTCCTTGCCACAGGCGCCATTGCCGCCGTGCCCCTGTCCACCCCGCTTGGCGCCCTGGCGCAAGGCCGCAAAGATGCGGTGACGCTGGCGATGACGCTGGAGCCACCAGGCCTGGACCCCACGGCCGGTGCTGCATCGGCCATTGCCGAGATCGTGCAGTACAACATCTTCGAGACGCTCACCAAGATCAACGCCGACGGCAGTGTGTCGCCCCTGTTGGCCGAGAGCTGGGAGGTCTCGCCCGACCTCAAGACCTACACCTTCAAGCTGCGCCGGGGCGTGAAGTTCCAGAACGGCGAGCCCTTCAATGCCGCCGCCGTGAAGTTCTCCTACGACCGCGCTGGCGGCGAAAAGAGCACCAACAAAGACAAGCGCACCTTTGCGGGCCTGACCACCCAGGTGGTGGACGACTACACCGTCGTGCTGCTCAACAAGGACATCGACCCCGACCTGCTGTTCATCCTGGGCCAGGCCACGTCGATCATTGTCGAGCCCAAGAGCGCCGACACCAACGCCAACAAGCCCGTGGGCACCGGCCCCTACCAACTCCAGGCCTGGAACAAGGGCTCCTCGGTGGTGCTGACGGCGTGGGACGGTTTCCGCGATGCCAAGGCGCTCAAGATCAAGCGCGCCACGTTCCGCTTCATCTCCGACCCCGCCGCCCAGGTGGCCGCCCTGCTGGCTGGCGACGTGGATGCGTTCCCCCGCGTCACGCCCCGCAGCGTGCCGCAGTTCAAGGGCAACCCCAAGTTCCAGGTGGTGGTCAGCGGCTCGCGCGCCAAGACCATCCTGGCGATCAACAACGGCAAGAAGCCGCTGGACGACGTGCGCGTGCGCCGCGCCATCGCCGCCGCCGTGGACCGCAAGGCCGTGATCGAAGGCGCGGGCGATGGCTACGGCGCGCCCATCGGCAGCCACTACGTGCCCGGCGCATTCGGCTATGTGGACACCACGGGCGTGAACCCCTACGACCCCGAGAAAGCCAAGAAGCTGCTGGCCGAGGCTGGTGTCAAGACACCGCTGGAACTGACCCTGACGTTGCCGCCCACTCCCTACGCCCGCCAGGGTGGCGAGGTGGTCGCAGCGCAACTGGCCAAGGTCGGCATCATCGCCAAGATCCAGAACGTGGAATGGGCGCAGTGGCTCAGCGGCACCTATGGCAGCAAGAACTACGACCTGACCATCATCAGCCACGTGGAGCCGTTCGATCTGGGCAACTTCGCAAAGCCCGACTACTACTGGGCCTACAACTCGCCCAAGTTCAACGAGCTGTTCAACCAGATCAAGAACGCTGCCCGCCCCGCCGACCGTGCCCGCCTGCTGGGTGACGCACAACGCCTGCTGGCCAACGATGCAGTGCACGCGTTCCTGTACTCCAACCAGTGGATCACGGTGGCCAACAAAAACCTCAAGGGCCTGTGGAAAGACATGCCCGTGTTCGTGAACGACATCTCATCGCTGTCCTGGTCCTGAGATGGGACACCCCCCTGAGGCCCTGCGGGCCTTCCCCCCGCTCTCACATCGCTGCGCGATGTGGGCAGGGGGACGCAGCCCTCGCTGCGGGGCGGCCCTTGCTAGGCTGCCCGCGCTTGGGCCGCGCCAGTTTCAGGGGCTGCGGGTAGCGCGCGGCGCCATGGATCACTAAAACCTGCGGGAGCAGATTGCTCCTAAAACAATAGCTGTTAGCGCTTTACCAATAGGCGGTAGCAGCCTTTTTTACTTGTAAAACTCCCGACATGACTGCCTTGCACGACCTGCCCGCCCACGACCTGATTGCCGCCTACCGCCAGCGCACGCTGTCACCCGTCGAGGTCACGCAGGCCGTGCTGGCCCACATCGAGCGCTGGGAACCACACATCCGCGCCACCTACCTGCTGCGTCCCGAAGCAGCCCTGGCGCAAGCCCGCGCGTCCGAAGCGCGCTGGCTGCGGGGCGAGCCCATGGGCGCGCTGGACGGCGTGCCCAGCACCATCAAGGAAAACATCGCCACGCAAGGCGACCCGACACCTCTGGGCACTGCAGCCGTGGAGCTGGTGCCTGCCGCTGCCGATGCGCCGCCCGCCGCCCGCATGCGCGAGGCCGGTGCCGTCATCGTGGCCAAGACCACCATGCCCGACTACGGCATGTTGTCCTCAGGCCTGTCCACCTTCCACCCGCTCTCGCGCAACCCGTGGGACACCCGCAAAGGGCCCGGCGGCTCCAGCGCCGGCGGTGGTGCGGCAGCAGCCGCAGGCTACGGCCCGCTGCACATCGGCACGGACATCGGCGGCTCGCTGCGCCTGCCCGCCAGCTGGTGCGGCATCTTCAGCCTGAAACCCAGCCTGGGGCGCATCCCCATCGACCCGCCCTACACCGGCCGTGCCGCAGGCCCCATGACGCGCACCGTGGCAGACGCCGCGCTGATGATGCAGGTGCTGAGTCAGCCCGACGCGCGCGACAGCATGAGCCTGCCCGCGCAGGACATCGCCTGGAGCCAGTTCAACAAGGGTGCCGAGCGCCTGCGCGGCCTGCGCATCGGCTTGCTGCTGGACGCCGGCTGTGGACTGCCGGTGGAGCCCGAGGTGAAGGCCGCCGTGGAACGTGCAGCCAAACTCATGGAGGCAGCGGGCGCCACCATCGTGCCCATGGTGCCCTTCATGACCCAGGCCATGCTCGACGGCATGGACCATTTCTGGCGCATGCGTTCGCACACCGACCTGAAGGCCCTTCCAGCGCAGCAGCGCGACAAGGTGCTGCCCTACATCCGCACCTGGGCCGACAGCGCCGCAGGCATGAGCGGCACCGAAGTCTTCAACGCCAGCCACCAGTTCCACCTGACCCGGGTGAACACCGTCAAAGCCTGCAGCGCCTTTGACTACGTGATCTCGCCCGTGGCACCCATGCCCGCCTTCCAGGCCGAGCTGCCCTCGCCCACCAACGACCCGCTGCGCCCGCTGGAGCACATCGGGTTTACCGTGCCCTTCAACATGTCTGAGCAGCCTGCGGCTTCGGTCAACTGCGGCTACACCCGCAGTGGTCTGCCCATCGGCCTGCAGATTGCAGGCGCCCGTTTTGACGACCTTGGGGTGCTGCAGGTGGCGCACGCATTTGAGCTGATCCGCGAGCCACAGCGGGCCTGGCCCCAGCCGCCTGCGGCTTAACCCTTGGCAAGCCGATGCGCTGTTGTTGGTAACCTTGAGGACATGCTCTGGGTGTGCTGCCCCGCCATTCGATAGCGGGCAAATGCCCTGGACCCCACCCCTACAACACCTTACGCAACCACCGCATGGACATCCTTATCCTGGCGATTCTCATCGCCACCGGTACCTACATGCTCAACGCCAAGGAGCAGCGCAAGCGCATCGCGCTCCTGGGCAGCCACCTGGCCAACTACCAGATCGAGAAGCTCATGGAGGCACTCACCGACGGCTACCTGCGTGCCCTGGGCGAGAGCACGGACGAGCGCCGCAACCAGATCTGGAGCCTGCTGAGCACCACCGAATCACAGCTGACCGAGCAGTTCAACCGCTTTGCCGCCGACTTCGCCAAGGTGAACGAGGCGGACGCGCGGGTCAGCCGCCTTTCCATGGCCATCCCGTTTGCTGAAAAGCTGCTGCCCGCCATGACCTTCGACATGCGCAAGGCGTTGGCGATCCACGCGCGGGGCATTGCCCATGTGGTGCAAAACACCAGCCACCTCTCACCCAAGGACCGGGCCTTCATGATGACTGCCGAACTGTTCCTCATGCAGCACACCTGCCATTGGTTCTGCAAGTCCAAGACCATTGCCACGGCCCGCATGCTGGCGCGCCACCAGACGCCGCACGAACAGCTCGTGGCTTCGGTGTCCGCCGAGACTCGCAACGCGTATCTGACCCTTATCAAAGGCGGTTGACCCACCGCCTCCAACAATGCCCCATGCCATCCTCCACGCACACCCGCATGACCGATAGCCTGGGTAACTCCGTCACGTTGCACGACCCGGCCAGCGCGGCTGCCCTGAACGACTTTGTGGAAGGCTTCATTGCGTGCGAAGCCCGCGCGGTGAATGTGCTGAACGCGGGAGCAGACACCAGCCCCATCGTGCAAGCCAGCTGCGCGGCGCTGCACATGTTTGCCGAATCGGCCGACGCCCCCCGCAACGCCCGCCCCTTCATCGACCAGGCGCTGGCCCACGCCCACCAGGCCAGCGAGCGCGAACAGCGTTTTGTGGCCGCCGTGGCCGCCTGGGTGGATGGCGACCTGCCCGGCGCCATCGCCCTGCACGAAGAACAGGCCCGCCTGCACCCCCGCGACCTGGCATCACTCAAGCTCGGCCAGTACCACCTGTTCAACCGGGGTGACTCACCCGGCATGCTGCGGCTGGCCCTGCAGGCCGTGCCCGCCGCTGCTGACGTGCCCTACCTGCACGGCATGCTCGCCTTTGGCTGGGAACAATGCCACCTGCTGGACCACGCCGAGGCGTCCGCCCGGCACGCCATCGCGCTGTGCCACAAGGAACCCTGGGCCCACCACGCGCTCGCGCATGTGATGCTGACCCAGGGCCGCATCCGCGAAGGCACAGACTTCATGGCCAGCGTGAGCGACACCTGGACGGGGCTCAACTCCTTCATGGTCACGCACAACTGGTGGCACCAGGCGCTCTTCCTGCTGGAGCAAGACCGGCACGCCGAGGTACTGGCGCTCTACGACGCGCAGGTGTGGGGCGTGGTCAAGGAGTACACGCAGGACCAGATCAACGCCGTGTCGCTGCTGGCGCGGCTGGAACTGGCAGGCGTCGGTGTCGGCCCCCGCTGGAGCGACGTGGCCGACCACCTCGCCCTGCGCCTGTCCGACCACGTGCTGCCCTTCCTCGACCTGCAATACCTCTACGGCCTGGCCCGCGCAGGCCGCACGGAGGCCGCGCGGACCCTGCTGCACAACATCGAAGCCCACGCCGCCACCCGCACCGAAGCGCACGAGCGCGCCGTGTGGCAGCAGGTGTGCGTGCCGGCCGCGCATGGCCTGCTCGCGCACGCGCAGGGCGACTGGGCCACGGCAGTACAGCAGTTGGGCATTGCATTGCCAAGGCTCATCGAGATCGGCGGCAGCCATGCGCAGCGCGACCTGTTCCACCAGATCTGGATGGATGCTCTGCAGCGCAACGGGCAGTGGGTGGCGGTGCAGAATGTGCTGCAGCCGATGGCGAATGCGCAGCTGGAGTCGATGCGGTTGGCGAGGCAGGTGGGAGTGGTTAATGGGGTGTTGGGGTTGCCGGTGGAACAGCGCAGCCCACTTTAAAACGATGACAACCATTGCTGAACTGCGCTCTCAATTGATCGCCGCCCAAAAGCTCACCGGGCAGTCTTCGTATGAGCGAAGGGCCCCGTCGCCCAAGGCTATTCCCGCGCTTTTGAAGGCGAAAACTGACATCCAGGCATTTATCCTGCTCCATGAAAGCGAGGCGCAAGCCCACCGGCTCCTGAGTACGGTGCAAGAGTGCCTGTTGAACTATCCGGGAGCACGAGCAAGTCTCGAACTAGCGATCCGGCTTTCTTCCCAACGAGAGGCCAAGGATCTGAAACGCTTGGCATTGCTGAGGGAGTATGAGAAAAAATGGACCGAGCTTCTCATCAGCCCAGTAGAGCTTGCAGGCCTTGGAAGCTTTCTTGAGCACGCGCTTTCCAAACAGTTGTGCAACCACTCTCTCGAACAGACCCGTTGTTGGTTGGCTACGCATTCGCCCACCAAGATCGATTCAAAGCTAAAAGCACTTCGCCACTGGGGCGGATACTGCGATTGCGAGGTCCTGCACAACGTAATATGAATAGCCACCATTTGCATTGATGTCCATTCCGGGAGCTTTCCTTGGTCTTCTTCGCTCTGAATCGCTGCGGATACGAAAGTTTTTCCAAACTCAACATCTGGGACTTTCCGCTTTGGGTCGTTGATGGTGTTTTGTCGGCAGAAGAGCTCACAGCTCTCCGCATGCAAGGTATGGACGTTTCCGGGTTCAACTATGCTTTAGAGCTTGATGACATAGCTGGCATTCAAGACGCATTGGAAACCATCCGCGAGCACCATCCTGCACAAACCGTCTGGGTTAGCAACTAAAGCGTCGCCAGCCCGCATACGGGGCATTTCAGGGGCGCGGCCCTGACCGCAAAAGCAGCTTCATCTGCACACACACCGGCTGCGCCGGCAAATCCGCCAGGTGCCGCACACCCCCCAGTCCAGCACCTCTACCGCATCGCCCACCACCCGCACACGGTGGCGCCCCGCGTCAACGGCCAGCGTCCTCCGCACGCTCCTCATCCTTCGGCACAAACACCTTCTGCGTATTCGGATTGCAATCCATCAGCCCTGCATAGCGCCCCCAGGCGATCATGGTCTGGAAGGTTTTTTCCGGGTTGTCGTAGGGCAGCGCGCTGCCGATGTCCTTGATCACCCGGGAGGCATCCACTTCTTCATACTCCTTGAGCAGGGCAATGATGATGTGGAAGATGCGCAGCTTGAACACCTGCTCGGCGAAGATGGCGCGCCGTCCCTGGCGGTCGGCGGCCACAAATCGTCGGCCCAGCTCGGTGAAGCGGACCTCGTCCTTGGGCGTGTCGATCAGCTCCAGAATTTCTGCGGCCTTGACCAGGGCGATGGTCTCGCCGAACTCCTTGCCAATTTCGTCCGAGATGTCGTAGATGTTCGACAGCTCCGGCGCGTCGTGAAGAATGCTGAGCAGGCCCAGGATCTGCGCCACCGGCACCAGCGGGATGGACTCCATGCGGCCGCGTGCCCGCGAGATGGGGTGGCCCGCCACGGGGGTTTCGGCTGGAAGGTCGGGCAGCGTCATGGTGGTGATGGTTTCGTGGATGACCTTCACCAGCCGCTGGAACTCCGGGTCCCGGCTGTCGCGCGGGTAAGGCAGCGGGTTCTCCAGCACCAGGCCCAGCCTGCCAGGGTGTGGGAACAGCACCACGATGCGCGTGGCCATCTCCACCGCTTCCTCGATGTTGTGGGTGACCATGAAGACCGAACTCGGGCCCGTTCCCCGGCCCCGCCACAGTGTTATCAGCTCCTGGCGCAGGTTCTCTGCGGTGAGCACGTCCAGGGCGCTGAACGCCTCGTCCAGGCACAGCAGCCGGGGCTGAGACACCAGCGCACGGGCAATGCCCACACGCTGGCGCATGCCGCCCGAAAGTTCACGCGGATAGGCCGCGTGGTGGTTGCCCAGGCCAATCAACTCGATGGCCCGCCCCACCGCCGCATCGCGCTCGGCCCGGCTTGTGCGGTGCGCCATCAGGCCCACCGCCACGTTCTGCGCCACCGTGAGCCAGGGGTAGAGCGCAAAGGTCTGGAACACCACCGAGGCATCGGAGTTGACGCCGTGCAGGGGCCGGCCATCGGCCAGCACACGGCCGGAGCTGGGCTCGATCAGGCCTGTGAGGCAGCGCAGGATGGTCGATTTACCCGAACCCGACTGCCCCAGCAGGGCCAGCATTTCGCCCTCGCGGATGTCCAGGTCGATGTTGTCGAGCACCTTGAGCTCGTGCTCCCCCGCGATGGTGAAGGACTTGTTGACCGCACACAGCTGGGCGATGGGTGCTGCGGCGTTGTGGGTGGGCACGGAGTTCGTCATCATCATGTTCAGTCCAGGCGAAAGCGGCGTTCTGCAAACGCATACAGGCGCCGCCAGATCAGTTTGTTCATCAGCAAAACGAAGACCGACATCACCGCGATGCTGGCGATGATGAGCGGCGTGTTGCCCGACTTCGTGGCCTGCGCAATGAAGGCACCCAGGCCATCGGCCTGCAAGGTCGTATCGCCCCAGGTGGCGAGTTCGGCGACGATGCTGGCGTTCCACGCACCGCCTGCGGCCGTGCACGCCCCGGTGACCCAGAAAGGAAAGATCGCGGGCAGGATCAGGGTGCGCCACAACGCCCAGTTGTGCAGGCCATACACGCGCGCGGCCTCCTTCAGGTCGTTGGGGATGGCCATGGCGCCCGCGATCACGTTGAACAGGATGTACCACTGCGTGCCCATGGCAATCAGCAGGATGCTGCCCCAGTTCATCGGGGTCTGCGTGGCGACAAAGAAGCCCACCACGATGGGAAACGTCATGTTCACGGGGAACGACGCGCCAATCTGCGCGAGGGGCTGCGCCCACTTCGCCACCCGTGGGTGGAACCCGATCCACACACCCACCGGGGTCCAGACCAGCGTGGCGAGCACGGTCATGGCCAGCACGCGCAGCAGGGTCAGAAAGCCCAGCCCCACGATGTGGGCGACCATGCCCAGCGTGACCGCACCGTGCAGCGCAGAGATGGCAGCGATCAGGCCCCGCAATACCTCGAAGCCCAGCCACGCTGCGGCAGCCAGGCCCAGGGCGCGCAGGGGCCATGGGTTGCCTTTTCGGAAAGAGCTGCCCCTGCCAGGCCGCTGGCGCAGGAACAGGCCCTGCAACACGTCTGTGAGTGGCCGCCACACCGCCCGGCCGAGCCAGCTGAACACATAGGCCCGGCGCAGCAGGCCGTACACCCACGAGGTGGCTGGCGCAGCAGATTCCGTCAACTCCACTTTGAACTTGTCGGCCCAGGCCAGCAGGGGGCGCCACACCAGCTGGTCGCTGACCAGGATCAACAACAGCATGGCCAGCACCGCCCAGAGCGCGGCCTGGCGGTCGCCCAGCTCGATGGCCTGCGCCATGTACGAGCCCAGGCCTGGCAGCTGGATGTCCTTGTTCATCACGCTGATGGCTTCGCTCTGCGCCACAAAGAACCACCCGCCACCGAAGGACATCATCGAGTTCCAGATCAGGCTGTGCGTGGAGGCTGGCAGTTCCAGGGTGCGAAATCGCTGCCAGCGGCTCAGGCCGTAGTTCGACGCGGCCTCCTGCATGTCGCCGGGGATCGTGACCATCGAGTGGTAGAAACCAAAGGCCATGTTCCACACCTGCCCCGTGAAGATCGCGAAGATGGCAGCACATTCCACCCCCAGCAGGCTGCCGGGAAACAGCGCCATGAATCCCGCCACGGTGGCCGACAGAAAGCCCAGCACGGGCACCGACTGCAGCACGTCCAGCACCGGCAGGATGACGGCGCGGGCCGCGCGGCTCTTGGCCGCGAGGTAGCCCACCGCAATCGCAAAGAACAGCGAAAAGCCGAAGGCGATCCACATGCGCAGCAGCGTGCGCCCGGCGTAGTAGGGGATCTGGCTGGGCGACATGTCGAGCGGGGGCATGCTCGCCGCATCGAAGTGCACCAGCATGCCCTTGCCAAAGTGCAAGGCGCTCCACAGCAGGCCCATCAAGGCCAGCAGAACCAGGCCGTCCACCCAGCCAAAACCTCGCGGGCTTTCGTTGACGGCGAGTTGGGGCGCGGTGTTTTTCAGGTTGCGGTGCATGGCCAACATCACCGCTGGAAGGCCCAGTTGAGCCCCACGGTCCACCAGGCGGGCGCACCGCCTGCAACACCCCGCGCCTGGCTCAGGTCCACGCTGAGCGCGTCGGTCACTGCATAGCGCGCGCCCAGGCGCCAGAAGCCGGCGTCGCTCTCACGAAAGCGTTCTGCCACCAGCGACCAATGCGGCGTGGCGGCCCACTCCAGGGCTGCGCCGCCGCGCGGGAGATCGGGCCCTTGGCGGCGGAAATCACGGCCCAGGTTCATATGGACGGCCAGGCCCTCGGCCGGTTGCCAGGTCACGGGGAACACAATCGCGCTGCCAGCAAACCGTGGCCGGGCGTCCTGCCAGGCGGCCGAGACCACGACACCCACACTGAGCGATTCGGTCAGCGGCGCGGCCCATTTGACCTGCGGGCCTCCACTCACTGCTGCATCACTGCCAGACCAGCGCGTGCGGTCCAGATTCAGGCCAACCTCCAGCGGGCCGATCCGGCAGGCCGAGCCCAGGTGCACCAGCGTGCGGCCGCCCCCGCGCTCCCGGTCTGCCCAGGTTTCAACCTGGCACTGGCCGGGCTCCAGGATGGCGGCGTCGTCCACCGCGTGGTGGCCGCCCGCTGCATGGGCTTCCTGCAGGGCAAAACCCAGCACGGCAGCTGCAGCGCCCAAGTGCCGACGCGTTGGCAGGCCGGGGCGCACGGATCGCACTGCGCGCATTGTGGGGAGGAACGGGCCGCGCGTGCAGCCTGCTGCGGGCACACGGCGTGTGGGTTCTTTTCGGCTCATGGGACTCTTTCTGGCTTCCTTGGCCTTGTGGCTTTCGGGGGGCTTTGAAAACAGCCGGGCGTGGCGCAGCAACGCGCCGCTGTTGCGGCCCGCAAGCTTCTGCATTGGAAAGATGGGGTGTGACGAGCACGCGGCAATGCGGCCCGGTTTGTGGTGAAACGTTAAGAAATGGCTTGCCACAAAGGGGCAAACACATCGCTGCGGCCGTGCGGCACACAGCGCGGACGCAGGGCGCTACGCAGCCGAATGTGCCGCACCTGCAAGGGCGCTCTTCACACCTGATCTACAACTGGCACTGTCCACGCGCGCGGCTCCGAAGTGACGACGGGGCGAATATTGCACCGCACAAAACCGAGCGTCAAGCCAGCCTCTGCAATCTTTACGAAATCTATATACGGAGCGAGGCGGTTCCCATTTTTTTGATGCGCGGGGCACGGCAGCGACGGAACCTGCCAAGCAAAAGCGCCGTCAAGCCACGCTGCCCCGGTTTCACCGCACCAGCAGCTTCGTCTGGTCGTACACCGGCTGCGCCGGCAGATCGGCCAGGTGCCGCACATCGGCCCAGTCCAGCACCTCCACGGCATCGCCATCCACCCGCACGCGGTTCAGGCCAGCGTTGGGGATGTCGCTCTGGCGGGGGCCATCCAGGCCCGTGCCACGGGCTGTGCGCCAGATCATGTCGAGCACGCCGCCGTGGGTCACGACCATGACCTTCTGGCCCTGGTACTGCTGCGCGATGCGGCGCACGGCGTCCATCACGCGGGTGTGGAACTGGCGGGTGGTTTCGCCCCCGGGCATGCCGTAGTCGGCTTCAAAGCGCAGCCATCGCTCCCACGCATCGGCGTGGTCCGCCTTGACGTCGTCCACCCGCTTGCCGTCCACGATGCCGAAGTTTTGCTCGCGCAGGCTGCTGTCGGTGAGGGTGTCGATGTGCAGTTGCGGAAACAGCACCTGCAGGCTGGGGCTGGCGGTCTGCTGCGTGCGGATGAGGTCGCTGCAGACCAGGTGGTCTACCACCAGCTGGTCGGCTGCCAGGCGTTCGGCCAGGCGGCGGGCCTGTTCGTGGCCTGTGGCGTTGAGGGGCACGTCCACATGGCCTTGAAAGCGCAGTTCGCGGTTCCAGTCGGTCTCTCCGTGGCGGATCAGGATCAGTTCGGTCATGCGCTCCATTATCGAATGTATACACACTATTGCAAGACTTTTTGCTTGCTAGCGCTTATGTACAAAGCGCTTATAGCTATGATTTTTATAACAACCGAACGCAGGCAGACAGGCACGTGGTGCCGGGCGCTCTCTGCTACCGCATGGGCACGATGAGCACTTTGCGGCGCGGCCGGCAGCCGGGACCGTCGTAGGCGGCGCTGTCGCGCTGCCAGCCCTGGCCGGGGGAGGTTTGTGCACAGACCCGCGCACCGTCCACCGTGCTGCGCCAGTAGTACCAGGGCGCGGGGGCGGCCTGCACCAGCGGCGTCAGCGGGGTCAGCAGGGCCAGGGCGAACAGGAAACGGGAAACAACGGGCATGGCGGTGGGGGAAACATCCAGCGTGTCCCGGCCATGCTACGCACCGTGTGCCGGGCCGATGCCTTGAAAAGCGGGGGCATTGGCCGTCACGATCCAGCCCTCCAGCGGGTCCAGCCCCGGTGGCAGGCCATACAGCGCGTCGCCGCCCTCGGCATGGCGCCGCTCGGCCCAGGCAGCTTGCACCAGGCACAACACGGCATCCAGGCTGTCGCCGCTGGCGTCGTCCACGAGGGCATCGCGCTGGGCGTGGCTGAGCGCCAGGCGCAGGCCCAAGCGCGTCTGGCCGATCTCCAGCGCGTTCACCAGGTCCTTGCGGGCGATAAGTCGCTCGGGGGTCTGCTTGGCACGGTCATCGCTCTTGTAGCTGCGCCGCTGCAGCACCTCACGCGCCAACAGACCGGGGTAGGCCTCCAGCCCCACGCGGCGGGGGTCGCCATCGTGCAGGCCCGGCACATGCACACCGGCGTCCAGCAGCAATGGCACACCCGCGTGCAGCATGTACGCCACGGGCGGGTTCACCCATTTCATCGAGGGGCTGGAGCCTGCGGGGCCGTCGGTGCCGCGGTGGGAAAATTTGCCACCCACCGGGCGGGCATCGCAGAACGCTGCGAACTGGTCGCGGATCTGCGCGCGGCTGAGGCTGCGGTAGTGTTGCATGCACGCCAGCCAGTCGGTGGGCCAACCCAACGCCTGCACCAGCTCGCGCGGCAGGCCAAAAGGCAGGTCAAAGCCGCCCACCCAGTCGCCGGGCTGAGACAGCCATCGGCCGAACGCGGCCAGGGTATCGAACCGCTCCAGCGCAGCGAGCTGTACGCGTGCGCCCCGGCGTTGGCCCAGAGCCAGCACGATGGGTTTGCGCCGCGTGGGGCTGCTGGAGAAGTCGCAGCCCAGCAGCAGGGTTTGTGGTGCGGCGGCCGTCATCCCAAGGCCAACGCCGTGACGCCTGCCGCAATGCACAGCGCGCCAAAAATGCGCGCCATGCGGTCACCCTCGCCCAGCAGGTGCCCGCCGATGAGGGCGGCAAACAGCATGGACACCTCGCGCGCCGGGGCCACGTGCGACAAGGGTGCCTGCTGCATGGCATACAGCACCAGCACATAGGCCACGGGGCTGACCACCGCCACGGCCAGCGCAAAACGCCACTGCGCCAGCCACAGCGTGCGGGCCGTGGGCAGGTCGCGCAGCACCACCGGCGCCAGCAGGCCCACACGCACAAAGTTGCCCATGTAGTCCACCAGAATGGGCGACATCAGCAGAAACTTGACCGCATAGCCGTCGACCACCGTGTAGCTGGCAATGAAGGCCCCCGTGAGCAGGCCGTACAACATGCCTTTGTGCACCCGCGCCCGTGCGGCAGGGTCGTGCGCGGCGCGCAGCAGGCCCGGGCCGCCCGCAATCAGGAACACGCCCCCCACCACGCCCACGATGCCCAAGGCACCCAGCGCCGAGATCTGCTCACCCAGCAGCGTGATGGCCACCAGCGACGACAACAGCGGCCCCGAGCCGCGCGCCAGCGGGTAGACCACGGTGAGGTCCGCCACACGGTAGCCGCGCAGCAGGATGACGAAGTACGCCACATGCAGCAGCCCGCTGGCGGCGACAAAACCCCACTCCACCGCGCCCCACTGCGGCACGGCGTCGCGCCCCAGGTACCAGCCCAGCGGCGCCCAGACGACCATCATGATCACCGAGGTGAAGAACGCAAACCGCGAGTCCCCCCCGGCCTTCTTGGCCACGATGTTCCAGCACGCGTGGATGAGGCCGGCGAGGATGATGAGGGCGAAGGCGGCGAAGGTCACGGGTCAGAAAGAGAGAGGGCTTGAATGCAAAAAGCCGCAGCGCCATGGCGACTGCGGCTTGATGTGGCCTAGAGAGTTTATCGATTCAAGGGCTGCGCACCGCCCACAACGCCCTCAACTGGCGCGGCCCAGACAAGCGGCCACCGTGCAAGGGCCGCCCCGCCGCACCGGTGGCGTCCCCCTGCCCGCACCGCGCAGCGGTGCGAGAGCGGGGGGAAGGCGCGCAGCGCCTCAGGGGGGTGATCTCTAAGCTCTTCCGATGATGGAGGCGGTTGCCATCAACTCTTCCAGCAACGCAAACGACACCTTGCCCGAGACCGCATACGGGTCCAGCTCGGGCTTTTCGGAATACTTGAGCAGGATCGAATGGTTGATCTTGGACAGGTTGACCTGCCCCATCGTCCAGCCGCCAAAGCGGCGCTCGGCGATTTCCTCGTAGTGCAGCAGTTCCACGTTCTTGTGGCGCGGATCCTTCTGGATGTGGCCATACAGGTCGCTCACGGCGGAGCGGCCACCCTCGATGGCTTGCAGGAAGACCCCGCCGCCGTAACAAAGCACGCCCGTGATGCCGCAGCCCGGATTGTGCTGGCGCGACTGGGTCAGGATGGCCTCAATGGCGGCGGGCGAGGTATCGACAGCGCGGCTGGCGTAAAGCAGGCGTACCAACATGGGTTAGTTCCTTCCCGGGATGAGTGACAAAAATTCGCGACGCAGGGCGCTGTCCTTGAGGAACACGCCGCGCATCACCGAGTTGATCATCTTGCTGTCCATTTCACGCACACCGCGCCAGGACATGCAGAAGTGGCTCGCCTCCATCACGATGGCCAGGCCGTCGGGCTGGGTCTTTTCCATGATCAGGTCCGCCAGCTGCACCACGGCTTCTTCCTGGATCTGGGGCCGGCCCATGACCCAGTCGACCAGGCGCGCGTACTTGGACAGTCCAATCACGTTGGTGTGCTCGTTGGGCATCACGCCGATCCAGATCTTGCCGATGACCGGGCAGAAATGGTGGCTGCAGGCACTGCGCACGGTGATGGGGCCGACGATCATGAGCTCATTCAAGTGCTCGGCGTTGGGGAATTCGGTAATCGGCGGCTGCGCCACGTAGCGGCCCTTGAACACCTCGTTGAGGTACATCTTGGCCACGCGGCGCGCGGTGTTGTTGGTGTTGTGGTCGCCCTCGGTGTTGATCACCATGCTGTCGAGCACACCCTGCATCTTGACCTCGACCTCATCGAGCAGCTTCTCCAGCTCACCGGGCTCGATGAACTCTGCAATGTTGTCGTTGGCATGAAAGCGCTTGCGGGCAGCGGCAAGGCGCTCGCGAATCTTCACGGAGACGGGCGTGCCTTCATCATCCGGCGGGGTGGGCGTCATATCGGCGGCGGGTTGGCTGGACATGGCCAGAATCGTAACAGCGAATGCCAGGGCATGGATTCCAAGGGTTTTAGGCCCCTAGCGCTTGTTGGACAAGCGCAAATAGCTACCAAAATAATAGCAAACAATCCTGCAGGATTCCGTCATCCCTGGCACGAATCCGTCCCCCCGACGCAGGCAACCGGCGCCCCACTCAGCCAGTGCCGCCGTGGAACCGGCTTCGCCCGGTGGCGTCCCCTGGTGGTTGCGGGCTGCGGGTCAGAGGGGTCTTCAATACCGGTTTCCAGTGACCCACAGCGCCAGCCGCATGAGGCCGAAGGCGATGCGATCCAGGACGCGCTGGCGCAGGGGGCGGTTCGCGTAACGCGCCGGGTCCATGCGCCGGCCAGCATGCTGCATGGCGTGCACCAGGCGCTGGCGCAGGTCGGTGGCAAAGGCGGCGTCTTCCACCACCACGTTGGCCTCGCGCGCCAGCAGCAGGCTCAGGGGATCCAGGTTGGACGAGCCCACGGTGGCCCAGGGGTTTTCGCCCAACGCGTCGATGACCGCCACCTTGGCGTGCAGGAAGCTGGGCGCGTATTCGTGGATCTCCACTCCGGCCTCCAGCAGCGCGCCATACACCGGCCGCGCCGCGTGGTACTGCATGAAGTACTCGTAGCGCCCCTGCAGCAGCAAGCGCACGCGCACGCCCCGGCGCGCGGCCATCACCAACGCGCGGCGCAGCTTGCCGCCGGGCATGAAGTAGGCGTTGGCGATGATGACTTCGTGCCGTGCCGCGCCGATGGCCCGGCGGTAGGCTTTCTCGATCCGGCTGCGGTTGCGCACGTTGTCGCGCAGCACCAGCGCGGCCCGCATGGGCGGGCCTGCCTCCGCAGTCCGCACGGCATGCCGGGCCGCGCTGGCGGCGCGCAGGGCCTGCAGGGCTTCGGGCAGGCGGCGCTGGCGCGCGTCGCGCACTGCCTGCATGCGCCACCACAGCTGGTCCATGGTTTCGCTGGCCGGCGCGACCAGGCTGCCGGTGGCCTGCACGGCAAAGTCAAAGCGCGGCGCATCCAGCGTGCCGTAGTTGGGGTCGTGAAAGTCGTCCAGCACATTGATGCCGCCGCAGAACAGCATGCATCCATCCACCACGCACAGCTTGCGGTGCAGCCGGCGCCACCGGTGGGGCAACAGCAGGCCCAACGGCCCCAAGGGGGAATACACGCGGTACTGCACGCCCGAGGCCTGCAAGCGTTCTGCCCAGCTGTGCGGCAAGGTGCCAGTGCCCACCCCATCCACCACCAACTGGGTGCGCACGCCGCGCTCGGCGGCCCGCATCAGCGCCTCGGCCACCGCCGCGCCGGCACCGGTGAAATCAAAAATGTAGGTTTCAAACTGGATGTCCGACAGCGCCGCATCCATGGCCTCGATCAGGGCGGGAAACAGCTCCTCGGCCCCTTGCAGCAGTCGCACCCGGTGGTCGTCCGAAAACTCAGCCCTGTGAGCCCGGAACAGCGACTTCTTGCTCATCGCGCCCATCCACCGTGCAGCGCACCGCCAGCGAATGTGGAAACGGGCGCGCACAAGGCCAGTGCCACCGTGGAACTGGCCTTGCCAGGCCACGGGTGGCGTCCCCCCGCGGGGGAAGGCGCGAAGCGACTCAGGGGGGCGTTCAAAGCCTGAACTCCGCAATCAGCGGCAAATGGTCCGACATGCGCCACCAAATGCGGCCGCGCGGCACGTGCAGCGACAAGGGCGTGAGGCCACGCACATACACATGGTCCAACTGGGCCAGCGGCAGCCGCGCGGGATACGTGAAGGCACGGGGCGCATCAAACTCATGCAACGCAAAACCGGCCAGCATGCGCTTGATCTGCAAGCCCCAGTCGTTGAAATCGCCGGCCACCACCAGGGGCGCACCGGGCGGCACCTCGCGTTCGATGAAGCGCTGCAGGCGCTCGATCTGGCGGATGCGGCTGCCCGGGATCAGCCCCAGGTGCACCACGATCACATGGATGCGGCGGCCATGGGCGTCCACCTCCACATGCAGCAGCCCGCGCTGCTCGAAGCGGTGGTCCGAGATGTCCTCGTGCTGGTGGCCGATCACGGGCCAGCGTGACAGCAGGGCGTTGCCGTGCTCGCCATGTTTGGTGATGGCGTTGGTGCGGTACACGGCCTCATAGCCCTCGGGGGCCAGGAACTCGGCCTGGGGCAGCTCGGGCCAGCGCTGAAAATACGCCTGTTCCCGCCGGTGGAGCTTGCGCACTTCCTGCAGGCAGACGATGTCGGCGTCGAGTTGCTCTACCGCCAGCCCCAGGTTGTGGATCTCCAGCCTGCGCGCCGGGCCGATGCCTTGTACGCCTTTGTGGATGTTGTAGGTGGCCACCCGCAGAATGTCGTCGTGTTGCATGGTCTGATTGTGTCGCAAGCCGCACTGGCTGCGGGTTTGTACGACGCTGCCAGGGGCACCAGCGCCTTACACTGGGTTACATCCACTCCCCCGCTCCAGCGGGACCGGTACACACCCTGAATGGCTACCGAGACCGTTCCATCTGCCGCCCCTGCGGTGCTGGCGCTCATTGTCGACAGCAACGCCACCTCACGCAGCATCCTCGTGGGCCAGCTGCGCGAGTACGGCGTGACCCGCATCGTGCAATGCAGCCGTGTGCAGGACGCACGCAACCGGCTGGAGCACACCGTGTTCGACTATGTGTTGTGCGAACAATACTTTGGCGAAGGCGGCTACTCAGGCCAGACCTTGCTGGACGACCTGCGGCGCGCACAGCTCCTGCCGTTTTCCACCGTGTTTTTCATGGTCACGTCCGAGGCTTCGTATGCCGCCGTGGCCGAAGCCGCCGAATCTGCACTCGATGGCTACCTGCTCAAGCCGTTCACGCCCAGCGCGCTGTTCGAGCGCCTGAGCCTGGCACGCCTGCGCAAGATCCATCTGCGCCCAATTTTTGACGCCATCGAGGCCGAAGATTTCGAGCGGGCCGCCCGCCTGTGCGTGGCCCGCTTCGAGTCGCGCCAACCCTATTGGCTGTACGCCGCGCGCATTGGCTCCGAGTTGCTGCTGCGCCTGGGCCGCCACGACGAGGCCCGCACGCTGTTCGAGGCCGTGATCGCCGCCCGCGCCCTGCCCTGGGCCAAACTGGGCGTGGCGCGCGCGCAGATCGAATCGGGCCAGGCGGCACGCGCTGTGACCACCTTGCAGGAGCTGATTGGCGAAGATGCCTCGTTTGCCGATGCCTACGACGTGCTGGGCCGGGCGCAGGTGGAGCTGGGCAATTTCTCGCAGGCCATCGAAACCTACCGGACGGCCAGCGGCCTGACGCCGGATTCGGTGGTGCGCCTGCAGAAGCTGGGAATGATGTCGTACTACATGGGCGACCGCGAAACCGCCACCAAGGTGCTGGCACGGGCCGCCATCCTGGGCATCGACTCCAAGCTGTTTGACTTCCAGTCGCTGGTGCTGCTCACGTTCTCGTACTTTGCCGAGAGCGATCGCAAGGGCATCGAGCGCTGCATGGCCGACTTTGGCCGCATTCTGGAGCGGCACCAGGGTAGCGCCCGCGTGCAGCGCTTTGCCGAGGTGGCGCGCACGCTGCAGCTCATCCAGCAGCGGCAGTTCTCGCAGGCGGTGGAGTCGGTGCGCAGCATGGCACGCGAGATCACGTCCAGCAGCTTTGATTTCGAGGCCGCGTGCAACCTGGGCAGTCTGCTGGCGGTGCTGGCCGTCACGTCGATCGATCTGTCGGACAGCGAGGGTTGGGTGCGTGCGCTCGGCATGCGCTATGCCAACACGCGCGGCCTGACCGAACTGCTGGCCAATGCCTGCAACCTGCACACGCCCTACGGCGACCTGGTGCGCGAGTGCCTGCTCCACATCAACAAAACCGCCGAGGCCGCGATGGCCCAAAGCCTGCACGGAGACCCGACAGGCGCAGTCCATCATCTGCTGGCCCAGGCCGAGAAAACACTCAATTCCAAATTGGTGGACATGTCCCAGCAGGTACTGCTGCGCCACCGGGCACGCATGGCGTCGCCGGAACCGCTGCAGGAAGCCATCGACGCCTTGCGCGCCCGTGTGGGCAGCACCCCGGTGCGCGCCATCCTGGGGCAAGACAGCGAACGGAGGCCCGGCGGCGTGGTCATCCGTTCACGCAACGCGGCCGAGACGGGCCCCGCCACCAGGGCGTTGAGCGATGACGACCCCAGTGAGACTGACAGCTCGGAGCCTGACGATCCGCTGGACAGGCTCAGGCTGCGGCCATTGGGATAGGCACTCCGCCTTCATCGCCTGCCCACTGCCGCTTTCAGTACACGGCTGGCGGCGATGGCGCGGCAACGGACGGACCCAGGCACACCGGCCTGCCATAGCGCGCCGCCAGGTCGCGCGTGGCGGCCACCAGCACGCTCGTGTCCACCCCTACGGCCACGAAGACGGCGCCCAGCTCCAGGTAACGACGTGCGAGCTTTTCATCGGCCATCAGGATGCCGGGCGCCTTGCCTTCGGCCAGCACGCGGCGTATCCCGCTCTCAATGGCCGCCTGCACCTCCGGGTGCCCGGGGTTGCCCACATGGCCCATGCTGGCCGAGAGGTCGGCCGGGCCGAAGAACACACCATCCACGCCCGGCGTGTGTGCAATGGCATCCAGGTTCTCGATCGCCAGGGTGCTCTCGGCCTGCACCAGCAGGCACACCTGGGCATTGGCCTCCTTCAGGTAGCCGGGGTAGCGCATCCACTGCGAGGCGCGCGCCAGGCCCGCGCCCATGCCGCGGATGCCGCCCTGCCCGTCATCCTGCGGATAGCGCATGGCGCGCGCCAGCTGAGCCGCCTGTTCGGGAGTGTCCACCATGGGCACCAGCAGGGTCTGCGCGCCGATGTCCAGGTACTGCTTGATCAGCGCCGTGTCGCCCACCGGCACCCGAGCCACTGGGTGCGGGCCGGAGCCCAGCATGGCGCGGGCGCTGGCGATGCCCTGCAGCTGCTCCAGCATGCGCGGGACGTCGTTGGGCGCATGCTCCCCGTCCAGCAGCAGCCAGTCGAAGCCCGCGCCCGCCACCAGCTCGGCCGCATAGCCGCTGGCCAAGCCGAACCACAGGCCGATCTGCGGCGTGCGCGCGGCCAGGGCCTGCTTGAAGGTGTTCACGGGTGTATGCAAGGCAGTCCTCTCAAACGAAGCGGAAGGCGATATTGCCCAGCGGCCCATAGTCCGCATGGAAGGTGTCGCCCGCAGCCGCCGCCACGGGCCGCGTGAACGAGCCGCCCAGCACCACCTCGCCGGCTGCCAGCCCCTCGCCATAGGGCGCAAGCTTGTTGGCCAGCCAGGCCACACCCGTGGCCGGGTGGTTGAGCACGGCGGCCGCCAAGCCCGACTCCTCGATCACCCCGTTCTTGTAGAGCAGCGCACCGCACCAGCGCAGGTCCACCGCATCGGGCCGCACGGGGCGCCCGCCGGTGACGATGCCGGCGTTGGCCGCGTTGTCCGAGATGGTGTCGAACACCTTGCGCATCACGCCCGTGTGGCGGTCGTGCTGCTCGATGCGCGCGTCGATGATCTCGATGGCGGGCACCACGTACTCGGTGGCGGCCAGCACGTCGAAGATGTTCACCGGGGGGCGCCCCGGCTCGCCGCGCAACGGCTTGTTGAGCACGAAGGCCAGCTCCACTTCCACGCGCGGCAAAATGAAGCGCTGCATGGGGATGTCGCCGCCCTCGGCAAAGAACATGTCGTCCAGCAGGGTGCCGAAGTCCGGCTCGGTGATCTGGCTGGCGACCTGCATGGCGCGCGAGGTCAGGCCGATCTTGTGGCCGCGCACCGTGCGCCCCTCGGCGATCTTCATCGCCACCCAGGCGCGCGAGATGGCATAGCCGTCCTGCACCGTCATGCCGGGGTGGCGCTTGGAGAAATGCTCCACCTGCACGCGGGTCTTCTCGGCCTGGTGCAACTCCCGGGCCAACTGCTGGATCAGTGCGTCGTCAAGCATCTGTGCGTCCTCAGGATTCCGCCGTGAAACCGATGGCCTTCACGATGGGCCCCCATTTGTCGCCATCGGCCTTGAGCAGCGCCGCCAGCTCGGCCGGCGTGGACGAGCGCGCCTCCAGCCCCATCGCGGCCAGCCCGGCGATCACGTCCTTGTCCGCCAGCGCGGTGCGGATGGCGGCATTGGCCTTTTGCACCACATCGGCCGATGCCTTGCCCGGCAGGAAAAAGCCGAACCATTCGTTGTAGGCCATGTCCTTGTAGCCCTGCTCGATCAGCGTGCTGACACCCGGCATGAACTTGTTGCGCGTGGCGCCCGAGGTGGCCAGCACGCGGATCTTGCCGCCCTGAAGGTGCGGCAAAAATTCACCTACCGGCGCCGAGACGGCCGCGATCTGCCCGCCCAGCAGGTCCAGGATGGCCGGCTGCGAGCCGCGAAAGCCCACGTGGCGCATGTCCACCTTGCCCGCGCGGCTGATGAGTTCGCCCACGAAGTGCGGCACCGAGCCCGGTGCGGGCGAGCCGAAGTTGGCGCCCGTGGGGTTGGCCTTGCACCACTCCAGGAACTCGGGCACGGTCTTCACCGAGGCCGGCACCTGCGGGCCCACGGCAAAGCCCATGTCGAACACCACGCCCAGCGAGACGGGGGTCACGTCGGCCACCGGGTCGTAGGGCAGCTTCTTGTAGGTGTGGGGGTAGATGCCCAGCATGGACATGGGCGTGGCCAGCAGCGTGGCGCCGTCGGCCGGGGCGGCCTTGAGCGTGGTGATGGCGATCTGCCCGCCCGCACCGGTCTTGTTCTCCACCACGGCCGATTTGGCGTAGCCGCCCGTGATCTGGGTGGCCACGCGGCGCGCCAGGGTGTCCACGGTGCCACCGGCGGCAAAGCCGGCCAGGATCTTCACGGTGTCGATGGCCTGGGCCTGGGCCTGGGCCTGGGCCATGAAGGGCAGCGTGCCTGCGGCGCCGGCCAGGGCCAGCTGCAGGATGTCGCGGCGGGAAGGGGTGGGCGAGGATTTCGTCATGCGTTGTCTCCGGGTCTCGTTGTGGGTTATTTCTTGGCCGCCTGCCGGTAGTTGGCCTTGAGGTGCTCGGGCACGCGCTCGTCGAAGCCGCAGGCCACGCGCCGCACCTCGGGGCTGTCGGTGGGCTGGTGGCCTACGCCCAGCGCCGAGGCACGCGGTGCGGCTATGGCGACCACCGTGCCCGCCAGGCGGCCCAGGCCGGTGATCTCGCACTCCACCAGGTCACCCGGGTCCACCGAGCGCGAGTGGCAGGGCGTGCCCATCAGGATCACGTCGCCCGGCACCAGGGTGATGTGGCGCGCAATGTCGGCCACCACGTAGTGCGGGCCCCAGATGGTCTCGTCGCCAATGTGCGCCTCCTGCACCACCAGGCCGTTGCGGTAGGTGCGCAGCGTCTGTTCGAACAGGTTCACGCCGCGCACGATGCCCGGGCCGATGGGCAGCAGCGTGTCCGCGCCCTTCACGCGCAGCATGCTGCCCTGGTCGGTGTCGCGGTAGTTCTGCAGACCCATGTCGAGTGCGGGGCAAAAGCCCTCGATGTAGTCCCAGGCTTCATCGGGCAGCACGTTGCGGCAAGTCTTGCCGATGACCACGGCGTACTCGCCCTCGTAGTTGAGGTACTGGCTGTCGGCGGGCTTGTGGATCTCGCAGCCATGGCCGTTGACCGAGGTCGGTGGCTTGGTGAAATAGGTGGGCGTCTCGGTCGGCTTGGGCTGGTTGCGCGTCTCGAAACTGCGCGAGCTGTACGAGATGTGCACCGCGATGACCTTGCTGGGTGAGACGGGCGGCAGGTGCTGCACGCTGGTGGGGTCGAGCACGCGGCCATCGTCCAGGCGCAGCTGCCCCTGTTGTGCGCCCTCTTCCACGATGGTGCCCCAGCAGGCGCTGCCGCCCACCAGCACGCGGCGGCGCTCCACGCGCGGGCCGCGCATCACGGCAGGCAACTCGGTGATCGGGAATTCGAAGTTCATGCCGCCACCTCCGCCTTGTGGGCCACTTCTTCGCCATCGAACCACATGTGCACGTTGCCCGTGCCGCGGGCGTTCTCGTAGGCCGACAGGGCCACGCCGCGCGCACGACAGTCCGCCCCGCCCATGGCGCCCAGCATCTGCAGGTAGTGGGCGCCGAAGGCCTCCCAGGGCATCTTGCGGTACTCGTCCTGCCAGCGGCCGAGCACCGTGTCGTGCCGGCCCTGCTCCATCAGCGCGATGGCGTCCTTGTCGCTCACGATGTTCTCGGGCCGCGAGACATTGCTCTCGTGGAAGATGCGTGGGTGGTTGGGCTTCCAGTCGATGGGGTTGAACTTGTGGCTCAGTGCACCCGATGCCAGCAGCAGCACGCGCAGGTCGCTACGGCGCACGGCTTCGGCAATCGCTTCGCCCGACTTCAGGAAGTGGCGCCAGTCGCAGTTCTGGCACGAACTCACGGTGACCACCGGCGTGTCGCTGCGCTCCAGGCGCAGCTGCTTGACCAGGTTGATGGTGGCGTACTGCTTGCCCAGGTCGGGGTGGTTGATGACGCGGTTGTAGCCGCCCTGCTCGCGGGACGCAGCCTCGATGGCCAGTGCCAGATCGGGGTGGCCCCGGTAGTCGTAGGGCACGCCATGCAGGTACCAGGGCATCTCGTCCGAGATGTAGGTGCCCTGGTAGCGCGCGGCGCCGTCCACCAGGTGGTAGCCGGTGGTGAACCAGTGCGAGTCGAAGATGATGGCCACATCGGGCCGGGCTTTCTCGATGCGCTCGCGCAGGCGCGCGTAGCCGGGGATCAGGTCCGAGTCGGCCCCCGCCCCCTGCAGCACGCGAAACTCTTCGCACTGCATCAGGCCGGGGTGGTGCGAGACGATGGCGGCGCCAACGATGCTTCCCATGGTGTGTGTCTCCTGTGAACTTGTTAGCGGTGGCTGAAGCTCGCGCGGAACGGCTTTTTGGGGACGACAACATCCTTGACGTCGCAGAAGAACTCGAAACTCCAGTCCCCGCCCTCGCGGCCCACGCCGCTGCGTTTGATGCCGCCGAAGGGCGCGGCCAGGTCACGGATGCCGAAGCTGTTGACCCAGATGAAGCCGGTGCGCACCTGCTGCGCCACGGCGCTGGCGTGTTCCGCTTGGCCGTAGCAGACGCCACCCAGGCCATAGTCGGTGCCGTTGGCCAGGGCAATGGCCTCCTCGTCGCTGTCGAAGGTTTGCAGCGTGAGCACCGGGCCGAAGACCTCGTTCTGCACGATCTCGCTGTCCTGGCGCACATCGGTGAGCAGCGTGGGCTGGTAATACTGCGCGCCGAAGGGGTGGTGCGCCCCGCCCCAGAGCAGCGTGGCGCCATCGGCCACGGCGCGCTGCACAAAACCGTGCACGCGCTCGACCTGGCGCGGGTGGATGATGGGCCCTACCTCGGTGGCCGCCTCGCGCGGGTCGCCCACGGTGAGCTTTTCGACATAGCCGCGCAGGGCGGCCACGAAGGCATCGTGCACCTTGCGGTGCACCAGAAAACGCGTGCCCGCCAGGCACACCTGGCCGGCGTTGCGGTACATCAGCGCGCCGGTGGCGGCGGCGTTGTCGATGTCGGCGTCTTCCAGCACGATGAAGGCCGACTTGCCGCCCAGCTCCAGGCTGCAAGGCACGAGGTTGGCGCCGGCGGACTGCGCGATCCACTTGGCCGTGGGCACCGAGCCGGTGAACGAGATGCGGGCCAGGCGCGGGTCGCTGACCAGGCGCGCACCGGTGCTAGCGCCCGCGCCCTGCACGATGTTGAACACCCCGGGCGGCAGGCCGGCGGCGTGCGCGCAGTCGGCCAGCAGGCTGCTGGTCAGCGGCGCCCATTCAGGCGGCTTGACGATGACGCAGTTGCCCGCGGCCAGCGCCGGGCCGAGCTTCCAGGTGGCCAGCATCAGCGGCGCGTTCCAGGGCGTGATGATGGCCACCACGCCGGCCGGGTCGTGGCGCACGAGGTGGGTGGCCTGCTCGGTCTCGATGGGCCGGTCCTGCAGGGTCAGCGCATGCTCGGCGAACCAGGTGATGTTGAGCATCGCGCGCGGCACCACGCCGTGCTTCATGCGCGAGAGCAGCACGCCCGCATCGTTGGATTCGAGCGTGCAGAAGGCCTCGGCGCGCTTGCCGATCTCGGCCGCGAAGCGGTCGAGGTAGGGCTTGCGCTCGGCAGCCGTGAGCGCACTCCACGCCGGGAAGGCGCGCGCTGCGGCAGTAACAGCGGCATCCACATGCGCGGGAGAGCCCTCGCTGATGCGGCCCAGCAGCGCCTGGTCGACGGGCGAGTGCAGGTCGAAGCGCAGGTCCGAGGCCACGCGTTGGCCATCGATGTAGTGATGGGGCGATACGGCGATGCCGGCGACATTCAGGGTGTCGGTGCTCAAGGGGATTCTCCAATCAGACAACAGGGCGAGGCTGCCTCGCCCGTTCCGTCGCGAAGTATCTGCAGCGCTTTCCTTGACCACAATCAATGCTTTCTTCCGGATTGTGAAGATGGTCTAATGAATGGAACCACCCCAGCGACCCCACCGCGCCAGCCATGTCTCTGCCCCACTTCACGCCACGCCAACTCGAAGCCTTTGTCACCGTGGCCGAACTGCGCAGCTTCGCGGCCACCGCAGACCGTGTGGCACTCACCCCCTCGGCGGTAAGCCAGCTCGTGAGTGAGCTGGAAGACGCGCTCGGCTTCAAGCTGTTCGAGCGCAGCACACGCCGGGTTGACATCACCAGCGCCGGACGGGAGTTTCTCGCTTCGGCTGAGTCCGTGCTCAAGCACCTGCGCATGGCGCAGATGGCCGCCAGCGATGTGCGCAACCGCGCAGCAGGCATCGTGCGGATTGCCGCACCGCTGGTCGTGGCCAGCGTGATCCTGCCCAAGGCCATCAAGGCCTATGTGCAAAAACGACCCAAGGTGCGCATCCATATCCGCGACGTACCCGTGGAAAAACTCGTCGATGCGGTCGCCAGCGGCGACGCCGATTTGGCCCTGGGCCCGGATCGCGCTTGTGGTGACGATGTCACGCGCATCCAGCTGTTCGAGAGCCCCTGGGTGCTGTGGTGCGCACCCACCCATCCCCTGGCCCACAAGCGCAGCGTGACCTGGGACCAGCTGCACGCCTACCCGCTGGTGGCCGCGGGCCGGGACCACGAACGCAGCGTGGCGCAGATGCACACCGGCCTGCCCAGCGGGCAGCGGGTGACGCCGGTGGAGATCGTGGACAACATCTCCACCGCCATGGGCCTGGCTGCCGCCGATGTGGCCGCTACGCTGGCGCCCGACTATGTGGGCGCACTGGCCAAGCCACTGGGACTGGTGCGCCGCCGCATCTTGTCACCGGAGGTGATGCGCTACGTGTGCCTCTACAGCCCCGCGCGGCGCGCCACCTCGCCCGCGGCGGAAGGTTTTTCAGACCACCTGGTCAAAACCCTCACCAAGAACCCGTGAGCAACGGGTCCGGGTTGCGCGAAGTTGGGTAAAAACACGAAAGTCGCCCTACACAAAGCGGGGAAGCAGTAAGCAGGCCTCGGCATTGGAGGCCGAGAAACAGCGCTCGGCCGCACGCTGCCAAGGCAGCCATTCGAAATCATCGTGTTCGCGCGGACTCAGCACCACGGGCGTGCCTGCAGGCACACACAAGCCAAACACCCGCTCGCGGTTGCGCACAACCCCCGGTGCATAACGGTGCAGCCATTGCGGCCAGATGTCGTAGACATTCTCCAGCGCCCAGTCGGTCAGCACGCAGCCGGTAGCCTGCGCGTCAATGCCGGTTTCCTCAGCCACTTCGCGGCGCGCGGTTTCCTCAAAAGCTTCATCCAGTCGATCCTTGCTGCCGGTGACGGACTGCCAATGCCCGTCCCCGCCTGTGCGGCGGATCAGCAGCACCTCCAGGGCCGGAGTGTGGATGACCACCAGCACCGACTCCGGAAGCTTGTAGGGCCGCTGCTGGGCTGCCGTCATGGCGCCGCTACCCGCCCTTGGAACGCGGGGCAGCCGTGGTGGTGGCAGGAACCGGCGGCGGCAACTCCTTGGCCTGCAGTGCCCTGACCTGCGCCACCAGCTGGTTGTGCGCATCCAGGAATGCTGCGGCGATGACCTTGCCTTCGTTGGTATTGCTCCACCCGGCCCCCGCGGCGCCCCCCAGCTTGCCGAACACAAGCCCACCCACGCCCAGGTCGGTGGTGCGCGCCGCCCCAGTGGCTGCCGCAACCTGCTCAGTCGTTTCGTTGTCGGACAGCAGCAAGGCCGTCTGCGCTTCCTTGAACTTGACCTGCTCCACCAGCCCCGCCAGACCGGCAACGTCTCGCAGTACCGGGATCATGGCGATCACCCCGGCCAGGCCGCGCCCGGCATCTTGCTCACTGAAAGTGAGGCTGGGTGTCAGCGTGTACTGCGCCTCATAGCCCTTGCCCTTGGACACTGTGGAGTTCTTGCGCAGCACGCCAGATTCCTTCAGGTCTTGTTCCTGAATGGTTCCGCGCAGCCCGGCCGAACGGTCCACCACCCGAAAACACCCACTTTGCTGGGCCAGCAGCTTGACCAGGGGCACCGGCGACGCCGGCAACTGGTAGCCCGAGCCCATGGTGTAGCCATTGGGATTCTCGGCCAGCGCCAGCGTGGCCACCGGGGCCTCGCAGCGCAGCAGTTCGCGCGCAGCGTTGTGTGCGCCTGCCGGTCCCGCCGAGCCCGTCACCACGGAGCCGCCCTGGCCCAGTTCGGTTTTTTTCTCGCCGCAACCCGCGAGGGCCAGCAGCACCACACCCATCAGCAAGACAGGGGTTTTCATTGAAAGCATGGAGAGTTTCCTTTCAGCGCTTGCACCCTGGAGTCCAGAGCTCGCCAAGAAAAAAGCGGCGCGGGCCGCCAGGCCCTTGCCGCTTTGTAGTGCGATGCCGCAGGAGTGCATCTGCTGGGTTCGGGGAAAGCCCCGGATCAAGCTGCCTTGACAGCGTCGATGTTGCGCAGGCGGATGTGCAGTTCGCGCAGCTGCTTTTCGTCCACGGGCGAAGGCGCCTGCGTGAGCAGATCCTGGGCGCGCTGGGTCTTGGGGAACGCGATCACGTCACGGATCGACTCTGCGCCGGTCATCAGCGTGATCAGGCGGTCCAGGCCGAAGGCCAGGCCACCGTGTGGAGGCGCACCGTACTGCAGGGCATCGAGCAGGTAGCCGAACTTGGCCTGTGCGTCTTCGGGCGTGATCTTGAGTGCATCGAACACCTTCTTTTGCACATCGGCGCGGTGAATACGCACCGAACCGCCACCCAGCTCCCAGCCGTTGAGCACCATGTCGTAGGCCTTGGCGATGCACTTGCCAGGGTCTGTGTCCATCAGGTCCTCGTGGCCATCCTTCGGCGACGTGAACGGGTGGTGCACGGCGGCCCAGCGGTCGTTCTCTTCGTCATGCTCGAACATCGGGAAGTCCACCACCCACAGCGGCGCCCAGCGGCTTTCGAACAGGCCGTTTTTCTTGCCGAATTCGCTGTGGCCGACCTTCAGGCGCAGCGCGCCGATGGAATCGTTGACGACCTTTTCCTTGTCGGCACCGAAGAACAGCAAGTCACCGTCTTGCGCACCGGTGCGCTTCAGGATCTCGGCGATGGCCGCGTCGTGCAGATTCTTCACGATGGGCGACTGCAGGCCCTCGCGGCCATTGGCCACTTCGTTGACCTTGATCCAGGCCAGACCCTTGGCGCCGTAGATCTTCACGAACTCGGTGTACGCATCGATCTCGCCGCGCGAGATCTGCGAGCCACCGGGCACGCGCAGGGCCACCACACGGCCACCCTTGGTGGTGGCGGGGGCGGAGAAGACCTTGAAGTCCACGTCCTTCATCACTTCGGTCAGCTCGGTGAATTCGAGCTTCACGCGCAGGTCAGGCTTGTCGGAGCCGAAGCGGAAAGCCGCTTCCTGGTACGTCATGATGGGGAATTCGCCCAGGTCGACACCCAACTGCTGCTGGAACACCTCAGCGATCATGCGCTGGAAGATCGCGCGGATTTCTTCCTCACCCAGGAACGAGGTCTCGCAGTCGATCTGCGTGAACTCGGGCTGGCGGTCGGCGCGCAGGTCTTCGTCGCGGAAGCACTTGGTGATCTGGTAGTAGCGGTCGTAGCCAGCCACCATCAGCATCTGCTTGTACAGCTGGGGCGACTGGGGCAGCGCGAAGAACTGGCCGTCGTGCACGCGGCTGGGCACCAGGTAGTCGCGCGCGCCTTCGGGCGTGCTCTTGCCCAGCATGGGCGTCTCGATGTCGATGAAGCCTTCCTTGTCCAGGAAGTTGCGCACCTGGATGGAGGTCTTGTAGCGCAGCATCATGTTGCGCTGCATGTGCGGGCGGCGCAGGTCCATCACGCGGTGCGTGAGGCGCGTGGTTTCCGACAGGTTTTCGTCGTCCATCTGGAACGGAGGCGTGACCGAGGGGTTGAGCACGTTCAGCTCGTGGCACAGCACTTCGATCTGGCCGCTCTTGAGCTTGTCGTTGGTGGTGCCGTCGGGACGGGGGCGCACCAGGCCCACCACCTGCACGCAGAACTCGTTGCGCACGTCTTCGGCGGTCTTGAACATCTCGGCACGGTCCGGGTCGCACACCACCTGCACATAGCCTTCGCGGTCGCGCAGGTCGATGAAGATCACGCCGCCATGGTCGCGGCGGCGGTTCACCCAGCCCGACAGGGTGACGGTTTGGCCCATCAGGGCTTCGGTCACAAGACCGCAATAGTGGGAACGCATGGCCATGGCAGAAACTTCCGGCGCCCGGGGGGCGCATTAAAAGGGATTCACTTACCCGGAGAAATGAGCGTGGGGTCCGCCGGAGCGACCACGCCCATCGAAACGATGTATTTGAGGGCTGAGTCCACGCTCATGTCGAGCTCGACGCAGTCGCTCTTGCGCAGCATCACGAAATAGCCGCCTGTGGGGTTGGGCGTGGTGGGCACATACACACTCACGAACTCGTCACGCAGATAGGCCGCCACCTCGCCGTTGGGCGCCCCGGTGACGAAGGCCACGGTCCAGACACCCTCGCGCGGCCACTGCACCAGCACCGCTTTGCGAAAGGCGTTGCCGCTTTCGGAGAACAGCGTATCGGAGACCTGCTTGACGCTGGAATAGATAGAGCGCACCACGGGGATGCGGTGCACCACCGCATCGCCCCACTGCACCAGCTTGCGGCCGGCGAAGTTGCTGGCGATGGCGCCCACCACCAGCAGGATCAGCAGAGTGAGCACCACACCAAAGCCGGGCACGTGGACGCCCAGCAGCTTGTCGGGATGCCATGCGCCCGGCAGGATTTGCAGGGTCTGGTCCAGGGTGCTCACAATCCAGTTGAGCACCCACGCCGTGATGACTCCCGGCACGATCACCAGAAGACCTGTCAACAGCCATTTGCGCAGGGCAGCCATGAGGGTGACTCAGCTCGCGGAGGGGGTTGAAGAGGCAGAACTGCCGCCAGCGCTTGATGCACCGGCGCTAGGCGCTTCTTTTTTAGGAGCATCACCAGAACTGGCAGGTGCCGCAGCGTCGGCTTTCGGCTCTGCCTTGCTGTCGGTCGCGGGGGCAGAATTGCCGCTGCTGCCACCGCGAAAATCGGTCACGTACCAGCCCGAGCCCTTGAGCTGGAAGCCCGCCGCAGTGACTTGCTTGGAAAATGCCTCCGCACCGCAGGCGGGGCACACCGTCAGGGGCGCGTCGGAGATTTTTTGCAGCACATCCTTGGCATGGCCGCAGGAGCCGCATTTGTAGGCGTAGATAGGCATGTCAGAGTGTTGAGGGAAAGTGCAAAACCCTCAATTATAGGCGGCACGCCCATCTCCACAGCGTTACTCCGTCCCGACCAGCTTGTGATGGGATGCGTGGCTGTTGCGGATGGCCTGCGGGCCCAACGAGCCGATCAGCATGCCCGCCAGCGCCGCGAGCAGGCCTGCCAGCTGCGCGGGGAAGACAACACCGGCAGGCGTTGCCAGGAACAGCAACCAGGTCACCAGCCCCAGCACGATGGCAAATATGGCCCCTTGGGTGGTGGCACGTTTCCAGTAGAGACCAAAAACCAGGGGCACAAAGGCACCCACCAGCGGCACCTGGTAGGCGCCCGACACCAGTTCGTAAATCGACGTGCCCTGCATGTAGATGGCATACGCCAACACGCAGGCGCTGAACACCAGGGTGGTGATGCGCATGGTCCGCAGATGCTGCTTGTCAGAGCTGTGCGGACGGAACTGCCGCCAGATGTTCTCCGTGAAGGTCACGCTGGGCGCCAGCAGCGTGGCCGAGGCCGTGGACTTGAGCGCCGACAGCAGTGCACCAAAAAACAGCACCTGCATCACAAACGGCATCTTCTCCAGCACCAACGTGGGCAGCACCTTTTGCGGATCGTCCTTGAGCAGCGCGGCTGTCTCGGTGGGCATGATGATGAGCGCACTGGCCACCAGGAACATGGGCACGAAGGCGAACAGGATGTAGCAGATGCCGCCAATCACCGGGCCGCGCGTGGCCGCCTGGATGTTGTTGGCCGACATGACACGCTGGAACACGTCCTGCTGCGGGATGGAGCCAAACATCATGGTCACGCCCGCTGCAATGAAGAAAACCACGTCATGGAACTTGGGCTCGGGCAGGAAGCGGAACAACTCGCGGCTGGATGCGAATTCGATGACCTTGCCAGCGCCGCCGGCCATGTTGCCCGCGAACACGGCAATCACAGCCAGCCCCACCACCAGAATGATCATCTGGATGAAGTCCGTCACCGCCACCGACCACATGCCGCCAAACAACGTGTACGCCAGGATGGACACCACACCGATGGTCATGCCCATGGGAATACTGATAGAGCCGCCCGAAAGCAGGTTGAACACCAGGCCCAGCGCAGTGACCTGGGCCGAGACCCAGCCCAGATAGCTGAGCATGATGATGAGCGAGCAGACGACCTCCACCGTGCGGCCGTAGCGCTCCCGGTAGTAATCGCTGATGGTCAGCAGCGTCATGCGGTAAAGCTTGCCCGCAAAGAACAGGCCCACCAGGATCAGGCAGAAGCCGGCGCCGAATGGATCTTCCACGACATTGCCAAGGCCGCCCTCGATGAACTTGGCCGGAATGCCCAGCACCGTTTCCGAACCGAACCACGTGGCAAACGTGGTGGTGATGATCATGTACAGCGGCAGATGCCGCCCGGCGATGGCGAAGTCCGCCGCGTTCTTCACGCGCCGGGCTGCCAGCAGACCGATACCAATCGTGATCAGGAGGTAAACGATAACCAGGGTCAACAGCACGGCGCGCTCCTCTCTCTTTGTCTCAATTTATCTGGTGTGAAGAAATGAAATCTGTCAGTTTGGCGTTCCTGCTCAAGAACGCAGGGTCGGCAGACTTCTAAAACAGCCGGATTCTGACCAGCAGTTGCATGACCAGCAATCCCAGCACAAACCCGACCCCAGCAAAAATGATGCCTTGCAACAGGCGATTGGTGCGTTTTTGCGCATCCAGCAGTTCGCGCAGAGCGTGCTGGTGGTCGGCCGGGCGCTGCCGCAGCGCGTCATACAGCAGGCGTGGCAGCTCGGGGATCAGCTTGGCATAGTGGGGAGCCTCCGCCCGCAGCTCACGCCACAGGCGCTGCGGCCCCATCTGCTCCAGCATCCACTTCTCCAGGAACGGCTTGGCCGTGCTCCACAGGTCGAGCTCCGGATCCAGCTCGCGGCCCAGGCCTTCGATGTTGAGCAGTGTCTTTTGCAGCAGTACCAGCTGCGGCTGGATCTCCACATGAAAGCGCCGTGAGGTCTGGAACAGGCGCATCAGCACCATGCCGAGCGAGATTTCCTTCAACGGCCGGTCGAAGTACGGTTCGCACACGGCGCGGATGGCCGATTCGAGGTCGTTCACCCGCGTTTCGGGCGGCACCCAGCCGCTTTCGATGTGCAGCTCGGCCACGCGCTTGTAGTCGCGCCGGAAGAACGCCACGAAGTTCTGTGCCAGATACTCTTTGTCAGACTCGGTGAGCGTGCCCACGATGCCGAAGTCCAGCGAGATATAGCGCCCGAAGGTGGCGGGGTCCAGGCTCACCTGGATGTTGCCGGGGTGCATGTCGGCATGAAAGAAGCCGTCGCGGAACACCTGGGTGAAGAAGATGGTGACAC
Source organism: Acidovorax radicis N35 (assembly GCF_000204195.1). GTDB lineage: Bacteria > Pseudomonadota > Gammaproteobacteria > Burkholderiales > Burkholderiaceae_C > Acidovorax > Acidovorax radicis. Next base: position 222,860 of record NZ_AFBG01000019.1, read on the forward strand.
CGTCGCGCGCCAGCTTGGGGATGTCCACGCCCGCGTCGCGCAAGCGGTCCATCTGGCTGATGGGCACACCGTTCATGCGCTGCATCACCATGACCTCCGGGTGGCAGAAGTCCCACAGGATCTCCGGGATCAGCACCAGGTCCAGCCCCTGCATGTTGCGGCGCAGTTGGGCGGCGTTGGCAGCCTCGCGTACCAGGTCCAGCTCGTCGTGCAGGTAGTTGTCAAACTCGGCGACCACTTCGCGGGGCTTGAGGCGCTTGCCATCGGCTGACAGGTTCTCCACCCACCCGGCCATCATGCGCATGAGGCCCAGGTCTTTCTCGATCACGGGCAGCATGCCCGGGCGCAGCACCTTGACCGCCACCTCGCGCTCGATGCCGTTGCGGTCGCGCAGCGTGGCGAAATGCACCTGTGCAATCGACGCGCTGGCCACCGGCACGCGTTCAAAGGAAGTGAAGACTTCATCCACCGGGCGGCGGAATGCCCGCTCGATGGTGGCCATCGCAATTTCCGGATCGAACGGGGGCACGCGGTCCTGCAGCCGGGCCAGCTCGTCGGCCACATCTGGTGGAAGGAGGTCGCGGCGCGTCGAAAGCACCTGGCCGAACTTGACGAAGATGGGCCCCAGGCGCTCCAGCGCCAGGCGCAGCCGCTGGCCGCGTGGTGCATCCAGGTTGCGCCCGAACGACAGGACCCGTGATGCCGAGCGCAGCCAGGGTTTCTGGAAGCTGTCCAGCACCATGGCATCCAGGCCGTACCGGAACACCACCCAAAGGATGGCGCCCCCCCGGAGGAACTGCTTCATGCCCCCGCCCGCTCGGATCCGCCGTTCGGCGCAGCTGGCGTGGCAGGCTCGGGGGGCACGGGCACCAAGGCCGACGACGAGGGTGCCACGCGTGCGCCCACGAACTGGCGCAGCGCCTGCGCGGCGCGGCGCGCAACCTGCGCCACGGTATGGGCAGGGGCGTCGCCCATCACGCGTGCGAGGTCTTCCTCGACATCCCAACGCACATGGTCGACCAGCCAGTTGATCTCGGCGGCCAACTGCACATCGCCTTCGATGCGGATGGAGGGCTTGTCACCCCGCAGCGCGGTCTGGGCCAGCGCGATGGGAGAGGTCTCGGTCACTTCCAGCCGCAGATCGGCCACGGCGGCCTCCGGCGCGAGATTGAACAGCCCGGCCGGTGTGATGGCCAGAGCCATCGAATAGGCGCGCCACTGTACGCGGGCGATGCGGCCCTTCTGGCGCACCAGGCGGTCCATCGCTTCTTTTTCCTGCATCAGCACGTGGTTGAGGAACAGCACGATCCGCTGCTGCATCTCGTGCACGAGCCATTGGGGGGGCTGGGGGCCGGCGGCCACGCGCTCAAAGAGGCCGTCCAGAAACGAAAAAGGGGACTGTGGTGTTGCCATAGTCCCCGATTATTCCCTGAACTGGGATAGCCCCACTGCGGGGCATTTCCTTTATTACTGCAGGGCCTGCACACCCGCCACCAGCCAGCCGCTGCTGCCGGCCTTGGGTTTGGTCATGTTCCAGACCTCACGGAAGGGGCTCGGGCCGGCCGAAGGCTCTTCGCGGATCATGCCGGAGAACTCGACGCTGGCCATGTAGCCATCACCCAGGTCTTCAATGCCCAGCAACTGGGCTTCGATCATGACCACATCGGTGTGGTTGGGCTGCACGCCACGGTGGTCTTCGCGCTCTGTCAGCTGGGTGCGGATCTCGCCCAACATGCTGTCGGTCATCATGGACCGCAGCGTGTTGATGTCCGAACGGTCCCAGGCGGCTTGCAGAGTGACGAAATTGCGCTTGGCAGCAGACAGGAAGCCCTCGGTATCAAAGCCTTCCGGAATGCCCCAGTTCTGGGAACCCGACAGGCCCGAGCCAATGACCACACCCGTGCCCACCCCGCCCTGCGCAGCTCGCGAGGCGTCGAACGCCATGCTGCTGCGCTCCCAGGGGCGCGCCGAGGCGTCGTTGCCCACGTTGTTCGGGCTGTACTGTGGAGGCACCTGCGCGGCGGCAGGCGTTGCAGCACCCGCCCCCTGGAAAGCGAACGGAGCACCGCCGGCAGCAGCACCGCCATTGCCGCCACCACCACTGCGTGCACGCATCACCATCTTGAAGATGGCAAACGCGGCCAGCGCCAGCAGCGCGATCATCAGAATATTGCCGAACCCTGCGCCCAGCCCCAGGGAGTGGGCCAGCCACGCCAGGCCCAGACCGGCGGCCAGGCCACCCAGCATCGCACCCCAAGGCTTCTTGGCCGCTGCGGCCGCAGGAGCTGCCGCACCCGCAGCGGCGGGCTTGGCAGCCGCATTGGTAGCGCTCTGGGCCGGAGCACCTGGCGTCGCGGGCGGCGTTGCCGACTCGCGTTGCGTTACGTTGTTCGACTGCTGACCCGTCGATTTTCCACCACCCAGTCGCCGGGCGTCGGCATCGGCGTGCGCAAACGCCAGCATCGCGACCAACACCACAGACCACAGTTTCATCATGACTTCTCCGTCTCCGTTAATGACCAAGCGAAACGCTCAGCACTTGATTCCAACATGCAAGGCCACAATGCCCCCTGTCATGTTGTGATAGTCCACATGCCCAAAGCCATTTTTTTGCATGAGGCTTTTGAGTTCTTCCTGGCCCGGATGCATGCGGATCGATTCAGCCAGATACCGGTAACTCGCGTCGTCACCGGCCACCAGCTTGCCCAGTTGGGGCAGCACCTTGAACGAATACCAGTCGTACGCTTTCTCCAGCGGCTTGGCCACCTTGGAAAACTCGAGCACCAGCAGCTTGCCACCGGGCTTGAGCACGCGGCACATCTCGGCAATCGCCTGGTCCTTGTGCGTCATGTTGCGCAGGCCGAAGGCCACGCTCACCACATCGAAATGCCCGTCCGGGAACGGCAGCTTCTCAGCATCGCACACCGTCGTCGGCAACACCACACCCGCATCGATCAGGCGGTCACGCCCCACGCGCAGCATGGCTTCGTTGATGTCGGTATGCACCACGCGGCCGGTGGCACCCACCTTCTTGGAGAACGCCAGCGCCAGGTCGCCCGTGCCGCCTGCAATGTCCAGCACCTGGCTGCCTTCGCGCAGGTTGGCCACCATCACGGTGTAGGCCTTCCAGGCGCGGTGCAGGCCCGCCGACATGAGGTCGTTCATCACGTCGTACTTGGAGGCCACGGAGTCGAACACACCCCGCACGCGGCGTGCCTTTTCCTGCTCGTCCACCGACTGAAAACCAAAATGCGTGGTACTCATAAGAATTATGCTAGGCGCGTGAACGCCAGAGGTACAGCGACAACCCCGCACTGAAATGGGGCATCTGTCGCAATTTGGACAACACCATTGAAGAAAAATCAGCCGCCAGCGCTTATCTATATTGCGCCAAAAGCTATTACTTCAATAGCACCTTGACGGACAAGGGCTTCCGCCGCGTTCTGTGCTCCGCCAGAAAACCACCCGGCTTTGCGCCTCAATGGCTGCCACAGGCATGCCCCCCGGCACCACCTTTGGGCGCCATGGGCGCATCGCGGTCGGCCCCTGCGGCGGCCAGCCGCTCGGTGTACTGGGTCCACAGCGCGTCTTGCTGCTGGCCCAATTCGTAGAGGTAATCCCAGCTAAAGATGCCACTCTCGTGCCCGTCGGAAAACGTGGGCTTGACCGCGTAGTTGCCCACGGGCTCAAGGTGGACCAGCGTGACCTCCCGCTTGCCCGTCTGCAGCACTTCCTGGCCCGGGCCATGGCCCTGCACTTCGGCCGACGGTGAATACACGCGCATCAGCTCAAACGGAATGCGGAACGTGGTGCCATCGGAGAACCCCACTTCGAGCACCCGCGATGCCTCGTGCACCGTGATTGCCTGCGGCGTGGGCGCGCCCGCTTTCAAACCTGCCATGGATTCACCTGTGAGAAAACTGTTGTCAGAAACGACGGCGGTGATTGTCCCACCCGCCGCAGACCCCACCACCCAGAGGGCCGGGAGACGCTCCATCACCTGGCAGAGCGCCAGTCACGCAGCAACCAGGGGCGCCAGCTGTAGACGCAAGGCGCTTTCCAGCGCTGGCAGCAGCGCCTGCACTGCAGCCTCTTGCGCCGCAGGGCTGGGCCGCTGCGCAGCCGCCCACACAGGCGAGGGGAAGTGCGTATCCCAGTCAAACCGCGCAATCACATGCCAGTGCAGGTGCGGCACCATGTTGCCCAGTGCCGCAATGTTGACCTTGGTGGGCGACAGGTGCTGGCGCAGGGCCTGCTCCACCACCGTCACAGCCTCCATGCAGTGGGCGCGTTCGGTAGCAGCCAGGTCCGAGAACTCGGCCACATGCGCATTCCAGACCACGCGGTAGAAGGCAGGAAACCCCGCCTCCTGCGCACGGATGACACGCAGGCGCTCACCGCGCCAGACCAATGCGCCACCGTCTTCGGCGCACAAAGGGCAGACCATCAGACCAGCACCCGCTCAATGCCGCCCTGGTTGGCGCGCTGCACATAGTCGGGCATCCAGTTCTCGCCCAGGATTTCGCGCGCCATCTCGACCACGATGTAGTCGGCTTCGAGCAGACCGTTGTTCAGGTCGCCTTCGTAGCGGTTCAGGCCCTGCAGGCAGCTCGGGCAGCTGGTGAGGATCTTCACGTTGTCCTGCGCGCCCACTGCGCCGCTGGCACGCAGCTGGGCCTCGCCCTTCTTGATTTCTTCTTCCTTGCGAAAGCGCACTTGCGTGGACACATCCGGGCGCGTCACGCCCAGCGTGCCGGACTCTCCGCAGCAGCGTTCGCTCTTCAAAACCTGCTCGCCCACCAGCGCCTTCACGGTCTTCATCGAGTCCTGAAGCTTCATCGGGTTGTGGCAAGGCTCGTGGTACAGGTACGCCCCCTTGCCCTGCAGGCTGACACCCTTCTCCAGCAGGTACTCGTGGATGTCGATGATCCGGCTGCCCGGGAAGATCTTGTCGAATTCGTAGCCCTGCAGCTGGTCGTAGCAGGTGCCACAGCTCACCACCACGGTCTTGATGTCGAGGTAGTTGAGCGTGTTGGCCACGCGGTGGAAGAGCACCCGGTTGTCGGTGATCATCTTCTCGGCCTTGTCGAACTGGCCCGAGCCGCGCTGGGGGTAGCCGCAGCACAGGTAGCCCGGGGGCAGCACGGTTTGCACCCCGGTGTGCCACAGCATGGCCTGCGTGGCCAGGCCGACCTGGCTGAACAGGCGCTCCGAGCCACACCCCGGGAAATAGAACACCGCTTCCGTCTCGGCCGTGGTGGTGGCCGGGTTGCGGATGATGGGCACGTAGTCCTTGTCCTCGATATCGAGCAGCGCGCGCGCCGTCTTCTTGGGCAATCCCCCCGGCAGCTTCTTGTTGATGAAGTGGATCACCTGCTCCTTGATCGGAGCCGTGCCCACCGTCGCCGGCGGCTTGGCCGTCTGCTTGCGGCCCACCTTGCGCAGCAGGTCCACGGCGAGGCGCTGGGCCTTGAAGCCCACGTCCACCATGGCCGAACGCATGAACTTGATGGTGTCCGGGTTGGTGGCGTTGAGCATGGTCATTGCCAGCGCGTTGCCCGGCCGGAACGTCTTCTTGCCCATCTTGCGCAGCAGGTTGCGCATGTTCATGGTGACATCGCCAAAGTCGATCTTCACCGGACACGGGCTCTCGCACTTGTGGCACACCGTGCAGTGGTCCGCCACGTCCTCGAACTCTTGCCAGTGCTTGATGCTCACGCCCCGGCGGGTCTGTTCTTCGTACAAGAACGCTTCGACCAGCAGCGAGGTCGCCAGGATCTTGTTGCGCGGGCTGTAGAGCAAATTGGCGCGCGGCACGTGCGTGGAGCACACGGGCTTGCACTTGCCGCAGCGCAGGCAGTCCTTGACCGAATCGGCAATCGCGCCGATGTCGCTTTGCTGCATGATCAGCGACTCGTGCCCCATCAGGCCGAAACTGGGGGTGTAGGCATTCGTCAGGTCGGCCTGCAAGGCGGGTTTCGACGCCGAATTTGAAGCCAAATTGGCCTCTAGCGCTTGTCCATCAAGCGCTGGTAGCTCCTGATTTCGGAGCAACTTACCCTTGTTGAAGCGGCCCTCGGGGTCCACCCGCTGCTTGTACTGCGCAAACGGCAGCAGCTCTTCGTCGGTCAAGAACTCCAGCTTGGTGATGCCAATGCCGTGTTCGCCCGAAATCACGCCGTCCAGGCTGCGCGCCAGCACCATGATGCGTGCCACCGCCTCGTGCGCCGTCTGCAACATTTCATAGTCGTCGCTGTTGACGGGCAGATTGGTGTGCACATTGCCGTCGCCGGCGTGCATGTGCAGCGCAACCCACACACGGCCCTTGAGCACGCGCTTGTGGATGGCCACCGCCTCGTCCAGGATGGGCTTGAACGCGGCGCCGGTGAAGATGCCTTGCAGCGGCCCACGCAGCTGGGTCTTCCAGCTCGCGCGCAGCGTGTGGTCCTGCAGTTGGGGAAACAGGGTTTCCACACCGTGCAGCCAGCCTTGCCACAGCGCGCGGACCTCCTCCACCAGGCCGATGGCCTGGGCCACGCGCTCCTGCAGCAGCTCCGGCGAGGGCACCTCGTCATCGGCGTCGTGTTTGCCCAAGGGCAGGTTGCCCCGCTCGAAGAACTCGGTCAGCGCGTCGCACAGCTTGATCTTGTTGCGCAGGGAGAGCTCGATGTTGATGCGCTCGATGCCGTCGGTGTACTCGGCCATGCGCGGCAGCGGGATCACCACGTCTTCGTTGATCTTGAAGGCGTTGGTGTGGCGGCTGATGGCGGCCGTCTTCTTGCGGTCGGCCCAGAACTTCTTGCGCGCTTCGGCCGTGATGGCCACAAAACCTTCGCCACTGCGGGTGTTGGCCAGGCGCACGACCTCGCTGGTCACGCGGGCCACGTCGTCGGCGTTGTCGCCCGCGATGTCGCCGATCAGCACCATCTTGGGCAAGCCACCGTTGCCCTTCTTGCTCTTGGTGGCGTAGCCCACGGCCTTCAGGTAGCGGTCGTCCAGATGCTCCAGCCCCGCCAGCAGCACGCCACTGCGCTTTTGCTCGGCGAACATGAAGTCCTTGATCTCGACGATGGAAGGCACGGCGTCCTTGGCGTTGCCGAAGAACTCCATGCACACGGTGCGCGTGTGCTCGGGCATGCGGTGCACCACCCAGCGCGCGCTGGTGATGAGGCCATCGCAACCTTCTTTCTGGATACCGGGCAGGCCCGACAGAAACTTGTCCGTCACGTCCTTGCCCAGGCCTTCCTTGCGGAAGGTGCGACCGGGGATGGCCAGGCGCTCGGTGCGCACGGGCGTCTTGCCGTCGGCCTCGAAATACTGCAGATCGAAGGTGGCCGTCTCCGCGTCATGGATCTTGCCCATGTTGTGGTCCAGCCGCGTCACTTCGAGCCACTGGGCGTCGGGCGTCACCATGCGCCAGCTGGCCAGGTTGTCCAGCGCCGTGCCCCAGAGCACGGCCTTCTTGCCGCCCGCGTTCATGGCGATGTTGCCGCCGATGCAGCTGGCCTCGGCGCTGGTCGGGTCCACGGCGAACACAAAACCCGCACGCTCGGCCGCATCGGCCACGCGCTGGGTGACCACGCCAGCCTCGGTCCACACCGTGCCCACTTCGCGGTCCATGCCCGGCAGGCGGCGCATCTCCACCTCGGTCATGGCTTCGAGCTTTTCGGTGTTGATGACCACGCTCTTCCACGTCAGCGGAATCGCGCCGCCGGTGTAGCCGGTGCCGCCTCCGCGTGGAATGATGGTCAGGCCCAGCTCGATGCAGCCCTTGACCAGGCCTGCCATCTCGGTTTCCGTATCCGGCGTGAGCACCACAAACGGGTATTCAACGCGCCAGTCGGTCGCGTCGGTCACATGGCTCACGCGCGAGAGGCCGTCAAACTTGATGTTGTCCTTGGCCGTCAGGCGGCCCAGGGTCTTCTGGATCTGGCGGCGCAGCTGCGCGGCCTGCTCGAAGGTGGCGTTGAACTCGGCCACGGCGCGGCGCGCAGCCACCACCAGTTCACCCACCAGACGGTCGCGCCCGGCGTCGTCGTCGGGTGTGCGGCGTTTTTCGATCTCGCCCAGCCGGTGCTGCAGGGCATCGACCAGGAGCTTGCGGCGGTTGGGGTTGTCCAGCAGGTCGTCCTGCAGGTAGGGGTTGCGCTGCACCACCCAGATATCGCCCAGCACTTCATACAACATGCGGGCAGATCGCCCGGTGCGGCGCTCTTTGCGCAGCTGGTCCAGCACATCCCAGGCCGGAGACCCCAGCAGGCGGATCACGATCTCCCGGTCGGAGAACGAGGTGTAGTTGTAAGGAATTTCGCGCAGACGCACAGGCTCGGCGGCCTGCGTCTGCAAGGCAGCCAACGCAATCGGAACATTCATGGGGTCAACCTGGGGCGGGCGCTGCGCGCCCATGAGCCTTGGGGGCGCGATTTTAAGCCACCGGCCCTCCTCTCGCCGGGCCGGGGCTACGCGGATCGGCGCCAGGGACCGATGGACAGCGTCAGAAAAGCACGCGGCTGCGCAGTGTGCCGCCGACCTTGGCCAGCTTGTCCAGCGCCAGGTCGGACGAAGCCGCGTCGATGTCGATCACCACATAGCCGATCTTCTCGTTGGTCTGCAGGTACTGGGCCGAGATGTTGATCTGGTTGTCCGAGAAGATGCGGTTGATCTCCGACAGCACGCCCGGCACGTTGCGGTGGATGTGCAGCAGGCGGTGCTTGCCAGGGTGTGCAGGCAGCGCCACCTCGGGGAAGTTGACCGACGAGGTGCTGGTGCCGTTGTCGCTGTATTTCACAAGCTTTTCCGCCACTTCGAGGCCAATGTTGGCTTGCGCTTCCATGGTGGAGCCACCGATGTGGGGGGTCAGAATCACGTTGTCCAGGCCGCGCAGGGGCGACTGGAACTCGTCCTTGTTGGTGCGCGGCTCCACCGGGAACACGTCGATGGCGGCGCCCAGCAGCTGCTTGGCTTTGAGCGCTTCTGCCAGCGCCTCAATATCCACCACCGTGCCACGCGCGGCGTTGACGAGGATGCCGCCGGGCTTCATGGCGGCGATCTCGGCGGCGCCGATCATGCCTTCGGTGGACGGCAGTTCGGGCACGTGCAGGCTCACGATGTCGCACTGCCCCAGCAGGTCGTGCAGATGCTGCACCTGGCGTGCATTGCCCAACGGCAGCTTGTTGACCACGTCGAAGAAGGCCACCTGCATGCCCAGGGCCTCGGCCAGCACCGACAGCTGTGTGCCGATGGAGCCGTAGCCCACGATGCCCAGGGTCTTGCCCCGGATTTCATAGGCGTTGTCGGCCGACTTGAGCCAGCCCCCCCGGTGCGCCACCGCGTTCTTCTCGGGGATGCCGCGCAGCAGCAGGATGGCCTCGGCCAGCACCAGCTCGGCCACAGAGCGGGTGTTGGAATACGGCGCGTTGAAAACGGCAATGCCGCGTTCGCGCGCGGCGTTCAGGTCCACCTGGTTGGTGCCAATACAAAAGCAGCCCACGGCCACCAGCTTGTGCGCCTGGGCAAACACCTCTTCGGTGAGCTGGGTGCGCGAGCGGATGCCCACGAAGTGCACATCCGCAATCTTGCGCTTGAGTTCCTCGTCCGGCAGCGCACCGGACACCGTCTCGATCTGGGTGTAGCCAGCAGCACGGATCACATCCACGGCGGAAGCGTGGATGCCCTCGAGCAGCAGGAATTTGATCTTGTTCTTGTCCAGCGAATTGGTAGCCATGGCGATAAGAAGAAAGGGTGTGGAGAAAAGAGACTCGGCGCGTTTGCAGCGCGAACGAACCGACGCGGAGGCGACTGGCACGCGACCCGCAGCATGGTGCATTGCACAAAACCTTGCAAGCCTCGGCAAATGCGCCACACCTTGTCACAAAAGAGTCACAATCGCTTCCCTCATGGGGACCCCAAGGGGTTTCCCCGGTTGTTGCAAGCGCAAGGCTCATGCGACAACGACATATCAATGTCACATCGGCTGCATAGCATCCAGCCCTTGTGCTTTTCGTCATCCTCGGAGGAAATATTCATGCAAACGAAGCATCTGGCGGTCTGCGCTGCCATTGCCTTGTCGGTCTGCGCACCAGCGCAGGCACAACAGGTGGAGATTCAGTGGTGGCATTCGATGAGCGCAGCGCTCGGCGACTGGGTCAACGATCTGGCCAAACAATACAACGCCAGCCAGACCAAATACAAGGTCGTGCCCACCTACAAGGGCACGTATGACGAATCGATGACGGGCGCCATCGCCGCCTTCCGTGCTGGTAACGCACCCCACATCCTGCAGGTGTTTGAAGTGGGCACCGCCACCATGATGTCCAGCAAGGGCGCCATCGTCCCCGCGGCCAAGGTGCTCAACGATGCCGGCTTCAAGTTCGACCCCACCCAATACGTGTCCGCTGTCGCCGGCTACTACACCGCGCCCAATGGCCAGATGCTGAGCTACCCGCTCAACAGCTCCACCACCATCTTCTATTACAACAAGGACGCCTTCAAGAAGGCCGGCCTGGACGCCGACAAGCCGCCAAAGACCTGGCCCGAAGTGTTCGCAGCCGCCTCCAAGCTCAAGGCCAGCGGCCACAGCTGCCCGTTCACCACCAGCTGGATCAGCTGGACGCAGCTGGAGAGCTTCTCGCTGTGGCACAACACCCTGTTCGCCTCCAAGAACAACGGCTTTGACGGCAACGACGCCCAGCTGCAGGTCAACACCCCCCTGCACGTGCGCCACTTCGAGAACCTGGCCAAGGCCTCCAAGGACGGTAGCTTCGTCTACAAGGGCCGCGGCAATCTGCCGGACGCATCCTTCCCTTCGGGCGAATGCGCCATGATCACCGGCTCTTCCGGTCTGTACGCCCGCGTGGCCAAGGAAGCCAAGTTTGCCTACGGCATCTCCGCCCTGCCCTACTACGATGATGTGAAGGGCGCGCCCCAGAACACCGCGATCGGCGGCGCCAGCCTGTGGGTGATGGCCGGCAAGAAGGCTGAGGAATACAAGGGCGTGGCCGACTTCCTGAACTTCCTGAATGACACCAAGGTGCAGGCCGCCAGCCACCAGCGCACGGGCTACCTGCCCGTGACCATGGGCGCCTACCAGCTGACCGAGGCTTCGGGCTTCTACACCAAGAACCCCGGCACCGACGTGGCCGTGACGCAGATGATCAAGAAGGCCACTGAAAAGTCGCGGGGCATCCGCCTGGGCAACTTCGTGCAGATCCGCTCCATCATCGACGAGGAAACCGAACAGATCTGGTCGGGCAAGAAGTCGCCCAAGGAAGCCCTGGACACGGCCGTGACCCGTGGCAACGAGCAACTGGCCCGTTTCGCGCGCGCCAACAAGTAAGTTCTGACGAGCGTCTATTGATGCCACAGGGCCATTGAGGCCCGGTGGCATCGAAAGCCCGCCGCCCCCGTGAACCCTGCGGTTTACTGGGCGGCGGGTTGTCTTTTTTTGCCGCCGGGCTGTCCCACGGCAAAAGCGGCCCGATGGCGGGCCCGCGCTCCCGCGCAGCAGCCAGCGCGGGGACATTTTTTGAGAGTCTGGACATGGAAAAACGCGTTCTCTTTCGCTCTGCATGGCTGCCGTGGGTGCTTCTGGCACCCCAGCTGGCCATCATCAGCGTCTTCTTCTTCTGGCCTGCCGGTCAGGCCCTGGTGCAATCGTTCCAGATGCAGGATTCCTTCGGCTTCTCGAAGGAATGGGTGGGTTTTGACAACTTCCGGGACCTGTTCCAGGACCCGGGCTACCTGGCGTCGTTCAAGACCACGGCCTTCTTCTCGATCCTGGTGGCAGTCAGCGGCATCACGCTGTCGCTGATCCTCGCGATCTTTGCCGACCGCATCATCAAGGGCGCGATGGTCTACAAGACCGCGCTGCTGCTGCCCTACGCCGTGGCCCCCGCCGTGGCGGGCGTGCTGTGGATGTTCATGTTTTCGCCCTCGCTGGGGGTGGTGGCCTACATGCTGCGCCAGTCCGGTTTCGACTGGAACCACATGCTCAACGCCGACCACGCCATGGCGCTGATCGTGATCGCGGCGGTGTGGAAGCAGATCTCCTACAACTTCCTGTTCTTCCTGGCAGGCCTGCAGTCCATACCGAAGTCGCTCATCGAGGCCGCCGCCATAGACGGTGCAGGCCCCTGGCGCCGGTTCTGGAGCATCCAGTTCCCGCTGCTGTCGCCCACCACGTTCTTCCTGCTGGTGATCAACGTGGTGTACGCGTTTTTCGACACCTTCGCCATCGTCGATGCCACCACACAAGGCGGCCCGGGCCGAGACACCGCCATCCTGGTCTACAAGGTCTACCACGATGGGTTCAAGGCCATGGACATGGGCGGATCGGCCGCGCAGTCGGTGGTGCTGATGGTGATCGTGGTGGTGCTCACCGTGATCCAGTTCCGCTACGTTGAAAAGAAAGTGCAGTACTAGATGACTCCCCCCCGAAGCGCCTTTGGCGCCTCCCCCTCGAGGGGGCGCCTCCAGCGGCCCGGCAAAGCCGGTTCCGCGGTGGCACGCGCAATGGCGCCCTTTGATTCACGCATGTCTTCTTCATCGCCCCTCTCTCCTGGAGCCCTCGCATGGTAGAGCGCAGTCCTTATTTCACCGCGTTCTCGCACCTCGTCATGGTGCTGGGCGTGGTCATCGTCGGTTTTCCGCTGTACCTGGCCTTTGTGGCCTCCACCCACACGGCGCAGGACATTGTCCAGGTGCCCATGCCCATGGTGCCCGGCGGCAACTTCTGGCAAACCTACCACGACGCCCTGTTCGGCGGCGGCTCCGGCGCGGGCTCCACCGCACCCGTGGCGCGCATGATGTGGGTGAGTTTTGTCACCGCCATCGTCATCACGCTGGGCAAGATCGCGATCTCGCTGCTGTCGGCATTCGCCATCGTGTACTTCCGCTTCCCGTTCAAGGGCATCTGCTTCTGGCTGATCTTCATCACGCTGATGCTGCCGGTGGAAGTGCGCATCGGCCCCACCTACCAGGTGGTGTCGGACCTCGGCATGCTCAACAGCTACGCGGGCCTCACGGTGCCGCTGATTGCCTCGGCCACGGCCACGTTTTTGTTCCGGCAGTTCTTCCTCACGGTGCCGGATGAACTGGTGGAAGCCGCCCGCGTGGACGGCGCCGGCCCGATGCGCTTCTTCAAGGACATCCTGGTGCCGCTGTCGCGCACGTCGATTGCCGCGCTGTTCGTGATCCAGTTCATCTATGGCTGGAACCAGTACCTGTGGCCGCTGCTGGTGACCACGTCCGAAGACATGTACCCCGTGGTGATCGGCATCAAGCGCATGCTGGCCGGCGGCGATGCGGGCAACGAGTGGAACATCGTGATGGCCACGGCCCTGCTGGCCATGCTGCCACCCGCCTTTGTGGTGGTGGTCATGCAGCGCTGGTTCGTCAAGGGCCTGGTGGACACCGAAAAATAAGACAAAACCCCTGCTAGCGCTTATCTATCAAGCACTTGTAGCTATCAAATTTATTGCATCATGGCATCCATATCTCTTCGCAACATCATCAAGCGCTACGGCCACGGCCCCAAGGCCAACCAGGTGATCCACGGCGTCAACGCCGAGGTCAAGGACGGCGAGTTCATCGTCATCGTGGGCCCCTCGGGCTGTGGCAAATCCACCCTGCTGCGCATGGTGGCGGGCCTGGAGGAAATCTCTGGCGGCGAGCTTCGCATCGGCGACCGTGTGGTCAATGACCTGGAACCCGCCCAGCGCGACATCGCGATGGTGTTCCAGAACTACGCGCTGTATCCGCACATGACGAACTTCGACAACATGGCCTATGGCCTGAAGATCGCCAAGGTGCCCAAGGAAGAAATCAAGGCGCGCGTCGACAAGGCCGCCAAGATCCTTGAATTGGGGCACCTGCTTGAGCGCAAGCCGCGCGAGCTGTCCGGCGGCCAGCGCCAGCGCGTGGCCATGGGCCGCGCCATCGTGCGCCAGCCCCAGGTGTTTTTGTTTGACGAGCCGCTGTCCAACCTGGACGCCAAGCTGCGCGCCCAGACCCGCCTCGAAATCCAGAAGCTGCACCGCGAACTCGGTATCACCAGCCTGTTCGTGACCCACGATCAGGTGGAAGCCATGACGCTGGCGCAGCGCATGATCGTGATGAACGCGGGCAACATGGAGCAGTTCGGCACGCCCGAAGAGGTCTACCACACGCCCGCCACCACCTTCGTGGCCAGTTTCATCGGATCGCCGCCCATGAACCTGCTCAAGAACGCCCCCAGCGCCGCGCCCGGCACCATCCTGGGCATCCGCCCCGAGCACCTGGACGTGCGCAGCGAAGGCTGGGAAATCAAGGTGGAAACGGTCGAACTGCTGGGCGCCGAACGCCTGATCTACGGCCGCATCAATGGCGAGCAGATCATTGTGCGCGTGGAAGAAGGCACCCATGCACCAGCGCCTGACTCGGTGATCCACGTGGTGCCGCGCCCAGACCGCCTGCACGCATTCGACGCCACCACCGGCAAACGCATCGCTGCCTAAGCCGATGTTGCCCAAGCCGGCCGCCAGCAACGGGAACGGGGTTCAGGCCACCGTTCCTGTGCTGGCGTCTCTGAACCTCGCAGAAACCCTGCGGTTCTACACCGAGCACCTGGGCTTTGCTCCGCTGCTGGAGATGGACAACTACCTGATCCTGCAGCGTGATGGTTGTGAACTGCATTTCTGGCCCTGCAACGAACCCCACATTGCAGAGAACACCTCGTGCTATGTGCGTGCAGACACAGAGTCTCTGCACACGGATTTCACGGCACGGGGTTTGCCAGTGGCACCCCCCATCGTCCAGCCCTGGGGCATGAAGGAGATGTACGTCATCGACCCCCACGGCAACCTGCTGAAGTTTGGTGAACCCGCATGAGCGCTCCCTCGCCCGCCCCTGTATCCACCTTGGCCCCCTGGCCCTACCCCCGCTGGATCGCGCACCGCGGCGCCGGCAAGCTGGCCCCTGAAAACACCCTGGCCGCCTTCCGGCTGGGCGCCCAGCATGGGTACCGCATGTTCGAGTGCGACGCCAAGCTGAGTGCCGACGGCGTGCCGTTTCTGATGCACGACGCCACGCTGGACCGCACCACCAACGCGGCGCAGGTGCTGAGCACCACCGCCAGCAACACCGGGGGCGACCACCCCTGGAGCGCGCTGGCCCAGCTGGACGCCGGCAGCTGGCATTCGCGCACCCATGCGGGCGAGCCGTTGCCCACCCTGGAGAACATGGCACGCTACTGCATCGCCAACGGATTCTTCCTGAACATCGAAATCAAACCGACACCCGGGGCCGAGGAAAAAACGGGCCAGGTGGTGGGGGAACATGCGGCGCGGCTGTGGCAAGGCCAGGCCGTGCTGCCCCTGTTCTCGTCCTTCCAGCCCGAAGCGCTGGCAGGCGCCCGGGCCACGGCCCCCCACATTCCACGCGCCCTGCTGCTGGACACGTTGCGCAACGGCTGGCTGGACCTGGCACGCCAGCTGGGCTGTGTGGCCATCGTGTGCAACCACGCACTGTGGGATGCGGCACTGGTCGCACAGGTCCACGGCGCGGGCCTGCGTGCGCTGAGCTACACGGTGAACGACGACTGGGCCGCGCAGCGGCTCATTCACCTGGAAACCGACGGCATCATCACCGACCGCGTGGACTTTTTTTCGCCCGCCACGCCCTAGGGCGTGCCGCCCTTCAACGCCCCGCCCCAGGCCAGCGCCACCGTGGAACCGGCTTTGCCGGGCCACCGGTGGCGTCCCCCTTCCAGGGGGAAGGCGCGCAGCGCCTCAGGGGGTCAGTCCAATTTAGCGCCCGACTTCTTCACCGCGTCGGCCCAGCGCGGTAGCTCGGCCGCAAGGAATTTCGCGAAATCGTCAGATCCCAGAAACGCCGGGTCGGCCCCCTGGCTCACCATGCGATTGCGCACATCGGGCGTCTGCAGCACCTGTCCAAAGGCGTCACTGAGCTTGTTGACCACGTCCTTGGGCGTGCCTGCAGGGGCCAGAAAGCCATAGAAGCCCACCACCTCGAAGCCCTTGATGCCGCTCTCGATCACCGTGGGCACATCGGGCAGCGCGGGGTTGCGCTCCTTGCTGGTCACGGCCAGGGCGCGCACCTTGCCCTGCTTGTGGTAACTGGCCGCCTGCGGGATGCTCTCGGCCATGAATTGCACCTGCCCACCCATGAGGTCGGTGAATGCCGGGGCGCTGCCCCGGTAGGGAATGTGCACCATGAACAGGCCCGTGGCGGTCTTGAACATCTCGGGCACCAGGTGGCTGATGCCGCCGTTGCCCGCCGAGCCAAAGTTGACCTGGCCCGGCCGCGACTTGGCATAGGCCATGAACTCCTGCAGGTTCTTGGCGGGCACGCCGGGGTTCACCAAAAGGGCCAGTGGCTGCATGGCGGTGCGCGCAATCGGCACAAAATCCTTGAGGGTCGAATACGGCAACCGGCTGTAGAGCCCCGGGTTGATGACCATCACGCCGGTGTTGGCCAGCATGAGGGTGTGGCCGTCGGGCGGCGCCTTCATCACGTCCTGCGCGCCCACGGTGCCACCCGCGCCAGCCTTGTAATCCACCACCACGGGCTGGCCCAGCACGGCCTGCAGCTTGTCGGTAAGCAAACGGGCATGCTGGTCCAGCGGACCGCCCGCCGGAAACCCCACCACGATGCGAATGGGTTTGGAAGGGAAGGCCTGGGCCTGCGCGGCGGCAGACAGGGCAAGACCTGCGGCAAGGGCGATCCAGGTACGCATCAGCTTCATGGGGGGTGTCTCCAGCAGTCAGTGTTATGGGTGTGCGTCCTTCAGCGGCGGACCATGGGGCGACGCCGCCGAAGAGGCACCAAGGCTAGCAGACACCAGGGCGCCAGAGCCCCTTCCACCGGCCCTCGCAAACCCTCAGGAGGGCAGGCGCTCAGGCCTTCCAGCCCCGCACCAGAACCCACTGGCAGGTTGCACAGACCACGACCAGGGCAGCGTAGGTCAGCATCTTGCCGTCACGCCCCCACACCACAAGCCCTGCCAGCAGCGTGGCCAGCCCGAACCCAAAAACAACAGCGGCATGCAGCCACCCCGAGAGCGTTGCGGGCGCCTTGGAGTGGATGAAACGCCTTGAAAGCACCAGCAGCAGCGCCATGGCGGCGGCAGGTGCCGCAAAATTGAGCAGGTGGTTGAAAACGTCCAGAGGACCCATGGAATTGACCCAAATCAAGGCTTGAACAAGCAAGGCCGCCTGTTCGGGCCAACAATTTTATAATCGGTGACTATGGCAGTCTGGGCCCTCGGCATCAACCACACCACCGCGCCGCTCGATCTGCGTGGCCGGTTCGCGTTCGCGCTCGACCAGATCGCCCCCACATTGCACGGTTTGCGCCAGTCGCTGGGCACCACCAGCCGCCACCCCGGGGTGGAAACCGCCATCATCTCTACCTGCAACCGCACCGAAATCTACTGCGCGGGCGAGCAGGCCGCCATGGACCATACGCTGGGCTGGCTGGCCCAGAGCGGCGGTGTGAGCCCCGCGCTCCTGCGCTCGCACTCCTACACGCTCGAAGACAGCCTGGTCGCGCGCCACGCCTTCCGCGTGGCCAGCGGGCTCGACTCGATGGTGCTGGGCGAAGCCCAGATCCTGGGCCAGATGAAGGATGCCGTGCGCGCCGCCGAGACGGCCGGAGCCCTGGGCACCACGCTCAACCAGTTGTTCCAGCGCAGTTTTGCCGTGGCCAAGGAGGTGCGCACCAGCACCGAGATCGGCGCCCACAGCATCAGCATGGCCGCCGCCGCCGTGCGCCTGGCCAGCCAGCTGTTTGAAGACCTCGGCAAGATCCGCGTGCTGTTTGTGGGCGCGGGCGAAATGATCGAGCTGTGCGCCACGCACTTCGCTGCCAAGAACCCCAAGCAGATCGCCATTGCCAACCGCACACTGGAGCGCGGCGAGAAGCTGGCCACCCGTTTTGGCGGCGAGGTGATGCGCCTGGCCGACCTGCCCGAGCGCCTGCACGAGTTCGACGCCGTGATCAGCTGCACCGCCAGCAGCCTGCCCATCATCGGCCTGGGCGCTGTAGAGCGCGCCCTCAAGAAGCGCCGCCACCGTCCCATGTTCATGGTCGATCTGGCCGTGCCGCGCGACATCGAGCCCGAGGTCAAGGCCCTGGGCGACGTCTACCTGTACACCGTGGACGACCTGGCCAGCGTGGTGCAGACCGCCCAGGCCAACCGCCAGGCCGCCGTGGCCCAGGCCGAGGCCATCATCGACGCCGGCGTGCAGAGCTTCATGCACTGGATGGAGCTGCGCAGCCCCGTGGGCGAGACCGGTGGTGTGGTGCCGCTGATCCAGCAGCTCAACGCGCAGACCGACGAGTGGCGCGCGCTGGAGATCGCACGCGCCAAGAAGCTGCTGGCCAAGGGCGAGGATGTGGACGCCGTGCTGGAGGCGCTGTCGCGCGGCCTCACGCAAAAGATGCTGCACGGCACCCTGGCCGAGCTGCGCGCGGGCGATGCCGAAGTGCGCGCCCAGACGGCCCAGACCGTCTCGCGCCTGTTCCTGCGCTCGCAAAGCAAGACCCCCCACAACGGCCTGTAGCGGCGCTCGCCCGCTCCACAGCCCGCCCCGATTTCAATCAAAATCGGCCCCTAGCGCTTTATCCACAAGCGCCACCAGCTACAAAATCAGTAGCAACCCCCTTTTCCAGAATTCCATGAAACCCTTTCTCCGAAGCCAGCTGGAGCGCTATGCGCAGCGCCTGGGCGAACTCGACTTTCTGCTCTCGCGCGAAGACATCATGAGCGACATGGCGCAGTACCGGCGCATCTCCGTCGAACATGCCGAGGTCACACAGGTGGCGGGGCGCTACGCCCGCTACCAGCAGCGCGAAGCCGACCTGGCCGGCGCCCGCGAAATGCTGGCCGATCCCGACATGGCCGAGATGGCGCAGGAAGAAATCACCAGTGCCGAAGCCGAACTGCTGCAGCTCGCAGACGAACTGCAGCGCCTGCTGTTGCCCAAGGACCCCGACGATGCGCGCAACGCGTTCGTCGAAATCCGCGCCGGCACGGGCGGCGACGAATCGGCCCTGTTCGCGGGCGACCTCACGCGCATGTACACCCGCTACGCCGACCGCGTGGGCTGGAAAGTGGAGATCGTGAGCGAGAACGCGGCCGAACTGGGCGGCTACAAGGAAATCGTGCTGCGCATCGAAGGCCAGCCCGGAACGGGCCCCTCCGGTAGCGGTGTCTACGGCACCCTCAAGTTCGAATCCGGCGGCCACCGCGTGCAGCGCGTGCCTGCCACCGAAACACAAGGCCGCATCCACACCAGCGCCTGCACCGTGGCCGTGATGCCCGAGCCCGACGAGCACGAGGCCATCAAGCTCAACCCGGCGGACCTGCGCATCGACACCTTCCGCGCATCCGGCGCGGGCGGCCAGCACATCAACAAGACGGATTCGGCCGTGCGCGTGGTGCACTTGCCCACCGGCATCGTGGCCGAATGCCAGGATGGCCGCAGCCAGCACGCCAACAAGGCCAAGGCGCTGCAGGTGCTGCAGGCGCGCATCCAGGAAAAGGACCGCAGCGAGCGCGCCGCCAAGGAGGCCGCGCTGCGCAAGGGCCTGATCGGCAGCGGCGACCGCAGCGACCGCATCCGCACGTACAACTTCCCGCAGGGCCGCCTGACGGACCACCGCATCAACCTCACCTTGTACAAGCTGCTGTACGTGATGGAAGGCGACTTGGCCGACGTGCTGCAGGCCCTGGCCCACGCGCGCGAAGCCGAGCAGCTGGAAGAGCTGGAGATGGGCACCACGGGCTGATTTCTACCCAAAATTTGAACAAAATTGGCCTCTGGCGCTTGATGAGAAAGCGCCAGAAGCTATCAAAATAGTAGTGAACAACACCTCCCCCACCCTGGCCCAGGCACTGAACCAGGCCCGCACCCTGGGCCTGGACCGCATCGATGCGCAACTGCTGCTGCTGCACGCCCTGGCCCGCCCGGATGCAGGCCGCGCCTGGCTGCTGGCGCACGACACCGACACGATGGATGCGGTCGTGCACGGCCAGTTCATTGCGTTGTGCCAGCGCCGCGTGGCGGGCGAACCCGTGGCCTACCTCACCGGGCGCAAGGAGTTCTATGGCCTGCCGTTGCAGGTGGATGCACGCGTGCTGGACCCGCGCCCGGACACCGAGACGCTGGTGGACTGGGCGCTGGAGGTGATCGCCCCTCTGCCCGCACCGCAGGTGGTGGACCTGGGCACCGGCAGCGGCGCGATTGCACTGGCCCTGCAGAGCCAGCGCCCCACCGCGCAGGTGATGGCCGTGGACGCCAGCACCGATGCCCTGGCCGTGGCCCGGGCCAATGCCGACCGGCTGGGCCTGCACGTTCGGTTTGCACAGGGCAACTGGCTCACCGAGGTGCATGGGCGCTTCGACGCCATCGTCTCCAATCCGCCCTACATCGCCAGTGCCGACCCGCACCTGGCCGCTCTCACGCACGAACCGTTGCAGGCCCTTGCCAGTGGCGCCGATGGGCTCGACGACATCCGCACCATCGTCGCTCAGGCGCCCGGCTGCCTTGCGCCGGGCGGCTGGTTGCTGCTGGAACACGGCCACGACCAGGCACAGGCGGTGCGCGATCTGCTGCAGCGTGCAGGCTTCAGCACGGTGGCCAGCAGGCGCGATCTGGCAGGCATCGAGCGCTGCACAGGTGGTTGCTGGGCCTAGCAGGCTGCCGGACTTGGGAGTCGTCGGCTGCAAATCGGCCGCAGCGGAATGGCTCTCTTCCCACCAACTGTTACAAACAAAGCCCGACGCCGCGGTGTGGGCAATTCAATAATCACCGGCACCCGCTGCGGGGCAACACCTTGCCGCCACCGCTTCGGACGGCGCCCGTGTGATCGATCGGTGCCGTGCCATCCGCGCCAGGCACCCTCGGACGCTCCAGCCGCCCGCACATTTCTTCCCCGTGGCCTGCGGCTTTGGACTGCCGCCATTTTTTTGCGAGACACCATGCTTCACATTGCTTCGCGCCGCACGGCGTTGACCCGCCTGAGCGCGCTTTCTCTGGGCGCCGCCCTGACCCTGAGTGGCTGCGGCTCGGAGCCCGGCGAGCGCAAGGCGTTCATCGAGTTCCTGCAGACCCGTGTGCTCAACACCCCGCGTGCCGCCGTGCCCAAGCTGAACGAGCAGCAGCGCAAGGCGTTCGGCGCGTATGCAGCGCACTACGACATCATTACGGGCTTCAACCAGGAAATGACCGATGCGCCCCTGACCCGCATGATGGCCGCCATGCAGAACATGCGCTCGCTGCCTCAGCTGCTGGCCAAGCGCACCGAGGTGGGCGAACTCCTGGCCCACGTGCCCCAGGCCCAGCAGGACGTGAAAGCGCGCATCGACCGTGCCACGGCCGCCAAGAACGCTTTGAGCCAACCCGATGACCTGAAGGCGGTCTACGACGCCGCCTTCGACAAACTGGTGACCCAGCTCGGCGGGATGATGCTGCAGTTGCTACCGCCCATGCAAGGCATGCTCGCAGCCGCCATGGACCTCGCGACCTACGTGGAGCAAAACCCCAAGGAGGTGCAGATCGTGGGTTCCAGCGTCCAGGCGACCACCCAGGCCAGCCTGGACAAGGTCAGTGTCCTGCTCAAGAAGCTGGAGAGCGAAGCGGCTTCGGTGGCCAAGATGGAAACCGCACTGCGAAAGTTGACAGGCTGATATGCACACGCCAGCCCACTTGAAACAGGGATAATGCAGCCCCATCTGCGCACAAAACCCCTACGGAAGTCCCCATGAGCGATACCCAACAACGCATCGACGCCCTCGTGAAATCCAGCGAGATCCTGCTGTTCATGAAGGGCAACGCCAGTTTCCCCATGTGCGGCTTTTCGGGCCGCGCCATCCAGATCCTGAAGGCCTGCGGCGTGGACCCCAAGAGCGTGGTCACCGTGAACGTGCTGGAAGACGAAGAAATCCGCCAGGGCATCAAGGAATACAGCAACTGGCCCACGATTCCCCAGCTCTACGTGAAGGGCGAGTTCATTGGCGGCTCGGACATCATGATGGAGATGTACGAGTCGGGCGAACTCAAACAGGTGCTGGGCACCGAGGCCTGATCTCTCCCGGAGACATCCCCTCAAAAAAAGGCCGCCATCGGGCGGCCTTTTTGCTTTTGGGCATTTGATTTTTGGGTGTTCCTGCAACAGGGGCACCAATCGGGGGCTTATCCGATATTGCCGCAGGCATGTTGTGTGCTTGAATGATTGCGTGACCTCACATCACAAAGGAGCATGCAATGACCAGCCATAGCCTTGTTCCCCAACCCCCGGCCCTGCGCCTACCGGTGGCCCAGATGCGCAATGTGTTCCACCCCGGCGATGTCGAGCGCAAGCTCGCACGGCTGCAGGAGTCCGGCAACCAGCGCGAATACGAAACCCTGCGCACCGTCTACGAGCGCATGCTGGAGCGTGGCCCGGAGCGCTTTCAGGTCAAGCCCTCGGGCATCCCCGACATGGCCAGCCTGTACGAGCAGTTGCCCAACTTCACCGAGGTGCTGGACGACGTGAAGCGCCATGTGGCACTGGCACAAGACAGCAGCGATGGCCTAGAGGTCACGCCCATGCTGCTGCTGGGCCCGCCCGGCATCGGCAAGACCCACTTTGCGCGCCACCTGGCCGAGCTGTTGGGCACGGGCATGAACCTCTTGCCCATGAGCTCCATGACCGCAGGCTGGCTGCTGTCGGGCTCGTCCGCGCAGTGGAAGGGCGCCCGCCCCGGCAAGGTGTTCGAAGCGCTGGTGGAGGGCGAATACGCCAATCCTGTCATCGTGGTGGACGAAATTGACAAGGCCAGCACCGACGCCCAGTACGACCCGCTGGGCGCGCTGTACAGCCTGCTCGAACACGACACGGCGCAAAGCTTCACCGACGAATTTGCCGAGGTAGCCATCGATGCCAGCCAGGTGATCTGGATCACCACGGCCAATGACACACGCGGCATTCCCGACCCCATCCTGAACCGCATGAACGTCTTCGAGGTAGAGGCCCCCACGCTGGAGCAGGCGCGCACCATCGCCCGTATCTTGTACCAGGGCATCCGCGCGGGGCACGACTGGGGCCGCCTGCTGGACCCCGAGCCGCTCGATGATGTGCTGGACCACCTCGCACAGATGCCCCCCCGCGAAATGCGGCGTGCACTGATGACGGGCTTTGGCAATGCGCGGCTGGACCGCCGGTCCACCGTGGAGATCACCGACCTGCCCAAGGCGACGTCAGGGCGCGGCCGCATCGGCTTCGTGCAGTAGCCGCCACAAGGTGCGTGGGGGCCCGCTGCGCATGCGCGGCCCCGGTATCCGGGCGCGGGGCGCCCAGATACACTCAAGAGGCCGGTGAGCCACGGCCTGTGCTCTGTCGTCACCCTCCCATGACCCTGTCCCAAAGCCTTTTCGTCATCGGGCTGCTGATTGCAGCCAGCGCCTTCTTTTCCATGGCCGAGATATCGCTCGCCGCAGCGCGCCGCCTGCGCCTGCGGCAGATGGCCGACGAAGGGGATGCCCGGGCGGACCAGGTGCTGCGCATGCAGGAGCAGCCAGGCGACTACTTCACGGTGGTGCAGGTGGGGCAGAATGCCGTCGCCATCCTGGGCGGTATCGTGGGCGAAGGTGCCCTGAGCCCGCACTTCAGCGCACTGTTCGGCCTGTGGCTGTCCGAGTCGAGTGCACAGAAGGTGGGCTTTCTCGCCTCGTTCCTGGTCATCACCTCCCTGTTCATCCTGTTTGCGGACCTGTTCCCCAAGCGCCTGGGCATGGCCGAGCCCGAGCGGCTGGTGGTGCGGCTGGCACAGCCCATGGCCTGGTGCATGGCCCTGCTGCGCCCCGTGGTGTGGTTCTACAGCCGGGGGGCGGATGCGCTGTTCCGGGTGTTGGGCATGTCGTCGCTGCGAGACGACCGCATCACCTCGGACGACATCCTGGCGATGATGGAAGCAGGTGCGCGTGCCGGAGTGCTGGCCGCCCGCGAGCAGCAGGTCATCACCAACGTGTTTGAGCTAGACACGCGCATGGTGTCCAGCGCCATGTCGCCACGCGACCGCATTGCCTTCTTTCTGCGCGACGAGCCGGACTCCGTCATCCGCCTGCGCATCGCCGCCGAGCCGTTTTCAACCTACCCCGTGTGCGAGCGCGACATCGACCACGTGGTGGGCTACGTGGACGCAAAAGACCTGTTCCAGCGAGTGCTGAACAACCAGCCGATCTCGCTGGCCGACGACAGCCTGGTGCGCAAGGTGCTCATCGTGCCGGACCGGCTGACCCTCTCAGAGGTGCTGGAGCAGTTCCGCCAGGTGCACGAAGACTTTGCCGTGATCGTGAACGAGTACAGCCTGGTGGTGGGAGTGGTGACGCTGAACGACGTGATGAGCACCGTGATGGGCGACCTGGTGGGCCCGGCAGACGAAGAGCAAATCGTGCGGCGCGATGAAAACTCGTGGCTCATTGACGGCGTGACGCCGGTGGAGGACGTGCTGCACGCACTGTCGCTGGACGAACTGCCCCACGCCGAGGAATACGAAACCCTCGCGGGCTTCCTGATGGTGATGCTGCGCCGCGTGCCACGGCGCACCGACAGCGTGAGCTGGGGCGGCTACAAGTTCGAGGTGCTGGACGTGGACAGCTACCGCATCGACCAGGTGATGGTGTCCCGCCTGGGAGCCCCCCAGTCAGAAGGCTCTACCCCGGTCATCCAGGTAGACAGCACCACGCCGGCTTCGAAATAGGCCTGCCTGCGAATTGGCCCCGCAGGCCCGCGGAAGCTGATTGCCTCTGTTACCCGCTGAATACAAGCCAAATTGGCCCCTAGCGCTTGATAGATAAGCGCTAACAGCTATACAAATAGTAGCAATTCAAGCGGCAGGCAGTTGTGGTTTTTCGCCAAACAGCCAGTTGCGCTGTGCGCCAAACACGGCGTCCGGATAGGGCGAACGGCCTCGGCTGCCGTTGTAGCGACCCAGCGCCATGAACAGGTCGCCCCGCTCCCGGTCGATGTAGTGCCGCAGGATCACGCAGCCAAAGCGCAGATTGGTCTGCATCTGGAACAGCTTGCCGGCATCCCCGTCTCCAATCACCCGTGTCCAGAACGGCATGACCTGCATATAGCCGCGCGCACCCACGCTGGAGACCGCGTATTTTCGGAATGCGCTCTCCACCTGGATCAGGCCCAGCACCAGGGACACATCGAGCCCGGCGCGCTTGGACTCGTACCACGCGGTTTGCAGGAAATCGCGGCGGACCTCCCACTCGGGCTTGCGACGGCGCAGGCGGTCGCTCATCGCGGCCAGCCAGCGCACGTAGTGAATGCGGGCCTCGGTGGTAAAAAAATGCGGCTCTGGCGGAGCCTGGTTGGCAATGGCCGAACTCAGTGCGGTGCGCACGGAATCCATCAAGGGTTCCTCCAGTTGCCCACCCGCATGCGCCAGCGAAGGCGTCGCCAGCCACACCGCTGGCGCCGACAGGGCAGCCAGGCATGCGCGCCGGGACACGCCGCCCCCGTCCTCGAGGGGCGTACTTGCCGCAGAAACCAGCCGCGCCCCGTTCATACCGCCATGCGGCCCTTCACGTGGGCCAGGATGTCTGCCGTGGCCACCTTGGTGGCCGCTGAGTCGCGGCGGTGCTGGTACTCGACCACACCCTCCTTGAGACTCTTGTCGCCAATGGTCACGCGGTGTGGCACACCGATCAGCTCCCAGTCGGCAAACATGGCACCGGGGCGCTCGCCCCGGTCGTCCAGGATCACGTCGACGCCCGCAGCCAGCAGGTCGGCGTAGAGCTGCTCGGCCGTGGCCTTGACGGCCTCGCTGCGGTCCATGCCCACGGGGCAGACCACCACGGTGAATGGGGCAATGGCGTCGGGCCAGATGATGCCGCGCTCGTCGTGGTTTTGCTCGATGGCCGCAGCGGGCAGGCGCGTGACGCCAATGCCGTAGCAGCCCATTTCGAAAAATGCGGGCCGGCCATCGTCGCCGAGGAAAGTCGCGTTCATGTCCTTGCTGTACTTGGTGCCCAGGTAGAACACGTGGCCCACTTCGATGCCACGCTCGATCGCCAGTTTGCCCTTGCCGTCGGGCGAGCGGTCGCCCGCCACCACGTTGCGCAGGTCTGCCACCGCATCGGGCTCGGGCAGGTCGCGACCCCAGTTGACGCCCGTGATGTGGAAATCGACCTCATTGGCCCCGCAGATCCAGTCGGCCATCAAGGCCACCTCGCGGTCCACCACGATCTTCAAAGGCTTCTTCAAACCGATCGGCCCCAGATAACCCGGCTTGCAGCCAAAGTGCTCCTCGATTTCGCCCAGCGTGGCAAAACGGAAACCCGCCAGGCCCGGCACCTTGGCCACCTTGATCTCGTTCATATCGTGGTCGCCACGCAGCAGCAGCAGCCACACCTGGGTCTTGACGATCTCGCCCGCCTCGTTGGTTTCGTCCGTGGCGAGCACCAGCGACTTCACGGTGGTCGCGAGCGGCACGCTGAGCAGCTCTGCGACGTCGGCACAGGTGCTCTTGCCCGGCGTGGCTGTCTTGGTCAGCGCCTGCGTGGCAGCGCCGCGTGGACCGGCGGGGGCCAGGGCTTCGGCCTTTTCCATGTTGGCGGCGTAATCGCTCTCTGGGCAATAGACGATGGCGTCCTCGCCCGTGGCGGCGATCACCTGGAACTCTTCGGAAAGGTCACCACCGATGGCACCGCTGTCGGCCGCCACGGCGCGGTAGGTCAGGCCAAAGCGGTCAAAAATGCGGCGATAGGCTTGCGCCATGACCTGGTAGCTGGCCTTGGCCGCCGCCTGGTCGCGGTCAAAGCTGTAGGCGTCCTTCATGATGAACTCGCGGCCACGCATCAGGCCAAAACGTGGGCGGCGCTCGTCGCGGAACTTGGTCTGGATCTGGTAGAAATTCTTGGGCAGCTGCTTGTAGCTCTTGAGCTCCTGGCGTGCGATGTCAGTGATCACTTCTTCGCTGGTGGGCTGCACCACGAAGTCGCGTCCGTGGCGGTCCTGGATGCGCAGCAACTCGGGGCCCATCTTGTCGAAACGGCCCGTTTCCTGCCACAGCTCAGCGGGTTGCACCACGGGCATGGTCAGCTCCACGGCACCTGCACGGTTCATTTCCTCGCGCACGATGGCTTCCACCTTGCGGATCACCCGCAACCCCATGGGCATGTAGTTATAGATGCCAGCGCCCAGCTTCTTGATCAGCCCCGCCCGCGTCATGAGTTTGTGACTGACCACTTCGGCATCCGCCGGAGCTTCCTTGAGGGTGGAAATAAAGAATTGGGAGGCTTTCATCGGAATCGATTGCAGGCAGAACGGGGCCGTCCACTTGCTGCGCGCTAGGCGCCGTGCATAATGGACACAGTTTAAAAATTTGGGGTTTGATTATGCTTGACCGGGACGGCTTTCGGCCGAACGTCGGCATCATCCTGCTCAACCAGAAAAACCAGGTGTTCTGGGGCAAACGCATACGCACCCACAGCTGGCAGTTTCCGCAGGGTGGCATTGACCGGGGCGAGACCCCCGAGCAGGCCATGTTCCGGGAATTGCATGAGGAAGTGGGCTTATTGCCCAACCACGTACGCGTGGTGGCCCGCACCCGGGACTGGTTGCGCTATGAGGTGCCTGACCGGTACATCCGCCGCGATGCACGCGGACACTACAAGGGCCAGAAACAAATCTGGTACCTGCTTCAACTGGTGGGCCACGACTGGGACCTGAACCTTCGTGCCACCAACCATCCAGAATTTGACGCGTGGCGCTGGAACGACTACTGGGTTCCGCTGGACGTGGTGGTCGAGTTCAAACGTGGCGTATATGAAATGGCGCTGACGGAACTAGCCCGCTTCCTGCCTCGGCACGAACAGCGCAACCGCTATCTGCGCAGCGGCATGCGCACGCGCGAGGGCGAACACGCGGGCACCATGTTCCGGACGGGGTCCATGCTGATCAATCCGGGCATGGAGCTTCCCCCAGGGGCCAGTTTCGATCCCGACCCGCAGAACAGTGTGCCTGGGGAGCTGGATGGCCTGCCCACGGTCACTATGCCGCGTTAAGCCAGTAAGGTTCTTCCGTTAACGTCGAAGCTCCATGAAAAACGCCTGCAAATAGCAGGCGTTTTGCTGTGCAGAGGCTGTTCGTGCTTCGCGCTCAGCTTGTGGTCAGCACCATGTTGTCGCGATGCACCATCTCGGGCTCTGCCACGTAGCCGAGCAGCTTCTCAAATTCGGTCGAAGGCTTGCGGCACAACATCCGGGCCTCGGCTGCTGCATAGTTGGCCAGGCCACGGGCAATTTCGGTACCGGATGCATCTCGCACTGCAATCACGTCCCCGCGGGAAAAGTCGCCCTCGACCGCTGTCATTCCGATGGGGAGCAGGCTCTTGCCTTCATCACGCACCTTGGCGGCAGCCCCGGCGTCCACCACCACCGAACCCCGCAGCTGTAGGTGGTCGGCCATCCACTGCTTGCGGGCCTGCTTCTTCTGCGTCTGGGCCACGAGCAAAGTGCCCAACGCCTCGCCACGCACGAGGCGGACGAGCACATCGGACTCGCGCCCCCAGGCAATTACCGTCGATGCGCCCGAGCCAGCAGCCCGCTTGGCTGCCAGGATCTTGGTGATCATGCCGCCCTTGCCGATGCTGGAACCCGCGCCGCCGGCCATGGCCTCCAGTGCCGGGTCGCCCGCCTTGGCTTCGTGGACAAACTGCGCCGATGCATCACGGCGCGGATCGGCCGTGTACAGCCCCTTCTGGTCGGTCAGGATGATCAGCGCATCGGCCTCCACCAGATTGGCCACCAGGGCACCCAGCGTATCGTTGTCGCCGAACTTGATTTCGTCGTTGACGACGGTGTCGTTCTCATTGATCACCGGCACCACGCCCAGGCGCAGCAGCGTGAGCAGTGTCGAACGGGCGTTCAGGTAGCGCTCGCGGTCAGCCAGGTCCGCATGGGTGAGCAACACCTGCGCGCTGCCCATGCCCTGCTCGCGCAGCTTGGTTTCGTACATCTGCGCCAGCCCCATCTGCCCGACGGCCGCGGCGGCCTGCAGCTCGTGGACTTCGTGCGGCCGCGTGGTCCAGCCCAGGCGCTTCATGCCTTCGGCAATGGCACCGCTGGACACCATCACAACCTCGCGCGGCGCGCCGCCGTCGCCACGCACCAGAGCCGCCAGCTGGCGGCTCCATTCACCAATGGCGGTTTCGTCCAGGCCACGCCCCTCATTGGTCACAAGACTGGAACCCACCTTGACCACGATGCGGCGGGCATCTCGCAATACGCTGGAAACCATTTTTTTAGTGCTTTTGGCCACTAGCGCTTGTTTATCAAGCGTCAATAGCTATTAAAAATATAGCAATCAAATCCGATTAGCCCTGTGACGAATCAGGCAGGAGCATCTCCGGCAAAACGAGGATCAATTTCCACCGGCTCGTTCTCCACCCGCTGCTCAGACTGCACGTGGCGGAAGATGGCATGGATCAGCGGCTCGCAGCCTTCGCGCGTGAGGGCAGAAATCTCGAAGACGGGCCCTTTCCACTTGAAGCGCTTGACGAAGTCCTTCACCCGCGCTTCCCGCTCATCGGTGGGCACCATGTCCAACTTGTTCAGGACCAGCCAGCGCGGCTTGTTGTACAGCTGCTGGTCATATTTCTTGAGCTCGTTCACGATGGCCTTGGCCTGGGCCACGGGGTCCACCGCGTCATCGAAGGGCGCCAGATCGATAATGTGCAGCAGCAGGCGGGTGCGCTGCAGGTGGCGCAAGAACTGGTGTCCGAGACCCGCGCCCTCCGAAGCACCTTCGATCAGCCCCGGAATATCAGCCACCACAAAACTCTGCTCGGGACCCACGCGCACGACACCCAGGTTGGGATGCAACGTGGTGAACGGGTAGTCCGCAATCTTGGGGCGGGCGTTGGACACCGCCGTGATGAAGGTCGATTTTCCTGCATTGGGCATACCCAGCAGGCCCACGTCGGCCAGCACCTTCAACTCCAGCTTCAGGTTCTTCTTCTCGCCAGGCCAGCCCGGCGTCTTCTGGCGCGGGGCACGGTTGATGGCGCTCTTGAAGCGCATGTTGCCAAAACCGCCATCCCCACCCTTGGCGATGGTGATGACTTCGCCCGGGTTGAGCAATTCGTACAGCACTTCGCCTGTTTCAGCGTCGGTGATGATGGTGCCCACGGGCATCTTGAGGGTGATGTCGGTGCCGGCAGCACCGAACATGTCCGATCCCATGCCATGCTCGCCACGCTTGGCTTCATGCCGTCGCGAATAGCGAAAATCCACCAGGGTGTTCAGATTAGGATCAGCCAC
The DNA here is from genome assembly GCF_000204195.1 of Acidovorax radicis N35. Taxonomy (GTDB): domain Bacteria; phylum Pseudomonadota; class Gammaproteobacteria; order Burkholderiales; family Burkholderiaceae_C; genus Acidovorax; species Acidovorax radicis. The sequence goes on from NZ_AFBG01000019.1 coordinate 253,177, forward strand.
CGCAAACACATGCCCGCCGCGCCCACCGTCTCCCCCGTTGGGACCGCCGAACTCCTTGTACTTTTCATGCCGGAAAGACACGCAGCCATTGCCACCATCGCCTGCGGCAATGTCAATAAAGGCTTCATCGACGAACTTCATGGAATATCCAGTTTACAAAAGGGCGCAGCACCCACGTCAGACTGCCAAATTCAGTTGGGACTGCGGAACGCCTTGAAGGCGCTGTCTGCACGCACGTGGCCGCGCCACATCGTACAGACCAAACAACAAAGCCCCGGCAAAGCGGGGCTTCGATGGCTACCAGAGGGGTGAACCTCAGGCAGGAGTCACATTGACCGTGGACTTGGACAACGCACCCTTGGTACCGAACGACACATGACCGTCCACCAGAGCGAACAAGGTGTGATCCTTGCCCACACCGACATTGTTGCCGGGGTGGAAACGCGTGCCACGTTGACGCACGATGATCGAGCCAGCGCTGATCAGTTCACCACCGAACGCCTTGACACCAAGCATCTTTGGCTTGGAATCGCGCCCGTTTCGCGTAGAGCCGCCGCCTTTTTTCTGTGCCATGACTCAGCTCCTTCGATTAAGCAGCAATCGCACCGATTTGCAGCTCAGTGAACTGCTGGCGATGGCCTTGGCGTTTTTGATAGTGCTTGCGACGGCGCATCTTGAAGATGTGCACTTTGTCGTGCTTGCCGTGGGCCACGACAGTGGCTTTCACGGTTGCGCCGGACACCAGGGGCGTACCGATCTTGAGTTCAGCGCCGTTGCCGACTGCCAAAACCTGATCGATCACAATTTCCTGGCCTACGTCCGCAGCAATCTGTTCTACTTTAATTTTTTCGCCGGAAGCAACGCGATACTGCTTGCCGCCGGTTTTTATGACCGCGTACATGTTGACCTCTTGATATGAGTTCTGCAGACGAATTTCCGCAGAGCCCAAGAGTATAACGCATAGCTCGCCAAAGCGCCAATCCCTTCGCGCCCGCAGCGCGACACCCTTGCACGTCGTCGCAGAGCACCTTCGGGGGTTCCTATAATCCGGGCTCTTTCTGTGACCACCATCTTGACTGACCACACCGCCCCCGCAGCATCCCCCATCCTGCTCGTTGCACAAGACATGCACGAGGTCGACAAGGTCATTGGTCAGCGCCTGACATCCAGCGTTCCCCTGGTGGCCCAGATATCGCAGTACATCATTGCTGCGGGCGGGAAACGCCTGCGACCCGCCCTGCTGCTGATGGTGTGTGGCGCCTTGGGCTATCGGGGGGCACATCGGCACAGCCTTGCGGCCGTCGTGGAACTGATCCACACCGCCACGCTGCTGCACGACGATGTCGTTGACGCATCCACCCTGCGCCGGGGCCGCCCTACCGCCAACGAAACTTTTGGCAACCCTGCCAGCGTGCTTGTTGGTGATTTTTTGCACACCCGCTCCTTCCAGATGATGGTCGAGGCAGGCAGCATGCGGATCATGGAAATACTTTCGGAGGCCACCAACGTGATCGCCGAGGGGGAGGTTCTACAGCTGATGAACATGCACGACGCCTCGCTCGACGAAGCGGGCTACCTGCGCGTCATTCGCTCCAAGACTGCCAAACTTTTTGAAGCGAGTGCGCGCCTTGGTGCGGTACTCGCCGAAAGCCCCCCCGAGGTTGAAGAAGCATGTGCAATCTACGGGCAAGCACTAGGCACAGCTTTCCAGATCATTGACGACGTCCTTGACTACGACGGAGACGCGACAGAGATGGGGAAAAACCTGGGCGACGATCTGCGCGAAGGCAAGTCCACCCTCCCCCTGATTGCGGCCATGGAACGCGGCACGGCGAGCCAGGCGCGCGTGGTGCGCGAAGCCATTGAACAAGGCTCCACCGATCAATTAGCGGACATAGTCCAGATCGTTCGCGAGACCGGCGCCCTGGAAGTCACCCGGGCAGCCGCGTCCGCGGAAGCCCGCCGGGCCATGGCTGCTGCAGAGCAATTACCGGCGAATGAATATTCAGCAGGTTTGCTAGAATTGGCAGCACAGTTGCTCATACGACGCAACTGAAACACTCATTACATCGACTCTTGGGTGCAATCTAGTGGGCACGCGGGGTGTAGCTTAGCCTGGTAGAGCGCTACGTTCGGGACGTAGAGGCCGGAGGTTCGAATCCTCTCACCCCGACCATAAATACAAGCGCATTTCTAACAATAGCACTGCTTCTGTGGTGCTGTTGCCAATATCGGTCACTGTACAGCCTGCAGATGATCGGTGATGATAGGATGGTTTCTTTTCCACACCTAACACATTACCGGTTACATGGCCGCTGTCGATACTGTCCCCAAAGAAGCCTCCGCAGTGGCCCTTCCCGGATTGGGCAGGGCCCTGATGTCTGCTGGCAAGCTGACCCAAAAGGCAGCAGAGGACATTTACAAAAAATCACAACTTAGCCGAACCAGCTTTATTGCCGAGTTGACTGGCTCCGGCGCGGTGTCTGCCGCCGACTTGGCCCACACCGTATCGGCCGTTTTTGGCGCACCCCTGCTGGATTTGGAAGCGATTGATCCGCTGCGACTCCCCAAAGAACTCCTGGACAGCAAGATATGCCAAGCATATCGGGTTGTTGTTCTGAGCAAGCGCAATAATCGCCTGATTGTCGCTACAGCAGATCCGACCGATCAGGAAGCAGCAGAGAAAATAAAATTCACCACCCAAATGGGGGTGGATTGGATTATTGCCGAGTACGACAAGCTCAGCCGATTGGTAGAGGCAACGACCAAATCGGCCAGCGAGTCCTTGGAAACACTGACGAGTGGCGGTGGTGATTTTGAATTTGACGATGCTCCCATCGAGGAGGCGCCAGACAATAACGACACCGGTGCCGGTGACGTAGAAGATGCTCCCATCGTCAAGTTCTTGCACAAGATGCTGCTGGACGCATTCAACATGCGTGCCTCGGATCTGCACTTTGAACCTTACGAGCACCAATATCGCGTGAGATTCCGGATTGATGGGGAACTCCGCGAAATCGCATCCCCTCCAATAGCCATTAAGGACAAGCTCGCCTCTCGTATCAAGGTGATTTCTCGGCTAGATATTTCTGAAAAACGGGTTCCGCAAGACGGGCGCATGAAATTGAAGGTAGGCCCGGACAGAGTGATTGATTTTCGGGTCAGCACCCTCCCCACACTGTTTGGCGAAAAAATTGTTATCCGTATTCTGGACCCCAGCAGTGCGAAGCTGGGGATCGACGCATTAGGCTATGAACCTCAGGAAAAGGAACGGTTGCTCGAAGCCATTGGGCGCCCCTATGGAATGATCTTGGTCACCGGGCCAACCGGCTCTGGCAAAACCGTGTCCTTGTATACCTGCTTGAATCTTCTGAATAAGCCAGGAGTCAACATCGCCACGGCTGAGGACCCCTCAGAAATTAACCTCCCGGGAGTCAACCAGGTCAATGTCAACGAGAAGGCTGGCATGACCTTTGCGGTAGCTCTCAAATCCTTCCTGCGGCAAGATCCCGATATCATCATGGTCGGCGAAATTCGCGACCTGGAAACTGCTGATATTTCCATCAAAGCTGCACAGACGGGCCATTTGGTACTGTCGACACTTCACACCAATGATGCCCCCACCACCCTGACACGTATGCGCAATATGGGAATTGCACCTTTTAATATTGCCTCCAGCGTCATTCTCATTACGGCGCAGCGCTTGGCACGACGGCTGTGCCCGGTCTGCAAAGCACCAGCCGACATACCGCACGAATCGCTACTAGAGGCGGGGTACAAGGAAGAGGAAATTGACGGAAGTTGGGTAACTTACCGCCCGGTAGGCTGTTCCGCATGCAATAACGGGTACAAGGGGCGGGTCGGCATTTACCAGGTCATGCCAATCTCCGAGGACATTCAACGGATCATTTTGCGCGACGGCAGTGCACTGGAAATCGCCGAGCAAGCCAGGGCAGAAGGCGTTCGCTCGCTCCGCGAATCGGGCCTGCACAAGGCAAGGCTGGGCTTCACTTCGCTGGAAGAAGTGCTTGCCGTCACCAACGAATAACAAGCTAGAGGGACCAGCATGGCAACCGCTGCATCAAGGGATATCAAGGAATTTGTTTTTGAATGGGAAGGCAAGGATCGCCATGGCAAGGTGGTGCGCGGAGAAGTGCGTGCATCCGGCGAAAACCAAGTGCAAGCCACCCTGCGCCGCCAGGGCGTTTTCCCCACAAAGATCAAGAAGCGCCGGATGCGTTCTGGCAAGAAGATAAAACCCAAAGACATTGCGTTGTTTACCCGACAACTCGCCACAATGATGAAAGCGGGGGTTCCTCTCTTGCAGTCGTTTGATATTGTGGGACGCGGTAACACCAACGCCAGCGTTACCAAACTTCTGAATGACATCCGCTCCGACGTTGAAACAGGTACTTCGCTGAATGCTGCATTCCGCAAGCATCCCATGTATTTTGACAGCCTCTACTGCAACCTTGTAGAAGCCGGCGAGGCGGCCGGTATTTTGGAAGCTCTGCTCGACCGGTTGGCCACCTACATGGAAAAAACGGAGGCCATCAAGTCGAAAATCAAATCAGCTTTGATGTACCCTATATCTGTGGTGATTGTGGCTTTTGTGGTCGTTACAGTGATCATGATTTTTGTAATCCCAGCATTCAAGGAGGTTTTCAGCTCGTTCGGCGCGGACTTGCCCGCACCCACCTTATTTGTAATGGGGATCAGTGAAATTTTCGTGAAATGGTGGTGGTTGATATTTGGTGTGATTGGTGGTGGATTTTTCTTTTTCATGCAAGCCTGGAAAAGAAATGAAAAAATGCAGATGTTTATGGATCGGATTTTATTAAAATTGCCGATTTTTGGTGCCCTGATTGAAAAATCATGTGTTGCACGTTGGACTCGCACTTTGTCCACCATGTTCGCTGCCGGGGTACCCCTCGTAGAGGCGCTCGACTCTGTGGGCGGGGCCTCTGGAAATTCCTTGTACTCCATGGCAACTGAAAAAATCCAACAGGAAGTTTCCACAGGCACCAGTCTCACCGCAGCCATGGGCAATGCAAATATTTTCCCATCCATGGTCCTTCAGATGTGCGCCATTGGGGAAGAATCCGGCTCCATTGACCACATGCTGGGCAAGGCCGCCGATTTTTATGAGGCAGAAGTGGATGAAATGGTGGCGGGCTTATCGAGCCTGATGGAGCCCATCATCATTGTGTTCCTGGGTACGCTGATCGGCGGCATCGTCGTCTCCATGTACCTTCCTATCTTCAAACTTGGTCAAGTTGTGTAATGGAGATGGCGGCTTGGTGGGACGCAAGTCTGGGTGGGGTATTGGGACTTCTGATCGGTAGTTTTCTCAATGTGGTTATTTACCGGCTTCCCAAAATAATGGAACGCCAGTGGGCTGAGGAAGTGCGGGCAGCGCAGGTGCTGGGCGGGCAAGAAGATGTGCATCCATCTGCCCCCTCTGACCATGAGCGGTTCAACCTCATGGTTCCCCGCTCCCGCTGCCCGTCGTGCGGGCACATAGTGCAGTGGTACGAGAACATCCCCGTCCTGAGCTACCTTTTTCTGCGCGGCCGCTGTTCGGCGTGCAAGACACGGATATCGGTACGCTACCCGTTGGTCGAGATGGCGACCGGGGCCCTGTTCTTCCTTTGTATTCAGCGTTGGGGCATGACGCCTACGGGCTTTGTCTGGTGCGGCTTCTCGGCAGCGCTGATTGCCTTGGCGTTCATTGACTGGGATACCACCCTGCTCCCTGACGACATCACCCTTCCCCTGCTTTGGGCCGGACTGCTCGCTTCTGCCCTGCAATGGATTGAGGTGCCCTTGTACGCCTCGGTGCTCGGAGCAGCCGCGGGGTACCTTTCACTCTGGCTGGTTTACTGGGGATTCAAGCTGGCCACGGGGAAGGAAGGCATGGGTTATGGGGACTTCAAGCTGTTTGCGGCGTTGGGGGCCTGGTTTGGCTGGCAAGCACTGGTGCCTATCATCCTGATGTCTTCGGTCATCGGTGCAATCATCGGCATTGCGATGAAAGTCTTCAGCAGCCTGCGTGAAGGCGGCTACATTCCTTTTGGCCCCTTCCTCGTCGGCGCGGGATTTACGGCCATGGTGTTTGGGCCCAATGCCATCCTTGACGCCGTGCTGAATCTTTTGGGACTGTGAACGATGAACCCGCGCAAGCGCCCCTTGCGCCTTGGCTTGACCGGAGGCATCGGCAGCGGCAAGAGCACCGTGGGCAGCATGCTGATCTCACTGGGTGCCAGCCTGATTGATGCAGACCAGCTGGCCCGGGACGTCACCGGTCCACACGGCGCGGCCATGGATGCAATCCGGGAGACTTTCGGGGCTGACTTCGTGGATGCCACCGGGGCACTGGACCGCGCACGCATGCGCGTTCTGGCCTTCAGCCACCCCGAGGCCCGGGCCCAGCTCGAAGGGATCGTGCACCCCCTGGTCACCCTCCACAGCAATACCCTGGCCCAGCAGGCCATGGACCACGGCCATGCCTTGATCGTGTTTGACATCCCGCTGCTGGCGGAATCCAGCCGATGGGCCCGCAGGCTGGATGCGGTCGTGGTGGTGGATTGTTCTGCGGAAACCCAGATTGAGCGTGTCATGCAGCGCAACGGCCTCACGCGGGAGGTGGTGCAGGGCATCATCGCCTCACAGGCCAGCCGCGCGGCACGGCGGGCGGTGGCGGACGCCGTGATTGCCAATGACAAGGATTGCTCGATGGAGGACCTGCACGCGCAGACGCGGCAGGTGGCGGCGCTGTTCGGGCTATGATGCGAGCGAAACCGTTTGTGCTTTCACTCCATGCCGTGCGCCACCGGCGTCAGAATACTCCCTGAGCCCCCAGGAACCCGCCAGCGTGATCCTTTACGAATATCCCTTTAACGAGCGTCTCAGAACCTATCTGCGGCTTGAGCAGTTGTTTCGCCGGTTGGGAGAATTGATCCCCCGCTCCCACGCGCTCGACCACCACTTTGCGCTGGTCACGATCTTCGAGATCATGGATGTGGCCGCACGGGCCGACCTCAAGTCAGACGTGCTCAAGGACATCGAGAAACACAAGCATCAACTCGACAGCTATCGCGGCAATCCCTCGATTTCTGAGGCGGCACTGGACGCCGTCATCGCCCAGCTGGACCGCTGCTTCACGGCGCTCAACACCCAGTCGGGCAAGTCGGGCCACTCGCTCACGGAAAACGACTGGCTGATGAGCATTCGCAGCCGGGTGGGCATTCCAGGCGGCACCTGCGGGTTTGATCTACCGGCTTACTATGCGTGGCAACACCACGCACCGGATGTCCGCCAGCAGGCCCTCGAAGAGTGGGCATCGACTCTCGCACCGATGGCTGAATCCATCTATGTGCTGCTCAAGCTGCTGCGCGACTCGGGTGTGCCGCAAAAGGTGGCCGCCGAGCGCGGCCAGTTCCAGCAGAACCTGCCGCAGGGCCGCACGTTTCAGTTGCTGCGCCTGCGCATTGACCCGGCCCTCAACCTGATTCCCGAGATCAGCGGCAACCGCCTGATTGTCTCGGTGCGGCTCATGCGGCTGGAGGGTGACGGCCGACTGCATGCCTGCAATGAAGACGCGGCCTTCGAGCTGACCCTGTGCGCATAAGCTGCGGCGGGTAGGTAGACGGCAGGCAAAAACATTGAGAATGACGACGAGCATGGCCCACTCCACGCACACCAAACCACCCGCACGCACCGTCACCTGCCCCAGTTGTGGCGGTGACAGCGTCTACAGCCCCACCAACGTGTACCGCCCGTTCTGCAGCGAGCGTTGCAAGCAGATTGACCTCGGCGCCTGGGCCAGCGAGGATTTCCGCATGCCTGCCGAGGCCCCGCCCGCCGACGAACCGTATGGCGATCCTCGCCTGCAGCACTGATCCTGGCGGACGGCGCTACGGGATTTCAAGAAAAATTGCACCCTAGCGCTTACTAATCAAGCGCGAATAGCTATTAATTTAATAGCAAACTACATTCACTCTGGCGAATACTCCAGGCCACGCTCCTCAGCGAGCCACTGCAGCACCGGGTAGGCACCAGGCAGCACTGGCGACACTGTCAGCGGCATCTGCTGCCACTCCATGGCCTGCCCTTCGCGCATTTCAAACTCACCCGACCACTCCCAGACCTTGCACCAGTGCAGGCGCACCAGGGCATGCGGGTAGTCGTGCTCCGTGATTTTCCAGACGCTCGCAGCGCCGATGGTCACCCCCAGCTCTTCAACCAGCTCGCGGCGCAGCGCCTGCTCCACGGTCTCGCCCGCTTCGAGCTTGCCGCCCGGAAACTCCCAGTACCCGGCATAGGGTTTGCCGGGTGGGCGTGTGGAAAGCAGCATGGCGCCATCGGCCCGCAGCAGGATACCCACAGCCACTTCGGTGTGCTTGCGCTCCGCGGCTGCAGCGGTTGAAGCTGGCGTCGCGGAGATGGTCGCGGAATCAACCATCGTGGCGCCCCGCATAGTCACGTGCAAACTGGTAGGCCACACGGCCACTGCGCGAGCCACGCTCCAGTGCCCAGACCAGCGCCTCGGCCCGGGCCGCTGCAATCGCAGCTTGAGACACCCCAAAGGAGGCCAGCCACTGGGCGACGATGGTCAGGTACTCCTCCTGGCTGAAGGGGTAGAAGCTCACCCACAGGCCAAACCGCTCCGACAGTGAAATTTTTTCTTCCACCACTTCGCCGGGGTGCACTTCGCCATCTTCGGTATGGGTGTAGGTGAGGTTTTCGGCCATGTATTCCGGCAACAGGTGGCGCCGGTTGCTGGTGGCGTAGATCAGCACATTCGGCGTGGCGGCGGCCACCGACCCATCCAGGATCGACTTGAGCGCCTTGTAGCCGGGCTCGCCATCTTCAAAGCTCAAGTCATCGCAGAAGACGATGAATTTCTCAGGCCGGTCGGCCACCACATCCACGATGTCGGGCAGATCCACAAGGTCCGCCTTGTCCACTTCGATCAGGCGCAGGCCCTGCCCCGCGTACGCATTGAGGCAGGCTTTGATGAGCGACGACTTGCCGGTGCCGCGCGCCCCCGTCAGCAGCACGTTGTTCGCGGGCTTGCCCTGCACAAACTGCTCGGTGTTGCGCTGGATCTTTTCCTTTTGCCCGCCGATCTCCTTGAGATCGGCCAGTTGCATCGCAGCCACATGGCGCACGGGCTCCAGGGAGCCATGGCCGCTGCTGCGCTTGCGGTAGCGCCAGGCAATGGACGAGGACCAGTCCGGCGCTCCGAGGGGTTGGGGCAGCACAGACTCGATGCGGGCGATCAATTGCTCGGCCCGCTCGATCAGATGTTCGAATTTTTGATTCATTTTGGGGCCTGGCGCTTATTCATCATGCGCCAATAGCTATCAAAATAAGAGCGTCGTTCACGAACGGTAGTCCGCGTTGATGGTGACGTATTCGTGGCTGAAATCGCAGGTCCACACCGTGTCGGACGCATCGCCCCGGCCCAGCAGCACGCGCACCGTGATCTCGCTTTGCTTCATCACGCGCTGACCGTCCTCCTCGCGGTAGGCAGGGTTGCGGCCGCCCTGGATGGCCACATGCACGTCGTCCAGGTACAGGTCGATGCCCGTCTGGTCGAGGTCGTCGATGCCTGCGTAACCCACCGCCGCCAGGATACGGCCCAGGTTCGGGTCGCTGGCATAGAACGCGGTCTTGACCAGCGGCGAGTGGGCAATGGCGTAGGCCACCTTGCGGCACTCTTCACCGGTCTTGCCACCTTCTACCTGAACGGTGATGAACTTGGTCGCGCCCTCACCGTCGCGCACGATGGCCTGGGCGAGCTTTTGCGATACCGCCAGCATGGCGGCCTTGAGGGCCTGGCCCTCGGCACTGTTCAGCGAGGTGATGGGGGCATGCGCGGCCTTGTTGGTGGCCACCACCACAAACGAGTCGTTGGTGGAGGTGTCGCCATCGATGGTGACACGGTTGAACGAACCATCGGCCAGCTCGCGGGCCAGCTGCTGCATCACTCCAGGGGCCACGCAGGCATCCGTCGCCATAAAGCCCAGCATGGTGGCCATGTTGGGCCGGATCATGCCCGCGCCTTTGCTGATGCCGGTGATGGACACGGTGGCACCACCAATCTGCGCCTGTGCCGAGAAAGCCTTGGGCAGGGTGTCGGTGGTCATGATGCCCTCGGCGGCGCGTGCCCAATGGCCCGTCTGCGCGTCGGCAATGGCAGCGGGCAGGCCCGCCTCGATGCGGTCGTTGGGCAACGGCTCCATGATCACGCCGGTGGAAAAAGGCAGGATCTGCTCGGGTGCCACGCTGAGCTGGCGCGCGAGGGCAACGCAGGTGGCGCGCGCACGCACCAGGCCATCCGCACCCGTGCCCGCGTTCGCGTTGCCAGTGTTGATCAGCATGGCGCGAATGGGCTGCCCACTGGCAAGGTGGTCGCGGCTGATCTGCACCGGCGCCGCGCAAAAGCGGTTCTGCGTGAACACACCCGCCACGCTGGCGCCCTCGTCCAGCAGGAACACGGTAAGGTCCTTGCGGTTGGCTTTGCGGACACCGGCTTCGGCAACACCGATGCGGACGCCAGCTATCGGGTGCAGATCGGCGGCAACGGGGGCGACTAGATTGACGGGCATGGAGGTCCTTCTCAAAAAACTGCGGCCGATTATCCGGAAAACCGTGGCACGCCAATGAAAACACGGGCCGAAGCCCGTGTTGTGTGGATCAGGAAATCAGGCGAGTTTGCCGTGGCACTGCTTGTACTTCATGCCGCTGCCACAAGGGCAGGGATCGTTGCGGCCCACGCGCACGCCCTCTGGCAGCGCCAGACTCTGTGTCTGAGCGTCCACCGTGGTTTCGACCTCCCCGGTTTCCGTGGGCGCTGTGTAGGTCACGTTGGCAATGCTTTCGCCGCGGTTTTCCATCTCTTGCGCTGCCTGGTCCAGCTGCTCCTGCGACTGCACCTGCACGGTCATGAGGATCTTGGTCACTTCGTTCTTGACCTGGTCGATCAACTGGCGGAACAGCTCGAAGGCCTCGCGCTTGTATTCCTGCTTGGGCTGCTTTTGCGCATAGCCGCGCAGGTGGATTCCCTGGCGCAGGTAATCCAGCGCAGAGAGGTGGTCACGCCAGTTGGAGTCGAAGCTCTGCAACAGCACCATGCGTTCAAACTGCGTGAAATTCTCCCGCCCGACCTGCTCCACTTTGGAGTCAAAGGAGGCATGGGCCGCGGCCAGCACCTTCTCCAGGATCTCGTCGTCGGTGATGGCACTGGCGCCCTGCACCACCTGCTGCAAAGCAATCGATACCTGCCACTCCTCGGCCAGCACCTTCTCCAGAGCGGGAAGATCCCACTGTTCTTCCACCGACTCGGCGGGCACATACTGGCGCACCAGATCGGTCATGCAATCTTCGCGCATGGCGGCGATCACGTCCGACAGGTCGGCTGCATCCAGAATGTCGTTGCGCTGCTGGTAGATCACCTTGCGCTGGTCGTTGGACACATCGTCGTACTCCAGCAACTGCTTGCGGATGTCGAAGTTGCGGGCCTCCACCTTGCGCTGCGCCGACTCGATGCTGCGCGTCACAATGCCGGCTTCGATGGCCTCGCCATCGGGCATCTTCAGGCGGTCCATGATCGCCTTGACGCGGTCGCCCGCGAAGATGCGCATCAGCGAATCGTCCAGGCTCAGGTAAAAACGTGAGGAACCGGGGTCGCCCTGGCGGCCCGAGCGGCCGCGCAGCTGATTGTCGATGCGGCGCGACTCATGGCGTTCGGTCGCAATGATGCGCAGGCCACCGAGCTCCTTGACCTTCTCGTGGTCGATCTTCCACTGCTCGCGCAACGCAGCCACCTTGTCGGCGCGTTCGGCTTCTGACAGGGCTTCATCGGCTTCGATGGCCGCCACATCTTTTTCAATGTTGCCGCCCAACACAATGTCGGTCCCACGACCGGCCATGTTGGTGGCAATGGTGATCATGCCGGCACGACCGGCCTGGGCCACGATGTCCGCCTCGCGGGCATGCTGCTTGGCGTTGAGCACCTGGTGCGGCAGGCCTTCCTTGTTCAGGAGCTGGTCGATGATTTCAGAATTCTCGATCGACGTCGTGCCCACCAGCACGGGCTGGCCGCGCTCATGGCATTCACGGATGTCCTTGATGGCCGCTTCGTACTTCTCGCGCGTGGTCTTGTAGACGCGGTCAAGCTGGTCGTCCCGGCGGCTGGGGCGATTGGGCGGTATCACCGTGGTTTCCAGGCCGTAGATTTCCTGGAACTCGTAGGCTTCCGTATCGGCCGTACCGGTCATGCCGGCGAGTTTGTTGTACAGGCGGAAGTAGTTCTGGAACGTGATCGATGCCAGCGTCTGGTTCTCGGCCTGAATGTTCACGCCTTCCTTGGCTTCCACGGCCTGGTGCAGGCCTTCGCTCCAGCGGCGGCCCGACATCAGGCGGCCGGTGAACTCGTCCACGATCACGATTTCGCCGTTTTGCACCACGTAGTGCTGGTCGCGGTGGTAGAGGTGGTTGGCACGCAGCGCGGCATACAGGTGGTGCATCAGCGTGATGTTGGCCGGGTCGTACACCGAGGCGCCCTCGGCGATCAGTCCCTGGCTTGCCAGGATGCGCTCGGCACTCTCATGGCCCTGTTCGGTCAGGAACACCTGGTGCGTCTTCTCATCCAGCGTGAAGTCACCCGGCTTGGTCACACCCTCACCCGTGCGGGGGTCGGCTTCGCCTTCCTGGCGCACCAGCAGCGGCACCACCTTGTTCATGGCGATATACATCGCCGTGTGGTCTTCGGCCTGACCACTGATGATCAACGGCGTGCGGGCCTCGTCGATCAGGATCGAGTCCACCTCATCGACGATGGCGAAGTTCAGGCCCTGCTGCACGCGGTCCCGCGCTTCGTAGACCATGTTGTCGCGCAGGTAGTCGAAGCCGTATTCGTTGTTGGTGCCGTAAGTGATGTCGGCACGGTAGGCTTCCTGCTTTTGCTCGCGCGGCATGTTGGGCAGGTTGATACCCACCGTGAGGCCCAGGAAGTTGTACAGGCGCCCCATCCACTGCGCATCGCGGTTGGCGAGGTAGTCGTTGACGGTCACCACATGCACACCCTTGCCCGACAGGGCATTGAGGTACACGGGCAAGGTGGCGGTGAGGGTCTTGCCCTCGCCCGTCCGCATTTCGGAGATCTTGCCAAAGTGCAACGCCATGCCCCCCAGCAGCTGCACATCAAAGTGCCGCATCTTCATGATGCGCTTGGAGCCCTCTCGCACCACGGCAAAGGCTTCGGGCAGGATGTCATCCAGCGATTCGCCCTTGGCCACACGCTCCTTGAACTCCTGCGTTTTGGCCTTGAGCTGCTCGTCCGACAGCTTCTCGTAGTCGGGCTCCATCGCATTGATGCGGGTCACCGTCTTGCGGTACTGCTTGAGGAGCCGGTCATTGCGGCTGCCGAATAGTTTGGTGAGGAAGTTGGTGGCCATGCGAACAGGACCGCCGGGCCGCTGCAAATCAGCGCGCCAAGCGACCGAAATCCCTAAGATGAATTGAGTTCAGGTGGGTGCATCGCCAAGGATTGCAAGCACTGCAATCCCGGGCTGTGAACACCGGACCCGCGATTTTACCTGCCCGCTGCGGGCGTGGACGACTGGCTGGGCGATGCGCGCGGCTGGACCGAGGCGACCTGTGCCCCCGCAGCCGTGCCACCAGCACTCAGAAACTTCTGCGGGTCTTGGAAAACACCTTGTACCAGCACCTCAAAATGAAGGTGGGCCCCGGTGGAGCGCCCCGTGGTGCCCACCTCGGCAATCTTCTGTCCTCGCCGCACGATATCGCCCTGCTTGACCAGCGTCCGGGACGCGTGGGCATAGCGTGTGACCAATTGATTGCCATGGTCCACCTCGATCATGTTTCCATAGGCGGGGTGATACTCCTGCGTCATCACCACCCCACCGGCAGCAGCCAGGATGGGTGTGCCCGTATCTGCCTGAAAGTCCAGGCCTGTGTGCAAGGCCGATTGGCCGGTGATAGGGTCTACACGCCAGCCAAAGGCTGAACCAGGCGCCCGCCCCGTGACAGGTGCGTGGGTGGGGATCATTTTTTTGCGGATATGCTGATCGAAGAGGCGCGATTCGAGCACGGTCATCAGGTCTACGCGCTGGTTGGTCAGGCGCTCCAGCTCATCGAGCGTGGACTGCAACTCCTCCATGGACAGGTTCCGGGCGCTAACCAGCACACCTCCCCGGGCATCGGACTTCTGGATATCGGCGGGGGCCATGCCTGCAAGGCCCAGCACGCGATCACCGAGCGACTCCAGCTGCACCATGCGCGCCTGCATTTCACCCACGCGGCGGGCCATCGCATCCAGGTTGGCCCGCATGAAGCGGTCCCGCTCGGCAAACTCGTCCTTGACGACCAGCCGCACCAGCGAGCCGACAATGGGCCAGCCCTCGCGCGCGCCTTTGAGAAAGACCCAGTGGTAAAGCGTCGCAGCGACCAGCATGAGGCACAGCGACAGTCCCAGCCCCGCCAGAACCAGGCGCGTACCCGACAAGTGAATGGCCCGGCTGCGAGCCAGACGGGCGTCCGTGATAATCAGATGCACTACGAATTCTCCACGCCCGAAGACGCACACCATGAACCGCCGCCACTACGCCGTCAGCCTGCAGCAGGCCAGCGAGGACTCTCCTACGCTGGCGAAGCTCACAGCGCTGACACGCGACTCCAGTGATCGGCTCAAGGCCATTGAAATGCTGATTCCCGTGGCGCTGCGACCAGCGATCCAGGCAGGTCCCATCGATGGGGACTCCTGGTGCCTGCTGGTCAAAAGCAATGCCGCAGCAGCAAAAATACGCCAGTTGCTGCCTGCTTTGCAGGCGCATTTGCGCAGCCGGGGGTGGGAGGTTAACGCGATTCGCCTGAAAGTTCAAACCTGACGGCCTACGCCAGGGGCAGGGAATGCGAGAGAGACCAGGAAAACTGGTGCCGGTTGTCGGAATCGAACTGACGACCTACCGCTTACAAGGCGGGTGCTCTACCAACTGAGCTAAACCGGCGAAGGCTGCATTTTATCGCGGAAAAAGCAGCCTCAAAAAATACCAGAGCCGTTATTTGACCCGCTTGAGGGACGGCCGCGCTCCGCCTGCAGCAGGGGGCGGCCGAGGCGCATCGCCGCCCTCCTCGCCATCCTTCTTGCCATCGTCGGTGGATACCAACTGAACCACGCGGTCCTCTGGGACCGACGGCGCCATACTCGCCGCCACGGATTCGGAAGAAGCCAAGGTATCGGCCAGCACAGGCGCCATGCCCCCAGCCCCCCCACTACCCGCCAACACATCCACCGGAGGCGGGAACGCCATGCCCTGGCCGTTCTCACGGGCATAGATAGCAATCACACGCCCCACCGGCACGAGAATCTCTCGCGGCTTGCCACCAAACCGCGCCTTGAATTCGATGAAATCGTTGCCCAACTGCAAGGCGCTCGTCGCATCAAAACTGATGTTCAGGACAATCTCACCATCCTTCACATACTCACGCGGCACCTGAACGGAATCATCGACACGCACCGCCACATAGGGCGTGAGCCCATTGTCGGTGCACCATTCGTACAAGGCACGAATGAGGTACGGGCGCGTGGACGTTGATTCCTGTGCGGTCATGGAGGTGAAAGGCAACGGCTGTGAATAGGGGAATGGGGCAGGCCGCAAGTTACTTGCGCATGACCTTCTCGGACGGGGTCAACGCCTCAATGTAGGCAGGGCGCGAGAAGATGCGCTCGGCGTACTTGAGCAGCGGGGCAGCGTTCTTCGACAGATCGATGCCGTAGTAGTCCAGGCGCCACAGCAACGGGGCAATCGCCACGTCGAGCATGGAGAAGTTGTCGCCCAGCATGTACTTGTTCTTGAGGAACACGGGAGCCAGTTGCGTCAGGCGGTCACGGATGTGCGCTCGTGCCTTCTCCAACGCCTTTTCGTTGCCCTTGGTGGCCCGCGATTCGAGGATATTCACATGCACGAACAGTTCCTTCTCGAAGTTGAGCAGGAACAGACGCACGCGCGCGCGGTCCACCGGGTCGCCAGGCATGAGTTGCGGGTGAGGGAAGCGCTCGTCGATGTACTCGTTGATGATGTTCGACTCGTACAGGATCAGGTCGCGCTCGACCAGGATAGGCACCTGACCGTACGGGTTCATCACACTGATGTCTTCGGGCTTGTTGTACAGGTCCACATCGCGGATTTCAAAGTCCATGCCCTTTTCGAACAGGACAAAACGGCAGCGGTGGGAGAAGGGACAGGTCGTACCCGAGTAAAGCACCATCATGGTGGGAGGCTCCTAAAAATCAAAAGAGTGGGAGCCCAAAGCGCCCACTCTACAAACAATCCGGCGGCACCCCGAAGGGCGCCTTCTCATGGATCGACGGCTTGTGCTGCTTACTTCACATCCTTCCAGAAGGCCGCGTTCAGCCTCCAGGCGATGACGGTGAAAACACCGAGGAAGATCAGCACCCACACGCCAACTCGGACGCGGGTGTTCTGGGCAGGTTCACCCATCCATTGCAGGTAGTTCACAAGATCGCCCACGGTCTGGTCAAACTGCAGCGGGGTCATCGAGCCTGGCTTGACCTGCTCCCAGCCCTTGAAGACCTGGGTCTTGTGGCCATGGCTTTCGTGCTCTTCGAACACAGGGCGGCGGTCGCCCTGCATTTCCCACAGCACATGGGGCATGCCCACGCTTGGGAAGGCAAGGTTGTTCCAGCCCGTGGCCTTGGTCTCGTCACGGTAGAACGTGCGCAGGAAGGTGTAGAGGTAGTCGGCACCCGTGCCACCGTGGCCCGCGCGCGAGCGTGCGATCACGGTCAGGTCGGGCGGGTTGGCACCGAACCATTCTTTGGCCTGCTTGGGATCGATGGAGGCCTTCATGGTCTCGCCGACCTTGTCGGTCGTGAACAGCAGGTTGTCCTTGATCTGCTGCTCGGTCAGACCGATGTCGCGCAGGCGGTTGAAGCGCATGAACGCAGCCGAATGGCAACTCAGGCAATAGTTGACGAACACCTTGGCACCGTTTTGCAGGGAAGCCAGGTCGTTGGTCTTGTTGGGAGCCTTGTCCCAGGCGATGGTGTCACCACCCGAGGCGTGTGCAGCACCTGCCACGAGACCCACTGCGGCGATCAGCGTGAGGATGAGTTTCTTCATTGTTGTTGTCTCCAGGCTCAGTGCGCCACAAAGGTCACGCGGTCGGGCACGGGCTTGGTCTTGCCGATACGGCTCCACCAAGGCATCAGCAGGAAGAAGCCGAAGTAGAACAGCGTACCCACCTGCGATACACGCTCGCCGATAGCTGACGGAGGCTGCACGCCCAGGTAGCCCAGGATGAGGAAGATGATCACGAAGATGCCGTACAAGTACTTGTGCCAGTCAGGGCGATAGCGGATCGACTTGACGGGGCTGTAGTCCAGCCAGGGCAGGAAGAACAGAATAATCACGGCACCACCCATCACCACCACGCCCCAGAATTTGGCGTCGATGGACAGCATCATCGCGATCACCGCGATGGCCGCAACGGCAATGCCCGCCTTGACGAAGCTGGGCAACTTGGCCTTGAGGATGCCAAAGCCTGCGCCGGCCACCACGCACAGCACCAGCACGTACATCATCTCGGTGGTGATGGCACGCAGCATCGAATAGAACGGCGTGAAGTACCAGACCGGTGCGATATGCGCAGGCGTCTTGAGCGGATCGGCAGGGATGAAGTTGTTGTATTCGAGGAAGTAGCCACCGAACTCAGGGGCGAAGAACACCACCGCCGTGAACGCCATCAGGAACATGCTCAACGCAAAGATGTCATGCACCGTGTAGTAGGGGTGGAACGGCACGCCATCCAGGGGCTTGCCATTGGCATCCTTGGGGGCTTGCGGGCCCTTGATTTCCACGCCGTCGGGGTTGTTGGAACCGACATCGTGCAGCGCCAGCAAGTGGGCCACCACCAGGCCCAGCAGCACCAGCGGCACGGCGATCACGTGGAAGCTGAAGAAGCGGTTCAGCGTGGCGTCGCCCACCACGTAGTCGCCACGGATCAGCAGCGCCAGGTCAGGGCCGATGAACGGGATGGCGGCGAACAGGTTCACGATCACCTGGGCGCCCCAGTAGGACATCTGGCCCCAGGGCAGCAGGTAGCCCATGAAGGCCTCGGCCATCAGGCACAGGAAGATCGCGCAGCCGAAGATCCAGACCAGCTCGCGCGGCTTGCGGTAGCTGCCGTAGATGAGGCCCCGGAACATGTGCAGGTACACCACCACGAAGAACGCGGAAGCGCCCGTGGAGTGCATGTAGCGGATCAGCCAACCCCAGGGCACATCGCGCATGATGTACTCGACCGAAGCGAACGCCAGACTGGCGTCGGGCTTGTAGTGCATGACCAGGAAGATGCCGGTCACGATCTGGATCACCAGCACCACAAGGGCCAGCGAGCCGAAGATGTACCAGAAGTTGAAATTCTTCGGAGCGTAATACTCCGACATGTGCACCTTGTAGGCGTCAAAGGCCGTGGGGAACCGGTTTTCGAACCAGTTCGTGACCTGGGCGCTGATCGGGGCGTTGGGAGAGATTTCTTTGAATTCGTGGGCCATGTCGTTCTCCGTCAAGCCTTCTTGTCTTCACCGATCACGAGGCGCGTGTCGGACAGGTACATGTGCGGAGGGACTTCAAGGTTGTCAGGCGCGGGCTTGTTCTTGAACACGCGGCCAGCCATGTCGAACGTGGAGCCGTGGCAAGGGCACAGGAAACCGCCCTTCCAGTCGTCGGGCAGCGAAGGCTGGGCACCGGTCTGGAACTTGTCGGAGGGCGAGCAACCCAAGTGCGAGCAGATGCCCACACCCACAAAAAATCTCTGGCTTGATCGAACGCGCTTCGTTGCGCGCGTACTCGGGGGTCAACTCGGATGGCTTGCGCTCCGACTTGGGGTCCGCCAACTGGCCGTCGAGCTTGGGCAGTTCGGCAAGCTGCTCGGGGGTGCGCTTGATGATCCAGACGGGCTTGCCGCGCCACTCCACGGTGAGCTTCTCGCCTGGCTTGAGGGCGGAAATATCGACCTCGACGGCAGCCCCGGCGGCTTTGGCGCGCTCGGAGGGCTGAAAAGTACTCACGAAAGGTACGGCGGTTGCCACGCCGCCCACCGCACCAGCACAGCCGGACGCGATCAGCCACGTCCGTTTGCTGGAGTCGATTGGAGTGTCACTCATGGGGATCCTCGATGAACATCGCTAGATTGGGGTCAACCGCGAATTGTAGCGGAGTGAAAATGGTTATTTCAAAGTGAGGGACTGTCTTGACAGGGCACCGCGCCGGGCAATACTCCGGCATCACCATTCAAACAAGGAGCACGCCATGGGGATGATGCAAGAGTTCAGGGAATTCGCGGTCAAGGGCAATGTGATTGATCTCGCCGTGGGCGTGATCATTGGGGGGGCATTTGGCAAGATCGTGGATTCGGTGGTGTCCGACCTGATCATGCCGGTGGTGGGGCTGGTGTTCGGCAAGCTCGACTTTTCCAACCTTTTTGTGGTGCTGGGCACGGCGCCGCCAGGCACGGCCATGACACTGGATGCGCTCAAAAAAGCAGGCGTGCCGGTGTTTGCCTACGGCAACTTCCTGACCGTAGCCGTCAACTTCATCATTCTGGCGTTCATCATCTTCATGATGATCAAGCAGATCAACCGCCTCAAGCGCGAAGCCCCCGCGCCCGCCCCCGAAGCCCCGGCCGCACCCGCCGAGGACATCGTGCTGTTGCGCGAGATCAGGGACAGCCTGAAAAAGTAAGCCCCCCCCGAGGCGGCTGCGCGCCTTCCCCCGCCACCGGTGGCCCGGCAGAGCCGGTTCCACAGTGGCGCTGGCGCAGAGCGTGCGGGCTTCCTAGGTCGCGCGTCCAGCGTGGGTCATGGCCTACCCTATTGCTACATTATCGATAGCTGCTAGCGCTTTGTATTCAAGCGCTATCGCCCACTACCCACACAGCGCCCGCGCCATGCGCACCGCCTCGATGAGGCTCGTAGCATCGGCCACGCCCTGCCCTGCGATGTCGAACGCGGTGCCGTGGTCGGGGCTGGTACGCACCAGGGGCAAGCCCAGGGTCACATTCACCCCCTTGTCCACCCCCAGGTACTTCACGGGGATGAGCCCCTGGTCGTGGTACATGGCAATGACCACGTCAAACTCTCCCGCACGATGGGGCGTGCTGCGCGAGCGCATGAACACCGTGTCGGGCGCAAAAGGGCCGTGCACATCCAGCCCCTGCGCGCGCGCGGCGACCATCGCCGGCGCAATCACCTCGGCCTCCTCGCCGCCAAACAGCCCGCCCTCGCCCGCGTGGGGATTGAGCCCCGCCACCGCGATGCGCGGCACCCGGCCCAGGCTGCGCAACAGGGCAGCGTGCGTGATCAGCAGCGTCTGCAGGACGTTGTCCGTGGTGACCGCGGCAATGGCCTCACGCAGCGACATGTGGATACTGACCAACACGGTGCGCAGCTCGTCGCTGGCGAGCATCATGCGCACAGGCATTTGCGCCAACGCGACCCCCTGGTGTGTGGCGGCCTCAGCCTGCAGCAGCTCGGTGTGGCCCGGAAACGCCACGCCCGCGGCCGACAAGGCCTCCTTGTGCAACGGCGCTGTGACCAGCCCCGCCACCTCGCCCCGCAGCGCTGCCCGCGCGGCCCAGACCACACTGTCAGCGGCGGCGCGGCCCGCAGCGGCACTGACCAGACCCCAGGGTTGCGGGCCAGGAATGCCCGGCAGCTGCAGCACCGGAACACAGCGGGGCGGCACCTCCAGCACATCGGTGGGCGCGGTGATCTGCGCCACGGGCACCATCGGCACCCCGGGGCGCACGATGGCCTGCGCCGCGCGCCGCAGAGTGGCGACATCGCCGACCACGAAGCAGCCCGCCAAATCGGCCGGTGCATCGCGAAATGCCTTGGCCACAATTTCGGGGCCGATGCCTGCAGGGTCACCCTGGGTGATGGCGAGGGACTTCATGGCAGTTTTATTTCTGAGAATGAGGCTTCAGCGCTTTACCAACATGCGTTGCAAGCTATTGTTTTAATAGCAAATGAGATCACACCACCCGCCATCAGGCAGGATTGTCGATCTCGATGAACTGGTGGCTCAGCCCGAACTGCCCTGCAACCTGCGCCGCCACCGCAGGCGCGCCATAACGCTCGGTCGCGTGGTGCCCCGCGGCAATGAAGCCCACCCCCATCTCCCGGGCCAGATGCGCCTGGGGCTCTGAAATCTCGCCCGTGATGAACACGTCCGCCCCGGCCGCAATCGCCGCCTCGAAGTAGCCCTGCGCACCACCCGTGCACCAGGCCACGCGGCGGACAGCCCGCTGTGCGGCGGCGCCTTCTGGCGGCACCCAGGTGACGGCACGGCCCAGGACCTGCGAGGCATGGTCTGCCAGTGCCTGCCCATGGGCAAACGCGGCAGGCCCGGCAAAGCCCAGATCGTTCTCGCCAAACCGCGTGTCGGCCACCAGGCCCAGCACACGGCCCAGCTGGGCGTTGTTGCCCAGTTCAGGGTGCGCGTCCAGGGGCAGGTGGTAGGCAAACAGGTTGATGTCATGCGCCAGCAGCAGTTGCAGCCGCTGCTTCATCCAGCCCGTCACGCGGCCGTCCTGCCCGCGCCAGAACAGGCCGTGGTGCACGAAGATCGCGTCGGCGCGGGCAGCGATGGCCGCCTCGATCAGGGCGCGGCTGGCCGTCACGCCACTGACGATGCGCGTGATCTCGGCCTTGCCCTCCACTTGCAGGCCATTGGGGCCATAGTCCTTGAAGCGCTCAGGTTGCAGCAGGCTGTCAAACGCCTGCAGAAGTTCGGGGCGGGAAATGCTCATGCAGCTATTGTCGCGCGTGGCCCGCACCCACACATTGGGAGACAATGCTTTTGTCCGGAAGGCAACCATTGCGCGTCGCACCGACGCGCCCCCTTCTCCAGCCCACCACCTGTACAGAATTTCATGAAACGCATCTGGCTGTTGTTCTCCCAGGCCGTGACGGTGTTCGTTGCGGCCTACTTCGTTGTCGCCACCCTTCAGCCCAGCTGGCTGGGCCGGGGTGCCACCACACGTTCCGGCGCAGGCATTGCGCTGCGGGAAGCCCCGGCCACCACCGCCAGCCCGCAACCGGCGGCGGGCAGCTTCAGCGGTGCGGCGCGCCAGGCGGCGCCTGCGGTGGTGAGCATCAATACCAGCAAGGCCGTGCGCCATCCGCGCAGCAACGACCCCTGGTTCCAGTTCTTCTTTGGCGACCAGGGTGCCCAGGCACAGGCCGGGCTGGGCAGCGGGGTGATCGTGAGCCCCGATGGCTACATCCTGACCAATAACCATGTGGTGGAAGGCGCCGACGAGATCGAAGTGACGCTGACCGACAGCCGCCGCGCCCGCGCCCGCGTGATCGGCACCGACCCCGACACCGATCTGGCCATCCTCAAGATCGAACTCGACAAGCTGCCCGTCATCGTGCTGGGCAACTCGGATGTGCTCGCCGTGGGCGACCAGGTGCTGGCCATCGGCAACCCGTTCGGTGTAGGCCAGACGGTGACCAGCGGCATCGTGAGCGCACTGGGCCGCACGCAGCTGGGCATCAACACCTTCGAGAACTTTATCCAGACCGATGCGGCCATCAACCCTGGCAACTCGGGCGGCGCGCTGGTGGATGTGAACGGCAACCTCATGGGCATCAACACCGCCATCTACTCGCGCTCGGGCGGCAGCATGGGCATCGGCTTTGCAATCCCCGTGTCCACGGCCCGCATGGTGCTGGACGGCATCGTGAAGGATGGACAGGTCACGCGCGGCTGGATCGGTGTGGAGCCCAACGAACTCTCGCCCGAACTGGCCGAGACCTTTGGTGTGAAAGCCACAGAGGGCGTGATCATCACCGGCGTGCTGCAGGACGGCCCCGCAGCCCAGGCCGGCATGCGGCCCGGCGATGTGATCGTGCGCGTGGAAGGCAGGAACGTGGGCAATGTGTCCGAGCTGCTGACCGCCGTGGCCGCGCTGAAACCTGGCACTGCGGCGCCGTTCAACGTGCAGCGTGGCGAAAAGATCGTGGAGCTGAGCATCAACCCCGGGGTGCGCCCCCGGCCCCAGCGCAATGTGAAACGGTAAGCCCCCCTGAGCCGCTGCGTGTCTTCCCCCAAAGGGGGACGCCTCCAGCGGCCCGGCGAAGCCGGTTCCGCGGTGGCACTGGTATTGGGCACGCGCCAGTTTCTAGGGGCTGCGCGCAGAACAGGGCGACACGGTCGCTGATGCAAACCGTCAGCTATTAAAAATATAGCTGTTAGCGCTTATCCAGCAAGCGCCAGAGTCCATTAAGACCCAAAATTTCCACATTCAGGGGTTGGAAGCCACTTCATCGGCATCTTCCGGCGCCTTGGTGTGCTTGATGAAGATCTGCGCTGCCCAGATGCCCACCTCGTACAGCAGGCACATGGGCACGGCCAGCGACAGCTGCGAGACCACATCGGGCGGCGTGACGACGGCGGCGATCACAAACGCGATCACGATGAAATAGCCACGGAATTCACGCAGCTTCTGCACGCTCACGATGCCCATGCGCGCCAGCACCACCACGGCAATCGGCACCTCAAAAGACAGGCCAAACGCAAGGAACATCGACAGCACGAAACTCAGGTAAGCCTCGATGTCTGGCGCGGCCGTGATGCTCTTGGGGGCAAAGCTCTGGATAAAGGCAAACACCTGGCCGAACACCAGGTAGTAGCAAAACGCCACCCCGATGAAGAACAGCAGCGTGCTGGAGACCACCAGCGGCAGCACCAGCTTCTTCTCGTGCGAATACAGGCCTGGTGCCACGAAGGCCCACACCTGCCACAGCACAAACGGCAGCGCCAGCAAAAAGGCCGACATCAGCAAAATCTTGAGCGGCACCATGAACGGCGAGATCACCGATGTGGCGATCAGCGTGGCGCCCTTGGGCAGGTGCGCCACCAGCGGCGCCGCCAAAAAGTCATACAGCGCGCCTGGGCCGGGGAAGAAGAACAGGATCGCCGCCGCGATGGCGATGGCAATGATGGCCTTGACCAGCCGGTCGCGCAGCTCCATCAGGTGCTGCACAAACGGCTGCTCGGTACCGGCCAGCTCGTCTTCTTGGGAAGGGGTTTCGGACATGTTGGGTTTTCGTGGGCGTCAGGGCCGCCCATGCAGCGCGCGGGGCGCTGGTGGCTGCTGCATCAGTGGAATTTACGGGGACGGAAACGTGCCACACGGGCCGCACCGGACTGGGCCTTGGTGCGCACACCGCTTCGGGCCTTGTACCACTGGGGCACCGCGCCCCGCTTGAGGCGCCAGTTCTTGCCGGGGTGCTTGTAGGCGGGCACCACGGCAGCCTGCGACCCATGCAGGTCGCTGTTGCTGGTGTCCGTGGCAGCAGCCCAATCTTTCTCGAACTCGCTGGCGCTGGTCTGGATGGAGTTCTGCACATCGCGTGCGGCGCTCTCCACCGTGTCCTTCATCTTCTTGAGCTCATCGAGCTCCATGGACCGGTTGACCTCGGCTTTCACGTCGGACACGTAACGCTGGGCCTTGCCCAGCAGCGTGCCCACCGTGCGGGCCACGCGGGGGAGCTTCTCGGGCCCGATGACAATGAGTGCCACCGCGCCGATCAGCGCCATCTTGGACAGGCCAATATCAATCATGGGTCAAGCGCAAAGCGTGCGGGTGCCAGTGGAAACGGCCCGCTCAGCTCTTTTGCTTGGCTTCGACATCGATGGTGGTCTTGTCAGCCGCCGGGTTGTTGGCAACCTGGCCTGCGGGTGGTGTGGTGGTGGCTGCCGCATCGGCCGAACCGTCCTTCATGCCGTCCTTGAAGCCCTTGACGGCGCCTCCGAGATCAGAACCCATGTTCTTGAGCTTCTTGGTGCCGAACACCATGACGACGATCAGCAGCACGATCAGCCAGTGCCAGATGGAAAAAGAGCCCATGAAATATCTCCTAACGAATTGCAATCATTTTAGACGGGGGGCAAGGCAGGAGTTCACGGCGGCGGCATGCCTTCGTACAACTATCTGCGGCGCCTGTCAGCCTGGTTCAGCCTTTGAGCCACGGGCGGGGGCCACCCATCACGTGGACATGCAGGTGGTGGATTTCCTGCCCACCTTCAAGCCCCGTGTTTACCACGACGCGAAAGCCACCTTCCGGGTACGGGTTGCAGCCTTGCTCCAAAGCCAGCTGGGGCGCCAGCGCCATCATGCGCCCGAGAACCCCCGCATGCTCTGCGGTGACCTGCGCCATCGAAGGGATATGCAGCTTGGGAACCATCAGAAAGTGCACCGGTGCCCAGGGGTGGATGTCGTGGAAGGCGAACATTTCTTCGTCTTCATAAACCTTCTTCGAAGGAATCTGGCCCGCGATGATTTTGCAGAAAAGGCAGTTCGGATCGTGCATGGAAAAAATGTCGGTTCGAAGTTAACAGTTCAGCGGTCGCTGCTCACCACCCCAAGCCGTCGAAACCGGCGAGCCTCAGGGCCAGCGCCACCGTGGAACTGGCTCCGCCAGGCCACGGGTGGCGTCCCCCTTGGGGGGAAGGCGCCGCAGGCGACACAGGGGGCTCACGCATTGTCAGCGATCTTGATGGTGGGCCGCACGCCCACATCCTTGCGGTGCGCGTGCAGCCACTCCTGCCCGGCCGTGCGGCCCAGGGCGAACAGTTTGCGCACAAAGGCCAGGTCCGCGCGGGACTTGCTGTCGGCGCCAAAGGGCGCCAGCACGGCGCCACCGTCAATGCGGTGCATGCGCACGTTTTTGTAGCGGCGCGCATCCAGCTTGCCCTCGGCCAGCAGGCGGCGCACGAACTCGATGGCGCGCATCTCGGCCAGCAGGCTGGCGTTGAAGGTGACTTCGTTCATGCGTTCCATGATTTCCTGGCCTGAATCGGGCAGTTCCAGGTGTTCGATGGGGTTGATCTGCACGAGCAGGATGTCAGAGGTTTCGGTCTGATAAATGAGCGGGTGCAGCGCCGGGTTGCCCGAGTAGCCACCGTCCCAGTAATGCTCGCCATCGATCTCCACCGCCTTGAACAGCAACGGCAGGCAGGCCGATGCCATGACGGCATCCGCGCTCAGCCGGGAGCCCGAGAAAATTTCACCGCGCCCGGTGCGCACGTTGGTGGCGCACACAAACACATTGGGCCCGCCCGCCGCAGCGCTGGCGCGGCGTACGGTGCACAGCAGGTCAAAGTCCACCTCACGCTCCAGAAGGCGGCGCAGCGGGTTGATGTCGAGCGGATTGGTCTGGTAGGGCGACAGCCACTGGCGCATCAGGCCCATCATCGGGTTGGCGGCCGACAGGGGGGAGCCCCACATGAGGCTGCCCAGCGTGCCCACTCCCTCCCACAGTCGGGTGAGCGTTTCACGCGCCTGGGCACAACCGGCCAGGTGCGCTTCGTGCGGATCCTTGTGCTCCTGTGCGGCTTTGGCAAAGCCATGCGCCATGGCCACGGCATTCATCGCGCCAGCGCTGGTGCCGCTCACGCCATCAAACTGCCACTGGCCATCCTCCAGCAGCGCATCCAGCACACCCCAGGTGAGCGCACCGTGGGAGCCTCCGCCCTGCAGGGCCAGGTTCAGCCGTGGCAAGGAGGGCAAGTGCGGCCGGGGCGCTGTGGGTTCAGGCATCCACCGCCTGGTTCTTGCTCATGGCCAGCATGCCGCGCACGATGCGGTACAGGAACCACAAGGAAATGATGCCCCAGGCGATCCAGCCCGGCGCAATCAACAACAGCCACAGGGGCGAGGTCACCACATACAGCACGCCGGCCCAGATCGTCGAGCGGATGCGCCACGAAAAATGATTGGCCTGCCAGGTGCCCTCGGCATCGCTGCGTTTGACCAGATCGATCACCAGCGCAATGACCAGCAGCAGGGCGCTGGCTTGCGCACCCGGCAGCACAGCCCCCACGGCCACGATGAGGTGCAGCACATAGCTGACCCAGCCGACGTTCTTGAGGCCCTGGGCCTTCTGCTCATTGCTTTGCACGTCGATGATGTCGTTCATGGAGCCCCTTCTTCGGCAGTGCGCGCAACGGCCTTGCGCAAGGCTTTTTCCTCGATGCCGCTGGTGCCTTCGCGGCGCTCCAGCTCGGTCAGCACGTCGGCCGGCGTGAGGCCGTAGTGGGCCAACGCCACCATGGAGTGGAACCACAGGTCGGCCACTTCGTAGACCAGCTTGGACTTGTCGGCGCCGTGGTCCACGTCCTTGGCCGCCATGACGACTTCGGTGGCTTCCTCGCCGATCTTCTTCAAAAATGCATCGGGGCCCTTGTGCAGCAGGCGCGAGACGTAGCTCTTGTCCGGGTCACCGCCGTTGGCAGGCTTGCGGCTTTCAATGATGGCCGCCAGGCGCGCCAGAGAATCGTTGGAACTCATGGCTCTTACTTGTAGATGGATTCAGGGTCTTTCAAGACCGGGTCGATGGCACTCCAGGCACCATCCTTGAGCACACTGAAGAAGCAGCTGTGGCGGCCCGTGTGGCAGGCGATGCCGGGCTCGTGGCCAAGCTGGGTGACCTTGAGCAGCACCACGTCGTTGTCGCAGTCCAGGCGGATCTCGTGCACGGTCTGCACGTGGCCGGATTCTTCGCCCTTGAACCACAGCTTCTTGCGCGAGCGGCTGAAGTACACGGCGCGGCCGAGTTCCGCCGTCTTGGCAAGGGCCTCACGGTTCATCCAGGCAAACATCAGCACGTCGCCCGTACCCTGCTCCTGCGCAATCACGGGCACCAGGCCCTGCGCGTCCCATTTCACTTCGTTGAGCCAGTTCATGGGCGGGATTGTCGGTGATTTGAAGGACCGGCCCGCCTGCCGGGCGAGCGGATTGAAGGTCATTTTTGCCTCTAGCGCTTATCCATCAAGCGCTAGCAGCTATCAAAATGAGAGTTCTATGAAAAACCAGACGCTCCATCGGGCAGCTTGCGTCCAGGTGAGGCACTGCGCAGTTTGCAATTTTCGCTACAAAAATAATAGCTATTGACGCTTTGCCATCAAGCGCCAGAACCAATTTTTATCAAAGATTTACTTCGCCACGGTCAAAAACACCCACTTGCGATCCCAGTTCTTGCGGCCCAGGTACTTGATGGCAAAGGCATAACGCCCCGGGGGCAGAAAATCCTGCGTGAGGGTTTCCTGCTGCGTCACCACGGGCTGGCCATTCACGCGCACGCTTTGCTGCGCCACCAGCTCCGACTCGCTCTCCAGGTCCTGGCCGTCGAGGGCATAGACGGTGACATCGGGCTCTTCCTTCTCATCGCCCACCAGCGGCAGACCCAGCGCGTTGGCGCGGGTTTCCACGTCCAGCGCCAGCGTGCCCAACACGGGTTCGCGCACGATCCAGTGCACGTCGCGCACATTGCTGTTCAGCGCCTGCAGCAGGGCCTTGAGCTTTTCGAATTCGGCCTTGTCGGCAATCACCTCCACCGGCTTGCCGCCGATGGTCGCGTCAAAGCAGCGGCCAATGCGGTGCACACAGGGCAGGCGCTCAGAAAAACTCGCATACGACGGGGGCGGCACCTGCTGCGCAGCAGCGGGCAGCGCCGTGGCCGCCAGGGCCACCACCAGCGCCCAACGCGCGCCCGCGAATGGCGTCGTCACAGACGCACCGGAATGCCACGCTCGGCCATGCGGGCCTTGGCCTGGCCCACGGTGTATTCACCGTAGTGGAAGATGCTTGCGGCCAGCACGGCGTCGGCACCACCGGTCTGGATGCCGTCGGCCAAGTGGTCCAGGTTACCCACCCCGCCCGAGGCGATCACGGGCACGCTCACGGCGTCGCTCACCGCGCGGGTCAGTTCCAGGTCAAAGCCTGCCTTGGTGCCATCGCGGTCCATGCTGGTCAGCAGGATTTCGCCCGCGCCGCGCTGCGCCATCTCGGTGGCCCAGGCAATGGCGTCCAGGCCCGTGTTTTTGCGCCCGCCGTGGCTGTAGACATCCCAGCCCGCGCCCACGGGCTGGCCGTGGGCGCCGATGCGCTGGGCATCCTCGGCCGAGCGGCGTTTGGCGTCGATGGCCACCACGATGCACTGCGCGCCGTACTTGGCCGACACGGCGTTGATCACCCCGGGGTTGGCGATGGCGGCCGAGTTGAAGCTGGTCTTGTCCGCACCCGCATTGAGCAGCCTGCGCACGTCTTCCACGGTGCGCACGCCGCCGCCCACGGTGAGGGGAATGAACACCTGGCTGGCCACGGCCTCGATGATGTGCAGGATCAGGTCGCGGCCATCGCTGGTGGCGGTGATGTCCAGAAACGTGAGTTCGTCGGCCCCCTGGGCGTTGTAGCGCGCAGCGATCTCGACCGGGTCGCCCGCGTCGCGCAGTTCGACAAAATTGACGCCCTTGACCACGCGGCCTCCGGTGACGTCGAGGCAGGGAATGATGCGTTTGGCGAGCATGTCGGTCAGTCAGTCAGCGATTCGTTGATGGGGCGCTGCCGAGGCCAGCAGACGCCGTGGAACTGGCTCCGCCAGGCCACTGGCGTCGGTCCCCCTGGGAGGAAGCGGCGCAGCCGCTCAGGGGGTCACCCGTTCAGTTCGTCAGCCCGCGCTTGCGCAGCTGCAAAGTCCAGGTCGCCACTGTAGATGGCGCGGCCGCAGATCACGCCTTCAACGCCCTCGCCTTCCACCGCGCACAGCTGCTCGATGTCGGCCATGTTGGACAGGCCGCCCGAGGCGATCACGGGGATGCTCAGCGCCTGCGCCAGCTTCACCGTGGCATCGATGTTGATGCCCGAAAGCATGCCGTCGCGGCCGATGTCGGTGTAGATGATGGATTCGACGCCCCAGTCCTCGAACTTCTTGGCGAGGTCCACCACTTCGTGGCCGGTGAGCTTGCTCCAGCCGTCGGTGGCGACCTTGCCGTCCTTGGCATCCAGGCCCACGATGATGTGGCCGCCAAAGGCACTGCACGCGTCCTTCAGGAACCCGGGGTTCTTGACCGCGGCCGTGCCGATGATCACGTAGCGCAGGCCGCCGTCGATGTACTTCTCGATGGTGTCCAGGTCGCGGATGCCGCCGCCGAGCTGCACGGGGATATCGTCGCCCACCTCTTGGAGGATGGACTTGATGGCGCTGTAGTTCTTGGGCACGCCCGCGAACGCGCCGTTCAGGTCCACCAGGTGCAGGCGGCGCGCGCCGGCATCCACCCACTTGCGCGCCATGGCGGCCGGGTCTTCGCCAAAGGTGGTGGATTGGTCCATATCGCCTTGTTTGAGGCGAACGCAGTGGCCGTCCTTGAGGTCGATGGCGGGGATGAGCAGCATGGTGGTGAAGTTCGGGAGGAAAAGGGCGAGGCAGGGCTCGGCCCGAACGGGTGGATGTTAAGAGATCAGGGGTTCCAGTGCAGAAAGTTGCGGTACAGGGCCAGGCCGTGCTCCGCACTTTTCTCCGGGTGAAACTGGGTGGCAAAAATATTATCGCGTGCAATGGCGGCTGCGAACAAACCGCCGTAGTCCGTTTGACCCGCGCAATGGACGGAATTCTGCGGCACAGCATAGAAACTGTGCACAAAGTAGAAGTAACTGTTGTCGGGCACCCCGGCCCACACCGGGTGCACGGCACCTGCATGGGGCATCTGCCGCACCTGGTTCCAGCCCATCTGGGGCACCTTGAAGCGGCTGCCGTCGGGCTGGGTGCGGCCTGCCAGGTCGAACTTGCGCACATCGCCGGGGATCAGGCCCAGGCCCGGGGTGTCCCCCTCGGCGCTGTGGTCCAGCAGCATCTGCATGCCCACACACACGCCGAACATCGGCTTGCTGGCAGCGGCTTCCAGCACCGATTCCTGCAGGCCCGATTCGCGCAGCTCGCGCATGCAGTCGGGCATGGCGCCCTGCCCTGGCAACACGATGCGCTGTGCGGCGCGCACGTCTTCGGGGCGCCGGGTGACGACCACGGTCCAGCCGGTGCCCTCGGCGGCGGCCTGCACGGCCTGCGACACCGAGCGCAGGTTGCCCATGCCGTAATCCACGACCGCCACGGTTTTTGCTTCCATATTCATAGCTGCTAGCGCTTATCCATCAAGCGCTAGCGCTTGATTTGATTCAAAAAACTCACAAGGAACCCTTGGTGGACGGGATGACGCCCGCAGAGCGCGGGTCGCGCTCCAGCGCCGCGCGCAGCGTGCGCCCAAACGCCTTGAAGATGGTTTCGCACTGGTGGTGGGCGTTGAAGCCCTTGAGGTTGTCGATGTGCAGCGTGACGCCCGCGTGGTTCACGAAGCCCTGGAAGAACTCGTACACCAGCTGCGTGTCGAGCTGGCCGATGCTGCCGGCCGTGAATTTCACGTCGATGTGCAGCCCCGGGCGGCCCGAAAAATCGACCACCACGCGCGACAGCGCTTCGTCGAGCGGCACATAGGCGTGGCCATAGCGGCGGATGCCCTTCTTGTCGCCCACGGCACGCGCAAAGGCCTGGCCCAGCGTGATGCCCACGTCTTCGACCGTGTGGTGGCCGTCGATGTGCAGGTCGCCTTCGCAGTCGATGTCGAGGTCGATGAGCCCGTGGCGGGCGATCTGGTCGAGCATGTGGTCGAAGAAGCCGATGCCGGTGTGCAGTTTGGCCTGCCCCGTGCCGTCGAGGTTGATGCGCACGCGGATGCGCGTCTCGGCGGTGTTGCGGCTGACTTCGGCGATGCGGTCGGCCATCGGATCGGGCGTGGCGCCGGACGGATTGGAGGTTACGAGTGCGGAGGAAGTCATAGGGAGGCTTGCAGGGCGGCCAGCATCTGCGCATTGTCATCGGCGTTGCCCACCGTGAGACGCAGGCAGTTGGCCAGCATGGGGTGCATTGTAGAAACGTTCTTGACCAGGACCTTGCGGTTTTTCATCCCGTCATAGGCCTTGGCGGAATCCGCCACACGGATGAGGATCATGTTGGCCTCGCTGTCCCAGCATTTTTCGACACCGGGCATCTGGCGCAGGGCCTCCAGCACCTTCGTGCGCTCAGCGCGGATCTCGGCAGCTTGCGCGGCAAACACCTCGGCGTGTTCCAGGGC
Organism: Acidovorax radicis N35; assembly: GCF_000204195.1. Classification (GTDB taxonomy): domain Bacteria; phylum Pseudomonadota; class Gammaproteobacteria; order Burkholderiales; family Burkholderiaceae_C; genus Acidovorax; species Acidovorax radicis. The sequence continues at coordinate 285,204 of NZ_AFBG01000019.1, forward strand.
GAACAACGCGGCCTCGCAGTTGAGCACGCTCACGTTGTAGGGCGGGCGCACCTTGTCGATCTCGCTCACGAACGCCGACGGCCCGATGAGGTAGCCCAGGCGCACACCCGCCAGGCCAAACTTGCTGAGCGTGCGCATGAGCAGCACGTGGGCATTGCGCGCAGGCTCGGCCCGCATCCGGTCGATGAAGGTACGGCTGGCAAACGGCTGGTAGGCCTCGTCCATGACCACGATGCCGCCCTGCGCGCCTGCGGCGTCGATGATGCGCTGCACCGCGCCCTCGTCCCACAGCGTGGCCGTGGGGTTGTTGGGGTAGGCGATGTAGGTGATGGCGGGGTTGTGCTGCGCGATGGCCGCCAGCATGGCGGGTTCGTCCAGCTCGAAGTCGGGCGTGAGCGGCACGCCGACAAAATCCAGGCCCTGCAGTTGGGCCGACAGCGGATACATCACAAAACCCGGCATGGGCGCGAGCATGGTGGCGCGCTGGCCCGTGCCAGGCTGCGCGCAGGCCAGGGCCAGCAAGGTGATGAGTTCGTCCGAGCCGTTGCCCAGCACGATGCCGTAGCCCTCGGGCAGGCCGGCGTATTGGGCCAGCGCCGCCTTCAGGTCCAGCAGGCGGTCGCCGGGGTAGCGGTTGAGCGCCAGCGCGCCCAGGCGCTGGCCCAGCGCGGCCTGCAGATGCGCGGGCAGGCGGAACGGGTTCTCCATGGCGTCCATCTTGAGCATGCCGGTGGAGGGCTGCACGCCGTACGCGTGCATGGCGCGCACGTCGGGGCGGATACGGGCCAGGGCTTGGAGAGGAGACGACGCAGGAGTAGTCATTCGGTAGTGTCCAGTTCGTTGGGGGTGACAAGAAAAGGGTTGATGGGCCGCACCGCGTCCATCGGCTCACCATGCGGCAGCGCCTCGGTCAGCAGGTAGCGGCAGCCTTGCTGGTGGGCGGACGAGAGGATGAGCGCATCCCAGTAGCCCAGGCGGTAGCGGTCCTGCAGGTCCCAGGCACCGTCCACGGTGTAGGAATCGAGGTGCGGCGGCAGCCACACGCGCAGGCGGCGCACCTGGGCACGCACCTGCTGCAGCACCTGCGGGCCGTCAAAGCGCTGGATCGCCTGGTTGTACAGCTCGTTGAGCACCTGCGAGCTGATGCGGCCGCTGCGCGTCTGCCAGCAAAAGCTCATCCACTCGCGGGCGCGCGCCTGGCGCTCGGCATCGCGGTCGTCCACGCTGGCCAGCAGGATCTCGGTATCGACAAAAATGGGGACGGTGCTCATGTGTGTTGCACCGTTCAGCGCAGAAACAAGGTTTCGCGGGGCACGTACGGCCCGGTGGACGCGCCCCAGGATTCAAAACCCAGCGCCTCGCGCATCGCCTGGGCGTAAGCGTCTTCCTGCCGCATCTTTTCGGCCAGCCATTCACCGAGCAAGCGGGACACGCTGCTGCCGCGCTTGGCGGCCTCCACGCGCACCCATTCGGCTACGGTGTCGTCCATGGTCACGGTGACATTTTTCATGGGATTGAGTTTACACGAACTTCGTGTATCACGAAGTTCGTGTAGTTTGTTTTGTTAGTTATTCTGGCGGCGATTTCAGGCGGCCTGCCGCTGGCTTTGCAGCATCTGCGTGGCCATGTCGCCCACCGTGCGCAGCGCCTCCAGATGTGCGGGCGACCAGTCGCCCCCCACCCCGATGCGCAGGCAGTTGCGAAAGCGCCCGCTGGTGCTGAACACCGTGCCCGGCGCGATCAGGATCTGCCGGGCCAGGCAGGCCTCGTGCAGTTGCACCGAATCGAGCCCGCGCGGCAGCTCCAGCCACATCAGCAGTCCGCCGGGCGGGTCGCTCACCCGGGTGCCCTGCGGAAAGTGCGATGCGATCACCCGCCGCGCCTCGTCCATGCGCGCCGCCACGCCCGCGCGCAGCTGGCGCATCGCAGCGGCGTGGCCGGCCTGGGTGATGAGGTCGGCCAGCGCCAGCTCCAGCACGGCCGACTGCCCGCCCGCCTGCAGGTCCTTGATGCCGCGCACCTTCTCACTCCAGCGCCCGGCCTCCAGCCACCCCAGGCGCAGGCCCGGCGCCAGCGTCTTCGAAAACGAATCGCACAGCATCACGTGGCCCGTGGTGTCGTACGACTTGACGGTGCGGCGCATCTCGTCGACCTCGACCAGGTCGTTGTAGATCGCGTCCTCGATCACCGCCATGCCGTGCCGGGCCGCCATCTGCGCCAGGCGCTTGCGCTCGGCCTGCGGCATGCAGCTGCCCAGCGGGTTGCTGAGGGTGGGGACGATCATCACGGCCTTGACCGGCTGGGTGTCCAGCGCCAGCTGCAGCGCGTCCAGCGACAAACCGTGGCGCGGGTGCGTGGGGATCTCCAGCGCGCGCAGGTGCAGGCCCTGGAGCACCTCCAGAAACGAGAAATGCGTGGGCGACTCCAGCGCCACCACGTCGCCCGGCTGGGTCACGGCCCGCAGGCACAGCGCGATGGAGTCCATGCAGCCGCCGGTGATCACGATGTTCTCGGGGTCCAGGCTGCAGCCCATGCCGACGGCGTAGCGGGCCAGGGCGCGGCGCGCATCTTCGTGCCCGGCCGACGTGGGGTAGGTGCACAGCAGGTTGCGGTGGCGCTGCGCGGCGCGCACCACGGCGCGGCGCACGCGGTCGGGGTTGAACAGCTCGAAGCCCGGCGTGCCGCTGCTGAAGGAGATCATGTCCTCGGGCTGGTTGCGCCCCAGGATGCGCTGGCCCAGCCAGTCCACAGACACCTCGCGCGGGCGGCGCATGGGGCGCGGCGTGCTGGGCTCGGGCAGGCTCACCGGCCGTGCCGCCACGAAGAAGCCCGAGCGCGGGCGCGCAGTGACAAGCCGCGCATCTTCGAGCCAGTGGTAGGCCTGTACCACCGTGGTCTGCGCCACGCCGTGCTGGCGGGCCAGCTCGCGCACCGACGGCAGCTTTTCGCCGCGCGCCAGCGTGCCATTGCGGATCAGCTGCGCGAGCTGCTCGGCGATCTGGAGGTAGAGCGGTGGTGCGTCGTCGGTGGAGGCCATGGCTGCATTCTGTACTGGCAGCCGCAAAAATAGCCAGTACAGAGCAAGTGCACCCCGTACAGTACAGATGACCAGTACAGCCCATCTGTACTGGCTCAGGTCGTGCGAGCCTGTCCGTGGCGCCGCGCGCCGCCTGGCTGCACAGTGAAGGCATGAACACGCTGCACACCCCCACCCCGCCGTCGCCCACGCTGCCCACCCAGCTTGCGGTGCCCCTCACCCTGCAATGGAAGCGCCAGCCGCTGCCGCCACTGCAGGCCGTCCAGGTGCTGGACTTCCGTGCGGGCGAGATCGCCCTGCTCGAAGTCGAACAAGGCCGCGTCTGGGTGACCTGCGACGGTCTGCTGGAAGACTATTTTCTGGAGGCCGGCCAGCGCCTGTCGTTCGCTGGGCCCGTGCGGCTGCGGGTGAGCGCCGAGGGGCACCGCCCTGCGCGGCTGAACTGGGCGCAGCACCGGGCGCCCGAAGGCGCCGCGCACCCACCCGCACCCGTGGCGGCACCACAGCCGATGGCGGTGGTGCCGCGCACCGCCCCATCGGGCGCCGCGCTGCCCCTGAACGCCGTCAGCGCGGCTTGAGCGGGGTCTTCAGGCGCATCTCAGCCGCCTGCGCGTGGGCCTGCAGGCCCTCGCCGTAGGCCAGTTCGGCGGCGATGGTGCCCAGCACCTGGGCACCGGCCTCGCTCACCTCGATGAGGCTGCTACGCTTTTGGAAGTCGTACACGCCCAGGGGCGACGAAAAGCGTGCGGTGCCGCTGGTGGGCAGCACGTGGTTGGGTCCCGCGCAGTAGTCGCCCAGGCTTTCGGAGGTGTAGGCCCCCAGAAAGATCGCGCCGGCGTGGCGCAGCAGCGGCTCCCAGCGGTGTGGGTCGGTCGAGCTCACTTCCAGATGCTCGGGTGCGATGCGGTTGCTGATCGCGCAGGCTTCTTCCATATCCTTGGTGAGGATCAGCGCGCCCCGGCCGTTGAGGCTCTTGGCGATGATCTCGGCGCGCGGCATGGTGGGCAGCAGGCGGTCGATCTCGCGCTGCACGGCATCGAGGTAGGCGGCGTCGGGGCACAGCAGGATGCTCTGGGCCAGCTCGTCATGTTCGGCCTGGCTGAAGAGGTCCATCGCCACCCAGTCGGGCGGCGTGCTGCCGTCGGCCAGCACCAGGATCTCGCTCGGGCCCGCGATCATGTCGATGCCCACCGTGCCGAACACGCGCTTCTTGGCGCTGGCCACATAGGCGTTGCCGGGCCCGGTGATCTTGTCGACCTTCGGAATCGTGGCCGTGCCGTAGGCCAGCGCGGCCACGGCCTGCGCACCACCGATGGTGAAGGCGCGCGTGACGCCCGCCACGTAGGCGGCCGCCAGCACCAGATCATTGCGCTCGCCCTTGTCGGATGCAAGCTGCGCGCCCGATCCACCCGTGGCCACGCTGCCCCGCACGGGCGTGGGCACGACCATGATGATTTCCTGCACGCCCGCCACATGGGCCGGGATGGCGTTCATCAGCAGGCTGGACGGGTACGCCGCCTTGCCCCCGGGCACGTAGATGCCCACGCGGTCCAGCGGCGTGACCTTCTGGCCCAGCAAGGTGCCGTCTTCGTCGCGGTAGCTCCAGCTCTCACCGGAGGCTTTTTTCTGCGCCTCGTGGTAGCTGCGCACGCGCTTGGCAGCGGCCTGCAGCGCGTCGCGCTGGGCCTGCGGAATGGCGTCGAACGCGGCCTTGAAGTCGGCCTGGGTCAGCTCCAGCGCCGCCATGTCGGGGGCAGAGAGGCCGTCGAACCGGGCGGTGTACTCCAGCACGGCGGCATCGCCACGCTTTTGCACATCGGCCAAGATGTCGGCCACGCGCTGCTCGATGGCGGCGTCGGTGTCGGCAGACCAGTGCAGGCGGGCTGCGAAATCAGCCTCAAAAGTGGCTGCAGCGGTGGACAGACGGGCGGGAGCAGCTACCAAAGTCATAGTGTCAGTCGGTCGATGGATCGGGTAAAGGTCAGTTCTTTTCCGCAGGAATCGCCGAGGCAAACGCATCGATGATGCGCCGCAGCGGCGCCTGCTTGAGCTTGAGCGCGGCCTGGTTGACCACGAGATACGAGCTGATGTCCATGATGCGCTCGACCTCTACCAGGTGGTTGGCCTTGAGCGTGTTGCCGGTGGACACCAGGTCGACGATGGCGTCGGACAGGCCGATGAGCGGCGCCAGCTCCATGCTGCCGTAGAGCTTGACCATGTCCACGTGCACGCCCTTGGTGGCAAAGAAGTCGCGCGCGATCGAGGTGTACTTGGTGGCCACCTTCAGGCGCGAGCCCTGCTTGACGGCCCGTTCGTAGTCGAAGTCGTTGCGCACCGCAACGCTCACGCGGCACTTGGCGATGCGCAGGTCCAGCGGCTGGTACAGGCCCTGGCCGCCGTGTTCGATGAGGGTGTCCTTGCCGGTCACGCCGATGTCGGCGCCACCGTACTCCACGTAGGTCGGCACGTCAGTGGCGCGCACCAGCACCACGCGCACGTTGGGCTGGTTGGTGGGCAGGATGAGCTTGCGCGACTTTTCGGGGTCTTCCAGCACCTCGATGCCGGCGGCGGCCAGCAGGGGCAGGGTTTCGTCGAAGATGCGGCCCTTGGAAAGCGCCAAGGTGATCATGTTGCTGCTCATGCTTTTACTCGTTCAATGTCGGCGCCGATGCCGCGCAGTTTGGCTTCCATGCAGTCGTAGCCACGGTCCAGGTGGTAGATGCGGTCCACCACGGTTTCGCCGTCGGCCACCAGGCCGGCAATGACCAGGCTGGCCGAGGCGCGCAGGTCGGTGGCCATCACGGTGGCGCCCGACAGGCGTGGCACACCCTCGATCACGGCCACCTTGCCATCGGTCTGGATCTTGGCACCCAGGCGCACCAGCTCGTTGACGTGCATGAAGCGGTTTTCAAAAATCGTCTCGGTCACCGTGGCCGTGCCCTGCGCGATGCAGTTGAGTGCCATGAACTGCGCCTGCATGTCGGTGGGGAAACCGGGGTACTCGGTGGTGCGAAAGCCCTGCGCCTTGAGCGTGGCGCCACCGGCGCTTTGTACACGGATGCCGCCCTCGACCGCTTGCACATGGGCACCGGCCTCGCGCAGCTTTTCAATGACAGCGTCGAGGTGGTCGGCGCGGCCATGGCGCAACACCACATCGCCGCCCGTGGCCGCCACGGCGCACAAAAAGGTACCCGCCTCGATGCGATCGGCCACTACGCGGTGGGTGCAGCCATGCAGCTTTTCGACGCCCTGGATGCGGATGCGGCTGGTGCCATGGCCTTCGATCTTCGCGCCCATGGCGATCAGCATCTCGGCCAGGTCCGAAATCTCGGGCTCTTGCGCGGCGTTTTCGAGCACCGTCTCGCCCTCGGCCAGTGCGGCGGCCATGAGGAAGTTCTCGGTGCCCGTCACCGTGACCATGTCGGTGGTGATGCGGGTGCCTTTCAGGCGCGTCCACCCTGCGGGCAGCTTGGCGATCATGTAGCCGTGTTCGACCACGATCTCGGCGCCCATGGCCGTCAGGCCCTTGATGTGCTGGTCCACCGGCCGCGAGCCGATGGCGCAACCGCCGGGCAGCGACACCGTGGCCTCGCCAAAGCGCGCCAGCAGCGGGCCCAGCGCCAGCACCGAGGCGCGCATGGTCTTGACCAGCTCGTACGGCGCCTCGGGCGTGTTCAAGCCGCTGGCGTCAATGCACACCGTACCGTCATCGGCGCGCTCGGCCGCCACGCCCATGTTGCGGATGAGCTTGAGCATGGTGCTCACATCCTGCAACTGGGGCACGTTGAGCAGGGTCACGGGTTCGGCCGTGAGCAGCGCGGCACACAACTCCGGCAAGGCGGCGTTCTTGGCGCCAGACACCAGCACCTCGCCTTGCAAGGTGCGTCCGCCGCGAATGAGGAGTTTGTCCATCTCTAACCACCAGAAATATGAATGAAAATGGCCTCTAGCGCTTATCCATTAAGCGCCAGTAGCTATCAATAAATGAGTAATCAGGCAATCTGCATCACTGCGCCTGCGCCGCCCATTCGGCGGGGGTGAAGGTCTTCATCGACAGCGCGTGAACCTCATCCGTGTGCATTTTCGCGCCCAGCGTGGCGTACACGCGCTGGTGGCGCTGGATGGCGCGCTTGCCTTCGAACTCGGCCGAGACGATGGTGGCGTACCAATGGCGCCCATCGCCCTCCAGCGTGATGTGTTCGCAGGCCAGGCCGGCGGCGATGATGTCTTTGAGTTGGTCAGCAGTCATGTCAATTCCGAATTTTGTAGCCGGTGCGCAGCAGGTGCACGGCGAGAAAGCTCACGGCCAACCAGGCGATGCCCACGATACCGAGGCTGAGCCAGGGCGAGGTATCGCTCTGGCCAAAGAAGCCATAGCGGAACCCGTCAATCATGTAGAAAAACGGGTTGAGGTGGCTCACGGTCTGCCAGAACGGTGGCAGCGACTGGATGGAATAGAACACGCCCGAGAGGAACGTCATGGGCACCACCACGAAGTTCTGGAACGCGGCGAGCTGGTCAAACTTGTCGGCCCACAGCCCCGCAATCAGCCCTAGCGTGGCCAGCAGGCCCGCCCCCAGCACCGCAAACGCCAGGATCCACGGCGGCGCCGCAAACTCTGGCCGCGCAAAGGCCAGCGTGACCACAAACACACCCAGACCCACCACCAGCCCGCGCACCATGGACGAGCCCACATAGGCCACAAACCACGCCCAGTGCGACAGCGGCGTGAGCAGCACGAACACGAGGCTGCCCATGATCTTGCTCTGGATCAGGCTCGACGAGCTGTTGGCAAACGCGTTCTGCAGCACGCTCATCATCACGAGGCCTGGCACCAGGAAGGCGGTGTAGCTGATGCGGTCGTACACCTTCACATGGTCTTCGAGCACATGGCCGAAGATCAGCAGATACAGCACGGCGGTGAGCACGGGCGCGGCCACGGTCTGGAAACTGACCTTCCAGAAACGGAGCACTTCCTTGTAAAAAAGAGTCTGCCAGCCGGTCATCGTTGTGCCCCCCCGCTCGACACTGCCGTGTCCTCGCTGCCCCCCAAGGGGGCCGCGCCATGCTTGGGGCGGCCCGGCGCGGCGGCGGACGTCACCTCCGACATGGGAATGTTGGACACCGAGGTGCCAGACATCACCTGCAGGAACACGTCCTCCAGGTCAGGCCGGCGAATCTCCATGTCATGCACGTCCACGCCCGCTACACGCAGCGCGGCCAGGTGGCTTTCGATCTCGGCGGCGTCGTGCGCGGGCAGCTGCACGATGCGGCCCGTGACCCGCGCCACGCCGGCCAGCGCGGGCGGCAAGGCAGCATCCGTCTTGAACTGCAGGATGCTGCCTGAGGCCGCCTGCAGCAGCTCGCTCGTGCGGTTGAGTGCCACGATGCGGCCCGACTTGAGCATGGCGATGCGGCCACACAAGGCCTCGGCTTCTTCCAGGTAGTGCGTGGTCAGCAGCACGGTGTGGCCTTCCTTGTTCAGGCGCGCCACAAAGTGCCAGAGCGTCTGGCGCAGCTCCACGTCCACACCGGCCGTGGGTTCGTCGAGCACGATGATGGGTGGCTTGTGCACCAGCGCCTGCGCCACCAGCACGCGGCGCTTCATGCCGCCCGAGAGCTGGCGCATGTTGGCGTTGGCCTTGTCGGTGAGACCCAGGTTCTCCAGCAGCTCGTCGATCCAGGCGTCGTTGTTTTTGACGCCGAAGTAGCCCGACTGGATGCGCAGCGATTCGCGCACGTTGAAGAAGGGGTCGAACACCAGCTCCTGGGGCACCACACCAAGCTTGCGGCGCGCCTCGGCAAAATCGGCCTGCACGTCACTGCCCTGCACCAGCACACGGCCGCTGCTGGCGCGCGCCAGGCCTGCAAGGATGCTGATGAGGGTGGTTTTGCCGGCACCGTTGGGGCCGAGGAGCCCGAAGAACTCCCCCTCCTCAATGTCCAGGTTGACCTGGTTCAGTGCCTGAAAAGGGCCTTTGGGCGTGGCAAAGGTCTTGGAGATGGCTTGGAAGGAGACTGCGGGCATGAAGCCCCTGATTTTACGGCCTTGCCCCGAACTGCGTTGCGGCAGGGGAGTCGCCCAGGGCGTGTCGCCAATGCGGAGGCCGAGGGGCCGACCCGCCAGGGCACAAAAAAATGCCAACAGCGTCAGGAAACGGGCGTGAGCAAGGTGCCCACGCCATACAAACCCGCCATGCCACGCAGCGCCGTGGGCAGGCCCTGTACGGCAAAGGTCTTGCCCACTGACAACGCCTCGCGCCGGCATTCCAGCAGCACTGCCAGCGCCGAACTGTCAAACACCGCCATCGCGCTCGCATCCACCACCACACCACTTTCGCGGTGCACCCGCAGCCCCTGCAAAAGCATCTGCAGGCAGGCCGTGGCTTGGCGGTGGGTCAGTTCAGAGGGAAGTACCAGCATGGACAAGGCTCAGCCCTTGGCGGTATTGGCCTTGTTGCGTGCAGCCAGGGTCTCGATCAGCCCATCGATGCCCTTGGCATTGATCTCCTGGGCAAACTGGCCCCGGTAGGTCTCCACCAGCCAGACGCCCAGCACGTTCAGGTTGTAGATCTTCCAGCCCGCGCCATCGCTAGGCGTCTTTTCGAGGCGGTAGTCCAGCTGGATGGGGTCGCCGCGGCCCACGATCTCGGTGCGCACGAGCACGTCCTTGTCTTCCGGCGCAGCGCGCAGGGGCTTGACCTGGATGCTTTGATCGTTGACCTGTGCGAGTGCACCCGCATAGGTGCGCACCAGCAGGATCTTGAACTCGTCCTGGAGGCGCTTTTGCTGCTCGGGCGTGGCCTGGCGCCAGCCCGGCCCCACGGCAGCGGCGGTCATGCGGCGGAAGTTGACGTTGGGCATCACGGTCTTGTCCACCAGCGCGATCACCTTGGTCAGATCGCCGCCCTGAATGGCCTTGTCGGACTTCACAGTGTTGAGCACGTCGGTGGACAGGCGCTTGATCATCGCGTCCGGCGCCTCGTCCGCCGCCAGCGCGGACAGCGGCATGCCCAGAGACACCACAGCGGCAGTGCACAGAGCCAGGTGGCCCAGGGAACGTCGGTTCATCATGTCCTCTATCCTCTACTTTCTCGTTCAGTCATGGGGCCGCCATCCGGCATGCCCGTGTTTCATTGTGGCGGTCGCGGCAGCGGTGTATGCGTCGCTGGGATTGCGGATTGCAAGCAAGTGCAACATGAGCGCACGCGCCCTGCCCGTCATCGGCGGGCAGATGCCACCCGCAAACCGCTCAACGGGGAGGCTCTTGCGGCAACACGCCATCGTTGGCGTTCTTGTCGTCCGCGCCATTGCCGTTCTGCGGCTCACCCGCCTGGCTGCGCACCTGCAGGAAAACGTCCCGCGTGAAGCTGTACTTGTCCAGCGCGGCGCTGTCCAGCACGGAACCTGCCCGCAGGAGGTTGGCGCGCGTGTCCACCACACGCAGTGCGTACAGCGTGTTGCGGGCCGAGACCGGGTCCACATAGCTCACCACATTGCCCTTCATATCGACAGGCAGTGCAAAGGTGTCGCGCACCGTGGACGGCCCGAGGACCGGCAGCACCAGATAGGGCCCTGTGCCCACGCCCCATCGGCCCAGCGTGAGGCCGAAGTCCTGCTTGTAGCGGTCTATGCCCAGCTCGCTGGCGATGTCCAGCACCCCTCCGATGCCCATGAAGGTGTTGACATTGACGCGCATGAACGTAGAGGCAGCCGCTTCCGCGCGCAGCTGAAGCACGTTGTTCACAAACGACCAGACATCGCCGATGTTGGCAAAAAAGTTGCTCACACCCGTGCGCACGGGTGCGGGCGCGATGTCCTGGTAGGCAATCGCCACGGGCTTGAGCACCATGGCATCGACCTGCTCGTTGAAGTTGGTCATGCCACGGTTGTAGGACTCCAGCGGATCACGCGGATCGGGGTTGGCCACGGTGGCGCAGCCCGAAAGCAGCGCCCCAGCCAGCAGCAGCGCGAGGCCACCCAGCGCACGTGGCAAAACCTGCTGCGGCCCGGAGCCCTCCCCGGCCAAGGTTGTTTTTTTAAAGTTCTTCATTTCTTGTCACCTGCCCCTGCGGGCTTACCGCCGTCTTCGGCTTTGCTGTAGAGAAACTGTCCAATGAGGTTTTCAAGCACCACAGCCGACTGGGTCGAGGTGACCATGTCGCCCGCAGCAAGGTTCTTCTCGTCTGCCCCGGCCTCGATACCGATGTACTGCTCACCCAGCAGGCCGCTCGTGAGGATCTTGAGGGAACTGTCCTTGGGGAAAGCGTAGCGGTTTTCCATCGCCAGCGTCACCCGTGCCTGGTAGGTCTTGTCGTCGAACGTGATGGACTCCACGCGCCCCACCACCACGCCGGCACCGCGCACCGCAGCCTGGGGCTTGAGCCCACCGATGTTGTCAAAGCGCGCCGTGATGCGATAGCCGGACTGGAAATTCAGGCTCAGCAGGTTGGCCGATTGGAGTGCCAGAAATACCAGCGCCACAGCCCCCAGCATGACGAACAGCCCTACCCAGAAATCGTTTTTGGAGCGTTGCATTGTTTGATTCCTCTTCACTGCCAGCATCGCCAGCCTCAGATACTGAACATCAGGGCCGTCAGGACGAAGTCCAGCCCCAGCACCGCCAGGCAGGCCATCACCACGGTGCGGGTGGTTGCGCGCGACACCCCCTCGGGGGTGGGCTTGGCGGTGTAGCCCTGCAGCAGCGCCACGAACGTGACCGCAACACCGAACACCACGCTCTTGAGCACACCATTGCCCACGTCTTTCCACACATCAACGCCACCCTGCGTCTGGCTCCAGAAAGCGCCGGGGTCGATGCCGATCATGAGCACGCCCACGCTCCAGCCCCCAATCACCCCCACCGCGCTGAAGACCGCAGCCAGCAGGGGCATGGCGATCACCCCGGCCCAGAAGCGGGGCGCCAAAATGCGCTGGACCGGGTCCACCGCCATCATTTCCATCGCGCTGAGCTGCTCGCCAGCGCGCATCAAACCAATTTCTGCCGTCAGCGACGTGCCCGCCCGCCCCGCAAACAGCAGGGCCGTGACCACGGGGCCGAGCTCTCGCACCAGCGACAACGTGACCAGCAACCCCAGGGCTTCCGAGGAGCCATAGCGCTGCAGGGTGTAGTACCCCTGCAGACCCAGCACCAGCCCTACAAACAGACCGGACACCGCAATGATGGCCAGCGAGTAGTTGCCCAGAAAATGCACCTGGTCACTCACCAGCGAAGGCCGCCGGAAGGTAGCCCCCACCAACCGCACCAGTCGCACAAAAAGCCGCGCACCCATGCCGATGTCGGCCAACTTTTGGCGCACCGCAAAACCGACATCGGAGGGGTTGTACCAGCTCACCGTGCACGCCCTCCCGCAGGCCCGAAGTCCTGCGCCTCGTCCGGGCCGGGATAGTGGAAGGGCACCGGCCCCGTAGGCAAGGCATTCACAAACTGGTGCACCAGAGGGTCGGTGCTGGCACGCACCTCATCCGGCGTGCCCTGAGCGGCCACAACACCCGCCCCCAGAATGATCACGTGGTCCGCCAGTCGGAAGGTTTCTTCCAGGTCGTGCGACACCACGATGCTCGTGAGGCCCATGGCGTCATTGAGCTGGCGGATCAATTGCGCAGCCGTTCCCAGGGAGATGGGGTCCAGCCCTGCAAAAGGCTCGTCATACATGACCAGCTCCGGGTCGAGCGCAATGGCCCGGGCCAGGGCCACGCGCCGCGCCATTCCTCCCGAAATCTCGCTGGGCATGAGATCACGCGCACCCCGCAGGCCCACGGCATGCAGCTTCATGAGGACCACGTCGCGGACCAGCGCTTCGGACAAGTCTGTGTGCTCCCTCAGCGGGAAAGCCACGTTTTCAAAAACGCTCAGGTCGGTGAACAGCGCGCCAAACTGGAACAGCATTCCCATGCGGCGGCGAACGGCGTACAAGCCAGCGGCATCCAGACGCCCCACATCCTGCCCATCAAACAGGACTTCACCGCCCTGGGCCCGTTGCTGGCCGCCAATCAGGCGCAGCACCGTGGTCTTGCCGCCGCCCGAAGCGCCCATCAGCGCCGTGACCTTGCCACGGGGCACGGTCAGCGAGACATCGCGCAGGATGTCGCGGTCTCCATAGGAGAACGTGGCATTGCGCAGCTCGGCAAGGATGGAGGTTTCAGGCATGCGGGAAAGGTTCAGGGCTTCGGGTCCGGCAGTCGCCGTGCAGTGGTTCGTCCGGCCAAAAGAAGCCGCGATGGTAGCTGAAGAAGCAAACATACATACATGTATGTTTGCATTTTGAAGCATCTGTATCGCAGGCTGAATGGCCTTTAAGGCGCCAGGCAACCCCGGATTGACAGAACCCTCGATTGTGCCAATAAAGACATGCGGGCGTGAAAGCGAGGCCATCGGCCTGGACTGGCGGGCCTGCCACATCACCAGCCGGCAATACCGTTCGGCGCCCTCTTTGGCCCCCCTGCCACGGGGGGCCGACCCTGCGACTGCGCGCGTCTTGATCACAACCTCATGAAAAAACGGCGCCGCAGCGCCGTTTTGCCCAAAAGATCAGACCCCGCGATCAGCGCGGCAAGTCCGAATAGCCCATGAGGAACTCATCGACCGAACGTGCAGCCTGGCGACCCTCGCGGATCGCCCAGACGACCAGCGACTGACCCCGCCGGATGTCACCTGCAGCGAACACCTTGGGCACATTGGTGGCATAGCCACCATCAAAATCCGTGGTGGCGCGCGCATTGCCACGGGCGTCCTTGTCCACGCCAAAAGCTTCCAGCACGGCAGCCACCGGGCTCACGAAGCCCATGGCCAACAATACGAGGTCCGCCTTCAGGATCTTCTCGGACCCGGCCACCTCGACCATCTTGCCGTCCTTGAACTCCACGCGCACAGTCTTGAGGCCGGTGACCTTGCCTTTTTCACCGATGAATTCCTTGGTGGAGATGGCGAATTCGCGTTCACAACCCTCTTCATGGCTGGAGCTGGTGCGCAGCTTGATGGGCCAGTAGGGCCAGGTCAACGGGCGGTTTTCCTCTTCGGGCGGCTGAGGCATCAGTTCGAACTGTGTAACGCTCGCAGCGCCGTGGCGATTGCTGGTGCCCACGCAGTCGCTGCCGGTGTCGCCCCCGCCGATCACGATGACGTGCTTGCCCTCAGCGCGCAACTGGCCCTTGAGCTTGTCGCCGGCATTGACCTTATTCTGCTGGGGCAGGAACTCCATGGCAAAGTGAATGCCATCCAGGTCGCGGCCGGGCACCGGCAAATCGCGCGACTGCTCGGCACCGCCGGTCAGCAGCACGGCATCGAATTCCTTATGCAGTTGCTCGGGCGTGACGGTTTCCTTGGCCCAGTTGGTGACCTTGGAATCCTTGCCCAGACCGTCTTTGGCGGCGCCCACAAACACACCCGTACGGAAGACCACGCCTTCGGCCTCCATCTGCTTGACGCGGCGGTCGATGTGCGACTTTTCCATCTTGAAGTCAGGAATGCCGTAGCGCAGCAGCCCACCCACGCGGTCGTTCTTCTCAAACAGCGTGACGCTGTGACCCGCCCGTGCCAGTTGCTGGGCCGCCGCCATGCCTGCAGGGCCAGAGCCCACCACAGCGACCTTCTTGCCGGTTTTGTGCTTGGCCACGCGGGGTTGCACCCACCCCTCGTCCCAGGCGCGGTCGATGATCGCGTGCTCGATCGACTTGATGCCCACGGCGTCGTCGTTCACGTTGAGCACACAGGCTGCCTCGCAGGGGGCGGGGCAGATGCGGCCCGTGAACTCCGGGAAGTTGTTGGTGCTGTGCAGCACCTCGATCGCGCTTTTCCAGTCGGCGTGGTACACCAGATCATTGAAATCTGGAATGACGTTGTTCACCGGGCAGCCGTTGTTGCAGAACGGCGTGCCGCAGTCCATGCAGCGCGCGCCTTGCACCTTGGCCTGGGTCTCATCGAGGCCGATGACGAATTCCTTGTAGTGTTTGAGGCGCTCGGGCACGGGCTTGTAGCCCTCTTCGATGCGCTCGTATTCCATGAAGCCGGTAGTTTTTCCCATGACGATGTCCTTGTCTATGAATGCTGTGCGGAGGTCTGCGGCGCGGCCTTATTTGGCAGGCACCGCTTCTTTTTTGGTAGCAGCTACCGCTGGCGTAGCGGACTCTTCCAGCACTTTTCGTTCATAAATTTCAGACAACGCACGCTTGTACTCTGTCGGGAAGACCTTGACGAACTTGCTGCGTGATGCCGCCCAGTTGTCCAGCAGTTCGCGTGCACGCTTGCTGCCCGTCCAGCGGTTGTGATCTTCCAGCAGCTTCCTGAGCTGGGCTTCGTCGGTCTGGCCGCTGTGCCAGATCGAGCGTGGCACCGTGGCCTCTTGCTCCGTGGCGGGCAGGATGCGCTCCAGCGTCACCATGGACATGTTGCAGCGGGTGTCGAACTGGCCATCTTCGTCATACACGTAAGCCACGCCACCACTCATGCCTGCAGCAAAGTTGCGGCCCGTCTTGCCCAGCACCACCACGGTACCTCCCGTCATGTACTCGCAACCATGGTCGCCCGTGCCTTCCACCACCGCCGTAGCACCCGACAGGCGCACCGCAAAGCGCTCACCGGCCACGCCGCTGAAGAAGGCCTCACCCGTGGTGGCACCGTACATCACGGTATTGCCCACGATGGTGTTGCGCACCGCATCGCCCCTGAAGTCGATGCTGGGGCGCACGACCACGCGGCCACCCGACAGGCCCTTGCCCGTGTAGTCGTTGGCATCGCCAATCAGGTACAGCGTGATGCCACGCGTGAGGAACGCACCGAACGACTGTCCGCCCGTCCCTTCCAGCTGGATGCGGATGGTGTCATCCGGCAGGCCTTCAGGATGCACGCGGGTCACCGCGCCGGAGAGCATCGCGCCCACAGAACGGTTCACGTTGCGGGCCACCTCGATGAACTGCACGCGCTCGCCCTTTTCGATGGCAGGCTTGCTGCGCTCGATGAGCTTGCGGTCCAGCGTGTGCTCGATGTTGTGGTCCTGCACATCCACATGGAAACGGGGCACATCGGCAGGCACATTGGGCTGCGCGAACAGGCGGCCAAAATCCAGGCCACGTGCCTTCCAGTGCTCCAGGCCCTGGCGGGTGTCGAGCAGGTCGGTGCGGCCGATGAGGTCGTCGAACTTCTTGATACCCAACTGGGCCATGATCTGGCGCACTTCTTCGGCAATGAAGAAGAAGTAGTTCACCACGTGCTCGGGCTTGCCGGAGAACTTCTTGCGCAGCTCAGGGTCTTGTGTGGCCACGCCCACGGGGCAGGTGTTGAGGTGGCACTTGCGCATCATGATGCAGCCCTCGACCACCAGCGGGGCCGTGGCAAAGCCGAATTCGTCAGCACCCAGCAGCGCGCCGATGGCGACGTCGCGGCCCGTCTTCATCTGGCCGTCGGCCTGCACGCGGATGCGGCCGCGCAGGCGGTTGAGCACCAGGGTCTGCTGGGTTTCGGCCAGGCCAATTTCCCAGGGGCCGCCTGCGTGCTTGATGGACGACCAGGGCGATGCGCCCGTGCCGCCGTCGTGCCCGGCGATCACCACGTGGTCGCTCTTGCACTTGGCCACGCCTGCCGCGATGGTGCCCACGCCCACTTCAGACACCAGCTTGACACTGATGCCAGCATGCGGCGCAACGTTCTTCAGATCGTGGATCAGCTGGGCCAGATCTTCGATCGAATAGATGTCATGGTGCGGTGGTGGCGAAATCAGGCCCACACCCGGCACGCTGTGGCGCAGCTTGCCGATGTAGTTGGACACCTTGCCACCGGGCAATTGGCCGCCTTCGCCGGGCTTGGCGCCCTGGGCCATCTTGATCTGGATCTGGTCGGCCGACGACAGGTATTCGGCCGTGACGCCGAAGCGGCCCGAGGCCACCTGCTTGATGCGGCTGCGCAGCGAATCTCCGTCCTGCAGGGGCAGGTCCACCTCGACGTTCTCGACTCCGATCACGCTCTTCAAGGTGTCGCCCTTCTTGATCGGGATGCCTTTGAGTTCGTTGCGATAACGCGCTGCGTCCTCGCCGCCTTCGCCGGTGTTGCTCTTGCCGCCAATACGGTTCATGGCCACAGCCAGTGTGGCATGTGCTTCGGTGGAGATAGAGCCGAGCGACATGGCGCCGGTGGCAAAACGCTTGACGATTTCCTTGGCGGGCTCCACCTCGTCCACCGGGATCGCCTTGGCAGGGTCTATCTTGAACTCGAACAGGCCGCGCAGCGTCATGTGGCGCTTGCTCTGGTCGTTGATGATCTGGGCGTATTCCTTGTACGTGTTCCAGTTGTTGGCGCGCGTGCTGTGCTGCAACTTGGCAATCGCATCGGGCGTCCACATGTGGTCTTCCCCCCGGGCGCGCCAGGCGTATTCGCCACCAGCGTCCAGCATGGTCTCGAGCACGGGGTCATCACCAAAGGCGGCCTTGTGCATGCGGATGGCTTCTTCGGCGATTTCGAACACGCCGATGCCTTCCACGCGGCTGGCGGTGCCGGTGAAGTACTTGCCCACAGTTTCCGTGTTCAGGCCGATGGCCTCGAACAGCTGGGCGCCGCAGTAGCTCATGTAGGTGCTCACGCCCATCTTGGACATGATCTTCGACAGGCCCTTGCCAATGGCCTTGACGTAGTTGTAGATCGCCTTGTCGGCCGAAAGGTCGCCGCCCAGGTCCTTGTGCATCTCGGCCAGGGTTTCCATGGCGAGGTAGGGATGCACGGCCTCGGCGCCGTAACCCGCCAGCACAGCAAAGTGGTGCACTTCACGGGCGGTACCGGTTTCGACCACCAGGCCGGCCGTGGTGCGCAGGCCTGCACCCACCAGATGCTGGTGGATGGCAGACAGCGCCAGCAGTGCGGGGATCGCCACTTGCGTGGCGCTTACGGCGCGGTCGCTGACGATCAGGATGTTGGCACCACCCTTGATGGCGTCCACGGCCTGTGCGCACAGCGAGGCGAGCTTGGCTTCCACGCCTTCACGGCCCCAGTCCAGGGGGTAGGTGATGTCGATGGTCGCGCTCTTGAACTTGCCTTGCGTGTATTTTTCGATGTCGCGCAGCTTGGCCATGTCGGCAAAGTCGAGCACGGGCTGGCTCACCTCGAGCCGCATCGGTGGGTTGACCTGGTTGATGTCCAGCAGGTTGGGCTTCGGGCCGATGAAGCTGTTGAGCGACATCACGATGGCCTCGCGGATCGGGTCGATCGGCGGGTTCGTCACCTGAGCAAACAGCTGCTTGAAGTAGTTGTACAGCGGCTTGTTCTTGCCCGAGAGCACGGCCAGCGGGCTGTCGTTGCCCATGGAGCCGATGCCTTCTTCGCCGTTCTTGGCCATGGGCGCCATCAGGAACTTGATGTCTTCCTGGGTGTAGCCGAAGGCCTGCTGGCGGTCGAGCAGCGGCAGATCGGCAGGCTGGGTCACAGCCACTTGCGCGCCAGCATCAATGCTGTCGAGCTTGATGCGCAGGTTCTCGATCCACTGCTTGTAGGGCTTGGTGTTGACGACGTTGGCTTTCAGCTCATCGTCGTCGATCATGCGGCCTTGCTCCAGATCGATCAGGAACATCTTGCCGGGCTGCAGGCGCCACTTGCGCACGATCTTGTTTTCAGGAATGGGCAGCACGCCCGACTCCGAGCCCATGATGACCAGATCGTCATCGGTGATGCAGTAGCGCGAGGGGCGCAGGCCGTTGCGGTCGAGCGTGGCGCCGATCTGGCGACCATCGGTGAACACGATGGAGGCCGGGCCGTCCCACGGCTCCAGCATGGCGGCGTGGTATTCATAGAAGGCGCGGCGGCGCTCGTCCATGGTCGTGTGCTGCTCCCAGGGCTCGGGGATCATCATCATCACGGCCTGGCTGATGGGGTAGCCGGCCATGGTCAGCAGTTCGAGGCAGTTGTCGAACGTGGCGGTGTCCGACTGGTCGGCAAAGCTGATGGGGTAGAGCTTTTGCAGGTCAGCCGCCAGCACGGGCGAGGCCATCACGCCTTCGCGGGCCTTCATCCAGTTGTAGTTGCCCTTGACGGTGTTGATTTCACCGTTGTGCGCCACGTAGCGGTACGGGTGGGCCAACGGCCACTCAGGGAAGGTGTTGGTGGAGAAACGTTGGTGCACCAAGCCGATGGCCGAGACGCAACGTTCGTCGGACAGGTCCTTGTAGTACACACCCACCTGGTCGGCCAGCAGCAGGCCCTTGTAGACCACGGTGCGGCTGGACATGGACGGAACGTAGTATTCCTTGCTGTGCTTGAGCTTGAGCGCCTGGATGTTGGCGCTGGCCGTCTTGCGGATCACGTACAGCTTGCGCTCCAGCGCGTCCTGCACGATCACGTCGTTGCCACGGCCGATGAACACCTGGCGCAGGATGGGCTCCTTCTTGCGCACGGTCGGGGACATGGGCATGTCGACATTGACCGGCACATCGCGCCAGCCCAGCAGCACCTGGCCTTCGGCCTTGATGGCGCGCTCCATCTCCTGCTCGCAGGCCAGACGCGAGGCATGCTCCTTGGGCAGGAAGATCATGCCCACGCCGTATTCGCCGGCCGCAGGCAAGGTCACGCCTTGCTTGGCCATTTCTTCACGGTACAGCGCGTCAGGGATCTGGATCAGGATGCCGGCGCCGTCACCCATCAGCGGATCAGCACCCACCGCACCACGGTGGTCGATGTTTTCCAGGATCTTCAAGGCCTGCGTCACGATGTCGTGGCGCTTGATGCCCTTGATGTGGGCCACAAACCCGAGGCCGCAGGCGTCGTGTTCGTTACCCGATGAATACAAACCGTGTTGTTGCAGATGCTGGATCTCGGCAGCCGTGGTCATGGCGCACTCCTCATATTTTTCGCAGGGAGTGGAAGATTAGTGCATTGCAACATCTTTTGGCAAGCAGATTAATTAGGGTCAGATTCTTAATTAATCACAACAGGGTTTTTTCTGGAATTTATAAGGGACACATCAAATTTGATAGCAAAATATTCGATCAATACAAGCGATAGAGCTTTTTTTATAAAGATTTTCTGTGGATAGCAGGGCGACCGGCCTGCCCCCTGGTCACACGGCGTGGCGTGTGCTTTTGCAACTCTTGCAAAAATACAGGATCGCCCAACGCCCAGCCGCTCAGGGCGGACGAGGTCAACGCAGCTTGTTCTTGCGATCCGATGCCCGCCTGCACCAAAGCGGCGTACGCCGCCTCGCGCGCGAACGGCGTATTGCCGAGCGCCCAGTACAGGGAATGGGGCGTGAGTAAGCGGTCATGGCGCAGGCCCAGCCAATGGGCGTGGCTCGACCACGCATAGTCGGAAGCCTGCACCACCTGCCCCGCGCGCACCGGGTTCAAATCAAGGTAGACCATGCAGGGCAGCAGATACCGTTCTGGCTGCAGCACCGTGGAGCGATAGCGCCCCTCCCACAAGGTGCCCGTGCGCGCATGGCGCCGGTTGAAATACTGCACATAGAGCCGCCCCACCGCCTGCATCATCTGCGGGAGGCTATCGGCAGTAATGGGTGTGGCCAGCAGATGAAAGTGGTTGTCCATCAGCACATAGGCATGGACAGCCACCCCGTATTTCTGCGCGTTGTCCGCCAGCAGCGAGAGCATGGTCTCGAAGTCTTGGCGATCTACGAAGATACTTTGGCGGTTGTTTCCGCGCTGGATAACGTGGTGCAGATGACCCGGCAGGGTCAGGCGCGGCAGGCGGGCCATGGGCATCGATAGAAGCAAGGGGTGAACGCGATCATAAATCCGTCCCCGATTTGTCCCTGCCCAGGCAGCCGCCTGTGGTGGGCGGTCAGTGCGGCAATGCGTCCACTGCAACCTGCGTATCACTAGCCTCCGAGCCCAGCCCAAAGCGCGCCCCCAGCACCTTGTCGAGGCCGAACTCTTCCAGAATGGCGCGCAGCCGCTCCGAGGCGCTGCGCTTTTTCTGCCCCGTGTAGCGGGCGATGATCAGCTCGTTCTTCATGCTGTGCTCCCACCCCACCAGCTCCGTCACCGTGACCTGGTAGCCATTCGCCTCCAGGTACAGGCAGCGCAGCACATTGGTGACCTGGCTGCCCAGTTCGCGCGTGTGCAGCGGATGGCGCCACAGCTCGGCCAGGGGCGTGCGCGCCAGCTGCAGGGCTTTGCCCTGGCGCAAGCAGGCGGCCATCTCGGCCTGACAGCATGGCACCAATACCATGGCCCGGGCATTCTTCTGCAGACCAAAGGCGATGGCATCGTCCGTCGCCGTATCACAGGCATGCAGGGCAGTGACGATATCGATCCGGGCCGGCAATTCATCCGCACCGGTGGATTCCGCCACCGACACATTCAGGAACGACATGCGCCCAAAGTCCAGCTTCTGTGCCAGCACCCGGGATTTCTCCACCAGCTCGGCGCGCGTTTCCACCCCGTAAATGTGGCCACGCCCCAGGGCCTTGAAATACAAGTCATACAGGATGAACCCCAGATACGACTTGCCCGCCCCATGGTCTGCGAGCGTTGGCCCCTTCTCTGTGGTGGACAACTCGGTGAGCAGTGGTTCGATGAAATTGAACAGGTGGTACACCTGCTTGAGCTTGCGCCGCGAATCCTGATTGAGACGCCCATCGCGCGTGAGGATGTGCAACTCTTTGAGCAGCTCTATAGACTGACCCGGCCGCAACTCGGACAGCTCCGCAGGCTCGGCTTTGGAGGCAGCAGCTGCCTTGGGGCGCGATGCATGGGGCTGCTGCGTGCGGGCTACGGGGGTGTCTTTGGCATTTTTCATCATCGCACTTCCTTGTTCGCAGCCAGTGACATTGGCTCGCCCGAATGAGGACCGACATCGAGTGCGGCCCACCCCTGCATGCCGAGCGCCTGCAGCACCTCGATGTTCCGCTCGAAGATCGTTTCCGCCTCTGGGAACACCTCCACGGCCCGGTCAATGCTCTCCTCCCGCAGCAGGTGCAACGTGGGGTAAGGCGAGCGATTGGTGCAGTTGGTCACATCATCCGCGTCGGTGCCCGCAAACTGAAACTGGGGGTGAAAACTCGCGATCTGCAGCGTCCCATCGAGGTCCATTGCCTCCAGCAATGCCTCCGCCTCTCCCAGAAAATCGTTGAAATCAAGAAAATCCTGGAGGCAGTGAGGGAGTATCAACAAGGTGGTATCCCGCGTTTCGGCAGAGGCCGCCACCAGGGCTGACAGCTCACAGCGCAGGAGATCCAGCACCTCCGTCAAGTCTTCGGTCGGCGCGACCACATAGTGGATCTGCCCCTTGACATGAACGCCCTTGGCAAAAGGGCACAGGTTGAGCCCGATCACGGCTCGCTCCAGCCAATGGACGATGTTGCGAACGAACAAATCGGCAGGCTCCGAAGAGGCCGCCGAGACAGCAAAGGGGGGGGTGGAAGTCATGAAACAGGCGCACGGGGCGCGAAGAAGTGCGGGTGAATTTTACCGGGCGCCCTGCCCGCCCCATTGCAGCTCAGTCGAAAAGCCGCCGCCCCGTCAGGCGCTCATGCTCCCGCGCAGCAAACCGGTCTGTCATGCCTGCGATGAAATCCGCCACTGCCCTTGCCCGCAGCGGGCCGCAGTCCACAGAGGCCTGCTCGGCAAACGCCGCCTTCATCTCACGTGGCGAAGTCGTGTACGCCGCAAATAGGTCACGCACGACCTCCTGCGCACGGCCCGTGGTCTCCATCACCTGGGGGTGACGGTACAGATTCTTGAAGAGGAACTGCTTGAGTTCCAGAGAGCGCGCACGCATGGCATCGCCAAACATCACGAGCGCTGGTGACTGCCGCACGGCCTGCACATCAGGCGGCGCGTGCCTGGCCAGCGCCGCCTGCGTGGTATCAATCACGTCATAGACCTGCGCGCTGAGCATGCGCCGTATGGCTTCGAACAGCAGCCGCCGCTGCCGCAGCGGCTGTGCAAGATCCGGATACTCGGCCTGGGCCGCAGCGCGGTACTGGTCGAACAAGGGCACGTCCTGCAACTGGGCCAGCGTGATCAGGCCAGAGCGCACGCCATCGTCGATGTCGTGCGCGTTGTAAGCGATTTCATCGGCCAGGTTGCACAGCTGCGCCTCCAGGCTGGGTTGCTCGCGGCGCAAGAACCTCGCACCGACGCCACCGGGTTCTTCGTTCTCCAACTGTTGTGCGTGCAACCTGGAGCAGTGCTTGAGCACGCCTTCGCGCGTCTCAAAGGTCAAGTTCAGTCCGTCGTACTGCGGATACCGCTCCTCCAGCTTGTCCACTACACGCAAGCTCTGCAGGTTGTGCTCAAAACCTCCGTGCTCCGCCATGCAACCGTGCAAGGCATCCTGGCCAGCATGCCCAAAAGGCGTATGCCCCAGGTCGTGGGCCAACGATATGGCCTCTACCAAGTCCTCGTTGATGCGCAGCGAGCGCGCAATGGATCGCCCCAACTGGGCGACCTCCAACGAGTGGGTCAGTCGCGTACGGAACAGGTCGCCCTCGTGGTTGAGAAAAACTTGCGTCTTGTAGACCAGCCGCCGAAACGCCGTGGAGTGCACGATCCGGTCCCGATCACGCTGGTATTCGGTTCGCGTTGGTGCAGGTGTTTCTGGGTAGCGCCGCCCCTTGGTCGCTGCAGGGTGGCAGGCGTACGCCGCCAGATCAGAGATCGGATTCAAATTTGCCGCCAGCGCTTATATATAAAGCGCAAATAGCTATACTATTTATAGCAAGCGATGGTGAAGCCCTAGGCACAACAGGCATCGATCACTTCGCGCACCAAGTCGTCCGGTGCTGAGCGCACCATCGCCTTGCCCGGGCCATCGATCAGCACAAACCGAATCTCACCGGCTTCGGACTTTTTGTCGACACGCATCAGCTCCAAGTAACGGCCCGCGTTGTCTGCAGCGTCCAAAACCGCCCCCTTCGTGGGCAGCCCCGCGCGCTGAATCAGCAGATTCAGACGCGCTACAAACCCGTTGTCCACCAATCCGAGCCGGCGAGACAGCTCGGCCGCCATCACCATGCCGGCACCTACACCTTCACCATGCAGCCATACACCATAGCCCATGCCAGCCTCGATAGCGTGCCCGAAGGTATGGCCAAAATTGAGGATGGCACGCAGGCCTGTTTCCTTTTCATCCTGGCCAACAACCCAAGCCTTGATCTCGCAACTGCGCCGCACGGCGTGCGCCAAGGCATCGCGGTCGTGCGCGATCAGGGCGTCCATATTGCGCTCCAGCCAATCAAAGAAGGCCATGTCCGAAATGGGTCCGTACTTGATGACCTCGGCAAGACCAGCACTGAACTCACGCTTGGGCAACGTATCGAGCACCGCAAGATCGCACACCACCAACTGCGGCTGATAGAACGCACCGATCATGTTCTTGCCCAACGGGTGGTTAATGGCCGTCTTGCCGCCCACCGAAGAATCCACTTGTGCAAGCAGCGTAGTGGGCACCTGCACAAAGGGCACACCGCGCATGTAGCTGGCTGCGGCAAAACCTGTCATGTCGCCAACGACGCCACCGCCGAGCGCAAAGATGACCGTCTTTCGATCGCAGCCATTGCTTAGCAGTGCATCAAAAATGAGCTGTAGGGTCTCCCAGTTCTTGAACTCCTCGCCATCTGGTAGCTGCAGCTCATGAATCTGCGCATACCGGCCCGCCAGCGCTGCTCGTAAAGCGGATGCATACAGGGGAGCAACCGTGGAGTTACTCACAATGAGCGCTGTGCGGGCGCGGGGCAAGCACTCGTATGAGGCAGTGTTACCCATCAGGTCACTGCCAATGGCAATGCTATAGCTACGCTCGCCTAGATCAATAGAGACTTCTTGAGCAATCTGGGACATAAATTTTTTACACGTTAAGCAAAACGCAGCGGTACATCGCCACGTTTAACCAATCTTTCCGGCTTCATCTACGTTCAAGTCAGCTGACAACGGAAACCGCCACGCCACAGCCCTCGTAGTCACTGCAAGGTATTGGGTACCAGCCAAATAATGCAGAGGAGAGCCACACACTCCATACGCAGAACCTCTTCAGAAGTGTCTAGTGCAGACATGTTACCCAACAGCATAGCGCAAGGCACCTCAGTTAACAGCGGACATACTCTCAGTCCCCCGCAGCACAACACTACCAGCCTCCTTCCGGAGTGACCCAGCAAGTACCATTTGCACTAGTGTGACAACAAAAAACCCCCGGCAAGCCGGGGGTTGGTTAAGAGTCATAGATGTCAGGCTGGAAAGCGCTGTCAGATACGCTTCCCATGCATAACACGACACTATTCCACTAGGGGCATGTGAAGTCGATAGGATCTCCGCCTGGAGGTACGGAGCTAGCGCTCACGACCGTAATGCTAAACGTCCTAGTTACCTTCGAAGCGCCTTTTGTGGCCGTCACCAGAAATCTTTGTTGGCCGCAGTTAACCACCTTAGGCGTCCCGTTCAGAACCCCCGCAGCACCGTTTGTACCACTGGTCAGCCACGCAGGCAGGCTGGTAAAGGTCCAAGTTACATCACTTACTGAGGCAACGAAAGAGTAAGTAAAGCTGGTACCAACAGGAGTGGAACCCAGCGAACAAACTGTGTTTGAGTTGCAATCGCCAATAGCAAAGTCTTCTGGCAACCCGGCTACCAATTTGAGCTTGACTGTAGCAGTGGCTGATCGCTTGTTCTTGTCCACCACCGTTACAGTCGCTCTGTAATCACGCTCTTCCGCACTAGTGCTAGCTGTGCCACTGAGCATGCCCGTGCTTGCATCTACCGCCAAACCCGCAGGCAGTCCTGTAGCCGACCAGACGTAGGGTGGCAACCCGCCACTGACCGTCAACAAAGCGGTAAACGGAATTCCTTTGGTTACGGTGCCCAAGTCGACATCAGCAAGCGTAGGTGCAATTGTCAGAGCCTCCAATACTGAAATAGGTTGAATAGTTGTGATTGGATCGATGATACCGTTACTCACATTATTATCGAACCGATCGGACGTCAGCTCCAAGAAAATTGGCCCAGTCTGTGTACCGCTGAGCAGTGAAAAGGTTGCTACACCGCCAACTGAAGGTAATTGCAACACGCTACCACTTTGGGCACCAGCTACCAACCGCGCGCCCTGAGCTGCATCAGTGCCCGAAAGAATTCGGACCTGCATATTCGCACCTGAACCACTGGCAGTAGGTTGATTTGTGTCATCCATTACAAATGCTTGAATCCCCATCTGATTAAGAAGGCCATTAGCATTGTTCTTGGTACCCAAGTAACCTGGTATTTGAGCCTCCATACGGACACTAGCAGGCTTACCAGTCGTGCCGCCGACCGAAATCACCACACTGGCAGATTTTTGCTGATTGTCGCGCGGGTCAGTGACAGAGCATGTAATACGCGCAGTTCCTGCCTGATCTCCAGCATGGAAATGAAAAGAGTTTCCACCGGCATTGGCACCTAGCGTGATATTTCGATAAGCATTGGGAATCTTTATCTTGCCACCATTTCCATCATCAACTTCCGTTTCATGCGCTTCATCCCCATCCAAATAATATAGCGACCCCGAATCAAGGCCCCCAGCAATATTACAACCGAATATATCATTTCCACCCGATATCGGCGAATTTCCTTTGCGAGCCTCCACATACAGAGAAGTTGTGTATGGTCGATATGCTCCAATGCCCGGCTGAGCGCCAGCAATATTCAACGGCAACTGACTCTTTTCAGCCCGAAGCGTGATACTGTAATTTTCCTGCGTCTCGCCCGAGCTACCACCACCGCCGCCGCATGCAGTCAAAGTAGCTGCAAACACAAGAGTTAAAAATTTGATCTTTTTCAACATCGCGCATCCATTCAATATATAAAATTAGCGAACTGTCGCACGTTCAGTGAGAACCTTGGGAGTAATAAAAATCAGCATTTCCTGCTTATTGGCTTGCTTGGTCTTTGTTTTGAACAAATTACCAACTCCAGGAATATCACCCAAAAATGGTACTTTTGCCTCCGCATCATCCTCAAACAATTCAAAAATCCCACCGATCACAACCGTGCCGCCATTTTCAACCAACACCTGAGTTTTGATGTGCTTTGTATTAATAGCCCGAACATTTTGAAGAATTTCGCCTGGGCTATCTTTATTCACATCAAGATCCAAAATTATATTGCCTTCTGGTGTTATCTGAGGCAAAACCTCCAGCTTCAGAACTGCCTTTTTAAAGGCAATAACCGTCCCGCCATTCGGTGCCGTCACGGGATAAGGGAATTCAGTCCCTTGCTCTATAGATGCCTTAGTCTGATCAGCAGTCACAACTCTGGGACTAGACACAATTTTCCCTTTACCGTCTGCCTCCATGGCAGATATTTCGAGGTTCAAAAATCTGTTGGCCGCCGAGTTAAAAATCGAAATTGCAAAACTCGCAGGATCAAATCCACCTTGTGCCTGTGCAGGAAGGTTAACAAAATTCCCCAAGGTATTAGCAGCTCCTCCGGCACCAGATGAAGCTACGGCATTGCTATAGCTGGTACCAAATGCCACACTATTACCACCACCAATATTGTATCCACCAACACCCCCACGGTTGGCGCGCAAGTCCGTTCCACCGAGTCGAACGCCTAACGATCGCCCAAACGTATCAGAGGCTTCAACAATTCTTGCCTCAATCATCACTTGCCGAACTGCTACATCCAACGTAGAAAGCAACTGGCG
This sequence comes from Acidovorax radicis N35, assembly GCF_000204195.1. Classification (GTDB taxonomy): domain Bacteria; phylum Pseudomonadota; class Gammaproteobacteria; order Burkholderiales; family Burkholderiaceae_C; genus Acidovorax; species Acidovorax radicis. Next base: position 312,869 of record NZ_AFBG01000019.1, read on the forward strand.
GACCTCTTCTAATTTACTTGGAGTGTCTGTCACAAAAAGCTGATTGGTTCTAGGCTCCGCAATCGCACTTCCTCTCTCGGATAGAAATCTATTTGTTGTTCCCCCTACCGATCCGCCGCTTGAAGCCGTCAATTGTGCAACCATGTCCACCGCTTTTGCATAGTTCATCTGAAATGCTTGCGTTCGCAATGGTTCCAATTTCTGAATCGCCAGGGCGGCTTCATAGTCTTTCTTGGTACGGTCATCAATCTCATCCTTTGGAGCGATCCACAAGACCGTTCCCGATTTCCTCATACCCAAGCCCTTAGCCTCCATTATTATTTGCAACGCTTGATCCCAGGGTACATCCTTCAGACGCAAAGTCAGTGAGCCCGTTACCGTGTCAGAAGTCACAATATTAAAATTTGTAAAATCAGCAATGACCTGCAAAAGTGAGCGAACTTCAATATTTTGGAAATTAAGGGACAATTTCTCACCGCTGTATCCAGGACCTTGCGTGAGTTTGTTAAGATCGATCTTCTTTTGACGAATTTCAATCACGAATTGGCTATCACTTTGATAAGCACTATGCTCCCACTCGCCAATAGGATCGATGGTCATCCGCACTCGCTCACCCTGCTGCACAGTTGTAATAGCTTGTACGGGAGTACCAAAATCCCCCACATCTAAACGACGGCGCAATCCTTCTGGCAGTGCAGATTTTAGAAAATCCACCACCAAGCCTTTACCCTGTTGGCGAATATCAACCCCGATTTGGCTCGAGGGAAGTATCACAACCACCCGACCAGAGCCGTCAGCACCCCGCCTGAAGTCCACATCTCTCAAGGTCTGCACATCAGAATTTGTAGGATCAGCAAACACTGGTGCCGACGCAGGCTGCACCACAGAAGTTGAGGATGCCGCGCCCAACGAAATCAACAATGATCTCCCCTGAATGTCAGCTTGGTAGGAAGTCGACTGCTTAAGATTAAGCACGACGCGGGAGCGATCACCCGCTTGAACTACATTCACTGATTTAACATTACCTTGATTCACATCAAAAGCAGTTTTCCCAGATGCATTAGATGCGCCAGGGAAGTCCAAAGCGATGCGAGGCGGGGATTGGATAGAGAAGCCCGTAGGAACCGCCTGAAGAGGCTCAGAAAAATCAATGCGGACAACATCTACGCCATTTTGCACGCTCCCCATTACTGATTGAATCACAGCTTGAGCAAATGCATCAAGGGGAACTAAGATCGCAAATGAAATCCCCGCTGCAATTCTGCAAATCTTGGTTGTATAAACTTTCGAGTATTTCATTTTTTGCCCTCTTGCAGATCCAGCGAAGCCGTACGCTCAATCCAATCACCGGTAGCATCTTGCACAATTTCACGCAATTGAATTGAATTTTCGGTAATTTTGGTTATTTTTCCGTAATTCTGTCCGACATAATTACCAACTCGCACTTGATAAAGTAATTTATCTACCTTCAACAAAGCCGTCGGCATTCCTCTTTTATCCAAACTGCCCACCATCGCCATTAAATCTAGCGGATAGGCCTCCAGAGGCTCTTTTCTCCTGGCCATTTCCGGTGCAATTAACGCAGCATTCGAAGCCGATTGAGTAGATTCTTTTCTCAAAGCCTGAGTTAGCTTGATCGGATTAAAAGGCTCAACACCCGAATCCATCGCGTACATCCGCGGCAAAAACTGCTTTGGCTCAGTCAGCGGCGTCACATGAGGTTTTGTAGTTGCGCGCAAATCTGTCATCCATTGCCTCAACTCATCATCGCCGGATGAACCACAGCCGAGCAATGCAGTAGTTAAGAGAATTAATGAAATCAGTCTATTTGATATCATTTTTTCACAACTCCTGCAGCCTGTTTCTGAGCTTGGATCTCCTCAGGATCGAGATATCTAAATGTCCGAGCCGTTGCATCCATCGTTAACGTTCCACCATCTTTATCTTTACCAATTGGTGCTATAGATATATTATTAAGAGTAACAATTCTCGAGAGATGTGCGATATCCGAAGCAAACGAGCCCATATCGTGGTACTTACCAGTCACACGAACCTCAATAGGTAATTCGGCATAGTACTCTTTAACCACCACTTGCCCAGGTCGGAATAGATCGAACTGCAAACTACGCCCGAGACCTGCCTGATTTATATCCGATAGAAGGGCCGCCATCTCAGCCTTACTAGGCAGCTGCTTTTCGAGTTGAATGACGTATTGCTGAACCTGTTCTCTCTGGCGTTTTAAGGCTTCCAAGCTCACTGCCTTGGTCAATTTAGCCTGATAGTCTTGGCGAAGAGTCTGTTCTTTTGCAACTTCTGTGGCAAGTTCAACTTCATATTCACTGATCTTGGCAAACCAAAGAGCTGCCGCCACAATAACGGCAATAAAAATGCATAGTAAAATCTTCGGAGCTATAGGCCACAAAGAAGGATCTTTAGGATCTAAATTTCGAAATTGCCTGGAGATATTTTCCTGCAAGGCAACGAAATCAATATCTTTCTTTGATTTTTTTGCCATGTTATTTTCCAATCGCCGCACTGGCGGAATCTTTGATCTTTTGCGCTTCACCAGTTCGCATCAGGCGAAACCGCAAATTGAACGTAGACACTCGACGCTGATCCCTAGACGTCAGTGCAATATTACTCGCCACAATTTCCACCAATTCCGGCTTAGACAACCAAGGAGTGTTATCAGTCAAATTCCGGAGCATTTCTGAAACACGCTCGTTAGACTGAGCAACACCTTGCATGGCGATAACCTGCTCAGTTTGCTTAATACTCGTCACGTACGCTCCCTCCGGTATCTGGCGTACAAGCTCATTGAGCAAGTGAACAGGGAGGTTGCGATCAGACTGAAGATCTTCTACAGCTTTCTGCCTAGCCCGCAAAGCAGCAATCTCGTCTTCAATGGTTGCAATTTCCTTGATTTGTTCTTCAAGGACTTTAATTTCGCTTTGAAGGAATGTATTGCGCTCTTGCTGAGCGGTGATCATCATCTGGAACCACCAATAGACCGCGCCAGCGATGGCGAGGCCAATCAGAAAGGAAGCGAACATCGTCGCCTGAAAGGCTTCCTTTCGACGCTTGCGCGCAGCTTCCCGGTGAGGAAGTAAATTGATCAAAATCACTGCAGGAACCTCCGCATGGCCAGACCGCACGAGGTCAAATAGGATGGCGCTTCACGCACCATTTTTTTCAAACGAACGGAACTTCCAATTTCCATCCCATCAAACGGATTGACTGCACTGCAAGCAAAGCCCGTTTGCTGGGTAACAGCTTCCGTCAAACCAGGCAGTGGCGCCGAACCGCCAGCGAGCATGATGTGATCCACACGGTTATGGGGCGTACTAGTGAAGAAGAACTGCAGAGCACGACCAATCTCCTGGGCCATGCTGTCGACAAACGGCCGAAGCACGGCAGATTGATAGTCTTCTGGAAGATCGCCATTTCGCTTTTTACTTTCAGCTTCTTCCACCGAGAAACCGTATTGACGGACGATCAACTGGGTCAGCTGGGCTCCACCAAAGGCTTGGTCACGGTCGTACATCACTTCTTCGTTGCGAATGACCTGCATGCTGGTAGTGAGTGCTCCCACCTCAAAAAGCGCGACCATTGCGTCTACGCCTTTCTTGGGCAACGCCTCTATCAAGCGCCCTGCGGCCAATCGAGAAGCGTGGGATTCAATGTCAACCACCACAGGCTTAAGGCCAGCTGCTTCCGCCAACCCTTGGCGGTCCTGGACTTTTTCACGCCGTGACGCGGCAATGAGAACGTCTACATCGCCTGGCGCATTTTTGCTGGGCCCGATCACGCAGAAATCCAGACTCACTTCGTCAAGCGAAAAAGGAATGTACTGATTGGCCTCCGATTCGACCTGAACTTCGAGTTCTTGCTCGGTCATGCCGCCTGGCAACGTGATCTTCTTGGTGATGACCGCCGAGGGTGGCAACGCCAAGGCAACGTTCTTGGTCCGCGTGCCACTTTTCTTGACCAGGCGACGCAATGCATCCGCCACTTCGTCGAATTTTTCGATGTTGCCATCTGTAATCCAGCCACGCTCCAGCGGTTCGATCGCGCAGCGCTCGAGAACCAAGCCGCCCGCTTTATCGCGCCCGAGTTCCACCAGTTTGACACTGGAGGAGCTGATGTCGATTCCCAGCAGTGGCGGAGACTGGCGACTGAACAAAGACCCCATTGAGCTCAAGATTGGTCCCCTGTAACTTGCCAAAATGAGGCAACAAAACTTAACACTTCACATGAATGCTATCAGTAAGATAGTTCTCCAGCAAAGATTTTTCCCCGCGTAACACTTGCGGAGCGTTGCCAAAAGCAGACGATTTTTGGATGGCTTGCAACACCGTTCGGCGACGGTGGGGCGCCTTTTGGCGCCCAGGCACGGACGGCGCATTGCGATTTTTAGAGCCGGGGAGCGGACATTTTTATAATGGGCGCTCTTACCCCTTCGGAGCGATATGCCGCCCTCTTCATCAAAGTCCTCTGACAAGCCGGACTCCTCCTCCGCTCCTGCGCGCGCCACGTGGCTCCGCTGGCTTGTACGCGCCGCCCTCTGGATGGCAGGACTTGCAACCGCAGCCGCGTTAGGGGTCGCATTGACCATCGCTGTGGCATTGGCCGTGGCTTATCCGAACCTGCCAGATGTCTCTGATCTCGCGGACTACCGGCCCAAGCTGCCGTTGCGCGTCTACTCTGCCGAAGGCGCTCTGCTGGGCGAATTCGGCGAGGAGCGTCGCAATCTCACCCCCATCGGAGAAATTCCCCAAGTCATGAAAGACGCGGTATTGGCCATTGAGGATGCCCGCTTCTTTCAGCACGGTGGAGTTGACTACAAAGGGGTTATTCGCGCGGGTTTGGCCAACCTCGGCCGTGTGAAGAGCCAGGGCGCCTCCACTATCACAATGCAGGTGGCGCGCAATGTTTACCTCTCCTCAGAGAAAACATTTACACGCAAAATTTACGAAATCTTACTGACATTCAAGCTGGAGCATTTACTGACCAAAGATCAGATTCTTGAGATTTACATGAATCAGATTTACTTGGGCAACCGTGCATATGGCTTTGCGGCTGCGTCAGAAGCGTATTTTGGCAAACCCCTGAAATCTGTGTCGGTGGCTGAAGCGGCCATGCTGGCGGGCCTTCCCAAAGCACCCTCCGCATACAACCCTATCAGCAACCCGAAACGGGCGCGGTCCCGGCAGCTCTACATCATTGAGCGCATGGAAGAAAACGGTTTCATCACCGTCGAGCAGGCCACAGGCGCCAAGAAGGAAGAACTCAAAATCCGCTCCGGCCCGGACAACACCCGAATTCACGCAGAGTATGTCGCCGAGATGGCGCGCCAGTTGATCTTCACGCAGTATGGCAACGAAGCCTACACACGCGGACTCAACGTCTACACGACCCTCAATGCGGCAGAGCAAGAGGCTGCGTACGGGGCGCTGCGCCGGGGCATCATGGACTACGAGCGCCGCCAGCAATACCGCGGCCCAGAGAAGTTTGTGGTTTTGCCGACTGCCGCCCAGGAAGTCGAAGACGCCATTGATGACGCGCTGGCCAATCACCCGGACAACGGCGATGTCCTCTCCGCCGTCGTCCTGGAGGCCTCGCCCCGCAAGATCGTGGCAGCCCGCGCCAGCGGCGATACGCTCGAAATCACCGGCGACGGCCTGAAACCCGCGCAATCTGGCCTGAGTGACAAGGCGCCACCCAATATCAAGATCCGCCGCGGCGCCGTGATCCGGGTGGTGAAGACACCCAAGAACGCCTGGGAAATTACGCAGCTCCCCGAAGTGGAAGGCGCCCTGGTGGCATTGGACCCGCGCAGCGGAGCCATCCGGGCCCTGGTGGGCGGCTTTGACTTCGACAAGAACAAGTTCAACCACGCCGCCCAGGCATGGCGCCAGCCCGGGTCGAGCTTCAAGCCTTTCATCTACTCCGCAGCACTGGAGAAGGGGTTCACGCCCGCCACGGTCATCAACGATGCCCCTCTGTTCTTTGATGCAGGTGTGACGGGTGGCCAGCCATGGGAACCCAAGAACTACGATGGAAAGTATGACGGCCCGATGAGCATGCGCACAGGTCTCGCCAAGTCCAAGAACATGATCTCGATTCGCATCTTGCAGGCCGTGGGGCCCAAGACCGCACAGGAGTGGGTATCCCGCTTTGGCTTCGATGCGGAGAAGCACCCTGCCTACCTCACGATGGCCCTGGGTGCTGGCTCCGTTACCCCCCTCCAGATGGCCACGGCGTACTCCGTGTTTGCCAACGGCGGGTATCGCGTGAACCCCTGGTTGATCGCCAAGGTCACCGACCACAAGGGCCGCGTCATCTCCGAGACCACTCCGCCAGTCACCTCCGAGCAACCGCGTGCAATTGATGCCCGCAATGCCTTCGTCATGAACAGCCTTTTGCAGGAGGTGACCCGGTCGGGCACCGCCGCGCGGGCTCAAGCCACGCTGAAACGGCCAGATCTCTACGGAAAGACGGGGACCACCAACGACTCTGTGGACGCATGGTTTGCTGGCTATCAGCCCACGATCGCTGCGGTGACCTGGATTGGCTATGACACCCCACGCAATCTGGGAAGCCGCGAAACAGGTGGCGGTCTCAGTCTGCCGGTGTGGATCAGCTTCATGGAGCGCGCGCTCAAGGGCGTACCCGTCATGGAGCCCACGGTGCCTGCTGGCGTGGTGAATGTGGGCGGGGAATGGTTTTACGAGGAATATGCACGCAACAGCGGTATTCCAAGTGTGGGCCTGGATGACCGCTCGGCATCACCTGCAGTTGCGCCGCACGCACCACCCCCGACGGAAGAGCGAAACCGTATCCTGGATCTCTTCCGCAACTGACGGGACCGCGAGTTCTGCAAACGGCCCAAGAGCCTATCTACGATCTCGCGGGGGTCGCGCAGCGGTCCTGGCGGGATGGGATGCTAGGCGCGGGTGCACAGTGGATACCGCAACGCCGCAGACCGCCCACCAAGACCTCTGCCCGAAGGGTTGGAGCGAAATCGGGCGAGATCGTAAACAGGCTCTAAGCTACTTGTGCCACCCGGGCAGAGGTTCAGGCCGAAAACTCCAGCGGCAATCCCGCTTGCCGGGCTGCGTCGCGGCTCAGGCAGTCAAAGAACTCGCCGGCACCTTTGGTGTCCTGCCAGGCCTGGCCGTCAAAACGGTAGTGGTATCCACCGGACCGGGCTGCCATCCAGACCTCGTGCAGCGGCTTTTGCAGATTGATAACGATCTGGGAACGGTTGGGAAAGGTCAGTGTCACCATGCCCCCGGAACGCTGGGCGTCCACATCGGCATCCGTCGCATCGTTGATGCGATCACAGCTGCGCTCGACGGCGAGGAGCAGTTTTTCAGCGTGGTCCATGAATTCGAGGTCGGTCATTACAATTTGCGCATGTTGAAAGCTTCCCAAATTCTAGTCAGGACGCTTGTCCTTGCTGCCAGTGCGGCAGCCCTTGCAGGTTGCGGTCAACGGGGCCCTCTGCATTTGCCCAGTGGCCCGGCGGCCGCGCAGCGTGCCACGCTGCCCCAGACGCTGACCCCCAACGTCGGAACCTCCGCCCCCGCCGAGGCCCCCGCAAACGCAGCCTCTGCGCCGCGCTAAAACGCGGCAGACGGACCGGGGCGCCCGCTCCGGCGGCCAATACCCAAGGCACTTGATTTCTATCAAGGAGGCCTCGCAGGGTCAATCGTACAGTTCGTGCTTTATTGCACCGCAGGATGGCCATGGCCCTCGAACTCTACCGCGACAAGAACCACGCTTGCCTGATGTTCACCGACCTCATCGAGGAAGACGGCCAGGCCGTTCAGGCCAATCAGTTCTTGATCGTGGACGACGATACCGGCGCCATCATCGACCCCGGTGGCAACCTGGCTTTCAACGAGCTGTTCATGGGAATGACCAAACATTTCCCACCACACAAGCTTTCGTACCTCATCGCCTCACACGCCGATCCAGACATCATTGCCTCGCTGGACCGCTGGATGACGAGCACCAAGGCCGACCTGGTGATCTCGCGCGTCTGGGAACGTTTTGCCCCCCATTTCACGAAGGTGGGCAAGACGGAGAACCGCGTCATCGGCGTGCCCGACAGTGGCGGTCACCTGCCTCTGGGCCGCCATGAACTGGTGCTGCTGCCCGCGCATTTCATGCATTCCGAGGGCAACTTCCACTTCTATGACCCGGTGAGCCGCATCCTCTTCACCGGCGACCTGGGCGTGTCCATGATGTCGGGCGCCGAGGCGCGCGTGCCGGTGACCGAGCTCAAGGCCCACATCCCGCGCATGGAGGGGTTTCACCGCCGCTATATGGTCTCCAACAAGATCTTGCGGCTGTGGGTCCGCATGGTGCGGCAACTGGATATTTCCATGCTGGTGCCGCAGCATGGCGCACCCATCATGGGCAAGCAGGCGATCAGTGATTTCTTCACCTGGATCGAGAACCTCATGTGTGGCATCGACCTGTTCGACGATCGGTCCTACCAGATTCCCACCGGTTACATCGACCCCGTGACCCGGCAGACGCGCCCGGGACCTGAGCGATAACTGCAGGCACCATAAATTCGAGTAAAACTCACCTCTAGCGCTTGTCCATCAAGCGCTATTAGCTATTATTTTTGAAGCAAATCCCACACAGAGACTACCGTGCGCGCGCGCCCGACACCTTTGCACCCGCTGCGCCCGGCACCGCCTGCCGCTTGCGCATGCGGTGCCATAACCGCCAGCCCAGCAGGGCTGCAAGAACCAGCGCATACACCGCCACCTCGCCAAAGTCATTCTTGCCAGCACGCATCCAAAAGAAGTGCAGGATGGCCAGCCCCGCCACTGCGTACACGCTGCGATGCAATGCCTGCCAGCGCTTCCCGCCCAGTGCTTTGATGGCGCGGTTGAACGATGTAGCGGCAAGCAGCGTGAGCAGCAGCAGCGCCAAAGACCCCACCAGGATGAACGGCCGCTTGACGATGTCGCGCACGATGTCCGGCACGTCAAAGCCCATGTCGAACCATGCGTAGCTCAGCAGGTGCAGCAGGCCGTAGAAGAACACGAACAAACCCAGCATGCGCCGAAAGCGCGCCAGCTGGGGTGTGGAGGTGATCACGCGCAGTGGCGTGATGGCCAGTACCAGGCACAGGGCACGCAGTGTCCAATCGCCGGTGGCGCGGATCAGCGCTTCGGCCGGGTTGGCGCCCAGTTCGTTGGCCGCCGTGGCGTAGACCAGCCACACCAGCGGGAACAGGCACAGCACAAAGACCACAGGCTTGGCGGCGGGATGGAGCAAAAGTTTGCGCATGGCGATCCGTGCCCGCTTCTGCCACCAGAACAAAGCCCGAGCGGAAGAAAAAAGAGCAAAAAGGGCGTACGGCGATCAGTAGAACTTCTTGAGGTCCATGCCCGCGTAGAGCTGGCCCACCTGGGCTTCGTAGCCGTTGAACATCAGCGTCTTGCGCTTTTTCGCGAACAGGCCGTCTTCGCCGATGCGCCGCTCGGTGGACTGGCTCCAGCGGGGGTGGTCCACCTCGGGGTTCACGTTCGAGTAGAAACCGTATTCCTGCTTGGCCGCCTTGTTCCAGGCCGTGCCAGGCTCCTTCTCGACAAAGCGGATCTTGACAATGCTCTTGGCGCTCTTGAAACCGTACTTCCACGGCACCACCAGGCGCACGGGCGCGCCGTTCTGGTTGGGCAGCACCTCGCCATACATGCCAAAGGCCAGAAGCGTCAGAGGATTCATCGCCTCGTCCATGCGCAGACCCTCCACATAGGGCCAGTCCAGCACACGAGAGCCCACAAAAGGCATCGTCGCCTTGTCCGCCAGCGTCACGAATTCCACATACTTGGCGCTGCCTTGTGGCTCCACACGTTTGATGAGTTCTGCCAGCGAGTAGCCCACCCAGGGGATGACCATGGACCAGCCCTCCACGCAGCGCAGGCGGTAGATGCGCTCTTCCTGTGCGCTGAGCTTGATCAGGTCTTCGATGCCGTACTTGCCCGGTTTCTTGACAAGGCCCTCAACCTCCACCGTCCAGGGGGTGGTCTTGAGGGTATGGGCGTTGCGTGCAGGGTCGGCCTTGTCGGTGCCGAACTCATAGAAGTTGTTGTAGGTGCTCGCGTCCTTGTAGTCGGTGAGCTTCTCCATCGAGACCGCCCCGGCCACGGTGGACTTGGCGCCCGCCAGCGCGGCGAGCTTGTTGGGCCGCACCACCTGCGCCTGCTGGGCCAGCGCCTCGCGGCCCGCCCACGCGGCGAGCGCGGCACCCGCCGCACCGCCCGCCATCAGCCGGAGCATCTGGCGCCGGTCTTCGTAGACCGTGCGGGGCGTGATTTCGGAGGAGTGGGGGTGGTTAAAACCCGAATCGCGCGATGGAATCAGCATGGGAGGCTCCGGTCATGGTCTGGTTGAAACAGCTGCGGCGGTAGAGCAGGACAACTGTTAGTTCGTTCCCTGGACCGCTCAGGTTACACCGAAGACGCAATAGTTGTTGCCCTGCCCCCTATGCCCGGCATCCCCGTCACTGCATCACAACGTGCCGTAGCTGTGCAAGCCGCTCAGGAACATGTTCACACCCAGAAACGCGAACGTGGTCACCGCCAGGCCCACCAGCGCCCACCAGGCGGACACGGTGCCACGCAGGCCCTTCATGAGGCGCATGTGCAGCCAGGCGGCATAGTTCAGCCAGACAATCAGCGCCCAAGTCTCCTTCGGGTCCCAGCTCCAGTAGCCGCCCCACGCCTCGGCCGCCCACAGGGCGCCCAGCACGGTGGCGATGGTGAAGAACGCAAAGCCCACGGCGATGGACTTGTACATCACGTCGTCGAGGATCTCGAACGACGGCAGGCGCGCCGCGATGCGCTTGCGGCCCAGCAAGATGCCCGCGACGATGAGTGCGGAGATGCCGAAGTACACCATCCAATAGCTGCCGCCGTTCTCGGTGGCACCCTGGCGGAAGACGATGGGCTCGAAGCACAGCACCACGCCCAGCAGCCACAGCGGGGCCAGCTTGTACCAGCGGGTTTCAGTGGCCTGCTGCTTGATCAGGTAGGCAAAGGCCACCATGGCGGCCAGTGCAAAGGTGCCGTAGCCGATGAAGTTGGCGGGCACGTGCAGCTTCATCCACCAGCTCTTCAAGGCCGGCACCAGGGGCTGGATCTCGTGCGCTTCGCGCACCACGGTGTACCAGAGCAGAAAGCCCACGGCCGCACTGACCACCAGCATCACAAAGCCGCCCAGTGCCCGCGTGTCGTACTGCTGTTCGTAGTACAGGTAGAACGCCGCCGTCATCCAGCAGAACAGCACGAACACTTCATACAGGTTGCTCACCGGGATGTGGCCGATGTCCGGGCCGATGAGATAACTCTCGTACCAGCGCACCAGCGTGCCGATGAGCGCCATGGCCACAGCCACCCACGCAATGCGGGAGCCCAGCATGCTCATGGTCTTGCCCTCTCCGCGCGAGAACATGCCGACCCAGTAGAAGATGGTGCTCATGAAGAACAGCATGCTCATCCACAGGATGGCGGACTGGCTGGACAGGAAGTACTTGAGGCCGAACACCGTGTCGGCCCGCGCCAGGCTGCCCGCACCATCTTGCTGGTAGAGGCCGATGGCCAACAGGGCCACGGCCGCCACGACCAGCATCAACGCGCGCAGCGGGCGCCAGAACCAGCCCAGCCAGATGGTGCACGGAATGGCCCCCAGCAGGATGCCTTTTTCGTACCCATCCATGTAGCTGCCGTAGCGCTGCAGGGCATACAAGCCCCCCACTGCCACGATGGCGGCAAACAGCCAGTCGAACCAGTTGCGGCGGGCGAAGAACCCCTCGTTCAGGGTGATCGTGGTGGCCGTGGAGGAAGAAGTCGCGGTATTCATGCGGTGCCTTCGCGGGGCGATGCCCCGATCAGTTTCTGTGCAAGCTGGACAAACTCCTGGTCGCCGTCCATGGTCTTGCGATTGGTGGACAAGGCCATGGTGGCGTGGGTGCGACCACCCTGTGGCGCCACCCAGACCCAGACCCGCCGTTCGCGCACGTAGAGCATGGCAAAAACGCCCAGGATCAGCAAGGCACAACCCAGATAGACAACATTCTTGCCAGGGGCTCGGGCCACCTGGAAGACGCTGGCCTGCACCTGGGTGAAGTCCTTGAGTTCAAACGCCAGCGGCGCGGGGTAGATCTGCGCGTCGGACAGAGAAAGGACCGCCTGGGTCATGAAACCCTGGGTCTGGTCGTCTTGTGGCAGCGGCGGCAGGCCGGCACGCTGGCGCGAAAGCTGTGCCACCTCGAACAGCGTGCCGTTCAGAATGCGCACCAGCACCTCGCCCGCCCGTGCGCGCTCGGCTTCGGGCACATTGGCTTCCATAAAGTCCGACACCGCCTGCAAGCCCCCGGTGGGTTTGCCATCCACCATGCCCCGGCCCGCGAACAGCGCCAAGGCCCGCGACGCCGATTGCTGCAGCTGCTCGGCCAGGTCGGTACGCGAGGCATCGATGGCCTGTGCCACATAGCGGCGCACCGCCTGTTCGCGCGCTTCGGGATCGGCCAACACCGCTTTCATGCGCATGAAACCGTCCATGCTCCCCTTGTCATCGGCCGGCACCCGCAGGTACCGGAACGGCTCCGCAGGGGTTTCGCGCACACCCAGCAGAAACACCGGCACGCCGTCGCCCGTGTCCACGGGCAGCATGTAGTTGTGAAACTCGCGCGCCTGGCCCGCAGCGTCCCGCAGCTTGTAGCTCACGCTGGGGCCCACGTTGCGCAGCTCTTTTTTGGTGACGGTCTTGTTGGCAGCGCCCAGGCGGGACTCCACCGACTCGCGCAGGTCCACCTTGCGCACATCCACACCGCTGCCTCCGGGGCCTGCGCCCCCGAAGTTCTCGACATTGATGGTGCGCAACGCCGTGAATTCCAGCGTCAGCGTGCCGCTGCCCGGAGCGCCCCCGTTGTTGGTCAGCTGGGTGGAGTTGCCCACCACTCCTTCCACCTCAATAGGCTTGGCTCCGGCCACCATGGGCACGCCACGCAGCTTGAGGTGCGAGCCACCGTCGTCAAAGCTCGACTGGTAGATCTCGATGCCTTTGTAGCTGGCCGGGTGGTTCACCTCCACACGCGCCGGAATCTTCTCGCCCGTGGCCTTGTCATGGATGACGATCTCGCTGGCGAACAGCTTGGGCATGCCGGTGGAGTAATGCTCCACGATGAACTTCTTGAGTTCGATGGCAAACGGCAGGTCCTGCAGCAGGACGCCATCGGACTGGTTCAGGATGGCTGTGCTCGACTGCGTGCCTTCAGCCACCAGCAGGTTGCCCCGGAAGGTAGGGTTGCGTTCGGACAGCCGGTGCTCGGGCTTCACGTCGGCAATCAGCCCACCGCCTTGGTAAGGGGTTTTGCCACCCAGCAGCATCTGTGCGCGCACGATGAGGTCGCCGTCCAGCAGACCGCCCACACACACCAGCACGATGGCGCTGTGCGCGGCGATGTAGCCAAGCTTGTTGGCAGCACCCGCCTTGGCCGCCACCATCCAGCCCGTGCCGGGGCCTGCGGCCGTATCGCGCTGCTGCAGGCGCACCTTCCAGCCACCGCCGGCCATCAGCGTACCGATGCGGCGCGCCTCGGCCTCTGCGGAACCGCTGAGTTCAGCCTCTGCCTTGTGGTGAAACGCCTTGAGGCTTTGTTCGCGGATGTTCTCCTTGTAGACCTTGAGGTCGATGAGGATCTTGGGCGTGTTGCGGGCGATGCACAGCGAAGTGCTGATCACCAGAAACGCCAGGATGAGCAGGAACCACCAGGCGCTGTACACCGCATTGAGCTGGATGGCGCCAAACAGCTCGGCCCAGAAGGGGCCGAACTGGTTGACGTAGTTGACCGCGGGCTCGTGCTGCTTGAGCACCGTGCCGATCACCGAGGCAATGCAGATCACCGTCAGCAGCGAGATAGCGAACCGCATGGAGGACAGCAGCTCGATCCCGGCGCGCCAGGCCCGGGAGCCAGACTGGATGCGAAGGCCTTGGGTGAGGTCGGACATGGATGGAAGAAGGAGAGGCGAAAACGCGCGAAAGAGGGAAAGGAAAAGGGCGGGACCATCTGTGCGATGGGCCCGCCCTTTTTGGGATTGTTATTGGCGGTAGGTTCCGTGCAGCCCGACCAGAGGGACCACAAGATTGACGAAAATCAAATCAATCAGCGCAGACCGGCAATGTAGTCCGCCACGGCCTTGATTTCCTTGTCGTTCAGCTTGGCGGCCACTTGCGTCATCTGGATGCTGTTGGCACGCGAGCCATCGCGGAAGGTGTTGAGCTGGGCCACCGTGTAGTCGGCGTGCTGGCCCGACAGGCGGGGGTACTGGGCGGGAATGCCCGCACCGTTGGGACTGTGGCAACCAGCGCAGGCAGCGATCTGGCGGTCGGCAATGCCGCCGCGGTAAATGCGCTCGCCCAGGGAGACAAGGTCCTTGTCCTTGGCGAAACCGGGTTTGGCAGACTTGGAAGCCACCCAGTACGCAATGTTCTTCATGTCGTCATCCGACAGCGCGGTGGCAAAACCCTTCATGACGGCGTTGTTGCGCTTGCCGGACTTGAATTCCTGCAGCTGCTTGACCAGGTATTCGGGGTGTTGCTGCGACAGCTTGGGGTTGGCCGCAATGGCCGAGTTGCCATCGGCGCCGTGGCAGGCGGCACACACTGCGGTGTAGCTGGCCTCGCCCTTGACGAGATCCGGCTTGGCCGCTTTGGGGGCATCGCCCGCCGCATAGGCCGAAAAAACAGGTGCTGCCAGTGCGGCAGCCGTCAGCAAAGAGGCGAGCAACTTCATATCGAGGGTCTGTGTTTATGTGCGCAAAACCTCGCGATTCTACAATGAGGCTTCCTCGTAGCCCAATTCCCCATGACGACCACCTCTACCGCGCCAGTTGCTGGCTCCCTTCCGCCCGCTCCCGACGCCAAGATCGCCATGGGCTGGATGCACACAGCCAGGTTCCTGACCACGGCCGCGCAGCTGCACCACCTGCCGCCCATCCACGTGCCCGAGATCGCTTTTGTGGGCCGTTCCAACGCGGGAAAATCCACCTGCATCAACACGCTCACGCAGCAAAAGCAGCTCGCCTTTGCCTCCAAAAGGCCTGGGCGCACGCAGCACATCAACCTTTTCTCTCTGGGCAAGCACGGCGTGACCGATGCGGTCCTGGCTGATCTGCCGGGCTACGGCTACGCGAAGGTGTCGCGCTCCGACAAGGTGCGCTGGCAGCAGGTGATGGTCAATTATCTGGTCAGCCGCCCCGGGCTCACCGGCATCGTCTTGCTGTGCGACCCCCGGCTGGGGTTGACCGAGCTGGACGAGGCCCTGCTTGAAGTGCTGCGCCCACGGGTCGAGGAAGGCCTGAAATTCCTCATCGTGCTGACCAAGGCGGACAAGCTCACACGCTCGGAGCAAGCCAAGATCCTGTCGATTACGCGACTGAACGCGGCCGGCGGAGAGGTGATGATGTTCTCGGCCCTCAAGAAACAAGGCGTGGACGAGGTGGCACAGCTGCTGTGGCAGTGGGCGCACCCGGCGCAAGGGCCGATGGATGCAGACCCGGCCCCCACGGATGAGCCCCCACCGCTCGATGATTCTGAGGATATTCAGTCAAATTAGGCCCTAGCGCTTACCCATCAAGCGCTATTAGCTATTAAATGCATAGCGCCATGATCCAAAACCTGTCGACCCCCCTGCCCCACGGAACTACCCTCCACTGCCGCGTGAGCGGCGTGGCAGGCCGCCCGGTGCTGCTTTTTTTGCACGGTTTCCCCGAGGGTGCCTTCATCTGGGACGAGCTGCTGCTGCATTTTTCCCGGCCGGAAAACGGCGGCTACCGTTGCGTGGCACCCTATCTGCGCGGTTTTGGCCCCTCCAGCAGCCCGGCCGAGGTGGACGCCTACCGCGCCAAACACCTGGTGCAGGACCTGGTGGCGCTGATTGCCCACGAATGCCCTGGCGGCGCACTGGAATGCCTGGTGGCGCACGACTGGGGCGGCGCCGTGGCCTGGAACCTGGCCAACCAGCAGCCGCAATTGATGAAACGGCTGGCCATCATCAACTCCCCGCATCCCGGCGCCTTCTTGCGCGAACTGCAGCACAACCCCGCCCAGCAGGCGGGCAGCCAGTACATGCATTTTTTGTGCAGGCCGGATGCCGAGGCACTGCTGGCCGAAGACGACTTCCGCCGCCTGTTTGCTTTTTTCAACGCCCCGGACGGCAGCGCCCCCGCGTGGCTGACCGACAGCGTGCGCGCCCAGTACCGCGCCGTCTGGCAGCAGGGCCTGACCGGCGCCTGCAATTACTACCGCGCCAGCCCCCTGCGCCCGCCGCGACAGACAGAAGATGGGAATGACCCGGGCGCCCAGGCCATCACCCTGCCCGAATCGATGCTGACGGTGACACTGCCCACGCTGGTGCTGTGGGGCATGGACGACCCGGCGCTGCTGCCCGGCCTGCTCGACGGCCTGCCGGGCTGGGTGCCGCAGCTGCAATTGCGCCAGGTGGAGAAGGCGTCGCACTGGATCGTGCACGAGCACCCCGAGCGCGTGGCCATGGAGCTACAGCGCTTTTTGCAATCAAAACAATAGCTACCAGCGCTTGATGGGCAAGCGCCAGTAGCCCATTTGATTCAAATTTTTAGGCGTAAAAAGACGGCTCGCCCTCGGGCCGTGTCTTGAAGCGCTTGTGCACCCAGTAGTACTGGCCGGGCGACACGTCGATGTAGCTTTGCAGCCGCGTGTTCATCAAGGCGGTATCGGCCTCGGCGTCGTCCGTGGGGTAACCGGCCCAGACGGGCGAGATCTCGGCGCAGTACCCCGTGGGCGTGAGGCGCGTGACCATGGCGATCACCTTGGCCCGCCCCAGGCGTGCAAACCGCGAGAGCGACGGCACAGTGGCGGCCTGCACGCCGTAGAACGGCACGAAAAGCGAGTCGTTGCGGCCAAAGTCCATGTCCGGCAACAGGTACAGCAGGCCTCCCTTGCGCAGGTTGGCAATGATGGGTTTGACCCCGTCGTTGCGGTTGAGCATGCGCACATCGCCAAAGCGCTGGCGCCCCTCGCGGAACCACGCGTCCACGGCCGGGTCGGGGTGGGTGGAGAAGATCGAGGTGAACGCGCGCGGCGTGTGCAGCGTGAGCGCCGAGCCCCCTGCATCCATGCCGTAGAAGTGGGGCGCGAAGATGATGGTGGGGGTGTCGCCCTCCAGCTCCTGCAATGCGCCAGTGAGCTTGACCCGGTCCAGCACCACATCCCGTGGCGCAAACCACAGCCAGCTGCGGTCCAGCCAGGATTGGCAGAACACGACAAAAGTCTCTTGCGCCCAGGCGCGGCGCTGGGGCTCGGTGGCTTCGGGGTAACACAAGGCCAGATTGCGCAGCGCCACGCGGCGGCGCGGCCCGGCCAGCACGAACAGGACGCGCCCGATCAGCCAGCCCATGCCGCGCAGCACCGGCAGCGGCAGGCGCGCCAGCACCCGCATGAACCACACCCCCAGCCGCCCCATCATGCGGCCACCCCTGCAGGGTTCGCGGCCTCGGCACGGGGCTGCTTGTAGCGGGCGTAGCCCCAAAGGTATTGCGCGGGGCATTGGCGAATGAGGTGTTCCATGGCCTGGTTGATCTGCACAACGGCAACGTCCAACTGGTCCGACAGCGGTTGCGCCAGCGGCTCGAAATGGGTGACAAAACCCCGTCCCCAGGGCAGGCGCTCGCAGCGCACCAGCACCACGGCGGCACCCGTCTGCTGCGCCAGCCGCACGGCCAGGGTCATGGTGTAGGCATCGCGGCCAAAAAACGGCGCCCATTGGCCCTGCCCATCCGGCGGGACCTGGTCCGGCAGCAGGCCGACGGCCTCGCCTCGGCGCAGGGCCTTGATCATCTGCCGCACACCCGCCAGCGTGGTGGGCACGGCCAGCATGCCGGGGCGGTTGCGCGCGGTCTCCATCACCTTGGCCAGCCAGGCCTGGCGGGCGGGGCGGTACAGCACGGTGATGGGGCCGCGCTCGGCGCTCCAGCGCCGGGCGGCGGCCTGTGCCGACAACTCGAAACAACCCTGGTGCGGCGTGAGGTACAGAATGCCGCGCCCGGCTGCGTAGGCCTGCTCCACACAGGCCTCGCCTTCGATGCGACAGGGCATCGGTGCACCCAGCCACAGGCGCGGCAGCTCGGCCACCATGCGGCCGGCATGGGCCACGGCTGCACGGACGGCGCTGAACGAATAACCGGCCAACGTCGAGTTGGCCAGGAACCGGCGCCGGTACGTGGGCGACGCACAAAAAGCCACCCAGCCCATCGCCGCACCCATGATGTGCAGCAACCACAGCGGAAATACGGAAAAGAATCGAAAGACGACTGGCATTAAAATGGCGGGGTCGCTGAGTTAAATGAGCAACTTGCAGGGCGACGTTAAAAAAATCTGCTAAAGCGTTCGCCAAAGCTCCTTCGGGGTGAGGGCAACGCCCCAAATGCCGGAACACAGGAGTTTATTCAAATGGCGAACGACTTTCTCTTTACCTCGGAATCCGTCTCCGAAGGCCACCCCGACAAGGTGGCCGACCAGATCTCGGATGCGATTCTCGATGCGATCTTTAAACAAGACCCCCGCAGCCGCGTCGCCGCCGAAACGCTGACCAACACCGGCCTCGTGGTGCTGGCGGGCGAGATCACCACCAACGCGCATGTGGACTACATCCAGGTGGCGCGCGACACCATCAAGCGCATCGGCTACGACAACACCGACTACGGCATCGACTACAAGGGCTGTGCCGTGCTCGTGGCGTACGACAAGCAGTCCAACGACATCGCTCAGGGCGTGGACCACGCGTCCGACGACCACCTGAACACCGGCGCCGGCGACCAGGGCCTGATGTTCGGCTATGCCTGCGACGAGACGCCCGAGCTAATGCCCGCGCCCATCTACTACGCGCACCGCCTGGTCGAGCGCCAGGCCCAGCTGCGCAAGGACGGCCGCCTGCCGTTCCTGCGCCCCGACGCCAAGTCGCAAGTCACGATGCGCTACGTGGACGGTAAGCCCCACAGCATCGACACCGTGGTGCTGTCCACCCAGCACCACCCCGACCAGAGCGAAACCCAGACCAAGATGAAGGCCTCGTTCACCGAAGCCATCATTGAAGAGATCATCAAGCCCGTGCTGCCCAAGGAATGGCTGCAGAACACGCGCTACCTGATCAACCCCACCGGCCGTTTTGTCATCGGCGGCCCCCAGGGCGACTGTGGCCTCACCGGCCGCAAGATCATCGTGGACACCTACGGCGGCGCCTGCCCCCACGGCGGCGGTGCGTTCAGCGGCAAAGACCCAACGAAGGTGGACCGCTCGGCCGCCTACGCCGCCCGCTACGTGGCCAAGAACATCGTCGCTGCCGGCCTGGCGCGCCAGTGCCAGATCCAGGTGGCCTACGCCATCGGCGTGGCTGAGCCGATGAACATCACGGTGTACACCGAAGGCACGGGGGTGATCTCCGACGAGCGTATTGCCGCGCTGGTGAAGGAGCAGTTCGACCTGCGCCCCAAGGGCATCATCCAGATGCTGGACCTGCTGCGCCCGATCTACGAAAAGACGGCGGCCTACGGCCACTTCGGCCGCGAAGAGCCCGAGTTCAGCTGGGAGAAGACCGATAAAGCGGCGGCACTGCGTGCTGCCGCCGGGCTGTAAAGCCCGCCGCGCGATAGCGCGGTTTTCGGTCTTCGGGCGCAGTTCATATCGCGGAAGCGATGTGAACGGAGACCAAGGTACGGACAAGGCTGGTGCACTGCGTGCAGCAGCGGGGCTGTAAAGCCCCCCCGCGCGACACGCGCGGCTTGCCGTACGTGGGCGAAGCTCATATTGCGCAGCAATGTGAGCGGAGACCAAAAGATTAGCTGTGCAGTCACAAGGCCCAAGCCGCAACGCTCCGCGTTGCGGCTTTTCTTTTTGGCGCGCCACGCCGGCCCCTGCGGGCGGCCCCCTCCTACACCCGCAGCCCGCCCACACTGACGGCGGCGGCGACGTCCCGTCGGTATCGTTCCTGCACACCCTTTCGCAGCCCCGCGCTGCCTGAACATCCACCGCAAGGAGCGACCGCCATGTTGAAGTACGCCATCATTTTTGCCCTGATCTCCCTCGTGGCCGGAGCCCTGGGTTTCAGTGGTGTCGCCGCCGGCGCGGCGGGCATCGCCAAGGTGCTTTTTGTGCTGTTCCTGGTGATTGCCGTGGTGTTTGTCGTGCTGGCCGCCATTGGCGTGGGTGCCGCGCGCAAGGTGCTCAAGTAGTCCACCGCACCTTTGCAACCGCCTAAAAATTCGCCACACACCCCACCATGACCGACACCACCAACATCTTTGAAGCCTTGCGTGAAAGCCACGAGCGCCAGCGCGCGCTGTACACCGCGCTCACCGAAACCAGCGGAGACACCCCCGAGCGGCGCGAGCTGTTTGACGAGCTCAAGACCGAGCTGGCGGCCCATGCCATGGCCGAGGACCGCCATTTTTATGTGCCGCTGATGGCACACGACGCGGGCATTGACCTGTCGCGCCACGCCATTTCAGAGCACCACCAGATCGACGAACTGGTGGAATCACTCGAAGAGACCGAACCATCGAGCCCCGCCTGGTTGCCACTGGCCAAGAAGCTGGCCGAAAAGGTGGAGCACCACCTGAAGGAAGAGGAACACCGCTTCTTCCAGATGGCTGGAAAGCTGCTGACGGAGAAGCAGAAAACCACGCTGGCGGCGAGCTACCGGGCAGATTACGAGGACGCCAAGGCGACTCCGGCCTGATCCTCACCCCCCGCGCGCAGCGCCGCAGGGGATTGCGTCCCTCACACCGCTTCCTTGGCCTGCACCACGCAATTGCGGCCGCTGGACTTGGCCACGTACAAGGCCGTGTCCGCGCGCTTGATCAGGGCGTGGCTGTCTTCCTTGTGGTCCCAGGTGGCCACGCCAAAACTGGCGCTGACATGGCCCACCGCGTCGAAAGGAACGCCTGCAATGCGTGCGCGCACCGCCTCGGCCATCGCCATGGCGGCGTCCACCGGGGTTTCCTTGAGCAAGATGATGAACTCCTCGCCCCCGAAACGCGCTGCGCAGTCGGACGACCGCAGCAGTTCGCGCACGCGCAGCGCCGTGCTCTTGAGCACCACATCCCCCGAGTCATGCCCAAAGGTATCGTTGATGCGTTTGAAAAAGTCGATGTCAAACATCACCACCGACAGACTGCCCTTCTTGATGCGGGTGTCGGCCATCTCGGTCTCCAGCCTCTCAAAGAAGCGGCGGCGGTTGACCAGGTCCGTCAGGAAGTCCTTGGTGGCCAGGTCTTCCAGCTTGCGGTTGAGCCGCGCCATGGGCTCGATCACCAGCGACGACAGCGACAGGTTGAGCCCGACGAACAGCAGCACAAAGCTGCCCACCAGCGCCGCCATCACCGTGTTGAAGGTCTGACGCGCCTTCTCCAGCGGGAAGTACATCGGCACCTTCACCACCTGGATGCCCACCGTCTCGTTCATGCCCCAGCCAAAGCCGTTCTTGTCGCCATAGACCTTGAGCATGGTGGGCGGCGCCACGGCCGGCGTGCTGTGGCAGGCCATGCACTGGGCCTGCTTGATGGTGATGGGGCGGGCCACATACATGGCGCGGTGCATGCCCTCGCCCACTTCGCCGGTGGCCTCCTTCTTGAGATCGGCCCGGCCTTCGCGGAAGTCGCTGATGATGCGCTCCTCCCACTCGCTGGCGCGGTCGCGCAGGTTGGTGGGGTTGAGCACCGCTTCCTTGTACTCGTAGCCCGGAAACCGGCTCTGCAGGCGGCGCAGCGTCTCGGTCGCGGCGTAGGCGGGCACGGTCTGCGGCAGGAATTTTTCGGCCAGCGTCACGTCCAGGTGCGGCTTGACGAGCTCGGTGGTGTAGTCCCGGATCGCCATGGCCGCGTGCATCATGATCTGCGAGTTGTGCTGCACCTCCTCGATGGCGGACTGCTGCAAAAAGCGGTGCACGTAGATCCCCGCACCCGCCGCTGCCACCAGCAGCACCGCCGCCAGCACCAGGTTGAATTTGAGCCGCAAAGACATGGACTTCCCTCAGGCGCCAGCGTCGGGCTGGCTTGTTGTTGGCGGTGCAGCTGCGGCCACCCCGGCCCGCCTGGCGCGCACCCATCATTCGTGGGACACAAAGTTTGCGTTTGTGCCAGATTTCCAGGCAGCGGTCCAATAGTTTGTGTGCTGTGCCAACAGCTACAGGCCCCGCGCGCTCAGCGAAAGGTTGCGCCGGTAGGCTGGGCGCACCCGGTACAGCTGCGCGGGCCGGTGGGCGCCGCCGGTCTGCAGCGCTCCGGGCACTGCCTCCAGCATGGCCAGTTCGTCCACCTTGCGGCGAAAGCTCACCTTGTTGATGGGCTCGCCCAGCACGGCTTCATACACGGACTGCAGCTGTGGCAGGGTGAACGGCTCGGCACACAGGTGCACGGGCATGGACGAATACTGGCTTTTGCTGCGCACGCGAGCCACGGCGGCGTCGACCATGGCGCGGTGGTCGAACGGCAGCGCGGGCAGCTCGGCCACCGGCACCAGCGTGAGGGGCGCCGATGCCAGTAACTCGGGCGATACAAGGGCGCAGTAGGCCACGGCCATCGACCACCCACGCGGGTCGCGCACCGGGCCGGAAAACGTGGCCAATTGCTCCAGATAGGGGCTTTGCAAACCGGCTTTCTCGCGCAGCACACGGGAGGCGCTGGCATGGGCATCTGCATCCTCCTGGGCGTGGATATAGCCCCCCGGCAACGCCAGCGCCCCCGCAAACGGAGGCCGCTCGCGCCGCTGCAGCGCGACCTGCAGCACGTTCTGCTGCAGGGTGAGCAAGACCACGTCCACGGTACAGATCACGGCGGGGGCGGCAGTTTCGGTCATGGGGCTGAGTTTGTCACAAGGATGACCGAACAGGATATCAACCAACAATCTCTTCCAAAGCAGAAACATGCTTTTGCAACTTAGTTAGTTTATTTTTTTTACTAACAAGATTACACTGGCGTCACCAACAAAGGAGAAGACCATGGCCCGCAACGTCCAGCTTCTGGTGATCGACCCCCAAAACGATTTCTGCGACCTACCTGTAGCCTGGCAACCCACCGATGTGCTGACCGGCCAGCGCACCACGCCCGCCCTGCCCGTGGCCGGTGCCCATGCCGATATGCTGCGCTTGGCGCAGTTCATCGGCAGCCAGGGCGACCCGCTGGACACCATCACCGTCACGCTCGATTCGCACCAGCGTTTTGACATTGCCCACCCCGGCTTCTGGCAAACCGGCACGGGCGCCGAAGTCGCACCCTTCACCCCCATCACCGCTGTCCAGGTGCGCGCAGGCGACTTCACGCCGCGCAGCCCCGCTGCCCTGCCCCGCACACTGCAGTACCTGGACGCACTCGAAGCCCAGGGCCGCTACACGCTGATGGTGTGGCCCGTGCACTGCGAGGTGGGCAGCTGGGGTCATGGCATACACGCCGATGTGCTGGCCGCCTTTGGGGTCTGGCAGCTCCGGCGCCAGCGCGCGGTGCGCAATGTGTTCAAGGGCACCAACCCCTGGACGGAACACTACAGCGCCATCGAGGCCGAGGTGCCCGACGCGGACGACGAAAGCACCGCGCTGAACACCGCCCTGCTGCAGTCGCTGGGCCAGGCCGATGTGCTGCTGATTGCGGGCGAGGCCAGCAGCCACTGCGTGCGCTCGACCACCGAACACATCGTGCAGCACCTGCCCCGCCTGTTGCCCGGCTGGCAAGCCAGCCGCATCGTGCTGCTGACCGATGGCATGAGCCCCGTGGGCGGCTTCGAGGCGCAACACCGGGCGTTTCTGGACGCCATGCGCGCAGCCGGTGCACAGCTCGCCAATATGAATGAAATCAGGCTCTAGCGCTTATCCATAAAGCGCTATTAGCTACAAATTTTGGAGCGACATCATGAACCCCGTCATCACCAGTCTGCTCGACACCGACCTCTACAAGTTCACGATGTGGCAGGCGCTGCTGCACCGCCACCCGCAAACCCAAAGCGAATATCGCTTTGTATGCCGCAACACCCCGGCCTACCCGCTGGCCGAGCTGCTGCCCGAGGTGAACGCCGCGCTGGACCACCTGTGCACCCTGCGCTTCACGCAGGGCGAGCTGGCCTACGTGGGCGGACTGCGCTACATCAAGAGCGACTTCGTGGACTTTCTGCGCATCTTCCAGTTCCAGCGCAGCTTCATCAGCGCCTGGGCCGACGGCGAGCAACTGCACATCGTGGCGCGTGGCCCGCAGGTGCATGTGATGGGCTTCGAGATCTTTGTGCTGGCCATCGTCAACGAGCTGTACTTCCGCCGTTTTGACGCGGCCCAGGCCCTCGCCAGCGGCCGCGCACGGCTGGCCGCCAAGGTGTTGCAGCTGCAGGCACTGGCGCAACAGGCCACGCTGCGCCACCCGTTCGAGCTGTTCGACTTTGGCCTGCGCCGCCGCTACAGCGGAGCTTGGCAGCGCGAGGTGGTGCAGACCTTTGCCACACAAACACCGCAGTGGTTCAAGGGTACCAGCAACGTGCTGCTGGCGCGCGACCTGGGCCTGGTGCCCATCGGCACCATGGCGCACGAATACCTGCAGACCTACCAGGCGCTGGGCGTGCGGCTGCGCGACTTCCAAAAGGCCGCACTCGAAGACTGGGTGCAGGAATACCGGGGCGACCTGGGCATTGCGCTGACCGACACCGTGGGCATGGACGCCTTTCTGGCCGACTTCGACCTGTACTTCGCCAAGCTGTTCGACGGCCTGCGGCACGACTCAGGCGACCCGGTGGCCTGGGGCGAAAAGGCCCTCGCGCACTACACCCGCCTGCGCATCGACGCGCACACCAAGCGGCTGGTGTTCTCCGATGGCCTCGACCTGGAGCGCGCCCTGATGCTGTACCGCCACTTTGGCGACCGCACGCAGCTCGGGTTTGGCATAGGCACGAACCTCACCAACGACATGGGCGCGGACCACAAGCCGCTGAACATCGTGATGAAACTGGTGCGCGCCAACGGGCAGCCCGTGGCCAAGCTGTCGGACACGCCCGGCAAGACGCTGTGCGACGATGAAACCTACCTGGCCTATCTGCGTCAGGTTTTCAACGTGAAGGACTGACACCATGCTCCGCATCACCCTTGCCCAACTCAACTTCACCGTCGGTGACATCGAAGGCAACGTGGCCCGCATGGTGGCCGCCGGGCAGCAGGCGGCGCGCGAGCAGGCCGACCTCATCGTGTTCAGCGAGCTGTCGCTGTGCGGCTACTACCCCGGCGACATGCTGGAGGAAACCGGCTTTCAGCAACGCATCGAGGCTGGCCTGGCCATGCTGCAGCAAGCCTCCGCCGAGCTTCCGCAACTGCACTGGGTGGTGGGCGCGCCCACACCCGCGCGCGGCCCCGGCAAGCGCTTGCACAACAGCCTGCTGGTGCTGCAAGGCGGGGCTGTGCGCCTGCAGTACGCCAAGCAGCTGCTGCCCACGTACAACATCTTTGACGAGCGCCGCCACTTCGAGCCCGGCCCGGACGTGGCCAAGGTGCTGCGTGTGGGCAACGCGCAGGTGGGCCTGCTGATCTGCGAAGACGGCTGGAACGACCACGGCGCCGACTACGCCACCAACCCTTTCGAGCGCATGCGCGACGCCGCGCCCGACCTGGTGGTGAGCATCAACGCCAGCCCCAGCCACACGGGCAAACGCGAGCAGCGTCACCAGATTTTTGGCGACGCCGCACGCCGCCACGGCCTGCCCATCCTGTATGTGAACCAGATTGGCGGGCACGACCAGGTGGTGTACGACGGGGCATCGTTTGCCGCCGAGCCCGAGGCGGGTGTCGTCTTTGAAGCGCAGCGGTTTGTGGAAGACGTGCGCACCCTCCAGTTCGACAACGGGCATTTTCTGAGCGCGGAAGGCGCACGCCCCGCCCCCGTGCCCGCACAGGGCCTGCCCACCATGGACTTCTACCGCCAACAGATCGTGCTGGGCCTGCGCGACTACGCGCGGCGCTGCGGCTTTACGCAAGTGGTGGTGGGCAGCTCGGGCGGCATCGACAGCGCGCTCACGCTGGCGCTTGCTGTAGAGGCGCTGGGTGCGGACAACGTGGTGGGCATCACCATGCCCTCGCGCTACTCCAGCAGCGGCTCGGTCGATGACTCGGTGGCGCTGTGCCGCAACCTGGGGGTGCAGCTGTTCACGCACCCGATTGCCGAATTGGTAACGGGCTACGCGCAGCAGTTTGAAACCAGCTTGGGCAAACCGCTGCAAGGCCTTCCGCTCGAAAATCTTCAGGCGCGCATTCGCGGCACGGTGCTGATGGAATATTCCAACGCCTTCGGCCACCTGCTGCTCACCACCGGCAACAAGTCGGAAATCTCGGTGGGCTACTGCACGCTGTATGGCGACACCAACGGCGGGCTGGGCTTGATTGGCGACCTCTACAAGACGGAGGTGTTTGCCCTGTCGCGCCACGTCAACGAATACGCCGGGCGCGTGCTGATTCCACAGGCCATCATCGACAAGGAACCCTCTGCCGAACTGGCCCCCGGCCAGCGCGATGTGGACAGCCTGCCGCCCTACCCCGTGCTCGACGAAGTGCTCAAGCTGCTCATCGAAGGCGACCGCCTTTCTGCTGCGGAGCACGCGGCGGCCCAGAATTTTGTGGCCCAGCTGCAAACCGACGACGCGGGCCGCGCCCTGGTGCAGCGCGTGCGCATGATGGTGGCGCGCAACGAATACAAACGCCGCCAGGCCCCGCCCATCGTGCGCGTGCGGGCCCGGGCCTTTGGCAGCGGGCGGCAGATGCCGATTGCAGCGCGGTATGTGTGAAACGGCTCCACGGTAAAATTACTACTAAAAAGATAGCTACTAGCGCTTTATAGATAGGCGCCAGAGGCCAAAAACACTGAAAAACGCGAACCCAGTAACGGAGACACATGGTCGATACCGCTATCTACATCGGGCGTTTTGAACCCGTGCACAACGGCCACATTGCGCTGCTGCGGCGCGCGCTCGACAGCGCGCAGCAGGTCATTGTGGTGGTGGGCTCGGCCTGGCAGGCGCGCTCGCCCAAGAACCCCTTCACCTGGCAAGAGCGCGAAGCCATGCTGCTGGGGGCGCTGCCCGAGGCCGACCGCGGCCGCGTGGTCGTGCTGCCCATGCGCGACTACTACAACGAGGCCGTGTGGGTGCAGGCTGTGCGCGCAGGCGTGGCGCGTTTGACCACACCGGGTGCGCGCATCGGGCTGGTGGGCCACTTCAAGGACGCCACCAGCGGCTACCTGAGCGCCTTCCCCGGCTGGGAACTGATCCATGTGGAGCGCCAGGGGCCGATTGACGCCACGGCCATCCGCGACGCGTGGTTTGGCGCCAACCCCGACTCCGTGCCATCCGCCCTCGCCCCCCTGGCCGACCAGATGCCCGCCAGCACCCTCGCCACGCTGATTCAGTTTGCGCAGACCCCGCACTACCCGGCGCTGCAGCAGGAGTGGCAGATGCTGCGCGGCTACCGCCAGGCCTGGGCCGCCGCGCCCTATCCACCGGTATTCGTGACGGTGGACGCCGTGCTGCGCTGCCGCGACCACGTGCTGCTGATCCGCCGCGCCCACGCCCCCGGCAAAGGCCAGCTGGCCGTGCCCGGCGGCTTCATCGAACAGCGCGAGACCGTGTGGCAGTCGTGCCTGCGCGAGCTGGTGGAAGAAACCCATTGCCACCTGCCCGAAGCCACCATGCGCGCCGCGCTGCAGTGCGTGGCCGTGTTCGACCACCCCGACCGCAGCCAGCGTGGACGCACGCTGACCCACGCGCATTACTTTGATCTGGGCGACGCGCCATTCCCCACCGTGCAGGCCGACGACGACGCGCTGCAGGTGCAGTGGACCCCCATCGACCAGCTGGCGGCGATGGAAGAGGAATTCTTTGAAGACCACTTCCACATGCTGGACCACTTCCTGGGGCTGACAGGCGCATTGAAGCCCAGCGAACAGCGCAGCAAGGTGAAGGTCGGCAACGGGCTTAGCGGCTAAAACTGGCGCTGCCCAGACCAGTGCCCCCGTGCAAGGGCCGCCCCGCCGCACCGGGGGCGTCCCCCTCCGCATTGCGCAGCAATGCCAGAGAGGGGGAAGGCGCGAAGCGACTCAGGGGGTGCCTAATTACTCACGCAACCCGGAACTGCCCCACCGTCTGCGACAGCGTCACCGCCTGCTGGCTGAGCGACTGCGCGGCGGCCAGGGCTTCTTCGACCAGCGCCGCGTTCTGTTGCGTGCTCTGGTCCATCTGCGAGATGGCCTGGTTCACCTGGGCAATGCCCGCGCTTTGCTCGCCGCTGGCAGCGCTGATCTCGGCCACCATGGTGGTCACGCTTTTCACCCCCGCCACCACCTCGCTCATGGTGGCGCCGGCCTGCTCCACGAGTTGTGTGCCCACACCCACCTTGGCCACGGAGTCGTCGATCAGGCCCTTGATCTCCTTGGCAGCGGCTGCGCTGCGCTGCGCCAGGCTGCGCACTTCGCTGGCCACCACGGCAAAACCCCGGCCCTGTTCGCCCGCGCGGGCAGCTTCCACCGCAGCATTGAGCGCCAGGATGTTGGTCTGAAACGCGATGCCGTCGATGACGCTGATGATGTCCACGATCTTGCGCGATGACTGGTCGATGGAGCCCATGGTGCCCACCACCTGCTGCACCACATCGCCCCCGCGCACGGCCATGTCCGACGCCGCACGCGCCAGCTCGTCGGCACGCTTGGCGTTGGCTGCGTTCTGCTGCACGGTGGAGGTGAGCTGCTCCATCGAGGCCGCCGTCTCCTGCAGTGCGCTGGCCTGCGATTCGGTGCGGGCCGACAGGTCGCCGTTGCCCGCTGCAATTTCGGACGAGGCCGTGGTGATGGAGTCGGTGCTGTCGCGCACCTGGGTCACGAGGTGCGAAAGGTTGTCACGCATGGCGCGGATAGCGTGCAGGATGCTGGTGGTGTCGCCGGGCAATGTCTGCACATCCACGGCCAGGTTGCCTTCAGCGATCTGCGTCACCACATCGGCCGCGTATTGGGGCTCGCCGCCGAGCTGGTGCACCAGCGTGCGCAGCATCTGCCAGGCCATCAACGCGATCACCAGCATCAACGCAGCGCCGATGGACAGCAGGATCGCCGTGTTGCGCCAGAAGGCGTTTTCGATGTCGTCCACATAGTCGCCAAAACCGATGATCCAGTCCCAGGGCTCGAACTTGATGATGGCGTAGAGCTTGTCCACCGGCTCCTTGGCACCCGGGCGCGTGCCTGGCGCAGTCACGGTGCCCACCGTCACACCTTGCAGCGCTGCGCGGTAACGCACGCCCGCTTCCTTGCCGCCCTTTTCATCGACGATGCCGATGCGTTTGGGGTTGGGGTGCACGTAGTTCACGTCGTTGGTGAAACCACGGACAAAGAAATATTTGTCCTTGTCCACAAAACTGCCAATGGTGCGGGTCGCTTCCTTGATGGCATCTTCGCGCGACAGGGCGCCGCTCTTTTCCTGCTCGTGCGCTTTTTGCGCGGCAGCATGGGCCAGCACCACCAGGTTGGAGAGCTGCGCCGTGCGCTCTTTCATCATCGATTGATAGAGCGTAGTCAGCGCCACGGCCGACAGCACCACCAGGCCCAGGAGGGTGGCGGCACACAGCCACAGGATGCGGGTTTTGAGTTTCATGGCCTGTCCTCTTCTCGGAATACGGAATTAAAAGTAACCAGAAGATACAACGAGGACCATGTCCTGTGGGCGTGATGGTCTAAATCGAAGGGCGCGCAGCCCCGTGCGGCCGCGCTCGATCAGGTGCCTGCACGCTCCAGCATCGCGTGCAGCAGCACGTTGCAGCCCGCCGTGATGTGTTCGGGCTTGGCGTCTTCGATCTCGTTGTGGCTGATGCCGTCCTTGCAGGGGATGAAGATCATGCCGCTGGGCGCGAGCTTGGCCATGTAGACGGCGTCGTGCCCCGCGCCCGAGACGGCGGGCATGTGGCTGTAGCCCAGCTTGGCCGTGGCGCGG
The DNA here is from genome assembly GCF_000204195.1 of Acidovorax radicis N35. GTDB lineage: Bacteria > Pseudomonadota > Gammaproteobacteria > Burkholderiales > Burkholderiaceae_C > Acidovorax > Acidovorax radicis. Next base: position 342,920 of record NZ_AFBG01000019.1, read on the forward strand.
GCCACGGCCTCCACGCATTCGCTGTGGAACACCTGCGCCGGGTAGCTGGACACCATCTCGATATGCACCTGCACGCCGTGCTCCTGCGCCACCTGGTGGGCCCGCGCCTTCACTTCTGCGGCCATCTGGTCCACGAGTTCGTCCGTGCTGTTGCGCAGGTCGATGCTGAACTTGACCCGACCGGGGATGACGTTGCGGCTGTTGGGGAAGACCTGCACCATGCCCACGGTGCCGCGCCCATGCGGCGGATGGCGGTGGGCGGCAGCCACCACGTCCTGCATGATGTGGGTGGCGGCCAGCAGGGCGTCCTTGCGCAGGGCCATGGGCGTGGGGCCTGCGTGGGCTTCCATGCCGGTGACAGTGCAGTCGAACCAGCGGATGCCCAGCACGCCGCTGACCACGCCGATGGTCTTGTCGTTGTCTTCCAGCACGGGGCCTTGTTCGATGTGGGTTTCGAAGTAGGCGCCGATGGGGTGGTCACCCGGCTCCTGCTCGCCGATGTAGCCGATGCGCTCCAGTTCGCCCTTGACCGTCTTTCCCTCGGTGTCGGTGGCGGCGTAGGCATGCTCCAGCGTGAAGGCCTTGGCGAACACGCCCGAGCCCATCATCACCGGCACGAAGCGCGAGCCCTCTTCATTGGTCCAGAACGCCACTTCGATCGGCGCCTCGGTTTCGATGCCGTGGTCATTGAGCGTGCGCACCACCTCGATGCCCGCCAGCACACCGTAGTTGCCGTCGAACTTGCCGCCGGTGGGCTGGGTGTCGATGTGGCTGCCGGTCATGATGGGTGGCAGGCTGTTGTTGCGCCCGGGGCGGCGCATGAAGCCATTGCCGATCTTGTCGATGGTGACGGTCATGCCCGCCTCGCGCGCCCAGCGGGTGACGAGGTCGCGGCCCTGCTTGTCCAGGTCAGTGAGTGTGAGGCGGCACACGCCGCCCTTGGGCGTGGCGCCGATCTGCGCCAACTCCATCAGCGATGCCCACAGGCGGTCGCCGTTGATGCGCAGGTTTTCGATGTCGGTTTTCACTTTGGTGTCCATGGTGTTCTCCGTGATGGCGTTCGTTCTTCAGCGAGCGACCGCAGTGGGGGCCAGATCGTGGGCGCGCTTTTGCACGGCCTGGAAGTTGCTGCCAAACGCGGGGCGCTTGATGTACCGGCCCTTGCCCTGCTCTGCGCGCAGGTCGCCATTGGCAAACACCACGCGGCCCTGGCTCACGGTGTGGCTGGGAATGCCGCGCACAGTGCGGCCTTCAAAAATGTTGAAGTCGCCCTTGCTGAACTGCGTTTTGGCCGAGAAGGTCTTGGTGCCTTCAGGGTCCCACAGCACCAGGTCGGCGTCGGCACCCTCACCGATGAAGCCCTTGCGCGGGTAGATGTTGAACAGCTTGGCGCAGTTGGCCGAGGTGATGGCCACGAACTCGCTGGGCGTGAGGCGGCCGGTGTTCACGCCGGCATCCCAGATGGCGGCCATGCGCTCTTCCACGCCGCCCGTGCCATTGGGAATCTTGGCGAAGTTGTCCTTGCCTGCCGCCTTCTGCGCGGCGCAGAAGGTGCAGTGGTCGGTGGCGGTGGTGTGCAGCTGGCCTGATTGCAGGCCGCGCCACAGCGCCTCCTGGTGAACCTTGGGGCGGAAGGGCGGGCTCATCACGTGGGCGGCAGCGGCAGCGAAGTCCGGGTCGCGGTACACGCTGTCGTCAATCAACAAGTGCCCAGCCAGCACCTCGCCATACACCCGCTGGCCACGCGCACGGGCGCGGGCGATGGCGTCGGCGGACTCCATGCAGCTCACATGCACCACGTAGATGGGCACGCCCAGCACGTCGGCAATCGCGATGGCGCGGTTGGCAGCCTCGGCCTCGACCATGGGCGGGCGCGACAGCGGGTGCCCTTCGGGGCCGGTGATGCCCATCTTGGCGACCTCTTGCTGCAGCAGGTACACCAGCTCGCCGTTTTCGGCATGCACCGTGGGCATGGCGCCCAGCTCCAGCGCGCGCTTGAAGCTGTTCACCAGGGTTTCGTCGTCGCACATGATGGCGTTCTTGTAGGCCATGAAGTGCTTGAAGCTGTTCACGCCCTCCTGTTGCACCAGCGTGCCCATGTCGGCGCGAACCTGCTCGCTCCACCATGTGATGGCGACATGGAAGCTGTAGTCGGCCGCCGACTTCTCGGCCCAGCCGCGCCACTTGCGGTAGGCGTCCAGGATGGGCTCCTGCGGGTCGGGGATCACAAAGTCGATGATGCTGGTGGTACCACCGGCCAAGCCTGCGGCCGTGCCCGTGAAGAAGTCGTCCATGGTGACCGTGCCCATGAACGGCAGCTGCATGTGCGTGTGCGGGTCGATGCCGCCGGGCAGCACATATTGCCCGCTCGCGTCGAGCACCTGCGCCCCCGCAGGCGCCTGGGCCGCAGCCCCCTCCCCCACGGCCACGATGCGGCCATCGACACACAGCACATCGGCACGCTGCTCACGGTCGGCGTTGACCACGGTTCCACCGCGGATCACAAGGGCTTGGGTCATGGGGGTCTCCTTCAGGGATACAGATCAAAAAAAGGGCCCTGCACTGGCACCAGGCCCAGGCAGGGCCAGAGGTCATTTTTTCTTGGCGGTCAGGTAGTAATAGGTACCGGCCACGGCCAGGCTGAAGAACCAGCCCGAATCGAACAGCGTGAGCCAGATGGCGGGCATGCCCGCCTTGTCCACCACGCCCGACACCGCCAGATAGCCTGGCAAGCAAGGCAGCACGCCCAGTGCAAAGGCGATGAGCGCGTGCAGGTTCCAGCCATTGCTGTACTCGTACTCGCCACCCCGGCGGTACAGGTCTTCCACCTTCAACTCGCTCTTGCGCACCAGGTAATAGTCCACCAGCAAAATGCCCGCGATGGCGCCCAGCAGCGTGCCGTAGCCGCCCAGCCAGGTGAAGAGGTAGCCGCCCGATGTGGCCAGGATCTTCCAGGGCATGAACACGAGCCCGATCAGCGCAGCAATGACGCCGCCCATGCGGAAGCTGATCTTGGAGGGCGCGATCTGGCTGAAATCGTACGAAGGCGACACCAGGTTGGCGGCCACGTTGGTCGTCAGGTTGGCCAGAAGGATCACCAGCAGGCCCAGGCCCGCGGCCACGCTGCCCATCTGGGTCAGCAGGCCATCAGGGAACAACTGCGCCTTGCCATACAGGATGGCCGACGCCGAGAAACCGATGACGCCCACCATGGAGAACAGCGCCATGGGCAGCGGCAGGCCGATGGCCTGGCCCATGACCTGGTCCTTTTGCGACTTGGCGAAGCGCGTGAAGTCCGGGATGTTGAGCGCCAGCGTGGCCCAGAAGCCCACCAGCCCCGTGAGTGCCGCCCAGGTCTTGGGCCCGCCTTCCACCACCTTGGCGGGCAGGTTGAAGAGCTGGCCCGATGGCACCTTCATCATCAGCACCACCACGAACAGAATGGAAGCTCCGATCATCAGCGGCGCGGCAATCACTTCCAGCAGGCGGATGGACTCCGGCCCCTTCCAGATGAAGTAGATGTGCACGGCCCAGAACGCCAGAAAACACATGAACTGCGAGGTGCTGATGGTCTCCCCAGCAGCTGGCCCTGCGAGGTTCATGCCCACGATGTTCAAGAAGCCATGCAGCGCGAGTGCGCCGAAGTAGCAGTTGATGGAGAACCAGCCACACGCTACCAGGCCGCGCAGCACGGCCGGCAGGTTGGCGCCCTTCACACCAAACGAAGCACGCGCCAGCACCGGAAACGGCACGCCATATTTGGGCCCCACGCGGCCGATGAGCACCATCGGAACCAGCACGATGCAATTGGCCAGGAACACGAGCCACACCGCCATCTGCCAGGTGAAGCCCTGGTCCAGCATGGAACTGGCCATGGTGTAGGTGGGCACACACACCACCATGCCCACCCAGAGTGCGGCGAAGTCTTTCCAGGTCCAGTGCCGCTGCGCGGCGGTGGTGGGGAGCAAATCTTCATTGGCGAGCGTGTTGGAGGCTCCGCCGGGCATTAGCCCCGCCACGTGGGCAGCGCTGCCGGTACTGTTGGTCATGCCTGTACTCCTGTCAAAGACTTCGTTGGGGTTGCACACAACCCGCTGTCTGGTCCGGCGCCCTCACGCTGGCAGATGGCGGGCAAAGGGAAGCGAGCGATGCTAGAGAGGACGCAAGAACTGCACCAGATGCAGTGCAGCATGCGTTGCAAATCAGCACCACGACGGGGGCATCCGGAACGTCTTGCATGGCCTGCAATGGAAGCACGCATCGGGTGCAGGATCAGGCCGTTGCAGACACGCGCTGCGGGTTGTTGGGGTGCGTGGTCCAGTTGGCGTATTCACCGGTGACCTGCTTGCCCGTGCGCACATCGACTTCGCCCGGCTCCAGGGCGCGCATGGTGATGCACTCGGGCACAGGGCAGATCGACACGCAGAGGTTGCAGCCCACGCACTCGGCCTCGTTGATCTCGAACTTGCGCACTCCGCCGTCCTTGGTGAAAGTGATGGCCTGGTGCGAGGTGTCTTCGCACACCACATGGCAGCGGCCACACTGGATGCAGGCATCTTGGTTGATGACGGCTTTCTCGATGTGGTTGAGGTTGAGGTTCTTCCAGTCCTTCACCGTGGGCACGGCCTGGCCCTTGAAGTCGTCGATCGTGGCGTAGCCATGCTCGTCCATGAAGTTCGACAGCCCATCGCACATGTCCTGCACGATCTTGAAGCCGTACACCATGGCGGCCGTGCACACCTGCACGGTGCCACAGCCGAGCGCAATGTATTCGGCCGCATCGCGCCAGGTGGTGATGCCTCCAATGCCGCTGATGGGCAGGCCCGCGGTCTGCGCGTCGCGTGCGATCTCGGCCACCATGTTGAGCGCAATGGGCTTGACTGCCGGTCCGCAGTAGCCGCCGTGCGAGCCCCAGCCGTCGGTACTCGGACTCATCACCATGCGGTCCAGGTCCACACCCATGATGGAGTTGATGGTGTTGATGAGCGACACCGCGTCGGCCCCGCCCGCCTTGGCGGCGCGTGCGGGCTGGCGAACGTCAGTGATGTTGGGCGTGAGCTTCACGATCACGGGCAGCTTGCTGTAATGCTTGCACCAGGCCGTGACCATCTGGATGTATTCAGGCACCTGGCCGACGGCCGCGCCCATGCCGCGCTCGCTCATGCCATGCGGGCAACCGAAGTTGAGTTCGATGCCGTCAGCGCCGGTGTCTTCCACCAGCGGCAGGATGGCCTTCCAGCTCTGCTCCTCGCAAGGCACCATGAGCGAAACGATCATGGCGCGGTCGGGCCAGTTGCGTTTGACGCGCTTGATCTCCTCGAGGTTGGTGTGCAGCGGCCGGTCAGTGATCAGCTCGATGTTGTTCAGGCCAATCACGCGGCGGTCTTGCGACATCAGCGTGGAGTAGCGCGGGCCGTTGACGTTGACCACCGCCGGGTCTTCGCCCAGCGTCTTCCACACCACGCCACCCCAGCCGGCTTCGAAGGCGCGGGTGACGTTGATCTCTTTGTCGGTGGGCGGTGCGGAGGCCAGCCAGAAGGGGTTGGGGCTTTGAATGCCCAGAAAATTGCTGCGAATGTCTGCCATGGGGTGCTCCCGTGAGTTGCAGTTGACGACGTCAGGCCACGAGTGCCACGGGCACGCTCAGCGCTTGATGAATGGAGACAGCGGCGACCTTGCCGTGCTCCACCGCCTCCACCGTGAGGTCGCGGCCACCCACGCGGCAGTCGCCTCCGGCCCAGACGCGCGCCAGGCTGGTGCGGCCCTCCAGGTCCGTCACAATGCGCCCGGCTTCCAGCGCGATGGAGGCACCCACCGGCTCGGCCACAAAGGTCTGGCCGATGGCCTTGAGCACCATGTCGGCCTCCAGCGAGAAGGTCTCGCCGGTTTCCACCAGCTTGCCGCCACTCAGCGCCGTGGTGGCAAAACGCACGCCCTTGACAACACCGCCTTCGCTCAGCACCTCTTTCGGTGCAGCCCAGTGGCGGATGGTCACACCATTCGTCTGCGCCCACTGCTGCTCCACAGCGGACGCCGACATGGCCTCTGCGCCGCGGCGGTAGACGATGGTCACCTCTTCGGCGCCCAGCTTGCGCGACTGCACGGCGGCATCCACCGCCGTCATGCCGCCACCAATCACCACCACGCGGCGGCCCACGGGCAGGGTCGAGAGATCGGTGCTCTGGCGCAGCTCGGCGATGAAGTCCACCGCATTGCGCAGGCCGGTGACCGTGGGCTCGGCCACGCCCAGCGCGTTCACACCCTGCAGGCCCAGGCCCAGAAACACAGTGTCGTACGCGCCCAGCAGGCTGTCGAGCGTGATGTCACGGCCCAACTGCTGGCCGGTGCGCACCTCGATGCCACCGATGGACAACAGCCACTCCACTTCCTTCTGCGCGAAGTTGTTGGTGGTCTTGTAGCTGGCCAGGCCGTATTCATTCAGGCCGCCCAGCTTGGGGCGCGCCTCGAACAGCACCACGTCATGGCCGCGCACGGCCAGGCCATGCGCGCAGGCCAGGCCTGCAGGCCCGGCGCCCACCACGGCCACACGCTTTCCGGTAGCGGCCGCGCGCTGGAACAGGGGCGCGCTAGGCTGGGCAAAGAAGGCATCGGTGGCGTAGCGCTGCAGCGAGCCGATCTCCACCGGCTTGTCCTCGTTGGTGTTGCGCACGCAGGCCTGCTCGCAGAGCACCTCGGTGGGGCACACCCGCGCGCACATGCCGCCCAGCGGGTTCGCCTCCAGGATGGCACGCGCAGCACCCCGGTTGTTCTCCTGTGCGATGCGGTGGATGAACGAAGGGATGTCGATGCCCGTGGGGCAGGCGGTGGCGCAGGGCGCATCGTGGCAGTAGTAGCAGCGCTCGGCCTCGATCAAGGCCTGGGGTTTGGTGAGCGGCGGGTGCGCATCACTGAAGTTGGCAGCGTAGTCGGCCAGGTTCAGGCGTGCAGCATGAATGCCGCAGGCACGGCTTGCGGGTGTGTCCATCAGTTTTCCTCCGGAAGGGTCGGGGTGGGGGTCTGGGCGTGCGCCGGCGCCTTGCAGCGCCTGCAGCGCCCGCAGCTCATGGGGCCGGGGCCAGCCAATGCGGCGCCAGCGTAGGTGCTGGCGCCCGCAAACTTCGGAGGTTTCATCGTGGGCCTCGCTGTAGGATTCAGGTGCCCACTGCTTTGGTGCAGCGGTGCCCTGTGTGGTGGGTCAATTTACCAACCCGTAAAAATTTACCAATTGGTAAAATCCCTAGAGCAAACCCCGTGCCAGTCAAATCGCCACAAATCCCCGCCCCACGCCAGCGAATTGCCAGTTTTTGGCCCCTGGCTTGTTCCACAATGGTGCGATGACCGACGCCCGCCCGTCCCCCGCAGACACCGTCCCCCGCGCGCCCACCGCCTCGCGCCTGCTCAAGGAACAGAGCATCCTCACCGAAGCTGAGAACCACTTTGCACAATTCGGCTTCGAGGGTGCTTCGCTGGAGAACATTGCCGCAGCCATTGGCATCAGCCGCCACAACCTGTTGTATTACTTCACCAGCAAAGAGGCGCTGTACCAGCGTGTGCTCGACGATGTGCTGACCCAGTGGCTGGCGGGCATGGAAGACCTCTCGCACAGCGACGACCCCCAGCAGGCGCTGCGGCGCTATATCCGCGCCAAGCTGCAGTATTCGCGCACGCGCCCCCAGGGCGCCAAGGTATTCACCAAAGAGGTGATTGCCGGTGCACCACGCTATGGCAAAGCCATCATCGAGCGCGTGGGCCCGCTGCTCAAGACCGAGGTGCGCACCTTCGAGCGCTGGGCGCGCGAAGGCCGCATCGCCAAGGTGAATTTCACGCACCTGATGTTCATCATCTGGTCGGTCACGCAGGCCTACGCCGAGCAGGAAGCCCAGTTCGCCCTGCTGCTGGGCAAACCGGCGCTGACCGAACGCGACTATGACAAGGCCGAGGAGTTGATCGTACGCATGGTGCTGAGCGCGCTGGCGCCGGACAACCCCATCTGAATCGCGGGAGCGCTGCGATGCAGAGCAGCCATTGGCGGCTTGGACCGCTGAACGGCTCGCACCGCCCTGATTTACTACTATATTGATAGCTATCAGCGCTTTACGGGCAAGCGCCAAAGTACATTTTTATTGTTATTTTTGCTGATCTCCTGTCTTGTGCAGCGTTGCGTGCAAGACAGCGGACACAGGCTGCAGCCCCGCCCTACCCCTGCTTTTGCTGCCACAGCACATCCAGCACATGCTGGGTGGCCCGCTCCACAGGGCCTGCGCGGTGCGCGATACCCAGAGGCCGCCACAGCCGGGGATGCAGCGGCAGCATGCGGATGCGCGGGTCCAGTGGCGCGGCGGTGGAAGCCTCGTGGGGCAGCAGCGTTGCACCATAGCCTGCCGCCACCAGGCTCTTGATCGCGTCGTTGTAGTTCAGCTGGATGCGCGCCTTGGGGTGCTCGCCGGCCAGCGCAAACCACTCGCTTGTCAGCCTTGACAGGCTGGTGCCGTCGTCGTTGAGGATCAGCGGCTGGCCCGCCAGCCAGCGGGGCGTGGCCCTTGCGGGCAAAGGCCATGAGGACGGCACAAACGCCATGACCGGGTCGCGCCGCCACGGCAGAACCGCAACGCCAGACATTGCCGCTTGCGGCAGGGCCACCAGGCCCACATCCAGTGCCCCATTGGCCAGGCGCGACATGGTTTCCTGCGAGGTGAGCACCGCCACCTGCACGTCAATGCCGGGGTGGTGCTGGCCCAATGCCTCCAGGGCCAGGGGCAACAGATGGGCAATGGCGCCCGTGGAGGCGCCCAGACGCACACGCCCCGCCAACCCCTGCACCTGGCGCTGCACCAGGTCCATCGCTTCGTCGGCATCTGCCAGCAGGCGCCGGGCGCGTTCAACCAGCAACTCGCCCACGCCGGATGGCCGCACCTCGCCCCGCTTACGCACCAGCAATGGCGCACCGATGTGGGCCTCCAGGTCCGCAATGTGCAGGCTCACCGTGGGCGGCGCCAGGTGCAGCGTTCGGGCGGCTTCGGCGAAGGAGCCCAGGTCGGTGATGGTGACGAGGGTGCGCAGCCGGTCGAGATTGAGTTCGCGCATGACGTTCAGTAAACCTGATGCTGATGTTTGTGAAATTCAACTTTTCAAAGTTTAGACCGGGACCGAAGATTCCACATCCCCTCCATTTCAGGAACCTGCCCCCATGACCACCCAACCCCTTGTCTTCATCGATGGCGACCAAGGCACCACCGGCCTGCAGATCCACGAGCGCCTGCGCGGCCGCACGGATCTGCAACTGCTGACCCTGCCCGACCACGAACGCAAGAACACCGCCCGCCGCACCGAGGCCATCAACAGCTGCGATATCGCCATCCTGTGCCTGCCCGATGCCCCAGCCCGCGAGGCCGCGGCCGCCATCGTCAACCCCGCCGTGCGCGTGATCGACGCCAGCTCGGCGCACCGCACGGACCCGCAGTGGGTGTATGGCTTTCCGGAGATGGGCGCAGAACAGGCCGCACGCATTGCGGGCGCCAGGCGGGTCAGCAACCCAGGCTGCTACCCCACGGGCGCCATCGCCCTGCTGCGGCCCCTGGTGCAGGCGGGCCTGGTGCCCGCCGACCATCCCATCACCATCCATGCGGTGTCGGGATATTCGGGCGGCGGACGGGCCCGCGTGGACGAACATGAAGGCCCGAACGCGGCCAACGCCCCAGCCTTCCAGCTCTACGGCCTGGGACTGGAACACAAACACACCCCGGAAATCGCCTTGCATGCCGGGCTGTCGCAGCGCCCGTTCTTTCTTCCAGCCTATGGTTCGTTCCGCCAGGGGATTGCGCTCACCATTCCGCTCTTGCTGCGCCAGCTACCCGCAGGCACCACCGGAGAGCATTTGCACGCTTGCCTGGTCCAGCACTTTCTCGGTGCAGCCCATGTCGAGGTCCTGGGCCTCGCGCAAGCACAAGACACCCAGCATCTGGACCCGCAGGCCCTCAACGGCACCAACCAGATGCAGCTGGGCGTTTTCAGCAACGCCCGCCATGGCCAGGTGCTGCTGACTGCCGTGTTCGACAACCTGGGCAAGGGGGCCTCGGGGGCGGCTGTTCAGAACCTGGATCTGATGATCGGCCGCGGTCATCAAACCGCCCGGTTGTAGCCTCCTGCCACACAGGGGGGGCACAGCAAGACGCGTACACCCAAAGCGGCCCGCGCAGGAGTTTCCCGCAGCGCGGGCACCCCCATCAAGTCATTGTTTTTGCGGACTTTTTCACAGTCTGTGACGTTTTTTGGTCTGCTACACTGCCTTCGCGCTAGAGCCTCCCCAACCGGGGACGGCTCTCCCCCACATTCCCCCCCGACGCCCTTCCATGGCTCAATCCGGCAAAGCACCCTACTTTTTCGCCCTGATTTTGTTGTTGGCCGTGTTGGGCGTGTATGTGCCTGGATTGAACAATGAGCTGCTGTTTGACGACATACGGCTCACGGAAGGCACGATCTTTGGCAACTACGGCAGCCTGCTGGAGTTCAAGCAGCGCATGGTCTCCTATGGCAGCTTCGTCTGGGTAGAGCAGATCGCAGGCGCTGGCTGGTGGAAGCAGCGCATCGTCAATATCGCCTTGCACCTGGGCGTGGTGGCTGCGATGTATGCGTTCTTCAAAGCGCTGATGGCCAGCACGCGTTTCCCACAGGACATCGAGGAACAGGCGCACTTCGCGTCGTCGCAAAGGGCGGCCTTGCAGGTTGGGGTGGCGCTGTTTGCGCTCCACCCCATGGCGGTGTACGCCGTCGGCTATCTGGTGCAACGGTCCATCCTCATGGCGACCCTGTTCGCCGTGCTGGCATGCTGGGCCTTTGTGCGTGGGCTGCAAACCAAGCGAGTGGCCTGGTACGCAGGCGCGCTGCTGAGCTACCTGCTGGCCGTGCTGTCCAAGGAGCATGCGGTGATGACCGCCGCAGCAGCAGTTCCCCTGTATGTCTACGTGTGCCGTCCGGGCGGCAAGCGCACCGCCACCGTGGTAATTGGTGCCTTGCTGCTGCTTGCGCTGGCGGTGGGATCCCTGCTTCACCTCCGTGGCGATCTGGTGGGGCGGCTTTTTGACGCCCAATCCATCGCGTTCGCAGAGCAACTTGAAGCCATGCGTCCCGGCACCACCGGTCAGATCTATCCGCTGAGCATTCTGAACCAGGCTGCGCTCTTCTTTGCCTACGGATTGCTGTGGGTGCTGCCTTATGTCGGGTGGATGTCGCTCGACCTGCGCCCGGCATTTCCCTTGGGGTTTGCATCCCCCTGGCAACTTGTAGGCGCCTTGGGATACGTCGCACTGTTGTCAGGTTGTATTTGGTTGGTTTTGCGACGCACCGGCGCGCTGGGCCTGGCAGCGCTGTGCCTGCTGCTTCCGATGCTTTGGTTTGCCACGGAGTTCGCCACCGTCTGGATCCAAGACCCCTTTGTTCTGTACCGCAGCTACCTCTGGGCCGTCGCTCTGCCAGGCCTGCTGGCAATTGCACTCACGGGCTTCAAGCCCCGCACGATCTACGTGGCTGGCGTGATCCTGGGCCTGGTGTTCGGTGCGCTGGCCCTGGAGCGCAACCTGTCGCTGCGGGACGAAAGCACGGCCTGGACCGACGCGGCCGAGAAAATCGATCTCAAGGCCCCTGCCAACGCCGTGGGCCGCAGCCGACCCTTCATGAACCTGGGCGCCTACCACTTGCGCAGGGGGTTCCCCGACCAGGCTGAACGCGCGTTTGCAACCGCTGCCGCTTTCGGCGACCGGGGCGAACTGGGCCGCAGCACACGCCTCAATGTCGGAGTCGTCCTGCAGCAGCAAAAAAAGCACGCCGAAGCCTTGAAGGCCTTTGCCGCCGCCGAGGCCCTGGGTTACTCAGACTTGCCCTTGTACTACCACCGCGGCGAGTCCCAGTTTGCGCTCAACCAGTTCGCGCCCGCCTTTGAGAGCTTCACGATCGCGCTGCAAAAAGTCGCCAAAGACAAGAACAACCAGAGCACCGAACCCACCATTCGCCTGCGGCGGGCCGAAGCGGCCCTTGCGGTTCAGCAGTTTGACGAAGCCGCCACCGAATTCCGAACGCTGCTCAAGACCGATGCCCACAACCCGCGTTTCGTCCAAGGCCTGGCCATGGCCTTGCTGGGCAAAGGCGATGGCAAGCAGGCCACCGCGCTGCTGGAGGCGCTGGTAGCGCAAAAACCGAGCGCTGCGGCGTACTACGCCCGCGCGATGGTCTACCACAGCACGGGGCGCATTCCAGAGGCACAAAAGGATTTGGACCAAGCCATCCAGCTGGACCCACGCAATCCCCAATACCGGCAAGTGCGCGAAAAAATCGCGGGCATGCCTGCAGCTAAACGCTAGCACTTCGCAGGCACATGGCGCTCAGGGTCTTGCACGTCGGCAAATTCTTTCCTCCGTACCACGGAGGCATGGAAGTTTTTCTGACCGATCTGATTCATGAACAGCGGCGCCAGGGCCTGGATGCCCATGCGTTGGTGCACGGCGATCCCCTGCCTGATGACCCCCTATGGTTGCAGCGGGTGCCAGTGCAGTTCAGCGTGGTCTACGCGCCCATCGCACTCGGATTTCGGAAAGCACTGGGTCGGGCCATTCAGCGCATCCAGCCTGATGTGCTGCACCTGCACATGCCCAACAACTCCGTTTTCTGGGCGCTCACCCTGCCGCAGGCGCGCGACATTCCGTGGGTGGTGCACTGGCATTCCGACGTGGTGGTGTCACGCATCCGCACGGCAGTTGCCATCGCCTACCGCCTTTACAGGCCCTTCGAACAAGCGGTACTCAGCCAGGCGGCGCGGGTCATTGCCACATCTGCGTCATACCTGGAAGCCAGCGAGCCACTTCGAAAATGGCGGGACAAATGCGATGTAGTTCCCCTGGGCCTGGACTGCACCACCCCTGCACCCTCCGGCGAGATAAAACCGTTAAATGCCTGGGCAGCCGAAGGTGGCGGCGCGCTGCGCCTGTTGTCGATCGGGCGCCTCACCTACTACAAAGGTTTTGAAACCCTGGTCCGCGCTGTGGCGGGCCAACCGGGGCTGGAGTTGTTGATCGTGGGAGAAGGCGACTCCCGCCAGGAACTGGAGGCCCTCATTGCCACCCACACCCGATCCGGCGAACAGCCCAATGTGCGCCTTCTGGGGAACGTGGGTGACGACGAGAAACATGCGCTGCTCAGAAGTTGCGACGTCTTCTGCCTGGCTTCGCGCGAGCGGACCGAGGCCTTCGGCATGGTGTTGCTGGAAGCCATGCACCACGCCCGGCCTTGCATCGTGAGCGACTTGCCCGGATCGGGCATGCCCTGGGTCGTTTCGCAGGCAGGTGCTGGCTTGCGTGTTTCCCTGGAGAGCGATATCTCGGGCTGGCGGGCGGCCTTCAAGCACATGCAAGACCAGCCCGGACAACGTGCCGAATTTGGTGCCGCTGGACAGCGCTCCCTGCACAGGCACTTCTCCATCGCGGCCAGCGCCCAAGCGCTTGCGACCCGGTACACACTGGTGGCCCCAGAGGCGGCAAGGCCGGCTCGGGGCAAAGACCTTCTGGTGGTGATCCCCGCACGCAACGAAGCCAGCACCATTGGCAGCGTGCTGCAGCATTTGCATGCCGCAGGCTGGCACGATGTACTGGTCATCAATGACCAGAGCACGGACGATACGTCCGCCATTGCCAGCGCGGCGGGTGCCTGCGTGTTGAATCCTGTGCTCCCCATGGGTGCATGGGGGGGCATGCAGGCGGGCATTCGCTATGCGCTGCTGCACGGCTACCAAGCCGTCATCACCATGGACGCCGATGGGCAGCATGAGGTCAACGAGATTCCTGTTTTGCTGCGGGCGCGGGATCGGGCCGATCTGGTCATAGGAGCGTACCCAGAGCGCGCCAGCCGTACACGGCAACTGGCCTGGAACTGGTTTCGCCACCTGGCCGGTTTTGACTTGCGCGACCTTACCTCGGGATTCAGGCTCTACAACGCCGATGCCATGCAAGTTCTGGCATCGCGTGAAGCCACCTTGCTGGACTACCAGGACCTGGGTGCGCTGCTGATGGTGCGCCGCGCCGGGCTACGTATTGCCGAGGTGCCCGTTTCCATGAATCTGCGCGCAGTCGGCAAGTCGCGGATTTTCAACTCATGGTTCAGTGTGGCCAAGTACATGGCAGCCACCACGCTGCTGTGCCTGGCACAGTGGCAAGTGCGTCGGGCACGCCGCGCTAGTCCCTGAGTCTCAGAAGTAATCCCCAAGCCACGCACCGACAAATGCGCGTGAAAGCTAGCCGAGACGATTTTCTCGCAAAGCAGTGTTATCGGCCTCCAAAATGGCTAGCCGCTGGTTGAGGCGCCGCACATCCCTTTCCACTCGGGTATTGACAATGTCTGTGTGCAGCGTTTTCACGAGAACGATCACCACCGCCACCAGCAAAAGCAGAGCTGGCGGATAACTGATACCTACAACCACAGCGAGACGGTCAATCAACCCTGGCCAAACTCCCAGAACTGCTGCAGCCCCCGCCACAAGAATCCAGAATAGACCGTGCAAAAGATAAAGGTGATCGCGCCGCACTAGCAGCAAAATGACGGCGGCAAGGCCGATGCCCAGCAAGGTGGTCGTGATTTGAAGTGGCGCCATGTTGGGGTATTTACAGAAAACCAATTACACACAGGCGCCCTCGCGCCAATCCCCTCGCCTCGCGCCATGGAACTGGAGCACTGACGGGCCTGAGATGAGGATGATTCTAACGTTGCACATGCGCAGGCTCGGACCGCGTCCGTGCTACAGCGAATACATAGCAGACAAGCTTCTATTTGAATAAATCGGTCGTGTAGCACCACTCATCCCGAGTGTTTGTGTGCGTTGCCCGACTTTAGGTGTTTGAATTCCACGCGGCTGTCTTGCACCGATTGGGAATGATGCCCAGGTATAGTTCCATGCGACGGTCTGCTGTTGATCCAGCATGCGGGCTAGGATCAATGACAACGTAGTGCAAAACTATATGAAGGTCTGTGAATGTCAGAAGTGAGATCTGGTCTGCGACATCTGCTGGCTACGCCCGTGCTCTATAACATTTTTCAGAATATTGTCGGCGCGAACGCCTGGCGACGGGAGGCGGTGGGCCGTGCGTTGGCGACTGTCACAAAAGATGCCAAGCACCGTGTGCGCGTGCTCGACATTGGATGCGGCACCGGGGATGTTCTGTCCTACCTTCCGGCGAATGTCGACTACGTGGGCTTTGACCGGAACGCTGCCTATATTGCCAGCGCGCAGGAGCGATTTCGGGAGCGCAGCGCACGATTTGTGTGCGACGAGCTGACGGTTGACTATGACTCACAGGAATCGGAATTCGAAATCATCCTTGCACTCGGTCTGCTCCATCATCTGGATGACTCAACGGCCGAGAGTCTTTTTCGCACGGCCAAGCAACGATTGAGGCCCAGCGGTTTTCTGCTGACGCTGGATCCCCTATACGCACTTGGGCAATCGAAAATCGCGCGCTACATCATCTCGAAGGATCGTGGCACCCACACTCGAACCGAAATGGAATACTGCGAATTGGCGCGGCGTGTCTTCAATCATGTGACGTGCGACGTAGACCAAGACCCTCTGCGCATTCCATATACCGGGGTCGTGATGAGATGCGCCATATAAGGCGATGGTTGACGCTGCTCACAAACCGGGCTTCGCGAGGGTAACTATCGAGGTTTCAGCGCAATAGGATGACGACATCAGCACGCGACGCACGATGTGCACCAGGCTCACCTGTGGAGCGAGCTTGAGTACCTTGACCACTCAATGCGCAGCACAACTTGCGCATCGTCCGGTATTTTGCAATTGACCGTGCCCGACGTGGGTAGGCTGACGCACCATCCACCATCGTTATAGAACTCCGCATCCGCCCGCGCCCACAGAGGTCTCTGTCGCGAGGGGCGCCACCACCACACGGTCCAACTTAATTGACACGCCGTAGTAATCTGTTGCTACGTCGGACTCAAAAACCATCACGTTCGAACCCTGCTTGAGCACACCTGCGGGAACTATGGCTCTACCTTCTAAACCCTGCTGGGTCATTGGCAACTGGACACCGTTGACCGACAGAACGAGGCTCTTCAGTACCGACTCTCTAGCTATCGCAGCCAGTCGAAAACGAAGCAGATAACTATCATCCTTGGGCAACAGTTCGAAGTACAAGCTACCCCGCTCATCGGTCTTCCAGGCGGCCGACGTCTTGCGCAACCCGGACACTTCCCACTCCGCTTCACGCCACCCACTCCCACGTATCGGAAGATCTAGGCTCCATACATCCCCAAAGTCCCAGCGATAGCAGTCACGCACACGGTGAGCCGACTGCCATAACAGCCCTGTGAGCGGCCACCGTACCTCGTACAGGCCGGTGGGATTCGCAGGATCCTGCCTGCTGCCAGACGCATACGGTAGGTTTGAAATTCCGCTGGAATCCAGAACCATTTCCTGGCCTACATCTAGGGTTACGGTGGTAGACACTGGCCACCGGACCACCCTGCGCGGCTCGCTGGATACGGGAAGACCAGGACCACTGGCCAGGGGCGCAGCCTCGAAAACCCATTGTCCATCGGCAACATAACAGTGCCCAGTGCGACCTAGTCCATCTCGCCGCACCCATTCGCCAGCGGGCTGACGACAGATCTCCAGAGGTCCCGTCGGATGTCCAATGACGTACGACAAGGCAGAGCCCAAATTCTCGGGAAGGAACATCCATGTGTGACCCAGACTGTTGCTATGGTCTCGGACTACGACGGGGGGAGCGCCTTCGCGCCGGCCATATTGGCTGGCGACCTCTCCCAGCAGCCTGCGTTGGATATCTGATAGGTCCTGGTAATGACTGAACTGATGCAACTGGAAGGTCAGTCCAAGAAAGACTGCTGGAAACGACATCAACAACATCACCTTCCGACTGTGGGCGACCACGAAGGCCAGCACGCCCACCCAGAGGAGTGCCGCACCGGGGCTGGCAGCCAAAAAAGTGCGCTGGTTGATCGACAGGTGAGGCAATGAAAGCAAATAGGGAAAATAGCCTGCCAGTGCCATGGCACCACCCATCAGCATCAGTCTGAAGGCTTGCACAGATCGAAGCCCTCCAACGGGGTGGCTGGCCGGCAGGCACATGCCCACTGCCGCAGCCAGGAGCAACAGCGTACATACAGCCAGATAGATCTGATTGGACATTGGCTGGTCCATCGCCAGCCGGAATGCCTCGACCCAGCCCCCCCAAACCGCATGCAGCGCGCCAACAGTGAAGAGCTTCGGCCAAGTCACGGCAAGCAGTCCTAGAACACTGCCGCCTCCCACCAAGTTGCCCTGATAGCTGCTGCCGCTACTGACGCTAACGAGATACACGCCATATAGACCGAGACCGACGCTAAAGAGGAGCCATACCCAGGATTTGCGCCGGGCGATGGTCAAAACGCCAACAGCGCCCCGCTGAACGAAGAAGTAGCCGGGTACCAAGAGAAGCAGAGCCAAGGCTGCTTCGTACATTGCAATGCCGCCAACAGTCAATATGGCGGCGACCACAGCCAGCGCACCTTGGACGAACCTACCTACCTCTCGTTCCAGGGCCTCAATAAGCGCACACGCTCCCAACATTGCCAAAGTGATGGCCCAGACAATGTGCAGGCTCCTCAACGACACATGCATCGTGTCCGCCGGGTAAAGGATGCACAACAGTACCGCCGCCGCCCCCAGCGTCCTAGATTGCGACAGGCGCCATGCCAGCCAGCCCCCCATCGCCCCCTTGAGCAAAAGAGCGAGTATCAACAACATGTGCCATGGAACGAAAGAATGCGAGCTCAGTTGATTCGCCAAACCGGGAATCAGAAAGGTAAGGGGTCGCATCGCCAGGCTGGGCAGAAGGCCCTCCCTGCCAGATAGGTAGAAGTGGCCATGCTTGGCGTAGAGGCCCAACAATCCCCACTCTTCGATCAAGCCTCCCATTTCGAAACCGAAGGGTAGCCAAATAGCCGTGACAACCAGCCCCGCCAACAGGAAACAAGCGGCAACATAGGAAAACCTGGACATCTAGCAACCTTCTGTCAGCAAACAACTAAAGCCATATTCACAGGCTCCGCAGAATGAGTGTTGTGCAGGCGTTCCAGCACTCGCTCACGACTTGGTGAATACCCACCTGTCCATCACCACGTAAGTCGCAACCGGAACCATGAGAATGGTTATCCCGATTCCAACCCATAGGGGCCAACCCAATAGGTCGCACACCAGCCAGGGGATGGCCGCAGCCAGCACGAACCCCAGAAAATGCGTCGCAACAAAGCGGACGAACTGCGGCCACAACGCACCCTGAGCTTGAAATGTCAGGCCTCGATGCCCCAAAAAGGCGATGGGCACCGCAGTGGCATAGCCCAAGCCACCAGCGACAGCGGCATTCACTCCCCACACATCCACATACAGCCGCGTCGCTGCAGCGTAGACCAGGGCATTTGCAATCCCGACCAAGGTGAAGCGCGAAAACCTGTGCAGCAATGCCGGACTCACGGCCACCCTCCCAATCGCAGCCCATCCGCATGACTGGTCCAACGGTTTGCGCTTGAACACATGGTCAACTTCCTGGCCACTCAGCAAATAGCGCGTATTGCGCGCCCAATGGCAGCCACCGCATCTGAGGCTCTACGGCGTTTAACTTCTTCAACGCAGCGGGGAAAAAGATGATGTTCCAGAGGCTAGCGATCTGATAGCCCTGCTCCCTCAAGATCGACTTTATTTCTCGAGGCCTAACCAGCGTCACACCGGCATCGAACGGGCAATCCCGCACCACTCTACGCGTCACCGGATTGAAAGGATTGTGCTCGAATACTGCCAAAAGGCCGCCGGGCTTCAAGCAGCGAGCGATTTCCTTGAGGGTCGATGCGCGGTGAGACGGTTCGATATGGTGAAGGACGTTGGACACCACCACCATATCGAAAATCGCGTCTTCGAAAGGCAAAGTCACACCATCGTATATGGCCAAACGACACCCAAGGACTTGACGCTCACTAGCCACCTCCAGACTACGAGGCGAAACATCCACACCTTGTAAAGCTGCGTCGGAGAAAAGATCACGCAGGAACGGCAGATTGGTACCGGTGCCGCAACCGAAGTCCAGAACAGCAGTAGGTGCGGCGCGCTCGCGTTCCTTCTGGTAAGCCCTCAAGGAAGCAAACTTTCGCTCAGCGTAGTAGAGACTATCCCCCCCCCCGATCGCGAGTGCCCGATCAAGCGTCTGCCGATAACTGTCAGCGTGCGCGTCAAACTCGGGTGCTGACATGCTGAACCATTTCAGAAAAATGTTGAAAGAATTGCTTTCGCATGATGCGCGTCACCAAACCTGTGTCCATACCATGGGCCTTGCAGTACCTACAACAAGGAAATTCCCCTCAGCACCTCCGTCGGCTTCGATCTTCCGGGACCTGTGCGAGGTTCGGCGCTTCCAACTCCGAGTCGGAGTGCCAGCGCTTCGGCAAAAATGTCGCCTCACCTGCCGCAGCGTGTCGGTGGTGACGAGGCCACGAGCCTTCCGGATGCCGCCAACCTGCGTGACCTCAAAGAGGACTAGCAATTGGGCGCTCGGCCCGATATAGAGGCGCCTGAAAGTTTGCCTCAGGAGGCTCAAGCGGCAAGCTCTCTGAGATAAGACGCGATTACCACATCATCGCTTCTGTCGATGACGAAAAAAGTGGGCTTTCCTTGAGCCCGAAGTACCAGAATAGAAAGGTACTCCAGAGCAGCGCTGATCAGAAAAAGGATCATCCCACTGAACACCATATTGGAGATGATCAAAGAGCTCCACCCACGCGCCATGAAAGCGCCAGGATGGAAAAACTCCCTGACTGCCACATACGCGGCAAACGTAAACCCAAAAAACACAGCTGCCAATCCCAGGTAACCTCCGATACGAAGGGCCTTGACGCGACTGGACATAATAAGTCGCCGGGCGTGAGACATCAGCTTTCTCAGCGAGTAGCCACTTTTTTTGCCTTCGATAAAGCGCCGGTCTTTGATGGGAAGAAGCGAGGTTCCCACACGGCGGGAGTACCAAGAAAGCGCAATGTCAAAGTAGGTTTCATGGCCACACACTCGACTGGCGGAGCGGGCGATCGAACCGCGCATTACGCGAAAACTGCTGAAAGTTGAGACACTCATGTCGCCTGCTAAAACACCTGTGACCCGCTTCATGAAACGCGAGCCGAGATCACGGATGGCACTTTCATGCACCCCTTCCAGGGCATGGGCATAGACAATATCGAGCTGATCAGCGACAGCAACCTTCAGCATCGCAGGAATGTACTCAGGTGGATGCTGCAGGTCCTCATCCAGAGTAACCACCCAATCACCGCAAGTATGCAAAATCCCCGCGATGGTGGCTGGATGTTGGCCAAAATTCCGCGAGAGATGAAGCACCCGCATCCATGCACGGCCCTCAGACAGGGTGCTCAGCACAACAGCGGATTCATCAACGGAGTCGTCGTTAACGAAGATCACCTCTTCCAAGTGTAATGGTGCTCGGTCCGATATCCAGGCTTCACGGAGCTGTGCAATCGATGCAACCAGTTCCGCCAGATAGTCAGCACCCGAATAGACGGGCACCACCAGCGACACCAGTACTTTGTTGTTAGGATTCGCGCTTACGCTCACTCCGCTCCCCCTTGGTATGCAGACTAGGCATCGACAGGCACTAGCCGTATTTATAGTGTGATCTATCAGATCGTCCGCAACACAGACACTTGACGCACGGGCACGCCGACATACACACCAGTCTGGTCAATGGAGCGATGCACGACCCCGCCACCTCCAATCGTGACATCGTCCACTATAGTCAGTCCATCTAGAACAGTGGCTCCAGCCCCCACCATGACCAAGCGGCCAATCCGACTGCGCCCAGCAATCACGGCCTTCACCGATACATGAGAGAAGTCGCCAACGACCGCTTCATGTTCAACCACCGCCCCTGTATTGACAATGCACCCTGCTCCGACGCGCGCCATGGGGCCTATATGAGCGTGATGGCCGACAAAACACCCCGGCTCCAACGAAGAGCCGACACCTATCGACGCTGATGGGGAAACAAGGGTCGCCAGGGGCCACCCGGCCCGAAGCGTCCATTCGACCTGTTCACGCCGACGTGCGTTAGAACCTGCGGCAGGGAACACGGTCCATCCGGATGGCAAGGTTTCGGGAAAAATGGTTTGCGTGGGAAAACCCAATAAAGTCTCGCCCGGCGCTGCATTCGCGTCCACAAAAAGAAAGTCCTGGATCCCAACGGCAACTGCTACGTCCATCACCGAGCGAGCATGCCCTCCAAAACCTAGCACGCACAGCCCAGTCGGTACCACCGGCGAATGACTCACGATATACCCTCGGCTGCGCCACGCTGCGACACCATGCGGTCCAGGATATCAAGGTGCTCATTCACCACGTCTTGCCAAGTGCGTTGCACCAACTGTTCATAGGTCGGCAATTGCACCGCTAACAACTTCTCTCGATTCGCGACACCCCATTGAATTCGCTCTGCCATGTCTTTCCAGTCGTAGGGATCAAAGAACGTAAGTTCTTGCAAGACTGGATCAGTCAACACCTCTTGGCTTACAGGAATTTTCGCCATAACTACCGGTGTGCCAACCGACAAGGCCTCGGTGAAGGTGAAAGGACACCCTCCCTCGCTCAAACTGGGATTCACCGCCAATGTTGCAAGCTTGTAGCATGCAGCAAGCTCATCAACGCTTAGCTTGGGCAAACAAAGAACTTCCTCCTCCAATCGATGCTGGACAATAAAATCCTGTATCTCCGGCATGTGGCGTGGGTTACCCGTCAATATCAACTTGAGTGACACGTGGCGGCTTCGCAATAGATATTCATATGCCCTTAAGAGGCTTAAGATATTTTTATTGGGCCTAAACTGACTTGCATAGAACAAAAACTGAACATCTCCATTTTTTATACCTGCAAGGTAGTCAATGTTCTCACCCTTCAAAAAAGCCTGGGATAAAATACTGCGGCAATAATTTTTTGACGCCTTCTCTGGATCAGGAAAACCAGTAACAGTTACCGATCGGTCCAATTTATTCGGTGCGTGGTATATTACAGATACCTTATCTTCATCAACCCCATACCTATCAACCAATGTTCCCCATTTTATGGCACCACTATAGGCCACTAGATTATCAGAATCAGCAATCGCTTTTTCGACATTTTCAAAAACCTGTAAAGTGTAATCACCGTTCACAGATGAAAATCCTACCGGAAAGTCCGTCAGAACCACGTCTGGAACACACATAAGGCGAGGTGCCTTGATCTGATTAAAGGCGGGCCAGAATGCAGCCGGGCAGTACCAAGCGCTCACTCCACGCAGGCGCTCAATCACTCTTTGCATGCGCTGGGTTTCGGTTTGCTCCATATCGGCAAACAGGCGCTGCACAAATCCTATACCCTGAGGCTGATCAAGCAGTGCTTTCAAACGGTTCTTTTTCGCGGCGACCTTGGGAGTCACTCGCCGAACGCTGCCTCGAAATATCGCGGTCCATCGATTGACAAGGACTATCGGCACCCAAATTGGCGCAAGCAGCAAGAACAACCCTGCCATGGGCAACGCCTCAATGCAAAACAGAAGCAGCGTGGACACACTGTTCACCTGCACCGCTCGACGCCCTAGGCGGGTCTGCGCCTGCGTCACCCCGGCTGCTATTGCACGGCCTATATGCTTGAGCCTGCCGGAGCTGCGGTCCCGCTGTTGATATGCCTTCCATGCTTCGTAGGCGTACAACACGTAAGGCTTGCCTCTAGGCCCCACCACACGGAACCGATCTTTGGGAACGCCTTCGCTGTCAAACAACTCCTCCAGCGAATCATGCGACCAACTCGGACACACAATGGTAAAGCGTACATCACTTCGGCCTTCCGAGCCCTTCAAGAACGCTGCCAGATAGCGGCCCAACCCCTCCGCACGCAAGTCTACGGTTGGCGGATACGCCACATAGATCCCGTATTCCTTTATCACAGGCACGCACGCACCTCTTTCCAATAAAAGGGGGCCAGGGCTTCCACGCTTTGCACCGACAGCTGTTGGATTGTAGGCAAACGGGCTCGCCGGGCCATCGCCTCATGCTCCATCTGTTTGAGTTGCATGGCCATATCTCTTGGCGACGCAGGATCCATCCAAGACAAACCAAGCGAAAACTGGGCATCCATTTCACGCATCGCCGGGTAGTCACTGGAAAGCGATGGAACTCCAAGGCAAGCTGCTTCCACTACGCTGAAAGTTCCATTATCTATACGGCCTGCGTGCCACAGAAACAATGCACCCCGCAAAAGTTCTCGATATGCCAAGTCAGGCAATTCCCCACACCACCGAACGCGTTTATCCAGGATCTCGGAACGATCAAATACTTCAGCCATCGCTTGAATATGGGAGCCCTCTCCAGATCGCAGACCTTGCGTATTGGCTCCCGTTACGCGGCAATTCAAGTGACCACCCAATTCCCCATAATAAATTTCCAATGCACGCGCTGCATTGACGTGATTCTTATGGGCCGCAGCATTGGTGGTCCACAAAAAATAATCTTCACTAGGCCGTGGGCTTGCCACCTGCTCGACTTTCATCACCGGAAACTCTGGAGCCAGCATCGGGACCTTGCGTACCTTTCCAGGCTCAAGACCGGCGTATTGAATCGCATCGCGCCAAGTGAAATCTGTGGTGACCAGCACGCGGTCTGCGGCCCGGGCGGCCATCAGAAACGCGTGGTCTGTCCCCTTGGAAATCACCGGCTCATACCTTTGAAGATAATCAAACACCATAAGCACACTGCTTTTCAGCGGCAGCAATGGACACGAAAGACGGTCACTTACCACAAGCCATAAATCACAATCTTGCAATTGTTGAATACCATCGTTCGGCACGATGTATTGGTTGGCGGTGGGTTCCCACTTTGAAAAACCAGCATACCGCATAGCGCGGAGAGCCTGGCTGGCTGTCAAGGTCTTCCACGAATATGGTCTACGTAACACGCCCTCTGGCAACTCGTCAAAATCAGCATCTGAATAAGTTGCAGATTCATCCAAATGCAAAAAAACCACATCAACAGGTTCTCCGGCCTGCCGACTGCCAAGATATAGAGCTTTCGCCAAAAGCAACGCGCCACGCAAGCTTCCACCACGGTATCCCACCGGCAGTATCACCGCCACACGTTTTCGCGAGATTGCTATTGGTCGCGACTGCATTTTTTCGCGCGATGCCTCGAGATCGGCAGCAATGCGCTGAAAGCCTTCACGCCATAACTGCACCATATTCTGTGGATCCATGGCACTCAGCAGCACCCTCTGAGTAGAACAAATTTCTTCAATGAACTTCCAATCATCGCCCAAAATTCGCTCAATTTTCGCACGAGCCTCACGTATCGTAGAGCAACGTCCGGGCAATTTATCCCCACCGAGCCGATCCAACATGCCACCAGACATAAACACAAGCGGCATTCCGATGCGTACAGCCTCGAAAGGATGATAATGAATATGATGTGATTCACGACTTTGATAAAACATCACCCGCGCTTGCACCATATTTCGATGATGCTCCGACCCACTCACAAAGCCCAGGACATGGGGATCAGCAATCGCGACGGGCTGAGCTCCCGAGACCATGTACGGGAAATCCCCAAAATCTTTGCAAAAAGATTCATATGTTTTTTTGTAATAATCATTGAATGCAATATCAGGGCAAACAAATAGTATTTTCTTACACTCGCCTTTCCACGCATTCTCAAAGCCGATATCCAACATACCCAAGGGCAAGTAGCAGCGCCGATCACGAAGATGACTCGGTTCCTGATCGGCAAGGTGTGAATAAGCTTCACCAAAATAGAACCGCTTTCCCAAGCGCTTTAGCACACGCTCTCCCCCATAGTAAGCAATTATCTTACCGTAGGTCATAGGTTGCTGAGTTCCAAAAACCCTCCAAACAACAGCACCGTAAAAATGCTTAGATACAGATTGAAAAATATCCAGCGAATAGAATATTATAAAAACAACATCGAAGTACTTGTTCGCCAAACGCCAAGAATTTTCGTCTCCGCCTGCGTACCAATCCGTTTTATTTAGAATTTCCAAATCATCTTTTGGTATTTCCAAAAGATCATCTTCAGAATAATCAACGCTTGCGCTTCTAAATCTTGGATCATCTGGGTAAGACTTAGGCAAGAATATCTGCTCCACACCAATGCGCTTGAGCATCGATATCTCAAATTTTCGTGCCGACGTATGGTTCAACAACCACATCACACGCAAAGGGGATCGCGAACTCATAGTATTTTATTTATCTTCTTGTATTCACTAATGGCATCATCCACTGCGCCATCAAACACCACTTCTCCACGATGAAAAACAACCCCCCGCTGGCATAGACTCTTCAAAGCAGAAAAGTCATGAGAAGCCAAAACAAGAATCTCCGCCCGCTCAATCAATTGGGCTATACGCAGCCGGGCCTTAACCATAAAATTGGCATCCCCCGCCCCAATCACTTCATCAAGCAGTAGAATATCCCCCCCCACCGCTGTTGATATGGCAAATGCTAGCCTAACCTGCATTCCCGCAGAATAGGTTTTAATAGGATAATCAATAAATTCACGCAAATCGGCAAATTCGACAATCTCCACCTGCTTTTCACGCATGAATTTTGGCGTCAACCCCAAAAGAAGGCCGCGATAGAGAATATTTTCTCGGCCAGTTGCATCCGGTTCAAACCCTAAACTCAAGTCGAATAGCGAACGGACTTGGCCACGTACTTCAACCTTGCCACTGGATACAGGATACAAGCCTGCCACAGTTTTGAGAAAAGTACTCTTCCCAGCACCATTATGTCCGAGGAGGCCCACCCGCTCCCCTCCCGTGATTTCAAGGTTAATATTCTTAAGTGCATGAACATCTTTGACTTCATCTGCATTGCGCTTGCCAAAGGGCCTTGCAACAAGAGACTTCAAGGAACGCTCTTTGAATGCAACCGATGCATAGTGAAGATTTACTGTCTGGAGGCTAATGTGGGGTTGGCTCATAGATAGAAGATCACCTTACTCTCAGCCTTACGGCCTACCAACCACGCGAAAAATGCAAAAATCAGCGCTAGGGCTAGAGAATAAGCATAATTTTCGACTGTGGGCCACGCCCCATTCAAGAGCGGTGCCCTGACCAGTTGAAGAACATGGTAAATGGGATTGAAATCAACCAAGAAGTCCATACCTCCTTGCTTGAACATTTTTGCCTCAAAGTAAACCGGTGACACAAACCACAAAGCCTGCATCAGCAGCCCCATGGCATGTGGCACGTCACGGAAACGCACTCCTACATACGCCAAGGTTGTTGCCAATGGCCAAGCGATTATTCCGAGAATCGGGAAAATGGTGAATACTGCCAGCCAGCTCCAGCCAAAGTTCTGTGGGAGCACCACAAGAGACCATCCAAACAATGCAAGGCTCGCCAGCATCAACACGGCCAGACTTCCCAAGACGGTTCGGAGGGTATAGATGGCCAGTGGGTGTTTGCACTGTTTGATATACGCATCTGCTTGGACGAAAGACAGGGCACCGCCAGTAACGTTGGCAACCACAAACTCCCACACAATCAAGCCAGAGAGAATATAAGGGGCGTAGGTTGTGATGTCCGATTTAAACATCTGACTAAACACCACCGCCAACAATGCGGTCATACCCAGTGGTTGAATAATAGACCACAAGGCTCCAAAAAAGGAACGCCGCCAACGCGAACGCAGGTCAGCAAGGGCGAGGTGGATCCAAAAATAGCGGGATTGCCATATCCCCTTCCAATATCGATTCATCAAGCTAGTCCAGTGGTTTGACCGTTGCACCTATCCATCGGATACCGAGCCCCTTATTGCAGCAGTCCAGCCCTAGTACTGACGCATCCAGGTGCACTACCTCCACACCTCCTATCAACAAAATAGCCGTTGAAGAGGTAACGGACAGCTGGCAATCTCCTTTTATTGGAAGCCCGAACACAGCGGCAACTTCTGACAACTGTTTCCACGTTTCTCCATGATGGCGCCATACAGACAATACCCCCTCCTTACCCGAGCTCTGAACGAGTAATGCAGCCATATGGGTATCCCCCCCTTTACCCGTATACCCAAGCACAGCAGAGACATGCGACTCCTGTCCTGCTTCCAGCGCATAGGTAAAGCGCTCCATCGATTGATTGCCTGTAGCATGCTTCAGAGCCAAACACAGGCCGGCAGATGCTCGCTTGCTACCATCATTTAACGTTTCTGGCGAACCAAGGACCAACTGGTACGAGGACCATGCAATCCTCCCTTCCACTGCAGCGCGTGCAGCCTGGAGCCTGTTCTGGGTTATATCCCCCTGCATGTGGATAGGTTGCCATCTTTTTTCTACAGGCTTCGGGAGCCGCTCTTGAACTCCGTCTCCAGCCATGCTTTTCTCCAGAAATTTCTGAAGATTATTCAGCGGCACCCCATGATGTGCTTCGTCAGGGACATCCAACAATCTCACTTCATTCACAGCCCCAAAAGACCCTAGGCAAAAATAATCAATTGCCTGCCACTTTTTTCTATCCAATATCCACAATGCACTCAAAGAATCGCGGCGTAAGTCTCGCCCCACTTTCTGACTCTCGCCTACAACAACGTAATCTCTAGTCGCAGCCAGTCCGCGTGTATACACCGGCGAGCCAGACTCCCACAGAGGTTCTTTTGAATCAATATCTATCAAGCCACCTATTTCTGAGTGGCAACTTAATCGTTGGCCTTCAGAAGTAATCCAAATATTGTGAAGCCCCGTTCTTTCACCCAAAGGAGTTATGGACAACACTTCCAGATCAGGATACGAAAAAACGGCGAGCTTCGAACCTTTACTGTGGCCATGGGCCACAACAAACAATTTTCCAGAATGAAGAAAAACGGAATTCAGATGATCTCCAGTAATCCTATCCAGTGCCAATCGATCCCATCTGGCGCTGCTGACTCCCGCCTCCTGAAAAACCTTGGGTCGATTCAAATCGATTATTGAAATGACATTTCTACCTGTGTTCGTACATATGACACGCCCATCGGGTGCGCAAAATATCTGGTGAGGCTGAGATAAAAATTTCCCACTATTTTTAGCGCCTTTTGACAGCCAACCTTGCTCAGATTGAGCATAAGATGAAATGTCGACAAGCTCAGAATTATTCACCCCGGAGTGGGAGAGAACCAATTCATCCTCTCCCGCAAACCAGGATATTCCATAATATTCGGTACGATGACTCTCGAGAGGCAGCACCTTTCTAGACTGGAGATCCACAAGCAATAAATAGCCTGTAGTTGCGACCAAGGCGTACTTCATTGCACAACAGCCCCAAAAAAGGACTGAATGTACTGAGCAATCCGCTGGATTTCACCTTGCGTCAGTGCGGGATAACTTGGCAAATTGACCCCACGTGCGCCTAAATATTCAGCGACAGGAAACACCCCCTTTGTCAGACAATGGGGCATGGTGTGCGCAGGATAGAACACGGGCCGGGTCTCAACGCCGTGCTCCCGCAGGTGCTGGCGCAGCCCATCTCGATGGCTGGCATTGTTCACAAGAATGGAGCACATCCAGAAAGAGTGTGTAGTGCCGGGCTCTTCTCGATGCACGTCCAGCGGTAGTCCTTGCAGCGCTTCTGCGTACCAAAGTGCGATTTGGCGCTTTTTTTCAAGAATGACGTCTGCTTGCTCCAGTTGCGCCAAGCCAATGGCGGCACAGATGTTGGTCATTCGGTAGTTATAGGCAACGATGTCGTGCCAGTACTCCCGGCTTGACGATACACCTTGATTCTTCAAGTGAAATGCCTTCGCCAATACAGCAGCATCCTTGGTAACTACCATTCCTCCTTCGCCAGTAGTAATGGTTTTATTGCCAAAGAAGCTGAAAGTGGCGACGTCACCAAAGGAACCCACATGACGTCCCTTGTAATAGCTTCCGAAGGCTTCGGCACAGTCTTCGACTAGGAATAGATTGTTTTCTTCGCAAATTTGAAGAATGGGATCCATATCACAGGATTGCCCATACAAGTGAACCGCCATCACCGCTTTAGTGTGCGGTGTAATTTTTCGCCGAATATCTTCGGGGTCAACCTGCCAGGTGGCTTGTAGTGAATCCACAAACACGGGTGTCGCGCCCGTCTGGATGATGGTGTTGACCGAAGCAATGTAGGTGAAGGTTGGCACAATCACTTCGTCACCTGGACCAATTCCCAACGCGGCCAAGGCCAGATGAATGGCCACAGTGCCATTGCAAACACTGGTTGCCCCCCCTGGCGCGCCCACATATTTTGCAAAGGCCGACTCAAATCTGCCGATGAACTCTCCTTTGGACGAAATCCAAGTGGAATCCAGGCATTGATTGACGTATTCTTTTTCGCGACCGTTGAAGTAGGGTTGATATACAGGAATCATGCCTGGCCGATCATTCGTGATGGTTGAAGTATTTGAAACCATTCTGTTTGACCAACTCGTCGCGTTGCGCCTCCTTGAGGTCTTCCCGCATCATTTCAGACACCAGCTCTGAAAAAGTGGTGATTGGCACCCACCCAAGCTTTTGCTTTGCCTTGCTAGGATCCCCAAGCAGGGTTTCGACCTCTGAGGGGCGGAAATACCTGGGATCAACCGCCACAATACACTTACCGGTTGCCGAGTCGTAGCCTTTTTCCTCGACACCCTTGCCCTGCCATTGGATATGAATGTCGATTTCTTTCGCTGCGAGATCCACAAATTCACGCACTGAGTGCTGTTCTCCGGTTGCGATCACGAAATCTTCTGCTGTTTCCTGCTGCAGCATAAGCCATTGCATTTCGACATAGTCACGTGCATGGCCCCAATCGCGCAGGGCATTCATGTTTCCAAGGTACAGGCACTCCTGCAATCCCAGCTTGATTCTCGCAAGTGCGCGGGTGATCTTGCGGGTCACGAAAGTCTCGCCTCGCAATGGAGATTCGTGGTTGAACAAAATACCATTGCACGCATACATGCCATACGCTTCGCGGTAGTTCACTGTGATCCAGTAGGCGTACATCTTTGCCACTGCATACGGAGACCGTGGGTAAAACGGGGTGGTTTCCTTTTGAGGCACTTCCTGCACTAGGCCATAGAGCTCAGAGGTAGATGCTTGGTAAAAACGGGACTTTTTCTCCAAGCCTGCAATACGTACGGCTTCCAACAGGCGCAACGTTCCCAATGCATCAGAATTGGCGGTGTACTCAGGCTCTTCGAACGAAACTGCCACATGGCTTTGGGCTGCAAGGTTGTAGATTTCGTCCGGCTGAACCTGCTGAACAATGCGAATAAGACTGGACGAATCTGTCAAATCCCCATAATGGAGTGTCAAATCCAGCCCTTCGCTATGTGGGTCGTGATACAAATGGTCAATGCGATCTGTATTAAATAGCGAAGCCCGCCGACGAATGCCGTGAACTGAATACCCCTTACTAAGCAGCAATTCGGCCAAATATGCTCCATCCTGCCCGGTAATGCCTGTTATAAGCGCTATCTTTTTCTTCAATTCACTCTCCTGGATACTGATTTATTAAGTTAAGAGGACATTCGCCCATAGCTATCGTCATATCTCACGATATCGTCCTCCCCCAGATAACTTCCCGACTGGACCTCAATGATCTCCAACGGTACCTTCCCGGGGTTGGAAAGTCGGTGAATGTGGCCCACGGGGATATAAGTCGATTCGTTCTCACCCAACAGGAAAACCTTCTCGCCGTTGGTGACTTGGGCCGTTCCTTTGACAACCACCCAGTGTTCGGCACGGTGGTGATGCATTTGCAAGCTAAGACTCGCGCCGGGGTTCACCACGATGCGCTTGACCTGGAAGCGCTCCCCGCTGTCAATGCTGTCGTACCAGCCCCATGGCCGGTGCACCTTCCGGTGTGTATCCGCCAAGGCGCGCTTTTGCGCCTTGAGATGCGCCACGATGTGCTTGACGCTCTGAGTTTGCGATTTGTCGGCAACAAGAACCGCATCGGGTGTCTCAATCACCACGATATTCCTCAGGCCGACACCTGCAACCAGTCGACTGCGCGCCATCACTAGCGAGCCCGTCGAATCGGTTAACACAGCATCCCCCACAATGGCGTTGTCATTGGCATCGTGCCCAAGGACTTGCCACAACGCATCCCAGGCCCCCAGATCAGACCATCCAGCCTGCAACGGCACGACACATGCAGGGATTCCTAGATCAGGACGCTTAGGCAGGTGCTCCATCACCGCATAGTCAATGGAGTCTGACGGACAGGCTGAGAACGCCGCCACATCAGGCCGTACAAAATCCAGATCGCACTGGGCGTCGGCCATCGCACGGGTGCAGGCCTGCAGGATTTCAGGTTTGCATGCGTCCAACGCTTTTAGCCAAACACTCGCGCGCACCATGAACAGCCCACTGTTCCACAAGTATTCCCCAGAGTCGACGTACCGCTGAGCGGTATCCCCGTCAGGCTTTTCTGCAAAGTTGGCGACCCGATAGGAACCCTGCTGATATTCGGCGCCGCGCTGAATGTACCCATACCCTGTTTCAGGCCGGTCCGCCACAATGCCAAAAGTGACCATGGCACCTTGTACAGCCACCTCCATGGCTTGCAGGATTGCCACATGCAAGGCGGCCCGATCAGTGAACACGTGGTCCGCCGGCATGGCCAAAAGTATGGGGTCAGCCCCGTCGGAGCCCGCCTGTAACGCAGCAAGAGTGAGCGCTGGTGCTGTATTTCGGCCAAATGGTTCCAGCACGATGCGTGCGTCATCCACTTGCGCAGCCACCAGTTGGCTGGCTGCAAGAAAACGATGCTCGACATTACAGACGAGCACAGGCGGCGCCAACGACACGCATTCCGCCAAGCCATGCAAGCGCAGAACGGTGTCTTGAAGCATTGTGAATTCACCGTCAAACGCAAGAAACTGCTTTGGGTAGGCTTCACGCGACAAAGGCCACAGCCGGGTGCCAGAACCTCCACACAAGACGACAGGAACCAGTGTGTGCTTCATGAAAAGGGGATAAGAAGGAAAGCGTCAGTGTTCGCCGCGGCCCAGCCCGCTTGGAAACTGAACAAGTCAAAAAAGGGGTGCGTCGTGAAGGCGGACCTTGCGAAAGGCGCGTATAAGAGACCAAGGCGCCGGTGTAGCTCTCCGGCACTTCTTTAACGCATTGTATCTTTGCTCATATACGCGCCAGCCAGGGTTACATCGGGTTTCCTTCTCCGGTGCTGAACAGGGTGGGGCACATAATGATTTAACGGAAATTGTCCGCTAGGCCCCACTGGCGAAGAAGTTGGCTGAAACCCCCATGGTCTGTAACTGCTCAGCCATGCGTTCATGGGTGTTGCCATAGATCGAGTCAGTGCACAGCCCACTGTTGCAGCGCTGTGGCTCCCTCGGAACCCGCAGCATGCATCAATGTATGAGCCTGCCCGTCCGCCCAAGCTGGGCTCACGACGCTGGCCCATGCACCCCCCTAAAACCCCGCAGTGCCAAGGAATCCCCGCAGCTCCAAGGTCTCTCTGCCCACCAAGAAGTCAGGCCAGGGCATGCCCGCTCAACCATCGAAAAACAAGTCGCTGTCAAAGACAGGTTCCAGGATCTACGCGCCAGTTGGGTAAGACGGAGCTAGCACACTTCAGGCCGATGTTGATCGGCCTACTGAAAACTCAGGTTTTTCCTTTTTTAACCGAACAGGCACTCAATCAGAAGTGGCATACAGAACATCTTCACGATCACCCCAGTTGTTACAGGCATTGTTGCCAAAAACGGATACCGTCCTGTCTTGCGCCTGGGCAGACAACAACAAGGCATAGATAGTTTTCCCTTGGGCTGTGGCGAGATTGATAGCCCATTGGTTATTGTTACCACATGATGGTGAGCCAGTTTTAACGCCTGCCGTGAAAAACAGGAAATTGCTGGAATTTATAATCAGCGTGGTTACCTTACCAGACGAAGATCCTGCCTGCGCACTGCATGCAATCATTGCCACGCCGGTGGCAATAGCGATTTTCTTGAAAATTTTCATATAAACCCCTCAGTCTAAAAGAAGTTGCAGTATCGGCGCCATATTTATCAGTCTCTTATGGTAGGTCGCGGCCAAGGTAACCCCACTGTATTGACTATCACCACGCAGCATGACATGGTAGGTTCCTGCGGTCGGGGTGGGGAAGGTGCAGGTCTCCTCGTTTCCCACCGCAAAAGGCCTGCAGTCATATGAAGCGGTAGTTGGCACTTGGCCAAATTTGACATAGAGGTCCACATCTCCAATACCCCCGCTGATCTGGATGACAAGATTTTTTGCGCCGGAAGGAACCACAACACTGCGGTACTGAACCGAGCCCGCAGTGCCCGTCAGATTCGTCTCCAACAATGGGGTTGTTGCACGCCCGCCTCCGCTGCTGGAATTGAAGTTTGCAGTCACAGTGGTGTTTGCATTTACGGTGAATGAGCAAGCACCTGTTCCACTGCAGCTCCCACCACTCCAGCCGACAAATGAGCTTCCTGCAGCGGGGCTCGCCGTCAGCGTCGCAATGGTGCCAGGAGCAAGTGACTCTGTACAAGTACTACCGCAGTTGAGCAATCCTCCTGCACGACTTACGGTGCCAGTCCCAGTCCCGATTTTCGCGACAGACAGTACGCCTTGGGGAGTTGGAATGAATGTGGCCGTCACATTCCGCGCCACACTCATCGTGACAGTACACACACCGGTACCCGAGCAAGCACCTCCCCATCCGGAAAATGTGTACCCCGTTCCAACGGATGCAGATAACGTGACAATAGTGCCCGCAGCGTAACTTTCGTTGCAGTCCACACCACAATTAATACCTGCCGGAGAGCTGGTTACCGTGCCTGTTCCCGTTTTGCTAACGCTCAGATCGAAGGTACCTGAAGCATCCAGCGGCAGCTTTGATTGCGCTTGATCCGACATCACAGTTGGAACACGGCCAGCATTTACCCCATAGACGTGATTGGTTCCAAAAGTCCATGTGATGTTGCTCATCCCCCCATTGAGCAGATGGCAGTAACTCATGATGGTCCCGTTTCCCTGACCTGCGCCCCCTCCAGTGGTTGAGGATGCGCCAGGCAAAAAGCCCAACCGTCCGGCGCCCCCAAGGGCAATTCCGCACTGCCCAGTAGCATTTCCCGAATAGCAGCAATCGATTGCACCACCGGTATTAGGTGACGGAGCAATATAGGGATTGTCGTAGTCATGCGTATGTGAACTACCAAATGCATGTCCAATCTCGTGGGCAACTACGACCGAATCCCAGATGACCTGCGGGTTCGACGGATTGAAATCTCCCTCGATATTTGCACTAACGCCATAAGCCGTACTTTGGTTGGAGAGGCTACCCACATAAGCTATCCCACCCCCAGAATTTTTCCCGCTAAGTAAATGAACATGGTGCCGCGAAACAGAGGCATTTGCCCCGGCATTCCAGAAGGCTTGCAACTCGTTGAGCATCGCGCCAGTGGCTGTCTGGGTCCAAGGATCGGCAGATGTTGTGCGAATTACTATTTGCTTGAGATTGAAACGGGTGGATATTTCTGCTTGGTACCGACTACCCACATAGGTAAGCAGATTGGTCACATATGTGAATGCAGCAGATTCAGAGCCAAAATTTTGATAAAACTCGTAGTCGCTATCAATGATGATATCCGCACGCCGAGGGCTGCCTGCTTTCTCTTCACCCAAAATTTTTTGAGAATTTTCCCTGCCAGTTTTGAGCAAATTTTCAATCCCGAGCTTCTTCTGGCTCGGGTCGGATTGAAGAAAATCTGGACTTACACCGCAAGAAAACTCTCGATTGACAAAATCCTTCTGATGATTCACCAAGCGTGAAACAGCAGCACCCGCACCGTTGCCGCGAACAGGAAGCAGTTCATTGACAACCGTTTCCTTCCCGCGGTGAATGATGGTGCGAATTTCTCCCTTGGGGGATACCGTTACAAAAGCATAACTATCGGGATTGCCTTCGAGCGTGCCCACAAAATGTGCGCTGGTAGCCAATGGAAAGGCACGAGATCCCTTTTCATCGACAACAATAAATTGTGTTTCACCGCTGATGACTTCTGAACGCCGAAGCCTGAGATTCACTACCGAAGGAACTTCATCGTTAATTTTTAGATTTTCAATGAGCAACGCTTCGCCAGGCTTGGTATCCATTGCGGTGAGCGCAAGCTTCTCCGTCGGCGGCTCTCCCGGTGTGAGTTGCAGAATCTGCTGGGCTTGAGCTGCCGCCAGAAAGAGCGTCAACACTGCAAGGGTTACCGATCTTGTGGACTGCCATCTCATTTTATTGAACATCTTTTTAGTTCTCATAGTGATTGAGGATCACTAAATCAATTAGCGGCCCCTCGAGACACCCTCTCCAGCACGCGGGATTTCCAGTCCATAGGCTTCAATTAAAAAATTTAACGCAAATTCACGAATGCAGCAAGAGCATCGTCACTAGCTAAGCTCTACTGAGCAGGCTTGAGCCAGACGGGCCACAAATCCTGTCGCGTTGTACAGCGCCACTGATGTGGCTCACAAGAGTCTCCTCTGCTCTGCCATCCGCCCCCCCGCCAAACCACGCCGTTTGGCCGGTAGTGTGTGGTTGCAACCCATCATTCAGTTCTCTTCCATAAACTGCCAAGCCCCGCCAAAACCGAGACCGCAGAGTGGTACCTGCACCAGCCCCCTTAGCGCGAAAAAACACAACGACATAGGCGCACATCAATGCTTGCCATGCGTATCAAAACACTTATTCAAACCAAGCCAAGGCAGGAATTACTTGATATGAAATCTCGCTAAGACAGACTGCAGCGCTTGCATCAAACGCCACGATCGTGATTCGACGATATGCGAGTAAACCTGGCGAAGCTGGATATGACTTGCTTCCAGATGTGCAAGTTGCGCTCGAACCATGCCATTGACAGCCTCGGCCTCCATGGAGCGTGCCTGCTGCACCTCCAAAGCTTTTTGATTCGCCTCGGACGCCTGCAAATGCATGATTTCGATTTGCTGTAGCTGCTCGCGCAATTGCTCGCTTTCGCTCTGTATTCTCTTGTTTTCGATTTCCAGTCTTGAGAGGCTCAACCGCAAGGCCTGATATTCCTCCTGGGAGGGCTGCTGCTTCGAAGACCTGCTTCCCTGAGGACGATCACCAGTATTTTCCCCAGCGAACCACTTGTACGCATAGACGGGCATGGAGCCAGAACGCCACTCTTGGAGACGCTCCTTGAAGAGTTGGCAAGCATATTCATAAAGCTGCTGATCGTATTTGACCTGCTCCGCAATTATACCTCTCACGTGTTGAGTCACCTCATCAACAACAATGCGAGATCTGTTTTCCTTTTCTCTGGCAATTCCATAATCCAAAAAATCCGGAACCATCAATCGCAAGAGCTCCAATGATTCCATAAAATTCTCAGTAATCCCAAAAAAATCAAATGTATTTAGATTTTCCTTTGCACTTTTCAGGTGCTCCTCCATATCCCCTCCCAAGTACGTGGAGAGACAAATTGTTTGTTGATTGCCCAACGCCCCATCAAAGATTATTGGATTACCAGAACACACAAATTCTTCCAAAGATGCCTGCTGCGCAAAAATCAGTGCGTCGCGCTCTGAGGATGTCGCCACTTTATAATGTGGATCGTCAGGATGAAAGTTGTTCTCGTCGTGCCATGATTTGTACTGCGAAATTGTCCGGTTCACCGGATCACGGACAAAGGTAGCCGTAAACGCATTGGGGCAAAAGCGTAGTAAATTTTGATAATGAAAATGCCCGAAGACAAATGACGATAATGCTTCTTTCTTGAAATACGCCTCAAGCGATTCTGACTCACCATCCACACCAACACCAGTAAATGCCCTAGAAGATGCAAAGCCTCCTCCCTGGGAAATCATGTAATTTTCAAATGCCGTTCCCGAGCATTTCGGTATATGCACAAATGCAAAGGGAGCCTTGGCACTGGATGGCGGGTCTATTTGGTCACTGCAGGTTGTGCGTCTACATTCTTCATTCTGCATAGTGAATAATAATTGAATCTCTTCAAGGAGATGATTAAAAGCAAGATGCCAGTAGAGCCATGGTCGATTTCGTAAAAAATCCAAACGATATCTGGTTAACGACCGTGCCCGGCCACCTCATGGAAGCCAAGTCTAATCATTGGGACGTTGGCACTCCACGTCAAAAACCTTGTGGACAACCCCGCATCGCCCGACGACCCACGGCAGATAGCGGCAGTGGAGGATGCAAGAGTTCACGATGTCCGCGTAAAACGCACGGTCTGGACTACGTCAGCGGGCTCGATCACATGCCATCGCACCCGCCTTCTAGGGCGTCACAGATAGACGCCAACTGGGGGACCCGGTGGTAGACCCTTCTGCAGCGAGGATCCACAGTGCTTCCCGGCCTACACATCTGCACTAGATACGAAACGGCCGGGCAACCAGAGCCATGCGGCTGCAAAGAGGCGGAGTTCCCGACTCCGATAGATCGATGACAACCCCCACCCCTCTGACTGCGCCCGCAACGCATCCGAAGAAATCGGGAAATGCCTTGGACGTCTTGAAACCGCCACAAATGCCCGTATCATTAGCACTCACCACAGACGAGTGCTAACACCACCTTGCCTGTCGGAAGTTTGGTAGCGCCTGGGTCTCCAGACGCTGAGTAAGTCAGCTTTTTTACTGAAAACAGGAGCATTGCAATGAACCTTCGCCCTCTGCACGATCGCGTGATCGTCAAGCGTATCGAAAGCGAAACCACGACCGCCTCCGGCATCGTGATCCCTGACAACGCCGCTGAAAAGCCCGATCAAGGTGAAGTGCTGGCCGTCGGCCCCGGCAAGAAGAATGACAAGGGCGACCTGATCGCCCTGAACGTGAAGGTCGGTGACCGCGTTCTGTTCGGCAAGTACTCGGGCCAGACCGTTAAGGTCAACGGCGATGAGCTGCTGGTCATGAAGGAAGACGATTTGTTTGCAGTGGTTGAGAAGTAATTTCCACCCCTGATTCACTCACTTTTTCATAGCTTCTAACGCTTACTGGATAAGCGCTAGCAGCCAATTTGAACCAATTTAGGAGCTCCAAATGGCAGCAAAAGACGTAGTTTTCGGCGGCGAAGCCCGCGCACGCATGGTTGAAGGCGTGAACATCCTGGCCAACGCGGTCAAGGTGACCCTGGGCCCCAAGGGTCGCAATGTGGTGCTGGAGCGCTCGTTCGGCGCCCCTACCGTGACCAAGGACGGTGTGTCCGTGGCCAAGGAAATCGAACTCAAGGACAAGCTGCAGAACATGGGCGCCCAGCTCGTGAAGGAAGTGGCCTCCAAGACCAGCGACAACGCTGGTGACGGCACCACCACCGCCACCGTGCTGGCCCAGGCCATCGTGCGCGAAGGCTTCAAGTACGTGGCCGCCGGCATCAACCCGATGGACCTGAAGCGCGGTATCGACAAGGCCGTGACGGCCCTGGTTGCCGAGCTGAAGAAGGCTTCCAAGCCCACCACCACCTCCAAGGAAATCGCCCAAGTGGGTTCGATCTCCGCCAACTCCGACGAAACCATCGGCAAGCTGATCGCTGACGCCATGGACAAGGTTGGCAAGGAAGGCGTGATCACCGTGGAAGACGGCAAGTCCCTCGACTCCGAACTGGACGTCGTGGAAGGCATGCAGTTCGACCGCGGCTACCTGTCGCCCTACTTCATCAACAACCCAGAAAAGCAATCCGCCATTCTGGACAACCCCTTCGTGCTGCTGTTCGACAAGAAGATCAGCAACATCCGCGACCTGCTGCCCACGCTGGAACAAGTCGCCAAGGCTGGCCGTCCACTGCTGATCATTGCCGAAGAAGTCGAAGGCGAAGCCCTGGCTACCTTGGTGGTCAACACGATCCGCGGCATCCTGAAGGTTGTGGCTGTGAAGGCACCTGGCTTCGGCGACCGCCGCAAGGCCATGCTGGAAGACATCGCCATCCTGACGGGCGGCAAGGTCATCGCTGAAGAAGTGGGCCTGACGCTCGAGAAGGTGACCCTGGCCGACCTGGGCCAGGCCAAGCGCATCGAAGTGGGCAAGGAAAACACCATCATCATCGACGGCGCTGGCGCTGCGGGTGACA
Organism: Acidovorax radicis N35; assembly: GCF_000204195.1. Taxonomy (GTDB): domain Bacteria; phylum Pseudomonadota; class Gammaproteobacteria; order Burkholderiales; family Burkholderiaceae_C; genus Acidovorax; species Acidovorax radicis. The sequence goes on from NZ_AFBG01000019.1 coordinate 382,062, forward strand.
TCGAAGCCCGCGTCAAGCAAGTGCGCGTGCAGATCGAAGAAGCCACGTCCGACTACGACCGCGAAAAGCTGCAAGAGCGCGTGGCCAAGCTGGCTGGCGGTGTGGCCGTGATCAAGGTCGGCGCTGCCACCGAAGTCGAAATGAAGGAAAAGAAGGCCCGCGTGGAAGACGCACTGCACGCAACGCGCGCAGCTGTGGAAGAAGGCGTTGTGGCCGGTGGTGGCGTGGCCCTGCTGCGTGCCAAGCAAGCTGTCGGTGACTCGATCAAGGGTGACAACGCTGACCAGGAAGCCGGTATCAAGCTGGTGCTCAAGGCCATCGAAGCGCCCCTGCGCGAAATCGTGAACAACGCTGGCGGCGAAGCCTCGGTGGTGGTGAATGCTGTGTTGGCCGGCAAGGGCAACTACGGCTTCAACGCATCGAACGACACGTACGGCGACATGCTCGAGCTGGGCATTCTGGACCCCACGAAGGTCACCCGCACGGCCCTGCAGAACGCTGCCTCCGTGGCATCGCTGCTGCTGACGACCGAAGCCATGGTTGCAGAAGCACCCAAGGACGAGGCCGGTGCTGGCGGCGGCATGCCCGACATGGGCGGCATGGGTGGCATGGGCGGCATGGGCATGTAATGGCCAGCCGCTCCGTGTGGAACCCAGGTTCTGCCCGGTAGTGCACAAAAAAACCCGCAGGTTGCAAAACCTGCGGGGTTTTTTACTTGGAACACGTGAAGCACGTCGTGGCACGGGCTGCGCTTTCGACATTTGTACCGCGGTTCACTGCACCGCGCCAACCCAGAGCAAAGGGCCCGGCCTTCGCATTGGCACTGTGCCGTGCCAGTGCCGCCGTGCAAGGGCCGCCCCGCCGCATGGGCGGCGTCCCCTCGGGGGAGGACGCGAAGCGGCTCGGGGGGTTAAAACCTATACGTCGCGCTCAGCACCACATTGCGGCGCGCGGCCCACCAGCAGTCGCCACGCGCCAGGCAGGTGCTCATGTACTTCTTGTCGGCCAGGTTGCTGATGTTCAGGGCGTAGCGCCAGTCCTGGCTGTCGTAGGCCAGCAGCGCATCCACGACACCCGCCGCCGGCACCTTCGGCCCCGTGCCATCACGGAACGACGACAGCCAGCGATAACCCGCACCCGCCGAGAAGCCGCGCACGCCGCCAATGGAGAACCGGTACACGCCCCACACGGCAGCCTGATGGCGCGGCAGGTTTTCCAGCAGCGGATCGACATCGGTGTAGTTGTAGTGGGCGGTCAGGTCGAACGCTGTGGCCACACGGGCCTTGTACTCCAGCTCCAGTCCCTTGTTGCGGGTCTGGCCCACCTGCAGCGAGTTGTTCGGGTTGACCGGATCAACCACCTTCTGGTTCTTTTCCTTGAGGTCGTACACCGCCGCCGTGAACTGGGTGGCGCTGCCTGCGGGGGCGTACTTCACGCCCACTTCGATCTGCTCGCCTTCCAGCGGCTTGAAACGCTGGCCGTAGGTATTGGTGCCGCTCACCGGGCTAAAGGATTCTGCGTAGCTGACGTAGGGTGTCCAGCCTCCGGCCAGCTGGTACATCACGCCCAGGCGCTTCGTGGTGTCGCTCGTGCGGTCATCTGACTGGCCCGCCAGGCTGTTCACGGCGCGGTCGTGGCGCAGGCCGGCGATGAAGATCCAGCGGCCCCATTTCATCTGGTCCTGCACATACAGGCCGTTCTGGCGCTGCACGTTCTCGGGTTTCGCGACAAGCGTCGGATTCAGGACGTTGCCGTACACCGGGGCGTAGGCATCGATGGGCGCGTTGTATGCGTCGTCGGCCTCGTTTTTGTTTTCGGTCTGCCGGTTCCAGTCCACGCCCAGCAGCAGCTGGTGGCTCAGGGCCCCGGTGGTGAGGTTGCCCTGCAGATGGGTGTCCACCGCGGCCATGCGCGTGCGCGTGATGTTCTTGCCGTACAGGCGGCCGATCAGCCGCTGGTTGACGGGGTCTGCACCCCAGCCGCCGGGGATGGTGAAGAAGTCGGCGTAGTGGTAGCCGCCGCGATTTTCGTTGCGGGCCAGGCGCAGGTTCTGGCGCACGGCCCACGCGTCGTTGAAACGGTGCTCGAACAGGTAGCCGATGGATTCCCGGTCACTGTCGTAATAGTCGCCGGGCTCTCCGATGAAGCGGCTGATGGGCAACATGCCGTTGGGATTGGGCAGCAGCGTGCCTGACCAGGGCAGGAACTGCGAGGTGGTGCCACTGCGGTCCTGCTGCCAATGGGCCTGCAGGACCAGCGATGTGGCCGCACTGGGCCGCCAGGCCAGGGACGGAGCGATCAGGCGGCGGTCGTCCGGCACGTGGTCCACCTGGGTATTGGCATCGCGCGCCACCGCCACCAGACGGTACGACCATTCACCATCCGCGGTGAGGGGGCCGGTCAGGTCGGCCTGCAGCTGCTTGCGGCCCCAACTGCCAAGCTGCACGCCCACTTCGCGCTGCGCTTCTTGCTGTGGGCGCTTGCTCACCATGTTGACCACGCCTGCCACCGTACCTGCGCCGAACAACATGCCCGAAGGGCCGCGAAGCACTTCGATGCGCTCCAGCGCATAGGGCTCTGCAGGGGTGGTGCTGGTGTAGTAGTTGTAGTTCTGGCGCAGCCCGTCGAGATAGGTGTCCGGGGTGCTGCCGCGCACCCGGACGCTGTCGGCCCGGCTGTCCAGGCCGTACGCATCGCTGCGCACCCCTGCCGCGTACAGCAGCGCCCCCTGGAACGTGGTGGCGCCCTGGTCCACCAGCTGATCGCGCGTGACCACCGTCACGGACTGGGGGGTTTCGGCCAGCGGTGTGTCGGTCTTGGTGGCGGTGGCAGCATTGCGGGCACTGTAGCCGACCACCGGTGCGGTGGCGGACTCCTTCTCGGCGCTGGCGTCCACTCGCACCTCCGACAGGGTGGCACTCACACCTTGCGCCGAAGCCCTTGCGGGAAGAAGACCGAATGCCAACGCGATGCCCAGGCATACCGCTGTCTTTTGATGAAGGATGGCCATGGTTTTTAATAATGAGAGTAAGAATGATTCCCATTTTAAAAACCAATCATTGCCTGCCGGGCGCGTTGTCGTACGACGACAACATCTCCATTCAAAACAGTTCAATCCATTTGCTTCTGTTTTGATAGCAATTAACGCTTTACCATCAAGCGCTGGAGCCATTTTTTACCAAGAATCGACCCGCAACACCGGCACCCCATCACCGCCCCATCAAAAAAGCCCGCTGGCCGTGGGGCCAGCGGGCTTGGTGCGGGCGGACCCAGGAGGTCCGCTGCGCCGTAAGGATCAGCCCTCGCTGGGCTGCACCCACCAGTAGATCAGTACCAACACACCGATGCCGGTCAGCGTCAGCAGTTGCCACCAGCCCGAGCGGCCAATGTCGTGCAGCCGGCGTGCGCCCACGGCAAATGCGGGCAGCACCAGTGCGATGGAAACGATGCCGGAGATGACGTCTCCGAGGAAACTGGCCGCCACCATCACCACCACCTGGAACAGAAAGAACCACCAGAATTCGGAGCGCACAGCGCGGCCCGAGAAACCAGCGTACTGCGTCAGACAGCTTTTGATAGCCGAAACAAAATCCATACAGAACTCCCTCTCTTTGAAACGTGAAGCCGTTGTGGCAGGGACAAGCCCCGCGCCATGATAGAGGTGCGCAGGGCAGCAAGTCCACAAGCCAGTGATCCCAGCGCCTGCGGCCACCCTCCGCCGCCGTACCTTGCAGCCGAACCACCACGCAGCGCTTGCTTCTTTTTTTATAGCTATCAACGCATACTGAACAAGCGCCAGCTTCCTATTTCATCCCAAATCCTGGCAAACTCACGCGGCCTTGCGCAACGCATGCGTCTCGCGCGCCAGCTGGGTGATGCGCGCCCAGTCGCCCGCACGCACGGCGTCGGCGGGCGTCAGCCACGAACCGCCCACGCAGCGCACATTGGGCAGCGCCAGGTAGTTGGGCGCAGTGGCCAGGCTGATGCCACCCGTGGGGCAAAAGCTGACCTGGCCAAACGGACTGGCCCAGGCCTTGAGCAAAGGGATGCCGCCCGCGGCCTCGGCCGGGAAGAGCTTCAGGAACGAGAACCCATCGGCCAGCGCGGCCATGATTTCGCTGGACGTGGCCACCCCGGGAAGAAGCGGCAAATTCAGGCCCTTGCAGGCGCCACCCACTTCGGAGGTGTAACCCGGGCTCACCGCAAAACGCGCACCGGCCTCGCTCGCGCGGCGCGCATCGTCGGCGTTGAGCACCGTGCCCACGCCCACCACGGCCTCGGGCAAATTGCGCGCAATGGCTTCGATGGCGGGCAGGCCAGCAGCGGTGCGCAGTGTGACTTCCAGCACCTTCACGCCACCGGCCAGCAGCGCCTCGGCCAGGGGCAGCGCGTCTTCCACGCGGTCGATCACGATGACGGGGATGACGGGGCCATGGCTGGCGATGTCAATGGGATTCATGGGAATACTCCTTGATGTTGGATGCCGCACGCGGCGTTTGACAGGGGCGCGGCCCATACCAGTGCACCCGTGGAACTGGCTTCGCCAGGCCAGCGGGTGCGTCCCCCTCCCGCGCAGCGAGAGAGGGGGAAGGCGCGCAGCGACTCAGGGGGTGCATCCTGCTACAACCATGTGCAGGCTCCTTGTTCGGCACCGCCTGCGTGGCGGCGAAAGTTGGTAAACAGTTCCCGGCCAAAGCCGGTGGCGGGAGGCACGGTGTACGGCGCCACGGGGCGGGCGGCCCAGGTGGCTTCGTCGACCAGCACATCGAGCGTGCCCGCCACAGCGTCCACCCGCACAATGTCGCCGTCCAGCACCTTGGCCAGCGGGCCACCGGCCAGTGCCTCGGGCGTGACGTGGATGGCGGCGGGCACCTTGCCCGATGCGCCGCTCATGCGGCCGTCGGTGACCAGCGCCACTTTGAAGCCCTGGTTCTGCAGCACGGCCAGCGGAGGGGTGAGCTTGTGCAGCTCGGGCATGCCGTTGGCCTGCGGGCCCTGAAAGCGCACCACGGCCACCATGTCCTGCTGCACCTCGCCCGCAGCAAAGGCGGCGAGCAAAGCCTCTTGCGAATCGAACACGCGCGCAGGCGCTTCGATGATGTGGCGGTCTTCGGGCACGGCCGACACCTTGATCACCGCGCGACCCAGGCGCCCTTGCAGCAGGCGCAACCCGCCGGTGGGCGAGAACGGCCGGGTCACGGGGCGCAACACGGTTTCATCGCCCGACACCGCCGGAGCGCCCTGCCCGCCTGCGGCAATGCCGCCGGTGTTCACGCTCATCACATCGGGGTGCATGAAGCCGCCGGCCAGCAGCTCGCGCAGGATCCACGCGGGGCCACCTGCGGCCTGGAACTGGTTCACGTCGGCATCGCCATTGGGGTACACGCGGGCCAGTAGCGGCACGGCGGAAGACAGCTCGTCAAAGTCCGACCAGTCGATCAGGATGCCCGCGCTGCGCGCAATGGCCACCCAGTGGATCAAATGGTTGGTGGAACCGCCCGTGGCCAGCAAGGCCACCATGGCGTTGACGATGCAGCGCTCGTCCACCACGCGCCCGATGGGCGTGAAGCGCGATCCGCGCTTGCCAATGTCGAGCACCGTGCGGACGGCCTGGCGCGTGAAGGATTCGCGCTCTTCGGTGCCGGGTGGCGCAAAGGCCGCACCAGGCACGTGCAAGCCCATGGCTTCCAGCAGCATCTGGTTGCTGTTGGCCGTGCCGTAGAAGGTGCAGGTGCCGGGGCTGTGGTACGCGGCGGATTCGGCCTTGAGCAATTCATCACGCCCCACCAGGCCCTGCGCGTACTGCTCGCGCACCTTGGATTTGTCCTTGTTCGACAGGCCCGTGCCCATGGGACCAGCGGGCACGAACACGCAGGGCAGATGCCCGTAGTGCAAGGCACCGATCAGCAGGCCGGGCACGATCTTGTCGCACACACCCAGCAGCAGCGCACCATCGAACACATCATGGGACAGCGCTACCGCAGTGGCCATGGCAATGGCATCGCGGGAGAACAGCGACAGCTCCATTCCGGGTGTGCCTTGCGTGACGCCATCGCACATGGCTGGCACACCGCCTGCCACCTGCACCGTGGCCTGGTGCAGGGCAGCTTCGTCGCGCAGGATGGCGGGGTAACTCTGGTACGGCTGGTGGGCCGACAGCATGTCGTTGTAGGCCGTGACCACGCCAATGTTCGGCGCCTTTTCGACCGTGATCTTGAACTTGTCGGCGCCAGGCAGCGCCGCATAGGCATGGGCCAGATTGGCGCAGCCCATGCGCTCCTGGGTGGGTTTGCGGGCCAGCATGTCGTCGATGCCGGCGAGGTAGGCAGAGCGGGTGTCCGTGCTGCGCTGGATGATGCGGGCCGTCACGCGCGCTACGACTGAATGCATGGGATGCTCCATCGGTGGGTAAGCCCTCGGATTGGATACGGGGCTACTGTTTGAGTGCCCTAGAATGTAACTCGATAACCACCTCACTTCAACCCATGACCCTGCAGCGCCTGCCCCTTCCGCCCTCCGAGCTGGGCGAATCGCCGTTCTGGCACCCTGAGGAAAACTGCCTCTACTGGTGTGATATCCAAGGATTCACGGTGAACGCCTGGCGCCCGGCGGACGGCCAGCACCGGCAATGGAAGACCCCCAGCGAACCCGGCTGCTGCGCACCCGCCGCGGACAAAAAGATAGTAATCGGGTTACGGGACGGCTTTTACCTGCTGGACACCGTCAGCAGCGCACTTACCCTGCTGGCGCCGCTGCCCCCGGCGCAGCACGACACCCGCGTGCTGCGCCTGAACGATGGCCGCTGCGACACGGCGGGCCGGTTCTGGGCGGGCTCGGTCATCACCCCCCGCACGGCCCCCGATGCCGCGCTGTGGCGGCTGTCGGCATCGGGCGGCGGCTACGCCGTGCAGCACATGGCGGGCGACAACTTCACCGCCAACGGCCTCGCATTCAGCCCCGACAACCGGTTCATGTACTGGTCCAACACGCCGGAGCACCGCATTGACCGGTTTGACTTCGACGTGGCCACCGGCACCATCGCCAACCGCCAGCCCTGGGCGCGGTTTGATCGCAAGGTGGACGGCCAGCCGTACGGCGGCAGACCCGATGGTGCGGCAGTGGATGTGGAGGGGAACTACTGGGTGGCGATGTACGAGGGGGCGTGTGTGCTGCAGCTGTCACCAGCAGGCAAGGTGCTGCAGCGCATTGAAGTCCCAGTGCAGTGCCCGACCATGGTGTGTTTTGGGGGGGAGGATTTGCGGACGTTGTTCATCACGTCGGCGCGGGCGGGGAGGCCGGCGGAGGAGCAGCAGGCGGCGGTTCCAGCGGGGTCGCTGTTTAGCGTGCAGACGGAAGTGGCAGGGCTATCGGTAAACTTCTTCAAGGGCTAGAAGGCTGCACAGAGGAGCCGCAACTCTCAGCCCGGCTTTGGATCATCTTCATCAACAGAATACCGCTCAAATGGCCTTACATCCTGCAGCCGCACGCCTTGAATCCGTGACCCAGCAGCGCCTGAATGATGAAATATATTTTTGCCGCCTGGGAATCCCCTACGAGCCTGAGTCACTACTCAAGGTGCTTCGTGAACGCAAGCCAAAAACAGCGGTTCCTGCGGCTTGCCATGGCTTGGCGAATTTGGGCGCCAAAGAAGCAATTCCCGAGCTAAGAGCCCTGGCCGATTTCTCACACGCAGACACCAAGGCTACGTCTGTGCTGGCTGTTGCCCGGCTGGGAGGAAGTCAGGCGACACCCTGGCTTATGGAGTGCTTATCGCAAAAGGGCACGGACAAGGGATATGTACTCTGGGCATTGGCCGCTGTAGGAGACCCTTCAGCCTATGAAGCAGTCCGCCAGTGGTTTACGCCCATTCTGAAGAAGCTGGAAAAAGACCCAGGCTCGGATAAAAGAGGCAAATCTATCTTCGCCATCGCGTACTTGGAGCAGGTCACCGATGCACATCCGGACGCATCAACCCTGCTGGAGCGATTCCACGCGGTGGTGCCTTCTCTGGGTCCATCAATCCGTACCCAGTTGGCTCAGTTCACGCGCTCGTACGCCCGCTCGACAACGAACCAGACGTAGCGCACTGATCGACACAATCTCTCCGGGGCTTTTTTCAAACGGGGGCGTCACCCCGAGTCACGCAACGTCAGTCGGCCTCAGGCTACCCACGCAAAGCCAGCCATACGTCATAACACGCCCCCATGTTGTGATAATCAACCTTCCCCGCGTTGCTTTTCTCGCGCGTGTGGTTGCGGTTGGCACCGTCCAGGATGCGAAACCAGGCGCCGTGTTGGTGGTCCACAAAGTGAGCCCAGCAGTAGGCCCAGATGCGGTCGTACCACTGCCAATACCGATCGTCACCCGTGCGCACAGCCAGCACGGCGGCAGCGGCCATGCTCTCGGCCTGCACCCAGTGGTATTTGCCGTCGTCGCAGATGCTGCCGTCCGGTGCCATGCCGTAGACGATGCCGCCGTGCACGGCATCCCAACCCTTCTCCATCGCTGCGTCGAACAGAAACCGCGCGCAAGGCAGATGCCAATCTGCTGGCGCCAGGGCGTCCAGTTGCAGCAGCAGCTTGGCCCACTCGGTCTGGTGGCCGACCTGGTAGCCCCAGGGGCGGAAGATGTTGGTGCGGTCGTGGCGGTTGTACACCCAGTCCACGGACCAGTCGGCCTGGTAGTGCTCCCACACCCAGCCTTCGGCAGCGGGGGCCGATGCGCGGTCCGACAACGACGCCTGCCGCTGGCAGATGCCCTGCGCGAGCTGCTCGGCGCGCTCGATGTAGCGCGCCTCGCCCGTGGCGCGAAAGGCCGAGATCATGGCCTCGCAGGCGTGCATGTTGGCGTTCTGGCCCCGGTAGTCGGTCAGCACCCAGTCGGGCGATGCCTCGTCGGCGTACAAGCCCTGCGCGGGCTGCCAGAAGTGCTGCTCGGCGGTGTCGAAAGCCTCGGCCAGCCAGCCGCGCGCCTCGGGCACACCGGCTTCAAAAGCCCGCGCATAGGCCAGCATCACAAACGCCATGCCGTAGCAGTGCCGCGTGCCGTCCAGCACAGTGGCGCGGCCGCCCTGCCAGTCGATGAGCCAGGCGTAGCCGCCGGTGGCAGGGTCGAGGAACGCGGTGCGCAGAAACTGCAGTGCGTGCAACATGCCGGCCTGGTAGCGCGCCTCGCCCGTGGTGCGGTAGAGCATGGCGTGCGTGACCACAAAACGTGTGGCGCTGACCAGGTGGCGGGTGCGCGTGTCGTACACCGTGCCGTCGTCCAGGAAGAAGTGGTACATGCCGCCGCTCGCGTCGGTGGCCACGGGCTCGTAGAACGCCATGGTCTGGCGGATGTGCGCGCGCAGGAAGTCGGGCGAGCGGAAATCGGGCTGGGATGCGGTCATGCAAGGGTCCTCGGCTGCCGCCATCACCACCTAGCACGCTGAGCTTGTCGAAGCGCTGCGCCCAGGCTTCGACAAGCTCAGCCCGAACGGTAGGGGATGGGGCGAACGTGTTGGTTTTTTTGGGGGTTCAGTCGTGGGCGCGAAGACGCTCCAGCAACCCTGCCGTGGAGCCATCCAGCCCCGCAGCGTCGCCACTGGCCAGACGCGCCTCGATGTCCTTGGCCAGCACCTTGCCCAGCTCCACGCCCCACTGGTCAAAGCTGTTGATGCCCCACAGGCTGCCGCTCACGAAGACGCGGTGCTCCTGCAGCGCGATCAGCGCGCCCAGCGATGCGGGGGTGAGCGCATCCAGCAACAAGAAGGTGCTGGGCCGGTTGCCCGGGAAGTGGCGGTGGCCGTCTTCGCCTTCTTTGCCCACCATCAGCGCCTGGGCCTGCGCCAGGGCGTTGGCCAGCAGCTTGTTGTGGTGGCCCTCCAGGGGGTGGGTGGGCTGGCGCACGGCGATGAGTTCCAGCGGCAGCACGTCGGTGCCCTGGTGCAGCATCTGGAAGAACGCGTGCTGGCCGTTGGTGCCCGGCTCACCCCACAGCACGGGCGACGTGGCGTAGGGCAGCGGCTGGCCATCCAACCCCACGCGCTTGCCATTGCTTTCCATCTCGAGCTGCTGCAGATAGGCCGGCAGGCGGCGCAGCGCTGCGTGGTAGGGCGCGATGCAGCGGCTGGTGAAGCCATGAAAGTTGCGGTACCAGATGTCCAGCAGGCCCAACCGCACGGGCAGGTTCTGCGCCAGGGGTGCGGTGCGGAAGTGCTCGTCCATGGCATGGGCGCCGGCGAGCAGATTGCGGAAGCCCTCAGAGCCAATCGCGATCGCGATGGGCAGGCCAATGGCCGACCACAGCGAGTAGCGCCCGCCCACCCAGTCCCAGAAGCCGAACGTGGTGGTGATGCCCAGCGCCTGGGCGGCGTCGACATTGGTGGTCAGCGCTGCAAAGTGGCGCCCCACATCCTGCCCGCCTTGCGCGGCAAACCAGGCCAGCGCCGAGCGCGCGTTGGTCATGGTTTCTGCGGTGGTGAAGGTTTTGGAGGCGACGAGGAACAGCGTGCTCTCGGGCTGGAGCGCCTGCAGCACGCTGTGCAGCTCATGCCCATCCACGTTGGAGACAAAGTGCAGCCGCTTGCCCCTTGCGCGGAACTGCTCCAGCGCCAGCACGGCCATGTGCGGGCCCAGGTCCGAGCCGCCGATACCGATGTTCACCACATCGGTGATGGCGCCATCCGCACGCACCGCGTCGGCATAGGCCAGCATGGCATCCAGCGTGGTGTGCACCTGGTCCAGCTTCTGCGCAATGTCCGGCCCGTCGCCGGGCAACGCCAGGTCCCGGGGCCGGCGCAGCAGCGTGTGCAGCACGGCGCGGCCTTCGGTGCTGTTGATGGGCTGGCCGCCGAACATGGCGTCGCGGTGCTGCGTGAGGCCACAGGCACGGGCCATGTCCAGCAGCAGTGTTTCAGTGGCAGCGTCCCACAGGTTCTTGGACAGATCCGCAAACACCTCGGGCGCATGCTGGCTGAAGTGCCCGAAGCGCTGCGCATCTCTGGCAAAGGCCTCCCGCAGATCCAGGCGGCTGCCATCTGCGGAGAACGCGGCCTGCAACTGAGGCCACTGCGGAGTTTGGTCGCAACGGAGGGACATGGTGGATTCAGGATGTGGGGAGGTGAAAACCGGCGAGATAGTAACTTGATTACACAATTTATCCGATACTTTTCTGCACACGAACTGTCAAAAAACGTTTTACAGCCTCTACAGCTACACAATTCAATGTAACGAGATTACAATTTCCAGCCTCAGACGCACAACAACACCCTGATACGGAGACCCCATGAGTTTTGACCTTGTCCTGTTTGGTGGAACAGGTGATCTGGCCTGGCGCAAGCTCATGCCCGCATTGTTTCAGGCGTTCCGGCATGGAACCCTGCCAGAGGGGGGCCGCATCATTGCGGTGGCACGCGACGAGCTGAGCCATGAACAATACCGCAGCCTGATCCAGTCGCGTTTTGACAGCGTGGAACTGGCCAAGCGCCCCACCCCGGACGAGTTCGAACGCTTTGGCGCGCTGCTGCACTACCTGCGCATGGACCTGTCCAAAACCGACGACTATGCGCGCCTGGCCGCCATGTTGCACGAGCGCAATGCCGACTCGGTGGTGATGTATGTGGCCACCGCGCCCAGCCTGTTCACCAACGTGTGCGAGCAGATCGCCGCCGTCGGCCTGAACGGCCCCACCACCCGCGTGGTGCTGGAAAAGCCGCTGGGCCACGACCTCAAATCCAACCAGGCCATCAACGACACCCTGCGCCGCGTACTGAAGGAAGAACAGGTCTTTCGCATCGACCACTACCTGGGCAAGCCCTCGGTGCAGAACCTGTTTGCCATGCGGTTTGGCAATGCGCTGTTCGAGCCCCTGTGGCGGCGCGAAACCATTGCCAACATCCAGATCACCATTGCCGAAGAACTGGGCGTGGAAACGCGTGGCGCGTTCTACGACCAGACAGGCGCCCTGCGCGACATGGTGCAGAACCACGCGCTGCAGCTCTTGTGCGCGATTGGCATGGAGCCACCCATCAACTCCAGCGCCAACGCCATCCGCGACGAAAAGCTCAAAGTGCTGCAGTCGCTCAAGCCCTGGAGCATGGAGACCATCGGCCAGCATGTGATTCGCGGGCAATACAGCGCAGGCAACGCGCAGGGCCACGCCGTGCCCGGCTATCTGCAGGAAAAAGGCGTGGCCCCCGGCAGCACCACCGAAACCTTTGTGGCGCTGCGCACCGAGATCAGCAACTGGCGCTGGGCCGGCGTGCCGTTCTACATCCGCACCGGCAAACGCCTCGCGGGGCGCGACGCGCACATCGTGGTCAACTTCCGCCCCGTGCCGCACCCCATCTTCAAGACCCCTGCCGGCGCGGCCAACCGCCTGGTGATCAACCTGCAACCCAAGGACGGGCTGGAGCTGCACCTGCTGGCCCAGGGCGCCGCCCAGCACCAGACGGAGCCCGCCCTGTCGCAGGTGCAGCTGAACCTGGACTTCGACCAACGCTTTGGCACCGAGCGCGTGGGTGCCTACGAACGCCTGCTGCTCGACGTGATTGCAGGCCGTCTGAATCTGTTCGTGCGCAGCGACGAACAGGAGGAAGCCTGGCGCTGGGTAGAGCCCATCCTGCAGCACTGGAAGAACGACCCGGTGGGGCCGCGCCCGTACATGGCGGGCAGTTGGGGGCCGAGCTCGGCCAGCGCAATGATTGCGCGCGATGGGTATTGCTGGAGTGAGGAGATGTGAGCGGCAGGTGGTAGCCTCGAACGCTCCACCGGTTCCCGAATAACCCAGACTCACAGCCATGCTCACGAAGCGAACGCTACTATCCGTCCTCCTGAGCATTCCGTTGATCGGAGCACTAGCTTTCTTTGCGCCGTCAGGTCCTGACGGTTGGAAATCTGCCTGCGGATGCATCCCTACGGACTGGGGTTTTGTGGGTTTCCTGTCGCTGGAAACGGAAGGGTCACCTCTCTCAGCTTCTGTGGATCTCGACAAGCTGGACAATGCAATGGTTGTCTCTGGCTTCCTACGCAAAATTCCTATTGGCTCCAGCCTGGAAGAAGTCAAAGAAACCAGCAGATTCATGGAATCCACCTGTGAAGAGGTCAATGCCCGCCTCTATCGGTGCGACTACTGGCTTCAGTTCAAACGCACCTCAGCACGAGGTTACTCCGTGTGGTTTCACCTTTCTGAGACCCAGCAGTTGGGATCGCTCGAAGCCAAGGCAGTGACAAAGCAAACAAAAAAGGCGTTGTGATTCGCGTAGGAAGCTCAGTCAGCCCTAGCGTTCTGTCTATCGCGCTCCCCCCACCAACTCAATCGGCAACCCATCAGGGTCGGCAAAAAAGGTGAACAACGCACCGGTAAACGGATCGACCCGCACCGGCTCCGCCGCCACACCGTGCGCGGCCAGGGCCAGAAGGCTGGCCTCCATGTCGGCCACGCGCAGAGCCAGATGGCGCAGGCCACAGGCCTCGGGGTACGACGGGCGCGCCGGGGAGTTGGGGAAGGAAAAAAGCTCCACCTGCGTGCCATCGGGCAGCTGCAGATCCAGCTTGTACGACTGCCGCTCGGCCCGAAAGACTTCGTTCACCACCCGCAGACCCAGCACCTCGGTGTAGAAGCGGCGCGAGCGGGCATAGTCGCTGGCGATGATGGCCACATGGTGCACACCGCTGACCTGCAGCGCGGGCAGTGGCACGGGCAGCGCGGCGGGGCCGTCGCTCATCCCTCAGAGCCGGCGATGTCAAGCGCGCGCGACGCGCCATACAGCGCTGGCGTGGCGCTGGGGTCGATGATCCAGCACGGGATGGACGCGAGGTAGGGCTGAAAGCGGCCCTTGGACTCGAACCGCGCGCGGAACGAGGATTTGTCAAACCACGTGCCCAGGCGCGGCACCATGCCACCACCAATGAAAACGCCTCCGCGCGCCCCCAGGGTGAGGGCCAGGTTGCCCGCCACGCTGCCCAGAAAGCCGCAGAAAAGATCCAGCGCCTCCAGCGCCAGGACGTCGTTGGACTGCAGGGCCAGCTCAGTCACCTGGGAGGCCGAGCTGACCTCCTTGCCACCCCGCTGCGCGAGGCGGCGCAGCGCGTGGTACAGGTCCACCAGCCCCGCACCACACACAGCGCGCTCGGCCGACACATGGCCGTAGCGCTCCTGCAGGATGGCCAGCACATCGAATTCGCGCTGCGTCTGCGCCGCCAGCGACACATGCCCGCCCTCCCCCGACAAGGGCACGCCGTTGCTGGAGCCGGGCGGGAACACCAGCCCCGACACACCCAGGCCCGTGCCTGGGCCCAGCAGCGCAATCGCAGCACCCGGCACGGCCTCGCCGCCGCCCACGGGGCGCAGCAGGTCGGGCGTCAGCAGGGGCAGCGCCAGTGCCAATGCGGTGAAGTCGTTGATGACCACGAGCCGCTCGAAACCAAACGCCTCGCGCACCGCGCGCTGCGAAAAGCTCCAGCTGTGGTTGGTCATGCGGATCGCGTCGCCCGTGACGGGGTTGGCAATGCCGAAAGCCGCCTCGCGCGGGGTGGGCACACCCACTTCTTTCAGATAGGTCGCCAGCGCAGCGTCCACGGTGGGGAACTGCGCGCAGGGCAGCACCCGCGTGTCGTTCAAGGGGCCGCCCGGCTCGTTCTGCCAGGCCAGTCGGATGTTGGTGCCGCCGATGTCGGCGAGGAGGCGCTGAGGTTGCATAGGAAAAAGATGGAGGCCAAAGGTCACACGCCCCCGCTGCCCTCCGGCAGACGGCGGCCCGTGGATCGCGAATGCTATTATTTATATAGCTACTCGCGCTTTATGGATAAGCGCTGGAGCCTCTTTTTACCTGAATTGCCCCTTCAGGCAAAGACCAAAGTCCCTTCTTGCGGCGACCCAGCGGACGGGGCTCGCCCCTCTCAGCCCGTCAGCCGCTCTTCGGACTTCGCGTCGAACCAGTGGGCGTTGGCAGGTGCTACCGTCAGGCCCACGTGGTCGCCCGGCTGCACGCGGGTTTGTGCATCGGTGCGCAGCGTGACGCTGCCTGCGGCGGTGTCCACCATCACATAGGTGTCGGGGCCCGTGGGCTCCACCACGCTCACCTGCCCGCGCCAGGGCGCGTCGTCCTGCAGTTGCAGATGCTCGGGGCGCACGCCCAGCAGCATCTCTGCGGCACCCGTGGGCGGTGCCAGGCTCAGCGATGCGCCTTCGATGCCAAAGTGCCCGGCGGGCTGCGCACCTCCGCGCAGCAGGTTCATGGTGGGTGAGCCGATGAACGTGGCCACATAGGTGTTGGCCGGGCGGTTGTAGATCTCGTCGGGCGTGCCCAGCTGCTGGACCACGCCGCCCTTCATCACCGCGATGCGCGATCCCAGGGTCATGGCCTCGACCTGGTCGTGCGTTACGTACACGCTGGTGATGCCGCTGGCCTGGTGCAGGCGCTTGATCTCGGCGCGCATCTCCACGCGCAGCTTGGCGTCGAGGTTGGACAAAGGCTCGTCGAACAAAAACAGCTGCGGCTGGCGCGCCAGGGCCCGGCCCATGGCCACGCGCTGGCGCTGGCCGCCCGAGAGCTGGCTGGGCCGGCGGTCCAGCAGGTGGCTGATCTGCAGCATGGCCGCCACTTCGTCGATGCGCTTTTGCCGCTCGGGCTTGGGCATCTTTCGCATCTCCAGCGCAAAGCCGATGTTGTCGGCCACGGACAGTGTGGGGTAGAGCGCGTAGCTCTGGAACACCATGGCGATGTCGCGGTCGCGCGGAGGCATGCCCACCACGTTCTTGCCGGCGATGCGGATCTCGCCTTCGGTGGGCTCGTCCAGGCCCGCAATGATGTTGAGCAGCGTGGACTTGCCGCAGCCCGAGGGGCCGACCAGGATCAGGAATTCGCCCGGTGCCACGTGGATGTCGATCTTGCGCAGCACTTCCACGCTCTTGTCGCCCTTGCCAAAGCGCTTGTTGATGCCCGCGATGTCCAATGAAGACGCCATGATTTTCCTTAACCTTTCACCGCGCCAGCCGTCAGGCCGCGCACAAAAAACTTGCCTGCGAGAACGTAGATCACCATGGTGGGCAAGCCTGCGATGATCGCGGCCGCCATGTCCACGTTGTAGGCCTTCACACTGCTGCTGGTGTTGGCCAGGTTGTTCAGGCCCACGGTCACGGGCTTGGAGTCGGTGCCCGAGAACACCACGCCAAACAGGAAGTCGTTCCAGATGTTGGTGAACTGCCAGATCAGCGTGACCATGATGATGGGCGTGGACAGCGGCAGCACGATGCGCCAGAAGATCTGGAAGAAGCTCGCGCCGTCCATGCGTGCGGCATTCACCAGCTCTTTCGGGATGGCCGCGTAGTAGTTGCGGAAGAACAGCGTGGTGCCCGCCAGCCCCGCCAGGCAGTGCACCAGCACCAGCCCGGTGATGGAGCTCGACAGCCCCAGCCAGCCGAGCACCTGGCTCATCGGCAGCAGCACCACCTGGAAGGGCATGAACACGCCGAACAGCAGCATGCCAAACAGCGCATCGCTGCCCCGGAACTTCCACAGGCTGAGTACATAGCCATTGAGCGCGCCCCACACGGTGGAGATCATCACGGCCGGCACGGCCATGGCCACCGAGTTCAGGAAAAACGGACGCAGTCCGTTGCAGTCGACCCCCGTACAGGCGCTGGACCACGCGGTACCCCAGGCCGACCAGTTCAGCGCTGCGGGCAAGGCCAGCAGCGACGTGCTGCGGATTTCCTCGGCGTCCTTGAACGACGTGACCAGCATCGCATACAGCGGCAGCAAAAAGAAGGCGGTGGCCAGGGCCAGCACCGCATAGACCAGCAGGCGGCCCACGGAAGGAAATACAGAAGGCTTAGCGGTCATGGGGTTTGCTGCGCAGTTCGCTGTACAGGTAGGGGATGACCAGGGCCGCCACGGTGGCCAGCATCATGGTGGCGCTGGCGGCGCCCAGGCCGATCTGGCCGCGCGAGAACGACATGGTGTACATGAACGTTGCAGGCACGTCGGTGGCAAAGCCGGGGCCACCGGCCGTGAGTGCCATCACCAGGTCAAAGCTCTTGATCGCCAGGTGCGACAGCACCATGACGGTGGAGAAGAACACGGGCCGCAGCGCCGGCAGCACGATGCGCCAGTAGATGCGGGGCAGCGAGGCGCCATCGACCTGGGCGGCCTTGATGATGCTGTCGTCGATGCCGCGCAGGCCCGCGAGGAACAGCGCCATCGCAAAGCCCGCGCTTTGCCAGATGCCCGCGATCACCACGCAATAGATGGCCATCTCGGTGTCCACCAGCCAGCCAAATTCAAAATTGGGAAAGCCCCAGTCGCGCACCATTTTTTCGATGCCCAGGCCCGGGTTCAGCAGCCACTTCCAGGCCGTGCCCGTGACCACGAACGACAGCGCCATGGGGTACAGGTAGATGGTGCGCAGCGCGCCCTCGGCGCGAATCTTCTGGTCCAGCAGCACCGCCAGCACCACACCGATGGCCAGGGACCCGCCCACGTAGCCCACCCCGAAGATACCGAGGTTCTTGAGGGCCACCCACCAGCGGTCCATCTCCCAGAGTTTTTCGTACTGTGCGAGGCCCACCCACTCGTAGTTGGGGAGCATGCGCGATGCGGAGAGGCTCAACACTCCATTCCAGACCATCAGGCCATAGATGAAGGCAAAGCCCAGAACAAAAGCCGGTGTCACGACCAGCTTGGGCAGCCATGTTTCAAACGTGTTCTTGCTCATGGCCACGGTATGTGTTTGTCATCGTCCTGCACTAGAAAAAGCGGGGGGCACGCAGGAGTGCCCCCCAAATGAACAAAGTAACCTCTGACTAACTCGCTAACTCACTCAACCATTCCATGTCCGGGCCACAAGGCTTTGCGGGACGAGCGCCCCGCGCTCCCTGCGGCCCGAAGTGGAATCACTTACCACCAGACCTCATATTGCACGCCCACCAGCGTGCGCGAGGTCTTGCCGTTGGCGCCGAACGTGGCCGCATTGGCCACCGCAGCCGCCTGGTTCCAGTTGGCCTTCGTCACATACAGACGCAACTCGGGACGTGACCAGAAGTCTTCCGACAGGGCCAGGGCGCCCGCCAGCGTTGCCTTGGACAGGCGCTGGTCAGGGCCGGTGCCCTTGCGGGTGGTGGTGGACAGTTCCACCAGGCCCTTGAAGTTCTTGGTGAACGCGTACGAACCGCGGCCGCCCAGCGAGAAGTCCTTGGTCTCCACGCCCGTCAGGTCGGCCTTGTTGGTCTGGTAGCCAATGAGGGCCTGGCCACCAAACGGACCGCTTTGCCAATTGATGGAGTCGGCGATGCGGGTGGCGCGCTTGCCCGCGCTCGTGCCCTCGATGGCCTCGAACTCTCCGTCGATGCGTGCATGGCCCCGCGACGTTTGCAGGTACAGGGTATTGCTGATGCTGGGCAGCAGGAATTCCTTCTGGTTGTGCATGAAGGAGATGCCCGAACCCGAACCACCGTTGACCTGGCCCTTGCCACCCACTGCCGTCAGCAGCACCCGCAGCTTGCCGCCAGGGTTGGTGTTGATCTCCGACAGGTCGGCGTTGATGCGGTGCGCCTTCACGTTGTTGGGCAAGCCACCGTCGAACTTGTCGCCGGTGAACACGCCCACACCCAGCTTCATGCCACCGATCGGCACATCGGTCACACCCGCACCGATGTTGTCACCGTAGTTGAGCAGGAAGTAGTCGACGATGTGCACGTCCTGAATCCGCAGGCGGCGCTGGCCGACCCAGAACTTGGCTTCGGGGGAGAACGAGAAGCCGCTCATTTCCACAAAGGCCTGCTCGGTGCTGATGTCGCCACTGCCCCACTTGGCGGGCATGTAGTTCACCTTCCACTTGACACCGCCGGCTTCAAACCCGCGTGCGAAGTTGACTTCGATGCCGTTGTCGCCCTCATTGCCCAGGCGGTATTTCTGCAGCTCGCCGCCGAGCGAAAGGTTGCCCTTGACGCCGTCGGAGTGGTTGAACACCGGGCCGCCCCGTGAGTAACCGTTGAACTCAAAGCCGGCAACATCCATTGCCATGGCACTACTCATCGCGCATGCGGCGGCTAAAGCCACCGCCGTGAGGCGGTTTCTTTTCATCATGATGGGATCCCTCTAGTGGTGGTTTACTTGGCTTACTTGGTCTTGGCGGCGGTCGCGATCTTCTTCATCGCGTCGGCAACGCTCACCTTGTCGTCATTCCAGAACTGGCTGACAACGTCCTTGATGGCACCTTCGGTGGCGGGCGCAATCGCCATGCCGTGGGCCACGCTGGGCAGCAGGCTGCCGCTCTTGGCGGTGTCGACGAAGTCCTTGGCCGAGGCCTTGGCGCAGTCGTCGAACTTGTCCATCTTCTGGCCGGCGCGCACCGGGATCGAGCCCTTGTTCAGGTTGAACACTTCCTGGAACTCGGTGCTCATGATGGAGCTGGCCAGGTCGCTCTGCGCCTTTTGGGCGGCGGCATCCTTGAGCTTGAAGAGGATGAACGAATCCACGTTGAAGGTGTACGACGTGGTCGTGCCCGGTGCTGCGGCGCACAGGAAGTCCTTGCCGGGCGCCTTGTTGGCCGCCAGGAACTCGCCCTTGGCCCAGTCGCCCATCAGCTGAAAGCCTGCCTTGCCCTGGATCAGCATGGCCGTGGCCAGGTTCCAGTCGCGGCCGGGGGCGCCAGGGTCGGTGTACGACTTGATGCGGCGGAAGGTCTCGAGCGACTTCTTCATCGTGTCGCTGTTGATGGCCTTGTCGTCAAGCTTGACCAGTGCGTCCTGGTAGAACTTGGGACCACCGACACCGAGCACCACGGATTCGAAGGTGGTGAAGTCCTGCCAGTTCTGGCCACCGTGGGCCACGGGCACCAGGCCGGCGGCCTTGAGCTTGTCGGCCGCGGCAAAGAACTCGTCCCAGGTCTTGGGCATGGCGGCCACGCCGGCCTTCTTCAGGGCCTCGGAGCTGCCCCACATCCAGTTGACGCGGTGCACGTTGACGGGGGCGGCCACATAGGCGCCCTTGTATTTCATGACATCGGCAACGACCTTGGGCAGCAGCTCATCCCACTTCTCGGCCTTGGCCAGGGTGTCCATGTTGGCCAGCACGCCTTCGGACGCCCACTCCTGGATGGCGGGGCCCTTGGTCTGTGCAGCCGAAGGGGGGTTGCCCGAGATCACGCGGCTCTTGAGCACGGTCATGGCGCTGTCGCCACCGCCACCTGCCACGGCGAAATCGCGCCAGGTGTGGCCCTTGGCCTGCATGATCTTCTTGAGCTCGGCCACCGACTTGGCCTCGCCGCCCGAAGTCCAGTAATGCAAAACCTCGACCTCCCCCGCGCTGGCCGACATCGCTGCCGCCAGGCCCACCGCCACTGCGGCGATTTTTGTCAACTTCCACATACCCTTGTCTCCTCGATGTTTGAATCCGTTGGGTGCGCCGGAATCCGGTGCTGTTCAGCGCAGTCGGTACTTTAATTACAATAATTAATGAACATATCAGGGCTTTCCCGGGTGTGGGTTACATACCAACGCCATTGGCCCGTTATTGAATTACCAACCGCTGCGCGTGCAGGCATTGCCACCCCTCAGGGGCCTTTGGCAGGGTGCTTTGTTATGCTCAATCCCATGGCCACGATACTGATTGTTGAAGATGATGCCCTGCTGCTGGACGCGCTGACTGGCCAGCTCCAGCAGCTGGAATTCGGCGTGCACACGGCCTCCAGTGTGGCCCAGGCCACCACGCTGCTGCAGTCGCAGGCAGTGGACGGCATCATCCTGGACCTGGGCCTGCCCGGCGCCGACGGCATGGAGCTGCTGACCTGGGCACGCACCCACATTGCCGGCCTGCCCGTGCTGATCCTGACTGCGCGCGATGGCGTGGAGGACCGCGTGCTGGGCCTCAATGCCGGGGCCGACGACTACATCACCAAGCCCTTCAACATGCAGGAGCTGCAAGCCCGCCTGCAGGCCATGCTGCGCCGTGCGCGCCAGCCCGCCTTTACCCAGGCCAGCAGCGTGGCAGGCGGCGCCAGCACCACCATCGGCCCCCTGGTGCTGGACCACGCCAGCCATTCAGCGGCGCTCAATGGCGACCTGCTCGACCTCACGCAGCGCGAGTGGGAACTGCTGGAGCTGCTGGTGCACCGCTGCGGCGAGGTCGTCACGCGCGACGATGTGCTGGCCGCCTGGCGCGCCAGCCCCCCGGAACCCGGACAAACCGCCGCGCCCCTGAACTCCAATGCGCTGGAGGTGTATGTGCACCGTCTGCGCAAGAAGCTCGACACCTCGCCGCTGGCCATCCGCAACATCCGCGGGCTGGGGTACATGCTGAACAGGCCGTGATGAAGCCCCCCCTGAGATGCTGCGCATCTTCCCCCCGTGGGGGGGACGCCGCCAGCGCACACAAGCGCAGCGCCGTATCTGCGGCTTGGCGGCCCTTGCGCGGCGGCACTGGCCTCGGTCGCGCCAGTTGCAAGCCGCGTGCCGCTTAATTTTTACGGTCATTCATGCGCCACGTTCCGGGTGTTTCTCTCCAACGCAAGCTGCTGCTGTGGTTGCTGCTGCCGCAGCTGGTGCTGTGGCTGTCGGGCGGGTTTCTGGCTTGGCGCATTGCGCTGCAGAACGGCGAGAAGGGCATCGACCAGACGTTGACCCAGTCCGTGCGTGCGCTGGCGCGGCAGATCAAGCCCATTGGCGACGGGCTGCTGGTGGACTTCCCCAAGGCTGCGCAAGACATCCTGGAGCAGGACCCGGCCGACCGCATCACCTACATGGTGTCGTCCCCGCCCGGCCGCTTTTTGCTGGGCAACGCACAGCTGCCCGCGCCCCCACTGGTGGAGGTGGCTGTGGGCGAGGCATTTTTGTACCAGGCACGGGTGGACGACAAACCCGTGCGCGTAGCCTTGCTGGACGTGGACTACGGTACCGCCTCCACCCGGCAGCGCCTGCGCGTGCAGGTGGCCCAAAGCCTGACGGTGCGCGAACGCATTGCGCGCGAGTTGCTGGAACAAATGGTGTTCCCCATGGGGCTGATGGGGCTGGCCCTGAGCGCTGTGGTCTACGCGGGTGTGCTGCGCGGCCTGCAGCCCCTCAAACGCCTGGAGGCCCAGATCGAACGGGCCGGCGCCCTGCCGCAGGCCGGCACCACGCCGCTGCCCCCCATCGAGCTGACCTCGGCCCCGCAGGAGGTGCATTCGCTGGCCAGCACCATCAACCGGCTGCTGGAGACCGTGGCACGCGGCCAGCAGAAGGAAAAACGCTTCCTGAACGACGCGGCGCACCAGCTGCGCACACCGCTGGCCGGGCTCATTGGCCAGACCGAGCTGGCCCTGCACGAAAGCCACGAGCCCGCTGTGCAGGAGCGGCTGCACAAGGTGCTGTCGGCCGCACAGCGCAGCGCCCACCTGGTGCACCAGCTGCTGCAGCTGGCGCGCTCGGAATCGAACGTGGAAATGCAGACCATCGACCTCGGCAGCCTGGCCCGCGAAGTGGCCCGTGAATGGGCGGCCCGCGCGCTGGCGCAGGGCATGGACCTGGGCTATGAGGGCGACGAGCGGCTGGCGGTACAAGGCCATCCGCTGCTGCTGCGCGAGGCGCTCAACAACCTCATCGACAACGCACTGCACTATGCGGGCGAAGGTGCCACCGTCACGGTGCGCGTGGGCCACGAGGAGCCCGGGCGCTGGGCCCTGCTGGTGGTGGAGGACGATGGGCCGGGCGTGCCGGCCGAGCACCTGGGCGATCTGTTTGCACGCTTCTGGCGCGGATCGGACAAGGCGGGCGGGTGTGGGCTGGGCTTGTCGATCGTGGAGGAGATTGCGCTGCGGCACGGCGGCCGGACGGTGGCCGAGGGGATCGTGCCGAGGGGCTTGCGGGTGGGGATGCGGCTGCCCGCGGGGTGAGGTTTTTGGTATTTTTGGGGCCAGGCGCTTGCTGAACAAGCGCCAACAGCTATTGTTTTAATAGCGGTTGGTTCTCGCGCTTGCCATTCGGGGGGTGGAAACCACAAAGCTATAAAAACAATAGCGGCTGGCGCTTTCTACACAAGCGCCAGCCGCCTAAAGCACTAAAAATTCCGACCTCAAGCCGCCAGGATCAGCTTCTCCAGCTTCACGGCATCCACCGCAAACGCCCGAATGCCTTCGGCCAATTTCTCCGTCGCCATGGCATCTTCATTCAGCGCAAACCGGAATCCTGCCTCGTCATAGTTCACCGCAGGCAAGTCCATCCCCTTCGCCGCATCGGCATTGAGCGCCCGCTGCAACGGCGCGTCGCTCGCGGCCAGCTGGGCCAACAGATCGGGTGCGATGGTCAGCAAGTCGCAACCCGCCAGCGCCGTGATCTGCCCCACGTTGCGAAAGCTCGCGCCCATCACCTCGGTCGCAATGCCAAAGTGCTTGTAGTGGTTGTAGATCTGCGTGACCGATTGCACGCCCGGGTCATTGGCCCCGGCGCGCGCGGCCTCATCCCAGCTGGCGCCGGCCTGCTTCTTGTACCAGTCGTAGATACGGCCGACAAAGGGCGAGATCAGCTGCACCTTGGCCTGGCCGCAGGCCACGGCCTGGGCGAACGAGAACAGCAGCGTGAGGTTGGTGTGAATGCCCTTGCGCTCCAATTGCTCGGCAGCCTGGATGCCTTCCCAGGTGGCGGCAACCTTGATCAACACGCGGTCGATGTGGATGCCTTCGGCCTGGTACAGCTCGATGATGCGTTCGGCACGGGTCACGGTGGCGCTGGTGTCAAAGCTCAGGCGGGCATCGACCTCGGTGGAGACCCGGCCCGGGATGATGGCCAGGATTTCGCGGCCGAAGCGGACCAGCAGGCGGTCGATGATCTCGTCCATTGGCCGGCCCCGGAACTGCGCCACGGTGTCTTGCAGCAGCGGCGCGTACTCGGGCTTTTGGACAGCCTTGAGGATCAGCGAGGGGTTGGTGGTGGCATCCTGGGGCTGGAACTGCGCCAGTTGCTTGAAGTCGCCGGTGTCGGCAACCACGGTGGTGAACTGTTTGAGGGCGTCGAGTTGGTTCGTCATGGCGCCATTATTCCGCATCGCGCTGAGCGCCTTCGGTACTACCAACCACCGATACGCCGTGCGCACCCAGGCTCAGCTGCACGTCGTCACCCACAGACAGCACATCGTCCAGGTCGGACGACACCACAAAGATGCTGCCCAGCGCCGTCTCGAAGGTGTATTCATGCACCGCGCCCAGATAGGCCAATTTGTCCAGCCGGGCCGGCAGCAGGCCTGCGCCTTGACGGTGAATGCGCCAGGCCTCCGGGCGCACCGCCACCTTCACGGCCCCGCTGCGCACCGCCATGCGGGGGCGCAGCACCAGCGGCCCGAGCGAGACCGAACCATCGGCCTGTGCGGTCGCCGGGAACAACATCGCCTCGCCCATGAAGCCCGCCACAAATTCGCTGTGGGGTGTCTCATACAGTGCGCGGGGCGTGCCCTTTTGCGCAATCAGCCCCTGGTTCATCACGATGATCTGGTCGCTCACGGCCATGGCCTCGGCCTGGTCGTGCGTGACGTAGGCCACCGTCAGCGACAGGCGCTGCTGCAGCGCGCGGATTTCCTCGCGCATCTCGCGGCGCAGGCGGGCGTCCAGGTTGGACAAGGGCTCGTCAAACAGCAGCACTTCGGGCTCCAGCACCAGCGCCCGCGCCAGCGCCACCCGCTGCTGCTGGCCGCCCGAGAGTTCGCTGGGCAGGCGGTCGTCGTACCCCACCAGGCCCACGCCGCGCAGGGCCTCCACGGCCTTGGTGCGGGCCACGTCCTTGGGCTGGCCCGACATGCGCAGGCCGTACATCACGTTCTCGACCACGTTCATGTGTGGAAACAGCGCGTAGCTCTGGAACATCATGCTCACATTGCGCTGCGCGGGGCCCAGCGTGGTCACATCCTTGCCGCCAATCAGGATCGTGCCGGAGGTGGGCGACTCCAGCCCCGCGATCATGCGCAAGGTGGTGGTCTTGCCACACCCCGAGGGCCCCAGGATGGTGGCCAGCGTGCCACGCGGCACTTCGAAGTTGATGCCTTTGACGGCCAGACCCGCCGAGGGGTCGCTGCCATAGCGCTTGGTAATGTCGCGAAAAACGATGCCTGCCGCGTTGTCGTTCATATCGAACTCGATTCCTGTGTGCAAGAGAAAGATCAAAAAATCAGTGCGCCACGCGCGCGGCAGCGCCACGCCGGCCCAGCTTGCGTTCCCCCACCACCAGCTGGATCAGCCCGATGGAGGCGGACATCAACACGATGAGCACCGTGCAGTACGCCAGCGCCACGCCATAGTCGCCATTGCCCACGCGACCGATGATGTAGGTCGTTGCGAGTTCGTTCTCGGCCGTGACCAGGAAGATCACCGCGCTCACGGTGGTGATGGCACGCACAAAGCTGTAGACCAGCGCCGCCACCAGGGCGGGCTTGAGCAGCGGCAGCACCACATGGCGCAGCGTCTGCACGCTGCCCGCACGCAGCATGACGGACGCCTCATCGAGCGAGCGGTCCAGCTGCTTGAAGGCCGCCGTGCCCGCACGCACGCCCACCGGCAGGTTGCGGAACATGAAGCACAGCACGATGATGAGCGCGGTGCCCGTCAGCTCGAACGGTGGCACGTTGAAGGCCAGGATGTAGCTCACGCCCAGCACCGTGCCCGGGATGGCAAACGCGAGCAGCGCCGCAAATTCAAACGCGCCCTGCCCCCGGAACTCGGTGCGCGCCAGCAGCCACGCAATGCCGATGCCCAGCGTGGCCGTGAGCGGCGCCGAGATGGCCGCCAGCTTGACCGTGGTGAAGAACGAGTTCCACGCCGTGCCTGCCCACACCACGCCGAACTGGCCCCATTCCACGTTGAACGCGGTGCGAAAGTGCGCCAGCGTGATGGTGTAGTCGCGCCCCCAGGTCTGCACAAAACCACCGGCCAGCGCAAACAGGTAAACGATGAGCGTGAACGCCATCCAGGGCAGCGCAATGGAATGCACCACACGCCGCACGCCCGCAGGCAGCGGCATGGCAATGCCCGCGTCGCCCTTGCCCGACACGGTGGTGAAGTTCTGCTTGCCCAGCAGGCCACGCTGGATCGCAAACACCGTGAGCGCAAAGAACGTGAGGATCCAGGCCAGCGAGGCCGCACGCCCCTGGTCGTACTGCGCGCCCACGATGGCAAAGAAGATTTCGGTGGACAGCACCGAGAACTGCCCCCCCACGACGATGGGGTTGCCGAAGTCGGCCATGCTTTCGATGAAGCCCACCAGGAACGCGTTGGCCAGGCCGGGCTTGAGCAGCGGCAAGGTCACGGTCATGAAGGTGCGGTGCGGGCTGGCGCGCAGGGTTTGCGCGGCCTCTTCCAGGCTGGGCGCCACGCCCTGCACCACACCGCGCATGATCATGAAGGCGATGGGGGTGAACGCAAAGGTCTGTGCCACCCAGACGCCAAACCAGCCATAGAACCAGCGCGTGGGCGTGATGCCAAAGGCGACTTCCAGAAACTGGTTGAACACCCCGGCGCGGCCAAACAGCAGGATGAGCCCCAGGCCCACCACAAACGGCGGCGTGATGATGGGCAGCAGCGCCACGATATTGAGCGGGCGTGCATAGCGGCGCGAGGCGCGCTCGGCCATCAGCGCCATGAAGCTGCCCAGCAGCGTGGTGCTGGTGGCGGTCATCAGCCCCAGGAACAGCGTGTTCCAGGCTACGCCGCAACGCTGCCCCCCGGCCAGGCACGACAGGCCGAAGTTGCGCTCGTGCGCAATGCGCTCCCACACCACGGCCAGCGAGAACGGGCCGTCTTCGAGGAAAAACGCGGCCGACAGCGCCTTGAGCACCGGGAACACGATGAACAGCGCCAGCAGGCTGCCACAACCCAGCACGGCCGCCGCCACGAAGAGGTCGCCCTTGAAGAAGCCGCGCCGCGCGACGCCAAACGCCAGCAGCACCAGCAGCGCAGAGAGCACCACAAACCCGCCCCAACCCATGCCGGGCTGGCGCGCACCCAGTTCACCCAGACTGGTGTTCATCCATTCAAAGGCCCAGCCGCGTGCGCCAATCGCAAAACCGCTGAGCAACAGCGCCAGCAACCCCAGCGCGCCACCGGCAGCCAGCACTGCCCCCTGCTTGCGGCCCGCCGGCAGGCAGGCGCCCAGCCCGGCCACCGCCAGTCCGACCAGGCCCAGCCACAGCCAGGACCGGCCAAACAGTGCCGCCTGCATCAACCCATTGCCCGCCTGTTCGCTGCTGAAAACCTGGCCCACCGCAAGGAGGCCATTGGCGTCCTGCTGCGCATACCAGGGGAACACGAGATACCCCAGCACGCCCACGACCAGCCAGACCCACAGGGGCCGGTTGACCGCAACGCCCGTCGCGTTGGTTCGTGGGGTTGCGTACGCCGCCGTTGCTACCGACATGATGGTGGGTTCCTCAGCGCGCTGCGTTCTGGACTTCTTTTTCCCAGCGCGCAATCAGGCGCCGGCGCTCGGCACTCGCGCCGTATTTGGCGTAGTCGTAGTTGATGAGCTTCATCTTGGCCGGATCGGTCATGCGCGGGTCCTTGGGCACCAGCGTGTTGCTGGGCAGCTGGAACTGCTTGGCTGCCAGGCCAAACTGCTGGCCACCGGGGGTCAGCGCCCATTCGTAGAACTTCTTGGCGGCCTCGGTGTTGGGGCTGTTCTTGACGATGCTCATCGAACCCACCTCGGCGCCCGTGCCTTCCGATGGCGTGATCGAGCCCACCGGAAAGCCGTTGACCGCCTCGGTGGTCACGTCGTGCACGAAACTCACCGACACCGTGGTCTCGCCCCGGGCTGCGGCCTTGACAGGCGCCGTGCCCGAACGCGTGTAGGTGCTCACGTTGGGGTGCAGGGCCTTGAGGTATTCAAACGCCTTCTCCTCGCCCATGATCTGCACCAGCGTGGCGATCATGGTGTAGGCCGTGCCGCTGGATGCGGGGTTGGCCATCTGCACCTCGCCCTTGAACTCGGGCTTGAGCAGGTCGGCCCACGACTGCGGCGGGTTGAGCTTGCGCTTGGCCAGCAGCTCCTTGTTGTAGCCAAAACCAAGCGGGCCCAGGTACACCCCAACGGTGCGGTACTTGGAGTCGACCGCCTGCTTCTGCGCCCAGGGGTGCAACTGCGCAAGCTGGGGCGACTTGTATTCGAGCGTCAGGCCTTGCTCGGCGGCCTGCAGGTGCGGGTCGCCCGTGCCGCCAAACCAGATGTCGGTCTTGGGGTTGGCGCGCTCCGCGTTGAGCTGCGCCAGCGCCTCGCCCGAGCCCTTGGCCGCCATGTTCACCTTGGTGCCCGTGGTCTTGGCATACACGGTGGACATCAGGTTGCACCATTCGGCCTGCACCGAACAGATGATGTTGACCTGGCCCTGGGCCCAGCTGCCGGAGGTGGCAGCCAGCAGGGCCGCACCGGCCAGTAGATTCGTCAGCAAAGGTTTGCGCATGGAAGGCTCCTCAGTATCTGGATAACGTGATGCAAGGATGCTAGCCCGCAGGCCTGCCAAGGGTCAGGGGGGAAACTCCCAGGCCCGGTGCAAGCGGGATGAAAGGCAGGGATAGCGCCCTCCCCGCCACGTTGGGAACCAAGTTACATTAAGAATGGCTGACCCAACCTGTTCGAAGGCCTCACCTGAGCAGCACGCGCTGCACACCCTGACTGAGACATGCTCGACCGCATCACTGCCTCCCTGCCTTCACTGGCCCCCGCCGAACAGCGCGTCGCCCGGCTGGTGCTGACCGACCCGCGCACCTTTGCACGCCTGCCCGTGCGCGAACTGGCCGAGCGCGCGCACGTGAGCAAGCCCACGGTGGTGCGCTTTTGCCGCAGCATGGGGTATGACGGGCTCGCAGATTTCAAGCTCAAGCTCGCGGGCAGCGTGAGCGAGGGAGTGCCCTTCATCCACCGCAGCGTCGATGCCGACGACAAGACGGGCGACGTGCTCGTGAAGGTGGTGGACAACGCCGTGGCCGCGTTCCTGCAATACCGCAACGCCGCCAGCACCGTGGCGCTGGAGCGCGCAGCCGAATGCATTGCCGCCACCTGGAAGACCGGCAAGCGCATCGAGTTCTATGGCGTGGGCAATTCAGGCATCGTGGCCCAGGACGCACAGCACAAGTTCTTTCGCCTGGGCGTCACGTCGATTGCCACCAGCGATGGCCACATGCAGGTGATGAGCGCCACGCTGCTCGGCCCGGGCGACTGCGCCGTGATCATCTCCAACTCCGGCCGCACCCGCGACCTGATGGACGCCGCCGACATCGCGCGCAAGAACGGCGCTACCACCATTGCCATCACCGCCAGCGGTTCACCCCTGGCCAGCACCTGCCAGATCCACCTGGCCGCGGACCACCCCGAGGGCTACGACCGCTACAGCCCCATGGTGTCGCGGCTGATGCACCTGATGATCATTGACGTGCTGGCGACCTGTGTGGCGTTGCGCATCGGCAGCTCGCTGCAGCCGATCCTGCAGCAGATGAAAGAGAACCTGCGGGCGAAGCGGTACGCGTGAACTTGGGATTTTTTGGGCTCTAGCGCTTGTGTGAAAAGCGTTGATAGCTACCAAAACAATAGCAAATCTCACACCCCGTATCACTGCATCTTTCAGGTTGTTCCATCGAAGGACCGCGCGGCACCCGGCACGTGTCACCGCTGCCGAAAGTGCGGCAACCCTTCGCAGCACGCACCCAGGAAGTGAAGCAGTCGGCCCAGAAGCGCGCCACCTGCCAGGACCAACGGCAGCGCTGCCAGGGCGAGCAGATAGATGAACCCACCCGCCCCCTGCGACCTGGGCGGCGTGCAAGGCTCCGTCGCCAAGGCATAGTGCATCGGCGCCCACAGGAGACACACCAGGACTGACATCAACGGAAACCTGGACTTCGCCGCGAAGACGGCAAAGACGAGCACGGTCCAGGACGGCAACATCCAGAGGCTGAAAAAACCCTCCACACAACGCCCGTAGACCACGGGCAGGCCCAGGACCAGCCCGGCGAACAGGGCGGAGACCGTCAGGGCCAGTGTTTTTCCGCGGTTTGGGTTCATGGCGTTGGGACTTGAATGCGGGACATTGTTCACGCCAAGGAGCGTACAGCACGTGGCACCTTGCATGTGCCACAACGTTCGTTGCGATCGCAGGATGTCTGGCGGGGCACTGGGCGCGGGCAGCGCAAGCCAATGGGCGGACGGCTGCGTCCGCGTTCACGTCGGCCGTCAGCTTCTCCCGCCGGCCATCAAAACACCACAGGCTCCCGAAGGAGCCCGTGGTGTTGCGGACAAATGGGGCCATCACGCCTGCCCGTGGCATCGAGCCGACCGGTTTATGAACCCAATTGGCCCCTGGCGCTTATCCATCAAGCGCAAGCAGCTATATTTTCAGGAGCATTCGCTCAAATCCGTCCTTCTTCCACCGCATGGCACGCAATGCGGATGCCACCGATGCTGAGCAGCTGCGGCCGCTCGGCACGGCAGCGCTCGTTCACATGGGGGCAGCGCGGGTTGAAGGCGCAGCCGGGAGGCGGGTTCAAAGGGTTGGGCACCTCGCCCTGCACGGGGGTGCGCGCCTTGCCGGTGTCGTGCATCTTGGGGATGGCATCGAGCAGCATGCGCGTGTAGGGGTGGCGCGGGGTGTCGAACAGCGTGTGCTTGTCGGCCAGTTCCACCAGGCGGCCCAGGTACATCACGCCGACCTGGTCGCTCACGTGGCGCACCACTGCCAGGTTGTGGCTGATGAACAGGTAGGTGAGCTGCCGCTCGCGCTGCAGGTCCTTCATGATGTTGAGCACCTGCGCCTGCACCGACACGTCGAGCGCGCTCGTCGGTTCGTCGCACACCAGGAACTCGGGCTCGGTGGCCAGGGCACGCGCAATGGAGATGCGCTGGCGCTGGCCGCCGGAGAACTGGTGCGGGTACTTGACCATGTCCAGCGGCGACAGGCCCACAGACTTGAGCAGCTCACCCACACGCTGTTTCAGCTCGGCCTTGTCGGTGATGAGGCCGTGCTCCTTCAGCGGCTCGCCAATGATGTCTTCGACCAGCCAGCGGGGGTTCAGGCTGGCATACGGGTCCTGGAAGATCATCTGGATGCGGCGGCGCATCGCCTTGGCATCGTTGCCCTTGAAGGCAGCGTGTGCATCCTGGCTGTCAAACGTGAGGCCGCCGCGCGTGGGTTCGTACAAACCCACGAGCAGGCGTGCCACGGTGCTCTTGCCACAGCCAGACTCGCCCACCAGGGCCAGCGTCTTGCCTTTTTCGATCTCGAAGCTCACGCCGTCCACGGCATGCAGCAGCGTGCGCGGCTTGCGTTCGATCACGCGGTTGAGCCACGGTGCGGAGACGTCAAAGGTCTTGGCCAGATCGTGCGCCTGCACCAGGGCCTTGCTTTTCACGACACCGGTCTGGGTGGTGGTGGTAGCGGCGGCGCTCATGCGGCCACCTCGGCTTTGGTGGTCGTGGCGCCAGCGTGCAGCCAGCAGGCGGCGCGGGTGGGGCCTGCGTCCATCAGGTTGGGGCGGTCGGTCATGCAGCGATCAAAGACTTTGGGGCAGCGCGGGTTGTAAGCGCAGCCCTGGGGAATGGCGTTCAGGCGGGGCATGGCTCCGTCGATTTGGTTCAGGCGTTCACGGTCCACCGCCATGTCGGGGATGGAAGCCATCAAGCCGCTGGTGTAGGGGTGCGAGGGCTTGTTGATCACGTTGTGCACCGGGCCGATCTCGGCCACGCGCCCGGCATACAGCACGGCCACGCGGTCGCAGGTTTCGGCGATCACACCCATGTCGTGGGTGATCAGCATCACGGCGGCGCCGCGCGATTTGCAGATGTTTTTCAGCAGCGTGATGATCTGCGCCTGGATGGACACGTCGAGCGCCGTGGTGGGCTCGTCGGCGACGATGAGCTTGGGCTCGGCCGCCAGGGCCAGGGCAATCACCACGCGCTGGCGCATGCCGCCGGAGAACTGGTGCGGGTAGTGGTCGATGCGCTCTGCCGCAGCCGGAATGCCGGTGTCCTGCAGCAGCGCAATGGCGCGCTGGCGGGCCTCGGCGGGCGTCACGGGCAGGTGGGCCAGGATGGTTTCGGTCAACTGGCGGCCCACGGTGTACAGCGGGTTCAGCGAAGTCAGCGGGTCTTGAAAGATCGCGCCGATGCGGCGGCCACGGATGTGCCGCATTTGCTCATTGCTGAGGTTGTCGATGCGCTGGCCCTCCAGCAGGATCTGGCCGGACGCCACGCGGCCCGGTGGCTCCAGCAGGCCGATGATGGCGGCGCCGGTGAGCGACTTGCCCGCGCCAGACTCACCCACCACACCCAGGATCTCGCCGGGTGCAATGGAGAAGGAAATGTCGTCCAGGGCGCGCAGGGTACCGCGGCGGCCCGGAAATTCAACAACGAGGTTTTTGACTTCTAGAAGGCTCATGGGGATATCGCTTTTCTTGTTCTTGTTCAGCGCAGGCGCGGATTGAGGGCATCACGCAACCAGTCGCCCAATAGATTCACGGAAAGAGCAATCAGCACCAGCATGGCACCGGGGAACACGGTGATCCACCATTCGCCCGAGAACAGGTAGTCGTTGCCGATGCGGATCAGCGTGCCCAGCGAAGGCGATGTGGGGGGTGCGCCCACGCCCAGGAAGGACAGCGTGGCCTCGGTGATGATTGCCGTGGCCACCTGGATGGTGGCGAGCACCATCACGGGGCCCATGACGTTGGGCAGCACGTGCTTGCGCATGATGCGCAGCGGCGAAACGCCCGTCACGCGGGCAGCCTGCACGTATTCCTTGTTGCGCTCGACCAGGGTGGAGCCGCGCACCGTGCGCGCGTACTGCACCCAGCCCGTGAGCGAGATGGAGATGATCAGCACACCAAATGCCAGCGACTCGTGCGCGTTGGGGAACAGCGCACGGCCCACACCCGCAATCAGCAGCGCCACCAGGATGGCGGGGAACGACAGCATCACGTCGCACAGGCGCATGAGCACGGCATCGATCCAGCCGCCGCGAAAGCCGGCCAGCAGTCCAAACGCCACGCCCACCACCACGGAGAGCACCACCGAGGCGAGGCCCACCACAAGGGAAATGCGCGCTCCATAGATGAGGGCGGAAAGGATGTCCCGGCCCTGGTCGTCGGTGCCCAGCGGGTACTTCAGGGAGCCCTCGGCGCTCCAGGCCGGCGGCAGCCGCGCGTCGCTGAGTTCGAGCGTGGCCAGGTCAAAGGGGTTATGGGGCGCGACCCATCCGGCAAATACCGAACAGAACACACAGATCAGCGCGATGGCAGCGGCCACCATCGCCATGGGCGATGTGCGGAAGCTGTAGCCAACATCGCTGTCAAACCAGCGGGCAAGGGTTGTTTTCATTGTGGGAAACCAGTAAACAAGCACCAACGCAGAGCCCGGGTAGCGGCCATGCGTTGGTGTGGACTTTCAAAGAACCGGTCGTTCTCTCTTTTCTCTGCGATCGACTAACGTAGGGACTTCTGCGCCCCTTCTTACTTGGTGATGCTCATCCACTTGAAGTGCATGAAGTTGTCGGCCAGCTGCACGAGCTTGACGTTCTTGCCCACGCCCCAAGCCAGCGCTTGCTGGTGCAGGGGAATGTGGCCCACATCGGCCGCGTGCAGATCGAAGACTTCCTTGATCATCGCGTTGCGCTTGACCTTGTCGGTCTCGGCCTGGATCTTGAGCGTCAGCTCATCCACCTTGGGGTTGCAGTAGGCGCCCAGGTTGAACTGGCCCGATCCCTTGTCATCCACGCAGCGCATGAGGGCGTTGAGCGCGTTGTGCGAGTCGTAGGTAGCGGGTGTCCAGCCCAGCATGTAGAAGCTGGTGTCGCGGCGCAGCACCTTGGGGAAGTAGGTGCCCTTGGTTTCGGCCTGGAGGTTGATCTTGACGTTGATGCGCGAGAGGTTGGCGGCCACCGTCTGGCAGATGCGGCCATCATTCACGTAGCGGTCGTTCGGGCAGTTCATGGCCACTTCGAAGCCGTTGGGATAGCCGGCTTCGGCCATCAGTTTCTTGGCAGCTTCGACGTCGTAGGGAAGGCGCTTCGCGTCAGGCTGGAAGCCATTGATGCCGGGACCCACGAGCAGGGCCGAGGGGTTGGATGCACCACGCATCACGGTCTTCTTGATCCCTTCGATGTCGATGGCCTGGTAGAAGGCCTGGCGCACACGCTTGTCCTTGAAGGGGTTCTTGCCCTTGACGTTGGAGTACAGCAGCTCGTCACGCTTTTGGTCCATGCCCAGGAAGATGGTGCGCAGTTCGGGGCCCGTGATGGCACGGGTGTTGGCGCTGCCGTTCACGCGTTCGATGTCCTGCACGGGTACGGGTTCCATCACGTCCACCTCGCCCGAAAGCAGGGCGGCCACACGGGTCGCATCGTTGCCGATGGGGGTGAACACCACTTCGCTGACGTTGCCTTCGATCTTGCCCCAGTAGCTGCCGTTGCGTGTAAACACCGAGCGCACGTTGGGCTGGCGCTCACGCAGGCGGAAGGGGCCCGTGCCGTTGGCACGGAACGAGGCGGCGTTCTCGATGCCCTTGCGGCGGTCCACCGGGCCCAGGGCCTGGTTGGTCTCGCACCACTTCTTGCTCATCATGTACACGAGCGAGATCACGTCCGGCAGGATCGGGAAGGGGGTCTTGGTTTCGATTTCGACCGTGTGGTCGTCGATCTTGCGCACTTCCTTGAAGTCGTTGGTGTAGCTCTTCATGTCCGAGCCTTCCACCTGGGTGCGCCCGAAGCTGAACACCACGTCATCGGCCGTGAAAGGAGTGCCATCGTGGAATTGCACGCCCTTGCGCAGCTCGAAGCGCCACACGGTGGGGGATGTCTGCTTCCAGCTGGTCGCCAGCGCGGGGGCCAGGCTCAGGTCCTTGTTGCGGCCCACCAGTGGCTCATAGACGTTGCCGGTGACGCTCAGCTGCAGCGACTCGTTGAGCGAGTGGGGGTCCATCGACAGGGAATCGCCCTGGTTGGCGATGCGGATGGTCTGAGCTTGGGCCACCAGGCTCGCCGCCGCCAACGCGGTAAAGAGAGCGGTCAGAGCGATTTTTTTATGGAATTTCATGGAAACCTCCAGGTTGGGGAAAGCGGGGTGAAAGGGGTGGGCCGTGGCGCGGTAGTGCAAATGAGCAGGCAGGCTGGGCGGTGCTTCAAGCTGCCGCCAAAGGCATGGCCTGCTCGATAAGGCTTGCGTGCAGCGCCGAGCCCAGGGGCAGGATGTCGTCGTTGAAGTCGTAGCGGCTGTTGTGCAAGGCGCTGCCGCTGGCCCCCGTGCCCTGGCCGATGCGCAGGTAGGCACCTGGGCGGGTCTGGAGCATGAAGGCAAAGTCCTCGGCGCCCATGCTGGGTTCCAGGTCTCGCACCACATGGTCAGCACCCAGCAGGGACTCGGCCACATCGCCGGCAAAAATGGCTTCGCTTTCGCTGTTGATCGTGGCCGGGTAGATGCGCTCGTAGTGCACGGTGGCCGTAGCCCCGAACCCCAGGGCAATGGCGTTGCACAGCTCCTTGAGGCGCTTCTCCACCATCTCCTGCACCACAGGGTCGAACGTACGCACGGTACCCACCAGGGTGGCGGAGCCGGGCAACACGCTGAAGGCGCCCAGATCACCCGCTTGCACAGCACATAGGCTGACCACGGCGCTTTCAATGGGTCGCACATTGCGCGAGACGATGCTTTGCGCGGCCGTGATGATGTGTGCGGCCACCACCACCACGTCCACCGTCTGGTAGGCATGGGCGCCATGGCCGCCCCGGCCAGTGATCTCGATGGTAAAGCGATCGGCCGCAGCCATCATGGGGCCCGAGTTGATGCCCACCGTGCCGGGTTTCATCGCCGGCCAGTTGTGCATGGCGTAGATGGACTGCACCGGGAAGCGGTCAAACAGACCGTCTTCCATCATCACGCGGGCTCCGGCAAAGCCTTCTTCGCCAGGCTGGAACACCAGCACGGCCGTGCCGTCGAAATTGCGGGTCTCAGCCAGGTAGCGCGCAGCCCCGACCAGCATGGCTGTGTGGCCGTCATGGCCGCAGCCGTGCATCAGGCCGGGCTTGCACGACTTCCACGAAAAATCGTTGTGTTCGGACAGGGGCAGTGCATCCATGTCGGCGCGCAGGCCCACCATGCTGCCACTGGAGGTGCTGCGGCCCCGGATCACGCCCACGACCCCTGTGCGGCCGATGCCGTCATGGATCTCGTCCACCCCGCAGAGCTTCAAGGCCTCTTTGACGCGCGTGCTGGTGTAGATTTCTTCGAAACCCAGTTCAGGGTGGGCATGCAGATCCCGGCGCAGCGCGGTCAACTCGGGGTGGTATTGCGCAATGTGCGCAAACGCCCGGCCACCGGCTTTGTATCGAAGCGACTGCATTTCAATTGGCCACGGAGCTGCACAGGCCCCACGACGCTTGAAACCGGCACGGCCCAGGCCAGTGCCCCCGCGCAAGGGCCGCCCCGCCGCGCTGGGGGCGTCCCCCTCCCGCTTCGCGAAGCGAAACGAGAGAGGGGGAAGGCACGAAGCGACTCAGGGGGTGCATCATCTCTAGTGCCCTCCTGCCTTGCCCACGCGCAGGCGCGGGTCCACAGCAAAGTACAGCAGATCCACCACCAGGTTGATCACCACAAAGATCAAGGCAATCAGGCACAGGTAGGCGGCCATCACCGGGATGTCGGCAAAGGTGACGGCCTGAATGAAGAGCAAGCCCATGCCCGGCCACTGGAACACGGTCTCGGTGATGATGGCGAACGCAATCAAGCCACCCAGCTGCAGGCCGGTGATGGTCATCACGGGCACCAGCGTGTTCTTGAGCGCGTGGCCGAAGTGGATGGCCCGGTTGGAGAGGCCCCGGGCGCGTGCGAACTTGATGTAGTCGGTGCGCAGCACTTCCAGCATTTCGGCGCGCACCAGCCGCATGATCAGCGTGAGCTGAAAGATCGCCAGCGTGATGGCAGGCAGCGTGATGTGGTGCCAGCCCTTGGCCTTGAGCAGGCCGGTGCTCCACCACCCCATCTGCACCAC
Organism: Acidovorax radicis N35; assembly: GCF_000204195.1. GTDB lineage: Bacteria > Pseudomonadota > Gammaproteobacteria > Burkholderiales > Burkholderiaceae_C > Acidovorax > Acidovorax radicis. The sequence goes on from NZ_AFBG01000019.1 coordinate 419,019, forward strand.
CTCGCCCCGTCCAAAGCTCGGGAACCAGCCCAGCGTGACCGCGAACACCAGGATCAGCAGGATGCCGATGAGGAAGGTCGGCAGCGACACGCCCAGCAGGGACAGCGTCATGAACAACTGGCTGGTGAAGGTGCCACGCTTGAGGGCCGCATACACGCCCATGGGAACACCAATGGCCAGGGCCAGTACGGCCGCCACCAGCGCCAGCTCCAGCGTGGCAGGGAAGCGCTCCGCGATGAGGCGCGAGACTTTGGCCCCCTGGCGCAGGCTCAGGCCAAATTCGCCTTGGGCTGCGTTGACCAGAAAGTGCCAGAACTGTATGAAAAAGGGCTTGTCCAGGCCCAGCGAGGCGCGCAGTTCGCGGATCTGCTCCGGGGTGGCGTCCTGGCCCAGCAGGAACACCACAGGGTCTCCCACGTACTGGAACAGCATGAAGGAGATGAAGGCCACCGTGACCATGACAATCACAGCCTGTATCAGGCGGCGCAATATAAAGGCGAGCATCGGAGAGTCGATTGAGTGTTCGATGGGAACGCCGCAGCCACTTTTGATGGCAGGGCGCTGGCAGGCAATAGGCGGTCGTCAAACCAGACCAAAAACCGAACCAAAGAAAGCAAGGGCCTCAGGGCCCTTGCTCTCAGTGTGTCAGGAACCGGTCAATTCACCTTGACGGTGCGCATGTCCACACGGTTGTCTGCGCGGTGGACCAGTTCAATGTTCTTCTTCACGGCCCATGGGATCACCTGGTCATGCAGAGGAATGTGGGACACGGTGTCGTTGGACAGTTGCAGCGCCTCTGTCAGCATGCGGGCGCGCACGGGTGCATCGGTTTCGGCCTTGATGCGGTCCACCAGGTAATCCATGCGCTGGTTGCTGTAGCGGCCGACGTTGTAGTTGCCGTCACCACCCTGGCCGACGCTGCGGACCAGCGATTGCAGGCTGTACAGCGCATCGAAGGTGGGCACGCCCCAGCCGAGCATGTAGATGCTGGCTTCGTAGCGCTGGATCATGGGGAAGTAGTTGACCAGCGGCAACGTGCGCAGCTTGGCCTTCACGCCCACGCGCGACCACATGGCGGTCACGGCCTGACAGATGGCTTCGTCGTTGATGTAGCGGTTGTTGGGGCAGGCAAAGTCCACTTCAAAGCCGTCGGGGTAGCCAGCCTCGGCCAGGAGCTTCTTGGAGGCCTCTACGCTATAGGGGAACCGCTTGCCCACCGCCTCGGTATAACCCGCCACTTGTGGGGCAACGATGGTGCCCGTGGGCTTGCCCAGGCCGCGCATGATGTTGCGGGAGATAGTGTCCGCATCGATGGCCTGATACAGAGCCTTGCGCACGCGCACGTCCTTGAGCGGGTTCTTGCCCTTGATATTGGAGCCCGGCAGTTCTTCACGGAACTGGTCCATGCCCAGGAAGATGGTGCGGTTCTCAATGCCGTCGATCACCTTGAGATCGGGACTGGCGCGCAGGCGGCCCAGATCCTGGGGAGTGGGGTCCAGCACCATGTCCACTTCGCCCGACAACAGGGCTGCAATGCGCGTGGCAGCAGACTTGATCGGGGTGTAGACGATTTCGGTCACATTGCCGTCCATCTTGCCCCACCAGTTGGGGTTGCGCTTGAACACCATCTTCACGTCCGGCTGCCACGAGTCCAGCGTGTAGGGGCCGGTGCCCATGGCATTGCGGTGGGCAAAGTTTTCATCCGTGCCCTTGATGTCCTTGGGCTCCACGGACTTGTTTTTTTCCGCCCAGGCCTTGCTCATCATGCGCAGTTCGGTCATCTGGCGCAGCAGCACTGGGTTCGGCGCGGTCAGGATGACGTCAATGGTCTGCGCGTCCACCTTGTTGATTTTGCTGATGCCCTGGATGTAAGGGGTGAAATTCGATGTCTTGGCCATCGCGCGCTGCAGCGAATACACCGCATCGTCGGCCGTAAAGGCCGAACCATCATGGAACTTCACACCCTGGCGCAGCGTAAAACGCACCTGCGTAGGGCTGACCTCTTTCCAGGCAGTTGCAAGCACGGGTTCCACATCAAAGGTCTTGCTGTTGTAGTAGACCAGGCTTTCGTACACGTTCGCATGGATGCCGTTCTGGAGCGCATTGTTCTGCGAATGAATGTCCCAGGTTGCGATCTCCCCCTGACTCGCCCATTTGAAAGGCTTGGCGTGCAGCGCTGGCGCTGCCAGCAGTGCAGCCGCCGCAGCCACGGACAAAAGACTGTATTTGAGTTTCATGGAACCCTCTTGAATAAAAGTTTTACTATGCAGTAAAGGTTGCTCTATAGCCAACGGGAAATCCCTGAATCCCCGGCACCACGAAGGGCCTTGAAGGCCGATTTTGTAGAGGTGAAGTACGCAAGGATGGTGCCAATAATCTGCACCAATGCAAAGAAGGGGAAGAAACCTCGGAGACAGTCCAAAAATGCCATCACGTGGCATCGCTTGGCACAGAGGTGGTCGGCATGTTCCCGGAGTTACATGCTGGAACGGATGAAAACGGGTAGCTTGGGAGATCAACATTCCGAGTTCTCCCCCAAGAAACACTGCGATGGCGATTACCCCATGCTCCCAAGACAAACGACGGGTGAATGAGGAAGGGCGCTTGGTACGCCCGGAATCTAGCGGCCCTCGGCAGCCTCATCAAAAACCAAAATGAGAACGAAAAAAAGCCGCCCGAAGGCGGCTTTTTAGCTTGGATATCGTCAACTGGCCAAAAGCCAGTTTCGATATTAGAAGCTGTGACGGATACCGAAGTCGTAGCCGTTGGAGTTGTCGCCAGCAGCAGTCACGGAACCGTTCAGGGACTGAGCGGAGCCGTTCTTGTTGCTCACGTGAGCGTACGTAGCGTACAGAGCCGTGCGCTTGGACAGGTTGTGCACATAGCCCAGAGCCAGCTTGTTGGCACGTGGATCGGCACCGGGGGTTTCGATCTTGTAGGTGGAGTAAGCCAGACGGATTTCGCCAGCGCCCACGGGCACCAGACCACCGATCAGGAAGCCCTTGCCTTCGTTGCCGTTCTTGATGTCGTCGCTGTTGTAGTGAGCCATGATCTTGGCCACGCCCAGGTCGTACTGACCACCCAGGTTGAATGCCTTGATGTTGGCGTTCAGGAACTTGGTGTCAGAGAAAGCCAGAGCCACGTTGATGGGGCCATTGGCGTAACCAGCGCGCAGGGCCAGGCCGTTGCCGTCCTTCTTGTTGGCCGTGTTGCTCAGGTTTTCACCCATGTAGTACTGCGCTTGGCCGTAGAAGCCGCCCAGGTTGCCAGGCAGGAAGTAGCCGATGGCGTTCGAAGCGCGCACGGTGGTTGGGCCACCCAGGCTGGAGTTCAGGGTTTGGCTGGTGCCAACGCCGTTCGTGCCGAACGGATCGAACACGGTCAGGTTCCAGAATTGTGGGGTGTAGTCACGGCCCAGACGCACTTCACCGAAGCCGCCGTTCAGGCTGACCGTCGAACGACGGTTGAACACCAGACCGCCGCCGGAGCTGACAGCTGCTTGGTTGTTGGTGTTGGTAACGCCGCCGGTACCGTTGTCGTTGTTCAGACCAGCTTCGAGCCAGAACGAAGCGGACATGCCGCCACCCAGATCTTCAACGCCGCGGAAGCCCAGACGGCTGCTGTTGTAGCCGGAGTTCGTCAGTTGGGACTTGTTAGCGACGCTACCGGAACCGTAAGCGTAGGTTGCATCAACCACGCCGAACAGGGTCACGGACGATTGAGCCATTGCAGCGCCGGAAGCAGCCAGCACAGCCAGGGCAATCAGGGATTTTTTCATTGCGAGTTACTCCAAGGTTAAACATAGGGCGCCGGTACGGGGGGTCTATGGTGAAAGCACCTGCACAGTCCCGCCGGTTCCCCGGGCCAACCTCCTGGTGGGGAAGTTGCTCTTATTGCACCAGACCCGGCCAGGTTTCGCAAAGGAATTCACCCACAATCGCCCCGAAAGGGAAAAATCGTTGCAGTGTTGCAACATTTCAATGAACAGCGGCAAAATCGATCTGCTCGCCTTGGGACGGCTTCCCGGCAGCCTCCGATATTTGTATCCAAGTGAAATTTGTGTTTCCGAGCCCTTGCCAATCTGAAAGCCTCCATGGACTCTTTGCTCACTGCCGCCGACACTGCCCTGCGCACCCTTTTTGCAACCCCCCGTGCCTCCGAACCCACGCCAGCGCGCGGCATGGAGGAAGGCACGCTCGACCCTGCACAAAAGAAGCTGGCTGGGGCACTGATGCGCGTCAATCACGTGGGTGAAGTCTGTGCGCAAGCCCTTTACACGGCCCAGGCAGCCGTCACGCGCGACCCCGCACTCCGGGTTCACCTGCTGGAGGCCGCCCGCGAAGAAACAGACCACCTGGCATGGACCCAGCAGCGCCTGGACGCCCTGGGCGCGCGCCCCAGCCTGCTCAACCCCCTGTGGTTTGCGGGCGCCTTCGCGCTGGGGTTGGTCGCGGCCAAGGTCAGCGACCGGGCGAGCCTGGGTTTTGTGGCAGAAACTGAAAACCAGGTGGCGGCGCACCTGCAGAGCCATCTTGCACGGCTGCCCGCGCAGGATCTGGCCTCGCGGGCCGTGGTGGCCCGCATGAAGGACGACGAGGAACGCCACGCGGCCCAGGCCCGGGCCTCCGGCGCACTGGAGCTGCCGCCCCCCGCCCGGGCGGCGATGAAGGCAGCGGCCAAGGTGATGACCACCACCGCACACTACCTCTGACCGCTACCGCCCAGCGAACGCACAGACAGGGACCGCAAAAGGTGCCGCGCGCCCACAGCCTCTGAAACTGGCGCAGCCCAGGCTAGGCCAGCAGACGCCATGGAACTGGCTTCGCCAGGCCACTGGCGTCGTCCCCCTGGGGGGAAGGCGCCGAAGGCGACTCAGGGGGGTTATTTCAAGCTTCGACCACCTCAAACCCGGTGGTGATCTCCGCCGTCTTGCCCAGCATGATGCTGGCCGAGCAATATTTGTCATGGCTCATGGCAATCGCGCGCTCCACCGCAGCGGGCGGGATGCCCTTGCCCGTCACGGTGAAGTGCATGTGGATCTTGGTGAACACCTTGGGGTCCGTCTGTGCACGTTCGGTGGTCAATTTGACGCTGCAGCCTCGCACATCGTGGCGGCCCCGCTTGAGGATCAGCACCACGTCGTAGGCCGTGCAGCCGCCCGTGCCGGCCAGCACGGTCTCCATGGGCCGGGGCGCCAGGTTCTGGCCGCCGTTGGCCGGATTGGCGGCGTCGGGCGCTCCGTCCATGGTCAAGACGTGGCCGCTGCCGGTCTCGGCCACAAAACCCATGCCGGAACGGGTTCCCGACCCGCCGGTCCAGCTGACTGTGCATTCCATTGTGTTTCTCCTGTGTGATACGTGGTTTTTTCGCACGGAATGGCCCGGCGAAACAAAAATTTGGTGTTGATTTTGCTGCAATGCAACAAGACTCGCGCTAAACTTCCCCCAAGCGCTGCTTTTTCTGAATGGAAAAGGCAGATGGCAAGAAGCCCGGCATCCGGATCTTGCCCCGCACCGATTGTCTCCTCCATCTCCTCAAAGGATGGATTAGCCCCAGGCCTCACGGCCCGGGGCTTTTTTTTGGCTGGACCGGCCGCGCAGCGGCCCCCACCGGCGAATCGGCCTGCAAAAACCGACCCCCTATGATGTGGACCCCCGCCGCTGCCCCGTGGCGGCCCCACCTGCCCTGCCATGACCCAGCACCTGACCCCCGCCGACTACCTGAAGAAAATCCTGACCGCCCGCGTGTACGACGTGGCGGTGGAGTCGGCCCTGGAGCCCGCCAAGAACCTCAGCCGCCGCCTGAACAACAAGGTGCTCTTGAAGCGCGAGGACCAGCAGGCGGTGTTCAGCTTCAAGCTGCGCGGCGCCTACAACAAGATGGCGCACCTCACGCCCGAGCAGCTCCAGCGCGGGGTGATCTGTGCCTCGGCCGGCAACCACGCCCAGGGCGTGGCCATGAGCGCCCACAAGCTCGGCACGCGCGCCGTGATCGTCATGCCGACCACCACGCCGCAGCTCAAGATCGACGCGGTGAAAACGTTGGGCGGCGAGGTCGTGCTGTTTGGCGAGAGCTATTCCGACGCCTACGGCCACTCGGTGAAGCTCGAAAAGGAACAGGGCCTGACCTTTGTGCACCCCTTTGATGACCCGGACGTGATTGCGGGCCAGGGCACCATCGCCATGGAGATCCTGCGCCAGCTGCAAAGCCTGGGCAGCAACCAGCTGGACGCCGTGTTCGTGGCCATCGGCGGTGGCGGACTCATCTCGGGCGTGGCCAACTACATCAAGGCCGTGCGGCCCGAGATCAAGGTGATCGGCGTGCAGATGAACGACTCGGACGCCATGATCCAGTCCGTCAAGGCGCACGAGCGCGTGACGCTGGCAGACGTGGGCCTGTTCTCCGACGGCACCGCCGTGAAGCTGGTGGGCGAGGAAACCTTCCGCATCACCCACAGCGGCCTGGTGGACGAGTTCATCACGGTGGACACCGATGCTGTCTGCGCCGCCATCAAGGACATCTTCGTGGACACGCGCAGCATCGTCGAGCCCGCAGGGGCGCTGGCCGTAGCCGCCATCAAGCAGTATGTGGACACCCACAAGACCCAGGGCGAGACCTACGCCGCCATCCTGTGCGGCGCCAACATGAACTTCGACCGCTTGCGCTTCGTGGCCGAGCGCGCCGAGGTGGGCGAGGAGCGCGAGGCGCTGTTTGCGGTGACGATTCCCGAGGAGCGCGGCAGCTTCAAGCGCTTTTGTGAACTGGTGGGCGAGCTGCCAGGTGGCACGCGCAACGTGACCGAGTTCAACTACCGCATCAGCGACGCCGCCCAGGCCCATGTGTTTGTGGGCCTGACCACGCAGGGCAAGGGCGAATCCGAAACCATCGCCCAGAACTTCAGCCTCCACGGCTTCGAAGCGCTGGACCTGACCCACGACGAGCTGGCCAAGGAACACCTGCGCCACCTGGTGGGCGGGCACTCGGCCCTGGCACAGGATGAGCGGCTGATGCGCTTTACCTTCCCCGAGCGGCCGGGCGCGCTGCTCAAGTTCTTGAGCCTGATGCAGCCGACCTGGAACATCAGCCTGTTCCACTACCGCAACCAGGGCGCCGACTATGGCCGCATCCTCGTGGGCATCCAGGTGCCGCCCGAGGACGCCGCCACGTTCGACGCCTTCCTGGCCACGCTGGGCTATCCGTATGTGGAAGAGACGCTGAACCCGGCCTACCGGTTGTTTCTGCGCTCCAAATAACCAGAATATGGGTCAAATTGGCATCCAGCGCTTATCCAATAAGCGCTGGCAGCTATCAAATCTGACATAACCACCGCCAGCCCATGCAAGCCCTGCGCCACTACCTGCTGGCCGTGCAGTTCTTCACCCGCATTCCGGTCACCGGTCGGCTGGCGCAGTGGGTGGGTTACAGCCCCGCCATGCTGCGGGCCAGCGCGGCGCATTTTCCGGGCATTGGCTGGCTGGCGGCACTGCTGTCCACCGCCGTGTATGCCGCGCTGCACTGGGCCCTGGCGCCCAATCCGCTCGCCCCGGCCGTGGCTGCCGTGTTCTGCACCATCGCCACGGTGCTGATGACCGGGGGTTTTCACGAAGACGGCCTGGCCGATGTGGCCGACGGCCTGGGCGGCAGTGCCGACCGCGAGCGGGCGCTCGACATCATGAAAGACTCTCGCATCGGCGCCTTCGGGGCCATGGCGCTGGTGCTGGCGCTGCTCGCCAAGCTCAGCCTGCTGGCACTGCTGGGTGCCCACAGCCTGCTGGCTGCGGTGGCCGGGCTGGTGGGGGCACATGTGGTGTCGCGCTTTTGGCCGCTGCTTATCGTGCGCAAACTGCCGCATGTGGGCGACACGGCCCGGTCCAAAAGCAAGCCGCTGGCGGACCAGATCTCGGGCGCGGCACTGGCGACGGCATTTTCATGGTGTTTTGTGCCGCTGGCGCTTGTCTGGAAAGCGCAAACAGCTATATTTTTGATAGCATCCATTCTGCTGAGTGCCCTCGCCGCCGCCTGGATGGCGCGCTGGTTTGCGCGCCGGCTGCAGGGCTTCACGGGGGATTGCCTGGGCGCCACGCAGCAGGTCAGCGAAATCGGCTTTTACCTGGGCGCGGCGCTGGCCTTGCGCTGGATGTGAAGCCCCTGGCCCAACCGCAGCGCGGTGCCCGCCTCTGGCTGGTGCGCCACGCCCAACCTCTGGTGGCACCCGGTACCTGCTATGGCGCGCTGGACATCCCCGCCGACCCCACCGCCACCCGCGCTGCCGCAGAACGCCTGGCCACCGCGTTGCCGACCCAGACGCGGGTGGTTCACTCTACGCTACAAAGATGTGAGCTGCTTGCGCAATATCTACAAGCGATGCGGCCTGATTTGACCCCACAACCCGACGCCCGCCTGCGCGAAATGGACTTTGGCAGCTGGGAGGGGCAGGCCTGGGATTCCATTGCCCGCAGCGACATCGACGCCTGGACAGCCGCATTTGCCCACTACCGCCCAGGCAAGGGGGAAAACCTGGCGGCGGTGCTGGCCCGCGTGGCCGCTGCGCTGCAGGACCACGGCCCCGGCGGCCATGCCCCCCGTGGGGCCACGCAGGATGTGGTGTGGATCACCCACGCCGGGGTCATCCGCAGTGTGGCGTGGCTGAAGGCGCACGGCAGCGGCGTGCTGCCGCGCCCGGAAGAATGGCCCGTCGCCGCGCCGGGCTGGGGCCAGTGGGAAAGGATCGACCTGGGCTAGCGCAAATGCCAGAGACCTGCTGCCCTCGAATCAACGCTTGAGCGGCATGTCCAGCGTGAGCGTGGCCGGGCCACCGGCTTCGCGCCCCAGCTGTGCCTGGCGTGGGCCCACCGCCTGCAGCAGCAGCCCCTCATCCACCGCCGTGCCCACCCGGAACGGCTTGGCGGGCTTGCCATCCACCGCGATCAGCGCGGCACCGCCCCCGCTGTTGCGGCCCGAGAGCACCCCGATCAGCGCGAACCGGCTGGCCAGCGTCGCCACCGGGGCGGCAGCCACCACACCCGGGGCTGCGGGCACAGCCCCCAGCAGCCGGGCCAAGGCCTGCGCATCGGGCGCCACGGGCGCGGGCAGCACCACGGGCGCTGCGGTTCCGGCCGCAGGGGCCGACAGGCGCAGCCCCCAAAAGACCACGCTGGCGCCTGCGGCGGCCCATAGCGCCAGAGTCCCCAGGCGGACGCCCCATTTGCTGTACGTATTGGTCACCATGCGGGGATTATGATTCACGCGATTCGACCATCCGAGAGACCGCCAGCAGTGAACACTTCTTTTCCCCGCCTCTTGCGCTCCGCACACCACCGCCTGGCCAGGAATGTGGCCCGTGGCTTCACCCTCATTGAGCTCATGGTGGTGCTCGTCATCATCGGCGTGCTGGCCGCCCTCATCGTGCCCAATGTGCTGGAACGTGCCGACGATGCCCGCGTGACCGCCGCCCGCACCGACATCACCAACATCATGCAGGCGCTCAAGCTGTACCGCCTGGACAACCAGCGCTACCCCACGGCCGAACAGGGCCTGCAGTCCCTCATCATCAAACCCACCTCGGGGCCAGTGCCCAACAACTGGAAGCTGTACCTCGAAAAACTGCCCAACGACCCCTGGGGCCGTCCGTACCAGTACCTGAACCCCGGCATCAAGGGCGAGATCGACGTGATGTCGTTCGGCGCCGATGGGCAGTCGGGCGGCGAAGGCAAGGACGCGGATGTTGGCAGCTGGCAGTAGTGCGGCCCCCACGGTCGCGCACTGCGTGTCGCGCCCTGCACCCCGAGGGGGCCGGGCCTTGCTTGGGGCTGCCCGGCGCTGCGGCCGCTCGCCTTCTGGAAACGCCGCGACCGTTGCAACCTCACGTTGCATAGGCCCATGAACCGCTCACGCGGCTTCACCCTCCTTGAATTGCTGGTGGTCATCAGCATCATCGCCCTGGCCACGGCCGGGGTAGGGCTGGCGATGCGCGACAGCGGGCAGACGCTGGTCGAGCGCGAGGCGGCCCGGCTGGCGGCGCTGCTGGAATCCGCGCGGGCGCAGTCGCGCGCCGGGGGCATGCCTGTGCGCTGGCGTGCCGACGCGCGTGGTTTCCGGTTCGAGGGCCTGCCGCCCAGCGCACTGGCGGCAATGCCCGGCCAGTGGCTGGATGCAGGCACCACGGTGCGCGCGCCCACGCTGCTGGTGCTGGGGCCGGAGCCCCTCATTGGGCCCCAGCAGGTGCTGATCACCCACCACGCCTATCCCGAGCGCACGCTGCGCGTCGCTACCGACGGGGTGCGTCCCTTCACCGTCGAGACCGTCCAATGAACACCCCCCTGCCCCCCTGCCGCCGCAAGCGACTGCGCGGCTTCACGCTGGTGGAGGTGCTGGTGGCGCTCAGCATCGTGGCCATCGCACTCATGGCGGGGCTGCAGGCCACCACGGCGCTCACGCGCAATGCGCTGCGCCAGTCAGACATCGTGCTGGCCCAGCTGTGCGCCGAGAACGAACTGGTCTATGCGCGCCTTTCACGCCAGATGCCCAGCGTGGGCGACAGCCAGCTCACCTGCGAACAGGCCGGGCGCCAGCTCACCGTGGCCCTGATCGTGCGGCCCACGCCCAACCCGAGCTTCCGCCGCATGGACGCGCAGGTGCTGGATGGCGACAACTCCATCCTGCGCATCTCCACCATCATCGGAAGGTATTGATGTCCGTCGATACCTCCCTCCTGAGCCGCTTCGAGCCTTCCCCCCGTGGGGACGACAGCCTTTGCTGCGGGGCGGCCCTTGCTGGCCGTCCTCGCGATGGCGCGGCGCCAGTTTCACACGCCTGGGACTCGCGCGGATTCACGCTGGTCGAGCTGCTGCTGGCCATTGCGGTGATGAGCCTGCTGGCCATCCTGAGCTGGCGGGGGCTTGATGGCATGGTGCGGGCGCAAGAGATCACGCGCCAGCGGGCCGACGAAATGCTGGTGCTGCAGTCGGCCCTGGGCCAGTGGGGCACGGACCTGGATGCACTGATGCCCATTGCCAACACCACGCCGCTCGACTGGGATGGCCAGGTGCTGCGTTTGACGCGGCGCATCAGCGCGGTGCCCGACGAGGGCGCCCTGGTGGTGGCGTGGACGCGCCGGGGTGCCCAGGGTGTCGGCCAGTGGATGCGCTGGCAGTCGCCACCGGTGCGCACGCGCGCCGAATGGCAGGAAGCGTGGCAGCTGGCCGGGCAATGGGCGCGCAGCCCGGGCGAGGCCGAGCGGCGCCGTGAGATGACGCTGCTGCCACTGGAGGACTGGCAGATCTTTTATTACCGGGGCGGTGCGTGGTCCAACCCGCTGTCCAGCAGCGGCGCCACGCCGGCGGGCACCTCTGCCATCCCCGATGGCGTGCGCCTGCAGATCACCCTGCCGCCCGGCCAGGCGCTGGTGGGCCGGCTCACGCGCGACTGGGTGAACCCCGTGCTGGGTGGGGGGCGGACATGACAATGACAAGCCCCCCCCTGAGCAGCTGCGCCGCTTCCCCCCAGGGGGACGCCACCCGTGGCCTGGCAAAGCCAGTTCCACGGTGGCACTGGTCTGGGTCGCGCCAGTTTCACAGCGCCTCAGGGGGATTCCACACGTGGCCGCGCCCGGTTCGCAGGGAGCGCGGTGCTGCGCTGCTGCTGGCCATGCTCACCGTCACCCTCGTGGCCACTTTTGCGGCGGCGTCCATGTGGCAGCAGTGGCGCGCGGTGGAGGTCGAGACGGCCGAGCGCGGCCGCGTGCAGTCCACCTGGATTCTGGTCGGCGCGCTCGACTGGTCGCGCCTGATCCTGCGTGAAGACGGTCGCTCGGGCGGCGCCGACCACCTGGCCGAGCCCTGGGCCGTGCCACTGCAGGAGGCGCGGCTGTCCACCTTTCTCGCGGCCGACAAGAACGTGAGCCAGGTGGACGACGCCACCACCGACACCACCGAGGCCTTTCTGTCGGGGCAGATTTCGGACATGCAGGGCCGGCTGAACCTGACCAACCTGGTCGATGGCGGCAATGTGCAAACCCTGACGCTGCGGCAGTTCACGCGGTTGTTCGAGCGCCTGGCACTTCCGCAGCAGGAACTGAGCCTGCTCACCGACGCTCTGCGGCGCGCGCAGGCCACCACCGGCGCCGACGTCAACACCGCCCCTCTTTTGCCCCCCACCATGTCCCAATTGGGCTGGCTGGGCCTGGCGCCCACCACCGTGGCCCGCCTGGCGCCCCACGTGACGCTGCTGCCCGTGCGCGCGCCGGTCAACCTCAACACCGCCGACATCGATGTGCTGCTGGCCGCCATCGACGGCCTGGACATGGCCAGTGCCCAAAAGATGCTGCAAGCCCGCGAAGCCCGGCATTTCCGCACGCTCAGCGAGGTGCGCGACCTGCTGGGCGCCAGCATCGACATCAATGAAGGCGCACATGCCGTGGCCTCCTCGTACTTCGAGGTGCGCGGCCGCCTGCGCCTGGGCGATGCCATGGTGGACGAGCGATCGCTGGTCCGCAAACAGGGCATCGAGGTCACCACGCTATGGCGCGAACGGGGTGCTTTTGACCGCGAAACTGCCCCCGGCACGCCGGAGGCACCGCGCTGAAATCTGACACATCTGCAACACATCCGCAGGTTCGGCCCGCACCGTCAAGCCCGCCCCCTAAAATGGCCCGCAAAACCTGTCCATGAGCACCCTCATTCTTTTCCTGCCGCCCGCCCGACCGGGGCCGGCCACCGAGTACAGCTACACGCTGACGGCGGACGGCCACACCGCCCTTCGCCACGCCACCGCCCCGGCCGCGCTGCTGCCCGAACCCACACGCCCTGGCGGCGAAGTGGTGGCCGTGGTGCCGGCGCGGGCACTGTCCTGGCAACGGGTGCAACTGCCGCCTGGCTTGGCATTGGGCGCGGGCCAGCAGACACCGCGCCTGAGGTCGGCCTTGGAGGGGCTGCTCGAAGACCGCGTGCTCGACGACGCAGCACAACTGCATTTCGCCATCCAGCCCGATGCCAATGCGGGCGAACCCGTGTGGGTGGCGGTGTGCGACCGCAACTGGCTGCGCGAAAACCTGCAGGCCCTGGAAGCCGCTGGCCGCCGCGTGTCGCGTGTCGTGCCTGAATTCGCCCCCGGCCCCACCCCCAGTGGCCGTCCCGAGCTGTGTGCCCTAGGCACCCCCGAAGACGCCTGCGTGGTGCTGACTGGGCAGGGTGCCGACCACGGCGTGGCCGTGTTGCCCCTGTCCATTGCCTCCGTGATGCTGGCCCGTGCCGGGCTGCCCCAGGATGCAGCCACGGACGAAGACAATGCACCGGTGGTGCGCGCCGAGCCTGCGGTCGCCGCCCTGGCAGAGCGCACCCTGGGCCAGCGCGTGGCACTGCACACCGCCAGCCAGCGGGCGCTGGACGCCGCACGCGGCGACTGGGATCTGGCCCAGTTCGATCTGGCCAGCACAGGCCGCACCCGTGCACTGCGCAAGGCAGGCAGCCTGGCCAGCGCACTGCTGAATGCCCCACAGTGGCGCGCGGCGCGCTGGGGTGCGGGACTGCTGGTGGTGGCCCATCTGATCGGGCTCAATGCCTGGGCCTGGCAGGAGCGCCAGGCGCTGGCCGCCAAACAGGCAGCCGTGCGGTCCACGCTGACCCAGACTTTCCCCAAGGTGCAGGTCGTGGTGGACGCCCCGGTGCAGATGGAACGCGAACTGGCCCAGCTGCGGCAGGCGGCCGGTGCCGTATCGGCCCGTGACCTGGAGCCCTTGCTCGCTGCCGCAGGAGCAACCTTGCCCAGCGGCCGCCAGCCCACGGGCATCGAATACGCCCCCGGCGAGCTGCGCCTGCGCGGTGTCACGCTGGCCCCCGATGAAGAATCCGTGCTCTCGGCCCGCCTGCAGGCGGCGGGCTACCGGGCCCGGCTGGACGATGGCAGCCTGCTGCTGCGCGCGGAAGGCACACCATGACCACCATTACCTCCCCCGCCCTGCGCGCCCGCTGGCAGGCCCTGGCCCCGCGTGAGCAAAACATGGTCCTTGCCGCGGGGGGCCTCGTCGCCTTCGCCCTGCTGTGGTGGCTGGCCGTGGCACCGGCCCTGTCCACGCTGCGCGCCGCGCCAGCGCGCCACGCCGAGCTGGACACACAGTTGCAGCGCATGCAAGGCCTGCGCTCCGAGGCGCAGCAGCTGCAGTCGGCCCCGCGCAATACGCGCGGCGATTCCGTCGGTGCGCTGCGCACCGCGCTCGCACAACGCCTGGGCAATGCGGCCCAGCTCAACGTGGTGGGCGACCGCGCCACCGTCACGCTCAAGGGCGCCCCCGCCGACGCGCTGGCCCAGTGGCTGGCCCAGGCGCGCAGCAACGCCCGCGCCGCCCCGGTGGAAGCGCGCCTGACCCGCAGCACCGCCGGGGCCAGCCCCGCGCCCAACGCCCCGGTCCCCCTGGGCGGCGCGGCCGCTGCGATGCCACGCTGGGACGGCACCCTGGTGCTGGCCCTGCCGCCCGCCCAGCCCTGAATCTGCCCACCGGCACCCGACACCCTCTCCCCGTGGCCACATCCTCACGACATCGGAAACCCGTCACCCGCGCGCCCCGCAGCGCATGGGCCTGGGCGCTGACCGGCGCCGTGGCGGGCGTATTGCCCGCCGTGGTGGCGTTTGCGCCAGCGCACTGGCTGGCGCAAAGCGTGGCCAGCGCCACGGGCGGGCAGGTGCAGCTGCTGCAAGCGCGGGGTACGGTCTGGACGGGCTCTGCGCAGCTGGTGCTGACGGGGGGCGCTGCCAGCCAGGACAGCGCCGCCCTGCCCGGCCGCCTGGACTGGCGAATTCGCCCCAGCTGGAGTGGCCTGCACGCGCAGCTGCATGCCAGTTGCTGCACCCCCACACCACTGCAGCTGCAAGCGAGTGCAGGCTGGTCTGGCACGCGCCTGACCGTGATTGACGGCGAGAGCCTGTGGCCAGCCTCCGTGCTGACCGGGCTGGGCACGCCCTGGAACACCCTGCAGCCCCAGGGCCAGCTGGCGCTGCAGACCCGCGGCTTCACCCTTCGGTGGAGTGCCGGGCGCATGTCCCTGGCGGGCCAGGTGCAGCTGGATGCCCGGGCCATGTCATCCCGCCTGTCCACCCTGCGCCCCATGGGCAGCTACCGGCTCGCGGTGCAGGGCGGCGAGGTGCCCACGCTCACCCTGAGCACGCTGGACGGGCACCTGCAGTTGAATGGTTCCGGCCAGTGGGTGGGCAATCGCCTGCGTTTTGCGGGGGAGGCCAGTGCCGCCCCCGAGCGCGAAGCAGCCCTGTCGAATCTTCTGAACATCATTGGACGGCGCAGCGGCGCGCGCTCCATCATCACCGTGGGTTGAACCTATGAACTCCTTGTTGTCACCACGTCTGGGTTTTGCTCTTAAAGCAATAGCAGCTAGCGCATTACTGGCATGCGCCAGTGGCCAAATTGTTGCCCAAACCGCCATCGATACCGGCACGGGCAGCGTGCGCGCCGGCGAGCCCGTCACCCTGAATTTCGCCAACGCCGAGATCGAAGCCGTGGCGCGCACCATGGCCACCATCACGGGCCGCAATGTGGTGGTGGACCCGCGCGTGAAGGGCCAGCTCAACCTGGTCACCGAACGCGCCGTGACACCCGCCGCCGCCTTCCAGCAGTTCCTGGCAGCGCTGCGGCTGCAGGGCTTCACGGTGGTGGAGGCTGCAGGCCTGTACAAGGTGGTGCCCGAAGCCGACGCCAAGCTGCAGGGCGGCAGCGTGAGCGTGGTGCAGGGCAGCTCTGGCAGCGCCCCCGGTGGCGGGCAGATCGTCACGCAGATCTTCAAGCTCAACTTCGAGAACGCCGCCAACCTCGTGCCGGTGCTGCGCCCGCTGATCAGCCCCAACAACACCATCAACGTGAACCCCGGCAACAACTCGCTGGTGATCACCGACTACGCCGACAACCTGCAGCGTCTGGCGCGCATCGTGGCGGCCATGGATGTCTCCAACGCCAGCGACGTGGAGGTGATTCCGCTGCGCAACGCCATCGCCACCGACCTCGCGCCGTTGGTGGCGCGCCTGATCGATGGCGGCAGCGGCGCCGCACCGGTCGCCGCACAGGGGCAGGCCGACACCTCGTTCAAGACCACGCTGATTGCCGAGCCGCGCAGCAACTCGCTGATCCTGCGGGCCGCCAACCCGGCCCGCGTGGCCCAGGTGCGCGCGCTGGTAGCCCAGCTCGACCAGGCCCCCGCACCCGGCAGCAGCGCATCCACCGGCAACATCCATGTGGTGTACCTGAAGAACGCCGACGCCACCAAGCTGGCCACCACGCTGCGCGCGGCCATGGCGGCCATGGGCGGCAGCGGCAACACGGGTGGTGGCAGTGCGGGCGCGAGCGCCGCGCCGGCGGCGCCCAGCGGCGGCCTGGGCGGCGGCAGCAACAGCGGCAGCATCCTGAACACGGGCAGCGGGCTGTCGGGCAGCAATACAGGGGGCCTGGGCACTGGCGGCAACACGATGGGCACCAGCAGCACCAACAACAACCAGCCCTCCACGGGCGGCCAGATCCAGGCCGACCCCACCACCAATTCGCTCATCATCACGGCACCCGAGCCGCTGTACCGCCAGCTGCGCGCGGTCATCGACAAACTGGACGGGCGGCGTGCGCAGGTGCTGGTCGAAAGCCTGATCGTGGAAGTGTCGGCCAACAAGGTGGCCCAGTTCGGCATCCAGTGGCAGGGCATCCTGGGCAAGCAGGGCGATGGCACCGTGGGCGTGATCGGCACCAACTCCGGTGCGGCCGGCGCCAACATCCTGGGGTTGACGGCCGCGCTCGCGTCAGGCAGCGCCACCAGTATCGCCACAGCAGCCACCGGGCTGGGCGGCGGCATGAATCTGGCGCTAGCGCCGCGCGTCAACGGCCAGTACTACCTGGGCGCGCTGGCCAACTTCCTGCAGAACAGCGGCGACGCCAATGTGCTCTCCACCCCCAACCTGATGACGCTGGACAACGAGGAGGCGCGCATCCTCATCGGCGACAACGTGCCCTTCGTCACGGGCTCGTATGCGAACACCGGCAACAGTGGCACCGTGAACCCGTTCAACACCGTGGAGCGCAAGGACGTGGGCCTGATGCTCAAGGTGCGCCCGCAAATTGGCGAGAACGGCACCGTGAAGATGGCGATCTACCAGGAGATCTCCAAGATCGACCGATCCACCCTGTCCAACGCCACCGGCCCCACCACTAGCAAACGTGCGGTCGAATCGAACGTGGTGGTGGACGACGGCAGCATCATCGTCATCGGCGGCCTGCTGGAGGACACCTACTCGCAGGGCGAGGACAAGGTGCCCCTGATGGGCGACCTGCCCGTGGTGGGCAGCCTGTTCAAGAGCGAGAACCGCTCGCGCCGCAAAACCAATCTGATGATCTTCCTGCGCCCCATCGTAGTGCGTGACAACGCCACCAGCGACGCATTGGTCGTGGACCGTTATGAGGCCATCCGTGCCTTGCAGCACACTACACAGCCTGGCCCCAGCCTGATGATGGGCACGGTCTCTGGCGCCCCCATCCTGCCCGCGCTGCCCGAGCGGGCGCCTTCGGCCCCCAGTCCTGCGTCCGTGCAGCCCGCCGTGCCGGTGCCCCTGCAGCCGCTCGCCCCCGTGGCACCACCGACCCCACCTGCACCGCAAAGCAGCGCACCCGCCGCCCCGGCGGTCCAGGCACAGGCCCCGGCACCGCAGTACTACGTGAATGTGGGCGTGTTCGGCAAGGACGCGGAGTCGCGCACCGCCATGACCAAGCTGCGCAGCTCCGCCCTGCCCCTGTCCATTCAATCGGTAGACACCAACCGTGGCACGCTCACCCGCGTGCGGGTCGGCCCCTACAACTCCGAAGACGCTGCCAATGCGGCAGCCGCCACCGTGCGCAGTCTGGCACTCAACGCCACGGTCTCGCCCCAGGCGCTCTGAGGGACCCACACCCATGCGCCATCCCCTGCCCTACGCCTTTGCCCGTACCGCCCAGCTGCTGCTGGAGGACGACGGCCACCACCTGGTGCTGTGGCATGGCCCCCACCCTGACGCGGGGGCGCTGTCGGAGGTGTTGCGCAAGCACGCCGTGCAGCAGCTGCTGCCGCTCGACGCCCCGGCACTGGCCCAGCGCATCAGTGCCGTGTATTCGCACAGCGAATCGAGTGCGGCCACGGTTGTGAGCGAGGTCGAGAGCGATGCCGATCTCTCGCGCATGATGCAGGAACTGCCCGCCGTGGAGGACTTGCTGGAGTCCGCTGGCGACGCGCCCATCATCCGCATGCTCAATGCCCTGCTCACGCAGGCCGCGCGCGACGGAGCAAGCGACATCCACATCGAACCGTACGAGCGCCATTCCAGCGTGCGCTTTCGGGTGGACGGCACGCTGCGCGAGGTGGTGCAGCCCAACCGCGCCCTGCACGCCGCCCTGATCTCGCGCCTGAAGATCATGGCCGACCTCGACATCAGTGAAAAACGGCTGCCGCAGGACGGCCGCATCAGCCTGCGCCTGGGCACCCGCGCCATCGACGTGCGCGTGTCCACGCTGCCCAGCGCCCACGGCGAACGTGCGGTGCTGCGGCTTTTGGACAAGAGCGAAAGCAAGCTCAGCCTGGAAGCCGTGGGCATGCAGGGCGACACCTTGCGCCGCTTCGAAGGCCTCATCTCGCAGCCGCACGGCATCATCCTGGTGACCGGGCCCACGGGCTCGGGCAAGACGACCACGCTGTACGCGGGCCTGGGGCGCCTGGACGCCACGCGCAACAACATCATGACGGTGGAAGACCCGATCGAGTACGAGCTGCCGGGCGTGGGGCAGACGCAGGTCAACAGCAAGATCGAGCTGACCTTTGCGAAGGCCCTGCGCGCCATCCTGCGGCAGGACCCGGACATCATCATGATCGGTGAAATCCGCGACTTCGAGACCGCGCAGATCGCCATCCAGGCCTCACTGACGGGCCATTTGGTGCTGGCCACGCTGCACACCAACGACGCGGCCAGCGCCGTGACGCGCCTGACCGACATGGGGGTGGAGCCCTTCCTGCTGTCGTCCTCGCTGCTGGGGGTGCTAGCGCAGCGCCTGGTGCGCAAGTACTGCAGCCATTGCCAGGGCAGCGGGTGCGATCACTGCGGCCAGACGGGCTACACGGGCCGCACCGGCGTGTTCGAGCTGCTGGTGACCACGGACGCGATCCGCGCGCAGATCCACAACCAGGCGTCCGAAGCCGACATTCGCACTGCGGCGCTGGCGGGTGGCATGGCCCTGATGCGCGACGATGGCGAGCGGCTGATTGCCGCGGGCATTACCAGCCGTGAAGAAGTGCTGCGGGTAACCAGGGACTGAGATACCCCCTGAGCCGCGGCGCGACCTCCCCCGAAGGGCGACGTAGCCGGTGGCCTGGCAAAACCAGCTCCACGGGTGCACTGGCCTGGGGCGCGCCAGTTGCAAGCGCTGTGGGGTTGCGCAAAACCATGGCAAGCCACCATTTACTATTATTTTGATAGCTACCAGCGCTTGATGGACAAGCGCCAGCTGCCAAAAATACCTAAAACTACCGTATCCGCAGCGCGGGCCGGCGCGGCGCCTGGGCCACGGCTGGTGCAGAGGGCGCTGCTGCTGCCGCGCTGAAGGCCGATGGTGTGGAAACACCGCCGTCCTGCAGCTTGAACTGACTGACCGCGCTGCTCAGGTGCAGGGCCTGTTCGCGCAGCGACTCGGAAGCAGCGGTGGACTCTTCCACCAGCGCGGCGTTCTGCTGCGTCATCTGGTCGAGCTGGCCCACGGCCTGGCTGATCTGGCCGATGTTGTCGCTTTGCTCGGCCGACGAGGCGGTGATCTCCGCAATGATGTCGGACACCCGGCGCACGCTGCTGACGATCTCGGTCATGGTCTGCCCGGCCTGGCTGACCAGGCGCGAGCCGTCTTCGACGCGTTCCACCGACGAACCGATCAGGCCCTTGATCTCCTTGGCCGCCTCGGCACTGCGCTGCGCGAGGTTGCGCACCTCGCTCGCCACCACGGCAAAACCCCGGCCCTGTTCACCGGCGCGCGCGGCCTCGACGGCGGCGTTGAGCGCGAGGATGTTGGTCTGGAATGCAATGGAGTCGATCACGCCCGTGATGTCGGCGATCTTGCGCGAGCTGGTGGTGATCTGGTCCATGGTGGTGACCACCTGCGACACCACGGCACCGCCACGCGCGGCCACTTCGGCGGCCGACGAGGCGAAGTCGCTGGCCTGGCGGGAGGACTGCGCGCTTTGCTGCACGGTGCTGGTCAACAGCTCCATGGACGAGGCGGTTTCCTCCAGGTTGGCCGCTGTCTGCTCGGTGCGGTGGCTCAGGTCGTGGTTGCCGCTGGCGATCTCGGAGCTGGCGGTGGTGATGTTGCCTGCCGAGTCCTGCACCTGGCGCACCAGGCCACGCAGGGCCTCCTGCATGCGGCCCATGGCCGAAACCAGCTGGCCGACCTCATCCTGGTTCATGGCAGCCACGTCCCGCGATAAATCGCCACTGGCAATGCGGTCGGCAAGCTCCTGCGCCTGGCCCAGGGACCGGGTGATGGAGCGCACGCTGAAGAACGTGAGCGGAATCAGTACCGCCAGCCCAAGCAGCAACCCGATGCCAATGAGGGCAGACATCGTGGAGGTGCGCGACTCCACACCTTCGCGGGCTTCATCCATCCGCGCACGGGCCGTGGCGGACAGGCTGGAGAACAGCTTGTCGGTGGCCTCCATGTGCACTTTCAGGCGGTCTGCGTAGGCACCACCGCCTGCACCATCGAGCTGGGCACGCTCGATCTGCTCGAAGATCGGCGAGATGCCAGTTTCGTACTGCTTGATCTCGTCCAGGGATTTATCGATGGACGCGACGAACTCCGTGTCGCCCGACTGGACCTGGCGCACATCGGCAAGGCTCTTGCGCAGGGCGGCCAGGGTCTTGGCCCAGGACTCGCGCAAGGCCGAGACCTCCACCGAGTTGTTGAAATTGATGATGATGTCTTTTTCGGTCCGGCGCAGGTCCCCCAGCGTGGTGCGCAGATCCGACATGTCCGTGAGGGTCTGCACTCGCTGCGAGAACAGCACCTGCAGCGTGCCGCGCGTGCGGTCCAGCGCCACATAACCCATGGCGCCAATGACAACAAGAAGAATCAGGGAAAAAACGGTCCCGAAGTAAAGGCGCGTGCGGATGGAGAAGCGGCCGAGAGCATTCATGGCTCTTCCTTACATTTTTTAACAGACAACTCAGCATAGCAAATTTAGTGCCACACACCATCCTCCCGATCTTCTGAACCGGGGGGTGGGCGGGACTATAGAGCGAGCGCTGTCGTCTGCCGCACAGGGTAAGCACGGCCCCGGGCCCTGGTGCAGGGAATCCCCGGGGGTAGTAGGCGGGCTTATGCAGCCGGTGTTACAGGAATGTAGAGCTGCCCGCCCAGGCGCTGGAATTCCACCGCCTTGGTCTCCATGCCCTGGGCCAGGGCATCCGCCTCCGCCATGCCTTTTTGCGCAGCAAAGTCGCGCACTTCCTGCGTGATCTTCATCGAGCAGAACTTCGGTCCACACATCGAGCAGAAATGCGCCACCTTGGCCGAGTCCTTGGGCAGGGTTTCGTCGTGGTATTCCTTGGCGGTCTCCGGGTCCAGGCCCAGGTTGAACTGGTCTTGCCAGCGGAAGTCGAAACGCGCTTGGCTCAGCGCGTCGTCGCGCGAGCGGGCGCCCGGGTGTCCCTTGGCCACATCGGCAGCGTGGGCGGCGATCTTGTAGGCAATGATCCCTTGCTTCACGTCGTCGCGGTCAGGCAGGCCCAAGTGTTCCTTGGGCGTCACGTAGCACAGCATGGCCGTGCCCATCCAGCCGATCATGGCCGCGCCGATGGCCGAGGCAATGTGGTCGTAGCCGGGTGCGATGTCGATCGTCAGCGGGCCCAGGGTGTAGAAAGGCGCCTCGTGGCAGGTCTTGAGCTGCTCGGTCATGTTGGCCTGGATCATGTGCATGGGCACATGGCCGGGGCCTTCGATCATGGTCTGCACGTCGTGTTTCCAGGCGACCTGCGTGAGCTCGCCCAGCGTGTGCAGCTCGGCAAACTGGGCTTCGTCGTTGGCGTCTGAAGCGCAGCCGGGGCGCAGGCCATCACCCAGGCTGAACGACACGTCGTATGCCTTCATGATGTCGCAGATGTCCTCGAAGTGCTCGTACAGGAAGCTCTCTCGGTGGTGCGTCATGCACCACTTGGCCATGATGGAGCCCCCGCGCGAGACGATGCCCGTTCGGCGGTTGGCCGTGAGGTGGATGTAGGCCAGGCGCACACCCGCGTGGATGGTGAAGTAGTCCACACCCTGCTCGGCCTGCTCGATGAGCGTGTCGCGGAAGATTTCCCAGGTCAGGTCTTCGGCCACGCCACCCACCTTCTCCAGCGCCTGGTAGATCGGCACGGTGCCAATGGGCACCGGGCTGTTGCGCACGATCCAGTCGCGCGTGGTGTGGATGTTCTTGCCGGTCGACAGGTCCATCACGTTGTCAGCGCCCCAGCGGATCGCCCACACGAGCTTTTCCACTTCTTCCTCAATGCTCGACGTGACGGCCGAGTTGCCGATGTTGGCGTTGATCTTGACCAGAAAGTTGCGGCCAATCGCCATCGGCTCCACCTCGGGGTGGTTGATGTTGGCGGGGATGATGGCGCGGCCCCGGGCCACTTCGTCGCGCACGAACTCGGGGGTGATGATGCGCGGGATGCTGGCCCCCAGGGGGTTGCCCATCAGGCGCTGCTCACGGCCAGCGTCGGCCATGTACTGCTCCATCCACTCGCGCTTGCCGTTTTCGCGAATGGCCACGTATTCCATCTCGGGGGTGATGATGCCTTTGCGGGCGTAGTGCATCTGCGTCACATTGGCACCACTTTTGGCCCGCAGAGGCTTGCGCTGCAGCGCGGCGGCCTCGGCGCGCAGCTGGGCCAGGCGGGTGGCGTCTTCGCTCTTTTGGCCGTCGTCCAGCGCCACAGGCGCGCGGCCTTCGTAGTGCTCCACATCACCACGGCCGGTGATCCAGCCACCTCGCACGCTGGACAGGCCCTTGCGCACATCGATCGCAGCCTCGGGGTCGGTATACGGGCCGGAGGTGTCGTACACGCTGACCAGTTCGCCATTGGTCAGCGCAATGTCGCGCACGGGCACGCGCAGACTGGTGTGCAGGTGGCCGGGCAGGTAGGCCTTGCGCGATGCAGGAAAGGGTTCGCGCGTGCGTGCGAGCAACTCGGCGAACTTCTCGGGGGTGGCCAGCTTGGCGTGGGGGTCGGGGGCGTTCATGGGCAGGTCTCCTGGTTCCGGTGGCGGTAGGTGCTGCTCCGGAATGGACCTGTGCGCCCCTCGGGTGCGGCGGCACCTGAGGCATGGCGTGCCAGCAGGGACTGCGGGCACGGAGACAAGGAGGTCGGCTCTTCTTCCGCCGGTATGAACCGGATCAAGTTCGTCGGGTTCGCGAGGCCTGCCGAATTTCTTCAGCCGCCTCGCATCTCAGCGCTTACGCACACCCCGGAGCAGGCGCGAGTATAGGCCAGAAGAAAAAGAGGCCCCAGCCGCACTTCGGCCGTACGGTCAGGCCAAACGGCCGATGAGGATCACCGCAAAGAAGAAGACGGCTGCGATCACCGTCCATTTGAGGATGACGAGCCCCAGGCGCTTGTAGCGCGCCTGGCCGGTGCCCGCATAAAACGCAAACGACACGGCAGCCGCCAGAAGCAGCAGCATGGCCAGCCAGCGGAAGATCAGCATTTCACGAATCCCCCGCGCCTTGAAAACTGACGCGGCATGGGCCAGGGATGCCCAGCAAGAGGCGCCTCGCAGCGACGGCGTTGTTCCCCTCCCGCAACGAGAGAGGAGGAAGGCGCGAAGCGACTCAGGGAGTGCTTCATCGCTACCAGGCGCGCGCGGGCTGCACAAAGCCGCTTGGAGCCTGGCGCTCGTCCTCGAAGGTGACCACTTCCCAGGCATCGCGCTGGGCCAGCAGCTCGCGCAGCAGCAGGTTGTTCATGGCATGGCCCGAACGGAACGCGCTGTACGCAGCCAGCAGCGGTTTCCCAATCAGGTACAAATCGCCCATGGCGTCCAGGATCTTGTGCTTCACGAACTCGTCGTCGTAGCGCAGGCCGTCGCTGTTGAGCACCTTGTAGTCGTCCATCACGATGGCGTTGTCCAAGCCCCCGCCCAGCGCCAGGCCGTTGGAGCGCATCATTTCGACGTCGCGGGTGAAGCCAAAGGTGCGTGCGCGGGCAATGTCACGGCTGTAGTTGCCCGCCCCCAGGTCAAACTCCACACGCTGGCCGGTGGAATCCACCGCAGGGTGGTCAAAGTCGATCTCGAAGCTGAGCTTGTAGCCGTGGTAGGGGGTGAGGCGCGCCCACTTGGCGTTGGCGCCCTCGCCCTCGCGCACTTCCACAGGCCGGGTGACGCGGATGAAACGCTTGGGCGCGTTCTGCAATTCGACCCCCGCACTCTGCAGCAAGAAAACGAAGGAAGCCGAAGACCCGTCAAGGATGGGCACCTCTTCCGCAGTGATGTCCACATAGAGATTGTCGATGCCCAGGCCCGCACAGGCCGACATCAGGTGCTCCACCGTGTGTACCTTGGCATTGCCCACCGCGATGGTGGACGCCAGCCGCGTGTCCGTCACCGCTTCAGCCCGGATCGGGATGTCCACGGGCTGGGGCAGGTCAACCCGCCGGAACACGATACCCGTGTCCGGCTGCGCGGGCCGCAGGGTCAACTCGACCCGCTGGCCGCTGTGCAGCCCGACGCCTACGGCCCGGGTCAGTGTCTTGAGGGTGCGTTGCTGGAGCATCTCGGCATTTTAGTTTCTGGCGCCCCGCCCCGCACACGCTGAGGTCTTGCCAGCCTCACCAACACAGCCCCGGAGCCACCGCCGCCCTTAGAGCCTGTTCAAAGTCTCTTTGGAGATCGCATTGGAGTGCAATCGGGATGAGTGGATGCTTCGGATGCGCCGCATGGGCTCATGCCCATGCAAGCAGCTGGGGCGTCCAATCGCCCGATTTCACTCCAACCCCTTCGGGCAAGTGCCTTGCCGGGCGGTCTGCGGCGTTGCGAAGCTTGCCAATAGCACGCGCTATTGGCTGCACCCCCGCGCCTTGCATCCCATCCCGGCAAGGTACTTGTGCGACTCCAAAAAGACTTTGAACAGGCTCTTGGTACGTAGAGCTACCGCCGCGTTTTCACCTACAGCACATGCCCCAGGGTTCGCCGCACAATTTGGGGTCGGCGGGCCTTAAAAGACACAACATGAACACACCGCAAACGCCCCACAGGAGACTCCCATGAGCAAGCTCAGCTTCAAAATGAAAATCATGCTCATGATCGGCACCGCACTGGCTGCGCTGCTGATCATGGCCATCATGTCCTTGCTGCAGGAACGACGGCTGATCAGCGAGTCGCGCAAGGAGTTGCTGACCACGGCCGTCCAGTCCGCCCACAGCATCGTCGCCGCCTACCAGGCCAAGGCCGCCAGCGGCGCCATGCCCCAGGAAGAAGCACAGAAGGCCGCCAAGGACGCCCTGCGCATTGCCCGCTATGGCGGTGCCGACGGAAAAACCGAGTACTTCTACATCTGGACCACCGAGGGCGTCGGGGTGATGCACCCCTTCAAGACCGAGTGGGACGGGCAGGACATGCTGGGCAAGGTCAAGGATGGCTCGGGGGTGGACATCATTGGCCTGCTCGTGAACGGCATCCGCAACAGCAAGGACGGCAAGGCCTTTGTCCCCACAATGTTTGCCCGCCCGGGTCAAACGACACCCCAGCCCAAGCTGCAGTACATCGTCCGGGTGGACGGCTGGAACTGGATGGTTGGCTCAGGCCTTTACACCGACGACGTGGATGTGCTGCTGCGCCAGGCCCTGCTGTCGAGCCTGGCCATGGTGGTGGTGGTGTTTCTGGTCGTCGGCGCCATTGGCATGATGGTGTCGCGGTCGGTATTGCGCCAGATCGGGGGAGAGCCCACCGACGCCATCGCCATCATGTCGGAAGTGGCCCAGGGCAACCTCGATACCCCGATCCCCACGGCCCACCCGGGCTCGATGCTCGACGGCCTGGCCCACATGGTCACCTCGCTGCGCAAGCTGGTCACCGACGTACGCTCCGCCACCGACAGCATCGCCACCGCGTCCAGCGAGATTGCCCAGGGCAACAATGACCTCGCCCACCGCACCGAAGACACGGCCAGCAACCTGCAAAGCACGGCGAGCAGCATGGAAGAGCTGACCAGCACCGTCAAGCAGACCTCGGAATCCGCACAGACCGCCAACCAGATGGCAACGTCGGCCGCTGCCGTCGCGGCACGCGGGGGCGAGGTGGTGTCGCGGGTGGTGGCCACCATGCAGGACATCAACGCCAGCAGCAACAAGATCAGCGACATCATCGGTGTCATCGATGGCATTGCCTTTCAGACCAACATCCTGGCCTTGAATGCCGCAGTGGAAGCCGCCCGTGCGGGCGAGCAGGGCCGGGGCTTTGCCGTGGTGGCCAGCGAGGTGCGCAGCCTGGCCCAACGCAGTGCAGAAGCCGCCAAGGAGATCAAGACCCTGATTGGCGCATCGGTCGAAAAAGTGGCATCGGGCACGCAACTGGTGGGCAATGCGGGCGCCACCATGACCGAGATCGTGGACAGCGTTCAGCGCGTGACCGACATCATTGGAGAGATCCGCTCCGCCACCTCTGAGCAAAGCCAGGGGATTGCGCAGGTCAACACCACCATGAACCAGCTCGACCAGATGACGCAGCAGAACTCGGCCCTGGTGGAACAATCCACCGCCGCCGCAGACAGCCTGCGCGAGCAGGCCATGAAACTCACCCAGGTGGTCGCGTTGTTCCGGGTGAATGGCAGCAATGCCTCGGCACCTGCCCCCATGCCGGCAAGCCGGCCCGTGCCTTCGGCGACACCCCGTCCGGCACCGGCCCCCGTACGCGCCGCGGCACCACGCCCCGCACTGGCCAAGGCTGCGCCCCCCCCCGCCCACCCGCTCCACCCGCCAAGGCACCGGCAGCAGCGCTGCCCCCCAAGGCCAGCAGCCCCAAGCCCGCCGCAGACAACAACGACGATTGGGAGTCCTTCTAAACCAGGGGTGCTGAGGGCCTCAAGGGCCTGAGCCAGCACAAGAGCCCACACTGCCCACAAAAAAGAGGCCCTGCCAGCTCACGCTGGCAGGGCCTCTTTCATTCTTGGGGTCCCACAGTCACCCTGTGGGCCACCGGAGACCTCCGATCAGTCGGCTTGCTTGCGCAGGAAGGCCGGGATCTCCAGGTCATCCATACCACCCGACGACAGTGCGTCCACACGGGCTGCCGCCTGTGTGCGGTTGGTGCGCCAAACGCTGGGCACCGACATGCTGCCGTAGTCGGCCTGTGCGCTGCCGGCGTGGCCGCCTTGCACACCCACCGCACCCCCCAGGGTGCCGACACCAGCCACGGGCATTTGATAGGCCATGTTGTCCGTGCCCGTGCGCAAGCCACCCTGCACCACCGAGATAGGCTGGCGGCGTGCGTTGACACGCGACAACCCCGTGGCCACCACGGTCACGCGGATCTCGTCGCCCAGGGTTTCGTCGTAGGCCGCGCCGAAGATGACGTGTGCATCGGTCGAGGCATAGGCGTTGATGGTGTTCATGGCCTGGCGCGACTCGGACAGCTTGAGGCTGCCCTTGCTGGCCGTGACCAGCACCAGCACACCCTTGGCGCCCGACAGGTCGATGCCTTCCAGCAGTGGACAGGCAATGGCCTGCTCCGCAGCGATGCGCGCGCGGTCGGGGCCGCTGGCGGTGGCCGTACCCATCATGGCCTTGCCAGGCTCGCCCATCACGGTGCGCACGTCTTCGAAGTCGACGTTCACCTGACCGTACTCGTTGATGATTTCAGCAATGCCACCCACGGCGTTCTTGAGCACGTCGTTGGCATGCGCAAAGGCTTCGTCCTGGGTGATGTCGTCGCCCAGCACGTCGAGCAGCTTCTCGTTGAGCACCACGATCAGCGAGTCCACGTTGGCTTCCAGCTCGGCCAGGCCATCGTCGGCGTTCTTCATGCGGCGGCCACCTTCCCAATCGAAAGGCTTGGTGACCACACCCACCGTCAGGATTCCCATTTCCTTGGCCACGCGTGCGATCACCGGAGCAGCCCCGGTCCCGGTGCCGCCGCCCATGCCGGCCGTGATGAACAGCATGTGCGCGCCCTGGATGGCGTCACGGATGTCGTCCACCGCAGCTTCGGCCGCATCGCGCGCCTTTTCTGGCTTGCCGCCCGCACCCAGGCCGCTGCCCCCCAGCTGGATGACGCGGTGGGCTGAGCTGCGCGTCAGTGCCTGCGCGTCGGTGTTGGCGCTGACAAACTCCACGCCCTGCACGCTGCGGGCGATCATGTGCTCGACGGCGTTGCTGCCACCGCCGCCCACGCCGATCACCTTGATCTGGGTGCCCTGGTTAAATTCTTCGGCTTCGATCATTTCGATGGTCATGTTGGAGCTCCTGTTTCTAGATTCGTATGCAATTGCCAAATGGGGATTGGGGTACCTGGTAGGGAAGAGCGCGGCGGTCCTGTACATCGCCATCGCTCGCGCGGCGTTTGGTGGGGACTCCCTCGCGCCAGCCACAAGGCCCCCACGCTTGCCACTGCGTGTGCTGCGCTGCCCCCCATGGGGGCTTGCGCGCCTTGGGGCGGCCCGGCGGCGCTCATTCCTAGGTATTTCATGGTCAGAAATTCCCCACGATGAAATCTTTGAAACGCCCGAACGCGGTCTTCATGGAGCCGCTCTTTTGCGCCACCTTGAAGCCGCGCAGCCGTGCCAGGCGAGCTTCTTCGAGCAGGCCCATGACGGTGGCTGCTCGGGGCTGGGCCACCATGTCGGACAGGGCACTGGAATACTTGGGAATGCCGCGCCGCACGGGTTTGAGGAAGATGTCCTCACCCAGTTCGATCATTCCCGGCATCACCGAACTGCCGCCCGTAAGCACGATGCCCGAGGACAGCACTTCTTCGTAGCCCGACTCGCGAATGACCTGCTGCACGAGCGAGAAGATCTCCTCCACGCGCGGCTCGATCACGCCCGCCAGCGCCTGCTTGCTCAGCATGCGCGGGCTGCGGTCGCCCAGGCCGGGCACTTCGACCTGGCTCTCGGGGTCGGCCAGCAGTTGCTTGGCGTAGCCACTCTCGACCTTGATGTCTTCTGCGTCCTTCGTGGGAGTGCGCAATGCCATGGCGATGTCGCTGGTGATGAGGTCGCCCGCAATCGGAATCACCGCTGTATGGCGGATCGCACCGCCCGTGAAGATCGCCACGTCCGTGGTGCCCGCACCGATGTCCACCACCACCACGCCCAGCTCGCGCTCGTCATCCGTCAGCACCGCCTGGCTGCTGGCCAGGGGGTTGAGCATGAGCTGCTCGACCTCCAGGCCACAGCGGCGCACACACTTGATGATGTTCTCGGCCGCACTCTGCGCGCCGGTCACGATGTGGATCTTGGCCTCCAGGCGGATGCCGCTCATGCCGATGGGCTCCTTCACATCCTGCCCGTCGATCACGAATTCCTGCGGCTCCACCAGCAGCAGGCGCTGGTCGCTGGAGATGTTGATGGCCTTGGCCGTCTCCACCACACGCGCCACGTCGGCCGAGGTGACTTCCTTGTCCTTCACGGCCACCATGCCGCTGGAGTTGAGGCCGCGAATGTGGCTGCCAGTGATACCGGTGTACACGCGCTGGATCTTGCAGTCGGCCATCAGCTCGGCCTCCTTGAGGGCCTGCTGGATGCTCTGCACGGTGGCGTCGATGTTGACCACCACACCGCGCTTCAAGCCGTTGCTCGGGGCCACGCCCAGACCTGCGAGCTTGAGCTCGCCATTGGGCAGAACCTCAGCCACCACGGCCATGACCTTGGCGGTGCCGATGTCCAGCCCCACCACAACGTCTTTGTATTCTCTTGCCATATCAGTCTCTGCCCTTCTCTGTTCTGTCCCGCCGCCCCACGGCCTCATTCACGAACCGACCTGCTTGTTGCGCCATGCACCGCTGATCCATGCCATTACCTCCTGCGCACGGCGCCAGCGGCCGCTGTGGCATCAGGAACCACGGTGCTCACACCGCGCATGCGCAACGCATAGCCCCCTGCATGCCGCAGATCGGCGGACTCGAGGGCATCCACGCGGCGCCCGTACTGCGCCGCCACCTGCGTCAGGGTGCGCGTGAAGCGTTGCGTGCGCTGCACCACCTCTTGCGGCGTACCGCCCCCCAGCTCCACCACCGCGTCGCTGTCGAGCGTGGCCCTCCAACCGCCCCGCCCGGTCAGCTCCAGCGTCTCCACTTCCAGGCCCAGCGGCTTGAAGACAGGCTGCAGCAGCCCATGCATCAGCAACACCTCGGGCGAACTGCCCACAGGGCCCAGCAGGCGCGGCAAGCCGTCCTGCTCCACGTCGCCCACGTTGGCCTCAAACACCTCGCCCTGGCGATTGACCAGGGCCGAGCCGCTCTCGGGCCCCCAGTACGCCACGGCGTCATGCTCCTGCAGCTCCACGCGCAGGCTGCCGGGGTACTCCCGCCGCACGTCGGCGCGGCGCACCCAAGGCACCTGCTCGAAGGCATTGCGGGCCGCCCGCAGGTCCACCGTAAAAAAGTTTCCTGCAAGGTGCGGCGCCACATTGGCCCGCAAGGTCACCGCGTTGTTGTGCACCAGCTCGCCCTGCACCACGATGCGTGCGATGGCAAAGCCGGGGTAGCGCAACACCCACCACGCACCCGCCGCCAGCACAGCCATGGCGCAGCCCACGAACAAGACCGATGCGGTCAGGTTCATGAGCTTGACGTCCAGGGGTGCTGGCAGGCTGTTGGTCATCAGGCGTCCTTCGGCCTTGGGGCAGTGTCCAACGCTGCATCCGCCAGGATGCGCAGGCACAGTTCCTCATAGCTGATGCCCGAGGCCCGTGCCGACATGGGTACCAGCGAATGACCGGTCATGCCAGGGGACGTGTTCATCTCCAGCAGGAAGGGTTTGCGGTCGCTGGCGCGGATCATCAGATCTGCACGGCCCCAACCCCGGCAACCCAGCGTGCGATAGGCCTCCAGCACGATGCGCTGGATCTCGCGTTCCTCGGCCTCGGGCAGGCCGCTCGGGCACTGGTACTTCACGTCGTCGGTGAAGTACTTGTTCTGGTAGTCGTAGGCGCCATCGGGCGCCACGATGCGGATCACCGGCAGCGCGCGGGCGTCTGCCCCCTGGCCCAGCACCGGGCAGGTCACTTCCTCGCCGTCGATGAACTCTTCGCAGAGCACGTCGGGGTCGTACTTCGCCGAGAGCGCCACGGCCTCCTGCATGTCCGAATAGCCACGCACCTTGGTCACGCCAATGGACGAGCCCTCGCGGGGCGGCTTCACGATCAGTGGCAAACCCAGCTCATCGGGCACGGTGCGCACCACCTCGCGCTGCTGGCGGTCGGGCGCCAGCCACACATAGCGTGGCGTGGGCAAGCCCTCGGCCAGCCACACCCGCTTGGTCATGACCTTGTCCATGGCGATGGCCGAGGCCATGACGCCCGGGCCGGTGTAGGGAATGCCCAGCAGCTCCAGCGCGCCTTGCACTGTGCCGTCTTCACCATGGCGGCCATGCAGTGCAATGAAGCAGCGCGCATAGCCATCGCGCTTGAGATCGCCCAGCGCGTTCTGCGCAGGGTCGAACGCATGCGCGTCCACACCCCGCGAACGCAGGGCCTGCAGCACGCCACTGCCGGACATGAGGGAGACCTCACGCTCGGCCGAGTCGCCACCCATCAACACGGCGACTTTGCCAAGCGATTTCACATCCATATTTGAATCAAAAGGGGTCATAGCGCGCTCCCTTCAAGCGCTTTTAGCTCATTATTTTGTAGCATTTCCACCACCTTGCCGGGTACTGCACCAATGGAGCCTGCGCCCATGCACATCACCACATCGCCGTTGCGCGCGTTGTCGGCAATGGCTTGCGGCAAATCGGCCACGTTGTCGACGAACACCGGCTCCACACGGCCCGCCACGCGCAGCGCGCGGGCCAGCGAGCGGCCATCGGCGGCGACCACGGGTGCTTCGCCAGCGGCATACACCTCGGTCAGCAGCACGGCGTCGGCGTTGCCAATGACCTTCACGAAATCCTCGAAGCAATCGCGCGTGCGGCTGTAGCGGTGCGGCTGAAAGGCCAGCACCAGTCGGCGGCCCGGGAAGGCGCCGCGCGCAGCCGCCAGCGTGGCGGCCATCTCCACCGGGTGGTGGCCGTAGTCATCAATGACAGTGAACGTGCCGCCGTCCTTCGCGGGCAGATCACCGTAGTGCTGGAAGCGCCGGCCCACGCCCTTGAAGCCGGCCAGCGCACGCTGCACGGCCTCGTCGGGGATGTTGAGCTCCACCGCCACGGCAATGGCCGACAGCGCGTTGAGCACGTTGTGCTCGCCCGCGAGGTTGAGCACGATTTCCATGTCGGGCAGCGTGACGCCGTTGCGCCGCTGCACGGTGAATCGCATCTGACCGGCTTCGGCACGCACATCGATGGCGCGCACCTGGGCGTCTTCCGAAAATCCGTAGCTTGTGATCGGACAGGTCACGCTTTGCAGGATGTCGCGCACGGCCGGGCTGTCCACGCACAACACCGCCGTGCCGTAGAACGGCATGCGGTGCAGGAAATCGACGAATGCGCCCTTGAGCCGGCTGAAGTCGTGCCCATACGTCTCCATGTGGTCGGCATCGATGTTGGTCACCACCGCCATCACGGGCAGCAGGTTCAGGAACGACGCGTCGGACTCGTCGGCCTCGACCACGATGTAGTCGCCGCTGCCCAGCTTGGCATTGGCGCCCGCGCTGTTGAGCTTGCCCCCGATCACAAACGTCGGGTCCAGCCCCGCCTCGGCCAGCACGCTGGTCACGAGGCTGGTGGTGGTGGTCTTGCCATGCGTGCCGGCAATGGCGATGCCTTGCTTCAAGCGCATCAGCTCGGCCAGCATGAGCGCGCGAGGCACCACGGGGATCTTCTTCTCGCGCGCAGCCAGCACCTCGGGGTTGTCGGGCGTCACGGCGGTGGAGGTGACCACCGCATCGGCCCCGTCGATGTGCGCCGCCGCGTGGCCCAGGCAGGTCTTGATGCCCAGGCCCTGCAGGCGGCGCAGCGTGGCGCTGTCGGCCAGGTCGGAACCGGAGATGCGGTAGCCCAGGTTGAACAGCACCTCGGCGATGCCGCTCATGCCGGCGCCGCCCAGGCCGACGAAATGGATGTGGCGGATGGCGTGTTTCATGCCAACTCCTCGCAGGCAGTCACCACTTCGCGGGTGGCGTTGATTTTTTGCATGTTTTTGGCCTTCAGCGCTTTATCCATCAAGGTAGAGCGCTCTGTATTCAATAGCATCTGAGCCAAACCCTCGGGCGTGAGGTCGCGCTGCTGCACCAGCCAGCCGCCGCCCGCGTTCACAAGAAACTGCGCATTGGTGGTCTGGTGGTCGTCCACCGCCGAAGGGAACGGCACGAAAACCGCCGCCGCGCCCACGGCAGCGATCTCGGTCACGGTGCTTGCGCCCGCGCGGCAAACAACGATGTCGGCATCGGCAAAGGCACTCGCGGTGTCGTCGATGAAGGGCGTGCATTCCGCCTCGACGCCGGCCGCGGCGTAGTTGGAGCGCAGTGCATCGATCTGCGTCGCACCGCTTTGGTGGATGACCACAGGGCGTTGGTCGGCAGGCATCAGCGCGACGGCTTGCGGCACGATCTCGTTCAATGCCCGCGCCCCCAGGCTGCCGCCCACCACCAACAGGCGCAGTGGGCCGGTGCGTTGTGCAAAGCGTTCGGCCGGTGCGGGCTTGCTGGTGAAGGCGGTGCGCAGCGGGTTGCCCACCCACTGCCCCTTTTTGAACACGTTGGGAAAAGCGGTGAAAACCCGGTCTGCCACACCTGCCAGCACCTTGTTGGCCATGCCGGCCACCGAGTTCTGCTCGTGCAGCACGAGCGGTTTGCCCGCCAGCACAGCCATCATCCCGCCCGGGAAGGTGATGTAGCCGCCCAGGCCCACCACCACGTCGGGTTTCACACGCCGCACCACGGCCAGCGCCTGCCAGAAGGCACGCAACAGGCGCAGCGGCAGCAGGGCCAGCGTGACGAGGCCCTTGCCGCGCACGCCCGAAAAATCGATCAACTCCAGCGCAAAGCCGTGTGTGGGCACGATGCGCGACTCCATGCTGCCCGGCGTGCCCAGCCAGTGCACGCGCCAGCCGCGTGCGCGCAGTTCCTCCGCCACGGCCAGGCCCGGGAAGATATGGCCGCCCGTACCACCCGCCATGATGAGGGCCGTCTTCTGCGTCATACGCGGCCTCCTCTCATCGAATGCTCCGCATTCGGCAGCGTTGCACGCTGCTGCAGCTTGTTTTGGTGAAACAAACTCCTCATACGCGGCCTCCGCGCATCGGTTGCTGCGCACCCGCCAACGCTGACGCGTTGCAGCAGCTTGTTTTGGTGAAACAAACTCCTCATACGCGGCCTCCGCGCATCGGTTGCTGCGCACCCGCCAACGCTGACGCGTTGCAGCAGCTTGTTTTGGTGAAACAAACTCCTCATACGCGGCCTCCGCGCATGAGGAGTTTGTTTTCATAGTCCACCCGCAGCACCACCGCGAGCGCCACCAGATTCATCAGGATCGCGGATCCCCCAAAACTCATCAGCGGGAGCGTGAGCCCCTTGGTCGGCAACGCGCCCAGGTTCACGCCCATGTTGATGAAGGCCTGAAAGCCGATCCAGATCGCCACGCCCTGCGCCACCAGCCCCGCGAACACGCGGTCCAGCGCGATGGCCTGGCGGCCAATGTGCATGATGCGGCGCGTCATCCACAGGAAGAGCACGATGAGGATGACCACGCCGACCAGGCCGAACTCCTCGCCAATCACCGCCAGCAGGAAGTCGGTGTGGGCCTCGGGCAGCCAGTGCAGCTTTTCCACGCTGCCGCCCAGGCCCACGCCAAAGATCTCGCCACGCCCGATGGCGATCAGCGAGTGGGAAAGCTGGTAGCCCTTGCCCAGGGCGTGCTCCTCGCTGAAGGGGTCGAGGTAGGCAAACACCCGTTCACGGCGCCAGGGCGAGCTGGCGATCATGACGCCGAAAGCGGCCACCAGAACCCCTGCGATCAGGAAGAACATCCGGGCGTTGACACCCCCCAGAAAAAGGATGCCCATGGCGATCACTGCCACCACCATGAAGGCACCCATGTCGGGTTCGGCCAGCAGCAGCACGCCCACGATGGCCACGGCGGCGCCCATGGGCAGCACGGCGCGGAAAAAGCGCTCCTTCACCTCCATCTTGCGCACCATGTAGTCGGCCGCATAGATGAGCACCGCGAACTTGGCCACCTCGGACGGCTGGAAACCGATGGGCCCGATCGACAGCCAGCGCCGCGCGCCATTGACGACCTTGCCCACACCGGGGATCAGCACCGCAATCAACAGCAGCAGCGCCACCACGAAAAGCCAGGGCGCCATGCGCTCCCACAGCGCCATGGGCACCTGGAAGGCCAGCAGCGCCACGACAAAACCCACCACGAGGTACATCATGTGGCGGGTCAGGAAATGGGTCGACGCGTAATTGGCAAAACGCGGGTTGTCCGGCATGGCGATGGAGGCCGAATACACCATCACCAGACCCCAGGCCAGCAGCGCGACCACCACCCACAGCAAGGCCTGGTCGAAGCCCAGCACACTGGCCGGCGTGCTGGACGACTGGCGGTACTCCGTGCCGCCAACGCGCACGGGCAATACGTCCGCAGCCTTGCCAGGCAGGCCTCCAAACCAGCCGGTCACCCGCTGCAGCAACGTGGAATTGCGCACGTCGGCCGTCATGCCATACCTTCCACGGACTGCCCGGCGTCGTCGGCCAAGGCGCGCACGGTGTCGCAGAACACCTGGGCGCGGTGCTCATAGCCCGTGAACATGTCAAAGCTGGCGCAGGCGGGCGACATCAGCACCGCATCGCCCGCATGGGCACGCTGCGAGGCCAGCGCCACCGCCTGGGGCAGTGTCTCGGCATCCAGCAGTGCCACGCCGCAGTCCTGGAGCGCGGCGCGGATCTGCGGCGCATCGCGCCCGATGAGCACCACGGCACGTGCATAGCGCGACACCGGCGCTGCGAGCGGCGAAAAGTCCTGCCCCTTGCCATCGCCGCCCAGGATGACCACGATGCGGCGCTCTGCGCCCAGGCCGATGAGGGCCGCCACCGTGGCGCCCACGTTCGTGCCCTTGCTGTCGTCAAAGTATTCCACCCCGTGGATGACGGCCACGGGCTCCACCCGGTGTGGCTCGCCCCGGTACTCGCGCAGGCCGTACAGCAGCGGGGCCAAGGTGCAGCCTGCAGCCGAGGCCAGGGCCAGTGCAGCCAGCGCGTTCACCGCGTTGTGGCGGCCCCGGATGCGCAGCGCATCGGCCGGCATCAGGCGCTGGATGTGCAGGTCCTCGGCCACTTCATTGCGGCCGCGCTTGCGGGTTTCATCCGCATCCATGGCACGCACCAGCCAGGGCATGCCACTGACGACCTCGATACCGAAGTCGCCGGGGCGCTGGGGCATGTCGGCACCAAACGTCAGGTGCTCGCGCACCTGGGGCTTTTGCAGCTTGACCTTCACTGGAGGTGGAAGCATGCGCATGACCTCGGCATCTTCGCGGTTCAGGACCATGAGCCCTGTCTGGCCAAAGATGCGTGCCTTGGCCGCCGCGTAGGCGGCCATGTCGCCATGCCAGTCCAGGTGGTCCTGCGTGATGTTGAGCACGGTGGCCGCCGTGGGTTCAAAGCCCGTGACGCCATCGAGCTGGAAGCTCGACAGCTCCAGCACCCATACATCGGGCAGCGTGCCAGCGTCGATGTGGCCCGCCAGGGTATCAAGCAGCGTGGGGCCGATGTTGCCGGCCACGGCCACGCGTTGGCCCGAACGCTCCACCAGCTGGCCGGTGAGCGATGTGACCGTGGTCTTGCCATTGGTGCCCGTGATGGCCAGCACGGCCGGTGCGTAGCCGTGCGAAGCGTGCAGCGCGGCCAACGCCATGGAATACAAGCTCAACTCACCTCCAGCGCTTATCCCACATGCGCTAGCAGCTACCAAAACAGGAGCAATTGTCTGGGGACTCAAACCCGGCGAGCGGTAGACCGCATGCAGGTCTTTGCCTTCGACCAGACTGGCATCAAAGGCACCCGCGACAAAACGCGCCTGGGGCAGCTCTTGCTGCAGCGTGGGCAACTGTGGCGGCGCGGCGCGGGTGTCGGCCACGGTGACATCGGCACCGCAACGCACACACCAGCGGGCCATGGCCAGGCCCGAGGCGCCCAGGCCCAGGATAAGGATGTTCTGGCCCTGCATCGGACGCATGCCTTCACCGGGCCGGCCCAGGGGCTGGACAGCTTCATCGGTCGCAACTGCCTCGGCGGTTTCTTCTTCGGCCTCATGCAGCGGGGCCGACGCAGCTTCAGGCGCGGCCACCTCGGCAAAAATCTGCGCCACAAAGTCAGCGGCGGCCTTTGCGGCAGACACGGCCGGGGGCTTTTCTGGGTCCCAGGCATTCGCCGCCGCGTTGCCTGCGCGTGCGCCTGTGGCGGGCCCGGGTGCCACCGCCGTGCCCTCGCTTGTGGCCGCAGGCTCCGTCATGTCGGTCGTGGCGTCCTGGGGCTCGAAGAAGGACTGTGCATCGGGAAGGGCAACGCCGGTCTCGTCAGGCACCACGTCCTCCATCGATCGCGCTGGTGGCATGTCCACATCCGGCCGCCCGGCAGGCGGCTCCCCACCCGCCGCCGCAACGGCAGGCTCTGCCACCGGGGGAGCGGGTGGCGCAGCGGGGATGAGGGGATCGTCCGGGTTCATCGCAGTTTCAGCGTGGACAGGCCGACAAGGCACAGCAGCATGGTGATGATCCAGAAGCGCACGACCACCTGCGTTTCCTTCCAGCCGCTCTTTTCAAAGTGGTGGTGCAGCGGCGCCATCTTGAGCAGACGGCGGCCTTCGCCGTAGCGTTTCTTGGTGAACTTGAACCAGGTCACCTGCAGCATCACCGACAGCGCCTCGACCACGAAGATGCCGCCCATGATGGCCAGCACGATTTCCTGGCGCACGATGATGGCGATGGTGCCCAGGGCCGCGCCCAGCGCCAGCGCCCCCACGTCGCCCATGAAGACCTGGGCGGGGTGCGCGTTGAACCACAGGAAGGCCAAGCCCGCGCCCGCCATGGCCGCGCAGAAGATCAGCAGCTCGCCCGAGCCGGGGATGTGCGGGAAGAACAGGTACTTGGAATACACCGAGCTGCCTGTGACATAGGCAAACACGCCCAGGGCCGAGCCCACCATCACCACCGGCATGATGGCCAGGCCATCGAGCCCGTCGGTCAGGTTCACGGCGTTGCTGGAGCCCACGATGACGAGGTAGGTGAGGATCACGAAGCCCAGCACGCCCAATGGGTAGCTCACTTCCTTGAAGAACGGCAATTGCAGGCCGGCCTTGGGCGGCAGGTCGAGCGAGAAACCCGACTGCACCCAGCCCACGAACAGCTCCCACACCTTGGCGTTGGAGCTCTCAGAGATGCTGAACACCAGGTACAGCGCGGCAATCAGGCCGATGACCGATTGCCAGAAATACTTCTCGCGCGAACGCATGCCCTCGGGGTCCTTGTTGACCACCTTGCGCCAGTCGTCCACCCAGCCGATGGCACCAAAGCCCAGCGTGACGATGAGCACGATCCACACGAATCGGTTGGACAGGTCAAACCACAGCAGCGTCGAAATCGCAATCGACAGCAGGATCAGCACGCCGCCCATGGTGGGCGTGCCGCTCTTGGACAGGTGCGATTGCATGGCGTAGCCACGGATCGGCTGTCCGATCTTGAGCGAGGTGAGCACACGGATCACCTTGGGGCCTGCGATCAGGCCAATGAGCAACGCCGTCATCGCCGCCATCACCGCACGGAAGGTGAGGTACTGGAACACGCGGAAGAAGCCGAACTCGGGCGACAGGCCCTGCAGCCATTGCGACAGCATCAGCAGCATGAGGCCTCCCCGGCTTGCCCAACCTGCGATGTCGCCGCGCGAGCGATCTCAATGTGTTGCGCCATGGTGTCCCTCCAGTGCCCGGTTCTGCTTTTGTTGTTGTTCTTGCGGCTGCGCTGCGGCGGTCGCTGTGGCGGAAATGGCCTCCACCACCTGTTCCATCTTCATGAATCGAGACCCTTTGACCAGCACACTGCCCACGGTGGACAGGGCATCGCGCACGGCCGTCAGCAGCGCGCTCATATCGTTGAAATGCCGGGCACCGCCGTAGGCCGTGGCGGCATGCACCGACTGCGTGCCGAGCGCGAACAGCAGGGGGATGCCCGCAGCACGGGCATGGGCACCCGCCTCGGCGTGAAACTGCGGGCCCTGATCGCCCACCTCGCCCATGTCGCCCAGCACCAGCAGTTGCGGGCCGGGCAGCTCGGCCAGCACGTCGATGGCGGCACGCATGGAGTCGGGGTTGGCGTTGTAGGTGTCGTCCACCACGGTGATCTCCCGGCCAGCGCTGTGCACGCTGAAAGCACGCGAGCGGCCCTTGACCGGCACAAAATCGTTCAGCCCTTGCGCAATGGCGGCCAGGGGCGCGCCCGCTGCCAGCGTACAGGCCGCAGCCGCCAGTGCGTTGGTCACGTTGTGGCGCCCTGCAATATGCAGGTGGGTGGCCACTTCGCCTTGTGGCGTGGCCAGCGTCACCGCCCAGGCGCCCTGGCCCCACGCAGCCTGTGCGCAGGCCACATCGCCGCCATCGCCAAAGGTGACGGTGCGGCGCCCCGCTCCCAGCGAGCGCCAGAGGCCCGTGTAGGCATCGCCCACTGGGAACACGGCCACGCCGTCGGCGGGAAGGCTGGCAAACACCGAGCCGTTCTCGCGGGCCACAGCTTCCACCGTGTGCATGAACTCCAGGTGCTCGCGCTGTGCGTTGTTGACCAGCGCCACCGTGGGCTGCGCCATGGCAGCCAGCAGGGCGATCTCGCCTGGGTGGTTCATACCCATTTCGATCACGGCGGCGGCATGGCTGGCGCGCAGGCGCAGCAGCATCAGCGGCACACCGATGTCGTTGTTGAAATTGCCCTGCGTGGCAAAGGCAGCTTCGCCCTTCCAGGCGCGCAGGATGGACGCGATCATCTGCGTCACCGTGGTCTTGCCATTGCTGCCGGTCACGCCGATCAACGGAAGACCCAACTGCGCACGCCACCCCGCAGCCAGCGCGCCCAACGCTGCGAGGCTGTCTGGCACCTCAATGCCCGGCAGGCCTGCGGCTTCAAGGCCACCGTGGGCGATGGCAGCGGCTGCGCCACCGGAGCGGGCGTCGGACAGGAAAGCGTTGGCGTCAAAACGCTCGCCCTTGAGCGCCACAAAAAGATCCCCCGCCTGCAGCGTCCGCGTGTCGGTATGCACACGCACCAGCGGCGTGGCGCCATCCCCCACCAAGCGTGCCGAAGGAATGCGCGAGGCAAGCAGCGCAAACGCTTGCTGCAAGGTCATCATCACACCTGGGGTGGCGGTCATGTGCGGGCTCCTCGGGCCTGCAACGCGCCCTGCGCGTGGGCCATGTCGGAGAACGGCAGGCGCACACCAGCCGTCTCCTGGGTGTCTTCGTGGCCCTTGCCGGCGATCAGCACCACATCGGCGGGCGCAGCCTCGGCCACGACCAAGGCAATGGCGGCGGCACGGTCGGGTTCGGCGCGCACCACGCTGCTGGCGATGGTGCCTTGCAAAATCTGGTGCAGGATGGCCGCGGGGTCTTCGCTGCGCGGGTTGTCGCTGGTCACCACCACACGGTCGGCCTGGTGCTGCGCCACAGCGCCCATCAGCGGGCGCTTGCCTGCATCGCGGTCACCACCGCAGCCGAACACACACCACAGCTCGCCGCCACGTTCCTGCGCGATCGGGCGCAGGGCCTGCAACGCCTTCTCCAGTGCGTCGGGCGTGTGCGCGTAGTCCACCGCCACCAGGGGTTGGCCAGGGCTGTGGATCTGCTCCATACGGCCCGGCACGGGTGTGAGCTGGGCGCAGGCATACAGCGCGTGCTGGAGCGGCACGCCCAGCGCACGCAACCCGGCCAGCACACCCAGCAGGTTGGAGACGTTGTACTGCCCGATCACGCGCGTCTGCAGCACATGCGTGTGCACGCCTTCGGCCACCGTGAAGCGCAGCCCACCGTCCCCCATGCAGATGTCGCGCGCCGCCAGGCGGGCCGGGCCGGTGATGGAAACACTCCACAGGTCCAGCGGACGGTCCGCCAGCGTGGCATGCAACTCCGCGCCGCGCGCATCGTCGATGTTGACCACGGCAGCCTGCAGGCCAGGCCAGTCGAAGAGCATGCTCTTGGCCTGCCAGTAGGCCGCCATGCCGGAGTGGTAGTCCAGATGGTCCTGCGTGAAGTTGGTGAACAACGCGACACGGATGCGCGTGCCCGCCATGCGGTGCTCGGCCAAGCCAATGGACGAGGCCTCAATGGCGCAGGCCGTGCGGCCGGCATCGGTGAACTGCTGGAACGCACGCTGCAGCCGCACCGGGTCGGGCGTGGTCATGCCCGTGCTGGTGAGTGCGGGCGGTGTCCCCATCCCCAAAGTGCCTACCAGCGCACATCCACCTTGCGGAATAAGCTCATTTTCTGATAGCACATTAAGTGCCTCGGCCAGCCACCAGCTCGTGCTGGTCTTGCCATTGGTACCCGTCACGGCCAACACATCCAGATGCTGCGTGGGTTGCTCGAACCAGTCGGCCGCAATGGGGCCGGTGGCGGCTTTCAGGCCATGGAGCGCCGCCACAGGCAAGCCTTCAAGCACAAACGCGTCGGCGCCCTCGTGCTCCACCAGGCAAGCCACAGCCCCCCGCGCAAACGCATCGCCGACGTGCGCGCGGCCGTCGGTGGCAGCACCCGGCCAGGCGATGAAACCATCGCCGGGGCGAATCTGGCGGCTGTCGGTCTGCAGCGTGCCGGTCACCCGTTCGCGCAGCCAGGTCACGGCGTCGCGCACCGAGGCGAGCAAAGGCAATGCCGTTGTCATAGCGATTCCTCCACCTCTTTGGCCACAATTTGCGGCTTGACCGCCATGTCCGGCTGCACGCCCATCATTCGCAAGGTCTGTTGCACGACTTCGCTGAACACCGGAGCAGCCACCGCGCCACCGTAATACACCCCGTTGTTGGGCTCGTCGATCATCACGGCCACGATGATGCGCGGCTTGTCGATGGGTGCCATGCCCGTGAACCATGCGCGGTA
This sequence comes from Acidovorax radicis N35, assembly GCF_000204195.1. Taxonomy (GTDB): domain Bacteria; phylum Pseudomonadota; class Gammaproteobacteria; order Burkholderiales; family Burkholderiaceae_C; genus Acidovorax; species Acidovorax radicis. The sequence goes on from NZ_AFBG01000019.1 coordinate 461,279, forward strand.
TTTACCCGAGGCGTAGCTCTTGCCCACCTGCTTGCGCGCGGTGCCGGACTTGCCGCCCACCGAGTAGCCCAGCGTCTGCGCCTTCTGGCCCGTACCGCCCGGGCCTGCGGCCATCTGCAGCATCTTGCGCACCTGGTCGGCCGTGCGCTCCGAAAACACGGGCACGCCCACTGCGGGCTCCGCGGTCTTGAGCATCGTGGCCGGAATCACCCGGCCGCCATTGGCAAACACCGTGTACGACCGCGCCATCTGGAACAGGCTGGCCGACAGGCCATAGCCGTAGGACATGGTGGCCTGCTCCACCGGGCGCCAGGTCTTGTACGGGCGCAATCGGCCGGTGACCACGCCGGGGAAATGCAGCTGCGGCTTCTGTCCGAAACCCGCAGCCGAGAAGGTTTCCCACATCTCGCGCGCAGGCATCTGCATGGCGATCTTGGTGGTGCCCACGTTGCTGGATTTCTGGATCACACCTTCCACCGTCAGCACCCCATGGTTGCTCGTGTCGGAGATGGTGGAGCCCGTGATGTTGATACGGCCAGGGTTCGTGTCCACGATGGTGTCCGGGCGCACGCGGCCCGTCTCCAGCGCCAGGCCGATGGTGAACGGCTTCATGGTGGAACCGGGCTCGAACACGTCGGTCAACGCGCGGTTGCGCAGTTGTTCGCCGGTCAGGTTCTGGCGTTTGTCGGGCACATAGCTCGGGTAGTTGGCCAGCGCCAACAGCTCGCCCGTGTGCGCATCAAGCACCACCACACTGCCCGCCTTGGCCTTGTGCGCAGCCACCTGGTCGCGCAGCTTCTGGTAGGCAAAAAACTGCACCTTGCTGTCGATGGAAAGCTGCATGTCCTTGCCATCCACGGGTGGCACGGTTTCCCCCACACCTTCGACCACCCGGCCCAGGCGGTCCTTGATCACACGGCGCGAGCCCGGCTTTCCTGCCAGATCCTTGTCGAAGGCCAGCTCCATGCCCTCCTGGCCATGGTCTTCCACGTTGGTGAATCCCACCACGTGCGCCGCCGCCTCACCCTCGGGGTACTGGCGCTTGTATTCCTTGCGCTGGTAGATGCCCTTGATGTCCAGGGCCGCAATCTGCTGGCCCACATCCCAGTCGAGCTGGCGCTTGATCCAGACAAAGGTCTTGTCCTCATCGGCCAGCTTTTTCTGCAGCTCCGCCTGGGGCATGTCGAGCAGCTTGGCCAGCTGCTTGAGCTTGGCGCGCACTTCTGGCTTGTCCTGGTCCACGTCTTCCGGAATGGCCCAGATGCTGGAGGCCGGCACGCTGGATGCGAGGATCAACCCATTGCGGTCCACAATCTTGCCGCGGTTTGCGGGCAGCTCCAGCGTGCGCGCAAAACGCACTTCACCCTGGCGCTGAAAGAATGCGTTGCCAAACACTTGCACATAGGCGGCGCGCCCCGCAAGCCCCAGAAAGCCCAACGCAATCACGGCCACGATGAACTTGCTGCGCCAGACTGGCGTCTTGCTGGCCAGCAGCGGGCTGGAGGTGTAGAGCACACTGCGGCTCATGGCTGCGCCCCCTCGGACCGGGGCGGAACACCGCTGGCAGCCGCTGCGGCCGCCTCCCCCTGTGGGTCAGACACATACTGCGTGATGGCCGGCGTGGCCGTGCGCATGTTGAGTTGAGCGCGGGCGATCTTCTCCACCCGCAGTGGCGTGGCCTGCGCGCGCTTTTCCACCTGCAGGCGCTGGTGCTCGGTCTCCAGGCGGCGGGCCTCGGCAATGGCACGGTCCAGCTCGGTGAACAGGCGGCGCGACTCGTACTGGGTGTGAACCAGATAGATCGCGCTGGCCAGTACCGCCAGCAGCAGGACCACGTTGAGCCGCGTCATGTCAGACCACCGCCGTGCGCTCAGCCACGCGCATGATCGCGCTGCGCGAGCGGGGGTTGCCGGCCACCTCGGTGGCGCTGGGCTTGATGCGGTCCAGCGCCACCAGTTTCATGGCCTGGGGGGCGGCAAAGGGCGCGCGGCGGTCGTAGACCTCCTTGGAGTGTTTGGCGATGAACTGCTTGACGATGCGGTCTTCCAGCGAATGAAAGCTGATCACCACTAGGCGCCCGCCCGGCTGCAGCACCGAGAGGCTGGCCTCTAGCGCCTGTTGCAGCTCTTCAAGCTCGGCGTTGATGAAAATCCGAAGAGCTTGAAATGTGCGCGTTGCAGGGTTCTGGCCCGGCTCGCGGGTTTTGACCGTGCCAGCCACGAGATCGGCCAGTTCTGAGGTGGTTGAAAGAGGACCCCGTTCTTCGCGCCGAGCAACAATCGCCTTTGCAATGGGGCCAGCAAACCGTTCTTCACCGTAGTCACGTATCACCTCCGCAATCTGACCGACTTCGGCCGTGGCCAACCAATCGGCCACGCTTTCGCCGCGCGTGGTGTCCATGCGCATGTCCAGCGGGCCGTCAAAACGGAAACTGAAGCCCCGCTCGGGGCTGTCGATCTGGGGCGAGCTCACCCCCAGGTCCATCAACACGCCAGCGGCGCTGCCAGCAGGCAGATCGGCCAAATGGCGAAAACCTTCGTGCCGAATGGAAAAACGCGCATCGGTGATGCGCGTTGCTTCGGCGATGGCTTCGGGGTCCTTGTCGAAGGCCACAAGGCGCCCCTGTGGCCCCAGCCTGAGCAGGATGAGACGAGAGTGCCCGCCACGGCCAAACGTCGCATCGACCCAGGTGCCTGCAGGCTCAGGGCCTGCGCCGCCCAGGAGAGAGTCCACAGCCTCGTTGAGCAGGACGGTGGTGTGTTGCAAGGAAGATGTCACGGTGCGCCTTAAAAGGAGAAGTCCTTGAAGACATCCGGCATATCGCCCTGCATGGCCTTGGCCTCCTGCTCGTCGTAGGTGGCCTTGTCCCAAAGTTCGAAATGATTGCCCATGCCCAAAAGCATGGTGTCCCTGGAGATACCGGCCGCTTCACGCAGCTCGGGAGAAACCAGCACGCGGCCCGTGGCGTCCATGTCCACATCCATGGCATTGCCCAGAAAGATGCGCTTCCACCACTGGGCGGACATGGGCAACTGGGCGATACGCTCACGGAATTTCTCCCACTCGGGGCGGGGGAAGACCATAAGACAACCGTGGGGGTGCTTGGTGATGGTGAGCTGACCGGATGCCGTGGCCGCGAGGACGTCACGATGCCGGGTCGGCACAGACAGCCGACCCTTCGCATCGAGACTCAGCGACGAGGCACCTTGAAACACGGACAGATTCCCAATTCGGTTCTTTGCCTCGCGGGTCCGTGCAATGGACCTTGAGGGCACTTTTCACCACTTAATTGCACTTTTTTGCACTGTAGCAGGAAAAGCACACCGAACAAGGGGGTGTCCAACAAACTTTTGCAATGAAATCAACAACTTAGACGCGACTTTGCAGCCGTCAGAAAGCCAAAAGTCGTTGAAAAAGAAGCACTTAGAGAGGCCTATGAAAGTGACCTCTCAAGGCTTGACCGAGTGGTCACAGGATGTAGCGCGAAAGATCCTCGTCCTGGCTCAGTGTCTGCAGGCGGGCGTCCACATAGGCAGCGTCAATGGTGATGGTCTGACCCGATAGGCGGGTCGCATCAAAACTCACCTCATCCAGCAAGCGCTCCATGACGGTGGACAGGCGGCGCGCACCAATGTTTTCGGTGCGTTCGTTCACCTCAAAGGCGATGTGCGCCAGGCGCGTGATGCCCTCGGGAGCAAATTCGAGCGTGACACCCTCGGTGGCGAGCAGGGCCTGGTACTGCTTGACCAGTGATGCGTGGGTCTGGGTCAGGATGGCCTCGAAGTCCTTGACCGACAGGGATTCCAGCTCGACCCGGATGGGGAACCGCCCCTGGAGCTCCGGGATCAGGTCGCTGGGCTTGGACAGGTGGAACGCCCCCGACGCAATGAACAGGATGTGGTCCGTTTTGATCATGCCGTATTTAGTGGACACCGTGGTGCCCTCCACCAGCGGCAGCAGGTCGCGCTGCACGCCCTGGCGGGACACATCGGCACCGCTGGTTTCCTGGCGCGCAGCCACCTTGTCGATCTCGTCGATGAAGACGATGCCGTTCTGCTCGGCATTGGCGATGGCCCGGGCCTTGATCTCTTCCTCGTTGACGAGTTTTCCGGCCTCCTCGTCGGCGAGGAGCTTCAGGGCCTCGGCAATCTTGAGCTTGCGGGTCTTGCGTTTGTCCTGCCCCATCTGGCTGAACATGCCACGCAGCTGCTCGGTCATCTCTTCCATGCCCTGGGGTCCCATGATTTCCAGCGAGGGGCGGCCTTCGGCCACGTCGATCTCGATCTCCTTGTCGGCCAGCAGCCCTTCGCGCAGCTTCTTGCGAAACACCTGCCGGGCCGTGTTGTCGGCGGCGGGCTCGGTGCCTGCCGCCGCCCGGGCCGGGGGGATCAGCACGTCGAGGATGCGCTCTTCTGCGGCATCTTCGGCACGGGCACGCACTTTCTTCATCTCGGACTCGCGGGTCTGCTTCACGGCCATCTCCGCCAGGTCACGGATGATGGAATCCACATCCTTGCCCACATAGCCCACCTCGGTGAACTTGGTGGCCTCGACCTTGATGAAGGGCGCGTCCGCCAACTTGGCCAAGCGGCGCGCAATCTCCGTCTTGCCCACGCCGGTCGGGCCGATCATGAGGATGTTCTTGGGCGTGATCTCCTGGCGCAGGCTGCCTTCGACCTGCTGGCGGCGCCAGCGGTTGCGCAGTGCAATGGCCACGGCACGCTTGGCGCTGGCCTGGCCCACGATGTGGTGGTCCAGTTCGGAGACGATTTCCTGGGGGGTCATGGACGACATGGCGAAAATTCCAGTCAAATTGGGCTCTAGCGCTTATCTATCAAGCGCTAGCAGCTATCAAAAACGTATCAAATGCGGTGAAAACCGCCTTGCAAAACCAACCGACCTACAAGGTCTCGATGGTGTGGTTCATGTTGGTGTAGATGCACAACTCGCCCGCAATCTCCAGCGACTTTTTGACGATATCCTGCGCAGAGAGGTCGGTGTGGCTGAGCAGCGCCTTGGCGGCCGAGTGCGCGTAGGCACCGCCCGATCCAATCGCCACGATGCCCTGCTCGGGCTCCAGCACGTCGCCGTTGCCGGTGATGATGAGCGAGGCTTCGAGATCGGCCACGGCGAGCATGGCTTCGAGGCGGCGCAGCACGCGGTCGGTGCGCCAGTCCTTGGTGAGTTCAATGGCGGCCCGCACCAGGTGGCCCTGGTGTTTTTCGAGCTTGGCTTCAAAGCGCTCGAACAGGGTGAATGCATCGGCCGTGGCGCCTGCAAAACCCGCCAGCACCTTGCCGTGGTGCAGCTTGCGCACCTTGCGCGCCGTGCCCTTGACCACGATGTTGCCCAAGGTGACCTGGCCGTCCCCGCCAATCGCCACTTGCACGCCCTGGGGCGTCTGGCGGCGTACGCTCAGGATGGTGGTGCCGTGGAACACCGGGTGGTTGTCGTTTGATGAGTCCATAGCTGCGGCAGTTGAGGGCGCGGGCACCGCTTTCAAGCCAAGGCGGAGCTGCGTGTTACCAGCACATCCACACCACTGCACGCAGGCCATGAAACCGAAGCGGCCCAGGCCAGCACCGCCGCGCAGGGGCCGCCAAGCCGCGCATGAGGCGCTTCGCTTGCGTGCACTGCCCCCCTACCACGCAGCGAGAGAGGCACGGAGAGGCGCAACTCCAAGGGCCATAGCCCCAGTCGGAGGCGCCGAGGCGCAAAGCGACTCCGGGGGAGTCAATTCTTCCGGGGCACCACCCAGGCGTGCTCGTTGATACCGATCACGTTGAAGAAAATCGCCACCAGCCGCTGCAGGTTGTGGAACTGGATCACATGGCCGTGGCCCTGCTGCTCGGCCGCCCAGTTGAGCACCGAGCCCGCAGCGGCAAAGTCCACACGGATCAGCTTGTCGCAGGCGATCGTCAGGGGCACCCCTGGGCGCAGGAAGGCCTGGAAAGCCTCCAGCAGCGGCGTGGCATCACCATCGATGTGCCCGCTGAGCTGGGCCACGGGGCCCGTCTCCAGCGGAGCTGGGGCCGATGCATCCCCCAGATCGGAGGCCATGAAATCGCTGTCTGCCGCCAGCGGCGCCGAACCCGAGGACGCCCCCTCGTTGTCCGAATACCCGCAGCGCGGAGACACCCAAGAAGGCGGCGAGACTTCATAGGTCACGCAGTAGTCAAGCGCAACCAGCTCGAACTCATCCGGTTTGCCCATGAGCCGCAGCGCCGCCATGCGCAGGCTCCACCACTCTGGGCTGGTGGAGCGGTCTCCGGACTGGGTTTTGGCGTCGAGCAGGGCATTGAGCTTTTCAACCCCCGAAAACACCAGTTGCCCATCACGCTCGGCCCACCGCGTGAACTGCTCCGCCAGCAAAGGCACTGCAGCTTCGTCGATGGCCCCCAGGCGTGCCCAGGACAAGGTCCAGGGCGACGCGGAACGTGCCAGGGAGGCCTGGAGCGCGGCCACCGAAGACACAGCCAGGGTGGGCGGAGCATTCCAGCTGAAATCACGGCGCACCGCGCCCACCGGTGCGGCCGCTGGTGCGCCAGGTGCCGCCGCAGCGGGCGGTGGCGCCATTCCCAACTGCTCCAGCATGGAGAACCACAGTGGTGCCGAACGGCTGTACTGGGCCGCAAAGTCGATGGCCAGGGTGTCAAACCGGTCGTGCTGGCCGGTCGCACGGTACAGGTCGAACAGCGTCATCCAGATTTCAAGCTGGTCGTCGGGCGCGTCCTGCTGGTGCTGCGCCAGCACATCAAGCAGGCCGGACTCAGCCCCGGCATGGTCGCCATTGGCAAACCGGATGGCGGCTTCTTCTAGATCGGGTTCGTGCACGAATTCCTCCGGTTCGGATGCGGGCGCTGGCGTTGCCGCAGTAGCTGCCGCAGGGCTGAAGGACGCTTCGCCAGGGCCTTCGCCCGGGAGCATTTGCGCATCGGTGCCGCCAAACCGGCCAATGGCCATGCTGTCATCGGCAAACAGCGGCTGGACACCGGGCTTGTTTTCGAGAGGTGCGGGCAGGCTGCCGGGCGCCGTGGGTGCATACGCCCGCGCATGCTCGGAGTCGGACGTCGCGGCGCCGCTGGCAGCAGCCGGCATCGCACCGGGCTGGGTGGGCGCCTCAGCACCTTGCTTGCTCTTCCACCACTGCTGCGACATCTGCGCTTCGATCTCGTCGATCTTCTTGAGCGTGACCGCGCGGTCGTCGGGCGAAGCCATGCTGCTTTGAAAGAACGATGGGCGCCCCGCCGCATCTTCCACGCGCTGGCCCTGCAGCACCTCGCGCTGGCGCAGCTTGCGCAGCTGATCGAACTCTCGGCGCCGCACAAAATCGTTACGGCGCTTGCGCTCGATCATCTCCTTGAGCATCTGCTTGCTGTACTGGCTCTCCCGGTCGTCCTGGATGGAGTCGAGCTCGGTCCAGTTCACCGTCGGGTTCTTCACAAACCGAACCACCTTCGATAGCAGGCCGCCGGGGGTGGTTTCTTCCTTGCTCATGGCTCAGGGTGCGCTTGGGGATGGATCAGGCCCGGTGGCCCGGTCAATCACCAAACATCTTCTGCTTGAGTTCGCGGCGTTGTTGGGCTTCCAGGGACAACGTGGCAGTGGGGCGAGCGATCAGGCGGCCCACACCGATGGGTTCGCCGGTTTCGTCGCAGTAGCCATAGTCACCCGCGTCGATGCGGGCGATGGACTGCTCGATCTTCTTGAGCAGCTTGCGCTCGCGGTCACGGGTGCGCAGTTCCAGGGCGTGTTCTTCTTCGATCGTCGCGCGGTCGGCGGGATCGGGCACCACCACGGTGTCTTCCCGCAGGTGTTCGGTGGTTTCACCGGCGCTGTTGTGGATGTCCTGCTTGAGTTGCACCAGCTTGAGGCGGAAGAACGCCATCTGCTTGTCGTTCATGTACTCGCTGTCAGGCATGGCCATGACTTCTGCGTCGGTCAACTCAGCGGCGGACTTGGTTTTCCAGTTGTTCGCCAGCTTGGGGTCTTTTTTGGCAGCCGTGTAGGTGGGCTGCGCTTGCGCGGTCGTGGGCATGGTGTGTAGATAACTGGCTTTGGCAGCGGTCGACGCCACTGTCTGTGCCATGGATGGTACGGTCAATTGGGCCAATCGGGAAGAAGGCCGGGTCGTGCGCACGGGTACCTGCGAACCGGCTTGCAGCACGGGGGCTGGAGCAGGTGCTGCCACTGCGGGAGGTGCGGCCACTTTGGGCGCCGCAGCAGCCTTGGCAGGGGCCTTCGCAGCAACTTTAGGTGCCGCTGGGGCGGCGGCGCTTTTCGCCGCGGCAGGGGTTGCCTTGGTGGCCCCCTTGGATTTGCTGGTGTCGGCTTTCACTTCCTGGTCTCCTCGCAATACGGGCGGGCCCTAGCTGCATTCACAGCCAAGGGCGGGTGGCAAGCCTTCCGGGGTTTTACCGGGGCGCGATTGTATCGACCTGGGCTGACGCAAACGGAAACGTTGCAGATACAACACAAACCGGCAGCCTTCCGGCCTCTTCAGCACCTTCCCGCATCACACCAGGCTTTGTTCCAGTCCCTGCAGAAAGATGTCCTTGGGCAGGTCAATGCCAATAAAGACCATCTTGCTGGTGCGCGGCTCGCCTTCCGCCCACTGTGGCCCCAGATCGCTGCCCATGAGCTGGTGCACCCCCTGGAAAATCACCTTGCGTTCGGTGCCCTTCATATTAAGCACCCCTTTGTAGCGCAGCATGCGCGGGCCGTAAATATTCACGATGGCCCCCAGGAAGTCCTCCAGCTTGGCCGGGTCGAACGGCCGGTCGGAGCGGTAGACAAAACTCTTCACATCGTCGTCATGGTGATGGTGGTGGCCATGCCCATGGTCATGCTGGTGCGAGGGGTGGTCGCAATACTCGCCATGCGCGTGATCGTGGTCGTGGTGCTCATGGCCGTGCGCCTCTTCTTCCTTGAGGAAGTCCGGGTCGATGTCGAGCTTGGCATTGAGGTTGAAGCCCCGCAGGTCCAGCACTTCCTGGAGCGGCACCTCGCCAAAGTGCACGGCCTTGATGGGTGCGCGCGGGTTCATGTGCTTGAGGCGGTGGATCAGCGCATCGGTTTCCTCGGCGCTGACGAGGTCGGTCTTGGACAGGAAGATCTGGTCGGCAAAACCCACCTGGCGGCGCGCCTCCTGGCGGTCGTTGAGCTGCTGCGGCGCATGCTTGGCGTCGACCAGCGTGATGATGGAGTCGATCAGGTAGGTCTCGGCGATCTCTTCGTCCATGAAGAAGGTTTGCGCGACGGGGCCAGGGTCGGCCACGCCGGTGGTTTCGATCACGATGCGCTCGAAGTCCAGCAGCCCCTTGCGCCGCTTGGCGCCCAGCAATTGCAGCGTCTCGCGCAGGTCTTCGCGGATGGTGCAGCAGATGCAGCCATTGCTCATCTGCACGATCTGCTCCTTGGACTCGGTCACGAGGATGTCGTTGTCGATGTTCTCTTCGCCGAATTCGTTCTCGATCACGGCGATCTTCTGGCCATGGGCTTCGCTCAGCAGGCGTTTGAGCAAGGTCGTTTTGCCAGCGCCCAGAAAGCCGGTGAGGATGGTGACGGGGATGAGGGACATGGAAGAAGGCCTTGTGGATTGCAAAGGGCACCGCAGGCAAGACAGCCTGGGCCGGAGCCGCAAAGGTGGGGAGTTTAGCGGCGGAATCAAGCCCCTGTTCGCGCCCGGTCACGCCCCCTGCCACCCCCGCTCCACCCCGGGAAACGCGGGGGAGCAGTGGGCCGGAACGTTCTACGATAGGACCCTGGAGGCGCTTTTTGGGCCTCTTCCACCATGACACCGCCCACCCCTACCCGCCACACGCCACCCTCCATCGAGGGTTTCGACACGGCGCACTGGCGGGCGCTGGCCGACAAGCGCTTGGACCACCCCTGGCAGGCGCTGCCGGACCACGTCCACCGCTCCAGCGCCGGGCGCCCCTGGCAGGGCCTCGCGGTGTGGCACCAGGTGGGCCCCGTGGGCGACCTGTACGTGCCCGCCCACAGCAACTGCGTCATCCTGGTGCGCCGGGGCAACCCCACGCAGCTGTTGCAACGCCATGGAGACCTGGTGGGAGAGAGGCTCTGGCAGCGCGGCGAGGCCGTGATTCTGCCCGGCGACACCCCGAGCTTCTGGCGCAGCTCGGCCGTGCGCGACAACATCCACATCGACCTGGCCCCCGCCTGGCTGCAGCGTGCCGCAGGAGGCGATGTGGCGCTGGGCCAGTGTTTTGGCCGCAAGGACCCGGTGCTCGCGGCCTTTGCCGACCTGCTTCTGGCATCGCTGGACAACAACGCCTCACTGCAACCCGCATTTGGCGAACACATCGCGATGGGCATTGCCATCCACCTCGTCGAAAACTACGCACTGCCCGGCGAACGCCCGCGCACCGGCGCCACACTCACCTCGCGGCAGATGCGCCAGCTGACCGAGGCCGTGATGGCCGGCCTGCACGAACCCTGGCCGGTGGCCCGCCTGGCGGACATCGCGGGGCTCAGCCCGTTTCACTTTGCGCGCGCCTTCAAGATGTCGTTTGGCGCCACGCCCCACGCCTGGGTGCACTTTCAGCGCATGGAGCTGGCCGCACGGCTGGTGCGCGATTCGCGCAAGCCCCTGCTGGAGATCGCCTTGCTCACCGGCCACCCCTCGGCGGCCCACTTCAGCCACGCCTTTCGCCGCCACTGGGGCGTGACGCCTTCGGACTACCGCCGCTCGTAGCGCGCCCAGTCGCCGGGGGCCTCACCCCACCGCGCGCGACGCCCAGGTTTTCCCCTAGGTCCGCAGCTTTGCGATACCCACCGCAGTAATTGGAAAGCAGCCCCTGCGCCCTTGCGGCACAGTCGCACCGCGCCACCGCAGTGGCACACCAAAAACCAGGAGACACACCATGACTACCCGCCGACAGTTCGCTGTCCAACTCACCAGCCTGGCCGCGCTGGGCACGGGCATCGTCCCGGCCGCACACGCACAGCAACAGTCCGACCTGGCCCGCCTGCTGGTGGGCTTTCCGCCTGGGGGCAGCACCGACAACGTGGCCCGGCGCCTGGCCGAGAAGCTGCGCGGCACCTATGCCGCCAACGTGCTTGTGGACAACAAGCCCGGCGCGGGCACCCAGATCGCCGTGAGCGCGCTCAAGGACGCCGTGCCTGACGGCACCACGCTGCTGCTGTCGCCGCCCTCCCCGTTCACCGTCTACCCCTACACCTACCGCAAGCTGCCCTATGCGCTGGAAGATGTGGCGCCCGTGTCCATGGCCTGCACCTTCCCGTTTGCGCTGGCGGTGGGGCCGGCCGTGCCCGACAGCGTGCGCACGCTGCAGGACTTTGTCGCCTGGGCCAAGACCAACCCCGGCAAGGCCAGCTTCGGCTCGCCCGCGTCGGGCTCCACGCCGCATCTGGTGGGCAGCGTGCTGGGCAAGATGGCGGGCATCGACTTCACCCACATTGCCTACCGCGGCGATGCACCCGGGCTGCAGGACCTGATGGGCGGCCAGGTGGCGGCCTATTCGACGGTGCTGGGCAGCTACCTGCCGCACCTCAAATCCGGCCGGCTGCGCTTGCTGGCCGTCTCGGGCACCGAGCGCAGCAGCTTCGCCCCCGACCTGCCCACTTACCGCGAACAGGGCTTTGCACTGGACATGACCGAGTGGTTTGGCGTGTTTGTGCCCGCACGCACGCCGGCTGCCATCGTGCAACGCGTGACCGATGCCATGCGCGCTGCCGTGGCCCAGCCGGACTTCGTGCGCGGCCTGGCGGAATTCGGCATGACGGCACGCTCGTCCACGCCGCAAGAGCTGGTCACGCGGCTGCGCGCCGAGGCCGAGCAATGGCGGGTGCACGTGAAAAACATCGGTTTCACTGCGGACACCTGAGAAGGCGAAAGAACCGTCCCATGACCACCCTGACAGCCCTGCCCCCAACAGCCTCGGCCTCCAACGAAACCCCGGACACCCTGCTCTGGCAACCCAGTACCGCACGCCGCGAGCGCGCCCTTATCACCGCCTTTGAGGCCTGGCTCGCGCGCAAGCGTGGCCTGCGCTTTGACGGCTATGAAGCCCTGTGGCAGTGGTCGGTAGACGAACCCGAAGCGTTCTGGAGCGCCCTGCTGGCCTTCTTCGACGTGCCCATGGCACAAGCCCCGCGCCGCATGCGTTCGGACGACCCCATGCCTGCCACCCAATGGTTCGAAGGCGCGCGCCTGAACCTGGTGGACACCCTTTTGCGCCACACGCCCGGAGGCACGCAGCCACAGACACCGGCCATCGTGTTCGAGGACGAGTCCGGCGGTGCCGGAGAAATCTCGTGGCCCGAACTGCGCCGCCAGGTGGGCGCGCTGGCGCACACGCTGCGCACGCTGGGCGTGCAGCCGGGCGACCGTGTGGTGGGCTACCTGCCCAACATCCCGCAAGCGGTGGTGGCCTTCCTTGCGGCCGCCAGCATCGGTGCGGTGTGGGCGCTGTGCGCGCCCGACATGGGCCCCGTGAGCGTGGGCGACCGCTACCGCCAGATCGAACCCAAGGTGCTGGTCGCCGTAGACGGCTACCGCTATGCGGGCAAGCCGTTTGACCGCCGCGCCGCGCTGGGCGACATCCTGGACCAGCTGCCCACAGTGCGCCACGTAATCTGGCTGCCCTGCCTCGACCCGGCGGCGGCGCCCCCCGCGCAGGCACAGGCCCGCACCGTGGTGCCCTGGGCCGCGGCCGTGGCGGGCAACGCACCGCTTGAACCGCTCGCACTCGCGCCCGACCACCCGCTGTGGACGCTGTACTCATCCGGCACCACGGGCCTGCCCAAGGCCATCGTGCACGGCCATGGCGGCGTGCTGGCCAACAGCCTGGTGGCGATGGTGCTGCACAACGACCTGCATCCCGAAGACCGGGTGCTGTGGGCGGTCAACACCTCGTGGATGGTGTGGAACGCGCATGTGATGGGACTGCTGGGCGGCGCCACCATCGTGCTCTACGACGGCTGCGTGACCGGCGCGGGCAGCGCCAGCGCCGAACCCGACTGGGCTTTCCTGTGGCGCCTGGTAGGCCGCCTGCGCGTCACCACCTTCGGCGTAGGGGCCGCCATCCACCACGCCTGCCTCAAGGCGGGCGTGGTGCCCCGGCAGGTGGCCGACCTCTCGGCCTTGCACACCGTGTGCTCCACCGGATCACCGCTGTCGCCCGAGGCCTACCGCTGGCTCTACCGCGAGGTCAAGAACGACTTCTGGCTCAACGTGGTTTCCGGCGGCACCGACATCGCAGGGGGTTTCCTGGTGGGCCTGCCCACGCTGCCCGTGCGCCTGGGCGAGATGCAGTGCCGCGCGCTGGGCGCCAGCGTGCAGGCCTGGAACGACGCGGGCCAGCCGGTCTTGGACGCAGTGGGCGAGCTGGTCTGCACCCGGCCCATCCCATCGATGCCGCTGTACTTCTGGGGCGACACCGGCGGCACGCGCTACAAGGAGAGCTACTTCGACACCTTTCACGACGCCGAACAGCGCCCCGTGTGGCGCCAGGGCGACTGGTTGCGGCTGGTGGCCCGGCCCGAGGCCGTGGGCGGCATCATCTACGGCCGCTCGGACGCCACCATCAACCGCCAGGGCGTGCGCATGGGCACGGCCGAGCTGTACCGCGTGGTCGAGGGGCTGGATGACGTGCTCGACAGCCTGGTGGTGGATCTGGAATACCTGGGCCGGCCGTCGTACCTGGCGCTATACGTGCAGCTGCGCGCAGGCGCCATGCTCGACGAACCGCTGCGCCAGCGCATTCGCCAGGCGCTGCGCAACGCGCTGTCGGTGCGCCACGTGCCCGACGAGATCCTGCAGGTGCCGGTGATCCCCAAGACCGTGACGGGCAAGAAGCTGGAGCTACCGGTCAAGAAGCTGCTGCTGGGCCACCCGGCCGGGCGGGTGCTCCACCGCGACGCGCTGGCGCAGCCCGAGAGCATCGACTGGTTTGTGCAGTTCGCCGCAGATTACCTGGCACGCACTGCACCGCAAAAACTACCAATTTGATAGCTATCAGCGCATGATGGATAAGCGCTGATGGCCAAAATCATCAGGATTTTCGCATCACCACCAGTCCCTTGAGGTACTCGCCCTCCGGGAACTCCAGCGTCATGGGGTGGTCGGGCGCGCCGCCCAGGCGCTCCAGGATAAAGCCATCCACGCCCGCATCCGCGCCCGCCGACGCCACGATCTTGTGGAACAGGTCGGCGCTGATGCCGCCCGAACACGAGAAGGTAAACAGCACCCCGCCCGGGGTCAGCAGTTGCAGCGCCAGCCGGTTGATGTCCTTGTAGGCGCGGGCCGCGCGTTCGGCGTGCGCTGCGGTCGGCGCAAACTTGGGCGGGTCGAGCACGATGGCATCAAACCGCTGGCCCTCCTTGAGGAACTGGCGCAGCGAGGCGTTCACGTCCGCGTCCAGGAAGCTCGCGCGGTTCAGATCGAAGCCGTTGAGCGCCACGTGGGCACGGGCGCGTTCCAGCGCAGGGCCGGACGAGTCGATGGAGGTCACATGCCCTTCCGCGGATGCGCCCGCCGCCCGCATGCCCGCCAGCGCGGCCACGCTGAAGCCGCCGGTGTAGCAAAAGCAGTTGAGCACATGCTTGAAGCCCAGTCGCTGCGCGTAGTCGGCAAAACGCTTGCGGCTGTCGCGCTGGTCCAGGTAGAAGCCGGTCTTGTGGCCCTCGGCGATGTTCAGCGTCAGGCGCCACTGGTGTTCGTGGATGGCGAGTTCGAGCGGTGGCCCCTCGCTGTCGCCGCCCGCGCCCATGGGCCCGCCGCGCAGCCAGCCGGTGGCGGGCTGCAGGCCTTCGAGGGTGCGCACGCTGGCGTCCGAGCGTTCATACAGCTTGGTCAGACCCGTCTCGCGCAACAGGGCGTCGGCAATCACATCCTTCCAGCGCTCGGTACCCGCGCTGGTGAACTGAGCCACCAAGGTATCGCCATAACGGTCCACGATAAGCCCGGGCAGGCCGTCGGATTCGCCGTGCACCAGGCGCACGCCATCACTTTGCACATCAAAACGGGCTCTGGCGATGATGGAACGTGCGCAAGCAGCTATGAAAAACGGAGCATCAATGCGCTGCGCCTCGTCAAAGCTCCACACCCGCGCGCGGATGCGCGAGCTGGGGCTGTAAGCGGCCCAGGCCAGGAACTGGCCTTCGTGCGACTCCACACGCACGGTCTCGCCGCTGTCGCCACCGCCCTTGGCGATGGCCGATTCAAAGATCCAGGGGTGGCGGCGCAAGAGCGAGCGCTCTTTGCCAGGGCGAAGGCGAAGGGTTTTCATGATGGAGCGATTGTCGCGTGAATGCGCCCCACGCTGACCCTGCAAGTGCGACGCTGCCCTGCGCCTTGCACAGGGCGCCGCCGTCAGAGCGCGTGCCCGATGCGGCCCAGGCGCGGCGCCCAGTTCGCAAGGATGTCGGCCGACACCAGCACCCGGCGCGCCTGGCCGATGAGCAGGTGGCGCGGCACAAACCCGATGTAGCGCGAGTCGGCGCTGTTGTCGCGGTTGTCGCCCAGCACCAGGTATTCGCCCTCGGGCACCGTCACCGGGCCGAAGCTGCGGTGCGCCGTCACGCCCTGCAGCCACTGCACGCGCCGCTCGTGGCCCTGCACATGCTCCGTCCAGCGGGTGGCAGGCACCTGCGCGCCCAGCTCGGCCAGGTGTTCGGTCACGGCCTCGGGTGCGTCATAGCGTGCGGCCTCGCCGTTGAGGTACAGCACCTCGTCGCGCATCTCCACGGTGTCGCCGGGCAGCGCCGCGATGCGCTTGATCAGCCGCGTGCCATCGCGCGGTGACGAGAAGGTGACCACATCGCCCCGCTCGGGCTCGCCCAGGCGGGCGAGCACCACATCGGTCAGCGGCAGTTTCAGGTCGTAGGCCAGGCGGTTGACGAACACCACATCGCCTTCGAGCAGCGTGGGCCGCATGGATCCCGAGGGGATGGGGTTCCAGTCCGCCACCGCCGTGCGAAAGATGCCAAAGCACAGCAGCAGCACGATGAACCCACGGTTTGATTTGATCCAGTTCAGCAGCATGGCAACACACTCCAAAGCGCCCTACAGCAAGCGCCCCCTGCTCGGAGGCCTCAACTTGCGTCTTGGTTCCGTGACAGTGCCCGCAGCCCCACCAGTGCACCCGTGGAACTGGCTTTGCCAGGCCACCGGGTGCGTCCCCCTTGGGGGAAGCGGCGCAGCCGCTCAGGGGGGCTTCTTTCTAGCGCGAGGATGCGCCGCGTCATACACCTTGGCCAGGTGCTGAAAATCGAGCCGCGTGTAGACCTGCGTGGTGGTGATGTTGGCGTGGCCCAGCAGCTCCTGCACCGCGCGCAGGTCGCCGCTGCTTTGCAGCAGGTGGCTGGCGAACGAGTGGCGCAGCATGTGCGGGTGCACCGGCGTGGTCAGCCCCGCCTGCTGGCTGCGCTGGCGCAGGCGCAGCCAGATCGACTGCGCAGTGAGCCGCTTGCCACGCTGGCCCACAAACAATGCCGTGTCGAGCCGCGCAGACCCCTCGCCGCCGAACGGTGTGGCCCGGAGCTGCAGCCAGGTCTGCAGCGCCTCGGTGGCAGCGCGCCCCACGGGCACGCTGCGGCGCTTGCTGCCCTTGCCGAACACATGGCCCTCCCCCGCCTGCAGATCGACCCAGCCACGGCCCTGGCGCTGGGTGTCGGCATTGGGGATGGCGTCGAGCCCAGCCAACTCGCCCACGCGCAGGCCACAGCCGTACAGCAGCTCGACCATGGCCGCGTCGCGCGCCTCCAGCCAGGGGTCGGCGCCGGTGTTGTCGAATTCGGCCAGCCGCACGGCGTCGTCCACACCCAGCGCCTTGGGCAGAGGCTTGGGCGCCTTGGGGGCACGCACGTCCTGCACCGGGTTGTGAGGGATCAGCCCCTGCCGCCCCGCCCAGATGAAGAACCCGCGCCAGCCCGAGAGGATGAGCGCAATGCCCCGCCCGCTGCGTCCGCCGCTGTGCATCTGCGCCACAAAACGGCGGATGTGCGCGGTCTGCAGCTGCAGCAGCGGCACGCTGACCCCCGCCGCAAACTGCGCGAGCTTTTCAAGGTCCAGGGTGTAGAGCGTGAGCGTGCGCGCCGCCAGCCGCTTTTCGACACGCACATGCTCCAGGTAGCGCAGGACGTGCGGGTCGAGCGCGGTGGGCATGTCAGACATTTGCCGTGGCCGAGCCGCCGCCGTGTTTGTGCCGGGCTCGCGGGCTACTTCAGCCGCAGCAGCGCAGCACTGGCGAGTTCTGCCATGCGCGACAGAAATTCCGTGCCCATGGTGGCATCAAAACGCTGCGGATCTTGCGAGCCCAGCACCAGCAGGCCAAAGGCGGGCGTGGCGCTGTCGATGGCGCCTTCGCGCAGCGGCAGCAGGGCCAGCGACTGGGCCGGCTCGCCCGCCTCGTTGGCCAGCCAGGCGGCGGGCTCAAAACCCAGGTTGGGGCCGCAGAACGGCATGGTGAGCGATGAGGCAAACGCGCGGGCGTCATCACTGGCGCCCTGGGTGAAGTCGGCGTCGATGTACGGCGCGGCCACCTCCCACACACGCACCGCAGCCTGGGGCACGTCGAACAGGGTTCGCACGCCATCGACCACGGCCTGGGGCAGGTCGAACGGGTCGCGCACTTGCAGCAGCGCGCTCGTCCACTGGTGCACCTTGTTGGCGATCGCCGCGTTTTCGGTGCTGTTGCGCACCATTTCCATGATGCGCTGCTCCAGGCCCTTGATCTTTTCGCGCAGCATTTCGGCCTGGCGCTCCTGCAAGCTCACGGCGCGCGCGCCGTGGGGGCTGGTGATCTGCACACTGGCCAGCACCTCGGCATGGCGCTCGAAAAAGCCCGGCGTGTTGGTGAGGAACTGGGCGATGTCGTCTTCGGTGATCGGTGGGATGTGGGACGTCATAGGGGGGTGTCAGGAATGTCGATCTGGCCTTCGAACACCGTGGTGGCGGGGCCGGTCATGAAAACGGAATCGGTGCCGGCACCGCTCCACGCAATGGTGAGGCGGCCGCCGCGCGTGTCCACATGCACCTCTTTATCAAGCAGGCCCAGGCGAATGCCAGCCGCCACGGCCGCGCAGGCGCCTGAGCCGCAGGCCAGGGTTTCGCCCACGCCGCGCTCGAACACACGCAGCCGCACATGGGTGCGGTCCACGATCTGTAAAAAACCCGCATTCACGCGCTGCGGAAAACGCGCATGGCGCTCGACCAACGGGCCGGCTTCCAGCACAGGGGCGGTGTCCACGTTGTCCACCAGTTGCACGGCGTGCGGGTTGCCCATGGAGACCACCGCTACTAAAACAGTAGCTGTCAGCGCTTTACCATCCAGCGCCAGCGGCCATTTTTGTCCTGAACCTTGTGCCACGGCGGTCAAACCGCTGGCATCAAACGGCACCTGGACAGGCTCGAACAACGGGCGACCCATGTCCACAGTGACACGGCCATCGGGCGTGAGGCGGGGGGCGATCACGCCACTTTTGGTCTGCACCCGCAAGGTGTCTTTACCCGACAGGCCCTTGTCGTGCACAAAGCGCGCAAAGCAGCGGGCGCCGTTGCCGCACTGCTCCACCTCGCCGCCGTCGGCGTTGTGGATCACGTATTCAAAGTCGATGCCGTCCGCTGGCGAAGGCCGCACGGTGAGGATCTGGTCGGCCCCCACGCCGAAGTGGCGGTCGGCCAGAAAACGGTATTGGGCGGTGCTGAGCCCCAGACGGCCCTGGGTTTCGTCGAGCACCACGAAATCGTTGCCCGCGCCCTGCATTTTGGTGAAACGAATCTGCATCCGCCGGATTATCGTCGTTGGTGCCTGAATAACCTCGGACTGCGCCGGTTTCACCACCCCATTAGGCTTGCGCTCTTTTGGCGCCGCTATGGCCGCCACCAGCCAAGGACCCCTCCATGCCCGAACTTTCCACCTTCGCCATCACCCACAAATGGCCCGCACAGCACCCGGATCGCCTCCAGCTGTATTCGTTGCCCACGCCCAACGGCGTGAAGGTGTCGATTGCTCTCGAAGAGTTGGGCCTGCCCTACGAGCCGCACCTGGTGAGCTTTGAAACCAACGACCAGACCTCGCCCGAGTTCCTGTCGCTCAACCCCAACAACAAGATTCCGGCCATCCTCGACCCTCACGGGCCCGGCGGCCAGCCGCTGGCGTTGTTCGAGTCGGGCGCCATCCTGTTGTACCTTGCCGACAAGACCGGCAAGCTGATCCCGCAGGACGCCGCCGCGCGCTACGGAACCATCCAGTGGGTGATGTGGCAGATGGGCGGCGTCGGCCCCATGTTTGGCCAGCTCGGGTTCTTCCACAAATTTGCGGGCAAGGACTATGAAGACAAGCGCCCGCGTGACCGCTACGTGGCCGAATCGAAACGCCTGCTGGGCGTTCTGAACCAGCGCCTGGCGGGCCGCCAGTGGGTGATGGGCGACCAGTACACCATTGCCGACATTGCCATCCTGCCATGGGTGCGCAACCTGATCGGTTACTACGGCGCGGGTGACCTGGTGGAATTCAGTCAATTCACCGAAGTGCAGCGCGTGCTGGACGTCTTTGTGGCACGCCCGGCCGTGGCCAAGGGCCTGAACATCCCCGCGCGCAGCTAAGCGAGCGCCGAATGCAGGGGCCACGGCCTCAGCCCATGCGCTCCTGCAAAAAATCCAGAAAACACGCAATGCGCGCGGCCAACTGCGTGTTGCGGTAGTACACCGCGTTGATGGGCTGGCGCACGTCCACCGTGTCGCGCGCCAGCACCTGCACCAGGCGGCCAGCCTCGCGGTCGCCTGCGGTCATGAAGTCCGACAGGCATACCAGCCCCACATGCGCGAGCGCCAGCTGCCGCAACGTTTCACCGCTCGACGCCGTGAGGCTGGGCACGATAGGCCACGCGTCCCCATGCACGCCCCGCAGCGGCCAATGGTTAAGCGACTCTGGCTGGTTGAAGCCCAGCAGCGTGTGGCTGGCCAGGTCGACCATGCTTTTGGGCTTGCCCGCACGCGCCAGGTAATCCGGGCTGGCCAGCACGCGCAGGCGGCTGGTGCACAGGGGGCGGGCGTGCAGGGTCGAGTCCTGCAGCGGGCCGATGCGGATCGCCACGTCCGTGCGCCGCTCCAGCAGGTCGATGTACGCCTCGTCTGTGTCCAGTTGCAGCGTGATCTGCGGGTAGGCCTTGCGAAACGCCGGCACCAGCGGCACCACGGCGTGCAGCATGAAGGGTGTGGCCGCGTTCACGCGCAGGCGGCCTGCGGGCTGCTGGCGGCGCGCAGCCATGCTTTCTTCGGCCTCCTCAATGGAGGCCAGGATGGCGCGCGTGCGCAGCAGGAAGGCCTGCCCCTCCTCGGTCAGCTCGGTGCGGCGGGTGGTGCGGCGCAGCAGCGTGGTGTCGAGCTTTTTCTCCAGCCGTGCCAGTGCCCGGCTGATGCCCGAGACCGTCTGGCCCAGCTGGTCGGCGGCGGCAGTGATCGACCCGCCATCCACCACGGCGACAAAGGCCTGCAGCTCTTCCAGCGTGGTTTTCATGGATTTTTCCATCCTTGATTGTTGATTCACAGTCAACTATCTATCGAGCGTAACCGTCTTTTTCTGCAAGACTGAAAACCCCACACTCCGTCCCATTCCACAGGAGTGTTCCCATGCCCATTGCCTTGCTCGCGCTGACGCTCAGCGCTTTCGCCATCGGCACGACCGAGTTCGTGATCGTTGGCTTGCTGCCAACCGTGGCGGCCGATCTGGCCATCAGCATCCCCTCGGCGGGCCTGCTGGTCAGCCTGTATGCCCTGGGGGTCGCCGTGGGCGCCCCGATGCTCACCGCACTCACCGGCAAGCTGCCACGCAAGGCGCTGCTGCTGTCGCTGATGGCGTTGTTCACCGCTGGCAACCTGCTGGCCTGGCGGGCGCCCAGCTACGAGACGCTGGTGGCCGCACGCATCCTCACCGGCCTCGCGCACGGCGTGTTCTTTTCCATCGGCTCGACCATCGCCACCGGCCTCGTGCCGCGCGAAAAGGCGGCCAGTGCGATTGCCATCATGTTCACCGGCCTCACCGTGGCGCTGGTCACCGGCGTGCCACTGGGCACCTTCATCGGCCAGCACTTCGGCTGGCGCGAGACCTTCCTGGCCGTCTCGGCCCTGGGCGTGGTCGCCTTCATCGGCAGCGCGATTTTTGTGCCACGCAACATCGCCCACACCGCACCCGCCTCGCTGCTGCAGCAGGCCAGGGTGCTGGCCGAGCCGCGCCTGCTGCTGGTGTATGCCAAGACCGCCATCGGCTATGGCGGCACGTTCATTCCCTTCACCTTTCTCGCGCCCATCCTCACGGACATCTCGGGCTTCAGCGCGGGCGCCGTGGGCTGGGTGATGCTGGTGTACGGTGTGTCGGTGGCCGTGGGCAACCTGTGGGGTGGCCGGCTGGCCGACAGGCTGGGGGCCATCCCGGCGCTGCGCATCATCTTTGCGCTGCTGGCGGCTGTGTTGTTGTTGCTGCAGCTCACCGCGCCCTACCCCTGGCTGGCGCTGGGCACCGTGCTGTTGTGGGGCGCTGTGGCGTTTGGCAATGTGCCGGGGCTGCAGGTGTATGTGGTCAAGCAGGCCGAGCGCTTCACGCCGCAGGCGGTGGACGTGGCCTCGGGCCTGAACATCGCAGCGTTCAACCTGGGCATTGCAGGTGCTGCCTGGGCCGGGGGCCTGATCGTGACGCACCTGGGCCTGCACCACACGCCGTGGATTGGTGCGCTGGTGGTGCTGGTGTCGCTCGCCCTCACGCAGTGGAGCGGCGTGCTCGACCGGCGCAGCGGCATCCCCGTGCGCAGCAGCGGGCCGGTGCCTGTGGGGCACTGAAGCACCGCCCCACGCCGCAGAGGCGGGGCCGGGGCCGTTCTCCAAGGCGGCGGGCGAGCACCAACGGCGCGCCACCTCGATAATGGCCCGATGCCCCGCATCTCCCAACAACTGCACCCCCACCGCGAACCTGTGGCCACGCGCCCGGCAGCCACCGTGCTGTTGCTGCGCGATACCCCGCATGAAGGAGGGTTCGAAGTCCTCATGACCCGGCGCTCCGACAAGGCCAGCTTTGCACCGGGCGCCTATGTGTTCCCGGGCGGTGGCATCGATGCGCTGGATGCGCAATCGCACGCCTGCGCCGACCGCCGCCCCACACAAAGCGACCAGCACCTCACCCAGGCCATCGCCGCCATCCGCGAGAGTTTTGAAGAGCTGGGCGTGCTGCTGGCCCGCCATGCCGATGGCCCCCGCAAGGGTTGGATGGCCGATGCGCAGGACATCGCCGGCATCGACCGCCACCAGCCTTTTGCCGCGCAGTGCCAGGCCCGAGGCCTGCGCCTGGCGGCCGACAGCGTTTTCCTGCTGGCCCACTGGACCACCGACCGCGACCTGCCACGCCGCTTCGAGGTGCCTTTTCTCGTGGCGCGCATGCCCGAGGGCCAGGAGCCCGTGGCCGACGAAGCCGAGCAATTCGAGCCCGTGTGGGTGCGCCCGACGGATGCGCTGGCGCGGCATGAGGCGGGGCAATTCTTCATGATCTTCCCGACCATCCGCACGTTGCAGCGGCTGGCATCTTTTGCCACCACGCAGGCCGTGTTCGACACGCTGGCCGACGAGTTGCCCCTGTGGAGCAGCTGCCCGCGCGCGGGCACCTTGGCCGGCAAGGAAGCGCGCTACATGGAAAGCGACATGCCCTACGGCGAGCTGGCGCTGGTGTGCCCCGACGGGCAGATCGTGCACCTGCTGGACTGGCAAACCGAGCGCCCCGTGCCGCTGCTGCGCAACGTGCAGCGGTTGACCGCGCCAAACCCCGGCGTGATGACCGGCCCCGGCACCAACAGCTACCTGGTGGGCGACCCGGCCACGGGCTTCATCGCCATCGACCCGGGCCCGGCAGATACCGAACACCTGGACAAGCTCTGGCGCGCCGCCGGGGGCGACATCCGCATGATCGTGTGCACCCATTCGCACCCCGACCACTCGCCCGGCGCCGCGCCGCTGCAGGCACTGTGTGTGCAGGCGGGCAAAGCCCGCCCCCCCATCCTGGGCCTGCCCTCGGCGCCCACTGCCCGCGCGGCCAGCGCGTTCACACCCGACAGATCGCTACAAAATAGTGAGCTGCTCACGCTTTATGGACAAGCGCCAGAGGGCAAAATAACCCATACCCTGCGGGTGATCCACACCCCCGGCCACGCGGCCAACCACCTGTGCCTGTTGCTGGTGGAAGATGCCCTGCTCTTCAGCGGCGACCACATCCTGAACGGCAGCACCACGGTGGTGGACCCGCCCGACGGCAACATGGCCGACTACCTCGATTCGCTGGACCGGCTCGATGCGGTGTGCGCCGAACACGGCGTGGAATTCATCCTGCCCGCGCACGGCTATGTTCTGGGTGATGCACGCGGCGCGATTGCCAAGCTCAAGGCCCACCGCCTGGCCCGCGAGGCCAAGGTGCTGGCCGCCATGCAGGCGCTGCCCCAGGGCAGCATGGACGACTGGGTACGGCACGCGTATGACGACGTGCCCCCGCGCATGTGGCCCGTGGCCCAGCGCTCGCTGCTGGCCCATGTAGAACGCATCCGTTCGCAGCAGCCCGGGAATGATTGATGCCCCCTGAGGCGCTGAGCGCCTTCCCCCTCAGGGGACGCCACCGGTGGCCCGGCAAAGCCGGTTCCACGGTGGCACGGGCATGCGGCAGCGCCCGTTTTGAAGGCACCGCCGACAATCACGCATTTGCCCCTTCGATTCCCATAGGCGCATGCCGACCCTCCTCACCCCATGACCGACAAGAACCCTGATCCCACCCACATCCGCCTGGCCAAACGCGTGGCCGACCAACTGAACTGCTCGCGCAGCACGGCCGAGCAGTTCATCGAAGGCGGCTTCGTGAGCGTGGACGGCCAGGTGGTGGAAGCCCCCGGCGCGCGCGTACGCCCCGACCAGGCCGTGACGGTGGCAAAAGACGCCAGCCTGCTGGAGCTGACCCCGGTGACCTTGCTGCTGCACAAGCCAGTGGGGTTTGAAGCGGGCCTGGGTCTGCCCGCCGGGCAAGCGGCCCACGCCAGCCGCAGCCAGGGTGTCGCTGCAGCCGCCACGCTGCTGGGGCCTGCATCCCACCTGGCCGAAGACGCCTCGGGCATCCGCGTGCTGCAGCGCCATTTCAAGCAGCTGGAATGTTTCACGCCGCTGCCCACCGAGGCCAGCGGGCTGGTGGTCTACACCCAGGACAAGCGCATCGCGCGCAAGCTGGCCGAAGACATCGAGTCGCTGGAGCAGGAATGCATCGTGGAGGTGAAGGGCGACATCGCATCGAACGGACTGCAGCGCCTGTGCCACGGCCTCTCGTTCAATGGCCGCCCGCTGCCGCCCATCAAGGTGAGCTGGCAAAGCGAGACCAAGCTGCGGTTTGCACTCAAGGGCATCCGCCCCGGCCAGATCCCGGCCATGTGCGATGCCGTGGGCCTGGCCGTGGTCGCCTTGAAGCGCATCCGCATCGGCCGCGTGCCGCTGGCCAAGGTGCCCGAGGGGCAGTGGCGGTATTTGCAGCCGTGGGAGAGGTTCTGACTCCCCCCCTGAGTCGCCTTCGGCGCCATCCCCCTGAGGGGGACGCACCCGGTGGCCTGGCAAAGCCAGTTCCACGGGTGCGCTGGCAGAGGCGCGCCAGCTGCTAACGGCGGGGCGTGCAGAACCATCGCCACAACGATTGCTACCAAAAACATAGCTATCAGCGCTTAACTGATAAGCGCCAGAGGCCAATTCAGCCTAAACCTTTCTTCCACAGACCGCTGCTACACTGCGCGGCAAACAGGAGGGAGTTCATGAGCCAACCACCATCAGACAGCACAGCGGGGCCGATGTCCACGTTCATGCCGCAGAACATCGACGCGCATCCGCTTGAATTCACGGGCAGCGGGGGCGAATATTTCCGGGTGTGGATCGTCAACGTGCTGCTGTCCATCGTCACCCTGGGCATCTACACCCCCTGGGCCCGGCGCCGCACCGCGCAGTATTTCTACAGCCACACGCTGGTGGCGGGCAGCCCCCTCGAATTCACGGCGCAGCAGCGCAAGATGGTGATGGGTTTTGTGCTGCTGATGCTGATCACCCTGGCCTACAACATCGCGGCCAACACGGGCCAGGATGCCGCCGTGGGCGTCTTGCTGCTGACCGGCGCCGTGCTCTCGCCCCTGATCTGGGGCAGTGCCATGCGTTTTCGCCTGGGCGCCACGCGCTGGCGCGGCCTGCGCCTGCAGTTCACCGCCCACTGGAAAGAGGTCTACCTCGCCAGCTGGCCTCTTTTTGCGCTGGCGCTGGTGTGGTTTGGGGTGTTCTTCGGCATGCAGATCCTGTCGCCCGAACTGGCCGACGTCTTGCAGGAGGTCGAAGATGAAGCAGCCAACCCCAAGATGCCATCGTTCACCCCTGCCATGGGCGGCCTGCTGCTGCTGGGCCTGGTGCTGACGGTGTTGTGTTTCATCCGCCTTGAATACAACTACAAGAGCCTGCTGGTGCTCAAGGCCCAGGTGGGCGCCGAAAAAGGCCGCTGGAAGCCGGTGTACATGGATTTCGTCAAGGTGTGGCTGGCCACGGTGGCCGTGTTCATCCTGTGTGTGGTGGGCTTCGCGGCGCTGATCGGCATCCTGGCAGGCAGCTCCATCGCCCTGGTGGCCAGCCAGAGCGACCGCCTGGGCCTGTGGATGTTTGTGGTGATCATCGTGTCCATCGTGGCGGGCATCTTCATGCTGATCCTGGCATCGGCCCCCGCCCGGGCGTACCGCGAGGCACGCATGTTCCAGCTGATGTGGAACAACATCGGCGTGAGCCACGTGGCGCGGTTCAAGTGCCACCTGAAGAGTGGCCGCTACGTGGGGCTGCGCATCAAGAACATGCTGTTCACCCTGCTCACGCTGGGGCTGTACCGCCCGTTTGCGCGGGTGAGTGAATACCGCATGAAACTCGAATCCGTCACCCTGCATGTCAAGGGCGGCGTGGAACAGGTGGCGGGCGCGATGGTGCGCCAGCAGCAAAACGGCCTGGGCGATGCGCTGGCCGACGCTGCGGGCCTGGACCTCATCGGTTGAGCATGCCCGTCCCAGTGAACACAGACCTGATCCAAGGACGCTGGTTCGACGGCCAGAGCAGCAGAGCCCGCCCCGTGATGGTGAGCCTGCGGCCCACGCCGCAGGGCCCGTCGCTGGTGCTGCACCCGCTATCCCAGCCCGGCACCGAGCCGGTTGTGTTCGCCTGGAAGGACGTGGGCTGGCCGGAGGCCTGGAACGAACACAAGCCCCAACCCCGGGTGGTCGTGGACCTGCGGGACCACGGTAGCCTGGAGATCGATGCCGTCAGCGAATGGCGCGCCGCCCTGGCCGCCGCTGGTGAACGCCCGGGCCTGGCCCAGCGCATGCAGACCCGCTGGCCCGTGCTGCTGGGTGTGACGGCTGCAGCCGTCATCGGCCTCACGCTGTTCTACCGCTATGGCACGCCCTGGGCAGCCACCCAACTCACCCGCTTTGTGCCCCTGGGCTGGGAAACCAGCGTGGCCGAGAACGTGCTGCGCCAGATGGACGATGGCACGCTCAAGCCCAGCAAGCTGCCCAAGGAGCGGCAGGATCAGCTCAAGGCGCGCTTTGACGCCCTGGTGCAGCACACGCCCCCCGCCCTGCAGCGCTACCCCGGCTACCAGCCCCCTTTGAGCCTGGAGTTCCGCTCCGGCATGGGTGCCAATGCCTTTGCCCTGCCCGGCGGCAAGATCGTGATGACCGACGGCATCGTGAAAGCAGCCACCGACAAGGGCCTGCCCGACGACGCGCTGGTGGGCGTGCTGGCCCACGAGATCGGCCACGTGGTGTACCGCCACACCACCCGCATGGTGGTGGAGCAAGGGGTGCTCAACATGGGGCTGGGCCTTGCACTCGGAGACGTATCGGCGATTGTGTCCACCGGTGCCTCGGTGCTCACCGGCCTGGCCTACAGCCGCAGCCACGAACGCGAAGCCGACTGCTACGCCATCGCCGTGATGGGCCAGGCAGCCCTGCCCACGGCGCCCATGGGCAAGCTGCTGCTGGCCATTGCGCAGGACGAAGAGGAAGAAGACAACAAAAAGAAGAAAGAAGAGAAAGAAAGCCAGGACAAGGCGGCGGCACCAGCGGCCGCGCCCGGCGCGAGCAGCCCCGAACGCTCGCGCAAGCGCAAGATGGCGGAAGACATGGCTTCGCACCCTGTCTGGTCACTGCTGAGCAGCCACCCCGACACCGTGGAGCGGGCCACGGAGCTGGAAAAGGGACACGCGCCCCACTGCGCGAAAAGCTGAACAGCCGTGGCGTGCTCCGCGCTGGGCATGGCCGACACCGCCGACGTCCGCTCCAGGCGGGGAGAAAAAAATAAAGTGTGAAGCGCGCCGATAAGCCGGATTCTGTGCACCACGGTTGCCCGCAGTGTGACCGCCATTAATCTGGGCCGGGTGTCGCCACCACGGCTCGGTGCTACCTACCCGCCAACTCTGCGGAACCACATCAACGTTGGCCTACTTGGTATTGCTGCGCGTAGAGATTGCCCGTTTCACCCGAAGCGGGCGCCGCCCGCTTCGGGTGGCTAGGGTCTTTGCGGCTTGCGCCACAAACCGTCTGGCTTGCGCCAGCCGTACCCGCTTGCGCGGGTGACCGATAGAACACCTTGGGTGGCTTGCTGCCTGCTCCGACTCGTCTCTGTTGCTCTGATCCTCACCTCACGGTGGGCAGCCGTTAGCTGCTACGCTGTCCTGTGCAGTCCGGACGTTCCTCCAGTGCCTGGTTTCCCAGATTGCACCAGCGGCGGTCTGGCGCGCTTCACGGGCGGGATTATCGCCCAGCGGCAGCGACACGATCCCAGTCCAGCCCAAACCGTGCCAGGTACTTGCGCAGCCGGTCCGCATCGTTGACCACCGTGCGCTGCGCGCGCGAGGCCTGGAACAGCTGGCGCCCCGCGTCGGACAGGGTGCGGGCCTTGCGGCACACCTGCAGCACGGCCGCCAGTTGCAGCTGGTCGAACAGGTCCATGGCTTCCACCGTTTCTTCGCCCAGCAGGACCGCAAGATCGTCGCGGCCCAATGCGCCGTGCGTGGACGCCAAACCGTTGCGCGCGTCGCTGGCGGGCTGCCACAACCAGCGCAGTCGGGCCATTTCGGCCTCGACCAGGGGCAGGCCAATGCGGCCGCTGTCGGCCAGTGTGGCCAGGCGTGTCACGCTGGCCGAGAGGTCGCGGAAGTTGCCGGTCCACAGGGCCTCGGGCGACTGGGCATAGCGCAGGTAGGCGGCGCGCGCCTCATTGGAAAAGCGCACGCTGCGGCCCAGCTCGGCGCCTGCGCGGGCCAGCTGGTGGTCTACATTGGGCTCGATGTCTTCGGGTCGCTGCGCCAGGCCCGGCAGCACATAGCTCCAGAGGTTGATGCGCGCGTACAGGTCTTCACGAAAGCGCCCTGCCGCCACCTCGGTGCGCAGGTCGCGGTTGGTGCCGGCGATCAGCTCGAAGTCGCTGGCCACTTCCCGGTCGCTGCCCATGGGGTAGAAGCGCTTTTCCTCCACCGCCTTGAGCAGCATGGCCTGCTCGTCCAGGCCCAGTTCGCCAATCTCGTCGAGGAACAGCACGCCCTTGTGTGCCGTGCGCAGCAGGCCCGCACGGTCGGCCGCCGCGCCGGTGAAGGCGCCTTTCTTGTGGCCGAACAGAGTGGACGCCGCGCCGTCGCCATGCAGCGTGGCGCAGTTCACTTCCACGAACTCGCCCTCCACCTGGTGGCGCGACTTTTTCAGCTCGAACATGCGCCGCGCCAAATGCGACTTGCCTGCGCCTGTGGGCCCGGTGAACAGGATGGGCGCACGCGAGCGCACCGCCACGCGCTCCACTTCGTCGATCAGCGCGTTGAAGCGCGCATTGCGCGTGGCAATGCCGCTCTTGAGGAATTGCACTGCATCGCGCTGCTCGGCGCCGAAGCGCTGGGCGATCACGTCATAGCGCGACAGGTCCAGGTCGATCAGCGCATAGCTGCCGGGGTCGCCCATCTGCTGGCGTTTGGGTGGCGAGGTTTGCGCCAGCACGCCCGGAATGCGGCGCGACTCCACCAGCAAAAACAGGCAAATCTGCGCCACGTGGGTGCCGGTGGTGATGTGGGTCCAGTATTCCTCGCGCTCGGTGTCAAAGCGGTAGGTCTGGGTCCAGTCAAACAGCTTGGCATACACCTCGCCAAAGTCCCACGGGTCGGCAATGGGCAGGGGCACCAGGTTGACCGTGGTCTCGGGGGACGCGATCACCATGTCCGCGCGCACCTGTTGCGCCAAGTCCTGGTGGGGCGGCGTGTAGAGAAGCTCCAGCCGCTCGATCACCACGTCCTCATGCTGCACCAGCGATACGGTAGGGCGCCACTTCTCCCACCGCCCCGTGCCCCGGCCAGAGTCGAGCTGCGTGCCAAGGAAACCGATCACGACTTTGTTTTTGCGCATGCTGCTTATCTATTTAGCTAGCTTTAATTCTAGTTATATCAAATCCATCTAAGAAGCAAAAAATCTTACGAATGAATTTCTCCATACAAATCAACGGCTTGAAGAAATTCAACCAACAAAACTCAGGCTGGCACAAATCTGGCAATAGACAAGACATCCAGCGCAAGCGGTGACCGCTCACAGGCCGGGGTTAGGACCAACGTTCGCCCCGCCGGTGCAGGGAATCCGGGCTCTCAAGGCCTTGTCGACTCCCCGCATGCCGCACTCCGCAAACGCTGGGTAACGGCAAGGTCGGGTGACGCCTCGCAAGAGGACGTGCCGGGTTCGACTCCCGGCTTGCCGACACTGGTAGCTCAGTCTGGTAGAGCCCCCCGAAAGGGGTTGTCGCAGGTTCGATTCCTGCCCATGGCCGCAAGGCCAGCACTTGGAAGTACCGGTCGAAAGACCACCCGCCGAACGCGGGGAGTTGCCCCAAGGTGGCGTTTTTGGACGCAACCGCAAGGCAAGGCCCCGTCAGCCGGTGGCGGTTTGTGCCAGCACCCGGCACAGCCCGCGCCCGCAGCCAGCCACGCTGCCGCCCTGCTTGCAGGGCAGCAACCACGGCGCACTGCAGGGCCCTGGCTGCGCCCGCTGGCACCCCGCCATCGCTGTAACGGCACCCTGATTGCCATGACAACAACCAAGAAGTAACGACAACGAAAGAACGAGGAGAAGAAAATGATGAAGTTGATCCAACGCACCACCGTGAAGAAGAACGAACGCGCACTGCTGCTGCGCAACGGCAGCTTTGACCGCGTGCTCCAAAGCGGCACCTACTGGCTGTTTGCGGGCATGGACCAGCTGCGCGTAGAGACCTTCGCCCTCGAACAACCCGCCTTCACCCACGGCCTGGCCGACTACCTGATGGCGCAGGAACCCGCCGTGGTGGCGGCAGAGTTTGTGCAAGTGAACCTGTCGGAACAGCAAGTTGGCCTGCGCAGCGAGAACGGTGTGCTGGTCGAAGTGCTGCCGCCCGGCACCCGCCGCCTTTATTGGAAAGGCCTGGTGGAGGTGAATGTGCAGGTGATCGACCTGGAGGCAGGCCCCGAGCTGCCCGCCGCACTGGTGGCGCGCCTGACGCACACACAACTGCGCCAGCGCAGCGTGACCGGATTGACTGGCGTGCTGCAGGTGCAGGTGCCCGAGGGCCAGTGCGCCCTGCTCACCATCGACGGCAAAGTGGATCGGCTGCTGTCTGCGGGCGCCTACGCGTTCTGGAGGTACGGCCGCACCATCGCCGTGGAGCTGGTGGACCTGCGCCTGCAGGCCGTGGAGGTCTCAGGCCAGGACATCATGACCCGCGACAAGGTGAGCCTGCGGCTGAACCTGTCTGCCACCTTTCGCTACACCGATGTGCTGCGCGCCTTTGCCCAGTTGCAAAAGCCTGCCGATCACCTGTATCGCGAACTGCAGTTTGCGCTGCGCGCCGCCGTGGGCACCCGCACGCTCGATGAGCTGCTGGAGAACAAGACGGTGATCGACGACGTGGTGACCGCTCACATGGCCGCCAAATTGCAGCCCTTCGGCATGCAGCTGGAGAGCGTGGGTGTGAAGGACATCGTGCTGCCTGGCGAGATGAAGACCATCCTGACGCAGGTGGTGCAAGCGGAGAAGCAGGCCCAGGCCAACGTGATCCGCCGCCGCGAGGAAACCGCCGCAACGCGCTCGCTGCTCAACACGGCGAAAGTGATGGAGGACAACCCCGTCGCCCTGCGCATGAAGGAGCTGGAGACGCTGGAGCGCGTGGCTGAACGCATCGACAAGATCTCGGTGTTTGGCGGTCTGGACCAGGTGCTCAATGGGTTGGTGAAGATGCGTTAAGCATCCATAGACAAAGAGAAGATCGTGATGAAAGCAAAGAAACTGACTGCGCGTGAAAGGCGCCTGAGCCGGGAAACCACATCAGTGAGTTGCGAGTCCGTGGGACTGGACCGGGCGGTCTACAGCGCAGCCTTGCGCTACCTGTTCGACCGCCCCGTGCCTGAAAAAGGCGGACAAGAGTGGTACTGGGATATCGACGAGCCCCAGTTCGAAGCCACGCCGCTGCAATGGACACATATCCAGACCGTGCTGTTCGCCAACGCAGGTACCGACCTGGCGCCCTACAGTGACGCTCAGGTCGGCATGGGCCTGAACCACGTGATGAGCAACAACGCCGGAGACATTCCGCACATGGTCAACGACCCATCCGTGCCCCTGGTTGATGCCATGCGCATGGTGCGGGCCTTGCCCACCCTGTGGCGCGACTGCCTGGGGCCGCGCCTGAGCACCGAGCAGAGCGCGATTGGCAGCCGAAGCGACCGCCTCTACTTCGTGAGCTACATGTGGTTTGACGTGTGGCCCTCGTTCTGGAACGCCAAGCACGCTCCCGAATGGTGCGACGCGATGTGGAAGGTGTTTTGCGAAATGCTGGCTATGCCCTGGCGCGAAGCACAGGTATCGGCATTGCACGGGATCGGCCATGAGGGCAACCGCCTAAACCGGCACCAGGAATTGCAGGCACACATGGATGCCTTCATCCGCCAGGTGAAGAACGACGACGAACTGAAAACCTATGCCCAGGTCGCAGCCCGTGGAATGGTTCAATGAACAACAAAGACGAAAGAACAATATGAACAACAACTACGAACAATATGAAGTACCCAACGGCGTGCCCGTGAAGATGTGGACGAACGGCGTGCCCGTGGAAGAAGAAGCCAGAAACCAGCTGCGCAACATCGCGCGCCTGCCCATCGTGTTCAAGCACGTGGCGGTGATGCCCGACGTGCACCTGGGGATCGGCGCCACCATCGGCTCGGTGGTGCCCACCCTCAAGGCCATCATCCCCGCCGCCGTGGGGGTGGACCTGGGGTGCGGAATGATGGCGTGCAAGACCACGCTGACGGCCAGCGACCTGCCGGACAACCTGTCCGGTGTGCGCGCCGCCATCGAACGCGCGGTGCCCGTCGGGATGACGCCCAAGCGCTTTGGCCGCGACAAGGGAAGCTGGGATACGCCGCCCGCTGAAACCGACCGCGCCTGGGCCGGGCTGGTGGACGAGTTCGAGGAAATTTGCGAGGCGCACCCGCGCATCAAGAACACCAACAACTACAAGCACCTGGGAACGCTGGGAACGGGTAACCACTTCATCGAGATCTGCCTGGACGAACACCAGTCCGTGTGGGTGATGCTGCACTCGGGCTCGCGCGGGGTGGGGAACGCCATCGGCACCCACTTCATCGAGCTGGCCAAGAAGGACGCCGAGATGAACCAGCGCAACCTGCCCGACAAGGACCTGGCGTACTTCGAGGAAGGCGCGCAGTACTTCGGCGACTACGTGAAGGCCGTGGGGTGGGCGCAGAAGTTTGCCGCCGCCAATCGCGAGGTGATGATGGGCCGCGTGATTGCCGCGCTGCGAAAAGTCATCACCAAGCCGTTCGAGACGCACATTGAGGCGGTGAACTGCCACCACAACTACGTGCAGCGCGAAACGCACTTCGGGCAGGACGTCTTCGTGACCCGCAAGGGTGCGGTGAGTGCCGAGCAAGGCAAGCTGGGGATCATCCCGGGAAGCATGGGGGCCAAGAGCTTCATCGTGCGCGGAAAAGGCAACCCCGAGAGCTTCAACAGCTGCAGCCACGGCGCCGGCCGCACCATGAGCCGCACCAAGGCCAAGAAGCTGTACACCGTGGAAGACCAGATCAAAGCGACCGAAGGTGTGGAATGCCGAAAAGACGCGGACGTGATCGACGAGATTCCGATGGCGTACAAGAACATCGACGCGGTGATGGCTGCGCAGCAGGACCTGGTGGAGGTGGTTTACACGCTCAAGCAGGTTGTCTGCGTGAAGGGGTGAGATATGGAACAAGCGCGCCTAGAACTGGCCTACACCAAGTTCGGAGACATCAGAGCCAATTTGAACGACGGTCTGTCGCAAGAATTGCAGCTGTATTCATATGCGGCATGCGACGTTTCCCGCAAGTCTGAATTCCGTCTGCCTTTCATCTGGAACCAAGTCGCAAGTGACCTTCGTTGCCTGATCAATAACTTCAATGCGTGGCTGGGGCGACTGCAGGCTTGGCAAGCATGGAACCAGGTGCTCACTGAATATTGCGAGCAGGACCAATGGAGTCTGAGAATTGAATTTGTCGAGGATGTAGCCTTCTTTTGCATGATGCAACCTAGTGGCTTTGCTGATCGAACGCTTGAGGCATTGATGACAGTTTTTCATCACGCCAACTTGACTCACAAGACTGCGTATCAGGATGAGTTGCCGACCGACAAGAAAATCTACAAACGAATCGGCCAAAACCACCCAAAGCCATATGACTTCTTTGAGCCTCGAGGGGAAGTTCGCAAGACGATCCAGACCCTCTCCGAGGGGTGGGCGTCCGCATCGCCCTTGCTTGAGCAGCTTGATTCGCTAAATGATGCCGACTATCAAGCGAAGACCATGGATTTTCGGAACAGAGCAAGTCACTCTTTTGCACCCAACTTTGATCTGGGCATTGTTCCTAAGGTCAGTCGACGGCCAGGGTTCACGTCAAAGATGGTCCAACGCCCAGATGGCCGATACGATGCGATTGAAGATCGGTCACGCCGGGCAGTTTCGTACGGCTATGGCGAGCTCCCTCCGCTGTCTTCTTCAGAGGCACTCGCGGAAAACAAAAGGCAACTTCTGACCGCAAGAAAGCTGCTTTTTATATACGGCGCGTTACTTGATGAGGTCGACAAAAAACTCTCCGACCGACAAGGCCGAACCGATTCCAACGCCGGTCCTACCGCCGAGGAACGATCGAAGAGTCTGGAATGACGGAGGCGACCTTGTCTCTCTTCACCCTCGACGGCTCCACCGGCGAAGGCGGCGGCCAGATCCTGCGCACTGGCCTGGCCCTCTCCATGGTTACCGGCCGGCCACTGCACATCACGCGCATCCGCGCGGGGCGACCCAAGCCGGGGCTGATGCGCCAGCACCTGGCCTGTGTGCAGGCGGCGGTGGCCGTGTGCGGCGGGCAGGCGGACGGCGCCGAGCTGGGCTCGCAAACGCTGCTCTTCACACCCGGCGCCGTGCGTGCGGGCGACTACCGCTTTCAGATCGCCACGGCGGGCAGCTGCCTGCTGGTGCTGCAAACGGTCTTGCCCGCGCTGATGCTGGCCGACGGCGAGAGCCGCGTGCAGCTGTCGGGCGGCACGCACAACCCGATGGCGCCGCCGTTTGATTTTCTGGAGCGGGCATTTGCGCCGCTGGTGCGGCGGCTGGGTGTGGGGCTGGATCTGCAATTGCAGCGGCGCGGGTTCTACCCCGCTGGAGGTGGTGAGGTGCTGGCGCGCATCACGCCTGCAGCGCTGCCGTTGACGCCAGTGGATGTACTGGAGCGCGGCCCGCTGCAAGACGCCTGGGGCGAAGCCTTGGTGCCGGGCCTGGCGCGCAACATCGCCACGCGTGAGCTTGACGCCCTGGGCCAGCGCATGGGCTGGACCTTTGAATCCGGCCGACTGCGCCAGCCCCCTGCGCGCCAGAACGAAGGCCCGGGCAATGCACTGCTTGCCACGCTGGAGTACGAACACATCACCGAGGTGTTCTGCCAGCTGGGCGAGCGCAGTGTATCGGCCGAGCAGGTCGCCAAGCGGCTGGTGGACGAGCTACGCGCCTACCAGCGCAGCACGGGCGCCTTGGGCCCGCACTTGGCCGACCAGTGGATGCTGCCGCTGGCCCTGGCGGTGTGGCGCAGCGGGCGGGCCGCGCGCTACACCTGCACCGAGGTGACGCAGCACACGGCCACCAACGCGCAGACCATCGCGCTGGGCCTGCCGGTGCGGGTGCAGATCACGCCGGTGGACGGGGCCATGCGGGTCGATATCGCACCGGTGTAGCCCGCAGCCCGAACCAATGCCCGGGCCGGTTCCGCAGGCAGGGGCTGGGGGCAGCCCCTGCTGGCCGGCCTGCAACCCACAGGCCCCGGCATATCCATATCACCCAGACAGCAGAACAAGTGGTTCAGAATGCGCGTCACACCCCTCTTTGCACCTCACAGGAGACGCCATGAAAGTTGACAACATTCTGCAGACCATCGGCAACACGCCCCACGTGCGCATCAACCGCCTGTTTGGCCCAGCGGCCAACGTGTGGGTGAAGTCCGAGCGCAGCAACCCCGGCGGCTCGATCAAGGACCGCATTGCGCTGTCGATGGTGGAAGACGCCGAGAAGTCGGGCGCGCTCCAGCCCGGCGGCACGATCATCGAGCCGACCTCGGGCAACACCGGCATCGGCCTGGCGCTGGTGGCGGCCGTCAAGGGCTACAAGCTCGTCCTCGTGATGCCCGACAGCATGAGCATCGAGCGCCGCCGCCTGATGCTGGCCTATGGTGCGCAGTTCGATCTGACCCCGCGCGAAAAAGGCATGAAGGGCGCGATCGCCCGCGCGCAGGAGTTGCAGGCCCAGACGCCCGGCTCGTGGATTCCGCAGCAGTTCGAGAACCCGGCCAACATCGACGTGCACGTGCGCACCACGGCGCAGGAGATCCTGGCGGACTTCCCCGACGGCATTGATGTGCTGATCACGGGGGTGGGCACGGGTGGCCACATCACGGGCGTGGCGCGGGTGCTCAAAGCCAAGTTCCCCCAGCTCAAGGTGTTTGCGGTGGAGCCCACGGCCTCGCCGGTGATCTCGGGCGGCGCACCGTCACCCCACCCCATCCAGGGCATTGGCGCAGGATTCATCCCCAAGAACCTCGACACCAGCCTGCTCGACGGCGTGATCCAGGTCGATGCCGAACCAGCCCGGGAATACGCACGCCGCTCTGCGCGCGAAGAGGGCATCCTGGTGGGCATTTCGTCGGGCGCCACACTGGCCGCCATTGCACAGAAGCTGCCCGAGCTGCCTGCGGGCGCCAAGGTGCTGGGTTTCAACTACGACACGGGCGAGCGTTACCTGTCGGTGGAGGGGTTCCTGCCTGCATAAGTTGCCCCCTGAGGCGCAACCGCTTGGTGCCACCGCCAGAGGCGGTGTCTCTTCGATGCCCTCCAAGCCTGCGCAGGCAGGCTTGGAGCCGTGGCGTCTCAGCCCCCAGGGGGACGCACCGGGTAGCCTGGCAGAGCCAGTTCCACGGGTGCACTGGCCTGGGGTGCGCCAGTTTCCAAGGTGCGGGGGTGGCTAGCCCCTGGTGCCAGCCCTGAACCCGGCACGCAGCTAAGAACGTGTTCACGATCTCGCAGGGGTCACGTTGGAGCGCAATCGGGAGGAGTGGATGCTTCGGATGCGCCGCATGGGCTCATGCCCATGCAAGCAGCCGGGGCGTCCAATCGCCCGATTTCGCTCCACCCCTTCGGGCAGCGGTCTTGGCGGGCGGTCTGCGGCGTTGCGGCGCTTGCCAATAGCCGGGCTATTGGCTGCGCACCGCGCCTAGCATCCCATCCCGCCAAGGCCGCTGCGCGACTCCTGGGAGATCGTGAACACGTTCTAAGACACGGGGTCAGGGGCCGAAAGCCTTTTTCGGCCAGCGCAGCACAAACCCACGGCCAGCCGTCCTACAGCGGCGGCGTACTGCGGCCCCAACAATCGTTTCACCCTTCGGCCCGCCCCTGGCGGCGCCCACGCCGAAGGGCCCCACAACGATTGTTTGCCCATGGACACCATCCCATCACAGCCCATTGCGTTCAAGGTGCTCACCGTGAACGTGCACAAGGGCTTCACCACCTTCAACCGGCGCTTCATGCTGCACGAGCTGCGCGAGGCCGTGCGGGGCGTCGCGGCAGACCTGGTCTTTCTGCAGGAAGTGCTGGGCACCCACCACCGGCACGCCAGCCGGTTCGCCAACTTTCCGCAGGTGCCGCACTACGAGTTCCTGGCCGACACCATCTGGTCGCAATACGCCTACGGCCGCAATGCGGTGTATGACAACGGCGACCACGGCAACGCCCTGCTGTCCAAGTTTCCGATCACGCACTACGAGAACCACGACATCTCGATCAGTGGTCCCGAGCGGCGCGGCATGCTGCATTGCGTCCTGCAGCCGCCCGGACACCATCTGCCGGTGCATGCAGTCTGCGTGCACCTGGGCCTGCAGGAATCCCACCGGCAGCGGCAGCTGATGCATGTGTGCGATCTGCTGCGCAGCTTTCCGGCCAACGAGCCCGTGGTGCTGGCCGGTGACTTCAACGACTGGCGCAACCGGGCACACGACATCCTGCACCGCGAGGCGGGCTTGCAGGAAGTTTTTGTGCAGGCCTTTGGCCGCCCGGTTCGCACCTTTCCGGCTGCCATGCCGCTGCTGGCACTGGACCGCATCTATGTGCGCAACGCCGCCGTGCATTCCCCCGTGGCGCTGCCCAAAAAGCCCTGGGACAAGCTCTCGGACCATGCGCCACTGGCGGCGGAGATCCTGCTATGAAACGCCCTGCCTTCAGCCTGCCGCGCTCGTCCCGCTGGGTGCCGGGGAACCAGTTCGAGTTGCTGGAAAACGGCGAGGATTTTTTCCCCCGTGTGTTCAACGCCATCACCAAGGCCCGGCGCGAAGTGATGCTGGAGACTTTCATCCTGTTCGACGACAAGATCGGGCAGGAACTGCACGCGGCCCTGCTGGCCGCAGCCCGGCGCGGCGTGGAGGTGCATGTGCTGGTGGATGGCTTTGGCTCGCCCGATCTGCCAGACACGTTTGTGGGCAGCCTGGTCGATGCGGGCGTGCGCTTTCGCATCTTTGACCCGGGCCGCCGCTTCCTGGGGCAGCGCCTGAACATGCTGCGCCGCATGCACCGCAAGATTGTGGTGGTGGACGGCGAGCTGGGGTTCATCGGCGGCATCAACTATTCGGCCGACCACGTGGCGGACTTTGGCCCCGAGGCCAAGCAGGACTATGCCGTGCAGGTGCGCGGGCCCATCGTGGCGCAGATGCAGCATTTCACACGCGAGGCGGTGCTCTACCGCAATGAGCGCAAGCGCCATCCAGCCGCAAGCGCCGCCAGCCAGTCCCACCCGGGCACCGCACACGCCATTTTTGTGACCCGCGACAACCATGACCACCAGAGCGACATAGAGCGCCACTACCGCGTTGCCCTGCGGTCTGCGCGCCACCGGGTAGTGATTGCCAACGCCTACTTCTTCCCCGGCTACCGTTTCATCCGCGAGATGCGGCGCGCCGCAAAACGTGGTGTGGATGTGCGGCTGATCCTGCAAGGCCAGCCCGACATGCCCATCGTGAAAACGGCGGCCGGCCTGCTTTACGACCATCTGCTGCGCGCGGGTGTCCGCATTTATGAATACTGCGACCGCCCGCTGCACGGCAAGG
The DNA here is from genome assembly GCF_000204195.1 of Acidovorax radicis N35. Classification (GTDB taxonomy): domain Bacteria; phylum Pseudomonadota; class Gammaproteobacteria; order Burkholderiales; family Burkholderiaceae_C; genus Acidovorax; species Acidovorax radicis. The sequence goes on from NZ_AFBG01000019.1 coordinate 500,041, forward strand.
TGGCGCTGGTGGACGACGACTGGTCCACCGTGGGCTCGAGCAATCTCGACCCGCTGAGCCTGTCGTTGAACCTCGAAGCCAACGTGATCATCCGCGACCGTGCCTTCAACGACCACCTGTATGGCCGTCTCTCGCACCTGATGGAGAACAGCTGCAAGCAGATTGAAGCTGTCGCACCCGGCCGGTGGAATGGCCTGCGTCTGCTGCGCAGCTATGCGGTCTTCCACCTCATGCGCTGGTTCCCGGCATGGGCGGGCTGGCTGCCCAAGCACCAGCCCACGATCACGCTGGCCAACCCGGGCACTGCGGCCGCAGAACCCACCGGCAGCGCAACCGCCTGACAACACCGGGCGTCCCCACCATGGCCACCCCCACGCTGCTCGCCGACACCGACGCCATGGAGGCGCCACGGCGCAAAACCAGCCAGCACGGCTGGCGCAACTGGCCGCGGCAGGCCTGGTGGCCCTGGGCCACCCGGGGGGTCGCCGCCGCTTTTTTTGCGACGGTGGCCTGGCTGATCTTTCGGCAAGCGCGCACGGTGGACTGGCCCGCCGTGCTGCAAGCCCTGCGCGACCTGCCCAGCACCGCACTGGCCATGGGCGGTGCGCTGGCGTTGCTGAGCCACTTCACCTACGGCAGCTTTGACTGGGTGGGCCGCCATTGCAGCGGCCACCGGCTACCGCGCGCCACCACGCTGGGCATTGCCATGACCAGCTACCCGTTCACGCTCAACCTGGGTTCGCTGATTGGCGGTGTCGGCGTGCGCTACCGGCTGTATGCAAGGCGCGGCGTGGACCCGGGCACCATCGGCCAGGTGGTGGGCACCAGCATCCTGACGAACTGGGTGGGCTACCTGCTGCTCGCGGGTGTGCTGGCCTGGCTGTGGCAGCCGCCTGCGGTGGCGGGTTGGGCGGTGGAGCCCTGGCAGTGGCGCCTGGGCGGGACGGTGCTGGGCAGCCTGCCCGTGGCCTACGTGGCGCTGTGTGCGCTGCGCAGCGGGCGCGCACTCACGCTGCGCGGTCACGCGTTTCCGCTGCCCCGCTGGCCCGTGGCGCTGTGGCAGGTGGCCGCGTCGGCCACCAACTGGATGCTGATGGGTGCCGCGCTGTGGACGGTGTTGCAACACCAGGTGAGCTATCCCGCCGCGCTGGCCACTGTGCTCCTGGGGGCCGTGGCCGGGCTGGTGTTGCGCGTGCCCGCCGGCCTGGGTGTGCTGGAGGCCGTGGGCGTGGCGCTGCTGGCCGCCGACACGCTGGGGCAAGAAGAAGTGCTGGCGGCGCTGCTGGCCTACCGGGCGCTGTATTACTTTGGGCCGCTGGTGCTGGCGGCCGCAGCGTTCGGCGTGACAGAGCTGCGTTGGCGCCAGCAGGCAGACCCGGACGCTGAAAGCACTTCAGACCAAAAAATATGAGTCAAATATGCCTCCAGCGCTTATCTATAAAGCGCTAGCAGCTATTAATTTGATAGTTTTTAGGCAAACGGCTCCACGCAACTTTCCCACCCGGGATTCCATCCGCAGCACACACCCCGTATCATCGCGGCCCCACGCCATTGCAACCCGCCCGATCGACACGGGCCCGCAAGAACATGATCCGACTCTCCGAAATCCGGCTGCCCTTCACCGTGGCCGAAGCCCCCGAGGCGCCCCTGCGCGCCGCTGCCACCCACATTCTGGGCCTGGCAGATGCCGATATCGCCCATCTGCATGTCTTCAAGCGCAGCTTTGATGCGCGCAAGGTAGACCTGCTGGCGGTGTACATCGTGGACATCACCCTGGTCCAGCCCGCGCGCGAAGCCGCGCTGCTCACGCAGTTCGCGGGCAACCCGCACGTTCAGCCGACGCCCGACATGGCCTGGCACCCCGTGGGCCAGGCGCCTGCCGACCTGCCCCTCCGCCCCGTGGTGGTGGGCTTTGGCCCCTGCGGCATCTTTGCGGCACTGGTGCTGGCGCAGATGGGTTTCAAGCCCATCGTGCTGGAGCGCGGCAAGCCCGTGCGCGAACGCACCAAGGACACCTGGGGCCTGTGGCGCAAGCGCGAGCTGCATGCCGAAAGCAATGTGCAGTTTGGTGAAGGCGGCGCAGGCACCTTCAGCGACGGCAAGCTCTACAGCCAGATCAAGGACCCGCGCCACCTGGGCCGCAAGGTGATGAACGAGTTCGTGAAGGCGGGCGCCCCAGAAGAAATCCTGTACGTCGCCCACCCGCACATCGGCACCTTCAAGCTGGTGAAGGTGGTGGAGAACCTGCGCGAGCAGATCATTGCGCTGGGTGGCGAGATCCGCTTCGAGCAGCGCGTGACGGATGTGATCGTGGAGAACGATGCCCAAGGCGAGCGCCACCTGCGTGGCCTGAAGGTGCTGAACCAGGCCACGGGCGAGACCACCGACTTGCGCGCCGACCACGTGGTGATGGCCCTGGGCCACAGCTCACGCGACACCTTTGCCATGCTGTACGAGCGCGGCGTGGCCATGGAGGCCAAGCCCTTTTCCATCGGCTTTCGCATCGAGCACCCGCAGGGCGTGATCGACCGCGCCCGCTGGGGCCGCCACGCGGGCCACCCACTGCTGGGCGCGGCCGACTACAAGCTGGTGCACCACGCGGCCAATGGGCGCGCGGTGTACAGCTTTTGCATGTGCCCCGGCGGCACCGTGGTGGCCGCCACCAGTGAGCCGAACCGTGTGGTCACCAACGGCATGAGCCAGTATTCGCGCAACGAGCGCAACGCCAACGCGGGCATGGTGGTGGGCATTGACCCGCGCGACTACCCCACCGACCCCGCAGCGTTTGAAACGCACCTGGGCCAGACCTACGGTGTGGAGCGTCTGGCTGCCGGGCAATTTCACCCGCTGTCGGGCAGCGTGCTGCAGCGCCAACTCGAATCGAATGCTTTTGTGCTGGGCGGGCGTGACTACAGCGCGCCGGGCCAGCTGGTGGGCGACTTCATCCAGGGCACGCCGTCCAGGCAGCTCGGCGATGTGGAACCGTCGTACAAGCCCGGCGTAGCGCTGGGGGACCTGCACGCCGCCCTGCCCGCCTACGCCATCGAGGCGCTGCGCGAGGCGCTGCCCGCGTTCGGCCGCAAGATCAAGGGCTTTGACATGCACGACGCGGTGCTGACGGGCGTGGAAACGCGCACCTCGTCGCCGCTCAAGATCGGCCGGGGCGAGAACCTGCAAAGCCTGAACACCGCCGGGCTGTACCCGGCGGGTGAAGGGGCGAGCTACGCGGGCGGGATTCTGTCGGCCGGGGTGGACGGCATCAAGGTCGGCGAGGCCGTCGCCCGGAGCCTGCTGGGCGTAGCGGGCTGACCTGCCTCCCGGCGGTGCAGGCCAGTGGCATCGCTTACTTGCGCTGCAAAAAGTCCACGGCCAGCGCCGCCAGCGAGCGGGCCCCCACGGGCAGTTGGTCTTCGTCGATGTCAAACAGCGGCGAATGGTTGGACGGGGCCTTGTTGAAGTCCGCACCCTTGGGCGGTGCGCCCAGGAAGTAGAAGAAGCCCGGCGCCACCTTCTGGAATTCCGAGAAGTCTTCCGAGCCACTGACCTTGGGGATGATCATGGCCTTGCCACCCATGGCGAGCTTGAGTGCTGGCAGCGAGGCTGCCGTCAATTCGGCGGGGTTGCTGGTGACCGGGTAGGCCACGGGGCCGAACACCACCTTGGCCTTGGCGCCGCTCGACAGGGCAATGGACTCGGCCGTGGTGGTGATGCGCTTCAAGGCTTCCTGCCGCATTTCCTCGTCAAAGGTGCGCAGGGTGCCCATCATCTCGACGTTGTCGGGAATGATGTTGTAGCGCGTACCGCCCTGGATGGAGCCGATGGTGATGACGGCCGGCTCCTTGCTGATATTGAGCTGGCGGCTGACCACCGTCTGCAAACCCAGCACCACCTGGCTCGCGGCCACCACGGGGTCCACCGCGTTCCAGGGGGATGAACCGTGGCCGCCACGGCCTTCGATCAGGATCTTCAGGCTGTCGGAGCCCGCCATCAGCGGTCCGCTGCGGTAGCCCACCACACCCGCAGGCAGGTTGGCCGTGATGTGCAGGCCGTAGATGGCCTGCACGTCCTTCATCGCGCCTTCCTCCACCATGGCTTTGGCGCCAAAGCTGGGCACCTTGCCGGTCGCATCGGGCTCCACCGGCGCGCCTTCCTCGGCAGGCTGGAAGATGAACTTGATGGTGCCAGGCAACTTGGCTTTCATGCCGGCCAGCGCCTCGGCCGCGCCCATGAGCATGGCCACGTGGGCATCGTGGCCGCAAGCGTGCATCACGGGCACTTCCTTGCCCAGGTAGTTGGCCTTCACCTTCGACGCGAAGGGCAGGCCGGTGTTCTCGGGCACGGGCAGCGCGTCCATGTCGGCACGCAGCGCCACCACCTTGCCCGGCAGGCCACCACGCAGCGTGCCCACCACGCCGGTGCCGCCCACGTTGGTCTGCACTTCCATGCCCAGTTTCTTCAAGTGCTCGGCCACCAGCTTGGCGGTGCGCACTTCCTGGCCCGACAGTTCGGGGTGTGCGTGGATGTCGCGGCGCCAGCCGACCATCTTGGGGGCCACGGCGTTCACGGCCGCATCAATGGCCTGCAGGCCGGCGGCATCCAGCGCCTGTGCGTGGGCCGAAGAAACGGCGCTCAGCCCGCTGGCGGCAAGGCCTGCGGCAAGTGCGATGGCGGAAAGGGGTTTGTGCATGGGGCAGATCCGTAGGGTGGGTGACAGCTTGCAAGGCCGGGGCAGGGAGCAAAAAGCACGTTCATGCTAAAAGCCGACACGGCCTTGGTGACAAGCGAAAATGGCCATCCAACGAGCCAATACCGCCATGCCATCGCCATCTTTGTCCTCGCCTTCGGGCGATTCCAGGCCCCCGGTTTTTCGCGTGGACATTCCGCTGCTGCCTGAGTCCGCCGCGGGCAACGCGCTGCAGTTCATCGACCTGCTGCGCGGCGCCAACCTTCTGGCCGGCTTGCGCATGGGGGCAACGGCGCCGCGCATGGCCTGGCGGCTGCTGGATGCCCAAGGGCTGCCCCTGCCACCCTTGCCCGGGCCCCTGGCGGCCTACACCCCAGCGGAAGACACGGCAGCAGACACCGCCCCCGCCCACGCGCTGTTCATTGCGTCGATCCACGCCGCCGACATTCCGAGCATTCGCACGGTGGCGGGCCGGCACGGCGCGCTGTCGCGGCAGTTGGGCATTGCGCTCGATGCCGGGCAAAAGCTGCTCACCGTGGGCAATGGCGCGTGGCTGGCAGCGCAAAGCGGACGGCTGAACGGGCGCAAGGCCAGCCTGCCCTGGTTCTACATCGCAGGGTTTGAGCGGGACTTTCCGGAGGTGGGCCTGAGCCTGGGCCAGGACCTGTCGGACGACGGCCCCTGGATCAGCTGCGCGCTGCCGCAGAGCGTGAACCTGCTGGCCGTCGCCCTGGTGCGGCATGCACTGGGCGAAGAGCTGGCCGCCGCCTGCGAGAGCGTGATGGCACCCGACCACCAGCGTGCCCGCGCGGCCGTGCAGGCCAACGCACAGCAGCACATCCCGGCCACCCGCGACAGCACGCTGGCGCGCGCCATTGCCTGGATGGAGGCCCATTTGGACCAGCCCTACTCGCTGGCCCGGCTGGCCGAAGCCGCCTCGGTGAGCCCCCGCACGCTGCTGCGGCACTTTCAGCAGGAGCTGTCGCAGTCACCGCTCGATTACCTGCACGGCCTGCGATGCCACCGCGCCAAGGTGATGCTGGAAGTGACGCTGGAGAGCGTGCCCAGCGTTGCCGTGGCGTGCGGCTACGCCGATCCGGCGGCTTTCAGGCGCATCTTTGCGCGCTACACCGGCATGGCGCCGACCGAATACCGCAAGCGCCATGCGCTGCGCGCGCCGCGCAGGCGCTGGCGGGTGGATGTGGCTGCGCGCTGAGCACAGAGCACAGAGCGGGCTGGCCCACACCGCCCCTACGGCCATTGCGTCGCGCAGTGTGGCGGCGGCAGCACCCAACTAGCGCAGCGCCACTGCCGAGGACCCCGAGGGCAACCGGAACGCCTCCACCAGTTCGGCCAACTGTTGCGCCTGCACCCGCAGGCCCTGCGCGGCGGCGGACGATTCTTCGACCAGTGCGGCGTTCTGCTGCGTCATCTGGTCAAGCTGCGAGACCGCCTCGCCCACCTGGCTCAGGCCCGTGGTCTGCTCGCGTGCCGCGGTGCTGATCTCGCCAATGATGGTGGCCACCTGCTGCACCGAGTTCACGATCTCGCCCATGGTGCCGCCTGCTGCGTGGACCAGCTTGGTGCCTTCGTCCACCTGCCGCACGCTGTCGCTGATCAGGCCCCCGATCTCCTTGGCCGCCGTGGCGGAACGCTGCGCCAGGCTGCGCACCTCGCTGGCGACCACGGCAAAACCCCGGCCCTGCTCACCCGCGCGCGCCGCTTCCACGGCGGCGTTCAGCGCAAGGATGTTGGTCTGGAAGGCAATGCCATCGATCACGCTGGTGATGTCGGCAATGCGGCGCGACGACAGCGCGATGCCGTCCATGGTGCCCACCACGCGGTCCACGGCCTCACGCCCGCGCTGGGCCACGCCACTGGCACCGGTGGCCAGGGTGCTGGCCTGCGCAGCGGCGTCGGCGCTGTGGCGCACGGTGGCCAGCAGTTCCTCCATGCTGGCGGCGATCTCTTCGAGGTTGGAGGCCGTATGTTCGGTGCGGGCCGACAGGTCGGCGTTGCCCGCCGCGATCTCGCTGCTGGCGCCGGCCACCGAGGTACTGGCCTGGCGCATGCCCACCACCAGTTCCGCCAGCCGTGCCTGCATGCCAGCGAGGCGCGCCAGCAAGGCCTGCAGTTCGTCGCGGCTGCCCGCCTGCAGCGCTGGCACCGGTGAGGTGAGGTCGCCCTCGGCAATGCGGTCGGTGACTTCGGACGCATGGGCCAGCGGCTGCAGGATGGAGCGCGACAGCAGCCAGGCGCAGGCCAGGCTCAACAGCAACCCGACCACGGAGCCCGCCGCCAGCAGGGTGATGCCCTGGCGCTCGCTGCGGGCGGCGGCCTCTCGGGCCTCGGCGACGCGCTGGCGCTGGAAATCGGCCAGCTTGTTCACCGAGGCGGCGTAGGCGTCGGCCGCCGGGCGCAGGCGCGTGGCAATGGCGTCGGGCGGCAGGGCCTCGCCGTCCTTGCGGCGTTTGACGAGGTCGTCCCGCACCGTGCGAAAACCATTGCCTGCCTTGTCAATGGCATCGAACAGAGCCTGGGACTCCGGGTCCGCCGCCAGTTCGTCCAGCCGCTTGCGCACTTCGGACGACCGGGCCGACGTGACCTTGCGGTCGGCATCGATGCGCGCAGCGTAGGCGGGGTTGTCGATTTCCAGCAGGGTTTCGGCCCGTACGGAGCTGAGCACCACGATGGCGTGCAGCTCGCGCGCCAATAGCGCCCGTTCGGACGATGCGCCGCCCAGGTCGTCGGCGATGTCCTGCAACCCCGCCAGCCGCCAGATACCGACGGCGGCTGAAAGCGACATGACCAGGCAGACAACGCCAAAGGCCAGGGCCAGGCGGACCGCAACACGTGCGTGGGAAATGGACATGAAGTGCTCTCGTGGGAATGATGATCAGTGATGCAGCTGCGCGCCGCGCAGCATGCGGGCCCGGGTCACCACCAGCTTATCGACAAAAGGTTACAAGCCCTTGAGCCTTCCCACAAGACCGCCGGTCCCTCCCCCCCAATGAAAAGGCCGCTGCAGGAGCCCCTGCAGCGGCCTCAAAGGGCCAGGGCACAAAGCCCAACCGGATCAGCCTTGCTGCTGTGCGTTCTGCAGTGCGGCAATGCGCTCTTCGATGGGCGGGTGGGTGCTGAACAGTTTGCCAATGCCACCGGCAATGCCCATGGCGGCCATGCTCTTGGGCAGCTCAGCCGGGTGCATGCCGCCCAGGCGGGCCAGTGCGTTGATCATCGGCTGACGGCGGCCCATGAGCTGGGCGGCGCCCGCGTCGGCACGGAACTCGCGCTGGCGGCTGAACCAGGCGACGATCATGGCGGCCACGAAGCCCAGCAGGATGTCGAGCACGATGGTGGTCACGTAATAGCCGATGCCGGGGCCCGAGCTGCTCTCGTCGTTCTTGCGCAGGAAGCTGTCGACCGCGTAGCCGATGACACGCGACAGGAACACGACGAAGGTGTTCATCACGCCCTGGATCAGGGTCATGGTGACCATGTCGCCGTTGGCGATGTGGGCCACCTCATGGCCGATCACGGCCTCGACCTCTTCCCGCGTCATGCCTTGCAGCAGGCCGGTGGACACCGCCACCAAGGCCGAGTTCTTGAACGCGCCCGTGGCAAACGCATTGGGGTCGCCCTCGAAGATGCCGACTTCGGGCATGCCGATCTTGGCTTCGGTGGCGAACTTGCGCACGGTCTCGACGATCCAGCGCTCGTCGGGCGAGCCGGAGCCGTCGATCACGCGCACGCCCGAGGTCCACTTGGCCATGGGCTTGCTGATAAGCAGCGAGATGATCGCGCCACCAAAGCCCATGACGAGCGCGAAGCCCAGCAACGCGCCCAGGTTCAGCCCGTTGGCCGTGAGGTAGCGGTTGACGCCCAGCAGGCTGGCCACCACCCCCAGCACGACAACGACGGCCAGGTTGGTCATCACAAACAAAAGGATCCGCTTCATGGAATGGGTTCTCCGTGGGGTAAACAACAACAAGTGTTTGCTGGCTCAGATGGGGCCCGGCGGCTGCGCTTCAAGCGCCGCCCCCGGCCTGCGGGGCCACTGCGAGCCCCGGGCAGCCCCCATGGCCGCGATTTCATCGCGCTATGGTAGGTGCAAACCCCGGCCAGGGCCTTATCACACAAGCCTTGACGGGAATTAGGAAAAGGACGCTGCCCGCAAGGGCCGGAATACCTGCGCATCGGCATAGAAGCCCGGCGCTTCGTTGGCGGGCCACCAGCCGGGTACGCCCAGCACGGGAAGCGGCGTGAAGGGCTTGGTGGCCCATGCAGTTGCCTCAACCGCCCCTGCCAGCCAAACATCCACATTCGCTATGGATTCGATAGCTATTGGTGCTTTGAATACGTGCGCCACCATCGGTTTTCGCGGGAAAACCAGCTTTTCGAGCAGCGCATGGCCGAACAGCACCAGCCGGGCCTGGCCCCACAGCGGGCGCAGGTCGATGAACAGGCGCTGCCAGTCTCGCGCATTGAGCGCATCCCACAGGGCATCCGGCGCCTGCAACAGCGCACCGTTTTCATCAAACACCGTGAGCGCATCGCGCAGCGGCCCGCGCACGGCCTGCACGCCGTCGGCAGCGATGGCCTGGGCCTGCAACTGGTTCAGGCGGCGCTTGGTGTGCGGGAAGTGCAGCCACACCAGGCCGTTGAAGAAGTCGTGCAGGTTGTCGCGGGTGGGGACGCGGCGGGTGTCCCAGATGTACTGCTCGTAGGCCGTGCCGTCGGGCAGCTCGGACTGGGCGGCGAACACCACCGGCGCAGCCCCTGGCACCGCGGCCTGCAGCGCTTGACCGACCGGGCTGCCGCCCTGCACCTGCTGCGCCACGGGCTGGCCCCTGGCGCGCCACGGCGCCAGCCAGGGAGCGCTCCAGTCGATCGCGCCCGGCAACGTGGGGGTGGGCGGGCTTACACCAGCCGCCACGGCAGCGCTTCACCAGAGCGCAGGGGCTTGAGGTTGGCCTCGCCGAAGACGAAGCTCTCGGGCGGCGTCCAGGACTCGCGGCGCAGGGTGATGGTGCCGGTGTTGCGCGGCAGGCTGTAGAAGTCGGGGCCGTGGAAGCTGGCAAAGCCTTCGAGCTTGTCCAGCGCACCGGCGTTGTCGAACGCTTCGGCGTACATCTCCATCGCGGCGTGCGCTGTGTAGCAGCCGGCGCAGCCGCTGGCGTGCTCCTTGAGGTGCGCGGGGTGCGGGGCGCTGTCGGTGCCCAGGAAGAACTTGGCGGAGCCGCTGGTCGCGGCCTCCACCAGCGCCACGCGGTGCGTCTCGCGCTTGAGCACGGGCAGGCAGTAGTAGTGCGGGCGCACGCCGCCGACGAAGATCGCGTTGCGGTTGTACAGCAGGTGGTGCGCGGTGATGGTGGCGGCCGTGAAGCGGTCGGACGCCTGCACGTAGTCGGCCGCGTCCTTGGTGGTGATGTGCTCGAAGACGATCTTGAGCTCGGGGAAGTCGCGGCGCAGCGGGATGAGCTGCTGGTCGATGAAGACGGCCTCGCGGTCAAACAGGTCGATATCGCTGCTGGTCACCTCGCCGTGCACCAGCAGCAGCATCCCTGCCTTCTGCATGGCTTCGAGCGTCTTGTACGTCTTGCGCAGGTCGGTCACGCCCGCGTCGCTGTTGGTGGTGGCGCCGGCGGGATAGAGCTTGCAGGCCACCACGCCCGCGTCCTTGGCGCGCGCGATCTCGTCGGCGGGCAGGTTGTCGGTGAGGTACAGCGTCATCAGCGGCTCGAACTGCACACCGGCAGGAACGGCGGCCAGGATGCGCTGTTTGTAGGCCAGGGCCTGCTCGGCCGTGGTCACGGGCGGGCGCAGGTTGGGCATGATGATCGCGCGGCCAAACTGGGCGGCCGTGTGCGGCACCACAGTGTGCAGCGGCTCGCCGTCGCGCACGTGCAGGTGCCAGTCGTCGGGGCGGGTGATGGTGAGGGTGTCGATGGGGGTGGGGTGTGCGGCTGTCATGGGCAGCATTGTCCCATCGGCTTGAAAACTATCATTTTTATAGCTGTCAGCGCTTACCAGATAAGCGCTGACAGCCAAAAACACTCAAAGACCAAGCGTCCCGGCGCTCATTCGGCCGTGATGCCAGCCTTGCGCACCACCTCGCCGAATTTCACGAGGCGCTCGGACATCATCTTCTCGAACGCGGCCGGCGCCATCTCTTCCGGCACGATCACGCCGCGCTCCTTGAGGTTGGCCACCATGGCGGGTGACGTTGCAACCTGGCGCACGGCCTTGTACAAGGTCTGCACGACGGCGTCGGGCGTGCCGCCGGGCGCGGCCAGGCCGGTCCACGACGTGAGGTTGAGCTCGGGGTAGCCGACCTCGGCCATGGTGGGGACATCGGGCAGTTGCGGCAGGCGCTGGTCGGCGGCCACTGCCAGGGCGCGCACCTTGCCCGCCTGGACGTGGGGCAGCATGATGACCAGGTTGTCGAGGATGAACTGCACCTCGTTGGCCAGCACCGCGGTGATCAGCGGCGTGCCGCCACGGTAGGGAATGTGGGTGGTGAACGCACCGGTCGCGGCCTTGAACATCTCGACGTTGAGCTGGCCCATGCTGCCCACGCCGCCGCTGCCGTAGTTGAGCTTGCCGGGGTTCTTCTTGGCGTAGGCCACGAACTCGGCGAACGTCTTGAACGGCAGGCTGCTGTGCACCACCAGCGCGTTGGGCTGGCGGCCCAGGATGGCGATGTTCTCGAAATCCTTGACCGGGTCGTAGCCCACCTTGGGCTGGGTCAGCGGGTTGGCCAGGTGGCTGCTTTGCGACGACACGACCAGCGTGTAGCCGTCGGGCTTGGCGCGCGCCACATACAACGCGCCCACCGATCCGCCTGCGCCGGCGCGGTTCTCCACCACGATGGGCACGCCCAGCACCTTGGACAGTGGCTCGGAATACTGGCGCGCCATGATGTCCACCGAGCCGCCGGGCGGGAACGGCACCACGAGCGTGATCGGGCGCGAAGGGTATTTCTCGTCGGCCTGCACCGCCAGCGGCGCCAAGCCGGCCACGGCCGCCAGGCCCAGCGCCAGGCTGGCGGAAAGAACACGACGGCGGGGAGATTGCGAAGCAAATGGCATGGGTCTTCTTTCAGGAAACTGGGATGGGGATGGAGCCTGCGCGCAGCGGCATTGGCAGGCTTGTGCGGACGAGCGCAGGTTCGCGGAATGGATCGATCAGGGGTGGTCGAGCACCGCCAGCGCCACCGCCTGCGCACGCGGCACGAAGGTGGACAGCTCGCAGTACTCGCGCTCGGTGTGCGGGTGGCCGCCCACGGGGCCGGTGCCGCACAGCGTGGGCGCGCCTACCGATGCGGTCAGGCCGCTGTCGGCCGCGCCGCCGGTGAATTCGCCCTGCACCTCGAAGCCCAGCGACAGGGCGCCGCGCTGGTACAGCGCCAGCAGCGCGTCGGGCGTGGGCTTCATGGGCAGCGTGCGGCGCGATTCGGTGATGCGGCCTTGGGTGCGCGGCACGGATTCCTCTTCCACGATGGCGCGCACCTTCTGCAGCAGTGCCTCCGGGTCGGTGTCGGAGGTGAAGCGCAGGTCCACCTCGGCCTTGGCGTGCGGCGCCACCATGTTGGGCACGATGCCGCCGTGCACCACGCCTACGTTGACGGTGGTGCCCGTGGCGGGGTCGGTCAGCGCGTGCAGTGCCAATATCTTGCGGGCCAGGGCCTCGATGGCGCTCGCGCCTGCGGCGTGGTTGATGCCGGCATGGGCGGCGACGCCCTCCACCTCGAACTCCACCACCATCGAGCCCTTGCGGCTTGTCACCAGGTTGCCGCTGACGCGGCCCGGCTCGGCATTGAGCACCGCCTTGACGCCGCGCGCCTTGGCCATGATGCGCTCGCGCGTGACGGGTGAGCCGATCTCCTCGTCGCACGAGAAGAACAGCTGCAGCGGCCCCTTCAGCCCGCCGCAGCGCGCAAACGCCTCGGCCACGAACACGTTCATCACCAGGCCCGACTTCATGTCGGCCACGCCGGGGCCGTAGGCACGGCCGTCCGCCACGCGGAAGGGGCGGCGCGCCACGGTGCCGGCGGGGAACACGGTGTCCATGTGGCCCATGAGCACGATGGGCGGGCCGTCGGCGGCGCCGGGAACGTGGGCATGCAGCAGCACGCCATAGCCTGGCACGGGCTCGAACTGCACGGCCACGCCGGCAGCCTCCAGCCGCTCGCGCAGGGCAGTGGCCACGGCCGTCACACCCGCCTCGTCACGGCTGCCGCTGTCGATGTCCACGACTTTCTGCAACAGGTCTTGCATGGCTTGGGACTGGCTGGCGAGCCAGTCCAGAATGCGCTGGCGCACCGCCAGGCCTTGGTTTTCAAGGGTATCCTGCATCTCAATCCTCGGGGTTGGCCCCGGAATCGGGGCGCGAATCTGGGTTGAAGTGTTGCACGCGTCGCCCGTGTTTGCAATACGTTTTTCACAAAAGAGACATCAATGAAATCATCATTGCAAACATCCACAGGCTTGCTGACCGAGCGCCTGGCGCGGCAGAGCGCGGAGCTGACCGTCAGCGAACGCGCTCTGGCCGAAGCCCTGGGGCGCGACTACCCGCACGCACTGCTCGAGTCGGCCACAGCCCTGGCCGCGCGCAATGGCACCAGCGCGTCGACCGTGGTGCGGCTGTTCGCCAAGCTGGGCTACGCCAGCTATGCCGAGGCTCAGCGCGAGGCGCGCGGCGAAGTCACCGCCCTGCTGCAGACGGCCGGCCAGCGCGCCCCGGTGACCATCGGCACCGAGCGCAGCCTGCCGCAGTGCGTGGACGATGCACTGCTGCATGACCAGCACAACATCACCGCCACGCGCGACAGCCTGGACATGGTCGCATTCGAAGCGATGGCCCGGCGCATTGCCCAGACCGAGGGGCGGATCTTCGTGCTGGCCCAGATCAACAGCGCCCCCGTGGCCGCCTGGCTGGCGCTGCACCTGAACATGTGCCGCCCTGGCGTGCAGGAACTGGGTGCCGGGGCGGTGGCAGCCACCGACCAGCTGCTGTGGGTGCAGCCCGAGGACACGCTGCTCGTCTTCAGCATCCGCCGCTACGCCAGCGGGCCGGTGAAGGTGGCCCAGCGCTTTCGCGACGCGGGCGCGCAGGTCCTGGCCATCACCGACAGCCCGGCCGCCCCGCTGGCGGCGCTGGCCCAACACCTCGTGCAGGTGCGCACGTCTAACGCATCGCCCTTCGATTCGTATACCGCCGCCTTCTTCGTCTGCAATGCCCTGGTCTCGGCCGTCGCGCAGCTTCGCCATGCGCAGGTGTCCGAGGCGCTCAAGCGCAGGGACACGCTGTGGAAGGATGTGGAGGACCAGCAGCTCATCGTGAACGACACACCGGCGCGCAAGCCCCCACGCAAGTAGCAGGGGCAGACACACCAGCGGGCAGCGCCCTGTGCATATGGCCCGAAAAACCCTGCCAACCGGCGTCCAGGGCGGTCAGCCAGCAGCCAGCGTGGCGCGCCACTCGGCAAATCGCATCGCAATCGTTGGCGCGATGGCATCGAATGCCTCCCAGCTGTCGGGAGTCCGGGCCTCGTCCGGGTCGCGAAAGTGGTTGGACGAACCGAACACGGCCTGGATGTCGGCCTGCCAGCGCTGGTCGTCGGGCGCACCAAAGCCCTTGTAGTAGTAGCCCCAGAAGCCATTCGCTTCGTCGGTGATGTCGCTGCTCCAGACAATGCGCTGGCAGGGACCATGCAGAAACTGCAATGGTGTGGCCACACGGGCTCGCCAAGGTGCCAGCACGCTGTCCGGGTAGCGCTGCGGGTTGAGCAGGCCGTGCAACGCGCACCAGGTCGCAAAGAACGCGCCTTCCACATAGACCAGGGGTTGGGTCTCTTCGTAGCTGGCACTGGCCTCGATGAAGTCCAGCTCCTGGCGCAATTTCACGAAAACGCGGGCGATGCCGGGGCCTTCGCCGTCGCGCTCCAGGATCATCTCCAGCATGTCGTTGACAGGCTGGGTCACATAGGGATCGTCTGCATCGGTGCCTGGAAAGTGCTGCCACGACAGCCCCTGGGGCAAAGGCACCACCTGGGCAGCCTGCGCCGGCACGAGGATTCTCACGACATGGGTGCGCCAGACGCGCCCGTCTCTGACCGGGGGCCACAGGCTTCGGTGTCTGGGGGCCCTCTCGGCAAAAACCGCGATGCCGGTGGACTGCGAGGTGACGTAGGTCCTGTTGTTGTGCGGCGTGCGGGCTTGAGCGGCTTGGCCCCCACGCTGGCGAGCCACTGCCGCACCACAGGGTCGTCAATGCGTCGGCCGATGCAGGCCAGCATCTGAACCCACGGGCTGCCACCGCCTTCGGGTGCGGGGGCATGCGCAGCCCCTGCTGCGGGGGCTGCGCTGCCAGAGGCCGACTGCTGCAACCGCCCTTGCACGGCATCCTCGATCCAGCCATCGAAATCGGGCCAGCGCTGCTCCGCCTCGGACACGATGTCTTCCCCGGTCGGGGGCACCGCCAGGCCCTGCCCCGCCAGCCACTCCAGCAGCTCGCGGGCGACCTCCGATCCCTCTTCGGGCGAATCGTCCATGTCGCCGCTGAGGGAAAACTCGCCGTAGCCGATGCCCAGCAAGCGCAGAAACTGCAAGGCATCGCTGGCCAGCACCCGCCCTCCGCCTTCGGACCCGAGGTACACCACGGGCATTCCGCCCTGGGGAGCACGCCAGACCGCAATGGCAGCACCGTCTGGCTGGGTGCCAAAGACCCCGAGCTGCTGCGCCGCGAACTGTCCGCTGGCATGGCCTTCCCCGCCAAAGTAGCGGGCCACGGCACGGGGCGGCTCTGCATGAAAGGCAAAGAAGCCACTCACGCTCGCGGACGAGTAGCGCAGCTGCGGGCACGCCTGCAGGAGGTCGCGCAGAGGTTGCGGCACCGGCAGGTCCGCGGGAAAGGCAAATTTGTCGGCCGCTGGGGTATTGCTGTGCATGGTGGTGAGATTCCTGTCAATTCGAGTTCGCTCGGGAGCTTCCCCGCGCGGCCCCCTGGGCGGACACCGCGCCTTTGGAGGAAGGCTCGTCAGCGGGGCGCCCGGCGGCGCGCAGACTCCCACAGAAAATGCGGCACGCCTCTAAACCACCTTCCGAGCTGTCCGTGGGCGGGCTCACCAGCACCACCGCCAATTGAGGTGTGAGCTGCATGAGCACAGCGTCCACGCTCCCGACCCCTGCATGGATGGACTCGTACTTCTTGATGCGGGTGCGATACCAGATGCTCCCTGCAACCGCCTCGCCCAAATAGGCCCGCTTGCCAAAGAACCTGGTGCGCACCAAGGCCTCTGCACCCACTTTGGGCAACAGCCAGACCCCACCCTCAAACTGGAAAGGCTCCATCGGCTGATGATCGACCTCGATGCGGGTGCGTGCCACCTGCACGGTGGGCCAGTCCGTTACGCCACTCAGAATCCAGTCGCAGACGTTATAAGGTGGCGAGCCCCCCTCGTCCTTGTTCTTGCACTCCAGCACCTTCGGCGGGTTGATGGCGGGGACCACATCAAAAGCGCACACGCCCATCCCGCCCGATCCTTCGGTGCGGCGCGGTCTGGTGATGCGGTACTGCACGGGAAGTTCGAAGGCCAGTCCGCAGGCCATCACCGTCGGCGGGAGTACAGGGCTGGTTGCCACGGCAGGCTTGCCCGCCTGGGCTGCCACCACGCCAGGCAACAAGGCCATGGCCAGGCGCAGGCACAGCCACGCCACCCAAGGCACGCAGGCATCGGAGCCACCGGCCATGGGATGGGCCATCGGGAGAGCAAGGTTCATCGGGACAGAGGTTGACGGCAGCACCTGCCAAGGTAGCACAGGATATTGCAGATCAACACGCGCAGCCCCTCCGGAATAGAAGGCCCTCACCCCCACCTTCCGCCGCCCGCACCAAAACAAAAAAAGGCGCCCGAGGCGCCTTTTGTGTTTTGTACCGGCCATCGCATCGCCCTTGCAGGAGGCTGCGATGCGGGTGCAGCTCAGTGCTGCAGGATCTTGTTGAGAAAGTCCTTGGTACGCGGCTGGCGTGCATCGGGGTTGTTGAAGAAGTCGTCCTTGGAGCAGTCTTCCAGGATCTTGCCGCCCACGTCCATGAAGATCACGCGGTTGCTGACCTTGCGGGCAAAGCCCATTTCGTGGGTCACGCACATCATGGTCATGCCTTCGTTGGCCAGGCCTACCATCACGTCCAGCACTTCGCCGACCATTTCGGGGTCGAGCGCGGACGTGGGTTCGTCGAACAGCATCACGATGGGGTCCATCGACAGCGCACGGGCAATGGCCACGCGCTGCTGCTGGCCGCCGGAGAGCTGGCCCGGAAACTTGTCCTTGTGCGCCATCAGGCCCACGCGTTCAAGCATCTTGAGGCCACGCTTCTTGGCGTCGTCCGCGCTGCGGCCCAGCACCTTGATCTGCGCAATGGTCAGGTTGTCCGTGACCGACAGGTGGGGGAACAGCTCAAAGTGCTGAAACACCATGCCCACGCGGCTGCGCAGCTTGGGCAGATCGGTCTTGGGGTCGTGCAGCGCAATACCGTCCACCGTGATCTCGCCCTTCTGGAAGGGTTCGAGCGCGTTGATGGTCTTGATCAGCGTGGACTTGCCCGAGCCCGACGGGCCGCACACCACCACCACTTCACCCTTTTGGATGGTGGCAGAGCACTCGTTGAGCACCTGCACCGGGCCATACCATTTGGATACGTTCTTGAGTTCGATCATTTCTTTTTCCTCAATCCAATCTCTTTTGCATCAGCGAATGATCGCGATCTTCTGGTGCAGACGCTTGACCGCCCAGGACAGCGCGTAGCACATCACAAAGTACAGCACGGCTGCAGCCAGGTAGGCCTCGATGGGGCGACCGAAGTTCTTGCCCGCCACTTCAAAGCCTTTGAGCATGTCGTAGGCACCGATGGCATACACCAGCGACGTGTCCTGGAACAGGATGATGGTCTGCGTGAGCAGCACCGGCAGCATGTTGCGGAACGCCTGGGGCAGCACCACGAGCTTCATGTTCTGGCCATACGTCATGCCCAGCGCCTGGCCCGCATACACCTGGCCGCGCGGAATGGACTGGATACCGGCACGCATGATCTCGCTGAAGTAGGCCGCTTCAAACGCGATGAAGGTGATGATGGCCGAGACTTCCGCACCGATGGGGCGACCAATGATGGCCGGTACCAGCAGGAAGAACCACAGGATCACCATGACCAGCGGAATGCTGCGCATGCCGTTGACGTAGATGGTGGCAGGCACATCCAGCCACTTCTTGCCCGACAGACGCATGAGCGCCAGCACCGTGCCGAAGACCACACCACCGATGGTGGCGATGAACGTGAGCAACAGGCTGAAATACAGCCCCTTGAGCACGAAGTTGGAAATCAGGTCCCAGTTGTAGAAGGAAAAGTCGAGATTCATATCAATGCCCCCCTCCTGCCGCGCCAGAAACGACCATTCCGGGGATGCGTGCGCGCTTCTCGATGAAGGCCATGATGCGGTTGATGGCAAATGCCGAGATGATGTAGAGGCTCGTCACCGCCAGGTACACCTCGATACCGCGCGAGGTTTCTTCCTGTGCCTGCATGGCGAACATCGTGAGTTCTGCCACCGACACGGCAAACGCCACGGACGAGTTCTTGAAGATATTCATCGTCTCGCTGGTCAGCGGCGGAATGATGATGCGAAATGCCATGGGCAGCAGCACATAGCGGTAGGTCTGGAACGTGGTGAAACCCACCGCCAAACCGGCATACCGCTGGCCACGCGGCAACGCCTGAATGCCAGAGCGCACCTGCTCGGCAATCCGCGCCGACGTGAAGAAGCCCAAAGCCAGCACCACCAGCGCAAAGCCGGGAACGCCTCTCAAAACCGGAAAGAAGCTGGGCAGGACGTGGTACCACAGAAAAATCTGCACCAGCAACGGAATATTGCGGAACAGCTCCACCCAGGCATTGCCCAGGCGCACGATCATCGGTCGGTCCTGCAAGGTCCGCAGTGTCCCGATCAGGGAACCCAGCACAAGAGCCAGCACCAGGGCCAGCAGCGAAACAGACACCGTCCAGCCCCAGGCCGACAGCATCCAGTCCAGGTAAGTGATATCGCCGCCCTTGCCAAAGCAGCTTTGCACGACTTCCCTGTCCATGGTGTCCTGGCAGAACACCTGCCAATCCCAACTCATAGGAGCACCCCTTAAATTCTTGGTGTTGCGTTGGGCGCAACCCTTTGCGAGCCCAACAAAAAAGCCCCTTCAAACCGTTTGGCCGAAGGGGCACAAGCGTTCAGAAAATTACTTCTTTGCGTAGTCTTCCATAGGCTTGTCGTTAGGCGATGCCCACGCGGCCTTGGTAGCGTCAGACAATGGCAGGCCGATCTTGGTGTTGGTCGGTGGCACGGGTTGCATAAACCACTTGTCGTACAGCTTGGCCAGCGAACCGTCAGCGATCTGGCGCTTGATGGAATCGTCCACAGCCTTCTTGAAGCCCGCGTCGTCCTTGCGCAGCATGCAGGCGATGGGTTCCACGTTCAGCACTTCGCCCACGATCTTGTAATCGGCGGGGTTCTTGGACTTGGAGATGTTGGCCGCCAGGATGGAGCCATCCATCACGAAGGCGTCAGCACGGCCCGTTTCCAGCATCAGGAAGCTGTCAGCGTGGTCCTTGCCAAAGACTTCCTTGAAGTCGATGCCACCAGCGCGCTCGTGCTTGCGCAGGGTCTGCACCGAAGTGGTGCCCGTGGTGGTAGCAATGGTCTTGCCGTTCAAGTCCTTGATCGACGTGATGCCCGAACTGGCCTTCACGGCCGTGCGCACTTCTTCCACGTAAGTGGTCACGGCAAAGGCCACATCCTTCTGGCGGGCTGCGTTGTTGGTGGTGGAGCCACACTCCAGGTCCACAGTACCGTTGGTCACCAGGGGAATGCGGTTTTGCGAGGTGACGGGCTGGTACTTGACTTCCAGCTTAGGCAGGCCCAGTTGCTTCTGGATATCGGCCAGGACGATTTCGCCCATTTCGGTATGGAAGCCCACAAACTTGCCGTTACCCAGGGTGTAGGAAAGACCGGAAGATTCGCGAACGCCCAGCGTCACGGCACCCGAGGCCTTGATCTTGGCCAGGGTATCGGTGGCTTGAGCGAAAGCGCTACCTGCAGCCAGGGCGGTCACGGCAACCGCGAGCAAATGCTTCTTCATTGGTATCTCCTTGTGTGTGAAGCTAAAAAGGGGGGGATTCTAGAGATTCGCCCGTGCTGGCAACGCCAGCAGGCCATGTTCTCCAAAAACAGAAACCTCGACCGGGATATTAGTCAGAACGGGACTTGGTCGGTAGGGTATTTCCAGAAGTCGCGCAACAAGTAGCTGACCGGGAGGTTCAGTACCGTGTTGTTCGGCGGGATGGGTTTTTGGAACCATTTGTCATAGATCGGATAGATGTCCCGGCTGGTGATCAGGCGGCGCATCTCTTCGTCAATCAGCTTCTTGAACTCAGGGTCGTTCTTGGGCAGCATGATGGCCAGCGGCTCGGTGGTCATGAAGCGGCCCACCACCTTGAGCGCCTTGGGGTCCGGCCGCCCGGCCGCCAGGCCATACAGCAGCACATCGTCCATCACAAAGGCATCGGCCTCGCCCTTCTCGACCATATCGACCGCCTTGGCGTGGTCGGCCGCCTCCACGATGGAGATCCCCATCAGGCGCTCCCGGTTGGCCTGGTCCGCCGCTTTCAGTGGGGTGGTGCCTTTGGTGGACACCAGCTTTTTGCCATTGAGATCTTCCACGCGGTCGATGGGACTCGAAGACTTGACCAGCAGCCGCGCGCCAGTGATGAAATGGGGAATGGTGAAGGCCACCTTCTGCCGCCGCTCGGCGTTGTTGGTGGTGGAGCCGCACTCCATGTCGGCCTTGCCCTGCTCGATCACGGCGATGCGGTTGGCGGGTGTGACCGCCAGGAACTCGACCTCCATGTCTTTCTTGCCGGTCTTCTTGCGCACTACTTCGGCCAGGCGCAAACACAGATCCATCGCATAGCCTACCGGCTTGCCGGACTGCGTATCAATGTACGAGAAAGGTACCGACGATTCGCGGTGTGCAATCACCAGCTTGCCACCGGCACTGATGCGCTCCAGCACCGAGGCGTGTGCGGACGCCGCAAAAGCGCAGCTTGCAGCCGCAAGGCCCCAGGCTATTCCCCAATGCTGAACTTTCATACGGCGTCTCGGTGAGTGGATGGATCGGATTCGCAATGTTCGTGCCACCGTGGGGACTAAGAACCTGCTCTTAGACGGCACACGCTGCGGTAACCGACCCAGCGATGGCGCCGACTGTACGTGTCGTTACCGTGAAATTCCAATGCCGTTTGCGCGCGCAACTATGCAAAGTGTTTATATCCGTATTTACCCTTAGCATGACCCTGCCTGTGCTTGAAGGTACATCCACAGGGCCTGGGCCGTGCCCTTGGGGGCCTCCTTGCCCGCTGGCTTCTCGCGGTAGGCGCGCACATCCATGGTCATCTGCAGGCCTTCGGTGTCGGCCGGGGCCGCACTGACCAGGCGGCGGGACCGCAGTTCTTTCTTCACGGCACTGTGCGGCAGAAAGGCCACGCCATGGCCTTCCAGCGCCATGGCCTTCAGGCCTTCGGCCATGTCGGTCTCGTACACCCGTTCCAGGTGGATGGGCGTGCCGGATTCCTTCAGGATCAGTTCCGTCACGCGGCCCAGGTACGCGCCGGGGGCGTAGCCCAGATAGGGCAGTGGCTGCCCGGCCCGGCCAGGCAGGCGGTGCAAGGGCTGGCCGTCTGCGTCGGCCTTGCTGTAGGGAGAAATGACTTCCTGCCCCAGGCTGACCATTTCATACCGGTCGGCATCCAGCTGAAAAGGCTGTGAGGGGTGGTGGTAGGCAATCAGCAGGTCGCACCCGCCTTCCACCAGCCGCATCACGGCATCGTGCACATTGAGCGCGATCAACCGGCTTTTGAACGGGCCGAACTTGTCGTGCAGGCTCGACACCCAGGCGGGGAAAAACGTGAACGCCAGGGTGTGCGGCACCGCGAACTCGATCATGTCCTTGCCGGCGCTGGTGTGCGCCCGCAGCATGGCGCGCGTGTTCTGCAGCGCCTGCAGCACCTCCAGCGCCTGGTCGTACAGGGTCTTGCCGGCCGGGGTGAGTCGTGTGGGGTAGGAGCTGCGGTCCACCAGATCGGTGCCCGCCCAGGCTTCCAGGGCCTGGATGCGCCGCGAAAAGGCCGGCTGTGTCACGTGGCGCAACTGGGCGGACCGGCTGAAGCTGCGTGTTTCCGCAAGACTGACAAAATCTTCTAGCCACTTGGTTTCCATGCAGGCATTATCCGCGCGCGCCTGCGGTCGTGCTTCGTAAAGATATGAGGGTTTTCATAGTGCACCCTGAGCGCACCAATGGTGTGCATGCATAGCAACCAACGCATAATGGAACACAGCGCTTACCGCGCTTTTTTTGCGCTCGGGGCGTGACACGCCCCACGCCCACGGTGCACAACACCGCCGGGCGGGGCGGCTGGTGTTCGCATCACGACTTACAGCGCGATCAGGCAACCTACCTGTCTTTGCCTGCCGCTGCGGATTCATCCTTGTTGGCACAAGTCCCGCGCACGTTTTTTCTCTTCCACCCTGCCCCCATGTCCTCCTCTCCCCCCCCAGGGCCTTCGGCCGACGCATCGCCCGACACCACAAGCCCCGAGGCCGAGCCCCGTTCGCTGCGCCTTGAAGACTGGCTCACAGTCATCGTGATGGCCGCCCTGGCCCTGATCACCTTTGCCAACGTGCTGGTGCGCTATTTCACCAACTCGTCTTTTGCCTGGACCGAGGAAATCTCGGTCTTCCTGATGATTGTTCTGGCCCTGGTGGCGGGCTCTGCAGCCGTGGCGCGCGACCAGCACATCCGCATCGAATACTTTGCCGAAGGCGGCTCGGCCCTGCGCCGCAAGCGGCTGGCCCAACTCGGCGCCGTCACCGTGGCCGTGCTGTTCGGGCTGATCGCCGTGCTCAGCGTGCGCGTGGTGTGGGACGACTACCGCTTTGGCGAGACCTCGCCCGGCATCGGCGTGCCGCAATGGTGGTACTCGATCTGGCTGCCAGTGTTGTCTACGCTGATCGCCGCCCGCGCCGTCGGCGTGCTGCTTCGCCGCACACGCACTGAGCCCGAAGCAGCGGCCGCAGAAGCCACCCGGGACGGCCAGCCATGATCGCCACCCTGTTGTTCGTGGCCTTCCTGGGCCTGATGTTCGTGGGCGTGCCCATCGGCGCTGCCCTGGGGCTGGCCGGTGCCGCCGCCATCGCGTTGGCCAATGCCGACAGCCAGTGGTTCGGTCTGCTGGCCGTGCCGCAGAACTTCTACGCGGGCCTGGGCAAATACCCGCTGCTGGCCATCCCGATGTTCGTGCTGGTCGGCTCCATCTTCGACCGCTCGGGCGTCGCGCTGCGCCTCGTGAACTTTGCCGTGGCCATCGTCGGGCGCGGCCCGGGCATGCTGCCGCTGGTGGCCATTGTGGTGGCCATGTTTCTCGGGGGCATCTCGGGCTCTGGCCCGGCCAACGCCGCCGCCGTGGGGGGCGTGATGATCGCGGCCATGTCGCGCGCGGGCTACCCGCCTTCGTTCTCGGCCAGCGTGGTGGGGGCAGCCGCCGCCACCGACATCCTGATCCCGCCCTCCGTCGCCTTCATCATCTACTCGGTGCTGGTGCCGGGCGCCTCGGTACCCGCGCTGTTTGCGGCGGGCATGATCCCGGGCATCCTGGCAGGGATTGCGCTGGTCATCCCGGCGGTGTGGATGGCGCGCAAGCACAAGATGGGCGCGCTGGAAGCCACCATGCCTCGCCCGCCGTTCTGGAAGAGCCTGCGCGAGGCCACCTGGGGCCTGGCCGCACCCGTGCTGATCCTGGGCGGCATGCGCGCCGGCTGGTTCACGCCAACCGAGGCGGCCGTGGTGGCGGTGTTCTACGGCCTGTTCGTGGGCATGGTGATCCACCGCACGATCAAGGTGCGCGACCTGTTCCCCATCCTGCGCGAGTCGGGTGAACTGTCGGCCGTGATTTTGCTGGTGGTGTCGCTTGCGGGCATCTTTGCGTATTCGCTGTCCACGCTGGGCGTGATCGACCCGGTGGCCAACGCCATCGTGAACTCGGGCCTGGGTGAGTACGGCGTGCTGGCGCTGCTCATCGTGCTGCTCATCACCGTGGGCATGTTCCTCGACGGCATCTCGATCTTCCTGATCTTTGTGCCACTGCTGCTGCCCATCATGCAGTTCTACAAGTGGGACCCGGTCTGGTTCGGCGTGATCCTGACCCTCAAGGTGGCGCTGGGCCAGTTCACCCCGCCGCTGGCCGTGAACCTCATGGTCTCGTGCCGCATTGCCGGCGTGCGCATGGAATCGACCGTGCGCTGGGTGGGCTGGATGCTGTTTGCCATGTTCCTGGTGATGGTGCTCGTGATCGCCTTCCCGCAACTGGCCCTGTGGCTGCCTGCCAAACTCGGATATTGATTGATTGACTGACTGACGGACTAATTTCTACAAGGAGACTGACACCATGAAACTGCGCACCTTCCTCACTTCCGCCGTGGCTGCTGCCGCAGCGCTGGCCTTCACCGCACCCGCCGCCATGGCGCAAACCGCGTACAAGAGCGAATACCGCATGTCGCTGGTGCTGGGCCCTGCGTTCCCCTGGGGCAAGGGCGGCGAGCTGTGGGCCAACAAGGTCCGCGAGCGCACCAGCGGCCGCATCAACATCAAGCTGTACCCCGGCGTCTCGCTGATCCAGGGCGACCAGACGCGCGAATTTTCAGCGCTGCGCCAGGGCGTGATCGACATGGCCGTGGGCTCCACCATCAACTGGTCGCCCCAGGTCAAGCAGCTCAACCTGTTCTCCCTGCCCTTCCTGTTCCCCGACTACGCCGCTGTGGACGCGGTGACGCAGGGCGACGTGGGCAAGAGCATCTTTGCCACGCTCGACAAGGCGGGTGTGGTGCCATTGGCCTGGGGTGAAAACGGCTACCGCGAAATCTCCAACTCCAAGAAGGCGATCAAGACCCCCGAAGACCTGAAGGGCCTGAAGATCCGCGTGGTGGGCTCGCCCCTGTTCCTGGACACCTTCACCGCGCTGGGCGCCAACCCCACGCAGATGAGCTGGGCCGATGCACAGCCCGCATTTGCCAGCGGCGCCGTGGACGGACAGGAAAACCCGTTGTCGATCTTCACCGCCGCCAAGCTGCACAGCGTGGCGCAAAAACACATCACGCTGTGGGGCTACGTGAATGACCCGCTGATCTTTGTCGTCAACAAGGACATCTGGGCATCCTGGACCCCCGCTGACCGCGAGATCGTCAAGCAGGCTGCCATCGACGCCGGCAAGGAAGAAATCGCCCTCGCGCGCAAAGGCGTGATCGAGGCCGACAAGCCGCTGCTCAAGGACATCGGCGCTTTGGGCGTGACGGTGACCCAGCTGAGCCCTGCCGAGCGCGCCGCTTTTGTGAAGGCCACACGCCCCGTGTACGACAAGTGGAAGGGCCAGATCGGCGCTGACCTCGTGACCTCGGCCGAGAAGGCGATTGCGGCGCGCAAGCAGTAAACCCAACGCTGGTTCGACAAAGCCCCAAAAAGCCCCGCTGCGGCGGGGCTTTTTCATGTGCGTTGGACGATAGCCTGGCTCAAGCCAATTGCTTCACTATTGATAGCATTTAGCGCTTATCAGAAAAGCGCCAGAGGCACTTTACCCTCAAATTTCACGACTGTCCAAGGCTGGATCCACAACGCGCGGCGCCGGGTGCTTGACGGCATTCTTGCGCAGCTTGTTCTCCACCGCCTGCGCCAGGTCCACGCCCGCGTGGTCGGCGATCTGCAGCAGGTACAGCAGCACATCGGCCACCTCGTCGGCAATGGGTTCTGTGAACGCCGGGTCATTGCGCGCCGCCAGCGACTGCTCTGGTGTCATCCACTGGAAGATTTCGGCCAGCTCTGCCGCCTCCACCATGAGCGCCATCGACAGGTTCTTGGGCGTGTGGAACGGCTCCCAATGCCGCTCTGCCGCAAAAGCACGCAGCCGCGCCTGCAAGGCATCTACATCCAGCGACATCGCGATTACTCCTGATTTAATAGCTACCTGCGCTTATCCATCAAGCGCTAACGGCCATTTAGACTCAGATTCTAGAGAGGTGAGACCGGCGCCTCGCCCGCAAAGTGCCGGCGCGCGTTCTCCACAAACCTGTCCACCGACGCCTGCACGGCTTCGGGCGACCAGCCGGCCACGTGCGGGGTGAGCACCACGGTGTCCAGCGCCACCAGTTCGGCCGGAGGCGCGGGCTCGCTCTCATACACATCCAGGCCCGCACCGGCGATGCGTCCGTCCTTCAGCGCCAACGCCAGCGCCTGGGTGTCGATCACGCTGCCGCGCGCGATATTGACCACATAGCCACGCGGGCCGAGGGCGTTGAGCACCTGGGCGTTGACCAGGTGCCGCGTGTCCCCTCCACCCGGCGTGGCCACCACCAGAAAATCCGCCCAGGCCGCCAGCGCCGTCACATCGGCAAAGTAGGTGTACGGCACATCAGTGCGCGGGCTGCGGTTGTGGTAACCCACCTCCACCTCAAAGCCCAGCGCGCGCTGCGCGATCTTCTTGCCAATGGTGCCCAGGCCGATGACGCCAAGGCGTTTGTGCGACACGTTGGGCGGCAGCGGGAGCGCCGTGCGCCACACACCCTCGCGCGTGAGTTGGTCGAGCTTGGGGATGCCACGCACCGCAGCAATCAGCAGCCCCCAGGCGTGGTCGGCCACGCAGTCGTCGTTGGTGCCCGCACCGTTGGCCACCACGATGCCGCGCGCCTTGGCATGCTGCACGGCAATGTTCTCGTAACCCGCGCCCAGCGCGCAGATCAGTGACAACCGGGGCAGCGCGTCGATCTGCGCCACGCTCAAGCCCGTGGAGCCAATGGTCAGCACCGCCGTGATGCGTTCGCCGTGTGTGGCAATGGCCGCTGCGGCCTGAGGGGCATCGGGTGTGTAGATCAGATCGAACGACTGGGACAGCTGGGCGCAGTGTTCTTCGGAGAGGAACATGAGGGCGAGCAGGACAGGTTTCATGGGAGGGATGAGAAGGTCAAATTGAAAGAGCGAATGCAGTGAGGAACGAAATCTCAGTCCCCCCAAAGTGTCCCTGAGTGACGCCGTAAAACTGGCGCGGCGCTATGGCGAGGACGGCCAGCAAGGGCCGCCCCGCAGCAAAGGCCGTCGTCCCCCTCAGGGGGAAGGCGTCGAAGGCGACTCAGGGGGAGCCACATCCAGGGGAGCTTCTTGTTGCAATGCCCACATGCTGGCATAGCGCCCGCGCTGGGCCAGCAACTGGGCGTGCGTACCGCGCTCGATGATGCGGCCAGCATCCATGACCAAGATTTCATGCGCGTCCACCACGGTGGACAGGCGGTGCGCGATCACCAGCGTGGTCTTGTTCTGCGCCACGCTCTGCAGCTCGGCCTGGATGGCGCGTTCGTTGGCCGAGTCGAGCGCCGAGGTCGCCTCGTCAAAGATCAGGATGGGCGGGTTCTTGAGCAAGGTGCGCGCGATGGCCACGCGCTGCTTTTCGCCCCCCGACAGCTTGAGCCCGCGCTCGCCCACCATGGTGCCGTAGCCCTTGGGTGTGCTGGCAATGAAGTCGTGGATGCGGGCTGACTTCGCGGCGGCCTCCACCTCGGCCTGGCTGGCACCAGGGCGGCCATAGGCGATGTTGTAGGCCACGGTGTCATTGAACAGCACCGTGTCTTGCGGCACGATGCCGATGGCCTGGCGCACGCTCGACTGTGTCACGCCACGGATCTCCTGCCCCGCAATGGTGATGCGGCCCTGCTGGATGTCGTAGAAGCGGAACAGCAGCCGCGCCAGCGTGGACTTGCCCGAGCCCGAGGGCCCGACCACGGCCACCGTCTTGCCCGCCGGGATCTCGAAGCTGATGCCTTGCAGGATGGGGCGGCCGCTGCGGAGGTCGCCGCCCTTGCGCACATCGTAGGCAAAGTGCACGTCCTCGAAGCGCACGGTGGGCTGGTCGAGCCCGGCCAGGGGCAAGGCCCCAGGCGCATCGGCCACCTCGCGCTCCTTGTCCATGAGCGTGAACATCTTGTCCAGGTCGGTCAGACTCTGCTTGATCTCGCGGTAGATCACGCCCAGGAAGTTGAGCGGGATATACAGCTGGATCATGAAGGCGTTGACCATGACGAGGTCGCCCAGCGTCATGCGGCCATCGACCACGCCCTGCGTGGCACGCCAGAGCATGGCCACCAGCCCGGCAGCAATGATGAGCTGCTGCCCCGTGTTGAGCAGGGACAGCGTGGTCTGGCTCTTAAGCCGCGCGCGGCGCAGGCGCTCCAGGCTTTCGTCGTAGCGGCGGGCCTCAAAGCCTTCGTTGTTGAAATACTTGACCGTTTCGTAGTTGAGCAGCGAATCCACGGCCTTGGAGTGCGCGGCCGAGTCGAATTCGTTGGCCTCGCGGCGGAACTGCGTGCGCCACTCGGTCACCAGCACCGTGAAGGTGATGTACAGCGCCAGCGCCGCCAGCGTGATCCACGCAAACCAGGCGTCGAACTTGATGGCCAGCACCGACAGCACCAGCACCACCTCGACCAGCGTGGCCACCACATTGAACAGCGTGAACGAGATCAGCGACTCGATGCCCCGCACGCCGCGCTCGATGTCGCGGGTCATGCCGCCGGTCTGCCGCTCCAGGTGAAACCGCAGGCTCAGGGCATGCAGGTGCTCAAAGGTCTGCAGCGCAATCGAGCGCGCCGCGCCCTGCGTGGCCTTGGCGAACACCAGTTCGCGCAGCTCGGTAAAAAACGAGGTGGACAGCCGCAGGCCGCCATAGGCCACCAGCAACCCCACCGGCACCACCAGCAGCGCAGCGGGATCGCCGGGCTTGAAGCTCATGGCATCCACCAGCGTCTTGAGCAGGATGGGCACACCCACATTGGCGAACTTGGCGCCGATCATGAACACGATGGCAGCAATCACGCGCCACTTGTATTGCCACAGGTAGGGCAAAAGCCGGTGCAGGGTGGCCCAGTCGGACGGGACCGGCGCAGGGCTGGCGGCCGTGCCACTGGCGGTGGCACTGGGAGCGGTGGGGGCAGTTTCGCCGTGGTGGCGCATGGGGGACAATTCCGGTTGTTGTTTTTACCGACCCGGCTGATGCCCAGGTGGTTTTTGCAGGGCGCAAGCCCCTTGCGAAACCACCGGTTTCCCCAAGGATTGGCTCAGCCCCAACCGAGATTGTGCCCATGTCCGCCGTTTTCAGCCCGCCACCCGCCGCATTACCCACCGACAAGGAGCTGGTGCTCAAGGTCATCCCCATGCCCGCCGACACCAATGGCAATGGCGACATCTTTGGCGGCTGGGTGATGGCGCAGGTGGACTTGGCGGGCTCGGTACTGCCCGCGCGCTACATCCAGGGCCGCATGGCCACGGTGGCGGTCAACGAATTCATCTTCAAGCAGCCCGTGCGCGTGGGCGACATCCTGTCGTTCTTCTCATCCATCACACGGGTGGGCAATACCTCGGTCACCGTGGAGGTGGAGGTATATGCCGAACGGTTTACCGACCAGGGCCGGTATGTGAAGGTGACCGAGGCCCGATTGACGTATGTGGCCATCGACGACCATGGGCGCCCCCGCCCAGTCCCCAAACACACGCCAAACCCATCCTCTTGAAAGCCGGGCGGCGCTCGTTCGCCCATTGAACGGCTCTCAGGGGCCAAGGCCCACGAGCCGCATCAGCGTGTCGCGCGCCACCTGCTGGCGCGCGGCCGGCGACAGCTGGACCAGAAACCCCTGCACGCTGGCGTACTTCATGTCGTCGCTCGACGCAGAGCGGTGGCTGGCATCGGTGCCCACCAGAAAGCGCCCGGGTTTCTGCTCGATGAGCTCAAGCCACTCGGGCCAGACCCGTACCCCGTCGCGCAGGATGGTGTAGTCCGGCGAGCGGGGATGGTGCGGCCAGGTGCGCGCACTCAGCTCATAGTAAAGATTGGGGTGCTGCTCCAGCATGCGCCGCGCCAGGAACAGCGGCGTGTACCCGCCGTGCGCCCAGATCACCGAGACATCGGGGAAACGCTGCAGCAGTTGCGAAAGCTCTGCCATGCGCGTGTTTTCCACATGCACCATCACCGGCACCTTGTGCTTGCGGGCCAGTTCCAGGATGCCGGTCATCATCGGGCCGGTCACGCCGAAGTCCGTCTCGGCGAAACCGGCGGATGGGAAATGCGCCACCGAGATCTCGCCAATGCCTTTGTAAAGTCCGGTCGCGAGCATGGCGTCCAGCTGTTTCAGCAGCTCGTCGCTGTGCTGCTCCCAGTGTGGGCGGTACGCCGTGCGTTCGGGCGATATCGACGCAAACGGGATCAACACGCCGGGGTGCTGGCGCGCGGCCTCGGCCACCGATTCATTGCTGCTGCGCCCGCCCCAGAACACCACCGCATGGCTGGCCCCCCAGCGTGCCATCAACTCCAGTTGCATCGGCAGGCTGTTGAGGTGCACATGGGCATCCACAAACGGGGTGAGGGGGCTTGCTGCGGGGGGTGCGGGCACGGGGGTCTGTGCCGCGTCGCGCTGCACAGGCTGCCGGGTGCGCCGCACCGGCTCAGAGGACTCAGCCTGCGGCCAGGCGCCCTGCGAAGCCAGGAGGAGGCACGCGGCAAGGAGGACTCGCGTCATGGTGGCAATGGCGCGCGGGGGCGCGTGTGGAAGTGGAGAAGGGCTGCGGAAATTCTACAAAGATGTTTCCGTGCCGGACCAGGTCCAGTCCTCATGCCGGCGCCGTCCACCCTCGCACCACATAGCCCATCCCTTTTTCCACCGACGCAGACGGCAACAGGCACCCGGGCCACCCGCCAAACCGGGCCGCCGCAGGTGCCTGCGAATTTGTCGATTTGTGGAGGCAGCGCCGATCAGGCGGCCATGGCTGCAGGCTCTGCCCGCAGCGGCGCCGAGGACGTGCGCTGCGCGCCAGACAAGGACACACCATTGGCAAAGCCGGCTTCGATCTCACCCGCCAGCTGGCCGCCCTCTTCCACCACCAGCTTGCCGTAGCGGATCTTGCCGTTGACCTTGCCGGTACTGTAGATCACCAGCTTCTGGCGCACGGTGAGCGTGCCGTTGAACTCGCCGTGGATCTCTGCAATGTCGATCTCGGCCGAGCCCTTGAAGGCACCATGCTCCGAGATCTGGATCACGCGCGAATCCATGGTGGCTTCGACCGTGCCTTCGACCACGAGGGTGTCGCAATCGGTAATTTCCACGCCTTTGAGCTTGATGTTCGGGCCCACCGTGAGCTTGCTGCCCGAGCTGTCGCTGCTGCTGGCGGCCTTGGGGACTGCCGGGCTGGCCACCGGCTGTGCAGCCGCAGAACTGCTCGCTGCCGAGCCCCCCAATACGGAGCCTGAAGTGGTGCTGCTACGGGGTTGGAACGACTCGGGTTCACGCTTGCCAAAGAAGGGGTTTTGCACGGCCATCAGATCTCCTTGAAAAGAGAGTCATCGTAGGTACCGCGCCCCGTGAAAGATGCCTTCGTTACGCAAGAACGGTAACCAAACGGTTCGCTCGTAGCATGCGCTTGCAAGGCTTGCGGGATCACACATCCAGCGTGTGCCACAGCCCGGCGCCGAACTTGCCCGGCATGGTGGGGCGAAATCGGGCACGACGCAGGCAACTGGCGCTCCCCAAGGCCAGGGCCACCGTGGAACTGGATTGGCCAAGCCACCGCTGCTGGCGTCACCCTTGCTGGAAGGCGCCGCAGGCGGCCCGGGGGACAGTTGGGCTAGGACACTATATAAGCCGCAGCCCCCGCCGACATGATCTGCCCATCCGGCCCCAGAAACTCCATGCGCGTGGTTGCCACGCGCGAGCCCAGGCGCAGCACCTGCGCGCGCAGCTCGAAATGGCTGCCGATACCGGGGCGCAGGTAGTCGATGCGCAGGTCGATGGTGCCCAGCTTGGCAAAACGGTGCAGGCGCTGCTCGGGGGCTTCGTCCAGGTGTTTGGCGCCAATGGCGGCCATCACCGCCAGACCGCCCATGGCGTCGAGCCCGGCGCTGATCACGCCTCCGTGAATACGGTTGTAGGCGTAGTGGCCCACTAGGTCCGGCTTCATGTCGATGCGGCCCACCACGCCATCGGCTGCCAGCGAGGTGATCTTGAGGCCCAGCACCTGGTTGAACACAATCTTTTCTTCAAAAATGGACTTGAGCCCGGCGATGAACTCAGGCTCAAAGGCTTGTGGGGGTGGGGTGGCGATGGACTTGCTCATGGGTCTCCTGGGGGTCAATACCGGATGGTGCGTGCAATCGAAACCATCCAGTTACTCCTGATTTTGTAGCTGTGTACGCTTATTAGATAAGCGCCAGCGGCCATTTTTATCTAAAACTTGCCATGGCGCCCTTGCCCCGAGGCAAAACGCGAGGCACCGCGCAGTGCTTCGGCCAGGCATTCGCGGCCACCGGCCCATTCCTGCAGCAAGGCTTGCTGTAACGGCAGGCCTCCAGCGGCGAGCGCGCTGGCGCGGTCCGCGCGCAACGTGGCCTGCGGGAAGGCCGCGATTTCGCGGGCCAGCGCCAGGGCTGCATCCAGCGCCTGTCCTGCAGGCACCACCCGGTTGCACAGCCCCATGCGCAGGGCTTCTGCCGACTCCACCTTGCGCCCCGTCAGGATCAGGTCCAGCGCGTGCGACAGCCCAATGAGGCGTGGCAAGCGCACCGTGCCGCCGTCGATCAGCGGCA
This sequence comes from Acidovorax radicis N35, assembly GCF_000204195.1. Taxonomy (GTDB): domain Bacteria; phylum Pseudomonadota; class Gammaproteobacteria; order Burkholderiales; family Burkholderiaceae_C; genus Acidovorax; species Acidovorax radicis. The sequence continues at coordinate 532,490 of NZ_AFBG01000019.1, forward strand.
CACCAAACCTGCGGCAGAACACGCCCATGTAGGCATCCTCCGCCATCACGCGCAGGTCGCACCACAGCGCCAACTCCATGCCGCCGGCCACGGCAGCGCCCTCTATTGCGGCGATCACCGGCTTGGACAGATGCAGGCGGCTCGGTCCCATAGGCCCCGGCGGAAGGACCGCGTCGGGAGGGAAGTCGAGCGTCTCTGCCAGCGCCTCGGGCGCGACGCCGTCGGCCAGCAAGCGCGCGCCAGACTGCAGATCCCAGCCCGCACAAAAATGCCCGCCAGCGCCCTGGAACACCGCCACATCGGCACTTTCATCGTGCTCAAAAGCCACGAAGGCCGCATGCAGCGCGCGGGCGGTGTCGGCATCCACCGCGTTGCGCACATCAGGCCGGCGCAATGTCACCAGCGTGACACCGCCTTGCGTTTCAACCTCTACGGACATGCGGCTCTCCTGTGGCCCTGTGCTTAGAACCTGTTCCCCCACCCGACGTTACTCCTATTGCGCAGGGTGCAGCGCTGCGTCAATATCCGCCGCTACCCGCTCGCCCACCCCATCAGGGTTAGCCCCGAGTGCGGTATGCACAGCACGCGTGCACCATTATTTATGCAAAGCAATCGCTTTGTAAAAATATTCTGCAGGACCTGCGCAAGCAACGATGCACCTGGCACATGCCCACAAGGCATACGCCCCGCTCTTACCCGCTTTGCGTATCACTTATTCTGGAGAGCCAGTGTGCAATTTGTGCAACTGTTGATCAGCGGTGTCTCACAGGGATGCATCTACGGGCTGATCGCGCTCGGGTTCGTGCTTATCTACAAAGCCACGGAGACCGTGAGCTTTGCCCAGGGCGAACTCATGATGCTGGGCGCGTTCTGCGGCCTCGCGCTCATGACGGTGCTGGGCTTTCCCTTCTGGGTGGCGGTGCTCGCCAGCATCCTGGCCATGGGTCTTTTCGGTACGGTGCTCGAGCGCGCGGTGATCCGTCCCATCCTGGGCCAGCCCGCGTTCTCCATCGTCATGCTCACCATAGGCATCGGCTACGTGCTGCGTGGGCTGGTCACGATGATCCCCAACATCGGCACCGACACCCATACGCTGCCCGTGCCCTACAAGGACCTGTCGTTTCGCCTCGGCGCGCTGGTGCTCAACGCCGAGCAGCTGGTGGTGATCGGTGCCACCGGCGTGTTGTGTGTGCTGCTGTTTGCCATGTTCCGCTACAGCAAGCTCGGCATTGCCATGCAGGCGTCATCGCAGAACCAGCTGGCGGCCTACTACATGGGCATCCCCGTTCAGCGTCTGAACGGCCTGGCCTGGGGGCTTGCCGCGGCGGTGGCGGCGGTAGCCGGGCTGCTGTTGGCACCCATCACCTTTGTGCACGCGAACATGGGACTCATCGGGCTCAAGGCCTTTCCGGCGGCCGTGGTGGGCGGCTTCGGCAGCCTGCCGGGCGCCATCGTGGGCGGGCTGGTCATCGGCATCGTCGAATCGCTCTCGGGCTTCTATCTGCCCGACGGCTTCAAGGACACGGCCGCGTACATCGTGGTGCTAATCATGTTGATGGTCAAACCCAACGGTCTGTTCGGCGAAAAATTGAGAAAGAAAGTCTGACCCCATGCGCTTTCTTTTCAAGACATCTTACGAACAAGACCTGCGCCTGGCCAAGCATGGCGGGCATGTCTTCTGGTACAGCCTGCTGGCCGCAGGGCTGGTCGCAGCCCCCTGGGTGGCGCCGGAGTATTGGCTGGCGCAACTCACCTTTGTGCTGATCTACGCCATCGTGGGCCTGGGGCTCATGCTGCTGGCCGGCTTCACGGGGCTGTTCTCGCTGGGTCATGCGGCCTTCCTCGGCGTAGGGGCGTACACGCAGGCGGTGCTCACGGGCATGGGCTGGCCGTTCGCGCTGTCGCTGGCCTGCGCGGCGGGGCTGTCGGCCGCCGTGGGCGTAGTGGTGGGCCTGCCCGCGCTGCGCGTCAAGGGCATCTACCTGGGCATGGCCACGCTGTCGTTCGGCTTCATCGTCGAGGAGGTGTTTGCGCGGTGGGAATCGGTCACAGGCGGCAACTCTGGCAAGCACCTGGTGCCGCCCGAAATCTGGGGGTTCAAGTTTGAATCCACCGAGTCGTTCTACTTTTTGTGCCTCGTGATTGCCGTGGTCAGCACGCTGGCCATCCTGAACCTGCTGCGCTCGCCCACGGGCCGGGCCTTCGTCGCCATCCGCGACTCGGAGATCTCGGCGCAGAGCATGGGCATCCACCTGGCGCGCTACAAGACCCTGTCGTTCTCGATCTCGGCGGCGCTGGCCGGCGTGGGCGGCGCGCTGTATGCGCACAAGCTGCAATTCATCTCGCCCGACCAGTTCAACATCCTGCAGTCCATCGACCTGCTGCTGATGATCGTGATCGGCGGGCTGGGCTCGGTGCATGGCGCGTTCCTGGGGGCCATCTTCCTCATCACCATGCCGCAGATGATTTCGCTCAGCAAGGACTGGCTGCCCGCCGCCATCGGCCAGGCGCCGGGCCTGCAGGCCGTGGTCTATGGGGTGGTGCTGATCGCCTTTGTATTGTTCGAGCCCATGGGGCTGTACGGCCGCTGGCTCAAGGTGCGCACCTGGCTGCAGATGTTCCCGTTCTACCGCAGGGGCCTGTTCAAGCGGCAGAAGTCGTTCCAGAAATCGGACAGGTTGAAATGAAACACCCCCTGAGTCGCTTCGCGCCTTCCCCCTCTCTCGACTCGCTGCGCGAGTCGGGAGGGGGACGCCCCCAGCGCGGCGGGGCGGCCCTTGCGCGGGGGCACTGGCTCGGGGCACGCCGGTTTCAACGGCCGTGCACTCATCCCATGGAACAGTGAATGACCAACGCTGCTTTGCCCATGAACACCGCTGATTTACTTCTCAGCGCCCAGAACCTCAGCGTGCGCTTTGGCGGCGTACTGGCGGTCAACAACGTGAGCTTCGATGTGCGCCGTGGCGAGGTGTTCACCCTCATAGGCCCCAACGGTGCCGGCAAGACGACGGTGTTCAATCTCATCAGCCGCATCTACACGCCCACCACCGGCACCATCGCCTATGCGGGCCCGGGCGGGGCCCTGCTGCCGCTGACCGACCAGCCGCCGCACAAGGTAGCGGGCCTGGGCATTGCACGCACCTTCCAGAACATCGAACTCTTCGAGCACGCAAGCGTGCTGCACAACCTTCTGATCGGCCGCCACACCCGCCGCGAGACGGGCCTGTGGGCCGACATGCTCTTTACCCGCAAGGTGCGCGATGCGGAGATCCGCGCCCGAGAAAAGGCCGAGCAGGTCATCGACTTCCTCGACCTGCAGCACTACCGCGACACCATGGTGGCCGGCCTGCCGTACGGAGTGCGCAAGGTGGTGGAGCTGGCACGCGCCTTGTGCACCGAGCCACAACTGTTGCTGCTCGATGAGCCATCGTCGGGCCTGAACGTGGAGGAGACCGACGACATGGCCTTCTGGATCCAGGACATCCAGCACGAGCTGGGCATCACCGTGCTGATGGTGGAACACGATATGTCACTGGTCTCCAAGGTGTCCGACCGCGTGCTGGCCATGAACCAGGGCGAGGTCGTGGCCATGGGTACGCCGCGCGAGGTGCAGTCGCACCCCGGGGTGATCGAGGCCTACCTGGGCACCATCGACGATGTGAGCAACCTGCGCCGCCCGGCGGGTTCCAACCTGGGGGTTCGGGCATGAGCGCCGTACTTGCAGCCGCCCACACACCAACCACAGCAGCAGCTGACCAGCCCCTGCTGCGTCTGCAGAACGTGGAAAGCGCCTACGGCCCCATCAAGGCCATCCGGGGCGTGAGCCTGCAGGTGCGGCGCGGCGAGATCGCGGCCGTGCTGGGCAGCAACGGCGCGGGCAAGACCACCATCTTGAAAACCATCAGCGGCATCATCGACCCCCGCAAGGGCTCCATCGAATTCGCGGGCGCCGACATCACCGCCAACGACCCGGCGGCCATCGTGCGCCGGGGCCTCATGCATGTGCCCGAGGGGCGCGAGGTGTTTGCACTGCTCTCGGTGCGCGACAACTTGCTCATGGGCGCCTACACCCGCAGCGACGCCGATGCCGTGGCTCGGGATATTGAAACGGTGTATGGCTACTTCCCCATCCTGAAGGAGCGCGCCGCGCAGGATGCTGGTTTGCTCTCGGGTGGGCAGCAGCAGATGCTGGCGATCTCGCGCGCGTTGATGGCCAACCCCGAACTCATCTTGCTGGACGAGCCCAGCCTGGGCCTGTCTCCCAAGCTCACCAAGGAGATCTTCGAGATCGTTGTGCGCATCAACCGCGAGCGCGGCACCACCATCCTGCTGGTGGAGCAGAACGCCAACATGGCCCTCAACGCATCGGACTACGGCTATGTGCTGGAGAACGGCCGCATCGTGATGGAAGACAGCTGCGAGCGCCTGCGCGAAAAGGACGACATCAAGGAGTTCTACCTGGGCATGAAGGATGTCGGCGTGCGCGGCGAGCGGCGCTGGAAAAAGAAGAAAACATGGCGATGAGGACGGTATGAGCAATCTCTGGGACCTTTCTCACATCCAGCCCGCAGGCACTGACGTGCTCGCAGGCGACACCATCGCCGCCATGTTCTGGAACGCCGTGGCCGAGCGCGGCCCGCGCGTGTGGATGCGCCAGAAGGAACTGGGCATCTGGAAGAGCTGGACCTGGGACCAGACGGCCGAGGCCGTGCGGGAGATTGCGGGTGGCCTGATGTCGCTGGGGTTTGCGCCCGGAGAATGCGCGTCCATCCTGTCCAACACCAACATCGAATGGGTGCTGGCCGACCTGGCCGTGCTGAGCTGTGGCGGCGTGGCCAACGGCATCTACCCCACCGATGCGGCGGCGCAGGTGCACTACCTGAGCGAAGACTCGCGCACCACGGTGCTGTTTGTGGAGGACGACGAGCAGCTCGACAAGGCGCTGGAAGTGCGCGGCGGCCTGCCCCTGCTGCGCAAGATTGTGGTGTTCGACATGGAAGGCCTGCGCAGCCTGAACGACCCCGATGTGCTGAGCCTTGCGGGCCTGCGCGAGCTTGGCAGGGCCTGGAATACACAACACCCCGACGCGCTGATGCAGCGCGTCAAGGCCTGCCGACCCGAAGACCTGGCCATCCTGGTGTACACCTCGGGCACCACCGGCAAGCCCAAGGGTGCCATGCACACGCACGCCGCGCTTACCTACACCGTGCGCGGCTACAACACGCTGATCTCGCGCAGCGAGGCCGACGAGACCATGTGTTTTCTGCCGCTGTGTCACATCGCCGAACGGATGGGCGGCGAATACTTCTCGCTCTACACCGGCGCGCGCCTGAACTTTGTCGAGAACCCCGACACCGTGCCCGAGAACGTGCGAGAGATCGCGCCCACGGTGTTCACCGCCGTACCCCGGGTGTGGGAGAAGTTCTATTCGGGCGTGATGATCGCGCTCAAGGAATCCACGCGCATGCAGCAGGCGGCCTATGCCTGGTCGATTGGCGTGGGCACCCGCATCGCAGATCGGGTGCTGGCCGGACAGCCGGTGGGCGGTTTGCTGAAGGCGCAGTTCATGCTGGCGCGCTTTCTGGCGCTCAACAATGTGCGCAAGCTCATCGGCATCCACCGTGCGCGCTTTCTGGTCACAGGCGCAGCGCCCATTTCGCCCGATCTGGTGAAGTGGTACCTGGCGCTGGGCGTGCCCATGCTGGAGGTGTGGGGCATGACCGAGACCTGCGGCGCCTCCACTGGCGTACCCGCCAGCCGCATCAAACCGGGCTCCATCGGCCCGGCGGCCAGCTACAACGAGGTGCGCATCGACCCCGCCACGGGCGAAATTCTGGTGCGTGGCCCCAATGTGTTCAAGGGCTATCTCAACCAGCCCGAGAAAACCGCTGAAACCATCGACCCCGAAGGCTGGCTGCACACGGGCGATGTGGGCCTGATCGACGCCGACGGCTACCTGCGCATCACCGACCGCATGAAGGACATCATCATCACGGCGGGCGGCAAGAACATCACGCCGAGCGAGCTGGAGAACGAACTCAAGTTCAGCCCTTACATCACCGATGCGGTGGTGATTGGCGACAAACTGCCCTACCTCACGGTGATCATCATGATCGACCAGGAGAACGTGGAAAAGTACGCACAGGACAACGACGTGCCGTTCTCCAACTACGCCAGCCTGACCCGCACGCGCGAGGTGCAGGAGCTGATCCAGGGCGAAATCGACCGCGTGAACGCCAAGTTCGCCCGCGTGGAGCAGATCAAGAAGTTCTTCCTGCTCGACACACAGCTCACGGCCGAGGACGAAGAGCTGACACCCACCATGAAGCTCAAGCGCAAGCTGGTGCAGCAAAAGTACGCACCGCAGATTGAGGCGATGTACCGGTAGGTGCGCATGTCACGCAACCACAGGCCACGCCCATCAGGATAGGGAAAGTGCTGGTGCCCCACCCCGGGCATCGTTCTATAACGAGCAACCGAGTTCGATCCAACCAAAGGAGACGTGCCATGAAGTTTCATCACATTGCCGCGCTGGCCATCGTGGCCATGGCCGGCGGTGCTGCGCAGGCGCAGCCCAGCCAGGGCGTGAGCAAGGACACCATCACGCTGGGGTCCATCCAGGATCTGTCGGGCCCGCTGGCGGGTTTTGGCAAGCAGGTGCGGCTGGGCATGATGTTGCGCGTGGACGAGGCCAACGAGCAAGGCGGCGTCAACGGCCGCAAGCTCGACCTGAAGGTGGAAGACTCGGGCTACGACCCCAAGAAAGCCGTGTTGGCCGCGCAGAAGCTGGTGAACCAGGACAAGATCTTCATGATGGTGGGCCACATCGGCACGGCCCAGAACCTGGCGGCCATGCCCGTGCAGTTCAGCAAGAACGTGATCAACTTCTTCCCCATCACGGCCGCGCGGGAAATGTACGAACCCTTCCACAAGCTCAAGTATTCGTTTGCCGCCACCTACTACGACCAGATCCGTCTGGCAGCGCCCAAGCTCATCAAGGAAAAAGGCGCCAAGAAGATCTGCACCATCTACCAGGATGACGAGTTTGGCCTGGAGGTGATGCGCGGGGGCGAGGCGGCACTCAAGTCCATGGGCATGGACTTCACCGAGAAGACCTCGTACAAGCGCGGCGCCACCGACTTCTCTTCACAGGTCGCCAAGATGAAGTCGTCCGAATGCGACTTCGTGATCCTGGGCACCATCATCCGCGAGACCATCGGCACGATTGGCGAGGCGCGCAAAACGGGCTTCAACCCCACGTTCCTCGGCTCCAGCGCAGCGTACACCGACCTTATCCACAAGCTGGGCGGCAAGCCCATGGACGGGCTGTACGCCACCATGACGGTGCAGCACCCTTATCTGGACGAGGCCAGCCAGCCGATCCGCTTCTGGGCCAACAAGTACAAGACCAAGTTCAATGAAGACCCCACCGTCTTCTCGGTCTACGGCTACAACGCGGTCGATGCATTCATCAAGGCCGCGCAGAAGGCGGGCCCCAACCTGAGCACCGACAGCTTCATCAAGGCCATGGACACCATGGTGATTCCGCCCGACATGTTCGGCAGCGCCGAAGCCAGTTTTGGCCCACAAAAACGCCTGGGCAGCGATCTTTCGCGCCTGTCGCAGATCACCGACGGCAAGTGGAAGGTGGTGTCCGACTACGTCAAGCCATGAGAACTTAAACGCTCTCACAAGCCGCCTTCGGGCGGCTTTTGTATTTCAGGGGGTGCATCCGAGCCTAGTCGGTGGCAAAATTTAACCAAGCAGTAACTTTGCATAAATAGACCAAGTCCACCGCCATGATCGAACGCACCCTCTTCCAGCCCGACCACCAGGCCTTTTCCGACAGCTTCCGCCGCTTCATCGAAAAGGAAGTGACGCCCCACCACGCCGCCTGGGAAGACCAGGGCTATGTGGCGCGCGAGGTGTGGAGCCAGGCGGGCGCCAACGGCTTTCTGTGCATGAGCCTGCCCGAGGAGTATGGCGGCGCTGGGGCCGACAAGCTGTACTCGGTGGCGCAGATGGAAGAGCTGGCGCGTGCAGGCACCACTGGTATCGGCTTTGGTCTGCACAGCGAGATCGTGGCGCCGTACATCCTGCACTACGGCACTGAAGCCCAGAAACAGAAGTACCTGCCGCAGATGGCAAGCGGCGCCGTGGTGGGCGCAATCGCCATGAGCGAGCCGGCCGCAGGCAGCGACCTGCAAGGCATCAAGACCACGGCCATCAAAAGTGCGGACGGATCACACTACGTGCTGAACGGCAGCAAGACCTTCATCACCAACGGCTGGCATGCCGACCTCGTGATCGTGGTCGCCAAGACCGACCCGGCGGCCGGGGCCAAGGGCACCAGCCTGTTGCTGGTGGAGCGCGGCATGCCCGGTTTTGAAAAAGGCCAGCGCCTCAAGAAGATGGGCATGAAGGCGCAGGACACGTCCGAGCTGTTCTTCAACGACGTGCAGGTGCCGGTGGACAACCTGCTGGGCGGCCCCGCCATGGAAGGGCGCGGCTTCATCTGCCTGATGGAACAGTTGCCCTGGGAGCGCCTGCAAATCGCCATCACCGCCGTGGCCGCCGCCCAGGCCGCCATTGACTGGACGCTGGACTACGTCAAGCAGCGCAAGGTCTTTGGCCAGAGCGTGGCGTCATTTCAAAACACCCGCCACACCCTGGCCGAGCTGCAAACGCAGGTGCAGGTGGCCCGCGTGTTCGTCGACAAATGCTGTGAGCTGATCGTGCGCGATCAGCTCGACACCGAAACCGCCAGCATGGCCAAGTACTGGACGACCGACCTGCAATGCAAGGTGATGGACGAATGCGTGCAGCTGTTTGGCGGCTATGGCTACATGTGGGAATACCCCATCACCCGCGCCTATGCCGACGCACGCGTGCAGCGCATTTATGGCGGCACCAACGAGATCATGAAAGAAGTGATTGCGCGGGCCATGGGCCTGGGCAAATAACGGAATGCACCGCGCCGTGAATAACGCAGTGCATGACACACTGCACCACGCCGCAGTGGGCGCCGAATGCCGCTACAGGTACCAGGCGGCGCGGGCTTCTTCGGGGCTGAGCGGCGCACCGGGGCGGCGGTCGGTGACATTCAGCCAGGAGCGCACCCCCTGGCTGCCACTCAGCGCGCGCATCAGCAGCAAGCCTGCACCAATGCCGCGAATGGCCGCCGAGCTGCGACTGGGCGCCATGAAGGCCGCCACCGCCAGCGCGCTGGATGCAGCCAGCACGACATGGTGCTCCAGCGCAAACCCTTCGCGCGTGTCGTCGTATTCGATAGCGCTGCGCGCGATACGCGGCAATGCAGGGGATGTATTTCGTTCCATAGCCAGAAATGTAGATTGCAACCGCCGAAAGATAGTGCAAAAACCACTGCACCCGCGTCAGAAAGCACCTTGTAGTGGCGTGAGCCACGCCCAGCTGCTTTACCGCCGCACTGCTTGAAGTTTAGAGAAACCACCGGAGACCATTCATGACCGAAGCCTATGTATTCGATGCGCTGCGCACCCCGCGCGGCAAGGGCAAGAAGGACGGCACCCTGCACGAGGTCAAGCCCATCGACCTGCTGGCAGGCCTGCTGACCGAGCTACAAACGCGCCACCGCTTTGATACGGCGGCGGTGGACGACGTGGTCATGGGCATCGTCTCGCCCGTGGGCGAACAGGGCTCGGTGTTACCGAAGGTGGCTGCGCTCAAGGCCGGGTGGGACTTTCGCTGTGCGGGCGTACAGGTCAACCGCTTCTGCGCATCGGGCCTGGAGGCGGTGAACCTGGCCGCGCAAAAGGTGCGCAGCGGCTGGGAAGACCTGGTGGTGGCAGGCGGCGTGGAGAGCATGAGCCGCGTGCCCATCGGCTCCGACGGCGGCGCCTGGGCGCAAGACCCCGCCACCAACTCCGCCACGTTGTTCGTGCCCCAGGGCATCGGCGCCGACCTGATCGCCACGCTGGACGGCTACACCCGCGCCGATGTGGACGCCTTCGCGCTCGAATCGCAGCGCCGCGCCACCGCTGCGCGTGCAGCGGGCTACTTCAAAAATTCGGTCGTGCCCGTGCGCGACTTCATCGGCCAGACCATCCTGGCAGAAGACGAGTTCATCAAGCCCAAGACCACGCTCGAAGGCCTGGGCGCGCTCAAGCCCTCGTTCGAGCAACTGGGCGGCATGGGCTTTGATGCCGTGGCGCTGCAACGCTACCCGCAGGTGGAGCGCATACACCACGTGCACCACGCGGGCAACTCGTCGGGCATTGTGGACGGCGCCGCTGCCGTGCTCATCGGCAACGAGGCCGCTGCCAAGGCCCACGGCCTCACGCCCCGCGCGCGCATTGTGGCCACGGCGCTCAGCGGGGCCGACCCCACCATCATGCTCACCGGCCCCGTGCCCGCTGCCAAGAAGGCGCTGGCCCGCGCGGGCATGACCATCGACCAGATCGACCTGTTCGAAGTGAACGAGGCCTTCGCCGCCGTGCCCATGCGCTTCATGCGCGAGCTTGGCGTACCGCACGACAAGGTCAACGTGAACGGCGGCGCCATCGCCATGGGCCACCCGCTGGGCGCAACGGGCGCCATGATCCTCGGCACCCTGATTGACGAACTGCACCGCCGGGGCCAGCGCTACGGCCTGGCCACGCTGTGCGTGGGCGGCGGTATGGGCATCGCAACGATTGTTGAACGCATTTGATGGACTGGGTAGGAGACAAGAACATGCAAACCATCCGCTACGAACTCATCCCCGCCCAAGGCACCGAAGGCCAGGTCGCCGTCATCACGTTTGACGAAACCAACTCCCCCCGTCAACACCATGTGCCGCCAGTGGCAGCAAGAGCTGGGCGAGGTCACGGCCCAAGTGCTTGGCGACCGCGAACGCCTGGGCGCTGCGCTCAAGGGTGTCGTGCTCGCGTCGGCCAAGACCAGCTTCTTTGCCGGGGCCGACCTCAAGGCCACCATGCGCCTGACACCTGCGGATGCGCCCAGCGCGTTCGGCGAAATCGAGCGCATGAAGAAGCACTTTCGCACGCTCGAAACGCTGGGCATCCCCGTGGTGGCCTGCCTCAACGGCGCCGCACTGGGCGGCGGCTGGGAAGTGGCCCTGGTCGCCCACTATCGCATCGCCGTGGCCGACCCCAAGATCCAGTTCGGCCTGCCCGAGGTCACGCTGGGGCTGATGCCTGGCGCCACCGGCGTGACCAAGATGACGCGCCTGCTGGGCCTGATGGGTGCGCAGCCCTACCTCCTGGAAGGCAAGCTCTTCAACCCCGCCGAAGCATTGGAGCTGCAACTGGTGCACGAGCTGGTTGCCACGCGCGAGCAACTGCTGCCCGCCGCCCTGGCCCACATCGCCACCCACCCGCACGCCGTGCAGCCGTGGGATGACAAGAACTACAAGATGCCCGGCGGCACGCCCGCCAACCCCAAGATTGCAGGCGCCCTCACCGTCGCGCCCGCCATGCTCAAGAAGACCACGCGCGGCCGCTACCCCGCGCCCGAGGCGGCGCTTGCCGCCATGGTCGAAGGCGCGATGGTGGACTATGACACCGCCCTGCGCATTGAAAGCCGCTACCTCGCCCGCCTGATGACCGGCCCCGTGGCGCGCAACATGATCAACACGTTCTTCTTCGACATGAACGCGATCAAGAGCGGCAAGTCGCGCCCGGGCTCTGCCCCACGCTACAAGCCGCAAAAGGTCGGCATCCTGGGCGCGGGCATGATGGGCGCGGGCATCGCCTGGGCCCAGGCGAGCAAAGGCATCGCCACCGTGCTCAAGGACGTGAGCGCGGAGAAGGCCGAGGCGGGCAAGGCCTACTCTGCCCGCCTCACCCAGGCTCGCGTGGACAAGGGCCGCATGACGGCCGAGGCACAGCAGGCGCTGCTCTCGCGCATCACCCCCACCGCCAACGCGGCCGACCTGGCGGGCTGCGACCTCATCATCGAAGCCGTGTTCGAAAGCCGCGACCTCAAGGCCAAGGTCACACAAGAGGCCGAGCCGCAACTGGCGCCCGGCGGCTTCTTTGCCAGCAACACCTCCACCCTGCCCATCAGCGGCCTGGCCACGGCCAGCAGCAAGCCCGAGAAGTTTGTCGGCATCCACTTCTTCAGCCCCGTGGACAAGATGAAGCTGGTGGAGATCATCCGCGGCAAACAGACCGACGATGAAACCGTGGCCCGCGCCTTCGACTACGTGCAGGCCCTGGGCAAGGTACCCATCGTGGTCAACGACTCACGCGGCTTCTACACCAGCCGAACCTTTGGCACCTTTGTGATGGAAGGCGCCGCCATGCTGGGCGAAGGCATCCCCGCCGCCGCCATTGAAAACGCCGCCATGCAGGCCGGCCTGCCCGTGGGCCCGCTGGCCGTGCTGGACGAAACCGCGCTGACCCTGAGCGTGCATGTGCTGGACCAGACCCGTGCCGACTACGCGGCAGAAGGCAAGACCTACACCGCCACACCCGGCGAGCTGCTGGTGGAGCGCATGGTCAAGGAACTGAAGCGCCCGGGCCGTGCCGGTGGCGGCGGCTTCTACGACTACCCCGCAGGCGCCAAGAAGCACCTGTGGCCGGAGCTGAAACCCCTGTTCGAAAAGCCCGGCGTGGAATGGAGCGTGCAGGAGATCCAGGACCGGCTGCTCTACCGCCAGGCCATCGAGACCGCGCGCTGCCTGGCCGAGGGCGTGTTGACCAGCGTGCATGACGCGAACATCGGGTCGATTTTTGGGATTGGGTTTCCGGCGTGGACGGGAGGGGCGATGCAGTTCGTTTATGGAACGGGTGTTGAGGCGTTCCTGAAGCGCGCGGATGAGCTGGCGACGAAATACGGCTCGGGGTTCACGTTAGAAACAAAAGTCCGAGATGCCATCCGCGAATTTCAGCCACGCTATTGACTGAACCTGGGCCCTTCAAGTCGGATACCTGAAGGAGCTCGCTTCAGGCTCCCGCAATGCATCCCCGATCAACTGCCACATATGTTGGTCTGAGGTTGTTGCGAACACGAACCACAACTCTGCAATGTGCAGGGCGGGAAACACAACCTCCTCCAGAGAGAAACGGCCCTCTCTGTTGAGAAAGATAGCAACTATCAGGTCATCGCCGGAATATTTGCTCAAACCATCGACCAATGCCTGGACAGTTGCACCTTCGTTCAAATGCGCGGGCACTAACTCCTTGAGTTGCACTCGCGCAAAGTGCTGAGCATCAGCAGTCCGCCATGTGGCAACGAAGTCATAGTCACTTGATTCCACGGGGGAAAACAAAACCTGGTGCCCCAGACGCAGGGACATGCCATGGCAAAAAAGCGCAGCATGGCGAAACTCGCGTATGTGCTTCAAGCCGTTGGTTCGTAGATTGCGGACTTGCGGGGACAAGTTTGCGCCTACCATTTGAGCCTCGATCTGGCGGAGTTCACGCAGAACTACCGCTGGGTCACGATACGACAGCGCGGCAAATCCCTTGAGGACCGAGGAGGACTGCGTCACGGACTTTCCCCTTCACCAGCTGTAGAAGACGTTCATGTGATTTGTCCAGTTCGAACGGACTCGTTACGGTCCTGCGTACTCAGCCACCTTAAATGCTCAGTAGAGATGACACCACAAATAGTGAAGAAGCTCGTTTGCGTACTCATTGGCCAAGCAGTTCTCTCTTTCTGTGTAGCGGGCGTGTTCATGGTGTTTCACTCTCCCATGATCAAGACGGACACCATTGGGATGGTCGAAAACATCGACAGAAATTATGTGCACCGCGACCAGCTGACTCCTGCGCAGATCAGTGAGTTGAACGAATACAAACGCGCCATCCAAACAAACGAAGACGCTCATTGGGCAAGGCATCGCTTTTCTCGGATGGTGGTGATTTACGGATTCTCGCTATCGGCAGCTTTGAGCCTTGTAGTCGGCTGGTTTCTTGCGCGGCGGGTGTATCAAGACCCTTCGCCGAGTTAACGCAGCGCTATCCGAGGCCACTCCAACGCTGGGCAAAGTATCAACTGGCGCTACTAGCTAACCCGAGCTGCGGCGCTGGGCACCATTCCCTCTCACTAAATGCCCGCAGCCTTCAACCCCAACATCCCCCGCGCCTCCTGCGGCGAAGCCACCTCCCGCCCCGCATTGCGCGCGTACTCCGCCAGCTTCTCAATCAAGGGCCCGTTCGAATCCGCCTTCATCCCGTCCGGCAGATAGAACGTGTCCTCCAGCCCCGTGCGCAAATGCCCGCCCAGTTCCGCCACGCGCTGGTGCACGGGCCAGATCTCGCTGCGGCCGATGACGGTGGCCTGCCAGGGGGCGTCCTTGATCTTGAGTTTGAGCAGGATGGGCAACAGGTCCGGGTCGGCGGGCATGCCGGATTCAACGCCCATCACAAAGTTGTATTCGGGCAGGCGCTCGGTGTACATGCCGGTCTGCACATACATCTCCACGCAGCGCACGATGCCCACGTCGAAGCATTCAAACTCTGGCAGCGTGCCGGTTTCCAGCATCACATCGATGAAGTCCTTGACCTTGGCGGGCTGGTTGTCAAACAGCATGGGCGGCCAGGCCCAGGTGCCGTTGCTGCGCACCTTCAGGTAGTTCAGCGAGCCGGCGTTGCACGCCGCCATCTCAGGGCGGGTGGCGCGCAGGCAATCGAGCGGGCCCTGGTAATGGGGGCCGACCACGCCGGTGGTCTGGTTGATGATCAAACCCGGGCAGGCCTCGCGCATGGCTAACACGCAGTCGCGCGCCACCTGCGGGTCCCAGCTGGGCAGGTGGCCCTTGCCGGGCTCCTGGTTGCGAAAGTGCACGTGCACCACGGCGGCGCCTGCGTCGTAGGCGCGGCGGGCTTCTTGGGCCAATTGCTCGGGCGTGACGGGCACGTGGTGCTGGCCGGGGTCGGTCAGCACGCCGGTGATGGCGCAGGTGATGATGGCTTTGTTGCTGTTGTCGGTGCTGTGCATGGTGCCTGTCTCCTTCATTCAAATGCCGAGCTGCTTGGCAGCCAGGTCTTTCATGATTTCTTCTGCACCGCCGCCGATCATCATGACCTTGACCTCGCGGTAGATGCGCTCGCTGACGGTGCCGCGCATGAAGCCCATGCCGCCCAGGATCTGCACGGCCTGGTCGGCGCAAAACTGCATGGTTTGGGTGGCGTGGTTCTTGAGCAGGCACACCTGCGCCACCCACTCGGGGCCGGTGCGGCCTGCGTCGGCCTGCGCGGCCACGGACTCGCACCACGCGGCGGTGGACTGGATGCGCATCTGCATGTCCACCAGCTTGTGGCGGATGACCTGATGCTCTACCAGCGCAGCGCCAAAGGTCTTGCGCTGGCGCGCCCAGGCCAGGGCTTCGTCGTAGCAGGCCTCGGCAAAGCCCAGGGCCGATGCGGCCAGACCAAAACGCTCGCCGTTGAAGTTGGCCATGATGATGCGAAAGCCCGCGCCCTCTTCACCCAGCAGGTAACGGGCGGGCACGCGCACGTTGTCAAAGCGCAGGTGGGCGGTGTCGGAGCACAGCCAGCCCATCTTGTCGAGCTTGCTGCGCGACAGGCCTGCGCTGTGGCCGGGGATGAGCAGCATAGAGATGCCTGCACTGCCTTTGCTTCCGGCCTCCCCGGTCCTCACAGCCACGGTGATCCAGTCCGCGCGCATGCCGGAGGTGATGAACACCTTTTCGCCGTTGACGATGTAGTCATCGCCCTGACGCCGCGCGGTGGTCTTGAGCTGGGCCACGTCGGACCCGCCACCGGGCTCAGTAATCGCCAGTGCCGCGATCTGCTCGCCTGCCAGCACGGGCGGAATAACCTCGGCACGCACGGCGTCGCTGCCATGGGCCAACACGGGCGGCAGGCCGATGTTGTGCGACAGCAGGCTGGCCAGCACGCCGCCGCTGGCGCCGTGGCGGCTGAGCGCGCGCCACAGTGGCAAGCGCAAGGCGTAGCTGGCAGGCGTGCCCCCGTACTGCTCGGGGTAGCCCAGACCCAGCAGGCCCAGGTCGGCCGCGCGGCGGTACAGGCTGCGGGGGAATTCACCGGCGGTATCCCACGCGTCCACATGCGGTGCGATCTCGGTGTGGGCAAAGCGGGTGACGGTGTCGGTGAGGGCAGTGCGGTCTTCGTTGCTCACAGGGGTCGCGTCGGACGTGGCGGTCATGCGGGCGCTCCTTGCGTGGCGGGTGCAAAGCGGGCCAGCACCTGGCCGGGCGACACCTGCTGGCCCGGGGCCACCAGCAGCTCGGCCACGGTGGCGGCGGCAGGGCTGGCCAGGCTGTGTTCGAGCTTCATGGATTCGATGACCACCACGGTGTCGCCCGCCGCCAGCGCCTGGCCTGCGGCCACAGGCAGCGCAACCACCTTGCCGTTGAAGGGGGCGCGCAACTCCGTCGCACCGCCCGCCACACCCGCGCGCGCGGCGGGTTCCCACGATGCGTCTTCCACCCAGCCGTCCACGCCGCCGGTTTGCCAGTGCCAGCGCCGGGGGCCCACCGCCACGCAGTGCACACCGCGCTGGGGCAGTTGCAAAGTCACAGGTTCTGCCCCGGCCTGCTCTACCCGCAGCCGCCCACCGCCCAGCTCGCGCACGGCGATGGAGTGCACCTCGCCCTGGTGGCGCAGCCGCAGGGGCCGGGCCATGGCACAAGGCAGGTCCGACGTCGGATTTGAACCAAAAATGGCCGATAGCGCCGAAGGAATATGCACTGATAGCTCATTATTTGATAGCAACCGCTGCAGCTCCTGGGCATGCTCCGCCAGGAACGGCACCAGCGCCTGGCCGCTGGCAAACACGGGGTGCTGCAGGCAGGCCGCCAGAAACGCGCGGTTGGTGGGCAAGCCCAGCACGCGGGTGCCCTGCAGCGCACGCACCAGCGCGGCAATGGCCTCGGGCCGCGTGGGCGCGTGCACGATGAGCTTGCCCAGCATGGCGTCGTAGTGGGGTGTGACCTGTGCCCCCTCCTCCAGCGCATGGTCAAAGCGCAGCGCGCCCGGCGCGGCCCGTTCAAACGCGGTGGCGGGCGGCGCGCTGAACTGCAGCACGCGGCCGGTGTGGGGGCGGAAGTGCGCGTCTTCGGCACACAGGCGCACTTCGATGGCGTGGCCTTGCAGATGCACCTGGTCTTGTGTGAGCGGCAGCGGCTCGCCCCGAGCCACTCGGATCTGCCACTCCACCAGGTCCAGCCCCGTGAGCGCTTCGGTCACCGGATGCTCCACCTGCAGGCGGGTGTTCATCTCCATCAAGAAGAATTCAGCCCCGTCCAGAAGGAATTCCACCGTGCCCGCACCCACATAGCCAGCGGCCTGTGCCAGCGCCACGGCGCAGGCGCCCATGCGCTCGCGCAGCGCTGCGTCCACGGCGGGGCTGGGGGACTCTTCAATGATCTTCTGGTGGCGGCGCTGTACCGAGCAATCGCGCTCGCCCAGGTGGATGCACGCGCCGTGAGCGTCGGCAAAGATCTGCACCTCCACATGGCGCGGCTGCAGCAGTGCGCGTTCGATGAGCAGGTCGCCACAGCCAAAACCCGCCAGCGCCTCCGACCGTGCGCTGGCCAGTGCGGCGGGCAACTGCGCCAGGTCGGTGACCAGGCGCATGCCGCGCCCTCCCCCACCCGCCACGGCCTTGACCATGAGGGGCGTGCCAATGCGTGCAGCCTCGGCGGCAAAGCGTTCGTCGCTCTGGTCGTCGCCGGAGTACCCGGGCAAGCAGGGCACGCCGTGCGCATGGGCCAGGGCCTTGGCCCCCGACTTGCTGCCCAATGCGCGGATGGCGGCTGGCGAGGGGCCAATCCAGGTCAGGCCCGCATCGACCACGGCCTGGGCGAAGTCAGCGTTCTCGCTGAGGAAGCCATAGCCGGGGTGCACGGCATCTGCGCCGGTGGCACGGGCGGCGGCCAGCAGCTTGTCGGTGCGCAGGTAGGTGTCGGCGCTGGCCTCTCCGCCCAACGCCACCGCCTGGGTGGCCTCGCGCACATGCAGGGCGTTGGCATCGGCGTCGGAATAGACCGCCACCGTTTCGATGCCCATGCGGTGGGCGGTGTGGATGATGCGGCGTGCGATCTCTGATCGATTGGCTATGAGGATTTTCTTCATGAGTTCGCACTCCACGGCGGCGCCTTGCGCGCAGCAAACGCTGCCAGCCCTTGCGGCGCCTCGGGGCCACGCAGCGCTTGCGCAAAGGCGAGGGCGGCGTCATCGAGCAGCGCGGGCAATGGTTTATCTGGCTGGGTCAGCAGCAAACGTTTGGTAGCAGCCACGGCCTGGGGCGCAGCGGCGGCATGGCGTGCGATGGCGGCTTGCACAGCAGCCTCCATGTCGCCACTCACCACCTCATCGACCAGCCCCGCGATTTGAGCTTTCGCGGCATCCCAGCGCTCGCCGGTCAACAAACACCGCCGCGCAGCAGACGGGCCAAGGCGCCGCACCACAAAGGGCGCGATCTGCGCAGGCACGATGCCCAGCGTGACCTCGGGCGTGGCGAACTGCGCGCTGGTGTGGGCCAGCACATGGTCGGCGCAGCACACCAGACCAAAGCCGCCACCCATGGCCGCCCCTTCCACCGCCACGATGAGCCACTGCGGCAGCGCGCACAGGGCCTGCAGCAGCGCGCCAAAGCGGCGGTTCAGTGGAACCAGCGGGTCGGCTTCGCCGGCAGCCAGGGGCTGGCCAATGGTCTTGGCAAAGCCGCCCAGGCTGCCACCCGCGCAGAAGTGCCCACCGGCACCGCGCAACACCACGCCGCGCAGACCAGCATCGGTCGCAGCCCGCTCGCACGCGGCCAGCAGGGCGTCCACCATGGCTTCTGACAGCGCATTGCGGCTGGCGGGGTCGTTGAGCGTCCAGGTCTGCACACAGCCGCTGGCCAGCGGCGCGCGGTCGATCAACAGCGAATCGGCCATGTCAGTGCGCGGGCCGCTTGGCGATGCCCATAAGCTTGGCGAGGATGCCCAGCATCACCTCGTCCGCACCGCCGCCGATGGACGCCAGCCGCCCGTCGCGGTACATGCGCGAGACCTTGTTCTCGAGCGTGAAGCCCGTGCCGCCCCAGAACTGCAGGCAGGTGTCGGGCACCTCGCGGTTCAGGCGGCCGGCCTTGAGCTTGGCCATGCTGGCCAGCTCCAGCACGTCCTGCCCGTTCACGTACAGGTCGCAGGCTCGGTAGGTGAGTGCGCGCAGCGCTTCGACCTCGGTCTTGAGTTCGGCCAGCTTGAACTGCACCCACTGCTGGTCGGCCAGCGTGGCGCCAAACAGCTTGCGCTCCTGCGCGTAGTCGATGGTCCACTGGATGCAGTGGTTCAGCGATTCGAGCGTGCTGGCGGCGCACCACAAGCGCTCTTCCTGGAACTGCTGCATCTGGTAGATAAAGCCCTGCCCTTCGGCACCGATGCGGTAGCGCTGCGGCACGCGCACTTCGTCAAAATAGATCAGGCCCGTGTCGCTGCTGTGCATGCCGATCTTGCGGATCTTCTGTGCCACCTCGATGCCCTTGGTGAGCTTGCCGCCGGGCCCGTCGCGCATGGGCACCATCACCAGGCTCTTGTTCTTGTGCACAGGGCCTTCGCCCGTGTTCACCAGCATGCACATCCAGTCGGCCTGCAGGCTGTTGGTGATCCACATCTTCTGGCCGGTGATCACGTAGTCGTCGCCGTCCTTGCGCGCCACGCTCTTGATGCCCGACACATCGCTGCCCGCCGCAGGCTCGCTCACGCCGATGCAGCCCACCATGTCGCCCGCAATCGCAGGGGCCAGAAAGTTGCGCTTGAGTTCTTCGCTGCCATAGCGCGCCAGCGCCGGGGTGCACATGTCGGTCTGCACGCCGATGGCCATGGGCACGCCGCCGCAGTGGATGTGGCCCAGCGCCTCAGCCATGGCCAGGCTGTAGGAGTAGTCCAGCCCTGCGCCGCCATATTCCTCGGGCTTGCACAAGCCCAGCAGGCCCAGGCTGCCCATCTTCTTGAAGACCTCGTGCGCGGGGAAGATCTCTGCGGCCTCCCACTCGTCCACATGGGGGTTGATCTCCTCGTCGATGAAACGCTTGAGGGTCTTCTGGATCTCGCGGTGCTCGTGTGTGAACTGCATGGTGCTTGTCTCCTGCTGTTGCGTTTGTATGTTTGTCTGCCTGCAAACCTCGATCACGAAAGCTGAAATTGCCCCAGCGGCTGTGGCCGCCCGTTGAGCACCAGCTCCACCTGGTGCGCGCCGGGGTAGTGGGTGCGTGTGGTCATCTGCTGCAGCGACAGCGTCTTGCCCACCGCCACGGTGGCGCCGGGCGGTATGTCCAGCGTCTGCAGCTTGAACACCTTGGGCGCCGCACCGCCGTGGGCCTTGACGTAGTGCACCTTCAGGTCCGCAAGCACGCGCTGGGGCTGGGGTGTGGGGTTGTGCAGTTCGGCCTCGATGCGCACCTTGTCGCCGATGCGCGCGCAGGCGGGCACCACGCGTGCGGCCCGCACGTCCAGCGCCACGGCATGGCCCACGCCCAGGGCATCGAGCGCGCCAGCGTCGCCGCGTTTGATGAGAAAACGCAGGCCGTGGCGCACCAGGGCTGCACGCGGCGCGGGCGCGCCCTGCAGCCATGTGCGCGCGGTGCCTACGGCCAGATCGGGGTGGTCCTTGGCGATATCGCCCAGGTGGTTGGCGACCGAGCGGCGCACATAAGACGATGGGTCGTCCTTGAGCGCATCGAGCAACGGCAGGGCCAGCTGCGGGTTGTTCTGGAATGCAGGCAAACGCGGCGCCCAGGGCAAGCGGGGCCGCGTGCCTTCGCTCACCAGACGGCGCACATGGGCGTTGTCGTCCTGCGCCCAGTCCCGCAGCCGCGCTAGCGTGGCGCCCTGGTGGTGCAGCAGGTAGGGGCGGATGCAGAACTCGGCCGTAAAGCGCTGGGTGAGCGCGTGCTGCGCGGCCATGGCCGCCTCGAAATGCGGCAGGCCGTATGTGCCGATGTAGATGCTGTGCGGCAGGTACAAAAAGGCGCTATAGGGGCGGTCACCCGCATCGGGCTCACCGGCGGCATCGATGCCCATCGGCGGGTCCATCGAATCGACCAGCACGCCCAGCGCACGCGGCACGTCTTGCGGCAGGTGGGCCTGCAGGGCGTGCGCAATGCGCTGGCCGCGCGCCATCAGCTCCAGCGATTCGTAGCCGGGCTGTACTTGCTGCAGAAACGCGGTGGTGTCGAACTTGCGCCACGCACGGCGCACCATGGCCGCGATGCGCGGGGGCACGGTGTCATTCAGCAGGTATTTGAGAGGCTCGGCCATCGTAGGGATTGCGTGCGAAGCGCTTACATCCGCGCCACGCCAAAGCTCAGGGGCCGCAGCGTGCGGGCCTGGGCCTCGGCGCAGGTGTCCAGGCAAAACGCCAGCACGGCGCGCGTGTCGCGTGGGTCGATCACGCCGTCGTCCAGCAGCAGGCCGCTGGTGTAGAACGCATCGGCCTGGGCCTCGAACATGGCGACGATCTTGTCGAACTGGGCCTGCGATTCGGCCGGGTCGGGCGTGATGCCTTTGCGCGCCAGCGCCGCCTCGGTCACGATCTGCATGGTGCGCGCAGCCTGCTCGCCGCCCATCACTGCCGTCTTGGCACCGGGCCAGCTGAACAGGAAGCGCGGCGCATAACCGCGCCCGCACATGCCGTAGTTGCCCGCACCAAAGCTGGCGCCGCACTGGATGGTGATCTGCGGCACGGAGGCGTTGGTCACAGCCTGGATCATCTTGCTGCCGTGCTTGATCATGCCGCCCTGCTCGCTGTCCTTGCCCACCATGTAGCCCGTGGTGTTCTGCAGGTAGATGATGGGGTGGCCCAGCTGGCACATCCAGTGGATGAAGTGTGTGGCCTTGTTGGCGCCCGCCACGTCGATAGGCCCGTTGTTGCTGATGAAGCCCACCGCATGACCCTGGATGTGGCCCTGCGCGCACAAAGTGGCCATGCCGTAGCGGGCCTTGAATTCGAGCAGCTCCGAGCCATCCACCAACCGCGCCATCACCTCGCGCATGTCCACGGGTTGGCGCAGGTCGGCAGACATCAGGGACAGCAGGTCGTCTGCCGGCAACAGAGGTACAGGCGCGCTCGGTCGCCGGGGCATATTCCAGCCCAGCTGCGCGACCACATCGCGCGCCAGGCCGATCGCCTCGCGGTCGTCCTGGGCCAGGTATTCGCCCAGGCCCGAGACGGACGTGTGCATCTCGGCGCCGCCCAGTTCTTCTTCGGTCGCAATCTCACCCGTCGCGGCCATGAGCAGCGGGGGCCCAGCCAGAAAGGCGCGCGAGCGGCCCTGCACCATGATCACCACATCCGACAAGCCCGGCATGTAGGCGCCGCCTGCGGTGCCCGAGCCGTGCTGCACGGTGATGACCGGAATGCCCGCCGCCGACAGCCGCGCGAGGTTGCGGAACAGCGTGCCGCCGTGCACAAAACCTTCTACCCGGTAGCGCATGAGGTTGGCGCCTGCGCTCTCCACCAGGTGGATGAACGGCAAGCGGTTTTGCAGCGCGATTTCCTGCACGCGCAAGATCTTTTCCAGGCCCATGGGCTGGATGGCGCCGGCCTCGATGCCCGAATCGCTGGCCACCACCATGCAGCGCACGCCACCGACAAAGCCGATGCCCGCGACCATGCCGCCACCGGGCACGGACTTCTCGGGGTCTTTCACGTCCTGCAGGTAGCCCGCCAGCGTGCACAGCGGCAGCCAGGGCGCACCCGCATCCAGCAGCAGTGCCACGCGCTGGCGCGGCAGCAGCTGGCCGCGTTTTTCAAACTGGGGCAGCGACCGGGACGAGGCGGCGGCGGCGCGGTCTTCCAGCGCGCGCAGGGCATGAAGGCGGGCCTGCAGCGCCGCGCGGCGTTGGGTGGCCTCGGCGCTGCCTGGGTTGAATCGGGAAGTGAAGACGGCGGTCATGCGGCCTCGGTCTTGGGGGTGTGGGAAGGTGCAAACACCTGCGGCACCTGCGCGCGGTGAAAGCCGTCAAACGGCCGCACGGCCGGGTGTGCTGCGGCAGTGGCACCAGGCGGGCGCTGCGGCCAGCCCATGCGCACCTGGGGCCGCGCGCCGTCAACCCGCAACGTGGTGCCGCTGATGAAGCTGGCTGCCGGGCTGAGCAAAAAGGTGATGGCCGCCGACACCTCGGCCTCATTGCCAAAGCGCCCAAGCGGCACCGTGCGCGGCATGGCACGCAGCATGTCTGCCGCCTCGGGCGGGTAGTTGTCCATGCCGCTGGAGGCGATGTAACCCGGCGCCACGGCGTTCACGCGCACACCGCTGTGCGCCCATTCCAGCGCTGCCGTTTCCGTCAAGCTGACCATGCCCGCGCGCGCAGCCCCGCTGTGCCCCATGCCCGGCATGGAGCCCCACATGTCGGCCACGATGTTGACGATGGAGCCGCCGTGCTGCGCCATCCACTGCCGATAACACTCACGCGCCATCAAAAAGCCGCCCGTGAGGTTGGTGTGCAGCACGGCCTCCCAGCCCTTGGCGCTGATGGATTCGAGCGGCGACATGAACTGCCCGCCCGCGTTGTTGACCAGCGCATCGATGCGGCCCTGCGCAGCAAGGACTTGCTGCACCAGCGCGACCACGGCTTCTTCAGAGCGGATGTCGCACACCTCGCAGGACACACGGCCGCCATCAGCGGTGATCTCTTCGGCCACGGCCAGCAGCTTTTCTGGCTTGCGCCCCACCAGCACCACATGCGCGCCCAGGTGCGCCAGTTCGTGTGCCGTGCACCGGCCAATGCCCGAGCCACCGCCGGTGACCACCACCACCTGGCCCTGGAACAGGCCCGGAGCAAACACAGACTGGTAGGCGTTGCGCGCAGTGGGGGCCATGGTGACTCTGCCTTGATGGGGTTGTTATGAACGGATAAACAAGGCGAGTGCCTCGTCGGTGAGCGCGTCGAGCGACTTGCCCTTCTTGGGCGAGAACCATTGCACCGCCCAGTTGAGCGCCCCAAAGATGAACAGCCGCGCCACACCGGGCTCGGCCTGCAGCGCACCCTGCTTTGCCAGCGCTTCCAGCACAGGCATCCAGGTGGCCTCGTAGCTGTCCTTGATACGGGCAATGCCCTTGCGCTGCGCGGGCGTGAGCGAGCGCCATTCGTACAGCATCACCGGGATGAAGCTGCTGCGGGGCCCGAGCAGGATCTCGAAGTGGTGGCGAATGAGCGTGTGCAATTGCTCGCGCGGTGTGGCCGTGGCGGGCAGTGCATTGAGTGCCTGCTGCTGGCTTTGTGTGGCCATGGTCATGCCCTCGCTCATCACGGCATAGAGCAGCGCGCTTTTGCTTTCGAAGTGGTAGAAGGGCGAGCCACTGTGCATGCCCGCCGCCGCCGCAATGTCGCGCGTGCTGGTGGCGGCGAAGCCCTGGGTGCGGAACAGCTTGGCCGCGCCGTCCATGAGCTTGCGACGGCGGTTGCCGTCGTCCAGTTCTTCGGCTGTCTTGCGGGGGCGGCCGCGGGGGCGGCGGGTGGTTTCTTCGGTGGGGGATTGTGTTGTGGTTGCCGAGTTGGCGCTGAGGGGCGCTACGGCCTTGCTGCGGGGGCGGGCCGGGGGCTTCTTGAGAGTGGGGGCGATGGCGCGGGTGCGCGGCACGGGTGAGTCCATGCAGGCACGATAGCAAAACTGTTTATTTTTAGCAAGCAAGTGCTTTGTAAAAATAAACTCTCGAATTAGGTAACGATTTTGGCGGCTGAATTCTTGGATGCATTTTGGCGTCTTCCGTCCATCCATAAAGCGTTGGAAGCTATTGTTTCTATGGTTGCCTGAGTGTCTTTGCAGAGGGCGGAGGCCGGGGTGTGCGCCCGGCGGCGCAGTAACTTTCTCTTGGGTCGCCAAGAGAAAGTCACCAAAGAGAAGGCGACCCTGCTGTCTGCGACCCCTTCGCTGCGCTGCGGGGCAACCTGGGGTGCTCGGTCACGGAGTGCACCGCAGAACTCGCTGCGCGCCATTGGCGCTCCGCTCGGACAACTGCGGTAAGTTAGTTCACGAAGCACGCGTGTCCTTCGGCACACATGCCACCCCGCGCCCTGCGCGCCCCAGGCGCATCCAGAAGGGAACCCGCAGCAGCCGGACATCCATTCGGGCCGTCGCTGCGCTCGGCTCCATCTCGCGGGCGCAAGCGCCGCGCGCTGCGCAAGCACGGCCGAGCGAAGCAAAGGCCCGTGTGGCTGTTTGGATGTTCGGCTGTTGGATGTTGGGCTGCCCCCCCTGCTGGCTGCGCCTGCGGCGGGGCGGTTGTGGGGTGGCATGGGCGTCGAAGCGCCCGTGCTTCGTGCTCTGACTCGCCGCAGTTGTCCGAGCGGAGCGCCGCAGGCGCGCAGTGAGTTCTGCGGCGCACCCCGCAACCGCCCCGACGCAGGTTTGCCCCATAGCGAAGCGAAGGGGTCGCAGACTGGGGGTCGCCTTTTCTTTGGTGACTTTCTTTTGGCGAAGCAAAAGAAAGTTACTCGCATGCCGGGCGACTCCCGGCTCCCGCACTCAACACGGGCATGCAGTAGCCACCGCACAAAAGCTTCGACAGGCTCAACCCGAACGAATGGGGCGAGAGTGAACTATAAAAACAATAGCTGCCAGCGCTTTATGTATAAGCGCCGGCAGCCAAAAAAAGCCTTAGAACCAACGATTCAAACCGCGCTGAAATCCGGCTTACGCTTTTACCGAAAGATCCAGCGTTCTGCTCCGCAGCCCTGCGCCGCTACGCGGTGATCTAACTTCAGACTGCGCTGAAGTCAGGTTTTCTCTTTTCCATAAACGCCGAGAACGCTTCCCGCGCTGCCGGCTCGCGCAACATGCGCCCAAAGCTCTCGCCCTCTTCCGCCATCACCTCCAGCACCTTCGCCGTCTGCCCACCCTTCATCAACCGCTTGGTTTCGATGAGCGACGACAACGGCTTGGCCGCCAGCTTCTTGGCCTGCGCCTGCGCCACTCCATTGCATTCGGTCGGCGGCACCACGCGGTTGACCAGCCCCACTTCCAACGCGGCCTCGGCCATGAACGGCTCGCCCAACAGCAAGGCTTCCGCAGCGCGGTGGTACCCCAGCATCTGCGGCACCAGCAGGCTCGATGCGGCCTCGGGGCACAGGCCCAGATTGACGAAGGGCATGGAGAACGCCGCGTTGTCGCCCGCATAGACCAGGTCGCAATGGAACAGCATCGTCGTGCCAATGCCCACGGCCGGGCCACACACCGAGGCGATCACGGGCTTGGGGAAGGTGGCGATGCCGCGCAGAAAACGGAACACGGGCGAGTCCTGCGTGGCGGGCGGCTGCTGCAAGAAATCGCCAATGTCATTGCCCGCACTGAAGATCGCCACATCGCCCTGGAACACCACCACGCGCACGCTGGCATCGGCCTTGGCGGCATCAAGCGCATCGGCCATGGCGGCGTACATGTCGCGCGTGATGGAGTTCTTCTTGTCCACGCGGTTGAAGGTGATGGTGGTCACGCCCGCTTCGGTGTGGGCAAGGATGTCTTGGGTGGCTTCGGTCATGGTGGTAAGGGTTCCGGGGGCTGATGGATGGAGGAAAGAGTGCACGTGCAGAGCAACGGGCCGGCTTCCTATTCCTTGTAGTAAACGATCTGGTGGCTGGTGGCGAGCATGGTGCCGGCCTCGTTCCACAGCTGCACGGTCTGGTCAAAGAATCCGTTGCGGAACTCCTGCCCGCGCGCCTGGCCGAGCAGGAAGCCCGTGCCCGTGGCCTGCAGCTGCTCTGCCGTGGCGTGGAAGTACACGGTGATCGACACCGTGCCCGCAGGCACCTGGCGCGCACGGCGCAGCCACACGCGGGGGAAGAACACATCAGCCAATGCGGACAGCGCCACAAAGTCGATCGGCCGGGGCGGCGCATCGCGCATCCACAACTGCGTAAGGCTGTGGTCGCCGCTGCCGTCCCAGGTGCGCGGGATGAAGCCGGCAATGGGGCGCATCTCATACCGGTTGAGCCACTCGACTGCGCCCGGGGGCGCCACGATGGCCTTGTGCTCTGCGGGCGGGGGCACCTCGGGCATGGGCACATCGCCCACACTCCAGGTCTCACGGCGCACCGCCGTGACGGCCGTGGCGGTGGTGGTGACCACCTGCGCGCCGTCAGCACCGGCCTGCAGGATCGACAGCGTCCAGTGCTGGGTAGAGCGGTTGGTGCGCACGGGCGTTGCCTGCACGGTGAACGCACCGGCTGTCAGTGCGCCCGCGTAGTTGACGGTGAGCGACAACGGGTCGCCGAGCCGGTCAGGGTGCTGCAGGATGGCCTGTAGCAGCGTGGCGGCGGTGATGCCACCAAACGGGCCCACCATGTTCCAGTAGCCGGGGTGGGTCTGTCCTTCGTACTGGCCTGCGGTAGCCGATGGCGAAGACGCCAGTTGCAGCGCTTCGTCCAGGGGGTGATGGCGTGAGGATGAAGTCGTCATGATGCTGCGAGTGTGCCGTCAAATGAGCGATCAGGCCGTCGTCCCGGTGACTTCAGGGGACACACCGCCCAGGCCCACCAGCACAGCCGCCGCACGCGGCCACAGGCTCTGGCGGAACTGGTCGCGAAAGAACCCGAAGTGCCCGATGCGCCGCACCTGCAGGTCGGCCGGCGTGATGCTCTCCACGCGGCGCTCGGTGTTGGCGTACAGATTCACCAGGTTGTGTGTGCCGCGCAAGGTCATCAGCTCATCGTCGGCCATCGACAGCGCCACCACAGGGAAACGCACCGCGCCATAACTCTGCGCCACCGCAGGCCCCTCGGCGCCCACCATGTAGGCTGGATGCAGGCACCAGCGGCGCCACTGCAGGATCACCCCCGCAGGCAGGTCGCCCACCTTCTTGAGCGTACGCCCCGGAAAGTACCCGCACAGCCGCGTGGCCAGCGGCACCAGCACCCACCAGAAATACGGAACGATGCGCTTGAGCTGGGGCGCGTTATCGCGCCAGTAGCCGCTGCCTGCGGCCACGCTGAGCAGACCATCGACCTGCTCGGGCTTCTTCAAGAGACCGGGCAACTGCGCGCCCAGACTGTGGCCCAGCAAGTACAGCGGCTGCGCAGGCAACGCGGCCTTGGCGCCAGAGATCACCGCCTCATAGTCCTGCGCCCAATCAAACAGATCCGCCTTCACATCGCGCATAGCGCCCTGCAGAGAGTCGCCATGGCCCCGGTAGTCGAAAGTGGTGACCCGAAACCCCTGCTGCGCCATCCACAGCGCAAAGGCCTCGTAATACGACTGCCGCACCCCCATCGCGCCGCCAATGACAACGCTGGCGCGCGGTGCGCCCTCGGGTTCGTAGACACGCAGTGCCAATGACACTGCCCCGTTCACCTGCAAGGTTTGCTTGTTCATGTCTGTCTCCTTGTGTCGAAACCGATCTGCGCCGGCTTGAAAAGAAAACGAATTGCCGGGCAGTGCCTTGGCTTTGACAGGCTCAGCCCAAACGGGTGGGTGTGATACCCCTGCCCTTGTGTATTCAAACCCCGCCCTCAAGGGCGTAGCGAGCGGCTTTCAGGCTAGGCGGACGGAGCGCCGCAACCGGAACGTACTTGCGGTACGTGAGGATTGCGAGCACCGCCCAACGACGCATGAAAGCCGCGCAGTAGCCAGTTACAACGCTTCGATGATGCCGGCGGCGCCTTGGCCGGTTCCTACGCACATCGTGACCATGCCGTACTTCAGCTTGTGCCGACGCAGCGCATGCACCACCGTCGCCGCACGGATGGCCCCGGTAGCGCCCAGCGGGTGCCCCAATGCAATCGCGCCACCCATGGGGTTCACGTTCGCAGGGTTCAGGCCCAGCGTATTGATCACGGCGAGCGACTGCGCCGCAAACGCTTCGTTCAACTCGTACCAGCCAATGTCATCGCTCTTGAGACCCGCATAACGCAGGGCCGCAGGAATCGCTTCGATCGGTCCAATGCCCATGATCTCTGGCGGCACGCCACGCGCGGCGTAGCTCACAAAACGCGCCAGGGGCGTCAGTCCAAACTGCTTCACGGCCTTCTCGCTGGCCACGATGAGCGCACCCGCGCCATCGCTGGTCTGCGAGCTGTTGCCCGCCGTGACGCTGCCGCGTGCGGCAAACACGGGCTTGAGCTTGGCCAGGCCTTCGAGGGAAGTGTCGGGGCGTGGACCTTCGTCCAGGCTCACGGTGCGGCGCTTTTCCACCACTTCGCCGGTGGCGAGGTTGGGCGAACGCTCCACGATTTCGTAGGGCGTGATTTCGTCGGTGAACTCACCGGCCTTTTGCGCCTTGATGGCACGCAGGTGGGATTCGAGTGCAAAGGCATCCTGTGCCTCGCGGCTGATCTTCCACTGCTGGGCCACCTTTTCAGCCGTGAGGCCCATGCCGTAGGCGATGCCCACGTTTTCGTCGCGCGCAAAAATTTCTGCGTTGAACGAGGTCTTGTTGCCGCCCATGGGCACGAGGCTCATGGACTCGGCGCCACCGGCGATCAGCACGTCCGCCTCGCCCACGCGGATGCGGTCGGCCGCCATCTGCAGCGCGGTGATGCCGGATGCGCAGAAGCGGTTGACCGTCACGCCGCCTACGGGGTGGTCGAACGCCAGGCCCACAGCAATGCGCGCCATGTTCATGCCCTGCTCACCCTCGGGGAACGAGCAGCCGATGATGGCGTCTTCAATGGCCTTGGGGTCCAGCGTGGGCACCTGCAGCATGGCGCTCTTGATGGCGGCGACCAGCAGGTCGTCGGGACGGGTGTTCTTGAAATAGCCGCGGCCCGAGCGCCCGATGGGCGTGCGCGTGGCGGCGACGATGTAGGCGTCCTGGACTTGTTTTTGAGCCATGGTGTTGAAACTCCTTCAATTCTTGGGGGGGCGGCTGGAAGGAATCCAGGCCCACGTAAATACACATTCGACCGGCTCTGCACCGGCTTCGTCGGTCACAGTGACCTTCACCTGCACCTCGCCCTTGTCGCTGGCCAACATGGCGGCGCGCTGTTCGGCGGTGAGCGTGGCCACGGCTTTAAGGCCGCCGGTGGCGCGCTTCTTGAACGCCATGGACAACTCCTTGGCCAGCGGGATGCAGTCGTCGCGCACGTTCATGCCCACCACCATGCCCGTGGCCGTTTCGGCCAACAGGTTCATGGCCGAGGCGTGCACGCCGCCGATGTGGTTCTGCACGCGGTGCTCATTGGCCAGGTGCACCTCGACGCGCTCGGGCGTGAGCGAGACGAACTTCACCCCGGCTGTGCCGGTAAAGGGCACAGCCCGGCGCAGGATGATGTTCTGCACGAAGCCACGCATGAAGGCGGGCGCCTCGTCCAGGCGCATCAGCGAGCGCTGGAGTTTGTTGGGGGCGTGGTCCGTCATGGTGATGGCGGTCAGTTGCGAACAGGCTTACCTGTCGAGAGCATGCCCAGGATGCGCTCGTGCGTCTTGGGCTGGGCGATCAGGTGGCAGAACGCCTTGCGCTCCAGCGTGAGCAGGTATTCCTCGCTCACCAGCGCGCCAGCGTCCACATCACCCCCACACACCACCTCGGCGATCATGGTGCTGACCTTGAAATCGTAGGCGCTGATGAAGCCGCCGTCGCGCATGTTCACGAGCTGTGCCTTGATGGTGGCCAGGCCGCTGCGGCCCGCCGCGGGGAACAGGCGCTTGTGCGGCGCGCGCCAGCCGCTGGCGGCCATGGACTTGGCTTCGTTGATGGCCACAAACAGCAACTCGTCCTTGTGCGGAACGATGATGTCGGACTCCAGCAGGAAGCCCAGCTTGCGCGACTCGATGGCGCTGGTGCCCACCTTGGCCATCGCGGCGGCGGTGAAGCCCTCGGTGAGGAAGGGCAGGATGTCCTTGCCGGTAGACGCCGCCATGTTCTCGGCAGCGCGGCGTGCGATGTAGGTCAGGCCGCCGGCGCCAGGCACCAGGCCCACGCCCACTTCCACCAGGCCGATGTAGCTTTCCATATGGGCCACACGCTTGGCCGAATACACAGCCAGCTCGCAGCCGCCGCCCAGCGCCATGCCATGGATGGCAGCGACGACGGGCACCTGGGCGTAGCGGATGCGCATCATCAGGTTCTGCAGTTCCTTCTCGATGCTTTCGACGGCGTCTGCACCGCCCACCACAAAGGCCGGCATCGTGGCTTCCAGGTCGGCACCCACGCTGAAAGGTGCGTCGCCGGACCAGATCACCATGCCCTGGTATTCGGCCTCGGCCAGCTCCAAGGCTTCCATCAGCGCTTCCATCACCTCGGGGCTGATGGCGTGCATCTTGTTCTTGATGCTGGCGATGAGCACTTGGCCGTCGAGCGTCCAGGTGCGCAGGGTGTTCGACTCTGCAATGGTCGTGCCGGCCGTGCGCCAGTCGGGCAGGTTGGACTCGCCCAGCAGCGATTCGGGGAAGATCTGCCGCTCGTACACGGGCAGCTGGCGGCGCGGCACGAACTTGCCTTGCGATGCGCTCCACGAGCCTTGTGCGGTGTGCACGCCACCGGCTTCGGCCACGGGGCCCTTGAAGACCCACTCGGGCAGCGGCGCCTTGCACAGCGCCTTGCCAGCGTCGATGTCTTCCTGAATCATCTTCGCCACTTCGAGCCAGCCGGCTTCTTGCCACAGCTCGAAGGGGCCCTGCTTCATGCCAAAGCCCCAGCGCATGGCCTGGTCCACGTCGCGGGCGTTGTCCGCGATGGTGCCCAGGTGCACGGCAGCGTAGTGAAAGCTGTTGCGCAGGATGGCCCACAGGAACTGGCCGGGCGCGCCTTCAGCGTTGCGCAGCAGCTTCAGGCGCTCGGCAGCGGGCTTCTTGAGCATGCGCGCATACACCTCGTCGGCCTTCTGGCCGGCGGGCACGTACTCTTCGCTTTCCAGCTCGAAACGCATCACATCGCGGCCGACTTTCTTGAAGAAACCGGCCTTGGTCTTCTGACCCAGGTTGCCCAGCTCCAGCAGCTTTTTCAGCACGGCGGGCGTGCCAAAGCTTTCGTAGAACGGGTCCGTCTCGATGCTCAGGTTGTCCTGCAGCGTCTTGATGACGTGGGCCATGGTATCCAGGCCCACCACGTCGGCGGTGCGGAAGGTACCGCTCGATGCACGGCCGAGCTTCTTGCCCGTGAGGTCGTCCACCACGTCATAGGTCAGGCCGAAGTTCTCGACTTCCTTCATCGTGGCCAGCATGCCCGCGATGCCCACGCGGTTGGCCACGAAGTTGGGCGTGTCGTGCGCACGCACCACGCCCTTGCCCAGGCCGCTGGTCACAAAGGCTTCGAGCTGGTCCAGCACTTCAGGCTGGGTGGTGGGGGTGTTGATCAGCTCCACCAGCGTCATGTAGCGCGGGGGGTTGAAGAAGTGGATGCCGCAGAAACGGGGCTTGATGCTCTCGGGCAGCACTTCACTCAATTTGGTGATCGACAGGCCCGAGGTGTTGGACGCCAGGATGGCGTGCTTGGCCACGTGGGGCGCGATCTTGGTGTACAGGTCGAGCTTCCAGTCCATGCGCTCGGCAATGGCCTCGATCACGAGGTCGCATTCCTTGAGCAGGTGCATGTGCTCTTCGTAGTTGGCCTGCTGGATCAGCGCCGCGTCGTCGGCCACGCCCAGGGGCGAAGGCTTGAGCTTTTTCAGGCCTTCCACGGCCTTGGTGACGATGCCGTTCTTGGGTCCTTCCTTGGCGGGCAGGTCGAACAGCACCACGGGCACCTTCACGTTGACGAGGTGGGCGGCGATCTGCGCGCCCATCACGCCTGCGCCGAGCACGGCGACTTTTTTCACTTGGAATCTTGACATCGGTATTTCTCCAGAAGGGCGGCCGCGGTGGGCGCCCTGCCCTCGTTGTTGTGCACGCCGTGCCTGGGCGCGGCGCGCACGGTGTTGTCGTCTTTATTGCACCCGGATCCAGGTCTGCGTGCGGCCAAAGGGGCCGATGGAACCGCGCACTTCCAGCTTCTTGCCGCCGTCGATGGGCGTCATGCGCAGGGTGTAGTTGCGGCCGTTCTCGGGGTCGAGAATCTTGCCGCCCTCCCACACGTCCTTGCCCTCGGCCTTCTTGGCGCCACGGATGATCTCGAGCCCCAGGATCGGTTTGCCCTTGCGGTCGTCTGAGCACTCGTCGCACACGTCATCGGCCTTGGCGTCCTTGGACAGGCGCTTTTCCAGCGCCCCATTCAGCACGCCGCCGCCAGTGTCGCGGATGCGGATTTCGGCCTTGGCCTCGCCGGTCTTGTCGTCGATGTTGCGCCACAGGCCTTCGGGCGTCATCTGCGCCCAGGCCGGCAAGGCACCCGCTACCAAAACAATAGCTGCTACCGCTTTATACATAAGCGCTCCGTGGCAAAAAAGGCTGAAGATCCACAGGAAACAGGGGTGGAGGCGGGGGAGATCAGGCCAGGGCCAGATCCGTGTCCATCAGCACCTTGCTGCCAGCACGGGCCGTGCGCATCAGCGTGACGGTTTCGGGGAACAGCTTGGCAAAGTAGAAGCGCGCCGTCTGCAGCTTGGCGCCGTAGAACGGGTCGGTGTTGCCCGCGGCGATCTCGCGCAGGGCGACCTGGGCCATGCGGGCGAACAGATAGCCGAACACCAGGTGGCCGGCCACGCGCAGGTAGTCCACCGCAGCAGCGCCCACTTCGTCGGGGTTTTGCATGCCCTTGAAGCCGATCTCGGTGGTGAACTTGGTCATCTGGTCACCCAGCATGGCCACCGGGTTGATGAACTCGGCCATCTTCTCGTTCACGCCTTCTTCTTCCACCAGCTTGCCGATCAGCTTGCCCAGCTTCTTGAGCGTGGCGCCGTTGTTGCCCAGAATCTTGCGGCCCAGCAGGTCCAGCGACTGGATGGTGTTGGTGCCTTCATAGATCATGTTGATGCGGTTGTCGCGCACGTACTGCTCCATGCCCCATTCCTTGATGAAGCCGTGGCCGCCGAAGACCTGCATGCAGGCGTTGGTGGAGATGTGGCCGTTGTCGGTGATGAAGGCCTTGACGATGGGCGTGAGCAGGGCCACGAGTTCTTCGGAGTCCTTGCGCACCTTTTCATCGGGGTGGCTGTGCACCTTGTCGAGCAGCAGCGTGCAGAAGATCTGCAGCGCACGGCCACCTTCGGCATAGGCCTTGGCGGTCAGCAGCATCTTGCGCACGTCGGGGTGCACGATGATGGGGTCGGCGTCCTTGTCCTTGGCCTTGACGCCCGAGAGGCTGCGCATCTGGATGCGGTCCTTGGCGTAGGCCAGCGCGTTCTGGTAGGCCACTTCAGTCAGACCCAGCGACTGGTTGCCCACGCCCAGGCGCGCGGCATTCATCATCACGAACATGGCGGCCAGGCCCTTGTTGGGCTGGCCCACCATCGTGCCGATGGCGCCGTCGATGGCGATCTGCGCGGTGGCGTTGCCGTGGATGCCCATCTTGTGCTCCAGGCCCGTGCAGTAGATGGGGTTGCGGTCGCCCAGCGAGCCGTCGGCATTGATGTTGAACTTGGGCACGACGAACAGGCTGATGCCCTTGCTGCCCTTGGGCGCGTCGGGCAGGCGGGCCAGCACCAGGTGCACGATGTTGGCGGTCATGTCGTGTTCGCCGGCGCTGATGAAGATCTTGTTGCCGGTGATCTTGTAGGTGCCGTCGACCTGGGGTTCGGCCTTGGTGCGCAACAGACCCAGGTCGGTACCGCAATGGGGTTCGGTCAGGCACATGGTGCCGGTCCACTCGCCGCTGGTCAGCTTGGGCAGGTACAGGGCCTTTTGCGCTTCGGTGCCGTGGGCGTGCAGGGCTTCGTATGCGCCGTGCGACAGGCCGGGGTACATGGTCCAGGCCTGGTTGGCCGAGTTCATCATTTCGTACAGGCACTGGTTCAGCACGAAGGGCAGGCCCTGGCCGCCGTAGGCGGGGTCGCACGACAGTGCCGCCCAGCCGCCTTCGACGTACTTGGCGTAGGCGTCCTTGAAGCCCGAGGGCGGCTTCACTTCGTGGGTGGCCTTGTCGAGCACGCAGCCTTCGGTGTCGCCGCTGATGTTCAGCGGGAAGGTCACTTCGGCGGCGAACTTGCCGGCTTCTTCGATCACGGCGTTGATCGTGTCCACATCCACCTCGGCATGGGGCGGCATTGCCTTGAATTCATCACTGACCTTGAGCACTTCGTGCATGACGAATTGCATGTCGCGCAGGGGCGGCGTGTAGATAGGCATGGGGTTTACTCCTTGGAGGTGGTGGTTTGGTTGGAAACTTTGCGGCGCTTGGCGGCAGCAGGCGGTGCTGCAGACGCGGCGGCGGCCGGGGTCGTGGCCTGGGCGCTGCTGTAGCGCGCCAGGATGTTGTGAAAGCCCTGCACGGCCCGGCCCATGGAGCCAGGGGTCTGCAGGAAGCGCGCTTCGTAGTGCAGCGCGAGGATGAGGCCGTGGATCTCGAAGAGCATCTGCTCGGCATTGGTGTCCGCGCGCAGCTCGCCCAGGCCCTTGCACTGCTCGATGGCGCGGCGCATGGCGGCGTGCCAGGTAAGCACCGAGCTGGCCAGCGCGTCGCGCACGGGGCCGGTGCGGTCGTCGAACTCAACCGCGCCGCTGATGTAGATGCAGCCCGAATCGATTTCGATGGAGGTGCGCTTCATCCAGTTGTCGAACATGGCGCTGAGCCGGGCCAGGCCACGCGGCGCGGACATGGCGGGGTAGAACACTTCCTGCTCGAAACGCGTGTGGTATTCGCGGACCACGGAAATCTGCAGCTCTTCGCGCGAGCCAAAATGGGCGAACACGCCCGACTTGCTCATGCCCGTGACGTCGGCCAATGCCCCAATGGACAGGCCTTCCAGTCCGATGTGCGTGGCCAGCCCGAGGGCCGCCTCGACAATGGCCGCCTTGGTTTGCTGGCCTTTTTGCAGGGCACGGCCGGTTCCGCTGCGAGCGCGCGGGATGCGAGTGACCTGGCTGGATGAAGAGGTGGCGGACATGCGGGCAAATAAAAACGAACGTTCGTTCTATTTTGCAGCAAATTACCCTTCTGACCAAAACCCCCGAAAAAAATAGGGAGGCCCACCCAAATCGCCCGTTGCAGGAACGCAACCGCGTCTCTGCGTCCCCGGACCTGCACGTTGCAGCCAATGAGTGAAGGCCGCAAAGCAACCTCAGCGTAACGGAGCGCTTTCGAGCCCGACGCAGGGCGCAGCAACAACGCCAGAAGCGTTTTGGAGCGCCCTTAAAGCATCAGCGCCAAGCTGGCATCCAGGTGCTCGGTCGGCAGCCGCTTGAAGCCCGAGCGGGCGTAACGCTGCAGTCGACCCTGGGCAAACGCCGTGAGCACGCTGGCCGCCACCTGGGCATCGACCGTGGGCGTTGCAGAGCCCGCTGCAGCCGGGCGCAGGCACTGGCGCAAGGTGGACTCGATGCGTTCAAAGAACTGGTTCATGCGCTGCTGAAGGCGCTCGTGCTCGAACACCAGCGCATCGCCCACCATCACGCGCACCATGCCCGGGTTGCGCTCGCCAAACTGCAACAGCAAGGCCACGATGCGCGCGGCCTGGCGTGCACCCACCTCGGCAGGCTGATCCGGATCGGGCACATCGCGGCCAGTGATTTGCTGGACCAGGGTGAACACGGTCTGCTCGATGAATTCGATCAGCCCCTCGAACATCTGCGCCTTGCTGGCGAAGTGGCGGTACAGGGCTGCCTCGCTGACCGACAGGCGCGCGGCCAAGGCGGCGGTGGTAATGCGCTCCGCCCCGGGCTGTTCCAGCATGGCGGCCAGTGCCTGCAGGATCTGCACCCGCCGCTCGCCCGGCTTGGGCCGCTTGCGCGCAGCGGGCGTTTCGCCGGCATCGTCGGTACTGGCTGGCTCGGGAAGGGGCGAAAGTTCGGACATGCAGGAACAGGGGCTCGGGTAGGGCCAGACGGCCAATGGCGCCCTGCACCTGGTTCACATGCCGGATGGGCATGCACAGGCCTGCGGCAGGGCGTAAATCATGTGTGGAAATGATTCTCGCACAGGCCCCGCACCCGGCCGTGCAGGCACAGGCCGGGATGGCACCGCAGCCCCGCTTTACAGCGGAAACACCACAGTCACCAGCAGGCCGTGCCCCTGCGGACCGGCGCCCAGCGTGAGGGAGGCGCGGTGCACGCGCGCAATTTCGTCGGCAATAGCCAGCCCCAGCCCGGTACCCTCACCCACCGTGCCTGGCACCCGGTAAAACCGTTGCATGACACGGCCCCGTTCGGCATCGGGCACACCCGGTCCGTCGTCTTCCACCTCGATGAACACGCGTGGAGGCCCCGCGCGCCACTGGCGCATGCCGCAGCGTATGGTGACAATGCCACCCGCCGGGGTGTACTTGATGGCGTTGTCCACCAGGTTGGACAGCAATTCGCGCAGCAGCCAGCCATGTCCGGTGACATGCACAGGCTGGACTTCCAGGCCCAGGTCCAGTCCTTTGCCGGTGGCCGGGTCAAGAAAGGTCTCCAGCAAGGTTTCGCACAGGTCCTTGAGGTCTACGCGCTGGGGCGGCTGCGCGTCCAGGCTGCGCGCATCGGCGCGCGACAGTGCCAGCAGCTGGTGGGCGAGCTGTGAGGTGCGGCGCGTGGCATTGCGCAGCTTCTCAATCTGGTCAACTCCTAAAACAATAGCGCCTTTCGCATGTCCATCATGCGCTAGCGGCACTTTTCCATCAAAACTTGGCAACGACACCCGGGGTGGCGCCGCCGCCTTGGCCATCATGGCCCAGGCTTCGACCTGCGCCTGCAGGCCCGCCAGCGGGGTGCGCAGCTGGTGCGCCGCGTCGGCCACAAAGCGGCGCTGCCCTTCCGCCTGCGCGTTGACCAGCGCAAACAGACGGTTGAGGGAATGCACGAGCGGGCGCACCTCGGCGGGCGAAGAGGCTTCGTCGATGGGGCTCAGGTCACGCGGCGAGCGGTGCTCCACCGCTTCGGCCAAATCCACCAGCGGTTTGAACGCCCGGCCCACGGCCCAGTGGATGGCCAGCGCGGCAGCGGCCACCAGCACCAGGTTGGGCAGCAGCACCCGCAGCAGGAGCTGTTGCGCCCACTGCTGGCGCGGGTCCGATCCATCGGCCAGCGCCACCACCATTTCGCCGGCCCCGGTGCGGCCGCGCTGCACGGCCACCCGGTAGGTCACGCCGCCAAACTCGACGCTGTGGAACTCCGGCGCTTGCGTGGTGGGCACGGCCCCGTGCACCCAGTCATCGCCCAGCAGCAGGCGGCCAGAGATATCGCGCACGCTGTATCCGGCAAAGCCGGTGTTCTGCCGCAGAAACTCTTCCACCGGTGGTGCCAGCAGCAACAGGGGCGGCTCGTTGTCACGGATGGACGGGGCCAGCACCGAATCGGCCAGCGCGGGCAATAGCCGCAGCAGGCGCTGGTCATGCCGCCCGGCGGCCTCGTCGGCGGAGCGGTAGTCCAGCCACACACCCACAAGGGCTAGCGCGCACAAGGGCAGCACCAGCAAAAGCAGCAGCCGGTTGCGCAGATCGGAGGTCATGGCGCGCAGGCGAGGCCGTTGCGAGGGGGTGGTTCGATCCGGCGCCGTCATCATCTTCACCGAAGGGTTTCAGCCTGACCGATTCCACTCAGGCAGTCTGGAGCTCAAGCCGATAGCCGAACCCGCGAATCGACCGGAGCGCCACGCCGTGGGGCTCCAGCTTGCCGCGCAGGCGGGACACATACACCTCCACCGCGTTGGGCGTGATCTCCTTGTCCCAGCCCGTCAGGGCCTGCAGGAGCTTGTCCTTGCTGGCTGGCTTGGGGGCATTGATGAGCAGGTACTCCAGCACGGTCCATTCACGGGGGCCGAGTTCGATGACCTGTTCCCCGTCCCCGGTGCGGATGCTTGCACGGCGGCCGGCCGTGTCCAGCTCCAGCGGGCCAAAGCTCAGGACCGCCGTGGTGGCGGCCTGCGAGCGGCGCAGCAGGGCGCGCAGCCTTGCCAGCAGTTCAGGCAACTCAAAGGGCTTGACCATGTAGTCATCGGCCCCCAGGTCCAGTCCCTGCACGCGGTCGTGCAACGCGTCGCGCGCAGTGAGGATCAGCACCGGCAGGGACGGGGTTGCCATGTCGGTGCGGCGCAGGCGCCGGGTGAGCTCCAGCCCATCCATGGCCGGCAAGCCGATGTCGATGATGGCAGCGTCGAACGACTCGGTACGCAGCACCTCTTCGGCACGCTCACCGCTTCCAACCCAATCCACGGCATACCCCGCATCGGTCAGCCCCAGCTTGATGCCACTGGCCACCATGACGTCGTCTTCGACCAGCAACAGCCGCATGTCAGTGGCCTCCTGCGTTGCGTGAGGCCCACAGCCAACGACACTGGCGCGGCAAAGACCAGTGCCACCGTGGAACTGGCTCTGCCAGGCCACTGGTGGCGTCCCCCTCCCGAGAAACGAGAGAGGGGGAAGACGCGACGCGGCTCAGGGAGTGCATTTCAATGGCTGCGGATCATGGTGCCGTAGGCCTGGTCCGTCAGGATTTCGAGCAGCATGGCGTGCGGCACACGGCCATCGATGATGTGCACCGCCTGCACACCCGCCCGTGCGGCATCCAGCGCACCGGCGATCTTGGGCAACATGCCGCCGGAGATGGTGCCATCGGCAAACAGCGCGTCGATCTCGCGGGCGGTCAGGTCGGTAAGCAGATTGCCCGCCTTGTCCAGCACGCCGGGTGTGTTGGTCAACAGCATCAGTTTTTCAGCCTGCAGCACCGTGGCCAGCTTGCTGGCCAC
Source organism: Acidovorax radicis N35 (assembly GCF_000204195.1). GTDB lineage: Bacteria > Pseudomonadota > Gammaproteobacteria > Burkholderiales > Burkholderiaceae_C > Acidovorax > Acidovorax radicis. The sequence goes on from NZ_AFBG01000019.1 coordinate 572,078, forward strand.
TACGTCGGCGTTGATGTTGTAGCTCTCGTTGTTCTCGCCAAAACCGATGGGGCTGATGACGGGAATGAAGGCGTCGTCCTGCAGCGCCTTGACCACGCTGGGGTCGATGGACACGATATCCCCCACCTGCCCCACATCGTGCTCAATGGATGGGTTCTTGTTGTCCACCATCTTGAGCTTTTGCGCGCGGATCATGCCGCCGTCGCGCCCCGTCAGGCCCACCGCCTTGCCGCCGGCCTGGTTGATCAGGCCCACGATGTCCTGCTGCACCTCGCCGGCCAGCACCCACTCAACCACTTCCATGGTCTCGGCATCTGTGACGCGCATGCCCTGGATGAACTCGCCCTTCTTGCCCAGGCGGTTCAGGGCCGTCTCGATCTGCGGGCCGCCGCCATGCACCACCACGGGGTTCATGCCCACGAGCTTGAGCAGCACCACGTCTTCGGCGAAGTCGGCCTGCAGCGCAGGGTCGGTCATGGCGTTGCCGCCATACTTGATGACCATGGTCTTGCCATGGAATTTGCGGATATAGGGCAGCGCCTGGGCCAGGATTTCAGCCTTGTCGCGTGGGGCAATCGAAAGAAGGTCGGTCATGGAGGCGGGCCATCCAGAGAAAACGGTAAGGCGTAAATTGTGCCGCATTCGCGCGGCGCGCTGGGTTTGCCAGCGTACCCGCTGTCAGTGGCGCAACCAGTTGGGCACCTTGAAACGCACAATGGCCAGATAAGCCATCACATAGCTGATGACGAACAGGCCGCAAAATGCCATCAGCAGCGGGGTATTGCTCCAGAACAGCACCGCCGGGACCACAGTCAGCAGGGTAAAGCCCCAGAGGTAGGGGGAGGTGCGGTTGTTGCGCATCAGTACCCTGCGCGATTCGTCGTCATGGAAGACGCCTCGCACGATACGGCGGTAGATCAACTGATGAAAGTGCAACGCATCGGCCACGCCAGGAGACACCCCCCGCACGGTCTTGCGGTAGATCGAGAAGATCGTTTCCCACACGGGGTAGATCAACAAAAGCATAGGGAACCACGGCGACACATCGGCGTTACGCTGCACCAGGGAAATGCTGGCCAGCGCAATCACGCCACCCCACACGTAGGCACCGCCATCTCCCGCGAACAACATGCCGCGCGGGTAGTTCCAGACCAGAAAACCGCCCGTCGCCGCTGCTGTGGACACCAACAGGGCAGCCAGTGCACGGTCTCCCACTTGCAGGGCCACGTGGGCCAGAGCCAGGCAGACGATGAGGGCCACCATGCCGGCCAGGCCGTTGTAGCCATCAATGATGTTGAACGCATGGGGAAGCCCCGCAACGGCCAGGACAACAACCGCAACGCCGAGCCACGGGGCAGCGGCCAGCAGGGAATCCAGCCAGGGCCACCCCATGCGCGGCAAAGTCAGATCCAGCAGGATCACCGCCAGAGCGCCGGATGCGCCCGTCAGACTCAACCGGTATCGCACAGACAGGCGCTGGGTCATGTCCTCCGCGATACCCCCCAGCGCAGCCGGCAGCAAGGCCACCAGCCAGCCTCCCACCCAAGCTCCGAGCTTGAGCGAGCCGGGATCTCCCCAGTGGGTCGATTGCAGAACACCGAGACCCCAACTGCACCCAATGCCCAGCAGCAACGCGGCCCCGCCCAGACGGGGAACATCCCCCAGATGAAAACGCTGCGGCATGCCGTTGCCATAGACAGAAGCATGGCTGTGCATCCACCGCACGATGAACCCTGCCGCCAACGCTGCAACGATGAATGCCACCACAGATAACCAGATCATGAGCGGCCGATGGTACCCGCACTCGGACAAGGCACCTGTAAGAAAGCGCTAGCCGGCCGCGCCCCCGCAGGGTGCTTAGGCACTTTGGTGTGAAATATTGCCATCTGGTGCGAAGAACCCTGCAGAAAGAAGCCACAAGGATCTGCGACGGAGATCGGTCCAACCCTCGGCAGCTCCCAGCAGGCCATGGCAAGGTTCACGTGGTCAAAAACCTGGCGCGCTACCGAAGCATGCCACGGTAAAAACGCATCACCTTTTCCACATACTGCTGTGTTTCGGGATACGGGGGGATTCGCCGGCCATGCTTGATCACAGCACCTTCACCAGCGTTGTAAGCAGCCAGCGCCAGCTCCTTGTCGCCATCAAACATGCGCAGCAAATCGGCGAGGTAGCGGGTGCCAATCTGCGCATTCACCTTGGGCTCCATCGCAGCATGCTCTCCTTCCGAGGATGGGCGCGCAGCAACCCCATAGCGTTCGGCCGTTGCGGGCATGACCTGCATCAGCCCCAGTGCACCTTTGCGCGAAACGGCCTTTACATTGAAAGCCGACTCTGCGGCGGCAACGGCAATCACAAAGGCTGGGTCTAGCGACTGCGCCACTGCCGCTGCTTCCAGGTGCTGCTTGACGTCGTCGTAGCCCGAAAACTGCAGTGCAGAAGGACCACGATCCTTGCCCTTCATCACCGAAGCAGGTTGCACACGGTTGAGCCAGATCACGCCCCGCGATGCAGCGGAAGGGGGCACATTGCCGATGTGGGTCACGCCGTCCCCATCTACAAACTCCCACACTTGGTCGGCCCAAGAGGACGACAGCAGTCCCAACAGCAAGAAAACCGAAAGCACGGCGCTGCGTAGGCTTGGCGCTTCACGAAACAGGCGCCCAGCCCCTTCAACCACCTGGTAAAACACACTTTTTGTTGTCATTTGATCTCGCGTTCTTGGCGAAAGAAACGTTTCAGTTCAGCACCGGCCCGTTGCAGCCAGGGGGTGGGTGTCTCCGCTACGGGCCATGCATCCCCCTTCCTGGAACGGATCAGCCGAGCGGGCATGCCTGCTGCCACCATCCCTGCTGGCACGTTCTGCCGCACCAGCGCCCCCGCTGCCACCACGGCCCCCCGGCCAATGGTGACACCCTCCAGGACAATGGCACCCGCACCTATCCATGCACCATCTTCTACAACGATTTTTGCCCGGGTGATACGGTTGCGCGCAATGACAGAATCACCTTCATCGATGGCGTGGCCTGCAGACAGCAGCTTGGCATGGGGACCAATCAGAACATCATCGCCAATCTCCAGACCACCCTCACCAGACAGATACCCACCCACGTTGACGATGGTGCGGGCGCCAATGTGGATCCCCACGCAGGGGTCTGCCTCCACATCCCCCAGCACCAGCCGTGTCTGGGCATAGATGCTGACGCCGTCGGCCAGGCACAACACATCGGCACGTTGCCCAAACCGCATGATGGAAACGGACGGGTCGATCCGGCAATCAACACCCATTCGGTCCACACCTGCGTGTGACGTAGCGAAATCTGGAATTCCCAGCAGCATGTCCGTCGCGCTCAATGGCTGTAATGCGAACCCATGAGCCTGCGCCAACGGCTGCGCCAAGCACGATCAGTCAGCTCAACCGTCCTGGCCTGCAACTCTATTCGCGTCTTTGCTAGCTCCGACTCCACCGCGGCCTTTTCGGAACGCAGCGAGCCCACATCTGTTCGCAATTCATTAATTTCTTCCTGGAGTTTTGTAATGTCTTGCTGGAGTTTAGAAATGATGTCCTTGGCTTCCGCAAAGGCCTTTTGATGCTCCAGTAACGAAGCTCGTTCGCGTTGGTGCAGCACCGTGAGGGCCTGCAACTCACCGCGCAAGCTGTCCGCCATGCCCCGAGCCTCTTTCAGCTCCCACGTTGGGGTAGCCACAGAAGGCGTGACCACCACCATCCACTGGTAGACGTCAAAGTCCTGCCACCCAGCCAGCAACGCCTGACGCTGATCGCCCGACAGGGCGCTCCAGTACCCGGCGAATTCGCTGCACTCAACGGGTACCCTGTTGGCCTCCCATACCCGGGGAGCCCATCCGCAGTCCAGCAACACCTTTTCGATGCTGCGTTTGGTAAAAAACCGGACATGGGTCCTGTCCAGTTGACCCTTGTCAGAATAGTCAAAGATGCCGCTACGCATTGAAGCCAGCACCCCAGCATAGGCGATGTTGGGAACGGAAATCAGCAGACAACCCATGGGAGCGACAAATTCGCTCAACCGTTGCAATACGTCTTCCGGTTTTCTGAGGTGCTCCAGCACATCACAGGCCATCACCGTATCAAACTGCCGACCCTTGACCGCATCCAGCCAGTCCGCCCCATCCAGGTTTCCGGAGATGATCTCCACATCCAATGTCTTGAGCACTTCCAGTGCCTCGGGGTCGTTTTCCACCACCGTGACCCGATGGCCTCGCGCCAGCAAAACCCGGGTCATGGCGCCAGGCCCCGGCCCAAGCTCGAGCACCGAGCCTCCGCCGGAAGGTACGCGGCGCAGCAAGCGGGCAGCCCATTCCTCGCCGTCCGGGTCGAATGCGTAGTCGTATCGCTCAATATTGGTCATGGATTTCCCTCCGCCTTTGGCCCCGGTTCCGGTTGCCACATCTGATCCCACAGCCCCCACTGCCACCAAGCCCAGGGTCGGGCCTGCACATCCTGTTCAAGCCGCTGAATGACTTTATCCATCGCCTCCCTGGGATCTTCAGGCAATGGTTCCACGGCAACCTCCAGGTGGTCAGGGCGCCGCGAATAAGTCACAGCATGCAGCAACGGCACGCCCGTGGATTGCGCCAAGCGCTCAATGCCAGTGGGCAGGTTCAGTCGCCCGCCCAGAAAAGGACTACCGCGCAGACGGCCAAACTCAGGCCGCCATGCATCCGCCAGAATGACCCACCCTTGTCCCGCCCGCAGGCTTTCATGCACCGGGCGTAGCCCTTCACTGGTGGTATGCCATTTCCCGCCGGTCACCTCGGTATAGCCCTGAATTTTCCGCAGCAAAAACCGGCGCTGCGCCACCGCAAGCTCCGGGTTGTCCAACACCGGCATGGTCAAGACATTGGTGGCAATCCCCTCTCTTGCCAAGGCAACCGGAGCAGTCAAAAGCCGGTCATAGTGATTCAGAATCAGGATAAACCCCTTGCCTTGGCGGACCAACTCCTTGGCGAATTCCGCACCCTGCAGGTCAATGGCTGGTCCCCCGGGACGGCCCAGGCGACTGAACGCCATGGCATCCACCATCTCCTGCGCCAACATCGCCAGATGGGCGCGCGCCCATTGCACATGCTGCTCTGCCGTCGCTTGGGGGAACACCCGCGCGAACAGATTTTCAAGCCAACGCAGCAGGTGATCGCGCTCGGTCGCCGACTCGCCACGCCCAATCCGCCCCGCCAGCCTCCAGGGCAAGGTTGTAGGCAGTCGGGCAATGCAGGGGAAAAGCAGGTCCAGGGACCAGGCACGAGTCATTCCGCTAGCACCCACTCGTGCTCCAACCAAGCGACACCAAACTCGCGATGCTTCTGATTCAGGACGGTAAAGGGCTGGATCAGCTCGGCCATGTCCAGCACCTGGATGCCCGAATCATCCAGGACATACACACTCCACAGGTATTCACCCGATAGCAGCGGCAATCGTGGAAATCTGGCACGAATACGGTGGCTGCCGATGCCCTGCAGCGGCGTGCCATCAGCACGGAACTGCGTGCTGGTGCCAAACACGTTGTCCTTGTCTGGGCGAACGATCGCAAACAGTACATGAAACGGCGCATCCCCATAGGACTCGATCTCAATCTCCACCGACAGATCCTGGAACGAATCCACCTGTGCCGGATTGATGCCGTCCCCGGTCTCGATCGTCAGTCCCGCGATTTTTACCAGAGGGGCGCCCGATGATGCGACGGCTGTGGGCTGTGCAGCGGCGTCCTTCTTTTCAGCCTCATGGGCCTCAACCCGCAGATGGGCATACCTGCGCCGCTCATGGGATTCGTAGGCAGTCACCACATCCTCGGTGGCACCAATCGCCTGCACGTGGCCGCCATGAATCCAGGCGGCCCGCTGGCATAGGCTTCTCACTTGGTACAGGTTGTGGGAGCAGAAAAGCACCGTTGCGCCCCGCTCGCGCAGCTCCAGAATGCGGTTTAGGCTTTTCTTCTGAAAGTGCAGGTCGCCCACTGACAGGGCCTCGTCCACGATCAATACATCCGGGTCAATGGCGGTTGCGGCGGCAAAAGCCAAGCGCATGAACATACCCGAGGAGTAGGTCTTCACCGGCCGTTCAAGCGTTTCTCTGGTCAGCTCCGAGAATGCCGTAGCTCGGACAATGAAGTCCTCCATGGCCAAACCCTCCAGGCCATGCAGCGCGGCCATGAAGCGGATGTTGTCGTAGCCCGACTCCTCGGGATGAAAGCCCGCGCCCAGCTCCAGCAACGCGGCAACGCGACCTTCTTGTGACACCTGCCCACGGGTGGGGCGGATAGTGCCTGCGGCAATCTTCAACAAGGTGCTTTTGCCAGCACCGTTCTCGCCGATGAGGCCAAACGTTTCACCCGCCTGTACTTCAAAATCCACACCCGTCAAAGCTACGTGAACGCGGTGGCGCTGCTTGCGTGTCACCCACTCCCACAGCCGGTCCTGCGGACGGCTGTAAACCATGTAGGTCTTTTCAATGCCCTCAAAGCGTATCGTCATGGCTTTACAAGGCCTCGCCCAATGCAGACTTCATCGAGCGAAAGAACCACCATCCGCCGCCACCGAGCAAGACCACCCACACAACCAGAGCGAGGGGTGTTCCCGATGGCACCGGCATGTGCAATACAGTGCTCTGCACCATAAGCACCAAGCACGCCACCGGATTGAGGAGAAACCAATTGTGGAACTTCTCTGGCACCTGGGACAACGGGTAGACAACAGGCGTCAGGTAGAACCAAAGCTGCAGCGCAAAGGCCACCATGGAGCCCACATCCCGCCACAGGAAATGGGCCATGCTCAGCAACAGCGTGAGGCCAAAGGTCAGGGCAATCTGGGCCAGCACTAGCACCGGCAACCAAGCCAGCGACGCATACGGCCCCACGCCCTGCGAAACGGACAGAATGAGCAACAACCCATACCCAATGCCCAGGACCAATAGACTGCCCCCCACCGACACGGCGGGCAGAATCTCCGCAGGCATGGGCTGTTTGCGCAAAAAGTCCTCATATGCGGCCAAAGACCCCACGCCTCGCCCGATGGCATCTGTAAAGGGCAACCACACGGCCAGCCCTGCCAAAAGGTGCAGCAGATAGCCGTTGCTGACATCCAGCCCAGGCACACGCACCGCCAAGACCAGACCGAAAAGAACGTAAAAAATTGCCAACGTGGCGAGAGGCTGGACAAAAGCCCAAGCAAAACCCAACACCGAACCGGCGTAGCGGGTCTTGAACTCGCGCACCATCCAATATCGCCAAAGCACCCACAACTGGCGCGGGTTGCGTGGCGCTGCCGATGACACCGCTGTGGAGTGGGAAGCTGGGCGCGTCATGCTACCGTCCGTAGCCATTCGACCGACTTGGCCACCCCATCCTCGAAAGCCATCGTTGGTTTCCAGAGCAGTTCTTTCTGGGCACGCTGAATATCCAGCACGTTGACCGGTGGATCAAAGGGTCGCGCCGAAAACACGCGCCGCTCTACTGTACGCCCCAGTAATTGTTCCAGGGTACGGACAATGTCATTCACACTGTGCCCGGCTCCGCCACCAATGTTGAAAATACGGGTCTCGCCCTCATGGCGCGCCGCAGCTGCAAATGCATGCCCCACATCAGCGGCATAGACGAAATCTCGTACCACGGACCCGTCCCCCCATACATCCAGCGGCTGTGAACGGAGCGCACGGTGTGCAAAAACAGCAATCACACCCTGGACACCATGGGGCTGTTGCCACTCGCCGTAAGGATTGCTCAAACGCAGAATCCTGCATGGCAGACCATGCTGAGCCTCCTCTATGCGCAAGTGGTGCTCAATCGCCAATTTGGTTGCCCCGTAGGCGCCCATCGGCATCGTAGGGTGAGACTCGCACAAAGGCACAGATTGCGGCCGTCCGTACACAGCCCCGCCGGATGACGCGAACAGCAGCTTGGGCCGCGCAGCCTTTTTGCGCAGTGCTTGAAGTAGGCGCAACGTACCTACCAAATTGGTCTGCACGTCCTGGATAGGATCCTCACTGGCCGTGGCCGGCACGGTGGAAGATGCCAGATGAACAATCACATCCGCACCACCCACCACATCCCACCAAGACGAGAGGTCAAAGCAGTCGGCCTGTACTTCACCGGCTAGCCAAGGCGCACTACCCGCGGCCGGCAATGAACGGTCTACCGACCACACCTCAGCGCCTTCCGACGCCATGGCACGTCCAATATGGCGGCCTAGAAACCCAGCACCTCCCAGAATCGCGCAACGCATCAAAAAGCCTCCCGCGAATCCTGGGCGCGCGCGTGCAGCAGGGCTGCTTCAAAGTCCTTTGCAACCATTTCCCACGTCTGCGCCCGCGCGAACTTCTCGGCACGTTCGCTCAGTGCGTGGCGCCGTTCGTCATCCCGCAGCAGGTCACAAACAGCATCCGCGAGCCCCTCAGGGGAAGACTCTGCCAAAACGGCCACCTCCTCATTGAGCAGCCACTCCACATTGGGGCCTCGGTTGGAAACCACGGCGCAACCGGAGGCCATCAGCTCCAGGGGCAACAGGGATGCGTTCGTGAGCGATAGAACCAGCGCCACGTCACACTGGCTGTAAAGATCCGGCAGGTCATCCAGCGCCACCGTGCCACAGCCCAGGTGCGGAAACGGAATGTGATAGCCGGCAGTGTCCCAGCCAGCCAGCACAAACTGCACCTCAGGCATGCACTCCCACACCGCGTTCAGCACCAGGAGGCCTATTTCAAACGCCCTGCGGGGCGTGGGGGGTCGCGCGTAGAAAAATACCCGGCGAATCTCCGGTTCCCTGCGCGGCAGGCGTCGATAGCGCTCGAGCTCCACGCCAAAACCTACAGAGTGAGTGGCCATGCCATAGTCGTTCGCCAGCTTGCTGGCCAGCCAGCCACCCGCCGTGATACCGAAAAATCCGAAGTGGTAAGTGTTCTGTGCCAGCACCGACTCGGACCCCACGGGATAGAAATGTGGCTCGTAATCCTGCACAAAATACAGCTTGTGCATGGCGCCCGTGAAGGCACGTACTGCATATGCCGTGTCCCAGCCAGTGGCAAGAGCAAACTCACACGGCGGCAGATCGTCCAGACCCAACAGAACCTGCGCCTGCAGCGGGAAAAAATTCTTTCGGATGGACTCTCGAGCCTCCTGCGCATCGTGGTGCATGACGGGCTTGCCAATCACGATGCTTGAGGCGTAGCCCATCTGCTCCAGATGCCAGATGGTGCGAAAGATGTTCAGATGTCCACCGGACCCGACGTTGAAGTCAGGAATGAACCACAGCAGAGTTCCCCGCTTGGCCTCACCGGGCTGAGCAGGCAGAACATAGGGGAGGGCAAAGTCGTAGTGTCGAAAGACATCCACATACCGCCCTGGCCCTTGGCGGAGGCGACGTACCACCGCGCGGAGGGCGGCAAAGACGCCTTCTTTGCGCGCCATTTCTTTCACACGCCATATCTTTTTTGACAGATTCAGCGCCATGGTCACACGGCTCCTGCGCGCTGCAATTGCTCATCGCGCGACACAGAGCGCAATAGCCATGTGGGCAGACGGTCGTGCCGCGTACCCAGATATTGGCCTGCAACCCGGGCCATTTCAATAAAGCCCATGTAGACGGCATTCTTGAAGAGGCACCAGCCGTGCAAACCACCGTTGCGCAACCAGCCGAGGTCTCGCTTCGCCAAGTACATACCAGACCTCAAAGCCTGCAAGAGACTGTCTTGGATGCGGTAGCCAAAATAGAGATTAAACGAACGCGCTTCGTCGAAATTGCGCTGCAGCGTTTCCCAGACACCAAAATCATGTGAGTGATAGACCACCGCGTCTGGCACAAAGGCCTTCGCGTGCCCAGCCTCAATGGCGCGCAGCGCCCATGTCTGGTCCTCGGCAAACGCGACCTCGGGCAACGGCAGTTGCTCCCACACGGAGCGGCGGATACAGGAGTTGTTGCTGGAAAAAAAATGCAGCCACTGGCGATAGCCAGGGTCGTTGGCAAATCGGGTGCGGTCTTCGAGACGGACCACTGAAAGCTTGTCCCCGAAACCTGCAAAATGTTGGCTCAGTTCGCAATGGGTGACGTGCCGAGCCTGGGGATGCGCCCGATGAGGGCCAAAAGCCCCCGCCACACTTGGATCAATATCGCAGCCTTGCACCATGTTGGCAAGCCATTGCGGGCTGGCCGGCCGCGCGTCTTGCGTGATGAACACAAGAAACTGTCCCTTTGCCATGGAAGCCATCAAATTGCGGGTACGCCCATGGCCAAACTCTGAGGCTGGAATGCTTTCCACATGGATGCCACGCCCCCTGGCACATTCCACAGAGCCATCAGATGAACCGGAATCCACTACGATGACCTCAAACGGCCATGGTGTTTGCTGGGCCAGCACGGCATCCAGCACCTCGCCCAGCAAAGGCCCCCCATTTTTGACGGGGATCAACACAGAGGCGCGTATTTGAGTCATTGTCTAAGTGCTGCAAGGATCTTGGTCGGAATACGGCGCCATATGCCCCGCGCCCAACAGCGACTCAGATGGCAAGCCTAGCAATCCGCAAAGCCGTGCATTGTACCGTGCACCGTTTTGGAGACGGCAACCCCAGAGTGCCAGGGCATGCCAAGTGCAGATTATTTTGCTGCAGACTGTTTCGAGAACAACGCCCGTATCGCGCCGTTGTCCAGTTCCACGCCGTATCTCTTGAAAAGATCCTCCCGAATCTTTTTACCCGCCTCCTGGCGGCAGAAAGTGACTGCTCGGGCAGGCACCGACACCGCTACATCCCCCCAGGCCAATTGACGCCCTTCGCGCTTTTCATTGACCTTAAAGAGGTAGGCAAAGTCGCCTTCACGGATAGGCCCCACCATTTCCCCTTGACTGGTGGTCGCCAGCACGCGCAAGACGCTGGAATCCTCTTCAAAGAGAGTAACCCAGCCCAGATCACCCTGAGCATCTAGCTTGTACACGGATTCCGCATGCTTGGCCAAATCGTCAAACGATTTCGCACCAGAGGCCACCGCCTGGGCTTGCTTCATGAGCCAGGCAGCTGCTAGCTCACCTTCCAGTGTTTCGGTAGCAGGGAGAATCACGCGGCTCAACCTCGCCATGGGAGGCACCCTGAATGCCTGGGGATGGTCCTTGAAAAACTGACGGGAAGCCGCCTCGTCGGCTGGCGGTTTGCATTCTGGCGCCAGCTTGGTGTATATGGCCTGGGCATACACATCATCAAAGCGCTGTCCGTCCTTCCCCTCCTGGCGGGGCTCACCCATGCGCGCGCCCTCCAACGCCAGCACGCGGACCATGGCCATTTCGCGCAGCGTGGTTTGTACACCCCAGACATTGCGGCTAGAGGAACGCAGATCGACCCGACGATCCAGATACACCGAAAGATCGTCTTGCGTGATGGTTTCACCATTGGCGAATCGCACCAGGGTTTCGGTCGCCCCAGCTGCCGATGCAGCCGACAGCGCAACCGTCAGAACAACTGCAACAAGAGCGCGAGGCCAATTCAAATGAAGCGAAGAATGACTCATAGCTATATTTTTAAGAAACACATCTCACATTCAAAGACGCTCAGCAGCACGATCCCAAAGCGGGCCATAGATAACATCCACCATGGAATCCACTGAATTGAGCACCACCAGGTCACGCGCACCATCACCATCCAGATCGATCAACTGCAAACCAGTAGAGAATCCACTGGTCTTCAACCACCGTGTTTCAAGCACCTTGCCGTCGGCATCAAGACGCTGCAAATAAAGCTTTGCATCTTCACCCCAAACCACCAGATCATCGGACAACGGCGCCACCGCGACACTGCCGGTCAGAGGGGACTGGATCCATTGGAGTTCCCCGCTTTGCATATTGATGCGGGCGTTGCGCGAACCCGTCTCCAGCGATACGTAGAGCCAATGCCCAGAGGGTGAAGGCCGTGCCTGGCGCGCGACGCTTCCAAACGTCGCCAGAATCCGTGGCGGCGCCAGCAGATCCGCATCCGAAACAGCCACCACCTTACGGTCGTCAAGGCACGCCACAGCAAAGCCGCCCCCTTGAGTTCCGGGAATTTTGCTCACACGCACAGGGTGCCATGGTGCCTCACACCATCGAACCTTTTTCGACGTTGCTGCTTGGCGATTGTCCTCATGCCAATCGATCCACGCTACCTCTTTGCCACTGTACGGCGTCGCCAGAAATTTGTACCGCCCTTGTGAGGCACTGGCCACGATGACATCGCGTGGTGCAAAACCTACCTGTGCCTGATGTATACGCACCAGACGCTCCCCCTCTACACGAAAGATATCAAGACTGCCTGTGTTTTCCACTGCCGCAGCCACCAGAGTATCCGACAACCATATTGCAGCGTCAGGATGGTAGGCTACAGGCTGGCGATCAAGCAATCGCGAGGTTCTGCCATCAATTCGATGCAGAGCCACTTTGCCCTCTTCATGCTCAATGAGCACGAGGCGGCAGCCTTCTTTTGCAGCGCAGCGCGCCTCCCCTCCCCAAACCATGTGCGCTCCAATGGTGATACGGGCAGCCCCCTGGGCCATTGGCGCTGCAGCGGGCGCAACACCCTCCGCAACGGAAACTGGTTGCATCTGACAACCCGCCATCACGAGGACTACAGCCACACCCAACCAGCGAAAGCGAACAGGACGAGACAATTTCATGAAAACTCCACAAACAAAAAAAATGGCGCCTAATTGGCGCCATTTTTTAGCAACACCCACAAGTGGGTATTGCCAAGTTTTTTCTTTTTACATACAGCACCGAAGCACCGTATGCATCAAGAAAAATTAGTTGTGCGAACCGAGAACGGATTGCACAGCACCGAAAGCAGGTGCGCTGATCAGGCTGTAGGTGAACACGGAACCACCCAGGTTAAACAGTGCGCCAGGAGCTGCTGCTGCAGGCAGATCTGCAGGCAGAGCAGCCACGGGGCTCCATTCGATGAAACCATCGGTGAAGTTAGCAGGACGGCCAGGGATGGTTTCTGGGTTGAAGAACGACAGTTCGGCTTCAGCCAGAGCGAAGTTCACAGACTTACGGTTTTGTGCCGAGTCGTACATGTTGACCGTGTGGGTACCACGGTGATCACCCGTCGACCACACCACAATGCGGGTTTCCAGACCAGCATTCAGAGCAGCGTCAACAGCATAGCGCATGCTGAAAGCAGGAACAACCGAAGGACCAACTGGCACTGCACGAGCACCAGCAACAGACAGCAGATTCAGCGGGCCCAGGGTGGTCAGATCAGAACCCGAAGCGAACGTCAGCGTACCGTCGATCACTGGAACGAAAGCCACGTCTTGAGCGGTAGTGTTCACTTGGAAAGCGTTAGCGCCAATGCCGCCGGTGAAACCGCCAACAGGAACAACAGCATTACCCACAGCGCAAGCACCAGCAGCCGTGGTGGATGCAGTATTAGCACCCACTGCGAACACCAGGTAACCACGCGTACCAGCCAAGCCAGTACCGGATTGTTGCGACCAGATGAAGGGCTCGTAGTCCTTGTTGGTCAGGGGGAAGCAACCGTCGGTCACGTGGTTGGAGTTCGAATCAAAGAACGTCCAGAACACAGGCACAACGTTGCCGGTTTGGTTGATGATACCCACAGCAGTAGTATCGGTGTCACCGTTGTGGATCACATTAGGAACCACGAAACCATTGCTGAACGTACCCACGGTGTACGCCTGCGCCACACCAGCACTCAGCGCAGCGGCTGCAACGGCTGCCATTGCAAATTTTTTCATCTTCTCAGTCCTTAGATAATTGAAGGAAGCTTTCCCACCCTGTGCGGGATCTGCAACCCATCCGTACTCCGTTTGGGTTGATGCAATCTTATACTGATACCTTTGATTTTTTCAACCTATTTCCACGAGAAACCCACTGCATGCGCGTTTGTTGCACTCAAACAACGAAGTATCACTGAGCTGTTGGAAACATGACACTGCGGCGCTGCACATGGTGCCACACGCCATCAATGCGACGCCACTCATCTTCGGCGACCGCCTCCTGTTTTTTCACACGTAGCAATGGCAACGAGTAGCGCATCCACACATTCACCACTGCGCGATCGCCCTCAATGCTGCGCACTCCGCGAACCTCCACGCCGTCGAACGCAATGCCTCCACGCTTGAGATAGGCCTCTAGCGTGGCGTTCGGGTCTTTGGACAGTTCCTCATAAGCCCAGGCGCCTACACGGTCATTTTTCTGAATGAGCGCCCAATACGCTTTTGCGCGCGTTAGAAGTGCCGCCTGGTCATCCTCGGCCGACACCACTGCCCCCCCAGTGGCGGCGCAGCCCACCAGCACCGCTAGAACCACAGGCGCTGCCAGGGCCACGACGAGATGACGACGGGTAACAGGTTTTGTCATGTAAAGAATCTCCTGATTAACTATCTATATATGGGATGCGTGACGCTGGCTAGGGCCATAGCAGCCAGGCGCAGTCAGCGCGGGGGTTGCAAAGGGGTATCTGGCGGGCGGAAACTCATTGGTTGGGCCTGCAAGGATAAGGAACGCATACGTTCGCGCATCTCTGCACTGGCCGAACGCAATTGGTCATCGTCCTCCAGGGCGCGGGGCGTCATCAGCACCAGCAGCTCCGTGCGGTTACGCTGGTTTGACGTATTGGAGAACAGGGCTCCCAACAATGGGACGTCTGCAAGCCCCGGCAAACCGCTACGAGTGTTGCTGTCATTTTCACGGATCAACCCCCCGAGAACAATGGACTCGCCGGAACGCACTGCGACACGCGTTTGTATTTGCCGGGTCTGAAAGGACCGCTGTTTTGTCACATCGTCCTCCTCACCCACATCGGTGACTTGCTGCGAAATATCCATGGAAATCAATCCCCCCGCATTGACGGATGGCGTGACGGAGAGCAGCACCCCAGTGTCTTTGTATGTAATGGACTGAGTGATGAAATTACCGCCAGTAGCGGCCGCAGTTGAACTCAGAATGGGTTGTTGCTGTCCGACCTGAATGTTGGCAGTGTGGTTGTTCAGAACCAAGATCGACGGACTGGACAACAACCGCACTTGTGATTTGGTGGCAACGGCGTTCAGCGTGGCGCGAACCACATCCGCCTTGCTGATGGAGTACGAAAAACCAGGAACTTTAGGGCCTATACCGCTGGTGCCGAGGTCCAACAACGCCTCGCCTTGGCGGCCCCTGCTCAGACCGTTCTGCAGATACCATTCCACGCCGTATTCGAGGTTGCCCGTGAGGCTCACCTCCACAATGCTGGCCTCGATCAACACCTGCATTGGAGCCCTGTCCAATTCGCGCAGCGCCTGCTCGATGCGGCGGTATTCGGTGCGCGGCGCGCGAATCAGCAAGGCGTTGCGCTTCTCGTCTGCGACCACACGTACGTTGCCATCCAATTGACTCGTCGATGTGAGGGACGTGTTGTTGGAAGATGCCCTGTTTCCACCAGCCCCGAGTGCAGCGCCCATGGGACTGCCGCCCGTCCCAGCACTGCCGGTATTGCCATAGAGACTGCTGGAACTACCCGTATTGCCCGTACCCAAGCCGGAGCCCCCCATCCCAGCCCCCTGGGAGAACTGCGTGGGCGCCGACCCTGCTGCCACGCCTCCCGACTTGGCTTGCCCGGACTGGCCACCGAACAAACCATTGAGCATCTCCGCCAACTGCAAAGCTGAACCGTTTTGCACCGGATACACAAACAGGCTGGCTTCCAGAGTGTCGGTAGGGCGGTCCAGGCGGCGAATCCAGGTTTCCACCTGTGCCAACAGGTGGCTGCGCGGCGTGACCACGACCAGAGCATTCAGGCGTTCAACTGGAAAGACGCGAATCAAGCCACCCAGTGGGGTCGCCATCTGGGCGCCCGCACCGCTGGCATTGCCACCTGCGGCCGCGCCACCTGCGGCGTTGGGCGCGGCGCCCCCTGCAGGAGCGGCACTACCACCACCGTAGGGATCGGAGGATTTGTCGGAGCCTAGCATCGCCTGCAGGGCATCACGCACCACATTGACGTTGGCGTTTTCCAGTACGAACACCCCGAGCGACATGCCTGAGAGAAAGTCCACGTCGAACGCTTCTACCATTTCCAGCCAGCCACCCAACTGGGCCTTGCTGCCCTGCAGCACCAGCAAGTTGCGCATGGAGTCCACGTAGACGATGGCCTCACGCGGTGCGATGGGCGCCAGAATCTTGGCCATTTCGGCCGCTGCAATGTGGTTCAAGGGAACGATGACCGTTCCGGCACCCGAGAGGTCCTTGAATTTAGATGCCCCGACCACCGGACGCGCGCCCAGTGTGACAGTGCGTTTGGTCACGTGGTAGACCCCCGCGTTGTCGCGAACGATGGCAAGGTCGTGGGGCAACAGCACTGCATCCAACACATCCAGCACCTGATTGCGCGCCAGCGGTTGGCGCGTATGCAGGCTTACCACCGTGTCTCCGCCTGCATCGATGGTGTAGTTGAGTTTGAGCAGATCGCCCAGCAACGCCACCGCCAGGTTGCTGACAGAGACATTCTCGAAATTGAGAGCTACCTTGTCGCCCTTGGCAAGGACTGGATCAACCACAGGCGCCTTGTCGCGCTTGAAGAACTGGTCGTTGCCGGGATAAAGCTTCGTACTGGAAGATGCACTCTTTTGCGCCTGCTCCCCGGCCGATGATGCTGCCTGTACGGCGTTTGGCGCCACCGGCGTAGGCGCCACAGTAGCGGCAGCTTGCGATGGGCCCGAGGCCCCTGCAACCGTGACCTTGGACTCTGCCGCGCTGGACGCCGCAGGACCACCCTGCGTACTGGCACAGCCTGCCGCCAGCAACGCGAGCAAAAGTATGGAAGGCCGAATGTTCATAGAGATAGCTCCAATATTGGGGTATGCCACAGGGGCTTACTGATTTGTTGCAGGCCTGCGCAGGCGATCACCGATCGGCCCGGCCTTCACGGTCGCAGCACTTCCGGCTTCCAGTGGGCGATCCACGCGTTGGTCATCTGCAGACACAAAGAATGCCTTGCGGCCATCAAAGGATTCAACTCGCCAGGGTTTGGTTTCCCCGGTGATCTTGAGGGTGCTGCCATCTGGGCGCTGCAAGATGGCGACCCGGTCGCCGCCAGACTCCAGCACGGCGGTGAGGCGTGACTGCATCAACTCTGTGACCAGACTGCTCTTTTTCACATCCACCGCCACCGGACGCCGAGACATCCACAACAAAGGCTGCTCGACAGCCTGCTTCGCACGGACCTTTATCGCTTGCGGCATAGGCTCGACCTTCGGCAGATCAGGCCTACGTGCCGGTGGAGGGACCCAGCGTTCTTTTTCGGCATGCCACCAGTAGACGCTCGCAGCCAAAGCTACGGCACCCAAAACGGGGCCAAGGTACCAAGGTTTGATCATGGCTTGGCCTTCTCTGGCGCCAAGGGGGCTTCGAGTTGCAAAGACAGGCGTGCATTTTGCGGCCCAGCGCCGGTACTGGCCCCCTCACGCGTGATGTTGGCAGTGCGCACCCAGAAAGGAGGGCGGTGCGTCTGGAGATTTTCCATGAAACTCACCAGCTTGATCCATTCGCCGCTGACGGTCGCAGTAAGTCGTATGCGCGCCAGCTTGCCATCCACCCCAGGCTCCAGCGCAACCTGGGATGAAACCAGCGTGCTGCCAGAAGCCATGATCATTTGGCGAAGCTTTTGCTGGATATCGTTTTGCGAAGTTTCACCCGCAGGGTGCAACAAGGGCGCCACAGTGCTGCTCGCAGAACCAAGCAGCGTTTCGATTTCGGAACCGGCATTCACAACCCCTTCGAGACGTTCGCTGCGAGGCTCCAACTGCTGCAAGGCGTTGTCGTAACGGACCCAGAGGGTTCTATAGACCAATGCGGCGCAAGCCAACGCACCAACAAACAGCAGCAGCAGAAAAACTACCGAACGGCGACGCCACACATTCATTTTCATGGCTTTGCTCCCTCACCTCGCCAGCGCATCTCAAAGGTAAAGCGCTCCTTGTTCAGGGTGCCGTCGCGCACGTTGGCCCCCGTAGCACGCACATCGACCAAACCAGACTGGCGCCCCAGGTGCCCAATGAGTTCCGTGGCGTTCGCCGTCAAACCCGTAATCTTGATCTCGCTGCCATTGACTTCAATGCGGTCCAGCCACGTGTCGGCAGGAATGGCTACCGACAGCGCGTCAATGACACTGGCGAGAGGTAGATCCGTACTAATGTTCTTGCGAAGTTCGTCCGCCAGTTCAGCCTGGCGACGCAACTCATCCATCTTCTGGCGCAAAGGCGCCGCCTTGGGCTCCAGCATGCTGACATGCTCAACGGCACGCACCACCGCCTGGCGCTTCAAGACCAGTGGCATGAGCGCGGGCAGCGACAGCACTGCGAGCAATACCAGCAGCAATATGCCCCCCCCCCAATCCATCCAACGCTGGTGGCGGTCCTGCTTGCGCCATGCAGCGCTGCGGACCGGGAGGGCTCGCCCCTGGCGCATCAGATAGACAGGCGCATTCTCTGCAAAACCGTGGTTCGCCATTTGTTGGGTCAAGGTGGTGCGCCGGCACATACCCCACTCCACCACCCATCCACCTTGGGCTTGGGGCTCGGCCCGCCAGGCAGCCACAATCTGCTCCGGAGGCATCGGAGAAACCCGCCAAAGGGCTTCTTCAACCCCCCCCGCCAAAGAGCGCCTCGGCATGTTCGGCAACTGCACCGTGCCCCACAGGCAATCCGACTCCGGCACCAGCAAGCTGGAAGCCTTTCGGTTGTTGGATCGCTTGCGCACGTGTGTTGCTGTGACAGTCCACCTCCCACCATCGGACGCCATCGCCGCACTCGCAACCGCGGGCCAGGCGCGATGCTCCATGAGGACGCGTTTGAGATCGCCGAAACCCCAGGCCATTCGGTCCAGCGCTGTTTGCGCACGAAGAGATAGCTGCCCCCAACCTGTCATGGCTTGAATTCCTGTTCCAGCTTGTTTAAGCGGCGTGTTGGCTCCAACGAGAGCGTTGTCCAGGGGGTCAATCCGCCAGGGCGCTCGCTGAGATCGACCCATGCTTCACGCTGCCACCAGCGATCGCCTTCGGCTCGCACCAACGCCTTGAGGCGCACCGTTAGCCCCCCCCCCGCCCGGGCAGGCGCGAAGAAATCTGCGGCGGCTCCGGTCAAGAGCACGCCAGCCCGCGTTTCCGGTGGGGAGTTGTGAATGCGCGCCCCTAAACCTGGCTGTCCCGTCAGGACATCGATCAGGGCAGGGGGGGCTGAATCGATTTCGATGCGTTGCTGCCCGTTGATACCCAAGTGGGGCGCGATTATCTCATAGAGCTCAGACGTCATTCCCAGAACCGACCTCAGCTCGGAAAGATCGTCCAGGGCTCCGTTTCGGGGCATGGAGGGCCAGCCAGCCGCGCGGTACTGAGCAGACTCAGCCCCACCCACGCCGCCTGGCGTATCGTCAGGGTCGAGAAAGTCCCGCACACGTGACGTCAGAATGGCTGCCTCCCCCGACGAAAGACGCCCGGCTCTCTGAAACAACGCCTGCATCAAGGCTTCGCTGGCGACATTGACATCCACCAGCCCTCCAGATGGCGTGATCTCCACCCAGATGTCATTCGACCCCATGGGTAAGCGCTGAATACGGTACCAGCTGTCTGCTGTCTTCTCGACCATCATTCGCTGCGCTGTTAGCTGGATGGCCGCATCCAGCACGGACTCTACGCGCAAACGCTCCAGATCCAGGGCCGCGCGCTGCGTCTGCTGGCGAACCCCACGCGCGCTCGCCATCACCACCAATGACAGGGATGCCACCAACCACAGCACAAGAATCAGCGCAGCGCCCCGGCTGCCCCGTGCCCACCTGACCATCATCTTGCCCTCACCAGAGGGAACACCAGTGAAGGCCAATCGCCCCGCGCATCGGCAATTTCAACCCGAATCCGGGCTGGGTAATAAGCTTTGGCGGAGTCCCATTGCTGAGTCCACTGGCCCGTTTGACCGTCTTGGTAATGCCATTGAAGGGTCCGCACGTCTGTCAAAAGCGTCTCGCGCAAGGCCCGACTCCAATCTAGCGCCATCAGCGCGCCGTCATAAGGAACGGCCTCTACCGACAGATCGACTCGCCCATCCCCATGGCGCAGGGGGGTCGTACGGAATACATAGAGCCCCCCCGCATCCCCACGCTCCGGCAAAGGCGCCACCCAGATCGCACCTGCCGCATTGCCGCTGAAAAAATTCACAAAGATATTTTCGTCGCGCCGGCTCAACAAGCGGAGGGTATCGAACTTGCGACCGAGCCACTGACTGACCACCAGCATGCGTTCAGAGCGCTCAATGACACGTTGGTTGCGCTCTTGAGAACGCCCGATCACCCCCACGCCCGCGAACATCAATGCAACCACGGCAGACGTGACGGCCAATGCAATCAGCAACTCCAACAAGGTAAAACCCCGGGAGGATTTTCGAAAGCCGTGGATCATGGTGCAGACCTGTAGGGCTTCCACGTGGTCCACGTGACCGCTGTCACTCCGTCTTTGCTGACCTCCACGGTGACCCTCGCGGCACGCAAAGGCGCCCCCTGCGCCGGACGGCCACTCTCTTCCATCAGCGGAACCTGTTCAGGCGTCACCTGAATGCGCCAATGCCAAACGCCCGACTGACCGGAGTCCTGCCGCATCAAATCTTCGGCAAAGGTTCCAGCGGCCAACGCCGACCGGGCCACCAGGGATGCCTCCACGCGAGCCTCTACGTCCACCACATTCTTGGAGCCTTGCCCCACGCTTCGATAAAGGCTTGCCAGCGCGATGGAAGCGATTGCCATGGCCACCAGGGCCTCCAACAAACTAAAACCCCACTGCTTCCGAGGCACTCGCCTGAATGATGGGAGAGGCAGATCAAACAGAGGCGTCAAACGGCACGTCACGGTCATGACTGGGGCACGGCCATGCCTTGCTCCACGGTTCCAAGCAGCCAGTTCACACGAAAGGTGACACCCTGCCCACCTCGCAGCACTGCAAGCCGCCCACCGCGAGCTCCACCGTCAGAATTGAACACAAAAATTGGCTCTCCGGCTGCCACCGCGCCCTTGCCAGACCGAGGGTTGCGCTCGATGGCCTCCCACTGGACCACCAGTGATTCCGGCACCCCCAGAGACTCCCGACCATCCACCACCAACTTGCGAATTTCTGGCTGGTAGGTCACGGTCACCGACCGCCCCTCCTGGACGCTGAGTGCGCGCGCCTTGTTGAGCTGGCTGGACACATCCCGTACCGTCTGGTTGTAGCGCGACCGCTCCATGAATGCCTGTCCTCCAGCTCCCACCACCGAAACGGTAATAGCAGCCAGCACCAGTACAACCAGCAGCTCCAGCAGGGTGAAACCACGGGAGCGGAAGGCTAGCGCCGACGAACGGCGTCTCATGCGAGGCAAGTTACTGGACAGCACTGCAAGGTGACAAACGCGAGAGGACGGTCAGTTGAAAACGTCCGCGCTCTCACCATCACCACCCGGCTTGGCATCTGCCCCCAAAGAGAACACGTCCGGCCCACCATTACGCCCCGGGTTCTTGTACAGGTAGGCAGCGCCCCAAGGATCGGAAGGCAGGCCCTTCTTCAGGTATGGGCCATTCCATCCCTGGGCCGTCGCGGGCCGGTCCGCCAGAGCGCGCAACCCTTCGGCGTCATTGGGATAACGGCCCACATCCAATTTAAAAAGGTCCAGGCTCTGCTCAATTTCCGAGATTTGAATACGGGCTGTCTTGGACTTGGCGCCGCCGAGCTGATCGAGCACTTTGGGCCCCACCAGCCCTGCAAGCAGCGTCAAGATCACCAGAACCACCAGCAGTTCAATCAGCGTGAAGCCCGAAGAGCGCTGCGCTCGTGCCATTACTTTGCGGCCAGAATTCTCTACATTCATATCAAAATCTCTCAAACAATTCACAATCAAATCGTGTCGTTAATCGACAAGACACCGCCCAAAATTGCAATAATGATGAATGCAACCAAGGCCCCCAAAACAATAATGATCAAGGGTTCCATGGCCGCCAAAACACGCCCCATGGTGCGCCGACCTTCATCCTCGTAACGATCAGCCAGCCCCAGCAGGGTGATATCGAGTTGGCCGGTTTCCTCCGCAACACGAATAAGCTGCGGAGTGCTGGATTTAGCGAAGTATTGCGACACAAACCCCGTGGAAAGCCGCTTTCCGGTTTTCACAATACCGACCAGGGGTTCAATATCCTTGCGCAATGCGGTATTGGTCAACGTGTCCACCGCAATTCGCAAGGCATCCACCATCGGTACACCCCGCTGCAGCAGGATACCGAACGTCCGGAAATAGATAGCGAACTGCAGATTTCGCAACACCTTTCCGAACAGCGGAAGGTCCAACAGCACGCTATCCACACGCAAACGCCCTGTGGGCGTAGCACTCCAACGCGAGCCCAAGAACAGGACAACCGTTAAGCCTAACAGGATTGCCATCCAATGCGAGCGGATCAGATCACTGAGATCGACCACCAACCGAGTGGAGTAAGGCAGCTTGTCACCCATGGAGTCAAAAATCTCTCGAAACTGGGGAACCACAAACGCCAGCAGAAGCACGACAGACATCACAGCAACCACCAACAGGATCACTGGGTACGTCATGGAAGAAATGACGTAGTTGCGCAACTTGTCTTCCGCCTCCAGCTGCACCGTGAGTTCTTTGAGGACCACCGCCAACGAACCAGAGGTTTCCCCCGCCCGGATCAGGACGAGGTATTGGCGCCCCAGATCCCGCTCAAACGGTAGCAGCGACTGGTACAAGGACTTGCCGCCCCGCACCCCTTCCTCCACCTTGGCAATGAAGGCTTTGAGCCGCTCCGTGTTTGCGGTCTCTTTAAGCATGACCAGCGCCTTGTCGAGCGGCATGTTGGCCTGCTTGAGGTGCGCCATTTCGCGGCTGAACAAAAGTATCTCGCCGCGCTTGAGCTTGCCGCCCCGGCTTTGCTGTTCATCTTGGGCGACGGCAGCCGACTCGTCCGCAATACGAACCGGCGTCACGCCCTGCCCGATGAGCCGCAGCCGCGCAGCCTCCACGTTCAGCGCGCGAATCGTCCCTTGGCAAGCCTTGCCATCGGACGTGATTCCATCGTATTGAAATTCAATCATTTTGACGCGCGACGCGCAGGACTTCTTCTGCCGTTGTCAAACCCTTGAAGACCTTGGTGGCGCCATCCTGCAACAAGTTCCCCCCGGCATAGGCGCCGTCTCCGCTCCCCAGCGAAGAACCTCTTTCAAGAACCACCTTCTTCACGTCTTCCGTCATGACCAGCAACTCATGAACGGCCAAACGCCCCCGGTAGCCGGTGCCCCGACAGGCAGGACAGCCGACGGACCGATAAATGGTCTGGCCCTCTTCCATGGCCACACCCAGGGACGCTGCGGCGGCTTGTGCCTGGTCTGGCAACAGAGGCGCCTTGCATTCCTCGCACAGCTTGCGCACCAGGCGCTGGGCCAACACGCCGATCACAGACGCCGTGATCAGATAGGGCTCCACGCCCATGTTGATGAGCCGAACAATGGCCCCGAGCGCGCTATTGGTATGCAGCGTGGACATGACCAAATGACCCGTCAACGCCGCCTGGACCGCAATCTCAGCGGTTTCACCATCGCGCATTTCGCCGATCATGATGACATCAGGATCCTGGCGGAGAAAGGAGCGAAGCACCTTGGCAAAGGTAAGTCCGATCTGAGGCTGAACCTGCACCTGATTGAGCCACTGCAGCCGGTATTCGACCGGATCTTCCACCGTCAGGATCTTGAGGTTCTCACCCTCCAGCTCTTGCATCGAGGCATACAGCGTAGTGGATTTCCCGGAACCCGTGGGGCCTGTCACCAGAAAGATGCCGTGGGGCACACTGAGCAACTGGCGCATGGTTTTGAGCGTGGGCGGCGTGAAGTGCAGGCTTTCCAGCGAGAGCAGGTCAAAGTTTTTTTCCAGCAAGCGCATGACGACCGATTCGCCAAACATGGTGGGAATGGTGGACACGCGAGAGTCCATTTCCTTGCCATGCACACGCAGCTTGGTCCGCCCATCCTGAGGCATGCGGCGTTCCGCGATATCGAGCTGCGAAAGTATCTTGATACGGGACACGACGGCTGGCGCATCCTTGTTGTCAATCTCGTCTATGGGATACAACTCCCCATCCACCCGTATGCGCACCACCGATTTTTCTTCGTAGGTTTCGATGTGAATGTCAGAGGCCTGCGCCGCCACGGCCTGGGACAGAATATGGCTCACGCGCTGGATAATGGGCGCCTCCGAGGCCATATCCCTCAGGTGCTCAATGAACTCCGAAGCCTCGAACTGGTCAGCAACGACCTCTCCGTCTGGCTCCGACTCCTGGACGTACCAGGCGTTGAGCTGATTGGATATTTCGGACTCAAGACCAAAAAAGACCCTGGGAGCAGCCCCAAAGACCAGGCGCAATGCATCGCGCAATGCGGCGCTTTTCGGATCTACCGACGCAAAATCAGGCGTGGACTCGGCATCCTCCGCGTTTCCCAAGGGAAGCAGATTGTTGGCCAGCAAAAAACTGGTATTCAACCGCGATGTATCCGGTTTTTCCTTCGGGAAGGCGTCCTGGCGCACCAAGGGCAACCCTGCCTGCCGGGACAATGCAGAGTACACGTCAATCTCAGACACCAGCCCCAAGCTGATAAGCAGACGCCCCAGACGCCCGCCCATGGAACGCTGAACCTCAAGCGCCCTCTCCAGGTCATTGCGTGACAATTTCTGGTCCGCAAGGAGCATCTCCCCGAGCCTGGGCGCAGCGAGGTCAACGCTTTCCACTTCACCAACTTCAGCCGAGAGCTTCATTACTAACGCCTTTGAACATTCTTCCAACCACCAAATAGCCGGGGACGATGCATATCACCCAAAGAATCGAACTACTTGAACCACAACAAACAGCGGCTTATTCGATCCAGTTCGGGGCCCACATAATATTGTCGATATCCCACCATCCTCACCCAGAAGGGCCGGCCTCTCCACGCAAGGTATTCTGACACGTAGCCCCCATCCAACCCCACGGCTCGCAATCGCAGTTGCAGTGCCTGCGCCTGCAAGTAGGTAGCGCCTCCGAGCACCCTGACGCGCCCAACGATCCCTGCGCCATTCGTCAATAGACGCAGCAAGCGTGTCTTCAGGCTGCGGTCTTTGGCGCCCACCTGGTTGGCACCATGCTGACGGTACAGGATCAGTGGCGCTGGCACGAAACGGCGACGGCCACTCCCGCTCACCAAGCCGCACCACCAGTCATGCATGATGGTCTCGCGCGGCAAGGGCAAGGCCATTTGCAACAGGGTGCGATTCACCATCATCGTGCATCCCGTCACCTGATTCACACTGAGAAGTGAAAGCGGCGAACACTGCCGAGGATCCATGCGCTGGTATCTGGCGAAGGAGTCCGAGATGACATTCAGACTCTCATCGACGACCGTCAGGTCGGTATGCACCAGGCAGGGCAACCCTTCACCCCCCTCTTCCTCCATCCGCACCATTTCGTTCAAGCATCGCTCAATTTTTTGAGGAAGCCAGACATCGTCCTGGTCCGAGAAAGCAACCCATCCCGCCTGCCCGTCTTGCAGGCTGGCCACCATGAGGTTCTCAAAGTTCCGGACCACTCCTTGCCCGGAATGGGGATTGGGCACCACTACCAAACGCCCCTCGAAGCGCGCCCGATAGTTCTCCAAAATCTCAAGCGTCGCATCCGAAGATCCATCATCACTGACCAAGACGCGAAAATTCTGGTGCGTCTGGGCCAGTAGGGAATCGAGCTGGGCATGGAGATATTTCGACCCGTTGTATGTCGCCAGCAGCACATCCACCAGGGGCTGTGCGGACGGGACAGCCCCGGCCAACCCGCTGTGCAAGGCTGATCCATCCCTCGGGGCAATCACACTACGCCTGTACCTGTTGTCGCCGTGCGATGGGGTTGGCATTCCGAATGCATCAGTGCTTCATAGGCATCTGTGATTCCATCCCATGTGTAGTGCTCTGCCACGATGTCGCGGGCACGCTGGCTTCGCTGCGGCAGCATGGCTTCCGACTGATCCACCACAAGGTCCAAGCAGCGAGCGAGTTGCTCGGGGGTCTCGAAGTAGTCGGCCGCATCGCGTGCCACTTCGCGATTGAACGGGTTGTCATGCGCAATGACCCAGTTTCCACAGGCCAGCGCCTCCAGAAGCGAAGGGTTCGTCCCGCCCACCGAGTGGCCGTGCAGGTAGCAGGCCGCATGCACACGCAGGCTCGCGAGCTGCCCTGCATCGTAGATGCCGCCAACAAAACGCACACGCTCACTGGCCTGCTGCCGCAATTGTTGCTGATAGGCCGTGGCACCAGACACGTCTCCCACGATGACCAGCGGCCAATCACCGCCATGCATCCCATAACCCTGGATGATTTCAAGGATATGGTTTTCTGGCTCTGGCCGCGCCACGACCAGCATGTACCGATGGGCCTGAAGCCCCCACACAGACAGCAAGGAAGGGTCTGCATCCTGGTCTTGCACCAATTCAGCACCATAGGCAATGAAACTTGACGGCGCTCCCTTGGGATAGGTCTGGCGGAACCTCTGTGCAATGGCCTCGGCATCTGCGATGAGGCGTGTGGCAACCCGGCTGGCCACCCACTCCATGCAACGCAGGTAAATGCGCGCGCCCCGCCCCCATTTGCTGCGGGCCCATTCCAGTCCGTCTACGTTGATCCAGACCGGAACCCCAAAAACCCGGGGCCACCAGCAGGCCCACGCAGCGCCGTAACCCAGCATGTAAACCAGATCGTATCCCCGGCGGGCGTCCCACAGGCAGGCACAATCGTAGGCCAGGACCGAGGCAGCCCCCCACTGGGGTCGGCGCTTGTGGCACACGCGAACACCTTGGTAGAAGGTGTCTGCGACGGACGACTCGCTGGATTCTGCATACACAGTGACCTCGTGGCCACGCGCCACCAGGCGTGTCGAAAGCTGTTCGGCGAATGTCTCGAAACCACCATAACTTGCGGGAATGCCCCTGGCGCCCAACAGGGCGATCCGCAGCTTGGCAGGACCGCCCGAAGGACCGGTCACAGGCCCCAACGCCGTCGTCAAAGGTCTGCCTCAGCGAACCAGCGCCCCGCCTGATCTTTTGCCGAAAGCTGAATGGAGGCCTCCACAGCAGGCCAGGCGATGGCAAGCTGTGGATCGTCCCAGCGAATGCAGCGCTCGTGCTCCGGGCTGTAGTAGTCGGTGGTCTTGTAGAGGAAGTCTGCCGATTCGGACAACACCAAAAAACCATGGGCAAGCCCCGGCGGCACCCAAAGCTGCCGGTGGTTGTCTTCGGTCAGTAGCGCCCCTACCCACTGACCAAAGGTAGGCGAACCCTTGCGGATATCGACCGCCACGTCAAACGCAGCGCCGCGCACCACCCGCACGAGCTTGCCCTGCGCCCTGGGGGGCAACTGGTAGTGCAGGCCGCGCAGCACGCCCTGGCTGCTGCGGCTGTGGTTGTCCTGCACAAATTCGCACTCGACACCCGTGGCCTCACGAAAGGCCTGCTGGTTGAAGCTTTCGTAGAAAAAGCCACGGCTGTCGCCGAACACCTTGGGTTCGATGAGGACAACGTCTGGAATGGATTGCCGGATGGAGTGCATGGGGTGATCAATAGACTTTGTCGTTCAGCAGGCGCTGGAGGTACTGGCCGTAACCGTTCTTGGCAAGAGGCTGTGCCAGGCGCTCCAGCTGGGCGCTGTCAATCCAGCCGGAACGCCACGCAATTTCCTCGGGGCAGGCGATCTTGAGGCCCTGGCGATGCTCCAGCGTCGCAATGAACTGGCTGGCCTCCAGCAGGCTTTCGTGGGTGCCGGTATCCAGCCAGGCATAGCCACGGCCCATGATCTCGACGTTCAGTTGCCCCTGCTCCAGGTACAGCCGGTTCAGGTCGGTGATTTCGAGCTCGCCGCGTGGCGATGGCTTAAGGCTCCTGGCCATCTTTGCGACCTGGTTGTCGTAGAAGTACAGCCCGGTGACGGCATAGCTGCTCTTGGGTTGTGCAGGTTTTTCCTCCAGCGACAACACTTTGCCCTGGGCATCGAATTCGGCGACACCGTAGCGCTCCGGATCGTGCACATGGTAGGCAAACACGCTGGCACCCGCCGTGCGCTGCTGGGCACTGCCCAGCAATTCATGGAAATCGTGCCCATAGAAAATGTTGTCTCCAAGCACCAAGGCACTGGGTGCTCCATCCAGAAAAGACTCTCCGATCACAAACGCCTGCGCCAACCCGTCCGGGCTGGGCTGCACGGCGTATTGCAGGTTCAAGCCCCATTGGCTGCCGTCACCCAGCAGCTGTGCAAAACGCGGCGTGTCCTGCGGAGTGCTGATGACGAGGATGTCCCGGATGCCGGCGAGCATCAGCGTGCTCAGTGGGTAATAGATCATGGGCTTGTCGTAGACCGGCAGCAGCTGCTTGCTGATGGCCAACGTAGCCGGGTGCAGCCGAGTGCCGGAGCCTCCTGCGAGGATGATGCCTTTGCGTTGCGTCATGGTCTGGGGTCCGTTCAGAGAATTTCCGTGAGCATGCGCGCCACACCGGTCTGCCAATGGGGCATCTGCAAGCCAAAAGTGGACTGCAGCTTGTGGGTGTTCAAGCGCGAATTTTGGGGGCGCACGGCAGGTGTCGGGAACGCGCTCGTAGGAACAGGCGCCACCTCTTTTGCTTTTATTTCGATAGCATGCTGCGCTTTCTGCGCCTGCGCCAACACGTATTTTGCGTACTCATTCCAGTTGGTCTCACCACCGGCCACGCAGTGGTACAGCCCGGCATCCTGCGGGCGCTGCTGCAGGTGGCGCAGCGCGTGGGCGGTCACATCGGCCAGCAGGTCGGCGCCGGTGGGTGCACCCCATTGGTCATCAATCACCGTCAGGCGCTCACGCTCTTGCGCCAACCGCAGCATGGTCTTGGCGAAATTACCGCCGCGCGCGGCATAGACCCAACTGGTGCGCAGGATGAGGTGCTTGACGCCCGACTGGACAATGAGCTGCTCGCCTTCGAGCTTGGTGCGGCCATACACACTCAGGGGCGCGGGCGCATCGGTTTCCACCCAGGGGCGGTTGCCGCTGCCGTCGAACACATAGTCGGTGCTGTAGTGCACCAGCCAGGCACCCAGCTTCGCAGCCTCCTGCGCAATCGCGCCGGGGGTGGTGGCGTTCAACGTACGGGCGAAGTCACTCTCGCTCTCGGCCTTGTCCACGGCAGTATGGGCTGAGGCATTGACGATGACGTCGGGACGGAGCGCACGCACCGTCTCGGCCACGCCGGCCGGATTGGAAAAGTCACCGCAGTGTTCCGTAGTGTCGAAGTCCAGTGCCGTGACTGTGCCCAGCACCGACAGGCTGCGTTGCAGCTCCCATCCCACCTGACCACCCTTGCCAAAGAGCAGGATGTTCATGCGCTGGCGCCCACCACGGCTGCGGGCTCCTGCGCATACTGGGCTTGCACCCAGTCGCGGTAGGCGCCGGTCTGCACGCTGGCCACCCAGTCGGCATGCTCCAGGTACCACTGCACGGTCTTGCGGATTCCCGTATCGAAGGTCTCGGCGGGCTTCCAACCCAGCTCGCGCTCAATCTTGCGCGCGTCGATCGCATAGCGGCGGTCGTGGCCCGGGCGGTCTTTCACGTAGGTGATCTGGGTGCGGTAGCTCTGGCCGTCGGCGCGGGGACGCAGCTCGTCGAGCAGGCTGCAGACCATGTTCACGATCTCGATGTTGGGCTTCTCGTTCCAGCCGCCCACGTTGTAGGTCTCACCCGGAGCCCCGGCCTCCAGCACTCGGCGGATGGCGCTGCAGTGGTCCTTCACGTACAGCCAGTCGCGCACCTGCATGCCGTCGCCATACACCGGCAGCGGCTTGCCGGCCAGTGCGTTGACGATCATCAGCGGGATCAACTTCTCAGGGAAGTGGTACGGCCCGTAGTTGTTGCTGCAGTTGGTGGTCAGCACCGGCAGGCCGTAGGTGTGGTGCCAGGCGCGCACCAGGTGGTCGCTGGCGGCCTTGCTGGCGCTGTAGGGGCTGTTGGGCTCGAAACCGCGCGTTTCGGCGAAGGCCGGGTCCGTGGGTGCGAGCGACCCGTACACCTCGTCGGTAGAGACGTGCAGGAACCGGAATGCCTCGCGCTCACCCCCGGGCAGTGCGCCCCAGTAGGCGCGCACGGCTTCCAGCAGTCGGAAGGAACCGACGATGTTGGTCTGGATGAAATCCTCAGGGCCATGGATGGAACGGTCCACATGCGATTCGGCCGCAAAGTTGACCACCGCGCGGGGCTTGTGCTCGGCGAGCAGGCGTGCGATCAAGGCGGTATCGCCGATATCGCCCTGCACGAAGAGGTGCCGCGCATCCCCCTGGATGCTGTCCAGGTTGTGCAGGTTGCCCGCGTAGGTGAGCTTGTCGAGGTTGACCACAGGCTCGCTGGAGGCAGCAAGCCAGTCAAGAACGAAGTTGGCGCCAATGAAACCCGCGCCGCCAGTAACCAGAATCATAGGGAGGGCTGTGTGAAATGCCAGCTCGGCAGAACCCACGATTATCCCACCCCGCCCGGCCCCCGGGTAACAGAGTTCAACGCGGGGGTTTCTGCGCGGGCCGGACAGTCATTAGAAGTGGATGCCCCGCATCATCTGCTGCAGCGCCACAGCCTCGGCCGACAGCTGCGGCTTGGCGTCCTTGCTGCCCTTGGCGGCGGTGGAATCCGGGAACATGCGAAAGCTGGTGTTCATGGTGATCTGCGCCACGCGCGGCACCAGCGCATGCAGGATCTGGCCGGTGATGCCCAGGCGCGTGGCGATGCGCACCGGCTTGAAGATACAGGCCTGGGCGATCATGTCGGCCGCCTCCTCGGGGCTCAGCGTGGGCACGTTGTTGTAGATCTTGGTCGGCGCGATCATGGGCGTGCGCACCAGCGGCATGTTGATGGTGGTGAAAGTGATCCCCTGGTCGGCGAACTCGCTCGAGGCACAGCGCGTCCAGGCATCCAGGGCCGCCTTGCTGGCCACATAGGCCGAAAAGCGCGGCGCATTGGTCAGCACGCCGATGGAGCTGATGTTGACCACATGGCCCTTGCGCTTGGCCACCATGCCGGGCAGAAAGCCCATGGTCACGCGCAGGCAGCCGAAGTAGTTGAGCTGCATGGTGCGCTCGTAGTCGTGGAAGCGGTCGTAGCTCGACTCGATGGCGCGGCGGATGGAACGGCCCGCGTTGTTGATCAGGAAGTCCACGCCGCCGTGCTTGTCGATCAGCAGCTGCACGAAGCGGTCGCAATCGGCCATGTCGGCGATGTCGGCGGCATAGGCGATGAACTCGTAGCCCTTGGCCCGGGCTTCGGCGCAGGCCTCGTCGAGCTTGTCCTGGTCGCGGCCGCAGATGATGGTGGTGGCGCCCGCCTCGGCAAACTTGTGCGCGGCCGCCAGGCCGATGCCCGAGGAGCCTCCCGTGACCAGCACCACCTTGCCACCCGCCGTGCCCTTGAGGCTGCGGTCGATGAACAGCTCGGGGTCGAGGTTGCGCTCCCAGTAGTCCCACAGGCGCCAGGCATAGTCCTTGAGGTTGGGGCAGCTCACGCCCGAGCCCTTGAGCGCCGCCAGGGTCTCGCGGCAATCGAAGCGCGTGGGGTAGTTCACGAAGGTCAGCATGTCCTCGGGCAGGCCCAGGTCCTTCAAGACGGCATTGCGCACGCGGCGCACGGGCGCCATCGCCATCAGGCTCTTCTTGATGCCCTTGGGGATGAAGCCCAGCAGCGCGGCGTTGATGAACAGGTTCATGCGTGGTGCATGCGCGGCGCGGCTGAAGATGTCGAGCACGTCGCCCACGCGGTAGCCCACCGGGTCCACCAGGTGGTAGCACTTCTTGCCGATGTCCTTCTGGTGGCTGATGACGTTGAGCGCGTTGACCACGAAGTCCACCGGCACGATGTTCACGCGCCCGCCCTCCAGGCCCACGGTGGGCATCCAGGGCGGCAGCAGCTGGCGCAGGCGCTGGATCAGCTTGAAGAAGTAGTA
Source organism: Acidovorax radicis N35 (assembly GCF_000204195.1). Classification (GTDB taxonomy): domain Bacteria; phylum Pseudomonadota; class Gammaproteobacteria; order Burkholderiales; family Burkholderiaceae_C; genus Acidovorax; species Acidovorax radicis. The sequence goes on from NZ_AFBG01000019.1 coordinate 604,096, forward strand.
GGGGCCGTCGATCTTGTCCATCTCGCCGGTCGTGCTGTCGCCCACCACCATGGCCGGGCGGTACACCGTCCAGGGCACCTTGCAGTCCTCGCGCACGATCTTCTCGCTCTCGTGCTTGGTCTGGAAGTACGGGTGGTCCAGGCCCTCGGCCTCCTCGAACATGTCCTCACGGAACACACCTTCGTACAGGCCGGCCGCGGCGATGGACGAGACGTGGTGGAAGTGCCCGGCGTCGATGGCCTTGGCCAGGTCGACCGTATTGCGCGTGCCCTCGATGTTCACGGCCACCTGGGTTTCCTCATCCGCCCCAAGGTCGTAGACCGCGGCCAGGTGGTAGAAGTGGTCGATCTGGCCCTTGAGCTTCTTCACGTCCTCGGAGGCCACGCCGAGCTTCTTGGCCGTGAGGTCGCCGAACACCGGCACCGCCCGCGCGGCCGACACGCCCCAGTAGCTGCGCAGGTCGGCCACCTTGTCCGCGCTCTCCTTGCGGATCAGGAAGTGCACCACGGCCCCCTTGCGCTCCAGCAGCTTCTTGACCAGCCGCTTGCCAATGAACCCCGTTGCCCCCGTCACGAAATACTGCATGGAAAACTCCTGTGAGATATCTTCATTCTTGCCCAAGGCCTGGGCGCCCCAATTCAGCAGAAACCCGCGCCGATGCTAGGCCCCCAGGCCACGTGCGGGCTAGATGGCGCGCTCTACATTTTTAGGAGCGCACGCCTACACCTTGTGCGCCGTGCGGCGTACAGTGCGGCCATGCGTCAGAGGCAACCCGCCCTGGCAAACCCAACCAACCGCACAACGGAGGCCCCATGGTCAAGAAACTGCAGAAACTCAGCGCCGACAAAAAGAAGAGCAACGCCCAACTGTCCAGCACCGTCAAGGACTCCGCCCAGCAGATCTGGCTTGCCGGCCTGGGCGCCTTCTCCAAGGCGCAGGAAGAAGGCGGCAAGGTGTTTGAAGCCCTGGTCAAGGAAGGCTTGACCATCCAGCGCAAGACCCAGGCCGTGGCCGAAGAAAAAATCACCGAAGCCACCAGCCGCGTGACCACCATGGCCAGCGATATCGGCTCCAAGGCCCAAGGCCAGTGGGACAAGCTCGAAAACATCTTCGAAGACCGCGTGGCCAAGGCCTTGTCCAAGCTGGGCGTGCCATCGGCCCGCGACCTCGAAGCCCTGAGCGCCCGTGTGGACGCACTGGCCAAGGGCAAGTCCGCAACGGCCAAGGCCCCCGCGAAGCCAACCGCCAAAGCGCCCGCCAAGAAGGCTCCGGCTAAGAAGGCAGCGCCAGCGAAGACCTCCGCAAAGCCCGCCGCCAAGCCTGCTCCAGTGAAAAAAGCCGTTGCTCCGAAGTCGGCACCCCGCACAACCACAGGCACCGCGACTACGACGAACTGAGACTGACTGGCACGTACGGGCGGCAATCCGCCCGTACGCTGGAGGCCCGTGGCTCAGCGCCATAGCCCTTCAGTGGTCAGGCCAACGGCTTGCAGAGGTGTCATGTGGCGCTGTCGCTATGGATAGCTACAGACCATTCACGGGGTGAATCGAATAATCAGCGGACCCATCCCCAAGGAGTCCGCCATGTCCACGCCCACCCCCACCTTTCTTCGCCAAGCTCTCTACGCCAGCGCCGCTGCGTGGGGCCTGGTGGCTTGCCTGCCAGCGTCTGCCTCCGAGCTGGATGATGGCAGCGTCTTTTACTGTCCCCCAGTCAGCATGGCGGCAGACGGTGCGCCCACCAAGGGCATCATGTGCAACGCACAGCATTGCTTCAACAGCCAGACCCCCGGCCTCAGCAAAGCGCAAACGAACTTCCTGCTGACCACACAGGGCCAGTGCCGCACCCTGTCGGCCCAAGAGATCACCGATTTCTGGCCCAAGGACTTGGCCAGCGGCACGCAACACGCCGTCAAATAGGGTAGCGACCGGGGGCAGACTCAGACAAGCGCTTCGAGCCGCCGCAACGGCAGCCATAACTTGAAGCGAGTGCCACCCGGCAACCTGTCCCAGGCCACCCAACCGCCAATCGCATGCGCTCGACGCGCCATATTGGACAGTCCCCGCCCCACGTCATTGAGGGGATGGTGATTGAAGCCCCGGCCGTTGTCCTCCAGCAGCACGTACACCCCGCCATCCGCCTCGCCCGTGGCCACCCTGAGCTCCGAGGCGTTCGCATGTTGAAGGATGTTGGAGATACCTTCCTGGAGGATGCGCAGCACATGGAGGGCGCAGCGTGGGTCCAGCCAATTGAGGGCAGGCACATCTTCGACCTCCCAGCGCAGTTGCAGGCCTGAGCCATGCAGCCTGGGCGCCAGCCGGTAGCGCAAGGTGGCCAGCAACAGCAGCAAATCAGCCTCCACGGATTCCAGCGAGTCAACCGTGAGCTTCAGGTCGTCGATGCATTCCCGCAGCACCTGCGCCATCTGCGCCTCGTTGAGGCCACCCGACTCCGCCACCTTGAGTGCGCTCATCAGCTGAGAACCCATGCCGTCATGGATATCCTGCATCAGCCGGTTCCGTTCCTGGCTGAGCAACTGGCGTTGCTGCACGCTGCGCAGTTGTTCGTAGCTCACAGCCAGCTCGGACTCCCGCGCACGCAGGCGCTGTGCCAGCACGAGGTTCGATTGCTCGGCCGTGAGCAGCGCCCCCACATAACGGTTCAAGATCACATAAAGGAACATACCGATGCGCGCCATGGTGGAAAACGGCCACGCGTAAATATGCTCTGGACTTACCAGGTAGCTCTGCATCATCCAGTCGTGCACCGCGACCGGCAGATGCAATAGCCCGATGGACGCCGCCACAAGCCCCTCTCGCCCGCCATGGCGCCAGGCGGCCCAGGCCATCAGAAGCGTGGCGGGGATGCCTGCCAGATTTGTCATCAGGTACGGAAGGGGTGCCAACGCGTGAATCCAGGTCGGGTGCGTGATGAGTGGCAATGTCAGGGCGCTGGACACCAGCAGGAAGCCCAGCAACACCCGCACCGGCCAGCGCGGTGCGGTGGGGACCAGGGTGCACATGAAGGCATACCAGGTCACCAGCAGCGCATTGCCGGAGTTGATGGTCATCCAGCCAAACCAGGCACTTGAGATCGGCAGCGGCTCCAGCCCCACATGGAAGCGCTGGCTGCGCAGCGCCCAGAGCAGCGTGAACAGCGCAAACAACAAATAGGTGCGCTCGCGGCGCAAGAGCCAGACCGCCAGTGCAAATCCGCCCAGGCCCAGGAAGGACATTCCCATGACCTCGGCCACGCCGGTCTGAAACATACGCCGCAGGCGGTAGCGCAGCTGCAGGTCGGCCCCTTGGCCCACCCACAGGCTGGATACCGCGCCGCCAGCATTGGCCAGACTGTCAATGCGCAGGCGCAGCATTTGCGGTCGGGGCGCCAGGCCGTCACCGTCCAGTGGTATCCACAGTGGGTGGTTAAAGCCATTCCAGAGCACATCCCCGCCTGAGCGATACAGCAGGCGGTCGTCGCCATACACCGCGATGCGGCCCACCGTCTGCCAGCGCGGCAGGTACAAGACCAGCCCGCCCTGTGTAGGCGGCAAGCCATCGAGCCGGATCTGCAGCCAGGTGACGCGAGGCGGCGCACCAGTCTGCAGGTCGAGGGACTGGGGCCAGGTGTGGGGCAGCGCTACGCTCTCCCACTGAGAGGGCAACGCCACGTCCAAAACAGGGGGCAGCGGCGCGAAGGTACCGTCTGCACCACGAATCAGTTGGGCGTCCTGCACATGCAAGGTGGTGGGCGCCAGCCGCCCGACCTCCAGCGACAACGCCAAGCCGCCAGCGATGCTGGCCAGCGCGCCAAACACCAGACTAAGAATGAAGTAGGCCTTGGACCCGGGCTTCATAGATGGCTTCCAGCTGCGACCGGACCTTGAGCTTGGCGTAGATGCGGCGCACAAAACTGAGCACCGTGTTGCGCGACACGCCCATCAGGCCGCCAATCTCTTCGTAGCTGAAACCCTTGGTGATGTAGTCCAGCACCTGGCGCTCGCGCGGCGACAACCGGGCCTGTTCTTCCTGGGGACCACCGGCTTGCAGAGGCGGCACTGGGGCCGCTTCCGTCGCCATGGCCTGGCGAAAACGGGTCAGCAGCTGGCGCGCGATCAAGGGGCTGATGGGGCTGCCGCCAGCGTGCACATTGCGGATTTCTTCCACGATCTGCATCGGCGTACTGTCTTTCAGCAGGTAGCCGGTGGCGCCCGCCTCCAGGCTCTGGATCACATGGGCCTCATCGCCAAACACACTGCTGACCATCACCGCGCAGCGCGGCCATTGGCGCTGGGCGGCACGAATAATGTCCATGCCGGGTCCGTCTGGCAGACCCAGATCGACCAGCAACACATCGGCGGCGGGCTGGGTGAGCATCTGGAAGGCCTGGCGACAGTTGGCGGCCAAGCCTTGGAGGCGCATGTCCGGTGCCACCCGGATGCTGTCCGCCAGCGCACGGGCAAAGAACACATCGTCTTCGACCAGGGCGACCTGGATTGGCGGCGAAGAGGAGGGCTCAGACATGCAACCCATTGTCAGGCCGCAGAGTGAATTCTGCGCGCGTGTCACTACGAATAGCGACAGACAGATCCTCCCTGGCACTTCCTTCGGCAATTTGCCGCAATGCAGCATTTCAGTGTCGGTTAGAGTAGCCGCTGGAGACAACGAAACAACAACGTCCAACGACGCGAAGGGGCCCGCACACATGGTGAAGAAAGCGCCACGCCGCACCGCAGAACGCATTCTGGAAGTGACGCTGGACCTGTTCAATCGGTTCGGCGAACCCAACGTCTCCACCACCCTGATCTCGGCCGAGCTGCGCATCAGCCCCGGCAACCTGTACTACCACTACCCGGCCAAGGACGAGCTGATCAACGCGCTGTTTGATCGCTACGAAAGCTCGCTCACCGAACTGCTGGCCGCCGCCGATGGCGTGCGCAATGTGGAGGATGCCTGGTTCTTCATGCACTCGCTGTTCGAGCTGATCTGGCAATACCGTTTTCTGTACCGCGATCTCAACGACCTGCTGTCCAAGAACCGGCGCCTGGAAACCCACTTCCAGGCCATCCTCAAGAACAAGACCCGCGCCGTGCGTGCCATGCTCGATGGCATGGGCCGCGCGGATACCCTGCACATCGACTCACGCGAGCTGGAAGCCACCGCCACCAGCATGGTCGTCGTGCTCACCTACTGGCTCAGCTTCGAGTACGTGCGCGACCCACGCCGCGCGCTGGAGCCCGAAAGCGCACAGGCGGCGCTGCTGCGTGGCGCGCACCACGTGCTCAACCTGCTCATGCCCTACCTCGAAAGCGGCCAGCGGGCCCACCTGCTGGAGCTGGTGGGCGCCTACGCCACCACGCCAAGCTGACGGCGTGCGCAGCTGCGCCCCCAAGCCACTCGCCAACAAAAACTTCCGGAGACATACACCATGGCCAAATGGACCCCCTTCCCCCACGCAGGTGATTACACCTTCGACGCTGCGAGCGTCAAGAAGCACTGGGCACGGCTGCATGGCGGTGATGCCGAACCCTGCCCCAAGGACGCTGCCGTGCTGGAAGCCTGGGCGCTGTTCCACAACGGTGATTTTGAAAAAGCCGCCGCAGCGGGCCTGGCGGCCGGAGGCGCAGGCATCACCGCGGCCAACAAGGCCACCTCCATCTACGCCAACTACCTGGAGCCCAAGGAAAAAACCCGTCTCGATTTCTTCACCCAGGTGGCCGAGCGTGCCGAGGCCCAGGCGTCCAAAGAGCCCGACAACGCCAATGCCTGGTACTGGCACGCCTATGCACTGGGCCGCTATAGCCAGGGCATCAGCGTCGCCAAGGCCCTGGCCCAGGGCCTGGGCGGCAAAGTGAAGGAATCCCTGGAAAAGGCCATTGCCCTGTCACCCAAACATGCCGATGCGCGCATTGCGCTGGGCGCGTTCCATGCCGAAGTGATCGACAAGGTGGGCTCGCTGATTGGCGGCATGACCTATGGCGCCAAGAAGGACACCGGCCTCAAGCTGTTCCAGGAGGCGCTCAAGCTCAACCCGGGTTCGGCCATTGCGATGATCGAGTACGCCAATGCCCTCGTCATGCTGGAAGGCGACAAGAAAATGAAGGAAGCCACCGCGCTGTATGAAAAGGCCGCCGCCGCCGAACCCATGGACGCCATGGAACGGCTGGATGTGGAGATGGCACGGGCTGAGCTGGAAGAAGAGTAAATTCGGTACATCCCCCTGAGGCGCTTCGCGCCTTCCCCCTTCTCTCGCCTCGCTGGCGCGATGCGGGAAGGGGGACACCGCCAGCGCGGCGGGGCGGCCCTTGCGCGGCGGTCGCTGGCTTGGGCCGCGCCAGTTTATGCAGCAGCGCCAAGAGCAACCACTGAATCAGCGGTAGTCACAACACTGCATTGGCGCTGACCTGAGCCCTCAACCCCCAAACCGCTGCGAGGCAATCTCCAGCAGCCCATCAAAAATCAGGTTGTCCACCAGCTCGAACGGGCGCGTCATGCTGGGCGCCATCTTCCAGCCCGCGCCGCCGGTCATCAGGCAAGCAGGCTCCTCGCCGCAGTGCTGGATCACGTGCTGCACCATGCGCTCCACGGCCCCCGCGATGGCGTAGGTGCCACCGCTGGTCAACGCATCGCTGGTATTGGTGGGGAACATGCGCACCTCGCCCGTGGGTACATGCAGGCCAGCAGTGCCGGATTCGAGCGCACGCAGCATGATGCCGTGGCCCGGCAGGATGAGCCCGCCCATGAAGCGTCCCTCGGCGTCGATGCACTCCACCGTGACCGCTGTGCCCACCATCACCACCACCAGAGGCCGCGCAGGCCCCTGGGCCAGCACACGGTGGCGTGCGCCGATCATGGCCACCCAGCGGTCCGAGCCCAGTCGCGAGGGGTGGTCGTAGCCATTGGTCAGTCCCGCCTCCTGCGCCGACGACACCACCCACGAAGGTGCGACGTCCCAGAGTTCCATCTGCTCTTGCACACGGCGCTTGACGGCATCCCCCGCCACCACACAGCCCAGCATGCGTTCGGGGTGGGGCAGCGCCGCCCAGCTGCCTTCGGCCAGGCGGTCGATGTGGTCCAAGAACTCGGCGCCATGCGCAATGAGCGCAGCCCCGGGGCGGGGAGCGTCGTACAACGCCCATTTGAGACGGGTGTTACCGACGTCGATGGCCAGAAAAGTCATGCGGCGGATTATCCCGAGTTTTGCGATGCGCCCCTGCCCGAGGGCGACAGCCCACCGCCGCATTACTCCTCGCCGTCCACAAATTGTGAAAAATCGTGTCGCGTCCCCGTCCGACACGTTGCAGCCGCCCATTGCCGCTACAGTGGTCCTTCCTGTTTCTGCAACATTAGGAGGTACGACATGGGTCTTTTCAGTTTCATCAAGGAAGCCGGCGAAAAGCTGTTCGGCGGCAAAGAAGCACAGGCCGCCACCGCAGCCGCCCCCACGCAGGATGAACTCAACGCCAAGGCGTCCAAGGCCATCGAGACCTACATCGCTTCCCAGAACCTGGGCGCCAGCAATGTGCAGGTGGCCTTTGAAGGCCCCGAAGGCAAAGTCACCGTGAAGGGCACAGCCCCCACGCAGGCCGCCAAGGAAAAAGTCACCCTGTGCTGCGGCAACGTGGCCAGCGTGACCAGCGTCGAGAACCTGATGGAGGTGACCAATCCTGAGCCCGAAGCCCAGTACCACGACGTGGTGCGCGGCGACACGCTCAGCGCCATTGCCAAGAAGTTCTACGGCGACGCCAACAAATACCCTGCGATCTTCGAGGCCAACAAGCCCATGCTGAGCCACCCCGACAAGATCTATCCCGGCCAGAAGCTGCGCATCCCCGCACTTAAGTGATCCCCCTGAGTCGCCTTCGGCGCCTTCCCCCGAGGGGGACGCACCCGGTGGCCCGGCGTAGCCGGTTCCACGGGTGCACTGGCGGGGACGGGGGTGACGTGAAAGCCTGTGGGAAAGGGACTGCAACGAATGCGGTTCCCATGCCGTCGCAAGGCAAAATTCGAATCAAAATAGCTGCTACCGCTTGATACACAAGCGCTAGCAGCTATTTTTTAGGAGCATCAGCCCTGCTTCCACGGCAGGCCGTGGAAGCGCCAGCCGCCGCGTTGGCCGCGGTGGCCCTGGGCATCCGCATCGCCTTCGAAGCCTTCGAGAATGTTGTAGGCGGTCAGGCCCAGTTCCGTGGCGCGGCGTGCGGCGGCGATGGAGCGCACGCCGCTGCGGCACAGCAGCACGGCGGGGGTGCCGGCAGGGACGGCGGCGCGCATCTGCGCATCAAAGTCGGCGTTCATCGCCATGCCCGGCCATTGTTTCCAGGCCACGGCGGCGGCGCCGGGCACCTGGCCCACCCATTCGCGCTCTGCGTCGCTGCGCACATCGACCAGCACGGCCTGGCCGTTTTGCACCCATTGCCAGGCCTGCTGGGGCGTGATGTCGCCTGCATAGCCATCAGCCGGGGAAATCGTTGGTTCGGTCATCGTCATGGTCCTTTCAATCCCACAAAGGGGCCGATTCGTCACGCAAGCGGCTGCGCAGCTGCGCATAGTCGGGCACGACGGTGGCCACGGTGTCCCAAAAGCGCGGGCTGTGGTCCATCACGCGCAGGTGGGCCAGCTCGTGCGCCACCACGTAGTCGATGACAGCCGGGCGGTAGTGCAACAGGCGCCAGTTCAGGCGGATGGAGCCATCGGCCTTGGCGCTGCCCCAGCGGGTCTGCGCGCTCGACAGCCGCAGGCTGGCCCAGCGCACGCCCAGCAGCGGCGCAAAGTGGTCCAGCCGGGCCGTGAAGTGGCGCCGAGCATCGCGCATCAGCCAAGCCTGCACGGCGTCGCGGATCTGCACCGGATTGGCACTGTGGGGCAGGCCGATCTGCAGGGTGGGCATGGCGGCACCACCCGGCTCGGCAGCCACCACCAGCGCCCCGCCCTTGCCCGCAAAGCCGTGGCTGGGGTCCAGCACCACCGTCAGCGGTTCACCCAAATAAGGCAGCACGGCTCCGTTGGCCCAGACGATGCGCCCGCCCTCCAGGCGCTGCTGGCGCTCGCGCGCGTCCGACAGCTTGCGCAAGATCCAGTCGGACTTCTCGCGCAGCGCAGCATCCACCGCACCCAGCGTGACCCAGCTGGGCGCACGCACCGCCAAGCCATCGGCCCCCACGGTGAAGCCGATGGTGCGGCGGCGTGCCCGCGTCAGTGCATAGGCCACCACGGCGTCGCCCAGCAGCACTTCGCGGCTGGCCTGCGGGTGGCGGAATTCGGCGGGGGACAGCAGTGAGGGCAGAGGCACTGCGGGCGCCGCCGGCCGATTCACTATCGTTTTAGGAGCTACCAGCGCTTGCTCATCCAGCGCTGGTGGCATTTTTTGCTTGAAATCTGCAGCATTCACGACCGGTGCCGCGGCCGGAGCCACAACCGGTGAGAGGGGCGGGTCGAAAAGGTCGAGCGCCAACTGCACAAGCCGCTGCATCACGGAGGGCTTACTTTCCGTTGGCCGCGTCGGTGGCCCGGGCGGGCGGGATGACCACGGCGGGGTATGCATCAGGGTCCAGGCGGCGCATCTCGGCCTCGATCCAGGCCTCCACCTCGCGCATCAGCTCGTCGGGCTTGCGGCCTGCACTGGGAATGGGCTTGCCGATGGACACATCCACCACGCCCGGGCGCTTGATGAAGGCCTTGCGCGGCCAGACCTTGGCCGAAGTAACGGCAATCGGCACCACGGGTGCGCCGGTGTCGATGGCCAGGCGGGTGCCGCCGGTCTTGTAGTTGCCCTTTTGGCCGCGCTCGATGCGCGTGCCTTCAGGGAACATGATGATCCAGATGCCCTGGGCCAGCAGGTCCTTGCCCTGCTGCACCACCTTGTGGAAAGCCTGCGTGCGCTGGTCGCGGTCGATGTGGATCATGTCCAGCCGACCGATGGCCCAGCCGAAGAACGGTACACGCAGCAGCTCCTTCTTGAACACGTAGGCCAGGGGGTGGGGCATGATCGCGGGCATCAGAAAGGTCTCGTACGTGGACTGGTGCTTGACCAGCAGCACCGCCCCCGCGTTCTCGCCCTGCGGCAGGTTCTCCATGCCCATCACGTTGGTGCGGATGCCGAGGATCACGCGGGCACCGCTGATGCACAGCGAAAGCCACGCGCGCGCGATGCGGTACAGCGGCTTGCCGCGCACCCCCAGCAGCGTGCCCAGCATGATGGTCAGCGCGTAGGGCACCACGGTGATGCCCATCCAGAGAAGGTGAATGACAGAACGGATAAAGGCCATTTTTATGGTTATTTTGGCCGCCAGCGCTTTTCTACCAAGCGCCAACAGCTATTAAATGAATAGCATCAAGAAGTGGCGCCACCCGGCGTGGGCAGGGGCGTCGCAGCCAGCGGTGGCGCGGCGAACTGCACGGCGGGCAAAAGCTGGTCCACAAAATCCCCCAGGCTGGCATACACCCGCGTGCCCGGCGGGCCCCCCGCAGGCAGGGGTCCGCCCGGGTGCACCTGCGCCGACTGCCCCGTGCACACCAGGTGCAGTTGTGCGCCCAGTGCGGCGCCTGCCTGCAAGTGCGCGACGCAGCTACCCACCACCTGCACATCGTCACGTTCGACCCCATAGCGATCACTGATCTGCTCAAGCAGGCCGGGGGCGGGCTTGCGGCACGCACATTCTTCATCGGCCGCGTGGGGGCAATAGAAGACGGCGTCGATGCGCCCGCCCACCGCAGCCACCTGCCGGTGCATCTTGGCGTGGATGGCATTGAGCGCCACCACATCAAACAAGCCCCGGCCCAGGCCCGGCTGGTTGGTGGCCACCACCACATGCCAGCCCGCATGGTTGAGCCGCGCAATGGCTTCAAGCGCACCCGGCACGGCGGTCCACTCGTCGGCAGCGGTGACATAGTCGTCCGCCAGCGGGTTGAGGGTGCCGTCGCGGTCGAGAATGGCGAGTTTCATAGGAGGGGTTTGCCTTGTGAGAACCGCCAGCCTAGCAGCTTGTGCAAACCGGTCAAACCGCCAGGCGAGAAAGGTCGGCCACGCGGTTCATGGCCTCGTGCAGGCTCTTGAGCAGGCCCTGGCGGTTCAGGCGCAGGTCCATCTGCTCGGCGTTGACCATCACGTCGTCGAAGAACGCGTCCACCGGCGCGCGCAGCACGGCCAGGGTCTGCAGGCTGGCGGTGTAGTCGCCCGCGTCGAACTGGGCATTGGCCTCGGGCACGAAGCGCTGCAGCGCGGCGTACAGGTCCTGCTCGGCCTTTTCCTGCAGCAGGTCGGGGTTGACGTGGGCATCCACCGGGCCTTCGACCTCGGCCTTCTTCAGGATGTTGCCCACGCGCTTGTTGGCCGCTGCCAGGGCCGGGCTTTCGGGCAGCGCGGCAAAGGCGCGCACGGCCGCGAGCTGCTTTTCGACCAGGGCGAGGCGCTGCGGGCGCAGGGCCATGACGGCGTCGACCTCCTGTGCACGGTAGCCCTGCTCGCGCAGGCTGCCGGCGAGGCGGTCGTAGATGAAGTCGGCCAGGGGCGCCGATGCATCGGTGATCTTGTCGCCAAAGGCGGGCACGGCACCGGCCAGCAGGTCGTTGAGCTGGAGCGGCAGGTCTTTTTCGACCAGCATGCGAATCACGCCCAGAGCATGGCGGCGCAGTGCGAACGGGTCGCGGTCACCCGTGGGCAGGTTGCCGATGCCGAACATGCCCACCAGGGTTTCCAGCTTATCGGCCAGCGCCACCACCACGCCGGCGGTGTTGCGCGGCAGCGTGTCGCCCGCGAAGCGAGGCTTGTAATGGTCTTCGATGGCGTGCGCCACGGTCTCGCCCAGGCCGTCGTTCAGGGCATAGTAGCCGCCCATGATGCCCTGCAGCTCGGGGAACTCGCCCACCATGTCGGTGACGAGGTCGGTCTTGGCCAGTTGTGCCGCTTTGTCGGCATCAGCGACGAGAGCAGCATCGCCCAATTGCGTGGCAATGGCTTTGGCTATGGACCTCACGCGCTCCACGCGTTCACCCTGCGTGCCCAGCTTGTTGTGATAGACCACCTTGGAGAGGCCCTCGACGCGTGAGGCTAGGGTCTTCTTGCGGTCCTGGTCGAAGAAGAACTTCGCGTCGGCCAGGCGCGGGCGCACCACGCGCTCGTTGCCACCAGTCACAAAGCTCGTGTCTTCGGGGCTGATGTTGCTGACCACCAGGAACTTGTTGGTGAGCTTGCCCGCGGCGTCCAGCAGCGGAAAGTACTTCTGGTTGGCCTTCATCGTGAGGATGAGGCACTCCTGCGGCACGTCGAGGAACTCGGTCTCGAACGAGCAGGTGACCACGTTGGGACGTTCGACCAGCGCGGTCACTTCGTCGAGCAGCGCCTCGTCTTCGATGGGGCGCGCGCCGTTGCCCACCTGGGCGGCGGCCGCGGCCAGCTGGCGGGCGATCTCGGCCTTGCGCTCGGCAAAGGAGGCGATCACGGCGCCGTCCTTCTTGAGCGTGGCGGCGTAGCTGTCGGCGTCTGCCAGCACCACGGGCGACACGGCGGCTTCAAAACGATGGCCCTGCGTGCTGTTGCCCGCCGACAGGCCCAGGGCCTTCACCGGCACCACGGTGCTGCCGTGCAGCGCGACCAGGCCGTGCGCGGGGCGCACGAAGTTCACGCTGCTCCAGCCGGGCAGTTCGCAGTCGGTCTCGAGCTGGTAGCTCATGACCTTGGGAATGGGCAGCTTGGCCAGGGCTTCGAGCAAGCCCTTTTGCAGGCCTTCCTGCAGCGTGGCACCGGGCACCACGCTGTCGTAGAACAGGGCCTCGGCCTTGCCGTCTTGCGCGCGCTTGAGCGCCGCCACGGCGGCTGCCGGGTCGGACACATCCGCGCCCAGGGCCTGCAGCTTTTTCAACAGCGCCGGGCTGGCATTGCCGCTGGCGTCGAGCCCCACGGTCACGGGCATGAGCTTTTGCTGCACGGCCTTGTCGGCGGCCTTGTCGGCCACAGCCGTCACATGCGCGGCCAGGCGGCGGGGCGAGGCAAAGGGCGTGACCACGGACGCTGCCGTGGCCAGGCCCTGCGCCTTGAGCTGGTCGCCCAGCACGGCGGCAAAGGCATCGCCCAGCTTTTGCAGCGCCTTGGGCGGCAGCTCTTCGACAAACAGTTCTACGAGAAGGTTTTGGGTTGTCATCGTCATTTCTCTCACGCAGCCTTCTTCGTCATCTGTTCCACCCACTCGCGCGGCGCCATGGGGAAGCCCAGGCGCTCGCGGCTCTCGTAGTAGCTTTGCGCCACGGCACGGGCCAGGTTGCGGATGCGGCCGATGTACGCGGCGCGTTCGGTCACGCTGATGGCACCGCGGGCGTCCAGCAGGTTGAAGCTGTGCGCGGCCTTGAGCACCTGCTCGTAGGCGGGCAGCGCCAGCTGCTGCTCCATCAGGTACTTGGCCTGCTTTTCGTGCGCATTGAAGGCGGTGAACAGGAAGTCCGCGTCGCTGTGCTCGAAGTTGTAGGTGGACTGCTCCACCTCGTTTTGCTTGTACACGTCGCCATAGCTCAGCGTGTCGGTCCACTTGAGGTTGTAGACGTTGTCCACGCCCTGCAGGTACATCGCCAGACGCTCCAGGCCGTAGGTGATCTCGCCCGTGGCGGGCTTGCAGTCGATACCGCCGACCTGCTGGAAGTAGGTGAACTGCGTCACTTCCATGCCGTTGAGCCACACCTCCCAGCCCAGGCCCCAGGCGCCGAGCGTGGGGTTTTCCCAGTCATCTTCGACAAAGCGGATGTCGTTCTTCTTGAGATCGAAACCGAGGGCTTCGAGCGAACCCAGGTACAGCTCCAGGATGTTGGCCGGCGCGGGCTTCAGGACCACCTGGTACTGGTAGTAGTGCTGCAGGCGGTTGGGGTTCTCGCCATAGCGGCCGTCCTTGGGGCGGCGGCTCGGCTGCACGTAGGCAGCCTTCCAGGGCTCGGGGCCGATGGCGCGCAGGAAGGTGGCGGTGTGCGAGGTGCCGGCACCCACTTCCATGTCGTAGGGCTGCAAGAGGGCGCAACCCTGCGCGTCCCAGTAGGACTGCAGCTTCAGAATGATTTGCTGGAATGTCAACATGGCGTCTGTGGCGCTGGCAAGCCAGGGCCGGGCAAGTAAGGGGGAAAGAAAAGGCGGTGCGTGTGCCAGGCCCACTGCCTGCAGCCAACAACGGTTGCAAGCGCGGGCGTCGCGCGCGCAACCGGTCATTTTACGGCGCTGCGGCTGGGGCTCGACAAACAAGCAGCATCCGCCCTCCCATGAAAAAAGGCCGGAGCCCTTTTGGAGCCCCAGCCTTCCCAACCAGTCACGCGGGCTATAAGCCGGTGCGTACCGGTGACCACCTTTGCGGGTAGCCCGTCGGCGCACGTGTCGTGCGCCAAGTCTCGTTTCAAATATTCGCTGCGCGGTTCATCACCTATGGCGCTTCCAGAGGGCATGCCTTCAAGCCGGTGCACCCGTGGAACTGGCTCTGCCAGGCCACCGGGTGCGTCCCCCCTCGGGGGGAAGGCGCCGAAGGCGACTCAGGGGGGCTCAATACTCCCAGAAGATCCGCTGCAATTCCTTGCTGTCGTTGGTCTTGGTAAGGGCCACCATGGCCAGGATGCGCGCCTTTTGGGGGCGCAGGTCGTGGGCAACCACCCAGTCGTACTTGTCGTCAGGCTGCTCAGCATTGCGCAGCACAAAACCGTCGGGCACGCGGGCCGAGCGCACGATCTGCACACCAGCCGCACGCAGCGCCTTGAGCGAATCCACCGCCTGCGCAGCCACCGAGCCGTTGCCCGTGCCGGCGTGGATCAGCGCCTTCACGCCCGCCTTGCCATAGGCTTCGATGCCCGTGGTGTTCATGTTGCCGTAGCCATAGACAATGTCCACCGCAGGCAGGGCCTTGATGTCGTCGATGTTGAACTCGGACTGGGCGGTATGGCGCTTGACGGGCGCGCGGAACCAGTAGTTCTTGCCTTCCACCACCATGCCCAGCGGGCCCCATTGGCTCTTGAAGGCCTCGGTCTTGATGTTGATGGTCTTGCTCACGTCGCGGCCGCTCTGGATCTCGTCGTTCATCGTGACGAGCACACCCTTGCCGACAGCGTCCTTGCTGGCGGCCACGCTCACGGCGTCGTACAGGTTCAGCGCGCCGTCGGCCGACAAGGCCGTGCCAGGGCGCATGGAGCCCACAACCACGATGGGCTTGGTCGTGCGCACGACGAGGTTCAGGAAATAGGCGGTTTCTTCGAGCGTGTCGGTGCCGTGGGTGATCACGATGCCGTCCACATCGGCCTGCTTGGCCAGGGCCGAGACACGCTGGCCAAGGCGCAGCAGGTGCTCGTTGGTGAAGCTCTCGGAGGCGATCTGGAACACTTGCTCGCCGGACACCTTGGCCACACTGGCCAGCTCCGGCAGGCCTGCCAGCAGCTTGTCCACCGGCACCTTGGCGGCGGCATAGGTGGCGCTGTTGGCGGCCGAGGCGCCCGCACCGGCAATGGTGCCGCCGGTGGCCAGCACGACCACATTGGGCTTGGCAGCCTGGGCCATGGCCACGGCCGACGCAGCCGACAGCAGCAGGCCCGCGAGCCAGCGGCTGGCGGTGGGGGAAGAGGAAATGCGCATGAAGATGTCTCCTGATTTTTGGGTTGGCAGCGCGCGTTGCGCCGCTCTGTGCAAACCCCGCCGTCGAAGCGGTGCCGCATCCTATGAGAAAGCAGAACACAGTCATGCGGAATAATTGACCCACCCTTATGAATTTCACTCACACCCCAGACGCCTCCGCCCGGCCCCAGTTTTTAGGCCACACAGGCAAGCACCCCGGAGCAGCGCCGAAATGAACCTGCGGCAACTGGAAGTTTTTCAGGCCGTGCTGCAGACCGGCAACATGAGTGCAGCGGCGCGCCTGCTGTGCATCACGCCTTCGGCGGTCAGCAAGGCGATTGCGCACACCGAGCTGCAGCTGGGCTACCGGCTGTTCAACCGCACGCCTTCGGGCCTAACACCCACACCCGAGGCCCAGGTGCTGGCGGCCGAATCCACCGGCATCTACCGGCAGCTGGACGCGCTCAAACGCACTGCCCGCAACCTGGCCACCAGCGATTCGGGCGATGTGCGCCTGGGCGCCATCCCGTCGATCACCCACGAATTTCTGCCGCGCCTGCTGCAGCACCACGCCGAGCAGCACCCGCAGGTGGGCGTGGAAGTGCGCACCATCCACCAGGACCAGATGACACAGGCACTGCTCACGCGCAGCGTGGACTTCTGCCTGGGCTTCTACAAACACCCCCACCCCCAGATTGCCAGCGACCTGCTGGTCAGCGGCAGGCTGTATCTGGCGGTGGCGACCAGCGTGTGGGCCCGCGCGCCCCGCGCCGCCACCCCGGGGGCGCGGCTGGCGCAAGTGCCCGTGATCCGCCTGGTGGGCGACGACCCCATGCGCCAGGCCATTGATGAGATTGCGCAACGGCTGGGATCGCCCGCCGGACCAGGGATTCAGGTGCAGACCTCGCGCCTGGCGCTGGAGCTGGTACGCCGGGGCATGGGCTGGACGGTCGTGGACTTCCTCACTGCCAAGGGACTCGACCCCGCGCAAATGGTGGCGCAGGAGCTGCACGAGCTGGCGCCCATGTCGCTGTACAGCTACCACGCACGGGCCTTGCCGCCGGGCCTGCAGGCCACGCGCATGCTGGCCATGCTGCCCACCCTGCTGCACGAAGCCCTGCAACCCAACCCCAAGCCCGCACGGCGCTGACGGCCCGGTAGCCCATGACATGACTGGTGCAAAACAGGGCTCAGGCCAGCGGTTCGCCCCAGGGCGAGGCTGGTGCCACATCCCAATTTGCGCAAGTCCCACGTGAAAACGGCCTGCCTGTCCGGAGACAGGCAGGCCGTTTGGTGTGGGAAGGCTGCGGTCAGTCGTTCCAGCGGCGCAGCACCAGGCTGGCGTTGGTGCCACCAAAACCGAAGCTGTTGGACAGCACGGTGGTCAGCTGCGCGTCGCGCGTCTGGGTGACCAGGGGCATATCGCCCAGTGCCGGGTCGGGCGTCTCCACATTGGCAGAACCGGCGATGAAGCCCTTGTTGAGCATGATCACGCAGTAGATCGCCTCTTGCACACCCGTTGCACCCAGCGAGTGGCCAGTGAGCGACTTGGTGGACGAGAAAGGAGGCACCTTGTCGCCAAACAGGGCACGCATGGCGCGCACTTCCTGCATGTCGCCCACCGGCGTGGAGGTGCCGTGGGTGTTGATGTAGTCGATGGGGGCGTCGAGCCCTTCCATGGCCTGCTGCATGCACGCAATGGCACCGTCGCCCGAAGGGGCCACCATGTCCTCGCCATCGCTGGTGGCGCCAAAGCCCACCACTTCGGCCAGGATGGTGGCGCCGCGCGCCTGGGCGTGTTCGAGGCTTTCCAGCACCACGGCGCCGCCGCCGCCCGCGATCACAAAACCGTCGCGGTTCGCGTCGTAGGCGCGCGAGGCCTTCTCGGGCGTGGCGTTGTATTTGCTGGACATGGCGCCCATGCCGTCAAACAGCAGCGACATACCCCAGCTCAATTCTTCGCCACCACCCGCAAACATCACATCCTGCATGCCCCAGGCAATCTGCTGTGCGGCCACACCGATGCAGTGGGCCGAGGTGGAGCAGGCCGAGGTGATGGAGTAATTGATCCCCTTGACCTTGAAGTTGGTGGCCAGGCACGCGGACACGGTGGAGCTCATGCAGCGCGTGACCTGGTAGGGGCCGACGCGGCGAATGCCCTTTTCGCGCAGGGTGTCGGCTGCTTCGATCTGGTTGGCGGGAGAGCCCCCACCCGAGCCCATGATGAGGCCGGTGCGCGGATGGCTCACCTGTTCGGGCGCAAGGCCTGCCTGGGCAATGGCGTCTTCGAGCGCGATCTGCGCATACGCGGCCGCATCGCCCATGAAGCGCAGTTGCTTGCGGTCGATGCGCGTCTCGATGTCGATCTCGGGCGCGCCACCCACCTGGCTGCGCAGGCCCAGCTCGGCGAATTTTTCGACGGCCTTGATGCCGCTTTTGCCTTCACGCAGTGAGGCTTCCACGGTGGCCAGGTCGTTGCCAATGCACGAGACGATGCCCGCGCCGGTGATGACTACGCGCTTCTTGGTGCTCATGCTGCGTCCTTGCCGTCTTCCTCGCGCTTGAACAAGCCCACGCGCAAGTCATTGGCTACATAGATTTCCTTGCCATCGGCCAGCAGGCGGGCATCGCCAATGGCCATGACCAGCTTGCGCTTGATGACACGCTTGATGTCGATTTCGTAGGTGACCAGTTTCACATCGGGGCCCACTTCGCCCGTGAACTTGACCTCACCCGCACCCAGCGCCCGGCCACGCCCTGGCAGCTGCAGCCAGGTCAGGTAAAAGCCGATCAGCTGCCACATGGCGTCCAGCCCCAGGCAACCGGGCATGACCGGGTCGCCCTGGAAGTGGCAGGCAAAGAACCAGAGATCGGGCTTGACGTCCAGCTCGGCGCGGATCTTTCCCAGCCCGTGCGCGCCACCATCGCTGTCGATGTGCGTGATGCGGTCAAACATCAGCATGGGCGGCAGCGGCAGGCGCCCGCTGTCAGCGCCGAACAGCCGGCCCTCGCCCGAGGCGATCAGTTGTTCGTAGGAAAAGGAATCAGCCATCTTCAGTCGTGCTCCAGAACAGCGGTGGGCCCGCTTCAAATCATCGTTGTATGTCAACACAAGCCCCCGCTTGTGGGGCTCCATTATCAAGGCAGAGAAAGACACATCCCGGTTTTGGCCCGGCAAGGCGCCAGGACACCCCGGCGGCGCATGACCTGGATCAATTGCCGCGCAGTGTCTGCAGCCTCCTTGCCACCAGGGCAAAAAACAGGGCCACCCCCCCGAAAATCCACAGGGGCACCAGCCCCCAGCGCGACACCCACCACGCATACGGCGTGATGTGCCAGCCACTTTGCGCATCCAGCCCCCGGCCCTGCACCTCGCCCTTGAGCACGCCCCGCGTGTAGCGGGCCAGTTGCTGCGTCACCACACCCCGGTGGTCGATGATGGCCGTGGCGCCGGTATTGGTCGCGCGCACCATGGGGCGCTCAAACTCCAGGGTACGCATGCGGCTGATGTGCAGGTGCTGGTCAATGGCCACGGTGTCGCCAAACCAGCCGATGTTGCTGAAGTTGACAAACACCGTGGGCGCCTGCGCCGGGTCGATGAAACGCGCCCCCAGCTCTTCCCCAAAAAGGTCTTCGTAACAAATATTGGGCGCAATGCGCTGGCCCGCCCAGGCAAAGGAGGGTTGCCCCACCAGGCCCCGGTTGAAGTCCCCCAGCGGGATGTTCATCATGGCCGTGAACCACTTGAAGAACGGCGGAATGAACTCGCCAAACGGCACCAGGTGGTGCTTGTCGTAGCGGTAGGGGGTGGCCTGGGTGGCGGGGCTCAGGCCGAGCACCGAGTTGGTGTAGCCCAGCGCTTCGTTGCCCAGCGGAATGCCCAGCAGCGCGGCCTGCGGGCCCTGTGCATAACGCTGCTGGATGCCCTCCAGGTAGCCCGGAATGAGCTGCTGGGGCAGCAGCGGGATGGCGGTTTCGGGCGCCACCACCAGGTCGGCCTTGGCGTCGCGCAGCGCTTCGGCATACCACTTCAGTGCCAGTGGCACGCCGCTGCCCGACTGGAATTTCTCGTCCTGCGGGATATTGCCTTGCAGCAGTTCCAGGGTCATCGGGGGCACCTTGCTGCGGACAGTTGAACTGCATGCACAAAGTAGCTGCGGACTTAACCCAGCGGAGACCACAACCAATACCAATACCCAGGTGCGCCAGCGACCAAGATCCGCGCCACGCAACTGCACCCCATACATCGCCAGCACCGCAGCCACGGCCCCGATGCCGTAAACGCCGACGTAGCGCGCCAGCGCCGCCAGCGGCCCGTCAACATGGGCGTAGCCACCAGCCCCCCAGGGGAACCCCGTCCACCAGATGCCGCGCGCCAGCTCGGCCAGGAGCCAGAACGCTCCAAAAATGATAGCTGTTAGCGCCCTATTGGTAAGCGTCAGGCGGCAAAAAATCCCCACCATCGCCGCGTAGTAGCTGGCGAGGAACGCGGCCAGCCCCAGCACCGCGGCCACAGCCAAGGGAGCGGCCAGCCCGCCGTAGGAGTGCATGGAGATGAACAGCCACCAGAAGGTCCCAACGAGCCAGGCCGTGGCAAACAAGCCCCCGATGACCACGCCGCGCTGCCAAGGGACCGACACCGTGGCACGTGGGCGCACCAGCCAGGCCAGCACCGCCATCGATGCGATCTGCAGCCACCACAGGGGTTCGCCGCCCCAGGGCCAGGCCAGCGAGGCTGCCTGCGCAACGCCGGCAGCCACGGCCAGCAGCGCCTGCAGGGCCAGTGGCAGCCCCGGCGTCGAGGAAGCGCGGGCCATCAGTCGCTGGCGCTGGCTTCTTCGATCCGCGACACCTTGAACCAGCGCACAGCGCCGCCCTTGGTGTGCAGCACGACGAAGTGCAGGCCGCCCAACTGCAGGTGCTCGCCGCGCTTGGGCACATGGCCCATTTCGTGGGCAATCAGGCCGCCGATGGTTTCGAAGGTTTCGTCGGGGTCGCTGCCCTGAACCAGCACATCAAATGCCTCGCAAACCCGCTCCACCGAGGTGTCGCCGCTCACGCGGTAGGTGCGGTCGGCCAAGCCAAAGATGTCGCCGTCGTCCTCGGGGATGTCGAACTCGTCCTCGATCTCGCCCACGATCTGTTCGAGCACATCTTCAATGGTGATGAGCCCCGCCACGCGGCCAAACTCGTCGATCACGATGGCCAGGTGGTTGCGGTTGCCGCGGAATTCGCGCAACAGGTCGTTCAGGCCCTTGCTTTCGGGCACGAAGACGGCGGGGCGCAGCAGGGCGCGGATGTTCAGCTCGGGCGCCCGCTGCAGCTTGAGCAGGTCCTTGGCCATGAGGATGCCGATGATGTTCTCGCGCTCGCCCTGGTACACCGGAAACCGCGAGTGCGCGGTGTTGATGACAAGGTGCAGCATCTCGTCAAACGGTGCATCGATGTTGACGAGGTCCATGCGGGGTGCAGCCACCATCACGTCGCCCGCCGTCATGTCGGCCATGCGGATGACGCGCTCGAGCATCACGCGCGACTCGGCCCCAATGACCTGGTTGTCTTCGGCTTCGGCCAGGGTTTCGATGAGTTCTTCCGTGGAGTCCGGCCCCGGATGGATGAACTCGGCCACTTTCTGCAGGAAGGTGCGCTTGTCTTCCCTCTCGGGCAAGCGCCCGGGGTGCGCAGGGTGCGGGTCAGACACTGTTTGAGAGCGTGTTATGCACTTTTTCGTGCCCACGAAAGCCGGGGAAAGGCCCGGCAACTAGGCGCAGTACGTGCAGCGGTATGGATACCGCAAGCGTGCTGCAACAACGTGGCCGGGCCTTTCCCCGGCTTTCCCAAAGGGTTGGGCCCTGAGGCCAGCGCTCGCATCGTTGCTGACCTTGCCAAGGCGCCCGGCCTTGGCAGCGGCCCGCGCCTCGCGATCACTGGCCTCAGGGCCCAACGTGGGTACGAAAAAGTGCATAACACGCTCTTTGGTGCAGGACGTGCGGTAGTGAATCAAGCCCCTAGGATAGCGGATAGTTGTGACGGCCCGCTACGCAATCCCCGCAGCCCGCACACCGCGAGCGTGGGGATGGATGGATTATTCGGCCGACTGGTGGCGCGCGTGCTGCACGCCACTGCGCACTTCCTGCACACCGGCCAGGAAGTCCCAGAACTGCTTGGCCTGCTTCTTGAGCTGGTAGTCCACCTCGGCAAACTGCTGTTCCACGATCTCGGCCATGCGTGTGTCCAGGCTGGCTGGCTCGATCTGGAGGTAGGCCTCGGACTCCGAGCCATCACGGCGCACGGTGGCTCCGGCCTTGCGGGCAATTTTGAGCATCGCGGTGTTTTCGGAGAGCGCATGGATAAAGACCATGTTCACGCCTTCATTGCGCGCATGCATCACTGCCCGCTCGAAAAGGCGTGCCCCGAAGCCTCGCCCGCGCGCCTGCTTGAGCACGGACACACCGAATTCGGCGCAATGTTTGTACTCTGGGTGCTCCGAGAAAGCCAGGTGCGCCATCGCGATGAGTTCGAGGCGGCGGTTGTAGATGCCAAAGATCTCGTCTCGATTGAAGTCGAGCTGCTCGGCATAGCGGCGGATCTGCTCATCATTGGCGGCATAGCCAAAACGCAGGTAACGGTCTGCGGGCTCCAGTTGGAGCAAATGCTGGGTGATCCGCTCCCGGTAGGAAGGGCCCAAAGCGCGAATGGGGACCATCACGGGCACCTCCTTCTTGACGCGAATTTCATGGCCAGACGGGCCACCTGTGACGGGGCGCAGCAGATCCCTGCCTGCATACCAGGAAGCCTTGAGCCAGTCTTTCGTTGCGATCATGGCTACAAATATAAGGGTTTTCCCTCATTATTTCCAGTCCAATTTGCTGCGTTGCAGCAAAATAAGAGAGTGGCATCCAATATGAAAGAAAACAGCTTCCAGCGCTTATCCGAAAACGATTTTTAGCTACCATTTTGATAACAAAACCCGCCATTCCCCGAGGAACGGGGTCGCTTGCGCGACTTTTTTGCGGGGCACCCGGGGCATGGCCCAGACCTATCCGGGAAGATGCGCCCCCATCCCCACCCTCTGTGCCCAGGGTATAGCGATGGCGCCTTGGCAACAAGCTGAAAAACGAGGCAATCGGGCGTTAGGGGGCGGCAATCAGCTCCAGCGGGCGGGACGCGCCCGGTGCGCTGGCAATGGCTGCCGTGTCTGCACAAGCCTTTGCGTCCGTGGCACCCACCAAGGCCGCACGCCCGGGAGGCAGATCGAGCGCTGCCACGCGGTCCAGCGACAGTGCCACGGTGTCGCCCAGCCGCAGTTCCAGGCGCAGCAACCCTTCGGACCGTTGCAGGCGCACCCGGCCGGTGTGCGCCTGCACGCGCACGGCCCGCATGTTCTCGGCTTGAACCTCCAGGCCATCCTCGCGCGGCCCGTTCCGGTGCTCGCTGGGGCCGCACAGGGACGAGCGCAGATCCAGTTCCCTCACAAAGCCTGCCACCGTAATCTGTTCGCCCAGAATTGCCAGACTCTCCACAGGCTCCCGGACCTCGATGGAGGCCCGCTCGATCTGCAGGTGCCGGAAATGCGCGGGCAATTCGATTTTTTGAATCCATGCCAGGGCCCGATGGCCCTGCCTGGCCTCTGTGCGCGGCGCACGGGCCCGCAGCACCAGCGTCTCTCCTTCGCGCAAGGCGGTGATCCATCGGGCGGGCTCGGGGGCATCAGGCGCTGTATCCCGGTCGGATACGCGGGGGTGGATGCTGACGTCCGAGGCGAACCCCACCCGCACTAAAACGTCAGGCCGGTAGCCCCCGGCCTCCCCGTCTTCCTCCAGGCGCAAGCGCGTCACCCCCACCAGGTCTGCCGCACGAATCAACTGCACCCGCTCGGCGGTCGAGGAGGGCTTGAGCCGGCTCCAGCCGCTCAAGGCCACCAGCGCCCAGAATCCCACAAGCACCAGCGCGAAAAGCCACACACCTTTTTGGCGCTGCACATGGATTTGCAACCAATAGCCCATCAGTGCAGCTCCTTGTCACGGAGGTGGAGATAGGCTTGTAGCCACAGCAGCGTGGGCAAACCCAGCCACAGCACGCCGTTGAGGATCTGCACGCTCGCGGGCGAGGTCACCGGCCTGCGAAGCCACCACGCAAAAAGCACCGCATCGCTGGCTCCTGCCAGGGCGGCGATCAGGAGCGTTGCCAGGAAAAGCACAAAGCCCAGGGCCAATGTCTTGAGCATGGCCGCACGCTGAAAGTACAACGAGCCCGCGACTGCCAGGGCCTGCAAGGCCCACAGACCAATGAACCAGCCCATCTGCTGGCGCGCCAGCAGCGCAGCCGAAGCCCCGTCGGAGGGCCACAGCGGCAGAAACAGCGCGTGGTCCGCGGCGCTAAAGCCCCCTGTCGGCGGGTACAGCGCGCCAATGGCCAGCACGATGTGCTGGACGGGCCACGAGATCGCCAGATACAGCACGCTGTAGCCCAGCGGGTACAGCACGCCCACCACCAGCACGCACAGCAGCCATTTCTCGAACACGGATGCGGGGCGCATGAGCATCAGCAGTGCGGACTCACGCCGCGTCATCGCGTCGAAATAGCGGGCAGCAAACACAAAACCCGTGAGAAGCAGGCCCCAAAAATAGAACAGCTGCTGTGTCCAGGTCTGAAACTCGCGCCCCGACGAGAGCGCGAGCATGAACAACAAGACCACCACATAAAGAATGCCCACGACCAGCAGATGGCCCAGATACTGCCTGCGCTGCTCGGCCCAATGTGCCCGCGCCAGCCGCAAGAAACGCGGTGCGCTGAAGAAGGCGGAGGTGCCCTGGTCCGGGGCTTTTCCGACCGCCGATTTTGCGGACGCTGTCATGCAGCCTCCTTCACATCCGCAGGAAGCACTGCGAGCAAAGCGTCGCGGCCCAGGCTGAGCGCCTTGTACAAAAGCTCCAGCTGCACGGCGCCTTGAGGGCCCGGGCTTTCTGCCCCGCGTGCCGCCACGTAGGCCGTGTGGGCCCCAATGGACTCCTGGAAAACGATGCCACGAATGGAATCCAGCTCCTGGGCACTGCGGGCAACCCCCATGTGCAACCACTGCGCCAGATCCTCCATGCGAGCCGACAAGGCCAGCCTGCCCTGGTCGATGAACCAGATGTGGCTCAGGATGCTCTCCAGGTCGTGCGCTTGGTGGGTGCTGATGAGCACCACCCGATCGGCATGCTCGGGCCGCTGCATCAGCTGCCGAAACTGGCCCCGCCCCACGATGTCCAGCCCGTTGGTGGGCTCGTCCATCAGCAGCAGCGGCGTGCCGGTGGCCAGCGCGAAGGCAATGGCGGCCTTCTTTTTCTGGCCCAGGCTCATGGCCTCGAAGCGGCTCGCGCTAGGGACCTCCAGCTCTGCCAGGTATTCGCCAAACCGCTGTGCAGAAAACCGAGGGTAAAACACCCCTTGTGTGGCGGCCAGTTGACCGGGGGTCAGATTGGGCAGGTGGAACTCTTCCGGCACGATGCAGATGGACGCCAGCAGCTGCGGCGCACGTTGGCGCGGAACCTGCCCCAACACCTGCACCTGCCCGGCCCAGGGAGTGAGCAGGCCACAGATCAGCTTGAGCAAGGTGGACTTGCCACTGCCATTGCGCCCGAAAAGACCGTAGATGCCGGGCTGATCGATCCGCGCACCAAAGCCTTGGTAAAGCGCATGGCGGCCATAGCCGAATTGCAGGTTATCGATGGCGATCATGAACAATCCGTAAGAACCTGTTCAAGGTCTTTTCGGGGTCGCACAAGTACCTTGCCCGAAGGGTTGGCGTGAAATCGGGCGATTGGACGCCCCGCTGCTTGCATGGGCATGAGCCCATGCGGCGCATCCGAAACATCCACTCATCCCGATTGCACTCCAATGCGATCCCCGAAAAGACCTTGAACAGGTTCTCCCCCACCATCGAGGGCGCGCGGATTGTCACACAGGCACCGCCGTGGTCGCCTTCACACGGTCCAGCACAAAACTGGTCTTGCAGTCCTGCACGCTGGGGTGCTTGAGCAGCGTGTCCATGATGAACCGGCTGTAGTGCGCCATGTCGGCCACCACCACACGCAGGAGGTAGTCCATTTCGCCCGTGAGCGATGCGCACTCCACCACTTCAGGCCAGGTTTGCACGCTGGCACGGAACAGGTCCATGGGGTTGCGCTTGTGGCTTTCGGTGTGTTTTTCGAGGCGAACGTTGAGGTAGGCGGTCAGCCCCAGGCCCACGGCCTCGGGGGGCACCAATGCAACGTACCGGTCGATCACGCCGCTCTCTTCCAGGCGCTTGACGCGGCGCAACACCGCACTGGGCGACAGGCCCACCTGCTCGCCGATGACGTCGTACGTCTCACGGCCATTTTCTTGCAGGCGGCGCAGGATGGCCCTGTCCAGCTTGTCGAGTGCGTTTAAGGCTTGCATGACGCAATATTCTATGAAGTTTTTACTTTTTGCGCTTTTTGAATTGCAGGCTGGGGTATGTCCCGATAGTGACTCCGCACGAAGAAAAGAAGAATAAATCCTGCAAAAACGAACGGTCGTTCTTTTTTGTAGGCACAAAAAAACATATTTATGGAGACAACTGCATGACCGGATTTCTCAGCCGCTTGTCGAGGCGATTTTTTCTGGCCGCGACGGCCGCATTGCTGCTCATCGGCGCCAGCGCGCAGGCCCAGACGGGCACCACCCAGACCCGCTACCCCATCGTGCTCGTACATGGACTCTTCGGGTTTGATTCGGCCCTGGGCGTCGACTACTTCTACGGCATCCCCGACGCCCTGCGCCAGGGCGGCGCGAAGGTCTACGTGGCCCAGGTGTCGGCCGCCAACAGCACCGAGGTCCGGGGCGAACAACTGCTCGCGCAGGTGAACACCATCCTGGCCATCACGGGCGCGGCCAAGGTGAACCTGGTGGGCCACTCGCACGGTGGGCCCACGGCGCGCTATGTCGCCGGGGTGGCACCGGGCAAGATCGCCTCGGTGACCTCGGTCGGCGGGGTCAACCGTGGATCGCGGGTGGCCGACATCATGCGCGGCGTGGCGCCCGCAGGTTCGGTCTCCGAAACCATCGCCAGCGGGGCCGCATCGGCGCTGGTCGCACTGATCAACCTGACCTCGGGCGGCTCGGGCCTGCCGCAGATGCCCACCGCAGCGCTGGACTCGCTCACCACGGTCGGCTCCGCCGCTTTCAACCGCCGCTTTCCACAAGGCGTGCCCACCTCGGGCTGCGGCAGTGGCGCAGAACTCGTCAACGGCGTGCGCTACTACTCCTGGACGGGCACCAAGACCCTGACCAACGTGCTGGATGCAAGCGACGCGCTGCTGGGCGTGCTGGGCCTGGTGTTCGGCGAAGCCAACGATGGCCTGGTGTCGGCCTGCTCCTCGCGCCTGGGAAAACACCTGGGCGACTACCGCCAGAACCACCTCGATGAAGTGAACCAGTTGCTGGGCCTGCGCGACTGGTTCTCGACAGACCCGGTGACGCTGTACCGCCAGCAGGCCAACCGCCTCAAGACGCAGGGCCTGTAAGCCGTGAAACGCGCCCGTGCCTTCGCGGCAGGAGCGGCCCTGGTCGTCGCCACGGCCGCCGTGGTCTGGTGGCTGGGTTCGCAGCAAGGCTTGCCGGGCGCGGCGGGCCTGCGCCCGGAGCCCGGCGCCGCTGCCGCGCAGGCCACCGGGGCGGGCCAGCCCCCGTCGGCACGGCCCATGGAGAGCAGCTTCTTTGCCACCCGCCGCGCCTCCGACCCCGACCGCAGTGAAGACCCCTTGCTGGTGCACGGCCTGCGCGACACGCTGGAGGCGCTGCTCACAGAAGCCCTGGAGGACGGCGCGACAGACCCCGCCGCACTCAAACAACGCCTGGCCGGGCTGGTGGGCAAGCACTTCCCCGCAGCCCTGGCCACGCGCGCATTGGCACTGGCCGAGCGCTACGTGGACTACCGCGTGGCGCTGGGCCAGCTGCGCCCTCCCCAGGACCCGAACGACCCCGGTGCCCTGCGCGAGGCGCTGGAAGCCCGCCACAAGGTACGCCAGCAGTTTTTTGACGGCCCCGAGCACGACGCCCTGTTCGCCCGCGAGGCGGAGCTCGACCGCTACACCCTGGCGCGCCTGGAAATCGAACGCAACCCCCAGCTTACCGCCGAGCAGCGCGCCCAGGCCTTCCGCGATGCAGAGAATGAATTGCCAGCAGCGCGCCGCGCCGAGCGCGCCGCCACCACCGAACACCTGAACGCCGCCGCCCAGACCGCCGCGTTCAACGCACAAAACACCGACGAGCGCACCCGCCATGCAGCACGCAGCGCGCAATACGGCGAGGCCGCTGCCCACGCCATGGCCCAGCTCGACCGGGAAGAACAACACTGGCAGCAGCGGCTTGACCAGTACAACGAGGCGCGCGGCCAACAAGGCGAAGGCCCCGCATTGCAGCAACTGCGCCAGCAGCTTTTCTCCGCCGAGGAGCAGCAACGCATCGACGCCGCCCTGGCGCTGCGGCGCCTGCCACCTGCTGCGTCAGGCTCCTGAGCTCCCCTGGCCCCACGCAAGAGACAGCCGCCACATACCGAGGTAGCGCCCTGGTCTTGCGCTGAAATTTGATCATTCACAACATTCCTGCAAATCGGAGGCCAAAGCCTCTTGATTTCGCCAGAAACATGAGGCAGGGCGCGCCTACAGTCCATGACATTCCTCAACGAATGCCGGAGACACCCCATGAACGCCGCCTTGCCGCAACAAACCGCCGCCCAGCTCGAAGCCTGGGACAACCCCATGGGCCTGATGGGGTTCGAATTCGTCGAATTCACCTCGCCCACCCCTGGCGTGCTGGAAGGTGTGTTCGAGAAGCTGGGCTTTACGCTCGTGGCCAAGCACCGCTCCAAGGATGTGGTGCTGTACCGCCAGAACGGCATCAACTTCATCCTTAACCGCGAGCCCCACAGCCAGGCCGCCTACTTTGGCGCCGAGCACGGCCCTTCGGCCTGTGGCCTGGCCTTCCGCGTGAAGGACGCCCACAAGGCCTACAACCGCGCGCTGGAGTTGGGTGCCCAGCCCATCGAGATCCCCACCGGCCCGATGGAGCTGCGCCTTCCCGCCATCAAGGGCATTGGCGGCGCACCGCTGTATTTGATTGACCGCTTTGAAGACGGCAAGTCCATCTACGACATCGACTTCGAATTCATCGAAGGCGTGGACCGCCGCCCTGTGGGCCACGGCCTGAACCTCATCGACCACCTCACGCACAACGTGTACCGCGGCCGCATGGGTTTCTGGGCCAACTTCTACGAGAAGCTGTTCAACTTCCGCGAGATCCGCTACTTCGACATTCAGGGCGAATACACGGGCCTCACGTCCAAGGCCATGACCGCGCCCGACGGCAAGATCCGCATCCCGCTGAATGAAGAATCCAAGCAGGGCGGCGGCCAGATCGAAGAATTCTTGATGCAGTTCAACGGTGAAGGCATCCAGCACATCGCGCTGATCTGCGACAACTTGCAGGACGTGGTGGACAAGCTGGGCATGGCCGGCGTCTCGCTGGCCACCGCGCCCAACGACGTCTACTACGAAATGCTGGACACCCGCCTGCCCGGCCACGGCCAGCCCGTGCCTGAACTGCAGGCGCGCGGCATTCTGCTCGACGGCACCACCGCCGATGGCACGCCGCGCCTGCTGCTGCAGATTTTCTCCACCCCCATGCTGGGGCCGGTGTTCTTTGAATTCATCCAGCGCGAAGGCGACTACCGCGACGGTTTTGGCGAAGGCAACTTCAAGGCGCTGTTCGAATCGCTGGAGCGCGACCAGATCCGCCGCGGCGTACTGAACACGTAAGACATCAGACATCCATGGGTTAACCCTGAACAGATGCCTATACTGCGCGCTCCCCGGAACTCAAAAGGATCCCGATGTCGCTCCGTAGCACCCTGTTCAGTGTTGGCCTGACCTGTGTGGCCACCATTGCCATGGCCCAAAGCCCCTCTGCCCCGCTCACCATCGTGGTGCCCTACCCCGCTGGTGGTCCGCTGGACATCTCGGCCCGCATCGTGGCCGAAGGTGCTGCAGCCCAGCTTGGCTCCATTACCGTGGAGAACAAACCGGGGGCGGGTGGTAGTACCGGCGCCGACCAGGTCGCCAAAGCCGGGAAGACCAGCAACCAGGTGCTGATGGGCGCCGTGGCCACCCACGCCGTCAACCCCTGGCTGTACAAGAACTTCCCCTACAACGCGCTCAATGACTTCAAACCCATCGCCCTTGTGGCACGCACGCCCAACGTGCTGGTGGTGAATGCCGAGCAGGCCGCCAAGCTGGGCATCAAGACGACGCCGGAGCTGGTGCAGTACCTCAAGAAGAACCCGGACCAGGCCAAGTACGGCTCGGGCGGCAACGGCAGCATCGGCCACATCTCGGCCGAGATGTTCAAGTCGCTCACCAACACCAGGATGGGCCACACGCCGTTCCAGGGCTCCAAGCCCGCACTGGCTGCGCTGGAGTCCGGCCAGGTGCTGATGGTGTTTGACAACCTGGCATCGGCGCTGCCGCAGATCCAGTCGGGCAAGCTGCTGGCGCTGGGCGTGACCACCTTGAGCCGCAATGAGGCGCTGCCCAACGTGCCGAGCATCAACGACAGCGTGCAGGGCTTCAACGTGTCGACCTGGTTCGGCCTGTTTGCGCCCGCCTCGCTGCCCGACGCCGATGCGCGCCGCTATGCCAACGCGTTCACCGCTGCCATGCATTCGCCAGCCGGCAAGGAGAAGTTCAAGAAGATGGGTATCACGCCCGAAGAGCTCACGCTCGACGGGTTTGCGCAGTTTGTGCGCTCGGAAAACAGCAAGTACGAGTTCCTGATCCGGGCCGCAAAAATCAAGATCGATTAGCAGCCGCGTGGGCTGGTGCGCACCCCCGTCGCGGTGCGCCGACCATGGCGGCAAAGGAGAAAAAAATGGGACAAGCCCCCGTCGTCTATGGCCAATCCACCCGCCCCCCGCGTGGCGACTACTCGCGTGCCAGCGAGGACTACACCTGCCCGCAGGATTACGCGAGCTACACCGCCGCCGATCACGACACGTACCGGCGCCTGTACGAACGCCAGCGCGCGCTATTGCCGGGCCTGGCCAGCCAGGCGTTCATTGACGCCCTGCCTTCCCTGGGCGCGAGTGACCGCATTCCACGGTTTGAAGAGGTGAACGAGCGCCTCTACAAAGCGACCGGCTGGGAGTTGGTGGGCGTGCCCGGGCTGATCCCGGAGGTGCCCTTCTTCACCCTGCTGGCCAACCGCAAGTTCCCGGTGACGGACTGGATCCGCAAGCCCGAGGAGTTCGAGTACATCGTCGAGCCTGACATTTTTCATGACCTGTTCG
This sequence comes from Acidovorax radicis N35, assembly GCF_000204195.1. Classification (GTDB taxonomy): domain Bacteria; phylum Pseudomonadota; class Gammaproteobacteria; order Burkholderiales; family Burkholderiaceae_C; genus Acidovorax; species Acidovorax radicis. The sequence continues at coordinate 635,009 of NZ_AFBG01000019.1, forward strand.
GGCATGTGCCGTTGTTGTTCAACCCGGTGTTTGCGGACTACGTGCAGCGGTATGGGCAAGGCGGGCTGAAGGCGCAGGGGCTGGGGTCTTGCGAGATGCTCTCGCGGCTTTATTGGTACACCATCGAGTTCGGGTTGATCCGCGAGGCGGGGGAGCTGCGGGCATACGGCGCGGGCATTTTGAGTTCATCGGGCGAGCTGGCGTATTCGGTCCAGAGCCCGGAGCCGCAGCGGATTCCGCTGCAGCTGGAGCGGACCATGCGCACGCGCTACAAGATCGATACGTACCAGCAGACGTATTTTGTGATCGATAGTTTTGAGCAGTTGTTTGAGATGACGGCGGCGGACTTTGCGCCGATCTATGAGCGGCTGCGGGGGTTGCCGGAGTTTGCGGCGGATGAGCGGGATGCGGTGGCGGCTTGAGTTTTTCGAATGAAATTGGCTGCTTGCGCCTGTCCATCAAGCGCTGGAAGCTATTACTTCTATAGCAAACCTTCAACCGTTCGGGCTGAGCTTGTCGAAGCCGGGGCGTGCTGGTTTGAAAGGCGTGCCTGGGTTGAGAGCGGGGGCCGGGGTGACTCCCGGCCTCCGCACTCGCCACAAGCATGCGCTTCAAACCAGCGCGCCCAGGCTTCGACAGGCTCAGCCCGAACGGTAGGCGAAAACTCGACAACTACAAAAACAATAGCTGCTAGCGCTTTATACATAAGCGCTAGAGGCCAAAACAATCAAAAAATCACCCCCGCCCCATCTCCTCAAGACAAGCCTTCATCACCCCCGGATCAAACGCCATCTGCACATGCGCCACCCCATCCACCAACCGGTTGTCCGCCCCCGGCAAACTGGCGGTACTCGCGGGAAACACAATGTTGTCGCAGTTCGAATACCAGCACGTAAACAGCGCCGCCCGCCCCGCCGGTTCGGCCCGCTGCAGCGCCACCACCCAATCCCCCGCCAGGCTCATCTGCCGCCCATTCACCGCCCGGCTGAAGCGCCCCAGCCACGTGCCTCCGTGGGGCGTGCCCAGCGTCAACACCCGATGCACCCGCCCATCGGCCTGGTGCACCCGCAGCCACGCCCGCACCGCCAGCCCGCCCATGCTGTGGCACAACAGCACCGGCGCCTGGCCCGTGGCGGCCGTCACCCGCAACACAGCGTCTTCAATGATGTCGGCGTATTCGTCAATCGAGCCCATCACCGGCTCCAGGTTCACCGCCACATGGGCATGGCCCCCAGCGCGCAGGCCCGCGAACCAGGGCAGCCACAGACCCCGGTTGCACATGAAGCCATGCACCAGCACCACACCACGCTTGCCCGTTGGCGTGGCGGGCAGCCAGTCGGGCAGTGACTGGTGGCGAAACGGCTGGCGCCAGCAGAACACCAGCAACGCCACCCACACCTCGGCCCACCAGGCGGCCAGCACCTGCGAGGGGCGCGCACGCGGCGCGGCATCGGCACGGTTGGTGTGGTGCATCAGCACAAACTCCACCGCCATCACCAAGAGGTAAATGCCCAGCGGCAACAGTGCTCCCAGCACAGCGTGCAACGGTGAATACGGCCATTGCCACACCAGCCAGGCGGCCATGGCCAGCAGGATGAACAGGAGAAGGACTCTTTGCCAGCGCGCGATCATGGTGGTGGTGGGCAGATGTTGTAATTCACCAGCCGCATTGTGGCGCCTGGGCTCCGCCCTGGCGCCTCCCGCAAGTAGAAAGGACCCAGCCCCATGGATGCCGCCCAGACCATCCGCGACTGCATTGCCGACGTGACCGCCCTGCGCCTGCACCGCACGGGCGACCCGGCGCTGGGCGCGGCGGTGGGCAGCGTGAAGACCCTGCAAGCACGGCGCTTTCGGGGCACCTATGCGGACCTGATGGGCTCGCCCTCGTTTGGCCCGGCGGCCCGGTTCTTTCTGGAAGAGCTCTACAGCGACACCGACTACACCGACCGCGATCTGCAGTTTGGCCGCATCGCAGGCACGCTGCAGACCATGTTCCCCCAGCCCGTGGTGGCCACGGCCATGGCCCTGGCCGTGCTGCATGCACAGACCGAGGGGCTGGACCAGGACATGGGCCGCGCGTGGCTGCTCCACGCCGACGCAGCCAGCGATGCCGCCCGCTACACCGCTGCCTGGCGCACCGTAGGCCAGCGCCATGCGCGCCATGAGCAGCTGCAGCGCGTGCTGGCCATGGGCACCGACCTGGCACGCCTGACCCGCACGCCGGGCCTGCGGATGATGCTGCGCATGATGCGCGGCCCCGCGAACGCTGCCGGCATGGGCGCGCTGCAGCGGTTTCTGGAGGCGGGGTTTGACACCTTCGGCCAGCTCGCGCGCCAGCGCGGCGGGGTAGAGCAGTTCCTGGCCACCATCGAAGCGCGTGAACGCAGCCTGATGGAGCAACTGTTCGACGCGGATGCTGTCACCTGCGGGACCCAACTCGCAAACACACTAGGACAAGCCCGGTAACCGATCATCCCCACCTGCTTCCACAATCTGTGCCCACCTATCAATGGCATTTGGCGAGCACAAGCGAAGGAAACAAGCGCATGGAAAAGATCTGGCTCAAGAGCTACCCCCCGGGCGTACCGCACGACGTGCAGCCCGAGCAATACCGCTCTGTGGCCCACCTGCTGGAAGAGTCCTTCCGCAAACACGCATCGAGCCCGTTTTCGGTCTGCATGGACCAGTGGATGAGCTATGGCGAACTGGAACGCCACTCGGCGGCCCTGGGTGCCTACCTGCAAAGCCTGGGCCTCGCACCCGGTGCGCGCGTGGCCATCATGCTGCCCAACATTCCGCAATTCGGCGTGACCATGGCCGCCGTGCTGCGCGCGGGCTACACCTGCGTCAACGTGAACCCGCTGTACACCGCCCGCGAGCTGGAGCACCAGCTCAAGGATTCGGGCGCCACGGCCATCGTGATCCTGGAGAACTTTGCGCACACGCTGGCCGAGGTCATTGACCACACGGCCGTCAAGCATGTGGTGATGGCGTCCATGGGCGACCTGCTGGGCTTCTGGTTCGGCAAATGGATCACCTTTGCCGTGCGCCATTTGGCCAAGATGGTGCCCGCCTACGAACTGCCACTGACGGGTGGCCGCAAGGTCGTCACGTTCAAGAAGGCGTTGTCGCTGGGCGAGCACAAGTCGCTCACCCCGAGCCAGGCCACGCTCGATTCAATTGCCTTCCTGCAGTACACCGGCGGCACCACGGGCCTGTCGAAAGGGGCGGTGCTGACCCACCGCAACATCGTGGCCGCCACGCTGCAGGCCGAGGCCTGGTTCACCCCGGCGCTGTCCAAGGTGGGTGACCTCAGTAAAGCCAACTCCATCGCCGCGCTGCCGCTGTACCACATCTTCGCGCTCACGCTGTGCCTCTTGGCCATCCGCCAGGGCTCCAGCCTCACGCTGATCCCCAACCCACGTGACATTCCAAAGTTCATTGCCGAGCTGAAGAAGCGCCCCTTCCACATGCTGCCCGCCGTGAACACGCTGTTCAACGCGCTGCTGCAGAACCCGCAGTTCAAGACACTCGACTTCTCGCACCTGTGCGTGTCGCAGGCTGGCGGCATGGCGGCCAGCGAAGGCACGGCCAAGCAGTGGCAAAAGGCCACGGGCAGCACCATGATCGAAGGCTGGGGCATGAGCGAAACCTGCGCCATCGGCACCAACAATCCCGTGACCAACACCGAGTTCAGCGGCACCATCGGCCTGCCGCTGCCGGGCATCGACATCGCCATCAAGGACGACGCAGGCAACAGCCTGGCCCAGGGCGAGTCGGGCGAGATCTGCATCCGCGGCCCCAACGTGATGACGGGCTACTACAACCAGCCCGAAGAAAATTCCAAGGCGTTCACGCCCGACGGTTTCATGCGCACGGGCGACATCGGCATCATGGATGCCCAGGGCTACACCCGCATCATCGACCGCAAGAAGGACATGATCCTGGTGAGCGGCTTCAACGTGTTCCCCAACGAGCTGGAGCAGGTCATCAGCCTGTGCCCTGGCGTGGTGGAATGCGCGGCCATCGGCATCCCCGACGAGAAACAGGGCGAGGCCATCAAGGTGTTCATCATCAAGAACGACCCCACCCTCAGCGAGGAAGACGTGGCCCGTTACTGCCAGGAAAACCTCACCGGCTACAAGCGCCCCAAGTACATCGAGTTCCGCGACGAGCTGCCCAAGAGCAATGTGGGCAAGATCTTGCGCAGGGAGCTGCGCAAGGCCTAGAGCGTTTCACCCGGTGGCTGCGCAAATCAGCGTGGCAGCCCCTCCATTGCAACCAAGGGCGCTCCGGCGCCCTTTTTCTTTGCCCGTTTCCTGTGAAAACGGGGAGACACAGCACGGTTTCGGCACGGGTGAAGGGCCACGGAGAACCCGTCCAGCAACCCCTCTCAGCTCCCGTTTGTTCGGGTTTTTACTGACTAGCAAACGTTTGCGCAAACGTTTGCTTTGGATATGATCCACTGGCGACAAGGCACCGGGTCGCGCGCATTCGTGGCTTTTCCCCGGGTTTCGCGCACCTTGCGCACCGCTGTCCGCTCGCCTTTCTCGCCCACCATTCCAACAGGAGACAACCCATGCAGTTCACCCGCCGTTCCGTTCAGACCGCCGCCGCCCTCGCCGTTGTGGGCAGCCTGCTGGCCAGCCCTGCGTTTGCGCAGGACAAGCCCAAGATCGCGCTCATCATGAAGTCGCTGGCCAACGAGTTCTTCCGCACCATGGAAGACGGCGCCAAGGCGCACCAGAAGGCGCACGCCAGCGAATACACGCTGGTGGCCAACGGCATCAAGAACGAGACCGACACCGCCGCGCAGATCAAGATGATCGAGCAGGCCATGGCGCAAAAGGTCAGTGCCATCGTGCTGGCCCCGGCCGACTCCAAGGCCCTGGTGCCCGTGGTCAAGGCCGCCATCGACAAGGGCATCATCGTGGTCAACATCGACAACCAGCTCGATACCGATGCGCTGAAGGAAAAGAACATCACCGTGCCCTTCGTGGGCCCCGACAACCGCGCGGGCGCCAAGCTGGTGGGTGACCACCTGGCCAAGACGCTGAAAGCCGGCGACAAGGTCGGCATCATCGAAGGCGTGTCGACCACCTTCAATGCACAGCAGCGCACCCTGGGCTACCAGGACGCCATGAAGGCCGCCAACATCACCGTGGTGGGCGTGCAGTCCGGCAACTGGGAGATCGAAAAAGGCAACACCGTGGCCGCCGGCATGATGCGCGAGCACCCTGACCTGGTCGCCCTGCTGGCCGGCAACGACAGCATGGCCCTGGGTGCCGTGGCCGCCGTGAAGGCCGCTGGCAAGGCCGGCAAGGTGCAGGTGGTGGGCTACGACAACATCGGCGCCATCAAGCCCATGCTGGCCGATGGCCGCGTGCTGGCCACTGCCGACCAGTACGCCGCCAAGCAGGCCGTGTTCGGCATCGAGCTGGCCCAGAAGGCGCTGGCCGCCAAGACGCCCCAGGCGCAGTTGCCTGCAGCCGTCAAGACGGATGTGGTGCTGGTGACCAAGGGCAGCAAGTAAGTAAGTAGCAACCAGCAGAGAAGCCAGAGAGCGGCGAACAAAACGCTTCTGGCGTTGTTGCCGTGTCTTGTCGTACTACCCGTACTGACTGCGACACGGTGCCTCGCCAGAATCGTTTCGCGGAGCTTTGTTCACCGCCCAAAGAATGAACGCCACCCCGCGGCCCGCCTCAGCGAACCCCACCATGCAAATCCCCTCCCCCGCTTCCCAGTCCACGCCCTTGCTCGCCATTCGGGCCATGGGCAAGGACTACACCGCCACGGTGCTCGATGGCGTGAATGTGGAGCTGTTTGCGGGCGAGGTGCTGGCGCTGACCGGCGAGAACGGCGCGGGCAAGAGCACGCTGTCCAAGATCCTGTGCGGGCTGGAGCAGCCCACGCGCGGCGGCATGTTGCTCGGCGGCCAAACCTACACGCCCACCTCGCGCCGCGATGCCGAGCGCCAAGGCGTGCGCATGGTGATGCAGGAGCTGGGCCTGGTGCCCACACTCACCGTGGCCGAGAATTTGTTGATGGGCCGCCTGCCCCACCGCCTGGGCTGGCTGCAGCGCGATGCGCTGCATACGGCTGCACGCGCGCAGCTGGCCAAGATCGGGCTTGACAGCATCGACCCCGCCACGCCCGTTTCGCAGCTGGGCATTGGCCAGCAGCAGATGGTGGAGATCGCGCGCAACCTGCAGGACGACACACGCATCCTGGTGCTCGACGAGCCCACGGCCATGCTCACGCCGCGCGAGACCAATTACCTGTTCGAGCAGATCGCGCACCTCACCGCACGCGGCGTGGCCATCGTCTATGTGTCGCACCGGCTCGAAGAGCTGCGCCGCATTGCCGACCGCGTGGCCGTGCTGCGCGACGGCCGTCTGGTGGACGTGCGCCCCATGGCCGGCATGAGCGAGGACGACCTCGTGCAGCGCATGGTGGGCCGCGTGGTGAGCGACCTGGACCACCGCCCACGCCGCCCCGTCGGCCCGGTGGTGATGAGCGCCCAGGGCCTGGGCCGAGGCAGCGCCGTGCAGGACGTGAGCCTGGAGCTGCGCGCGGGCGAGATCTTTGGCATTGCCGGGCTGGTCGGATCGGGCCGCACCGAACTGATCCGGCTGCTGTTTGGCGCGGACCGGGCAGACCGGGGCAGCGTCACACTGCACCCCGAATTTGAACAAAAACAGGCCCTGGCGCTTGATGAACAAGCGCCATCAGCTGCAAAAAACATAGCAAACAAAAACCCGAAGGCTTCCCAAGCCGCACCGCGCACGATCCCGCGTGGTTTCGCCTCCCCCCTGCAGGCCATCGCCGCAGGCGTGGGTCTGGTCACCGAAGACCGCAAATCCCAGGGCTTGCTGCTGGCGCAGCCTATTCGCATCAACGCCACGCTGTCCGACCTGTCGGCCGTCTCGCGCGGCGGCTGGCTGCAGCGTGGGCTGGAAAACCGCCTGGTGCAAGGTTTTGTGCGCACGCTGGGCATCCGCTGCCGCAGCGCCGAGCAGCCTGTGGGCCAGCTCTCGGGCGGCAACCAGCAAAAGGTGGTGTTTGCCCGCTGGCTGCACCGCGAAGGCCGCGTGCTGCTGCTCGATGAACCCACGCGCGGCGTGGACGTGGGCGCACGCGCCGAGCTGTATGGCGAGCTGGACCGCATGGCCTCCGAAGGCCGCGCGCTGCTCATGGTGTCGTCCGACCTGCGCGAGCTGATGGCCATGGCCGATCGCATCGGCGTGATGAGCGCTGGCCGCCTGGTGGCGGTGTTCGAGCGCGGTGAGTGGTCTGAACAATCCCTGCTGGCGGCGGCGTTTTCCGAGCCCGGCGGGCGCACCAACACAACCTCTTTAACCCCTTCTCCTGTCACCGCATGAACGCCCCCATCACGTCGGCTGCCGCATCCGCGCCAGCACCTTCCTCCGCCTCGGTCTGGCGCAGCCAACTGGGCACCTACCTGGGCCTGCTGGCCGTGCTGGCAGGCATGGTGGCGCTGTTCTCGTCGCTGTCCGAGTACTTTTGGAGCACCGAAACCTTCATCACCATCGCCAACGAGATCCCGGCCCTGGCCGTGATGGCCGTGGGCATGACCTTTGTGCTCATCATCGCGGGCATCGACCTGTCGGTGGGCTCAGTGATGGCGCTGGCCGCAGCCACCTCGGCCGCCGCCATCCTGCAGTGGGGCTGGACAGTGCCCGCCGCCGCCGCCCTGGCGCTGGCCACGGGCCTGGTGTGCGGCACCATCACGGGGGCCATCTCGGTGGCCTGGCGGCTGCCTTCGTTCATCGTCTCGCTGGGCATGCTCGAAGCCGTGCGCGGCAGCGCGTATGTGGTCACTGACTCGCGCACGCAGTACGTGGGCGATGCGATCTCGTGGCTGTCGGCACCCTTCTTTGGCGGCATCTCGTTCGCGTTTTTGCTGGCGGTGGTGCTGGTGGTGGTGGCGCAGCTGGTGCTGTCGCGCACGGTGTTCGGCCGCTGTGTGGTGGGCATCGGCACCAACGAGGAAGCCATGCGCCTGGCGGGTGTGGACCCGCGCCCCATCCGCATCATCGTGTTTGCCATGACTGGCCTGCTCGCGGGGCTGGCAGGGCTGATGCAGTCGGCCCGGCTCGAAGCCGCAGACCCCAACGCGGGCACGGGCATGGAGCTGCAGGTGATCGCCGCCGTGGTGATTGGCGGCACCAGCCTCATGGGCGGGCGCGGCTCGGTGATCAACACGGCCTTTGGCGTGCTCATCATCGCGGTGCTGGAGGCAGGCCTGGCCCAGGTGGGTGCCAGCGAGCCCAGCAAGCGCATCATCACGGGTTTTGTGATCGTGGCGGCCGTCATCGTGGACACGCTGCGCCAGCGCCGCGCTGCACACTGAATCACGGTCTGACACCACTCCAACCCAACGACTTCTCACTTTTCGCATGGCTACTATCAAGGACGTTGCACGCCACGCCGATGTATCGGTCACCACGGTGTCGCACGTGGTCAACGGCACACGCCACGTGAGTCCCGAGGGACGCGAGCGGGTCGAGAAAGCCATCCGCGCGCTGGGCTATGTGCCCAGCGCCATTGCGCGCAGCCTGAAGAGCAACAACACGCGCACGCTGGGCATGCTGATCCCCAACAGCTCCAATCCCTACTTTGCCGAGATCGTGCACAGCGTGGAAGACCGCTGCTTTGGCGCGGGCTACAACCTCATTCTGTGCAACACCAACGACGAGGCGCACCGTCAGGGCACGTATCTGCAGGTGCTGGCCGAGCGGCGCATCGACGGGCTGATCGTCGTCTCCACCGGGCACGACGCCACACTGCCCACACAACTGGCGGGCCTGTCCATCCCCACCGTGCTGGTGGACCGCGAGATCGAGCTGGCCGAGCAGCAGCCCTGCGACCTGGTGGAGACCGCCCACATGCAAGGCGGCCTGCTGGCCACGCGCCACCTGCTGTCGCTGGGCCACCGGCGCATCGCGTGCATCGGCGGGCCCGAGGGCATTGCGCCCAGCGAGCAGCGCATCGCCGGCTGGCGTGCCGCGCTGGCCGACGCCGGCTGCGGCACGGGTGACGGCCTGCTGTGGCACGGCAACTTCACCAGCCAGGGCGGCTACGAGGCCATGCACGCCGTGCTGCGCGCCCCCGAGCCGCCCACCGCCGTCTTCGTGTGTAACGACCTCATGGCCATGGGCGCACTGTGCGCGGCGCACGAACGCGAGCTGCGCGTGCCCGAGGCGTTGTCCATCGTGGGCTTTGACGACATTGAACTGACCGCCTTCACCAGCCCGCCGCTGACCACCGTGGCCCAGCCCAAGCAGCGCATCGGCGCGCTGGCGGTGGACATGCTGCTGGAGCGCATCGACGGGAAGCGCCAGGACGCGCGCAAGGTGATGCTGCAGCCCGAGCTGCGCGTGCGCTCTTCCACGGCCCCCGCCACCATGGTCGCCCCCGACGCCCGCCGTGGAGGGAGGCCTGCATGACCGCCGTGACTGCTGTGACCGCCAACCTCCAGACCCCCCGCATCGCCGTGGTCGGCAGCCTGAACATGGACCTGGTGCTGCAAGTGCAACATGCCCCCGGCCCCGGCGAGACCGTGCTGGCCGATGCCCTGCTCCTGGTGCCTGGCGGCAAAGGCGGCAACCAGGCCGTTGCCTGCGCCCGCCAGGGCGCCCAGGTGTTTCTGTTCGGCCGCGTGGGCGACGATGGCTACGGCCACACGCTGCGCGCCGGGCTTGACGCCGATGGCATTGACCACCGTGGCGTGCAGACCGATACCGAAGTCACCACCGGTGTGGCCGCCATCACCGTGGAAACCACGGGGCAAAACCGCATCGTGGTGGTGCCCGGCGCCAATGGCAGGTTTGTGCTGGATGCCAATGCGCTGACCGCCGCCGTGCAAGACGCAGGCGGTTTGGTGTTGCAGCTCGAAACTCCGATGCCGCAGGTGCTGGGCGCAGCCAAGGTTGCCCATACCGCCGGCTGCCCGGTGCTGCTCAACCCTTCGCCCATCCAGCCCCTGCCCGATGCGCTGTGGCCGCTGGTCAATGTCTTGATCGTCAACGAAGTGGAGGCCGCAGCATTGGCAGGCCAGAGCGTCGCCACCCCCGCAGACGCCGCGCAGGTCGCACAAGCCCTGCGCTCCAAGGGCCCCGCCCAGGTGGTGGTGACCCTGGGCGCCGCCGGCGCCGTGGCGGCGGATGCCACTGGCTGCCGCTACCACCCCGGCCTCGTCGTGCAGGCCGTGGACACCACTGCCGCAGGCGACACCTTCCTGGGCGCGCTGGCTGTGGCGCTGGCACGCGGCGAGCCGCTTGATGCCGCCGTTCGCGATGGCATCCGCGCGTCCGCGCTGTGCGTCACGCAACCCGGCGCCCAGCCCTCCATTCCCACCCGCGCAGCCGTCGCGCACAGCCCCCAACCACCCGCCTGGAGCCCCCTGTGAAACGCACCGCCTTGCTGCACGCCGAACTCTCCCACGCCATCGCCAGCCTGGGCCATGGCGACATGCTGGTGATCGGCGACGTGGGCCTGCCCATTCCGCCCGGCCCGCGCCGCATCGACCTGGCCCTCACCCCGGGCATCCCGGCCGTGGCCGACGTGCTTCGGGTGGTGCTGGAAGAAATGCAGGTTGAAAAAGCGCTGATCGCCACCGAAGCCGTGGAGCGCAACGAAGGGCAGCTGCCCGCCTGGTGCCATTTGCCGGTGGAGCCCCAGGCCGTATCGCACGAGGAGTTCAAGCGCCTCACCCAGCAGGCCCGCGCAATGGTGCGTACCGGCGAGTGCACGCCGTATGCCAACGTCATCCTGGTGGCGGGTGTGACGTTCTGATACAGGTTGGGGCTTGCGAAGCCATGGCTGCACCTTCGTTTGCGGGTTTTGGAGGACTTCGGGCAGGCACTACCTGCGGTACGCTGGACCGCAGCCCACGGCGCGGCACGGATGATGCCCGCCACCGACGCCCCGAATTCCTGCACCCATGCCCACCATCGCGCCCCACGATCTCCTGCCTCCTGAAATCACCGTCCTGGAACGCGGCTGGCTGTCTGCCAACAACATCCTTTTCATAGGCCACCACGACACCGCGCTGGTGGACACCGGCTACTGCAGCCATGCCGAGCAGACCGTGGAGCTGGTGCGCGGCACGCTGCACGGCCGCCCGCTGGACCGCGTGCTCAACACCCACCTGCACAGCGACCATTGCGGCGGCAATGCGGCGCTGCAAAAGGCCTGGCCCGGCGTGCTCACGGCTATTCCACCCGGCCAGGCCGACCATGTGCGCCAGTGGGATGCCTACGCACTGAGCTACACCCCCACAGGACAGGAATGCCCGCCCTTTCGGGCCGATACGCTGCTCATGCCCGACTCCTGCGTGCTGCTGGGCGACAAGCCCTGGCAGGTGCATGCCGCACCGGGGCACGATCCGCATTCGGTGGTGTTGTTCGAGCCCCAGGGCCGTGTGCTGATCTCGGCCGATGCGCTGTGGGAAAACGGCTTTGGTGTGGTGTTTCCCGAGCTGGAAGGCGACAGCGCCTTCGCCGAGGTGTCAGCCACGCTGGACGTGATCGAGTCACTGGCGCCCAAGGTCGTCATCCCGGGCCACGGACCGGTGTTTGCCGACGCCCTCCGCGCCATTGAGGGAGCCCGCCGCAGGCTGGACGGCTTTGTGCGCAACCCGCAGAAACACGCGCTCTATGCGGGGAAGGTGTTGCTCAAGTACAAGCTGCTCGAATGGCAGCACATCAGCATGTCCGACCTCACCGCCTGGGCCCAGGCCACGCCGTATTTCGGAATGCTGCACGAGACGCACTTTGGGGATCAGGCGGAGGATGCGTGGCTGCAGAGCCTGGCGGATGACCTGGTGCGGTCAGGGGCGGCGGTGCGGCGAGAAGACGTGCTGCACAACGTGTGATCTTGCGGCAGCGGCGAGAGCTCAGGCCGTTTCGACCCTAACTGTTGCTGCTACGATAATGGCCCGCGCCTGGATCAGTCCTTTGCATCCAGACAAACGGGTTCAATACGCGGCACAGAAGCGCCGCATGCGATCGGTCAGGCATTTATGGACAAGTCTCAAAGGTTTAGAAAATTTTTGCATTTTTTTAATGCAGTAATTTCCTTCACCTTCTTTTCTATCATCTCCATCGTCGGTCTATTTGCCATTTATATATTCTTGGTGGAGCCTGCGATATACGATTTGCCAATTAATTATACTGACGTAGTTTTTGGTTTTGGAATTCTTTCCATTGGTTTATCAGCAATTGTCGCCGCCCGTCGAAAAACCCAAGCAGCCGATTGGCTCGTCTTGGCAAATATTGCCGCATGGTTTCTTTTGCACGGCATCGTCTTCGATGTATCTCGGGGTATCGAGCCAAATCTTCGTAGCGCGGCCTCATCTGCTTTCTGTTTAATACTGCTAATCGGCTTCATATTCATGGCCCGTCGTAGCCACCTCAAAGAACGCATTTCAAAAAGGGGGCTCGATATAGGGCCGTGACTCAATGCCTGAACCTCTCCTAAGAGTTCTCATTGAACAGTCACTTCCGAAGTGCGCGATCTACGCAATTTGCATCTCGCGAAATTGGCGGGTGCGACCGTCAATGCTTGAATTGCTTGTCGCACCCTATTATTGGTTGTAACTGCTGGACTTTCTTGGCAGCTACTCCGCCCTGTTAGTCGGAGACGCCTATTTGCCCTTGTCCTCGCGGATTGAGGCGGTGCGGCCGAAGACGGCCTGCATCGTGTAGCCGTCGCGCTGGTTCTTTTGCCCAACTTCCAGCATCAGGTCTGCCTGATAGTGGATGTTGTCCACGACAGTGGCGCAGTTGAGGCCCACTTGCTTGTCATTGACCTTGCCCAGCGATTTCTGCAGTCCCTCGCCAAATTCCTGCACGTCCTTGGAAATCTTCTTGGTGCCGTCTCATCTGTAGACGGGCTGCGCCTGGACGGCGACACGGAACCACAACGTCCCCAAAGCCGCCGTAGTGGCCCCGCACAGTCTCTTCATCTCAAGCCTCTCCAATTTTTAAATCAAATTGGCCTCTAGCGCTTATCTAAAAAGCGCCAATAGCTCTAATATCTATAGCAATCGCCTCACTGCCCTGGGCCGGTCGGCGGTTCAGGGCAGATCCTTGTTCACCTCAGGCGCCGCCGCGTCGCGCGGGCCGATGGTGCCCAGGCGGCTCTTGAGCGACTGGGGCTGGCCGGTGAGCATGGCGGCGTAGTTGGTGGTGTTGGCCAGTACTTTCTTCACGTAGTCGCGCGTTTCGGCAAAGGGCACGTTTTCGGCCCAGATGGCGGCGTCGAGCACTGGGCCGTTGCGCCAGCTGCGCGGGCGGCCGGGGCCGGCGTTGTAGGCGGCAGCGGCCATGGGCATGGAGCCCGCAAAATCATCCAGCGCGAGCTTGAGGTAGGCCGTGCCGATGGTGATGTTGGTGTCGCGGTCGTTGATCTGGTCGGCGGTGAAGTTGTTCAAACCGATCTTCTTGGCCGTCCAGCGCGCGGTCGCGGGCATGACCTGCATCAGGCCCGAGGCGCCCACGTGGGAGCGTGCGTCCATGATGAAGCGGCTTTCCTGGCGAATGAGGCCGTAGACATACGCCGGGTCGAGGCCGATGCCGTTGGCGCGCTCCACCACCGCGCTGCGAAACGGCGTGGGGAAACGCTGGGTGGTATCCACCACGCTCTTGGTGCGTTCGCTGGTGTTGATGCAGCGGTCCCACACCTCGCGCTGGCAGGCGAAGTCGGCGGCGGCCAGCAGTTCACGGTCGGGCATGCCGCCGCTTTGGTGCAGGTTGGTGGTGTAGTTCCACTCGCGCACGCCTTCGCTGCGCAGGCCCAGCAGGATGGCATACAGCGCGCGGTTCAGGCCCGGGTTGGCGCGGGCGGCGGCCTTTTCTTCGGCGGTGAGGGGGGCGGGCGCGGGTGGCGTGGTGATGCGCTGGCCGAGCTCTTCCAGGGCCAGTTGCTCGTAGAAGCCGCGCGTGCTGGCGATGCCTTCGAGCAGCTGGCGGGCTTCGGCGCGTTCGGCGTCGGTCACGCGGCCTGCGAGCAGCGAGCGTGCCTTCCAGTACACCCAGGTGCTGTCCTGGCGGGCTTCGGGCCCCATGGCGTCCACAGCCTTTCCGACGGCCTTCCACTGGCCGGCGCGCAGGGCGGCGCGCACCTTCCAGCCCAGCAGGTCGTCGTTGAGGTCGCTGTCCTTGGTCACATTGGCAAAGTAACTGTGGGCGTTGCTGGCCAGCTTTTGCGCAGCGGTTTTGCCGATCACGGCCCAGGCCCAATTGCGCTCCTCGGCCGAGAGGTGCACGCTCCACTTGCTGTCGAGCTGGTAGGCCGCGCCGTCCGGGTCGCCGGTGGCCAGTTTCAACAGGGCCAGCAGCACCAGTTCCTGCTTGGCCTTGCCGGCGGCCGTGGCGCGCGACAGCAGGTATTTGCTCGGCGCATCCAGCACGTCCTTGACCTGCGGCAACGATTCGGGCGAGACGATCTCGACCGCCGCGCGCACCACGCGGGGGCGATTGGCCTCGACCCCCAGGCGGGCCTTGCGCCACACGTCCAGGGCTGAGAGTTTCTTGTAGCCATGCAGCTCGCGTGCGGCGTGGGTGCAGCCGTCGTCGCCGTCGCGCTGGGCGTACCAGTTGCTGCGCACATCCTCGGCCACGGTGGGGCTGGCGGTGCCCTTGATCTGGTCGATCAGCAGCGCGTAGCAGCGCACCTCGCGGTCGTCCGACATGCGGTAGCTGGGGTGCTGCTCGGCGAACTGGCTCCAGTCGCGGCGCTGGCCCAGTAACAAGAGCCAGTCATTGCGCAGGCGGTCTTCCTGGTAGCTGCCGGCGTAGCGCTGCAGGAAAGACTGGATCTCCTGTGGTGACGCCTCGCCCAGGCGCACCCGCAGCTCCCAGTAAGCGGCCCAGGGCTCCAGCGCATGACCACGCGCAGTGGGCAGCAGCTGCGCGAGCTTGCTACGGTCGCCTTTGCGGAAGGCCTGCTGCATCTCCAGCAGGGTATCGTCCCCACGGTTTTGCGCCATGACAAGGGGCGCGGTGGCTGCCAGCACGGTGGCGGCGACAAGGGGTGTCAGAATCGCTCTGAGAAATTGCATGGGGGAATTATCTGATGGACAAAGCAGCCCTTCGGCGCGCGTTGATAGAAGAACGCCTCAATCTGCCCGACCGCCTACAGCGGGCCGACCTGTTACAACAGGTGATGCGCATCTGGCTGGTGAACCGGCCGGATACGGTCATTGGAGCCTATTGGCCCATCAAGGGCGAATTTGACCCCCTGCCCGCGCTGCACCGCTGGAAGGAAGATGGCGAGTTGCTGGACGAACCCCAACTGCGCCGCATCGGGCTGCCGGTGGTGAACAAGCTGCACAAAACCCTCACCTTCCACGCCTGGTACCCCGGCTGCCCCATGGAGGAAGACGCCTACGGCATCCCCAAGCCCAAGGACACCGAGGTCATCGTACCCACCCTGCTGTTCGTGCCCTGCGTGGGCTACGCCCCCGGGGGCTATCGGCTGGGCTATGGCGGCGGCTTTTACGACCGCACGCTGGCCACCCTGCAGCCCAAGCCGTTCACGGTGGGCCTGGGCTTCACCAATGGCTACCTGGACGACTTCGAGCCCGAAGAGTTCGACCTGCCGCTCGATGCCATCCTGAACGACAACGGGGTGGTCTGGCCGGTCTGAACCGCTGCGCCATTGCCCGTGATGCGTGCCACGCATCATTCAGGCCGTGTTTTCGCATCGCTGGCGCGCGCCACTGCCGCTAGCATGGCGGGCTGACTTTCTTTTCTCTGTTTTCCATCGGCAGGTGCCCCATGCTCAAGCTCTATATCGGCAACAAGAACTACTCCTCCTGGTCCATGCGCCCCTGGGTGCTGCTCAAACAGGCGGGCATCGTGTTTGAAGAAGTGCGCGTGCGCTTTGACAGCTTTGACGCCGATTCAGAGTTCAAGCGCGCGATTGGCGCCGTGAACCCCACGGGCAAGGTGCCCGTGCTGGCAGATGGCGACCTGGTGGTGTGGGACACGCTGGCGATTGCCGAATACGTGGCTGAAACCCACCCTGACAAAAAGCTCTGGCCCACGGACGCCAAGGCCCGTGCGCGCGCCCGCAGCATTTGCGCCGAAATGCACAGCGGCTTCACCGCCCTGCGCAGCAACTGCCCCATGAACATCGAGGCCAACCTGGCCGACACCGGCGCCCTGATCTGGCGCGATCAGGCCGGCGTGCGCGCCGACGTGCAACGCCTGGTGGACATGTGGAGCGCGCTGCTGCAAGAACACGGCGGCCCCATGCTGTTTGGCGAGTTCACAGTGGCCGACGCCTACTTTGCCCCCGTGTGCATGCGCCTGCACACCTACGCCCTGCCCGTGCCACCCCACATCGCCGCCTATGTGCAGCGCGTGCGCGCCCTGCCCGGCGTGACCGCCTGGATCGACGAGGCCCTGGCCGAGAAGGACTTTCTGGACTTCGAAGAACCCTATCGCCTGTGCCATAAAGAAGGCTGAGCACCACCATGGCCGTCACCATCTACCTGCGCTACGTGCTCAACACCAGCAAGCTCAAGGAGTTTGAGCACTACGGAAAACTGTGGATACCGCTGGTCGAGAAGTTCGGCGGTAAACACCACGGCTATTTCATGCCCAGCGAGGGCGCGAACAACATCGCACTGGCATTGTTCACCTTTGACAGCCTGGCGGCCTACGAGGTGTACCGCCAGCAGTCGATGCAGGATGCGGAATGCCAGGCGGCGTTCCGCTATGCCGAGGAGACGGGGTGCATCGCGAGCTACGAGCGGAGTTTTTTCAGGCCGGTGTTTGGCTGAAGGGGCACGGGCAGCCCGGCCACGCTACCGAAACTGCTTGCGCAAAAACGGCTTGTGCCGCGCGATGTGCGCCAACTGGGCGGGGGCCACGGTGCCGCCCAGGTCTTCCTCTTCTGCGTTGAGCACCTGGTTGGCATAGGCCAGCGCACGCGCCACCACCTCTTCCTCGCTCACCCCCTGCTGCGCGGCCAGGTCCAGCGCCACGCGCTTCATGGCGCGCTGCGACAGCATCCACATGGCGCCAAAGGCATCCCACGCGGCCATCGCTTCCTTGAACTTGTCGCGATCGGCCAGGATTTCGTTCAGCGGCTTGGCCAGGATCTCCTGCAGGTCGTCCACCTTGGCTTTCAAAGCTTCGAACTGCGCCTCGCGCTGCAGGGCTTCCGCTGCAGCGTTGGCGGCTGCGTCGGGCGCCGTGGGCACGGGCACGCTGCCGTCGGGGTTGAGCTGGGCGATGGTGAGGTCGGACGAGAGGGACATGGTGGGC
Source organism: Acidovorax radicis N35 (assembly GCF_000204195.1). Taxonomy (GTDB): domain Bacteria; phylum Pseudomonadota; class Gammaproteobacteria; order Burkholderiales; family Burkholderiaceae_C; genus Acidovorax; species Acidovorax radicis. Next base: position 652,312 of record NZ_AFBG01000019.1, read on the forward strand.
TGGAATATACGGCCGGGGGCCCGGCCTAAACTACACCGATGCAAATCTACATGGTGGGCGGCGCCGTCCGCGACAAGCTGCTGGGCCGGCCCGTGAACGACCACGACTGGGTGGTCGTGGGCGCGACGCCCGAGCAGATGCTGGAACTGGGCTATCTGCCCGTGGGGCGCGACTTCCCCGTCTTTTTGCACCCCGACACGCGCGAGGAGTACGCACTGGCCCGCACCGAGCGCAAGAGCGGGCGCGGCTACCGGGGCTTTGTGGTGGAAAGCTCGCCCGATGTGACGCTGGAAGAAGACCTTTCGCGCCGCGACCTTACTATCAACGCAATAGCTACCAGCGCTTATGGGATAAGCGCTGGAGACATTTTTGACCCCTATTTTGGTGCCAAAGACATCGAGGCGCGGGTGCTGCGGCATGTGACCGACGCCTTCCGCGAAGACCCGGTGCGCATCCTGCGTGTGGCGCGGTTTGCGGCGCGATTCACCGACTTCACGGTGGCGCCCGAGACGATGCAGCTGATGCGCGAGATGGTGCAGCACGGCGAGGCGGACCATCTGGTGGCCGAGCGCGTGTGGCAGGAGCTGGCGCGCGGGCTGATGGAAGAAAAGCCCTCGCGCATGTTCGAGGTGCTGCGCGAGTGCGGCGCGCTGCAGGTGCTGCTGCCCGAGGTGGCGCGCCTGTGGGGCGTGCCCCAGCGGGCGGAGTACCACCCCGAGGTGGACACGGGCGTGCACCTGATGATGGTGCTGGACATGGCCGCGCGGCTGCAGGCGCCACTCACTGTGCGGTTTGCCTGTCTGGCGCACGACCTGGGCAAGGGCACCACGGCCGCCGACGTGCTGCCACGCCACATCGGGCACGAGGAGCGCAGTGCCGAGCTGCTGAAGGACATGGCCGAGCGCCTGCGCGTGCCGGTGGACTGCCGTGAGACAGCCGATGTGGTGGCCCGTGAACACGGCCACATCCACCGCAGCCACGAACTGTCGGCCGCCGCCCTGGTGCGGCTGCTGGAGCGCTGCGATGCCATTCGCAAGCCCGAGCGTTTTGCCGACATCCTGTTGGCATGCGAATGCGACGCGCGCGGGCGGCTGGGATTTGAAGAGTCGGCCTACCCACAGCGCCAACGGCTGGCCGCCGTGCTGGCGGTGGTGCAGTCCGTGGTCACGCGCGACATTGCAGCGCGGGCAGCGGCCAAGGGTGTGAGCGGGCCGCAGGTGGGCACGCTGATCCACCAGGCCCGGGTGGAAGCGGTGGCGCAGTGGACAGGCAACAACAACACCACCTGACCCAGGGCCGCGGAAAACAAGGCACACCCCTCAAAAACGAGGGCAAAACTTCCTACAATCCGCGTCCGCTTGCGCCCCGCCCCGGGGTGCACCTTTGCAAGTTCCTGGCGCATGCTCGCGCCCTACAGCCATTCCAACGCCTTCATGACCGCAGTGCACATCCGCCCCGCCGCCCCGGCCGACGCCGACACCATCGCGCCGCTGTTTGATGCCTACCGGCAGTTCTACGAGCAGGCGCCAGACCTCGCTGGAGCCCGGACATTCATCGCACAGCGGCTGGAGCGCGGGGAGTCCGTGGTGCTGCTGGCACTGGATGCATCGGGAGCAGCGATAGGTTTTTGCCAGCTTTACCCAACCTTCTGCTCGGTGGAGGCAGCGCCCATCTACACGCTGTACGACCTGTTCGTGGCCCCCGCAGCACGCAAGACCGGCGCCGGGCGCAGCTTGCTGATGGCCGCCGAAGCCACGGCCCGCGCGCACGGCAAGGTGCGCATGGATCTGACCACGGCACACACCAACACCACGGCGCAGTCGCTCTACGAATCGCTGGGCTGGACGCTGGACACCGTCTTTCGCGCCTACAACAAGCGGGTAGCGGCCTGACCTGACCGCCACCGCGCCGCTGCCCAGATAGCAATTACCAGCGCAGCAGGCGCGGCCCCAGCACGGCCCCCAGCGCCGTCGGGATGGCCATGCCCGCCAGGTACCAGACCGCCAGGAACGGCGTGGCCATCTCGGGGCAATGCAGGGCATACACCAAAGCGCCCAACGCACCCGCCAGCAACCCGGCCCCCGCACCCGCCCAGGCCAGGCGCGTAGGCGCAGCCCCCTTCAGGGCCCAGAAACCCGCCACCAACGCAGGCACCGACAGCGCCGCGATATTGAACGGACAGGTGCGCCAGGTGCTGCCCAGGATCAGCGGCACACGCTCTACCGCAGTCACCTGCGACAACGCCCACAATGCCATGGCCCACAACACCAGCGGCGGCACTGCCAGCAGCAGCGCCGCAGGCCCCACCGCCATGCCGGGGCGGGCCATGCGGCGCAGCAGCGCCAGCCCGGCTGCGGCCAGTGCAGCGGCAAACACCAGCTTGCCCCAGAACATGGGCAGCGCCATGGTCGCCAGCAGGTCGGGGCGCAGGCCGAACAGGGCCAGCATCAGCACCCCGGCACCGGCAATGCCCACTGCGGCGGCCACGGCAAACCGTTGCTCTATTGCGTTGTGCTGCACCGGCCGGTCATCGGCGGCGAGCAGGTGGATCAATTCATCGGTTTTCATGCTATTTCCCCTGGGACTTACGCACATCAGAATGCAACAACGACCGGCCTTCTGTACCCGGCGGCTTCCCTGACCCCTGTTGCGCGTAAGTCATGTCCCTGATCTTGGCGGCCAGGGCCTTTAGCCCCCGGTGCACGCCGACTTTGACGGCCGACTCCGACAGCCCCGTGAGGCGCGCCGTCTCGACCACCGACAAACCTTCCAGCTTCACGCACTCGATCGGCAGGCGCTGCTTGTCGGGCAAGGTGCGCAACAACTGCCCCAGGTCGCGCCGGGCTTCGGCGGCCTCGCTGTCGCTGCTGGCAAACAACTCGTCGGCATCGTCCAGCGGGTCGTTGCGCCCTTCCTTCACGGCGTGCGAGCGCAGCCAATCGATGAGCTTGTAGCGCGCAATCGCATGCGCCCAGGCCGTCACCGGCATCTCGGGCCGATAAGTGTGGCGCTGGTTGTGCACCGCCAGCAGCGTCTCCTGTACCAGGTCCTCCACCTCGTCGGGCCGCTGCATCAGGCGGCGGCGCAAAAACGCACGCAGGTGTGCGCTCAGCTCTTTCAAAAAGCGCTGGTAGGCGGCTGCGTCGGCGTCCAGCCCTTGCAGCAGCAAACCGCGCAGGCGCTCTTCCACTATCTCCATGGTGTCTCCCTGCAAGGAATTCGTACTTCGAGGCCAATGGGTTACAGGCAACAGAAAAAATATTTACGCCATGCCGCCACGATTTTTTTGCGCAGCGCTGTAACCCGCCTGCTGCACAGCGCGAATTACAACGCAGATCGGGCCATTCAACGCGACCTCTGTGTCGCAACCCGGTCGGATTCAACCACTACCCAACCCTTGGAGAACCGTACCATGACCACTCGCACCCTCAGCCTCGGCGCACTCGCCCTCATTGCCCTGACTTCTGGCGCCGCCATGGCCCAGACCGCCCCCATGGAAGGCGCCAAGCCCGCCATGGAGAAGTGCTACGGCGTCTCGATGGCTGGCAAGAACGACTGCGCAGCAGGCCCCGGCACCACCTGCGCCGGCACCTCCAAGATGGACTACCAGGGCAACGCCTGGAAGTTCGTGCCCGCAGGCACCTGCGCGTCGATCAAGACGCCCAAGGGCATGGGTTCGCTGGCACCCGCCAAGGCCTAAGAGGCTGATGCCATGACTCCGCGCCCCCTCACCACTGGTCTGGGCCTCAAGCCCCAGCACTACGGCGAGGCGCTGCAGTGCACCGCCCCCGGCCTGTGGTGGGAGGTGCACCCCGAGAACTACCTGGCCGATGGCGGCCCGCGCCTGGCGTATCTGGATGCGATCCGCGCACGCCACCCCATGGCGCTGCACGGCGTGTCCCTGTCCCTTGCGGCCGATGCACCGCCCGATGCGGCGCACCTGGGCCGCCTGGCGGCACTGGCGCGGCGCGTGGAGCCTGTGATCGTCTCGGAGCACCTGGCGTGGTCCACCTGGCGCGGGCAGTATCTGCCCGACCTGCTGCCGTTTCCCCGCACGCACGCGGCGCTACACCGCATTGCAAGCAACATCGCCCGCACACAGGATGTGCTGCAACGGCCCATCGCCATCGAGAACCCCACGCACTATCTGCACATCGATGGCCACGCATGGGCCGAGACCGACTTTCTGGCCGAATTGGTGCGGCGCACCGGTTGTGCGCTGCTGCTGGACGTGAACAACGTCCATATCAGCGCGAACAACCTGGGCTTTTGCGCGCAGGCGTACCTGGATGCGTTTCCCCTGCACGCCGTGGCCGAGATCCACCTGGCGGGCCACCATGCCGACCCGGTGCATGGCAACGCCTTGCTCATCGACAGCCACGACGCCCCGGTGGCGCCCGCCGTGTGGGCGCTGTACCAACGCGTGATCGAGCGCGCAGGTCCCATCCCCACCCTTATCGAGCGTGATGACAACCTGCCCGACTTCTGTGAACTGCTGGGCGAGCGTGACCAGGCTCACCATGTACTCATGGCTGCGCACACCGAGGAGGCCGCATGCAGCTGACCGACTTTCAGGATGGTTTCTCGGCCGCTCTGCTCGGCGCGGGCCATGCCCCAACCACTGCGTGGCTAGTGGCCCTGGAGGCCCAGCCCGGCTTTGCCGTGTACCGCAACACCGTGCTCAAGGGCTGTGTCGATGCCCTGCAGGCCAGCTACCCCACGGTATGCCAGCTGGTGGGCGAAGGCTGGTTCCGCGCCGCCGCAGCGGTGTATGCGCGCCAGCAACCGCCTTGTGACGGACTGCTGGTGGACTACGGCGCTGGGTTTGGCGACTTTCTGGCCGGGTTTGAACCTGCGGCCGGGTTGCCCTACCTGCCCGCCATAGCGCGCCTGGACCGCGGCTGGACCGAGTGCCATCTGGCAGCCGACGCTACCGCCGTGGACCGAGCCTGGTGGGCCCGGCAAGCGCCAGAAACGCTGCCCGCCTTGCAACTGCATCCCCACCCCGCTGCGCACTGGACCTGGTGCAATGGGCATCCGGCTTATCGCCTGTGGCAGAGCCACCGTGAAGGTTTGGCCCTGCCCGAATCGCTGGCCTGGGCGGGTGATGGAGGCCTGCTCACCCGGACACACGCGGAAGTGACCTGGCGCCCGCTTTCGCGTGCAGGGGTTGTTTTTTTGGACGCGTGCGCAGAAGGCCAGACTCTGGAGGCCGCCGCCACCCGCGCCTTAGACACCGATCCCGCCACTGACTTTGCCGCGCTCATGGGCACCCTGCTGGACGCGGGGGCCCTGGTCCCACCCCATTCACATCCACATTCACATCCACAGGCTGAGGAGGCCCCATGACCACCCACACCCAATCCCCCCACTTCCCCACAGCACCCACCAAAGGCCCCCGCGTTCTGCTGGCCCGCCTGGCCGATGCCGCTGCCTGGCTCACCCCCCACAGCCTGCTGGCCCTGGTCAACCGCGTGGCCATCGCGGGCATCTTCTGGCTGTCTGCCCGCACCAAGGTCGATGGCCGGTTCACGATCTCCGACAGCGCCTACGCGCTGTTCCGCGAAGAATACAAACTGCCCTTGTTGCCGCCTGAACTGGCGGCGCAGATGGCCACCGTGGCCGAACATGTGTTTCCCATCCTGCTCGTGCTGGGCCTGTTCACGCGCCTGTCGGCTGTGGCCTTGTTGGGCATGACACTGGTCATTCAGGTTTTTGTGTATCCGGATGCCTGGCCCACGCACCTGTCGTGGGCGGGGCTGATGCTGTACCTGGCAGGGCGCGGTGCGGGCAATGTGTCGCTGGACCGCGTGCTGGGAATTCGCTGAAACCCTTGCATCAGCCCGCGGCTGTCTGCACCCAGCGCACGATGTCCGCAGCACCCAGCGCGCCCGAGATACGCGCCACCTCACGCCCCTGCTGAAAAAGGACCATGGTCGGAATGCTGCGGATGGCATAACGCGCCGCGATGGCCTGGTGTTCTTCGGTATTGAGCTTGGCCAGGCGCACACGCGGCTCCAGCTCACGGGCCGCCTGGGCAAAGGCGGGCGCCATCTGGCGGCACGGCCCACACCAGGGCGCCCAGAAATCCACCAGCACCGGAATGTGGCTGCGCCCCACATGTTTGTCAAAACTCGCCCCATCCAGTTCTAGCGGGGCGCCCACAAAAAGCCCCTGGTGGCACTTTCCGCAATCGGGTGCATGGGCCAGATCGGCGCTTTGCACGCGATTGGTGGTGTGGCAGTGCGGGCAGACGATGTGCAGGGCTTCGGTCATGGGGTGAGATCAGGTTCAAGCAAGAGCAAGAGCGGGGTTTTTACACATTGCGGCAGAAGCTTTGCGTTTCAAGGGTGGTCCTGCCAGACCAATGGCAATGGCGGCCCGATGTTGCAATGGGTCGCACACCTTGCGCGCGTTTACCAACGCTGAATCACCCTTTACCCCCGGTCCGTTTCACGGCGTCTGCTAAGGTTTGACCCATGCAGCTGCTCCCCCTACTGACAACTGCCCATGCGCTTTTTCTGGACTTCGATGGCACGCTCACCGAGCTGGCACCACGCCCCGAGGCGGTGCGCGTCGCCTCCGGGCTGGTCCCAACGCTGCTATCGCTGTACACCCACCTGGGGGGTGCGCTGGCCATCGTGACCGGGCGGCCCGAAGCCGACATCGACGGATTCCTGGCCCCGCTGCGCCTGCCGCTGGCGAGTGAGCATGGTGCCCAATACCGCCTGGCCGACACTTCGCTTCCGGCCGTTCTACCGCCGGATCTAGAGCCCGTTCTTCGGGCTGCGTACGACCTTGCAGCGCGCAACCCCGGGCTGCTGGTGGAGCCCAAGCGCGTCAGCGTGGCCCTGCACTACCGCCAGGCCCCCCAACTGGCCGCGTTGTGCCACGACACCCTGGTACGCGCCATGCGCCATGTGGAGGGCGTGGAACTGTTGCATGGCAAATGCGTCTTTGAAGTGAAGCCCCGTGGCGTCGACAAGGGCCAGGCCATTGCTGATTTCATGACCCAGGCACCCTTTGCAGGACGTATGCCAGTCTTCGTGGGCGATGACGTCACCGACGAAGCTGGCTTTGCCGCCGTGCAGGCGCTGGGCGGCTGGGGCATCAAGGTGGGCGAAGGGCCGACCATGGCACAACACCGCTGCATGACACCCGCCGCATTGCGTGGCTGGCTGTCGGCCACGCGAACCCATTGGAACCACCTGAACCCGGAGCGCGAACCATGAACACAGCCGCCAACGACCCCCAAGCGGGATCGCTCAACCTGGGGATGATCGGCAATTGCGCCATCAGCGCACTGATCGACAACCACGCCCGCATGGTGTGGTGCTGCCTGCCGCGTTTTGATGGAGACCCGGTGTTCAACGCCCTGCTGCAGCCCGGCGACGAAGGCAGCCACTTCGCGATCGAACTCGAAGACCTCGCCTCGGCCCACCAGTGGTATGAGCCCAATACCGCCATCCTGCGCACGCAGCTGTTTGACAAGGCAGGCCATGGGGTGGAGATCACCGACTTTGCGCCGCGCTTTTACAGCCGCTCGCGCTACTTCCGGCCCATGACGCTGGTACGCCGGGTGCGCCCCATCCAGGGCGCGCCGCGCATCCGCGTGGCGCTCAAGGTGCGCTACGACTGGGGCCAGACCACGCCCGAAATCACGCGCGGCAGCAATCACATCCGCTATGTGGGCGAGGGCATGACGCTGCGCCTGTCCACCGATGCACCGGTCTCGCACGTGTTGTCAGGCCAGGCGTTTGTACTCACGCGCGAACACAACTTTCTGCTGGGGGCCGACGAAACGCTGGTGGAGGGCATTGCCGACACCGCGCGCCTGTTCGAGCAGGAGACCACGGCCTACTGGCGCAGCTGGACCCGCGCCCTGGCCGTGCCGCTGGAGTGGCAAGAAGCCGTCATCCGTGCGGCCATCACGCTCAAGCTCTCACTGTACGAGGACACCGGTGCCATCGTGGCCGCCATGACCACCAGCATCCCCGAGTCCGCCCACAGCGGCCGCAACTGGGACTACCGCTACTGCTGGCTGCGCGACGCGTTCTTCGTGGTGCGCGCGCTCAACAGCATCTCCGAAGTGGGCACCATGGAGGACTACCTGCGCTGGCTCAGCAACGTGGTGGTCGAAGGCGGCGATGGCCACATCCAGCCGCTGTACGGCATTGGCCTGGAGCAAGAACTTCCCGAGAGCCTTGTGCCCCAGCTGGCGGGCTACCGGGGCATGGGCCCCGTGCGCGTGGGCAACCAGGCGGCAGAGCATTTCCAGCATGACGTGTACGGCAACATCGTGCTGGGCGCGGCCCAGGCCTTTCACGACCACCGCTTGCTGCACCGCGCGGGCCTGGCCGAATTCACGCGGCTGGAACAGGTGGGCGAGAACGCGGTGCGTGTCTACGGCCAGCCCGATGCAGGCATGTGGGAGCTGCGCACACGTGCCCGGGTGCACACGTCGTCCGCCCTGATGAGCTGGGCCGCCTGCGACCGGCTGGCCAAGATCGCCGCCACCCTGCAGCTGGCCGACCGCGCCAGCCACTGGCAGCAACATGCCGACCGCATGCGCGCCGAGATCCTGGACAAATCGTGGTGCGAAGAACGCCAGGCGTTTGCCGAGAGTTTTGGCGGCCATGAGCTGGATGCCAGCGTGCTGCTGATGGCCGAGGTGGGCCTGATCGACCCCAAGGACCCACGCTTCGTGAGCACCGTGGAGGCCATGGAAAAGAGTCTGTGCGACGGCCCCTACATGCGCCGCTACGAGGCGGCCGACGACTTCGGCAAGCCCGAAACAGCCTTCAACATCTGCACCTTCTGGCGCATCGATGCCCTGGCGCGCATTGGCCGCAAGGCCGAGGCGCGCGCCATCTTCGAGACCATGCTGGCCGCCCGCAACCCGCTGGGCCTGCTGTCCGAAGACACGCACCCCGAAACGCGCGAGATGTGGGGCAACTTCCCGCAGACCTATTCGATGGTGGGCGTGATCAACGCTGCCGTGCGCCTGTCAGCCCCCTGGGACAGCGTGATTTGAGGCCCTGTCCGACAACGGCCTGGGGCGATCCACAACGATGATCGACCCATGAGCCGCCTTGTCGTCATCTCCAACCGCCTCGCCGATCCCCGCAAACCCGCTGCTGGGGGCCTCGCCGTCGCCCTCGGAGAGGCCCTGAACCAGACAGGCGGGCTGTGGTTTGGCTGGAGCGGCAACGTGGTCGAAGGCGGGACACCCGGCGAGGGTGAACTGCACACGCGGCAGGCGGGTGCCGTCACCCTGGCCACCGTGGACCTGTGCCGCGAAGACCATGACAGCTACTACCATGGCTACAGCAACAGCGTGCTGTGGCCGGTGTTTCACTACCGCCTGGACCTGGCCGACTTCAATGCCAGCTACATCGCGGGCTACCGGCGCGTGAACCAGATGTTTGCGCGCAAGCTGCTGCCGCTCTTGCGCGAAGATGACATCCTCTGGGTGCACGACTACCACCTGATTCCGCTGGCCGCCGAGCTGCGTGCCATGGGCTGCAAGCAGCGCATCGGTTTTTTTCTGCACATTCCGATGCCGCCGCCGCTCATCATGGCGGCCATTCCGCAGCACGAGTGGTTGATGCGTTCGCTGTTCGCCTACGACCTGGTGGGCCTGCAGAGCGAGGCCGACGTGTCGCATTTCACACGCTACGTGCGCAACGAAGGCAGCGCCGAGGAGGTGGACGCCCAGCGGCTTCGCGCGTTCGGCGGCACGGTGCAGGTGCAGGCCTTTCCCATCGGCATCGACGTGGACGAATTCACGCGCCTTACGCACGCCCCCGATGCGGTCGAAACGTACGAGAACATGCGCGACGAGTATTCACGCAGGCGCCTGCTGCTGGGCATTGACCGGCTCGACTATTCCAAGGGCATCCCGCATCGTGTGCGCGCGTTCCGCGAGCTGCTGGACCGTTACCCGGAAAACCGCGACAGCGCCACACTCATCATGATCGCCTCGCCCACGCGCGACGACGTCAACGCCTATGCCGACCTGCGCCAGGAGCTGGAGGGCCTGTGCGGCGCGGTGAACGGCGACTATGGCGAACTCGACTGGATGCCGGTGCGCTACATCCACCGGATGGTGGCGCGCAAGCGGGTGCCAGGTTTGTGCCGCGCCGCCGCCGTGGGCTTGGTCACGCCACTGCGCGATGGCATGAACCTGGTGGCCAAAGAGTATGTGGTGGCGCAAGACCCAGACGACCCGGGCGTGCTCGTGTTGTCCCGCTTCGCGGGTGCGGCCGAGCAACTGAAAGAAGCGCTGCTGGTGAACCCCTACGACACCCAAGGCATGGCCGACAGCATCCAGCAGGCGCTGCAAATGCCACTGGCCGAGCGGCAGGCACGCCACCAGAAACTCATGGCTCGCCTGCGCGAGCACGACGTGCACTGGTGGCGAAAGTCGTTCCTGAACGCACTCCAGACGGCAGACGACTGACGACCTCCACGTGCCGCCTGGCTAGCCCCGTCGCGCGCAGCGAAGGCTCAGAGCAACTTCGTCAGCAGGCTCAACACAAAGCTCAGAAGCAGCGTCGAAGCCAAAGGCACGTCCCAGTCCCGGCCCAGCCAGCGAAAGCGCAGGTCGCCAGGCAAGCGGCCAAACCCCATGCGCCGAAGCAAGGGCGAGAGCCAGCTCAGCAACATCAGAGCCAGAAAGACGACGAGAAGCCAGCGGATCATGCCCACAGTGTAGGGCGGCAGGTCCTTTCAGCGCCTCTCGACGCACATGCAGGCGCAGCGCTGCCGCACTGGGGTCTTCCCCCTCCAGGAAGGAAGCCCCACAAGCGACTCAGGGGCCTTCGTTCTTTCAGCGCTGAACGCCCCAGCGCCGCACCGTCAGCCGCTCCAGCGTATGGAACCCCAGGCTCTCCACCGCCAGGCCGATCAAAATCACCAGCACCAGTCCCGCGAACACCTTGTCGGTATAGAGCTCATTGCGGTTCTGGAAGATGTACCAGCCCAGGCCGCCCTTGCCCGACGAGGCGCCGAACACCAGCTCTGCCGCGATCAGTGTGCGCCAGGCAAAGGCCCAGCCGATCTTCAGACCCGACAGGATGGACGGCAGCGCGGCCGGCACCAGGATCTGCAGCACGTAGCGGATGCCGGTGAGGCCGTAGTTGCGGCCGGCCATGCGCAGCGTCTCGGGCACGGACTGGAAACCCGCGTAGGTGTTGAGCGCCAGCGGCCACAGCACCGAGTGGATCAGCACGAACACCAGGCTGCCCTGCCCCAGGCCGAACCACAAGAGCGCCAGCGGCAGCAGCGCGATGGCCGGCAGTGGGTTGAACATGGAGGTCAGCGTGGACAGCAGGTCGCGCCCGAACTGGGTGGACACGGCCAGCGTGGTGAGCACGAAGGCCCCGAAGATGCCCGCGAGATAGCCCTTGAGCAGCACCGACAGCGAGATCGCCGTCTTGGCGATCAGCTCGCCCGAGGCCAGGCCCTCCACCAGCGCCTTGGCCGTTTGCAGGAAGGTGGGCAGCAGCAGGTCGTTGTCCTGCCAGCGCGCCACCACCTCCCACAGCACGGCCAGCACCGCCAGGATCACGAGCTTGCGCACCCAGGCCTGCTGCCAGATGCGCGCGGCCAGGGGCAGCGGCTGCACGGGCGCAATACCGCACAACGGCTCCAGGCTGCGCTCGAACTCGGGGCGCACGGGAGGGGTCAGCAGGGAGGCACTCATACGGAAATCTGGAAAGGCAGCGAACCCGCGGGCCGCTGGGGATTGACGAGCGGCACTCCGCCCTGGCGACCGGGCGCCAGGGCTTCGGCATCGGCCTGCACCGATCCCGGCACGGCACCGGCGGCGGGTTCGTCGAACAGCAGGCGGTGGATGCGCTGGGCCGTGGCCTGGAACTCGGTGCCGCCCAGGCTGTGCAGCCCGAACTGGTGGCTGTTGACCTCGGCGCGCAGCCGCCCCGGATGCGGCGACAGGATGGCGATGCGGTTGCCCACCACCAGCGCCTCCTCGATGGAATGGGTGACGAAGATCAGCGTGAAGCGGAACTCGTCCCACAGCGAGAGCAGTTCTTCCTGCATGCGCCGGCGCGTGAGGGCGTCGAGCGCGGCAAAGGGTTCGTCCATCAGCAGCACCTGGGGCTGCATGACCAGCGCGCGCGCAATGGCCACGCGCTGCTTCATGCCGCCCGAGAGCTGGTGCGGGTGCACGTCGGCGAACTTCGTGAGACCCACCTTGTCGATGTAGAGCGCCGCACGTTCGGCGGCCTCCTTGCGGCCCACGCTGCGCGAGGCCAGCAGCGGGAACATCACGTTGTCGCGCACCGTCTTCCACGGCGGCAACTGGTCGAACTCCTGGAACACCACCACCCGGTCGGGCCCGGGCCGCGTGACGGCGTGGCCGTTCAGCAGGATCTGGCCCTCGCTGGGCGCGATGAAACCGGCAATCGATTTGAGCAAGGTGGACTTGCCGCAGCCCGAGGCCCCGAGCAGCACGAAGCGGTCGCCCGCATGCACATCGAAACCCACGCGGTGCGTGGCACGCACCACGCGCTCGCGCGTGCGGTAGTCGATGCTCACCCCCTGCACCTGCAGCAACGCGGCGCCTGGCTGGGTGGACACGGCGGCGGCACGGCCCCCGCCCGCAGCCAGGCCCAGCGCCTGCGCCTCGGCCTCCAGCGCCGTGCGTTCGCTCTGCAGCGGGGGTGAAAAGGGCCCCAGGCGGATGGTGTGCTCGCTCATGCCAGGAGGCCCACTCAGTTGCCAGACGCCGTGAGCGCGTCTTCAAAGAAGTAGTCCTTGAGCGCGGTCGGCTGGTTCTTGATGGCGCCCACGCGGTGCAGGAACTGGCCCATGCCCAGCGTGTTCTCGGGGCGCACCTTGAACTGCACCTCGGGGTTCTGGATGATCTTGAGCAGCAGGCCCCGGTCGGTGTTGCCGCCCGACACCTTGAGGTAGATGTCGGCCGCCTTCTCGGGGTTGGCGGCGACGAACTTGGCAGCCTCGTCGAGCGCATCGACGAAGGCCTTGTAGGTCTTGGGGCTCTCGGCGCGGAATTTCTCGGTGGCATAGAGCACGGTGGCCGATGCCGGGCCGCCCAGCACGTCGTACGAGTTGAGGACGATCTTCGCCTTGGGGTTGCCGGCCAGCTCCTGCTCCTGGAAAGGCGGGTTGCCGAAGTGGCCGGTGATCTCGGTACCGCCCTTGATGATGGCCGCCGCCGCGTCGGGGTGCGGCAAGGCCACCTGGTTCTTGTCCAGGCGGTTGAACTCCTTGTCGCCCCAGAGCTTGGCCGAGGCCATCTGCAGCACGCGCGACTGCACCGAGACACCGACGGCCGGCAGCGCGATGCGGTCCTTGTCGGTGAAGTCGGCAATGGTCTTCACGGCCGGGTTGTTGCTCACCAGGTAGTAGGGGAAGTTGCCCAGCGAGGCCACGCCCTTGACGTTCTGGCGGCCCTTGGTGCGGTCCCACAGCGTGAACAGCGGGCCCACGCCGGCACCGGCGATGTCGATGTTGCCCGACAGCAGCGCGTCGTTGACGGCCGAACCGCCTGACAGCTGCAGGAACTCGACCTTGATGTCCACGCCCGCGGCCTTGCCATGCTTCTCGATGAGCTTGTTCTCCTGCGCCACGTTGAGCAGCAGGTAGACGATGCCGAACTGCTGTGCGATGCGCAGCTGCCCTTCGGCCGCGTAGGCCGGGGCAGAAAGACCGAGGCTTGTCAGCACAAGGCCCGTGGCCGTGAGCCATCCGGCGGTCTTGCGGCCCAAGGTCCTGCGGTCAAAAAAGTGGCGGGTTGGAGAGGTCATGACAATCTTTCAGATCAAAAATCAAGCAAAAAATGGCCCCAGCGCTTATTTGAAAAGCGCTTTAAGCTATCAAAAACAGAGCAAACTCAGAAAGGCAGGTCGCCTTCGATGGTGGTGCGATAGAGCTTTCGGCGTTCGCTGTCAGGCGTGCCCGCCGCCAGGTGGGTCACCGAGCGGTTGTCCCAGAACACCAGGTCGTGCGGCTGCCACTGGTGGCGGTAGGTGAACTCGGGGCGCACGCTGGCAGCGAACAGCTCGGCCAGCAAGGCTTGGCTCTCGTCCTCGGGCAGGCCCACGATGCGGGTGGTGAAGTGCTCGCTCACGAACAGCGCCTTGCGCCCCGTCTCAGGATGGATGCGCACCACGGGGTGGATGGAAGGCGCCACCTCGTCGATCTGCGCCTGGGTCAGCTTGGGGCGCCAGGGGCTGCGCGCGCGCAGCTCCTCGTACTTGGCCAAGTAGCTGTGCTCGGCCTTGAGCGGCGCGATGCGCGCCTTGAGCCCTTCGGGCAGGGCGTCGTACGCGGCATGTTGATCAGCGAACAGAGTGTCACCGCCTTCGCCCGGCAGCTCCTGCGCGTGCAGCAGCGAGCCGAGGCTGGGTTTGTCCTTGTACGACAGGTCAGAATGCCAGTAGTGGCCCGCATCGCCCAGGCCAATGGGCTGGCCCGCAGCGTCCTTGATGTTGGAGACGATCAATATCTCGGGGTGGCCCGCGAGCTGGAAGTTCTTGAGCACGTGGATCTGCAGCGGCCCGAACAGGCGACTGAAGTCGATGTGCTGCTGCGGCGTGATGCGCTGGTCGCGGAACACCAGCACGTGGTGGTCCAGGTGCACGCGGTGGATGCGGGCGAAGTCCTCGCGGCCCAGCGGGCGCGACAGATCGAGCCCCAGCACCTCAGCGCCCAGCGGGCCGGCAGCGCCTGCCACGGGGCGGATCACCAAGCCTTGCGGCGGCGCGTCGCCATCGGTGGCTGTGGCGGTAGGGGGCGGAGAAGACAGAACGGCCGACATGGGAACCTCGTGGGGAAATGGGGGCAGGTGTGCTCCGAGGTCTGCACTCTAGGCCGCGTTGCTTATTCAGGGAACGAAGGTTTTCTCAGTTGTTAACAACCAAAACAGCTAACACCTGCCACAGGGACCCACTCGCTCTGGCGCTCTGCGGTTCGCACATGCCATCATCGCCACTGGGCCCACTTCCATCCTTGCCGATGCCTGCGACCTACCACCACACCGTCAGCGGCCAGCGCTGGTCGTTCTGCGACCTGCGCGAGGTGATGGCCAAGGCCACGCCCGCACGCTCGGGCGACACACTGGCTGGCATCGCGGCCGGCTCGGCGGTGGAGCGCATGGCGGCGCGCATGTGTCTGGCCGATGTGCCGCTGGCGCGCTTCCTGAACGAGGCGCTGGTGCCCTACGAGGTCGATGAGGTCACGCGCCTCATCATCGACACACACGACGCGATGGCGTTTGCGCCCATCGCCCACCTCACCGTGGGCGGGCTGCGTGACTGGCTATTGGCCGCAGACACGGCCGCCCTGACCGCCGTGGCACCGGGCCTCACGCCCGAGATGGCGGCCGCCGTGAGCAAGCTCATGCGCAACCAGGACCTGATTGCCGTGACGCGCAACTGCCGCGTGGTCACGCGCTTTCGCAACACCCTCGGTCTGCCCGGCCACCTGGCCGTGCGCCTGCAGCCCAACCACCCCACGGACGACCTGCGCGGCATCGCGGCGTCGATGGTCGATGGCCTGCTGTACGGCGCGGGCGACGCGGTGATCGGCATCAACCCGGCCACGGACAGCATTGCTGCCCTCACGGGGCTGGTGCACATGCTGGACGAAGTCATCACCAAGCTGCAGATCCCCACGCAGTCGTGTGTGCTGACCCACGTGACGAACACGGTGCAGATGATTGAGCAGGGCGCGCCGGTGGACCTGGTGTTCCAGTCCATCGCCGGCACCGAAAAAGCCAACGCCGGCTTCGGCGTGAACCTGGCCTTGTTGCACGAGGCGCGCCAGGCCGCCCTGTCCCTGAAGCGCGGCACGCTGGGCAACAACGTGATGTATTTCGAGACCGGCCAGGGCAGCGCGCTGTCGGCCAACGCCCACCATGGCGTGGACCAGCAGACCTGCGAGGCCCGGGCCTACGGAGTGGCGCGCGCCTTCTCGCCGCTGCTCACCAACACGGTGGTCGGCTTCATCGGGCCCGAGTATTTGTACGACGGCAAGCAGATCATCCGCGCCGGCCTGGAAGACCATTTCTGCGGCAAGCTGCTGGGCGTGCCGCTGGGCTGCGACGTCTGCTACACCAACCATGCCGAGGCCGATTCGGACGACATGGACACGCTGATGACGCTGCTGGGCGTGGCGGGACTGACCTTCATCATGGGCGTGCCGGGCGCCGACGACATCATGCTCAACTACCAGAGCACCTCCTTCCACGACGCGCTGTACCTGCGCGAGGTGCTGGGCCTCCAGCGCGCGCCCGAATTCGAGGCCTGGCTGCAGCGCATGCACCTGGCCGATGGCACGGGCCGGCTGCTGCCCGCCGTGCAGCAGCAGGCCGCCATTGCGCAGCTGCGGCAGATCGGGATGCAGAGATGAGCGAGTCAACCCCTATCACCGGCCCTTTACCCGACCCCTGGGATGACCTGCGCGCCCACACCGCCGCGCGGCTGGCGCTGGGCCGCGCGGGCACGGCCGTCCCCACGCGCGAGCTGCTCAGCTTTGGCCTGGCCCACGCCCAGGCGCGCGATGCCGTGCATCTGCAGCTCGACGCGGACGCGTTGGCGGCGCAACTCAGGGAGTTGGGCTGCAGCACGCTGCAAGTGGCCAGCGCCGCGCCCGACCGCGCCACCTACCTGCTGCGGCCCGACCTCGGCCGACGGCTTGGCGATGCGGACGCGGAGCGGCTGCGCGGTCTGGGGGATGGCCACACACACTGCGACCTGCTTTTGGTCGTGGCCGACGGGCTCTCGTCCCTGGCCGTCGAACGCAACGCCGTGCCCCTTGTGGAAACCATCGTGCGCACTGCGCCGCAGGGCTGGCAGATCGGCCCAGTGGTCGTCGCCACCCAGGCCCGCGTGGCACTGGGCGACGAGGTGGGCGCGCTGCTGGGCGCGCGCATGGTGGCGGTGCTGATCGGCGAACGCCCGGGCCTGAGCTCGCCCGACAGCCTGGGCATCTACCTCACCTGGCACCCGCAGGTGGGCCGCAGCGACGCCGAGCGCAACTGCATCTCCAACGTGCGGGCCGAGGGGCTGGCGCCGTCGGCTGCCGCGGCACGCCTATGGTGGCTGTGTCAGGAGGCCCGGCGCCTTGCGCTGACGGGCGTGGGCCTGAAAGACCGCAGTGATGCGGTGACGATCCCGGCAGCGGGCGTTCCTGGCGCGCTGGGCGCACCGGGCGACCAGGGCAGCGATCCGGTTACGTGAAGTGGATGAAATGCGCCGATGACCACGCCTTGCTGTCGTCGCGCTGGCGCCCGTGGAAGTACACCGGCCGAAAGCCAAAGGCGGCGTTGTCGGGCGACACCGGCACCACCCCCTCCACCGACTGCGGTAAGGGCACGTCGGTCAGGCGCTCCAGCGCCACAAAGAGTTCCGTGCCGCCCAGGTCGAGCTGCAGGCGCCCGGCTTGCACCAGCTCGGCCCCCGAAACCTCCCAGTGGAAGTCCGGGCGGTGCACGAACGGGTTGCGCTGCAGCGGATCACCCACCTTGATGAAGCTGTCGATGGTGCCGCTCACGACGATGCGCAGGTCCGCCAGCTGGCTGACCTCGATCTCGATGCTGTCGGCGTCGCCATAGGTGTCGCTGCGAAAACCCAGTTCCGTGGGCCCTGCGCGCCAGGCCGATTCTTCGGCATGCTCGAAGCCGTGGCTGCGAAAGCCCAGCACCGTGCCGCCCAGCACCTGAATGCGCCCCTGCCATGCGGCCCAGCGGTAGCGGTCGGGGATGCGTGCACCGCCCCAGCGCAGGCGGATGCGCCGCTCCGAGTAGCCCAGTTCGCGGTGCAGGTCGCGCTCCCAGATGCGGCCCGTGTGGTCGTAGGCGGCCAGGTATTCCCAGCCGCTCTGGCCTAAAAACTGGTATTGCACCGGCGCCTCGCCCTGCCAGTCGAACGCATCGCCCTGGCGGTGCGGCCCCACGCGGGTGATGACCGCAGCATGCTCGCCCGTGGTGGCCCAGGTGTGGCGCGCGCGCAGGGCACGGCCCACGCTGGCGCGGTCGAGCCAGTCGGCCAGCACGCCGGTGAGCCCGCCGTGCACGCCAAACACCTGCACCCCCGGCGCCCCACCGCCGGGGCGCCCCCGGTGTTCATCGCTGCTGGCGGCCACGCCCAGCTGGTAGCCGCGCCGGATCACGTCCTGGTAGAGCCAGCCGAAATGCCCCCAGGTGGAGGCGATTTCCACCAGGCGCTCCAGGCCCGGGTGGTGCCAGTCAGGGATGTAGCGGCGCCCGCCCACGTGCGGCATGACGAGGTGGTTCTCGGCATCGTCCGCGTATGCGGCCCACAGCTCCTGCACCGGCCAGCGCCCCAGGCTCACACCCGTGCCTTTCATGTCCTCGTTCCATACGAAGGTGCGGTTGTGCTCGCCGCGTTCGTTGTGCGGAAAGCCGGGCGTGGCATCGCCCAGGAACACCACGTTGTGGTCGCCCCCAGCCGTGGAACTGCCGCACCATTCCTGCACCGCATAGGCCACGAACTCGCCCGGCACGTTGGCGGCCTGCACGGCCTCCAGACCCACACGCCAGTTGTGGTCGGTGATCTGAAAATCGTTGGCCGTGTAGCCAAAGATATCCACGCCGCCGATCTCGCGGGCGTAGGCCGCGTTGTAGCCCGGGCTGTTGGTGCCCACGGTGTCGTGGGCATGCACGTGCAGGTCGGCATAAAAAGGCCGGGCGGTGGGGAAGGCGGCCGACACATCCACCGCAAACCGCGCGGGCGGCACCTGGGGTGCGCCGGACAGTTGCGCCTCGATCTCGTAGCGCCCCTCGGGCAGGCGCAGGGCCTGCTCGCCCGCCAGCCCGGTGCTGGCCCAGCCGTCGGCGGCAAAGGCCAGGTTCACCTCCTGCACCGGTGCACCGGCCTGCAGCACCCGCACCTGCAGGGGCTGCAGCCAGTCGCGCACGATGTTGCCCCAGCGGTCGAGTGCCGACACGCGCAGCGGCAGCGGCTGGCCCGGCTGCGCATAACGCGGCGCATTCAAAAAGAGCTGCGACGCGGGGCCGTGCGCAACCCGCAGCACCACGTCGTCGGGCACCGCCACAAACCGCGAGGTGCCCAGCGGGTCCACGTAGAAACGCACATGGAAAGCGTCCTCCACAAAGGTCTGCACCCGCGTTCCGGGGCCACCCCGGCGCCGGTCGCCCAGGCGAATGATGATGTGGTCCCCAGCGTTGAGGTAGCCGTCCACCACGTCCACGATCACGGCCTTCTGGTAGGGCCGCTCATGGCCTTTCTGGTCAAACCGCACGGCCAGGGACTGCACCGACGCGGGGCTCTGGCCCGGCAGCAGAGGGCCGGCCTGGTATTCGGCGCTGATGAAGTTGGCGCCGGTGGGGTCGCTGGTCTGGAACAAGGCCCAGTCCGAATAGAACTTGAACGTGGCCTTGATACATGCGCCGTCGGCCACGCCGGAGGCGCCGACCTCGAAGTCCAGGATGATTTCCTGCCAGCTGCCCGCCTCGACGGCCGTGGTGTGGCAGGTGACGCGGCCGATGAACGGCTGCGCCTTGCTGTGGGCATACAGGCCAGCGGGCGCATGGTGCAACCCGGCGGCGGGGATCGCGGGGTCGTGCTGCAGGGAAGGAAAGGGGTGGACAGGAAGCAACGCACTCATGCCAGTTACTCCACCCGGATGCCGGCGGACTTGACCAGCGCGACGTACTTGCGCGTCTCCTGGCCCACAAACGCCGTGAAGCGGCCCTGCGCGTAGCCGGTGGCCCGGATGCCCTGTGCGGCCAGATCGCTGCGCACCTTGGGCTCGGCCAGCACACGGGCCACCTCGGCGCCCATGGCTTCCAGCAGGGCGGGCGGTGTGGCTGCGGGGGCAAACAGCCCGAACCAGGTTCCAGCGCGCAGGCCGGGGTAGGTTTCCTCCAGGGTCGGCACGGCCGGCAGCAGCGGGTGGCGGGCCTCCCCGCCGCTGGCCAGGGCTACCAGGCGCCCCGCCTGCACATGCGCCAGCGCGGGGCCCACGGCGATGAACATCACGTCCACCTGCCCCGCCACCACGTCGGCCAGGCCCACGGGGCCACCGCGGTAGGGAATGTGGGTGACGTAGATGCCGGCCTGCTGCTTGAGCAGCTCGGCCGCAAAGTGCTGAGGACTGCCGTTACCCGCAGAGGCGTAGTTGTACTGGCCCGGGCGGGCCTTGGCGGCGCGCACCAGGTCGGCCACGGTCTTGAAGCCTGTCCTGGGGTGGGCCACCAGCAAAAAGTCCGTCTCGCCCAGGGACACCACGGGCACGAGATCACGTCGGGGGTCGTAGGGCAGGCTGGCCGAGAGCGTGGGCAGGATGGTGATGGGGCCATCGGCCCCTGCGAGCAGGGTGTAGCCGTCGGGTGCCGCCTTGGCCACGGCATCCACGGCAATCACGCCGCCCGCACCAGCGCGGTTGTCCACCACCACCGGCTGGCCGAGGTTTTCTGCCAGGCGGGCGCCCACACGCCGCGTCACCACATCGAGGGCACTGCCCGGCGTGTTGTGCACCAGCACGCGGATGGGTTTGTTGGGGTAGCCATCGGCGTAGGCCGATGTGAAAACCACGGTGCTGGCCAGCAGGCACAGCGGCAGGAGGGGGCGGAACAAAGCGCGCATGGCGGACGCCGGTGGAGCACCGGCTGTGGAAGCAAGAAGCCACCGAGCGTAGGCAGCACCCCGCTGTCCACCAACGAAGTTTCTCGCAGACCCTTATGCGCCGAACAGATATGGCAGGACAACGCGGCGTGGCGCACGCCTGGCGGCTACAGCCGGTGCGACCGGTCCCCGTGCACAAACCCCACAGGTTCCCACGCCTCGCCCGCGCCCAGGGCCAGCACCTTGAAAAGCTCGCCCATTTCATGTTCCATGATCAATTTGGCCGCTGTCGCTCGCTGTGCTTGCGGAAGCAGCTCCATTTTTGATAGCAAACCGCAGTTGATGAGAAAGTGCGCCTGCGTGGTGTAGCCCAGCACCTGCAGCCCCGCATCCTGCGCGGCCAGCGCCATGGCGGTGAAGTTGACGTGGGCCGTGATGTCCTTCAAGCCCACCGCCACCAGCGGGTCGCCGTCAGCCAGGTGGCCCTGGTGGCACATCACGGTGCCCATGTGGCGCTGGGGGTGGTAGTACTCGCTTTCGCCAAAACCGTAGTCCAGCAAAAAGGCCGCGCCACGCGTGAGCCGGTCGGCCAGCGTGCGGATGAAGCCCTCGCCCTGGGCGTGGATCTCGGTCAGGTAGTCCTGCGGGCCTTCGATGTCCACGGACGGACGCAGGCCGGTGGGGCGGTCGGCCCAGGCAAAGCGGCCGTCGCCATCCACCACCACGCCACGCTCATGCCACACGCCGCCCTGCTGACCACCGTGGCGCGCGAGCAGTTGCACGGGCATCGCGTCGAGCACTTCGTTGCCCACCACCACACCGCTAAATTTTTCGGGCAGTGCGTCCACCCAGCGCAGCTTGTGGGCATGCGCCACCAGCTTGGCCTGCTGGCGCGCGCGCAGGCTGCCCGACAGATCGACGATGGTGTAGCGCTGCACCTGGTCGCCCAGGGCGTCCAGCAGTTGCAGCGCCAGCGCGCCCGAGCCCGCACCAAACTCCCACACCTCATTGGTACCGGTGTGCGCCAGGGCCTCGCCCACCTGCACGGCCAGCGTCTGGCCGAACAACGGTGTCATCTCAGGTGCGGTCACAAAGTCGCTGCCAGACTCGGGCATGGCGCCGAATTTGGTGGAATCGTTGGCGTAGTAGCCGAGGCCGGGCGTGTACAGGGCCAAGGCCATGAAGCGGTCAAAACCCAGCCATCCGCCCTCGGCGGCAATGGCCTGGGCAATGTGCTGGTGCAGGGCGGTCGTTAAACTGTCGGGTCTTTGGGTCACGGCCCGCATTGTCTCCCACCCCACATGTCTGCCCCCTCCCATCCACGCACCGTTCTGGTCACAGGCGCCGCCAAGCGCCTGGGCCGCAGCATTGCGCTGGCCCTGGCCGCGGGCGGCTGGCAGGTGGCGGTGCACTATCGCTCATCGCAGCAGGATGCTATCGATACCGTAGCTGCTTGCGCACGAATGACAGGCGCCAGCGCCCATTTTGATGCTGATTTTGACGACGAAGCTGCCGTGCGTGGACTGTTGCCCCGCGTGGTGGCGCACTTTGGCCGTGTGGATGCGGTGGTCAACAGCGCTTCGCTGTTTGAGCACGACAACGCCGCCACCTTTGGTTTTGCCGCGCTCGAAAAGCACCTGCGCAGCAACACCGCCGCCCCCGTGCTGCTGGCCCAGGCCCTGCACCAGCATGTGGCCGACCGCGCCACAGCGGGCGAGGCCGATGCGCAAGGCGCCGTGGTCAACCTGCTGGACCAGAAGCTCTGGAACCAGAACCCCGATTTTGTGAGCTACACGCTCTCCAAGGCCGCGCTCGAAGCCGCTGGCACCATGCTGGCCCTGGCCCTGGCGCCGCGGGTGCGTGTGGTGGGCGTGGCGCCCGGCCTCACGCTGACCAGCCACATGCTCAGCGACGACAAGTTTGCCCAGCTGCACGCCCTCTCCCCGCTGGGCCGCTCGTCCACCGCCGAGGATGTGGCCGCCACCGTGAAGTTTGCGCTGGAAAATCGGTCCATCACCGGCACCACGCTGCTGGTGGATGGCGGCCAGCACCTGATGAAGTTTGACCGCGATTTCTCGTTGATGTGAGCGCACGCACACACGTTCACTCAATCCAGGACCTATTCATGACCCCCGCTGCAGGCACCCAGATCCTCACGCTCACCGGTTTGCGCTTTGACGCCAACCTGGGCATCCTCGACCACGAAAAAACCGCGCCGCAGCCCATTCAGGTCGATGCCGAACTGAGCCTGGGCGTGCAGCCGCTGGCCCCGCGCGACGACGACATCGGCCATGTGCTGGACTACCGGCGTGTGCGCCAGATCATCATTGACGAATGCACCGCCGAGCATGTGAACCTTCTGGAGAGCCTGATCGGCAAGCTGGCCAACCGCCTGATGCAGCTGCCCGGCGTGCTGGGCGTGCGGGTGAAGATTGCCAAACTCGAAATTTTTGACGACTGCGAAGTGGCCATTCGCATCGAGACAGGACAGTGGTGACCCCATGAGCGCAGTATTGAACGAAGCCCCCACCTCCGCACCTTCCTCCGGCTGGGCCGATGAGCCTGCAGAAGCCGCAGCGAGCGGCGCCGCCCGCATGAAGATCGAGCGCGAAACCCACAAGCTCGAAAAACGCCTGTGCCGCGAGGTTGGCAAGGCCATCGTCGACTTCAACATGATTGAAGAAGGCGACAAGGTCATGGTGTGCATGTCGGGCGGCAAGGACAGCTACGCGCTGCTCGACATCCTGCTCAAGCTCAAGGCCCGCGCCCCCATCCACTTCGATCTGGTGGCGGTGAACCTGGACCAGAAGCAACCCGGTTTCCCCGAGCATGTGCTGCCCGAGTACCTGGCCAGCACCGGCGTACCCTTCCACATCGAGAACGAAGACACCTACAGCATCGTCAAGAAGCTGATCCCCGAGGGCAAGACCACCTGCAGCCTGTGCAGCCGCCTGCGCCGGGGCATTCTGTACCGCGTGGCCGACGAGCTGGGCTGCACCAAGATTGCGCTGGGCCACCACCGCGACGACATCCTGCAGACATTGCTGCTCAACATGTTCTTTGGCGGCAAGATGAAGAGCATGCCACCCAAACTGGTGAGCGACGACGGCAAGCATGTGGTGATCCGCCCGCTGGCCTACGTGGCCGAGAAGGACACCACCCGCTGGGCTGCACACCGCAACTTCCCCATCATTCCCTGCAACCTGTGTGGCAGCCAGGAGAACCTGCAGCGCAAGCAGGTGGGCGAGATGCTGCGCGAGTGGGAAAAGCGCTTCCCGGGCCGGGTCGAGAACATGTTCAATGCCCTGCAGAATGTGGTGCCCTCGCACCTGCTGGACGGCAGCCTCTACGACTTCAAGAACGCCAAGGCCACGGGCATTGCCAACGAAGACGGCGACAAGGCGTTTGACAAGGAAGAGTTCGTGGCGCCTTCGCCATCGCTGCCGGGCGTACAGGTGGTGCAGCTGTCGTGAACCCTGGCGGGCTTCGGCACTCTCACAGAGATCTCATTTTCTGGAGCCTCTGACCATGACGCAACGCCGATGGATTCCCGTCCTTTTGTTGGGCCTTGCCGAAGCCCTGCTCGCGGGCTGCAGCAACACGCGCCTGGTGGACGGCCAGGTGCAAAGCTTCTCGACACTGACTGCCGTGCCCGCGCCAGCCACCTACCGCATCGAACGCCTGCCATCGCAGCAGACCCCCTCGTTTGACGCCATCGCCACGCTGGCAGAACAGTCGCTGGCGCGCGCCGGCCTGCAGCGCGACGATGCCGCGCCCCGCCTGCTGGTGCAACTGGGCGTCCAGGCCGATGCCGTGCCACGCTATGCCCCCTTCCGGCCATACGGCGCATACGGCCCGGGCCCCTGGGGCTTTGGCGGCTGGGCGGGCCGGGGCTGGGGCGTGCATGGAATGTGGCGTTTTGGCGAGCCCACGCCCCTGCACCGCCGCGCGGTCAGCATCGTGATGCGCGACGCCAGCACCCAGGCCGTGGTGTACGAGACTTCTGCCGTGCACGAGGATGTGTGGGTGAGCGACCCGGCCGTCTACGGCGTGCTGTTCGACGCCGCGCTCAATGGCTTCCCGAAGCCGCCCCAGGGACCCCGGCAAGTGCGCCTGCCGCTGGTGCATGCCGCTCCCTGACATCGCCCCACTCCCCTTTTCATCACCTGCATGCACGCCACCCGCATCGTTGCCATCCGCCACGGCGAAACCGCCTGGAACGTGGACACCCGCATCCAGGGCCACCTGGACATCCCGCTCAACAACACCGGCCTGTGGCAGGCCAATCAGGTGGCACAGGCCCTGGCGGGTGAGCCGATTGCCGCCATCTACACCAGCGACCTGCAACGCGCGCACGCCACGGCCCAGGCCGTGGCCCGCACCACGGGCGCGCCTTTGGTGACCAATACCGGCCTGCGCGAGCGCAGTTTTGGCCACTTTCAAGGCCGCACGTTTGCCGAGATCGAAGCCGAACTGCCCGAAGACGCGCTGCGCTGGCGCAAGCGCGATCCGCACTACACACCCGAAGGCGGAGAGTCGCTCGTCACACTGCGCGAGCGCATCGAACACACGGTGACCGCCCTGGCGCAACAGCATGTGGGCGAGCAGGTGGTAATGGTGGCGCACGGCGGCGTGCTCGACGTGCTGTACCGCCTGGCCACGCGCCAGGACATCCAGGCGCCGCGCACCTGGCAACTCTCCAACGCCGCCATCAACCGCCTGCTGTGGACACCCGACGGCCTGACCCTGGTCGGCTGGGCTGACACCCAGCACCTTGACAACAACGCCCTCCGCGATGAAACCCATTCCTGAAGCACTCCAGGCCTGCATCGGCCAACGTGTGGACCTGATCGACACCCCGGCCCTCGTGGTGGACCTGGACGCCATGGACCGCAACATCCAGCGCATGGCCGAATTTGCGCGCAAGCACCAGGTGCGCTGGCGCCCCCACGCCAAACTGCACAAAAGCGCCGAACTCGCGCTGCTGCAGCAGCGCTCTGGCGCCCAGGGCGTGTGTGTGCAGAAGGTCTCCGAGGCCGAGGCACTGGCGGCCGGCGGGGTGGATGACATCACCATCACCAACCAGGTCATCGCCATGCCCAAGCTGCACCGCGTGGCCCGGCTGGCTGCCCAGCTCGCGGCGCGGGGTGGGCGCCTGGGCGTGGCCGTGGACCACGCGGAGGGCATCGAGCGTCTGGCCGAGGCGATGGCGCAAACCGGCAGCGATGCCGGCATCGATGTGCTGGTGGAGATCGACGTGGGCCAGGGCCGCTGCGGCGTGCCTCCCGGCGAGGCCGCAGTGCCACTGGCGCTGGCCGTGGCGCGCAGCCCCCGCCTGCGGTTTGCGGGGATCCAGGCCTACCATGGCCGCGCGCAGCACATGGCCAGCACCGTGGGCCGCAAGGAAGCCATCGCGCAGGTCGTGCGTGCGGCCAGCCACACGCGGCAGCTGATCGAGGCGGCGGGGGTGCCCGTGCCGCTGATCACAGGCTCGGGCACCGGCACGCTGGTGCACGAGGCCGCCAGCGGCATCTTTGGCGAGTTGCAGGCAGGCTCGTTTTTGTTCATGGACGCGGATTACGCACGCAACGAACGCGAACCGGCGCAACCTGCCTTTGAACACGCGCTGTTCGTCAAGACCCAGGTGGTGTCGGTGCGCGAGAGCCATGCCGTGTGCGACGCGGGCCACAAAAGCCACGCCATCGACTCCGGCCTGCCCACCGTGGCCCTGCTGCCAGCCGACCGCGCCCTGCGCTTTGCCAACGGCGGCGACGAACACGGCCTGATCTACGCCGACGGCCCCAAGGCCCGCCTGCCCACCCTGGGCCGCATGCTGTGGCTCATCCCTGGCCACTGCGACCCCACTGTGAACCTGCACGACTTCCTCATCGGAGTGCGCGGGGGGCTGGCCCTGGGCACGGTGGAACGCATCATCAGGGTTGATGCCAGAGGCGCGCTGACCTGATCGGGGCAAGAATTGGCGGACATTTTGGTGTCCCCCATGAGCCCCAGCCAGATCATCGTCCTTGTCACACCCGTCTTCTTCGTCCTGATCGCCATCGAACTGGCGGTCGGCTACCAGCGCCGGCGCAACACCTACCGGCTGGCCGACGCGGTCAGCAGCATCAGCCTGGGGATGCTGAGCCAGACCAGCGCGGTGTTCACGCGGCTGTTGCGCATCGGCATCTACACCGCGTTGTTCGAACACGTGGCCCTGTGGCGCAGCGATGCGTTCTGGACCAGCCTGCCGGGTTGGCTGCTGGCGCTGGTGTTCTACGACTTTTGCTACTACTGGCTGCACCGCATGGGGCACGAGTCGGCGGTGCTGTGGGCGGCGCATGCGGTGCACCACCAGAGTCAGGACTACAACCTGTCCACCGCGCTGCGCCAGACCAGCTCGGGCGCGCTGCTGGGCTGGGTGTTCTATGTGCCCATGGCGCTGGCGGGCGTGCCACCGCTGGTGTTTGCGGTGGTGGCGCTGGTCGATCTGCTCTACCAGTTCTGGGTGCACACTGAGCAGGTGGGCAAGCTCGGCTGGTTCGACCGCTGGTTCTGCAGCCCCAGCAACCACCGCGCGCACCATGCCGTGAACGACGCCTACCTGGACAAGAACTACGGCGGCATCCTCATCGTGTGGGACCGGATGTTCGGCACCTTCCAGGAAGAGGACGACCAGGACCGCTGCGTGTACGGCACGCGCGGCCTGCTCAACAGCTGGGACCCGCTGTGGGCCAACGCCCAGGTGTACGCGGGCCTGGCGCACGACAGCTGGCATGCGCGCAGCTGGGCCGACAAGCTCCGGGTGTGGATCAAGCCCCCGGGCTGGCGGCCGGCCGATGTGGCAGCGCGCTTTCCGAAGCCCGCGTTCAGCATGGCGCAGATGGTGCCCTACCACCCGCCGATGTCGCGCGCGGTGCAGTGGTTTGCGCTGGTGCAGTTCGCGCTGATGCTCGCGGGTGTGGCGGCCTTTTTGTGGCGGGCCGATAGCGCGCCGCTGGCCGAGAACGCGGTGTGGTTTGCCACGCTGCTGGTTGCGCAGTGGGCGCTGGGTGCGGTGATGCAGGGGCGTATCGGCATGCTGATGGCGCTGGTGCTGCAAAGCGGCGCGCTGGCCACTGCCACCAGTGCGCTGGGGTTTGTGCAGTGGCACTGGGTGTTCAAGCCGCTCACCATGGTGATTGCTATTATTTTGGTAGCTGCTAGCGCTTATCAGTTGAGCGGTAGATTCCGATTTGACTCCAAAACCTGGGTGCTGCTGGGCGCCGCGCTGGTGGGGTCGTTGGCGGGGGATGTGTTTTTGATGGTCGAGGGGTTCTTCATCCCGGGGCTCGTGAGTTTCTTGATCGCCCACTTGTTCTACGTGGCACTGTTCAAGACCGGCCAGCGGTGGTTTCCGCACCGCGGGGCGCTGGCGGCGACGCTGGGTGTGGGCGTGGCGATGTACGCCTTCTTGTGGACGGGCGGCCTGCCGGCCGCGCTGCGAGGGCCGGTGGCAGCCTATGTGCTGGTGATTGCGCTGATGGCCGCGCAGGCCATCGGGCGGGCCAGCGTGCTGCGCGACAGGGCGGCGGTGCTGGTGGCGGTGGGGGCGGCGTTCTTCATGCTCAGCGACTCGCTGCTGGCCACGCACCGCTTCGTGTCGCCCCTGCCGTGGTCGCAGGTGTGGGTGTTGGGCACCTACTACGCGGCGCAGGCCTGCATCGTGGCGGGGGTGCTGAAGGCGGCAACGGCGCCTGATGGCCTGCCGGTCGTTGCGCCTGTTTCTGCCGTGGCTAATGTGACCACGTGCGGGCCAGCGCTGCGGACGGAACATACACCGCACCCGCAATGAACAGAACGCCCGCCAGGGTGAAAAATCCCCCGCTGAGCAGCCACAGTAGCGTGTCGGCGTTGTACCAGCCGGGCCGCGCCTTCAGCAGGGCGACCATGAGTGGTTCCTGCACCGCGATCAAGCCCCGCCCTGCGGTGTAGTGGTACAGGGCGCCGCCCAGGGCCCAGAACCCGGTCAGCACGCACGCCAGGCCATAGAACGCATACCCGGTGCGCCAGCGCTTGGTGCTGCCCGCCGTACACCACACGCCCAGACAGCCCGCCAGCACCGCAGCGGCCACCGACAAACCCTGAATCCGGTCGCTGGCCACCGGCAGCAGCCAGTGCCAGGCCCAGGGCAAGGGCGTCAGCAGCCATTCCGATGGGGCCGCCAGCCCCGGCCAGCGCTGTGGGGGCAGGTCCATGGAGAAGCGCGGTCGGTCCACCATGGCCAGCACGAATGTCACCGGCACCAGCACGGCGAACAGGATGTACGCACTGGCGCGGCCCACCAACAGGCGGTGCGCCCACGCGGTGGTCGCCCCGCCCTGCCTGTGGCCGCCGATCAGGTGCGATGCCAGGCCCGCCGCCAACGCGGCTTCGGCGATCGCGCCGCACACGGCCACGCGGCCGCGCAGGTCGGCAAAGCCTTCCAACACAAACACCGAGAGCTGGCCATAGACGAGCGCGCCCAGCGCATGGAAGGCCACCGTGCCCGCCAGCAAGGCCACGGCACAGGACCGCAGGAACTGTTGCTCGGGCACGGTCACGCGCCCGTCCGACCCGGCCCCGCCGCGCGCGGCGCGTGCGCGGGCCTCGGCGCGCAGCTGGCGGCGGCGGTCGTTCTTCTTGGACGGTTTGCGCGGTGGGGCCATGGCGGTGCTGCGTGGCCTGAGCGGCAACGGGCGTGGAGAAAGGGTTCTCAGGCCCCGAAAAGCCCTGGCGCTCCGGCGCTGGGCGGCGTCACGCCCAGGTGCCGGAACGCCGCCAGCGTGGCGATGCGCCCACGCGGGGTCCGCTGCAAAAAGCCCTGCTGGATGAGATAGGGCTCGATCACGTCCTCAATGGTGCCGGCCTCTTCGCCGATGCTGGCAGCGATGTTGTCCAGCCCCACGGGGCCGCCGTCAAAGCGGTGGATCACGGCTTCGAGCAGCTTGCGGTCCATCACGTCAAAGCCCTGCGGGTCCACGTCCAGCATGGCGAGCGCCTTGTCGGCGATGGTTTTGGTGATGCGGCCGTCTCCCTTGACCTCGGCATAGTCGCGCACGCGGCGCAGCAGCCGGTTGGCAATGCGCGGCGTGCCGCGTGAGCGGCGGGCGATCTCGAAGCCGCCTTCATCGTCCATGGGTGCGTTGAGCAAACCGGCGCTTCGCTTGACGATGCGCGCCAGCTCTTCGGAAGTGTAGAACTCCAGCCGCGCCACGATGCCGAAACGGTCGCGCAGCGGGTTGGTCAGCATGCCGGCGCGCGTGGTGGCACCCACCAGAGTAAAGGGCTGCAGGTCGAGCTTGATGCTGCGCGCAGCCGGCCCTTCGCCAATCATGATGTCGATCTGGTAGTCCTCCAGCGCGGGGTAGAGGATTTCCTCCACCACAGGCGACAGGCGGTGGATCTCGTCAATGAAAAGAACATCGTTCTTTTCGAGGTTGGTCAGCAGCGCCGCCAGATCCTTGGGCTTTTCGAGCACAGGGCCACTGGTCTGGCGCAGGTTGACCCCCAGCTCAGCCGCAATGATGTGACTGAGCGTGGTCTTTCCCAGGCCGGGCGGGCCAAACAGCAGCACATGGTCCAGCGCCTCGCCCCGTTTGCGTGCCGCGCCAATGAATATCTCCAGCTGCTCGCGCGCCTTCACCTGGCCCACGTACTCCTGCAGCAGTTTGGGGCGCAGCGCGCGCTCGATCGCCTCCTCCTGGGGCGATGCGGGCACGGCGGAGATGACGCGTTTGGCGGGGGCGGGGGCGAAGTCGTCGGTCTGGATGGTCATGCAGCCCCGTTATTTGTCCGCCCAGACATAAAAGCCAATGCCTTGCTCAAGATACTGCTGGCCCAGATTGGCATTGATGTAGTTGCGCTCTGCCGCACTGGTTGTATAGAAGTAGGTTCCCGTATTGCGGTTGAGGTAGCGGTAGACGGGCATGGCTCCATTGCCCGGCGCAGCCTGCCCCCACCATGCCGTACCTTCCAGAGCCACGGATGGGAACGTCTGGCGCATCGCATCGCGCTCCACTGGGCTGGCCGTATAGAGATGCATCTTGCGTGCCAGATCCACCAGTCGATACACCGGGAACAGGTTAGAGCCCTCAATGGGGTACGCGTAGAAGATCGCGCCTTCATAGACGAAGTTCGATGCAAACTGATTGATCAGGAGGTCCCGCTCGCCCACGTTGCTGGTGTAGAAGTGCTCCAGCCCTGCCATGTTGTAGAAGCGATAGACAGGCACCCGGCCCGTGGGGCCGGAGGGCGGCGTGGCGGACGACAACCAGTTCTTCAGCGCAGCGTTGTACGCCACGTCAAAACGGCCATAGAAATCGGGGGATGCAATCGCCGAGCAGCTGGAGCTGCCGCCGTAGAGCGTACCGATCACGTATGCACCGTCCTTGAACAGGGCGGAGCCACTGCTGCCGCCTTCGGTGGTGCCCTCGCTCCAGCTCACTCGGTAAAAATTGCCCGACGAACCGCTGCACTGGAACTCGGTGCCACTGGTGGCCGTGCAGGAAGTCAGACTCGTCAACGAGCCCAGGCTCACCTTGAGCAAATCGCCCCGGGGATGGTGCAGGCCCACCACCGACGAGCTCAGTGCCTGGGTGCCGGCATCCCAGCCGGCGAAGACGGCGCCCGATGGAGGCGTGTCGTTGAGCCGCAGGAAGGATGTGTCCGTACCCGCCGAAGCGTAGAGCAGCGAAGCGCCATTGACGCGCTTGGTGGTCGTGCTCGACAGGGTCCGGCTGTTGCACACAGGGGCGCGGTAGAACCAGTCGGTCTGCAGCGAGGAGGCTTCGGCCTGCTTGGAGATGCAATGGTTGGCCGTCAGAAAATACGGCGTGCCCGACGACTGGCTGTCATTGAGCAGTGTGCCGGTGCAAAGAAAGGAGTTGGCTCCGGACGTGAAGATCATGCGGGCCACGGCATTGCGCTGGTTCGCGTAGGCTTCGTAGCAGCTGGCGTCCAAGTGGCAGGATGCCGATTCGTTGATCTTGGTGGAAAGCTCTTCCTCGGTGGGAATAGACAGGTTCTCGAAGATGTGCGAGACGCGCGGCACCGAAAGGTCTACCGTGCCGGGGTTAGCACCCGCAGGCAGCTCCAGCTCCAGCGTGGCCTCGTTCGACCCCACGTCTGGCGTCCACCAGGTCTGACCGTCCAGGGTGGTGTCGCCAGCCTGCGCATTGCGCTGAATGCGCTGCAGCACTTCCTGGCCGGAAATCTGGAACACCGTGGTCGTATCCGCCTGGCTGTAGACACGCAGCACGGCCCCCGGGGGCAGCGCGCGGGCCACCACGCCCAGGCGCAACCCATGCGCCCCTTCGGCAGAAAAACTGATGGCAGCCACCTGGCCGCCGCTGGGGGTCGGCTTCCACTGCAACTGCTGCAGTGTCTGCTCCACAGTACGTGTGGCCGCCACATCGCGCGCCATCCCCACCTGGCGTGGCCCAATGCCACCGCCAAGCGATGCGGTCTTGGACTCTTCCAAGGCACCCAGACTCACCTTCGAAGGCGTGGGCGCCGCGACGAGCGCGCTGCGGGACTTGACGTTCGACACGCCCTGGTCCACGCTGGCGGGCTGCACCCAGCCATCCACCATCAGCACAGAGGCGGCTTTCTGCGCGCTTCCTTCTGTCCCGCCTCCGCCGCACCCCGCCAGCAAAGCAATCGCCGCACTCCAGGCGACACCCATGCGCAACATCACTCTAAATTTCATTTCTTTCCCCCACTCCGGTCAAAACCGCCATTGAACACGAAAACAACTGCTACAACAAACCCGCGTACGCCTTACTTGGCCAACGCCTTCAGTGCCAATTTGATGCCATCGCTCACGCCCACCTCTGAGGGCAAGGCCTTGAGGGCCGCAGCGGCCTCCTTGTCGTTGTAGCCCAAAGCCAACAGTGCCTGCAGAATGTCGGCCTGCGCATCGCTGGCGGCGGGGCCGTGGGCAGCGCCCATGTCTGCGCCCAGCTTGCCCTTGAGTTCCAGCAACAGCCGCTCAGCCGTCTTCTTGCCGATGCCCGGCACCTTGACCAGGCGGCCCGCCTCCTGCAGCGTGATGGCCTGGGCCAGATCGGCCACCCCCATGCCCGACAGTATGGACAGTGCCGTGCGCGGGCCCACACCCGATATCTTGATCAGCTCGCGGAACGCCTGGCGCTCGGGCGCCGTGGCAAAGCCATACAGCAGCTGCGCGTCCTCCCGCACAATGAACTGGGTGAGCAGGCTCACCCGCTCGCCCACGGCGGGCAGGTTGTAGAACGTGCTCATGGGCACATTCACCTCATAGCCCACGCCATGGCAGTCCAGCAGCACCTCGGGGGGATTCTTCTCCAGCAGGGTGCCGGTCAATTTGCCTATCATTGATGTCCTTTGCCGCGCACTGCGGCGATCCAACGGGAATTATCCGCGTGATCCTGCGCCACACCTTCACCCCCCACAACAACACCCGGCTCACCCACCTGTGCGGCCCGGCCGACGCACACCTGCGCACCATCGAAGTGGCCCTGCAGGTGAGCATTGCGCACCGGCATGAGCAGTTCAAAGTGGACGGCCCCAAAGCCAAGGCGACCCAGGCCATGGAGTTGCTGCAGGCGTTGTACGAGATGGCCGAGCGCCCTGTCACGGAAGACTACCTGCAGCTCATGCTGGCGGGCGACACCGCGCTGGTGGAGGCGCCCGAGGGCGCCATCGTGCTCAACACCCGCCGGGCCGACCTGCGGGGCCGCACACCCACGCAGAACCTGTACCTGGAAAACATCGCCAGCCACGACATCACCTTCGGCATCGGCCCTGCCGGCACCGGCAAGACCTATCTCGCCGTGGCCTGTGCCGTGGACGCGCTGGAGCGCAGTGCCGTGCAGCGCATCGTGCTCACCCGCCCGGCGGTCGAGGCGGGCGAACGCCTGGGCTTCCTGCCCGGCGACCTGGCGCAGAAGGTGGACCCGTATTTGCGCCCGCTGTACGACGCGTTGTACGAGCTGATGGGCTACGACAAGGTGCAGAAGGCCTTCGAGCGCAATGCCCTGGAAATCGCACCGCTGGCGTTCATGCGCGGGCGCACGCTGAACAATGCCTTCGTGATCCTGGACGAGGCGCAAAACACCACGCCCGAGCAGATGAAGATGTTCCTCACACGCATCGGCTTTGGCGCCAAGGCGGTCGTCACAGGGGATGTGAGCCAGATCGACCTGCCCAAGGGGTCGATGAGCGGCCTGATCGATGCCGAGCGGGTGCTCAAGCGGGTCAAAGGCATCTCCGTGACCCGCTTCACCACGGCTGACGTAGTGCGCCACCCGCTGGTCGCGCGCATTGTGGATGCCTACGACGCGCCGCGCCGCGCCCCGGCTTCTCGCAGCCGGGACTAAAACTATCATTTTTATAGCTATCAGCGCTTATCCATCAAGCGCTGGCGGCAAAAAAAGCAAAAATGTCCTTGAACCAACTCTCCCTGTCGCTGCAGTTCGGCACGTTTGACGGTGCGGCCGCGCACCGCGCCGTGCTGCCACGCCACAAGGTCACCCGCTGGATTCGCCACGCGCTGGCCACCGATGCCGAGATCACCGTACGCATCGTGGGCACCGAAGAAGGCCAGCAGCTCAACCGCGAGTACCGCAAGAAGGACTACGCCACCAACGTGCTCACCTTCGACTACACGCAGGAACCCGTGGTGACTGCCGACCTGGTGCTGTGCGCCCCTGTGATCGAGCGCGAGGCCAAAGAGCAGAACAAAAGCCTGGAAGAGCACTACGCCCACATGCTGGTGCATGGCACGCTGCATGCCCAGGGCTGGGACCACGAGACCAGTGAAGAAGATGCGCAGGCAATGGAGTCCTACGAAACGGACATCCTGGGCGAACTGGGGTTTGCAGACCCTTACGCCACTGGTCCATAGCTCCTCTGTTACGGGGGGGCACTCAGCCCCAGTCTTTGGAACCCAGACCAAAGCGCCCCGGAAACAAAAGGTATCAATTCTTCTGCTCCTTTACCAGATGGTATAAAAGTTTCCAACTTTCAGGGAGTTGGAAATAATGCACTTACCAGATGTGAAGGTACGGCGCATGCTGCTGCGCGCCTTTCAGTTCAGTGCAACGGGTGTTTTTGCTGCTTTGGCGATCAGCGCCTGTGGTGAAGGCAGTGGCGATGCGTCTTTGGACAAAACAACTGCCCCCTCCGGCTTCTCGGTCAGCTACGACACCAAGGGCTACCTTTTCCACTGGGGCTCCACGGCAGGCGCCACACACTACGAACTGGTGGAGGACCCAGACGGCCTCGGCCCCTTGCCCGAAGCCCAGGTGGGTGGAGCCATCGCCCCCACCAGTTACGCGCACAGCCTGGCCGCACAACTGTTGTACGAGCGTGTGAACGCCAGCTACCGAATGCGCGCCTGCGATGCCAGCGGCTGCGGCACCTTTACCAGCGCCGTGGTGCCTGACCTGGCCAAGGCCATCGGCTACTTCAAGGCCAGCAACAGTGACCAGGGCAAGGGCTTGTACGGCGCTAGCGTTACGCTGTCAGCCGATGGCAGCACCCTCGCGGTCGGGGCGCCTGATGAAGGCAGCAAATCTACTGGCATCAATGGCGACCAGGCCGACAACTCCCTCCGATCCGCCGGGGCCGTGTATGTCTTCACGCGGGCCTCCGGTAGATGGCGCCAGCAGGCCTATATCAAGGCCAGCAACAACCGGGAAGTCCTCCTGTTTGGCAGCATTCCACTTGCCACCGCCCGGTTTGGCACCAGCGTTTCGCTCTCGTCCGATGGCAACACGCTGGCCGTGGGTGCACCCGACGAGTCCAGCAATGCCAGAGGCGTTGATGGCGACCCAACGAATGCCCTGGCCCCCGGCGCAGGTGCCGCCTACGTTTTCACGCGCAGCAGCGGCGCATGGAGCCAGCATGCCTACGTGAAGGCCAGCAATACGCAGGCCAAGGCCGATATCGTGATTGGACTCGGGGTCTTCGGCGTGCGCTACCCCGCCCAGTTCGGCAGCAGCGTGGCGCTGTCTGCCGATGGTCGCGTGCTGGCGGTGAGTGCGCCAGGTGACACCAGCAATGCCAAAGGGATCAATGGCAACCAGCAAGACACGTCCGCGCCATTTGCTGGCGCCGTGTATGTGTTCGCCCGCACCCCCGCTAGCTGGGCCCAGCAGGCCTACATCAAGGCCAGCAACACCGCCGAACAGACCCAGTTCGGCAGCGCCCTTGCGCTGTCGGAAGACGGGCGTACGCTGGCTGTAGGGTCCAGACATGAGCACGGCACGTCCAGCGGCATCAACGGCGACCAGAACGGCTCCGGCACCCTCTTCTCAGGCTCCGCCTACGTATTTGTCCACAACGGCGACGGTCAATGGAGCCAGCAAGCCTACGTGAAATCCAGCAATGCGGACGCGTTCGACTCCTTCGGCTACAGCGTTGCCCTGTCGGCCGACGGAAACACCCTGGCCGTGGGTGCGCCCAAGGAATCCAGCGACACGGACGGGATCAACAAGGCACCCGGTCCGCGCTCTCTGATAGGTGCTGGCGCCGCCTACGTGTTCACACGCAGCAACTCCAATTGGAGTCAGCAGGCCTTCATTAAGCCCAGCAAAGCCGGGGTCAATGCCGCGTTCGGATCGAGCCTGGCGATTTCGGCCGACGGCAACACGCTGGCCGTGGCTTCGACGTCTGAAGCCGGCAGCGGAAGAGGCTTCAACGCCAACCAGGCTGAGCTGTCGGCCGGGGCCGCAGGCGCTGCATACATATTCCAGCGCAGCGGCAGCGCCTGGACGCAGAAGGCGTACGTGAAGGCCAGCAACACCGACCCCTTGGACCACTTCGGTGCCAGCATTGCACTGTCGGGGGACGGGGCCACGATGGCCGTGGGAGCAACGGGTGAAGGTAGTCTGGCTACGGGCATCCAGGGCAACCAGGCCGACAACCGCGGGGCACCCGTCATATCCGCCGGGGGCATGGCGGGCGTTGGCGCGGTGTACCTGTACTGATCACAGATAGACCCACACGCACCATTCCGCCGGGCAGCAACGCGCCATCACCACCAGGAAACCCACCATGCCATGGATCCCCCGGCGTCTGAGCGCATTGTTGCTCGCTGCGCCCCTGGCGCTGGCTTTGACGGCCTGCGGTGGCTCCGGCAGCACCGAGCCCTCTGATCCTGCGCCCTCAGGCCCCGTGCCCCCCACGGGCTTCACCGTGGGCTATGACGTCAAGGCCTACAACTTCAGCTGGAATGCCAGCCCTAACGCATCAAGGTATGAACTGTTCGAGGACCCCGATGGCGCAACGGGCTCCCAGCCAGCGGCGCAGATCGGCGGCGCCCTTACAACCACCGCTTACGCACACAGTCTGACATCCCAGTTGCTGCACGAGCGGGTGAATGCCATCTACCGCGTTCGCGCCTGCGATGCCAGCGGCTGCGGTGCCTTTACCGCCGCGCTACTGCCCAACCTCACGAAAGCCATTGGCCAGATTCAGCCTAACCACACGGGCCTATCGGCACGATGGGGCAGCAGCGTGGCCCTCTCTGCAGACGGCAGCACCCTGGCCGTGGGGGCAACGGGCGACGACAGCGGCGCCACCGGCATCAATGGGGATCCGGCGAACGCCGCAGCGTCCGACTCCGGCGCCGTGATGGTGTTTGTGCGCAGCGGCGGCGGCTGGACCCAGCAGGCTTACATCAAGGCCAGCAATACCGCGTCCCAAACGTCATTTGGCTTCAGTGTGGCACTGTCGGCGGACGGCAATACGTTGGCCGTGGGCTCCATTGGGGAACGTGGCGGTGCCACGGGCATCAACGGCGACCAGACGGATACCTCCAAGCCGGGCAGCTCCGGAGCGGCGTATGTCTTTACCCGCAACAACAGCCAATGGAATCAACAGGCCTATGTGAAACCGAGCAACACCGGCGTGGCCCAATCGTTAGGCTGGAGTGTTGCGCTGGCGGCAGATGGCAACACACTGGCCGTAAGCGCGGTGGGTGAATCCAGCAACGCCACCGGCATCCATGGCGACCAGACGAATTCCATGATGCCAACCGCCGGGGCCGTTTACGTATTCAGCCGTTTTGCGAACACCTGGAACCAGCAGGCCTATGTGAAGGCAAGCAACACCGAGCAGACGCCCGAATACGTGACAACCCCCGGGTTCATCAATGTCATCGCCAACGCCCAGCAATTTGGCACCAGCCTTGCCCTCTCAGCCGATGGGAACACGTTGGCGGTTGGTGCGCTGGGCGAACGCAGTGCGGCAACGGGCATCAACGGCAACCAGACAGACAGGTCCGCGAACAAAGCGGGGGCCGTATACCTGTTCACGCGAAGCAGCAGCGTCTGGAGCCAGCAGGCTTACGTCAAGGCCAGCAACACCGATGCCAACGACTTTTTCGGTTATCGCCTCGCCCTTTCAGGGGACGGGGCAACACTGGCTGTGGGCGCGCAGGGCGAAGCCAGCAAGGCCACGGGCATCCAGGGGGTGCAGAGTGACAACTCTGCACAAGGAGCCGGGGCCGCCTACGTCTACACGCGAGGCGGCGTCGGCTGGAACCAGCAGGCCTATATCAAAGCCAGCAATACCGACACCGGGGACGTGTTCGGCAATGCCCTGGCGCTATCGTTTGACGGCAACACACTGGCCGTCGGCGCCCCCCAAGAGGCAAGCAGCGCCACCGGCATCAATGGCAACCAAGCCGACAACACCGTCTGGCAGGCAGGCGCCGCGTATATCTACCGCCGCGACGGCAGCACCTGGAACCAGCGCGCCTATGTAAAGCCCGTGAGCACCAATATGTCGCTTGCCTTCGGCCGGACCCTGGCCTTGTCGGCCGATGGACACACGCTGGCCGTCGGAGCGGACAGCCAGTTCGACGGTGCGCTGTATCTTTACTGACCGCCCTCCAGAAGAAGGGCACCACCATGCTTTCGATCTCCCGTACCGGGGCACCCTTTTTTACAGCCGCGCTGCTGACGCTGGTTGACTGCCTGTGGCGATGACTCCTCCGGCCCCTCGGCGCCCTCAGGCTTCGCCGTGGACAATGGCGCAAAGGACCACAACTCCAGCCGGAACGCCAACGCCACACGGTACGAACTGTCATGTGGACGTTGGCCCTTGGATGTACGCAGACAAAACTGTTGCACCCGCGCCAGTACTAATGACCGCTGCGCCGCCTTCTACCATCGGTGCATGTTTAACACCGCCCTGCTGCTCACCGCCGCCTTCGTCGCTGGCGCCCTCAATGCCGTCGCCGGGGGCGGCAGCTTTCTGACGCTGCCGGCCCTGGTCTTTACCGGTGTACCCCCAATCATGGCCAATGCCACCGGCACCGTGGCACTGCTGCCCGGTTACATGGCCGGAGCCTGGGGATTTCGCGAGGACACCGCCCCACCACCAGGCCTGTCAATGCGGCTGCTGGTGGTGTTGTCGCTGATCGGCGGCGCGGCGGGTGCGGCGCTGTTGCTGGTCACGCCCGACGCCACCTTCCGCCGCGTGGTGCCCTGGCTGCTGCTGGCGGCCACGGCGCTGTTTGCCTTCGGGCCACAGTTGCGCAAGGCCATGGCGGGTGGCCACCCCTCCTCCACCAAAGCCACCGTGGGGGTGCTGGCAGTGGCGGCCTATGGCGGCTACTTCAACGGCGGGCTGGGCATCCTGCTGCTGGCGCTGTTCGGTCTGCTGGGGCAGACCAACCTCCACGCCATGAATGGCCTGAAGAACTGGGTGTCAGCCCTGCTCACCGCCATTGCCGTGGCGATCTACGCTGCTGGCGGCGTGGTGCTGTGGCAGCAGGCGCTGATGATGATGGTGGCAGCAACCGCTGGCGGCTACGGCGGCGCGCGGGTGGCGCGGCGCATTCCGGCGCAGTGGCTGCGCTGGGGGATTGTGGCCACGGGGCTTGTAATGGCGGGGCTGTTTTTCCTGCGCGGCTGATGAACTACACGGCGGCGCGCTGCAACAACGGCGAGCGTGGCAAGAAGCGAAAAGCGGTGGAAGCGGCGGCCAGCATGCAGGCGATGCCGATCATGACAGCTTGATAAGGCTCATATCCATGGCGCTGCGCCCACGCGGCCAGCAAGCCGGTGAGCCACTGCATCAGCGCCACGCCCAGGAACATCGACATGGTGTACAGCGACAGCGCACGCCCCGTCATTTCAGCGGGATACGAGGAGCGCACGTCCGCATACTGCAGCACACCATAGCCAGACAGCAGCCCCATGAGGAAGATGAGCGCCACATTGGCGGTGGCATGGTGCAGAAAGGCCATCAGCAAGAACAGGCTACCCATGAGCAGCGAAAAGTTGGTGATCCAACGCCGCCGCCGGGCAGGCCCCGGATCAATGCGACCGAACGCTGCAGGCACGAACAGCGCGATCAACGACAGCACCAGGGCAACGTTGCCGCTTTCGATGAGCGAAAACCCGTAGCGCCCCATCAGCAAAGGTCCCAGCCACAAACCCCGCAAAGTCAGGAAGGCCGCGTAGCAGGACATGCCCAGGACCAGGATGCCCCAGGTGTGCGGCACCTTGAACAAGCTGCCGAATCGGCCCGCCGCCTGCGACCATGACTCGCGGGGGCGCTCCGATGCAAGCGTCAATGTGGGCTCATGCACACGCAGAAAAATCAGCAGCCACGACAGCAGCGAAAGCACCGCCAGCACCGCAAAGCCCGTGCGCCAGCCCCAATGCTGAACCATCCAGGCCAGCGGGGTGCCGGTAAAGAGAAGCCCCAACCCGCCCACGCCCATGCCCACACCCGAGAAAAATGCGAAACGCTGCGCGGGAAAGTGGCGCGAGATGAAAACGGTGCAGGCCAGGAACGCGGGAGAACAGCCCACACCGATCAGCAGTTGCCCCAACATCAGCCAGCCGTAGCTGGGCGCCATGGCCGACATTGCTGCCCCCAGCACCGCCAGAGGGAAAGCCACCAGCACAGTGCGGCGCAGGCCATACAGGTCCATACCGATACCCATGAGGAGTTGGGCCACGCCGAAGGAGAGGCCAAACAAAGCTGCGAACGCGCCCAAAGAGTCCGGTGAAATGCCAAAGTTTGCCTGCAGGCCCGTGGCGATGATGCTGGTCACGGTGCGGTAAGCCTGGCTCAGCGCAAAGGCCGACAGCAGGCACAGGTACATGGCCCACAAGGTGCGCGGAGGCGGCAGAGGCCCGACAGACGGGTGAGTGGTGGATTCAGTCACGGCTGGGCAGGCAGATGGCTCAGAAGATAGGAAAAGCGGTTGCCCGAGCCTACAGACATTGCGCAGGACGCACCGGCGGCGCCCCGAACACGCACCCTTTCACGAGGGGTATGTGCGCTGCAGGAATGCAGCAGCTGGCCAGTCTCATGCCACAGCGGCGGGTGCCATGCGCAACGGAATGGTGATCGGCCCGTCATTGATCAGGTGCACCTGCATCTCGGCGGCGAACCGGCCCGTCTGCACGATGGGATGGGCGGCGCGGGCACACTGCACCAAGTAGTCAAACAACCGCCGCCCCTCTTCAGGCGCAGCGGCCTGTGTGAAGCTCGGGCGGTTACCGCCCGTGGTATCTGCCGCCAGAGTGAACTGGCTGACCAGCAGCAGGCCGCCCGCCACGTCCTGCACGCTTTTGTTCATCTTGCCTGCGTCGTCCGAAAAGATACGCAGCTTGAGAAGCTTGGCCAGCAGCTTGTTGGCCTCGACCTCGGTATCGCCGCGCTCGGCACACACCAGCACCAGCAGGCCCATGCCAATGGCGCCCACGGTCTGCCCTTCCACGTCGACTCGCGCTTCGCGCACACGTTGCAAGACACTGATCACTTCATTTCATCCTTCGGGTCGTCAAAATGCGCTTCCACATCGGTGGGCAGCAGCTCGATGGTGGCACGCAAGCCGGGCACGGCCGTCATCAGCGCGCGCTCGACCTGGCCGCGCAGTTCGGCGGCGTGGCCCAGGGTCCAGTGGGCGGGCATGTGCAGGTGCATGTCTACAAACTGGCGCTGGCCAGCACGGCGGGTGGAGACATGGTCAAACCGCACGGCGCCGGGCGGTTGCGCCAATACGAACTGCTGCAGCGTGGCGTCGATGGTGGCTTGCACCTCGGGTTCCACCGCCGAGTCCATGAGGCCCTGGGACGAGCGCCAGACCAGCTCCAGGCCCTCTTTCAGGATATTGAGCGCCACAGCGATCGCCGCCAGGGCATCGAGCCACAGCCATCCCGTGACGGCTGCACCGGCAATGCCTACCAGCACGCCTGCCGAGGTCCACACGTCGGTCACGAGATGGCGGGCATCGGCCTCCAGCGCGATGGAGCGGTGCTCGCGCGCCGAGCGGAACATGAGCCATGCCAAAAAGCCGTTGAGCGCCGAGCTGAGCACAGACAGGCCCAGACCCCAACCCACCTGCTCGATGGGCTGTGGGTCCATCAGCCGATGGCCCGCCGCCCACAAGATGCCCGCCGACACCCCCACGATGAGGATGCCCTCGAACCCCGAAGAAAAATATTCGGCCTTGTGGTGGCCGTAGGGGTGGTCGTCATCCGCAGGCCTTGCGGCCACCGTCACCATCGCCAACGCAAACATGGCACTGGCAAGATTCACAAACGACTCCATGGCGTCGGACAACAACCCCACCGAGCCGGTAACCACCCAGGCCAGCGTCTTGAGCGCGATGGTGACCACCGCCACCGCAATCGACGCCCACAGCAAGTTGCGAGGTGTGAGCCAGTGGTGTGACTTGGTGGGGGAAGGAGCCATTGGAAGTATTTGAAGAGCGCAAGGAACCGGATTGAGAATTACACCAGAGCCGTCTTAAGAACTGCTTTAACCGTTGGCACCGCAAGCTCTCCAAAACATCCCCATGCCAGAATCCGCGCATGACCCCGGCATGGCGCCGCCGCCTTCTTTCGCACCGCACCCTGCACCTCCCTAGCCTGTTGCTGTGGGTCGTGGTCGCCTGCGCGGGGGCCAGTTGGCTGGCGGTGGCCCGATTGCAGCAATTGCAGGCAGCGTTCGAGACCGACGCCCGCATCGTGCACCGGCTCCTGAGCCAGCGGGTGGTGCAGCACGACGCCATCATGGCCACGCTGGCGCTGCTGCAGCCTGCCGCAGCAGCAGGTGACAACAGCACATCGCCCTTGCCTCGCCTGACCTCGGTGTACCCCCAGATCCTGGCGGTGCTGCAGCGCACTGCGCAACGCGACTGGCCCGCCGCGCTGCAGGCAGAGCTGGCTTCGGCAGAGGCCACCTCGCGCCGCACCGGCCATGCCGCCATGGCGGGGCTGAATCTGCCAGCAGGCCGCTACTACCTGGTGCTGGCAGGCATGCCCGCCAGCTATGCACTGCACATCGACCTGCGCACCACCACCCCGGCCGACGAGTGGCCCATGGACATCACCACCAGCCCTGTGCGCGTGACGCTGGAGCGTGGTGGCGAGGCCTTTTTTGTGCAGCCGGGCCGGGGAGACCTGGGCAGCGGCATCCGCACCTACGACTTCCACAAACTGCTGGCCGCGCCCAGCCAGCCGCTGGACGTGGTGGCCCGCCGCAGCGTGAGCCCGCACGAGCTGCCCTGGTGGGGCATGCTCGGCTGGTGCCTGCTGACGGCAGCCCTGTGGGCGGCAGGCCGCGCCCTGTGGCGCCAGCGCGTGGCCCGCCAGCGCGCGGAAGAACTGCTGCGCCTGGGCCAGGTGGCGCGGCTGAACACGCTGGGCGAACTGGCAGCGGGCATGGCGCACGAGCTGAACCAGCCGCTGACCGCCCTGCTGTCCAGCACCCAGGCCGCCCAGCGCCTGCTCGCCGATGACCCGCCCGATCTCGACACCGCCCAGACCGCCATGGCCCGTGCCGTGGAGCAAGCGCGCCGCGCCTCCACCGTGGTGGGCCGCCTGCGCCGCCTGGTGGAACGCCCTGATCTGGCGGGCCAGGCCCAGCCACTGGCCCTGCCTGCGGCAGTGCACGACGCGCTGCACCTGCTGGAGCCCGAGCTGGCCCAACGCGGTGTGGTGCCCAACATAGCCACTGCCACCGACCTGCCCACCGCGCTGGCCGAGCCCGTGGCCCTGCAGCAGATCATCCACAACCTGCTGATGAATGCACTGCAGGCGCTGGAGCAGGTGCCGCCCGCCGAACGCCAGCTGCACATCACCATGGTGCGCGCGGATGCCGGGCACGTGACCCTGTCGGTGCGCGACCACGGCCCTGGGATACCGCCCGAGGCACGCCAGCACCTGTTCGAACCTTTCTACACCACGCGCGCCGGTGGACTGGGGCTGGGCCTGACACTGTGCGAAAGCCTGGCGCAGGCCATGGGTGCGCAGTTGACCTTGGCACCTGAAGCACCTGTGCCCACCCAAGCCCATCGGGGCGCCGAGTTTGTGCTGACCTTGCCCACAGCGCCGCCCACCAATGACCGATAGCGCCCCCTCCCTCTCGCCCCTGATCCACCTGGTGGACGACGACGCCGCCGTGCGCGACGGCCTGGGCCTGCTCATCAGCACCGTGGGCCTGCGCGTGCAGACCTGGGCCGACCCGCAATCGTTCATGGCGGGGTTTGACCGCGCGAGCATTGGCGCCATCGTGCTCGACGTGCGCATGCCCGGTATCAGCGGCCTCACGGTGCTGGAGCAGTTGCTGGCGCAGGGCGTGGACCAGCCGATGATTTTGCTGACCGGCCACGGCACGGTGGAGATGTGCCGCCGC
This sequence comes from Acidovorax radicis N35, assembly GCF_000204195.1. Taxonomy (GTDB): domain Bacteria; phylum Pseudomonadota; class Gammaproteobacteria; order Burkholderiales; family Burkholderiaceae_C; genus Acidovorax; species Acidovorax radicis. The sequence goes on from NZ_AFBG01000019.1 coordinate 696,576, forward strand.
GCGTTCAAAGCCGGGGCGGCGGAGTTTCTGGAAAAACCCGTGGACGACGAAGTGCTCATCGAAGCCCTGCAGAACGCGGTGCGCCAGCATGTGCGATCCCGCGAGCGCCACCAGGCCGACCAGCAGGCGCGCGAGCGCTTTGCGCAACTGTCGGCCCGGGAACGCGAAGTGCTGGGCCTGATCGTCGAGGGCCTGACCAACAAGGAAATCGGCCGGGCGCTGGAGCTTTCGCCCCGCACGGTAGAAACCCACCGCGCCAACCTGTTTGGCAAGCTGGGGGCGGAGTCGCTGGCACAGCTCATCCGGCGCTATGCGGCGCTGGTGGATGCGTCCTGACCCAACCAGCACTGCGTAGTTCTACGGAGGGGTGAACGTAGCGGCACGAATAGCCAGAAACGGCGGCAATTTCTACAGTTCTCCCACGGCGCCACAACGGGTGGAGCCGACACACAAACACCGGAGAACACCATGCAAAACCGCCTCACCACCGTAGCCGCCCTCACCCTGTCCCTGATCGCCACCGCCGCAGCCCATGCCGAAGGCGTGCGCACCGAAAAGAACATGTCGCTGGACCTGGCCACACAGATCGCCGCCCAGACCGTCGCCACCTGCAGCGCCAACGGCTACAACGTGACCGCTACCGTGGTGGACCGTGCAGGCACCGTGCGCGCCGTGCAGCGCGCCGACAACGCAGGCCCCCACACGCTGGAAGCCAGCCGTTTGAAGGCCTACACCTCGGCATCTGCCAAGAACACCACGCTGGCCATCATGGAAGGCTCACAGAAGAACCCCGCAGCCGCCAACCTGGGCCAGATCCCCGGCTACCTGCTGCTGGGCGGCGGCGTGCCCGTGAAGGCGGGCAATGAAGTGATTGGCGCCGTGGGCGTGGGCGGCGCGCCCGGCGGCCACCTGGACGAGCAATGTGCCGTGGCGGGTATCGCCAAGGTGCAGGATCTGCTGAAGTAATTTCCTACCTGCATCTACAACGCACGCCATCGGAAGCACCCATGAAGCACTGGAACCTTGCATACGCGCTGGCCATTGCGCTGGCCTGCGCCGGCCCCACCCTCGCCCAGGTGCCTCCCACGGCTGCCGAAACAGCGGCCTACCAGGGCCTGCATGCAGCCGCAGCGCGGGGCGACTTGCCCGCGCTGAACAAGCTGATTGCCGCAAAGGGTGATCTGAACGCCCGCGACGCGCAGGGTCGCACGCCGTTGCATGTGGCCACGTACGCACGGCAGGCCGAGGCGGTTCGCGCCCTCGCCAAGGCCGGTGCCCAGCTGGACCTGCTGGAAAACGACCGCTACGACGCCGTGACCATTGCCGCCGTGGCCGACGACGAGGCCACGTTGCGGCTGCTGCTGCAACTGGGCGCCAGCGCGAAGCAGGTGACCAGCCGCTACGATGGCACCGCCCTCATCGCGGCGGCGCACCTGGGGCACGACGGCGTGGTGCGGCAGCTGGTTGCAGCCGGCGCCCCGCTGGACCATGTGAACAACCTGCACTGGACGGCACTGATCGAATCCATCGTGCTGGGCAACGGCGGCCCGCGCCACCAGGCCACCCTGCAGGCCCTGCTGCAAGCGGGTGCCAGCCACACGCTGACCGATCGGCAGGGCAACACGCCACTGCAACTGGCGCGCCAGCGGGGTTTCAGCGCCATGGTACGAATGCTGGAAGCAGCAGGCGCCAGGTAGGTTTGCGGGATGCGTCCGCGCCGATGCATTCCCCCACTTCAGCGGTACAACTCTGCGCCCGCAATGCGCACCCTGCTGGCGTGCGCCGCGCCCAGGGCATTCACCACCGGCTCCCACACACTCGTGTAGGCGGGCATCGCGTCCGGTGCAAATGCAGTATGTGGCCAGTCCGAACCCCACACCAGCCGCTCGCCCATTAACCCGGCCACGCGGCGGATCGCACCGTGCAATTCAGCATAGGGTGCCGCGGCCTGCAAGCGGTACCAGCCCGACAGCTTGACCCACGCGCCCAGGTCGGCCAGCCTTGCCAGCGCCCGCCAGGCCGTATCGTCCTGCGCCAGGGCCGCATGCATTCCCGCCAGATGGTCCAGCACGCAGGGCAGTCCCGTTTGCGCATGCAGCTGGGCAATCTGCGCCAATTGGGCCGGTGCCGCATACCACTGCACATGCCAGCCCAGTACCTTCAGGCGGGGCGCCAGTGCCTGCATGGCCTGCGCCCCGTTGCCCACGGGGGACACCAGATTGAAACGCACGCCGCGCACGCCCAGTGCATGCATGGTCTGTAGCGCGTCGTCGGCAATGTCTGTCTCCACCACCACCACTGCGCGGTGCCGCCCCGGTTCGCGCACCAGGGCGTCGAGCACCAGCCGGTTGTCGGTGCCATACACACTGGGCTGCACCAGCACCAGACGCCCGACACCCAGCCGCGCGGCTTCGGCCTCTATGCGTTCGAGGGGCTGGTGAATAGGCTGGTAGTGCCCGGCCTGGACCGGGGCGGTTGCGTCAAAGACATGCACGTGCGTGTCCCATCCCTCCTGGGCGTCCCGCAACGGCGCGGATGTGGCCAGCGCACCCATGGGTCAGCCCACCACGATCTTGCGCTCGCGGATGACCTTGCCCCACTGCGCTTGCTGGGCCTGGATGAACTTGCCTGCACTGGCCTGGGTCGCATCGGGAAAGGCATCGCCGCCCAGCGCGCGGATGCGGCCCAGCACCTCGGGGTCAGCCAGCGCCTTGCGGATGGCATGGACCAGCTGCGTGCGCACCTCAGGCGCAATGCCCGTCGGGGCCAGCACAGGATTCCACTCCAGCACTTCGTAGTCGGCCACGCCGGCCTGAGCCATGGTGGGGACATCGGGCAGCGAACGGGCGCGCAACGCACTGGTTACCGCCAGCGGGCGCAGCTTGCCTGCCTGGATGTGACCCAGGGACGAGGCCAAATTGGCAAAAAACAGCGGCACCTGCCCGCCCATCACGTCGTTCATGGCAGGGCCGCCTCCACGGTATGGAATGTGGGACAGGCGCACGCCCGTGCGCTCTTCAAACAGCGCCCCGGCCAGATGCTGGGCCGAGCCATTGCCGGACGACGCATAGGCCACGTCCTCGGGCTTGGCTTTGGCGCGTGCGATGACCTCCTTGACGGAGTTGACGCCGAAGCCTGGATGGCACACCAGCACGTTCGGAAAGGTCGCCAACACGGCCAGCGGCACAAAGGCGGTGTTGCTGTCGTAGGGCAGCTTGGGATACAGCGATGGATTGACGGCGAACGACGACGCATCGAGCAGCAGTGTGGTGCCATCGGGCGTGGCACGGGCCACGGCCGATGCAGCCAGCTGGCCGCTGGCGCCGGGCCTGTTGTCCACCACCACGCCCTGCCCCAGCGCTTCGGCCATGCGGGGCGCGATGATGCGGGCCATCAGGTCGGCACCGCCGCCTGCCGGGTAGGAGACAACCAGGGTCACGGTGCGTCCGCCGCCTACGCCCGCTGCGCGGGTGTGCACCCAGGGGGCGGCCAGGGTGGCGCCCACGGCAGCCAGCGCCGCGCGGCGCGACAGGCCAGGGGGGTTCAGAGGATCGGACAGATGGTGCATACAGGTCTCCTTGGTTGAGTCTTCAGTCGTTCAGGGGGCCGCACCTGAAGCTGGGGAACCCCAAGCCAGTAGGCGCTGTGGAACTGGCTTGCCAGGCCCGGGCAGTGCTCAGGGGTTGCCGCTCACGTAATAGTCACGGTGTAGTGAAAGGCATGTGCATCGCCGCGCGTGGTGCGCCATTCGACACAGCGCCCTCCCAGGTCGTAGGCGGCCCGGTGCACCACCACGCCCGGATGGCCTGCGGCCAGCCCCAGGTGGCTGGCCTGCGGGGCTGTCAGCACAGCAAAACCAATGTCGTCCACGGCGCGGTGCACATGCACGCCGCAGCGGCGCGCGAACATGGGGTACAGCAGGTCGTCCCAGTCGGCGGTGCTGCCTTCGGACAGGGGCGCGAACACATCCAGCGGCAGCCACAGGTCCTCCAGCAGACAAGGCAGGTCGGCTAGCAGGCGCAAACGCTGCAACCGCAGCACCATCTCGCCCGTGGCCAGGCCCAGCCTGCGGGCCACGGCGGCCGGTGCCGCCACGCGCTGGCGCGACAGGATGCGCGAGCGCGGCATTTCGCCACTGCCGCTGTCAAACCGGAAAAACCGCAGCATCGACGCACCGGCAATGCCCTGGCGCACAAAGGTGCCCCGGCCGTGCACGCGCTCGACCAGGCCTTCCGCCACCAGAAGTTCCAGTGCACGGCGCATGGTGCCCAGCGCCACCTGGTGCTCCGTGGCCAGCAGGCTTTCTGCCGGCAGGGCCGAGCCGGGCGGCCATTCCCCGGCCACCACGCGGGCACGCAGTGCAGCAGCCAGGGCGGCGTAGCGGCTTAGGCCCGGGACACTGTCAAAGGCAACAACTTTGTGGGATGTGGTCATACCAAGAACTATAGTCCTCTATAGGTCTTGATGCAACGCGCAAATACCGCAGACGGTGTAAAAAAACAGCTGCGGGAATAATCCGTCGCCGGGCAGGACTTATTAACTATCGAATAGATAGCAACAAATGACGCCCATCAAGCGCTGAAGGCCGTTTTCACCCAAATATTCACCTACTACCAGCGCAGCCAGCCTCCGCGCAGCGGCGCTGGCCCCACGTTGGCGACTCAGTCCGTGACGAGCCGCGCCTTCACGGTCTTGCCCTTCACGCGGCCCTGGTTCAGGCGCTGCGCCGCCTGCGCGCCGATGGCGCGGTCCACCGCCACGTAGGTGGAGAAGTCGTTCACGTTGATCTTGCCGATCTGTTCGCGGGTGTAGCCCATCTCTCCGGTCAGCGCGCCCAGCACGTCACCCGCACGGATCTTCTCCTTGCGGCCACCGATGATCTGGATGGTGACCATCGGCGGCACCAGCGGGCCGCTGCCCGTGGGTGTCAGTTCCGCCACCGGGAACCAGCGCGACTCGCGGCCCTGCAGCACTTCGATCTTGCCCACAAAACCCATCTCGTCCAGGCTGGCCAGGTTCAGCGCCAGGCCCTCGGCATCGCCCCGGCCGGTGCGGCCGATGCGGTGGATGTGCACCTCCGCGTCGGGCGTCACGTCCACGTTGATCACGGCGGCCAGGTTGGCAATGTCGAGGCCGCGCGCGGCCACGTCGGTGGCCACCAGCACCGAACAGCTGCGGTTGGAAAATTGCACCAGCACCTGGTCGCGCTCCCGTTGTTCCAGCTCGCCAAACAGCGCCAGCGCGCTGAAGCCCTGGGCCTGCAGCACGCCCACAAGGTCGCGGCACTGCTGCTTGGTATTGCAAAAGGCAATGGACGATTCAGGCCGGAAGTGGTTGAGCAGCTGCGACACCGCGTGCAGGCGTTCGCTGTTTTTCACCTCGTACCAGCGTTGCTCGATCTTGCCCTCGGCATGCTGGGCCTGCACGGTGATCTGCACGGGCGACTTCATGAACTGGGCGCTGAGCTTGGCGATGCCCTCGGGGTACGTGGCCGAAAACAGCAGCGTCTGGCGCTCCTTGGGACACTGCTTGGCTACCACGACGATGTCGTCGAAGAAGCCCATGTCGAGCATGCGGTCGGCCTCGTCGAGCACCAGGGTGTTCAGCGCTTCCAGGCTCAGGTGCTGGCGCTCCAGGTGGTCCATCACGCGGCCGGGGGTGCCCACCACGATGTGCGCGCCATGCTCCAGGCTCAGCGTCTGCGCACGCAGCGGCACACCGCCGCACAGGGTCACGACCTTGATGTTTTCTTCGGCCCGCGCCAGGCGGCGGATTTCGCTGGTCACCTGGTCGGCCAGTTCGCGCGTGGGGCACAGCACCAGGGCCTGCACCGCAAAACGGCGGGGATTGAGGTTGGCCAGCAGCGCCAGGGCAAAGGCCGCGGTCTTGCCGCTGCCGGTACTGGCCTGGGCGATCAAATCCTTGCCCAGCAAGGCAGGGGGCAGGCTGGCCGCCTGGATGGGCGTCATCGTGGTGTAGCCCAGCTGCTGCAGGTTGGCCAGCGTGGCAGGGCTCAGGGCCAGCGCGCTGAAATCAGTGCTGGCTTGGTTTTCTTTGGAGGTCATGGGCCGATTATCCGGCCCCAGCGATTGAGACCCCGGTATCCGGGCAACTACCTTACGCACGCGTAAGGCGTATCGGCTATAACCGAAAGAACATATTTGCGGCCTGCACGGGGCCGCTTTGCCGTGCAATCGGGATGGGGACACGCTCTCAGCATCGGGTGGGATATGCCAGATTCAACCAACGCAGCCAATCCCCCCGGGCAAGGGGGCTCTAGCGACTCGCTGCTGCGCCTGATCGCCGACTCCATACCCGCGCTGATGGCCTACTACGATGTGCCCGCACTGCGCTGCCAGTTCGCCAACCAGGGCTACGCGGCCTACAACGGCCACACGACCGAATCCATCCTGGGCCTCACGGTGCAGCAGGCCATTGGCGACAAAGCCTGGCAGGCGATCCAGCCGCATGTGGAGCGGTCCACCCGCCGCGAACACGTGAAGTACACGCGCGAGCAGACGCTTCCCAACGGCGAGGTCCGCATGATCGAGGTCAACTTGATCCCGCACTTCGACGCCACCTCGGCACAGTTGGGTTCGTTTGTGCTGATCACCGATATCACCGAACGCTGGCGCGCGGAACGCCAGGTGCGCCAGAGCGAAGAGCGCATGCGCAAGTTCACCGAGGCTACGGACGAGGCCATCGTGTTCCACCGCGACGGCATCATCACCGACGGCAACGAGGCACTCACCCGCCTGACAGGCTATGCGCTGCAGGAGGTGGTGGGCGTCTCGATCTTCCACTTCATCAGCCCCGAATGGCGGGCCGTGGCACTCGACTACACGCGCACCGGGCGCGAAGACCCCTACGAGGTCACCATCCGCCACAAGGATGGCCACGCCATTCCCGTGGAAGTGGTGGGCAAGACCATGCCGATGCACCATGCGGACTACCGCATCGTGGTGGTGCGGGACATCACCGCGCGCAAGCAGGCGCAGGAGCGCGAGGCCTTCATTGCGCTGCACGACACCCTCACGCAATTGCCCAACCGGCACTTCCTGATGGAGCAGCTGTCGCAGGTGCTTTCGCTGGCCCGCAGGCGCCATGGCCGTGCAGCCGTACTTTTTGTGAACCTGGACCATTTCAAGACGGTGAACGATTCGCTGGGCCACCATGCGGGCGATCAGTTGCTGTGCAATGTGGCCGAACGCCTGCGCCAGGGCGTGCGCGACGCCGACGTGGTGGCGCGGCTGGGCGGCGACGAGTTTGTGGTGGTGCTGACCGATGTGCAGGGCCCCGACGATGCCGCCCGGGTGGCCGACAAGCTGCTGGAGTCCATGCACGGCGTGTTCACCCTGGGCCAGGTGCCGCTGACGGTATCCCCCTCGATCGGCATCAGCCTTTTCCCGGAACATGCCGCCACCGGTGATGCGCTGCTGCGCTGCGCTGATGCGGCCATGCACCACGCCAAGGACAGCGGGCGCGGCAACCGCCAGTTCTACACCCCCAGCATGGAGGCCAGCGCCATCGACGTGCTGCAGCACGAGCGCCTGCTGCGCGAGGCCATTGTGGACAACGCCTTTGTGCTGCACTACCAGCCGCAGATCTGCCTGGAAGACGGCTCCCTGCAGGGCCTGGAGGCGCTGGTGCGCTGGCGCCACCCGCAGCGCGGCCTGGTGGGGCCAGACGAGTTCATCACGTTTTCGGAATCGCGCGGCCTCATCACCCCCATTGGCCGCTGGGTGATGCGCGAAGCCTGCCGCCAGCTCAAGGCCTGGCAGGACAAGGGCCTGGCCCTGGTGCCGGTGGCGATCAACCTGTCGGCGCTCGAATTTCGCCAGCGCGATGTGGCTGGCGAGATCGCGGCCGTGCTGCGCGATACCGGCCTGGCGCCGCAGTACCTGGGCATCGAGCTGACCGAATCCGTGCTGATGCACCAGACCGGCCAGGTGCTGGACACCCTCAACGCCCTCAAGGCGCTGGGCGTGGGCATCTCCATCGACGACTTTGGCACGGGGTATTCGTCGCTGGCCTACCTCAAGCGCTACCCCATCGACAGCCTCAAGATCGACCGGTCTTTTGTGGTGGACACGCCCGGCAACCCCGACGACGTGGCCATTGTCACGGCCATCATCCAGATGGCCCGCAGCCTGCAGCTCAAGACCGTGGCCGAGGGGGTTGAAACCCCGGCACAGGTGCAATTGCTCAAGGACCTGGGGTGCGACCTGATCCAGGGGCATGTGGTGTCCGTGCCACTGGACGCCGAGGCGCTCCAGCGCTGGATGCGCGATTTTTCGGCGTGAGGACCTGTTCAGCTCCCTTTCCCGAGGCCCGTCACACAAACACGTTCCCGGCTTGTGGACAATAGGGGCATGCCCCTCATCCCCGACTTCATCGCCCCCACCCGCCACACCGACCCGGCCGACGCACTGGCCCAGGTGCAGCGCATCTACCAGCAACAGATTGGCCACCTGCGCGACGCCATGCAGCGTTTTGTGGCGGGTGAAACGCCCGAAGGCGCCGTGCGCGCGTTCTACCCCTTTGTGCGGGTGCACACCACCACGGTGGCGCGGGCCGATACCAAGCTGGCCTATGGCTTTGTGGAGGGCCCCGGGCGCTACGAAACCACCCTCACCCGGCCCGACCTGTTTGCCCACTACTACGCCGAGCAGTTCCGTCTGCTGCGTGCCAGCCACAACGTGGAGCTGGAAGTGGGCACCAGTGCCCACCCCATTCCGATCCACTTCTCATTTGCCGAGCACGACCACATCGAGGGCACGCTGACACCCGAGCGCCGCATGCTGATGCGCGACGTGTTCGACCTGCCCGACCTGGCAGCCATGGACGACGGCATTGCCAACGGCACCTGGCAAGCCCGCCCGGGCGAGGCACAACCCCTGTCGCTGTTCACCGCACCACGCGTGGACTACTCGCTGCACCGCCTGCGCCACTACACCGGCACGGCACCCGAGTGGTTCCAGAACTTCGTGCTGTTCACCAACTACCAGTTCTACATCGACGAATTCGTGCGCCTGGGCCATGCCGAGATGGCCAAACCCGACAGCGAGTACATCGCCTTCATCGAGCCGGGCAATGTTGTGACCCGCCGCGTGGGATTGAGTGCCCAGCCCGGCGACGAACTGGGCGTGGCCCCGCCGCGCTTGCCGCAAATGCCTGGCTACCACCTCGTGCGCGCGGACAGCAGCGGCATCACCATGGTCAACATCGGCGTCGGCCCCGCCAACGCCAAGACCATCACCGACCACATCGCCGTGCTGCGCCCGCACGCCTGGATGATGCTGGGCCACTGCGCGGGCCTGCGCAACAGCCAGCGGCTGGGCGACTACGTGCTGGCCCACGCCTACGTGCGCGAAGACCATGTGCTCGACGAAGACCTGCCGCTGTGGGTTCCCATCCCGGCGCTGGCCGAGATCCAGCTGGCACTCCAGCAGGCCGTGGCCGACATCACGCAGATCAGCGGCGCGGATTTGAAACGCGTGATGCGCACCGGCACCGTGGCCAGCACCGACAACCGCAACTGGGAGCTGCTGCCCGACAACACGCCCCAGCGCCGCTTCAGCCAGAGCCGCGCCGTGGCGCTGGACATGGAAAGCGCCACCATCGCCGCCAACGGCTTTCGCTTTCGCGTGCCCTACGGCACCCTGCTGTGCGTGAGCGACAAGCCCCTGCATGGGGAGATCAAACTGCCCGGCATGGCCAACCACTTCTACCGCGAGCGTGTGGACCAGCATCTGCGCATCGGCATGCGCGCCATCGAAATCCTGCGCAACGGTGGCGTGGACCGGCTGCACAGCCGCAAGCTGCGCAGTTTTGCCGAAGTCGCCTTCCAGTAAACACCCCGAATCACGGGGCCGATTCGACCCATGCCACTGGATTTTTTGACGCTGATGGCCGTCATGGCGGCCAACCTGTTCATGATCTCGGCCGCGCTGCCCATGATCATGGGCCGGGACGTAGGCCGCGCAGCCCGCCATGTGCAAGCCAGCATGCTGCTGCAGGCCGTAGCCTGGGCCGCCATCATTGCCTCGTCCACCCTGTGGGACCAGGCGCTGTCCACCGTGTCGATTGCCTGCAATGCAGCAGCGCAGTGGATGCTGTACCGGGCCCTGGAAGAGTGGCTGGGCCCACGCCCGCTGCGGCGCGTGCTGCTGGCATTGGTGGTCCTGGCACCACTGGGCTACACGCTGGGGTTTGGCCACTACGCATGGCGCGTGGGCTGGGCCAACGGGCTGATGGCGGTCATTCTGTGCATCGTGGCGCGCGCCACGCTGTACCCGCGCGTGCTGGCAGATGGGCGCTGGCGCGCGCTGCTGCTGGGCTGCCTGCTCACGTCGGCCGCTTTCACGCTGGCGCGCGGGCTGCTGGGTGCCTTTACCGACCAATACCCGAGTTTCCGCACCCCCCACCCAATCAACTTGGCCGCAGCCCTGGCCACCAATGTGAGCCTGGTGCTTGGCACCGTCGCCGTGCTGGTGGCTTGGCGCTACGAGGCCGAGCAGAAGCTGCGCACGCTGGCCATGACCGACGGCCTGACGGGCCTGCTCAACCGGCGCGGCTTCACCACGCAGGGGGTCAGCCTTCTGGCCCACGCCATCCGCCACCAGTTGCCCATGACTGCATTGATGCTGGACCTGGACCACTTCAAACGCGTCAACGACACCCAAGGACATGAGGCCGGGGACCGAGCCCTGCAGCTATTTGCGCGGCTGCTGGGCGACACGAGCCGCAGCGGCGACCTGGTAGGACGACTGGGCGGCGAGGAGTTTGGCGTGCTGCTGTTGCACAACAGCGCCCCGGCAGGCCTGTCGTTCGACCGGCGCCTTCGTCGGCGTCTGCATGCGGCCAGCGTGGCAGAACTGGGCTTTGCGCTGGACTACAGCGCCGGAATGGCCGTGATGGAGCCTGGCGAATCGGGCCTGGCCGAACTCATGGCCCGTGCCGACGGTGCGTTGTACGAGGCAAAAACCGCAGGCCGCGGCCGGTTGATGGCGGCATCCTGAGCCTTGCACCAGGAGGTGAATGCTATTTTTTGAGTAGCAAAGAGCGTTTGACAAATAAGCGCTAGCAGCCTTTTTTCATGCCCCTCACGGAACCACTAGCCGGGCCACATCGTGCGCGGCGCCCGAGCCCTCCTTGGACAGGTGTTCGATCAGGCTACGCCGATCCGCCTCGGTGCGTTGCTGCGACAGGAACCGTTTTCCCGTCAGATGATCGATATCGATTTCAAAACCCCGCAAACGCCGGGCGACCTCTTCCACAAACCCGGAGTCGGCATGCTCCAGCAGCCACGGCGCGTCGCGCCGGGCCTCCTGCGAGAGCGTGAGCGCCTGCAGGTGGGCCTGCAGCCAGTCACGGCAATCGACGCAGCGCAGGCGCCCCCGCGCCTCGACAGCCGCATAGTTCCAGCTGGGTGCCAGGCGGCCGCTGCGCTGGCCATTCACATACCAGCGCGGTGAAATGTAGGCGTTGGGACTCTGAAAAACGGCCAGCACCTCGGCGCCGTTCATGCCCGGCTGCAGCAGCGGGTGCCCCCGCGCCGCATGTCCCCGCAGCCGTGTGGGTCCACCCTCTTCGGTGCAGAGTTCCAGGGGCAGCAGATTCGCCTCCAGCCCCTGGCGCGTCACGGCCACCACCGTGGCCAATGGATAGACGCGCATGAGGTGGTGGATGGCATGGGGGTCTTCCAGCTGGAAAAGGGGTTGGCTGTGCATGGCATTGGGGCAATCAGAAACCCACAGTCTGGCCCTGGGCAAGGTTTGCGTCTTGAACGTTTCGGCCACGCTCCAATCGCAGCCCGAGGAAGGCCCTACCGATTCGGAGCCGTTTTTATCCGAACAAGCGGACCAGCGGAGCCGGTGGCGGCACTGTGGGCGTAAAGCCGCCAAACCGGCGGAACTCCCGGGTCATGTGCGCCTGATCGGTGTAACCAGCCGCCACGGCCACCCCGCTGAGCGGGCCACCTCCGGCATCCAGCAGCTCCAGGGCCCGCTGGAAACGCAAAACACCCGATAGGGTCCGAAGGGGGAAGCCGGCCACCGCCACAATGTCCCGGCGCAGGGTGCGCGACGAACTTTCTGCACCCGGCACATCGCCATAGGCTCCCGCCTGAATGCGCCTTTTCATCTGCGCGATGGCCTGGAGTGCCCGGCCATGCGCGGCAGTGACCACCGCCCGCGCAGCCAACGTACTGACCGCGGCACACAAGGCGGCCTGGGCACGCGGCACGGTGTCTGCGCGCACCACCGCATCGGCCAGCGGACCCAGCAGCGCCAAGGCACATGGCCCCGTGAGGGCCTGGTTGCGCAGCGTGCGGGGCACAACCCCCAGGCACACACCGCCCCAGCCCATGTGAAAGCGCACGCCCACCAGCACGGTGTTGGCGCGCAACACCACCTGCGTGGCCGTGTCGGCGGGGCCCGCCACGACCAGCCGGACCGACGCCACAGAGCTGTCCGGATGCAGCACACAATGCGCGACCAGGTCCATGCGGCCGTCTGGCAGCACCCGCTGCGGCTGCCCCGCAGCCAGGCCATAGCGCCACACCGCTTCGATCCGGGTGGCATCCAGTGTGCCCAACGGCAGCTCTACATAACCGAGGTCCAGCACAGCAATTCCCATATCCCCTTTCGTTCCGTCATGCGCCTTGCGCGACAAATCCTTGCCCCACACCATGGCGCGGCAACCGGCCAATGGGCTCTTGGCACCCCGCCGCCCTGGGAGCGCCAGCATCGCACACAATCAACCCATGACCGTACTCTTTGAAGCCCTGAACCTGCGCAAACGCTATGGCGAAACCACCGTGGTCGACGACGTGTCGTTTGCCATTGCCCCCGGCGAATGCCTGGGCGTCATCGGCCCCAACGGCGCAGGCAAGACCACCACCATCCGCATGTGCCTGGGCCTGGCGGCGCCCGATGGAGGTGCGGTGCACTTCCATCCGAAAGCGGGTGGCACCCCGCTGCACATGCCGCGCGATGCGCTGGCCATCAAGGCGCAGCTGGGCGTGGTCACGCAGTTCGACACACTGGACCCAGACTTCACCTGTGCCGAAAACCTGCGCGTCTTCGGCCGCTACTTTGGCATCAAGGGTACGGTGATGGACGAAAGAGTGCCTCAGTTGCTGGAGTTCGCTGCCCTCACCCACAAGGCAGATGCCAAGCCGGGCGAGCTGTCGGGCGGCATGAAACGGCGCCTGTCGCTGGCTCGCTCGCTGGTCAACAACCCGCGCCTGCTGTTGCTGGACGAGCCCACCACCGGCTTGGACCCGCAGGCCCGCCATCTGATGTGGGAGCGGCTGCAACTCCTGCTGCAGCAAGGCAAGTCGATTCTGCTGACCACGCACTTCATGGACGAAGCCGAGCGCCTGTGCTCGCGCCTTCTGGTACTGGACCATGGCAAGAAGATCGCCGAAGGCCGCCCGCGCGAACTGATCGCCCAGCACTTGGAGCCCGATGTGGTGGAGGTGTTTGGGGTGGGCGCCGTCCAGATGGCCGAGGATGCCGCGCTGCGCGCCTTGGCCGCCCGCGTGGAAATCAGCGGCGAGACCGTATTTTTCTACACCCAGAACGCCCAGCCGCTGCTGCAGGCGCTGGCCACCCACGGCCACCTGCGCACGCTGCACCGACCGGCGAACCTGGAGGACCTGTTCCTCAAGCTCACGGGACGGCAGATCCGGGAAGACGGCTGAACCAAAAAGCTACCAAAACAATAGCAGCTTGCGCCTGACTGCAAAGCGCCAGAGCTGTTTTCGCCCCAATTTCTTGCCACGGCGCTCCAGGCGTGCAGCGTGCAGGACACAACCACACTCCGTCGCCCCAGGCCGTGAAGTTGGCGTGTGCGGCCATTGCCCCGGCCGAAACGGCGGGACAGACTTGGCGCGATTTGCAGGAGATCGCATGACACGTCCCCCACCCCAACCCGCCCGAGCCGTCCAGACCGTTCTGATCACCGGAGGCTCGCGGGGCATTGGTCTGGCCATGGCCCGCGCATTTGGCATGGCGGGCGCCAAGGTGCTGCTGCTCGCACGCAGCGCGCCTGCCCTGGAAGACGCCGCAGCTGCCCTCGCGGCGGAGGGTATACCGGCCTGGTGGCAGGCCGCCGATGTCACCGACCCGGCCAGTGTGGCTGCAGCGGTCAGCGCGGCCATCGGCACGCACGGGCACATCGACGTGCTGGTCAACAACGCCGGCCGGGGCGCGCAACACCTGTGGTTGCACCAGCCCCCCGAGCAGGCGCGTCAGGAGATGGAGACGAACTACTTCGGCACCCTGAACCTGCTGCGCGCCGTATTGCCCCACATGATCGCGCGGGGTGCCGGAGTGGTGCTGAATGTTTCCTCTGTCTGCGGCATGGTGGCCACCCCCTCCATGGCGGGCTACAGCGCGAGCAAAGCCGCTGTGAACCTGCTGGTGCACTCACTGCGCGGCGAGCTGGCCGGCACCGGTGTGCGGCTGTGCGTTTTTGTACCCGGCCACACGGCCACCGATCTGGGCCACGCCAGCCGGTTCGACCGCGTGCCCATGAACAGCCCGGCCCATGTGGCACGGCAGGCTGTGCAAGCAGCCCGCGCGGGGCGCCCCGAGTGGTTTGCCAGCAAAGGAGACCACATGCTGTGGCGCGTGGCCCGGTTGTCGCCGCGGCTGGGCGAATGGCTGATGGCGGGCACGACCCGCGCTGTCATGCTGGACCTGGCCGCCACTGGCTCGCCGGCCTCCCCGTCCAGCGTTTGAAGGCCCGGTGAAAGCCCGCTGGATCGGCGTAGCCCAGCAACAAGGCGGTCTCCGAGGCCGACAACCCTATCTCCAGGCAGGCCACGGCACGGGTGCGCCGTACCTCGTCAACCAGGCCGGTCAGCGACAGTCCGGCCTCGGACAGGCGGCGCTGCAGGCTGCGCTCGCTGCAATGGAGTTGCGCCGCCAGCTGCGCCAGCGTGGGGACACACCCATCGGGCAGGCCTTCACAAATGCGCTGGCGCACCTGGTCCACCATGGCCGATGGGGAAGGCCGAGGCGCTACACCATGCCGCTCCTCCAGGTAGCGCGAAAAAAAACGCACCAGGCCAGGGTCGGCGCCGGGCAACGGACGATCGAGCACCTCGGCCGGCAAACACCATGTATTGCGGCGGGCGCCGAACTGCGGCAGCGCGCCAAAGCGCCGCTGGTAGTCGGGCAATGGGGCCAGCGGCGCGTGCGCCAGGCTGAACGACAAGACAGACACCGGCGCCCCCGTGATGCGCGGCGCCAGCACCAGACAGTCTGCGGCATACATGTCGGCCACGTGCGCGTGCGCCAGCCTGGGCGGCCCCCAGGGCACATAGCTGAAGCAGGCCATCCCGGCCGCCACATCCAGCTCGAAACGCTCCCCGTCAGTGATCCAGCGGTGGTGACGAATCACCCGCGCCAGCGCCTCACCCAGTGTGCTGCTGGCCATGGCCAGGAAGCCCACGGCATCCATCGATGCAGGCTGCACCTGCTCGATGTAGCTCACGCCAAACAGAGGGTCGTCCAAGGCAACTGCCGCAGTCTCCACCACGTCGTAATACAGCGACACGGGAATGCGCTGCTCGGGCACGCCGAGCCGCGCCGCCCGGCTGCCGAAGTGGTGCCGTGCCAAGCCTCGCCCTGCGGCATAGGCCATCACATCCAGCGCCCCCCGCGCCCAGCAGGTGGGCTCAGGCGGAATCCGGGCGGACATGCTGCGGTCTGCGGTTCATGGAAGCCTTGCGCCGCAGGTAGCTTTCCGCACAAACGGGCATCGCCATCGCTGCCTAGCTGCCGCCTGGTTCAGACCTTGCGTGGCTTGACCTTGCCGGCCGCCAGCTTGGCATTGGAGCGCGCCATGTCCACATCGGCCGCACGCGCCAGCGCCACGCCCATGCGGCGCTTGGTGAAACTTTCGGGCTTGCCGAACAGGCGCAGGTCCGTGTCGGGCACACGCAGGGCTTCTTCCACACCGTCGAAAACGATGCCCACGGCATCCACTCCGCCGTAGATCACCGCGCTCGCGCCGGGGTTGCGCAGGCGGGTGTCCACCGGCAGGCCCAGGATGGCGCGGGCGTGCAGCTCGAATTCGCTCTGGTGCTGGGTGCACAAAGTGACCAGGCCCGTGTCGTGGGGGCGGGGGCTCACTTCGCTGAACCACACGTCCTGGCCCTTGACGAACAGCTCCACGCCGAAAAGGCCAAGCCCGGAGGGTTTCCCGTCAAAGCCCTGGCCCAGGTTGTCGGTCACGGCCTTCGCAATCTGGCGCGACTTCTCGAGCGCCGCCGGGTGCATGGGGTGGGGCTGCCAGCTTTCCACATAATCGCCGCTGATTTGCACGTGGCCGATAGGGTCGCAGAAGCTGGTGGCGATCTGGCCATCCGCCCCCACCGAGCGCACGGTGAGCTGGGTGATTTCGTAGTCGAAGTCGATGAAGCCCTCGACGATCACGCGGCCGTGGCTCACGCGGCCGCCGGCCATGGCGTAGTCCCAGGCCTTCTTGACGTCAGCCGGGCCGTCGATCTTGCTCTGGCCCTTGCCCGAGCTGCTCATCACGGGCTTGACGATGCAGGGGTAGCCGATGCCTGCATCGATGGCGGCCTGCAGCTCTTCGAGCGAGTTGCAGAACTTGTACGGGCTGGTGGGCAGGCCCAGCGTCTCGGCGGCCAGCACGCGGATGCCCTCGCGGTCCATGGTCAACCGTGCGGCGCGGGCCGTGGGGATCACGCGCACTGTGCCGGCGGCTTCCAGCTCTTCGAGCATGGGGGTGGCGATGGCCTCGATCTCGGGCACCACCAGGTGGGGGCGCTCGGCCTCGATCAGGGCCTTGAGCTGGGCCGGGTCGCTCATGGTGATGGTGCGCGCGTGGTGCGCCACCTGCTGGCCGGGGGCGTTGTCGTAGCGGTCCACCGCGATGGTCTCCACGCCCAGGCGCTGCAGGGCGATCAGCACCTCCTTGCCCAGCTCCCCCGAGCCCAGCAGCATGACTTTGGTGGCACGGGGGGACAGGGGGGTTCCGAGGGTGGTCATGGGAGGTTTTCCAGAAAAAGTGAGGGCAAGGGCAGCGGAAGGCGGTGAACCGGCCACCGCCATCTGGCGACTTTAATGCATGGGTTCCGGGCGAAACCACAGGGAGCGCCTGCGCGGAACAAGTCCGCCCGAATTGACCAGGAATTACGCAAATCGAGATGCAACAACCGCCTCGCCTTGGGGTGAACCGCTTGCCTGCACCCTGTTTTGCGTAAGTCATGTTTATTTTGCACGGGGCACATCCAGGCCGCGCTTGCGCACGTACTCCCTGTTGCAGCCGGTCTTTCCGTGGCCGCTGTGCTCTCAACCCCATTGAAGAAAAGGGAACCACCATGCACACCCAGCCCATGCACTCTCGCCTCGCTCCCCTGACCTGCGCACTTGCCGCCGCGACCTTGCTGGCGGCCTGCGGCGCCATGAAGCCCTCCGCCAGCCCCATGTACTCACAAGACAGCCTGCCCGACACCATCAAGGTGCCTGCAGGCAACAAGGTCGCCATGGAAACCGTGGGCGTGGGCGAAATCACCTACGAATGCCGCGACAAGGCCAACGCGCCCGGCCAGACCGAATGGGTGTTCGTGGGCCCCAAGGCGGTACTGAACGACCGCAGCGGCAAACAAGTGGGCACCTACTACGGCCCACCCGCCACCTGGGAGTCGGGCGATGGCTCCAAGCTGACCGCCACCCAGTTGGCCGTGGCGCCATCGGGTGCAGGCAACCTGCCGTATCAGCTGGTCAAAGCCAACCCCGCCATGGGCACCGGCGCCATGACAGGTGTGACCTTCATCCAGCGCGTGGCTCTGAAGGGCGGCGTGGCACCCGCCTCGACCTGTGCGCCCGCCAATAAGGGCGAGCGCCAGATCGTCAAGTACCAGGCCGACTACATCTTCTGGAAGGCCGCGTAGGCCGCGCCCCCGACGCCGGCACAGCGCCCCGCCAGCGCACCCGTGGAACTGGCTCCGCCAGGCCACCGGGTGCGTCCCCCTTGGGGGAAAGCGCGCAGCGCCTCAGGGGTCAATACTGTTTATACGGCAGGAACTTGCCCGACAAAACGACGTTCACGCGGTCACCTTTCGGGTCTGCCTCGCGCGTGATGTCCATGCTGAAGTCGATGGCGCTCATGATGCCGTCGCCGAACTCCTCGTGGATCAGCTCCTTGATGGTGGTGCCGTACACGCTCACGACCTCGTACCAGCGGTAGATGAGCGGGTCGGTAGGCACGGGCGTGGGCAGCGAGCCCTTGTAGGGCACCACCTGCAGCCACTTCTGCTCCTCGGCCGTGAGGCCGAAGATCTTGCCCAGCACCTTGGCCTGCTCGGGGGTGGCGGTCATCTGGCCCAGGCACAGGGCGGTCGTCCACTCCTTGGACTGGCCGACCTTCTTGGCGATGGCGCTCCACTGCAGGCCTTTGGCGACCTTGGTGCTGATGATTTTCTCGGTGACGTCGGTGCGGTTCATGCAGTCTCCTGGGGGTGTTGTAAGGACAAAGATCGATACCTCCGTGGCACAAGCAATGCCCATGCCTGCCCTGGTGCACGACAAGTGCTGGCTGTCGCGAACCCGACGCCGCACAATAAGCGCATGCAGACCGCCCCCCCCTCCCCGCCAGTCTCCTCCGTCTCCCCACCTCCTCCATCCGTGTGGCGCGCGCCCAGCCTGTCAGCGCGCTGTTGGCCAGTGTTCCTGCGCAACCTGCTGGTGTGGCGCAAGTTGGCCATCCCCAGCCTGGTGGGCAACATTGCCGAGCCACTGATGTGGCTGGTGGCCTTTGGCTACGGCATGGGGGCACTGGTGGGGCAGGTGAACGTCGCGGGGGCGGGTGGCGACACCAAAGTGCCCTACATCCTGTTCCTGGCCAGTGGCTCGATCTGCATGAGCGCCATGAATGCAGCGAGCTTCGAGGCGCTGTATTCAGCCTTTTCACGCATGCATGTGCAAAAGACCTGGGACGGCATCATGAATGCGCCCATCAGCCTGGACGACGTGGTGCTGGCCGAAATGCTGTGGGCCGCCTTCAAGGCCCTGTTCACTGTCACCGCCATCCTGGGCGTGATGCTGGCGCTGGGCATCAGCCACAGCCCCAAGCTGCTGGTGGCCTGGCCGGTGCTGCTGTTCGTGGGGGTGATGTTCTCCAGCATCGCGCTCATCTTCAATGCGCTGGCCAAAGGGTATGACTTCTTCACCTACTACTTCACGCTGGTGCTCACGCCGATGATGTTCCTCTCGGGCGTGTTCTTCCCACGCGAGCAGCTGCCACCCATCGTGCGCGCGATTTCCGACTGGCTGCCGCTGACCAACGCGGTCGAGCTGGTGCGCCCGCTGTTCATGGACCAGTGGCCCGCCCATCCGTGGCGCCACGGGCTGGTGCTGGTGGTGACCACCGTGGCTGCGTTCTGGGTGGCGCTGGCGCTGACCCGCAAGCGCTTCAAGGCATGACCGCGCTTTTACCGGCCCGCCCATGACCTTGCTGCTCGACCCAGGCCGCATCGCGATGGTGTCCAAGGGTGTCTCCGCCATCGTGGCGTCGTGCAGCGCGGCGCTGCAGCCCAGCATCATGCGGGCGGTGGGCAGCCACCTCAGCGCCGATGGGCATTGCGTCACGGTGTACCTGCGGCGCAGCCAGTCGCGCCAGTTGCTGCAGGACATTGCGGATACCGGGCGGATCGCAGTGGTGTTCAGCGAACCCGCCACCCACCGCACGCTCCAGCTCAAGGCCCTCCAGGCGCATCAACGCGCGGCCACGGAGGAAGACCTGCCCGTGCTGCAGGCCTACCTGCGCTCCATGGAGCACGAGGTGGGCCTGGTCGGCTATGGCCCGCGCTACGTAGGCGCCATGCTGGCCGCGCCGCTGGCCGATGTGGTGGCGGTCAGCTTCACACCCACCGCGGCTTTCGACCAAACGCCGGGCCCCCGCGCCGGCGCCGCCCTGACAGGACCGCAGGCCGCATGAGCACCGTGAGCCTGTCGCTGCACGCCATCCGTCCCTGCCTGGAAGGTGCCATCCCGGCCATCATGGCCACCTGCGACGCGGACGGCATGCCCAACGTGGCCTACATCTCGCAGGCCGTTTATGTGGACGAGGGGCATGTCGCGCTCTCGTTCCAGTTCTTCAACAAGACCCGCCAGAACATCCTGCGCAATCCGCGCGCCGCCGTGCTGGTGCTGGACCCGCGCACGGCCAGCTTCTACCGGTTGCACCTGTACTACGAGCGCACCGAGGACCATGGCCCGGTGTTCGAGAGCATGCGCGCGCAACTGGCGGGCATCGCCTCGCATGCCGGCATGGCGGCGTCTTTGATCTCAAGGGCTCAGACATCTATCTGGTGGAGCGGATCGAGGCCGTCTCGGGCGACAGCCTGCCACCCCCACCGCAGCGCACCGGGCTGCTGCATGCCCTGCGCACGGGCAGTGAACGCATGGCCCGCTGCGTGGGGCTGGACGAATTGCTGGCCTGCACGCTCAGCACCTTGCAAGAGCAGCTCGATATCGGCCATGCGATGGTGCTCATGCTGGATGCCACGGCCGAGCAGCTTTACACGGTGGCAAGCCATGGCTACGCCACCTCCGGCGTGGGGTCGGAGATCCGTCTCGGGCAGGGCGTGATCGGTGTGGCCGCGCAAGAGCGCACACCGGTACGCATCAGCCACGTGACCAATGCCGCGCGCTACAGCCATGCCATCCGCGACAGCCTGGACGCCCATGCCGATGCCGGCGCGCAGCTGCAGCGCGGCATGGACATTCCCTACCCGGGCCTCGCGGAGCCGCACAGCCAGATCGCCGTGCCGCTGGTGTCGGCCGGGCGCCTGCTGGGCGTGTTGTTTGCCGAAAGCCCCGAGGACATGCGCTTTGGATTCGAGGACGAAGACCTGCTCGTGGCCATCGCCGGGCAGCTGGCCGCCGCCATCGACCTGCTGCAGGCGGCACCCGAAGTCACGGCAGAGCCACAACCAGCGACAGCCCACCCACCCGCCCTCAGCGGCGCAGCGCTGCGCGTGCGACATTTCGCGGCCAACGACAGCGTGTTCATCAATGACGACTACCTGATCAAAGGCGTGGCGGGCGCCATCTTCTGTAAGTTGCTGCGCGACCACCTGGCGAGTGGCCGCGTGGACTTCACCAACCGCGAACTGCGCCTGGACCCCGCGCTGCGCCTGCCCGACGTGGCCGACAACCTCGAAGCCCGGTTGTTGTTGCTGCAGCGCCGCCTGCAGGAAAACAGCCCGCACATTCACATCGAAAAGACCGGGCGTGGGCGCTTTCGACTGTGTGTGCTGCGCCCCCTGGTGCTGGAAGACGCTTGAGCTTCAGTGCACCAGCCCGGGCACCGGAGGCAGCCCCAGGCTGCGAACCAGCTTCGTCCATTCCTGCTGCGTGAGGTGGGGCTGCACGTGGGCCAGCACCGCCGCCAGCACCGGCTTGGGGGCATGTTGCTGCATGTCCGACAGCATGGCCGTGCGTTCGGCAGGTGACATGAAAGGCACGAGCCAGCGGGCCGTCACCAGCATTTCCTGGGGCGGAATGGACGCAACCAGTTCGTCGTGGATGCGCACCAGCTCTTCGTCGCTGTAGCGGCTCCACAGCACCTGGTTATGCGCTGTCTCCTCTTCGTGCATGTGCTCAAAGTTGTGGGCGATGAACAGCGCGAGCTGGCGGTACAAGGCCTGTGTGGCAGCGGGACGCGACGGCCGCGCGCAAGACAGCAAATGCGACACCCCGGCCGCCAGCGCAGCAATGGCCTGCTCATGCTCGACATGTTCGCTGTCCACCCGCTGGCTGGAGCCAGGCTGCCGCGCCTCCATGGCCGCGTGCACGAACTGGTTCTCGTGGCGCAAGTGCGATCGGCAGAAGTCGAGCATCTGCATCACCCGGTCGCAGGTCTGCGCAAACTCCAGGTCGTCGTCCACATCCATGCGACCCAGGCCCAGCAGCGTGTCGGCCATGAAGGCGCGCAGGGCCTTGTGAATGCCTGCGTACATGTCCATGCGGGGGGCGGAGGGCTGGGCTTGGGCCAGTGCGGCGATTTCGCGGGAATCAATTTTCATCACGTTCTTTCATGGCCCCGGTGGGCTCTGTCAGCGCCATGTTTCTGGCGCCGGGCCGGGTGCACCATGCGCCCGTTTCCATGAAAAGAAGTCTAGGAACGCGCCGCGTTCCTGCCTGTTAAAAACTCCTTAAACAGACCTTCCACAAACCTTAAAACCGGCGTTACGCGCAGTAAACGTGAATTCCTTCACGCGGCAGCGCGCAGCAGATCCACCGCTTTTTCCGCAATCATCACGGTGGGCGCATTGGTGTTGCCGCTCACGATGCGCGGCATGATCGACGCGTCCACCACACGCAGGCCCGACAGGCCGTGCACGCGCAGTTCGGCGTCCACCACGTCCATAGGCCCCGGCCCCATGCGGCAGGTACCCACGGGGTGGTAGATGGTGTCGGCGTATTGGCGGATGAACTGCTCGATCTGCGCATCGGTGCGCGCATTGGCCGAGGCCGCCAGCTCCTTGGCGCCGAACTTCGCCAGCGCTGGCTGCGCCAGGATCTCGCGTGTGCGCTGGAAGCCGCGCACCATGCGCAGCATGTCGTCCGGGTCCGCGAGGAAATTCGGGTCTACCAATGGCAACGCCATGGGGTCGCGGCTTGCCAGCGTGACCGAGCCCCGGCTCTTGGGCTGCAGCAGGCACACGTGGGCCGAGTAGCCATGGCCGAACACGGTCTTTCGCCCGTGGTCCACGAGCTTGCCGATCACGAAGTGCAGTTGCAGATCCGGCACGGCCTCCGACGGATCGCTCTTGATGAAGCCCCCCGCCTCGGCGAAATTGGTGGTCAACATGCCGGTGCGGTGCTTGCGCCATTCGGCAATGCCGCGCAGCGTCTGCGCCATGCCCGAGAGCGAGAGGCCGAACAGGTCCTTGAGTTCGGGGGCATCCAGCACCTGCACCACGTCGGGGTGGTCATGCAGATGCGCGCCCACGCCCGGCAGGGCGTGCAGCACCGGGATGCCGTGCTGCCGCAGCTGCGCGCCCGGCCCCACGCCCGACAGCATCAGCAGCTGCGGCGAGAGCAACGCGCCCGCGCTCAGCAGCACCTCACGGCTCGCCTTCACCTGGTGCAGCGCGCCGCCCTGGCGGTATTCCACACCCACGGCGCGCGTGCCCTCGAACAGGATGCGGGTGGCGTGCGCACCGATGATGACCTGCAGGTTGGGGCGCGCAAGATGCGGCGTGAGATAACCCT
This sequence comes from Acidovorax radicis N35, assembly GCF_000204195.1. Taxonomy (GTDB): domain Bacteria; phylum Pseudomonadota; class Gammaproteobacteria; order Burkholderiales; family Burkholderiaceae_C; genus Acidovorax; species Acidovorax radicis. Next base: position 719,840 of record NZ_AFBG01000019.1, read on the forward strand.
TGGCGGCGCTGTGCCGCTCGCCATTCTTGTGCGTGACCTGGTAAGGGCCCACACCCTCTTGCGAGGCGCCGTTGAAGTCGGCGTTGTACGGATGCCCGGCCTGCACGCCCGCTTCGGCAAAGTGGCGGCTGAAGCGATTGGGCGTGCGCAGGTCCGCCACGTTGAAAGGCCCGCCCTGGCTGTGCCAGGCATCGGCGCCGCGCTCGTTGTGCTCGGCGCGCAGAAAATAGGGTTTCACATCCTCCCAGCCCCAGCCAGGATTGCCCTGGGCGGCCCAGTGGTCGTAGTCGGCATGCTGGCCACGGATGTACACCATGGCGTTGATGGAGCTGGACCCCCCCAGCACCTTGCCGCGTGGCTGGTAGCCCTGGCGGTTGTTGAGCGCGGACTGCGGCGTGGTGTTGAAGCCCCAGCCGTTGAGCTCGAACTTGGCCATCACGGCCAGCCCGGCGGGGCAGTGGATCAGCACGCTCTTGTCGGCGGGCCCCGCCTCCAGAAGGCAGACCCGCACGGCCGAGTCTTCGGTGAGCCGCCCCGCCAGTACCGAGCCTGCAGAGCCGCCGCCAATGACGATGTAGTCGAACATGTTGTGTTGTCTCCTCCGCCATGCTGTGCAGCGGGTTGGTTGTCCAGGGTGAAGGCACGATAACCGAACGGTCGTGCGATTCGCTTTACCATTCCATCCATCCGTTTCACTTTGAAGAGAGCTCTCTATATGACGATTCAAACCGTTGGCATCATCGGCGCCGGCACCATGGGCAACGGCATTGCGCAGGCCTGCGCGGTGTCGGGCATCAACGTGGTGATGGTCGACATCTCCGATGCGGCAGTGCAAAAGGGCCTGGCCACAGTGGCCGGCAGCCTGGACCGCCTGATCAAAAAAGAAAAAATCACCGAGGCCGACAAGGCCGCCGCGCTGGGCCGCATCAAGACATCGACCAGCTACGACGACCTCAAAGCCGCGCAATTGGTGATCGAGGCCGCCACCGAAAACTACGAGCTCAAGCTCAAGATCCTGAAGCAGGTGGACGCCATCGTGGCGCCCGAGGTGCTGATCGCCTCGAACACCTCGTCCATCTCCATCACCAAGCTGGCCGCTGCCACCAGCCGCGCCGACCGGTTCATCGGCATGCACTTCTTCAACCCCGTGCCCATGATGGCGCTGGTGGAGATCATCCGTGGCCTGCAGACCAGCGACGCCACCCACGATGCCGTGAAGGCTCTGGCCGAGGCGCTGGGCAAGAGCCCCATCACCGTGAAGAACGCGCCCGGCTTTGTGGTCAACCGCATCCTGGTGCCCATGATCAACGAGGCCTTCTTCGTGCTGGCCGAAGGCCTGGCCACACCTGAGGACATCGACGCGGGCATGAAGCTGGGTTGCAACCAGCCCATCGGCCCGCTGGCACTGGCGGACATGATCGGCCTGGATGTGTGCCTGGCCGTGATGGATGTGTACCTGACCGAGTTTGGCGACAGCAAGTACCGCCCCTGCCCGCTGCTCAAGGAAATGGTGGCGGCCGGCCGCCTGGGCCGCAAAACGGGCCAAGGCGTCTATACGTATTGACCGTTCCGGGCGCGCTGTCCCCACGGAGACGGCGCGCCCATCGCGGTGGGTTTTCAATCATGGGCAAGGAGACATTCAAGCCCATGACGACCAGCATCACCCCCACCACGCCCCCGCCCGAAGGCTGCATCGACACCCAGGTGCTCGGCCATGTGCTGCTCATCGGTATCAACCGCCCGGCCAAGCGCAATGGCTGGACGCCGCCCATGTTCCGCCAGCTGGCCGAGGCCTACACGCGCCTCGATGACGACCCGCAGCTGCGCGTGGGCGTGCTGCATGCGTTCGGCGATCACTTCACCGCGGGCCTGGACCTGCCCGCCGTCAGCGCCTACATGCAGCGCGGCGAGAAGGCCATTCCTGAAGGCCTGGTGGAGCCCCACGACTACGGCCTGCCCGGCTACCGGCGCCGTACCAAGCCGATGGTGGTGGCGGTCAAGGGCATCTGCTTCACCGTGGGCATCGAGCTGATGCTGGGCGCCGACATCGTGGTGGCCGCCGACGACTGCCGCTTTTCGCAGATGGAAGTGCAGCGCGGCATCATGGCCACAGGTGGCGCCACGTTGCGCATGGCCGAGCGCGCGGGCACGGGCAATGCCCTGCTGCATTTGCTCACGGCCGACGAGTTTGGCAGCGCCGAGGCGTACCGTCTGAACTTTGTGCAGAAAGTGGTGCCGGCTGGCCAGGAGCTGGACGAGGCATTGGCGATTGCCCAGCGCATTGCCGCACAGGCGCCGCGTGCAGTGGTCGCCACTCGCCTGAATGTGCTCAAGGCCATCGAGCAAGGCCAGGCGGCTGCGGTGGCGGACTTCATCCCGGTGCAAAAGCAACTGGCCAACAGCGAGGACGCCGCCGAAGGCGTGCGCGCGTTTGTCGAGCGCCGGCCCGCGCAGTTCAGCGGGCGATGAGGACCTGGTAGTTCGTGCCGCCTGAAACACCACGCGCCAAATCCCAAGCCAAATCGACCGCTAGCGCGTATAAATTATGCACTTAATGCTCTGCTATTGATAGCATTTTCCTGAGAGCGACGTGGATGCTGCGCCCCCGCATGCGCCAGCGGAGCGCGCAAATAGCACCGATGGCGCGGCGCCGCTCCCCCACCGACACAATCCCATCCATTAACAAAGTTTTTCACAATTCAATTGCACACAATTGAATTCACGATCACAATTCACCCCATGCCCAGCCACAGCACACCCCACACTCCCAGCCCCGCCATCCTGCGGCTGGACAACCAGGTCTGCTTTGCGCTGTATTCCGCCTCGCTGGCGATGACCAAGCTGTACAAACCGCTGCTCGACCAGATCGGCCTGACCTACCCGCAGTACCTCGTGATGCTGGTGCTGTGGGAGCAGGATGGCGTGACGGTGTCCGAGCTGGGCGAGCGCCTGTTTCTGGACTCCGGCACGCTCACGCCGCTGCTCAAGCGCCTGGAGGCGCAGGGCCACATTGCCCGCCTGCGCGATGTGCAGGACGAGCGCCGCGTGCGCATCACCCTCACGTCGCAAGGCCGCGCACAGCGCGACCAGGCCGAGGCCATCCCGCCCTGCGTGCTGCAAAGCAGCCAGTGCTCGATTGCCGAGCTGACGGCCCTGACCACCGAACTCAAGCAACTGCGCGACCGGCTCAGCGAGCAACGCTGACGGCCTGCAGACAACGCAAAAACCGATTCCCTCCACCGCCCGCCAGTGGGCAACAACCGCAAGGAAGACACCATGACCAAGCTCGAAAAAGTCCTGTACACCGCCAAGTCGCACGTGACCGGTGGCCGCGATGGCGCCGCCAAGACCGATGACGGCCGCCTGGAAGTCAAGCTGTCCTCGCCCGGCACGGCCGGCACCGGCACCAACCCCGAGCAGCTGTTTGCCTCCGGCTACGCAGCCTGCTTCATCGGCGCGATGAAGGCCGTCGGCGGCAAGATCGGCATTCCTGTGCCCCAGGACGTGTCCATCGACGCTGAAGTGGACCTGGGCCCCATCCCGAACGCCTACGGCATCGCCGCCCGCCTGGCCATCAGCCTGCCCGGCCTGGACAAGGAAACCGCCCAGAAACTGGTGGACGCAGCCCACCAGGTCTGCCCCTACTCCAATGCCACGCGCGGCAACATCGACGTGACCATCACGATCGTCTAAGACCATGGGCCGCCTGCTGATTCCCCGCATCGCGGTGGCCCTGGTGGCCATCGAGCATGTGTACATCCTCGTGCTGGAGATGTTCTTCTGGAACAAGCCGCTGGGGATGAAGACGTTCAACCTGACGCAAGAGCTGGCCGACGCCACCACCACGCTGGCGGCCAACCAGGGTCTGTACAACGGATTCCTGGCGGCCGGCCTGTTCTGGGGCCTGTTCACCAGCAACCGGCTGTTCAAGATCTTCTTCCTGGGTTGCGTGATCGTGGCCGGGGTGTTTGGCGCCGCCACGGCAGCGCCCAAGATCTTCTTCAGCCAGGCATTGCCCGCGATCATTGCACTGGGCCTGGTGTTGGCCTTTGACAAGCCCGCCACACAGCGCAACCACTAAGCGTCAAAAATCATAGCTGCCAGCGCTTACTCAGTAAGCGCTGGCAGCTATTTTTGTTGAAATCCGCACAGGCCCATCGGCCTTTGCAAGCTGGCATTCAGCGACACGCGCGATGATGGGGCTGGAGACAACCCCATGAAGATCGCCCTGCTGTCTGACATCCACGCCAACCGCGAGGCCCTGGACGCCTGCCTGCAGCACGCCCGCGCCCAGGGTGCAGAGCAGTTCGCGCTGCTGGGCGACCTGGTCGGCTATGGTGGCGAACCCGTGGCGGTGGTCGAACAGGCGCGAGCGCTCGCGCAGCAAGGCGCGCTCTGCGTGCTGGGCAACCACGACGCCATGGCGCTGGCACCACCCGCCGCACCACGCAATCGCAGCGAAATGGGCGCGCAGTGGACCCACGACCAGCTCGGCAACAGCCACATCGCCTTCCTGCAATCGCTGCCCCTCACCGCGCGCCTGGGGACCAGTGCGCTGCTGGTGCACGCCAGCGTGGATGCGCCCGAGCAATGGCGCTATGTGGAGGACTCCAACGCCGCCGAGCGCAGCATGACGGCCGCCCAGGCCATCGACCCGGCCATCCGCTACGTGTTCTGCGGCCATGTGCACGCACAGGCGCTGTACTTCCTCACGCCCACCGCCAAGCTCATGCGTTTTGCGCCCGAGCCCGGCGTGCCCGTGCCCGTGCCACCGCACCGCCAGTGGCTAGGCATCGTGGGTTCGGTGGGCCAGCCGCGCGACGGTGACGCGCGCGCCATGTACGCGCTGTTTGACGACACGGCACGGCAGATCACCTTCTACCGCGTGCCGTATGACCACCTGGCCGCCGCCGCCGCCATCCGCGCGGCAGGCCTGCCGGGCTTCTACGCGGACCGCCTGGAGCACGGCCAATGAAGCTGCTGGCCGCCGGCACCGAGATCGACGGCTTTCGCGTGGTGGACTGCATCCACGCAGGCGGCATGGCGCACATCTACGCCGTGGAGTACGCGCAGGCCGACCGCAGCCCCGGCTTTCCGATGGCGATGAAGATCCCGCGTATGACGGCGGGCGATGGGGCCGAGAACATCGTGAGCTTCGAGGTGGAGCTGCAGATCCTGCCCGTACTCAGCGGCCCGCATGTGCCGCGTTTTGTGGCGGCGGGCGACCTCGTGCGCCTGCCCTTCCTCGTCATGGAGTACATCCCCGGCCAGACGCTGCAACACTGGGTGGATGCGCCTGAACGCTGCGACACCTCAACAATAGCCCGCCTGGGCGCGGCCACGGCCCATGCGGCGCACAGCCTGCACCAGCAGAACGTGTGCCACCTGGACCTCAAGCCCGCCAACGTGCTCATCAAGGCCGACGGCAACGCCGTGCTGCTGGATTTTGGCCTCTCTTGCCACGCCCATTACCCCGACCTGCTGGCCGAGGAAATGCGCCAGGCCGTGGGCTCGCCCGCCTGGATTGCGCCCGAGCAGGTGGTGGGTGTGCGCGGCGACCCGCGCAGCGACATCTTCGCCATCGGCGTGATGCTGTACGAGCTGGCCACGGGCGAGCTGCCGTTTGGTGCCCCCACCACCCGCGGTGGCATGCGCCAGCGCCTGTGGATGACACCCGCGCCCCCGCGCAAGCACCGCGCCGACATCCCGCCCTGGCTGCAGGAGATCATCCTGCGCTGCCTGGAGCCCGAGGCCTCCCACCGTTACCCCTCGGCCGCCCACCTCGCCTTTGACCTGGCGCACCCCGACCAGGTGCTCATCACAGAGCGCGGCGAGCGCACACAGGGGACATCCCTGCGCACCCACCTGCGGCGCTGGCTGCGGGCGGCCGGCATGCACTACACGCCCAGCCCCCTGCCCGCGCAGCAGATCGAGGAGACCCCCATCCTCATGGTGGCCGTGCCCCATGCCGGCGTGACGGACGCCACGCTGTATTCGCTGCGCCAGGCCGTGGCGCGTTCGCTAGGCATCCGCCCGGGCGCGCGCCTGGCCTGCGTGACGGTGTTGTCGCCCTCGGCCAGCAGCACCAGCAGCCACGACCGCAGCGAAACCACCCTGCACCGGCACCACATCGCACGTCTGCGCCAGTGGGCTCAGGGCCTGGACCTGTCAGGCCACCATGTGAGCTACCACGTGCTCGAATCGGGCGACGTGGCCCACGCGCTGGTGCGCTACGCAGCCAGCAACCATGTGAGCATGATGATCCTGGGCGCCGCCACGCACGGCCTGCAAACCCAGCGTTTCATCGCCACCGTGCCGATGCGCGTGGCGCGCGATGCGCCCTGCACTGTCATCCTGGTCAAGCAAGCGCTGCCCTTTGAGCAGCTGGGCGAGTCGTTCACGGGCTAAGAACCTGTTCAAGATCTTTTCGGGGTCGCGCAAGCGCCTTGCCGGGATGAGATGCAAGGCGCGGTGCGCAGCCAATAGCTCGGCTATTGGCAAGCGCCGCAACGCCGCAGACCGCCCGGCAAGGCACTTGCCCGAAGGGTTGGGGTGAAATCGGGCGATTGGACGCCCCGGCCGCTTGCATGGGCATGAGCCCATGCGGCGCATCCGAAGCATCCACTCATCCCGATTGCACTCCAACGCGATCCCCGAGAAAATTTTGAACAGGTTCTAAGAACCTGTTCAAAGGGAGGGCCGCGCTGTCGCCGAGGTGGCGTGGGCCCCTTGAGCCGCGCCGGGCTTTCGTTTAGCGTGGTGGCATGAGCACCACCACCCTCCTCGTGCGCCAGGACAACCTGGCCACCACCCGCCTGTCGGCCGCCGAAGACTCCGCCCTCACCGAAGGCCAGGTCCACGTGCGGGTCGATTCGTTCGCCCTCACGTCCAACAACATCACCTATGCCGCCCTGGGCGACATGCTGAACTACTGGCAGTTTTTCCCCACCGGCGAGCCCGGCTGGGGCATCGTGCCCGTGTGGGGCTTTGGCACGGTGACCGGGTCATTGCACCCCGACGTGGCCGTGGGCGAGCGGCTTTATGGCTACTGGCCCATGGGCACCCAGGCGGTACTCTCGCCCCACCGCGCCAACGCGGCCGGTTTCAGCGACGGCGCGCCCCACCGCGCGGGCCTGCACGCCGTCTACAACCACTACCTGCACACCAGCACCGACCCGCTGTACCGCACCGACAACGAGGACGTGCAGGCACTGCTGCGGCCGCTGTTCATCACCTCGTGGCTCATCGACGACTTTCTGGAGGACCAGCAGTTCTTCGGCGCCCAGCGCATGCTGCTGTCCAGCGCATCGAGCAAGACGGCCTACGGCACCGCGTTCCAGCTGGCGCAGCGTGAAGGCATCGAGGTCATCGGCTTGACCTCACCCGGCAATGTGGCCTTCTGCGAAAGCCTGGGGTGCTACAGCCGCGTGGTCACCTACGACGCGCTGGAATCACAGCTCGACGGCGCCACGCCCAGCGTGTACATCGACTTTGCAGGCAGCGTGGGCCTGCGCCAGCGCATCCACGCCCACTTCACGGGCCTGTCCTACAGCTGCTCGGTGGGTGCCAGCCACGTGCAGGACCTGGGCGGCGCCGGCCAGCTGCCCGGCCCGCGCCCGGTGATGTTTTTTGCCCCTGCCCAGGTCAAGAAGCGCCACACCGACTGGGGTGCGCAGGGCCTGAACGACCGCCTGGTGGCGGCCTGGAACCAGTTCAGCGCCGCCGTACAGACCGCCTCCACCCCCTGGCTGGTGGTGCAGCACCATACGGGGCCCGAGGCCACGCAGGCGCTGTTTGCCGCCGTGCTGGCCGGCAGCGGCGACCCGCGCGCAGGCCATATCGCCACCATGCTGCCGGGCTGACATTTCACGGGCAGCTGAGGGCGGGGCAGGCAGCGACAATGGGGCATGACCCCACTGCCCCCTGAACCCGCGCCCGACACCCACGCCGCCGCCGACCAACACCCCTACGCCCGCCTCACCCCCGACCAGGTGCTGGACGCACTGGCCGGCGTGGGCCTGTATGGCGATGGGCGCCTCATGGCCTTGTCGTCGTACGAAAACCGGGTGTACCAGGTCACGCTGGAAGATGGCGAGCGCGTGGTGGCCAAGTTCTACCGCCCGGGCCGCTGGAGCAAAGCGCAGATCCTCGAAGAACATGCCTTTGCCGCCGAGCTGATGGCCGCCGAGGTACCCGCCGTGGGACCGCTGGTGTTGAGCGGCAGCACGCTGCACCAGCACGATGGGTTCGCGTTTTCGGTCAGCCCCTGGCGTGGCGGCCGGCAGCCCGAGCTGGATGATTTTGAGGTGCTGGAATGGATTGGCCGTTTTCTGGCGCGCATCCACACTGTGGGCGCAGCCCAACCCTTTGTGCACCGCCCGCTGCTGGACCTGCAGAGTTTTGGTACGGCTTCGTACGACTGGCTGCTTGCCCAGGCAATCATCCCGCTCGACATGCAGGCCCTGTGGAAGGCCCAGTGCGAAAAAGCTCTTGAATTGATAGCTGCTAGCGCTTATCCATCAAGCGCTGGAGCCCCATTTTGCTTGAAAGATGCGACCCCCATCCGCTTGCATGGCGACTGCCACCCCGGCAACATCCTCTGGACCCCCCTCGACGAATGGGGCCGGGGTGGCCCGCACTTCGTGGACCTGGATGACGCGCGCATGGGGCCGGCCGTGCAGGACTTGTGGATGCTGCTGTCGGGCGACCGGCGCCAGCGCACCCACCAGCTCAGCGCACTGATCGACGGGTACGAACAGTTCCGCAGCTTCGACCGCCGCGAGCTGGCGCTCATCGAGCCACTGCGCACGCTGCGCCTGATCCACTACAGCGCCTGGCTGGCGCGCCGCTGGCAGGACCCGATCTTCCCGGTGAACTTCCCGTGGTTTGGCACCAGCGACTACTGGCGCGGGCAGGTGGACATGCTGATCGAGCAGATCGAGGCCATGCAGGAAGAGCCTCTGGCGGTGTGAGACGAACTCTCCCTGCGCCGCCTTAGGCGCTGGGGCCCGGGCGGGCGGGCGCGATGGCGCACCGCCCATTGCAAACGATTGTCAACCCGTGTGCACAGGGGCGCGATGTCGCGCAACATCAGAAAAACGACCTCTCAGATAGGGCGCTTCTCTGACTTGCCAGGGGCAGCTTTGCCCGAAGACTCACACCATGCGCATTGCCGTCCTGCACGACGACCCCCTTTTGCCCGACATGATCCGGGGCGCCCTTGAGCGCCACCACCATGTGTGCCATTTCTATACCAGCGGTGCGAGCCTGCTCAAGGACGCACGGCACGAAACCTTTGACCTGCTGATCTCTGGCTGGCACCTGCCGGACATGGACGGCATCGAGGTCATCCAGCGCCTGCGCGAGATGGCCGGCCAGCAACTGCCCATCCTGCTGGTCACACGCCGCAACGAAGAACGCGACGTGATCGAGGCCCTCAACCGTGGCGCGGACGACTACATGGTCAAACCCCTGCGGGTGGGTGAGCTGGTCGCCCGCGTGGCGGCCCTGCTGCGGCGGGCGTACCCGCAGGCCATGGGCGAGCAGCTGGCTTTCGGCCCCTACCGATTCGACCCGGAGAAACGGCTGCTGTTTCTGCAAGGGGAACCGCTGACACTGAAGAACCGGGAATACGAGCTGGCCCTTTTCATGTTCCGCAACGCGGGGCGGCTCTTGTCGCGCGCACACCTGCGCGAAGCGGTGTGGGGTGAACGCAGCGAAGCGCCTTCGCGCTCGCTCGACACCCACGTTTCGCGCCTGCGCGCCAAGCTGCAGTTGGCGCAGCAGGCCCACGGCTACACGATCACCGCCATCTACGGCATGGGCTACCGGCTGGACACGGTGGACCTGGCGAACCTACGCCCCTGAACGGCCACGCGGAAGGCGCTGCATCAGCCGCCATCCGCTCCACCCTGACCACAAAAAAGGCCAGCACGCTTTGCAGCGTGCTGGCCTTTTGGCGTTCCACCGGCCGCCGCGAAGTGATCGCGACGGCGGCTGTGCCCAGGTCTACCGGCGGCGGCCGATGGCAGGGTGTTGCCAGGCCATCAGGCCCAGCAGGGCCGCCAGCAGGATCAGGCCCCATTCCGACAGCGTGGGAATGCCGCTGACCGGCAGGTTCGACACGGTCGTCGTTGCGCTGGAGGTGTTGTTGCTGGGGTTGGTGTCGCCCGGTGCGTCCAGCGTGGCCGTGTTCACCAGGGGGCGAGCGCCGTTGTAAGGAGACGCCAGCGTGGTGCTGATGGTGAAGGTGCGCGAAGCCCCCACTGCCAGTGCGCCCACAGCGCAGCGCACGGTACCTGCGGAGTTGACGCAGCCCGCAGCGGACACAAAGTTGACGCCCGGTGGCAGGGTATCCACCACCTGGGCACCATTGCTCGCCAACGGGCCGTTGTTGGTGACCACCAGCGTGTAGTCAATCGGCGCACCGGCGGCCAGAGGTCCGGCTGCTGCGGTCTTGCTCAGCGCCAGATCGGTCGCCACGGTGAAGCGGCGTGCGGTGGTGTCATGCGTCACCACGTTGTTGGCCAGCGTGGTCTCGGTTTCTTCCACCACCACACTCGCCTGGTTGAAGGCGGTGCCACTGGTGGCGCCTGCCACGGTGAGGGTCTCGGCGCGCATGGCGTAGGTGATCGTGGCGCTCTGGCCGCTGCTCAGCCCCGGGAAGCTACAGATCAGCGTGCCACTGGTCGCACCCACGGTGGGTTCGGTACAGGCGCCGCCTGCATTCACCGTGAGCGCGCCCTGGTAGCTGAAGGTGGCCGTGGGCGAGGAGCCCGGCGCGGGGAAGACGTCGGTCATCACCACGTTGGTACCAAAGGACGGTCCGCTGTTGTTCACCGTGATGGTGTACGTCGTCGATTGCCCCAGGTCCACCGGGTCAGAGCTGTCCACCTTGTTCACCAGGATGTCCAGCTGCGCCGCCGTCACGGGCGTGGAGGTCGTGGCGCTGTTGTTGGCGGTGTTCGACTCGGTGGTGGCCGTGGTGGCGGCCACGCTGTTGACCACCGTGCTGCCCGTCGCACTGCCCAGGGGGCGCATGCGGTAGTTCACCGTCTGCTGCGTGCCGGAATTGATGCTGGCCCAGTTACAGGTGAGCGTTCCGCCCACCGTGCCTGCGGCGATGGGCGCGCAGCTGCCCCCCCCGCTCACGCTCACCACGTCGATAAAGGCGGCATTGGACGGCAGGGTGTCCACCATCTGCACGGTCTGCGCGGTGGAAGGTCCCGTGTTGCCGATCGTTGCCACAAACGTGATGGGTGCCCCGGCCGCAACGGTGGAAGGCGTGGCCGTCTTGGCGGCGGTCACGTCCACGATGGCCGTGACCTGGCTGGTCACACTGCCACTGTTGTTGGCCTGGTTGGGGTCGCCCACGTCGGGGGAGCGCACGGTGGCGGTGTTGGTGCGCGGTCCGGTGACGGCGATGCTGGGGCGCACCACCACGGTCACCGTGGCCTGCGCCCCGGAGTTCAGCGTGCCCAGGTTACAGCTCAGGTTCTGCGAAGTACCGTTGGTGACGCCGTTGGGGGTGCAACTGCCTTGCGAGGCCACGGCGGACTGGAAGCCGCCGGTGTTCACCAGGCTGGCCAGCGTGTCTGACACGATGACGTTGGAGGCAGCCGCCGGGCCGACGTTGTCGACCGTGATGACGTAGGTCAGGTTCTGGCCCGCGACCACGGGGTCCGGCGCAGCCGTCTTGGACACGACGCGCAGGTCAGCCTGGGTGGCCGTGGCGGTGACGCCCACGCCCACGCAATTGTTCGCCCCATTGCTGTCCACTCGCGCACCAACCCCCAGCGCCACACAGGCATTGTTGGTGACGGTACCCGCGCTGGCCAGCACGGCGGACACGGTGACGGCAGGCGCATTGGAGTTCGCGTTCAGGCCCGTGGAGCGGGTGCAGTTCCAGGCTGCCACGCCGTTGCCGACAAAGGGCAGTGCATCGCAGGTCCAGCCCGTGGCGCTAACAAGGCTGTTGAGCGTCACACCGACAGGCACCACGTCGGAGATGGTGATGGCCTGGCCGTTGGGTACCGCCAAGGGGCCGGCGTTGCGCGCCGTCAGCGTGTAGTTGAACGTCTGGCCCGGCACCACAGGGTTGATGCTGGCCGTCTTGGTCAGCAGCATGTCCGCATCGTTGCTGGCCGTCACGTTGAACGAGGCCGAGTTGTTCCCGGGCACCGGGTCGGACAGCAGCGTGCTGACGCCCGCCGTGTTGCCCAGCGTACCTGCGCTGTTGGCCGTGGCGGTCACGGTGATGACGGGCATGTTGGTGAAGTTGGCGCCGGTGTATTCCGTGCGCGAGCAGGTGATCGTGGCGTCACAGGTCCAGCCCGTGCCCACAGCGGACACGAAGGTGAGCCCCGCGCCGAGCGTATCGGTCACCGTGACGGGCTGGCCCACCAGCGACACCCCGCCATTGAGCCGTGGCGTGAGGGTGTACACCACGTTGGAGCCCTGGGCCACGTTGGAGCTGGAGGCTGTCTTGGTGATGGACACGTCGGCGCCCGAAGCGGACGTCACGTCCGCCGAGGTGGTGTTGTTGGACGTATTGCCATCGGGCATGGCGGAGTTGTCGGGCTTGATGCCATCGATGGCAAAGGCCGCCGTGACCGTGCCATTGACATTGGACACGGCGGGAACAGTCAGCACCGAGGCGGACGCTCCGTTGGCCAGTGTGCCCGTGCGCGTGCAGGTGACCGTGCCGCTGCTCAGCGGGTACCCGCTGGACGGTGTGCACGACCAGCCCGATCCCGAAGGCGCTGCCGTGATCGACGCGCCGCTGGGAACGGTGAAGGTGATGCGCTGGCTGCCATCGGCCGCGTTCGGGCCGTTGTTGGCAGCCTGCAGCGCATAGCTGTAGGCCTGGCCGGCCACCACGTTGGCGGCCGAAGGCGTGGCCACGAGCGCGAGGTCCGCCGCCTGCGTGGCGGTGGTGTCCTGCACGCTGTTGACGTTGTTGCTGGTGTTGGGATCGGACGTGGCGCTGGAGGCCGTGGCCGTGTTGGTCCACACCCCGGCGGAAGGCAGCCTTACGCGGATGGTCACGGTCTGGTTGGTGTTGAACGCAATGTTGCCCAGCGCGCAATTGACCGTCCCGCCCGCTTGGTTGCAGGTGCCCGCCGTGGTGTTCACGTCGATGAACGTGGAACCCGCCGGAAGGGTGTCCACCAGGGTGACGCCGGTAGCGCCGTTGGGGCCGTTGTTGTCGATGCGCAGCGTGTAGGTGAAGATGCCGCCAGCGGGCCCGGGGTCGGGGGAGTCTGCATGGTTGACCACCAGGTCGGCGGACTGCGCCATGGCAGCCCCCGCAAACAGGCCACCGGCCAGCAAGAGCCAGCGAAAGCGGCGTACCGCGCTTTGCACAGGGCGCGGGGCAACCCGCGCCTGCGGGGTGGCAGGGCTTGTGGCCGGCTGCACGGACCCGCTGGATGTCTGCGCGCGCCAGAAGGCGCATGCGCTCATCCAGGGTCGCGTCAATCGATAGAGCATCAAAATTCTCCTGAGGTGAATGGCTTCAACTTCCGGCCACGCCGCAACCTCACCAGGCCCCGACGGGCTGGCAAAAAATGCATGGGAGTGCGTGGATATGCCGTGGCCGCCACGGACCAAGGCTGGGTTGGAATTTATCGACGGACGGGTGCGCAATCCGCGCGGCAACAATCGTTAACGGTTGTGAACGGTATTGCGTATTGTTTGCACCACGGGCGCGCACCCTCCCTGTGGGCAACACAGGTGGTGGACCGGCTGGGGACCCCTGGGCTATGCTGCGCCATCTTTGATCCACCGCGAGTTGGCCCACCCATGAAGGACATGTTTCGCACGCTCCTCTCCATTCGCCAGAAGCGCAGGCCCGCCCCCGTGGGGCCTTTGCCCGCCGTGGGCACCGTCATCCTGCGGGGAGAGGTCAAGATGGCCATCACCCACCCGGTGCCCCGGGAGCTGTGGGACTGGCTGGTGCTCTCGGGATGGCGCAACCTGCCGGTCAAGAACGACCGGCGCAAGGGACAGCGCGTACCAGAGGGCGCGCTCAAGGAGCTGATCGACACCGACCCGCAGGAACGCAACCAGGCGCACAGCCGCATCCTGGAGCAGGCACAGCCCGAAGACTGAACAGCCTCGGCAAGCCCCATAAAAAAACCCCGATGGCGCCAGGCGCCACCGGGGTTTGCTATTATTTCAATAGCTTATAGCGCTTGATATACAAGCGCCAACGGCCCATTTGGCCTCAACTCTTACACCAGCAAGGCGTTCACGCGCTTCACATACGCAGCGGGGTCTTCGGGCAGGCCGCCTTCGGCCAGCAGCGCCTGGTCAAACAGGATGTGCGCGAGGTCGTGGAAGTGCACGCTGCCGTCGAGCTTCTTGACCAGAGCGTGTTCGGCGTTCACCTCCAGCACGGGTTTGGTCTCGGGCGCCTGCTGGCCAGCCTGCTTGAGCATGCGGGCCAGCTGGGTGCTCATGCCGTCGTCCTGCACCACCAGGCAGGCGGGTGAATCGACGAGGCGCGTGGTCACGCGCACGTCTTCGGCCTTGTCCTTCAGCGCTTCTTTGAGCTTGGCCAGCACGGGCTTGAAGGCTTCGGCGGCTTCCTCGGCGGCCTTCTTCTCGGCTTCGTCCTGCAGCGTGCCCAGATCGACCGCGCCCTTGGCCACGCTTTGCAGCGGGGTGCCATCAAACTCGTGCAGGTAGTTCAGCGCCCACTCGTCCACGCGGTCCGTCATCAAGAGCACTTCGATGCCCTTCTTCTTGAAGACTTCGAGCTGCGGGCTGTTCTTGGCGGCGGCCAGGGTGTCGGCAGTGATGTAGTAAATCGCCTCCTGGCCTTCCTTCATGCGCGCCTTGTAGTCGGCAAAGCCCACGGTGGCGGTATCGCTTGTGGTGGACGCAAAACGCAGCAGCTTGGCCAGGCGCTCGCGGTTGCCAAAGTCTTCGCCCAGGCCTTCTTTCAGCACAGCGCCGAATTCGGCGTAGAACTGGCTGTACTTGCCTTCCTTGGCCTTGTCGTCGGCATCCACCACGTCGGTCACGCCGTCCGCGTTGGCCGACGCGTCGTGCTTGTCATGTTTGGCCAGGTCTTCCAGCATGCTCAGCACGCGCTTGGTCGAGCCTTCGCGGATGGCGCGCACGTCGCGGCTTTCCTGCAGCAACTCGCGGCTCACGTTCAGGGGCAGGTCGGCCGAGTCGATCACGCCCTTCACAAAGCGCAGGTAGGTCGGCAGCAGCGCCTCGGCGTCGTCCATGATGAACACACGCTTCACATACAGCTTCACGCCCGCCTTCTTGTCGCGGTTCCACAAATCGAATGGCGCCTTGGCGGGGATGTACAGGAGTTGCGTGTACTCGGTGTTGCCCTCGACGCGGTTGTGCGCCCAGGTCAGCGGGGCTTCGTGGTCGTGGCTGATGGTTTTGTAGAACTCGGCGTACTGCTCGTCGGTCACGTCCTTCTTGGGGCGGGTCCACAAGGCGCTGGCCTTGTTGATGGTTTCCCACTCGCCGGTCTTGACCATGCCGCCGGGCTGGCGGCCTCCGGCTTCGTCGCCGGGGGTGATGAGCTCGCCGTCTTTCCACTCTTCCTTTTCCATCAGGATGGGCAGGCTGATGTGGTCCGAATACTTGGCGATGACCTGCTTGAGCTTCCAGGCGTTGAGGTATTCCTCGGCGTCATCGCGCAGGTGCAGAATGATGCTGGTGCCGCGCTGCGCGCGGGTGATGGCTTCGACCTCGAAGTCGCCCGTGCCGCCGCTCACCCAGCGCACGCCCTGGTCGGCGGGCAGGCCCGCGCGGCGCGATTCCACCGTGATCTTGTCGGCCACGATGAAGCCTGAATAAAAGCCCACGCCGAACTGGCCGATGAGTTGCGCGTCCTGCTTCTGGTCGCCGCTGAGCTTGCCCATGAAGTCCTTGGTGCCGCTCTTGGCAATGGTGCCAAGGTGGTCAATAGCCTCCTGTTCGCTCATGCCGATGCCGTTGTCGGTGATGGTGAGCGTCTTGGCATCCTTGTCAAAGGTCACGCGCACTTCGAGGTTGGGGGCGTCCTCGAACAGTGCAGAGTTGTTCAGGCCTTCAAAACGCAGTTTGTCGCAGGCGTCCGAGGCATTGGAGATCAGCTCGCGCAGGAAGATTTCCTGGTTGGAATACAGCGAATGCGTGACAAGGTGCAGCAGTTGGGCCACTTCGGCCTGGAACGACAGGGTCTGTTTGGTGCTCATGGTGTCTTGGGGGTTGCTGTGTAGGGGGCAAAAAGAACGCCTTTCGCGCGCCAAAGGTCGGCGAGGAAAGGCGTTCGCGCGTGTTCACCTCGGGGCAGACTGGTTGATTTCAAGGGCAGGCCTGCGCAGCAACCCCCCGCACCACCCGTCCTCGCTACCTGGGCCCGCCCCCCAAAGCCGGCCAACGCTGAAGATTGTTGACAATTTGCAGGAAGTTGGCAGTATTTTTTGTCATTTAGACCCCATAAGATGCACGCGGCTGAAGCTGCTCTGCGAGGGGCGGCCTTCAAATCCTTTGCCCCTTCCCTTCGGAGCCTTCCTGCCATGCCCACATCCCTTCAAAAATGGTCCGCCGAGTTCCTCGGCACGTTCTGGCTGACCCTGGGCGGCTGCGGCAGTGCCGTGCTGGCCGCCGCCTTCCCGCAGCTGGGCATTGGTTTTGTCGGCGTGTCCCTGGCCTTTGGCCTCACGGTGCTGACAGGGGCCTACGCCCTGGGACCGATCTCGGGCGGGCATTTCAACCCCGCCGTGTCGGTGGGGCTGGCGCTGGGGGGCCGGTTCAAGGCGTCCGAGCTGCCCGGCTACGTGGTGGCCCAGGTACTGGGCGCCATTGCCGCGGCGGGTGTGCTGTATCTCATTGCCACGGGCAAGCCAGGCGCAGACATCGGTGGCTTTGCCACGAACGGTTATGGCGAACACTCCCCCGGCGGCTATGGACTGGTGGCTGCTGTGGTGACGGAGGTCGTGCTGACGGCCATCTTCCTCATCGTGATCCTGGGCGCCACGGCCAAACGCGCGGCCAGCGGCTTTGGCGGGCTGGCGATTGGCCTGTGCCTCACGCTCATCCACCTGATCTCCATCCCGGTGACCAACACCTCGGTCAACCCAGCCCGCAGCACCGGCCCGGCGCTGTTTGGCCCGGCCTATGCGCTGTCGGAACTGTGGGTCTTCTGGGCCGCCCCCATTGCAGGTGCTCTGCTGGGCGCCGCCATCTACCGCGCGCTGCTCAGCGACGACTGAAACGACTCCCGCACGGGCCGCGGGCCGTGCTCCGGGTGATCAGCCCTCGATCGTGATGCGCTGGACGAGGGTCTGCAGGATCTGATCGGCCTTGTCGTTGGCCACCTGGCAGGTGCCCGCCGCCGCATGTCCGCCGCCCCCAAACTCCAGCATGAGGTTGCCAATGTGCACCTGGCTGCTGCGGTCCAGGATGGACTTGCCGGTGGCAAACACCGTGTTCTGTTTTTGCAGCCCCCACATCACATGGATGGAGATGTTGCAGTCGGGGAACAGCGCGTAGATCATGAAACGATTGGTCGCCCAGATGGTCTCCTCCTCGCGCAGGTCGAGCACGACCAGCTTGCCGATGCGGATGGCGCAGCGCTGCAGCTGGTCCTTGGCCTTGGCCGCCTGCTCGCGGTACAGCGTCACACGCTCTTGCACATCAGGCAGGGCCAGGATGTCTTCGATGGTGTGGTCGCGGCAGTACTGGATGAGGTCCATCATCAGCGCGTAGTTGCTGATGCGGAACTCCCGGAAGCGCCCCAGGCCCGTGCGCGAATCCATCATGTAGTTCAGCAGCACCCAGCCCTGGGGGTCGAGGATGTCCTGGCGCGAATACTGGGCCGAGTCGGCCTGGTCCACGGCCGCCATCATCTCGTCGGTGATGCGCGGAAAGGCCGCCTTGCCGCCGTAGTGGTTGTAGACCACGCGGGCCGCCGAAGGGGCATGGGCTTCGATGATGTGGTTTTCATCGCGTCGGCCCGAATTGCGGATGGTCTCGGACTCGTGGTGGTCAAACACCAGGTGGGCCCCGGGCACATAGGGCAGGTTGGTGGTGATGTCGCGGCTGGTGATGGCAACCTTGCCATCCTGCATGTCCTTGGGGTGGACGAAGGTGATCTCGTCGATGAGGTTGAGCTCATTGAGCAGCACGGCGCACACCAGGCCGTCAAAGTCGCTGCGGGTTACCAGGCGGTATTTCACGTCGCTCACTAGCTTCTCCTTGTTACATATCTTGTGGTCACATGGTAGCGGCGGACCCACACCCGGCAAGACCGCTGGCAGGGAAAAACGGACCATCCGGGCCGCTTTCCCTCTTCTATCTTGTTCCCTGGATTTTTCTTCTCTTCACGCGGGCTCCAGCCATTGCTCCAGCTGCCGTGCCACGCCCGCATCACCCAGCAGCGCCAGATGGCCCATCCGGTGGAACACGGCCTGCCGGCTCTTGGCAAAACCCAGGACTCGCCTCGCATCATCATGGATGCCCAGGGCACTGTGCAATGGCACCAACCCGTCCCCCACCAGCCGCTCAGCCACCGGACTGCGCCGCGCTGCCAACGTGGCGGCCACGGCATGGCAGGCCACCCCTTCGGGCAGGGGCACAGGGGTGCGCCGGTCAGGGTGCCGCACGAAGCGGTCACGTCCCTGCCAGTCGGCCTCCAGCACATGGCCATGGCGCAGGTCGGTAATGCCCGCGCTGCGCAGCTGCGCCAGCTTTGCAAAAGGCCGGGAATACGGCGTGCTGCCCAGCAGGGTGTCCACCCAGTGGCCCGCTTTCTCCAGCGGAGCCCCATGGTGGGGCGTGCCCAAAAATACGAGGTGCCGCAGCAGCCCCAGCCAGCCCTGCCCCGCAGCCGCTGCCTGGTGGCAGGCACTGCGGGCCACCAGACCGCCCATGCTGTGCGCCAGCACCGCCACCTCCTCCACGGGCATGGGCCAGGCCGCCACCAGGGACTCCAGCTGGTTTGCCAGCTCGGCACCATTGGCGGACGTGTGCAGGCCCGTGTTGTAGCGCAGGTAGACCGGCGTGTAGCCCAGCGCCTGCGCGAGGGTGGCGCCATGGTCATGGCCCTGGTGCAGCCACTGCAGATCGTTCATGCACAGGCCGTGGACCAGCACCAGCACCTTGCCGGTGACCGCACCGCTGGCGGCCAGGGCGGGCAGGTCCAACGGCAACCCATCCCGGTAGAACCCCATGCGGGTGCACAGCGGGTTGTCGTCGTGTTGCAGGCGGTCGCCCATCACGCCGTTGAGGGCAGCCAGCACGGCCTCGCGCTCCCACTGCACTGCGGCAGACGGCACATCGGATTCAAAAAACGGCTCCAGCCGCGCCAGACCTGCCTGCAGGCCCGCATCCACCAGGCGTGTCACGCCCCGAATGCTCTGGTAGACCAGCCCGGTCAGGCCCCGCGCCTGGCCCGGCTGCTGCCCACCGGGCAACCCCAGGGTGCCCAGCACCGACTGGTGCACGCCCTCAGCCACCCGGCTGATGCCCGTCGTGGCCTGTGTGGCCAGCCGAGCCACCCCCCGCAAGTCGGACGCGCGCAGCTGGCGCAGCGGATTGGGTCTGGCGGCGTTGGCAGCATCGGCACGCGGGCGCGGTGGGGTGGGCATGGAGAAGGCTCCGTTCAGAAGATGCGATGCGGTGACGCGAGAGCCTGGCGGTACTCAGAACCGCTCGTTGGGAGACAGGTAGCGCCACTGCCCCACCGGCAGATTGCCCAAGGTGACGCGCCCGATGCGAATGCGCTTGAGCCCCACCACCTTGAGGCCCACCAGCTCGCACATTCGGCGGATCTGGCGCTTCTTGCCTTCGGTGAGCACAAACCGCAGTTGCTCGGGGTTCTGCCAATCGACCTTGGCGGGCTTGAGCGGCTCGCCGTCCAGGCTCAGGCCGTGGCGCAGGCGATCCAGCAATTCGGGCGGAAACACCGCCTGCACATTGGTGCTGACAGGATCGCGCTCGTCAATCTCCTGCAGCGGCGCGGAGCGTTCACTGGGATGGCGTGGCACTGCCTGACCTGGTGCCTGGTAAACCACACGCACCAGGTATTCCTTGTCGACCGTGGAGTCCTCGCCAATCAGCTGGCGCGCTACCCGGCCGTCCTGCGTCAGCACCAGCAGGCCTACCGAGTCGATGTCCAGCCGCCCCGCAGGCGCCAGACCACGCAGCTGCGGCGGCGAAAAGCGGTTGCGGCTGGGGTCGTCGCGCCAGTGCGTGCGGGGGTTGATCAACGCCACGGCGGGCGTGTGGCCATCTTCGGCCTGCCCACTCACATAGCCCATGGGCTTGTGCAGCAGGATGGTGACGCGCTGTTCCTGAAAACCCTGGGCCACCTTGTCCACGTCGATGCGGTCGGTGGGCAGCACCTGCACGCCCATCTCGGCCACCTGGCCATTGACTTTGACCCAGCCCTGGGCGATCCAGTCGTCCGCCTCGCGCCGCGAGCACAGGCCCAGCTCGGCCATGCGCTTGTTCAGGCGGGAACTGACCATGCCGTTCACCGTGACGGTCGCGGACGCTCGTTCTGGGGCTTGCTTGATGGGCGCCACAAACGGGCCCGATGCTGTGCGGTAGTTGGGGGGTGCCGGCGCTCTGGCGGGCCGGGGCGGTGGTGCGGGCCGAACGGGCGCAGCCTTGGCCGCCACGGTGGGGCGACGCAGCACGGGGCGCGTGGGGGATGCTGCGGGGGCAGAGGCGGCTGGGCCGCCTGCACCGGAAGCAGGGGCAGGAACGGGGCCAGCAGGTGGGCGGGGACTGGAAGAGGACATTGCGCGTATTTTCGCCTGAGGGCCAGAGGTGCCAAAAATGAAAACGGGTCGGCAATGCACAAAGGGTCGTCGCGACCGGTGAAAAGCACCAGAAGCTTACCCCTGGCGCGCCTGCCAGGCCAGAAAATCATCGACCGGCAAAGGCCGGGCAATGTGGTACCCCTGCGCCTCGTCGCACGCCAGGGTGCGCAGGCGCTCCAGAATGGCTGCAGTCTCCACCCCCTCGGCCACCACGGTGAGCCCCAGGTTGTGCGCCAGGTCGATGGTCGAGCGCACGATCATCGCGTCGTCCTCGCCCGTCTCCATGCCCATCACAAACGATTTGTCGATCTTGAGTTCGTCCACCGGCAGGCGCTTGAGGTAGGCCAGCGACGAATAGCCGGTGCCGAAGTCGTCAATCGACAATTTGAAGCCCTGCTCCGACAGGCGGTTGAGCATGGCCTCGGCGCGCTGGGGGTCGTCCATGATGGCGCTTTCGGTGATCTCCAGGCAGAAGGCGCTGGCCAGCACACCATGGCGCACCAGGATGTCGGCGAGGCGGGTGCTGAGTTCCGGGTCCAGCAGGTCGCGCGTGGACAGGTTGACCGACACCCGCAATGCCAGGCCCTGGGTGCGCGGGTCCGCCAGCAGGCGCGCCACCTCTTCAAACATCCACAGCGTGAGCTGCCGCACAAACCCCGTCTGTTCGGCAAACGGGATGAACTGCATGGGTGGCACCAGGCCACGCTGCGGGTGCTGCCAGCGCACCAGGGCCTCGGCGGCCCGGCCGGGCTGCCCGTGCAGCGGCACCTTGGGCTGCAGGTACAGACGCAGCTCGTGGTGCTCCACCGCGTGGCGCAGCTCGGTCAGCAGCGACAGGGTCTGCGTGCTGGCCGAATCGAACGATGCGTCGTACTGCAGCGCCCCGCTGATCCTGCGCTTGGCGGCATACATGGCGATCTCGGAGCGGCTCAGCAGCGTGTCTGCATCATCGGCGTCCCCGGGCCAGCAGGCAATGCCAATGCCAGCGCTCAGGTCCACCGTCTGGTCCTCGAACGCCAGCGGCTCTTCGAACGAGTGCGTGATGCGCAGCGCCGTGGCGTGGGCGGTGGCGGCATCGGCGCCCTGCAGCAGCACGGCGAATTCGTTGCCGCCCAGGCGGGCCACCATGTTGTCGGGCGATGGCACCTGCTGGCGCAGCCGCTCGGCCACGGCCTGCAGCAGGCGGTCGCCAAACGCATAGCCGAGCACGTCGTTCACGTGTTTGAAGCGGTCCAGGTCGAGCGTGAGCACGGCCAGCGGGTGCTGGGGCGCCGCGCCGCCGGTGCTGTGCGCAATGGCCAACACCACCGCCTCGCGAAAGCGCTCCCGGTTGGGCAGGCCGGTGAGCCGGTCCCAGTAGGCCAGGCGGCGGATCTCGGTTTGCTGCGCACCGATGTCCACCCGCATGTGGTCGAACGAGCGCGCGAGGTTGCCGATCTCGTCGCTGCGATCGGTGTGTTCCAGAGGCACGTCGTATTCACCGCGCGAGAGCCGCTGCGTGGCGGCCAGCAGAGAGCGCAGCGGCGTGGTCAGACGCTGGGCCACCAGCCCCGTGCCCACGGCGAACAGCAGCACACCTGCCACGGTGATGATGGCCAGGAGCACCTGCAGCTGCCTGTAGGGGGCGAGCACTTCGTCCACCGAACGCAGCAGCAGCGCCTGCACCTCGCCCCCCACGCTATCGAGGCGGATGGCGCGGGCCAGCAAAGTGCCCTCGGGCGTCTGCAGCTCCCCGGAGGGCACCCCCTGGCGCTGCAGCAGCGCCAGGGGGCCCGGCGGCAGCGTGCTCACAGGTACCTTGGCGGTGCCGTCCGCGCCCTGGACGACCAGCGCCACGTGCACCGACAGCAGTTGCCGCATCTCGTCGGCCAGCGGCTGGTTGACCGGGAAACCCATCAGCACCCAGCCAATCACCACCGGCGCGCGCAGCGGCACCATCACGAACTGGTAGGGCACACCGTCCATCACCGCGATCTGGCTGCCTTGCGGCTGGGCGGCCAGTGGCGGCACCAGCGCGCGCAAGGTGGCCGGAAACGCCTCCATGTTGCCCGCCAGGCTGACCGCGCGCAGTTCCAGGTCGGTGCCCAGCAGCGCGGTGACCGCCGCTCCGATGCGGCTGCCGTGGTTCTCGAGCACCGACTGGATGGTCTCCTCGTCGCCCGAATTCACGGCCGAGCGAAAACCGTAGTCGGCCGCCAGCAAGGCCGAGCCCTGGCGCAGCTTGTCGGCGTTCTGCTCCAGCAGGCGGCGCCACACGTTTTCATCCAGGTCGAGGGCCTGGGCAATCTGCGCGCGTGCATTGCGGTCGATGGTGGCTCGCACCACCGCAAAGCCCGCAGCCTGCACGATCAACAGCAGCAACAGCGAGAGCCCGACCAGCCGCAGGATCAGGCTGCGCCGCAGCAGGCGCAACTGCATCAAGGCTGCAGCCCCGCCAAACGAACCGATGCGGCAGCGGCCCCCGTGGCGGGCACGGTGAGTGCCTGCTCCTGCGCGGGCGCGCCCACGGGCAACCGTGTGTGCCAGGTGCGCAAGGTGTACGCGCCGGGCGGCACGTTGTCGATCTGCGCCCGGCCCGGTGCGGCAGGTGTACGGGCGTAGTACGGGGTGTCCACCACCAGAATCCAGCCGACCATCTGGTCATGGATGTTGCAGCCCAGCACGGCCACGCCCGGGCTGTCGAACAGCACGGGATTGGAGGGTGTGCCGGTGTAGAGCTTGAGCTCGAACTTCTTGGTCTGCGAGAACGAATAGACGTGGTGGCGCACTGAATCGTGGTTGGGGAAACGCACCTCGGTGCCCACGGGGACCACCAGCACGCCGGGCACGAACTGCCGTTTCTCCTGCGCCATCTCCGCGCCGGCCAGCGGCTTGACCGCCTTGCGCGCATCGGCGGATTCGAGAAACACCACGGCATCGGCCAATGGCTTGCCTGCCGCATCCAGCACCTCCACCTGCACCGTGGTGGCCTGCGCAGCGGTGGACAGGCCTGCCAAACACACCATAGACACCACAGACAACACAACCACGCCGGTCAGGGCCGGCGAAGCCCCGGCGTGCTGGGCATGGCCGCAGGTTGTCATGGTTCGATGGCCATGCCCAGCAGGGGGGCACCTTCACCCACTTTGCCCAGCGGCTTGGCAGCCCCCGTGCGCAGGTCCACGAGGTGCAGCCGGGTCTGGCTGTCCGCGGACGTGCGCACGGCGATCAGGGCAACGTTGCCCACGTCCGAAATATCGAACGCCACGTCGATGAGTGGCGGCAGGCCCAGCGGCCCCACGGTGCGCAGCTGGCCCGTGTTGGGCGATACCACGGGGGTGGTGCCTTCCCGCGAACCCTGCATCACCAGCACGCCGAGCGCGCGGTCGATGGCGTAGTTGGTGGTGATCTTGCTGTCCTGTGTGTTGTAGGTGTAGGCGGCGCCTGCGATGTCAGGTGCGCGGCCGGCGTTGGTGTCGCTCCATGCATAGCGCAGGGTCGGATCGGGCTGCACGCCCTCGACGGCCGGGTCGCCGTCCACGGCGGCACCGGTGTCGGGGTGCAGGCGCAGGTTCTGGCCCGTGTTCGACACCACCCGAATCCGGTCGGCCACGGGATTGAAGTCAAAGCCGAAGGCCGTGCCCCGCAAGCCCACGACGGCCGGTGCGGGGCCCACGGGGCGCAATGCGCCGGTGGGGATGTCGAGCGTGTACAGGCGGCCCGCCTGCGAGAGCGCATAGAGCACACCGCGCGCCACGCGAAAGTCGATGCCCACCAGCCGCTCACCCGCCGGCAGGCCCGTGACGGGACGCCGCTCCAGGATGCGCTCCGGCTGGCCGGCGTGGAAGGTGATGAGTTCGTGCGAGGCCGTCACCGCGACGACCTGTTCGCGCAAACCCGACTCGGGGGACGGCGCCGTGGCACAGCCTGCCAGCAAGGCGCCCATCAGCGCAACGGCAGCCATGGGGCGCACCAGGGAGAAGGAAAACGATTTCATCGGAATGCCTCACATCTGTAACGGGTTTATACCTGATGGGTTGCACCCCTTGGGGGCGATGGGCCACTGTCAAACCATCGATTTGCTATTATTTATATAGCACAATAGCCTTTAAATAAAAGCGCGAAATCCAGTTTTTACCCATAATTCAGCGATACAACTGTCGCCAGCCAGGCAGTAGTTGCGCCATGCAGCCATCCGGGTATTTGTAACAAATGGGCCATGCACATCGGGCATACCACTATCCGCAAGCGTCATGACACATTTTGTAATTTTTGCCTACACTGCCTTGGGACTGCGCACAAAGCAATGCCGGAAGACAGGCAGCTGACACGGGCACCGTTATTGCTTCGCACTTCCCACCCGATTCACTGTCCCCAGAGACACCAAGGAACACCATGCAGGCCGCAACGTCACTGAAATCCCTGTCGATCTCCAGCCGGCTGGGCCTGGGCTTTGGCTGCATGCTGGTGCTGCTGGTGGCGGTGGCCGCCGTGGGCCAGCTCTCGGTGGGCAAGGTGCATGACCAGATGCTCCAGATCACCGGCATCGGCGCCAACAAGTCCAAGCTGGTCAACGGCATGCTGGAGAGCGTGAGTGCCATTGGCATCCAGAGCCGCTCCGCCGCCATGCTCAACGACATCGACCCCAAACAGGCGCGCGGGCAGATCGATGCGGTGGCCAAGACGCTCAAGGACTACACCCGCCAGGAAACCGCCCTGGCCGAACTGCTGACCCCCGCCAGCGCCACCCCCGCCGAGCTCAAGCTGCTGGGCGAGGTGCAGGCGATGGGCAAAAAAACCCGCCCCGAACTCGACGCCGCCATCAAGGCCACCGACGATGGCGACACCGTGAGCGCCACCCTGACGCTGATGACCCGCGTGGCCCCCGCCGAAACCGCGTGGCGTAGCAAGCTCGGCGAGCTCGTCGAACTGCAGAACACGCTGAACGCCGAAGCCACGGCGTCGGCCGAAAACACGCAGAGCCAGGCCCGCGTGGTGGGCGGTCTGCTCGTGCTGCTGGCCATCGGGCTCGGCGCGCTGATTGCGTGGCGCATCACCACCAGCATCACGGCGCCCATTGGCCGTGCCGTGGTGGTGGCCGAGCGCATTGCGCGCGGCGACCTCACCTCGCAAGTCGAAGTGCGCATCCAGGATGAAACCGGCCGCCTGCTCGAAGCCATCGCCGCCATGCAGGAGCGGCTGCGCACGCTGGTCGGCGAGATCGGCCAGACGGCAGACTCCATCCTGGTCGCCAGCTCTGAAGTGGCGTCGGGTAACCTGGACCTGAGCCAGCGCACCGAACAAACATCGCACAACCTGCAAAGCGCGGCCAACTCGCTGGTGGACCTGACCGGCACGGTGTCGCAAAGTGCCGACTCGGCCCGCCAGGCCAACCAGCTGGCCTCCACCGCATCGGACGCCGCCACGCGCGGCGGCGAGGTCGTGTCGCAGGTGGTCCGCACCATGGACACCATCAGCGCCAGCTCGCGCAAGATCGCCGACATCATCAGCGTGATCGACGGCATCGCCTTCCAGACCAACATCCTGGCGCTGAATGCGGCGGTGGAAGCCGCCCGCGCCGGCGAGCAGGGCCGGGGCTTTGCGGTGGTGGCGGGCGAGGTGCGCAACCTGGCGGGCCGATCGGCCAACGCCGCGCGCGAGATCAAGGCCCTCATCGGCGCCAGTGTGGATCAGGTGCAGGAGGGCAGCACCCTGGTGAACCACGCGGGCAAGACCATTGGCGAGCTGGTGCTGTCCGTGCGCCGGGTGTCCGACATCATGGGCGAAATCACGGCTGCCACACAGGAACAGAGCCAGCGCATCGGCCACGTGAGCCACGCCGTGGGCGAGCTGGAGGAAATGACCCAGCAGAACGCAGCCCTGGTGGAAGAAGGCGCTGCCGCCGCCGACAGCCTCAAGGACCAGGCAGGACGCCTGACGCAGATGGTGGGCACCTTCCGCCTCACCCGCGAAGGCAGTGCAGAAAACAGCTGGAGCGCGTCGGCCCCGGCAGCATCCCCCGTCCCGGCGCCTGCACAGCGCGCCAGCCTGCAGGCCTCGCACCAGCCCCGCGGCAAGCTGCCGTCCCTGCCCCGCTGAGCTTCAGCGGCACCCCGGCAGCGCCCCGGTCAGCCGCCGCCTTGGAGTTGAAAGATGCTGGAGCGCAGCGCGGCCAGGTCCAGCACGCGCAGGCCGCCGTATTCCACACGGATGGCGCCCTGCGCCTCCAGCGCGGCCAGCGCCTCGTTCACGCGCTGGCGCGACAGGCCCACCAGGTAAGCAAGCTCCTGCTGCGTGATGCGCAGCACCTCGCCCACCCCCGGGTACAGCACGGGGTTGAACAGCGACGCCAGGCTGCGGGCCACGCGCACATCGGGGTTGTTCAGGCGGTCGATCTCGCGGGCCGCGATGAACTGGCCCAGCCGCTCGTTGAGCTGGTTCATCACAAAGCGGTTGAAGCCGATGGAATGGTCCAGCAGCCAATGGAAGCTGTCGATGGGCAAGCCCGCCACCACGCTTTTGCGCAGTGCCTGGATGTTGTAGCGGTAAGGCTCGCGCTTGATGGTGGTGCCCTCGCCAAACCAGCCACCCGGGGGCAGGCCGGCGTAGGTCATGGTCTGGCCCTGCGCGTTGTCGGTGCTCATCTTGAGCAGGCCCTCGACCACACCAAACCAGTAGGTCACCGGGCGCCCCACGCGGCACACATAATCGCCCGCCTTGGCATCCCCCACCAGCAGCGAGGCGACGGCCCGCTCGCGCTCGACAGGCAGCAGCAGGCGCAGCCAGGGGATGCCGTCCAGCTCGTCCGCCGTGGGGGGGCGCCGCCGCTGGTGCAGTGACAAATCCTGGTTCATGCGTGAGTCCATGGCAGTGCAATATCAACAAGGGTTGGGGGTTCGGGCCCTGAGAATCTGCTCAAAAGGGCGAAGGGGATGCGGGAATACCACGACCCAGATTGTCGTCAGAATGACAAAAAAATGCCAATCGTGACGGGATGATGTCGCCTCCCCAGGCAGCCCATGTGCTGGCCCGGGCCCTTTGAGGAGACCCACATGCCCGCCGACCTTGCCCACACTGCCCCCCGCCCCCCATCCCGCATTGCCCGGCGCCAGCTGCTGGCGGCCGCTGCCATCGGCCTGCCCTGGCTGGGCCTGGGCAGCGCCCGCGCGCAGGAAGGGGCCATCCGGATTGCGCAGTCCACCGCCCTCACCGGCCCGCTGGGCGATCTGGGCTCGGCCATGCACCAGGGCGCCAAGGCAGCGTTTGCGGGCATCAATGCACGGGGAGGCATCCACGGCAAGGCCATCGAACTGGTCACGCAGGACGACACCTACGACGTGCCCAAGGCCCTGGCCAACGTGACGCAGTTCCTGGCCGACCCGGGCACCTTCGCGCTGTTCAACTGCATGGGCACGCCCATGATCGACGCCATGCTGCCCAAGGTGATCGACAGCGGAATCCCGTTCTTCGCGCCTTTCACCGGAGCGCAGCTGAGCCGCACCAAAAGCGCCCGCAACGTGTTCAACATCCGCGCCAGCTATGCGGACGAGGCCGAAAAGCTCGTGCAGCACCTGTCCACCATCGGCATCCAGCGCATCGGCATCGTCTACCAGAACAACTCATTCGGCAAAGAGGTGTTCAGCTCGGCCAAGCAGTCGATGGACCGCCTCAAGCTGCCCGAGGCGCTGACGGTGACGGTCGAGAACAACGCATCGGATGCGGGCGCCGCTGCCACCAAATTGGCGGGCGGCGACCTCGAAGCCATCGTGATCGGCCTGGCGGGCAAGCCCACGCTGGAATTCGTGAAGGCGTTTCGCGCCATCAAGCGCGGCGTGACGCTGTATGCGCTGTCGGTGATGGGCACCCCCGCCACCGTGAAAGCCCTGGGCGCAGATGCCACGGGCATGGCCATCTCACAGGTCGTGCCCCTGCCTTCCAACGTGGTCATGCCGGTGGTGCGGGACTTCCAGGCCGCCTGGAAGGCGTCGGGCGCCACGGCCGACCCATCGCACCTGGCGCTGGAGGGCTACATCAACGCCCGCGTCTTTGCCGAGGCCCTGCAGCGCGCAGGACGCAACCCCACACGCGCCGCTTTCATCGACGCCACCTGGAACCTCAAGAAGTGGGACCTGGGCGGCTTCGAGGTCAACGCCAGCACCCCGGACCGCAATGCGTCACGTTTTGTGGAGCTGACGCTGGTGGGGCGCGACGGAAGATTCCTGCGCTGACATGCTTCCCCGTGCCGCCCTTCCCAGGGGCGGCGCCCGCTGCGTCACTGCGGGGCGTGCCTGGCTTGTGCGGGGCCGGCACCACGTTGCGGGACGCTCGCACTGCCATGAAAACCCGAGATGACAGCGCGGAGTGGACCCTGCGCGCGCAGGCCCGGAGATTCAGCTCAAACGCTATATCTTCAATAGCACACAAATAAAAACAGAAAAGCGCTGGAGCCTTTTTTGGCTTCAAATCCTGGCACCCAGGCGCCTACTGCGCCGCCACCCCATACCGGTAGCCTCGGAACGACCAGACCGTGCGGCCCGGTTCGATCCGCTCCAGCACCAGGCCGGGAGCCGCCTGATCGCCTTCGTGCAGCACCTGCCCGTTGACGATGGCCATGCGGTACGCCGGGTTGTTCGAATGGGTGGCGCCCGTCACTTTGAGCGCGGGCAACTGCGTGCGCAAGGCTTCGGGCAGGTCTGCCTGCGCAAACACGGGGCTGGCGGGTGGCGGTGCCACGCCGGCCTCCGGCGCCGGGCGTGGCGCGGGCGCCAGGGGCGCTGGCGCAGCCACCGGGCTGCGCGGGCGTACGGGCGGCTCGGCCGCAGGCGCTCGGGCGGCCGGGGGTGGGGCCACCACCACGGCAGCGACCGACCGCTCGCGTTCACGCTGGGGTGCGGCACCGGACTTGTCTGCCGGGCGCTTGCTTGCGCTGCGGGGCTCGGAGGGAGCCAGCGGCGCAAGGGCCGGGCTTGGGGCGGGTTCGGGCACGGGTGATGGGGGCGGCAGCGTTGCCGGTGCCGGTGGGGGCAACGTGGCGGTGGCGGGTGCCATGGCGGCGGGCGCAGGCGCAGCGGGGGCCGCAGCCACCACCACATCCGCCACCGGGGCCTGGGGCCGCAGGGCCCACCAGGTGCCACCAGCCGCCAGCACGGCCGCGCCCACCACGCCCGCAGCGACCAGCCACAGGTTGGTCGGCCCGGCCCGGCCGGGCAAAGGGGAGGCGCCGGTGGCCGGCGCCGCCTGCGTGTGCAACCCCGGCACGGCGCCTCGGCCGCGTTCGGCATCGGCACGCCGCAATGCATCAAGGATGTAGGACATGGTTAAGGCGTGTTCCGCAGGCGCGGCTCGTTCACGCCAGTGGCGCGGTTGAGCAGCATGAGAGTGAGGGGGCCCGCGCGGCCGTCGGGCGTCACGCCCTGGGCCAGCTGGAACCGGTGGATGCGCGACTGGCGCTGGGCGGGTGTCACCGGCTTGCTGCCAGGGCCCGAGCCACCCGCGGCTTTGCTGGCCAGCCGCTGGTCCAGCCAGGCGGCGCCTGCCGGTGAGTCGGTGATCTCGCCACGGTCGGGCATGCCCACCGGTGCGCGCCACAGCGTCGCAATCTCGCCGCGCCAGACCTGGGCCAGCTCGGCCACCGGCACCCGCAAGGTGCGGCCGCCGCCTTCGAGCGCGGCGTTGTCGCCGTCCAGGCCGCGCAGCACCACCAAGACGGGGACCTCTGCGTCTTCCGAAGGATAAAGCGCCAGCAGCACAGGCCGGTCGATCTGGCGCACCAGGTTCAGGCCCGCACGGCGGTTGCGGTAGCACCGCAGGCCTTCACGCGGCAGGGTGGTGCAGGCGTCAGCGCCCGCAGGCAACGCCGCCCCCCAGGCCGAGGCCAGCGCCTGCCAGGCCGGTGCATCGGTCGCGGGCTGGGCCAGCACAAACTGGTCCAGCGCGGAAGGCGGCGCCACCTGCGCAGCGGGCACAGCGGGCGTGCCCGATGGGGTTGGGGTCACCGACGCAGCAGCCACAGGGGCCATGGCCACAGCAGCGGATGACGCTGCGGACGCAGGCAGCACCGCGGCAGGCGCCACGGCTGCCGGGGGTTTGGTGGCCGGGCTGGATGCCGTACGCTGCGCCACGGTGGCGCCAGGACCTGTGGCGGCCACCTGCGCGCCACGGTGCGCGGGCCAGACCCCCATGCCCCATCCCGCAGCCGCCACCGCCGCAGCGCCTGCGACGGCGCCCAGGCCCGCCAAGGCCCAGCGCGGCAGCGTCCCCGGCCGCGCACTGCGCGCTGCAGCGGCGGATGCCGGTGCGTCAAACACCTCGCGCGCGGCGCGGTTAACGATGGCCCGGGTCACCTGCCGTGCCCCGGCCGCATAGGCTCCCAGCAACGCCCGGTCGCACAGCAGATTGATGCGCCGTGGCACGCCATGCGAGAGCGCATGCACACGCTGCATGGCCCGCCGGTCAAATGGCAGCGGCCCGGTGAGCCCGGCCACGGCCAGGCGGTGGGCGATGTACTGCTGTGTCTCTTGCGGGCTCAGTGCGCCCAGGTGAAAACGCGCAATCACGCGCTGCGCCAGCTGTTCCATTGAAGGCGTCGCCACCATGGCGCGCAATTCGGGCTGGCCGATCAGGATGATCTGCAGCAGCTTGCGCTCGCTGGTCTCCAGGTTGGTGAGCAGACGCAGCTGCTCCAGCACGTTGGCCGAGAGGTTCTGTGCCTCGTCGATGATGAGGACCGTGTTGCGCCCCGCCCCGTGCGCCGCCAGCAGCGACGCATTGAGCGGATCGATGTAGTCCTTGACCGTCTCCACCCCACCCGGCACGGTGGGCTTGTGCGGCACCCCGAACTCGTCGCAGATGGAGCGCAACAGCTCCCGCACCGTGAGCTTGGGGTTGAAGATGTAGGCCACGTTGCAATGCGACGGGATCTGCTCCAGAAAGCAGCGGCACACCGTGGTCTTGCCCGCCCCCACCTCGCCCGTGAGCAGTACGAAGCCACCCCCCGCATCCAGGCCATAGAGCAGATGCGCCAGAGCCTCCCGATGCCGCTCGCTCATGAAAAGATAGCGCGGGTCGGGTGCTATGGAGAACGGCGGGTGCTGGAGACCGAAGAACGGGGCGTACATGCCGTGAGGATACCGCCCCCGCGTGAAGGGCCCGCCGATACCCTGCCCGCCACTGCTGCCAAGCCGGCCCCGGCCAGGGATCAGGGTTAGACCCGAGGAGTAGTTTCCCGTAAATTGTCGTCGGCAAGACAAGATGGCGTCAAAGTCAGTCCTAGCATCCGATCCATACACCCATACGCAGCCACAAGGCCGCGATCCCGGCAGTCACCGGACGGACACCTCTTATCTTTAGGAACCTGCAATGTTGACCACGTTCCCGCAATTGCTGCTCAAGCATGCCGCCGAGCGCCCCACGGCTCCGGCCCTGCGCGAAAAAGAATACGGCATCTGGCAGGCCCACAGCTGGGCCGACCTGGCACGCCTGGTGGAACAGGTGGCCGCCGGCCTGCACCTGGCCGGCCTTGCGCGCCACGAACACATGGTGGTGATCGGCGCCAACCGCCCGCGCCTGTACGCCACCATGCTGGCTGCCCAGTCGCTGGGCGCCATTCCGGTGCCGCTGTACCAGGATGCCGTCGGGGCCGAATGCGTGTTCCCGCTCAACAACGCCGAGGTGCGCTTTTGCCTGGTGGAAGACCAGGAGCAGGTCGACAAGCTGCTGGAGATCCGCGAGCAGTGCCCCCAGATTTCGAACATCTACTTTGACGACCCGCGCGGCCTGCGCAACTATGAAGAAGAAGGCCTCGCGTCGCTGGACTCCCTGATCGAAGCGGGCAAGGCGCATATTGCCAAGAACCCTCAGTGGTTCCGCAACGAAGTCGCCAAGGCCCAGCCCGGCGACGTGGCGGCCATGTTCTTCACCTCCGGCACCACGGGGAACCCCAAGGGTGTGGTGCACACCCACAGCACGCTGCTCGACCGCGCCTCCGCCGGGGCTGAGTTCGACAAGCTCACGGGCAGCGAAGAGGTGCTGGCCTACCTGCCTCCCGCATGGATCGGCCAGAACATCTTCAGCTACGCGCAATGGCTGGCCTGCGGCTACGTGGTGAATTGCCCCGAGTCGGCCAGCACCGTGACCATCGACCTGAAGGAAGTCGGCCCCACTTACTACTTTGCCCCCCCGCGCATCTTTGAAGGCCTGCTCACCAGCGTGATGATCCGCATGGAAGACGCAGGCACCCTCAAGCGCAAGATGTTCCAGGCCTGCATGGCAGTGGCGCAGCGCGTGGGCCCGGCCCTCATGGACGGCGAAGCCGTCAGCACCCTCGACCGCATCAAGTACGCGCTGGGCAATGTGCTGGTGTACGGCCCGCTGCGCAACAACCTCGGGTTCAGCCGCGTGCGCGTGGCCTACACGGCGGGCGAGGCCATCGGCCCCGATCTGTTCACCTTCTACCGGTCCATCGGCATCAATTTGAAGCAGCTGTACGGCTCCACCGAGACCGCCGTGTTTGTCTGCCTGCAGCCCGACAACCAGGCCCGTGCCGACACGGTGGGCGTGCCGATCCGCGGCGTGGAGATCAAGGTGGCCGACAACGGCGAGATCCTGGTCAAGTCAGCCGGCCTGCTCAAGGAGTACTACAAGAACCCCACGGCCACGGCCGAAGTGCTGACGGCCGACGGCTGGTACCACACCAGCGATGCGGGCTTCCTCGACGCACACGGCCACTTGAAGATCATCGACCGCGTGAAGGACGTGGGCCGCATCAAGGGCGGCGCCAACGACGGCGCCATGTTCGCGCCCAAGTATGTGGAGAACAAGCTCAAGTTCTTCCCGCACATCAAGGAAGTGGTCGCCCTGGGCGACGGCCGCGAGAAGGTGTGCGTGATGGTCAACATCGACTTCGACGCCGTGGGCAACTGGGCCGAGCGCCGCAACCTGCCCTACGCCGGCTACACCGACCTGGCGCAAAAGCCCGAGGTGTACGAGCTGATCCGCGAGTGCGTGGAAAAGGTCAATGCCGACCTGGCGACCGACGCCATGCTGGCGGGCAGCCAGGTCAGCCGCTTCCTGGTGCTGCACAAGGAACTGGATGCCGACGACGGCGAACTCACGCGCACCAACAAGGTCCGCCGCGGTTTTATCGCCGACAAGTACGGCGTGCTGGTCGAGGCCCTGTACGCAGGCCGCACCGAGCAGTTCATCGAGACCCAGGTCAAGTTCGAGGACGGCCGCACCGGCAGCGTGAGCGCGACGCTCAAGCTGTCGGACACCAAGACCTTCTCGCCCGTCAAGGCCGCCGCATGAAACCCGCTCTCTACCCGCCCGAGCAGCAACACCCCACCATGACCAAAAAGAAGATCGGTGACGTCATCCTGGACGTCAAGAACATCAGCCTGCGGTTTGGCGGCGTGAAAGCGCTGACCGACATCTCGTTCAACGTCAAAGAGCACGAAATCCGCGCCATCATCGGCCCCAACGGCGCGGGCAAGAGCTCCATGCTCAACTGCATCAACGGCGTATACACGCCGCAGGACGGCTCCATCACCTTCCGCGGCAAGACGTTCTCGCACATGAACTCGCGCCAGGTGGCCGAAATGGGCGTGGCGCGCACCTTCCAGAACCTGGCGCTGTTCAAGGGCATGAGCGTGATCGACAACATCATGACCGGCCGCAACCTCAAGATCAAAAGCAACCTGTTCCTGCAGGCGCTGCGCTGGGGCCCTGCCGAGCGCGAGGAGATCGCGCACCGCGAGAAGGTCGAGCACATCATCGACTTCCTGGAAATCCAGGCCCACCGCAAGACCCCCGTGGGCCAGCTGCCCTACGGCCTGCAAAAGCGCGTGGACCTGGGCCGTGCCCTGGCCATGGAGCCGCAGGTGCTGCTGCTCGACGAGCCCATGGCCGGCATGAACGTGGAGGAAAAGCAGGACATGTGCCGCTTCATCCTGGACGTGAACGATGAGTTCGGCACCACCATCGTGCTCATCGAGCACGACATGGGCGTGGTGATGGACATCAGCGACCGCGTGGTGGTGCTCGACTATGGCAAGAAGATCGGTGACGGCACGCCAGACGAAGTGCGCAACAACGAAGACGTGATCAGTGCCTACCTCGGCACCTCGCACTGAAGCCACAGACGGCGCAGGAGACTAAGACATGGGATTTTTTCTGGAAACACTGCTGGGCGGCCTCATGGCCGGCATGCTGTATTCGCTGGTGGCGCTGGGCTTTGTACTGATCTACAAGGCCTCGGGCGTGTTCAACTTTGCGCAGGGCGCGATGGTGCTGTTTGCGGCCCTCGCCATGGCACGTTTTGCCGAGTGGATCCCCCAGTGGACCGGACTGGACAACAAGATTGCAGCCAACCTGATCGCCTTTGTGCTGGCAGGCGCGGTGATGTTTGTGGTGGCCTGGGTGATCGAACGCATGGTGCTGCGCCACCTCGTCAATCAGGAAGGCGCCACGCTGCTCATGGCCACACTGGGCATTGCCTATTTCATTGAAGGCCTGGGCCAGACCCTCTTTGGCGGCAACATTTACAAAATCGACATCGGCATGCCCAAGGAGCCGCTGTTCGCTCTGGACAACCTGTTCCCCGGCGGCATTCTGATCAACAAGGAAGACGTGATCGCCGCCGCCATCGCCGCTGCGCTGGTGGTGGCCCTCTCCCTGTTCTTCCAAAAGACCTCCACCGGCCGCGCCCTGCGCGCCGTGGCCGACGACCACCAGGCCGCCCAGTCCATCGGCATTCCGCTCAACCGCATCTGGGTGATCGTGTGGTGTGTGGCCGGTGTGGTGGCCCTGGTGGCCGGGATGATCTGGGGCAGCAAGATGGGGGTGCAGTTCTCGCTGGCCACCGTGGCGCTGCGTGCACTGCCCGTGGTGATCCTGGGCGGCTTGACCTCCGTACCCGGCGCCATCATCGGCGGGCTGATCATCGGCGTGGGCGAGAAGCTGTCCGAGGTGTACCTGGGGCCGTTTGTCGGCGGGGGCATCGAGATCTGGTTTGCGTATGCGCTTGCATTGGTGTTCCTGCTGTTCAGGCCTCAGGGGCTATTCGGCGAGAAGATCATTGATCGTGTGTAACCCATAGCAAGAACAACAAGGAGAACCACATGCTCTACCGTGAAAATGGTCAGTTCAAAACCAGCTACCGGGCCGATCAGCAGATCTTCCCGATCGCGCAGGACCGCATCATGATCGCGCTGCTGCTGGCCGTGGCCTTTGTGGCTGTGCCCATGCTCTCCAGCGACTACTTCTTTCGCGCCATCCTGATCCCGTTCGTGATCATGTCGCTGGCGGCCCTGGGCGTAAACATCCTGGTGGGCTACTGCGGCCAGATCTCGCTGGGCTCGGGTGCCTTCATGGCGGTGGGGGCCTATGGCGCCTACAACTTTTTCATGCGGCTGCCGGGCTTGCCGCTGATCCCCGCGCTCATCCTGGGCGGCCTGTGTGCCACGTTCTTCGGCATCCTGTTCGGACTGCCCAGCCTGCGTGTGAAGGGGCTGTACCTTGCGGTGGCCACCCTGGCGGCGCAGTTCTTCAGCGACTGGATGTTCCTGCGCATCAAGTGGTTCACGCTCGACACGCCCTCGGGCGCGATCTCGGTGTCCAACCTGCAGGTGTTTGGTTTGCCCATTGAGAGCGCCACCAGCAAGTACCTGTTCTGCCTGGCGATCCTGGTCATCGTGGCCTTGCTTGCCAAAAACCTGGTGCGCGGCGCCATTGGCCGCGAGTGGATGGCCATCCGCGACATGGACGTGGCAGCGGCGGTGATTGGCATCCGCCCCATGTACGCCAAGCTCAGCGCGTTTGCCGTCAGCTCCTTCATCGTCGGCGTGGCCGGTGGCCTGTGGGCCTTCGTCTACCTGGGCGCCTGGGAGCCCGGCGCGTTCTCGGTAGACATGTCGTTCCGGCTGCTGTTCATGGTGATCATCGGCGGCATGGGCTCCATCATGGGCAGCTTCTTTGGCGCGGCCTTCATCGTGGTGCTGCCCATTGCGCTGAACCAGTTTCTGCCACTGTTCCTGGGTCTGTTTGGCATCAGCATCTCCACCGCCGGCATATCGCACGCCGAGCTGATGATTTTTGGCGGCCTGATCGTGTGGTTCCTCATCGTGGAGCCCCATGGCCTGGCCAAGCTGTGGTCCATGGGTAAGCAGAAGCTGCGTCTTTGGCCTTTCCCCCACTGATTTCCCTCGTGCTTCAACACATTCATCCAAAGGAGACATCCATGAAGCTTTCGAAACTCGTGATTGCTGCCGCAGTGGTCGCTGCAGGCGCCTCGGCGGTGAGCACCAGCGCTTTCGCGCAGCCCAAAGAACAGTTCATTCCCGTGCTGTCGTACCGAACCGGCCCCTACGGCCCTAACGGTGCGCCCTGGGCCAATGGCTACGTGGACTACCTCAAGCTGGTGAACGCCCGTGGCGGTATCAACAGTGTGAAGCTGACGTTTGAAGAGTGCGAAACCGGCTACGACACAGCACGCAGCGTGGAATGCTATGAGCGCTTGAAGGGTAAAAACGGCGGTGCCGCTCTGGTGCAGCCCCTGTCCACTGGCGCAACCTACGCGATTACCGAGAAGGCCCCTACCGACAAGGTCCCTCTGGTGACGATCGGCTACGGCCGCAGCGAAGCGGCCGATGGCACCATCTTCAAATGGAATTTTCCGCTGGCCGGAAACTACTGGGTAGCTGCCGACGCCATCGTGCAGGACATTGGCAAAAAGGAAGGCGGCCTCGACAAGCTCAAGGGCAAGAAGATTGCCCTGGTCTACCACGACAGCCCCTACGGCAAGGAGCCCATCCCCATGTTGCAGGAACGGGCGAAGATGCATGGCTTTGAGCTGCAATTGCTGCCCGTGACCGCCCCTGGCGTGGAACAAAAATCCACCTGGCTGCAGATCCGCCAGTCGCGCCCTGACTATGTCGCCCTGTGGGGCTGGGGCGTGATGAACTCCACCGCCATCAAGGAAGCACAGGCCACTGGCTACCCGCGCGAGAAGATGTATGGAGCGTGGTGGTCCGGCGCCGAACCCGATGTGAAGGACCTGGGCGACGGTGCCAAGGGCTACAACGCTGTGGCCATGCAGCACGGTGCGGAGCCCCAGTCCAAGCTGGTCAAGGAGGTGCTTGCCCAGTTGCACGACAAGGGCCAGGGCACGGGACCCAAGGACGAAGTCGGGCAAGTGCTGTACATGCGTGGCGCCATGAGCGCGATGCTGGGTGTGGAAGGCATCCGCGCTGCGCAGGACCGTTTTGGCAAGGGCAAGGTCATGAACGGCGAACAAGTGCGCTGGGGCCTGGAAAACCTGAACCTCACGCAACCCAAGCTGGATGCCCTGGGCTTCGCAGGCGTGATGCGCCCCATCAGCACCTCGTGCACCGACCACATGGGCGCCGCCTGGGCCCGCATTCACACCTGGGACGGCAAGGCCTGGAAGTTCACGTCCGATTGGTTGCAGGCCGATGAGCAGATCCTCAAGCCGCTGGTGAAGTCCATTGCAGCCAAGTACGCGGCCGAGAAGAAACTGACGCCGCGCACTCCGGCGGACTGCCAGTCTTGATTCGGTACATCCCCCTGAGGCGCTGACGCGCCTTCCCCCTTCCCGAATCGCTGCGCGATTCGGGAAGGGGGACGCCACCGGTGCGGCGGGGTGGCCCTTGCACGGTGGCCCTGGCATTGGGCGGCGACCGTATCAACGGCCGGTGACGAAGCGGTTGCTCCCACGCGGGGCAGCCGCCAATCCAAAGGGTTGTGCAACAGCAGCTCTTTGGATTGGCACAGCGAAGGCAACATCATGGAACCGAAAAACATCGTTCTCAACGTCAACGGCATCGAGGTCATCTACAACCACGTGATCCTGGTGCTCAAGGGTGTCTCCTTGCAGGTGCCGCAGGGCTCCATCGTGGCCATCCTGGGGGGCAACGGGGCGGGCAAGACGACCACATTGCGCGCCATCTCCAACCTGCTGCAGGGGGAGCGCGGCGCGGTCACCAAGGGCTCGATCGAGCTGCGCGGCGAGCGCATCGAAAACCTCTCGCCTGCCGACCTCGTCAATCGCGGCGTTGTGCAGGTGATGGAGGGGCGGCATTGTTTTGCCCACCTGACCATTGAAGAGAATCTGATGACGGGCTCGTACACCCGCACCAGCAAGGCCGAGATCGCGGCCAATCTGGAGAAGGTCTACAACTACTTTCCGCGCCTCAAGACGCGCCGCACCTCGCAGGCGGCATACACGTCGGGCGGCGAGCAGCAGATGTGCGCCATCGGCCGCGCGTTGATGGCCAACCCCAGCATGGTGCTGCTCGACGAGCCCTCCATGGGCCTGGCGCCGCAGATCGTCGAAGAGGTGTTCAACATCGTGAAGGACCTGAACACCAAGGAGAAGGTCACCTTTCTGCTGGCCGAGCAGAACACCAACATGGCCCTCAAGTATTCGGACTACGGCTACATCATGGAAAGCGGCCGCGTGGTGATGGACGGCGCCGCGAGCGACCTGGCCAACAACGAGGACGTCAAGGAGTTCTACCTGGGCGTGGGGGGCGGGGAGCGCAAGAGCTTCAAGGATGTGAAGAGCTACAAGCGCCGCAAGCGCTGGCTGGCCTGACGTGCCCCCTGTGGCGCTGGCGCGCCTTCCCCCTCAGGGGGACGCACCCAGTGGGCTGGCAGAGCCAGATCCACGGGTGCGCTGGGAGGGGGCCACGACGGTGGCAACGATTGCGCCACAGATGGCAAAGATAGATCAGAACTCCTTTTTTCATAGCTGCTTGCGCTTTATGGACAAGCGCTAGAGGCCCATTTCATTCACAACCACCGCATAGGAACCCATGGCATGAGCACGTTTTACGACGCCCTGGAAACCCGCGACCCTTCAGCGCGCGAGGCCGCACTGCTTGCCGCTCTGCCCACCCAGGTGGCCCACGCCCAGGCGGCGTCGCCCGCATTTGCGGGCATCTTGGCTGGCGTCGATGCGTCGGCAGTCACGACCCGCGCGGCACTGGCGCAGCTGCCCGTCACGCGCAAGTACGAGCTGCTGGAGCGCCAGCAAGCGCAGCGCGCGAGCAATGTATTCGGCGGGTTTTCGGCGCTGGGCTTTGGCGCGGG
The DNA here is from genome assembly GCF_000204195.1 of Acidovorax radicis N35. Classification (GTDB taxonomy): domain Bacteria; phylum Pseudomonadota; class Gammaproteobacteria; order Burkholderiales; family Burkholderiaceae_C; genus Acidovorax; species Acidovorax radicis. The sequence goes on from NZ_AFBG01000019.1 coordinate 759,712, forward strand.
CATGCCGCGCGTGTTCGCCAGCCCCGGCACCATCTACGAACCGGAGGGCACGCGCCGCGATTACTGGCGCATGGCGCGCGCCATCTACGCGGCAGGTTTTCGGCCCGGCGAGCTGATCCACAACAGCTTCAGCTACCACTTCGTGCCCGCAGGCTCGATCATGGAAACCGGCGCCCACGCGCTGGGCTGCACGGTGTTTGCGGGTGGCACGGGCCAGACCGAGCAACAGGTGCAGGCCATGGCCGAGCTGCAACCTGCGGGTTATATCGGCACGCCCAGCTTTCTCAAGATCATTGTCGAAAAGGCTGCCGAGATGGGCGTGGCGCTGCCCACGGTGAACAAGGCCCTGGTGTCCGGCGAAGCCTTTCCGCCCTCGCTGCGCGACTGGTTTACCGAGCGCGGCATCGCGGGCTACCAGTGCTACGCCACGGCCGACCTCGGCCTGATCGCGTACGAGACCAGCGCGCGGGAAGGCCTGGTGCTCGACGAAGGCGTGATCGTCGAGATCGTGCGCCCCGGTACCGGCGACCCGGTGCCCGAGGGCGAGGTGGGCGAGCTGGTGGTGACCACGCTCAACCCCGACTACCCGCTGATCCGCTTTGGCACCGGCGACCTCTCGGCCGTGCTGCCAGGCACCTGCCCCACGGGCCGCACCAACACGCGCATCAAAGGCTGGATGGGCCGCGCCGACCAGACGACCAAGGTGCGCGGCATGTTCGTGCACCCCGGCCAGATCGCGACCATCGCACGGCGCTTTCCGCAGGTGCTGCGCGCACGCCTGGTGGTCAGCGGCGAGATGGCCAACGACCAGATGGTGCTGCAGGTGGAAACCGTGGAAACCGCCGAAGGCCTGGCGCGCCAGCTGGGCGACGCCATCCGCGAAGTGACCAAGCTGCGTGGCGACGTGCAGATGGTGGCCCCGGGCACTCTGCCCAACGATGGCAAGGTCATTGAGGACGCACGCAGTTATAAGTAGGCAGCACACCCTGTGCCGCCTTTCGGCGCCTCGGTGCGGCCACCAGATGCGGCAGCCCTTCGGAGCAGTCCAAGCCCGCGCAGGCAGGCTCGGAACCGCAGCTCCTCAGCCCCGGAGGGGGACGCCACCCGTGGCTTGGCAAAGCCAGTTCCACGGTGGCGCTGGCGTTGGGCCACGCCTGTTTCGACGATGAGGGGTATGGGCGCGCTGCAAATGCGCGCAAACGTGGGTACTTTCCGCTCCATCCGGTGGTTTGCGGCAGCGCAAGAAGTGCCCACTTCGCGCGGCGCCAGGCCGCAGTGTTTACCCTAGCATTGCTCATATATTAATAGCACACAACGCTTTCCAGATAAGCGCCACGAGCCTGTTTTACTTAAAGACCATGCCACCGGTGTGCTACGTAATATCCGCAATGTTCCCGCAAACCCCCCTCGCTATCATGGCCCGTCATTCACAGGAGCAACCCATGAAAAAAACTCTGAAACTTGCACTGATCGCCGCGGCCGCAGCCACCGCTTTTGGCGCCAGCGCCCAAGACTATCCCGCCAAGGACAAGACCGTCACTATCGTGGTTCCTTTTGCTGCCGGAGGCCCGACCGACCGCGTGGCACGTGATCTGGCCGAAGCCCTGCGCAAGCCCCTGGGCGCCACCGTGGTGGTGGACAACACGGCCGGTGCCGGCAGCTCGATCGGCGCTGCACGCGTCGCCCGCGCCGCACCGGACGGCTACACCCTGCTGCTCAATCACATCGGCATGTCCACCATGCCCGCGCTGTACCGCAAGCTCGCCTTCAGCGTACCCAACGACTTTGAATACCTGGGCATGGTCAACGATGTGCCCATGACGCTGATCGCACGGCCCACCATGCCCGCGAACAACTTCAAGGAACTGACGGCCTGGATTCAGCAGAACAAGGGCAAGATCAACCTGGGCAACGCGGGCCTGGGCGCAGCGTCGCACCTGTGCGGCCTGATGTTCCAGAGCGCCATGCAGGTGGACATGACCCCCGTGCCCTACAAGGGCACTGCCCCCGCCATCACCGACCTGATCGGCGGCCAGATCGACCTGCTGTGTGACCAGACCACCAACACCACGCCGCAGATCGAGAGCAAGAAGGTCAAGGCCTATGCCGTGACCACCACCAAACGCCTGTCCACCCCGGCCCTGAAGGATCTGCCCACCCTGGCGGAGTCGGGCCTGAAGGACTTCAACGTCAGCATCTGGCACGGCCTGTACGCCCCCAAGGGCACGCCGGCACCGGTCGTTACCAAGATCAATGAAGCCCTCAAGATCGCCCTGAAAGACCCCGACTTCATCAAGAAGCAGGAAGGCCTGGGCGCTGTGGTCGTCACCGACAAGCGCATGGAACCTGCCGAGCACAAGAAGTTTGTGCAGGCCGAGATCGACAAATGGGGCGCGGTGATCAAGGCTGCGGGCACCTACGCAGACTGATCCCTCTTCTCGCTGCAGATCACCAGGTAATTGATTCGCAAGCCGCCTCGGCCCCCAGGGTCAAGGCGGCTTTTTTACGGATGAAATCCGCCACACGCCATGGTCGGCCTTGGGGTTATCCACCTGCACCAATTCACAGGCACCGCGTAGAACAGACAGCACCCCCACACGACCGACGAAAGGACCCCCGCATGACATGGCTCGCCCGTGAACGCCGCCGCACCATTGCCACCCTGGGCATGCTCGCACTGGGCTGCGCAGCACCCGGGCTGCACGGCGCCCATGCCCAAGCGGCCTGGCCCACCAAGCCCGTGCGCATCGTCGTGCCCTTTGCCCCTGGCGGCACCACCGACATCCTGGCACGCGCCATGGCACCGGAACTCACGCGCGCCTTCGGCCAGCAGTTCTTCGTGGACAACCGTGCCGGAGCCGGTGGCAATGTGGGTGCAGAGATCGTGGCCAAATCACCCGGCGACGGATACACCCTGCTCATGGGCACTGTGGGCACGCACGGCATCAACCGCGCGCTGTATGCCAAGCTGCCCTACGACCCCATCAAGGACTTTGTGCCCATCACGCTGGTGGCCGCCGTGCCCAACGTGATGGTGATGAACGCCGATAAGGCCAAGGCCCAGGGCATCACCAGCGTGCAAGACTTCATCCGCGTGGCCAAGGCCAGCCCCGGCAAGATGAACATGGCCTCCAGCGGCAATGGCACCTCGATCCACCTTGCAGGCGAGTTGTTCAAGAGCATAACGGGCACCTTCATGCTGCACTTGCCCTACCGGGGCTCGGGCCCGGCACTGCTGGACATGGTGGCAGGCAACGCGGACGTGATGTTCGACAACCTGCCTTCGTCCATGGCACAGATCAAGGCGGGCAAGCTAACGGCCCTGGCAGTGACCAGTTCGCAGCGCTCCAGCGCGTTGCCGGATGTGCCCACCGTCGAGCAGGCCGGTGGCCCGACGCTCAAGGGCTACGAGGCAAGTTCGTGGTTTGGTCTTCTGGCCCCCGCTGGCACGCCGCAGGACGTCGTGAACCGTATCCAGCAGGAGGTGGCCAAGTCGCTGGCCACACCCGCGATGAAGGAACGGCTCCTGGCCCAGGGTGCGATCCCGGGCGGCAATACGCCGGCCGAGTTCGCCAAGCACATCGACAACGAGCACAAGAAATGGGCGCAGGTGGTGAAGACGTCGGGCGCAAAAGTGGACTAGCGGACGCCACAACCCGTCTGCACCCCACGCCTCGGGCCTGCGGCTATCTGGCCACAGGGCATCACAAGGAGACGCCTCAGGCCTTGTGCTCCGCGTGCGCCCATGAACGCCATGCCCACAAGATTGCGTCTGTCACGCCATGGGATGGCGGATGATGGTCTTCCATTTCTCGGGGGTCGCCCTGCGGATGTCGCTGAGATAGATCTCGTGGTGCTTGCCCGCCCTCACCGCCTGCGCGTCGATGAACCCGTGAAGGCGCTCGATGACCGGCCCCTCCTCCGAAAAGGGACCGATGTGCAACACCTGCGCACAACGCCCTTCAGCAAAGGCCTCCAGCCGCATGCGATCCACGCCCGGCAATTTCTTCTTTCGCTTCACCTCGGCCATGGCCTCGGAGATCACATCCTGCGGTACCAAGGCAGGCTGCATGATCATCATCGTCCATTGCCACTGGGCCCTGTCGTTGGCAACAAAAGCTGACATGTCATCCGCCCACCACAGGCCTTCCAGCGGCATCACTGCATAGTCGACGGCGTCCACACCCTTCTTGACCATGAATTTGGCGGTGTACGACACCGCGAACAAGGCTTCCACGGCCTGCGCATAGGGCTCCGACGTGGTGGGGTCCCCTGTGCCGTCGATCATCAGGAAGTTGAACGTGGGCACCTCCACTTCCACCACGCTCTTGTGCGAGGGTTGGTACAGAGACTTCAGCTCTTTTTTCAAGTCAATTTTTGACACTTGCTCGGCCCATGGATGCGGGGGCGCCAGAAGCGCCGCCTGATTTTTTCAGCGATGCGTCCGCTTCTTTTTGGAGGCCGCCCCTTTTGCAAAAAACCGACGTGAACATCGCGCTGAGTCCCGACGGTTGATGGCCCCCGGGCGCCATTCGCAGGCTCACACCCCCCAGACCACATCCGCCTCTTCGGCGGCGCTCTTGCGCAGCATCTCGATGAACGGCGCAGCCCGCTGGCGCAGCCGCACCGCATCCACACCGCCGCCTTGTTCGTCCTCGTCTTCCTGGCCCTCGGCCACCGGTGGCTGGGCCTCGCTGGCCAGCACGGCGGCCTCCAGTGCGGCAATGGCGCCAGGAATCTGCGCAGCGGTCACGATGCCATTGGCGCCAGGTGTCTTGCCGATGATCTGCAGGATCTGGCGGCCCTGTGGCTCCAGCATGATCAGATCGGCGGCGGCGCGGGACTTGAATTTGTAGAGCATGGCGAAGCGTTTTCCTTGGTGCGGTTTTCAGCCCGCGTAAATGTAGTCGCGGGTGAATGGATAGTCGGATTGTGCGCCGGGCATGGCCCCCGTGGCCACCTGGCCGTCGGGCTTGGCGGCCAGCATCTGGTGCAGGGCCATCCAGCCACGCTCGAACCCCAGGGCACTGCCCGCCAGGTACAAGCGGTACGCACGCAATACCTTATCACCCTGCTCTGCGCCGGACTGTGCGGCGAGCACTTCGCGCGCCGCAGGCAATTGTGCTTCCAGAGCGTCAGACCACGCCCACAGCGTGCGGGCGTAGTGTGGTCGCAGGTTCTCGGTGTCCACCATCTCCAGGCCAGCACGGGCCGTGTCGTGCAGCACCGCGCCCACATGGACCAACTCCCCCCCTGGGAAGATGTATTGCTCGATGAAATCACCCATGCCCGCACCCAGCTGCGCGTTGTCCGCGCCGCCCGCCGTGATGCCGTGGTTCAGCACCAGCCCGCCGGGCCGCAGCAGGCGCGCCACCGTCTCGAAGTAACGCGGCATCTGCGCGCGGCCCACATGCTCGAACATGCCGATCGAGGCGATCTTGTCGAAGGGCTTTTCCACCTGCAGCTCGCGGTAGTCCACCAGCTGCATCCGCACGCGCCCCTGCAGCCCGCGCTCGCCAATGAGCCGCTCCACATGCGCATGCTGGTTGCGCGAGAGCGTGATGCCCGTGGCATCCACGCCGTAGTGCTCAGCCGCCCACAGCAGCAGGCCACCCCAGCCCGCGCCAATGTCCAGAAAGCGGTCCCCGGGTTGCAGCTGCAGCTTGCGGCAGATGTGATCGAGCTTGGCCTCCTGGGCCTGGGCGAGCGTCAGGTCCGGTGAACGGTAATAGGCGCACGAGTAGACGCGGCGCGGGTCCAGCCACAGCGCATAGAAGTCGTCCGACAGGTCGTAGTGAAACTGCACATGGCGCGCATCGTGCGCCAGCGTGTGCACCGCCATGGAACGCGCCCGGGCCAGCACACGCTGCCACCAGCCGTGGTGCTGGTCGCGGGCAGGGTCGCGCGTGAGCAACCCCGCAGCGGCAGCCATCAGGTCGCGCATGCCCCCTTCGAGCGCTACCCGCCCTTCCACGATGGCCGCGCCCACGTTGCCGATCTCGCCCGTAGCCAGCGCCACCAGCGCCATGCGGTCGCGAAACCGCAAGGTGACGGCAGGCTCGGGCGCGCCCAGCTGCTGGCCAGCCGGCAACTGAACGGCCATGGGCACCGGCAAGGTCGCCAGCCGCCCCTCCAGGGTGTGCAGCAAGTGCTTCATGCAACACATCTTGAAAAGATTGCTGCACTGCGTCAACACCCCGCGCCGGCAGCAGGGTTTCGCCGGGAACGCCCCATTGACAGTATTTTGTTTAAGCCTAAACTATTTTCCCATGAACATCCTCTGCATTGGCGGCGGGCCCGCAGGCCTGTACTTCGCACTGCTCATGAAGCAGCAAAACCCTGCCCACCGGGTCACGGTGGTGGAACGCAACCGGCCCTTTGACACCTTCGGCTGGGGCGTGGTGCTGTCCGACCAGACGCTCGACAACCTGCGCGCGGCCGACGCGCCCTCGGCCGCGCTCATCGGCGATGCGTTCAACCACTGGGACGACATCGAGGTGTTCTTCAAGGGCCGCAGCGTGCGCTCCTCGGGCCACGGCTTTTGTGGCATCGGGCGCAAGCGGCTGCTCAACATCCTGCAGGACCGCTGCCTGGCGGTGGGCGTGGAGCTGGTGTTCGAGACCGATGTGGCCGACGACCAGGCGCTGGCCGCGCAGTACGGCGCCGACCTAGTCATCGCCAGTGACGGCCTCAACAGCCGCATCCGCACCCGCTACGCCGCCACCTACCAGCCCGACATCGACCTGCGCCAGTGCCGATTTGTGTGGCTGGGCACACACAAAAAACTCGATGCTTTTACGTTTGCTTTCGAGCAGACGGAGCACGGCTGGTTCCAGGCGCATGCCTACCAGTTCGATGCCGATACCTCCACCTTCATCATCGAAACGCCCGAGGCAGTGTGGAAGGCGCATGGCCTGGACGCCATGGAGCAGCCCGAGGCGATTGCGTTCTGCGAGAAACTGTTTGCCAAGTACCTCGACGGCAACGCCCTCATCAGCAACGCCACGCACCTGCGCGGCTCGGCCAACTGGATTCGTTTTCCGCGCGTGATCTGCAACACCTGGGTGCACCGCGAGGCCATCCAAGGCAAGCGGGTGCCCATCGTGCTGATGGGCGATGCAGCGCACACGGCGCACTTCTCGATCGGCAGCGGCACCAAGCTCGCGCTCGAAGACGCGATCGACCTGGCCAACGAGTTCGCCACCGGGCTGCCCATCGACGAGGTGCTCACCCACTACGAGGCGCGCCGCAGCGTCGAGGTGCTCAAGATCCAGAACGCCGCGCGCAACAGCACCGAGTGGTTCGAGAACGTGGGCCGCTACACCGGCATGCCCATCGAGCAATTCGCGTACTCGCTGCTCACGCGCAGCCAACGCATCAGCCACGAGAACCTGCGGCTGCGCGACGCGGCGTGGCTGGAGGGCTATGAAGCGTGGCTGGCGGGCGGCAAGGCTGCGGTGCCGCCGATGCTCACACCGTTCACACTCAAGGGCGTCACCCTCAAGAACCGCATCGTCGTCTCGCCCATGGCCACCTACAGCGCGGTCGATGGCGTACCGCAGGACTTCCACCTGGTGCACCTGGGCGCCCGGGCCCTCGGCGGCGCGGCACTGGTGATGGTGGAGATGACCAGCCCCACGCCCGAGGGCCGCATCACCCCCGCCTGCACCGGGCTGTGGAACGATGCGCAGCAGGCCGCCTTCACGCGCATCGTGCATTTCGTGCACGGCAGCAGCACCGCCAAGATCGGCCTGCAGCTGGGCCACAGCGGCCCCAAGGGCTCCACGCGCGTGGGCTGGGAAGGCACGGACGAACCGCTGCCCCATGGCAACTGGCCCCTGCTCGCTGCCAGCGCGCTGGCCTATGGCGAACAGAACCAGACACCTGCGGCGATGACCCGCACCGACATGGACCGGATGACCGCCGCGTTTGTGGACAGCGCCCGGCGCGCGCTGGCCTGCGGCTTCGACTGGCTGGAACTGCACTGCGCACACGGCTACCTGCTGGCCAGCTTCATCAGCCCCATCACCAACCAGCGCACGGATGCATACGGCGGCAGCATCGACAACCGCTGCCGCTACCCGCTCGAAGTGTTCGCCGCCGTGCGCGCCGTGTGGCCCGAGGACAAGCCGCTCTCCGTGCGCATCTCGGCCCACGACTGGGCGCCGGGCGGCACCACGCCCGACGACGCGGTAGAAATTGCGCGCCTGTTCAAAGCTGCGGGTGCCGACCTGATCGACGTGTCGTCCGGCCAGACCACGCGCGCCGCCAAGCCCGTGTACGGCCGCATGTACCAGACGCCGTTTGCCGACCGCATCCGCAACGAAGTGGGCATTGCCACCATGGCCGTGGGTGCGATCACCGAGGCGGACCATGCCAACAGCATCATTGCCGCCGGCCGCGCCGACCTGTGCGCCATTGCCCGCCCCCACCTGGCCGACCCGGCCTGGACGCTGCACGCCGCCGCGCAGTTGAGCCCCGTGGCCGCAACGCACACCGACTGGCCGGTGCAGTACACCAGCGGCCGCGACCAGATGCTGCGCGAGATATCCAAGCAAAAACAGCTCGCAACGCTTGCCAATCAAACGCAATCAGCTACTAAAAGCAGAGCACCCGAGGAAGAAGGCTAGCCATGGACCTCGAAGCCCGCCTGCACGGCGCTGCCCCCAGCGAGCACCCCGAAGCGCTGCGCCTGTGGCTGCGTTTGCTCACCTGCACGCAGCTCATCGAAAAACAGGTGCGCAGCAACCTGCGCGCGCAGTTCGACACCACGCTGCCGCGCTTTGACCTGATGGCGCAGCTCGAACGCGCGCCGGACGGCATGAAGATGAAAGAGCTCTCCCGCCGCATGATGGTGACGAGCGGCAACATCACCGGCATCACCGACCAGCTCGTGGCGGAAGGCCTGGTGGAGCGCCTGGACGTGGAAGGCGACCGCCGTGCCTACCTCGTGCGCCTCACGCCGCAAGGCCGCCAGCAGTTCAACGACATGGCGCGCCAGCACGAGCAGTGGATCGTGGAGGCGTTTGCCACGCTGGGCGAACGCGACATCGCCACCTTGCACCGCCTGCTGGGCAAGGTGAAAGAACACACCCAAGACAACTCTTTGGAGACAGCCGAATGAAACACTTCATCGGGGCCAGCAACCCCATGCGCGAGCAGTTCAACCCAGAGGCCCGCTACGTGGCCGAGCATTTTGCGTGGAGCTTCGACGGCGGCGTGGGCACCGTCACGCTCAACCGGCCGGACCGCAAGAATCCGCTCACCTTCCAGAGCTACTCGGAGCTGCGCGACTTCTTCTACGCGCTGCGGTTTGCCACCGACGTGAAGGCCATCGTCGTCACCGGCGCGGGTGGCAACTTCTGCTCGGGCGGCGACGTGCACGAGATCATCGGCCCGCTGACCACCATGACCATGCCCGAGCTGCTGGAGTTCACGCGCATGACGGGCGACCTGATCAAGGCCATGCGCGCCTGCCCGCAGCCCGTGCTGGGCGCCATCGACGGCATCTGCGCCGGTGCGGGCGCCATGATGGCGCTGGCCTGCGACATGCGCTACGGCACCGAGGCGACCAAAACGGCCTTTCTCTTCACCCGCGTGGGCCTGGCCGGTGCCGACATGGGCGCCTGCGCACTGCTGCCCCGCATGATCGGCCAGGGCCGCGCCAGCGAGCTGCTGTTCACCGGCCGCGCGATGACAGCGCACGAGGGTCTCGCCTGGGGCTTCTTCAACGATTTGTATGAGAGCGCCGACCTGCTGGCCAACGTGCAGGCCACGGCGCGCACGCTGGCCGACGGCCCCACCTTTGCCCACGGCATGACCAAGACCATGCTCAGCCAGGAGTGGAGCATGACCATCGAGCAGGCCATCGAGGCCGAGGCGCAGGCGCAGGCGATCTGCATGCAGACCGAAGACTTCCGGCGTGCGTACGAGGCGTTTGCCGCCAAGCAAAAGCCCGTGTTCCAGGGAGATTGAACCCATGCACGTTGCAACGCCCCCGGCCCCCCGCCCGCCCTCCACGGCGCACCTGTCCCTGCCCTTCTTCGACGACGCCCACCGCGCGCTGGCCGAGGGCCTGGTGCCCTGGGCTGCCGCACAGCAGGTCGATGAAACCGACGACCGCGCCGCCTGCCGCGACTGGGTGCAGCGCCTGGGCGCGGGCGGCTGGCTGCGCTACTGCGTGCCCGCCGCACACGGCGGCGCCCTGCCCGCGCTCGACTCGCGCGCGCTGGTGGTACTGCGCGAGACACTGGCCTACCACTCGCCGCTGGCGGACTTTGCGTTTGCCATGCAGGGCCTGGGCAGCGGCGCCATCACGCTGGCCGGCAGCCCGACGCAGCAGGCGCACTACCTGCAGGGCGTGGCGCGCGGCGAGCTGATCGCGGCTTTCGCGCTGAGCGAGCCCGAAGCGGGCTCTGACGTAGGCGCTATGCAAACAATAGCTACCAGCGCTTATCCATCAAGCGCTAGTGGCCAAATTGGCTCATATTCCCTCACCGGTACCAAGACCTGGATCAGCAACGGCGGCATTGCCGACTTCTACTGCGTGTTCGCCAAGACCGACCCCGCCGGCGGCACGCGGGGCATCAGCGCCTTCATCGTCGACGCGGACACGCCGGGCCTGGATGCCTCAGAGCACATCCACGTGATGGCGCCGCACCCCCTGGCCACGCTGCAGTTCAGCAACTGCACCGTACCCGCCACCGCACTGCTCGGTGAAGAGAACGGCGGGTTCAAACTGGCCATGCGCACGCTCGACATCTTCCGCGCATCGGTGGCCGCCGCCGCCCTGGGCATGGCGCGCCGCGCACTGGCCGAGGCCGTGCACCACGCCCGCCAGCGCCGCATGTTCGGCCAGACGCTGGCGGACTTCCAGCTCACCCAAGCCAAGATCGGCGAGATGGCCGCGCTGGTGGACAGCGCCGCGCTGCTGACCTACCGCGCGGCCTGGCTGCGCGACACGGGCCAGGCCCGGGTCACGGCCGAAGCCGCGATGGCAAAAATGACCGCCACCGAAAACGCCCAGCGCGTCATCGACATGGCACTGCAACTGCACGGCGGGCGCGGCGTGGAAGTCGGCAGCAAGGTCGAGTCGCTGTACCGCGACATCCGCTCACTGCGCATCTACGAAGGCGCCACCGAAGTGCAGCAACTCATCATCGGCAAGGCCGTTTTGCAGGAGTGATCGCATGAAAGCCTCTTCCGAACCCTCGGCCCAGCCCGACCATTTCGTGCACGACCGGCTGCCACCCGCATCCGCCTTGCCGACCATGCGCTACGACCTGCCCGAGCAGCAGATCGCTGCCCAGGCCAACCTGGTGCAGGCCCTGTTTGAGCAGGCCGAGCGCGCCGGCCACATCGACCGCCCGCTGCTGCGCGGCCCGCACCGCACGTACACCTACCGCGACGCCTGGACCGAGGCCGCGCGCATCGCCGAGGTACTGATGCAGGACCACGGCCTCGTGCCCGGCAACCGCGTGCTGCTGCGCGGCGGCAACACGGTGGAGATGGCGCTGGCCTGGCTGGGCACCGTCTACGCGGGGCTGGTGGCAGTGGCCACCATGCCACTGCTGCGCGCGGGCGAGCTGGCCAGCATCATTGAACGCGCACAACCCACGCTGGCGCTGTGCGACGGTCGCCTGCTGGCCGAGCTGCAGGCCGCCCAAACGCAGCACCCCGTGCTGGCCGCCATCGTGCCGTTTCACACCGCGCCCGACGCGGCCGACCTGATCCAGCGCGCGCAGGCCAAGCCGGGCACCACACCGCCCTGCCCCACATCGGCCGACGACATCGCGCTGATGGCCTTCACCTCCGGAACCACCGGCGCACCCAAGGCCGCCGTGCACACGCACCGCGACGTGCTGGCGGGCTGCGAGGCCTGGCCGCGCCACGTGCTGCGGGCCACGCCCGACGACATCGTGGCCGGATCGCCACCGCTGGCCTTCACCTTCGGGCTGGGCGGCTTGCTCGTCTTCCCCATGTGGGCCGGGGCCAGCGTGTACTTCCCGGACCAACCCTACACCCCTGAGACCATGGTCACCCTGATGCGCGATGCGGGCGTCACCATCTGCTACACCGCGCCCACGTTCTACCGGCAGATGGCGCCGTTCGCCCAACAGATCGGTCTGCCGCAGCTGCGCATCAGCGTGAGCGCCGGCGAGGGCCTGCCCGACGCAACGCGCCAGCTGTGGAAGAACGCCACCGGCATCGACATGACGGACGGCATCGGTGCCACCGAGATGTTCCACATCTTTGTCTCGTCGGCGGGCGGCGAAAGCCGCCCTGGCGCCATCGGCAAGGTCGTGCCCGGCTACACCGCCAAGGTGGTCGACGACGGTGGCCATGAGGTGCCGCTGGGCACGGTAGGGAAGCTGGCCGTGATCGGCCCCACGGGCTGCAAGTACCTCGACGACCCGCGCCAGGCCAAGTATGTGAAGGACGGCTGGAACTACCCGGGCGACGCGTTCACGCAGGACGCCGACGGGTACTTCTTCTACCAGGCGCGCGACGACGACATGATCATCACCGCCGGCTACAACGTGGGCGGCCCCGAGGTCGAAGACGCCCTGCTGCGCCACCCCGCCGTGGCCGAGTGCGGCGTGATCGGCGTGCCCGACGAGGAGCGCGGCATGGTGGTCAAGGCCATCTGCGTCTTGAAGCCCGGCCACACAGGCGATGCAGCCATGGTCAAGACCTTGCAGGACCATGTGAAAGCCACCATCGCCCCGTTCAAATACCCGCGCGTGGTGGAGTTCGTCGCGACCCTGCCCCGCACCGAAACCGGCAAACTGCAGCGCTTCAAGCTGCGCCAGGGCGCTGCGGCTCCTTCCTCTACAAAAACAACATGATGATGAACACAGTATTGCAACCCGAGGGCTGGGTGGCCCCCAAGGGCTATGCCAACGGCATGGCCGCACGCGGCACCATGGTCTTCACCGGCGGCCAGATCGGCTGGAACGCGCAGCAGCAGTTCGAGAGCGACGACTTCATCGCCCAGACCCGGCAAACCCTGCTGAATGTGCGTGCGGTGCTGGAGGCCGGTGGTGCCGGCCCCGAGCACCTGGTGCGGCTGACCTGGTATGTGACCGACCGCAACGAATACAACAGCCGCCTGAAGGAGCTGGGTGCTGTCTACCGCGAGGTGCTGGGCAAGAACTTCCCGGCGATGGCGTGTGTGCAGGTGGCGGGGCTCATGGAAGAGCGCGCGAAGATCGAGATTGAAGCAACCGCCGTAATCCCGGACTGAGCTTTTCCAGCCACCGCTGCAGCGCTTGCCCGTACAGGATGAACGCCAGCGCCGCCCCAATCAACGGCAGCGCGGCAAACACCCAACCCGTCAGCAGCTCGCCGCCCAGCGCCACGCCCACCAGCAGCGCCACCGCAGGGTTCACGAACGAATAGCTGCCCGCCAGCGCGGCCGACGTGTTCTGCAGCAACCACAGATACGCATTGAGCGCCACCAGCGTGCCAAACACCAGCAGATAGACCCACGCCGCCCACGACTTGGCGCTGACCTGGCCCAGAGCCGAGAGCGGCTCGAACCACAGCGCCACCACCAGCCCCATCGCGCCGCCCGCAAACCACTGCGCGGCCGAGGCCATGGCAGGTGCGGGCAACGAGAGCTTGCGCGATGCATACGAGCCGATGCTCCAGCACAGCGGCGCACCAAAGGCCAGCAGCGCACCGAGCCAGGTGGCCGAAAAATCCCCCTCCAGCGCCAGCAGCAGCGCGCCCACCACGCCCAGCGCCAGGCCGATCCAGCTGGTGAAAGGCACCCGCTCGCCGCCCCAGCGCGACCACAGCGCCAGCCACATCGGCATGGTGGTGACCACCGTGGCCATGAGGCCCGAACCAATGCCCAGCTTTTGCGCAAAGCCCATCAGGTTCATGGCCAGAAACACCATGCAGCCGCCAACCACCGCCGAATTGCGCCACTGCACCCGCGTGGGCAGTGCATGGCCTTGCCACAGCGCAATCAGCAACATCACGCCGCCCGCGCACAGAAAACGGATGGCGTTCATGAGCAGCGGCGGCATGGTCTGCACCGCAATGCCGATGGCGAAATAGGTGGTGCCCCACACCACATAGACCAGCAGCAGTGCCATGGCGACGGCCCAGCTTCGCTGTGATCGGGGTTGCGCGTTGAAAATTGCCGGCATATTCTTCACCTTACCGAATAATTTATGGAAACCGCGAGGTTTTCGGAATTTTTACCAAAATCAATCGAATATGCAAGCAAATATTCAGACAGACGACATGGATGCCAGAATTATTTCGGCATTGGGAGCGGATGGCCGACGCTCCTATGCCGACGTGGGGGCCGAAGTGGGACTGTCCACGGCCGCCGTGCACGAACGCGTGAAGAAGCTGCTGGACAAGGGCGTGATCCGCCGTTTTTCGATCAGCGTGGACCCGGAGCGCGTGGGGCTCAACTTCACCGCCTTCGTGGCCATCCGCAACGACGGCGGCATCCATTGCCGTGACGTGGCACCGCGCCTGCGCGCCATGCCCCAGGTGGAAGAACTTCACAGCGTGGCGGGCGAATACGACTTTCTGGCCAAGGTGCGCACCACGCATGCGCGCGCACTGGAGGATGTGATCTACGAAATCAAGGCCATTGCCGGTGTGGCCCGCACCACCAGCACCGTGGTGCTCAACACCGAGTTCGAGGACCGGCCGCTGGACCTGGGCTGGATGAGCGGGGACAAGGGTGGCTGAGGTCGATTTGCAGCCGACGATTTCCAAGTCCGACAGGCTCCTAGCACCCGCAATGGCCCACGATGCACCCTCCACCGCCTATCGGTATGCGGTGTCTTTTGCCCCCAACCCCGGCAGCCTGGGCTGGCTGGCCGGCAGCCATTGGCTGGGCCGCTGCGCAGCCTTGCTGCAGCCCCTGCAGCAACTGGGTATTGCAGGGGTTTCCGCTGACGACCTGCACCGGCTGACGGCCGCACCGCGCCGCCGTGGCTGGCAGGCCCCGCTCCTGGCGCCTTTTGCGCTGGCACCCGGCACGGACTGGCTCACGCTGCACCACGCCGTGCAGGCGCTGGCCCACAGCCTCATGCCCTGTGTATTGCCAACCCTGCATGTAGAGCGCGTGGGCGACGTTCTGGCGCTGGTGCTGCCTGCGTCCCACGCCGCCAACAGCGCCTTGCAGGAAACCGCTGCAGCCGGCCATGCCGCGCTGCACCGCCTGGCCGCTCCGCCATCCGGCACCGAACCGTTGCGCAGCGAACATCCGCTGGCGCAGCAGGCGTTCCGCTTTCACCTGCCCCTCACCGGCCCGTTGCAGCAGGTGGATGCGCGGACGCAGGCCCTGGTTTTTGATGCCGCGCAGGAATATTTCTCTGACCTGCCCCCGCTGAAGTTCAACAGCCTGGCCCTGTTTGCCGAGCCCACGCCGGGCGCTGACTTTGTGCTGCTGGACCACGTGGAGATGGCACCTTAGCCCTTGGAACAGCGCCTGGCACAGCTTGCCACCCGCCCACAGCCAATTCAATGACCACCACCGACACCGCCATGCCTTCCATCACGATCTATCACAACCCCAAATGCGGTACGTCCCGCAACACGCTCGCCATGATCCGCAACAGCGGCGTGGAGCCCGAAGTCATCGAATACCTCAAGACCCCACCTGACCGCGCCACCCTGCTGGCGCTGATCGCCGCCACGGGTGAACCGGTGATCCACGCCGTGCGCACCAAGGAAGCGGTCTTCACCGAGCTGCAACTGGACGCGCCGGGCGTGACCGATGCGCAGCTCGTCGAAGCGATGCTGCAGCACCCCATCCTCATCAACCGCCCCATCGTGGTCACGCCCCTGGGCACACGGCTGTGCCGCCCGTCCGAGAAGGTGCTGGATATCCTGCCCGCCCCCCAGCAAGGCGCCTTTACCAAGGAAGATGGCGAAGTCGTGACCAATGCCCAGGGCCAGCGTGTCTGAGGCCGTAGCGCACTGCGGCGCATGACCGCCGCCTCACAACGCTGGACCGTGGCGCGCCTGGGCACGGCCCAGACCTTGTCCTGGGCCTCGTCCTACTACCTGCCCGCCATGCTGGCCGTGCCCATGGCGCGCGATCTGGGCGTGGCCACCCCCACCGTGTTCGCAGCGTTCTCGGTGGCGCTCATCGTGTCGGCGTTGCTGGGGCCGGTTGCGGGTCGGACCATCGACCGCCATGGCGGGCGACCGGTGCTGGTGGGCACCAACCTGCTGTTTGCCGCCAGCCTGGCGGGCATGGCGCTGGCGCAAGGCCCCGTGGGCCTGTTTGCCGCCTGGGTGCTGATGGGCGTGGCCATGGGGTCCGGCCTGTACGAGGCCGCGTTTGCCACGCTGGTGCGCCTGTACGGCCAGGGCGCACGCAGTGCCATCACCGGCATCACGCTGATTGCGGGTTTTGCCAGCACCGTGGGCTGGCCGCTGTCGGCCTGGATGGAAGTGCAATGGGGCTGGCGCGGCGCATGTGTGGGATGGGCAGCATTGCATTTGCTGGTGGGCTTACCGCTGAACGGCTGGTTGCCGCGCATCGCGTCCGAAGAGAAGGGCCCAACCACAGGAGCCGGTACACACTCTTCCACCGCCGCCACAACAGCCACACCTGCATCGCCCGCTCCCGACCACGCGCTGCGCACCACCGTGCTCCTGTCCTTCGTGTTTGCCGTCACCTGGTTCACCAGCACTGCCATGGCGGCCCATCTGCCACGCCTGCTGCAGGCCAGTGGCACATCGTTGCAGACGGCGGTGACCATGGCGGCGCTCGTGGGCCCGGCCCAAGTGGCGGCGCGGCTGCTGGAGTTTGGCTTCCTGCGCCGCCTGCATCCATTGCTGTCAGCCCAGCTGGCGGCGGTGGCCCACCCGGTGGGCGCGGCCTTGTTGATGGTGGTGGGCGGGCCCGCAGCCGCGGTGTTCACGGTGTTGCACGGGGCCGGCAACGGCATCCTGACCATTGCCAAGGGCACGCTGCCGCTGGTGCTGTTTGGGCCTGCAGGCTACGGCGCCCGCCAGGGCCTCATGATGGTGCCTGCCCGCGTGGCACAGGCCTTTGCCCCCGTGCTGTTCGGCATGCTGATCGATGGTGTGGGCGCTGCCGCCCTGTGGGCCACCACGCTGCTGGGGTTGGCAGCGCTGGGAGCGTTGTGGGTGTTGCGGCCCGTGGCGCAGCGCTGATCAACCGCGCGGCGCCACAAACTCCGCCCGCGCCTTGAGCGCTGGGGCGCGCGAATGGCAACCCTCCAGGTGGTCGTTCACCAGCCCCATGGCCTGCATGAAGGCATACACCGTGGTGGGGCCCACAAAACTCCAGCCGCGTTTTTTCAGGTCCTTGGACATGGCGATGGACGCGGGCGACGTGGACAGGGTGCGCGCCACCTCGCGCGTGAGGCGCTCGGGCCGGTCGGCGGCGGCAGGCTCGTAGCGCCACGCGTAGTGTGCGAGTGAGCCGAACTCGCGCCGCAGCTCCAGCACGCGCCGTGCATTGTTGATGGTGGACTCGATCTTTCCCCGGTGGCGCACAATGGCCGCGTCCTGCACCAGGCGCTCGACATCGGTGGGGCCGAAAGCGGCAACCTGCTCAGCATCGAAGTTCGCAAACGCTGCGCGAAACCCCTCGCGCTTGTTCAGGATGGTCAGCCAGCTCAGGCCCGACTGGAAGCCCTCCAGGCAGATCTTCTCGAACAGCCGCCGGTCGTCCGCCACCGGAAAGCCCCATTCCTGGTCATGGTAGTGGCGGTAAAACGGCGTGGCCTGGCACCAAGTGCAGCGCGGGCAGCCGGCCTCGTCGGCAAACAGGCCCTCGGGCAAGTCAGGCAGGTCACGCGGCGGAGAGGTGGGTTCAACGGTCATGCGTGGCATTCTAGAAACTGCACCGGCCACGCTGCTGACACCCCTTCGGACGCCCCACGCGATCTGCCCATAAACTGCCCGCATGCGCCAGTTTCTCCCCCGCCTGCGAGCCTTGCCCCCCCTGATGATCAGCCTTGCCCTGGCGGGCTGCGCCAGTACCACCAGCCCCACCAGCATGCTGGGCTACTACTGGCAGTCGGTGCAGGGGCACATGCAGATCATGCAGGCGGCCGAGCCGATCGACCGCTGGATCGCCCGCACCGACGTCCCACCTGCCCTGCGCGAGCGGCTGCAGCTGGCGCAGCGTGCCCGCACCTTTGCCGTGGCCGAGCTGGGCCTGCCCGACAACGCCAGCTACCGCCGCTATGCGGACCTCAAACGCCCCGCCGCCGTGTGGAACGTGGTGGCCGCGCCGCCGTACTCCCTCACGCTGCACACCTGGTGCTTCCCGGTCACGGGTTGCATTGGCTACCGGGGCTACTTCACCGAGGGCGCCGCGCAGGCCGAGGCGGCTGAACTGGCCGCGCAAGGCCTGGAGGTGGAGGTGTATGGCGTGCCCGCGTACTCCACGCTGGGCTACATGAACTGGGCGGGGGGCGATCCGCTGCTCTCCACCTTCATCGCCTGGCCCGAGGGCGACTTTGTGCGCCTGTTGTTCCACGAGCTGGCGCACCAGGTGGTCTATGCCAAGAACGACACCTTGTTCAACGAGTCGTTCGCCACGGCCGTGGAGCGCATCGGCATTGCGCAGTGGCTCGCAACCCAGTCCACCCCGCAGGCGCGCGAGGCGTTTGCCACCAGCGAGGCGCGGCGCAGCGCCTTCCGCGCGCTGACGCGCGCCACACGCGCCCGGCTGGCAGCCATTTATGAACAAAAAGAGGCCCCAGCGCTTGGTGGTAATGCGCTAGAAGCTATGAAAATTGAAGCAATGGAGGCTTTTCGCACCGACTACGCAGCCCTGCGCGCACGCTGGCTGGGTACACCAGGCGGCCCCGCCCCCCAGGCCACCACGGCCCAAGTGACGGGCTACGACCGCTGGGTGGCCAAGGCCAACAACGCCAGCTTTGCCGCCCAGGCCGCCTACGACGAACTGGTGCCCGGATTCGAAGCCCTGTTTGAGCGCGAAGGCCGCGACTGGCCCCGGTTTTATGATGCCGTACGACAACTGACGCAGCAGCCCCAGCCTCAACGCCACGAGGCCTTGCGCGCACTGCGGCCTTCCCAGACAACGCCCTAAGGAGACGACCCATGCCCGACATCCACATCCACCGCGACCACCACCTGGGCTTCAAGGAAGCCCGCAAGGTCGCCTTCTCCTGGGCCGAAAAGGCCGAAGAAAAATTCGACATGGAATGCACCTACGAAGAAGGCGAGAAGGAGGACCTGCTGACCTTCACCCGCTCGGGCGTCAAGGGCACACTGCTGGTGGATGCCCACCAGTTCGAGATGAAGGCACAGCTCGGTTTTCTGTTCGGCGCGTTCAAGGACCGCATCGAGGCCGAAATTGGCGAACAGCTCGACGCCCTGCTCAATGCGCCCCACCCCGGCGCCAAGAAGCCCGCTGTCGACAAGAAGAAACACGCGGCGGAGGCGGGTGCAGACAAGCCGGCCACCAAAGCAGCGGCGAAACCCGCACCCAAGGCCAAGAAGGCGTAGCCGCCGGGGCCCTGACCATGACATCCACCGCCACGGACTCTGCTACCTACAGCCCGGCATTCGACACCCTCTCCACACTGCTCCACACCCGCTACAGCTGCCGCGCCTTTCTGCCCGAACCCCTGCCACGCGCGACCATCGAGCGCATCCTGGCCACAGCGCAGCGCACGGCCTCGTGGTGCAATGCGCAGCCCTGGCAGCTCACCATTGCCAGTGGCGCCACGCTGGAGCGCCTGCGCAGCGCACTGTCGGCCCACATGGCCACAGCGGCCCCTGCGCCCGACCTATCCTGGCCCCGCGAATACCGGGGGGTGTACCAGGAGCGGCGGCGCGAATGTGGCTGGGGCCTGTACGAAGCGCTGGGCATTGCCAAGGGCGACCGCGAGGCCTCGGCCCGCCAGGCGGCGCAGAACTTCACGATGTTCGGCGCACCGCATGTGGCCATCGTCACCAGCGACGAGGCGCTGGGCGTCTATGGTGCGGTGGACTGCGGCGCGTATGTGAGCAACTTCATGTTGGCCGCGCACAGCCTGGGCGTGGGCTCCATCGCACAGGCTGCGCTGGCCTCCTACCCCGGCGTGCTGCGCGACGTGCTGGGCATTGGCGAGGACCGCACCATCGTCTGCGGCATCTCGTTCGGCATGGCGGACCCGGAACATCCGGCCAACCATTTCCGCACCACGCGTGCCGATCCGGCGGGCAGCGTGGTGTGGCGGGACTGACCGAGCGGATATCAGGCGGCAGCGCGCAACAAGGGGCTGCGCGTGCGCAGCACCCCGAACAGGTCCTTGGGGTCTGACAGTTCGGGAATCAGTTCCATGGGCTGGCCCATGCCCAACTCGGTGGCCGCGTCGCGCAGGAACCGCAGCGCAGAAAAGTCCTCCAGCGCAAAGCCCACGGAGTCGAACACCGTCACCGCCGCATCGCTGGCCCGGCCCGCACGCTGGCCCGCCAGCACCTCCCACAGCTCGGTCACGGCAAAGTCGGCCGGCAGTTGCTGGATGTCGCCTTCGATGCGCGTCTGCGGCGCGTATTCGACAAATACCTGCGCCTGGCGCAACACATCGGCATGCAGCTCCGTCTTGCCAGGGCAATCGCCCCCCACTGCGTTGATGTGCATGCCCGGTGCCAGCATGTCGGGCGTGAGGATGGTGGCATTGGTCTTGTCCGCCGTCACCGTGGTCACGATGTCGGCGCCGCGCACGGCCTCGGCCGTGCTGGTGCAGACCACGGTGCGCAGGCCCGTGCCTTGCAGGTTGGCCTGCAGCTTGGCGGTGGCGGCCGGGTCGGTGTCAAACAGCCGCAGGGTGTCGATGCCCAGCAGGTGGTGGAAGGCCAGCGCCTGGAACTCGCTTTGGGCGCCGTTGCCGATCAGCCCCATGGTGCGAGCGCCGGGGCGGGCCAGAGCGCGGGCGGCCACGGCCGACATGGCGGCGGTGCGCAGGGCGGTGGTGAGTGTGAGCTCACTCAACAGCAGCGGCGCCCCCGTGGCCACATCGGCCAGCACGCCAAACGCCATCACCGTGGACAAGCCCCAGCGCGTGTTCTTGGGGTGGCCGTTGACGTACTTGAACGCATAGGTCTGGTCGTCGGCAATGGGCATCAGCTCGATCACGCCGTCGCGCGAATGGCTGGCCACACGCGCCGATTTGTCGAAGGCGTTCCAGCGCAGGTAGTCGGCATGCAGGTAGTCGGCCATGCCGCGCAGGCAGGCCTCGACGCCCTTGCGTTGCACCAATGCGATGACATCGGGCGCACTGAGGTAAAGGGTGGAAAAGTGATTTTTGGAAGGCATGGTGCTTGTCTCCGGGTGGGATAGAAGCAGTGTCCTGGAGCGTCGCAGCAATGGGAATCGCCCAAACTGCCGCATATTGCAGGCCGGTTTGCCGGTATGGCAGGGGAATTTGCCACTTTGCACAATAGCCGGCGCCCACGCCCTGGTGGCGTGGGCGCGCTATCCTCCCCCTACCGGGCGCAATCTATGCCCTTCCGACAACATTCCGCACCATGACGCCTTCGGACATCCTCATCAGCGAAGTCGGTCCACGCGACGGCCTGCAGTCCGTGAAGGCCACCATGCCCACTGCCGACAAGCTGCGCTGGATTGATGCGCTGGTGGCGGCCGGCCTGCGCGAGATCGAAGTCGGCTCGTTTGTCCCGGCGCGCCTGCTGCCCCAGATGGCCGATGTGGCCGAGGTGGTGCGCCATGCGCTGGCCCACCCCGGCGTCACCGTGATGGCGCTGGCGCCCAACCTGCGCGGCGCCGAGGCAGCCTTGGCGGCGGGTGTGCACAAGGTCACGCTGCCGGTGTCGGCCAGCGCCGCGCATTCGCTGGCCAATGTGCGCAAGACGCGCGAGGCCATGGTCGAGGAAGTGCGCGCCGTGGTCCACCTGCGCGATACACAGGCTCCCGCCATGCTGGTGGAGGTGGGGTTGTCCACGGCCTTTGGCTGCACGCTGCAGGGCGAAGTGCCCGAGGACGATGTGATCTGGCTCGCGGGCCTGTGCGCCGAGGCGGGCGCCGACGAGGTGGGGCTGTCCGACACCACCGGCATGGCCAACCCGGCGCAGGTGCGCCGCCTGTTCACGCGCCTGCGCGCCGAGCTGGGCACCCGGGCCGGGGCGGCCCACATGCACAACACGCGGGGCCTGGGGCTGGCCAATTGCCTGGCGGCCTACGACGTGGGGGTGCGCACGTTCGATGCGTCTCTGGGCGGCCTGGGCGGCTGTCCCTATGCGCCGGGCGCATCGGGCAACGTGGTGACAGAAGACCTGGTGTTCATGTTCGAGGCCATGGGCATTGGCACAGGCGTCGACCTGGAGCGCCTTATGGCCGCACGTGCGCCGCTGCAGGCGGGGCTGCCGGGCGAGCCGATCTATGGCATGACGCCAGAGGCGGGGTTGCCCAAAGGGTGGGCGCCCGGCGCAATGCGCCGTTGAAGCTGTTGTCCTGGAATGCAAAAAAGGCGACCTCGGTCGCCTTTTTGTCTTTCTGGCCAAGCGGCCAGACGCGTGGGTGTCAGCTCAGCGAGGTGATCAGGTCGATGTACTGCTGCTTGGCTGCATCGGCCTCGGTGCCCTTCAGGTTGTTCCAGGCGTCCCACTTGGCGCGGCCCACCATGTCGGAGAAGCTGGGCTTCTTCTCGGTGTTATCGCCAGTCGTGGCCTGCTTGTACAGCGCGTAGATCTTGAGCAGCGTGGCGTTGTCGGGGCGCTCGCTGAGGTTCTTGGAATTGGCCACAGCGGCTTCGAAGGTGGCGTTCAGGTCGGCCATGTCGGTTGCTCCTTGGATGGAAATCGAAAGATGAGGAAGGGGGAGGGAAAGAACGGTGTTGGCAAGAGGTTGCTGCGTTGTATCTTACGGGCTGCGCGCCGCGCCAAGCGGTGCGATCCATAGAGGCAAGCCCCCAAAAAACACGGCTTGTGCCAACCGGGATGAAGCCACGTGCTGGTTACTTGCCAGGAAACGGACGATTCATCCTTGTTTGCGCCAGTCCTTACAAACACAACAGGTGTACATCTGATGGTGACCCGCATTCCAGCCCCCAGCGCCACCGCCCTCGAAGGCGCAGCCCCCACATCGCGCAAGGTGCGCGCCCAGGCCCCCGATGTGGCCCGCCGAGCCGCCCAGGCCCTGCCCCCGGCCGCCCGCAAGGCCGCCACCGTGGTGCAGAAGAACGTACGCCGTGCCGCCACCGGCATGCTGGGCCTGTCGGGCGAGCGCATGAGCAAGGTCGATACCGCCTGGCTGCGCATGGACTCGCACAGCAATCTCATGATGATCAACGGGGTGTGGACCCTCTCGCCCGGCATCGGCTGGGACGCGCTGTGCGAACGCGTGCAGCAGCGCCTGCTGCAGTACCCGCGTTTTCGCCAGCGTGTGGTGGAAGACGCGGCGGGCGCCACTTGGGTGGAAGACCGCAACTTCGACATCGCTGCCCACGTGCTGCGGGAGAAGCTGCCCCACCAGAAAGGCCACAGCATGCAGCGCGCGCTGCAGGACCGTGTGGGCGAACTCGCCATGCAGCCGCTGGATGCGCGCCGCCCCCTGTGGCAGATGCACCTGATCGAAGACTTCGTGGGCGACGACGGTCAGCCGGGCAGTGCGCTCATCGTTCGCATCCACCACTGCATTGCGGATGGCATCGCGCTGATCTCGGTGACCATGTCGCTGGTCGATGGCGGCTCCGAGCCACCCAAACGCAAGCCGCGCGCGGACAAAGAGGCCGCCACGGCCGAGGACTGGATCGCCGACGCACTCATCAAGCCCTTTACTGGCCTCACGGTGAAGGCGCTGGACCTGGCAGGCGATAGCGCGGCCAAGTCGCTGCAGATGCTGGGCGACCCAGAAAAAGCCATGCACCACGGGCTGACCGGCACCATGGACATGGCGCGCGTGGCCTACCAGCTGGTCAGCGATGCCGCAGCTCTCGCGCTGATGCCCGACGACTCGCCCACGCGCCTGAAGGGCCAGCCGGGCAGCGCAAAGCGCGTGGCGTGGTGCCCGCCCATTCCGCTGGAAGAGGTCAAGGCCATCGGCAAGGCGCTCAACTGCTCGATCAACGATGTGCTGCTGTCCTGCGTGGCAGGGGCCATCGGCGGCTACCTGCGCAGCCAGGGCGACGATCCCACAGGCCAGGAGATCCGCGCCATGATCCCCGTCAACCTGCGTCCCATGGAAGAAGCCTGGAAGCTGGGCAACCGCTTCGGCCTGGTGCCCCTGGTGCTTCCCATCGGCATGGCCAACCCGGTGGAGCGGGTGTACGAGGTGCGCAAGCGCATGAACGCGCTCAAGGGCAGCACCCAGCCCATCCTGGCGTTTGCCATGCTGGCCGTGGCGGGCCTGATGATCAAACCCGCGCAGGACGCATTGCTCAACCTGTTTGGCCGCAAGACCACGGCGGTGATGACCAACGTGCCCGGCCCCAAGGAGCAGCTCACGCTGTGCGGCTCGCGCGTCACGCAGTGCATGTTCTGGGTGCCGCAGTCGGGTGACATCGGCCTCGGGGTCTCCATCCTGAGCTATGGCGGCGGCGTGCAATTTGGCGTGATCACCGACACCACCCTGTGCCCCGAGCCGCAGCGGATCATCGATGCCTTTGCGCCCGAGTTCGACCAGCTGTCGCTGCTCACGCTGATGCTGCCGTGGGGCGAATGAGGTGGCGATCAGCTGAGAACCCTGCGGCACTTCGCGGCCTGGTCGCCCCTGCGCGGCGATCTCTGGTGAAAAACACCGCCCTGCCGCTCGCGCTATGGACGGTGGGGGCCTGTGCGCAGGCGGCCGTGATCGAGGAGCATGCAGAGCGCCCGTATGCCGTGAATGCACACCCCTCCGAAACGCTGCGGCAGGCACTCAACGCAGCCACCCCCATCACCACGAACGGGCAGCGCTTTCACGGCCACACCCGGTGGAATGTCCGCTGGACCTTCCGCTGGCAAAGCGAAGCATCAGGCCAGTGCCGCATCACGGAGGTCACTACACGTTTGCGCACCGAAGTGCAGTTGCCTGAGTTGCGGCGCGCCACCCCCTCCCAGCAGGCGGTGTTTGACCGATACGTGCCAGCCCTGTCACGCCACGAGCAAGGCCACGTGCAGTTCGGCCGCGACGCCGCCCGTGCCGTCGACCAAGGCATTGCACAACTTCCTGCCGCATCCAATTGCGCGGCGCTGGAGCGCCAGGCCAATGAGCTTGGCCACCGTCTGCTGCGCGAGCATGCAGAGCGCGAGAAACAGTACGACCGCGACACGCGCCACGGCGCATCGCAAGGCGCCAAGCTGGAGTGAGCCAGCCAAGAACGAACTAACCAAGCAAGCAGGCTTGTGCGTTATCCCCGTACCGCACTGCGGAAAGCCGCCGACAGCGCTCCCAGCGCATCGCGCGGGCGGCCGTCCGTGATGCGTGTGTGCAGCAGCACCGGCAGGCGCGGCAGCTCGGGCAAGCCCAGGCGCGTGCCGACCTCCACCGCCCCTAGCGGCAGCATGCGCGGCGCAAGCGCCGCCACGCCCAGCCCGGCCATCACCGCTGCAGTCACTGCGGCGATCCCCCCACCCACAAACACCTCGGCCCACGCGATGCCAGCCGCGTCGAGCGACCGCCCCGCCATCGCCCGCACACCGCAGGGCTCGGCCAGCGTGGCCAGCGGCAACGGCTCGCCCGCGCGGTGCTGCCAGCCGGGGGCCGCAAACCAGCCAAACGGTTCCTCGGCCAGCAGCTCGCCGTCGCTGCGGCCCACATGCATGCGGGCCAGCACGGCATCGAGCTCACGCCGGTCGAAGGCCTGCAGCAGGTCGCCCGACGACCCGATGCGGATCTCGATCAACAGCTGCGGGTCCTGCGCATTCATGCGGGCGATCAGCGCGGGCAGCTCGGGCCCGGCCACGTGGTCGCTGATGCCGATGGTCAGGCGCTGGCGGGCCTGGACGAAAGAGGTCAATGCGCGGTCGTGCACGGCCAGAAGCTCGCGGGCATGTTCGAGAAACGCCGCGCCCCGGGCCGACAGCTGCACGTGCCGCGGCGTGCGTTCGATCAGCCTGCAGCCCAGTCGGGCCTCCAGCCGCTGCAGCTTGAGGCTGACCGCAGCCTGCGCCGTGCCCATGGCCTCGGCCGCGCGGGTGAAGCTGCCCAGCTCGGCGATGCGCACGAAGGCCTCGACGGCATCGAGGTCCAGGGATCGCTCAACCATTTGATTTCGAAATTTCTGAAATAGGTATCCATAGCATATTCATATGGATAGCATTTCGCCAGCTTCTTCTTGTTTGTTGTTCACCAAGGACCCTGCGATGCCCCTCATCCACATTGCCCTGCGCGCCGGCAAGCCCGTGGCCTACCGCCAAGCCATTTTCGACACGCTGTACCGCGCGATGCGCGAGACCTTCAACGTGCCCGAGGACGACCAGTTCATGACCATCACCGAGCACGACGCCGCGAACTTCCGCTACAGCCCCACCTACCTGGGCGTGGCGCGCAGCGACGATGTGGTGTTCATCCAGATCACCGCCAACAACACGCGCGGGCTGGAGCAGAAGAAGGCGCTGTTCGCGCGCATCGCACAGTTGCTGGGCGAAAGCCCGGGCCTCCGGCCCGAAGACGTGTTCGTGAACATCGTGGAAGTGGCCAAGGAGAACTGGTCGTTCGGCCACGGCCTGGCGCAGTACGCGCAGCCTGCGTAGCGCAGCACTCGGCACCCGCAGCGCAGGTGGGCGGCAAAGGCCTCAGGCCTCCGCCAGCGACGCGGACAGCTCCCACACCGCCTCGGCCATGGGCGACATTTCGGCGCGCTGGCGGTACAGACGGATCTGCACCGGCAGGCTCCAGTCGCTGCCGCCCGCGGCCACCAGCGTGCCGGCCTTGAGTTCATCGGTGATCAGGCTTTCGGGCAGCCAGGCCACGCCACGGCCTTCGAGCGCCATAGTCTTGAGCAACACCGCATGGTGCGCGGTGAACACCACCGACACGCCCTGCGGCATGGCGGCGTCCGGCCCCTCGCTGAACAGATGGCGCATGCGCGATCGCATGATGCGCCCCAGGCCCGAGGCCTCGCTGTAGGCCAGCACGGGCACCGCGTCCTGCTGCACGATGGCGTGCAGCGGGCGGCCCGGCGACTTGGGCATGGGCGCGCTCACCGGCAGCAGCACATCATCCGACAGGCGCAGCACCGGGTACTGCGCCTCGTCCAGCCGGCCCGGCACGTCCGGGTGGCCGTGGCACAGCACGAACTGCACGCGGCGCTGCAGCATCAGGTCCTCGCAGGCATGCGAGCTGTCGGACATGGTCTGGATGGGGCCCATCTGCAGCCGGGCTTCGATGCCCACCAGCCAGCGCGGAAAGAAGGTGAGCGACAGCACGTGCGTGGCCGCAAACCGCAGGCTGGCCGCGGCCACGTCGTGCGCGGCGCGGGCCTTGATGCGCGCAGCCTCCAGGTTGGCCAAGATGGCTTCGAGCAGCGGCAGGAACCGCTGGCCCGCCGGCGTGAGCGCCGCGGGGTGCGCGCTGCGGTCGAACAGCTCGACCCCCACCCAGTCCTCCAGCGCCCGGATGTGGCGGCTGAACGCGGGCTGGGCAATCGAGCGCGCCTCGGCCGCGCGCGAGAAATTGCCGGTCTCGGCCAGGGCCAGAAAGTCCTCCAGCCACTCCAGATCCAGCGGTCGGTTGCCAGGGCCCATGGGTGCGTTCCCGCCTTGCGATAGTTGTATGCGATTGAAGTATTGGACCGCTGGCGCGCCACGGGAAATGATCCACCCCGTCGTTCACCAGCTTTCCCCTACGGAGACAAAAAAGCATGCCTGCCATCTCGAATTATCGCGGGATCATCCCCGCCATCTCGTGCCCCTTCACCCCTGACCACCGCATCGACGAGCCCGCGCTGCGCAAGCTCGCGTCCTGGCTGGCGGGCCACGAAGGCGTGGTCGCCATCATGACCAACGGCCACACGGGCGAGGTCTTTTCGCTGACGCCGGCCGAGCGCGCCGAGGTCACCCGCATCGTGGCCGACGAGCTCAAGGGCCTGGCACGGCCTGTGCCGGTGATCTCCTCCATCGTCTGCGAGGGCCTGGCCGATGCGGCCGAGCATGCCCGCGCCGCCGTCGAGGCGGGCGCGGTGGCGCTCGACGTGATGCCCCCGCACCACTGGCTGCGCTTCGGTTTCACGCCCGGCCACGCGCTGCAGTACTTCGAGGCCATCCACAAGGCCGCACCCAGCGCCGACCTGATCTGCCACGTCTACCCCGCCTGGACGCGCGCCTCGTACTCGTCGCAGCTGCTGGCCGACCTGGCCCGGTTGCCCTATCTGCAGGCTTTCAAGGTGGGCCAGCGCGACATGAACAAGTACGCCCGCGACATCCAGGCGATCCGCGAGGCCGATGCGTCCAAGGCCATCCTGACCTGCCACGACGAGTACCTGCTGGCCTCGATGGTGCAGGGCGTGGACGGCGCGCTGGTGGGCTTCGCCACCTTCATCCCGCAGCTCATCATCGATTTGTGGAACGCGGTGAAGGCCGGTGATTTGAAGAAGGCCATGGCCGTGCAGGCCGTCATCACGCCCCTGAAGGACGCGGTGTACGGCGGCGGCGAGCCCACCGGCGAGGCCCATGCCCGCATGAAGGGCGGCATGTACCTGGCGGGCGTGCTGGACGACGCCACCGTGCGCCCGCCCACCGAGGCGCCCAACGCGAAGGAAGTCGAAGCCCTGCGCGCTGCGGTGAAGCAGGCGGGTCTGCTCAAGCGCTGAGTGATGGATGTGAGCGGGGTATCTCAAGTCAATCCCCCGCGTTGGTAGTTCTCGAACAAAAAAACGGAGACAAGACACCATGCAACGCAAACATTTCCTTCGCGCAGCTCTGCGCACGGCCTTTGGCGCAGCCGCGCTCGCGATGGCGGCCAGCGCCTTTGCACAGGCCTACCCCGCCAAGCCGGTGCGGGTGGTCATCCCCTTCCCGCCGGGCGGCACGCTCGACACCGTGGGCCGCCAGTTGGCGCAGAAGCTGGGCGAGCAGATGGGCCAGAACTTCATCGTGGAGAACAAGCCCGGCGGCAACGGCGTGATCGGCGGCGACGTGGTGGCCAAGGCCCCGGCCGACGGCTACACGCTGCTGTTCAACGCGTCCACCTTCACCACCGCGCCGATGACCATGAAGTCCGTGCCCTACGGCGTGGTCAAGGACTTCACGCCCGTCGCGCTGGTGGCCAAGGCCCCGCTGTCGGTGGCCATCAACAAGAACCTGCCGGTCACCGATATCAAGTCGCTGATGGCGTACGCCAAGGCCAACCCCGGCAAGATGACCTTCGCCGTGGGCTCCATCGGGTCGGCCGGGCACCTGTCGACCGAACTGCTCAAGCGCGCCGGCCAGCTCGACTACCTGATCGTGCCGTACAAGGGCACGGCGCCTGCGTTCCAGGACCTGATCGGCGGGCAGATCGACGGCTTCATCGACCCCATTCTCGGCTCGCTGCAGTACCACAAGAGCGGCATGCTGCGCGTGGTGGCCGTCACCTCCGCCCAGCGCGCGGCCAGCCTGCCCGACGTGCCCACGGTGGGCGAGACGATTCCGGGCTACGAGTTCTACAGCTGGTATGGCCTGTGGGGCCCGGCCAAGCTGCCGACGGACATCACCCAGCGGCTGAACACCGAGGTGAACAAGGCCCTGGCCGAGATGACACCCAAGCTGCGCGAGCAGGGCCTGCTGACCACGCCGGGCAGCGTGGAGGACTTCGCCAAGTTCCAGCGCAGCGACATGGAGCGGTCCCAGAAGATCGTCACCGAGGGCAACATCCGTGTCGAGTAATGCCGGCCACGCCGTCGTTACTGGCGCCAGCAGCGGCATAGGCCGCAGCATCGCCGAATCGCTGCTGGCAAACGGCTGGCGCGTGACAGGCCTCGACGTGGCCCAGGCGACGGTCGTGCATCCGTCGTTCACCCACACGCCTGTCAACCTGGCCGATGGCGCAGACATCGCCCGCGTGGCCACCACACTGCCCGGCGTGGACGCGCTGATCCATGCGGCCGGCGTACTGCGCGTTGGGCCGCTGGGCCAGCTCGACCATGCGGGCGGCGAGCTGATGTGGCGCCTGCATGTGGATGCCGCCACCCGCCTGGCCGACGCCATCGTGCCCGGCATGGCCCAGCGCGGCCGGGGGCGTGTGGTGTTCATCGGCAGCCGGGTGGCGCAGGGCATGGCAGGGCGCGGGCAGTACGCCGCGACCAAGGCCGCGCTGATCGCTCTGGCGCGCAGCTGGGCCGCCGAGGTGGCCGCGCAGGGCGTGACGGTGAACGTGGTCTCCCCCGCGGCCACGGCTACCGGCATGTTGAACGACCCGGCGCGTGCCGGAAGTGCGCCGCGCCTGCCGCCCATCGGCCGGCTGATCGAGCCGGCCGAGATCGCCGCGCTGGTGGGCTTTCTTCTTTCCGCCCCTGCCGCCGCCATCACGGGGCAGGACATCGCGATCTGCGGAGGCTCATCGCTCGCCCGCTGATCGCTTGTTTCGTCGCCCTTCCTTTTTTGTTTCATCCACCACCACGACCACCATGAA
Organism: Acidovorax radicis N35; assembly: GCF_000204195.1. Taxonomy (GTDB): domain Bacteria; phylum Pseudomonadota; class Gammaproteobacteria; order Burkholderiales; family Burkholderiaceae_C; genus Acidovorax; species Acidovorax radicis. Next base: position 790,232 of record NZ_AFBG01000019.1, read on the forward strand.
GATCGTCAACATCCTCGAATCGACCCGTCCCATCAAGTCGGACATCCGCAACGCCTACATCGACTTCTCGAAGATGACGCTCAGCCTCGTGGCCGTGGTCACCGACGTGATCCGCGACGGCAAACCGGTGATCGGCTACGGCTTCAACTCCAACGGCCGCTATGGCCAGGGCGCGCTGATGCGCGACCGCTTCATCCCGCGTGTGCTGGAGGCGGAGCCCGCCAGCCTGCTGGACGCCACCGGCGAGAACATCGACCCGCACAAGGTCTGGGCGCAGATGATGATCAACGAGAAGCCCGGCGGCCACGGTGAGCGCTCGGTGGCGGTGGGCACCATCGACATGGCGGTGTGGGACGCCACGGCAAAAATAGCGGGCAAGCCACTGTTCCAGCTGCTGGCCGAGCGCTACGGCAACGGCACGCCCAACCCGCGCGTGTTCGTCTACGCCGCCGGTGGCTACTACTACCCCGGCAAAGGGCTCGAAGCGCTGCAGCGTGAAATGGAAAGCTACCTGGCGCGCGGCTACTCGGTGGTCAAGATGAAGATCGGCGGCGCGACGCTGGCCGAGGACTGCGAGCGCATCGAGTCGGTGCTCAAGATCCTGGGCCCGGGCCAGCAGCTGGCGGTGGACGCCAACGGCCGGTTCGACCTGGCCACCGCCATCGACTACGGCAAGGCCCTGTCGCAGTACCCGCTGTTCTGGTACGAGGAAGCCGGCGACCCGCTGGACTATGAGCTGCAGGCCAAGCTGGGCGAGGTCTACAAGGGCCCGATGGCCACAGGCGAGAACCTGTTCTCGATGCAGGACGCGCGCAACCTGATCCGCCACGGCGGCATGCACAAGGACCGCGACTGGCTGCAGTTCGACTGCGCACTGAGCTACGGCCTGGTGGAGTACCTGCGCACGCTCGACATGCTCAAGGAACACGGCTGGTCCCCCAGCCGCTGCATCCCGCACGGCGGCCACCAGATGTCGCTGGCCATTGCCGCAGGCCTGGGCCTGGGCGGCAACGAGAGCTACCCGGACTTGTTCCAGCCCTACGGCGGCTTCCCCGATGGCGTGAAGGTCGAGAACGGCTATGTCACGCTGCCGCCACTGCCGGGCATCGGCTTCGAGGGCAAGTCGGACCTGATCGCGGAGATGCGGGCGCTGGCGTCTTGACAGTGCAATAAGGCTCCAGCGCTTGTCAAGCAAGCGCTGACAGCTATGAAATTTGAAGTGACTGCGTCGGCGGCCACTTCAGTTTCCGATGTCTGACGGAGTCACCCAGCGGGCGCAACACCAAGACAACCCGGTTGGGATTACGCCGCGGCGAGCCGTTCCTTGGCCAGCTTTGTGCCCTCTGCCAACGCTTTCAGCTTGCGCCAAGCGACGTCCCGCCCCATGGGCGCCAGACCACAATTCGTGCAAGGGAACAGCCGCTCCTTGGGCACGAACTCCAGTGCCCGGGCGATGGTGTCCGCCACTTCCTCGGGGGTTTCGACCACGTCGCTCGCCACATCGATCACGCCGACCATCACGTCCTTGCCGGCCAGCAGCTTCATCAGGTCGGGCGGCACATGGGAATGGATGCATTCCAGGCTCACCTGGTCGATGCTGCTCTTGGCCAGCGCGGGGAACACTGCCTCGTACTGGCGCCATTCATCGCCCAGGGTGCTCTTCCAGTCGGTGTTGGCCTTGATGCCGTAGCCGTAGCAGATGTGCACCGCCGTCGTGCAGGTCAGGCCCTGCGCTGCGCGCTCCAGCGCCTGCACGCCCCAGTCGGCGGCGTCCTTCATGTAGACGTTGAAGGCGGGTTCGTCGAACTGGATGATGTCCACGCCATCGGCCTGCAGCGACAGCGCTTCCTGGTTGAGCAGCTCCGCAAACGCGAAGGCCATCTTGACCTTGTCTCCGTAAAAGCGGTCTGCCACGGTGTCGACGATGGTCATCGGGCCAGGCAGGGTGAACTTCAGTTTTTTGCTGGTGTGCGCGCGCGCCAGCTGTGCCTCGAAGGCATGCACGCGGCCCTTCAGGCGCAGGGCCGAGACCACCTGAGGCACCATCGCGTCGTAGCGGTTGTCGCGGATGCCCATCTTCACCTTGTGCTCGAAGTCGATGCCTTCGACCTGCTCGAGGAAGCCGTGCACAAAGTGCTGGCGCGATTGCTCGCCGTCGCCCACGATGTCCAGGCCCGCGTCTTCCTGGGCCTTGATCCACAGCAGGGTGGCGTCGGCCTTGGCCTGGCGCAGCGCATCGCCCTCGGCCATCCACTGGGGCCAGAGCTTGTTGGTTTCAGCCAGCCAGGCGGGTTTGGGCAGGCTGCCTGCGATGGAGGTTTCAAACATCTGACAATTCCTTTGAAGCAAAGAGGGGTGGGTGAGCATATTCCGGGAGACTGGCCCGGTGATGGAAGCCGAGTATTCAGTGGGCGTGGGCAGCATCAGCAGCAGCCCATTGCTCCAGGACTTTCTTGTACGGCCTGATGAAGTGCTCCTGCGCAAACTTGCCCTGCTTGACCGCCAACTGGCTGCGCTCTTCCCGGTCATACACGATCTGCGTCAACGAGTAATCCTGGTTCTTCAGGCTCGGTTGGTAGAGTTTTCCTGCCGCTGAATTGGCGTTGTAGATCTCGGGGCGGTAGATCTTCTGAAAGGTTTCCATCGTGCTGATGGTGCCGATCAACTCCAGGCTCGTGTAGTCGCCCAGCAGGTCTCCGTGAAAGTAGAACGCCAGCGGCGCGACGCCATTCGCCGGCATGAAGAATCGGACCTGCATCCCCATTTTTGCGAAGTATTGGTCGGTCCAGGACAGCTCGCTCTGTTGGTACTCGATGCCCAATACCGGGTGCTGGTTGCCGGTGCGTCGATAGGTCTTGCTGGTCGAAGCGCTGATGCAGATGACGGGCGGCTTGCCGAAGCGCTCCTTGTAGAGGCGCGAGTTGGCGAACTGCTGGAACAGCTTTCCATGCAGGTCGCCAAAATCATCGGGGGTACTGAATTGCGCGCGATGGGCGTTGTACTCAGGAAGCAGCACGCTGAAGTCGTAGTCGCGCACGTAGGAGGAAAAATTGTTCCCGGCAATGCCAGGGATGCGTTGGTTCGCTGTCTTGTCGAGGATGCAGGTTTTCAGTATCTCGATCAGCGGAAAAGCAGCATGGCCAGCCTTGGCATTCACGCTCATCTCGACCGAGATGATCTCGAGCTCGACGCAGTAGCGGTCCCCCGTCGGGTTGTCCCAATGCGCCAGGTCGTTGAAGCGGTTGTCAATCATCTTCAGCGTGTTGCGCAGGTTCTGTTGCCGACTGGCTCCCCGGGCCAGGTTGGCAAAGTTGGTGGTCATGCGCGTGCTGTCCGATGGCTCATAGTTTTCATCGAAACATATGCTTTTGAGGCTGAAGCTGAGTTCGTCGTTCATGGCGGTCCAGTGGCTTGAATGGATGGAGGGGAAGGGCCGGTGCTTGTTTCAGGCCAGCGCCACTTCGTCGGCCAGCGAGGGCTGGGCGTGGCGCGCCAACGGCATGAGCGGCAATGCCCGCTGGACGGCCAGTCTGGCCCGGTCGATCAGGGCCTGGTTCTGCAACTGGTAGTCCACAAAATCCTTGTCGGTCGCATACACGCCCAGCGGCAACGTGCGCGCCTGGAAGAAGCTGAACAGCGGCCGCAGCTGGTGGTCAATCACCAGCGCATGGCGCTCGCTGCCGCCAGTGGCGGCCAGCAGCACCGGCGTGTCGATCAAGGCGTCCTGGTGAACGAAGTCGAAGAAGTGCTTGAACAGCCCCGCATAGGAGCCGCGGTACACCGGTGTCGCCACCACCAGGATGTCGGCCTGCTCGACCGCCGCCAATTCCCGCTCTACGGCGTTGGGCAGTTGAGAGCGCCAGACCGCGCCAGCGAACATCGGTGCGAGCTGGCCCAGGTCGACCAGGCGTTGTTCGCAGGGACGCTCGTCGGCGATGAGGTCCAGCAGGTGCTCTGCCAGGGCAGCGGACCTGGAGGGGCGCTGCAGTCCGCCGGAGACTGCGACGATGCGCAGGGGATGTGCTGTATGTGCGTTCATGGGAGGGGATGCTAGTGGCTGCAAACCATGAAGTAAAATGGTCTTATTTCATCATTCCATGAATAAGGTTCATTAAAATGCTCGAACGCATTCACCTCAGCATCGTTCAGCAGGTTGAGAAGCAAGGGTCATTGACGGCCGCGGCGGGCGTGTTGAACCTCACCCAGTCGGCCCTGAGCCACAGCATGAAGAAGCTGGAGCAGCAACTGGGCACCGACGTGTGGTTGCGCGAAGGTCGAAGCCTGCGCCTCACGCAGGCCGGCCAGTACCTGCTGGCAGTGGCCAACCGCGTGCTGCCGCAGCTGGACCTGGCCGAAGAGCGCCTGGGCCAGTTTGCACAGGGCGAACGCGGTGCGCTGCGCATCGGCATGGAATGCCACCCTTGCTACCAGTGGCTGCTCAAGGTGGTGTCCCCTTATCTGGCCGCATGGCCCGACGTGGACGTGGACGTCAAGCAGAAGTTCCAGTTCGGCGGGATCGGCGCGCTCTTCGGCTTCGAGATCGACCTGCTGGTCACGCCCGACCCATTGTTCAAGCCAGGGCTGAAGTTCGAACCGGTGTTCGACTACGAGCAGGTGCTCGTGGTGGCCAAGGGCCATGCCCTGGCTTCGGCGGCCTATGTGAAGCCCCAGCAGCTGACACAGGAAGTGCTCATCAGCTACCCCGTCGACATCGAGCGCCTGGACATCTACAGCCAGTTCCTGTTGCCGGCCGGTGTCACGCCCAAGCGCCACAAAGCCATCGAAACCACCGACATCATGCTGCAGATGGTGGCCAGCGGCCGCGGGGTGGCCGCCCTGCCGCGCTGGCTGGTTCAAGAGTACGCGGCCAAGATGGATGTGGTGCCTGTCCGGCTGGGCGTGCGCGGCATCGCCAAGCAGATCTTCCTCGGGGCACGCGAGACGGACACCGCCATTGACTACGTGCGGGCCTTCATCGAACTGGCCCGCACCGCGGTGCCTACGTCGCAGAGCAGGTGAAGCTCTCGGCCTTGGCTGGATCACCCGTGCCGTTGTAGCGCGGGAACTTCGGGTACTCGCACGCCGGGCGCTGCGCCACCGGCGTTGTGGTGCCGGGTGCGAATTTGGTGGCCACCAGCTTGTCGGGCGCGGTGCTCTTTTCCACCCAGGCATCCATGGCCGCCAGCAGGTCGATGGAGCGGGGCTCGGTGCCCGCGCCGTCCAGGTCATGCCCGTTGGAGGGCGAGGTGACCATGCGCGCAAAGCCCTGCACCTTGCTGGCGCCCAGGCGCTGCTTGACCGAGTCGAAGTACTCCGCCGTGCGGTACACCGACACGCAGGTGTCGCCCACGCCATACCAGATCAGCAGCTTGCCGCCGTTGTCGGCAAAGGCGGAGATGTCGGGGTCGGTCGCGTCGATCATCTCGGCCAGCCGCGCGTACTGCGCCTGGTACTGCGTGGGGTCGTGGCTCAGGATGTTGGCGTTGGGGTTGCCCTCCACCAGGCGCGCGGCTTCCGTCACGGCCATGTGGTTGAACGAATCAGGCGCATCGAAGCTGGTGCCGAACATGTACGACTGCCAGTCCGAGGTGGACGCCCCGCCCCGGCCGTAGCGCGGATAGCCCACGGCGCCGCGCGACAGGGTCACGGGCGTCTTGTGGTCGCTGTAGATGAGGCGGATCGATTCGATCTGCCCGGCAGTCAGGCAGGTGTCGCTGTCGGCCCCTTTGCACAGCAGGTCGGTGGGCACATAGCTGCAGGCCTCGACGTTGCCGATGATGCCGTCCTTCAAGCCGTCCAGGCCATCGCAGGCGGCGGTTTCGGCCTTGGCGTAGAGCGCGATCTTGGCGGGGCTGAGCCAGTTGTCGCGGCTCTTGAAGATGTGCCGCAGCACCGTGGGGCCCAGGTTGACCTGGTGCGCCTGCTGGCTGATGGCGGGCTCCATGGCCACCACGCCGTCGTAGTCCTTGGGGTACTTCTGCGTGGCGATGAGGCCGGAGCGCCCGCCGTTGGAATGGCCCATGTGGTAGCGCCGCGCGGGGCGCTTGCCATAGAACTCGGTGGCGATTGCCGTGCCGACCTCGAGCACGAAATGGTTGGCGTCGAACGCATGGTTGCGCAGCGCGACATCGCTCTTGCCCCAGGCGAAGCCGCGAATCTGGTGGCCCGAGTCGGAGCTGATCTTCACGTACGGGTGGGCCGATGGGCCCACGAGCTGCTGGTACCACGGGTCGTCGGTGGGGATGAAGCCGTCGAAGCCGCCGCCGCCGATGGTCAGCGTCTTGCCGTTCCACTGCGCGAGCGTGGGCAGCTCCACCGCCCAGCGGATGGTGGACTCGGGTGACGAGACGATCTCGCCGCGCACGATGCAGGCGTCGGGCAGCGTGCTGTCGGCCTTGCGCAGCTCGGTGCGGGTGACCTTGGCGCCGTGGGGCAGCGCGGCAGAGGTGTAGGCGGCGCAGGCTTCGGCCAGGGGCTTGGCGGCCAGGGGGGGCGCGGCGTCGCTGCCGCCGCCACCGCAGGCCGCCAGCGTCAGCGCGGCAGCGGCGCCCAGGCCGCCGATGACCCGGAGCCGGTGGCGTGCCGCAGTGCCTTGGGTGCCTTGGGTGTCGTGGGTGTCGTGGGTACTGCGGGAGTGGCGGGGGGGCGCTTCGATGGCGCGCGGTGGGATAGGTGTCATGCGTCGGTCTCCTGTTGTAGGGGTTTTGAAGGAGCCGGGCTGCAGCACGCAGCCGCTGCAAACTTGGTTGCAGCACCGCCAACGCAGCCCTTGCGGCTCCGGTGCGGACGATAGGAAAAGAAGCTGCGGTTGCAGCCTCTGCAAATGCAGAGGGCCCGGGAAACTACCGAGCATCCGCATCCGCCCGCGTTTCGACCGGCACGAGACGCCAGACACCCGACACCCGACACCAGGCGCGCTGAGCGCCTCAGGCCGTGCGCAGCGCCGCCACCAGCTCCAGCTTGTTGCTCACCCCCAGCGCCGCATAGGCGGTGCGCAGGTACGTGCGCGCGGTGGCGGGCGTGAGCCCGAGCGTGGCGGCGATGTCCTTGTGCGAGCGCCCCTGCGCGTAGAGCATGGCCGCGCTCAGTTCGCGCGGCGCCAGCGGCGACTTCGGGTGGCGCGATGCGATGCTGATGGCCACCAGCGAGCCGCAGGGTTCCATCCGCAGGCGGCAGGCCTTGCCCACGGCCACGGTGCACGGCGCGCGCGCAAGACCTTGCACCACGGCCGTCGGCAGCCGCGTGCCGGCCCAGCCGGGGTGGGCCTCGCCCAGCGCCAGGCTGATGCGTAGCCCCGCAAACAGCAGATCGCCCGAAGGCTCGGCGAGCGCAAAGCTGTCCCACGGGCGGCTGGGCGAATCGCTTTGCAGCGCCTGCAGCCGGTGGTGCCAGTGCTGCAGCAGGTGCACGACAAACTCGCCGAACAGCACGGTCTCCTCATCGGTGAATTCGGTGCGGGCTTGCGGGCGGTACACCGAGACGAAGAACAGCAGGCCGCTGTGCGGCAGCTCGGCCGTGAGCGCCATGCAGTGGTACAGGCCATGGCGCTCGCTGAACGCCAACACCTCGGCGTGTTCGGCGATGTCGCCGGTCACGTCGCGTTCGCGGATCACCACGCCGAGCCGGCTCATGGACTGGCGCGCGAACTCGTCCACCGCAGACAGTTCATTCCATTCCTGCGCAAAGCTCTGGCTCAGGCCCATGCTGCCATGCAGCCAGTTGCGAGGGCTGGTGTGCACATCGCCTGCCGACATCTCGCCCCACCAGGCCGAGTCGAACGGCACCAGCGCCTGCAGCGTCTGCAGGGCCTGGTGCAGCATGTCCTGGGGTTGCGTGTGCCGCGCCAGCTGCCCCAGCGCGAGCAGGCTGCGGCTGAGCGCCCGCACGGCATCGGGGTGCGGCCCTGCGCCGGGCTGGGGGCCTGGCACGCTCATCGGAGCGGGTGCTGCGCTGCGCGCAGCGCGGTGGGTGCAAAGGCCATGGCGCGGTCTCCTGGTTTTGGGGCGATGGTAGCCGCCGCGCGCACGACGCCAGCGCCCCCGGCCCGCGCAGAGCGTGCACCCGCGCCGCCGTGCGCCCCGCGCGCCGCATCGCAAACGGCCTCACATCCACCGGACACTATATTTTTTATAGCGCCTTGCGCTTAATGGTTAAGCGCAAGAGGCCGATTCGACCTATCTATCGGGCCAGGCCATCCACCGCCTGGAACATCGACTGGCGCGCCTGGCTCACGATCTGGCCCTTCCACGTGTCGGTGTCGGTGTAGAACGCAGCCAGCATCTGCGCCTTGATCTGCGCATGCTGCTCGGCCGGTGCCTCGGGGTGCAGGTTGAGCCACTGCTCGGCGCGGATCGAGTCCATCACCTCCAGCACCGGCACGGTGCCGTATTCCATCGCAATGCCCGTGGTTTCGGCATGGGGGCATTCGTCGTAGACGGAGTTCCACATCAGCCCGGTGAGGAAGGCCGACGTGGACGAGCCGTCGTAGATGGACGTGACCGGCGTGGCGCCGCCGCCGTCCCACCAGGCACGGGCGCGCGCCACAGAGCTTGCATCGTCCTTGCCGGCGTAGATGCGCTCGCCATGGCCGCTCGGGCCCAGGCCCGTGTGCAGGTCAATCCAGGCGATGTGCGATGCGTTGGCGCCATGCTGGCGCAGCACCTGGCGCAGCGTGCGGTTGCTCCAGGTGGGCTCAGTGCCGCCAAAGAACACGCCCTGCGGAAACTCGTGCTGGCCCTGCGAGATGGCAGCCTGCCAGGCGGCTTCGCCGTGCGTGTCGATGTACTGCTGCCGCGCGGCGGCGTTCTCTGCCGAGGGCGGCCACTGCTCGGGCAGCAGCAGGGGTTGCACCTCGCGGTAGGCCTTGTTCACGGGCAGGGGTTGGGAGAAGTCCTGGAAGTTGCGGTTCAGGTCCACGTTCTCGTGCGTGAAGCGGCGCACGTGTGAGAAGCCGTAGGGGTTGAGCGCATGGATGTACAGCGTGGCCACGCCGGCGGCACGTGCCTTGTCGCGCCACTCTTGGTCGTGCAGCGCAAACACCTGCACGCCGCTGCCGCAGTAGCCCTCCACGCCGTGGCAGGCGCTGCTCACGATGAGCAGCTTCTTGGCATCGGCCGGGCCATCGCGCACCACGTCCATGGCCAGGTCTTCGCCATCACGGCCCTTGAGCGGGTGGGCATGGGATTCGATGGGCAGGCCGGCTGCGGCGGCGCCCTCCAGAAACTTGGTGCGGGCTTCTGCGTAGCTGGAGGAAAAGGCGCTGGGGATGCCGATCATGGGCGGGGCTTTCAGGGGTCGGGGGGGGAGGGGGACAAAAGAAAACCCGGGGCACACAGGGCGCCCAGGGTTTCAAGACAGAACCAGAATCAACGGTTGCAGAGCGGTGGTGGTGCTCAGGCCGTCGTCGTGGGCTGGGCCAGCCACTGCTCGGCCAGCTTGACCCAGTAGGTGGCGCCCAGCGGGATCAGGTCGTCGTTGAAGTCGTAGCTCGGGTTGTGCAGCATGCAGGGGCCGCCGCCATGGCCCATCTCGCGGTGCGCGCCGTCGCCGTTGGCGATGAAGCAGTACGCGCCGGGCTTGGCCTGCAGCATGTAGGCGAAGTCTTCGGCGCCCATGGTGGGCTCCTGGGGCAGCACATGGCTTTCGCCGACGATCTCGGTCATGACCTTGCGCGCGAACTCGGCCTCGGCGGGCGAGTTGACGGTGGGCGGGTAGTTGCGCACGAACGCGAATTCGCAGGTGGCGTCGTGCGCCGCGCAGGTATGCTCGGCAATCTGGCGCATGCGCTTTTCAATCAGGTCCAGCACCTCCACGGTGAACGTGCGCACCGTGCCCTGCAGTTCCACGCTGTCGGGCACCACGTTGGTGGCCTCGCCCGCGTGGATCATGGTGACCGAGATCACGCCCGCATCCACCGGCTTCTTGTTGCGGCTGATGATGGTCTGGAAGGTCTGCACCATCTGGCAGGCGATCGGCACCGGGTCGATGCCGGTGTGCGGCAGGGCCGCATGGCCGCCCTTGCCGCGGATCACGATCTTGAACTCGCTGGTGGAAGCCATCACCGGGCCGGGGCTCACGGCAAACGTGCCCACCGGCATGCCGGGCCAGTTGTGCATGCCGTACACGGCCTCCATGGGGAACTGCTCGAACAGGCCGTCTTCGATCATCACGCGGGCACCACCGCCGCCCTCTTCCGCGGGCTGGAAGATCAGATACACGGTGCCGTCGAAATTGCGGTGCTTGGCAAAGTGCTGCGCCGCGGCCAGCAGCATGGCCACGTGGCCGTCGTGGCCGCACGCGTGCATCTTGCCCTGGTGCTTGCTGGCGTGGGCGAAGGTGTTGAACTCCTGCATGGGCAGGGCGTCCATGTCGGCGCGCAGGCCAATGGCCCGGCCGCTGGCGCCGCCGTCGCGGCCCTTGACGATGCCCACCACGCCCGTCTTGCCCAGGCCGCGGTGGATCGGAATCCCCCATTCGGTGAGCTTTTGGGCCACCACGTCAGCGGTGCGCACCTCTTCGAAGCACAGCTCGGGATGCGCGTGAATGTCCCGGCGCACCGCTGCAATACTGGCCGCCTGGGTGACGATGGAGTCGATAACGTTCATGATATGTGTCCTTACGATCTCACAGTCTAGCCCGCTGGCCTGCCTTGCGCCACCCGGGGTTTATTTGCACTGCAACATGAAGCTTTCCCCACACGCCCTCGAACTTGCGCAAACCCTCGTACGCATGAACACCGTCAGCGACCAGTCCAACCTGGAGCTGATCCATTTCATCCGTGACCACTTGGCACGGCTGGGCGTCAAAAGCCGCCTGACCTTCAATGCCGACAAAACCAAGGCCAACCTGTTTGCCACGCTGGGCGAGGGCAAGTCGGCGGGGGTGATCCTGTCGGGCCATACCGACACCGTCCCCTGGGATGGCCAGGACTGGAGCATGGACCCGCTGAGCGCGCTCGTGAAGGACGACAGGCTTTACGGGCGCGGCAGCGCCGACATGAAGGCTTTCATCGGCATTGCCGTCTCACATGCGGAGCAGTTCCTGAACAGCCATGCACCCTTCGCCATCCACCTGGCCTTCAGCTACGAAGAAGAGATCGGCTGCTTCGGCGTGAAGGAGCTGATCGCCGACCTGCGCGACGCGAACATCAAGCCCCTGGCGTGCATCGTGGGGGAGCCCACCAGTATGGTGCCGGCCATCGCCCACAAGGGCGTATACCGCTACAAGTGCTGCGTGCGGGGCAAGGAGGCGCATTCGTCCCTCACGCCGCATTCCGTCAACGCCATCGAGATGGCCGCCCGCGTGGTGGGCCGGGTGCGCGACATGGCAGAAGATTTTGAAAAGAACGAACCCCGCTTCGAGGGCTTTGACGTGCCGTTCTCGACCACCAGCGTGGGGCAGTTTCACGGCGGCATCGCGGACAACGTGGTGCCGCGCGACGCCGAGTTCCGCTACGAATTCCGCGACCTGCCCACGGCCAACGCCGCGCAGATGCAGTCAGAAGTGGTGGCGTATGCGAAGTCGCTGGAGCCGCGCATGAAGCAGGTGGCGCCGGCGGCCGGCTTCTCGTTTGAAACCATCTGCGAGATCCCGAGCTTTCTGGGCAGCAAGGACGACCCGGTCACGCGCCTGGCGCAAGCCCTGTCGGGCGAGAAGAGCACCACCCTCGTGGCCTTCGGCACCGAAGCCGGCCTGTTCAAGAACGCCGGCATCTCCACCGTGGTCTGCGGCCCCGGCAGCATCCAGCAGGCGCACCAGCCCGACGAGTACGTGAGCCTGGAACAGCTCGGCCGGTGCGAGGCGTTCATGCAGGGCCTAGCGCGCACCACGGCCATTGGCTGAAACACAGACATTCGACAGACGGTAGACAACGCCCGTCCCACCCGCAACTGGCGCGCCCCAAGGCCAGCGCCACAGTGGAACTGGCTCCGCCAGGCCACGGGTGGCGTCTCCCTTGGGGGAAGACGCGAAGCGGCTCAGGGGGATATCAAGTCCTCACTCGCCCATCACCGGTCAGCATCGACATTTCGACAAATTTCGATGCCGCATGGCTGGTGGCACTGAACGCAATGGGAAAGCCCGAGACCACCTGGTTGCCCAAGGACTCGATGCCGGCAATCAGCCCTTCGCGCGTGGGTTTTCCACTGCCCTGGGCTTGGCGCAGGCCCTCCGTGAACACACGGGCTGCCAAGTAGCCTTCCATGCTCGAGTAATTGGCCTGCACCTTGTCGCCACCCTTCTTGATGGCTTCGAGAAACTCGCGGGTGATCTGGCGCGACGGCTGGTAAGGGGAAGGCACGACCTGCGACACCACCACGCCAGCGCCATCCTTGCCCAGCTCATCGGCCAGCGCCTGGGTACCCACAAACGACACGTTGTAGAACGTGCCTCCAAAGCCCGCCTTGCGCGCTGCGCGCACGAAGGCTGCGGCCGAGGCATAGGCGGTGATCTGCACCACGGCATCCGGCTTGGCCGGCACCAGCTTGTCGACGGCCGCTTTCACGTCGGTCGAATTGCGCTCCACCGTGGCGGTGGCCACAGGCGCGAGCTTGAGCTCGGTCAGCGCCTTCGTCACACCATCGAGCCCGGCCTTGCCATAGGCATCGTTCTGGTAGAAAACCGCGATCTTCTTGAGTCCCAGGTTGGTGAGCTGGCGCACGATGAGCGCGGTCTCGTCATAGTACGAAGCACGCACATGGAAAATCAGCCGATTGAAGGGCTGGCGCAGCGCCTCGGCACCGGTGAAGGGGCCGAAAAACGGCACTTTTTCCTTGGTGAAGATGGGCATCGCCGCCAAGCTGGTGGGCGTGCCGATGTAACCAAACAGGGCAAACACGTCTTCGGCAATGAGCTTCCTGGTGTTCTCGGCACAGCGGTCGGGCTCGTAGCCGTCGTCCATGGTGCGGATTTCCACCGTGCGCTTGCCCACGCCACCCTGCGCATTGAGCTGGTCGAAAAAGAGCTTGGCGCCCAGGTTGAACTGCACACCCAGCTGCGCGGCAGGGCCGGTAAAGGCGGCAGACTGCCCCAGCACAATCCGGCCTTCGCTTTGCGCGTGTGCCAGATGGAAGCCCCCGAGGGCTGCCGCACCCAAGCCCACGGAAAACTGCCTGCGCCCCAATACCGGTTGGTTCATGGTGAAATCTCTGCTCTTGTAAAAGAGGGTGAACCCTCTGCGCTGCCTTCAGGCAGCCTCCTTGGAACTGCGGCAACCTATGCACGCCGTTTCCAACCCTGCTTGCAGTTTAACGATCAACCCACAGAATGCACACGTCTTCTGCCGCCAATTCCCCTCTGTCTGTACCGATTCAGGTGCGCGGGGCCTGCCCGCACGACTGCCCGGACACCTGCGCCCTGATCACCACGGTGGAGAGCGGCGTGGCCACCCGCGTGCAGGGCAACCCCGACCACCCGCACACCGACGGCGTGCTCTGCGCCAAGGTCAGCAAGTACACCGAGCGCAGCTACCACCCCGAGCGCGTGCTCACTCCGCTCAAGCGTACCGGCCCCAAGGGCAGCGGCCAGTTCGCGCCCGTGGGCTGGGACGAAGCCCTGGACGACATCGCGCAGCGCCTGCAGTCCATCGCCGCGCGCGATCCCGAAGCCGTGTTGCCCTACAGCTACGCCGGCACCATGGGCATGGTGCAGGGCGAGAGCATGGACCGGCGCTTCTTCCACCAGCTGGGCGCATCGTTGCTGGACCGCACCATCTGCGCATCGGCGGGCGCTGAGGCGCTGGTGCAGACCCTGGGCGGCAAGGTGGGCATGAAGGCGGAGTTCTTCGCCGAATCGCAGCTCATCCTGATCTGGGGCAGCAACTCCATCGGCAGCAACCTGCACTTCTGGCGCTACGCGCAGCAGGCCAAGAGGAATGGCGCCCGGCTGGTGTGCATCGACCCGCGCAAGAGCGAGACGGCCGACAAGTGCCACGAGCACATCGCCCTGCGCCCCGGCACCGATGCCGCGCTGGCCCTGGCGCTGATGCACGAGCTGATCGCCCACGACTGGCTGGACCACGACTACATCGCGCGCCACACGCTGGGCTGGGACCAGCTGCGCGAACGCGCCCTGCAGTGGCCGCCCGAGCGCGCCGCCGAAGTCTGCGGCATTCCGGTCGAGCAGATCCGCCAGCTGGCCCAGGACTACGGCACCACGAAGCCCGCCGCCATCCGCCTGAACTACGGCATGCAGCGCGTGCGCGGCGGCGGCAATGCCGTGCGCGCCGTCACCTGCCTGCCCGCCCTCACCGGTGCCTGGCGCCACCGCGCCGGCGGCTTGCTGCTGTCCAGCTCCGGCCAGTTCCCGGCCCAGCGCGCGGTGCTGCAGCGGCCCGACCTGATGCCCCAGGCGGCAACAGGCGGCACGCCGCGCACCATCAACATGACGACCATCGGCGACGACCTGCTGCGCGAAGCATCGCCCGCCTTCGGCCCGCAGGTCGAGGCCGTGGTGGTCTACAACAGCAACCCCGTGGCCGTGGCCCCGGACTCGGGCAAGGTGGTGCGCGGCTTTGCGCGCGAAGACCTGTTCACCGTGGTGCTGGAGCACTTCAAGACCGACACGGCCGACTACGCGGACTACATCCTGCCCGCCACCACGCAGCTCGAACACTGGGACGTGCACCTGTCCTACGGCCACACCGACGTGGTGCTCAACCGCCCCGCCATCCAACCCCTGGGCGAGGCCCGCAGCAACGCGCAGATCTTCCGCGACCTGGCCGCGCGCATGGGCTTTGCCGACCCCTGTTTTGCCGACACCGACGAGGCGCTGTGCCGCCAGGCCTTCGGCGATGCCGTGGACTACGCGCTGCTCGAATCCCAGGGCTTTGCCACCGTGGCCATTCCCGACGCGCTGTTTGCCGAGGGCAACTTCCCGTCACCGTCGGGCAAGTGCGAGTTCTACAGCGCCCGCCTGGCCGCCCAGGGCCTGGACGGCCTGCCCGACCACCTGCCCAACTATGAGCTGCAAGGTACCGACGCACGCTACCCGCTGGCCATGATCTCGCCGCCGGCGCGCAACTTCTTGAACTCCACCTTCGTGAACGTGACGAGCCTGCGCAACATCGAAGGCCGACCGATCCTGGAGATCCACCCCGACGACGCCGAAGCCCGCGGCATCGGCAACGACGCCGTGGTGCGCGTGTTCAACGACCGCGGCAGCTACCAGTGCCACGCCACTGTCTCGCGCCGCGCCCGGCCCGGCGTGGTCAACGGCCTGGGCATTTGGTGGCGCAAGCTGGGGCTCGATGGGACGAACGTGAACGAGGTGACGAGCCAGGCACTGACGGACCTGGGGCGGGCGCCGACGTTTTATGACTGTTTGGTGGAGGTGGAGGCTGTGGAGGCAGCGGCAATAGCAGGCTGACCGCGCTCTGCCAGACACGCAGAATGCTCATTTTTTGATAGCTTCTGGCGCTTATTGGACAGGCGCCAGCAGCTATTTTCACTAAAAACCACCTCTCACTGCGCCTGCATGGCATGGGCGCGGCCTGCGTCCCCCGCAGTCAACGCCAGAAAGTGATGCACCACGGGCCGCTCCGCTCCCTGGTGAAACCGCAGCGCCTCCGCCTGCAGGTCCGCATCGGCCTTGGACACGCGGTGGTGCTGGCGCAAATGCTCCGCCCAGGACTCGACCAAAAACCACTCGATCACGCGGCCCGGCTCGCCGGTGCGTTCGGCCACGCCCCAGGCGTAGGCGCCGTCGCGGCGGCGTTCCTGGGACAGGCGCTGCATGGCCTGCAGGAAGGCGGGCAGGTCGGGCTTGGCGATGCGGTATTCGATCTGCACCATCACCGGGCCCCGGTCGTGCGCCACGGGCTCGGCCAGCAGGGGCTCGGGCCAGTGGTTGGACGGCTGCAGGTCGGCCTCGCCGGTGGGCAGTTTCACGCGGTGAAAGATGAGCGACGCCATCACCAGCCCGGCCGCGCCCATCAGCAGCGTGACCGGCAGGCCGGCCTGCCCCGCGATGAGGCCCCAGCCCAGGCTGCCCGCGGCCATCGCGCCGTTGAAGACCATGAGGTAGATGGCCAGGCCGCGGCCGCGCACCCAGTTGGGCAGCACGGCCTGGGCCACGCCGTTGAGGGTGGTCAGCGCGATGATCCAGCCCAGGCCCAGCACCAGCATCAGCGCCACGGCGGCCCACTGGGGCGGGGCCACGGTCAGCACGCCCATGACGGCAGCGGTGAGCAGCGAGGCCAGCAGCACCAGGCCGTCGGTGTCGAGACGTTTGCGCAAACGGGGCAGCAGCACGGCGCCCAGGATGGCGCCCGCGCCCACGGCGCCCAGCATCACACCGTAAAAGCCTGCCGAGCCGCCCAGCATGCGGCGCGCCACCAGCGGCAGCAGCGCCCAGACGGAGCTGGCGAACAGGAAGAACACGGCCGCGCGCAGCAGCACCACATGCAGCTCACGGCTGGCGCGGGCGTAGCGCACGCCGGCGCGGAAGGCGCCGAAGAACTGCTCGTTCAAACCCGACGCCTCGGCCTTCGGGCGCTTCCACCACAGCAGCGCGGCGATCACGAACACATAGCTCAGCACGTCCAGGCCGTAGGCCATGGCCGCGCCGAAGCTGGCCAGCAGCAGGCCGCCCGCCGCAGGGCCGATGGCGCGTGCGATGTTGATGCCCAGCGAGTTGAGCGCCACGGCGCTCTTGAGCTCGCTGCGCGGCACCAGCTCGGGCACGATGGACTGCCAGGTAGGGCCCATGAGCGCAGCGCCGATGCCGCCCACGAAGGTCAGCGCCACCAGCCACTCCACCGTCAGCGTGTGGGTGTTGGCCAGTATGAGCAGCGTGCCGCTGACGGCCGCGAGCAGCACCTGCACGCCGATGAGGAAACGGCGGCGGTCCAGGATGTCCGACAGCACGCCTGCTGGGATGGCGAGCAGAAAGACGGGCAGCGTGGCGGCGGTCTGGATCAGCGCGACCGCGGTGGGGCTGGACGAGAGCTCGGTCACCATCCAGGCGCTGGCGACGTCGCGCATGAAGCTGCCGATGTTGCCCAGCACGGTGGCGGCCCACAGCACCGCGAAGACGGGAATGGCCAGCGGCGCGAAGCTGCCGGAAGCCACCGGAACAGCCGATGCCGGCGCCGGCGCTGCAGCAGCGGGGGTGTGGTGGTGATGATCGTGTTGGTTATCCGGCATGGTGGCCTCCGAGGTCGTGCCAGGCGACGAGCAGCATGCCGCCCACCAGGCCCCAATGTTCAAAGAATGCGTTGGCGCTGCGCTGCCGATCGGCGGGCGGCGCGGCCCAGAAGCGGTCTGCCAGCAAGGCGGCAAACACGGTGAAGCCCGCCAGGGCCAGCGCCCCCAGCCAGCGGTACCAGCCCGACAGGATGAGCGCCGAAGCCCCGAGCTGCAGCACCAGCGTGGCAGCAGCGATGGGCGCGGCGGGCGCCAGGCCGAGCGAACGCACCTCGGCCACGGCCCCGGCAAAGTCACGGGCCTTGCCGATGCCGCCCTGCAGGTACGCGGCGCACAGGCACAGCAGCGCCAGCGTCTGCACCCAGGGCGCGGTGGCGGCGGTTTGCAATGTGTGCTGCACCGTCACACCGCCCAGCAGGCGCAGCCGAGCGCACCCCAAAAGCCCTGCAGGTCAGACACGGGGAGCTTGCTGCTCCAGGCCGTGGCATGGGCGTGGCCGTGCAGGTTGCAGTCGCTGGCACAGCCGCAGTTCGCCGCCGCATTGCGCAGCACGGCCTGCAGGGGCGCGCCGTCCGGCCCTCCCGGGGCGCCCCAGGCGCCGTAGCCGCCGAAGGTGCGCACGGGCGACCAGTCGGGCATGGCGGGCGGCGGGGCCGCGTCGTCGAAGCGCGCAAAGTCGCCCACGCCATAGACCACCTTGCCGCCCACCACGGTGAGCAGGGCGGTGGTGTCGGCGATGTCGGACTCGGGGCAGGCGAAGAAGTCGCGGTCGGGCACGACGAGGTCGGCCAGCTGGCCCGCCTCGATGCGGCCCTTCTTGCCCTGCTCGTTGCTGAACCAGGTGACGTTCTCGGTCCACATGCGCAGGGCCTGGTCGCGGGTGAGGCAGTTGCGCTGCGGCGTGAGCTGCAGGCCACCCACCGTCTTGCCGGTGACGAGCCAGGACAGCGACACCCAGGGGTTGTAGCTGGCGACGCGGGTGGCGTCGGTGCCGGCGGACACGTTGACGCCTTTCTCCAGCATGCGCTTGACCGGGGGCGTGGCCTCGGCCGCCGCAGCGCCGTAGCGCTCCACGAAGTATTCACCCTGGTAGGCCATGCGGTGCTGCACGGCCACCCCGCCGCCCAGGGCGGCGATGCGGTCGATGGACTTTTCCGAGATGGTTTCGGCGTGGTCGAAGAACCAGTTCAGGCCGGCCAGCGGCGTGTCCTGGTTGACCTTTTCAAACACGTTGAGCGCGCTCTCGATGGTCTCGTCGTAGGTGGCGTGCATGCGCCAGGGCCAGCGGTTCTGCGCCAGGATGCGCACCACCTCTTCCAGCTCGCCTTCCATGCCGGGCGCGAGCTCGGGCTGGGGCTGGCGGAAGTCCTCGAAGTCGGCGGCGGAGAACACCAGCATCTCGCCCGCGCCGTTGTGGCGAAAGTAGTCCGTACCCTGCTTGTACTGCGAGGTGGCCGTCCAGTTCAGGAAGTCTTCCTTCTCGTGCTGCGGCTTTTGCGTGAACAGGTTGTAGGCCAGGCGGATGGTGAGCTGGTCGGCATCGGCCAGCTCCTGGATCACGTCGTAGTCATCCGGATAGTTCTGCATGCCGCCGCCCGCGTCGATGGCGCCGGTCACGCCCAGGCGGTTGAGTTCGCGCATGAAGTGGCGCGTGGAGTTGACCTGGTAGTCGTGCGGCAGCTTGGGGCCCTTGGCCAGCGTGGCATACAGGATGGCCGCATTGGGCTTGGCCAGCAGCAGGCCCGTGGGGTTGCCCGCGCTGTCGCGCACGATCTCGCCGCCGGGCGGCGCGGGCGTGTCCTTGCCGTAGCCCACGGCGCGCAGCGCGGCGCCGTTGAGCAGCGCGCGGTCGTACAAATGCAGGATGAACACGGGCGTGTCCGGCGCCACGGCGTTCAGCTCGGCCAGCGTGGGCAGGCGCTTTTCCGCAAACTGGTGCTCGGTGAAGCCGCCCACCACGCGCACCCACTGCGGCGCGGGCGTCACCGCCACCTGGGCTTTGAGCATGGCCATGGCGTCGGCCAGGCTGCGCACCCCGTCCCACCGCAGCTCCATGTTGAAGTTGAGGCCGCCGCGGATGATGTGCAGGTGGTTGTCGATGAGCCCCGGCAGCACGCTGCGCCCGCCCAGGTCGATGACCCGCGTACCCGCACCGGCCAGCGCCATCACTTCGCGGTCGTCACCTACCTTGGTAAAGCGCCCTTGCGCAATGGCGACCGCACTGGCCGTGGGGTTGGCGCGGTCCAGCGTGGTGAAGCGCCCGTTGCGCAGGATGAGGCCGGGAGTGGTGGCAGGTTGTGTCATGGTCTTCGGACTTCGAAATTTCAGCAATGGCAGAACGCAAAGAGTGCACCAGATTTCGTAGCGAGCGGGCCGAGGTCGCACCGAGGACCGCAGCCGTACTTGCGTACGGCGAGGACCGCAGGTGTGAGATCGGCCAGCGCAGTAGAAAGATGGTGTGCTCTTTTAGCCCTCATGGGCGTTGAACATGGTTTTGGCGTAGGTGATGCCCAGGCCATAGCCGCCGCCGAACTTCTTGGCGATGCCCGTCGTCATGTCGTACGTCTCGCCCCGCGCCCAGTCGCGCTGCAGCTCCAGCAGGTACTGCAGGGCCGTGATGGGGCGCGCGCCGGCCTGCACCATGCGCTCCATGGCGCGGTTGTGGGCTTCGGCCGAGATGTCGCCGCTGGCGTCGGCGATCACATACACCTCGAAGCCCTGGTCCAGCGCCGACAGCGCCGGGCCCACGATGCACACGCTGGTCCACAGGCCGGCCAGCACGATGCGCGGTTTGCCGATGGCGTTGACCCGGGCGATCACGGCCTCGTCCTCCCAGGTGTTCATGGAGGTGCGGTCCAGCAGCGCCTGGCCGGGAAACGGCGCGGTCACTTCCTCGAACATGGGGCCGCTGAAGCTCTTTTCGGCCACGGTGGTGAGGATGGTGTCCACGCCAAACCCTGCAGCCGCGCTGGCCACCAGGCCGGCGTTGGAGCGCAGCGTGATCGCGTCGATGGAGTGCGTGGCAAAGGCCATCTGCGACTGGAAGTCGATCATGACCAGGGTGTGGTCGTCGGCGTTCAGCAGCGTGGCGCCGGGCTTGGCGTAGGCGACGGGACGGGCGGCGGTGGTGCTGGCAGTCGTGGTGCTGGCGTGGGTCATGGTGAGCTCCCTGGAAATTGAAGATGAAGTAGGTGAAGAAGAACAAACAAAAACGAGTCAAGGCAATGCGGCGGGCCGGGGTGCAGGGGATGGGCGGCATCGCCCACCCACCCGCGCCTCAGGGCGCCCATTCGCTCAGTGCGGCATCGTGGGCAGTTCGTTCGGCCGCAGGTCGAACACCAGCACCTCGGCGCCTTCGCCGTGGGCAAAGCGCAGGGCCCCGGCGTCGCGGATGCGGGCGCCGTCGCCTTCGGACAGCCGCTCGCCGTTCACCTCCAGGCTGCCGCGGGCCACGTGCACATACACGTTGCGGCCCGGGCCCACGTCCAGATCGGCCGCTTCTTCGCTGCCGTCGAACAAGCCGGCATAGACCCGGGCGTCCTGGTGCACGGCCAGCGATCCGTCAGCCCCTTCGGGCGAAATGATCTGGCGCAGACGGCCGCGCTTGTCGGCCTCGCTGAAGTGCACCTGCTGGTAGCGGGGTGCGGCGCCACGGGCACCGGGCACGATCCAGATCTGCAGGAAGTGCACGGGCTCTTCGCCCGAGTGGTTGAACTCGCTGTGGCGCACGCCGGTGCCGGCGCTCATCATCTGCACGTCGCCGGGGCGGATGACCGAGCCGGTGCCCATGGAGTCCTTGTGCTCCAGCGCGCCTTCCAGCACGTACGAGAAGATTTCCATGTCGCGGTGCGGGTGGGTGCCGAAGCCCTTGCCCGGGGCCACGCGGTCGTCGTTGATGACCAGCAGGTCGGAAAAGCCTTGCTGGTTGGCGTCGTGGTAGTGGCCGAACGAGAAGGTGTGGCGCGAATGGAGCCAGCCGTGGTTGGCGTTGCCGCGGTGTTGGGCTTTGCGGATATCGAGCATGGTGTCTTCCTTTCAATGTCTGTCGATGAATTTCACACTGGGCGTCCGGTTTGAAATCTTCCGGATTTCATTGGGCTTCAGTGCTGCGATGGATGAAGTATCCGGCGCATGGCAGGGCATCAGGTTGAAAGGTTTGGCGTTCAATCATCGATAATTTCGATGATCGAAATTCCGCTCCTTTTGCCATGCTGAAACTCTCCCTCGAAGCCATCGAACTGGTGGATGCGATTGCCCGCTATGGCTCGTTCGCGGGCGCCTCGGAGCGGCTGCACAAGGTGCCGTCCACCATCTCCTATGCCGTGGGCAAGCTTGAGGAGCAACTGGGCCTGGCCCTGTTCACCCGCAACGGCCCGCGCGTGACGCTCACGCCCGCGGGGCACGAGCTGCTCAAGGAGGGCCGCTGGCTGCTGGCCTCGGCCCGGCAGCTCGAATCGCGCCTGCGGCAGATCGCCACGGGGTTCGAGTCCGAGCTGCGGCTGGTGCACGACTCGCTGATACCCACCAGTGCGTTCAATGACGACATCGCGGCCTTTGAAGGCCTGAACTGCGGCACGCGCCTGCGCATCGGCTGCGAGGCACTGACGGGCACCTGGGAGGCGCTGCGCGACGGGCGCGCCGACATCATCGTGGCGGCGGGCGAAGGCCCCGCTGGCGGCGGCTACAAGGCCGTGGCGGTGGGCAGCCTGGACTTCGTGTTCTGCGTGACCGCGTCGCACCCGCTGGCGCGCCTGGGCCGGCCGCTCACGCGCAGCGACCTGCTGGAGCACACGGCCGTGGTGGTGGGTGACGGAGCGCGCACCCTGTCGGACCGCACGGTGGGCCTGCTGTCGGGCCAGCGGCGCATCACCGTGCCGTCGATGCAGGCCAAGATCGCCTGCCAGGCCGCCGGGCTGGGCCACGGCTTCGTGCCGCGCGCCTGCGTGCGGGTGGAGCTGGAAAACGGCATCCTGGTGGAGGTGCCGGTGGAGGAGCCCCGCGCTGATGAGACCTTCTGGCTGGCCTGGAAGCCCGAGCACCGGGGCGAGGCGCTCAAGTGGTGGTGCGAGCGGCTGGCACGGCCGCTGCTGCCGGGAATCTTGCCTTACTAGAGGACTCGGCGGAAGCCGACACTACACTTTTGATAGCATTTTGCGCTTGCCAGACAAGCGGCAGGCAGCTTTTTTATCTTAAAAGATCAGACTCAGCGCCATTGCTGCGCGAAGAACTGCACCACCTGCGCCTCCAGCACCGTGTGGTAGGCCACGCGGTCAAAGCCCGCGGGGTTGGCGGCGGCGTCGCCTGCGTCGGACGGCAGGCTCTGGCTGGGCTGGGCCATGAAGGCGAAGTGGCCGGCGCCCGGCACGGTGGCCGCCTGCGCCGTGGCCAGATTGGCGGCCACCAGCCCGCCGTGGTACTTGCCCGTGAGCACGGCGTCCTGCTCTGCCACGCGCAGCAGCACCGGCACGGTCACGACGTTGAGGCTCTCGGGGGTGAACACCACGGCCATGGGCGCGAGGGCCACGACGGCGCGGATGCGCGGGTCGGGCACGGAGACCAGGGCGCCATCCGGCACCAGGTTGGCGGGTGTTGCAGTGTTGGCAGCGGCCGGCTGCAGCGCCTTGGGGCCCTGGGCCAGGCCGCAGAAGCCGGGGTCGTCCTGCACGCTGCGGCAGTGCTGGGCGGCGCGGGCGGGCTCGGCCTGGGCGCCGGCCAGGGCCAGCACGGTGTAGCCGCCGGCCGAATGGCCCAGTGCGCCGATGCGGCCGGCCGGAATGCGGGGGCCCCACTCGGGGCTGGCCAGCAGCGCGTCGAGCACGCGGCTCACCTGGCGGGGGCGCTCGCCGAAGTAGCGGCTCGAGGTGATCATGGAGCGGTCCTGCCAGTTGTCACCCGGGTGGCGCACGGCGGCCACCAGGTAGCCCTCCGCCGCCAGGCGCGTGGCCAGGTTGTGGTGGGCGAGTTCATTGCCGCCCGTGCCGTGCGACACCAGGATCAGCCCCTTGAGCGGCTCGGCAGACACCGGTGCGCCCAGGCCGACCACCGGGCGCCAGGGGCCCAGCTGCACCACGCCCGCGCTGCGCACGGTGGGGTAGAACAGCGCGACGTTGATCGGCTCGTCGCCTGGCACGACCAGGGTGCGCAGGCCGGCGTGCTGGGCCGATGCGGGGCCTGCCAATGCGGCCAGCGCCACGAACGCGGTGGCCGCCACGGGCCGGACGTGCCGCGCTGCCCACCGCAGGGCGAGGGAAAGAAGAGTAAGGAGGAGGATCACGGTGCGCCTTTCGTCTTGGAGTGCCAGGGGCCGCGAACGTGGAGTGACGGTCGGTGCGGCATGGCGGCACTGTAGGCACCGCGGGCCGGCAGGGACAGCGGCATGCGACGAAATGCAAGGGCGTGGCGTGAAACGGCAGGCGACGGGCGCGAGCCGTTCGCTGACGAGCGCTAGGTTGACGGGTTGTTGCCCGTCTGGTGGTTAGGAGGCCGGGCGGCCAGCTCGCTGTCGCGCGCCAGGCCAGCCCGGCCCGTGGGCGTCAACCCAGCGCTTTGAGCAGCGCCTGCGCCGCCGGCTCGGACGACGCCGGGTTCTGCCCGGTGATGAGCAGCCCGTCGGTGACCACGTGCGGCTGCCAGTCGGCCTGCTTGGTGTACAGGCCGCCGTGCGACATGAGCATGTTCTCCACCAGGAAGGGCACGACGTCCGTCAGGCCCGCAGCGGCCTCCTCGCCATTGGTGAAGCCCGTCACGTTCTTGCCGCGCACCAGGGGCGTGCCATCTGCCGCCTTGACGCCGCGCAGCACGCCGGGCGCGTGGCACACGGCCGCCAGGGGCTTGCCAGCGGCCAGGGTGGCCTCGATGAGGGCGATGGACAGCGTGTCGTACGCCAGGTCCCACAGCGGGCCGTGGCCGCCGGGGTAGAACACGGCGTCGAACTGGGCCGCGTTCACTTCGGACAGCTTCAGGGTGCTGGCCAGGTGCGCCTGGGCGGCGGGATCGCCCTTGAAGCGGCGCGTGGCATCGGTCTGCGCATCGGGCGCATCGCTCTTGGGGTCCAGCGGGGGCTGGCCGCCCTGGGGCGATGCCAGGGTCACCTCGGCCCCCGCATCCTTGAACACGTAGTACGGGGCGGCAAACTCTTCGAGCCAGAAGCCGGTTTTCTTGCCGGTGTCGCCCAACTCGCTGTGGGACGTGAGAACCATGAGGATGTGGGCCATAGCGATCCCTTTCTGGGGGTGAGGTAAAACGTAAAGCCGCCCACCGTACCCGCAATCCGCGCAAATGCGTCCTGGTGCGGCGCAGGTTGCGGCGTTGGCTTACAGCGCCGCTTCGAGAATGCGCCGGCTGACGGCGGGCGTGATCTCGCGCTGCTCGCCCAGCGTGACCATGCCGTGCGCCTCCAGCTGCGCCACCACGGCGCCCACGGTATCGGCGCCCAGGCCGTAGCCCGACAGGCGGGTGGCGATGCCCATGCTTTCAAAGAAGCCGCGCGTGCGGTCGATGGCGGCGGTGATGCGCTCGTCGTCGGTGCCGGTGGTGATGCCCCACACGCGCTCGCCGTACTGCAGCAGCTTGGCGCGCTTGGCACCCCGGCGCTCGTGCAGCAGCGCGGGCAGCACGATGGCCAGCGTGCGCGCATGGTCGATGCCGTGCAGCGCGGTCAGCTCGTGGCCGATCATGTGCGTGGCCCAGTCCTGCGGCACGCCCGCGCCGATCAGGCCGTTGAGCGCCATGGTGGCCGCCCACATGAGGTTGGCGCGGTCGTCGTACACGGGCTCGGGGGCGGCCAGCAGGCGCGGGCCGATCTCGATCAGCGTCTGCAGGATGCCTTCGGCAAAGCGGTCCTGCACGGGCGCGTTGACCGGGTAGGTGAGGTACTGCTCCACCGTGTGCACGAAGGCATCGACCACGCCATTGGCCAGCTGCTGGGGCGGCAGGGTGTAGGTCTTGGTGGGGTCAAGCACCGAGAACACGGGGTAGGTGTGGTTGCTGCCGAAAGCCAGCTTCGCGCCTTTGGCGCGGTGCGTGATGACGCCGCCGTTGTTCATCTCGGAGCCCGTGGCGGGCAGCGTGAGCACGGCGCCGAAGGGCAGCGCAGCGGTGACGTTGCGGCCGTGCTTTTCCAGAATGGCCCAGGGGTCGCCGCCTTCGAACTTGACGGCCGCGGCGATGAACTTCACTGCATCGATCACCGAGCCGCCGCCCACCGCAAGCAGGAAGTCGAACCCGCCGCCCTTGATCTGCGCGACGGCCTTCATCGAGGTTTCGTAGCTGGGGTTGGGTTCGATGCCGCTGAAGGTGGCGTGCTGGCGGCTGGCCAGCGCCGTGCGCACCTCGGCCAGCGTGCCGGTCTTCTCGGCACTGGCGCCGCCCACGAGGATGAGCACCTTGGCGGCGGCGGGCACGAGCTTGTCGAGGTCGGCGATGCGGCCCTGGCCGAAGGCGATGTGGGTGGGGTTGTGGAAGTCGAAGTTCAGCATGGGGATCCTTGATGGTGGAAGCGAGACCAATGGGTCATTGGCAGGCGCCGGTCAACCTGCAACGCAGGCGGCGCTGACGCCCGTGGTCCGAAAAGACAAAACGGCCCGGGCATGGAGGCGATGCGCGCAGCATCTGCAACGCCACACGCTCTGCACGCCACGGCTCCGTAGACACCCTCGGCGGCCAGGTTGGCCCTGAGATTGTGTCGCGATTGCGCCGGCCGCCGGTCGCCTTGGCAACAGAGCCCGTGCTGGCGTGCAGGGCAACGGTCGCCACCCCAAGCGTTCTAAGCTCGGGGAGGTTAAACGACGCCCTAACGCGCCAACACCAGCATCGCAAACCCGCCCAGCACCAAAGCCGCAATCCCCGCAAGGGCCGTGATGCCAACGACCAGTGCCTTGACCGCCCAGCGCCAGCGGCCCGGCCCGGCCACCGGTATCGACCGCAAGCCCCACAGGAGCAGCACCACCGCAACACACAAAGTGCCCAACGCAATGGCAAAGGCCGACCCGATGCAGGTCATGCCAAAGGTGCCACAACCCGCCGCATGCCCAAAGCCGCTGAGTGCGGCTGCCGCCGCCCCCAGGCCCACCAGCAGGACCGCTAGGCCGGCCCCAATGGGAGCCGGTACAGAAGACGCAGACCGGGAATGATTCGGCTCCATCGGTCAACCCAGGGCCGGCTGCCACGGCAGTGTGGCGTCAGTCAACGCCATCTGCCAGAGGTCGGCATAGACCGGGAACGCCTGCATGCGGGTTTCGTCGGACTCAAGCTCCACTGCCTCATCAGTCAGCGCCCGCACGCTCCAGTCGGCAAACGCTGCGTACCGCCGCCTCTGCATGTCGATCAGCACCGAATGCAATGCGCTGGTGGTGCAGGCCACGTACTGCCCGTTGGGGCTGACGAAAAAATAGCGGACCTCGGCTGGCACGAGGGCGGCCATGGGCAGGGCGCGATGCAATACGTCGGCCCATTCGGGGGCTGTGGGAGTGGACATCGGGGAAAGCTTTGGTGGGCGCGGGTGAAGAAATGCCGCACCGCGGACGCATCCGCGTTGGGGCACTGTACCCCGGCGCCCGAAGATCGAGGCCGTGGCCTGCTCAAACGCCAAGGCAGTCTGCGTGCGGAGCCAGTGGCAGGGTTCTCGTGCCCACAACACCCATCCGTTTTAGCTTGCCACAAATACTGTATTTACATACAGTATCTACATGTATGCAAAACGCGTGCAGAACAACCCAGAGAGCAAATCTCCCCATGATTGACCACATGACTTTCCGCGTGACCGACATCGGCCGCGCCAAGGCTTTCTACAGTGCAGCCCTTGCGCCCCTCGGCTACAGCCTGTGTTTTGAGGGCAACTACGGCTCGAACATGCTGGGCTTCGCCTACCCCGATGCGTCCGAGCCCGATGGCAAAAAGGCCGATGTGTGGTTCATCGACGGACCGTCGCCGTACGGTGGCCCACCGGCCACCACGGGCTGCCACCTGGCGTGGAAGGCAGCAAACCGTGCACAGGTGGATGCCTTTTACGCCGCAGCCATCGCCGCTGGCGGCAAGGGCAATGGCGCCCCCGGCCTGCGGACCGACTACCACGAGCACTACTACGGCGCCTTCGTCATCGACCCCGAGGGCAACAACGTGGAAGCGGTGTGCCATCTGCCAGAGTAGGCGGCCTTTTTGCGCTTGGAACGGCGCGGCAAGTACCTGGGCGTACCCCGCGGAACTGGCTTTTCCGCTCACTGGGAACGAGCCCTTGGGCTGAAGCCTGCAACCGCAGTCTGCCGCGCAGGCATGGACAGATAGAAGATCCCTCGTTTGGAGCGAGCACCGAGTGGCGCGGCGCTCACACCGGGCATGAATGCATCAGTCCAGCTTCACGCCCGCCGTCTTGATGATTTCGCCCCAACGTTTGGACTCCGCCCGCGCCATCGCACGGAACTGCTCCGGCGTGCCGGGCAGGGCTTCCATGCCGAAGTCGTTCATGCGCTTGACCACGGCGGGGTTGAGCAGGGCCTTGTTCAGGTCGGCATTCAAACGCGCGGTGATGGCCGCGGGCAGGCCGGCGGGCGCCAGGATGCCCTGGAAGGCAAACACCTCCGAGTTGGGCACGCCGGCTTCGGCCAGCGTGGGCACGTCGGGCAATGCGGCCACGCGCTTGGCCGAGCCGATGGCCAGGGCGCGCACCTTGCCGGAGGTGATCACGGGCAGGCCGGCGGCCAGGTCCAGGAACATGCAGGGCACCTGCCCGCCCATCACGTCCTGCAGCGCAGGCGCCGCGCCCCGGTAGGGGATGTGCGTGAGGAAGGTCTTGGTGCGGTTCTTGAACATCTCCATCGCCAGGTGGTGCGGCGAGCCGTTGCCGGGCGATGCGTAGTTGAGCTTGCCGGGGTTGGCGCGCGCGTAGGCCAGGAATTCCTTGACCGTCTTGGCTTCGAACGCGGGGTTGACCACCAGCGCCAGCGGAAAGCGGCTGATGCCGCCCACGTAGGTGAAGTCTTTCTCGGGGTTGAACGGCAGCTTGGTGAACAGGTGCTCGTTGAAGGCCAGCACGGCGTTGTCGGCCGACATGAAGGTGTTGCCGTCGGGCTTGGCGGTGGCCACCATCTGCGCACCGATGTTGGTGGAAGCACCGGGGCGGTTGTCCACAATGATCTGCTGGCCCAGTGTCTGGCGCATGGCCTCGGCCACGGTGCGCGCCAGCACGTCGGTGCCGCCGCCGGCCGGGTACGGCACGACCCAGCGCAGGGGTTGATCAGGCCAGGCGGCCTGCTGCGCAGCGGCCCAGGGGGCGGCGGAAGTGGCGCCTGCGGCGGCCAGGGCGGACAAGAGCGTTCTGCGTTGCATGGGGTTGTCTCCTTGTGATTACTATTAATTTGATAGCTTCTAGCGCTTGACTATCAAGCGGTAGAGGCCGTTTTTATGGGTATTTTGCACCTGCTGCGGGAGCCTGGGGGCTGAACACGGTGCTCCATCGCTCGGCCCCGGCTTCGACAGGCTCAGCCCGAACGGGTGAGGGGTGGGCTGGCAGGCGCGACCTGTAGAACGAGCGGTGCGCGGGGCCCGCCCTGCCAGACAAGGCCGCTGCACATGCGCCCGCTACCAGCAGCCACTGGCTGCGGCGACGGTTGCAGTTGCAGTTGCAGTGGCCGTCGCGGCTCAGGCTTCAGGCGCTGCAATCGTCTGATCGATGGCGCCGAAGATGCTCGCGCCGTCCTTGCCCTTGACCTCGATGCGGATGGTGTCGCCAAACTTCATGAACTCCGTGCTGGGCTTGCCGTCCTGGATGGTCTCGATGCAGCGCTTTTCGGCGATGCAGCTGTAGCCCTTGGGCCATTCGGTGCGGCCGTTGGCGTCGGTGACGCCCTTGTTGCTCACGGTGCCGCTGCCGATGATGGAGCCGGCGCGCAGGTTGCGCGTCTTGGCGACGTGGGCAATCAGCTGGCCGAAGTGGAAGGTCATCTCGGGGCCGGCGTCGC
This sequence comes from Acidovorax radicis N35, assembly GCF_000204195.1. Taxonomy (GTDB): domain Bacteria; phylum Pseudomonadota; class Gammaproteobacteria; order Burkholderiales; family Burkholderiaceae_C; genus Acidovorax; species Acidovorax radicis. Next base: position 819,327 of record NZ_AFBG01000019.1, read on the forward strand.
ACATGCCGACCTTGCGGCCGTTCCAGGTGGATTGCACGGTAAGGTTCACACGGCCGTGGTCCCAGGCGTCGCCCAGCTCGTCCAACGTCACGGCCACGGGGCCAAAGGCGGTGGCGGGCTTGCTCTGGAAGAAGCCGAAGCCCTTGGCCAGCTCGGCCGGGATCAGGTTGCGCAGGCTCACGTCGTTGGCAATCATCACCAGGCGAATGCCGTCCAGCGCCTGGTCGGCGTTGGTGCCCATCTTCACGTCGCCGGTGATGACGGCGATCTCGGCCTCGAAGTCGATGCCCATGGCTTCGCTCGGGACCACCACGTCGTCGCGCGGGCCGATGAAGTCGTCGCTGCCGCCCTGGTACATCAGGGGGTCGGTGTAGAAGCTCTCGGGCACCTCGGAGTTGCGCGCTTTTCGCACCAGTTCGACGTGGTTGATGTAGGCCGAGCCGTCAGCCCACTGGTAAGCGCGCGGCAGCGGTGCCATGCACTGGGCGGGGTCGAAGGGGAAGGCGTGGCGCGCGCGGCCGCTGTTGAGCTGGTCGTACAGGTCCTGCAGCTGGGGCGAGAGGAAGCCCCAGTCGTCCAGCACCTGCTGCAGCTTGCTGGCAATGCCGGTCGCATAATGGGCCGTGCCCAGGTCGCGGGAGACGACAACCAGTTGGCCGTCGCGCGAGCCGTCTTTGTAGGTAGCGAGTTTCATGGTGGCAGGACCTTTGTCTCAAGGGGTTGAAAGTCTTCACCCAACACGAATTACGCTTGGGTAAATTGATTTAACTAAACAAAACTCGCAAATTTTAGTGCACATGGACAAAGAACGTGCAGGAATTCAATCGGTCGAGGTGGGTTTTGCCCTGCTGGAGGGGCTGACACGCTCGCGCGGGCCACTGATGCTCAAGGATGTGGCGGCCTCGGCCGGCATGAGCGCGGCCAAGGCGCACCGGTATCTGGTGAGCTTTCAGCGCCTGGGCCTGGTCACGCAGGACCCGCGCAACGCGCGATACGACCTGGGCCCCGCCGCCCTCAAGCTGGGGCTGGCCTCGCTGGCCCGGCTCGATGCCGTGCGCCTGGCGCGCGAGCGCATGCCCGAGCTCATGGAAAGCATCGGCCACACCTTGGCGTTGGCCGTGTGGGGCAACCACGGCCCGACCATCGTGCACTGGGAGGAATCGCCCCAGGCCGTCACGGCCAACCTGCGGCTGGGCGACGTGATGCCGCTGTTGTCGTCGGCCACCGGCCGCTGCTTTGCGGCGCACATGGCGCCTGATGTGGTGGCCCCGCTGCTCAAGGACGAGTTGGCCCGCGCCGTGAAGATGCGGCGCACCGATCTGCCCTCCACCATGACCGAGGTGAACGCCCTGCTGGCCGAGGTGCGCACGCGCGGTGCCGCCCGCGTGGTCGACACCCTGCTGCCAGGCATCGTGGCGTTCTGCGCGCCCGTGTTCGATTCGGACGGGCACCTGGAGCTGGGCATCACCACGCTGGGCTCCATCGCCACCTTCGACCCCGAGTGGGGCGGCGCCATTGACGTGCCGCTGCGCGCGGCTGCCGCCCAGCTCTCCAGTGATCTGGGCGCAGGCAGCGCCTGACACCCGCCACCGTACAGCGATCGACTGGATGCCACGGCAGGCCCTGGTTCTCATCACCGCCTTGGTATTGGCCTTGCACTGGCTGGTGCTGCACGGCGTGCCCCTGGCCTGGGACAGCCCTCAGCAGCCGATGGCGGGCCGCGTCTTCAGCACGCGCAGCGTGGCAGCCGCGCCACCCGCTCCAGCCCCCGTTGCGGCCCCAACAGCCGCGCCCACCCCGCCTGCGGCCATAGCGGCCAAGCCCGTGGTGCGCAGAAGACAGGCGCCACCCGCCTCCTCCCCGGCTGCAGCAGATCCGACGGTTGCGGCGCCCGAGGCCTCTGTGCAGGTGGCAGGTGCAGAGGCCAGCGCAAACTCCACCGCCGCGGCGCCAGCACCAGACATTGCCACGCCAAGCGCAGCCGCCCCAGCATCAGCCCCCCAGGCCGAGGCGCCAGAATCAGGGGCTTCGGCACCGTCTGCAGAAGAAACCACTGCCGCCGGGATCGACATCGCGCCCCCTGGCTCTGGCACAGGCCGCACTGCAGGCGCCCCACCGCCCCCCGTACGGATTCCGGCCCCCACCCGGCTGGTGTTCGACGTGAGCGGGCAGGCCAAGAAGTTCGCCTACAACGCCCGTGCCGAGCTGCTCTGGCAACACGACGGCAGCCGCTACGAAGCGCGCCAGGAGGTCAGCGCCTTCCTGGTGGGCAGCCGTACGCAGCGCAGCGTGGGCGCCATCACGGCCCAGGGCCTGCTGCCTGAGAAGTTCTCCGACAAGTCCCGCAGCGAGCAGGCTGCACATTTCGACCATGCCAAGGGCCGGGTGACCTTCAGCGCCAACACGCCCGAGGCCGCCGTGGGCCCTGGCGCGCAGGACCGGCTGAGCCTGTTTATCCAGCTGGGCGCCATGCTGGCCGCCGACCCCGTCCGTTTTGTGCCCGGCACCCAGGTCACCATCACCACCGTGAGCGCCCGCACCGCCGACCGCTGGACCTTCACCGTCGAAGGCCCTGAAACGCTGGACCTGCCTGCAGGCCCCACCCCCGCCCTGAAGCTGCTGCGCCTGCCCCGCAAGGACTACGACCAGAAGGCCGAGCTGTGGGTGGCGCCCAGCCTCAACTACCTGCCCGTGCGCATCAAGCTGACCCAGGCCAACAGCGACTTTGCGGACCTGCTACTGCGCAGCAGTGGCGCACCTTGAGGCTTGGTCGGGGCGAGGCCGACTGAAGCTGGGCTCCGCGAGAGAGAAGGCGGCAGAGCGGACGGCTGCGACACACCCTCCTGCAGCAAAGTGTTGCGCCCGAACGCCACCCGAGCCCCGGAGCGGTAAAAAACCCGCACGAACCCGGTCGCATCACTTTTTCATGAAATACTGGAACGCAGCAGAGAACCAAGCCCAGAGCGGGCTTCCCCTGATAACCGATACGTAGGACAAGGCGTTACGACCTTGCCAGCGTTTCCTGGAAGCTGCCTTGGGCCTTGAACTCTGCGAACCCGCTGTCATCTGACATCTATATCGACAAGGGGAACACGATGCACATGCTCTACGACTCAGAATCCTTCGTGGTGGTCCACATGCTGCCCGACGCCGTGGAGAAAAAGAGCACCCAGGCGCTCAACGACACCGCCCCCGCAGTTCCCCAGCTCGCACGCCATGGCTTTGAAATCGTGGACAAGCGTTCGGGCAAGGAGGTGTACCTGGACGGTTCCTGGGCCGAGATGTTCCAGGAGCAGATCCTGGCTTGGCAGCGCGACACCCCCACGCAAGAAGAAGTGGAAGACGCCTTGGACCGTTATGCGGGCCTGGCGCAGAACCCTGTGGTCGTGCACTGATCCACCTGCGCTTCAGCTGTTTCTGCCGCGACGGTAGCGGCACACCCGGAGGCCCTTCGGGCCTCGCCAAAACCCGGGGCCGGGAGAGCATGCCCTCCCCGCCTCCGGCTCTATACATCGATCACTTCGGGCGCCAGGCCCTGCATGTACCGCCCATGCATCGCGACATAGGCTGCCTCGATGTCGCGCGCAAACTGACGGGTGTTGAACAGTGGGGACTGGGCTTTTTCCGCTTGGAGTTTGTCGTGCAGCGCTTTCAGGCGCGCAGGATCCCGCGCGAGTGAGATCGCCAGAGCTTCATACTCTGCGGCGCTGTGGGTCACGAGTTCCGGCAGGCCCACGGCATGCAGCAGGCTCGCCGCCACACGCGCCGCAAACGATTCTCCCAGCTGCGTAAGCACCGGTAGACCCGCCCACAAGGCATCACTGGCCGTGGTGTGGGCGTTGTAGGGCAAGGTATCCAGAAACAGGTCGGCCAGCCGGTGGCGCGCCAGGTGCTGATCCAGAGGCAGGCGCTGTGCAAACACCAGCCTCTCAGGAGCCACGCCGCGCGCCTGCGCCTCACGCCGCAGGCTGCCCTCCACAGCAGGGTTATCTGCCAAAAGCCAGAGAACGCTGTCCGGAACCGCCTGCAGGATGCGCATCCAGCTGTCAAAGACCTGTGGAAGGATCTTCTGGTTGTTGTTGAAACAGCAGAACACGCGCCCTGTCGCAGGCAACCGTGCCTCCTCTCTGGTGAAGACCCGATCACTGATTGCGCGCTGCGAGTCATTGACTTGGTAGCTGTGCGGCAGGTAGGCGAGTTTTTCGGTGAAATGGATCTGCGCCTGGGCTGGGACGACCACCTTGTCGGCAATCACGTAGTCCATATAGTTCGCACCGGTCGTCCCCGGGTAGCCCAGATAACCGGCCTGGACGGGTGCGCAGCGGTGGGCAAAAATGCCAAATCGGCAGCCCGTCGTGAAACCCATCAGGTCAATGGCGATGTCAATGCCCAGCTCCCGCGACAAGCGGGCGATATCGATCTCGCTGCGCTCGCGCACGTCGATGAAATGGTCGAAACCTGCGACCAGACGCGCGCGCATGGCATCCGTCGCGGGAGGTCCAAACGAAAACGCAAACCACTCGAAGCGTTCACGGTCATGGACTTCGAAAAGCTGCGCTATCAGATACGAAGTGGGGTGGCCGTGGAAATCCGCAGAGTAGTAACCGACCCGGATCTTGCCTCCGCCAGCACGCGCAAGGATGGTGCCCAGGACGGTGGACTCTGGGAAATCCTGCTGCACGGAAGCTTGTGCCGCCTGCTTGTGCAGCTCGGGCGAGTCGAACAGCGAAAGAGCGATGAAGGGCTTCACACCCAGCTCACCGGCCCGGATACTCTGCTCACATTGCGCCATATCGTCCGCCAGGTGCCTCCAATCACCGGTCTTGAGCCGACTGCTCGCAAGATACCCCAGCAGATACTTGGCATCTGGCTTGAGGCGATACACCGCCATGTAGTCGGCCACGGCATCCTCATGCCGGTTGAACCGGATGTGCAAATTTGCGCGGTTGTAGTACAGGTCCGGCCTTTCAGGCGCCAACCGGATCGCCTGGTCGTAGGCGGCCAGTGCTTCGGCATACCGCCCCGCTTCTAGCAATGAAAGGGCCAGAAACGACAGGATCTCCACATCTTGCGGGCTCAGCTGCGCAGCCTTCTGAAAAGCCGTCACGGCATTCGACAATTGGAAAAGGCTGCGCTGCGCGAGCCCCAGGTTCTTGTGTGCCTGGACCAGTTTTTCATTGCCCTGAATGGCGGCCTCGAAGTGCGCAATGGCCTGCGTCCACTGCTCCCTTTGCGCCAGGATCGCGCCCTTGCCGTTGTGGGCTTCCGCATGCTGCGGCCGCAGAGCGATGACCCGGTCAAAGCACTTCAAAGCCTCGTCCTGACGGCCTGCGTCGGCATGCAGCATGCCCATGTTCTGACACGCATCCACGTCGTCGCTGTCCAGGGCAAAGGCCTGCTCATAACATTTCAGCGCCTCTTCCAACCGGTCGAGCTGGCGCAAGGCATTGCCCTTGTTGTTGAACGCGGCCGCCAGACGGGGCTGGAGGGCAATCGCCTGGTCGTAGCTCGCAACGGCATCCAGGGGCCGCGACAGCTCTTTCAGGGTGATCCCCCGGTTGACATAGGCCTCGGCGAAACCAGGGCGCAGGCTGATGGCCCGCTCAAAGTGCGCCAGTGCTTCGTCATGGCGCTTCAAAGCACCCAAGGCAAGCCCGCGATTGACATGGGGAGCCGCATCCTCTGGCACCAGCTTGATGGACTGGCCGATCAGATCCACCGCCATTTGCAGATGGCCCGCCTGGTACGCCAGCACACCTTGCATGTGCAGGGCGCCAACGTTTTTCGGATCATTCTTCAAAATGGTGTTGTAGAGCTGGTTGGCCTGCGCAAGGCTTCCCTGCTGGTGCGCTTGCATGGCCTGCTCCAGCCACGCGGCCAGCTGGGCTTTCGTTGCTTGGGGAGGGCGTACGCCGAAGTTGTAGTGAATGCTCATGGTCGGGGATGTGCAACGGATGGGAACGCTCACAGACCGTCGCCAGGACAATCCATCAGCGTCGACAGAGGTGGGATTGTGACGCGCCCGCAACCGGTCAGGCCACGGGGGCAGGATAGATGCACCGGTAGAGCGGGCCGACCAGTATCAGCACGGCCATCAGTCGACACACCTGAAACGCAGTGACCACCGGCACGCCCAGCTGCAGCACCTTGGCGGTGATGGCCATCTCGGTGATGCCTCCTGGCGAGGTACCCAGCAGCAACGTGACCCACGGCAACCCGGTGGCCCAGGCCAGCAGTACCGCAAACAGTGCACACGCCCCCATCAGCACCACAGTGCCCGCAGACACAGACACGAGCCAGCGCGGCGCCGTGTGCAGGAAATCTGCGCGAAACCGGACGCCCAGGCTTACGCCGATCACCAGTTGCGCTGCATTCACCATCGGCTGCGGCACGGCGGACAAGGTGATGCCCGCCATGGTGAGCCCCATGGACACCAGCATGGCCCCCATGAACCAGGGGTTGGCCCGGTCCAGCCGGTCCATCAACAAAGCCCCAGCCCCCGTCAGCAGCGCCATCAGCGCCAGCCCGGGCCAGCTCACCACGCGGGCCATCGGCGGCAGCATGTCCAGCCCCTGCAAGCCACTCCACTGCAGGGCAAACGGGATCGTCAAGGTGACGATCAGCAAGCGCAGGCTGTGGCTGGCCGCAACCAGGTCCGTCCGGGCGTTTTCACGCTCGGACAGCAATGTCATTTCAGATGCCGCACCAATAGCCCCGGAAAAATAGCTCGTGGCACGCAGCATGGGTGCAGGTACACCATGCATACGCGGTGCATGCACACGGTACAACCAGGCCCCGAACAGCCAGCCCAGGAACAACGCCCACATGACACCCAGCGCAATGGCCCACCAGAGCCCCCCAATCAGCACGACCACCTGCGGGGTGAAATACAAACCCAGCGCCGCACCAATGGCCCATTGCCCCGCATTGCGCAGCGGCCCCCAGCTGTGCGTAGGGCCACCCGCCATCGACACGATGGACGTGGCCAGCAACGGACCGATCATCCACGGCAAGGGCGTGTGCAGCGCGACACAGCCCCCGGCGGCAACCAGGGCGAGAAGAAGGGTGAAAAGGACGCGAAGCAGAAAATTCACAGGCATGGGTTTGGGATGCTTACGGAGCACAAGGCGGCGCCTCCCACGGGGACCATACCCTCACTTGGACTCAAACCACCCGAGGAAAATGGAACGGGGGGCATCGTGGAATGCCACCGCAAACTCCGAGAGCCAGATCCCACAACACTCCATGCCACCCGGTGCCCATCGCGCCTTTTCAACTCAACCAGTGCCCTCTGCCCTGAAATAGGCAATGGTCTTGCGCAAACCGGCGTCAAGATCAATGCGGGGCTCCCAGCCACCCAGCAGCTGCCGCGCCAGCGCGATGTCGGGCTGGCGCTGACGGGGGTCATCTCCCGGCAGGGTATGGTGGCTGATCCGGGCAGAGGACCCAGTCTGCGCGAGAACCTTTTGCGCCAGCTCCAGGATGGTGAACTCATCCGGATTGCCCAGGTTGATGGGGCCCGCCACTTCGTCGGGCGTGGCCATCGTGCGCACCAGGGCTTCCACCAGGTCGTCTACATAGCAAAAACTGCGGGTCTGCGCCCCTGCACCATACACCGTCAGGTCCGCGCCGCTGAGAGCCTGGACGATGAAGTTGGAAACAACCCGGCCATCGTCGGGGCGCATGCGGGGGCCATAGGTATTGAACAGCCGCACCACCTTCGTGCGCACACCATGTTGGCGCCGGTAGTCGAAAAACAGGGTCTCTGCACAGCGCTTGCCCTCGTCGTAGCAGGCACGCACCCCGATGGGGTTGACGTTGCCCCAGTAGGACTCCGGCTGCGGATGCACGCTGGGGTCGCCATACACCTCGCTGGTGGAAGCCTGCAGAATAAAGGCCCCGCACTTACGGGCCAGCTCCAGCAGGTTCATCGCACCGATCACGCTGGTGCGCAGGGTCCGCAGTGGATCGGCCTGGTAATGCACGGGTGATGCAGGGCAGGCGAGGTTGTAGATTTCATCCACCTCGACATCCAGCGGCTGGGTGACATCATGGCGAAGCAAGCGAAAGCCCGGCAAAGCCTGGAAGTGGGCGATGTTTTTTTCCAAGCCCGTCGAAAAGTCATCCATGCACCACACCGCATGGCCATCGCCCAGCAGGCGCTCGCACAGATGGGAGCCAAGGAAGCCTGCGCCCCCAGTGACCAGGATTTTCTTCGCCGTCGTCATGGTGTGGTGGATCCCGGTGCCTCCAACGCGTTACGGCCCACGGTCAGATAGTCGAAACCCAGGGCTCGCATGGAACGTGGTTCGTAAAGATTTCGCCCGTCCACGATCAGCGGGTGCCGCAGGGCCGCCCGCAGGGCATCGAAGTTGGGACTGCGGAAAACCTGCCATTCGGTCACGATCAGCAAGGCGTCTGCGTCGCGCGCTGCCTCCATAGGGCCCTGGGCATAGCAGATACGCTCCAGCAGGCGAGGCCTGTCGCGCAGGTCGTCCTCCAGACAGCGGCGAGCCTCCTGCATGGCTACCGGATCGAATACCTGAAGCACGGCCCCACGCTCCAGCAATTCGCGCACCAGCACCCGGCTGGGAGCCTCACGCATGTCATCGGTATTGGGCTTGAAGGCCAGACCCCACAAGGCAAGCCGGCGGCCGGAGAGATCCGGTCCGAGCCGTTGTACGAGTTTGTCCACCAGCAGCCGCTTTTGGCCATCGTTGACGTGTGCCACCGCTGCAAGCAACTGCAGCGGCAGCCCCACGTCATTTCCCATCCGCTGCAACGCGGTCACATCCTTGGGGAAACAGCTGCCGCCGTAGCCCACGCCCGGGTAAAGAAAGCTGTCCCCAATGCGGGGGTCGGCGCCAATGCCCACCCGCACTGGTTCGATGTCCACACCCAGGCGGTCGGCCAGATTTGCCATTTCATTCATGAAGCTGATGCGCGTTGCGAGCATGGCGTTGGCGGCGTACTTCGTGAACTCGGCGCTGCGACGGTCCATGCAGATGACACGATCATGCCCATGCCCAAATGGCCGATACAACGCACGCATGAGATCACCGGCACGCTGCTCTTCGGGCGCGTCGCCCAACCCAACGATGATGCGGTCAGGCCGCATGAAATCTTCGATCGCACTGCCCTCCTTGAGGAACTCGGGATTGGAGACCACGGCAAAACCAGGCGCTGGCTCGGCCCCAGGCCAGCGCTCGGCCAACACGGAGGCCACCACATCGCACACCGCCTCGCCCGAGCCCACAGGCACCGTGGACTTGTTGACGATCACCTTGAAACTGGTCATGTGGGTGGCAATGGCACGCGCCACTTCAAACACGTGGCGCAGATCCGCGCTGCCATCTCCTGCGGCGGGCGTGCCCACCGCGATGAATTGCATATCCCCGTGGGCCACACCGCGCGCCATATCGATGGAAAACGCCAGACGCCCTGCGCGGGCATTGCTGACGACCAGCTCTCGCAAGCCGGGTTCATAGATCGGCACCTCTCCGCGCTGCAGCGCGGAGATCTTGTCCGCATCCGTGTCGATGCACAGGACATCATTGCCGAGTTCTGCAAGGCACACACCGGTGACGAGCCCTACATAACCGGTTCCGAACAGGGTGAGGTTCATGAAAATCGAAAAAATCTGAAATTACCGGGCATTGCACGCACCGTCGTAGCGCAAGGCGGCACAAAGGTTCACACCCAGGGCGCATCGGCGGCGACCCTTGGCTCAGCACTCGTACATTGTGGGGTACATCGACCCAATATGTCGCAGAAAGAGCTGTGTGCCATACAGCAGAGGGGACACCAACTCTGTAGCAAATCCCGCAAATGGGGCTTATTTCTGCATGTCAGCCAAAGCAATGATTTCGATACTGCAGCGGACCAAAACTCGGCCACAGTAGCGGGCCGGAAAAGAGCACACGGAGCAAAAAATGGCGCAACCACAACGCATGGCGCCCATGCCAACGCTTCCTAGACCGCATCACAATGCGGCGGCCGAGTCTAACCGTCTTGATGGGCACCACGCCGCACCGCCATCTCCCGCCCCACCCGATCCAGCGCTGCGAAATCCAGCAGGCACAACGCTGCAGGATAAGCTTGGTGTTCCTCGTGGCGAATATGGTCCGCATAACGCTCCGCGAACCTATCAAGAAGCACGCTGTGTCCATCCGTGAACGCTTGGATCTGGCCTTCGGCCAGATCTATCAACGGAGCTCGCGCGGCAGCCCAGTCAGCCACCATTTCCACATGGTCCTGCTGCAACCTTTGCACGAGCGTCTGGACCTCAGGCTTAGCCTGAGCGAGCAACAGCGGAAACACATGGAGCTCCTCGTCCTCATGGTGCAAGGGCGCTGCAATGTCAAAGTACCGCAGCACATCGCGTGCGGCCTGGCGCGCGCTCTCGTCAGCACCTTGCTGGCGGACATGCTCACGCAGGCGGCCCAGAAGTGCCAGTGTGCGCTGCACGCGTTCGTGGCAGGCTTCCAGCATGGCAAAGGGCTCTTCGAACCCTACTGCGGGCGCGCTGAAGCCAGGAATGTGGCGAGCGGGTGCAGGAGAGGACGCCATCCTCGCCTCACCCAAAACGCACGGGCTGGCCCTGGCGGTCGAAGGGAATGTAGGCACCATGCGCGCCGCCCTTGATCGCATCCACCATGCGCTGCAAAGGCGCCTCGGCATCGGCGCTGGTGGGCGCCTTGTTGAGCGTGCCCGACATCGCGGCTGCAAACACCATGGCCCAGTCGTGGCCAGGGGCAGTGAACTGGCGCGCCTCTCCTACCAGTGCGTCGAATGATGGCAGTTCCTGCGGCGTTTTGTCCACGCACATCAGCGGCACCAGGGCACCGCCTTGCCCGGCTTCAAAGCGCGCGCGCTGTGCGGGGGTGGCGTCGTCGGGGAGTTCAACGGCAGCAAACACAAACAAGAGACGCTGAGGTTCGGGTTGCATGCGGGCTGCCTGCAACAGATCGTCGAAGCTGGAAATGTTCATAAAAATCTTGATGAAATAAAAAATGCTGTCGGGTTCTTTCTGGCTTGCTCAGAAACCAGGCACCACGCCCTGCTGCGCGTCCAGCGTGCTCACATAACTATCTGCAACGGGCCGCGCCCGCACGGTCTTGCGCGATTGCACGGTACCGATGCTGATAAAACACAGCGCCTGCTCCCAGGCTGCCAGCTGGAACAAGCCGCGCAATCCAGCTGATTTGAGCGCTTTTCCACTCGTAAGGGCGGATCCATAGCCCTGCGCAGTGGCCATCAGCAGCATGTTCTGCACGGCACAGCCTGCTGACACCAGGCGTTCGGACAGGTCGATGGCGGGGTCCCCGCATTGGCCGTCGACCACCACCAGCATGAGCACCGGGGCTCGGTAGGCTTTTTCGCGGGCCTGCTCGGCCTGCTCTGGTGTGGCGGCTGGATCGCGCTCACGAAGAGCCCGAGCAAACACGTCTGCCAGCGCTGGCCGCGCCGCGTCGGACACCAGCACAAAACGCCAGGGCGTCAATTGGCCATGGTCGGGGGCATGGGCCGCAGCGCCAAGAATCTGGGCCAGCTCCCCCCCTCTAGGCCCTGGGGCGGCCAAGCGTTTGGGCAGGATGGTCTGGCGCGACTGGATCAGCGCAGCAGCCATCGCGGCAGTGTCGTCTGAGGTGGTCGCCGCAGCGGGCATGCGCCGTTGTGCATGCTTCAAAGGCCAGGGAATGACAGCCATCGCAGATCCTTGAAAGAGCCGCCGTCAGCCCGGGCGACCGTCAGCCCGCAGGCAGCCGTACCACCTGCCAAGCCGGACACCCCACACGCCCATGGTGGCGGCCCACAGGCATGCCGCCAGCGGCAAAAGCGACACCCACGCAACGCCAAATACCCCCGGCACCGCCGCGGCAATGCGCAGTACCGTGGCCACCTGCAGGATCCAGAACAGCGTCCATGCCGTGCGGTCTGCCACCAGCGCACGGCCACTGTGTCCACAGGACACTCGCGTCACCATGGCCAGCATCAGCGATGCCAGGCAGCCCATGGTCAACGCGTGCAGTGCTCCCAGGCCCAGCGCTCCCATGCCAAAGCCCCAGGCCAGCCACGGTGACAGCCCGCCAAGAAGAAAAGCCAGGCCGAGCCATAGAAAACCAATGTGCAGCATCGCGAGCAGCCTGTTCTTGAGGCTTTGCACCAGGCCCCAGACACAGGCCAGCCAGACCAGCACGCCACCCACGGCCAATTGCAGCGTGCCGTATACCAGCCCCCAAACCGTCCCTGCAGCACCGGCAGGCAATCCGGCCCATTCCAACCATGCAGCCAGCACCTGCAGCAGGGCCGCTGCCAGCATCAACCACAGCACCCAGAAAGGCCTCCACGCCTTCACCATGGGCATGGCGCTGGAGGTGAAAAACGGAATCATGCGATGCGCCACCGTCACATACACCACGACAACAAATCCCCACAGACCGGTGAATACCCAGACACGCGCGAGCGCATGGGTCCCCACCGCCAGACTCAGCCACAGCCCTGCAAGACTGACGCAGCCCAGCGTGCAAGCCCAGGCGATGGTGCGAGCATGCAACTGGTCCTCGGACTGGCTTTTTCGCACACGCCCCCAGAACTGCACGGTCATCCAGACGAGGCCCACCACCGCCACCGCCAGCCCGCCCAGCGCCACACCCACCCACAGGTGCGCGCCTGCCAGCCACAGCAACCACCCCACCGCCTGCGCCACCAGGGGTGTGCGAAGCGCCTGCACGGGCAAAGGCTCCACCCCAAGCCATTTGGGGCCTGCCGTGAACAAGAAGCCCGAAAAGAACAGTGGAATAAATCCGAACGCCATCACGGTCGAGTGCACCAGCGTGGGAGACACCGCGTAATAGAGCCCCCACCCACCGGTAGACCGCGCCACCTGCACCAATGCCCACCACCCCCCCGACGCCACCAGCACCACCATGGCCAGGAAGAACCCCAACCGGTGCGGCGCCAGCATCAGATAGCGCCAACGCCAGTGACTGTCCAACGACGCCAGCACTTCGGGCGAAGGTTTTCCCGACGCGGTACGCAGTGGGATGACAGGACGAGACGTCACCCGCAGGTCCCCAGGTGCCCACACTGCGTGCAATAGTCGCAACCATCCTTGCGGATCACTGCATGGGCGCCACATTCGCTGCACTTCTTGCCCGCCATGGCCTGCGGGACCGCCAGAGGCGCGGGCGCGGGCTCATCCAGCGGCAGTTGCTGTTGCACCGGGTCCGCCACGCGGCGCGCCAGGATGTTCTGGATGGCATAGGCCATGGCCGCCACTTCGGAGTCATGCCACATGGGCACCAGCGTGCCGTCGTCCTTGCGGTGGGTGCCCAGGCGCACGGGCCCACGGTCCCAGGCCACTTTGCGCATGTCGGAGAGCGCCCGCTCCAGGAAGCCGCCGCGCGCCGCCAGCGACAACATGCGCATGCTGGACGTGATCCACTGCTGCGACTCGCCGCTCTGACCTACAGGCATGAAGAACTCGATGGCCCGGTCCACCGTGCCATTGCCAACCCCCGTGGGGACCGGCAAGAACGAGACGATAAGGTACAGCGTCTTGTGGCCTTCCTGCGTCCAGTATTCGAGCTTTTCGGCCACCGCCGAGAGGCCGCCTTGCGGGCGGCTTTCGATCACGGTACGCATGGGGTCCACCGGAGGTGCGGGGGGTACTACAGGTGCTGCAACGGCTGCGGGTTCAGGCGCTGCATGGGTTTCCAGCACCGATCCCAGGATGGCATTGGGCCTGTAGGTGGCCAGGCCCTTGAGCTTGGCGCGCCAGGCCTGCAGGTACAGGTCCTTGAAACCTTCGTAGGGATAGTCGGCGGGGATGTTCACCGTCTTTGAAATGGCCGTGTCCACAAAGGGCTGCACAGCTTCCATCATGGCGATGTGGCCTTCGGCGGGCATGGCGAGGGCCGAGACGAAATAGTCCGGCAAAGCACCCACGTCACCGCCCAGTTCGCGGTAGAGCCGCCAGGCGTGGTCTTCGACGGCGTATTCCGAGGTAGTGCCGTCGGATTCACGCTTCTTGCGCTTGTACATCCACGAAAACGGCGGCTCGATGCCGTTGGAGGCGTTGTCGGCAAAAGCCAGGCTCACCGTGCCCGTAGGGGCGATGGAGAGCAAGTGGCTGTTGCGGATACCGTGCTGGCGGATGGCCGCCTTGAGCGAGTCGGGCAGGCGGTTGGCAAACGTGCCCTCTGACAGATAAGGCTCGGCCTGGAACTTGGGGAACACCCCTTTCTCGCGCGCCAGGTCCACCGACGCGGCATAGGCAGCATCGCGCATGCACTCGGCAATGCGTGCCGCCATGGTGCGCCCTTCGGGCAGGTCATAGCGCAGGCACAGCATGGCCAACGTGTTGCCCATGCCGGTAAAGCCCACACCAATGCGGCGCTTGGCCATGGCCTCGTCGCGCTGCTGCGGCAGCGGCCAATAGGTCACATCGAGCACGTTGTCCAGCGCTCGCACCTGCAGCGCCACGGCTTTGGTGAAGTCATCGAAATCAAACGCAGCCACGCCCCCGAAACCGAAGGGGTGGCGCACAAAGCGGGTCAGGATGATAGGGCCCAGGTCACAACACCCGTAGGACGGCAATGGCTGCTCGCCACAGGGGTTGGTCGCCGCGATGTCTTCGCAATAGTGCAGGTTGTTGTCTTCGTTGATGCGGCCCAGAAACAGGATGCCAGGCTCGGCGAAGTCGTAGGCCGACTTCATGATCGTGTCCCACAGCTCGCGCGCGGGCACGGTGGCGTAGACCCACAGGCCATCGGCACGCTGGCGAGCGCCCAGGGCCAGCAAAGCGGCACCCGGTTTCGCCTTGTGCACCAACTCCCACTGCGCGTTGTTCTGCACGGCGTGGATGAACGCATCCGACACGCCCACCGATACGTTGAAATTGTTCCAGCGGCCCGGCGTGCGCTTGGCGGTGATGAACTCGTGCACATCGGGATGGTCAATGCGCAGCACACCCATCTGAGCCCCCCGGCGCGCGCCTGCGCTCTCCACGGTCGAGCACGACTGGTCGAACACATTCATGTAGCTGCACGGCCCCGACGCCATGGAGGCCGTGGCCTTCACTTGCGCGCCCTTGGGCCGGATGCGGGAGAAATCGTAGCCCACGCCGCCCCCACGGCGCATGGTTTCTGCAGCCTCGCGCAGGGCTTCGTAGATGCCTGGAAAACCCTCGTCGTCCACCCCCTGGATGCAGTCGCCCACGGGCTGTACAAAACAGTT
The DNA here is from genome assembly GCF_000204195.1 of Acidovorax radicis N35. Taxonomy (GTDB): domain Bacteria; phylum Pseudomonadota; class Gammaproteobacteria; order Burkholderiales; family Burkholderiaceae_C; genus Acidovorax; species Acidovorax radicis. Next base: position 834,567 of record NZ_AFBG01000019.1, read on the forward strand.
GATCAGCGTGGCCTGGATGTCGGTGCCTGCCGCGCTCATGATCCGGCCCGCTCCGATGGCGCCCGCCTTCAGGTTGGCGAGGAACAGGACTTCGTATTTGTCGCGCAGCTCCGGCGCCTCCACCGAGGCCAGGGCCCGCGCCACACGCTGGTAAAGCTCGTCTGCGGTGGTTTCCCCGGGTTTGAGGTATTTCTCACGCAACACATCCAGGCTGATGGGCTGCAATGAAGAGGTGGGCTTGAGGGGGGGCTGTGGTTCGCGTTTCATGGGGGCCGATGATTTGGGTTTCACGCCAGTGAGGTCTTGCGTTCCATCAAGAGAGCCTCATTCCTCAAGCATATGCCGCGAGAATGCCGGACAAGGTCAAAGCTCGTCCAGAAGAACTTGCCCATCATGCTCCACGTAGGGGTGGTAGGGACCAGTGCCGCTGTTGTCCGCCCGCGAGGCCGGCACAAAGCCGCCCGTCTTGACATCAAACACATGGACTTCTCCTTCCTCGATCACATAGTGCCAGCCATGCAGGCTGATCTGCCCTGACTGCACACGGCTACGCACCATGGGGTACTCCATGAGCCGCTCCAGCTGCAGCACCACAGCGCGTTGCTCGGTGCGGCGCAGCACCTCAGGTCCGGGCTGCATGGGCAACAAGGCCTCTCGCCCCAGGTCCAGCCAGCGGTTCAGGTTGGGCGCTTCGGGCGAAACCTCACCATACATCGCCTTGATAGCCCCACAGTGACTGTGGCCGCACACCACAATGCGGCGCACCTGCAGGTTGAGCACCGCAAACTCGATGGCCGCCGTGGTGCCATGGTGGCCGTGAGATCCGTCATACGGCGGGATGAACGCACCCACGTTGCGCACCAAGAACAGCTCCCCCGGGCCCGCACCGGTCAGCAGGTAGGGCACCAGGCGCGAGTCGGAACAGCCGATGAACAGGGTGGTCGGGTGCTGCCCTTCGTCCACCAGCGCCTGGAACTGCTCGCGGTACAGGGGAAAGGCGTCGTTATGGAAACGGCGCAGGCGATCAAGCAGCTCGTCGGGCATGGGGCAATCGGTTGAAGCGTGGTGCAACTACTGTACAAGCGGGGAGTCGGCCGCGTCCAGCGCCACGCCTTCCACCACGGCAGCGCCCGCCAGCAATTGCAGGTACTGGCGCAGCGCATTCACCCAGGCCTGCTGGCGCAACGTGAGCGCAATGGCCTGGCGCACTTCTTCAAACGAAGGCTGCTGCCCGGGGTCGCGCGCCACCACCTCCACCACATGCAGGCCAAACCGGCTGTGCACCAGGCGTGCCAACACACCGATCTCCGCGCTGCCAAACACCTCGCGGGCGAACTCAGGCGCACAGTCGGCGCGGGTCAGCCAGCCCAGGTCGCCGCCTTGCTGGCCGCTGGGGCAGTTGGACCACTGCGCTGCCGCTTCGGCAAACTTTGCGCCACCATCGTCCGCACAGCGCAGGTCAATCAGCATGGCTTCGGCACGCAGGCGCAGCTGCTTGACGTCCACGCCGGGCGTCACGGCAAACAGCACGTGGCGCAGCTGGGCCCGCTCACCATGGGCGTGTGCCGCAGGGTGGGCGTCGTGGTAGCGGCGGCAGGCTTCTTCCGACGGGTCGGGGATGGGCAGCTCGCGCTCCAGCAGTTGCTCGATGGCATTCGAGGCCTTGGTGCTGATGGCACCTTCGACACCCGGCACATCGTCCTGTGCCAGAAAGCCGCCTTGCTGGGCTGCCTGTCGCAGCAGCTCGGTGCAGGCACGCTGGCGCAAGGCTTCATCATCCAGCCACTCGGCCGTTGAATTCAATGCCACGCCGTTGATGCGCGCCACCGGGGCCTGCCCCATGGGCTGAGGGGTTGCCATGGCGGGCGTGTCTGCCATGGCCGTCGCTCCTACCGTGGCGGAGAGCGCCTCGTAGGCGGCCGTTTGCTCGGGGGAAAGCGTGCTTTGGGGGGCGCTCTGGCTGGTTGCGCTGGTGCCGCAACCGCAGCTACCGGTTCCACATCCGCTCATGGTGTGCTCCTTGGGTGGTATGAATTCAAACGCCACGGCGGTCTTGCGACTGCATATGGCCGGGTGGCAGATTCAGGCGGCGCGCACGCACTACCTGATAGGGGCGCAGCACATAGGCCAGCGTGCCAAAGCCGCTCCACACATGCACCAGGCGGGTGAACGGGAAGATCAGGAAGATGCTCATGCCCAGGAACATGTGCGTCTTGAAGATCCAACCCGCACCGGCCAGCAGATCGACCGCACCACTGCGGAAAGTGACGATGCGTTGCCCCCACTCAGCCAGGCGCATCATCATGGAGCCGTCCAGATGTTGTGCCGACAGCGGGATGGTGGCCAGGCCCAGCGCCAGTTGTACCCACAGGAGCACCAGGATCAGGATGTCGCTGGTCTTGGAGGTGGCGCGGATGCGCGCATCCGACAGGCGGCGGTGCAGCAGGAGGGACAGGCCCACGAAGCCCATCAGGCCTGCAATCCCCCCCGACACCATGGCCATGAGCTGCTTGGCGCCGGCGCCGATAAAGTGCTCATACAAGAAGTGCGGCGTAAGCATGCCCACGGTATGGCCGAAGAACAGGAACAACACGCCCACATGGAACAGGTTGCTGCCCCAGCGCAAGCTGCCGGTGCGCAGCAGCTGGGAGGAATCGCTTTTCCAGGTGTACTGGTCGCGGTCAAACCGCGCCCAGCTGCCAATGAAAAAGACAGCGAGGCAAATATAGGGATAGATGCCAAACAACAGGGTGTCAAGCCAGGTGGTCATACGGAGACTCCTTCTGGTGCCCGCTCGGCGCGGGGGGTACGAACAAAATGCAGAGGTTGTGGCTGGTCCGGCTTGGACTGGCCCTGGGTGCTGCAACCGCCAAACGCCTCGGGCTCGGCCCAGACCTCGTCCATCGGCGGCTCGGGGGTCAGCGCTACCGACTGCACGCGCTGGCCCGACACTTCGAGCACCGCAGCAATCACGCTGGCATAGGGGCTGTTGCGCGCCACCAGCGCACTGAACAGCGCGTTCAGGATGTGGGCCATCTCGCCCAAGAACTCCTTGGCCACTTCCACAGGCTGGGTGGAGGCGAACTCCAGCACCACCGGCAGGTGGTCGGGCAGTTCGTCGGCTTCGAACTTCAGGCCTGCTTTGTCGTAGGTCTGCAGCAGGTCGATAAGCGCCGGGCCCCGGTCGCGCGAGTCGCCGTGCACATGCTCGAACAGATGCAGCGAGGTCTGACGGCCCCGGTCGAAGTTGTCCACATAGCGGGCCTCGGCTTCGAGCGGGTCGAGTGCAGCCAGGTGCTCGCACACAGCCTTCAGTTCATTCATGCGATCGGCCGTAAGGGCCTGCTCTGCCTGCAGGGCGTCGATGAGCTGCGGCATCACGCTGCGCAGTTGCGCATCGGGGTAGCTCAGCAGGTAGCCCAGGGCGCGCAGGGTCAGGCGCACGGAGGTCGGGTTCTTTTTGAACATGGTGATTCCTTTGCCTGTGCTTCAGACCGTGGCTTTGATCGGGATCGTGCGGGGCTTCTTGCCGCCGAACATGCTGGTCTCGGTGGCGCCATCGGAACAGCCGTTGCCAAACGAGAAGCCGCAACCACCCCGAATGTCGAACGCGTTTTCGGCATATTCGCGGTGGGCCGATGGGATGACAAAGCGGTCCTCGTAGTTGGCAATCGCCATCACGTGGTACATCTCCTCGACCTCGGCCATCGACAGGCCCGCCTGCTTGAGCACACCCAGGTTCTGGCGCTGCTCCACATGCTTGTCGCGCTGGTAGGTGCGCATGGCCAGCATGCGCTCGAGCGCCCGCACCACGGGCCCGGTGTCGCCGGCGGTCAGCAGGTTCGCCAGGTACTGCACGGGGATGCGCAGCTGCGACACATCCGGGATGTCGCCATTCACACCCACATGGCCCGCGTTGGCTGCGGCCGTGATGGGCGAGAGCGGAGGCACATACCAGACCATAGGCAGCGTGCGGTACTCGGGGTGCAGCGGCAGGGCCACCTTCCATTGCACGGCCATCTTGTAGACCGGGCTGTTGCGGGCGGCATCCATCCAGCTGTCCGGGATGCCGTCGATGCGCGCCTGGCGGATCACATCGGGGTCGTTCGGGTCCAGGAAGATGTCGAGCTGCGCCTGGTACAGGTCGCGGTCGCGTTCCACGCTGGCGGCTTCCTGGATGCGGTCTGCGTCGTACAGCAACACGCCGAGATACCGGATACGGCCCACGCAGGTTTCCGAGCACACGGTGGGCTGGCCCGCCTCGATGCGCGGGTAGCAGAAGATGCACTTCTCGGCCTTGCCCGATTGCCAGTTGTAGTAGATCTTCTTGTAGGGGCAGCCGCTGACGCACATGCGCCAGCCACGGCACTTGTCCTGGTCGATCAGCACGATGCCGTCTTCCTCGCGCTTGTAGATCGAGCCCGAGGGGCACGATGCCACGCACGCCGGGTTCAGGCAGTGCTCGCACAGGCGCGGCAGGTACATCATGAAGGTGTTCTCGAACTGCCCGTAGATGTCCTTTTGCACATCGTCGAAGTTCTTGTCCTTGCTGCGCTTGCTGAACTCGCCGCCCAGGATTTCTTCCCAGTTCGGGCCCCACTCGATCTTCTCCATGCGCTTGCCGGTGATCAGGCTGCGCGGGCGGGCCGTGGGTGCGGCCTTGCTCTCAGGCGCGGACTGCAGGTGGTCGTAGTCGAACGTGAAAGGTTCGTAGTAGTCGTCGATCTGCGGCAGGTTGGGGTTGGCGAAGATGCGCATGAGCAGCTTCCACTTGCCGCCCTGGCGGGGGGCGATGGAGCCGTCCGGGTTGCGCACCCAGCCGCCGTTCCACTTGTCCTGGTTTTCCCATTCCTTGGGGTAGCCGATGCCGGGCTTGGTCTCGACGTTGTTGAACCAGGCGTATTCCACGCCCGGGCGGCTGGTCCAGACGTTTTTGCAGGTGACGGAACAGGTGTGGCAACCGATGCACTTGTCCAGGTTCAGCACCATGCCGATTTGTGCGCGAATTTTCATCGTGTTTCTCCTTGTCTTCGGCTTCAGGCGCGGGCAGCCGTGCTGGACACGGGCTCGTCGTCGAGCCAGTCCACGCGGTCCATCTTGCGCACCAACACGAACTCGTCGCGGTTGGTACCAATGGTTCCGTAGTAGTTGAAGCCGTAGCTCAACTGCGCATAGCCGCCGATCATGTGGGTGGGCTTGAGCACGATGCGCGTGACCGAGTTGTGGATGCCCCCGCGCGTGCCGGTGATCTCGGAACCAGGGGTGTTGATGATCTTCTCTTGCGAGTGGTACATCATCACCATGCCCGGGTTCACACGCTGGCTCACCACGGCACGGGCTGCGATCGCGCCGTTGGCGTTGAAGAGTTCGACCCAGTCGTTGTCCACGATGCCGGCGCTCTTGGCGTCGTCTTCGCTCAGCCACACCACCGAGCCACCGCGATTGAGCGTGAGCATCATCAGGTTGTCGCTGTACGTGCTGTGGATGCCCCACTTCTGGTGCGGCGTGATGAAATTCAGCGCGATCTCGCGGTTGCCATTGGGCTTCTTGCCTTCCACCTCTTCCAGCGTCTTCAAGTGCACGGGTGGGCGGTAGCTCACGAAGCCTTCACCAAAGTCACGCATCCACGGGTGGTCCTGGTAGAACTGCTGGCGGCCCGTGAGGGTGCGCCATGGGATGTACTCGTGCACGTTGGTGTAGCCGGCGTTGTAGCTGACCTTTTCGCTTTCCAGGCCCGACCAGGTGGGTGAGCTGATGATCTTGCGTGGCTGCGCCTGGATGTCGCGGAAGCGGATCTTTTCGTCCTCGCGGTGCAGCGCCAGGTGCACGTGGTCGCGCCCGGTCTGCTTGCCCAGAGCCTCCCAGGCCTTGCAGGCCACGTGGCCGTTGGTCTCAGGCGCCAGCATCATCACCACTTCGGTGGCATCGATGTCGGTGACGATGCGGGGCATGCCCTGCGTCACGCCCTCTTCCTTCACGCGGCCGTTCAGGTCACCGAGCTGGCCCACTTCGGTCTGCGTGTTCCAGCCAATGCCTTTGCCGCCGTTGCCCGCCTTGTCCATCAGCGGGCCCAGGGCCGTGAAGCGCTTGTAGAGGTTGGGGTAGTCGCGCTCGACCACGGTGACCTGCGGCGCGGTCTTGCCGGGGATGAGTTCACACTCGCCCTTCTTCCAGTCGCGCACGCCATATGGCTGGGCCATTTCACCGGGGGTGTCGTGCATGATGGGCGTGAGCACCACGTCCTTCTCGACGCCAAGGTGGCCCACGCTGACCTCGCTCACGGCCTTGGCGAAACCCTTGTAGATCTCCCAGTCGCTCTTGGCCTGCCAGGCAGGGTCCACCGCCGTGGACAGCGGATGGATGAAGGGGTGCATGTCACTGGTGTTGAGATCGTTCTTCTCATACCAGGTGGCCGTGGGCAACACGATGTCGGAGTACAGGCAGGTGGTGCTCATGCGGAAGTCGAGCGTGACCAGCAGGTCCAGCTTGCCCTCGGGCGCATTGGCGTGCCACTGCACTTCCTCGGGCTTGGCTTCGTCCTTGCCCAAGTCTTTGCCCTGCACGCCGTGGGTGGTGCCCAGCAGGTGCTTGAGGAAGTATTCGTGCCCCTTGCCCGACGAGCCCAGGATGTTGGAGCGCCACACGAACATGTTGCGCGGCCAGTTGGCAGGGTGGTCCGGGTCTTCGCAGCTCATCGTGAGGCTGCCGTCCTTGAGCGACTGCACCACGTAGTCCTTGGCATCCATGCCCTTGGCAGCGGCATCCTTGGCCACCTGCATCGGGTTGGTCTTGAGCTGGGGGGCCGATGGCAGCCAGCCCATGCGCTCGGCACGCACGTTGTAGTCGATCTGCGCGCCGTGGTAGGCGCGCTGGTCGGCCAGGGGCGACAGAATCTCTTCCATGCCCAGCTTTTCATAGCGCCACTGGTCGGTGTGGGCATAGAAGAAGCTCGTGCTGTTCATCTGGCGCGGTGGGCGGATCCAGTCCAGCGCAAAGGCCAGCGCCGTCCAGCCGGTCTGGGGGCGCAGCTTTTCCTGGCCCACATAGTGCGCCCAGCCGCCGCCGCTCTGGCCGATACAGCCGCACAGCATCAGCATGTTGATGATGCCGCGGTAGTTCATGTCACTGTGGTACCAGTGGTTCATCGCCGCGCCGATGATCACCATGGACTTGCCATGGGTCTTGTGCGCGTTGTCGGCGAACTGGCGGGCTACGGTGATGATCTGCTCGCGCGGCACACCGGTGATTTTTTCTTGCCATGCGGGCGTGAAGGGGCGGTCAGCGTCGTAGCTGCCACCGGGTTCTTCGCCCGGCAGGCCGCGGTCGATGCCATAGCTGCCGGCCAACAGGTCGAACACGGTGGCCACCATCACGCGGCCCTGGGCTTCGTGGCCTTCCAGTTCCAGGTGGGTGACGGGTACGCGGCGCACCATCACGTCACCGCCTTGTTCATTGGCCGTGAAGTTGGGCGTGGCTACACCACCAAAGTACGGGAAGCCCACATCAGCCACATCGTGCGCCTGCTCGCCGTCTTCAATCACCGAGAGCTTGAGCTTGACGGTGTTGCCGGTGCGTGCTTCTTTGTTTTCCAGGTTCCACAGACCCTGGTCGGGGCGGCCGTCCGCCCCCCAGCGAAATCCGATGGAACCATTGGGCAGCGTGACCTGGCCCAGTTCGTCGTAGCCCACGGTCTTCCAGTCGGGGTTGTTCGACTGGTCGAGCTTGTTCGGAAAGTCGCTGGCGCGCACATAGCGGTCGGGCACCATCACCGTGCGGCCATCGGGCAGCTTCTTTTCCTTGAGCACCACCAGGAGCGGCAGGTCGGTGTAGCGGCGCGCGTAGTCGTCAAAGTACGCGCTGCGGCCCTTGCCGCCGTCCTTGAAGTAGAACTCGTTCAGGATCACATGGCCCATGGCCATGGCCACGGCGGCGTCCGTCCCCTGCTTGGGGTGCATCCACAAATCGCCCAGCTTGGCGACTTCGGAATAGTCGGGCGTGATGGACACGACCTTAGTGCCCTTGTAGCGCACCTCGGTCAAAAAGTGCGCATCGGGCGTGCGCGTCTGGGGCACGTTGGAACCCCAGGCAATGATGTACGAGCTGTTGTACCAGTCGGCCGACTCGGGCACGTCGGTCTGCTCACCCCAAACTTGCGGACTGCTCGGGGGCAGGTCGCAGTACCAGTCGTAAAAGCTCATGCACACGCCGCCGATCAGGCTGAGATAGCGGCTGCCCGCGGCGTACGAAATCATCGACATCGCCGGGATGGGCGAGAAGCCGATGATGCGGTCCGGCCCGTGCTTCTTGATGGTGTACACGTTGGCCGCAGCGATCATCTGGTTCACTTCTTCCCAGGTGCTGCGCACGAAGCCGCCCAGGCCCCGTTGCTTTTGCCATTCGCGTTTGGAGGCATCGTTCTCGACGATGCTGGCCCAGGCGTCCACCGGGCTCTTGGCGAGGGCAATGGCGGCGCGCCAATGCTTGAGCAGGCGGCCACGCACCATGGGGTACTTCACGCGGTTGGCGCTGTACAGGTACCAGCTGTAGCTGGCGCCACGCGCACAGCCACGGGGCTCGTGGTTGGGCAGGTCGGGGCGGGTGCGGGGGTAGTCGGTCTGCTGGGTTTCCCAGGTGACGATGCCGCCCTTGACGTAGATCTTCCAGCTGCAGCTGCCCGTGCAGTTCACGCCGTGCGTGCTGCGCACGATCTTGTCGTGCGCCCAGCGGTCGCGGTAGGCGTCTTCCCAGGTGCGGTCTTCACCGTTGGTTTCGCCGTGGCCTTGGGAAAAGGTCTCGCGGGGCTGCGAGAAGTACGAAAGGCGATCGAGGAAATGGCTCATCGGGGGCTCCTTTTTCTGTTCTGTCCAGGGGTGATCAGCAAGGCATCTCGGCGTGCTTGCGTGCGTAGTACCACCAGGTGATCACGATGCAAACGAGATAGAAAGCGAAAAATGTCCACAGCGCCGCATGGGGGCTGCCAGTCAGGGCAATCGAGCTGCCATAGCTTTTGGGGATGAAGAACCCGCCATAGGCGGCCATGGCGGCTGTGAAGCCCAGCGTGGCAGCGCCCAGCGTGTTGCCTTCCTTGTTGGCCTGGGCCACGGCAGCGGTGTTGCGGGGGTCCACACCGCGCATGGCTTCGGTCAGGAAAATCACGGGGATCATGCGGAAGGTGGAGCCGTTGCCGATGCCGGTGGTGAGGAACAGCACCAGGAAGCACACAAAGAAGCCTGCAAACTGGCCTTCGTTACCCGCCGAGGGCAGGAAGAACGTGACGCCCACCACCGCCATGGCCATGACGATGAAGTTCCACAGCGTGACGCGCGCACCGCCGAGCTTGTCGGCCATCCAGCCGCCAAACGGGCGGATCACCGCGCCCACCAGCGGGCCCAGCCAGGCGTAGGCCAGGGGGTTCACGCCAGGGAACTGGCTCTTGATGAGGAGCGGGAATCCTGCGGCATAGCCGATGAAGGAGCCGAAGGTGCCGAGGTACAGCACGCACATCAGCCAGTTGTGCTTGCGCTTGAAGATGGCGGCCTGGGCGGCGAACGAGGCGCGCGCGTCGGCGATGTCGTTCATGCCGAACCAGGCGGCCAGCGCCGTCAGCGCAATCCATGGCACCCAGATGAAGGCGGCGTTCTGCGTCCACACCTGCACGGTCTGGCCGTTCTTCACAATGGTCTGACCTTCGCCGCCAAAGATGCCGAAGATGCCGGCCGTGACCACCAGCGGGCTCAGGAACTGCACCACCGACACGCCCAGGTTGCCCAGGCCCGCGTTCACGCCCAGCGCCGAGCCCTTGCGCTCCTTCGGAAAGAAGAAGCTGATGTTGGCCATGCTGGAGCTGAAGTTGCCGCCGCCCAGGCCGCACAGCAGCGCCAGGATGAGCATGGTGGGGTACGCGGTGGTGTTGTCCTGCACCGCAAAGCCGATGCCAATCGCAGGGATCAGCAGCGAGGCGGTGGAGATCGCCGTCCAGCGGCGCCCACCCACGAGCGGCACCATGAACGAGTAGAAGATGCGCAGCGTGGCGCCCGAAAGCGCGGGCGCTGCCGCCAGCCAGAACAGCTGGTTGGTCGAATACTTGAAGCCCAGGCCTGGCAGGCTCACGGCGACCACGCTCCAGACCTGCCAGATGGCAAAGGCCAGGAACAGCGCGGGCACCGAGATCCACAGGTTGAGCTTGGCGACGGCTTCGCCTTCGCGCTCCCAGAAGGACTTGTCCTCCGGGGTCCAGAGGGTGAGCAGGCGCCCCTGGCGCCCGCTGTTGGTGGTGGCAGACATGGTGAGGTTTCCTTGAAAAATCAGCGGGTGGCAGGCTGTGCGACAGCGCCCTGCGAGCCCATGAGACGGGTGTTGCGCACTTCGGTGAAGTACATCCAGATGAGCGAGACCCACACCACGCCATACATCAACATGAAGGCGCTGGAGCGGATGCCGGTGAGGTCCATGAGCGCACCAAACAGGATGGGCAGGATGAAGCCGCCGAGGCCACCGGCCAGGCCCACGATGCCGCTGATGGCGCCGATGTTGTGGGGGTAGTCATCGCTGATGTACTTGAAGACACTGGCCTTGCCGAAGGCCCACGAAATGCCCAGCAGGAACATCAGGCCGGTGAACGCGTAGACGTTGAGACCCAGGTGGAAGGTCTTGGGGCCGTTGACGGTGAGGATGGTGAAATCGGTCTGTGGGTAGCTCAGCAGGAACAGGCAGATCCAGCTCACCCACATCACCCACCAGGTCACGCTGTGGGCGCCGTACTTGTCGCTCAGCATGCCGCCGATGGCGCGCAGCACACCGCCCGGCAGCGAGAAGCAGGCCGCCAGCAAAGCCGCCACGCGGATGTCGAGGCCAAACTCGCCCACGTAGTACTGCACCATCCACAGCGACAGCGCCACGTAGCCGCCGAACACGATGCTGTAGTACTGGCAGTACTTGAGCACCTTGGGGTCCTTGAGCGCCTTGAGCTGGTCGGTGAACTTGACGCTGCTGGGCACCAGGTGGGCCGGGTCGCTGTAGCTGAAGAGCCAGAACAGCACCACGGTGCCCAGCATGATGGCCGCATACACCTGCGGCACCATGGTCCAGCCAAAGGCCACCAGCAGCACCGGAGCCACGAACTTGTTCACGGCTGCGCCCGAATTGCCCGCGCCATACACCCCCATGGCCGTGCCCTGGCGGTGCTTCGGAAACCAGCGCGCCACATAGGGCGTACCCACCGAAAACGAGCCACCTGCCAGGCCCACAAACAGGCCGATGGTGAGAAAGTGCCAGTATTCCGTGGCGTAGCCCATCATCCAGATGGCAGGCACGGTGGTGGCCATCACCGCAGTCATCACGATGCGGCCACCGAAGCGGTCGGTCCAGATGCCGAGCGGCACCCGCACCAGCGAGCCCGTGAGCACGGGCATGGACATGAGCAGCCCGAACTGCGTGGAGTTCAGGTTGAGCATCTTCTTGATGGGAATGCCGATGACGCCGAACATCATCCAGACCATGAAGCAGACGGTGAATGCGAAGGTGCTGACGATGAGCACCGACCAGGCCTGGCGGGTGCGCTGTGGGCTGTCGCCCGGGGGCAAAATGGTGTGTGCCATTGCGCGGTTCCTCTTCTCTTTGCGTATGGCGGTATCGTCCCGCTTTGGGCACGCACTGCCTATCCTTCGCAAGGACACCTGGGGCGCGGCAGAAGGACTAGTCCGGGCCTACGCCACCGCGCCGGCCCATCGTCCGAAAGAACTATGGATGGATGACCAGGCAGGCGCGCGCAGCGGCGGGCCGGTTCGAGAGAGGAAATGCAGGGGAGGGACAGAGCACCAAGGCCCGCGGGCGCAACGCTGCAGCGGCGACGGGCTCCGCACCGAAAAAATTCAGCAAAAAATGCCGCCAGCGCTTGATAGGAAAGCGCAAATAACTATTGAAAATATAGCAAACACCACGCACAGGCGACTGCACGGCCGTGCGCGCAGCGAATCCGCTATTCGGCTACTCCACGCGCTGGCGGTCTGAGGCGTAGACCGCCGCCTGCACGCGCGAGCTCAGGCCCAGCTTGCGCAGGATGTGCTGCACATGGATCTTGACGGTGGTCTCGGCGATGTCGAGCGTGCGCGCGATTTCCTTGTTGCTGGCACCCCGCGCGATCTCGCGCAGCACGTCTTCCTCGCGCGGCGACAGGGGCGCAGCGCCATGGGCGGCCTCGGGCGGCTGCGCGGTCGCGGCAGGCGCTGCGGGCGCGGCAGACGTATTGGGCGCAATGAGCGCAGCCGCCTCGGCAACACCTTGCGACTGGAACGCTGCGACCAGCTTGCCCATGAGTTCGGGGCTCACCACCGGTTCGCCACGGGCCGCGCGGCGGATGGCCTGGGCCAGCAGGTCGCCGTCGATGGTCTTGAGCAAATAGCCCTGCGCGCCATTGCGCAGCGCGGCGGCCAGGTCCTGCCCGTCTTCGCTCACGGTGAGCATGAGCACGCGCGACGCAGGCGACACCTCGCGCAGGCCCCGGATGGCGTCCACGCCCATCACGCCGGGCAGGTGGTTGTCCAGCAGGATCACCTGGGGCTGCAGCTGGGGCGCCAGGCGCAGCGCCTCGGCAGCGTCACCCGCCTCGCCCACCACCTGCAGGCCCGCGTCCTGCCCCAGCAGCGCGATCAGCCCCCGGCGGAACAGCGTATGGTCGTCCACCACCAGCAGCGTCACCGGCGGTGGCGCCGGGACGTGGGGGACCACACCAGCAGGTGTTGCGAAAGGGATGGTGGAGGTCGTCATGGAGTGAGTGTTGCCACCCGGCCGTCGGCCAAGGCGGGATGGAATTCGCCGCCAGAAGCGGTGCCCTGGTCGATGGGCTCCGCAGCAGGACGCGGCGCAGGCTGTGCAGGCAGGGTGGTGGCGGAAGTCACGGTGGGCAGTTCGATGCACACGCGCGTGCCCTGGCCCGGGGTGGATTCGACCTGCAGGACGGCACCCACGCGGTGGGCCCGCTCCCGCATGATGCCCAGGCCCACATGCAGCGAATCGGGCGGCACCGTAGCCACGTCAAAGCCCTTTCCGTTGTCCTGCACCTCAAAGCGCCAGCGCGGATGCCGGTGCACCAGCAGGTCCACCCGCGTGGCGCCCGAATGCTTGCGCACGTTCGACAGTGCTTCCTGAACCATGTGCAGCACCTGAATCTGCAGGTCTGGCGCCAGCGGCAGGCCATGGCCCACCATGCCGAGCGTGGTGGCCATGCCGGTCTGGTGCTCGAACTTGGACAGCGTGGCCCGCAGGGCGGATTCAATGTCTTCCTCGCTGGTGCGGGTGCGAAAGTGCACCAGCAGCTCGCGCACGTCCGCATAACACTCGCGCACGCCCACATCCAGCTCGCCCATGCTGCGGTCGCGTTTGGCTTCGTCGCCACGGTTCACGGCGTCGCGCAACAGCTGCGTCTGGATCTTGAGGAAGGCCAGCGACTGGGCGATGGAGTCGTGCAGCTCGCGCGCCAGCATGCTCCGCTCTTCGGCCACGGCGGCTTCGCGCTCCAGGGCATTGGCGCGCAGGCCTTCCATGGCGCTGGCCAGGTGGCGCGTCATGGCTTCGAGCAGGTCGCGCAGCTCGTCGGTCAGCTCGACGGGTGATCGGAAGAACAGGTCCACCTCGCCCAACAGGCGCTGCTGCATCTGTACGGGGATGGTCACCATGGTTTCAAAACCCGCTTCGCGGCAGTGGGGCAGCGCGACGTGGGTGGACGGCGTGATGGGGATGACCCGCGTGCGCGCCTGGGCCTGGGGCTGGCCGCACAGGCAACTGCCGGTGTGCAGGCAGTGCTCGCCCTCGGCCATGGAGCGCGGCAGGCCGTCTGCGGCCAGCAGCACATAACGTTCGTTGGCCTCGTTGGACCAGCGCACGGCGGCCGCATCGGCCCCGGCCACACGGCGGATCTGCTGCACGAAGCCCTGGGCCAGAAGCTCCAGGCTGCTGGCGGTGGAGGCCAGCGCACTCACCTCGTACAGTGCGGCCAGGCGCTGGTTCTGCACGGCGATGCTGGCCGTCTTTTCGCGCACCTTGTGCTCCAGATCGTCGTGCGATGCCTGCAACGCGTGTGCCATGAGATTGAAGCCCGCCGACAGCTGGCCGAACTCGTCATCGGTATCGACCGGCAGGCGCGTGCCCAGTTCGCCCTGGCGCAGCCTGGCCTGGGCCTGCTGCAAGCGTGCCACGGGGTTGATGACCAGCAGGTAGCTCACGGCCATGAAGGTCACGGCGGCCACGATGGCCAGCGCCATCATGAACAGCTGGAACAGGTGCAAGGCCGCCGTCCAGCCTGCGATCTGGATTTCGATGGCATCGACAAACCCATCCACCTGCTGCACAAACGCATCGGCCTGCGCCAGTGTCTGCGCACGGTCGGGTGGCAGCGTGGCCACCCAGCCGCTGCGCGCTTGCGCCCATTGGGTGCGAATGGCCTCAAAACGCGTGCGGGTCTCGTCGCTCCAGGGCACGAACAGCGGGCGCGACGGATCACCCGTGCGCAGCAGATCCAGGCTCGCGTCGAACAGGCGGGCGCGCTCCTGCACCGCCTCGGCCGGTTCGGTCTGCAGCACCAGCACCATGCGCAGCATGTTCATGCGCAGGCGCCCCGCCTCGTTGACGGCGGCAGCCCCGCCTTCAAGCTTCCAGGTCACCCACAGCGTGAGGCTGATCGAGGCCAGCGCCACCAGCAAAAAGCCCGCGCCCATGGCCAGCAGTTTGGTGGTCAGTGTGGGCTTGGTGCGCATGCAGGGCAGTTTAGGCACCCAGCTTGCGCCGACTCTTGACCTAGGTCAAGACTGGCCCGCGTAGCATGGCGCCATGCAACGACCCACACGCTCCCCCCTGCGGACCTGGCTGGCACTCGGCGGCACCCTGATGGCGCTGGCGGGCTGCGCGGGAGCCCCGCCCCCCGGCACCCTGGCCGCCACCCAGCCTGCCCCCCCATGGCCCGACCGCCTGCAGGCCCTGCTCCCCGCCGATGTGCTGCTGCTCGGCGAGCAGCACGATGCCCCCGACCACCAGCGCCTGCAGCGCGAAGCCGTGCTGTGGCTGGCGGCCCGGGGCCAGCTTGCCGCCGTGGTCCTGGAAATGGCCGAGAGCGGGCACCACACCCGGGCGCTGGCGCGCGACGCCACCGAAGCCCAGGCCCAGGCCGCACTGCAGTGGAACGATGCCGCCTGGCCATGGAAGGCCTATGGCCCCGTGGTCATGGCGGCCGTGGCCGCCGGTGTGCCGGTGCTGGGTGGCAACCTGCCCCGCGCCCAGATGCGCGCCGCGATGGGCGAAACCGCCTGGGACCAGCACCTGCCGGCCCCCGCACTGGCGTTGCAGCACCAGGCGCTGCGCGACGGCCACTGCGGCCTGCTGCCGGAATCGCAAATCCCGCCCATGGCCCGCATCCAGATCGCCCGCGACGCGCGCATGGCCCAGACCGCCCAGGAGGCGCTTCGCCCCGGGCAGACGGTGCTGCTGGTGGCCGGGGGCGGCCATGTGCTGCGTGGCCTGGGCGTGCCCACCCACTGGCCTGCCAATCTGGTATCAAAAGTGGCCTTGGCGCAAGCAGGACAAGCGCCAAAAGCTATCAAAAATGATGCAGATACGGTGATCAACACCCCCGCCCTGCCCCCGCGCGATGCCTGTGCAGAGCTGCGCGCAAAATGGCGCCCGGCGTCCTCAGCGCCTTGAGGTGATCTATGGGACTGCTGGCAGCGGCTGCGCCCGCAGCAGCGCCGCGAAGTCATCGGCGGGCACGGGGCGGCTGCACAGGTAGCCCTGGTACGAATCACAGCCCCGCTCGCGCAGGAAGGCCAGCTGGCCGTCGGTCTCCACCCCTTCGGCCAGCACCGACAGCCCCATGCTGTGCCCCATCGCGATGATGGCGGCACTGATGGCCATGTCGTCCTCGCTTTGCGGAATGTCGCGGATGAAGCCCTGGTCGATCTTGAGCACGTCGATCGGAAACCGCTTGAGCTGCGCCAGCGACGAGTACCCCGTGCCAAAGTCATCCACCGCAATGCGCAAGCCCAGGGCGCGCAGGCGCATCAGCACCTGGCGCGCCTCCTCGGTGCGCTCGGCCAGGGCGGTTTCGGTGATCTCCAGCTCCAGCAGCTCGGGCGGGAAGCCCGAATCGGCCAGTGCGCCCGACGCGCAACCCGCCAGGTCCGTCAGGTGGAACTGGCGCGGCGACACATTCACCGCCAGCGTGAGGTCCGGCAGGCCCGCCAGGCGCCACTGCTGGCCCTGGCGGCAGACCTCGCGCAGCACCCATTCGCCCAGCGGGCCGATCACGCCCGAGGTTTCGGCCACCGGGATGAAGCGCGCGGGCGAGATCAGGCCCTCGTGGGGGTCGTTCCAGCGCACCAGCGCCTCGGCGCCCTGGATGCGGCCTGTGGCAATGTCCACCTGCGGCTGGTAGTACATCTGCAGGTGGCCCTGCGCCAGTGCCAGGCGCAGGCGTGACTCCAGTGCCAGCCGCTCACGCGCGGCCTGGGTCATGGCCTCATGGAAGAAGCACCACGCGCCCCGGCCCCGCGCCTTGGCGCCGTACACGGCCGCGTGGGCGCCCTGCAGCAGCAGCTCGGTGGTACCCGCATGTTCAGGAAACATGCAGATGCCCACGCTCACCCCCGCCACCACCTCGAAACCGTCGGGCGAACGCCAGGGCTCGGCCACGGCCGTGATCAGGTGCCGCGCCACGGCAGCAGCGCCGTCGGAATGGCGCAGGTGGCGCGCCACCACGGCCAGCTCGTCCCCGGCCAGCCGCCCCATCACGTCACCCGGCCGCAGGGCCGACTGCACCTGCCGCGCAATGTGCTTGAGCACCTCGTCGCCCGTGGCATGGCCGTAGCTGTCGTTCACATCCTTGAAACGGTCGAGGTTGAGCAGCAGCACCGCAAGGTGCTCGCCACTGGCGCGCGCCGACTGCACGGCCTGCTCCAGCTGGTGCCCGAACCAGGCGCGGTTGGACAGCCCCGTGAGCGCATCGTTGTGGGCCAGGAACTCCAGCCGCTGCTGCTGCACTTTTTCTTCGGAGATGTCCGTGAACATGCACACGTAGTGCGTGATCTGGCCCGCAGGGTCGCGCACGGCCGACAGGGACATGTGCTCCGGAAAAATCTCCCCGTTCTTGCGGCGGTTCCAGATCTCGCCCTGCCAGTGGCCCGTCTGGCGCAGCGTGCCCCACATGGCCTCGTAAAACGCCTTGTCGTGCCGGCCCGACTTGAAGACACGCGGCGTCTGGCCCAGCAACTCGTCCTCGGTGTAGCCCAGCAGGCGCGTCACCGCGGCGTTGGCCGACAGGATGCGGCTTTGCGCGTCGGTCACCACCACGCCCTCGATGGTGTTGTCCACCACCGTGGCGGCCAGGCGCTGGCGGGCCTCGCTGTGCTTCAGCGCGGCGCGTGCGGCCTTGATCTCGTCCAGGTCCTGCACCACGCAGACCAGGTGGGCGGGCTCGGCGTCCGACTCGGGCACCAGCGTCACGGTGCACAGCACCGCCACCTTGCGGCCATCGCCCGGCCGCAGGCAGTCACGCTCGACCACGTAGTGGTCGATCTCGCCCGCCAGCAGGCGCGACAGCTGTGCCGCCGCCCAGTCGCGATCGACCGCCAGCATCACGTCGCGAAAGTTCAGGGTGCACACCCGCGCCAGGGATGCGCCCAGCAGGTCACACAAGCGTGCGTTGGCCCACAGGAAGCGCCCGTCCGGTGCTACCCGCGCAAACCCGGCCGGCGCATGGCGCACCACCTGCGACAGCTCCCGCGCCACGGCCCAGCGCACCTTTTCGGCACGGCGCATGCGCCGCAGCATCCACCAGGCGAGCACGCTGGTCAGCAGCACATAGCCCCAGCCCTTCCACGTCTGCCAATGCGTGAGCTGTGCGGGGTCGGTCACCCAGTGCGCCAGCAGCGCGTCGCCCGCAAACACCCAGGCCACCCCGAGCACCAGGTACAGCAGCATCCCCCGCCAGGGGGCAAAACGCGGGGCCTCGCCCGGATTGACCATCGATTTCCCCCATTCCCGTAGACCGAAGGTTCGACCTCGAAGGGGTCGTCCACACAGCCCCAGCCATGCTGCGACAATTGGGCAGCTATGACCAACGCCTACATCCTTACCCTGTCTTGCCCCGACCGCCTGGGGCTGGTGCATGCCGTCTCGGGCTTTCTGCTGGAGCACAGCGGCAACATCGAAGAAGCCGCGCAATACAACGACCACGACACCGGGCTGTTCTTCATGCGGGTGCAGTTTGCCTGCGACCAGCACGACCACGCCACGCTCAAGGCCCGCCTGGCCAGCTTTGCAGAGCCGCACAAAATGCACTGGAGCCTGCAAGCCACGGCCACGCCCATGAAGACGGTGCTCATGGTCAGCAAGGAAGGCCACTGCCTGAACGACCTGCTGTTCCGCTGGAAGAGTGGCCTGCTGCCCATCGACATCCGCGCCATCATCAGCAACCACCGCGACTTCTACCAACTGGCGGCTAGCTACAACGTGCCGTTTCACCACATCCCGGTCACCGCGGCCACCAAAGCCCAGGCCGAGGCAAAGCAGTTCGAGATTATCGAGGCCGAAGGTGCCGAACTGGTAGTGCTGGCCCGCTACATGCAGGTGCTTTCGCTTGACCTATGTCAAAAGTTGGCCGGACGGGCCATCAACATCCACCACAGCTTCCTGCCCAGCTTCAAGGGCGCCAAGCCTTACTACCAGGCCCATGACCGGGGCGTGAAGCTGATCGGCGCCACGGCCCACTACGTGACGGCCGACCTGGACGAAGGCCCGATCATCGAGCAGGACGTGGCCCGCGCCGACCACACCGACACGGTGGAAGACCTGACCGCCCGCGGCCGCGACACCGAAAGCCAGGTGCTGGCCCGCGCCGTGAAGTGGCACAGCGAGCACCGCGTGCTGCTCAACGGCCACAAGACCGTCATCTTCCGCTAGTCCGTTCTGCCCCATGGCCACGGCAGCACCGTCCTCCTTCCTCAGCAGCGCGGCGCGGCGCATTCCGCCGATCCAGTGCCTGCTGACGTTTGAAGCCCTGGCCCGCCTGCGCAGCGTGACGCAGACCGCCGAGGAGCTGTGCGTGACACCCAGCGCGGTGAGCCACCGCGTCAAGCAGCTCGAACAGATCCTGGGCGTGCGGCTGTTTGGCCGCGCCGATTTTTCGCTGACCACCGAGGGCAGCGCCTACCTGGCCCACGTGCGCGAAGGGCTGGGCGCGCTGCAGCGGTTTCCGGGTGCGGCATCGGCGCCGGGGCGGCGGCGGCTCAAGCTGGCCGTCACGCCCACGTTTGCGCGCACCATCCTGATCCCGCGCCTGCGCCAGTTCACCGAGGCCTACCCCGAGATCGACCTGGCCCTGCAGGTATCCATCCCGCTCCTGGACGTGGTGGCCGAGGATGCCGACCTGATGGTGCGCTTTGGCCCCGGCCACTATGCCGACGTGGAGCATGTGGAGCTGGCCCGTGACGTAGTCACCCCCCTGGCCTCGCCCGCTTTCGTGCGCGAACACGGCCCGTTCGACCGGCCGGAAGATCTCGAAGGTGTGGCGCTGCTGCGCAGCCCGCTGGAGCCCTGGCGCACCTGGTTTGCCGCCACGGGCCTGGACTGGGCCGAGCCCAGCGAGGGCTCGCAGTTCAACGACATCGGCCTGATGTGCGACGGTGCCGCCGCCGGTATGGGCGTGGCGCTGGTGCGCCTCAAGCTCGGCGCACCCTGGCTGGAGAACGGCACGCTGGTGCGCCTGTTTGCCACCGACACCGCCAGCCCCCACGCGCACTACCTGTGCTGGCGCACCGGCACCATGGACCGCTGGGAGTGCGCGGCGTTTGCCGAGTGGCTGCGCAAAACCATGGCCTGAGCACCCATTTATTGGTGATTTTGACCGCCAGCGCTTGTCCACAAAGCGCCGCAAGCTATAAATTCAATAGCATTCCTGAAGTATCTAGCCTTCACCTGTGGCGCTCAGGACTCCAGATTCCCACAGCCCGCCTGCCGCAGCCACCGGGCACGCGCCTTTCACATCTCGCCTGTCTCTTGACCCCTTCACCCCCTCACCACGCCGTGCCGCAAGACGACCACTTCAAGAAGAGATACCCCACGCTGGAGCAGAACGCGGTGCTCAATGCCACGGCGCGCGCGGTGCTGGTCAACGCGCTGGCCGGCACGGGCAAGACCACCACCCTGGCCATCAAGGCTGCGGACCTGATCCGCACCCAGGGGGCGAGCCGCATCCTGATGCTGGCGTATTCGGAGGCCGGGCTGGCGGCCATTGCGCAGCGCCTGGAAAAGTTCGTTCCCACCATTCCCCGCCAGGTGCAGATCATGACCGTGGAGCAGCTGTGCGCCACCGTGCTCAAGGAACAGGGCGACCCCCTGGTGCGCGTGGCCGAGCCCCTGCACAAGAGCCTGCTCGTGCGCCAGGCCCACGCCGCGCTGCTGCAGGACGACGCGCTGGACGGCTCGCCCGAAGTCGGCGACTTCCGCTCGCGCGACCTGGACGTGCAGGCCTTCATCGACTTTGAAGCCCAGGCCAAGCAACGGCTGCTGCTGCGCGCCATCGACCAGTCGGAGCTGGGCGCCGGGCCCTACTGCCGCGAGCACCAGCTCGACTACGGGCTCTACCAGCTCTTGGTCAAGTACGAGCGCCTGCGCAGGGGGCTGAACAACGAGCCGCAGTTTTACGCACCCGGCGACTGCACCTATGAAATCGCCACACAGCTCGGCGAACTGGATTTCGGCGATGCCTTTGCGCCGCTGCAGGGGCGCTTTGATGCGGTGTTATTCGACGAACTGCAGGACCTGGACGAGGCCGCCATGATGGTGCTGCGGACGCTGGTGCAGGGCGGCAACGGTCTTTTTGTCGGCGCGGGAGATTTCAACCAGCACATCCTGCCCGGCGCGTTCTCCGTCTTTGGCGACAGCCTTGCCCGCATCCGGCAAGAGCTGCCCGCAGACACGCAGGTCGTCGCCCTCAACACCACCTACCGTTTCGGCAACGCCATCTGCCAGGGGCTCAACCCCTTGTTCGGCGTGGAGTTTTCGGCGCACTACCCCACCAAGCCTGCCGCGTTTGAGCGGCGCAGCTACACCGACGACGAGGATTGCGCCCGGCAACTGCTGGCGATCCACGACGCCGTGCTGCACCAGCCGCCCCCACTGTCGCAGTCGTCCCAGTCGCCCACCAGCCCCACGGCACCGTGCCTGAACGTGGTGCTGCGGTCGCCGGAAGACTCGATCCTGCTCGAATGGATGTTTGCCCATGAAGGCGTGCACTACACCTGCAAAGGCATGAAACGCTTCTACCAGCGCCGCGAGATCGCGCTGGTGCTCGCCATCATGGGGGCCATGCAGGGCTGCGGCGACGGGGTGCGGCTCACGCAAGGCATTCTGAGCAGCGCGATGGACGGCCTGCTGCGCTACGTGCGGCGCGGCAGCCAGCCCGACCAGGATGTGCTGGCCAATG
The DNA here is from genome assembly GCF_000204195.1 of Acidovorax radicis N35. Taxonomy (GTDB): domain Bacteria; phylum Pseudomonadota; class Gammaproteobacteria; order Burkholderiales; family Burkholderiaceae_C; genus Acidovorax; species Acidovorax radicis. The sequence goes on from NZ_AFBG01000019.1 coordinate 856,036, forward strand.
GCGCTTTCGACATGCAAGCGCTGGTGGAAGACTCCCCCGCCGAAGTGGACACCCGCGTCGTGGCCGCAGAACTCATCGGCAAGCGGGACCTGATGCGCCGGTTTCTGGTGCGCGCCAGCTTCAACCCCCAGGCCCCGGTGGCTTCGCCCCTGTGCGAACAATTGCTGGCCTTGCCCCCCGAGGCCTGTGCGGACGCCGGGCAACTGTGCGGGCACCCACTGGTGCTTCAGCTCTTTGCGCAGGCGCCCATCAGCCCGGACGAGCTGCGCTATTGCACAGACAGCCTCGGCGCACTGGCCCGCATCTGCGCCGGGTTGTCGGTGGACGAATTCCTGGGCCGGCTGGCGCTCATGGTGCAGGCCAGCATCCAGCAGCACACGCAGCAGGAAGCATCGAGCCTGCAACTGCTGACGGTGGAGCGCTGCAAAGGGCATGAATACGACTATGTGGCCGTACCCCTGGTCGAGCGCGGGCGCTTTCCGCGCAGTGCCGCCCGACAAGACGCCTACCGTGAGCGCAACATGCTCTATGTCGCCATGACGCGGGCCAGCAAACGCCTGTGGCTTCTGGAAGGCAGCCAACGCCCGGTCAGCCCCGGGCCTGTTTGAGGGGGCTGCGGGCTCTGCTCACAACAAAATTTCGAGTCAAATTGGCCTTCAGCGCTTTATTCACAAGCGCAAGAAGCTATATAAATCATAGCAAACAGCCACATCCAGGCCATTTCACAGACTGCTGCAAGAAAACTCACGCTCCCGCACGCAGCCTTCCTCTACAGTGGCAGCCATGAACACTGCCGCCCAACCCACCACAGCCCTGTCCGAACGCGCCGCACGCCAGGCCGAGGTTGTCCAGGCCCTGGGGCGTGTGCTGCCCGCACACGCGCTGCTCTGGCACACCGAAGACACCACGCCCTACGAATGCGACGGCCTCACCGCCTACCGCCAGCGCCCATTGGTGGTGTGCCTGCCTGAAACCTACGATGAAGTGCAGGCCGTGTTGCAGGTCTGCCACCGGCTGCAGGTGCCGGTGGTGGCTCGCGGCGCGGGCACGGGCCTGTCGGGCGGCGCCATGCCCCACGCCCTGGGCGTGACGATGTCACTGGCCAAGTTCAACCGCATCCTCGACCTGAACCCCGAAAGCCGCACGGCCGTGGTGCAGTGTGGCGTGCGCAACCTGGCGATCAGCGAGGCGGCGGCACCCTACAACCTCTACTACGCCCCCGACCCCAGCAGCCAGATCGCCTGCACCATCGGCGGCAACGTGGCCGAGAACTCGGGCGGCGTGCATTGCCTGAAGTACGGCCTGACGGTGCACAACGTGCTCAAGGTGAAGGGTTTCACGGTGGAAGGCGAGCCCGTCGAATTCGGCAGCGAGGCACTCGACGCCCCCGGCTACGACCTGCTGGCCGCCGTGATCGGCAGCGAAGGCATGCTGGCCGTGACCACCGAAGTGACGGTCAAGCTCATCCCCAAGCCCCAGCTGGCGCGCTGCATCATGGCCAGCTTCGACGACGTGCGCAAAGCGGGCGACGCCGTGGCCGCCGTCATCGCGGCCGGCATCATCCCCGCAGGCCTGGAGATGATGGACAAGCCCATGACCGCCGCCGTCGAAGACTTTGTGCACGCAGGCTACGACCTGACTGCGGAAGCCATCCTGCTGTGCGAGAGCGACGGCACACCCGAAGAGGTAGAGGAAGAAATTGGCCGCATGAGCGACGTGCTGCGCGCCGCCGGCGCCACCGCCATCTCCGTCAGCAACGACGAGGCCGAGCGCCTGCGCTTTTGGAGCGGCCGCAAAAACGCCTTCCCCGCCAGCGGTCGCATCAGCCCCGATTACATGTGCATGGACTCGACCATCCCGCGCAAGCGCCTGGCCGACATCCTGCTGGCCATTCAGGAGATGGAAAAGAAATACCAGCTGCGCTGCGCCAACGTGTTCCACGCCGGCGACGGCAACCTGCATCCGCTGATCCTGTTCGACGCGAACGATGCCGACCAACTGCACCGCTGCGAACTGTTCGGCGCGGAGATTCTGGAGACCAGCGTGGCGATGGGCGGCACGGTGACGGGCGAGCATGGCGTGGGCGTGGAGAAGCTCAACAGCATGTGCGTGCAGTTTTCTGCGGAGGAGAACGCGCAGATGTTTGGGCTCAAACACGCATTTGACCCGGCGGGGTTGTTGAACCCGGGGAAGGTGATTCCTACGCTGAACCGGTGTGCGGAGTACGGGAAGATGCTGGTGCGCGGGGGGGCGATCAAGCATCCGGATTTGCCGAGGTTTTGAGTAATGTAGCCCTCGGCAAATTCAGAAGAGGTCAGTGGCCAAAATATCTAAGGAAAATCAGCGTGAAGAAATCTGAAAAACTGACGAGAGATGATATTTTTGGGAAAGCCGCCTTTGACATTGAGCATGCACTTAGCATGTATGCACTCAGTTTTTGCACAATCCCCGCTGCGGGTCTCTACGACAAAGAGGCGCTAGCACAGTATGCGAGTGTCCTTGACACCTGCCACATATACATGATCGGCTACACCCCAAGGATTGACTTTGTCGGGGCCGAACAGAAGGATCGAAATCTTCTGCTGTCGTTCAAGGTTCTCTTGGAAAATCATGTGGTCGAGTACGTACTGCCTGAAGGCGCCTCGCTCGGGACTGAAGGCGATCTCTTCTACGTCGGCGACAGCTCCGGAAAGAGGTTCTGGCCAAACGAAATGGACATGCAGACTAGGCTAGCCGCCACAGGCGCAGTCAAGTTCGAGGTTAAGTATGTTGGGCAGGCCTACGGACAAGGCGGATCCAGAAATGCCATAGATCGCCTCCTCAAGCACGAGACGCTTCAGAAAATTGCCTTGAAGACAGCGCCAGACGGCTATCAAATCACCTTGCTTCTGTTGGCGATTGAACCAAACAATCAGCTAGTAACCGTGATCAATCCTCGAGCGAAGAACAAGGATGAAAGCGGAACGAGAATTCGACAAGGGCTGGACAAACTCTTTAATACGACGGAGGAAGAACGTATCTCGCTCTACGAGGCCGCCCTGATCAGATACTTCTACCCCGACTTCAACAAAGAGTTCAAAGACAGCTTTCCGTCAACTAACTTGAAGATCCTACGGGACTGTTACGAGAAAGACTTCTCCGCTGTAGTGGCGGAAATTTGCATCGATGGCCTGCCTTTCCGACTGTGGTCTAACGCTGTCGGACCTAAGCTGTATCACATCGCCAAACACGACCTGCACAAGAGTGAAGAACGTAGGATGTTCTTCGGTCTATAGGTTCTAGCGACTTGGCGTTGCGTGCCAGTTAAATCCAACGTTGAGCGTCCGCCTTCTCTAGCTGTAACTGGCTGGCCTCTGGCCGGTAGCTGCAGTAGGACCGCCGATAATCCGAAGCACCATCGTCTTCCATTTCGCACCATGCTCAGCGACGCTCCCTCCACCCTCCTCCAATCCGGCAACGCCCTCGTCGCGCAGGCACAGGCCGTAGCCACGCAGGACTTTGCCGCAGCGCGGGCGTTGTGGCGGCAGGCGGGTGTGTTGTTTCAACGGGCGCACGAAGCCGACCCCACGCTGCACTCGGCTGCGTTTCGCTTGGGTCAAGCGTGGGTGGCCGAGGCCCATGCGCTGCAGAAAGAAGGATCAGAGAATGCGACCGCCATGTGGCGGCAGGCGGCGCTGCAGTGTGAGTTGGCCTTTGCGCTTGACCCGCACCACGCGGTGACGGCCATGCACATCGCCAGTTGCTATGCGTGGGCGCAAGACGCCGAGGCCAAGCAGGCCTGGGCGCAGATTGCGCAGCACCTGCAGGAAGAGCACGCGGCGAACATGGCGGCGGACCAGGCGGCACGCTAGCTGACGCACCTCGCGCGCGGCCGAGCAACGCGATGGCCCGAATGGCTGTTCGGTTTTTGGCTGTTCGGCTCCCCCCCCTGCTGGCTGCGCCTGCGGCGGGGCTGTTGTGGGGTGAGCATGGGCGTCGGAGCGCCCATGCTTCGTGAACTGACTCGCCGTGGTTGTCCGAGCGGCGCGCGCAGCGCAAAGCGAGTTCCACGGCGCACCCCGCAACCGCCCCGACGCAGGTTTGCCCCGTAGCGAAGCGCAGGGGTCGCAGACTGGGGGTCGCCTTTCTTTTGGGTACTTTTCTTTGGCGAAGCAAAGAACAAGTACCTCGCCCGCCGGGGCGAGTCCCGGCTTCCGCACTCAACACCAGCATGCTTTTCTAACCAGCACGCCCAGGTTTCGACAAGCTCAGCCCGAACGGTTGGGGTGGAGCGCCCTGGCTTCGACAGGCGCAGCCCGAACGGGTGGTCAACTGCCCACCACCGCACGCCCAATCTCCCCCGCATGCGACACCACAAACAGCACCAACCCAATCAACCCACCCACCACCGTCCCATTGATCCGGATGTACTGCAGGTCCTTGCCAATGTTCAGCTCAATCAGCTGCGTCATCTCCTCGGTATCCCACCGCCGCACCGTCTCCTCAATGTGCTGCGCAATGAACGCCGACACATCCGGCGCCAGGTCCTCCACCCAACGTTCCAGCCGATCATTGAACGACTGCCTGAGCGCCGCATCCCCCGCCAGAGACTCCCCCAGCCACAACCCCAACTTGCCCACCTGCCGCGCAAGCACCGAATCGGCATCGGCCAGGTCGCGCTGCAACGCACCTCGCAGGTCCAGCCACAAGGTCTGCACATAGCCGCCCACAGTGGCGTCGGTCTGCAACCAGGTGCGGATCTCCTCGCCCTTGCGCGCCCATTCCGGATCGCAGCGCAGGCGCTCGATGAAGCGCTGCACCGCCGCATCAAACTGCGCGCGCAAGGCATGCTGCGGGTTGCCGGCGACGTCGGCCATCACGCTCTCCAGAGCGCGTGCCAGCAGGGCCGAGCCCTTGTCGCCCAGCCAGTCGCTGGGCAACAGCTTTTCGGTGCGCGGGTGGTCCTTCTTGAGCCACAGCACGATGCTATGGGCCACCCAGGCGCGGGTTTCCTCGTTGTGCAGCAATTCGATGAGTTTCTCCAGCACGTCGTCCAGCAGCGCCTGGTGGCGGCCGTTGTGCGTGAGGGTGTCGAGCACCGCCGCCAGGGCGCGCGACATGTCCACCTGCCCGATCAGCGTGCGCGCGGCCTTCTGGATAAAGCGCTCCACCTGCGCATCCTGCACCGTCTCCAGCGCGGCCGATGCCAGGCGCGTGGCCTGGTGCCCCAGCAGCGCGGCGTTGCCGGGCGCCGTCAACCACTGCGCCAGCCGCTCGGCGGGGTCGTGCCGGCGGATCAGCGCGACCAGCGAGGGCACATCGAGAAACTTGTCGCGCACAAATGTGGCCAGGTTGCGGCCAATGCGCGCCTGGTTGCGCGCGATGACCGCGGTGTGCGGAATGGGCAAACCCAGCGGGCGGCGGAACAGCGCCACCACCGCGAACCAATCCGCCAGCGCGCCCACCATGGCGGCCTCGGCCACGGCTTTCACGCCGTTGAGCCACAGGCCGCGCTCCACCACGCTAGTGGCAATGAACACGGCTGTGACCAGCAGCAACAACCCCAGCGCCTGCCGCTTGGCACGCCGCAAGGCGAGGGTTGCGCTGTCAGCTTCGGCGCTCATCAGGCCTGACCCGCCGACTTCGACGGCAGGCCGTCAGGCAGCCGCCGCAATCTGGTCCAGCGCCTTCGACAGATGGCCCACGCTGCGGTCCACGTTGTGCCACTTCTCGAGGCCAAAAAGCCCGATGCGGAAGGTCTTGAACTCGGGCCCTTCGTCGCACTGCAGCGGCACGCCCGCAGCGGTCTGCAAACCCACTTCCAGAAACTTCTTGCCGTTCTGGATGCCGGGGTCGGTGGTGTAGCTCACCACCACGCCAGGGGCCTTGAAGCCCTCGGCGGCCACGCTGGGGAAGCCACGCGATTCGAGCAGTGCGCGCACCTTGGCGCCCAGCTCGATCTGCTCGTCGCGCACCTTGGCAAAGCCATAGGCGCGCGTCTCGGCCATCACTTCGGACAGGCGCACCAGCGCGTCGGTGGGCATGGTGGTGTGGTACGCGTGCTGGCCCTTTTCATAGCCCTCGGCGATCTGCATCCACTTCTTGAGGTCGCACGAGAAACTGCTGCTCGTGGTGCCGTCGATGGCCTGTCGCGCGCGCTCACTCAGCATCACCATGGCGCAGCAGGGCGAGCCGCTCCAGCCCTTTTGCGGCGCGCTGATGAGCACATCCACGCCGGTGGCCTGCATGTCCACCCACATGGCGCCGGACGCCACGCAGTCCAGCACGAACAGCGCGCCCACCTCGTGGGCCGCAGCCGTCACGGTGCGGATGTAGTCGTCGGACAGGATGATGCCGCTGGCCGTCTCCACATGGGGGGCGAACACCACCTTGGGCTTCTCGGCGCGGATGGTGGCTGCGACTTCGTCGGCCGGGCATGGCGCCCAGGGCGCCTGCGGGCCGCTGCCCTGCGGGCGCGCCTTGCACACCACCGAGCCGCCGCCCAGGCCCTTGTCGGCGTCGAAGATCTGCGTCCAGCGGTAGCTGAACCAGCCGTTTCGCACGATGAGCACCTTTTCCTTGTTGGCGAACTGGCGGGCCACGGCCTCCATGCCGAAGGTGCCGCTGCCGGGCACCAGCACGGCGGTGTGGGCGTGGTAGACCTCTTTCAGCGTGCCCAGAATGTCCTGCACCACGCCGGTGAAGCGCTTGGACATGTGGTTGAGCGCGCGGTCGGTGTAGACCACCGAAAATTCGAGCAGGCCATCGGGGTCGATATCGGGCAAAAGGCCGGGCATGGGCAATCTCTCCGTTGAACAAATCAGCGGGTCAGCTTATCACCACGTGTCCACGAAACGGTGCCCCAGCTGCGCCACCTGCGCCGATGCCAACCCGCGCGCCAGCCACGCCCGCGTGTCAGCCGGGTCGATCACCGCGTCGATCTCCAGCGTGGCGGCCATGTGCATCGCCTCGCCATTGGCGTAGGACTTGGCCAGCAGCTTGGCAAACAGCGCATCGCGCTCGGCGCCTTCGGGCAGCGCCTCCAGCTCCTTGCGAAAGCCCAGGCGCACTGCGCCTTCGAGCCCCATGGCGCCGAACTCTCCTGTGGGCCAGGCGACAGTGAACACGGGCGCATGGAAGCCCCCGGCCGTCATGCCCATGGCACCCAGGCCGTAGCCCTTGCGCAGCACCACGCTGAAGGTGGGTACACGCAGGCTGGCGGCGGTGACGAACAGGCGGCTCACGTGGCGCACCTGGGCCGTGGCTTCGACCTCGGGGCCGACCATGAATCCGGGTGTGTCCACCAGGCTCACGATGGGCAGGCCATGTGCATTGCACAGCTGCATGAAGCGCGCGCCCTTGTCGGCCGCATCGGCGTCAATGGCGCCGCCCAGGTGCTGCGGGTTGTTGGCCAGCAGGCCCACGGGGCGGCCTTCGATGCGCGCGAGTGCGGTGTGGATGCCGGCACCGAAGCCGGTGCGCAGCAGCAGCAGGCTGCCCTCGTCGACCAGGCCCGCCATCGCCGTGCGGGTGTCGTACACGCGCAGGCGGTTCTCTGGCACCACGGCGCGCAGCAGGCGCTGGTCGGGTGCAGACCACTGCGATGTGCGGCCCTGGAAGAACGACAGGTAGTGGCGCGCAGCCTGCACCGCCCCGGCTTCGTCGTCCACCAGCACGTCGATCACGCCATTGGCATGCTGCACGCGGCTGGGGCCGATCTGCTCGGGCTTGAAGACGCCCAGTCCGCCGCCTTCGATCATGGCCGGGCCGCCCATGCCGATGTTGCTGCCGCGCGTGGCGATGATCACATCGCTGCAGCCCAGCAGCGCCGCGTTGCCCGCAAAGCACCGCCCCGCCGCGATGCCGATCACCGGCACCTGGCCCGACAGTGCGGCGTAGCTGGCAAACGTGTGCACGTGCAGGCCTGCCACGATGGGCATGTCGGTATCGCCCGGGCGTCCACCGCCGCCTTCGGCAAACAGCACCACCGGGAGCTTCTGCGCCAGCGCGATGCCGAGCATACGGTCGGTCTTGGCGTGGTTGCGCGCGCCCTGGGTGCCAGCCAGCACGGTGGCGTCGTACGACATGACCACGGCGCGGGACTTCTCGTCGCCAAACAGTGCGCCATTGATGCCGCCAATGCCCGTGACCATGCCATCGGCGGGCGTGTTGGCAATCAGGTCCTCCTTGCTGCGGCGGCGCGCCTGCGCGGCGATGGCGAGGGCGCCATATTCGATGAAGCTGCCGTCGTCGCACAGGTCGGCAATGTTCTCGCGCGCGGAGCGGCCACCTTGCGCGTGGCGCTTGGCCATGGCGTCGGGGCGCGCCGCGTCGAGCGTGAAGGCGTGGCGGTCGATCACGCGTTGCAGGTCGGCGCGGATGTGGTGCGGGTCATGTGCCATACCGCCCTGCACTTCGACATCGGCCGCCTCATCCACCGCGTCCAGCACCAGCAGCGGCTGCCCCTGCGCGATGTAGCCACCGGCCACGGCCAGCAGCGCGCCGACGCGGCCCGCGTGTGGGGCCAGCAGCACATGCTCCATCTTCATGGCTTCGAGCACGGCCAGCTCGGCGCCGGCAGCGACCACGTCGCCCTCGGCCACGCTGAGCTGCACCAGGCGGGCGGGCATGGGGGCCAGCACGGCGCCTTCGGGTGCAGGCATTGAGAAATTTGAGTCTTTTTGGCCGCTAGCGCTTGATGGATAAGCGCTAGCAGCTATGTTTTTTGAAGCATTTAGCAATTCAGGCAACACGGATTCCAGCCAGCGTGTGTGCACCTGCTGGCTCTCCATCTCAGGCCGTGTTGCCAGCGCCTGCAGCAGCGCGAGGTTGGTGGCCACACCGTCGATGCGGCACTCGGCCAGCGCGCGCTGCGAGCGGCGCAGCGCATCGGCAAAACGCGGGCTGCGCGTGTGCACGATGAGCTTGGCCAGCAGCGTGTCGTAGTGCGGTGACGGCGCGGCGCCCGCTGCGCCATGGGTGTCCACACGCACGCCGGGGCCTGTGGGCAGGTCAAAGCGCTTCAGCGTGCCGCTGCCGGGCGTGGCGCCGCCCTGCGCATCCAGCGTCTCGGCGTTGATGCGCCACTGCACCGCAAAGCCCAACACGGCAGGCGGTGCGGCAGGGTCGAGGCCGATGTCTTGCAACGTGCGGCCCGCGGCCAGCGCGATCTGCGCCTGCACCAGGTCCACGCCGGTGACCTCTTCGGTGATGGTGTGCTCCACCTGCAGGCGCGGGTTGCATTCGATGAAGACAAACGGCAGGTCGCTCGACGCCAAGTCCACCAGAAACTCGAAGGTGCCCAGGCCTTCGTACTGCACCGCCCGCGCCATGGACAGTGCGGCGGTGGTGATGCGCTCGCGCAGCGCTGCGGGCAGCGAAGGGCTGGGCGCGATCTCCACCACCTTCTGAAAGCGCCGCTGCAGCGTGCATTCGCGCTCGCCCAGCGCGATCACTTCGCGTCCGTCGCCCAGCACCTGCACCTCGATATGGCGGGCGTTGCCCATCAGGCGCTCCACGTACACGCCGTCCACACCAAAGGCGGCCTGCGCCTCGCTGCGGCAGCGCGCGTAGGCAGCGGGCAAGTCATCGGCCGACGCCACCGCACGCATGCCCCGCCCGCCGCCGCCACCGATGGCCTTGATCACGATGCCTGCATGGGCGTGCTGCCCAAAGAAGGCCTGCGCCTCCTGCAGCGTCACCGCCGCCTGCGTGCCAGGCATGAGCGGCACGCTCTGCTGCTGCGCCAGCGCACGGGCCTGCGCCTTGTCGCCGAACAGCGCGAGCTGCGCAGGCGTGGGGCCGATGAAGCGCAGCCCCGCCTCGGCGCACGCGCGGGCAAAGTCGGCACGCTCGCTCAAGAAGCCGTAGCCCGGGTGCACGGCATCGCAGCCCTGCGCCTGGGCAATGGTGATGAGGCGTGCGCCGTCCAGGTACGCCGCCGGGCCGGTGGCGCCCAGTGCCACGGCCGCACTGGCTGCGTGCACATGGGGGCTGGCGGCGTCATCGTCGGCATACACGGCCACGCTGGCAATGCCCAGGTCGTGCAGGGCGCGCACAGTGCGCAGTGCGATTTCGCCCCGGTTGGCAACCAGCACTTTGGTGAACAGAACAGAAGATGGCATGGGGCAGTCGCTATATTTTGTATAGCTGCCAGCGCATATTCATCAGGCGCAAACAGCCAATTTCTCACTCAATCAAGCAATATCCCGAAGCAGGCGGCGCAGCACTTTGCCAGCGCCAGTGGCGGGCAGTGCGTCGATGAAACGCACCTCGCGCGGGGCTTTGTAGGGGGCCATGTTCTCGCGACACCAGGCCACCAGGCCGGCGGCGTCCAACTCCTGGCCGGGCTTCTTGACGATGAAGGCGCGCACCACCTCGCCCTTTTCTGCATCGGGCACGCCAATCACAGCGGCCTGGGCCACGGCGGGGTGTTTGATGAGCAAGGTCTCGACCTCTTCGGGGAACACGCTGTAGCCCGAAACCTTGATCATTTCCTTGAAACGGCCGATGAAGGTGACATAGCCATCCGCATCGATCTTGCCCATGTCGCCGGTGTAGACCCAGCCGTCACGCAGGGTCTTGGCCGTGGCGTCGGGCTTGTTCCAGTAGCCCTTGAAGTTGCCGGGGCCGTGGATGGTGATCTCGCCCACATCGCCAACGGCCAGCGGTGTGCCGGTGTCGGGGTCGACGATGCGCAGGGTGTTACCCGGCACGGGCTTGCCCTGGGTGCCCCAGCGAATGGCGTCCACCGGCATGGCGGTATCCACCGTGTGGGTTTCCGACAGGCCATAGGCCGCCTCGTGCGCAATGCAGTTCGGCGCGAACTGCTGCCACTGCTGCGCCAGCGCCTCGGTGAAGGTGATGCCAAAGCTCGTGACCGGGTTGCGGCGCAGCGCGCTCCAGTCCATGTCGCGTGCGCCTGGCACCTGCATGAGCGCGCCGTTCATGGGCGCGATGCTGTACCACCAGGTCACGCGGTGGCGCTCCAGAGCCTGGGCCACGCCCAGTGGGTCAAAACGGTACAGCAGCACGGCGGTGGCGCCGGTGTAGACCGGCAGGTTCACGCCCATCACCATGCCGGCGATGTGGTACAGCGGCGCCACGGCCAGCAGCGTTTCGTGCGGCGTCATGCCGTTGCAGTCGGCCGAGGCAGCGGTCTTGAACGTGGCATTGCCATAGCTCAGCATCGCGCCCTTCGGTAACCCGGTGGTGCCCGAGGTGTAGGTCATCAGCGAGACGTCGTCCATCGACAGCGCCACGGGCGTGGGCATCGCGCCTGTGCGGGTGGCGGCCAGGAAGTCTTCGCAGCCCGCAGGCACCGGCGCCATGGCGGCGCGCATGGCCAGCAGCTCGGCGGGTACGTCGATGCTGGGCGCGCCCTCGGGCAGCAGCTCGGCATAGCGCACCACAAACACCTGCTGCAGCGCGGTCTTCGCGCGCACCTTGTCCACCACGGGCAGCAGCACATCGGCCGCGACGATCACGCGCGCCTGCAGGTCGGTGAGCTGGTACTCCAGCTCATGCTCCTTGTTCAGCGGCCCGCAAGGACAGACGATGGCGCCGATCTTCTGGATGCCGTAGTGCGCCATCACGTACTGCGGGCAGTTGTTCATGAACAGCGCCACGGGCTCGCCCTTGGCCACACCCAGCGCCTGCAGGCGCGCGGCAAATGCATCACTGGCCGCATCAAGCTGCGCCCACGTGAGGGGCTGGCCGTACCAGAGGTAGGCGATGCGGTCGGGCGTTTCGCGCGCGTGGCGGCGCAGGTGTTCGTGCAGCGGCAGCTGCGGTGCGGCAGAAGGCATGGCGTTGTCTCCGAGGTGTCTGGAATCGCTGGTTCTTGGCGGCCACTCAGGGTTTTCTCTGGGTGGCCGCACCCGCCAGCGTCTTGCCAATATATACCGCTCGGTAGAACAATGCTACCCATGGGTATAAATCAAACGTCGCGCAAAGGACACCGATGAACCAGCAGCCCCCCGTGCAGGCCAGCGGCCGCCAGAAGGCCGCCACGGCCGGGTCGGACGAGAAGCGTGAACGCATCCTGCGCGCAGCCGAGGCGCTGTTCGATGCGCAGGGCTACGCCAACACCACCATCGAGCAGATCGTGCAGCAGCTGGGCGTGACCAAGCCCTTTGTGTACTACTACTTCCGCAACAAGCAGGAGATCTTCGAGACGCTGTCGTGGGCGCCTGCCGTGGCGTGTTTCACTGCGATGGACTTTGCGGCGGACGATGACCGGCCTGCGCATGTGAAGGTGACGGAGGGCATCGAGCGGCTGATTCGCGCGACGCTGGCGCACCACCCGTCGGCGTTCTTCCCGTACCGCGAGCCGCAGGTCTACCGGCCCGAGTACCTGGCGGCGCAAAAGCATCTGGCGAACCACTTCTACGACCAGTTGTGCGCGCTGCTCGAACAGGGCCGCGACGACGGCATGTTCGAGTTCAACGACACCAAGATCACCGCGCTGGCCGCGTGCAGCCTGCCCGGCTTTCTCTACAACTGGTACCGGCCCGACGGCCGCCTGTCGCAGGACGAGGTGGCGCAGGAGCTGGCACAACTGGCTTGGCGCGTGCTGGGCCTGCGGCGCACCCGCAAGCGGGACACCGCATAGCACCCCACGCCCCTCTGCGGCGGCGCCCCATCAGACCAAGACAAGCCTTACAACGACAGGAGACAAAGACACCATGAATACCGCCTTCCTCACCACCCCACTGGCCGCCGCGGCAGCCTTGCTCATCGGCACGGCCGTCAGCGCGCAGGAGACCTTCAAGGTCGCCTACATCGACCCGCTGTCCGGCCCGTTCGCCAACGTGGGCGAGCTGATGCTCACGCACACGCAGTACGCCATCGAGGACATCAACGCCAAGGGTGGCGTGCTCAAGGGCATGAAGCTGCAGCTGCTGCAGTTCGACAGCAAGCTCTCGGCGCAGGAGAGCCAGAGCGCGCTGCAGGCCGCCATCGACCAGGGCGCCAAGGCCATCGTGACCGGCGGCTCGGGCTCATCGGTGGTCACGGCGCTGGTGCAGGCCGCAGCGCGCCACAACCAGCGCAACCCGGGCAAGGAGATCCTGGTGCTGAACCACTCGTCCATCGACCCCGAGCTGACGGGCAAGGCGTGCAACTTCTGGCACTTCCAGTTTGAAGCCAACACGGCCATGAAGATGAAGGCCATTGCCAACTACATCAAGAAGCAGCCGGACATCAAGAAGGTGTATCTGCTGAACCAGGACTACGCGCACGGCAAGCAGTGGGCGCACTACGGCCGCGAAATGGTGGGTCTGGCGCGGCCCGACATCCAGTTCGTGGGCGAGGCGCTGCACCCCATCGGCCGCGTGAAGGACTTTGCGCCCTACCTCGCCAAGGTCAAGAGCAGCGAGGCCGACTCGGTCATCACCGGCAACTGGGGGCAGGACATGACGCTGCTGCTCAAGGCTGCGGGCGATGCGGGCTACAACCTGCGCTACTTCAATCACAGCGCGGGCTCCATTCCTGGCACGGTGCTGGCGGTGTCGCAGGCCAAACAGGGCCAGCTGACCTGGGTGGCCGAATGGCACCCGGGCCAGGCCGATACGCCCAAAGTGGATGCGCTGGCCAAGGCCTACAAGGCCAAGACGACCAAGGACTTCCTTGCACCACGCATCGAGATGACGCCACGCTTTCTGGCGGCGGCCATCAACAAGGCCCAGTCCACGGACCCGGTGAAGGTGGCACGCGCGCTGGAAGAGCTGACCATCGACTCGGTGGTGGGCCCCGTGCGCATGCGCGGCGAGGACCACCAGCTGCTGCTGCCGCAGGTGGTCAACACCATCGCGCCGGTGGACGGCAAGACGGTCAAGGCCGGTTGGGAAGGCACGAACTACGGCTTTCGCACCGATGCGGCCTACACCGGCAATGAGCTGGCGCAAGGCACCGACTGCAAGATGAACCGGCCCTGACGCCGCGGCTTGGGAAGGGGCCGTAACCCCACAGCGGCAGCCGCCACGGAGCGCCGCTACCATGGCCGGTCATTGCATTCATTGACCCGACCCACAAGGACCGCGCCCATGCCCGACTTTCGCAGCGACACCGTCACCCAGCCCACGCCCGCCATGCGCGAGGCCATGTTCAAGGCCCCGCTGGGCGACGATGTGTTTGCCGACGACCCTTCGGTGAACGCACTGCAGGAGCATGCGGCGCAGCTGCTGGGCTTCGAGGCCGCGCTGTTCGCGCCCTCGGGCACGCAGACCAACCTGATTGCGCTGTGGGGCCACTGCCAGCGCGGCGACGAGGCCATCGTGGGCCAGAGCTGGCACACCTACCGCTGGGAGGCCGGCGGCATGGCGGTGCTGGGCTCCATCCAGCCTCAGCCCGTGGAAACCCAGCCCGATGGCACGCTGCGCGTCAGCGACATCACCGCTGCCATCAAGCCGGACGACCCGCATTTCGCGCGCACCCGCCTGGTGGTGCTGGAGAACACGACCGGCGGCCAGGTGCTGCCGCCCGCCTACGTCGCCGAGGTGGCCCAGCTGGCGCGCAGCCGGGGGCTGGCGATGCACCTGGACGGCGCACGGATGTTCAACGCCGCCACGGCCAATGCGGCGCGCCACGGCACCGATGTGTATGACGAGGCGCGTGCGCTGTGCAGCCATTTCGATTCGGCGTCGCTGTGTCTGAGCAAGGGCCTGGGCGCGCCCGTGGGTTCGCTGGTGCTGGGCACGCGCGACTTCATCCGCCAGGCCCGCCGCACCCGCAAGATCCTGGGCGGCGGCATGCGCCAGGCCGGCGTGCTGGCCGCTGCGGGCCACTACGCGCTGGAGCACCACGTGCGCCGCCTGGCCGACGACCACGCGAACCTGGCGCGTCTGGCCCAGGGGCTGAGCGATATCAACCAGAGCCATCCGGTGCTGCAGGGCAAGATCACGGTCCACCCCTGGCAGACCAACATCCTCTTCACCGACCTGCATGCGGATGTGGCCCCGGCCTTCACGGCCTGGCTGGCCGAGCACGGCGTGCGGGTGACGAGCAGCCTGTACGGCGTCGCCACCCGCCTGCGCTGGGTGGCGCATCTGGACGTGAGCGAGGCGGATGTGACAGCAGCACTGGACTGCGTGGGGCGTTTCACCGGCAGGTAAGGCAGGAGCGGCGCCCCCCTACGTGCGCCTTTTCCCCGCGCCGTTCAATACCGACACGCTTCAAGCCAGTGACCGCCGCGCAAGGGCCGCCCCGCAGCGCTGGCGGTGTCCCCCTTCCCGAATTGCGTAGCAATTCGAGAGAAGGGGCTGAGGGCCGCGGCTCCAAGCCTGCCTGCGCAGGCTTGGACGGCCTGAAGAGCTGCCGACTGCGGCGGCCAGCACCGAGGCGCGCAGCGCCACAGGGGGTTGCCCTCTAGTTTCTGCCGCCGAAGATGCCGGTGCCCACGCGCACGAGGGTGCTGCCGGCGTGGATGGCGGCCTCCAGGTCGGCCGTCATGCCCAGGGACAGGGTGTCGAAGCGCTCGAGGCGGGGTTCCTGCAGCGCCGCTATCTGGTCGAAAAGCGCCTTGGCGCTCGCATGAAGGGCGCGTTGTGCTTCAAATTCAGGAGCATGGTCCGGAATGCTCATGATCCCACGCACCACCAGCCGTGGCAGTTTCGCGACAGCGCGAACCAATTCCAAGGCCTCAGTCGGCGCCACGCCCGACTTGGTGGGGCCGCCATCGATGTTGACCTGCACGCATATTTGTAACGGCGCCAGATGCTCCGGGCGCTGGGCCGACAGGCGCTCGGCGATCTTCAGGCGGTCCACCGTGTGGACCCAGTCAAAGTGCTCGGCCACCAGGCGCGTCTTGTTGCTCTGGATGGGCCCGATGCAGTGCCACTGCAGCGCCACGCCGGGCTGGGCAGTGCGCAGGGCGACGATCTTGTCCACCCCTTCCTGGATGTAGTTCTCGCCAAAGTCGCGCTGGCCGGCGGCCACGGCCTCGGCCACGGCGTCGGCGCCAAAGGTCTTGGAAACCGCCAGCAGGGAAACGCCGGCCGGATCGCGCCCGGCAGCTTTGCATGCCTGCGCCATCCTGCCCAGAACCTGTTGGAGGTTGTTAGCAATCGTGGTCATAATGTTTGGCAAGCGTACCAAACGATAGAGGGACTCCGTGGACATTACCCAACTGCTCGCGTTCAGCGTCAAGAACAAGGCCTCTGACCTGCACCTTTCCGCAGGCCTGCCGCCCATGATCCGGGTCCACGGCGACGTGCGGCGCATCAACGTCGATGCGCTCGACCACAAGACGGTGCATGCCATGGTGTACGACATCATGAGCGACTCGCAGCGCAAGACGTATGAAGAGTTCCTCGAGGTCGACTTCTCGTTCGAAATCGAAGGCCTGGCACGTTTCCGGGTCAACGCCTTCAACCAGAACCGCGGCGCGGCCGCCGTGTTCCGGACCATTCCGAGCAAGATCCTGACGCTGGAGCAGCTCAATGCGCCCAAGATCTTCGGCGACCTGGCCCTCAAACCTCGCGGCCTCGTGCTGGTGACCGGCCCCACGGGCTCGGGCAAGTCCACCACGCTCGCAGCCATGGTGAACTACCTCAACGAAACCGAGTACGGCCACATCCTCACGGTGGAAGACCCGATCGAGTTCGTGCACGAGTCCAAGAAGTGCCTGATCAACCAGCGTGAAGTGGGCCCGATGACGCTGTCGTTCGCGGCCGCGCTGAAGTCCGCGCTGCGCGAAGACCCGGACGCCATCCTGGTGGGCGAAATGCGCGACCTGGAAACCATCCGCCTGGCCATGACGGCGGCGGAAACGGGCCACTTGGTGTTCGGCACGCTGCACACGTCCAGCGCCGCCAAGACCATCGACCGGATCATCGACGTGTTCCCCGCCGAAGAAAAGGAAATGGTCCGTGCGATGCTCTCCGAATCGCTGCAGGCCGTGATTTCGCAGACGCTGTGCAAGACCAAGGATGGCTCGGGCCGCGTGGCGGCACACGAAATCATGCTGGGCACCAGCGCCATCCGCAACCTGATCCGCGAGGCCAAGGTGGCGCAGATGTACTCCACCATCCAGACCAGCAACAGCGTCGGCATGCAGACGCTGGACCAGAACCTCACCGACCTCGTGCGGCGCAACATCATCAGCCCCGCCGAGGCGCGCGCCAAGGCCAAGATTCCTGAGAATTTCCCTGGCTGATCTGCGCCCACCCATGTACCTAGCGGCCTCACGATGTGCCGCACACCGGAGCACTGTATGAAAGGCATTCTGAGCCTTCTGAAAATGAAAACCCGGGGTGGCAAGCCCGCGGAGGATCACACGGATTCCGTGCTGTTCTCCACGGCCTTTGCCGGCCAGGGCGTGGACGATTCGATGCTGGTGCCCTGGGAAGCCCGTGCGGTGGAAGTGGGCGCCAAGCGCCTGCCCACGAGCCGTGGCGGCAAGCTGCTGCAGGGGCTGTGGGCCAAGGACAAATACATGGCGCACCTGGACAAGGACGCCGTGGAGCGCATGGAGCGCTTCTTCGAATTTGCGGCCATTCCGTCCAACCGCGACGTGATCCGCCAGGACGAGTACGGCAACTTCATGGTGGTGCTGCTCACCGGCACCATCGCCGTGGACCGCGTGCAGCCCTGGGGCGAGCAACTGCGCCTGGCCGAGACACGGCCGGGCGACATCCTGGGCGAGATGTCGCTGCTGGACAGCGGCATCCGCTTTTCGGCCTGCACCACGCTCACGGACTGCGAAATTGCCGTGCTGAGCGCCGAAGCCATGGACGACATGATGACCAAGGACCCGCAGCTGGCCGCCAGCCTGATTGCGCTGCTGGCCCGCAAGCTGTCGCTGCGCCTGCGTGTAGTGAGTGCCCGCCTGAGCGACAACCAGAAATAATGATGCGGCGAACCAAGACCCACGGTCGACCGACCGACGAACAGACCCGGGAGAAACTCTGATGGAACGCGATCAGGCCAGTAAATTCATCAATGACCTGCTCAAGTTGATGGTGGGCCGCAACGGCAGCGACTTGTTCATCACCGCGGAGTTTCCGCCCGCCATCAAGGTGGACGGCAAGGTGACAAAAGTGTCGCCCCAGCCACTCTCGCCCAACCATACGCTCACGCTGGCGCGCGCAGTGATGAGCGACAAACAGGTGGCGGACTTCGAGCGCACCAAGGAGTGCAACTTCGCCATCTCGCCCGCGGGCATCGGGCGCTTTCGGGTGAACGCGTTCATCCAGCAGGGCAAGGTTGGCATGGTGATGCGGACGATTCCGCTCACATTGCCCACCATCGACGGACTGGGCGTGCCCCAGGTGCTCAAGGAAGTGACGATGGCCAAGCGCGGCCTGTGCATCCTGGTGGGTGCCACGGGCTCGGGCAAGTCGACCACGCTGGCCGCCATGGTGGACTGGCGCAACGAGAACTCGTTCGGCCACATCATCACGGTGGAAGACCCGGTGGAATTCGTGCACCCGCACAAGAACTGCGTGGTCACGCAGCGCGAAGTGGGCCTGGACACCGACAGCTGGGAAGCAGCCCTGAAGAACACGCTGCGTCAGGCGCCCGACGTGATCCTGATGGGCGAAATCCGCGACCGCGAAACCATGGAGCATGCCGTGGCCTTTGCGGAAACCGGCCACTTGTGCCTGGCCACGCTGCACGCCAACAGCGCCAACCAGGCGCTGGACCGGATCATCAACTTCTTCCCTGAAGAGCGCCGTCCGCAGCTGCTGATGGACCTGTCGCTCAACCTGCGCGCCATGGTGTCGCAGCGCCTGATCCCCAAGCAGGACGGCAAGGGCCGGGCAGCCGCCGTGGAGATCATGCTCAATACACCGCTGATCTCCGACCTGATCTTCAAGGGCGATGTCCACGAAATCAAGGAGATCATGAAGAAGAGCCGCAACCTCGGTATGCAGACTTTTGACCAGGCGCTGTTCGACCTGTACGAGGCCAACCTGATTACGTACGAAGATGCGCTGCGCAACGCCGACTCGCTCAATGACCTGCGCCTGCAGATCAAGCTCAACAGCCAGCGCGCCAAGTCGCCCGACCTTGCGTCGGGTACCGAGCATTTCGCGATTGTGTGACACCCCCCTGAGCGGCTGCGCCGCTTCCCCCTTCTCTCGCGCGGCGCGCGGGAAGGAGGACGGCGCCAGTGGCCTGGCAAAGCCAGTTCCACGGCGTCCGCTGGCCCCGGCCGCGCCAGTTTCAAACGCCGCCGACATGGCTGCCTTTTCTCACAAGAACCATTTCCATGCCAAGCACCAACCCCCGCAACTACGACGCCACCCCTTCCCGCAAGGTCGCCTTTCTGGGCTTGGGTGTGATGGGCTACCCGATGGCCGGACACCTTGCACTGGCCGGGCATGAGGTGACGGTGTACAACCGGACCGCTACTAAATCAATAGCTTGGTGCGCAGAGTATGCAAGCGCCAAGGCGCCAAAACACGCTGCAACGCCGCACGAAGCCGCTGCGGGCGCGGACATCGTGTTCTGCTGCGTGGGCAACGACGATGACCTGCGCTCCGTCACGCTGGGCGCGGACGGCGCCTTTGCGGGCATGAAGCCGGGCGCGGTCTTTGTGGACCACACCACCGCGTCGGCCGAAGTGGCGCGCGAGCTGCACGCAGCTGCCAAGGCCCTGGGCCTGCAGTTTGTGGATGCGCCCGTGTCGGGCGGCCAAGCCGGTGCGCAGAACGGTCTGCTCACCGTGATGTGTGGTGGCGATGCGGCAGCCTTCGAGGCCGCCCAGCCGGTGGCCATGGCGTTCTCGCGCGCCTTCACGCTGCTGGGTGAAAGCGGCGCGGGCCAGCTGGCCAAGATGGTCAACCAGATCTGTATTGCCGGACTGGTGCAGGCCCTGTCCGAGGCGGTGGCGTTTGGTCAGAACGCGGGCCTGGACATGAAACAAGTCCTCGACGTGATCGGCAAGGGCGCAGCCCAGAGCTGGCAGATGGACAACCGTGGCAAGTCCATGGTGGACGACAAGTTCGACTTCGGCTTTGCCGTGGACTGGATGCGCAAGGACCTGGGCCTGGTGCTCGACGAAGCCAAGCGCAACGGCTCACGCGTGCCCGTGACGGCACTGGTGGACCAGTTCTACGCCGATGTGCAGAAGATGGGCGGCAACCGCTGGGACACGTCGAGCCTTGTCAAAAGGCTGAAGTAGGCGCCCTGGCCGGTTCCCCTGAGTTGCCTGCGGCGCCTCGGTAGCACGCGCCAGAGGCGCGGCCTCTTCGGCCTGTCCAAACCTGCCTGCGCAGGCAGGTTTGGAGCCGCAGGCCTCAGCCCCCAAGGGGGCATGCAGCGCCAGTTCTTCGCCGCCGCGTTCGGTGTGAGCCGCCCACAAAAAATCCCGGCCGCTTGGTGCGCGCCGGGATTTTTTGTTCAGCGGTTGTGCAGGCTATCGAGCCTGACCGACCGACTGCTTTCAGCCGCCGGGCGATGCGCTGTTGTCCGTGGTCACGGGCGCGGGCTGCGGTGCGATGCGGCGCAGCTCTTCTTCCGAGACGATCTCGAACACGCGCACGACCTTGCTCACGCCGCTCACGCCCCGGGCGATCTCGGTGGCTCGGTTGGCCTCGCGCTGCGATACGCGGCCCATCAGGTAGACGATGTTGCGCTCGGTCACCACCTTGAAGGAGTTGGCCGAGATGTCCTGGGCGTCCACCAGACTGGCGCGCACCTTGCCCGTGATGAAGGTGTCGTTGGAGCGCTGGCTCAAGCTGCTGGCGGGCAACACGGCCAGGTCATTGACCACCGAGCGCGCGTTCTCCACCTGCGACACGATCTGCTCGACAGTCTGGCGGTCCTGGGCGCTGGGCACCTCGCCCGTCAGCAGGGTCTGGCGGTTGTAGCTGGTCACGTTGACGTGGGCGCGGTCGCCCAGGGTTTCGCGGATGCGGTTGGCGGCACGCAGCTCGATGCCTTCGTCTTCGATTTGCGTGCCGGTCGTGCGGCGGTCCACGGCCATCACGCCGCCCACCACCGCGCCTCCGACGATCAACGGCGCGCAGGCCGAGAGGCCCGCCGCCAGGGCGGCAGCGGCCAGCACGGTGCACACCGTGCGCTCAGTACGGTTCATGGTTGTTTGCTTCATAGCGGAATCTCCTGTTCACCAAGTAACTGGGCGTCCACGCCGTCGCTCAGGCAATGCAGCACCAGGGCATGGACTTCTCGCACGCGTGCGGCGCGGTCGTGGGGCACGCTGATCAACACATCGGTCTCGCGCAACATGGCGGCCAGCTTGCCGCCCGTGCGGCCAGCCAGCACCACCACGGTCATGTCGCGCTCGTGGGCGGCTTCGGCGGCGGCCAGCAGGTTGGCGTCGTTGCCGGTGACCGACAGGGCCAGCAGCACGTCCCCCGCCTGGCCCAGCGCCCGCACCTGGCGGGCAAACTGCTGCGCGGCATCGTGGCTGCCGCCCGCCGCAGCGGTGAGCAAGGTGCTGTCGGACGTGAGGGCCAGCGCCGCCAGCTCGGGCCGCTCACGCTCGAAACCGGCCACACAGAACGCGGCGAACTGCTGCGCCTCGGCGGCCGAGGGGCCATTGCCGCAGGCCATCACCTTGCCGCCGCTGGTCACACAGGCCAGGACGGCCTGCACGGCGGCGGCGATGGGATGGCTCAAAACCTGCGCGGCCTGGTACTTCAGGTCAGCGCTGTCGATGAAATGCTGTTGGATGCGTTGCTCAAGCATGAGGGCCCGATGATACCCGCCGCGTGTTACAGCTTTTGTAGCAAACCGTAGTCACCGGCATTGCGCTGGCGCCCAAAATGGCCATGGGGGACGGACGCACCTACTGCGCATCGAAGGCCGCCTTGAGCCACTGCGTCGATGCCTCGACCAGCACCACGTCAAAGCGGCAGGGCGGCGGGGAAGGCATGCGCAGCAGGTAGTGCCGGGCTGCAAAAATGATGCGCTGCTGCTTCGTGGCACTGATGCTGGCCCCAGCGCCCCCAAAGGCACTGCCTGCACGGCTGCGCACTTCGACAAACACCAGCGTGCCGTCCCGTTCGCGCATCACCAGGTCGATCTCGCCACCACCACGCCCGGGCGTCCGATAATTGCGCACCACCAGTTGCAGGCCGGCTGCCTGCAGATGGGCCAGGGCCTGGTCCTCCGCCACATTGCCGCGTTCACGCGTGGTGGTGGTTTTGGCAGCCAGACCGGGTGCCCCCGCCGGTTTTCTCTTTCCAAGGAATTTCATTGAGCGCATCTTTCGCTTCAGCCCAGGGCGCCGCGCGCGAAGCGGCGGCTGCGCAGCATTATCCCGAGGGCGCCCTGTACGTGGTGGCCACGCCCATCGGCAACCTGGCCGACATCACCTTGCGCGCGCTGCATGTGCTGCAGATGGCCGACACCGTGGCCTGCGAGGACACGCGCCATACACAATCCATGCTGCGCGCCTACGGCATCGACAAAGGTGCCGCGCAGTTGCTGGCCGTGCACCAGCACAACGAGGCCGAGGCTGCCCAGAACGTGGTGCAGCGGCTGCAGCAGGGGCAGCGCGTGGTGTATGTGAGCGACGCAGGCACGCCTGGCGTGAGCGACCCCGGTGCCCGGCTGGTGGCCGCCGTGCAGGCGGCCGGCCTGCGTGCCGTGCCCCTGCCCGGCGCCAGCAGCATCACCACGGCGCTGAGCGTGGCAGGCGCCGTGGCCCACAGCACCGAACATGGCGGCTTCGTGTTTGCGGGCTTTCTGCCCGTCAAGAATGCCGAACGCGCCACGGTGATTGCGCAGCAGCTGGCCCACGAGCCGCGCTGCGTGGTGCTGCTCGAAGCCCCCCACCGCATCAACGAACTGGCCCAGGCTCTGGCGGTGCTGGGCGATCGCCCGGTAACCCTGGCGCGGGAATTGACCAAACAGTTCGAGGAAGTGACCACACGGCCCGCCCGTGAGCTCACGGCGTGGCTCGACGGCGCCCCCCAGCGCTCGCGCGGCGAGTTTGTGGTGCTGCTGCACCCGGTGGCGGTGGCCAGCGACGATGGCGCCAGCCTGCGCGTGTTGCGCCTGCTGGTGCAGGAGCTGCCACTGAAAACCGCCGTGCGCCTGGCAGCCGAGATCACGGGTGCATCGCGCAACGTGCTGTACGACACGGCACTGGCGTGGAAGCGCAGCGGTGCGGACGATGAAGACGAAGCAGGCGACGCCGGAGACTGACGAAGCCTTGGATTTGAGGCTAAATAGCACCTAGCGCTTGATAGGAAAGCGCAAGCAGCTATATTTTCAATAGCAAACCTACTCGCTACGGCGAACTCCCCCCATCGGCCGTGGCGCCGCTGCACCTCTTCCAGATCTATCGCCCCGACACTGCCAATCCGGCCGCCACCCCGCCGAACAGATCGCCTTCGACCTGCGGGGTAGCGGGAAACGCGGCCTTGAGCGCCTGGCGCAGCGGCCGCAGGGCCGACGAGCCCCCGGTGAGATAGATCGCATCAAGCCCCTGCAGACCCAGGCCCGCCAGCTGAACGCATTCGTGCGCGCAGGCCACCACCTGTTCGAGGGGTTGCAACAGAAACTGTGCCAGTCCCTCCGGCGTCACGGCGGCGCCAAGTCCAGCCTCGATCCAGTCCAGTGGCATGGGCGCTTCGGCATCGGCCAGCGAGGCTGCAATCTTGGCCTGCTCCACCGTGTTGGCCATGCGGTGCCCCAGGCGCTCGTGCAGCACCCGCATGAGCCGCGCGTGCAGCCGTGCGTCTGAATAGTCCGTGCGCAGGTTCTGCGCATCGCGCAGCGCGCGCGGCGAGTACAACCACTGGATCAGGTGCCAGGTGGACAAATCAAAGAACACCCGGCTGGGCACCTCGCGCCCCGTGGGCCCGGTATGCCGAAATCCCAGCAAGGGCATCAACAGGTCCAGACTCAGCCGCCGGTCAAAGTCGGTGCCACCCACGTGCACGCCGGTAGTGGCCAGCACGTCGCTGCCGCGCTCAGCGCGCGCCATGCGCTCAGGCCCGAGCCGCACCACCGTGAAGTCCGACGTCCCGCCCCCAATGTCCACCACCAGTACCAGCGACTCGTGCGCGATGCGCTGCTCGTAGTCCAGCGCTGCGGCAATCGGCTCCAGCTGGAACGACACCTCGGCAAACCCCGCGTCCAGTGCCGCCTGGCGCAACGCATCTTCCGCCTGCTGGTCCCGGTCGGCATCCCCGTCCACGAAATGCACCGGGCGCCCCATCACCACCCGGGCGGGCATGCCGCCCAGCTCATCGCGCGCCTTTTGCACCAGCATGCGCAAGAAGAGGCTGATGATGTCCTGGTAGCTCACCATCTTGTTGTGCACCGCCGTCTTGTCCTGGAGCAGCGCACTGCCGAGCAGGCTCTTGAGCGATCGCATCAGTCGCCCCTCGGTGCCCGCCAGGTACTGCCCCACGGCATCCCGGCCAAAGTGCGTGCGATGGTCCTCGGCATTAAAAAACAACGCGGTGGGCAGTGTGTGCGCACTCCCCTCCAGCGAAATCATCCGCGCCAACCCCGCCCCCTGGCGCACGGCCATCGCGGAGTTGGAAGTGCCAAAGTCGATACCGAGGGTGGTGTCCTTCAAAAGGGGCATGGGTCAAATGTCGAAACGATGGGGACGGGTCTGCACGCACGGGCGACTGCCTGGGTGGGCACAAACATCGAATGCGGCGCCGCGGGAAAACCCGTTTCGAGCAACCGGGGCGCTGGAGAGGCGCCCTGTAAAAAGCACACCCAAGGCACAACCCAGCGCCGCATTCAGAATGGAAAAAGCCCTTGATTGGCAAAAATCAAGGGCTTTTATTGGGTGGCGGGGGCTCTACCAAAGAACGCCTAGAACCCGCACAAACGCTGGAAACGACGACTTTGAAAACAAGCCAGTGGTCCCCAGAGCTGCCTCCAAAAAACTGCTTCAATGATAACCAACTGTGAGAGCCCTCACCGCATCGGATGCCATGAACGAGGCCCCAGGGCAGGTTCTGGGGCTCACAGTGCAACAGCCCCGGCAGTGATGTCGGGGCTTTTGCATGGACGCAGCCAGCATTGCCCGGCCGCTGCGAGGGCGCTATCTTCCGAAGCGCTTCGCCCTGCGGCCCCAGCCCGTCAAGGCAGCGAGCAACAAGGCTGTGAGTGAAAGCCCGGCGGGAGAAAGCGTGGGCACCGCGACAGGGTTTCCGGCAAGCACCGCAGCGCCAAACGGGTCCAGGATGACACCGCTGGCGCTGTCACTGTCGCCCACCCCGTTGTCGGTGATGGAGTAAGTCACCGTCCTACGATCAGGGCTGAGCGTGACCCCGGGGTATTCAAACCATGTGGCTGCAGCTGCGGGAGTTGCAGGACCATGCTTCCAGAACTCCGTTTGCGGCGCAAGAGGGTTCGGGTAGGTGATGGCGACCTGAAGCGTGCTTCCATTCACGCAGCCGCTGGCCCGAAACCGGAATACGCCATACGGAAAAGAAAGCTGTGGCGGTGCGCCTGCGGGGGGTGTCGTCGCGTAGGTGTCCACCCCAATCAGGGTGCAGGTAGCCCCACCGCCCCCGACCACTACGTTGATGATGCCCCCCCCCGGCGTAGGCCCACTGTACTGCCGGGTCCCAGGCGTCACAGGCGCAGAGGCCACCGACAAGGGCCCTGGGCCATTGGGGTGCTGCGCCTGCACCGTGAAGGTGTAGGGGGTGCCATTCGCCAGCCCCGGCACCGTGCAAACCGTCAAAGGCGCCGTGGCGGTGCAACCCGCACTGGCGGGGCTGGAGGTAACGGTGTAACCGTCCGGCGGATTGCCACGGGTGTCGACGGGCGGCGCCCAGCTCACGGTCGCCTGCCCATCGCCTGGTGTGCCCATGGGTGTACCCACAGGGTCGGTAAACCGGACCAGCCGTGCCACGGAGGGCACGCCATCCACGACCAACCTCGCCATGTACAACCCGGCCGGCAAAGTGCCCAGGGCGGGCGACGTGAAGCTGTTGGCGGTATGGCTGACCGGGGACCACGTATGGATCGCTCCGTTCTCTGCGCGCTGCAACTGGAGCTGGGGCGTGCTTGTGCCCGTAGCGCCCTTGAAATCGGTGCCCGTGAAGGTCAGCGCAGCACCGGCGCGCTGCAGCAGCAGCGGCAGCGCATCCAGCACCGGCGCAGGCCCCGGGGGCACGGCCGGTGTGTAACGTTCGACCGTGCTGTGGAAGGTCAGGGTGGGATTGCTGTTGTATCCACCCGCCAGCAGCACGTCGCCGTTGGGCAACAGGTTGGCCGTGCCATTCTCCCTACCCGTCGCCATCGACCCAGCGGCCGCCCACGTGCCCGATGCGGGGTCATAGAGCTCTGCGGCAGGCTGCGTGTTTCTCGCACCATCCGAGCCACCAGCCATCAACACCCGGCCTGAGGCAAGCACCGTGGCATGGGCCAGCGGCGAACCCATTGCACCATTGCGGGCAAAGCTCAGGGCACCAGTGACGGTCCAGGTGTTGGACAACGGGTCATAGATTTCTGCATGCGTGGTGACGCCACCCGCCGTGAATCCCCCTGCCAGAAGCGCCCTGCCATCCGGAAGCAGGGTCAGGCTGGCATAGTGGCGCGGCACCAGCGGGGGAGCCACCGCCGCCCAAGTGCCAGTGGCTGGGTCATAAATTTCAGCCACCGGCACTTCGCCAGCGACGTTGTTGTACCCTGAAGCCACCAGAACGCGGCCGTCGCGCAGCAGCACAGCCCCGTGTCCACGGCGCACCACCGACATGCTGCCTGTCGCCGTCCAGCTGCGGGTCTGCGGGTCGTACAGTTCTGCTGTGGCGAGGTTAGTGCCCCCCGCCACCAGGACCTTGCCGTTGGCCAGCAGCGTCATCGACGGCAGGCTGCGAGATACAGTCTGCGTCCCCCCGGGAGCCCAGGTGTTGGCCACAGGGTCGTACAGCCGTGCGCTCAGGCTGCCGTCCGACCGGACGAGCACATGGCCGGTCCCCAGCGTGACCGCCTCCGTCACATTGCCCTCAATCCCATGGAGCCCCAGAGAGGTCCAAGCCGCCCCGGCATAGCGCTCGCTGCCTCCGACGAACCCGTCCCGGTTGACGCCACCAAAAACAGCGACCGAACCATCGTCCATCAAAGCGCCTGCATGCTGCGCTCTGGGGGCGGCCATGGATGCATCGACATTCCAGCCCACGGCAGCGCCGGCGTTGATCTGCCAAAGGAGGGCTGCGAGACCAAGGCTCGCCGGACGGACCAGCCGATACGCGGGAGTTGGAGCGGACGCGCGTATGGCGGCGAAGGGGAGGCGGACTGGGGCCGCGCGGTTCGTCGGTTTCGTCATGGTCTTGCGATGTGGAGATTGAACAGGGGACGCCAACCGGCCGAACGTGTACAAAGTCCAAACCCCGTCCTCCCCTTGAAAGCCGGGAAAGACTATCTGAGTCGTGCCCATTTGTATGTCCCCCATTTGGGCGACATGGGGTCCTGGGATGACAGCACCCAGGGCCGCTCTGCCCGGCGGCTTCGCGACGCTCAAAACCCGTCCGATCCCGCTACACACAACGCCCAGAAACCTGTTCGGAAAGCCACGCCTGGCTTTGCGCTGCCCGGGGGCGGCAGGGTCTGCGAAACCGCACTATGGGGAAGGCAAACGAGGCGGGCGTCCACTGCGCGCCGACAGCCTCTGCCGATGCCGAGCCTGGCTGTATGCGTGGCCGCATCGGCCAGGCAGGGAGACGCTCAATGCAAAAACCCTTGAATCCTTTAGGGATCAAGGGCTTATGTACTGGATGCCGCGAAGAACGCGGTGAATTGTGGTGTCTGCCAGAGGCATTGGGGCAACTTTTGAGGACAGCTGTCCCGAATTGAGCCGTTGCCCCCAAAGTTGCCCCCACAAGTGGCTGGCTTGGCACGGACAACATAAACACCTGCGGACAAGAAAAAAGCCCTAAGCAGTTGATTTACTTAGGGCTTTTTGCATCTGCTAGACGCCTGTGGACGTCTGCGGATTGTTGAATGGTGGCTGGGGCTGGTTCTAAAAAGTCCCTGGAACCCGCGCCAACACTCACTTTTTCCCACTCTTCCAGTTCCTTGGGTACACCGCTGGGTACACCAAACTGTCCGAAGAAGCATGTGGAATCGAACCACCTTGCTCGCAGCCCATTATGACACTCCTGGAGCACGCTGGACTTCGCCGGATGGCGCCATCAGGACTTTGACATATCGGTTCTGGCAAGTTTTTTCACAACATGCACCATAGCCAGTATGTTGAAATTATTGGTCATGGCGTGTATATTGGCTTTAATACATAAGCCGTATGAACTTTCCTGTCCACTTTCCAAGCCAACTCCGTGAGCACCTGAGAGCTCTGCGCAAGGCGCGTGGCTTGACGCAAGCGGCCCTTGGGAAGTTGCTCGGGGTGGGGCAGGCACGGATCGCAGAAATCGAGAACAACCCAGGGGTCGTCAGCGTAGACCAACTGATGAAGGTGCTGTCCGCTCTGAGCGTCTCAATGGTGCTGCGCGACGATAGTGCGGACGGCGCGTCAGACCGGTTTTCCCCCGGTGCAAGGTCGCTTGCATCCGAATCCGCCCTCCTTCCCAAAAAGAAGCCCGTGCCGCAGCTTGATATCAAGACACCTTCCGGCGGTCAATGGCGCGTAGAGCCGTTAACCAGCGCAGGCAGGTACCCGCCGAAGTCCGCCCTCGTCAGCCGCAGCGACGGCACGGCCTCATCCGACGCCCAGGCGGTCCGCGATGCCAATCCGACGATGGATGTTGCCCCTACGTCCCGGCGCAACTTCGTCATTCGGCCCAAAAAAGGCTCTTGGTAATGGCTGCACTCAACGCCTGGATGAACGGCGAATGGGTCGGCACCTGGCAGGTCACCCGCGGCACCCACAGCTTCACATACGCACCCTCGTGGCTGGAGTCCGGGAAGTCGCGGCCGCTGTCCCTGTCGCTGCCGATCACCCGCACCTTGGAGATCAAGGGCGAGGTGGTGGCGAACTACTTCGACAACCTGCTGCCTGACAACGACCACATCCGAGAGCGCATCGGACGGCGCTTCAAGACCCGAACGCTGGACGCCTTCTCCTTGCTGGAAGCCATTGGCCGCGACTGTGTGGGCGCCGTGCAGTTGCTGCCCGAAGAAACCACGCCGGACGGATGGGACCGCGTGGAGTGCCAAGCGCTGACCGAGGCGGAAGTTGCCCAAGCCCTGCACGCTGTTCCCGCCGATCCGCACATGCGTCCCGGCGACGAGGCACCTGTATTCCGAATTTCGCTGGCCGGTGCGCAGGAAAAAACCGCCTTCACACGGGTGGACGGCCAATGGTGCCGCCCCCTCGGAGCAACCCCGAGCACCCACATCTTCAAGCTTCCGCTCGGGGTGATTGCCAACACGAGCCGGGTGGAGATGTTCGACTCGGTGGAGAACGAATGGCTGTGCGCCCAGATCATCGGCGCGCTCGGCCTGCCAATGGCCCACACCGAAATGGCCAGCTTTGAGGACCAGCGCGCATTGATCGTGGAGCGCTTCGACCGGGAATGGATGGACGATAACAAGTGGATTGCCCGGCTACCCCAGGAGGATTTCTGCCAAGCAATCGGCCTGCCCCCGCGACTGAAATATGAAAGCGATGGTGGTCCGTCCATCGCGGCGGGCCTGGCGCTGCTGGCTGGAAGCGAGGACGCCACCACGGATCGGCTGGCCTTCCAACTTGCTCAGTTGGCCTTCTGGCTCATGGCGGCGCCCGACGGACACGCCAAGAACTTCTCGATCTTCCTGCGGCAGGGCAACACCTACGAAATGACGCCCTTGTACGACGTGCTGTCAGTCTGGCCGTATGTCGGCAAGGGCCGCGGACAATTGCACCTGCGCGACGTGCGCCTGGCCATGGCGCTGAGATCGAAGAACGCGCACTACGACGTCTACGGCATTCGTGCACGCCACTGGTACGACTTGGCCATGAAGAACGGTGGACCAGCAGTTTGGGAAGGAATGCTGGGCTTGGTCGAGCAGGTCGATGTAGCTCTCGATGTTGTCGAGGCACAACTACCCGAAGCCTTCCCGGAGCGCATCTGGACTCCTATCGCGGACGGCATGCGGAGCCAGGCGAAAAAGTTCCAA
The DNA here is from genome assembly GCF_000204195.1 of Acidovorax radicis N35. GTDB lineage: Bacteria > Pseudomonadota > Gammaproteobacteria > Burkholderiales > Burkholderiaceae_C > Acidovorax > Acidovorax radicis. Next base: position 886,024 of record NZ_AFBG01000019.1, read on the forward strand.
GCGGAAGCCGGTGCCATCTCGTGACGGCTGCTGAACGCCCCAGCGCAATATCGGCAAGCATGGGCCGACACACATCTACGATGGTCAAGAACATCAAACCGGCGAGCGCCGCGACAAAGACGCTTGTGCAGTCAGCCCGCGCGCGGGCCAACACCATCAAGGATTCGGTGTGCAAGATCGACGTACCAGTCGCCAAGTTTTCAGATCTGCGGGACGACGACCTGACGGGTAACTCATTCAAACCTGCGCCTGGTGACAAGGTGGCTACGGTGCCGATGCCGTATTCCTCGGTCTCTGGCGTGTGCTGACCGCGCAGTTCCTTGAGCCACCCCGGCGCCTGCGATGCCTGCTCGAAGTCGAATAGGCCGGTGTCGAGAACCGATGCAAGTGCCACCTTGCCGAACGCCGATACCTCGATCTTCGCGCGCGGGTTGAGCCCGTGCAGGATGGCCATCAGTTGCTCACGCTGCCCCGCTGTGATCAGATCCACCTTGTTGAGCACGATCACGTCGCAAAACTCGATCTGCTCGACCAGCAGATCGACCACCGTTCGCTGATCTTCCTCACCCAGCGATTCGCCGCGCGATTGCAGGCTGTCACGTGAGCTGTAGTCCTTGAGAAAGTTGTAGGCGTCCACCACGGTGACCATGGTGTCCAGACGCGCAATATCCGAGAGACTCTTACCGTCCTCGCCTGCAAAGGTGAAGGTCTCTGCCACCGGTAGCGGCTCGGAGATGCCGGTGGACTCGATCACGAGTTGGTCAAACTTACCCTCCCGCGCCAGCCGCTCCACCTCGATCAGCAAGTCTTCGCGCAAGGTACAGCAGATGCAGCCGTTGCTCATCTCGACAAGCTTCTCGTCGGTGCGCGAGAGTTCTGCTCCGCCCTGGCGAACCAGCTCAGCGTCGATGTTCACTTCGGACATGTCGTTGACGATGACCGCGACGCGACGCCCCTCGCGGTTGTTCAGGATGTGGTTGAGCAAAGTAGTCTTACCAGCACCAAGAAAGCCGGACAGGACCGTGACCGGCAGAAGCCTGGCATGCGAAACGAGTTCAGTGGACATATTCGTGAGTTCTCTCAGTGGTCATGGATGGGATTGCAATCAACGGTCTGGTCATAGGGCGTCGATGGCCACCAACACCCGAGGTCCATGCATTGGCGACATCGGGGGAGAACGGTGGATGGCGCCCCGCTCCTTGATGCCAGCCCACTGCCTCCCCTTGAGAAGAGCAATGGCAAAGGGAGTAAGCGTGCGCACCGCAGCGGGATGCAGAATGAGCCCGGAGGCTTCATCGGACAGGCCCCCCGCGCCGCCGCCCAGCTTGGAGCGATCAGCGTCTCGCTCGTCCAGCCACTGCGTTCCAATCCCCCTGTAGGTGCACAAAAGGCGGGCCTTGACGTTGTCGACGTGGAAACGAGGACACTGCACGCTGGATATCACCTCAAAGCGGATCCTGACCGCACACGCACCCGTGACGTCGCCAAACAGCTTTGACAGCCCTTCGATGTCGTGCATCAGCGCTCCTCGCCCGCGCAGCAGCGGAAGAAGCGTGAGCGGTATGGCGTCCCCTTCTCGGAAACGCTCGATCTGCCAACCTCGCCCCAACATTCCCTCCTGCACTGCCCCATCCAGATAGCGACAGATCTGCAGCTGAGGCGGCCGATCCAGCCAGCACATTTGCGCGTCAGGATCACGCCAATGCGACAGCGCTGCGCAGAAGCTCTGTCTATCTGTTGGTGCCGATGCAATCTTGACCAGCTAAACCGCAAAGTGCCAATCCAATATTGACCAGGGTGTTCCACTGACCTGCTGAGAATTTCAGCAGGGGATTCAAGGTGATCACCATGGACATGATTGGCAAGGTCAGGCGCATGAGGCTGCGCGACCAACTCTCCCTCAGCGAGATCGCAAAGCGCACGGGCCTGTCGCGCAACACGGTCAAGAAGTGGCTCAAGGCGCCCGGCGATGTTGCCCCGAAGTACGAGCGGGTGAAGCTCGATGGCAAGCTAACTGCGTTCGAGCCGATCCTGCATCAAGCGCTCACAACCGACAGCCATCGCCCCAAGCATGGACGGCGCAGCGGCCGTGCCTTGTTTGCTCAGATACAGGCCCAAGGCTACCGCGGCGGCTACAGCGCCGTCACCGACTACATCCGGCGCTGGCGGGTGGAGTCAGCAACCAGT
>NZ_AFBG01000018.1 GCF_000204195.1 Acidovorax radicis N35
GCGAACAACTGCAGCGCTGGGGCCAGCACGAAGCCACCGCCCACCTGTCCATCTCGGTCAACGTCAGCGCCCGGCAGTTCCGGCAACCGGGCTTCGTGGCAGAAGTGCTGCAGACCCTCAAGAGCCACAACGCCGACCCCCGCAAACTCAAGCTCGAACTCACCGAAAGCCTGCTGCTGGGAGACATCGAAGACACCATCGCCCGCATGGTGCAGCTCAAAAGCGAAGGCGTGGGGTTTGCGCTGGATGACTTCGGCACCGGCTACTCCAGCCTGAGCTACCTCAAGCGGCTGCCGCTGGACCAGGTCAAGATCGACCAGAGCTTCGTGCGGGACGTGCTCTCGGACCCGAACGACGCGGCGATCGTGAGGACGATCCTGGCGCTGGCCAAGAGCCTGGACCTGGAGGTGGTGGCCGAGGGGGTGGAGACGACGGGGCAGCTGAGTTTTCTGAGGCTGCATGGGTGCGAGGGGTTTCAGGGGTTTCTTTTTGGCCGGCCCGGGCCGGTGGGGGATATTGATGCCTTGTTGTACCCCACGCGTTAAGTTTTGCCAGATATGTTTCTTGGGCCTGGTCGGAGGTTCGGAGTGACGCGGGTGGGTGAGGGCGTAGGCGGGTTTCTGGACAAGGTGTTGGACCGCAATGCCCCTGGCGTGCGTGGCCTGGTGCTGGTAGTGGCCGCGGCGCTGGTGGGGGCGTGGCTGGTGGTGTTGGGGGCCATGCACTGGCAAGGCGCCGAGCGCGCGGCCGAGCGCGCCAAGTTGCTGCAGCAGACGGTGGACACCCTGCAAGCCCGGATCACGGGTGGTGGCATGCTGGGCGCGGTGTCGCTGCTCGGGCTGAGCGAACCGATGCTCAAGGCCATGGCCCTGGGTCAGCTGGCGCCGGATGACCCCGAAGCCCTTGCGCGGCTGGGGGTAGCGCGTGGGCGGTTTCTGGTCAACGGGGTTTATGTCATGTCCGCCGACGGCACCGTGGTGGCCCACGAGACGCCGGGCACCCGCTCCACCGGTCTCAACCTGGCGTTCCGCCCATATTTCCAGCAGGCCATCAAGGGGGCCATCAGCGTGTACGCCGCCATCGGCAGCAACTCGCAGGAGCGGGGGCTCTACTACGCTGCACCTCTGTATGAAAACGAGACGCCGTCCAGCTCCATCATCGGCGTGGTGATGTTCAAAGTGGGTTTCGAGTTGTTTGACGAGGTGCTCAAGCGTACCGAGATGCCCACCGTGCTGCTGTCTCCCCAAGGCGTGGTGTTTGCCTCCACGCGGCCCGAGTGGCTGTTTGCCGTGGCCCCGCCGCTCACCCAGGCGCGCATTGATTCGATCCGGGCGTCCCGCCAGTTTGGCAGCCACTTCGACAAGGGGCTGGCTTCTTCCCTGCCGTTTGCGCCGGATGCGGGCGAGGTCGTCCTCAACGGGGTGTCCTACGCGGTAGAGCGCCGCCACATCGACTGGGGTGACCCGGGAGGCCAGTGGCAACTGGCGATGCTGGACGATGTGAGTGTCCTGGTGCCTTGGTCTGAGCGCATGAAGGTGGGAGGGGTCGCCTTCGTGCTGTTGTTCCTGCTGGGCTTGCTGCTGCTGGATCTGCTGCGCAGCCGCGCCCGGATGGGTGCTGCGCTGGAGCGCTTCAGGGTTGTGGGCGCCGCGCTCGGGAGCAGCCCGGTCTCGGTGGTCATTACCGACGGAGAAGGCCGCATCGACTGGGTCAATCCGCAGTACGAGCGCAGCTCGGGCTACACGCTGGAAGAGGTGCGGGGCAAGAAGCCGTCGGTGGTGGCCAGTGGCCAGACCCCCGCGCAAACCTACCAGGAGATGTGGTCCACGCTGCTGTCAGGCCGCTCGTGGCAAGGGCAGTTTGTCAATCGCCGCAAGGATGGGGGCATCTACCACGATGAGGCCACGCTGTCGCCGGTGTTTGACGAGCGTGGCAACCGCATTGCCATTGTCGGCCTGCATGAAGATGTCTCCGGGCGCATCCAGGCCCAGAAGGAGCTGGAGCGGCGCGAACGACTGCTCAACGAGTTGCTGGAGCAGCAGACAGCCATCTTTGACAACGCGCCCCCCATCGCGCTGGTGGGAGATGGCAAGTTCCGGCAGTTCAATCCCGCGTTTGTGGAACTGATGGGAGGCTCCGCGGCAGACCTGCTCGGACTGAGCGTGGCGGCATTGCTCGGACGCGGTGAATTTGCAAAGCGTTTTTACGCCGATGTGGGCCCGGTGCTGACTGCAGGGCGGGCCGTGCGCCAAACCACAACGCTGTGCCGACTGGACGGAAGTCGGTTCGAAGCGCGGATGGCGGGCCGCAACCTGCAGATGGATGGTTTCCGGAGTGCATCCATCTGGGTGATCGAAGATGTCAGCGAGCAGCGGCGGGCAGAGATCGCCATGCAGCAGGCCAAGGACCGTCTGGAGCTGGCACAGGAGGCTGGCAAGATTGGCGTGTTCGACATTGATCTGGTCGCAGACGAGGTGCTGTGGAGCGAAAAACTGGTCGCCATGCTCGGCTTGCCGCCCCAGGCGCAGGGGCGCAGCAAGCGCGACTGGATGGAGTGCCTGCACCCGGACGACAGGGACCGCGCAGCGTCGTACTTTGATCAATGCCTTGCGAGCGGCGCCCCCGATCTGCGCGATTCCTGGCGCATCGTGCGGCCCGATGGCGAAGTGCGCTGGTTCCTGTCTGCCGCCCGAATCTTCCGCGACGATGCCGGCAAACCCGTGCGGGTGGTGGGTGTCAATGTGGACATCCACGACCAGAAGCTGCTGGAGGCCCGTGTGGCCGAGCAGCTTGATTTTCAGCAGGCACTCATTGACGCCATCCCCGTGCCGCTGTTTTACAAGGACGCAGATGGCCGCTACATCGGTTTCAACCGCGCCTATGAGCAGGCCTTTGGCGTACAGCGCGAGGCCTTGATCGGCAAGACCGTGCTGGACCTCAAGTTCCTCCCTGAGGCTGAGCGGGAACGCTTTGATGCAGATGCCCAGGAGGCCCTGCATGGGGTCCAGTCGGTGCACAAGGAGGTGGACCTGCCGTATGCGGACGGAAAGGTGCACCACACCTTGTTCTGGCTGCACGGTTTCTCGCGGCCCGATGGCTCGCCGGGTGGGGCCATCGGCACCTTTGTCGATATCACCGACCGGCAGCGCGCCGAGCAGGACCTGCGCCGCGCCAAGGAACTGGCGGAGGAGTCCACCGCACTCAAGTCGAATTTTCTGGCCAACATGAGCCATGAGATACGCACGCCCATGAACGCGATCATCGGCATGTCGCACCTGGCGCTCAAGTCTGGCCTGACAGAGCGCCAGCACGACTACGTGAGCAAGATCCAGCAGGCCGGCCAGCACCTGCTGGGCGTGATCAACGACATCCTGGATTTCTCCAAGATCGAGGCGGGCAAGCTCATGGTGGAGAAGCAGCCCTTCGTGCTCGACCGCATGCTGGAGAGTGTGTCCGACGTGGTGGGCTACAAGGCCGGTGCCAAAGGCCTGGAGCTGGTTTGCGATGTGGCGGCCGACGTGCCCCCCAATCTGGTGGGCGATTCGCTGCGCCTGGGCCAGATCCTCATCAATTTTGCCAACAACGCCATCAAGTTCACTGAGACGGGCGAGATCAGCATCGCCGTGCGGGTGCTGGAGGCCGCGGGCAATCGGTTGATGCTGCGTTTTGAAGTGCGCGACACCGGCATCGGGCTCACGCCGGAACAGATGGGGCGGCTGTTCCAGAGCTTCCAGCAGGCAGACACCTCCACCACGCGCCGCTATGGCGGCACGGGCCTGGGGCTGGCCATCTGCAAGAGCCTTGCGGAGTTGATGGGGGGCGAGGTCGGTGTGGAGAGCACCTATGGCCAGGGCTCCACGTTCTGGGTGGCCGTGCCGCTTGAACGCGGGGCGCCCGCGCGCGTGCTGCTGCCACCCCCTGACCTGCGGGGCCGCCGAGTGCTCGTGGTGGACGACAACCAGACGGCGGCCACCGTGCTGTCCGACATGCTGCTGGCCATGGGCTTTGAGGTGGAGCAGGCCCATTCGGGCCTGGAAGCCCTTGAGCGCCTGCGCGAATCCATGGCACGGCACCAGCCGTTTGGCCTGCTGCTGCTCGACTGGCACATGCCGGGCATGGACGGCATCCAGCTGGCGGGCCACATCCGGGGCCTGGGCATGGCGCAGGTGCCCAAGATGCTCATGGTGACAGCCTACGGGCGGGAGGACGTGATGCGCGCCGCCCGCGCGCAGGGCATCGACACGGTGCTGATCAAGCCCGTCAACGCCTCGCTGCTGTTCGACACGCTGATGCAGCCGCTGGAACACTCCACCTACAGCCCACGCCGCGTGGTCACCCCCGCGCCTGCGGCAGACGAGCTGCCGCTGGCAATCCGGGGTGCGTCGGTGCTGCTGGTGGAGGACAACGAGCTCAACCAGATGGTGGCGGTTGAACTCTTGCTCGAAGCCGGTTTTGCCGTCGATGTGGCCGAGAACGGCCAGATCGCCCTTGATCGCATTGAGCGCAAGGCCTACGACGTGGTGCTTATGGACATGCAGATGCCTGTCATGGACGGCGAAACCGCCACGCGGCAACTGCGCCGCGACCCGCGCCATGTTCACCTGCCCATCGTGGCCATGACCGCCAACGCCATGGAGGCTGATCGCCAGCGCTGCTTTGCCGCCGGCATGAACGACCATGTGGCCAAACCCATCGAGCCTGCGGCGCTATGGGCCGCATTGGGCCGATGGATTCGGCCCCGGCCGGGATTGGGCCAGGCGTTGGTGGGCGGTGCGGTCCGCACCGGCGCAGGCACGGAGGCTGACGCCATGGCTCCGGCCACCGCCAACGCTGCCCCGGCGCCGTCCTTCCCCACCGTGGCGGGCCTGGACACGTCGCTGGGCCTGGAGCGCGCCCTGGGCAGGCCGGGGCTCTATGCCGAGATGCTGCGGCGGTTTGTGCAAGGGCAGTCGCCGGTGCTTGCGGACCTGGAGCAAGCCGTCGCCAACGGAGACACGGTGCTGGCAGAGCGCCTGGCCCACACCCTGCGCTCGGTGGCGGCCAACATTGGCGCGCAGGAGGTGTCGGCCCACGCGCAAGCGCTGGAACAGGGCCTCCGCAGCGGGGCCCCTGTGGATGTGATCGTCGGACTCGGGGCCAACCTGGGCGCCGCGTTGCGGCCCGTGCTGGCGGGATTGCAGGCGTGGATGCATGGGCCGCAAGCCGGGCAGCCGCACGGGCCGGACGCCTCTGCAGCGGCGGGGCTGAAAGCGCTGGATTCCGAAGGGGCCCTGCAACAGTTGCGCGGCCTGCTGGAGCAGGACGACCCAGCGGCCTCCGAGTTTTTCCAACACAATGTCCAGGTGCTCAAGCCCGCGTTGGGGCACACCTTTGCGGTGGTCGAGATGCACACCCTGAATTTTGATTTTGAGCAGGCACTGGAGGCGATGGCCGCCGTGTCAGGCCCCGAATACCCTGCCGTTCATACCCCTTGAGCGGCACCACACCCAGGAACTTCCATGGATAACGCGCCCTTTGCCTCCCCGCAGGCCGTTCTTGTTGACAAGCCGATCGCCACGGTGCTGGTGGTGGACGACACGCCCGACAACCTCACCCTCATGGGCAGCCTGCTGCGCGAGCATTTCCTGGTGAAGGTGGCCAACCATGGCGAGAAGGCCCTGAAGATTGCGCAGTCGGGCACACCTCCCGACCTGATCCTGCTGGACATCATGATGCCGGAGATGGATGGCTACGAGGTCTGCCGGCGCCTGAAGGCAGCACCGGCTACGCGCGACATCCCGGTGATCTTCCTCACGGCGCGCTCCGATCCCGATGACGAACGCATGGGCCTGGCCCTGGGCGCGGTGGACTACATCACCAAGCCCATCAGCCCGCCCATCCTGCTGGCGCGGGTCAATACCCATCTGGCGCTCAAGGCCACGGCGGATTTCCTGCGCGACAAGAGCTCCTACCTGGAGCGCGAAGTGGCCATGCGCACGCTGGAAGTGCAGGCCATCCAGGACGTGACCATCATGGCCATGACCTCGCTGGCCGAGACCCGCGACAACGAAACCGGCAACCATATCCGCCGCACCCAGCTGTACGTGAAGACGCTGGCCGAGCGGCTGCGCCACCACCCGCGTTTCGAGCCGGTGCTCAACGACCGCATGATCGAGCTGCTGTACAAGTCCGCTCCGTTGCACGACATCGGCAAGATCGGCATCCCCGACAGCATCTTGCTGAAACCCGGCAAGCTCACGGTGGAAGAGTTCGAGATCATGAAAACCCACACCACGCTGGGCCGCAACGCCATTGATGAAGCCGAGCGGCGCCTGGGCATGCGCGTGGCGTTTTTGAGCGTGTCCAAGGAGATCGCCTACAGCCACCAGGAAAAGTGGGATGGCTCAGGCTATCCGCAAGGCCTGGCGGGGGATGCCATTCCGGTGTCGGCGCGCCTGATGGCCGTGGCCGATGTGTACGACGCGCTCATCAGCAAGCGTGTCTACAAACCTGCGTTTTCGCACGACCAGGCCTGCAACACCATCGTGCGGGGCAAGGGCACGCACTTTGACCCCGACATGGTGGATGCGTTTGTGGACATTGCGGAAGATTTCCGCAGCATTGCCCAGAAATATCCCGACCCGAACTGAGCACAGTCCCGATAGGGGACGGTGCTCAGGCATACATCAGAACGGCGCGTCTTCGCTCTTGGGGGTGTCGGCCTGTGGGGCGGCACCCGTGGTGTCGGACTCCACATCGGCTGCAGCCTCAGCTTCAGCGCTGGCGGGTGCGTCTGCGGCAGCGGCCTGGCGCACGGCCGCCTTGTCGCCAGCGCTCGCAAACTTGCTGTACTTGCCCAAAATCGGCACCAGCTGGCCGTAGATGCGGGGGTTGCCCGCCAGGCATTCGCGCTGCTCCAGAAAGTCGGCCTCGCCCGTGAAGTTGCCCACCAAGCCACCGGCCTCGGTCACCAGCAGCGAACCCGCGGCCACGTCCCAGATCGACAGGCCGGTCTCGAAGAAACCATCGGTGAAACCAGCGGCGACATAGGCCAGGTCCAGCGCGGCGGCGCCGGGGCGGCGCAGGCCAGCCGTGCGCTGCATCACGTCGCTCATCATGTTGAGGTAGCTCTTGAAGTTGTCGCCCGGGCGGAACGGGAAGCCGGTGGAGACCAGGCAGTCCTTGAGCTGGGTGCGCTTGCTCACGCGGATGCGGCGTTCGTTCAGGTAGGCGCCACGGCCCTTGGTCGATGTGAACAGGTCGTTGCGCGAGGGGTCATAGATGACGGCCTGCTCGACCTTGCCTTTGACGGCCAGGGCGATGCTCACGCAGTACACGGGGAAGCCGTGGATGAAGTTGGTGGTGCCGTCCAGCGGGTCGATGATCCAGACGAATTCCGAATCCTTGGCGCCGTATTCGGTGCCCGACTCTTCGGCCAGGATGCCGTGGCCGGGGTAGGCCGTGAGCAGCGTCTCGATGATGATTTTTTCGGACGCGTGGTCCACTTCGGTCACAAAGTCGTTGATCTGCTTTTGCGAGATCCGCACCGATTCCACGTCAAGGGCCGCGCGGTTGATGATGGCGCCGGCGGCGCGTGCGGCCTTGATGGCCACGTTAAGCATGGGGTGCAGATTGGACGACATAAATTGTGGTGGTGAGCAGGGTGCCCGCATGCAACGGTGGCATGGGCAGCCTGCGAATCAGGAGCGGTGCGATCCGACCCGGCGATGCGGGCGGCGACAATGAGGGCAGAATTTTACCCGCAGTGTCCCTTTTCGCCTAACCGCCCGCCCTTTGCCCTCGTCCTGCCTTTGCCCATGAAGACCCGTTTTGTCCTGATCAACACCAGCCACGCCGGCAATGTGGGCGCTGCCGCCCGCGCCATGAAAACCATGGGTTTTGACGACCTGGTGCTGGTGGCCCCGCGCTGGCCCAACGTGTTGCGGCGTGAGGAGACCATCCAGCGCGCCAGCGGCGCCCTGGACGTGCTGGAGAACGCCCGCATCGTGGCCACGCTGGACGAGGCGCTGGACGGCATCAGCCACCTGTGCGCCACAGCGATGACCCCGCGCGACTTCGGGCCACCCACGGCAGCGCCGCGTGCCCATTTCGAAATGCTATTAAAACAAGAGCTATTAGCGATTGAAGGACAAGCGCTAGAGGCCAAAAACACTCAAAATTCTGAGGAACCAGCACCCAACCCATCGGTGGCAGCCCGCCAGGCGGGTGTGGCCTTCCTGTTTGGCTCCGAGCGTTTTGGCATGACCAACGAAGACGTTTACCGCTGCCACGTGGCGCTGTCCATTCCCACCAATCCCGGCTTTGGGTCCCTCAATCTGGGCGCCGCCATCCAGGTGATTGCCTACGAATGGCGCATGGCGCTGGGCGGGTTCCCGGTGTTGGATGCCACGCCCGCGCGCGCCCTGGCCGACGCCGCCCAGGTGGCGGGCATGCTGGGCCATTGGGAGCAGGCGCTCACCACCATCGGCTTTCTGGACCCCGCCGCGCCCAAGAAGCTCATGCCCCGCCTTAACCAGCTTTTCAACCGCGCGCAGCTCAGCCCTGAGGAAATCCACATCTTGAGAGGTGTCGCCAAAGCCATGATCGAGACGGCGCAGGCGAAACGATAGACTGTGCAGCCCATTTACAAATAACCATAACAACCAATGTTCGCCCGCCTGCGCTCCGATATCCAGTGCATCCTCGACCGCGATCCTGCCGCGCGCAGCACGTGGGAGGTGATCACCTGTTATCCGGGCTTGCACGCGATCTGGCTGCACCGGCCGGCGCACTGGTGCTGGCACCACGGCCTGAAGTGGTTGGGGCGCTTCATCTCGCACTTTGCGCGCTGGTTCACGGGCATCGAGATCCATCCCGGCGCCAAGATCGGCGAGCGTGTGTTCTTCGACCATGCCATGGGCGTGGTGGTGGGCGAGACTGCCGAGATCGGCGACGGCTGTACCATCTACCAGGGTGTCACGCTGGGCGGCACATCGCTCTACAAGGGCAGCAAGCGCCATCCCACGCTGGGTAAAAACGTGGTGGTGAGCGCGGGCGCCAAGGTGCTTGGCGGCTTTGAAGTGGGCGACGGCGCCAAGATCGGCAGCAACGCGGTGGTCATCAAACCCGTGCCTGCAGGCGCTACGGCGGTGGGCATTCCGGCACGCATCATCCCGTCCAAAGAAGGCCAGAGCGCCGACGTGACGGAGCCCCAGCAGACCCCCAAGTTCACGGCCTATGGCATCACACAAGAGGACGATCCGCTCTCGCAGGCCATGCGCGGGCTGATCGACAACGCCTCGTCGCAGGAGCACCAGATTGCACTGCTGTGGCAGGCCATCGAGAAACTGTCCACCAACCCGCAGAACAAGGACTGCGTGCCGTGCGATGCGGCGCTCAAGGAGCAGTTCGAGGCGGGCAAGCTCAACGAGCTGGTGGGCAAGTAGCGGCTTGCCGGCGCTGTATTCAAAAATCAGATTGCTATAAAAAATATAGCTGCTAGCGCTTGTGAGACAAGCACTAGCAGCTATTTTTCTTTGAATCTTGAGAAATCAGGCCGGGCGGGGCGCTCGCACCGCGTTCTTGGGCCGGAACGCCTTGCAGACTTCGTCGCGCGTTTCCAGATACGGGCCGCCAATCAGGTCCACGCAGTACGGCACGGCGGCAAAGATGCCGGGCACGATCTGCTTGCCGTCGGCGTCCTTCAGGCCTTCTAGCGTTTCGGCAATCGCCTTGGGCTGGCCGGGCAGGTTGATGATGAGGCTCTGGTCGCGCACCACGGCCACCTGGCGTGACAGGATGGCGGTGGGCACAAACTTCAGGCTGATCTGGCGCATCTGCTCGCCAAAGCCCGGCATCTCCTTGTGCGCCACGGCCAGCGTGGCCTCGGGCGTCACGTCGCGCAGGGCGGGGCCGGTGCCACCGGTGGTCAGCACCAGGCAACAGCCTGCGTTGACCAGCTCGACCAGCGCGGCGCTGATGCCATCCTGTTCATCGGGGATCAGGCGTGATTCGAACGCGATGGGGTTGTGCAGTGCGCGCGTGAGCCAGTCCTGCAGCGCAGGCAGGCCCTTGTCTTCATAGACACCGGAGCTGGCGCGGTCGCTGATGGACACGATGCCGATCTTCACGGCGTCGTGGTGGGGCGCAGGGCTGCCCATGGGCTCACTCATCGCCGTTTTCCCCGCCGATGTCGCTGGCATCGTCCGTGCCCGTGCCGCCCAGGTGCTCACGCACCAGCTGGAACAGCTCTCGGTAGGCGCGGCCCTTGCGGGGGGCCAGGCCTTGCGAGACCTGGACATTGGCCTCCTTGCCGGCGGGCTGTGCGTCCTTGCGGGCCTGGCGGATCAGGGCGCGCAGCTGCTGGGTGTCGGTGCCGGGGTGTTCGGCCATCCAGGGTGCGAGGGCCTCGTCATCCACAATCAGGCGGTCGCGCCAGTGTTCGGCCAGGTGCAGCTGCATCTTTTCGGTGGCCGAGCCCTTGTGCTGCTCCTCCAGCGCCTGGCGGGCTGCTTGCACCAGCTCGGGTTCAAGCTTGCGCATGATCTTGCCCACGTACTGCATCTGGCGGCGCTTGCCTTCAAAGTTGGTGATGCGCTTGGCCTCGGCCAGCGCGTCCACCAGCTTGTCGGGCAGGCCCACCGCCTCGAACAGGTCGGCGCGCAGGCTCAGCAGCTCTTTGCCGAGATCCTGAAGTTCGTCGCTTTCGCGCTTGAGATCGGTGCGGCTGGCATCGGGCGTGCCTTTGAGTTCGGCCTTGAGCTGAATGTCCATTTCGCTGCCTTCGGCAACGAACTGGCCTCGCACAAAGTAGCCTTTTTTGGGTTTGCGTGACATGGGTGGGGGCAAAAAGAGAAGCGGCGCAGAGCGCGCCACAGCGGCAAGTATCATAGCTGCCGCTATGAATAAACCCTCCACCCGCGCCGCGCGCGCCCAAAGCGCGGCTTCCGCTGCGCCAGCGCCTGCCACCTCCCGCACCCCTGACAACGGCTTCAGCTACAGCCGCGCGTTCTTTGAAGACCTGGTGGACCGCGCCCTGGCCCATGCCAAAAAGCTCGGCGCCACCGACGCAGGCGCCGAGGCGTCCGAGGGCTGCGGCCTGTCGGTCAGCGTGCGCAAGGGCGAGCTGGAGAACGTGGAGCGCAACCGCGACAAATCCCTGGGCGTGACGGTCTACCTCGGCAACCGCCGTGGCAATGCCAGCACTTCCGATTTCTCCAACAAGGCCATCGAGCAGACCGTGCAGGCCGCGTACGACATCGCCCGCTTCACGGCCGAAGATCCCGTGGCGGGTTTGCCCGATGCCGATGACATCGCCCCTGCGGACACACACCGTGACCTAGATCTGTTCCACCCCTGGGCCATCACGAGCGAAGAGGCCGCTGAAATCGCCAAGGCCTGCGAGGCCGCCGCGCTCAAGACCCACCGCCGGATCACCAACAGCGAAGGTGCGGGTGTGTCGGCGCAGCAAAGCCATTTCTTCAGCGCCCACACGCGCGGCTTTCGCGGCGGCTATGCCAGCTCGCGCCACAGCTTTTCGGTGGCGCCCATCGCATCGCTGCCCGGCCGCAATGCCGAGATGCAGCGCGATGCCTGGTACAGCTCCATGCGCGATGCCACTGAACTGGCATCGCCCGAGGCCGTGGGCCGCTACGCCGCGCAGCGCGCGTTGAGCCGTCTCGGATCACGCAAGATCCCCACCACCCAATGTCCCGTGCTGTTCGAATCCACCCTGGCCGCTGGCCTGCTGGGCGGTTTTGTGCAAGCCGTCAGCGGTGGCTCGCTGTACCGAAAGAGCAGCTTCCTGCTCGACTCGCTGGGCAAGATGGTCTTCCCCAAGCACATCGACATTCTCGAAGACCCGTTTGTGCTGCGCGGCAAGGGCAGTTCGCCGTTTGACGAAGAAGGCGTGCGCGTGGCGCCGCGCAAGGTGGTGCAGGGCGGCCGTGTGCAGGGCTACTTCCTGTCGAGCTACTCGGCCCGCAAGCTGGGCATGAAGACCACGGGCAACGCCGGGGGCTCGCACAACCTGACCATGACTTCGCGCCTGACGCAGAGCGGTGACAACCTGGACGCCATGCTGCAAAAGCTGGGCACGGGCCTGTTTGTGGTGGAGTTGATGGGCCAGGGCGTGAACTACGTGACGGGCGACTACTCGCGCGGTGCGAGTGGCTTCTGGGTCGAGAACGGCAAGATTGCCTACCCGGTGCACGAGATCACCATCGCAGGCAACCTCAAGGACATGCTCAAGGGCATCGAAGCCGTGGGCGCCGATGCCTACAACTACGGTGCCAAGACGGTAGGGTCGATCCTGGTGAACCGCATGAAGGTGGCGGGGAGCTGACGCTCACAGAGACGGGACGCCGTCGTGTGGAGGCTGGAACGCAAGCCTTCCACCCCAAAAGGCCCTTGCCATGGCTGCCATGGCGAGGGCCTTTTTTTGTCCGCAAGGTGTCAGGCAGTGCTGCCGGGCCGGGCCGCCCAAGTGTCTTTTTTACCGCGCATGCCCACGGGCAGCGCGAGCCCCACCCGGTGGCGCGACATGGCGTCCCGGGGGGTGAGGTGCGCCAGCATCACGGCGGCCGCATCCGCATAGGGGATGATCATCTGCGGCACCTTCGACGCAAACAGCAGCAACATCAGCAGGCTCGGCAGCTTGCCGGCAAAAGCCGGGATGGGCATCGGCAGCTGGTCTGGCGCCATGCGCAGGTTGGCGGTGCCCAGTGCTGGCTGGTCCACCATCGGCCCGGGGCACAGCAGGCGCCAATCGAGCGACGAGGCGCTCAGGCGCTCGAAGTTTTTCAAGTGCGGCCAATAGGTGTCGCGGACCTTGGGCAGCTCGACGCCCCGCCGCCCTGTTGGGCCGATGTCCAGCACGGCGGCACCACCGAGAAACCAGCATGTGGGACGCTCGGCCGGGGCCAAAGATTCAACGCTGGAAACAATCCGGTCCACGAGGTCCACAAAAACCCGCCCTTCGGTGACCAGGCCGGCGCAGTTGATCAGTGCCTCGTGGCCACGGATGATGTCCGCCAGGGCGCCGATGGCCACGGTGCCGAGGTCCACCTGGTACACCGTAATGTGTGAACGCATGTCGGGGGGCAGCTTGGCGGGGTTGCGGACCAGCACCGACACCTGGTGGCCTGCCGCAACGGCCTGCTGCAGCACGTGGCGGCCCAGGGAGCCCGTGGCTCCGAGAATCAGAAGACGCTTCATGAGGAATCGCGAAGAAGAGAGGAGATGTTGCCTGCCGACGGCCCTATGGTCATCGATGGGTGGTGTGGCGATGATTCCATGCAACCGGTCAAGCGCCAAGGTCTGCGGGTGTGGCGGATCGGGCAGACGGTGACTTTGTTCACGGGCTGCTGGCTTGAACGAAGAAAAAGGGATCGTGGCCATTCATGGCGTGCTGGGGGCTGTCCGCCAGAGGGGGGAGGCGCCAAGGGATAGCGTGGATGGAGGCGATATGCTTTGCGCATGCCTTCTGTGCCCTCGAAGTCCCCGCCCCTTCGCGAAGCCACTCGCAATCCGAATCCTGCGCCGAGCGACCCCGTTGCCCCGCAGGACCCCGCCCTCCTGCGCCGCCTGCTGCGCGCCAAGGACCGCATGGACGCCGCGTCGCACGAGGCCTGGCCGGTGCAGCGACTGGCCGAGGTCAGCGGCGTGTCGGAGGCGCACTTCGCCCGCTCATTCCGGCAGGCGTTCGGCATTCCGCCCCACCGCTACCTGCTGACCCGCCGCATCGAGCAGGCCACCACGCTGCTGCGTGATACAGACTTGCCCGTCACCGAGATCGCCTTTGCCACCGGCTGGGAAAGCCTGGGCACCTTCGGGCGCATCTTTCGCGACATCACGGGGCAGAGCCCCAGTGCGGTACGGCTGGAGGCCCAGGCTACCGCCACGCCCCTGGACCAGGTGCCCGCCTGTGTGTTGAAAGCCGCACAGCGTCCCGACCTCACCACAGCAGTTTTGGAGAAGCGCCGCCGCCTGGCCCAAGGTACAAACCCGTCATCAGCAACCAAGGAGATCTGATGACGAAGAACCAGGGCATTGGTGTGGTGGGTGTGTATGTGGACGACCAGGACGAAGCGCTTGCGTTCTATGTTGGCAAGCTGGGGTTTCGTGTGCACACCGACGTGCGCAACGGGCCGTACCGTTGGCTGACGGTGCAGCACCCCGATCAGCCGGACTTTCAGCTGGGGCTGTTCACACCCGGTCCGCCCATCCACGATGCCGCCACGGCGCAGACGTTGCGCGCCATGGTGGCCAAGGGCGCCATGCCGCCGCTGGTGTTGCATGTGGCGGACTGCCGCGCTGCGTATGCCCGGCTGCGCGACCAGGGCGTGGAGTTCACGCAAGAGCCCGTGGACCGGTACGGCAACGTGGATGCGGGTTTTCGTGACCCGGCGGGCAATGGCTGGAAGATGATCCAGCTCGCCGCCGGAGATGCGCAATGAGCGCCGGCGTGGGCATTCGGCGCCTTCACCGCTGGGTGTCGATGGCGTTCACGCTGGCCGTCGTCGCCAACTTTGTGGCCCGTGCGCAGGGCTCGGGCAACCCGCCGGATTGGGTGACGTATGCACCCCTGCCGCCACTGGCACTGCTGCTGTTGACGGGGCTGTACCTGTTTGTGCAGCCCTATTTGCGGCGGTCTGCGGTGCGGCGTTCTCCCGACGCTCAGGGCTTACCGCCCGCGTGATGGCGGGCGGCGGCGCGCAGCCATTAGTCTGCGAAGACGGCCAGCAGTTGCAGCACGCCCTCCACCGCAGGCGAGGGCGGTGGCTGGTGGCGGTGCGCCACGGCCATGGGGCGCATGAGCGGCGGCTGCAGGTGACGGACCTGCACGTCGGCGGCGCCTTGCAGGTCCTCCACCTCTTCCAGCGGTAGCAACGCAGCGCACTGGCTGGCCACCGCCAGGCTCTTGAGCGCGCCGGGGTAGCTCAAGGCCAGGAAGGGGCGAGGGTGGTGGCCCGCCTGACCAAACCAGTTGGCAATCAGCCCATGCATCTGTGTGGCGGGCGCAAACGATGCCCAGCGGCGGCTGGCCAGCCAGTCAGGGGTCACGAACTCGGGCGCCTCCCACGCTGCGGGCAGCAGGGCCACCATGGGGTCGTTGCGCCAGGGGGCCTGTCGTACCTCGGCCAACGGCGGTTGCGGGCTGGCGACAATGGCAATGTCGAGCGTGCCCGCCTTGAGCCGCTGCATCGAATCGGCAGAGCCCACGGCCTCCAGACGGATCTCCACACCGGGGCAGCGTGCCGCCAGCGCCTCCAGCATGCGCGGCAGCAGCTGCGTGCTGACACCCGCCGATACCCCCACGCGCACGATGCCTTCGCGCCCCGAGGCGCGGCGGCGCACGCGCTCCATCAGGTCATCGCAAGCGAGCAGCAGCTGGCGTCCTTCCTGCACCAGCACCTCGCCGGCGGGGGTCAGCTCGGCCTGCCGCCGGCCCCGCACCACCAGGTCGGCCTGCAGGCGGGATTCCAGCTCCTTGATGTGCAGGCTGATGGTGGGTGGCGCCAGGTGCAGCGCCTGCGCGGCCGCTGCAAAGTTGCCCAGGTCGGCAATGGCGATCAGCGTCTGCAGGTGGTCCAGGTTGAAGTTGCGCATCAGTTTTTATGAATTGAGGCTTCATTGAATTCAACTTTACAGATGGTAAGCCAAGCCCGAGCATGCGGGCCATGTTGCATTCCCCCCGTTTGAACCCTCGTACTTCCGATGACGTCACGGCCCATTCGCCCGCAGACGCTGTGCCGAAGGCACCCCCCACCTCGGCAGGACAGGGCCGCTGGCTTCGGCGCGCACGCATCGTCTGCCAGCGGCGGCTGGCGGCGCTGGGCGCCGCCCTGGCGCGGGCTGAAAAACACATCACCGAGAACTTCAGGGTGCCACCCCATGGGGGGTGATGGAGGCGCGCATCTGCACTGTCTGCACTGGTGCTGCCGTGGGGATCGGCCTACACTGCAAAACCGGTCGGACGGCCTTGGACCGGAGCCTGGTGCCCACCAGGAGGCGCTAAGACCGAATGCAGGGCCGGATTGAGCGAAAGGACTTTGTATGTTGTCCGATTCCTCCGTAACCACCATGCTGCCGGTGATGGACATGGACCGCGCCCGTGCCTTCTACGAGGGTTGCCTGGGGCTGAAGCCCGGCGGGTTCCGGTCCGATGGCAAGTTCATCTATGCGGTAGGTGGCAGCACACTGGCGCTGTTCCCCAAGCCGGAAGGTACCAAGGCCGACCACACGGCCATCAGTTTCCAGGTGGCAGACATAGCGGCCACCATCGACGCGCTGAAACGCGCGAAGGTGGTCTTTGAGGACTACGATTTCCCCGGCCTCAAGACCGTGAATCACGTGTGCGTTCTCGGGGCCGAGAAGGCGGCGTGGTTCAAGGACACCGAGGGCAACTACCTCTGCCTCCACGAGGATATAGCGTCGGCTTGAGAGTACGCTGGTGGCGTCCCTGTGTTGGAGCGCCAGGTCTTTTTGGTTCAACCACCCCTGGGGCACCTTGGCATTGATCGTTCCCAGGAGTCCATATGTCTGTTTCCGGGGCGGAGATTCTGGAAGATGTGCTTTTCACCAGCCTTGAAGAAAGCAGAGAAGCTGCTTCCTGTCTGTGCTTCATTCATCGACCTTCATACCCAGCCTCTTGGTTCGCAAGAAATCGGGGCGCCACAATCCCCGGCCTTGTTGCGCCGCCTGCTCCGCGCGAAGGACCGCATGAATGCAACCCAGAACGAGGATTGGTCGGTGCAGCGGCTTGTGCAGGCCACTGGGTGTTACAAGCGCTTGTGCTTGTTCATTTCGCGAGACCTTTAGCATCCCGCCTCGCCGCTACCTGCTGACACGCCGCATCGAGCAGGCGATGACGCTGCTGGGTGCCACCGTCCTGTCCATCATCGAAATCGCCCATACCAGGGGCAGGGAAAGCTTGGATATGGGTATCTGCGGCCGTACGCTCCGGTATGTCTTCGGGAAAACCGCGAATACGCTGCAGGCCGATGCCCCGATCGACACGCGGCTGCTGGGCCTCGTCTCCGCCTGGGTTCTCAAAGCGGCGCAGTACCCAGCCATCACCGCTGCAGTTTCGGAAACGCGTCGCCGCATGTCCGAAGGTGTAGGCCAGCGTTCAACCAAGGAGATGTAGTGAACCGAGGTATCGGGGTGGTGCGGTTGTGTACTTGTTGGAGACTGACCCTATTGCAACTTGCGACTGATCCACAGGCCAGCGACACCGAGCGCCACCACAATCCAGCCCACCGTGTAGCCGCTACTGTTGGCCTCGACGAGTTTGTGTTTGTACGCAGCTGTATCGCGATAGTTGATCAATTGGCGGCTAGGCGTGCTGAGGCTGAACACCGCCTTTTCGTCTTTGGGGTCGAATTTGGCAGTCACGGTTTCACCGCTCAGGCCAGTCAGTACACGCTCGGAATTGGGCTCCCCCACACGCACGGTGACAATGCCCTCGGCACCCTTGATGTCGAGTTCGGTAAAGCGGCTTGCCAGCACGTTCTTTTTGCTCTTACGTTCAATGACGCGGGCGTTGATCGCCTTGCCGGAAACGGTGCTCAGCTCTGCTTCCGTAGGAACCGTCAGTCGCGAAGGCCGCTTGCGGTTCTCTGCGTACTCGGCGCCGAGCCAGACGAGGCCGCCAATGATCAACAAAAGAGGAATGGTTTTAAGGCTCAAAGCAACTCTCCTGGCAGGTGTTGGAATGGAGGCCCATAGTCTGCCATCGGATACGCGGAGCGCTCTCTTGAGCGTCTGGCCTTTCAGAAACAGGGCGGCGTTCAGTGGCGCCCAACCAACGCTGCGACCGCCTGTCCCACCTGCGTGGTGCTGGCCGCTCCCCCCAGGTCCGGCGTGCGCGGCCCGCTCTTGAGGGTGTCTTCAATCGCCGCCACGATGGCATCGTGCGCCAACCTGCCCGCCCCCTGGCCCTGGGTGAGGAAGTCCAGCATCAGCGCGCCGGACCAGATCATGGCAATCGGGTTGGCGATGTTCTTGCCGTAGATGTCCGGCGCCGAGCCATGCACGGGCTCGAACAGGCTGGGGAAGTGGCGCTCGGGGTTCAGGTTGGCCGAGGGGGCCAGGCCAATGGTGCCGGTGGTGGCCGGACCCAGGTCCGAGAGGATGTCGCCAAACAGGTTGGTGGCGGCCACCACGTCAAAACGGCCGGGCTGCAGCACAAAGCGCGCGGTGAGGATGTCGATGTGCTGCTTGTCCAGCGTGACCTCGGGGTAGTCCTGGGCCACATCGTCCGCCCTCTTATCCCACCAGGGCATGCTGATGGCGATGCCGTTGCTCTTGGTGGCCAGGGTCACGTGCTTCTTGGGGCGGCTCTGGGCCAGGTCGAAGGAGAACTTCAAGAGGCGGTTGGCACCGTGGCGCGAGTAGACCGACTCCTGGATCACGATCTCGCGGTCGGTGCCCTCGTACATGATGCCGCCCAGGGACGTGTACTCGCCCTCGGTGTTCTCGCGCACCACGTAGTAGTCGATGTCACCGGGCTTGCGGCCGGCCAGGGGGCAGGGCACGCCCTCGAACAGGCGCACGGGGCGCAGGTTGATGTACTGGTCGAACTCGCGGCGGAACTTGAGGAGAGACCCCCACAGGGAGATGTGGTCCGGCACGGTGGCAGGCCAGCCGACAGCGCCAAAGAAGATGGCGTCCATGCCCGAGAGCTGCGCCTTCCAGTCGTCGGGCATCATCTGGCCGTGGGTGGCGTAGTAGTCGCAGCTGGCCCATTCGAAGGTGTGGCATTCGAGTTCGAAGCCAAAGCGTGCTGCGGCGGCTTGCACCACGCGCAGGCCTTCGGGCATCACTTCCTTGCCTATGCCGTCTCCGGCGATCAGGGCAATCTGGTACTTTTTCTGCTGCTGGGTCACTGGGTAGGTCCTTCCGGGAGGGGTGGGCTGAAAAGGATTTTCGGCCTCAATGGTGTGATTGTTTCAAACGCCAGCGAAAACTACAATCTGGCAACTGTGGCTTCATTCTTCACGAATTGTGCATAAACATCCCGCCGCTGAGGACCTGCGCGTTTTTACGGCGGTGGTGCGCAAGTCCAGCTTTGGGGGTGCCGCCACCGAGCTGGGCACATCCCCCGCCTATGTGAGCAAGCGCATCCGCCTGCTGGAGCAGGATCTGCAGGTCAAGCTGCTGCACCGCACCACGCGGCGGGTGGCGGTGACGGAGGAGGGTGAGCGTGTCTTCCATTGGGCACAGCGCATCCTCGACGACATGGAGCAGCTGCTGCAGGAGGTGGCCGTCACGCGCAGTGAGCCGCGCGGGCTGCTGCGCGTGAGCAGCAGCTTTGGTTTTGGGCGGCAGATCGTGGCGCCTGCGGTGTCGCGCCTGGTGGAGCGGCATCCGGGCCTACAGGTCCGGCTCGAAGTGTTCGACCGGCTGGTGGACGTGGCGGGCGAAGGGTTTGACCTGGACGTGCGTGTGGGCGACGAGATTGCCCCACACCTGATCGCACGCCGCCTGGCCGACAACCACCGTGTGTTGTGCGCGGCGCCCGCCTACCTGGCGCGCAAAGGCATGCCCCGTGTGGTGGCCGATCTGGCCGCACACGACTGCCTGGTGATCAAGGAGCGCGACCACCCGTTTGGCGTGTGGCGCCTGCGCAGCGGCGCGCAGGAAGAGTCGGTGAAAGTGCGTGGCCCGCTGTCGGCCAACAACGGCGAGATGGCCGTGCAGTGGGCGGTGGATGGGCGTGGCGTGGTGCTGCGCTCGCTGTGGGATGTGGGTGCGCACCTGCAGGCCGGGCGCCTGGTGCAGGTGCTGCCGCAGTGGCAGCAGGAGGCCAATGTGTGGGCCGTGTACCCCACACGGCTGGAGCGGTCGGCGAAGGTGCGCGTCTGCGTGGAGTTTCTGCAGGAGCACTTTAGCGCTGGGGGGATGGCTCCGGCGGCGGGAAGTGACGGCGCCAGTGAAAACGGTGCGGTTTGAAGTAAAAATAGCCGCCAGCGCTTATCTGGTAAGCGCAAGCAGCTATCAAAATGATATTGACCGCCACGCAGGCCGCCGCGCGGCCCACCGTGTGGCGTTATCGAGGTTCTGGCCGTCGGTGGATCAGCCTGCCAGCGCGGCCTTCACCGCTGCCGACACCTGGCCCATGTCGGCCTTGCCCGCCAGGCGGGTCTTGACCACGCCCATGACCTTGCCCATGTCGCCAGGGCCAGCGGCGCCCAGTTCGGCCACGATGGCTTTCACGGCAGCCAGGGTTTCTTCGGCGGACATGCGCTCGGGCAAGTAGGCCTGCAGCACCACGAGTTCCGACTTCTCCTTGTCGGCCAGGTCCTGGCGCGCTGCCTGCTCGAAGGCCGCGATGGAGTCCTTGCGCTGCTTGATCAGCTTGTCCACGATGGCGACCACGGCCACATCGTCCAGGACCACGCGCTCATCCACTTCTTTTTGCTTGAGTGCAGCCAGCAGCAGGCGGATGGTGCCCAGGCGCTCGCTGTCCTTGGCGCGCATGGCGGTCTTCATGTCTTCGGTGATCTGGTCCTTGAGGCTCATGAGGGCTTCCTTTTTATGGTCAGGCTGAGACAAAGGGTCTGCCAAAAGGCTTTCTGGCTAGGCGTCAACGCCGCAGGCAGTAGTGTTGCTACGACAAGGCGTTGCAACGACGCCAGAAAGCCTTTTGGCAGACCCGAAAAAACAAAAACCCGCGCTTGGCGTCCCTAGCGCGGGTTTTGGGACCCAAGCGAACAAGGCTTGGGGCCGAAGATCAGTACATCTTCTTGGGCAGTTGCATGCTGCGAACGCGCTTGTAGTGGCGCTTCACGGCGGCTGCCTTCTTGCGCTTGCGCTCGGCGGTGGGCTTTTCGTAGAACTCACGGGCGCGCAGGTCGGTCAGCAGGCCGAGCTTTTCAATGGTGCGCTTGAAGCGGCGCAGTGCAACGTCAAAGGGTTCGTTTTCTTTTACGCGGATCGTAGTCATTAGCTAATGGTTTTCCAAAATGTTGCTCGCAGAGGGGCTTGGGGAGATCGGGCCTCAAGTCCGTACAAAGCGGTTTCCCCGTCTGTAACTAGTATTTGGCCGACGGGGCATTGCCAGCAAAGCCGGAGATTATAGCCTTTGTGGCGTGAATGGGAAGCACCCCCGGTGCAGCTTCGCGGCTTCTCCTTCTCTCGCTGCGCGGGAGGAGGAGGACGCCGGTGGCCTGGCAAAGGCAGTTCCACGGTGGCACTGGCCAGGGGCTTGCCAGTCTTACCGGGTGTCGGCAGCCTCAACGACTGCGCATCCCTGCATCCGTGGCTGGGAAGGCCGTAAATGGCGTGGAAATTGCTTCACGTTGTAACAATCATTTTCCACCGTCGGTGGGCTGCCCAGGTCATCCGCCCGGGCAGGCCTTCGCCGCAGACACCATGGCATTCATGCACCGCGTATCGGGTTGGCTGGGCCGCCTCAGTGTGGGCCGCAAGCTCATGCTCATCTATCTGCTGGACCTGTCGGCGGTGATCTATGTGTCCAGCATCCTGATCCACGAAAAGTACGTGGCCATCGATTTCACGCGCAAGGAAATCGTCGGCACCACGTATGCGGCGGTGCTGCGCGACGGGCTCATGGGGCAGTTTCTGGATGCGTCCCAGCAGCCGCCGCTGGCGGCCGAAGTGATTGCACGGCTGACGGGGGTGCGCAAGGCCCATGACGAGCAGTTGCGCACGCAGGAAGTGGGCGAACGCTTCAGCACCGTGCTGGAGCAGCTGGCCTCCCAGCCGCCGTCTGCAACGGATGCGCAGGTTCTGACCGGCATGCGCAGCCAGCTGCTGCGCGAGGGCCGTGAGTTGCTCACCACGGTGGGCAACCAGTCCAACCTGATCCTGGACCCGGACCTGGACAGCTACTACGGCATGTCGCTGGTGGTGCTGCGTTTTCCGGAGTTGCTCCAGGCGGTGCACGACACGGTGGTGTTTTTGAACGCAGCGCAGACCGGGCGCGGGCCGCAGTGGTCCTTTGATTTGCTCACGCTCGTGGGGCGGCTGGACGCGGTGATGCAGGGTATCGAGTCGGACTACAACCAGGCGTTCATCGCGGGCTCGCCCGAGATGCGGGCGGCCCTGGGGGGGCAGCGCGAAGCGCTGAAGGCCTCGCTGGAGGGTTTTCAGGCCTTGCTGCAGGGTGTGGCAGCCGGGGAGTCGCGCCTGACGCTGGCCCAGGTGGGCGCGCAGCAGGCGCAGGTGCTGGGCGCCCTGCGCGATGCCTGGGGCGTGGGCATCACCGACCTGGAGCGG
Source organism: Acidovorax radicis N35 (assembly GCF_000204195.1). GTDB lineage: Bacteria > Pseudomonadota > Gammaproteobacteria > Burkholderiales > Burkholderiaceae_C > Acidovorax > Acidovorax radicis. The sequence continues at coordinate 22,225 of NZ_AFBG01000018.1, forward strand.
CTGCTGAACCGCCGCGTGGACGGACTTTATGCCCGCATGTGGCTGCACCTGGGCACCGCGCTGGTGTTGCTGGGCTGCATCCTTTCTCTGGTGACGTTGGTGGCCCGGCAGATCGCCAAGCCGCTGCAACAGCTGGCGCGGGTGGCCGACCAGGTGCGCCAAAGTGGCGACCATACCCTGCGCGCGCACTGGTCGAGCCGCGACGAGATCGGCCGCCTGGTCACGGCCTTCAACGAGATGCTGTCCCAGCTCGACCGCGACCGCCTGCTGCAGCAGGAGCTGGCCGCCAGCGCCCGCGCCGCCGAGGCGCAGCGCGAGCTGGTGGAGGCGTTCCCGATCCCGATGGTCGTCACCTCGGTGCCCGAGCACGAGGTGCTGCATTCGAATGCGCCGGCCAGCCACTGGCTGGGTGGCCGCAAGACCGACCCCTGGGCCGTGGGGCTGGAGCCTGGCGTGCGGGCGCGATTCTTCCAGCGCCTGGCGGACCAGGGCTCGGTGGATGAATTCGAGGTGCGCTGGAAGGGCACTGCCGAGCCTTCCTGGGCCGTGCTGTCGGCGCGGCGCCTGCAGTTCCAGGGGCGCGACGCGGTGCTCACGGCCTTCACGCCGATCAATGTGCTCAAGGTGATGGAGCAGCGGCTGGAGCTGTGGGCCAAGGTGTTCGAGGCCTCGTCCGAGGGCATCATCATCATGAACGCCGAGCAGCAGATCATCAGCGTGAACAAGGCGTTCTGCCGCAGCACGCACTATGACTTCTACGAGGTCATCGGCGAGGACCTGGGCTTCTTGCTGGAAGAAGCCGCTGGCGAGCCACTGTCGACGCAGATCAACCGCACCATGCTCGACAAGGAGTCCTGGCAGGGCGAGGTGCGTTTTCGCCGCCGCTCGGGCGAAACCTACCCGGCCTGGCTCATGGTGTCTGCGGTGCGCGAGACCAAGGGTGGCGCGGTGGCCAACCACATCGGCATCGCCATCGACATCACCGACCGCAAGCGCAGCGAAGAGCGCATCCAGTTCCTGGCGCACCATGACGTGCTGACCGAGCTGCCCAACCGCTCGCTGTGTGTGCAGCGCCTGCAAATGGCGCTGGCGCAGGCGCCGATCACCGGTGAAAAGGTGGCCGTTCTGTTTATCGACCTGGACCGCTTCAAGGCCATCAACGACACGCTGGGCCACCACATCGGCGATGGCCTGCTGCGCTCGGTGGCCGGGCGCCTCACGCAGGCTGTGCGCAGCCGCGACACCGTCAGCCGCCTGGGCGGGGACGAGTTCGTGGTGGTCATGCGCGATGTGGCAGGGCGCGAGGACGTGCAGCAGCTGGTGGAGCGGCGGCTGATCCCGCTCATCCGCCAGAGCCACCCGGTGGAAGGGCACGAGCTGAACGTGTCGTGCAGCGTCGGCATCGCCGTCTACCCCGAGGACGGCAGCGATATCGACGAGCTCATGCGCCGCGCCGACGCGGCCATGTACGAGGCCAAGACCACGGGCCGCGACATGGCGCTGTTCTATTCGGCCGAGACCGACCAGCGCGCGCTGGCACGCCAGACCCTGGAGCAGCAGCTGCGCCGCGCACTGGAGCGCCAGGAACTGAGCTTGCACTACCAGCCGCGCCTGGCCGCCAAGGGCGGCAGCCTGCTGGGCGTGGAGGCCCTGCTGCGCTGGAGCAGCCCCACCCTGGGCAACGTACCGCCCAGCGAATTCATCCCCATTGCCGAGGAGACCGGCATGATCCGCGCGATCGGCGGCTGGGTGCTGCAGCAGGCCTGTGAGCAATGGGCGCGCTGGCAGGCGCCGCTGGCGGGCCATCCAGCACGTGCGCTGGCCCATCCGCTGGCGAATGTCTCCATCTCGGTCAACCTCTCGGCCGCGCAGCTGGCCGACCCGGTGCTGGTGACGGACATCGAGGCGCTGTTGGCGCGCACCGGCATGCCGGCCCACCGGCTGGAGCTGGAAATCACCGAATCGCAGCTGATGGACAACGCCCATGCGGCCGAGCAGCAACTGGCCGCGCTCAAGTCGCTGGGTGTGCAACTGTCCATCGACGACTTTGGTACCGGGTATTCGAGCCTGGCCTACCTCAAGCGTTTTGACATCGACCGGCTCAAGGTGGACAAGTCCTTCGTCCACGACATGCTGAGCAATCCCGCCGACATGGCGATCACGCGCGCCATCATCGCCCTGGGCCACACGCTGGGCCTCAAGATCGTGGCCGAGGGCGTCGAAGATCTGGCCACGGCGCAGGTGCTGAGCGCGCTGGATTGCGAGGAGCTGCAGGGCTACCACTTCAGCCGCCCGCTGCCGCCCGAGGCGCTGCACGCCTGGGCCCTGGAGCACGGCGTGCTTCAGGCCGCATCGGTGCGGGGGCCGGGTTTTGGCAGCACACAGCCTGCACCGCTGTGGGGGTGATCCGGCCCTCAGCGCCCGTCCGCACCCGTCAGGCAAGCCGGATGTGCAGCGCGACGGCCAGTCCGACCAGGATGGCGCCCGGGGCCATATTGCCCAGCCATAGTGAGGTGCGTGAGGTCGAGCGGCCCGAGATGCGCGAGTCTGCCCGCAGGTAGGCATCGCCCTCATCAGTGCACAGCCACCAGACCATCACCGCGCCCCCGGCCAGCGAGCCCACGCCCAGGGCCGCGAGGATCGCGATGAAGATGTTTCCGCCAATGCTTGCTGCAGGGACGAGGGCAATCAGTGCGCCCACGGCCGTTGCGGCCGCTTGGTACTTTTCTGCGCGTTCGAATCCATCCATGCCGTGGCTCCCGCCGTGTCACCGGTAAAGCGATGTGTTGTTGCCGGGAGTTTAGGTGCGATGCCCCTCCCGATTGCGAACGGAGTGCGTCAGTGGTCCGCTGGCGGCAGTGCCTGCGCGCACGCCGCGGCGCTGGCCCAGGCCCACTGAAAGTTGTAGCCCCCCAGCCAGCCCGTCACATCGACCACTTCGCCAATGAAATACAGGCCTGGCTGCGTCTTGCACTCCATGGTCTGCTGCGACAGCACCCGCGTGTCCACACCGCCCAGCGTGACCTCGGCCTTCTTGTAGCCCTCGGTGCCGGTGGGCGTCAGCTCCCAGCGCGCCAGCTGTTCGGCCAGCCGCGCCAGAGCCTTGTCGCTGGCCTCGTTGATGGGGCGCTGCCAGTCGGGCTCGCGCTGGGCCCAGGCATCGGCCAGGCGGCTCGGGACCAGGGTGGCCAGCTCGTTGGCAATCAGCTTGCGCGAGCGGGCTTTGCCCTGCGCCAGCGCAGCTGGCAGATCCACCGTGGGCGCGAGGTTGATGGCCAGCGGCGTGCCCTCCTGCCAGTAGCTGGAGATCTGCAGCACTGCGGGGCCCGAGAGGCCGCGGTGGGTGAACAGCAGATCCTCGTCGAAGACCATGCGGTTCTTCTTGGAGCCGGTGCTGATCTGCACCGGCAATGCCAGCCCGGCCAACTGCGCATACGGCGCCCAGAGAGCGCCATCAAAGGTCATCGGAACGAGGCCAGGGCGGCGCTCGATGAGTGGGATGTTGAACTGCTGCGCCAGGCGGTAGCCAAAGTCGGTCGCACCGATCTTGGGAATGGACAACCCACCCGTGGCGACGACCAGCGAGCGCGCCCGCACCGGGCCTCGGTCAGTATCAATTTGATAGCTGTAAGCGCTTGATGGATCAGCGCCAGGGGCTGAAAACACTATATTTTTGACCGCACAAGGCTGCCAGTGCGTCACCTGGCCCGCCGCGCACTCGGCCAGCAGCATGGCGATGATGTCCTCGGCCGAGCGGTCGGCAAACAGCTGGCCCTTGTGTTTTTCGTGGAACGCAATGCCGTGTTTTTGCACCAGCGCAACGAAGTCGGCGGGCGTATAGCGCGACAGCGCCGAGCGGCAGAACTGCGGGTTCTGCCCCACAAAATGTTTGTGGGGCGCGGCAGGGTCCAGGTCGCGGTTGGTGAAGTTGCAGCGCCCGCCGCCCGAGATGCGGATCTTCTCGGCCACCTTCTCGGCATGGTCGATCAGCAATACCTTCAGGCCCCGCTGGCCCGCCTGGGCGGCGCAGAACAGGCCGGCGGCACCGGCGCCGATGATGACGGCGTCAAAAACAGAGGGGGTGTGGGGCACAGTAATGAACAGGCAGCGGTGGCGGGGCCGCCATTGTCGCCGCAGCGTTCATCGGGGCGATCACGCCGTCATTGCCGGTACACCCCGCCGGAGCCCACCACCGCAATGTCCACAAAATTCGAGCCGTGGTGGTTCTGTGCGCTGAACTGGTAGCTGTAGCCGCCCAGGTCGAGGTTGCCCAGGCCTTCCATGGCCTGGACCAGGCTGGCCCGGGTGACGCCGGGCCCTGCCGCGCGCAGGCCTTCAATGAGCACGCGCGCATCCATGTAGCCGGTATAGCGGTCGTAGTCCACGGGCTTGTCGTGGCGCTTCATGGATGCCTGGAATTCGCGCGTGAGTGCAATCGTGGGCTTGCTCGGCGATGGGCCGGTGCGCGCTACGGCCAGGCCGCGCGCATCGTCGCCCAGCGCCTTGAGCACCGCTGTGCCCGCGCCCAGGGACAGGGTGTAGACCGGCACGCCCAGGTTCGCACGGTTGGCGCGTACATAGGCCACCACGGGCGGGCCTGCCGCCACCAGCAGCACGGCTTGTGGTTTCTGGGCGGCCAGGGCCTTGGCGGCTTCGTTGGCGTCTTCTCCGGTCGGGGCGAGGGCATGCGAGCCGGCCAGCGTCGCGCCCTCGGCGGCAAGGGTCTTTTCGACCAATGGCAAAAGCAGCTTGCCAAAGTCATTGTTCTCGTAGGCGACGGCGATGCGTGCACTTTGCACGGCCACCAGGTTGCGCACAATTTTCACCAGCTCATCGGCGTAGCTGGCCCGGGTGGTGAACAGATAGGGGTGCTGCTGTGCCCGGATGGCGGGGCTGCCGGTGTACACCGAGATCAGCGGCAGCCTGGCTTGCGCCAGGTAGGGCAGCAGCGCCATCACCTGAGACGTGCCGGACACGCCAAACAGGGCCAGCACACCCTCTTTTTCGCTCAGCTGCTTGGCGTTCTCCAGCGTGCGGCGTGGATCGAACCCATCGTCCAGCGACACCAGCCGGACCTTGCGCCCGCCGATGCCGCCCTTGGCGTTGGCGTCTTCCACCGCGGCGTCCTGTCCTTCATGGATGGGCGCGAGAAAAGGGGCCATGCCACCCGACAACGCGGTAGACCGGCCAATGAGAATGTCGCCCTTGCCTGGAGTGGGTTGTGCTCTGGCGGACAGGCTGGCGAGGGCCGCACCGCCTGCCAGCGCCAGCACGAGACTGCGGCGGCGCGCCAGGGAAAGCCGCTGGCTAGCGGACAGGGCAACGTGGGTCTTCATCAAACAGCTCCTCCTGGTGTCGGCCACCGTGGCCACAAGGTGCGGCGATGGTAGGAGGGCGGTGGCTGCGCACCCACCGGGTTTTTACCGGGGCTGCGTCAAGTTAGGGACAGGCGCCTATCCCTATCCCTTGCGCAGGAGCGGAAACCTGGACGGATGTCCAAAGCCATGGGGCACGCAGCCGCTCCGCACGCCGTGCTTCGCGGGCCAGGGCCCGGTGTGATCGCGGAGGCGGCGGGCAGGTTGCGCGCGGCGCGTTAGCATGTCGCATCCACCCGCCAAGGACTGCTCCATGAAACCGATCCACTGTGCCGCCTGCGCCCTGGCGCTGGGCTTTCTGGCCCCGGCGTGGGCCATCAACAAATGTACGGACGCCAATGGCAAGGTGTCGTTCCAGGACGAGCCCTGCGCGGGCCAGGGCGAAAAGATCGAGGTACGGCCTGCCATGCAGGGCGCCAGCCCCGTTCAGCCCGGCCCCTCCACCGCAAAGGAAGGCGCCTTCGGCGCAACCTGGCAGCGCAAGCACTATCTGCAGAACCAGGGCGTGCCCCAGGCGCGCGCGGCCGTCGAGCGCAACCAGCAGGAATGCGCTGCAATGGCACCGGATACCGCAGTGGCCCATGCGGGCCCGCTGCGGCGCAGCACCCTGGCGTCAGGCTCCCAGTTCGCGCAGGAGCGTGCGGCCGGGGCCGACAAGGACAAGGCCGCGTGTGAGGCGCGAACCAACGAGCTGCGCAACCAGCTGAAGTCGCTCGAAGCCGAACTCGGCAAGCTGTAGTGCTTCGGGCGGGCCTACCTCAGCCCTTCCAGGTGAACGGAAACTTGAACTGCTTCACAAACCCGTTGGGCACATAGTCGCCCAGCACGCCGTAGTGTTCGGGCCAGAGCTTGGTGCTTTTCACGGCGGTACCAAAGAGGTAGTCAAGGAAGGCAAAGTGCGCGGCGTAGTTCTTGTCCAACGCCTCCTGGTCCTGGCTGTGGTGCCAGTGGTGGAAGTTGGGCGTGACCAGCACGTAGCGCAGCGGGCCCAGGCGCACGCTCACGTTGGCGTGGTTGAACACGGCCTGGAAGCCGACGATGACGATGTAGGCGTCGATCACTTCCTTGGAAAACCCCAGCACGTAGATGGGGGCCAGCACCAGCGTGCGCGTGATGATCAGCTCCAGGATGTGCTGGCGCGATCCCGCCATCCAGTCCATGCTCTTGACGCTGTGGTGCACGGCGTGCAGGCGCCACAACACAGGTACCTCGTGGTAGGCACGGTGGGTCCAGTACTGCACCAGGTCGGCCACCAGCACGATGAGGAACAGCGCCACCCAGAAGTTCAGGCCCTGCACCCAGCCGCGAATACCGTCGTTGGCCGCCCAGCCAAAAAACCGGTGCACGATGAGGTTGGTGGCCAGCAGCACGAAGCCCACCACCATGTGGTTCACGATGAAATGGTGGAAGTCCGTCTGCCACTCGGCGCGGAAGATGGGTTGGTCCTTGCGCAGCGCGAACAGCTTCTCGATGAAGATGAAGATCAGCGAGCTGCCCAGCAGGTCAAGGATGAACCAGTCCAGGCCGATGTACGGGGTGTTGTCGGGGAAGTTCGGGTCCACCTCGACCTTGTGGCCGCCCAGGAACGCCGCCAGCGCCACCATGGCAAAGGCAAACGTGGCCAGCCAGCGCGAGCGGTTGAAGAGGATGTTGACGAGGGAGATGCCCCCTGCGATGGCCATGGCGGTCAGCATGATGTAGCGGATCACCGTTACGTCGTAGCTCTTGCGCAGTTGTGGCGTGGTCAGGTATTCGGGGAAGTGGAAGGCCAGCACGCCCAGAAAACACAGGATGGCCAGCGTGAGCGCAATCACGCCGGACACGAGGCCCCGCCCGCGCCGCAGCGCACCATGGCTTTCGGTGAATTCATTGAGTTTGTCGATTTCGAGCATGCTTTCCCCTCTGGCCTCCCGGCCTGCTTGGCTTTTTGATGGGCCGCGATCTGGCTTGTGTGGCGCGAGTGTAGCGGCCTGCGGCGTTGTGCCTGCAACACGGTGGAGCCCTAAAATCGTGGCATGAACATCCCTTCACACCAACTCAGCATGACGGTGCTGATGTCTCCCGACATGGCCAATTTCTCCGGCAATGTGCACGGCGGGGCCATTCTCAAGCTGCTGGACCAGGTGGCCTATTCGTGCGCAAGCCGCTATTCGGCCTGCTATGTGGTGACACTGAGCGTAGACCAGGTGATGTTCCTGCAGCCCATCCATGTGGGGGAGCTGGTGACCTTCCTGGCCAGCGTGAACTACACCGGTTCCTCGTCGATGGAGGTCGGCATCAAGGTGGTGGCCGAAGACATCCGCTCGCAGGTGGTGCGGCATGTGAACAGCTGCTTCTTCACGATGGTGGCCGTGGACGAGGCGCGCAAGCCGGTGCAGGTGCCGCCGCTGTCGCCTTCCACGCCCGACGAACGCCGCCGCTGGGATGCGGCACTGCTGCGCAAGTCCTTGCGCAAGGAGCTGGCGGAGCGTTTCAGGCAGGTGCGCGAGACCGCTGGCGGGTAGGCCGGGAACCCGGAACAAAAAAGGGCCCCTGCATGGCAGGAGCCCTTGTTCAATGGGGGAAAAAGTTGCTTAGCGCGCGGCGCAGAAACCGAATTCGGCCGCTGCCCCGGGGGCGAGGGTCTTGTTCCAGTCCACACCGGACGCGTTCAGGTTGCTGCCCGCCTGCGACCAGGTGGCATTCCACAGGTTGTTGACGGTGCCGCTCACGGGGATGGTTATGGCCCAGTTGCCCGCGGCAGTACCTTGGTTGGTGACCCGAACCCGCTGGCAATAGCCTGAGTTCCAGACGCTGTCCATCATCTCCTGCACCGAGAAACCGCCGGCAGGCGTTGGCGTGGTGGGCGTGGTTGGGGTCGTGGGAGTGGTTGGTGTTGTCGGGGTGGTGGGCGTCGTGCCATCGCCCCAGAGCCGCTGCAGCAGCTGGACCTTGTCGGTGCGCACGGTGGTCCAGTCGTCATCCAGAATGCCGCCGGTGTCGCCACTGTTGGGGTTCCACGACCAGTAGAAGCCGCTGCGCATGCCCTTGCCGACCATGTAGTCCACCAGCGCGTTCTGCCACAACACGTCGCGCGCATCGCCACGGCCAAACTTGCCGCCGAACTCGCCCAGCATCACGGCATAGCCCGCCTGCACGAACTGGCCGAAATGCTGGTCCCAGATGGCCGGCATGTTGCTCGGGAAGTTGGAGGCGTTGAAGTAGGGCTGCACATAGACATCGGGCCCATAGGTGTGCGGCGCCAGCAGCAGGCGGTTGGCCGGAATGTTCAGGGGCGTGCAGGCCAGGGGTTCCAGGTTGCCACCCCAGAAGTGCGCGTTGCCGCCCGAGCAGCTGGGGTTCTCGCCGATGCCTTCCACGGCGATCAGCCATTGAGGCGCCACTTGCAGCACGGCCGCTGCGGCGCGCTCGGCCGCGCGGTTCCAGTCCGTGGCGTTGTTGCCGGTGCCCCAGGTGGCCGCGCCGTGGGGTTCGTTCTTGATGTCCAGGCCGATCACGCCGGGCACGCCTGCGTAGCGCTGCGCCACAAAGGTCAGGTCGCTGATCCACTGCTGCTCGCTGTAGCCGGGGGTGTACCAGAGTTCACTGATGGTCTGGCAATCGGGGGTGTGGTGGTCCAGCAGCACATACATGCCACGGTTGCTCAGCTCGCTGACGACCTTGTCCATCACCTGGATGGCTGACAGGCCCTGCAGATCGGCATTGCGGCCGTAGTCGATGCTGTCGGGCGGGGCCGAGCCGTGCAGGGTGGCGGGGCAAAACGGCAGGCGCACGGCATTGAAGCCCTGGGCCTGCATCTGCGTGATCATGTCGGTCCAGTTGCGTGCCCACAGGCCATGCACCACGTGGTTGTTGGTCTCAAAGCCAAACCAGTTCACGCCGCGCAGCTGGATGGCCTTGCCTGCACCGTCCAGCACCTTGCCTGCATTGATTTCGTAGCTCCAGGCCATGCTGGTGCTTGCCAGCAGGCAACCGGCCAACGCCAGGCTCTTGCACAGGGTGGTGATCTTCATGGCTTACGCGTCTCCCGAAAGTGTTGTGTGTCTGGCGTGAAAAAGGGGCCGGTCCGCTGCAGCCGGGCTACCGCCTGTCCGTGGGCGGAGTGTGGGCGCTCTGCCCATCCGCCGCCGTTTCCAATGGCTGTCAATTGTAAGTGCCTGTTGCACCCATTTCAGGCGGCTCCACGGCTGCGTCCGGCCAGCGAGACCGCCTGCAGCGAAAGTCCGTCGATTTCGTTGGTGATGCCGGAAAGTACGTTCGCCACCACGGCGAATTCCCGTCCGTGCTGGCCTGCGCGGGCCGCCATGACCTGGGCATTGAAGCTGACCACCTTGGCCTCGCGGGCCACCGTCTGGATCGACGCCACAATGCCTGCCAGCTCCTTCATGAGGGTTTCGGACTTCGCCTTGCCCACCTGGTCGAACACCGTGGTGGCGGTATTGAGCGCCTCCAGCACACTGTCGGTGGTTTGTACGAGCCGGTCCAGCACTTCCTCGACGCGTGGGCTGCGGCGTTCCGTGAAGTCCAGCGCGGTGCCTACCTGTTGTGCAAAGGCGTCGATGGTGGCGCCCACGCCGCTGGGGCCTTGGTACACCTTGCGGATGCGGTCGGCATCGGCGGTATCAAGGTGGCGCGGCGTATCTACCAACGTGGCCTGGCTGGTGGTGAACAGTGCCAGCGTGCTGCGTGCTGCTTTCAGATGCAGGTCGCTGCCGCCCGCTGCCAGCACGGTCTGCAGCACCATGCGTTGGGACAGCATGCGCTGGCGCGCTGCGAGGTTGACCAGCGACATCTCGTTGTCGCGGGGTGCCGATGACGGGGCCACGGAGGGGGTGAAGGGCGCTGGAGTGGTGCCGGTGCGTGGGGAAAGGGAATAGGCTGCCATGGGGGTCCTTTCGCGCATTGCATTCAGATACATGTTTCAAGCAATACCCGGGCCAATGTGCTGGATGCGCGTTGCAAAAAAGGGAGTTTTCTGTGCTTGCCGCGCGTCTCTGTGGCGGCGCTAGGCGGGGCAGTCCAGGTGCCTCGTCGCAAAGGGGCAAGCAAGGCCTGCTCCGGCCAACAAGCGTGGGAAGCGGGCCAGGATGCACCGGCATGGCGCGCACCCCGTGCACCAGAGTTGCCGGTACGTCGGGAGACCCTGCCTTGCGGGGTTCTACACGGCGCGCCGCGCCAGCGGGGCGTCAGCGGCGGCATCCTGCGATGCCAGGGCCACGCCGCGCACCACATCGCCCACCACGATCACCGACGGGCTGGCCAGCCCGTCGCGCGTGATGGTGGCGTGCAGCGCACCCAGGGTGGTGACCGCATGCCGCTGGTGTGGCAGGCTGGCGTGCTGGATGATGGCCACGGGTGTGCTGGCGGGCAGGCCGGTGAGCAGTTCCTGCTCGATGGTGGCAGCGCCACTCACGCCCATGTAGATCACCAGCGTGAGCTTGGCGTCGCGGGCCGTGGCGGCCAGCTGGCGCCAGTCGGTGCCCGCGTCGCCGGGCTTGGCGTGGCCGGTGACAAACACCACGCCGTGGGCATGCTCACGGTGGGTGAGCGGTGCGCCCAGCGAGGTCAGGCCCGCCAGGCCCGCCGTGATGCCGTTGACCACAGTGACGGGCACACCAGCGGCGCGCAGGTGCTCCACTTCTTCACCACCACGGCCAAAGATGAACGGATCGCCACCCTTGAGACGCACCACGTTCTCGCCTTCGTTCACCGCCATCAGCATCAGTTTTTCAATGAAGGCCTGGGGGGTGCTCTTGCAGCCGCCGCGCTTGCCCACGTAGATGATGCGGGCCGTGGGGGATGCGTGTGCCACGATGGCATCGCTCACCAGGTCATCCACCAGCAGCACGGTGGCCGCCTGGATGGCCTTGAGCGCCTTGATAGTCAGCAGCTCTGGGTCGCCCGGGCCTGCGCCGACCAGCGTGCAGCTGCCGCCGGTGCCCAGGTGGGGTGTGGAGGGGGGCAGGGTGGTGGTGGGCGTGGGGCGGCTCATGGGGATGTCTCCGAAACTGTTTGATCGGCAAGTCGCAAGATATGTTCCACCTGCCGTTTGATGGCCGGCGGGATCGGCAACTCGCCGGCCATCACGCAGCGCGTGTAGGCCGCCGTGGTGGCCACGTCGATCTCTGCAGGCAGGCCGGGCACTTCGCTGGCCGTGCCAGGCTGCTGGGATTCCAGGACCTGGTGCACGCCGCGCACAAAACCGTCGTAGCGGGGCGTGCGGCGGGGGTCGGTGGCGACCTCGCCTTCCAGGCCACGCGAGAGCAGTGCTGTCATGCCCAGCGTGCCGAACGTGGTTTGCAGCATCTCGAAGTATTCGGGGTGCGTGTAGGCCGTGACCACGACCGAGGGCCCTGCGCACGGGCTCATCAGCTTGACCACGCTGTGCCCCGGGTTGCGCAGGCCTACCACCTCGCGCACCGACAGCAGGCGCGCCAGGCCCGCGTGCAGGTGTTGGGTGTGGATGTGGCGCACCGTGCCATTTGCTATCTTTTCAGGAGCTTTTAGCGCAGGTATATCAAGCGCCAGCAGCACATCCGATGCCAAAATGCGGCGCGCCTCGGTGCGCATGCCATGCAGCAGCACGGGCAGGCCCTCACGTGCCAGCAGCAGGGCCAGTAGCGGTGTCAGCACCGGCAGCTTGCGCGCACCGTTGTAGCTGGGCAGCACGATGAGCGGGCGGTCGGTGGCGGGCAGCAGGGCCAGGCGCTGGTGCGTGGCATCGAGAAAGCCGCACATCTCCTCCGAGGTCTCGCCCTTGATGCGCATGGCCAGGCAAAAGGCGCCGATCTCCAGGTCGCTCACCTGACCATCCAGCACTTGGCCGAACAGATCCGTGGCCTGCTCACGCGTGAGCGGCTTGGCACCGCGTGCGCCACGGCCGATCTCTTTGATGTACTGGCTAATGCCCATGGTCTTTTTTTGGCGGATCGGTGAAACAGGGCTCCAGCGTCGTTATCTCGGCTTGCCGTACGCAAGCACTGTCTGCGCCGAGATGCCTAGCTGGAGCCCAGTTGCACCAATCCTGGTGTCTTGGGGGATATGTTCGCTATTTTCCTGCAACCTAGAGAACTTTTCGTTATATGGCGGCCTGTGCCAGGGGCTTGGACGCCAGCGGCCCCGTAGCGCGCACCATGCGCTTGAGTTCGGGCAGGCACGAGCCGCAGTTGGTGCCGCAGCGCAGCTTGCCCTGCAGCTGGGCCAGGCGGTCGTCGTCGGTGCCGTGGCAGCGCGCCAGCTCGGCGGTGATGGCGGTGTCCGTCACGTTGAAGCAGGTGCACACCGATTTGCCGCGCGACTGCACGGCCACGGGTGCCTTGGCGCCGGGGACCAGCAGCAGGCGGCCATAAGTTTGCGCGGGCAGCTCTTCCTGCAGCAGGGTCTTGAGCCAGCCCTCGGCGCTGGTGTCGCCTGCCAGCACGATGCCTTCGAGCGTGGTGGTGTCACCGTGGCGTGCCAGCCGCGCGGCGCGGCGCTGGCCGCGTTTTTTGTCGGCGTAGCGCAGCGTGTCGGTGGTGGCCAGTCCCATCAGGGCTTCGATGCGTTCCACCGTGGCGTCCGGCGGGGCTTCGTGCGCGGCGGCGCGCAGCAGCACACCCACGCGCTCGCGCCCGGGTTCGCCCAGCGGCGTGTTGTTGCTGAAGGGCACACAACTGGCAAACGGGAACTGCGCCATCAGTGCGGACAGCGCCTCGCGCGTGGCCTGGGCGCTGCTGGCGGGCAGCCAGGCCATCGCCAGCAGCGTCCAGGGCAGCTCGGCCTTGAGCACCTTCACGGCCGCGTGCTTGAGCTCGGGCTGCTTGGACGTGGGGCAGTAGGCCGAGGTGGTGAGCGCGTTCACGCCTGCCAAGCGCTCGCCGGTGGACGAGCAGCCGCTCAAGAACTCGCTGCCCCAGTGCATGGCCATGAAGGCCTGCGACAGGCCCACGGTGGTGTCGGCCTGCGCAGGCACCACGATGGTGCCGCGCTTGCTCGTCACATAGACCAGGTCGCCGTTCTTCAGGCCGCGCCGCTCCATGTCCTGCGGGTGCAGCTGCACGCTGGGCTCGGCCACATGGCCAAACAGGCGGCCCAGCGTGCCGGTGCGCGTCATGCCGTGCCACTGGTCGCGCAGGCGGCCCGTGGTCAGGCTGAAGGGGTAGCGCGATTCGCGTTGTTCGGCCGTAGGCAACCAGGCGTGTGCTGCAAAACGTGCGCGGCCGTCGGCGGTGGGGAAAACGCCGTCTTCGTACAGGCGGGCCTTGCCGGTGGTGGCGCCCTCGGGCAGCGGCCACTGTTGTGGCCCTTGGGATTCGAGCATGTCCCATGACAGGCCGGTGATGTCCAGGTCGCGGCCGCGCGTGCTTTCGCGGTGTTCGTTCCACACGGTTTCGGCGCCCTGGTCGGCGTCGTCAGTGGTGTAGGGGAACAGCGTGGGCTGGCCGGGGCGCAGGCGTGCCTCCAGCTGGTGCGCAAACTGCACCGCGATGGCCCAGTCGTGGCGTGTTTCGCCGGGGGCGGACACGGCAGAGCGCACGCGCGAGATGCGGCGCTCGCTGTTGGTCACCGTGCCGGTTTTTTCACCCCAGGTGGTGGCGGGCAGCAGCAGGTCGGCATAGGCGCAGGTGGCGGCGGTGGCAAAGGCCTCCTGCACCACCACGAACTCGGCGCGCTGCAGTGCGCGGCGCACGGTGGCCTGGTCGGGCATGCTCTGCGCGGGGTTGGTGCAGGCGATCCACAGGGCTTTGATCTCACCATCGGCGGCGGCCTGGAACATCTCCACCGCTGTCTTGCCGGGCTTGCTGGGCACATCGGCCACGCCCCACAGCGCGGCCACTTCGGCGCGGTGCTGCGGGTTGGCCAGGTCGCGGTGGGCGGTCAGCAAATTGGCCAGGCCCCCCACTTCGCGGCCGCCCATGGCGTTGGGCTGGCCCGTCAGGCTGAACGGGCCTGCACCGGGCTTGCCGATCTGCGCGGTGGCCAGGTGCAGGTTGACGAGCGCTGCGTTCTTGGCCGTGCCGCTGCTGCTCTGGTTCAGGCCCTGGCAGTACAGGCTCAACGTAGCCTTGGACGTGGCAAACCACTTGGCGGCTGTGGTCAGGTCGGCCACCGAAATGCCACACACCTGGGCCACACGGTCGGGCGTGGCTTCGCGCACCAGGGCCTTGAGTTCGTCAAAGCCCGTGGTGTGCGCGCCGATGTAGGCGGCGTCGATCCAGCCTTCCCACAGCATGATGTGCAGCATGCCGTTGAACAGCATCACGTCGCTGCCGGGCTGGATAGGCAGGAACAGGTCAGCCATGCCGGCCGTGTCGGTGCGGCGCGGGTCGGCCACGATGACCTTCATGCCGGGGTTGGCGGCGCGTGCGTCTTCGATGCGGCGAAACAAGATGGGGTGCGCCCAGGCTGCGTTGCTGCCCACGATGAACAGGCACTGCGCGTGTTTTACGTCGTCGTAGCAGGCGGGTGGCGCGTCGGCGCCCAGCGTCTGCTTGTAGCCCGCCACGGCGCTGCTCATGCACAGGCGCGAGTTGGTGTCGATGTTGTTGGTGCCGATCAGGCCCTTGGCGAGCTTGTTGAAGACGTAGTAGTCCTCGGTCAGCAACTGGCCGCTCACGTAAAAGCTCACGGCGTCGGGGCCGTGCTGCTGGATGGTGTGGGCAAACTTCTCGGTGGCCAGGCCCAGGGCCGCGTCCCATGAGATGGCGCGTGGAGCATCGCTGCGTTGCAGACGTTGCTGCGGCTGCAGCAGCCGGGTCTGCAGCGTGATGGGGCTGCTGGCCGTGAGGTGCAGGGTCGAGCCCTTGGTGCACAGGCGGCCAAAGTTGGCGGGGTGGTTTGGGTCGCCCCGCACCCCAGTGATCTGGGGGCCGTCGCTTTCGATGATCACGCCGCAGCCTACGCCACAGTAGGGGCAGGTGGATTTGGTTTCTTGCATGGCGTGGATTCCAGATATTTTTGGACTCCAGCGCTTATTGATAAAGCGCTGGAAGCTATTTATTTGATAGCGTTGGTGGTCGATGGGCCTTTGGACCTGCGGACAGAGGGGGCGGGGCGGGTGTTCAGGCCGCCAGGCCGCGCCGCACCGGCCCTGCCAGGGGCCGTGCCAGATCGAGCGCATGCGAATCCAGCTCCAGGGCATCCAGGTACACCGCGCCATCTTCCACCTTCACGGCGAACTTGGGCGTGCAGCCTTCGTCGGGCGCGGACGCCTGCCCGTCGCACAGGCCGATGGTCCAGTTGTGCAGCGGGCAGGCCACGTGGGTGCCAAACACGATGCCCTGCGACAGCGGGCCGCCCTTGTGCGGGCAGCGGTCCAGCAGCGCGAACACGCCCCCGGCGTCGTTGCGGAACACGGCCACATCCAGGCCCTGGGGGCGCGCCACGCGGCGCGAGCCCAGCTCGGGGATGTCCTCCACGCGGCAGATCAGCTTCCATTGCGGGGTGTGGGTCGTGGTCATCGCGGTTCCTTCGGTGTCTTTGGATGTTGTTGGGGAGCCTGCCAGGGTCTTCGTGGGGCGGCTCGTTATTTGTTGGGGGCTTGTGGCAGTTTCTCAGGCCGCCAGCGCCGCGTACATACCAGTCACACGGTCCATGCTGGAGAGCAGGTTCTCGCTGGCCACGAACACCTCGGCCACCTGGCGGTTCACGTTGCCGCCACCCTGCATGCGCTGCAGCGCGGCGTCAAAAAACACCCACTGCCCGTCGGCCAGCTGCAGTTCCTGGCGGATGCGGTTGGTAGCCTGGGGGGCGTTGCGCAGCAGCTCGGTGGCTGCGATGAATTCGCCGCGGGCCTTGGCGATCTCGGTGGTGGCGGTGGCCGCGTCCACGGGCAGCATGGCGGCCAGGTAGAACTTGGCCATGCGCTGGCTCAGCATGCGCTGGCGGCCCGCAACGTTGACCAGCTGGCCCACGGGCTTGCCCAGGGCCGCCTCGTACTGCGTGGTGCCCAGATGGGCCAGGGCCAGCACCTTGGCATCGGCCTGCAGCATGGCGCTGGCGTTGTCGGTGGACGAGGTTTCGGCCGCCAGCGTGACCTTGTGGGCGGCCCACGCGGTCTCCAGCTTCAGATAGGTCTCGCGGATGGCGGGCGAAGGCGCAAAGGCCTTGAGCTCTGCCAGCTGGCGCTCGAACAGTGCCATGGACTGGTCCAGCACCTGGCGTGCCGTGGGCGTGTCGGCCTTGTGGGACAGGGCCAGCCAGGCCTTGCCCACACGCTGGCTCAGCATGCGCTGGCGCCCGGCCTTGTTGATGGCGTCGTTGAGGTCGCTGATCTGGGCGTGGGCGTTGCCCAGCGGGGCCAGGGCGCTGCACGCGGCGGTGCAGCTGGCGGCGGTCAGGAGGGTTCTGCGGTCCATGGTGGGGTTCTCTATGGGCTCGGGCGATCAGGTGCCCATCAGGCGCCCAAGGGGGCAAACTGGCGCGTGTCCACCGCCGCCTTGTCAAATTCAAACCAGGGATCGGGCTCGCCGTCCAGCGCAAACTGCAGCTGCTCCCACAGCGCCTTGCGGCCCGCGTGGTCGTCGAGGATGCGCTTTTTCACGTAGTCCAGCCCCACGCGGTCCACGTAGTGCACGGTGCGCTCCAGGTACCAGCCTTCCTGGCGGTACAGCTCGCAGAACGCGCCGGTGTACTCCAGCACTTCTTCCGACGTCTTGAGCTTGGTGAAGAAGTGCGCCACCTCGGTCTTGATGCCGCCGTTGCCGGCCACGTACATCTCCCAGCCCGAGTCCACGCCGATGATGCCCACATCCTTGATGCCGGCCTCGGCGCAGTTGCGCGGGCAGCCCGATACCGCGAACTTCACCTTGTGCGGCGCGTACATGCGCCACATGGCGCGCTCCAGGTCCTTGCCCATCTGCGTGCTGTCCTGGGTGCCCATGCGGCACCACTCGCTGCCCACGCAGGTCTTCACGGTGCGCAGGGCCTTGGCGTAGGCGTGGCCGCTGGGCATGCCGATGTCCTTCCACACGTTGACCAGGTCTTCCTTCTTCACGCCCAGCAAATCGATGCGCTGGCCGCCCGTGACCTTGACGGTGGGGATCTTGTATTTGTCCACCGCATCGGCAATGCGGCGCAGTTCGTCTGCCGTGGTCTCTCCCCCCCACATGCGCGGGATGACGCTGTAGGTGCCGTCTTTCTGGATGTTGGCATGGCTGCGTTCGTTGATGAAGCGGCTTTGCGGGTCGTCCTTGGCCTCCTTGGGCCAGGTGCTGATGAGGTAGTAGTTGACGGCGGGGCGGCAGCTGGCGCAGCCGTTGGGCGTCTTCCATTCCATGAACTTGAACACGTCGGCGATGGTCACCAGCTTGCTGCTGCGGATCGCGTCGCGCACGGCCTGGTGGCCGTGGTCGGTGCAGCCGCACATGGCCTTGGTCTTGGGCGTGGCGCTGTAGTCGCCGCCCGCTGTGAACATGATGATCTGCTCCACCAGCCCGGTACATGAGCCGCAGGAGGCGCTGGCCTTGGTGTGCTTGCGCACTTCATCCAGCGTGAACAGGCCTTTTTCCTTGATGGCCTTGCAGATCGCGCCCTTGGTCACGCCGTTGCAGCCGCAGACCTCGTCGCTGTCTTGCATGGCGGCAGCCTTGCTCTGGCCCTGGTGGCCCGTGTCGCCCAGGTGCGATTCGCCAAACATGAGCTTGTCGCGCAGGTCGGTCACGCTGCGTCCGTCGCGCAGCAGCTTGAAGTACCAGCTGCCGTCCACCGTGTCGCCATACAGGCAGGCGCCCACCAGCTTGTCGTCCTTGATGACGAGCTTCTTGTACACACCGCCAAAGGGGTCGCTCATCACGATTTCCTCGGTGCCTTCACCGCCCTGGAAGTCGCCGGCCGAGAACAAGTCGATGCCGGTGACCTTGAGCTTGGTGGAGGTCAGCGAGCCCTGGTAGCGGCCGATGCCGAACTCGGCCAGGTGGTTGGCCAGCACCTTGCCCTGCTCGAACAGCGGGGCCACCAGGCCATAGGCGATGCCCCGGTGCGCGGCGCATTCACCCACGGCGTAGATGCGTGCGTCGGTAGTGGTCTGCAGCGTGTCACTCACCACAATGCCGCGGTTCACGTGCAGGCGCATCTTTTCAGCCAGCGCGGTGTTGGGGCGGATGCCCACGGCCATCACCACGAGGTCGGCGGGCACCTCGGTGCCATCCTTGAACTTGATGCCCGCCACGCGCCCGTCGGCGTTGCCCACGAGTTCCTGCGTCTGCGCGCCGATCAAGAATTGCATGCCGCGCTGCTGCAGCGAATCCTGCAGCATCTTGCCGGCCACATCGTCGAGCTGGCGTTCCATGAGCCACGGCGCCACGTGCACCACGGTGACCTGCATGCCGCGTTTCATGAGGCCGTTGGCAGCCTCCAGGCCCAAGAGGCCGCCGCCAATGACCACGGCGTGTTTGTAGGTGGCTGCGGCGTCGATCATGGCCTGGGTGTCGGCAATGTCGCGGTAGGCAAGCACACCCTTCAAGTCCTTGCCCGGCACGGGCAGGATGAACGGGTTGGAGCCGGTGGCCATGATCAGGCGGTCGTATTCGGCGGTGATCACGTCGCCTGCGGCACTGGTCGCGCTGACCACGCGGCGCACGCGGTCCACGTCGGTCACCGTGAAGCCGGTGTGCAGCGTGATGTGGTTGTCGGCATACCAGGACCAATCGTTCAGAATGATCTCGTCGATGGTCTGCTCGCCGGCCAGCACGGGCGAGAGCAGGATGCGGTTGTAGTTGGGGTGCGGCTCGGCACCGAACACCGTGATGTCGTACAGATCGGGGGCAATCTTGAGCAGCTCTTCCAGCGTGCGCACACCGGCCATGCCGTTTCCTACCATCACCAGCTTGAGCTTTTTCATCGTGACTCCGTCGGTTCTATCGCCTGGGCGATTCGAAAAACAAAAAAGGCGTCCACACGATGCTGCTTCGACTTTCATTCGAAACCGCATGTGCGGACGCCTTCGTCCGTACAACCCATCAGTGCGCCATTGCACGGATGAATTGCGTGACCTCGTGAGGTCGTTGCTGGGGTTAAGCAATGCTTGTGCCAGTCGGTTTGCACTGATGTGGGGCGGCGTTTGGGGGGTGAAGGGGCCTGTGTGCGGGTGGGCGGTGCAGGGCTGCCCCGGCGCCGCGCAGCGGCCGTGGGTGTGCGCCCTGGCCTGGCGCGGCGCGCACCACCTTGGGCACGGAACCTGCATGGAGCTGGTGCATGAGTTTTGAACTGGATTTCGGCCACGCCTCGCAGGCCGGGCGCAACGAGCTGAACGAGGACTTCGCCGCGCTGGTGCAGGGCCAGGGACGCGACCGCGAGCGCGGCGCGATTGCCGCCATTGCCGACGGCGTGAGCACCGGAGGCAATGGCCGCGAGGCCGCGCAGACCTCGGTGAACACGCTGGTGAACGACTACTTCGCCACGCCCGACACCTGGGACACCACGGTGGCGCTGGACCGCATCCTGTCCGCCCACAATGGCTGGCTGGCCTCCATGAACCGGCGGCGCCAGCCTGCGGTGGGGCTGACCACGCTGACCGCGCTGGTGCTGTGCGGCCAGTCGTACACGCTGGCCCACGTGGGCGACACGCGGGCCTACCTGGTGCGCGAGGGCCGCCTGCAGCAGCTGACCACCGACCACGTCATGTCGCAGCGCGACTTTGCCCACCAGCTCACCCGCGCCATGGGCCTGGATGACCATGTGGTGGTGGACTACAGCCAGGGCGAACTGCGCAGCGGCGACCTGTTTGTGCTGCTGTCGGACGGCGTGCACGGCAGCCTGCCCGAGCGCGAACTGCGCCAGCTGCTGCGCCAGGACCTGGCGGCCCAGGCGCTCTGCGACGAGCTGGCGCAGGCCGCGCTGCGCCGTGGCAGCAGCGACAACGTGACTGCGCTGGTGGTGCGGGTGCAGGGCGCGCTGGAGGCCACACTGCAGGACGAATCCCGCCGCGCGCAGGATCTGCCCGTGCTGCCCCTGCTCAAGGTGGGCGACACCGTGGATGGCCTCACGGTGACGGCCCTGGTGGCCGACAGTGGCATCCACCGCATCTACCAGGTGCGCGACGGGGCCACGCAGCGGCTGTATGCGCTCAAGACTCTGCTGCCCGCGCGTGCCCACGACGTGGAAGAGCGCGCCACGCTGGCGCACGAGGCCTGGGTGGCGCGGCGCATGCAGTCGGGCCAGGCCGCAGCCCATCTGGCGCGGCTCAACGACTGGCCATTGGGCGCCACCGGCACGGGCGATGGCGCGGGGGCCAGCGCGTTTTACCTGCTGTACGACTGGCATTCCGGCGACACGCTGGGGCAGCGCCTGCGCCACCGCCAGCACCTGGCCGTGGGGCAGGCCGTGACGGTGACCGTGCAGACCGCGCGCGTGCTGGGCTGGCTGCACCGCCAGGGCGTGGTGCACCGCGACATCAAGCCCGACAACCTGCACCTGGGCGACGATGGTGTGCTGCGCGTGCTGGACCTGGGCGTGGCCCTCTCCGGCCGCGAACCCGAGGCCACCCGCCGCCTGCACGCGGGCACCCCCAGCTACATGAACCCCGAGCAGTGGCCGGGCTACGAACGCAACGGAGACCCGTCCGGCCAGTTGCCCGATGCGGGCAGCGACCTGTTTGCGCTGGGTGTCACGCTGTACCAGCTGCTCAGCCAGGGGCGCCTGCCTTATGGCGAAGTGGTGCAGTACCAGCTGGGCCGCTACCACCGCGACCCCGTGGCCCCCAGCCGCCACAACCCGGGCGTTCCCATCTGGCTCGACCAGATCGCCTTGAAGGCCGTGGCCCGCAACCGCACGCAGCGCTTCGAAACGGCGGAGGAGCTGCTGCTGGCCCTGGAGCGCGGTGCCTCCCGGCCCTTGTCGGCCTCCGGCCCGCAGCCGCTGATGCAGCGCGACGCCACCGCCTTGTGGAAGATCGCGCTTGCGGTGAGCGTGCTGGTGAATCTGCTGCTGATCTACTGGTTGCTGTTCCTGCCCCGGTAAGGGCCGGTGGTGGTGATTTGCTACTGAAAATATAGCTACTAGCGCTTATGGGATAAGCGCTGGGTCCTGTTTTTGCTTGATTTCAGAGTGCCGAGGTGGTGCGCGGCCTCTGAAACCGGCGCGGCCCATGCCCCCACGCCAGAGGGGCAGGCAGGAAGCCGCAACGCCTCAGGAAGAAGTCCTGGCCCGTCCGCCGCGTTCGGCCCAGGTCCGCGTCCAGCGGATCTGCATCACGCGCAGCAGCAGCAGCATGGCCAGTGCACACACTGCGATGCCCACAAAGCCCCACAGGTACGTGCCGGTGTACTGGCGCGAAATGCCCATGCCGTTGGGGATAAGGCCACCGCCCAGCGCGCCGATCTCGCCGATCATCGAGCCCGCCACCGCCGTGGTCAGTGGCCAGCGCAACGGCACCAGCTGGAACAGTGCGCCGTTGCCAGCGCCCAGCGCTGCAAAACACACCAGGAACAGCAGCATGGTGATGGGCAGTGAGTTCTCTGCCAGGCCGCACAGCACCATGCTCACGGCCGTGATGGCGAGCACGCCCGTCAGTGTGTTGACGCCGCCCCAGTGGTCCGACAGCCAGCCGCCAAACACGCGCAGGGCCGCGCCCAGAAAGGCCGCCATCATCGTGAGCTGGCCTGCCTGCACCTTGCTCACGCTGAACTGGTCGTAGAAGTAGCTGGGCAAAAAGGCGGTGAGGCCGATGAAGCCGCCAAACGTCACGGCGTAGATCAGGCTGAAGGCCCAGCCGTCCTTTTCGAACAGGCAGGCAATGTGTTCACGAAAGCTGCTGTGGGCCGCAAGGTCTGGAGGTTCTTTGGCGTAGATGGCCATCACCAGCGCGGGGATGGCCACGCTCACGGCGGCAAAACCATACACGGCCTGCCAACCGAACTTTTGCGCCAGCGCGGGGGCCAGCAGTGCGGCCACCGCCGTACCCACGTTGCCGGCACCCACGATGCCCATGGCCAGGCCCTTGTAGCGCGGCGGAAACGAGCCCGAGCCCAGCGACAGCGCCACACCAAAGCTGGCTCCCGCCACGCCCAGCAGAATGCCCATGGCCAGCAGGTCGTTGTAGGTGTGCACGAACAGGAAACCGTAGCCCATGGCCAGGAAGATGCCCGCCATCTCGACCAGCGTGGCGTTCTTGCGGCCGATGTACTGCGCCAGGATGCCCAGCGGAAAACGCATGAGCGCACCCGCAAAGATGGGGATGGACAGCATCATGCCCATCTGCGTCGGCGTGAGCTGGAAGGCCTCGCGGATGAAAGGTGCCATCGCGCCGTTGATCACCCAGATTGCACACGAGAAGCCGAAATAGAGGAACGACGACCACAGCGTGGGGGCGTGGCCTGACTTGAGAAATTCTCGAAATTGAAGCATGGCGATCTTGCGCAAAGAAGCTGCAGTGCTGTTGCCAGCACACCCGCAGCCGGGCAGAAAACAAAAAGACGCCAACACGGGCTCTGCGGGCTTGGTTGTTTGCCAGCCCCAGCACACCCCATGAAGACGCCAACGTCTTGTTCGCCCAATCCGCCGTTGCACCGGGCTGTCACGCAGCCTGCGTTGGCTGCGCAGGTGATCAAGCAATGGTTATGCCAGCGCCTGTGGGTATGGATTTTTGAAAGGAAACGGACCCTGGCGCTTATCTGTTATCGATTGTTTGCTATATAAATCATAGTAATTGGTGAGCAAACCCCTGGAATGGTGCGTGGCTGCGTGGAGGGTGGGCATGGTATTGGTGCGGTGCACCATGTTGGTGATATGTGGCGGGCGCGTCCGCCATGCGCATTCAGTGTTTCCCTATTGCCAATCCTGGGCCTAGCATGGCAACGGCTTTTTTAGTTGAATGGCCGCGTGCTCCGGGCGAGCGCAAGGCACCTCCACGAAAGGGTTCTCCATGCGCGTCAATCTTCCGGTCAGCACGCAGGAATATGCGTTTCCCAAAGGCCAGACCCTGGTGTCCACCACCGATCTCAAGGGCCGCATCCTGTACTGCAACCCGATGTTCATCGAGGTCAGCGGGTACGAAAAACAGGAGCTTCTGGGGCAACCCCACAACATGATCCGTCACCCCGACATGCCCGAAGAAGCGTTCCGGGACATGTGGGAAACCATTGCCAGCGGCAACCCCTGGTCGGCCCCCGTCAAGAACCGGCGCAAGGATGGAAGCTTTTATTGGGTGATGGCCAACGTCACGCCGCTCATGCAGGGCGACCAGCCCACGGGTTTCATGTCGGTGCGCACGGAAGCCACCCGCGAGCAGGTCCAGGCTGCTGAGCAGCTCTACCGCCAGATGCAGGTTGAAAAACAGGCCGGAACCCTGGTGCACACCCTGCGCGAAGGGCAGGTGATCACCCGCAGCCTGCCAGGCCGCATCGCCCGGGCGCTGCAACCGGGGCCCCTGGGCAAGATCATGCTGTGCACACTGCTGCTGGTGGTCGCGTCCTGGTGCGCAGCGCTGCTGGGCGGGCACACGATGACCCTGGCGGGCGGGGCTGCCTGGCTGGGTGTGGTGCTGCTGGCCCTGGGCATGGCCGTGTACCTGCACCGCGCCACCGTGGCGCCGCTGCTGCAGATGCTGCGCTGGGCCAACCGCATGGCGGCGGGTGACCTCACCCAGAAGATCGCGGCGTCCCGCAACGACACCGTGGGCCAGCTGCAAAAAGCGCTGGCCCAGCTCAACGTGAACCTGTTGTCCATCGTGCGGGACGCGCGCCAGGAGAGTGAGCACATGCAGGTCTCCACGCGCGAGATCGCGCAAGGCAACCAGGACCTCTCATCGCGCACGGAGGCGCAGGCCAGCAACCTGGAGCAGACAGCGGCGTCGATGGAGCAAATCACTGGCACCGTCAAGCAGACGGCTGAATCGGCGCGCCAGGCCACGGTGCTGGCCACCCAGGCCACCCAGGTGGCCGAGCGCAGCAGCGAGGCCGTGGACGGCGTGGCCAGCACCATGAAGCAGATCCAGGCCGCGTCCGGGCGCATCAGCGAGGCCGTGGACGGCGTGGCCAGCACCATGAAGCAGATCCAGGCCGCGTCCGGGCGCATCAGCGAGATCACGCAGCTCATCGACTCCATCGCGTTCCAGACCAACATCCTCGCGCTCAACGCTGCGGTGGAGGCCGCGCGCGCCGGCGAGCAGGGCCGGGGTTTTGCGGTGGTGGCGTCTGAAGTGCGCAGCCTGTCGCACCGCACGTTGTCGGCCGCCAAGGAAATCCGCCAGCTCATCGACGACTCGGCCGCCAAGGTGAGCGAAGGGCACCAAAAGACCGACGCGGCCCAAAAGACCATGACCGAGTCACTGGAGCTGGTGCGCCGCGTGAACACGCTGATCGGCGAGATCCACAGTGCGTCCGACGAACAGCTCAGCGGTATCTCGCAGGTCAACGCCGCCGTGGCGCAGCTGGACACCATCACCCAGCAGAACGCCGCGCTGGTGGAGGAAAACGCAGCGTCTGCGATGGAGCTGAACGGCCAAGCCCAGACGATGACCGAGACCGTGAAGGTGTTCCGCGTCGATGCCTCGGCGCCTGCGCAGGTGCGGGATGCGGTGGCGCTGCGCAAGGAGATGAAGGCAGTGTCGTCGGAGCGGGCGCTGGCAGCGGTGTAGTGTGAAGAACTTGTGGAGTGGTTTGGGCCTCCAGCGCTTTTGCAGAAAGCGCTACCCGCTATGGTTTTTGCTGTGGTTGTGGGGCGGGGTGGTTGGTTGTTGGTGACATTGGGTCGGGTTATCCAGTTCAGTCGGTGATTGTTTTGTTCGCTCCCCGGAACTGGCTCGGGTTGGCCCCCGTCACCTTGCGCACCATCCGCCTGAGTGCTGTCGCGTCCTCGTAGCCTACGGATGCGGCAATCTGGTCCATGGTCATGCGGCTGCTCTCAATCAGCAGGCGCGCCTGTTGAAGCCGCGCGTTCTGCACCAGTGCCAACGGGCCATGCCCTGTGTACGCGCGTACGCGGCGCGCCAGCGTGCGCTCGGACATGGCAAATTCCCTGGCCAGCTCCGAGATTTTGGGTGGGTGCGGCAGGGAGGATTCGATCCGCCGCATCAGCCGGCCGATCAACTCATGTCCGTTGGCCAGCATCGACGGCACCACAAACGGCGCTTGGGCTTGGCGCCCTTCGATCAAAAGCAACTTGCCAACCGCCTGGGCAAGGCTTGATCCAAAACGCAGTCCCAGCAAATGCAAAATCAGGTCCGAATGCCCAAATGCGGCACCAGCCGTGATCACCTGGCCGTCACTGACGATCATGCGATCCGCATTGACCGAGCATTTTGGTGCCATGCGCTGTAGTTCTGTGGCCAGCCACCAGGAGGTCGTAGCGCGGCGCCCTTGCAGCAGGCCCGCGTGCTCAAGCAGGAAGACCGCTGAGCAGGACGCGGCCACGATACCCCCAGCAGCAGAGTGCTGCCTCAACAAGCTAGCTGCCCGCTGAGCATCTGCTTGTGCCAAGCGCGGCACAACAGCTTCGATGCTGTCGATGCCCAGGCCAGGCACGACCCAGATGGACGTGTCCCGGCCAGCCCGAAGCGGCGCACGGCGCGTTTCAATGCACAGGCCACCGCTGAGTGCACTGGAGCCGCCATCCGGGGAGACCACCTTCCACGCTGGTTTGCGATCGCCCATGCGGGGTGCCAATACCGAAGCCGCGTGCAGCATGTCTTGCGTTGCGGCGACGCTGGCTGCGTAGGCCCCTGGAAGCACCAGGATGGTGAAATCGAGCATGGCTGATTTGGCGTGAAAAATGTCAAAAAAGACACTTTAAGCGCATTCGGAAATTCGGTTCAATGGTTGTCTTCTACAACCCCGTGATCCCGCGACCCACCATGCCAACCATCCTGATCCATGTGCCAGAAGGTTCTTTTTCCGGCGATGCCCGAGTCTCTTTGATTCGCCGCGTCAACGAAGCCGCAGCCCATGCCGAGCAAATTCCTGACGAGCCGCGCAAACGCGCACTGTGCTGGGTGTTGATCCGCGAAGTTGCCGTCAGCAGCTGGACGTGCGGTGGCACTGATGTGGGTTCTCAGATGTTGCCCTGCATGGCGATGATTTACCTGCCTGTGGGTGTGCTCGACAAGGTGTCGCGAGCCGACTACGTGCGCTTGATGCACGAAGCGTTCAAGCAATCGATGCCGCTGGATGAAAAGCGCCATCTCGCCACTTCCGTCGTCCTGCATGAAGTCGACGATGGCTCCTGGGGTGTCAATGGCGCCGTCTGGACGTTGCCAAGCTTTGCCCGGGCTGCGGGGTTTGCACATTTGCAGCATCTGGTCACACCGCTGTGAAAGCGGGCGCTGGCGCCCTCGCAAGATAATCCAGCAGAATTCTTCGGCCCCGCTATCTCAAAGGGGGCGGACGATGGCCGGGGGATGATGCTTTTGTCATCACCCAAGCATGGGCGGTGTTGCAGATCCCTCTTGGCCCGCGGCGCGGCGCGAGCTGCGCCAGATGGGATGGGATGGGTAGCTGAAAGCAAAGCACAGTTCGACTTCGAGAATTTCATTCACCCACTATGCGATTGTTCTTTCGTCATGTCCCGATCACGGCGCTGTGCCTCCTGCTTGCAGGATGCTATGAGACATTCACTCCGATTGCATCGGCACGTGTGACCCATTGGCAGGGTGGCGCACCCCAAACTGACGCCCAACCACTCTCGGCGGAACAAGTCGCGCAATGGTCCGCATGGCTGCAGAGCCATCGTTGGGGGTGGCATCCCATCACCGCCACTTACCGTCCTGGGGTCGTGATTTTGCTGACGCATTCCGACGGCACCACGTCCACCGTCAACCTCATGCAACAGGTGTTGGTCGCTGGGATGCACCAGCGCGATCTCTCCAAGGTGGAGTGCCAAGAGCTGCATTCGCTGATGGGGATGAAAAATGCTTGCTAGAACCTGCAAGCCATACCGGGGCTTGTTCCATTCACCTTGGGTGCTGGTGTCGCGGCGGTTTGCGGTGTCTGCGGCTTTGTCAGTGCTGGCTGCTTGTGGTGGATCTTCGGTGTCTGACCACATCGGCGCCCAAGCGCGCAGCACGGGTGTGGTGGACATGACCCAAGCCGCGGACTTTGCGTGGACACAATTGCGCGTCTACACGCCTTACACGTCCCGGGAAAAGGTGTGCAAGGACTTGGGCGGGCTGGCACCCGATTGCCTCAAGGACGCTCCGCCATCGGTTCCTGAAGGCAAATATCTCCTGGTATTTATCAACGAGGGCAAAGAGGCTCAGTACGTGTTTCATTCCCGTCGCAATGGAAACTTTCAGACCAGCACGGGGGTGCTGGTTCTGCAGCGTGATGCTGCCGTGTTCGAGGTGCTCCCCACCAAGTCGCCACACCAAGGGGACGCCATTTACCTGCAGGTCCGCGCGCAAGCGCGGCCCTGACGACAAACGGGGGGGCAAGCTTCTTGAGCGCCGGAGCCAGGGGGCATCCAGAAATTTCCAGGCGGTCGGGTGACAGCCCGATACCCCCTAAGAACCTGTTCAAAATCTTTTCGGGGGTCGCGTTGGAGTGCAATCGGGATGAGTGGATGCCTTGGATGCGCCGCATGGGCTCATGCCCATGCAAGCAGCCGGGGCGCCAAAGCTCCGAGGTCATTGGCCCGATTTCACCCCAACCCTTCGGGCAAGTGCCTTGCCGGGCGGTCTGCGGCGTTGCGGCGCTTGCCCATAGCACGGGCTATCGGCTGCGCACCGCGCCTTGCATCCCATCCCGGCAAGGCGCTTGCGCGACCCCGAAAAGATCTTGAACAGGTTCTTACGTACTCCCCCGCACCGTCAATTCAAACCCCAGATCCACCGAATTGCGCTCCGGCACCTCACCGCGCATCAGCGCCAGCAGCATCCCTGCGCTGGCCTCGCCGACGGCGGAGCGGGGCGTGCGCACGGTGGTCAGGGGCGGCAGCATCTGGTCGCTGCCCGCCAGGTCGTTGAAGCCTGCAATCGCCACCTGACTGGGCACCGACAGGCCCAGCCGTTGCGCGGCCAGCAGGCCGCCCTGGGCCAAATCGTCGTTGCAGAAGAACACGGCGTCCACGCAGGGGCGGGTGTGCAGCAGCTCGTCCAGAAGTTCACCGCCCAGGCGCATGGATGAGGGCTGGGGGCTGAGAAGCTCCAGCTTGGGGTCGTACAGGCCTGCTTCCCTGAGGCAGCGGCGGTAGCCTTCGGCGCGCTGCATGGTGCGCGGGTCGAGCTGGGCGGCCACAAACGCGATGTGCCGGTGGCCCCGGTCCAGCAGGTGGGCCGTCATGCTGTGGCCCGCCTCCTGCTGCGAAAAGCCGACGCAGTACACGCCGGTGGCCGAGGTCATTTCCATCAGGTGCACGCAGGGCACGCCGCTGGCGCCAATCATCTGGCGCGCGGCCTCGGTGCGGTCAAAGCCGGTGACCAGCAGGCCCGCCGGGCGGTGGGCCAGGTAGGTGCGCAGCAGCTGTTCCTCTTCCTGGGGGTCGTAGTGGGTCACGCCGATGAGCGCCTGGTAGCCAAGGGGGAACAGCGTGCGGTGCACGGCCTCCAGCACATCCACGAACAACGCGTTGGACAGCAGGGGCACCAGCACCGGCACTTGCACGCTGCGCTGCGATGCCAGTGCGCGGGCGGCAGGGTCGGGCACGTAGCCCAGTTGCTGGGCGGCGTCCTTCACGCGTTGCACCAGGTCCTGGGCCACGCCGCGCTCGCCGCGCAGTGCGCGGGATGCGGTGATGGGGCTCACGTCGGCGGCCTTGGCCACGTCGCTCAGCGTGATGCGGCCGCTGGAACGGCGTTTTGTCTCGGGTTTGCTCAAGGGTTAACCCTCGGTGATGTAGGGGTGAATTTGGTTAGGATAGCGCTGTCCAAACAATGGAGCAACGCAATGCTTGCCATTTTGGACGAAGTTGCATCAATTGCCACAGTTTTGGCGGCATCCGGATCGGATGCCTTTTTTACGGGTTGTTTGGATAGCGCTACCAATATGAGTGTTTTGCCGTCAACGGTTTATCTGGTGGTCATGGGGGTGGCAGGCTGCGGCAAGTCCAGCCTGGGTTCCGCCCTGGCGCGGGCCGAGGGCCTGGCCCTGATCGAAGGGGACGACCACCACAGTCCCGCCAGCCGCGAAAAGATGCGCCAAGGCGTCGCGCTGACCGATGCCGACCGCGAGGGCTGGCTCGCCACGCTGGGCCAGCTGCTGCAGGCGCACCCGCAGGGCGTGGTGTTGACCTGCTCGGCCCTTAAAAAGGCGTACCGCGACCGCCTGCGCGCTGCATGCCCCGGCCTGCGCTTCGTGTTCCTGGAGATCGACCGCGCCAATGCCGGCCAGCGCGTGGCGGCACGGGCTGGCACCCATTTCTTCTCGACCGCGCTGGTGGACAGCCAGTTCGCCACGCTGGAGTCGCCTGCGGGCGAGCCCGGTGTACTGCGGCTTGATGCCACGGTGGACCTGGCGACCCTTCAACAGCAGGCGTCCGCCTGGATTGCAGCCACGGAGGCAGCATGAGCAACACACCACACCCGCCCGATTCCCCCACACCCCGGCCGGTGGGCCGCTTCACCCGGACGGCCGAGGCCCTGATGGCCGCCTGCCTGGGCGTGATGGCCGTGGCGGTCTTCGTCAACGTGGTGCTGCGCTATGGCTTTGGCAGCGGCGTGGTGGCCAGCGAGGAGCTGTCGCGCCTGCTGTTCGTGTGGATGGTGTTCATTGGCGCGGCGGCGGCCTACCCTGCGGGTGAACACATGGCCTTTACCAGCCTGGCCGGGTTGCTGGCCCGGCGGCCGCTGGCTTTTGCACTGCTCAGCGCCCTGATCCGGCTGCTGGTGATCGCTGCCTGCGCCATGCTGGCCTGGGGAGCGTGGCAGCAGGTGGTGGTGGGTCTGGGCAGCCACTCGGTGGTGCTCGGCTACTCGGCCGCGCTGCTGCCGCTACCGGCCTTCCTTTGCGCGATGGCCATCGGTGTGATGGCCTTCATCGAACTGATTCAACGCAAGCCGCTGGACCTGGGTCACGGCGCAGAAGTGGAGTGATGCACATGGGTCCCGAAGCTCAGGCTTTCATCGTCTTTTCGCTGGGCATGCTGGTGTTCATGGGCACCGGCATGAACATGGGCCTGGCCCTGGTGCTCACCGGCGCCGGCATGGCCTGGGTGCTCGACTTCTTCGACACCCAGCTGCTGGCCCAGAACCTCGTGGCCGGGGTCGACAGCTTCCCGCTGCTGGCCGTGCCCTTCTTCATCCTGGCCGGCGAGCTGATGAATTCCGGCGGCATCAGCCGACGCATCATCGACATGGCGCAGGCCTGGGTGGGCCACATCCGCGGCGGGCTGGGCTACGTGGCCATCGGCGCGGCGGTGCTCATGGCCAGCATGAGCGGATCGGCCCTGGCCGACACGGCGGCGCTGGCCACCATCCTGCTGCCCATGATGCGCCAGCAGGGCTACCCGATGAACACCTCGGCCGGGCTGATCGCCTCGGGTGGCATCATCGCGCCCATCATTCCGCCGTCCATGCCCTTCGTGATCTACGGCGTGACCACCAACACCTCGATCTCGGCGCTGTTCGTCTCGGGCATCGTGCCGGGCCTCATGATGGGTGTGGGCCTGATCTTCGCGTGGCGCTGGGTGCTGCGCGGAATCGACCTGCCACCGAGCCGCGCGCCGCTGCCCCTGCGCGAGCGTCTGCGTGCCACGGTCAAGGCCTTCTGGGCCATGCTGATGCCCCTCATCATCATTGGCGGCATGAAGTCGGGCGTGTTCACGCCCACCGAAGCCGCCGTGGTGGCTGCCTTCTATGCACTGGCCGTGGCCCTGTTCGTGCACCGCGAGATGAAGGTGCCCGAGATCTATGGCGTGCTGGTGCGCGCCGCCAAGACCACGGCCATCGTGATGTTCCTGTGCGCCGGAGCCCAGGTGGCCAGCTACATGATCACGCTGGCCGACCTGCCCACGGTACTGACGGGCTGGCTGGGTCCCCTGGTGGACAACCCGCGCATCCTGATGGCCGTGATGATGGTGGTGCTGGTGCTCATCGGCACGGCGCTGGATCTCACGCCCACCATCCTGATCTTCGCGCCCGTGATGCTGCCGATCGCCGTCAAGGCGGGGATCGACCCGGTGTACTTCGGCCTGATGTTTGTGCTCAACGGCGCCATCGGCCTCATCACCCCGCCCGTGGGCACCGTGCTCAACGTGGTGGCGGGAGTGGGTCGTATCTCGATGCACAGCGTCATCAAGGGCGTCAATCCCTTCCTGTTCACCTACGTGCTGATCCTGGCGCTGCTGGTGGCATTCCCGCAGATCGTGACCGCGCCCGTCCTCTGGATGCGGTGATGCCGGTGAGCCCCCGTTTTTCCGTGCCTTTCTTTCCCTTGCCAATGGAGACAACCATGAAGACTTTCCGCCGTACCCTGCTGGCCGCCCTGTCGGTGGCCGCCCTTGCTGCCTCGTTCCAGGCCGCCGCCCAGGACTTCAAGCCGCGCATCATCCGCTTCGGCTATGGCCTCAACGAGGTGTCCAACCAGGGGCGCGCCACCAAGTTGTTCGCAGAAGAAGTCGAAAAAGCCTCGGGCGGCAAGATGAAGGTGCGCGCCATCGGCGCCGCGGCGCTGGGCTCGGACGTGCAGATGCAGCAGGCGCTGATCGGCGGCGCGCAGGAGATGATGGTGGGCTCCACCGCCACGCTGGTGGGCATTACCAAGGAAATGGCGATCTGGGACACGCCCTTCCTGTTCAACAACGCCAAGGAAGCCGACGTGGTGCTCGACGGCCCGGTGGGCCAGAAGGTCATGGACAAGCTGCAAGAAAAAGGCCTGGTGGGCCTGGTGTACTGGGAGAACGGTTTTCGCAACCTGACCAACAGCAAGCGCCCCGTGACCAAGCTTGAGGACATGAACGGCATCAAGTTGCGGGTGATGCAAAACAACGTGTTCCTCGACAGCTTCAAGACCCTGGGCGCCAACGCCGTGCCGCTGCCGTTCTCGGAGCTGTTCACGGCCCTGGAAACCAACACGGTCGACGGCCAGGAGAACCCGTACAACACCATCCTGTCGAGCAAGTTCTACGAGGTGCAGAAGTACCTCACCGTGACGAACCACGTCTACAGCCCCTGGATCGTGCTGGTCAGCAAGAAGTACTGGGACGGCCTCTCGAAGGCCGAGCAGAAGGTGCTGCTCGATGCCGCCAAGAAAAGCCGCGACTTCGAGCGCCAGGACACGCGGGCCGAGGCCGACAAGGCGCTGGCGGACCTGAAGGCCAAGGGCATGCAGGTCAATGAGTTGCCTGCCACCGAGGCCAATCGCATGCGCGAGAAGCTGGGTGCCGTGAACGCCAGCATTGCCACCAATGTGGGGGAAGCGCTGTGGAAGGACGTGCAGGGTGCTGTGGCCCAGGCACGCGCTGGTAAATAAACCGGTGTGGTGACGGGGGGGCTGCAGGGCAGTGATGCCCGCGTGCATCCCTTAGCCCCTCAGCACGAAAGCAAAAAAAGGCCGGGGCTCCCAAAGGAGCCCCGGCCTTTTCCATGGGCAATTGTCCACCTGCACCTCGGTGCAGGGCGGCAAATTACAGGGAGCCGATTTCGCCGGAAGAGATCTTGCCGGTGCGCAGGGCATCGACAGCCTGGGCGCTCACTGCGGCGCGGTCAGCCGTGGAGGTGAAAGACAAGACACGCGAGCCCACGGGGATGGTGCTGCTGGTCAGTGCCACCGTCGAGGCTTCAGCAGCCACTTCAGCACGGGTGCGGTTCGTGTCGAACTTGGTGGCAAATTGCGAAGCATCGGCTTCGTCAGCCTGGGCTCCGAAAGAAGCGAAAGCGGCAACGGCGGCGATAGAGAGGAAACGTGCGGTGTTGTTCATGGTGAAACTCCAGTGAAATTCAGAAAATGGGGTGAGGTACTTGGAATACGCAAAGGGAAAAGCCGTGGATTCAGAAAGAATCAACCGCCTTCAGCGGGGCCAACACGGCCCGTGCGCATGGCTTGTGCAGCCGCTTCGGCACGCACTGCAGCGCGGTCGGCCGTGGACTTGTAGGTCACCACGCGGGAGCCAGCAGGCTCCTGGCTGCGCATCTGGACGGAGGATGCGGCTTCGGAAACCACTTCAGCACGGGTGCGGCTGGTGTCGAACTTGGTAGCGAACTGCGAAGCATCGGCTTCGTCGGCTTGGGCACCAAAAGAGGCGAAAGCGGCCACTGCGGCCAGGGAGAGGAAACGTGCGGTCTTGTTCATGATGAAAATCCTTGAAGTTAAAAAAGCGTCTCAAAAAAACCGGAGCAAAGAACAAAAATGAAAGCTGCTTCAAACCGGGTTCGGTGAGTCGCCTTGCGGGTTCGGCTCATCGATGGGATGAACTGTACGCCGCAGGGGGGTAAAGAAAAACCAGCTGGTCGCAAACTAACTGTTCCAGTTTTGGAAACAATCCAGGCGCCTGTTTCCTGCCTGTGGCCAAAGGCCCGCAGCCGGTCGCAAGCGATCGATCCGAGGCAAGAAGGGTGGGCGTTGATTCCTTTGGAAATGCGTTGGACATGGGCTGTATCGTGCCCGGCCACCGCCCCGGCGTCGTCTCGTCGCGGTTTCGGTTCTTTTCAGTTTGTTTCGCGTCCGGCCGAATGCAACAGAGCCGAAACATATGCATCGCCATTGCCACACCTGGCCCAAAAGCGTGACAAATCGGGCTTGCGCGGGTTGCGCCCGTTGGGCTTATGGGCTGAAATCTCTCTACGCCTGTTTCAGGTATACAGAGGGAGGTTCCCATGACCATCGTCGCCAAGATTCTTCAGTCCAAACCGGACGCCATCGTCCACACCATTGCCCCCGGCGCCTCGGTATTTGAGGCGCTCAAGCTCATGGCCGACAAGGGCATCGGCGCGTTGCTGGCGGTGGAGGGCGAGTCCATCGCCGGCATCTTTACCGAGCGCGACTACGCGCGAAAGATTGCCCTCATGGGGCGTACCTCCGCCGTCACGCAGGTCCGTGACGTGATGACCACCTCCGTGCTGTTTGTGCGGCCCGACCAGACCAGCGAGCAGTGCATGCAGATCATGAGCAACAACCGCCTGCGCCACCTGCCGGTGGTCGAGGGTGGCAAGCTCGTGGGCATGATCTCCATTGGCGATCTGGTCAAGGACATCATTTCCGAGCAGAAATTCATCATCGAGCAGCTGGAGCACTACATCACTGGAACTCACTAAGGACAACCCCCTGAGGCGCTGCGCGCCTTCCCCCTTCTCTCGCGCTGCGCGCGGGAAGGGGGACGCCCCCAGCCCGGCGGGGCGGCCCTTGCGCGGGGACAGTGGCTTGGGTTGTGCGCGTTCTGCGGGCGGTTTTCTTTGGCGCAACGCTGAAAAAAAAAGGGCTCTGACCGATCTGGTCAGAGCCCTTTTGTTTTGGGTGTCCGGGTCGCGGCCGACCCGGCCGCTCAAGCGGCTTTTTCGACATGCCCCTGGCGGGTGTAGAGGAAGTCGATCACTGCCTTGCGGTAGTGCACGTACTGCGGGTCTTCGGCCAGTTCCACACGGCGGCGGGGGCGGGCCAGGTTGACGGCCAGCACCTCGCCAATCGTGGCAGCGGGGCCGTTGGTCATCATCACGATCTTGTCGGACAGCAGCACGGCCTCGTCCACGTCGTGCGTCACCATCACCACGGTGCTCTGGGTGCGTGCCACGATCTCCAGCAGTTCATCTTGCAGCTTGGCGCGGGTCAATGCGTCCAGCGCACCAAAGGGCTCGTCCATCAGCAACACCTGGGGCTCCATGCTCAGCGCACGGGCAATGCCCACGCGCTGCTTCATGCCGCCCGAGATCTCGCCGGGGCGCTTTTGCCCCGCCGGCGTGAGGCCCACCAGCGCCAGCGCGGTATCGGTGCGGGCCTTGAGCTGGGCCTTGGTTTCCTTGCCGCCAAAAACGCGCTCCACGGCCAGATAGATGTTGTCAAAGCAGGTGAGCCAGGGCAGCAGCGAGTGGTTCTGGAACACCACGGCGCGCTCCGGCCCCGGGCCCTTGATCTCCTTGTTGGCGCACAGCAGCGCACCGTTGGTGGGCGTGGTCAGGCCCGCGATCAGGTTCAGCAGGGTGGACTTGCCGCAGCCCGAGTGGCCAATCAGCGCCACGAATTCGCCCTTGGCAATCGTCAGGTTGATGTCGCGCAGCGCAGGGAACAGGCCCTTTGCCGTCTTGAAGGTCTGCTCGACGCCATGGATCTCGATGAACTTGGTGGTCATGGAGGGATGTGTGGATGCTGCGGTGGGGTTCATGCTTTCACCTCTTCAAACGTAAATGCAGTGGCCAGCTTGATGAGTGCAAACTCCAGCACCAGCCCGACGATGCCGATCACGAAGATCGCGATGATGATGTTCTTGACGTTCAGGTTGTTCCATTCGTCCCACACCCAAAAGCCAATGCCCACGCCGCCAGTCAGCATTTCGGCGGCCACGATCACGAGCCACGCCGTGCCCACGGCCAGGCGCACGCCGGTCAGCATGTAGGGCAGCACGGCGGGGAACAGGATCTTGGTGGCAATCTTCCACTCCGACAGGTTGAGCACGCGGGCCACGTTCATGTAGTCCTGCGGCACACGCTGCACGCCCACGGCGGTGTTGATGATCATGGGCCAGATGGAGCAGATGAAGATCGTCCAGATGGCGGCCGGGTTGGCGCCCTTGAACACCAAGAGGCCAATCGGCAGCCAGGCCAAGGGCGACACGGGGCGCAGCAGGCTGATCAGCGGGTTGAACATGCGCGACAGGAAGTTGAAGCGCCCGATCACGAAGCCGGCCGGAATGCCCACCAGCGCCGCCATGCCAAAGCCCACGGCCACGCGTTCGAGCGACATCAGCACGTTCCAGCCCACGCCCTGGTCGTTGGGGCCGTTGCGGTAGAACGGGTTGCTGAAGATTTCCAGCGCCTGCTTCCAGGTTTCCACCGGGCCGGGAATGCTGTTGCCCGTGGTGGCTGACACCACGGCCCACAGACCCACCAGCAAGCCCAGGCCACACAGCGGCGGCAGCACCGCCATCCAGAAGCTGCGCGAAAGCGCCGCCCAGTCGCGGCTGGCTGGGGCCGCGGCAGTAGCCACCGCTGGTGCGGGGGGCGCCAGCGGTGCAGGTTTTAGCTGTTTTTGGCTTCTGGCGCTTGCAGGTAAAGCGCTGGTAGCTACATTATTAATAGCATTCTGTGCAACCACGGGGGCTGCATCCAACGGGGAGTGAAAGACGGCACTGACCATGGTGTTCTCCTGTGCTGGGTGGACGGGGCAGGGCGCTTACGCCTTGATCTTGAAGCTGTCGGCGTACTTGGCGGGGTCTTTGCCGTCCCACACCACACCGTCCATGAACTTGCTGCTGCGCATCTCGGTCTTGGGCAACGGCGTCTTGGAGGCCGTTGCGGCCTGCTTGTAGACGTCGATGCGGTTCACGGCCTTGGCGACACCCAGGTAGTCGGGGTGGTCCTTCATCAGGCCCCAGCGCTTGTGCTGCGTGAGGAACCACATGCCGTCCGTGAGGTACGGGAAGTTCACCGTGCCTTCGTTGAAGAATTTCATGTGGTTGGGGTCGTCCCAGGTCTTGCCCATGCCGTCCTGGTAGCGGCCCAGGATGCGCTGGTTGATCGCATCGACACCCGTGTTCACGTAGGCCTTGCCGGCAATGGTCTCGGCCATCTTGTTCTTGTTGGCCAGGCCTTCGTCGATCCACTTGCTGGCCTCCAGGATGGCGGCTGTCACGGCGCGCGCCGTGTTGGGGTACTTCTGCACGAATTCGGACGTGGTGCCCAGCACCTTTTCGGGGTGGTCCTTCCAGATGTCCTGCGTGGTGGTGGCGGTCACTCCGATGCCGTCCATGATGGCGCGGTGGTTCCAGGGCTCGCCCACGCAGAAACCGTCCATGTTGCCCACGCGCATGTTGGCCACCATCTGGGGCGGCGGCACGGTGATGACCTTGGCGTCTTTCATCGGGTCGATGCCATGGGCCGCCAGCCAGTAGTACAGCCACATGGCGTGTGTGCCGGTGGGGAAGGTCTGCGCGAAGGTGTATTCGCGCTTCTCGCTGGCCATCAGCTTGGCCAGGCCCGCGCCGTTGACGGCGCCCTTGTCGGCGAGCTTTTTGGACAGCGTGATGGCCTGGCCGTTCTGGTTCAGGTTCATCAGCACGGCCATATCCTTCTTGGGGCCAGCCAGGCCCAGGTGCACACCGTAGACCAGGCCGTACAACACGTGGGCAAAGTCGAGCTCGCCATTCACCAGCTTGTCGCGCACACCGGCCCACGAGGCTTCCTTGGTGGGGATGATGGTCACGCCATATTTCTTGTCGATGCCCAGCACCGAGGCCATCACCACGCTGGCGCAGTCGGTCAGTGGGATGAAGCCGATCTTGACTTCCTTCTTCTCGGGGGCGTCCGAGCCCTGGGCGTGGACCAGTGCACGCAGGGCGGGACTCACGCCCACGGCGCCAACGGTAGCGGCCTGCAGCACGGTGCGGCGGTTGAGACTGGTTTTCAACAGATCGGTCATGGGGCATTTCCTCGCGTCGTTACAAAGCAAAAAAGGCGTCCTCCCCTGGGCTGGTTGCATTTGCAAACCGGCCGCGGAGAGGGACGCCTTTGTCCATGGCAAAGCCCATTGGGGGGCTTTGAGCCAGCACCGGCCCGCCATTGGGTCAGTGCTGTCAGTGGTGGGACCGTCATTGGTCTCGCCATGGGTTATGCAAGCAGCGTGCCAGCATGGATTGCGCCATCGTGGGGCGCAAAGTGCTATGAATTAAATAGCTGAATTTGCTTTATGAATAAGCGCTGGCGGTCTGTTGTTCGTCAGAACTGCCGCCATGCACGTTTGTGAATAAGTTGCACTGCCTTTGTGCGGCGCACCATCCGGGCCGGGTGCAGCCGGGGTGAAACAGGAGGGCGTGAAGGCGAGAGTGGGCGCGGGGCCTTGGAGGCTGCTGGGCAGTGCCGCACGGGCGGCAATGTGTGACAAACCGGCCTCCGGCAGTCCCGGCTTGCATCCTGCGCCCGGGGTCTTGGCCCCTGCAGGGCATCCGCAGCGTTCGCCATCTACCGATGGTGCACCAACGCGGTTCCTTGGGAAATCGTGAACAGGTGCTCAGCCCAGCAAGTCCATCACGTCGAGCATGCGCTGGGCCACGTCCACCAGCTTGAGGCCCTTGTCCATGGCGGTCTTGCGCAGCTTTTCGTAGGCGGCCTGTTCGCTCAGGCCCTGGCGCTGCATGAGCAGGCCCTTGGCGCGGTCGATGGTCTTGCGGTCCTTGAGCTCGGTCTTGGCATCGGCCAGCTCGGCGCGCAGGGCTTGTTCATGCTGAAAGCGCGCCATGGCCACGTCCAGGATGGGGCGAATGCGCTGGGGGGCCAGGCCCGCCACGATGTAGGCCGACACGCCCGCCGCCACCGCGTCCTTGACGTGCGAGGTGTCTTCATCGTTGGTGAACATCACGATAGGGCGGCGTTCATTGCGCGTGGCCATCACGACGTGTTCGAGGGCGTCGCGGGCTTCGCTTTCGGCGTCCACGATGATGAGGTCGGGCTGCAACTGGGCGATGCGCTCGCTCAGAAAAACGTCAGCGGGCAGCGTGGCCACCAGGTTGAAATTGTTTTCCAGCAGCCCGATGCGCAGCGCCCGCGACCGATCCGCCTGCAGCACGGCATGCTCGTCGGCGGGGTCGGCGACCGCCAGATCCGGGGCAACCACCACGATGCGCAAAGACTCGTTCATACCCTGGAGCATAAGCAATTTTTACGCCATAAATTGGTGCATCGAAGCGGTGCATGCCAAGGGTTCTTCGCCCAGGGCAGGCTTTTTCACCTTGCGGGGCCTGAAACTTGCTAATAGTTTGGCGATGGGCAGGGCATACCCGATAGCACCTCCCTGGCTGCGTCGCATATACATCTGCTCACATTGACCTATTCAAGAGGATTTGCATGAACAAGCACATTGACCGGCGCCATATCTCTGCCGGCTTGGCCCTGACCACCGTGGCGGTATCCGCGCTGCTGGTGTTGACAGGTTGCAGCAAGGTGCCCGACACCATCAAGATCGGTGTGGCGCAGCCGCTGAGCGGCCCGCTGGGCGCGCTGGGGCAGGATTTGCTCAACGGGGTGAACCTGGCCGTGGCAGAGCTCAACAAGGGCGGCTACAGCGTGGACGGCAAACGCGTGACGCTGGAGGTGGTGTCGGTGGATGACAAGGCCGATGCCGCCACCGGCAAGACCGTGGCGCAGCAGCTGGTGGACTCGGGCGTGGTGGCCGTGATCGGGCATCTGAATTCAGGGGTGAGCATCGAGACCGCGCCGATCTATGCGGCCAAGGACATCCCCCAGATCGCCATCTCGACCAATCCCAAATTCACCCAGATGGGTTTTCCCACCACCTTCCGCATGGTGGCCAACGACACCCTGCAGGCACGCGCCATCGGCTCGTTTGCTGCGACGCAGCTGGGCGCCGCCCGCTACGCCGCGCTGGACGATGGCACGCCCTATGGCAAAGGCCTGGCCGACGGGGCCGCTGCGCAGCTCAAGGCCGAGAAAAAAGAGGTGGTGGTGCGCAAGTCGTTTGACGACAAGACCACGGCATTCGACGAACTCGCGGGCGAACTGAAGGCCGCCAAGGTGGAGGTGATCGTCTCCACCCTCAACGACTTCCAGGCCCTGGCACTGCTGGAGTCGCTGCGCAAGGTGGGCCACACCAAGGTCAGCCTGCTGGGCGGCGACACCATCAAGACCACCGACATGGCCAAGGGCGCCGGCATTGTCGAGGGGCTGTATGCTACGTCGCCCGTGCTCGAAGCCAAAGAGTTCACCACCGGCAAGCCCTTCCTTGAAAAGTACATCGAGGCCTACAAGAAGCCGCCCGCCTACGGCGGCCACTACAGCTATGACAGCACCTACGTGCTGACCGCGGCCATCCAGAAGGCCAAGTCTGCCGACCCCAAAGAGATCACCAAGGCCATGCACGGCATCAACGGCTATGCCCCCGTGATCGGCACCATGAGCTGGGACGAAAAGGGCGAGCAGCGCTACGGTGCCGTGGGCGTGTACGAACTGCGCAGCGGCAGCTGGGAGCTGCGCATGCGTTCGGACCGCTGGTAGCCGGCCGGTTCTTCAGGCGGCATGGCTTTGAACAACCCCTGCTGGCCAGCGCCAGCAGGGGTTTTTGCATCAGGCCCTGCGCGAGGCCGGGTTTTACACTCGGGGCATGAGCTTGCTGATACTCGGTATTGAATCTTCGTGCGACGAAACGGGCGTGGCACTGGTCCGTTCGACGGGCCATGCCGTGCCCACATTGCTGGCGCATGCGCTGCACAGCCAGATCGAGATGCACCAGGCCTACGGTGGCGTGGTGCCCGAGCTGGCCAGCCGCGACCACATCCGCCGCGTGCTGCCGCTGGCCACGCAGGTGCTCACCGAATCCGGCCAGACGCTGGCGGATGTGGATGTCGTGGCCTACACGCGTGGCCCAGGCCTGGCCGGTGCGCTCCTGGTGGGCGCAGGGGTGGCCTGCGCACTGGGGGCGGCGCTGGACAAGCCGGTGCTGGGCGTGCACCACCTGGAGGGGCATTTGCTCTCGCCCTTCCTGAGCGCCGACCCGCCCGAGTTCCCCTTCGTGGCCCTGCTGGTCTCTGGCGGGCACACCCAGTTGATGCGGGTGGATGGGGTGGGCCGCTACGAGATCCTGGGCGAAACCATCGACGATGCCGCCGGTGAAGCGTTTGACAAGTCCGCCAAGCTCATGGGCCTGGGCTACCCCGGCGGGCCAGCGCTCTCACGTCTGGCCGAGCAGGGCGACCCGGCGGCCTTCAAGTTGCCGCGCCCGCTGCTGCACAGCGGCAACCTTGATTTTTCTTTTGCCGGGCTCAAGACGGCGGTGCTGACGCAGGCCAAAAAGCTGGGTGACGAGCTGCAAGTGCGCAAGGCCGACTTGGCCGCCAGCACCGAGGCGGCGATTGTGGATGTGCTGGTGAAGAAGACGCTTACGGCGTTGAAGCAGACGGGCTTGAAGCGGGTGGTGGTGGCGGGTGGCGTGGGGGCCAATCGGCACTTGCGGGCGCAGCTGAATGCCGCCTGTGCCGCCGCCAAGGTGCGGGTGCATTACCCGGAGCTGCACCTGTGCACGGACAACGGCGCGATGATTGCCATGGCGGCGGCAATGCGGTTGCAGGCGGGGCAGCAGGAGGCCAGCAGCAACTATGCGTTTGATGTGAAGCCACGGTGGCCGTTGGATGCGATTACGGTTGCTGGGTGACTGGATTGCGATTAAAAATGGCCTCCAGCGCTTGATGAATAAGCGCCAGAGCCCAAAAGAACTACCAAAAAATCAGAACGGATAGTGCCGCGCCGTCGTCTGCACCGTAATCCATCGCAGCTCCGTAAACTCCCGCACCCCCGCCATCCCCCCAAACCGCCCGTACCCCGAACTCTTCACCCCCCCGAACGGCATCTGCCCTTCGTCGTGCACCGTGGGGCCGTTGATATGGCAGATCCCCGACTCAATGCGCGCCGCCACATTCCACGCCTTCGCCACATCGCGGCTGAACACGGCGGATGACAGGCCGAACTCGTTGTCGTTGGCGCAGGCAATCGCCTCCTCGACGCCGTTCACGCGCACCACGGGCTTGACCGGGCCGAACGACTCCTCGCGGTAGATGTCCATCTCCGCCGTCACATGGTCCAGGATGGTGGCGGCCATCAGCGTGTTCTCGCTCTTGCCGCCGCACACCAGCTTGGCGCCCTTGGCCAGCGCATCGTCAATGAGCGCATTGCAGCGGTGCACCGTGGCCATGTCCACCACCGACCCCAGCACCACCGGGCCCTTGCGCGGGTCGCCTAGGGGCAGTGCCTTGGCGCGCTCGCCCAGCTTGGCCACGAACTCGTCGGCCACGGCGTTGTCCACGATGATGCGTTCGGTGGACATGCAGATCTGGCCCGAGTTGGCGAACGATCCGAACACGGTGCCCGCCACCGCGGCATCCACATCCGCATCGTCCAGCACCACCAGCGGGGCCTTGCCGCCGAGCTCCAGCACCGTGGGCTTGAGGTACTTGGCGCAGGTCTGCGCGACGATGCGGCCGACCTTGGTCGACCCCGTGAAGTTCACGCGGCGCACGGCCGGGTGGGCCACGATGGCCTCGACCACGGCGCCGGCATCGGCCGGGGCATTGGTCACGAAATTCACCACGCCCGGGGGCAGGCCGGCCTCCTGCAGGGCCTCGATGATCAGGCCGTGCGTGGCGGGGCTCAGTTCCGAGCCTTTGAGGATCACCGTGTTGCCGCAGGCCAGCGGCGTGGCGATGGCGCGCACGCCGAGGATGATGGGCGCGTTCCACGGTGCGATGCCCAGCACCACGCCCGCGGCCTGGCGCACGCCCATGGCCAGGCTGCCGGGCACGTCGGACGGTATCACCTCGCCGGCGATCTGCGTGGTCAGGGCCGCGGCCTCCTGCAGCAGGCCGGCGGCCAGGTGCACGTTGAAGCCGGCCCACAGGCCCGAGGCGCCGGTCTCGGCGGCCATGGCAGCGGCAAAGGCCTCGCCCTTGGCTTCGAGCGCATGCGCGGCCTTGAGCAGCAGCGCACGGCGCGCATTGGGCCCCAGGGCCGACCAGG
The DNA here is from genome assembly GCF_000204195.1 of Acidovorax radicis N35. GTDB lineage: Bacteria > Pseudomonadota > Gammaproteobacteria > Burkholderiales > Burkholderiaceae_C > Acidovorax > Acidovorax radicis. The sequence continues at coordinate 65,107 of NZ_AFBG01000018.1, forward strand.
CCGGGAAGGCCTTGGCGGCTGCGTCTGCTGCGGCTTTGGCATCGGCCACGGTGGCGGCGGGCGCGGTGGTGGCCACGGAGCCGTCGAGCGGGTTGCGGCGCTCGAAAGTCGCGCCGCCGGTGGCTTGCACGCGCTCGCCGTTGATCAGCATGGAAATGGCAGTCATGGGAAAAGTCTCCTGGACAACAAGAAAAAAAGAGGGGGATAGGGCTGCGGCTAGGCTACGCCGAGGTAGGCCTGCCGCACTGCATCCGATTGCAACAAGGTCGCGGCCTCACCGGACGCCACGATGCGTCCGCGCTCCAGCACATAGCCGCGCTGCGCCACTTGCAGCGCCTTGCGCACGTTCTGTTCCACCATGAGCACGGTGACGCCCTGGGCCGCGATGCGCTGCACGATGGTGAGCAGTTCGTCCACCATGCGCGGTGCCAGCCCCAACGAGGGCTCGTCCAGCATCAACAGGCGCGGGCCGCTCATCATGGCGCGGGCCACGGCCACCATCTGCTGCTCGCCACCGCTCATGGTGCCGGCCAGTTGCTGAGCACGCTCCTTGAGGCGCGGGAAGTCCTCAAACGCCTGCGCCAGCCGCATAGCGCGCACCCGGGAGGGCACCAGCCAGCCGCCCAGCTCCAGGTTCTCGGTCACCGTCATCTGCGGGAATAGTTGGCGGCCCTCGGCCACCAGGGCCAGGCCGCGCTGCACGCAGGCCGTCGCATTGAGGGCCGGCACGGCCTGGCCGTCGAGCTGCACCGTACCCTGGCGCGGCAGCAGGCCGGCCAGCGCCTTGAGCAGCGTGGTCTTGCCGGCGCCGTTGGGGCCGACGATCACCGTGATGCCGGGCTGGGCTTCGAGCGACAGGTCCTGCAGCACCTGAAAGCCGTTGTAGCCCGTGGTCAGACCCTGTACCGTGAGGTGTGCGCCGCTCATGCCGTGGCTCCTTCGGGTGTTGCCTGTGTGCCCATCTCATCGCCCAGGTAGGCCTCGATGACCTCCTTGTTGCGCACCACCTCGGCGGGCGTACCGTCTGCGATCTTGCGGCCCTGGTGCAGCACCAGGACGCGCTCCACGTACTTGAGCAGGGTGGTCACCGCATGCTCGATCCACACCACGGTCAGCCCCCAGTCGTCGCGCAGGCGGCGGATGCGCTGGGCCATGGCGTCGACCTCGGCCTCGGTCAGACCGGCGGCCACCTCGTCGAGCAGCAAGAGGCGCGGGCGCGTGCCCAGCGCCATGCCGATCTCCAGCAGCCGCTGCTGCGAGGGCGTCACGTCGGCGGCAGGCCGCTCGGCCAGGATGGAGAGGCCCAGCATGGCCAGGATCTCGTCCTCATTGCGCAGGCCCGCAGGCCCCTGGCGGTGGCGGCCTGCGAATTGCATGCCGAAGCGCACGTTGTCGCGCACCGTCATGTCCGGGAATACGCGCGGCGTCTGAAAGGTGCGCGCGATGCCGTGGGCTGCATAGTGGTGCGGCCCTTTGCCGGTCAGGTTGTCGGCACCGCAGTGCAGCGTGCCCGAGGTCGGTGGCTGCACGCCCGAGATGGCGTTGAAGAACGTGGTCTTGCCCGCGCCATTGGGGCCGATGATGCCGATGAGCTCGCCGGCATGCAGGCTGGCGCTCACGCCGTCCACGGCGGTCAGCCCGCCAAAGCGCACGGTCACGCTGTCGATGGTCAGCAAGGCTTCAGACATGGCCGGCCTCCGCTGCAGGCGTGGCCGCCCGCTTGCGCTGCCACAGCGTGGCCAGCCCGTTGGGCAGGTACATCACGCACAGGATCAGCAGCAGGCCCAGCACCATCATGTAGCCATAGGGCAGCTGCAGGCGCAGCGTCTCGGCCAGCAGGCTGAAGACGATGGCCGCGAGCACCGGCCCGCCGATGCTGGCCGCGCCGCCGATCAGCGCGATCAGCACCGTCTGGAAGCCGATGAAGGGACTGAACACGGCGGCCGGCTCGATGTAGGTCCAGCGCACGGCCATGGCCGCGCCCACGGCGCCTGCAAACGCGGCTGTAATGCCGAAGCCCGCGATCTTGGCCAGGCGCGTGTCCACGCCCAGGGTCTGGGCACGCTGCTCGTCGGCACCGATGCCCGAGAGCGCCAGGCCGAAGCGGCTGCGCTGGATGGCGATGGCCGTGGCGATGGCCGCCGCCGCGATCAGCAGCACCGTGAGGTACACCGTCTCGTTGCTGGGCGCCACCGTGAGCACACGGCCCACGGTGCCCGAGACCTGCTTTTCGACAAAGGTCACCGCGTGGCGGATGAGCTCCGTCATGCCGAAGGTCAGCACCGCGAAATAGGTGCCGCGCAGGTGCAGCACGGCGGCCCCCATGACCACGGCCACCACGGCGGCGATCAGCGCGCCGGCCACGATCACCAACGGCCAGGGCAGCACTTCCAGCAATGTGGCGCTGGCATAGGCGCCGATGCCGAAGAAGGCCGAGGTTGCCAGCGAGAGGTAGCGCGTGGCGCCGCAGAACAGCGACCAGCTGGTGGCCAGCGCGATGTACATCAGGCAGCTGAGCAGCACCGAGGCCACGAACTCGGACACCAGCCAGGGCAGGGTGCCGACCACGGCCGTGCCCGCTGCCAGCGCGAGCCATGGTCTGGAAGATGGATTTTTCATGAAGTTATCTTTTGTGTTCAGCCCCGTAATGGGCGATCAAATCCGGCGCGGTCCAACTCAGTGCCACCGTGGAACTGGCTTTGCCAGGCCAGGGGTGGCGTCCCCCTCCCGAAGGAGAGGGGGAAGACGCGAAGCGGCTCAGGGGGTGTCTCATTTCTTTGAGAAGAGGCCGTTGGGGCGCCAGATCAGCACGCCGATGAACACCGCATAGCTCAGCAGCATCTTGAGAGAGGGGCTGCTGAAGTGCATGCCCAGGGCCTCGACCACACCCAGCAGCAGGCCGCCGGCCAGGCTGCCCGCCAGGCTGCCGAAGCCGCCCAGCGTGATCACGATCAGCGCCGTCACGGTATAGGGCTCGCCCATCGAGGGGGAAATCTCGTAGGTCATCGACAGCAGGGCCCCCGCCACGCCCGACAGGCCCAGGCCAATGCCGAACATCATGGGGTGCAGGCGCCGGGTGTTGATGCCCACCAGTTGCGCGCCCGTGGGCGACTGCATCAGCGCCCGCACGGCCTTGCCCAGCAAGGTGAGCTTGAGCAGCGCGATCAGCGCGGCCGACAGCGCCAGCGCCACGCCGAACAGCACCAGCTTGTTCTCGGTGAAGCGCATGCCCGCCACCTGCACCGGGTCGGCCAGGTACTCGTAGCCGCGCAGGTCGCCGCCCCAGATCAGCAGGGCGGTGTTCTGCACCAGGAACATCAGGCCGAAGCCCACCATCAGGCTGCGCGCCTCGAACACGTCCACGTTCGGCGCGCGCGCCGCCAGGCGCTTGAAGCACAGCGCATGCACCGCCACCCCCAGCACGAACAGCGCGATGAAGGCGATGGGCATCAGCAGCAGCGGCGACCAGCCCCAGGCGGTGTGCGCCCACCAGGTGATGAAGGCGCCGAGCATCAGGAACTCGCCATGCGAGATGTTCATGATGCGCATCAGCCCGTACTGCAGATTCAGGCCCATGGCCACCAGCGCATAGATGCCGCCGGTAATGAGGCCACTGGCGACCAGTTCGGCCCAGGAGGTCAGGGACATTCCGTGTTACTTCCAGGCAGGCTTGTTGGTGTTCAATTGCGCCGTGGCGCGGTCCTTGGGCCACACCACCTCGAAGTCGCTGCCCTGCCACTGGCTCACCGTGCCGGGGATGGACGCGTTCTCGCTGCCCGCAAAGCGGATGCCGCCCAGGATGGTCTTGAACTCGTTCTTGGCGATGTGCTCGCGCAGCGCCTTGCGGTCCAGGCCCACCTTCTCCACGGCCTGCTGCAGTATCTGCAGGCCCGCCCAGGCATGGCCGCTGGCCCAGCGGTCGGGCTCCTTGTTGAACTTCTTCACGTGGGCATCGAAGTAGGCCTTGGCCTCGGGGCTGGTCTTCACGCTCCACGAGCCCATGCCGATCACGCCCTCGGTGTTGGCCTGCATCACGTTCTTGTACAACTGGAAGGCCGTGCCCACCGAGGCGTAGAAGAACTTGGGGTTCAGCCCCACCTCGCGCGCTTGGCGGCTGGCCAGGATGGTGTCGGGCGGGTAGGTGATGCCGATGAAGGCATCGGGGTTCAGGTCCTTGATGCCGCGCAGCACGGGCGCCAGGTCCTTCACGCCCAGCGGGTAGCTCTTCCTCTCCACCACCTGGATGCTGGTCTTCTTGAGCGCGCTGTTCAGCGCCGCGAAGTTCTCGAGGCCGAACAGGTCGTCCATGTAGACGATGGCCACCGACCTCACGCCGTTGGCCACCAGCATGTCCACCAGCGCGCCCATCATCTTGTCGGGCTGCTGCAGCAGCGAGAAGAAGTAGGGCAGGTTCATGTCGATCAGCTTTCGCGACAGGGCTGTGGGCGCCAGCAGCGGGTAGCCGAAGCGGTTGGCCAGCGGCGCGATGGCGAAGTTGGCGCCCGAGCCCCAGGGCGGCAGGATCAGGTCCACCTTGTCGCTGCCCATGAGCTTTTCGAAGGTGCGCACGCAGGTCTCGGTCTCGCTGCGGTCGTCGTAGCCGATGAGCTCGATGGGGCGTTTCGCGCCCTTGATGCTCAGGCCACCCGTCGCGTTCACCTGTTCGGCCCACAGCAGGTAGTTGGGCTCCTGGCTGACCTGGGCACCTGCGGCCCAGGGGCCCGTGCGGGCAATCGCGTAGCCGATGCGCACGGGGTCGCTGCCGCTGCCTTGTGCGAGCAGCTGCGGCGCCACGGCCAGCGCGCCCACGGTGGCGGCGGCCCCCTTGATCCATTGGCGCTTGGAGGGTTGGGACGGTGAATGCGTTGTCATTGTGTGTCTCCTCGGATGGGAGGCCCGCGCAGTGCAGGCCGTACCCGGATCGTAGGAAGACGCCGCCTGGCACGCTGCGCTGAGCGTGCACAAAAGCCTTGTCCCAGCGTGCACGGCGCAGGGGGTTTACCCGGATTTCCGTGCCCGCCGCAGGAATAGCGGCGCGGCCGATAATCCCGCTGAGACAGGCGGCACCGTCTGCATGACGACTGGAGACACCCATGGCCCACCCTCTGACCGAGGTATCGACCGACACCGTGCCACCGCGCGACCGCCTGCACCTGTGGGGCGATGCGGTGTGGCGCCTCATTGGCGGGCTGGAGTCCGATGCCTTCGGCGACGAGGCCTTCGCGGGCCACATCACCTCGGGCCAGGCGGGCTACGTGAACCTGTGCCAGCTCGACGTGAGCCGCCACCGTGTGGTGCGCACCCCGAGCCTCATCCGCAGCAGCGACCGGGCCTACATCAAGGTGGTGGCGCAGCTCGAGGGGCGCGCCTGCTTCGAGCAGAACGGCCGCCAGGTGTGGCTGTCGCCCGGCGAGTGGAGCGTGTACGACACCACGCGCGCCTACGCCGTGAGCAACCCCGAGGCCGTGCGCCAGATGGTGCTGATGATCCCCAAGGAACAACTGCCCGAGCGCAAGCTCAAGCTCGACGACCTGATGGTGCAGCGCTTCTCCGGCACGTCGGGCGTGTCGCGCCTGGCGTGGGACACCATGCGCGCGGCGTTCGCCGAGCTGCCCAGCATGTCCGACGCCGCTGCCGACGGCGTGGCCGACGTGATCACGCACCTGGTGCAGCTGTCGCTGCTGGAGCGCAACGGCCAGCACAGCGCCGTGTCGCAGCGCGAGGCCCTGCGCGACCGCATCGGCCAGTTCATCGACCGCCACCTGGGCGACCCCGAACTCACCATCGACCGCATGGCGCAGGCGCTCAACTGCAGCAAGCGGCACCTGTACAACGCAGTGGCCGACGACGAGGAAACGCTGGCCGCCATGATCCAGCGGCGGCGGCTGGAGGCCTGCCTGCGCGACCTGCGCAGCAGCGCGCAGGCGCAGCGGTCAGTGACGGACATCGCGCTGTCCTGGGGCTTTTCGAACAGCGCGCATTTCAGCCGCGTGTTCCGCACCCATGTGGGCTGCAGCCCCAGCGAGTACCGTGCGCGGGCCCGGGTTCCTGCACTGCCACACTGAGCGCGCTCCCGGGCCGCTGCGCAGGCCTGTCGGCAGGTCGTTTCATAAGAAAAAGCGCCCCTACCGCTTGCGGTAAGGGCGCTTCCAGCTATTGAATCAATAGCATCGTGCGGGGTGCTGTCGGCCCGCCCTGTGCGGGCGGGCGACTGTGCAAGCGCAGCCGTTTACTGAATGCTCAGCGACGTGGCCCGGCTCACGGGCTCCAGGCGGGCCAGCGTCAGGGTCAGCACGCCGTTTTCCAGCTTGGCGGAGCTGTTGGCGGCATCGATGTCGGTGGCCAGCTCCCAGGCGCGCTGCACTTGGCGGGGCGCGCCTTCTACGCTTTGCAGGCGAACCTGGTTGCCTTCGATGCTGATGGACAGCTGCTCGCGGGCGAGGCCGGGTACATCCAGCTGCAAGGTGGTGGTCTTTTCGTCCTGGGTCACGGTGCAGCCGGCAGAGGTGGCAGCAGCAGGTGCGGCCAGTGCGCCCATCAGAAAACGCTGCAGCGCGAGGTCTGCAGAACGGGGGGATTGGGCGTAAGCGGCACGGCGGATCACGGGGGCGAAGATCATGGGTAACTCCTATAAACTGCGCGGCTCTCGACGTGGTCGCCGCATGCCAAGGAGTTGTGTGCGGCCGGGTTGCTTTTCAAGGGAAAAATGGCATGAATAAATTGCGTTCCGTGGGCTTGAAAACAGCCACAGCGGCATTACGTCAACCGGTTTTAGCGGCCGCCACAGCGCTGGTGTGCGCTCTGATGCCTTTGTCTGCCAGCCATGCCCAGGGCGCGCCAGGCGTCACTGCAGGCACAGCCCAGACGCAGGCCAAACCGGTCAAGGTGGCCCTCATCGAAAGCCTGTCGGGGGCCTTTGCCAACACCGGCGAGGCCGTGTACCGCAACGTGTACTGGGCCATGGAGCGTGTGAATGCGCGCGGTGGCGTGCAGCTGCCCGCCAGCAGCGGCGGCCCCCGCCCGCTGGCGCTGGAGCGCTACGACAGCAAGGGCCAGAACGAAGAAGCCTTGTCGGCACTGCGCGCGGCCATCGACGACGGCGCGCAGGTCATCCTGCAGGGCAATTCGTCGGCCACGGCGGCCGTGCTGATCGAGGCGATCAACAAGCACAACGAGCGCGAGCCGAACAAGCGCGTGATCTTTTTGAACTACTCGGCGGTGGACCCCATCCTCACCAACGAGAAATGCAGCTTCTGGCACTTTCGCTTCGACGCGCATGCCGATATGCGCATGGCCGCGCTCATGGAAGTGATGCGCGAAGACAAGGCCTTGAAGAGCGTCTACCTCATCGGCCAGGACTACAGCTTCGGCCAGGCCGTGCTGCGCGAGGCGAAGAAGCAACTGGCCGCTCAGCGCCCCGACGTGGCCGTGGTGGGCGACGAACTGCACCCCATCGGCCGCGTGAAGGACTTCGCGCCCTATGCGGTGAAGATCAAGACCAGCGGCGCGCAGGCCGTGGTCACCGGCAACTGGGGGAACGACCTCACGCTGCTGGTGAAGGCCGCACGCGAAGTGGGCTACGAAGGCAGCTTCTACACTTTCTACGGCAACGCCCTGGGTGCGCCCGCCGCCATCGGCGATGCCGGCATCGGCAAGGTGGTGGCCGTGGCCGACTGGCTGCCCAACGTGCCGGGCGCGCAGAGCGAGGCGTTCTACCAGTCGTTCCGCACGCGCTTTCCCAAGCCGCAGGACGATTACGTGCACATGCGCATGCAGCTCATGGTCGAGGCGCTGGCCCAGTCCATCGAGCGCGCGGGCAGTACCGACGCCGTGGCTGTGGCGCGGCAGATGGAGAGCGCCACCGTGCAGCTGTCGGGCCAGGGCGGCAGCATGCGCGCGGCTGACCACCAGTTTCAGCAGGCGCTGGTGGTGGGTGTGATGGACAAGAAGGGCGCGCCCGGGGTGAAGTTCGACGTGGAAGGCTCGGGCTACGGCTTTCGCGTGGTGCGGCAGATCTCCGCCGCCAAGGCCCAGCAGCCGCACAGCTGCACAATGCAGCGGCCCTGACCCATGGCGTGGGCGGTAGGCGGCGCAGCGCGCGCCGCATATCGATATGAAAAGTTAGCGCAACCGGTGCAGGCCGTCGGGCCACAGAATTTGTCGCATTGATCACCCATGCGCGAATCGCTGCCTCCACCGTGTCCTACGCCCTCTCTCTGCTCGACAAAAGTCCCATCCCCGAAGGGGCCACGGCGGCCGAGGCGCTGCAGCGCACCGTAGCGCTGGCCCAGCGCGCCGAGCAACTGGGCTACCGCCGCTTCTGGGTGGCCGAGCACCATGGCAACCCGGGCCTGGCCGGCTCGGCGCCGGAAGTGCTGGCGGCGCACCTGCTGGCGCGTACGTCGCGCATCCGCATCGGCTCTGGCGGTGTGATGCTGCAGCACTACAGCCCGTTCAAGGTGGCCGAGGCGTTCAAGGTGCTCGCGTCGCTGGCCCCCGGCCGTGTGGACCTGGGCGTGGGCAAGGCGCCCGGCGGCCTGCCGCTGTCCACGCGGGCGCTGCAGGTGCTGCACGATAAATCCAGGCCATCTGACTTCGGCGCGCGCTTTGCGGAGCTGGACGCCTTTCTGCACGGCACGCTGGAACCTGAGCACGCGCTGGCGGGTGCTGTGGCCTACCCCGCACCGCCCAGCCTGCCCGAGCGCCACCTGCTCGGCGGCAGCCCCGACAGCGCGGCGTTGGCGGCGCGCCATGGCTGGCACTTCACGTACGCGGGCCATTTCAACGGCGACCCCGTCAACATCGAACGCACGGTGCGCGTGTACCACGAGGCCGCGGGCCGGGCCCCCTCGCTGGCGCTCTATGCGCTCGTGGCCCCCACGCAAGCGCAGGCCGACAGCCTGGTGGGCGCATTGCGCGTCTTCAAGCTGCATTTGTCCACCGGGCAGAGCGTGAACCTGCCCAGCGCCCAGGCCGCCGCGGAGTTTGCGCGCCAGGCCGGCGTGGCGGACTACCGGCTCGAAGAAACCCGGCCCCATGTGATCGCCGGCTCGCCCGAGCATGTGCGCGAGCAGCTCGATGCGCTCAGCGAGCGCTACGGCATCGAAGAGTTCGTGGTCGACACGCCCGTCACAGGCTTTGCCGAGCGCCTGGCCTCGATCGAGCTGCTGGCGGGCGCCTATGCCACCGCCGAGGCCTGACCCGCCGGCCGCCCCTCCTTTTTCCCAGGAACAGACACCATGAGCAACACCCCATCCCCCATCCGCTTCGGCGTCATGCTGCACGGCGCGGGCGGCCACATGAATTCGTGGAAGCACCCCGCAGGCCCCGCGGACGCGAGCGTCAACCTCGACTTCTACATCGAGACCACGAAAAAGGCCGAAGCCAACGGCATCGCCTTCGCCTTCGTGGCCGACGGGCTGTTCATCAACGCGAAGTCCATCCCGCATTTTTTGAATCGCTTCGAGCCCATCTCCATCCTGTCGGCGCTGGCCGTGGCGACGTCGAAAATCGGGCTGGCCGGCACCATCTCCACCTCGTACAGCGAGCCATTCACGGTGGCGCGGCAGTTCGCGTCGCTGGACCTCATCAGCAAGGGGCGCGCCGGCTGGAACGTGGTGACCACGCCGCTGGAGGGCACGGCCAGCAACTACAGCCGCAGCCACCCCGACCATGCGCTGCGCTACGAGATCGCCGACGAATACCTGCAGGTGACGCAAGGCCTGTGGGACAGCTGGGACGAAGACGCCGTGGTGCGCAACCGTGCCACCGGCCAGTTCTTCGACCCGGCCAAGCTGCACACGCTGGACCACAAGGGCCGCTTCTTCCAGGTGGCGGGGCCGCTCAATATCGGCCGGTCGCCGCAGGGGCAGTCGGTGATCTTTCAGGCGGGTTCTTCGGATGCGGGCATTGGCCTTGCAGGCAAGTACGCCGATGCGGTGTTCACCCACTCGCCGTCGGTGGAGGAAACGCGCAGCTTTCTGCGCAAGGTCAAGGCCAGCGCCGTGGTGCATGGCCGCCAGGCCGACGATGTGAAGATCTTCCCCGGCATCGGGCCCGTGGTGGGCGCCACGCAGGAAGAGGCGGACGCCAAGTACCAGGCCATCCGCGAGCTGCTCACGGTCGATGAAGCGCTGGCTTACCTGGGCCGCTACTTCGACCACCACGACTTCAGCCAGTACCCGCTGGACGAGCCCTTTCCGGACCTGGGCGAGATCGGGCGCAACAGTTTTCGCTCCACCACCGACCGCATCAAGGCCGATGCCAAGGCTCACGGCCTGACCCTGCGCCAGGTGGCGCTGGAGGCCGCCACGCCGCGCTCGCAGTTCGTCGGCACCGGCGAGCGTGTGGCCGACGAGATCATCCGCTGGGTGGACGAGGGCGCGGCCGATGGCTTCATCCTGGGCTTCCCCGTGCTGTCGCAGGGGCTTGATGATTTCATCACCCATGTGATCCCGGTGCTGGAGGCGCGGGGCCGCTACCAGCGCACGCTGCCGGGCCACACGCTACGCGACCATCTGGGTCTGCCGCGCAAGGCCAGCCGGTATGCGCAGGCCGGTACGGACGCAGCCACGGCGCCAGAGAAGAAGGTCGCGTGATGGGCGCAGCATTGCCAGCAGCGGCTTCGGCGCATGACGTGCAGCGGGTGAAAAGTGTGGAAGAGGGCATTGCCGCCTTCATCCACGAGTTCCAGGCATTGCGCCGGGACCTGCACCAGCACCCCGAGCTGTCGTTCCAGGAGCACCGCACCTCGGCCATTGTGGCCGAGCGCCTGGCGTCCTGGGGCTACGCGGTAACCACCGGCATCGCGGGCACCGGCCTGGTGGGCACGCTGCGCAAAGGGCAGGGCACCAAGACCCTGGGCATCCGTGCCGACATGGATGCACTGCCCATCACCGAGGCCACGGGCCTGCCCTATGCCAGCCAGAACGCCGGTGTGATGCACGCCTGTGGACACGACGGGCACACCACGGTGCTGCTCGCGGCCGCGCGTTTCCTGGCCGAGTCGGGCCGCTTCGACGGCACGCTGAATCTGATCTTCCAGCCCGCCGAGGAGAACGGCGGCGGTGCACAGCACATGATCGCCGACGGCCTGTTCGAGCGCTTTCCGTGCGACGCGGTGTTCGGCCTGCACAACTGGCCCTGCGCGGGCGAGGGGCACTTTGGTTGCGTCACGGGGCCTGCCATGGCCTCGGTGGACCAGATCACCATCACCGTGCGCGGCAAGGGCGGCCACGGCGCCGCGCCGCACGAGACGGTGGACCCGGTGGTGGCCAGCGCGCACATCATCACCGCGCTGCAGACAGTGGTCTCCCGCAATGTCGATCCGCTGGACATGGGAGTGGTCACGGTGGGCTCCATCCATGGCGGCAACGCGCCCAACGTGGTGCCCGAGAGTGTGGAACTGAAGCTCACCGCACGGGCCTTCAAGCCCGAGGTGCGCGCAGTCTTGCAAGAGCGCATTCCGGCCATCGCCCGAGCGCAGGCCGAGAGCTTTGGTGCCACGGCCGATGTGTTGTACAGGCCCGGCTACCCGGCCGTGCTGAACCATGAGGCCGAGACGGAGCTGGCACGCAGTGTGGCCATCGACACCTTCGGCGCAGCCCGCGTGGACGCCGGCTTTCGCCCGCGCACGGCCAGCGAGGACTTCGCGTTCATGCTGCTCAAGCGCCCTGGCAGCTACGTGTTCGTGGGCAATGGCGATGGGGCGTCGCTGCACAGCCCGTACTACGACTTCAACGACGCCATCCTGGCGCCCTCGGCCACGTACTGGGTGCGGCTGGCCGAGCGGTTTCTGGACTGAGATTCCTTTCACGAGAAAGCCCTCCCCATGAGTGACAGCTTCATCTACACCTCGCCTGCCGATCCCCTGGCCCGCCCGCTCATCGACGAGCTGTCGCACGAGTACGAGTCGCGCTACGGCGAGTTCTACGACCGCGAGGGCGGGCAGCGCGAGATGGAGAAGTACCCGCCTGAGCTGTTCACGCCGGAGCACGGCGGCAGCTTCGTGCTGCTGCTGCGCGGCGGGCAGGCCATTGGCGGCGGCGCTTTCAAGCGCCACAGCGACGCGCACACGGCGGAGCTCAAGCGCGTGTGGACGCATTCGGCCCACCGCCGCCAGGGCCTCGCCGCCAAGGTGCTGCGGGAGCTCGAAGCGCAGGCGCTGCGCCAGGGCTATGCGCGGCTGTACCTCACCACCGGCTTTCGCCAGCCCGAGGCCGTCGGGCTGTATCTGGGCCATGGGTACACGGCGCTGTTCGACACATCGCTGCCGCACGAGACGTACCGCCATCTGCCGTTCGAGAAGACTCTGCGCGCCGTGGACGGCCTGGAGTCCCCCGCCACGTTGACGACGGCGCCCGCTACACCGCACGCCCTGGGCGCGGGGCGCGCCGCGGTCGTGGCGCAAGCGGCCTGAAAGCCGCCACGGACACCGGCCCCGCCTGCCCCTGCTTTTTTTCCACGAACCCCGACAGCCTGCGAGACCTCACCACCATGTCCACCTCCACCACCCTGGACGCCGCTGCCGGTCTGCCGCTGGGCCCCGGCCATGCCGCACCCCCTGGTGCCCATAGCCATGGGCCCGGCGCGCCTGCCCTCACACCCTCGTCCTCCCCGGTCCCTGCCCCGGTGAAAGGCGACTATTCACACTACAAAGTCGTGCCCGCGCGCTACCGGGCACGGGCGGCCGGCACGGTGTTTGCCGCCGTGGTCATCGCGCTGGTGCTGTATTCGGTGTTCACCAACCCGCGCTGGGGATGGAGCATCTTCGGCGAGTATTTCTTCTCGGAGCCCGTGCTGGTGGGCCTGGGCCGCACGCTGCTGCTGACCGCACTGGGGGCGCTGTTCGGCTTCACCCTGGGCACGGCCCTGGCGCTGGCCCGCGTGTCGCGCTCGCCACTGCTGGCGGGGCTGTCGTGGACCTTCATCTGGATCTTCCGGTCCATCCCGGTCATCGTGCTGCTGCTCATCATCAACAACCTGGGCTACCTGTACGAGACTGTGAGCCTGGGCGTGCCTTTCACCGGCTGGACGTTCTTCTCATACCCCACCACGCAGCTCATCAGCCCGTTCGTGGCGGCGCTGATCGGCCTCACGCTGAACCAGGCGGCCTTTGCATCGGAGATCGTGCGTGGCGGCATTTTGTCGGTGGACCAGGGGCAGTTGGAAGCCGCTGCCGCCCTGGGTTTGCCGCGCCGCCGCCAGGCGTTTCGCATCGTGCTGCCGCAGGCGATGCGGTCCATATTGCCCGCGGGCTTCAACGACATCATCGGGCTGGCCAAGGGCACGTCCAATGTGTACATCCTGGCCCTGCCCGAGCTGTTCTACACCATCCAGATCATCTACCGCCGCAACCTGGAGGTGATCCCGCTGCTGATGGTGGCCACCGTGTGGTACCTGGTGATCCTTACGGTGCTGTCGCTGCTGCAGTACTACATCGAGCGGCATTTTTCCAAGGGCGCGCTGCGCAGCCCGCCGCCGTCGATCTTCAGCGGCATTGCGCAGCGCCTGTGGCCTGCGCGGCGCGTGGCTGTCCAGGCAGATGCTGCAGTCGCGGCACCTGCAGCAGTGCCTGCTCCTGAACCCGCGGTTGCCAAAGTGCCGCGCTGGACGGGCGAGCGCAACCGCGGTGGCGAGGTCACCATCCACGGCGTGTCCAAGAGCTACGGAGCCCTGCGCGTGCTCAAGGACGTGACCCTGACCGTGCAGCCCGGCGCCGTCACGGTGATCCTGGGCCAGTCGGGCTCGGGCAAGTCGACCTTGCTGCGTACCATCAACCACCTGGAGCGCGTGGACGATGGCTTCATCGCCATCGATGGCGAGCTGATCGGCTACCGCCAGGACGCGGACACCCTGTTCGAGCTGGGCGAGAAGGACATCCTCAAACGCCGGGTGGACGTGGGCATGGTGTTCCAGAACTTCAACCTGTTCCCGCACCTCACGGTGCTGGAGAACATCGTCGAAGCACCGGTCACCGTGCGCAAGCTGCCGCGTGCAGACGCCGAGGCCCTGGCGCTGGAGCTGCTGGCGCGCGTGGGCCTGTCCGACAAGGCGCACAGCTATCCGCGGCAGCTCTCCGGCGGTCAGCAGCAGCGCGTGGCGATTGCCCGGGCACTGGCGCTCAAGCCCAAGGTGCTGCTGTTCGACGAGCCCACCTCTGCGCTGGACCCCGAGCTGGTGGGCGAGGTGCTCGATGTCATCAAGGAGCTGGCGCGTACCGGCACCACGCTCATCATCGTGACGCACGAGATCGGCTTTGCCCGTGAGGTGGCCGACACGGTGGTCTTCATGGAGCAGGGCCGCGTGCTGGAGACCGGCACCCCCGCCAAGGTGTTCGGCCAGCCCGACCACCCCCGCACGGCGGAGTTCCTGGCCAAGGTGCTCTGAGCGCCTGCCTCACTTTCCCCCACCCGAAGCGGCCTTCACGCTTCAGCCAGCCTGTAGCCTAGGCCGGGCTGCGGCATGGGCGCCGCTGTGATCTGCCCGATTTTTTGCTTCTTCCTTTGCCTGTTTTCCTGACCCATCCATTTCATCTACGGAGCCGATCCATGACCCTTGTGAACCGAACCCTCGCAGCCCTGGCACTGGCCGCTGCGTCCATCGCCGCACTGGCGCCCATCCACGCGGCTGCGCAGGCCATCGACCTGAGTCCCGAGCAGCCCACGCGTCCGCGTTCGCAGAAGGTGGATGAGGCGATCAAGCTCGTCGCCAAGGATTTCAAGTTCGCCAAGGACGGCGTGCTCACCGTGGGCACCACCACGGGCCGGCTGCCGTTTGGCGCCTATGCCACCGACAACAAGACGCCCGTGGGCAACGCGCCGGACATCGCGCAGCTGGTGGCCGACAGCCTGGGGCGCAAGCTGGAGCTGGTGTCCGTCGCCTGGGCTGACTGGCCGCTGGGCCTGCAGTCGGGCAAGTTCGACGTGGTGATCTCCAACGTCACCGTGACCGAAGAACGCAAGGAGAAGTTCGACTTCTCCACCTACCGCAATGACCAGCTGGGCGTGTACGTGAAGGCCGACAGCAAGATCACGTCCGTGAAGGAGCCCAAGGATGTGGCGGGCCTGAAGGTGGTGGTCGGCGCGAGCACCAACCAGGAGCAGATCCTGCTGCGCTGGAACCAGCAGAACATCGCCGCGGGCCTCAAGCCCGTGGACATCCAGTACTACGACGACGATGTGGTGCTGTACCTGGCGTTGGCTTCGGGCCGCGCCGACGCGTACCTCGCACCCAACGGCATCGCCGCCCACAACGCGCGCGATGGCAAGACGAAACTGGTGGGCACCTTCTCGGGCGGCTGGCCGCAGGCGGCCGAGATTGCCGTGACCTCGCGCAAGGGCTCGGGCATTGCCGACGCGATCACGGCGGCGCTGAACGCGCAGATCAAGAACGGCAACTACGCCAAGGCGCTCGAGCGCTGGAACCTGCAGTCCGAGGCCATCCAGGTCTCGCGCACCAACCCTCCCGGCCTGCCCAAGAAGTAAGGCTGCGGCCTTCAAGGACTGTTCATGACTCTCCATTCCCTATCGCGCCGCAGCGTGGTGGCCCTGGCCTCGGCGTGCGCGCTGTCCTGCGCGTGGACCGTGGCCAGTGCTGCCACTGCGTTTGATTTCAGCCCTGAGCAAAAAAGCCGCATCCGCGCCGAGAAAGACGCGGCGGCCGTGCAGGCCATTCCGAAGAGCTTCAAGTTCGTGAAGGAGGGCGTCTTCACCGTGGCGATCGCGCCGTTTGCGCCGCCCATCGCCACCTATGCCAGCGACGCCAAGACGGTGGTGGGGTTCGATCCGGACTATGCGCAGCTGATTGCCGACGCGCTCGGGCTCAAGCTCGAACTGCTGCCGATTGCCTGGGCGGACTGGCCGCTCGGTCTCACGTCGGGCAAGTACGACGCGGTGATTTCCAACGTGGGCGTGACGGAGCTGCGCAAGGAGAAGTACGACTTCTCCACCTACCGCCTGGGGCTGCACGGCTTCTACGTACGGGCCGACAGCAAGATCACCTCCATCAAGGAGCCCAAGGACATTGCCGGGCTGAAGATCATCACCGGCTCGGGCACCAACCAGGAGCGCATCCTGCTGGAGTGGAACAAGCAGAACATCGCCGCAGGCCTCAAGCCCGTGGAGCCCGTGTACTTCGACGACGACGCCGCGCGGCTGCTGGGCGTGGTGTCGGGCCGGGCCGACGCCAATTTCAACCCCAACGCGCCGCAGGCCTACCACGCGGCCAAGGACGGCAAGATCAAGCTCGTAGGCACGGTGAACGCGGGCTGGCCGCTCAAGTCCGAGGTGGCCATCACCACGCGCAAGGGCTCGGGCCTGGCCGATGCGCTGACGCTGGCGACCAACGGGCTCATCAAGAATGGCAAGTACACGCAGGCGCTGCAGCGCTGGAGTTTGCTGGAGGAGGCTTTGCCCAAGTCCGAAACCAATCCCCCAGGACTGCCGAAGTTTTGACCATGGCCATCGCGCATCTCGCATTCCTGACCCCTGGCAACTATGCCGAGGACAGCCCACTGCAAGGGCTGGAAGACACGCTGCGGCTGTTCGAGCACGGGGAAGCCCTGGGCTACCAGGGCGCGTGGGTGCGCCAGCGGCATTTGGAGCGGGCGGTGTCGTCAGCGGCCACGCTGCTGGCCGCCGCCACGCAGCGCACACGGCGCATCGCGTTGGGCACGGCGGTGATCCAGATGGGGTATGAGAACCCTTTTCGGTTGGCCGAGGACCTGGCCACGGTGGATGTGCTGTCGCGCGGGCGCCTGCAGGTGGGGCTGAGTGCGGGGGCGCCGCCATACGGACCGCTGCTGGGTGGGCGCTTGTTCGATGGCGATGCGCAGGCCATCGATTTTTCTCACGCGCGGGTGGAGCGGCTGCGCAGCAACCTGCGCGGTGATTTTTTCGGCGACGACGAATTTTTCGTGGAGTCGCCCGCAGGCCGCCAGCGCCCGCGGGTGCAGCCGCATGCGGCAGGGCTGGTGGAGCGCCTGTGGTACGGCGGCGGGTCGCTGAAGTCTGCGCAGTGGGCGGGCGTGCAGGGCTACCACCTGCTGATCGGCAACCTCAACCGCGGTGAGCAGACCGACGATTTCTTTGCGGCGCAGCGCAGCCAGCTCGAACTGTTCCACGCGAACTGGTCGGCGCCGTACGCGCCGCGCGTGGCGCTGGGCCGGGTCATCGTGCCGCTCGACAGTGCCGACGCCGCCACGCGTGCCCGCTACCGTGCCTGGGCTGCGCTCAGGGTGCCGCGCACTTTGGGACCGCAGGGCGACCGCCGCACGCTGTTCGCGCGCGACCTGGTGGGCACGTCGGACGAGATTCTGGAGAGCCTGCGCCAGGACCCCATCGTGCCCAGGGTGCAGGCGCTGCGGCTGGAGCTGCCGTACGACTTCAGCGTCGAAGACTATGCGCAGATCCTAAGCGACACCGCGCGGTACATTGCACCGGAACTCGGCTGGTCACCGGCTGATGCGGGGCCCGGGGCCCGGGGCCCCTGGCGGTCACTGCCCGGCGCGTGCGGCCGACACTTCGCGGCCCAGCTCGATCACGGCCATCGCGTAGTAGCTCGACCAGTTGTAGCGGGTGATGGCGTAGAAGTTTTCGGTGCCTGCCACGTAGCTGGCGGCATCACCGCCGTTTTGCAGTTCGATCAAGGCCAGGGGGCCGGTGTGCTGCGCGCCCGCAGCGTCCAGCACCGCGCCCTTGGCTTGCATGCTGGCCACGCTGAAGGTGGGCAGGATGTCGGGGGCCATCAGGTCATCGAGCTGCAGGCGTGCGGTGTCGAACTGCACGCCGAAGTGCGTGGGCATGCCCGGCGTCCAGCCGTGGCCGCGAAAGTAGTTGGCCACCGAGCCGATGGCGTCGGCCGGGCTCTTGAACAGATCCACGCGGCCGTCGCCATCGAAGTCGATGGCATAGCGCACCCAACTGGACGGCATGAACTGCCCCAGGCCCATGGCACCGGCGTAGCTGCCGCGGGGCTCGAACGGGTCGGTGTTGCTGCGGTTGGTGAGGCTCAGGAACTGCTCCAGCTCGCGGCGGAAAAATTCGGTGCGCTCTTTGGCGCGCGGATGGGCTGACGGGAAATCAAACGCCAGCGTGGCCAGCGCGTCCATCACACGGAAGGTGCCCATCTGCTGCCCGTAGATGGTCTCTACGCCGATGATGCCGACGATGATCTCGGCGGGCACGCCGTACTCGCGCTCAGCCCGCTCCAGCGTCGCCTGGTTCTCCTGCCAGAACCGCTGGCCGGCGCGGATGCGGATGGGGTCGATGAAGCGGCTGCGGTACACCCGCCAGTTCTTGGCTGTGCCTTTGGGCGGCGGCAGCATGAGCTGTGGGACCTGTGGCAGGAAGTGCGCCTGTCCAATGGCCTGGCGCACCCACTCGCGGTCCAGGTCGCGGCGTGCGGCCAGATCGTCGGCAAACTGCAGCGCCTCGGTGCGCGATGCGTAGAGCACCGCTGGCTTTTGCTTTGTGGTGGCGGTTTTAGAGGGTTTTTGGGGGCTTGCGCTTACTGGTATTGCGAAAAATGCTATTAAAAATATAGCAACCGTGGTCCATGGAGCTGTCTTCGTCATTTCGGGTGTTCGTTACTTTGTTGTGTCCCTGCGCCTCGAAACCGGCGCGACCCAGGCCAGGGCCGCCGCGCAAGGGCAGCCCCGTCGCGCCAGCGGCGTCCCCCTTCCCGGCGAAGCCGCTCAGGGGGATGATTCATCTCTTTGGCCAGGGCAAGGTGCGGAACTCGCGCCGCAGGGCACCCAGTTCAGAGTCGGGGTGGGGGGCGTAGCGCAGTCGCTCCAGCCGCAGCAGCCAGTCTGCTACTTCAGCGGCCGGCGCCCCGAATTGTGCACGCACCTGTTCTGCCATTGCGCGCGGGGGCAGGGTTTCTGGCAGTAGCAGGCCGGCGCGCGCCAGGCGTTGGCGCGTGCGGGCCAGCAGTCGCAGCCAGGGGTCGTGCTGGCTGCGTTCCCACAGGCTCCAGCCCATGCCGCCCAGTGCAGCCGCGATGACCAGGGTGCCCAGCACGGTAGTGAGGTCCTGCCAGCTGGGAGATTCAAACCCCAGCGCTTTGAGCAGGTCCATCTGGCGGCTCTGGGTGTAATTGAGCACCCACTGGTTCCAGCCATTGTTGACGGCTTCCCACACGGCCCGCAGGTTCTGCACCATGCCGGGGCTGAGGGTGCCCAGGGCGCTGGCGAACGCGCCTTGGGGTGCACGCAGGCGCTGGAACTGGCCCACGCGCCCCGGCGAGACGGCGCCTGTAGGGTCCACGCGCACCCAGCCGCGCTCTTCCATCCAGACTTCGGCCCAGGCATGGGCATCGGCATTGCGCACGGTCCAATAGCCATCCACCGGGTTGCGCTCACCCCCCTGGTAGCCCGTGACGATGCGTGCGGGCACATCCATGGCGCGCATCAGCACCACGAAGGCCGAGGCAATGTGCTCGCAGAAGCCCTCCTTGCGGTCAAACCAGAATTCGTCGGCGGTGTGTTCGCCAAAAACGCCTGGATCCAGGGAGTAGTTGTAGCCGCCCGTGCGCAGGCGCTCCAGCACCGCATTGACGAGCGTGCCGGTGCTGGCATTGGCCAGCGCGGGGTCGGCACGCATCTGCGCGGCCAGCGCCAGGGTGCGGGGGTTGAAGCCGGGCGGCAGCTCGGTGTACACCCGCAACTGGCGAACGGATTGCTGGGGGCCATGGCGGTACTCGGGGTAGCTCACGGCCTGGTAGCGCAGCGCCTCGGTAATGGGGCGTGTGGTCATCCACTGCAGGTCCTGGGTCATGTAGGCCTGCATTTGATTGGGCAGCTGTGGCGCCTCGGGCGTCGCCTCCAACACCATCAGCCAGGGTTGCCGCTGGGGTTCAAGCGTCACTTCGTAGCGCACCGCGGGGCCGCTGACCTGCAGGTTGGCCGGCAGGGCCGCGCGTGCGGCCCAGGCGCTGTCTTCGCGGAAGGGCTCGGCCTGCCATTGCCGGCCATCGAACGCCGTCATGACGGGGCCGCGAAAGTACAGCATTGATTGCTCCGGCACGTCGGTAGCCGCGCCCTCGAAGCGCAGGCGGATCGCAACGCGTTCGTCGAGCGCGATCTCGGCCATCTCGCCGATCTTCATGGTGCCCGACAGGCCGCTGCGCCCGGTGAGGTTCTCACTGGGCATGCCCCACAGCGGCGACATGCGCGGAAACAGCATGAACAGCGCCACCATGATGGGCGCCCCCAGCAGCGCCATGGCGCCCGCCATGCGGAAGGTCTGCGCCAGGGGCGGGCGCCCCACTGGCATGTGGGCATTGACCAGCGCCATGAGCAGGCCCAGCAGCGCCACCAGCATGGCGGCGGCGGTCAGCAGCGACTGCGAGAAGAAGAAATTGCTGAGCATCGTGAAGAAGCCCAGGAAGAACACCACCATCGCGTCGCGGCGCGCGCGCAGCTCCAGCATCTTGAGCGCGAGCAGCATGACGATGAGGGTAACGCCCGCATCCCGCCCGAGGATGGTGCGGTGCGTGAACAGCGTGCCCGCTACCGCCACTATCAGCAGGGCGGCCACGGTCCAGCGACTGGGCAGCGGGCGCCCCACCCAGGCCAGCCAGCCGCGCCACAGCAGCAGGCCGCTGGCCAGCAGGCTGGTCCACACTGGCAGGTTGGACACCTGCGGCGCGATGACCCACACGATCACGAACAGCAGAAAGAGCGTGTCGCGGGCGTCGCGCGGCAGGGAAACAAGGGTCTGGCGCAGGTTCATGGCAAAGGTTCACGCCCGGCTGGTGGGGATTGGTGTGCTATTGAAAATATAGCTATTGACGCATTGCTGGTAAGCGCTAAGTGCCAATTTGATGCGAATTTTGACGAGAGAATCAGCACAGTGCCAGCGCTTCCAGGCAATTTCTTCGGTGTGCGGCCCCCGTGTGCGGGGCGATCTCCACACCCGGCAGGCGCAGGCCATAGTCCAGCCCCAGCCGGTCGGCCTGCAGCACCCAGGCGGTCAGGCGCGAGATGCGGGCTTCATGGTCGGGCAGCGCCGCGCGGGCGAGGTCCAGCCACAGCTCGTGCCGCTGGGCCTGCTGGGCGTCGCGGCTCACCAGGTCGTCCGTGCCGGTGCCCAGCGATTTGGCGGCCTTCTTCCAGACCACCAGCTTGAGCGGATCACCCCGGCGGTAGGCGCGCACGCCGTCGAATTCGCCAATGCCCTGGGATTGCGCGTTGCCCGTGCCGCCCGCGCGGGGTTCGCCAGGGGGCAGGGGCGGTGCGGGGGTCTCGGGCGCAGGGTAGACCAGCACCTGGGCGGCGGGGCGCCAGTAGGTCCAGACGCGGAAGGTGCCGAGCGGAAAGCGCGTCTCGGCGGTCAATGTGGGCACACGGTGCAGGCCCCGGCGCGGCGGCCTGAAGGCCACCTGCACGCTGGACTGCCCCTGCGCAGGCACGTCGGTCCAGGCCCAGTGGTGCGCCTCTTTGCCCGTGCCGTGCACCGACAGCGCAATGCCGTAGCGCGGGGTCTTGCGTTCGCTGGACAGCTGGATGTCAAACGCCGTGCTGGTGCCCATGAAGTGCGGCTCGGGGGCCTTCAGGTGCAGCGTGAGGCCACGCAGGTTGGCGTGGCAGATGTGCATGCCCACCACGGCGCTGCCCGCCAGCAAAAAGGTGAGCAGGTAGCCCAGGTTGAGCTGGTAATTGATGGACGCAACCAGCAGCACGATCAGCGTCAATGCCAGCATCCAGCCCGAGCCCGTGGGCAGGATGTAGACATTGCGCTGGGTGAGCGCGAGCGTGTCGCTCAGCGGCAACCGCGCCTGCCACCAGCGCTGGAAGCGGCGGCGCAGTGGCGCAAAGGGATTCAGCCGGGCAGCCAGGCTGCGCCAGCGGGCAGTGGGTGACAGGGAGAGCGGGGCAGCGGATTCCATGGATCAGGGCAAGGGCACCGCTTCGACCATCGCTCGGACTTGCTCCACCGCGCCGCGCCCGGCGTCGCCCACGGGCACCAGGCGGTGGGCGATGGTCTGGGGCAGCACGGCCTGCACGTCGTCGGGGGCCACATAGTCGCGCCCGCTGATGAGGGCCTGCGCCTTGGCCGCACGCACCAGCGCAATGCCCGCGCGGGGCGACAGGCCCTGCAAAAACCACCGGCCCGAGCGCGTGGCGGCAATCAGGTCCTGCACATAGTTGAGCAGCGGGTCGGCCGTGTGGATGGCCTGCACCTGGCGCTGCAACTCGGCCAGCTCCTCGTCGGACAACAAGGGCAGCATGGTGTCCACCATGTCCCGCCGGTCGGCGCCCGCCAGCAGCACGCGTTCGGCCGCGCGGTCGGGGTAGCCGATGGAGATGCGCATCAAAAAACGGTCCAGCTGCGATTCGGGCAGCGCAAAGGTGCCCAGCTGGTCGTGGGGGTTCTGGGTGGCAATCACGAAGAACGGGTGGGGCAGGGCGCGTGTTTCGCCTTCCACCGATACCTGTTTTTCTTCCATGGCTTCCAGCAGCGCACTCTGCGTCTTGGGGCTGGCGCGGTTGATTTCATCGGCCAGCAACACCTGGGCGAACACCGGGCCGGGGTGGAACACGAAGGCCTCCTTGCCGCGTTCGTACACCGATACGCCGGTCAGGTCGCTGGGCATCAGGTCGGCGGTGAACTGCACGCGCGAGAACTGCAGGCCAAACGTGCGCGAAAGGGCGTGGGCCAGGGTGGTCTTGCCCACCCCCGGCACGTCTTCGATCAGCAGGTGCCCACCCGCCAGCAGGCAGGCCACGCAGTCCTGGACCTGGGCCTGTTTGCCCACGATCACCGTGTTAAGCTGATCCAGAAGTGATTTGATTTTGTGCTGTGCGTTCATGGCACGACGTTATCCGAAAAACCGAGAAAAATGCGACACGCGGGGACAAGACTGTGAGCAAGACGGGCTATTTCACCCATCGGGATTGTTGGAAGCACGAGATGGGCCCGGGTCACCCCGAATGCCCCGAACGGCTGGATGCGATTGAAGACCGCTTGCTGATCACCGGAGTGGGCGATGCCTTGGAGCGCTATGACGCCCCCGAGGCCTCGCTGGCGGATATTGAATTGGCCCACGGCCGCATGCACATCGCGGCACTGCGCGGCATGTCCGACCGGCTCAATGAAGAGCTGATGGCCGGTGGCCCCAACTACGCGCAGATCGACACCGACACCTCCATCAATGCCCACACCTGGAAGGCGTCGCTGCGCGCCGCCGGGGCAGCGCTGGCCGCCACCGACGCGGTGATGGCGGGCGAGGTGGAAAACGCGTTCTGCTCGGTGCGCCCCCCCGGCCACCATGCCTGCCGCGACAAGGCCATGGGGTTCTGCTTCTTCAACAACGTCGCCGTGGCGGCCAAGTACGCGCTGCAGCGCTACAACCTGCAGCGCGTGGCGGTGGTGGATTTTGATGTGCACCACGGCAATGGCACCGAGGACATCCTGGCGGGCGACCCCCGGGCGCTGATGGTCAGCATCTTCCAGCACCCGTTCTACCCCTACAGCGGCGACCACGATCCCGCGCCCAACATGGTCAATGTGCCCGTGCCTGCCTACACACGGGGCATGGACATCCGCGAAATCATCGAGATGATGTGGATGCCCCGGCTGGAGGCCTTCAAGCCCGAGATGATTTTTGTGAGTGCGGGCTTTGACGGCCACCGCGAGGACGACATGGGCCAGCTGGGCCTGACCGAGCAGGACTATGCCTGGATCACCCAGCGCGTGAAGGATGTGGCGCGCCGCTATTCCCAAGGCCGCATCGTGTCGTGCCTGGAGGGCGGCTATGTGATGGGACCGCTGGCACGCAGTGTGGAGGCGCATTTGCGGGTCCTGGCTGATCTTTGACTCCCCCTGAGCCGCCTGCGGCGTCTTCCCCCTGAAGGGGACGCCACCCGTGGCCTAGCGGAGCCAGCTCCACGGTGGCACTGGCCTCATGCGCGCCTGTTTCAAACGCCCCTCGCATTGCTGTGCACAGGAGAAACAACATGACGATTCCAAATTCTGACGAGCTGCTGCTGATCACCCGTGATACGCGCGGTGTGGTCACCCTCACTTTGAACGACCCTGCACGCTTCAATGCGTTGGGCTCTGAAATGCTGACAGCCTTGCAACAGGCGCTGGACGACACGGGCCGCGACGAATCTGTGCGCGTGGTGGTGCTGGCCGCAGCGGGCAAGGCCTTCTGTGCGGGGCACAACCTCAAGGACATGGCGGCGAACCCGGAGCTGGCGTACTACCAAAAGCTGTTTGCGCAATGCAGCCGCATGATGCTGACCATCCACAAGTTGCCCGTGCCCGTGATCGCGCGCGTGCAAGGCATGGCGACGGCGGCGGGCTGCCAGCTGGTGGCGCAGTGCGACCTGGCCGTGGCGGTCGACAGCGCGAGTTTTGCCACCAGTGGCATCCACTACGGCCTGTTCTGCGCAACGCCGAGCGT
Source organism: Acidovorax radicis N35 (assembly GCF_000204195.1). Classification (GTDB taxonomy): domain Bacteria; phylum Pseudomonadota; class Gammaproteobacteria; order Burkholderiales; family Burkholderiaceae_C; genus Acidovorax; species Acidovorax radicis. The sequence continues at coordinate 89,521 of NZ_AFBG01000018.1, forward strand.
GCCGCTCGTGCGCAATGTGCCCGCCAAGCGGGCGATGGAAATGTTGCTCACCGGCGATTTCATCGATGCGCCCACCGCGCTGGCGCAGGGCCTGGTGAACCGTGTGGTGCCCGCCGACGCGCTGGATGCCGAGGTCGAAAAGCTGGTGGAGTCCATCCTGCAAAAGCCCCGTGTGGCCGTGGCCATGGGCAAGGCGCTGGTGTACCAGCAGCGTGAGCTGGGCATGGACGCGGCCTACCAGTTGGCAGGCCAGGCCATGGCCACCAACATGATGGACGACGCCGCGCAGGAGGGCGCGCGTGCCTTCGCCGAAAAGCGCCAGCCCACCTGGAAGCGCTGAGAGCCATGGCGACGACAGAAATTTCCATGCTCGAAGATGTGGGCCGCTGGGCCGAAGCGTTCCTTCGGCCCACGGTGCTGGTGGAATTGGCCGCCCTGGCCGCCTGCCTGGGGCTGGCCTGGTTGCTGGTGTCGCTGCTGCAGCGTGGACTGCACCGGGGTGACCCGCGCTCCATCCTGTTCGGCGCGCGGATTGTCGATGGCGCACTGTTTCCACTCGCGCTGCTGAGCCTCGCCTATGTGGCGCGAACCGTGCTGCTGCAATGGATTCCGCTGGCCGTGTTCAAGGTTGCCGTGCCGGTGCTGGTGTCCCTGGTGGTCATCCGCATCGGGGTGAAGGTGTTGCAGGTGGCATACCCGGAGGCTGCCTGGGTGCGGCCCATCGAGCGCTCTATCTCCTGGCTGGCCTGGCTGGGCATGGTGCTTTGGGTCACGGGGTTGTTGCCGCTGGTGCTCGATGAGCTGGACCAGATCCACTAGAAGGTAGGGGGCGCCACCCTGTCGGTGCGCACCATGATCGAAGGGGCACTGACGGCTGCTGCCGTGTTGCTGATCGCGCTGTGGATTTCTGCAGCCATCGAGTCGCGCCTGCTGCGCTCTGCCACCGGGGCCGAGCTTTCACTGCGCAAGGCGGTGAGCAATGCCGTGCGGGCGCTGCTGATTTTTGTCGGGCTCATCATGGCCCTGTCGGCCGTGGGCATTGACCTGACCGCGCTGTCGGTGCTGGGTGGTGCCGTGGGCGTGGGCATTGGCTTTGGCCTGCAGAAGCTGGCGTCCAACTACGTGAGCGGCTTTGTGATTCTGGCCGAGCGCAGCATGCGCATTGGCGACAACGTGCGGGTGGACAACTTCGAGGGGCGCATCACCGACATCAACGCGCGCTACACCGTGGTGCGCTCGTCCACGGGGCGCGAGTCCATCGTGCCCAACGAGATGCTGATCATCCAGCGGGTGGAGAACCTGTCGCTGGCAGACCCCCGGGTGTGGCTGTCCACCGTGGTGAGCGTGGGCTATGAAAGTGATGTGGATCTGGTCATCCGCCTGCTGGGCGAGGCAGCCCTTGCCAGCAGCCGCGTGCTGCGCGATCCGGCCCCCAGTGTGGCCTTGTCGGCGTTTGGTGCCGACGGGCTGGAGTTCACCGTGGGTTTCTGGATTGCCGATCCCGAGAACGGCTCGCTGGGCCTGCGTTCGGAGATCAACCGTGCCATCCTGAGTGCGCTGCGCACCCACAAGATCGATATCCCGTACCCGCAGCGGGTCATGCATGTGCAGGTCGAAGGGCCGTTTCCCGCCGCGATGCAGGGCGCGGCTGTGGGCCGGGCGGCATCCGGCACAGAGTAAGCCGTATCGCCCCTTGCCATGCTCCCGCCGGGTGCCCCAGGCGACAGCAAACTCTAGACAGATGCGGTGCTCACTCGCCTATAATCCACAAAAAGCACGATCGTTCGTTTTTTTTGATTGTGTGGTCTGTGTCCTGGCCCCGTAGCGCTTTCGTTGCAGTGCGGCATAGAATGTTCTAGTTTACGTAAACGTCAATTCAACCAACTCTAGGAGCCGCAGCAATGAAGGTCTTGGTCCCTGTCAAGCGCGTGGTGGACTACAACGTGAAAGTCCGAGTCAAGTCGGACAACACGGGTGTGGACATCGCCAACGTGAAGATGAGCATGAACCCCTTTGACGAAATCGCCGTCGAAGAGGCCGTGCGCCTGAAAGAAAAAGGCCTGGTGACCGAAGTCATCGCTGTCTCGTGTGGCGTGGCCCAGTGCCAGGAAACCCTGCGCACCGCCATGGCCATTGGCGCCGACCGCGCCATCCTGGTGGAAACCGACGTCGAGTTGCAGCCTCTCGCCGTGGCCAAGATCCTGAAGGCCCTGGTGGACAAGGAGCAGCCCGGCCTTGTGATCCTGGGCAAGCAAGCCATTGATGACGACGCCAACCAGACCGGCCAGATGCTGGCGGCCCTGGCCGACCTGCCCCAGGCAACGTTTGCCAACAAGGTGGAACTGTCGGCCGACAAGGTCAACGTGACCCGCGAAGTGGACGGCGGCCTGGAAACCCTGGCCTTGACCCTGCCTGCGGTCATTACCACCGACTTGCGCTTGAACGAGCCCCGCTACGTCACCTTGCCCAACATCATGAAGGCCAAGAAGAAGCAGCTGGACACCTTCAAGCCCGAAGACCTCGGCGTGGATGTGGCTCCCCGCCTCAAGACCCTCAAAGTCACCGAGCCCGCCAAGCGCGGCGCGGGCGTCAAGGTGGCCGACGTGGCCGCCCTGGTCGAGAAACTCAAGAACGAAGCGAAGGTGATCTAAATGTCGGTACTCGTTATTGCTGAACACGACAACGCCTCCATCAAGGGCGCAACCCTCAACACCGTGACGGCTGCCGTGGCCTGTGGTGGCGACGTGCATGTGCTGGTGGCCGGCCACAACGCGGGCGCTGCCGCAGCCGCCGCGGGCCAGATCGCTGGCGTTGCCAAGGTCATCCATGCAGACGCGCCTGGCCTCGAACACGGCCTGGCCGAAAACGTGGCGGCACAAGTGCTGGCCATTGCTTCCAGCTACAGCCACATCCTCTTTCCTGCCACGGCCAGCGGCAAGAACATCGCCCCCCGCGTGGCGGCCAAGCTCGACGTGGCTCAGATCAGCGACATCACCAAGGTGATTGCTGCCGACACCTTCGAGCGCCCCATCTACGCTGGCAATGCCATCGCCACGGTGCAAAGCGCCGATAGCGTGAAGATCATCACCGTGCGCACCACCGGCTTTGACGCCGCAGCCGCCACCGGTGGCTCTGCCGCCGTCGAAACCGCTGCCGCTACCGCTGATGCAGGCAAGAGCACCTTCGTGGGCAGCGAAATCGCCAAGAGCGACCGCCCCGAACTGACCGCCGCCAAGATCATTGTCTCGGGTGGCCGGGCGCTGGGCAGCAAGGAAAAGTTCGACGAAATCATGACTCCGCTGGCCGACAAGCTGGGTGCCGCCCTGGGCGCCAGCCGCGCAGCAGTGGACGCCGGCTACGCCCCCAACGACTGGCAAGTGGGCCAGACCGGCAAGATCGTGGCGCCCCAGCTGTACATCGCAGCGGGTATCTCGGGCGCGATCCAGCATTTGGCCGGCATGAAGGACTCCAAGGTGATCGTGGCGATCAACAAGGATCCCGAAGCCCCGATCTTCAGCGTGGCCGACTATGGCCTGGAAGCCGACCTGTTCACGGCGGTGCCAGAGCTGGTCAAGGCCCTGTAAGAACACCCCTGTGCATACAAAGGCATCGCTTGCGATGCCTTTTTTTTGACGAAATTTCCCGGAGACATCCATGAGTTACACCGCACCCCTCAAGGACATGCTGTTCGCCATCGAGCACCTGGCCAACATTGAACAGATCGCCCAAATCCCCGGCTTTGAAGACGCAGGGCTGGACACGGCTGCCGCCGTGCTGGAAGAGTGCGCCAAGTTCAATGAAGGGGTGCTGTCTCCGCTCAACTTTGAGGGTGACAAGAACCCATCGAGCTGGAAAGACGGTGTCGTCACCACCACCCCCGGCTTCAAGGAAGCCTTCCGCCAGTACGGTGAAGGCGGCTGGCAGGGGTTGCAGCACCCGGCCGACTTTGGCGGCCAAGGCCTGCCCAAGACCATTGGCGCGGCCTGCATCGAGATGACCAACAGCGCCAACATGAGCTTTGCACTGTGCCCGCTGCTGACCGACGGCGCCATCGAGGCGCTGCTCACGGCCGGCAGCGACGAGCTCAAGGCCACCTACCTTGAAAAGCTGGTGACCGGCGAGTGGACCGGCACCATGAACCTGACCGAACCCCAGGCGGGCTCGGACCTGGCCCTGGTGCGCACGCGCGCAGAGCCCCAAGCCGACGGCAGCTACAAGGTCTTCGGCACCAAGATCTTCATCACCTACGGTGAACACGACATGGCCGAGAACATCGTCCACCTGGTGCTGGCCCGTGTGGCGGGCGCGCCTGAAGGCGTGAAGGGCATCAGCCTGTTCGTCGTGCCCAAGTTCCTGGTCAACCAGGACGGCACTCTGGGCGCGCGCAACGACGCGCACTGCGTGAGCATCGAGCACAAGCTGGGCATCAAGGCATCGCCGACGGCGGTGCTGCAGTTCGGCGACCACGGTGGTGCGGTGGGCTATCTGGTCGGCGAGGAAAACCGCGGCCTCGAATACATGTTCATCATGATGAACGCCGCGCGCTACGCCGTGGGCATGCAGGGCATCGCGATCTCCGAGCGCGCCTACCAGAAGGCCGTGCAGTACGCCAAGGACCGCGTGCAGAGCCGCCCGGTGGACGGCTCCATTGCCGCCAGCGCTGCCATCATTCACCACCCCGATGTGAAGCGCATGCTCATGACCATGCGCGCCACGGTGGAAGGCTGCCGCGCCATGGCCACCGTGGCAGCTGCCGCGTTCGACGCCGCGCACCACCACCCGGATGCCGACACGCGCAAGCAGAACCAGGCGTTCTATGAATTCATGGTGCCGCTGGTCAAGGGCTACAGCACCGAGACCAGCCTGGAAGTGACCAGCCTGGGCGTGCAGGTGCACGGCGGCATGGGCTTCATTGAAGAAACCGGCGCCGCGCAGTACTACCGTGATGCCAAGATCTTGACCATCTACGAAGGCACCACCGCCATCCAGGCCAACGACCTGGTGGGCCGCAAGACGGCACGCGATGGCGGCCAGGTGGCCAAGGGCATCGCCGCGCAGATCGAGAAGACTGAAAGCGAACTGCTGGCCAGCGGCACCCCAGCCGCCCTGGCCGTGGCCAAGCGCCTGACTGCCGCACGCAAGGCGCTGCTCGACGTGATCGACTTTGTGGCCGGTGGCACCAAGGCCCAGCCCAACGCCGTGTTCGCGGGCAGCGTGCCCTACCTGATGCTGGCAGGCAATGTGGTCGCGGGCTGGCAACTGGCGCGCAGCCTGCTGGTGGCGCAGGAACTGTTGCAAAAGGGACAGGACGCAGCCTTCATGCGCGCAAAAATCACCACGGCCCAGTTTTATGCCGACCACATCCTGGTGAAGGCCCCCGGTCTGCGCGACAGCATTGTGGAAGGGGCCGCCAGTGTGACCGAGCTGGCGCTGGAAGCGTTCTGAGGGCCGCAGCCGCCAGCCGTTGAGGAGTGAGGCAAGGCCTGTACAGGGTACAGGCTTTTGCTATAAAAATAATAGCTACTTGCGCTTGTTGAATAAGCGCTAGAGGCTTATTTCAATCGAAAACCTGTTCCTGGAAGTTGTTGCCATGTCCAAACTGCCTCCCGTTTTGCAGAACCTCTCGCTCCCCGTCATCGGGTCGCCGCTGTTCATCATCAGCAACCCCAAGCTCGTGATCGAGCAGTGCAAGGCCGGCGTGGTGGGTTCCATGCCCGCGCTCAATGCCCGCCCAGCCGAGTTGCTCGACGAATGGCTGGCCGAGATCACCGAGACGCTGGCCGCCTACAACAAGGCGAATCCGGACAAGCCCGCCGCGCCCTTTGCCATCAACCAGATCGTGCACAAGAGCAATGACCGCCTCGAGCACGACATGCAGGTCTGCGCCAAGTACAAGGTGCCGATCATCATCACCAGCCTGGGCGCGCGCGAGGACGTGAACCAGGCCGTGCACGCTTGGGGCGGCGTGGTGCTGCACGACATCATCAACAACAAGTTCGCGCACAAGGCCATCGAGAAGGGCGCCGACGGCCTGATCGCCGTGGCCGCCGGTGCAGGGGGCCATGCGGGCGTAAAGAGCCCGTTCGCGCTGATCCAGGAGATCCGCCAGTGGTTCGACGGCCCCATCGCGCTCAGTGGCTCCATCGCCAGCGGTGATGCGGTGCTGGCGGCACAGGCCATGGGCGCAGATTTTGGCTACATCGGCTCGGCCTTCATCGCCACACACGAAGCGCGTGCCAGCGATGATTACAAGCAGGCCATCGTTGCGGGCAGCTCCGACGATATCGTCTACAGCAACCTGTTCACCGGCGTGCACGGCAACTACCTGGCCCCATCGATCCGCGCGGCTGGCATGGACCCCGACAACCTGCCCGAATCGGACCCGAGCAAGATGAACTTTGGCGGCGACGCCAAGAAAGCCTGGAAGGACATCTGGGGCTGCGGCCAGGGCATTGGCGCCGTCAATGCCGTCACCAGCACGGCCGAGCTGGTCGCCAAGTTGCGCACCGAATACGAGGCGGCCCGGGCACGGCTGAAGCTCTGACCCACGGCTCGTTGCGTTTCCCCCTTCATCGCCCGCATCGCGCCTTCATGTGCGTGTTGCGGGCGAAGCCATTTGTAGGCTGGGCGCGACAGGGCAAACCCCCAATAGACGGTTTGGTTGCGGATGATGATGATGGTTTATAACCAGAAATCCACTCCGGGCTGTGCCGATCGGTGGGGCGCTGGGCAACTTTTTGAAAGCTGGGGGCCTGTGATGTTTCGTCCGTTTTTGGTGCTGTTGTTGGCCCTTGGCGCCAGTGGGCTGGTGCAGGCCCGCAACGAGGGCGTGACCGCCGATGAAATTCGCCTCGGGGCATCGGCTGTGCTGTCGGGCCCGCTGGGGCCCCAGACTGCCCAATACGGCGAAGGTTCGCGGCTCATGTTCGACGCGGTGAACGCTCAGGGCGGCGTGCATGGCCGCATGATCCGCTACACCACACTCGACGACGGTTTCGACCCGCAAAAAGCGGTGGAGAACACGCGCCAGCTGGTGGAAGCCGACAAGGTTTTCATGATCTACAACAGCACCGGCACGGCGCAGACGGCGGCCATCCTGCCGCTGATCAAGGAGCACCGCACGTTGCTGTTTGGTCCGGTCACCGGGGCCTCGGTGTTTCGCGAAACCCTCAACCCCTATGTCTTTCACGTGCGTGCAGGTTATGCGAGCGAGGCAGGAAAAATCGTCTCGCAGCTGCGCCAGCAGGGCATGAGCCGCGTGGCCGTGTTCTACCAGGATGACGGGCTGGGCAAGACCTTGCTGGCAGAGCTCAAGAAAGCCTCCGACGAGGAAAAACTGGCCTTCGTGGCAGAAATCAAGGTAGACCCCAAGCAGCCCGACTTTGTCGCCGCGGCCCGGGCCACCGAAGCTGCCCAGCCCCAGGCAGTGATCGTGGCGACCGCAGGAACCACGTTCACCAGCTACATCAAGGCTGTGCAATCAACAGCGGCGCGGCCTGCGTACTACGGATTCTCCGTGGCCAGCATGGACGTGATCCACCGCGAACTCAAGGACAAGGCGCGCGGCATCATCCTGGCGCAGATCATGCCGTCGCTGCGCAGCACCACGGTGCCCGTGGTGGCCGAATACCTGGCCCTTCTGCGCGCCAAGTCACCAAGCGCCCAGCCTTCGGCCTCGCAGTTCGAGGGATTCGTGCATGCCCGGCTGCTGGTGGAGGGATTGCGCCGCACCGGGCGCAACCTGACCACGGAGTCCTTTATCAAGACGATGGAAGATGCCGGTGAAATATCCTTTGGGCGCTTTAACGTCAAATACTCGCCCAAGAGCCACAACGGCTCCACCTATGTGGAGCTGGCGATCGTGGATGCCGAGGGTAGCTTGAGATATTGAGCCCCCTTGGAGCCTGTTCACGATCTCGCAAGGGATTTCGTTCCAGCCCTCCGGGCAGCGCTCGTCACACAGGCTGGGGCGGGATGTGGCACCGTGTCAGCCGGATTGCGCGCCGCTCACAACCCATATGTCAGCTCCCGCGCCTTGCCCCAGAACACCCGGTACATGAAGATGGTGTAGAGAATGATCGCGGGCAGCGTGATGGCCATGCCGATGCCGATCACCACCAGCGATTCGGTGGCGCTGGCGGCTTGCCACACGGTCAGGCGGTCGATCACGATGTAGGGATAGATGCTGTAGGCCAAGCCCAGGAAGGCCAGCACAAAGATCAACACGGTGGCCCCGAACACGATCCAGCCGTAGCCCGCCTGCACTACCCGTGGTGTGCCCAGTACGTGGCGGATGGCAAAGAAGGCCGCCACGCAGGCCAGCGGGATGGGCAGCAGCGCAAACAGCTCGGGCAGCACAAACCACTTGGCGAACACGGTGGGGCTGACCAGCGGTGTGGCCAGCGAGATGCCCATGAGCGCAAACCCCATGGGCCACAGTGCCCCCTGGCCCCACCGGGCGGCCTTGCGCTGCAGATCGCCATCGGTCTTCATGAGGAGCCAGCCTGCGCCGAGCATCGCGTAGGCCGCAGGCAGGGTGATGGCAATGCCAGCTGAAAACAGCAGGCCCCAGGTGTCATTCTGAAAACCGGTGATGTACGCTCCCAGCATCCAACCCTGGGCCAGAGTGGTCGCCAGCGAGCCTGCCGCAAACAGGCGGTTCCAGGTGGTCTTGTGCGTGTCGCGGGCTTTCACGCGAAAGTCGAACGCCACACCGCGCAGTATCAGGCCCACCAGCATGACCGCCACGGGCAGGTACAGCGCCGACAGCACCACGCCGTGCGCTGTCGGGAAACAGATCAGCAGCACGCCCACGCCCAGCACCAGCCAGGTCTCGTTGGCGTCCCAGAAGGGGCCGATGCTGGACACCATCACGTCCTTCTCGGCGTCGCTGGCGAAAGGCAGCAGGATACCCACGCCCAGGTCGTAGCCGTCGAGGATCACATAGGCCAGCAGGGCCAGGCCCATCACGGCCATGAAGATCAGGGGCAGGGCGGTGGTCCAGTTCAGTGTATCCATGGGGACCTTCCTTAAGCGGTGCGAGGGGCCGGCGCGGGGTGGGGCACTGCAGGCGTGGGCATGGCCGGGTGTTCGGCCATGTAGTTGATCACGCCCACATAGGCCACCAGCAGCAGCCCATAGACGATGAGGTAGGCGGCCAGCGTGCTGGCCACCAAGGCGGGCGCATGTGGGGCCACGGCGTCGGCGGTCTTGAACAGGCCATAGACCAGATAGGGCTGGCGGCCGATTTCGGTCACGTACCACCCGGCCAGCGTGGCCACCCAGCCCGAAAACGCCATACCCACCAGCGTGACGAGCAGGGGCCGGGGCAGGGTGGCCAGGTCTTGCTTTCGGCGGCGATACAGCACAAAAGCACCCACCCAGGCCACGGCCAGCATCAGCATGCCCACGCCCACCATCACGCGGAACCCCCAGAACACGGGCGCCACCGGCGGATGGGCGCCGGGGAACTCGTTCAACCCTTTCAGCTCCGCGTCGATGTCATGCGCCAGGATCAGGCTGGCAGCCTTGGGGATCTGCAGGGCGTAGTCCGTGCGGCCTTCCTTTTCGTTGGGCAGGCCGAACAGCGTCAGGGGCGCGCCCTTCTCGGTATGCCAGATGCCTTCGATGGCGGCGATCTTGGCCGGCTGGTGTTCCAGCGTGTTCAGGCCATGCAGGTCGCCCATGAAGATCTGCAGCGGGATCACCATGGCCACTGCGGTGATGGCCGTGCGCAGTGCCTTGCGCGTGCCTTCGTTGGCCACGCCCTTGATGAGCTGCCAGGCACTCACCCCGGCGATCAGAAATCCTGCGGTGAGGGCCGATGCCAGCAGCTTGTGGCCCAGCCGGTAGGGAAAGGACGGGTTGAACACAATCGCCAGCCAGTCCACGGCGTGGAACTTGCCGTCGATGATTTGGTAGCCCACGGGCGTTTGCATCCATGAGTTCAGGCTCAGGATCCAGAAGGCTGACAGCGTGGTGCCAAAGGCCACCATCAGCGTGGCAATCAGGTGCACTCGCTCGGACACGCGCCCCCGGCCAAACAGCATGATGCCCAGGAACGTGGCTTCCAGGAAGAAGGCCGTGAGCACCTCATAGCCCAGCAGCGGTCCGGCAATATTGCCCACATGCTCCATGAAGCCCGGCCAGTTGGTACCGAACTGAAAGCTCATCGTGATGCCCGACACGACACCCATGGCAAAGGTCAGCGCAAACACCTTGGTCCAGAAGTAGTAAGCCTGCTCCCAGCCCTGTGCGGCCGGTGTGCCCCGTGTGGCCGTGTGGCGCAGCCGAAAGAACACCAGAAACCAGCACAGCGCGATCGTGACGGTGGGGAACAGGATGTGAAAGCTGATGTTGGCCGCGAACTGGATGCGCGACAGTGTGAATGCATCCATGCTCAGCCGCCCTTGCCGGTCGCGCTGCCGCCCTTGCCGGTGAGCCGGTCCTTGAACTCGAGCACGCGGGTCACGGCTGTGCCCATGCCCATGAGCTGCATCGCCGTCTCGGGCGCCAGGCGCTGTACATCGTCAAACCAGGTCATGAGCCGGTCGATGAGTTCGTGCATCTCGCGCATACGCTCCTGGGCGTGGCGTTCCTCATCGGAGGAGGGTTCTTCGAGCAGCGCCATGCGCAGCATCGACAAGGTGGGTTCGATTTCGCGGCGGCGGCGTTCTTCAGCCAGCACGCGGAAGATCTCCCACACATCCTTGGGAGCCTCGAAATATTCGCGCCGGTCACCCGGCTGGTGGCTCAGTTTTACCAACCTCCAGGCCTGCAGTTCCTTGAGCCCCATGCTCACGTTGGAGCGCGAGAACTCCAGCGTTTCGGCGATCTCGTCCGCATTGAGCGGGCGCGGCGACAGGAAGATGAGGGCGTACATCTGCCCCACGGTGCGGTTGATTCCCCAGCGGCTGCCCATTTCGCCGAAGTGGGCCACGAACTGGCGGTTCAGGGGGGGAAGGGTTTTGACATAGGTCATGGAGGCGTATTGTGCGCCAATTTACTGAATTTTCAGTATTTACTGAAAATTCAGTAAATTATGGAGTGCATCGCATTGACAAGGCGGAGACACGAAGGGCATGCAAAAAACCCCCTGACAGAGGACAATACCGGGTTTGCCCCAGGGTCATGCCGCGCCCTGGCTGGTTGAGTCCATCCACAACAACATGTCTTCCCCCACCTCCCGCACACCGCTGATCGACATGATCAAAGGCATGGCGTGCGCCACCATCGTCTGGCACCACCTGGCCTTTTACGGCCCGATGTCAGACATCGCCCATCCGCTGGCGCCCACATTGATGGCCTGGCTGTATGACTACGGTCGCATGGCCGTGCAGGTGTTTCTGGTGCTGGGCGGCTACCTGGCCGCCGCCAGCCTGGCGCCACAGGGTGTGGCACGTTTTGACCATGCGGGCAATGCCATTGCCAAACGGTTTGTCCGGTTGGTGGTGCCTTATGCCGTGGCATTGCTCCTGTCGGTGGTGGTGTCCGCGCTGGTCCGGCACTGGATGGAGCACCCTTCGGTGCCTGAGCAGCCCACGCTGTCCCAATTGGTGGCGAACGCCTTGCTGCTGCAGGACATTGTGGGTGAAGACGCGTTGTCCGCAGGGGTCTGGTACGTGGCCATCGACTTCCAGTTGTTTGCGTTGACCGTGCTGCTGCTTGCGGGCGTCAAGGCGCTGCCAGGGGCCTGGGCGCGGCGGCATGCGGCTGCCCTGGCCCAGGTGCTTGTGGTGGCGGGCACGGCGGCTTCGTTGTGGGTGTTCAACCGCATGGGGGCCCTTGACATGTGGGCGCTGTATTTTTTTGGAGCCTACGGGCTGGGCATGCTGGCGTATTGGGCCGTGCGGGCGCCCCATGGGCACCAGGCGCAGGGTTGGCTGGCGGCCACGGTGCTGCTGGGTGGTGCCGCGCTGGCGATGGATTTCCGGGGCCGCATTGCTGTGGCCGTTGTCACGGCGCTCTGCCTGGTCGCCGCCATGCGCTCCGAGCGTGTGCGGTCATGGACAGGGATTGCGCCACTGGTGCAACTGGGACAGATGTCCTACTCGGTCTTCCTGGTGCATTTCTCGGTGTGCCTGCTGGTCAACGCAGTTGTTAGCCAGTTGTGGCCGGACTCGCCGGTGCTCAATGCGCTGGGCATGCTGCTGGCCTTTGCTCTCTCGCTCGCAGCGGGGCGACTCTTGTACCTGCGGGTGGAGCGGCATGTGCCGTCGTGGGCCACGGCCCTGCGCTGGCAGGCGGGACTGGTGGGCACGGGTTTGTTGGTGGCGGTCTCGAACAACTGGGCCTAGCATTCGGACCATTCCCCGGAGGCGCTGCGCACCATCTCCCATTCTCCCGAATGGCTCCGACATTGGGGAAGGAGGGCGCAGCCAGTGCGGCGGGGCGGCCCTTGGACGTGTTCACACCGTGGGCCGCAAAGGGGCGGTAAAACCGGAGTACGCGTCAGGTAGGCGGCAAGCGCTCGCGGCGTTTGCGTTGCTGGTCCAGAAACCAGGCCATGAAGGGCAGTAACAGCATCGATCCTGGAATCACCCAGATGAACAGGTAGGGGCTGACGGAAGACGCCGACCGCATCACATCGCGCAAATGGGCGCGTTCCGTGGCGTCCCAGTTGCCCTGGCGCCGCTGCTGCACGAGCCACACCACAGAACCTTTCATTGTCGCCATCTCGCGTTTGAGACGGCTTTTTTCGCGGCTGTTCCCGGCGAGGAAGGAGCAGAACCACTCGGGGGCCCGTTCCATCCGCCGCTGGAATGCGAGGGTGGAATCCGGATCGAACGTTTCAGGCAGCGCGGTGGGATCTGGAGGGGGCGGCGTGGTCATGGCGGGTGCCATTGTCGCGGCACATGGCACTGCGCGCTACCCCCCACCTGCGAAACCGGCGCTTTCCTGGCCAGGGCCGCCGAGCAAGGGCTGCCCCGCGGCGAGGGCGGCGTATCCCTGGGCTCAGCGTAGCGATGCGGGAGCGAGGGGAAGGTCCGTACGGCCTCAGGGGACAAATTCAGCGGTGCAGCTCGCCCGCACTTTCAGGCTGGTACAAGATGTCTTTCACCCGCACCGTCATCGACTTGCCGCCTGGCCCGGGCCAGGCCAGTTCATCGCCCACCGCCAGGCCCAGCAAGGCGCTGCCCACGGGCGCAAAGATCGAGAGCCTGTCCGTGCTGCCATCCATGTCGCGCGGGTAGACCAGCGTCAGGCAGAACTCCTTGCCGGTCTCCAGAATCGAGAACTGCACGGTGGAGTTCATCGTGACCACATGGGGCGGAATTTCTTCGGGCGCCACCACGTCTGCCCGGTCCAGCTCTGCCTGCAACTCGGCCTTGCCCGGAAAGACGCTGGCCGGAATCGCGGCCAGCAGGGCCTCGATGCGGTCAACGTCGAGCGACGACAGGATGATCTGGGGCTTGCGCGCCATGGCGGTACCTCGGTAGGTGGTTGCAAAGCGCGGGACTGTAGACCATCGCGAATCTCGCACTGCCGTGCGCGGTCAATCTCCCTGGATGTTGCGCGCCTTGATCAGTGCGCCAAACCGCGCGCTGTCGATGGAGGCCCGTGCGTTGAAGTCGGCGGGCGACATGGGGGCGGGTACCCCGCCCAGCGCCGCGATGCGGTCCTTGACGGCCTGCGTGCCCAGCACCTTGTTGATCTCCCGGTTCAGGCGTGTGACCACGTCGGGCGGAGTGCCCGCGGGTGCATAAAAGCCAAACCAGGTGTCTGCGTCAAAGCCCTTCAGGCCCACTTCGTCCAGTGTGGGAACGTCGGGGAACAGGGGCGAACGCCTGGCGCTGCCCACGGCCAGCAGCCGGAGCTTGCCCGCCTTCACGTGTTGCAGGCCGATGCCGGGGTCGAACATGAAGTCCAGCTGACCCCCCAGCAGGTCCTGCATGGCGGGTGCCGCGCCCCGGTAAGGCACATGCACCGCAAACAGATTGGCCTGGGCCTTGAGCATCTCTGCTGCCAGGTGGGGCGAGCTGCCATTGCCCGGGGTGCCAAAGCTCAGCTTGCCAGGGTTGGCCTTCAAATGGGCCAGAAACTCCTGGATGGTGTTGACCGGCAGCGAGGGCCTCACCTCCAGAAACACCAGCACCCGCGCTGCGGCGGCCACGGGTGTCAGGTCCTTGACCGGATCAAACGGCATCTTGGGATACAGGTGCGGGTTGACCGACACCATGCCGCCCGAGCTCATGAGCAAGGTATAGCCATCGGCCGGGGACTTGGCCACGGCCTCCCCGCCGATGTTGCCGCCCGCACCGCCACGGTTTTCCACCACCACCGGCTGGCCCAACGCGGCCTGCAGGGGCTGGGTGACGGCGCGCGCAATCTGGTCGGCTGCGCCCCCGGCGGGGAAATTGACGATGACCTTGATCGGCTTGCTGGGCCAGGTGTCTGCCATGGCTGCGGTGGTGAGCAGCAGGCTGGCGGCGGCGCATGCCAGCGCGCTCAGCAGGTGGCGGGTGGTTGGGGCGGGCGGGTTGTGTACGGTTTGCATGTTTGTCTCCGGTCAAGGTGAGTGCCCGGGTGTGCCGGGTCTGGTGTGTCGGGGTGATGCGGTGAGCAGGGAGGGTCGGGTCGTGTGGGGGCTTTCAGGCCACATCCACCTCGACCAGGATGGCGTGCTGGCTGGCCAGCGCGTCGCGCAGCACCTGGTGCAGCAAGGCGGGGTCGCTCACGCGCACGGCCTCGCAGCCCTGGCCACGGGCGAGCGCAAGGAAGTCGAGGTCTGGCAGGTCTGTGCCTTCGAGCTTGTCGCCTTCGTGGAATCCGAAGGTGGGCGCGAACTCCTGCAGCGCCGCGTAGCGCCGGTTCTTGAGGATGATGAAGGTGATGGGTAGCTTGAGCTGCGCCGCACTCCACAGGGCCTGAATGGAGTACATCGCCGAACCGTCGCCCAGCAGCCCGATCACCTTTTTGTCCGGTTTGGCCAGTGCCACACCCACGGCGGCGGGCATGCCATAGCCCAGGCCACCGCTGCACATCGTGTAGAAGGTTTCGCTCTGCACAATGGGCAGGTAGGCCTGCATGGCCGCGCGCGAGCTGGGGGCTTCTTCCACCACGATGGACGCCGCGTCGCGCACCTCGGCCAGTGACTGCATCACATACGGAACGCTCATCAGCGGCCCCAAGGGTTCCACGCGCGGTCGCGCCGGGCGGGGTGGGGGCAGGGCGCGCGGCGGTGGTGCCGGGCGTGCCAGCAGGTCCAGCACCCCCAGGCGGATGCCGCCCACGGCCGAGGTGCCTTCGGGCGTCCAGGCGGCGGTGCCGGGGTCTTCGATCAGTTGCACAAGTTGTGCACCGGGTGGCACATGGGGGCCAAACCCCTCCACGTGGTATGTGAAGGCAGCGGCACCCAGCGCAAACACGAGGTCATGGCCCGCGAGCAACGACACGATCTTCTCGCGCATGGGGGGCAGCACCCCGGCGAACAGACGGTGGTCCTGCGGAAAACCACATCGGCCCGCCATGGGGGCAATCCACACGGCTGCGTGGTGCCGCTCGGCCAACTGCACCACGGCATCCCACGCGTGGTCGCGGTCCGCTGCCGCACCCACCACCAGCACGGGGCGCTGTGCGGTGTCCAGCGCGTTGCCAATGGCGTCTAGTACGCGGGGCTCGGGTCGCGTTTCGGTGCTGACCGTGCGGGCCTTCAGCGGCTCGCAAGGCTTGTCCCAATCGTCGGCAGGGATGGAGACCAGCACCGGCCCGCGCGGCTGCTGCATGGCGATGTAGTAGGCCCGGGCAATGGCCAGCGGCACGTCTTCGGCGCGGGCGGGCTCCACGCTCCACTTCACATAGGGCTTGGGCAACTCGGTGGCCTGGCCCGAGAACAGGAATGGGTCGAACGGCAGGATGGACCGGGCCTGCTGCCCGGCGGTGATCACCATGGGCGTGCGGTTCTTGTGCGCCGTGAAGATGTTGCCCATGGCATGCCCCACACCGGCCGCCGAATGCAGGTTCACAAACGCGGCGTTGTGTGTGGCCTGCGCATAGCCATCGGCCATGCCCACCACCACCGATTCCTGCAGGCCCAGGATGTAGCGGAAGTCCCTGGGGAAATCGAGGAACAGCGGCAACTCGGTGGAGCCCGGGTTGCCAAAGATGGTGTTGATCTGGAATCCACGCAGCAGGTCGAGCACCACCTCGCGTACCGAAGGGCGGACGGATGCTGGGCGCTTGGCGGTTGCGGCTTTTTGAGGAGAGGCCTGGTGCATGGCGGGGGTGTTGCGTGATGAAGGCCTTGATCTTCGGCCTGCATGCTCTATCCATCAATACAATGAAATGACTAAGCAGTATTCAATCAATGCATATCAAGGACATCGACCTCAATCTGCTGCGGCTGTTCGATGCGGTCTACCGCACGCGCAACGTGAGCCGGGCCGCCGAAATGCTGGACCTGACCCAGCCAGCCGCCAGCCAGGCGCTGACGCGGCTGCGGTTGCTGATCAAAGACCCGCTCTTTGTGCGCGCGGGCGGCGGCGTGCAGCCCACCCCCAAGGCCGACCGGCTGGCTGACGCCGTGCGCAGCGCGCTCGGTTTGCTGGAAGAGGCCCTCAACGAGTCGGCCCTGTTCGACCCCCTGCAGTCGCGCAAGGTGTTCCGCATCCACATGAGCGATATCGGCGAGGGGCGATTTCTGCCTGTCCTGATGGCCGCCCTGCAGGCCCAGGCGCCGGGTGTGCGGCTGGAGACGCAGCCCGCGCCGCGCAGTGACATTGCGCCCCTGCTCGACAGCGGCCGCATCGACTTTGCGTTCGGTTTCCTGCCCACCGTGAAAGACACCCAGCGCGTGGAGCTGCTCCGGGACCGCTACATCGTGCTTCTGCGCGCGGGCCATCCGTTCACCCAGCGCCGGCGCAGCGGGCCCACCTTGCTCCAGGATCTGCGGCAACTGGAGTTTGTGGCGGTGCGCACCCACTCGGACACCCTGCGCATCCTGGAGATGCAACAGCTGCAAGACCGCCTGCGCCTGACCACCGAGCATTTCATGGCGCTGCCCTCCATCGTGCGCGGCACGGACCTGGCTGTGGTCATGCCCCGCAACATCGCCCAGACCTTTGCTGCCGACGCGGGCTACACCATCATCGAGCCCGCGCTGCCGCTGCGTGACTTCACGGTGTCGCTGCACTGGAGCCGCCGTTTTGAAAGCGACCCCGGCAACCAGTGGATGCGCGGGTTGATCGAAAAACTCTTCAGGGAGTAGGGCTGCGGCCCTTCCTGGCTCGGCGCGTGCATGGCGAGTTAAATAACTGTATATTTATACAGTTATGAAGCACAGCTCCGCCACCGATCCTGACCTGCCAGAAGGGCCGGTGGAAATACGCATACCGGTCCAGGCCATCCGTGGCAGGGGTGCTGCCACAGCGATGCCGCACCGGTTCACGCGCGATGTGCGGGAGGTAGTGGACGATGGCTGGGGGCGCGTTGGCCAGGACGCTGGCGGGCAGGGAAATGGTGATGATGATGCTGGTGAGGACTGCGCGCCGGCGCCCGCCACCACGGTGCATCTGGAGACCGCGCGCAGTGCCATCTGCGCCAACGATTCGCCCGATATCTTTTTCGAGCTGTCCGTCAATCCTTACCGGGGCTGCGAGCACGGCTGCATTTACTGCTACGCACGGCCTACGCACAGTTACCTTAATTTCTCGCCGGGGCTCGACTTTGAAACGCAGATCGTGGCCAAGCACAACATTGCCGAGGTGCTGCGCAGCGAGCTGAGCGCACCGCGCTACGTGCCCCGTCTGATCAACATCGGCTCGGCCACCGATTGCTACCAGCCTGTGGAGCGCGAACTGAAGCTCACCCGCAGCCTCATCGAGGTGATGCGCGACGCACGCCACCCGTTTTCGCTCATCACCAAATCCAGCGGCGTGGAGCGCGACCTGGATTTGCTCGCCCCCTTGGCCGAGCAGCGCCTGGCGGCGGTGTACGTCACCATCACCACGCTCGATGCCGCCCTGGCCCGCCGCATGGAGCCGCGCGCCGCAGCGCCCCACCGGCGCCTGCGCACCATCCGTGCGTTGGCCGAGGCGGGTGTGCCCGTGGGCGTGAGTGTGGCGCCGCAAATCCCCTTCATCACCGAAGACATGGAACAGGTGCTGGAGGCCGCTCGCGATGCGGGAGCGCGCACCGCCTTCTACACCGTGCTGCGCCTGCCGTGGGAGCTGGACACCCTGTTTCGCGAATGGCTCACGGTGCACTACCCGCAGCGCGCCGCCCGCGTGATGGCGCGCGTGCAAGACCTGCACAACCTCACGGACGCGCAGCGTGGTGCAGGCAAGGCCTACAACAGCGACTTTGCCTCCCGCATGAAAGGCAGCGGCCTGTGGGCCGATCTGGTGCGCCAGCGTTTTGCCGCCACCTGCCGCCGCCTGGGCCTGAACCGGGAGCGTGAAGGCCTGGACCTGGGCCAGTTCAGGCCCGGGCTGCTGCGAGGGCAGGGCAGCCTTTTTTAGAAGCCTGCTTCCCCTGCACCACCAAGGTGACGCCACGCCTTGCCCTGGTGCCCTTCTCACAATCTGCGCAGCAGGCCCCCCAAAACGCAATTCGCTGCTGCGGGACCCCGCTGGTTCGGTGCCCGCTGGCGGGCACACGCTCCTAAGCTTCTTACACCCCGATGTGGCGCTGGCCGCGTCGACAAAAGTTTGCTTATTTGAGGAGTACCCATGGCCTTGCGTGATTTCGAAGTGCTGACCTTTGATGTGGTTGGCACCCTGATCGACTTTGAAGGTGGCATGCTGGCCTACCTGCGCCAGGCGGTCCCCGCCAGCCCTGTGACCGATGAGCAGTTTTTGGCCGCCTACCGCGCCGCCCGCAAAAGCCCCGACACTGACTGGTACCCCAACGACCTGGTGCGCTGCTGGCACGCCATCGCCCCGCAGTTGGGCCTGCCCGACAGCAACGCGCTGGCCGAAGGCTTTCGCGACTCGGTCGCGCAGTGGCCCGCGTTCCCCGATTCCATCGAAGCCCTGGCCCGCCTGCACAAGCGCTTCAAACTTGTGACCATGACCAACGCGCAAACCTGGGCGTTGCAGCACTTCCAGAAAACACTGGGCTCGCCGTTTGACCTGCTGCTCAGCTGCGACGACGCCCTGTGCGAAAAACCCGATGCCCGCTACTTTGCCTACGCCCGTGGCCGCTACGAAGGCGCCTGGGGCTACAACCAGGCCGACAATTTGCACGTGGCGCAAAGCCAGTACCACGACATCGGCATCTCCAAGAAGCTCGGTATCACCACCTGCTGGATCGAACGCCGCCACGGCCTGGCCAGCTCCGGCGGCACCATCGAGTCCGAGCACACCGTGCCCGACTACCACTTCCACACCCTGGCCCAACTGGCGGACGCCGTGGAAGCGGGCCAATGACCCAGGCACTGGATGTGGCCGCGCTGGCCGAGCCTGTGGCAGACCTGCTGCCCGATCTGGTCGCCCTGCGGCAAGACCTGCACGCCCACCCCGAGCTGGCCTACGAAGAGCGCCGCACCGCAGGCATCGTGGCGCAATCGCTGCGCCTGCTGGGCCTGCAGGTGGCCGAAGGCGTGGGCGGCACCGGCGTCGTGGGCACGCTGCATTGCGGCGGTGCCGGTGCGGGCCCCAGCGTAGGTTTGCGGGCCGACATGGACGCCCTGCCCATGGTGGAACTGGGCCAGCACGCCTACACCAGTCGCCACCCTGGCACACACCACGGCTGCGGGCACGATGGCCACACCAGCATGCTCATCGGTGCGGCGCGCCAGCTGGCCCGCACCCACCAGGCGCTGGGCTTGTGTGGCACGGTGCACTTCATCTTCCAGCCTGCCGAAGAGGGCAAGGCGGGGGCCGCCCGCATGATCGAAGACGGCCTGTTCGATCGCTTTGCATGCGACAGCGTCTATGCCTTGCACAACTGGCCCGATCTGCCCCTGGGCCACGCGCAAACGCGCCCCGGCCCCATCATGGCAGCGGCCGACCGGTTTGACATCACCGTGCGCGGAAAGGGCGGCCATGCGGCCCAGCCCCACCACACCCCCGACGCCATCCTGGCCGCCAGCCAATTGGTGGCGCAGCTCAACACCATCGTGGCCCGGCGCATCGATCCCAGCGAATCGGCCGTGCTGTCCGTCACGCGCATCGAAGGCGGCCACAGCCACAACGTGCTGCCCGCCGAGGTGCAGATCACCGGCACCGTGCGCAGCTTTGATGCCGCTGCGCAAGACCGCATCGAAGCCGCCCTGCGCGCCACCGCCCAGGGCGTGGCCCTGGCCAGCGGCACCGAGGTGCAGGTCAGCTACCAGCGCTACTACCCCGCCACCATCAACACCGCCGCCGAGGCCGCGCTGGCGCTGCAAGCTGCCCAGGCCTTGGGCCTGCAGGCGAAGGTGGCGCCCCGCGCTGCCTTCACATCGGAGGACTTCGCCTTCATGCTGCAGCGCAAGCCCGGTGCCTACCTGTGGCTGGGCCAGGGCCGCGCGAGCCCCGGTCCCGAGGGCGAACGCGCCCTGCACCACCCCCGCTACGACTTCAACGACGACGCGCTGCCCCTGGGGGTGCGCTGGTTTTGCGAAATCGCCGCCCGCGCCCTGGCGGCGCAGCCCACGTCCCGCTAACCCTGCTTTGCACGGTTTGCCAGCCTCAGTTTTTTCAGACACCCGCCATGAGCATCACCATTCTTCAAAACACCGCCACCGTCAACGGCCTGCAAACGCAGGGTGGCCCTGCACGCCCCATCACCCAGCCACCGTGCGCCTTCAGCGGCCTCGACATCGACCTGCCCGGTGTGGGCGCCCACCAAACCGGCATCTGGGAATGCACCCCTGGCCGGTTCGAACGCCAGTTGCCCAACGCCGAAGTCATGCACATCGTCAGCGGTGCCTGCACCTTCACCCCCACCGGCGGCGAGCCGCAGCACATCCAGGCGGGCGACACGCTGTTCTTCCCCGCCCACACCACGGGCGAATGGCACATCACCCAAACCCTGCGCAAGGTGTTCTTCATCGTGGCGCAGTAGGCGGCACGCTGGATGCAAAAAATCAAGATAAATTGGCCACTAGCGCTTGTTTGTGAAGCGCTATTAGCTATTAAATAAATAGCAATTTGATGAGGCACCACAAAGTATGCGGCGCTCACGCCAACCACATCGGGATGACCGATGCAGCGAGTAGCCCACCCAAAATTGCGTTGGCGGCATGCCAATGGCGCTTTGTCCGAAGCAGCCTTGCGAACGCAAGTCCGGCAACGCACCAGATCGACAGCGATACCGCCGCTGCCAAACCGAAGGTTGCGCCAAGCAGTACAGCCTGCTGAACCGGATGCACCGATAGCGCAGCGAAGGAAGCGGCCGCACCTGAGGCCATGGCCCAGGCCTTCGGATTCACCCAGAGCAAGCCCGCTCCCCCCACAAAGCCCAGTGGAATCGCCATGTGGATATCGCGATGGGGTGGCCCACTTCTTCCAATCTTCCACGCGAGCCAAAGCAGGTAAGCGGTCCCGATGATCTTCATCGCCAGTTGCAACCCAGGAGCGGCCAACAGCAGCCCCGACAAACCCGCTCCGGCCACGGACGCTAGCGCTGCCAAACCGGCACTGATTCCGGCCATCAGCGGAATGGAGCGGCGAAAGCCGAACTGCACCCCTGAGGTGGTTGCCAACGTGGTCGCACCTCCTGGCGTGATGGTGGATGTCAAAGCAAACAGGGCGAGGGGGAAGACTGAGTCGTTCATCATGCTGTTGCCAGTCTCACTGGGCGGGCGCTAGCTGCGCGAGCGCAGTTGCCAACCGCTCCAAGTCGTGCGCATCGTTGTAGACGTGGGGCGAGACGCGCACGGTGTCGCCGCGAACCGCCACATGAATCTGTTGCTGCATCAGGTGCTGGCGGCAGGCTTCGGGGTCCATGCCAGCGGGCAATTTCACACCGAAAAGGTTTGCGCAGCGTTCGGCATCGTCAGTGACCTCAAACCCAAGCGTGCGCAGGCGTTCGACGGACTGGCGCTCGATGTGCAGCAAGTAGTCACGAACCCGGCCGGGCTGCCAGTCGATCAACAAGCGGCACGCCGCTTCCAGCATGGCTATCAAGATGGGGTTGGCGCGCAGACTCGTGTCGAAGCGCCGCATCCCCTGCGCGTAGCCATCTTCATAGTCGACCAGGCGTGCAAAATTCTCGCTCCCTGCGCGCATCAACCAGCTCTCCTCCAGCGGGTTGCCATCGGCGAACCGGTCGCTGAAAACCGCGAAGCCGAGTCCGTAGTTCGACAGCATCGACTTGTAGCTGTGCACCACCAAAGCATCGGGTTGAACGCGCTGCACGTCCAATGGCATCGCCCCTACCGTCTGGGTTGCGTCAATAACGAATGCAGCGCCCACCTCTCGACAACGCTGCCCGATTCTTTGCAGATCGAAGAGCGTCCCGTCGATCCAGTGTGCAGGCTCGACGGCGACGAGCACTGTGTCAGCGTCGATTGCGTCGATGACGGCGTTGTTCCAGCGTGCGGCCCGGCTCGTGCCCATTGATGGCGAAGACCATGGCGCCGCAGGTGCCAGGACCGTGCGCATTTCGATGTTGTCAGAGCGCCAGTTGCGCCAGGCGTAGACATTGCTGGGGAACATATCGCCGAGCATGACGACGTTCTGCCCCGATCTCGGGCGCAGATTCTTGGCGACCATGGCCATGGCATGGGCCGCCGTGGGGATGAAAGCAATGCGTTCCGGGTCCGCGTTGACCAGTTGGGCACACAATGCGCGCGTTCGCTCGGCGGGCTCAAAGAAGTCTTTGGACGTCAACCTGATGGGCGAGGCGCGCGCGGTGAGTGCCGCAGCGCCGGCCTGCTCCACGGGCCGCGGCAATGGGCCCATGAATGCGCTGTTCAGATAACAATGGTCCTCGGGGATCGAGAACAGGGCTCGCTGGCAGAGCAGGGGCGGGGAGGTTGATTGCATAGGTCCAAGGTGGGTGGTTGTTTGCTGCGGCCTATGATCGTCGGATGGTCTTTGCACATCTATCAGGAAATTTCAGATGAAGCCGGGCGAAGTCAGGTTGGACTTCGGCTGGGGATGGGTCTCATTGTTTCCGTCGGTTCCCTACTCGATTCGCGACCAGTCGGGCTTGTATGTCCTCGGTCTGGCATTCGAGCGGCAAAGGGGGGTCCATGCCTTGGGGGGGAGTCGGCGTCAGGACTTCGACGCATGGCCAGGCGAGCTGGCTGTCACGTCCCCCAATGTGGAGATGTTCTCGGAGTCGGGAATGGGTGGCGAGTACCTTGCCTTGCACATACAGAGCGTCGCATCGGGCGTTGAGTCCGAGATTCCGCTGACGGTGCCGCGTGCCGTATTGCGCGGAGACCCGTGGGCTGTGCGACTGGGTGGGCAGTTGCGCCGCACGATGCTGGCGCCACACCCCCAGCCACAACTCATTGAGGAGCAGGCGATGAAACTGCTGGACCATGGGCTGTCGCTTCTCAAACTCCCGCGTCGGCAGGATGGGCGCTACGACGATGATCGACATGCGCATTCACGGGTGCTGGAGTACATCGAAGAAACCATTGATGGCCCGTTGAGCCTGGACGAGATTGCGCAGGTCGCCGGGATGCCGGTGCTGCGCTTTCTGCGCAGTTTTTCGAGTGCTGTTGGAAGCACACCGCACGCTTACATCACTGAGAGAAGAATGCAACATGCCCGCGCGCTTCTGAGCGCCACTGCCAGCCCCATTGCGGACATTGCAGCTGGCTGCGGGTTTTCGCACCAGTCGCATCTTGGGGCCGTGCTCAAGGACCGGTTGGGTCTGAGCCCCCGTCAGTACCGGCTCCTTGCCGGATGCGCCTGAAGTCACCTAGTCACGGTTGTGCTGATGCCAATCTCGCTGTGTCGGTGATGCTCAGCCACAGGCGCTTGGCAAACTACTGCGCAGGCTGGCCCGGCGATCCCCGTGGAGGTAGCGGTGAAAAATCAAACAAAATTGGCCTCTGGCGCTTATTCATCAAGCGCTATTTGCTATCTATTTAATAGCATTTATGGCTATTCTGCGAGCGCAGTCGTGATCCTGATGCCCCACTGCCCGGGGGCTGATCAAACCAGCACGTCGCGGATGGATGCGTCCCTATCAAACTGTGCCTTGGCAAATGGGCACAGCGGAACCACCTTCGTGCCCGTCGTCCGGGCCCACTGGACCAGCGCGCCCAGCAACGCGCGCCCCACTCCCTGTCCGCTGAGCGAAGGGTCCACCTCGGTGTGGTCCACGATGACCATCGTTGCGTTGGTGCGGCTATAAGTCATCTCGGCAAGGCGCTGACTGTCCTTCTCCAGATAGAAGGCTCCTTTGGCGTCGTGCTCCTGGTGTTTGATGGTGTGTTCCATGGCTTTCATGTGGACAGGGTGGGTGTTGTGTGGCCTGGCGGAGGGACGAAAAAAGCAAGCTCTATGGTCCCCTGCGCCGTTCGATCAAATCGGCCCGGTCCATGAACTCGAAATGATTGCCGCAGTATCCGTACGAGCTTTCGCTCAGCGGATTCGAGTATGGCGCAAATGACTGCGGTGATTGGCCATTGCAGAGCACCTGAAATGCATTTTTGGTCACCACTGGAACCTTGTTTTTCTTTCGTCATGCACATCGTCTTCTGGCTCGCAGAGATCCGGGTCAAGAACTCGCAAGTGCTTCGGCGAGCGCACTGACACCGGTGAGCTCGGCGCCTTGCGGTGTCATGCAGATGAGCAGTTTCCTTCGGGCCCACGTGTCAGACAGCGCAGCAATTCGGGTTTTCTTTGGATCGCTGAAGCGCGACGCTGCGCTCTCCGGAACCACCGCTGCACCCACACCGGCTGCCACCATGTGTGCAATGGCATCAAAGCCGCCAAGCCTAACGCGGTGGCGCGGGACACGGCCACTGCGGCTTGCCTGGGATGCGAGGAAGCGGCTGAGCCCGCTGTCGCGGGACAGGCCCACCAGCGGATGCTGCAGCAGCTCGCCAAAAGCTAGGGAACGCTGCGAGCCCCAGGGCCCGCGCCGGGGCAGCAGTGCCACAAGGCGGTCGTCCTTCCAGGGCTGCACAACAAGCCCCGATGTGTCTACATAGTCCGCCAGGATGCCGAGGTCTGCCGTTCCACGGCGCAGCGCATCCAGCGCGGCATCGCTGGAAAGCTCTTGCACATCGACATCCAGCTCGGGGTTGCTGACCAGGAAATGCCCGAGTGCGCGTGGCAGGGCCTCCGACATCGCTGCGGTATTGCAAAGCAGGCGCACGGTGCCGCGCAAGCCGTTGCCAAAGCTCGCCATCTCGACGTGCAGGGACTCCAGCTCCGCCAGCACCCGGCTGGCGTGGCGTGCAAAGGCCCGGCCTGCGTCGGTGGGCACCGCACCGGCTTTCGAACGGTCCAGCAGACGGGCTCCAGTGGCCGCCTCCAGTGCCTTGAGGCGTGCACTGGCCGCTGCGAGCGACAAATTCACCGCTTCGGCGGCCGAGGTGATGGTGCCGTGCTCCACCACCGCCGAGAAGAGGTGCAGGTCGAAAGGATCCACGCGGTAGTCTGTGGTGCGGCGGGCGGCGGTAACCATGGTCGTCGTCTTCCTCTTGAAAAGCCGAAGGATAGGCGGTGATCTACTGAATGGACAAGGCACCGTGCGGCCGACACCATGCCGCCATGGAAACCAATCAGGTGCTGCTCGTGGTCGTGGTGTTCGCCCTGGCGGGCGGTGTGAAAGGCATTACCGGCATGGGACTGCCGACGGTGGCCGTGAGTCTGCTGGGGCTGTGGATGGCGCCAGCGCAGGCGACGGCGCTGCTGGTGCTTCCATCACTGGCGACCAACATCGCGCAGTGTCGGGGGCCGCACCTGTGGCCACTTGCCCGGCGCCTGTGGCCGGGATGGGCCGCGATCGTGGCGGTCACGGCCTTCACGCCTGGCCTCGGCGCGGGAGGGGCCGGTGGCTCTGCCGGCCGTTGGCTGGGCGCCGTGCTGGTCTGTTATGGGTTGTGGGGCCTGTGGCGGCCCACCTTGCCGGACCTTTCGGGATGGGGGCGCTGGGCCGGCGCAGTGGTGGGGGCTGCAACGGGGTTCGTCACTTCGCAAACCTCCGTCTTCGCGGTGCCCTGGGTTCCCTACCTGCAATCTCTGCGTCTGCAGAAGGACGAAATGGTGCAGGCCCTGGGTCTTTCATTCACCGTGGCGACCTTGGCGTTGGGGGCGCGGTTGCATGCGTCAACGCAGGCCGAATGGTGGTCGGTGTCGATGGGGGGGGCACTGTGCGGCGCATTGATGGGGGCGTTTGCTGGTTTGAAATTCGGCGAGGTGTTGCGGGGTCGGCTCGCGGGGCCGGCTTTCCAGAAAACGCTGTTCCTGGTCTTTACTGCACTCGGGGTGGCCAACCTCGTGCAGGCCGGATGAGGCGGGCATGAGCCCCGTTGCCAATTTGCAGGCGGCTGCCGCCCTGCTAGAGCGGGCGTATCGGTTGGCGCTGGTGCTTCAGAACGTCCAACCGTGCGATAGTGAAAATGCAGGGTTCGTTGCTGCAGAACTTGTCGAGGTGCTGGACGAGGCACGCGTTGCGCTGCTCAAGGCCTGAGTGACGGGCGGGACGGGGTGTGAAGCAACGGCTGGGGCTGAGCTGCCCCCACGTCAATTTCAAGCTGCTTTCACGGCCTCTGTCCTCTGCGCCCCGGCGCGGCCAATCGAATAAGGCGAGAGCGGAATCTCCGTGTACCCCGTCGCCATCAACTCCGCCATGGTCTCGCCCACGCCGGGGCTGATGGCAAAGCCTTCGCCATTGAAGCCGAACGCGTAGTGCAGCCCGGGCACTTTGGCGCTAGGGCCCATGATGGGTTGCCAGTCGGGGGTGTAGCCCTCGATGCCGCTCCATACGCGGATGAGTTGCACCTGCTCGAAAGCCGGCACAAAGCGGCGCAGTTCGCGCAGCTGGCGCAGGATGTTGTCCGGCCTGGCGTAGGCGCGGATGCGGTCGGCATAGGCCGGGCCTTTGAGTCCACCGCCAAACACGATGTTGCCGCGCGAAATCTGGCGGAAGTACAGGCCTTCGTGCTCGATGGGTGACGACAGGCCGATGGACGGGCCGATGGCGTAGGGCAGAGGTTCGGTCACGCCCATCTGGGGGCCGCGTGGTTCCAGGTAGACGCCTTCGCCAAACTGCTCGGCCATGCGGTTGGACCAGGCGCCACAGGCCACCAGCATTTGCGCTGCGCGGTAGCGGCGGCCGTCGGCGGTGTGGGCGGTAAAGCCGTGGCCATCGTGTTCCACCTTCAGTACCTCGGCATGCTCCACGATGTTCGCCCCGGCGCGGCGGGCGGCGCGGGCAAAAGCGGGGCCCGCCAGGCGCGGGTTGGCGTGGCCGTCTTCGGGCGAGTAAGAGCCCGCCACCACGCCCGGCGCAAAGATGCCCCAGCGCGTGCGCAGTTGCTCGGCGGTGACCATCTCCAGGTGCAGGCCGTGGGGCCTCACGTCGTGCGTGTGCTTTTCGATGATGGCGGCCTGCTTTTCGGTGTAGCACACGCGCAGGTGGCCATAGGGCACAAACTCGGCGTCTTCTCCCAGCAGCTCGCGGAGGCGGCCCCACACGGCGCGGGCGCGGTTGGCCAGGGGCAGCTGGTGCAGCTCGCGGCCCTGGCGACGCACGTTGCCAAAGTTGGTGCCGCTGGCCTGCCGGCCCACTAGCTCGCGCTCCAGCAGCGTGACGGACTTGCCATGCTGGCGCAGGAAGAAGGCGGTGGTGGTGCCCATGAGGCCGCCGCCCAGCACCAATACATCGCTCTCTTGCGTGTTGGATGGGCTCGGATGAGGGTGTGCGCTGCTCATGGCTGCACCTCGCGGGTGTTCATCATCAGGGGTTTGACGGGCGCTTGCGAGCGCAGGCGGCCCACCTGTTCAATGGGAATGCGGCAGGTGTGAGCGATGACCTCGGCTGCCGCGTGACCACAAAAGCGCCCCTGGCAGCGGCCCATGCCCACGCGGCTGAAGGCCTTGGCGCGGTTGACTTCCTGGCTGTCCAGTTCGGTCACGCAACGGCGCAGCTCTCCCGCCGTCACCGATTCGCAGCGGCACACCATCGCGTCGTCGGGCAGGGTGGCGGCTTGTTGGTGTGGCCAGGGAAAGGCGTGCACCAGCCCCTGGCGAAAGCGGTCCATCTGGGCCAGGGTGCCACGCAGGTGGGGGGCCTGAGCGCGGAAGGCGGCCTGGCCTGCAGCATGGCTTACGTCGCTCAATGCGGCCAGCGCAGCCAGGCGGCCAGCAGCCTCAGCCCCATCGGCGCCCAGGATGCGCGTGCCATCGCCCGCCAGGTACACGCCCTTGGTGGTGCTGCGGCCATCTTCGTCAATGCGGGGCAGCCACTGGCGGCTGAGGGGTTCAAACGCGAATTCGCACTGGGCCAGATCGGCCAGTTGGGTCTCGGGCCGCAGGTGCCAGCCCAGGCCCACGGCATCGCATTCAAAGCGCCGTGGCTGACCCTGGGCAGTGCGCACCGTGACGGCCTGCACGCCCAGGGCGTCGTCGCCGTCGATCTGCACGGGGGTGGCGCCTTGCAGCACGGGCACACCTGCGGCGCGCAGGCTGCGGATCAAACCCAGCCCGCGCAGCGCCAGGGTGGGCCGGGCCAGCAGGCCGATGAGGGCTTTCCAGGGCTTGCGTGCCGGTGCGGTGTCGAGCACGGCGGCCACTTTGGCGCCAGCCTGCACGTACTGCGAGGCCACCAGATACAGCAGCGGCCCGCTGCCCATGAAGACGACCTGTGAGCCAATGGCGCAGGCCTGCGCCTTGAGCGCAATTTGCGATGCACCCAGGCTGTAGCAGCCCGCGCGGTGCCAGCCGGGCACGGGCATGAGCCGGTCGGTGGCGCCGGAGCAGATGAGCAGCGCGTCATACGCCAGCGTGGCGGGCTCGCCGTTGCTCACCACATGCAGCTCGCCTGCCGTGTGGTTCCAGGCCAGGGTGTCGGGCCGGTAGTCGATGTGGGGGCGCAGGGCATCAAAGCTGCTGTGCAGGGCCTGGGCCTTGTCGGCCTCGGTGCCATAGAGTTTGCTGTACGGGCGCTTGAAGCCATCGGGCTGGCGGCGGTAGATCTGGCCGCCGTCGCGGCGGCCTTCGTCCACCACGGTGGGGCGCAGGCCGGCTTCGACCACGGCCTGGGCGGCGCGCACGCCGGCGGGGCCGGTGCCTACGATGACGATGCGGGGGGCTGTCATGGGGTGTTCCCGGTGGACACAGGCTGGCCGTGGCGGGCCAGGGATTCCCGCAAGTCCCGGGTCATGGGCCAGTGCAGCGCCGGGGGGCGCGTCAGCACGGCCATGCCTGCCGTGGCGGGCGTGGAGCAGGCGCGCAGTCGCTCGCCGCCCGGGGTCCACACCCAGCAGTCCTGGCAAGCGCCCATCAGGCAAAAGCCTGCGCGCGGGCCGTCGCCAAACTCGCTGTCGCGGGCACGGCGGCCATTGCACATCAGGGCGACCAGCAGGGTGTCGCCCTCGAGAGCGGTGCAGGGCTGGCCGTCAATGGCGAGGGGGATGGCGGGCCGGTCGGCCTCGGCCAGCCGCACAAAGCGCGGTGGTGGGGTGTGGGCGGGTGCAGACATGGGTAGGTGTGCCAGTGGGGCAGCGCTGGATCAGGGCTTCAGGTCATCCGTGCATTCACGAATCAGCGCATCAGTGCATCAGCGCTGGTGCGGAAACAGGCGTTCGATGGGGCAGTGCGTTTTGATGAAGGGCGACTTGATGACGATGTAGCTGAAGTACTTGGAGATGCCCAGGTTGCGCTCCAGCAGGTCTTCGATCACTTCCTGGTAGTGGTTCACGCCACGGGTCAGAAAACGCAGCAGGTAGTCGTAGCCGCCGCTCACCAGATGGCATTCGAGCACCTCGTCCACCTCGCGCAGCGCGGCTTCGAAGCGGGCAAAGTCCTCGCGGCGGTGGTCGGACAGGGTCACCTCGGTGAACACGGTGAGCGTGTCGCCCAGTTTTTCCAGCCGCAGGTGCGCGCCGTAGCCTGCGATGTAGCCCGCCTGCTCCAGCCGCTTGACGCGGATGAGGCAGGGGCTGGGCGACAGGCCGACTGCGTCGGCCAGGTCCACATTGGTCATTCGCCCGTTCTTTTGCAGCTGCGCCAGGATGCGCAAATCCAGGCGGTCGATCTTGAAGGCTTCGTTCATCATGGTGTGCGGGGGCGTGAAGAAGAAAATGCTTCCATTCTGCGGCTGCGCAGGGGGCTGTTGCGATGTGGTTTACACCTGCAATGGGGCGCCAGGTCAGTCCTTCAATGCGGCACGCACGTCGGGTGCGGCCAGCACGTCGTCCAGCGTCTTCTTGAGGCGCTCGAACATCAGGCCAAAGTCCGCTTCGGTGAACGTCAGGGCCGGGGCAAAGCCCAGGATGTTGTCGCCAAACGCGCGGAACACGATACCGTTGCGATAGCTGGTGGCCGCCATGCGGCCGGGCAGGTCCAGTGCGGGGTCAAAACCAGCCTTGGTGGTCTTGTTGCTGACCAGCTCCAGCGCACCCAGGAGGCCCCGGTGGCGCGAGTCGCCCACCAGCGGATGGGCCAGCAGGTCGTCGAGACCCTGGCCAAAGGCGCGGGCCACGCGCTGTCCGTTGGCCAGCACGCCCCCTTCTTCATACAGGCGCAGCACCTCCAGCGCCACCGCCGCGCTCACGGGGTGCGCCGAGTAGGTGGCGCCGTGGCCGATGGGCGCGCCCTTGGGGGCACCATCGGCAATGGCGGCATAGACCTTGTCGCTCATCAGCGTCGCGCCCATGGGAACGTAGCCGGAGGTCAGGCCCTTGGCCACGGTCATCAGGTCGGGGTCCACACCTTCGGCGTCGCACGCAAACATGGGGCCGGTGCGGCCAAAGCCGGTGATGACCTCGTCCACCACGAACAGGATGTCGAGCGCGCGGGTGGCATCACGCATGGCCTTGAGCCAGCCCTTGGGCGGCACGATGACGCCGCCCGAGCCCTGGATGGGCTCGCAGAAGAAGGCCGCCACGTTCTCGGCGCCCAGCTCGGCCACCTTGGCCTTCAGGGCCGCGACCGACGCATCGATAATGGCCTGGCCATCGGCCGGGTTGGCGGCGCGGTAGGGGTTGGGCGAGGGAATGTAGTGCTGCGTGGGCAGCGGAAGGTCAAACCCGCGATGGAACACGGGCAGTGCCGTGAGGCCTGCGCCGGTGGACGACGAGCCGTGGTAGCCGCGCTCCAGCGCGATGAAGTGCTTCTTGGCGGGTTTGCCAATGGCGTTGTAGTACTGCACGATGAAGCGCACCGCAGCGTCCACCGCTTCCGAGCCTCCCAGCGTGAGGTACACGTGCTGCAGCGATGCGGGAGAAATCTGCACCAGCTTGTCGGCCAGGCGAATGGCGGGTTCGCTGCTGAAGTGGAAGTAGCCGGTGGCGTAAGGCAGCTTGCGCATTTGCTCGGCTGCGGCCTGCACCACACTCTCTTGTCCATAGCCCACGTTCACGCACCACAGGCCCGCGAAGGCATCGAGCAGCTGGTGGCCCTTGCCGTCGGTCAGCCAGATACCCTGCGCGGCGGTGAGGATGTTGGGGCCGCGTTCTTCATGCGTGCGCCAGGGGGCCACGGGGTGAATGAGGTGGGCACGGTCCAGCGCGTCCAGCGCGGCAATCTGGGGAAGGGCTTCGGAGTGGGTCATGGCGGTATCCGTTGGTGGCAAAGTGCAAGGGACAAAAAGGGCGGAGGCCACAGGTGCCGCTGCACCTGCTCATGGGACCAAGGTTAGGGGGATTGCCGGGCAACGTGGTGCTGCTTTGGGGGCCTTGCGCACAGCACGCTGCGGTTGTTGGGGGCTGTACAGCACATCGTTTGGTGGTTACCGCCGTGGTGCACGGAGCTGCTGCATGCGCAGGGTGGTGGCCCCCTTTTCAGTAGCCCCGCGTGCGGTCCACCAGCCCTGTCATGGGCGTGCCTGCGTGAAAGCGGTGCAGGTTGTCGATGACCACGGCGGCTGCACTCAGCGGTTGCGTCATGCTGGCGATGTGTGGGGTGATCTGCACGTGGGGGTGGCGCCACACCGGGTGCGACGCGGGCAAGGGTTCCGGGTCGGTCACGTCAAGCACTGCCTCGGCCAGTTGGCCCGTGGCCAGGGCGGCCAGCAGGTCGGAGGTGACAAGCTGCGGGCCGCGCCCCACATGCACGAGGGATGTGCCTGGAGGCAGGCGACTGAACAGGTCGGCGTTCAGGAATCCCCGGGTCGAATCGGTCAGCGGCAGCAGGCACACCAGGATGTCGAGCTTTTCCAGAAATTCTGGCAGCTCGTCATTGCCTGCATAGCAGCCAATGCCCTCGAGGTGGTGGCGCGAGCGGCTCCAGCCCGCGCAGGCAAAGCCCATGCCCTGGAGTTGCTGCAGCACCGCCTGGCCCAGCGAGCCCAGGCCCAGCACGCCCACGCGGCGCTGGCTGGCGGGGCGCACGGGCAGCGGGCGCCATTCGCCGCGCTGCTGCTGGCGGCGGTACTGGGGCATGTCGCGGTGCAGGTCCAGCACCGCACGGGTCACGTACTCGACCATGCCCTGGACGATGCCCGGCTCCACCATGCGCACAACGGGCAAGTGGGTGGGCAGTGCATTGAAATTGAACTGGTCCACTCCTGCGCCTGAAGAGAACAGCACCTCCAGGTGGGGGAAGCGTTCTGCCAGTTGCTCGGGCGGTTCCCAAGCTGCCAGAAACCGGACTTTGGCCGGGTCGCCAATGTCGGGCCAGATGCGAAAGTCGATCTCTGGGGCGCGTTCGCGAAAGACATCCGCCCACTGCTGGCCACGCACCGGGTCAGACTTGTAGAGAAAGGTGGCCGGAGGGAGGGGGGCTGTGGAGCTCATGCGCGAAAAAGGAGTGGAGCGTAGGTGGCCTGGCCGTGTGGCGGGTGGAATGTGGCCCGGGAGCGGTCAGCCCACGGCCTGGGTCACGATGGCAAAGAGCCGGGAGGCACCTTCCGGGTGCTGCAGGGGCGTGCCACGCACCATGGTGGTGGGCGCGTCTACACGCAGCAGTCCAATGCTCTCCAGCCATTCGGCCAGGCCGGAGTCAAAGTCAATGTCGATGCGGGTGAAGTGCCCGGCGTTCATGCCCGCCAGGTGGGCGATGAGGGCTTTGGCGCTGTCGGCATCGGGGGCCACCACGGGGCCGATCGCGTGCCCGCGACCAAAGCGGCGCAGCATCGCAAAACCTTTCTGGGTGCCATCGTGGTCCAGCACCACGCAGGCGTCTGCCTGCGCCAGCAGGTCGTCGATGAGGGCGGGACGCGGCATGCCACGGGCCTCGGCGTCCAGCTGGTGCAGGGCATGCGCCTCGTTCAGGCCTGCTGGGCGCAGGCGCCAACCGGCAGGCAGCCCGATCAGCGGCGTGGGTTGCGCCACGCCCTGGTGCTGGCGGACTTCCCCAATGCGCACAAAGCCCAGCCGTTCATACAGGCCCCGGCCCTCGGCCGTGGCGTGCAGCAGCACCGTGCAATCGTCCAGGCCATCGAGCAGGGCCGTCATCAGCCGGTGGCCGATGCGGCGCCCCTGGCACGCGGGCGTCACGATGACCAGGCCCATCGTGGCGTGCCGCTCGCCCCAGCGCCAGCGCTGGGCTGTGGCGATGATCTGCCCGTCGCGCTCGGCCACCAGGCCTTCGGCGTGCGCAAACACCTGCTCCCAGTCGATCGGGCGATGGGGCCAGCGCAGTTCTGCCGACAGCGCCTGGGTGTGGGGGAGATCGGCTTCGGTCATGGGGCGCAGCAGCACGCCGTCGTCGGTCGCCGTGGCGTTTTCGAGGGCCGGAAAAGGGGACTTCAAGCGCATGAACAGCAACCTTGTGTCATTGAAATTGCTGTCTATCTTGGACGACAACGCGCCTGCACACCAGCGCGAATAAGGGTTTGCCAGCAACTTGCAAGCTTTGCCTGTGTGGCCCGTGGCTTTTGCAATTCGCTGCGGCGCAAGAGGCTCTTACGGCCACAAATGCTGGGGCTTACTGCCTAGCATCAATGACAGTTTTCGCCAGTGCGTTCACGCGCCTGGTGACGGGTTTTTTGCCTCCAAGTTTGCTCATCTTCCTCTTCGGTGCCTGTATGCAGTTATTTGATCCCCGCTCCATTGCCGTCACCAGCGGCCACTTCATCGGTGGCCGTGTGGTGCCCGACACCGCGCGCCTGAGCGTGCTGCGCCCTTCGGACGGGCAAGAGCACGCCGGCCTGCCACTGGCCGACGCCAGCACCGTGGATGCCGCTGTGCAGAACGCCTGGCAGGCTTGGCGCAGCAGTGACTGGGCGCGGCGTGCCCCGCGCGAGCGGGCCCGGGTGATGCGGCGCTGGGCCGACTTGATCGAGGCCGACGGGGAGCACCTAGCCACGCTGGAGGCCGTGTGCTCCACCCGTCCTGTGCGCGATGCCATGGCGTGGGATGTGCCGTTCACGGCCGAGGGGCTGCGGTTCTTTTCAGAATACGCCGATAAGCTGGGGGGCGAAGTGGCAGCCACGCGCCATGACCACCTGGGCATGGTGGTGGCCGAGCCCTATGGAGTGGTGGGTGCCATTACCCCGTGGAATTTCCCCCTGGTCATGGTGTCGTGGAAGGTGGGCGCCGCCCTGGCAGCAGGCAACGCCGTGGTGCTCAAGCCCTCAGAAATGACGCCGTATTCCGTCATCCGCCTGGCGGAGCTGGCCATCGAGGCCGGGGTGCCCGCTGGCATCTTCAACATCGTGCAGGGCGATGGCCGCACCACTGGTGACGCCCTCACGCGCCACCCGCTGATCGCCAAGATGACGTTCACGGGCTCCACCCGCACGGGGGCCGCCATCATGGCCAGTTGTGCCCTGCAGGGCCCCAAGCCTGTGACCTTGGAGCTGGGTGGCAAAAGCCCGCAGCTGGTGTTTGACGATGCGCCCGATGTAGACCGCCTGGCGGGCATGGTGGCAGGGGCTATCACGGGAAATGCGGGTCAGGTATGTGTGGCTGGCTCGCGCCTGATCGTGCAGCGTGGCATCGCAGAGGCGCTGGTTGATCGCATTGCGCAGCGCTTTTCGGCGCTGCGGCCCGGCGCGACCTGGGATGCGCAGGCCACCTTGCCGCCCATCATCTCCGCGCCGCAGGCCGCACGGATTCTGGACATCGTGGAGCGCGCGCGGGATGCGGGTGCACAACTGCGCTGCGGCGGGGGGCTGTTTGACGGCGGTCCCGGTGGAGCGTATTTTCAGCCCACCTTGGTGGAAGGCGTGACGGCCACCAACCCCGCGGTGCAGGAGGAAATCTTCGGCCCCGTGCTGACCGTGCAGACCTTTGACACCGAAGAGGAGGGCCTGTCGCTGGCCGCGCACGAGCACTATGGTCTTGCAGCGGGTGTACACACCGCAGACCTCGGCCGTGCCCTGCGTGCCATGCGCAGCCTCTCGACAGGCACGGTGTGGATCAACCGCTATGGCCGCAGCGCGGATTTTGTGATTCCGACGGGCGGGTACCACCAGTCGGGCATTGGCAAGGACCTGGGGCGCCAGGCGGTGGAAGCCAATCTGCGCTTCAAAAGTGTGCTGATCGACTTTGCTGCGGCGCACTAATGGTGCGGAGGTGCACGCATGCAGTGCACACCGCACGGCATGCCGCAGGCCCCCACGCAATGCGCAACTTTCTCGCGTGGACGCCCCCCATTTCCCAACATGTTCTGCGCGCTTGCGTGCTCCAATGAATTTGTAATAACTCTGTCGCAAACGGTGATTAAACGATGCGACCCGCCACGGTCGGTGACCGTTCCAACAAGGATTCGAGACCATGACTTTCCGCCCCAAGTACGTGACCTTTGACTGCTACGGCACGCTCACCCGCTTTCGCATGGGCGAGATGACGCGCGAGCTGTTTGCCGACCGCATCCCGGCCGAGCGCATGGAGCAGTTCATTGCCGACTTCACGGCCTACCGGTTTGATGAAGTGCTGGGCGACTGGCAGCCCTACGAGGTGGTGCTCAAGAACGCCGTGCGCCGCCTCTGCAAGAAATGGAAGATTCAATACTTCGACGCCGACGGTCAAAAATACTACGACGCCGTTCCCACCTGGGACCCGCATGCCGATGTGCCCGCCGGCCTGGCCAAGGTGGCCAAGGAGATCCCTCTGGTCATCCTCTCCAACGCTGCGGACGCACAGATCCAGAAGAACGTGGCCATGCTGGGCGCACCGTTTCACCGCGTGTACACCGCGCAGCAGGCCCAGGCCTACAAGCCCCGCCTCAAGGCTTTTGA
Organism: Acidovorax radicis N35; assembly: GCF_000204195.1. Classification (GTDB taxonomy): domain Bacteria; phylum Pseudomonadota; class Gammaproteobacteria; order Burkholderiales; family Burkholderiaceae_C; genus Acidovorax; species Acidovorax radicis. The sequence continues at coordinate 125,707 of NZ_AFBG01000018.1, forward strand.
ATACATGCTCGATTCGCTCGGATGCAACCCCGAGGACGTGCTGCATGTGTCCTCCAGCCTGCGCTACGACCTCATGTCGGCCGACGACATCGGCATCAAGAACAAGGTGTTTGTGAACCGTGGCCACGGCCCCGGCAACCCGGCTTACGGCTACACCGAGATCCAGGACATCGGCGGCCTGCCCGGTGTTGTGGGCCTTTGATCCCTGGCGCGAAACCACGAACCCACGGCACACCATGAAGCTCGACTCCTACTGGAACGACTCGCTGCCCGCATTGCCTGGCGCGGCGGCCCCGGCGCTGCCTGCGCAGGTCGATGTGGCCATTGTGGGTGGCGGCTTCACGGGGCTGTCTGCGGCCCTGGCGCTGGCCCGGCGGGGTGCCCGTGTGGTGGTGCTGGAAGCCGGCGCCACGGTGGCCCCCGAGGCCTCAGGCCGCAATGGCGGCCATGTGAACAATGGCCTGGCGGTGGACTATGCCGATGTGGCTGCCAGGGTGGGTGTTGACCAGGCCCGCGCCTGGTACCACGCCTACGACGACGCGGTGGATACCGTGGCCCGCCTGGTGCGCGAGGAAGGCATTGACTGCGACTTTCTGCGACACGGCAAGCTCAAGCTGGCCACCAAGGCCTACCAGATGGACGCACTGCACCGCAGCGCCGAGCGCCTGGTGGCCGACGGTGTGGACACCGACGTGCAGGTGCTTGACGCGGCGCGCGTGCAGGCCGAAGTGCAGAGCGAGCGTTTCATGGGCGGGCTGCTGTACAAGCGCAGCGCGCAGATGCACATGGGGCGCTTTGCCCAGGGCCTGGCCCAGGCCGCACAGCGCCATGGGGCGCAGGTCCACACCGATACGCGGGTGAACCGCGTGGAACGTGTGCAGGGGCAGGTGCACCGCCTGCACACCGACCGTGGCGTGGTGCGGGCCAACCAGGTGCTGTTGGCCACAGGTGCATCCCGCCACGGCGGCTACGGCAGCTTTGGCTGGCTGCGGCGGCGCATCGTGCCGATTGGCAGCTTCATCGTGGTGACCGAGCCTCTGGGTGCCGACCGTGCCAGCGCCTTGTTGGCAGAGCGCCGCACCTACACCACCATTGCGAACATCCACCATTACTTTCGCCTCACGGCCGACCACCGCCTGGTATTTGGCGGTCGTGCACGGTTTGCCATCTCCAGCCCGCAGTCCGATGCCGCCAGTGGCGAGGTCCTGCGTGCAGGCCTGGCTGCCACGTTCCCTCAGTTGGGCAAGGTGCGGCTGGACTACTGCTGGGGTGGCCTGGTGGACATGACCCAGGACCGCCTGCCACATGCGGGTGAACGCGATGGCCTGTTTTATTCCATGGGCTACAGCGGCCATGGAACGCAGATGTCCGTCCACATGGGCCAGTGCATGGCCGACGTGATGGCGGGTGATGCCAGTGCCAACCCCTGGAAGGGCCGCGACTGGCCTGCCATTCCCGGTCACTTCGGGCCCCCCTGGTTCCTGCCCGCGGTGGGCCTGTATTTCCGGCTCAAAGACCGGTTGGCTTGACGGCGAGACGACCGAAAGAGCCCACATCCGTTTGATTTTTTGACGACAACGATCCCACGACCCCCTCCCTTTTTTTCAACCAGGAGCATGACCATGAGCGATAGCCACAAACAGTTCCAGAAACTTGTCGGTCCCAGCGAGAGCCTTCGCGTGATGGACTCGCTCAAGCGGGGGGCTACCCGGCGTGACGTGCTGGCCATGCTGACCGCTTGTGGCATGCAGGCCACGGTGGCTGGCAGCATGGCCGGGTTGGCCACATCGGCCCATGCCCAGACGCCCCGGCGCGGTGGACGCATTCGCGTGGCGGGCGCCACGGCCGCTGCCACCGACACGCTGGACCCGGCCAAGCAGTCCAACCAGACCGACTACTCGCGCGGCAACATGCTCTACAACGGCCTGACCGCGCTGGATGGTTCGCTCACGCCCCAGCCCGCGCTGGCCGAATCTTTCAACACGCAGGATGCCAAGACCTGGGTGTTCACCCTGCGCAAGGGCGTGGTGTTCCATGATGGCAAGGCCTTGTCGCCCGCCGACGTGGTGTTCTCCATCCTGCGCCACAAGGACCCGGCCACCGCGTCCAAGGCCAAGGTGCTGGCCGACCAGATCGAGGCCGTGCGCGCCAGCGGCCCCAACGAAGTGACTGTCGTGCTGTCGGCCCCCAACTCCGACCTGCCGGTGATCCTGGGTACTTTCCACTTCCACATCGTCAAGGAGGGCACCACCGACTTCAATGCTGGCATTGGCACGGGGCCCTACAAGCTCAAGGAGTTCAAACCGGGCGTGCGCTCGCTGGTGGTGCGCAACGATGCCTACTGGAAGCCTGGCAAACCGTACCTGGATGAAATCGAGTTCGTGGGCATTGGCGACGAAACGGCCCGCGTGAATGCGTTGCTTTCTGGGGGCATGGACCTCGTGGCATCGGTCAATCCGCGCTCGGTGGCGCGTGTCAAGGGCACACCCGGTTTTGGCATCTTCACGACGCAGTCGGGCCAGTATTCCGACCTCATCATGCGCAAGGATATGGGCCCCGGCATGAACCCTGATTTTGCGCAGGCCATGAAGTTCCTGTTCGACCGCGAGCAGATGAAGAAGACCATTGCGCTCGACTACGCAGTGCTGGGCAACGACCAGCCCATCGACCCCACCAACCGTTTCTACTTCAAGGACCTGCCGCAGCGCCCCTTCGACCTGGACAAGGCGAAGTTCCATCTGCAAAAGTCTGGCGTGACGGGCAAGGTGCCCATGGTGACTTCGCCCGCCGCGATGTACTCGGTGGAGATTGCGCTGCTGCTGCAACAAGCCGGGCAGCGAATCGGGCTCGACATCGATGTCAAGCGCATGCCCGCCGATGGCTACTGGTCCAACCATTGGCTGAACAGCCCCGTCGGCTTTGGCAACGTCAATCCCCGTCCCAGTGCCGACACCATCCTCACGCAGTTCTTCAAGTCGGACGCCGCCTGGAACGAGTCGCGCTGGAAGAGCGCTCAGTTCGATCAGTTGCTGCTCGCTTCCCGCGCCGAAACGGACCTGACCAAACGCAAGCAGATGTATGCCGACATGCAGACCATGATCCACACCGAAGCGGGTATCGGCATCCCGCTGTTCCTGGCCAGCATTGACGGGCACAGCTCCAAGCTCAAGGGGCTCGCACCCATTCCGCTGGGCGGCCTGATGGGCTACGCTTTCGCCGAGCACGTCTGGCTCGATGCTTGACGCGCCGGGCTGGCAATCTGCAACGGAAGGTTTTGCATGAACCGCGTGATTTTCTCGCTGCTGGCCAAGCGCCTGCTCATTGCGCTGTTGTCGCTGCTGGCGGTGTCGGTGATCGTGTTCTCGATCACCGCCGTACTGCCGGGCGACGCCGCGCAAGAGCAGCTTGGCCAGGAAGCGACCCCAGAGGCCCTGGCTGCGTTGCGTGCGCAGATGGGGCTCGATGTGCCCGCCCCCGAGCGCTACCTCAAGTGGCTCTGGGGTGCGGTGCGCGGTGACCTGGGGCAGTCCGTGACCACGCAGATGCCCGTGGCCGACCTGGTGGGCAGCCGGTTGCCCAATTCGCTGCTGCTGGCTGCGGTGACCGCGCTGTTTTCCGTGCCCATCGCCCTGTTGTTCGGTATCTCGTCCGCAGTCTGGCGGGGTTCGTGGTTGGACCGCATAGCGTCGAGCCTGTCGGTGGCGGTAGTGTCGGTGCCCGAGTTTCTGGTGGCCACGCTGGCGGTGCTGGTGTTTGCGGTGCAGCTGCGCTGGCTGCCCGCGCTTTCGTATGTGAGCGACATCGAATCGGTGGGGCAGATGCTGCGCGCCTTTGCCATGCCAGTGCTCAGCCTGTGCTGCGTGATCGTGGCGCAGATGATGCGCATGACGCGTGCGGCGGTTATCGACCAGCTCGAAGCCCCCTATATCGAGATGGTGCGCCTCAAGGGTGCTTCGCCCCTGCGGATGGTGCTGGCGCATGCGCTGCCCAACGCGGTGGGCCCCATTGCGAATGCGGTGGCGCTGTCGCTGTCGTACCTGCTGGGTGGTGTGATCGTGATCGAGACCATCTTCAACTACCCCGGCATCGCCAAGCTCATGGTGGATGGTGTCACCCAGCGCGACATGCCGCTGGTGCAGACCTGCGCCATGATTTTCTGCACCGGCTACCTGCTGCTGGTCACGCTGGCCGATGTGTGCGGCATTGTGGCCAACCCGCGTCTGCGCCACCGCTGATGCTCAACGACTGGGGACTTTTCTGATGGATACGCTTCCTCCTTCTTCTGGCGCCCCCGCGCTGGTGCATGTGCCGCTGCGGGGCGGGGTGCTGCACTGGTTGGCCGGTTTTGGTTTCTCCGGCCTGGTGGGGCTGGCCATTCTGGTGTTCTGGCTGTTCGCAGCGCTGGCGGGCCCTGCGCTGCTGCCCGCGCACCTGGTCAACCTGCAGGCCTCGGTCGTCTACGCGCCCATGGATGCCATGCACTGGCTGGGCACCGACTATCTGGGGCGCGACATGCTCGTGCGCGTGGTGCAGGGGGCCCGCTACACGGTGGGCGTGGCCTTGGTGGCCACCCTCATCGCCAGCGGCACGGGCACGGTACTGGCACTGCTGGCGGCGGCCAGCGGCACGGTGCTTGATGCTGTCCTGAGCCGATTGCTCGATACCCTGACTTCCATCCCGAGCAAGATGTTTGCGCTGGTGCTGGTGGCAGGGTTTGGATCATCGATTGGCATGTTGGTGTTCACCGCTGCGCTCATCTACGTGCCTGGCGCTTTTCGCATTGCCCGTTCGCTGGCCGTGAACATCAATGCCCTGGACTATGTGACCGTGGCCCGCACGCGGGGTGAGGGCACGCTCTACATCATGCTGCGCGAGATCCTGCCCAACATCCTGGGGCCCATGCTGGCCGACCTGGGCCTGCGCTTTGTGTACGTGGTGCTGCTGCTGGCCAGCCTGAGTTTTCTGGGCCTGGGCATCCAGCCCCCCGAGGCCGACTGGGGCTCGCTGGTGCGTGAAAACATCGGGGCCTTGCCCGAGGGCAGTGCGTCGGTGATCGCACCGGCCATGGCCATTGCCAGCCTCACGATTGCGGTCAATCTGGTGATCGACAACCTGCCGGGCCGTGCCGCCCGTGAACGCTAAGGAGCTATAGATGGGTGCTTCGGTCATCGTAGAAGGTCTGCACATCACGGCGGGGGATCAGACTCTGGTCGATCACTTGAGCTTTGTCATTCAACCCGGCGAGGTGCTGGCGCTGATTGGCGAGTCGGGCTCGGGCAAGACCACCACGGCCCTGGCCTTGATGGGCTATGCCCGGCGCGGCTGTGCCATTTCGGGCGGCAGCGTCCGCATTGGTGACACCGATGTGCTGAAGCTTTCGGCCGCGGGGCAACGGGCCTTGCGCGGCCGCACCGTGTCGTACATCGCGCAAAGCGCGGCGGCCTCGTTCAACCCCTCGCGCACCATCATGGACCAGGTGGTGGAGCCTGCGCGCATCCATGCCACCCTGTCCCGCGCTGAGGCTGAGGCCAAGGCGGTGCAACTGTTTCGTGAACTGGCGCTGCCCGACCCCGACACCATTGGCCAGCGCTACCCGCACCAGGTCTCGGGCGGGCAGCTGCAGCGGCTCATGGCGGCCATGGCACTGATCACCGACCCCGAGGTGGTGGTTCTGGACGAGCCCACCACGGCGCTCGACGTGACCACGCAGATCGAAGTGCTGCGCGCCTTTCGCCGCGTGGTGCGCGAGCGCCGCGCCACGGCGGTGTACGTGAGCCATGACCTGGCCGTGGTGGCGCAGATGGCCGACCACATCCTGGTGCTGCGCGGCGGCAAGGCGCAAGAGGTCAACACCACGGCACGCATCCTGTCCGAACCCGCGCACGAATACACCCAGAGCCTGCTGGCGGCCGCCCGTCCGGCACCCCGTGCCGCCGAGCACTGCAAGGGCGAGGGCGAGCTGCTGCTGGAGGTGCGCGAGCTTTCCGCCGGTTACGGCACTGTGGACTCCAAGGGGCAGCCCGCCACGCTGATCCTGGAGGACATCAACTTCAAGCTCTACCGGGGCCAGGCCGTTGGCGTGATTGGCGAATCCGGCTCGGGCAAGACCACGCTGGCCCGTGCCATCGCCGGGCTGATTGCTCCGTGCAAGGGCAGCATGCTGTTCAACGGGCGTGAGCTGCTGCCCGACCTGCGCCAGCGCAGCAAGGAAGAGCTGCGGCAGGTCCAGATCGTCTTCCAGATGGCGGACACGGCGCTGAACCCGTCGCAGACCGTTGAACGCATCTTGGCGCGCCCGCTGCAGTTCTACAAGGGGCTGAAAGGGCCTGCGCTGCAGCGCCGCATCCACGAGCTGCTGGACCTGGTGCGCCTGCCGCACTCGGTGGCACAACGCCTGCCTGGCGGCTTGTCGGGCGGGCAGAAGCAGCGGGTGAACCTGGCGCGTGCCCTGGCGGCTGAGCCCGACCTGATCCTGTGCGACGAGGTGACGTCGGCGCTGGACACCGTGGTGGGCGCGGCCGTGCTCGACCTGATGGCCGACCTGCGGCGCGAACTGGGCGTGTCGTACCTCTTCATCAGCCACGATCTGCACACCGTGCGGTCGGTGTGCGACGAGATCATCGTCATGCAGCACGGCCGCAAGCTGGACCAGGTGGCGCGTGCCGACTTTGACCGGGGTCCCCACCATCCGTATTACGAGCTGCTGGCCGCCTCGGTGCCTGAGCTGCGCCAGGGCTGGCTGGAAGAGCGCGACGTGCCGCGCCCTGTGGAGGCACCCACCCTGGCGGTGGCCGCCTGAATGCTTCATTGAGAACGAAGAAGGAAAAATCCATGATCCCCGCGTTCCGCATTGCAGTCATTGCCGGAGACGGCATAGGCAAGGAAGTGATGCCCGAAGGCCTGCGCGTGGTGCAAGCCGCCGCAGCACGCTTTGGCTTCGAACTCGAATGCCACACCTTCGAATGGGCCAGCTGCGACTACTACGCCACCCACGGCCAGATGATGCCCGACGACTGGAAAGCCCAGCTCTCGGGCATGGACGCCATCTTCTTTGGCGCCGTGGGCTGGCCCGCCACCGTGCCCGACCATGTGTCCCTGTGGGGGTCTCTCCTCAAATTCCGCCGCGAGTTCGACCAGTACATCAACCTGCGCCCCGTGCGCCTGTTCGAGGGCGTGCCCTGCCCCCTGGCCGGCCGCAAGCCCGGCGACATCGACTACTACGTGGTGCGCGAGAACACCGAGGGCGAGTACACGTCCCTGGGCGGCATCATGTACGAAGGCACCGACCGCGAGATCGTGATCCAGGAATCGGTCTACTCCCGCCACGGGGCCAACCGCCTCTTGAAGTTCGCCTTCGATCTGGCCCAGAGCCGCCCCAAGAAACACGTCACCCTGGCCACCAAGAGCAACGGCATCGCCATCAGCATGCCCTGGTGGGATCAGAGGGCGGACGATGTGGCCAAGGACTACCCCGAGGTCACGCTGGACAAGCAGCACATCGACATCCTCACCGCCCGCTTTGTGCTGCAGCCGGGCCGCTTTGACGTGGTGGCCGCCACCAACCTGTTTGGCGACATCCTCTCCGACCTGGGTCCGGCCACCACCGGCACCATTGGCCTGGCGCCATCGGCCAACCTGAACCCCGAGCGCCACTTCCCCAGCCTGTTCGAGCCCGTGCATGGCTCGGCGCCGGACATCTACGGCAAGAACATCGCCAACCCGATTGCCATGATCTGGTCCGGCGCGCTGATGCTGGACTTCCTCACCCAGGGCCAGGGGGCGGGCAGGTTGGCGCACGATGCCATCGTGGCGGCGATTGAAGACACCCTCAAGAGCGGGCCGCGCACGCCGGACCTGGGGGGCACGGCCAGCACCACGCAGGTGGGACAGGCCATTGCACAGCGGGTGGCCAACGGCTAGGCCGGTGGTGCGCCATTGCTCCTAAAAATATAGCTACTCGCGCATGATGGATAAGCGCTAGAAGCCATTTTTGTTCAAATTTTTACCTTCCCGCCATGTCCCTGACCCTCACCCGTTCCGACTTGATCCGCAGCGCCAACTTCATCGCTGGCGAATGGACCGTGGCCACCGGCGCCCGGCTTGACGTGACCGACCCCGCCACCGGCGACACCATCGCTTCCGTGCCCGACTCCGGTGCTGCCGAGGCGCTGGCGGCCCTGGACGCTGCACACGCCGCATTCCCCGCGTGGCGCAAGGTGCCTGCCAAGCAGCGTGCCGCCATCATCAAGCGCTGGAACGACCTGGTGCTGGCCCACCAGGACGACCTGGGCAAGCTCATCTCGCGCGAGCAGGGCAAACCCCTGGCCGAGGGCAAGGGCGAAGTGGCCTATGCGGCCAGCTACATCGAATGGTTTGGCGAAGAGGCCACGCGCATGAACGGCGAGGTCATTCCCGCCCCGGTGCCGGGCCGCCGCATGTTTGCGCTCAAGGAGCCCGTGGGCGTGGTGGCGGCCATCACGCCCTGGAACTTTCCGGCGGCGATGATCGCGCGCAAGATCGCCCCGGCCTTGGCGGCCGGCTGCACCGTGGTGTGCAAGCCCGCTGAAGACACCCCGCTGACTTCGCTGGCCCTGGTGCTGCTGGCGCACGAGGCCGGGGTGCCGCCGGGTGTGCTCAACATCGTCACCGCTTCACGCCAGAACACGCCCGCCGTGGTGGATGTGTGGCTCGACGACAGCCGCGTGCGCAAGATCACCTTCACGGGCTCCACCCCTGTGGGCAAGCATCTGGCGCGCCGCAGTGCGGACACGCTCAAGAAGCTGTCGCTAGAACTGGGTGGCAATGCGCCCTTCATTGTGTTTGACGACGCGGATGTGGATGCGGCCGTGGACGGTTTCATGGCCGCCAAGTTCAGGAACGGCGGCCAGACCTGCGTGTGCCCCAACCGGGTGTTTGTGCAGCGCAATGTGTTCGATGCGTTTGCCACCCGGCTCACGGCCCGCGTGGCGGCGCTGAAGGTGGGCCCGGCGAGCGACCCGGCCTCCCAGATCGGCCCCATGATCAACGACCGCGCGGTGGAGAAGATCGAGCGCCATGTGAATGACGCCGTGGCCAAGGGGGCGAAGGTTTTCACGGGTGGCAAGCGCCTGGCCGAACTCGGTGCTACCTACTACGCACCCACCGTGCTCACCGGCGCGGACGCCACCATGGCCTGTGCCTGCGAAGAGACTTTTGGCCCCGTGGCACCGCTGACCGTGTTTGACGACGAGGCCGAAGTCATCGCCGCCGCCAACGACACGCCGTTTGGCCTGGCGGCCTACTTCTACAGCCAGAACGTGCGCCGCATCTGGCGCGTGGCAGACGCGCTGGAGTCCGGCATCGTGGGCATCAACGAAGGGGCGCTGGCCGCAGAGGCCGCGCCGTTTGGCGGGGTGAAGGAGTCGGGCTATGGGCGCGAAGGCTCAACGCATGGGCTGGACGACTACCTGCACACCAAATATGTCTGCCAGGGACAGCTCGATTGACGTTCGTCGGGCGTTGCAGAACCGGTTTTCAAGCGGGCTGTGCAATGGGTTTTGCAACGGGCTTGGCGGCCGCTTCAGCCGCCAAGCCGCGGCACAGGGCGAGCATGTCCAGGTCGGGGTTGTAGGCGCCCGTTTTTACATCCATGAGGCCCAGTACCGAGTGAAAGTAGTGGTCGTGCGTGACGCGCCGTTCGGCCAGGTCCCGCTGCAGGCAGGCCGTGGGTGCGCCTGTGCGCGCCTGCATGGCAGGCGACAGCCAGGTGATCCAGGGCACATGTTTTTGCACGTCGGGCGCAATGCTGTAGGGCAGGCCGTGCAGGTAGAGGTTGTTCTCGCCCAGTGATTCGCCGTGGTCTGCTACATAAACCATAGCTGTCTGCGCTTTATCTTCATGCGCTGAGAGCCATTTGAGCACCGAGTCGAGGAAAAAGTCCGTCTCGAGGATGCTGTTGTCATAGGCGTTCACCACCTGCTGGCGCTCGCATTCCTGCAACGCGGTCGAGGTGCACTCGGGCAGGAATTTCTTGAGGTCCTGCGCAGAGCGTTTGGAATACGCCGGTCCGTGGCTGCCGATCTGGTGCAGCACCACCACGGTGCCGCGCTGGCGTTGTTCGGCGGGCAGTGCGGCTATGCGCGCATCCAGGTCTTTCAGCATCACGCGGTCCAGGCATTCGCCGCTGGTGGGGCACAGGGCGGGGTCTTTCAGCGTGGATGTGTTGACGTCGCCAAGGCGGTCGCACACGCCCTTGCAGCCGGACTGGTTGTCCACCCACAGCACGGCCAGGCCCGCATGGTGCAGCACGTCGATCAGGCTCTCGAAGTTGGCGGCGCGCGCCTCGTAGCCCGTGCGACCCAGGTGCGAGAACATGCAGGGCACGGATGCGGCGGTGCTGGTGCCGCACGACCAGGCGTTGCGGGCGCTGATGAGGTCGGCGCGGGCCGCGAGCAGCGGTGTGGTGTTGCGTTCGTAGCCGTTGATGCCGAAGTTGCCGCTGCGACCGGTTTCGCCCAGCACCAGCACCAGCAGCGGGGGCTTGGCCTGGCCTGCATAGCTGGCGCCCAGCTGCGCATCGCGCCCCAGGGGCAGCAGCTTGCTGGTGTCCATGCGCAGGGGCTTGGTGGCGATGTTGCCCAGCGCGTACACGCTGTTGAGCGGGTTGATGAGGTAGCGCAGCTTGGTGTGGTTGCGCATGGTGGAGGCGAAGTCCTGGAACACCAGCAGCAGGCACACCACGATGATGGCGATGGAGCCCGCCAGCAGCAGCCCGTTGTGCGCCGCGTGGCGCAGCGGGCTCAGCCGCTGCACGCGGCGGCGCAGCAGCCACAAGAGCGGAGGCACCGCCAGCGCCAGCACGGTGGCCAGCATGCGTGCGTTGAGCAGGTCGCCTGCCTCGTGCACATCGGTTTGCAGCACGTTGGTGAGCATGCTGGCGTCGATGGCCACCCCGTAGGCCAGCATGAAATACGCGCCGAACGCAGCCATGACCACCAGCACGGCGGCGGCAGGCTTGAGCGTCCAGCGCCAGGCCAGCAGGGTGAGCAGTGCGGCATTGCCGGCGGCCACGATGAGCGCAAACGCGATCGCAAAGCCCCAGCCGCGCAGGCTGCCCTGGCCGGGCAACTGCGCCACTTCGCGCCACAGCGGCACGTTGCAGGCCGTGGCCAGCCAGGTGCTGATGAGCACCACCACCCAGGCGGGGTGCAGGGCGCGTGTTGCGGTGGAAGCAGGCTGGGGCGGGGCGCCCGTGGCCAGGTGGGGAAGCAGCAGGCGCTGCAGGATCAAAGGCATGGGGCGCACTGTGGCGCCCGAGGCTTAAGGCCGCATTAACATTTGCTCAGAATTGGGGGAACTGAGGCCCCGCAGAGCCCTGCCGCCCTTGAAGGGGGCCCGATCTGCCGGCTGTTGGTGGGCCAGCCAGCCTATGCCAAGGCAGCAGCGTGGTGCTGCAGGTGGTCGGCCACGAAGCTCTGCACAAAGTAGTAGCCGTGGTCGTAGCCCGCGTGGCGGCGCAGGCTGAGTGGCTGGCCGATGGCCTGGCAGGCGGCTTCGAACAGGTGCGGATGCAGTTGCTCGGCCAGAAACTTGTCGGAGAGGCCCTGGTCGATGAGGATGCCCGCAGGGTAGGGCGCGACCGGCTGGTGCTGCATGAGCACCGTGGCGTCGTGCTCGATCCATCCCGTGCGGTCTGCGCCCAGGTAGCCTGTGAAGGCTTTCTCGCCCCACGGACACTGGGTGGGCGCGCAGATGGGGGCAAAGGCCGACAGGCTCTGGAATCGGCCCGGATGGCGCAGCGCCAGCGTGAGCGCGCCATGCCCGCCCATCGAGTGGCCGGTGATACCCAGGCGGGTGCCGTCGATGGGCAATTGGGCCGAGACCAGCGGCAGCAGCTCCTTCAGAAGGTAGCTCTCCATGCGCCAGTGGGTGCGCCACGGCGTTTGCGTGGCGTCCAGATAGAAGCCCGCGCCCACGCCGAAGTCCCAGCTGTCGGCCTCGCCCGGCGCGTTGGCCCCGCGCGGGCTGGTGTCGGGTGCGATGAGTGCGAGGCCCAGTTCGGCGGCCAGGCGCTGGGCGCCGGCCTTGACCATGAAGGTTTCTTCGGTGCAGGTCAGCCCCGCCAGGAAGAGCAGGGCGGGCACGGGACCTTGCTGCGCCTGCGGGGGCAGGAACACCGAGAACTTCATCGGCAGCCCGATCTCGGTGGAGGCGTGCTGGTAGAAGCGCTGCTCGCCGCCGAAGCAGGCGTGGCTGCTGAGGAGTTCCAGGGAGGTGGTCATGGTGGGTGCTCTGAAATGAATAGCTGTTGGCGCTTGTTGTACAAGCGCTGGAGGCTGTTTTTGCCTCAAACGCCCGTCCGCTGTGCAGGTTCAGGCCGCGTACTTGACCACGGAGCGGATGGACTTGCCTTCGTGCATCAAATCAAACGCTTCGTTGATGTCCTTGAGGCCCATGGTGTGGGTCACGAAGGGCTCCAACTGGATCTTGCCCGCCATCGCGTCTTCGACCATGCCGGGCAGCTCGCTGCGGCCCTTGACGCCGCCAAACGCCGTGCCCAGCCACTTGCGGCCGGTGACGAGCTGGAAGGGGCGGGTGCTGATCTCTTGCCCCGCCCCGGCCACGCCGATGATGACCGACTGGCCCCAGCCGCGGTGCGCGCATTCCAGCGCCGCGCGCATCACGTTGACGTTGCCGATGCACTCAAAGCTGTGGTCCACGCCCCAGGTGGTCATCTCGACGATGACCTGCTGGATCGGCTTGTCGAAGTCCTTCGGGTTCACGCAGTCGGTGGCGCCAAAGGTGCGGGCCAGGTCGAACTTGGAGGGGTTGGTGTCCACGGCGATGATGCGGCCCGCCTTGGCCAGCTTGGCACCCTGGATCACGGCCAGACCAATGCCGCCGAGGCCAAACACGGCCACCGTGTCGCCCTCTTGCACCTTGGCGGTGTTCTTCACCGCGCCCAGGCCCGTGGTCACGCCGCAGCCCAGCAGGCAGACCTGCTCGGGGTTGGCCTGGGGGTTGATCTTGGCGAGCGACACCTCGGCCACCACGGTGTATTCGCTGAAGGTGCTGCAGCCCATGTAGTGGTAGATCGGCTGGCCGTTGTAGCTGAAACGGGTGGTGCCGTCGGGCATCACGCCCTTGCCCTGCGTTGCGCGCACGGCCACGCACAGGTTGGTCTTGCCGCTCTTGCAGAACAGGCATTCGCCGCATTCGGCGGTGTACAGCGGAATCACATGGTCGCCCGGCTTCACGCTGGTCACGCCTTCGCCCACTTCCACCACGATGCCGGCGCCTTCATGGCCCAGCACGACGGGGAACAGGCCTTCGGGGTCGTCACCGCTGAGCGTGAAGGCGTCGGTGTGGCACACACCGGTGTCGGTGATCTTGATGAGCACTTCGCCCTTCTTGGGGGGGGCCACGTCGATTTCGACGATCTGCAGGGGTTCTCCGGCTTTGAAGGCGACGGCGGCGCGGGATTTCATGGGGTGGTCCTTTCAGTCAATCGGTAGGGGGTGGGCTGCCTATTTGAGGTACGAGCGCAGTAGCGACAGTGTTTCGTCCACGGCCTGCTGCGATGGCGCAGGCTTTTCCGCCAGGATCTCGCGCACATGGCTGTCCAGCAGGTCGGCCATCAGCCCGTGCACGGCGCCGCGCATGGCGGCGAGCTGCTGCAGGATGGGGGCGCATTCGCTGCCGGCTTCCACGGCACGCTCCAGTGCCTCGGCCTGGCCTTTGATGCGGCGCAATCGGGTGACGGCGCGTTGCTTGTCTTCAGCGGTGTGGGGCATGGGGAACAGGGGTGTCAGGCTGGCGCTCGGCGCTTGTTGTCTGCGGGTGTTGAGTGTACTGGGGTGTAGTATAGATCGATGGTGCTCATAGATAAAGCGCTAGCGGCCATAAATTCCTATTTACTAGGGGGTAGTATGGATTGATCTGGTCCTTGAGACTGACTCCCAGGGGCCGCAAAATTGCCCACTGCGAGCCGATTCGCCATGAAAAAAGCCCGCAGGCACTGCCTGCGGGCTTTGTGGGTGCGGTGGACGGCGCGGGGCGCCGTGCCGATCAGCGCTTGGCCAGTGGCGGCACGTCGCGGCGCTCGGAGCCGGTGAACAGCTGGCGTGGGCGGCCGATCTTGTACTCGGGGTCGCCGATCATTTCGTTGAGCTGGGCGATCCAGCCCACGGTGCGGGCCAGGCTGAAGATGCCGGTGAACAGGTTCACAGGGATGCCGATGGCGCGCTGCACGATGCCGGAGTAGAAGTCCACGTTCGGGTAGAGCTTGCGCTGCACGAAGTAGTCGTCTTCCAGGGCGATCTTTTCCAGTTCCTTGGCCAGCTTGAACAGGGGGTCGTTTTCCAGGCCCAGTTCGGCCAGCACTTCATTGCAAGTCTCTTGCATGAGCTTGGCACGCGGGTCGTAGTTCTTGTACACGCGGTGGCCAAAGCCCATCAGCTTGACGCCGGAGTTCTTGTCCTTGACCTGCTTGATGAAGTCGCCGATCTTTTCCACGCCGCCTTGGGCCTGGATGTCGTACAGCATGTTCAGGGCAGCTTCGTTGGCGCCACCGTGGGCGGGGCCCCACAGGCAGGCCACGCCAGCTGCGATGGCGGCAAACGGGTTGGTGCCGGACGAGCCGCACAGGCGCACGGTGGAGGTCGATGCGTTCTGCTCGTGGTCTGCGTGCAGGATGAAGATGCGGTCCAGCGCGCGTTCCAGCACGGGGTTGACCTTGTACTCTTCGCAGGGCGTGCCGAACATCATGCGCAGGAAGTTGCCGGCGTAGGACAGGTTGTTCTGCGGGTACATGTAGGGCTGGCCCACACCGTACTTGTATGCCATGGCCACCAGGGTGGGCATCTTGGCGATCAGGCGGATGGCTGCGATCTCGCGGTGCTGCGGATTGTTGATGTCCGTGCTGTCGTGGTAGAAGGCCGACAGGGCGCCGACCAGGCCGGTCAGCACCGCCATCGGGTGCGCGTCACGGCGGAAGCCACGCAGGAAGAACTGCATCTGCTCGTTGACCATGGTGTGGTTGGTCACGCGGCTGGTGAAGTCGGTCTTCTGGGCTTCGTTGGGCAGGTCACCGTACAGCAGCAGGTGGCAGGTTTCCAGGAAGTCGCAGTTTTGCGCCAACTGCTCAATGGGGTAGCCGCGGTACAGCAGTTCGCCCTTGTCGCCATCGATGTACGTGATGGCCGACTGGGTGGCTGCCGTCGACAGGAAGCCCGGGTCGTAGGTGAACATGCCCGTCTGCGCATACAGCTTGCGGATGTCGATGACGTCCGGGCCGATGGTGCCCTGGTAGACCGGCAGGTCCACGCTGGGGCCGCCGTTACTGAACGACAGGGTGGCTTTGTTGTCAGCTAGCTTCATTGTTACTTTCCTTGGGTGGGTTGCCGATGATGATCCGGTCTTGGGGCATGCAGACGGGGGGTATCAGGCGTGAACCGCCAGAGCACCGCCACTTTGTCGGAGCATGCCAAGCACTTCGCGCGCTTCTTCCGTGTCTTGCTCGCCTGCGGGCTCACGCCGCCGCAGCAGCAGGTCCAGCAGGTCGTTGTCCGCCAGGTCCATGAGCTCGCGCATGCCCTGCGCATGGCGCTGGGTCAGCATGGGCTCGTAGCGGGCGAAGAACTGTTCGATGAACAGATCGTTCTCCAGCAGGCCGCGCCGGCAGCGCCAGTGCAGCTTGCTCAATTCACGCTCGTCCAGCAGCGGCGAGGCTGCTGCTGGGGCAAGGGATATGGTGAAAAGGTTTTCCATGGCTGGCCTGGCGTTGCAGTGCAGATCGGGGTCAGACGGCGCGGCGCACCATCAGTTCCTTGATCTTGCCGATGGCCTTGGTGGGGTTCAGGCCCTTGGGGCACACGTCCACACAGTTCATGATGGTGTGGCAGCGGAACAGGCGGTACGGGTCTTCCAGATTGTCCAAGCGCTGGGCCGTGGCGTCATCGCGGCTGTCGGCGATGAAGCGGTAGGCCTGCAGCAGGCCGGCAGGGCCCACGAACTTGTCAGGGTTCCACCAGAAGCTGGGGCAGCTCGTGGAGCAGCTGGCGCACAGAATGCACTCGTACAGGCCGTTGAGCTCGTCGCGCTCTTCGGGGGACTGCAGGCGTTCGCGGTCCGGGGCCAGTTCTTCGTTGATCAGGTAGGGCTTGATCGAGTTGTACTGCTTGAAGAACTGCGTCATGTCCACGATCAGGTCGCGGATGACTGGCAGGCCGGGCAGGGGCTTCAGAACAATGGTGCCCTTCAGGGTGTTCATGTTCGTCAGGCAGGCCAGACCGTTCTTGCCGTTGATGTTCATGGCGTCCGAGCCGCAGACGCCTTCGCGGCACGAGCGGCGGAACGACAGCGTGGGGTCTTGTTCCTTGAGCTTGACCAGTGCGTCCAGCAGCATGCGCTCATGGCCGTCGAGTTCGATCTCGATGGTCTGCATGTAGGGCTTGGCGTCCTTGTCCGGGTCGTAGCGGTAGATTTGGAATGTGCGTTTTTGCATGGTTCTTCTCTCGTGGGGCTACTGTTTAGAACGTACGGACCTTGGGGGGCACGCTGTCCACCGTCAGGGGCTTGAGGTTGACCGGCTTGTAATCGAGGCGGCTGCCTTCGCTGTACCACAGGGTGTGCTTCATCCACTCCTTGTCATTGCGGCCCAGCGGGAACTCTGCATGGTCTGCAGGGTGCTCGTAGTCATACACAGTGTGGGCGCCACGGCATTCCTTGCGGGCAGCGGCCGAGACCATGGTGGCCTGCGCGACTTCGATCAGGTTGTCTACTTCCAGTGCTTCGATGCGGGCGGTGTTGAACACCTTGGACTTGTCCTTCAGGGTCACGCTGCCCACGCGGCTGCGGATCTCGGCGATCTTCTGCACGCCTTCGTCCATGCTGACCTGGGTGCGGAACACGCCAGCGTGCTGCTGCATGGTGGCGCGGATGTCGCCCGCCAGGTTCTGTGCGTAGATGCCTTCGTTCGACTTGTCGAGCTGGTTCAGGCGCTCCAGGGTGCGGTCGGCCGCATCCTTGGGCAGGGGCTTGTGTTCCTTGTTCTTGTTGTTGAACTCGACGATGTGGCGGCCAGCGGCCTTGCCAAACACCAGCAGGTCCAGCAGCGAGTTGGTGCCCAGGCGGTTGGCACCGTGCACCGACACGCAGGCGCATTCGCCCACCGCGTACAGGCCGTTCACCACGGAGTTGTTGATGCCATTGGCCTGCGTTACCACCTGGCCATTGATGTTGGTCGGCACGCCGCCCATCTGGTAGTGGATGGTGGGCACGACGGGGATCGGTTCCTTGGTGATGTCCACATTGGCGAAGTTGACGCCAATCTCGTACACCGACGGCAGGCGCTTGTGGATGGTGTCCGCGCCCAGGTGGTCGAGCTTGAGCAGCACGTAGTCCTTGTTGGGACCGCAGCCACGGCCTTCCTTGATTTCCTGGTCCATCGAGCGGGACACGAAGTCGCGCGGTGCCAGGTCCTTCAGGGTGGGCGCGTAGCGCTCCATGAAGCGCTCGCCATTGCTGTTGAGCAGGATGGCGCCTTCGCCACGGCAGCCTTCGGTCAGCAGCACGCCAGCGCCGGCCACGCCGGTGGGGTGGAACTGCCAGAATTCCATGTCCTGCAGCGCGATGCCAGCACGTGCCGCCATGCCCAGGCCGTCACCGGTGTTGATGAAGGCGTTGGTCGATGCCGCAAAGATGCGGCCCGCACCGCCGGTGGCCAGCAGCACGGTCTTGGCTTCCAGGATGTACAGGTCGCCAGTTTCCATTTCCAGGGCGGTCACGCCCACCACGTCGCCGTCGGCGTCGCGGATCAGGTCCAGGGCCATCCATTCGACGAAGAAATTCGTCTTGGCCTTCACGTTCTGCTGGTACAGAGTGTGCAGCATGGCGTGGCCGGTGCGGTCAGCGGCGGCGCAAGCGCGTTGCACGGGCTTTTCGCCGTAATTGGCCGTGTGGCCGCCAAAGGGGCGCTGGTAGATGGTGCCGTCGGGGTTGCGGTCGAACGGCATGCCGAAGTGTTCCAGCTCATACACGACCTTGGGTGCTTCGCGGCACATGAACTCGATGGCGTCCTGGTCGCCCAGCCAGTCGGAGCCCTTGATGGTGTCGTAGAAGTGGTAGTGCCAGTTGTCCTCGGACATGTTGCCCAGGGATGCGCTCACGCCGCCCTGTGCCGCCACGGTGTGCGAACGGGTGGGGAACACCTTGGACAGCGAGGCCACGTTCAGGCCTGCGCGGGAGAGTTCAAGCGCGGCACGCATGCCGGAGCCGCCTGCGCCGACGATGACGACGTCGAACTTGCGCTTGGTGATGTTAGCGTTGGTGTAGCTCATTATTTTTTGCCTTCAGTCGTGGGATTCAGAGACGCCACAGAACCTGGATACCCCAGCCAGCACAGCCGACCAGCCAGACGATGCTGAACACCTGCAGCGCCAGGCGCAGGCCCACGGGCTTGATGTAGTCCATCAAGACTTCACGCAGGCCGATCCAGGCGTGCCAGGCCAGCGCAATGATCACGGAGAAGGTCAACACCTTCATCCACTGGGCCGAGAAGATGCCGGCCCATTTGTCGTAGCCGATGGGGCCCTTGGAAAAAATGACCTGGGCCAGCAGGGCCAGGGTGAACAGGGCCATCAGAATGGCCGTGACGCGCTGGCTGAGCCAGTCGCGCAGGCCATAGTGGGCGCCGACGACGACGCGCTTGGAACCGTAATTGACGGACATGGGAATTTCCTCTCGTTCTTCGGTGGACACTGCCTGGCAGCAGCCACCGTTTTTATGGGTTGATCAGTACAGGCCGAAGAGCTTGGCGCCCAGCACCAGGGCCAGCGTGATGCTGATCGCGAGCACCGCCAGGGCCGAGGTCTTGCCGAATTCCTTGTTCACTGCGCTGTGGCTCACATCCATCCACAAGTGGCGCAGGCCGGCGGTGAAGTGGTGCAGGTAGGACCAGATCAATGCCAGTGCCACCAGCTTGATGAACCAGCCGGGCACGAAGCCGATGCCGATATTGAAGGCCGCCGTGAACCTGGCGAACGAGATTTCGGACGACACCGAGGTGTCGAACATCCAGATGATGAAAGGCAGCAGCAGGAACATGATCAGCCCGCTGCCGCGGTGCAGGATCGAAACCCACGCTGCAGGCGTCATGCGGTAGGTGGTCAGGTCCTTGAAGGCATTGATGTTGCGGAATTCAGGCCGTTTTTTGGCGAGTTCTGTCATGTTGTGTGCTTTCGTGGATGTAACTGCTTTGTAATTTGAAGATGCAAAGAACGCAAAATTCTATTGCAACGCAACAAGAAGAGTTTGCTCTAGCCCCAATGTTCTACGTTTCCGCTCGGTTGCCAGGGTGGTGTCAGCTCAATTCGTTACGGTAGTGGTGGGTGTCGGTCAGGTACAGGCCGCGCCGTAACTCCATCGGAACGTCGTTGTAGGTGTAGGCAATGCGTTCCACGCTCAGCAGCGGCGTGGCCTGCGGGATCTGCAGCATGGCCGCCTGTTCGGCGTCAGGCAGCACGGCGCGTATTTTCTCCTCGGCGCGCACCATGCGCACGCCGAAATCGAGCTCGAACATGGCGTACGTGGGGCCCTGGTAGTTCGCCAGCTGGTCTGCCGTCAGCCCTTTGAAAGCCTGGCCGGGCAGCCAGATGTCCTCGAGGATGGTGGGCACGCCCGCAAACGATAGAACCCGCCGTGCCTGGACCACCGGATCGGCACTGCGCAGCGCCAGCGCACGCGCCACGTCGGCGCTGGCACGCATGCGCCGGCAGTCGATCACCTGGCGCTGTGCGGGACCCTCCACGCGGACGTCGCCGGTGTCGGGCATGAGCTTGAGGAAGCGGTACTGCACATGCTGCTCGGCATGGGTGGCCACGAAGGTCCCCTTGCCCTGGCGCCGCATCACGAGGTTTTCGGCCGCCAACTCGTCGATGGCCTTGCGCACCGTGCCCTGGCTCACCCGAAAGCGGGCGGCCAGCTCCATCTCGCTGGGGATCGATTCACCGGGTTTCCATTCACCCTGCTGCAGGCTCTGCAGGATGAGCCCCTTGATTTGCTGGTACAGCGGGCTGAACGCGGGCGTGGCAGAGCCTGCGCCCGCCGAAGGCTGCGCAGGGTTGTCGGCGTTGAGCGGAAGCGAGGACATGGCGATCGGGAAAAAGGCGGGCCGCACACGAGGTGATGTGCGGGCTGTGTCAGGGTGTCAATCATATCTTATATAAGACATAAGACAAATTGACCGAGGTGCTCAATCAGCGGTACACTCCAAGGCTGTTTTGCGGGGCACGGGCTGCTGGTAACAGGCGCTGGTGCTTGCGTTGCACTCACACCTGTTTTCCTCACTTCCCTGGAGTTTTCACCATGAGCAAGAAGCCTGTTCGCGTCGCCGTCACCGGTGCCGCTGGTCAAATCGGTTACGCCCTGCTGTTCCGCATCGCCTCCGGCGAAATGCTCGGCAAGGACCAGCCCGTCATCCTGCAATTGCTCGAAGTGCCGGTTGAAGGCCCCCAGAAAGCGCTCAAGGGCGTGATGATGGAGCTGGATGACTGTGCATTCCCCCTGCTCGTTGGCATGGAAGCCCACAGCGACCCCATGACCGCGTTCAAGGATGCCGACTATGCCCTGCTGGTGGGTTCGCGCCCACGTGGCCCCGGCATGGAACGCGCCGAGCTGCTGGCCGTCAACGGCGCCATCTTCACGGCACAAGGCAAGGCACTGAACGCCGTGGCCTCGCGCAACGTGAAGGTGCTGGTGGTGGGCAACCCTGCCAACACCAATGCCTACATCGCCATGAAGTCGGCACCTGACCTGCCACGCAAGAACTTCACCGCCATGCTGCGCCTGGACCACAACCGCGCTGCCAGCCAAGTCGCTGCCAAGACCGGCAAGGCCGTGGCCGACATCGAAAAGCTGACCGTCTGGGGCAACCACTCGCCCACGATGTACGCCGACTACCGCTTCGCAACCATCAACGGCGAAAGCGTCGCCAAGATGATCAACGACCAGGAATGGAACGCCAACACCTTCCTGCCCACCGTGGGCAAGCGCGGTGCCGCCATCATCGAAGCCCGTGGCCTGTCTTCGGCTGCCTCGGCTGCCAACGCCGCCATCGACCACATGCGCGACTGGGCCCTGGGCACCAACGGCAAGTGGGTCACCATGGGCATCCCATCGGACGGCCAGTACGGCATTCCGAAGGACACCATGTTCGGTTTCCCTGTCACCTGCGAAAACGGCGAATACAAGATCGTTGAAGGTCTGGAAATCGACGCTTTCTCGCAAGAGCGCATCAACATCACGCTGGCTGAGCTGCAAGGCGAGCAAGACGGCGTCAAGCACCTGCTGTAAGCCAGGTGAGCGCAATGCAGCCGACGCTACAGGCATCGGGCCTTCGGGCCGCCCGGGTCCCCGCGCAGGGGCAGGGCGCTGCGCCACCCCATCCCCGCGATGTGCTGCTGGGCGCCCAGGCGCAGACAGGCTTTCTGCCGGTCTGTGACCACTACAGCGGCGTGGAAGCGCGCATGCGCAAGAGCCTGCAACTGCAGGCCGAAATGATGCAGGAGTTCGGTACCTGCGTCTTTGATGTCACCCTCGATTGTGAAGACGGCGCTCCCGTTGGGCTGGAGTCCGACCACGCGCGGCTGGTTGCCAATCTGGCGCTGGGGGCTGCACCGGGCGCCCGAGTGGCCGCACGGGTCCACGCGGTGGACCACCCGGCTTTTGCCAATGATGTCGCCACGATAGCGGGCGAAGCGGGTCACAGGCTCAGCCACCTCATGGTGCCCAAGGTGGAGTCGGTGGACGATGTGCTGCAGGTGGAACGCGCGCTGGAGCAAGCATCAGCGGGCCAGGTGCCGATCCACGTCCTCATCGAATCCCCTGCGGCGGTGCACCGTGCTTTCGAGATTGCCGCCCACCCCCGTGTGCAGAGCCTGAGTTTTGGCCTCATGGACTTTGTGTCGGCCCATGGTGGCGCCATCCCTGCGCAGGGCATGACTTCGGCGGGACAGTTTTCGCACCCGCTGGTGGTGCGTGCCAAGCTGGAGATTGCTGCCGCCTGCCATGCCCATGGCAAGGTGCCATCGCACTGTGTGGTGACGGAATTTGCCGATACGGCGGCCATGCAAGGCGCTGCCAGCCGGGCCGCGCGCGAGCTGGGCTACACCCGGATGTGGAGCATCCACCCCGCGCAGATCCGACCCATCCTGCAGGCGTTTGCGCCCCAGCAGGATGACATTGAAATTGCTTCAAAAATAATAGCTTTTGCCGCTGATTCTGATTGGGCTCCCATCAGTTTTGAGGGCGCTTTGCATGACCGTGCCAGTTATCGCTTTTACTGGCAGATGCTGGAGCGTGCCCACCGTACCGGGCGCGCACTTCCTCTCGCCGTCCGCCATTGGTTTGGCGCGTCGGCCTCCGTTCCGTTGTGAACATTCCTGAACTCTTCGACGCTGGACCTTCCATGAAATCTTTTATCGCCTCTGCCCTGATGCTGCTGGCTCCGGCCCTTGCCATGGCGCAAACCCCCGCCAAGACCGAACCCAAGGCAGAGACCAAGGCCGCTGCAAAACCTGCGGCGAAGTCCGCCCCAAAGGCTGAAGCGAAGTCTGCCAAGACGGCGGACAAGGCCTCTGCCACCAAAAAATCCACCGAGGCCAAAACGGAAGGCACCAGCAGCCGCACCCAGCTCAAGAGCGCAACCAACCAGGTGGCAGCCGGCATCATCGCCGCAGAGGCTGCTCTTTCGCCTGCTGAGCTGGCCATCGCCGAACGCGTGCATGTGGGCCGCATCCCCTGTGAGCTGGGGGCCTTCGTCACTGTCACGGCCGAGCCCGCAAGCCCCGGTCACTTCCATGTGGAAGGCAAGGGCTTCAAGTATTTCATGGCCCCGGTGACCACCACCACGGGCACGGTGCGCCTGGAGGACCAGAAGGGCGGCGCGGTCTGGCTGCAGATCGCCAACAAGTCCATGTTGATGAACCAAAAGCTGGGCCAGCGCCTGGCCGACGAATGCATGAGCCCGCAGCAACTGGTGGTGGCTGAGGCCATCAAGAAGAACCCGCCTGTGAGCGTGCTGGAACCCCTGAAGTAAGCAGTCGCCTGGCGCGGCACCACCGAAGAAAAAACCGCACAACCTTTGCGCACGCAGGCGGCCCGGCCGTTGAAATCGCCACCGCACTGCGCGCCGCCCCACTTTAGAACGCAACCGGAGAAAAATGATGTTGAAAGCCTACCGTGACCATGTGGCCGAGCGCGCTGCCCTCGGCATTCCACCCCTGCCGTTGAGCGCCAAGCAGACTGCGGAACTGATCGAGCTGCTCAAGAACCCGCCTGCCGGTGAAGAAGCCACGCTGGTGGACCTGATCACGCACCGCGTTCCCGCCGGTGTGGACGACGCCGCCAAGGTCAAGGCCAGCTACCTGGCTTCCGTGGCCCACGGTACCGAGGTGTGCACGCTGATTGGCCGCGAGCGCGCCACGCAGCTGCTGGGCACCATGCTGGGTGGCTACAACCTCACCCCCCTGATCGACTTGCTGGACGATGCGGCCGTGGCCTCTGTCGCCGCCGAAGCGCTCAAGAAGACGCTCCTGATGTTCGATCAGTTCCATGATGTCAAGGAAAAGGCCGACAAGGGCAACACCTTCGCCAAGTCCGTGCTGCAAAGCTGGGCCGATGCCGAGTGGTTCACCAGCCGCCCCGAAGTGCCCCAGAGCATCAAGCTCACCGTGCTCAAGGTCACCGGCGAAACCAACACCGACGACCTGTCGCCCGCCCCCGACGCCTGGAGCCGCCCCGACATCCCGCTGCATGCCCTGGCCATGCTCAAGAACAAGCGCGACGGCATCACCCCCGAAGAAGATGGCAAGCGCGGTCCCGTGAAGTTCATCGAAGACCTGCGTGCCAAGGGCAATCTCGTGGCCTATGTGGGTGACGTGGTTGGTACGGGTTCGAGCCGCAAGTCCGCCACCAACAGTGTGCTGTGGTTCACGGGCGAAGACATCCCGTTCGTGCCCAACAAGCGCTTCGGCGGCGTGTGCCTGGGCAGCAAGATTGCCCCCATCTTCTACAACACCATGGAAGACGCCGGCGCACTGCCCATCGAGCTGGACGTGAGCCAGATGAACATGGGCGACGAGATCGAACTGCTGCCCTACGCTGGCAAGGCGCTCAAGGATGGCAACGTCATCGCCGAATTCGAAGTCAAGAGCGAAGTGCTGTTTGACGAAGTGCGCGCTGGCGGCCGCATTCCGCTGATCATTGGCCGTGGCTTGACCACCAAGGCCCGCGAGGCCCTGGGCCTGCCTCCTTCGACGCTCTTCCGCCTGCCGCAAGTGCCTGCCGCCACCGGCAAGGGCTTCACGCTGGCGCAGAAGATGGTCGGCCGCGCCTGCGGCCTGCCCGAAGGCCTGGGCGTGGTGCCCGGCACGTACTGCGAACCACGCATGACCTCGGTCGGCTCGCAGGACACCACCGGCCCCATGACCCGCGACGAACTGAAGGACCTGGCCTGCCTGGGCTTCAGCTCCGACCTGGTGATGCAGTCCTTCTGCCACACGGCCGCCTACCCCAAGCCCGTGGACGTGAAGATGCACCACGAGCTGCCCGACTTCATCAGCACGCGCGGCGGCATCTCGCTCAAGCCCGGCGACGGCATCATCCACAGCTGGCTCAACCGCATGCTGTTGCCCGACACCGTGGGCACCGGCGGCGACTCGCACACCCGCTTCCCCATTGGCATCAGCTTCCCCGCCGGCTCCGGCCTGGTGGCGTTCGCTGCCGCCACGGGCGTGATGCCCCTCGATATGCCTGAATCGGTGCTGGTGCGCTTCAAGGGCAAGATGCAGCCCGGCGTCACGCTGCGCGACCTGGTGCACGCGATCCCGCTGTACGCCATCAAGGCCGGCCACCTCACCGTGGCCAAGCAGGGCAAGAAGAACATCTTCTCGGGCCGCATCCTGGAAATCGAAGGCCTGCCGGACATGAAGGTCGAGCAGGCGTTCGAGCTGTCCGACGCATCGGCCGAGCGCTCTGCTGCCGGCTGCACCGTGCGCCTGAACAAGGAACCCGTGATCGAGTACATCAACTCGAACATCGTGCTGCTCAAGAACATGATCGCCCAGGGCTATGCTGACCCACGCACCATCGGCCGCCGCATCAAGGCCATGGAAGCCTGGCTGGCCAACCCCCAGCTGCTTGAACCCGATGACAACGCCGACTACGCTGCCATCATCGAGATCGACCTGGCCGAGATCACCGAACCCATCGTCTGCTGCCCCAACGACCCCGATGACGCCAAGACGCTGTCGGACGTGGCCGGTGCCGCGATCGACGAAGTGTTCATCGGTTCGTGCATGACCAACATCGGCCACTTCCGCGCAGCCTCCAAGCTGCTCGAAGGCAAGAAGGACATCCCCGTCAAGCTGTGGATGGCCCCGCCCACGAAGATGGACGCGCACCAGCTCACCGAAGAAGGCCACTATGGCGTGTTCGGCGCGGCCGGTGCTCGCATGGAAATGCCCGGCTGCTCGCTGTGCATGGGCAACCAGGCCCAGGTGAAGGAGGGCGCCACCGTGATGTCCACCAGCACGCGCAACTTCCCCAACCGCTTGGGCAAGAACACCAACGTCTATCTGGGCTCGGCTGAACTCTCGGCCATCTGCTCCAAGCTGGGCCGCATTCCTTCCAAGGAAGAGTACCTGGCCGACATCGGTGTCATCAACCAGAACGGCGACAAGATCTACCAATACCTGAACTTCGACAAGATCGCCGAGTTCAAGGACGTGGCGGATGGCGTGACCGCCTGATCTTTTCCGTGCGGGATTGATCAATCCAGAAAAGCGGCTCCTCGGGGCCGCTTTTTTCATGGTGTTGCACACGCGCCTCGCCGTCTGTCTTGTCACGTCTTTGCTGCGGAAATGACATTTATTTGTCATGCAAATGACATGATTGGCTCCCATGCTTTGCCCATAACAACAAAAGAAATGGAGGGACATCCATGGCAAGAGAGAACAACCCCGAAAAGGCAGACACGTTGGGCAAGCGCTTGGGGATGCTGTTGTTCAGCGCGCTCTTCGCGCTGGCCTTTGGCCTGGGGGGATACTTCGCGGGGCTTCAGCCCCTGGTGCAAACACTCCGTGCGGCGCTGGAGGTGCACAGCTGGCAACCGGTGGTGGCACAGGTGCTGGGCTCCGAGCTCAAGCGCCATACGTCCAGCGATGGCACCACCTACCAGGTGCACGCCCGTTACCGCTACGAATTCGGGGGGCGGCAGTACGAAGGCACCCGGGTGGGACTCGACTCCGAAGTCGGTGCCGACAACATCGGCGACTGGCACCAGCGCTGGCACGGGCTGCTGCAAAGCGCCCAGTCCCGTGGGCAGCCCATCACCATCATGGTCAACCCGCAGGTGCCCTCGCAGGCCCTCATCGACCCGTCCATCCGCTGGGCGCTGCAGATGTTCCGCGTGCCCTTTGCCCTGGTCTTCACCGGCGTGGGGCTGGCGGCGGCCTGGATGTTCCTGCACACCCTGCTGCGCCTGGTAAAGGGGGCGGAAGACGTGGAGGAGGGCGCCTCGCCCACGCCCCAGCCAAAGGCCTCTGCCGGCACCTCGGCGGGCGCCGCCTGGTTTTTCACGCTCTTCTGGTGTGGCATCGCCTTCCCCATGGCTGGCATGCTCTGGACCAGTGGCAGCGCCCCCTGGTACGCCAAGGCCTTCATTTCGATCTTCGTCATGGTTGGCCTGGGGCTGGTGGCCTTGTCGGTGCGCCAGACCCACCTGGCCTGGCGCTATGCCGGTGCGGCCCTCAGCGTGCAGCCCGCACGGCCGCGCGCAGGGCACCCGGTCGAGGTCGCGCTGCTGCTGCCCGAGCGGGCCGCCACCCACCAGCAGGAGCAAAGTCCGCAGCTGCGCCTGGCGCAGTACCGCGTGGACGAGTCAAGCTCGGGCTCGCCCGAGCGCTGCGTGGAATCCTTCACAGAGTCGGCGCGCTTGCAGCCCGCGGCCGATGGGGGGCTGCGGCTGGTGGCACGCTTCGATGTTCCTGCCGATGCCCCCCCGCACGGCGCGCAACGCTCGGGCGAGCGCGTGGACTGGCGCCTGGAGCTGCTGCACAGCCCTGGCGGCACGGCGGAGCTGACCTATGACTTGCCCGTGCAGGCCGCACCGCAAACCTTTGCCAGCGAACTGCCCGACCGCTTTGACCGGCGCGCTGCCTGGAAGCTGGTGACGCCGATTGCACCCCTCAGCGAGCACGGGGAGGAAAGCGAAGACTCGTTGCCTCTGCCCCCTTCTGTCACGCTGCAGGAAGCGCCCCACGCCTGGCACTACGCATTCAGCCAGACCGGCTGGCGCTGGGCCGCTGGCCTGGTGCTCGCTGGGCTGGCGCTGGAGGCCGCCATCAACGGCCGCCTGGGTACCCATGGGCTGGTACTGCCGCGCTCCTTCATGGCGGCTACGGCGTGGTGGGTCTTGGTGGCCTTTGCCCTGCATGCCGCCACACGCCGCTGGGCGCTGTCCGTGCAGGACAACGGCATCACTGTGCACCGGCACTCGTGGCTGTGGACCCGCACCCAGACGCTGCCGGGCCAGGCCAGCCAAAGTTTCGTGCACAAGCTGCTGTACGCGACCGGCAGTGGTGCCAGCGAGCACCCTTATTCCGCGGTGTATGCCCGCGGAGCCGACGGCACTCTTGTGCGGATCACGCCCGGCCTCAGTGGTGGCGGTGCCGCCACCGCCGTGGGCCAATCCATCGCCCAAGCCTGGGCGCACCGCCGGGTCCATTTCAGCCCCGGGGCACAACGGCGCGTGCGGACTGGGCAGTCGCGCCCGGCTTGGGGTGCACTGCTGCTGGCCGCTGTGCTCGCAGGGTGGATTGGGGGGCCACCGCTTGCAGGCCTGGCACGCCCAGCACCGGCCGGGAAAGTGGCTGCGCCCGCTGCCCCAACGCCACCCACCTCTTATTCCGCTTTAGACGGCCCGCTGCTCGACGCACAGAACGCGGATGATGCCCGGGCCCTGAGCGCAGCCCTGGCCGCAGGCGCCAACCCCAACCTGCTCGCACCCAGCGGCTCGTCCCTGCTCATGCTGGCGGCCCATCGGGGGCAACTGGAGCACATCGAACTGCTGCTGCGTGCAGGCGCCCTACCTGACCTGCGCCAGACGCAGAAAGACAGCGAGCGTGGCGACACCGCACTGTTGCGAGCCTTCTACGGCGGCCACCTCGCTGCCGCCCAGCGCCTGGTGCAGGCCGGGGCCAGCCTGGCAGCCCGCAACCGGTGGGACTGGGGGCCGGTGCACATGGCGGCGCAGAGTGGTTGTGTCCCCTGTTTGCAGTGGTTGTCCGAGCAAGGGCAGTCTCTGGACGAGCCCGCGCCCGCAAGCCGGGGCGAGACGCCGGCGATGCTGGCCGCCGCCAAAGGGCGCATCCAGGCCCTGGAGTGGCTGGAGGTGCGGGGCGTAGACCTTTGGCGTCAGGACCCTTACGGCAAGAACGCGCTGGATTGGGCGCGGTTTGGCAAGCAGCAGGACGCGGAGCGCTGGCTGGTGCAGCGCCAGCGCTGACGTGAGCGCTGGCCTCAATCAAAAGGTGGTCGGGGGAGGGTCCCAGGCGGTTGAGTGCCGCTTCTGTGGTGTTTGCTATAAATTAAATAGCAAACAATGATTTCCTTCAAGCGCTGGCGGCCAATTTTGCTTGAAATCCTAGGACTGGCCCGGTTTCGGCAGCCGCCTAGCGGACCTGTTTTTTCTCCAGCTTGCGGGTGAGGGTGCGGCGGTGCATGCCCAGGCGCCTTGCTGCTTCCGAGAGGTTGAAACCGGTTTCGGCCAGCACTTCGTTGATGCGCTCCCATTCCAGCGTCTTGATCGAGCTGGAGCGGTTGGTCAGCTCCACCTCGGTGTTGCCCGCCTTCAGGCCAAACGCGGCCTCGATGTCGTCGGTATTGGACGGCTTGGCGAGGTAGTGGCAGGCGCCCAGTTTCACGGCCTCCACGGCGGTGGCGATGCTGGCAAATCCGGTCAGCACCACGATGAGCATGCCCTCGCTGGCGGCATGCAGCTTCTGCACGCAGGCCAGGCCCGACGCTTCCCCCTTGAGCTTGAGGTCCACCACCGCAAAGCCGGGCGTGTGCTGTGCGAGCAGGGTTTCGACCTCGGGCAGGCTGGCGGCCTGCAGCACGCGGTAGCCACGCCGTTCGAACGAACGGGCGAGCGTGCGGGCAAAGGCCTCGTCGTCTTCCACGATCAGGAGCAGGCGTTGCGCGGGTTCTTCTTCGTCGGTAGGGCTCATGGCGTCAGGCTTTGGCTTCAGGCAGTGTGATCGCCGCCAGCGGCAGCTCGATGGTCACTTCGGCGCCCCCTTCAGGACGGTTGCGCGCCGCCACGCTGCCACCCAGCGTGCGTGCCACGTTGAGCACAAGGTACAGGCCCAGCCCACCCCCGGGGCGGTTTTTGGAGGACTGGTAGGGCGTGCCCAGCTTGGCCAGCATGTCGGGGGCAAAGCCAGGCCCTGCGTCGGTCACCGTGATGCACAGTGCATCGGCGTTGCGGGTGATGGCCAGGCGCACCCAGCCGGGCGAGGCATCGCGTGCATTGTCCAGCACATTGAAAACCATCTGCTGTAGCGTGGTGTCCGACACCATGGGCGTATCCGCGCCGAAGTCGTTGTCGTAGATGAACTGTGGCATCGACCGGGTGCTGTGCCATTCTTCGGCCAGTGCATCGACGAAGGTGCGCACGGTGGTCTGCATGGAGGCTTCGCCACGTGTCTCCCCGGCCGAGAGCAGGATGCCGCTCACGATGCTCTTGCAGCGTTGCACCTGGGCCTGCATTTCGTCGATGTCTTCCTTTAGCGCGGGGTGGGCCGCAAGCTGCTTGTCGTGCTGCCAGTCTCCCAGGATCACGGCCAGCGTGGACAGCGGCGTGCCCAGCTCGTGGGCCGCGCCCGATGCCAGCAGGCCCATGCGCACGATGTGCTCTTCTTCCACGCGGCGCCTGCGTGCTGCGGCCAGGCGCGCATCGCGTTCGCGCAGGTTCAGGTTGATGCGGGTGATGAAGACCACCACCAGCGTGGCGTTGAGCACAAAGCAGACCAGCAACCCGATGACATACAGACTCGACAGCCCCTGGTGCAGGTCTTGCGGCAGCGCGAGGGGCATGTGGTGTGTGGCCAGCACCCCAAAACACAGCAGCGTGATGATCACGATGGACCAGATGTAGGCGCCGCGCAGCAGCACAGCTCCCAGCGTGATCTGCAGCAGGTACAGAAAGACGAACGGATTGCTGGTGCCACCGCTCAGGTACAGCTGCACCGTGAGCACCGCCACATCGATCAGCAAGGCCAGAAACAGCTCAACATTGCGCACCACCACACCGGTGCGCAGCCGCAGCAGGCTCACCACGTTGAACACCGCCAGGCAGCCCACCACCAGCAGCATCTCGCGCACGGGCAGCGTGAGGTTCAGGCTGTAGTGCGCCATCTCGATGGTGAACACCTGCCCGACGACGGCAATCCAGCGCAGTTCAATCAGCTGCTGCAGGTTCTTGATGCCTGCGGCGGCGTCGGCCGAGCGCGTGTTGCGCTGCGGTAGGGCTGCAGCGGTATCAGGGCGAAGGGTGGTCATCGGAGGTGGTGGTGTGGCCGGCAAGGCCGCGCAGGCGGCGCTCGTAGCGTGCCACATACCAGCCAGCGCCGGCAACCATGAGGGCGAGGCCATACCAGGTCAGCGCATACACGAGGTGGCTGTTGTGAAAACGGACCACGGTCATGCCGGCACGGGGCCACTTTGAGTCCGGTGCCGCGCTGTCCGTCGCCGTGCCTGTGGGGCCCGGAAGGCCCGCATCCACGAAGAAGGGCGCAGCCTGGGGCAGCTTCAGTGCCTGGCCAATGGCCGCTACATCGCGCGAATACCAGCGCTGTTGCAGGGGGTCGTTGCTCCGCAGAAATCCGCCTCCTGGCTCCGTCATGCGCAGCAAGCCCTGCACCGTGGTGGATCCGGGCACCGAAGTGGGCGGGGGCGCGGCAAGCCACTGTGCGCGCTGGTCCTGGGGCACGAAACCACGGTTCACCAGCACCTGGCTTCCGTCATCCTGCTGCAGGGGGGTCATGACCCAGAAGCCCGCTCCCAGCTCGGTCACAGCCTGGGTGAGCACGGTCTTGTCGCCCAGCCATTGGCCGTGCAGGGTGACGGGCAGGTATTCATGATCGGCGGCATTCACCCCGGGCCAGTCTTGGGAGGTGGGCGAGGGAGTGGGGGCTGCGTGCACACGCTGCTCGACGCGCTCCATCAGGGTGAGCTTCCACGTGCGGCGCTGAACCTGCCAGGTGCCCAGCGCCAGGAATCCCAGAAACAAAGCGATGCCCACCAGCGCGAGCACCGCCTGGCGCAGCCGCCGGGCCGTGGCGCCCGGGGCAGGGAGCATGCCAGGTGTCAAGGCCTGGAGTGCCCCGGCGCTTCATGCGCCGGGGGCGTGGGTGTGGGATGCTCGGGCATCATGTTCGCGTTCATGTGGAACATGACCCACAGCGTGCCGCTGATGGCGATGGCCACAAACACCACGGTGAAGATGGTGGACAGCAGGGTCCAGCCGCCTTCGGCTTTGCCGTTCATGTGCAGGAAACACACCATGTGCACCAGGATCTGGATCACGGCGAAACCGCCCAGCACCAGCACGGCGGTGTTGCGGTCGGCGATCACCTTGGCCATGACCAGCCAGAACGGGATGGCCGTAAGGATGATCGAGAGCACGAAGCCAACCATGTAGCCCGAGAAGGTGCTGTGTGGGCCGTCATCACCGTGGTGATCGTCGCCATGCCCATGGGCATCGTGTGCGTGTGTTGTGTGTTGTGCGCTCATTTACAGCACCCCCATCAGGTACACGAAAGTGAAGACACCGATCCAGACCACGTCCAGAAAATGCCAGAACATCGACAGGCACATCAGCCGGCGCGTGTTGGCAGGGATCAGGCCGTGTTTGCCGATCTGCACCATCAGCACCACCAGCCAGATCAGGCCGAAAGTGACGTGCAGCCCGTGGGTGCCCACCAGCGTGAAAAAGGCCGACAGGAAGGCGCTGCGCTGGGGCGTGGCGCCCTGGTGGATGAGGTGGGCGAACTCATAGAGTTCGAGGCCCAGGAAGCACAGGCCGAAGAAGCCTGTGACGGCCAGCCACAGCAGCGTGCCTTTCACATCCTTTTGCTGCTTGCGGAGCATGGCAAAGCCGAAGGTGATGGACGACAGCAGCAGGAAGGCCGTGTTGACGGCCACCAGCGTCAGATCGAACAGCTGAGCGCCGGTGGGGCCGGCCGCATAGCTGCGGCCCAGCACGCCGTAGGTGGCAAACAGGGCGGCGAAGATGAGGCAGTCGCTCATCAGGTACAGCCAGAAGCCCAGGGCGGTGCCGTTTTCGGGATGGGGCTCGTGCGCGAGGTGGTAGTCGCGCGGGGCCGGGGCGCTTGCGGCGGCGCCAGCGTTGAGGCGGAGTTCAGACATGGCGGGCCAATTGGAGTGTGCGGGCTTTTTCTGTGGCAATCACGTCGGATGCCGGGATGTAGAAGTCACGCTTGTAGTTGAACGTGTGGATGATCGAGGCCAGCAGCAGCATCGCAAACGACACGCCCGCGAGCAGCCACATGTGCCAGATCAGTGCAAAGCCGAAGGCCAGCGACAGGGCCGAGATCACGGCGCCCGAGCCAGTGTTGGCGGGCATGTGGATGGGCGCAAAGCCGGTGAGTGGGCGCTGGTAGCCGTGCTTCTTCATGTCCCACCACGCATCGATCTCGTGCACCACGGGGGTGAAGGCGAAGTTGTAGTCAGGCGGTGGCGACGAGGTGGCCCACTCCAGCGTGCGCGCATCCCACGGGTCGCCCGTGTGGTCGCGCAGCTGGTCGCGCTTGAGGTAGCTCACCACAATCTGGATCAGGAAGCAGGCAATGCCCGCAGCAATCATCGCGGCGCCGATGGCGGCGATCACGAACCAGATCTGGAGGGACTGGTCTTCAAAGTGGTTGGCACGGCGCGTGACGCCCATCAGGCCCAGCACATACAACGGGCCGAACGCCACCCAGAAACCTACCACCCACAGCCAGAAGGAGCGCACGCCCCAGGTGCGGTCGAGCTTGTAGCCAAAAGCCTTGGGGTACCAGTAGTTGATGCCGGCAAACAGGCCGAACAGCACGCCGCCGATGATCACGTTGTGGAAGTGGGCGATCAGGAACAGGCTGTTGTGCAGCACGAAGTCGGCCGGGGGCACGGCCAGCAGCACGCCGGTCATGCCACCGATGGCAAAGGTCACCATGAAGGCCACGGTCCACATCATGGGCAGCTCGAAACGGATGCGGCCCTTGTACATGGTGAACAGCCAGTTGAAGATCTTCGCGCCCGTGGGGATCGAGATGATCATCGTCGTGATGCCGAAGAAGGTGTTCACGCTCGCGCCCGAGCCCATCGTGAAGAAGTGGTGCAGCCACACCAGGTACGACAGGATGGTGATCACCACCGTGGCGTAGACCATCGAGGTGTAGCCGAACAGGCGCTTCTTGCAGAACGTGGCCACCACTTCGGAGAAGATGCCGAAGCAGGGCAGGATCAGGATGTACACCTCGGGGTGGCCCCAGATCCAGATCAGGTTCACGTACAGCATGGCGTTGCCGCCCAGGTCGTTCGTGAAGAAGTTGGTGCCAACATAGCGGTCCAGCGACATCAGCACCAGCGCGGCCGTGAGCACGGGGAACGAGGCCACGATCAGCGCGTTGGTGCACAGGGCGGTCCAGGTGAAGACGGGCATCCTCATCAGGTTCATGCCGGGTGCGCGCATCTTGATGATGGTGACGATCAGGTTGATGCCCGAGAGCGTGGTGCCCACCCCCGCAATCTGCAGGGCCCAGATGTAGTAATCGAGCCCCACGCCGGGGTCTTGCGCCCCCAGGTTGGACAAGGCCAGCCAGCCGGAGGTGGAGAACTCGCCCAGGAAGAGCGACACCATCACCAGGATGGCACCGGCTGTGGTCATCCAGAAGCTGAAGTTGTTGAGGAACGGGAAGGACACGTCGCGCGCGCCGATCTGCAGCGGCACGAGGTAGTTCATCAGGCCCGTGACCAGCGGCATGGCCACGAAGAAGATCATGATCACGCCATGGGCGGTGAAAATCTGGTCATAGTGGTGGGGCGGCAGATAGCCCATGTTGTCGCCAAAGGCCATGGCCTGCTGCAGGCGCATCATCACGGCGTCGGCAAAGCCGCGCAGCAGCATCACCAGCCCCAGGATCATGTACATGATCCCGATCTTCTTGTGGTCGATGCTGCAGATCCAGTCGCGCCACAGGGTGCCCCACAGGCGGAACTTGGTGATGGAGGCCATCACGGCCAGGCCACCCAGCACAGTGGCGATAAAGGTCCACAACACGATGGGCTCGTGTGCCATCGGTATGGAATCCCAGGTGATTCGGCCCAGGGCCCAATGGGGTGCGGTAACAGGTGCGGAGGACATAAGGAGTCTCTTTGATATGCCGGTGCCCGCGTGCGCGGCTGCCGGCATGGCAGGTCAAGGGCGGATCATTGGGCGGAGTTGGCGCGCGGCGCGTGGCGTGCTTCCAGGCTCGCCACCACCTGGGCGGCGTTCTGCGAGGTGCACACGTCCTGCGGCAGGTTCAGGCCCACAGCGCGCACATAGGCGTCGCCACCGTTCTCGTCGATGGCCATCATGTGGTGCATGCACATCTTGCCGTCCTCGACGCAGCGGTTCAGCACCTTGTCGTACAGGCCGTCTTCCACGCTGGCAAAGCGCTGCACGGGGTCCCGCTCGCTGGGCTTGGCCAGATCCATGTAGGTTTTGCGCGTGAGTGGCTTGCCTTCGGACTTGTTTCTGGCCACCCACTGCTCGAAGTCGCCCTGGCTTAGGCCGTGGAACTTGAAGGTCATGCCCGAGAAGCCCGTGCCGCTGTAGTGCGAGGACATTCCCTTGTACACGCCTGGTTGGTTGATCACGGCGTTCAGCTCGGTCTGCATGCCGGGCATCGCGTAGATCATGCCCGCCAGGTCCGGCACGTAGAACGCGTTCATCGTGGACGTGGCCGTGAGCTTGAACAGGATGGGGCGGTCGATCGGCGCGGCCAGTTCATTCACCGTGGCAATGCCCAGTTCGGGGTAGAAGAACAGCCACTTCCAGTCCATGGCCACCACCTGCACCTCCAGGGGAGTGGATTGGGCGTCCAGCGGTTTGGTGGCCGAGATGCGGTCCAGGGGGCGGTAGGGGTCGAGCTTGTGGGTGCCGATCCAGGTCAGTGCGCCCAGGGCGATGATGATCAAGAGCGGCACGGTCCAGATCACCAGCTCCAGCGTGGTGGAATGGTGCCAGTCGGGGTCGTAGTCGGCCTCGGTGTTGGCGGTGTTGTTCTGGCGGTATTTCCAGGCAAACCACAGGGTGAGAGCGATCACCGGCACGATGATGATCAGCATCAGCAGCGTGGCCTGGATGACCATGTGCCCTTGCTGGGCAGCGATGTCGCCGGCAGGATTGAGGACGACCGCCTTGCTGCAGCCGGCCAGGCTGCCCAGGGCAGCCATGGCGGCGAGCCAGGCAGGCACGCGGGGTAAAGGTAGTTTGGACATGGGGCAGGCGCAACCGAGGCGTTTAAGGGTAAACGCGGATAACGAAGTGCCGTCGAATGTAATAGCTCTAGCTTTTTTGTACATTGGACATTTTGTCCAAGGTCAACAATAGGTGCCCCATTTCGGTGCGCCTTCTCTTTTTGGTTCGGCGCCGTCCTGCATGCGCCATAGTGAAACTGCACTTGTCCCGAATCAAACTTGCGTGTAGAACCAGAATGTCTTATCCAAACAACGACAAGGAGCCCTGTTCATGAGCAGCCCCGCCTCTGCCACTTACCCTGCGGCCGGCTTTGAAGAAAGCCCCGCCTCTCTCTCGCGGGCTGATACCCATGAAGACGTGACCCCCAGCGAAATTGCGGTGGGTGTGATCATCGGACGGTCGTCCGAGTACTTCGATTTCTTCGTATTCGGGATCGCCTGCGTTCTCGTCTTCCCGCCTTTCCTGTTTCCGTTCCTGTCGCGCCTGGATGGCACGCTGATGTCGTTTGCGCTGTTGGCCGTTGCGTTTGTGGTCCGGCCCGTCGGCACGGCCATTTCCATGGCCATCCAGCGGCGCTGGGGCCGGGGCACCAAGCTGACCATTGCACTGTTCCTGTTGGGCGTGTGCACGGTCGGGATGGCGTTTTTGCCGGGCTACAAGGATGCTGGCCTGACCGCCGTGGTGGCGCTGCTGATTCTGCGCATTGGCCAGGGTCTGGCGCTCGGCGGCTCGTGGGACGGCCTGCCGTCGCTGCTGGCCATGTCGGCGCCCAAGGAACGCCGGGGCTGGTTTGCCATGATCGGGCAGCTGGGTGCGCCCGTCGGGTTTGTGCTGGCGGCGGGTCTGTTTGCCTATCTGTACAGCAGCCTCAGCGTGCAGGAATTTCTGGCCTGGGGCTGGCGCTATCCCTTTTTCGTGGCTTTTGCCGTGAACGTGGTGGCCCTGTTTGCCCGCCTGCGCCTGGTGGTGGGGCAGTCGTACGCCGAACTGCTGCAAGACCGTGAGCTGCAGCCTGTGCCCGTCAGCCGCGTGATGCGCGACGAAGGCAGCAATGTGCTGCTGGGTGCTTTTGCCGCGCTGGCCAGCTTTGCGCTGTTCCACCTGGTCACGGTGTTCCCGCTGTCGTGGATCACCCTGTACTCGGACCAGCCGGTGACCCAGATTCTGGGCGTGCAGATCGTGGGTGCCTTCCTAGCGGCCGGGGCCATCATGGTCTCGGGCTGGCTGTCAGACCACCTGGGCCGCCGCAAGCTGCTGGGCGGCATGGCGGTGCTGATCGGTGTGTTCAGTTTCATGGCCCCCGTGCTGCTCAACTCCGGTGAGGTGGGCAGCACCATGTTCCTGCTGCTGGGCTTTGTGCTGCTGGGGCTGTCGTACGGCCAGGCGTCTGGCACGGTCACGGCCAACTTTTCTCCCCAATACCGCTACACGGGCGCCGCCTTGTCGGCCGACCTGGCCTGGATCATTGGCGCTGCTTTTGCGCCCCTTGTCGCCCTGTACCTGTCGGCCCAGTTTGGATTGCTGGCCGTGACGGTGTACCTGCTGTCGGGTGTGGCCTGCACTCTTGGAGCGCTGAATTTGAACCGGCGCATGGAGCGCCGCGACCGGTAGGGGGGCAGATGTTATGCTATTAAATACATAGCTATCTGCGCTTGACTATCAAGCGCTAGAGGTCAAAAAAAGCCCAAAAAAGCGCCCGGTACTTCCGGGCGCTTTTTTTCGGGGCTTTGAACAGGCTCTAGTCCTGTGGCCTGAAACCAATGGTCAGGGAAGACGGCACGCGTCCATCCACATCGCGCGGCAGGGTCTCGGTCTTGTCCAGCGCGCGCAGCACGGCCTCGTCCCAGGCCTTGTTGCCGCTCGACTGCACGAGCCGTTTGCCCACGATGGTGCCGTCGGGCGAGAGGCGCACTTCCACCTCGGCACGCGGGTTGCCCGAGATCGCGTCGGGGTACACGATGTTGGGCTTGACCTTGGCCGCTACCTTGCCGCCGTAGCCGCCTGACGGGCCTGCACTGCGCTGGGCTGTGCCCGTGGCGGTTTCTCCCCCCGTCGCCCCTGCCATGCCCTGGATGCGGCGCAGGTTGGCTTCGCGCTGTTCTGCCAGCTGTTTGGCGTCGGCTTCGGATTTGCGCTTGGCGGCGTCGTCCGCCTTGCGCTTGTCTTCGGCCAGCTTCTTTTGCTTGTCCTGCTCGGCTTTCTTCTGCTCGGCCAGCTGTTTTTCGCGCTGTTCCTTTTCCTTGTCTTTTTCCTTTTGCAGGCGCTCTTTCTTCTCCTGCTCCAGGCGGTCGCGGCGCTCGTCTTCCTTGCGTTCGCGTTCACGCTTGTCGCGCTCTTGCTGCTGTTCGCGCGCCTTCTTTTCCTGTTCCAGGCGCTTTTTCTCGCGTTCGATGGCGATGTCGGCCTCGCGGGTGTCGGGCGGTTCCACAGCGCGCGGGGGCGGTGGTGGGGGCGGAGCAGGCGGACGCACTTCCGGTGGGGCGGGCGGTGGGGGCGGGGGCTCAACGGCACGCGCCGCCGCCTGCTGGGGCACCGCTGCCCACAGTTCGGCTTCCACCGCAGGCTGGTCGGCGCTGTTCTTCCAGTTCACGCCCCAGGTGAGTGCGCCGATGAGCACGACATGCACGAGCACCGCCAGCGTGATGGCACGCAAGCGTGCCGGGGGCCGGGGCGGGGAAAACTGGTCGCGGTCGTTGTGGGCGTGCATGGGCGTGAGAGCGGCTGGCGAGAGTTCGGTTCAACCGCCCTGTTTGACGGAAAGCCCTACGCGTTGCACACCCGCCTTTTGCAAGGCATCCATGGCCTTCACCACGTTTTCGTACTGCACGCCCTTGTCGGCGCTGATGACCACCGCACTGGCGCTGTCGGCCCCCTGGGCCTTCTGCCAACGGCTGGCGGCATCACCGATCTCGCGCTGGTTCAGGCTGCGTGTGGCTTCGGGCGTCTTGAACTGCAGCGATCCGTCCTTGTTGACGATGACCTGGGCCACCACCTTGGGCATGTTCTTGCCTTTGCCCACGCTGGGCACATCGACAACGCCCGGCGTCAGCATGGGCGCCGTCACCATGAAGATGATGAGCAGCACCAGCATGACGTCGATGAACGGGACCATGTTGATCTCGTTGATGGTGCGGCGGCCTCGGCCGCGGGATGCCATGGCGGGCATGGTGTCAGTGCCCCGAGGCCGTGTGGCCGGTGGTGGGCGCTGGCTGGGCGCCCAGGTTGCGCTGAAGAATGTTGGAGAACTCTTCGATGAAGGTCTCCTGGTGCGTGGCCACCCTGTCAATGTCGCGGGCAAAGCGGTTGTAGGCGATCACGGCCGGGATGGCCGCGAACAGGCCAATGGCGGTGGCCACCAGGGCTTCCGCGATGCCGGGGGCCACCGTGGCCAGCGTGACCTGCTCCATGCCCGCAAAGCCGGTGAACGCATGCATGATGCCCCACACGGTGCCAAACAGGCCCACATACGGCGAGACCGAGCCCACCGAAGCCAGGAACGACAGGCTCGACTCCACCACATCCATCTCGCGCTGGAAGCTCGCGCGCATGGCGCGGCGTGCGCCGTCGAGCAGGGTGCCGGGGTCCACGATGCGGCGCTCACGCAGTTTTTGGTATTCACGCATGCCGCTGGCGAAGATGCGCTCCATGGGGCCTGCCTGCCTGGAGTTTTGTGCGGCACTGGCGTACAGGTCATTGAGGCTGGTGCCGGACCAGAACTCGCGCTCGAAGTCTTCGTTCAAGGTCTTGACGCGCTTGAGCGAAAACAGCTTGCGGAAGATGGCGGCCCAGCTGGCGACCGATACGCCGAGCAACAGCAGCATGACGAGTTGCACCACCCAGCTGGCGTGCAGCACCAGGGAGATGATGGACATGTTTTGGGAGTTCATGGTGTGAGTTGTTCCAGGAGGGGGCTCGGAATTCTTGCGGGGCGCATGGTGGCGGCATCGACCCATCCGATGCGGATGGTGCCTTCGGTCAGCAGCAACGGGGCTTGTTCGGTCATCTGCTCTGGTTTCAGGAGCGCACGCTGCACTATTGTCAACGATGCGCGGCCGGTGGCCTGCAGGGCTGCGGTAACAATCAGTTCATCGTCCAGCCGTGCGGGGCGGTGGTAGCGCAGCTGCGCATCGGTTACGACAAACATGCCGCCGGTTTGTTCCTTGAGCCGCTGTTGCCCCACGCCCAGCGAGCGCAGCCATTCAGTGCGCGCACGCTCAAAGAACTTGAGGTAGTTGGCATAGAACACGATGCCACCGGCATCGGTGTCCTCCCAGTAGACGCGAATCGGGAACTCGAACGCCATCGCGCGTTACCCCAGCACGCTGCGCAGCCGCGCCACCGACTCCTGCAGCTGCGCCATGGAATTGGCGGTGGAAAAACGGACAAAGCGTTCCGGCTCGGCGGTGCCAAAGTCGCGCCCTGGCGTTACCGCGATGTGCGCGCGGCGCATCAGCTCAAACGCAAAGTCCCAGCTGCAGTTCTTGCCAGAGGCGACGCCCAGGCGCTCGGCGGCTTGCGTGCAGTCCGCCCAGGCGTAGAAGGCCCCGTCGGGCATCACCGGCACTGAAAGGCCCAGCGATTGCAGGGCCGGGATGAAGTAGTCGCGCCGCGCCTTGAATTCGGCGCGGCGGCGTTCGTATTCGGCAATGCTCTCGGCCTCGAAGCAGGCCAGCGCCGCGTGTTGCGACACGGTGCTGGCGCAAATGAACAGGTTTTGTGCCAGCCGTTCGACCACCGGCACCATGGCCTCTGGCACCACCATCCAGCCCAGGCGCCAGCCGGTCATGTTGAAGTACTTGCTGAAGCTGTTGATGCTGATGATGTTCTCATCGATGGCCAGCGCCGTGTGGCCAAACTCTTCCTCGTACGACAGGCCCAGGTAGATCTCGTCGATCATCGTGATGCCGTCGTGTGCGCGCACCACCTCATGGATGCGGCGCAGCTCATCGGGCGCAATCGAGGTGCCCGTGGGGTTGGAGGGCGAGGCCAGCAACACCCCCCGCGTCTTCTCGCCCCAGGCCGCGCGCACCTTGTCGGCGCTCAGCTGGTAGCGCTCGGCCGCCGTGGTGGGCAGCAGCACGGCCTTGCCTTCTGCGGCGCTCACGAAATGGCGGTTGCAGGGGTAGCTCGGGTCGGGCATCAGGATCTCGTCGCCCGACTCGATGAGCGCGAGGCA
This sequence comes from Acidovorax radicis N35, assembly GCF_000204195.1. Lineage (GTDB taxonomy): Bacteria > Pseudomonadota > Gammaproteobacteria > Burkholderiales > Burkholderiaceae_C > Acidovorax > Acidovorax radicis. Next base: position 166,449 of record NZ_AFBG01000018.1, read on the forward strand.
TGCGAGTTGCAGCGCGGCCGATGCGCCGGCCGTCACCACGATGCGGCGTGCGGGCACGTTCACGCCAAAGCGGCTCTGGTACCAGCCGCTGATGCGCTCGCGCAAGGCGTCCAGGCCCAATGCATTGGTGTATTGCGTGGCGCCGCTGTGCACGGCGCGGGCTGCGGCCTCCTGCACCAGCGGCGGGGCGGTGAAGTCCGGCTCGCCGATGTTCAGAAAAATCATCGGTTCGCGCGTGCCTGCCACCTCGCGGGCCAGGGCCTGCGCGGCCTTGGCCACTTCCATCACGTAGAACGGTTCGATGCGCTCGGCGCGCGTGGAAAACTTCATGGGAAGGTGTCCTGCCCGAGCGGGTCGGGTGTTGCTCGGAAACTCAAGGGGGAGGGCACCGGGCGTGGCGGCAGATGGCACGCTCCGGAGCGGGCGGCGGTGCGCTCAGGCTTCGTCAACGGGCGCGGAGGGCGCGGTGCCCGAGGCCTTGTCGGCGGCCACTTCCAGCGTGCGCAGTTTGGGGGCCAGGCCGTTGAGCACGGCATTCACGTACTTGTGGCCGTCGGTGCCGCCAAACTCTTTGGCAAGCTCAATGCATTCGTTGAGCACCACGCGCCAGGGCACATCCAGGCAGTGCTGAAACTCGTACACGCCGATCCACATCACCGCATGTTCGATGGGCGAAATCTCGGCCATCTTGCGGTCCAGCAGCGGGGTGATCAGCGCATCCAGGTCGGCGGCGGTGTTGATGCAGCCGTGCAGCAGCGCGTCGTAGTGCACCGAGTCGGCCTTGTGAAAGCCCGCCAGGTCGCGCGTGAATGCGTCGATGGCTTCGGGCGTGTTGCCGCCCACCAGGTGCTGGTACAGGGCCTGCAGCGCGAACTCGCGTGCGCGGCTGCGGTTGGACTTGGAGGCTGCCTTGCGCACGCCCGTGCTCTTGAGGCCGGTACGGACTTGCTTGGGAGGGCGTGCCGGCGACGGCGTGGGGGTGTTTTCGCTCATGACAGTTCGTCCAGCAGGTTGGCCATTTCCACCGCAACGCGGGCGGCATCGGTGCCTTTTTCGGTCTGGCGGGCGATGGCCTGCTCGAGGTTTTCGGTGGTGATGATGGCGTTGGCAATGGGGATCTGGTAGTCCAGCGACAGGCGGGTCACGCCCGCGCCGGATTCATTGGCCACCAGTTCGAAGTGGTAGGTCTCGCCACGGATGATGCAACCCAGCGCAATCAGTGCGTCGTACTCATCGCTTTCGGCCATGGCCTGCAAGGCCACGGGCACTTCCAGTGCGCCAGGCACCAGCACGTGCTTGATGTGCTTTTCTTGCACGCCCAGGGCCAGCAGCTCGGCACGGCATGCCGCGGCCAATGTGTTGGTGATGCTCTCGTTGAAGCGGGCCTGCACGATGCCGATGTGCAGTTTTTTGCCGTCCAGGCGGTCTGCGGTGCCTTTTTCTGCGCCAAACATAGTGGTATTGCTCTTTATTCTTTGGGGATGAAACCGGTGATTTCGAGGCCGTAGCCAGTCATGCTGGGCATGCGGCGCGGCTGGCCCATGAGGGCCATCTTGTGCACGCCACATTCGCGCAGGATCTGTGCGCCCACGCCATAGGTGCGCAGGTCCATGCGGCCGCGTTCGGGCGCCTGGGCGGAGCGGGCCGTGCCTTCAAACTGCGCCAGCAGCTGGCCCGCGCTTTCGCCACAGTTGAGCAGCACCGCCACGCCCTTGCCTTGTGCGTTGAGGTATTGCAGGCTGGTGTCCAGGCCCCACGAGTGCATGGAGCGGTTGATTTCGAGTGCATCGAACACCGACAGCGGCTCGTGCACTCGCACGGGCACCACGTCGTCGGCGCTCCACTGGCCTTTGACCAGCGCCAGGTGCACCGCCTGGCTGGGCTTGTCGCGGAAGGCATGGGCGGTGAACTCGCCGTAGGCGGTTTGCAGCGTGCGCTGGCCCACTTTTTCGACCAGCGTTTCATTGCGGCTGCGGTGCTCGATCAGGTCGGCGATGGTGCCGATCTTGAGGCCGTGCTCGGCGGCAAACAGCTGCAGATCGGGCAGGCGGGCCATGGTGCCATCGTCCTTCATGATCTCGCAGATCACCGACGCAGGGCTGCAGCCGGCCATGGCAGCCAGGTCGCAACCGGCTTCGGTATGGCCTGCACGCATCAGCACGCCACCGTCCACCGCCTGCAGCGGGAAGATGTGGCCGGGCTGCACCAGGTCGGAGGGCTGGCTGCCACGGGCCACCGCCACCTGCACGGTGCGGGCACGGTCGGCGGCCGAGATGCCGGTGGTCACTCCCTCGGCGGCCTCGATGGAGACGGTGAAGGCCGTGCTGTATACGGTGCCGTTGCGTGCGGCCATGGGGGGGAGCTTCAGGAACTCGCAGCGCTCGCGGCTCAATGTCAGGCAGATCAGGCCCCGGCCGAAGCGCGCCATGAAGTTGATGGCCTCGGGCGTCACATGGTCGGCGGCCAGGACCAGGTCGCCTTCGTTTTCGCGGTCTTCTTCATCCACCAGGATGACGATGCGCCCGGCGCGCATCTCGGCCACGATGTCCTCGACGGGGGAGATCGGCACGGGGGTGAGGGGGGAGGTCATGGAAGGCTTGGGCTTTCAGAGGGGGCCGCTGGCGATTTGCCTGCTGGCGGTGTGCTGCAGCACAGGTTCCCGTGGCCGAAGGCAGCGGTGCCCCCAAGAAACCAACCCAAAGAACATGCGATGCGGCGCTGCCGCACGTCAAAGGGGCTGAGGGAGCCTCTGCACGAATCGCGCTGCGTGCATCTGCGGTCTCGGGCGGTCTGCTGCGTTGCAAATGCTCGCAATAGCCCCGCTATTGCTGCGCTTTGCGCTTTGCAACCCATCCCGATCCGCAGCGCACACTGCCGCGCGATTCATGCAGAGGCTCCCTTGCCCCCGAATGTGCGATTTTAGTGCACCGCGCCCCGGTTCGTATTCAAACGGGGGTGTGCCTGACGCAGATCAGATGGCACTGCCTTGCAGAACGACGTCCGACGCAGGGTATGCCACGCAGGGCAGCACGCAGCCTTCTTCCTTTTCTTCGGCCGTCAGGCCCGGCCATTCGATGGCATAGCGCACGCTGCCTTCCACCAGCTGGCCCATGCAGGTGCGGCAGGTGCCGTTGCGGCAGGAACTGGGCCAGTCGATGCCGCCTTGCTCCAGCGACAGCAGCAGGGGCTGCTCGGGCCAGGCGTCGCATTGTTGGCCGTCGGGTTCGACCTTGGCGATGAAGAAGGGGGCGGCGGTCGGGGTGCTCATGGGGCAGTTCCGTCAGAAGAAAAGAAGTTGGTCAGGCCGCAGTGGCGGGTGGGGCGCTGGTCCACACCAGCAGCAGGTTGTTGGCCGGCATCGCATGCCGTGCGGCCAGCTGCAGGCCGGCCTGGGCGGCCACAGCGGCCACGTCGTCGATGTGGCGGATGCCCCAGCTGGCGTCCTGCGCGCGCAGGCTGGTGTCAAAGGCCAGGTTGCCCGGGGCCGTGGGCACGCCGTCTTCCAGGTAGGGGCCGTAGGTGACCAGGCAGCCACCCGGCGCCAAGTGCCGGGCGGCGCCTTGCATCAGCCCCGCGCAGCAGGCCCAGGGGGCGATGTGCAGCATGTTGGCGCAGTAGATCAGGTCAAACGAGGCGGCGCCAAACGCCGGGCCCTCGCTGGGCCACGGGCTTTGCAGCACATCCAGCCGCAGCGGCGCCCGCACGTTGGCGGCGCCGGCCTGGGTGGCCCAGCCGGTGATCGAGCCAAAGTGGGTGGCCTGCTGGTCGGTGGGCTGCCAGGTCCAGCCGGGCAGGGCGGCGGCAAAGTGTGCGGCATGCTGGCCGGTGCCGCTGGCAATCTCCAGCGCGGCGCCGGCGGGCGGCAGCAGGGCCAGCAGCTGCGCCAGGATGGGGCCCTGGTTGCGTTCGGCGGCAGGGCTGTGCTGGAGGGGAGGGATGGGCACGGGGAATTCTGAGTGTTTTTGGCCGCTGACGCTTGTCTATAAAGCGCTGGTAGCTATGAAATAAAGAGCATTCCGAAGAGCGCCGACGTGGACTGTACCGCAGGCGCCTTGCCCGTACGGTGTTGCCTGTTTTTTAAGCGGTACAAGGAGTTTCCTTGTAAATCAATGACTTAAGACTGTCATACAAAGCTTGTGCAAGGTTATCCACACCATTGTCCAGTGTCGGCAGGGATAACCGGGGGTTTTGGGGAGGCTCTGCAAGGTGTCGGAGGGCGGATCAGAACAGATATCCGTATTGCCTGTTTTTTAAGCGTTACAAAGATAGTCCTTGTAAATCAATCACTTAAAACTGTCATACAAGGCTTATCCAAGGTTATCCACACCATTGTCCAGTGCAGGCTGGGATAACCATTGCCATGATTTTGTGTGCTGCCTAAAAATGAGGCATCGCAGGGTGTGCCCTTACAAATCAAGCACTTGGCACTGTCATACAAGGCTTGTCAAAACTTATCCACATGATTGTCCAGTGCTGAAAGGGATAACCCGCAGGCCGTGGGCTGCGGGTGGCTCAGGCGGAAACCTTCACGCCCTTCCAGAACGCCACACGGCCTTTGATTTCTTCGGCTTCGGGCTTGGGGTCGGCATAGAACCAGGCGGCGTCGGTGTTCATTTCGCCGTTGACCAGCAGCGACAGGTAGCTGGCCTGGCCCTTCCAGTGGCAGGTGGTCTTGTGGTTGCTGAAGGTGAAGTAGTCGCGGTGGAGCGCACTTTCGGGGAAGTAGTGGTTGCCTTCCACCACCACGGTGTCGTCGCTCTCGGCAACTACCACGTCGTTCCAGACTGCTTTCATGGGAAATCCTTGGTAAAAATGGTCGCTTGCGCTTAACAAATAAGCGCTGATAGCTATGAAATTGTGAGCAATCGGGTGCCGCAACAGGTGCTGCGCCCGAGGAGGGGGGCGAGGCCAATTATTCCCAATGCGCCGTGCCCGTGCACGCGGTACCTGACGACGCAGGGTTTTGGGCGCAGTGCACGCCCTTGCATTCATTCAGTCGCGTGCGCAACCGGTGACCTGTGCCGCGTGGCTTACAGTGCAGCGCGCGGCGCCAGCACATTGGGGCAGGCTGCCGGATACTTTTCTATTCCACCGATGGGTGGACCCACCAAGACAACAGGAGCACCTTCACCATGGGTATTGATTTCAAAGGCCGCGTGGCCATCGTGACGGGTGCCGGCGGCGGCCTGGGCCGCCAGCATGCGCTGGCGCTGGCGGCGCGGGGCGCCAAGGTGCTGGTCAACGACCTGGGTGGCACGGTGGACGGCAGCGGTGCCACCGTGGGAGCCGCCCAGGCCGTGGTCGATGAGATCCGCGCGGCGGGCGGCGAGGCCCTGGCCAACGGCGCGTCCGTCACCGACTTTGCCGCGGTCGAAGCCATGGTGCAGCAGGCCATCGACGCCTGGGGCCGGGTGGACATCCTGGTCAACAACGCCGGCATCCTGCGCGACAAGTCGTTCTCGAAGATGGGCATGGACGACTTCCGCCTGGTGGTGGATGTGCACCTGATGGGCGCCGCCCACTGCTGCAAGGCCGTGTGGCCGCACATGGTGGCGCAGCAGTACGGCCGCATCTTGATGACCACGTCGTCCACCGGCCTGTACGGCAACTTTGGCCAGAGCAACTATGGCGCCGCCAAGCTGGCCCAGGTGGGGCTGATGCAGACCCTGGCCATCGAAGGCGCCAAGTACAACATCCACGTGAACGCCCTGGCGCCCACGGCCGCCACGCGCATGACCGAAGGCCTGATGCCCCAGGAGGTGCTGGACGCCCTCAAGCCCGAGGCCGTGGTGCCCGCCATGCTGGTGCTGGCCCATGAAAGCGCCCCGACGCGCACCATCCTGTGTGCGGGCGCGGGCACCTTCGAGGCGGCCCACATCACCCTGACGCAGGGCATTCATCTGGGCATCGGTGCCGACGTGCCCGAGCAGCTGGCGGCCCGCCTGGCCGAGGTGACTGAGCGCGCGGGTGACCAAGTACCACAAAGTGGTGCAGCCCAAGGAACCAATGAAGTAGGAAAGGCTTTGGCCGCAAGGGCTTGACGCCCCTCTGGGCGGGCCAGCGCCCAACGTGCTAAGTTCCGGGCCGACAGAAGTTGGATCGGTATAAACATATGAGCAAATTGCACGAGAGACTGGCCGCCTACCCGGCGGACGCCCTGGGAGGGATTCGCCGCGGCATTGAAAAGGAAGGGCTGCGGGTGTTGCCCACCGGCGGCCTGGCCCTCACGCCGCACCCGCTGGCGCTGGGCTCGGCCCTCACACACCCGCTGATCACCACCGATTACAGCGAGTCGCAGCTCGAACTCATCACCGGCGCTCGCAAGGGCGTGCACGAATGCCTCGATGAGCTGACCGAGGTGCACCAGTTTGTGCACCACACCCTCAAAGACAGCGGCGGCGAACTGCTCTGGGCATCCAGCATGCCCTGTGGCCTGCCCACCGACGAGACGATTCCGATTGGCCGCTACGGCAGCTCCAACGTGGGCCGCGCCAAGAGCGTGTACCGCATGGGCCTGGGCCACCGTTATGGCCGGCGCATGCAGACCATTTCGGGCATCCACTACAACTGGTCGCTGCCGGGCGTGGACAGCGAGCAGTATTTTTCGCTGATCCGCAACTTCCGCCGGCACGCGTTTGTGCTGCTGTACCTGTTTGGCGCTTCTCCCGCGCTGTGCCCCTGTTTTGTGGAAGGCCGGGAGCACCGCCTGCAGCGCATGGAGGGCGGCAGCGCGCTGTACCTGCCCCATGCCACCTCGCTGCGCATGGGCCGCCTGGGCTACCAGAGCGACGCGCAGGCCACGCTGGCCGTGAGCTACAACGGCCTCACGGGCTACGCCAACTCGCTGCACGAAGCACTGACCAAGCCGTACCCCGCCTACGAAACCGTGGGCGTGCGCAACCCGGGCGGCGACTACAACCAGTTGGGCACCAGCCTGCTGCAGATCGAGAACGAGTTCTACGGCACCATCCGCCCCAAGCGCACCGTGCGCACCGGCGAGCGCCCGCTGCATGCGCTGCGCGAACGCGGCGTCGAATATGTCGAAGTGCGCCTGATGGACCTGGACCCGTTTGTGCCCGTGGGCATCACGGCGCCCACCATGCGCCTGCTGGATGTGTTCTTGCTGCACTGCCTGCTGTCCGACAGCCCGCCCGACACACCAGCCGAAATTGCCGAGCTCAAGCAGAACCAGCACCTCACGGCCGAGCGGGGCCGCGAGCCCGGCTTGCAGCTTTCGCGCAACGGCCAGAGTGTGTTGCTGACCGAATGGGGCGCCGAAGTGCTGGCCGCGTGTGCGCCTTTGGCTGCGGCGCTGGACGCCACCCATGGCACGGATGACTACAGCGCCGCGCTGCGCGACGCCCGTGCGCTGATGTCTGCGCCCGAGCGCACACCGTCAGCCCGTGTGCTCGACAGCATCGTGGGCGAGCATCACCACAGCTTTGAGTCTTTTGCCCGCCAACAGTCCATCGCTGCGCGTGACGCACTGCTGGGCCTGCCGTGGACGGCAGAGCAGCAGGCACGTTACCTGGCGATGGCGGATGAATCGATTGCCGCGCAGAAGGCCATCGAGGCGGCGGACACACTGCCGTTTGAGGAATGGCGCGAGCAGTACATGTCGGTGAAGGAGCTCGGGTGATGCGGCACGCAGGCTGCATTCACTCCTGATTTGATAGCTTCTTGCGCTTATCTTTAAAGCGCTAGAGGCCGATTTGGCTGAAAATTCAGCCCTCCAGCCGCAGCAGCGCCTCTTGCCGCCAGTATTCGGCGGCATCCAGAAACCCCTCCCACACGCAGCCATTGCAGCCACGTCCGCAGCAGGTGGTGGGCTCGGGCGGTGGGTTGCGCAGCGTGATGCCGGCCTGCGCGGCGCGTTGCTGCAGAGACTGAAACATTTGCTGCGCGGAGGCCCCGTCAACAGCCTGGGCTGGGGCGGGTGTGCTGGCGCCGGGCAACATCACGGCTGGCGGCGCGCGGCCTTGGCGCGGCGCATGCCGTACTGCACCCCGAACGCAATGCCCAGCACGAGCGCAAACCAGCCCACCAGGGCCGCCTGGCCCATGAGATCGCGCACGCTGGCGGAGCGCGCCACATAGGGCGCCAGCAGGATGACCAGGCCAATCAGTGCGCAGGTCACGCCTTTGAACAGCACTTCCTTGTCGGCCTTGCTGGCGGTGGCTTTGCGCGGGGTGTCGAGAGGTGCTGGCATGGAGGTCAAATAACGCGGCGGCGTGGGCAAGTGAGGACCGCGATTATCCTTGCCACCCTCAGACAGTATCGAAAACACAAGAAAGTACCCCCGCATGGCCATCCAGTGGTTCCCCGGTCACATGCACCTGACCCGTAAAGCCATCACCGAACGCATCAAGGACATTGACGTGGTGATCGAGGTGCTGGACGCGCGCCTGCCCGGCTCCAGCGCCAACCCGCTGCTGGCCGAGATCACGGGCCACAAGCCCACGCTCAAGGTGCTCAACAAGCAGGACGTGGCCGACGCCGAGCGCACGGCGCTTTGGGTGGACTGGTACAACGCCCAGAGCGACACCCGTGCCTTGCCGCTCGATGCGTCGGACCCGGCCCCCACGCGCAAGCTGATTGACGCCTGCCACCTGCTGTCGCCCAACCGGGGCGGCATGGCCAAGCCCATGCGTGTGCTGATCTGCGGTGTGCCCAATGTGGGCAAGTCCACGCTGATCAACACCCTCAGCAACAAACGCCAGGCCAAGACGGGCGACGAGGCCGGCATCACCAAGCTGGAGCAGCGCATCACGCTGGCCGACGACTTCTACCTGTGGGACACGCCCGGCATGCTGTGGCCGCGCATCATCGTGCCCGAAAGTGGCTACAACCTGGCCGCCAGCGGCGCCGTGGGCCGCAATGCCTACGACGAGGAACTGGTGGCGCTGGAGCTGCTGCGCCGCCTGCAGCAGAACTACGCCCCGTTGTTGGAGGCGCGCTACAAGCTGGGCCTGCCGCAGGGGGCTGTGGCATCCATGCACGACGAAGAGCTGCTCGAAGCCATTGGCCGCAAACGCGGCGCCATGCTGGGCGGTGGCCGGGTGAACCTGCAAAAGACGGCCGAGATCGTGATGACGGACTTCCGCACCGCCATCCTGGGGCGCGTGACCTTGGAGACGCCAACCGAGTTTGAAGCGTGGAGAGCTGCGGGCCTGGCCGAAGACGCCAAGCGCCAGGCCAAGAAAGACGCGCGCACCCACTCCAAGGGCAAGGGCTCCGGCGTGCGTGAACCGTCGTCCGGCGATGCGCCATAAACCCGGTTCATCGCCCGGCAGCACTGTGAGCGCGCTGAACTGATAGTACAACCCCCGGAGGGTATGCATGGCATCCACAGTCGTTGCCATTGGCCCGCATGGGTCAGTCGGGACAGCTGTGGTCAGGTGTCTTCCAAGGCGCCCGGTCACGGTGAGGGCCAGGGACTGTGCACATCGGTGTTTGCCATGGCAGCTGCCACGCGGGCCGCACCGCGTCCGCACCCACTCCCACACCAGTGGATATAGGGAAAACCTGCTGGCCGCCTGTTAAGAGATATGACATCGTATCTCTGCTCGCCAGCCGCGTGACGCCCTGATACCTCCGTCGTGAAGCAGGGCGCCACGCACCGGCGCCGCAGTGCTGTGCACCGCCGACTCGCAGGCCCTGCGATCGCGGTGACGATAACAACGACCGGGATTTTGTTCATGCAAACTTTGAGTGCAGTAGCGTGCGTGGTAGCCGCTTTGTCCGTGTGTTTCTCCGCGCCTGCCATGGCGCAGGAGACCTGGCCCACCAAGCCTTTGCGCCTGATCATCCCCTTCCCGGCAGGTGGCAGCAGCGACCAGCTGGGTCGGTTGATGGCCAAGGAGTTGGGGCTCAAGCTGGGGCAGCCGGTGCAGGTGGAAAACACCGACAGCAAAGGCACCAAAACCGCCGCTGGTGCCGCGCCGGATGGCTACACGCTGGTGCTGTCTGGCGTGGGGACCAATGCCATCAGCCATGCCCTCAATCCCCGGCTCGACTACGACTCCCTCAAGGACTTCGTGCACATCTCCCAGCTGTCCGAAGGCCCTAACGTTTTGGTCGTGGGCGCGGATTCGCCGCTCAAATCCCTGCAGGAGCTGATTACGGTGGGCAAGGCCCAGCCTGGCAAACTCACCTATGCGCAAGTGCATGCGTCGTCAGGGCACCTGGCGATGGAGTTGCTCAAGCAAACCATCAGCACCTGCGTGAACGGAGCATCCGGCACGCGCAACTGCACGACGCTGGGGCTGACCGGGGTGCCGTTCACCGGCGCCAAGCCCGCGTTGGATGCGGTGATGGACAACAAGGCAGGCATGATGTTCACCAATCTGGACGCCGTGGCCCCCCATGTGCGCAGCGGCAAACTCCGCGCGCTGGCGGTCACCAGCCTGTTCAGAAATCCGCAACTCCCTGACGTGCCCAGCATCTCGGAAGTGGGTTATCCGGGCTTCAAGGCCGTGTCGTGGGTGGGCATCTCTGCCCCCGCAGGCACACCCGCCGCCGTGGTGGGGCGGCTGGAAAAAGAGATGGATAGCGCTTTCAAGGCGTCCGAGACCCGCAAGCAGCTGGAGGCGCAGGGCCTGGTGGTTGTCGTATCACGGTCTGCGGAATACACCGATTTCATTCGCAGGGAAATGGAGCGTTGGCGCAGGGTGGTGAAGGTGGCCGGCATTCAGACGCCCTCATAGCACTCGTTGGCATTGGCCTCGGTGGTGCGAATCGAGAACCACCGGTAGCTGTGGGTGGATTGGTACAACGCCCAGAGCGACACGCGCGCCTTGCCGCTCGATGCCTCGGACCCGGCCCCCACGCGCAAGCTCATTGAAGCCTGCCACCTGCTGTCGCCCAACCGGGGTGGCATGGCCAAGCCCACGCGCGTGCTGATCTGCGGTGTGCCCAACGTCGGCACATCCACGCTGATCAACACCCTCAGCAACAAGCGCCAGGCCAAGACGGGCGACGAGGCCGGCATCACCAAGTTGGAGGCGCGCCACAAGCTGGGCCTGCCCGAGGGGGCCGTGGCCGCCCACGACGAAGAGCTGCTCGAAGCCATTGGCCGCAAACGCGCGGCGCCATGCTGGGCGGTGGCAGGGTCAACCTGCAAAAGACGGCCGAGATCGTGATGACCGACTTCCGCACCGCCATCCTGGGGCGCATCACGCGGGAAACCCCGCTGGAGTTTGAAGCCTGGCGTGACGCGGGGCTTGCCGAAGACGCCAAGCGCCAGGCCAAGAAGGACGCGCGCACCAAAGCCCAGGGCAAGGGCTCGGGCGTGCGCGAGCCTGCAGCGGGCGACGGCGAGTAAGCCGGAAAAAGCGCATTTCAGGGCGGGCATCGGCCTGTGCCTGCCCGGCGGTGGACATCGAAGACTCGATAGTCGCGATGTATCGGGTTACTATGCCAGCCTGGCTGTCACCGCCTTCACCATGCGCCCTGTTGACCCTTCCTGGCCTCCCGAGCGAGACGATGCCACCACTGAGCAGTTGGTGCGCGCCGGCTCATGGACGGTCATGCTCACGGGCACCCTCATTGCGGCCCTGCTGCTGCTGGACCGGCCCCTTTCCTGGACCCATGTGCTGCTCAATCTGGGCGCGGGCGCGATGGGCGGCATAGCGGTGCTGCTGGGCCGCTTGCACCGCTGGCACCAGGCTGCGCTGGTACTGATCTGGGGGGTGTGGGGCGTGGTCTCGGTGGTGGCCGCGACCAATGGGGGGTTGCGTGGCCCCAACCTGCTCAATTTCCCGGTGCTGATCGTGTTTGCCGGGTGGATCCTGGGGGCGCGGCCCACACTGATACTGACCGGTACCACGGGGGTGCTGTTCCTGTTGTTTGTCTGGGCGGACCTGCACGGCTGGCTGCCCCCGGCGCGTTATGGCAACCGGCTGGCGTATGTGGCCTACCTGAGCGGAATACTGGCAGTGACGGCCGCTGCGACCTTGCTGTCGCGGCGCAGCTACCTGCGCCGCGTGCAGGAGGCGCGGCACACGGCATCGAGCCTGGCCACCACCGATGCCGAGCTGCGCAAGCTGCAGCGGGCCGTGGAGCAGAGCCCCGAGAGCATCGTCATCACCGACCTGGAAGGGCGCATCGAATATGTCAATGCCGCCTTCCTCGTCCGCACGGGGTATGCCCGCGACGAGGCACTGGGCCAGCTGTCGGCCCAGATCTCCAGCAACGGCCTGACGCCAGCGCAGCTACAGGGGCTGCGCGATACGCTGGCGCGCGGCGAGAACTGGGCGGGCGAGCAGGTCAACCGCCGCAAGGACGGCGCCGAGATTGCCGAGGCCGTGGTGGTGGCCCCCATCCGCCAGCCCGATGGCCACGTCACCCACTATGTGGAGCTCAAGCAGGACGTCACCGAACGCAAGCGCGCTGCGCGCGAGATCCACCGCCTGGCGCATTTCGACAGCCTCACCAGCCTGCCCAACCGCTTCACGCTGATGGAGCGGCTGTCCGCGCTGCAGGGGCGCCGGGGCCGGGCGCCCACCACGCAGCACGCGCTGCTGCTCTTGGACCTGGACCGCTTCACCACCTTCAACGATGCGCGCGGCAGCGATGCGGGCGACCGCCTGCTGTGTGCCGTGGCGCTGCGCCTGTCCGAGATCCTGCCTGCCCAGGGCCTGCTCGTGCGCGTGGCGGGCGACGAATTTGCGGTGGTGCTCCACAGCCTGGGCGCAGATGCCTCGCTGGCCGGCCGGCATGCCCTGGCCTTTGCCGAAAAGCTGCAGTCCGCGCTGCTGAGGCCGCTGCGCCTGCAGGACAACGATGCCGAAGAGGCCCAGCTGGGCGCGAGCGTGGGCATCACGCTCTATCCGCAGAGCGCCAACGATGTCGCGCACGATGCCCTGCGCCGCGCGGGCACCGCACTGCACCGTGCCAAGCAGGCAGGTGGCGGGCGTGCGGCCTTCTTCGAGCAAGGCATGGGGGAGGCGGCCGAGCAGCGCTTTCGCGTGGAGCGCGAACTGCGCCAGGCCATCGGAGCGAACGAGTTGCGCCTGTACCTGCAGTCGCAGGTGGACGTGCAGGGCCAGCTCACCGGCGCCGAGGTGCTGGTGCGCTGGCAGCATCCGCGCGACGGCCTGGTGGCGCCCGGGGTGTTCATCCCCGTGGCCGAAGAGTCTGACCTCATCGTGAGCCTGGGCGGCTGGGTGCTCACCCATGCCTGCGCACTGCTGGCGCAGCCCGTGTTTCAGGAGCGCCGGTTGCGGCTGTCGGTCAACCTGAGTGCCCGGCAGTTCCGGCAGGCGGGGTTTGTGCCGCAGCTGCGCGCCATCCTGGCCGCCACCGGTGCCGACCCGCGCCTGCTGACGCTGGAGGTGACCGAAGGCCTGGTGATCGACGATTTTGACGACGCGGTGGCCAAGATGCACGAACTGGCGGCGCTGGGGGTGGACATGTCGCTGGACGACTTTGGCACGGGCTATTCATCGCTGGCCTACCTCAAGCGCTTGCCGATCCAGGAGATCAAGATCGACCGCTCCTTCGTGCGCGACGCACCGACCAATGCCGACGATGGCGTGCTGGTGGAGGGCATCCTGTCGGTGGCCCGCCACTTTGGTCTGCGTGTGGTGGCCGAGGGCGTCGAGACCCGCGAGCAGGCAGACTTCCTGAGCCAGCGTGCGCCCGACATCGTGTACCAGGGCTACCTCTTCGGGCGACCCGAGCCCGATACCGACTGGATCGCCCGTGCGGTGCAAACGGACGCGACAAGCACCCAGAGCTGAAGCAGAAAATCCAAATGAAAATAGCTGCTAGCGCTTGATGGTAGAGCGCTAGCAGCTATTGATGTGATAGCAAGCAGGTTGTGGGCGCATGCGCGCCACTGCGTTACTTGTTCTTTTCTTTGCCACGCGGAATGACGGAGGTCACCGGTGGCATGGGGCGGTCAGAGCCACCGCTTTCCTTGGGCAGCGAATTGTCCTTCTTGGGTTTCTTCGCCATCTTGTTGCTGCGTTGTTCGCCTTTTGCCATAGGGCCTCCTGTAAAGGTCTCGGAATGGGACCGTGCCGGCATGGTACGTCACAAACGGGGCGCTTTCGCGGTCACCTTTGCGGTGCTCACGCGGGCACTACCGCCGTGGCCTCGATTTCTATCAGCATGCCGTCGAGCGCCAGCCGGGGCACCGGGATCAGGGTGCATGCCGGTGCCGCCCCATCGGGCCACAGGCTGCGCGCCGCCTGGCTGAACAGCGCCAGCCGCTGTTCGGTGTGGTCCACCACCAATACCGTGAGTTTGGCCACGTCGTGCACGCTGGCCCCTGCGCCTGCCAGCGCCATGCGCAGGTTGGTGAATGCCTGGCGCAACTGCTCGCCAAAGTCGGGGACCAGCTGGCCCGCAGCGTTTTCGCCGCCCTGGCCCGCCACAAAGACGGTGCGCGACTGGGCGGGCGCCACCACCACATGGGTATAGCCATTGGCGCGTGGGTCGTACAGGCCGGGAGGGTTGATGAAGCGGAGTTTGGAAGCGGCCGTGGCAGGGCGCAGGGTCGTTGCGGAATCAGGGCGCATGGTGCAGAAGTCCAGAAGTGGGAGGTAACGGTGAAACCAAAAGCGGAATTGTCTAGAAAACCTGGGCGGCCGCCGCAGGAGCGGCGGCTTCACCGGTTTCGTGGGCTAGTATCAAACCTCAAGTTAAATTGAGGTCAATCACCATGAAGAAAACCTTTGAAGGAATGGTTGTGAAGCCAGGCAAGCCCAGCATCCCCGTTGCCCGTGTGGTAGCGGGCGCGCAGTCCGAACAATCCGAACAATCTGAGCTGTCGGTGGGCGAGGTCGCCAGCCGCAGCGGGCTGGCCGTGTCGGCGCTGCATTTTTATGAATCGCGTGGGCTGATCGCCAGCGTGCGCAATGCGGGCAACCAGCGGCGCTACCCACGCTCGGTGCTGCGCCGCGTTGCCGTGATCAAGGTCGCGCAGCGCATGGGCGTGCCCCTGGCCGCCATTGCCGATGCCTTGCAGGCGCTGCCCGCCGGGCGCACGCCCACGGTGGCCGACTGGCGCCGCCTCTCCGCCCGCTGGCGTGACGACCTGGACGAGCGCATCCGCACGCTGACGGCGCTGCGTGACCAGCTGGATGGATGCATTGGCTGCGGTTGTTTGTCGCTCAAGGTCTGCCCGCTGCGCAATGCGCACGACACGCTGGCCCAGGAAGGGCCTGGGCCTCATTTTTGAGGGATGGGGTGTGATTTGCGGCGTCTACCGACGCTGGTCAGCAATAGCACCGGTGAAGGCAGTGTCAAGAACCGACGAGCGGACTTGGTGCTGAAGTAGGCTGGTGGAACGGGTGGCTGCCATGCAGTGATTGCAGCAAGTGGATGGGGTGCGAACGGGGACTGGCCGCCAAAAGCCGCCCAACGCCCTGCGTCTGCAAGTTGACTTTCGTCCGAATGCGCGGTGGTATGGGGGCTTGTCTTGGTGGCACAGAGGTCCGGGGAACCGGGCCAACTCCTGCTCCACGGTTTATCGGTCGGCTCTTTGTGTTTTATGCCCGAATATCAATGCCGATGGCCTGGCCCTGATGCCGCTGGATGATTTGCATGGCTGATTCCAGCATCTTCAGGGACGTTTCGTCGTTGCGCGAGTGTGCGCCCTGGATGCCGTCACGCACCTTCTGTGTGAAGTCGTAACGTGTACCGTCGCTCTCGGCTGGCAGCTCGCCGCCCTGGCCGCCGCCGACCGGGATTTTCATGGTCATTGCCATGAAGGGCCGGCTGTCATCGAGCGACATTTCCCCGCTGCGAATCTGGGTATTGACCCAATCACGCATGTCCTGGCGGGTCATGTTGGTGAAGTCTGCCTGCATGGTGCCCTCTTTCTGGGTTTCGGCCAGCGCGGCCGAAAAGGACGTGGCCGAATGGTCGGCGGCCGAAGCCTGCAGGCGCTGGCCCGTGTGTATGTAGCTTGTTCCTGCATCAACTCTCATGGCATCCACCTTTTTCGATAGGGCAATCACAACACCATCACCTGCAAAACTTTTGCAAGGATGGCGCCTGCGATCACCGCAACGGACAAATAGTCTTAGTCTTCTCTGAATCGGCTTCCATCGAAGGCAGGAACAACAGGGGAATAGGTCTCGTATTTGGGGAATTGCCCGGGTGATGGATGGGGGACTTTGGTGGGGGCATTCCGCGTTGGTTCTTGGCCGACTGGCCGTGGAGACAGGCGCGGAGGGCGTTGCAGGCCCACCTGTTTGCACTGCGCATGAAAGAAGGACAGCCCCTCCAGATAGCGCTCAGCCATGGAGGCTGGTGTGCGAGCACTTCGCAAGAGAGAATCCGCCGCTGAGCACAGGCTTCTGATGAACTTCCGATACGGGCCCACAAGAGAGCATCATCTTTCAAGCGCTAAGCAGTCTGTCACACTGCCGTAGCGATCGTGTAAAGCGGACCCGACAGCGGAGACTTTCCTGGATCGGTTAAACCTCTCCATCCATTCAGAGCAGAGCAGAGCGCGAGCGCAGGTCCCTGGCGCAACAGCGATTTTCCGCACCGAAGATCCATGCCGGCCTGCATGTGGAGAGCCAGATTTGCCGAACACATCAACGTTAGACAACAGAAGGAAATTCCATGGAAGGCAGACCTACATTGATAGCCATCGACCACGATGACTACCATGCAGAGCACGTTGGTGTCACCAAAGACGGGCGTCAGTTCATTCTGACTACACCGTTTGATTCAGCTCGTGAAAACCATCCTGGATGTGAGTTTGTAGCACTGTATGTGTTCGACGAAACCGGACATCTCCTTGAAGCAAGGATCGATAGTTTTGGCCCACGTGCCAGCTTGGACCACAGTGCCCGTCGCAGCCTGGCCGATCAAAGACTGGCAAGTCTCGGGGACATATCCTTCGAGCGGGTGGAGGTCGTTCCGTTCAAGGTCGAGTATCTCGGAATTGACTTTGGCCTGGTCGTTCGAGAACCAGAAGATGAAGGCGATGTGTGGGCGGTAGAAATGCTGCCCGGGAACTACATGGCATTCTTTGAGCCATGGGACAGCGGCGAGTACGACACATGACGGCACGGTTGTCGAGTGCAGGTTGATCGTCTGGTCTGGCAAATGCGCAATGGCTGCTCCCGGCCGCTTGCCTTGCCGCATTCGCTACCAACACAACGGCGCCGCTTCATCACTCCAGAAAATCCACCGCCGCACCTCCGCATGCGGCGACGTACCGATGGAATACGGGTCCATCCCCGTCTCCACGCGCTCCAGGCGCACCAGGTAGCCGCCGTAGCTGGTGGCCCACAGCGTGCTGCCGTCGGGCGATATGTCCATGGCGCTGATGGTGCTGCCGATGTGGTGGCGCCACAGCGGGTGCCCGTCCTCGCTAAGGGCGTGCAGGTAGCCGTCGGCATCGCCCAGCACCACCATGCCGGGCAGGGTGGCCGAGGCGTAGACGCGGCAGCGTTCGTCGAGTGGCGGGGCGTCCTCGTCCGCAGCATCTTCCGGCGCCCCGCCGATGGGGATCGAGCGGGTGCTGCCCCAATACAGGTGACAGGAGTTGGCGAACAGGCGCGCGCTGTCGTGCGAGAAGGTGGCGTGGTGCGGGTAGGACGACAGCGTTTCGTATTCGGCCACCACAGAGCCCTGCGCATCGAGCAGGATGTGCTGGCTGTCCTGGTCGCCCACGGCGATGTGGCGCTCGTCCGGTGACAGGGCCATGTGCAGCATGTCGAGCGCCAGCACCGTGACCTCGGTGCCGTTCACCGATTCTTCCTGCTGGTTCTTGGGCCAGGTGTAGGGACCGTCTTCGTCGAAGGTCTGGGGGTGCAGGCGCTGCACGCTGGGGCTGCCCCCACTGCCCTGGCGGGCCAGGAGGTAGATGCCCGTGGGGTTGCGCAGCAGCACGCGCTGGCCGTCGTTGAAGGGGATGAGCTCGTCGCAGCGCTGGCCCAGCGGGCCCGGCGAACCCTCCACGTGGGGTGGCAGTCCTTCGTTGCCCTGGGGCAGTGCAAACCGGGCGATCACGGGGCCGTCAAAACCGTCGTGGGTGGTGATGTGCTGGCCGTCGCTTTGCGCAAAGCAGCGCCGGTTGGGTGAGCGGCCCAGGCCGTGCAGCGCAGGCAGGGGGGTGTGCCGCAGGCCCTGCAGTGCCACCCAGTGGGCGGCATCGTCGTAGGGGGCGCCGATGCGCGCCAGCACGCGGCCGTCCTCCAGCGCGAACACCGGGCCGATGAAGCAGCCCGCATCAGCGGCGCGCCGCACGAAAGCATCGGGGGCAAACGCAAAGCGCTGGCGAAAGCGGTCGGCCAGGTCTTCGTCGGCGTGGGTGTTGACCACGCGGGCCAGTTGCAGCACTGTGGCGGCCGCCGCCTTGCGCGGGTCGGAGGGCAGGTCGCTGTCTTCGTTTTCTTCTTCGCTACCTTCTTCGCCCCCGTCTTCGGTATTGCCTTCACTGTCGCCGTCTGCTGGGTTGGCGCCGCTGTTCTTTTGCGCCTCGGCCGCATCCCGGGCTAGCTGGTGGGTGCGAATGGCGGCTACATAGCCTTGCCCGTTGGCCTGCCATTGGTCGGACAGGGTCATCAGTTCCACGGGGAAGACCGCTGCGTCGGGCAGGTCGGTCGCCAGCGGGGGCGTGGCCAGCAGGTGCACGGCGGCTTCAATGCGCCGCGCCTCGGCCTGGCGGGCCTGCTCCTGTTCGTGCTGGGCGCGCACGCGCGATTGGACCGCACCGTAAAAACGCAGAAGCCGCGTTATGTGGTCAGCGGCGCTGCGCGGCAGGGTGCTGCGGGCATCGCTCTGGCGCTGGGCGTAGGTGAACTCCACCACTGCAGGCCCTTCCAGCGCGGCTTCCACGTTGATCTGGTAGGCGCTGTGGGCGTTGTCGTCTTCGTCGCCGGGGGCTTCGTCGCCGTTTTCCCAGCTGAGCTTGAGGGCGCGGCCCCAAGGCTCGCCTTCGTGCATGCAGGGCTGGCGCGCGCCCACCCACACATCGCCCTCCCACCAGCCGTTGCGGTCGCTGTCCCACCAGTCGTTGTAGCGCTCGGTGAACACGGGCAGGCTGGTGAAGTCTTCGATGCGTTCTGCGGTCAACTCGGCCAGCAGGCGCTGGTACAGCGGGTAGCGGGCGCGGTGCTGGCCCACGGCCTTGCGCAGGTAGTCCAACACGCCGCGCCAGGCCTTTGTGCAGGCCCGCCACGCCTCGGGGGCGGTGTCGGGCGCCAGGGGCAGCCACTCGCCGGGCTCGCCGTCGCTGTAGGCGCGGTGCACCAGCGTGAGCTGCGCGTTGGTCGGCACTTTGCGGCCCAGCACGGCGGCGGCCAGGCGTGCCAGCAGCCCCTGGCGTTCGGGCACCTGCGCCACCGACAGGTAGAAGTCCCAGGTCTTCCAGACGGTGATGAACACGTTGTCATCGCGCTGGTCGCCATCAGCGTCCACATGCCGCTGGCACAGCGAAAAATCGGTCTGCTGAAACCACCCGGTGGCCGTGTGCTCCTTGGGTCCGATCACGGGTGTACGCACTGCGGCGAGGATGTTGTGCACGCTGATCGCCTCATCGGCAAACAGGCCTGCCTCCAGTGGCAGGGTGGCGTGGATCTCGGCGTTGCTGCGCGTGGCGTTCTCGCCCGCACGCACGGCGGCCACCACGCGGGGGCGGCTGAGCATGCCGCTGATGCCGCTCTCTCCGTCGCCGCTGGGGTCATGGAACTCGGGCGCGAACACGATGCCCGCGATCTCGCTTGCGAACTCCGCAAGGTGCGGCACGCTGCGCACCTCGTCCATGAGGAACTCCACCTGCTCGGGCCCGGTGATGTCCACGTGGTATTCATCAGAGAACAACACCACCCGCGCGGTGAGCCCACCACGGACGGTGAGCCCGCCATGGTTGTAGTGGCCCCACAGGAGGTCGGCCACCTGCAGCGCGCCCTGCACATAAAACAGCTGGCCGCCCACCACGGCGTTGTGCATGCGCGCATCGCCCAGCACGACCAGGTGCGTGGCGCCATCGGTGTCGTCGCAGGTGAGCGCGCCGTCGATCTGCAGGTGCCCTTCGATCAGGATCAGAAAGGGCTGGCCCGTGGGAGCTTGGTTGGTGTTGTTGCCGCCCTGCAGCAGTGCCCGCAGCGGGCTGCCACTGGCCAGGGGCGCATCCAGGTGCAGCTCGGGCACCTGCACATCGCCCGTGATGCAGAGCACGGTTTCCGTGGCCAGCGCGTCCGGGTCCTCTGCAAGGCGCTGGGCGATCCAGCTGTCGGCAGGCAGTCGGGCGGCCACGTCGGCCAGCGGGCAAAGTCGGGCAGTGGGCATGGTGTGTCGGGGCGAGGGGACAACGGGCGGGGCATCGTACACCGCGCGCCATGTGGTTTTTGCTTTGCGCAGAGAATGATGTGTTGTCTTATTAGTTGCCATCCATGACGCAAAACTCTCCCGTCTTTGAAGTGCTTCCCCGTGACCTGTCTGCCTACCGCCAGGGCAATGTGGGTATCGACTACGTGCACCGTTTTGAATCGGGCCAGCCAGGCCCCCACGTGCTCATCAATGCACTCACGCATGGCAACGAAATCTGCGGCATGGTGGCGGCCACGCATCTGCTGGACACGGGCGTGCGCCCGCGCATCGGCACGCTGACCATCAGCTTTGCCAACGTGGCGGCGTATGCATCGTTTGACCCGACCCGCCCGTTTGAAAGCCGCCAGCTGGTGCACAACCTCAACCGCATCTGGTCCGCCGGTGAGCTGGACGGCACGGCCGCAAGCCCGGAGCTGGACCGCGCACGGGTGCTGCGCCCGGTGGTGGCTGCGGCCGACCACATTCTGGACATCCACTCCACCAGCCAGGACGTGCAGCCTTTCTGGGTGTACCCCGCTTATCCGCGCAATGCCCAGGTGGCGCTGGCCATCGGCCACCCGCCCGTGCACCTGGTGATGCCCAGCGGACTCGGCTCGGGCACGCCGCTCATCCAGCATGGCCGCCATGGGCTGGCGGAGAGCGAGGGGGTGGCTTTGGTGGTGGAGTGTGGCCAGCATTTCCGCCAGTCGGCGGCCGACGTGGCCACGGCCGTGGCGCTGGATTTTCTGGCGCACTTCGGTCTGGTCGAAGCCGCTGCTAACCGCCCCGCGCCAGGCCCACAGCGCCGCTATGAACTGCTGGAGACCTGCATGGTGCGCACGCCGGACTTTCGCTTCACGCGGCCTGTGCAGGGCTTTGAGGTGTTTGCCCAGGGCGAACTCATCGCCACCGATGGCCCGCACGAAATCCGCGCGCTGTGCGACGACTGCACGGTGCTGATGCCCACCCGCGAACCCATCGTGGGCCGCGAAGCGGTGTATCTGACCCGGCCGATCTGACCGGCAATCACCGGCAAGCTTAGAAGGACGATCCGGGCTGCGCGAGGAAGGCAATCTCCTGCGCGGTGGACGTGCGCCCCAGCACCACGTTGCGGTGCGGGTAGCGCCCGAAGCGCGCAATGATGTCGCGGTGCAGCACCTCGAACTTCAGGTTGTTTTCGAGCCCCGGCTGGTCAAATAGCACCATCGCCTGGGCGTGCACCACCAGCGACTCGCTGTGCATGTAGGGCATGTAGGCAAAGGCGCGTTCGGCGGGGGCCAGTGCCGTGTCATGCTGCCCGGCCACCAGTTCCTGCGCCAGGGCCAGCGCCTGGGTGTCCTGCGCAAATGCGAGCGGCGAGCCCCGGTGGATGTTGCGCGAGAACTGGTCCAGCACCAGGATTTCCGCCAGGCGGCCCTGGGGTGTGCTGCGCCAGCTCCACAACTCGCACCGCCGCGCCGCTTCCCAGGTGGCGCCGAAGCGGACACGGATCATCGCGTCGATGGCGTCCTCTTGTGCGAAGTGCTGGGCGGGGGTGAGTTCTTCGAACCAGAAATGAAGGATGTCTTCGGCGTGCATCGTGTTTTTTGAATGAAATAGGGCTCTAGCGCTTTATCATAAAGCGCTAACAGCTATCAATTTCATAGTATCCGGTGCTGCCGCACTGTGGGGCTCACCGACTGTCCTGCAGACGGATTTTCCCGTCGCGAACGTACTGGTTGAACTGGTCCTTCGGAATCGCGGCGGAGCCGACGGCATCGTTGTCGGCAGTCCAGCTCAGGGTGGTGCTGTCTTTGGAAGGCTCCAGCTCCACGGGGCCTTTCGGAATGGTCAGGGGGGCTCCGTCACCCGGGGTGTAGGTGACGTGGCCTGCAATGGTGGCGTGCTGGGTCATGGCGAAATCCTTTGCGGCGGTGCCGATGTGATGGAGCTTCCATTGCACTGCGCGCACGCGCACCGGGGTGTAAGACCATGCCGTGCGACGGCGCGGGCAGGTGCCGCCACCTGCGAGGTCGTCGTTGTCCTTGGCTCAGCGCATGAAACTGGCACGGCCCAGGCCAGTGCCACCGTGGAACTGGCTGTGCCAGGCCACCGGTGGCGTCCCCCTCCCGCGCAGCGAGAGACGGGGAAGGCGCCGAAGGCGACTCAGGGGGAGCTTCACCTTATGGAGGCACCACCGCCTGCGTCCGCTCCTGCCGCACCAGATACAGCCCGCTGCCGATGATGATCGCGCCACCCAGCAATGTGGAAACCCCCGGCACGGCCTGCCACAACACCCAGTCGAGCCCCATGCCCCAGGCCAGGGCTGTGTATTCAAATGGCGCCACCACCGATGCCTGCCCGTGCCGGAACGCCTCGGTGATCGCCAGCTGCCCCAGAAACCCCGTGACCGCCAGGCCCGCCACCAGCGGCCAGTGCGCCTGCGCCACACCCACCCAATTGGGCCAGGCCAGCGTGCCCGCACCCAGCGCCAGGAAGGCTGTGGTCCAGAAAACCAGGCTGGCGCTGGAGTCCGTGCGGCTGAGCACGCGCCCCGTGATGGCCGACACGGCATACCCACACGCCGCGCCCAGCACCGCCAGCGCGCCCAGCGTGAAAAAGGCCTCCTGGCTGGGCCGCAGGGCCACCACCACGCCCACCATGCCCAGCGCAATCGCCACCCAGTGCGCGGCGCGCACCTTCTCGCGCAGCACCACGGTCGACAGCGCCGTGATCAGCAGTGGCGCGATGAAGAACAGCGTGTAGGCCTCGGCCAGGCCCAGCTCTTTGAGCGCGTAGGTGAACAGGCCCAGCATGGTCACGTTGAGCACGCCACGCAGCAGGTGCAGCGGCCAGCGCACTTTGAGCAAGCTCCTCACCTCGCCGCGCCACAGCACATACAGCGCCACCAGCGGTAACGCAGCCCAGCCACGCAACGCCGCCACCTGCATGGCCGGGTAGCTGGCCGACAGGGTCTTGAGCAGGGCGTCCATCAACGAAAAACACCCCACCGCCGCGACCATGGCCACGATGCCGCGCAGGTTGGCCGAGGCTGCCGCCTGCGCTGTGGTGGCCGTCGCAGTCGCAGTTGTGGTCGCGGTCGCGGCTGCAGATGCCGCAGGCTGAGCCTCGGAGTCGCTCGTCCGCGTCATGGTTGTACCGCCGCAGGAAGGCTGCAGGCTGTGGCGGGTGGCAGGATGGTAAACGGCGCAGGGGCTGCGCCGCCAAGGCAGCGGTGCTGCGCTGGAAGACTGTGCATGGGATGACGGGAGGTGTCTGCCTGCGGCGCGTGGGCCTGCGCCGCAGCCAGGGGGTCGGTGGGCCAAAAAGTGTAGCGCAGCCCGCGCCAGCGGGCTGCCTCAGCTCGGCTCGGCCTGGATCAGTCCGACTTGTGGTTGGCCGCGTTGCGGCTCACCTTGTCGTGCAGCATCGGTATGGCCCACAGCACCACCAGCGCCAGCACCGTGCTCAGCACGGCCGTGGCTTCGCGGCCCAGCCCGGCGGCGACGCCGATGGCGGCCGTGAGCCAGATGCCTGCGGCCGTGGTCAGGCCCTTGACCTGGCTTTCGGCATCGCCCTTGAGGATGGTGCCCGCGCCCAGAAACCCCACGCCCGCAATGATGCCCTGCAGCACGCGGCTGTTGTCCGCCGCTTCAATGCCGGCCTGCTGCGCCACCAGCACGAACAGGGCCGCGCCCATGGCCACCAGCATGTGGGTGCGTACGCCGGCTGCCTTGCCGGCGTGTTCGCGCTCCCAACCCAGCAGCCCGCCCAGCAGCGCTGCCATGGCCAGGCGCACCACGATGCGCGTGGCCTGCTCCGCATCGGGCACGTCCGAGAATTCCGAGGCCACGGTGCTGGTGATCTGGTGCCAGAGGTCAGCCATGGCCATGTTCCTTGCACCCGGTGACCGGCGTTGTGGCAAGGGGGGGCGGTGTGCTCAGAGAGCGGTGCGCGTGTGGTGGCATGGCGGGGAGTCCAGCGGAGGAGGGGGCGCAGCAACAGTGCTGCCCTGCGACTGTGCTGCTCCGGCGCGGCAGCGTCTACCGGTGGCGGGCGAGCGCGGGGGTAGGACAGTGCCGACGCTGCCCACGATGTGCCTGGTGGCATGTGGGCGCCAGGTTTTGATAAAAAATGGCACCTGGCGCTTGATGGGAAAGCGCTGATAGCTATCAAAAGTGAAGCATCTGAGGATTGCAGTCCGTGGCCCCGTCCCTCCAGCGCTTCCCCCGCCCGTTTCTGCGGGTGGGGCACCTGCTGGGCGCTTGCGCCCCGGGGTGGCGCGTGTCACGATTTGCACTGGTGCCCCGCAGCGGCCGCCGCTACCGGCGGGCGTGGTTCCGTGAGGAGTGTTTGCCATGACGCCCAAGTGCATTGTTCTGATCCAGGGCCACCCGGACGCGAGTGCGCCCCACCTGTGCCACGCGCTGGCGCAGGCCTATGCGCAAGGGGCCATCGCGGCGGGCCATGAGGTGCGCGAGATCGAGGTGGCCGCCATCGACTTTGCGCTGCTGCGCAGCCAACACGAGTGGGAGCTGGGCCTGCTGCCCGCCGTGCTCAAGCCTGCGCAGGCGGACATCGGCTGGGCGCAGCACATCGTGCTGTTTTTTCCGCTGTGGCTGGGTGACATGCCGGCCTTGCTCAAGGGCTTTCTGGAGCAGGTGGCGCGGCCCGGGTTTGCCTTCAACACCGAAGGCAGCAACCCCTTTGGCCGCAAGGGGCTCACCGGCCGCAGTGCCCGGGTGGTGGTCACCATGGGTATGCCAGCGCTGGTCTACCGCTGGTACTTCCGCGCGCACAGCGTGAAGTCGCTGGAGCGCAATATCCTGGGCTTTGTGGGCATTGCGCCAGTGCACGAGACGCTGGTGGGCAGCGTGGAGCAACTGGGCGACGATGGGGTTGCCAAGTGGAAGGCGCGCATGCGCGCGCTGGGGGCCAAGGCGGCTTAGGCCGCAGGCTCAGTCCGTTGCGCGCCGCGGTGGCCTTCAGCCAAACGACCGCGCTGCGGCCAAGGCGCCCATGCGCTGGCTGATCGCAAAGAACTCTGCCACCGTCTCTTCAATGATCTGCTGGGCCGTCTTGACGGAGTCGATGAGACCGGCGGTCTGCCCCGCCAGCGCAGGCGCGGCCTCCATGTCGCCCTCAAAGTACACGCGCTGGATGCCCGCAAAGCTATCGGCGGGCATGAGGCCTGCCTCGTGGATGGCCTGGGTGCGCTGCGACTTGAGCGCGCGGATACAGGGGCTGGCCTTGGTGTTGAGCATCCAGGTGCCGGTCACGCCCGCATCGACGATGGCGTTCTTGTAGTTGGCGTGCACGGGGCTTTCGGCGCAGCTCACAAACCTTGTGCCCATCTGTACCGCCTCGGCCCCCAGCGCAAAAGCCGCCGCCATGCCGCGCCCGTCGCAGATGCCACCGGCCGCAACCAGCGGCACATCCACCCGCGCGCGGATGGCCTGCAGCAGCACCAGGGTGGAGACCTCTTCGGGGTTCTTGAAGCCGCCGCCTTCACCACCTTCGACCACCAGGCCGTCGATGCCTGCGTCCACACACCTGAGCGCGGTATCCACCGTGGGCACCGCGTGGTACACGGTGATGCCCGCATCCTTGAGCGGCGCGATGAACTTGGCCGGGCTGCCCGCCGAGGTGGTCACAAACTTCACGCCCGATGCGCAGACAAAACGCAGCATGGCGTCGTCTTTCAGAAAACGGATGGGCAGGTTCACGCCAAACGGCAGGCCGAGCGCGCTCATCTTCGTGATCTCGGCCTGGCAGTTGGCCGTCTCGCCGGAGGACGTCTCGATGATGCCCAGCCCGCCCGCGCGGGACACCGCCGAGGCCAGCTGCGTGCGCGCGATCCAGCCCATGGGCGCCTGGATGATGGGGTAGCGCGCG
This sequence comes from Acidovorax radicis N35, assembly GCF_000204195.1. Classification (GTDB taxonomy): domain Bacteria; phylum Pseudomonadota; class Gammaproteobacteria; order Burkholderiales; family Burkholderiaceae_C; genus Acidovorax; species Acidovorax radicis. The sequence goes on from NZ_AFBG01000018.1 coordinate 192,603, forward strand.
CCGGTGTGGGCGAGGACGCGGTTGGTGGCGGGTGGGGTCATGAACGGAGTCTCCTGTTTTTTGGAGAGCCCATTATTTCGACGGGCGTGGGGTCGCCGTGTCGCCCGGGTTACGGTGCTCCGGGCGTCCCCAGTGTCTCTTCCCATGGCAACCGTTCAAACAGGCGTTGCCAGTCGGCGCTGGGGCTGGTGTTTGTATCCTCTGCAGTGGTTTTCCCGGCACCCCATCCAGCAAGCCCTGGCCATGGCAGCCCGCTGTCGAAGGTCATGACCACCCCCGACACCGGGTGCGGCACCGTCAGCTGCCATGCATGCAGCCACAGCCTTTGCTGCCCCAGCCGCTCGGCCCACCAGCGGTTGAGGGGGCCTTTGCCGTGTGTCGCGTCGCCCAGGATGGGATGCGCCAGGTGCTTGAGGTGGCGCCGGATCTGGTGGCGCCGCCCGGTGGTGGGGATCGCCTCGACCAGCGAGGCGCGGGTGGTAGCAAAACGCACATCGCTGGCCTCGTCGAGCGTGAGCTGCGCCAGGCGCCGAAAGCGCGTGTGGGCCTCCTGCACGGCCGCATCGGCCGGGGCATCGTCGGGCTTCAAGGCGTGGTCCACCTCGATGACCCCGGGCGCCCAGCCGCGCACCATGGCCAGGTAGCGCTTGTGCGTGGCGCCGTGCTCAAAGGCCTGCGACAGCGCTCGCGCCGAGTCGCTGTGCAGCGCCATCACCAGCACGCCGCAGGTGCCCTTGTCGAGTCGGTGCACGGGGTACACATGCTGGCCCAGCTGGTCGCGCAGGGTCTGCATCACAAACCGTGTTTCGCCCGCGTCCAGCCCTGTGCGGTGCACCAGCCAGCCCGCAGGCTTGTAGACGGCCACCAGGTGCTCATCGCGCCAGAGAATGTGCAGAGGAGGCATGGAAGAAGAGAGAAAAAATGACGCGAGAAACTACGGACGGAGGCCCAACCGCACGACGGCATGGCCGATGCCGGGGGGCTGGGGCTTATCGGGGGCATCGTTTTTACTACACGGCGGAGGGCAGGGCGCCCGCATGGCTTGGTCTGCACACTGCTGACAGATTCTGGCAGCAGGGGCGATAAGCTCCCGGTCCACCAGAGGGGGCTTCATGATCCATCGCTTTCAATGCCAGTGTGCCAAGGTCGTCGGCGAAGTGGCCGACACGCGCTCCGCCATCCACGCCATCTGTTATTGCCGGGACTGCCAGGCCTATGCCCACCATCTGGGGCAGCCCGACGCGGTGCTGGACGCTCTGGCCGGCACCGAGGTGGTGGGCACGCATGCCCGCAACGTGTCTTTCACCAGTGGCACCGACCAGCTGGCCTGCGTGTCGCTGTCTGAGGCGGGATTGCTGCGCTGGTATGCGCGCTGCTGCAACACCCCCTTGGCCAATACGGGGCGCGACTGGCGCATGCCCTATGTGGGCCTGGTCCATCTGTGCCTGCGCGCGGGCGGCGCACCGCTTGCGCCTGCGTTTGTGCCAGTGCAGATGCACCTGGAGACCGCCAGCGCCAAGGGCACGCCGCCCCGCACGGGCTGGAGCCAGCTGAAGGCGCTGCTGGGCTTCATGCCCCGCATTGCCGCAGCGCGTTTCAATGGCAGCTACCGCCGCACACCTTTCTTCACAGCCGCTGGCGTGCCCGTGGTGGCGGTGCGTGTGCTGTCCGCCGCCGAACGCGAAAGGGCCATGGCAGCGGTGTAGCAGCTGGGCCGGGTGCAGTAGTTCTCTGCGCCACCAGCCATGCGCCAGGGCGTGCCAGAATGCCGACGGTTTACCGTGGAGCCCCCTGGCCTGGGTGCATGTGCATCGACCCGCGCTGCACTCTTCGCCAAACCGAAAAACAAAACAAGGAGACCCCATGTCGGCAGGAGACTGGAAAGACATGTATGCCGCCGCCGTGGCGGGCGACCTGGCGCTGGTGTGCCACCACATCAGCGCTGGCGTCAACCCCAACTACCAGCATCCCGAGATTTTGTGCACGCCGCTGGTGGCCAGCCTCATCCACGGCCACAACGAGATCGCGCACTACCTGCTGGCGCATGGGGCGGACCCAGAGCTCAAGTCCGACTTTGATGACATGACGCCCCTGCAGGCGGCCCGACGTTACCAGCGCAGCGAGTTCATTGCGCTGCTGCAGGCCAGGGGCGCCCGAGAAGAGCGTAAGCCGTTCTGGTGGCGCTGGCTGCCGGTGTAGCGGTGTCTGTGAATGGTCGAAAGCTTCCAGAGGCTCTTCGATCTGCGTGCAGCGGCTGATGTACGAGAAGCCTGGACAAACCCGACCCGACAGCTAGAAGCTTCCAAGATATCGTCCCAAAGCTGCGTTGAATTGCTGCGGGTCTTCCAGCGCCGGCAAATGCGCTGTGGCTCGAAGCACCATGCTTTGCGCCGCAGGTATGCGGTGCGCGAGCAGCTTGCATCTCTCCTGCAAGTGCGGCAGGTCAAGGTCTCCCCACATCACGAGGGCGGGGGGCTTGATCGCTTCCAGTTGCTCCCATGCCGAAGGTTCTTCGGATGCCATACCAGGATGTGCCGCCCGCAAGGCGGATCCGTTCATCGACAGAAAAAGTTGCCGAATCGCCCCTTCTACTCGCCCCGGTGGGCTCAAGGGGCCGTCCAGCCAAAGACGCGCCTGAAGCTCGTTTTTGGTGTCCAGATCACCCTGATGCGCAGCAGCGCTTATTGCGTTCATTAGGGCGTTCACTGAATCGCAGTGTTGGGGGACTGGCGCACCACTGACTCCGGGCGCGACAACCACCAGGCCCCTGACTCTGTCCGGTTGAGCCAGTGCGGCGTCAATGGCGACACGCCCACCCATGGAACAGCCGACCAGCACGGCACGGTCATATCCCAAAGAGTCCATCACTTTCCAAAGGTCTGCCACATGAGAGTGTGGCGTGGGGTTCAAGGTGTGTGACTCTCCAAAGCCCCGGCGGTCGTAGCTGATGACAGGATGGGAGGTTGCCAACCAGTCCCATTGCCCTTGCCACATGCGTCGATCCGCGACGTTGGCGTGCAAGAAAAGAACCGGAGTGGCTGTACCGCCATGATTTGCCTCGTACTCCACTGCCAGCAACGCGCCTTCGACTTCAACCAGCTTCATTGTTTTCATGGCAATGAAGATACTGATCGCGGCCTTTGGATGTCAAGACTGTCTACCCGCCGCTTGTGGCTCTTCGCAGTCTTCAAAGGCGTGCTGCTTCCTTCGCTCTCATCTTGGCCGCGATGTATTCACCATGCGTCACATGCAGCAGGCCCGCCACTTTGCTGATGGTGTGGTTCTCGTTGGCGTCGATGTGGGCGTCGGCGTACGCCACCTGCCACATGGCCTCGACCAATTGCACTTTCTGTGGCTGCGTGAAGTGCTCGTTCAGGCTGCTGGTAAAGCGCTGGTAGTCGTAGGCAGTCTTGGATGTGGTCACGGCCAGCTCCAGCAGGCGCTCCAGTTCATCGTCGCTCAGCGCAAATTTGCTGCGCAGGGCTGTCACCATGGCGGTGCGCTCGGCGTCGTCCATGGCGGCATCAAACCGCACCACCTCCACCAGTAGCACTGCAGCGGCCAGTTGCACGGCGTGGGCGCGCTCCTCGCTGGATGGGGCTGCGTTGGGCTGCATCAGGCTGTCGAGCAGGTCTTTGAGGGTCTGGAACATGGTGGTGGCCTGGTGGCAAAAGCGAGGTGATGGAGGGTGGAGGCAAAGCGGGCGGGCTTGGTTCCCAGGCGGGCAGGCGGCTACTTTGGTCATATAGCGCTCGCAGTGCGCCACCACCCCGGCGACAATTGCAGGCCATGACGAAGAAAACCATCCTCCCTCTGCAACTGCTGGTTGCCCCCGACAAGAACGATCCCCAGCCGCTCATCCTCTACCACGGGCGCAACTGCCCCGATGGTTTTGGCGCGGCGCTGGCCGCATGGTTGTACTACGGCGACCAGGCCGAGTACGTGGGGCTCGACCACGGCGATGTCAAGTCCGTGGACGACCTGCCGCCCGTGCAAGGCCGCGCGGTCTACATCCTGGACTTCTCTTTTGCCACCGAGGTGATGACCGCCATCGACGAGCGCGCCGCCAAGCTCGTGATGCTGGACCACCACAAGAGCGCCGCCGAAAAGCTCACAGGCTTTGCCTGCCGCTGCGGTGTGGTGCACTTCGACATGAGCAAGTCGGGCGCGCGCCTGGCGTGGGAGTTCTTTCACCCGCACGAGCCCATGCCCGCGCTGTTCAAGTACGTGGAAGACCGCGACATCTGGAAGTGGGAATTTGCCGAGAGCGCGGCGTTCCTTTCCGCCCTCGACATGGAAGAGCAGGGCTTTGCCCGCTGGCGCGAGATTGCAGCCTTCACGCCCGAGCAGCTCACCCTGTTCATGGCGCGTGGTGCGGCGATGGATGAGAAGTACCGCAAGCTCTGCGCCGATATTGCCGAAGGCGCGCAGCCGCTGGTGTTCAACGGTATCACCGGGCTGATGGTGAACGCACCTGGCATGTTCCACAGCCTGGTGGGCGACATCCTCTCGGCCAAGACCGGCACCTTTGCGCTGATGTGGAGCGCGGGCGACAAGGGCGTGAAGGTGGGGCTGCGCGCACAGCGCAACTTTGACTGCATCGCGCTGGCCGAAAGCATGGGTGGCGGTGGCCATGCGCAGGCCTGCGGTTTCAAGATGAAGGTCGAGCGCCTGCCTGAACTGCTGACCGGCACCTTCAATGCCTGAAGCCGGGGCGAAAATTTGAGTAGAAATGGCTGTGGGCGATTGATGAATAAGCGCTGATGGCTATTAAAAATATAGCTATCGAAGGTAGGGCGCTGGGGTGTGGCTACACAAGCCGAAGATCCGCGCCCTTCGTTCCCGGAAACACCCGCGCCACGGCGGCGGCGTTCAGCCCATACATCCGCGCGAACAGCCCGCCCAGCACGCTGCGGTAGTCGTTGAGCACCGGGTAGTCGCGGTTCTGAAAGAGCGTGCTGGCGGTGAGCGCCTGCTGTTCGCCCACAATGCGCCCGCCGCCCACGCCGCCGCCCAGCACCCAGAACACGGTGCCGTGGCCGTGGTCGGTGCCCCGGTTTCCGTTCTCGCGGAAGGTGCGGCCGAACTCGCTGACCACCACGACCACGGTGGATTTCCACGCCGGGCCCATCTCGTCGGCAAAGCCGGCCAGGCCCCGGCCCAGTTCCTCAAAACGGTTGGCCAGCGGCCCCGTGGCCGCACCCTGCGCCACATGGGTGTCCCAGCCGCCCACGTCCACAAACCCTAGCTGGTAGCGCGTCTGCATCAGCCGCGCCATGCGCCGGGCCGTGCCCTCGAAGCCTTTGGTGGAGAGCGCGTTGCGGCTGGCCGCCTCCATCTCGCCCTGCATGGTGCGGGCCACCTCATCGCGGGTGGCAAAACCTTCGTTCACAGGCGTGGCCAGCGCCGTGCCTCGGTACATGGATTCGATGAGTTCGGCCTGCCGCGCATCCACGCCGGTTCGCCCTGCGCCCGCACTGAGCGCCGTGTTGGGCACATCCACCGCGCCGCGCAGCACCAGCGGCAGGGTGCTGGTAAAGGCCATGGGCTGTACGGCCTGCAGCAGGCGCGCCAAGCGTTCGTCGCCTGCTGCTGCGGTGGCGGTGGAATCTGAGCCTGCGCGCGGGTTCAGCTCGGCCACCAGCCGGTTCAGAAAGCCCGATCGGAAGTCGCGCCGACCGCCCAGCGGCTGGCCCAGCTCCATGCTGTCCTGAGTATCGAAGTGGCTGCGCGAGAGGTCGTCCGTGCCCGCAAACGGCACAAAGGCCAGCTGGCGCTTTTGGTACAGCGGCAGCAACGATGGAGCCAGCGCAGGGTGCAGGCCCCAGTCGGCCGTGAGCTCCAGCGCGCCGCCGTCCTGCCCGGGTCGGGCGATGGCGATGTTCGGGCGCGTCTCGTAGTAGTAGCTGCTGGCCGTGGGCACAAGCAAGCTGGCGCAGTCATAGCCACCGCGCAGGAACACGAGCAGAAAGCGCGCGTCCTGGGCGCGGGGGGCAGCCATCGCGCTGGCGCTGTACACGCCGAGGGCGCTGGCGCCCAGGGCTTGAAGAAGGTGTCTGCGTTGCATCGTGATCTCCTCAGCCGTGCATGAATTCCGGAGATGCGAGGAACAGCAAGTTCCACTCGCGCGGCGACGCCGCCTGTGCCAGCGCATTGCGCGTGGCGGCCGACCAGGTGGACTGCAGGGCGCGCACATAGGCACTCTGCGCCAGCGGCGGGGGCGTGCGCTGCGATGCGGACTGCTCGGCCATCCTCATCTCCTTCTCGCGCGGGGTGGGCATGGGGGTGGTGGCCACCCCGGCACCGATGGCGCGTGCGATCTCGAACCTGGTGGACATCTGTCCCGAGCCCTTCCATGCCGCAGCGTCCAGCGGGTAGCCGTCGGGCGTGGCGCGGCCATACAGGGGCTCGGCCAGGCGCTGCAGCCAGCCCAACGCAGGCTCGGTGCCGGGCAGTACAGCGTCGCCGTGCGCCAGGCGCAGGCCCGCCAGCACGTAGTGCACCGGGTCGCGAAAACGCTGGCCCAGCGATGCGCGAAAGTCTGGGGTGTTGAAGAGCGTCTCCAGCACGGCAGCAATGTCGCCATCGGTGCGTTCAAAGCTGCGGGCCAGTGCCTGCAGCAGCGCAGGGGGCGGGTTATCACCCACCAAAAAGAGCGCGATCTTGCGTGTGATGAAGCGCGCGGTGGCCGGGGCGCGCGCCAGGCGGTCCAGCGCCTCGTCCACCTCGGCCAGGCCTTCGGCGCGCAAGGGTTGGCCCAGCAGTGTCTTGGGGTCCCAGTCGTGGCGCTGAGGGTTGAACTCAAACAGCCCCTGGCGCACGTAGTGGCGGCGCAGTGCGGGCTTCATGCGCGGGGGCTCTTCGCCGGGCGGGCGCTGCGATACGCCCACGCCGGTCAGCACGCGCGCCAGCTCCTGCACGTCCTGCTGGCTGTAGCCACCGTCCACGCCCAGCGTGTGCAGCTCCATCAGCTCGCGGGCATAGTTTTCGTTGATGCGGCCGGCGGCGTTCTGTGCGTTGTCCAGGTAGCGCAGCATGGCCGGGTGGCGCACGGTGGCACCCAGCAGGTCGCGAAATCGGCCCAGCGCATGGGGGCGCACGGCGCGCTCTTCGTAGTCGCCCACCAGTGCGCGCAGGCTGCCCTTGCCCGCGAACACGTTGAAGTGGTTCATCCAGAACCAGGTCATCTTTTCGCGCAGCTGGGCGGGCGAATACAGCGCGCGCAGCACAAAACGCGCAGCGGCTTCCTGCTGCAGGGCGCGCATGTCCTGTTGCCAGTCCTTCAGCGCGGCCTTGCGTTCGTCCTCGGTGGGCCTGGCCTTGGCCGCACGGTTGCGGGCGTCCATATCGGCCGCCAGCGTTTCAATGGGGGTGCGCGAGATGGCCATGGCGTCGATCTGCGCCTGGGCCTCGCGGGGCAGTGCGGCGTTGGCACCGGGGCGCAGTTGTGCCGCCAGGTAGGCGCCAATGCCCATAGCGCCCAGGGCCTGCGTACCCGACGCGGTGCAGCCCCAGGTCACGCGGTCCAGCAGGTGTGCCAGGGTGGGTTCGTCGGCCGCGCTCCAGGCGCCCGGGCCTGTTGTGTTGGGCACTGCGGCTGCGAGGGGCGCGGCTTGTGTGGCAAGTGGGGCGCCAAAGACGGCGCAACCCGCCAGGCCGAGCAGCAGGGTGCGGCGGTGGAGGTGCAGTGGGTAAGTGGGGGTCATGGAGCCTCGCGGGCAGCCGGCAAATGGCTGTCCGCATGGTGCCGCCGCCACCACCCGCATGCAAGCCCGCACGGCGGGTTTTACCTGCGCGACACAAACGCCAGGGAGGATGTATCGAGGGGTATCTCCAAACCCCCAGGCACGATCGTCTTAGAACAGGTTTTCAGTGCTATGGCGCTGCGCCCGTGGCCTGTGCGGCCTCTTCAAAACGGTCCACCTTGCGCAGGGTCTGGAACGCCAGCATCCAGCCGCCCACCACCCCCAGCGTGCACAGGCCGCCCACGACGGCAGCGGGCACCACGCCAAACCATGACGCGCTGGTACCGGCGCGGAACTCGCCCAGTTCGTTGGACGAGCCGATGAACAGCATGTTCACCGCATTCACCCGCCCGCGCATGGTGTCGGGCGTGGAGAACTGCACCAGCGCCCCCCGGATGTACACGCTCACCATGTCGGCCGCGCCCGCCACCAGCAGCGCCGCAAACGACAGCCAAAACAGTGTGGACAGCGCAAACACCAGATTGGCCACGCCGAACACGGCCACTGCGATGAACATGGTGCGCCCCACATGGCGGTTGAAGGGGCGCATGCTCAGGTACAGCCCCGCACCCACCTCACCCACGGCCATGGCACTGCGCAGTGCGCCCAGGCCGGCGGGGCCCACGTGCAGCACTTCTTGCGCATAGATGGGCAGCAAGGCCACCACGCCACCCAGCAGCACGGCAAACAGATCCAGCGAGATGGTGCCCAGGATGATGGGCCGGGTGCGGATGAAGGTGATGCCCGCGCCAAAACGCTGCCACATCGTGCCCTGCGCGGGGCCGGGCGCCGTGGCGTGCGCCACTACCACGCGCAGCAGCAACACTACGCCCAGCACAAAACAGGCACAGCACACGGCATAGGTCAGCTCGCCGCCGCCCAGCGCATACAGCAGACCGCCCAGCAACGGCCCGCCAATGCTGGCCACGCGCATCAGCATGCTGTTGGCGGCAATGGCCTGCGCGAGCTGGCCGCGCGGCACGATCTGCGGCAGCAGGCTCTGCATGGCCGGGCCCGAAAAAGCGCGTGCGCAGCCGTACAGCACCAGCACCGCATAGATGCCCGCCACGCCGCTGGCCCCATGGCCCGCCAGCCACCACAGCAACGCACTGCACACCGCGCCCACCGACCAGGCGAGCGCCAGGATGCGCCTGCGGTCAAAGCGGTCGATCAGGTCGCCCGCTGGCAGCAGCAGGCACAGCATGGGCAGGAACTGCGCCAGGCCCACATAGGCCAGTGCCAGCGGTTCGCGCGTGAGGTCATACACCTGCCAGGCCACCACCACGGCCTGCACCTGGGTGGCCACCACGGCCACCACGCGGGCGATCAGAAAGGAAACGAAGCCGGAGTGGCCGTAGACGCTGGAGGTCTCGGCATCGGGTGCTGCAGGGGGGGAATGGGGGGCTGTCATGAAAACGGAGCGGGCTCGGCCCGGGGCAGCGCGTGCTGTGGGGCCAGATGGGAAAGACCCTTGGATGCTAGCGGTTGTGCCGCCTGCACGCTGAGCGCTTGGGGAAAGACCCGCAGAAACGGGCCTTCAGGTTTTGCCCTGGCCCGTCGATAAGGCAGAGAGGAAGAAGCGGGTTTCCGGCCTGGGCGCTGCTGCTGCGTGGGGCTGGGCGTGCCGCTTCGCCCGGTTTTTACCGTTTGTCTCTTTATTCATCTACTTTGACCAGGAGTCCCCGGGGCGTGCCATGGCGTTGACGATCAACACCAATGTGATGTCGCTGAATGCGCAGCGCCGGCTTGGCGGTGCGCAGAGCGACATGGCCACGACCGTGCAGCGCCTGTCCTCGGGCTTGCGCATCAACAGTGCCAAGGACGACGCGGCGGGCCTGGCGATCTCCGAGCGGTTCACTTCGCAGATCCGGGGGCTCAACCAGGCGGTGCGCAATGCCAACGACGGCGTGTCGCTCATGCAGACGGCCGAGGGAGCTTTGCAGAGCGTCACGGCCAGCCTGCAGCGCATCCGTGAGCTGGCCGTGCAGGCAGCCAACGACACCAACAGCGCGGCCGACCGGCAGGCCATCCAGGCCGAGGTCACGCGGCTGGCGCAGGAGATCGACCGCACCGGGCGCACCACGCAGTTCAATGGCATGGACGTGTTCGACCGCTCCGAGGCCAGCGTTGTGGGCGACGAGAACCTGCTGGCCGTGTTCGATGGCCTGACCAGTGCCGGCAGCTGGCTGGAGAGCAGCGAGAACCTCATCCGCAGCTACTACGGCATCGAGGCGGATGGCGCGGCACTGGACATCCGCTACACCGGCTTCACCGACAACGCGGGCGGCGTGGCCGCCTATGTGCAGGTCACCGGCTTTGACGGGCAGGGGCGCGGCAACAACCTGGTGCTGCAGGTGGACATGGCCGACTTCGTACCGCCCAACATGCCCAATGGCGGCAGCGCGCCGTACTACAACGACCGCATCATCGGCCATGAAATGGTGCACGCCGTGATGGCCCGGTCCACCCACTGGCAGGACATCACCAGCAACCACCTGTGGTTTGCCGAAGGCTCGGCCGAGTTCATCCAGGGCGCCGACGAGCGCGTGCGCGGTGACGTGGCCAACCTCGGCGTGGCTGCCGTGGTGGCGGCCATTGGCGGGCCCACCAACACCAGCGAGTTCTACTCGGCCAGCTATTCGGCGGTGCGCTACATGCACGACCGCATCAAGACCGCGGGCGGGACGGGCATCAAGGACGTGCTCAGCTACATGGGCAACAACCCCGGCGCCACGCTGGATGCCGCCATTGCCGCCGCATCGGCAGGGGCCTTTTCCAACGGGGCGGATGTGCTGGCGCAGTTCGCGCTCAACGGTGCGGCCTTCATCGGCACGTTTGATTTGAACAATGCCGACACCGGCGCCATTGGCGGTGCCGACGTGGACGGTGGCATGGTGCGCGATGCCAAGGCGGCCATCCCCAACCAGGGCAGCCGTTCGGGCAAAGACGCGCTGCAGGGCTTTACCGAGACGTACGAAAACATTGCGACCTCTGGCAGCGCGATCAGCACCAAGGTGTTCCAGGTGGGCGCCAATGCCAACCAGACGCTCGAGACCCGCGTGGGCGCTGTGGGCCTGGGGGCCATGGGGCTGCGCAACACGCTGGATGTCACCACGTCGGCCGCGCAGACCATCGTGTCGGTGGACCGCGCGCTGGATTACGTGAACAGCCAGCGCGCTGTCATCGGCGCCCAGTCCTCGCGCCTGGAGTCGGCCATTGCCAACCTGCAGATCGGCAGCGAAAACCTGTCCGCCAGCCGCTCGCGCATTGTCGACACGGATTTCGCGGTAGAGACCGCCAGCCTGGCCCGCCAGCAAATCCTGCAGCAGGCGGGCAACGCCATGGTGGTGCAGGCCAACCAGATGCCCCAGGGGGTGCTGGCACTGCTGCGCACCTGATCCACTCTCCAGGAGCCGCCTGTCGTCAATGCTGGCTGTGCCGGTGCCGATAGTCCCACGGGGCCAGTGGGCGCCGCTGCGACCACAGGCCCGCGCCGCCGCTGCGCGCCTGCCGCTGCAGCGGTGCCAGGTGCGGATGCGCGGCTGCATAGGGCGTGTACACCCAGGCCAGGCCCGCGCGCACCTGGGCCGTGGCCACATCGGCGCCACCGCAGCGCACATTGGCCACCGTGCGGCCATAGCTGTCTTCGTCCACCGGTTGCAGCGCGGCGCGCTGCTTGAAGCACAGGCGTGCCAGGTTCTGCCGCGACTTCTGCCCGAACGCCTGGCGCGACTCGGGCGCGTCGATGGCGGCGATGCGCACCTTGACCTGGTGGTAGGCGCCGGGCGCGCCGCAGCGCGCCGTCAGGGTGTCGCCGTCGCTGATGGCGACGACCAGGCAAAACAATGAGGCAAGGGGCACGGCAAAAGAAGAGGAAAAAACGGGGGGAAGGACGGTGAAACGCTTGCAGAGCGGTCAGGGGGCTGGATTTTGTATCAAATTGCCCCTTGTCGCTTTATTTGCAAGCGCTTATAGCTATCAATAGTGTAGCATTCAGCGCCAGCCATCCGCCCGGTGCTGCAAATTGATACCTTGAAGCACGGGGCGATAAAAAGCGGGGCGCACGGGGTACCTCAGGGGGCGATGGGCCGGGGCCGCCGGGCTTTCAGCCCTTTGGCCGGCAAGGGCGTTGGGCCGGGCCGGGCTCCAGCCTTTCTAGAATCCGTGGGAACCGGGCACGGCGCAGGCCGTCAGAGCCCCATCGCGCCCGGAATGCCCCGCAGTGGCGTTTTTTTGGATGATTTTGATGACCCCGAAGGAGTGCTCGCCCTTGCGTTTCCGTCTTTTCCCGACCCGTTTCACCTTCCGCTCCGGTGCTGCCGTGGGGGGGGTGGCCGTGGCCGCTGTGCTCGCGGGCTGTGTGGGAACCACGCCCAAGACATTCGGGGTGCAGGAGAGTTTTGGCTCGGTGGCAACCTACTCGCGCCTGTTCGACGCTACACCCCAGCAGACCTGCGAGGCATCGCGCCGCGCACTGCTGAGCCAGGGCTACATCATCTCCACCCACCAGACGGAGCTGGTGGAGGGCAAAAAAAGCTTCCAGCCCGAAGCCGAATCGCACCTGCAGATGGTGGTGCGCGTGGTGTGTGTGCCCGAGGCCACGGATGGCAAGGTCAGCCTTGGCTTTGTGACGGCGCTGCAGGACACCTACGCCCTGCGCAAGACCAACAACTCGGCCAGCGTGGGCGTGGGCGCCATCGGCTCGGTGTCGCTGCCTTTTTCTGCCAGCAGCGAATCGCTGGTCAAGGTGGGCAGCGAGACCATCTCCAAGGACACGTTCTACGAGAGCTTTTTTGACCTGGTCAAGCGCTACCTCGTGATGGACCAGGCGCAAACGATCGGCGGTTGAAGCTGAGGCTCTGGGCGGGGGCCTCCGGCGTCACTCGCTGCGCCGGCGCGCCACCTGCGCCCACCCCTGCGGCCAGTCGCCCAGGCCGCTGTCGGCATTGAGGTGGCCCCGCGCGCCCAGCACCATGTGCTCGGCGTTCCAGGCACGCGCGCACTGCGCCGAAAAGCCAGGGGTGGAATACGGGTCGCTGGTGCTGCTCATCAGCACCCGTCTTGGCAGGGTAGGCAGGGCGGGTAGCTTGGCAGGCAGTGGCGAAAAACCTTGGGCGTCGGCCGGGAAATTCGGCCCGTCAGGGTCCGGCACGGCCACCAGCAGCAGCGCATGCACGGGCCTTGGGTGGCGTGCGGCCCAGTGCACCGCCACCAGGCAGCCCAGGCTGTGGGCGACCAGGATGGGGGGCTGCGGCGATGTGGCAATGGCGTCGTCGAGTGTGCGCACCCAGGTGTCGCAGTCGGGGTGGTCCCAGTCTGCTTGCTCCACCCGCGCCACGCCCGCGTGCCGGGTTTGCCACAATGACTGCCAATGCTGGGGGCCCGAGTTGTAGATGCCCGGGATGAGCAAAACAGGTCGCGTCGTCATCAAACTTCCTTGTTGTCAAAGCAGATCCATCACTGCCCGCCAACGATAGGAAATCGCCGCTGATTCGGCCAGAGGATCTCATCGGAAATCGGTCCTCCAAACCTTGAACTCATCGCAAGAAAACAAAGGAAGCACGGCCGTGGAGCTGGACAAAAAAGACCGACAGATCCTCATGGCCCTGCAGCACGACGCGCGGCAAAGCCTGTCGGCGCTGGGCAAGCAGATCGGCCTGTCGCAGCCCGCGATGAGCGAACGCGTGAAGAAGCTCGAAGACGCGGGCGTGATTGCCGGCTATGCGGCCCGCATCAACCTGGCCGCCGTGGGCCTGGGCCTGCAGGCTGTGGTGCGGGTGCGCACCACGCACGAACACATCCCGCGCTATGTGCAGCTTTTCCAGTCCCTGCCCGAAGTGCTGGACGCCGTGCGCGTGACGGGTGAAGACTGCTTTGTGGTGCGCTGTGCCTTCGGCCAGCCCGCCGACCTGGAGCGCGTGGTGGATGCGCTGGCGGCGTTTGGCAGCGTCTCGACCTCCTTGGTGCTGTCGCACCCCGTGAACAAGGCGGTGCCGCTGGATTGAGCTGATTTTTGCATCAAAAGAGCCACTGGCGCTGGATGGATAAGCGCAAGTAGCTATAAAAATAATAGCTTTAAGACTGCGGCTATGGGTTGCGTTGTGGGGCTGGCGGCACCTCGTACCTCAGTTCCGCAAAGAGGCCGCCCAGCGTTGCGACCGACTGCATGCGCAGCGCCGGTTGTGCGATCCGGCGCGGCAACAACGGCTTGCCCGCACCCAGCGTGACGGGTGCGATCTGCACGATCAGCTCGTCCAGCAGGCCCGCGTCATAAAACCGCCCCACCAGTTCGCCCCCGCCCACGATCCACACATTGCGCCCCGCTGCGGCCTGCACCATGGCCTGGTGCACCGGCCGCACATCACCTTGCACAAAGCGCACATCGGCACCCGGGATGGCGCGCTGCGTGCGCGAGCTGAACACCCACGTCGGCTGCGCATAGGGCCAAGGCTGGCCTGCGTCGATGGCGTGCCGGAGCATCCATTCGTAGGTGTGCGAGCCCATCGCCAGCGCACCCACGTCGCGGATGAAAGCGGGGTAGCTGGAGCCCTCGATCTCGCCAAACTGCAGCAGCCAGCCAAGGTCGTGGTCGGGCGTGGCGAGGAAACCGTCGAGGCTGGATGCGCCGTAGAACTGGGTCTTGCCGGGGTGGGTGTGGTTGCCTTGCGGGGGCATGGTGGGGGCTCCTCTCTGAGGGTGGGTACGTTCGCTGGCCCGGTGCAGGCGAAGCGGGCACGGTCACTGTAGAGAGGGGCTGCTGACAACGGCCTGGCAGCAGATGTCAGGCCGGGGTTAGCCCGGGCTGCGGGCACCGGCCTGCAGGGCCTGCACGGCAGCTACCAGCACGCCGGTGGCTTCTTCGGCGCTGAGCAGTCCGGCGCTCACGAATGCGCCGTTCACCACCACCGCAAGCTGGGCGGCCAGCTGCTCGGGGTGGGGTGCCTTCAACCGCACCGCGACCTCGTGCAGGCGGCCCCGCAGCGCCTGCATGTGCCGCCGCGCCACGTGCCGTGCAGGGTGGTCCTGCTCGGCGAACTCGGCGGCCACGTTGATCTGGGGGCAGCCCCGGTAGTTGGAGCGGGCCAGGCGCTCGCCAATCCAGCGCATGTGGGCCTCCAGTTCACCGGCGGGGTCGTCGGCGAACTGGGCCGCCACGCTGTCCCATTGGTCCCAGAACTCGACATCCTCCCGCTCGAGGAAGGCCACGATGAGATCGTCCTTGGTGGGGAAGTAGCGGTACAGGCTCGTCTTGGCCACGGCGGCTTCCAGCACAACCAGGTCCACGCCCACGGCGCGCACGCCGCGTTCGTAGAACAGCCGGGACGCGGTGTCGAGGATGCGGCTGCGGACATCGGCGGCGGGCTCGGTCCCCGGGGCCGGGCCGCTGGTGGGGGAGAAGTCCCTGGTGGAACGTGAATTTGTGGTGCGCATGCTTGACATGATACAGACCTGTCTGTAATCTTCAACAAACAGACAGGTCTGTATCGTTAATTTCAACCACCCACCCAACGCAAAGGATGACCATGAACCCGCAACAACACCGCCCCATCGCCGTTTACGGCGCCACCGGCCACACCGGCCAATTTGTCGTGCGGGAAGCACAACGCCGCGGGCTGCCCGTGGTGGCCGTGGGGCGCGACGCCGCCCGGCTGGACGAGGTGTTTGCGCCAGGCGTGCCCCGGCGCGTCGCCGATCTGGCCGACCCCACCAGCCTGGAACATGCCTTTGCCGGCTGCGCCGTGGTCATCAACTGCGCGGGCCCCTTTCTCGACACGGCTGCCCCGGTGGCGCAGGCCGCGCTGCGGGCAGGCTGCCACTACATCGATGTGACAGCGGAGCAGGCGAGTGCGCAGGCCAGCTTGGCCGATTTCGATGCTCCGGCCCGCGCTGCGGGCAAGGTGGTGATTCCGGCAGCCGCCTTCTATGGCGGTCTGGCCGACCTGCTGGCCAGCGCACTGGCATCTGCCGGCGCCATCGACGAGATCACCGTGGCGATCGGGCTGGACCGCTGGTGGCCCACGGCCGGCACGCGCAAGACGGGCGAGCGCAACACCGTGCCGCGCCAGGTGGTGGCCCACGGGCGCCTGGTGCCGCTGGTGCCTTCTGAGCACGTGCCGGACTGGGCGTTTGCCGCACCCCTGGGCAGCCAGGCCATGGTCGAAATCCCGTTCAGCGAGGTCATCACCATCGCCCACCACCTGCCGGTGGGCCACATCCGCTCGCTGCTCAACCGCTCGGCGCTGCAGGACATCCGCGACACCGGCACCCCGCCCCCCACCGCCACGGACGACAGCGGACGCTCTGCGCAGCGCTTCGAACTGATGGTGCAGCTGGTGCAGGGTGGCCAGACCCGCACCGCTGGCGTCCGCGGGCAGGACATCTACGCTGTGACGGCGCCCATTGTGGTCGAGGTGGCCCAGCGCCTGCTTGCCCCTGCGTACGCACACAGCGGCGCGCTGGCCGTGGCGCAGGCGGTGGACCCGGTGGATCTGCTGCGCTCATTGCATGGCACGGCGCTGGAGATGTTTGGAGAGGCCTTGCCTGCTTGATCCAGGCCCTCAGAACCTGTTCAAGATCTCTTCGGGGTCGCGCAAGCGCCGCAACGCCGCAGACCGCCCGGCAAGGCACTTGCCCGAAGGGTTGGCGTGAAATCGGGCGATTGGACGCCCCAGCTGCTTGCATGGGCATGAGCCCATGCGGCGCATCCAAGGCATCCACTCATCCCGATTGCACTCCAGCGCGACCCCCGAAAAGATTTTGAACAGGTTCTCAGGGCAGCGCCACCGTGTCCGCCAGATGCCCATACACCGCCGCAATGCGCCGCAGGTGGCGCGACTCCGGGTGCGTGAGCAGCCACAGCTCGTTGTCGCACTCGGGCAGCGAGCCGGTGAGCGGACGCAGGTCGCTGCGGCCCTGGGCCAGGAAGGTGGGCAGCACGCCCACGCCCGCGCCCCGGGCCACCAGGTCCAGCACGGTGAGCAGGCTGTTCACACGGTAGGTGGGCTGCACCTTGGGGTACTGCTTTTTGCGCCAGCGCACCGAGGGGTGGTCGGGCATGGAATCGTCGGGCGCGACCCAGGCTGCACGGCCGGCTTCCACCTCCGACATCGCCACCGCGTTCACCGTCGCCGTGTACAGGGCCGAGCGGATCATGCCCAGTTGCCGTCCCACCAAGTGCTGTGGCGGGCGTTTTGTGGCGCGCACGGCGATGTCGGTGTCGCGCCGCGTCAGGCTCACCAGTTCATTGCCCGCATGCAGTTCGTACACCAGGGCCGGGTGCCGGGGCTGCAGCACCTGCAGGGCGGGGGCGATGAGGCCCTGCAGGATGGTGTCGGTGGTGGAGATGCGCACCGTGCCCGAGACCTGCTCGGGCTGCGTCTGCGCGGCGGTGCGGGCGGCCTCCAGGGCAGCTTCCACACGCTCTGCCTGCTCTGCCAGGGCCTGGGCCAGCTCAGAGGCGCGGTAGCCCGCGCGTGAGCGCTCGAACAGCGGCTGCCCCAGCCCACGTTCGATGCGCTGGATGGCTCGGAACACGGTGGACGCGTCCACGCCCAGCCGCTCCCCGGCCGCCGCCAGCGTGCCGGTGCGCGCCATGGCCAGCAGCACCTCCAGCTCGGCAGCACCCAGTTGGTATTGCGCAGGTGCAATGGATGATTTCATAGATGCGTATTTTGTTTGCGTTGATGCAATCATAAATTCTGCCTGTCGCCGCATACAAATAGGTACCGATGGGTGCCAAGGGGCGACACCTCCCACCTTCTTTTTTGCACAGAAAGACCTGCCCCCATGAAGCTCTACTACGCCCCCGGTGCCTGCTCGTTGGCCATCCACATCGCCCTGCGCGAGGTGGGTGTTCCCTTCGACCTGGTCAAGGTCGATTTGGCCCACCACACCACCGAGACCGGTGCCAGCTACCTCGACATTTCGCCGCGTGGCTATGTGCCCCTGCTGGAGCTGGCCGACCAGTCGCGCCACACCGAAGGCGCGGCGCTGCTGCAGTACGTGGCCGACCTGGACCCGGCGCAGGCGCTGATCGGCAAGCCCGGCTCGCGCGAGCGCCTGGCCGTGCTGGAATGGCTCACCTTCATCAGCACCGAGCTGCACAAGGGCTTCAGCCCCTGGCTGTGGCACAAGGAGACGGCCGACTCCACGCGCCAGGCCGCCAAGGCCAAGCTGGCCGCGCGTTTTGTGGAGATGGATGGCGTGCTTTCGCACAGCGACTTCCTGGCGGGCGCGTACAGCGTGGCCGATGCGTATGGCTTCACCATCGTCAACTGGTCCCACCTGCTGGGCATGCCGCTCACGGCCTACCCGCACCTGCAGGCCTGGATGGCGCGCGTGGCGGCCCGCCCGCAGGTGCAGGCCGCGCTGCGTGCCGAGGGGCTGGCATCGTGAGCGCAGAGGTGGCCGCTGTGCCAGCGCTCACGCTGGTCTCGCATGCACTGTGCCCCTATGTGCAGCGCGTGGCCATCGTGCTGCACGAGAAGGGACTCCCGTTCGAGCGCCGCACCATTGACCTGGCGCGCAAACCCGACTGGTTCGTGGCCCTCTCGCCGCTGGGCAAGACGCCCGTGCTGCAAGTGCGCGGCCAGAGCCTGTTCGAGTCGGCGGTGATCTGCGAGTACCTGGACGAGGTCGCCATGCCCACACTGCACCCGCAGGACCCGCTGCAGCGCGCCCGCCACCGTGCGTGGATGGAATTTGGCTCCACGGTGCTCAACACCATCGGCGCTTTTTACGTTGCGCCGGATGAAGCCGCGCTGCAGGCCCGCGCGCAGGAGTTGCGTAGCCGCTTCGTGCAGCTTGAAGATGCCTTGGGTGAATTCAGCGGGCCGGGGCCGTACTTTGCGGGGCTGGACTTCGGCATGGTGGACGTGGTGTTCGGCCCCGTGTTCCGGTACTTCGACGTCATTGACACGTTGCCGGGCGTGGATGACCTGGGGCTCTGGCAAGGCTTGCCGCGTGTGCTGCACTGGCGCGCTGCGCTGGCCGCGCGCGCTTCGGTGCAGCAGGCCGTGGGCGCGGACTATGCCGAGGGGCTGCGTGCCTTCCTGCGTGCGCGTGGATCGGCACTGTCGCGCCGCATGGATACCGTGGCGGCGTAGCTGCCTCGATTCAATCGGCCCAGGTGCCCGGCGCCAGCCCGTCGAGCGTGTAGGGCCCGATGGCCGCGCGGATGAGCCGCAGCGTGGGGTGGCCCACGGCGGCCGTCATGCGCCGCACCTGGCGGTTGCGGCCTTCGCGGATGACGAGTTCGATCCACGCGGTAGGGATGGCCTTGCGCTCGCGGATGGGCGGGTTGCGCGGCCACACGGCAGGCGCGGGCTCCAGAAGGCGTGCACGGGCGGGCAGGGTGGGGCCGTCGTTCAGCACCACGCCGCTGCGCAGCGCGGCCAGCGCGGTATCACTGGGGATGCCTTCCACCTGCACCCAGTAGGTTTTCTCCATCTTGAAGCGCGGGTCGGCAATGCGGGCCTGCAGCGGGCCGTCGTTCGTGAGCAGCAGCAGCCCTTCGCTGTCGGCATCCAGCCGCCCCGCCACATACACGCCGGGCAGGTCGATGTAGTCCTTGAGGCCCTGCCACTTGCCTTCCGCGGTGAACTGGCTCAGCACGCCATAGGGTTTGTTGAAGCGGATCAGGCGCGAGGTCATGCGGGGAGTGATGTTTTGAATGAAATTGGCCGCTGGCGCTTGTCCATCAAGCGCAAGCAGCTATCAAAATGGTAGTTATGCGGGGATGAACAGCGCCGGGTCCACCATGGTGCGGTTCAGCATCACGCCCCAGTGCAGGTGCGGGCCGGTCACGCGGCCGGTGGCGCCCACCTTGCAGAAGGCCTCGCCCGCCTGCAGCACATCGCCCACGCGCACGTCCATGCTGCTCAGGTGGCAATACATCGTCAGCAAGCCCTGGCCATGGTCCAGCCACACCGTGCCGCCGTTGAAAAAGTAGTCGCCCACGTCGACCACGCGGCCCGGCAGCGGCGCCACGATGGGGGTGCCCGTGGCGGCGGCGATGTCCATGCCGCTGTGCGGATTGCGTGGCTGGCCGTTGAACACGCGCCGCAGCCCGAACGAGCTGGAGCGCCGCCCTGGTACCGGCACGCGCATGCGCAGTGATGGCTGCGCCTGGCCCGCAGGCTGCTCGGTGAAGGTGGCCATGACCCCGGCCTGGTGGTCGCGCTCGCGCTCGTAGCGTGCCTGGTCCTCGGGCGAGAGGTCCACCGTGCGCGGCGACACCTGCAGGTGCTGCTCTTTGTACTGCTTGTGTGCCACGGTGTAGTGCACCAGGCGCGGGCTGCCGCCGCCGTCGGCCAACACAGTGATGAACGCATCGCCGGGCGTAGCGGCCAGCGGGATGCCCACGATGGCCGTCCATTCGATGGCATCGCCCACCACCCGCAGCGGCACATCCACATCACCCTGGCGCACCTGCGCCACCGGCCGCGTGGCCGCGGGCCCGAGCGACAGCCGTGCCACGCCTCCCGGCACCTGCAGCGCCTGGGGCCACACCGTGGGCGCGGGTGGCAAGGGCTTGGCGTGCAGCAGTCCCAGCATGGCGGGCTGCGCCAGAAGGCCCGCCGCGCCCACCAGGGCGCTGCGGCGGTTGATGGAGATGGCGGGGTGGAAGAGGGCAGGGCGGGCAGATTCAGACACGGCAGGGCAACGGCAAATATGCAGCGGGATGTGTTTGGGGGGCGGGGGTGACGCGACCGCTGTCGCGACCAACACCGGCAATTGTGCCCCCGGCGTTGGCGGTGTCCGCCTACATTGCGCCCACAGGGCGCCGCCTACCATCGCGCCATGCCGAAAGCCGCCCACCGCCGCCGTTCCACCATGCTCACTGTTCTTCTCACGGCCCTGGCCACGGGCGCACTGGTGTTGCTGGCGCTCAACTTCACGGCGGGCGAGAAAAAAGTGCAGCAACAACTGCCGCGCCTGTACAGCACCGCCCACCCTCAGTTCGAACGCGCCCTGGGCAGCCTGCTGGGCCCGGGCATCGTGGGTGGCAACGAGGTGACCGAGTTGCTCAATGGCGACCAGATCTTTCCGCCCATGCTGGCCGCCATCCAGGCCGCGCAAAAGAGCGTCACCTTCGAAACCTACATCTACTGGTCGGGCGACATCGGCAAGCAGTTTGCCGACGCCCTGAGCGAACGCGCCCGCGCCGGCGTGCCCGTGCACGTGCTGCTTGATTGGGTGGGCAGCGCCAAGATGGAAGAGAGCTACCTGGCCGAGATGAAAGAGGCCGGGGTACAGATCGAAAAATTCCACAAACCGCACTGGTACAACCTGGCGCGCCTGAACAACCGCACGCACCGCAAGCTGCTGGTGGTGGATGGGCAGGTGGGCTTTACCGGCGGGGTCGGCATTGCGCCCGAGTGGACGGGCCACGCGCAAGACCCGGAGCACTGGCGCGACTCGCACTACCTGGTGCGTGGCCCCGCCGTGGCGCAGATGCAGGCCACGTTTTTGGACAACTGGCTCAAGGTCACCGGCAAGGTGCTGCATGGCGAGGCGTATTTTCCGGCCATCGCTGCGGCGGGCACGCAAAAGGCGCAGATGTTCTCCAGCTCGCCATCGAGCGGCAGCGAGAGCATGCAGCTCATGTACCACCTGGCTATCACGGCGGCCGAGCGCAGCCTGGATTTGTCGGTAGCGTATTTCGTGCCCGATGAACTGACCCACAAACTGCTCATGGACGCCCTGGCGCGCGGCGTGCGCGTACGCCTGGTGACCCCTGGCGAACACACCGACACCGAAACCGTAAAGGCCGCATCCCGCGCCACCTGGGGCTCGCTGCTGCAGGCGGGCGCCGAGATTTATGAATACGGGCCCACCATGTACCACTGCAAG
The DNA here is from genome assembly GCF_000204195.1 of Acidovorax radicis N35. Lineage (GTDB taxonomy): Bacteria > Pseudomonadota > Gammaproteobacteria > Burkholderiales > Burkholderiaceae_C > Acidovorax > Acidovorax radicis. Next base: position 214,202 of record NZ_AFBG01000018.1, read on the forward strand.
GTCATGATCGTGGACCAGCTGCTGGTGTCGGTGGGCTCCACCAATTTTGACAACCGGTCGTTCCGCCTGAACGATGAGGCCAACCTCAATGTGTACGATGCAATGTTTGCGCAGCGCCAGACACAGGTGTTTGAAGACGACCTCAAGCGGTCACGCCGCGTGACCTACGAGGCCTGGCGAGACCGGCCGCTGCGGGAGAAGGTGTACGAGATGTTGACGGGCTGGATGCGGTCGCAGTTGTGACGATGCTTGAATGAAATCCGCTGCTAGCGCTTGTGGTCGAGACGCCAGGTGCGATAAAAAGTGTAGTTGTCTAGTTGTGACGCGTGGCGGCTGATACGCCGACCGGGGTCGTTGCACCCCAGCGGGCATTTCCGCCTTGCGGATCAGTGCGTCACAAACTCGTACGTCACCGCTTCGCTGTCCACCATGTCGAGGATGTCGTCCAACACGTCCTCGTCTTCGGTGCTGGCCCACAGGTCTTCAGGGTCGGCCGCAAACAGCGGTTCGATGGCGATGTCCATGTACTTGCCATCGGGCAGCTTGATGACGGGCGTGCCTTCGGAGGTGTCCGCCAGCTCCCAGTCGTCGGGCACAGTCATTTCGAGTTGGATGGTGACGTTGAGTTTTTTCATGGCGAATCCTTGTTGCTGAACTGGGCAGGGTAACCCAGTTTGAAAAGAAATGGGCGTGTAGCGCTTATTGGATAAGCGCAATGCGCTATAAAAAATAGAGCGTTTCCAAGGGCGGTGCCAGAACGCATTGGCACCGGTGCTGTGCGGCCTGCATGGCACGCCGATTGCGTTGCGTGGAGGGTGGTGGCGCTGAAGCTCGCAAGCGCCTGCAAACGGCCGTGAACGCTGGCCGTGGCCCGCCACGGCGCCATGTGCGACCACATCCGTGCATGCCCCCAGGTTTTTTGCCCTGGGGCCTGCTGTAATGTTGATTGCGATTCTGGTGGCCGGCACATGGGTCTGTGCATCTGATGCGCGATCTCATGTGTTGGCAGTCCGTTCGCCAAGCCGTCCCTCATCCTCTGGAGAACCTCGAAATGATCCCCAAGAAAACCCTCGCCGTTGCCGCAGCCGCCGTGGCGGCATGCCTTGCCTTCAGCCAGGCCGCGCAAGCCGGCCCCCGGCTCGACAAGATCATGGAGGCCAAGGTCATCCGCGTGGGCACGCCCGGCGACTACCGCCCGTTTGCCATCAAGACCGACGCGGGCTACAGCGGCCACGACATCGACGTGATCGAGACCATGGCCAAGGAGCTGGGTGTGAAGATCGAATACGTGCCCACCACCTGGCCCAACCTGGTGAAGGACCTGCAGGGCGACAAGTTTGACGTGGCGGTGGGCGGCATCACCCGCAACGTCAATCGCATGCGCATCTTTGACATGCTGCCCGGCTACGCTCCCTTTGGCAAAGTGGCCCTGGTGCGCGCCTCCGACAAGGCCAAATACACCAGCGTGGACGCCATGAACCAGCCCACCGTGCGCGTCATCAAGAACCCCGGCGGCACCAACGAAACCTATGTGCTGGCCAACCTGAAAACCGCCCAGGTCAGCACGCACGACAAGAACGCCGAGATCCCCGCGCTGATCGCCGAGGGCAAGGGCGACGTGATGATCACCGAAACCTACGAAGCCCTGCACTACGCCAAGGCCGACCCGCGCCTGCACGCCGCGTTCGTCGATGCGCCGCTGACCCCGAAGAACTACCTGGGCTTCATGCTGCCCACCGACGACGCTGACTATGTGCGGGTGATGGGCTTTGTGTGGGGCCTGGTGGACAGCCGGGGCACCATCAAGCAAGCCGCTGACAAGTGGTTGAAGTAAGCGGTTGACGAGGGCGTGGCGGTGGGCGGAGGCCCGGCCAAACCACTGAAACAGAAGGCGGGCGGCGCAATGCAATACCTGTGGTGGTGCCCGCCCGCCTTGCCCTTGGGCAGCGCTCGCTGCCCGGCGTGAGACGGCTTATTCCCCCGGAATCTCCGGCTCCACCAGCAGCGCCAGCAACTGCAGTGACTCCTGCCAGCCCAGGTAGCACATCTCGGTGGGTATCACCGCTGGAATGCCCGCTTGCACGATGGACACCTCGGTTCCCACGATCACCTTTTTCAGCTGGATGGTGGTGCGCATCTCGCCCGGCAGGTTGGGGTCGTCAAACCGGTCGGTGTGCACGATGCGCTCGCCCGGCACCAGTTCCACATATTCGCCGCCAAACGCGTGCGTGCCGCCGCTGCTCAGGTTGGTGAACTGCATGCGGTAAGTGCCGCCGACGCGCGCATCCAGGCTCAGCACGCGGCCGGTAAAACCGTGCGGTGGCAACCATTTGCACATGGCGTCGGCGTCCAGAAAGGCGCGGTAGATGCGCTCGGCCGGGGCGCGCAGCACGCGGTGCAGGGTCACTGTGCCGGTGGTGGTGTGGGTGGTCATGCTGGGTCTCCTTGGGGGAAATCAGGGGTGGATGAAAGCGTGAACCGCCAAACGATATCGCTCATTCAACGTGTTCACACCCCTACGACGAACGGGCCTGCGCATTTTCGACAGCCTGCCGCTGGCACAGCGGATTTTTTTGTCTCAGGCTGAAACCGTGCGGACCCCGAAGCTCTCGCTGCCCCGTGCCCAGGCCAGCAGCCGGTCGATGTTGGGGTGTTTGCCTGGGAACGCCTGCGCATCGGCCACGTGCTCGGCATACCACTCCAGCCCCAGGGTGGCGGCCGCAGGCGTGATACGGCCGCCATACAACGCCGCCAGCGCGGCGTACACCACCAGCGAGCCCGTCTGGCCGGGCTTGTTCTCGATGGTGGCCAGCACCTGATCGCCCGCGCCCAGCAGGTGCAGTGCGGCGAGGTGGCTGGCGGTGGGGAGTTGCTTGAGGCGGTCTGCGAAATTCATGGGCAAGGACAAAGGGTGGGTGCCACGGGCGGATTCCCCGGCCCGCAGCGGATGGATGGGTCGTGTGGGCCTGCATTGTCGTGCCGCCCCGGTGCGCCGCACAAACCATGCCGTGTTCCGCGCAGCGCGCCTGCATCTTTTTGTGGAGGGTTGACCAATTCATAGCCATTTGGTTATTATTCGTCATCCATAGCCAATGAGTTATATCCTGTGAAATCCCCTGAAGACCTGACCTTCGCGGCGTTGTCGGACCCCACGCGCCGTTCCATCTTTCAGCAGCTATCCCGGGAGGGGCAGCAGACCGTGAATGTGCTGACGGGGCGTTCCCACATTTCGCAACCTGCGGTGTCCAAGCACCTGGCCGTGCTCAAACGCGCGGGGCTGGTGGAAGACCGCCGAGCGGGGCGTGAAACCTACTACCAGGTGCGGCGCGAAGGGTTGGCGCCCCTGGTGGACTGGATGAGCGTCTATGCCGGCTTCTGGAACCAGCGCCTGGATGACCTCGAGAACCTGCTGGGACGCATGGACCAATGACTGCGCAACTCCACGCCACCGAAAACACCATGCAGAACCGCCATCACCCTTCCAGCCCGGCGCCTGCCGTCGCGTTCACCTTGCAGGCGGTGCGCCATGGCTGACGCAACCCGATCCCACGCCACCGCCCACGCTGCGCCAGGCACCCGGTCCCTGGTGTTCGAGCGGCAGATACCCCACCCGCGCGAGAAGGTCTGGCGGGCGCTCACGCAGTCCTGGCTGATGGAGGAATGGCTCATGCAGAACGACTTCGTGGCCAAGGTGGGACACCGCTTCACGGTGCGCGCGCAGCCGCTGCCCGGCTGGTCGGGCGTGACCCATTGCGAGGTGACGCTGGTGGTGGAGCCCAGCCAGCTTGCCTACCGCTGGGGCAACGGCACCGAGTCGGCCAACGGGCTTATCACCCACATCACCTGGACCCTGCAGGAGCACGACGGCGGCACGCTGCTGCGCATGGAGCAGGCGGGCTTCCGGCCCAACGACGGCATCAGTTTCGAGCGCATGGGCGGCCTGTGGCCGCGCATTCTGGAGCGCCTGGAGCAGGTGGTGCACGGCCACTAAAGCCCACCCAACATCCCCATCCCCTCACCCACAGTTTCTCAACCTATGAACTCAAGCATGAACATGACCACGCCCACTCCCCAAACCACCCGCACCCCAGGTGTACGCATCGCCATCGTCTTTCACAGCGGCTACGGCCACACGGCGCGGCAGGCCCAGGCCGTGAAAGAAGGCGTGGCTCAGGTTGAGGGCACCGAGCCCCTTCTGATGACGGTGGAGGAAGCGCCTTCACGATGGAATGACCTGGCATCTGCCGACGCCATCATCTTCGGCGCGCCCACCTATGTCGCCAGCGCCTCGGCGCAGTTCAAGGCCTTCCAGGAAGCGACGTCCAACGTGGTGATGGCCAAGGGCCTGGGCTGGAAGGACAAGATCGCCGCAGGCTTCACCAACTCTGGCTCGCGCTCGGGGGACAAGCTTTCCACCCTGATGCAGATGGCCCTGTTTGCCGCGCAGCACGGCATGCACTGGGTGAACCTGGCACTGCCCCCGGGCAACTGCTCGTCCACTGGGTCGGAAGAAGACCTGAACCGCCTCGGCTTCTGGCTGGGCGCCGCGGCGCAGTCGAACACCGACCAGGGCGCCGATGTGGTGCCGCCGGAGGCAGACCTGGCCACGGCGCGGCACCTGGGGGAACGCGTGGCCCACACCACGCTGCAGTTTGTGCGGGGGCGTGTGCACTGAGGCTGGCGGTGTGTAGCCTTCTGTGCTGGCCGCGGAAGGGCACTGCCGGACGCCGCCCGCGAAGCCCAGGGCCAATGAATTTGAATGAAATTGGCCGCCAGCGCTTGATAGATAAGCGCTGGCAGCTATCAAAAGTAGAGTGCACCCGATTCGAAGAAGAAGGAAGTTCGTCCACTGGAGCGCGAAAACATCGGGCTCAGGCCTGCCACACCCCAAACCCCGCCGACCGCAGGTCGATGCCAATCTCGATCTCCCGGTCCACGGCGTCCTCGTAGCTCATCGGGTTGAAGCCTTCATACAGGTCGGGCAGCAGGCGCAGGCCGTATTGCGTCACGAACCGGTTGGCCTGAATGCCCGCCTTGTGCTTGTCAAACCGCACGTCCGGGTCCAGGCCCGTCATGCCCACGTACACGCAGGGCTTGCCCTCGATGTAGCCCGGGTTGCACCGGCGAAAGCGCGGCTCCAGCAGCACGTCTTTGGAGAGTTCGACCACGTAGACGTGGTGATGTAGCTTGCGGCGGCGCATGGGCGAGTCAGGTAGACGTTGATGGGGGAACTGCGGCGGATCGTTCTGCGCGCTGCTGTTAGCTACTTATTCGTCATCGTCCGCATGCCCGTCGTCGCGCAGGCGGCGGTCGAGTTTGCCGCGCAGCGACTCGGTGTCTTGCAGAAACTGCTCCACCGGCACAGCAGGGGCCACGCGCAGGCTGGGCGGGAACAGGCTGCTCATGTACAGCGCGTCCGACAGGCGCATGCGGTTGAGCCACTGCGCACCCAGCCAGGCCGGCACGCCCAACGCCACCACGGCCACCACCGTCCAGGCCAGGCCCACACGGCGGCGCGGCAGCACGGCGGCCAAGTGGGCATACAGCCCCCCGGCCAGCACCAGAACCATCAGCAGGTAGGCCAGGTGCGCCAGCGTCTCCCAAGAGAAGGTGAAAGCGGCAAAGTGGCTCACCAGCTGCACCGCATCGGCCACCAAGTACATCGTGCAGGCAATGCGCACATGGCGCCAGAACTGCAAGTGCCCGGCAAACACCTTGTTGGCCACCGCCCACGTGCCCGACCAGACGCCCAGGAACAACAGCAGGCTTAGCAGCACGCCGGGTAGCGACTTGAGGTACTTGGACGCGTCGCGTGCCTCCAGCCATGACGACCCCAGCGCCACAGCCATCACCAGGGCCACCAGAGCGGCCGTGGAGGCCACCGTGCGCCATGGAAACTGCGGCAGGGCCTGTTCGTCGGCAATGGGCGTGTCGGCCAGGCGCAGCGCAATGTGGGTGCGGCCCAGGTCGATCGGTGTGCCGTCCGGCCAGTCGAAGCGTTCGCCTTTGCCATGGTGCTTGCGCTGCAGGCGCGCGCCGTTGCGGGTCTCCAGCACCTCCACCTGCACTATGCGGGGGCCGTCTGCCGCGCGGTCGATGCGCAGGTGGGTGGGCGCCACAAACGGGTCGTCCAGCACCAGGTCGCAGTCGAGCCCCCGGCCCACCGTCACGGGCCAGCGCGTGATGGGTGCGCGTGCCAGCAGCGCGCCATGGCGGTCAAAGGCTTCTATCACTCCGAGGGTCGGCATCATGGTGCGGCCTCCCAGCGAAACGCCTGCAGGTAGTGGTTGGCCAGCTTCATGCCGTTGTCGAAAGCGATGCCTTGCACGTCCAGGCGGCCCAGCACGCCTTGTGTGGGCTGGTTGACCGAAGCGGCCAGGATGGTCATGTTGTACAGGCCGGGCAGCTTGCGGTAGGCCGACAGGCAGACCACCGCACGCAGTGGCAGGCTGCCGGGGTCTACGTAGCGTTCACTGCACTCGGCCGCCGTCTGGTGGCGGTTGCCGCGTTTTGGCAACTGCTCGTTGGCAAAGCTTTGCGAAAACACCCGGGCAAACCGCACGGCGCCCAGCGTGGGGGCGTTGTAGGCCTCGTAGGCCAGGCGAACCGCGCCGGTGTTGAAGTCACCGGCCACCACATCGCTGTCGGCCTGGCACTGCGTGCGCTCCAGGTTCAGGCCCGGAAAGCCCGGGTCGCGCCCCGAGCCCCAGCACCTTGCGAGCGCATCGTCGGGCACCGGCACGCGGTAGTTGCCGTGGCGCTGCTCCCGAAACGGCGCCTTCAAAAACCGATGCGTCAGCAGTTGCTGGTGCCCCATCAACTGCTTGGTCATCTCGCCATACGCGGGCTGGGTGATGGGCTCCGCATTGGCAGCGCGCTGCACCAGCGCCTGGGCGAACTCGGCAGGGATCAAAAAGCTCACCTGTTCACCATCCAGCCGCTTGGCCACGTTGACACCCAGCACCCGTCCCGCATCGTCCACCGCAGGGCCACCGCTCATGCCGGGGTTGAGCGTGCCGCCAAAGAAAATGCGCGGGTAAAAGCTGCGCTTCACCAGCCCGTTGTAGGTGCCCTCGGTCACGGCAAAACCAATGTCCAGCGGGTTGCCCAGCGAGTAGATGCGCTCGCCCTGTGCCAGGGCTTCGGGGGCAGGCCGAAAGCTCAGCACGGGTGCGGCTGCAGTGCGGCCCTTGGCGCGCAGCACGGCCAGGTCGCGCTGCACGTCAAACGCCAGCAGCTCGACCTCGCCCTCCAGCCCCTCCATCGTCACGTACACGCCCCGGTAACGCTCGGGCTCTAGCGCCAACTGGCTGGCCACATGAAAGTTGGTGACGATCAGGCCATCGGCAGAGACAAAAAAACCGGAGCCAATCGACGCCTGGGTGTCTGCATTGCGCAGTAGCGTGCGGATCTGCACCAGCTTGTCGCGCGACAGCTCGTAAATGCGCCGCGCATCGCGCGACAGCAGGGCCGCGTCGGCCGCTGTGGGCGCGGCGGCTGCGGCGCGCCCCGGTGTGGGTGCTGTTTCATCCACAAGGGCACTGCCCGCTGGGCGGGTGACCGGGGTGTTGGCAGCAGCGGGTTGTGAGGTGGACTGCGCGTGGGCCAGTGCGCAGAGCAGTAAAAGCAGCGACGAGGTCGCCAGCCGCAAGGGCCGAATCAAAGGGAAGGGCATCGCGGTATTCTATGAACGCCCTGCGACAAGCCTTTTGACGTTGTCCGTACAGTCGGCTCCGTCTGCCATTGGTCCTACCATTCACCAGCCACTCCGTCCCACGCACCCATGCAACCCACCCACACCTATCCCATCGGCACGCCCGGCCAACCCTGGGGCGCTGCAGAACGCGACCAGTGGCGTGCACGCCAAGTGCGCCAGCGCAGCTACGCCGACGACGTGCTCACGGCCATCGAGGCGCTGCGGGGCCGGTTTGACGTGGAGATGTATGGCGACGTGATTTATGCCGACGCACAGCACCCGGCAGAGCGCTTTCCCCTGCGGGCCCTGCGCAGTCGCGATTGGCAGCACGGCCTGCCCACCGTGCTGGTGACCGGGGGAGTGCACGGCTACGAGACGAGTGGCGTGCACGGCGCACTGCGGTTTGTGGACACGCAGGCCGAGCGCTTTGCCGGCCGCGCCAACCTGCTGGTGGTGCCGTGTGTGAGCCCCTGGGCGTACGAGCGGTTTCAGCGCTGGAACTTTGATGCCATCGACCCCAACCGGTCGTTCCGCGACGGCTCGCCCGCGCAGGAGTCCGCCGCCCTCATGCGCCTGCTGGCGCCGCTGCACGGCCAATTTTCCGCCCACATCGACCTGCACGAAACCACCAACACCGACGAATCCGAATACCGCCCTGCCGTCGCCGCGCGCGACGGCAAGGTGTTCGAGCCCTGCAGCATCCCCGACGGCTTCTACCTGGTGGACGACACCGACAACCCCCAGCCCGCCTTTCAGCGGGCCATCATCGAGGCCGTCAGCCGGGTGACGCACATCGCGCCTGCGGATGAGAAGAACGAGATCATTGGCTCGCCCGTCGTGGCGCCGGGTGTCATCCGATACGCGATGAAGCAGATGGGCCTGTGCGCGGGCATCAGCGGCGCCCGCTACACCACCACGACCGAGGTCTACCCGGACAGCCCCCGCGCCACGCCCGAGCAGTGCATTGAGGCGCAGGTGGCAGCGGTGTGTGCGGCGGTGGAGTTTTTGCTGGCCGACGCGCAGCGCTGAGGGTTGCGGCCCTGCGCGGCAGGGCTCGCAATTTTTAGCGCTCTCTTAGTGCTTGTTACCCAGCGCTTCCCAAAGCACCCAGCAACCGGGCGCTGACCTCGGCCTCATCCAGCGCCGCGAACGCCATGTTGTGCTGTTCCGTCAGCGGCCCATGGCCCGGCTCCATGCGGCCTGCGGCGTCGTAGCCCATGGCCTTGAACTTCCACACCCCGCCGACCAGCTTGAGCGAGCCCACATGCGCGCCATCGGCAGTGTGTACGGACACCACGCCAGCATTGACGGGCGCCAGCTGCAACGGCCCTGCCACCGGGCCAGGCGGCACATGGGCGAAGGTGGGGGTGAATGTGGGTGGCAGGGGTGGGGTAGGGAGCATGGCGGTGTTTGTATCGCAAATGGCTTAGCGCTTGCTGCGCGGTAGCTCGCCCCGTGTACGGCGTGTAGCGTGTTGTGGATGCTTTACCGGCCGATACCAAGCTCAGCGCTGCACCCCATGGGAGACCATGGGCGGTTAGCATGGATCATGCAATTGGCCTCTAGCGCGTATCGCGCGTATCTGTCTCTTGCGGCCAGGTGTAGGCGGTGGCTACAGGCTGATGCCGGGCCGCAGGCTGGGCCGCTCTCAATCCTTGAGGCTCACCCCAGGGTGCCCAGCCTTTTTGCATACGAGTCCCTGCGTTTTACGGCATTTGCAGCCGTTTCCGTAGCGGCTTGGGCTGCCTTGGGACCCTTGTTCGCAGCAGCTTTGATCAATCCGAGCTTGTGAGCGGCATCTGCCTGCGCCCGCTTGAAAATGGCGATGAGTTCAGCATGGGCAACGGATGAATTCACAGGGACTCCTATATCTATCAGCGTCACCACCCTTAGAGTGTGACGTTGGTGCGAAGCAAGGCTGTTCTCAATTCGCGAGTAGCGGGTTTTGCAATATCAACCTTTTGAACAGCCAGATCGAACGGTGAGCCCGGCCTGATGCTGGTTGGCAATATCTTTTTTGCTGGATTCTTGGCAGGGTACGTGCCCTGACCTGGACACATGCGAACAGAAAACCCGAATTCTTCGAGCGCACCTTTCGCATACAACTCTGCCAATTGTTGAAACGTCACGAAGGTTGAACGTTTAACGTCTTTGAATCCTGGCTGGCTGACGTCACGAACGATCTCGAATTTACCAAGTGAGTCTCGTTGTGTATCGGTGAACGGATGTAGTAAGAAAGTCTGACGAACTCCGTTTTTTTTGGACACCAGGGTGTGCTCGACGGCGATATCGGTTAGCAGCATATTGTTTTCCTCGCATTTCAAGCTGCAGCTTACAAAGCAGCAGCATTCGCCATTCCACCCATAGTCGCATACCGTGTTTTCAAACCAAGCCACTGGGGGTCTGGTGCCCCTTGAGATGCGAAGTGCTGACACGGGCAAACCTCACCCGGAGGGCGGGGGCTTTCACTGGGCGACAGCAAATGACAGATCCATATTGCACTGTGACCGACCGCTTGAATCCGCTGTCGAAAGCTGTCATCAGTCCAAAAGAAAACGGCCAGCAAATATAGAAATCTGCTGGCCTTCTTTTCAATCAGGAGGTAATCACTTCCCCCACGAATCCTTCAACCCCACCGCCAAGTTAAACACTGGTTTCTCTGCCCGGTGATCCACCCGGTCCGCCACAAAGTACCCGTGCCGCTCAAACTGAAACTTATCGTCCCGCTTCGCATTGGCCAGTGACGGCTCCACGATGGCAGTCACCACCTTCAGGCTGTTCGGGTTCAGGCTTTCAATGAAGTCCTTGCCACCCGCATCGGGCTGGGCTTCCAGGAACAGGCGGTCGTACATGCGCACTTCGGCGTTCACGCCGTCGGCCACGCCGACCCAGGTGATGGCGGCTTTCACCTTCACGCTGTCGGCGCCGGGGGTGCCGCTCTTGGTGTCGGGCACCACGGTGGCCAGCACTGCGGTGATGGTGCCGTTGGCATCCTTGGTGCAGCCGGTGCATTCGATGACGTAGCCGCCCTTCAGGCGCACCTTGTTGCCGGGGAACAAACGCTTGTAGCCCTTGGGGGGCACTTCTTCAAAGTCTTCGCGCTCGATCCACACCTCTTTGCCAATGGTGAAGTGGCGGGTGGGCGATTCGACGCCTTCCGGTGGGTGGGGCAGGGCGGGCAGGGTGCAGGGCTCCAGGTGGCCGGCACCCATGACGTCGTCCCAGTTGGTGAGCACCAGCTTGACGGGGTTGAGCACGGCCATGCCACGGTAGGCCTTGAGCTCCAGATCTTCGCGCAGGCAGCCTTCCAGTGTGCTGTAGTCGATCCAGCTGTCGCTCTTGGTCACGCCGATGCGGTCGGCAAACACCTGCAGCGATTCGGGCGTGTAGCCGCGGCGGCGCAGGCCGACGATGGTTGGCATGCGGGGGTCGTCCCAGCCGCTCACTTTATGGTCATACACCAGCTGGGCCAGCTTGCGTTTGCTGGTGATGACGTAGGTGAGGTTCAGGCGTGCAAATTCGTACTGGCGGGGGGGCGGGCTGGCCAGCAGGCCACCTTCGGTCAAGCGCTCCAGCAGCCAGTCGTAGAAGGGGCGCTGGTCTTCAAATTCGAGCGTGCACAGGCTGTGGGTGATCTGCTCCAGCGCGTCTTCGATGGGGTGCGCGTAGGTGTACATCGGGTAGATGCACCAGGTATCGCCCGTGTTGTGGTGTGTTGCGCGGCGGATGCGGTAGATGGCCGGGTCGCGCATGTTGATGTTGGGGCTGGCCATGTCGATCTTGGCGCGCAGCACCATCGATCCGTCTTCGTGCTGGCCGTCGCGCATTTCACGAAAGCGGGCCAGGTTTTCGGCCGGAGTGCGGGTGCGGAAGGGGCTGTCCACGCCAGGCTTGCCAAAGTCGCCCCGGTTGGCGCGCATTTGTTCTACGGTTTGTTCGTCCACATAGGCGTGGCCGGCTTCGATCAGCGCTTCGGCGGCGCGGTACATGAAGCCGAAGTAGTCGCTGGCCTGGTAGGGGGCTGCATCGGGGCTGCCGTTCCAGTCATAACCCAGCCATTTCACCGCGTCGATGATGCTGTTGACGTATTCGGTGTCTTCTTTTTCGGGGTTGGTGTCGTCAAAGCGCAGGTGGCACACGCCGCCGTAGTCGCGCGCCAGGCCGAAGTTGATGCAGATGCTCTTGGCATGGCCGATGTGCAGGTAGCCATTGGGCTCGGGCGGGAAACGGGTGCGGATCTTGGCAGGGTCAGGCTCGCCCTGGGCATGGTGGGCGGCGTCGCCGGGGGCGCCGGCCCAGCGGCGGGTGGTGTAGGTGCCTTTTTCCAGGTCACTTTCGATGATCTGGCGCAGAAAATTGCTGGGCTTGGCAGCTTCTGGGGCTGCCGAAGGGGCAGCGCCGGGGGTGTTGGCGGCTGTGTTGGCGGGGTTTTGGGTGCTCATTGGGCCATTTTAGGCGCCGGTTTCGTGATGGTTTACGCATAGAAACGGGCGCGTATACGTCCAGACACAACGTAAAGACGATTTTGTGCCATCCTTTTGCCTACTTGGTGCGTTATGTACCGGTGAGGTGAGTCCATTTGGCTGGCTGCCCTCGCTCAAACAGGAGATTTCCATGACGAAAACCCGTTCTATCTATGCCTTGGCTGCTTCGGCTGGTGTGGCGCTGGCATTGCTGGCCGGCACGGGCGCAGCCCAAGCCCGCGACGTAAATTGGTCGGTGGGCATTGGCGTGCCTGGTGTGGTGGTGGGGGCCAGCAATGGCTACTACGCACCCGCCCCCACCTATTACGCGCCTCCACCACCCGTGTACTACGCACCACCCCGGCCTGTGTATTACGCGCCCGCCCCAGCGTACTACGCCCCCCCTCCGGTGGTTTATTACGGTGATCGCGGCTACCGCCACCATCGCCATCATGACCACGGCCATCGCGGCCATGGCCACAACGGCCATTGGGACCGCTGATCGGCGGCTGGCCCGCGGGCCAGTCTGTTGATCATTTGTAACCAACCTCTTGGGCGCCAGTCGCTCACAGGCAGCGTCTTTGCACAGGCTGCCTTTTACAGCGGCCCTTCGGGGCCGTTTTTCTTTGGGTGCGCGCTTTTCGGGTTGCGCACGGGGCGCCGCATAATCCCGCACTCTGGCCTGCCAGCGTGGCAGGCGCAACGCCCTCGGAGTGCTGCATGTCTGTGAAGAAGAAAACCGTTTTTGTCTTGAATGGCCCCAACCTGAACCTGCTGGGCACCCGCGAGCCCGCCGTGTATGGGGCAGCGACGTTGGCCGATGTTGAAAAGCTGTGCGCAGACGCCTGCGAGCGCCATGGTTTTGCGCTGCGCTTTCACCAAAGCAACCACGAAGGCGCACTGGTGGACTGGATTCACGAGGCCGGCCGCCTGCACGCGGCGGGGGAGCTGGCAGGCGTAGTGATCAATGCTGGGGCCTACACCCACACCAGCATTGCATTGCACGATGCCACCAAGGGCACGGGCATCACGCTGATTGAGTTGCATATCAGCAACGTGCATGCGCGCGAGGCGTTCCGCCACCATTCCTACATGGCGGCAGCCGCCAAGGCGGTGATGTGCGGCTTTGGCGTGCTGGGCTACGGCTTGGCGATTGACGGCCTGGCGCAATTGCTGGCCCAGCAGCCTGCGGCCTGACGCCGCGCAGGCAAGGGGACAAATAGATCAATAGATATATGGCCTCCCCATTGCCCCTGCAGGTGTCTGAGGACGAGGTAGAAATCACCGCCATGCGCGCCCAGGGTGCGGGCGGGCAGAACGTCAACAAGGTATCTAGCGCGGTGCACCTGCGTTTTGACGTGGCCGCATCGTCGCTGCCCGAGGACGTGAAGGAGCGCCTGCTGGCCCTGCGCGACACCCGCATCACGCAAGAGGGAGTGGTGGTCATCAAGGCCCAGCAGTACCGCAGCCAGGACCAGAACCGCACCGATGCGCTGGAGCGCCTGAATGCGCTGGTCAACACCGTCGCCGTGCCGCCCCGCGTGCGGCGTGCCACCAAGCCCACCTATGGCTCCAAGCAACGGCGGCTTGCGGGCAAGACCCAGCGCAGCGAGACCAAGGCGCTGCGGGGCCGGGTGCGCGACAGGTCTTGAACGGGGGAGGCGGTGCAGCGGGCATCTGCACGGCCCTCGTCAAGGGTGCATTGGCATCACCCGTAGAACAATCTGTCCGGCTCGCAGGGCTTGGTATCGGAGGGCATCGGTCCTACATTCATTGCATTCACGGATGGAATTGCCATGTCTGCCTCTGCCCAAGCCCCTACCTCTGCCCCTGCTGTTGTTCCCGCGCTGTTTGTTTCGCACGGCGCGCCGCTGTTCGCCATCGATGCCGGCACCACCGGCCCGGCGCTCACGCAGTGGGGTGAAGGCCTGCGCGCGCAATACCCCGGTCTACGCGGCGTGGTCATCATGTCGCCGCACTGGATGGCGCGCTCTCCACAGGTCATGATGGGGCCGCAGCCTGCCACCTGGCACGACTTTGGTGGCTTTCCCCCGGCGCTGTACCAGTTGCAATACCCAGCCCCTGGCTCGCCCACATTGGCGCAAGAGGTGCTGGGCCTGCTGCAGGCCGCGGGTGTGGCCGCACAGGGCGATGCCGCGCGCCCCTTTGACCATGGCGCCTGGGTGCCGCTGATGCATTTGTTCCCACAGGCCGATGTGCCCGTGGTGCAGGTGGCGCTGCCCGTGGGGGCAGGCCCGGCGGAGGTCTACGCGCTGGGCGCCGCCTTGCGCAGCCTGCGCAGCCAGGGCGTGCTGGTGGTGGGCTCGGGCAGCATGACGCACAACCTGGCCGAGTTTTTTGGCGGCGAGCGCGAGCCCGCACCCTATGTGCTGGAGTTCAGCCGCTGGATTGAGGATGCGCTGGCGCGTGGCGACATGGCCGCGTTGCTCAACTACCGCAGCCAGGCGCCGCATGCCAGCCGCGCGCACCCGACCGAAGACCATTTCTTGCCCATTTTCTTCGCGCTGGGCGCGGCGGGCGACGACCTGTACGCAAACTACTTGAGCCGCGAGGTGATGTACAGCATGCTGTCGATGGATGCTTTTGCCCTGGAGCCCGTCGCAGGACGGGTGGGTTAAGTAAAATTTCTAGCTAAAACTGCCGCTGGCGCTTGTCTATGCTCAATCTACCGCTCACATTTTTGCAGCGCCCCGCTGCTTCCACCACCCCCCGCCCCTGGCTGCTGGTGCTGATGCACGGCGTGGGCAGCAACGAGCAGGACCTGTTCAGCCTGGCGCCGCAGATCCCCGAGCGTTTTCATGTGCTGAGCCTGCGCGCGCCGTTTCGCATGGGGCCAGGCGCGCATGCGTGGTTTGACTTCTCCATCGAGCCGGGAGGCGAACGCACCATCAATGAAGAGCAGGAAGCGCAAAGCCGCGCCCTGGTGGCCCAGGCGGTCGAATCTGCCACCGAGCAGCTGGGCATTCCGCCCGAGCGCGTGGTGGTGGGCGGCTTCAGCCAGGGCGGCATCATGGCGTTGTCGCTCCTGCTGACCCGGCCCGCACTGATGCAGGCCGCGCTGGTGTGGCACAGCCGCCTGCTGCAGCAGGTGGTGCCGCTCACCGCGCCTGCGGACGCGCTGCGCGGCAAGCAGCTGTGGCTGAGCCACGGCACGCACGACAACGTGATCCCGCTGGCGCACGCGCAGGCCATTGCGCACCACATGGCGCCGCTGCCGGTCACGGTGGCATACCACGAGTTCCCCAGCGCGCACGAGATCCGGCCGTCTGAACTGGCGGCCACGGTGGCGTGGCTGGAGTCGCTGTCGACGACGCCCACGGCGTTTTAAGCGTGGGTTTCGGCGCGCGGTCTACATCGCGTTACCTGGGCGGTATCACGCAGGTTTCCAATCCAGCACATCCCCAAGCGGGATTGCATGGAACGCCTGGCACCGCAGCCGCTCGGACAAGGGTTGTTCTTGCTGAAAGGAGACCCGATGCCCGATCAAGAGACTGCCGAGTTCCGCCCCGTGCCAGAGCGCACGTCCTCCACCCCCTGGGTTTTTGCCGCCGTGCTGGCTTGCGCGGTGGCCGCCGGGGCTGCCTGGTGGTTCTGGCTGCGACCGGGGCAGCAACCCCCTGCGCCGCCTCCCGTCGTGGTGGCCCCTCAAGTGCCCTTGGCCCCATCGCCCATGCCCGAAGCCTCGGGGCCCCAGAACCCTGTCGATGCGCTGGCCCCGGCAGATGCCGCGTTGCCCGCGCTGGCTGCATCCGACAAGCGGGTGACAGAGCTGCTGGCCGAGCTGCTGGGCCGCGACAAGCTCACTGCGTTTTTGTTGACCGATGGTTTTGTCCGCCGCGTGGTGGCCACCGTGGACAACCTGGGCCGCGCCCAGGCCCCTTCGCGCATGTGGCCGGTGCAGCCCATGCCGCAGCGGTTTGTGGTGAATGGCGAGGGCGATGCCCCCACCACGATGGCCGCCAGCAATTCAGCCCGTTACAGCGCTTTTTTGACCTTTGCCGAGGCTGTGCCATTGGAGCCCGCCGTGGCTTTGTATGCGCGGCTGTACCCACTGTTCCAGCAGGCGCATGAAGAGCTGGGCTACCCCAAGCGCTACTTCAACGACCGCCTGGTGGCCGTGCTGGACCACCTGCTGCTGGCGCCCGAACCCCAGGGCCCGCTGCGCGTGAAGCTCACGCCCGTCAACACCGACGTGCCCAATCTTCGCCCCTGGGTGCGGTATGAGTTTGTGGACTCCACGCTCGAATCGCTCTCCAGCGGGCAGAAGATCCTGGTGCGCATGGGGCCTGCCAACGAAGCGCGGGCCAAGGCGTTGATCCGTGATCTGCGCAAGCGCGTGGCAACCAGCGAGATTTCACGCAAACCTGGGCAGTGAGGGCGTTGGTCCCGCTGCCTGGGTTTTGGTGGGCCGATCAAGCGGATGCTGGGCGTGGCCCGTGCCGTAGGGTCAGCAGGGTGCCCAGTGTGAGTGCTGCCAGTGCAAACGCCGGCCCGCCCAGGGCGCCCACATGGTCCACCATCAGGCCGCCGAAAATGGCGCCGCTGGCAATGGCGATCTGAAAGGCCGCCACCAGCAGCCCGCCCGCGCCCTCTGCCTGGTCGGGCGCGGCCCGCACGATCCAGGTCTGAAAGCCCACCGGAAAGGCGCCGAACGCAAAGCCCCACAGCGTGACGGCCGCGGCCGTGATGGTGGCCGACTGCCCGGCCACCAACAGGGTGGCGGCCAGCACGGCGATGACGGCCCCACCGGCCACGATGGCCTGGCGCTCGCTGCGCCCCGCGATCCATCCACCCACGAAGTTGCCGAAGATGCCGCCCACGCCGTAGCCCAGCAGCACGGCCGTGATGGTGGGCACCGACATGTGCGTGACCTGTTCCATCAGTGGGCGGATGTAGGTGAAGCCTGCGAAGTGGCCTGAGATGACCAGCAACACCGCCAGCAGCGCCACGCGCACCGGCGGGCGGCGCAGCAGCTCGCCCAGTACCTTGAGGTTGGGGTTGTCGCGCGGGGGCAGTGTGGGCAGTGCCACCAGTTGCACCGCCAGCGTGATCAGGCTGATGCCGCCCGCCGCGATGAAAGCGCTGCGCCAGCCCCACATATCGCCCATCCACGCGCCGATTGGGGCCGCGCACACGGTGGCCACCGACACCCCGGTGAGGATGAACGACATGGCCCGCGCAAACAGCGAGGCCGGCACCAGCCGCATGGCCAGCGCGGCCGACATGGACCAGAACCCGCCCAGCGCCACGCCCAGCAGCACCCGTGCCACCAGCAACGTAGCCAGGCTTCCGGCCAGGGCGGACATCACGTTCGACAGCACCAGCAGCAGCGTGAAGGCGATCATCACCAACCGCCGGTCGATGCGGCGCGTGAGCAGCGGCAGCGACGGCGCAGCCACGGCGGCCACCAGCGCGGTGACGGTGACCGCCTGGCCCGCAGCCCCATCGCTCACGCGCAGGTCGCTGGCCATGGCGGTCAGCAGGCTGGCGGGCAAGAATTCGGCTGTGACCAATCCGAAGACTCCCAGCGCCATGGACGCCACGGCAGCCCAGCGGGCCTCGGTGGGCTCGGGGGCGGAATGCGGGGCGGGGGTGGCATCGGCCACGGCGCCCACAGGGGCGTCGAGGCAGGCAGAGCAGGAAGGGGAGGAGGACACGGGAAAAGGCCTTCGGATGGATGGACGTCCATGCTAGGGATAAGATGGCGGCGTTTCCATGCCATAAAAGCCGAAATGCTTGACTTTTTATCCAGACCCTTCGACCAAGTGGCTCAAGAGCCATTTGCCGAGCCGCCGGACCTGCTGACGCAGATCCTGCTCGGCCTGCGCCTGGATGGCGTGGAGTATGGCCGCTGCGTGCTGCACCCGCCCTGGGCCATTGCCTTCCCGGCGCAGCGCTCGGCGCGCTTTCACTTCGTGGGCCATGGCGGCGCCTGGCTGCGCACGCCGGGTACCGACTGGCAGCGCCTGAACCCGGGCGACGCGGTGCTGCTGCCGCACGGCAGCTTCCACGTGCTGGCCAGCTCGCCCGACGTGCCGCCGGTGGACATCGACTCGCTGGCGCGCAAGGCCGTGTCTGAAAACATCTACCTGGTGGACGGCCGCGATGCCGGCCGCGCACCCCTGGGGGCCCCGGTCGCGCCGCCCCCGCCGTTGGCGCCCGACGTGCTCTTCAGCGGCGCACTGCGCTTCAACCTCGACCCGCTGCACCCGCTGATGGCCATGATGCCTGCCGTGATGATGGCCGGCGATCTGGCGCGGCGCGACACCACCGTGCCTGTGCTGCTCGACGCTATGGAGCGCGAGGTGGCGCAGGACCGCATGGGCGCCTGCGCCATCCTGGCGCGCCTGGCCGATGCACTGGCGGCCAGCATCATCCGCGCCTGGGTGGAGTGCAGCTGCAACAACCCCACGGGCTGGATCGCCGCCGTGCGCTGCCCGCGCATCGGCAAGGTGATCGCCGCCATCCATGCCGAGCCCGAACGCGACTGGAACGTGCCGCTGCTGGCCGACCTGATGGGCGCCTCGCGGTCGAGCTTTTCGGAATCCTTCACGCGCACCATGGGCGAGAGCCCGGCGCGCTACGTGGCCAAGGTGAAGATGTCGCAGGCCCGCCGCTGGATCGCACGCGACGGCATGCGCGTGGCCGTGGCGGCCAACCGGCTGGGGTACGAGTCCGAGGCCTCGTTCAGCCGGGCGTACAAACGGATCATTGGCCAGCCTCCCAGCACCGCACGTGTGGGGTGACGGTTGAAGAGGGCGCTGGAGCCTGAACGCTATGCCCGGGGCAGCGGCAGCGCTGTCTTGTAGCGCACCTGCTTGAGGGCAAAACTCGACCGGATCTTCTCCACGCCAGGAATGGGCGCAAGCTGCTCCAGGATGAAACGCTCCAGCGCACCGATGTCGGCCAGCGCCACGCGGATCAAATAGTCGCTGTCGCCGCTCATCAGGTAGCACTCCATCACCTCGTCGTGCTCGGCAATGCGGCGTTCAAAGTCGGCCAGGGCTTCCTTGCTTTGGGTCTTGAGGCTGATGCTGATGAACACATTGAGCCCCAGCCCCAGCGCCGCCGCGTTGGCCAGCGCCACATAGCGGCTGATGACGCCCGCAGCCTCCAGCGCCTTCACGCGCGCGAGGCACGGCGAGGGCGACAGGTGCACGCGCCGCGCCAGCTCCACGTTGGACAAAGATCCGTCAGCCTGCAGCTCGGCCAGAATGCGCAAATCGAGGGTGTCCAGTTTCATGTGCTGCAGTTTATGGGTTTTGCGGCACAAAGTGCCATGGTGGCGATGGACGGAAGCCAGAACGGCAACTCATTTGGGCGAAGCCTCGCTACAGTGTTCACCATGAACGCCCTCACCCCCCACGCCCTGCTGCAGCAAGCCCCCGGCGCCACCCCGGACGCCGACCCCGAAGAAACCGCCGAGTGGCGCGATGCCTTCCTGGCGCTGGTCGCCACCGAAGGCCCCGAGCGGGCGCGGCACATGCTGCAGGAGCTGGTGCGGGTGGCGCGCGCGCAGCGCATCGGCTGGCAGCCCGACCTGAACACGCCGTATGTCAACACCGTGGCCGTGCAGGACCAGCCCGTGTTCCCGGGCGACCTGGCGGTGGAAGAGCGCGTGGCGTCCATCGTGCGCTGGAACGCACTGGCCATGGTGGTCCGCGCCAACCAGGCCTATGGCGAACTGGGCGGCCACATCGCCAGCTACGCCAGCGCGGCCGACCTGTTCGAGAGTGGCTTCAACCACTTCTTCCGCGCCCGCGAAGGCGTGGGCGAGGGGCAGCACCGCGGCGACCTGGTGTTCTTCCAGCCGCACAGCGCGCCCGGTGTGTATGCGCGCGCCTTCATGGAAGGCCGTCTGTCCGAGCAGGACCTGATGCACTACCGCCAGGAGCTCACCGCGCCGGGTGCGGGCGCGCAGGGCCTGTCGAGCTACCCGCACCCCTGGCTGATGCCGGACTTCTGGCAGTTCCCCACCGGGTCGATGGGCATCGGGCCCATCAGCAGCATCTACCACGCGCGCTTCATGCGCTACCTCACGCACCGCAACCTGCTCAACTGCGCGGGGCGCAAGGTGTGGGGCGTGTTTGGTGACGGCGAGATGGACGAGCCCGAGAGCATGAGCGCGCTGACCCTGGCCGCGCGCGAGGGCCTCGAAAACCTGGTCTGGGTGGTCAACTGCAACCTGCAGCGCCTGGACGGCCCGGTGCGCGGCAACGGCCGCATCATCGACGAGCTGGAGCGGCTGTTCGCCGGCGCGGGCTGGAACGTGGTCAAGCTGGTCTGGGGCAGCGACTGGGACGGCCTGTTCGCCCGCGACCTGACCGGTGCGCTGGTGCGCACGCTCGAGGGCACGGTGGACGGCCAGATGCAGACCTTTGCCGCCAAGGACGGCCGCTTCAACCGCGACAACTTCTTCGGCCAGAACCCCGAGCTCGCAGCCCTGGCCCAGGGCATGACGGACGAGCAGATCGACCGCCTGAAGCGCGGCGGGCACGACCTGGTGAAGATCCACGCCGCGTATGCCGCCGCCGCGCGCCACCAGGGCCAGCCCACCGTGATCCTGGCGCACACCAAGAAGGGCTACGGCATGGGCACGGCCGGCCAGGGCAAGATGACCACGCACAGCCAGAAGAAGCTGGACGAGACCGACCTCATCGAGTTCCGCAACCGCTTCAACCTGCCGCTCACCGACGAGCAGGCCACGAGCCTCGCGTTCTTCAAGCCCGCCGAAGATAGCCCCGAGATGCTCTACCTGCGCACCCACCGCCAGAACCTGGGCGGCTACCTGCCGCGCCGCGAGACGGCCTGCGAGGCGCTGCCCGTGCCGGCCATCGAGAGCTACGCGCAGTTCGCACTGCAGGCCGATGGCAAGGAGATGAGCACCACCATGGCCTTCGTGCGCATGCTCGGCAGCTTGCTCAAGGACGCCACGCTGGGCCCGCGCATCGTGCCCATCGTGGCCGACGAGGCGCGCACCTTCGGCATGGCCAACCTGTTCAAGCAGGTCGGCATCTACAGCAGCGTGGGCCAGCGCTACGCGCCCGAGGACATCGGCTCGGTGCTGAGCTACCGCGAGGCGCTGGACGGCCAGATCCTGGAAGAAGGCATCAGCGAGGCCGGCGCCATCGCCAGCTGGACGGCCGCGGCCACCAGCTACAGCGTGCACGGCCTGGCCATGCTGCCGCTCTACATCTACTACTCGATGTTCGGCTTCCAGCGCGTGGGCGATGCCATCTGGGCCGCCGCCGACCAGCGTGCGCGCGGCTTCCTGCTGGGCGCCACGTCGGGCCGCACCACGCTGGGCGGCGAGGGCCTGCAGCACCAGGACGGCAGCAGCCACCTGGTGGCAGCGACCATCCCAAACTGCAAGGCCTACGACCCGGCCTATGCGGGCGAGATGGCCGTGATCATCGACGCCGGCATGCGCGAGATGGTGACCGAGCAGCGCGACGTCTTCTACTACGTCACGCTGATGAACGAGAACTACGCACAGCCCGACCTGCCCGCCAGTGCGGCAGAAGGGGTGCTGCGCGGATGCTATGTTTTTAAGAGCTACTCACGCTTGTCAGATAAGCGCGAGAGCACGATTCCATCAAAATCTGTCACTTTGATGGGCTCAGGCGCCATCCTGACCGAGGTGGTGAAGGCCGCCGAACTTCTGGCCGCCGAGGGCGTGGAGGTGACGGTGCTCAGCGTGACCAGCTGGAGTGAGCTGGCACGCGATGGCGTGGCGTGCGAGCAGCGCGCCATCGCAGGAGAAGATAAGCCGGGTACCCCCTGGCTTGCAGCGCAACTGACCGCCACCAGCGGACCGGTGATCGCTGCGACCGACTATGTGCGTGCCGTGCCCGAGACGGTGCGCGCCTTTGTGCCGGAGGGGCGCAAGTACCTGACGCTGGGGACGGATGGGTTCGGGCGCAGCGATACGCGGGCGGCGTTGCGGGCGTTCTTTGGGGTGGATGCGGCGGCGGTGGTGCGGGCTGCGAAGTTTGCTCTGGGGGCCACGGCCGCCCGGTGAGCATGCAGGGCGCAAGCCTTTCGTTGGGATGATCAATGGCCGCATACGGGGCGGAAAGCGTGGTGCGCTACGCTTGCCGCCCTGTGTTTAGTTTGCCTTTGTTCCCTATGACCCAGCCCTTTCCCACTGTGGCCTTGACCGCCGAGAACATCGCCTGCTGTGCGGACTTGTACCTGGGCGTTTTCAACGCACCGCCCTGGAACGATGGATGGGAGCGTGCCGCTGTGGTGGAGCGGCTCGCGGCATTCATGGCCTTTCCGGCTGCGCGTGGAATGGCCTTGCTGGTCGAGGAGGCTCCGGTCGCGATGGTGTTGGGATGGAAAGAGCGGTGGGTGAACGGATGGACGTTTCACATCAAGGAGATGTGCGTTGCCGGGCATATGCAGCGGCAAGGCGCTGGGTCTGCGCTGATGCGCGCGTTGGAGGATGTGTTGCGGCGCGACGAAGTCGTGAGCATGAACTTGCAGACCTTGGAGGAGGCGCCGGCGTTTGGGTTCTATGAGGGCTTGGGCTATCGCAAGGGGCGGGTGGTGATGCTGGGGAAGAGGCTGTAGTTTTTCCCGCGCTTGTGTGCGTGTCATGGGCGCACGGTTTTGTGGCGCAGTCGGGGAACCCCCAGTGCCCGCGGGACATGAGCGTTCCTACACTGGTGTTGCAGCAACCGTTGGAGGGCACCATGGCAAACGTCACGTGGGACCACGATCCACCTACCACCTGGATAGCGACAGTGAGCGGGCAAGCCGTCTGCTTCGTCAAGCGCAAAGATATTGGCGGTTGGACAGCGGGCTGGACGGATGAGCGTTTGTGGCCGGCACCCTCCCATCTGCCGAAGGCCCTGCCCCAGGCCACGCGGTTTTTCAGCAGCCTGGAAGAAGCCAAGCTGGCAGTGGAGCACGCGCTGTCGCCCTGAGCGTCGCTGTCCGGGCCAAGTTCTTTGGGGCTTCTGTCCCGTGGCGGTACTACCGCGCTGCGGCCCCGCCAGCACGTGCGGCAGTCTTGTGCGGCACCATCATGCCCACCGCATAGAGGATGTCTGTCACGCCGCCCGCAAAAAACTGCCCGGATTCTCTGGGTGTGGACACCGTGATGCACTGCGCACCCACCGCCGCCTGGCGCGCGTCACGGCGGTGCATTTGGCGGTTTTGGCGTGCGCGCGAAACCGCACGCCCAGTGCATTCATGGGTTGCTGAATGCGGGCGATGTTGTGCGGCATGTGCGGCAGCTCAATGAGGGCCGCAGGCGTGTCGATGTCCGAGAGCGGGCTGTTTGTGTGCAGGGGCAGGTCCTGGCGGCAAGGCGGGCTCGGGTTACGCAGACACCAGCGCACTGAACCGAGCCAGGTCCACATTGCCGCCGCTGATGAGCACGCCCACCCGCTGGCCCTTGAGTTCATCGCGCATGGCCCGCGCGGCTGCAAAACCCAGGCAGCCCGTGGGTTCCACGATGAGCTTCATGCGTTCGGCAAAGAACCGCATGCCGTCCACCAGCTGTTCGTCCGTCACGGTCAGGATATCGTCCACATCGCGCCGGATGATGGGGAAGGTGATGTTGCCCAGGTGCTGGGTCTGCGCGCCGTCGGCAATCGTCTGCGGGGTGTCGATGTGCACGATGGCGCCGCTGCGAAACGACTGCTGGCCGTCGTTGCCTGCTGCGGGTTCCACGCCATACAGCTTGGTGTGGGGCGATAGCGCCCGCGTGGCCAGGGCCGAGCCCGACAGCAGGCCTCCGCCACCCAGGCAGACGAAGAAGGCATCCAGCGGGCCCACCTCCTCGAACAGCTCCTTGGCCGCCGTGCCCTGGCCTGTCAGCACGTCGGCATGGTCGTAGGGCGGGATCAGGGTCAGCCCATTGCGTTCGGCCAGGTCGCGCGTGATCTGCTCGCGGTCTTGCGTGTATCGGTCGTAGAAAACCACGTTGGCGCCGTAGCCTTGGGTGGCGGCCACCTTGGCGGCAGGCGCGTCTTGTGGCATCACGATGGTGGCAGGGATGCCCAGCTCGCGCGCGGCCAGCGCAATGCCCTGTGCGTGGTTGCCGGACGAGAAAGCGACCACGCCCGCCTTGCGCTGCGCCGCGTCAAATTGGGCCAGTGCGTTGAACGCACCCCGGAACTTGAAGGCACCCATGCGCTGCAGGTTCTCGCACTTGAAGAACACCTGTGCACCCCACTCGGCGTTGATGGTGCGCGAGGCGAGCACGGGCGTGCGGTGGGCATGGCCTGCTATGCGGCCGGCAGCGGCCACCACGTCGTCGTAGGTAGGGAGAGCAGGAGGGGCAGTGGTCATGGGAAGGGGCCGGTGGGATGAAAAAGAGGGTGGAGGTTGCCCAGTTCGGTGCAGGGCTGGTTGGGCTCCCATTGCGCTTCGCCAATAGACTGGGACTGTGCGGCGTCATCCACGAACAGCCGGGTGCGGGGCAGCAGGCCGCTGATCTGGTGGGTGTCCTGCAGCAGAAGCTGGGCCTGCGTGCCGGGACGGGCAGGGCGACTACTTGGCATCGCCGTACACCGTGGCACGCGAGACGCCCAAATGCTGCGCCACCACTTCCATCGCGCGGCGCACTTCCATGCAGCCCGAGTCCTTCAGCTCGCGCAGCAGGGCGCGCCGCTCTGCGGCCTTGAGCGCACGCGGTGCGGTGGACAGGCGCGCGGCAAACTGGTCGATGCGCTGGCGAATGGCATCGGCGCCCGCAGGGTCCAGCGACTCGCTGAGCCCGGTGTCTCCATCGATGGACGTGAACTGGCCCACCACGCTTTGCAGGCTGCGAAACAGGGTGAGGTCCACGTTGAGGCACAGCGCTGCGATGTAGTTGCCCGCTGTGTCCTTGATGCCCACAGACGTGCTCTTGGCCTGGCGGCCGTCGGCAAACTGGTTGGCATAGTTGGCAATGACCTGCGGGTAGTCGGGGTCGGCAATCCGCGCCAGGCCCAGCTCGGTGGTGGGGTCGCCAACGCCACGGCCCGACAGGTTGTTGTGGATGGCGAGGATGGAATGCTTGGGGTCCAGCAAGTCATGCACCACCACCTCGCAAAATGGGGCAAAGGTGGCGGCCAGGCCTTGGGCGACCTGTTCGATCTGGCTCAGCAGTGCGGCCTGGTCGGGAGTGCGCTTCGGGGCGCGGGTGGTGGGTGCACGCTGGGCTGCGCCTGCGGGCGGGGGCAGTCGATTGGACTTCTTGTCTGGCATTTCGACAATTTATCTAAAAATGGATAAATTGTCAAAATCTGGAAAAATTGTCTAAATGATGTCTGATCTGGCTGCCGAGGTGGACCCGTGCCGGGGGTTGCCGCACCTTGCCCGTGACCGCCAGCCCCACTGCGCGCCGGTGTCACGTGGGCAGCTTCACCGCAGTGCTCGCGATGGATTGCCCACGCGGCCCTTGGCGCCTCTGGGCGTCAAGGGCCCCAGCCTATTCGTCAGGGCAGTTTGACGGCCGCCACGGCGTTGGACGTGGAGATGAAGAGCGTGGTGTCGCGCACGGCAAGGCCCCAGGGTTCGTCAATGAGGCCGGGCAGGTCTCCCGCCGCAAATCCCTGGCCCCATGGCTGGCCCACCAGCGTGCTGACCTGGCCATCTGCCCCAATCTTGCGCACGACGCGATGGATGGGGTCACTCACATAGACGTTGCCCTTGGCATCGGCCGCCAGGTGCGCCCGGGAGTCGGAGAGTGCAGCAAGCTTTTCCACCGTCAGTTGTGCCTGCGATACCGGGCCGTCCACAAGTCCGGGCGGCACGTTAGCGCGGCCCGCCAGGGTGCTCACCATGCCAGCAGGCGTGATCTTGCGGATGGTGGGGCCCACGCCCGTGATGAAGTGGTAAACCCCATCCACCACATACAGATTGCCTGCCGGGTCCAGGGCCATGCTGCCCAGCCCTGCGAACAGCGCCGAACCGGCAGGGCCGTCTGCATGCCCCCGTGCGTTGGGGTTGCCTGCAAACAGGCTGACGGCACCGGTCGGGTTGATCTTGAAGATCACGCCTTGCAGCGACGATGCGTACAAGGTGCCCGCATCGTCGGCGACCAGGCCCGTGATGCCAAGATCCAGAAATGCTGGGATGGCATTTAACTGAGCGGACAGGTCCGCAAAAACTGCGACGTTGCCTGCGGGCGTGGCCTTCAGGATGCGCTTGAGAGAGTAGGAGTAGATGTTTCCGGCACCATCCACGGTGAGTGCTTCAGGGCCGCAGAAGGCGACTTCGTTGATTGGCCCCGTGATTTGCGAGCACGGGTTTTTAACCCTGCCCAGGGTGCCTACCATGCCATCCGGCTGAATGGTTCGAATAGCTGCGTTGTTACGGTCACGCACATACAGGGTGCCTGATTTGCCCATGGCCAGCGCCCCCGGGCCGTCAAACCGGGCTGTGCTCCCGCTGCCATCGGCCCAGCCAGGGCTGGGTGCCGTTCCCACTTTCAAGTCGGCAGCGCCATCGCGGGGGTAGCGGTGGATCAGTGCGTAGCTTTGGAAACTGCTGGACGCGCTGCTTTCGGTGACGAGGAAGCGCCCTTGGGCATCCACCGCGAGGCGTTTGGCAGCGCAAAAGGCAGGCGGCAGGCCATCGGCGCCGAAGGCGCAGTCCGCTGCGCGCCGCACGGTGGTGACGGAACCATCGGCAGCGATCTCGCGCAGCGGCGTGCCCAGGTGCCTGTCCAGCACAAATATCCGGTTGGAGCGGTCTATGGCAATGGCTTGCAGTTCGCCAAACTTGGCCGCTGATGCCGAACCGTCCACATGGCCAGCGTTGCCCTGGGCCACGGTGCCTGAGAGCACCGTGGCCCGTCCACCGAACGCAAATTTGCGCACCACATGGTCGTTGGGATCGGCGGCGTACAAGGCCCCGGCGGAGTCGGTCGCCAATTGCACCGGGTAGAAGCGCGCAGGGTTGTTGCGCCCTTGTCCTGGCGTCGGAATCTGGCTGACCTTGAACACCACGGTGCTGACCACGCCGGCTGGTGTGATTTTGCGGATGGGGTTGCCCGTGGGCTCGGCAGGCAGGGTCTGCGTCAAAGGTGCCCATTCAGAGACATAGACATTGCCATCTTTGTCCACGGCAATGCTGGTGGGGCTGCACAACGTTGCCGCCGTGCCCGTGCCATCGGCATTGCCGCACACGCCCTCCTGGCCTGCCAGCGTGGTGACGTTGCCGGAAGCGTCGATCTTGCGCACCAGGTGGTTGCCGGTGTCGGCCACATAGGTGTTGCCCGCCGTGTCCACGGCCACGGCCTGCGGCGCGTTGAAGCGTGCGGCGGTGCCTGCGGCGTCCAGATACCGTGGCCCCGGGCTGCTGGCATCGCTGCGGGTGGGGCCGCCGCCCGCGAAGGTGGTGAGTTGCCCGGTGGGCGAAAGCCTGCGAATGGTGTGGTTGCCCGGATCGGCGATCAGTACATCGCCGGTGGGTGTCAGTGCCATGCCGCCGCTCTCGGTGCTGAGCTTGGCTGCGGTCCCTAGGCCATCCTGCGTGCCCGGCCCCTCGGTCGTACCGGCCAGAAGGGCAAGGGGAGTGGATGGGGGCGGAGGCGGCGGCGGGGGCGACGTGTCGCCAGAGCCTCCGCCGCAGGACACGAGCGCCGCAACGGCCAAGGAGGCCAACAGCGCCATGGGCGGCCGAGGGACACTAAACAGGGAACCTTGCATGGTGGTGTTCCTTTGGGATGAATAAAGGGGTCTGGAACGTGCGGCGGGGGCCGCACGCCGGTGTGTCGATGTGACGATCTGCCATAGCGCATCGGGCGGCGCTGGGCCGCGCTGCGCGCGTGGCAGGCTCACTGCGCCGGCAGCTTCACCTGTGCCACGGCGTTGGGCATGGAGAAATAGAGCATGTTGTCGCGCACCGCAATCCCAGCCGGCCGGTGGATGAGGCCTGGAGGATCGCCCGCCGCAAAGCCGGATGCGCCGAACTGCCCCACCAGCGGGCTGACCCGGCCGTCCGGAGTGATGCGGCGGACCACGTGGTGGGCGCCGTCGGTGATGTAGACATTGCCCTGCGCGTCCACGGCAAGCGCGGCCGTCTGCTGCGGGTACCTGAAGCCCAGGTCCACCGTGAACACTGCGGCGGCGCCAGTGCCGTCCGCGTAGCCCGGCGCAGCCGCGGGGTTGCCTGCCAGGGTGCTGACCATGCCCGACGGTGTGATCTTGCGGATGGTGGGTCCGATCTTGTTGACTTCGTGGAACAGGCCGTCAACCACATACACGTTGCCGGCCGCATCTGTGGCCATGTTGCCCAGTGCGGAAAACTGCGCCGCCGCACCCTGTCCGTCCGCATGCCCGACGGTGCCCAGGCTGCCGGCGAGCAAGGTCACCTCGCCCTTGGCATCGATCTTGTGAATGGTGCCTTTGAACGTGGACACGTAGACATTGCCCGTCCGGTCGGCGGCGATGCCCGAGGCCACGCTGGTGAAGAAGGTCGGTACCTTGTCCAGCAGAGGCTTGAGGTCCGCCCACAGCGCCGTCTGGCAAGCGCTGGTCTTGAAAACGCGCGCTTCCTGGAGGGTGTAGAGAGCGCCTGCGCCATCGGTGGCCAGGGGCGCGGTAAAACTGGAGAGCACCTCGCTGCCCAGCCCGCCCACCGTGGTGCAGTGCCCGCCCGGTGTACCCAAGGTGCGCACCACGCCGTCCGGCATCACGGTGCGCAGCGACCGGTTGCCGTCATCGCGCACGTACAGCGTGCCCGAAGGGCTCCACGCCAAGGCACCTGGGGCGTCAAACCGGGCGCTGCCGCCCTGGCCGTCGTCCGCGCCCGGCGCGGAGGCAAGGCCGGCCACCAGGGTCGACGTACCCTGGGGTGAGTAGCTGCGCAGCTGCGAGTACTGGAACGTGTTGCCTTGCATCCCGTATTCGGAGACAAGGAAGCTGCCATCAGGCCTGACCGTCATCTGGTTGGCGAGGCACAGGCTGCCCGGCGCACGGGACTCGGTGCATCCCTGTGCGCGCACCAGAGTGGTTGCGCTTCCGTCGCTGCCAATGCGACGGATGGCCGGCAGGCCCGTGTTGTCCAGCACGAACAGGCGGTCTGCCGCGTCGAACGCCATCGCCTTGAAGGCGCCGAACTTCGCCTGCGAGGCCGTGCCGTCCGTGGTGCCCTGGTTGTTGGGGCCGACGGTGCCCGACACCACAGTGGCCTGGCCGTCGGTCGCATACCGGCGCACCACGTGGTCGTTGGGGTCGGCGGCATACAGGGCGCCCGTGGAGTCGGTGGCCAGATGTACCGGGTAGTAGATCTGGATCGGGGGGCCGGAGAAAAAGATGGACGTCGGGTACTCACTGGCCTTGCTGGTCAGTGTGCTCACCTGGCCGGTGGTGGAGATCTTGCGGATGGGATTGGCGGCGGACAAGGTGGTCGACGACGGCCTGGTTTCCGCCACGTACACGGTACCGGCCTTGTCCACGGCAATGCTGGAAGGCCGGCAGAACGTCGCGGTGTCGGACGTGCCATCCTGGTTGCCGCACACGCCCGGCTTGCCAGCCAGAGTGGTCACCGCTCCGGTGGGGCTGATCCTGCGCACCAGGTGGTTTTCCGTGTCGGCCACATACATGTTGCCGGCGGTGTCCACCGCGACCGCCTTGGGCTGGTAGAAGCGGGCAGCGGGGCCGTCGCCGTCGGCATGGTTGGACACGGCGCCGGTGCGCACCCAGCCGCCACCTCCTGCCACGGTGGTGATGTGCGCGGAGCCGGCGTTGAGCTTGCGCACCCGGTGGTTGCCCGTGTCCAGGAAGACCACGTCACCTTGGGGCGTGACGGCCATGCCCCCCACATCGACCCCCACGCGGGCGACGCCCGGGGCGGGCCCGTCCTGGGTGCCCGCGCCATCGGCATTGCCCGCCAGCAGCGACAGGGCCGTGGCCGGGGCCGGAGGAGGGGGTGGAGGGGGAGGCGGGGCCGAAGGCCCCGAAGAATCCCCGGAACCCCCGCCGCAAGCATTGAGCAACGTGACCACCAATGCGGCCAGCGCGCCAACGCGCCTGAGCCGATCCCTGGATGAAATGCCAGACATGAAAACTCCCAGATATCGTTCGTTAGTGACACCATGCAGCTATGGCGGCAGAGGCACAACAGTAGCGCCTCATTAGAAAATGAGGCGCAAAAAGGAAGGTCTAGGGCTCAAATCGTTTCAAACAGAAACACAATTCTTCGCCAAGCCCGTCAAGCGCATGCGTGGGTCGCCCAAAAGGCTGCTGGGTCGCCCAAGGCAATTGCTTTGGTGTAGCAAGTTCGGCAGGGGAGTTGCAGAGGTTTGTTGCGCCACGCTCTGGGCTTTTGTTAGGAGCGGGCGGAATCTTCAGTAACAAAGAACGCGTCCAGCACCGGCATCAGCCCTGGAAACTCCTGCGCAAACCGATCCCGGTTCACAAAATATGCCTCGCAGGCCACCGCAAAGAACTCGGACTGCGATGTGGCCCCATACGCGTCCAGCCAGGGTCGTTCGGCGCCAAAGCGCTCGGCCAGGATCACACGCTCGCGGAACTGTTCATAGGCCGGCTCCCAGGCATTCCACCAAGCCTCGTAGGCAGCGCGGCCGGTGCGTGCACCCAGGAAACCAGCGGGCAACGGTGGGCAGCCATTGGCCTCGCCGCTGCGCATGTCGAGCTTGTGAACGAACTCGTGCACCACCACGTTGTGGCCGCGCTCAGTGTTCTCACGCCCGTTGGAGGCGTGCTCCCAGCTGAGCATGATGGGGCCGCGTTCCATGGCCTCGCCCAGCAGCACCTGCGTGTGTTCATGCACCACGCCGGCTTCGTCCACCGTCTTGCGGCGTGCCACCGCCTCGCCGGGGTGCAGCACGATGGTCACGAAATCGTCGTACCAGTCCAGCGCCTTCGCCGGGTCGCCCCAGTGCAGCAGGGGCAGGCAGGCCTGCGCCGCAATGTCGATGGCCATGGCGTCGGTCACCACCAGGCCGTGGGCACCGTGGAATTCCTTGTGGTGCAGGAAGAGGGCGCTGAGCGCGCGCAGTTTGGCCTGGTCATGCAGCGACAGCGCCGCCAAAAAGGGGTAGCGCCGGAGGGTCTGCAGCCACAGGGCGGCGGAGATGTCGGGCACAGGGGCCACCGTGGCGCGGACACGGCTCCAGAGCCGGTTGAAAAGAGGTGGCATGGCGATCGAGCAGCGGGAAGTGAAACCCCGCACAGTTCAGGATCGCTCGTACTTGGGGGCCAGGGGCTGCCGTTCCAAGCCCGCGCGGGACAAACGCAGTATTTCCGCGCGGGGCGGGAATGCTGCAGCGTCCCAGTCGCTCAGCACCACGCGCTGCAGGTTCGAAGCCAGCTGATGGTCGGCTGGGCGGTGGGTGTGCCCGTGGACCAAGGTGTTTGCTTGGGCCGCCTGCAGCCAGGCGATGGCTGCGGGGCCGTCTACGTCGGCGTAGGTGACGCCGGACTGCTTGCGCGCCTCGCTCTCCTGGCGGATGCCGCGTGCCTGCGCACGGCGGGTGGCCAGGGGCTGTGCCAAAAACTGCTGTTGCCATTCGGCGCTGCGGGCCTGCAAACGAAAGCGCTGGTACTCGACATCGTCCAGGCACAGCAGGTCGCCATGGCTGAGCACGAAGCGCTGACCAGCGAAGGTCAACACGGTCGGGTCTGCCAGGCCCGTGATGCCACACTGCGCAAGGAACGCTGGGCCCGCCAGAAAGTCGCGGTTGCCGTGCATGAAATACACGGGCAGGCGCTGGGCTGCCGCCCTGAGGGCCGCGCAGCCCTCGGCCTCGAAGCTGCCGGTCTCGGCAATGGCGTCGTCGCCCACCCAGACCTCGAACAGATCACCCAGGATGAAGAGGGCATCCGCTTCGGTGGTTGCCAGGTAGTGCTGCCACGCGGCCACAGTGGCGGGCTCGCTGGCCTGCAGGTGCAGGTCCGAAATGAATTCGACCGTGCGCCAGTGCGAGGGAGCGGCAAGCTCCTCGAACCGGGGCACGGTCGTCACGGCGGGGCCTGAATGGTTCATTCCTTGCGCTGCAGCGTGCAACTGGCGGCCGACACTGGCGCGGCCTCGGCGGCAGACGCCGAGCAAGGGCCGCCCCGCTGCGAGGGCGTCGTCCCCCTTCCCGCAGCGCGCAGCGTTGCGTGAGAAAGGAGAAAGCGCGCAGCGCCACAGGGGGATGCCATGCTCAGAGGGCGACGGCCTTCTCGATGATCACGTCTTCCTTCGGCACGTCGTCGTGGAAACCCTTGCGGCCGGTCTTCACGGCCTTGATCTTGTCCACCACGTCGGCGCCGCCAACCACCTTGCCGAACACGGCATAGCCCCAGCCCTGGGCCGAGGGGGCGGTGTGGTTCAGGAAGCCGTTGTCGGCCACGTTGATGAAGAACTGGGCTGTGGCCGAGTGCGGGTCGCTGGTGCGGGCCATGGCCACGGTGTAGTTGGCGTTCTTGAGGCCGTTGTTGGCTTCGTTCTCAATAGGCGCGTCAGAGTTTTTCTGGTTCATGCCGGGCTCAAAACCGCCGCCTTGCACCATGAACCCGGGGATCACGCGGTGGAAGATGGTGTTGTTGTAGTGGCCCTTGTTCACATACGACAGGAAGTTGGCCACCGACTTGGGGGCCTTGGCTTCGTCGAGTTCGAGGGTGATGACGCCGTAGCCGGCAATGTGCAGTTCGACTTGGGGGTTGCTCATGGCAAGGTTCTTTCGATCAATGAATCAACAAAAAGGGATTACTTCACCAGCGTGGCGGAGTTGATGGTGACGGGGGTGGTGGGCACGTTCTGGTGCGGGCCCTTGTTGCCCGTGGCCACGGCCTTGATCTTGTCGACCACGTCGTTACCGCTCACCACCTTGCCGAACACGGCATAGCCATGGCCGTCCGGGCTGGGGGCGTTGAGCATGGCGTTGTCCTTCACATTGATGAAGAACTGCGACGTGGCGGAGTTGGGGTTGCCCGTGCGCGCCATGGCGATGGTGTAGTTGTCGTTCTTGAGGCCGTTGCTGGCTTCAAGGGGAATCGGGGCCTTGGTGGGCTTGGGGATCAGGTCGGCGGTGAAGCCGCCGCCCTGGATCATGAAGCCGTCGATCACGCGGTGGAACACTGTGCCGTCATAGTGCTTGTCCTTGACGTAGCCCAGGAAGTTCTCGACCGTCTTGGGCGCCTTGGCAGGATCGAGCTGGACCACGATGTCGCCCATCGAGGTGGACAGCTTGACCTTGGGGGCATCCTCCGCATGAACGGATGCTACTGAAAACATAGCTGCTAGCGCAACACTGGCAAGCGCCAGGGTCGAATTTCTTCTGGAAATCATCCAATCACTCCTTCGAAAAATATCTGCCATTGTTGGCCCCGCCGCGCCCAGTACTGGCGCTTGACGGGGCCCGTGCGGGCGCCTTCGGCGACTTCGCCGAACGTTACCACCATGGTGTCGGCGGAATCTGTCCAGCGCAGGTAAGACTTGTCCTTGAGGTGTAGTTCCCTGCCCCGCAGTGCGCGGGTCTCGGTCTTGAGCACCTGGGACCATTCTTCCAGCGGCTTCTTGCGGTAGCTCTGGAAATCCGGTGCGTAAAAGCCCAGCAGGCGCTTCATGTCGCCTTCGGTCTTGGCGCTGCGCCAGGCGTTGAGCACCGCGTCGAAAGACTTGCGGTCTGCCTGAACGGCGTGCGGTGCCACCCATTGCAATTGGCGGGCGATGACCACGGGCGTGGAGCGGGGCTCCACGGTGCGCAGAATGCGTTCCAGGTCGGGGTTGGCCAGCACCAGGCAACCATCGGTGGCCAGCGGGGCGCGGGCGAACTGGTCGGGCGGCGTGCCGTGCAGCCAGATGCCGCTGCCAGTCTTGCCCCGGCTCTGGTCCAGGGGGTTGGGGTAGTTGATGGGCAGGGCGCCTGCGCCGTAGAAGTCCTTGAGCGTGGCGGGGTCCAGCCGGCTGGTGATGAAGTAGACCCCGAGCGGCGTGCGCTGGTCGCCTTCCAGGTTTTTCTCGATGCCCAGCTTGCCCACCGAGGCATAGTAGTCCGCAATCAGCTGCAGGCCCTTGGGGGTGTTCTCGAAAAGATACAGGCGTGAGCGCGAAGCGTCCACGGCAATCGCATGGCGCGAGCGGGGCGAGAGCTCCAGGAACTGGGCTGGAATACTGTGTGCTGGCGGGCGGCTGCGTTGGGCGTCCACGCGCTGGCGCGACTCGTTGCGCAGTTCTTCCAGGGTGGTGGCCACCTGCAGGCTGCGCGCCGTGTCGGGTTCTGGCACATCGCCCATGCGGCGGATGGGCCGTGTGCGTGACATCAGCAGGTCGCCCACGGCCAGCTGCGCGAGCTGGAAGTTGGGATAGTCGCGCGCCAGGGTTTCTGCCTGGGCCAGCGCCTCGCGGCTGCGGCCTTCCGCGATGAGCTTGTAAACCGCCAGCAGGCGGGTTTCCGCCTGTCCGTCGCGCAGGTCGGGCGACTTGGCGGTGGCCGGTTCTGCCGCAGAGGGGGCGGCTGTGCGGCCGACCTTGCCGCTCTGGGCGTGCGCGGGCGCCGCCTGCAGCAGTGCGGCGAGGAAAAAAGTGCCAGCCGCGGCACAGCGGCCTGGTGCGGACAGCTCCACAAACATGCGCGGTTTCAGGTTCAGGCCTTCAGGGGCGGGCCGCAGAAAACGCCCGCGCTGCAGGCGCAGGCCCGGTCGGGGCTCAAGGTCAACCGCCGGTGGATTCGCGGACGATGGTCCAGCGGCCGTTGTGGTTCACCAGATCCAGCGTCTTGCGGCTGGTTACATTGAGAGCATCGGCGGTGTAGGCTTGGCGAAAGCGGGCAGTGGCCTTGCTGCCATTGACCGCAACGCTGATATCGGATAGCTGGACGCTGATCTTGGATTTGCCCACGATGCGCGCCTCGCGCTCTTTTTCCCAGACGGCGCGCGTCTGGCGACCGGGTGGATCGAAGGATTTGTCGTAGGCACCCAGGTAGCCTGGCATGTCTTTGGAGGACCAGGCGGTGGCCCATGCCTGCACGGCGGATGTGACGGCCTGGACGGTGGCAGCGTCGCTCGCCGCTGCTGGGGCGGTGGCGGGTGCTGCGGCAGCCGCCTGGGTTTGGGTTGTCGCAGGAGCGGGTGTAGCGGCGGGAGCTGGCGCTGGTGCCGGTGTGGGGGCTGCCGCCGGGGCCGGTGCAGGCGCTGGGGCGGCTGCGGTTGGCGCGGGCCGCTGCGTGGCCACTATGGCGGGGGCCGGCGCGGTAGCGGGTGCGGTGGCAGCAGGACGGCCTGGCTTGCCGGTGGCATCGGGTGCGAACAATTCGCGGATCAGCGCCAGCTTGGGTTTGACGGAGTTAGCGTTGGTGGCATCGAGCTGCAGCGCCTTGTTGTATGCCTGGCTGGCGAGCTTGGCGTAGATGTCGCCGAGGTTCTCGTGGGCGGTGGCGTAGCTGGGGTTGGTGCGGATCGCCATCTCCAGTGCCGTGCGGGCCTTGTCCAGCTGGTTCTGGTTGGCGTAAAGCACTGCCAGGTTGTTGTAGGGCTCGGGCAGCTCGGGATATTCTTCCGTCAGCTTGGTGAAGGTGGTGATGGCATCGGCGGGCTTGCCCGAATCTGCCTGCGCCACGCCGCGCAGGAAGCGCAACTGCGGGTCGCGTGGGTTGGCTGCCAGACGCTGGTCGGCCTTGGCGAGCGCGTCGGCGGGCTTGCCGGCCTTGATCAGCTGGGTGATTTCCGTGTAGTCGTCGGCCTGGGCCGCGCCAGTGCCCACAAGCGCGGTCAGTGCCAGCAGGCGCAGGAGGCGTGGAAGTGTGCGGCGGACTTGCTTCATGGGGGCTTCAAAGGTGTTGGGCAGCGTCTGTCCCGGGCGGGGGCTTATACTGCGGCGGATTGTAGCTGAGGGGGTTGTCATGACGGTACGCTGTTGCCGCGGGTGATTTCGCTAGAGGCCCCTCGCTGGGCCAACCCCCACCAAGGGGCCGCCGCCCCCTGCTGCCGGGGCTCATTTCGCCCACCCCATCAAGTCTCCGTTACTGAAATCCCATGAGTTTGCGCATCTACAACACGCTGTCGCGTGCATTGGAAGACTTTTCCCCGCTCGAACCTGGCCATGTGCGCATGTATGTGTGCGGCATGACCATCTATGACCTGTGCCACATCGGGCACGCCCGCATGATGATGGCGTTCGATGTCGTGCAGCGCTGGCTGAAAAGCAGTGGCTACCGCGTCACCTATGTGCGCAACATCACGGACATTGACGACAAGATCATCAAGCGCGCGCTGGAGCGGGGCATCACCATCCGCGCCCTCACCGACGAGATGATCGCCGCCATGCACCAGGACATCGGTCTGCTGGGCATCGAGCCGCCCTCGGTCGAACCCCGCGCCACCGAATACGTGCCCCAGATGCTCTCGCTCATCGGCCAGTTGGAAGGCAAGGGCCTGGCCTACCGCGCCAGCAACGGTGACGTGAACTATTCCGTGCGCAAGTTCGACGGCTACGGGAAGCTGTCGGGCAAGTCGCTCGATGAACTCCGGGCGGGTGAACGCGTGGCGGTGCTCGACGGCAAGGAAGACCCACTCGACTTCGTGCTGTGGAAGTCCTCCAAGCCCGAGGAGCCGCCCGAGGCCAAGTGGGACAGCGAATTCGGCTCCGGCCGCCCTGGCTGGCACATCGAATGCTCTGCCATGTGCGGCGCCACGCTGGGCGAGACGTTTGACATTCACGGCGGCGGGGCCGATTTGCAGTTCCCGCACCACGAAAATGAGATCGCCCAGAGCGAGGGCGCCACCGGCAAGCCGCTGGCCAAGTTCTGGGTGCACAACGGCTTCGTGCGGGTCGACAACGAGAAGATGTCCAAGAGCCTGGGCAACTTCTTCACCATCCGCGACGTGCTCAATACCTACGACGCGGAGACGGTGCGCTTTTTCATCGTGCGCGCCCACTACCGCAGTGCGCTGAACTACAGCGATGCCCATCTGGACGACGCGCGCCAGGCCTTGAAGCGCCTGTACACCGCGCTGAGCCTGGTGGCACCCGCCGATGTGGCAAGCATTGATTGGGCCGACCCTCACGCCGCGCGCTTCAAGGCGGCAATGAACGAAGACTTCGGCACGCCCGAGGCGGTGGCCGTGCTGTTTGACCTGGCCGGTGAAGTCAACAAGACACGTTCAGCCGGGCTGGCGGGACTGCTCAAGGCGCTCGGAGATTGCCTGGGCATCTTGCAAGGTGACCCCAAAACCTTCCTGCAGGCGGGGGCGGGCGGGGTGGACGAGGCGGACATCCAGGCGCAGATTGCGGCCCGCGCTGCGGCCAAGGCGGCCAAGAACTTCGCGGAGGCCGACCGCATTCGCAATGCGCTGCTGGCCCAGGGCATCGTGCTGAAGGACTCCGCCGCAGGCACCACCTGGGAAGCTGCGCAGTGATCTTCAAATCTCTAGTGAAAAACGCCCCTGCGGCAGACAGGGTTTGCGGTGGCTGCTACTAAAAAAATAGCGCCAGATGCCCTGGTTGCAGAACCCGCGCTGGCCACGCCCGACTACTGGTCCGAGGCGTGCAAACACCTGGTGAAGAAGGACCGGGTGATGAAGCGCCTGATCCCGCAGTTTGGCGATGCCGCATTGCAGAAACGCGGCGACGCGTTCACCACGCTGGCGCGGTCGATCGTGGGCCAGCAGGTCTCGGTGAAGGCCGCGCAGACCGTGTGGGAGCGTTTTGTTGCGCTCCCCCGCAGCATGAAGCCCGCCTCCGTGCTCAAGCTGAAAATCGACGACATGCGTGCTGCCGGCCTGTCGGCCCGCAAAGTGGACTACCTGGTGGACCTCGCCATCCACTTTGAAGAAGGCAAGCTGCACGTGAAGGACTGGGCGGCGATGGACGACGAAGCCATCATTGCCGAGCTGGTCGCCATCCGCGGCATTGGCCGCTGGACGGCGGAGATGTTCCTGATCTTCTATCTGATGCGGCCCAACGTATTGCCCCTGGACGACCCAGGGTTGATCGCCGGCATCAGCCACAACTATTTCTCGGGCGACCCCGTCAGCCGCAGCGACGCCCGCGAGGTGGCCGAGGCCTGGAAGCCCTGGAGCAGTGTGGCGACTTGGTATATTTGGCGCTCGCTCGACCCATTGCCCGTTGCTAACTGACGCGCTTTAGAAAACTCGTTAACCGTCGGTTACAGTGCGTGCCATTCATGGCAGCCGCAACCGTCGCGATCCCCTAGGAGAAAAACGTTGGCGAAAAAAACCTTTCTGGATTTCGAACAGCCGATTGCTGAACTCGAATCCAAAATCGAAGAACTGCGCTACGTGCAGACCGAGAGTGCCGTCGATATCTCGGAAGAGATCGACCAGCTGAGCAAGAAGAGCCAGCAACTCACCAAAGACATTTACAGCGAACTGTCGCCCTGGCAGATCACGAAGATTGCCCGCCACCCCGAGCGTCCCTACACGCTCGACTACGTGCGTGACATCTTCACCGACTTTGTCGAACTGCATGGCGACCGCCACTATTCAGACGACCTGTCTATCGTGGGTGGGTTGGCGCGTTTCAACGGCCACGCCTGCATGGTGCTGGGCCACCAGAAGGGGCGCGACACGAAGGAGCGCGCGATGCGCAACTTCGGCATGAGCAAGCCCGAGGGCTACCGCAAGGCCCTGCGCCTCATGAAAACGGCCGAGAAGTTCAAGCTGCCCGTGTTCACTTTTGTGGATACGCCCGGAGCCTATCCCGGCATTGACGCCGAGGAGCGCGGCCAGTCCGAGGCCATCGGCCGCAACATCTTCGAGATGGCGCAGCTGGAAGTGCCCATCATCACCACCATCATTGGCGAAGGCGGCTCCGGCGGCGCACTGGCCATCAGCGTGGGCGACCAGGTCGTGATGCTGCAGTACGCCATCTATTCGGTCATCAGCCCAGAAGGCTGCGCCTCCATCCTCTGGAAAACCAGCGACAAAGCCCAGGAGGCTGCCGATGCCCTGGGCATTACCGCCCACCGCCTGAAGGCCCTGGGTCTGGTGGACAAGATCGTGAGCGAGCCCGTGGGCGGTGCCCACCGCGACCACAAGCAGATGGCCGCCTTTCTGAAGCGCGCGCTGGGCGACGCGTTCCGTCAGGTGGCCGACCTCAAGACCAAAGACCTGCTGGACCGCCGCTACGAGCGCTTGCAGAGCTACGGCCGCTTCAGCGACACCAAGGCCGACAGCCGCTGAGCGATTGGCAGTCTCTCGCGCATTGCGCCCACGGCCCTTCGGGGCCGTTGTTGTTTTTGCAGCCAGAACCTGGCGCCCTGCGCACTTACCCCGACTGGCGCACAGCCTGATACCGGATGTAACATGGCCCACGGCCGCCCGTGCGGTTGGATGAAGGGGTGCTCCATGTCGCTTCTGAAGACTCTCAAGGGCCAGATCCTCGCGCTGTCTGCCATGTGCATGATCGCTGCCCTGCTGGTGTTGACCCTGGTCAACTACCTTTCGGCGCGCGGGCAGGCACAGATCTCGCTGGCTGAAGAGGGGCTGGCTACCGCCAAAAGCCACGCCGAGACCATCGAGGAGTGGGCCCGGGCCAAGGCCGCGATCATCGCTGCGTCCGTCACCGCCTTTGAAGAGCCCGAGCCCGCCAAGCCGCTGGCCCTGCTGCGTGACGCAGGCAAGTTCAGCACGGCTTACTTTGGCTATGCCGACAAGAAGTATGTGTTTTCCGAAGCGCGCAATTTGCCCGCCGACTATGACCCCACTGCGCGGCCCTGGTACAAACAGGCGGCGCAGGCCGGCACATCGGTGGTCACGCCACCCTACATTTCAGCGTCTGACCAGAAGCTTGTTGTGACGTTCGCCACTCCGGTCGGCGCAGGCACAGCCCTCAAGGGCGTAGCGGCGGGCGACGTCTACATGGAGTCGGTGGTGGCCAACGTAGCCTCCATCCGGCCCACGCCCCAGAGCTTCGGTTTCCTGGTGGCAGCCGATGGCAAGATCATTGCCCACCGCGATCAGGCGCTCACCCTCAAGCCCATTGCGGAGCTTTCCAAAGACCTTGCCATCGACAAACTGGTGGCAGCCGCCAAAGACAGCAGCACCCTGCTGCCAGCAGACATTGGGGGGCGCAGCCGCCTGCTGAGCGTGGTCCCCATTGCGGGCACCTCGTGGATGCTGGTGGTGGCGCTGGATGAGAGCGAGGCAATGGCTCCCATCCGCTCGATGTTGGCCACATCCCTGGTCTCCAGCGTGCTGGTTCTGGTGGTGGCCGTGGGGCTGCTCGGCGTGATCCTGACCCGGCGCCTGCGCCAGCTGACCTTGGTGCGCGACGCCATGCACGAGATCGGTGCGGGCGACGGGGACCTCTCGCGCCGCATCGACGCGCAGGGCGAGGACGAACTGGCACAAATTGCCGCCAGCTTCAACAGCTTTGCGGGCAAGCTCTCGGGGGTGCTGGCGCAGATCCGCGATGCGAGCAGCTCGGTGCGTGTGGCCGCCGAAGAGATTGCCACCGGCAACCAGGACCTGAGTGGGCGCACCGAGCTCACGGCGTCTAGCCTGCAGGAGACCTCGGCCTCCATGCAGCAACTGACCGAAACCGTGCGCCACAACGCAGACTCTGCCCGGCAGGCCAACCAGCTGGTGGCCCAGGCGTCCAGCGTGGCGCAGCACGGCGGACAGGTGGTGGGCAACGTGGTGACCACCATGGAGCAGATCAACGCCGCGTCGCGCAAGATCAACGACATCATTGGCGTGATCGACGGCATTGCCTTTCAGACCAACATCCTCGCGCTGAATGCGGCGGTGGAGGCTGCACGCGCCGGCGAGCAAGGTCGTGGCTTTGCAGTGGTCGCGAGTGAAGTGCGCAGCCTGGCCGGGCGCAGTGCGGAGGCTGCCAAGGAAATCAAGCAGCTCATCAGCGCGTCGGTGGAACAGGTGGAAAACGGCTCGCGGCTGGTGCACGACGCGGGTACCACCATGAACGACATCGTGACCTCGGTGCAGCGCGTGACGGACATCATGGCCGAGATCACGGCATCCACCAACGAACAGAGCACGAGCATCAACGAGGTGGGGCAGGCGGTATCGCACCTTGACCAGATGACCCAGCAGAACGCCGCGCTGGTGGAGCAAAGCGCCGCAGCCGCGCAGAGCCTCAAGGACCAGTCGGTGCGGCTGTCGGAGGTGGTGGGCACGTTCCGTCTGTCCTCCGATGCCTCGCATGTCGCACCGCGTTTGTCTGCACCGGTTGCTTGATGGGGCAAAGAGTGTGAGAAGAAGGGAGGGCGCCCGCGATAATCGGCGCCCATGTACTCCCGCCCTGTCCATTGCTTTTGTGCACCTGATGCGGCACCACCGTTTCGTGGCGCAGGCCGGGTGCCGGAATGACCCAATCGTTCGATGCTGCCATGCAGGCGTTTGCGCCCGCACTGCCGCTGGCCGTGGGGCTGAGCGGCGGGGCCGACTCCACGGCACTGCTGCTGGCCTGTGCGCGCCGTTGGCCCGGGCAGGTGCGGGCCATCCATGTGCACCACGGCCTGCAGGCGGCGGCCGATGGGTTCGAGCAACATTGCGCTGCCTTGTGCCAAGACCTTGGTGTGCCGCTGTGGGTGGAGCGGCCGGACGCCCGCCACGCCCCTGGCCAGAGCCCCGAAGATGCTGCCAGGCAGGCAAGATACAAGGCTTTTGAGGCTGTAGCGCTTGCCAGTAAAGCGCAATTAGCTATTAAATCAATAGCGATTGCACAACACGCGGACGATCAGGCCGAGACGCTGCTGCTGGCGCTGTCGCGTGGCGCGGGCGTTGCCGGGCTGGCCGCCATGCCTGCCCGCTGGGAACGCGCCGGCGTGGTGTGGTACCGCCCGTTGCTGCCGGTGGCCGCCATAGACATCCGCAGCTGGCTGCGGGCGCAGGGGCAGGGTTGGGTGGAAGACCCCACCAACACCGACCAGCGCTACACCCGCAACCGTATTCGTGCACAACTGTTGCCTGCACTGGAGGCCGCCTTTCCCGCGTTTCGCGATACGTTCGCCCGCTCGGCATCCAACGCCGCGCAGGCGGCGGAACTGCAGGGCGAACTGGCGCAGCAGGATCTGGCACAGGTCGGCGTACCGCCGCAGATTACCGCGCTGCAGGGCTTGAGCCGGACGCGCCAGGCGAATGTGCTGCGCCACTGGTTGCGCCAGTTTCACCACACCACGCCCGCGGCGGCGCAGCTGGGCGAGTTGCTGGATCAGGTGGCCGTCTGCACAACACGCGGCCACCGCATCCACATCAAGGTGGGGCGTGGATTTGTGGTACGGGCCGGGCCAAATATCGATTGGCACAGTCCCCAGGTTTTGGTCCCCTGATCGCACGAACATTGGCGGCGCGCCACAACCGTGTTTTGCCTGGCGCCGTGGCTTCGGAGGCGTCACCCCAACAATTCCAATGGCATGGATCGTTCACGAAGAAGCCGGGTCCGGCACACTGATCACTTGTGAGGAAGACGAAAAAAATGGAACAAGCCGTTGTATCCGGCATCGCTTGCAACCGCGACGAAGCCAAGATCTCCGTGCTGGGCGTGCCCGGCAAGCCCGGCATCGCCTACCTGATCCTGGGCGCAGTGGCCGAGGCCAACATCGAAGTGGACGTGAACATCCAGAACGTGGGCAAGGACGGCAAGACCGACTTCAGTTTCACGGTCCATCGCGGCGACTGTGCGCGCACGGTGGACTTGCTCAAGGAAAAAGTGGCGCCTGCACTGGGCGTGCAAGAGGTCGTTGGCGACACCAAGATCTGCAAGGTCAGCATCGTCGGCATCGGCATGCGCAGCCATGTGGGCGTGGCCAGCAAGATGTTCCGCGCACTGAGCGAAGAGGGCATCAACGTCCAGATGATCTCCACCTCAGAAATCAAGACGTCGGTCGTGATTGACGAAAAGGACGTCGAACTGGCCGTGCGCAGCCTGCACAAGGCGTTCGAGCTGGACCAGGAAGCCGCCGAAACCGCCAGAAGCGCCTCAGAAATGGGGCATAATAGCGGGATTGGAAACGTGACCGAGTGGCCGAAGGTGCTCCCCTGCTAAGGGAGTATGGGGTGTAGAGCCTCATCGAGGGTTCGAATCCCTCCGTTTCCGCCAAGATAAAGCCCAAGTGATTCATTCACTTGGGCTTTTTTCTTTGGGCCATCTGTCTTTTCAGCCTGTCTTGCAGAGCCTTGCAAACCCGCAAGCCCACGCTGCGCTCATTCGTCGATGGAGGCACTCCAGCGGCTGCCCCACTCGCCCCCTTTGTTGCTCACTTTGTCGATCTCGCGCCGATCGCGTTTGGTGGGGCGGCCTTCGTGCAATGTGGCGGCGGGTTCGGGGGCCAGGCGGCGCAGTTCTGCGGCCTTCTCGCGGGCGGCGATGCTGTCGGGCGTCTCCTCATACAGCTGCTGCGCCACCGGCGCGGGCCCGCGCGCCCCGCTCAGGCCCCGGACCTGCACGGTGCGGGCCACTGGCCCTTGGCGCAGGGCCACGGTGTCGCCGCAGCGCAGATCCCGCGCGGGTTTGGCCAGCTGGCCATTGACCGTGACGCGGCCCTTGCCGATCTCTTCGGTGGCCAGACTGCGGGTTTTGTAGAAGCGGGCGCACCACAGCCACTTGTCGAGCCGCATTGTCTCCAGGGTGTTCATACGGGGGATTGTGCCGCGTGGATAGAGCCGCCCATGTCAGCCGATGGCGCGGCCAGCGGCAGGCGCACCACGGCGTCCAGCCCTGCCATCCTGCTGCCCACCATGCGGTTGGTCAAAGCGATGCTGCCACCGAGGGCTTGCACGATCTCATGGCAAATGGCCAGGCCCAGGCCGCTGCCCGTGCGCACATCGCCTGCTGAAAAGGGCTGGAAGAGGCGCGTCGCCAATTCATCGTCGATGCCGGGGCCGTGGTCGCTGATGGTCAGCGCCACGTGGTGGCTGTCGGTGCGCAGGTCCACGGTGAGTTCGCTGCCCTGCGGGGCATGGCGCACCGCGTTGTGCAGCAGGTTGCGGCTTAGCTCACGCAGCATCCATTCATGGGATTGGACCAATGCCGGCTCGGTGTGTATGCCGAAGTCCAGGTCGCGCTGTGCGATCAAGGGCGAGATCTCCAGCGCCACGGTGCGCAGCAGTTCGTCCAGCCGCGTGGCCGGGGGAGTGCTTTGCTGGCGCAGCTGCTCTACCTTGGCCAGCGCCAGCATTTGGTTGGCCAGCTGCGTGGCGCGGTCCACCGTATCGCTG
Organism: Acidovorax radicis N35; assembly: GCF_000204195.1. GTDB lineage: Bacteria > Pseudomonadota > Gammaproteobacteria > Burkholderiales > Burkholderiaceae_C > Acidovorax > Acidovorax radicis. Next base: position 258,478 of record NZ_AFBG01000018.1, read on the forward strand.
ATCTCCTGCAGTGCTTGCTGGGGCTCCACATCGCCGCGCAAGGCAGACTGCACCTGGGTCTTGAGCACCGCCAGCGGCGTGCGCAGCTGGTGCGAGGCATCGCGCACGAAGCGCTTTTGGTGCCGCAGCAAGTGGCGAAGGCGTTGCATGACCTCGTTGGTGGCATCGATCAGCGGCTGCAGCTCGCGCGGGGTGGACGGGGCGGCGATGGGGCTCAGGTCGCCCTCCCTGCGCCCTTGCAACTGCAGACTCAGCTGCCGCACGGGGTGGATGGCCCGCTGCACCACCAGCACCACGGTCAACGCGATCACGGCGATCAACAGTGCCTGGCGCAGCAAGGTATTGCGCAGAATCTGCAGGGCCAGTGTTTCGCGCACTTCCAGGGTTTCGGCCACCTGAATCACGGCCATGGCGCGGCCTTCGGAACTGGCCACGGGCTGCAGCAGCACGGCCACGCGCACGTCGCGGTCGCGGAAACGGTCGTCATAAAAATCCACCAGCGCGGCATAGGGTGGCCGGTCCGGGATGGTCCCGCGCCAAACAGGCAGCTCGTCAAACCCCGACACGATCTCACCGCGCAGCGTGGATACGCGGTAGAACATCTGGCTCTGGTTGTCGGCCTCGAAGGCCTCCAGCGCTGAATAGGGCACGATGGCGCGCAATTGCGCGGCGTCGTCGTAGCCCCGCACATCCAATTGTTCGCTGATGCTTTTGGCCGACGCCAGCAGGGTACGGTCGTAGGCCGTATTGAGCGAGGCCAGGGTTTGCTGATAGAGGCTATAGGTGTTGAAACCAATGAACAGCGCCACTGGCAGCAGGATGCCCAGGAGCAGGCGACGGCGCAGCGAAGGGTGGCGGGGCGAGCCCTTTGATCCTGTCATGTGTCGGCCCGCAGCAGATAGCCCAGCCCGCGCAACGTCATCAGGGTCAGTCCGGTGCCTGCCATCTTCTTGCGCAGGCGGTACACCACGACCTCAATGGCCTCGTACTGCACATCCAGCTGGCCGGGGAACACCAGTTCGTACAGCCGCTCCTTGGTTACGGCATGGCCTGGCTGGGCGAGCAAGGCGTGCATCAGCGCCAGTTCGCGCGGTGTCAGCTCCATCACTTCGCCATTCAGGTAGAGCGCGCCGCTGTCCTTGTCGTAGCGGATGGCGCCGATCTGCACGGTGCTGGGCGCCATGGGAGTGCCGGGGGCAGGGTCGGCGCTGCGGCGCACCAGGGCGCGCAGGCGCGCTTCCAGTTCATCCAGATCAAAGGGTTTTGGCAGGTAGTCGTCCGCCCCAGCGTTCAGGCCCATCACGCGGTCGCCCACGGTGCCGCGTGCGGTGAGGATGAGCACGGGGGTGCGCAGTCCGCGCGAGCGGGCCTGTTGCAGCACCTGCAGACCATCCAACCCGGGCAGGGTCAGGTCCAGGATCACCGCATCGGGCTGCCGGGCGGCCCATTGACTGAGTGCTGCACGGCCGTCTCCCACGGCGGTGACTTCCATGCCACGGCGTGTCAGTGCGCGGTGCAGCGTGGCCTGCATGGTGGGGTCGTCTTCAACAAGAAGCAGTTGCATGCGCGGCACCATATCACCGTCTCATTGTGCGGGGCGCATGAGTGTTTTCCCTGAGTCCACGGACAGCCGTTTGACAGGCAGGGCGCGCATCATCGAGCGGTTCGCAAACCTTACAAGGAGACTCCATGCGTCGCGATATCTTCCTCAAATCGCTGGCAGCCATGGCCGCTGCAGGCGTGCTGCCCGTTTCGGCCCAGAGCGCACCGACCCTCAAGATGATGATCCCCGCCAACCCCGGCGGTGGCTGGGATTCCACGGGCCGTGCCTTGGGCAAAGCCATGCAGGATGCAGGCGCCGCATCGTCGGTGTCCTATGACAACAAGGGTGGCGCTGCGGGTGCGATCGGCCTGGCCCAGTTCGTCAACGCCAGCAAGGGCGACCCGAACGCCATGATGGTGATGGGCGCCGTGATGCTGGGTGGCATCATCACCGGCAAGCCGCCGGTGGGCCTGGACAAGGTCACGCCACTGGCACGTTTGACCAGCGAATACAACGTGTTCGTGCTGCCCGCCAATTCGCCGTTCAAGTCCATGAAGGATGTGGTGGACCAGCTCAAGAAAGACCCTGGCAGCGTGAAGTGGGGCGGTGGTTCGCGTGGCTCCACCGAGCACATCGCAGCCGCGATGATCGCGCGCGAAGTGGGCGTGGACCCTTCCAAGATCAACTACGTGGCTTTCCGTGGGGGTGGTGAGGCCACCGCCGCCATCCTGGGTGGCAACGTCACCGTGGGCGGCAGCGGCTACAGCGAGTTTGCCGAGTACATCTCTGCGGGCAAGATGCGCGCCGTGGGCGTCACCTCGGGTTCGCGCCTGAAGGGCGTAAACGTGGCCACGCTCAAGGAGCAGGGCATCAACGTCGAAATCGGCAACTGGCGCGGTGTGTATGGCGCGCCCGGCATCACGGCCGAGCAGCGCAAGGCGCTGATCGACGCGCTGGCGAAGACCTTCAAGCACAAGGCCTGGCAAGATGCCATGGAGAAGAACGGCTGGACACCCGCCTGGATGGCCGGTGACGAGTTTGCCAACTTCGTGGATGCCGAGTTCGCCAGCATGCGCGCCACGATGGCCAAGTCCGGAATGATCTGAAGCAAGGCGCGCCAGTCGCCTTCAACCCTGTGGGGGTGGGTGGTGGCGCTGCCGCAGCAGTGGTTGGTGCGAAGGAAAAAAACATGACACAACAACATTCGTCGCGCTCCAAGCCCTTGCAGACCCTGATAGGGGCGGGGCTGGTGGTGCTTGCGCTGTGCCTGGCTTGGGGCGCCAGCTCGGTCAGCTCTGAAGCTGGCTATGGCGGTGTAGGCCCCAATTTCTTCCCCTGGATGGTCAGCATTGCCTTGCTGATCTGCGGTGTGCTCTGCGTGGTGCATGCCCTGACCGGGGGGTTTCGTGAGCTGGAAGAAGGATCGGGCGACGAGCACGCCCACTGGAAGGGCTTCATCTGGGTGTCGGCCGGGCTGCTGCTCAATGCCCTGCTCATCACGACGCTGGGCTTTATCCTGAGCTGCGCGCTGTGCTTTGTGCTGTCGGTGCGGGGCTTCCGGAGTTCCGAAGGCGAACTGGACCTGCGCCTGCAGGCCTGGATCAAGGATTCTTTCATCGGTGTGGCCGTGGCCGCCCCGGTGTACTGGATGTTTACGCAATTGCTGGCCATCAACCTGCCCGGCCTGACCAACACGGGGTGGCTGTAAAGCCTGCACGCTATGGAAACGTTGAATCTCTTGATGCAGGGTTTTGCAACCGCTGCGACCCCCATCAACCTGATGTGGGCCTTCGTGGGCTGCATGATTGGCACCGCCGTGGGCGTGCTGCCCGGCATCGGGCCCGCTGTGGCCGTGGCCATGCTGCTGCCCATCACCGTCAAGGTCGAGGCCACGGCCTCCATGATCTTCTTTGCCGGCATCTACTACGGAGCCATGTACGGCGGCTCCACCACCTCCATCCTGCTCAACACACCCGGTGAGGCCGGGTCCATGGTGACTGCCATGGAGGGCAACAAGATGGCCAAGAACGGCCGCGCCGGCGCAGCGCTGGCCACGGCCGCGATTGGCTCGTTTGTTGCGGGCACCATTGCCACGGTGCTGGTCACGTTTTTTGCCCCATTGGTGGCTGAATACGCCGTGCGCCTGGGCCCGCCCGAGTACTTCATGCTCATGGTGCTGGCCTTCACCACCGTGAGCGCGGTGCTGGGCAAGAGCACGCTGCGTGGCATGGTCGCCCTGTTCGTGGGGCTGGCAATGGGCCTTATCGGTATCGACCAGATCTCGGGCCAGGCGCGCTACACCGGCGGCGTGCCCGAGCTGATGGATGGCATCGAGGTGGTGTTGATCGCCGTGGGCCTGTTTGCGGTGGGCGAAGCCTTGTACAACGTGATGTACGAAGGCAAGTCCGACGAGACGCAGAACCGCCTGACGAGCACACACATGACCAAGGAAGAGTGGAAGCGATCGTGGCCGGCCTGGCTGCGTGCCACGTTCATCGGCTTTCCGTTCGGCACCATCCCTGCAGGCGGCAGCGAGATCCCCACCTTCCTGAGCTACGCGGCTGAAAAGAAGCTCAGCAAGAACAAGGAAGAGTTCGGCACCACCGGCGCCATCGAAGGCGTGGCTGGCCCCGAGGCCGCCAACAACGCGGCCATCACGGCCACGCTGATCCCGCTGCTCACGCTGGGCATCCCCACGTCGAACACCACGGCCATTTTGCTGGGGGCGTTCCAGAACTACGGCATCCAGCCCGGGCCGCAGCTGTTTGACACCAACGGTGCGCTGGTGTGGGCGCTGATCGCGTCGATGTACATCGGCAACGTGATGCTGCTCATCCTGAACCTGCCTCTGGTGGGCCTGTGGGTGAAGCTGCTGAACATTCCCAAGTCGTACCTGTACGCGGGCATTCTGGTGTTCTCCACGCTGGGCGTGTATGGCATGCGCCAGAGCGCGTTCGACCTGGTACTGCTGTATGCGATTGGCCTCTTGGGTGTGGTGATGCGCCGCTTTGACTTCCCGGCCGCACCAGTGGTGGTGGGCATGATCCTGGGCCCCTTGGCCGAGGCGCAGATGCGCAATGCGGTGTCGATTGGTGAAGGCAAGTGGACCATCTTCCTGGAACGTCCAGGCTCGCTGACACTGATCATCATCGTGCTGGCCGTGCTCATCCTGCCGCGCCTGCTGCGGCGCTGGGCGGCGCGCAAGCTGGCGTTGGCGCAGACCTGACCGGACGCGCGCAGTGCGCGTCCTCCACCCACAAAAAACCGCGCTGCAATGGCGCGGTTTTTTGTTTTTTGGGTAGCCGTCGGGAGGGGCGATTTCTTAGCGTTTGCGCAAGCCAGACACCGGAGGCTTCATGCCTCCGGTGTCCTCCCCACCAAGGTGACTTGCGTGCTCACAAGCCGCGAATCGTACCATAAAATGAGAATAATTCTTATTTGCAAAGGTGGCGCATGCAATCACTTCCGCAGGAGTTTCTGGCGCTGTGCCGCCAATTGGGCGATGCGCAAAAGCGCTGCAGCGCCACGGTGTCTGCTCAGGCGGCGCAGATTGTGGCCCTTCAAACCCAGGTGGTGCGACTGCGTGCCGAGGTGATCGTGCGGGACACGCGCCTTGCCCTGGCGCAGGACGAACTGGCGCAGATCAAGGTCGCGCACCCCAGCCTGCCACGCCGCCGGGCGATGGCCCGCCACATCAGCGTGCTCGTCGACCGCATTGCGGGCCTGTCGCGCGAATGCCTGCGCTGGCGGCTGGCAGCCCAGGCGGAGGTGGCGCCGGCCCAGGCTGCGGAGCCCCCACGGGGCCACCCCACGAGGGCCGGAGGTGTTGCCAACCACCCGTCTCAGCGCTGGGCGGTGGACCGCACCGCCTCCACAGGGCTGCGGGACGGCTCGCTCGATGCCAACCTGGCCGCTGCCGATTTGGTCATCTGCCAGACCGGTTGCATCAGCCACGACGAGTACTGGCGCGTGCAAGACCACTGCCGCCGCACAGGCAAGCCCTGCATCCTGGTGGACCAACCCCTGGCCGTGCGCGAGGCCGAGGTGCTGGCCGCCATCCAGCCCATGGTGATTCTGCGCATGACGCGCGCGCAGTGTCCCGTGGGCAGTGCGCCGGTGGCCGATGGCGTCATGATTTTGGATAAAAAAAGCCGCTAGCGCTTTATGGATTTGCGCTAACAGCTATAAAAATAGTAGCAATCGAGCTGCATGTTGTCTGCGGTGTGACTGCACTTGGCCAGACCCCGCCGCGCTACCATCCGCAGATGCCCTTGCTCACCGATGACGCCCCCGCACTGCCGCTGGATGCCCAGGGCATTCTTGAACTGGCGGCGCGCTCCATGTTCCAGCTGTTCTCCAGCGTCAGCCAGGGCATGTTCCTGGTGGACCGCAGCGGCCGCATCGTGTGGGTGAACGAGGGCTATCAGCGCTTTCTGCCTGACCTGGGTTTCTCGTCGGTCGATCAGTTTGTCGGGCGCACGGTGGAGGAGGTCATCCCCAACACCCAGATGCGCCGTGTGCTGGAGACCGGCCAGCCCGTGCTGATCGACCTGCTCACCAACAAGGCCGGCACCTTTGTGGTCAGCCGCATCCCGCTGCGCGACGATGCCGACCGCGTGATCGGCGCCATTGGCATTGTGCTGTTTGACCACCCCGAGACCACACTGCAGCCACTGATCAGCAAGTTTGCGCTGCTGCAGCGCGACCTGGACGACGCGCGGCGCGAGCTGGCCAGCCAGCGCAGCCGCTCGCTGGCCGTGGCGGGCGACGGCGAGCGGCGCGCCAAATACACCTTTGCCAGCTTTATCGGATCGAGCCCTGCAGCGGCCGAGGTCAAGCGCCAGGCGCGGCGCGCGGCGCAGTCCAGCAGCCCAGTACTGCTGCTCGGCGAGACGGGCACGGGCAAGGAACTGCTGGCCCATGCCATCCACGCGGCATCCAGCCGCGCGAGCGGCCCGTTTGTGAGTGTCAACATTGCCGCCGTGCCCGACACGCTGCTCGAAGCCGAGTTCTTCGGCGTAGCCCCCGGCGCCTACACCGGCGCCGACCGCAAGGGCCGCGACGGCAAGTTCAAGCTGGCCGACGGTGGCACGCTCTTCCTCGACGAAATCGGCGACATGCCGCAAAGCTTGCAAGCCAAGCTATTGCGGGCCTTGCAGGAGGGCGAGATCGAGCCGCTGGGCTCCAACAAGCTGGTGCCCTTCAACGTGCGCATCCTGGCGGCCACCTCGCGCGACTTGGCGACGCTGGTGCGCGAAGGCAAGTTCCGCGAGGATTTGTTCTACCGCCTGCACGTGCTGCCTGTGCGTGTGCCACCGCTGCGGGCGCGCCGCACCGACATCCCGGCGCTGGTCGAGGCGCTGGGTGAAGACCTGGCCCTGCGCAACGGCACGGCCCCGCCCGAGCTGCTGCCCGACGCCATGGCGTTGCTGGCGGGCCAGCCCTGGCGCGGCAACATCCGCGAGCTGCGCAATGTGCTGGAGCAGGCCGTGATGCGCAGCGACTCCCCGTCCATCGACGCGGCGCAGCTGGAGCGCGTGCTGCGTGAAGCCGGCGTGGAGCCTGCCGCACCCGCCCCTGTGCAGGACGCCGCCCCGATGGGCGATGCCGAGGATGAAAGCCGCTACCTGCGGCCGCTGTCCGAACAGGTGGCCGAGTTGGAGCGGCGTGCCATCGCCGCGACCCTCAAAGCCCATGGCGGCAACAAGCTCGCCACGGCACGCCAGCTGGGCATCTCGCGGGCCACGCTTTATGGACGTCTGGAAAACCCTGAATAAATATTGGGCATATGTCTGATTTATAGACAATTTATTTGTCCATAAATCAGACTGTGTCGCACAGGTGTCAGAAGAAGTTTCATAAAAATCAACAGCTTGCGTGTTGGCATGAACTGTGCAATGTTCAGGCATCACAACAAGGAGACATCGCCATGCACCGTCGCACCCTGGTCGCCCTCGCCACTGCAGCCGTTACCGCCGCCACGCTTTCCGCCCCCGCATTCGCCCAGACCGGCGAAATCCGCATCGCCCACGTCTACAGCAAGACCGGCCCGCTGGAGGCCTACGGCAAGCAGACCCAGACCGGCCTGCTGATGGGCCTGAACTACGCCACCGGCGGCAGCATGACCGTCAATGGCAAGAAGCTCGTGGTGATCGAGAAGGACGACCAGGGCAAGCCAGACCTGGGCAAGAGCCTGCTGGCATCGGCCTACTCCGATGACAAGGCCGACATCGCGGTGGGCCCCACGTCGTCGGGCGTGGCCCTGGCGCTGCTGCCCGTGGCCGAGGAATACAAGAAGATCCTGCTGGTGGAGCCCGCCGTGGCCGATGCCATCACCGGCGACAAGTGGAACAAGTACATCTTCCGCACCGGCCGCAACAGCAGCCAGGACGCCATCTCCAACGCCGTGGCCATCGACAAGGCTGGCGTCACGGTGGCCACGCTGGCGCAGGACTACGCCTTTGGCCGCGACGGCGTGAAGGCCTTCAAGGACGCACTCAAGAACGCCAAGCTCGCCCACGAAGAGTACCTGCCCACCACCACCACCGACTTCACCGCCGGTGCGCAGCGCCTGATCGACAAGCTCAAGGACGTGCCCGGCCGTAAGGTCATCTTCATCATCTGGGCCGGCGCGGGCAACCCCTTCAAGATCGCCGACATGGATCTGAAGCGCTACAACATCGAGATCGCCACGGGCGGAAACATCCTGCCCGCCATGGCTGCGTACAAGAACTTCCCGGGCATGGAAGGCGCCACGTACTACTACTTCGGCATCCCCAAGAACCCCGTGAACGAAGCCCTGGTGGCCGCGCACTACAAGGAGTTCAAGACCCCGCCGGACTTCTTCACCGCCGGTGGTTTCAGCTCCGCCATGGCGCTGGTCACTGCCCTCAAGGCCACCGGTGGCGACACCAATACCAACAAGCTCATCAAGACCATGGAAGGCATGAGTTTTGATACCCCCAAGGGCAAGATGACCTTCCGCAAGGAAGACCACCAGGCCATGCAGAGCATGTACCACTTCAAGATCAAGGTGGACCCGGCCTTCGCCTGGGGCGTGCCCGAGCTGGTGCGCGAGATCAAGCCCGAAGAGATGCAAGTGCCGATTCGCAACAAGCGATAAGCGGATTTGCGTGGCCCCGGGGCGCTGCCCCTGGGGGCTCATCCCGCGGGGGCGGCCGCCCCTTTTTTTCCAGTGAATTGATGCATGAACTCCCGGATTACACGGGGGGCTGGGTCGGTTTTTCTCAAAATTATTTGGAGACAAGACAACATGGCTTTCAATTTCATCCGGGCGGCCGCAGCAGGAGCTGCCATCACGCTGTGCGCTACGGGCGGTGCATATGCCGCCGTCAACCTTCCCGCGCTCAAGATCGACAAGACCCAGACCACCGTGTCGGGCCTGTCCGCAGGCGGCTTCATGGCCGTGCAGCTGCACGTGGCGTATTCGGCCACGTTTGCCAAAGGGGTGGGCGTGGTTGCGGGCGGGCCGTTTTATTGCGCCGAGGGCTCAGTCGTCAATGCCACGGGGCGCTGCATGGCCAGCCCGGCGGGCATTCCCACCAGCACGTTGGTCAGCACCACCAACACCTGGGCCAGCCAGGGCGCCATCGACCCCGTGGCCAACCTGCAGAACTCGAAGGTCTACCTGTTCTCGGGCACGCTCGACAGTGCGGTCAAGACCGGCGTGATGGATGCCCTGCGCACCTACTACAGCAGCTTTGTACCGGCCGCCAACGTGGTCTACAAGAAGGACATCGCTGCCGAGCACGCCATGGTCACCGACGACTACGGCAACGGTTGCACCACCAAGGCAGCGCCCTACATCAGCAACTGCAACTTCGACCTGGCGGGTGCCATGCTGCAGCACCTGTACGGCCCGCTCAATGCACGCAACAACGCGGCGTTGCCCACCGGCAACTTCATCGAGTTCAACCAGAGCGAATTCATCTCCAACCACGGCATGGCAACCACGGGCTGGGCCTATGTGCCGCAGGCCTGCCAGGCGGGCGGCAGTGCCACCTGCAAGCTGCACGTGGTGCTGCATGGCTGCAAGCAGAACATCAGCGATGTGCAGCAGCAGTACGTGCGCAACACCGGCTACAACCGCTGGGCCGACACCAACAGCATCGTGATGCTGTACCCGCAGACCAGCACCGCGGCCACCAACAGCTGCTTTGACTGGTGGGGCTACGACAACGCCAACTACGCCAAGAAGTCCGGTCCGCAGATGGTCGCCATCAAGGCCATGGTGGACCGCGTTTCCAGCGGCGGCACCACCAACCCGCCGGTGGACCTGCCTGCCCCCACGGGCGTGAGCACCTCGGGCGCCACGGCCAGCAGCATGGCGATTGCCTGGAATGCCGTCTCGGGCGCTGCCAGCTACAACGTGTACCGCAATGCCAACAAGGTCAACGCGCTGCCCGTGACCGCAACGAACTACAGCGACACCGGCCTGGCCGCTTCCACCACCTACAGCTGGACCGTGCGTGCCGCCGATGCCAGCGGAGCAGAGGGCGCTGCATCCGCCGCCGCATCGGGCACCACGTTGGTAGCCCAGGGCGGCGGAGGCACCTGCACCACCGCCAGCAACTACGCCCACACCGTGGCCGGCCGTGCCTATGTGTATGGCGGCTACACCTTTGCGCTGGGCTCCAACCAGAGCATGGGGCTGTGGAACATCTTCGTGAACAACACGCTGAAACAGACGAGCCCGAACTACTACGTCATCGGCACGTGCCCTTGACAATGCGCTGAACGCCGCGCGCTCTGTCCATTTCAGGACAGGGCGCCCGACACCAACGAATGAAGACGACCGTGAAAGTGAAACACCACCCATGAGCACCTTGGCCACCAAGGACTTGACCATCCGCTTCGGCGGCCACGTGGCGGTCAACGCCGTGACCTGCTCTTTCGAGCCCGGCACGCTGACCGCCATCGTGGGCCCCAATGGCGCGGGCAAGACCACGTACTTCAACCTCATCTCCGGGCAGCTGCGCGCCAGCGCGGGCAGTGTCACCCTGGGCGGGCAGGACCTCACGGGCCAGTCGGTCTCGGCGCGCACGCATGCGGGCCTGGGCCGGGCGTTTCAGCTTACCAACCTGTTTCCCAACCTCAGCGTGCTGGAGAACGTGCGCCTGGCCGTGCAGGCCACGCAAGAGGGCAAGCACCGCCGGGGCCTGAACCTGTGGAGCATCTGGAGCGACCACCGCGACCTGACCGACCGCGCCCGCGCCATCCTGCAGGCCGTGGCCATGCTCGACCGCCAGGACACGCCCGTGGCCAGCCTGCCGCATGGCGACCAGCGCAAGCTCGAAGTGGCGCTGCTCATGGCGCTGGAGCCGCAGGTCTACATGTTCGACGAGCCCACGGCCGGCATGAGCCACGACGAGGCCCCCGTGATCCTGAACCTGATCCGCGAACTCAAGAAGGACAAGACCAAGATCATCCTGCTGGTGGAGCACAAGATGGACGTGGTGCGCGAGCTGGCCGACCGCATCATCGTGCTGACCAACGGCACGCTGGTGGCCGATGGCCAGCCGGCAGAAGTGATTGCATCGCCCGTGGTGCAGGAAGCCTATCTTGGCGTGACGAAGGAGGCGGCTGCATGACCACCACCACGAACAACACGGGCAACCTGCTCGAACTCAAGGGCGTGCACACCCACATCGGCGCGTACCACATCCTGCACGGTGTGGATTTGGCGGTGCCCAAGGGCCAGCTCACCATGCTGCTGGGCCGCAACGGCGCGGGCAAGACCACCACGCTGCGCACCATCATGGGCCTGTGGCATGCGTCGCAGGGCTCGGTCCACTTTGCGGGCAAGGACATCACGGCGCTGAACACCCCGCAGATCGCGGGCATGAACATCGCCTACGTGCCCGAGAACATGGGCATCTTCGCGGACCTCACCGTGAAGGAAAACATGCTGCTGGCCGCGCGCAGCGCCAAGAACGCCGCGCAGATGGACACGGCACGGCTCGAATGGATCTTCAAGCTCTTCCCGGCCGTGGAGAAATTCTGGAACCACCCGGCCGGCAAGCTCAGCGGCGGTCAAAAGCAGATGGTGGCCGTGAGCCGCGCCATCGTCGAGCCGCGCGACCTGCTCATCGTGGACGAGCCCAGCAAGGGCCTGGCCCCCGCCATCATCAACAACATGATCGATGCGTTCGACCAGCTCAAGAAGAGCGGCGTGACCATCCTGCTCGTCGAGCAGAACATCAATTTCGCCAAGCGGCTCGGCGACACCGTGGCCGTGATGGACAACGGCAAGGTGGTGCATGCGGGCAGCATGGCCGCGCTGGCGCAAGACGAGGCACTGCAGCGGTCGCTGCTGGGGTTGGCACTATGAATTTCACACCAAATTTCAAGCTTTTTTGGCCACTGGCGCTTGATGATAAAGCGCTGATAGCTATTAAAAATATAGCATTTTCGCGCATGCTGCTTGCCGCGCAAGGAGACCGGGCATGAGCATCACCCGCGACTTCGACTGGAAGCCCCTGGCCCTGGTGCCAGCGCTCGCGCTGCTGGTGCTGCCCTTCATCGGCTCGCCCAGCACCTGGCTCACGCTCACGGTGGCGGGGCTGGCCATGGGCATGATCATCTTCATCATCGCCTCGGGCCTCACGCTGGTGTTCGGCTTGATGGACGTGCTCAACTTTGGCCATGGCGTGTTCATCGCGCTCGGCGCCTTCGTGGCCACCAGCGTGCTGGGCACCATGGGCGACTGGACGGGCTCCGACCAGCTGTGGCGCAACCTGGTGGCGGTGCTGCCGGCCATGCTGGTGGCCATGGCCGTCGCAGGGGCGGTGGGCCTGGCGTTTGAGCGCTTCATCGTGCGGCCCGTGTACGGCCAGCACTTGAAGCAGATCCTCATCACCATGGGCGGCATGATCATCGGCGAAGAGCTGATCAAGGTCATCTGGGGCCCTGCGCAGATCCCGCTGCCATTGCCCGAAGGCATGCGAGGCTCGCTGCTCGTGGGCGACGCCGCCATCGAGAAGTACCGTCTGGTGGCCGTGGCCGTGGGCCTGCTGGTGTTCGCCGTGCTGGCCTGGACGCTGTCGCGCACCAAGGTGGGCCTGCTGATCCGCGCCGGCGTACAAGACCGCGAAATGGTCGAGAGCCTGGGTTACCGCATCCGCCGCCTGTTCATCGGCGTGTTCGTCGTGGGCTCGGCCCTGGCGGGTCTGGGCGGGGTGATGTGGGGCCTGTACCAGCAGAACGTGATCCCGCAGATGGGCGCGCAGGTCAACGTGCTGATCTTCATCGTGATCATCATCGGCGGCCTCGGGTCCACGGGCGGCGCCCTCATCGGCGCGCTGCTGGTGGGGCTGATGGCCAACTACACCGGCTTTCTGGTGCCCAAGGTGGCGCTGTTTTCCAACATCGCGCTGATGGTGGCCATCCTGCTGTGGCGCCCGCAGGGTGTCTATCCCGTGGCCAACCGCTGAAGAGGAGCCGACTGATATGCTGAACCGACTTTTCTCTGGCGACTACCCGCGCAGCAAGGTACTGGCGGTGATCCTCGTGGCCATCCTCATCGGGCTGGCGTTTGCACCCTTCCTGTTCCCGGGCGTCAAGGCGCTGTCCGTGGCCGCCAAGGTGCTGATCTTCGTGGTGCTGGTCGCCAGCTTCGATTTGCTCTTGGGCTACACCGGCATCGTGAGCTTTGCGCACACCATGTTCTTCGGCATCGGGGCCTACGGCATCGCGGTGGCCACCACACGCATGGGGCCCACCTGGACGGCGCTGGGCGTGGGCATTGGCGGCGCGTTGCTGCTGTCGCTGCTGCTGTCGCTGGCGGTGGGCTTGTTCTCACTGCGCGTGCGCGCCATCTTCTTCGCCATGATCACGCTGGCCGTGGCCGCGGCGTTCCAGACGCTGGCCTCGCAGTTGTCGGACATCACTGGCGGCGAAGACGGCCTGACCTTCAAGGTGCCCGAGATCCTGTCGCCCAGTTTCGAGCCCTTCGATGATCCTTTCCTGGGCGTCGCTATCGATGGCCGCCTGATCTGCTACTACCTGCTGTTCGTCACTGCCGTGGCGCTGGTGCTGGCGCTGCTGCGCATCGTCAATTCACCGTTCGGCCGCGTGTTGCAGGCCATCCGTGAGAACGAGTTCCGCGCCGAGGCCATTGGCTACCGCGTGGTGGTGTACCGCACCACCTCCAGCGTGTTGTCGGCGCTGTTTGCCACCATGGCAGGCGCGATGCTCGCGCTCTGGCTGCGCTACAACGGGCCCGACACCTCGCTCAGCTTCGAAATCATGATGGACTGCCTGCTCATCGTGGTGATTGGCGGCATGGGCACCATCTACGGCTCGGCCATCGGGGCCGTGCTCTTCCTGGTGGCGCAGAGCTATCTGCAGGATCTGCTGCGCCTGGGCCACGAGGCCACATCGGGGCTGCCCTGGGTGTCTGCCTTGCTATCGCCCGACCGCTGGCTGCTGTGGCTGGGCGTGCTGTTCGTTTTGTCGGTCTATTACTTCCCCACCGGTGTGGTGGGGCGCCTGCGCGCGGCAGCTGCGCGCAAGGCGGCGTGAGAAAGCCAACGCCGCCTGGGCGGTCGTTGGTGGGATGGAGCTGCGCGAAAAGCAAACAAGAAATACCAGGAGACAAGCACATGAAGATGAGCATGATGAAGGCGCGGGTGCGTCCGTTCGTTCCCGCTGCCGTGGCCGCCGCTGTTTTGGTCGCCTGTGGGGGCAGCAGCGACGGCGACAGCGCCGCGCTCAACACCAAACCCGCCTACCTCGGCACGGTCAGCGAGGCCACCTACGACGGCAGCACCAATGACCTGCTCACCGCGGGCCTGGGCGCCACGGGACTGGCCGCTGCAGTGCCGCCCGCCTCTGCCGACCCGCTCAAGCCCACCGCCGCCGAGCTGCGCCGCCTGGCCATCCACACCAACTACCGGGCCATGCTCGACATGACGGCCGCGGGCGGATATGGCCTGCTGTACGGCCCCAATGTGGATGCGCAGGGCAAGGCCACGGCGGGTGAGGGCAAGGTGGCGGGCACGGAATACATCGCGTTTGCCGACGACGGCACGGGCCGCAAGAACGTTACGCTCATGGTGCAGGTGCCCACCAGCTTCAACCCGGCCAAGCCCTGCATGATCACGGCCACGACCTCGGGTTCGCGCGGGGTGTACGGCGGTATCTCCACGGGCGAGTGGGGCCTCAAGCGGGGCTGCGCCGTGGCTTACTCGGACAAGGGCACAGGCGGCGCGCCGCACGACCTGCAAAACGACACCGTGCCACTCATCGACGGCACCCGCGCCACGGCCGCTACTGCGGGCAAGAGTGCGGCGTTCAACGCAGGCCTCACATCCACGGAACTGGCGGCCTTCAACACCGCCACGCCCAACCGCTTTGCCTTCAAGCACGCCCACTCGGGCCAGAACTCCGAGAAGGACTGGGGCACCACCACGCTGCAGGCCGTGGAGTTCGGCTACTACGTGCTCAATCAGCGCTACGGCAACACCAACGCAGCGGGCCAGCGCCTGAAGACACTCACGCCCGGCAACACCATCGTCATCGCGTCCAGCATCTCGAACGGCGGGGGCGCCGCCATTGCTGCCGCAGAGCAAGACACGCAGGGCCTGATCAGCGGCGTGGCCGTGTCCGAGCCCGCGCTGGAACTGCCCGCCAACCCCGGCGTCACCGTGCGCCGTGGCAGCACCGAGGTGGCCGTCACGGGCAAGACGCTGGTGGACTTCACCACCTACGCCAACCTGTACCAGGCCTGTGCGTCGCTGGCGCCGTCAGTCAGCACCAGTCCCTTTGCCGCAGCGTTCGCGGCAGGGTTTGCCAGCGCCGCGCTGCCCATCGCCCCCAACCGCTGCGCGGCGCTCAAGACGGCGGGGCTGCTCTCGGCATCCACCACCGCAGCGCAGGCCGAAGAGGCGCTGCAAAAGCTGCGCGCCTATGGCTGGGAGCCCGAGTCGAATGACCTGCATGCCTCGCTGGCGGCATTCGAAGTGGCCCCGGCCGTGGCGGTGACTTTTGCCAACAGCCTGTCGCGCAGCAGCGTGAAGGACCACCTGTGCGGCTTCAGCTACGCGGCCACGGCGACCACAGGCGCGGTGGCGCCCCTGGCGGCCGCAGCGTTGCCGGGCATGTTTGCCACCGGCAACGGTGTACCGCCTTCCGGTGGCATCAACCTCGTGAACAACCTGGGCAAGCTGGGCCCGGCGCGTGACTTCCTGTCGTTCTCGGACGCGGGCGTGGCCGACTGGAATACGGCGGGCGCGCTGTGCCTGCGCAACCTGGTGACCGGCACCGATGCGGCCGCCAAGAAGCTTCAGGCCGGCGTGGATGAAACGCGCCGCAACGGCAACCTGCGGGGCAAGCCCACTGTCATCGTGCACGGCCGTGCCGATGCGCTGCTGCCCGTGAGCCACACTTCGCGCCCCTATGCCGCGCTGAACAGGAAGGTCGAGGGGGCTGCCAGCAGGCTCAGCTATGTGGAAGTGGCCAACGCCCAGCACTTTGACGGTTTCATCGGTCTGCCCACCGTGCTGCCGGGCTACGACACGCGGTATGTGCCGCTGCACGTGTACCTGAACCATGCGCTGGATGCCGTGTACGAGCACCTGGCCAACGGCAAGGCCCTGCCCGCCAGCCAGGTGGTGCGCACCGTGCCCCGTGGCGGCACGCCCGGCAGTGCGCCAGCCATCACTGCGGCCAACGTGCCGCCGCTGGCCACCGTGCCTGCCGCAGCCAATGCGATTGCCATCACGGCGGGCGCCATCTCCATCCCCGACTGACGCAGGCCGCAGGGCTGCAAGAGTAGGGATCACGCCCGTGCTGCGCGCCCGTTGCAAGCGCGCGCGGCGCCGGGGCCGTGTGTTTCTGACACCAAGGATGGATGTATGAATGCTGTGATGAAGACCTGGGCTCGCCGTATGGCGGCGGCGCTGGCAGTGCCCGTTGGGCTGTTGCTGGTGCTCGGAGCCAGTGGCGGTGCGCCGGCACGCGCGGCAGAGATTGTGGTGGGGCAAGTGGCCCCGCTATCGGGTGTGCTGGCCAGCACCGGCGCGCAGATGGTGCTGGGCGGCAAGATCTACTTCGACTGGGTCAACGCCCAGGGCGGCGTGCACGGCGCCTCCATCCGCCAGGCGGTGGTGGACGACGCCTACAAGGTGGCCGACACCGTGAAGCTGACCCGTGAAATGCTGGCCAAACCCGAGGTGGTGGCGCTGTATGGCTTTGCGGGCACGGCCAACATCACCCAGCTGCTGGCCGATGGCGTGCTGGAGCAGGGCGGCGCCGCGCTGGTGGCGCCCTACACCGGGGGTGAGTCGCTGCGCAACCCGTTCAACCCCTGGATCTTTCATGTGCGCGCAGGTTATGTGGACGAAACCGAGCACATGGTGCAGCAGCTCACCACCCTGGGCATGAACCGCGTGGCCGTGATGTACCAGGATGACGGATTCGGAAAGGCGGGCCTGGCGGGCGTGGAGGCAGCGCTGGCCAAGCGCAATCTCAAACTGGTGGTGGCTGCGGGGTACGAGCGCAACACCGACAAGGTGGATGATGCCGTCAAGGCCATCAAGGCGGCCGATGTGCACGCCGTCATCATGATCGCCGTGAACAAGCCCGCCGCCGCATTCATCCAGCGCTACCGCGAGCAGGGTGGGGGCGCGCAGCTCTACAACATCTCGGTGGTGGACCCGACCGAGTTGGTCAAGCTCGCGGGCCTCAAGAATGCACACGGCCTCGGTATCAGCCAGGTGGTGCCTTACCCCTACCGGCCGCAGCTGCCCGTGGTGCGTGAATACCAGTCGCTGCTCAAGAAATACGCGCCCGAGGCAGAGGTCAATTACACCAGCTTCGAGCAGTTCTTGGGCGCCAAGGTGCTGGTCGAGGCCCTGCGCCGTGCCGGGCCCTTGCCCACGCGCACCAAGATCGTCAAGGCGCTGGAGTCAATGCAAAGCTATGACCTGGGTGGCATCACGCTCGGCTATTCGCCCACCAATCGCATCGGCTCACGCTACGTTGAAGTGACGGTCATCGGCAGCAACGGCCGCCTCATGAAATGAATGCTTCGCTCCCAGTCCGCAGGTTGTTTGATCAGCAACTGGCATCCCTCTACTGACTCACAAGGTTGTCCACCATGACTCCGTTATCGCGCTATACCACTTGCGCCGGCTATGAAATCCACTACATGGAGTGGGGGGCGCGCGATGCCCCCGTGGTGGTGGCTTGGCACGGCCTGGCGCGCACCGGGCGCGACATGGATGAGCTGGCAGCCCACCTGGCGCCTCGTTACCGCGTGATCTGCCCCGACACCATCGGCCGGGGCCTGAGCCAGTGGGCGCGTGCGCCGCAGGACGAATACCAGCTGTCGTTCTACGCGCGCATTGCGGCCGGCCTGTTTGACCAGCTGGGTATCGAGCAGGCGCACTGGGTGGGCACATCCATGGGCGGCGCCATCGGCACCGTGTGCGCCTCGGGCCTGTTCGAGCCACAGCTCAAGGGTCGCATCACCAGCCTGCTGCTCAACGACAACGCGCCCCGCCTGGCGGATGCCGCGCTCGAACGCATCAAGGCCTATGCGGGCCACCCGCCATCGTTTGACACGGTGCAAGAGCTGGAGGCGTTCTTCCGGCAGGTGTACCAGCCCTACGGCTGGCTCAGCGATGCGCAGTGGCGCCGCCTGACCGAGACCTCGACCCGCCGCCTGCCCGATGGCCGGGTGACGCCGCACTACGACCCGGCCATGGTGCAGCAGTTCACGCACCACGCCAACGACTACCTGATCTGGGACCACTACGACGCGCTCGACATCCCTGTGCTCTGCCTGCGCGGTGCCGACTCGGACCTGGTGCTGCGCGAAACCACTGCCGAGATGTTGACCCGTGGCCCCGGTGCGCGGGGCCGGGCGCAGGTGGTGGAGGTGCCCGGCTGCGGCCATGCCCCCGCGCTCAATGTGCCGGAGCACTACGCGCTGGTAGACGGGTTTCTGGCCGACGCGGGTTGACGCGGGGCGGGGCGTTGCGGGGGTATCCCCGGGAGCTAAAGGTAGCCGGGCTGGGGGTACATTGGCGAAACGCCTTTGAGTCCGCTGTCATGAAACCCCTGAAGCCCCTTCTGCTCACCGCCTCGCACCTGCCCACCTTGGGTCTTGGGTTTGCGCTGGGCGTGTATGCGCTGCCGATCCTGATCGCGCCGGATGCTCCCACGCAGCAGGAAATCCAATCCCGCCTGCCCGCCGCCCGATGGACCGCCACCTTCCGCCGTGACCTCAAAGACAGCGATGCCTTGCACTGGGGCGAGGGCGCTGTGTCTGTCGGCCCGCAAGCCATCAGTCTGCTGGGCAAGCTGGCCCCGGGGCCGGACTACAAGCTCTACCTGTCGCCTGAATTCGTGGAAACCGAGGCCGACTTCAAGCGCCTCAAGCCGCAGATGTTGCGCGTGGGGGATGTGAAAACGTTCAACAACTTCATCGTCCCGGTGCCGCAGGGCGTAGACCCGGCCAGGTTCAACACCGTGATCGTGTGGTGTGAGACTTTCAGCGAGTTCATCACTGCCGCGCAGTACCGGTAGTTCTGGCCGTTAAGTCGGGGTCTGCGGAGCGATTTGCGCCAACGCTGCCTGCAACCCGGCCAGGCCCCCTACGCGCTGGTCATTGATAAAGATCTGCGGCATCTGCCGCACTGAGGGCCCGCACTTGGCATAAAAGGCCAGGCGCTCGGCCTCATCGTCGATCTTGATTTCTTCAAAAGGCAGCGAACGCGACTGCAGCAGCTTTTTGGCCGAATCGCATTGGGGGCAGGCGGATTTGGAGTAAACGGTGATTTGAAAAGTCATGGGCAGAGTTTACGGGTGGCCCATGGCAGGCGCCCGCGCCGGGCTTTCGACACAACAACGCTCGTGGTGGCAGAATACCGATTGGTTTGTTTTGTGACCAATTGGTAATTTATGCCTTTCTTTCTATCCTGCTTCCGCCGCTGCGCCTGGTTGGGGCTGGCCGTGTTTTTGCTCGCCTTGGGTGGCTGCTCGTCCACCCGCCCGCCCGAGGGCATCACGCCCGTCACCCCGTTTGATGTGGCCCGCTACCAGGGCCGCTGGTATGAAGTCGCCCGGCTCGACCATCCGTTTGAACGCGGCATGACGGATGTGAGCGCCACCTACCAGCGCCGGGGGGACGGCAGCGTGCGCGTGCTCAACCGGGGCTTTGACACCGGCAAGAATGACTGGCGCCAGGCGGAAGGCAAGGCGAAGTTCACGGGCGATGCCAACATCGCCTCGCTCAAGGTGTCGTTCTTTGGCCCGTTCTACGGCGGCTACCACGTGGCCGCGCTGGATGCGGACTACCAATGGGCGCTGGTGGTGGGGCCCGACCGCAGCTACTGCTGGATCCTGTCGCGCACCAAGCAACTGCCCCCTGGCGTACGCGAACAACTCATCGCCCGTGCACAGGCCCTGGGCATCGACACCCAGGCGCTGATCTGGGTGACGCACGAACGCACCGACCCAAAATCATGAACCTTCCTGCGCCACAAACCATTGCCGTCATTGGCGCAGGCCTGGCAGGTCTGTCGTGTGCGCAGGCGCTGCTGCAGGCAAGCCACATCGTGCATGTGTTTGACAAAAGCCGTGGCCCTTCCGGCCGCATGAGCACCCGCCGCGCTGAAGACGAGCACGGTGCCTGGCAGTGCGACCACGGCGCGCAGTATTTCACCGCCCGCGATCCCGCCTTTCGTGCGGAGGTGGCGCGCTGGCAGCGGGCTGGCGTGGCTGCAGTGTGGAATGCCCGGCTGGCCAGTTTTGACGGCAGCATATGGACCACGCCGCACACTCCGCTCAAGCGGTTTGTGGGCACACCGCGCATGACGTCGCCCGCCGCGTGGCTGGTGCAGAGCCTGGGTGACCGTGCGCTGGCACGGTGGCAAACCACCGTGCAGGGGCTGGACCGCACCGAGGGCGGCTGGACCATCACCTCCGCAGAGCATGGCCCACTCCACCAGCGTTACGACGCTGTGATGCTGGCGGTGCCCGCCCCGCAGGCCGTACCGTTGCTCGCCC
This sequence comes from Acidovorax radicis N35, assembly GCF_000204195.1. GTDB lineage: Bacteria > Pseudomonadota > Gammaproteobacteria > Burkholderiales > Burkholderiaceae_C > Acidovorax > Acidovorax radicis. Next base: position 279,056 of record NZ_AFBG01000018.1, read on the forward strand.
CCGTAGCGCCCGCTGGCGCTGCCGTGGCCGCCAGCGCGCGCATGCGTGGCAGCTGGGCCGTGATGCTGCGCTACGCTGCCCCCGTGGCCATGCCGTGGGAGGGCGCCTTCATCAACACTGGCCCGTTGCGCTGGGTGGCGCGCGACAGTAGCAAGCCCGGCCGCACCGGCGCAGAAACCTGGCTGCTCCACGCCACCGCCGAATGGAGCGACGCCCATATCGAGGGCAACGCCGAGTCCGTCACCGCCACCTTGCTCGCCGCCTTTGCCGCCCTGGGTGGCCCCACACCCTTGGCCGTCATCGCCCAACGCTGGCGCTATGCGGACACCGAACCTGCGCTCACGCTGGGCAGTTGGTGGAACGCATCGCTGCGCCTGGGGATGTGTGGTGATTGGTTGAATGGCGGCAAGGTCGAAGGCGCCTGGCTCAGCGGGCGGGCACTGGCTGCGCAAATGTAGTCCGACTGAAACCGTTTTACCTTTCACTTCACGTTTGCCACTGCCATGCGGATGCGCAAGAAGCACGACCTGCCGCAGAAAATCTGCCAACACTGCGGCCTGCCCTTCACCTGGCGCAAGAAGTGGGAGAAGGTGTGGGACGAAGTGAAGTTCTGCTCCGAGCGCTGCCGCGGCGAAGGCAGGCGCGCGGGCCACGCAACCGGCGGCTCGAAAGGAGGGGGGACTGCATGAGCACCGTCGTTTTCTGGTTCCGCAACGACCTGCGCCTGCACGACCAGCCCGCGTTGCAAGCCGCGTTGACCGGTGGTGCCACCCACCTGCTGCCCGTGGTGTGCCAGCCCCCGGCGGATGAGGTTACGCCCTGGGGCTTTGCCCGCGTTGGCCCACACCGTCAAGCCTTTGTGGCCGCCGCGCTGCGTGACCTGGGTGCGCGCATGGCCGCGCTGGGCAACCCATTGCAGGTGTGCCACGCAGCGCCCGCCACGGCATTGCCTGCGCTGGCGCGTGCCGTGGGCGCCGCCACAGTGGTGTGCGAAGACATTGCCGCCCCCTACGAGCAGGCCGAGGTCGCAGCCCTGCGTGCTGCCGGGCTGCAGGTGCACACCGTGTGGCACAGCAGCCTGCTGCAGCCTGCCGACATGCCCTGGCCTGTGGCCGAACTGCCTGCCGTGTTCACCCCCTTTCGCCAGGCTGTGGAGCGTGCCGACATCGCGCCCCCCGCACCGTTGCCACCACCCGTATCCCTGTTGCCGCCCCCGCTGGTGTCATCCGATGTGTGGGAGGCCTTGGGCGCAATGCCCGCATGGGCAGAGCAGGGTGCCGCCGCAACCGACAACCTCGCAGGGCGCGACCCGCGCTCCTCTTTCCCCTACGGCACGCCCGCGTGTGATGGCAGCGAAACCCTCGCACTCGCCCACCTGGTGCAGTACCTGGCCCGCAAGTTGGCCCACAGTTACAAGGCCACCCGCAACGGCCTCACGGGGCTGGACTACTCCAGCAAGTTCTCACCCTGGCTGGCCACGGGCGCGCTCTCGCCCCGAAAAATTCATGCCGACCTGAAAACCTTTGAACGCGACCACGGTGCCAACGACGGCATCTACTGGCTTTGGTTTGAGCTGCTTTGGCGCGATTACTTTCGGTTGCTGCACCTGCAATACGGCATGGCGCTGTACCGCGCGCGGGGCCTCTCTGCACTGCCGGTGGCCCCTCACAACGTGCAGGGGTTCGAGCGCTGGTGCCAGGGCCGTACGGGCGAGCCGCTGGTGGACGCCGCCATGCGCGAGCTGGCTTCTACCGGGTATCTGAGCAATCGCCTGCGCCAGGTGGCTGCCAGCTATCTCATCCACGACCTGCACGGCGACTGGCGTGCAGGCGCTGCGTGGTTTGAATCACAACTGGTGGACTACGACGTGTACAGCAACCAGGGCAACTGGCTCTACATCGCCGGGCGTGGCACCGACCCGCGCGGAGGCCGCCGCTTCAACCCGATCAAGCAGGCGCAAGAGCACGATGCCGACGGCAGCTACCGCCGCATGTGGGGCACGGCATGAGCACCCCGCAACCGCGCACCCCCACGTTGCGCTTGCTGCTGGGTGACCAGCTCAACCCCGGGCATTCATGGTTTGCCACGCTGGACGAAGGCGTGGTCTATGTGTTGATGGAAGTGCGGCAAGAAACCGACTATGTGCTGCACCACGCGCAAAAGATCCTCGCCATCTTTGCAGCCATGCGCGACCTGGCCCGCCACCTGCGCGAGGCGGGGCACCGCGTGCGCTACGTGGCGATTGACGACGCGAGCAACCGCCAGTCGATGCCTGACAACCTGGCCGCCTTGATGGCCCACTACGGCGCGCACACGCTGCAATACCAGCACCCCGACGAATGGCGGCTGGATGAGCAACTTCGCACCTGGGGTGCAGAGCAAGCCTTTGCCGTGCAGGCTGTCAGCAGCGAGCACTTCTACACCACCCGCACCGAAATGGCCGAGGTGTTCAAGGGCCGTAAGCAGTGGCTCATGGAGCACTTCTACCGCCGCATGCGCCAGCGCCACAGCGTGCTGCTCGACGAGGCTGGCGAGCCCGAAGGCGGCCAATGGAACTACGACCACGACAACCGCAAGCCCTGGCCTGGCACACCCGCACTGCCGCCCGACGCCCGCCCCACGCACGACCACAGCGCCCTGTGGGTCACCATCCAGGCCGCAGGCGTGCAAAGCTTTGGCAACCCGCAGGCCCATGCGCTGCGCTGGCCGCTGAACCGGGCCGAGGCGTTGGCTTGGCTCGACCACTTCATCACCACCACGCTGCCGCACTTTGGCGCGTACGAAGACGCCATGAGCACGCAGAGTGCGCGGCTGTTTCACTCCCTGCTGTCCTTCGCGCTCAACACCAAAATGCTGCGCCCGCACGAGGTGGTGCAACGCGTCCAAGCCGCCTACCACGCAGGCGCTGCACCCCTGCCTGCGGTGGAGGGCTTCATCCGCCAGATCCTCGGCTGGCGAGAATATGTGCGCGGCATCTACTGGGCCCACATGCCCGGCTACGACGAGCGCAACGCCCTGGGCCACAGCACACCACTGCCGGAGTGGTTCTGGACGGGCGAGACCCGCATGCGCTGCATGCAGCACGCCGTGGGCCAGTCGCTGGAGCATGCGTACGCTCACCACATCCAGCGCCTCATGGTCATCGGCAACTTTGCGCTGCTGGCGGGGCTCGACCCCGCTGCCGTGCACCGCTGGTATCTGGGCGTGTACATCGACGCCTTTGAATGGGTGGAAGTGCCCAACACCGTGGGCATGAGCCAGTTTGCCGACGGCGGCCTGCTGGCCACCAAACCCTACGTGAGCAGCGCCGCCTACATCGACCGCATGAGCGACTACTGCGGTGGCTGCCACTACGACAAGAAGCTCAAGGTGGGCGAGAGTGCGTGCCCGTACAACGCGCTGTACTGGGACTTTTTTGCGCGCAACGAAGGCACGCTGGGCAGCAACTTCCGCCTGGGCATGGTGTACCGCCAGTTGCAAAAGATGCAGGGCCCGCAGCTCGATGCGCTGCGCGAGCATGCGGCCAGCCTGCGCACGCGGCTGGACGCGCTGTAGCCCTCCCTACCCATCACCCAACGCCACTCCCACTGCAGGACCGCGCCATGTCTCACGCACAGCCATCCGCAATGCCGTTCACCTCCCTGCAGTCCCTGCCACACGGCTACCGCGCCCTCGTTATTGGCTCCACCGGCGCCATTGGCAGCGCCTTTCTCGCCCACCTGCAGTCAGACCCACGCTGCGCCCTGGCCGTGGGCCTGGGCCGCCACACCCACCCGGCGGTCGATTTGGACGACGAATCCACCATCGCCGCAGCCGCCCGGCAGCTCAAGGCCCAGGGGCCGTGGCACTGCATCATCCACGCTGCGGGTGTGCTGCACGGCCCTCACGGCCAGCCTGAAAAGCGCCTCGGCCAAATGAACTACGCGCAGATGGAGGCTACCTTCCGCACCAACACCTTTGGCCCTGCGCTGGTGCTGGCCCACTTTGCGCCGCTGCTGCCCAAACAAGAGCGCGGCCTGCTCGCCGTGCTCTCCGCCAAGGTCGGCAGCATTGGCGACAACCGCCTGGGGGGCTGGTACAGCTACCGCGCCTCCAAGGCCGCGCTCAACATGCTGCTCAAAACGGCGTCGATTGAAGTGGCCCGCACCCACCCGCTGGCCGTGCTGGCAGCGCTGCACCCCGGTACGGTCAATTCAGCGCTATCGGCGCCGTTCCATGGTGCAGAGATTGGGCGGCCTGCTGAAGAGGCCGCAGCGGATTTGCTGCGCGTGCTCGATGGCCTCAGCGCCGAGGCCACCGGTGGGTTTTATGCCTACAGCGGCGAGCAACTGCCCTGGTGATTGCAGGGCTTTTGCTATTGTTTTGATACCGATCATCTTTGAAGGGCAGGCGCTAGCGGCCCATTGGGCATAAAACGGTGCCATTGGCCGCATCTCAGATCGGCGGGTAGGCCCCTGTGCCGCCCGGCCAGGCTGTCAGCACCTCATAGCCATCGGGCGTCACCGCTACCATGTGCTCCCACTGAGCAGACAGCGACCGGTCCTTGGTCACCACCGTCCACCCGTCGGCCAGCTCTTTGGTCTCGCGCTTGCCAGCGTTCAGCATGGGCTCGATGGTGAAAATCATCCCCGCCTCCAGCGTCAGCCCTTCGCCGCGCCGCCCGTAGTGCAGCACCTGCGGTTCATCGTGATAGACCTGCCCAATGCCGTGTCCGCAGTATTCACGCACCACGGTGAAATGCTCGCGCTGCGCCACCGCTGCAATGGCGTGCCCCACATCACCCAGCTTTGCCCCGGGTTTCACTTGCTGAATGCCCGCGCGCAGCGCTTCATACGTCGTCTCCACCAGGCGCCGCGCCAGCACGCTGGGCGCACCCACGCAGAACATGCGGCTGGTGTCGCCAAACCAGCCATCCTTGTTCACGGCCACGTCGATGTTGACGATGTCGCCCTTTTTCAGAACCTGGTGGGGTGAGGGGATGCCGTGGCACACCACATGGTTCACCGAGGTCAGCACCGTTTTGGGGTAGCCCAGATACCCCACGTTGGCAGGCGTGGCGCCTTGCACATTTACGATGAAATCGTGGCAGATGCTGTCCAGCGTTTCGGTGCTCACGCCCGGCACCACATGGGGCTCGATCATGTCCAGCACCTCTGCTGCCAGCTGCGCCGCCCGCCGCGCCATGACCAGTTCTTCGGCCGAGCGGATGGGGACTCCACCACTGCGCGCCATCAGTGCTTCCCTGCCGGGCGTGCGCCCGCTTTGTCCAGCTGCGCCGTCGCCGCCAGCGCCACATCCAGCCCGCCTGCCAGTTCTGCCCGCACGAGAAGTTGGCAGATTTCGCGGTGGTCCAGGTCGGGATACATCTCGGTCAGCATGCCCACCCGCATCCAGTGCTCTGCCTGGGAGTTGATGGACCGGCTGAGTGCGCCGCTGGCCACGCGCAGGTTTTCGTGCATCTGGTCTGAAATTTTGACAATTCCCATGGGTTATCTCTATATGAAACGTATGCGTATTGTATATATTTTGTATGGTCGACGTTGGGGTGGGGAATGCAGCGGGTGGCATCTCCACCGCCAAGGCCTCCAATGCAGTCGGAATGCACAGTGCTATGGTTTTTGGACGAGTGGTCGGCTCTCAACAAGCGATAGCAGCCAATTCCACCAATTTCTGCATAGTGTGTCTTTGAACTGTTGGCCGCAAAGATCCATAGCTGGTGTCGGCCAGGAACGGAAGTTGGCAAGAGGGTGCTAACGTCATATCCATGCTTGAGGACTATTTCTCCCTTCAATTGAAATTTGCCAAGTGCTACGCGGTGAAAGCAGCAGTGCCGTTCGACGTCGCCATTGACCGTTGTACCAACTTGCGACGCAGGCTGAATCTGTGGGGGGACACTGGCGCGAGTAGGTGGGATCTCTTTCTGGACAGGGTAAAAAGCGCGGTCGATGACCATGCCGAGCAAGTCGCTTTATGTGCCGAGTTCCAACGATCTCTTTCCTACGTCGAAGTCAAACGGTCGTTCGGCTGTTTCTCTTACGATCCGCCCGATGCATACGGTACCTTGCGCATCCACTTTGTTGCGCCGGATGGAATCAATTCCAGTCCGCTGGCTATTGAGAATTCCAGTGCGAGGAGGGCCGACCTGCAAGATCTGATTTCGCATGTTCAGCGCACTGAGCCCAGCGTTACAACCGTGCGCGGCGTTTCCTGGCTCTACAACCTGCAGGCATACAGGCGGCTCTTTCCAACGGCCTATAGCGCTTCAGTTCAGTCCGCACGGTTTCCTTTGCACTTGAACGGGAGTTCAACCTGGGGCCAGGTACTGAACTGGCGGCAGGAGGTGAAACCGGCTGTACGAGATCAATTGTTAGTTCGCCTCCATGAAATGGAGGTCGCAACTCCTTGGCGGGTCTTTCCGCTCCAAGCTTTGGTCGCTACAAGCCAGATCGAGGTGTTTTATGACTGGTTCACATGAAGGTTTTCGAATGCTGGGCATGGGCCCGAACCAGTCTTCCAAGTGACCTGCTTGGGTGACCGCAACCGTTGCAAGCTGCTCGCATTGTTCCTTTCTCAAATCCCAAACTTCTTCACCCGATAAGCCATCGTCGCCCGGCTGATCCCCAGCAGCCTTGCCGCCGACGCCACATTGCCTCCCGCGCTGTGCAGCGCCTGCCGCAGCAATTGTTCTTCGGCTTGATGCAGTGGCGCGACCGTTGGCGGAGCGGTGGGGGTCGGGTTCCAGCAGGATGTTGACTGTGGGGGGGCTGGGTTCTGCGGGGCAACTGCCCCCGCGGCAACTCCGCGTTGCGGCTGCCCCGCCGCATGCAGCGTGCCCGTGCTGTTCGGATTCAGGTGCAGCGACATCACGTCCGAACTGGGCTGTTCGCCCCCGGCAAACAAATGGTGCGGCTCGATCGGCTCGCCATCGGTTGCCAGGATCACCGCCCGTTCAATCAGGTTCTGCAGCTCGCGGATGTTGCCGGGGAAGGGGTAGTGAAACATCGCCTTCACCGCCGCCTGGCTAAAGCCCGGCACCTGGCGCTGGTGCTTGCGTTGGTAGTGCGCCAGAAAGTGGCTCATCAACAGGGGGATGTCATCGCGCCGGTCGCGCAGCGGGGGCAGGTGGATGGGGAACACGTTCAGGCGGTAGAACAAATCTTCGCGGAAAGTGCCTTCGCGCACGGCCTGGCGCAGGTCAACGTTGGTGGCGGCGACCAGGCGCACGTCCACGCGCACGGTGCGGGTCCCGCCCACACGCTCTATCTCGCCCTCTTGCAAAGCACGCAGCAGCTTGCCCTGGGCCACCAGGCTGAGCGTGCCGATTTCGTCGAGGAAAAGGGTGCCGCCGTGCGCCCGCTCAAAGCGCCCGGGGCGCGATGTGCCTGCGCCGGTGTAGGCGCCGCGCTCCACGCCAAACAGTTCGGATTCGACCAGCGTCTCGGGAATGGCTGCGCAGTTGATGGCCACAAAGGGCTGGTCTTTGCGCGGGCTGATGCGGTGCAGCATGCTGGCGAACATTTCTTTGCCCACGCCCGATTCGCCGGTGAAGAGCACCGTGGCGGCGGTGGGCGCCACGCGCTGCAGCATGTGGCAGGCGGCGTTGAAGGCGGAGGAGGCGCCCACCATGGTGGCCTGGGCCGTGGGCTCGGCGGCGGTGCCTGCAGGGGGCGCTGAGGCTTTGCCCGGTGGCATGCCCAGGTAGGTGGTGCGCGCCTTGCCCTGCGCCCCTTCTGGCATCGAGGGGGGCAGCGATGCGGGCGGGGTGCCCACAAAGTCCTGGGCGTTCAGGTAGAACAAATCCTGCTCGGGGTCTTCCCACAAATGGGCCGACTTGCCGATCACGCGGCAGTGCGCGGCGCCGGACGAGCGGCAGTCCACCTCGCGGAACACGATCATGTGGCCGAACAAGGTGCTCACGTACCCTGTGGCGTATCCCACCTGCATCCAGCACGCGGGCGATCCGCCCACGCCATAGGCGGCAATGTGCTCGTCGTCCTCGCTGGAGTTGTGCCACAGGAATTCGCCTTCGTAGGCGCCCCTGTCCGCGTCGTAGCGGGCGTGCACCACTTCCACCTGCACCACGCCCTCCAGCGCGTGCAGGCGGGTGCCTGCAATGGCCGCCGCCGTGGGCTCGGCATTCGGCCATTGCTGGCGCACCAGGCGGGCGTCGCGCGCGCCGCTCACATAGCCCGCACGGGTGAGCAGGCCGCGTGCCTTGTCCAGGCCGATGCTGTCGATCAGCTCCCGCCGCAGCGAGCCCAGGGCCTCGGAGTGCAGCAGGATCATGCGCTGGTCCTGCAGCCAGATGCGCCCATCGCCGGGGGAGAAGAACAGGCACTCGCTGATGTCGGCCACCGTGGGGTGGGTGTGCTGGCTCACGCCGACGGTGTCGAACCCGCCCAGGGCAGAGGGCTCGGTCGTGGCGAGCAAACCCCCGGCCTGGCCGGTGGCGGTGCGGCGATTCAGATCGGCCAGGGAGACACGGCGTCGGGACATGGACTTCTCCGGCAGTCATCAAAAATCGATCAAAAAGTGATCATTTGAGCAATTGGCAAGTAGCCATTTGTTTATGAATGGTAACTATTTGGTGGGAAAAAGTCGCCTGTGCCAGCCGTCTTTCAGCCTAGGGAAAGTCCGTAGCGTCCCCTCTCAAAAAAGCCCCGTTGAGCGTGTTCAACGGCGTTGGGGCGCGTGGGGCTGGTACGCCCGTTGCAATTTGAGGTCACACCGCCGCGGCAATGCGGTGGGTTTTGATTTCAACCAAGGAGCAATGCAATGGGTGTTTCAGAAAAACCAGGCCTGCTGGACAACCGCCTGTGGGCGGGCAAGGCCTTCGATGGCGCGTGGTCTACCGCGCTGAGCACGGCGCGTGACGCGGTCGAGCCCGCCACGGGCCAGGTGTTGAGCCGCGTGGGCATTGCCAGTGCGGCCGACATGCAGGACGCCATTGGCCGGGCGCAGCAAGCACAGGCCGCGTGGGCGGCCACGGGGCCGCGCGAGCGTGCGGCGGTGTTCCACCGTGCGGCCAGTATTTTTGAGCAGCACTTTGACGAGCTGGCCATGGCGGTGGCCCGCGAAACCGGCGGCATCGTGCCCAAGGGCCAGCACGAGGTGCGCGAGGCCATCACGCTGTGCCACCTGGCCGCGGCCCTGCCCATGCAGGCCCAGGGCCAGGTGCTGCCCAGCACGCCCGGCCGCCTGTCGATTGCGCGGCGCGTGCCGCACGGGGTAGTGGGTGTGATCTCGCCGTTCAACTTCCCGCTCATCCTGGGCTTGCGCTCGGTGGCCCCGGCGCTGGCGCTGGGCAACGCGGTGGTGCTCAAGCCCGACACGCGCACGCCAGTGAGTGGCGGCTTCATCATGGCCCGCGTGTTTGAAGAGGCGGGCCTGCCCAAGGGCCTGCTGCAGGTGGTGCCTGGCGATGCCGAAGCGGGCGAGGCGCTGGTGGTGGACGAGCGCGTGCCCATGATCGCCTTCACAGGCTCGCCCACGGTGGGCCGCCGCATTGGCGCGCTGGCGGGGCAGCACCTGAAGAAGGTGTCGCTGGAGCTGGGCGGGGCCAACAACCTCGTCATTCTGGAAGACGCCGACCTGGACGCAGCAGCCAGCGCCGCCGCGTTTGGCGCGTGGTTCCACCAGGGGCAGATCTGCATGGCATCGAACCGCATCCTGGTGCACGAGTCGATTGCTGAAGCCATCCTGCAACGCATGGTGGGCAAGGCCACGCACCTGCCCGTGGGCGACGGTGCCAGTGGCCAGGTCGCCATGGGGCCGATGATCGACGCCAAGCAACTGCAGCGCTTCGACAAGCTCATCAAGGACAGCGTGGCCCAGGGCGCCAAGCTCGAAGCGGGTGGCACCTACGAGGGCCTTTGCTACAAGCCCACGGTGCTCTCGGGTGTCAAGCCCGGCGTCCGTTCGTTCGACGAAGAGCCCTTTGGCCCGGTGGCCAACCTCGTCACCTTCCGCACCGACGACGAGGCCGTCCAACTGGCCAACACCAGCCAGGGCGGCCTGGCTGCCGCCGTCATCAGCCCCAGCGTGGGCCGCGCCATGGCCATCGGCCAGCGGCTGCGCGCAGGCATGGTCCACATCAATGACCAGACGGTGAACGACGAGTGCACCAACCCCTTTGGCGGCCCCGGTGTGGGTGGCAACGGGGGCAGCGTGGGTGGGCCTGCGGACATTGATGAATACACGCAGTGGCAGTGGATCACGGTCAAAGACGCGCTGCCCGCATTCCCGTTCTGAAGTCGCAAGCCCTCGGCGCGGCTTGGCCGCGCCGAGGGCTTGTGCCCCCACCACAAAAATCAGGAGACAAATTTCATGACCCTTCACAACAAAACCATCGTCGTCACCGGCTGCTGCTCGGGCATCGGCGCAGACTTTGCCAAGCTCGCCCGCCAGCAGGGCGCCCGCGTGATCGGTGTGGACCGCAATGCGCCCACACTCACGCTTGACGGCTTTGTGCAGGTGGACCTGGGCGACCCGGCCGCCATCGACGCTGCCGTGGCGCAACTGCCCGCCAAGATTGACGCGCTGGCCAACATTGCCGGCGTGCCGGGCACATCGCCCGCCGAGCTGGTGGGCCGCGTCAACTACCTGGGCCTGCGGCACTTCACACACCGTGTGCTGGAACGTATGGGCGAGGGCGGCTCCATCGTCAATATCTCTTCCATCCTGGGGGCCGAGTGGCCTCAGCGCCTGGAGCCACACCGCGCTCTGGGCGCCACCACCAGCTTTGAAGAGGGCGCGAAGTGGCTGGCCGCCCACCCCGTGGCGCAAGACACCTGCTACCAGTATTTCAAAGAAGCGCTGATCGTGTGGACCTACACCCAGTCGCAAAAAATCTTCATGGAGCGCGGCGTGCGCATGAACTGCGTGGCCCCAGGCCCCGTGTTCACGCCCATCCTGGGCGACTTTGTACAGATGCTGGGCCAGGAGCGGGTGGAGAAAGACGCGCACCGTATGAAGCGCCCGGCCTTCAGCGATGAAGTGGCGCCTGTGATTGCGTTCCTGTGCAGCGACGCGGCACGCTGGGTGAGCGGCATCAACCTGCCCGTGGATGGCGGGCTGGCTTCCACCTATATCTGAGCGAAGGGGCCACACATGTCCGCACAACAGCTCCAGGCCATCTTGCAGATGGCCGCGCAAAACCCACCGCCAGCCCAGCCCACTCCCGCGCAGCTGCGTGCGTGGTTTGATGCCAGCAACTCGCAGATGCCCCTCGCCCAGGGGCTTCCCATCCAGACGCTGCGCATCCCCAACGGGGCGGGCGGCACCATGGCTGCGGAGTTGCTGAGCACGCCGCAGGCTGACCCGCGCAGGCTCATCATTTATTACCACGCAGGCGGGTTTGTGTTTGGCTCGCTGGCCTCGCACCGGGCGCTGTGCTCGTACCTGGCGCAGTTCAGTGGCGCGCAGGTGCTCAACGTGGACTACCGCCTGGCGCCGGAACACCCCGCGCCCGCAGCACACGACGATGCGCTGGCCGCCTACCAGTGGGCGCTGGCCAACGGCTACGCTGCGTCGGCCATTGCGCTGATGGGCGACTCGGCGGGCGGCAACCTGGCCTTGTCTACGGCTGTGCGTGCCCGCAACCAGGGGCTGCCCCTGCCTGCGGCCATCGTGGCCTTGTCGCCCGCGCTGGACCTGGCGTCCGAAGGCGAGTCCCACCACACGGTGGATGACCCGTTCATCACGCGCGAGCTGATGGGCTTTTTCAACGCCATGTATGTGCCGGGTGGCGATGTGCGTTCGCCCACGGTCACGCCGTTCTACAGCACCGACCTGCAGGGGCTGCCGCCCGTGCAATTGCAGGTGGGCGGCTGGGAGCGCCTGCGCGACGACGCCGTGACCATGGCCGCACGCCTGAAGGCAGCGGGTGTGGAGGCGGAATGCACCGTGTGGGAGGGCATGGTGCATTGCTGGCAGCTGTTTGCGCCCGTGCTGGATGAGGCATTGGCTTCGCTGGAGCAGGCGGGCCGGTTCATTGCCGCGCGCCAGCGCATTGCCGCCGCGTAGCGCAGCGCCCCTCGGTAGCACAAGGACTGAAACCATGATGAAACGACCCACCGGCGCAGGCCGGGGCGCGAGCCTGCGCGGCGCAAGGAGCGCGCTGCTGTGGTGGCGCCCCAGTGCCCTGCTGTTGCCGCTGTGCATGTGCATGTGCCTGTGTCTGTGGCTGCTGCTTTGGCCCGCCGCCCACGCGCAGCAAGGCGCACAGCGGCCCATCAAGGTGGGTGCGGTCAGTGCCCTGAGCGGCCCCCATGCATTCCCGGAGTCCTCGCAGGCTGCCAAGGCCTACATCGACGCCGTGAATGCCGCCGGCGGCATTGGGGGCCGCCGCATCGAATACATCTCGCTCGACGAAGGGGGCTCGCCCGCCAGTGCCATGGCAGCGGCGACGAGGCTCATCAACGACACCGAGGTAGTGGCGCTGGCGGGCAGTTCCGGCCTGCTCGACTGCGCGGCCAATGCACCTCGCTACGAAGCGGCGCGGTTGATGTCGCTGCAAGGGGCCTCGGTCTCGCCCGCATGCTTCCGATCGTCGCATGTGGTGCCCCTCAACAACGGACCCTACGTGGGGCTGGCCAGCGCCGTGCTGTTTGCCCATCGCACGCTGCGCAGCCGAAAACTGTGTGCCCTGGCGCTCGATCTGCCAGGCATGGCCGAGGGCTACCAGCAGGCGCTGGAGCGCCTGGGCACAGCGAAAGCCATGGAGGTGCCGCAGCTGCAGCTGGCGGGGCCAGAGCAGGACCCTGCGCCGCTGCTTCGGGATGTGAAGGGGCAGGGCTGCGACACCGTGATCTTCACGGGGCATGAGGCCGCGGTGCTCCGCTGGAGCGAGGCCGCTCACGCGCTCGGGGCGGGCGGCATGACCTGGATCTATCTCACCCCGGCCTACACCGACCGTGTGGCCCGCGCGCTCGCTCCGCGGGATGGCGCCGTGTATGTGATGGCCGAGTTCGAGCCCTGGAAGAGCCGGTCCTTGCCCGCGCAGGACTGGCGCCGCCTGATGCAGGACGCTCGCCTCCCCTTGAGTTCGCTGTCGCAAGGCGGCTACGTGGCGGCCCAGATGCTGGTGCGCGCCCTGCGCCAGGTCGAGGGCCCCATCACCCGCGAGACCGTGACCCGCGCCCTGCAGCAGATGCCGCCCACCAGCCATCCCTTGCTGGGGATGCCATTCGAGATCGGCCAACGCCACGCCCATAACCCCAACCGTGCGGCCCTGCCGCTCAAGCTGCAGCAAGGCAATTGGTACATCGCCACCCCCGCCTGGATCGAGGTACCCGAGTTGCTGGCGCCCTGAGGCCGTGCCGCAGCGATTTGTGAACAGACCGATTTCCCGTGAGACCCGAAGCGTGCATTTCAAAAAACCAACCTGAATGAGGAGACAACATGACAACGCACTACAAAAAACCTTTCCGCCTGGCAGTGCTGGCCCTGGCCGGCGCGCTATGCACAGCGGCCTTCGCTACCGAGGGTGGAGGCTCCACCTATCCGCTGGGCACCGAGAATTTCATGGCGGGCGCTGCGCCGCCGCCCGGCCTGTATGTGCTGGAGTACCTCAACTACTACACCACCAGCCGCGTGAACGACGGCCAGGGCAACGCCGTGCCCATCCCCGGCTTCAAGGTGCGCGCCGCCGCCGCTGCCACGCGCCTGATCTGGATCACCCCCCAGGAGGCGCTGGGCGGCCTGGTAGCCGCGCACGCCATCCTGCCTGTGGTGGACCTGTCGGTGCGTGCCGGTGGTGCAAACGATTCGCGCACCGGACTGGGCGATGTGACGGTTGGGGGCTCGGTGGCCTGGCACCACTCGCCGCAGCTGCACAGCGTGGTCGGGCTTGACGCCGTGCTGCCCACCGGCGGGTATGACCGCACGCGCCAGGCCAATATTGGCCGCAACTACCTGTCGCTGCAGCCCCTGGGCGTGTTGACCTGGATGGACCCGAGCGGCTTCAACGGCGACGTGAAGGCCACGCTGAATTTCAACCGCACCAACAGCGACACCAACTACCGCTCTGGCCGCGAATTCATCGTGGACTACGCCGCGGGCTGGGGCCTGGGCAATGGCTGGGTGGTGGGGGTGGGGGGCTATGTGTACCGGCAGTGGAGCGACGACAAGGTGGGCGGCGTGGCGCTGGCGGGCTCGCGTGGCCGCAGCCAGTCCATTGGCCCGTCGGTGCGCTACGCCAACGGCAAGGGCTGGCTCATCACCGCCAAGGTCGAGAAGGAGTTCGGTGTGCGCAACCGCGCGCAGGGCTCGCAGTTCTGGCTCAAGACCACCATCCCTTTCTGAACCCTGCAACTGAATTGATCACTGGAGACATTCCCCATGACAACCAACACCCCTGAATCCACCGTGGCCGCCTTAGAGGTCGAACAGGCTACGTCCCCCACCATCTCGCGCCGTGGGTTGATCACCGCCGCGGGCGCCGGTAGCCTTGCGCTGAGCGCCGGCCCGCTGTGGGCCCAGGCTGCAAGCGCAGCGCCCGTGCTCAAGGTGGGCTTCATCAGCCCCCGCACCGGCCCGCTGGGCGCGCTGGGCGAGACCGACACCTTCATCCTGGCCCAGGTGCGCAAAACGCTGGCGGCAGGCCTGACCATCGGCGGCGTGAAGTACGCGGTGGAGATCCTGGACCGCGACACGCAGTCCGACCCGGCCCGCGCCAGCCAGTTGGCCAAGGCGCTGATCAACAGCGACAAGATCGACCTCATGCTCACTACCACCACACCCGAAACGGTGAACCCGGTGTCGGATGCGTGCGAGGCGGCGGGCGTACCCTGCCTGTCCACCGTGATGCCGTGGGAGGCCTGGTACTTTGGCCGCGGCGCCAAGCCCGGTGCGCCATCGCCCTTCAAGTGGACGTACCACTTCTCGTTTGGCGGTGGCAGCTTCACCACGTCGTACACGTCGCAGTTTTCTGCGCTGCCCACCAACAAGAAGATTGGCGTGCTGTACCCCAACGATGCCGACGGCAACGCGATTCGCGCCACACTGGCGCCCGAGCTGGCCAAGGCGGGCTTCACCGTGGTGGACGCCGGGCCGTATGAGAACGGCACCACCGACTACTCTGCACAGATCGCCAAGTTCAAGGCCGAGCGCTGCGAGATCTTCAACACCTTCCCCATTCCGCCAGACTTCGCCACCTTCTGGCGGCAGGCGGCCCAGCAGGGCTACACGCGCATGGTGAAGATTGCGCAGATCGCCAAGACGGGCTTGGTGCCGTCACAGGTGGAGGCCTTGGGCCCGCTGGCGCTGAACCTGGGCGCCGGGTGCTTCTGGCACAAGACCTTTCCGTATGCGTCGGCGCTGACCGGCCTGACGGGCGTGCAGCTGGCAGATGCCTACGAGGCCAGCACCGGCAAGCAATGGACACAGATGCTGGGCTCCACCATGTCGCTGTTCGATGCAGGCACCGAGGCGCTGAAAGCCAGCACCAACCCGCGCGATAAGGCAGTGCTGGCCAAGGCCATCAGCACCCTCAAGGCCACCACCATGCAAGGCCCGGTGGACTTTGCCAAGGGGCCCGTGCCCAACGTGTCGGTGACGCCCGTGGTGGGGGCCCAGTGGGTCAAGCCTGCGGCGGGCAGCAAGTTCAAGCTCGACATCGTGGTCACCGAGAACGCCACGGATCGCAACATCCCCGTGGCGGCGGCGCTCAAGTCCTACAGCTGATTGTCCATGCCACATTCACCTCCATATCCGCAATCCCCGCCAGCGGGCGGGCCGCAGCATCTGCTGCAGGCCCAGGGCATCGACATGCGCTTTGGTGCCTTGAAGGTGCTGGACCAGCTCGATTTTTTGGTAGGCACCGACGAGGCCGTCGGCATCGTCGGGCCTAACGGTGCGGGCAAGACCACGCTGCTGAACGTGCTGGCCGGAGCGTTTGCGCCGAGCCAGGGCACCGTCTGGTTCCAGGGGGTGGATGTGAGCGCCCGCAGTGCGGCAGACCGCTGCCGCGCGGGCATTGCGCGCACCCATCAGGTGCCTCGACCGTTTCTGGGCATGACGGTGTTTGAAAACGTGCTCACCGGCGCCACGCATGGCGCGGGCCTGCATGCCCGCGACGCGGGTGACCGGGCCATGGAGTGCCTGCGCCTGTGTGGCATGGAGGCGCTGGCCAATCGCCGTGCAGAGACGCTGGGCTTGCTCGGCCGCAAGCGGCTGGAGCTGGTGCGCGCGCTGGCCACCGGCCCCAAGGTGCTGCTGCTCGACGAGATCGGTGGGGGTCTGACCGATGCCGAGGCCAGCGAGCTGGTAGCCATGGTGCGCACCATCCAGGCCCGCGGCATTGCCATCGTCTGGATCGAGCACCTGGTGCACGTGCTGCTGCAGGTCGCCACGCGCCTGGTGTGCATGGACGGCGGACGGATCATTGCCAACGGTGATCCGCAAACCGTGTTGAACGATGCCACCGTGGTCGAGGCCTATCTGGGCGGGGTGGCGGCATGAGCGCGTTGTTGAGTATTGACAACCTGAACGCCCACCACGGGCAGCTGCCTGCCGTGCGCAATGTGTCGCTGCAGGTGCGCCAGGGCGACATCCTGGCCCTGGTGGGGGCCAATGGTGCGGGCAAGACCACGCTGCTGCGCACGCTGGCCGGTGCACACCGCGCCAGCAGCGGCACCGTGCGGTGGGACGGGGTGGACATCACCCGTATGCCTGCCCAGGAGCGTGTGGCCGAAGGCCTGGCCCTGGTGCCCGAGGGGCGACGCCTGTTTGCAGGCATGACGGTGCGCGAGAACCTGCTCGTGGCGCGTGCAGCGGGTAGACGGGGGCAGTGGAGTTTTGACACCGTGCTGGACGCCTTCCCGCAGCTTGCGCCCAAGCTGAACGCCCGCGCGGGCGAGCTCTCGGGCGGGCAGCAGCAGGCCGTGGCCATTGGCCGCGCGCTCATGACCAACCCGCGCGTGCTGCTGCTCGACGAGGTCTCGCTGGGCTTGTCGCCCGTGGCTGTGCAGGGCGTGTACGAGGCGCTGCAGGGCGTGATGGGGCAGGGCACCACGCTGGTATTGGTAGAGCAGGACCTGCAGCGCGTGCAGGCCGTGGCCAGCCGCATTGCCTGCATGCTCGAAGGCAGCGTGGTGGCCGACGCGCCTGCCGACCAACTCACCCGTGCGCAGATCACAGCGTTTTACTTTGGCGCGCAGCGGCTCGAAGCTGCGCCCGTCAGCCACACCACGGGCAGTGCCGACGGCGAAGCTGCCAACCACGCGAGCCACGTCAACCCCGCCCACAAGGAGGCCGCATGAACCTTCTCAATCAGATCGTCCAGGGCCTATTGCTCGGCGGCTACTACGCGTTGCTGGCCTGCGGGCTGTCGTTCATGTTCGGGGTGATGCGCATCATCAACCTGGCCCACGGCAGCCTGACCGTGGTGGCCGCTTACCTGCTGTGGGTGCTGGCCGAGCCGATGGGCTGGCACCCGCTGCTGGCCCTGCTGGCGGTGGTGCCTGCCATGGCGCTGCTGGGCTGGCTGCTGCACAAGCTGGTGCTGGAGCGCAGCGCGCGCCTGGGCGCCCTGGTGCCGCTGCTGGCCACGTTTGGCTTGGCGAGCGTGATCGACAACGTGTTGTTCCAGCACTTCGGTGCCGACACGCGTTCGCTGGCCACCTCCATCGGCACGCTGGCGTACGACAGCTGGGAGCTGCCTGGCGGCCTGTATGTGGGGCAGCTGCCCACCCTGGTGCTGGTGCTGGCCGTGCTGTTGCTGGGCGGTCTGCATGCCATGCTGGCGCACACGGCGCTGGGGCGGCAGATCCGCGCAGCGTCGGAGGATGCCGACACCGCGCGCCTGGTGGGCGTGCGCACCGGCACGGTGTTTGCGGCAGCCTCGGCCATCACCATGGTCACCGTCACGCTGGCCGGGGCATCGCTGGCCCTGCGGGCCACGTTCGATCCGTTCTCGGGCCCGCAGCAGCTGATCTTTGCGTTTGAGGCCGTGATCATCGGCGGCGCGGGATCGCTGTGGGGCACCTTGCTGGGCGGCGTGGTGCTGGGCGTGGCGCAGAACCTGGGGGCGCAGGTGCATCCCCAGGGTTTTCTGATCGCAGGGCACGCCACCTTTCTTGTCATCCTGCTGGCCCGGCTCTACGCGAGCGGTGCGCTGCGCAGGTTCTTCTCTTCCCGCCGCAGGGCCGTGCCATGACTGTTCCAACGATCTCTGTTCCCTCCGCACCCACGGGCCCATCACCATGGGTCATCCAGCGCTGGACGCGCGCGTCCATCGCCTTCGCCAGCGCCACCGTGCTGCTGCTGGCCGTGCTTTGCCTGGGGCCGCTGTGGCTGCAGGCGGGCACGGTGGACCGGCTCACTACGTTGTTCATCTACGTGATCCTGGCCGTGATGTGGAACGCTTTGGCGGGCTACGCCGGACTGGTGTCGATTGGTCACCAGGCGTTCTTTGGCCTCGGGGCCTACGCCATGGTGCGGCTGGCCGATGCGGGCCTGGGCCCGTACCCGGCGCTGCTGGTGGGCGCTGTGCTGGTGGCCTTGGTGGCGGTGCCGCTGGCGGCCTTCATGCTGCGCCTGCAGGGCGGCGAATTTGCGATCGGCATGTGGGTGGTAGCGGCGCTTGCGCACCTGTGTGTGAACCTGGACAGCCTGGTGCAGGGCGAGACGGGCACCTCGATGATTGCGCTGCAGCAATACGCGGCCGACGACCGGCGTGCGTATACCTACTGGGCCGCGCTGGCCGCCATGGCCGGGCTGTGCTGGGTGGTCTTCCTGCTCTTGCGCAGCAAGGTGGGCACGGCCGCCCAGGCCATTCGCGACAACGAGACGGCGGCCATTTCGCTCGGTGTGCGCGTGGTCGCCATCAAGCGGCTGGTGTTTGTGCTATCGGCGTTTGGCTGCGCGCTGGCCGGTGGGCTGTGGCTGGCCACGTCGATCAGCTTTCAGCCCAAGACCTATTTCAGCGTGCAGTGGACGGCCTACATGATCTTCATGGTGTTGGTGGGGGGGATAGGCACCATGGAAGGCCCCATCCTCGGCGCGCTGCTTTTCTTTGCGGTAGAGACCCTGTGGGGCGGGCAGGGCGTGCTCTACCTTATCGGCCTGGGCGCCATTGCCATGCTGTTCGCGCTCTTCCTGCCCAAGGGCATCTGGGGCGCGGTGCAGCAGCGCTGGGACGTGCACCTGCTGTCGGCGGGCTACCGGGTGCGGGCACTCAGGCCGCGCAACCCTGAGGGAGGAATCAATTTGCTATGAATTGGATAGCTATAGGTGAATGCAGGTAAGCGCTGGGTGCCAAATTGATCCAAAAAATACCCGCGTACGCCGCCCAACCTGGTGGGGGCAGCGTGCGCGGGCAGGGGTGGGGAGTCACTGGCCCCAGAACGCGTCTTCCTGCGCCGGATCGCTGGAGAACAGGCGGACTTCAACGATCTTTCCATCGGCGATACGCAGCAGGTCCACGCCCGCCTGCTGGAGCGTGAGGCCGTCGCGCTCGCCTGCAAACTCGATGCTCACGGCCACCCAGTCGCCGTTGGCCATGTAATGGTCGGCCCGGGTGATCGCAAACGTCCCTTGCGACACGGCCATCATCTGGCCCAGCATCTGGCCCACGGCGGCCATGCCACGGTGCGTTCCCGAGAACTGGTTGTTGCCCGGCTGGTGCCAGACCACGTCGGGTGAGATAACGCGGCCGAGGGTGGCCTGGTCGCCGGTTTGTGCGGCTTGGATGTAGGTCTTGGCGATTTCAATGGCGTGCATGTGGATTCCTTGGTGAATTTAGGGCAACGCCCAGTGGGCGCTGTGAGGTCATTGTTGGACAATAAGAGCCCCTGCGGGCGGTGAAAACCGGGCGATTTACTGTCACTTCAGGACAAATCTCTGCATCCCGCCGTTGCTGACCCATGACCCCACGCCACCACAAACCCGCCGCAGCCCGCCACCCTGACATCCAGCACCTGAGCTACCAGCCCGAGGGGCTGTACCCGCTCGACCTGGAGATATTCCGGGTATCGGACCTGCGGCAACGGGTGGGCGGCGAGGCGCTGGCGTCAACCTACCGCTACGCCTTTCCAACCCTGATCTTTGTGACGCAGGGAACCTGCCTCCACCTGGTGGACTTCGAGCACGTGCGCTGCGGCCCGGGCTCGGTGCTGGTCCTGCGGCCCGGCAAAGCCCACAGCTTTGGAGACACCCAGGACTGGGACGGGTGGATGGTGCTGTTCCGCCCCGAATTTCTGTGGGCAGCGGCCCCCGCCGCGCAGGCGCAGACCCCGATCGACGGGCTGGACGGCCTGCCGACCGCGTGGGTGCTGGGCAGCGACAGCGCGCCGGTGGTTGCCCACGTCATTGCGCAGATGCACAAGGACACGCAGACCCACGCCGCATCGCTGCATGCCCATGCCTTGTTGCGCTATCAGCTCTATGCCTTGCTGACGCGGCTGCGCATGGCGCATGAGCAGCAGTCCGCGCAGCCCGCACCGCCGGGGCGCGCGCTGCAGAGGTTCAAGGCGTTTGAATTGCTGGTGGAGAAGCACTTTGCCGCCTGGCACCAACTGCCCCGGTATGCGCAGCAGCTGGGCTGCTCCGAGAAAAGCCTGGTGCGCGCATCGCTGGAAGCAGCCGGTGTCACACCCAAGGCCTTCATCTCCGCCCGCGTCGTTCTGGAGGCCAAGCGCCTGCTGGCCCACACCACCTGGCCGGTGGCGCGCATTGCCGAGAGCCTGGGCTACAGCGACCTGGCGAACTTCGCCAAGTTCTTCAAGCGCGAGGCCGGGTGCACCCCAACCGAATTTCGCAGCAGGCAGGCGGCCCACCACACCCACCAAGCGGGGGAGGCTGGGCGTCCGGCCCCGGCACGCGCAGCCTGATCGGCGCAGCCGCGGCGCATTGACCGCCGCGCGTTGTCGGCCGCGGTTCACGGCTTCGAGCACGTTGCGGTCCCGCACATCGCGCCGCCACGGCCGATGTGCCTTGTGCTGCGCCAACACCTGTCATGCCGCACCGCAGAAGGCGGCCTGGCAGCGCCTGGCCGCCTACCCAGGTTGTTGCGACCGTGCGATGGCGGCGATGACCTGCTCCAGCGCAGTCGTACCTGCCCGCTGCGCAGCGCCGGCATCGCTCTTGATATCGATGTGCGAGCTATTGAGGCCCACCGTCATTTCCGTGAAGCCCGCCAGCGCAGCCTTTGAGAAATGAGCGCCCGCCAGCGCCAGCGGCCAATCCGCTGGCGACAGCACCGCCACGTCCACAGGCTTGTGGATCGTGGCCGACACCACGGCGGCTACATCGTGCGGGCTGTAGTCTTGGGGCCCGGTCAGCGTCACCGCGCGGGTCTGCGTCCATTCTTCCTGCAGCAAGGCAGCGGCAGCCCTGCCGACATCCAGCGTGGCCACCATCGGAATTCGCCGTTGCGGTGGTGCCAAAAACGTGGGCAAAGTGCCGCTGCGCACCGCTTGGTGAACCAACGGCGTCCAGTTCTCCATGAAGTAGGCCGCACGCAGAAAGATGGTGGGCACGCCCGCGTCGCCCACCCGCTGCTCGAACACGCGGTTCATCCCGATCCACCCGATCTTGCAGTCACGGTCTGCGCCCACCGAGGACAGGGCCACCAGTCTGGGCACGCCCGCTGCGACGGCCGCTTTGGCTACCGCGTCGGCCATCCAAGCAGCCTGCTCGAACAAATCTTCGCGGCCATATTGCTGGGGGCAGACGACGTAGGCGCCCCGCACGTTGCGAAGTGCGCGCGTCATGGATGCCACATCGGTCAGGTCGGCCACGGCCACCTCTGCGCCGCGGTCGGCCCACGGTTGGCTTTGGGCCGGGTTGCGCACCACCACGCGCACCCGTTGGCCGTCCTGCAACAGCGCGTCGGCGGCGGCTGCGCCGGTGCGGCCTGTCACGCCAAACACGGCGTAAGGCAGTGAGGAAAAAGTCATGCAAAAACTCCTATTCAAGATGAACAGGAATGGTGGATGATGGCCCGCAATGCATCAATGACATGGAAGGCATACCGAGAATGCACCAAGTGGATTTGTCGATGGTCGACCTCAACCTGCTCAAGCTTTTTGAAGCACTCGTGCGGGACCGAAGCGTGACCCTGGCGGGCCTGCGCCTAGGCTTGAGCCAACCGGCGGCCAGCCGGGCACTGGGGCGCCTGCGCCGCATGCTGAACGACCAGCTGGTGGTGCGCGGCAAGCTCGGTTTGGACCTGACGCCGCGCGGCGAAGCCCTGGCAGGCCCGGTGAGCAAGCTGCTGGACGATGCACGCGGCATCGTGTCCCCCGCAGTCTTCGACCCCGCCGCGGCCACAGGCCGCATCACCATCGCCGCGCACGACCACCTGAGCGTCGTGGTGCTGGCTGGCCTGGTGTCGCGCCTCGAGCGACAAGCGCCCGCGTTGAGCCTGCACATCGCGCAGCCGGCCGGCGACAACGTGCGGCTGATCGAACAAGGCGCCGCAGACCTGGCGCTGGGCATTTTTGAGGCGTTGCCTGGCAGCCTGCATCGGCGGGGGCTCTACACCGACAGCTTGGTGTGCGTGGTGCGGGCCGGGCACCCTGCGGCCCAGGGTGCCTTCGGGCTGGACCGCTATGTGGCTTTGCGCCACGTTGCGGTGACGATTTCTGGCGTGGGGGAGAGCGCTGTGGATGTTGCTCTGTCGGCCCAGGGTCTTACCCGCCATGTCGCACTGCGGGTGCCGCACTTTCTGGCGGCTGCCATGCTGGTTGCAGACAGCGACATGGTCCTGACCTTGCCCAGTCGGTTCGCGCGTTTGATGGCAAAGAGGCTTTCTCTCGCGCTGCTGGACCTGCCGCTGCCAGTGGCACCGTTGTCACCGGCCATGATCTGGCACGAGCGCTTTCACGGGGACCCAGCGAATGCCTGGGTGAGGCAGCAGCTTGTGGATATCGCTGTGTCGTTGGATGTAGAGACTTAGGCGCCATGCGGTCGTTGCACCGTGCGCGGGTCTTTTTCCCCGCCGAAGTACTTCTGCAGCACCGCGTCGAAGACGCTGCCGGGCGCCGATGCTTCAGCAAACAGCGTCATGCTGGAGCGCAGCTTGAGGTCGTCTGGCGTGCCCAACACATCCAGCGCAGAAGACGCCTCCAACCCCAGCAGGATCTGGCAGCACTCGCGCAGGCGGCCTGCCAGCACCGGGTGCGCCAGATACGCCCGCGCCTCTGCCAGCGATTGAATGGCGTAGCGCTGCGCCATGTCGCTGTGCCCCAGCCCTTTGATCTGCGGAAACACAAACCACATCCAGTGCGTGCGCTTTTTGCCCGCCCGCAGCTCGGAAATCACGCGGGGCCAAACGGGCTCCTGGGCTTGCAGAAAGCGGTCGAGGTCAAGGAAGAGGGGCATTCCGGGAGCTTGGTGATGGACTGGCTGATGATGTCCAGTGCAGTGTCAGGCCGAGCGGGTGGCAGCGGTCAAATCTGGATGCATTTGAGTCAAGGATGAACCACACCAGGGGCAATGTCGAATGACAGTCTTGCTCGGTTCGACCCACCAACACGGCAGACTCTCTGGGCCGGCCAAGCCAAAACGGATTGCAAGGCCTGCATCGGCACCCTGAACGGCGTGAAACATCTCAGTGCAACAGTACGCTTGAGACATCCTTATCCATTCGTACCGTTCTGGCTCCAGCTCCGATTTTCTCCACTCAAGGCAGGCACTGCATTGCGAAATATGCTCAATCGCTGCATTCAGCTTCGTGTCCCCAAACAGGCTCGAATCGACGTCAAGGCAATCGTCCAATGCGAGACTTAGGGCCGTTCGATCGCCTTGATTTGCGTTCCAAAAAGTCTTGATTGCAGATCGAGAAGCAGCACAAGCATGCGCTGCTTGGATTGCACCCGAAGGCTCAGTGCCCATCAGCTGTTTGTCCTTGCTGGAAGTCATAGGGGTGGCCTGAAGTTTGAATTCACCGGCATGTACGGCTTTGGCCTCGCTGGGGCGCCGGCGAAATTGTGCCGCAGAGGGGTTTCGACAAAATTGGTGGGGGCGGGACCGGCAACGCAACTGGAACCGCGACGAAATCGCCGCAGACCCTCTCATCTTGCGCGCCCTCCACTATGCCTGCGCCCCGGGCATGAGCTTCAGCCGGCGTCTGTGGTGTCTGGGGACGTGGTTTAACCAGCCGTCGCTCCGCGTACTTGGGCTGGCGTGTTCACGGCCTGGGCCCCTGCATTTGACGCAGCTGCAAAAGCCGCCACAAGCGCCGTGAGAGTGGGAATGCGCATGGGGCTGGTTGGAGTTGATGGTGACTGGGAAGCCTCGGCACGGCAAAAATTGAATGGTGATGGGAGGTGATGGGTCCGGGAAATGTGACCGTGACACACCGCCACGCCCCGTGCAGAATGAACCGATGAGCACTACCACCACCACCTCCTTCCAGTCCAACGCAGACGGCACCCAGGTCACCACCTACACCTGGGCCCAAACCCCGGGCCAACCAGTGGGCGTCGTTCAAATTTCCCACGGCCTTGCCGAGCATGGCGAGCGCTACGACCGCTTTGCGCGGGCCTTGAACGCCGCAGGCTTCATCGTCCACGCCGTGGACCATCGCGGACACGGGCGCACCGCCGGTGGCAAGCTGGGTGACTTTGGCAGCGCAGGTTTCAGCGGCCTCATTGCCGACGTGGCCCAGTTCGGCGCACTGCTGCGCGCACAGCACGGGCCGCAACTGCCCGTGTTCCTGTTCGGCCACTCCATGGGCTCGTTCGCAGCGCAGGCGGCCATCCTCGACCATTCATCCACCTGGTCCGGCGTCATCCTGTCAGGCTCCACCGCCCTCGACCTGTTTGCCGCCGCCATGGCCAACGCCCCCGCCGATGCGACCGCCGGGCTCGCGGCGTTCAACGCAGGCTTTGAGCACCGCACCGGCTACGAATGGCTGTCGCGCGACGCCGCAGAGGTAGACGCCTACGTCGCAGACCCCTGGTGCGGCTGGGACATGCCGGACGACGTGATCCCTTCGCTTTTCGCACCTGCGCCCCGGTTGGCCGACCCCGCGCTGCTCGCGCGCATCCGCAGCGACCTGCCCATCCTGATCGCGTCCGGCGACGCAGACCCGCTGGCTGCAGGTGGTGTCTTGTTGGAGCAACTGGGGCAGCGGTACCGGGATGCCGGTGTGGCCGATGTGACGGTCAAGCTGTACCCGGCGGCGCGCCATGAGATCTTGAATGAGACCAATCGGGATGAGGTGACGGGGGATGTGGTGGCGTGGCTGCGGGCGCGTTCCCGCATTGCGTAGTCACGGCTCCCGTAGCAGCAGTCTGTTGAAGCGGCTCCCACGCCGGTTCATGCGAACAGCTCTGCCACCCTCTGCAGGAATGCCTGCATGGTCAGCTCGGCATCCAGCGTTTCGCGGGCGATAACGTCGGCGTTCCCGTGGCGCACGCCGTACTCAATGCGCAGCTGCATTTGGCCGTCGTCGTCCAGTCCGTTTTCGTAGCCCATGCGGAACATGCGTGATATGTCGCCGCGTCGAGCCAGTGCCAGGAAGCGATGCTCGTCAAGGCCCGTGATGGGTGCAAAGCAAAGGCACACCACTTTGATCGCGCCCTCACCAGCCCTGCCGGGCAGAGTGGTCACATGGCATCCGAGGCCGTCCGGGGGGATGCGCCCGGAGCTAGGCAATGTGGAGGCCTTGTCTTGCCACGCGCGCGTGAGCTCGGATGCACCATCCGGACCGGCGAACCTGGCCCAAAAGCCACCTGGGTCTTTGCGCAGGTCCTGGTGCAAGGCTTCGGTCACTTCATAGTGGTGACAGCGCCGCCCACGCGGGTCGGGGGTGTGGGACTGCAGCGATGCAGGAATAGGGCGCAGTGCGGCCCGCCAGGCTGCTATGTCGTTCCAGCGGACCAGTGGCGGCGTGTGGGCCAGCGTGGCGCGCACGGCCGCCAGGGCCTCGCGTTCCTGAGGGGCGCGCCAATGGCTGCTGTGCTGCCAATGGTCCTCCAGCTCGCGGGCGATGGCGGGTGCCATGGGGTTGCCGTTGAGGTAGGAAATGATGAGGCGCTGCGCAAGCGGAAAGACCTCGTCACGCAGGCTGCGCGAGCCGTCGGAGCCGTCCGGGCGGTCCGACCAGGTGTAGGCGTTGCGGTAGGGGGTACGCACCGTGTCGGCGCTGGCGTCGTTGAGCAGTTGGTCCAGCCCATGCAGGTCAGTGCACAGACCCGCCAGGGGCAGAACCCGACCACATACCAGCGCAAGGACCGCTGGCAATTGCGACAGACGTTCGAGTGCCCACCGGTGCAGGGAGCCCGGCCCGGGCTCGAAGAACGCCATGCCCAGCTCGAAGGCGGTGTCCTGGTGAGGCTCGGGGCCCAGGGCTTGTGCCAGCACAGCGGTACAAGCGTCATGCCACACACGCAGGGTCAGGTTCAGCACTTCATAGCGCATCAGATTGACGGTCAGCACCTGGCGCACAGCACCAAGCCGTCGGGCGAGGACGATGGGCGCGCCGGGCTCGTCGGGTGGCGCAGCTTCCAGCTCAAAACCGCTGCCAGCCATAGCGCGCGCCAGGGCAGGGGCCAAAACTTCTCGCACCTCGCTCTCGCCGCGCAGCGCGTCTGGCGGGAGCGCCCCCCAGGGCCGCTTTTCGGCGGGCGCCACAGGCGTGGCGGCTTGCGCGAACTCAGTCGGCACTACCCGGCCGTCGGGCAGAAAACCTACGCCCAGCGTCGCGTCATACGCCACCAATCCCAGTGCACCGGCAATCTCCACAGCCGCCCGGTATGCAGGCATCTCATCCACGTTCGGGAGGTCAAACTGCCATGCCGCGCGACGGCAGGCGTCGGCCTGTTGCAGTGGAGTGGTGCGACTCGCTACCTTGAAGCGGGCCTCGAACCGCAGCGCGAACTCGAGGAAGCGCAGGTTCTTGCCATCGGCACGCGCGTGCAGTAACTCGCGCATGGCCTCCAGAGCTGCAAAATTTTCGGGCAGCGGCAGGGCATGGCGCTGGGGGTCGAAGAGGTGAAGGCTAGAGGGCATTGCGGAGCTAGTACATAGTGATAGAGGCTGGCTCCCGCAGCTTGGCCGCGTGGATTCGCATGATTTGTTTGGGCCTGCAGGCTCATGCAATCGGCGACGGTTTAAGCGGTGAGGCTTCGTCTGCAAGTTCGTCGAGAACGGTGAATACGCCCTCAAGGTCGTCCCGATAGAACGCCGTGTAGTTCGTTGTGAAGACCGAGCGCCCGCTACTCTGCAGGCCCATTCCCCGGATATGTTCGCGACACTGCCTCCAATAACTCCCCAAAGCCGCCGAATCCAACCCGCCTGGAATTCCCGTCTTGGTCGCGACGTAGCTGTCCCCCTCCTGGTCTGAGAAGAATGGACTGCTTAGATGGGATAAGCAGTGGTCAATGAAGATTAAAACGTTTTCGGAATCTTTGGGGTTGAAGCAATGATCAAAGATGTACTCGTTCATCAGTCTCGATATGCCTCCGCAATCTTCATCTCCAGCGGCATCGTAGTAGCCGCACCCGACACCAGCGCCATTTGGAAGAGACGAGTTGCTAAGTTGGTAGGCCACAAAAGATGCTGCGGAGGACCGCGCTACAGCTATGCGGCGGGCAATTGAAGTGTTCACTTCATCGGGCTCCGGAGGGAGCACCGCTTGATCTACAAGACTTGCGAATGCCTCTCCCAGGAAGTCTTCGGCCGGAACTCTGGATGCTTCGGCAAAGAAGTTTCGTCCCGGATCGATATAGGTACGCTTGAAAAGTGCGAAAACCTGCTGCGACAGCCTCCTCATTCCCGTAAGCGCTAGCTTGCTGACTAGGCCAGTGGTCTGTGCGGTCGAATCCTGATGAACGATGAGTGCTCTCTGCAAGTTGTACAGCTGCCCCCCACGATCCGCTGAGCATTGGAGCCTAAACAACATGAGGTCTTGCCAACCCAAGACTCCACGACGGGGGCTCGCAAGCCGCTCTATCAATCCCTTATCGAGATGTGCACGCTCGCCAAATATCCGCCATGCGATCTCGATGACATTTTCAGAAGAGTTCGTCCTCCTTTGACCGGCCGTTCGCCCCCAGCCTACTCCGTCCAAAAGTCGCAACAAGGCGTAGACAGACCTCGGTCTCAACCCTCTGTCATCGTTGTCGAACGATGAATAGCGAGGCATGTATTGCACAAGTGTTTCGATGGCGTCCTCGGTTGCGACACTGGGGAGGCGGTGGGCCTGATTCACCAGTACCCTCCAGAACTGATCGTGCCCCTTCTCTCCGCTCTTCAACGCAAAGTCGGCTGTTGAGAGTATGGAGGAGATGGAGTGACCTTCGCGAACTTGGTCAACCGCCGTTTGATAAAGGACGAAAGTCTCTTGCGGTTCCGGTGTCGCGAAACGCACGATAAGTTTGAGGTAGCCCTCAAGATTTCGCGATTGCGCGTTATTGAAGCATGCCCGAGATCGAAGGGTTGACTCTTCGACGCTACCCGCCTCGCCCAGCTTCAGCGCACCGATATCAAACAACTGCTCAAGCAAAAACTTGGAAGGACCTTTCTGGTCATCTCTCACTTGCGAGAAACCCTCCGCGTTCATGAAGCTCTTCCTGTCATATTCCCACTTCACTGAGAACGCGCCACTGCGACCTTCCGTCTCTTCGGCGTAGATTTGCCTGAATAGGCCGGGATAGTTCAGATGCAGAAGCATGAGATTGATGAGATCTCGCTTATTGAAGTCCGTCCTCCCCAAATTGGTCTTCTCAATCTGCATAAGAAGAATGGCATTGACGAAGCGCTTAACCTTTCGCAGATCCCCAACCAAAGCTAGGTATTTGGCTGCAGATTCGCCTTGCAAGATGTCGGCAAGTTCATTGAGAACCGCGCCCAGCTTGACCATCGTGTCTGAGGGAACAGAGCCAAGCTGGCTCTCCGCTTTCTCCCAGTCGCGTCGCAGGAAGTCACGTATGCTGGTGCTGTCGACAAATAAGCTGAGCTTGACCGTCACGAACTTTTCAAGAAACTCGCGCGCCCTCGAACCCTCTTCTTTGCTATCTGCTAGCACCTCGGTGTCATAGCAAAGAATATAGGTCGCCTGCGAAAGCTTGAATGTCCGCCTTGTCGCAAACAGAACATTGTTGATCGTCTTGGCATCCAATCGATCCAAATCGTCGATCACCACGATTACCCGTCGACCAATGCGACGAAGGACCTCGTCAATGTCGTCCAGAAGTTCATCGACAGTCTCTGCCGAAGGCTCCATCGATAGCTTGAAACCCAGAAATGAGACATCCGCCTTCCCCTTAACGAGGCGAGAGTAACGAGAAGCCGCTGGCCTGAATTCTGGGGCGAAGACTTTGCTTTGGATGGCCGCGGACAGGTCACGAATTAGCCGGTCCGAGAGATCAGGCTCAGAGGCATACCGGAGAGGCTCGAAACGACAAACAATGACTTTGTCTGCAGCGCGGTCCCAGTACCGCTCGGCTAGGTTGATGAAACTTGTCTTTCCGACACCCCATGGGCCATCGACACCGAACACCAGCCCCGAATGGGAGCCACTTGCCAAGACGGTTTCCGCGAACGATTTAGCTTGTCCTTCGCTCGCCAGTAGGTCGTCCGTCTCGCGTTTGATCTCGTCGTCTGAAAGGAAAAAGAGTTGCGATCGAGTTTCGGATCGACTCGGCCGGCTTTGCTGGACCAATGACGAAATCAACAAGATGCAGAGAAGCAGTAGGAGTACGGGCGCCCAATGGGGATCCGCGGACTGAAGAGCGTCGTGAAATTTTGAGAACCAGGGGAGCGCCAATTCGTTCGACCAGCCACCGAGAACAATTGCGAGAAACAGGTCCAGGCGCAGGCTGCGCCCCATCTGTGCTGCGGACACATGCGCGCCGCGCTTGAGGGCATACATCGTACAAATTGCAAGTACGGCGAGGACAACAGCTCCCCGTAGCCAGATGCACAAATCGGCGAGTGTAGGGGCGAAGTTGGAGCCTAAGTGGTAGGTTGTCCGGAAAATCTCAGCTCCAACAAAACCAATGACAAACATCCTGGCGAATACCAAAATCTCCGGCATCTTCATTGATGGCTTTGTAGCTGGCATTGGCTTCCTTTTTTAGGCATGTGCGCTTCGCGCTCGAAAGTATCGCCGTTGCCTGCGGCTTCGCCGATCTGACTGCAACTGCCTGTCCGCTACAGCCGTTCAATTTAAAGGGACAGGTGACAGATCATGGCCGAGGGCTGCCCGCCGGATGGATCCCGTGAGCGGCAGCAACCGCCAACTAGCCGCAGAACCCTGAGCATTCAATCTCGTGGCCACTGACTTATCTACCTACCGACCCAGCGCCCCTCGCCCCCTCCGCGTAGACCCCGCGATCTGACAAGCACGCCGGTACGCCCGCAAGGTCAGCTCCGCGCGCTGCATCACGGTGTCTTCCACGGCCGCAGCACGGTCGGCCAGCTCGTCGGCCTGGGCCTGCAGCAGTTCGGCCGGGCTCATCCCCGATGCCTCGCCCGTCAGCAGCGCAATCCCCTCGCTCACATGCCCCATGGTGTAGACGTGGAACAGCCCTCGCTCTACCGCGTCCAGCACGCTGCGGTCCAGCATCAGGTGGCGCTGGTTGCGGGCGGGGATCAGTACGCCCTGCGTGCCGTCCAGCCCTGCGGTGCTGCAGGCGCGGAACCAGCCTTCGATCTTTTCGTTGATGCCGCCGACGGGCAGCACCTCTCCGTGCTGGTTCAATGCGCCGGTCACGGCGATGCCCTGGCGCAGGGGAAGGCCTGACAGGCTGGACAGCAGCGCGTACAGCTCGGCGCATGAGGCCGAGTCGCCTTCCACGCCGCTGTATTCCTGCTCGAACACGATGGACGCATTGAGTGCCAGCGGCGCCACGTGGCTGAACAGGGCGGTGAGGTAGCTGTGCAATATCAGCACGCCTTTGTCGTGGATGGGGCCGGACATGTCGACCTCGCGCTCGATGTTGAGCAGGCCCTCTTGCCCGGCAAACGTGCGCGCGGTGATGCGCACGGGGAAGCCGAAGCGGTAGTCGCCCAGGTCGATCTGCGTCATGGCGTTGATCTGGCCGGTGATGGAGCCCGCCAGCGAGATCAGGCGCTCGCCTTCGGTGATGGAGTCGTGCAGTTCTTCTTCGGGCTGGTTGTGGCGCTGGGTGCGGGCGGCCAGGGCGGTCAACACGTCGCCCGCCTGCACCAGGGGGCCGCCGCGCGCCTTGCACAGCGAGGCGCTTTCGATGGCCAGCGCTTCGGTGTGTGCAAAGCGTGCGCTCTGGCGGCGCTGGTCGTCGGCCTCGCGGTGGGTTTGCTCCAGCAGCAGGGCCACGGCGTCGGGGCCGAAGGGGGGCAGGCCGCGCTTCTTGCAGACCTGTGCCACCAGGATGGCGGTGGCATGGTGGGTGGCGGGGGTGGCGGCAAAGTGGTCTGAAAAATCCACCTTCACGCGAAAGCGGCGCGCGGCGTCGGGGTCGGCGTCCTGCAGGGCGTAGTACTCGTCCACCGATCCGATCAGCACGATCTTCACATCCACGTCCACCGGCTCGGGCTGCAGCGCCACGGCGCCGCCGGGGCCATGGCCTGGGCCGCCGCCGCCTTCCTCGATCTGCAGGCGGCCGCAGCGCAAAAAGCGGCGCAGGCGCTGCCACAGGCCTTCTTCGGCAGCCAGGTCGTGCAGGTGCAGCAGGATGAAGCCGCCATGCGCCTTGAGCAGGCTGCCCGCGTGGATGCCGGTGTGGTCGGCCTGCACGGTGTCGGCGTCCGATCCATGCTCGATGCTGCCAAACAGCGTGCGCTGGGTGGGGTTGTCTTCCACCACCACGGGCGCGGCGGTGCGGCCGTGGTTGTCCACCACCAGGTTCACCTGGCAGCGGGCCAGCAGGTCGTCGAGTGCGTCCTTGCGGTCGTCTTCGGCGTCGGTGCCCTGGTCGCCACCGCGTTCGGTGTCCAGGGGCTCGAACAGGTCGATGTCGCCCAGCACAGCCTGCTCCACCTGGTCGAGCCAGTGGGTGAGCTTGACGGTGTCCTTGATCTGCTTGCGCAGGCCCTGGCGGATGTCGTGCAGGGCGTGTTCCACCAGGGGCTTGATGGTCTGGCGGCGCAGGGCGGCCAGGGCGTCGTCGCGGGCGCGCTCCAGCGGGCGGGCGGCTTCAAGAAAGCGGGCGATCTCGGTGCGCACTTCCTGCTCGGCGGCGTCGATCTCGGCGCGGCGCTCGCGCGGCAGGGCGCGGGCTTCGCTTTCGGTCAGCGGCTGGCCCTTGGGGCCGGTGAGGGTGAACACCATCTGCCCGCCGTCGCGCGTCAGGCGGAACTGGCGGGCTTCGGCAAACGCGTCCAGCGCCGCAAAGGCTTCGGCCTCTTGCGTTTGCCAGTTTTTTTCGATGCGCTCGGCCTCGGCCTTGAAGTCGGCGGCGGCCAGGCTTTTGGGGATGTCGGCCTGCAGGTTCTTGGCCATGTCGGCCAGGCCCTGGCGCAGCTGGCGGCCCTGGCCCGCTGGCAGGCGCAGGGCGCGGGGGCGGTCGGGCGTGTCGAAGTTGTGCAGGTAGCACAGGTCGGGTGGCACGGCGCGCTGGCTGGCTGCCGCCTGCATGGCCTGGCGCAGCAGCGACGCGCGGCCGCTGCCCACTTCGCCCAGCACAAACAGGTGGTAGTCGGGCTGGTGCAGGCCCAGGCCAAACTGGGCGGCGGCCTGGGCGCGCTCCTGGCCGATCCAGGGCAGGGGCAGGTCTTGCAGTTCGGCCGTGCTGGCAAAGCCCAGCGTTGCGGGGTCAATCGTCAGCCGCAGCTGGTGGGGGGCGAGGGCAAAGGCGGGCATCGGTGCGGGCGTTGGGGGAGGGCAGGTCGTCAGACTGGGTCTGCCATCTCAAAATATGGATAAAAATGACCGCTAGCGCTTTATGGATAAGCGCAAGTAGCTATAAAAATAATAGTAACCAGTCAATGGGCCACGGGGCAGGCCCCGGCAGGTGCGCCACCCGCCTGCGCATGGCTGCGCGCATCGGCCAGCGCCGCAGCGGTGGGCGCCTCGGTGGGCCAGCCCGCCAGGTGCTGCTGCGCCACGCGGCTGAGCGCGGTGATCCAGTGGTTGTTGTCGTTCAGGCAGGGGATGTAGTGAAACTCCTTGCCGCCCGCGTGCAAGAAGGCCTCGCGCACTTCCATGTTGATTTCTTCCAGCGTCTCCAGGCAGTCGCTGGTGAAGCCGGGGCACACCACGTCCACCCGCCGCGTGCCGGCCTTGCCCAGTGCCTCGATGGTGGGCTGGGTGTAGGGCTCCAGCCACTTGGCCTTGCCAAAGCGCGACTGGAAGGTGATGCGGTAGCGCTCTGCGCGCAGGCCCAGGCGCTCGGCCAGCAGGCGGCCCGTCTTGCGCGCCTCGCAGTGGTAGGGGTCGCCCAGGTGCAACGTGCGCTCGGGCACGCCGTGGAAGCTCATCACCAGCTGGTCGGGCTGGCCGTGGTGTTTCCAGTGGGTTTCGATGGTGCGGGCCAATGCGTCGATGTAGCCGGGGGTATCGTGATAACGGTTCACAAACCGCAGCTCGGGCACGTTGCGCGTGCGTGCGGCCCAGGCATACACCGCATCGAACAGGCTGGCCGTGGTGGTGGCTGAATACTGCGGGTACAGCGGCAGGATCAGGATGCGCGTGGCGCCCTCGGCTTTGAGCGCGTCGAGCTGGCTGGCGATGGAGGGGTTGCCGTAGCGCATGGCATGGCGCACCAGCACGGCGTGCCCGGCCTCGCCCAGCCAACCGCGCAGCAGCGTGGCCTGTTTGGCCGTCCACACCGCCAGGGGCGAGCCCTCGGGGGTCCACACGCTGGCGTATTTGGCGGCGGATTTGGCGGGGCGGGTGCGCAGGATGATGCCGTGCAGGATGGGCCACCACACCAGCTTGGGAATCTCCACCACGCGGTGGTCGCCCAGGAACTGCGCCAGATAGCGGCGCACGGCCGGGGCCGTGGCGGCGTCGGGCGTGCCCAGGTTGCACAGCAGCACGGCGGTGCGGTCGGCCTGGCCGTGGGTGTAGGGGGGTTCGGGGGCAAAGGGTGAGCGCATGGCCCCATTGTGGCAAATGGCCCTGGCCCTTTGCGCTGACGGGTGCATGGACCCGCGCATGGACCTGCGGGGTGAATGGGTGGGGCGTGTCGGGTATTCTCGCCAGACCATGCCTGCACCCATCCCTGACTTGCCCCCGGCGCAATCGCTGGACAAGGGCCGCATCCGCGCCATCACCATTGACCTGGACGACACGCTCTGGCCCATCTGGCCCACCATTGAACGTGCAGAGGCACTGCTGCTCCAGTGGCTCACAGACCACGCGCCCGCCACGGCTGCCCTGTTCCAGAGCACTGAGGCGCTGCGCGCCATCCGCAACCAGATGGTGACCCTGCGGCCCGACTTGAACCACGACCTGAGCGCGCTGCGCCGGGAGTCCATTCGCCTGGCGCTGACCCAGGCGGGTGACGAGCCCGCGCTGGCCGAACCCGCGTTTGAGCTGTTCTTTGCCGAGCGCCAGCGTGTGCAGTTGTTCGACGATGCCCACGATACGCTGGCTTTCCTCGCGTCGCGCTACCCGGTGGTGGCGGTGTCCAACGGCAATGCGGACGTTCACAAGGTGGGCATTGGTCACTATTTCCAGCACAGCCTGAGCGCTGCAGTGCTGGGCGTGGCCAAGCCCGATGCGCGCATCTTCCACGCCGCCGCCGGCATGCTGCAGGTGCCGCCGCACGAGGTCCTGCACGTGGGCGACGACGCTGCCCTGGACGCCCGGGGCGCCATGGATGCGGGCATGCAGGCCGTGTGGTTCAACCCCGCCGAGCATGCGTGGCCGTATGACACACCGCCCCACGCCACGGTGGGCAGCCTGACAGCGCTGCGCGAATTGCTGGATTGATTTGGAAGCTCCCCTGTGCCGCCTTCGTCGCCTTTCCCTGGAGATGGCGATGCGCATGCTGCGGGGTGGCCCTTGTCCGGCGTTTCTGGCCGGGGCCGCGCCCGTTTCGCGGGCGCGTGCAGCCGCCAACCATTGAGTTGTGCCATGGCGGGCTCCCGCCTTGTTTCTTGTCGCACGTCAAGGCTTGGGCGCGCCATCGCGGCCGGAGCGCTTGATCCCACCGGCGGTTGACGCCACACTCACCCGTCGCCTTGCCGACCATTCCACCATGCCCCGCAACCCCCCCGCCTTGCCCCGTGTTCGCAGCATCGGCCTCATGCAGCCCATGACCTGGCTCGTTCTGGCCTGGCGCGATATGGCGCGTGCGGGCTGGATCAGCTTTGCCCATGGCCTGGCGCTCACGCTGCTGGGGGCGGCCATCTTTGCGGTGGCGCACAACCGCTTCTGGCTGCTGGCCGGGGCGCTGTCGGGTTTTCTGGTGGTGGCGCCGGTGCTGGCCACCAGCCTCTATGCGCTGAGCCGTGCGCTGGAGCGCGGCGAGCCCGCGAACCTGGGTGTGGTGCTCAAGACCTGGCTCAACTGGCAGGGCAGCCACGTCAACAAATGGGGCAACGACTACTGGTGCATGGTGCAGTTCGGCGCCTTGCTGGCGCTGGCGGCCACGGGGTGGGTGATGACGTCGGCGGCGCTCATCACGCTGCTGGCGCCGGTGCCCATCCACACGCCACTCGATTTTCTGCGCCATGTGGTGCTGGCACGGGATGGCTGGCTGTTCGAGATCTGGCTGGCCCTGGGCAGCCTGATGGCGGCGCCGATCTTTGCGTCCAGCGTGGTGGCCATGCCCCTGCTGCTGGACCGCCGCGCCACGCTGCTGCAGGCCGTGCTGACCAGCTGGCAGGCCGTGATCGGCAACCCGCTGCCCATGGCGTTCTGGGCGGCACTGATCCTGGGGTTCACGCTGCTGGGGCTGGGCTCGCTGCTGCTGGGGCTGATCGCCGTCATGCCCATGCTGGGCCATGCCAGCTGGCATGCCTACCGCGACCTGGTCGATGCCTCCAGCCTGCCTGAACGCGATGCCACCAAACCCGCGCAGACAAGTGGGGTGGCACCGTGATCTTTGGTTTTACCGAGGCGCAGATCTCGGGCTTCTTCCTCACCTATGGGGTGGGCGCGTTCATCCTGTACATGCTGTTCATCATCGGTCAGCTGGCGTGGGAGTCCAAGGCCGGGCGCTTTGGCACTTTTGTGCTGTTCCTGGGGCTGGGCGTGGGGTTTTTGGGGTTTCTGGCCAAGGTGGTGATCCAGTGGTGGCTGGAGAAGTGAGATCGCCTGCCCGTGGCCGGGCGGGGTAGAGGTCGGTGTTGCCCCGATGTTTTCTTTGGCCCCAGATCACTACTGCGTAGGGCCCGCCCTGTGACCCACCACAGCTCTTCCTGGACCGAGCACCACACCCGGCTTGTCGCCCTGGTGCGTGCATCGCCTGCGTTGATGGGGGCGCTGCGTGCCGTCCGGATGCTGGGGCTGGGCTCGTGGTGCATAGGTGCCGGTGCGGTGCGGTCTCTGGTGTGGGACGACTTGCATGGGTTTGCAGAACCCACGCCGCTGGACGATGTGGATGTTGTCTACTTCGACCCCGCTCGGGAGGGCACAGAACACGATGCGGCGCTGGAACACCGCCTGCGCCAGGAGATGCCGTCCGTGGTGTGGGAGGTGACCAACCAGGCCACCGTGCACCACTGGTTTGCCCGCCACCTTGGGCAGCCAGTGGCGCCATTGGAGTCGCTGGAAGACGGAGTGGGCACCTGGCCGGAGATTGCCACTTGCGTGGGTGTCTTCCTGCGTGCGGACGATTCCATCGGCGTTGTGGCACCCCACGGGCTGGACGACTTGTTCAACTTGATCGTTCGCCACAACCCGCTGCGCGCCGATGCGCGAACCTACCGCGAGCGTGTGGCCTCCAAACGATTTGCCGCGCGCTGGCCGCTGCTGTCCATCTGCCCCGCTTGAGGCGGATTCGTGCCCTGAGCCGGTAACCGCCTCAGCGCGGCCAGGACCGCAGGCCCAGCTCCTGCGCCAGCTGGCGGTACTCGCTCAGGCTGCGTTGCACAAAGTCCTCCAGCGCCGCGCCGGTGCGTGCAAACGGGTACAGGCCGTGCTGGCTGCACAGCGCGGCATAGCCAGGGGCGGCCAGCGCTTCGGCAAAAGCGGCCACCCAGGCGCGCACGGCCGCATCGGGGGCACTGGCCGCCATATACAGGCCGCGCACCGTGGGCCAGACCAGGTCGATGCCTTGCTCCCGCGCTGTGGGCAGGCCAGCCAGGGCGCCTGGCAGGCGGGCCTGCGACAGCACTGCCAGGAAGCGCAGGGGCGCACCCTTTTCAACCGCCTGCTGGGCCTCGGCCGCGTCCCCGGTGAAGATGCCGATGTGGCCGCCGCGCAGCGCCTTCAGGGCCTCGCCGCCGCCTTCGAACGATACAAAGCGCATGCGTTTGGGGTCTTGCCCTGCGGCGTGCGCCAGCAGCGCGGCCTTCATCCAGTCCTGGCTGCCCAGCGTGCCGCCCGCCCCGAAAACGACGCGGGTCAAGTCCTTGCGCAGCGCCGCCACCACATCCTGCAGGTGCTGGTGCGGTGAGTCGCGGTGCACGGCCACCACGCCGTAGTCGGTGCCCAGGGTGGCGATCCAGCGCACGGCGCTCACCGGGTGGGGGCCGAAGCGGCCCTGCGCGATGTTCAGCAGCGAGCCGCTGGAGAACGCCACCAGGGTGCCCGGCCCGCCCAGCCGCCCGGTGGCTACCTGGTCAAACGCCACGGCACCGATGCCGCCTGGAAGGTAGCGCGTGTGCAGCGGCGGCCGGGCGGGGCGTACGGCCTGCACGGCCTGTGTGGCCAGTCCGCAGGTCAGGTCGAACCCACCACCGGGCCGCGAAGGGGCCACACATTCGGCAGCCTCGGTGGAGGCATCGGCGGCCCATGCAGCGGGCCACCAGGCCGAGGCCGACGCTGCGGCCAGGGCCTGCAGGGCATGCCGACGTGGGCGGCTGTCTGGGCCGGGGAGGGGCATGGGAAGGTTGCGCATGATGTGCTGCGTGCGGGGTCGGGAGGGCTGAACAACGTGCCGTATGAGATCAGAACATCAGGGACGTGGCCACCACAGGATGGCCAGCAGGCCGGGGCCGCCCGCGCGGTCTTCCAGCCGCAGGGTGCCCCGGTGCCGTTCGGCGATGGACCGCGCAATCGCCAGGCCCAGGCCCGACCCGCCCGCAGCCGCTTGCGAGCCGCGCCGGTAGCGCTGGCCCAGCGCATTGCGTTCGCTGGCGGGCAGGCCGGGGCCGTTGTCTTCCACGCTGACGCTCCAGCCCAGGCCGTCGCCCGCAGCGGATACGGTGACCGTGCCGTGCGCGGGTGTGTAGGCAATCGCGTTGGCTGCCAGGTTGGTCAACGCCTCGCGCAGCAGGCCGCTGTCGGCCACGGCCATGAACTCCGGCGTGGGGGTGTGGATGCCAAAGTCGATCTGCCGCGCGCGGGCACGGGGCAATAGCTCCAGCGCCACGGTGCGCAGCAGGGCCGCGAGGTCGAAAGGGGCCAGTTCGACCGCCGCCGTGTCGCTGCGGCCCAAGGCCAGCAGCTGCTGCGTGCTGCGGGTGGCGCGCGCGATCTCGCCGCCGATGGCATCCAGGGTGTGTTGCACCTGGGTCGCATCGGCCTCGCGCCGGGCGTAGTCGATCTGCATCTGCAGGGTGGTGAGGTGGGTGCGCAGCTGGTGCGAGGCGTCGTCCAGAAACTGCCGCTGCTGCGCCACCAGGTCCTGCGTGCGCGCCATCTGTTGGTTGGCAGCTGCCACCAGGGGACGGATGTCGGCGGGCAGGTCGGTGTCGGCCATGGGGGTCATGTCGTCGGGGTTGCGCGCCTGTACCTCGCGGGCCAGGCGCGCCAGGGGGCGCAGCGCCACGGCCAGCGTGGCGGCGGTACCCAGCACCATGAGCGCCAGCACCAGAGCGTCGCGCAGCGCAGCCCGGCGCACAAACCGGCGGGTGAACTCCTGCCGCGAGTGGGTGCTTTCGGCCACCTGCACCAGCACGCTGCCGGCGTCGGGCCCAGGGGCTGCGGCTTCTACCGCGCGGCGATAAGCGGCCAGCCGCACGGATTCGCCAAAGTAGGTGGCGTCGTAGAAGCGGGGCACTCCGGGTTCCAGCGGGCCGGGCGGCAGGGGGAGGTCGGCATTGCCCAGCTCGACCAGGCCATCGGACGAGGCCACCCGGAAGTACACCGGCCCGCTGGCCGTGAGTTCAAAAAATTCGAGCATGGTGTAGGGCAGCTCGGCCGACAGGCCGCCCGATGCCGTGGAGATGTTGGCGTCGATGGATTTGAGTGCCCCGAGCAGCGAGCGGTCGTAGGCCGCATTGGCCGCCTCCAGCGCATCGTGCCGCGTCATCCACAGCTCCACGCCCGTGACCACGGCCAGCAGCGGCAGCAGCAGCACAGCCAAAAGCCGCCACAGGCTGGCCCGGCGCAGACGTTGAAACAGACGGATGCCCTTCACGCCGGTCTCCGGCAGATGGGTGCAATCGTGCGCACTGGCGCGGCCCAGGCCAATGCCACCGTGGAACTGGTTTTGCCAGCCCACCGGTGGCGTCCCTCCCGAAGGGGGAAGACGCGCAGCGTCTCAGGGGGGCGCCACATCACTGGATTCAAGCGCGTACCCTAGGCCGCGCAGGGTGGTGATGCGCACACCACTGCCATCGAGCCGCTTGCGCAGGCGGTGCACAAACACCTCCACCGCCTCGGGGTGCACGTCTTCGTCGTCGGAGAACACGCGGTCCAGAATCTGCTGCTTGGAGAACGGCTCGCCGCTGCGCTGCACCAGCACGCGCAGCACCGCATGCTCGCGCGGCGACAAGGCCAGCGGCTCGCCGTGCAGCGTGAACTGTTTGCGCGCGTTGTCGTACACCAGTGCGCCACAGGCCAGGCGCGGGTGTTCGTTGCCGCGTGCGCGGCGCACCAGGGCGTGCAGGCGGGCTTCCAGCTCGGCCAGCTCAAACGGTTTGGCCAGAAAGTCGTCGGCTCCGGCGTTGAGCGAGCGCACGCGCTCGTCCAGCGAGTCGCGTGCGGTCAGGATCAGCGCGGGCAGGCGCTGGTCGCGGTCGCGCAGGCGCTGCAGCACGGCCTGGCCGTCCAGCCCGGGCAGGCCCAGGTCGAGCACCAGGGCGTCGTAGTTGTCGTGCTGCTGCAGGGCCCGGTCGGCCAGGCGCCCATCGTTCACCCATTCCACCTGGATGCCCGCATGCTCCAGTGCACGGCTGAGCCAGGTGCCCAGGCTGTGTTCGTCTTCGGCCAGGAGGATGCGCATGGGGGGATGCTAATGCCGCTAGAGTGTGCTTGGTGCGCCTGCGTGGGACCGGAGACTTTTGAAATGGGCGGGCTCCAAGGCGACGGCCACGGCTGGCGTTCCCCTTGGCTTCTTAGTCGGGTTTGACCTTGGCCCGCAGCAGCACCTTTTTCCAGCGCTCCTGCTCGGCCGCAATGAACTGTGCAAACTGGGCTGGCGTGCCGCCAATCGCTTCGGCGGCGTCACCGTTCAGGCGCTCTAGCGAGGCGGGGGCCTTGACGGCCTTGGCGGTTTCGGCCGCCAGCTTGTCAAGGTGTGCCGGCGCCAGGTTGGCGGGGGCCAGCATGCCGTACCACTGGGTCATCTCAAAACCTGGAAAGCCCTGTTCGGCCACGGTCGCCACGTCGGGCAGTTGTGGCAGGCGCTTGGCCGAGCCCGTGGCGATGCAGCGCACCTTGCCCGATTTGATGAACGGCAGCATGGCCGCAGCGCCCACGGATGCGGCGTCAAGGCGGCCCGAGAGCAGGTCGGTCATCATGGGGCCGGTGCCCCGGTAGGGTACGTGCAGCATGAAGATGTCGGCGGTCATCTTGAGGTATTCAAACGCCAGGTGCCCCGCGCTGCCGTTGCCGGCCGAGCCGTAGCTGAACTTGCCCGGGTTCTTCTTCACGTAGGCGATGAACTCCTTGAGATTCTTGGCGGGTACGTCGGGGTGCACCACGTACAGGCTGGGCACCTTGGCCAGCAGGCTCACGGGCTTGAAGTCCTTGTTGGCGTCGTAGGGCAGCTTGTCGAAGATGAAAGGGTTCACGGCCAGCGTGCCGATGTGGCCCAGGATCAGCGTGTGCTGGTCTTCCGCACGGGCCACTTCGCCCATGGCGATATTGCCAGCGGCGCCGGGCTTGTTGTCCACGTACACGCTTTGCCCCAGGGTCTTGCTGAGTTCGGCAGCCGTGGAGCGCGCCACGATCTCGGAGCTGCCGCCCGGTGCAAAAGGCACCACGAAGCGGATCGATTTGGCGGGCCAGGCGGCCTGGGCCGATGCCAGCGTGGGCAGGAGGCCGCCCATTGCCAGTGCACCGCCCGCGCCCAGCAGGTGGCGACGGGTGGGGTGGAGGGTATGGGAAAGGTGGTTGTCGAACAGCATGGTTGTCTCCGTGAAAGCCATCAAGGCGTTACCAGATGCCATGGTGCGCGCTGCGTGCTTTCGGAATGCTGTCAGTCGGCCTGGGGTTTTCCCGATGTCCTCGGTGCAAAGGGGCTTTGGCCCAGACGGTCAGGGCAGTGTTGCGACCGCCGTACCACTGAGTACAGCACCTTCCAGCGTGGCGGGGTAGGGGCCATCCACGTAGTCGCCGCAGGCCGTCAGCCCCGGCAGCACCTGCATGCCGGGCCGCTGCAGGCCGGGCGTGCAGGCAAAGGTGGC
This sequence comes from Acidovorax radicis N35, assembly GCF_000204195.1. Lineage (GTDB taxonomy): Bacteria > Pseudomonadota > Gammaproteobacteria > Burkholderiales > Burkholderiaceae_C > Acidovorax > Acidovorax radicis. The sequence goes on from NZ_AFBG01000018.1 coordinate 320,621, forward strand.
GCGTTTTTCGACCACGGTCTGCACGGGCTGCAGGGTCGATATGCCCAGTTGGGTGGCTGCCTGCTGCAGCACCTGTTGTTCAATCTGCAAGCGGTCTCCGTCACTGGCACTGACCACAAAGGCCAGCAAGCCGTGGGTGCCATCCAGCTGGCCCCGGTCGAACACGAACTGCGCGGGGTGTTCGGCGGTATTGCGCAGCGCCAGCATGGGCAATGGCAGGCGCACCCCGGGGGCGTTGGCATAGACGGTGGTGATGGCTTCAAAGCGCAGGGCACCGGCCTGGGTACTCCATGGGCTGGCACTGGCCAGCCCTGCAATGCTGGCCACGCCTGCCACAAGCCGGCTCGCCTCCCACGAAGGGCAGGCCAGGGTGATGTGGTCGAACACGTCGAGGCTACTGTTTGCGGCGCTGGTATTGCTGCTCGCGCACACCACTTGCCAGCGCCCGCCCGGCTGCGGTTGCAGCCGCTGCACCCGTTGCCCGGTGACTATCGTGCCGCCGTGGTGGCCCAGCCAACGTGCGGCGGGCTCGGGGAACAGGGCACCCAGGTCCGCGCGGGGCAGCAGCAGGTTGGAGCCACCGCGCCCGCTGAACAGGCTGTCCTGCAGCACCCGCAGAAACACCTGGCCGCTGGCTTCGCGGGCCGGGGTGTTCAGCGCCGACACGCACAACGGGTCGATGAACTCGGCCATCAGGCGCGGCGTGAGCGGCGCGCACAACTCGGCCACCGAGGTGGTGGGCTCGCAGCGAAAACCGCGCAGCTGCCACGCCGTGGCGGTGCGCAGCAGCGCCAGCTTGTCGCGCCAGCTCCAGCCTTTTGCATGGACGATGCCCAGCAGGGCATCCAGCGGCGGGGGCAGATCGGGCAACTGCAGGCCCTGGCCATCGGGAAACTGCAGCGTGAGCGGCAGGCGCAGCAGCGCAGTGTCAGGGTTCACACCCACCAGCCGCATCAGCCGCAGGCTTTCGGTGTAGGCGCCGATGAGGATGTGCTGGCCGTTGTCGAGCGTGATGGGGGTGTCGTCGGGCTGGACGGCAGGCACAGCGCGCGCGCGGCCGCCCACGGTGCGCGCGGCTTCAAACACGGTGACCTGGCGGCCTGCCTGTGCGTGTGCAATGGCCGCAGCCATGCCGGCCCAGCCGGCACCGACGATGGCGACTTTCATAGGCGCTGCGGCACTGCCACTACATCCGGCCGAGGGCCTGGACCTTCCACGCGAGCCAGAACTTGCGCAGCGGCGTGAGTTTGATGCGCTGGTGCAGCACCTGGAAGTTTTCGTGCTCGATCTCGCGCAGCAAGGTCCGGTAGATGCTGGCCATCATGAGGCCAGGTTTCTGTGCCCGGCGGTCGGCATCGGGCAGCAGGGCAAAGGCTTCGTCGTACAGGCGGTGCGCACGCTCGGCCTGAAAACGCATCAGCGCGGTGAAGCGGTCGGAGTAAGTGCGCTTGAGGATCTCATGCGCCTTCACGTCGAACTGCTGCAGCTCGCTCACCGGCAAATAGATGCGGCCCAGCATGGCGTCTTCGCCCACGTCGCGGATGATGTTGGTGAGCTGGAACGCCAGGCCCAGCGTGTGGGCGTAGTGGGTGGTGCGCTCGTCGGTCTGGCCGAAGATGCGCGCCGTGACTTCGCCCACGATGCCGGCCACGAGGTGGCAGTAGCCCTTGAGGCCTGCAAAGTCGAGGTAGCGTGTTTGCTCCAGGTCCATCTGGCAGCCGTCAATCACGGCCTGCAGGTGGCGCTGCTCGATGCCGTATTCACCTGTGTGTGGCATTAGTGCCTGCATCACAGGGTGCGTGGGCTGGCCCGCATAGGCCTTGGCCACTTCAGCCTGCCACCAGGCCAGCTTGGTGCGTGCCACGCCGGGGTCGGTCACTTCATCGACCACATCGTCCACTTCGCGGCAAAACGCGTAGAACGCCGTGATGGCCGCGCGGCGTGGCGCGGGGAGGAACAGGAAGGCGTAGTAGAAGCTGCTGCCCGAGGCGACGGCCTTTTGCTGTACGTACTGCTGTGGTGTCATGGGGCGGGATTGTCCCATGGCCTCCGGCCCTACGAGAGAGGCCGCACTTGGCCTATCTCCGTCAAAAAGCGATCTGCTCTACCCCTACGTCGCTCGGGCGCTTGAGTGCCTCGCGCATGAAGGCGCTCATGGGCAGCACCCCCTGGTCAGAGTTGAACCATTTCTTGTACAGCGCTGGCATTTCACCGCTTTGGATAGTCCGCCGCGTTACGCGATCCACCAGGTCCTTGAACCTCGGGTCATCGCGGCGCAAGCCGATGCTGTAGGGCTCCATCGACAGCCGTTTTTCCAGAAAGTGGTATTCGCCCATCGACTTTCCCAATTGCGTCATTGGCACCCAGAGGCTGGCGTCGTCGGCAAACGCTGCGTCGGCCTCACCCCGTGTGAGGGCGGCCAGGCTCTGTTGTGCACTGTCTACCAACACGTAGACGAACTTGCGATGGAAAGTACGTTCGTTGGCCACCAGCAGGCTGTCATTCGTCGTTTTGCGTTCCACCGCAATGCGCTTGCCCTGCAGATCATCCAGGGTCTTGATGCCCGAGTCCTTGCGGACTACGAACGCAGTGGTGGCAATAAAAATGTGATGGCTGAAGGCTATTTCCTTCTGGCGCTCGGCGGTATTGGTGGTGGTGCCGCACTCAAGGTCCACCGTGCGGTTCTTCAGATCGCTCAGGCGGTTTTTCCCGTCGACCAGCACATAGGTCAACCTGAGGTCGGGGCGCTTGAGTTCTTTCTTTACCTCGTCATAGATCTTCGTGCAGATGTCCACGGAGTAGCCCATCACCTGGCCCGTTGCCGGGTCCCGATACGAAAACGGGCGCGAATTGTCCCGATGGCCCAAGCGCAATTCGCCGGTTTTGGCCACCATGGAGAGGGTGTCCTGAGCCCAGGCGCCAAGCGGGTTGTGAAGGCAAAAAACAAAGACGAAAAAGGTTCGCAGCAAGATACGCAAGTACATGGCAAGGGGAGTGAATGACCTCGCGCATCAGATCCTCCAGCAGATTTTGTGGGGGTGTCGCGAAGGTGACAGATTGTGCTCCAGACTTTGCGGTGATGCAGCATTTGTCAGCAAGTGGTCAGCATTCCACAACATTCACCGCAAGGCCTCCACGCGAAGTCTCCTTGTACTTCACCTTCATGTCCGCACCGGTCTGCATCATGGTCTTGATGACCTTGTCGAGCGAAACCACGTGCTGGCCGTCGCCGCGCAGGGCCATGCGGGCGGCGTTGATGGCCTTGATGGCGCCCATGGCGTTGCGTTCGATGCAGGGGATCTGCACCAGGCCGCCCACCGGGTCGCAGGTCATGCCCAGGTTGTGCTCCATGCCGATCTCGGCGGCGTTTTCGATCTGCTCTGGGCTGCCACCCATCACGGCAGCCAGCGCACCGGCGGCCATGGAGCAGGCTACGCCCACCTCACCCTGGCAGCCGACCTCGGCGCCGGAAAGGGATGCGTTTTCTTTGTAGATGATGCCGATGGCGCCTGCGGTCAGCAAAAAGGTGGCGATCCCGTCGTCGTTCGCAGGGATCGGGCCTTGCAGGAAGTTGACGTAGTAATGCAGCACGGCCGGTATCACGCCGGCAGCGCCGTTGGTGGGCGCCGTCACCACGCGGCCCCCAGCGGCGTTTTCTTCGTTGACGGCCATGGCGTAGAGGTTCACCCAGTCGAGCATGGAGAGCGGGTCGCGCAGCGCGGCTTCGGGCTGGGTGCTGAGGCTTTTGTGCAGCTCGGCCGCGCGGCGGCGCACGTGCATGGGGCCGGGCAGGGTGCCGGTGCTGGCGCAGCCGCGTTGCACGGCCCCCGCCATCGTTCTCCAGATGGCCAGCAGCTGGCGCCGTACTTCATCGGCGCTGCGCCAATGCTCCTCGTTGGCGGCCATGAGTTGCGCCGGGGAGAGGCCGGTGGCCTGGCACTGGGCCAGCAGCTCGGCGCCCGTGCGAAATGGGTAGGGAAGGCCACGGCCATGGCCTTCGGCGCCGGTCGCAGGAGTGGCGGCCAGATTGAGCACCCGCTCGCCTGCCGCGTCGACCACAAAGCCGCCGCCTACCGAGTAGTACTCGCATGCCGCTATCTCGGTGCCTTGCGCGCCAAACGCATGAAACGCCATGCCGTTGGGGTGCAGTGGCAGGCTTTTGCGGCGGAACAGCAGGTGCTCTTTGTCGACAAACGGCACCGGGTGTTCGCCCAGCAGGGCCAGCGTTTGGCGGGTGCGGATGTCGGTAACGACCGGGGTGATCTGATCGGGGTCCATCTGGTCGGGTTCATGTCCCGCCAGGCCCAGCAATACGGCCTTGTCGGTGCCATGGCCCACACCGGTGGCGGACAGCGAGCCGAACAGCTCGACAGTGACATGGTGCACGGCGGCCAGGCCCAGGGTGTCGCGCAGATGGCAGGCAAATTGCCGCGCTGCAATCATGGGGCCCACGGTGTGGGAGCTGGATGGGCCGATGCCGATCTTGAAGAGGTCGAAAACGCTGACGGACATGGTTTGGGGCTACCGGGTAGGTTCCTGGGATGCGTGGATGCCCTGGAGGCACGGAAAGCAGCGATGGCGCGGGTGGCGCCATCGCTGGTCTCAAGACAACAACATCCTTCGCACTGCCTGCACTCTTGGTGCTGGAGTGGGCGCGAGGCTAACCGCGCAGGGCCCGGCCGGCACACGCGTAATCCCTGGGGTGTCGCGGTCTGGGGCGGGCTGCCCATGCACCGGATAGAGTGAGGGATTTCAATATTGATAGCAAACAAATGAATATAGTTAAGCGGTAGGGGCAGTTTTCATTCAAATTTTCTGCTGTTAAACCACGCTGGCGTGGCTGCGCTTGTTGCCCATGAATGTTTCTTACAGTGCAGCGGGCCGGGTCGCCACCAGCGCCAGGTACATCACAGCCTGGGGTGCCGTGGGCGGAGGCTGCCGCGTGATGCGGGGGCGCACGGACCATGGATGCAGCAGGGCCCCAAGCGCAGCGCTGGTGAAGGGCCCGCGCGCAAAAACTTCGCACGACAGGATGTGTTCTCGGCCAGCGCCGGCCTCTTGTAGCAGGCGCTCGGCGGCGTTGCGCATCAGAGTGAATTGGCCACCGGTGTCTGGTGGTGGGCTGGCCAGTGGCGTGCCTGCAGGGTAGGTGATGCAGATGGAGAGCGTGGTGGGTGCATGCCGCACACACACGTGCAGTGCTGAGGGCGCAGGGGTTTCGGCGGCGTGGCTCGGTGGGGATCGATAGGAGCGGTGGCCGCCGAGGGCCCGCGTGCCCTGCGCGCCCGTCATGCGGGGCTGCCGTGGCGGGGCTTCCATGGCCGCCTTTTGCACCAGCCCAAAATCCTCGCGGCTTGGGTGCTTGCCCATCTCCTGAGCGGAGTGCGCGGCTGGCGCGCCGGGGCCTGTGGGGGTGGGTGCATTGGTGGGGTCAGGGGTGCGGTGCACACCCGGCACATAATGAGTAAATCTATCAAGTCGATTGGCTTTTTTCCAGGCATGCTGCAGATCGTACGAAGCAAAGTGGCAGCTGACTATCGACAATATTTCCTTAAATCATGAATTCAACTCATGCCAAAAGTGGCAGCAGCGTTGTCGCGTCCGGTCCAGGTGGTGCCAGCGGCCCGCGCCGTTTGCCGCCGCTGAACATGCTGCGTGCCTTTGAGGCGGCGGGGCGGTTGCTGAGTGTGACCCACGCTGCGCGTGAGCTGAGCGTCACGCAAAGCGCGGTGAGCCACCAGATCAAGGCCCTGGAGGAATGGCTGGGCGTGGCGCTGGTGGCGCGCGACGGACGGCGGCTGGCACTGACCACCGCAGGGGCGGCGTTGCTGCCCGGGCTGACGGGTGCGCTGGACCTGATGGCGCAGTCCACGGCAGGCATCGAGCGGCTCACGCGGCGCAACACGCTCGTGGTGAATGCCACGTCCACGTTGGCCTCGCAATGGCTGATCCCTCGGCTCGCAGGCTTTTGCGCGCAGATGCCGGGGCTGGATGTGCAGCTGGTCACCACGGTAGGGCACCTGGATTTCGAGCCTGCGCAGTACGACGTGTCGATCCGCTGCTTTGCCGACAGTGAATTGGCAGCGCTGCCCGAGCGCGCGGGGTGGCGAGGCGTCAGCCTGGAGGCGTTCATCCCCGAGCAGTTCACGCCCGTGTGCAGCCCTGCCATGCTGGCGGGCGCCAAGGCCATGCTGTCGCCCCAAGGGCTTGCGCAGCACACGCTGCTGCACAGCCGATCCACACCCTTGGTCTGGCAGCAGTGGCTGGAAAGGGCGGGGGCTCCTGGCCTGCAGCCCTTGGGCGATTTGGTGTTTGACCACGCACACCTGAGCGTGCAGGCCGCCATCCAGGGCCTGGGGGTGGCGCTGGGCAACCCGCGCTTTCTGGGCGATGCACTCGCCAGTGGCTTGCTGGTCATGCCGTTCCCAGAGCTGCTTTCGGGCGAGAAGAACTATTGCTGGCTACGGCCCGCGCGTGCAGCGCAGGACCCGGCCTCGGTGGCCTTCTGCGCGTGGCTGGCGTCGGCTTAGGGCTGCGGGGCGCGTGTTGCCAGATGGGTTTGGAGGAAATAGGCGGCCACCGTGAGCAGGGCCCACGCCAGCAGCACATCCCAGAACGCCATGACCAGCCACACCGGCGCTAGCAGGGGGCCTGCGAGCGGAATGACATAGAGCGCGAGGCGGTGTGTCCAGAACCCCGGGGCCGACATGCAGGGTGACGAGAAGGGATCGAAACTGCCTGGCGAGCAGCCCAGGGCGCCCAGCACCTCCAGCGCCATCCGGTTGCCCAGTATGGGCGTGCCGAAGGCCACGCAAAAGCCGATGAGCCCGAGCAGCAGTGTCCAGAAGGCGGCGCGCGATGCCCAGCGCGCGATGTCAGCGCCGTTGACCCTGGCGCGGCGCGCTTGGCTGCGTCCCGGCATCGCAGCCGCGCTGGCGGCATTGTGTGCAGCCCGGTGCGTGGCCACCAGCGCGAGCACCCACAGCGCGATCAGCGCCCAGAAGTTGTGCAGCAGTACAAAGGGGTAGTCCGAAATACCCCCGGCCGAAAGAAACGGCGTGAGTCTCAGGCCCAGCGCATTGGGCAGCCAGGAGCAGCTGCGCAGCGCGGGATTGGCGTGCGGCTGGCATTGCAGCAGCTCCAGCAGGCGCTCAGCCACCGTGCCGCCCACCATCGCAAAACAGAGGCAAAAGAGGATCAGTCCCCACTGGAGAACCTTGAAGAGGTGTCTGTATGACACGGGATGCTTCCTCCCCGGTTGGGTGATCGTGTGGCCGTTGGCTGGTGCCCGAGTGTGCGCCGCGCTGTTTGTATGGCCTGCTCGGCCTGGTCGCTTGCGCTATCGCTACATCACCAGCGCCCGGCCCAGCATCACGCACCAGTCCCAGCCTCGAAGGCGCGGGCGCGTGTGCAGGCTGCCGCCGCGCAGCGCATCCACCTTGTCGAGGATGCGCAGGCCGCCCTGCACCACCAGCCGCAGTTCCCATCCGGCTCGGCCAGGCAGGCGATGCACCAGTGGGGCTCCGCTCTGCATGCTGGCACGGGCCCATTGGGCGCAGTCGGTGATGAGGCGGATGTTTTCGGGCGTGTTTTGCAACGCCAGCAACACGGCCTGGCAGGCACCGTGGGCAGCGCAGTCGGCGCGGGGCAGGTAGTGGCGGCCCCGGGGGATGTCCACGGAGAGGTCCTGCCAGAAGTTGATCAGTTGCAGCGCGGTGCAGATGGCATCGCTTTCTTCCAGCGCCTGGGCGTCCGTCACGCCGTACAGATGCAGCAGCAGGCGGCCCACGGGGTTGGCCGAGCGGCGGCAGTAGTCCAGCAACTCGGCGCGGTCTGCGTAGCCCTCGGCGTCGCGGGTTTTTTCGACGTCCTGGGCAAAGGCGCTGAGCAGGTCTGCCAGCAGCGGCACGGGCAATTGATGGCGGCGCAGCACCGATTCCAGCGGCAGGAACACGCTCGCCCAGCGCGGCGAAGGCGGCTGGCCTTGCGCGATGGCCATCAGGTCGGCATGGTAGGCGGCCAGGTCGGCCAGGCGGGTGGTGGCCGGGGCGTCGCCTTCGTCCGCAATGTCATCGGCGGTGCGTGCAAAGCCGTAGATGGCGGCAATGGGCTGGCGCAGGTGGGGCGGGCACAGCAGGGACGCGACCGGGAAATTTTCGTAGTGTGTGACAGGGGCGGCCAACGCGGCAGTTTTATCGTGTCGGGAAGGCCGGGGCGGCGGTGGAGCAGAGGTCGCAGCGCCACGGGCCGAAGGTGAGGGGGGGCTGGGTTGGTCGTTCACACCCCGGATTGTCGCTTGACAAGGCGGGGTGCTTCTCATAGATTACTAACCGGTCAGTCAGTAATCAAAAAAACCAATTCATTCAGGGACAAGGAGGCTGGCCCGTACCCGTTGCAGCGCAGGCATTCGTGCCTGCGTTTTGCGTGCAGCCCCCTTGTAGCCCTTCTTTATTCACCGGATTTCCCATGCGCACACCCTCCGCCTCGCGGCCCCTTCAACGGCACTCCCGGACTCTGCTCGTGCTGGCCACAGCGGCTTTGCTGGCCGCCTGCTCGCGCCCTGCGCCGCCCGAAGAGCCTGTGCGCTCCGTCAAATTGTTGACCGTGGGAGTGGGCGCGCTGCAGTCCAGCCTGGAGTATTCGGGCGAGGTGCGGGCGCGTGTGGAGTCGCGTTTGGGCTTTCGCGTGGCGGGCAAGATCGTCAAGCGCCAGGCCGAACTGGGCCAGCAGGTACGCGCCGGAGAGGTGCTGGCCCAGCTGGACCCCAAGGACTACCAGCTGGCTACTGACGCCGCGCGTGCGCAACTGGCCTCGGCCACCACACAGCGTGACCTGGCTGCTGCCGACTACAAGCGCTACCAGACCCTGAAGGACCAGAATTTCATCAGCGGCGCCGAGCTGGAGCGCCGTGACGCGACGCTGAAAGCCGCGCAAGCCACGCTGGACCAGGCCCGCGCGCAGCTGTCATCGCAAGGTAACCAGGCGGCCTACACCACACTGGTGGCCGACGTGTCCGGCGTGGTGACGGGGATCGATGCCGAGCCGGGGCAGGTGGTGTCGGCCGGAACCCCCGTGGTGCGCATTGCGCAGGACGGCCCCCGCGACGTGGTGTTTGCGGTGCCCGAAGACAAGGTGGCGCAGATTACGCAAGGCTCCGAAGTGGCGGTGCGTGGCTGGTCCGGCGGCGCCAGCCTGACAGGCCGCGTGCGCGAAGTGGCGGCCAGTGCCGACGCTGCCACGCGCACTTACCAAGTCAAGGTGGCCATTGATGGTGCAGACGCGCCGGCGCTGGGCGCCACGGTGTATGTCATGCCCAAGGCCCTCAGCCACGCAGGCATTCCGGCCATCAAGCTGCCCACCAGCGCGCTGCGCCAGGAGGGCCAGTCCACGGCCGTGTGGGTGTACGACCCAGCCAGCAGCACGGTGAAGTCGCAAGTGGTACAGATCGCGACGGCCGATGGCAACGAGGCCGTGGTGGCTGCGGGCCTGGCGCCTGGCATGCAGGTGGTCGCCACGGGCGTGCATGTGCTCTCGCCCGGCCAGAAGGTGCTGGTTTACCAGCAAAAAGTGGCCTCGGCGCCCGCCAATAAAGCGCAGACAGCTACCAATCCAGTAGCAATGCCTGCAGTGCCCGTCGCATCCGCTGCTGCGGCCGCCACGGCTGCGGCACCCGCAGCTTCCACTGCCAACTGAGGCCGGCCATGACGCAAGTACAACCCAAAGAGGGGTTCAACCTCTCCAAGTGGGCGCTCGACCATCCCGCCCTGACGCGTTACCTGATGGTGGTGCTGATGCTGCTGGGCTTTGCCGCCTATTTTCAACTGGGGCAGGACGAGGACCCGCCCTTCACCTTTCGCGCCATGGTGGTGCGCACCTACTGGCCCGGCGCCACGGCGCAGCAGGTGGCCGAGCAGGTCACCGACAAGATCGAGCGCACGCTGCAGGAAGTGCCGTATGCGGACAAGATCCGCAGCTATTCCAAGCCCGGCGAGTCGCAGATCATTTTCCAGATCAAGGACTCATCCAAGGGCAGCGAGGTTGCCAACGTCTGGTACAGCGTGCGCAAGAAGGTGGGCGACATGCGCTACACCTTGCCGCAGGGCATCCAGGGCCCGTTCTTCAACGACGACTTTGGCGATGTGTACGGCGTGATTTACGCGCTGGAATCCGAGGGCTTCAGCTACGCCGAACTCAAACAGTTTGCCGACGACGCGCGCCAACAATTACTGCGCGTGCCCGATGTGGCCAAGGTCGAGCTGTTTGGCGTGCAGGACGAAAAGCTGTTCATTGAAATTTCGCAAAAGCGCCTGTCGCAATTGGGCCTGGACATGAACCAGGTGCTGGCCCAGCTGGGCCAGCAAAACGCTGTGGAAAGCGCGGGCGCGATTCAGACGCCGCAGGACCAGGTGCAGGTGCGCGTGGAAGGCCAGTTCAACGCCATCGAAGACCTGCGCGCCATGCCGATCCGTGGCCCGTCGGGCGCGCAATTGCGCCTGGGGGATATCGCCGAAGTCAAGCGCGGCTATGTGGACCCGGCCACCGTGAAAGTGCGCCACCAGGGGCAGGAGGTGATTGCGCTGGGTGTCTCCATGGCCAAGGGCGGGGACATCATTGCGCTGGGCAAGGCGCTGCACGCGGCCACCGACCGCATCGGCAGCACCTTGCCGGCAGGGGTGAAGCTCGTCAACGTGCAAGACCAGCCCAAGGCCGTGGCAACCTCGGTGAACGAGTTCGTCAAGGTGCTGATCGAGGCCGTGGTCATTGTGCTGGCGGTGAGTTTCATCGCACTGGGTTTCCACAAGCGCCCCGGCAAGAATCCGCTGTGGAAGCGCTGGTACATCGATCCACGCCCGGGGCTGGTGGTGGGCATCACCATCCCGCTGGTGCTGGCCGTGACCTTCCTGGCCATGTGGTACTGGGGCATTGGCCTGCACAAGATTTCGCTGGGCTCGCTCATCATTGCGCTGGGCCTGCTGGTGGACGACGCGATCATTGCGGTGGAAATGATGGTGCTCAAGCTCGAAGAGGGCTATGACAAGGTGCGTGCCGCCACCTTCGCCTACGAGATCACGGCCATGCCCATGCTGACGGGCACGTTGATCACGGCGGCGGGCTTTTTGCCCATCGGCCTGGCCAAGTCCACGACGGGCGAATACACGTTCGCGATCTTTGCCGTGACGGTGATCGCGCTGGTGCTCAGCTGGATCGTGTCGGTGTACTTCGTTCCGTATCTGGGGACGCTGCTGCTCAAGGTTCCGCCCCATGTCGTGGCCGCCCAGGCGAACAAAGGCATCACGGATGACCCCCACGAGGTGTTTGACAGCCCGTTCTACCGCGTCTTCCGCCGCTTGGTGAACTGGTGCGTGCTGCACCGTTGGCTCACCATCGGCGCCACGGTGCTGACCTTTGCGCTGGGCATTGTGGGCATGGGCCAGGTGCAACAGCAGTTCTTCCCGGATTCGAGCCGACCCGAAATCATGGTGGACATCTGGTTCCCTGAGGGCACATCCTTTGCGGGCAATGAAGAGGTCACCAAACGGGTGGAGCAGCGCCTGTTGTCGGAGCCGGGTGTGAACACGGTCAGCACTTGGGTCGGTTCGGGCGTGCCCCGTTTCTACCTGCCGCTGGACCAGGTGTTTCCGCAGAGCAATGTGTCGCAGTTCATTGTGGTGCCCAAGGATTTGAAGGTGCGTGAATCGCTGCGCGTGAAGCTGCCAGCGCTGCTGGCCGAGGAGTTCCCGGAAGTGCGTGGCCGCGTGAAGCTGCTGCCCAATGGGCCGCCCGTGCCGTATCCCGTGCAGTTCCGCGTGGTGGGGCCTGATCCGCTGGTGCTGCGCGAACGTGCCGACGAGGTGAAGGCGCAGCTGCGCCAGAACCCCAACATGCGCGGCGTGAACGACAACTGGAATGAGTCCGTGAAGGTGCTGCGCCTGGAAGTGGACCAGGCCAAGGCGCGCGCACTGGGCGTGACGAGCCAGTCCATCGCCCAGGCGTCCAAAACCATCTTGTCGGGTACGCAGGTGGGCCAGTTCCGCGAGGGGGACAAACTCATCGACATCCTGCTGCGCCAGCCGCTGGACGAGCGCAATGCCATTACCGACATTGCCAACGCTTACCTGCCCACCGCCTCGGGCAAGTCGATCCCGCTCACGCAGATCGCCAAGCCGGTGTTCACCTGGGAGCCCGGTGTGATGTGGCGCGAGAACCGCGACTACGCCATCACCGTGCAGGGCGATGTGACCGAAGGCCTGCAGGGTGCCACGGTAACGGCCGCACTGCTGCCTGCCCTCAAGGACATCGAGGCGAAATGGCGAGCCGCCGGTCAGACGGGTTATCGCATTGACGTCGCGGGGGCCGTGGAAGAAAGCTCCAAGGGCTCCGCTTCGATTGCCGCAGGCATTCCGATCATGCTGTTCATCACCTTCACGCTGCTGATGCTGCAGCTGCACAGCTTCAGCCGCGCGATGCTGGTGTTCCTGACCGGGCCATTGGGTCTGGCGGGGGTGGCGGCGGCGTTGATTCTGCTCAACCGGCCGTTCGGCTTTGTCGCGCTGCTGGGGGTGATTGCGCTCATGGGCATGATCCAGCGCAACTCGGTGATCCTGATCGACCAGATCGAGCAAGACCGCGCTCGGGGCGTGCCGGCGTGGGATGCGATTGTCGAATCCGCCGTGCGCCGACTGCGCCCCATTGTGCTGACAGCCGCCGCCGCGGTGCTGGCCATGATCCCGTTGTCACGCAGCGTGTTCTGGGGTCCGATGGCCGTGGCCATTATGGGTGGGTTGGTTGTGGCCACCGTGCTGACCCTGCTCGCGCTGCCGGCAATGTATGCGGCCTGGTTCCGTGTCAAACGGCCTGCGCCTGAGGTCCTTGGAGGGGTTTGATTCCCACCCTGCCCGCATCAGGGTAAAATAGAAGGTTGACCGATTTCACACAGGCGGCAGTTCGTGCCGCCTGTTTGTTTGTTGTAGAACCGCGCGGGTGGCGAAATTGGTAGACGCACCAGGTTTAGGTCCTGACGCCAGCAATGGTGTGGGGGTTCGAGTCCCCCCCCGCGCACCACCCATGTGAGACTTTGCGGAACACGGCGCTGCTGCGCTGCAGCCAGCACGATCCACATTCATAAGAGGAATAGCCATGGCCGTTACTGTTGAAACCCTTGAGAAGCTCGAGCGCAAGATTACGCTGAGCGTGCCCGTCACCCTGATCCAGTCCGAAGTCGACACGCGCCTGAAGCGCCTGGCCCGCACGGTCAAGATGGACGGTTTCCGTCCTGGCAAGGTGCCCATGAACGTGGTGGCCCAGCGCTATGGCTATTCGGTGCAGTACGAAGTGCTCAACGACAAGGTCGGCGAAGCCTTTGCCGTGGCCGCCAACGAAGCCAACCTGCGTGTTGCCGGCCAGCCCCGCATCACCGAAAAGGAAGGCGCGCCCGAAGGCCAGGTCACATTCGACGCCATTTTCGAAGTGTTCCCTGAAGTCAAGATCGCTGATCTGGCCGATGCGGAAGTCGAAAAGCTGTCGGCCGAAGTGACCGACGCTGCCATCGACAAGACCATTGACATCCTGCGCAAGCAGCGCCGCAGCTTCGCCCAGCGCGCCATCGACGCCGCGGCACAAGACGGTGACCGCGTCACGGTGGATTTCGAAGGCAAGATCGACGGCGAGCCGTTTGATGGCGGCAAGGCCGAAGACTTCCAGTTCCTGGTGGGTGAAGGCCAGATGCTCAAGGAATTTGAAGACGCCGTGCGTGGCATGAAGTCCGGCGAAAGCAAGACCTTCCCTCTGGCATTTCCTGCCGAGTACCATGGCAAGGATGTCGCCGGTAAGACCGCTGACTTCCTCGTCACGATCAAGAAGATCGAAGCCGCCCACCTGCCCGAAGTGAACGACGCCCTGGCCAAGTCGCTGGGTATCGCCGACGGTTCCGTGGATGGCCTGCGCGCCGACATCAAGAAAAACCTCGAGCGCGAAGTCAAGTTCCGCCTGCTGGCCCGCAACAAGCAAGCCGTGATGGACGCACTGGTGTCCAAGGCCGAACTGGACCTGCCCAATTCCAGCGTGCAGGCTGAAATCGCCCGCCTGCTCGAAGGCGCCCGCGCTGAACTCAAGCAACGTGGCATCAAGGACGCCGACAAGGCCGAAATCCCTGAAGACGTGTTCCGCCCCCAAGCCGAGCGCCGCGTGCGCCTGGGCCTGGTGCTGGCTGAGCTGGTGCGTGCGAACGAACTGCAAGCCAAGCCTGAGCAACTCAAGGCCCACATTGACGAACTGGCTGCCAGCTATGAGAAGCCAGAAGACGTGGTGCGCTGGTACTTCGGCGATCGCCAGCGCCTGGCCGAAGTGGAAGCCGTTGTGATTGAAAACAACGTGACCGAATTCGTGCTGGGCAAGGCCAAAGTGGTTGAAAAGGCCGTGTCTTTCGACGAACTGATGGCCCAACAGGGCTGATAGGCCCAGGCCGGGCGGCTTGTTACCGAATTGCCCGGTTGTTGCCGATACACGCCAGGGGCTTGTGCTTTCGTGCACAAGCCCCAATTCATTTCTGGGTACAGTACCTGCTTGTCTGGAGAAAAACATGAGCGCATTGGAAATACAAGGCCTGGGCATGGTCCCCATGGTCATCGAGCAGTCGGGCCGTGGCGAGCGGTCCTATGACATCTACTCGCGCCTGCTCAAGGAGCGTGTGATTTTTCTGGTGGGGCCGGTCAACGACCAGACCGCCAATCTGGTGGTAGCGCAGCTGCTGTTCCTGGAGAGCGAAAATCCTGACAAGGACATTTCGTTCTACATCAACTCCCCTGGCGGTTCGGTGAGTGCTGGCATGGCGATCTTTGACACCATGAACTTCATCAAACCCGATGTATCGACCCTGTGCACCGGCATGGCGGCCAGCATGGGTGCCTTCCTGCTGGCGGCCGGCGCCAAGGGCAAGCGTTTTGCGCTGCCTAACTCCAAGGTCATGATTCACCAGCCTCTGGGTGGCATGCAGGGCCAGGCGACTGAAATCGAAATCCATGCCCGCGAAATTCTCAAGACCCGCGAGCAACTGAACAAGATTTTGGCCGAGCGCACGGGCCAGCCGCTCGAGAAGATCCAGCGGGACACCGAGCGTGACTATTTCCTGTCGGCCGATGAGTCCAAGGAATATGGTCTCGTCGATCAGGTGATCAGCAAGCGCGCCTGATCCCGGCAGGGTCGCGCGGCGGCGTTTTCCCCTGGGGAAGACGCCGTTTTTTATTTGGTTATCATCCCGACAACTTTCCGTAACAAGCAAGGCATTGCCCCCATGGCCGAGAAAAAAGGCTCTTCCAGCGAAAAAACCCTTTACTGCTCTTTCTGCGGCAAAAGCCAGCACGAAGTGAAGAAGCTGATCGCCGGTCCGTCGGTCTTTATCTGCGACGAGTGCATTGACCTGTGCAACGAGATCATTCGCGATGAGCTTCCGGCCGGTGACCTGGCGCGAGAAGGCCGCAGTGACCTGCCCACCCCGGTAGAGATCAAGACCAACCTCGACAACTATGTGATTGGCCAGGATGTGGCCAAACGCACGCTCGCGGTGGCGGTGTACAACCACTACAAGCGCCTGCGCCACAAGGACAAAGCCCACAAGGACGACGTCGAGCTCTCCAAGAGCAACATCTTGCTGATCGGGCCCACGGGTTCGGGCAAGACGCTGCTGGCGCAGACCTTGGCGCGCATGCTGGACGTGCCGTTTGTGATGGCCGACGCCACCACGCTGACCGAGGCAGGCTACGTGGGGGAGGACGTGGAAAACATCGTCCAGAAGCTGCTGCAAAGCTGCAATTACGAGGTGGAGCGCGCCCAGCGCGGCATCGTCTACATCGATGAGATCGACAAGATCTCGCGCAAGTCGGACAACCCCAGCATCACCCGCGACGTGTCGGGCGAGGGCGTGCAGCAGGCGCTGCTCAAGCTCATCGAAGGCACGATGGCCAGTGTGCCGCCGCAGGGTGGGCGCAAGCACCCCAATCAGGACTTTCTGCAGATCGACACGACCAACATCCTGTTCATCTGTGGCGGTGCGTTTGCAGGGCTGGAAAAGGTCATCGAGAACCGCACCGAAGCCTCGGGGATCGGGTTCGGTGCATCGGTCAAGAGCAAGAAACAGCGGTCGCTGACCGAGGTGTTCACCGAGATCGAGCCAGAGGATCTGATCAAGTTTGGCCTGATCCCCGAACTGGTGGGGCGTATGCCCGTGGTGACGGCTCTGGCAGAGCTGAGCGAAGACGCGCTGGTGCAGATCTTGACCGAACCCAAGAATGCGCTGGTCAAGCAATACAGCAAGCTCCTGGCCATGGAAGGCGTGGACCTCGAGATCCGTCCTGCGGCGCTCAAGGCCATCGCCCGCAAGGCACTGGCCCGCAAGACCGGTGCCCGGGGCCTGCGCTCGATCCTGGAGCAATCGCTGATTGGCACGATGTTCGACCTGCCCAATACCAGCAACGTCGAGAAGGTGGTGGTGGACGAGTCCACCATCGAAGAAAACAAGCCGCCGCTGCTCGTCTACCGCGAAGCGGCCAAGAAGGCCTGAGATGACCGGAGCGGGCGCTTTGTTGACGCCCATTGAACCATCAACCCTTGCGGCAGTGCGGCTGCGTGCAAGGGTTGAAAATCCCCACATGTGGACCAACTTCCACAGAGCACTTTGAGGATTTCCATGTCCGGACATACACCCCTGCCAGCCACCCCTATAGACCTGCCACTGCTGCCTCTGCGCGATGTGGTGGTGTTTCCCCACATGGTCATCCCGCTTTTTGTGGGCCGCCCCAAGAGCATCAAGGCACTTGAATTGGCCATGGAGGCCGACCGGCGGATCATGCTGGTCGCCCAGAAAGCTGCGGCCAAGGATGAACCCTCTGTGTCGGACATGTTCGATGTCGGCTGCGTTTCCACCATCCTGCAGATGCTCAAACTGCCTGACGGCACCGTCAAGGTGCTGGTAGAAGGCCAGCAGCGTGCCCTGGTGACGTCCATTGAGGACGCAGAAACTCATTTCACTGCCACTGTGACACCGGTCGAGGCTACGCCCGAGGCCAACAAGCCCAGCGAGATCGAAGCGCTGCGTCGCGCGGTGATGCAGCAGTTTGACCAGTACGTCAAGCTCAACAAGAAGATTCCGCCGGAAATTCTGACTTCGATCTCCAGCATCGACGATCCAGGCCGCCTGGCCGACACCATTGCAGCACACCTGCCGCTCAAGCTCGAAAACAAGCAGGTAGTGCTGGACCTCTCCGATGTGAAGGCGCGTCTCGAAAACCTGTTCGAGCAGCTCGACCGGGAGGTAGACATCCTCAACGTCGACAAGAAGATCCGTGGGCGTGTGAAGCGCCAGATGGAGAAGAACCAGCGCGACTTTTACCTGAACGAACAGGTCAAGGCTATTCAGAAGGAGCTGGGCGAGGGCGACGAAGGCGCCGACATTGAGGAGATCGAGAAAAAGATCAAGCTCGCCAAGATGTCTGCCGAGGCGCGCAAGAAAGCTGATGCTGAGCTCAAGAAGCTCAAGCTGATGTCGCCCATGTCGGCCGAGGCCACCGTGGTGCGCAACTACATCGACGTGCTCACTGCGCTGCCCTGGAGCAAGAAGACCAAGATCAAGCACGACCTGGTGAATGCCGAGGGCGTGCTTAACGAAGACCACTTCGGCCTCGACAAGGTCAAGGACCGCATCCTTGAGTACCTTGCGGTGCAGCAGCGCGTGGACAAGGTCAAGGCGCCTATCCTGTGCCTGGTCGGCCCTCCAGGCGTGGGCAAGACCTCGCTGGGGCAGTCGATTGCCAAGGCCACCGGCCGCAAATACGTCCGCATGGCCCTGGGTGGCATGCGCGATGAGGCCGAGATCCGCGGCCACCGCCGCACCTACATTGGCGCACTGCCGGGCAAGGTGCTGCAGAGTCTGTCCAAGGTAGGCACGCGCAACCCGCTGTTCCTGCTCGATGAAATCGACAAACTCGGCACCGATTTCCGGGGTGACCCGTCAAGTGCGCTGCTGGAGGTGCTGGACCCCGAGCAGAACCACACCTTCGGCGACCACTACGTCGAGGTGGACTTCGACCTCTCCGACGTGATGTTCGTCGCCACGTCGAACTCGATGAATATCCCGCCGGCCCTGCTCGACCGCATGGAAGTGATCCGCCTGTCGGGTTACACCGAGGACGAGAAGACCAGCATCGCCATGAAGTACCTGCTGCCCAAGCAGCTCAAGAACAATGGCGTGAAGGACGAGGAGCTCGAGATCACCGAGCCCGCTGTGCGCGACATGGTGCGCTACTACACCCGCGAGGCCGGTGTGCGCTCGCTGGAGCGCGAGCTGTCCAAGATCTGCCGCAAGGTGGTCAAGGGCCTGCAGCTCAAGAAGCTCGAGCCCAAGGTCATTGTCACCGCCGACAACCTGCCCGACTTCCTGGGCGTGCGCAAGTACACCTACGGCCGTGCCGAGTTGCAAAACCAGGTGGGGCAGGTGGTGGGCTTGGCTTGGACGGAAGTTGGCGGTGATCTGCTGACCATTGAAGCGGCCATCATGCCCGGCAAGGGGGTGATCACGCGCACTGGTTCGCTGGGTGATGTGATGAAGGAGTCCGTGGAGGCTGCTCGCACCGTGGTGCGCAGCCGCTCGCGGATGCTGGGAATCAAGGATGAAACGTTTGAGAAGCGTGACATCCACATCCACGTGCCAGACGGTGCCACGCCCAAGGACGGTCCGAGCGCGGGGGCTGCGATGACCACGGCTTTTGTTTCGGCCCTCACGGGTATTCCCGTGCGTGGTGATGTGGCCATGACGGGGGAAATCACCTTGCGCGGCGAAGTTACAGCCATTGGTGGTCTGAAAGAGAAGCTGCTGGCGGCCCTGCGGGGTGGCATCAAGACGGTGCTGATCCCGGAAGAGAATGTGAAGGACCTGGCCGAGATTCCGGACAACGTGAAGAGTGGTTTGGAGATCGTGCCGGTGCGCTGGATCGACAAGGTGCTGGAAGTTGCCCTGGAAACCAAGCCAGTGCCCCTGACGGACGAGGAAGTGGCGGTGGTGACGACGCCTTCTGCCGACAAGGCCGTTGCGGCATCGGGTGCCACAGATGGCTTGAAACATTGATGCAAATTTTTTTGGGGAGCCCCAAAAAATGCGCTACAATTCATTCCATCGCAGCAAACGTTGTACAATGTGAGGCTCCGGTAAAATGCGGGAATAGCTCAGTTGGTAGAGCGCAACCTTGCCAAGGTTGAGGTCGAGAGTTCGAGACTCTTTTCCCGCTCCAATTTCCACAAAAAGGGAAGCATTAGCTTCCCTTTTTTGTCAGAGGAATGTGAATTCCTGGCGCGGTAGCAAAGCGGTTATGCCCCGGATTGCAAATCCGGTTAGTCCGGTTCGACTCCGGACCGCGCCTCCAGATACGGTCCATGCCGTCGATGTTTGAAGATCCTCCAGGATTGGCGCATCGAGGGAGATCGTAAAACGATGGATGGTGATTGGTTGATTTTTTGGTTTGCAATCGAACAGAGCCAAAAAAATAGCGATATAATTTGAGGCTTGCTGATTCATGTTGATGGAAACATTGGCGGCAGTCAGAAAATGCGGGAATAGCTCAGTTGGTAGAGCGCAACCTTGCCAAGGTTGAGGTCGAGAGTTCGAGACTCTTTTCCCGCTCCATATTTGTAAGGGAAGCTTCGGCTTCCCTTTTTTCTTGGTGGCGCACGGCAGGCGGTTTGACGAACAGCCGCCCTGTGACCAGAGATACGACAGGGCATTGCGCGCATGCGCTGCCCGGGTTACGCTGCGATGCAGGTGTGCGTTGGGCAGCCGGCGCCCCGATGGTGAAATTGGTAGACACTGCGGACTTAAAATCCGCCGCTTTCCTGAAAAGGGGCGTGCCGGTTCGACCCCGGCTCGGGGCACCACTACGATTCAATCATGTCAAGTTACAACGCTCCCTTCGAAATCCACGTCCACGGACAAGTCCAGTTGCGCGCCGATGCGAGCTTTGACCAACTCCAGGAGGCGCTCAAACCCCTGTGGAAGTACGCCGGAGCCCGCTCGCTGGCCGATGGTGCGACCAGCGCTTATGAAGAAGAGCCAGGCATCAAGTTCGATGCCCAGGAGCACTTGTTGCAGATGTGCTGGACGGTGCGGGGCGATGAAGACTTTCGCCAGTCGCTTGACGAGATGTGCATGAATCTCAACGAGCTGGCCGAACAGGGGGCCGCCATAGAAGTCACGTTTTACGACGCGGACTTCGACGAGGAAGAGGAAGATCAGGGCGCGGAGTCGCGCGACGACTTCGTCATGCTGTTTGTCGGCCCCACGCCCGCGGCCATCATGCAGGTGCAGCGTGATCTGCTGGTGCAGGACGTTGTGAACATGATGGAGCGCCACTTTGATGGTGCCGAACTGGGCGGCGTGGTGGCGGAGATCGACAAGCTGTTCAGCCAGCGCTTTGACGCCCTGGTGAACTCGCTGGAGATCGGCAAACCTCCGCGTGGCCCGGGTGGAGGGGGCTCTGGCAGCGGTCACGGTGGCGGAGGTGGCCGCCGTCCGCGCCACCTGCACTGAGCCTGGCCAGGCACACGGCGTTGCGGGAGTGCTTGTTTTCTGTCCGCGCTCGTGTTGAAAAGCAGGCCGGCAGGCTGTGGCAATCAGCCCGGGTTGCATGCATGGGCTCCACGGCACTGCCGCGCAGTTCTGTAGCTCTGTGATTCCCTGCGCGCTGTCCCGTCTCCCATGACCTCCGATCTACCGTATCTGCGTTCCTACCCCGCGTCCTTGCAAGACCAGGCGCGCGATCTGTTGGCGCAAGGGCGGCTGGGAGCCATGTTGCAGCGCAAGTACCCCCAGGCCCATGCGGTGCGCAGCGACAGGGCCCTGTACGACTACGCACAGGAACTCAAGGGGCGCTACCTGCGCAACGCGGGGACGGTCAACAAGGTTCTTTTCGACAACAAGATCCACGTAGTGCGCCACGCCTTGGGGTTGCACACGGCGGTCTCGCGTGTGCAGGGCAACCGGCTGGCGGCCAGGCATGAGATCCGCATTGCGTCGATGTTCAAACAGGCGCCGGACGAGTTCCTGCGCATGATCGTGGTCCACGAGCTGGCCCACCTTCGTGAGAAGGACCACGACAAGGCTTTTTACCAGCTGTGTACCCACATGGAGCCGCAATACCACCAGTATGAGTTCGATCTGCGCCTGTACCTCACCCACATGGAGCATGTGGGGGAGCGGTTGTGGGGTGGGGCTTCAGAAACCGGTTCAGCGTAGAAAGTGAATGCTATTTATTTAATAGCAATGAACGCTTGTTGGTAAAGCGCCAGGCCCCAAAAATATGTTGAATCAGGGTACAGACACTGTTTCACAGCAGTCTGCAGGCAGACCCAGCCAGCGCTCGGCTGCTGCCTGAAGCATGGCCACCGGCCCGGTGGTAAGCAGGCGGGTGCGAGAGACATCCGTGGCAGGGGCACCATCGGGCGTTGCCAGCAGCCCCGCTGTCTCCAGCAATCGCCGCGTCTGCCGGGCCACGGGTTCACCGGTCTCGATGAATTGCACATGGGGGCCTACCAGTGCCCGAAGTTCGTGGGCCACAAAAATATAGTGGGTGCACCCAAGCACCAGCGTATCGATCTGCCCTGGTGCTGTGCCGAAGTCGCCCATGGCCTGAAGGTACCGTTCGCACAGGGCACCCGTTTCCGTTGCACCCACCGGGGCGCCGAGCACGGGCGCTGGCCGGGCCACACTGCGCTCGATGGCGTGCGCCAGGCCGTCACAGGGCTGCACCACGAACTGGGCCTGTTCGGCCAGCGAGCCCAGCAGCTTGCCGAACTTGGCGCTGGTGAGTGTGCCCCGTGTTCCGATCACGCCCACGCGACCGGTTCGGGTCACCGCCAGCGCAGGCTTGATGGCGGGCTCCAGGCCCACAAGAGGTAGATCAAGGTGGCTGGCGCGCACCTCGTGGATGGCCGCCGCCGTGGCGGTGTTGCAAGCCACCACCAGGGCCTTGATGTGGTGCTGTTCGAGCAGGTACCGCGTGATGGCGTGGGTGCGTGCACCCACATAGGCATCGCCCCGTTCGCCGTACGGCGCATGGGCACTGTCGGCCAGGTACACAAAACGCTCATGGGGCAGTGCCGCCCGCAGAGCGCGCAGTACGCTCAGGCCCCCCACGCCGCTGTCAAACACGCCGATGGGGAGTTGCTGTGCTTCGGTCATGGATCCTTGTGAACCGGAGAAGGAACAGAGTCGGGGAGAAAGCCCGGCGGGGGCAGGCGCTATGGCCTGCCCAACACTGCTCAGGCGGGTTTTGTGTTCTATCAGGCTGCGGCAGCGACGCCGATGCCCTTGAACTCGCCTGTGGCGATCTTCTTTTGCCATTCGGCTGGGCCGGTAATGTGGGCGCTGGTGCCGCCGGCGTCCACCGCCACGGTCACGGGCATGTCCACCACGTCGAATTCGTAGATGGCTTCCATGCCCATGTCGGCAAAGCCCACCACCTTGGCGGTCTTGATGGCCTTGCTGACCAGGTAGGCGGCGCCGCCCACGGCCATCAGGTACGCGCTTTGGTGCTTCTTGATGGCTTCGATGGCGACCGGGCCGCGCTCGGCCTTGCCGATCATGGCGATCAGGCCGGTTTCGGCCAGCATCATTTCGGTGAAGCCGTCCATGCGGGTGGCGGTGGTCGGGCCGGCGGGGCCAACGGCCTCGTCACGCACCGGGTCCACGGGGCCGACGTAGTAGATGACGCGGTTGGTGAAGTCCACGGGCAGTGGCTCGCCCTTGGCCAGCATGCCCTGGATGCGCTTGTGGGCGGCGTCGCGGCCCGTCAGCATCTTGCCGTTCAGCAGCAGGGTGTCGCCGGGTTTCCAGCTGGCGACTTCGGCCTTGGTCAAGGTGTTCAGGTCCACCTTTTTGCTGGTTTTGTAGTCGGGCGTCCAGTTCACGTTGGGCCACAGGTCCAGCGACGGCGGGTCCAGGTAGACCGGGCCGCTGCCGTCCATCACAAAGTGGGCATGGCGGGTGGCGGCGCAGTTGGGGATCATGGCCACGGGCTTGCTGGCGGCGTGGGTGGGGTACATCTTGATCTTCACGTCCAGCACGGTGGTCAGGCCGCCCAGGCCTTGCGCGCCAATGCCCAGGGCGTTGACCTTTTCCATCAGCTCGATGCGCAGGGCCTCGACCTTGGTCAGCTCGGCGCCGGATGCCTTCTTGGCCTGCAGCTCGTACATGTCCAGATCGTCCATCAGGCTTTCCTTGGCCATCAGCACGGCTTTTTCAGCGGTGCCGCCGATGCCGATGCCCAGCATGCCGGGCGGGCACCAGCCAGCGCCCATGGTGGGCACTGTCTTCAGCACCCAGTCGACGATGCTGTCACCGGGGTTGAGCATGACCATCTTGCTCTTGTTTTCGCTACCGCCGCCTTTGGCTGCGACCGTCACTTCCACGGTGTTGCCGGGCACGATCTCGGTGAAGATCACGGCCGGGGTGTTGTCCTTGGTGTTCTTGCGGTCGAAGTGTGGGTCGGCCACCACGCTGGCGCGCAGGGTGTTGTCGGGGTGGTTGTAGCCACGGCGCACGCCTTCGTTGATGGCGTCGTCCAGGCTGCCCGTGAAGCCCTCCCAGCGCACGTCCATGCCCACTTTCAGGAACACGTTGACGATGCCGGTGTCCTGGCAGATGGGGCGCTGGCCGGTGGCGCTCATCTTGCTGTTGGTCAGGATCTGGGCGATCGCGTCCTTGGCCGCCGGGCTTTGCTCGCGCTCATAGGCGCGGGCCAGGTGGGCGATGTAGTCGGTGGGGTGGTAGTAGCTGATGTACTGCAGCGCGGCGGCTACGGATTCGATGAGATCGTCCTGGCGGATGGAGGTGGTCATGGCGTGTCGTGGGGAGTCTTATGGAGAACGCAAGCACGTTCCTGTTCTGCCCGCCGCACGCACTCCTGGCTGGCCACTGCCGGTCTTCCAGAAGCACTGCCGATGGCAGGCGGACCGTATTTTGACAGACCCCCGCCAGCGGAGCTCCGCGCGCGCAATGGCACACCCCGCCGTTGCGCCACTTGCCGCTGGACGCGGGAACCCCGCCCGATGGTTCCGGGGTGCTATTCGCTCTCTTCGTCTTCGTCCGTGGCTTCGCTTTCCGGCAGGTCGTCTGCAGTCAGCGGAGCGGCATGGCCATGCGTGCCATGCTGCATGTCGGGGGCTTCCGGCAGGCCGTTGTCTTCCATGTCCATGCCGGGTTCTTCACTTTCCTCCGACATGTCTTCCACGTGGTCGGGCAGGATGTCCCGCGCCAGGGGCTGGGGGGCGGGCTCCACGCTGCTGCGCTCGCCCGTGCCAAAGCGGTCGGTGTCGCTGTCGGTCTCGGAACTGTAGGCGCCCGCACTGTCGCTGCCGGAGTCGGAGGCGTCGCTGGGCCCCAGGCTGTCAATGCCG
This sequence comes from Acidovorax radicis N35, assembly GCF_000204195.1. GTDB lineage: Bacteria > Pseudomonadota > Gammaproteobacteria > Burkholderiales > Burkholderiaceae_C > Acidovorax > Acidovorax radicis. Next base: position 345,056 of record NZ_AFBG01000018.1, read on the forward strand.
GTCGCACTGTGGGCCGGGGGAAGGTGGTCGGCGTCAATGCCGAGAAGGCTGCTGGTGGCCATGAGGGTCTCCAGGTGTGTTGGGGGGACGTGCGCCAGTCCTGGGGGCCAGCGCGGCAGTGGCAGCGTTGCCGCTGAAGTGCCATGGTGCGCCGACCGTGGGCTGCACGGCGTCAGGCGACGCTGACACGGGTGTCGTCCTTTTCCGACGACGTGCCATGGCCGGGGCTTTCAGGCGCGCAGCAGGCGGCCTTACAGCTCTGGCAACGACCCGATGACGGACGGCGTGAAGTCTGCACTGCCGACCGGTTTTTCACCTTGTGACCATGCCAGCAGCGTGTCTGCCGGCATGGGATGGGCATAGAAGAAGCCCTGCAATTCATCACAGCCCATGCCCAGCAGAATATCGCGCTGGCCGCTGGTCTCCACCCCCTCGGCCACCACCCGCAGCCCCAGGGCATGCGCCAGGCTCACCACCGCGGCCACCACGGCGCGGGCGTCTTCGCTGCTTTCCAGATCGTTCACAAAACTGCGGTCGATCTTGAGCTGCTGCGCCGGCAGCTGGCGCAGGTAGTTCAGGCTGGAATACCCGGTGCCGAAGTCGTCGATGGACAGGAACACGCCGATGCGTGCCAGCCCCTCGAAGGTGCGCTGCGTGGCCTTGATGTCCTCCATGGCCACCGATTCGGTGATCTCGCACAGCAGTTGCGAGGCATCGAGCCCGTGGCGCAGCAGCGCCTGCTCGATGCGCTCGGCCAGCCCGGCCTCGCGCAGCTGGTGCACCGACAGGTTGATAGCCACGCGCATGCGCATGCCGCTGCGGGCCCACTCGGCGGTCTGGCGGCAGGCTTCATTGATGACCCAGTTGCCCAGCCGTCCGATGAGGCCGAAGCGCTCGGCCAGCGCGATGAAGACCATGGGGCTCACCATGCCATGTTGGGGGTGCTTCCAGCGCAGCAGCGCTTCCACCCCGCTGATCTGGCCGCGCGTTCCGTCGATCTTGGGTTGGTAGTGCAGGGCCAGCTGGCCCCGGTCAATGGCTTGGCGCAGGTCGTTCTGCAACTCCAGCTGCTCTGAGGCGTTCGAGCCCATGTGGGGTTCAAACAGCGCATAGCAGCCGCCGCCCGCGCGCTTGGCGGCATACATGGCGGCATCGGCGTTGGCCACCAGCTTGCCGCGCTCCCCGTGGTCGGGGTGCACGACGATTCCGATGGAGCAGGCGATCTGCACCTGTTTGCCCGCCACTTCGAAAGGCTCCGAGAGCGATGCCAGCACCCGGTTGGCCACCATCACGCTCGCGGCCACGTCGGTCACGTCTTCCAGCAGGATCAGAAACTCGTCTCCGCCGACGCGGGCCACGGTGTCCCCCTCGCGCGCCTCGCGGCGCAGGCGGTCGGCTGCGCCGCGCAGGATCACGTCGCCCGCGGCATGGCCAAAGGAGTCGTTGATGGGCTTGAAGCCATCCAGGTCCACAAACAGCACGGCCAGGCGGTCTTCCACGCGGTGGTGGTTGGTGCGGTCCAGGCGCAGCAGCGCGTGGATGAGCCGGTCTTCGAACAGCAGCCGGTTGGGCAGGCCGGTCAGCGCGTCGGCGAACGCGCGTTTTTGCAGCTCGTCGTTGGCGGCCTGCAGGCGGGTGTTGCTGTCCTGCAGCGACTTCGTCAGGCGCTCGGCCGTGGCCTGCAGCCGCGCGTCCAGAATGGACGTGAACAGTGTGCTCACCAGCAGCATGCCCGTGGCCATGAGCACCATGGCTGTGAGGCCCGGGCCGCCGAGCTCGCCCGCACTCAGGCACACGGAGCCCATGGCAAAGCTGGCCGCCGCCATGCCGGTGTAGTGCATGCCGCAGATGGCCACCGCCATCACGAACGATGCGGCCAGCTGGTAGGGCAGGCGCTGGCTGGGCCGCACCCGGCGCAGCAGCTTGAAGATCAGCAGGGCCGTGGCCGATGCCAGCACCGCGATCAGCACCGACAGCGCCACCAGCGGCGGGTTCCAGACGATGCCGGGCGCCATCTCCATGGCGGCCATGCCGATGTAGTGCATGCCGCTGATGCCGGCACCCATTACCAGCGCACCCATGGCCAGTTGGGCCCGGCCAGAGGTTTCCTGGCTGGCCAGCTGCAGGGCCATGGCAGATGCGGTCACCGCTGCCAGCCACGACAGCAGCGTGGGGCCGCCGGCAAAGCCGATCTCGATGGGCAGCCTGAAGGCCTGCATGCCCAAAAAGTGCATGGCCCAGATGCCCGTGCCCATGACGATGGAGCCTGCTGCCCACCAGGCCAGCCCGACGCGGCGCTGCGCCGTGCGCACGCGGCGCGCCAGGTCCAGCGTCACGTATGACGCCAGCATGGCGATGGCAAAGGAGGCCACCACCACGAACAGGTTGTAGCTGGAGGGCATGAACGTGTTCATGGTGCAAAGAATGCTGGGGTTGGATGGGCAGGGTGCATCGGGCGCGCGGCGCCGTCAAGAGGCCCAGGGCGGATAGGCCGCGGCAGCGCAATGGATGAATGAAGCAGGCACGGGGCGGATAGGGCATGGCCGCGCGCGTCGGAGTGTATCCACCGGTGCGAAGGCGTGCCGGCGCGGGGGTTTGGCCTGCAGCGGGCGGATTGGTATCCATCGCCATGCCCCCGCAGATGCCCCCACCGGCAGTGTTGGCGGCGAGGCTTGTTGCTCTTTGCTGCGGGGCTTGCCGCACACTGGCCGGGCGCAACCCGCTCAGGCTGTGCAACTCCATAAATGAGAATGGTTCGTTTTTGCATTATGCTGCCGGGCGCGCCGATGTTCCCGGCTGCACCTGTTTTGGGGCCAGACGCAGGCAGCCCCTGCAGCCCCGCGGCGGCTCCGGGCCGGGCCGTGCGTTTGCCCGCCCTTTCTCACTTTTCCTGCTTTTTCAACTTGGAGAACCGCTGCCCATGACCTCCCGTACCGAACGCGACACCTTTGGCCCCATCGAGGTGCCGGCCGACAAGCTCTGGGGCGCGCAGACGCAGCGCTCGCTGCAGAACTTCGACATCTCGGGCGAGCAGCAGCCGCGCGAGATCATCAAGGCGCTGGCCCAGGTCAAGCGCGCGTCGGCCGTGGTCAACCAGGCGCTGGGCCTGCAGGATGCCAAGAAGACCGATGCCATCGTGGCTGCGGCCGATGAAGTCATCGCTGGCAAGCATGCCGGCGAGTTCCCGCTGGTGGTGTGGCAGACGGGCTCGGGCACGCAGACCAACATGAACGTCAACGAAGTGCTGGCCAACCGCGCCAGCGAGATCCTGGGCGGCGAGCGCGGCGAAGGCCGCCTGGTGCACCCCAACGACGACGTGAACCGCAGCCAGTCGAGCAACGACGTGTTCCCGACCGCCATGCACGTGGCGGCGGTGGAGGCGTTGACCCACAAGCTGCTGCCTGCCATCGCCAAGCTGCGCGCCACGCTGGCGAAGAAGGCGCAGGACTTCGACGGTATCGTCAAGATCGGCCGCACCCATTTGCAGGATGCCACCCCGCTCACGCTGGGCCAGGAGTTCTCGGGCTATGTGGCGCAACTGGACCATGGCGAGCGCCATGTGCGCGCCGCGCTGCCCCATTTGTACGAGCTGGCCTTGGGTGGCACGGCGGTGGGCACGGGCCTGAACGCGCCCAAGGGCTATGCCGAGCAGGCCGCCGCCGAGCTGGCGCGCCTCACGGGCCTGCCCTTCGTCACCGCGCCGAACAAGTTCGAGGCGCTGGCCTCGGTGGATGGCCTGGTGCACGCCCACGGCGCCCTGAAGACCCTGGCCGCCAGCATGATGAAGATCGCCAACGACGTGCGCTGGCTGGCCAGCGGCCCGCGCAGCGGCATCGGCGAACTGAGCATCCCCGAGAACGAGCCCGGCTCGTCCATCATGCCCGGCAAGGTCAACCCCACGCAGAGCGAGGCCGTGACCATGCTGGCCGCCCAGGTGTTTGGCAACGACGTGGCCATCAACTTCGGCGGTGCCTCGGGCAACTTCGAGCTCAACGTGTTCCGCCCGATGGTGGCGCACAACTTCCTGCAGAGCGTGCGCCTTTTGGCCGACGGCATGGTCAGCTTCAACGACCAGTGCGCCGTGGGCATCGAGCCCAACCGCGAGCGCATCACCGAGCTGGTGGACCGCTCGCTGATGCTGGTGACCGCGCTCAACACCCACATCGGCTACGACGAGGCGGCTTTCATCGCCAAGAAGGCCCACAAGGAAGGCACCAGCCTGCGCGAAGCGGCCGTGGCGTCAGGCCACGTCACGGGTGAGCAGTTCGACCAGTGGGTGGTGCCGGGCAACATGGTGGGGCGCTGAGCGCCTGGCAAGGCGCCACTCGCCAAAAAATTCAAGCCAAAATGGCCTCCAGCGCTTTATCCATAAGCGCTAAATGCTGCTATTTTTGTAGCAAACGCTGACTCAAGGCATTGCAACGCTCCCGCGCCGCAGCTCTACCCCTGCTGCGCCAGCGCCTCCAGCTGTTCCTGCTGGTGCACCACGATGCCGCGCTGGTGGATGCCGATGATGCCCTCGCGCTCCATCCACTTGAGTTCCACATTGATGCGCTGGCGCGAGCCGCCCAGCAGTTGTGCCAGCTCGTCCTGCACCAGCGCCAGCCCGATGGCGCCACGCTGGCCGGGCACGGCGGCGCGCTCGCCGAAGCGGCGCAGCACGTGCAGCAGCTGCTTGGCCAGTCGTGCGCGCAAGGGCAGGGTGGCCATGTCTTCCATCATCCAGTACAGGTAGCGCATGCGGCGCGCCTGCAGCGTGAGCAGTGCCTCGCCGAACTCGGGGTGTTCGCGCAGCAGCTGGCGGAACACGCCCTCGGCCACGCTCAGCACCGTGGTGGGGCCGTGGGCGTGCGCGTCGTAGGTATTGGGGCCGCGGTGCAGCACCTCGGCCTCGCCCACCCAGATGCCGGGCTCCACGTAGGCCAGCGTCACCTGCTTGCCCGACGGTGTGGTGCGCCGAAACCGGATGGCACCGCTGGCACAGGCAAACCAGTCCTGCGCCAGATCCCCCTGCTCGACGATCATCTGGCCATGCATATAGCGCGTGATGCGGCCCAGCCGGAAGATGTCATGCCGCAGCGACGGCGTGAGCGCGGCGAACCAGCGGCCCCGGTTGATGGCCTCGCGCTCGGGCAGGCTGAGGAAGGGGCGTTGCAGGTGGTGGTCGGCCGGGGAATGGGTGGACTCTGGCAAGGCAATGGTGGCGGTGGGCATGGCGGCAGGCTGGAGTTGGGCGGGGCCGGCCTGTGCGCAGGGCCGGGCGGAAAGACGGTGAAAAGGCGCAGCATGCCAGTTTAGCGATACAGCCCGCACTGCGATGGTCCTGCACGGCACTTGCGCGACACCCCATCGCCGGGTGCCGCAGCCCTGCCTACGCTTTGGCGCTGGGGTGCGCCTTGTGCTGCCTTTGTGGCTTGCGCAGAAACGCCAGCAGCCGGCGCTCCGCCGCACTCAGGCCCCGTGGCGATGTGGTGCCGCCGATGTGATTCCACACCGCCTGCATGCCCGGCCCCGCGTCGGATGCCAGCCGCGAGCCCAGCTCCAGCACCGCGGGGTGCACGTACGACTTCTTGCACACAGCCGGCGTGTTGCCCAGCTGGCGCGCCACCTCGGCCAGGATGGCCTTGGCGCTGTAGCGCACGTTTTTGTCGGCCGCGCCGAAGGCGTCGGTCTGGGTGCAGGCCAGGCGTGTCAACTCCAGCGCCTGCGTGGTGCCGTGCCAGGTGCGGAAGTCCTTGGCGGTGAAGTGATCGCCTTCGATGCTGCTCACGCCCTGTGTGATCTCGCGCAGGTAGTCATTCACGTCGCCCGAGCCCACGGTGCGCGGGGTGCCGTCCTCATCTTCGTACTGGAAGAGCTCCTGCCCGGGCAACTGCTGGCAGTGGCGCACCACGCGGGCCACGCGGGGGTCGCTGAGTTCGGCCTCCTGCTGCACGCCGCTCTTGCCCCGAAAACGCAGCTTGAGCTGGCTGCCCTTGACCTGCGCATGCCGCGTGCGCAGCGTGGTCAGGCCGTACGACTTGTTGGTGGCGGCATATTCCTCGTTGCCTATGCGCAGGAAGGTGGTGTCCAGCAGGCGCACCAGGGTGGCCAGCACCAGGGTGCGGGTCAGCGGCTGGCCGCTGCGGTGCGCCGCCAGCTCGCGCGCCACGCGGCTGCGGATGCGCGGCAGCGCACGGCCGAAGGCCTGCAGGTGCTCGAACTTGCCCTCGTCGCGCTGCTTGCGCCACTGCGGGTGGTAGCGGTACTGGCGCCGCCCGCGTGCGTCCAGTCCAGTGGCCTGCAGGTGGCCGTTGGGCAGTGGGCAGATCCAGACGTCGCTGTAGGCGGGCGGGATGGCCAGGCGCTGGATGCGGGTGATCTCGTCTGGGTCTTGGAGCCACTGGCCATCGGGCTGGCGGTAGCGAAACGCCTTGGCGCCGTTGCGCACGCGGGTGAGGCCGGGCATGGCGGGTGTGACGTACACCAGCCCACCGGGCAGCTTCTGTGGGCGCGTTGGGGGCCGGGCCGGCGCAGGCGCGCGGGGCGTTGGGGAGAGTGTGGGCATCGGGGCGAACAGGTGGTAAGGGCCAGTGGGTAGCCCCGATCACACCTGTGCCCGGGCGGTGACGGTGTAGGTGCGCTCCGTGCGCAGGGGTGAGACAGGGACCGAATCGGTAGCCTGTTGTGCCACCATTGTGGGTAAAAAATGGATCCTGCGCTTATTGGATAAGCGCAAGTAGCTACAAAAAATGTAGCAATCTGCTTGATCGGACCACGCTCAATCGGCCGCAGTCGGGTCCAGGGCAAAACCCACGCCATACACCGAACGAATCCAGTCGCTGCCATCGGCACTGGCGGCCTTGAGCTTCTTGCGCAGGTTCTTGATGTGGCTGTCGATGGCGCGCTCGTTCACGTCCAGCGTGTCGTCGTACGCTTGGTCCAGCAGCTGCGCGCGCGAGAAGATGCGCCCGCGCTGGCGGGCCAGCACCTGCAGCAGCCGGAACTCGCGCCGCGTGAGGCCCAGTGGCGTGCCGTGCAGTGTGGCCTGCCAGTGCGATTCGTCCAGCATCAGCGCCGCCACCGTGGTGGTGGCTGCCGGGGGCTCTTGCGCGGCGGCGGTGCGGCGCAGCACGGCCTTGGCGCGCGCCACCACTTCGCGCGGCGAAAAAGGCTTGCAGATGTAGTCGTCCGCGCCCAGCTCCAGGCCGATGAGCCGGTCCACTTCTTCGACGCGTGCGGTCAGCATGATGATGGGGTGCTGTGTGTGGCGGCGTGCCTGGCGCAGCACCTCCAGGCCATCCATGCCGGGCAGCATGATGTCCAGCAGCGTGAGGTCGGGCGGCGCGGCCAGCATGCTGGCGAGCGCCGCGCGGCCATCGGCCTGGTGTTCAACGGTATAGCCCGCGTGGCGCAGGTAGTCGACCACGATGGCGGCGATGTCGGGTTCGTCTTCGACGACGAGGATGCGGTGGCTCATGAGGGGTTGTCCAGCAGTGGCAGTTGCAGCGTGATGCGCAGACCGCCCAGGGGGGAGGTGTCGGCCACCAGCGTGCCGCCGTGCGCGAGCACGATGGCGCGGCAGATCGCCAGACCCAGGCCGGAACCGCCATGGTCGCGGTTGCGCGAGGTTTCGGCGCGGTACAGGCGGTCAAAGATGCGTGGCAGCTCGTGGGGGGGCACGCCGGGCGCGCTGTCGTCCAGCTGCACCTGCAGTTGGGCGGCTCCATCGGCCGGTGGCAACAGGCGTGCCGAGAGGCGCAGCAGGCCGCCCGCATCGGTGTAGCGCAGGCTGTTTTCCAGCAGGTTCAAGAACACCTGGTGCAGTTGCTGCGCATCGCCGCGCACCAGTGGGGCGGGTATTGGGGCGGGCGTTGACACGGACGACTGCGCAGCCAGGGCGTCCAGGCCCGTGGTATCTACATCGATGGCGGCCTGCGCCAGGCGCGGGCGCATCGACGCCAGTGCTTCGGTCAGCAGCGACAGCGGGTGCACGGGCACCTGGGCCGATGGTGCGCTGGTGCCAGCGGCGTCCAGGCTGGCACGCAGGTCGCCCACCAGCTGAATCAGGCGCATCACCTGCCGGTGCAGGCGCAGCGCGGTCTTGTCGTCAAAGGGGCGCACGCCGTCCTGCACGGCTTCGATCTCGGCGCGCATGGCGGCCAGGGGGGTGCGCAGCTCGTGGGCCACGTCGCCCAGCCACTGGCGGCGCGAGGACTCGATGCTGCTCAGTTGTTCGGCCATGGTGTTGAAGGTGCGGGCCAGCTGGGCCAGTTCATCGTTGCCGTGCACAGGCACCCGGGTGTGCAAGTGGCCCTGCGCAATGCCGCGTGCGCCGGTGGCCAGGGCTTCGACCGGCGCCAGCCAGCGCCGTGCCAGCCAGCCCGACAGCAGCAGTGCCAGCGCCAGGCCGGCCAGGCCTGTCCACGCCACAAAGCCCAGGTGTTGCGCCAGAAAGGCCTGGTCGGCATCGCTGCGCACGCCCTGCGGGGGGGCCAGCACCAGCTGGCCGATGGTCTGGCCATCGGCACCGGTCAGGGCCAGGCGCGCGCTGCCGGGCTGGGGCGTGGCACCTGCCACCAGGTTTTGCTGTGCATCCACCAGGCCCAGGCGGGGGAACAGGTCATCGGGGTGGCGTTGTGGGCCACCCGCGCTGCGCTCGCCCGGGGGCGGGCCGCCGTCGGGGGGCGGTGGCGGGGGCTGCTGCATGCTGCGGTCCACTGCCGGGTTGCCGTTCGCCAGTTCGGGGGGCATGCCGGGCGGACCGCTCCGGTCGGTGGGCGGGGGGGCTTCAGCGCCCTGGGCGCCTGAGCGGCGCAGGCTTGCCCCTGGGTGGCTGAGCTGGCCCCAGAGGCGGGGCTGGTTGCGCAGGGTGTCCCAGCCGCCCGTCTGCGTGTGGTGGGCCTGCAGGCGCTCGGCCAGCCAGCCCATGCGGGCCAGTTCGATCTCTGCCACATACGGCCCCAGGCCCCGCTGTAGACCCAGGCGCGAAAAGCCCGCAAAAATCAGCAGCAAGGCCACCAGCAGGGCGGCCAGGGCGATGAAGGCTTTGCGGTGCAGGGTCAGGTGGGGCATCGATGGGGGAGCAGGTGTCGTCAGCGGGCGGGGGGCGGGCCGCCTGCTCCGCCGGGGCCGCCAGGCCCGCCTGCGGGCATGGCCACCAGGGTGCCGCCCATTGTGCGGCATGTGCCTGCGAGCGATTTGCCATCGGGCATGGTCAAGGTCACGCTGGCGCCTTCGGTCTTGCCCTTGCAGGCGGCATAGGCCTCGGGCGGCGGCGCGGGTGGGTCCTGCCGGCCCTGGGATTGCGCCAGCACGGGGGTGGCGGATGTTGCAGCCAGCATGGCCGTGAGCGCCACGCGGGCCAGCCAGCGGGGACGAAGAGAGTGCATAGGCATGGTGTTTTTCTTTCAGTGTTGTGGAGAAAAGAGGTCAGCGAGTCAGCGCCAGCACGTGCTACCGGCGCGGCGCGTGTGAGGGCGCAGTGGATTAAGGAAAGCGTTTGACGGGTGGGGCATGCCGTCAGAAACCGGCGCCGCCCAGGCCAGTGCACCCGTGGAACCGGCTTGGCCGGGCCACCGGGTGCGTCCCCCTCCGGGGGAAGGTGCCAAAGGCGACTCAGGGGGACTTTCAGTCAAGCAGCGATCGAGATCGTGATGTTGGCCGAGTACCCGCCGCCGCTGTTGGCCTGCATGGTGGTCATTTCCAGCGTGGTGCCGTCGCTGAAGACGTTGTCCGTGGCAAACGACATGGAGGCCAGGTTGCGCACGCTGGCGCTGTAGCCCGAATTGGCGCTGTAGATGGTGCTGAGCAAGGCCGTGGGGAAGGCCAGTTGCGTGGTCTTGATCTTGTTGCTCGCGTTGCTGGCTGCGGCCAGGCTGCGGTACACCTCCAGGTGCATGTGTGGCATGCGGCCCGCGTAGCAGCCGGGCACGACGGTGGTGAAGGTGACGGTGCCGTTCGCATCGGTGGCCTGCACGCCGCGCAGGTAGTTGTCGGCGATGTTGCTGGAGCTGTACACGGAATAGTTGCCGTCCTGCGTGCAATGCCACAGGTAGATGGCGTAGCCGGACAGCGCGGCGCAGCTCGCGTTGGTATTGGTCAGTGTGATCGTGATGGTGAACGGCACGCCGCTGACCTGCGTGGACGAACCGATGGAGCTGCGGATGTCCGAGCGCACGATGCCACTGAGCGCCAGCACGTTGTAGGTGTTGTTGCTGGCATTGGAGCCATCGGCAGGGTAGGGGCCGGCGGTCTCCTCGGGGACGACCGAGCAGGTGGTTGTGGTGCCGGTTCCTGTGCCGGTACCTGTTCCCGTGCCGGTGCCGGTATCAGTGGTGTCGGTGGTGTCTGTGTCGCTGCCCCCACCCCCGCAGCCCAACAGGGTGGCCATGCCCAGCGAGCCCAGGGCGTTCAGGGCAAAGCGGCGGTTGGAGGGCGTCTGCGCGGCTGCGACAAAGGGGGCGACGGTGGTTTGGGCGGCGGTGGTGCGGTCCATGGATTTCTCCTGCAAGTGGGGTATGGCCTGCACTGTGCCGCCCGATTGGGGAGAAATTTGGGAGCAAAAACGGTCCGATTGATTGCTATGATTTATATAGCTTTAAAAGCCCGGCCGTAAAGCGGAAGAGCGCTTTTTATTGCGAAGACGGGATCCGAACTCCCGCCTTGGTCAAGGCTTTACCTGGCGATCCCTGTGGCTTCGTGCCGACAGCTGAAAGACCGGTCGCTGCGCGCAATGTCGTCGCTGCCGCACTGCCATTTGTGGATGTCCGTCTGCTGTTTGCGGGTGCGCAGCACCGGGGTGTAGACCAGGTGCTTGCCAGCCAGCGCCATGTCGCCTGTGCTATCGGCAATGGTCAGCCGCACCACGCCATTGGCTGGATCGATGGCCATGGCCTGGAAACCTGCGGGAAGCTGCCCGGGCCGGCCCAGGCCCACGGTGGCTGCGCTGGTGGGGAAGGCGCCCGTGCTCTGGTAGTGGTTCTCGACCAGCCGCAGCACGGTGCGCGCCGCGCCGTCCAGCTGGCGCACCATCTCGCGGCGGGGATTGGCGGGCTCGTCGCCCTGGTTCCACAGCACCACGGCCACCATCGCCGCAAAGCTGAAGGCGGCCACCCCTGCCAGCATGACCAGTCCCTTGAGGAACCAGCCGGGGCCACGGACCAAGGCCACTGCCTTCTGGATGGCGGTGTCGCTGGCACGGCGGGACACCACGAAGGTGCCGGTCATCGAACTGTGCAGGCCCCGCTCGCCAAACAGGGCGGTCAGCAAACGGTGCAGCAGGAATGGCACCGCCAGTGTCAGCCCCAGGGTGAGCGAATACTTCAGAAAATGCCGCAGCACGGACCGCACGAGGCCCGGGCGCTCGCCCGAGCGGGTGACTACGCGCTGGCCCAGCAGCCGCTTGCCGACAGAGCCCTGGCCCAGCGCGTCCGTCAGCGCCGGGATGAACAGGCCCAGGGTGCCCAGCGCCAGCGCCACCGGGTAGGTGGAGGCGGGCGCACTGTCAAAGGTCGTACGGGCAAACACCCAGGCCAGAGCCAACGCCATCGGGATGGCCACCATGGTCACCCCATCGATCAGCGTGGCGCCCAGGCGTGCCATGGTGCCCGGGAACACATCTTCGAGCTGCAGGTTCGTCTGGGTTTGCGGGGGCTTGTCAGGGGCTGATGCTGATGCCTGCCCGCCGGCCACGGCCAGCGGCGCCTGGCAGCTGAAGCAGTGTGTGTAGGAGGCAGGGTTCTGCCAGTTGCAAAGGGGGCATTGCATGGTGGGTGCGCAGCAAAAGGGACAAAGGGTGAAAAGGGGCGAAAAGGGGCGAAAGGGGGCGAAAGGGGGCGAAAGGGGAAATGTAAAAGAGGCCGCTCTGGGCGGCCTCTTTTATGGGGGGGTCGTGTCAGTGGCGCGCGGGGGGCGCGGAGTGCGACATCAGCCGGTCCGTCAGGGCAATGGCCAGTGCGCTCAGCAGGAACACCACGTGGATGATGGTCTGCCACATCAGCACCTTGATGTCATAGTTGGCGGCGTTGATGAAGGTCTTGAGCAGGTGGATCGAGCTGATGCCGATGATGGCGGTGGCCAGCTTGACCTTGAGCACGGAGGCGTTCACGTGGCTCAGCCATTCGGGCTGGTCGGGGTGGTCTTCCAGGTGCAGGCGCGAGACAAAGGTCTCATAGCCGCCCACGATCACCATGATCAGCAGGTTGGAGATCATCACCACGTCGATCAGCGCCAGCACCACCAGCATGATGATGGTCTCGTTGAGCGCGGTCACCTCGAAGTCGCTCTTGTAGCCGATGCTCGACACCAGTTGCTTGAGCGCCGCCGTGTTGCCGAAAGCGGCCTCGATCAGGTGCACCAGCTCCACCCAGAAGTGAAACACATACACCGCCTGCGCCAGGATCAGGCCCAGGTACAGGGGCAGCTGCAGCCACCGACTGGCAAAAATCAGCGAGGGCAGGGGGCGCATGGGCGAGGGAGTGGCGGGGTTTTTGGGGAGGGACATGGAATGTAGGGTGGGTCTTGGGTCGCGCGATTTTAGGGGTGCCGCGTGACACCCCTCGCGCGCAAGTGCTTTCCTGTGCAGGGGCAGGTTGCCGATTCTGTAAGCTTCGTGCCAGTCAGTGGCTTGTAAGTGCCGCGCCCGACAGTACCGCCCAATTCCAATTCCATCAGACCCAGGAGACAACACCATGAGTGCGCCCACATCCGCCATCGAGTCCGTATTGGTTGAGAACCGCGTGTTCCCGCCCGCCGATGCGGTCGTCAAGGCCGCCCGCGTGTCAGGCATGGCGGGCTACGACGCGCTGTGTGCCGAGGCCGACAAGGACTTCGAAGGCTTTTGGGCGCGCCTGGCCCGTGAGAACGTACAGTGGACCAAGCCGTTCACGCGCACGCTGGACGAATCCAACGCGCCGTTCTACCAGTGGTTTGCCGACGGCGAGCTCAACGCCTCGGCCAACTGCCTGGACCGCCACATCGGCACGCCCACCGAGAACAAGACCGCCATCATCTTCGAGGCCGACGATGGCACGGTCACCAAGATCACCTACAAGGAACTGCTGGCACGCGTGAGCCAGTTTGCCAATGCGCTCAAGGCCCATGGCGTGGCCAAGGGCGACCGCGTGCTGATCTACATGCCCATGACGATCGAAGGCGTGGTGGCGATGCAGGCCTGCGCCCGCATTGGCGCCACTCACAGCGTGGTGTTTGGTGGCTTCAGTGCCAAGGCGGTGCACGAGCGCATCATCGACGCGGGTGCCGTGGCCGTCATCACGGCCAACTACCAGATGCGTGGCGGCAAGGAGCTGCCGCTCAAGGCCATCATCGATGAAGCCCTGGCGACGGGCGGCTGCGACACCCTGCGCCACGTGTTTGTCTATGAACGCACGCCCACGGCCTGCAACATGGTGGCAGGGCGCGACAAGACCTTTACCGAGGCGCTGGCAGGCCAGAGCACCGACTGCCCGCCCGTGGCAGTGGGGGCAGAGCACCCCCTGTTCATCCTGTACACCAGTGGCTCCACCGGCAAGCCCAAGGGTGTGCAGCACAGCACCGGGGGCTACCTGCTGTGGGCCAAGCTCACCATGGACTGGACGTTTGACCTGCGCCCTGACGACGTGTTCTGGTGCACGGCCGACATCGGCTGGATCACAGGGCATACCTATGTGGCCTACGGCCCGTTGGCGGCGGGTGCCACGCAGATCGTGTTTGAAGGCATTCCGACCTTCCCGAACGCAGGCCGCTTCTGGCAGATGATCGAACGGCACCAGTGCACGATCTTCTACACCGCGCCCACCGCCATCCGCTCGCTCATCAAGGCCGCCGAGGCCGACGCCGCCGTGCACCCCGCACGTTCCGATTTGTCGAGCCTGCGCATCCTGGGCAGCGTGGGCGAGCCCATCAACCCCGAAGCCTGGATGTGGTACCACAAGAACGTGGGCGGCGAGCGCTGCCCCATCGTGGACACCTTCTGGCAGACCGAAACGGGTGGCCATGTCATCACGCCGCTGCCCGGTGCCACCCCGCTGGTTCCTGGCAGCTGCACGCTGCCATTGCCTGGCATCACCGCTGCCATAGTCGATGAAACGGGCAACGATGTGGCCAATGGCGCGGGCGGCATCCTGGTCATCAAGCGCCCGTGGCCCAGCATGATCCGCACCATCTGGAACGACCCTGAGCGCTTCAAGAAGAGCTACTTCCCCGAAGAACTCAAGGGCTACTACCTGGCGGGGGATGGCGCGGTGCGCAGTACGGACCGTGGCTACTTCCGTATCACGGGCCGCATCGACGACGTGCTGAACGTGTCGGGCCATCGCATGGGCACGATGGAGATCGAATCCGCCCTGGTCTCCAAGACCGACCTCGTCGCCGAGGCCGCCGTGGTGGGCCGTCCGGACGATGTGACGGGCGAGGCTATCTGCGCCTTCGTGGTGCTCAAGCGCTCGCGTCCCACGGGCGAAGAGGCCAAACAGATCGCCAACGAACTGCGCAACTGGGTCGCCAAGGAAATCGGCCCCATCGCCAAGCCCAAGGACATCCGCTTTGGCGACAACCTGCCCAAGACCCGCAGTGGCAAGATCATGCGCCGGCTGCTGCGCAGCATTGCCAAGGGTGAGGCGATCACGCAGGACACGAGCACGTTGGAGAATCCGGCAATCCTGGATCAATTGGCCCAGACCAACTGATCTAGAAGGCGCCGAAAGGCGCCAGCGCAGCGTTTGCCGGATTCGGGGACACCCATATCGCGGAGCGATTTGGTGTGACCACAAAATCCCGTCAACGATCCACTGCGTTTGCTGGGCGCCTCAGGGTGCCCCTCCTCGCTCAGCCCTTACTGTAGGACACCGCCTGAAATCAACCTCCTGCGGGCCGTAGCGGCTTCTGCATGCGTTACAACGGGGCATGGCGCTTGCGGATCTTCGCCTGGGCGCTGCCTACCGGAGGTTTCCATGCATCTGCGTTCCATTGTTCTTTTGGTGACGGTCGTAGCCATCGCTGCGCTGGCCGCGCTCAACTGGCCCACCCTCGCCGCGCCGTCCCTGGTGTCGCTGGGGATTGTGGTGTTTGAGGCTCCTCTGGGGCTCATCATGCTGGCCCTCACCGCGCTGCTGGGGATCTTTTTTGTTGCCTATGTCTTGTCGCTCCAGGGCTCCGTGCTCATGGAAACGCGCCGGCATACCAAGGAAATGCAGGTTCAGCGGGAACTTGCGGACAAGGCCGAAGCCTCGCGTTTCACGGAGTTGCGGGCTTTTCTGGATGTGCAGCACCAGCAGGCGCATGCCACCGTGCTGGCTCGGCTGGACGAATTGGAGGCACGCCTGGCAGCACGCGCCACCGAATCTGACAACTCCACTGCCGCATATGTGGGACAGCTGGAGCACCAGTTGCGCACGCGTGGCCTGGAGTCTGCACCGGTCGCTTCACGGGTTTGAGCGGAAGATCCGCCAGGTTTTTCCACGTGCGGGTTGTGGGACTTGCGTGGAGTGTGAAAACGAAAATAGAAGTCCCAGAAACACCAAAAGCCGCACCACGGGGAGTGGCACGGCCTTCAATAAGGGGCATGCAACCCCCGGGGTGACGAGCGGTAAATTACTTCTGCGTCAGGACCCAGGCAGCCAGCTTCTTGGCTTCTGCATCGTTGACCTGCGCATTCGCAGGCATTGGAACCGGGCCCCACACGCCGGCACCGCCCTTGACGATCTTGGCGGCCAGCTTGTCCACTGCGTCCTTCTGGCCGGCGTACTTGGCTGCGACGTCCTTGTAGGAGGGGCCCACCAGCTTCTTGTCGACGGCATGGCAAGCCATGCAATTCTTCGAGGTTGCCAGGGCCAGATCGGCCATGGCAGGGGCGGCAACCGACAGCGTCATGGCAAGGGTGATCAGGGTACGCTTCATGGTGGGATTTCCTGTGGTTGGGTTACAGTTCTTTTAATGGAATTGTAGTGGCTTGGGTTGACAGGCATTTGTCCGCCGTCAACCGGGCGTTGTCAGCTTTTTCTGGAGATCGCGATGTACCTGCTGGGTCTTTCATTGTTGCTTCTGGCACTGAAGTATTTCGAGATCGGACCTGTGGCCGCCTGGTCCTGGTGGTGGGTGCTGGCGCCTTTTGGTGCCACGGCCCTATGGTGGGTTTGGGCTGATTCCACCGGATATACGAAGCGTAAAGCCATGGAAAAGATGGAGCAGCGCAAGCAGGACCGGATCAACAAAAACAAGGAAGCCCTGGGCATCCGTCCGCGCAAGCCACGCTGACACCAACACTCCGCAGCCTCTGGCCTTTGCTTTCCTGCGCGGAGAGCAGGCATGTCAAGATTGCGCTATAGAAAAGAGCCCATCATCGTTGCACATGGCAAGACAGCCGTCATCACTGGTGTAACCGGACAGGACGGGGCCTATTTGGCAGAGTTTCTGCTGAAGAAGGGGTACCAGGTCATAGGAACCCATCGTCGGACCAGCAGTGTGAATACCTGGCGCCTTCACGAGCTGGGCGTGCTGGGACATCCCAATTTGCTACTGGTCGATTTTGACCTGACGGACCCGGGCTCTGCCATCGCGCTCCTGCAGAAATTTCATCCTGATGAGTTGTACAACCTGGCGGCGCAGAGCTTTGTGGGGGCCAGTTTCGACGCTCCCACCACCACGGCGCTGGTCAATGGCCAGGGTGCATTGAATCTCCTGGAAGCCATCCGGCTGGTAGATCCCCGCATACGCTATTACCAGGCCAGTTCCTCGGAGATGTTCGGCGGCGTGGAGCAAGCACCACAGTGCGAGTCCACACCCTTTTGCCCGCGCAGCCCGTATGCAGTCTCCAAGCTGTTTGCCCACTGGATGACTATCAACTACCGGGAGGCGTACGGAATGTATGCCGTCAGCGGCATTCTTTTTAATCATGAAAGCCCCCTTCGGGGCAGCGAATTTGTGACACGCAAGATATCGAGTGCCGTGGCTCGCATGGCCCACGGTGAAAGGGATGTGCTCGAACTGGGCAATCTGGACGCGCGCCGCGACTGGGGTTTTGCGGCTGAGTACGTGGAAGGCATGTGGCAGATGATGCAGGCTGAGCAACCAGGCACCTATGTGCTGGCAACGGGCCGCCAGCAGACCGTGCGCGATTTTGTGCGCATGGCGTTCTCGGTCACCGGAATATCCCTGGAGTTTGTGGGCGCCGCTGCGTCGGAGGTAGCCATCGACGTGGGGACTGGTCGCGTTGTGGCGAGCGTTGATCCCAGCTTCTTCCGCCCTGCAGAGGTGGATCTCCTGGTGGGCGACGCTTCCCGGGCCAGGGTGGAGTTGGGTTGGGAGGCGCACACCACCGTGGAGCAGATCTGTCGAATGATGGTTGAAGCCGACTTGCGGCGCACTTATCCCGGGGCCCGATGATGGTCAACGACTGTTCGTTGTGGCGGCTACCCTGCGAGGTCGTCCGATGAGGGTGGCTTTCGGGGTCAGCGTTCTTGCGCGGTCCGTCCAGCAAGGTGGGGTGGATGGTATTGGCACTTACACCCGGGAGCTGATGGCAGCCATGCCGCCGTCAGCGCAGCTGCAGCCGTATCTGTTCGATGCACCGGCGAGCCTGTGGGAGGGGGCGACCCCCGCGATCTCCTTTGGGCCTTTCGCGCGGCAGGCCCTGGCTGCCACGCTGCCGGGTATGGACTTTGGCGGAGTTCGCCGCGCGCTCTGTCCCGGGATTGATGTGGTTCATGCGACCGACCATCTGGTGCCCCGCTTGCGTGGCACGCCAGTGGTGGCGACAATTTTCGATGCGATCCCGCTGTCCCACCCCGAGTGGGTCCGATACCGATTCAAGGGCCTGAAAAACGAATTGTGGCGGCGCACCGCGTTCTGGGCGCAGCACGTCATCACGATTTCCGACTATTCCCGCCAGCAGATCGCTATGCATTTTCGCATTCCCGAGGAGCGGATCACCGCCATTCCGCTGGGGGTGGGGGCACGGTGGTTTGCACCAGTGGACGACGCCTTGGGAGAGGCCGTACGGTTGCGGCATGCGCTGCCGGAGCGGTATTTTGTGAGTGTCGGCACCCTGCAGCCACGCAAAAATATCGGCCGTCTGCTTTTGGCCCATGCGAGCCTGCCCGAACACCTGCAGCGCGAGTGCCCCTTGATTGTGGTTGGCAAGCCGGGCTGGGGGTGCGAGGACGTCATGGCTCAGTTCACAGGGGGAGCGCTCAAGCATGTCCGCTGGTTGCGGCATTTGCCTGATGACGAACTTCAAGTGGTCATCAAGCGTGCGGCGGCCCTGGTGTTCCCTTCGCTCCACGAGGGATTCGGATTGCCGGTGCTGGAAGCCTTTGCGGCGGGTGTGCCCGTGGTGGCATCCAATACGACCTCTATCCCGGAGGTGGCGGGCGACGCGGCCTTGTTGATTGATCCTCTTCGCGTCGACGAGCTTTCGGATGCGATGCGCCGCATCGCCGAGAACCCCGAGTTGGCAAGCCAGCTGGTCGTGCGTGGACGTGATCGCGTGCGCGCGTTCACCTGGCAAGCGTGCGCAGAAAAAACCCTGCGCGTCTACGAGTCGATGGCTTGAGTTTCTCGTGATGACACCTTCAACCACCAACCCCCCCGTGTCTGCGCGCCAGAGGCAAGTGCAATTGCTGGGGCTTGATATCTGGAGCGCCATGGTGGCGTGGCGCTTCTGGTGTTTTATGGGTTGGAACGATGTTGCCAAGCAGTATCGGCGGACCTTTCTGGGGCCTGTGTGGATTACGCTGCACACGGCCGTGTTCATCGTTGCGTTTGGCCTGATTGGTGCGCAGCTGTTCAAGTATCCGGCCGAATGGTACCTGCCGTATTTTTGTGCTGGGCATGTGCTGTTCGGGTACTTCAGTGCCCTGATCAATGAGGGCTGTTTGACCTATATCGGCTCGGATGCGTTCCTGAAGCAGACGCCTTATCCCAAGATGGCATTTGTTTTTCGCACCGTGTTCCGATGTTCCATCTTGATGCTGCACAGCGCGGTGATTGTGCTGGCCGTGCTGTTGTGGGCGGGGCGGCTGGGGGCGGTGCAGTGGGGGGCGCTGCTGGCTGCAACTGCACTGACGCTGCTTGCGGCCAGTCTGGTGGTTGCCATCCTTGGGGGGCTGGCGGCCCGCTTCCGTGACGTGACGGTGGCCCTGGGCAGCCTGATGCAGGTCAGTTTTTTTGTGACACCCGTGCTGTGGGTTCCTGACCAGTTGACCGAGCGTGCACAGTGGGTTGTGCACCTGAATCCGTTGGCGCTTTTCCTGGAACTGATGCGCAGCCCCTTGATGGGAACCGTCCCGGGCCTGCACACATGGGGCGCGGCGGTGGGCGTGGTCTTGCTGCTGGCGTTGGTTTTTTTCTGGCAGTACGTGGCGATCCGGCGGCGGATTGTGTACTGGTTATAGGCGCAGAGCCCCTCGGTATCGCAAGATGGTCCATATCCAGTTGACGGGCGTGTCAATCGACTTCCCCGTTTTTACGACCCGGTCCCGGGGGCTGCTGAACACTGTGCTGGGGCTCCCCCAGCGCGACAAGGCTCGCGTGGAGGCCAGTGGCTTGCGGCAGGTCAGCGTGCATGCGTTGCGCGATGTGAGCCTTGTGCTTCGCCCAGGAGACCGCATTGGCTTGATCGGCTCCAACGGGGCCGGAAAAACCACGCTGCTGCGTGTGCTTTCCGGAGTCTACGAACCCACGCAAGGTGAATTGTCCTTTCGTGGCCGGGTTGCCGCCCTCACGGACATCATGCTGGGCATGGACGTCGATGCCACCGGCTACGACAACATCATCATGCGCGGCATTGTGATGGGGCTGACGCGCAGGCAGGCGATGGGTCTTATTCCCTCGGTGGAGGCATTCACCCAGCTTGGCGAACACCTTCAGCTACCGGTCCGGACTTATTCCCAGGGCATGCTGCTGCGCCTGGCATTCGCGGTGTCCACAAGCGTCGTTCCCGATATCCTGCTCATGGATGAAATGATTGGCGCTGGTGACGCAAAGTTTTTCAGCCAGGCCAAGGAACGCATCAACGGGCTGATCGAACAGGTCTCCATTCTGGTGCTTGCGTCCCACAACGAAGTCATTCTCAAGAGCTTTTGCAACCGCGCGCTGGTCCTGAAGGATGGATGTGTGGTGATGGATGGAAGTGTGGAGGATGCGTTGGCGTTTCATAACGCCCAGCAAGGAGTCTCTCCGTGAGACTGGTATGTATCGGTCCAGCGGAAGTGTTGAACTCCATCGCATCGATGGGGCGCACTGAGGATGTGAGTTGGTCACCCGACGGGCGCCGTGTTGCCCTTGCTGCCATCACGCTGGACAAGGTGCTGATTGTCGGGGTGGACTGCCAGTTCGAAAATGGACAGAAGGTGCTGTACCTGACGGATACCGTGGAGGTTGCCTCCACCAGTCTCCGGCGCCCCCATGGCCTGTGCTGGATCAGTAACAGCATCGTCGCGGTCGCCAGTCGGGAGGGCAATGTATCGCTGTTCGACATTCCCCGCGCAGATCGGCTGACCTCTGTGTGTGACCTTCAACCCCTGTCCATCATCAGCAAGCGTGAGACAGAACTCCTGAGCACCCCGGGAAGCCTGTGTGCACGGGATCTGGGCGCGGGACTGCATGAGCTTTGGGTGTGCAACGGCTTTTCCCACTATGTCACCCATCACCTGTTGAACACGGCAGCCGGTTTTTCCCACCTTGATGCACAGCTCCTCATGCAGCACGGGCTGGAGGTTCCGGACGGTGTGGCGCTGGACGCCAGTGCAGACTGGGTGGCGGTGAGCAACCACGACCGCCACCTTGTAGCGCTTTATCGCAACGATGAATTCCTCGCGCCGGGCAACGAGCCCGCGGCAGAACTGCGTGGAATCAGCTATCCCCATGGGCTGTGTTTTCTGTCGGGGGGCCGCATCTTGTTGGTGGCGGACGCAGGCGCTCCCCACGTGGCGGTGTTTCACCGCGCTGCTTCGGGGTGGAAAAACCTGGCCCAGCCGAACGCCGTGATCCGCGTGCTGGACGATGGCGTGTTCGAGCAGGGGCATCACAACCCGCGCGAAGGTGGGCCCAAGGGCATCGACGTGCATGAACCTTGGGGCCTGCTGGTCACTACCTGCGCGGAGCAGCCCTTGGCCTTTTTCGATATCGATGAACTCATGGCGCAGGCCGAAGCCTTTGCGCCAGAAGAAGTGATGCAAACGGGCTCACCTGGTACGTCGCCCGCAGACCGTACACGGGTTACCGTACTACGTCTTGCGCGCGATGTGGTAGCACGCGAAGCAGCCGTGACGGCCGCCGTGAGAAAAGAAATGGGCTTGATGCGCGCGAGCTGGTCCTGGCGGGTGACGGCGCCCTTGAGGACTTTGGCAGACGGCTGGATCCGGTGGCGGTCCAGGCGGCGCAAGGGTTAGGACGGGATTCGCAGGAGGGGACGGAGCGCTGATGTACTTGCCAGGGGGGGCCGTCGGAGGCAATGCGGCGTGCCAATGTGAGATCACCCAGAAAAAAGCCCACCGGGGACGGTGGGCTTTTTCTTTTCTTTGTGCTGGATTTCAATAAGCGTCCAGCACTGCACCCTTGCTCGCGCTCGACGCGTTGAACGCAAACTTGGCCTGCACGCCGCGTGTGTAGCGCGGGGCGGGGGCCGTCCAGCCGGCGCGGCGCTTGGCGATTTCTTCTTCGGGCACGTTCAGTTCCAGCAGCAGCTGGCGCGCGTCGATGGTGATGCTGTCGCCTTCGTTGACGAAGGCAATGGTGCCGCCGGCAGCCGCTTCGGGCGCCACGTGGCCGACCACCATGCCCCAGGTGCCGCCGGAGAAGCGGCCATCGGTGATCAGGCCCACGCTTTCGCCCAGGCCGGCGCCGATCAGCGCGCCGGTGGGGGCCAGCATTTCGGGCATGCCGGGGCCGCCCTTGGGGCCCAGGTAGCGCAGCACCATCACGTCGCCGGCCTTGATCTTGCCGGCCAGGATGGCTTCGAGGGCCGATTGCTCGTCGTCGAACACGCGTGCCGGGCCGGTGATGACGGGGTTCTTCAGGCCCGTGATCTTGGCGACGGCGCCTTCGGGGCTCAGGTTGCCCTTCAAGATGGCCAGGTGGCCCTGCGCGTACATGGGGTTGTCGATGTTGCGGATCACGTCCTGGTCGGCACGCGGCACATCGGGCACGTCCTTGAGCACTTCGGCAATGGTCTTGCCGCTGATGGTGATGCAGTCGCCGTGCAGCAGGCCGGCCTTGAGCAGCACCTTCATCACTTGCGGAATGCCGCCTGCGCGGTGCAGGTCCACGGCCAGGTACTTGCCGCTGGGCTTGAGGTCGCACAGCACGGGGGTCTGCTTGCGGATGCGCTCGAAGTCGTCGATGTCCCATTCCACGCCCGCGGTGTGGGCAATGGCCAGGAAGTGCAGCACGGCGTTGGTGGAGCCGCCCGTGGCCATGATCACGGCCACGGCGTTCTCGATGGCCTTCTTGGTCACGATGTCGCGCGGCTTCAGGTCCATCTTGATGGCCTCGATCAGCACCTTGGCCGATTCCTTGGCCGAGTTCATCTTCTCGTCGTGCGGGTTGGCCATGGTGGACGAATACGGCAGGCTGATGCCCAGGGCCTCGAAGGCGCTGGACATGGTGTTGGCGGTGTACATGCCGCCGCACGAGCCGGTGCCGGGGATGGCGCGCTTTTCGATCTCCTTGAGGTCGAAGTCGCTGAGCTTGCCGGCGGCGTTTTCGCCCACGGCCTCGAACACGCTCACGATGTTCAGGTCCTTGTCCTGGTAGCGGCCCGGCAGGATGGTGCCGCCGTACACATAGATGGCGGGCACGTTGGCGCGCAGCATGCCCATCAGGCCGCCGGGCATGTTCTTGTCGCAGCCGCCAACAACCAGCACGCCGTCCATCCACTGGCCGCCGACGCAGGTTTCGATGCAATCGCTGATGACCTCGCGGCTGACCAGGCTGTACTTCATGCCTTCGGTGCCCATGGCCATGCCGTCCGAGATGGTGGGCGTGCCGAACACCTGGGCGTTGCCGCCCGCTTCCTCGATGCCGGCGATGGCCGCGTCGGCCAGCTTCTGCAGGCCGCTGTTGCACGGGGTGATGGTGCTGTGGCCGTTGGCCACGCCGACCATGGGTTTGACGAAGTCGCCTTCCTCGTAGCCCATGGCGTAGTACATGGAGCGGTTGGGCGCGCGTGACTTGCCTTGCGTGATGTTGGCGCTGCGGTGGTTGATGGGCTGGATCGGGATGGTCTTGCTGTCTGCCATGGCTGATTTCCTGGTGGGGGACTCGTTGTAATGGATGGGGCACTCCTGCGGCCAGGGTGTCCAACGCTCTCGGGGTGCAAGTATGCGGCGTTTGCCGCTGCGTTTCCAATCCCTTTCACCTGCTCGATTAATATGTAAAACGTATCACAGGCACATCACCGCCATGAAAGAAACCCTCATCGACGTCCGCGCCTGGCGCCAGTTCGTGGCCGTGGCCGAGGAACTGCACTTCGGCCGCGCCGCCATCCGCCTGCATATGACGCAGCCGCCGCTGACTCAGGCCATCGCGCAGATGGAGCGGTCGCTGGGCGTGATGCTGTTCGACCGCACGCGCCGGCGCGTGGCGCTGACCCCGGCGGGCGAGACCCTGCTGCCCGACGTGCGTGACTTTCTGGAGCGCGCGCAGGCGCTGCCCGTGCGCGCGCGTGCGGCGGCGGCGGGCGAGGTGGGGCGGGTGCGGCTGGCCTTTGTCTCCACCATCGGCTTCGAGCGGCTGCCCGAGTGGGTGCGCGACTTTCGCGTGCTGTGCCCCCAGGTGGCGCTAGAACTGGTGGAGGCCACGGGCGACGTGCAGCGTGCACTGTTCTCGCGCGGTGAACTCGATGCTGGGCTGATGCTGCATTCACCCGGATTCGCGCCGCCCGAACTTGCGCGCCTGGCCGTGGCCGAAGAGCCGCTGGTGTTGGCGCTACCGGCCAGCCACCCCCTGGCGCGGGCGCCGCGCCTGCATCTGCCCGAGGTGCTGGCCGAGCCCCTGGTGATCTTCCCGCGCCGCATCGTCCCCTCGCTGCACGACGCCATCTTCGCGCTCTACCACGCCGCCGGCCGCGTGCCCGTGGTGGCGCAAGAGGCCATCCAGATGCAGACCATCGTCAACCTGGTGTGGGGCGGCCTGGGCGTGGCCTGGGTGCCCGAGAGCGTGACCCAGTTCCGCCGCGAGGGCGTGGTCTACCGCGCGGCCGATGCCTTCGGGCCTGCTGTTGCCGCCAGGGCGAAGGCCAGGGCCGCAAAACCCGCTGGCGCGCCGCTGCTGCCCGTGTGCGAGACCAGCCTGGTGTGGCCCGCCGCGCTCGACAACCCGGCGCTGGCCCGGTTCATCGACTTCGTGCGTGAGCGCTCGAAGACCGCTTAGCCTGCTGCGACCGGCGCAGCGCGCCCGCGCACGAAGAGCAGGCCCGCGGCAATGGCCAGCAGCGGCAGCGCCACGGCGTTGATGGCGGTCCAGCCCACGCCGGTGAGCAGCGCGCCCGAGGCAAAGGACATCATCGCCGCCACGATGCCGTTGGCCAGCTGCATCAGTGCCTGGGCCTGGCCGCGCTCCTCGGGGGCATGCGATTCGGACAGCAGCGTGGTGCCCGAGATCACCATCAGATTCCAGCCCGTGCCGAGCAGAAACGAGCTGGCCAAAAACTCGGTGAACGAGAGGCCCGACAACGCCACCACCGCGCTGGCCGCCAGGCACGCCGCGCCCACCGCAGCCACGCTGCGGCTGCCAAAGCGGTCCACCAGCACGCCCGAGAACAGCGCGGGCGCGAACATGCCGATCACGTGCCACTGGATCACCTGCGCCGCCGATGCCGCCGAAAAACCGCACACCTCCATCGCCAGCGGCGTGGCGTTCATCACCAGAATCATCAGGCCGTGGCCGATGGCCGTCATCACCACAGCCGCGCGCAGGCCGGGGCGGGCCAGCAGGGCGCGCATGGCGGCCATGCCGCCCGCTGCCGGCTTGGGCGCCACACCCTCGCGCAGCCGTGCCATCACCACCCAGCCCAGCGCGGCCAGCGCCGCAATGGCCAGGTAGGCGCCCGCGAGCGGCGTGGCCAGCAGGTTGCGCGACCACAGCGCCAGCGGCGGCGCGAACACCGCTGCGCACAGGCCGCCCGCCACCACACAGGCTGCGGCACGGCCTTTCTGCATGGGGTCGACCGCCTCCAGCGCCGCATAGGTGTAGTAGCCCGACGATGCCTGGTACGCACCGATGGCCAGCGTGCCCGCGCAGAACACCGCAAAGCTGCCCCACTGCACGCCCACCATGCTCACCAGCCCGCCCGCCACACCAAAGAGCGCGCCGGCCTGCAGCCCCGCACGCCGCCCCCGGCGCTGCATGAAGAGCGACAGCGGCTGCACCGCCACCAGGTTGCCCAGCACCAGCAGCGCCAGCGGCAGCGTGGCCAGCACAGGCCAGGGCGCCAGCCGCGCGCCCACGATGGAGGTGAGCGTGATGCCGATGATGGAGCAGCCCCAGTACAGGGCCTGGCCCGCAAACAGCAGGCGAACGGACGCATTGCGCAAAAGCAGCATGGAATGACTTTCGGTGGCGCGCCGCATGGGCGCAAAGCCAGGGCGGTGGGGGAGAGAGGGCGCGGTGCGGCGAGAGTCAGTCGAGCAGCGCCCCCACGCCAAAGCGCTGCGCATACGCCTGCGGGCTCACGGCGCGGTGCTTGTGAAAGCTGCGGCGCAGGTTCTCTGGGTGCTCGAAGCCGCACAGCCGCGCGACGGTCGAGACCGACGCCTGGGCCTGCGCAAGCAGGGTGGACGCAGCCTCCACCCGCACGCGCTCCACATAGCGCCCGGGCGTGGTGCCCAGCTCGCGCTGGAACACGCGCGTCAGCGTGCGCGGTGGCATGCAGGCCTGCTCAGCCAGCGCATCCAGCGATAGGTCGCCGCCCAGCTGTGACGGAATCCATTCCAGCAGCGCCGCCAGCCGCGGCGCATGCCGGGTCTCGGGTGCGAGCAGCGCGCTGAACTGCGCCTGCCCGCCCGGGCGGCGCATGAACATCACCAGCCGCCGCGCCACGGCCAGCGCCATGGGGCGGCCCAGGTCAGCCTCCACCAGCGCCAGCGCCAGGTCGATGCCCGCCGTGACGCCAGCCGACGTGAACAGGTGGCAGTACACCGCGCTGGACGCATCGTAGGTGTGCAGGCAGTCATCGTTCACCTGCACGGAGGGGTAGTTGCGGCGCATCAGGTCGGTGCGGCACCAGTGGGTGGTGGCATGCAGCCCATCGAGCAGCCCTGCATGCGCCAGCAGCAGCGCGCCCGAGCACACCGAGCCCATGCGGCGGACCTGCGGCTCTGCGCCGCGCAGCCATTGCTGCAGTGCGGTGTTGCCCAATTGCGCGATGACGCCATCGCCGCCGGCGACCAGCAGGGTGTCCAGCTGCGCCGGGTCCAGCGTGGTCCAGCCTGCATCGGCCACCAGCGCGAATCCTGCCGACGTGGTGACAGGCCCTGCGGCCTCCGCCACCAGGCGCAGCGCATAGGCGGGCGGCAGACCGTGGCCCGTGCGCTCGGCATTGGCTGAGCCGAAGACCTGTAGGGGGCCGACCGCGTCCAGGCTCATGACGTCGGGGTAGATCAGGCACGCCACGGTGCGGATGGATGGAGGCATGAGGGCAGTGTCGGCGTTTGCTGGGTTGGCTGCAATGACAACAACCCCACATATCTGGCCACATCAGCCCGTCGAGGGCGCCCATGAAAAAAGGCACCTCGCGAGGTGCCTGGGTCGATCATTGGGCGGGGTTGGCGTCCCGCGGAAGATCAGGCCGTTTGCGACTGCAGGTAGTTCTGCAGGCCCACCTTGTCGATCAGGCCGATCTGCTTCTCCAGCCAGTAGGCGTGGTCTTCTTCGGTATCGCGCAGTTGCAGCAGCAGCAGGTCGCGGCTCACGTAGTCGCCCACGCTCTCGCACAGCGCAATACCCTGCTGCAGGGCGGCGCGCACTTCGTACTCGGTGGCCAGGTCCTTCTTCAGCATGTCCGGCACGGTCTCGCCGGGGGTGAACTCCTTGGGGCGCATGTCGGGGCGGCCGCCCAGCATCAGGATGCGGCGCAGCAAGGCGTCGGCGTGCTGGGTTTCTTCCTGCATCTCGTGGTCGAGGCGGGTGAAGAGCCTGGTGAAGCCCTGGTCTTCATAGATGCGCGAATGCGCGAAGTACTGGTCGCGCGCGGCCAGCTCGCCGCGCAGCAGATCCTTGAAATAGTCGATGACTTGGGGGTTTCCCTGCATGTGTTTTTCCTTGTTTTGATGCGGGGAGTATCGCGCCGACAGTGGCAATCGCCGGCGATTCCCCCGTGCTGTCGCTCTGTATGCGTACTGGGATCAGGCGCGTTCGCATTCAATGGGGCTTGGCGCGATGCGGGCGCATTGGCGGCCGTGTGTCTTCGTGGGGCCGCGGCCGAGTGTCGCTTGTCCCGGTGGCGCGCAGGGCCGTGGTTCGCCAATGGTCTTCGACGCGCGGGCACAATACCGCCCAAATGCTGACGTACCCCCACATCGACCCCATCGCCCTGCAATTGGGCCCGCTGGCCATCCACTGGTATGGCCTGACCTATCTCGCGGCTTTTGGCCTGTTCATGCTGCTGGGCATCCGGCGCCTGCGGCACGAGCCCTTTGCGTCCATCACCGGCGCGGGGGCCTGGTCGCGCAAGGACGTGGAAGACATCCTCTTTCTCGGCGTGGCCGGTGTGGTGGTTGGCGGGCGCCTGGGCTACTGTCTGTTTTACAAGCCCGGCTACTACCTGAGCCATCCGCTGGAGATTTTTGCGGTGTGGCAGGGTGGCATGGCATTCCATGGCGGGCTGCTCGGGGTGATCGTGGCCATGCTGTGGTTTGCGCATTCGCGCAAGCGGCCGTGGCTGCAGGTGGCGGATTTCGTGGCGCCCTGCGTGCCCACCGGTCTCGCGGCCGGGCGCGTGGGCAATTTCATCAATGGCGAACTGTGGGGCCGCTTTGCCAGCCCGGACCTGCCCTGGGGCATGGTGTTCGCACACAGCGGCTCCATGCAGCCGCGCCATCCATCCCAGGTCTACCAGTTCCTGCTGGAAGGGTTGCTGCTGTTCATCCTGCTGTGGCTGTATGCGCGCAAGGAGCGCCGCCAGGGCCAAGTGGCTGCGGCCTTCCTGGTGGGCTATGGCGTGTTCCGATTCATTGCCGAGTATTTCCGTGAGCCCGACAGCTTTCTGGGACTGCTGTCGCTGGGCATGAGCATGGGCCAGTGGCTGTGCCTGCCGATGATCGCCGCGGGTGTCCTGTTGTGGCTGTGGTCGCAGCGCCAGCCGGCGGGGGCGCAAAAAATCTAGTGAAAATGGCACCTGGCGCTTATTGAATATGCGTTGGCAGCTATTGAAAATATAGCGATTTGTCGCAAAAGCTGCGACAGGTGCTCTGCGCTTGGGACCGGTGCGAGGTCCTTGGTGATGGAGTTCAGGTAGCGCGAGGCGCCGGGCAGCGGAAATCCGTGCGACGTTGTTGGGGCGTGCCGCTGGTGCCTGTGGCGTGAAACTGCGGCAGGAACATCTGGACGGCCTGGGCGAGGCCGTGCGATTTGGACGCCACTGTGGCCGGATGACTTGCCCGCTGGGTGCTGCGGGGGAGGGGCTTTCCACGGGCGAGCCGCCATGGCGAGTTGAAGCTGAATGGCTCCGCAGAAAAGGCCGAAGAACGGCAAGTCGGGCCCGCCGAAGCCCGGCATTTGCCCACTACATGTTGCGCCACCGCCGCAAGACACAGGTTTTTACCCAATAGCCTCCAGATTCGCAGGCTTTTCTCTTGTTATTTTGCGTAATTATGAGAAATTACGGATATGTGCAAACAAAGCAATTGTTTGCAGGCATTTGGATACTCGTTGGCAGCAAAAGCTGCAGGCCAATGGTCCGCCCGTGATTGATCACCCTGGAGTTTTACCCGCACCATGCGCCCGGTTCCCAATTCATTGCACGACGAAGCGGCCTCGCGTTTGCGCGAGCAGATCTTTGCCGGTGCCTTGCCACCCGGGAGCTTTCTGGACGAGGCGGCCCTGTGCGAGCGGCTGGCGATTTCGCGCACACCGCTGCGCGAGGCGCTCAAGGTGCTGGTGGCAGAGGGCCTGTTGCGCCACGAGCCACGGCGGGGCTGCTTCGTGGCCGAGATCACCGAACGTGATCTGGACGACCTGTTTCCGGTGATCGCGCTGCTGGAGGGGCGTGCCGCCCATGAGGCCACGCGCAAGGCGGGCGCGGCGGATGTGGCTGCGCTCGATGTGCTGCACCAGCGGCTGCAGCAGTTTGCGTCCGAAGGCCTCATCGCCGACTACTACGAAGCCAACTACGCCATCCATGAAGCCTTCATCACGCTGGCAGACAACCGCTGGCTGGCCCAGGTGATCGGCGATTTGCGAAAAATTCTGCGCCTGGCGCGGGCGCAGACGCTGCATGTGCCGGGCCGCCTCCAGCAAAGCCTGGCCGAGCACCTGGCCGTGTTCGCCGCGCTCAAGGCGCGCGACTGCGACGCCGCCGAAGAGGCCATGCGCAACCACTTGTTGCGCCAGCGCGATGCGCTGCGCGACGTAGCCCGCAACCAGCAATCGAGGCTGACACCATGATGAACAGTACCCCCGAATGGATCGCGCGCAGCGTGTCGCGCCTGCGCACCGCCGCGCCCGCTGCAGACAAGGCCGCAGAGAAATCAGCCGATAAGACGTCCGATAAAACGGGCGACAAGGCTGGCGACAAGGCGACCGACAGATCAGCCCGGGCCGGGCTCGACAAATCCGTGTCCGATGTGGTGGCCAAGGTGGCCGTGCCGCGTTCTACGCACGAGCGGCTGCAGGCCACGCTGCGGCGTGGGCAAGAGGCGTTGTCGCCCCGTGCGCTGCGCCGCCTGTTGACCGATCTGCAGGAGGTGGTGGCGCCCCAGGTCAGCGAACTCGAAGGCGGGCGCCGTGCCCAGGCCGTGGCCGAGTGGTATGCCAAGGCCGAGCCTGAGGAGCGGCGCGACATGTGGCTCTTGATGTGCGAGCAATTTGCGCCGGACGCCACGCGCTTCAAATCGGCCCGCCAGCGTTACGAGGCCGCGGCCGGAACGGCCGAAGAGGGCCAGGCCGAGATCAGCCTGCGCCGCGCGCTGGTGTCGCCGCGCACGCGCTTGCTGCAGCGGTTTTCGGTGTCCCCCGAAGGCATGCGTTTCTTGCTCGACATGCGTGCCGAGTTGCTGCCCCTGCTCAAGGCCGACAAGCGCCTGCTGGCGCTGGATGCCGAGCTGGAGCACCTGTTCTCGACCTGGTTCGACGTGGCGTTTCTGGAGCTGCGCCGCCTGTCGTGGGACTCGCCCGCTTCGCTGATCGAAAAGCTCATCAAGTACGAGGCCGTGCATGACATCCGCAGCTGGGCTGACCTGAAGAATCGGCTCGACAGCGACCGCCGCTGCTACGGCTTCTTTCACCCGCGCCTGCCCGACGAGCCGCTGATCTTTGTGGAGGTGGCGCTGGTGGACAAGATCTCTTCCAGCATCACGCCTTTGCTGGACGAAGCGGCGGCGCCGGCTGACATCGGGCGCGCCACCACGGCGATCTTCTATTCGATCAGCAACACCCAGACCGGCCTGCGCGGTGTGAGCTTTGGTGACTCACTCATCAAGCATGTGGTGGAGACCCTGACTTCCGAGTTTCCCCGGCTGCGTACCTTTGCCACGCTGTCGCCCATCCCTGGCTTTCGCTCCTGGCTGGGCAAGCATGCGGGTGCGATGCTGGAGCGCCTGGACGACAAGCGCCGTTCCGAACTGGGGCGCGCCGTGGGTTTTGAGCCTCCCCAGGCGACCCACCTGCTGGCAGCGCTCGACAAGGCCACCGAGCTGGATGCCAAGTCGCCCGTGCGCCAGATGCTAATGGAGTGCGCCGCGCGCTACCTGGGCCGTGAACTGCAGGAGGGCAAACCGGTGGACCCTGTGGCCCGGTTCCACCTGGGCAATGGCGCGCGGGTGGAGCGCCTGAACTGGGCGGGAGACCCGTCCAACAAAGGACTGAAACAATCGTATGGGTTGATGGTGAATTACCTGTACGACTTGAAGCGCATCGACAAGCACCGCAGCTTGCTCGCGCAGGGCAAGGTGCCGGTGTCGGGGGACATCGACAGCCTGTGCCGCGACTGACCGCAGGCCCTGCTGCCGGGCGATGCCATCATCGTCATCATCGGCGCAGAAAATGGTGCGCCACATCGGGCAAGCAGCCGGTGTAAGTGGTGCTTGGCATGGTGGGGTCCTGCATTCCCTTTTTACAACGACGACAGGAGACAAGAAATGAAAGACATGCGAATGCAGCGCCGAGACGTGCTGTTGGGGGCGGCCGCCACGGGCCTGGGGCTGGCCACGGGGGCCGGACCTGTGTGGGCGCAGGCATCGGCCTGGCCGACCAAGCCGGTGAATCTGGTGGTGCCGTTCCCTGCGGGCGGCGGCACCGACGCCTTTGCGCGCCCGCTGGCGGCGCAGTTCTCCAAGGTGACTGGCAAGACGCTCGTGATTGACAACCGGGGTGGCGCTGGCGGCACCGTGGGGGCCAGCTTTGCCTCCAAGGCCGCGCCGGATGGCTACACGCTTTTCATGGGGGCTGTGCACCACGCCATTGCGCCGTCGATGTATCCCAAGCTCGACTACGACATCGAGAAGGATTTCATCCCGCTGTTCCTGCTGGCCAACGTGCCCCAGGTGGTGGTGGTCAACCCCAAGAACGTGCCGGTCAGCAACTTCCAGCAATTCATCGAATACGTGAAGCGCAACCCCGCCAAGCTCAACTATGGCTCGGCTGGTGCGGGCACGTCGCACCACCTGGCCGGTGAGCTTTTCAAGCAGCAGACCAACACCTTCATCACCCACATCCCTTACCGGGGCGCGGGCCCCGCATTGCAAGACCTTATCGGTGGCAATGTGGACATGATGTTTGACGGCCTCGGCTCGTCGGCCACCCACATCAAGAGCGGCCGCATCAAGGCGCTCATGGTGTCTGGCCCCAAGCGCAACGCGGCCTTCCCGGACGTGCCTTGTGCCTCCGAGGTGGGCTTGCCCGACTACACCGTGACCACCTGGTACGGCCTGTGGGCGCCCAAGGGCACACCCGCTGACGTGCAGGCGCGCATCGTGGATGAAGTGCGCAAGCTGGGGGGCGCAGAAGAGCTCAAAACCATCTGGGCCAACAACGGCGCCGAATACGGCGGCCTGACCCAGCCGCAGTTTGCCGCCATGGTCAGCAGCGAGGTCAAGCGCTGGGCGGCGGTGGTGAAGGCTTCTGGCGCAAAACTTGATTAACCCCCTAAGGCACTTCGCGCCATCCCCCTGAGGGGGATGCCACCCGTGGCCTGGCAGAGCCAGTTCCACGGTGGCACTGGCGATGGCGTTGCGCCAGTTGTTGTGGGGCGTGGACTTTGCAATCGTGATGGACAACGAATATGTCGGGTGAAGTGTTGATGGATGCCGGTGAGCGTGGTGTGGTGCATGTCACCTTGCGCCATGCCGGGCGGCTGAACGCGATGTCGCGGGGCATGTGGCGGCAGCTGCGCGAGGTGTTTGAAGACATCCAGCGCCGCAGCGATGTCCGCTGTGTGCTCATGGCCGGCCAGGGCGATGCCTTCTGTGCGGGCGGGGACATTTCGGAATACCCGGGTTTTCGGTTTGACGCTACTGCCTTGCGCGACTTTCATGAGAACGATGTCTGGGGCGGGCTGAACGCCATGCTTTTGTGCGACGTGCCCGTCGTGGCCCAGATCAGCGGTGCCTGCATGGGCGCTGGGGTGGAGATTGCCAGCTGCTGCGACATCCGTGTTGCGGGCAGCGCCGCCCGATTTGGCGCCCCCATCGCCAAGCTCGGTTTCCCCATGGCCCCGCGCGAGGCGCAGCTGGTGGCCGGTGCCGTGGGCGACATGACGGCCCGGCAGATGCTGCTGGAAGCCGTCACCTTCAGCGCTGCCGACATGCTGGAGCGGGGTTTCTTAAGCCGGGTGGTGGCCGACGACAGGGTGGCCGCCGAGGCCTTGGGCAGCGCGCAGCGCATTGCAGCATTGGCACCCCAGGCGGCCCGCATGAACAAACAAACATTTCGAGCATTAAAAGTGCCCCTGGCGCTTGATGGTAAAGCGCAGAATGCTATAAAAAATATAGCATTCGATCCGCTCAATCCCTATGCATATGCGGACAGCGCCGAGCACCGAGAAGGCATCACCGCGTTTCTTGAAAAACGCGCTCCCGTGTTCTGACGGGCCTTACCCACTTTTTTTGTTGATCTGACCTTTTGCAACTCTGCAACTTTGCACCACTGCCATGAGCCAACACAACCTCTTCAGCGCCCTGCGCGCAGCCTTCCCTGCAGACCTGGACAGCACCGCCGTCGAAACGACGGCGCCCGATGGCGCTCCGCTGCTCTACACCTGGGCCGACCT
Organism: Acidovorax radicis N35; assembly: GCF_000204195.1. Taxonomy (GTDB): domain Bacteria; phylum Pseudomonadota; class Gammaproteobacteria; order Burkholderiales; family Burkholderiaceae_C; genus Acidovorax; species Acidovorax radicis. Next base: position 378,456 of record NZ_AFBG01000018.1, read on the forward strand.
GGACCACGCCAGCGCGCGCATCGCCAACCTGCTCACCGCGCTGAAACTGCCTGAAGGCAGCCGCGTGGCCGTGCAGGTCGAGAAGTCGGTCGAAGCGATGCTGCTGTATCTCGCCACCTTGCGTGCGGGCTATGTGTTTTTGCCCCTCAACACGGCGTACCAGAGTGCCGAGATTGAATACTTCATCGGCAACGCCGAGCCTGCGGTGGTGGTGTGCAGCCCTGGCAACTTCGGCTGGGTGTCCAAGATAGCGTTCACGCTCGGCACTCAGCATGTATTCACCCTGGGCGACGACCGCACTGGCAGCCTGTTGGACCGCGCCGCGCACCATGGCGACACGCACACGCCTGTGCAGCGCAAGGCGGACGACCTGGCCGCCATCCTGTACACCAGCGGCACCACCGGCCGCAGCAAGGGCGCGATGCTCACGCACGGCAACCTGCTGTCCAACGCGCAGGTGCTCAAGGAGTACTGGGGCTGGACGGCTACCGGAGGGCCTGACGGCCGTGGCGACGTGCTCATCCACGCATTGCCCATCTTCCACGTGCACGGCCTGTTCGTGGCCATCCACGGCGCGCTCATCAATGGCAGCAAGATGATCTGGTTCAGCAAGTTCGACCCCAAGGCCGTGCTCGCTGCCATGCCCCGCGCCACCGTCTTCATGGGCGTACCCACGCTCTATGTGCGCCTGCTGGCCGAGCCGGGGCTGAACAAAGAGGCCGCCAGGAACATGCGTTTGTTCGTCGCAGGCTCGGCGCCGCTGCTCATTGAGACCTTCAACGAATGGCAGCAGCGCACCGGCCACACCATCCTGGAGCGCTATGGCATGAGCGAGACCATCATGCTCACCTCCAACCCCTACGCGGCTGACAAGCGCCATGGCGGCCAGACCGAGCGGCGCGGCGCCACCGTGGGCTTCCCACTGCCCGGTGTGGGCCTGCGCGTGGTGGACGACGCCAACAAACCGCTGCCCGTGGGCGAGATCGGCGCCATCCAGGTCAAGGGGCCCAACGTCTTCAAGGGCTACTGGCGCATGCCCGAGAAGACGGCCGAAGAGTTCACGCAAGACGGCTGGTTCAAGACCGGCGACGTGGGCAAGGTGGACGCGCGCGACTACGTGAGCATCGTGGGCCGCAGCAAGGACCTCATCATCAGCGGCGGCTACAACGTGTACCCGGCCGAGATCGAAGGCTACATCAACGACATGCCGGGCGTGGCCGAAAGTGCGCTAGTGGGCGTGCCACACCCCGACTTTGGCGAAGTGGGCGTGGCTGTGGTCATTGCCAAGCCCGGCGCACAGCTCAACCCTGAGGCCATCGTGGCATCGCTCAAGTCGCAGCTCGCCAACTTCAAGATCCCGAAGAAGTGTTTTGTGGTGCCCGAACTGCCCCGCAACACCATGGGCAAGGTGCAGAAGAACCTGCTGCGCGAGCAACACAAGGGCCTGTTTGCCTGAGTGGTTTTAGTGGTTGCAACTCGACGCTGAATGAAAGAAGGGCCTGCAGGCCCTTTTTTCATGCAAGCTGTTTGGCCGCCTCTTTGCCCGGAGGCACGGAGCGGGATTGGGCATCGCCCTGGGTCTGTTCCAGGGGCGTGCCTGGCAGCCACCGGCAGGCCAGCAGTCCCAGCAGCGCGACCGCCGCTGTAAATCCCCAAACCCACTGCAATGGGTGTGCCGCCGCGGCGCTGCTCACGGGCTGTTGAAGCGTCGAGGAGTGAAAAACGGTGCTGAACAGTCTGGTGAGCAGCGCCACACCCACAGCTCCGCCCAGGCTGCGCAGCATCACTGGTACGGCCGTGGCGATGCCTATGAGTTGCACCGGTGCTGTACGCTGAGACACCATGGTCACGATGGGAAACAGCAGACCAATGCCCGCACCAAGGGGCAGAAGACAGGCCGACAGTGCCAGTGGTTGGGTGGGTGTCAGTTCCATGGCCAGGGTCAGCAGCGCAAAGCCAGCGACCACGAGTACGCTTGCTGCTGTGCCGAGACCCCGCGCCGGAATGCGCGAGCGCAGCAGGCGACCGCTGGCAATGGCCGCGGCAGTCACTCCCGCCATCAATGGCAGCAAATGCCAGGCCGCCGTCGTAGGCGCCAGGTGCAGTGTGGTTTGCAGGTAGATGGGCATGAAAACGACCGCAACATACAGCGCCAGACCCGTCACCAAGCTGATGGTGGCTGCTGCGGTATACATAGGCCGAGCAAACAAAGACAGGGGTACCAATGGATACTTGGCGTGCCGCTGCCGCAGCACAAAAGTGCTCGCGCTCAGTGCGCAAGCAATGCCCAACGTGCTGATAGACAGCCATGCAGGGAGTTGCAGGCGCTCGCGTTGTGTCATCAGCAAGGCGCTGCTCAGGGCGCCGGTGAGTAGCAGTGCACCGAGGTGGTCGATGGGCTTGCGTGGTTCTGGGAACGGATGGCGCAATGTGCTTGCCAGCACGGCAAATGCGGCCAGTGCGAGGGGCGCGTTGAGCCCGAACGCCCAGCGCCAGGAAAGGTGCTCGGTCAACCAACCGCCGGTGAGCGGCCCGAACATGGTTGCCACGCCATAGACCGCGCCCAAAAGCGCTTGATAGCGCCCCCGCTCCTGTGGCGGGGCCATGTCGGCCACAACGAGCATGGTCAGTGTCATCAGACCGCCGCCCCCAGCACCTTGAAGCGCCCTTGCCAGCACCAGTTGCAACATGCTTTGGCTGGCCGCGCAGGCCGTGGACCCGAGAAAGAACAGGGCGATGGCCAGCAGCAGCATGGTCTTTTTCCCGTGCACGTCGGCCATGCGGCCGTACAGTCCAATCACCACGGTGGCGGCGAGCAGGTATGCCGAGAACGTCCAGGCGGAGGGCAGGGTGCCCGGCAGGTCGCGTTGGATCAACGCAAGCGCAGTAGAGAGGATCGTTTGATCCAGCGCTGCCAAGACCAGCATGAGCATGAGCGCCACCAGGGATAGCGCGGTGGATCGGTAGGCTGGCGCAGAGAGGGAAGGGGTGGAGGAAGGCTGGTGTGACATGGGGCGGGAGTGTTCCCGTACACCAATGTTTTGTACAGTGCAATGTATTGAATATACAGTTGCACAAAATGAAACTTTACGACCTGAACCTGCTCGTGGCACTGGATGCGCTGCTTGCCACCGGCAGCGTGACTGCAGCAGCCGAGCGGGTGCATCTGAGTACGCCGGCCATGAGCCATGCGTTGGCGCGTATTCGCGAAGCGTTCGGTGATGAAATCTTGGTGCGGGCGGGGCGTAAGCTCGTGCCGACCCCGCGCGCCCTGGCGCTGGTCGAGCCAGTGCGCATGTTGCTGGCCCAGGCGCAGGCACTGCGTTCACCGGCAGACCGTGACGGCCTGCTGCAAGTGCGCAGGCATTTTGTGGTGCGAGCCCCCGAAGGCATTGCCGTCGTGTATGGCGCTGCCTTATCGCAGGCACTTGCGCAGGAGATGCCGCAGGCCAGCTTGCAGTTTCTGGCGGAGAGTCATAACGACCCCAGCGCTTTGAGAGAGGGGAGGGTGGACCTTGATGTGGGTATGTTCCGCAGCCGCGATCCAGAAACCGAGTGGGTAGAACTATCGCACCAGAAAGTGGTAGGCACGGCACGTATCGGCCATGCGCTGCTGGCCCAACCTGTCACTCCAATGCGCCTGGCGGCAGCGCGCCATGTGGGCGTAGCGCTACGCCCGGGCGAAACCAACCCGCTGGACGCAGCTCTGACTGCACTGGGCCTGCAACGTTTGGTGGCCTTGGTGGTGCCCAGCGCTTTTACGGCGTTGATTGCTGCGTCACGTTCAGACCTTGTCGCCTGTGTCCCGGAGCGCGTGGCACGTGCGATGGCACCCTCGCTCAAGCTGAATGTGTTTGTATTGCCTCTGCCGGTGGAATCCGACCCTATGCGCATGGCGTGGCATCCGCGCTATAGCGCCGATGCTGCACACCTCTGGTTGCGCGACAACCTGATACGTGTGCTGGAGGACCCGATGCTCAAGGGCCCAACCGCGCGCGTTTCGCGCCGCCGCCTTTGACGACATGGCACCGATGTGGCTGCTTCCGACGCAGACCAAGCAACTGGAACATCAGTTTGAAAGAGCCTTGATCTCTCAGCGCAGGACTAGCACCGGAATGTGCGAATGCGTCAGCACATGCTGCGTTTCACTGCCCAGCAACAGGCGCTTGAGGCCCTTGCGGCCGTGGGAAGCCATCACGATCAGGTCGCACTTGTGCTTCTTGGCGGCCGAGATGATGGCTTCGGCCACGAGGTCGGATTTGGCGATGACGGCCTTGACTGTCACCCCCTGGGCGCCGCCCTGGGCTTTCACGCCATCGACCATGGCCTGGGCTGCGTCGCCCCATTGCGATTCGATGCGTTTCACGTCATTCGTATCGACGGGCATGCCGCCTTCGAAGTAGCTGCGTGGGTAGCGTGGCACCACCTTGAGGGCTACCGCAGATGCGCCGGTGAGGGCGGCCAGGGACAGCCCATGTTCCACGGCCTTGTCCGAGAGGGGTGAGCCGTCCGTTGCGATCAGGATGCGCTTGTACATAAAAGATCTCCTCAAAGTGATGGAACGAGCTTAGGATGAATCATGTTCCGGGACTTGATGCAGGTCAATGTACGTGTCATGTCCGAACGATAGGCTTGAACCATGTCAATGTTTCGACCCGGTGCGCCGGCCCCATCCCCGGTGCATGCGCTTGGTGCTGTCCCTGGTGCGGAGCCCCCCGCGCAGGCCATGCTGCTGGATGATCCGCAGGAGTGGTCGGCGTTCGGTCGCCCCCTTGCGCCAGCAGACAAGGCACCCGCAGATCCTGCCACTTGCGCCTGGGACTCCCACGTGGTGCTGGAGGGGATGCACTGCGCGGCCTGCGCGCTCACTATTGAGGATGCCCTGCGGAGGGTGCCTGGCGTATTGCAGGCAGACGTGAGTGCCGCCACGCGCCGCGCGCGTGTGGTGTGGCAACCCTCGCAGGTGCAGCCCTCGCAGTGGATGGAGGCCGTGCACAAGGCGGGCTACCGGGCCATGCCCGCCATGGATGCCTTTGTCCGCGAGCAGCGCCAGCGCGAGAGCCGCCGCGCCCTGTGGCGCTGGCTGGTGGCAGGCTTTTGCATGATGCAGGTGATGATGTATGCGTGGCCCGCGTATGTGGCGCAGCCCGGGGACTTGACGGGCGAGATGGAGCAACTGCTGCGCTGGGCCTCATGGGTCATCACGCTGCCCATGGTGGTGTTTTCGTGCGGCCCCTTTTTTGCCAGCGCGCTGCGCGACGTCAGGCAGCGCCGGGTGAGTATGGACTTGCCCGTGGCGCTGGGCATGGCCATCACCTTTGTCGTGAGCACTGCGGGCACCTTCGACCCCGCGGGCATCTTTGGCAAGGAGGTGTACTACGACTCTTTGACCATGTTTGTCTTCTTCCTGCTTACCGGACGCTGGTTGGAGCTGCGCCTGCGCGACCGCACGGCCGGTGCGCTGGAGGCTGTGATGAACCGCCTGCCCGACAGCGTGGAGCGGCGTGCGGCCGATGGCAGCTTTGTGCGCGTGGCCACGCGCCGCGTCGTGGTGGGTGACACCATTCGCGTGTTGCCGGGTGAGGCGTTTCCGGCCGATGGGCGCATCACCCTGGGCAACACCCATGCGGATGAATCCTTGCTGACGGGTGAGTCCACCCCCGTGGCGCGCGCTGAGGGCAGCGTGGTCACGGCGGGCAGCTACAACCTGCAGGCGCCGGTGGAGGTGCATGTAGAAGGCACGGGCGGGCAGACCCGCTTTGCGCAGATCGTGGCGCTTATGGAAAGCGCGTCGTTGCAGAAGCCACGCCTTGCCCAATTGGCTGACCGCATTGCCCGCCCCTTTTTGCTGGCGGTGCTGGCGGCGGCGGGCTTGGCTGCGGTGTACTGGTGGCCGTCTGACCCAGGGCATGCGCTCATGGTGGCGGTGGCCGTGCTCATCGTCACCTGCCCCTGTGCGCTGTCGCTGGCGACCCCGGTGGCGATGCTGACGGCCGCTGGCACGCTGGCACGCCACGGCGTGTTGGTGCGCAACCTGCAAGGGCTGGAGGCGCTGGCCCGCGTGGACACCGTGGTGTTCGACAAGACCGGGACGCTCACGCGGGACGGCATGGCGCTGCGGGCCGTGCGCACGGCCAGTGGGTGGACCGCCGAGGAAACGCTGTTCCTGGCTGCTTCCCTGGCGCGCCACTCGATGCACCCGGCATCGCGCGCGGTGGCGGCGGCCGCTACGGCGAGTGATGGTCGCTGGGGGGTGGCTGGTTTGCAGGAGGAAGCGGGGTTGGGTTTGGTAGCCATGGTGTGCGACACCAGGAACGCAGTCCAGCCCGCGCGCAAGGTCCGACTCGGATCTGCGCACCACGCAGGCGTGGCGGCGGACGATGCCAGTACCGCGCTGCAGGTGGTGCTGTCGGAACAACATGCCGATGGCCCGGTGTCAGAGCTGGCCCGTTTCGACCTGGTGGAAGACCTGCGCCTTGAGGCGCCCGCCGTGGTGGCTGCGCTGGAGCAGGGTGGCGTGGCGGTGCAATTGCTGTCGGGCGACCGCATGGGCGCGGTGCAGCGTGTGGCGGCACAGGCAGGCATTGCGCAGGCGGCGGGCGAGTGCACGCCGCAGGGCAAGCTGGCTGCATTGCAGGCGCTGCAGGCTGCTGGCCACCAGGTGGCCATGGTGGGCGACGGTTTGAACGATGGCCCGGTGCTGGCCGGTGCGCACGTGTCCTTTGCGTTTGGCCGCGCAGTGCCGCTGGCGCAGTCGCAGGCCGATTTTGTGGTGCTGGGCGACAGCCTGGCTTTGGTGCCACAGACCGTGCTGCTGGCGCGCCGCACCTTGCGCGTGGTGCGCCAGAACCTGTGGTGGGCGGCGGGCTACAACGCGTTGTGCGTTCCGCTGGCGGTGTTGGGCTGGATGCCTGCCTGGCTGGCCGGGCTGGGCATGGCGCTGAGCTCATTGTTGGTGGTGCTCAATGCGGCACGTCTCGCACGTGACCTGCCTCCGCTGCCCGGGATGCAGGAGATGCCACGGAAGGAGGAGGGGGCTCTGTCTCCTTCCTCAGTCCTTTCTGCCAGCAGCGCATTGCAGCCGTCCCTGGATCTTTCGAAGACAACCCTGGAGCCTGTCTGATGGACATCCTTTATCTCCTGATTCCGCTGTCTGTGATGCTGGTTCTTTTGATTCTGGGAGGGCTGTGGTGGGCGGTGTACCACGGCCAGTTCGAGAGCGTGGAACAAGAGGGCGAGCGCATTCTCCGAGACGGTTGACTTGTGTCAATGCCCGATAGCCCCGACTGCAACAAACTCTTACTGCATTACAAAGAGGTGCCCGATGGATTCTCCAAAAACAAGTGCTGCGCACTACAACGATACGGTGGTGCGGCAGTTTTCTATCATGGCCGTGGTTTGGGGGGTGGTTGGCATGCTGGTGGGCGTCATCATTGCCGCCCAACTTGCCTGGCCTGAGCTCAACTTCGGCATTCCGTGGCTCAGCTATGGGCGCTTGCGCCCGCTGCACACCAACGCGGTGATCTTCGCGTTCGGCGGCTGCGCGCTGTTCGCCACCAGCTATTACGTCGTGCAGCGCACGAGCCAGGTCCGCCTGTTCGCCGGGCCGCTTGCGGCGTTCACGTTTTGGGGTTGGCAGCTGGTCATCGTGGCCGCAGCCATCAGCCTGCCGCTGGGCTACACGTCCGGCAAGGAATACGCAGAACTTGAATGGCCCATCGACATCCTGATCACGCTGGTCTGGGTGTCCTACGCCATCGTGTTCTTTGGCACGATCGGCGTGCGCAAGGTCAAACATATCTACGTGGCCAATTGGTTCTTCGGCGCGTTCATCCTGGCCGTGGCTTTGCTGCATGTGGTCAACAGCGCTGCGATTCCTGCAGGCTTCATGAAGAGCTACTCGGCCTATGCCGGTGTGCAGGACGCCATGGTGCAGTGGTGGTATGGGCACAATGCGGTGGGCTTTTTCCTGACCGCTGGTTTCCTCGGGATGATGTACTACTTCATCCCCAAGCAGGCAGGCCGTCCGGTGTACAGCTACCGCCTGTCCATCGTGCACTTCTGGGCGCTGATCTTCACGTACATGTGGGCCGGCCCCCATCACCTGCACTACACCGCGCTGCCCGACTGGACGCAATCGGTGGGCATGGTGTTCTCGCTGATCCTGCTGGCCCCCAGCTGGGGCGGGATGATCAACGGTGTGATGACGCTGTCGGGCGCCTGGCACAAGCTGCGCGACGACCCTATCCTGCGCTTCCTGATCGTGTCGCTGTCGTTCTACGGCATGTCCACGTTCGAAGGTCCGATGATGTCCATCAAGACCGTCAACGCCCTCAGTCACTACACGGACTGGACCGTGGGCCACGTGCACTCGGGTGCGCTGGGCTGGGTGGGCCTCATCTCCATGGGCTCGCTGTACTACCTGGTGCCCCGCCTGTTCGGCCGCGAAAAAATGCACTCCATCAAGGCAATCGAGCTGCACTTCTGGATGGCCACCATCGGCATCGTGCTGTACATCGCCGCGATGTGGATCGCTGGTGTGATGCAGGGCCTGATGTGGCGCGCCATCAACCCCGACGGCACGCTCACCTACACCTTTGTGGAAAGCGTGAAGGCGACCTATCCGTTCTATGTGATCCGTGTGGCCGGTGGTCTGCTGTACCTGGGCGGCATGGTAGTGATGGCCTGGAACGTGTGGGTGACTGCGATCTCCGGCCGTTCGGTCAAGGTGGCGATCCCTGCCGTGAATGCGGCCCACGCCTGAGCCGAAGGAGATAACTCATGTCTAACAACAACCCATCGAATTCGACCGGCTTCTCCCATGAAAAGGTGGAGACCAACAACTTCCTGATGATCGTGCTGATCCTGCTGGTGATCGCCATTGGTGGCCTCGTAGAGATCGTTCCGCTGTTCTTCCAGAAGTCTACGACTGAAGCGGTCAAGGGTGTCGAGCCCTACAACGCCATGCAACTGGTGGGCCGTGACATCTACATCCGTGAAGGTTGCTACAACTGCCACTCGCAGATGATCCGCCCCTTCCGCGCTGAAACGCTGCGCTACGGGCATTACTCGGTGGCGGGTGAGTTTGTGTATGACCACCCCTTCCAATGGGGCAGCAAGCGCACGGGCCCCGATCTGCACCGCGTAGGGGGCAAGTACAGCGATGAATGGCATCGCATCCACCTGAACAATCCGCGCGACGTGGTGCCCGAGTCGAACATGCCCGCCTACCCCTGGTTGGAAAAAAATGCCGTGGAACCCGCCAGTGTGGCCCCCCGCATGAAGGCCTTGCGCACGGTGGGGGTGCCTTACACCGACGAGCAGATCGCTGCATCTGCCGCCGACGTCAAGGGCAAGACCGAGATGGAAGCGCTGATCGCGTATCTGCAAGTCATGGGCCGCGCGCTCAAGTAAAGGAGATTCGCCATGGACATCACCACCATGCGCATCGTTGCCACGCTGGCATCGATGGCCTGCTTTGTCGGCATTTGGGTCTGGGCCTATCGGGGCCGCAACAAGGCCCGGTTTGACGAGGCCGCGCGGCTGCCCTTTGAACAAGATTGATCCCACCAGAACGAGAACACCCCATGAGTGACTTCACCAGCAATTTCTGGTCGGTCTTTGTGACCACACTGACCCTGGTCGGCATCATCGCCTGCGGCATCCTGCTGTGGATGGCGGGCCGCAAGAAGGTGATGGCCACCGCCGACAACACCACTGGCCACGTCTGGGACGAGGACCTGGTCGAGATGAACAACCCCCTGCCGCGCTGGTGGGTGTGGTTGTTCGTCATCACCATCGTCTTCGGCTTTGGCTATTTGGCGGCCTACCCAGGTCTCGGCAGCTTTACCGGCAAGCTCAACTGGACGCAAAAGGGCGAATACGAAGCCGAGATGGCCAAAGCCAAGACCGAACTGGAGCCGCTGTATGCCCGCTTCACTTCGATGAAGCCGGAAGACATTGCCAAGGACCCACAGGCACAGGCCATTGGCGAGCGCCTGTTCATGAACAACTGTGCGCAATGCCATGGCTCGGATGCCCGGGGTAGCAAGGGCTTCCCCAATCTGGCCGACGGCGATTGGCTTCATGGCGGCGTGCCCGAGAAGATCCGGGAAACGATCGAGAAAGGTCGCGTCGGCAACATGCCTCCCATGGCTGCGGCAGTGGGTTCCCCTGAAGATGTGCGCAATCTCTCACACTATGTGCTGAGTCTGTCTGGTAGCCCCCACGATTCGCTGCGTGCTTCGCTGGGCAAGTCCAAGTTCACGGCATGCGCAGCCTGCCACGGAATGGATGGCAAGGGCAATCAGGCACTGGGTGCCCCGAATCTCACAGATGACATCTGGCTGCATGGCTGGGGCGAGGCGGCCATTACTGCCATGGTCAACAACGGCAAGGTCAACCAGATGCCCGCTCAGGCGGACAAGCTCACAGAAGCTCAGATCGGTGTACTGTCGGCCTACGTCTGGGGCCTGTCGAACGGCAAGTAGGCGCCCTGCACGTTAAACCTTGGACGGTACTTTGGTGCCGCTCCAAGGATTGTTTGAACTGAGTACTTCGAAGCAAACGGATCGACACCACCATGAAGCCACCCAGCGAGCCCGCTCGCAAGGTCATCCCGATTTCACCGATTGCATCCGATGGCTCGTCGCAGGGCGAGATTGTGTCTCTCTACGAGGCGCAAAAGAAAATCTATCCACGCTCCATCAGTGGCGTGTTTGCACGCTGGCGCTGGGGCATGGTGTTTCTCACGCAGCTCGTTTTTTACGGGCTGCCCTGGTTTGAATGGGGGCAGCGCCAGATGGTGCTGTTTGACCTGGGGGCTCGGCGGTTTTACATCTTCGGCCTGGTTCTGTACCCCCAGGATTTCATCTACCTCACGGGCCTGCTCATCATTTCTGCGCTGTCGCTGTTCCTGTTTACGGCGGTGGCGGGGCGGTTGTGGTGCGGATTTGCGTGCCCGCAAACGGTCTATACCGAAATGTTCATGTGGATCGAGCACAAGATCGAAGGTGATCGCAGTGCCCGACTACGGCTGGACAACGGCCCATGGACCTTCGAGAAAGTCCGCAAGAAGTTCTTCAAGCAGGTGATCTGGATCGCGGTGGCGCTGTGGACTGGGTTTACGTTCGTGGGCTATTTTGTGCCCATCCGTGAGCTTGGTGCGGAGTTGCTGGTGATGCAGGGGGGCTGGCAGATATTCTGGGTGCTGTTCTACGGCTTTGCCACGTATGGCAATGCGGGCTACATGCGCGAGCAGGTGTGCAAATACATGTGCCCCTATGCGCGCTTTCAGAGCGCCATGTTCGACAAGGACACGCTGATCGTCAGCTATGACGTGGAGCGGGGCGAACCGCGCGGCCCGCGAAACAAGAACATCGATCACAAGGCCAAAGGTCTGGGTGACTGTATTGACTGCACGCTGTGCGTGCAGGTATGTCCCGTGGGCATCGACATCCGCAAGGGGCTGCAGTATGAGTGCATTGGTTGCGGGTTGTGCGTGGATGCTTGCAACACGGTCATGGACAAGATGCACTACCCAAAGGGGCTTATCCGGTTTTCCACACAGAACGGCGTGGCGCAGCGGTGGAGCCAATCGCAGATCCTGCGCCGGGTACTCCGGCCGCGTGTGCTGATCTACAGCGCAGTGCTGGTAGCCCTGTGCGTGGGCATGATGGCGAGCCTTGTCACGCGCACGCCGCTCAAGGTCGATGTTGTGCGTGACCGCGCTGCGCTCTCTCGCATCGTCGCCGGTGGCAAGCTGGAGAACATCTACCGCCTGCAGATCATGAATGCAACCGAAGGACCCCAACGCTATCGCATCGGTGCGCGTGGCCTTGAAGGGCTGGAAGTGGCGTCCGATGCTGAGGTGGAAATCGGAGCGGCGGAGTCCCGGTGGGTGGCTGTCCGACTGCAGATACCGTATGGTTCGGCGCCTTCAGGATCGCACGTCGTGCAGTTCGACGTGCAGGCACTCGGCGGGGCCGCCCATGTGACTGAGAAATCCGTGTTTCTGGTGCCGCGGTAACGCGCGTGCACACTGGTGCAAGGTCTTCGCGGGCCTTGCTTTGACGAAAAATATTTTTGAGGAGTCATCACATGCCATCCAGTTCCGCCCTCGGCACTGCCCCTTCCGCTACGGCGCCATGGTGGAAGTTCGGCCATGTCTGGCTGATCATCGCTGGTCCTGTGATCGTGATCATTGCGGGTTTTGTCACCCTCTGGCTGGCGATTTCGCGCCCCGACCCCGTGATCGCCGAGGACTATTACCGCCAGGGCATCGAGATCAACAAGACGCTGGAGACTCCACACAAGAGCCTGGCTCCCGCGATGAAAGGCCGCAACCATGCGGCAACTCCGGTCCAGGACCAGCCCCGCTGAACACCCCCTGGCCGTGCGGTTTGTCTGCCCGGCCTTACCAGGAGAAAAATCAATGTGGACGCAACGCCTGATGTGGATTGCATGGCCCGCCTTCTTGATGGCAGGCGTCATGGAGGTGCTGGTTTTTGCGATGGTGGATCCGCAGGACTTGCACTGGTTTGGGCAGCCGTTGGCGTTGTCGCGTCAGGGCGTCTACACGCTTGCTTTTTTCGCGTTCTGGATGATCACCATGGCGTCCAGCGCATTGACGACATTGTTGGCGATGTCGCCCTTTGAACTCAACCGCTGCCCGGTCCCCGAAGGGGATCGCCCCGATGACTGTCGAAAGACTTCATCTTGCCCTTGATGGGCTGCGGTAGCTGGCCGGTAGATATGGAGAGAGGCCGCCGCCAACGCATCGCCTTGGTCAGTGGCAGGCCTGCTGGTTGTTCACGATGCGCTTGAGCGCATCGGTTTCCAGGATGCGCACATGGCGCTGCTTGACCTCGACAATACCTTCTTCCACAAACTTGGAAAATGTGCGGCTCACGGTTTCGAGCTTGAGCCCCAGGTAGCTGCCAATTTCCTCACGCGTCATGCGCAGTACGAGTTCGGACTGTGAAAACCCACGGGCATGCAAGCGTTGCACAAGGTTCAGCAGAAACGCTGCCAGGCGTTCCTCGGCGCGCATGCTGCCCAAGAGCAGCATCACCCCATGCTCACGCACGATCTCGCGGCTCATGATCTTGTGCACATGGTGTTGCAGCGCGGTGACCTCGCGGGACAGTTCTTCGATGCGGTCAAAGGGCATGACGCAGACTTCTGCGTCTTCCAGGGCCACTGCGTCGCAGGTATGGTGATCGTTCACGATGCCATCCAGGCCGATAATCTCGCCCGCCATCTGGAAACCAGTGACCTGGTCGCGCCCATCTTCGGTGGCTACACAGGTCTTGAAGAAGCCGGTGCGGATGGCATAGAGCGATGTGAAGGCTTCGCCGTTGCGAAACAGCGTTCCGCCCCGCTTGATCTTGCGGCGGACGGCAACGACTTCGTCAATGCGTTGCAGTTGGTCTTCGCTCAGGCCAACCGGCATGCACAGCTCGCGCAGGTTGCAGTTAGAGCAGGCGACTTTGATGGTGAGCGGGTTCATAGGCACAGATGCTGGGTTAGGTTTGAGCATATCGCCTCATCTGCCTGTAAGACAGGCTTGTGGGTACGGATGGGCGAATGACATGCATCAAATTGTCGCTGTTCGGCCCCGTGCATCACTTGATTCAGGTCAAGGACATGAGGAGCAGCTTACGGCACAGTCAAAGTGTACGCAAGGAATTTGCCCATGACTGCTGTTTCGCCTGATCTTCTGCGCCGTTTCGACGTGCCAGGGCCCCGCTATACCTCTTATCCAACCGCCGACCGTTTCGTCGAGGCGTTTGGGCAGGACGACTATGCGCTTGCACTGGAGCAGCGCAGGCTGGGCTCCATGGCGAAGGCGTTGCCGTTGTCGCTGTATGTGCACATCCCCTTTTGCGAGTCGCTGTGTTACTACTGTGCATGCAACAAGATCATCACCAAACACCATGATCGGGCAGATACCTATCTGCGGTACCTGAGCCGCGAAATCGATCTGCACACAGCGCACTGCGGCACGGGGCAGGTGGTGAGCCAGCTGCACCTGGGTGGCGGTACGCCTACTTTTTTGTCCGACGACGGCTTGCGTGAACTCATGGCCATGCTCAAGCGCAGCTTCTCACTCGCGCCGGGCGGAGAGTATTCGATTGAAGTAGATCCGCGAACCGTCAATGCCGACCGCCTTGCCGTGCTCGCGGAACTGGGATTCAACCGACTGAGTTTTGGAGTGCAAGATTTTGATCCTGAGGTTCAAAAGGCTGTTCATCGCATACAGCCTGCCGAGCAAGTGTTTTCGCTGGTGGAGTCCGCACGTTCGCTGGGCTTTGAATCCATCAATGTGGACTTGATCTACGGCCTGCCGCGCCAGACGCCCGAGTCGTTTGATCGCACGCTGGCCCAAGTTGTGCAGCTGCGGCCTGACCGCATCGCCCTGTATGCCTATGCCCACCTGCCGGAGCGCTTCAAGCCCCAGCGCCGCATTGTTTCTGCCGAGTTGCCCACAGGGGCGGGCAAGGTGTCGATGCTGTCCCGCTCGCTGGCTGCCTTCATGGACGCTGGGTACGTGTATGTGGGCATGGACCACTTTGCGTTGCCGGCCGACGCATTGGCGGTTGCCAAGCGCCAGGGCCGTCTGCACCGCAACTTCCAGGGCTACAGCACACAGCCCGATTGCGATCTGATTGGCCTGGGCGTGTCGGCGATTGGCCGGGTGGGGGCGACCTACAGCCAGAACGCAAAAACTCTGGACGAGTACTACGATTTTCTGGACCAGGGGCGCTTGCCAGTGGTGCGTGGGCTCGCCCTGACCCGCGATGACCTGGTACGCCGCGCCGTCATCATGGCGTTGATGTGCCAGGGCGAGTTGTTGTTTGAGCCCATGGAGCAGGCCTGGTTGATCGACTTTCGGGCTTACTTCTCTGCCGAGCTGGAGCAACTGGAAACCATGGCTGAGCAGGGACTCGTCGTGGTGAGACCCGACGGGGTCGAGGTGACGGCCATGGGCTGGTTCTTCGTGCGCGGCATCGCCATGGTTTTTGACCGTTACCTGCAGGCAGATCGCAACCGAGCCCGTTTTTCGCGCATCATCTGACTCTCATGATTGCAACGGTTGCCTCGACCGCCTTGCTGATGGGACTGGTTGGCGGGTCCCATTGCTTAGCCATGTGCTCCGCGCCCTGCGCAGCGTTGGTGGGGCAGGGAGAGTCGCGGAGTTTGCCCAAGACGGGTGGGAATTTGGAGGTACAGGCTTCCTCGCAGACGGTCCAAACTGTGCAATGGATGCCTCGGGGTGGTGTCATTCGGCGCACGGCTGCTTTCCATGTCGGTCGGCTGGCTGGGTATGCCGTGGCGGGCGGTTTGGCCGCGCTCGCCATGGACAGTCTGGCATGGTTGACCCAACAGACGGCGGCGCTGCGCCCGGCGTGGACCCTGGTCCATGTCGCGGTGATGGCCTGGGGGTTGATGATGATGGTCCAGGCCCGCCAGCCCCAATGGGTGGAGCAGGCGGGTCGCACTGTGTGGTCACATGTCAAGCCGCTTGTCAGCGCCCCTGGCGGGGTTCTCGCTGCAGGGGGACTCTGGGCGCTGATGCCCTGTGGATTGCTTTATTCGGCCCTGTTGGTAGCCGCCCTGAGCGGTGGACCCTTGGAAGGGGCGTTGACCATGGCGTTGTTTGGCCTGGGCAGCGGTGTGTGGCTGGTGGGCGGGCCGTGGGCATGGGCACGGCTGAAAACACGGATCAATACAGCGCGTGCGGACTGGGGGACCCGTATCGCGGGGGGCTTACTCTGCGCAGTCGCCAGCTGGGCACTGTGGATGGACTTGGTCTACAAACCATCGCTGTGGTGCCGTTAGCTTGTTTTCAACCGGAAGTTGCAGAGCAAAGGGGTTGACGAGTTCCTTTAAACCCATGTCTATACAAGGGTGATCTGGGGTGGGCTGCGCGGACGCAGCCAAGTGTTGCCGCGCCGCTGCGGTGCAGGCGCAGTCCTTCGACAAGGCCCCCGAACTGGCGATAATCTATGTAACCATTGGTGGCATTGAAGTCGCCATGTTTCACACGCCCCGAAGTGAACTCTTCCATCCTCATCGACATCAGCCAACTGCGTGTCGGCATGTACATCCAGCTCGACTTGGGCTGGATGCATCATCCGTTCCCGGTGAGCAGTTTTCGCGTGGCGTCGGCGGAACAGATTGCCACCCTGCGTGAACTGGGGCTCACCGAGGTACGTTATCTCCCCAAGAAAAGTGATCCAGAACTGAGGGAACTTGTCCCCGCCGCCTGGAGCGTCCCGGAAATGAAGGCACCGTCCTTGAACGGACTGGATGCGGCAGGCTCCGCCGCGACCGTGGACCCGGAGGCGCTGCGCAGGCGTGAACTGCTGGAAGCCCAGAACCGGACTCTGGCAGTCTGTGACCAGCGATTTGGAGAGGCCACCCGCCAATACCAGGCGCTGGAGCGTGTGGTCTCCGAGCACCCCGACCAGGCGCGTGCCAAAGGCGATACGCTGGTGTCCGGATGTGTGGCCGAGCTCCTCGAAAACGGGGATTCCGTCATCCGGCTGTTGTCAGAAGGTGTCGGCGAGCGCAATGCCCTGCATCCGATCAACGTGATGGTGATCTCTCTGTTGCTGGGCCGCGCACTGGGTATGAAAAGTGCCGAGCTGCACGACCTTGGCATCGCGGCGCTGATTCATGACCTGGGCAAGCTCAAGCTGCCACCGAATCTCAGGCAACCTACGCCCTCGATGATTCCGATGGAGCGCACGCGCTACGAAACCCATGTGGGTGAGTCTGTGGCGCTGGCCACGCGCATGGGCTTGCCCGAAGCCGTGCTTACCGCCGTTGCCAGGCACCATGAGATGGCCGATGGCAGCGGGTTTCCATTGCGGCTGTCAGGGCCCGACTTGGGGCGTGCGAGCCAGGTGCTTGCGTTGGTCAATCGGTATGACCGCATGTGCAACCCTGCCAACGGAGTGGATGCGCTCACGCCCCACGAGGCGCTGTCAGTCATCTTTGCGCAGCTCAAGGCGCGGTTTGATTCTGTGGTCCTGGGTGCATTCATCCGCATGATGGGGGTGTACCCACCGGGCTCCATCGTCCAGCTGGTCAACGACCGTTATGCGATCGTCGCTTCAGTCAATTCTTCGCGCCCCCTGCGGCCCAAGGTCATTGTTCATGACTCCCGGGTCCCCAAGGATGAGGCGCCCATATTGGATCTGGAAACCGTGCCAGAGCTGGGCATCCGGCGCAGTCTCAAGCCCGCGCAATTGCCACGCGATGCCCTGGACTACCTTTCCCCCCGTCAGCGTATCTGCTACTTTTTCGAGCGCGCAGTCAGCCCCGGCCCCGAAGAGGCTGGTTCGTGACCGTTGTGCAGTCCCACGGCTGGCTCGACGGTTTGCAGGAAGCTGTCTGGTTGGTCGATGAGGCCAGCCTGCTCATCCTTCATGCGAATGCCGCAGCGCAGCGGCTGGTGGGTTTGCCTGCGGCCTCTATGGTTGGCACGCCAGTGCTGCGTCTGGCTTCCACACCACAGGATGTTGCGTTCTGGGGGGAGTCAGCGCAGGTGGTTGCAGACGGCATCCATTCCCACACCAGCCTTTTGCGCGCAGATGGAGCTCTGGTGCCGGTTGACCGGCGCGTGACACGCGTTCCGGGAGAAGGGGCTTCGGGCACCGTTTTCATGCTGACGATGCTGGACCGGAGTGTCCAGGATGCCACCGAGCGCGAGCTGGAAACTTTGTTGTCTGAACTGCGCGCGACGCTGGATTCCGCAGCCGATGGCATGCTCGTCTGCAGCCTTGATGGCCGGGTGCGGGCCTTCAACCAGCGGCTTGCGCAGTTGTGGAATATTCCCCGTGATTTGCTGGTGCAGCGCAACGATGCGGCGGTGTATGCGCACATGGCGGCCCAAGTGGAAGACGCACGTGCCTACTCGGAGCGCCTGGCGGCCATTGCACGTGAGCCGATGCAGGAGAGTACAGACATACTGGTGTTGAAGAGTGGCCTGGTGCTGGAGTTGCGGACCGTGCCCCAGTTTGGCCAGGGGCTGCCCGTGGGGCGCGTGTATTCCTACCGGGACATTACTCGCCAGACGGAGATACAGGTCAGCCTCAGGCTCGCAGCCCGGGTGTTTGAGTCCAGTCTCGACGCCATCTTCATCGCCGATAGCCATCACCGGGTCCTGCGCATGAACCCGGGTTGCGAGCGCCTAGTAGGGCCTTCTGCCAAATCGTTCGAAGGATGCATGGCCGCTTCTTTGTTCGGAGGGGGTTCGGATGCGGCTTTCATGGAGCAGGTGCTGCAGGGTTGGGCGGAGGATGGTTTCTGGGAGGGCGAGCTGTGGCTCCCCAGGGACAATGGCACCTATTGCGCGGTGCAGCTGTCATGGGTGGCGCTGCGCGACGATGAAGGGCGCCTGGTGCAGAGCATCGGCTTCATGCGTGACCTGACGCTGCAGCATGCGGCCCAGAAGCGCATCGAGGAGCTGGCCTACAGCGACGTGCTCACCGGCCTGCCCAACCGCCTGCTGTTGTCGCAGCGGGTGGACACGGCCATTCAGGGGGCGCGCCAGAGCGACACGGGTTTTGCGATCCTGTTCCTGGACCTCGACCGTTTCAAGATCATCAATGACTCCCTGGGCCATCCCTTTGGGGACCGTGTGCTGCAACTGGTCGCCGAGCGCCTGCAGGCCTGCCTGCGCCAGACGGATATGTTGTGCCGACTGGGCGGCGACGAGTTTGTCATCTACCTGCATGGTGGAGATGCCGTAGTGGCAGAGAGTGTGGCGCGCCGTATCCTGGAAGACATGCTCAACCCTTTCATGCTCGACAGCATGGGTTTCTCCATTCAGTGCAGCATTGGTATTGCGTTGTATCCGCAGGATGGTGCAACGCTGGACGACCTCATCAAGCAGGCCGATACGGCCATGTACCGGGTCAAGGAACGGGGGCGTGGCAGCTATGGCTTTTACCAGCCGCAGATGAACGCCAATCTGCTTTCCCGCATGCAGATGGAGCATGCGATGCGCCAGGCGCTGGGGTTGGACCGCATGGCGGTGCACTACCAGCCGCAGGTCAATATGGCCACCGGGCGCATCACGGGGGCGGAGGCCCTGATCCGCTGGACCGACCCCGAGTTCGGCGCCGTATCGCCGGGGCAGTTCATTCCCCTGGCGGAGGAGTCAGGCTACATTGTCACTCTGGGCGCGTGGGTCATGGAGCAGGCTGTGCGCGAGGCGGCGGTTTGGATGCACAGTGGCATGCCGATCATGATCTCCGTGAACGTGTCGGCGCTGGAGTTCCGGCAGCCGGATTTCGTGGACCGTATCACCCGGCTGCTGGCCGTGCACCAGCTGCCGCCCACGTTGCTGGAGCTGGAGCTGACCGAAACCATCCTGCTGCAGGATGCGCAGGAAATGGAGCAGCGTCTGCGTGTCCTCGCCGGCCTTGGGATTGGCTTGGCCATCGATGATTTTGGTACGGGATATTCCAGCCTCGCGTATCTCAAGAAGCTGCCGATCAGCAAGCTCAAGATCGACCAGTCGTTTGTGCGCGGCCTGCCCGACGATGATGGTGACCGGGCCATCGTGAGCGCCATCATCAGCATGGGGCGTGCCATGCACATTGAGGTGGTGGCAGAGGGGGTGGAAACAGAAACCCAACAGGCGGTGCTGCTGCAGATGCAGTGCGACCACTACCAGGGGTTTCTCTGTGCACCTGGCCTTCCCGCCCAAGAGTTTCGAGCCTTGCTCAGCAAACCATTGCCCTTGAAGGCGCAGGGCCGGCGCAGTCCAGTCCAGAACTGAGGCCATCCTGCTGCTGCGCCACCCCGGCTGCCCCGGGGGCGTTCGCAAGGCTTAAAACGCCGCGATGCCCTTCCAAAGCATGTAGGCCGCCAATCCGAACAACAAGGACGCAAACACGCGCTTGAGCTGCTTGACTGGCAGGCTGTGCGCGGCCTTGGCGCCCAATGGGGCGGTGAGGACGCTGCAGGTCGCGATCACTGCCAGCGCGGGCAGCCAGATGTAGCCCAGCGAAGCCGCAGGCAATCCGCTCACGTTCTGCCCGCCGATCACATAGCCCACCACATTCGCCAGCGCAATTGGAAACCCGAGCGCAGCGCTGGTGGCCACGGCATTGTGGATGGGCACGTTGCACCAGGTCATGAATGGCACGCTCACGAACCCGCCACCGGCACCTACCAGGCCCGACAGGAATCCGATCACGCCACCTGCAGCCACCTGGCCAGCCCCACCGGGCATCTGGCGCGTGGGGGCGGGTTTTTTGTCCAGGAACATCTGTGTGGCGGAGAAGCTGACGAACAAGGCGAAGAAGATGGCCAGGAAGGAACCCTTGAGCAGGGCGAACACGCCCAGGCTGGCCACAAACCCGCCCAGCACGATGCCGGGTGCCAGGCGTTTCACGATGTCCCATCGCACCGCGCCACGCTGGTGGTGAGCCCGCACGCTGGAGATCGATGTGAACATGATGGTGGCCATCGATGTGGCAATCGCCATCTTCACTGCGAGATCGGGAGCCACCTTCTGCGCGCCCAGGATGTAGGTCAAGAAAGGCACCAGCAGCATGCCACCGCCAATGCCCAGCAGCCCTGCCAGAAAACCTGTAGCCAGACCAAGTACACCGAGTTCAACAATCAGCAAGGGATCGAGCATGGCGCACAGTCAGGCAAGGGTGGAACGAGGGCGGGGACGCGCGGAGAAATGCCCTGTCGGAGGTGCTGCAGCGTTTGGTTGCGGTGACAGGAGCATGCGGAATAAGGTGTCTGCGAATGCCACCGGACTCTCATCCTGAACCGGGGGTTCAGGTGGGCGAGGGCAGCCAAGCGTTGGGTTCATCTGACGCGAGATGATCACGCTCACCGGGCAATGTACCAAGCCCGAGCTCGTTGAGCATTGGTTCAAGGAAATATAAAGCCCGGCGGCTTCGCAGACATCGTCATTGTAGGCGCTGGCGCCTTGCACCGCAGATATGGGGGCATGTAAAGCCCGTAAGCTTTTGGGACGTGCAGCAAGGGGTCGGTTCTGCATGCGCCACCGCCGACCTGGATGCGATGTCCGGCAGGCAGGGCCTTGTCAAAGAAGGCGACCGTCGTCGCCCAGTGCCTGGTCCAGCCGCTGCACCAGGCCATGAAGGCGCTGCTGGTCTTCGTCGGGCAAGAGGGTTTCCTGCTGACCCGTGCTACCGGTTGCGATGGCCGGGCTGGCTGCTTTGGCAGCGGCGCCTGCTGCCAAGTCGGCTGCCTCGCGGTCGGCGATCTCGAAGGCCAGATTCAAGGCCGCCAGCACGGCGATGCGTTCGCGGGCGCGGACCTTGCCCGCATCGCGGATGCGCGTCATGGCGGTATCGACGCGCTCCACGGCATCCAGCAGGCGGCTTTCGTGGCCCTCGGGGCAGGTCAGCAAGTAGCTTTGCTGCAGGATCTGCACCTCGATTTGCTTCATTCGGCTTCCTTCGTGACGACGGGGGCTGCTGCGGGCAGGCGCTCCAGCAGTGCATCGACGCGGGCGCGCGCAGCACTGAGGCGTGATTTGAGGGAGTCCCGCTCCTGCGTCAGCGCAGCCACCTGGTCAGTCAGCAACGCGTTGGTGCGTTGCAGTTCTGCGTGGCGCAAAAGCAGGCGGTCAACGCGCTCGGCGATCTGGTCGGTGGGGGACGGTGTTGCCATACAGCCCTCGATTGTAGGGTTGCGGGTTGTAAACGGTCGTAAAATCCCGCTGTTGGTGCTCGCGGTGTGGTTCACATGCCGCAGTTCAACGGGAAGCAGGGAGGAGGCGCCAAACCTGGCGCGCCCAGCCTGCGCTGCCCCCGCAACGGTCAGCGGACGAATCATCCGATTCTCTCTCCATCCATAAGCCACTGTGTGCCTTGAACAAGCGCATGGGAAGGCATTGGGGGGTGTTCCGCCAGCCCGGATACCGGCCAACACGGTGGCTGCGTGCGCCCGCTTGGGCGCTTCGCGGCTGTATCACCCATATGCTGGCGGGAGGCCGGCCCGGGTTGTTTGTTGACGATGATCCCCATGAAAATCCGTACCCTCCGTGCGCGCCCTGTGGCGTTGCTGCGCCTGCCTGTTCACCGTATTGCCGCAGTGACCCTGGCTGTCGGCACTGCCTGCACTGCCATGGCGCAAACCGCCTCCGCAAACGGCGAACTGCTGGCCCAGAATCTGCGCACGCCGTCGCTTTCCGAAACTGTGGTGGCTGCCACGCGCACGCCCCAGCCGCTCGCTGACCTAGTGGCCGACATCTCCATCGTGGACCGTGAAACGATCGAGAACAGTGGCGCCACCGGCCTGGCCGACCTGCTGGGCCGCCTGCCTGGCGTGGAGTTCTCGCGCAATGGTGGCCCGGGCACTACCACGGGTGTGTTCCTGCGCGGTGCCGAATCGCGCTTCACCGCGGTGTACATCGACGGGGTGCGCATCGATTCGCAGTCCACCGGCGGCGCGCCGTGGGAGAGCATTCCGCTGGGCCTCATCGACCGCATCGAAGTGCTGCGCGGCCCGGCTGGCGCCGTGTATGGCTCGGATGCCATGGGTGGCGTGGTGCAGATTTTCACCAAGCGCGGCGAGAACGGCGTGGCGCCCTATGTGGGCGTGGGCATTGGCAACCACAACACCACCAAGGTGGAAGCCGGCATCAGCGGTGCCAGTGGCACCGTGGACTACGCGCTGGGCTTTGCGCGCGATGACAGCAAAGGCTTCAACGCCCGCACGCTGGCCACCCAGAACCCCGACCGCGACGGCTACCGCACCACGGCGGGCCATGCCCGCGTGGGCCTGCAGGTCGATGCGGCGCACCGGCTGGAAGGTACGCTGATGGTCAACGAATCCAACAGCGGCTATGACAGCGGGCTGGGCAAGGACGACCGCAACCTGCACACCATGCACGCCCTGGGCCTCAACTGGATCGCGCAGTGGAGCAGCGCCTACAAGACGCGCCTGTCCATCACCGACTCCCGCGATGAATACGAAACCCGCCCCTCGCCCTATCTGAGTGACACGCGCCTGCGCGGCTATTACTTCCAGAATGAATGGCGCCAGGGCGCGCACCTGGTCACGGCCGCGCTGGAGCGCCGCGAAGACCGCCTGGAAAACGCTCCCATCGATGCCAAACGCTCGCAGGACGCGCTGGCCCTGGGCTATGGCTACAACGCTGCAGGTCACACCGTGCAGCTCAATCTGCGCCACGATTCCGACAGCGAGTTTGGCGGCAAGAGCACCGGCAGCGTGGCCTACGGCTATGCCATCACACCGCAGTGGCGCGCCACGGCGTCGGTGGGCACGGCCTTCCGCGCGCCCACGCTGTACCACCGCTTCAGCGAATACGGCGTGGCCACGCTGCGCCCCGAAAGCAGCCGCAATGCCGAAGTGGCGCTGCGCTACGCCCAGGGCAAGAGCACGTTCTCCACCACGCTGTTCCGCAATCGCGTGAGCAACCTGATCTCGTTCTCCGGCCCCGGCACCTGCCTGTCGGACTTTGGCTGCTACGCCAACACGGCCCGGGCCGAGTACAAGGGCGTGACGTTTGCCGGCTCGCACCGCGTGGGCGATGTGCAGTTGCATGGCTCCATCGATCTGCAACGCCCGCGTGATCTGGACACCGGCAAGCAGCTCGCGCGCCGCGCCAAGCAGCACGCCACCTTCGGCGCCGACACGCGCCTGGCGGGCTGGACCGTGGGCGCCGAAGTGCAGGCATCAGGCCGCCGCTTCGACACCGTGGCCAACACCAACGTGTTGGGCGGCTACGCGCTGTTCAACCTCTACGCCAGCACCCGCATTGCGCGTGACTACACGCTGCTGGCCCGCATCGACAACCTGGCCGACAAGGACTACCAGCTGGCCCGCACCTACGCCACCGCAGGCCGCACGGTGTACGTCGGTGTGAAGTGGGCGCCGCAATGAAGCCACCCCTGAGGCGCTGCGCGCCTTCCCCCCACGGGGGGACGCCACCCGTGGCCTGGCGGAGCCAGTTCCACGGTGGCACTGGCTTCGCGCGTGCCAGTTTCATAGGCATGCCGGGCATATGTCCCACAGGGTTGCTGAAATGACCAGGTGCCCCGCGCTGCTGATCGCAGCCCCGGCCTCCGGGCAGGGCAAGACCACCGTCACCGCCGCCCTGGCGCGCCTGCATGCGCGCCAGGGGCGGCGGGTGCGGGTGTTCAAGTGTGGGCCGGATTTTCTGGACCCGCACTGGCACCAGCTGGCCAGCGGGGCGCCGGTGCACCAGCTCGACCTCTGGATGAATGGCGAGGCGGACTGCGCGCAGCGTCTGCATGACGCGGCGCGCGAGTCGGACCTGGTCCTGGTCGAAGGGGTGATGGGGCTGTTTGACGGCACCCCCAGCGCGGCCGACCTGGCCCGGCACTTTGGTGTGCCCGTGCTGGCGGTGGTCGATGCCTCGGCCATGGCAGGCACGTTTGGCGCGCTGGCTTTTGGCCTGCGCCACTATCGCCCGGGCCTGCCCTGGGCCGGCGTGCTGGCCAACCGCGTGGGCAGCACGCGCCACGCCGACATGCTGCAGGGGGGCTTGCACGACGCCGACGACTGGATGGGGGCGCTGATGCGGGTGCAGTCCGGCACCGCGCCCGCTTCGGGCAAGGCCGGTTCGGCGCTGCTGCCCGAACGCCACCTGGGTCTGGTCGCGGCGCATGAGCTGCCCGACAGTCTGCAGCGGCTGGACGCCGCCGCCGATGCCCTGGCGGCGACGCCCCTGGGCCAGATGACGCTGGAGGACCTGCAGCGCTGGGCCGTGGAGTTTCCGGCTCCCTCAGTGGGAGCCGCCGTGCCGCCGCTGTTGGCAGGCCGCACCGTGGCCGTGGGGCGCGATGCGGCGTTCTGCTTCATCTATGCCGCCAATGTGGAGTGCCTCACGCAAATGGGTGCACGCGTGGAGTTCTTTTCGCCCCTGCACGACGCGGCGCTGCCCGACTGCGATGCCGTGTGGCTGCCCGGCGGCTACCCTGAGCTGCACACCGTGCAGATCGCCGCCAACACCGGCATGCAAGCCAGCCTGCGCGCCCATGGGGCCGCAGGCAAGCCCCTGTGGGCCGAGTGCGGCGGCATGATGGCGCTGTTTGAATCCATCACCCTGGCCGATGGCAGCACGGCCCCGCTGTGGGGGCTGCTGCCCGGCCGCGTGGTCATGCAAAAACGCCTGGCGGCGCTCGGGCCGCAGCAACTGACCGTGGCGGGGAACACCCTGCGCGGCCATACGTTCCATTACTCCACCAGCGACAGCAATGCGCCTGTGGTGGCCCGCACGGCCCGTCCGAACGAGGCGGTTGCACCGGATGCGGGTGAGGCGCTGTACCAGCAGGGCAGCCTCCACGCCAGTTATTTCCATGCGTGGTTCCCGTCCAGTCCTGAGGCGGTGGCGCATCTGCTGGGAGGCGTTTCGTCATGACCCCCACCCCGCACCCCATCACCACTGAACTCATTCTCGGTGGCCAGAAAAGCGGCAAGTCGCGCCGCGCCGAGCTGCTGGCGCGCGACTGGCTGGCGCAATCCAGCGACCACCGCGCGGTGTTGATTGCCACGGGGCAAGCCTGGGACGACGAAATGCGCGAGCGCATCGCCCGCCACCAGCGCGACCGCGCCGAGCGCGTGCCGGGTCTGCAGACGGTGGAAGAGCCGCACGACGTGGCCGCAGCCCTCACGCGGCTCAGCACGCCGCAGACCCTGCTGGTGGTGGACTGCCTCACGCTGTGGCTCACCCACTGGACCATGCCCATGGGCGTGGAAACCATGAATTTTGAACAAAAACAGGCTCTGGCGCTTGATTGGCAAGCGCAAGCAGCTATGTTTTTGATAGCGGTTCGGAAATCCCCCGGCCCCGTTGTTCTGGTGGGCAACGAAATTGGCCTGGGGGTCATCCCGATGGGACGCGAGGTGCGCGCTTTCGTGGATGCGCTGGGCACGCTGAACCAGCAGGTGGCCCAGGTGTGCCCGCGCGTGACGCTGATGGCCGCCGGGCTGCCATTGACCTTGAAATGAAACTATGAAACCAACCCCCGTGCGCCGCATCCTGTGGGTCATCGCCATCCTGTTGTTGCTGGGCCTGCTCATGGCCGGGCTGGCGCGTGCGCAGCCGGTGCACATCAAGGACGACCGGGGCCGCGAGGTCTCGCTGCCCCGGCCGCCGCAGCGCATCGTGAGTCTGCTGCCCTCGTTGACGGAAAGCGTGTGCGAGCTGGAGCAATGCCACCGGCTGGTGGGGGTGGACCGCTATTCCAACTGGCCCGAGGCCGTGATCGGCAAGCTGCCCAAGGTGGGCGGTGGTATCGACCCGAGCATCGAGGCCATCGTGGCGCTCAAGCCGGACCTGGTGCTCATGTCCGTCAGCTCGCGCGCCAGCGACCGGCTGGAAGCGCTGGGCCTCACGGTGGTGCAACTGGAGCCCAAGACCCATGCCGACGTGCGCCGCGTGCTGGGCACTGTCAGCGACCTGCTGGGCGTGCCCCGCGCGCAGGGCTCTGACCGCCTCTGGCGCGTGATCGATGCGGGCGTGCTCGCGGCGGCACAGTCCCTACCGCCCAAGGCCAAGAACGCGCGCGTGTACTTCGAGGTGAGTCGCGGGCCTTACGCGGCGGGCGAGGCGTCGTTCATCGGCGAATCGCTCACCCGGCTGGGGGTGCGCAACGTGGTGCCGGCGTCGCTCGGTCCGTTCCCGCGTCTGAACCCCGAGTTTGTGGTGCGCGCCAACCCCGACATCATCATGATCGGCAACCGCAGCATGCAGGCCATGGTGCCGTACCCCGGCTGGGCCACCATGCGCGCCATCCGTGACAACCGGCTGTGCGTGTTCGGCCCGGGTGATTCGGATGTGGTGGTGCGGCCTGGCCCGCGCATGGCCGAAGCCGCCCGCATCATGGCGCGCTGCCTGGTGGACAAGGCCCCATGACCAGCGTCCCGATGGACCTGCCAACCGGTTCCGCCAGCCGCCGCGCGGCATGGTGTGCCGCCTGGCTACTGCTTGCGAGTGTGATCCTGGCCGTGTGTGGCGCCAGCGTGGGCAGCACGGGCTTTGACAGCGTGCTGCGCATGCACGGCGACCCCGTCGCCTGGCAGATCGTGTGGGACATCCGCCTGCCGCGCACGCTGGGTGCGTGGCTGGCGGGTGCGCTGCTGGGCCTGTCAGGCGCGGTGGCGCAGGGGCTGTTCCGCAACCCGCTGGCCGACCCGTACTTGCTGGGCAGCGCCTCGGGCGCCGCGCTGGGCGGGGCGGTGGCCATGGCCATGTTCGGCGTGTCACCGGTGGCGGCGCAGTGGCTGGCGCGCATTGGCATCACGGGCATGGCTTTCCTGGGCGCGGCGGGGGCGGTGGTGCTCACGCTGCTGCTCGCCAAGGGCGTGCAGCACACGCTGCGCTTGTTGCTGGCGGGGGTGATTGTGGGCGTGGTGCTGGGTGCGCTGCGTGACCTGGTGGAACTGGCCTCGCCCGACATCCTGCAGGCCATGCAGGCCTTCACGCTGGGCAGCACGGCTTTTGTGGGCTGGGCGGCCTGCTTGCTCATGGCCGTGGCCTGGGCGCTGTGCTCGGTGGTTGCCTGGATGCTGGCGCGCGCTCTCGACGGCCTCACGCTGGGCGAGGCCACGGCCGCCAGCCTGGGCCTGCCGCTCATGCCCATGCGTGTCGGGCTGGTGGCTGCCATGGCGCTGGCCACGGGCACGGCGGTGGCGCAGACGGGGCTCATCGCCTTTGTGGGGCTGGCGGCCCCGCACCTGGTGCGTTCCATCGTGCGCGTGACACACGAACGGCACATCGTGCTCTCCAGCCTGATGGGCGCGGTGTTGCTCATGGCGGCCGACATCCTGGCGCGCTGGCTGCTGGCGCCGCAGGAGCTGCCCGTGGGCGTGCTCACGGCGGCCCTGGGCGGCACCTATCTGCTGTGGCTCATGCACCGGCGCACCTCGCAAGGAGGTGCGCTATGAAATCAATAGCTATCAGTGCAAATGGAATAAGCGCCAGCATCGGGAATCGCTCGATATTGCAGGGCATTGACCTGCAATTGCCCGCCGGACGCTGGACCAGCATCGTCGGCCCCAACGGCGCGGGCAAGTCCACCCTGCTCAAGGTGCTGGCGGGCCTGCTGCCACGTGTGGCGGTGCAGGGCGACGTGTTGTTGCTCGGCCGCCCGCTGGCGCAAATCCCGGCGCGTGAACGTGCCCGCCAGCTCGCCTGGCTGGGCCAGAACGAAGGCTCGGCCGACGACCTCACGAGCTACGACGTGGCCATGCTGGGCCGCCTGCCGCACCAGGCCTGGCTGGCGCCGCCGGGTGCCGCTGACCATGCGGCCGTGGAGCAGGCGCTGCGCACCACGCAGGCCTGGGACTGGCGCCACCGCCCGCTGTCGCAGCTGTCGGGCGGCGAACGCCAGCGCGTGCTGCTGGCCCGCGCTCTGGCGGTGCAGGCGCAGGTGCTGCTGATGGACGAGCCCCTGGCCAACCTGGACCCGCCGCACCAGACCGACTGGCTGCACACCATGCGTGCGCTGGTCGATGCGGGAGGCACGGTGGTCAGCGTGCTGCACGAGGTGTCGCTGGCGCTGCAGGCCGACGACATGGTGGTGATGGCACAGGGCCGCGTGCTGCACCAGGGCGCTTGTGATGCGCCCGATACCCACGCCGCGCTGGAAAGCGTGTTTGACCACCGCATCCACGTGCGGCATCTGGATGGCATGTGGATGGCGCTGCCCTCCCTGCAACGCAAGAACAACCACCAAGGAATGAAGGAAGTGCAAGCATGAACATCGAATCGGGTTTTTCGCAGGTTGCGCAGTCGTTGCTGTGGCCGGTGCTGGTGCTGGTGGGGCTGGCGTTTGTCTACGCGCTGTGGTCGGGCGGCGCCACGCTCATGGAGGCGTGGCAGCGCTGGCGCCAGCCGCAGTACCGCTCGCTGCGCGTGGCCCCTGGCTTGTCGATGGAAGAGCTGGAGCTGCAACTGGTGCGCCAGGTGGAGCCCGTGCGCCTGCTCAGCCGCCTGTCGCCCATGCTGGGGCTGATCGCCACGATGATCCCACTCGGCCCCGCGCTGCAGAGCGTGGCGGCGGGCAACGGCCAGCAGGCGCTCGCCGTTTTCAGCGGCGCCTTTGCGGGCGTGGTGCTGGCGCTGGCCGCCGCGTCGGTGGGCCTGGTGGTGTACTCGGTGCGCCGCCGCTGGCTGCTGGCCGAACTGCTGGTGGTGCGCAAGGAGCGCGGGGTGGCGCAATGAGCTTGAAGCACCTGAATGTGCTGGCCGAGGACGACGACGATCCGATGCTGTCCGCCGTGAATCTGGTGGACGTGTTCCTTGTGCTGGTGGTGGCGCTGCTCACGGCCGTGGCCGTGCAAACCCAGACCAGTGCGAATGAGAGCGTCACCATCATCCGCAACCCCGGCCAGCCCGACATGGAAGTGGTGGTGCGCGAGCAGGGCAAGGAAGTGCGCTTCAAGGGCGCTGGCAGCGCCGCGCAAGGGCAGGGCGTGCGCGCGGGCGTGGCCTACAAGCTGGAAGACGGCAATATCGTCTACATCCCTGAAACGGGCACTGCTCCTGCCGGCGCTTCGGCCGGTGGCGCGGGTGGCGCCGCC
Organism: Acidovorax radicis N35; assembly: GCF_000204195.1. Taxonomy (GTDB): domain Bacteria; phylum Pseudomonadota; class Gammaproteobacteria; order Burkholderiales; family Burkholderiaceae_C; genus Acidovorax; species Acidovorax radicis. The sequence continues at coordinate 408,039 of NZ_AFBG01000018.1, forward strand.
ACGCCGGCACCCGCCAAGCCATGAAGGCGCTGATCTTGCGTGCGGCACTGTGGTGCCTGCTGCTGGCTGCGCCGCTGGCGCACGCCGTCCAGGCGGAGAAGACCCAGGCTGCGGGCAGCGCCGATAAAACGGCGCCCGTGCTGCTGTGGCTTACCTCCGACATCACCACGGCCACGCGCACGGCCATGGTGCAGCGCCTGGCCTCCGACGCGGGCCTGGGCTTTGTGCACATCGACTACCCCCTGGCCGGCCCGGCGGTACTGGACGCGGCCCAGGCCCAGAAGCTGGAGCGCGCGCTGGCAGGCGCCGTCATGGTGTGGGTGGATGCACCGCATGCCAGCGTGGAGGCGCGCTTGCGCCGCATGGTCGGCGCGCAGCTCGATGCCCGTGCCGCACGCGCCCCGGGCCGCGTGGTTTGGGTGCCTGCGGGCACGCCTGCTGTGGAACTGTCCGCGCTGGAGGCTCCCGCCCGCATGGTGGCTTACCTGCAGGCGGGCGGCCCGCGCAACCTGAAGAACGCCGTCGCGCTGGCGCGCGCCACGGTGGCAGGTGTTGCGATGCCGACCTTGCCCGCGCCCGACATCCTTCCCCCCCGGGGCATCTACCACCCCGACGCACCCCGCCTGCTGCCCAACGCCGCCGCGCTGGAGGCTTGGCGCCAGGGCGAGCCCGCGCTGCGCAGCCTGCCCGCCGTGGCCGTGCTGGTGCACCGCCACCACTTCATCGACGGCAGCACGGAGTGGCTCGACGCCTGGCTGCGCACCTTCCGCCAGCAAGGCCTATTCGCCTATGCCGCCTTTGGCCAGCAGGTCACGGCGCAGACCCTGTCCGAGGTGCTGGAGCTGCCCCCCGGAAGCGGCACCGGCCCGGGCCGCCTGCATGCCTCGGCCCTGGTGCTGCACCAGCTCGTGCCACAGGCCGCCGCGCTGCAGCCGCTGCTGGCCCGCTGGGGCGTGCCCCTGCTGGGCACGCAGCCGTACCGCGCAGGCGATGCCGCTGCGTGGGAGGCGAGCGACACGGGCTTGTCGCTGTCCGATGTGCCGTTCTATCTGGCGCAGCCTGAGGCGGCGGGTGCCATCGACCCGGTCCTGGTCGCGGCCCACGGCGCCGAGGGCCGGGACTTTCGCCTCATCGAACGCCAGGCCCAGGCCGTGGCCGCCAAGGCGCGGCGCCTGATTGCGCTGCAGACGAAGCCTGCCGCCGACAAGCGTCTAGTGGCCATGGTCTACAACTACCCCCCGGGCGGCACCAACTTCGGCGCCTCGTTCCTCAACGTGCCGCGCAGCCTGGAGCAAGTCTCGGGCGGCCTGGCCCAGGCGGGCTACCGCACCGAGCGTGTGCCCGAGCAGGGCTGGATCGATGGGCTCAAGCCGCTGCTGGCCGCCTATTACCCCGGCGCCGATGTGCGCGCGCTGCTGCAAACCGGCCAGGCCGCCGCGCTGCCGCTGGCGCGCTACGAGCAGCACCTGGCCACGCTGCCGAAGGCCGTGCGCGAGCGCATGAACGCGCACTGGGGCGCGTCCGAAAAGAGTCGCTACCTGGTCGAGTGGCAGGGCGAAAAAGTGTTCGCCATCCCGCGCCTGCAGGTGGGCAAGCTCTCGGTATTGCCCCAGCCCCCGCGCGAAGAAACGCTGCGCCTGGGCCAGAACCCGTTCATGCACAAGTCCAAGGCGCCGCTGTCGCACCACTACCTGGCCGTGTACCTGTGGGCGCAGTTGGAGGCCGATGCCCTCATCCACTTCGGCACCCACGGCACGCAGGAATGGGCCGGTGGCAAGGCGCGTGCGCTGGATGTGTACGACGACGCGCTGCTGCCCCTGGGCGACCTGCCCGTGGTCTACCCCTACATCGTGGACAACCTGGGCGAGGCGCTCACCGCCAAGCGCCGGGGCCGCGCCGTGCTGGTGAGCCACCGCACGCCCGTGTTCGCCCCGGCAGGCTTCGAGGCGCGCATGGCCCACATGCACGAGGTGATGCACGAATGGGAAACGGTGGACGAAGGCCCCACACGCCGCGCGCTCGAAAAGCAGCTGGTGGCGCAGTTTGTGGAGCACCAGCTGCACCGCGACCTGGGCTGGAGCGCCGCGCGCATTGCGGCCGACTTCAGTGGTTTCCTCGAAATCCTGCACCCCTACCTGGACCAACTCGCGCAAAGCTCGCAGCCCAAGGGCCTGGCCGTGTTCGGCCGCGTGCCCGCGCCCGAGCAGCGGCGCGAGACCATCCTGCAGGCGCTGCGCAAGCCGCTGATCGAGGCGCTGGGCGAGGACATCGACGAAGCCTTCCTGATCAAGCACGACGCGGTGCTGGCCGCACGGCCCGCGCGCTGGCTGGAAGTGGCGTTGACCGACGCGCAGGCCGCCAGCGTGTTGGACCTGCGCCCCGTGCTGCCAGCGCAGGCTGCAACGCCGGGTGCAGCGGGTGCATCCGACGTGGTGCGCGCCGAAGACCATGTGCCCAACCGCGCCGCGCGCAAACCCATCGACACGCCCGCGCTGCTGCAGCTGGCCCAGCGCGCGCAGGAGCTGGAGCGCCTGCTGGCCACCGAAGGCGAGATGCCCGGCCTGCTCGCGGGGCTGGGGGGCCGGTTTCTCACCGCTGCGTACGGCGGCGACCCCATCCGCAACCCCGAGAGCCTGCCCACAGGCCGCAACCTCACGGGGCTGGACCCGAGCCGCCTGCCCACGCGCCAGGCCTATGCCGTGGCGCAGACGCTGTTCAACGACTGGTTCAAGGACTACCAGGCGCGCCATGGCGGCCAGGCGCCGCAGCGCATGGCGCTGTCGCTGTGGGCGGGCGAAACGCTGCGCCACCAGGGCATCATGGAAGCGCAGGCGCTCGTGGCGCTGGGCATGCGCCCGGTGTGGGACGACTCGGGCCGCCCGGCGCGCGTGGAGACCATCGCCGCCGATGAACTCAAGCGCCCGCGCGTCGACGTGCTCATGAGCACCACCGGCTCGTACCGCGACCAGTTTCCCGCGCTGATGGCGCTGCTCGACCGCGCGGTGGCCCAGGCCGCCACGGCCGAGCCCGGCAATGTGATTGCGCGCAATACCGAGCAGATCGGCCAGGAGCTGCGCAAGCAAGGCGTGCCCCGCGCACAGGCAGAGCAACTGGCACGCGTGCGGTCGTTCGGCAATGCGGTGGGCGACTACGGCACTGGCCTGTCGGACGCGGTGCAAAGCGACGGCCTGCAAACCAACGATGCGCGCCTGGGCCAGATGTTCCTCGAGCGGATGAGCCAGCCTTATCTGGAGGGCGAGCCGGTGACGGGGGTTGCGGGCGGCACGGCGGCGAAGGCGCTGGGAGCGCACCTGCGCCGCACCGACGCAGCCATCCTGTCGCGCAGCTCGAACCTGTACGCCATGGTCAGCTCGGACGACCCGTTTCAGTACCTGGGTGGCCTGTCGGCCGCAGCCCGTGTGGCCGGCCGGCCGCAGGGGCTGGAGCTGCATGTGGCCCAGCTGCAGGATGTAAGCGAGCCCACCACCGAAACTGCACAGCGCGCCATTGCGCTCGAGATGCAGTCGCGCTACCTGCACCCGGGCTGGCTCAAGGCGCAGAAGGCCGAGGGCTATTCGGGCACGCTGCAGGTGCTCAAGGCCGTGCAATTCGCCTGGGGCTGGCAGGCCGTGGCGCCCGACACGGTGCGCAGCGACCATTGGCAAAGCTTCTATGACGTGCTGGTGCGCGACAAGCACCAGCTGGGCCTGCCCGAGTGGCTCAAAGAGCATCCACAGGCCTATGCCCAGTCCCTGGAGCGCCTGGTGCAGGCACAGCGCCAGGGTTATTGGCAGGCCGACGCCGATACGCAAAAACAGCTCGCGCAGATGTACCAGGAGCTCACGCGCGCCGCGCCGCTGGCGGCCGAGCTGCCCAGTGTGCGCCGCTGGGTGGAGCAGGCCGCGCAGGGCGTCGCCCCTGCGTCTACCGGCATGGCCGTGGCCACGCCGCAGTCGCCTGCGGCCCCGGCGCCGCAGCCCGCACCGCCTGCTGCCGACCTGCCTGCACCGCCCGCCCAAGCGGAGGCCCCGTCCGCCGCACCCACTATGCCCGCCATGGGCGTGCTGCTGGAGCGCCAGCCCGAGCGCGAAGCCCTCGACACCGCCCAAGAGCCCAGCCCCGTGGAGCGCATGGCCGGCATCGTGGCCCTGCTGGTGATGGCCCTTGTGGTGCTTGCGGGCGCTGCGTGGCAGGCCCGCCGTCCGTCTTCACTGTCCGCAGCGCCCGGCCTGGCCCGCGCTTGAATCGACCCTTCTTGAAAGCACCCACACCATGCAGATCGAAACCCCACCCACCGAGAAGCGCTACGAAAAGCCCGAGGGCGAACGCCGCGGCATCGTCATCGTCAATACCGGCGACGGCAAGGGCAAGAGCACAGCGGCCTTTGGGCTGGCGCTGCGTGCCCACGGCCGGGGCAAGGCCGTCAAGATTTACCAGTTCATGAAGGTGCCCACGGCGCGTTTTGGCGAGCACCGCATGTTCGAGCAACTCGGCCTGCCCATCGAGGGCCTGGGCGATGGCTTCAGCTGGAAGAGCAGGGACCTGGAGCACTCGGCCCAGCTGGCGCGCGACGGCTGGGAGAAGGCGCGCGCTGCCATCCTGTCGGGCGAACATTTTCTGGTGGTGCTCGACGAGATCACCTATCCGCTGATCTACGGCTGGCTGCCGCTCGAAGGCGTGCTGCAGACGCTGCGCGACCGGCCCAAGGAGGTGCATGTGTGCCTCACCGGCCGCCGCTGCCCGCCAGAAATCATCGAGCTGGCCGACACGGTGACCGAGATGCAGATGGTCAAGCACGCGTTCAAGGCGGGCATTCCCGCGCAGCGCGGCATCGAGGACTGAGGTCCCGCCACCCTCGGCAGCCCTGGTGGGCCGCTGTTTCGTTTTCGGTTTTTTGTTCGTCCTTTTCATGCGCAAACACCTCACTCCCCTGTCGCTGGCCGTGCTCGCCTGCACCACGCAGACCGCCATGGCCCAGGCCACCGCCGAGTTGCCAGCCGTCCACGTCACGGACACACAGTCCGCCCCCGGCAGCACGCTCTCGCTTGATGCGCCCAGCGCCACGGGCTCGCGCCTGGGCCTCACTGCGCGGGAGACACCGGCCAGCGTCAGCAGCCTGGGTGCGGGCGACATCGCAGAGCGCAGCCTGACCCGCGCGCAGGACGTGGCCGTGCGCATGCCTGGCGTCACCGAGGCGCCGGCCCCCGGCAACGGTGGCACCAGCCTGGTGGCACGCGGCTTTGCGGGCCACAACTCGGTGGCGCAGATGGTCGATGGCACGCGCCTCATCGTCGCTTCGGGCACCATCACCTACCCGTTCTCGACCTGGCCCATGGAGTCGGTCGAGGTGCTGCGCGGCCCGGCCTCGGTGCTCTATGGTGACGGCGCCATCGGCGCGGCCGTGAACTACGTGACCAAACGCCCGATCTTCGGTGCCCCGCAGCGCGAAGCGTTCTTGAGCGTGGGCTCCTTCGGCACGGTGCAGGGCGGCGTGGGCCTGCGCGGCCCCATCAATGACGTGCTGGCCTACTCGGTCTATCTCGATGCGGAAAAAAGCGACGGCTACCGCGCGCTGATGGACACGCAGCGCCACAACTACGCCCTGGCCCTGGCCGTGCGCGCCAGCCGCGACCTGAACATCACCCTGTCGCTCGACGGTGGCGTGAATGACGACGCGCGCTACTTCGGCACGCCGTTGCGCAATGGGGTGCTGGACGACCGCCTGCGCCGCACCAACTTCAACGTGGCCGACTCGGTGGTCAAGTACGACGATCGCATCCTGCGCGCCAAGGTCGACTGGCAGGCCGCCGCGGGCGTGCACCTGCGCAACGAGACCTACCACCTGACCACCGACCGCCACTGGCGCAACGCCGAAGCCTACAGCTTCAACGCCGCCGGCACGGCCGTGAACCGCAGCGACTACCTGGAGATCCTGCACGACCAGGAGCAGACCGGCAACCGCTTCGACGCCACGTTCGACGGCCACCTGGGTGGCATGAAGAACCGCTTCATCGTGGGCCTGGACTGGTACCGCACAGAGCTGGTGCACACCAACAACTCGCCCTATGGCGGCGCGAGCACGGTGGACCCTTTCAACTTCACGTCCGGGGGCTTTGTCAGCCCTGTGCCCACCATCCCTGGCCGGCGCTCCAGGCTGCAGGCCACGGCCCTGTTTGCTGAGAACGCCCTCGACATCACGCCCGAGTGGAAGCTGGTGGCGGGCCTGCGCAGCGACCGCATGGAGCTGGACAACACTGACCTGCGCACTGGCGTGAACCTGGTCAAGAAGTATTCACCCGTCACCGGCCGCCTGGGCGCCGTGTGGTCGCCCAGCGATGCGCTGTCGCTCTATGGCCAGTTCGGCACCGGTACCGATCCGCTGAGTGGCGCACTGTCGCTGCCCGGCGGCGGCAACACCCTCGATCTGACCCGGGGCCGCCAGGTGGAAGTGGGCGCCAAGGGCGCGGTGCCTGCAGTGCGCGGCGAGTGGACGGTGGCGCTGTACCAGATCGAAAAGCGCAACCTGCTCTCGCGCGATGCCAGCAACCCCAACATCACCCAGCAGATCGGCAGGCAATCGTCTACCGGCATCGAGCTGGCCTTTGCGGCCGAGCCCGTGCGCGGCTGGACCATCGACGCCAACGCGGCTTTCCTGCGGGCGCGCTACGACGATTTCAAGGAACTGGTCTCGGGCAGCGTGGTCTCGCGCGATGGCAACACGCCCACGGGCGTGCCCCAGCGCACGGCCAGTGTCTGGACGGCCTACCGTTTCCTGCCCCAATGGCAGGCTGGTTTTGGCGCACGCTATGTGGGAGAGCGCCAGGGCAACACCGCCAACACCGCTCAGCTGCCGTCGTATGTGGTGCTGGATGCTTCGCTGGTCTACGACTATTCGCGCAACCTCAAGCTCGGTCTGGCCGTGAAGAACCTGGCCGACCGTGACTATGCGCTGGCTGGCACGGCCAACGCGCGCTGGCTGCTGGGCGCGCCGCGCACCGTGCAGCTGACGGCGCGCGCCACGTTCTGATCTTGGTGAGTCGAGCGAGGAACGGCGCATGGTGAAGAAGCTCGTCATCTTTGTGCACAAGTGGCTGGGCGTGGTGCTGGCGCTGTTCTTCCTCATGTGGTTCGTGAGCGGGGTGGTGCTGTATTTCGTGCCGTTCCCCAGCCTGACGCAGGCCGAGCGGCTGGCGGCCTTGCCGCCGCTTCAGCTGCCTGCCGATTGCTGCCTGGCCGCGCCCGATGCCGCTCAGCGCGCGGGCTTGCGCCCGACTGGTGGCGGCGAGGCGCGGCTGGGCATGCTGGGCGATGCGCCTGTGTGGCGCATGCTGGCGGCGTCAGAGGCGGGCGCGGCCCTGCGCTGGCACACGGTGGATGCCCGCACCGGGGCCGTGGTGCCACCACTCAGCGATGCGCAGGCCGCCACCGTGGCCGAGGCCTTCAGCGGGCGCCGTGCCATGGGCACCGAATGGGTGGAGCGGGACCAGTGGACGGTGCCCCAGGGCCTGGATGCGCACCGCCCCCTGGTCAAGGTGCTGCTCGACGGCGACGATGGCCTGGAGCTGTATGTGTCAACCGGCGCCGCTGAGGTGGTGCGCGACACGCGCCGCGCAGAACGCTTCTGGAACTGGCTGGGCGCCGTGCCGCACTGGATCTACCCCACGGTGCTGCGGCAGTTCCCCAAGGCCTGGCACCACGTGGTGGTGTGGCTATCGATCCCTGGTGTGCTGTTGGCCGCCACGGGCATTGCGCTGGGTATCTGGCAGCTGTTCCTGAACCGGCGGCGCTGGATTCCCTATCAGAAGTTCTGGATGCGCTGGCACCACATCCTGGGCCTGGTGGCGGCGGTGTTCACGCTCACCTGGATGTTCTCGGGGCTGATGTCGATGAACCCCTTTGGCGTGTTTACCGGCCGCGCGGTCGACCCACAGGCGCGCACGCAATGGGCGGGGGAGGCTCCGCGCATGGTGCGCGGCCCGGCCGAGGCCGTGGCGCTGGCGGCGGCCGAGGGGCTGGTGCCGCTGGAGGTGGACACCTTGCGCATGGCCGGCCAGGCCTGGTACCGGGTGCGGGGCCAGGGGGAGGGCGTGGTGCAACGCCTGGTGCGTGCCGACGGGCCCGAGGCCACCGTGGCGCAGGCCGTGCCCGATGCAGCGGTACTGGCTGCCCTGCAGGGCCTGCGCCCGGGCATGCCAGCGCCGAGCATTGAACAAGTCACCCAGTACGACGGCCTGTACTATGCGCGCCACCATGACGCATCCACTTCCTTCCACCGTCCGCTGCCCGTCTGGCGTGCCCACTGGGCTGAGGACGAAGTGACGGTGTACGCCGACGCTGCCTCCGCCCGCATCGTGATGCGTGCCGACGCCTCCACGCCCTGGCAGCGGTTGCTCTACAACGGACTGCACAGCCTGGACTTCGCGCCGCTGCTGGCGCGCCCGGCATTGCGTACCGGGCTGATCGTGGGGCTGTCGCTGCTGGGGGTGGCGCTGTGCATCACCTCCTGTGTGGTGGCCTGGCGTGTACTGGTGCCGCGTCGGCGGCGGGCTGCACGGTCGTCATCGGCCACCGTGCGGGCAGCGGAGGGCGCATGGACAGCCTGAGGTCCGTGCTTCTCCCCGGCACAGGTGCGGCGCTGTTCCACGTGCTCTTGTGGTGCCCGTTGCTGGCGCTGGCGGTGGATTGGTGGCTGGGCGAGCCGCCCGTGGCCTGGCACCCCGTGGTGTGGATGGGCAAGGCGCTGCAGTGGTGGGGTGACCGGCTGGCGCCCACGGCGCCTGTGGCCCGTGATATCAAGCTTTTTTGGCGCTCAGCGCTTATCTGGTGTGCGTTAGCAGCTATTGTTTTGATAGTTTCGTGGGTGGCGCAGCATCTGGTGCTGATGTTCCACGAGTTCCTGGCAGTGGCATTGCTGGCGTTGCTCCTCAAGCCGCTGCTGGCCTGGCGCATGTTGCACGACGAGGTGCTGGCGGTGGAGGTGGCACTGGGCCAGTCGCTGCCCGCCGGGCGCGCGCAGCTGGCCCGCTTGGTGAGCCGTGATGTGAGCGCGCTCACCGCCGTTCAGGTGCGCGAGTCGGCCATCGAGTCGCTGGCCGAGAACCTCAACGATTCGGTGGTGGCGCCGCTGTTCTGGTTTGCGCTGCTGGGTCTTCCGGGCGCCGCGCTGTACCGGTTTGCCAACACGGCCGATGCCATGTGGGGCTACCCCGGCATGCGCGGTGGACGCTATTGGCAATGGGCGGGCAAGTGGGCGGCGCGGGCGGACGATGTGTTGTCATGGGTACCCGCGCGCATCACGGCCTTGCTGCTGGCGGTGGTGGCCCAGGGCCTGCCGTTTTCAGCGCTGGCGCGACAGGCGCGCAAGACGCCATCCCCCAACAGCGGCTGGCCCATGGCGGCCATGGCACTGGCGTTGGGCGTGCGCCTGGCCAAGCCGGGTGTGTACACGCTGCACAGCAACGGCCGCCGGGCCGGGCCGCTCGATACGCGGCGCGCGGCGCGCCTGGGCACCCAGGTGGTTCTGGCCATGGTGCCGGTGGTGGTGGCCATCCAGCTCCTGGTGCTGGTGGCTTTTGCATGGGTGCACGCATGACATCCCCGGTTTCTTTTCCCGTGTCGGTGCCTTTGCACGGTGGGCCGGACGCTGCAGGCATCCCAGTGTTTGATTTTTCGACCAACAGCAATGCGTGCGGGCCCTGCCCTGAGGCACTGCAGGCCGTGCAGGTGGCCGACGCCACGCGGTACCCCGACCCGGCTTATACCGCGCTGCGCGAGGCCCTGGGTGCATTCCACGGCGTGGCGCCGGGCCGCATCGTGGTGGCGGCCAGTGCCAGCGAGTTCATCCACCGCATCACCGCACTCGCCGCACAGCAGGGCGCGGTGCAGGTGGCCGTGCCGCCGCACAGCTATGGCGACTATGCCCAGGCCGCGCAGGTGCGTGGGCTGGATGTGGTGCGGGGAGGTGGTGCTGCAGGGGGGGTGCAATGGGCCTGTGAGCCGTCCAGCCCTTTGGGTCTGGAAGATCCCGCAGTACGCGGTTGGCGAGAAGGCGAAGAAGGTGAAGTTGTCAGTGCTTTGCGCGTGCTCGATTGCGCGTATGTGCCTCTGCGGCTTGACGCTGAAGGCTCGTGGACCGGTGCACCGTCGCCGCGCCTGCCGTCAGTCAGCTGGCAGCTCTGGACCCCCAACAAGGCCCTGGGGTTGACGGGCGTGCGTGCGGCCTATGCCGTCGCACCGGCAGGGGGTGAGGACGCAGTGCAGGCATTGACGGCCCTGGCGCCTTCCTGGCCCGTGGGTGCCCATGGCGTAGCCTTGCTGCAGGCGTGGACAAGTCCAATGGTGCAGCAGTGGCTGGTGCACAGCCTGGGTACCCTGCGCGACTGGAAGGCACGCCAGCAGGCCCTGTGTACCGACCTTGGCTGGGCCGTGCAGGCAGGCAGCCTGGCCAACTATTTCTGCGCGCAGCCCGCCACAGCCACACTGCAGGGCGATCTGGCGGCGCTGCGCGCCAGTGGCATCAAGCTGCGGGATGCGACCTCGTTCGGGCTGCCCGGTACCGTGCGCCTGGGGGCGCTGCCACCTGATGCACAAGATGCGCTGCAGGCCGCATGGCAAGCGCTGCAGGGCCGTACCATCCCGAACAGAGTTTCAACCGGTTCAGGGGAGACCTCGTGAGAACCATCACTGTCAACCGCTACGTCACGCCGCTGCGTGAAGGTGGCTCCATGCCTGCCATCGTCGAGGGCGACGACCTGGGCACCTATGTGCTCAAGTTCCGTGGCGCAGGGCAGGGCGTGCGCGCGCTGCTGGCCGAAATCATCGCGGGCGGCATTGCCCACGCGCTGGGTCTGCCCGTGCCCGAGATCGTGCTGGCGCAGCTCGACACAGCCCTGGCGCAAACTGAGCCCGACCCCGAGATTCAGGACCTGGTCCGCGCCAGCGGTGGCCGGAACGTGGGGCTGGACTACCTCTCGGGCGCGCTCAACTTCGACCCTGCGGTGGATGTTGTGTCGGATGACTTTGCCTCGCGCCTCGTGTGGTTCGATGCGCTGGTGGGCAATGTGGACCGAACCGCACGCAACACCAACCTGCTGATGTGGCACCGCAAACCCTGGCTCATCGACCACGGCGCTGCGCTGACCTTTCACCATGCCTGGAACGGCGTGGTGGCCCAGCCTGCCAAACCCTTCGCCCCGATTGCCGACCATGTGCTGCTGGCCCAGGCCACGGCGTTGGCGCAGGTGGATGCCGAGCTGGCGGCGCGCCTTACACCCGAGGTGGTCACGGGCATCCTGGCAGAAGTGCCTGATGAGTTTCTGGCGTTGGCCGGGGCCGAGCATGCCGAAGGCCCGCTGTCGGCGCCCGCAAGCCACCGCCAGGCCTATGTGGACTACTTCTGCGCGCGCCTGGCCGGGCGTGAAACATGGGTGAATGCGGTGAAGGGAGCCGTCGATGCACGCGCCTGAGGTGTATGACTACGCCATCGTGCGCGTGGTGCCGCGCGTGGAGCGCGAGGAGTTCATCAACGCGGGGGTGATCCTCTCGTGCCAGCGCACCGGCTTTCTGCAGGCCGCCATCGCGCTCGACGAGGCGCGCCTGCTGGCCATGGACCCGCACGCCGATATCGACACCGTGCGCCGCCATCTGGCGGCCATTGTGGCCATCTGCGCGGGTGATGAAGGCTGTGGCCCGATTGCGCGCCTGCCGTACCGCCAGCGCTTCCACTGGCTCACGGCCAAGCGCAGCGCCATCATCCAGACATCCCCCGTGCACACGGGCCGTTGCACCGATGCGGCGGCAGCACTCGATCACATCATGGACCGCATGGTCCGCCCACTGCCTTGACTGAATACTCTGCTTCCAAACTGGCCCGCTGCGTGATGGTGCTGGGCACCACCAGCGGAGCTGGCAAAAGCTGGCTCACCACCGCGCTGTGCCGCTACTACAGCAACCTGGGCCTCAAGGTTGCGCCGTTCAAGGCGCAGAACATGAGCAACAACGCGCGCGTGGTATCGGGCCCGGGCGGCAGTCTGGGAGAGATCGGCAGCGCCCAGTATTTCCAGGCGCTTGCAGCCCGCGCCGAGCCCGAGGTGCGCATGAACCCGCTGCTGCTCAAGCCCGAGGCCGACACCCACAGCCAGGTCGTGCTGATGGGGCAGGTGAGTGCCGAGCTGACCGCCATGCCCTGGCGCGGCCGCAGCGAAAAGGTGTGGCCGCAGATTGCCGCTGCGCTGGATGCGCTGCGCGCTGAAAACGATGTGGTCGTGATCGAAGGGGCGGGCTCGCCCGCCGAGATCAATCTGCACGCGAGCGACATCGTGAACATGCGCGTGGCCCGCCATGCCGATGCGCGCTGCCTGCTCGTGACCGACATCGACCGGGGCGGCGCGTTCGCCCACCTGTACGGCACCTGGGCGCTTCTGCCCGAGGACGAGCGCGTGCTGATCCATGGCTTTGTGCTGAATAAGTTTCGGGGCGATGCCAGCCTGCTGGCGCCTGCGCCGCAGATGCTGCAGGACCTCACCGGCGTGCCCACCGTGGCCACCATCCCCATGCAATGGCGCCATGGTCTGCCCGAAGAGGATGGCGTGTTTGACGACCGCACGCTGTCGGTGGGCGCGGTGCACACCACGGTGGCCGTGGTGGCCTACCCGCGCATCAGCAACCTCGACGAATTCCAGCCCCTCAAGAACGTGCCCGGCGTGCGCCTGCTGTGGGCGCGCAGCGCGGCCGACCTGGGGGGGCTGAAACCCTCCGACTGGGTGGTGCTGCCGGGCTCCAAATCCACCGCCGCCGACCTGGCCTGGCTGCGCGCGCAGGGGTTGGACCAGGCCATCGCCCACCACGCAGGGCAGGGCGGCACGGTGCTGGGCGTGTGTGGTGGCCTGCAGATGCTGGGCGAGGCGCTCATCGACACGGCGGGCATCGACGGCAATGCGCCGGGCCTGGGCCTGTTGCCCCTGGTCACCACTTTCGAGGTCGCCAAGACCGTGCAGCGCACCCAGGCGCAGTTTGGTGGGGTGCAAGGGGCCTGGGCCGCGCTGGCGGGTGTGCCCGTCACCGGTTACGAAATCCACCACGGCCAGACGGCCCAGCACCCGGCCATGGCCGCCAAGGGTGATGTGGCGCGCGAGGTCATCCCCAGCATTGCGTGGCAAAACCCGGCTGGCAATGTGCTGGGCGTGTATCTGCATGGCCTGCTCGAAGACCCCGCCGCGTTGCAGGCCCTGTTTGGCCGTGCGGGCGCGGCGCCCGTGCCCACGCTCGATGTGGTGTTTGAAGGCCTGGCCCGCATGGCGGAAGCCAGCTTTGCCCCCGGTGCGCTGCAGGCGTTGATCGCGCCAGATCCGGCCACTGCCTGAGCGCTGGTGCCTTCGGCCTTCAGTCCTTCCCGTTTCTTTTTTCTTTTCGCTATCTCACACACCATGCAATCACTGGCCCAGTTCACCGTCCCCGCCATCGCTGACATCACCGATGCCCCCCTGACCGCCCGTTTGCAGCACCTGCTGGACAACAAGACCAAACCACTCGGTTCGCTGGGGCGGCTGGAAGCGCTGGCCCTGCGCATCGGCCAAGTGCTGGGCACTGAGGCCCCCGTGCTCACGCAACCGCAGATGCTGGTGTGTGCGGGCGACCACGGCCTGGCGGCCAAGGGTGTCTCGGCCTTCCCCAGCGACGTGACCTGGCAGATGGTGGAGAACTTTCTGGCCGGTGGTGCCGCAGTGAGCGTGCTGGCCCGCCAGCACGGGCTGCAGCTCACGGTGGTGGACTGTGGTGTGGCGCGCACCATTGCCGCGCGCGATACGGCACCCGGTGCACCGCGCCTGCTGGTGCGCAATGTGGCGCCAGGCACCCAGGATGCTTCGGTCGGCCCTGCCATGGCGCCTGAGCAATGTGCACAGGCCTTGCTCAACGGCATGGAGGTGGTGCGCGGCCTGCCGGGCAATGCTCTACTGCTGGGCGAGATGGGCATTGGCAACACCTCGGTGGCCTCGCTGTTGCTGGCGCGGTTGGCCGGGCTGCCCCTGGCCGAGGTGACCGGTGCCGGCACGGGCCTGGATGCGGCCGGTATCGAGCGCAAACGCGCCGTGCTGCAGCAGGCGCTGGACGCGAATGCCGACGCCACCACACCGCTGGCCGCATTGGCCGCGTTGGGCGGCTATGAGGTGGCGACCTTGGTGGGCGCGGTGCTGCAGGCTGCCACGGAGCGCCGCGTGATTGTGGTGGACGGCTTCATCACCAGCGCCGCCGTGCTGGTGGCCAGCCGCTTGCAGCCTGCGGTGCTGCAGCGCTGCGTGTTTGCCCACCGCTCGGGCGAGCGGGGGCACACCCTGATGCTGGCACAGATGCAAGCCGAACCACTGCTGGACCTGGGGCTGCGTCTGGGTGAAGGCTCGGGTGCTGCGCTGGCTTGGCCGCTGCTGCAATCGGCCTGTGCGGTGCTGGCCGAGATGGCGAGTTTTGAATCGGCTGGTGTGGCCACTCAGACAGTCTGACCCTACCGGGCATCGCCGCGCTTTCAGGCCACGCTGGTTTGGTTGCGGCCCTGTGCCTTGGCGCGGTACAGCGCCGCATCGGCACGCGACAGCATGGCATCCAGCGTTTCGTGCGATCCCGTCCAGCTGGTGAGCCCAATGCTCACCTGGCAGTCCAGCGCATGTCCGGTGGCCAGCGTGGCGTGGATGCGCTGGGCTACGCCCATGGCAGCTGCCGTGTCCGCGCCTGGCAGCAGCACCAGAAACTCCTCACCCCCGTACCGCCCCAGCCGATCTGCGCGGCGCAGCACCTGACGGGTGCACTCTGCAAAGTGCACCAGCACGGCGTCACCGTGCTGGTGGCCTCGGGTGTCGTTCACGGCCTTGAAGTTGTCCAGGTCCACCATCATGAGGGACGGGCCATTGCCGTAGCGCTGCGCCCGCTCCAGCTCGTCCTCGCAGCGTTGCAGCAGGGCACGGCGGTTCAGCGTGTTGGTCAGGGAGTCGTGGGTGGCCAGGTGCTCAAGCTCGGTGCGCAGGCGGTCGGTGGCCATGAGCACCGCCCCGATGGACAGCATGAGCACTGTGATCACATAGGCCCCGATATACAGCGTCTGGAACAGTGAGGGCTCCATCAGGTCTGCGCCGGCATTCCCGGTCACGATCGAGACCAGCCGCATGGCCAGCACCACCATATGCAAGGCGAGCACCACCTCCACCAGCCGCACCGGAAAGTTGCGCCCTCCGTGGCGCAGCATGAAGCGCATCTGTGCGAAGTAGATCATCCCCATGACCACCGTGAAGAAACCGACCCGCAGCGCATAGTGGGGCACCCAGTAGGTGAGCACAATGAACACGAGGGTGGTGCCCACCATCAGCCAGTTCCAGTGGCGCCACGTGGTTGGCTGCCCCATGAAGCTTCGGGTGCCCATGTAGTAGGTCACCGTGCCCAACACCAACAACTGGTTAGCCAGCACCAGGCTGAGCCAGTCCGGGATGGCGCCACGCGCACCGAAGAGCACGGTGGACGCGAGCCACAGCAGCGGCGCTGCAGCCCAAGCACCCACGCCCCGGATCGACGGCGGGTAATAGCGCCGCATGAAAAGCAGCACGATGGCCATGATGGCGGACATGAAGCCCGCCATGGCGATCATGGAGCGTGGGTCGAGGTTCATGCGGCGGAAAAGGGGGTGGTGCGCCTACGTAAGAAATTGTTTCTTGGGCCCAAGGCCAGTATAGCCACGCACCTGCTCCCGCCGGTACGGTGATTTACTGCACCACAAAGACTGCTGTGCGGACCCTTGGGGTGCAGGCGCATCGTCCTGTTGGTGCAGTCGTGCACGGTACTGGTGCATTTTGTGTGCAAATAGGCAAATACATTGTGTACAAAGTTGGCATAGGGTTTGCGTACATCCTCACCATGCAAGCCCCAACCCCTGCGCAGACCCCTGCCGCCATCGAGATCATTGCGCTGACCAAACGCTATGCCCACGGCAAACCGGCGGTCGATGCCATCAACCTGCGCATTGCCAGCGGCAGCTACTGCTGCCTGCTGGGCCCCTCGGGCTGCGGCAAGAGCACCACGCTGCGCATGATCGCCGGGCACGAGTCGGTGACCAGCGGCGACATACTGCTCGAGAACCGCAACATCACCGACCTGCCCGCAGCCGCGCGCGGCACGGCCATGATGTTCCAGAGCTTTGCGCTGTTCCCGCACCTCTCGGCGCTGGACAACGTGGCGTTCAGCCTCAAGATGAAGGGCGTGGCCAAGGCCGAGCGCCAGGCCAAGGCGCGCGACCTGCTCGAGCGCGTGGCCATGGGCCACCTGGCCGAGCGCAAGCCGGCCGAGCTGTCGGGCGGGCAGCAGCAGCGCGTGGCGCTGGCGCGCGCCCTGATCACCCAGCCGCGCGTGCTGCTGCTGGACGAACCCCTTTCGGCGCTCGACCCGTTCCTGCGCATCCAGATGCGCGCCGAGCTGCGCCGCTGGCAAAAAGAGCTGGGCCTGACCTTCATCCACGTGACCCACTCGCAGGAGGAGGCCATGGCCCTGGCCGACACCATGGTGGTGATGAACCACGGCGTGATCGAGCAGGTGGGATCGCCGCACGAGGTCTACAACCGCCCCGCCAGCGAATTCGTGGTGCGCTTCATGGGCGGCCACAACGTGATCGATGCGCCTGAAGGCAAGGTCGGCGTGCGCACCGACCACCTGCAGGTGCTGCCGCAGGGCGCGCCGCTGCCCTGGGGTGCCCAGCACATGCAGGCCGTGGTGACCGACGTGGAGTACCAGGGCACCTATGTGCTGCTGGGCCTGCAAAAGCAGGGCGTGGCGCTGTCGGCCAACGCCACGGCCGCCTATTCGGTGATGGTCTCCGAAGCCGCCTTTGCGGCCCAGCCGTATGCGGTGGGGCAGGGCGTGCAACTGCACTGGACGCCCGAGCAGGCCCACCCCCTCTACGCCCGTGCGGCGCCTGCGCCGGCACCCGTGGCGACGGCCACTGCGCAGGCCGTGCCGGCCTGAGCCCGTATTTATTTGTTGTCCGCTGTCTGTCTGTTCGTTTTCAACCCCTCCACTTTGCAAACCAAGGAGCTTTCCCATGTCCGACGACTCTCGTGCTGATTCCCCCGCTGTTGCCGCATCCGACACCTCCGGCGGCGTGCAGCGCCGCTCGCTGCTCAAGGGCACGGCAGGCATCCTGGCCGCAGGCGTGTTCCCAGCCGTCCATTCGCAGGAGAAGATCGTGCTGCGCTACCTGGGCACGGCGGTGAACCAGGACAAGGCCATTGCCGAAAAATTCAAGGCCGACACCGGCATCGAGATCCAGTACGTGGCCGTGACCACGGACGACGTGACCAAGCGCGCCGTGACCGCGCCCAACAGTTTCGATCTGATCGACACGGAGTACTTCTCGCTCAAGAAGATCGTGCCCACGGGCAACCTGAAAGGCATCGACACCAAGCGCATCAAGAACGCCGACAAGATCACCACGCTGTTCACCAACGGCATGGTGGCCGGCAAGGCCGTGGGCGACCAGGGCACGGCGCCCAAGAAGGTGATCTACCTGGAGGGCGAAAAGTCCAAGAAGTTCGCGACCGCGCCCACGCAGTTCATGTCGCTGATTCCCACCGTATACAACGCCGACACGCTGGGCATCCGCCCCGACCTGATCAAGCGCCCCATCAACTCCTGGGCCGAGCTTTTGAACCCCGAGTTCAAGGGCAAGACCGCCATCCTGAACATCCCCTCCATCGGCATCATGGACGCCGCCATGGTGGTCGAGGCCATGGGCATCTACAAGTACCCCGACAAGGGCAACATGACCAAGAAGGAGATCGACCTCACGATCAAGACCCTGATCGAAGCCAAGAAGCAGGGCCAGTTCCGCGCGCTGTGGAAGGATTTCAACGAGTCGGTGAACCTGATGGCGTCGGGCGAAGTGGTGATCCAGTCGATGTGGAGCCCGGCCGTCACCGCCGTGCGCACCAAGGGCATCGCCTGCAACTTCCAGCCGCTGAAGGAAGGCTACCGCGCCTGGGCTGCAGGCTTCGGCCTGCCGGCCACATTGAGCGGCCGCAAGCTCGATGGCGCGTACGAGTTCATCAACTGGTTCCTCGACGGCTGGGCCGGTGCCTACCTGAACCGCCAGGGCTACTACAGCGCCGTGCTGGAAACCGCCAAGTCCAAGATGGAAGCCTACGAGTGGGCCTACTGGATGGAAGGCAAGCCCGCCACGCAGGACATCAAGAGCCCCAATGGCGACGTGCTGGCCAAGACCGGCGCGGTTCGCGACGGCGGCAGCTACGAAGCGCGCATGGGCGGCATCGCCTGCTGGAACGCCTTGATGGACGAAAACAACTACATGGTCCAGAAATGGAATGAATTCGTCGCGGCGTAGAGAGTTCACCCCCTGAGGCGCTGCGCGCCTTCACCCCCCTCCCGAACCGCTGCGCGGTTCGGGAGGGGGACGCCCCCGGTGCGGCGGGGCGGCCCTTGCACGGGGGCACTGGCCTCTGGCAGCGCCAGTTTCAAGGATTGAGACGAAACGCCGAGCAGTGGATACCTGATACCGATTGTTTGCAAACACCATGAGCACCACCACAACACCGTCTCTGCCATCGAGCGCCGCCCCCGGGCGCGGCATTGCCGCCTGGTGGCAGGCCGCGCCGTTCACGCTGGTGTTCGCGCTGTTCTTCCTGGTTCCACTGGCGCTGATCGTGATGGTCAGCTTCTGGGACTTCAATGAGTACGAGCTGTTGCCCGGCTTCACGTTCAAGAACTACGTGTCGATCTTCGCGGGCTGTGGTGATGCGTCAGACGGCCTGTGCGTCACGCTCAAGACCTACTACTCCACGCTCAAGTTCAGTTTTCTCGTGTGGCTGATCACGCTGGTGATCGGCTTCACCGTGGCCTATTTCCTGGCCTTTCATGTGCGCTCGTCGGGCATGCAGACGCTGCTGTTCGTGCTGTGCACCATCCCGTTCTGGACCTCCAACGTGATCCGCATGATCTCGTGGGTGCCGCTGCTGGGGCGCAACGGGTTGGTGAACCAGACCCTGGTGGGGGCCGGGCTGGTCGATCAGCCCATCGAATGGCTGCTGTTCTCGGACTTCTCGGTGGTGCTGGCCTTCGTGCACCTGTACACCATGTTCATGATCGTGCCCATCTTCAACAGCATGATGCGCATCGACCGCAGCCTCATCGAGGCCGCCAGCGACAGCGGCGCCAGCGGCTGGCAGACGCTGTGGAACGTGATCGTGCCGCTGTCGCGCACCGGCATCATCATCGGGTCCATCTTCGTGATCACCATCGTCATGGGCGACTTCGTCACCATCGGCGTGATGGGCGGGCAGCAGATCGCCTCCATCGGCAAGATCATCCAGGTGCAGACGTCGTACCTGCAGTTCCCACTGGCGGCGGCCAACGCGGTGATCCTGCTGGCGGTGGTGCTGATGATCATCTGGGGCCTCACTCGTCTGGTCGATATCCGAAAGGAGCTGTGATGGCAAACCGCATCCGCGAATCCCGCCCCGCCAGCTTCTGGCTGCTGGCCATCGTGTTCAGCCTGTTCGTGCTGTTCATGTACGGGCCTATGTTCGTCATCTTCATCCTGAGCTTCCAGGGCCCCGAGGGCGGATTGACCTTCCCCATGCGCGGCGTGTCGCTGCACTGGTTCTACAAGCTGGCCGAGGGCCTGGGCGTGGTGGACATCGGCGCGGCGCTGTGGCGCTCGCTGGGCCTGGGCGTGGCGGTGATGCTGTGCACGGTGGTGCTGTCGGTGCTGGCGGGCCTGGCCTTTCGCAAGCGGCTGGCGGGCGGCAACACGCTGTTCTTCATCGTCGTGGCCAGCCTCATCATGCCGTCCATCATCGTCTCGTTGGGCATCGGGCTGGAGTTCCGGCTCATCGACAACGGCATCAAGGCGGCCCTCGAATGGCTGGGCATGGAAAGCACGCTCGAAGGCTACGGCACCTCGCTGGGCCTGTTCACCTCGGCCCTGGGCGCGCACCTGACCTGGACGCTGCCGTTTGGCCTGCTCATCATGTTCGCGGTGTTCAACCGCTTCAACCCGGCGTACGAAGAGGCTGCGCGGGACCTGGGCGCCACACCCTGGCAGGGTTTTTCCCATGTGGTGCTGCCGCTGATCGCGCCCTCGGTCGTGGGCATCGGCATGTTCGGCTTCACGCTCAGTTGGGATGAGATCGCCCGCACCTCACAGGCCATCGGCGATGTGAACACGCTGCCGCTGGAGCTGCAGGGCCTGACCAGCACGGTGACCACGCCGTCGATCTACGCGTTGGGCACGCTGACCACGGTGGTGTCGTTCATCGTCATGGGCATCACGCTGGCGCTGGTGTGGGCTTTGGGCCGCAGGCGCAAAGGTCGTTCGGGGTAAAAACGGCACCCTTATGACGACCACCATTCCCAAGCCCCGGCGCGCACGCGCTGCGGCCGCCGAACCGACCGCTCAGCCCGAGGCCCCAGGCCAGCTCAGCGACAACGATATGTACGACCGCATGGTGTCGGCCATCCTCGACCACCGGCTACCACCCGGCACCAAGCTGGTGGAGGACAAGCTGGCGGCGGCCTTTGGCGTGTCGCGCACGCGCGTACGGCCCGTGCTGGTGCGGCTGGCCAATGAGCAAGTGGTCACGCTCACGCCCAACCGTGGCGCATCCATTGCCCAGCCCACGCCGCAGGAGGCGCTGGAAGTGTTCGAGGCCCGCCGCCTGCTGGAGCCACGTTTGGTGGAGCTGTTCATCGCCAACGCCACCGATGCCGACATCGCCGCGCTGCGCACCTGCATCGACGACGAAGAGGCCGCCCGCGCCAGTGGCGACATGCGGCGTGCCATCCGCCTGTCGGGCGACTTTCACCTGCACATCGCGCAGGCCGCCGGGCACCAGACGCTCGGGCGCATCCTGCGCGAGCTGGTGTCGCGCACCTCGCTCATCCTCATGACCTACAGCCCGAGCCACGCGCAGACCCGCGAAGAGGCCACGGCCTGCGGCTGCCGCGAGCACCGCGCGCTGATCGACGCCATCCGCCTGCGCGACGCGCGCGAGGCGCCCCGCCTCATGCTGGCGCATCTGGCGCGCATCGAAACGCAGCTGGAGTTCACCCCGCCGGCCAGCGATGTGCCCGATCTCGCGCAACTCCTGGGCGCGTGAATCCCGACACCTCGCCATGCGCCAGCTGCTCGTCATCAACCCCAACACCTCGGCCAGCGTCAGCGCCTTGCTCCAGCGGCATGTGCAGGCAGCCGCAGGCTCGCATGTGGCGGTGCGCACGGCCACGGCGCGTTTTGGCGCCCCCTACATCGCCTGCGAGGCCAGCTACGCGGTGGCGGCGCATGCGGCGCTGGATGCCTGGGCGCATGACCTGGTGCAACCCCAGCCCCGACCCGATGCCGTGCTGATCGGCTGCTTTGGCGACCCGGGCCTGATGGCCTTGCGTGAAAGTTGCCCTGTACCAGTGACCGGCCTGGCCGAGGCCTCCTTCATCGAAGCCGCGCGCCATGGGCGGTATGCCATCGTCACGGGAGGCGAGCGCTGGGGCCCCATGCTGCAGCGCCTCGCGCAGGCGCTGGGCCACGCGCATGGGCTCGCGGGCATCCACACGGTGGCCCCGACAGGCGCCCAGCTGGCGGCAGACCCAGAGGCCGCGCGCGCGTTGCTGACCCAGGCCTGCCGCGACGTGGTGCGGCAGATGGGCGTGCAGGCGGTGATTCTGGGCGGAGCGGGGCTGGCCGGCATGGCCGCTGCGGTGCAGCCCCAGGTGGCCGTGCCGGTGATCGATAGTGTGGTGGCCGGTGCCACCTGGGCCCTGCGGGCCCACCCCGTGCCGCCAGAGCGCAAAGTGCCCGGCTTCGATGTGGCATGGGCGGGGGTGTCGGGGGAGATGGCGGCCTTGGGCACAGCCGGGGTTGTTTGACACTGCTGGGCAGACCACCTGGTCTACGACGGCACTGGGAGGGCCGTTGGCTCTCAAGTTATACGTATTTTTGGCATCTGGCGCTTATCCAGTAAGCGTGAGTAGCTATAAAAATAGAAGCAGCCTGCGTTCAAGGCGCCAGTGTCTTCGGCTGGTAGTCGCAATACTCACTCACCACACACTCCCAGCAGCGCGGCTTGCGTGCCTGGCACACATAGCGGCCCAGCAGGATGAGCCAGTGGTGCGAATCCACTGCGTAGGCTGCAGGCACGCGCTTCATCAGCTGCATCTCCACCGCCAGCGGGTTCTTGCCGGGCGCCAGGCCCGTGCGGTTGCTCACGCGAAAGATGTGTGTGTCCACCGCCATGGTAGGTTCGCCGAAGGCCACATTCAGCACCACATTGGCCGTCTTACGGCCCACGCCGGGCAGGGCTTCAAGTTCCTCCCGGGTGCGCGGAACTACGCCACCGTGCTGCTGCACCAGGATGCGGCAGGTTTCCATCAGATGCTTGGCCTTGCTTTTGTACAGGCCGATGGTTTTGATGTAGCCCTCCAGCCCGTCAATCCCCAGGTCCAGGATGGCCTGCGGCGTGCCCGCTACGGGGAAGAGTTTGCGTGTGGCCTTGTTCACGCCCACGTCGGTGGCTTGGGCCGACAGCAGCACCGCGGCCAGCAGCTCGAACGCGGTGGTGTATTCCAGCTCCGTGTTGGGCATCGGGTTGGCCGCCTTCAGGGTGGCGAAGAAGGGTTCGATCTGCGCGGTCTTCATGGGAAACGTGGGTTGGGTGCGAGTGGTAGGTGCGGCATTGTCCCGTGCTGCCCTGCAGAATTCCCAGGAACTTGCGCGCGGCGGCTAGCGGCGGCGCGCCAGCTCAGCGTCTGCGGTCACGCCGTGCGCTGCACCGCCAGGCACAGCCAGCAGGGAAACGCGCCCGTGGCAGGGTTGACGGCGAAGTGCTCGTCATAGACCTCGATGGCGGGCCGTGGGGCAACCTCCCAGCCTGCGGGGATCTGCCCCGGGGCTACCATGCCCGCCCAGGCCGCACCGATCTCGGGCCCGGTGCCGACGAACTGCAAACAGGCGTAGTCGCCACCCGGAAAGTCCTGCACCAGGGCCTCGGTGCCCGTGCGCAGCCCGACGCCCACCTGCACGCAGGCGTCATAGCGGCATTGCTCGGGCGGCGTGCACGCGGGGTTGTCGTGGCTGATGCCGTAGTACTTGGGGCGTGGCTCGCTCAGGCCGCGATCACTGCACCACTGGCCAAAGCGCTCCCAAAGCTGCGTGAGGGCCGGGCCGTAAGGGCCGGTCTGGCGCATGTAGGCGAGGCGCATGGCGGGCAACTGGCGGATTTCTAGGGGCATGGTGGTTTGCCTGAGAAGGATTGAGGGACGGTGGGGGACAGGGCTACAAGTCTAAGCCGCAGGAAACCTGCACGCCAATTAGCGACAATGCGAAATTCCTAGTCTGCCAACCACACCGCCGCCATGCAATTTGCCGACCGCCTGAACAACGTAGAAACCTCCGCCATCCGTGAGCTCTTCAAACTGCTGGGCAAGCCCGGCATCATCAGCTTTGCGGGCGGCTTTCCGGACAGCGCCATGTTCGATGTGGAAGGCATCCGTGCCGCCAGCAACGCAGCGCTGGATGAGGAACCTGGCGGCGCGCTGCAATACGGAGCGACCGAGGGCTACAACCCGTTGCGCGAGCAACTTGCCGCCTTCATGGCCAGCAAGGGTGCGCAAGATGTGGCGGCCGACAACCTGATCGTCACCACCGGCAGCCAGCAGGCGCTGGATCTTTTGGGCAAGACGCTCATCAGTCCCGGCGACAAGGTCATCGTGGAAGGCCCGACCTTCCTGGCCACCATCCAGTGTTTCCGCCTGTATGGCGCAGAACTGATCAGCGCCCCCATCGACGGCAACGGCGTGAAGACCGACGAGCTGGAAAAGCTCATCGTCGAGCACAAGCCCAAATTCGTCTACCTGATCCCCACCTTCGGCAACCCCAGTGGCGCCATGTTGAGCGCCCAGCGCCGCAAGGCCGTGCTGGAGATGGCCGTCAAGCACAACACCCTGATCGTCGAGGACGACCCCTACGGCGACCTGTACTTCGGTGACGCGCCACCCCCGAGCCTGCTCAACCTGTCGGCCAGCGTGCCCGGCAGCCGCGAGCTGCTGGTTCACTGCGGGTCCTTGAGCAAGGTGCTCTCGCCTGGCCTGCGCGTGGGCTGGATGATCGCCCCGGCCGAGCTGCTGGCCAAAGCCACCATGTGCAAGCAGTTCAGCGACGCGCACACCAGCACCTTTGCGCAGGCCACCGCCGCCCAGTACCTCAAGGCCGGCCGCATGCCGGCCACGCTGGCCCATGTGCGCAAGGTGTACGGGGAACGCGCCCAGACCATGGGCGACGCGCTGCGCAAGGAGCTGGGCGATGCCGTCGACTTTGTGCAGCCCCAGGGCGGCCTCTTTGTGTGGGCGCGCCTGACCGGCGCAAGCGGCAAGGTGGCCGACGGCAACGTGCTGGCCAAGCGCGCGATTGAAAAGGGCGTGGCCTTCGTGCCCGGCACGCCGTTCTTCTGCGCCAACCCCGACCACGCCACCTTCCGCCTGTCGTTTGCCACGGCCGATGTGGACAAGATCCGCGAAGGCGTGGCGCGGCTGGGCCAGGCGATCTGACGCATCAATGTCTGATACAAACGATCTTGCCAACGTTCTCCAGCGCCTCGAAAGCCTGGAGATCAAGGCCAGCTTTACCGAAGACCTGCTGGACCAGCTCAACATGACGATCTACCAGCAGCAGCAACTGATCGACCGGTTGACGCACGAGGTCATCCAGCTGCGCCAGCAGGCGCCCGAAGGCGGCTCGAACGGCCCGCGCAATCTGCGCGACGAGCTACCGCCGCATTACTGATCTGATTTTTCGATCTAGGCCGTCACGGCCCGCCACGCCGCGTCCGCCAGCTCTGCGCGATACGTGGTGGGCGAGGGTAGGCCACCACCCAGACCTGAACGTTCGGACAGCCACGCCCTGCAATAACTCTGCACCGGCCCCATCACCAGCGATGGCATCAGCTCGCAAGGCAGGTCGCGCAGCGCGCCCGACTGGCGGTGGGGCTCGAACCAGGCCACCAGTGCCTGGTTGCGGCGCCGTGCCGCCTCGGCCAGGTCGGGCGTGCGTTGGCCGGCCGCCACGGCGCCGCGCGCCTGGAACAGAAAACGCGCCCGCTCAGGCTGCGCCACCACCCAGTCCAGATAGCCCGTAACCAGGGCCTGTACGCCCGCTTCGACGCCCTGGGCGGCGTCCAGCTGTGCCTGCACGCTGCGTGACTGGTCGTGAAAGATGTCGAAGAACAGCGCGGCCACGATGCCGTCGCGGTTGCCAAAGTGGTGATAAATGCTGCCAACGCTGGCCCCACAGCGGGCGCGCACACCGTCGATGGAAACGGCATCCACACCACCTTCGGCCGCGCAGGCGAGGGCGGCGTTCAGGATGTCCTGACGGCGGTCGGTGCTGGCTTCGGCGGGAACGGCGGAGGGGCTGGGGGTGATTCGGCTTGCCATGGAACGGGATTCTAGAATAAAGTTCTAGAAAAACCTTCTACTCCCTACGCAACACCATGTATTCCTCCGCCACCACCGCGCCCGTGCCTTTTGCACCCATGCCGCCCGCCCCCGGCGCCGCCCTGTATTCGCACCTGCTTGCCCCTTTGGACCTGGGCTTCACCACGATCAAGAACCGCGTGCTCATGGGCTCGATGCACACGGGGCTGGAGGACGGGCGCGACCTTTCGCGCATGGCGGCGTACTTCCGCGAGCGGGCCGAGGGGGACGTGGGGCTGATCGTGACCGGTGGTTTTGCGCCCAACATCGCGGGCTGGGCAAAGCCGTTTGCGGGCACGCTGGCGACCTCGGGTGCGGCCAAGCGCCACCGCGTGGTGACCGACGCGGTGCACGGCGCGGGCGGCAAGATTGCACTGCAGATCCTGCACACCGGCCGCTACGCCTACCACCCGCTGGCCGTGGCGCCTTCGCGCCTGCAGTCACCGATTTCGCCGTTCACGCCGTTTGCGCTGTCGGCGCGGGGTGTGGAGCGCCAGATCCGTGCCTTTGTGAACTGCGCCGTGAAAGCGCGCGAGGCCGGCTACGACGGCGTGGAGGTGATGGGCTCGGAGGGCT
The DNA here is from genome assembly GCF_000204195.1 of Acidovorax radicis N35. Taxonomy (GTDB): domain Bacteria; phylum Pseudomonadota; class Gammaproteobacteria; order Burkholderiales; family Burkholderiaceae_C; genus Acidovorax; species Acidovorax radicis. The sequence goes on from NZ_AFBG01000018.1 coordinate 434,121, forward strand.
ACTTCATCAACCAGTTCCTTTCGCAAACCACCAACCTGCGCACCGACGCCTGGGGCGGCGACTACAGCCACCGCATGCGCCTGCCGGTGGAGATCCTGGCCCGCATGCGCGAGGCCGTGGGGCCTGACTTCATCATCATCTACCGCCTGTCGATGATCGACCTGGTCCCTGGCGGCAGCGCCTGGGACGAGATCGTCACCCTGGGCAAGGCCGTGGCCACCGGTGGGGCCAACATCGTCAACACCGGCATCGGCTGGCATGAGGCGCGGGTGCCCACCATTGCCACCAGCGTGCCGCGCGCAGCGTTTGCCTGGGTCACACAGAAGATGAAGGCCGAGTTCGCGGCCGCAGGCATTGCCACGCCGCTGGTCACGTCCAACCGCATCAACACGCCTGAGGTGGCCGAGCAGGTGCTGGCGGATGGCTGCGCCGACATGGTATCGATGGCGCGGCCGCTGCTGGCCGATGCTGCGTTTGTGAAGAAGGCTGTAGAGGGCCGGGCCGACCGCATCAATACCTGCATTGCTTGCAACCAGGCCTGCCTGGACCATGTGTTCCAGAACAAGACCAGCAGTTGCCTGGTGAACCCGCGTGCCTGCCATGAGACGGAGCTGGTCTACCGCCCGGTGTCGTCGCGCAAACGTGTGGCGGTGGTGGGCGCGGGGCCTGCGGGATTGACCGCTGCCACGGTCGCCGCCGAGCGCGGGCACGAGGTGCATCTGTTCGACGCGGCCCCGGCCATCGGCGGCCAGCTCAACATGGCCAAGGTGGTGCCGGGCAAGGAAGAGTTCCACGAAATGCTGCGCTACCTGGCCACGCGGGTGGAGGACACGGGCGTGCAGCTGCACCTGAACCAGCGCGTGCAAGCCGCCGACCTGGCGGGCTTTGACGAGGTCATCGTCGCTACCGGCGTGGAGCCACGTGACCCGAAGATCCCTGGCCAGGACCACCCCAAGGTGCTGAGCTACATCGACGTGCTGCGCCACGGCAGGCCGGTGGGCGAGCGCGTGGCCATCATCGGCGCAGGTGGCATTGGCTTTGACGTGGCCGAATTCTTGACGCATGGTGACCATCCTTCCACCACGCTGGACCTCCCGGCCTGGAAGGCCGAATGGGGCATCACTGATCCGGCTGCGGCGCGCGGCGGCCTGGTACCCACGGGGCCACGCGCTACGCCACCCGCACGGCAGGTGACGCTGCTGCAGCGCAAGAAGGGCAAGCTTGGCGCGGGCCTGGGCAAGACCACGGGCTGGATCCACCGGACCACGCTGAAGATGAAAGAAGTGCAGATGGTGAGTGGCGTGAACTACGAGCGCATCGCCGACGAGGGGCTGCTGGTGTCATACGGCGACAAGCGCGAGGACCCCACCTGGATCGCTTGCGACACCGTGGTGTTGTGCGCTGGGCAGGTGCCCCTCTTCAGCCTGGCGCAGGATCTGGAGGCTGCGGGCCATAAGCCCCATCGGATTGGCGGCGCGCTGGAGGCCGGGGAGCTGGATGCCAAGCGCGCCATCGACCAGGCGGCGCGGTTGGCGGCCCGGCTCTGACAGGTAGGGCTACCTGGGCGTGTTGCGCTCCCGCACCAAGCGGATGTGCGCCATCAGGTTTGGGTAGAACATGCGCGAGCCGGGCGCCTGTAGGTCGCTGCCTAGGGCTTCCAATTCGTCGCATAGCTCCAGGATGCGCGGGTTGCCCGCCGCCTCGGCGGTGGACAGAACGAACCGGTTGAACGGCTCGGTGTACAGGATCGATTCCGACAGCGGGCGCGTGCAGCGCACGGCATCGAGGCCCTGCGCTGTGGCCAGCTGGTCCAGCAGGGGGCCGAGCACGGTTTCGCAGCGCTGGGCGAGCAAGAGCACTGTCCTTGCAAGGCCCTGGGGTCCCCGCATCGCTAGCAAGCTGGCGCCATCGTCATCCGCTTCTATGATGAGATCCGGGTCGGCGCGCAGCCAGTGCGCCATCCGCAGCAGGGCGGTGTAGGGCAAGGGGCTGTCGGCCGTGTCGTTGAAATACTCGGGCAGGCCATGGTCGCGTATGCGCTCGGCCACCGCATCGAGGCGCGATGCGACCGTCAGCGACAGCGTGACGGTGTTTTGCGGCGTGGACCTGACGACCACTAGCAGCCAGTGCTTGCCGCCGGAGAAATCGCTGCAATACAGGTGCCCGACCCGGCTGGGCGACGGCGCGTCGGTCATGGTCGGCTCGTTGACGGGGTCGTGCACGAAGCCCTTGGATTGCATGAAGGGCCGCAGCGCGCGCAGCACTGCCGCATACACACTGTCCAGAGTGGGCAGTACGGGCCATTCCACATGGTCGCGCCGGGCCCGCCAGTCCAGCAAGCGGCGGTTCAACGTCAGGGTGAGGCGGTCGAAGTTGTGCCAGCTGCAGGCAATGCTGCAGGAGTCGTCCAGCTCGTGGCCGGTACGGCTGAATTCACCGGCAAAGACGGCGTCGTAGTCGTTGTCGAACTGCTCCCGGTAGTAGTGTTCGGTGAAGGCCATGCCTTCCTCGTTCACATCATCTGTGCTGAACTTGCCATCGCACGCATCGAACAGAAAGTCTGCACAGGAGATGCGCCTCGCGCGCAGGTCATCCAGATAGTCATTGAGCCCTTCGCCAACTAATCTGCGCAAGGTGAGCCAGGCGACATACATCCCGATGCGCGTGCCTGCGGCCTCCTTGGGCAGATCAGTCTGGAAATCGATGAAGTAGTAATCCGCGGAGTCGAAGATCATGGAGGGCCGCTACAGGAATTTTCCTGCCGCAGTGTAGCGATGCCGAAGATGCTCAGGCGCTGGCCGACAGCCCTAGCGCGTGGTACACGCGTGCTGCCGCATAGGCATCGTTGGCAGCGTACACCAGCTGCGATTCGGTCAGCAGGGGGTTGGCCCAGTTGGAGGTGGCGGCCTTTTTGGATTTGATGAAGCGCTTGTTGAACAGCACGGCCACCGCGCCCTTCACGCCCATGTCCTTGCGGTAGCCGCGTTGGCGGAACACGGTGTTGAGCTCCAGCACGTCGGCCGGTTGCACGCCCAGTTTGTGTTGGATGCGCTTGGTGTCATCCCCCAGGCCAAAGCCCGCCTTGGTCACGCCGTGCAAAGCCAGCAACTCGGCCACGCGGGCGCGGCAGCCGGGGTCGTGCAGCTGGAACACCCAGGCCGTGTCGAGCGTGGCCAACTGCACGATGTGGGGTCCATCGGATTCCTCGCCCTGCACGAAGGTGGGTTTGGATTCGGTATCAAATCCCCAGGCGCTGGCCGCCGCCAGGGCGTTGCAGGCCTTGTCGGCCTGCTCCGGGGTCGAGACGAGGGTGATGCGGTCCGTGCCCAGCCGCTCGAAAGGGTCCAGCAGGGCGATCTGGTCTTTGTCGGGGGTGGCGTGGTGGGCGGTGCGCGAAGGCGGGTGGGGGCGCCGGGGAGGGGGGGATGCCGTCATGGGCCCATTGTGCCGTGCCCGCTTGGGAGCCCTGCCGTGCCCCACGCCGGGGCAGGGGCGCATCCGCCTCTGTGGCAGCGCTCTCAGCGCTGGGCCGTCTTGTGCAGGTGGGGCATGTCGGCAATGTGACCCAGGGCCTCTTGGCAGGCTGCTATGGTCAATGCCTGCCGCGCAGCCAGCCAGCCTACGCCAAACCAGGCCCTTGGGTCGGCGGTGGCAACCTGGCCATACAGCGTACAGGCCACACGTTCGTCGCCCAGCCGGCCCATGGCCGCCAATGCGGGCTGCAGGCTGGCGAGGAAAGCGTGCCCCTCTGCGTCCAGCGCAGGCTCCACAAATTCCGTGAGGTAGCGCAAACGCTTGAGTCGTTTGCGCAGGCGGTGTTGTTCCTCCGCCGGCAGCGCTGCAAAGCCCTGGGCGCCTTCGCGCACCTTGGCATGCAGGCTGCGCATTCTTTTTTGCAGCAGGCGGCGGGCGTCCTTGGCATCCAGGGCCTCTCCCCCGGTCGCGCACGGGGCATCGAGGCCCCGGGCTGTGAACGCCATGAGGGCGATCAACGCCGCTTGGAACGCTGGCGTGCGCACGATGGCAGCGGCGCAGGGGCCGGGGGCTTCTTTCATCGCCGCACGCACCTCCAGCGCGGGCGCGCCTGCATCGCGCATCTCGGCAACGATGGGCTGCAGGGCCTGGCCCCGATCGCGCAGCTGGCCCAGGCGCTGGAACACCTCCACCAGCGTCGGCTCCCAGGCGGGGTCGAGCGCGCCGGGGGCCAAAGGCGCCAACTCGCGCAAGGCCGTGCGCAGCCGGCGGATGCCGATGCGCAACTGGTGCACGTGCTCTTCATCGCCCCCGCCTTCCACGATCTCGCTGGCATTGCCCAATATTTGCTGGAGGCAGTGCGCCACCACAGTGCGCTGCAGTTCGCGCCCCTGCAGAAAGTGCTTTTGGGGGGCACTGGCCTTCATCGGAGCGGCCTTGGTGGCGGGCCGGGCCCATTGCGGGGCCAGCAAGCGTTCGCCACGCTCTGCCTTGGACACCGTGCTCAGAGACAGCCCATGCCGTGTGGCCCACCGGGTGGCGAGGGCCGCCAGGCCTGCCAGCGGCCCGGCTTTGAGCTCCAGCTCCAGCTCGCAAATGCGCGCCTCCTTCTGCTGCGGTTTGCCGCGATGGGCAATAACCCGTCCGGTGTCCAGGGCCAGCTCCACCACCCCGCCCTTGAAGGCGATGTCCCGCGTCACGCGGTCCATCTCGGTGCCATAGGTTTCGGTCAGCGGGCCGGCGGCTGCCTGCAGCGCGTGAAGCAGCCGAGTGCCTGCCACGGTGCCGGCGTGGAGTTCAGGCTGCGGCTCCGGGGCAGGGCCGGTGGCGTGGGCTTGGCCCCGGTCCACGTTGTGCTCCTCGCGGTCCAGCGGGCCGTCGCCCAGGGCCTTGACGGTCTGCACCCACTGGTTGCCTTCGCGGCGCAGCCGAAAGGCAATGCCGCGCGACGACAGCGCTGCATCGGGCGTGTCGAAGTAGCGGGCCTCCATGCGGATTTGCGCATGTGTGCCCCGGCGCGCTGCGGCCTGCACTGCCGCCAGGCGCTCAGGGGGGATGCAGAACTTGAACTCGATTTCCATGAAGAATGCGCGCTGTGAGGGGGAGGGCAGAACCGGCCAGTGAAGGATTATAAATATTTCAAATGAATGGCCGGAATGGCGATATTCATGGGTATTGAATTATTGCTGCGAAGGTGCGGACGATGAAATCAGGCTCATCCCCAGCGGAGTGCCATTTTTGTCGCGAACGGAGGTAATCGCCTTGAACGCCGATGCCTGAACCCGGTCTGGTAAGCGCACAAAGTTGTTTTCATGGACGAGGGTGTCGCCGTTGAGAAACGACCAGATAATGAATTTGAGGGCCTGCGTGGTTTGCTCCGGGTTCTGGGTGATCTTGGGGAACACCACAAACGTGCCCATGGTGATGGGCCACACGGATTTGCCGGGCTTTTGCGTCAAGGTGTTGCTGAAGGTGCCAGTGGCCGGCCATTCGCTGTTGGCCAGCGCGGATTTGAACGCATCGATGGAGGGTTTCACAAAAACCCCCTCGGCATTCTTCATCTGCACCGATGCCAGGCCGTATTCGGCCACATACCCAAAATCCACATAGCCAATGGCGCCCACCGTGTCGCGCACGCCCTTGGCCACACCATCACTGCCTTTGAACGCCAGAAATCCTTCGGGCCACTTGATGCTGGTTTTGGCCCCGTGGGCTGCCTTCCATTTCGGGCTGACCTTGCTCAGGTAATCGGTGAAGTTGTAGGTGGTGCCCGAGCCGTCGGCGCGCACCACCACCTTGATGGGCATGTCGGGCAGTGGCGTCTCGGGATTCAGCGCGGTGATCTCCAGGGCATTCCAGCGGCTGATCTCGCCCATAAAGATGCGGCTCAGCACTTCGCCAGTCAGTCGCAGCTGCGTGTTGTGCACCTTGGGCAGGTTGACGATGGGGCTGATACCGGTGATGGCCACGGGCAGGGCGAGCAAACCATGTTCGATGAGGTCCTTGTCGGGCGGGTAGACATCGGTGGCGCCGAAGCCCACGGCCTGCTGCTGGATTTTTTTCATGCCTGCGCTGGAGCCCACTGGGTCGTAGTCCACGCTGGAACCCGTGGCCTTGGCGTAGGCCTTGGCCCAGCTGCGGTAGATGGGCGCTGCGGCCGATGAGCCAGCGCCTGTCACGGCCTGTGCGCTGGCCTGGCCCAGTTGCAAAAGCGAAAAAGTCAGGGTGAATATGGCATAAATATATTTCATGTTTTTGGTGTATTGATTTTTATGAATAAAGATATATCAAGGAAATTTCAATCCCGGACCGGTGCCGGTCAGAGCCAATCTGGGCGATTTCCGGTGCGAAGCATATCAAAGTGGCGGTGGTTTTAACTATGGCAATACGGAGGCAAGGTTTCTGCAATCGTCATTATTTTGTCATTTGAAACAATTAGTATCTTTCGTGGTGGGGATAGAACCTTGTGGGCAAGGCACAACCACCAACCCTTGTTGTGGCGTAGGCCCCAGTCGCCCACCCTGTGGACCTTCACGAGAGATTCAGATGCTTCAAAAAATCAAGATTGGCACCCGGCTTTTCCTGGCGTTTGCAGTGCTTTTGCTGCTGATTTCTGCCTTGGCCGCCGGGGGCATCAGCGGCGCCAAGCGCCTCACGGAGCGCAGTGCGGCGCTGTATGGCGACCGGACGGTGCCCTTGGGCGTGTTGGCGGAGATCAGCCACCTCACGCAGCGCAACCGGGTTCTGGTGATGGACATGCTGATGGACCCGGGCACCAGCAACCTGCAGGCCAGCCACGCCGCGTTGACCGCCAACGTTGAGCGCATCCACACGCTGTGGACGGCCTACTCCGGCAAGGCGCTGGGCACCGAGGAGCAAGGCCTGGCGCAGGCCTTTGCCGATGCCAATGCCAACTACCTGGACAAGGGGTTGATCCCTGCGGCCTCCGCACTGCTGGCCGGCAAGTACGACGATGGCTCGGAGCTCTACATCAACCAGATTCGGCCCAATGCGGCCAAGGTGCAGGACGCGATCGAGCAACTGGTGGCACTGCAGATCAACGTGGCGGCGGCGGAGTTTGCGGGCGCGCGGGAGATGAGCAACACCATTCACTGGTGGATGCTGGCGGCCACCGGCCTGGCCCTGGTGGTGGGGGCTGCGATGGCCTGGGTCATCACCCGCTCTATCTCGCGCCCCTTGCGCCAGGCGGTGGTGCTGGCCCGTACCGTGGCGGGCGGAGATCTGAGCGCGCAGATCGATGTGCGCGGCACGGATGAAACTGCGGAATTGTTGGGCGCCCTGCGGGAGATGAACCACCAGCTGGTGCGTGTGATCACCGAGGTGCGGGCCAGCACCGAGACGGTGGCGCAGGATGCCGTGCTGATTGCGGGGGGCACGGAAGACCTTGCGCGCCGCACCGAGGTGCAGGCGGCCAACTTGCAGGAGACGGCGGCTTCGATGGAGCAGCTCACCATCACCGTGCAGCACAACACCGACAATGCCCACCGCGCCACCGAGCTGGCCCAAGAGGCTGCCAAGGTGGCGAATGAGGGTGGCAGCGTGATGCTCGACGTGATTGCGACCATGCAGGAGATCAGCATGCAGTCGCAGAAGATCACGGACATCATCAAGGTGATCGACGACATCGCGTTCCAGACGAACCTGCTGGCCCTCAATGCGGCGGTGGAGGCTGCCCGTGCGGGTGAGCAAGGGCGCGGCTTTGCCGTGGTGGCGGGGGAGGTTCGTGGGCTGTCCCAGCGCAGCAGCACAGCCGCCCGTGAAATCCGGGGCCTGATTGCCGCCAGTGTGCGCGGTGTCGAGCGCGGGTCCTTCTTGGTAGGCCAGGCCGGCGAACGTGTAGCCCGCACCGTGCAACGGGTGGACCAGGTGATGGAGCTGATCAGCGAGATCAAGGATGCAGGGCAGGAGCAGGCCCGTGGCATCGCGCAGATCGGCGAGGCCGTGCGGCAACTGGACGCCGCCACGCAGAAAAATGCCGTGTTGGTGGATGACAGCTCGTCGGCATCCGCTGGCATGAAGAACCAGGTCCGGCGCCTGCTGGAAGTGATCCACCAGTTCAGGTTGGCGCCCGACGGCTCTGGGGGGGCCGCAGCGTTGCCGCACCGGAGTGGGCGGCAACTGCCTGCTCTGCAAGCGGGAGTGACATCCCCGAAGCAACTTTCCATGGCTGCGCGTTAGGGTGAAACACTGCACTGGCACGGCGCAGGTCACCAGACGTCTTCGTGGTGGAGCCACCATCCCATGAACCGCACGGATGTACTGATCGCCATTGCCGAGGTAGCGCGGACGGGTGGCGCTTCCGCGCCCGAAGACGCCATCTCGCAACTGGCCGTGATCATCGATGGCCTGGAGCTGTCGAGCCGTGGCTCCGAACAGGTGGTGGAGATGCTGCTGCGAATTGGTGCCTGCCTGTGGAACCTTCAGCAGGACCGCATGCGCTTGTGATACGCCACCGCTATTCGCCCAGGGGTTCCAGCGAAGCGATCTGGTTGCGCCCCTGGTGCTTGGCCAGGTACAGCGCCTGGTCAGCGCGGTCGAGCATGTCGCGCAGGCTGCGGTCCGCCTGGCGGAAGGTGCTCAGGCCCAGGCTGGCCGTGATGCCGTAGGTGTGGCCTGTGTCATCGCCGAGCTGCAGGGCGCGAACGCCGTGCAGGATGCGCCTTGCCACTTCCAGGCCCTCGTCCATGCTGGTCAGCGGCAGCAACACGCCAAACTCTTCGCCGCCCAGGCGCCCCACGGCGTCACTGGCGCGCAGCTGGCTTTTGACGGCTTGGGAAAAGGCCACCAGGGCGCGGTCGCCTTCCAGATGGCCAAAGCGGTCGTTGATGGATTTGAAGTGGTCAAGGTCCATCATCAGCAGCGCGAGTGGCTCGCCGTTGCTGCGTGAGTGTTCATACACCGACTCGGCGCATTCCAGAAACGCGCGGCGGTTGGCCATGCCGGTGAGCATGTCGGTCGTGGCCAGGCGGTGCAGCTCGCGCTCCAGGTTCTTGCGCTGCGTCACGTCACGGTAGATGCCCTCGACCCCCGCAAAATTTCCGGTATGGTCGTACAGGGCATGGCTGCTGATGGAGATATCGATCACGGTGCCGTCACGCCGCACCATCTGGCCCGGAAAGTCCGATACCTCGCCGTTTTCCAGGATGGCGGCCTTGAAGGCGTCGCGGTCGGAGCTCTGCGGGTAATAGGACTCGGCCGTGCGGCCTTCGATCTCGTGGGGCTCGTAGCCCAGTACCCGCCGCACGCCAGGGCCTACATGCTGCACCACGCCTTGGGCATTGGTGCGGTAGTAGACGTCCTGCAGGTTCTCGAACAGTCGGCGGAAGTTCTGCTCGCTCTCACGCAGCTGGGCCTCGATCTCGCTCTGGTGGGTCATGTCCAGGCCGCACATCAGCACGGCGGGGGCTCCCTCCCACTCAATGGCCACGCTGGTGATCAGCACCATGCGCAGATTGCCATGCACCGTGCGAATGCGGAACTCCGACGGCTTGTTGGGCTGGCCGGCCTGCGGGGGCTCGGCCACCTGCTGAACGCGGTTGCTGGAGCGTTGCAAGTCCACGGGGTGTACGAATTCGCCATACGGTCGCCCGATGAGGATGTCGGTGCTGTGGGCCTCCAGCAGCTGCGCACTGGCCACATTGGCAAAGCGGATGGTGCCCTCCTGCGTGACAAGCACAGCCGCTGGCAGCATTTGCAGCAGACGGAGGTCGTGGAACATCGGGCTTGACGGTAACCAAAAGTAATGCTCCATTGTGGCACTTGGGTGCCTGGATTGGAATCCATGTCTGCGGCAGGCGGTACCATCGCCCATGAGAAAAACTTTCCAACTCCACGTTGAAGGCAAGAACCGCGACCGCGTTCTGGATGCCGTCAAGCACGAAATCCGCAAGTACATCAAGCGCGAACGGCGCCGCGACCTCCCCGAAGGCGCCGACTTCTGGGACTTTGACTGCCAGTTTGGCCGCACCAAAGAAGAGGCTGTGGTGGCACACCTGTCGGCCCTCACCGGCCTCATCAATGAGGTGGCGGCCGAAGGCGGTGCTCAGTTCTATGTCGAAGTCCTGGCCAAGCCCGCCAAGCGCAAGCCACGGCTGCCGGGCGAGGCGCAAGGCGCTGAGGGGGATGGCATGGACGAAGGCGACGAAGCGGCCTGAACCTGCCGGCACCTTGGCGGCCGCCCTGCACCGTTCTTCCAAAGGCTCCTTTCAGGAGCCTTTTTTGTGGGCGGTGGGGGCGGATTCCGCCGTGGCTGCTGCTGCGGCGCGCAGCTTGTCTTTCTTGCTGGGCCGTTTGCCTTTGATGCCGCCGGTGCCCTGGGGATCGGTGGCCGATGCGGGCGGAGGGGCCTCGGTGGGTTCAAAGCCTGCAATCTGTTCGCGCGGCAGGCTCAGATGCTGGCGCTTTTCGATCAGGCGGAAATGCGCTTCGGCATCGGCCGTCACAAAGCTCACGGCCATACCACTCTCACCCGCGCGGCCCGTGCGGCCGATGCGGTGCACGTAGTCCACTGCCGAACGGGGCAGGTCGTAGTTGACCACGGCAGGCAGCTGCGCAATGTCGATGCCGCGTGCCGCCAGGTCGGTGGTCACCACCACCTGCCAGCGTTCGTCCTTGAACTCCTGCAGCACCTGTTTGCGCGCGCCCTGGCTCAGGCCTCCGTGAAAAGGCGTGGCAAAGATGCCCGCCTTGTAGAGCTTTTCGGCCACGTGCTCGGCTGCGTATTGCGTGGCCACAAACACCAGCACGCGCGACCAGCTGTGTTCCTTGACCAGGTGCCGCAGCAGCTGGGTGCGGCGCACCGCGTCCACCGCAATGGCGCGTTGCTCGATGGCGGGCTCGTTGCCTGGGGTGTGGGGCACCTCCACGCGCACCGGGTTTTTCAGCAGGCCATCCGCCAGCGCCTGCACAGCGGCGGGAAAGGTGGCTGAAAAGAAAAGGTTCTGCCGCTGGGCGGGCAGTAGCGCCAGCACACGCGTCAACTCTTCGGCGAAGCCCAGGTCCAGCAGGCGGTCGGCTTCGTCGAGCACCAGGTGTGCCACTGCGGACAGCCGCAGCGCGTTGTGCTCCACCAGGTCCAACAGGCGGCCCGGGGTGGCCACCACGATGTCGGCGCCGCCGCGCAGGCCGAGCATCTGCGGGTTGATCGACACCCCGCCGAACACGATGGCCACCTTCAGCGGCTGCTGCAGGTGCTGGGCCAGGCTGCGCAGCACCTCTCCCACCTGGGCGGCCAGTTCGCGCGTGGGCACCAGCACCAGGGAGCGCACGCGGCGCGGGCCGCTGGTGGCGCTCAGCTGCAGTTGCTGCAGAAGGGGCAGCGCGAAAGCGGCGGTTTTGCCCGAACCCGTTTGTGCTGCGCCCAGCAGGTCAGCCCCTTGCAGGATGGCCGGGATGGCGCCCGCCTGGATGGGCGTGGGCGCTAAAAAGCCCGCTTTTTCGGCAGCGTGGACAAGGGCAGGGGACAGACCGAGGGAGGCAAAGGGCATGGGTGCGGCGCTGGAGCGGCGTTGAAAAGGCAACGCACGACAGCGCGAACGGGAAAAGATGGAGAGATTGTCGCCGCAGTTGCCACTGTGGCCTGCGCATGGGGCCAGCAGTTGCCGCGCCGCTGGCGCATCGCGGGGTGTTGGGCTCACTGGGATTGGTTTTCGTCCTGTGCGGTCGCCACCGATAATCGAGCCACCGGCGGTTCGCCGACCTTTCCCCATTTTTCTACACCCATGGCTCTGACCCTCGACTCCTCTGCCATCACCCACGGCATCCAGCTGGCGGTGGCCCCTGTGTTTTTGCTCACGGCCGTGTCCGGCATGATCGGTGCCGTTGCGGGCCGCCTGGCCCGCATCATCGACCGGGCCCGCGTGGTGGAAGACCGCGCCCGCGCCAACACCGAGCCCGAGTTTCTGGCCCGCGCCTACAACGAGCTGGCCGACCTGCGGCTGCGCGGGCGGTTGGCAAACGGCTGTATCGGGTTGCTCACGTTCTGCGCGTTCCTGATTGGCACCACCATCATCCTGCTGTTCCTGGGGGAGACGACCGACTTTCAGTCCAGCCGGTTCGCCGTGGGGGGCTTTCTGGCAGGCGTAGCGTCGTTTTTGCTGGCGCTGGTGTGTTTTCTGACCGAGACGCTGCTGGCCACCCGGTTGCTCAACTTTCACATGTTGCAGCAAGAGGTGGAAGGGAAAAAGCCATGAAGTCGTTTGCCGACCTGGGCGGCCTGGTGTATTCCACCGAGTCGGGCCGCATGTGCCCCGGCTGCCGCCAACCCGTGGCGCAGTGCACCTGCCAGCAGAACCAACCCCTGCCCACGGGCGATGGCATTGTGCGTATCTCGCGCGAAACCAAGGGCCGTGGCGGCAAGGCCGTGACCTTGGTCAAGGGCGTGCTGGTGGACGGGGCCGCGCTGGAGCAACTGGGCAAGCAGCTCAAGGCCGCCTGTGGCAGCGGCGGCACGGTGAAGGACGGCGTGATCGAAGTCCAGGGCGACCATGTGGAGCGCGTGATGGCCGCCCTGCAGAAGCTGGGCCACAAGGTCAAGCGCGCGGGCGGCTGATGCGCGGGCTGCGTGAGAAGGCCCGCAAGGAGGCACCGTGATGGACACCGAAAAACTCCAGCGTCTGGTCACCCTGCAGATGCCCTATGGCAAATACAAAGGCACGGTGTTGGCCGATTTGCCGGGCAACTACCTGAACTGGTTTGCGCGCGAGGGTTTTCCCAAAGGCGAGCTGGGCCAGTTGCTGGCGCTGATGCACGAGATTGACCACAATGGTTTGTCAGACCTGCTTAAACCGTTGCGTGGGGCGCGCGGGCTGGAAAATTGATCGTTGGTTGCGCGGGGCGCGCGCCTGCGTGATGCACGATGCGCATCGGCCCGTGCCTTGGCCAGGGAACGCGGAGGATCTGCCAAGCCCGTGCAGGTCCTTGCACCAGCCACAGGCACCACGCGGGATGGGGCTGCGCGCCCGTCAGCCCTTTTGTTGGCCTGTGTTGCAGTACAAGCCAGCGTAGTTGATCGCAATGAGTTGCGCGATGGCGAGAATATCGGCGCGCGAGTGGTCGGCTCCGGGAAACAGATCCTTCGCCAGACTCTGGGCTTCTATCACCTGTTTCGTGGCGAGTTCGCTGGCGCGATAGAGCTCCCGCGCAAGGACGATGTCCGCGTTTTGGGTCATGCTGTTCTCCTGATTTTTTGAGAGCCTCAGTATGAACTCTCACCCGCGTTCGGGGCGTGGAGGCATGCCATTGGCGCCGCCGGTGGCGCGCTGCTGCCAGCTTCACGGTCTTGAGCTTTCGGGTCTCCAGTGCAGTCTGCATGCCGCCATAATCGCATCCCATACCAACTCACCACTCCGAGGGAATACACATGAAGGGCAATATTGCTGCGATCGTTCTGGTCGTGCTGGGCGTGTTTTTTCTGTTGACCAATCTCGGGCTGATCAGCATCAGCCTGCGCGAACTGCTGCGGGTGTGGTGGCCCGTGGCGCTGATTGCGGTGGGCCTGGCGTTGTTTTTCACACCGGGGACCAAGGGCAAATAGGCCTTGGCACAGGCGCGAAGATGTCGGCGGGGTAAAAGCCCCTTTGCCTTTCAGCCGTCCCGAGGCTGCGGCCCGTGCCCGTTGTCTTCGCTGAGGGGCGGCACAAACGCCGGATCGGTGCCAAAGTAGCCCCGGAACAGGTTGCGCGCAATCCCGTGTGCTGCCACTTGCAGGTCGCGCGCCACCTCGGGGGCAAACAGGCGGCTGGTGTGCTGCTGCCAGAGTCCCACCCAGGCGGCAAAGTGGGCGGGCGTGACGCCCTCCAGCGCCATGTGTTTGCCAAACACATCGCCTTTGAAGCTGCGCGTGCCCAGCGCTACCGTGCTCCAGAAGTCCACCAACCGCTGCAGGTGGGTGTCCCATTGGCCGTGCAGGGCTTTTTCAAACACAGGCCCCAGCAGCGGGTCCTGGCGCACATCGCCATAAAAACCATGCACCAGCCGCGTGATGCTTTCCACGCTGGGTGGTGCGTGTGCCCCAAGACCCTCGGGTGACGTGGTTTGCAGGTTCATGCCTGCAGTGTGCCCCCACCGCTGCAGGCGCAACCTGACGGACCGCAACCCTGCGAGGGGGCCGCGCTGGCTTCAAACTGGGGGAACAGCACGTTGTTTTCGAGGTGGATGTGGTTGATGAGGTCATCGCCCAGCTGGGCAATGCCCGCATACAGCGCGCGCCAGGTATTGCAGGCGCCTTGGGGGGGCGTGGCGTCGTTGGTCAAGGCGTTGAGCTTGTCCAGTGCTTCGCCGTGGTCCACATGTTCGGCGCGCATCATGCCAATGGGTTGGCCCACAAACGGGTTGCTGCCGGCCTTGAGCATGGGGAACAGCACCTGTTCTTCCTTGAGCATGTGCGACAGCAGTTCTTCGTGCATTTCTTCGAGGTGGTCGGCCAGCCCGGCCGGCACATGCGGGTTGTCGCGGTGCACGGCTTCCACGCGGCGGGCCATGCGGATCAGTTCGGGCAATTGGGCCCGGTGCACCTCGTGGTAGCGGACCAGGATGTGGTCGATGAGCGCGCTGGGCGATGCGGCTTCGGGCACGGCATCGCTGCGTTGCAGGGCTGCCAGTTCTGCCAGCACGGCGTTGGCATCCAGCCCCTTGTCGGCAGCCGCCTTGGCCAGGCTGACCTGGCCGCCGCAGCAAAAGTCGAGCTTGAGCCGCCGGAACACGGCGGTGGCGCCCGGCAGTTGCACCGCGATCTGGCCGATCTGCTGCTCGGTGCTGAGGGGGGCGGGGGCGAGAGGAGCGGCTTCCAGATGATCAACGCGGGCGTTCATGGTGGTCCTTTAAAGATTCATTTGATGTGAATATTTTATCCAATAAAATTCCAACGAGATACATCTTTTAATTGACCTGGGGCAAATTCCATGCGCCTGACCCAATGGACGGACTACACGCTGCGCGTGCTCATGTACTGCGCGGCCACCGAAGGCCGCGAGCAGCCGGTGACCATCACCGAGGTGGCCGAGGGCTACGGCATTTCGCGCAGCCACCTGATGAAAATCGTGCAGCAGTTGTCTGCACAGGGCCTGCTGGAGACCACCCGCGGGCGGGGCGGCGGCATGCGGCTGATGCTGCCCGCTTCCGCCATCAACATCGGTGCGGTGGTGCGCGCCACCGAAACCGATTTCAACCTGGTGGAGTGTTTTGACCCTGCCACCAACCAGTGCCGCTTGAGCAGCCATTGCCGCCTCAAAGGCGTGCTCTGGCAGGCCATGCAGGCCTATCTGGCGGTGCTGGATGGCGTGACGCTGGAGGATCTGATGGCCCCCCCTGCTGGGCCTGCATCGGCGGGCGGGGGCGCTGTGCGTGCCCTGCTGCCCACCGTGGCGCTGCCACGCAACGGCGCCACGCCGCGCCGGAGCTTGCCGGTGGCGGGGTTGTCATCGGCAGCATCAGAAATTGAATAAAAATGGCTGCTAGCGCTTGATGGATATGGGTTTTTAGCTATTTAATTTGTAGTTATCCACCGCTGGACGCAATGACCCCTGCAAAGGCCTGCCGATAGCGCGCGGGTGTCAGGCCCACGTGGCGGGCGAACTCGCGTGTGAAGTGGGGCTGGTCGGCAAAGCCGCAGGCGAACCCGATTTCTGCCAGGCCATGTGGGCTGTCCAGCAGCCACTGGGCCGCCAGACGCGCGCGTGCCTCGGTCACGATGTGGCGGCAGCTCAGGCTGCGTTCGGTCAGCGCCCGTTGCAGGCTGCGGCGGGCCAGGCCCGTGTGCTGGGCCAGTGCATCCACCGTGTGCTGCGCTGCCGGGTCCTGCAGCACATGGCGCGCCAGCTGGTGCGCCAGCGGCGGCCAGGGCAGGGCGTCGCACAGGTGGGTGGCGGGCTGGGGCTCCAGGGCGGGGGCGACGGGGGCCTTGCCTTCGTCTGTGTGCACTTCCCAACGCAAGGTCCAATGGCCCATCTGCCCTTGCGCGGCCAGCGGTGCCAGTTGCGCGTGCAGCTCGGTTGGCGCGGTGGCAGGGACTCCAATCCGCAGGTTCACGCGGTGGCCTGCGGCCTCGGGCGCGCCGATCTCCACCCGCAACCCGCGCTCGCCCAGGGCCCGGCTGGCACCCACCAGCACGCCGAGCACGGCGAGGCTTTCCGTGGGCAGGGGCGTTTCAAGCACGCCGGGGCGGGCATGGTGGTGCAGCGCCAGGGTGCCGGGTGCGCTGGCCAGGATGCTGACTTGGTGGCGCGAATGTACGTACCGTTCCAGCCGTTGCCAGCGTGTCAGCAGCTCGGGCACGCAGGTCGCGCCCAGCAGTGCGCGGTGCACGGGGTCGCCCGCGAGCAGGTCTACCCGCTGTGCCAGCTGGAGCAGTGTGCCCAGGCCGCCCTGGTGCAACACGGCTTCGACCACGCTGCGTTTGTAGACCAGCGGTACATGGCTGCCTTGCAGCCCGTCCAGGCCTGGCGGCGGCGGGTCCAGGCCCTGCGCGCGCATGGCGCGCACCAGCAGGCGGACCATGGCGGCGCTGGCAAAGTCTTGCATGGGCGGATTGTGCCGTTGCTTGTTGGGACGTTCAGCCGTGCGCGCCCAGGGCACGGAGTACATCCGCGCTGCGCACCGGCAGGCGGACAAAACGCACGCCGGTGGCGTCGCGCAGCGCGTTGGCGATCGCTCCGGCCCCGGCCACCATGGCGGTTTCTCCGGCACCGGTGGGCGGCGCGCTGCTGTCGATCAGGTGCACATGCAGCGGCGGAATGTCGCCCATGCGTGGCAGCGGGTAGTCGGCAAAGCTGGCGGCGGCCACGCCCGAGCGGGCGATGGGCAACTGCTCGTGCAGCACCATGCCCAGGCACCACACGAGGTTGCCCTCGGTCTGTGCGCGCACGCCGTCGGGCTGCAGCACCAGGCCGCAGTCGTGCGCGCACCACAGCGCCACCACGCGCACCTGCCCGGTGGCGCGTTGCACCTCCACATCGGCCACGGCGGCGGCGTAGCTCGCGCCCTTGTAGATGCCGCCCGCGATGCCGCGCCCGCGCAGGGTGGTGGCGTCGCTGGCGGGGCGCTCTGGCCATCTGGATTCAGCACCGGCACTGCGCAGCACCTGGGCCAGGCGTGCATCGGTGGTGTGTTGCAGGCGCCAGTCCAATGGGTCTGCCTCTGCGTGGCGCGCGCATTCGTCCATGGCGCTTTCCACCACCAGGGTGTTGGGCCCCGCACCCAGTCCGCGCCAGGGTCCGGTGTGCACGGGCAGGCGCTGGGCGGTGAACTCGATGCGCTGCTGGGGTACGTCATAAGGCAGTTGTGCGCCGCGTGCCACACCACTGTCGCCCACCAGGTCGGCCAGGTTCTGCATCCACACCGGCATGGCGGCGGGTGTGAACAGGATGTGGCTGCTGGCAAAGGCGTGCCACCAGTGCGTGATGCGCCCGCCTTGCACCCGTGCCCGCACGCGGTGGCTGGAGGGTGGGCGCTGAAAGCCCTGGGAAAACTCCTGCGCGCGGCTCCATTGCACCTTGATGGGCGCCCCCACAGCCTGGGCGAGCACGGCGGCTTCCAGCTCCACCGTGCACAGCGTGCGGCCGCCAAAGCCGCCACCGATGCGGCAGGCCTGCACATCGATGCGTTCCGCATCCAGTCCCAGCTGGCGTGCGAGCACATCGCGCATGTAGAACAGGTCTTGGGTGCCCGCCCATACCTTCAGGGCGATGCCCTCTTTGTCTGCGTCGGCCAGCCAGTGCGCCGTGGCGCTGCGGGGCTCGATGGGGGCGTGGGCGGCCAGGGGCACGTCCATGCGCAGGTCCAGCGTCCAGGTGGTGTCGGTGGGCAGGTCGTCCTTGCGCAGGCAGTGCTGCAGCGGGCCCCGGCGCAGGTGGGTGTCGATGTCGATGCGCTCGTCGATGGCGGCCTGCTCGAATGCGCTGCCATCTTCCACTTGCCATTGCACGGCCAGCGCGGCTTCGATGCGGTCGAGCGCCGAGGGGGTGCGGGCCACGATGCCGAGCCCCTGGCTGCCCATCTGCAACAGGCGCGGGTGCTGCACCACGGCTACGCAGGCGGGGTCGGCGCGGGCAGCGGTTTCGTCCCACGCCTGGGGGCGCGAGGTGATTTCGGCCGACACCGGTGCGCGCAGCACGCGGCCATAGAGCAGGCCGGGCAGGCGCGTGTCGCCCGCAAACAGCGGCTGGCCGGTGACGAGGGCGTGCAGCTGGCCCGGTGCCGCAGGCGTTGTTTTGGCCGCCCCGGTGCGCGGTTGCAGGCTGCGCAGCGCATTGGCCGGGATGTCATGCACGGCCAGCGTGCCCGTGGTCTGGCCTTGCGCCAGGGCCTCGCGCAGCGTTGCGCAGGCACGGGCCAGGGGCAAGGCAAAGTCCTGCACGCTGGCGCTGCCCACGGTGGCGCGCACGCGGGCGATGTGGCGGGTGCTGGGCAGTTGCAGATGCACCTGCGCGGGCGGCACGCCCAGCTCGGCAGCGGCCAGGCCCTGCAGCGCAGCACTGATCTGCTGGCCCATTTCGGCGCTGGGCAGCCACAGGGTGTAGCGGCCGTTTTCGTGCCGTATCCAGCCCAGCGCGTCATCGGCGGTGGAAGTGGGGCGCTTGGGGATCACCGGCACCAGGCTGCAGCCCGCGAGCGTGACGGTGAGTACCCCGGCGCCTGCCGCTGCCAAAAACTGGCGGCGCTTCATGGCTTCACACCCTCAGCAGCCTGGTGGATGGCCGCGCGCACCCGGTGCTGGGTGCCGCAGCGGCACAGGTGGGCCGACATGGCGGTGTCGATCTGCGCATCGGTGGGACGGGGGGAGGCGCGCAACAGGGCCACGGCGCCCATGATCTGGCCGCTCTGGCAGTAGCCGCACTGGGGCACGCGCAGGTCCAGCCAGGCCTGTTGCACGGGGTGCAGCGTGCCGTCGGGTGCCGCCAGGCCTTCGATGGTGGTGATGGAGTGCCCCTGCAGCCCGCGTGCCGTCTGCAGGCAGGCGCGCTGCGCCACGCCGTCGATGAGGATGGTGCAGGCGCCACATTGGCCCATGCCGCAGCCAAAGCGGGTGCCCGTGAGGCCCAGGGGCTCGCGCAGCAGCCAGAGCAGGGGTTCGTCCTCCCAGCCGGGGGGCACCGGCTGGGTTTGTTGGTTCAGGGTGATGTGCATGAGGCCTCCGTGGGTGTGACGGGGCCAGTGTGCAAAGGACGGGGGTGGCGAGTCTTGAAGATTTGCGCCAGACGCAGCGCGGGGCGCATCAGGGCATAGGGCGCCCGGCGGAGCAAAAAATAGTGGTCAAAATGGCCGTCTGCGCGCGTCCATCAAGCGCAAGCAGCTATTGTTTTGGAAGCAATGCATTCCACTGCGGCATGGTCTGCGCCCACCACAGCCGCAGGCGCATCGCCCATTCGGGCGTGTAGCCCGAGGTGGCAAACCGCACCTGGCCATGCGCGTCGATCACCACCAGCGCGGGCACGGAGCGCACGCCCCAGCTGCGCGACAGGGTGGCCTGCGGGTCCACCGCCGTGGGCCACGGCATGCCGCGCTGGCGTTGCACCTGGGCCACCCGCTCGGCGTTGCCCGACTGCATGGCCACGCCCAGCAGGGGCCAGTCGGAGGAGAGGCTGGCGATGCTGGGCTCTTCGAGCTTGCAGACTGCACACCATTCGGCCCAGAAGTGCACGGCCACGGCCTGGCCGGGGTGCTGGGCACGCCACTGGGCCAGGGTGGTGGGGGCGGCGGCGCCAGCGCTGGGGGCCATCACCAGCGCCACATCGGGCGCAGGGCCCTGGGGCAGGTCGCGCGTGCGCCAGGTGTCCATCGCCACGATGGCGATCCAGGCGAGCGCGAGGGTGGCCAGGTGCTGCCTCCAGCTTTTGCGCAAGGACTGCGCGGCACGGGTGGCAAGGGCCTTCAGCATGGCGGGGCTGTGGTGTTGCGAATCAGCGCAGCACTTCCAGCAGCCGGTCCAGCCCGCCCTGGTTGATGGCCACCTTGGCCTGCGCGCGCACGGCGGGCTTGGCGTGGTAGGCCACCGACAGGCCGGCCGCGCCCATCATGGGCAGGTCATTGGCTCCGTCGCCCACGGCAATCGCCAGCTGGGGCGAGATGCCCATGAGCGAGGCCACTTCCAGCAGCGTGCGGCGCTTTTCGGCGCCATCACAGATGTCGCCCCAGGCCTGGTCCACCATGCGGCCGGTGAGTTGGCCATCTTGCACTTCGAGCATGTTGGAGCGGGCGAAATCAATGCCCAGCCCGGCCTTCACGCGGTCGGCAAAAAAGGTGAAGCCGCCCGAGACCAGCAGCGTGGTCAGGCCTGCGGCCTTGGCGGCGGCGATCAGCTCCTTGGCACCGGGGTTGAAGCGCAGGCGCTCGGTGAACACCTGTTCCATGTGCTGCACCGTCACGCCCTTGAGCAGGGCCACGCGCTGGCGCAGGCTCTCTTTGTAATCGGTGATGACGCCCTGCATGGCCGCTTCGGTGATGGCGGCCACCTCGGCCTTGCGGCCTGCGGCGTCGGCGATTTCGTCCACGCACTCAATGTTGATGAGGGTGGAGTCCATGTCAAACGCGATGAGCTTGTAGCTCGACAGGGACAGCGGGGGCGTGATGCCCTGGATGACGAGGCCGGGGGCGAATTCGGTAGCGTGGGTCATGGCAGAACGTGGGGTTCGTTTTTATCGGGGGTGCACAACCCGCAATGGTATCGCCCGCGCCGATTGCCACAGGCGGCGGCGGGCGAAGGTCGGCATCTGCGTCCGGGTGCCCGCTACCTGCCCTTCGGTCTGCAATGTGTGCCCTGCTACAGCACGCTGGGCGGGAGCTTCAGGCGCAGCTCCAGGCGCGAAGCCCGTTCGCTGATGGCGCGGATGCGCTGGGCTTTCTCGGCCTCGGACAGGTCCTTGCTGCGATTGACCTGCTGCCACGCCACGAACATGTCGATGTCGCCAGCGGTGATGAGCTGGGAGTTTCGGGATTTTCTGAAGGCTGAAAGGTTGTTGACCTGTTTCAATACTTCCTCGTCCAGCGCATTGCGCTTCCCGAAAGAAGTAATCACCTGTTGAATCCTGCGGCGCAAATCCAGCGAAAGGGCTGTCGACCAGATCAACGGAGATTGTGGTATTACCGGCGATGTCCACAGGATATTCAGTTGACTGGCCAGGTCCGGATCTTTGGCCTTGAACATCTTGAGTTCTTCATCATTGGCGGTGGCCAGGTCCACCTTGCGTTGCGCGGCCAGGGTCAGATTGTCGATGTGGCTGCCGCGCCGCACCTCCTTGTAAAGGCTGGCCGGGTCGTTGATACCCCGCTTGACGAAGGCGTAGTACAGCGGCACCAGGTGGCCCGAGAAGCTCTTGGTCTCGCCATCGGCAAAGACCAGGCCCTTGCCGGGCTGCTGGGCCGCGTCCAGGGTCTTGAGGCCGCTGTCCTTGTGCGTCACGATGATGGCGTGGTAACCGGTACTGCCGGTGTCGGTCACCATCTGGGCAAAGACCTCGCCCACACCCCGCTCCACCACCGCCAGTGCTGCGGAGTTGCCCACCCAGGCCAGGTCGATCTCGCCATTGGCAAATGCGTTCGCCAACGCGGCTGAGTCGGGCGATACCCATGCCTTGAGGGTGATGGGCTGCCCCAGCTCCTGCGACACCCTTTTCACAAAGGATGTCCAGGCCGCCACAGCGGCGTCGGAGCCTCTGGGGGTGATCACTGCAAACACGAGTGGCGATTTGCGCGTGTCGCCTGTTGCAGCGGTGGCAGATGGCGACGATGGAGCGGCGTGGCCCCAAGGCGGCACCAACGACAACAGCCCGCCGGCAACCAGCCAGCGTCTGCGGCTCCAATGCGCGTCGACATGCACCATTGAAAATCTCCTCAAGATTATTTGCTGAAATCCGGCACGCCGGATAATGACTGCTTTAAATCCGTTGATCAGGTTTTTGGCATTGGTGTGGAATATAGTGGCAGTGGCGCCATGCGCGCAAATCGGTGAGAACCCTTGGATAATGGTTATCTTTCAATTGGCTTTCAATAATGCTTGGTATAAATACTGTGGTAAAGATGTTGGTGATTATGGGATTAATGATTGCCGCTCAATGCTGGCGGCGAGGGGGGCTGAGCGATTCGGCCGGGCTTGAGATCGACGCTGCGGACAGCATGTTTGTCAGGTAGCCTCAGCGGTGGTCCATGGGGGCCAGCCCCAATCAACCAACAAGCTAACAAGCCCCGATGAAGACCATTGACGAAATGCTGAACCTGGATTTGCTGACGAGCGAGCAGCACGGGGAGATCAGTGCATGGATCGCACGCTCTGCCTCGCCCGAAGAGATTCTTCAGATGCCCGCGCCGCTGTGGCAGGCCGTGGAGCGTGCCAGCCGGGTGATGGGCATCGACGAAGACCTGTTGCGCCCTCCGGCGCTGGATGCCGGCAGTCTGGCGCTGGGTTGACGCAGCCCGCCCTGTCGCTGGCGGGTTGACGCGCGCGCAGCGATACCGCCTGCCACGGGGGTATTCGCCACGTGGCTGTGGCCGTTTGCGCGGTGCTTTTGGCGGCAGGGCGGAGGTTTAGGCAGCCGCCGTTTCTGCTGGGGCATCGGCCGCTGCGAACACCTCGCGCGCCGCTGCCAGCCCGTTGAGTGCCGCAGGGAAGCCCGCGTAGACAGCCATCTGCATGATGACTTCCACAATTTCCTCGCGTGTGACGCCCACGTTCAGCGCCGCCTGCAGGTGCACTTTGAGTTGGGGTGCTGCGTTGCCGAGTGCCGTGAGCGCGGCCACCACCGCGATCTCGCGGCTGCGCAGGTCCAGCCCGGGGCGGGAATAGATGTCGCCGAAGGGGAACTCGATCAGATAGCGGGCGAAGTCGGGGGCAATGTCGGCAAGGCTGGCAATGACGTGCTCACCGGCTTGTCCGTCGATCTCGCGCAACTTGGCGAGGCCCTGGAGATAACGTGGATTGGTTTCGGGGGACATGGGTGCTTCCTTGGCTGGGTGACGGTTGTGGCGTGTGGCGAAGGGAAGCTTCCAGATCCCGGTAGTGCGCGATCTTGGCTTGAAGCGCCTGTGCGGCCTGCTGCATGGCACTGATCGTGGCGAGCACTTGCGCGAGATGCTGCTCCAGCAGCTCGCGCCGCTCGGGGGTGGTTGTGTTCCCTTCGCTGCGCAGCCGCGCGAAGGCCTGCATCTGCCCGATGGGCATCTGGGTCTCGCGCAGGCGCAGCAGGAATCCGATCCATTCCATGTCCGAAGCCGCATAACGGCGCTGGCCACCGGGCGCACGCGCTACGGGCGCGATCAGACCTGCGCGCTCGTAGTAGCGCAGGGTGTGCGCGGTCAGGCCGGTGCGTTTTGCGACTTCGGCAATGGTGAGGAGGGATGCCATGGGAACATTCTGAAAGTTGGAGTGCACTCTAAGTCAAGCGCTCATTGACGGCTTGTCCCGTCGCTGTCGATCAGCGTTGAGGGGGCACGGGGCCAAGTCTTCGTGACGGTGCAGGCAGTTGGCACAGCCGCTGCCCGGTGATTGCAGCCGCCAGAACAGGTTCTTACCGCAGCGCGGCTTCCAGGTCGCATGCCGCTTGCACACCCAGCGGCAGCACACACAGCATGACGCCGTCGAGCGTGAGCACCAGGCCCAGCTGGCCGCCCATCTGCACCACGCCGCTGGTGGTGGTGCGTGGAGCCACCGCGCCGGGCACGGCCATCGCGTGGAACCCCGCCAGCGCGCTGATCGGCGGCTGGTTGAGCATGGCCCACAGCGTTTGTGGGTCTCGCCATTGCAGTGACTGCAGGTAGCGCCGCAAAACCGTCTCTTCACCGGAGTCGATCTCGGGCTGCGGTGTGTCGCCCGACTGCCGCAGCCGCAGCAAGGCCCGCCGCAGTTGTTGGCGGCTGGCGGCCTCGGTCTTGCCGCTGGCCAGGGCGATCTCTGCATGGCTGGCCTCGAACACTTCGTGCAGCAGCACGGCGGCGCCCTCGGCCGGTGTCAGGTGGGCGGCCAGGTGGCGCAGCGCTCGGGTGGCCTCTTGCGCCAACGCTGCATCCTCTTCGGCAGAGGTGTGCGCGGGTTCAACGCCGTTGCGGGCATCGTTGGCCTCCGCCAGCCAATGCTGCATCCACTGGCGCCGCCGCAGGCGGTCGATGGACAGGTTGCGCACCACCGTGAGCAGCCAGGCCTGTGCGGCGTTGAGTTCAGGTGTGGCGCCCACTTCCAGTGCGCGGACATAAGCGTCCTGCACGGCATCTTCTGCCTCTGCCGGGCCCAGCAGGCGGGTGGCGGCACGCACCAAGCGGTGGCGGTTGGCTTCGATCAGGGGACGCAGGCGGTCATCGTGCATCGGCAAATCTTGCCATAGGCCAGCGGGCTGTGTGTCACGCAAGCCTCGTCTCGTTCGTCAAGGCAGTTCAACTCCCCGGACCTTTCCATGAACACCACCCCAGACACTCCCGAGCCATCCCGCAGCACCGAGCCACGCACGTCTTACCTGGAAGAAAAAGCCTTCAAGGCGCGCACCCTGTTGATCTTTGGCACCGTCACCGACGCCATGGCGGCGGATGTGACGCGCCGGCTCATTGCGCTGGACGCTGAAAGCGCCGATCCCATCGATGTTTTGGTGAGTTCGCCCGGAGGCCATCTCGAATCGGGCGATGCCATTCACGACATCCTGCGTTTTATCGCTGCGCCGGTGAACATGATCGGCACTGGCTGGGTCGGCAGCGCGGCCACCCATCTTTTTCTGGCGGCGCCCCGCGAGCGGCGGTATTGCCTGCCCAACACGCGCTTCCTGATCCACCAGCCCAGTGGTGGCACGGGTGGGCCCGCCAGTGACATCGCCATCCAGGCGCAGGAGATCCTCAAGGCCCGCGAGCGCATCGCACGCACCATCGCGCGCGAGACCGGCAAGCCGCTGGAAGTGGTGCTGGTCGATATCGAGCGGGACCGCTGGCTGCCGGCCGAGGAGGCGGTGGAGTATGGGTTGATCACGCGCATCATCGAGCGCAAGACCGAGCTGCGGGGCGCTTGAGCCCTTTGCCGCGTAGGAAATCGCTTGTCGAGGGTGTCCGCCGGCACGGTGCCATGCGGGGCCATCCGCAAGTCCCGTGTCCGTCTCGGCGGGCGTGGCCCAGGGCCGGTTTTGGCCGGGGCAGGGGCCGGGCGGCTCAGTCCTGCTCGGCCGCCGCCAGCAGGGCGGCGATGCGCTGCTGCAGCGCCAGGGCCGCCACGGGCTGGGCCTGCAGCCAGGCGTGCAGGGCGTGGCCCGCGCCGGGCAACTGGACCACATCCACGCTGCGTGCGGCGGTGGCGACCTGGCCGTAGCCTTGGATGACGGCGAGCGGGATCACCACATCCTGTGCACCCCAGACCAGCAGCAATCGGCCGCGAAAACGCCGCAATGCCGTCCAGGCCAGAGCGTCGGTGAAGTCCGTGGTGGTGCGCAGGGTTTGCTGGAAAGCCGGGCCGAAGGGCTGGTGCTCGGCCACCGGCGTGTAGGCCGCGGGGCAGAACAACACCAGGGCGCGGGGCCGCAGCGCATCCAGCAGTTGGCAGGCCGTGTGGCCACCCATGCTGGAGGCGATCAGGGCCAGGGGCGGTCGTGCGGCCCCCAGGTCCAGGTGGGCCGCCACGGCCTGCGCCTGGGCCTGGCGGTCGGCCAGGCTGGAGCCCAGCAGGCTGCCGCCCGTGGCGCCATGGCCCACGAAGTCGAAGGCTGAGCCGGCCCAGCCTTGGGCGGCCAGGGGCTGGAGCAGGTAGTCCATGCGGCGGTGGTCGGTGGCCGCACCGCCGCCGTGCAGGGACACCAGGCGCGGCACCGCAGCGGCCGTGCGGCCCCAGGTGCTGCCATGCAGCCAGTGGGCGCCATAGGCCACGGTAAAAGCCGTGCGCACGGCGGCTGGCGCAGCTGCCTCCCGGGCGTCAGTTTTTTTCGCCATGGAGGTACAGATCGTCCGACCAGGTAGCCAGCCATTCGGGCTTGAACGCCACGAACACTGCGCACAGCATGCCGGTGACCACCGCGTCCCCCCAGGCCATCAGCCAGCGCGCCACGAGCGAGAGCTGGCCACCCACGCCCGGCAGCGTGTGGCCGTTCCATTGCGACAGCGTGCCTGCCACGAACAGGCACAGCGCCGTACCCAGAAAGCCCCTCCCCAGCACATAGACGAAGGCGCGCACGCCCGCAAGCGATCGTGCCCCGGCCAGGCGGCGCAGCGCCACCCCCAGCAGCAGCGCCAGCGTGGCAGGCACCACGCCCTGCCACACGGCCATGCCCAGTGCATCCCACACGCCTAGGCCGGGTGAGACCAACGCCGCGATGGCGCCCACCGCCAGCAACGTCGGCACGGCCAGCGGCCAACCCAGCATGAGCAGCACCAGGCATGCGCCCGACCACTGCAGTTGCAGCGGCATGTGGTGCAGCGTGGGCAGGGCCCACATCCAGGGCAGAAACACCAGCGTGGCCAGCAGCGGTGTCCACAACGCAGATGGCGTGCCAAAGGCCTCGGGTGCCAGGGGCTTGCGGCTGGCCAATATGCGCCAGGGCCGCGCCGCCAGGGCGGCAACCAGAGCGACGAGGGCGAGGGCGGCTTCCAGCCACATGGTTCTGTTTACTACGCTATTGATAGCTAGCAGCGCTTTATGGATAAGCGCTAGAGGCCAATTTGATCCAAAAACCTTTAGACAGCAACCACCGGCTGCCCCAGCGACCGCAGGATGTCCCGCACCATCTGCGCGCGGTCCTTAGGCTCCTTCAGCTCGCGCTCGATGCGCAGCTTTTCGTTGCCCGCCAGCTTGATGTGCTTGTTCTTCTGGATGAGCTCGATGATGCGCATCGGGTCGATGGGCGGCTGGGGCTTGAAGGTGATGTTGATCACGCCCGGAGCGGCATCCACCTTCACCACGCCATAGGGCTGGCTCAGCACGCGCAGGCGGTGCACGTCGATGAGGGTCTGGGCCTGCGGCGGCAGCTTGCCGAAACGGTCCACGATCTCTTCGAGCAGGCCGTCGATCTGGTCGGGGTTCTTGGCGGTGGCCAGCTTCTTGTAGAACGACAGGCGCAGGTGCACGTCGCCGCAGTAGTCGTCGGGCAGCAGGGCGGGGGCGTGCAGGTTGATGTCGGTGGTGACCGACAGGGGCGAGAGCAGGTCCGGCTCCTTGCCGGCCTTGAGCGCCTTGACGGCTTCGTTGAGCATCTCGTTGTACAGCTGGAAGCCCACCTCCAGCATGTTGCCGCTCTGGTTCTCGCCCAGCACCTCGCCGGCGCCGCGGATCTCCAGGTCGTGCATGGCCAGGTAGAAGCCGCTGCCCAGTTCCTCCATCTGCTGGATGGCATCGAGGCGCTGGGCGGCGTGCTTGGTCAGGCCCTCGGTGTCGGGCACCATGAGGTAGGCGTACGCCTGGTGGTGGCTGCGGCCCACGCGGCCGCGCAGCTGGTGCAGCTGCGCCAGGCCGAACTTATCGGCGCGGCTCATGATGATGGTGTTGGCCGTCGGCACGTCGATACCGGTCTCGATGATGGTCGAGCACAAGAGGATGTTGTAGCGCTGGGCCACGAAGTCGCGCATCACGCGTTCGAGCTCGCGCTCAGGCATCTGGCCGTGCGCCACGGCGATGCGGGCCTCGGGCAATATCTCTTCGAGCTTCTGGCGCCGGTTCTCGATGGTCTCCACCTCGTTGTGCAGGAAGTAGACCTGCCCGCCGCGCTTCAGTTCGCGCAGTACCGCCTCGCGGATCACGCCCGTGCCCTCGTTGCGCACGAAGGTCTTGATCGCCAGGCGCCGCTGCGGCGCGGTGGCGATGACCGACAGGTCGCGCAGGCCTTCCAGCGCCATGCCCAGCGTGCGCGGGATGGGCGTGGCCGTGAGGGTGAGCACATCCACCTCGGCGCGCAGGGCCTTCATCTGCTCCTTGTGGCGCACGCCGAAACGGTGCTCCTCGTCGATGATCAAGAGGCCCAGGTTGTGGAACTTGGTGGATTCACTGAGCAGCTTGTGCGTGCCGACCACGATGTCCACCGTGCCGTCGCCGATGCCCTTGATGGCGGCGGTGATCTCCTTGCCCGAGCGAAAGCGCGACACCTCGGCCACCTTCACCGGCCACTTGCTGAAGCGGTCCACCAGCGTCTGGTAGTGCTGCTCGGCCAGCAGGGTTGTGGGCGCGAGGAAGGCCACCTGCTTGCCGCCCGTGACGGCCACGAAGGCCGCGCGCAGGGCCACCTCGGTCTTGCCGAAGCCTACGTCGCCGCAGACTAGGCGGTCCATGGGGCGGGGGCTGATCATGTCCTGGATCACCGCGTGGATGGCGGCGTTCTGGTCGGCGGTTTCTTCGAAGCCGAAGTCGTTGGCAAAAGTCTCGTAGTCCTGCGGGCTGTAGCGGAATGCGTGGCCTTCGCGCGCCGCGCGGCGGGCATAGATGTTGAGCAACTCGGCCGCGCTGTCACGCACCTGCTCGGCGGCTTTGCGCTTTGCCTTTTCCCACTGGCCGCTGCCCAGCTTGTGCAGCGGCGCTTCGTCGGCGCTCACGCCGGTGTAGCGGCTGATGAGCTGCAGCTGGCTCACGGGCACATAGAGCACGGCCTTGTCGGCGTATTCGAGGTGCAAGAACTCCTGCATGGCGGGCGTGCCGTCGGGGTTCTTATTGCCCACGTCCATGTTGACCAGGCCGCGGTAGCGGCCGATGCCGTGGGCGCTGTGCACCACGGGGTCGCCCACGTTGAGCTCGGCCAGGTCCTTGATCAACGCCTCGACGTCGCTCACCTGCTCCTGCTTCTTGCGCCGGCGCGTGGTGGGGCCGGCAGCGAAGAGCTCGGTCTCGGTGACGAAGT
This sequence comes from Acidovorax radicis N35, assembly GCF_000204195.1. Lineage (GTDB taxonomy): Bacteria > Pseudomonadota > Gammaproteobacteria > Burkholderiales > Burkholderiaceae_C > Acidovorax > Acidovorax radicis. The sequence goes on from NZ_AFBG01000018.1 coordinate 462,884, forward strand.
CGATGCCGTCCTCGATCCAGCTGAAGCCCACGGTGAGGCCGGCAGTCGCAATGCCCACCTTTTCGTCGGCCGTGCCCTGGAACTCGGCCAGCGAGTCGAAGGCCGGCGGGTTCACCCCGCTCGCGCGCAGAAAGTCGAGCAGGCTCTCGCGCCGGCCCGCGCTTTCGGCCAGCAGCAGCACGCGGTGCGGCGTGTTGCGGATGTGGGCATGCAGGCGGGCCAGCGGGTCTTCGGCGCCACGCACCACCGACAGGTCGCCCAGCTTCTGGAAGTGCGGGTTGTCGGCGATGTCCTCCACTCCGGGGCGGATGGACAGCTGGGCATGCTCCTTGGCGCGCGTGTAGAACTGGTCGGCCGAGAGGAACAGCTCTTCGGGCGGCAGCACCGGGCGCTCGGGGTCGCCCTGCACCAGGCGAAAGCGGTCTTTCGTGTCCTGCCAGAAGCGCTGGAAGGCGGGCTCCAGGTCGCCGTGCAGCACCACGGTGGCTTCTGACCCGAGGTAGTCGAACACCGTGGCTGTTTCATCGAAGAACAGCGGCAGGTAGTACTCGATGCCCGCGGTGGCCACGCCCGCGCCCATGTCCTTGTAGATGCGGCTCTTGGTCGGGTCACCCTCGAGCATCTCGCGCCAGCGGCTCCTGAACTTGGCGCGCGCGTCGTCGTCCATGGGGAACTCGCGCCCGGGCAGCAGGCGCACTTCGGGCACGGGGTACAGGCTGCGCTGGCTGTCGGGGTCGAAGGTGCGGATGCTGTCGATCTCGTCGTCGAACAGGTCCACGCGGTACGGTACCAGCGAGCCCATGGGGAACAGGTCGATCAGCCCGCCGCGCACCGCGTATTCGCCGGGGCTGACCACCTGCGACACGTGGCTGTAGCCCGCCAGCGTGAGCTGGGCCTTGAACTTGGCTTCGTCGAGCTTTTGCTTGACCTTGAAGTGGAAGGTATACCCCGCCAAAAAGGACGGCGGCGCCAACCGGTACAGCGCCGTGGTGGCGGGCACCAGCACCACGTCGGCCCCGGTGTCCTTGTCCTTCTGGCTGATGCGCCACAGAGTGGCCAGCCGCTCACTGATCAGGTCCTGGTGCGGCGAGAAGGTGTCGTAGGGCAGTGTCTCCCAGTCCGGGAACAGCGCGCAGCGCAGCGATGGCGCGAAGAACGCCATTTCCTCGATAAGGCGCTGCGCATCCGTGGCGTCGGCCGTGACGATGGCGGTGGTGCGTCCTGCGGCCTTGTCACGTTCGGCCAGGCGGGCCAGCAGCAGGGAGTCGGCACTGCCCACGGGGCGGGGCAGGGTGAAGCGTTTTCCGGGGGAGAGTTTGGGCAGTTCCATGCGGACGGTGTGTGTCGTCTGGGCCCGCCGCATCCCCAGGGGCGCAAAACGCGCACGGGCTGGATGGGTAGGCAACGGGAGATTTTAGAATGAGCGATCCATGACTGCTCCCTTGTTGCACCCCCCGCTCGCTCCTTTGTCTGCCCACGGGCGATTTTGGGCGCTGGTGCCCTGCGCCGGCATGGGCTCGCGTGCTGTTCCGGCTGGCGCCGCTTTGATGGCCCCGGCGCCGGCTTCAGGCAATGCTGTGCCATTGACATCGACGTTGGCCGCTTTCTCGGCCGTGGACGCTGCGCCAACCACGGCCCCGGCACCCCTGCCCAAGCAGTACCACCTGGTGGCGGGGCAGCCCATGGTGCTGCACACGCTGGCGGCTTTTGCCGGCGTGGGGCGCCTGCTGGGCACCCTGGTTGCGGTGGCCCCTGGGGACCGGTTTCTGGATGCACATGCACACCCAGCGTTTTTTGTGGTGGAGTGTGGTGGTCCGACACGTGCTGACACGGTGCTGGGCGGTCTGCGGGCCCTGCTGGAGCGGGGTGCGCTGCGTGATGACTGGGTGCTGGTGCACGATGCGGCGCGCTGCCTGGTGACCGCCGACCAGATCGACAACCTCATTGACCAGTGTGCTGGCGACAGCGTGGGGGGGTTGTTGGCCCACAAGCTGGCCGACACGCTCAAGACCTCCATCGACGGCCCGGGCGGCGTGCGCGTGGCTTCCACGGTGGATCGCAGTGATAAATGGCTTGCGCAGACGCCGCAGATGTTCCGCATCGGGCCGCTCATGGATGCCATGGACAAGGTGGGTTCCAACGTGACGGACGAGGCCAGCGCCATGGAGGCGATGGGCCTGCACCCGCGTCTGGTGCAGGGAGGGGCGCAAAACTTCAAGGTCACCTACCCGGACGATTTCGCGCTGGCTGCCGCCGTGCTTGCTGCGCGTGCGCACGGAACGACGCTGGAGCGTTTTGGTGGCGACCGGGGCCAGGTGACCACCGCCCCTGGCAAGAAGAATCTGTTTTAGAACCGTTTCCTCCGGTTCATCGACCCCGGCCTCACGGCGCAGTCAGGGGCGCAAGGCAACACAACGCCGCAAGGCACCCACAAACAAAGGCAAACGGATGAATTTCAGGATTGGTGAAGGCTGGGATGTGCATGCACTGGTCCCCGGCCGCCGTCTGGTGATTGGCGGCGTGGAGATTGCCCATCCCATGGGTCTGCTCGGCCACTCGGACGCCGACGTGCTGTTGCATGCGATTACCGACGCGCTGCTGGGCGCAGCTGCCCTGGGCGACATTGGCAGCCATTTCCCCGACACCGATGCAGCCTTTCGTGGCGCCGATTCCGGCGTCTTGCTGGCCGAGGCCGCGCGGCGCGTGCGTGCGGCCGGGTACGAAATCGGCAATATCGACAGCACTGTGGTCGCGCAGGCACCGCGCCTGGCCGCGCACATTCCCGGCATGCGGGCTGCCATTGCACGTGCCGTGGGCATCGCCGAGGGGCAGGTCAATGTGAAAGCCAAGACGGCCGAGCGCCTGGGGCCGGTGGGGCAGGGGCTGGCGATGGAGGCACGGGCTGCGGTGCTGATCTACGCGGCTGAACTTCAGCGCTGATCGGGCCGGGCGGCACGGCTTGTTCGCAACCCCGCGCGGGAGCCCCCGGCCGGGGGGATGTTGGCCTTGCCCACATTGCGAGGAGTGTGGGGCCTGAACCACCAGGAGAGAGCCGCGCACTCCACAAGCCGGTATCGAGAACGAAGTAAGAACGCGGGGCTGCATTGCACCCCCGCGTTCCCTCCCGCTTACGGTGCGACGTCACTCCATCGTGATCTGGGATGTCGTCACGATATCGCGGTACAGCGTTGCCTGCGGTCTGATAAATTTCTTGAATTCAGGTCCACTCAAGTAGGCGACCGTAATGCCTGCTTCCTGCAGCTTCTGCCGCAACTCGGGCTGTGCAAGAGCTTCCTGCAGTGCCTTGTCGGTGGCGTTCACCGTCGCTGCGGGGGTGCCTGACTTCATGAAGAGGCCTTGCCACAATGGCAGTGCCACGTTGGAGAATCCGTCCTCTTCGCCAATGCGTTTGACATCAGACAGCTGCGGCACCCGTGCGGTGTCGGAGACCGATAGCGCCCTGATCTTGCCGTCCTTGAGAAATGGCATGGCCGTGGAGAGCACCAACACGGCGCTGTCCACCTGTCCGCCGACCAGGTCGTTGGTGATGTGGGTGCCACCACGGTAGGGTACGTGCAGCATGGACACCTTGGCCTGCTTGTTGATCAGTGCGCCGTACAGATGCTGCATCGTGCCGATTCCCGGTGTGGCGAAGTTGATGCTGTCCTTGCCACCCTGGCGCAGCGCGGCAACAAGGTCTTGCAGGTTGGAGTAGGGCGACGCCTTGCGCACGGCAAAGATCATCGGGACGGTGGTCATGCGCCCCACCGGAATGAAGTCATTCTCCCAGTCGAGTTTGACCTTGGGGTTGACCATGGGCACGACCACTGTGTCGGTGCCTCCCATGTAGATCAGACTGCCATCGGCCGGTCCGTTGAGCACCCGCTGTGCGGCCAGCATGCCGCTGGCGCCCGCCACGTTCTCGATGATGACGGTACGGCCTAGCCGCTTGCCCAGCTCGGTCGCAACAATGCGCGCGACAAGATCTGCGCTTCCGCCAGCGGAATAGCCCACGATCAGTGAGATGGGTTTGGTATTGCCGCTGTCGCTCTGCGCCTGCGCGGTGTGGGTGACAAGGGTTCCCGTGCTCAGGATTGTCATCGCGGCGGCCTGACAGAGGAGTTGTCTGCGTTGCATGTGGTGACTCCTGTTCAGAATGTGTGCTTCACGCCAAAGTCGATGGCTGTGGTGCGTGTGAGGCCGTCGCGCTTGGCTGTGCCGAGGTTGGTGTAGAGCAAGGTGCGTTTGCTCAGGTCGTACTGAAGACCCGCGCCGATCATCTGCGAATCGAGTTGGGTGGCGGGTTTCAAGTGCCCAACCATGAGGTAAGTACGACCAAAACTCAGCGGCACCATGGCCGACACGCTGTAGGCCGTGGCATCGCCATTGACCCCGCCTTTGGCGCGGCTGTAGCTGGCCTTGGTGTGCACCACGCCGAAGTCGTACCCGCCTGCCACCAGAGCCAGGTGGGTGCTGGAGTCAAGCCGGTCGAACGCTGCGCCCACCCACACAGACCCACTTTTGTACTGCAAGTTGCCTGAGGTGGCGTTGCTCCGCGCGCCTTCGCCAAAGGCGCCAGAAATCTCCATGCTCACGCCAGAGATCACGGGCGATTTGTAGCCTACGGCGTTTGCCCAACGGATGTTGGATGCTTCTACGGGAGCCGCCACAGGCGTGTAGTTGGCATAGGTGTAAGCGGAGCCCAGCTGGCTCACGTAGCTCCAATAGGTGGGGTCCGCATTGAGGGCCACTGTGTAGGCTGCCGAGTATTCACGGCCCGCGTACACCTCGCCCCACTGGCTGCTACCCACCGCCACCACCGAGCGGCCGAGCCAGTAGATGTTGGCATTGCTTGGTGCGCCCGTGTCGGCGGCGAAGCGGTGCTCGATCTGAAAGCGCGAATAGAGACCGCCGCCCATGTCCTCGCGGCCCATGAAGCCCAGGCGCGACGTATTGCCCGCCTTCAGGGTCCAGACCTGTGGCGTCACGCCGCGCCCGGGCAGCAGGGCGCCGGGGGTGGTGCCGCCGTTGGCGCGGGCCAGGCCCTGGTCGACAATTCCATAGATGGTCAGCGAGGACTGGGCCTGCGCCGCGGTGCAGGCCCCGACGCTTGCCATGAGAAAGCTTAGTAGTGCGATGTGGGGTGCTGTAGCGGGTGGGCAAGCCTTGCTTGCCAGGAAATGCCGTGTCATGAGTTTGTCTCCGTCGATGGTTGTTTGGCAGTGGTTTTTGAATTGTATGTATTGAATTTGATTGATGCAATACAATGCAATCGAGAGAATTGCGTAAGTCCGGCTGAGAGGGCGGGGTAAAACGGAGATTTCTCCTCGATGGACAACGCGATACAACACAAATCTACGGATAAACCCGTAGTTGTATGGATGGAGTACACATGGCGATCGGTATGTTCGAATCTTTCATCACGGGTCACTGGTTTAGTGCGCCCGCAAAGGCCATTTGGAGCGACTCGGCCACCCTGCAGGGCTGGTTGGACGTGGAGGCTGCCCTGGCCCGAGCGCAAGCGGGGCTGGGAGTGATCCCGGCTGAAGCGGCGCAAGTGATCGCCACACACGCGAAGGTGGAACTGTTCGATCTACCGCAGTTGGCACAGGCGATCGCTTTCGCACAACATCCGCTGGTACCGGTGCTGCACCGGTTCGAGGAGCTGTGCGGTGAGCCTGCCGCCGGTTTCATCCACTGGGGTGCGACCACGCAGAACATCTTCGACACCGCCAGCGCATTGCAGATGGTGCGAACGCACCGGCTGCTGGCGGGGCACCTGGATGCTGCCATCGCCGCGCTGTCCGCGCTGGTGGTGGAGCACCAGTGCACGCCGATGGCAGGCCGCACGCATGGCCAACACGCACTGCCGATGACCCTGGGCTTCAAGTTCGCGGGCTGGGTCGATGAACTGGACCGTGGCCGCCGCCGCCTTGCTGAGCGGCTTGCACCCTCGTTTCCGGCCAGCATGGGGGGCGCCATCGGCACCTTTGCTGCCACAGGGCCACTCGGGCCCGCAGTGCAGGCGCTGATGGCGCAGCAACTGGGCTTGCTGTCGGCCGGTATGCCGCTGCGGTCGTCTTATGACCGGGCCAGCGACTATCTGGCCGCACTGGGTCTGCTGGCGGGCACGGCACAGAAGATCGCGCAGGACGTGGTCTTCATGCAGCGCACCGAGATCAGCGAAGTGGCGGAAGCCTTTCACATCGGGAAGGTGGGCAGCTCCACCATGGCGCAAAAGCGCAACCCCTCCACGGCACTGCTGCTAGTCAGTCTGGCGCGCATGCTGCGTACGCGGACTCAGGCCGCGCTGGAGACCATGGTGCGCATGGACGAGGGTGACTCATCGGCCACCAACGTGGCCGACACGCTGCTGCCCGAGATCGCCATCGTCGCCACTTCGGTGGCCGAGACACTGGCGCGGCTGGCTCAAGGCCTGGTGGTCAATCCGCAGGCGATGTCCCGCAACCTGGAAATGACGCGGGGGTTGATCGCCTCTGAGGCAGTGATGATGCGGCTCACCCGCCTCATGGGCCGACATGAGGCGCATCGCCTGCTTTACACGGCAGCGCAACGCTCGCAGTCAGAGGATGTGCCTTTCATCGATGCGATCCGCGCACAGCCGCCCTTCAATGGCGGGGCCCTGCCGGATGAATTGCTCCAGGCGCTGGATGCGCAGGCCTATGTGGGCGAATCGGCGCGGCTCGCGGTGGACACCGTGGCGCGCGTGGCACCCGGCTGCGTGGAGCCATAGCTACCGCGCAGGGGCTGCTACCGATGTGCCCGCACGGTGCGTCACCGGCGTCAGGCGCACGCCGTAGGGTGTCCCGGCATTGGCCCAACGCGTCGTGATGGCGCGGTGCAGGCCATCGACTTGGTCGGCCACGCTGCAACCGATAACCTCGAAAAAGTCAGCATGCTCGCTGGCCAGGTCTGTGCGGCCGAGCAATACCACGCTCAGCTGCGCGGGCACCGCAATCCCGCTGTGGGCCAGCAGGCGCTGGAATAGGGCGCCATCTTCGATGCCCCAGGCCACCAGGGCGGTGAAGGGCAAGGCACCCGCGCTGTCGGCACCGTTCGTGTGGGCCAGGACCTGTTCCACCAGCCGGGCGGTGTAGTCCTCGTGCGGCAGCGTGTCCAATGTGATTTCCTGGAGCCCCACGTCGGGCAGCGTGGCCTGCAAGTATTCGAAGCGCCGCCGTCCGAGTTGGGTGGCCAGGAAGGGGTGCGAGGTGCAAGCGTAGGCGATGCGCCGGTGGCCTTGCTCTATCAACAGGGCGATGGCGGCGGCCAGCGGCTCGCCCCACTCGGTACCCACAGCCTCGATATCGGCACCGACCAGCGCTGCACCGTCCACGGCCAGGACATCGCACTTGTCGCGCAGAGCAGCCAGCAGGGCGATGGGAATGGCCTTGAAGGTGGATTGCACCACGCAGGCATCGAAGCGCGGCAAGCCCTTGAGCACCGTGAGCGCATGGTCCGGGTCGGTGTACGCCAGCTCCAGCACCCGGTGCCCCTCGGCAGCCAGGCGGTGCTGCAGGCCTTCGATCAGCACGCGCCCGCGCGCAATGCTGATGGAGCGGCGCAACAGCAGCACCGATTTCACAGAGGAGGTGGCTGCCGCGGGGGCTCTGGGATGCGTACCCTTACTCGGGGGGAGACTCGTTTCAGTAGCCGTCGCAAGTTGTGAGCCTGCGCCCAGGAAATAGGTGCCCCGACCCACCTGGGCATCAATCAGACCTTTTTCCTTGAGGCCTTGGAAAGCCCGCTGAACCAGCATTTGCGATGCATCAAAGCGCTTCATCAGTTCGCGGATGGTCGGGAGTCGGTCGCCCGGACGGGCTTCGTGGGCGAGTTGGTCCAGGAACTGTTCGAGATCTGGCGAAGGGCTGCTGCGCATGGTGTTCATACAATACACCACAAATTGAACGGTATCGGGATGTGGCGAAACGCCAGAGTGTCCAGCTTGGAAGCCCTGCTGATGGAGGACTACCTGTTATGCGCTCTCGCGCTCAATGATCGAAAAACCGATGTCCACCACAGGCTCTGCCACTGGCTTGCCTTCGGCACGATCGGCAATGAAGCCTGCCGCCGTTTGGCCCATGCGGGTGCCGTCGATGCGCACGGTGGTGAGGCTCGGGATCACGGTCTGGGCGAACTCCAAGTCTCCAAAACCGACGACGGCCAATTGGTCGGGGACTGCCATTGCGCGCGCATGCGCTTCGGTGAGCGCCCCCAGGGCCAGCATGTCGGAGCTGCAGAACACAGCGTCGATATCTGGTTGCACCGCCAGCAATGCGGCCAGGCCTGCACGCCCTTCGGTATGGGATGTGGGAGACTTCTCCAGCTGTAGCGCTGGCTCGCGCAGGCCCAGCCGGTCCGCTTCGGCGTAGAAACCCTTGCGCCGCCGCGCGGCGCGTTCATCGTCTCCGCTGAGCAGCGCCAGCCGGCGCCGTCCTTTGGCATGCAGGTGCTTGCACACGGCGGCGCCCAGTTGTTCGTGCGACAGCCCGACCAGCATGTCGATGGGGGTGGGGGTGAAGTCCCAGGTTTCCACCACGGGGATGCCGGAGGCCTGCAGCAGGCGCCGCCCCTCTGGGGAATGCATGATGCCGGTGAGCACAATGCCATCGGGCCTGCGGCCCACGATGGCGCGCAGCAGTTCGTCTTCACGCGAATGTGCATAGCCCACCTGGCCCAGCATCACCTGGTAGCCACGCAGCTCCAGGGCATCGGTGAGCGATTGGACCATCTCGCCGAACAGCTGCCCCGTGGTGGTGGGCACGAGGGCCGTGACCAGATGGCTGCGTGCTGAACGCAGGCCCCCTGCAATGAGATTGGGCACATATCCCAGGCTGGAGACCGCTGCCTGCACCCGGGTGCGCGTAGGCTCCGACACCTGGTTCGGCGTATTGATCGCGCGGGACACGGTGATCATCGACACCCCCGCCTGTTCTGCCACCTCGCGCAGCGTCACTACGGGCCGGTCGCGGGTGGCTGACGATGCGGACGCGCGGGGGCTGGAGGGGTTAAGCGGCATGCGTCGAGTCTATATAAGGCAAAGGCCTTCAAGACCGCACCCCCAACCGGTGACCGAGGTCGCCGTAAAAAGCCTCCAGACCGCCACCAGGGTGTTTCGGAAAACGCCCCTCTTGCGTTGTGGAGTTACTTGGCTTCGTGCAGATAGGCCTCGAACAATTGTTGGTGCAGGGCGGTCGGGGTGGGCGTGACCTGCGGATTGCCAAGGTCATAGGGGTAAGTGGGCAGGGCGGTCAGGCCCAGACGCAGGAACCACTGGCGGGTCTCGTCGAATGTCCCGCCGTAGCAGCACTGGGTCAGGATGGCGCCAGCGATGTTTGAAGTTCCGCACAACGAGAACTGCCCTTCGCTGTCCAGTTGCACCACCACGCTTTCAGCAATGGGCTTCAACGACGGCTCACGCCAGTAGCCAAAATAGTTGCCTTCATCATCGGCCACCACAAAGGCAACGTGGCGGCAGACCTCGGCAATGGCCCGGATGTTTGCCGCAATCTCGGGGTCAGTCCGCTCGGCTTCAGTCAGGTAGCTGGTGTCCAGCCACGGCGTCCACTGGGGCTCTGCGCTCATCCGGACGCCCGTACGGCGCTGCAGTTCCTCCTGATGCAGGACAAGGACCGCAAGGTCCTGCGGCAGAGGTTCGCCTTGCAATCTGAGAAGGGAGAACTGTGTGTGGATGCTCATGGGCTGGGGTGTGCTGATTCAAGCCGAGCGTAACGCAGACCGCAGGCCCGATCACGCGAAAGCCCCATGAACGAGCCACCGGCATGGCTTTTGTTATCTCATGACATAGGGTTATCCACTATGTCTGATTGATTTGTTAACGTTAACATTTGACATATCTGCTGTTGTTAACAGGTTTTGAAATGAGTTCAGAGGCTGTTTACATGCCCAGGCTCCTGGGATAGGCGGCTTGTATGACCTCTTGATTTTCGCGGAACCGGTTCTATTGCGTTGGTTCCCGTTCGTTTGTGACCCCTGACCTGTTGATCTGACTGAATGACCATGAACCCGCAAGAACTCAAATCCATCATGGGCTCCGGCCTGCTGTCCTTCCCCATCACGGACTTCGACGAGCAGGGTGAATTCCGCCCCAAGACCTACATCGAGCGCCTGGAGTGGCTGGCCCCCTACGGCGCCAGCGCCCTGTTCGCCGCCGGCGGCACGGGTGAGTATTTCTCGCTGTCCGGCCCCGAGTACGGCCAGGTCATCAAGACCGCCGTGGATACCTGCCGCAGCAAGGTGCCGATCATTGCCGGTGCCGGTGGCCCCACCCGCACGGCCATCGCCCATGCCCAGGAGGCCGAGCGCCTGGGCGCCCACGGCATCCTGCTCTTGCCCCACTACCTGACCGAAGCGGGCCAAGAGGGTTTGATCGAGCATGTGGCGGCGGTCTGCAAGAGCGTGAAGTTTGGTGTGATCGTCTACAACCGCGACCGCACCAAGCTCACGGCCGATTCCCTGGCCATCCTGGCCGATCGCTGCCCGAACCTGGTGGGCTTCAAGGATGGCGTGGGCAACATCGAGACCATGTCTTCCATCTTCATGAAGATGGGCGACCGCTTCTCCTACCTGGGCGGCCTGCCCACGGCCGAGGTGTATGCAGCGGCCTACAAGGCGCTGGGCACGCCGGTGTACTCGTCGGCGGTGTTCAATTTCATCCCCAAGACGGCGATGGAGTTCTACAAGGCCGTGGCCAGCGACGACATCGCCACGCAGCACAAGTTGCTCAAGGAGTTCTTCATGCCTTACCTGGCGATTCGCAACCGGGTGGAAGGCTACGGCGTGAGCATCATCAAGGCGGGCGCCAGGATCGTGGGCCACGACGGTGGCCCGGTGCGGGCTCCGCTCACGGACTTGAAGCCCGGCGAGATGGAAGAGCTTGCCGCGTTGATCAAGAAGCTTGGGCCGCAGTAAGGACTACTCCCTCTCTGTCTGCCCCGCGCATCTCTTTGAACAAGGCCCCACAAGAGGGCCATCGAACACCCCCATCACCTCCGGAGACATCCGCCATGTTCCTCAAGAAACAACTGCTGCTGGTTGCCAGCGCCTGCACCCTGGCTTTTGCCGCAACGGCGCAGACCATCCCCTGGCCCGAGAAGCCCGTGACCATCGTCGTGCCGTTCCCAGCCGGCGGCTCCACCGACATGGTGGCCCGCGCCATGGCGCAGCACATGGGCGACAAGCTGGGCCAGAACTTCGTCGTGGACAACCGCCCCGGTGCCACAGGCACGCTGGGCGCGGGCATGGTCAAGCGTGCGCAGGCCGATGGCTACACGTTGCTGGTGTCTTCGCTGGGTGCCTTCGTCGTGGCGCCGCACCTGCTCAAGAGCGTGCCGTATGACGCGCTCAAGGATTTCGACTACATCACCGTGCCCGTGCAGGCGCCCAACGTGCTGGTGGCCGCGCCCAACCAGAAGGCCCGCACCGTGAAAGAGGTGATCGCCCAGCTCAAGGCCAACCCCGGCAAGGTGAGCTTTGCGAGTTCGGGCAACGGTTCGTCGGACCACCTCTCGGCCGAAGTGTTCTGGCAGCAGAGCGGCACCGAAGGCTTGCACATCCCCTACAAGGGCGGCGCACCGGCCATCAATGACCTGCTGGGCGGGCAGGTGGAGTTCTCGTTCCAGAACGTGAACGCCGTGCTCGCACACATCCGCGCCGGCAAGCTGCATGCGATCGCCGTCACCGGCGACAAGCGCAGCCCCGTGCTGCCCGATGTTCCCACTCTGGCCGAGGCCGGCGTGGCCGGTGCCGAGGTCTACTCGTGGCAGGGCATGGCCGCGCCCAAGGGCCTGCCGCCTGCGCTCAAGAAGAAGCTGTCGGACGCCGCCGTCGCCGCCATGAACGACCCTGCGGTGAAGAAGCGCATGCTCGACCAGGGCCTGGAGATCGTGGCCAGCACGCCCGAAGCCTTCACCGCCTACCAGGCACGTGAGTTCGCGCGCTGGAAGACGGTCATCGAAACCCGAAAAATCACTGCCGATTGATTCGGTACAACCCCCTGAGTCGCTTCGCGCCTTCCCCCTTCTCTCGAACTACTGCGTAGTTCGAGAGAAGGGGGACACCTCCAGCGCGGCGGGGCGGCCCTTGCGCGGCGGTCCTAGCTTGGGCTGCGCGTATTTTCACCAGACCCGCCTTCTGACTTGGCAATTGAAGACCACCATGACCACCTCTTCCATCCCTTCTGTCACCAGCACCCCCGTCGTCACCGAGCTGCGCGTGGTGCCCGTGGCGGGCCACGACAGCATGCTCATGAACCTGAGCGGCGCGCACGGCCCGTTCTTCACGCGCAACCTGATCATCCTGCGTGACAGCGCGGGCAACACCGGCGTGGGCGAAGTGCCCGGCGGCGAGAAGATTCGCCAGACCATCGAGGATGCACGGCCGCTGATCGTGGGCCGGCCCATCGGCCACCACAACGCCGTACTCAACGCCATGCGCGCCCAGTTCGCCGACCGCGATGCGGGCGGGCGCGGCCTGCAGACGTTCGACCTGCGCATCACCATCCATGCCGTGACGGCGGTGGAGTCGGCCTTCCTGGATCTGCTGGGCCAGCACCTGAACGTGCCCGTGGCCGCGCTGCTGGGCGATGGCGTGCAGCGCGATGCGGTGCAGATGCTGGGTTATCTGTTCTACGTGGGCGACCGCGCAAAGACCGACCTGGCCTACCGCACCGAGCCCGGTGCCGACAACGACTGGTTTCGCCTGCGCAACGAGAAGGCCATGACGGCCGACGGCATCGTGCGCCTGGCCGAAGCCGCGTACGAGCGCTATGGCTTTGCCGACTTCAAGCTCAAGGGCGGCGTGCTGCGTGGCGAGGAAGAGGTCGAGGCCATCCGCGCGCTGCACGAGCGCTTCCCGGAGGCGCGCGTGACGCTGGACCCCAACGGCGGCTGGCTGCTGAAAGATGCGGTGCGCATCACGCGCGACCTGCACGGCGTGATGGCCTATGCCGAAGACCCCTGCGGCGCCGAAGGCGTGTTCTCGGGCCGTGAGGTGATGGCCGAGTTCCGCCGCGCCACAGGCCTGCCCACCGCCACCAACATGGTGGCCACCGACTGGCGCGAGATGGCCCACAGCCTGGCCCTGCAGTCGGTGGACATCCCTCTGGCCGACCCGCACTTCTGGACCATGGCTGGCTCGGTGCGCGTGGCGCAGATGTGCCAGGCCTTCGGCCTGACCTGGGGCTCGCACTCCAACAACCACTTCGACGTCTCGCTGGCCATGTTCACCCACGTGGGCGCTGCCGCGCCGGGGCGTGTGACGGCGATCGACACGCATTGGATCTGGCAGGACGGCGAGCGCCTCACCAAGGAGCCCTTCCAGATCAGGGATGGCTACATCCAGCTGCCCAAGAAGCCCGGCTTGGGCGTGGAGCTGGACATGGACGAGGTCGAGCGTGCCCACCGCCTGTACCTGCAGCACGGGCTGGGCGCACGCGACGATGCGGTCGCCATGCAGTACCTGATCCCTGGATGGAAGTTCAACAACAAGGCGCCTTGCATGGTGCGGTGAACTTCGCGGTTTAGCCGTGCGGATGGGGAACGACCCCACCAAATCAAAAAGCCCCGACGGACGGGGCTTTTTGCTGGGTGGTGGTTCGCGGCGGCTGAGCGCTCAGGCTGTCCGGTCTTCGGCCCGGCGTCGGGGCAACTGGCGTTTGATGGAGGGCCGCTGCAGTCTCTGCTTGGGGTCCGCGCCATCGGGCAAGTCGGTGGCGCGCTGCAGTTGCAGGTGGGCCACCAGGCCGCCCGTGCTGGAGTTGGCCAGCGCAAAGATGCCGCCCATGCGCTGCACGGTCTTGTCCACGATGGAAAGCCCCAGCCCCGCGCCTGCCGCTGCGGTGCGAGCAGAGTCACCGCGAAAGAAGGGCTTGGTGAGATTCGACAATTGCTCGGGCGGCACGCCGGGGCCATGGTCGCGCAGCTTGATCAGCACCCAGTTCTCGCGGCCTTTGGCGGCAATGTCCACGTTGGTGATACCCGTGTCCTCGGCTTTGCCGTAGCGCCGCGCGTTCTCAAGCAGGTTGGAGATGACGCGGGCCAGTTCCACTTCGTCGGCCAGCACATTGAGGTCTTCGGGCACGGACATCGTGATCTGCAGTTCGCGATGGTCTTGCACGGCATAGACGCAAGACGACACCACGGCATGCAGGTTGACGGGTGTCAGCGTGACGTGGTCGGGCCGTGCGTAGTCGAGGAATTTGTCGATCGTGGCATCAAGCTGAACGATGTCGGCCACCATGTGCTCGCGCGCCACTTCATCGGTCACGCTCATCTCGGTTTCCAGCCGCAGGCGGGCAAGCGGCGTGCGCAGGTCGTGCGAAATGCCAGCCAGCATCACGGCGCGGTCTTGCTCCAGCTTGGCCAGTTTTTGTGCCATGCGGTTGAAGCCGATATTCACTTCTCGGATTTCGCTGGTCACCACTTCTTCGTCGAGGTGACTGGCTGCAAAGTCGCCGTCCTTGACGCGGTTGGCGGCGTAAGAGAGTTGCTTGAGCGGCCGGTTGATCAGCCGCGCAATGGCCGCAGCGCCAGCCAATGACAGCGCCCCCGCCGTGATCAGCCAGATCAGCCAGGTGCGGCCGCCCGCCGGGCTGAAGCGTGAGCGGTCCATCAGAAGCCAGTTGGGGTCGCCATTGATGTTGAAGCCGACCCACAGGCCGGTCTCTCCATTTACGTTTTGCGCCACGATGGTGTCGGGCCCCAGGCGCTGCGTGAGTTCGTCGGTCAGGCGGTTGCCCAGGGCCGTGCCCTCCAGCAGCTCGAACTTGTCGCGTGGTTCACGCGGCAGGATGCGCACGCCTTCCTGGTCGGCCATGGTCTTGATGAGCGACACGCGGGCAATGGCGTCGGAATGCACCAGCGCCGCGCGGCTCAGGTTTACCAGCGATGCGATCTGCTGCGCGGTGTGGAGGGTGCGCGGTTCGAACTCCAGCGCCCGCAAAGTTTGCAGCCACGCCAGAATGCTCCCCACCAGCAGCAGTGCCAGCAGGAAGAAAGTGCGCCAGAAGAGATTGAGGCCCACACGCGCCCGCTGCTCCCGAGCCTGTCTCAAGGACTCCAGAGGGGCGGGGCTGGTGGCGTCGGGGGAAGCGGTCACGGACTGCCGGAACGATGATGATCTCGACCTCGGATTGCCGTCGGAATTGTGCATACAGACAAGGAGAGGGGGTCAGCTGGTTCCGTCCGGCACGAACACGTAGCCCACTCCCCACACGGTCTGGATGTAGCGCGGTGCGGCTGCATCCACTTCCACCAGCTTGCGCAGGCGCGAGACCTGCACGTCCAGGCTGCGGTCAAACGGTTCGAACTCGCGGCCACGGGCCAGCAGGGCCAGCTTTTCGCGCGACAGGGGCTGGCGCGGGTGGCGTACCAGCGCCTTGAGCATGGCAAATTCGCCGGTGGTCAGGGGCAACTCTTCGCCATTGCGCTGCAGTGCGCGGGTGCCCAGGTCGAAGGTAAAGGGGCCAAAGGTCACGACCTCGTTGTCGCCCGACGGTGCGCCAGGCGCTTCCTGCGCGGGGCGGCGGCGCAGCACAGCGTGGATGCGCGCGAGCAGTTCGCGGGGGTTGAACGGCTTGCCCAGGTAGTCGTCGGCACCCACTTCCAGGCCCACGATGCGGTCCACGTCCTCGCCCTTGGCGGTGAGCATGATGATGGGCGTCCGGTCATTGGCGGCACGCAGGCGGCGGCAAATGGACAGGCCGTCTTCGCCCGGCATCATCAGGTCGAGCACGATGATGTCCACGGTCTCGCGCAGCAGCAGGCGGTTGAGCGCCTTGCCGTCTTCGGCGACCATGACTTCAAAGCCTTCCTGCGTGAGGTAGCGGCGCAGCAGATCACGGATTCGTGCATCGTCGTCCACCACCAGAACTTTGTCGGTGCGATTGGTTGTTGTGGCCATCTTGATCCCAAGTCCAATTTGTAACAGAGCCGATTCTGACCACTTGGAACGCCGAAGTTCGGGTTTTGGGGGTGGGTTTGACCAACTGTTACAAGTTTTGCCCAGCTTCGCACGCGCGGTGGAGGGGCTTCATCGCAGTGGGCGGGCAGTGCGGTTAAGGTGGTGCCCCGCATGGCCCGGCCCCGGACCGTGCACCGATATCAAGGACACCTTTGTGATGAAAATTACTACTAAATTGATAGCTGTCAGCGCATTGATTGCATGCGCTGGAGCTTCTTTTGCACAAAATTCACCAACCACCGAACTGCGCAACATCGTTCAGTTGTCGGCCACGGGCACGGTGGAAGTGCAGCAGGACCTGCTGGTGCTCAATCTGGCTACCAGCAAGGAAGCCGCCGACGCTGCCACGGTGCAGGCACAACTCAAGCAGGCGCTGGACGCGGCCCTGGCCGAAGCCAAGCGCAACGCCCAGCCGGGCCAGCTGGATGTGCGTACCGGCCCGTTCGGGCTGTACCCGCGCTATGGCAAGGACGGGAAGATCAACGGCTGGCAGGGCCGTGCCGAGCTGGTGCTGGAAGGCCGCGACTTTGCGCGCATCACGGCCACGGCCGGCAAGATCCAGACCCTGGCCATCAGCAATGTGGCTTTCGGCCTGTCGCGCGAGGCCCGGGCCAAGGTGGAGGGCGAGGCCCAGACCCAGGCCATCGAGCAGTTCAAGGCCCGCGCTGCCGAGCTGGCCAAGGGTTTTGGTTTCAGCAACTACAGCCTGCGCGAGGTGGCGGTGAACAGCAACGAGATGGTGCCTGGCCCCCGTCCGCGCATGATGGCCATGGAGGCCAAGGCGGGCTCGTTCTCCGATTCCGCCGTGCCGGTCGAGGCGGGCAAGGCCCAGGTTATCGTGAACGTGTCGGGTTCTGTGCAGATGCGCTGATTCTTGAGAAAAATTGGCTACCAGCGCTTATTCAACAAGCGCTGGTAGCTATCAATTTTATAGTTCCCTGCAGCGCCTGAACTGGCACGTCCCCGCCCAGCAGGTGCCGCGCAAGGGCCGCCAAGCAGCGTATGCGGCGCAGCCGCTCAGGGGGTTGTTGCCTTCATTGCGCTGCCCAGCCGCCGTCCATGTTCCATGCCACGCCACGCACATTGTTGGCGGCGGGGGAGCAGAAGAACACGGCCAGTTCGCCCAGTTCTTCGGGCGTGGTGAACTGCATGGAGGGCTCCTTTTCGCCCAGCAGCAGCTTTTTGGCGTCTTCGTTCGACAGGCCGTGTTCGGCCGCCTTGGCATCCACCTGCTTTTGTACCAGGGGTGTCAGCACCCAGCCGGGGCAGATGGCGTTGCAGGTCACGCCGCTGGTGGCGTTCTCCAGCGCGGTGACCTTGGTCAGACCCACGATGCCGTGTTTGGCCGCCACGTACGCGGCCTTCTGTGCCGAGCCCACCAGGCCGTGCACCGAAGCCAGGTTGATGATGCGGCCCCAGTCGGCGCTTTTCATGGCCGGCAGCGCCAGGCGCGAGGTGTGAAAGGCACTTGTGAGGTTGATCGCGATCACCGAGTCCCAGCGTTCCACGGGGAAGTCCTCCACATTGGCCACGTGCTGGATGCCTGCGTTGTTCACCAGAATGTCCACGCGCCCAAACTGCGCGGCGCTGTACTTCATCATGTCTTCGATGTCGGACACGCGGCTCATGTCCGCACCGTGGTAGGCCACTTTGGCACCAGCAGCTTCGCCAGCCGCCAACACCTCGGCGCGGGGGCCATCCACATCACCAAAGCCATTGAGCACGATGTTGGCGCCCTGGCGGGCCAGCGCCTTGGCGATGCCAAGGCCAATGCCGCTGGTGGAGCCGGTGACGAGTGCAGTTTTGCCTTTCAGCATGAGAGTCTCTCCGAATGAATTACGATGCAACGCAAGGAAAAGTCGGCTTGCATGGCCTGGCGATGCGAGCCGACTTTCACTTGCATTATCAAGCGCTGCCCCCCGGATTTCGCACCCATGATTGAACCTACGCTGAACTACGTACTGTGCCCTGGCCCCGGGGCGCCTGTGGTGTCTTCCGGTAACTCTTCCACATCCGAGGCTACACACCACCGCGTGGCGTATTGGGAGTGGAATGCCACGGGCAACCCGGCGCATCCCCACGTGGTGGTCTGTGTGCATGGCCTCTCGCGCCAGGGGCGCGACTTCGACACCCTGGCGCGTGCGTTGAGCCAGCATGCCCGTGTGATCTGCCCCGACGTGGTCGGGCGCGGCCAGAGCGATTGGCTTGCCGACCCGATGGGTTACCAGATTCCCCAGTACGCCGCCGACATGTTGGCCCTGCTGGCCCAACTGCACCAGCAAGCGCCTATCACCACCCTCGACTGGGTGGGTACCAGCATGGGCGGGCTGATCGGCTTGGCCATCGTGGGGCAGCCAGGTTTGCCCTTGCCGGTGCCCGTGCGCAGGCTGGTGCTCAACGACGTGGGTCCCGTCATCCAGTGGGAGGCCCTGCAGCGCATCGGCTTGTACCTGGGGCAACTGGCGCGGTTTGAATCGCTGCAGCAAGCGGCTGATGCCATGTGGGCTATTTCCAGCAGTTTTGGCCCCCACTCGCCCGAGCAGTGGCTGGATTTGTCGCGCGCCATGGTGCGTGCGGTGCCGGAAACTGCCGGTGGCGGCATCACGCTGCACTACGACCCCGCCATCGCTGTGCCGTTCAAGACACTGACGCAAGAGTCTGCGGTGGCGGGCGAGGCCATGCTGTGGCAGCTGTATGACCACATCACGGCGCGCACCCTGTTGCTGCGCGGTGCGCAGTCGGACCTGCTGTCGCGTGAAACCGCTTTGGCCATGGCGCAGCGTGGGCCCCGCGCGCAAGTGGTCGAATTTGAAGGTGTAGGGCATGCGCCCACGCTGGTGGCGGTCGATCAGGTGGCTGCGGTCACGGGCTTCCTGCTGGCGGCGGAAGGTGCTGTGGCCGGATGAAAACCTACCCTCCCGCACAGGCGTCCCACACCCCTCAGACCGACGCCGTCCCCCAGCTCATTGCCGCCACCGCGCACACGCTGCCCGAGCAGGTGAACGCGCTGTCGCGTGCGCGAGCCTTTGCTGAACCCCTGATGGCCGGCGAAACGCTGGATTCCGGCGAAAACACACTGGCCCACGCCGATGCCGTGGCCGCCATCCTCAAGGGCATTGGCGGCTCGGAGGCCATGCAGGCCGCCAGCTATCTGGTGCATGCGTGCATCCACCTGAACAAGCCCGAAGAGGTGATTGCCAAGGCCTTCGGCGCAAATTTTGCGGCACTGGCGGTAGAGACCACCAAGCTCATGCGCGTGCAGCAGCAGGCCCGCACCGCCGAGCACCTGGAAGACCCTGCTGTGCAGACCGAGAACGTGCGCAAGATGCTGCTCGCTTTCTCGCGCGACCTGCGTGTGGTGATGCTGCGCCTGGCCTCGCGCCTGCAGACGCTGCGCTTTCATGCGGCGAGCAAACGCCCGGTATCGCCCAGCCTGGCGCGCGAGTCGCTGCAGGTGTTTGCGCCGCTGGCCAACCGCTTGGGCATCTGGCAGGTCAAGTGGGAGCTGGAGGACCTGTCGTTCCGCTTCCTGGAGCCCGACACCTACAAGGAAGTGGCTCGCCTGTTGGATGAAAAGCGCGGCGAGCGCGAGGTCTACATGGAGCAGCTGCGCGCCCGGCTCGAAGCTGACCTGCGCGCGCGCAGCATCAGCGCCAGCGTGCAGGGGCGCCCCAAACACATCTACAGCATCGTCAAGAAGATGCGCGGCAAGTCGCTCAACTTTGACCAAGTGTTCGACATCCGTGCGCTGCGCGTGGTCGTGCCCACAGTGAAGGACTGCTATGCCGCCCTGAGCTGGGTGCACGAGCAGTTCAAGCCCATTGTGGAGGAGTTTGACGACTACATCGCCAAGCCCAAGCCCAACGGCTACCAGTCGCTGCACACCATCGTGCGCGACGACCACGGAAAACCCATCGAGATCCAGATCCGCACCCAGGCCATGCACGACCATGCCGAACATGGCGTTGCGGCGCACTGGGCCTACAAGGAGGCGGGCAGCAAGGGCTATGCAGGGGTTTCGGCCACGGGCGAATACGACGCCAAGATTGCGGTGCTGCGCCAGTTGCTGGCCTGGGAGCGCGATCTCTCGGGCGCCTTGCCCAACCGGGGCCTGTTTGAAGACCGCATCTATGTGCTGACCCCAGACGCCGCCGTGGTGGAGCTGCCCCAGGGCGCTACACCGGTGGACTTTGCCTATGCCGTGCACACCAGTGTGGGGCACCGCTGCCGGGGCGCCCGGGTGGATGGCGCGATGGTGCCGCTCAACACACCGCTGCAAAACGGGCAGACGGTGGAGATTTCCACCGTCAAGGAGGGCCGCCCTTCGCGCGACTGGCTCAATGCCGAGCTGGGCTACCTCACCAGCAACCGCGCCAAGGCCAAGGTGCGCGCCTGGTTCAACGCCCAGGCCACCCATGAAACCGTGGCCCGTGGCCGCGAGGCGGTCGAAAAGCTGTTGCAGCGCGAGGGCAAGACCTCCGTCAAACTGGATGACCTGGCGGTGCAGCTGGGCTTCAAGTCCGCCGATGCTTTGTTTGAAGTGGTGGGCAAGGACGAGTTCTCGCTGCGCAACATCGAAACGGTGCTGCGCCCGCCAGAGCCGGTCCTGCAACCCGACGACTACCTGCTGCTCAAGAAGACACGCACCAACGATGCCGCCCCCAAGGGCGGTGTGCTGGTGGTGGGCATCGATTCGCTGATGACCCAGCTGGCCAAGTGCTGCAAACCCGCTCCTCCTGATCTGATCCGTGGGTTTGTCACGCGTGGCAAGGGCGTGAGCGTGCACCGGGCCGACTGCAGCAACTTTCGGGAAATGACGGCACGCAGCGGCGAACGCGTCATCGAGGTGGAGTGGGGCGCCTCCAAGTCGGCGGCGGTTGCGGCCGTGTACCCCGTGGACGTCGCTGTGGAAGCCGCCGACCGCCAGGGCCTGCTGCGCGACATCTCCGAAGTGTTTGCGCGCGAGAAGACCAATGTGATCGGCGTGCAGACCCAGTCGGTGAAAGGCACGGCGTGGATGACCTTCACCGTGGAAGTGGCTGACTCGGGCCGCCTGAACAAGGTGCTGGGCATCGTGGCTGGCGTGTCTGGAGTGCGCTCCGCGCGCAGGCGCTGAATTTCTGCTTCAGGGGGATGGGCAGCGCGCCGCAGGCAGTCTTTGCCATGTAGTGTTCTATTTTGAATGGAGCCTCGATTTTTATGGCTATAATCGAAAGCTAAACAACGACAGGCGCGTAGCTCAGCTGGTTAGAGCACCACCTTGACATGGTGGGGGTCGTTGGTTCGAGTCCAATCGCGCCTACCAAACATCGCAAGCTAAACCAGGGCTTGCAACAAAAATGCCCGCTAACAAGCGGGCATTTTTGTTTGTTCATGCGGAAAAAGTACGGAAAAATGCATTCCTCTCAAGGGGCCGCTTTACTTTTCTGTGTGCCTGTCAGCTAGAGTTTTTCGCATATCTGGGGCGGCGGGTGACCAAGCGCTGTACGACCTCTGTGAGACCCAACACCAAGTAGGCCAGGGTATTTAAACCACCTGCTTGAAGATTTCTAACGCCTGTCCGATGTCATGCCCTGTGACATCCGTATGCCTGACAAAGCGCGGGGTATATAGGCCAGTACAAAGAAGCCCGGCCTCCTTGAGGCGAAGAACGAGGGTTTCCGTGCGGTTCTTGGGGGCGTCAACAAATACGATATTGGTCTGGCGGTTGGTGGGTCACTTCTGCGTGGAAATCAACAGTTCTCCTTGACCGCCGAATTTAGTTCCAGCCCAGGGGAAAACCTCCGCTGCTTGGTGCGTCTTACGCCCCGTCCCTCGTACCTGCCCCTGGGCAGGTCGTATGAATGGCGAAATTAGGGTAAACGCCTATGCCGCAATTGCCGGATATTGATCACGTCCGGCAGCCATCAAAACCTATCGTTCAGCGGTCGTTCGGCGCTTTCGAGGTGCCGTCGTTTTTGACCTCTGGACACCATGACTTCTCCTTACCCCTCGCTGGCCTTGCATGTGGCCGGCCATTGGATTGACCGCACCAGCGGTGGCTTTCGCCCCGTCATCAACCCTGCCACCGGCCTGGAGCTCGGGCTGTTGCCGCTGGCCGGCCCGGCTGAGCTGGCGGCCGCCGCCGAATCGGCACAGCGCGGCTACCAGGCCTGGCGCCGGGTGCGCCCGCATGACCGCTATGTGGTCTTGCGCCGCGCTGCCGAGCTGCTGCGCCAGCGGGTGGATGCGATCGCCACCGTGCTCACCCTGGAACAGGGCAAGCCGCTGAGCGAGGCCCGGCGCGAGGTCACGCTGTCGGCGGACATCATCGATTTCCAGGCGGAAGAGGCCAAGCGCCTGTATGGCCGGGCGGTGGCCCCCCGGGTGGAAGGCATTCTTTCGCACACCGTCACGCGGGTGCCTGTGGGCCCGGTGGCGGCCTTCACCGCGTGGAACTTCCCGGTCAACCTGCCCAGCCGCAAGCTGGGTAGCGCGCTCGCGGCGGGTTGCAGCGTGGTCATCAAGCCGGCCGAGGAAACACCGGGCAGCTGCATGCTGCTGGTGCAGTGCTTCCTGGATGCCGGCGTGCCTGCCGATGCGATCAACCTCGTGTGCGGCGACCCGGCGCAGGTTTCGTCCTTCCTCATCGAGCGGCCGGAGATCGCCAAGGTGTCCGTCACCGGCTCGGTGGCCGTGGGCAAGCTGCTGGGAGTCCAGGCGGCAGCGCATGTGAAGCGCTTCACGGGCGAGCTGGGCGGACATGCGCCGGTCATCGTGTGCGAGGACATGTGCCAAGGCGGCGCGATGGATTTCGTGCTCAAGCAGGCGGTGGCCGCCAAGTACCGCAATGCCGGCCAGGTGTGTGCTTCGCCCATCCGCTTCTACGTGCCGCGTGCGCACCTGGGCACTTTCTCCGAGCGCTTCAGCGCGGCGGCGAAGGCCCTGCGCCTGGGGCCGGGCATGGATGCCGCCACGCAGATGGGGCCGCTGTCCCACGCGCGCCGCATCGAAGACATGGAGCGCTTTGTGGACGATGCCGTCAGCCAGGGCGCGCGCCTGCTCACCGGCGGCCATCGGGTCGAGCGCCCCGGTTTCTTCTTTGAGCCCACGGTGTTTGCGGACGCACCTGCCAGCGCCCGCCTGATGCAGCAGGAGCCGTTCGGCCCGATTGCGGTTATCCAGCCCTACGACACCCTGGAAGGTGCTATCGGCCAAGCGAACGCACTGCCCTATGCGCTGGGCGCCTATGCCTTCACGCGCGACCTGCATGCTGCGCACCAGCTGGGCGAGGGCATCGAGGCCGGCATGGTGGGCATCAACCATTTTGGCGTCTCTCAGCCCGAGCTGCCCTTCGGTGGCCACAAGGAAAGCGGCCTGGGGCAAGAGATGGGGGCCGAGGGCCTCCTGCATTACACAGAGATCAAGACCATCACGGTAGGCACGCCGTTCTGAAGAAAGTAAGCACCATGACCAGCACCATCGAACAACTCAAGGCAGACAGCGGCCGCCATCTCTGGCACCCCATGGCACACCCGGCCGCCATGAAGAAGAACCCGCCAGACATCGTGGCACGCGGCGAAGGCTGCTGGATCTGGGATGTGGACGGGCACCGGATGCTTGACGGCGTCGGGGGCCTGTGGAGCAGCAACCTGGGGCACAGCGCCAAACCCGTGCGCGATGCCATCGTGGCCCAGCTCGACGAGCTGCCCTTCTACAACGTGTTCCGCGGCACCACGCACCCGCGTGCCATCGAGTTGTCGGCCCGCATGGTCCAGCTGATGGAGCCTGATGACGTGTCGGCCGTGCTGTTCTCCAATGGCGGCTCCGATGCGGTCGAGGGCGCCCTGAAGATCGCGCGGCAGTATCACAAGTTGCGCGGGCAGGCCGACCGCTTCAAGTTCATCAGCCTGCGCCAGGGCTACCACGGCGTGCACTTTGGCGGCATGAGCGTGAACGGCAACACCAACTTCCGCCGCGCCTACGAGCCGCTGTTGCCCGGCTGCTTCCATATCGACACGCCCTGGCTCTACCGCAACCCGTACACCGAGGACCCGGTCGCGCTGGGAGAGATCTGCGCCCAATTGCTGGAGCGCGAGATCATCTTCCAGGGGCCCGATACCGTGGCGGCCTTCATCGCCGAGCCTGTGCAGGGCGCCGGCGGCGTGATCGTGCCACCGGCCAACTACTGGCCTGCAGTGCGCCGGATCTGCGACAAGTACGGGGTGCTGCTGATCGCTGACGAGGTAGTAACCGGCTTCGGGCGCACCGGCCATCTGTTCGGCACCCGGCTGTGGGGCGTCAACGCCGACCTGTGGTGCCTGGCCAAGGGCATCAGCTCGGGCTACGTGCCCTTGGGAGCAACCGCCATCTCCAGCAAGGTGGCCAGGGTGTTCGACGAGGACACAACCGGCCAGGCCGCCGTGAGCCATGGCTACACCTACAGCGCGCACCCCGTGGCCGCCGCCGCGGCACTGGCCACGCTCGACCAGATCGAGACCCTGGATGTGCCGGGCAACGCCGCCCGCGTGGGCGCCGTGATGCAGGAGCGCCTGCGCAGGCTGGAGCAGACCTGCAGCTTTGTCGGCAACGTGCGCGGCGTGGGGTTGATGCTGGGCATCGAGATGGTGCAGGACAAGGCACTGCGCACGCCCATGCCGCGCAGCAGCGACATTCCGGGCCGGGTGGCCCGGGAGGCCTACCGGCGCGGCCTGATGGTCCGGATCTCCGGGCCCAACCTGATTCTCTCGCCGCCCCTGGTGATATCGCTCGAAGAAATCGATCACCTGTGCTCCGTGCTGGAGGCCGCGTTCGCGGCGGTGGAGGCCGCATTGTGAACCCGGCGCCTGCAGGCCGTGCGCCGGTCATCCTGCTGATTGGCACGGTGGATACCAAGAGCGAGGAGATCGCCTTCCTGCGCGAATCGGTCGAGCACTGTGGCGCCAGGGCCCTGGTGATGGATGTCGGGGTGCTGGGCCGCGGCGGCTTCACGCCGGACATCCTCAACAGCGATGTGGCGGCCGCTGCGGGCATGACGCTGCGCCAGGTGATGGACAGCGGTGACGAGAACACCTCCATGCGGCTCATGGCCCGTGGTGCATCGTTGCTCGCCACCCAATGGCAGATGGAGGGACGCTTCGATGGCGTGCTGATCCTGGGCGGCACCATGGGGACCGACCTCGCATTGGACGTTGCCAATGCACTGCCCCTGGGCTGCCCGAAGCTGGTGCTGTCGACCATCGCCTACTCGCCACTGATCCCGCCGGAGCGCATTCCCGCAGACCTCATCATGCAGTTGTGGGCGGGCGGCCTGTATGGGCTGAACCGCCTGTGCAAGTCGGCACTGGGCCAGGCCGCGGGGGCCGTGGTGGGGGCATGCCGGGCGTGCCCGGTGGCGCCAGACCCCCGGCCCGTGGTGGGCATGACGTCGCTCGGCTCCAGCGCGCTGACCTACATGAAGCGCCTCAAGCCCGAACTGGAAGCGCGGGGGTACGAGCTGGCCGTGTTCCACACCACCGGCATGGGCGGGCGCGCCTTTGAAGACCTGGCGCGGCGCGGCTACTTTGCCTGCGTCATGGACTTCAGCCTGCAGGAGGTGGTGAACCACCTGGCCGACAGCTGCGTGAGCGCTGGCGGCGACCGCCTGCTGGGCGCCGGCAGCGCCGGCATTCCCCAGATCGTCGCCCCGGGAGCGACCGACATGGTGGACTTCGCGGCCTGGACGCGGCGACCTGACGGGTATGCAGGCCGGCCGGTGCATGAGCACAACCGCCTGCTCGCGTCGGTGGGTGCCAAGCACGACTTGCGTCGCCGGGTCGCGCGAACCGTTGCGGAACGCCTGGCGCAGGCATCCGGCCCCACCTGCCTGCTGCTGCCGGCGCGCGGTATCGAGGAGTGGGACCGGCCCGGCGAGCCGATGCATGACCCGGCAGGCCTTGCCGCATTCATGGAGGAAATGGTGGGCGCGGTATCCCCCGGCACATCGGTCCGCTGCGTGGATGCCCACATCAATGACGAAGCCTTCGTGCGGGCTGTGCTCGACGTGTTCGACACCTGGGTGCGCGAGGGGCGGGTCGCGCCCGGCGTTCTGGCTGCAGCGACGGCGGAGGTCACGGCATGACCGCATCGGCCCTGGTGCTGGATTTTGGCGGCGTGGTCAGCCGCATGCTGTTCGAGACGCACGACCTGACCGAGAAGGCCCTGGGCCTTGCCCCTGGCGTGCTGACCTGGCGCGGCCCCTTCGATCCGGCCAGCGATGCGCTGTGGCAGGACATGCAGGCCGACAAGCTCAGCGAGCGCGACTACTGGATGGCCCGCACCCGCGAGGTGGGGCAGCTGGTGGGCGAGGAGTGGAGCCTGATGGAGACCTTTGTGCAGCGGGCGCGCGGCACCGATGTGCAGGCGGTGATACGCCCCGAAGCCGTGGCCGCCATCGGGGCGGCCCAGGCGGCCGGAAAGCGGCTTGCCATCCTCTCCAACGAACTCGATCTGTTCTACGGTGCCGACTTTCGCAGCCGCTTGCCCTTGCTGCAGGCGTTCGAGGTGATTGTGGACGCCACCTACACCGGTGTCCTCAAGCCCGATCCGCGCGCCTATGCGGCTGTGACAGAGGCACTCGGCGTTCCCGCCAGTGAGTGCGTCTTCGTGGACGACCAGTTGCGCAACGCCCATGGTGGCCAGCTTGCCGGCCTGCAGGTGGTGCATTTCGACGTGCTGCAGCCCGCAGCATCGTTCGGCAAGGCGCTGGACCTGCTGGGCGTGGCACGCCCCGGTTTGCTGGCAGCCTGAGCTGGCAGGCCTTCACATCCATCCTTTCTTTCTTGATCGAACCCATGACCGATACTGTTTCAGGCGTGTCCGCCCAACGCATCGCGCAGCTGATGCAGGCCGAACAGGCCCGCTACGCCACCACCCATGCCCGTTCGGGCGAGCTCTATGCCCAAGGCAAGAACAGCTGGCTCTATGGCGCGCCATCCCACTGGATGCGCCGCTGGATCGGTGGCTGGCCGGTGTACATAGAGGACCTGCAACGCCCCTATGGGGTGCGCTTTTCGGACGTCGATGGCAATGAGTACGTGGACTTCTGCCTGGGGGACACGGGCGGCATGTGCGGCCATGGGCATCCTGCAATCGTCGAGGCCATGGCCCGCCAGGCCCGTGTGGGTACGTCCCTGATGCTCCCCAATGGCGACGCCGAATGGGTGGGCGAGGAGCTTGCGCGCCGCTTTGCGCTGCCGTACTGGAATCTCACGACATCTGCCACCGACGCCAACCGCGCCTGCATCCGCCTGGCGCGCATGGTCACCAACCGGCCCCGCGTGCTCATCTTCTCGGGGGCCTACCACGGCAATGTGGAAGAGGCCCACGTCGAGCTGCGGGAGGGTGCGCTGCACATGCGCAATGGCCTGCACCACAACTTCTTTCCGCATGCGGACCTGTCGGTGGTCGTGGAGTTCAACGACGTGGCCGCGTTGGAGGCTGCACTGCGCAAGGGCGACGTGGCCTGCGTGCTGGCCGAGCCGGCCATGACCAACTACGGGATGATCGCACCCCAGCCAGGGTTCCATGCCGAGCTGCGCCGCCTGACGCGCGAGACGGGCACCGTGCTCGTGATCGACGAGACCCACACCATCTCCAGCGGCCCGGGAGGCGCGTCCCGCACCATGGGCCTGGAGCCGGACATGTTCGTGCTGGGCAAAGCCATCGCGGGCGGCATTCCCGCAGCGGCGTTCGGCCTGTCGCAGGCCATGGCCGAGCGTGTCTGGCAGGTGCTGCCACCCGTGCACCCGACCGTGCGCCAAAGCGCGCACGCGGGCATGGGCGGCACGCTGGCGGGCAATGCACTCACGGTGGCGGTGATGCGGGCCGTGCTTGGCGAGGTGCTGACCGAGGAGGCTTTCGAGCGCATGCTGGTACTGAGCGATCGCCTGCACCGGGGTGTGAACAACACCATTGCCCTGCATGGCCTGCCTTGGCATGCCACACGCGTCGGGGCGCGGGTGGAGACGTTGTTTGCTCCCGACGAGCCGCGCAATGCAAGCGAGGTGAAGTTGCACCGCAACAGCGATCTGGAAGCCCTGCTGCACCTGTACCTCATGAACCGCGGTGTGCTCATCACCCCGTTCCACAACATGATGCTGTGCTGCCCCGGCACCACGGTGGAGGATGTGGACCGGCACAACAGCGCGTTCGAAGGGCTGGTCGTGGAACTGCTGGCATGAGCGCAGCGGACCGGTTTCGGCTCGACGGGCGTGTGGCCCTGGTGACCGGTGGCGGGCGCGGCATCGGCGCGGCCATCGCCCAGGAGTTTGCGCGTGCCGGCGCCTGCGTGACGATCGCCAACCGCACCGAAGCAGCGGGCGAGGGCATTGCCGAGGGAATCCGTGCCGAGGGCTTGCAGGCCCTGGCCATGGCATGCGACATCGGCCGGCGCGCCCAGGCCGAGGCGGCCGTCGCAGCCACTGTGGCGCAGTGGGGGCGCCTCGACATCGTGGTGCACAACGCCGCCATCAACCCTTGGTGCGCACTCGAGTCCGTGGACGATACGGACCTGGACCAGACTCTGGCGGTCAACCTCAAGGCCTGCTTCTGGCTCACGCAGGCCGCGCTGCCGCATCTGCGTGCGGCGGGCCGGCGCGGCGGCGGGCGGGTTCTGGTGACATCGTCCGTCACCGGGCCGCGCGTGGCCATGCCGGGCAGTGCACCCTATGCCGCGAGCAAGGCCGGGGTCAACGGCTTTATCCGCAGTGCCGCGCTGGAGCTGGCTGGCGACGCCATCACGGTCAACGGCGTGGAGCCGGGCTACATCGCCAAGCAGGGCGGTTCGCTGCTCTCCGATCCTGCGCGGGCCGCGCGCATCGCCAGCTTCATCCCGGCGGGCGCACTGGGTGAGCCGCAGGACATTGCGCATGCCATGCGCTTCCTGGCCAGCCCCGCGGCGCGCTACATCACGGGGCAGACCATCGTGGTCGACGGCGGATCCACCCTGCCGGAGAGCCCGTTCTTCAACCACCCACCGGCACCCGGATAGCCCTTGGTTGCCGGTTTCGGGGAGAACGCATGGACCGAACAGGAGGTATTTGTGTTGGATAAGCCCGTGATGGAGCCACGCTTTGCTGGAAAGGTGGCCATGGTGAGTGGTGCGGCCAGCGGCATCGGCGCCGCCCTAGTGCAGCGCCTGCGCGCCGAGGGTGCCCAGGTCGTTGCCGTGGGCCTGCAATGGGATCTGCTGGCCCGGGTCGCCGCCGATTGGGGTGGCACCGCGTTGCCATGCGACATCACCGATGAGGCGCAGGTGCAGGCGGCGGTGGCCCACGCACTGGCCCTGCACGGGCAACTGGACGTGCTGGTCAATGCCGCAGGCATGGTGCTCAACGACGATGCGGCCAGCATCACCGACGAGGCATGGATGCGCACCCTGGATGTCAATACCACGGGAACCATGCGCCTGATGCGGGCCGTACTGCCCGGCATGCTGGCCCGCAACAGCGGCGCGGTGGTGAACATCGCGTCCGTGGCGGCCTTCAACGCCGGTGCCGGCATGGCGAGCTACGCCGCCAGCAAGGCGGCCGTGGTTGCGCTCACGCGGTCCGCGGCCACGTCGTGCGGGCCCCGGGGCGTGCGGGTGAATGCGCTGTGCCCTGGATGGGTGCGCACGCCCATGAGCGAGCGCGAGCTGCACGACATGGCGCAGGCCTGGGGCGTCACCCAGGCGCAGGCCGAGGAGCGCACGGTCGCGCGCATCGCCCTGGGCCGGATGGCGAGGCCGATGGAGATGGCGGCAGCCTGCGCCTTCCTTGCCAGCGACGACGCCTCGTTCGTCAACGGCGCTGTGCTGGTGGCGGACGGCGGTGCGCGCACCCCTGCCACAGCCCGCGCGCATTGAACGCCGCAGCGGGCGGTCGCTGCCGTGCAGCACGGGTGCGATGCGCCGCAGCCGGTCGATTGAGCGCTGCAGCCTGGCGGCGCTGGTCTGCCTAGGCGCCGGGCCGCAGTCCAAGCCGACCTGGAGTGGGATCGCCTTGTACCTCGCCGAAATACAGCGCAAAGGTCTGCTTCCAGCTTTCCACTTCGGCGCGGTTTTCCATGAAGCGGGGAAAAGCTTCGAGATTCGCGTTCGGGTATTCCCAGATCGGCCGCAATCCGCCTGCAGGCTGGACATCCTTTCGGATGGACCAGCCATTGGAAGACTCCTTCTGGCGCTCCGCGGACAACTGCCAGCTGACGTAGAGTTTGGCGGCACTCGTATTCCTGGCGCCGTTCAGGATGGCGACCCGCTGTCCCCACGCCATGAACGGGTGGTCCTGCGCCACGGCCCAGCGAACGGGCTGGTTCGTCGCGGTCAGCGACCCGGAGCCACCGATGCCGATGGCTCTGTGCTTGCCTGCCACGGCCAGTCTCGGGGTGTGCGATCCGCGCGCAAACTGGATGTCCTGCGATGCCAGGGCCTTCACCCAGTCCCAGCCATAAGCTTCTGCATAGAGCTTGTAGAGGAAAAGCACCGCATCGTCGTCGTGTGGATAGGACGATGCCATCTTGCCGCGCCATTGCGGTTTGATGAAATCAGCGGGGCTGGCGGGGCCGCCAGCCGACACGTCGTGCATGTAGCTGAAGGCGATGATGCCGACCGCATTCCAGGCGCCGTCCGGGTCCTTGAAAAGATCGTGGACCTGCTCGAAGCCCTCGGGCTTGAACGGCAGCAGGCGACCTTCCTTCTTCCAGCGCGTGAAGTCCTGCAAGGTCTGCAACTGCACGACATCGGGCACTGCCCCTCCGGTGGCCAGCTGATTGTCGATGCGTACGTCATGGAACTTGCTGTAGTCGACGACGATCTTGATGTCCACGTCCGGGAACCGCTTCAAGAACGCCGCCTTGGTCGCGTCCTGTTGCTGGGGTGTGTCGCCGCCTGCATACACAACCAGCTTGCCGCCCTCCGCCTTGGCGGACCGGTACAGCCCGTCCAGTGATCGTGTTTCCTGGTCTGCGCCAAAGACGCGGCTGGTGCCCAGAACGGACGGTGCAGCTACTGCTGCTGCCAAAACGGATCGGCGTGAAATCAGCGGTTCAGGTGTGGTCAAAGTCATATGGGGTTCCACGATGCGTTGGGGTTAACTTGGCAACTCAATCAGCCTGTTGGGACGATCAAGCACTGGAAGGTCTGCTCCTTGCGCCAGGAAGAGGTGGCGTGAAGGCATGATCAAACCTCCGTGAACACCTCTCCATGGGAAAGTTGTGCTACGGAAATGTAGTGATACAAAATAACTAGTTTTGGTTCCACTCCAGCGTCGAAATTTGACGATGGGCCCTTGCGCGTTGGTGGTTTGCGGTTGGCATGAGCGCTATCGGTATCGCTCACGGCTCCTCCGCTGCCTGGCTGGACGAGGGCTTTTGGAGGGGCCGCAGATTCCGGCCAAGTCACTGTCGATCCCGACCCGCCAGGGTCACGGAAGGGGTCGGCATCAGTAGCTGATCCAGTCGTGGTGGGCGATGCGCCACTTTCCGTCGACCAGGCGCATCGGCAGCGCGCTGCGGTTCAGGGCATGCTGTCCGTTGGCGCCGACGTGGAACGGCTTGTCCATCATGCCGCCGCGCCATGCCGGCATGCGCTCCAGTGCCTGGGACACGGAGGCCCGGGTGATCGGCCCCTCCATTCCCATCATCACGTGCACCAGTGCACGGGCGGCGATGTAGCCCCCTTGGGACAGCGAGCTGGGCTCCACCTGGCGCGAGACCAGCAGCCGCCGCCAGTCCGCGGTCTGCATCGAGCTGCTGGACCAGGGATCGAATTCCGCCATGGCATAGATGCCCTCGCCCGACCAGGCGCTCAGCGCCCTGGCGGTCTGGGAGGTGTAGGACGCGGTGAGCAGGATGATCGGTGTCTTCGCCATCGCCGGGTGGCTGGCCTTGATCCAGTCGAGCGATGGCCCTTCCGGACCGGTGTAGACCAGCACCTGGCATTGCCGGGCGCTGACGCGTTGCACCACGCCGGGCAGCGGGTCTTCAAGGCGGTAGACGTCCAGCGATGGCGCGGGTGCGGACATGCGCCGGGCCCAGTCCTGCACGGTCTGCTCGAAGGCTTCCGTCATGCCTGGCAGGGCCGGGGAGACGACGCAGATCCGCTGGTGCTGCAGCACCCGGTAGGCAAAGGTCAGCGCATTGGCGGTGGACACGTAGGGGCCGGCATTCATGGGCGCGATGTGCGTCGACGAAAAGCAGGCCGGGTCCACGCCGGCGCCTGGAAGGTTGAACAGCCTGGCCTGGGCATAGCGGGCATGGTTGACGCCGCACTCCAGCACGCTGGAACCCCCTGCCAGCGCGACCACGCGAGCGTCGTCGATGAGTCGGGAGGCCCCCTTGTGGGCGCTCTCGGGGTTCATCTGGTCATCGACCACGGTGTACTCGATGCGACGCCCCTGCACGCCTCCAGCGGCGTTGATGGTGTCGAAGTAGGCCCGGGCGGCCTGCACGCTGGTCGCGGACGCTCCGGGGCCGCTGAGGCTGCTCACGGCGCCCACCACGATAGGGGGCTTGTCGCTGGCCTGGGCGCAGGCGCCGCTTGCGCACAGCACCAGCCCCGCGGCGAGCATGGGCCGCTTCATGGTGCCACCCGCCTGGCCGTGCCCATGGGGGGCCACAGACCGATGAGTCCGCGGGGCGCCAACAGGCTCACCGCCATGGCCACGCAGCCCATGGCAATGAGGTACCAACCCCCGGAAATGCCCAGCGAAGCTGCCAGCAGCTCCCGCAGGCCGAACCACACCAGGACGCCGACCACCGGCCCGGCGATCGTGCCGATGCCACCGATCATCGTGGCAAAAAGCATCATCACCACCCAGTTGATGTCGAATGCCGAACCAGGCACCACGAACATGCCGCCCATGAAGTACACCGCGCCGGCCAGCGAGCATACGGCGCCGGAGATGACGAAGGTGATCAAGCGCACGCGCTGCACATCGATGCCGATGCTGCGCGCGGCCACCTCGTTGTCACGCACGGCGGTCACGGCCAGGCCCAGCCGCGACTGCATCAGCAGGTACAGGCCAGCGACGGCACCGATGCCCAGGGAGCATGCCAGCCAGAAGCTCACCTGGGCAAACTGCTCGATGTCCTCCAGCATGGACATGTCCAGCGTCAGGCCGGCACTGCCGCCGAGCGCCGGTGTCTTGGAGACCAGCAGCGTGACGATCTCGGCCACCACCCAGATCCCGATGGAAAAATACGCATCGCGCAGGCGGAACAGCGCCGGCGCGACCACCATCGCCGCCAGAGCCCCGAGCACACCCGTCACCGGCAGCACCAGGTAGGGCGAGAGGCCCGTGCGTTGCGTGAAATCAAAGAGGGCGTAGGCCCCGATGCCGATGAACAGCTGGTGGCCGAGGGACAGCAGGCCGCCGTACCCCGCCAGCAGGTTCCACATCTGGGCCATGCAGATGGCCAGAAGCACTTCGCTCACCAGCCGCATCATGCCGGCGTCCAGCCAGCGCGGCGCCAGTGCGGCCACCAGGGTGCATGGCACCAGCCACGCCAACACCAGGAGCAATGGCTTTTTCATTTGCGTCCCCCCGCCAGGCCGTTGGGCTTGAACACCAGGGTTGCCAGAAACAGCAGGTGGGCATACAGGGAGCCGGCGTTGGAGTCGATGCGCTGCCCGAAGAGCTGCGCCACGCCCAGCACCAGTCCCCCAGCCATGGCGCCCCAGAACGAACCGAGCCCCCCGATGATCACCACTTCAAAGGCGATGAGCATCCGCTCGACGCCCGAGAAGGGGGTGAACAGCGTGCGCTGCGCCAAGAGGTAGCCCGCGCCCATGGCAAACGCCGCAGCCAGCCCCATGACCTGGCAGAAGACCCGTTCGGGCTTGACGCCCATGAGCCGCACCATGTCGGGGAAATCGGCCGTGGCGCGCACGATGCGGCCGAACTCGGTGCGCTGCAGCACCCATTGGAGGGTGGCGAACATGGCCAAGGCCAGGCCCAGCATGAGCACCGGATACAGCCCCACGGAGATGCCCAGCAGGTCCATGCTGGCGCTGCCCAGGCCGCCGGCGTCCACGGCGCGCGAGTCTGCACCCAACAGCTCGACCATGCCATTGCGCAGCAGCACCGACAGTCCGAACGTGAGCACCATGGGCGTGAGCACATTGCCCATTCGTACGGCGCGGTTCAGCACACAGGCCTGCAGCAGCCACCCGAACAGGTAGCCGATGACCACCACCGGCACCAGCATGGCCCAGACGGGAACCTGGCTGAACCAGCCGATCAGGAAGAAGCCGGCATAGGCGCCCAGCACGATGAACTCTCCGTGCGCCAGGTTCACCACCCGCATCACGCCGAAGACCAGTGCCAGCCCCAGCCCGAACAGGGCATACAGCCCCCCCAGCAGCAGGCCGTTGATCAGTGTCGAAATCCATTCCATGTTCATTCATTCCCCGAAGTAAGCGGCAGTGACCTGGGCGTTGCTGACCGCAGCACTGGCCCCCTGCAGCGTGACCTGCCCCTTGAGCAGGCAGGCCATCTGATCGGAGACGGCGCAGGCGCGGGCCACGTCCTGCTCCACCAGCACGATGGACAGCCCCTCGCTGCGGATGCGCGAGAAGGTGCGGTAGATGTCTTCGACGACCAGGGGCGCAAGCCCCAGCGAGAGTTCGTCGCAAAGCAGCAGGCGCGGGTTGCTCAGCAGTGCGCGGCCGATGGCCACCATCTGCTGCTGCCCGCCCGACAGCTGCGTGGCGTTTCGGTGTCGCAAGTCCTTGAGGACCGGAAAGGTGTCGTATACGGCGCCCAGCGTCCACGGTCCGGTGCGGCGGGTGAGGGTGCCCATCTGCAGGTTCTCCTGCACCGTCAGTGACGGGAACAGCATGCGCCCTTCCGGCACCATGGCGATGCCCAGCCGGGCCAGTGCCTGGGCAGGCATACCGGCCACATCGGCACCGTCAAAGCGGATGCGGCCCTGGCGCGGCGCCATCAGCCCCGTGATCGAGCGCAGCAGCGTGGTCTTGCCCGCGCCGTTGGCGCCGATGAGGGCCAGCACTTCGCCAGCCTCGAGGGAAATGCTGACGCCCGAAAGCGCCTGGAAGTCGCCGTAAAAGACGTTCACCGCGTCGATGTCAAGCAGCGGCATTGGCAGGCACCCCCATGTAGATTTCGCGCACGATGGCACTGTCCATGACCGTGGCCGGGTGGTCCTCCAGCAGCTTGCGCCCGAAGTGCAGCACCATGATGCGGTCGGCCACTGCCCGCAGCGCCTGGGCGATGTGCTCGATCCAGACGATGGCATAGCTTTGCTTGAGTTCATGGACCAGCTCCACCATCTGGTGCACCTCGCGCTCGGTCAGGCCGCCGGCCACCTCGTCGAGCAGCAGCAGCCGGGGTTGGGCGGCCACCGCCTTGGCCATCTCCAGGCGCTTGCGGTCCAGCAGGGGCAGCGCCCCGGCCGTTTTCTGGGCCATCTTGTCCAGGCTGCAGCGTTGCAGGGCCGCCATAGCCGCCTGCGCTGCCGCGTCGCCGCGCAGCCCGCCCGCAAAGGTCGCTGCGGCCAGCACGTTGTGGAAAACGGTGAGGTTGCCGAACGGTTGTGGTACCTGGAAGGCGCGTGCCACGCCCAGGCGCGCACGCTGGTGGGCCGGCAGGCCGGAGATCACCTTGCCGTCGAGCGCGATGTGCCCTGCGTCTGCGCCCACGGTGCCCGTGAGCAGGTGAAAAAGGGAGCTTTTGCCGGCCCCATTGGGCCCGATCACGCCCAGGCACTGGCCCACCGACAGATCGATATCGATCGCATCGGCCACCACCACCTGGCCGTAGGCCTTGCACAGGCCTCTGACTTGAAGCGTCACGTGGTGTTCCCTCAGGAGAGTTGCGACAGCAACTCGAGCCGGCCACCCAGCGGCAAGCCGGGCGCCAGTGCGTTGTTGACCACCGTCAGTTCATAGGGAGACTTGGCACCTGCCGCGGCGCGGCGCCACTGGCCTCCCGCCAGTGCGGTCTTGGCCACGCTCTTGATCGGGCTGCCCTTGAAGTCCACGCGGCCCACCAGTGTTTCCAGCGTGGTGTTCTGGATGGCATCGCGCACGGCCTTGCGGTCGAAGGGGTTGCTGGCGGTCTTGAGCGCATGCAGGCCCACCTCCCACAGCGCGTGGGCGTAGCCCAGTGGCTGCGTCCACTGGTTGCCGGTGTCCTTCTCCCACTCGCCCGCGAACTCGGCGGCTGACTGCCCGGTGAGCGACGATTTGTAGGGAAAGCTCGGCGACCACCACACCTCGGTGGACATGCCGTTGCCAGCCGTGCCGAGCGCCTTGAGTGCACTGGGGAACAGGAAGGCACCTGCGACGGTACAGATCTCCGGCTTGAAGCCCTGTTGCTGGGCCTGCTTCCAGAAGGTGGCGAAATGACTTTCGTACATGAAGCCCGAGACGATGTGCGCGTCAGCCTTCTTGAAGCCCGTGATCTGGTTGCTGAAGTCATCGGTGGCGACCTTGAAGAACCCGCCGTTGGACTCGCGGTAGCCGGCCTTGCTCAAGGCCGGGGGCATGCCCATCAGCGGGTCGGCGAAGGCCGCGCCGGGGGGGTTGTCGATGTAGAGCGTTCCCACTGCACGGTTGGTCTTCACGCTGTCCCACAGCGAGACGAAGGTCTTGACCACGTCGTCCGCACCCCAGAAGAAATGGAAGGAGAACGGAAAGCCCTTGCTGATCTTGCCGTTGCGCGCGAACAG
The DNA here is from genome assembly GCF_000204195.1 of Acidovorax radicis N35. GTDB lineage: Bacteria > Pseudomonadota > Gammaproteobacteria > Burkholderiales > Burkholderiaceae_C > Acidovorax > Acidovorax radicis. The sequence continues at coordinate 499,574 of NZ_AFBG01000018.1, forward strand.
GAAGGCCTGCCAGGGCGACATGGTGCTGACCATGGGAATACCGTGCACGTCGCACAGCTGGCCCGCCGGGGTGGACGCATCACCGTCCTGCACGAGCATCAGGTCGACCTTTTCGCGCAGCACAAGCTCGCTGGCCACCTGCACCGAGCGGTTGGGGTCGGACTGGTTGTCGCGCAGCAGGATCTCCACGGGTATCGTCTGTCCACCGATGTCGAGCCCGTTCTTGAGCCGTTCGCGCAGCTTGGCAAGGTGCCACTGGTCGGCGACGCCAAAGGGCGCGCGCGGTCCGGAAAGGGCCGTGATGTAGCCGATGCGCAGGGTCTTGGCCTGCGCGATGGCAAAGCCCGGAATGCTGCTGGCAGCGGTCCATGCCAGCGAGTTCTTCAGGAACTGGCGGCGCGGCGCGGCAGAGGGGGTGGGGGTGGTCAGGTCGTTCATGGTGAGGCTCCAGGGATGGCAATCAGGGATGCGAGGGAATGGGAAAGGCGCCGGTGAATTTCGACAGCGTGCGGGCGATCAGCCCAGGCTCCATGCCTTGTGTGATGAAGACCAGGAGAGAGCGGCGGTCCGCGCCGGGCCAGGCCGGCAGCGACTCGGGCGGATGGATCAGGTGCTGGGCGGCATGCACCACCCGTGGGCGCTCCGGGTCTTCGGCGACGTGGATCAGGCCCTTGAAGCGCAGCATCTGTTCGCCGCGCAGGGCCGCCAGCAGTTCGAGCCAGTGGCTGAACGCTGCGCCCTGCACCGGCTCGTCGATGGCGAAGCATTCGGTGGTGATGTCGCTGGAGTGGGACAGGTGCTGGCGGGATGGGGCGGCAAGCCGCGCGCCACCACGGCCTGGGTTGCCCAGCAGCAGCCAGCCAGGGCGCTGGCCCCGGGGGGCGTGCAGGCGGTCTTTCAGCGCCAGGAACTCGTGCCCCAGGTGGAACAGGTGCTCGGAGTCCAGTTCACCGCGCACCACCCGGCGCAGCGGCGCACTCGCGTTGATGCGTGCGAGCTGCTGTGTCAGGGGTTGAAGGTCGCGTGCGCCAGCCAGATCGGTCTTGGTCAGCAGCAAGGTGTCCGCCATGGCCACCTGCCGGCGGGCCTCTTCGTGCCGCTGCAGCGTGGCGGCGCCGTTGCAGGCGTCCACGGTGACGGCCACGCCCTCCAGGCGGAAATGGCCGGCCAGAGCCTCGTGTGTGGCCAGGGTGTGCAGCAAGGGCATCGGGTCCGCCAGGCCCGTGGTCTCCACCACCACCCGGTTGAACCGTACTGCGCCCTGCTGGCGACGTGCGTGCAGATCGGCCAGGGTGCGCGCCAGGTCCTCGCTGACCGAGCAGCACACGCAGCCGTTGGGCAGCACCTGCACATTCGGCGCCACGTGCTGTACCAGCAGGTGGTCCAGGCCCATTGCTCCCAACTCGTTGACGATGACGGCGGTGTCCTGCCATTCGGCACGCTGCATGAGCTGGTGCAGCAGCGTGGTCTTGCCGCTGCCCAGAAAGCCCGTCAGCACGATGACGGGAACGCGCGGGTCGTCCGTCATGCGGTCGCTCCATGGACACAGCGGCCCTCGAACCAGGTCTGCAGCACCTCCGTGGCACCCAGCTGGCCCGGGTCCACGTCGAACAGCAGGGTGTCCAGGATGGCCAGGTCGGCAGACTTGCCCACTTCGATTGAGCCGGTCAGGTGCGCCAGGCCGGTGGCCTGCGCCGCCTGGATGGTGTAGGCCCTGAGGGCTTCTTCCACGCCAATCGCTTCTTCGGGACACAGGGCGCCGTCCAGGCGGCCCGTCGGATCACGGCGCGTCACCATGCCTTGGATGGAAGGCCAGGGACTGGGGTCCGGGACCACGGGCCAGTCGGATCCCCCGGCGACCAGCGCGCCGGCGTCGATGAGCGAGCGGATCGGCGCGATCCGGTCCACCAGCGGTTGGGGCACCGCGCTGCGGATGGCCTCGATGATCACGCTGGGAAACCACAGCGGGGGCGACAGATCGGCCACCACATCGAGCTCGGCAAAACGCGGGATCTCTGCCGGATCGACGAAGCTGGCGTGGGCGATCTGGTGGCGCAGGCCGGGACCATTGAAGCTGCGCAGCACATCGATGGCATCGAGCGCAGCACGCGTCGATGCGTCACCCGTGCAGTGGATCTTGACGCGGATTCCCCGGCGCTCACTGTCGGCCAGCACCTTGGCCAGCTGCGGCACGGTCAGGGTGGTGCCGCCGCGAAAGCAGCAGCCGTGCACGGCGTCGGGCAGGTAGGGTTCCAGCATGGCGGCGGTGCGCGAAGTGGGCACGCCGTCCAGGAAGATCTTGCCCGCATCGGGCATGAAGTGCCTGCTGCGGAACTGCTCGCGCAGGGCCAGCAACTCTTCGCCGGCTTCGCCGGGTGCCAGCGGCGCTTCGGTCACGGGTACGGAGCCCACGACCCAGGCACTCAGGCGCCCCTGGTCTTCCAGCGCTTTCACCGCGCGCAGCACCGCGCGGGTGGTGAGGGCTTCCTGCATACCGGTCACGCCGCAGGCGTTGAGCCGCTTGATCGCGTGTGCGGCAGCCTCCACGTCCAGATGCGGGGTCGCATCCATGGCCTTGGCAAGCGCGATCTCCACCAGGCTGCAAGCGGCTTCCAGGAGCAGCCCGGTGGCCGCGCCTGTGGCCGGGTCGCGCACGATCCGGCCGTTGGTCGGGTCCGGCGTGTCGTCCTGTATGCCGGCGGCCTCCAGGGCGGCGCTGCTGACGAATCGGTTGTGGTGCGAATCGTCTCGCAGCATCACGGGGCGGCCGCCGGCCGCTTCGTCGAGCCGTTGGCGGGCCTTCTGGTCGAGCTGGTCCATCAGGGACGAGCCCCAAATGCCGCCCACGATCCATTCCCCGGGGGCCTTGCCCGCGGCCGCACCGCGCACGGCTGCCAGCACCTGGTCGAGGCTGAAAAAGGGCGGCACGAACATTTCGTACAGCTCCGCGCGGCCAGCCCAGACGAAGTGGTTGTGCACGTCCAGCAGCCCGGGGACCACCATCGCGCCAGGCAGGTCGACCACCTGTGCGTCGGGCAGTGCGGCCTGGGCCTCCTGCAGCGTCCCGACGGCGACGATGCGGCCCTCCTGCACGGATATTGCTTCGGCCCAGGGGCGGCTCGCCGCCATGGTGAAGATGCGGGGATGGTGAAGGATCAGCGTCGGCAAAGGGGTGGCGTCGGTGGTCATGGATGGTTGGGGGGTCTGGAGGTCAATGGAATGAAACGAGGGAATCCACCGTTGCAAGCCCTGGGGCGTTCGGTACGCTCTGGGCTGTCGATGGCTGCTGGCCGGCGCGCGGTGCCGCCGGCGCTGTGTACGAATTCATGGCGCCTGGCGTCGAGAAACTCTTCTTATGCGTAATGGCCCTTCCGCCTACCTGAGCAAACCCGATGAGCTGCTGTTGGACCTGTATGCCAGTGCGGCGCAGCCATCGCGCTGGACCCAGTCGCTCGACAGGCTGTGCGCCACCACGGGGGCCTGCTCTGCGGTGGTGCAGGCCTTCCGCTTCGAGCAGGGCCAGGCCCACATCCTCTGGACCGCGCGAGATTCCCGCACGCTGGCGGGGCTGGCCAACGAACCCCAGGGCCTGGCCGATGACAATCCGCGGCTGAACCATCGCCGCGCATTGCGCGGGCTGGACCGGGTAGCGGGCGACGAAGTGCTGTTCGAACCGGGTGACGAGGCGCGGCCCATGCTCCAGCAGCGGCTGGCGACCTTGGGGCTGGGCCGCTTCATCGGCACGCTGCAGGACGTGGGCCGGGGGATGTACCTGGGCCTGGCCTTGCACCGATCCGTGACGGACTTCGAGGATTTCAACGAACAGCACGCCAATCGGCTGGCCGATCTGGCGCCGCATCTGGGGCAGGCGTTTCTGCTCACGGAGCAGCTCACCGCATCGGTGGAGCGGGATGAGCGCCTGCGCGAGCTGATGGACTGCCTGCGCTTTGGCATCGTGCTGAGCGACGACAAAGGCTGCGTGCAATGGTCCAATCGCCACGCCTTGGCCTTGCTCGGCGCCGATTCGGCACTGACCCTGCGCGGAGAATCCCTGCATGGCCGCAATGCCGCAGAAACCCAGCGGCTGCTGGCCGAGCTCGCCAGGCTGCGGGTTGCCCCCGCCCAGACCGTTGGTTACCTGCGCATGGGGCAGGGCACCGGTGCCTTGCACGTGGCGGCCCAGGCATCGGGTGGCGCCGGGGCGCTGGTGCTCGTCATCTCCGCAGCGGACCAGGCACTGGACTTGCCCCTGGGGGCGCTGGAGAACCTGTTCGGGCTGACGCCGACCGAGGCGCGCCTGCTTGGTGCGTTGGCAACGGGCAGCTCCGTCGAGGACTACGCGCTGCAGCGTGGCGTATCGGTGGGGACAGCGCGCGTGCAGCTCAAGCAGATACAGGCCAAGACGGGGCAGCATCGCCAGTCCGATCTGGTCCGCCTGGTGCTTTCTTCGGCAGCTGCGCATCTGTCGGGCTCTGGCAATTCGAGGGGGCGCTGAACTCAGAAAGTCCAGGCTGCGCGCACGGCAAACTGCGTACCCTGTGCGCGGTTGCGCGCGCCGAACTCCTTGTAGACATGGGCCCAGATCAGCGGCCAGTCGGAACCCAGTTCAAAGAAGCTGACGGTGGGGCCCAGTGCCACCACACGCGAGCGGTTGCCATCCTGGAAGCGGGCTCCGTTGGCCTTGTCATCCGTCAGTTGCTTGTACAGATAGCCGCCGACTCCGAAGGTCCAAGCCCCTGCATGCTGGCCCACGGCGAAGTCGTGCTGGTACTCCATGCCCGAGCGGTACTGCGTGTCCTTGTTCTTGCCGTGCACATTCACCTGGATGTTGGACGACACCTCGAACCCGCCCGGTGTGATGTAGGTGAATGCAAAGGTCGGCGAGGCCGTCCAGTGGTTGGTGCCGGCGTTGATGATCCGGGTGCGGTCATAGGAGCCGGTGGGCAATTGCAGTTCCACCCGCGCGTTCATGAACACGCCAGGCGAGGGGGTCCACTTGACGATCACCGGCGCGACCTGCACATCGCCGATCGCGCGGTTCTCCCCCCGCAGGTCCAGCGGTCCGACGGGCGTGGGGACCGTCAGGCGGTTCTGCATGTCCAGGTAGGGCACGACCGCGGAGAAGCCGTAGGTACCGCCCAGCAGCGGGGTGTCGGTCATCTTCACCACGGCGGCACCGACGCTGCTGGCGCGGATCTTGATCCCCACGGGGGCTGCGTTGCCGTTGGTGTCCTTCAGCCGTGTGGCGCTGTACTGGGCTGCCCGCACGCCCACGGTGGCCACGTCGGAGGGCGGAGGCAGCATGCCGGCGCCGAACTCGAATACACCGATGGGTGTGATCGGCGCGCCGTTCTCGACGGCGTGTGCCGCACAGGCCAGGCTCAGGGCGCTGGCAGACACCAGGGTTTTGCGCAGGGTCAGGGATGCGATTTGCATGGAAGTCGTCTCTTCGTTCAGGGGTGGATGAAAGCGTTTGTCTGGGGTTTGAGGTTAGGGATCGGGTGCCGCGGCATCACCTACCAAACGGGATAGAGCGCGCTAAGGGTTTGTTCGGGTGCAGCCGCTCAGCGCCAACGCCGTTGCCCTGCGCTGGTGCGCGCGCGTTGAACCCAGCGGGTGAGAGGGGCTCAGTTCGGTGCGGTGCAGCCCGATGCCTGCCCTGGCGCGGTGCATGGATTGGCATTGCGGCGACCCGCAATCACGCTTGCGCAGCCTGGGGAAAAGGGGCTCGCATGGATCCGGAAGACGCCGCACTCAGGCCACCAGGACGTCAGGAAGGAATGCGGCCAGGCGCACAGTGCAGACCACACTGGCGCGGCCATGAAAAAGCCATCGCCGATTGCGGGCGATGGCCATGGGGGGGGTCGAATGCCTGGCCTGTCAGTCCAGGTAGAAGCCGGATGCCTTGACGATGGGAGCCCATACCGCAGCGCCGGCTTCCTGGGCCGTGCGCAGTTCTGCCGGGGAGCTTGGTTTGGGCTGCAGGCCAATGGCCATCAACCGCGCATACACATCACGCTCAGCCAGCACCTTGCGCAGCGCGGTGTTCCACTGCGCAATGGCTGCAGGCGATGTGGCGGCCGGTGCATACAGACCGTACCAGCCTTTCACCTGGGTTCCCGGGTAGCCGCTCTCCGCAAAGGTCGGCACATCCGGGAGAAGCGGCGCGCGCTCGCGGCCTGACACTGCCAGCACCTGCACCTTGCCGCTGCGGTGCATCTCCAGCATGTCACCCAGGGTGTTGATGCCTGCTGGAACATGGCCGCCTGCCATGGCGGTGACCAGGGGTGCACCGCCCTGGAAGGGCACGTGCACCATCGGCAACTGCGTGACCTGGCCCACCAGCAAGCCGAAGAAGTGCAGGGGGCTGCCTGCCGCAGGCGACCCGAAGCTGGCGCGCTCCGGTGACTGGCGCGCCCACTTCACGAAGTCTGGCAAGGTCTTGGCGCCAGCGACACTGCCGGCCGCCAGGACGTACGGAAACTCCGCCACCATCGAGATGGGAGCGAGATCGGACACCGTGTATGCGAGCTTGCGGAAGACCAGGGGGTTGGTGACCGTGAGCGCTTCGGGCGCCAGCATCACCACGCTCCCGTCGCTCGGAGCGGACTTGAGCGCGGCTGCGGCGATCCGCCCGCCTGCGCCCGGCCGGTTGTCAACGATCACGGGGCGGCCCAGTTGGGCCGACAGCTTTTCGGTGAGCAGGCGCGCAACGGCGTCGGCCGAGCCGCCAGCCGGGAAGCCGACGACGATGCGGGCGGGCGTATCTGTCGACTGCGCCCAGGCGGCTGGCGCGGCGCATGCCGCAGCCAGTGCGATGACCAGGCTGCGGCGCAGGCAGGGGAGGAGAGTGGGATCGGGCATGGCACTGTCCTTCGCTGTAGGGGTGGGGCTGCAAGCTGCATGGCAGCGTGGCCGGGGCCCAGGTTATTCCTGCGAAGAACGCACCGTTATCGAAATCCTGCAAATGTGGTTGCGTCTGTTGCAAGTGCGCAGAACCCCCGCCTGCACGCTTGCGGCGGCTTGTACGCGGGGCTACGCTGGGTTTCCGCACTGTCTGCGCCATCCCTTGCCATTGCCATGAACTGGACATCGCCCTATCCCTCGCACCGCACGCCGACCCTGGCGCGCAACACCGTCACCACCACGCAGCCCCTGGCGGCCCAGGCCGGGCTGCGTGTGCTGCAAGCCGGGGGCAATGCCGTGGACGCGGCATTGGCCGCCGCCATCACGCTCACGGTGGTGGAGCCGATCATGAATGGCATAGGCGGTGATCTCTATGCGATGGTGTGGGACCAGGGGAGGCTGCACGGCCTGAACGCGACGGGCGCTGCGCCCGCCGCGTGGAACCCTGAGCGGTTTGCCGGCCTTGCGCAGATGCCGCGCAACGGTTGGGATGCGGTCACCGTGCCAGGCCAGGTATCCGGCTGGCGCGCCCTGTCGGAGCGGTTTGGTCGCTTGCCATTCGCGCGGCTGTTTGAGAGCGCCATCGACTATGCGGACAACGGATTCGCGGTGTCGCCTTTCATCGCCTCGGTCTGGCCTCTGCTGGCCGACCTGGTGCGCGGCCAGCCCGGCTTTGACGCGGCCTTCCTGCGCGCAGGACGCGCACCGGTGGCTGGCGAATGGTGGCGCTTTCCCGACCAGGCCAGGACACTGGCTGACATCGCAGCCACGGGCGGCGATTCCTTCTATCGCGGAGCCTTGGCCGAGCGCATTGCTGCCCATGCACGCGCAACGGGCGGTGCACTGACCGAGGCAGACCTGGCTGCCCAGCAGCCGCAGTGGGTGACACCTGTGGCACAGCGCTACCGTGGGCTCACCTTGCATGAGATTCCCCCCAACGGGCAGGGCATCGCCGCACTCATGGCGTTGGGAATGCTCGAGCACTTCGACATGCGCGAGGCAGGCCTGGACACCGCGGCAGCAGCACACCTGCAGATCGAGGCCATGAAGCTTGCCTTTGCCGATCTGCATGCCCATGTGGCCGACCCCGCGCACATGCAGTGCACCACCGCGCAACTGCTGGACCTGGACTACCTTGCGCGGCGCGCACGCCTGATCGACCCGCACCGCGCCCAGGCGCCAACGCCCGGTGCGCCCAAATCCGGGGGTACCGTCTATCTCGCTGCAGCAGATGCCAATGGCATGATGGTCTCGCTGATCCAGTCCAACTACTATGCCTTCGGGTCGGGGGTGGTGGTCCCGGGAACCGGGATAGCACTGCACAACCGGGGCTGGAACTTCAGCCTGGAGCCGGGCCACCCCAACCAGGTGGCGCCAGGCAAGCGCCCCTTGCACACCATCATCCCGGGTTTTGTCACCGACTCCGCGGGTGAGCCCTTGATGGCGTTCGGGGTGATGGGGGGATTCATGCAGGCCCAGGGGCACGTGCAGATGCTGTCGCGCCTGGCCGACTTCGGGCAAGCTCCCCAGGCCATGAACGATGCGCCGCGTTTCATGGTCTCGCCGGTGGACCATAGCGTGAAGCTGGAGACCCACATGCCCGAGGCGGTCGCGCAAGGCCTGCAGGAGCGGGGGCACGCCGTGCAGGCGCTTCCCACGGGGCACCTGGACTTTGGCGCGGCCCAGATCGTTCAGCGTGCGCAGGGCTACTACGTCGCTGCTTCCGATGGCCGCCGCGATGGCCAGGCGGTGGGCTATTGAAGGGCCGCCTGCCCGTGTGCCGGCGCGATGTGCCAGCGCTTCAGGAGCAGGCTGTAGTCGGGTGCGCCTTGAAGGTCGTGGATGAACGCATTGAGTTCCGCGCGCATGGTGTCGGCTCCGGGGTCGCCGCAGACCCCCACCGTGTAGTGGAACACCGGGTCGGTGGGTGCAGCCGCCTGCACCTCCAGCCGGCCCGTCCAGGGGCTGTCGGGTGCTGCGCAGACCCAGCCGGCCATGGTCTGCTCCAGCAGCAGGGCATCCACCCGCCCCGCGCACAGCGCATCGAACACTTCGGTGAGCGATGGAAAGACCAGCAGGTTCTTCAGCCGGTGGGCATCGGCCTGCGGCTTGTCGCGGCCCCAGTGGACACCATGGGCATGCAGGAGATCGGGCACGGCCGGGTCCGGCATGGCCCCCAGCGTGTACCCGGCCAGCGAGCCGATGTCGGTGAAGCGCGCCTCGCCTCGCCTGCGAACCAGCACATAGCGAAAGTGCACATAGGGCTCGGAAAACGCCACGCGATGAAAGATGGGGGCGGGCACCAGGGCGCTCCACATGACGTCTGCTGCAGCGCCCGCGGGCGCGCCGGCCATGAGCAGCCAGGGACATTCGAGCCACGGGCGTTCCACGAACTCCACGGCCACCCCCAGCCTCCGGGCGAATGCGTGTGCCAGGTCGACGTCCAGGCCCCGTGGCTGGGATGCACCCCGGGCGCGAAAGCTCATGCCCCAGGCACGCGGCTCGATGGCGACCCGCAGCACGCCCCTGCCCCGCACGGAATCGAGCACGGAGACGCTGCTTCCTGTGGGCGCTCCGATCCGCTGCGCCGCGGCTGCCAGCGCACGGGGGCCGTGGCAGGCCTCTTGCATCTGCGTGCAGCCTTCGCCGGCAATCTCCAGCACACGGCGGCCTCGCTCAATGGCGTCGCGCGCATTGGCCAGCATGTCGGGTATGGCGCGCGTGTGCGCCTCCATTTCGTCCATGCGCTGCGCCATCTCGCTCTGGCTGGCAGACACGGAATGGAGTGCGCCGGATATGCGCTGGTCGGCATCGCCGATGCTGTGCGCCAGCGTGGTGTTGAACTGCGCGAAGCTGGCGCGAAACGGAGAAAAGTCCAGCAACTGGGCCACCTGCCGGGCGTCCAGCGAGGATCGCTCTGCCAGGTTGCGCATGCGGGTGGCAAGCACACCGAAGGCCCGGCCAGCCTCGCCGCCGTGCGCGGCCTGTATGCCGCTGTTGATGGCCAGCAAGGACAGCTCGCTGCTCGAGCGCTCTATGGTTTCCATGACCGCACCAATGCGTTCCATGCGCTTGTCCAGATCGGCTGACAGTTGCGTGAGCGAGCCAATGGTCTGGTGCGAGAGCGCGGAGAGGCGCTCGGTGCTGGCCAGTGTCTTTTCCTGCGCAGCTTGCCGGGACTGCTCCATCGTGGTGCGCATCGCCTCGAGTTCCTCGATCACCGTCCGGGAGCGGCTGTCTATTTCGGTGAACACGTCGCCCAGGGCATCGTGGCTGTCGGCGGTGTACTGCAGGAGCGCCACGGTGCGTCCCAGCGCCCGCTCCAGTTGGCCACCGAGCCGGGAGCCGGGCGCGCCCGCGGGATCGGGGGCCGTGGAGGGCTCGCGCACGGCGCTGGAGCGGGAAAAGAAGGGCATGTGCACGGCGAATGGAGTGTAGGAAGCGGAGGGCAAAGCCTGGCGGAACGCCGCGATGGGTATCGCTGCGTCCTCGACGATAGGTGCGGCCCCTGTGCTGGCGCTATCGAATTCCTGCAATCTTGCCGAGGACGTGGACAGGGCAGGGCCCGGCTGGCACAGCCCGTGCATTGGTTCACGGCACTTCCCGCCTGTTTCGGCACGCGGTTGTGCCGCCGGGGACTAGGGTTTGCGCGAGGTGGTTCTTGCCACACCTTCCCTGATATTTCAGCCGGCAGTGCCTGTGACCAGGCAATCCTGCTCAGGAGGCCATTGTGGCAAGTACCCCTTTCGAGAACTGTTCCGTCCCCGATGAAAAATTGCCGCCCGCTGCGTGGCATTGCTGTGCCGACACGGCGGATGTCGAAGAGCATGCGGGTTCGCTGCCGGAGTGGGCATTGCAGTACGAGCAGCTGTCGGAAGGCGCCTTCCATGGCCGTGTGGAACAGATTCACCTGCCTGGTGCCTACATGGTCAAGGAAACCATGAACCGATCGGTGCGCCAGCGTGGCGAGATCGGCCGGGACATGTATGGCTTTGCCCTGGTGCTGCAGCCCGATGGCGAGGCTATCTGCAACGGTCAACGCCTCGACGCGAACGCGCTGCTGGTAGGGCGTGGGGACGACCTGGATCTTTGCAACACCACTGCCTCTCAGATCGGTGCACTGTCTGTGGACTGCGACTACGTCAATGAGGTATCGCTGCGAATCTTCGACCGCCCTTTGGCATCTTGGCTGAACCAGCAGGTGGCGGTTTGTGTGGGGCGCGAAGTCGCTGACGGGCTGCGCGCTCGTCTCAACAGCGTGCTGTCCAATGCCGAGTCCAACTTTTGCAGTGCCGAGAACAGCGAATCTGTCCTGGAGCGGGTTCGGGACGATATGTTGCTGGCGTTTCTGGATGCGCTGCCGTGGGAGACGGACACTTCTCACCTGAAGTCGATCGCTTCACGCCGCCGCATCGTCAACCGCGCCCGGGAAATGATGCTGGAAAGAGCCGATAGCCCGCCATCGCTAATGGAGGTGTGTAGTCATGTCGGAGCCAGCCACCGCAAGCTCAACTATTGCTTTCAAGAGATTCTGGGCATGAGTCCCGCACGGTATTTGAGGGTGCTACGCCTCAACGGCGTGCGACGCCAACTTCGATCGGAACTGGATTTGCGTGTTGGCGTCCAGGATGTCGCAGCGTTGTGGGGTTTTTGGCATTTGGGGCAATTCTCGGCGGACTACAAGCGCCAGTTCGCGGAACTCCCCTCGCATACGCTCAAATCCAGCAGAATGCGCGTCCTCCCTGGGTGCAGATCATCGGTCTCCTGACGGCGGCTTCATCCGGGTCTTCTAGCCTGCTGCGCTGGCATCCACCATGGCAGTGCTGGTGGTGGCGTCAAGATAGGGTACTGAGTGAGCTAGCGCGGGCCGGTCAGTGGTTTCGCAGGGGTGGCATGAAGCGCAGCTCCGTGGGGGGCTTGCATTGCTCACCTTTGGCGGGCTAGGCCTGACGAGTGTGCGGATCTTGTTGGCGCTTGAGCGCCAGGGACAGTTGCTGCGCTGAACAGGCTTTTTTTTCTTGGTGACGCCGCCGAGCGGTCATGAAAACCTTCAAGTCGACACGCGCTGCGGCAAAGCTACGCGAAAAGCTGCTGTCGCGGCCGCGACAGCAGCTTCCAGTCCACGATCAGGGTATTCCTTTGCCGCTGCCGTGGCGCACTCTCCCTAGAATGTGCTGCACTGCAATACATGGGTTCTGAGCCCGAGGAGTTCGTTGTGTCCGAACAGAAAAGCGCTGCATCCAAGTCGGTCCAGCGTGTCATCAAGAAGTATCCCAATCGCCGTCTGTATGACACAGACACCTCCACCTACATCACCTTGGCTGAAGTGCGCCAGCTTGTCATGGCCAACCAGCAGGTGGTGGTGCGCGACGCCAAGACAGGGGAAGACCTCACACGCAGCATCTTGCTGCAGATCATTCTGGAAGAAGAGGCCGGTGGCGCGCCGATGTTTACCGAGGCTGTCTTGGCCAACATCATCCGTTTTTATGGCCATGCCATGCAGGGCTTCATGGGCGCCTATCTCGAGAAGAACGTGCAGGCCTTCACCGACGTGCAGGCCAAGCTGGCCGAGCAGTCACAAAGCGTGACGCCGGAGATGTGGGCGCAGTTCATGAACCTGCAGTCGCCCATGCTCAAGGGCATGATGGGCAACTATGTGGAGCAGTCGCAGTCCATGCTCACGCAAATGCAGGAGCAGATGCAAAAGCAGACGGAGCAGATGTTGGGCGCTTTTGGCTTAAAAAGGTAACCACAGGGTCGCTTCGCGGCTTCTCCTCCCAAAGGGGGCGCCGTCCGTGCGGCGGGGCGGCCCTTGCATGGCGACATTGGCTTTGATCGTGCTCTTTTCTGGGTCTGCAAGGCGCGGTAGTCACTGCGGTGAAGGGGCAAACCCACGGTTCAACGCCGGAACTGGGACAATACGGGGATATGAGCGAAGTACTGTCCCCCACGAAAACACCCAAAGTCGGATTTGTCAGCCTGGGCTGCCCAAAGGCGCTGACCGATTCCGAACTGATCCTCACGCAACTGAGCGCTGAGGGTTACGAAACCTCCAAGACGTTCCACGGTGCAGACCTGGTCATCGTCAACACCTGCGGTTTCATTGACGACGCCGTCAAGGAAAGCCTGGACACGATTGGCGAGGCGCTGGCCGAGAACGGCCGGGTCATCGTCACTGGCTGCCTGGGCGCACGCACCGGTGAAGACGGTGGCAACATGGTGCGCAAGATGCACCCCAGCGTGCTGGCTGTGACCGGTCCGCATGCCACGCAGGAAGTGATGGATGCTGTCCACCTGAACCTGCCCAAGCCCCATGATCCGTTTGTGGATCTGGTGCCCGGCGGCTTTGGCATTGCCGGCATCAAGCTCACGCCCAAGCACTACGCCTATCTCAAGATCAGCGAGGGCTGCAACCACCGCTGCACCTTCTGCATCATCCCGTCGATGCGCGGCGACCTGGTGTCGCGACCCATCGGCGATGTGCTCAGCGAGGCCAAGGCCTTGTTCGAAGGCGGCGTGAAGGAGCTGCTGGTGATCAGCCAGGACACCTCGGCCTACGGTGTGGACGTGAAGTACCGCACCGGCTTCTGGGACGGCAAGCCCGTGAAGACGCGCATGCTGGAGCTGGTGCAGACCCTGGGCGAGATCGCCGAGCCCTACGGCGCCTGGGTACGCCTGCACTACGTGTACCCCTACCCGAGCGTGGACGACGTGCTGCCCCTGATGGCCACGGGCCGCGTGCTGCCCTACCTGGATGTGCCGCTGCAGCACAGCCACCCCGATGTCTTGAAGCGCATGAAGCGCCCCGCCAGCGGCGAGCGCAACCTGGAACGCATCCAGCGCTGGCGCGAGGTCTGCCCCGAGCTGGTCATCCGCAGCACCTTCATCGCCGGCTTCCCCGGTGAGACGGAAGAAGAATTTGCGCACCTGCTGGACTTCGTGCGCGAGGCTCAGATCGACCGTGCCGGCTGTTTCGCCTACAGCGATGTGAGCGGTGCCGCCGCCAACGAGCTGCCTGGCATGCTGCCCATGGCAGTGCGCGAGGAACGCCGCGCCCGCTTCATGGCCGTGGCCGAAGAAGTGTCGATTGCCAAGCTGCAGCGCCGCGTGGGCGCCACCATGCAGGTGTTGGTCGATTCCGCCCCAGGCCTGGGCCGCAAGGGGGGCGTGGGCCGCACTTATGCCGATGCGCCCGAGATCGACGGGACCGTGCAGCTGCTGCCGCCTGAGAAGATCAGCAAGACGATGAAGGTGGGCGAGTTCACCAAGGCCCGCATCGTGGGCGTGCGGGGGCACGATCTGGTGGCGCAACCCATCTGATTGCTGCGTAATTGATAGCTGCAGGCGCTTTATGAATAAGCGCTGGCGGCCAAAATCAATAAAAAAGGCTTCCCTCGGGAAGCCTTTTTTGTGGGCGTTCTCCCGACAGGGAGAACTGCACAGGGGGAATTACACGCGCTTGCGGTATTCGCCGGTGCGGGTGTCGATTTCGATCTTGTCGCCTTGGCTGACGAACAGGGGCACAGGCACTTCGAAGCCGGTGGCGATCTTGGCGGGCTTGAGCACCTTGCCGGACGTGTCACCCTTGACGGCAGGTTCCGTCCAGGTGATTTCGCGCTCGACGCTGGTGGGCAGTTCGACCGAAATGGCCTTGCCGTCGTAGAACACCACTTCGAGGGCCATGCCGTCTTCCAGGTAGTTCAGTGCGTCGCCCATGTTTTCGGCTTCGACTTCGTACTGGTTGAACTCGGTGTCCATGCAGACATACATGGGGTCGGCGAAATAGGAGTAGGTGCACTCCTTCTTGTCCAGGATCACGTTGTCGATCTTGTCGTCGGCCTTGAACACGTTTTCCGTGCCGAAGTTGCCGATCAGGCTCTTGAGCTTCATGCGCACGGTGGCGGCACCGCGGCCGCCGCGGGCGTATTCGGTCTTCAGGACGACCATGGGGTCCTTGCCGTGCATGATGACGTTGCCGGCGCGGATTTCTTGAGCGATTTTCATAGCATGTTGCTTGGGTTGGGGCCGCTCAACGCACGGGCCGGCAAACTGGCGGATGGATCTGCTGGTTTGCCCTGCCGATGCATGTTCCGCGGCGGGAATGCGCGGGGTGGGGGCACTGACATGCCGTACCTGTTTTGCGCAAAGCCTCGGATTTTACCGTTTTTCGGCGACAAAGCCCAAAAGTTGTGCAACGAGGTTGTCCTGCGTCAGCAGGCGCGCGCGGGCAGCCTGAATGCATGCCGTCCACTCGGCCAGGGTGTCGTCGTCGGGCCATTGCAGCGGCGCGGTGTCCAGCCCGTTCCAGGTGGCGTGGAATTGCCGAAGGGACGCGGGGGCCTGCAGCCAGTCCAGAAACGCCCAGAGCTTATCGTGGTGGGCGTTGTCGTGCTGCGGGTAGATCTGCCAGACCAGCGCCTGCCCGGCCCAGAGCGCACGCACCAGCGAGTCTTCGCCACGCACGGCATTGAAGTCGCAGGCCCACAACATCTCGTCAAACGCGGGCTGGGGGCGGGGGGGGAGGTATGAAATCAATAGCTGCTCGCGCCCGCCAGATAAGCGCTGGTGGCCAATTTGTTTCATATTTTGGACGCCGTGCTCCGCCAGCGCTGCCCGCACGGCGGCCGTGGGGCGGCCCGGTGTCACCAGCAACTGCGTGGGCTGTGCCTGGCAGTGCCACAACAGCTCCGGCAGGGCGGCGGGTTCGTAGCAGAACAGCGAAACCCAGCGCTGCTCTGGGCCACCATCGCCCAGCCCGAACGCCGACGCGTGCTTTGCGTGCCAGGCGCTGCGGTCAAACGCCTCGCGCCGTGCCATCAGGCCGCGCTCGCGCAGCAAGCCGCCCGTGGCGGGCGTGAAGCCCGGGTAGAAGAACCAGCGTGTCCAGCCTGCACCGGGGCCGGACGAGAGCAGCGAGGACAGCTTGTGATGGCGCTCCACGTAGCTTTCGGCCGACAGGTATTCCAGGTTGATCCAGACAGGTTTTCGGTCTTTTTGGCCTCTAGCGCTTGATTGGTAGGCGCTGTAAGCTATGAATTCAGGAGCAATGTCGCAACCGAAGGCCTCCACCATCACATCGGGCGAGGCCTCATCGGGGCCGGGCGGTGGCGAACCCCAGGCGCGCAGCTCCACACCCGGGCAGCCTGTGGGCGCCATCCACTGCAGGGCCGAGGCATCGTCAACCCACAGGCGCACGCGGTGACCCCGTGCGGCCAGCTGCGCCACCAGGCGCCAGCACACGCCGATGTCGCCAAAGTTGTCGATCACGCGGCAGAACACATCCCACTGCAGGGGCGGCAGAGGATGGTTCATAGGGAGGGCGTCGGTGGCTGCGAGCGCAGGTGCTCCACCAGCAGCCGGGCAACGCTGGAGAGCGATTCTTCGGACCGCACACACAGCGCCAGCCGCCGCTGCGCCCACGGCTCGTTCAGCGTGATGGTGCGGATGGCCAGCGTGCCCTGGTACAGGGCGGCACTGCCACGGGGCAGCACGCCCACGCCCAGGCCCGCGTTGACCATGAGGCACAGCGCGTCGTAGCTGGTGACCTGCATGCGCAGGCGCAGTGGCAGGCCCGCCTCGGACGCCGCGCGGGTCAGCTGGTTGTTGATGGCGCTGCCCGGGTGTACGCCCACAAAGTCGAAGGGCAGGGCGTCTGCCAGCCGCACGGACTTGCGCCGTGCCAGCGCGTGGCCTGTGGGCACCACCAGCACCAGTTCGTCGGTGCGGTAGGGCAGCAGCGTCACGCGTTCGCCGTAGTTGCCTTCATTGAGGATGCCCACGTCGGCCGCGTTCTCGGCCACTGAATGGGCTATTGATGTGCTGATCTGCTCCTGGAGCCGCACGTCTACCTGCGGGTGTTGCGCCAAAAAGCTCTGCAGCTCGGCTGGCAGAAACTGTGTGATGGCCGAGATGTTGGCCACCACGCGCACATGGCCGCGCACGCCGGTGCCGTATTCGCGCATCTGCGTGGCGATGCCGTCCAGGTCGTTGAGCACGCCACGCGCCAGGTTCAGCAACGCAAAGGCAGCGGCGGTAGGCTCGGTGCCTTTGTTGCTGCGGGTGAACAGCGCCACCTGCAGCGCGTCTTCCAGGTCGGCCAGGCGGCGGCTCACGGCCGAGGCGGCCAGGTGCTCGCGCGCGGCAGCGGCAGCGATGGTGTTTTCTTCCATGACGGCCACAAACAGGCGCAGGGAGACGGGGTCGAGTTTCATGGATCGTGGATGTTACCCCCGCCATGCCGGTTTGCGATGGCAGCTTCGTGCTTGAGCGATTTACGGCGCCGCGCGTGCTGCGCATGATTCGCACCGAACCGCCTCTGTGCGAGGCCTGCAGGAGACACACATTTCCATGGATTCCATTGCTTCCCCCGCCGCACTGCAAGGCGTGCGTGTCATCGAAATGGGCCAGCTCATCGCCGGGCCGTTCTGCGGCAAGACGCTGGGCGAGTTTGGCGCCGACGTGATCAAGATCGAGGCCCCGGAGACGGGAGACCCGCTGCGCAACTGGCGCCTCATCAAGGAAGGCACCTCCGTCTGGTGGCAGGTGCAGTCGCGCAACAAACGTTCGGTGGCGTTGGACCTGCGCCAGAAGGAAGGCCAAACAATAGCCCGCCAGCTGATTGCCGAGGCCGATGTGCTGGTCGAGAACTTCCGCCCCGGCACGCTCGAAGGCTGGGGCATGTCGCCCGAAGAGTTGCACGCGCTCAATCCTGGCTTGGTCATGTTGCGCATCTCGGGCTACGGCCAGACGGGCCCCTACCGCGACCTGCCGGGTTTTGGTGCCATCGGCGAGGCCATGGGCGGCCTGCGCCACCTGACGGGCGAGCCCGGCCGCGTGCCGGTGCGTGTGGGCGTGTCCATCGGCGACACGCTGGCGGCACTGCACGGCACCATCGGTGTGCTCACGGCGCTGTACCACCGCAAGGTCAACGGTGGCCAGGGCCAGGTGATCGACGTGGCGCTGCACGAGGCCGTGTTCAATGTGATGGAAAGCCTGATCCCTGAGTACAGCGCCTTCGGCGCCGTGCGCGAGGCCGCAGGCAGCGCGCTGCCGGGCATTGCACCGAGCAACGCCTACCCCTGCCAGGACGGCTGGGTGCTGGTGGCGGGCAATGGCGACAGCATTTTCAAGCGGTTGATGGATGCGATTGGCAGGCCTGACCTGGGCGCCGCGCCCGACCTGGCCAACAACACCGGCCGCGTGGCACGTGTGGAAGAGATCGACGCTGCGATTGGCGCCTGGAGCGCGCAGCGCACCGTGCAGCAGGTGCTGGATGCATTGGGCGCCGCCCGCGTGCCTGCAGGCAAGGTCTACACCGCCAAAGACATTGCCGAAGACCCGCACTACCGCGCCCGCGACATGCTGCTGACCCAGCAGACGCGCGATGGCTACAGCGTGGAAGTGCCTGGCATCGTGCCCAAGCTCTCGGCCACGCCGGGCAGCATCCGCAGCAGCGCGCCGCACCTGGGCGACGACACCGATGCAGTGCTGGCCGAGGCTGGCCTCACGGCCGAACAGATTGCGCTGTTGCGCAGCAAAGGGGTGATTCAATGAGCGCATCCAAGACGGTGTGGCAGGGCGCAGGCCGCCGCATCTACATGCAGGAAGTCGGTCTGCGCGACGGCCTGCAGATGGAGAAGGCCTTTGTGCCCACGGCCGACAAGATCGCGCTGTGCAACGCACTGTCGGCGGCGGGCCTGTCCAAGATCGAGGTGACCTCGTTCACCTCGCCCACGGCCATCCCTGCGCTCAAAGACGCCGAGATCGTGATGCGCGAGATCACGCACAGCCCTGGCACGGTCTACACCGCGCTGGTGCCCAATCTGCGCGGTGCGGAGCGCGCCATCGAGTCGCGCACGGACGAGCTGAATCTCGTCATGTCGGTCAGCGCCACGCACAACCTGGCCAATCTGCGCATGACGCAGGAACAGTCGTTTGCGGCGTTGGCGCAAGTGGTGGCCCTGGCGCAGGGCGCCAACGTGGCGGTGAATGTGTCGCTGTCCTGCGTGTTCGGCTGCCCCATGGAAGGCGATGTGGCCCAGGCCGATGTGTTCGGCTGGGTGCAGCGCTTTGTGGACCTCGGCGCGCGTGGCATCACGCTGTGCGACACCACGGGCATGGCCTACCCCACGCAGGTGCACCAGCTCACGGCGGCGGCCCGCGCACGCTGGCAGGGGGTGGAGTTCACCCTGCATTTCCACAACACGCGCGGCATGGGGCTGGCCAATGTGCTGGCGGCCATCGACGCGGGTGCGGACCGGTTCGATACCTCGCTGGGCGGCCTGGGCGGCTGCCCCTATGCGCCGGGCGCCAGCGGCAATGTGTGCAGCGAAGAGATCGTGCATGCGCTGGCGCTGATGGGCTATGACACCGGGGTGGATCTGGCACAACTGGTGGCCGCTGCGCAGCAACTGCCTGCGTTCATTGGCCACGACATTCCCAGCCAAATCGCCAAGGCGGGCCCGCGCCTGGCGCTGCACCCGGTGCCTGCGGATTTCGAAGCCATTCGCGAAAGGGCGCTTGCCCGCTGAATGCGGGCGAGCCTGCATTCATACATAACACCAGGAGACAAAAGCCATGACATTTCAAACGACGCTGTCCCGCCGCATCTTTACCGCCGCCGTGCTGTGCTCCGCTGCTTTGGCTGCGGGCGCGCAGGACAAATACCCCTCCAAGCCCATCACCGTGGTCGTGCCCCAGGCCGCTGGTGGCGCCAACGACGCCATTGCGCGCGTGGTGGCGCAAAAACTCAGCGAACAACTGGGCCAGAGCGTGATCGTGGACAACCGCCCTGGTGCGGGCGGCACCCTGGCCACCGGCGCCACGGCCCGCGCGCGCAATGATGGCTACACCCTGCTGCTGACGGCCGACAGCGCCCATGTGATCGGCCCTGCGCTGTACAAGAACCCGGGGTTCGATCCGGTCAAGGACTTCGCACCCGTGGCGCCCGTGGCCACGGCGGGCTATGTGCTGGTGGCGCATCCATCCTTCCCGGCTAATACCGTGGCCGAAATGGTGGCTTTGGCCAAGGCCAGCCCCGGCAAATATTCGATTGCCTCGGCGGGCAACGGCACGCTGAACCACCTGATTGGCGAGATGCTGCAGAAGGCGGCAGGCATCCAGCTGCAGCACATCCCTTACAAAGGTTCGGCGGCAGCCGCCACCGATGTGGTGGGCGGGCAGGTGCCGCTGTCGGTGCAAAGCCTGCCGTCGGCCATTGCCTTCATCAAGGCGGGCAAGCTCAAGGTGCTGGGCGTGGTCAACGAAAAGCGTGTGGCCGCGCTGCCCGATGCGCCCACCATTGGTGAGACGATCAAGGGCTTTGGCCAGGCGCCCTGGTATGCGCTGTTTGCCCCGGCCGGCACGCCCGCGCCCATCGTGGCGCAGTTGCAGGCCGAGGTGGCCCGTGCGCTGGAGCACAAAGACGTGGTGGACAAGCTGGCCACCGTGGGCTGCGAGCCCTTCAAGGGTACGGCGGCGCAGCTGGCGGCGCTGGTGCAGTCCGACCTGCCCAAGTGGAGCCGTGTGGTCAAGGACACGGGCGCGACGGTAGATTGAGCGGTGCACGACTGTCGAACCCTGCTGCCTTTTTGATACTCAGACCTTTCACAACAACGACAACGGAGACATCGCTTTCATGAAAACCACCCGCAAACAGTTCACCACCCTGGCCCTTGCCGCACTGGCCGCCATCAGCTTCATCGGCCACGCAGCGGCGCAGGGCGCTTACCCGTCCAAGAACGTGACCCTGGTGGTGCCCACCGCCGCCGGTGGCACCACCGACCTGTCGGCCCGCATGCTGGCGCAGGCGCTTGCGCCGGTGCTGGGCCAGTCGGTCATCGCAGACAACAAGGGCGGGGGCAACGGCAACATTGCGGCCAGCGCCGTCAAGCGGGCCGAGGCCGACGGCTACACGCTGCTCATGCAGTACTCGGGCTACCACGTCATCTCGCCCCACATCACCAAACAAAAGCAGTGGGAGCAGAGCGACTTTCAGCCTGTGGCCAATGTCATCTCGGCTCCGCAGATCATCGTGGTGCGCAACGACCTGCCGGTGAAGACGCTGGCTGAACTCATCGCTTATGCCAAGGCCAATCCCGGCAAGCTCAACTACGCTTCGTCGGGCAATGGATCGTTGCAGCATGTCACGGGTGCCATGCTGGAGCAGCAAGGCGCCATCAAGATGGTCCACGTGCCCTACAAAGGCACGGGCCCCGCGCTGCAGGACCTGCTGGGCGGCCAGGTGGACCTGACATTCGGCACCGCGCCCCCCTTCATGCCCCACATCGCCAGCGGCAAGCTGCGCGTGCTGGCCGTGACGGGCAAGCAGCGCCTGCCCAGCCTGCCCGATGTGCCCACCACAGCCGAGGCGGGCTACCCCAAGGTCGATGCCACCTCGTGGTTTGCGGTGTTTGCCCCCGCCGCCGTACCCAAGGCCGTGGTGGACAAGCTCACGGCCGACATCCGCACCGTGGTGCAGAACCCGGCCTTCCAGCAAAAGGCACAAGAGCAGGGCGCCACGGCGGACTACCAGACCCCCGCGCAGCTGGGTGACAAGGTGAAGGCCGATCTGGCCAACTGGGCCACGGTGGTGAAAACCTCCAAGATCGAGGCGGAGTGATCCGGAGGATTCGGAAAATTGAATTAAAAAGCCTGCTGGCGCCCGCTGGATAGGCGCTAGCAGCTATTTATTTGATAGTGAGTGGGGCAGGCTGCGCGCGGGGCCACAATACGCGCCATGTCTGATGTGCATTCCGAAGAACTCCTGGCGCAGGTGGCTGCGCTGCCCGCGCTGCCGGGTGTGTACCGCTATTTCGACGCGCAGGATGCGCTGCTGTATGTGGGCAAGGCGCTCAACCTCAAGCGCCGGGTGTCCAGCTACTTCCAGAAGAACCATGGTGGCACCCGCATTGGTCACATGGTCAGCAAGATCGTGCGCATGGAGACCACGGTGGTGCGCTCCGAGGCCGAGGCGTTGCTGCTCGAAAACAACCTCATCAAGACGCTGAACCCCAAGTTCAACATCCTGTTCAGGGACGACAAGAGCTATCCGTATCTCAAGATCACCGGCACACCCGCGGCCAGCGGCAACGCGCCCGGCCAGCTGTTTCCGCGCATGGCGTATTACCGGGGGGCGGTGGACAAGCGCCATCGGTATTTCGGCCCGTACCCCAGTGCGTGGGCGGTCAAGGAAACCATTCAGCTGCTGCAGAAGGTGTTTCGACTGCGCACCTGCGAAGACACCGTGTTTGCCAACCGCACGCGGCCCTGCCTTTTGTTCCAGATCAAGCGCTGCACTGGCCCGTGTGTGGACCTGATCTCACCCGAGGCCTATGCCGCCGACGTGTCGCATGCCGAGGCGCTGCTGCGCGGCGAAACGCAGGAGGTACTGCAAGCCATGGAGGCGCGCATGATGGCGCACTCCGACAAGCTCGAATTTGAGCAGGCCGCCGAGGTGCGCAACCAGATCCAGGCGCTGTCGCGCGTGCTGCACCAGCAGTCCATCGAGATTGCGGACGACAAGGATGTGGACATCCTGGCCGTGCGCGTGCAAGGCGGCCGTGCCTGCGTGAACCTGGCCATGGTGCGCGGTGGGCGGCATCTGGGAGACCGGCCGTATTTCCCGGTGCATGTGGAAGACGCTGCTGCCGTGTTTGAGGAAGAGGGGGGCGAGGGTGCTGAGGTTTTCGATGAAAATGCGCCGGCCAGGCCCGTTCGCCGGGTCGAGGTGCTGGTGCTTGAGGCCTTCATCGCCCAGCACTACATCGGCGTGCCGGTGCCGCCGGTGCTGGTCACCAGCGAACCGGTGGACAAGGCGCTGCTGGAGGCACTGGGCGACCAGGCCGGTGTGCGCGTGACCGCGATCCACCAGCCCCGCGAGCAACGCCGCGCCTGGCTGGACATGGCGCAGAAGAACGCCGACCTGCAACTGGCCCGGCTTCTGGCCGAAGAAGGCTCGCAGCAAGCCCGCACCCGTGCACTGGTAGAGGCGCTGGACCTGCCGCCCGAGGACATCGACCAGCTCACCATCGAGTGCTTCGACATCTCGCACACGGCGGGCGAATCCACCCAGGCATCGTGCGTGGTGTTCCACCACCACAAGATGCAAAGCAGCGAATACCGCCGCTACAAGATCGAAGGCATTACCGGCGGCGACGATTACGCCGCCATGCGCCAGGTGCTGACGCGCCGCTACAGCAAGGTGGCCGAGGCGGCGCGTGAAGCCGGTGGCATCGACTTTGCGGCCAACCCCGCGCCGGGAGGGGACGAACCCCCTAAGCCCAAAGGCGTGGCGCGGCTGCCGGACCTGGTGCTCATCGATGGCGGCAAGGGCCAGGTCGGCGTGGCGCGCGAGGTGTTTACCGCGCTGGGGCTGGATCTGACGCGCATTGTGGGTGTCGAGAAGGGCGAAGGCCGAAAAGTGGGCCTGGAAGAGCTGGTGTTTGCCGATGGGCGCGAGAAGGTTTATCTGGGCAAGGACTCGGCTGCGCTGATGCTGGTGGCGCAGATCCGCGATGAAGCCCACCGCTTCGCCATCACGGGCATGCGCGCTGCGCGCGCCAAGGTGCGCGTGGGCGGTGGCCAGCTCGAAGAAATTGCGGGGGTGGGGCCCAAAAAACGGGCGCGGTTGCTGCAGCGTTTTGGGGGAGTGCGTGGGGTGGCGTCGGCCAGTGTGGAAGACTTGGTTACGGTGGATGGCATCTCGCGCGAACTGGCGGAAGAAATTTATAGGGCGTTGAGATAAGCCTTATCCACAGCGCCGCTGCCGCGCCGTGACACAATCGCCGCCATGTTCTGGACTATCCCCACCTTGATGACCTGGACGCGCATCGTCGCGATACCTTTGATCGTGGGAGTGTTCTACGCGCCGCTGGACCCAGCCACACGCAACCTGATTGCGACGGTGATGTTCGTGGTGTTTGCCGCCACCGACTGGCTGGATGGCTACCTGGCGCGCAAGCTCAACCAGACCTCGTCCTTTGGAGCCTTCCTCGACCCGGTGGCTGACAAATTTCTGGTGTGTGCATCGCTCCTGGTGCTGGTGCACCTGCAGCGTGCCGATGTATTTGTGGCCCTCATCATCATCGGGCGCGAGATCGCGATCTCGGCCTTGCGCGAGTGGATGGCGCAGATCGGCGCGAGCAAGAGTGTGGCCGTGCACATGATCGGTAAGGTCAAGACCACGGTGCAGATGGTGGCCATCCCGTTCCTGCTGTACGACGCCCGCCTGTTTGGCGTGATTGACACGGGGGTGTGGGGCACCTGGTTGATCTGGGCATCGGCGGTGCTCACGGTCTGGTCCATGGTGTATTACCTGCAGAAGGCGCTGCCAGAAATCCGGGCGCGTGTGAAATAGCACGGGGTGGATGCCGCATCCCCCAGCGCTTCGGCGTGTAAATACTGGGTGCAATCGCCCTCGCTGCATTGTCGGAACTGGGGTGTCAATACGGAGTGCTGCCCATACGGCGTGTTTGAGACAAAAACGCCCCACAAGCCCTGTCGCAGCGTGAAATACGACTAGAATTCATCCCAACGCTGCGCCAAACCAGCGTGTTGTATTGACACCCGGAAACTCGATGGCTTTAATCTGATGCAGCAGCCACTGCTGTGTATGCCAGTCATTCCCCCGTCTGTTTTCAACCAGCCTTCGGCTGCGCTTTCGGACGTGTGAAGACCAGATATCCGCGAGACATTCCATCAACTCTTTTCCGAGAGGCTTCTTGTGAACAAAACCGAACTGATTGAGCACATCGCTACCAACGCCGACATCTCCAAGGCCGCTGCTGCTCGTGCCCTGGAATCCACGATCGAGGCCGTCAAGAAGACCCTGAAGAAGGGCGGCACCGTTTCGCTCGTCGGTTTCGGCACCTTTGCGGTCGGCAAGCGTGCTGCTCGCACGGGCCGCAATCCCCGTACGGGCGCTACGATTAAAATCAAAGCTGCTAAAGTTCCGAAGTTCCGTCCTGGCAAGGCATTGAAAGATGCCTTGAACTGAGGATCAGTTTAGGTGGGGTCCTTAGCTCAGTTGGTAGAGCGGCTCCTTTACACGGAGTAGGTCGGCGGTTCGAGACCGTCAGGACCCACCATCACCGAACAAAGGCGAACGCAAGTTCGCCTTTTGTTTTTTGCCTTCTGAAAGATCGACCATGTTTGAATCCATCCGCAAGCACTCCAAGATCGTGATGATCTTATTGTTCTTGCTGATCATTCCATCGTTTGTGCTGGTAGGCATTGACAGCAACTACTTCTCTGAAAAGAGCCCTGTGGTGGCACGTGTCGATGGCGACAAGATCAACCAGACCGACTGGGACAACGCGCATCGCGTGGAGACTGACCGCATGCGTGCGCAGTCTCCCTCGGTCGATCCCAAGCTTCTTGACTCGCCACAGGCCCGCTACGCCACGCTGGAGCGTCTGGTACGCGACCGCGTGTTGGCTGCTGCGGCGAAGGAAATGCACTTGGTGACGAGTGATGCGCGCCTGGCGCGCAGCCTGCAGGAGATTCCCGCCATCGCCGGGCTCAAGCGTGCTGACGGTACGCTGGACGCAGAAGCCTACCGAGCATTGGTGGGTACGCAAGGTTTGACGCCTGAAGGTTTTGAGGCCAATGTGCGCCGCGACTTGTCGATCAATCAGGTCATCGGTGGCGTGATGGGTACAGCGTTCAGCACCAATACCCAGGTCAAGCTTGCACTCGACCCGCTTTACGAGCAGCGAGAAATTCAGGTAGTACGTTTCAAATCCACGGACTTCTCGACCAAGGTCGCGACCACGGATGCGGATCTGGAGGCCTATTACAAGGCGCATCCCGCCCAGTTCCTGCAGCTGGAGCAGGCTGCGGTGGAATACGTAGTACTGGACCTCGACAGCGTGCGTTCGGGAATCACGCTCAATGAAGACGATCTGCGCACCTACTACAAGGAAAATGTGGCGCGGATGGCCGGCAAAGAAGAACGTCGGGCCAGCCACATCCTGATCAATGCCCCCAAGGATGCCTCTTCTGCGGACCGCGAGAAGGCCAAGACCCGCATCACGGAACTGCTGGCGCAGGTGCGCAAGGCGCCAGCCACGTTTGCGGACGTGGCCAAGAAGGCTTCGGACGACAAGGGTTCGGCCACAGCAGGCGGGGACCTGAATTTCTTCGGGCGTGGTGCCATGGTCAAGCCGTTTGAGGAGGCCGCCTTTGCCCTCAAGAAAGGCGAAATCAGCGATGTTGTGGAGACCGATTTTGGCTACCACATCATCCAGTTGACCGACATCAAGGCTCCGCGCCAGCCTTCCTTCGAAGAACTGCGTCCCACCATGGAGGCAGAACTCAAGCAGCAGCAGGCCCAGCGCAAATTTGCGGAAGTGGCCGAGGCGTTCACCAATAGCGTGTACGAACAGTCAGACAGCCTCAAGCCGGTGGCCGAGAAGCTCAAGCTCAAGGTGCAGACTGTTTCCGGCGTTACCCGGGCGCCGGCGCCCGGTGCAGTCGGACCGCTGGCCAACCCCAAGTTTCTGGAGGCACTCTTCTCTTCGGATTCGTTGCAGAACAAGCGCAATACCGAAGCCGTGGAAGTAGGTCCGAGCCAGCTGGCTGCGGGCCGTGTGGTGCAGTACACCCCCGCCAAAACCCTGCCCCTGGACGAAGTGCGTGCTCGTGTGCGTGAGCTCCATATCGGGCAGAAGGCTTCGGAGCTGGCCCGCAAGGAAGGTGAAACCAAGTTGGCTGCGTGGAAGGCCACCCCGGCAAGCGCCAGCGGCTTGGGCGCTCCTGTGCAGATTTCACGGGAACAGGTTCAGAACCTGCCTCGGCCCTTGATTGATGCCGCATTGCATGCGCCAGCCGCGGATGCCCTTCCTGCCTGGGTCGGTGTGGACCTGGGGGCCGACGGCTATGCCGTGGTGAAGGTGAACCGCATCGTGCCTCGTCCCGCCCCTGAAGGACAGCGCGCGCAGCAGGAGCGCCAGCAATACATGCAATGGTGGGCGTCCGCTGAAGGGCAGGCGTATTACGAGATGCTCAAAAAGCGTTTCAAGGCCGAGATCAAGACACCTCGGCCTTCAGCCACCGTACAAGCGGCGGCAGAAAATTAAGTAAATTGGCTGTAGGGATCAAAATCCCAAGCTATAATACAAAGCTACGGTGGCTGTAGCTCAGTTGGTAGAGTCCAGGATTGTGATTCCTGTTGTCGTGGGTTCGAGCCCCATCAGCCACCCCAAATCAGAAAAAGCGCCGCAACAATTGTTGCGGCGCTTTTTTGTTTTGGGGCTTCAAAATAAGGGCGCTCTAAGGGCAATGACCATCTGGCCAATCCGCGATCTGCATTTCTTTGATGTGATTCGGGTTGTGCACGGTGGAGTGCATGGTGCACAGCGCATACTGTGCCTTAAACCTTTTTGGAGCCTTCAATGAGCCTTGTGATCCGCGATGCGTCGCCCAGTGAGAAACGTGGCAACGCCATGTCTGCAGCCCTTGCCAAGGAGCAGCTCGAATACGCGGTCCAGATCGTGCGAGAAGTTTTGCCCCAGAGTGCAAGTGATGGCGCCCTCATTGGAGCAGTGGTGCAGGCCATTGCCATGAACTACGCGGCAGTCCCGCAGCCAAACCGGTAGTGCCTCGGGTGTTCTGGTGCGCGAGTTAGTGCGCCCAGGTAACTGGCTCTTAAAAAGCGTTGGCTGTGTTGCCGTTGCTTTTTGAAGCGTGTTGCGCGGTTGGGTTGGGAAAAGCGGTTGGCTCCGCTGAGCGGGGGGAGCTGGCCTGCCCGGAGGGACTCGAACCCCCGACCTATAGCTTAGAAGGCTATTGCTCTATCCAGTTGAGCTACGGGCAGTAAACAGGCTTTCGGCGAAGATGTGCTTACTTGCTTTGCGGAGCGTTCCGCAACCGCGCCGTGGCGCAGAGCGCGAATCATAACCTGCGGCCGGAGCCTTCCCTGCGATGACCATCCTGATATTGGCAGTAGCAGAAGCACGGCGGATGCGGGTATAACAAGGTCACATACCCACCAACGTTTTTCCTTGATCCGTCGCCCGCACCATGCCGCACAGCGTCACGCTCATCCATACCATCGCTGCCGCGCTCGGGTTGGCCCTGGCGTTGGGTTTTGTGGCGGCTCGGTTGCGGTTGCCGGCGTTGATCGGGTATCTGCTGGCGGGCGTGGTCATCGGGCCATATACGCCTGGCTTTGTGGCAGATGCCGCCATGGCGAGCCAGTTGGCTGAAATTGGTGTGATGCTGCTGATGTTTGGCGTCGGCCTGCATTTCTCTTGGGGTGATCTGCTGGCCGTGCGCAAGATTGCGGTGCCCGGGGCTGTGGTGCAGATGATGGTGGCCACAGCGCTGGGCATGGCTTTGGCCAGTTGGTGGGGCTGGGGGCTGGGTGGCTCCCTGGTGTTTGGTCTGGCGCTTTCGGTGGCCAGCACGGTGGTGCTTTTGCGTGCCTTGGAAACCCTGGGCATTCTGGACAGCCACACCGGCCGGATTGCCGTGGGCTGGCTGGTGGTGGAAGACCTGGCCATGGTGCTGGTGCTGGTGTTGCTGCCGCCGCTGGCTGGTTGGCTGGGGAGCGTGGGAGGCGGGGACGGCGCCACCACCCAGGGTGTGGATGGTGCGGTGCTGTGGCAGACCCTGGGATGGACGTTGCTGCAGGTCGGGGGCTTTGTTGCGCTGATGCTGCTAGTGGGCCGCCGCCTGTTTCCGTGGGTGCTCTGGCAGGTGGCACGCACGGGTTCGCGGGAACTGTTCACGCTGTGTGTGGTGGCTGCTGCGGTGGGGATTGCGTTTGGGTCTGCAGCGCTGTTTGGCGTGTCGTTTGCGCTAGGGGCGTTTTTTGCCGGCATGGTGATGCGCGAGTCGGAGTTCAGCCACCGGGCTGCGCAAGAGTCCCTGCCGCTGCGCGACGCTTTTGCCGTGCTGTTCTTTGTCTCGGTGGGCATGCTGTTCGATCCCGCCGTGCTGTGGCACCGGCCGTTGCAGGTGCTCGCGGTGGTGGCGATCATCATGCTGGGCAAGACACTGGCCGCGGCGGCGCTGGTGCTGGCATTCCGCTACCCGCTGAACACGGCGCTCACGGTCTCGGCGAGCCTGGCCCAGATCGGGGAGTTTTCTTTCATCCTGGTGGCACTGGGTGCATCGCTGGGGCTGCTGCCGCCCGAAGGGGCCAGCCTGGTGCTGGCAGGGGCGCTGATTTCGATGGCGCTCAATCCGATGCTCTTTCATGCCATTGCACCGTTGCAGGCTTGGCTGCGGGCTCGCTCGGCACTGGCGCGGCGGCTGGAGCAGCGCGACGATCCCCTGGCCGAACTGCCCATGAGCACTGACGCCCGCTATCTTGCACGGCAGGTGGTTTTGGTGGGGTACGGCAGGGTGGGGCGCCGCGTTGCCAACCTGCTGGTGGCCAACGACATCCCGTTTGTGGTGGCCGAGCAAAACCGTGAACTGGTGGAGTCGTTGCGGGAGTCTGGCATCGCGGCAGTTTTTGGGGACGCCGTGGACCCTGCCGTCCTGATACAGGCGCATATCGCCCGGGCCGCCATGCTGGTCATTGCAACGCCAGATACCCTGAATGTGCGGCAGATCATCACCACCGCGCGCACACTGAACCCTCATATCGAAACCGTGGTGCGCAGCCACAGCGGAGATGAAGCGCGGCGGCTGGCACAGGAGTGCGACAGCACGGTGTTTCTGGCCGATGAAGCGCTGGCCCAGGCCATGGCCCACCATGTGCTGGAGCGTACCGAAGCACGCCGTGCGCGACACACCAGCCCTGCATCGCTACACAGTCGGGTCTGAATCCCAGTGTTTTTAGCCGCTGGCGCTTGATAGGTAAGCGGCAATAACTACTATTTTTATAGTGACTGTCGATGGTGACTGTGATTGCACGCTCAATCTGGCCGGCCCAGCTCCTGCGCCTTCCCGCACGCGTGCCGCAACACCTTGCGTGGTTCGTCGGTCAGGGGCGTGCGCAAGTCTCTGGCTACTTCCAGCCCGCGTTGCACGGCGGGGCGCTGCATCAGCACGTCGAGCCATCGGTTGGGCCGCGTGCGTGAAGTTCCAGAACGTCCTAATTGGTATCTTCAAATACCAGGGCGGGGGGCGCCATGACACGTGCGGTATTCGCCAGCTCATCGATCAGGTGGTTGGCGAAGTAGCTGTTCTGCGTGTCGGGTTCGAGCGCGGCCACGGCCAGGTTGGCGCGGGGCTGGTTCAGGGGCACGTAGAAGCTGCCGGCTGGCACGTCGATGGCGCTGCGTACGGGCGACACCTGCACGCGCACGATGCCCGTACCGCCTGCGATGGTGCCGATCACGTCCTGCCGGTCACCGGAATCCCGACCCGTTTCGCGGTAGATGTCGGCCAGCGCAGAACCTGGCTCGGCCACGCGCATCACCTGCAGGCCCAGCAGCCTCAGGCGCTCGACGGCGGCGGTAGAGCTGGCCGACAGCCAGTAGCCACACGGCCGGGCACGGGTTTTTGTCGGGCGCAAGGTGAGGGATGAGTTCCAGTCCACGCGGATCAGGCGGTCTGCGCCTGTCTCGGGGTCGAGGAAATCCAGTTCGCGCTGGGTGGGCGTGGCGGCGGCCTCGACCACCACCTGGTCGCGGCAAGCCTGGGCGCTCACGTCGCGCGCCACAAACGAACGAACCTGCTCCAGGTTGGCCGCCCGCTCGGCGGTGCTGCGCAAGGCGCTGGTGATGGCCGTGACCTGCGAGTGCACGCGTCGCTGGATGTGCATGCGCCCGATGCCCACGCCACGTGTCTCGATCAACAGGCTCACGGTGTTTTTCAGGCCATTCACGTTGCGGCCGGTGTCGGGCTGCGTGCCGCCCATGGAGACGCGCTTGTCGTCTGGAAGGGTGGAGGTGGTGTAGTACCAATCGCTTGTCAGTCCCTGGGTCTTGAGTGCCGCGACCATGGGCTGGTGGTACCACTCCTGCGAAGCCTTGGTCAAAAACTCGGGGTAGTTGGCCGTGGTGGTGTACTGCAGCAGTGCGTCGTAGCGCTGGATGGCGTTGAATTTTTGCAGGTAGCGGCCCACCACCGTGTACTCATGGGCATCCACCACCAGGATAGGGCGGTAGTCGTTCACCACCTTGGCCAGCGCACGGGCCTCGGGGGTGTTCAGCAGCAGGTGGTCGCGGTTCATGTCCACGCCATTCGCTGTGACCCGGGTGCCCACGGCCGCACCATCGGGGTTGGCACGGGGCACCACCACCACGTTGATCCTGTCCAGCAAAGGTTCAAGCAGGCCCTGCGTCAGTTCGCGGCTGATCACCAGCAGCGCCTCGCTGCCTGCGGGCTCGTCTCCGTGCTGCTGGCCGATCATGACCACCGTGGGCCGACCGCTTGTGTCCAGGTTGGCGGGCTCGGTGCCCGTGGCGCGGGTGACCAGCAGGCCCAGAATGGGTTCTCCGCGTTGCGACGTGCCTAAGTTGAGCAGCTTCGTGCGCGTGGAGCTGCGGGGCGCAGGGTCGGCCAGCGCATGCAGCCATTGGCCGAGTTCGGCATTGGTGGTGAAGGCCCTGCGGTCCGGCCCCAGGCCGGGCGTGCTGTATGCCATGGGTGGATCGGGGAACCGAGCCGCCACCGCCGCGCCATAGGGGGGCGCCATGGGGCCTTCGTTTTGCACCACCAGCGGGGCGGGCGGCGGCAAGGGGCTGGCTACCGCACCCTGGCGCTGCGCCTGAGCCTGGGGTGCCTGGCCCAAGGGCGCGGGCACTACCGTACCTGGTTGTACGCGGGGCAACGGGGCCGGTGCGCTCGTTCGTGTTGCGGGCGTGGATGGCCATGGGGGCAGCGGAGTACTGGAGCACGCCGTCAGCAACGCGGCTGCCAGCAGTGCAGATGCCTTCCACGGCATCCGCAGCCGGTGGGCGTGTGGGGGCTGGGCCGAAGAGGCTTCTGGTGAGGCGCTGTGGCGGGTGGAGTGCATGTTCATGGTGATCTTTGCCATTGGGCCCTGGTGGGACGGCTTTGTTACGTGGATGTTACCTGCCCGCCAATGCCATGCCGTGTCAGCGTACATCCCGTTGCAAACCCATGATGAAGGAGCCAAAACCCTCTACAGCGTCACAATTTTGGGGCAGGAGGGAGTGGGCTGGTGGGCTGGGTCGCAGCCGCCGTGGCGGGGGTGGGCGGCGTGGGTAAGGGATCCGTCTGCGGCGCCATCTTCAAGCGCAGCAGTGCGCGCACGAAGCCGTGGTCCGAGCGGGTGCGATCACGCCCTTCGTGGAGGTGGTCGTTGAAATAGTCCACGCGCCTCACATCGCCCACGCTGTTCCTGCCGTTGTGCACGAACTCCTCGCTCACCAGTATCTGGTCGAGCACGCTGGGCGAGCCCTGGTGAATGTGTGAATACGCCACGTCCTTCTTTAGTGCCGCATCGCCCTGCAGATCGTAGGCATTAAACAGCGCCACATCGCGTGCCGAGCGGTCATAGGCGATCTCATTGGTGGCGCAGATGAGCTGTGTGGTGACGCTGTCGGGCGTGTCATTGAAGTCGCCCATGACCACGAGCGGCACGCTGGTGCGGTGCAGCAGGTCAATGACCAGGCAGCGCAGTGCCATGGCCTCGGCGCCCCGCATGATCAGGGAGCGCAGCGATGCCAGTGCCATGACCTTGCGGTCGTCCCGGTCTTCGGCCGGGTTGCCCTGCGCATCCTGCAGAAACTTGGGTCGCTTGGATTTGAGGTGGGTCGTCAGCACATTCAGGCACTGTCCATGCTTCATGCGCAAGGTGGCAACCAGTGGCGGCCGTTCGAAGCGCGTATGCAGGCCCAGGCCTGGAACGTCCACCTGGAAGCCCGGTGGAAACTCCGCAAACGATTGCAAGGCATCCACTTTCAGCCGTGTGGCGATGCCCACGCGGGGGGTACCCTGTGCACCGCCATGCGTGACATCGTTCTCCGCCCCGGGAACCTCCACGAAGTCATAGCGCAGGCCGCTGCGGCTGAGGGCGCCCTTGAAGGCGGCGTCGTCCCACACCTCCTGTACGGCCAGCACATCGGCATTGAGCATGCGAAACCGGTCGCCCAGCCAAGTGAGCTTGCGATCAAACTCTGTCTGGCTGTAGGGGTCCTGATTCTCGTAGAACAGGCGGCCGGGATTGGCCAGGTTGAGCACATTGCAGGTGGCCACCATCAGAGTGGCCAGGGGCTGGGGTAGGTCGTTGGGGCGCATGGGCCACAGCATCGCACAAGGAGCTGCTGCAGCCCGGGGCCAGGCGGCAAATCAGAAGGCCTGTAGTGCGCTGCCTGATAGCACGTGCAGCCCGGCCGGGCGTGTCTGTACAGCATGGACCAGGGCTCGGGCCACATCGACACCCGGGCGGGCACGGTAGTTGGCAGGGATCAGTGGGTCCAGCAGCTTGAAGGCCTTGATGGACAAGGACTCTGCGGGGCGCGCGGCCTGGCCCAGGGCTTGGCGTTCGCCCAGCAGGAGGGAGGGGCGTGCGATCACCAGCGTGGTGAAGCCCAGGCTTTGGAGCGCCTGCTCGACCTCGCCCTTGACGCGGTTGTAGAAGATGCGGGAGCGGGCGTCGGCGCCCATGGCGGTCACCACGCCGCAGCGGGAGGCACCAGCCGCCAGAGCCGTGCGCGCGGTGGCGATCACCGCATCCTGGTCCACGGCGCGAAAGGCCTGCTGGCTGCCGGCCGCTGCAATGGTGGTGCCGAGCGTGATGTACACGTCGTCCACATGCGGCAGGCCACGCAGGGCGGGCTTGGCCGCCAGTGCTGCAAAGTCCACGGCGTGCAGGTGCAGCCGTGGGTGTTGGATATCCGGCGTGCGCCGACCCAGGGCATGCAGTGCATGCACCTCAGGCGGCAGCGCCTCGTTGCAGGGCGCTGCGCTTACGTTGATTGTGCTTTCGGATGCTGACGGATCAGCGGCCAAAAGAGCCGCGAGAACCGCCCGGCCCACGAGACCCGTTGCCCCTGCCACCAGAACCACCCGTGCCGCCTCCGCCATAGCCGCCACCTCCACCGTTGCCACCCCGATAACCACCGCCACGGCGACCGCCGCCGCCCATGCTGTCCACGCTCGTGCGCATCGGGTCGGGTTGGCCGCCAGCGCCACCGCCGGCATGGCCGGAGTTGCGGTGGCCCGGGTTTGCATGGCCCATGTGCGTGCCCAGGTGGGCATTGGCGCGTGGGGGTTGCGAATCATCGTAGCGGTTGCCGCCTTCATAGCCGCCACCGCCACCGTTGCCACCGCCGCCGGAACGGCCGCGTGCAGGAGCCTGGCCGCCAGCGCGTGCGCCGCCGCCCTGGCCGCCGCCACCCGCACGGCCGCCACGCGGACCATTGGCACCACCACCGCCGCCGGCTGCGGCACCGCCGCCAGCGCGGCCGCCACGGCCACCACCACCATTGCCACCGCCGGCAGGGCGGGGGCCGCGATCACCGCCACCACCTCCGCCAGCACCCTGGCCTGCCTTGTTGGTGCGGATGCGTTCCATCATTTCGCTGCGGGCGGCCTTGGCGGCAGCCTGCATCACGTCGCGGCTCGGGGGCTTGCCTGCGCCGCCCCAGATGGTCTGGCGGCCCATGGCGATGGGCTCGGCCTTCTCACCGGCGTCGGGGCCGAAGCCTTCGATGATCTGGACGGGGATCTGCTGCTTGGTGAAGCGCTCGATGTCCATCATGAAGCCTTCTTCGTCCATGCAGACCAGGCTCACGGCTTCACCGCTGTTGCCGGCACGGCCGGTGCGGCCGATGCGGTGGACGTAGTCTTCCGAGACGTTCGGGATTTCGTAGTTGACGACGTGTGGCAGCTCGTCGATGTCGATGCCGCGTGCCGCGATGTCGGTAGCCACCAGGGCGCGGATGTCACCGCTCTTGAAGCCGGCCAGGGCCTGCGTGCGGGCGGACTGGCTCTTGTTGCCGTGCAGCGCCATGGCGTTCACGCCGTTCTTGGTCAGGAACTCGGCCACATTGTTGGCGCCGAACTTGGTGCGGGTGAACACCAGCACCTGGCTCCAGTTGTGCTGCTGGATGATGTGCAGCAGCACTTGCTTCTTCTTGCCGCGGCCCACGGGGTGGATCACCTGGGTGATGCGCTGCACCGTGGTGTTGCTGGGCGTGACCTGGATGCTCTGGGGGTTCTTGAGCAGCGTGTTGGCCAGGTCGCGGATCTCGTCGCTGAAGGTGGCCGAGAACAACAGGCTCTGCTTTTCGCGGGGCACCAGGGCCAGCACCTTCTTCACGTCGTGGATGAAGCCCATGTCCAGCATGCGGTCGGCTTCGTCGAGCACCAGCACCTGCACGGTCGACAGGTCCAGGAAGCCCTGTTGCTGCAGGTCCAGCAGGCGGCCGGGGGTGGCCACCAGGATGTCCACGCCTCGCTTGATGCGGTCGATCTGCGGGTTCATGCCCACGCCGCCGAAGACGACGGTAGAGTTGATGTCGAGGTATTTGCCGTATTCGCGCACGGACTCTTCCACCTGGGCGGCGAGCTCGCGGGTGGGCGTCAGCACCAGGGCACGGATGCCCTTTCCGCCGAACTTGTTCTTGGGCGCAGCGCTTTGCGAAAGGCGGTGCAGCAGGGGCAGGGTGAACGCGGCGGTCTTGCCGGTGCCAGTCTGCGCGCCGGCCAGCAGGTCGTGGCCTGCAAGAACGGCGGGGATGGCCTGGGCCTGAATGGGCGTGGGGGTTTCGTAGCCCGTTTCGTGCACGGCCTTCAGGATGGCAGGAGCCAGGTTCAGTTCGTCAAATGTCATGTCGTTGAATGCGCCCATCCGGGGCGCTGGGTATCGGCCTGTCGTACAACCGGGGGGTTGCCGAGCCAGTCTCAAGCCGACGAGGTTCAAGGGTGGGAGCCTGGAAGCTGATGCTTCCTTCGTCCCCAGCAGTGTGCTGATGTGGCAGGCAACTGGAGCCCGCTACGGTGGGTATTGTCGCATGGCCCGATAATCTCGGTTTGCACGCAGAATTTCTGCTCACTTTTGCAGGTTTGACACTCAATGGCCCAATACGTTTTTTCCATGAATCGCGTCGGCAAGATCGTGCCCCCTAAGCGGCAGATTTTGAAAGACATTTCCCTGAGCTTTTTCCCAGGTGCCAAGATTGGCGTGTTGGGTACCAACGGTTCGGGCAAGTCCACCCTCCTGAAGATCATGGCGGGCCTTGACAAGGAAATCGAAGGCGAAGCCATCCCCATGGCGGGCCTGAACATCGGTTACCTGCCCCAGGAACCCCAGCTCGACCCCACGCAAACTGTGCGCGAGAGCGTGGAAGCGGGCATGGGCAAGCTATTTGCCGCCAAGGCCCGTCTGGAAGAGGTCTACACCGCCTACGGCGCCGAAGATGCGGACTTCGACGCGCTGGCCGCCGAACAGGCCGAGCTGGAAGCCATCATTGCCACCGCCGGTACCGACTCGGAACACCAGCTTGAAATTGCTGCCGACGCGCTGCGCCTGCCTCCGTGGGACGCCAACATTGGCGTGCTCTCTGGTGGTGAAAAGCGCCGCGTGGCCCTGTGCCGACTGCTGCTGTCCAAGCCTGACATGCTGCTGCTCGACGAGCCAACCAACCACTTGGATGCCGAATCGGTAGACTGGCTTGAGCAATTCCTGCAGCGCTACTCGGGCACCGTGGTGGCCATCACCCACGATCGTTACTTTCTCGACAACGCCGCAGAGTGGATTCTGGAACTGGACCGGGGCTCCGGCATCCCGTACAAGGGCAATTACTCCGACTGGCTGACCCAGAAGGGCGCCCGTCTGGAAGCCGAACAAAAGGGTGAAGAAGCCCGCGCCAAGGCCCTGAAGAAGGAGCTGGAGTGGTCGCGCCAGAACCCCAAGGCCCGCCAGGCCAAGAGCAAGGCCCGTCTGGCCCGCTTTGAGGAACTGAGCGACTACGAATACCAGAAGCGCAACGAAACCAACGAAATCTTCATCCCTGTGGCGGACCGCTTGGGCAGTCAGGTGATCGAGTTCAAGAACGTCACCAAATCTTTTGGCGACCGTGTGTTGATCGACAACCTGAGCTTCAACATTCCTGCAGGCGCCATCGTTGGCATCATCGGGCCCAACGGCGCCGGTAAGTCCACGCTGTTCAAGCTGATCGCCGGCAAGGAAAAGCCGGATTCGGGTGAGGTCGTCATTGGCTCCACCGTCAAGATGGCCTTCGTGGACCAGCACCGTGATGACCTGTCCAACGACAAGACAGTGTGGGAAGACGTGTCCGGCGGACTCGACATCCTCAACGTCGGCAAGTTCCAGATGGCGAGCCGCGCCTATTGCGGACGTTTCAACTTCAATGGCGGCGATCAGCAAAAGAAGGTCGGCATGCTCTCCGGGGGGGAGCGCGGTCGCCTGCACTTGGCCAAGACCCTGATTGCCGGCGGTAACGTGCTGATGCTGGATGAACCCTCCAACGATCTGGACGTGGAAACTCTGCGGGCTCTGGAAGATGCGTTGTTGGAATTTGCCGGCACCATGTTGGTAATCAGCCACGATCGCTGGTTCCTGGACCGGATCGCCACACACATCCTGGCCGCCGAAGGTGACAGCCAGTGGACGTTCTTTGACGGCAATTACCAGGAGTACGAGGCCGACAAGAAGAAGCGACTGGGTGAAGAGGGTGCAAAACCCAAGCGAATGAGGTTCAAAGCCCTCAAATAAGGCGTCAGGTCAAGTAGCATTGCATCTGGAAACCTGTCGTCCGATCGATTCCTCCCCACCATGTCCCAGTCCGCTTCTCGTTCGAGAACTGTTTTTCGCGCCTGTGTCGTCAACGCCGTGCGTGGGGGCGAGGCGTTGATGCAGGAGCTGGTCAAGGTTACTCAAGG
The DNA here is from genome assembly GCF_000204195.1 of Acidovorax radicis N35. GTDB lineage: Bacteria > Pseudomonadota > Gammaproteobacteria > Burkholderiales > Burkholderiaceae_C > Acidovorax > Acidovorax radicis. The sequence goes on from NZ_AFBG01000018.1 coordinate 537,254, forward strand.
GGCCTTGACCGGCGAGGAGTCTGTCGTCCGCAATATCCAGCAGCGCAATCTGGTCAGCGACAGCCTGAGGTTTCTGAACCAGCACGAAGCGGCGTTGGTCAAGGGCTACCCCATGGCCCTGCTGGAGATCTTTGCCGAAGGCCCGTCTACGGCCAAAGGCCGCAGCTCGGCCGAAGACACTGGGATGGACTTTGGCGAGCTCTCGCTCATGGATGAGAACGAGATGCAGGCGCAGGTGGAGCTCTCCAAGGCGCAGCAGTCGGCGCTGCATGCCACCGATGCAGTGCTCGCAGAACTCAATACCCTGGTGAGTTCCGCGCAGGGGCTGCGCAGTGTGCAGCCCGAGCGCAATCCACTGCGTCCCGAAAGCTATATCCGCGCCCTTCAGCAGGTTGTTGGCGATACCGGTGTGTCGCCGGAAGTGCGCCAGCTGTGGATGCAGCACATGCGTGACCTTTTGGGCAAGCTGCTGGTGGATGAATACAAGAAGACGGCGGCGAGCCTGCGCGAACACGGGGTGCAACCCGTGGGTTACGCCGTGCTGGGAACTCCCGCTGGCAATTCTGGCCGAGGCGGCGGCTATGGCGGCGCCGGCCCGAATACCGGGATGGGCACCGGCTATGGTGGCGGCTACTCAGGCTATGGCAACTCCATGGCTACGCCAATGGGTGACTATGGCACCACCGGGTACGGTCGGGGCGTCGGCCCATCGACAGGCTGGAGCGGCGACTCCATGCAATCGCAGATGGGGCCTGGCGCAGCTGCAGAAGAAGCACTGCTGACGGTGGGAATTCTGCGCCAGATGTTGGCAGGCGGCGATCCCTTTGACCCGCGTGCATATGGTGCCATGCCATCACAGCCGGTAGCGCTGCAGCCCGTCTGGGTGGCGCCCGCTGGCGCGGGCGGCGCGCAAGTGGCGGCCCATGGTGGCTATCTTCCTGCGGGGGCTGCTGCAGAAGCCATCGAGGACATGGCCCAGCTCGAACGCCTGGTGGGCAGGCTGGCCAGTGGCAGCCAGGCGGCTTCGCTGTCGGCACCTTTGACGGGGTGGCGGGGACCTGGCGTGGCCCCCGTGGTTTACGCCGCGATGCCGATGGAGGCGGCCACCCAGTCACCGGCGATGGCCATGGAAGTGGTCGGCCGCATGATGCAGAACATTGCCCAGGATGCCCGCCTGTTGCCGCCCGTGCAGCAGGCCGTGAAAAGCCTTGAGCCCGCGCTCAAGCAACTGGTGTCACACGACGGGCGGTTTTTCACCGATGGATCTCATCCTGCACGCCGTTTGCTCGACGAACTGACGCAGCGCAGCCTGGCCTTCACTGCCGAGTCCACACCAGGGTTCAGCCGCTTCATGCGACTGGTCCAAGGGGCGGTGGATCACCTGACCGCCAACGAAATCAAGGATGCAGGGCCTTTCGATACCGTACTCAAGGCCCTGCAGTCTGCCTGGGAGACCCAGGAACAGAAGATCAAAGCCCATCAGGAGGCGCAGCAAAAAGCCCTGTTGCAGGCGGAGCAGCGGGAAATGCTGGCCGAAAAAACGGCGGCAGACATCCGCAGGTTGCCAGACCTGGAGAACGTCCCTGCCGACGTGCTCGATTTTGCTGCCGGCCCCTGGGCTGACGTGATCGCTTTGGCGCAGGTGTTGAAGGGGGGCGATGGCCAGGACGAAGATCCCGGCGGTTACCTGGCGCTGGTGCCGGTGCTGCTGTGGAGCTCACAACCCAACCTGACCCGCCAGGAGCCAGACCGCCTGAACGAGGCCATCCCCGGCCTGCTGGCCAAGCTGCGCAAGGGGCTCAAGACCATCAACTACCCCGCAGTTCAAACCAGCGCGTTTCTGCAACGGCTGGTGGGATTGCACCAGTCGGCCTTTGAAAAGCCTGCCCCCGCGCCAGTGCCGGTGCCACAGCCAGAGCCCGAGGTGGTGGTCGAAGCCGCACCTGCAGAAGCACCATCTTCTGCCGCTGCCCCTGAAGACAGCGCCCAGGTGCCCGTGGATGCACCGGATCCCTATGCTGATTTTGTGATTGGCGCGTGGGTCGAGCTGGTCACCAATGGCAGGGTCGTGCGCACGCAACTCACCTGGGCAAGCCCGCACGGCACGTTATTCCTTTTCACCGCACCCGATGCAAGCACGCAGTCCATGACCCGGCGCATGCGAGATAAGCTGGCTGCGGATGGCTCCTTGCGGGTGGTTCCGGCTGTGCCCACGACAGCCCGTGTTCTGGACGCTGTTGCGGCAGGATCGTCCCGGAAGGCGGCCAGCGGCGCCCCTTCCTCCAAAGTGGCTTCGCTGGGCTCCAAGTCTTTCAAGACCCGCTAGTGCGGGCGCCCTCCAGGCGTTCCGAAATCACGTTGACGGTTCGCACCACCTGCTGTCCCGAAAAGAGGCGCTCAATCCACCGATGCGCCTTGGTGCACTCAGCTGCGGAGCAACTTTTTGCGCACCAGGTGGATGTGATTGCGCAGCGCGTACAGCTCGTCTGCGTAGGACAACGGTACGCTCACCTTTTCGGCCTGTGCCTCCAGTGCATTGAGGGCCTTGAGCAGTTCTGCGGAATCTGCCTTGCCAGCCTCCATGTCGTTTTCAATCTCACGAAGCCGGCCATACCAGCGGAAAACGCGTGATCGCACCCTGAACTGGTACAGCGGTGGCACGACGCGCGACAGTGGCAGCATGATCGCCAGCAGGATGCCCAGCACCAGCCACATGCGCTCGATCAGGTTTGCCATCCAGAACGGCAGGTAGCGCTGCAGCATCGGCACCGGCTCGTTCATGGCCCGGTCGCCTTCCTTGGCCATTGGCAGCTCGCTGTTGCGTGAGTTGGGGAACTCCCGGGCCCGGTTGAACCAACCCGATCCGCCATGCAGCTTCTGCGCGTTTTGCGCAAACAGCGTGAGCAGGGCCGGGTGTGTGGCATCGCGTGCCAGCAGCGAGGTGGTGGATGCCACCAGCCGCACATCCCGTGTGGGCACGTTGGCGGCCAGATCCACCACGCCGCGAGGCAGCGTGACGGGCGTCAGGAACGGAAAGCGCCGTGCATAGGCCTCGTGCTGGGCAAAGTCCAGCAACTGTACGCCGGGTGTCTGCAGCAGCATCTGCACCATCAGCGACTCCGGGGCCGATGCAAACACCAGCGCATCGAGCTTGCCTGCCAGAAAATCCACGGTGGCGGGCGTCTGCTCCAGTCGGAACATCTGCACGGAGCCTGGCGACACCTTGTTGGCGTCGAGCAGGCGCTCCATCAATTTGGGCACGCCACTGCCGTCCGAGCCTACATTGACCCGCCAGCCACGCACCTGCCGCAGGCTGTCTATGCGCGGTGTGTTGTACGCACGTTCGGCGGAATCCGTGCGGTAAAACAGCCACACGGGTTCTACAAAGAGGCTGCCCAGGGATACCAGCTGGTCGGCGTCATCGGGCTGCAATTCGGCTGTGCCTCCCTGCACAAACGCCACATCGGCCTTGCCTTCCCGCAGTAACTGGAGATTGTGCGAAGAGCCGTCGCTGGGCAGTAGCCGCACTTCGATGCCGTCCACGGCCAGCGCTTTCTGGTACCGCTTGCCAAATTCCTCGTAGGCGCTTTGCGCCGGGCCCGTGGCCAGTGTCACGGTTTTTGGCGGATTGGGGTTGAGCCACCAGTAAGCCAGCACCAGCAAACCCACTGCCAGAAATGCGAGAGGACCGGCTGACACGATCAGATCGCGCAGAGAAAGCAGTGTGTTGCGGAAAGCCTGGGACATGGAATAAGTGCTGAACATGGGGTGGAGCAACCACGAGGCCTCTGTGACCATCCGAGGCCCCGTGGTTGCTCATGCGGCTGTGGCGTACGCCCTCCAGGCACATTAGGCCAGGAGCGACAGGGGTTCCTGAGATCTATGGCTTGCTGCCGCGCCGCTGGCGCTCGTAAGCCACACATTCCGGAAGGGAGAGCTGGTCGTCCTGATCGGTATCTGCCGCGTCGAAATAGGCCATGCGGCTTTCAACGACTTCCTTGAATGACAGCTTGCCGTCGCTGTCCGTGTCAACGGCTGCAAGTCGCTTCAGGCGGCCTTTGCCCATGCGCGGCACCTGGGCCAGGTCGGAGAGCTGGACATGGCCTGTCGCATCGGGCGAGAGGTTGTGCCAGCCTTGCACGATGTCCCGGTGAAACTCCTCCAGAGACACCTTGCCGTCGTGGTTCATGTCAGCAGACGAGCAGATCGCCTGGAGCCGGTTGGCGCGCGATGGTGCTGCTGGCTTCTGGGCCGTGGTGGTCACCTTGGGTGGGGATGTGGGGGAAGACACCGGGGCATCCGCTGCCTGCGCGGCGGATGCACAAGCCAGAGCGAAGGTGCCTGCCGCTGCTGCACTGCACAGCAAACGCATGGTGCGCAGAGCGTGTGGGGTTTGGGTTGTGATCATCATTGGGCCCTCCTTACCACCACCAGCGTTGGCTGGGGCTACGGTTGCAGGGCCAGACCATGGTGTGTGCGCCCTGGCGGACCCGGCCATCCTCCACGTCCAGGCATTTGCCGGTGAGCTGGCTCACGATCTGGCCGCCCCGGGTGGCCCAGCTTTGGCTGCGCGAGCCTGAGCACGACCACAGCACCACCCGTGCGCCATCGCGCGGGTCTCCACGGTCCACGTCCACGCACAGGTCGCGCACCCGGATCTCACCCCCGCGCCCCACAGCGAACCGCTGGGACGCGGTGCCGTTGCATTCATACACCTGCAATGTGGTGCCTGGCTGGAACTTGCCTCCCCGCACGTCCAGGCACAGGCGGCCGTCCACGCGGACTTCTCGCCCCCAGTCGCCACCTTGGCCGGGATAGTCCGGGTACTCGGGTTGCCGGTCGTTGTCGTGCCGGTTGTGGTTGGCCAGCAGCGCAAGGCCCGCGATGGCGGCCACCGCGGCCACAGCTGCGCCAGCGTTGGACCCACTGCTGTTGCCAGAGGCGTAGCTGCGGGTAATCTGGAAGCGGCCGCCGCAACCCCCGTTGGTCCACAGCTCCCGATTGGTCAGGTCATAGCCCCAAGTGCGGTTGAAACGGCATGCGCCCTGTGTCTGTGCGCTCAGGTCCACCTGGGTGGTGTCGTCCGGCAGGCGGTAGGACGTGTAGCCGCCGTTGGACTGCAGGTCCACAAACTGGTCCTGGGCCAGCGCTGTCTGGGCGTTCAGGAGCAAAGGCAGGCACAACAACCAGCTGTGCCGCAAACGGGTCCGATTTTTCATGGATTCTCCTTGTCGCGATAGGTAGATGGGCAAGAGGCATCAGGTGTCAGCTGCCCTGCGCGCTGTGCCACAGAAGTGGTCGAGCCAAGCCATTGCGGTCCGAGTTTTCCCTCTGTGTCTGCATCATATGGGCTCGTTGCTGGCGCGACCGAGACCCTCTGGCTGGCCCCCGAGGTTGCTGTTTACCCCAACTCTCCGGCCCACGGCAAGTACAAACCTTCTGCCGTGGTGATCGAGCGGGCCGCCCGCGCTGCACGTGCCGTGGCAATCGCTGTGGCTTCGGCAGCCATGGTGGCCAGCACCATCATGCCCAGGGTCTTGCCCGCGCGGCCGGTACCCAGGCTGAACAGGGTGTCGCCGTCGGACATGGTGTGCACAGGGTTGATGCTGCGGGCCAGGCCGTCGTGCGCTGCCACCGCCAGGCGGTGGGCCTGCACCTTGGTGACAACCGCATCGGTGGCCACCACGCCGATGGTGGTGTTGGTGCCCGCCAGCAGGGGCTGGGGCGGGTCGCCGCGCAGCAGGGCGCGGCGCGTGTCGCGCAAACGCAGGCCGTCGTCGGTGCGGGCGCCTGCAATCACCTGGGCGGTGTCGGGGTCGATCACATCACCCAGGGCATTGCAGGCGATAAGTGCGCCCACCGTGATGCCATCCACCGTGACGGATGCGGTGCCAATGCCTCCCTTCATCGCACGCTGGATGCCGAAGATCTTGCCCAGCGCCGCGCCCGTGCCAGCGCCCACATTGCCTTCGGCCGGGTCGGCGGTGGATGCCGCATCGCACGCCGCGTAGCCCGCAGCGGCATCGGGGCGGATGCGCATGTCCCCCACCAGCAGGTCAAACAGCACGGCGGCAGGCACGATGGGCAGGCGGCCCACGGCCACGTCAAAACCCACGCCACGCTCTTCCAGCCAGCGCACGGCACCGGTGGCGGCATCCAGCCCCCAGGCGCTGCCCCCGGCCAGCATGATGGCGTGCACCTTGTCCACCAGATTGGAGGGGTCGAGCAAATCTGTCTCGCGCGTGCCCGGCGCGGCACCACGCACGTCCACACCGGCCACGGCGCCTTCGCGGGTGATGATGACGGTGCAGCCCGTAGGACGGCGGGTTTCGGTGAAGTGGCCCACCTCGATGCCCGCCACGCGGGTGATGCTGCCAGCGTCGCCAGCCAGAACGTGTTGAGAACTCATGGCCGGTGATTATGGTGCCCGGGCGCCGTGCTGGGATTGCTTCGCGTCAGGGGTTCCACTGCTTGGCATGCCGGGTTTCAAGGCGCCTTTTCGATCCGTGTCACCTGGTAGGCACCGCTGACCTGTTCTGCGCGAAAGCGCACCTTGTCGCCTGGCTTCAGGTCGCCCACCAGGCCCGCGTCCTGAACGCGAAACACCATGGTCATGGGGGGCATGTCCAGGTTCTTGAGCTCGCCGTGGCGCAGCGTGACCCGCAGGGTGCGGGGGTCCCAGCGGGTGATTTCACCCTCGCTCAACGGGCTGGATTCTGTCGCAACGGCGGGAGCTGCGGTGGTCGCAAGGGCGGCAGGCTGGGCCAGGGCCGTGGTGGAGGCGCCGGCCAGCAACAGGAGGGCCAGCACTGGGGCGGCGGGAGTTAAGAGGGGTGGTGCCTTTTTCATCATGACGTGGCCTTGGGTTTGCTGGAAGTGTTGTAGCTTTTGAAGACGCGGGTGCTGCCGTCGCGGGCCACCAGCAGCACGTCGTAGGGGTCGCGCCGGTCGCCATACACGGCGCCGTCCATGCCGGGGGAGCCGACCGGCATGCCCGGCACCGCCAGGCCCAGGGCCTTGGGTTTCTGTTGCAGCAGAGCGCGCACGTCGCTGGCAGGGACATGGCCTTCGACCACATAGCCGCCGACGAGGGCGGTGTGGCACGAGCCCAGCTTTTGCGGCAGGCCCAGGCGTGCGCGCACGGCGTTGTTGCCGGTGGCGTGCACCTTCACGGCAAAACCATTGGCCTGCATGTGGTCCACCCAGTCCTGGCAACAACCGCAGTTGGGGTCTTTCCACACCTCCAGCGGTGTGGGGGCCGCGGCCGTCGCTGCAAAGGGCAGGGCGCTTGCGGCCAGCAAGGTCACGCTAGTGGTCAGCCACGTGCGGCGGCTGCTTGTTGATGTTGTCGTCGTCGGGTATGTCATGGATGCCTTTCTTCGCTCTTTGATGTCTTTGTGGTTCACGGCTCTGTGGTCCGTCCCCAGCCGGTGGAAACCGGCATGGCTCTCGTCAGTGCCACCGTGGAACTGGCTTTGCCAGGCCACCGGTGGCGTCCCCCTCGGGGGGGCGGCGCGCAGCGACTCAGGGGGGGCTCACCGTGATCGTGCCGGTCATGCCGGCCTGGTAGTGGCCGGGGATCAGGCAGGCAAAGTCAAAACTCCCGGCGCGGTTGAAGTGCCACACGATGTCGCCGGTCTTGCCTGCCGCCACGTGGGCCATGTAGGGCTCGTCGTGTTCCATGCCGGGGTGCTTCGCCATCATCTCGGCGTGCTGGTCCAGCTCGGCCTTGGTGCCGATCACGATCTCGTGCAGCACCTTGCCCTTGTTGGTGGCGCGCAGCCGCACGGTGTCGCCCTCGCGCACTTCGATGTGATTCGGCGCAAAGCGCATGTCGTCGGTCATGCGGACCGTGATGGTGCGGCGCACGGCCTTGGCGTCGCCCGCGATGCCCCAGTCCTTTTGCTCCTTGACCACCGGGCTGTTCGACGCGGTGTGATGGGCGTTTTCATGGCCAAAAGAGGTGCTGGCACTTATCCATAAAGCGCAAGCAGCTATCAATTTAATAGTTTTCATGGTGTGTGCTGATGTGAAGGTTCAGTGCTGGTGGCCGCTGGCAGCGGGCTTGCGGGCATTGGCGGCGCCGGGTGCAGTGCCCGGGGTGTCAGCGCGCGCAGGGCGTGGCGTGCTGGCGGGGGTGCCCTGCCATTCGTAGGCCACCGCGCCCGCAGGTTGCTTGAAATCACCGGGGTCGCGGTAATCGCCCGCACGCTGGTCGGCCCGCACCTTGAGCGTGGTGAACATGCCGCCCATCTCCAGCGGGCCGAAGGGGCCGGTGCCCGTCATCATCGGGAAGGTGTTGTCGGGCAGCGGCATTTCCATGGCGCCCATGTCGGCCATGCCGCGCTCGCCCATCACCATGTAGTCGGGCACGATCTTCTGGATCTTGCCCACCAGGCCCCGGTGCTCCACGCCGATCATGGTCGGCACGGCGTGCCCCATGGCACCCATTGTGTGGTGGCTCTTGTGGCAGTGCAGCGCCCAGTCGCCAGGCTCGTCGGCGATGAACTCCACCTGCCGCATCTGGCCCACCGCCACGTCGGTGGTTACCTCGGGCCAGCGCGCGCTTTTGGGCACGGGGCCACCGTCGGTGCCGGTCACTTCAAATTCGTGGCCGTGCAGGTGGATGGGGTGGTTGGTCATGGTGAGGTTGCCCACGCGGATGCGCACCCGCTCGCCCTGGCGTGCCACCAGCGGGCTGATGGCGGGGAACACGCGGCTGTTCCAGCACCAGATGTTGTGGTCCAGCATGGTGTTGACCTTGGGGGTCTTGCTGCCGGGTTCCACATCAAAGGCGTTGAGCAAAAAGGCGTAGTCGCGCTGCACCTTGGCAATCTGGGGGTGCGTTGCCCCCTTGCCCACATTCGGGTGGGTGATCCACAGGCCCATCATGCCCATGGCCATCTGCACCATCTCGTCGGCATGCGGGTGGTACATGAAGGTGCCGGGGCGGCGTGCCACAAACTCATACACGAAGGTCTTGCCGGGCTGGATGGCGGGCTGGGTGAGGCCGCCAACGCCGTCCATGCCGTTGGGCAGGCGCTGGCCGTGCCAGTGGATGGTGGTGTGCTCGGGCAGGCGGTTGGTGACGAAGATGCGCACGCGGTCGCCTTCGACCACCTCGATGGTGGGGCCGGGGCTTTGGCCGTTGTAGCCCCACATGTTGACCAGGAAGCCGGGCGCCACCTCGCGCACCACGGGCTCGGCCACCAGGTGGAATTCCTTGACGCCTGCATTCACGCGCCAAGGGGCGGTCCAGCCGTTCAGGGTGACCACGGGGTGGTAGGGGCGGCCCGTGGGCGGGTGCAGCGGCGGGGCGGTGTCGGCGCTGGTCTGCATGGCGGGCTCGGGCAGCGCGGCCAGGGCCACGCGGCTCACGGAAGCAGCGGCCACGGCCGTGGCGGCGCCGGAGAAGAAATTGCGGCGGTTCATGTCAATGGCCTTGTGGGGTGGAGGAGGCTGCTGCGCCCGAGGTGAGGCCCTGCAGGGCGCCCGGCGATGTGCCGGTGAGGGCCAATTGCAGGTCGGTTTCGGCCAGCCAGAAGTCGCGTTGCGCTTCGATGGCGTTGGCCACGGCCTGGGTGCTGTTGCGGGCTTCGGCCAGCATGTCCCACACGCTGGCCAGCATGCCGTTGTAGCGCAGCGTGGTCTCGTCGCTGATGAGCTGGCGCAGGGGCACGACCTCGGCCTGCTGCTGGCGCGCCAGGTCGAGCGCGGTGCGGTAGGTGAGCCAGGCGGCGCGTACCTCGCTGCGGGCGCGTACGGCGGTGTCTTGCAGCTGGGCGGCGCTTTGCTCCACCTCGGAATGGGCACGGGTGCGGGCTGCGCCGCCCCAGTCGAACAGGGGCAGGGGCAGTTCCAGCTCCCAACCGCGTGTGATCTCGCGGTGGCCACTGTCGCGCTCGGTGGTGGTGTTCCGGCTGTACGCCAGGCCGATGTCGCCAAACATGGCGCCTGCACGGCTCCAGCCCTGGCGGGTGGCCAGGGTGTCGAGTTGGCGGCGCGCCGCCTGCACATCCAGCCGTTCGCGCAGCGCGGTGGCCTCAATACCGTCTGCGGGCAAGGCGGTGGTGGGCAGTGGCGGCAGCTGGTTGGCCAGCTGGTATTGCGTCTGCAGCCCCCACACGCCCATGCGGCGGTTGAGCTGTTCGCGTTCGGTGGCGGCGGCCAGCCGGGCGCGGGCGCGCTGGCGGGTGGCCTCTTGCAGCACGGCCTGTTCGCGGGCCTGCTGCAGGCGGCTCCAGTTGCCCACCTGCACCATGCGGCGGGCCAGTTCGGCCCCGGCCTCTGCGGCTTCGACCATACGGTCATGCGTGGCAGCCACCTGCTCGGCGGCCACGGCCCGCACCCAGGCGCGGCGGGTATCGGCGGCGAGTGACACCACGTCTTGCGCGGCTTGCAGCGTGGCGATCTGCAGGCGCTCGGCCTGCCGGGCGGTGCGCCAGGGCAGGGTGATGAGGTCGAGCAGGCTGAAGGCCAGGGTGCGCTCGATTTCGCGCTCGTGGCCGTTCGTGAATCGGCCCAGCGCAAGGTGCGGGTTGGGCAGGGTGATGGCCTGCACGCGCTCTGCATCGGCCACACCCAGTGCGGCCAGGCGGGCTTGCAGTCCGGGGTTGTTGAGCAGGGCAATACGCACGGCCGCGTCCTGCGTGAGGGGTTGGGCCAGCCAGCCATCAACAGACTGCTGGGCTTGCTCACGGGCACCCGTATGGGTGGCTGGCAGGGCAGCTTCGATGCCTGCGGTGCGACCTGCGGTGAGTGCGGCCACGTCGCTGCGCAGACCGTCGGGGGAAACGCTGGCGCAGCCTGCCAGCACCACTGCCGCGCCCAGCAGAGACAGACGCAGGGGACGGTGCAGCGGCCTGCTGCCCGGTGCGACAGGGCATTGCAATGTGTTCATGGCTTGCTCCCTGCTTCCGGGGGGTGGTGCGGAGGATTTCCGGGCTTGCCACCTCGGACCTCATGGCTGCCGTGGTGGTCTTGATGCGCATGACCTGGCATGGCCCCGCGCGGTATGCCTGCGGTGGGCGGCTTGGTGCCTTCGCGGGTTTCCCACGCCAGGATGTCGGCATGGCCGCGCGGGAAGGCCGCGACGGATTCATTGGCTTCGTGCCAGGTGTGGGGCGAAGGCTTGGAGTCGGCCTGAGGAGCGGGCAATGCCACCGGCGGGTGAATCAGCCGGGCTGTAGGTGCCGCGGGTTGTGCTGCGTCAGTCCCGATGACCAGACGGCCTGCTTGATTGGGGGCCTGGGCCAGCGAGGGCAGGGGTGAAAGCGCAGGCGTCAGCAGCGCAAGGCATGCAGCTCTCCGCCGCAATGACAATAGGAAAGGTGAGACAGGGGCGCGCACGGCGATCTCCAGACAACGAACGAACAGGACATGGCGTTGCGGCCTGAAAGCCCCTTGGTCGAGGGGGTTCAGGCGACGGCAGACGCACTTCGGGCGTCGGAGGTCAGGCGATGGGTGGTTTGATGGCCAGCGCCGCAGGGGCACTGTCAAACTGCGCGGCGGCCAGGGGCTGCGGGGCCGCTGTGGAGAGGTGGGTTGGTGTCAGCGCGGCAGGCGCGTCCAGCATGGAAGAGTGGCAGATTTCGCAAGCCGAGCAGGCTGCGGAGTGGTGGTCGTGCGCGGTACAACCTTCCACGCCGCCATCGCACGGGGACGCTGCCGCAGCATGCTCGGCATGGTCATGGTCCGAAGCGGGTGTATGTCCACTGTCCGGTATTCCCGCATCCATGGCCAGTGTGGACTGGAGAGTTCCCTGCATGGGTGGGGTGGCGTGCGCCTCGCCAGGGACTGGGTGGTGGCTGTGTTCTTGCGACTGCAGCACCTCGATGGGCTGTAGAGGAGGCAATACCCCGGCGGCCATGGCGGAGCCAGCAAGGCCTCTGAGGACCAGCACCACCATCAACATGAAATACAAGCCGCGACGCATACCTCCATGATACGGCGGCAGGCGACAAGGTTCCCTGCAGGTTGTCTACCCCGCGTCTGACGGCATTGCCCACGTCGCTGGGCACTCCGGGCAAATAGGGAGGCGGGCTGGGGCAGATCGGCTTACGATGTAACAATGCGTTAGGTGCACCCCTCGGCCCGGTGGTGCACCGGTATGACTGTGTAGGGCTGGATGGCCAGCGTAGCTCTCTGCGGTCGGTGGTGTGCGGCCTCTGGTGGTCCCCCGCGTTGCTTTTCTTGCCCATGGCTCAGTGATAGGGTGCAAAAAATGACGCCTTGTGGCCACCCCATCCGCGCTGCCGCTGGTGTGGGCGGGTTGTGCAGGCCATCCCAAGACGAAAGGTCGGTATGCCTTCCTGGCTGGTGGGAACCTGGAGTACGTTGTCTGCGCGTATCCGCTGGCTGGTCCTGGTGGCGACGCTGCCTGCTGTGCTGCTCGCGGTCTACCAGGCGCGGGCGCACCGCATGGACGCCATTGCCGCTGCCGAAAATCAAGCCTTGAGCACGTTGCGGGCCGTGGCAGCCAGCCAGCAGCGCCTGATACAGAGCACGCGCGATTTCCTGCAAAAACTCGCCGCCATGCCCCAGGTGCACCGGCCGGGTGACCCGGATTGCGGAAAGTACCTGGCCGAGGTGCTCTCGCTCAACGCCACTTACGTGAACATCGGCGTGCCGCAGGCCAATGGGGAACTGCTGTGCAATGCGCGGCCGCTGAAGGCCCCCGTGAACGTGGCGAACCGGCCTTATTTTCAGCATGCCATCACCGCCCGGGAGTTTTCGGTCGGGGCTTTTCAGATCGACCGGGCTGCCCAGGTGGCCAGCGTCAATTTCGCGGTCCCGGTCATTCCACCGGGTGGCCAGGAGGTGGTGGGTGCCGCAGTGGCCGTGGTGTCGCTCGAGTGGTGGAGCCTGCGGCTCGCAGACCTGAGCCTGCCCCCAGGCGCCGTGGCGCGTGTGACGGACCCCGATGGGCGCGTGGTGGCGCGTTTTCCGCCCGATGCGGGTGAGCTGGGAACCCAGTTGGCCGATGCCGATTTCAGCGCCGCGCTGCAACGCTCTGCCGAAGGGGTTTTGCAGCGCAGCAATGCCGCAGGCTCGCACCAGCTGATGGTGTTCCAGCCCCTGATCGAGTCGGGGGGGAAAACGGTGGCCACCATGAGCCTGACCGTGCCCTTGGACCAGCTCTACGCCACCGCCAACCGCAACATGTGGACCGAGGTGGCTTTTTTGCTGGCGGGCCTTGCGCTGTCCTTCCTGTTGGCCCAGCAGGGTGTGCGGCGTGGGGTGATGAAGCCGTTGCGGCGCCTGTTGGCTGCTACGGACGAACTGGCCCAGGGCCACTATGCGCCCCAGGCCCCGGCCACCGGCCTGGCAGAGCTGACCGAGCTGGGCCGGCGTTTTGACCGCATGGCGCTCACCCGCCAAAGTGCCGAGGCACAGTTGCGCGAAAGCGAGGAAAACCTGGCCATCACCCTGCATTCCATTGGCGACGGGGTGGTGGCCACGGATGCGCAGGGCTTCGTCACGCGCATGAATGCGGTGGCCGAGCGCCTGACGGGCTGGCCGTTGCCCGAAGCGCGTGGCAAGCCGCTGACCGACGTGTTTCGCATCGTCAATGCCAGCACGCGGGCACCCGTGGTCGACCCGGTGCGGATGGTGGTGGCCAAGGGCGAGGTGGTGGGGCTGAGCAACCACACCACCTTGCTCGCACGGGACGGGGCGGAGTACCAGATCGCCGACAGTGCGGCGCCCATTCGCAACGCACAAGGACAGATCGTGGGTGTTGTGCTGGTGTTCAGCGATGTATCGGAGTCGTACCGGGTGCGCAAGCAGCTGGAGGACAACGAAGCGCGCTTTCGCACCCTGACCGTCCTGTCGTCTGACTGGTACTGGGAGCAGGATGCCCAGTTCCGCCTGACCCATGTGGACGGTAGCGACAAGGACCGCTTGCTGCAGGAGGCGGCGGTGCACATGGGCAAGACGCGTTGGGAGCTGGCGGCGCCTGGGGTGAGCGAAGCGCGCTGGAAAGAGCACCGCGAACTGCTCGAGCGCCACCAGGAGTTCCGCGATTTCGAGTTTCAGCGCAAGGACCTTTCCGGCCGGCTTCACTGGTTGTCGGTGAGCGGCACGCCGATCTTTGACCTGAGCGGCACTTTCTGCGGTTACCGGGGTGTGGGCAAAGACATCACGGCGCGCAAGCGCGACGAAAACGAATTGCGCATTGCCGCGATTGCCTTCGAGTCGCAGGAAGGCATGGTTGTGACCGACCGCGAAACCGTCATCTTGCGCACCAATCGGGCGTTCGCCAAGATCACAGGCTACAGCGCCGAAGAAGCGGTGGGCAAGCGCTCCAGCCTGCTCGCCTCCGGCCACCATGACAAGGTTTTTTTCGATGCCATGTGGGACAGCCTCGCAAGCACCGGTGAATGGAAGGGTGAGATATGGAACCGCTGCAGAAGTGGCGAGGTCAACCTGCACTTCATGAGCATTACCGCCGTCACCGATGGCGGAGGCGAAGTCACGCACTATGTTGGTACGCTGAGTGATATCACCCAAAGCGCCCAGGCTGCGCGCGAGATCGAGCACCTGGCCTTCTACGACCCGCTGACGCACCTGCCCAACCGCCGCCTGATGCTGGACCGCCTGCAGCAGGCGTTTGCCACCAGCGCGCGCACCGGTCTGCACGGTGCGCTGTTGTGCCTGGACCTGGACCATTTCAAGACCTTGAACGACACACTGGGCCACGACATGGGCGACGTGCTGCTGCAGCAGGTTGCGCAGCGGTTGGCGGGTTGCGTGCGCGAAGGCGATACCGTGGCCCGCCTGGGGGGGGATGAGTTTCTGGTGCTGCTGGAAGATCTGGATGAACTTGCCACCGATGCCGCAGAGCAGACCCAGAATGTGTCCGAGAAGATACTGGCCGCGTTGAACCAGCCCTATCAGCTGGCGTTGCACCATGTGCACAGCACAACCAGCGTGGGGGCGGTGCTGTTCAGCGGCCAGAGCCAGACGGTGGAAGACGTTGTCAAGCATGCCGACCTGGCCATGTATGCCGCCAAGACAGCCGGGCGCAATGCGATCCGCTTTTTTGACCCCATGATGCAGGCCGCCATCTCGGCCCGCGCGGCATTGGAGAACGACCTGCGCACGGCGCTGGCGGACGGGCAATTTCTGCTGCACTACCAGATCCAGGTGGGATGTGGTGCACGCACCGTGGGAGCCGAGGCACTCATCCGCTGGAGGCACCCGCAGCGTGGCATGGTGTCGCCTTGTGAATTCATTCCGCTGGCCGAAGAGACGGGGCTGATCCTGCCCATTGGCCTGTGGGTCCTGCAAACTGCCTGTGCCCAGTTGCGCCGTTGGCAGGGCAACCCCGACATGGAGCAGCTGCAGTTGTCCGTGAATGTGAGCGCGCGGCAGTTCCGCCAGCCCGACTTCATGGAACAGGTCCGCACCGTGTTGCTGCAAACCGGCGCACGGCCCGACCGCTTGAAGCTGGAGCTGACGGAAAGCCTGGCGCTGGACAACGTGGATGACACCATTGCCAAGATGAGCGCACTGCGTGCACTGGGCCTGAGTTTTTCGCTGGATGACTTTGGGACGGGTCAGTCATCGCTGTCCTACCTCACGCGCCTGCCGCTGGACCAGCTCAAGATTGACCAGAGCTTTGTGCGCAACATTGGCATTCAGCACACCGATGCGCTGATCGTGCAGACCATCATCGGCATGGCGCAGAGCCTGGGGATCGACGTGATCGCCGAAGGCGTAGAGACCGACGCGCAGCGGGCGTTTCTGGAGCGGCACGGTTGCATGCTCTGGCAAGGTTATCTGTTCAGCCGGCCCGTGCCGATCGAGGAACTGGAGCAGTACCTGCTGGCAAGGGCAACATCGGCCTGAGGTCAGCACTGGGGTCGGTTGACTCCGGCTCACACCGCCATGTAGCGCCCGGGCCGGTGGTTCATCGCCAGGACCAGGTTGAGCGCCACGGCCCCGGCGATGGACCAGGCAACGCGCAAGGGTTCCACCGTCCACAGCGCCAGCAGCACGATGCAGCAGTCCACCGCCATCTGGACCTTGCCCGCGCGCCATCCGTACCGGTCTTGCAGGTAGAGCGCTGCAATTCCCACGCCGCCCAGACTGCAGCGATGGCGGAATAACACCAGAAACCCCGTGCCCGTGATCAGACCCCCAGCGATGGCTGCATACAAGGGTTGCAATTGCGCAAACTGCACAAACTGCGACTGCAGTTCGGTCAGCAGCGACAAAAGCAGCACGGCAAGAAAGGTCTTCACCGTGAATGCCCGTCCCAGCTTGCGCAAGGCCAGCCAGTAGAAAGGCAGGTTTAACACAAAGAAAATCTTGCCAAAGCCGATGCCGGTGGCGTAGTGCAGCAGGAAAGCCAGGCCTGCCGTCCCGCCGGTCAGCAGACCTGCGCTGGTGAAAAAAGCCACACCCACGGAAATCAGCAGTACACCTGTGAAGATGGCCACCGCGTCTTCTGTGTGCGTGTGTGGAATGGCCACAGGGGCTGCGCCAAGCGCGGGGTTTGGGGCAGCGGGGGCGGAAATGGCGGGCGGGGTGGACATGGTGACAACAGGCGGGCAGGGCGATGGCGCATGCGCCAAGGAGGAAGCGCGAAGTCCATTGAACCATGCAAACTCCGTGCCGGACTTGTCCGCCGTCAAGAAGGCGAGGAATCCGCAGGGCGTTCTCCCCAAGGGCAACCCCCCGAAATGCCCTTTGTCGGTGGTGCCTTTCACTAGCTGGAGATGTAACACCTGCAACGCAGGGCGCCGTGGGGCGGAGTCGGCGGCGTTCCTGCGAAAATAGTCGGTTTTGCCCATTGCGGGGAGCTGCTCCCTGAAACCTGTGCCTGCCTCAAGGACGCAGCTGCAATGGGATGGCCCAGACCGATGTACCAGCACCACCGACTCAACAGCTCCAGACTTGTTCTCCTGCTCCAGCAATGGGCGCAGGCGCACAGCGGGCCGGTGCGCCTGGATGTGGCGGAGCAGCTGAGCCAATGGCTGAGCACGGTGGATGCGGTCAAGCTCAGCCGGGCGCTGCACGCCCTGGAGGCCAGCCAAATCCCGTCCGCATCGGTGGGGCTCGGCGCAGGGGCGGTCGATGTCCGCGCCCTGCAAGCCAGCCTTCAGACCGCCAGGGCCGACTTGACGGACCTGGTCACGGCCAAGGCAGCGCCCACCAAGCCCATGCGTGAGCGCGCCGACAACACCCCTGTCGACGCCCCGGACCCCGAGGCCGGTGCGGATTTCGCAGCCCACGCAGCGCGCTATCTGGCGCTGCAAAAGCAGATGGATACCCGGCTGGCTACCTTGCGCGCGCAGGTTCGGCAGACCTTGTCGGTGGGCCCAGAGGGGCTGCGCCGCCTTGCCATGCTGGACGCGGTGATGGAGCAGATGCTGGGTGTGCGCGAGCAAAGGCTGTGGGCGTCTCTGCCCGGCCATCTGGAGCGGCGGATGACCCATTTGCGCGCAGCCCACCAGCAGCAGCTGGCGGCTGCAGGGCGCGACGATGAGCCGCAGCGCTGGGCTTTGCCTGGCGGCTGGCTGTTTGCTTTCGAGCAGGACCTGCGTGCGCTGCTGCTGGCCGAGCTGCAGGTGCGTCTGGAGCCCCTTGCGGGTTTGCTGGAGGCGGCCCAAAGCCATGAACGCCATCCCAGCACCCCCCACCGCCCCCCTAAAACCAACATGAGCCCGGAACAGGTAACAGGAATGATCGAATGAACAAGAATGTGATAGCCGCCATCTTTGCGGTGGGCTTGGCGGTGGTGGGCTGGGTGGGGTGGGGATTTGTCGGGTCCAGCCCCCTGGCGCTCGCCATGACGGCCGTGATCGCCGCCGTCTACGTGCTGGGGGCCTATGAACTGATGCAGTTTCGGGCCGCGACTTCCTCACTGTCCACAGCGCTGGCTGGGCTGCCACAGCAGCCCCTGGAGAACCTGGGCGGCTGGCTGGAGCGCCTGCATCTGTCCCTGCGCAACCCGGTTCGCCAGCGGATCGATGGGGAGCGTGTGCCCCTGCCGGGGCCTGCGCTGGCGCCGTACCTGGTGGGGCTCCTGGTCATGCTGGGCATGCTCGGCACCTTTCTGGGCATGGTGGTGACCTTCAATGGCGCGGTGTTCGCGCTGGAGGCCTCGTCCAGCCTGGAGTCGATCAGGGCTGCGCTGGCGGCACCCATCAAGGGGTTGGGCCTGTCGTTTGGTACGTCGGTGGCGGGGGTGGCTTCGTCGGCCATGCTGGGGCTGATGTCGGCCCTGTGCCGCCGCGAGCGGCTGGTGGCATTGCGCATGCTTGATGCACGCATTGCCGGCGTGCTGCACCCGTTTTCGGCGGCCCACCGGCGCCAGGAAATGTTCGAGGCCTTGCAGGCCCAGGCGCAGGCCATGCCGCTGATTGCGGAGCGCCTGCAGGGGCTGATGGAGGGGCTGGAGCACCGCCATGCGCAGTTGAACGGCCAACTGCAAGATCAGCAGCAGGTGTTTCACCGCGAGGCGGCGGCGGCCTACACCCAGCTGGCCACCAGCGTGGGGGCATCCCTGCACGACAGCCTGGGCGCCAGCGCCCGCATGGCGGGTGAGACGATCCGCCCGGTGGTGGAACAGGCCATGGCAACGTTGGCGCAAGAGGCCGAGCGCACGCACCAGCAGCTGCGCGAGGCCACCGGCGCACAGATACACGCACTCACGGCCCAATGGGAAGGCACAGCCCGCCAGGTGGCTGACACCTGGACGGAGGCCCTGCACCGCCATGCGCAGACGCAGGACCAGCAGGCGGTGCAGCTGGGCAGCGCGCTGCAGTCCATCACGCAGACGCTGGACCAGCGCACCACGGCGCTGATGGCCACGTTGCAAGAGACGGTGGCCCAATCGCAGGCGGCCCAGCTGGCAGCCGACCAGCAGCGCCTTGCAGGCTGGAGCCAGTCCATGGAAGGAATGGCCAGCACATTGGCGGAGCAATGGCGGCTTGCGGGTGAACAAACGGCGCAGCAGCAGCGCGGCGTCTGCCAGGCGCTGGAAGGCGCTGCCACCCAGCTCGACCAGTCACTGCAGACGGTGTCGCAGGCCTTCGAGCAGCGCACCACGGCGCTGCTGGCCTCCTTGCAGGAGACGGTGGAGAAATCACAGGCGGACGAGGCGACGGCTGACCAGCAGCGCCTTGCGGGCTGGACCCGGTCCATGGAGGGCATGGCGAGCACGCTCGCGCAGCAATGGCAGCGTGTGGGTGAACAAACGGTGCAGCAGCAGCGCGGCGTGTGCCAGGCGCTGGAGGGCGCTGCGGCGCAGCTCACCGAGCGCATGACCGAGCAGGTCCACCAGGCCCTGGGCGGTGCCGCCCGGTTGATGGACCAGTCGGACGCACTGTTGCACACGCGCATCGAGGCCGAAGCCCAATGGGCGGAAACCCAGTCCCAGCGCATGGATGCGTTGGCGGGCGTGTGGCGCACGGAGTTGGTGGCACTGCGGGATGCAGAGGCGGCACGCGGTCAGGCTGCTGTAGAGCGGCTCGATGCGCTGCAGGCCGCCGTGGCCGGACACTTGGCCACGCTGGGGTCTGCGCTGGAAGCCCCGCTCACGCGATTGCTGCAGACGGCTTCGGATGTGCCGCAGGCCGCTGCCGAGGTGATCACCCAACTGCGCCAGGAGATGGCCCACCTGAGCGAACGCGACAACGCGGCCCTGGCAGAACGCACGGCCATGATGGAACAGCTGGGTGTGCTGCTCCATTCGGTGAACGAAGCCGCCGGGCAGCAGCGTGCGGCCATTGAATCGCTGGTGGGGTCTGCGGCCTCGGTGCTGGAGCAGGCCGGGCAGGAGTTTTCCCAGGCGCTTGGCGCGCAGGCGGGCAAGGTGGATGAAGTTTCGGCGCACGTGGCAGCCAGCGCGGTGGAGCTGTCCAGCCTGGGTGAATCCTTTGGACACGGCGTGGGGCTGTTCACGGCCAGCAACGAGAAGCTGATGGACAGCCTGCAGCGCATCGAAGGTGCCATTGGCCAGTCGATGAGCCGCAGCGATGAGCAGCTTGCCTACTACGTGGCGCAGGCCCGTGAGGTGATCGACCTGAGCATTGCCTCGCAGCAGGGCATCGTGGAAGACCTGCGCCGCCTCAATGGGCAAATGGCCGCTGCGGTGCAGGGGGTTGCTGCGTGACCGGCTTGGACGACACGCTGGACGATGCGACCGAGCAAACGGCCCCGGTGTGGGCTGTGTTTGGCGACCTCATGGCGGGCCTGCTGGGCGCGTTTGTACTGATTCTGGTGGGCGTGCTGGTGGTGCAGATCGACCTGGTTGCCAGCCTCAAGCAGGAAGTGGAAAAGCGGCAGATGGAAGAAAAGCGCCGGATGGCGCTGGAAAAAGCGCTGGCGATTCCGCTGGCCAGTGGCCGCGTCACGGTCAATGAAGGCCGCATTGGCATCAGCGGCAGCGTGCTGTTTGCGGCAGGCTCTGCCGAGTTGCGCCCTGAAGGCCGGCAACTGCTCCAAAGCCTGGTGCAGCCGCTGCAGGTGTACCTGCGCGAACGCGATGAAATGCTGATGGTGAGTGGCTTTACCGACAACACCACGCTGTTGCAAGGGCGTCACCAGCGTTTTGCCGACAACCTGGAACTGTCGGCCCAGCGCGCGTTGACCGTCACGCGCGCCCTGATCGAAGAGGACATGCCCTCGTCCCAGGTGTTTGCAGCGGCCTTTGGTGCTGAGCAGCCGGTGGCGGACAACGCCGACGAAAAGGGGCGGGCACAGAACCGCCGTGTGGAGATGGCCCCTGTACCCCGCGCTGCGCAAGCCAAGCCCGTCCGCAATGAGTGAGCCAACCCTGGAGTCCCTGCGGGCAGAAGGCGCGCAGCACCACGACCCGGTGCGCTTTCGGTACCTGGAGGTGCTGGCCACACGCCTGCCTGCGCAGCCAGAGGCTGTCCAGCAGGTGCTGGCAGGCAGATTGCAAACCGCCATGCGGGACTACGCCGGGCGTGCCCGGCCAGCTGCCCCCCGGCCACTGGCTGGTGCGGTGGTGGCCGGGACGCCATCCCCTCTGGCGCAGCTGAACCGCGATCTGAGTGCCCGCGCCCAGGCCGATGCAGACAGCGTACTGGTGGGTGGTGGCGCCAGCTTGTCGGACATGAAGAGCGTGCGCCGCTTCAGTGAAGTCTGGTCCAAAATTTCTGCAGAACAGCAGGTGGCCCAGGCCTTCACGCGTGGACCTGAAAACGCAGGGCCGCTGAATGCGCACCGGCTCATGCTGCGCTCCCTGGCCCTGATGCGGACCCTGTCACCCGACTACTTGCGGCATTTTTTGTCGCAGATGGACAGCCTGTTGTGGCTGGAGCAGGCCGCCGCGAAGCCAGCCAGGGCACCTCTCAAGCCGGGTCGCGCGGGTCGCTCCTCCAAACTCTGAGTGCACAGGCTGCGACCGGGGTACGCGGCGCGCAGTTTTTAGAAGCCGTGGTCGTCCGGCTGCACGGGGCGGATCGCCGTTTCCTTCAGCGCCTGGTCCATGAGCACAGTGACTTCCGCCGCAGGCACCATGGGCCGGAAAGCACTCACATGGGACCGCCCGATGTTGCCCAACGGCAACCGTGCCAGCAGGTGGCCCAGGGGCACCAGGGCCAGCCGCAGGAGCTGGCCGGTGGCCTCGCGCGCATCCCCCAGAACCAGGGCATGGCGCAGCATGGCAGTGTGTGACCGCCAGTGCAGTGGCAACGATGTCTGCCCTAGCACATGGGCGGCCTCCAGCCAGCGCCAGCGCTGGGCGGGGGGGACGTCGGGCTGGTGTGCAAAGCCGGCCAGCAGGTGGTCGAACGCGGCGCGCCTGTGCAGCGCGGTGGGGGCGGTGCCCCCTGCGGCGTGCTGGGCTGCCAACTGGCGCCAGCGCCTTTGGCGGTGCCGGTAGAACATCTGGGCAAACAGGGCGCTCAGCGGTGTCATCAGCCAGGGCAGGTGGCGTGCAACCACCTCGATGTCGTCCGTGTACAGCGTACGACCATCGGGCAGGGGCTGCAGGGTGATGCGGTGGTCCCAGCGGCGCATGAGCACGCCTTCTCCGTTGTCGCGCAGCGTGGGCCAGCCGCCCGCCTGTGCGGGTGGCTCGATAGAGATGCGTACGGTCTGCGGGCCCATGGGCAAGACGCCGAGTAACCGCATGTGCAGCGCCAGCTCGCCGGGCGCCCAGTGCGTGGGCCATTCCTTGCCCCGCGCTGGCCGGAACCGGATAAGCGGTGCGGTGATATGGCGGAACACGGCGGTGCTTTGCAGCTGGGCAGCCACCCATTCAGGCGGCGCGCTCAAGGGGGTAGACAGGTGCACGTGCATGGATCAGCGCCCCTGAGGTTGCGGTTGGGCAGCGGAGCCGGCCAGCTCGTGCCGTGCCTGGCGAATCACGCTCAAGCCCCCGCTGATGGCCAGGCCCGCCATGACGGCGGCCACTGCCAGATCGGGCCAAGCAGTGCCAGTGCCCAGAACGCCCAGGGCCGCACCCATCACCGCCAGATTGCCCAAGGCATCGTTGCGGGTGCACAGCCACACGCCGCGCATGTTGGCGTCGCCCTCCCGGTAGGCATAGAGCAGGGCGGCCACGCCCAGGTTGGCCGCCAGCGCCAGGAGGCCCACGCCACCCATGGTGAAGGGCTCGGGCGGTGTGCCTTGCCACGCACCCCAGGCCACGCGCCCGATCACGAACACGCCAAACGCCAGCATGCTGGCCCCCTTGACCAGGGCAGCGCGCGCGCGCCAGGTGAGGGCCATGGCAAGCACCCAGAGCGACAGGCCGTAGTTGGCGGCATCCCCCAGAAAGTCGATGGCGTCAGCCAGCAGCGATGCCGAGCCCGAGCGGGTGCCCGCCCCCAGCTCCACCACAAACATGGCGGCGTTGACGACCAGCGCGATCCACAGGATGCGGCGGTAGCGCGGGTCGGCGGTGGCAGGGGCGCCATGCTGATGGCCGTTGGCGCCGTGGTCGTGGTGGCAGTGGGCAGACATGAGTTCTTCTCCGGTTCTTTGAAAGCAATGGCATGATTGGAAACCTTAAAGTCACTTGAAGGTCAAGCCATGGATCAAAACGTTGTGCAGTTCCGCATTGGCGAGGCCGCCCTGCAGTCCGGGGTGTCGGCTGCCAATATCCGCTACTACGAGAAGGAGGGGCTGCTGCCTCTCGGAGCGCGGGGCGACAACAGCTACCGTCTGTACAGCGGCGCGGATGTGCACCAGCTGCGTTTTATCCGCCTGTGCCGCGCCATGGACATGTCGCTGCATGAAGTGCGCACCTTGCTGGCACTGGACTGGAGCCGCAAGGAAGACTGCGACGCTGCGCGCGATGCGCTGGATGACCATTTGCAGCACGTGCGTGCCCGTCTGGCAGAGCTGCAGACGCTGGAGGCCGACCTGCTGGCGTTGCGCAACCGCTGCGATGGGTCGGATGACCACTGCCACATCATCGAAGCCCTGCATGCGCGCGCGGATGCGCAGCCCGCCATGCCTTCAGCCACCGCTGCGGGAAAGCGGCATGTGTAGCCCGGTGTGCCGTCGGCGCTTGCCGCCACCAGTTTTCGCGAGGATGTGAGGAGCTGTTTCTTCTGCATCCAAGAATGCTATTTAAATAATAGCTGTCTGCTCTTATCTATCAAGCGCTAGAGCGAAAAAACATGCAAAAAATGCCATGACGACCCACCGTGAACGCTTGCTGTGAGTGCGCCGCTATGATCCGGCCATGATTTCGCGCTTGCCCGGCCTCTCCCTGCCCGAACGTGTGTGGAACACCGCGCGGCGCTGGGCGGTCGCCTGGTGGCGCATCCTGTACCTCGGAGCTGTGGTGCTGGTGCTGGTGCTGTCGCCGTCCAGCTATGGCAAGGGCACGCGCAGGGCGCTGGCGCGCCATCTTTACCTCGACACCGCCCCGGTGCTGCTCGGCTTTACGGTGCTGGCAGCGCTGCTCAGCCTGGTGCTCACGCGCATTGTGGTGGTCACGGCGCTCAGCTATGGCCTGTCGCGCTATGCGCTGGAGATGGTGATCCGCGTGCTGGTGCTGGAGCTGATCCCGCTCACGGCGGCGCTGTTTGTGGCCATGCGCTGCACCATCCCCAATGGCTCGCAAATCACGCGCCTGCGGCAGACCGGCCGGTTCGACACGCTGCGCGCCCATGGCTCGGACCCGGTGCGCATCGAGCTTCTGCCGCGCGTGATCGCGGGCGTGTTCGCCTGCATCACGCTCGCCGCGCTCAGCTGCGTGGTGGCCCTGGTGCTGGCGTACCTGGGGGTGTATGGTTTCAACCTGGCGGGGCTGCCTAGCTACACGCGCATGTTTGGCCAGGTGTTCACGCCCAGCGTGACGATGGTGTTCGCTCTCAAGACGGTGTTCTTCAGCCTGGCCGTGGCGCTCATCCCTATGGCGGCGGGCCTGTACGACACGGGCGACCGCACCCAGCCCGATTCGGAATTGGGCGGCCTGGCCCGCATGTTTGCCGTGCTGCTGATGATCGAGGTGGCCTCGCTCATGGGCAACTATTACTGACCGATGTCTGCTGACACCCGACCCCCCCACCTCCTTTCAGCGACCCACCTTCCGGCACCATGAACGACGAGAACCACAACGCCCGCCCAACGCCACCCCCAGGGCCCGCTCCGGCTTCTTCGGCCGCCGATGTGCCGCCCGTGGAAACCTTGCGCCCGGTGGCCTACCTGGAGATCAAGGCGGCGGCGTTGCTGCTGTTCACGGTGGCCCTCATCGTAGGCTCGGGCCTGTACCTGCTGTACGCGCGCGGCGCGTTCGAGCCCACGCAGACCCTGGTGCTGACGGCGGACGATTCCGAAGGCGTGGTGGTGGGCATGGACATGACGTTCTCGGGTTTCCCCATCGGCCGCGTGCGCCGCATTGAGCTGGCCGAAACCGGCAATGCCCGCATCATCGTGGACGTGCCCCGCAAGGATGTGCACTGGCTGCGCGAATCCAGCGTGTTCACCCTGGTGCGGGGCATCGTGGGGGGCACCAACATCCGCGCCTACACCGGCATGCTGAACGACAAGCTCCTGCCCGATGGTTCCGTGCGCCCGGTGCTGCGCGGCGACGCCACCGCCGAAATCCCGCAGCTCATGGCCTCGGCGCGCGAACTGCTGTCCAACCTCAATGCGCTTACGGCGCAGGACGCTGCCCTGGGCGGCAGTCTGGCCAACGTGCGGGCGCTGACCGACCGCATCAACGGACCGGGGGGTGTGCTGGGCGTGCTGATGGGCAACGAAGCCGATGCGAAGAAGATCGTGGCCACGCTCGAACGCACCAACGCCTTGCTTGCGCGCCTGGACGGCATGGCCGCACGCGCCGACAAGCAGGTGTTTGGCAGTGAGGGCAGCAAGGACGCGCTGGTGCCCGAGGTGCGTGCCACGGTGGCCCAGCTCAATGGGCTGCTGGCCGACACCCGCACCAGCCTCAAGAAGGTGGATGCGGTGCTGGTGGAGGCCCAGGCCATTGGCGCCAATGCCCGCGAAGCCTCCACCGACCTGGGGGCCCTGCGCGCCGAGGTGGAAAGCAATCTGCGCAAGGTGGAAAGCCTGGTCAACGAAATCAACCGCAAATGGCCTTTCGCGCGGGATACGGAACTCAAGCTGCCATGAAGCCATTTGCCGCACTGTCCTTCAAGGCCCAGCGCCCTGCCATGTCCCTGCGCATGCTCTTCTTCGGCGCCATGGTGGTCGCGGCGGCGCTGCTGGCCGCATGCTCCAGCAAACCCCCCGTGCCCGACTGGCAGATGAACGCCCAGGGCTCTGCGCAAAAGGCCATCGATGCTTTTCTGTCGGGCAATGCACGCGTGGACAAGCTCGAATGGGACCGTGCCCGTGCTGAAGTGGCCCGCACGGGCCGCCCGGACCTGCTGGCCCGGCTGGAACTGATGCGCTGCGCCGCGCAGACCGCCAGTCTGGTGCCCGGCCCCTGCGAAGGCTTTGAACGGCTGCGTGCCGACGCCGCCGCGCCCGAGCGCGCCTATGCTGACTATCTGGCGGGCCGATTGCAGCCCCAGGATCTGGGTTTGCTGCCCGAAGCCCAGCGCAAAGTGGCCGCATCAGGCGATGCGTCGGCCCTGTCTGCCTTGGAGGACCCGCTCTCGCGGCTGGTGGCCGCCGGGGTGTTGTTTCAGTCCGGGCGCTCCAGCCCGGCGGTGATCGCGATCGCTGCCGACACCGCTTCTGCCCAGGGATGGCGCAGGCCGCTGATGGCGTGGCTCAATTTGCAGGCGCATCGCGCCGAAGCTGCGGGCGACCAGCAGGCTGCAGCCGCGCTGCGTCGGCGCATGGCCATCGTGGAGCAAGGTGCACCGCTGCGCTGAGGTGTGCCTGGCTAGCGCAGGCGAGCCTGCAACTGGGTCTCGATGTGCTCCCTCTCCAGCGCAAACTGCTGGGCGTCGATTTCATTGGCCTCGTACTTGCGTGCGGTGGATAGCAGCAACACGGTGTTTTCCAGCCGTGTGTCTTGCTGCAAGGAAGGGGGCAGGGCGGTGAGGCGATCAAAACTTTGTTTGTAGAGCTCGCTCCAGCTCAGCGCACCCGCCTGGGCCTGGGCACGCGCGCCATCGTGCCAGCGCGCGAATTCTTCGAGGGAGCCGTCCCTGGGGCTGGTGCAGCCCGTCAGCGCTGCCAGAAGCGCCGTGGTCGCCAAAGGCCACGCCATGAAGTGAGAAGAAAACTGGCCTGCAGAGATTCGAAAACGTGTGGTCACGATCGTCCTCCATTCTTGAATGCCACCGAAAATCCCGGTGCGCAGCGCCAGATGGTACTCCGATGCTATGTTTTTTACTACCAAGGCGGCAAGAGTGCCGCCGCGATCTGACGGAGGCAAGTCAGATCATTCCAAAAAGCTGGAGGGGAGGATCTGGTCCAACCCACTGGGCAAGAGCGACATCGAATCCACCGACTGTACGGTCACATCGGGCATCAACAACGATGCTGCAGCCAGTACCGCCAGCACAACCGTGCCGGCAAACGCAGCCAGTGCGCGGGTTCCGGGTGTCAAAGGATGGCGCTTCATGATGGATCCTGTGTCAGAAAGGGGTGGGAGTCCCAATGAGCTCCCAAGCCAGCCTCAATGGCTGCTGGAAAGGATTTCAGCAAAGCATGCGCCTAGCGTCTGTCAGACAAGTGCGATATCGAGGGTTGTTTTCGGGATGTTGCTTTTGGTTGCATGTGTGCTGCCGCGTGCTGCGCAGTTGGCGGCGCATGGGGTTGCTTGGGATAGACCACAGCAACGCCGCAAGCAAACCTAATGCGGACCACGCCTTCTCTCCGTCATCGCAGCGAAAGCGGGGGATCGAAGCACCTGAAGAGGCAAGACCTCGATTCCTTTGTATTTCTGAACGCTTGCTGCGAGCTGTTTCCCCGGGGCTAGGAATCCAGCGTTGTTCTGGTTGTGTCGCGCTGCATGTGGCAAACGTCCAGGGAAGGGAGCCAGTCGGGAACGAGTGGCCCCTGCGGGGGCTGGACGGCTGCGAACCTGAATTGGTGACGGGGATAAGTGGTTGCCAGCGCTGCCCGTCCTTGCGGCGAAATAGCGAAAACCTCTGCTTTTTGCGCAGGGGCGTCAACATTGGGAAGTCGGGCTTCCACGAGCTGGGCAGCCGCCAGTACGCGAAGCTTGTCAACGTCGCAGGGCTTCTCGATCGTCATGGGTAGCTTGCTCTGTGCAAGGACGAACAGTAGCTCCATGGGCATGGGGGCACTCCTTCCGGATGGAGGCACTTATTTTGAACAGGGCACTTTGGTGTGACAACCAATCACACGTTTTGCAACAAATTCACTGACTTTGTAGCAAAGCCTGAGTCCTTCGTAGCTGGGGGGTGTGAGTCCATCCAGTCGCCATGGGCGGCTGCCTGACCTTGGTTCATCGAATGTTCATGTTCCGCTCACGTTCGGCTCATCAAGAAGTCAGAACCCATCCATGTTGCTTTGGTGAACTCTAGTTCTCGCAGACAGCCGCTCCGGCAACTGCGAGATCAAACCACTTCAACCAAAGAAAATCATGAAAAAAACCACCTGCATCGCCGTCGCCAGCCTCCTGATCGGCGCAGCTGCACTGCCCGCTTTGGCCAAGGGCCCGGTCGTCAACCACGCCATCTCCGAAAGCGAAGTGCTGGCGGCTCAGCAAGCCTGGTGCAAGGCGCTGATTGATATCAGCAACGCCAACACCTCCGGCGGCCAAGCGGCTGCCAAGGCGCTCGCTGAAAAGGTGATCGACAGCGCCTACGGCTACCAGATGGGGGCGGTGCTTTTCAAGCCGACACTTACCGAGGTGCCTCAGACCTTTCGCGTCACTCGCGAGGGCGCGCTTTCGTACTTCGTGGGGGGCAATCCGGCGTTCCCCAAGGACACCGGCTTTGCACTGAAGGGCTGGACAAAGTGCGAGATCGCCAATAGTGCCGTGTTCATCGCTGGTGACTCGGCCAACACCATGGGCAATGTGATGTTCACGGGCAGGGACGGCAAGGTGACCACGGTGGACAAGACCTGGGCGTTCGTCAAGGATGACGCGGGCAAGCTGCGCATCGTGGTGCACCATTCGTCCTTGCCATTCACCGGCAACTGACCGGCCCTGGCGTGGGGGCAGCAGCTTCGTACGCAAAGGCCACAGGCGCACTGCGAGTGCACCTGCCCGGCTTCATAATCCGGGGCTTCCTCCCTTGCCCGCCATGTACCGCGCACGACTCTCTCTGGCCTTTGCCGCCCTGGTGGCCCTGGTCTGCATCCAGGCCGCCTTTGTGTACTGGGGCGCCAACCGCGTCAACGACTACGCCCAGCACAGCCGGCTGGCCAGCGACATCCAGGCCGAGCTGCTGGACCTGTCGGCCAACAAGCAGCGGCTGCGCGTGTGGGCCATGCAGCGCCTGATGAACACCGATGCCCAGCCCGAGCAGCGCGAGCGCCTGGTGGCCAGCATGTACGCCAGCGCCGCCAACCTCGACGACCTGGTGCGGCGCGACCTGGCGCTGTGGACCGAACTCGTGCGCCGCGAAGGCGTGAGCATGCCCGCCGAGGTGCCCCAGCTCGTGGGCGTGACGGAGCTGCTGCGCGACAACATCCAGGCCGTGGAGGCGCGGCTGGCGCAACTGGTGCCGCTGGAACAGGGCGCCGACTTTCCGGCCCTGTGGGGCGAGCTTACCCAGGTGTTCGACATGGCGCGCGGGCGCGACCTGCGCGAGCTGATCAATGGTGCCATCGCGCACCAGCGTTCGGCCGTGCCGGTTGCGCGCGCCGCCACCGAGCGCGGGCTCGACGTGCTGCGTGCGCAGGCCATCGGCATGGCCCTCGTCACGCTGGCCGTGGCCGTGGTGCTGGCGCTGCACCTCAAGCGGCGCCTGCAGCGCCCGCTGGACCGGCTGCTCGAAGGCACACAGGCCCTGCAGGCTGGGGCACTGGACCACCGCGTGGCCACCGGCTCCAACGACGAATTCGACCGCGTGGCCCAGCACTTCAACGCCATGGCGGCCGAGCTGCAGCAGCACCGTGCGCGCGCCGATGCCGCGCGCCGCGGGCTGGAAGACGCCGTGCAGGCCCGCACCCAGGAGCTGAGCGCTGCGCACGACACCCTGCAGCGCCTGGACCAGCGCCGCCGCCAGCTGTTTGCCGACCTGGGCCACGAGCTGCGCACCCCCGCCACCTCCATCCGCGGCGAAGCTGAGATCGCGCTGCGCGGTGGCGACAAGCCGGCCGACGAATACCGCCAGACCCTGGCGCGCATCGTGGGCGGGGTGGACCAGCTCACCCGCGTCATCCACGACCTGCTGCTCATCGCCAAAGCCGAGGCCGACCAGCTGGTGATGCACCCGGCCCCGGTGGACCTGCGCGCCCTGCTGGGCGATGCCGCAGAGCAGGCCGCCGCCTTGGGCGCACCGCAGGGTGTGCAGGTGCAATTGCTGCTGGACGGCATCGAAAGGGATGGCGATGCCAGCGGCGCACTGCCCACCGGACAGGTCACTGTGCTGGCCGACGCCGACCGCCTGCGCCAGGCGCTGGTGATCGTGCTGGACAACGCGGTGCGCTATTCAGCGCGCGGCACCACCGTGCGCATCGGCCTGCAGGGCGTGGCGGGGGCGAATGGTGTGGGTGAGGTCGCGGTCGTGGTGCGCGATGAAGGCATCGGCATCGACGCGGACGAACTGCCCCGCGTGTTCGAGCGCTTCGTGCGCGGGCGCCGGGCGCGCGCCCACCGGGCCGACGGCACGGGCATCGGCCTGTCCATCGCTCAGGCCATCGTGCAGGCGCACCAGGGCCGTATCACCATCGCCAGCGAGCCGCAGCAGGGCACGGTGGTGCGCATCGAACTGCCGCTGCTGATGGCACCCCCGCAGCAGATTGGCGCACAGCAGGGAGTGCTGGCATGAACAAGCACATCCTGGTGGTGGAAGACGATGCGCGCGTGGCCGACTTCCTGGTGCGCGGTCTCAAGGCCGAGGGCTACCGCGTGGAGCTCGCCCGCACTGGGCCCGAAGGCCTGGCCATGGCGCGCGGCGCCGAGCCCGGCGTGCTGTTGCTCCTGGACCTGATGCTGCCGGGCCTGAGCGGCCTGGAGCTCTGCCAGACCCTGCGCGCCGAAGGCCGCCACATGCCCATGCTGATGCTCAGCGCGCTGAGCAATACCGAAGACAAGGTCAACGGCCTGCGCCTGGGCGCAGACGACTACCTCACCAAGCCCTTTGCCTTCGAGGAGCTGCTGGCCCGCATCGAGGCCCTGCTGCGGCGGGGCCGCGAGCAGCGTCCGCGCGCCAGCACCCTGCAGGTGGCCGACCTGGTGTTGGACCTGGAACGCATGCAGGCCAGCCGGGCGGGCCAGTCCATCGCGCTCACCGCGCGCGAGCTCGCCTTTCTGGAGCTGCTGATGAACTCACCGGGCCGCGTGTACAGCCGCGAACGGATCCTCTCCAACGTCTGGGGCACCAATGAGGACCCGCTGACCAACGTGGTCGACGTGTATGTGCGCCGCCTGCGCAGCAAGATCGACGAAGGCCATGCGCTCACTCTCATCAAGACTGTGCGTGGCTTTGGCTACCGGCTGGATGCGATGGCAGATTGAGCCAGGGCAAGGCGAGTTTTGGGTGACAGCGCCGAAGTGCGCGCACCAGCGTCGCGCTGCATTGCCGGAGGCTGCCTCCGCTGCGCTCAAGTGGTCCAGGCCGACCATAGCCCGCAAGGACTTGTTGCGAACGCGCATGGGATCAGGTGATGCTCATCGCCAGCGGCGTGGTCTGGAACGCAATCTGCCGCCACGCTCCGCCGTCCGCCTGCGTCCACACCTGCAGCACGCGCGAGTCGATGCGCACGGTGCCTGTGCCGTCCTTGCGCACGGCCACCAGCAGCTGGCGGCCGGTCATGACGGCGCTGGTGCCGAGCACCTGCACCTTCAAGTCGGACCGGTCGATCTGCTGGTAGTCGACGTGCGTGCCGCCGGAGCGGAAGTAGCTTTCGTAGTCGTCGGTCTGCCCCTTGGCATGTACATGGGTCAGGCCAGGGTGCAGGATCTCGCGCAGCCGTGCAAAGTCGGCGCGCTTCATGGCGTCGCACCGCTGGGCCTCCAGGTCCAGCAGCAGGGCTTCGGCGCCGGAGGGGGAATCGGTGGGGGATGTCATGGGAACCTGTTGTGTTCAAAGCCCGGAGGGCGGTGGCGGTACTGTTCAGCGGGACGCTGCGGAATGCTGAGGAGTTGTCACGAGACGGTAGCGGTTTGCACTGCGAGGTGCTCACAGGCGCGCTGCAGCAGTTCGGTGGTGGGTGCCGTGCCTTGCGCCACGCCGTAGACGATGTGATCGGGCCGCACCAGGGCTGCGCTGCATCCGTGTTGGCCGAACCAGTGCGCAAGGATGTCGTCGGCCTCATGCAATGCCTGCACGCCGGCCACCGCGCGCGCGGTGATGTCGATGCACGCCACCTGCGCCTGCAAGCGCTGCAGCGCGTCGGTCCATTGCGCCAACTGTTCTGCCGAGAGCGCATCGCGCAGGACCAGTACGAAACCATGCCCCAGCAGGTCGTCCATCATTTGTTCATGGCCTGCCGTGCCGATCTGACAGACCGGCTGCGGGAACGGTGTTCCCATCGGTGCTTCATCGCGGTCGATGAGGCCATGGTGCACCCCGGGCAGCAGGCTCTGGCGCAGCTGCATGCGCACCTGGTGGCCTTGCTGGGCGCGCAGGTGCTCGTCGCGCTCGTGGGCACGCGAGGGGTCGCGCTCGCAGATGATCTGCCCCAGGCGCTTGACGGTGGCGGTGACCGCCTCCACCTGCGGGCCGCGCTCGGTGCCGTAGCTGTCCAGCAGCTCCTCACCCGCACGGCCCTTGAGCACCCAGTCGAGCTTCCACGCCAGGTTGGCGGCGTCGCGCAGACCCTGGCACATGCCCTGGGCCAGAAAGGGCGGCATCTGGTGGGCGCTGTCGCCCGCCAGCAGCACCGGGCCCTGGCGCCACTGCTCCAGCACTACGGCGTGGAAGCGGTAGGTGGCGGCGCGCCAGATGGTCGCCTCCCCGGGGGCAATCCAGGGCTCCAGCAGTTGCCAGATGGCGTCGGGCGGCATCTCGCGCTGCTCGGCCTCGTGCGGCAGCAGCAAAAACTCCCAGCGCCGGTGCGTGCCCGGACCGACGACGTAGGTGCAGGGCCGTGCCGGGTTGCAATACTGGATGTTGGTGTCGGGCAGCCGGGCCAGCGCGGATTCGTTCACATGCATGTCCACCACGATCCAGGGCTCGTCGAAATCCAGGCTCTTGAGGCGCAGGCCCAGGCGCTTGCGGGCAGGGCTGGTGCCGCCGTCGCAGGCCACCACATAGCGCGCATGCACTTCGCGCGGGCTGCCGCCGGCTGCCTGCACCGTGAGCGCCGCGCCGCCATGCGCCTGCTGGACATCGGTGACCTCGTGGCCCAGATGCACCTGCACGTTGGGCAGCGCGCCCACGGCCGCACGCAAGGCGGTCTCCAGCGCCGGCTGGTTGAAGGTGTACGACGGTGCCCAGGCCAGCGGGTAGGGCGCAGGTCCCATGTCGAAATGCTGGATGGGCTGGCCGTCTGCGCCCTGGTAGATGGTGGGGCGGTAGGGCGTGATGTGCGCCGCCAGCGCGCCGGCAATGCCGATCTGCTGGAAGGTGCGCATGGCCTCATGGTCCAGCGCAAAGG
The DNA here is from genome assembly GCF_000204195.1 of Acidovorax radicis N35. Taxonomy (GTDB): domain Bacteria; phylum Pseudomonadota; class Gammaproteobacteria; order Burkholderiales; family Burkholderiaceae_C; genus Acidovorax; species Acidovorax radicis. The sequence goes on from NZ_AFBG01000018.1 coordinate 570,353, forward strand.
CGCGGGGCAGGGGGTAGATCTGCTCGGACTTGTCAAAGACTGCCACGCGGCACCCGCGCTGCCCCAGCAGGGCGGCCAGGGATGCGCCCACGGGCCCGAAGCCGATGATGGCGACGTCTACAGAAGAGGTGGTTTGGCTGGTCATGGTATTTTTAATGCAATAAATGTAAATTGTGCATAAAAAAATAAAATGTGCATTAGGGGTTGATCCCGATGCCGGCGTCCGCGCTTAGATCAAAAAATGCACAAAGTTGGATTTGTGCATTTAACAAGGAGACGACATGTCGATGATGAAAGCGGCCCGCCTGCACCAGGTCGGCGCCCCCATGGAGATCGAGCAATTGCCCATCCCCCAGCCAGCGGCCAATGACGTGCAGGTGCGCGTCAGGGCCTGCGGCATCGTGCCCAACCTGGGCAACATATTGGCCAACTGGACCACCTGGTTTCCCGAGCTGCCGCTGCCCCCGCTGCCGGCCGTCTTCGGGCTCGACCCCGTGGGAGAAGTGACGGCGGTAGGCTCCCACGTGCATGCCTGGAAGCCGGGCGACCGCGTGTATGTGAACCCCAGTCTGTACTGCGGCGGCTGCCGCGCCTGCCGCAACGGCGACCTGATCAACTGCACGCACTATGCGTTCAGCGGCTACTTCGGCTTCTCGCAGAACTCGCTCAAGCTCTATGAGAACTACCCCAACGGCGGGCTGGCCGAGTACATGATCGCCCCGCAGTACGCGCTGGTGAAGCTGCCCGACAACGTGGGCTTCAACGAGGCGGCGCGCTTCGGCTACCTGGGCACCATGTACTCTGCCATGCGCAAGGCAGGCGTGGGGCCGGGCAAGAGCGTGCTCATCAACGGCATTAGCGGCACACTGGGCATCGGCGGCGCACTGTTCGGGCTGGCCATGGGCGCCACCCGCATCCTGGGCACGGGCCGCAACCAGGAGTTGCTGGACCGCGTCAAGGCGCTCGCGCCCGGCCGCATCGAGGTGTTCTCGAATGCCGATGGCGGCGCCATCGATACCTGGGTGAAGTCGCGCACCGAGGGCCTGGGGGTCGATGCCTTCTTCGACGCGCTGGGCCCCGGCGCCTCGCACGAGACGCTGCAGCAGGGTGTGCGCGCCCTCAAGCGCGGCGGGCGGGCCTACAACATCGGCGCCATCGCCGGCATGGTGGGCATGGACCTGCACACCATGATGGACGAGCAGCAATCCATCGAAGGCTCGGCTTGGTTCACCGCGGGCGAGGGCCAGGACATTGCGGACATGGCCGAGGCGGGAACGCTCGACCTGTCGGTCTTCGAGCATGTGTGCTATCCGCTGGACCGTATCAACGAGGCGATCTCGGGCATTGCGGGGCGCAATGGCGGGTTCAGTAATTTCGTCATCAACCCCTGAGAGGTGCCCACCATGCAAATCAGGCGAATCGTCGCGGGGGTCGGTGCCAACGGCCGCTCGCAGGTGTTCACGGACGGCGTGGCGCCGCGTGCCGTGGAGTTCGAGAGCGCACAGGGCTTTGCCGCTGCCCTGCTGTGGGCCACCTCGGCTGGCGAGGTGCTGGGCCAGGGGGCGGTGGCCGACCGCACGGGGCAGACCGGGTTCGTGCCGGCAGCGGGCGAGACGCTGCTGATGTTCGTCACCTTCCCGCCGGACGCGGTGATGATGCGCGCGGATTTCGACGGTGCGGCCTTTGGTGCGGAGTTTGCGCAGAAGGTCCCGGGCCTGGCCGAGCGCTTCGAGCAGGACCACCCGGGCATGCACACCACCGAGAGCATCGACTACGACGTGGTGTTGGAGGGAGAGATCACGCTGGAGCTGGACGACGGCGCCCAGGTGCTGCTGCGCCGGCACGACGTGGCGGTGCAGCACGGCAACCGGCACGCCTGGCGCAACCACACCGACCAGCCTGCCACCATGCTCTTCGTGCTGATGGGGGCGCGGCGGCCAGGTTGAAGGCCATGACGGGGCTTGCAGGGGCGGCATGCCCCTGCGTGCATCACGCCTGCTGGCGCGCGGCCTGGAGCCAGCGGATCTCGCCGAGCAGGTCCACCAGGCCGGCCTGGATGAAGCCCAGGGTCGGCTCGTCCACCAGGCGGCCGTCTTGGATGCGGCTGGCCACGCCTGCGATGGCGATGTGCTGGCGCACCAGCGGCCGGGCCAGCGTGGCGGCCAGGGCATCGCGGATCTGTGCCTGCGCGCGCACGCCGCCGGCCGTGCCGGGCGATGCGGTCATGACCAGCACCGGCTTGCCCTTGAGCGGCGAGGCGAAGCCCGGGCGCGATGCCCAGTCGATGGCGTTCTTGAGCACGCCGGGGATGCCGTAGTTGTACTCGGGCGAGCAGATCACCAGGCCGTCCGCAGCCGCGATGGCAGCCTTGAGCTGCGCGACTGCGGCCGGCGGGCTGTCGCCATCGAGGTCGGCGTTGTACATGGGAACGTCGTCCAGCGGGAACAACTCCAGCGTGGCCGTGGGTGGCAGCAGCGGTGTGAGGCTGCGCAGCACGGCCGTGCAGTGCGATGCGCGGCGGATGCTGCCCGATATGGCAACGAGGCGGGTGGGGGCGGTGTTCGGATTGGCGGTCACTGGGGTTTGCTCCTTCTTTCAATTGTTTGAGTTTATGCATAAAATTCAAAACATGTACAAAAAAGAAACGCCCACGCGCACACCGCCCCTGGTTGACCAGGCGTTTGCACAACTGCGCCACGATGTGCTCAGCGGTACCTATGGTGCCGGTGCCAAGCTCAAGCTCGACGAGCTGCAGACGGCGTATGGCTTTTCCAGCAGCCCGCTGCGCGAGGCCCTGAGCCGCCTGGCCCAGGAGGGCCTGATCCGGGCCGACGAGCGGCGCGGCTTTCGGGTGGCCGCCATTTCGGAGGAAGACCTGGCCGACATCACCCGCATGCGCGTGATGCTGGACGTGCAGGCGCTGCGCGAATCCATCGCCCATGGCGACGATGCATGGGAGGCATCTGTGGTGGGTGCCTACCACCGGCTTGAAAAAGTGGAAGGCCGCCTGGGCGATGGGCCGGTCATCCTGGACAACGATTGGACCGAACTGCACACCGCCTTCCATACCGCGCTGATCTCCGCCAGCCCGTCGGAGCGCCTGCGCACCTGGAGCGCCAGCCTGTTCGACCAGGCCGAGCGTTACCGCCGCTACTCGGCCCGCTTTCGCAAGACCTCGCGGCGCAAGTCGAACGAGCACCGCAAGCTCATGGACGCCACGCTGCGCCGCGATGCGGACACCGCCTGCGCGCTGCTTGAAGAGCACATCCTGAGCACCCAGCGCAATGTGATGGCGGTGCTGGCCCAGGTCGAGCAGCAGGACGGCTGATCCTGCGGCCGCCACCAGGGCTGAAGGGCTCCTGGCTGTCCCGGCATCCAACTGACCGGTAGCGGGCTGCACGCACCGCCCTCATGCCCTGGCGGCCATCGCGGCCCCGCATCCCTTTCAGCCTTTCTCTTCGCGCACCCCCAGCGCATCCGCGCCCACGCAGCCCAGGCGGCACGCCGCTGCGGGCTTGCCCCTGCCTGCCTGGCGCACGCGGGGTTGGGTGCCGGCCACCCGCAACTTTCCCCCTGTTGATTACCTGAGGCGCCGCCGCTGGCAGGCTCTTTCGCGTCTCTTCAGTTTTTGTGCTTGGTGTAAACCACTATGCATTTACAATGTTTTATGCATAAAAATAACTTCATGCACCAATTCGTGCGGCTGGAAAAATTCACTCCGGGTCGCCGTTCTTTTCACCTTTCCCATCCCTTTGAAGGAAACCCATGAAACTGATGTCCTACTCGATCGCCGGCCGTGAAACCTGGGGCGTTGTCGTCGACGATGGCGTGGCCGAACTGGCGGCGCGCACGGGCCATGCCACGCTGGCCGACTTCATCGCCAGCCCCGACTTCGCGCGCCGCGATGCGCTGGTGGCCGGGCTGGGTGCCGATGCGAAGCTGGCCGACGTGGTGTACCTGCCCGTGATCCCCCGCCCCGAGAAGATCGTCTGCGCGGTGCGCAACTACATGGACCACCACCAGGAGGTGCTGGCCGCCGGCATGCACCGCGAGCTGTCCGAGCAGCCGCCGATCTTTTTGCGCGTATGGCGCTCGCAGACGCCGCACCAGGGGCCCATCGTGCGCCCGCACGTGTCGGAGTCGCTGGATTGGGAGGGCGAGCTGGCCGTCATCATCGGCAAGGAGGGGCGCGACATCAGCGAGGTGGATGCCTGGGCGCACATCGCGGGCTACAGCTGCTACAACGATGCCAGCGTGCGCGAATGGCAGTTCCATGCCAAGCAGATCGCATCGGGAAAGAACTTCGAGTCCACCGGCGCCTTCGGCCCCTGGATGGTGACGGCCGACGAGATCGCCCCTGGCCGCGAGCTCAAGCTGGAGACGCGGCTGAACGGTGCCGTGGTGCAGTCCAGCCACACGGGCCACATGATTTTCTCCATCCCGCGCCTGATCGCCTACGCCTCCACCATCTTCACGCTGGTGCCCGGCGACGTGATCATCACCGGCACGCCGGCCGGTGTGGGCTGGAGCAAGAAACCCCCGCAGTTCATGAAACCTGGCGACGTGGTGGAGGTGGAGATCGAAGCCATCGGCTTGCTGCGCAACCCGGTGGTCGCGCAGGCCTGAGCGTTGCCACTCCCCAGATCCCATCCATCCACCACCAACGGGTAGAGCACCAGGCCCCAAGACGGCCGCCGCCCATGGAGACAAGCACCATGAACAGAAGACACCTGCTGGCTGCCTGCAGCGCGGCTGCCGTTGCCTGGCCGGCATTGCCGGCCCTGGCCCAGGCCTACCCGGAGCGGGCCATCAAGCTCTACCAGGGCTTTGCGCCCGGCGGCAATGCCGACGCCATCGCCCGCGCAGTGGGCATGGAGATGGCCCGTGCGCTGGGCCAGCCCGTGGTGGTGGAGGCGCAGTCCGGCGCGGGCGGTACCATTGCCGCCACCACCGTGGCGCGCGCCAAGCCCGACGGCTACACCCTGCTGCTGGCCACCGGTGGCCACGCAGTGGCGGGGGCGCTGTACAACACGCTGCCCTACAAGTCGGTGGCCGATTTCGAGATGGTCTCCACCGTCACCTACTTCCCCTTTCTGGTGGTGGTCAACACCAACTCCAGGGTGCAGGGGCTGCGCGAGGTGATCGCCAGCGCGCAGGCCGCGCCCGGCACGGTGGCCTATGGCACGGCGGGGGTGGGCTCCACCCACCACCTCGCGGGCGAGCTGCTGGCCAGGCTGGCGCGGGTGAACCTGCTGCACGTGCCCTACCGGGGCGATGCCGCCTCGCTCACTGCCTTGCTGGCAGGGGACGTGCCCTTCATCATCGCGCCGCCCACGGCGGTGATGGCCAACATCCAGGCCGGCAAGCTGCGTGCCATTGCCACCACTGGCCCGCAGCGCTGGCCGGGCCTGCCGAATGTGCCCACCGTGGCCGAGCAGGGCGTGGCGGGCTACGACGTGCGCTCGTGGGCCGGCCTGATGGCACCGGCCGGCACGCCCCGGGCCGTGGTGGATCGCCTGAACGCCGAGGCCCTGCGCGCGCTGCAGGCGCCCGCCGTGCGCCAGCGGCTGGAGGACATGGGCGGCGAGGCGCGCGGCAGCACGCCCGAAGAGATGAAGGCCATGGTCAGCCACGAGCTCGAAAAATGGCAGCAGGTGGTGGCCGATGCCAAGATACCGAAACAATGAACGACTGAAAAAATTCACTGAAAGACTTTTCGCATGACTCTGATCGCCATCCGCAAACGCAGCCTCAGCATTGAGACCATCTACCACGAAGGCGGCCCGCCAGCGCAGCAGCCGCTGCGCGTGGCTGCGGCCTGCGCGGTGATCCACAACCCCTATGCCGGCCGCTACGAGCCGGACCTGCTGCCCTTCATGGCCGAGCTGCGCAGCCTGGGCACCCTGCTGGCCGAGGAGCTGGTGGCCACGCTGGGCAAGGAAAACGTGCAGGCCTACAGCAAGGCGGCCATCGTTGGGGTCAACGGCGAGCTGGAGCACGGCGCGGTCTGGCACGAGGCCGGTGGCTGGGCCATGCGCCAGGTGCTGGGCGAGCCCAAGGCCATCGTGCCGGCGGCCAAGGCCGTGGCGGCCACGGGCTACCGGCTGATGGTGCCGCTGCACTACATCCATGCGGCCTATGTGCGCAGCCACTTCAACAGCACCGAGGTGGGCATACAGGACGCGCCGCGCCCCAACGAGATTTTGTTCGCGCTGGTGATGGCCGATGGCGGGCGCGTCCACTCGCGCCTGGGCGGGCTCACACGCGAGCAGGTCTCCGTGCACGATGGGCAGCGCTGAGCATGGCGGCACACACCACCCCCATGACGATGAAGGCAGTGCAGCTGCAGGTCACCGGCGGCCCCGAGGTGCTGTCGCTCGTGGACCTGCCCGAACCCCAGCCGGGCCCGGGCGAAGTGCGCGTGCGCGCCCACGCCATCGGCGCGGGCGGGCCGGACGTGCTGATCCGCAACGGCACCTACAAATGGATGCCCCCGCTGCCCGCCGTGCCCGGCAATGAGCTGGCCGGCGTGGTGGATGCCGTGGGCCCTGGCGTGGACCGCCTGGCCGTGGGCGAGCGCGTGCTGGTCAGCGCCCGCGAGCTGCCCCAGCGCGGTGGCTGCTACGTGCAGGCCATCTGCGTGGACCAGGCCGTGCCCTTCGTGCTGCCGGCCAGCATTGCCTTCGACGATGCGGTGAGCCTGGGCAACTTCCAGCTCGCACTGGCGCTGCTGGCGAGCAACGGCAACCTGCCGGCGCAGGCCATCTTGGTGCCTGGCGCGGCCGGCGGCGTGGCCACCGCGCTGGCGCAGGTTGCGCGCTCGCGCGGGCTGCGCGTGATCGGCACGGCATCCAGCGTGGAAAAGCGCGCTTTTGCACTGGAGAACGGGGTCACCGACCTCGTCGATGGCGATGTGCAGGCCCTGCCGCAGCGCGTGATGGAGCTCACCGGCGGGCGGGGCGTGGACCTGGCCTTCGACCATGTGGGCGCCGCGCTCTTCATCGCCTGCCTGCGGTCGCTGGCGCCCTCGGGCATGGCAGTGTCGTACAACATCCTGGCAGGCCCGCCGTCGAGCGACGTGTTCGACGAGCTGCGCAAGCTGCTGGCCAAAAGCCTTGCCATCCGCACTTTCTCCATCCACGCGGTGGATGCCGACATCGCGCAGCGCCGCGGCCTGATGGAGCAGGCCATTGCGCTGATGGCCAGCGGCCAGGTGCGCGCACCGCGCGCCATGCGCCTGCCGCTGGCGCAGGCCCGCCAGGCGCACGAGCTGCTGGACAGCGGTGGCACGCTGGGCAAGCTCGTCCTCATCCCCTGACCCCATGGAGGCCGCCACCATGAACCCACCCTACAGCGCCAACCTCTCGCACTGCGGCATCTTCTGCCGCGACCTGGAGGTGATGAAGCGTTTTTACACCGGCGTGTTCGATATGCAGGAGACCGACCGGGGCGAGGGTGTCACCTTCCGCTTCGAGATCGTGTTCCTGAGCGGGCGCGACGACCAGCACCATCAACTGGTGCTGGCCGGCGGGCGCGGGGCCGATGCGCCCAGCACGGTGATGCAGCTGTCCTTCAAGGTCCAGACCATCGACCACCTGCGCGAGGCGCGCCGCCGGGCCCTGGCCCTGGGCGCGACGAAGATGCGCGGCCTGAACCACGGCAACGCGATCTCCATCTACTGCATGGACCCTGAAGACAACACCGTGGAGGTGTACCTGGACACCCCCTGGTACGTGAGCCAGCCCCACGGCGACCCGCTGGACCTGGACCAGGACGACGAGGCCATCTGGGCCCAGACCGAGCAGGTGGTGCGCACCGACCCGAGCTTCATGCCGGTGTCGCAATGGGCAGCACGCTTCGCATTGCGCAACGAGGCGTTGAAGAAATCGAAGCTTTAGTCAGGGGCGATTGGGAGCATCCTTTGCCTTTTGATCGCGGGTCCAAGGACGCAGGGCTTGCGAGGATTTTCAGCTGCTTGCAGAGGCATGGACGCAGCAACAAAAAAGGCTCCCAACGGGAGCCCAGTTTGCTTGGCTTCAGCGCGGGATAAAAACACTCCCCATGGCAGCAGCACCCGCGAAGTGCCGCCACCATGGGAAGGCCCGCAACTGCGTCAATTACATGGCGCTGAATTCGCCAGAAGAGATCTGGCCCGTGCGCAGGGCTTCAGCAGCCTGGGCACGCACAGCAGCGCGGTCAGCGGTGGACTTGTAGGTCACCACACGCGAGCCAGCAGGCTCGATGGAGCGGGTCTGTGCCACGGTAGCGGCTTCAGCAGCCACTTCAGCACGGGTGCGGTTCGTGTCGAACTTGGTGGCGAACTGCGAAGCATCGGCTTCGTCAGCCTGGGCACCGAAAGAAGCGAAAGCGGCCACAGCGGCGATGGAGAGGAAACGTGCGGTGTTGTTCATGATGAAAATCCTTGAAGTTAAAAAAGCGTCTCAATAAAAGCCGGGACAAAAACCGTTCTTGAACCGGATTCGGTGAGTCGCCTTGCGGGTTCGGCTCATCGATGGGTTGAACTGTACGCCGCTGTCGTCCAGAGAGAAACTATCGGGTTGCGAACTGACCGTTTCAGTATTACGAACAATGCAGTGGGCCTGTCGGCCCGTGAAGGGCTCTTGCAGTGGGCCTGTCGGCCCGTGAAGGGCTCTATTTCTGCAATGCTCCGTGGGGCCTGCAATGCTGCAATACGCTACGCTGCCGAGCCTCCGCTGCTTCCCACGAGCCTGGATAGGTGGATAAAGGTCTTGCGCAACTCCCCGAGTTTGGGTGGTTTGCTGAGGATGCAGTCAATGTGCGGTGGAGTCTCTCCATTGGACATCAGCTTGCGCCCCCAACCGGTCAGGAGAATGACCGGTGTCAACGGTGACATTTGCTTCACGGCTTCGGCGACCCTGCGTCCATCGATATGCGGCATGCCCAGGTCCGTGATGACCATGGCAAACGTTTCCCCCGCTTCTTGTGTTGCGCGAAAAGCGTCGATCCCTGCCTGTCCGCCATTGGCGGTGGTCACGTCATGACCGTCCACCTCCAGGACGTCGCGCAGCGATTTGAGCAGCATAGGATCATCGTCCACGATCAAGAGACGCAGGCGCGGGATGGATACATCGAGTATTTCAGTCGATGCAAGAGCCGCCGCGACAAAGGGCACCGAAAACACCAGGCGCATGGTTGTCCCCAGCCCCTGTGTGCTGTCGATTTCAATTTCTGCGCTGTGACGCTCCACAACGCCATACACCATCGCCAAACCAAGTCCAGTGCCCCGCGCGCCCTTGGTGGTGAAAAATGGTTCCAGGCAGCGGCGTCGTGTCGCCTCGTCCATCCCCGTCCCGGTGTCTTCCACCTCAAGATGTACATGCTCCAGTGGAAGGGATGCGTCTGCCACCCTTTGCACTGCCTTCGTGCGCAATGTCAGCGTGCCGCCATCCGGCATGGCATCAATGGCGTTGAAGAATAGGTTGATCAATGCTTCGCGGATCTCGCTTTCGATGCCCATGACCACTGGCAAATCCGGCGCAAGCTCGGTTCGCAACTGGATCACAACACCCCGCTGCTGAGGTATGTCGTGCCATCTGGCGCGCGTGAGGTCGATGACCTGTTGCAGCAGCAGGTTCAGTTGTACGGGGGTGAGTGTCAGCTGAGGTTCGCGGTGTCGGTAGAACTCTCCCATACGCGTGACCGTCTGTGCTACGTCTTCAATCGAGCGCTGAATGGTTTCAAGATAATTGCGGCCGCGAGCGCTGAGTCCGGGCTCATTGGTCAGCAGCGTCTCGGTATAGAGCGTCACCGGCGAGATGGCGTTGTTGATGTCATGCGCAATGCCGCTGGCCATTTGTCCGAGTGCCCCCAGGCGTTCCTGTTGCATCACAGCCTGCTGGCTCAGGCGCAAATCGTCGTACGCTTGGTGCAGCGTTCCGTAGAGTTGCGTTTGGTGCGCCGCCAGGGCGACATGCTCACTCAGTTGCTGCAAGAATTCGCATTCACCACTGCTGAAGGCATGCGCTGCATGGCGCGCGGTAATCAACACACCGAACACACGGCTTTCCGTCAACAGGGGCGCGACGACCAAAGAACGCAGCTTCCCGCGCGCCAGGCGTTGCGGAAAAGGAAACGCGACCTGACTGATATCGGGCTCGTACACGAGTTCCCCACGTACACAGCGCGACAAACCATTGGCATCAATGGTCACCTGCTCGTGAGCCGTCATGACCAGCTCCGTGGCCAATACAGCACTGCGTATCCCCACGCTGGCGATTTCCAGGATGTTGTTGGATGAGTCATGCAGGGACATGCAGGCAAAATCCACCGGAAGCTGGTCCTCCAGGCTATTCACAACCACCTGGAAGATGCTGGGCAGATCCTGCCGCTCTCCAATCGCGCGAGTGATCTGATGCAGCAAATTAAGGCGCCCCAACTGCGCCTGGAGCTTCTGTTCGCTCAACTTGCGTTCGCTGATATCTCGCACAAATCCGGTGAAGGTGGGGGGGTGTGCAGAGCCGCTACGTGTGATGGACAACTCGGCCGGAAACTCCGTTCCGTCGGCGCGCAGGGCCGTCAGCTCCACACGCTGGCCCAGTATTGGCCCAAGCCCGGTCGCGAGGTAGTGTTCCAGGCCTTGGCGGTGCTGCGCGCGCCACTGTGGCGGGATAAGCAACTCAGCCATGTCTCGGCCAAGCACGTCGCCCTTGGTATGACCAAAAATGCCTTGGGCTGCAGCATTGAAATCGACAATACGTCCTTCATGGTCGATGGAAACGATGCCGTCCAGGGCTGTGTTGACCACCGCGAGGTTGCGCTCCTGGCTCTCGCGCAAGGCAACCTCGGTGCGTTTGCGTTCGGTGATTTCCGATTGCAGCTGCGCGTTCGACATCACCAATTGATCGCGCGAAACGGTCGTTCCCTTCAGCGTTGACGTCATGGCATCGAATGCGCGTGCCAAGTCGCCAATCTCGTCACGGGAAGTCACATCGAGCCGATAGTCAAGATTGCCTGCACCCACGACCTCAGTGCTGGCGCGCAGCCTTTCAAGAGGTCGTGTCACGCTTCTGAGCACGAGAAGGAGCGTCATCATGATGACCAGTAAAACTGCTCCACCGAATGCCGCCACGGCCACACTGGCGCGCTGCTGGGCTTTGAGAACGCCCTCCCGGCTTCGCACGGACAGACGCAAGGCATCTGAGATCATGGCTTGCGTCTGGTTGATGATCTGCCCGGTGAGCCGGGAGTCCAACTCCTCCAGCACCTCGCTGGCTTGTGGGGCGGCCTTGCGCTCCTGCTGGTTGGCAACAAGCTGGTCGAACAAGGTGTCGACAACCGTGTGGGTGCGCCTGAATTCTTCCAAGATGGCAAGTTCTTCGGCGTCGCTGAATTCCGGTATTGGGGTCAGCAGCTTCAGCAGCGACGCTTGGCTCAAGCGCCGCTGCACCCTTGCGCGCTCTTCATGGCGCAACACGTACTCCAGCGTCAGGTGTCTGACTGCGGTGACAGCGTTGAGAATTTCGCCGGCCGCCTCGTTTTTGGCGAGCTCCTTTTTGACCTGCTGCGTCGTGGTCCACAACACGGCGCTGATGACGATTACCACGGCGGCGGAGAACAGTCCCGCAAGTTTGAGTCGGGTTGCGATTTTCACGCTGGCATTCCTAGTGGATGACCGTCACTGCGCGTGGCATCACCGCGAGCAGCCCGTCTAGGTGGATGTTGTTCAGGTAATTCGGCATCTCTTTTTTGTCACCGACCAACCCATTCTTAATCGCCCACCGCGCCTCGTCCTCCAATGTCAGTAGCAGGCTCTGGTCCAGCACAACCCGAAAGCGATACAGCGCCCAGGGCTCTTTCAGTTCCTCCGCGCTGAATTTCATGAACCGCCCCGTCATTTCTCGGGCCTGCTCGGGTGCATCCTGGCAAAACCGCCCACCCTGGATCAGCGCGCGCAGGACTTTTTTGACAGCTTCCTGGTTGTTCTCCACGTAGTCGCGTGTTCCGCTCACGCTGGAGGTTGCCTCGTAGATGCCTGTGGCGGAAAAGGCTGTGCTATTGGTGCCCAGGGCCTTTTTCATCGCGCTGACGTGCGGTTCCCACGTTGCGGCAGCATCGATGTCCCCCCGGGCCAGTGCGGGCGCGATGTCTTCCGGCTTGAGGTCGACTGCCGTCACGTCGCTGGGCGATAGCTTTTGCCGGTTGAGAAACGCATCCAGTACGAAATGTCCGGACGTGCCCAGCGATACACCAATGCGTTTGCCTCGCAAGCTGGCTGGCGTAGTGATGCCCCGGTCCTTGCGCCCCACGACTTCATAGTCGGATTCCGATGCAAAGATCGTGGCAATCACGGCAATCGGCTGCTGGCGCATGCCAGCGAACATGATGGGGATGTCGGCCGATACACCGAGGCTGGCTTTGTCCTCCAAAACCGCGTCCAGCGCGGCCTTGCCGCTGGTGTGCGGCTGGATTGTGACGTTCAGGCCTTCGGCACCGAAGTAGCCATTCTCGTGCGCAGCCAGTATCGGGCACGAGCCCGCATAGAAGGTGTTGGCGGCAATGATCACCTGCTCAAGGGGCCTGGGATCTTGCGATGAGGTACGGGTGCCCCATACCACGGTCCCCGCCACTGCCATGGCCAGAACAAGCAGGCCTGCTGCGATGCGAACAGACCCGTTTCCCTCTTTTGATGCCGTCGCTCGTTTCATCTTGAACCTCTCTGGCACTGCGCCCAGGCTTCTGCTGCAGGCCCCGGTACACGGCATTTGTCCCGCAGGTCAGTGCATGCCCAATGATTGTGCGTATTCCGGAGGCCAAGGCAAGGCGCAATTGACAGCGGATCAACCACCCAACACGTTGTGCGCGGAGCCGAATGGACAGGCCCAGCGTTTGAAACTACCATTGAACACAGAAATAATTGACAAAGACCTCTTGTGGATTGGGTGTCGTTACCACACAGGACAGGGACTTTGCGTTCTTCTGAGGGAACAAGGCATGCAACTGCGTCAGTTTCTCCGCGTCGGCTGTTGGGCCCCTCGGTCGGGATGTCCCCATTTTTTTGTGACCTGAGTTCGCATCAAGCACATGCCTATGCAAGCCCCGCGCCTTTTGATCGTGGACGACGAAGTGATGCAGATGACAGCGCTGTGTGACACGCTGACACCCCAGGGCTATGAAACCGTCGGCTTCACGTCTGCCAAAGCGGCACTCCTGGCGCTACGGGAACAACGGTACGAATTGCTATTGACCGACTTGACCATGCCGGAGATGGATGGCATTGAGTTGTTGCGCGCTGCGTTGGATATAGATCCGCAGATGGTGGGGGTCGTCATGACGGGCGATGGCACTATTTCTTCGGCGATTCAGGCCATGAAAGTTGGTGCCTTCGACTACATACTCAAACCTTTCCGGCTGAGCGCCATTCTCCCGGTGATTGCGCGTGCCTTGGAGGTCCACAGTTTGCGCCAGGAAAATGCGGTGCTGGAGCTGCAGTTGCAGGAGCATATGGCGGCGTTAGAGGCGCGCAACAAGGAGCTGGCCTCAGCCAATAGCGAGCTTGAGGCATTTGCCAGCTCCGTCTCACACGATTTGCGCGCACCTTTGCGCATCATTTCCCAGTTTGCCCAGATCCTTGAAACCGACTTTGGGTCCGAAATGCCTGCAGAGGCCCGCGAGATGTTGGGCCGCATTGGCCTGGGGACGCAGCGCATGCACCAGCTTGTTGCCGATTTGCTGCGCTTGTCCAAACTGGGGCGCCAGACATTGATCAAGCGTCGCGTCGATCTGGACAGTCTTGTGCATGCGCTGATTGATGAGTTGCGCCCGGACTACGCGCGTGATGGCATCGGCATCCATGTTGGCCCGCTGAACCACTGCACTGCGGATCCTGCGCTGCTTCAGCAGGTGATGACCAATCTTCTGTCGAATGCGTTCAAGTTTACGCGGGGTCGCGATCAAGCCCGGGTGGAAATCGGGCGCCTTCCGCAGCAAGAAGAGGCAGCCTATTTTGTACGCGACAACGGTGTAGGTTTTGACATGGCCCATGCTGGCAAGCTGTTCGCTCCCTTCCAGCGGCTGCACCGCGCGGAGGACTATGAGGGTACGGGCGTCGGCCTGTCGATTGCGCAGCGGATAGTGGAGCGCCACGGCGGCCGTATCTGGGCCGAGGCGGAGGAGGGTAAGGGCGCCACGTTTTTCTTTACACTTTCCTCCGAGGATGACCTTATGAGGTCGAAGGCTGCAGCTGCGGGCGAGTCGGGTGGAGTCGCCGACTGATGCCAGGGCATACGCTACTCCGTGACCTGCCCGGGCGCGTATGAGGGTGTCCAAGGACTCTTGCTATCCTGCGATCTCGCTTTGACTGAGGCAGTACCTACTTCGAGAGCAAGGCTGGAATTGGGACAACCGAGCAAGCGGGCGTGCGGCGCCAGCAATCCATAGGGACAAAAAAAAAGCCCTGCCTTTCAAGACAGAGCTTTGTTTTGTGTGGGACTTTGTGTTGAACGGATTTGGAAGTCGTTCCTAAGTCATGGGTGGCTTTGTGTGCCAAATGGCGGAGAGGGCGGGATTCGAACCCGCGGTGGGGATTAGCCCACACACGCTTTCCAGGCGTGCGACTTAAACCGCTCATCCACCTCTCCGAAGCCCACTATTCTAGCAGTGCTTTTGGGCGTTTTCTGCGCCCGACTGATGTATCGGTTGTTTTTAGTGGGCGGGTCGGGTCGCGAGTGGTGCTGATTCTGTGGCGGAGTCGATCTCTTGCGCGTCGTCGCTCCTCTCGATGCGGTTGCGTCCGGTGTGCTTGCCCCGGTACAGCGCTGCATCGGCTTGTTGCATGGCGCGGTCTAGTTCCTGTGGGCCAGCGAAACCGGCCGAGATGCCGATGGTCACGGTGCAGCGGATGGGGCCGCCTGGGGCGGCGGCGGTCACCACTTCGCTGTTCTCGATGGCCATTCGCGCGCGGCTCGCAAGGCGCAGGGCGCCCTCGGCGTCGGTGTCCGGGCAAATAACAACGAACTCTTCGCCACCCAGGCGGCACGCGAGGTCGCCCTGGCGGGCGGTGTCCCTCAGCACGTCGGCCACATGGCACAGAACGGTGTCGCCGATTTGGTGACCGTATGTGTCATTGATGCGTTTGAAATGATCGATGTCCACGATCAGCAGGTGCGCAGTGCCTGCAGTGCGTGAGCGGAAATATGCATCCAACCCGTCGAGCATGCCGCGACGGTTCAACAGCCGCGTCAGCGGGTCGTGGGCCGCCATGGCGCGCAGTTCGTCGGTGAGCCTGCGCAGCACCAGCCAGATGATGGACGGTGCCAGCACGGTCGCCAGAAAGGACAT
Organism: Acidovorax radicis N35; assembly: GCF_000204195.1. Lineage (GTDB taxonomy): Bacteria > Pseudomonadota > Gammaproteobacteria > Burkholderiales > Burkholderiaceae_C > Acidovorax > Acidovorax radicis. The sequence goes on from NZ_AFBG01000018.1 coordinate 585,671, forward strand.
ATAGAGATAGAACACGGTCTGGAAACGGCTGTTCATGTCCAGTGCCTCCAGTCCGTCCTTGAGAACCATCACGAACTTCATGGCGTTGAGGGCAAAGATGCCGCCGATCAGGACTGCGAACAGCACCATTTCCGCCCGCAGATCCCTGGCAAAAGTGTGCGCGCCCTGGATCACGGTGGCGGTCATGGCGAGAAAGAGCAGGGCAGAGGCGCCCGCCAGCATGGCGTAGCGGACCTCTGTTCCCAGCGTCCATTGCACCACTAACTGCGCAGCGGCGTAGGCAAGGGCCAGTGTGAGGAGAGGGCGCCACAGCGGGGCCGCTCGACCGAAGAACCGCATGGCACCTACCGCGTAGACTGCCGGTGCACACAGGGTGAGCGTATGGTTGGCCACGCTCATCGCGTTCCACCCCGGGGGCCGCCCACCAGCTGCAACACGTAGGCTGAGCCCAGCAAGAAGTTGCCGATGGCGAAAACTTCCATGCCCATCTTCTTACCATGCAGGCGCGTGCTGATCAGCAGGAACATGGCGCTAAAGCACAGCAAATGCACGCACAGCATGCTGACGATGAGGGTGGCACCCATGGGTACTTGCACGTGAAGGTGTCTCGGTAGGAAAGCGAAATGGCACTTCATCCTAGCCGACACCATGCCGGCCTTACACCGTGGCACGCCTTCGCTGTTTGCTCAGCAAAGGGGTTGTGGAACAACCGGCAGCGTGGACGAACACCCATGCCTGGAATCAAAAAACCGGCACCGGGCGCTGGCGGCTTGTGCCTTGCAGCGTGCTCGGTTCGCCGGTTCACTGGGATCAGGGCCGATGGCGTCGGCCTGCCGTTTGATCTCAGTTGCGTGGAGTGCCGGTGGTTTGCACCATTTTCATCGCCGAGCCGATCAGTGCCGACACCTCGGTCATGTTGCTCGGCACGATGAGCGTGGTGGTCGAGTCCGCTGCCACCTGGCTGTACGCCTCCACGGCCTTTTCCGCGACCTTGAGCTGTACGGCCTGTTCGCCGCCGGGCTGGCGGATGGCGGCGGCCACGCGCTCGATGGCCTGGGCATTGGCTTCAGCCACGGCCTTGATGGATTCGGCCTCGCCCTGGGCCTTGTTGATGACGGCCTGCTTTTCACCTTCGGAGCGGGCAATGAAGGCTTCGCGTTCGCCGGTGGCGATGTTGATCTGTTCCTGGCGGCGGCCTTCGGAGGCGGCAATCAGCGCGCGTTTTTCGCGTTCTGCCGTGATCTGAGCCTGCATGGCATGCAGGATTTCCTTGGGTGGTGTCAGGTCCTTGATTTCATAGCGCAGCACCTTCACGCCCCAGTTCAGGGCTGCTTCGTCAATGGCTTGAACGACCTGGGCGTTGATGATGTCCCGCTCTTCAAAGGTCTTGTCCAGTTCCAGCTTGCCGATGACCGAGCGCAGCGAGGTCTGTGCCAACTGCGTCACGGCCACGATGTAGTTGCTGGAGCCGTAGCTTGCGCGCATCGGGTCGGTCACCTGGAAATACAGGATGCCGTCCACTTGCAATTGTGTGTTGTCGCGGGTGATGCAGACCTGGCTGGGCACGTCGAGCGGGATTTCTTTCAGGCTGTGTTTGTAGGCAACCTTGTCCACAAAGGGCACCAGAAAGTTCAGCCCCGGCGTGAGTGTGCCTGCGTACTTGCCCAGGCGTTCTTTGACCCAGGCGTTCTGCTGGGGCACGACCTTGACGGAGCGTGCGACGAAGATCACGGCAATGATGAGAATGACGACGGCAATTTCCATGAGAAACCTCTCTTTTCGTTGTTGATCTGTGAAGGTGAAGCGGCCGCGGCCTTTTTAGAGCGGATCTACCAGCAGGCGATTGCCCACCAGTTCCGCAACCCGGTGCATGCCTGTGGAGGGGGTGACACCGGGGCGGTGGATGGCTGTCCAAGTGGCACCCCGATATTTCACTGTAGTGGTGCCGTCCGCGTTCCAGCCCTCAATGAGGATGGTTTCGCCCACGTCCATGTTGACGCTGCGGTCGGCGCGGGCGGAGGGATCTCCGGGACGCTTTTTCTTGAGGTAGTACCAGCCCACCACCGCTCCTCCTCCCACGACGGCCGCCGCCACAACCTGAACAGTAGTGGGCAGGCCCAGATGGGCGGCCAGGGCTGCAGCCACCAGGCCGATGGCTACCATCAGCAAATAGAACGTACCGGTGAGCAGCTCTACAACGACCACAGCCCCTGCTGCCAGCCACCAGATGGTGGATTCCTCCATAGCCAACTCCTTGTTGTGGTTGTGTTTAGTGCACCACATTCTGGGTCAAAAGGGTTGCAGTTCAAAGGCGCGTCAACGTTATTCCTTACACTTCGCGCCTATTTCGTTTTTTGGCCGGGCAGGGCACGGTTGCACGGAGGCTGCGCATGAAGTTTCGCTTTCCCATCATCATCATCGATGAAGACTATCGTTCCGAGAACACTTCGGGGCTCGGTATTCGCGCGCTGGCGCAGGCCATCGAGGCCGAAGGGTTCGAGGTGGTCGGGGTCACCAGCTATGGTGATCTGTCGCAGTTCGCGCAGCAGCAAAGCCGCGCCAGTGCGTTCATTTTGTCCATCGACGATGAGGAATTCTCGGAGGGCGAAGGCCTCGATCCGATCGTTCTGAGCCTGCGCAACTTCATCGGCGAGGTGCGCCGCAAGAACACTGAGGTGCCGATCTACGTGCACGGCGAGACCAAGACCAGCCGCCATCTGCCCAACGATATCCTGCGCGAACTGCACGGCTTCATCCACATGTTCGAGGACACCCCCGAATTCGTGGCGCGCCACATCATCCGCGAGGCCAAGAGCTATCTGGAGGGTGTACAGCCGCCGTTCTTCAAGGCGCTGCTCGACTACGCCGAAGACGGCTCGTACAGCTGGCACTGCCCCGGCCACTCGGGCGGCGTCGCCTTCCTCAAGAGCCCCGTGGGCCAGATGTACCACCAGTTCTACGGCGAGAACATGCTGCGCGCCGATGTGTGCAACGCGGTGGAAGAATTGGGCCAACTGCTGGACCACAACGGCGCCATTGGCGAGAGCGAGCGCAATGCCGCGCGCATCTTCAATGCCGACCACTGCTTCTTCGTGACCAACGGCACGTCCACGTCCAACAAGATGGTGTGGCACCACACCGTGGCCCCCGGTGATGTGGTGGTGGTGGACCGCAACTGCCACAAGTCCATCCTGCACAGCATCATCATGACCGGGGCCATCCCGGTGTTCATGAAGCCCACGCGCAACCACTTCGGCATCATCGGCCCCATCCCGCAAAGCGAGTTCGAGCCAGCAGCCATCCAGGCCAAGATCAAGGCCAACCCGCTGCTCAAGGGTGTGGACGCCAAGAAGGTCAAGCCGCGCGTGCTGACCCTCACGCAGTCCACCTACGACGGCGTGCTGTACAACACCGAGACCATCAAGGGCATGCTCGATGGCTACGTGGAGAACCTGCACTTCGACGAGGCCTGGTTGCCGCACGCGGCCTTCCATCCGTTCTACGGCACCTACCATGCCATGGGCAAGAAGCGCACGCGTCCCAAGCATTCGGTGACGTATGCCACGCAGTCCATCCACAAGCTTCTGGCCGGCATCAGCCAGGCCAGCCATGTGCTGGTGCAGGACTCGCAGACCACCAAGCTCGATCGCCACCTCTTCAACGAGGCCTACCTGATGCACACCAGCACCAGCCCGCAGTACAGCATCATCGCCAGCTGCGACGTGGCGGCCGCGATGATGGAGCCGCCCGGGGGGACCGCGCTGGTGGAAGAGAGCATCCTGGAGGCACTCGACTTCCGTCGCGCCATGCGCCAGATTGAAGACGACTTCGGCAAGAAGGACTGGTGGTTCAAGGTCTGGGGCCCCGAGAAGCTGGTGGACGAAGGTATCGGCCGCGCGGAGGACTGGATCATCCGCAGCGATAGCAAGAGCAAGAAAGCCGGCGCCAAGTGGCACGGCTTCGGCCAACTGGCCGATGGCTTCAACATGCTGGACCCGATCAAGTCGACCATCGTCACGCCGGGCCTGAACCTGGACGGCAAGTTCGACAAGACCGGCATCCCCGCGTCCATCGTCACCAAGTACCTCGCCGAGCACGGCGTGGTGGTGGAGAAGACGGGCCTGTACAGTTTCTTCGTGATGTTCACCATCGGCATCACCAAGGGCCGCTGGAACACGCTGCTCACCGCGCTGCAGCAGTTCAAGGACGACTACGAGAAGAATCAGCCCATGTGGCGCATCCTTCCGGAGTTCTGTCAGCAGCACAAGCGCTATGAGCGCATGGGCCTGCAGGACCTTTGCCAGCACGTGCACGAGATGTACGCCAAGTACGACATTGCGCGCCTGACCACCGAGATGTACCTGTCGGACCTCACGCCCGCCATGAAGCCTTCGGATGCGTACGCGCACATCGCGCACCGCCAGACCGAGCGCGTGGAGATCGACCAGCTCGAAGGCCGCATCACCGTGGGCCTGGTCACGCCGTACCCACCGGGCATTCCGCTCCTGATTCCGGGCGAAGTGTTCAACAAGAAGATCGTGGACTACCTCAAGTTCGCCCGCGAATTCGCCAAACTGTGCCCGGGCTTTGAGACCGATATCCACGGCCTGGTGGAGGTGGAGGATGAAAACGGCCAGGTGCGCTACTACGCGGACTGCGTGGCCGACACAACCGCCAAGACCGGCAAGAACACCAAGCCGCTGGCCACCGCCAAGAACCTGGTACAGGTGGGCGACGACGGACCTTACGGCCGCAACGTGTGAGTGCGGTTTGACGCCGTGGTGATCGGCTAGTGGGGTCGTTCACCCGGCCCAAGATCGTGAACGCGTTCTAAAAATCGCTCCCCGGCACCGCCGGGGAGCGATTTTTTAGTTTGGAGGGTTTGAATCCGCTGAACAAGTACCCCCGTATTGCCTGTCAGCCGCGTGATTTTCAGGCGGTGTCAGTCCCTACATCACTTTCAGGAGATTCTCATGACCCACCGATTCAACACCCGTATGGCCACCATTGCATTGGCCGCTGCCATGGCTGCGGCCGCTGTACCTGCCATGGCGCAGGTCATGGTGGGTGGCGCGCCCATGCTCGCCAGCAAAGACATCATCGACAATGCAGTGAACTCCAAGGACCACACCACGCTGGTGGCTGCCGTGAAGGCCGCAGGCCTGGTCGAAACGCTGAAGGGCACCGGTCCCTTCACCGTGTTTGCACCCACCAATGCCGCCTTTGCCGCTTTGCCCGCTGGTACCGTGGACACCCTGCTCAAGCCCGAGAACAAGCCGACGCTGACCAAGGTGCTTACCTACCACGTGGTTGCAGGTAAGTACGATGCCGCAGCGCTTTCCAAGATGATCGCCGACGGCAAGGGCATGGCCAGCTTCAAGACAGTGGCAGGCGGCACACTCACCGCCAAGGCCAGTGGCTCCAGCATCATGGTCAGCGATGAAAAGGGTGGCATGGCCAGCGTGACCATTGCCGATGTGTACCAGTCCAACGGCGTGATTCACGTTGTGGACAAGGTACTGCTGCCCAACTGACCACATTGACGAAAGCGCTGAAAAGGCCTGTCCGTTGTGGAAGGGCGGGTTGCCTGGCTTGGCGCTCGATCAGCGTGCAGCAGGCATGTCTTCCCGCACACGCACAAAACTCGCGAAACGCGGCAGGCCGCCGTCGTGTGTTCCGCGAAACCGGTAGGTAACCCAGCTGCCCACCGGCGGAGGGTCAGCCCGTTGCGCATCGCTGAAGCCCGCGCCCAACCGAAAGCGCTGACCCGAGGGCATTTCCACCAGCAGGGCTCCCATGCGCCCTGCGTGGCGACCCTTGCCCGGCAGGTGGGCAACGACGCGGGCTTCCGTGTCATCGTGGGTCTTGACCTTCACCAGATCATCGCTGCGGCCAGACTGGTAGTGCGAGCTGCCCCGGTGCAGCATCAGGCCTTCGCCGCCCGCCCGCACCGTACGTTGCAACAGGGCCTGGAGGGCCGCATCGTTTTCGATGCGCTTTTGGGGCACCGCCTGGACCCAAGGCTGGTTGATCTGCATCACCAAGGCGTTGAGCGACCGCAGTCGCTCGTCAAACGTGTCGCCGTGCCGGGGCAGGTCAAACACCATGAAGCGCATCTGCCGCCAGGCCACGTCGTTGGGCTGCTGCTGGCGCGTGGTGGACTGCGCGTGCGCAAAGCGCCCGCGCCCAGCCCACAGTTCGCCATCCATGGGGGTGCTGGGCCAGCTGGCGGTGAACCACGCGGGGGCCACTACCGTTTCACCACCCCGGGTGCGCAGCGTGTGGCCGTCCCAGTAGCCACGCACGCCGTCGTACTTTTCGCTGACCCAATAGTCCGCCAACGCCATACCCGGCCGGTACACATTGGCCAGCAGCAGAGCCGGAGCATCTGCTGCATGGCCAGGACGTGTGGAAAGTGCGGGGAGGGCTGCGAACGCCAGCCAGGCCAGGTAGCTTCTGCGTTGCATTTGCTATTTAATTGATAGCTTATTGCGCTTTTGTATCAAGCGCTGGAGCCTGTTTTGACTCAAATTTCGAGGCGAAATCAGACTTGGTCTGCGCTCAGGCCTGCCGTCTGGCTGAAGCCGCCGTCCACGTAGGTGATCTCGGCGGTCATGCCCGATGCCAGGTCCGACAGCAGGAAGGCCGCCACATTGCCCACGTCCTCGATCGTCACGTTGCGGCGCAGGGGCGAGGCATCGGCCACGCGGCTGAGCAGCTTGCCAAAGTCCTTGATGCCGCTTGCAGCCAGCGTCTTGATGGGGCCCGCGCTGATGCCGTTGGCGCGGATGCTGCGGCCGTCTTCGGTGCGGCCGACGGCTTCGGCCAGATAGCGCACCGATGCTTCCAGACTGGCCTTGGCCAGGCCCATGGTGTTGTAGTTGGGAATGGTGCGCAGCGCGCCCAGGTACGACAGCGTGAGCAGCGACGACTTGTCGTTCAGGTAGGGCAGGGCGGCCTTGGCCATGGCCGGGAAGCTGTAGGCGCTGATGTCGTGCGCAATGCGGAAACCTTCGCGAGACAGGCCTTCGAGGAAATTGCCGGCAATCGCCTCACGGGGCGCAAATCCAATGCTGTGCACAAAACCATCAAATTTTGGCCACACCTGGGCCAGGTCGGCAAACATGCGATCGATCTGCTCGTCGCTGCCCACATCGCAATCAAAGATCAGCTTGGAGTCGAACTCGGCGGCAAAGTCGGTGATGCGGTCCTTGAAGCGCTCGCCCACGTAGCTGAAAGCCAGCTCGGCACCCTGCGCATGGCAGGCCTTGGCGATGCCGTAGGCGATGGAGCGGTTGGACAACACACCCGTGATGAGCAGCTTCTTGCCGGTCAGAAAACCCATGTTCAATCTCCTTTTGGAATGGCGAAATGTCGGCGGGCGGCCTGGTGCATGTGGATATGCGCGATCTGCAGCGAGGCCCGGCGAACGTAGTGCAGAATTGTCGCATGCGGTTTTGGCTGACTTTTTTGCTGATGGGGTGTGCGGTTCCGGCGTGGGCTGCGCATGGGTATGCCCTGTGGGGCGAGCCGCGTTATCCCTCCGGGTTTGCGCACTTTGCCTATGTGAACCCTGATGCGCCCAAAGGTGGCGAGCTGCGTCTGGTCAGCAACCTGCGGGTGTCCACCTTTGACAAATACAACCCGTTCACCATCAAAGGTAACGCACCAGCGTACTTGTCGTCGCTGATGTTCGATTCACTGCTTGCCGGTTCGATGGACGAAACAGCCACCGGCTATGGCCTGCTGGCCGAAGATGTAGAAGTTGCCCCCGACGGCTTGTCCGCCACCTTCCGCCTGCGGCCCGAGGCGCGTTTTCACAACGGCAAGCCGGTGCTGGCGCAGGATGTGAAGCACAGCTACGACACGCTGGTGGGCCCCTTCACATCCCCTGCCTACAAGACGCTGCTGATCGAGGTGGCGGGCGTGGACGTGATCAACGACCGCACCGTGCGTTACCGCTTCAAGCTGCCCAATCGCGAGCTGCCCCTCACCGTAGGTGGCCTGCCGGTGTTCAGCCGCGACTGGGGCGTCGAGAACGGCAAGGCCAAGCCGTTTGACCAGGTGGTGATGGATATTCCCATCGGCAGTGGCCCCTACAAAATCGGCCCGGTGCGGTTTGGCAAGGACATCACCTATGTGCGTGACCCGCAATATTGGGCGCGTGATCTGAACGTGCGCAAGGGCACGGCCAATTTCGACAACATCCTTGTCAAGATCTACAAGGACAACACCGCGCGGCTGGAGGCCCTCAAGGCGGGCGAGTTCGACCTCATGCGGTTTTTCAGCGCGGGTGACTGGGCCCGGCGCGTGACGGGCAAGAAGTTCGACACGGGTGAACTCGTCAAAGGCGAGTTTGTGCACAAGCTCCCTTCGGGTTTTCAGAGCTATGTGCTCAATACCCGTCGCCCGCTGTTGCAGGACGCCCGGGTGCGCGAGGCCCTGGGCCTGGCCATGGACTACGAATGGATGAACCGCCAGATGTTCTATGGCGCCTACCAGCGGGTGAACGGCCTGTTTGGCAACACGGCATGCGAAACCAAAGGGAGCCCATCGCCCGAAGAACTCGCGTTGATGGAGCCCTATCGCAAGGATATTCCGGCGTCGGCTTTTGGCCCCATGACGGTGGCCCCGCGCACGGATGGCGATTCGTCTCTGCGCGCCAACCTGCGGCGCGCCCAGGCTTTGCTCAAGGACGCTGGCTGGGAGGTGCGCGATGGCACGCTGCGCAACGCCAAGGGCGACGCCATGGTGCTCGAATACATGGACAGCAACGAAGGCGGCGTGCGCACCATCACCCCCTGGATGCGCAATCTGGAGAAGATCGGCATCACGCTGCGCTTTCGCACGGTGGACTTTGCGCTGTACCAGCAGCGGCTGCAGAAGTTCGACTTCGACATTACCTCCATCGCCTACCAGGGCACCAACAACCCGGGCCAGGAGTTTGCCGACATGTTCGGCAGCCAGGCGGCCGATGTGGAGGACTCCGGCAACTTCGTCGGTGTCAAGAACCCTGCGGTGGACGCCATGATCAAGGCCATGACCTCGGCCAAGACCGAGGCGCAATTGCTGCCCGCCTGCCACGCCCTGGAGCGCATCATCGCGCACAGCCACTACCTGATTCCGCAGTGGACGGCTGGCACCCACCGCATGGCCTACAACGCCTGGCGGCTGGCACGGCCTGCCACGGTGCCGCCTTACGCCAGCGGCGAAGGGTGGGTCATCGACACGTGGTGGGCGCGCATTCCGCCCCAAACCGCGCCAGACAAGAAATAACAACAAGACCGCCCACCCATGTTTGCCTACATCCTCAAACGTGTCTTGCTCATGCTGCCCACGCTGCTGGGCGTGCTCTTGCTGACTTTTGTGGTGATCCAGTTCGTGCCGGGCGGTCCGGTGGAACAGTACATGGCCGAGGCCAAGGCCGGTGTGGGCGGTGGTGGTGCCGAAGGTGGCGGCCTGAGTTACCGGGGTGCGCAGGGTGTGGACCCCAAACGGCTGGAGCAGATCAAGGCGCTGTACGGCTTCGACAAACCCGCTTACGAGCGCTTCCTGCAGATGCTGGGCCAGTTCGCACGGTTCGACCTGGGCAAGAGCTTTTTCCAGAACAAGGATGTGTGGCAACTGGTGAAGGAAAAACTGCCGGTTTCCATCAGCCTGGGCCTGTGGACTTTTTTCATCAGCTACCTGGTGGCCGTGCCGCTGGGCGTGGCGAAGGCGGTGCGTGCCGGTTCGCGGTTTGACCTGGTGACCACGCTGCTCATCCTGGTGGGCTACGCCATCCCGGGCTTTGTGCTGGGCGTGGCGCTGCTGGTCATTTTTGGTGGGCAATTGCAATGGTTTCCATTGCGCGGTCTCACGTCGGCCAACTGGGATGAGATGTCGTGGGGCGCGCGCATCGTGGACTATCTGTGGCACATCACGCTGCCTGTGACGGCCATGGTGCTGGGCAGTTTTGCCGTGACGGCAATGTTGACCAAGAACGCCTTTCTGGAAGAGATCCGCAAACAATATGTACTCACGGCCCGCGCCAAGGGGCTCAGCGAGCGGCAGGTGCTGTGGAAGCATGTGTTCCGCAATGCACTCATTCCCATCGTCACCGGGTTTCCGGCGGCCTTCATCGGCGCATTCTTTGCGGGCTCTCTGCTGATCGAGACCCTGTTCTCGCTCGACGGCCTGGGCCTGCTCAGTTATGAGAGTGTGATCCGCCGCGACTACCCGGTGGTGCTGGGCACGCTGTATCTTTTCACGCTGATCGGGCTGGTTACCAAGCTGGTCAGTGACCTTTGTTATGTGTGGGTCGACCCGCGCGTGAAGTTTGACTAGCCCGAACGAACCCATGGCCCTGATGAGTTCTGCTTCCGCATCGCCTTCGCTTTCTCCCTCGCGCCGTGCCTGGCTGCGCTTCAAGCGCAACCGCCTGGGTTACTGGAGCCTGCTGATCTTCTGCGCCCTGGTGCTGGTCAGCCTGTGTGCCGAGCTGGTCAGCAACGACAAGCCCCTCGTCGTGCGCTACGAAGGGCAGACCTACTTCCCCATGCTGAAGGACTACCCCGAAAAGACGTTTGGCGGGGACTTCGAGACCCCTACGGACTACCTCGATCCCTTCATCAAGGATCGCCTGAGTGCGGGCAGCAATTGGGCGCTGTACACCTTGAACCCCTACGGCCCCAACACGCTCAACTACTTTGCCAAGGCGCCCAACCCGTCTGCGCCCACGGCCGACAACTGGCTGGGAACGGACGACAGGGGGCGTGACCTGCTGGCGCAGTTGCTCTACGGCTTTCGCGTGAGCGTGCTGTTTGGCCTGGCGCTCACGGTCACCGGCGTGCTGCTGGGAATGCTCACCGGCGCCATCCAGGGTTTTTTTGGGGGCAAGACGGACTTGGCCTTCCAGCGCTTCATCGAGATCTGGGGCTCCATGCCCGAGCTGTACCTGCTCATCATCTTCAGCGCCGTGTTTGCACCCAGCATCGCGCTGCTGCTCATCCTACTCTCGCTGTTTGGCTGGATGGGGCTGTCGGACTACGTGCGTGCCGAGTTTCTGCGCAACCGCCAGCTCGACTACGTGAAGGCCGCGCGGGCCCTGGGCGTAGGCAATGCTCAGATCATCTGGCGCCACATCCTGCCCAACAGCCTGACGCCCGTGGTCACCTTTTTGCCGTTTCGCATGAGTGGCGCCATCCTGGCACTGACCTCGCTCGACTTCCTGGGCCTGGGTGTGCCACCGGGCACGCCGTCGCTGGGTGAGCTGCTGAACCAGGGCAAGAACAGCATTGATGCGTGGTGGATTTCGCTGTCCACCTTTGCGGTGCTGGTCACCACCTTGTTGCTGCTGACCTTCATGGGCGACGCGCTGCGCGATGCCCTGGACCCCCGAAAGGCCGACCAGTGACCACCCCTTCGGCCATGACCCCTTTGTTGCAGGTTCAGGACCTCCACGTTCGCTTTGGCGCCAAAGAGGTGGTGCGGGGCGTCAACTTCAGCATTGCAGCGGGCGAAAAACTGGCGCTGGTGGGTGAGTCCGGCTCGGGCAAAACCATCACGGCGCTGAGCCTGCTGCGGCTGGCGGGCGATGCAGCCATCTCCGGCCAGGCGCTGCTGCAGGGGCGTGGAGAACTGCTGGCGCTGACCGAACGCGAGATGCGCGGCGTGCGTGGTGGCGACATCGCCATGGTGTTCCAGGAGCCCATGACCGCGCTCAACCCGCTGATGACCATTGGCCTGCAGATTGCAGAAATCCTGCAGCTCAAAAAAGGCCTGACCGGGGCCCAGTGCGCGCAGGCCGCCGTCGAGCTGCTGGCCCAGACCGGCATCCCCGAGCCTGCGCGCCGTGCCAACAGCTTCCCGCACCAACTCTCAGGCGGCCAGCGCCAGCGCGCGATGATCGCCATGGCCCTGGCCAGCGCGCCGAAGCTGCTGCTGGCCGACGAACCCACCACCGCACTCGATGTGACGTTGCGTGGCCAGATCCTCGACCTGCTCAGCGACCTGCAGCGTCAGAACGGCATGGCGGTGCTGCTGATCACGCATGACCTGAACCTGGTACGCCGCTTTGCCGACCGCGTGGCCGTGATGGAGCAGGGCGTGCTGGTGGAGCAGGGCCCCGTGGCCGAGGTGTTTGGCGCCCCCCGGCATGCCTACACCCGGCGCCTCATCGCTAGCCAGCCCCGCCGCGATGTGGTCGAGGTCGACCCGCCCGCAGGCACCGCCCCGGTCGTGAAGACGCAGGACCTGCGCGTGGTGTACCCCACGCCGCTGCCCGGTGTGCGAGGGTGGTTCAAGAAGGGCGAGTTTGTGGCTGTGCAGGGCGCCGCGCTGCAGTTGCTGCCAGGCCAGACGCTGGGTGTGGTGGGGGAGTCCGGCTCGGGAAAATCCACGCTGGCCCAAGCCATCCTGGGCCTATTGCCTTACGCAGGCGAATTGCAGGTGGGTGGGCAGGCATGGCAGCAGCCCGCCATGCGCAATACACCGGCCAACCAGCAGCTGCGCCGCCGGGTGCAGGTGGTGTTTCAAGACCCGTTCTCATCGCTGTCTCCGCGCCTCACGGTGGAGGAGATCGTGGGCGAGGGCCTCAAGGTGCACGAACCCACACTGACCGTGGCCCAGCGCCGCGCCCGCGTCGAGGCGGCCCTGGAGGAGGTGGGGCTTGCCGAAGCACAGTACCCGCGCCTGCTCGAGCGCTACCCGCATGAATTTTCTGGCGGCCAGCGCCAGCGCCTGGCCATCGCCCGGGCGCTCATCGTGCAACCCCAGGTGCTGGTGCTGGACGAGCCCACCAGCGCCCTGGACGTGACCATCCAGCAGCAGGTGCTGGGCTTGCTGCAGCGCCTGCAAAAAGAGAAGGGCCTGAGCTACCTGCTCATCACCCACGACGTGGATGTCATCCGTGCCATGGCGCACGACGTGGTGGTGATGAAGGACGGTGCCCTGCTCGAAAGCGGCAGCGTGACAGACGTGCTGGATGCGCCGCAGCATCCGTACACCCAGCGGCTGGTGGCGGCGGCCACGGTGCCGGTTTTGGACTGATGAATTTTGATGAAAATAGCCGATAGCGCTTGCTGGTAAAGCGCAGTGCGCTATTGAAAATATAGCATTCTCGAAATGGCCGGGTCGTACCTTCTCAGGTCATCACGGCCCGCCGGGCATGTTGTTCGCTGGCAGGGGGTGTCCACAGAATCCTGCGCACGTCCATACCCAGCGTCTGCGCCCGCTCCATGAGGTGCTCGCGCACGTGTCCGGGCAGGGTGGGGGTGCGTGACAACACCCACAGGTAGTCCTTGCTCGAGCCCACCACCATGGCCCACTGGTAGTTTTCATCGAGCGCCACCACGTTGTAGCCGCCGTAAAAAGGCCCGAAGAATGACACCTTGAGTGCAGCGCGCGTGGGATCGTCCACAAAGCGGGCCGTGCCCTCGGCTTCCTTCCACACCTTGCGTACCGGGTCATAGCCACGGTTGACCACCTTGATCGTGCCTTCGGCATTGCGGCTGTAGGTGGCGCTGGTCTGGGTCAGGCCGCGCTCAAAGGAGTTTTCGATGCGTGCCACTTCGTGCCAGTGCCCTGCGTAGCGGTCCACGTCAAACCCCGTCACGGGCTGGATGCCCTCGGGCGTGCGCGGTGTGGAGCAGGCAGTCAGTGCCAGCGCGGCCATCAAGGCGGCTGCGCCGACCACCAGGGGCCATGGTGAGGGGCGGCGTGGCTGGGCATGAATACGCATGGGGTGCTCCGGCGGTGTTGTGGGCGTGTGGCTGGAAAGGGCGGCGCCGGTTGGGGTGGCGCAAAGGCTCGTTTATCGATGGATCTGACTTTAGGCAGGGTGCCGCACAGGGCCTGTAGGAGCGCGCTGTCAGCGCTTGTCAGAGCCCGGCAGCAAGGGGCGGCGCCCCCATTTGCGGATGTGCAGGTGTGTGGATGGGCGAGCGCGTAGAGTGCAGCAACGGTTTTGCCGATTGCGCGAACGCCCGGCCCGCTTTGGAGAGAACCCATGACTGCCCCTGCCCATCACCCCGCACACCCCGCAGCACCTTCTGCAGAGGGCCCTCCACCAACCGACCACCTGCGCTTTCATCGGCGCCATGCGCATCTGGCGCCCACGTTCGGGACGGACCGGTTCGCACTGCGGGCGGAGGCCTTTGCGCGCTTCTTTGGCACGCCCCTGTTTCTGGGGGCGCAGACGCTGATCGTGGCCACCTGGATATTCATCAACGTACTGGGCATCGCCAAGTTCGACCTCTATCCGTTCATCCTGCTCAACCTGGCGTTCAGCCTGCAGGCGGCCTATGCCGCCCCGCTTATCCTGCTGGCCCAGACGCGGCAGGCTGCGCGGGACAAAAGCCATGCGGAAGCTGATGCGCAGCACCGCGAAGCGCTGGCCATTGCCAATGAGCAGCGCCAGTCCATCGCCGCCCAGAGCGCGGCACAGGTGCTAGAGCTGCTTCAGCAGAACACCCTGCTCACCGAACAGACCCGCGAACTCACGGCACGCATCGAGGCGTTGACGGTAGAGATTCACCAGCGTTTTGTTGCCCCACCGGTAAAGCCGTGAAAAGATGCGCGAGCCCACACGGGCCTGCGCTGACCGCCATCGCTCGCCCGCACCGCCGCTGTTTGAAGAATCGGAGCCACCATGACCTCACCCCGGCCCGCGCCCTTTGCATCCCACAGTCCGTCAGCCTCGCTGCTGCCCCAAGTCGCCGAGCCCCGTTTTGATATCTCTGCCCTGTACCGGCAGGCGCACGGGCTGGCTGCACCCGGTCAATGCGTCACCGCCTTGCACATGGGCGCCGAGCACACCCTGTTGGCAACGGGAATCGACCCAACAACGCCGTCCGTGGTGCTGACGCTCGCCCTGGGAAGCGAGAAGACCGCGCGTGATTTTTTCCGCAGCACGCTACCCACCCCGCTGGAACTGGAGACGGCCATCGCCTGGGTGGAAGACGAGGTCTATGCGGCACACACGCGCCACCGCCAATGGGTACCCGAAGGGGTGGTGGTGATTCCATGTTCCACAGACCCCGCCCTGCACGAGATCGCCACCCTGGCGGGTGTTGCCGAAGCACCCACCCGGGTTTTGCCCCTGGAGGCCATGGAGCGTTTGTTCAACCGCCTTGCCGCCGTGGCCCAAGGCCGGCCTCCTGCACACGAGGGGTTGCCCGCGAGCCCCACCTTGGCCGCCACGCTGCTGGTCCTGCGCGAGTTGATGCACCACATGCCTTTTGCCGCCATCACGCTGACACCCGTTGCGAGCGGGGCGGGACTCTCTACGGGTTGAAGTGCCTGCAGCGCTTTTTTGTAAAGCGCTGTTTGCTATGGAAAAAATAGCGCTCTTCTGAGAGTTTCACCCACCGACCCGATTCCCACGGGTCGCCGTGCTCACGCAAAAGTGTCGACGGTGTCACCCAGGCCAGGTGTGCGACGGCCTGCAGGTGCGGGTGCCGCTTTCGTGCTCGGGTCCCTGGTCGCCTGGGCCTGCTGTTGTCTGGCGGCCTGCTCCTGCTGGCTTTGCCGTGCAATGGCAGCAATCTGTTGCTGCACCATCTGGATCTGCGCCTGCAGCAGCTTGATCTTTTCCTGCTTGGCCTTGGCGTCGATGTCCTGTCCGGCTACGCCCCGCAGTTCGTCGGTCAACTCACGCAGCTGTTTCTGAAGCTTCGCGATGTTGCTGCTGGCCGCCCCGCGGGAGGCAGCATTGGTGGAGTTGGCGCCGGAGATTTGCATCCCCTTGTTATCGGCACGGAATGGGCCATCTCAAGCACTGTTTGTTGTGCGCTGCGTTGCCGTGGGGCGCTGTGCAAACCACTCCCGCAAGAAATCCGCCAGGGCCCGCGTTTTGGCTGACAGATCACTTTTGGTTGGATAGACCAGGGTCACGTCCGCAGCGGGCAGCATCCACCCGGCCAGCACGCGCTGTAGTCGGCCTGCGGCCAGATGTGGCGCCACATCCCATTCCGACCGCATGAGCACGCCATGGCCCTCCAGTGCCCAGACCGTGGCGGCTGCGCCATCGTTGGTGCTGAGCATGCCGCGCACCTTCAGGGTTTCTTGCCGCTCGCCCTGGCGCAAGTGCCAGGTGCCATAGGTTTCGTCACTCTCGCGGATCACGATGCACTGGTGGGCCAGCAGGTCAGCGGGCTGTGTGGGCTCGCCCGCCAAGGCCAGGTAAGCGGGTGACGCGCACAACACGCGCTGGTTGGCCAGCAGCCGGCGCGCGGTCAGTCGCGAGTCGGGCAAATCACCAAAGCGCACAACGGCGTCAAAACCTTGCTCCACCAGGTTGACGGGCCGGTCGGTCAGGTGCAGTTGCACCTCGACCTCAGGGAAGGCGCGTGCAAACGCCGACAAGGCAGGTGCAATGTGTGCGCGGCCAAAGCCCAGCGTGGCGGCCAGCTTGATGAGCCCGCGCGGAGAGCTGCGCGCGCCCGCCACTGTGCGCTCCAGCGCCTCCAGATCGCCGAGGATGCGCGCACCGTCGAGCAGGTAGGTCTCGCCCTCGGGCGTAAGGCTGATGCGGCGCGTCGTGCGGTGCAATAGCCGCACGCCCAGCCGGTGCTCCAGCTGCGCCAGGCGCCGGCTCACAGCCGGGGGGGTGATCCCCATCTGCTGCGCTGCGGCGGCCAGGCTGCCTTCCTTCATGAGCAAAGCAAAAAAGCGCAGGTCCGAAAAGCCGTCCATAGGGTTTATTCGTGCTTTTGGTTTATGAATGAAGTGATTTTGAATGACTTTATGCCGTTTTCAATCACTCATAAGATGCCCGTCAGACAGAACACCACCAATCTGCCGGAGACAAACCCCAATGGCCACCACCCCACTTTTCCCCGGCTTCACTCCCCACCGCGTAGCCACGCCCGACGGGCAGCACATCCACGCCCTGGTGGGCGGCAGTGGGCCGCCGCTGCTGCTGCTGCACGGCCATCCACAAACCAGTGCGATCTGGCACAAGGTGGCGCCCGCGCTGGCACAGCATTTCACGCTGGTACTGGCCGACCTGCGGGGGTACGGGGACTCGGCCAAGCCCTTGGGGAGCCCGGCCCCAGGCAACGGTGATGCAGAGCATGCGCTCTACAGCAAGCGCACCATGGCCGCCGACATGCTGGCCGTGATGCAGCACCTGGGCCACACCCGGTTTGCCGTGCTGGCGCACGACCGGGGCGCCCGCGTGGCCCACCGGCTGGCGGCCGACCACCCCGATGCCGTGGTGCGCCTGGTGCTGCTTGACATTGCCCCTACCCTGGCGATGTATGAGCAGACCAGCGACGCCTTTGCCCGCGCCTACTGGCACTGGTTCTTTCTGATCCAGCCCGCGCCGCTGCCCGAACGGCTGATCGAGGCCGACCCTGCTGCTTACATCCGCGACGTGATGGGCCGACGCAGCGCGGGCCTGGCGCCGTTTGATGCCCGGGCACTGGCCGAATACGCGCGCTGCCTGGCCCTTCCGGGCACAGCCCATGGCATTTGCGAGGACTACCGCGCCGCCGCCGGCATTGATCTGGTGCACGACCGGGCCGACCGCGCTGCAGGGCGCCACCTGGCCATGCCGGTGCTGGCGCTGTGGGGCGAGCAGGGCGTGGTGCACCAATGCTTCAAGCCCCTGGCCGAATGGCAGCGCGTGGCGCGTGATGTGCGCGGCCACGCCTTGCCCTGCGGCCACTACATCGCCGAAGAGGCGCCCGATGCCCTGCTGACCGCCGCCTTGCCCTTCTTGCTGGAAGCCACACCATGACCCATCCCCAGACCCTGTACCAGAAGCTGGTCGCATCGCACACCGTCACGGTGCTGGACGCGCAGAACGTGCTGCTGTTTTGCGACCTGCACCTGATGAACGAATACACCAGTCCCCAGGCCTTTGCAGGCCTGCATGAGGCCGGGCGCGGCGTGCCCATGCCGGGGCAGAACGTGGCGGTGGTGAGCCACATCATCCCCACGCACCCGGTGCGTCACCGCGTCATCCAGGACCCACCTTCGGCCCTGCAGGCGCGCAACCTGAAGGCCAACTGCGAGCGGCACCAGATCCCGCTGTTCGACACCAACGACCCGCTGCAGGGCATCGAACACGTGGTGGCGCCTGAGCATGGCATGGTCCGCCCCGGCATGGTCATCATCTGCGGCGACAGCCACACCACCACCTACGGTGCGCTGGGTGCCCTGGGGTTTGGCATCGGCACGTCCGAGGTCGAGCACGTGCTGGCCACCCAGACCCTGGTGTACCGGCTCGCGCAGAACATGCGCATCCGCGTGGATGGCGTGTTGCCCACCGGCACCACGGCCAAGGACCTGATCCTCATGGTCATCCGCCACATTGGTGCCCAGGGCGCGCGCGGCTATGTGGTGGAGTTTTGCGGCAGCGCCATCAGCGCGCTGTCGGTGGAGGCGCGCTTCACGCTGTGCAACATGGCGGTGGAGGCGGGCGCACGCGGCGCCTTGATCGCGCCCGACGCCGCGGCCATTGACTATGTGCTGGCCCGGGCCCCCGACATCACCGGGGCGTGGCGCGAACGGGCCCTGGCGCACTGGGCCACCCTGCACAGCGATGGGGATGCGGCGTTTGATGTGGAGCACCATTTCGACGCCAGCAATGTCGCCCCCTATGTGACCTGGGGCACCAGCCCCGACCAGGCCATGGCCATCGATGCCACCGTGCCGCTGCCCGCCCACATCGCCGATGCGGCCCAGCGCAGCAGCGCGGAGCAGGCCTTGCGCTACACCGCGCTTTGTGCCGGGCAGGCGCTCCAGGGCGTGCCCGTGCAGCATGTGTTCATCGGCTCGTGCACCAACGCCCGCATCGAAGACCTGCGTGAGGTGGACCGCATCGTCGGCCACCGCCATGTGGCCAGCGGCGTGCGCGCCATGGTCGTGCCAGGCTCGGGTGCCGTAAAAGCCCAGGCCGAGGCCGAAGGCATTGCCGCGCGCCTGGTGGCTGCGGGCTTCGAGTGGCGCCAGCCCGGCTGTTCCATGTGCCTGGCCATGAACGACGACGTGCTGGCCCCCGGCCAGCGCTGCGCTTCCACCACCAACCGCAACTTCGAAGGGCGGCAGGGCCGGGGCGCCATCACCCACTTGATGAGCCCGGCCATGGCCGCCGCAGCCGCCATCACGGGCTGCATCACCGATGTGCGCAACCTGGAAATTGCTGTATGACCACCGACAACGCTCTTGTTCGCGGCCGCGCCGCCGTGCTGGCCACGCCCAACCTCGACACCGACCAGATCATGCCCAAGCAGTTTCTGCGTGGCATCGACAAATCGGGCCTGGCACCCGGCCTGCTGTACGACCTGCGCTTTGACGGGGCAGGCCAGCCGCGCGCCGACTTCGTGCTCAACCAGCCCGCGTTTGCAGGCGTGGATGTGCTCATTGCGGGCGCCAACTACGGCTGCGGCTCCAGCCGTGAACACGCCGTGTGGGGCATGCAGCAATACGGCTTCAAGGCCGTGGTGGCGTCGAGCTTTGGCGAGATTTTTTACTCCAATGCGCTCAACAACCGCCTGCTGCTGGCCATGGTGGCTGAGGACGATGTGCAGGCCTTTGTGGCCGAAGCGGCCGCGCAGCCAGGGCCGCTGGCGCTCACGATTGACGTGCAACAGCGCATGGTGCGCAGCCCTGGGCGCAGCGCGGGTTTTGTGCTGTCTGACCGGCACCAGCGCATGTTTCTGGAGGGGCTGGACGTGATCGGCGTGTCGCTGAGCCACGCCGACCAGATCCGTGCGTTTGCAGACCAGCACTGGGCGGCGCAGCCGTGGGTGAAGGATGTGGCGCGCCGCACGCGCGAGCGGCTATTGGCCGCCACAGGCGGCTGAGCCTGGTGCGGCGACCACGGGGGTAGTCGCCGTCGACCCAAAGGCTTGCTTACTTGGCTGCGCCCTTGGCCGCCTGCGCCTTCTGGGTCTTGTTGTAGACCTCCATCACGGTCGCGAAGTCGCGTTCGAAGTTGATGGGCAGGAAGGTGTCGTTGCCCGGCAGCAGCTGACGCAGCTTGGGCGAGAAGCTGTAGCTGTACGAGCACTTCTTCACGCGCGCCTGCAGCTCGGGCGAGACATCCTTGCCCATCGTCCAGGTCTCCGTCATGAAGGGCGGGCTCTCCCACAGCGTGCGGATGCTGGAGCCCTTCACATCGCCCTTAACCACCATGCGCTGGTACAGGTCGCTGGCCACGGCAGCGGCGGGGTAAAAGCCGTGCATCACGCCCGTCACCGAGCGCTCATGGCCATTGGAGAACACCACCTCGTAATTCTGGTCCGGCACCAGCCCGATGGCCGGGAACAGCGCGCGCGGTGCCAGGTTGCCGGAGTTGGAGGTGGGCGTGGTGTGTGCAATCTTCTTGCCCACCAGGTCTTGTGGCTTGGTGAAAGGGCTGTCCACGCGCGAGATGAGGATCAGCTTGTACGAGTTGCGCTGCCCGCTGGCCTTGTTGCCCGGCACGCCAAACGGCGTGGGCTGGCCCGCGGCCACCAGTTGTGGCACCAGGCCAGGGTTCACCTGGGCCAGCTGGGCCTTGCCGGCCACCAGGCTGTCGATGAGTTCCTTTTCTGCCAGCACGTCGATGTTGGTGCTGCGCTCCAGCGATTCGCCCTGCAGGTTCTGCAGATCAATGTTTCCGCAGCGTGCCAGGTGGTTGAAGTAGTCGCCCCACAACAACATGGTTTCGCTTTTGGCGTAGGTCTTGGGCATGGCCACCACGAGTTTTTCGCGCGGGCCGCTGGCGATGGGCGCCGGGGCGGCGGCTGCACGGGCCGCTGCCGCACGGGCCTGTGGGGTGTTCGTGGGGGTGTCGGTTTGTGCGGCCACGGGGCCCAGCATCAACGTAGCGCCTGACAAAAGCGCGCAAAAACGTGCATCACATCGCATGGTGATTTCCCTCTGAAATTTTTGTTGGGTTTCGCAAGGCCGGCTGCAGCTGTGTGGCACAGGTGCGCGCCCGTGGGCCATGGTCTGCCCAGTATGCATGAAGGCGAGGGGCTTGCAGTAACCCGTGCGACTTGTGGACAGCTGCCGGGCGTCGCCGTCCACCGCCGCAAGGGGCCGCGCCTGGGCGTTGTTGCGCGGTGCCATGCCAGTGGGAAGGACGGGACCAGTTTCTCGTCAGGTGCGCGGATGAGGAAGGCGCGGTGGACACGGCGTCAAGTGCACTGTGGCGTGGATGGACAACGTGGTGAAGGACAGCGGCCTGGAGCTCTGTAACAATTCGTTCCATTCCACAAACCCTCCAGTCCGTCCTTCACAACGCAGAGCCATGTCGCAAAACGCCCATACCCTTCACCTCTTTTTTGAAGACCCGATCAAGCTCAAATTCGGCCAGCTGGTCTATCAATACCTGGTAACCGGCAACACCGAGCAGGCGCAACGCTGGGCCGACAAGCTCGGCGGGGCGGACCTGGCGGCGTTGTGGGATGAAGAGTGGTTCAACCAGGAGGTGTCGGCCACGCCGTCCCACCTGCTGCTGCGTTTTGACACGGGTACCAGTGGCGATCTGCCCTTGCGGGCGCTCGAAACACTGTTTTCCCATGGGTTGAAGGCGGCCGTCCTCCAGGTGTTTTACGACCAGGTGGGTGAGACCGAACGCATGCACTTTGACGACGGCCAATGGGTGTCGCGCCAGGCATTCTTTGACAAGCACCCTGAGCGCCGCAGCATCGTGGAGCCTGCAGACCCGGACCACCCAGCCGGTTCTGCCGATGAAGGGCCTGAAGACGAGTACGACTGTTCCAAAGACCCTGGCAAGCCCGTGTCCGTGGCAAAGCTGCGCAAACAGGAAGCCGAGCGCAAACAGAAGGGCCAGGAAGCGGCTGAGGCTTTCATCGAAATGGCCAAGGCCATGGGCAAAAGCGGCGTATCGCCTGTGAAGGGCCTGATTGCCGTGCTGTTGCTGCGCGCAGGGCTCAAGGGCCTGCTGCAGGCCTTCGTGTTCACGGTGGTCACCGTGCTGCTGTTCAAGGGCTTCTGGCTCTGGCTGGGCCTGGGCCTGGTGTTGGCCATCGTGCTGCCGCTGTACTACATCGTCTCCACGCACAAGGACCTCAAGGGCGACGACGCTGATGAGGACAGCGACCCCGATGAAGGTGGCGGCGACGAAAGCACTGAAGACAAGGACAGCGACCACAACAAGGGCAGCGCAGCCACCACGGGCAGCAGCCACTGAACCGCAGGGAGAACACAACATGCTGACGCAAATCGAATGGTGGGGTGGGGTGATTTTTGTGCTGGGCGCACTGACGTACCGCATGGTCATGGGCGCGCTGGAGAAGAAGGAAGGGGGCATCCCCTGGTACCGCCTGATGATGCACATCTTCTTTGTGGCGCCCGCCATCGTGCTGGCCGGGTACTTCTATCCGCTGGAGCGCATCGAACTGCAATATGCCTACCTGGCGGCGCTGGGCGTTTCGCTGGTGGTGGTGGCGGTGATGCTGGTGCAGGAGATGACGGGCGATGCCTCCGAAGAGGAAGCTGAGGCGAAAAGACAGGGCGCACAAGACAAGGCCGCCAAGATCGCAAAGCCCGAAGGAGGGGGGCAAGAAGAGGGCGCGCAGGCAGAGGCGGAGGAGGAGGAACCCGGCTGGCTGATGACCATCGTCGGCGCGATCGTGTTGTACAGCCCGGTGCTGGTGGCATGTGGGCTGGGCTGCACCAAGGCCTGGCCGATGGTGCAACGGTGGATGTGACCCCACGGAGCTGAGCCTGCACGCACCGGCACGGGCTCGGCGCTTCTCCGCCTGGTCTGCAGCCCCTGGGCGGGCGGTGCGCGGGCACAGATGACAATCCGTGCAAGCCACCGCCATTTTTTCTTCTTCTGGCCGTGGGCAGTTTTTTGCCCTGCCATCCCTCCTTAGCACCCCTGCGCAGCCCATGGCGACCGACTCTTTTGCCGACCTTCTCTCGCTCTACATGCGCCGCATCCGCGCCAGTGCCTCGGGCGTGGCCACCGAAATCGGCCTGAGCCGCGAGGCGGTGAACAACTGGCGCAACGGCGTTTCTACCCCCAACGTTCGTTCGCGCGACCGTGTGGTCGCCTGCACGCGCTACCTGCGCCTGACCGAGAGCGAGGCCAACCGCCTGCTCAGTGCTGCCGGCTTCGAACCCGAGTTTCCGCTGCAGGCCGAGTCCGTGGGCGCCCAGCCTTTTGCTGCGTTCCAGGGCCGTGTGTTCGCCCAGCTGGCGCAGGCCGTGCCGTACCCCATCTCGATGCTGCTGTCACCCGCGCACTGGGGGCAGCCGCCGTTTCGGCAAGAGTTGCTGCAGCGCGCGCGTGCGCAGTATGGCGAGGGCTCGGTGCTGCACATCCAGCCGCCGTACAGCGTGAGCACCGCGCAGGCCGATTACTTCGCAGCCATCGGCCGCCAGTGCGGCCTGGGCGAAGTAGCGTCGGACTACGAATTCGAATCCGCGCTGGAGCGCCGCCTGCTGGCGGGCGAGCGCATTTTCTGCCTGGTCAGCCGCTTTGAGCAAGGCACGCCCGCGTTGCGCGAAACCCTGGCGGGCATTTTGCGCAGCCTGAGCGAGATGCACAGCGGCCGCCTGCACCTGCTGCTGTGCGGCGGTGAGGCGCTGGCCGACCTCAAATACCGCAGCGGCGACCTGTCGCTGCTCAACATCGCGCAGGTCAACCACTGGCCCGACCCGTCGCTGGACGACCTGATGCAACTGGCCCGCCACCGCTGGCCCGAGCACACCTGGACCGGGCCGGTGGTGGCCGAGTTGCAGGCGCTCAGCGGCGGCCACCCCGCGTTGTTTGAAGAGGGGCTGCAATGGCTGGTGGACCAGGGTGTGGGCGATGGACATGCGTCGTCCAGCGCACTGCGCACGCACCTGGCCAGCAGCCCGCGCCTGTGGCAGACCTTTTTGCCGCTGGCCCAGGCGCCTGCCACCCGCACGCGTTTGCAGCAGCTGCTGCAGGCCGACGACCTGGGCCGTGCGCGCCCCTATCTGCAAGACGACGAACTGCGCAGCCTGTTCTGGGGCAACCTCATCCATGTGCGCGGCACGGGCGATGCGGCGCGGCTGCACTGGCGCTGCGCCACCATTCGCGATGCGGGTTTGATGGTGCTGGATTCATGCTCGACCGACTGAAGCCCCTGCTGTCCAAGGCCGTGGTGCGTGCGGTGGCCATTGCGGCGGTCACGCTGTTCGTGGGCAGCGCGCTGTTCACGCCCCAGCTCAACCCGGTCACGCGGGGCGCGTTCCTGGCATCGGTCAATGTTGGCCCCGTGTGGGGCGAGCTGGTGCAGTGGCGCGTTGCCCTGATCCAGGCGCGCAATGAGCTCGGTGCCTGGCCCAAGGACATCCAGGAATACGCGCCGCGCATTGCCAACCCGCAGCTGCGCGTAACCTCCCCGCGCCCCAACGTGCTGCAGGCCGACATCGCCCACAACCCCGAGCTCGGCAAGCTGGCCGGCACGCAGGTGGTGGTGGAGCTGAAGCCCGGCACCCACACCTGGACGTGCCGGCCCGGCAACCCGCCCATTCCCTCTGGCTACCTGCCCATCAACTGTCAGGAAGGCAGCACCGACGACTTCGAGCCCGCCACCAAGCCCGCGCCCGATGCCGACCCGTTCGCCTGGCTGCGTTCGCTCATCCTGTGGTGCGCAGTGATCTTTGCCGTGGGCGCCGTCGTGTGGGTGGTGCGCCACCCCCTGATCGGCGCGGGCCAGCTGCGCCCTGCGCGTCTGCGGCGCACACCCCTGGCGCGCCTGCCGCAGATCGACCGGCTGCTGCGCTGGCTGCGGCGGCTGGAGGCCACCTTGCTGGCCGCCGACATCCGCATGGTGGACTGGCGCCGCGCCGTGCTGTGCGCCCAGGCCACGGGCGCCGACCATGCACCGGCCCTGGCACGCGCATTGGCCGAGCGCGTGTCGGCCCGCTGCCAGCCCAGCAGCGACTGGGCGCTGCCCGGCCAGGTGTTCGAGTGGCAGTTTCCGCCCGACCTGCCCGTGTCGCTGGACCGCTGCCTCGTCTTTGTGCCCACCCCGGGCATCGACGAAGCCACCGCGCTGCGCCAGCTGCGCGCCGCGCAGACCGGCAGCGACGTGCTGTTGATCCTCAGCGAGCACAGCGTGGAAACCCCGTGCCCGCTGCTGCGCGCCCACGCCGATGACCGCGCCAATCTGCACGTGATGGTGGACAGCGCCAGCCAGACCGAGTGGCTGATCGGCGGCGAATCGCTGCAGGTGCTGCTGCGCCAATTGGCCGCGCAGCTGCGCATCACCCGCATCTCGCCGTACCAGACGCGTGGCGGCGTGACCCGCGAAGGCGCCTTCTTTGGCCGCGCACAGCTGCTCGCCCGTGTCATCAACCGCGAGCCCGCCAACTACCTGGTGGTGGGCGGTCGCCAGCTGGGCAAGAGCAGCCTGCTCAAGGCCGTGCAGCGCCGCCTGCAAGGCCACCCGCACACCGTGTGCCACTACGTCTCGCTGCGCGACCACCGCCTGGCGCCCCGTATGGCGCTGCAGTTTGGCCTGGCCGCCGACACACCACTCGAAGCCATCGTGGACCACCTGCAGGCCCAGTACGAGGGCAAGCGCCTGGTGCTGCTGATCGACGAGGCCGACCTGTTCTTCCGCGACGAGTCGAACCACGGCTACGCCCAGTTGTCCACGCTGCGCGCGCTGAGCGAAGAGGGGCGCTGCTGGTTCATGCTCGCGGGCTTCTGGGACCTGTACGCCACGGCCGTGCTCGACTACCAGAGCCCCTTGCGCAACTTTGGCGAAGTGCTGGCCATCGGCGGGCTGGAGCGTGCCGCCTGCCGCGAGCTGGCCACCGAGCCCTTGCGCAGGCTGCGCCTGGGCTTTGCCAGCGACACGCTGGTGGAAAAGCTCGTGGACGCCAGCGGCCAGCGCGCCAACCTCGTCGCCATCCTGTGCCAGGAGTGCCTGGAAGCCCTGCAGCCTGGCGAGCGCGCCATCGAAGCCCGCCACCTCACGCAGGCCCTGGCCTCGCAGGCGGTGCAGGACGCACTGGCCGGCTGGGGCCGCCTGAGCCACGACGAGGCCGCCTGCCGCCTCGACCGCATCGCCGTCTACCACACGGCCCAAGTCGGGCAGACCGGCCTGGTGGCCCTGGCCCAGCTGCTGCAAAGCCACGGCATCACCGCCGACGCGCAGGCGCTGCGCCAGTCGCTGGCCCGCCTGCAGCTGGCCTATGTGCTGCGCAAGCAGGACGCCGACTACCGCTTTGCCATCCCGCTGCTGCAGGGCCAGTTCGAGCCGACCGAGGTGGAACTGCTGCTGCGCCAGGAGCTGGCGATGCTGGCGCGCAGCACGGTAAAAATATGAGCCAAATTGGCCGCCAGCGCTTGATGGATAAGCGCTAATAGCTACTATTTTTGTAGTAATCCGCAGCAACCCCGTGCCGCAGGCGATTCCACCCCGGCCTTGTGCACATCCCGCATGCGCAGCATGTCGCCCCAGCGGGTGGCGAGCTGCGGCGCAAAGCCCACTTCGCCGTCAAACCGCGCGGGGTTGGCATAGGTGCCAAACAGCATGTCCCACACCGGCAGGTCGCCATAGTTGCGGGCATGCACATCGCGTTCGTGGTGCAGTGCGTGCATCTCGGGCCGGGGCAGCAGCCAGCCCAGCCAGCGTGGGGTGTGGATGTTCCAGTGCTGAAAAATGCTGAGCACCGCCAGCAGGGCCGTGGTCAGTGCCGCGGCTGCGGGCGCCAGCCCCAGCACCACCGTGCCCAGGGCCACGCCCATACCGGTTTTGACCAGCACCTCGAAGGGGTGCACCACATAGGCGCCTGGCACATCCACGCGCGGCGCAGCATGGTGCAGCTGGTGGCCCATGCGCCAAAGCCCATCGAACCGGTGCTCGGCCCGGTGCCATGCGTAGTGCACCAGCGACAGCACCAGCAGCCCCACCGGCACACCCCACAGGCTCAGCGCGCTCAGGTCGAGCACGCGCAGCGCGGCGAACCCCGTGGCCTGCAGCAACCAGGGCACAAGCGAGCCCACCATGGCCGTCAGCACAAAAAACGCCACGCCCAGCCGCTGCCAGCCGGGCACGGGCGCATAGCTGCGCGCGGGTGAGCGCGCCTCCACCGCCCACATCAGGGCATAGGCCGTGGGGACCAGCAGCGGGGCCAGCAAGGGGAAGTGGGGGGCGTCGATCATGGAAGGCCTTTCTTGGTGAGCATATGTGCGTCGATGTGCACATGTTGTGTGGAAAAAATGGGCACATTGCTGTGCCCGCTTGGCGGAGTTGGCTTGGCGGGGGAGGATTCTTTTGGCGACGGTCAACGGGGGCAGCACAGCGGCTGCAGGGTCTGTAGCAGGGTGGTCAGGGCCTTCATCTGCTCCAGCACACCGTCGCCATCGATGGCGTAGAAGGTGTGCCGCCCCTCGGTCTCCGACCGCAGGATGCGCGCACGCTCCAGCACCTGCAGGTGGCGCGCCACCACGGAGCGGTCTTGGGGCACCTGCTCGGCAATCGAGCCCACATCGGCGCGGCCCTGCAGCACCAGCACCCGCAAGATGGCCACGCGCGCGGGTTCGGACAATGCTTTGAAGAAGGCGCTGTCCAGTGCATCAATGCAGGCGGCGGCAGCGGTTTCGCGGGGGGAGGTCATGGGTAGAGCATATGTGCACATTAATGCACATGTCAACCTCGCGGCAATCCCCTTTGCCGGACCCCTCCGTCAGCCTGAGGGGGTGTGGCCCACTTCGGTCATGGCTCGGGCCAGGCCACCACCACCACCGCCCCGCGCTTGCGCCCCGTCTCCACATACGCGTGCGCAGCGGGCAAATCGGTGAAGGGGTAGGTGCGGTCCACCACGGGCTGCAGCGCACCGGCCCGGGCCAGATCCACCAGCATCTGCAGGTCCTGCACACGCTCGGGCGCAGGGCCGCCGATGCTGCGGCGTGTGCCGCGCGGGCGGGCCAACAATTCCATCAGGCTGCCCGCCACCGACAGGTAGCGGCCGTGCTCGTTCAGGCTTGCCAGGCAGGTGGCGAAGCTGCTGGCGCCCACGGTGTCGGCAATCACGTCCCAGCGCTGCGCGGTTTGGGTGAAGTCCTGCGCGGTGTAGTCGACCACGTCGTGTGCGCCGAGCGCCAGCACCAGCGCCACATTGCCCGCGCTGCACACCCCCGTGACCAGCGCACCCCGGTGCCGCGCCAGCTGCACCATGGCGCTGCCCACGGCGCCCGACGCGCCAATCACCAGCACCCTCTCGCCCGCCCGCACCTGGGCCTTGTTCAGAAAGTGCAGCGCTGCCAAACCACCAAACGGCAGGCTGGCCGCTTCGACAAATGACAGCCGCGCGGGCTTGTGCACCAGGGGCTTGGTGGCGGGCAGCACGCAGTATTCGGCATGGCAGCCCATGGCAACGCCGGCCACGCCCAATACGGCGTCGCCCGGTTGAAAGCCCTGCACGTCACGGCCCACGGCCTCCACCACGCCGGCCACGTCGGTCCCCAGCACCGGCTGGCGTGGCCGCGCCAGACCAAACGCCAGCCGTCCCAGCAGCCCAAATCCACGCGGCAGGTTCTGCGTGCGAATGCGCACGTCGGCCGACGACACGCTGGCCGCAAGCACCCGCACCAGCACGTCGCGCGGGCCGGGTGTGGGGCCGGGGCGCGTCTGCAGCTCCAGCACCTCGGCGCCCCCGTAGTCGTGGCACACCCAGGCCCGCAGGGTGGTGGGAGCGTGGGCCGCAGAGGGGCTGGCAAACGGGGCTGCGGATGTATGGGGGGTGTCGGGCATGGGGGTTGGCAAGGTCACGGGAAGGGAGGGCAGATACGCGCAGCCGCAGAGCGTAGGCAGATACATCTCCCGCACGCAACCCGACCTTGGGTGGGGTACCTGGCGATCCTCCCGCCCAGTCCATCGTGCAGTACGCTTAAGAACCTGTTCAAGATCTTTTCGGGGATCGCATGGGAGTGCAATCGGGATGAGTGGATGCTTCGGATGTGCCGCATGGGCTCGTGCCCATGCCAGCAGCCGGGGCGTCCAATCGCCCGATTTCACTCCAACCCTTCGGGCAAGGTACTTGTGCGACCCTGAAAAGATCTTGAACAGGTTCTAAGACACACTGCGGAGGCACCCCTTGAACCCCACCCTCTACACCGTGGCTTACCCCGAATGCGATGCACAAGACCTGCTTGCCGTGGACACCTGGCGCGCCGACAACGACCCCACCGGCCATGCGCTGATCCGTCCACATTTCACGCTGGTGTTTGCTGGTGACGGGGTGGACGCCACCACCTACCTGGCCCATGTGGCGGCGGTGGCGGCGCGCACTGCGGCCATCGCCTTTCACTGCCGCTACGCGATGCTGGGGGCCGACGCCTGCAGCCAGCGCACCCATGCTTACCTGGTGCCGGACGAGGGCTACGCCGCGCTCTCGTTGCTGCACGATGCCCTGTACAGCGGCCCGCTGGCCGACCACCTTCGGCTGGATCTGCCCTACACGCCCCATATCACGGTGGGGGCGTTTGCCTCCGCCGCGCGAGCGCGGCAGTGGTGCATTGACCGCAACCTTGCAGGTGTCTCGTTGCCCGGCCGCGTGGAGGCGCTGTGGGTGGGGCAGGTGGTTGAGGGGCGGTTTGAGCACCTGGGGCAGTTTGCGCTGGCGGGCTGAACCCCTGCGGCTGCCCCTACACTGCGGCCATCTGGTTCCTCCAAGGCCGTGAGGCCTTGGACTTCTACGGGAGGTTTGGACAATGCCCATCCAGCTCGATCACCTCATGGTGCCCGCCCGCGACAAACTGGCCGCCGCCCGGCTGCTGGCCGAACTGCTCGGCGTGCCCTGGTCCGAAACCGGCGTCGGGCCGTTTGCGCCCGTGTTCGTGAACGATGGTTTCACCATCGATTTCGACGAATGGCCCGAGCCCATTCCGCGCATCCATTACTGCTTTCGGGTGAGCGACGCGGAGTTCAGCGCCATCCTCGGGCGCATCCAGGCCGCGGGCATCCCGTACCGCAGCGCCGTGCACGGCCCCGTGGACGGGCAGGTGGACACGGCCCACGGTGGCCGCATCGTCTACTGGAACGAGCCCGATGGGCACCAGTGGGAGATGCTGACCGTGAGCTACGCGCGCGCTACAGCGGGTTGAGGGCTGAATTCCAAGTGAAATTGGCCGCCAGCGCTTAATCTATAAGCGCTACTAGCTATCAAATTTATAGTAATTGCCGCCTGTGATTCAAGGCCGCTGCGCCATCACCAGCGCATACAGCGCCTGCGCCGCCACGGACAGGCTTTCGTCCCGCCGCCGCACCAGGTAGATCTGCCGTGTGAGCCCGGGCAGCGACAACGGCCGCGTGACCAGCCCCGGCTGCTCGAAGTGGAACAGCGTGAGCGCCGGCACCACGCTGATGCCCAGGCCCGCGCGCACCATGCCCATCACGGTGGCCAGTTGCTCCACCTCCATCAGCGTGTGCATGGCCTGCGGGTGCAGGGCGGCCTCCAGGTACTGGCGCACGCTGCTGGTGCGGGCCAGGTGGATGAACGGCCAGGCGGCCAAGTCCTGCGCGGTGATGGCTTTGCGGCGGCGTGCCAGCGGGTGGTCTGCGGGGCACACCAGGTAGAAGTTATCGCTGCAAAAAGGCTCGGCCTGCAAAGCAGGGGTGTCGGCGCGGATGGCGGCCAGCGCAAAGTCGGCATGGCCGCTGGCCACGCGCTCGATGCACGGCTCGGACAGCACGTCGGCGATGTCGATCTCGATGCCGGGGTGCGCCGCGCGGTACTGCGCCAGCACGGCGGGCAGCCAGCCCGCAGCAAGCGATGGCAGCAGCGCCACGGCCACCCGCCCGCGCTGCAGGGTGGCGGCATCGCGGAGAGCCCCGAGCGCATTGGTGATCTCGCTGCGGATGCGGCGGGCTGATTCCAAAAAGTTCTGCCCCTCGGGCGTCAGGTCCACATGCCGCGTGCTGCGGTCGAAAAGGCGCAGGCCCAGGTCGTCCTCCAGTGCGCGGATCAGTGCGCTGAACGCGGGCTGCGACAAATGGCACAGCGCTGCTGCGCGCGTGAAGCTTTGCTGCTCTGCCAGCGCAATAAAGGCATCGAGCTGGCGGCTGGAGAGGTGGGCAGTGCTCATGGGGGAGGGCGGCGGCTGGTAAACCGGCTGCTGATTGATTTATCTGAAATTCAGATGGATTCATTGGAACAATCGATTTCACAGAATACCGCAGTCTCTCTAAAGTGCCCCCAGGAGACAACAAACCCATGGTGAACAACACCCCTCTGCGCATCGGCTGCGCAGCCGGCTTTTCGGGCGACCGCACCGACGCGGCCCTGCCCGTGGTGCAGGCGCTCATCGCCAGCGGCCAGCCGTCCGTGCTCATCTTCGAGACCCTGGCCGAGCGCACGCTGGCCCTGGCGCAACTGGCCCGCCGCACCGACCCCGATGCCGGCTACGAGCCGCTGCTGGCCGACCTGCTGCGCCCCGTACTCGGGCTGTGCCTGGCGCACGGCGTGCGCATCGTCAGCAACTTCGGCGCGGCCAACCCGCACGGCGCCGCACGCCGCATCCACGCGCTGGCAGCCGAGCTGGGCCACTCCCGCCCACGCATTGCCGTGCTGCAGGGCGACGACCTGAGTGGCCCCGCCCACCGCGCACTGCTGCAGGACGCCCTGGGCGATGCCATGCCCACCGAGCCCATCGTCAGCGCCAACGCCTACATCGGCGCACAGGCCATTGCCGATGCGCTGCGCGCCGGGGCCGACATCGTGGTCTGCGGCCGCGTGGCAGACCCGTCGCTCGTGCTGGGCCCGGCGCTCGCGCACTACGGCTGGGCCCCTGACGACTGGGACCGCCTGGCACGCGCCACCATGGCCGGGCACCTGCTCGAATGCGGCGCGCAGGTCACGGGCGGCTACTTTGCCGACCCCGGCTACAAGGACGTGCCGGGCCTGGCGCAACTGGGCTACCCCATCGCCGAGATCGATGCCGACGGCCACTGCACCATCACCAAGCCGCCCGGCACCGGCGGGCGCATCGACGAGCGCACCGTCAAGGAGCAACTGCTGTACGAGCTGCACGACCCCGCGGCGTACCTCACGCCCGACGTGGTGGCCGACATCAGAGAGGCCCGCGTGCAGGCCGTGGGCACCGACGCCGTGCGCCTTACCGGCGTGCAGGGCCATGCGCAGCCCCCTACGCTCAAGGTCAACGTGTGCTTTGAATCCGGCTGGTTCGCCGAGGGCGAAATCTCCTACGCCGGCCCGCGCGCCGAAGCCCGCGCACGCCTGGCGGGCGAGGTGCTGCGCGAGCGGCTGAGCGGCCTGGGCCCACTGCGCATCGACCTGATCGGCGTGACCAGCATCTTCGGCGACGACACCAGCCGGTGGCTGGATGCGCCCGCCAGCGACAGCGGCGACGCCCACAACGACATGCGTGATGTGCGCCTGCGCGTGGCCCTGCAGCACCGCGACCACGCCAGCGCCCAGCGCCTGGTGCGCGAGGTGACCGCGCTCTACACCTGCGGGCCTGCCGGCGGCGGCGGCGTGCGCACCGCCATACGCCCGCGCCTGGGCACGGTGTCGTGCCTGGTGCCGCGCGATGCGGTGGCCGTGCGCTTTGAGATGGTTGATTGAGGGACCACCACCATGACTTCTGCAACCCAGGCCGCAACCCAGCCCGCCTCCGCGGCAACCATCACTGTTCCGCTTTATCGCCTGGCCCACAGCCGCACCGGCGACAAAGGCAACCGCTCCAACATCAGCGTCATTGCCTGGCACCCCGCGCTCTGGGATGCGCTGGTCGACCAGGTCACCGAAGCCGCCGTGGCCCGCCAGTTCGCGCTGCGCCAGCCGCGCCAGGTCACGCGCTACCTGCTACCCGAGCTGCAGGCTATGAACATCGTGCTGGACGATGTGCTGGACGGCGGCGTGAACGACGCGCTCAACCTCGACAGCCACGGCAAGGCGCTGAGCTACCTGCTGCTGGACATGCCCGTCACCGTGCCCGCCGCGCTGGCACCGCACTTGGGCGGGCCGCCACCGCCATAGCCGTCGCATCTTTTCCGGGTGACCGATTACTTTTCCCGCTTCCCGCTTCCCGCTTTTCCATACCTACACACAAGGAGACAAACATGAACCCATCCACTTCGCTGTTGAACCTGGGCCGACGCCACGCGATGGCCGCTGCCGTGCTGGCGCTTGGCGCGCTGCAGGGCGGGGCTGCCCATGCGCAGGCTTACCCGGCCAAGGCCATCACCTTCGTCGTGCCCTTTGCAGCCGGCAGTGCCACCGACCAGCTGGCGCGCGCGCTGGGCCAGTCCATCACCACGGACACCAAGCAGGCGGTGGTCATCGACAACAAGGCCGGTGCCAGCGGCATGATCGCGGCGTCTGCCGTGGCCAAGGCGGCGGCCGACGGGTACAGCGTGCTCATCACCACCAACACCACACACGCGGCCAACGAGCATTTGTACAAGAAGCTCTCGTACGACCCGGTCAAGGACTTTGCGCCGGTGACGGGCCTGGGCAAGGGCGGGCAGGTGCTGGTGGTCAATGCCAGCGCGCCGTACAAGAACGTGGGCGAGCTGCTGGCCTTTGCCAAGAAGAACCCCGGCAAGCTCAGCTTCGGCAGCGGCAGCTCGTCGAGCCGCATGGCCGGCGAAATGCTCAAGCAACTGGCCAGCGTGGACATCCTGCACGTGCCCTACAAGAGCAACCCGCTGGCCATCACCGACCTGCTGGGCGGGCAGATCGACCTGATGATCACCGACACCTCCACCGGCGTGCCCCAGGTCAAGGCGGGCAAGCTGCGGGCCCTGGGTTACTCCACCCAAAAGCGCAGCGCGCAACTGCCCGATGTGCCCACGCTGGACGAAGCCGGCGTGAAGGGCTACGACATGGGCTACTGGTTTGCGGCCTATGTGCCCGCCGGCACGCCCGCACCGGTGGTGGCGCGCCTGAACGAACTGCTGACCGCCGCCACCAAGAGCGCGGCGGCCAAGAGCTTCTTCGACAACGCCGGCTCCGAGGCGTGGACAACCAGCCCGGACGACCTTGCCAAATTCCAGGCCGCCGAGACCCAGAAGTGGGGCAAGGTGATCAAGGCCGCCGGCATCGAGGCCGAGTAAGCCGACCGCCCGGCGCGGGCTGACCAGCCCCGGGTTTCATTCTTTCCGTCCATTTTTCTCACGCCGTCTGCCGTTCACCGGCAGGTGTGGGCGAAGCCTTGCCCGCGCGGTGCCACAGACGCCGCCATTTTTCCTTAGAGCCGCACAAGCGGCCACTACCACCCATCCATCCAAGGAGACAACATGCAATCCCTTCATGCATTCGGAAAACTCGCGCTGACCGCCGCTGCCGCTACGGCCTTCGCGGCCTGCGGAGGCAGCAGCAACGATGCCGCCCCAGGCCCGTCCTTCAAGCTGGCGATCACCGCCACCGAAGCCTTCCCCGGCAGCTACGGCGACGTGGGCGAGTACGAGCGCCTCACCGGCACCATCAGTGGCGAGGTCGACCCCAAGGACCCCAAGAACGCCACCATCCAGGACCTGGCGCTCGCGCCCACCAACGCCAACGGCATGGTCGAGTACCAGGCCGACTTCGTCATGCTCAAGCCCAAGAACATGGCCAAGGCCAGCGGTGTCTTGCGCTACGACGCACCCAACCGCGGCAACATCCTCACGATGCTGAACCCCACGGCCACGCCCAGCGACGCGGTGTACCTCGAGCGCGGCTACGTGATGCTGTACTCCGCCTGGCAGGGCGACGTGCCCAAGACCACCCCGGCGCGCCTCACGGTGACGGTGCCCGTGGCGAAGAACAAGGACGGCAGCAGCATCACCGGCCCCTACCGTGCCGAGCTGGTGCCCACCGTGGCTAGCCCGTCCATGACGCTGCCCGGCGGCGTGTTCAATGGCTCCATGATTCCGTACGAGCCCGCCAGCCTGGACAACACCCAGCCCGGCTACTCGCTCACCCGCCGCGCCAACGAGACGGATGCACGCGTGCCCGTGCCCGCAGCCGACTGGAAGTTCGCCACCTGTGACGCGGGCGCCAATGCCTTCCCCGGCACCGCCAGCCCCACCAGCGTGTGCCTCAAAGGCGGGTTCGACCCGGCCTACCTGTACGAGCTGGTCTACGTCGCCAAGGACCCCAAGGTCATGGGCGTGGGCCTGGCCGCGCTGCGCGACACGGTGAGCTTCTTTCGCAGCAAGTCGGCCGACTCGTCGGGCACGCCCAACCCGCTGGCGGGCCGCATCCAGTACACGCTGGGGCAGGGCACCTCGCAGTCGGGCAACGCGATGAAGACGTTCTTGCACCTGGGCTTCAACCAGGCGCTCGACGGTGGCAAGGTCTTCGACGGCATCTTCGCCCACGTGGCCGCGCGCCAGACCCACATCAACACCCGCTTTGCCGTGCCCGGCGGCGGCGGGGGCCTGCGCACCGACCACACGGCCTTCGGCCAGACGGCGCCGCGCGGGCTGGACAAGGACTACAACGACGACATCAGCGGCCGCCAGGGCGGGGTGATGAAGCGCTGCGCCGCCACCAGCACCTGCCCCAAGTTCTTTTTGGGCCTGTCGGGCACCGAGTTCTGGCAGCTGCAGGGCTCGCCCGTGCTGACCGATGCCCGCGGCACCAAGGACCTGACCCAGCCCGACAACGCGCGCATTTACTACTACGCCAGCACCCAGCACGGCGGGGCAGGGGGCACGGCCAGCATCGCGTATGCGCCTACGCGCGCCACCTACCCTACGGGCACGGTGGTGCAGTTCAACGACACCTTCCGCGCGCTGTTCCTGAACCTGGAAGACTGGGTGGCGCGCGGCACGCTGCCGCCCGCCAGCCAGGTGCCGCGCATCGACAACGGCACGCTGGTGCGGCCCGAGGCGCTGGCGTTCCCGGCCATGAAGGGGCTGACCTGGTCCGTGGGCGGCGTGCAGACGGCCATCCCTGAGTTCAGCTACCGGGGCCTGTACAACAACTTCCCGCTGTTCGACTTCGGGCCACAGTACATCCCGCAGGACGAATCGGGCATCGCCACCATCCTGCCCCCGCGCAACCTGGGCCGTGACTACGCGATCATGGTGCCGCAGGTCGATGCGTCCACCGGCCTCACCCGCGCCGGCATCCGCAGCGTGGAGGCGCGTGCGCCGCTGGGCACCAGCATCGAGTTCAACTACGTGGCCACGCCCGGCATCACCGATCTGGCCAACCTCACCGGCAGCTTCATCCCCTTCCACAAGACGCGCGCCGCGCGGCTGGCGGCGGGCGATGCGCGGCCGTCGCTGGAAGAGCTGTACGGCACGCAAGACGGCTACGTGACAGCCGTGACCGAAGCGGCCAACACGCTGGTGGCGCAGCGCCTGCTGCTGCAGCGTGACGCGGACCTGCAGATTGCGCGGGCCAAGGCGGCTGCGGTGTTGCCGTGAGGTGATGGGGTATGTGGGGTGGGGCTGTGGTTCTGGTGCCGTTGTGCCTCTTGGCGGCGGCCCCCTCTCCCCAAACCCCTCTCCCGCAAGGGGCGAGGGGCCAGAACACCGCCGAGCGTTCGAGCGCCCCTCAAAATCAAGCAAAAACAGCCACCAGCGCTTGATCCGTAAGCGCCACCAGCTATTAAAAAAGTAGCACTCACCCTGGCCACTACGCCAACTAACGCACCACTACCATGGCGCCCCTGCAAACCGCAGCACCAAAAAATCCAGCAGCGCTCGCACCGCCGGCGACAGGTGCCTGCGCGAGGTGTACAGCGCGTGGATGGTCATCACCGGCAGGCTCCACGCGGGCAGCACGGCCTGCAGTTCGCCGCTGTGCAGATAGGGGTTGACCAGGTAGGTGGGCTGCAGTGCGATGCCGCCGCCCGCCAAGGCGGCGCGCATCAGCGTGGTGGCCTCGTTGGCGCTGAAGGGGCTGGTCACGCCCACGCGGGCGACCTCGTCGCCGCGGGTGAGCTGCCACACGCTTTTGCCAAAGTTGGCGTAGCTCAAACAACGGTGGCGGGTCAGGTCGGCGGGCTCCTGGGGCGTGCCGTGTGCCGCCAGGTAGGCGGGCGATGCCACCAGCGCCGAATCGCAGCGCGCCAGCGGCCGGCCAATGAGCAGCGGGTCGGGCTCGGCACTGATGCGGATCGCCAGGTCGATGCGGCGCTCCACCAGGTTCAGCGAGCCCTCGCTCGCGTCCAGGTCGATCTTGAGCTGCGGGTGTTGCGCCAAGAAGTCAGCAATCGCCGCGCCCATCTGCGCATACGCAAACGACACGCTGCAGGTGATGCGCAGTTGCCCGCGCAGCTCGCCTTCAGTGGTGGTGGCGGTTTCTTCTTCCAGGTCCTGGGTCAGCGCCAGCATCTGCTGGCAGCGGCGCAGCGCCAGTTCACCGGCATCGGTCAGCGTCACGCTGCGGGTGGTGCGCTGCAGCAGCCGCGCCTGCAGCCACTGCTCCATCTCGCCCACATAGCGCGTGACCATGGCGCGCGACATCTCCAGCCGGTCTGCCGTGGCGCTGAAGCTGCCGCTGGTGGCCACTTCCACAAACACCCGCATGGCGGTCAGACGGTCCATATTTGCTCTATTGGTGCAACAAATATGCGCATTTTATGGGGTTTATTGGATCGATTGGTGCAAATAAACTTCATTCCGTCATTAACGCAAACCCCTTCAAACCCTGGAGAAACCGCCATGTTCCGCACCACCCTCATCGCCGCCACCCTGTCCCTTGCCTTTGCTGGCGCCCACGCCGCCCAGCCCCTGCAGATCAAGGTTTACAACGCCGACGGCAACAGCTTCAACGTCAACTCCACGCTGGTGTACGGCGAGAAGGAGGCCATGGTCATCGACGCCGGCTTCACCCGTGCCGACGCACTGCGCATTGCCGCCAACGTGTTCGACAGCGGCAAGGAGCTCAAGACCATCTACGTGAGCCAGGCCGACCCCGACTATTACTTCGGCGTGGAAACGCTCAAGGAATTTTTCCCCAAGGCTGAGGTGGTAACCACCCCCGCCGTGCTGGAGAAGATCAACGCCAAGCTCGCCGGCAAGCTCGCCTTCTGGGGCCCCAAGATGGGTGCCAATGCACCGCGCACGCCTGTGCTGCCCAAGGCCATCAGCGGCAACACCCTCACGGTGGACGGCCAGACGGTCGAGATCCGTGGCACCACCGGCCTGCTGGCGCACCGCCCTTATGCGTGGATTCCTTCGGTGAAGGCCGTGGTGGGCAATATCGGCGTGTTCGGCAACCTGCATGTGTGGACGGCCGACACCCAGACCGTGGCTGAGCGCAGCGCCTGGATCGCCCAGCTTGACGAAATGGCTGCCCTGCAGCCCACCGTGGTGGTGCCCGGCCACATGCTGCCCGGCACCACGCTGGACGTGACAGCGGTGACCTACACCAAGGGCTACCTGCAAGCGTTTGAGAAGAATGCCGCCGCCACCAAGACGGGCGCCGAACTCATCGACGCGATGAAGAAGGCCTACCCTGCAGCGCCCATGGGCCTGTCGCTGGACATCGGCGCCAAGGTGAACAAGGGCGAGATGAAGTGGTAAGCCCGTAGTCAACAGCAACCCTCACTGGAGTCAAGAATGAAACCGTTCAAAGTGTTCCTCGTCGCTGCATCGCTGGCCGCAGTTTTCTCTGCCAATGCGTTTGCCCAGACCAACAAGGAAATCGTCGTGGCCGGCATGAAGGGCCTGTTCATCACGCGCGATGCTTCGGTCATCGACAAATACTGGTCCCCCAACTACATCCAGCACAACCCTGCGGTGCCAAACGGGTCCGAGGTTCTGAAGGGGTGGGTCGGCAGCCTGCCGCCCGACTTCAAGTACGAGCCCGGCATGGTGGTGGCCGAAGGTGACTTCGTCATGATGCACGGCCGCTACGCGGGCATGGGCCCCAAGGTCATGATTGGCGTCGATATCTTCCGCCTGGCCAACGGGAAAATTGTGGAGCACTGGGACGTCTTGCAAGAAGAAACGGTCAAGACGGTCAGTGGCAACCCCATGTTCACCAACCCCCAAAAGTGATCGGACACCAGATCGTGCCAACCCACCCCCTTCAACCCGTCCTGGACCACCTGCACGCCGGGCGCTGGAACGCGGCGCACGATCTGGTGCAACACGACGGCTCCATGCTCGCCGCCTGGCTCCACGGCATCCTGCACCTGCAAGAGGGTGATCTGGAAGATGCCGAGAACTGGTACGACCGTGCAGGCCGCCACTTCCGCAGCCGGGGCACCCTCGCCGAAGAGCTGGCGCTTTTCGAGGCCGCGCTGGCTTCATCCTCACCCCCTGACGTTGAAAGACCCTGATCCATGCCCTCCATGCCCACCACGGTGACCTATCTGTTCGACCCCTTGTGCGGTTGGTGCTACGCCGCCGCGCCGGCGCTGCAATACCTGCAAGGCGTGGATGGCGTGCACGTCTCGCTGGCGCCCACGGGGCTGTTTGCGGGCGCCGGGGCGCGGCCCATGGATGCGCAGTTCGCTGCGTACGCCTGGTCCAATGACCAGCGCATCCAGCAGCTCACAGGCCAGCCCTTCACGCAGGCCTACCGCGACCAAATTCTGGGTGCTGCGTCCGGCCGCTTTGATTCAGGCCCTGCCACCCTCGCGCTGACCGCCGTGGCGCAGACTGCGCCTGAAAGTGAACTGGAAGCCTTGCACGCATTGCAGCACGCACGTTATGTGGAAGGCCGCGACACGGCAGAACCCGAGGTGCTGGCGGACCTGTTGCGGGCTTTGGGCCTGGCGGATGCCGCAGCGTTGACGCACGCAGCCACTGCCGCGCTGCACAACCTGGTGGCCGAACGCATCGCCAGCGCCCAAGCAACGCTGCGCGCCGTGGGCGCCCGGGGCGTGCCGCAATTGGTGGTGGCGGGGCCGGGCGGTGCGCTGCGGTTGATCGGGGGCGATGCGCTGCTGGGGCCGCGCGAAAAGCTGCTGGAGCACATCCTGGCGGCCTGACGCCGTGGATGACCGGCGGCGGCGCTCAGGCCTTGGGTAGCAGTTCGCCCCGCCGCCCTAGTGTCCGCACCACCTGTTCGTACATCGCATCCACAGCCGGTGAGCGCAGCGACACCTTGCTGCGCAGCACTGCCACATTCATCGAAGCCAGCGGCGGAAGGTCAAACTCCGCGGGCAGGTTCTGCAAGATTTGCAGATGGGCTGGCGCGCTGCACCGCGTGAGCACCGCCACCGCCAAACCGCTCTCCACCGCAGCCAGCTGGCCCGCCAGGCTGGAGCTGTGGTACACGATGCGGTAGGCTCGGCGCCGCGTGTCCAGTGCCGCCAGGGTGGCCTGTCGGGCCATGCTGGCCGATTCGTACACCGCAATCGGCAGCGGGTCACGCCGCCACGCTTCAAACTGCGCAGCCCCCACCCACACCAGCGGCTCTTCAAACAAAAAATGCCCCCGCTGCGGCTTGTCGCGCGAGACGAGGGCCAGGTCCAGCTCGCCGCGCACCACGCGTGGGATGAGCGAGGTCGATTGCTCGCAGGTCAACTCAATCTCCACGCCCTGGTACCGGTGCGAAAAGCTGCGCAGCACCGGTGTGAGGTAGGTCGATGCGTAGTCGTCCGGCACCCCCAGCCGCACCCGGCCCGCCAGCTGCGGGCCGAACAGCGCCGCGTGCGCCTCGGCCTGCAGATCGAGCACGCGGCGCGCGTACGACAGCAGCTCGGCCCCGGCGGGTGTCACCTCCAGATGGCGCGGCCCGCGCAGCAGCACTGGGCGGCCTAGTGCGGCCTCCAGCTTCTTGATCTGCATGCTGACCGCCGACTGCGAACGGTGCACCAGCGGCGCCGCGCGCGAGAGCGAGCCCGCGTCCACCACGGCCACAAAGGCGCGCAGCCAGTCAATCTGGAAATCGGGGTAGTTCATCGCGTCAGCTCTCTGGTTTTGTGTTGGCAAAACCTGTCGGGATAAAAATTCGTTTATCGAATGGTATCTGTTCGAACTATGCGCTTTACACCAGTGTGCCAATCTTCGAGCATCGACGGCATGAACCAGAAAGCCAGTGCCGCCACGCCCTCATCTCTTGCCGCGCCTATCCCCTCCACAGTGCCCGCCAGTACCCGCGAGCGGGACGGCCAGTGGTTGCTCATCGCCGGCGGCGTGCTGCTGGGCACCATCGGTGTTTTTGTGGAAGAGGCGGGCCAGCATCCGCTGGTCACCGTGTGGTTCCGCTGCGCATTCGGTGCGCTGGCGCTGCTGGCCTGGTGCCTAGCCACGGGCCGGGGGCGTCAATTGCTCTTGAACGGGCGAGCGCGCTGGGTGGCCTGCGCCACGGGCGTGCTCATGGTGATGAACTGGGCGCTGTTCTTTGCAGCCATCCCGCGCACATCCATCGCCGTGGCCACGGTGATCTTCCACATCCAGCCCATCTGGGTCATCGTGTTCGGCGCGCTCTTCCTGCGCGAGGCCGTCTCGCCCACGCAGTGGCTGGCCACCCTGGCCGCGCTGGGCGGGCTGGTGCTAACCACAGGGCTGCTGGACGGCTCCGCAGCCGCCGCAGCGGCCAGCAGCAGCGGCGGTTACATGGCCGGCGTGCTGATGTGCCTGGGCGGCTCGCTCTGCTATGCGGGTGTCACGCTGCTCGCCAACACGCAGAAAACCATCAGCCCCTTTGCGATGGCGTTTTGGCAGTGCCTGGTGGGCGCGGTGGCGCTGGTGTGGGCCCCCTTCGCGCTAGGCTGGCCGCAGCAGGGCGCCGCGTGGGCCTGGCTGCTGGGGCTGGGCGTGGTGCACACGGGGCTGGCTTACGTGGTGCTGTTTGCCGGCATGGCGCGCCTGGGGCTGGGGCGCATTGCGGTGCTGCAGTTTGTGTACCCGCTCACGGCGGTGCTGGTCGATTGGTGCGTGTATGGGCGCACGCTGAGCGCCGTGCAACTGGGCGGCGTGGCACTGATGGCCGCAGCGCTGTGGACCCTCCGGCGGCCGGGCGTGGTGCCGCTGGCCCGGTCTGGCTGATGTCTTGCGCGGGCTGCAGCTCAGCCTTTTGCTTCGTCCGTCTTGCGCATGTCGGCGTGGCGATGGATCAGCTTCCACTCGCCCCCTTCAAGGCGGAAGACCTCTGTCGTGCGCAACTGCATCGGCACGCGCTCTTCCTGGCCCTCCGTCCGCACGTCGGCGTGCTGCACCCCGGTCCAGAACGCCAGGGTGCCGCTGCTGGCGCTTTGCATGACTTCGAACT
The DNA here is from genome assembly GCF_000204195.1 of Acidovorax radicis N35. Lineage (GTDB taxonomy): Bacteria > Pseudomonadota > Gammaproteobacteria > Burkholderiales > Burkholderiaceae_C > Acidovorax > Acidovorax radicis. Next base: position 627,737 of record NZ_AFBG01000018.1, read on the forward strand.
GCCCCGTGCTTCCCTTGCGAAAGCGCAGTGCGCCCTGGTGCTGGGCAGCAGACACCTCGCCGGCGCTTTGCACGGTGGTGCCATTGGGCGGGAAGAACGTGGCGGGGTCGTGCTGCGTGGCGATGCCGTCGAGCGGCTCGGGGTTGCCATTGATGTAGTCGTTGGAGATCCGTTCGCGCGTGCGCAGGAACTCTCGAAACGAGACGGTAGGCCGATCGGGGAAGTCATTGCGTGCATTCATAGGTGGTGCTCCTTATGGCAGCCCCGGCGCCGGAACAGCGTTGAGCGTGGTCCCGGTGGGTGCGTACCCTGGCTTACGCCAGCCTAGTGCGCGTGCCACCGCGGGATGTAGGAGGTGCGGCTTGCGTGGCGTCGGAAGGGGGCGGCGTTCTGCCGCGCAGCCTAGGGGTGGCCTGCATAACCCTCGCGAGGCCGCGCTGTCACAGACCGCAGGGAGTTATGCAGGCCATCGCTAGGGACCCTCTGCATGAATCATCGCGCCGTGTGCATCTGCGGTCTCGGGCGGTCTGCGGCGTTGCAAATACTCGCAATAGCTACGGCTATTGCTGCGTTTTGCGCCTTGCAGCCCCTCCCGATCCACAGCGCCCACTTGCCGCTCGATTCGTGCAGAGGATCCCTAGGGCTGGGTGGTTGACGTCGGGTCAGCACCGTCGCCCACCGTGGCCCCTCTGCTACGGCACAAACACCACCGACCGCTCGGCGCACTCCGCCTCCCCGGGCGGCTTCCACAGGTCGCTGGCCAGCTCAAAGATAAGCGGAGGCACCACCATCGAGAACGTCTCTCCCTGCTCGGCATTGCGCCGCAACACGCGCTCGCGGCGCACCTCGCGCGGTGCGTCGAGCACGTACACCACCATGGCGTCGGCCCACGGCCCCATGCGCGCATAGAAGGCGTCGCGCTGGTGCTGCTGGATCAGGCCCACCTCCAGCACCACATCGCCGCCGGCGGCCAGCACGGCTTCGGCGGTTTTCCAGATCTGCTCCAGGCAGCGCAGGGTGCGGGGGATGTACCAGGCCATCACGTCCCCGGTATCGGGCCGGTCGGGCGAAAACAGCGTGGCCATCCAGTCGTCCAGATTGAGCGCCACGGCGCGGTGCTGCTGCACCAGTTGGCGAACCAAGGTGGACTTGCCTGCGCCCACCGGGCCGATGACCAGGTGAATGCGGGGGGAGGTGCCGGCCATGGTGGAAGGGGCGGCGTGTGTCGAAGCGGTGTGCATGAAAAAAGGCTCCAGAAATGCAAAAAGCCCTCTCTGCAAGCAGGGAGAGCTTTCCATAGGGCGGACGAAAAAAAGCCCTCAACGGTGGTGGAGGGCTTTGCGGTTCGCTCCAACCCCAAAGGTCAGATGCGAGGTTGGCAGTGTAGGTGGCCGGCGCTGGCTGCGTCAACCCACGGGCCACGTGGGGACGACGAATTCCAGCCTGCCCTCAGGGTGCTCTGGCTGCCACGATGTGCCGCTGAAAGAACGCCAGCACCTGGGCATTGAAAGTCTGGTGAAAAGCCACCCGGTCAAACCCCGCTGCATCGCGGCAGATTGCTGGCATCGCTTCCACCAGTGCTGGCGGGCAGGGCGCCAGAAAGGCGAAGTGCCCCGCGTTGGCTGCCACGTGCCAGTCCGGCGCGCTGGGCAGGCCCTGGCGCACCGTCTCCACACTCTGGGGCGTCACGCCATCGCCACCCAACGCCGAGGCCCACAGCTGGACCGGGATGCCGACCTGCCCCAGCCCCTTGGCATCAAACACGCTCAAGGGGTCGACGATGACGGCCGCCCGAATGCGTGCGTCCCGCGCGGGCGGGGCGGGCAGTTCTTTGCGACGGATCTCGCCGCACAGGGGCCGCGACGACTCGGGCGGGCACAGGTCCTGCCGCAACGTCCAGTCCGGCACGGCACCGATGGTGACAAGGCCCGTGTAGCCGCCGCGCGAAAAGCCGAACAGGCCGACCTTGCTGGCGTCCAGCTGGGCATGGCGGTGCCACGCGCCCAGCATGTAGTCCGTCAGCCGCTTCATGTCCACGGGCCGCGTGGCAAAGGCCGACAGGTGGCCCTGGCGGCTCAGGTCCTGAAAGTTGTCGCCCGGGTGGCTGATGGCGGCCACCACATAGCCCGCATCGGCCAGCGTGGCCGCCGTGTCGTGGTGCCCCAGGGCCGAGCCGCCCGTGCCGTGCGACATGACGATCAATGGCAGGCCTTGGCCGGTGAGGGGGCAGTCCCGCGTGCCTTGCAGCACCAGGGGCGCCAGCTCGATGCGGCCCGGCGGCGCGCTGCAGGGCGACCATACGGCGCCGCGCAGCGCGGGCCCGTCCTTGTCTGCAGGCACCTCGATAAAGGCAAAGCCCGCAGCGTGGGCCAGGGTGGTGGCGCAGCAGAGCGCTGCGGGCAAAAGGGAACGAAAGAGCCAGCGAAAACGGGTCATAGGGATGGGGTGGGGCGGATGGGAATCAGCAGATCGGTGCGCAGGTCCGCCTGCGCGGCGTTGCGGGGGGAGTTGAGGTAGTGCTCCAGCGTGGGGCGGTCGTCCGGCTCATAGCCGCTGGCCGGGAGCCAGCGTGTGTGGATGGCCGCCAGTGCCGCATTGATGCGCGTGTACGGGCCGGTGAGCGTGTGGCGCGCATACAGGCCTGCCGGGATGTCCAGTAGTTCCAGCCCGCCATCTGCCGCCGGGATCGGTTCTGGCAGCACCACCGCCGCGTAGTAGCGAAAACCGCCGCCCGTGTCCTGCGGGTCTCCGCACGATGCGCCCAGCCGGTGGGTTGCACGCTGGCCGCACTGCAGGTACAGCCGCCGCTGCGTGTGGGGGATGGTGGATGGTGGCCCCTGGTGGCGCAGCGCATGCAGGCGCTGTGCTGGGCGCTCGACGATCTGCACGGCCAGCGTGTGCTCAGTCCTTCCATCCGCGTGTCCGGCGCCTGGATCGAGGATGAGGCGGTGCATGTCCCGCTGGAACGCCCGTGGCGATTGCCCGGTGAACTGGCTGAATGCGCGGGTGAAGGCCTGCGGGCTGTCGTAGCCCACCTCCAGCGCCACCTGGGTGATGCTCTGCCCGCCTTGCTCCAGCAGCCGCGTGGCCAGGGCCAGCCGCACGCGGCGCACCGTGGCGGCCACGGTTTCGCCCGCAATGCTGCTGTAGACACGGTGGAAGTGGAAAGGGGAAAAGTGGGCAATGGCGGCCAGATCCTCCAGCCGATGCGCTGCCAGCGGGTGCGCCACGATGTGGGCGATCACGCGGGCCACGCGTTCGCGGTAGTGCTGATCGGCGCTCTGGTCCAGGCTCATGGCCGCAGAGTGTGCCGCAGCTTGCGCGCCGGTACTTAGCCGATCTTGCTACTTTGTGGCCTGGTGCCGCAGCTAGTCACTGCCCAAACACCATCGCCTGGTGCGCCCCCACGCCCGCCAGCACGCCTTCGGCCGACGCCAGCGTGGCGTTGTGCCGCATCAGCGTGGCATCGCCCGCCGCGTACACACCCGGCACCGTGGTCATCTTGTTGGCATCGGTGCGGATGCACGGGCCCATGGGGCCCTCGTCCAGCGCACAGCCCAGTTGTTCTGCCAGCGGGCTGGCGGGGCTTGTGGTGGCGGCCACGTACAAAGCGTCAATCGGCACCAGGCGGCCATCGGCGCCGCCATTGGCCACCAGGCGCACACCGCTCAACGCCCGATCAGGCCCTTCCAGCCCAGCAATGCGCGCAGGCTCCACCGCAATGCCCAGCGCCAGCAGCCGCGTGCGCTCGCTGTCCTCCAGCGTGGTTTCACCATTCAGGAAAAGGGTGGTCGGGCCCCAGTCGGCAATCAGCTGCGCGTGCATGCCGGACTGCGGCGAGTGGTACAGCACGCCCAGCCGCTGGCCCGCAAACTCATAGCCGTGGCAATACGGGCAGTGCAGCACGCTAGCGCCCCAGCGCTCGCGCAGGCCTGCAATGTCGGGCAGACCATCCTTCACGCCAAAGGCCAGCACCAGCTTGCGGGTGGTCAATGGGGTCAGTGCACCGGCGCCATCGTCCAGCACCACGTCAAAACCAGACGCTGTTGATGCACCAGCGTCTGGCTTTGACGTGGCCGACACCACCGTGCCCTGGCGCAGCGTGACCGTGGGGTAGGCCAGCAGCTTGCGGCGCGCCTGCTCGATCATCGCCAGCGGCGGCTCGCCGTCTTGCCCAAAGAAGCCGTGCGACGCGGCGGCAAACCGGTTGCGCGGCTTGCCTGCGTCCACCACACACACGCGCCGCCGCGCCCGCGCCAGTTGCATCGCGGCCGACAGGCCCGCAAAGCTGCCGCCAATCACGATGGCGTCGTGGTCATAAGTGTTCATGTGAAAAGTCCTTGTGCGCGTGGCCCCTGGCCACCATGCGTTCATGAAACTGGGCAGACAACTGCGCCAGCGTGACCTCGCCCAGCCGCGTGAGCAGCACCTGCTCCGCCGCTTCAAAGGCATCTGAAAGGGCGGCGTTCACCGCTTGCTCAACCGCGCAGCCAGGGCTCTCCACCCTGTTGCCCACCGCCAGCAACGTGGGCGCGCCCAGCGCTTCATGGATGTCGCGCAGCGTGATGTCCGCCAGCGGGCACGACAGCACCCACCCCCCGCCGTGCCCCTTGGCCGATGAGACAAAACCCGCATACCGCAGCCCCGCCATCAGGCGGCGGACCACGACAGGGTTGGTCTGCATGGCCTGCGCCAGCGATTCAGACGTGGCGGGGCCATCCATCTCTGCCATGTGCAGCAGCGCGTGGAGGACGTTGGAAAGGCGGCTATCTCGTTTCATGCAACATTCAAAGTTGCGTGATGTTAGCATGTGACCAGAAGCAGCGCTGGTGGACTCACGGATAACTACTGAATTGATAGCTGCTAGCGCTTGTTGAATAAGCGCTAGAGGCCGATTTGAATTAATTTTTGGCCCATCTCGCCCACCCCCACCCGTTCGGGTTGAGCCTGTCGAAACCCTCCGCTGACCTGGCAACCCCATCGGACAGCCCCACCGCAAAACGCCGTACCCATCCCACGCCACACCACCCCATGACCCATCCCCCCACTTCCCCCTTCACCGACCCCGCCGCCGTCGCCCGCTACGCCGAAGGCCCCCGACGCAACGTGCCCGGCTACGACAGCCTGCTGCCCATGGTCCGCATCCTGCTGGCCGAGCGCGTGCCCCCCGACGGCCGCGTGCTGGTGGTGGGCGCGGGCGGCGGGCTGGAGCTGGAAGACATGGCGCGGGCGCACCCCGGCTGGCGGTTCGACGGCGTGGACCCGAGTCAGCCCATGCTGGACTTGGCCGCGCAGCGGCTGCAGAGCGCGGGCGTGTCAGGCGACCGCGTGGCGCTGCACCGCGGCTATGTGCAGAGCGCACCGGCCGGGCCGTTCGATGGCGCGACGTGCCTGCTGACCTTTCACTTTGTGCCGCGCGAGGAGCGTGCGGCCATGGTGGCCGAGATCCGGCGGCGGCTGAAGCCTGGGGCGCCGTTCGTCGCGGTGCATCTGAGCGTGGCCGATGGTGATGCTGGCGATGACGGCGATGACGGCGATGACGGCGATGACGGCGGGGCAGGCGGGGCAGGGGAGCGCGACCTGTGGCTGGCGCTATGCGGCATTTCAGGTGGCGTCTGGCATGGCGCCTGAGATGGCAGACCGGGGGCGGGCCAAGGTGGCTGCGGAGCTGGCGGTGCTGACGCCGCAGCAGGACGAGGCGATCCTGCGCGAGGCCGGGTTCGGCGATGTGCGGATGTTTTACATGGGGTTTGCGTTCAGGGGTTGGGTGGCAACGGCTTCCCATCAAGGCGGCGCCCAATGGCTCGAACCCGTTCGCGCTGAGCTTGTCGAAGCGCCGCGCAAGGCTTCGACAGGCTCAGCCCGAACGGTTGTTTCAATCCAGTGATGCCGATGCGAACAGTGATCGGTAGTCAGTGATCGCTGGAAGCGGGCAGTGCTTGGAACGCATAGGCACCGCGCCTGGCTGATCTCCAAGTCGGCTTGCTGCAGTACCGGGCCAGCAGCCCCCGTACCAGCCAGCCGGTGTCGCACAAAAGCCCCTCAACGCACAGGCGCCAACGCCCACCGGTCCTTCGACGCCTTCACCAGAAAATCAATCACCGCCTTCACCCTGGCCGCATTGCGTCGGCCCGGTGACGACACCGCGTACAGCGTGTGCACCGTGCCGGACGCAAAAGGCGCAAGCACCTCCACCAACCGGCCTTGCGCCGCATCGGCCGCCGCGAGCGGGCTGGACAACATGCCGATCCCCGCGCCGCTCACCAGTGCGTGGTGCACCAAGGCCGAACTGCTGGCGGCCAGGCGCGAGCGCACGGTCACCTCCAGCGGCTTGCCTTGTGCGTTGCGAAACGCCCAGGTCATCGCCGGCCCCTGCGCGGTGTGCGTGACGGTGTGGTGCTGCTGCAGATCGCTGGGGTCGGCGGGCGTGCCGTGCAGGCGCAAATACTCCGGGGCCGCGTACAGGCGCCGCTCAAACCGGCCCAGCTCGCGTGCTACCACCAGGTCGCTGTGGCCCACGGTGGTGCGCAGCGCCACGTCGATGCCTTCGGTCACCAAGTCGGCCACGCGGTCGTCGGCCAGCAGTTCCACCCGCAGCGCGGGGTAGCGCGCCTGCAGGTCTGCCAGATGGGGCAACACCAGCGCTTCGCAGATTTCCTGGCTGGAGGCCAGGCGCAAGGTGCCCGCCACGCGGCTGCGCTGGTCCGACAGCGATGCAGAGATGTCCTCCAGCTGCGCCAGCAAGGCACGCGCTTCCTGCGCCAGCTCTGCGCCCTCGGGCGTGGCCGACAGGCCATGCGTGGACCGGCGCAGCAGGCGCACGCCGTACCCAGCCTCCAGCCGGTCCACACCGCGCGCGACGACCGACACCGCCACATCCATTTCGCGCGCCGCTGCAGAAAACGAGCGCAGGTCGAGCGAACGCACCAGCCACCGCAGGTCGGCTGGATCGGGGAGGAAGAAAGCGTTTTTCATCGAGCGCGCCTTTGCGTGCGGAGCAAAAGCCATTATCGCCACGGGCGGTTTCCGTGGCGCGGCGCAATTTCTACAGTGAAGGCTCGTTCAACCCCATGCATTCAACAGGAGCCCTTCATGCCCATCCTCAACGTCAAAGTGTCCGCCCAACGCACGCCCGAACTGTCTGCCCGCATTGCAGAAACCCTGCTGGACCTGACCACCCGCGTGCTCGGCAAGCGGCGCGACCTCACCGCCGTGGTCATCACCTTTGTCGACCCGGCCGACTGGTACATCGCCGGCCGGTCGTTGGCCGATCTGAAACAGTCGAGCTTCTACTTCGACGTCAAGGTGGTGGACGAGACCAACACCAAGGCCGAGAAGGCGCGCTACATCGCCGAGGCGTTTGAAGCCTTCGAGGGCCTGCTGGGCACCTTGCACCCCGAGAGCTACGTCTACGTGCAGGACGTTCGCGCCGCCGCGTACGGCTTTGGCGGCCGCACGCAGGAGTACCGCCACCAGCATCCCGAGCAATAAGCAAGCAATCAAGCAATCCACCAATAACTACCCAGGAGCACCGACATGACGATGACGACAACGAACAACCACCTTGCCTGTGTGATCGTGGCCCGGGCGCTGGAGCGCGCGGGCCTGGCGGACTGGATTCCTGAAGGCGAAGGCAAGTGGTCCCTGCCCATTCAGTTCTTGCCCGACGATGCCGGGTGGGTCGAGCTAATGCGCCTGTCGCCCGGCACGCGGCTGGGCCTGCACCGGCACACGGGCGAAGTGCACGCCCTGACGCTGGCGGGCGAGCGCCGCCTGAACGATGGCCGCGTGGTGCGGCCGGGCGACTACATCCACGAGCCCGCTGGCAATGTGGACTGGTGGGAGGCGACAGGCACCGAAGAGCTGCTGGTGCATGTGGTGGTCAAGGGCAGCGTGGAATACCTGGGGCCGCACCACACGGTGTTGCAGCGGATTACCACGGCTGATCGGCGGGCGGACTATCACCGTTGGTGCGAAGCGGTGGGCGTGGTGCCGCGTGATCTGCGCTAGGGACCTGGCTGGGCGGGGCACGCAAGGCAGCGCAAGCAAGCACATGTTCCGCAGAAATGTGATTAAAAACAGGCTCTAGCGCTTGTTGGTAAAGCGCTTGCAGCTATAAAAATAAGAGCATACCCCTCACGCCCCACCACCGCGTGCTGGCGGCGGGCTGGAGCTGGGAGCCATGGCGCGGGTGCACCCCGGCTGCAGTTCGATGGCGTGGACCCTAGCCAGCCGATGCTGGGTTTTGCGGCACAGCTGCAGGCGCTGGCGGCCAAGGCGGTGTAGGGGAGCCCGATCTGTGGCTGTCGCGCTATGCAGCGTTTCTGGTGGTATCCAGCGTGCGACCACGGCGTGGGACAAGATGGCAGCGGAGCTGGCTGTGCTGACGCCGGGGGAGGATGAGGCGATTCTTCGCGAGGCTGGGTTCAGCGATGTGCGGATGTTTGTATGAGTTTCGCGTTTAGCGGGTGGGTAGCTTTGGGACATAAAACTAATGGAAAAATGTGGTTTTTCCACCAAAACGACGGGAATGCCGGTGAAAGCTGTGGATTGGAAGGTGTAACACGATTGCATCCTCAGTAACATGTTCACCGGAGGGGCGGGTTCAGGCTGCGAAAGCGGCGATTCTGATAATTAACGGTTTTCCGTTGGGACTTTGGTCCCTGGTCCTGCGAAGGGCGATTTACTTACTTCCAACTCTCGCCTCTCCACCTAATTATGCAAAATTTTGATGACGTATGGTTTACCTTTAAGGCTCGCGTTGCTGCAGAGTTGCGACTGAAAAATAATGATGTTCATTCGCAAATATTGCTGGTTTGGTACGCGTTGGTTTCCTCTGCGGCGAGTATTGTTGCAGTGAGATATGAGAAATTCGCTGGTCCTGATACAGATATCTACACGGCAATATTGTCCGTTGCCCTTCTTGTAATTTCAATGCTGGTCGCGAATAGAGATTATCGAGGCAGAGCGCTGCAGTTAAGGGCTAATCATATTGCTTTGAAAAAATTGCATGATGACTTGAAGTCTGGGCTAGTCAGTGTTGCTGATAAGCCAGCAATGTATTCGAAACTCCTTGCTGAGTGTGAAAATCATTCGTCTTATGATGATCGGTATTTTCGTGTTTTAAATAGAGCGGGGCTGACAACAAGAATTCCGACTCGGTCGGATTACTTTTTTATGTTGTCTGTTTGTTCTTTTAGAGTTGTATTTTTGCTTGTTCTTTACATTCTGCCATTTACTGCGTTCTATATTCAAAGTGTCAAAAATTAATGCGGCGAAAAAATTTAGAGAATTCTTCTCTGAATCGGAAGTTAAGCGTGTCTTTGATGCCAAAATTCTTGGGTCGCGGACCATGGGTTTGGATAGGGTGGACTCAAATAATTTCGAGTCGAAGTTGGCCGCAGAAGTAGAGCTGGTGTCTAGGAAAGTGCTTCTGGGTAAATATACTTTTACCAAGTATAAAGAAAAATTGATTTCAAAAGGATTTGGAAAAAATCCCCGCCAATTGTCAATTCCGACCATTCGAGATAGGCTGACGCTCAAGATAATATGTGATTACTTGTTCTGCATATTTCCTGAGGCTAAGCCGGTTCTGCCGCAGGAGAGCGTGTTGAAAATTCGAGATGCGGTTGATTCTGGGGCTTATAAATATTTCATCAAAATAGATTTGCAGGATTTTTACCCTTCTATTGATCACGCTCTTCTTTACTCTAAGTTATACAAGAGGGCGAGGCTAGAGGAGTTTAAAAAATTGATCAGTTCCGCAGTGGAAAATCCGACGGTTGCGGAAAGTAGTGTGCATAAATTCGTCCCATCGAAGAAAGGCATCGCTCAAGGTCTTTCAATTTCGAATGTGCTGGCTGAGATATTTATGCTGGATGTTGGGCGAAAAATATCTGAAAAATACCCCGTCTTCTTCAGATTTGTAGATGATATAGTTGTCTTGACTAATGATGATCCGGTTGATGCATGTCAGCAGATATGCAAAATATTAACTTCGGAAAAGCTGAAGCCCCATCCTCTAGATGCACCCGGCTCAAAGACTCAAACAGGTATGGTCGCTGATGGGATTGAATTTTTAGGCTATTCGATCAAGCCGGAGAAAATTTCTGTCAAGAAAAGTGGGTTGGTTAATTTTGAATCTGCATTGGTTGGGGTTTTTGCCGACTACAAGCATCGTCTCAGAAGGGCTAAAACCAATGTAGAGAAGGACGCGGTTTTGGCACGATTTAGGTGGGGTCTCAATTTAAAAATAACAGGTTGTATATATAAAAATCAAAGATTTGGTTGGGTTTTTTATTATTCTCAAATCAATGATTTAGGCGTTTTGCGCCGCATTGATCACACTGTATCTCATTTGTGTAAGCGATTCGGTATTGTTAGTCCGCCGAATCCCAAGCGTGCTCTTAAAGCATTTTATGAGTCCAAGAGAGTCGATAAAAATAGTCACTGGTACATACCAAACTATGATGATATGCCGATTCCTAAAGTCAGAGTTTTTTTAAATGAGGTGGGAGTGGATTTGGCGGGCCTCAATGATGTGGATGTGGCGTTGGTTTTTCATAAGCTAGTCCGGCGTGCTACGCGAAGCCTCGAAAAGGATATCGCGAGCGTTTCTTAACTTGCTTGCCAGATCGTGCAAATGTTTCTGAGCACGTGTTATTGAACGTCGTTGCCATATATCAAAAACGTGTTCCAACATAATTCATCACGGGAGATTGCTTTGGTCTGAATTGGGTCAAAGTTCAGTCTTGCCCGGCCAAAGTAGACCGCATAGCATCCCTGTCAAGCGCCCACCCCCATGAGGTGCTGCACAAGAACATGACAGGAGACAAGCCTTGCCATCCACCCGCTGGAGTCACTGCGGCGCCGAAGACCTGGACGTCTTGCAGACCATCTTCTGGTCCGCCGGCGCGTCGCGCAATGCGCTCGCGCAGCGCTTGGCCTATTCCAAGAGCAAGGCCAACGCCATGGTCGCGGCGCTGCTGGACGAGGGCCTGCTCGACGAAGTGGGCCTGCAGGAATCCTCAGGCGGTCGGCGGGCCGAAACCCTGCGTTTGAGCGAAACCCTGGGCGTGGTCATTGGCGCCGACCTGGGCGCGACCAGCATGCAGGTGGCCATCATGCGGCCCGACATGACGGTGCTGGCGCGTCACCGCGAGCCCATCGATGTGCGCCAGGGGCCGGGCGTGATCCTGGCGCGGCTGCGCGGGTTGATGCGGGAGCTGATGGCGCGCTGCGGGCTGGCGGCGTCGCAGGTCATTGCCATCGGCATGGGCCTGCCGGGGCCGGTGGATTTTGAAAGCGGCCAGCTCGTCAATCCGCCGCTGATGCCCGACTGGGACGGCTTTTCGATCCGCGACTACCTGCGCGAGGCGTTTGCCGCGCCGGTGTTTGTGGACAACGACGTGAACCTGATGGCGCTGGGCGAGCTGTGGCGGCTGCAGCGCAATCTGCCCAACTTCCTCGTGATCAAGGTCGGCACGGGCATTGGCTGCGGCATCGTGTGCCACGGGCAGGTGTACCGGGGCGCCAATGGCTCGGCCGGCGACGTGGGCCACATCTGCGTGGACCAAAGCGGGCCGCGCTGCCACTGCGGCAACCAGGGCTGTGTGGAGGCCATGGCCGCCGCGCCCGCCATGGCGCGCATGGCGATGGAGGCCGTGGAGCGCGGCGAGAGCGCGATGCTGGCCGAGCGCCTGTTGGCCACCGGCACGCTGACCACCGAGGACGTGGCCCAGGCCAGCCGTGCGGGCGATGTGGCGGCCAACGCGATCATCCAGCGCGCGGGCAGCCTGGTGGGGCAGATGCTGGCGTCCATCGTGAATTTCTTCAACCCGTCGCATGTATTCATTGCGGGGCGGGTGACGGACATGGGGCCGCTGTTCCTCGCGTCGGTGCGGCAGAGCGTGTACCACCGGTCGCTGGCGCTGTCCACGCGGCACCTAGAGATCCAATACGCGCCGCTGGCCGACGATGCGGGCGTGGTGGGCGCGGGCGTGCTGGCCATGCAGGAAAGTTTGGCGCGGTCTTCTTCACGGCCGACCGCAGCGGTTGGCGTTGCAACGGCAGGAGCGATGCGATGAGTGTGGCCGTCGAGTTCCGCAATGTGACCAAGGAGTTTGGCCCGGTGCGCGTGCTGCACGGCGTGGGCTTTGCACTGCAGCCGGGCCGGGTGTACGGCCTGCTGGGCGAGAACGGCGCGGGCAAGTCCACGTTGATGAAGATTTTGGCCGGGTACGAGAGCCCCACCACCGGCGAGGTGGTGGTGGACGGCGCAGTGCGCGCCCCGGGCGGCGGATCGCGCGCGGCCGAGGCGCAGGGCATTGTGCTGATCCACCAAGAGTTCAACCTGGCGGACGACCTGACGATTGCGCAGAACATCTTCCTGGGCCATGAGATCAAGAAGGGCTTCTTTCTGCCGCCGGGCCGCCCCAAGGCAGAAAGCGGCCCCCTCGGGGGGCAGGGAGCGACACGCAGTGCGCGACCGTGGGGGTCATGGTTTCTGGACGACAAGGCGATGCGCGAGAAGACGCGCGAGGCGCTTGCCAAAGTGGGCTTGCCGCTGGACCCGGACACGCGGGTGCGCAAGCTCATCGTGGCCGAAAAGCAGCTGGTGGAGATTGCCCGCGCGCTGGCCCGCAATGCGCGCCTGCTCATCATGGACGAGCCCACCGCCACGCTGACCCCCGGAGAGACGGAGCGCCTGTTTGCGCTGATGGCCGGGCTGAAGGCTGCGGGCGTGACCATCATCTACATATCGCACAAGCTCGATGAAGTGGAGCGCACCACCGACGAGGTGGTGGTGATGCGCGACGGCTTGCTGGTGGCGCGCGAGCCCACGGCCAGCGTCACCCGGCGGCAGATGGCCAACCTGATGGTGGGCCGCGAGCTGGCGGATTTGTTCCCGCCCAAGCTGCCCGCGCCTGCGGGTGGAGAGCCCGCCATTAAGGTGCGTGGCCTCTCGGTGCCGGGCTGGGCCGAGGACGTGAGTTTTGAAGTGCGGCGCGGCGAGATTCTGGGCTTTGCCGGGCTGGTGGGCGCTGGCCGCACCGAGCTGTTTGAAGGCCTGCTGGGCCTGCGCCCGCGCTCGGCCGGCACGGTGGAACTGGCGGGCAAGCCGGTGAATTTGAAAAGCCCGCGCGATGCGGCGCGCCATGGCCTGACGTACCTGAGCGAAGACCGGAAAGGCAAGGGCCTGCACGTGCACTTTGCCCTGCGGCCCAACCTGACGCTGATGGCGCTGGAGCGCTATGCCAAGCCCTGGCTCGACCCGGCGGCCGAGCAGACCGCGCTGCGCGCTGCGGTGCAGGAGTTCGGCATCCGCACGGGGTCGCTGGACGTGCGCGCGTCGTCACTATCCGGCGGCAACCAGCAAAAGCTGGCGCTGGCCAAGGTGCTGCACCCCGGCCCCAGCGTGGTGGTGCTGGACGAGCCCACGCGCGGCGTGGACGTGGGCGCCAAGCGCGAGATTTATCACCTGGTGCAGCGCCTGGCAGAGCAGGGGCTGGCGGTGGTGGTGATTTCTTCCGAACTGATGGAGCTGATCGGCCTGTGCCACCGCGTGGCGGTGATGCGCGCCGGGCGGCTGCAGACCACGCTCCAAGAACCTAATTTGACCGAAGAGGAGTTGATCGCTCATGCCACAGGTACCCGCTGAAAACGCAACCACCGCAGCGGGCCGCCACGGCGGCGCCACGGCCTGGTGGGGCAAGCTGCACGGGCTGGGCCCGGTCATCGGGCTGGTGCTGCTGTGCATTGCAGGCACGCTGCTCAACAGCAACTTCGCCACTTACGACAACGTGATGAACGTGCTCACGCGCACGGCCTTCATCGGCATCATCGCGGTGGGCATGTGCTTTGTGATCATCTCGGGCGGCATCGACCTGTCGGTGGGGTCGATGGCGGCGCTGATTGCAGGCTCGGTCATCTTGTTCATGAACGCGATGGCCCCCGTGCTGGGCTCGCCCATGGCGGCCGTGGTGGTGGGCATGCTGCTGGCGGTGGTGCTGGGCGCGGTGTTCGGGCTGGTGCACGGCCTTCTCATCACCAAGGGGCGCATCGAGCCCTTCATCGTGACGCTGGGCACGCTCGGCATCTTCCGTGCGTACCTCACGTATTTCTCAAACGGCGGGGCCATCACGCTGGAGAACGATCTGTCGGACATCTACAGCCCGGTGTACTACGCCAACCTGCTGGGTGTGCCCATCCCCGTGTGGATCTTCTTGCTGGTGGCTGTCATCGGCGGCGTGATCCTGAACCGCACGGCCTATGGCCGCTATGTGCAGGCCATCGGCTCCAACGAGCAGGTGGCGCAGTACGCCGCGGTGGACGTGCACAAGATCAAGATCCTCACGTACATGCTGCTCGGGGTGTGCGTGGGCATTGCCACGCTGCTGTACGTGCCGCGCCTGGGCTCTGCATCGCCCACCACGGGGCTGCTGTGGGAGCTGGAGGCGATCGCTGCGGTGATCGTGGGCGGCACGGTGTTGAAGGGCGGGGCGGGCAGCATCACCGGCACGGTGGTGGGCGCGATCCTGCTGTCGGTCATCAGCAATATCTTGAACCTGACCAGCATCATCAGCGTGTACCTGAATGCGGCGGTGCAGGGGTTCGTGATCATTGCGGTGGCGTTCATGCAGCGCGGCAAACGGTGACGGAGTGGCCGGAACAACTCTCCTGGCGTTGTTGCTGCCCGCGCTTGTATTTCGTCGTGCTCATCGCACTGCCTGCGACACAGCGCCTAGCCAGGACCGCTTCGCTGAGTTTTCCAGCCACTCTTGACGTGAATTTATTTTTCGAGGTGTTCCCCAGTCGGCCAGGCTTTCATGGCCATTTTTCAGCAAAGCAACAGCAACAGGAGACAACGCATCATGAATAGCAAGACATCTACTTTCACCCGCCGCCTGGCCCTCTCGGCCGTGGGCGCCGCAGCAGCGCTGGCGCTGGCCGGCCCCGCCGTGGCGCAAGCCAACAAGACAGTGGTGGGCGTGGCCATTCCGTCGGCCACGCACGGCTTCACGGGCGGCATCGTGTACTGGGCCAACCAGGCCAAGAAGGACCTGGAGAAGGCCCACCCCGGCCTGCAGGTCATCGTGAAGACGGCAGGCGGCGCGCCCGAGCAGGCCAACCAGCTGCAGGACTTGGTCACGGTGAACAAGATCAACGCATTGGTCATCTTCCCGTTCGAATCGGCGGCGCTGACCAAGCCCGTGGCCCAGGTCAAGGCCAAGGGTGTGTACGTGACGGTGGTGGACCGCGGCCTGACCGACACCAGCGCGCAGGACGCGTATGTGGCCGGTGACAACACGGCGTTTGGCAAGATTCCGGCCGAGTACATCGCCAAGGCGCTGAACGGCAAGGGCAACGTGGTGGCCATGCGCGGCATTGCGACCACGCTGGACAACGAGCGCATGGACGCGTTCAACGCGGTGCTGAAGAACCACCCCGACATCAAGCTGTTGGACGCCAAGTACGCCAACTGGAACCGCGACGACGCCTTCAAGGTGATGCAGGACTACCTGACGCGCTTCCCGCAGATCGACGCGGTGTGGGCGGCCGACGACGACATGGCCGTGGGCGTGCTCAAGGCCATCGAGCAGGCCAAGCGCAAGGACATCAAGTTGGTGTTCGGCGGCGCGGGTGCCAAGGGCATGATCAAGACGCTGGCCGACGGCAGCAACCCGCTGATCCAGGCCAACGTGTCGTATAGCCCCAAGTTCATTTACGACTCGATCAAGCTCACGGCCGAGGCGCGCATCAAGGGCGAGAAGCTGCCTGCGACGACGATCATCCCGTCGGTGCTGATCACGAAGGAAAACGCCAAGAGCTTCTACTTCCCAGACTCGCCATTCTGATGGTGTTTTTGAGTCAAATAGGCCTCTAGCGCTTATCCATAAAGCGCAAGCAGCTATTGAAAATATAGCTGCTTGTCGCTTCGCACCTGCAACCCCACGCCCCTTGGGAGCCGCCATGCCAAGACCCGTCACCCTTTTCACCGGCCAGTGGGCCGACCTGCCGTTGGCAGAACTCGCGCCGCTGGCACGCAGCATGGGCTACGACGGCCTGGAGTTGGCCTGCTGGGGCGACCATTTCAACGTGCAGGAGGCGCTGTCGTCGCCCCAGTACGTCAAAGACAAACACGCACTGCTGGCCCAGCACGGCCTGCAGTGTTTTGCCATCGGCAACCACCTGGTGGGCCAGGCGGTGTGTGACCTGATCGACGAGCGCCACCATGCCATCCTGCTGCCCCACGTGTGGGGCAACGGCGAGCCCGAGGGCGTGCGCCAGCGGGCTGCCGCCGAGCTGGCTGACACCGCGCGCGCGGCTGCGGCGTTCGGCGTGAAGACGGTCACTGGCTTCACGGGCTCGTCGGTGTGGCATTCGATCTACGCGTTTCCGCCCACTACGCAGGCGTATTGGGACAAGGGGTTCGTGGACTTCGCAGACCGCTTCGGCCCCATCCTCGATGTGTTCGAGGAGCACGACATCAACTTCGCGCTAGAGGTGCACCCCACCGAGATCGCGTTCGACATCGCCTCGGCCGAGCGTGCGGTTGCAGCCGTCAACCAGCACCGGCGCTTCGGCTTCAACTACGACCCGAGCCACCTGGCCTACCAGGGCGTGGACTACGTGAAGTTCATCCGCCGGTTTGCCGACCGCATCTACAACGCGCACATGAAGGACGTGTGGTGGGGCAAGGGCGACGGCACGGTGGGCACCTTCGGCGGGCACACCAGCTTTGGCGATGCGCGGCGCAACTGGGACTTTCGCAGCGTGGGGCGCGGGATGATCGATTTCGAATCCATCATCGTCGCGCTCAACGACATCGGCTACCAGGGCCCCCTCTCGGTGGAGTGGGAGGACAGCCGCATGGACCGCGTGCACGGCGCCACCGAGAGCGCGGCGTTCTGCAAGCGGCTCGACTTCAAGCCCGCTGCCGGCGCGTTCGACGCCGTATTTGCACGCGACAAGCAGGCCTAGCCGCGCTCCGTCCATAAACCGATAACAACAACACACAGCGAGCAAAGGCGTTTCGTATGTCCAGTGAAAGAAAGCTCCGCTACGCCATGGTCGGGGGCGGTCACGGCGCCTTCATCGGCGCGGTGCACCGCAAGGCCATGGCGCTCGACGGCCAGTTTGAACTGGTGGCTGGCGCGCTGTCATCCTCGCCCGAGCGGGCCCGCGCGTCCGGCGCCGAGCTGGGCCTGGCGGACGACCGCAACCACGGCAGCTGGCAGGACCTGCTGGCCGACGAGCTGCGCCGCAGCCCCGATGAGCGCATCGACCTGGTGAGCATCGTCACCCCCAACCATGTGCACCACCCGGTGGCCCTGGCCTTTGTGCAGGCGGGCTTTCATGTGGTGTGCGACAAGCCGCTGGTGCACACCAGCGCGCAGGCCGATGAGCTGGTGGCGGCGGTGAAGAAGGCCGGCACCGTGTTCGGCGTGACCTACAACTACACCGGCTACCCCATGGTGCGCGAGGCCCGCCACCTGGTGCACAGCGGTGCCCTGGGCACGCTGCGCAAGGTCACCGTGGAATACAACCAGGGCTGGCTGGCCACGGCGGTGGAGCAGGGCGGCAGCAACAAGCAGGCCGACTGGCGGCTGGACCCGGCCCGCAGCGGCGCGGTGGGCACCATGGGCGACATCGGATCGCACGCCGAGAACCTGGCCGCCACCGTCACCGGCCAGCGGCCCGAGGCGCTGTGCGCCGACCTCACCACCTTCGGCGCAGGCCGCCAGCTGGACGACGATGCGCAACTGCTGCTGCGCTATGCGGGCGGCGCACGCGGCGTGATCGTTGCGTCGCAGGTGGCGGCGGGGCTGGAGAACGATGTGCGGCTGCAGGTGTCCGGCACGCTGGGCACGCTGGTGTGGCGCCAGGAAGACCCCAACCACCTGGTGCATTCGCCGGTGGACGGGCCGCGCCGCATCCTCACGCGCGGCTCGCCGTGGCTCAGCGAATCGGCGCTGCGCGCGGGGCGCATTCCGGCGGGGCATCCGGAGGCTTTCATCGAAGCGTTTGCCAACGTCTACCTGGGCGTGGCGGCGGACATCCGCGCCCGGGCAGCAGGCAGAACAGCGAGCGCGCTGGAGGCCGACTACCCGCGCGTGGAAGATGGGGCCGAGGGCGTGCGCTTCATCGAAAAGGTGGTGGAGTCTGCAGGCAGCGAGCGCAAGTGGACCGCATTGGCAAACGGCGCCGGCCCGAAAATTTGAATGAAATCAGCCTTTAGCGCTTAGCTAGGAAGCGCTAGACGCTATCTATTTGTGAGCGTTTTCAGGCCCTGAGCGCACGCTAGTTAGTTGCCTGCTAGCTGAAACCGCTGGTCAAAGTTCATCTTGCCCAGCACACGCAGTGCTGCCGTGCGGGTGGCGTTGTCGACCTTGCTGATGTCCAGGCTGTAGCGCTTGGCGGTGGACACCACATCCACGCTTTTGGGGCCCCACTGCACGGCCACCAGCAGGGCGGGGCGCTGGCCCGCTTCGGCGCCCACCGACACACCACGCTGCTCGGGCCGCAGCATGAACTCCAGCCGGGGGGTGCGCACCAGTGTGAGGCGGTGGGCTCCTTGCGGGCCGAGCGCGAACGAGACGACCCAGTCGTCTTCGTCTTCCACCGTCAGAAACGGGACATGCTGGGGAGCGGCCATGAATAAGGGGCTTTGGGGTTACGGGCGGGCGGATGGGCCGCCGTGGTGCACAACCCGTGGTGCGGGCGGCCGCCAGTATGCCGTTGCAAAAGCTGTGCCGAGGTCGGGAGAACCCGAGGTTGGGCACATCCAACGCGGCATTGGTGTTGTCAGCTTGGTGCAAGCTGGCGTGGGCCCAAGCTGGCGATGGGCCACACGGGCGACGAAATGTGCCCCGATGCTGGCCGCCCAAAGATGCTCCGGCGGCCATGGAGCGGCTTTGCGCCGGCTCAGCCTGTCTTGAACGGGCTGCGTTCTTGCAGTTCGCTCAGGTAGTGCCCCACCCCCTCGCTTTCGCGCGCCAGAAACCGCTCCACCGCCTCGGCAAAGGCCGGGTGCGCCAGCCAGTGTGCGCTGGTGGCCTGCACGGGCAGCAGGGCGCGGGCCATCTTGTGTTCGCCCTGGGCGCCGCCTTCAAAGCGCTGCACGCCATGGTCGATGCACCACTGCAGGGGCTGGTAGTAGCAGGCCTCAAAGTGCAGGCAGTCCACGCGCTCCAGCGCACCCCAATACCGGCCGTAGGCTACCAATCTTTGGTCTTTTTGGCTGCTAGCGCTTGATGGTAAAGCGCTGATAGCTATCAAACTACTAGCAATCGGCAGGCCATCGCGCTCGGCCACAAACAGCAGCCAGGCCTCGGGCATGTGCGCCGCCATGCGGGCAAAGAAGTCCCGCGTGAGGTAGGGCGGGTTGCCATGTTCGAGGTAGGTGCGTTCGTAGCAGCGGTAGAAAAAATCCCAGTCGGCCGCGCTGATGTCCGCGCCGCGTGACCAGCGGAAGGTGACTCCGGCCTCCGCCACGCGGCGGCGCTCCTGGCGGATCTTCTTGCGCTTGTCCTGGGCGAGGCTGGCGAGGAAGTGGTCGAAGTCTGTGAACGGTTGATTCCCGCCATCGACGGGCGGGGACCCCTCGGGGGGCAGCGAACCACGCGCAGCGGGGAGCGTGGGGGCCACATTCTTCCAGTGGAACTGCACGGTGTGCCGCAGCATCAGGTCTTGCTGCGCACTGGTCAGCACATCGTCGTCGCTGGCAAACAGGATGTGCACGGACGACACGTTTTCGTCCTCGCACCACTGGCACACCGCCTGCACCAGCAGCGCGCGCGCGGCATCGTCGCGGGCCATCAGACGGGTGCCCGGCACGGGGGTGAAAGGCACGGCGATCACGGCCTTGGGGTAGTAGGGCACGCCGTGCTGCTCGTAGGCGCTGGCCCAGGCCCAGTCGAAGACGTATTCGCCGTAGGAATGGTTCTTGAGGTACAGCGGGCAGGCGGCAATCAAGGTGTTGCTGTCCCACAGGGTCAGGAAGCGCGCCGCCCAGCCCGTGCGCGGGGTGGCACTGCCGCTTGTCTCCAGGGCGGCCAGGTACTCGTGGCGCATGAAGGGCGTGGGGTGGCTTTGCCGGGCCAGCAGGGTGTTCCAGGCCGCAGCATCCACCTCCAGCACAGAGGCAAGTACGCGGGCGATAATGGCAGATTCAGCCATGCACACCCCGGTTTTGCTTTGCAAGCTGCGGGCCCGTGTGGGCAGTATTCAACCTGGCCGCAGGGGCCGATTCCAGTTCCATGACGCTCTCCATTTGCACTGCGCAGCTCAACTTTGTCGTGGGCGACATGCCCGGCAACGCCCAAAAGATCATTGCGGCGGCCCGCGAGGCCTATGCCCAGGGGGCAAGATTGCTGCTGACGCCCGAGCTGGCGATTTGCGGCTATGCGGCCGAAGACCTGTTCCTGCGCCCCGCGTTCATTGCGGCCTGCGATGATGCCGTGAAAACCGTGGCCCGCGAGACGGCAGGGTTGAAAGGCTTGGCCATCGTGCTGGGCCACCCGCAGGCCGTGGTGCCCGATGCGCCTGCATTCAGCGCCTGCTTCAACGCCGCCAGCGTGCTGCGCGACGGGCAGATCGAGCAGACCTATGCCAAGCGCGAGCTGCCCAACTACCAGGTGTTTGACGAGCGCCGCTACTTTGTGGCGGGCAGTGCGCCCTGCGTGTTCGAGGTGGAAGGCGTGCGCGTGGGCGTGCTGGTGTGCGAAGACGCCTGGTTTGCCGCCCCCGCACGCGATGCTGCAGCGGCGGGTGCACAGCTGCTGGCGGTCATCAACGCATCGCCGTTCCATCTGGGCAAAGGCGCCGAGCGTGAGCAGACCATGCGTGAGCGTGTGGCCGAGACGGGCTTGCCACTCGTGTACGCGCACCTGGTTGGCGGCCAGGATGAGGTCGTGTTTGAAGGCCGCTCGTTCGCGCTCAACGCCGATGGCTCGGTGGCCTGCCGGGGGCCGAGTTTTGAAGAAAAACTGGTGTTTGCGCAGGTCCATCAAACGCAAGCAGCTATCAAAATAGAAGCAGAGATAGCCCCAGAGAATAGCCTGGAGGCCGACCTGTGGGATGCCCTGGTGCTGGGTGTGCGCGACTATGTGGGCAAGAACGGCTTTCCGGGCGCTCTGCTCGGGCTGTCGGGTGGCATCGATTCGGCCCTGGTGCTGGCGGTGGCCGTGGATGCTCTGGGGGCAGACAAGGTGCGCACGGTGATGATGCCGTCGCCCTACACGGCCGACATCAGCTGGATCGACGCACGCGACATGGCCGCGCGTTTGGGTGTGCGTTATGACGAGATCTCGATCAAGCCGCAGTTCGAGGCTTTCAAGGCCGCGCTGGCCAGCGATTTTGCGGGTCTGGCAGAAGACACGACCGAAGAAAACCTGCAGGCACGCATCCGGGGCACGCTGCTCATGGCGCTGTCCAACAAGTTCGGCTCCATCGTGCTCACCACGGGCAACAAGAGCGAGATGTCCACCGGCTACTGCACGCTGTATGGCGACATGGCGGGTGGTTTTGCGGTGATCAAGGACGTGGCCAAAACCCGCGTGTTCGACCTGGCCCGCTGGCGCAATGCGAACGACCCGTATGGCACGGGCGTGGGTCCCATCCCCGAACGCATCATCACGCGCCCGCCCAGCGCCGAGCTGCGGCCCGACCAGAAGGACCAGGACAGCCTGCCGCCCTACGAGGTGCTGGACGCCATCGTGGCGCGCTACATGGAGAACGATGAGCCCATCGAGTCCATCATCGCGAGCGGCTTTGAGCGCGCCGATGTGGAGCGCGTGACACGCCTCATCAAGCTCAACGAGTACAAACGCCGCCAGGCTCCTGTAGGGATTCGCGTCACGCGCCGCAGCTTCGGCAAGGACTGGCGTTACCCTATCACCAGCAAATTCAGGGCATGACGCTTCGGCGTTGCGCCTTCAGCCCCCATTTTTTACATCCTCCAGGAGACACGCCATGAAAATGATCACCGCCGTCATCAAGCCCTTCAAGCTCGAAGAAGTCCGCGAAGCCCTGGCCGAATGTGGCGTGACCGGCCTCACCGTGACCGAGGTGAAGGGTTTTGGCCGCCAGAAGGGCCACACCGAGCTGTACCGTGGCGCAGAGTATGTGGTGGACTTTCTGCCCAAGGTGAAGGTCGAGGTCGTCGTGAAGACCGAGGACGTGGACCGCTGCGTGGACGCCATCGTGAACGTGGCGCGCACGGGCAAGATCGGCGACGGCAAGATTTTTGTGACGGCCGTGGAGCGTGTGGTGCGGATTCGCACCGGTGATTTGGACGACGCGGCGGTATAGGGTGGCAACCCCCTGAGTCGCTTCGCGCCTTCCCCCTTCTCTCGAATGGCTGCGCCATTCGGGAAGGGGGACACCGCCAGCGCGGCGGGGCGGCCCTTGCGCGGCGGTCGCTGGCTTGGGTCGCGCCAGTTTTAACCGCAGTCAGATCACCGAGCGCAGCGGGACAGGGGCTTGGTTGGGGCCGGCGTCTTGCACCAGCGTGCGCAGCAGGGCCTCGGCATCGTTGGAGGCGTGCAGCAGGCCCATTTGCCATTCGCCCATGAAGCCGCTGGCCACGCTGGTCTGCAAAAAGCCCAGCAGGCCGTCGTAGTAGCCCGCCACATTGAGCAGGCCCAGGGGCTTGTCGTGGTAGCCCAGCTGGCGCCAGGTCCACACTTCAAACAGTTCCTCAAAGGTGCCGATGCCGCCGGGCAGGGCTAAAAAGGCGTCGCTGCGTTCGGCCATCATGGCCTTGCGTTCGTGCATGGTCTGCACGATGTGCAGCTCGTCGCATTGGCGGTTGGCCAGTTCCTTGTCAACCAGGGCCTGGGGAATCACGCCCACCACACGCCCTCCGCCCAAGCGCGTGGCCTCGGCCACCGTACCCATCAAGCCGCTGCGGCCACCGCCGTACACCAGCTGCCCGCCGTGCTGGCCAATCCACCGGCCCACGGCCTTGGCCGCGTCGGCAAAGGCTGGGTTCTCCCCGGGGCGCGAACCGCAGTACACACAAACGGAAAAAGCAGGTTCAGCCATGAAAAATCCTCTGAAAAACAGCTGCGCCCCAGATGCCCATGCACAGTAGCAGGGCCAGCAGCACAGCGGCGCTGCCCATGTCCTTGGCGCGTTTTGAAAGGTCGTGCCATTCGGGGCCAATGCGGTCGATGGCGGTTTCGATGCCGGTGTTGAGCAGCTCCACGATCATCACGATCACCACAGAGCCTGCCAGTAGGGCCGTTTCTACCCAGTTTTTCCCCAGCCACAGCGACACGGGCAGCAGCACCATGGCGGCAACAGCTTCCTGGCGGAATGCCTTTTCGTTCCACCCCGCGCGCAGTCCTTCAAGGGAGTAGCCCGCCGCGTGCCAGATGCGGTTCAAGCCCGTGCGGGTCTTTTGAGGGTTGGCAGGTGCGATGGACTCAGGTGGGGGCAGGGGCATGAAGGTATTGTCTCGCAGCCGCATGACAGCGGGCGCAGCCGCCCGCCCTGGAGCGCTACTTTTTCGGAAGCTCGAAATGCACGAGGCGGGTGCCTGCCATCGCGTCGTGCCAGAACTGCCGCTGTGGATGAAAGCGGCTCAGGATGGCCCAGATGGCCACCCAGCCGAACAGCAGCACCAGCACTTCAATGGCCGAGACACCCGACAGATAGGCTGCCAGGGGCGGCAGGAACCACACCCAGCTCAGCAGATAGCGCAACAGTGCACGCGCCTGGGTAATGGGTTGCCCGGCGGCATCCACGACACGGATGAGCCAGGTCTTCTGGGCCAGGGTCTGGCCTTTGGCCCAGAACCAGGTGAAGTAGATGCCAAACACCACGAACAGAAACGCCTGCAGGGCATGCCGGTTGTCCAGGGCATGGCGGGTCTGGCTGAGGGTGCCGAACAGATAACCGGCAATGAATACCACCCCGAACATCAGCATGCCTTCATACAGCCAGCAGGCCATGCGGCGCCACAAATTGGGCGTGTGGCCGACGGCAACTGCAGAAAGGGTTGCCGAGGGGGTTGCCTGTGGTGCAGGTGCGGGAGGGGTGGCGGTCATTCCAGGGAGCGAAAACGAGGCGGAGGGTGCCGGTCAGCGGCGGGTTATTGGGGGTACAGGCCGGAATTGTCGGGGGTGACCGTGGGGGCAGCGGGGGTTGTTTCTGCGGAGCCAGCGCCCAGAGGCGGCAATGCCGCTGGCACCGCCACTGGCACCGAAACGGGTGCCGTCTCGACCACCGTAGGCGCAGGGTTTTGCGCGGATGCGCCCGTCGCCGGGGGCGCTGCGGGGGTGACTGGCGCCGCCACCCGGGGTGCACTGTGGTCGAGCGGCGGGATCTTCGGTGCGTTCGGGCGGCTGGGGTTGGCCTGTGTGGCCGCTGGAACCTGGGCCAGC
This sequence comes from Acidovorax radicis N35, assembly GCF_000204195.1. Taxonomy (GTDB): domain Bacteria; phylum Pseudomonadota; class Gammaproteobacteria; order Burkholderiales; family Burkholderiaceae_C; genus Acidovorax; species Acidovorax radicis. The sequence continues at coordinate 652,129 of NZ_AFBG01000018.1, forward strand.
TTCTTGGGCGACACGGGCTGCAGTGCCGTGGCGGCACCCTTGGGCTTGGGGGCCGCACGTGCTGCCAATGCACGTTTTTCTTCGTCGGACAGTGCCTGGTAGGCCTCCCACTGGGCGCGTTTGTCGTCACGTGCGAGCCGGTTGGTCACGGCGTAGTTCAGCCGGGCCTGGTTGCGCTGCTGCGCGCTCAAACTGGCCCAGTCCGTCATGCGGTCATGGAACTTGGCCTGCTCCTCCTCGGGAAGCAGCGAAAAATTGGCTGCCAGCGCCAGCCAGCGGCGCTTTTGCGCCTCGCTGATGAGGGCCCAGCGCTCCGCCAGTGGGTATAACGCCATTTTTTGGGGCGTGCTCAGGGTTTCCCAGCCCGGGCCGGTCTCAACCTGGGGCACCGCCGTGGTGCCCTGCCGGGAGGGTGTGCGGGCATTGTTGGGGCTTGCCACCGCCGCTTCTGCACCCGCCGACAGCAAAGTACCCGGTGCCATGCGCATCTGCACCAGCACCTGGCCACCCACTGCGGCGAGCACGCCCAAGAGCGCCAAAGCCAGCACGAAGGCTGGCAGGGCGGGGGAAGCGTCTGGAGAACTTGGGTGCATGCAGTACGTTGTCGGGGGCGGGCTCAGTTCGACGGTGCAGAGGTTTTGAGGAATTGTACGAAGCCGGGGTCTGCGTAGGCTGCGGGCGGCAGATCATCGGTCAACAGGGCGGCATCCACTTCGGCCACATCGTTGACGCTGTTTTCATCCTGGGCAATGTTGATCACCACCAGCCCCACCACCAGCGCCATCAGCGGAACGGCTGAGACCAGCGCATTCCACCAGCTGCCACCTTCGTTGCCACCACGGCCCAGCGTCGCACTGCCACCCGCATGCACCACCACGGGTGCAGCCAGGCGCACCGGAACGATGTCTTTTTTGCGCTTGGCCAGTGCCTGCATGCGCGAGGCGCGCAGCCGTTCGGAAATGTCGTAAGGCAATTCGTCGGCACCGCCCGACAACCGCGCCGCGACGCGCAGCGCAAAGCGCTCTGCCGCAGCTTCTGCCTGTGTCGATGGGGTTTGTACAGTGTTCATGGCTCGATTCCTTTGGCCTTCAGTGCCTTGCTGAGGGTTTGTATGGCACGAAAACAGTGCGTTTTGACGCTGCCCTCGGAGCAGCCCATGGCGGCCGCCGTTTCTGCAACATCCATTTCTTCCCAGTAACGCATGAGGAACGCTTCCCGTTGACGTGGAGGCAGTTCGGCGATTTCGGCTTCGATGCCGTGAAAGATCTGCGCCCGGCGGGTCAGATCCTCGGCGCTTTCCGCCCGTTCCCCATCGTCCGGTCCTGAATACGCTTCCAGCAGATCAAAATCCATGCCATCTTCGCCAGGGCCCTCGAAGTCGCTCATGCTCGAAAACAGTGCATTGCGGGTTTTCTGGCGGCGAAACCAGTCGAGCGTGCAGTTGGAAAGAATCCGCTGGTAAAGCATCGGCAACTCTGCTGCCGGCTTGTCTCCGTAGTGCTCCGCCAGCTTGAGCATGCTGTCCTGCACGATGTCGAGCGCCGCTTCCTCATTGCGAACGTGGTAGACCGAGCGCTTGAATGCGCGCTTTTCTACACTTTTGAGGAAATCGGAGAGTTCTCGTTCGGTTGCCAAGAGGGGTCAGCCCGGGAGGGGATCGTTGCGGGTGTAGCCGCAAAAAATGTGGCTATCCGGTACGTGAAGCCTTTGATTATCGCATCCGCGGGGGTTTTTTTAGACGGTCGGCGGTTTTACATGTGTTGCAGTGCGATAATCGCCCCTGCAATTCAAAAGGCAAACGGGTCACGGTCCGGCGCGGCAATCATCCCGCCCATGTCCTTGGCCTCAAGTTCCAAGCTGGCTTCACAAGAGCGCGTGCAAGGAGCACCCAAGGTTTTTCGTCAGAGAAATTCACAAAGGTTGATCGATCATGGAAATCTCCAAGGCTGAACTCAGTTCGGCGGCCGCTGCTTCGCAGGGCAACACTCCCTCCGCTTCCGGCTCGCAGGACCTCATGGGTTCTGAGATCCTCATCAAGTCGCTTCAGGCTGAGAACGTCCAGTACATCTGGGGCTACCCCGGTGGTGCGGTTCTCTACATTTACGACGCGCTCTACAAGCAAGACACCATCCAGCACGTGCTGGTGCGCCACGAGCAGGCTGCGGTGCACGCTGCCGACGGCTATGCCCGAGCCACGGGCGAAGTCGGTGTGGCGCTCGTCACCTCGGGCCCTGGCCTGACCAATGCGGTCACGGGTATTGCCACGGCATACATGGACAGCATTCCGATGGTGATCATTTCCGGCCAGGTGCCCACGCCCGCCATCGGGCTGGATGCCTTCCAGGAATGCGACACGGTTGGTATCACTCGCCCCATCGTCAAGCACAATTTCCTCGTCAAGGATCCCAAGGATCTGGCCATGACGATGAAGAAGGCCTTCCACATTGCACGCACCGGCCGCCCTGGCCCTGTGGTGGTGGATGTGCCCAAGGACGTTTCCTTCAAGAAGGTGCCGTACAGCGGCTATCCACAAAGTGTGGAAATGCGCTCGTACAACCCGGTGCGCAAGGGCCATGGTGGCCAGATCCGCAAGGCGCTGCAACTGCTGCTGGCCGCCAAGCGTCCCTATATCTATACCGGCGGCGGCGTGCTGCTGGGCAATGCCACCAACGAGCTGCGCACGTTGGTCGACATGCTCGGCTACCCCGTCACCAACACGCTGATGGGCCTGGGGGCTTACCCAGCCTCGGACCGCAAGTTCCTGGGCATGCTGGGCATGCATGGCACCATCGAGGCCAACAACGCCATGCAGAACTGCGACGTGCTGCTGGCCGTGGGTGCACGCTTTGACGACCGCGTGATCGGCAACCCCAAGCACTTCGCCCAGAACGACCGCAAGATCATCCATGTGGACATCGACCCGTCGAGCATTTCCAAGCGCGTGAAGGTCGACATCCCGATCGTCGGCGACGTGAAGGATGTGCTCACCGAGCTGATCTCCATGATCCGCGAGAGCAGCACCCGCCCCGACGCCGGCGCGCTGGCTGCCTGGTGGGACACCATCGAAGGCTGGCGCAAGCGCGACTGCCTGAAGTACAGCATGGGCAGTCCCGACGTCATCAAGCCACAGTATGTGGTCGAGACGCTGTGGAACATGACCAAGGACGTCGACACCTACATCACGTCCGACGTGGGCCAGCACCAGATGTGGGCCGCGCAGTACTACCGCTTTGATGAACCCCGCCGCTGGATCAATTCCGGTGGCCTGGGCACCATGGGCGTGGGCATTCCCTACGCCATGGGCATCAAGCTGGCCAAGCCGGATTCTGAGGTGTTCTGCATCACGGGCGAAGGCTCGGTGCAGATGAACATCCAGGAGCTGTCCACCTGCCTGCAGTACAACACGCCGATCAAGATCTGCTCGTTGAACAACCGCTACCTGGGCATGGTGCGCCAGTGGCAGGAGATCGAGTACTCCGGCCGCTACAGCCACAGCTACATGGACGCGCTGCCCAACTTCGTGAAGCTGGCCGAGGCCTACGGCCATGTGGGCATGCTGATCGAGCACCCCAAGGATGTGGAGCCCGCGCTGCGCGAAGCGCGCAAACTCAAGGACCGCACGGTGTTCATGGACTTCCGCACCGACCCCACCGAGAACGTGTTCCCGATGGTCCAGGCGGGCAAAGGCATCACCGAAATGTTGCTGGGGTCGGAAGACCTTTGAGCAAGATAGGCCTCCAGCGCTTGTTCATCAAGCGCCAATAGCTATCAAATAGATAGCAACTACTTTTTTTGACGAATCTATTGCCTGCCAAGCCCGTGTATTACCGTGCACGGGGGAGGGCAGCGAAAAGAGGAATCTCTTCATCATGAAACACATCATTGCCGTTCTGCTGGAAAACGAACCCGGTGCGCTGTCACGCGTTGTTGGCCTGTTTTCTGCCCGTGGCTACAACATCGAATCGCTCACCGTGGCGCCCACCGAGGATCCATCGCTCTCGCGCATGACGATCCAGACCACGGGCTCCGACGACGTGATCGAGCAGATCACCAAGCACCTGAACCGCCTCATCGAGGTCGTGAAGGTGGTGGACCTCACCGAAGGTGCCTACACCGAGCGCGAGCTCATGATGGTGAAGGTGCGTGCGGTGGGCAAGGAGCGCGAGGAGATGAAGCGCATGGCCGACATCTTCCGTGGCCGCATCATCGACGTGACCGAGAAGAGCTACACCATCGAGCTCACCGGCGACCAGTCGAAGAACGACGCTTTCCTGCAGGCCATTGACCGCACGGCCATTCTCGAGACCGTCCGCACTGGTGCCAGTGGCATCGGCCGCGGCGAGCGCATTCTGCGCGTGTGACGGATTGGCCTTCGACCGGCTAGCGTCGTTGGGGAGCCTTGCCGTGCTACAGCACTGTCTGCGGCCCCCCGCCTAGCCATCCGGCCGAATCTCAATCCGATGTAAGACAATTGACTGTTTATTTTTCAACCCCCAACAACGCATTTCAACCGGAGCGACCCATGAAAGTTTTCTACGACAAAGACACCGACCTGAGCCTGATCAAAGGCAAGACCGTGGCCATCATCGGCTACGGCTCGCAGGGCCATGCCCACGCACAAAACCTGAACGACAGTGGCGTGAAGGTCGTGGTCGGCCTGCGCAAGGGTGGTGCATCGTGGGACAAGGTCGGCAAGGCTGGCCTGACGGTTCTGGAAGTCAACGACGCCGTCAAGTCCGCTGACGTGGTCATGATCCTGCTGCCCGATGAAGACATCGCAGCCGTGTACAAGAACAACGTTGAACCCAACATCAAGCCCGGCGCCTCGCTGGCATTCGCCCACGGCTTCAACGTGCACTACAACCAGGTCGTGCCCCGCGCTGACCTGGACGTGTGGATGGTGGCCCCCAAGGCCCCTGGCCACACCGTGCGCAACACCTACACCCAAGGTGGCGGCGTGCCCCACCTGGTCGCCGTGCACCAGGACAAGTCCGGCAAGGCCCGTGACCTGGCCCTGAGCTACGCTGCAGCCAACGGCGGCGGCAAGGCCGGCATCATCGAGACCAACTTCAAGGAAGAAACCGAGACCGACCTGTTCGGCGAACAGGCCGTGCTGTGCGGTGGCGCCGTCGAGCTGATCAAGATGGGTTACGAAACCCTGGTCGAAGCCGGCTACGCCCCTGAAATGGCCTACTTCGAGTGCCTGCACGAGCTCAAGCTCATCGTGGACCTGATCTACGAAGGCGGCATTGCCAACATGAACTACTCGATCTCGAACAACGCCGAGTACGGCGAGTACGTGACCGGCCCTGAAGTGATCAATGAGCAGTCGCGCGCTGCCATGCGCAATGCTCTGAAGCGCATCCAGAACGGCGACTACGCCAAGATGTTCATCCAGGAAGGCCGCCTGAACTACCCAAGCATGACGGCCCGCCGTCGCAACACGGCTGACCACTCCATCGAAAAGGTGGGCGGCCAACTGCGCGCCATGATGCCTTGGATCGCCAAGAACAAGCTGGTCGATCAGACCCGCAACTGATGTTTCATTCCTGAAGCGTCAAAAGGCCACTTCGGTGGCCTTTTTCATTGGCGGTGGGCCCTGTGGGCAGGCGCTACACTGCGGCCTTCGCCTTTTGCACGCACGGCGACCTGCCTGTCCTGCGGGAAATTGCTGAATACTATAAATTTAATAGCTGCTTGCGCAATATCGGCAAGCGCTGGAGGTCTTTTGATGCATGACGGCAATGAGTCCACCGACAACCCTGGTGTGATGGTGCGCAAAAGGCGCAAGGGCATCTACATCCTGCCCAACCTGTTCACGCTGGCGGCCTTGTTTGGGGGGTTCTACTCCATCGTGATGGCCATGAATGGTCGTTTTGACATGGCGGCCGTGGGCGTCTTCTGTGCCATGGTGCTCGACAGCCTCGATGGCCGTGTGGCGCGCATGACCAACACACAGAGTGCGTTTGGTGAGCAGATGGATTCGCTCTCCGACATGGTGTCTTTTGGGGCAGCTCCCGCGCTCATTGCTTACGAATGGGCGCTTCAGGGACTGGGTCGCTGGGGCTGGATTGCCGCTTTTGTGTACTGTGCCTGTGCGGCCCTGCGTTTGGCGCGCTTCAATGTGAATACCGGCGTCGTGGACAAGCGCTACTTCCAGGGCTTGCCGTCCCCCGCCGCCGCTGCCCTGGTGGCCGGTTTCATCTGGTTGATGACCGAACTGGGTGTGCATCCGGGCGAAGACCTCTGGCTGTCCTGGAACCAGATCACCTGGACCATGTTTGCCTTCACGCTGTATGCAGGCCTGACCATGGTCACTAATGTGCCGTTCTACAGCTTCAAGGACATCCAGATGAAAAAAAGCGTGCCCTTTGCGGCGATCGTGCTGATCGCGCTGGGTATCGCCATCATCAACATCCACCCCCCCATTGTGTTGTTTGGCGTGTTTGTGTTCTATGGCATCAGTGGCTATGGCGTGTACGCCTGGCGCAAAGCCAAAGGACAGCACAGCAGTGTGATCAGCACATCGACTGATGAGCCCGACGAGCGCGGGCTCCACAAGTGACTGCGGCAGCATTGGCGACATGTGCTACATTGCATTCCATGAACACGTTTGCGCTGGCCCTACTGCTACCTCCCCACGGGCGGAGACAGTAGGCGCACGCGCACACTTTTCCACAAAGGCCCGTATGCACCCGCAACGGGCCTTTTGTTTTGGGCGCCGATTTTTAGCGTTGCGGACCGACCCCGCCACCCACCAGTACCAGGAGAAACCACATGGCTGACAAACTGATTATTTTCGACACCACCTTGCGCGACGGAGAGCAGTCCCCAGGCGCCTCAATGACCAAGGACGAAAAGCTCCGTATTGCCCGCCAACTGGAGCGCCTGAAGGTGGACGTGATCGAAGCCGGGTTTGCGGCCAGCTCCAACGGAGATTTCGAGGCGGTGCAGGCGATTGCAAACGCGATCCGGGAGTCGACGATCTGCTCGCTGTCCCGTGCGAATGACCGTGATATTTCGCGTGCAGCCGAGGCCCTCAAAGGGGCGGCCAGTGCCCGTATCCATACTTTCATTGCCACGTCTGCGCTGCACATGGAGAAGAAGCTGCGCATGACACCCGACCAGGTGCTTGAACAGGCCAAACAATCGGTCCGTTTTGCGCGCAATCTGGTGGGTGACATCGAATTCAGCCCCGAGGATGGCTACCGCAGCGACCCGGACTTCCTGTGCCGCGTGCTCGAAGCGGTGATTGCCGAAGGCGCCACCACCATCAACGTGCCCGACACCGTGGGCTATGCGATTCCCGAGCTGTACGGCAACTTTATCAAGACACTGCGCGAGCGGATCCCCAACAGCGACAAGGCGATCTGGTCGGTGCACTGCCACAACGACCTTGGGATGGCAGTGGCCAACTCGCTGGCCGGCGTGAAGATTGGCGGCGCCCGCCAAGTGGAATGCACCATCAACGGCCTGGGCGAGCGTGCCGGAAATTGTTCGCTCGAAGAAGTTGTCATGGCCATCAAGACGCGCCGCGACTACTTCAATCTTGACCTCAACATCGACGCCAAGCACATCGTCGCCGCCAGCCGCATGGTCAGCCAGACCACTGGCTTCGTGGTGCAGCCCAACAAGGCCGTGGTGGGCGCCAACGCCTTCGCGCACGCCAGCGGCATTCACCAGGATGGCGTGCTCAAGGCGCGTGACACCTACGAGATCATGCGCGCCGAAGACGTGGGTTGGTCGGCCAACAAGATCGTGCTGGGCAAGCTCAGTGGCCGCAACGCCTTCAAGCAGCGTTTGCAAGAACTGGGGGTGAGCCTGGACAGTGAAACCGAAGTCAACACCGCTTTCACCCGCTTCAAGGAATTGGCTGACCGCAAGAGTGAGATCTTCGATGAGGATATCTTGGCCTTGGTCAGCGACGAGAGCGTGACTGCCGAGAAGGAGCAATACGGCTTTGTTTCCCTGTTCCAGCAGAGCGAAACGGGTGAACACCCCCGCGCCCGCATTGTCTTCACCGTGGACGGCCAGGAAGTGCGCGGCGAATCCGAGGGCAATGGCCCTGTGGACGCTTCGCTCAAGGCGATCGAATCGCACGTCAAGAGCGGTGCGGAAATGGTGCTGTACTCGGTGAATGCCATCAGTGGCTCGACCGAAAGCCAGGGCGAAGTGACCGTGCGCCTGCAGAACAGCGGTCGCGTGGTCAATGGTGTGGGTGCAGATCCCGATATCGTTGTTGCCTCGGCCAAGGCTTACCTGAGCGCGCTGAACAAGTTACAAAGTAAAGCTGACCGGGTGGCTGCACAGGGTTGAATGATCAATTTATAATTTCATTCACTTTCTTGGAAAGTCGTGCAAGGTATTGATCTTGCGCGACTTTTTTTGATTCTGTACACTGCTCAACACTTATTACCGTTTGGAGCACTTTGATGCACCATCGCCACCGCGCCGCAGTGAATCGTTTTCTTCAACTTTTGGGCTTTGTCGTCGTCAGCACGGCGCTGGTAGCGCCGGTTGCCCACGCAGTGGATCGGTCCAAAGCGCCGATCAAAAAGCAGCAAGCCAGCACGGCCAACGCCAAGCGTGTCGCGCCAGCCCGCAAGGTCGCTGCCAACACCCGGACGGTTCGCATCACGGCCAAGACTGCCAAGGTCCCGACCCGGGTGGCTTTTGTGCCCGCCAAGCAGTCTTTCGGGCAAATAGCGGGATTGCACGAAGTGAGCGATCCACTGGATCTCAAGTCCAGTGTTGCACTTGTCATCGACCAGGACACGCACGAGGTCCTGCTCAGCAAGAACGATCAGGCGGTGCTTCCCATTGCATCCCTGACCAAGCTCATGACGGGCGTGATCATCTCGCAAGCCAAGTTGCCGATGGATGAACCGATCACGATCACCCAGGACGATGTGGATACCGAAAAAGGCAGCCGCTCGCGACTGATGGTGGGTTCCACGCTGACCCGGGGCGAGATGCTCCACCTTGCGCTCATGTCCAGTGAAAACCGTGCAGCCCATGCGCTGGGTCGCACATACCCTGGCGGGCTCGAAGCTTTTGTGGTGCAGATGAATGCAAAGGCCCGCCTGCTGGGCATGACTGATACCCGCTATGTGGAGCCCACGGGCCTTTCCAGCCGCAATCAGTCCAGCGCCCGCGACCTGGCCACCCTGGTGAATGTGGCGCATGGCGATCCCTTGCTGCGTGAACTGTCGACCTCTCCTGGGTACGAGGTGGCGGTGGGTCCAAGGACGCTCCAGTACAACAATACCAATGGGCTGGTAAAAAATCCCACCTGGGACATTGGCCTGCAGAAGACTGGCTACATTTCCGAGGCAGGGCGTTGCCTGGTGATGCAGACCCAGATTGCCGGGCGCAAGCTCATCATGGTGTTTCTGGATTCCGCTGGCAAATTCAGTCGTCTGGGGGATGCCGAGCGTGTGCGCCATTGGGTGGAGTCGATGCCAGCGCTGGCAGTACCGCTGCAAGCTCGGGCCGTTGCCAATGGTGCGCAGCCGTCCACTTTCGCACGCTAGCGCTGGCACTGGTGGCCGCAGGGCCGCCAAGAGTCAGGGGTCTCTGAGGGTTGATCGCTAGGCCGACCAGGCGTTGCTGCCTGTGTCGGCCTTTTCGTGCGAAGTAGCGCCCGCTGCCACTGCAGTGCGCACGGGGTTCTCAGCGGAGATTGGTGCGCAAGCTGGCATCACCAGCTGCTGATGCTTCCACGTTCGGTGTGTGGCCCAGAGCGAAGGAAATCTCGTTGGCGGTGGCTTGGAGTTTCGGAAGCCATCCTTCATCCAGGCGGTCCGCCGGCGCCGATATGGACAGGCCCGCCACCAGCTTGCCTTGGTCGTCGTAGACGCCCGCTGCCATGCAGCGCACGCCCAATTCCAGTTCCTCGTTGTCGCGGGCGATGCCGTACTGGCGCGCTTTGGCGAGTTCCCGCTCCAGAACGGGCAACTGGGTAATGCTGTTGCGGGTGTGTCCTGCAAGCCCCGTGCGGGTAGCGTAGGCCCGCACGCGCTGGGGGTCGTCCAGGGCCAGGAAGAGTTTGCCGGTGGAGGTAAGGTGCAAAGGGGCGCGACCACCAATGGCGCGGACCACCTGCATGCCGGAGCGCTCACTGTAGGCCCGCTCCACATACACAATTTCATCGCCCTGGCGCATGCTCAGATTGACGGGTTGCTGGATGAGCTTGTGCAGATTGCGCATCGGGGTCAGCGCCGCATCACGAACGCTCAGGCGCGCTTTGACGAGGTTGCCGAGCTCCAGCAGGCGCATGCCCAGTCGGTAGCTGCCGGACTCCGGTCGATCCACGAAGCGGCCGATCGTGAGGTCGTTCAGGATACGGTGCGTTGTGGAAGGGTGCAGCCCCGTTTTTTCGCTGATTTCCTTGAGAGAGATTGCTTCTTCGCGTGATGCCAGAACATCGATCAGCGTAAACATGCGTTCAAGCACCTGAACGCTGGGTTTGACGGGGATGCTGGGATCGTTTTTTTTCATGGGCGGCGATGCAGTGACGGCCGCAGCATTTTATCTTGTGAAATGCAACCCTGCATTCATGCGCTCTGATTCACGCCCAAGCTGGCGCGATGCCATTGGCCATCGGTCCGGATCTCGTGGGGGTGAAAGCGTGCCTTGTAGTTCATCTTGGGACTGGCCTCGATCCAGTAGCCCAGGTAAACGTGGGGAAGGCCCAGGGAGCGTGCCTGCGCAAGCTGCCACATCACGTTGTAGGTGCCATAGCTGCAGTGCGGCTCGGGTTCGTAGAAGGTGTAGACCGCTGAAAGCCCGTCGTCGAGCACATCCAGGATGGAGACCATCTTGAGTGCACCGGGTTCGCCTGCTGCATCGGTTTCGCGGAATTCAACAAGGCGCGAATTCACCCTGCTTTGCAGCAAAAACTGCGTGTACTGGTCGATGCTGTCATGGTCCATGCCGCCGCCCGAATGGCGACCGTTCTGGTAGCGCAAGTACAGCTGATAGTGCTCGGGGACGAAACACAGGCGCAATACCCTCGCTTGCAGGTTGCTGTGACGCACTGTGGCGCGCCGCTGGCTGCGATCTGGCTGAAATTCGTTCACCAGCACACGCAAGGGGGTGCAAGCCTGGCAACCATCGCAATAAGGGCGGTAAGTGAACATGCCACTGCGGCGGAATCCCTTGGCCACGAGGTCGGAATACACATCGCTCTGAATGAGGTGGCTGGGCGTGGCTACCTGCGACCGTGCCTGCTTGTCCGGCAGATAACTGCAGGGGTAGGGGGCTGTCGCGTAGAACTGCAGGGTCTGCAGTGGGAGGTCGTTGAGTTGCGTCATGCCATGGGCACTGTGGAGGGCAGCAGCTCGTTCCAGTATACGGGGTCAAACAACCATGAGAGCGCCGGGCGATTTTGGGCGTTCTGGATATGGGCAAGGAACTGGGCTCGGGAGATCTCGTGGGCTCCTAGTGAGGCCAGATGCCGGGTGTTCTGCTGGCAATCAATCATTGCCACGCCCTGATGGCTACACAGGCTCACCAGGGCAGCAAGCGCGATCTTCGATGCGTCGGTAGCGTGGGCAAACATCGATTCACCGAACACCGCCTGCCCGAGGGCAACACAATACAGGCCACCGACCAGTTGTCCATCAACCCAGGTTTCGACGCTATGGGCATGGCCTGCTGCATGGAGGCGGTTGTAAGCCTCAACCATCTCGGGCACGATCCAGGTGCCTGCCTGGCCATCCCGCTCTTTGGCGGCGCAGGCCTTGATGACATCCCGGAAGTTGTGGTCCACGCGGATTTCGCAGGATGTATTGGTTCTGAATGCCTGCAGGGTTTTGCGCAGAGACCGATGCAACCTGAAGTTCGCGACGTGCAAGACCATGCGCGGATCGGGTGCCCACCAGAGGATGGGCTGCCCTGGGCCATACCAGGGGAAGGTGCCTTGAGCGTAGGCCGCTTTGAGGTGTGCAGCATCCAGTGCGCCACCCGCGGCCAAGAGTCCGGGGGCGGGGTCGGTGGGCCCCCACGCATCCGCAGGAGGGGGTAGCGGGTCTTCGGGCTCCAGCCAAGGCAGTTGCGGGGGCATGGGGTGGCAATACAAAGAGACTTATTGTCAGGCAGGCTGAGGGTGGGTTGGCGTGTTCAATGGTGGAAATAAAAAACCCACCATGCGTGAACATGGTGGGTTTTTTTTGGCTGGCTCCTCGACCTGGGCTCGAACCAGGGACCTACGGATTAACAGTCCGGCGCTCTACCGACTGAGCTATCGAGGAATGATCGGTATGTAAAAGGCCCCGCGTACACATGCAGGGCCTGCAAAATTCTTGGCTCCTCGACCTGGGCTCGAACCAGGGACCTACGGATTAACAGTCCGGCGCTCTACCGACTGAGCTATCGAGGAACAAGACTTAGATTATATACATAAAAATGGGGCCTCTAAAGATTCTGCAGCTTCTTCGAGCATGCAATTGCGGTGATACGGAGGGGTGATGAAGGAGCGATGTAGGAATCACCCCATGCGCCGCCAGCACTCGCTGAGTGGGGCTCTTCAGGGCTCCGGCCGGCGCCACAGCCAGGCCGCCACGCAGACCATGCAGGTGATCGCAATACCTGCCACCCAGGGGCGGGAGCCCGTGGCGAACAGCACGATGCCGCTGAGTGCCATGAGCAGCGTGGCGCTCCACTTGGCCCGCCGACTGACCTTGCCGCCCTGGGCCCAGTTGCGCAGCAGGGGGCCGAACAAGCGGTGGTTCCACAGCCAGCGATAGAGCCGTGGCGAGCTGCGTGCAGCGGCCCATGCTGCCATCAAGATGAACACCGTGGTCGGCAGCCCGGGAACGATCACACCAATGATGCCCATGACCAGGCACAGCACGGCAAACGCGAGCAGCAGCCAGCGCACGGGCCAGGGCAGGGTGCGCAGTTGCGGTGTGGTGTCCTCGGGGGACTCGGATGGGGGCTGGGACATGCCCTGTATTGTGAATGCGCTGGTCGCTCCACGACGGGCGCGCACACGCTATGCTGCCGCAGCTGCGCGTGTGCCGCTTCCTCCCCTTGAACTGAATGCACCTTCGATGACCATCCATACCATCCTGAAGATGGGCGATCCGCGCCTGCTGCGCATTGCCCAGCCCGTCACTGAGTTCGATACCGATGCGCTCCACCTTCTGGTGCGCGACATGTTCGACACCATGCAGTCTGTCAATGGTGCGGGGCTTGCCGCACCGCAGATCGGCGTGAATCTGCAGCTCGTGATTTTTGGCTCTGGCGAGCGCAATCCGCGCTACCCGGACCGGCCGGTGGTCCCTCGTACAGTCTTGCTCAACCCGGTCATCATGCCGCTTGGTGATGAGGAGGATGAGGATTGGGAAGGTTGCCTGTCCGTCCCAGGTTTGCGTGGCAAGGTGCCTCGGTGGTCGCGCATTCGCTATACCGGGTTTGATCCGTATGGAGACCCGATCGACCGCACGGTGGAGGGCTTTCATGCCCGGGTGGTGCAGCACGAGTGCGACCACCTCATTGGCAAGCTCTACCCCATGCGGGTGCGCGACTTCACGCAGTTCGGCTTTACCGAAGTGCTGTTCCCGGACATCAGCGCCACCGAAGACGACTGATCAATCTCCATCACCTGTGCACCAGCACCGGGATCTTGCTGTGGGTCAGGACTTTCAGCGTCTCGCTGCCCAGCAGGAGGCCCTGAAGCCCCCGGCGGCCATGCGATGCCATCAGGATCAGGTCACACCCCTGGGCGTGTGCGGCGTCAATGATGGCTTCGTACGGGTGGTCGCTGATGCTGGTCACGGTGTCGCAGGGCACGCCGTACTGTGCCGCTGTCTCCCGGATGTAATCCAGCACCACTTCGGCGCGGGCGCGGGCCTGGTCCTCCTGGCTTTTGCGCGTGTGTTCCAGCATCTCTGCGTGGTAGGCCAGCGAATGGAACTCGGGCAACGCGTAGAAACCGGTGACTTTCGCATGGGCCTCGCGGGCAAAACGCATGCCACGCAGGATGGCTGCTTCCGACAAGGCTGTGCCGTCGGAGGGCATCAGGATGTGCTTGTACATGCTGGCTCCTTGGGGCTGCGCAGGCAGCCTCGAAGGGCGCTGGGTGCCCACCTGGGCTGCGGTGGCGCAACGCGGCAGGGCGGACACTGTGGGCGCCTTGGATGCGCCACATTCACGGTTCTCTTATAGGCCGATGACACGCGCAAAGCAAGCGCATACCCGAGCTCGCGGTGGCGCGGAAATATGGCTGTAGGTGCCTCTACCGCTTATTCATCATCGATTTTTTGCTATTTAAAATATAGCAATATTGCGCACAAGTGCATCGCGGGTGTGCAGGCCAGCCGCCGGACTGATGTCCGCGCCGGTCAGTCGGACAACTCGCGCAGGAGCTCGGTTTCGATCTGGATCTGGCGGGCGTTGTTCTGCAGCTCGGGGCCCTGGATCAGGAACGTGTCTTCCACCCGCTCCCCCAGGGTACTGACCTTGGCCAGCTGCACGCTCAGGTGGTGCTGCGCCAGGATGCGGGCCACCAGGTAGAGCAAGCCCGCCCGGTCGCTGGCCGAGATGGCCAGCAGCCAGCGCTGCGCTTTCTCGTCGGGGCGCAGCGTGACGCGGGGTGCCACCGGAAAACTCTTGACCCGCCGCGAGACCCGCTTGCGTGCGGGTTCTGGCAACGGACCACCGGCCTCGATCACACGGACCAGATCGCTTTCGACCATGTGCGTCAGCTCCCGGTAGTGCCCGGGCTGGGAGGACGCCACCACCTGGAAAGTGTCGAGCGCGTAGCCGTTGTTCGCGGTGTGCACGCGCGCGTCCAGGATGGAGAAGCCCGCACGGTCGAAATAGCCGCAGATGCGTGCGAACAGGTCGGCCTGGTCGGCCGCATACACCATGACCTGCAAGCCGTCGCCCGCGAGCGACTGGCGCGCACGCACCACAGGTTTTGTCGTGCCGACATGGCGCGAAAGGTGGCGCGTGTGCCAGGCGATGTCGGCCGCTTCATGGCGCATGAAGTAGCTCACATCCAGCGTGGCCCACAGCGCCTTGTGCGCCTCGAAGGGCAGGGCGCTCAGGGCCAGCAGCACCAGCGCCTCGCGCTTGCGCGCCTCGATCTCGGCGGCAGCGTCGGGCGCGCGGCCGCCCAGGGTGCGTAAGGTGGCACGGTACAGGTCTTCGAGCAGCTTGCCCTTCCAGGCGTTCCAGACCTTGGGGCTGGTGCCGCGGATGTCGGCCACCGTGAGCAGGTACAACGCGGTGAGGTAACGCTCGTTGCCCACGCGCTGTGCAAAGGCGGCAATCACATCGGGGTCGCTCAGGTCTTCCTTCTGGGCGATGCGGCTCATCGAGAGGTGTTCGCTGACCAGGAACTCAATGAGCTTGGCGTCCTCGCGGTCCACGCCGTGCTGGCGGCAGAAGTGCCGCACCTCCACGGCGCCGATCTGCGAGTGGTCGCCTCCACGGCCTTTGCCGATGTCATGAAAGAGTGCGGCGATGTACAGAATCCACGGCTTGTCCCACCCGGCGGCCAGCTGTGAGCAGAAGGGGTATTCGTGCGCATGCTCGGCCATGAAGAACCGCCGCACGTTGCGCAGCACCATCAGGATGTGCTGGTCCACCGTGTAGACGTGGAACAGGTCGTGCTGCATCTGCCCCACGATGCCGCGAAACGCCCACAGGTAGCGCCCCAGCACCGAGGTCTGGTTCATCAACCGCATGGCATGCGTGATGCCCGACGGTTGCTGGAGGATGCGCATGAAGGCCGCACGGTTGGCCGGGTCGCGGCGAAAGGCCCCGTCCATCACGCCACGCGCGTTGTACAGCGCGCGCAGGGTGCGGGCCGACAGGTCCTTGAGGCCCACCGTGGTCTGGTAGAGCAAAAAGGTTTCGAGGATGGCGTGTGGGTCACGCGTGTAGAGGTCGTCGCTGGCCACCTCGATGAGCCCGGCCTTTTCGAAAAACCGCTCGTTGATGGGGCGTGGCTCGTGCGTGGAGGGGTTCAGCCGCTCCTCGATGTTGAGCAACAGGATCTGGCTGAGCTGCGACACGGCCTTGGCCGCCCAGTAGTAGCGCCGCATCAGGCTCTCGCTCGCCCGCATGGGCAGGCGTGATCCGTCGGGCGCCTGCGAGCGGTAGCCGAACGACTCGGCCACGGCGGTCTGCAGGTCGAACACCAGACGATCCTCGTGCCGCCCAGCGGCTGCATGCAGGCGCGCGCGGATGAGGCACAGCACCGCCTCGTTGCGTTCGATCTGGCGCACTTCGAAGGCCGTGGCCATGCCGCTGGCGGCCAGTTCCTTCCAGTTGCGGCCCAGGCCCGCAGCCTGGGACACCCACAGGATCATCTGCAGGTCGCGCAGCCCGCCGGGCGACTCCTTGCAGTTGGGCTCCAGCGAGTAGGGTGTGTTCTCGTACTTGTTGTGGCGCTGGCGCATCTCCAGCGTCTTGGCCACCAGGAAGGCCTGCGGGTCCATCTGCGCGCGGTACTGCCGCTGGAACTCCTCGAACAACGCTGCATTGCCGCACACCAGGCGCGATTCGAGCAAGGAGGTCTGCACGGTGACATCGCCTGCACTTTCGGCCAGGCATTCGGCCACCGTGCGCACGCTGGAGCCAATCTCCAGCCCCGCATCCCAGCAACTGCCGATGAAGCCTTCGAGCTGGGTGCGCAGGGCGCTGCCCGCGTCGGGCGCTGCACCGTCGGGCATCAGCAGCAGCACATCGACATCCGAATAGGGAAAGAGCTGGTCGCGCCCGAACCCCCCCACCGCCACCAGCGCCATGTCGGCTGGCAGCTCGGCGCGCTGCCACAGGGTTTGCAGCAGGTGGCCGGCCAGTGTGGAGAGCTTGCGCAGCAATACACGGATGCCGCGCGTGGAGGCTCCCGTGGCCTTCATGGCAGCCAGCAGGGCGGCTTTGTCGTTGCGGTAGGCGTCCCGCAGGGCATGCACTTCAGGCAGGGCATGGATTTTGGTCATGGTCGTTGAGGGTCGCGCTGAAAAAGGGCCATGCAAAAAACCATGCAAGAGTTGTACGCGCCGGCTGGCGATGGGCCATCCGGCGCGCGGGTCAGGTCTTGGTCGCGGTCACAAACGCCGGCAGCGGGGGGGAGCCTGCCGACAGCGTCATCACTTCATAGCCCGTCTCGGTGACCAGCACCGTGTGCTCCCACTGGGCCGACAGGCTGTGGTCCTTGGTCACGATGGTCCAGCCATCGTTGCTGAATTCCTTGACCTCGCGGCGGCCGGCGTTGATCATGGGCTCAATGGTGAAGACCATGCCGGGCACCAGCTCTTCGAGTGTGCCGGGGCGGCCGTAGTGCAGCACCTGGGGTTCTTCGTGGAATTTCTTGCCAATGCCGTGGCCGCAGAACTCGCGCACGATGGAAAAGCCCTGCCCTTCGGAAAACTTCTGGATCGCGTGGCCGATGTCGCCCAGGTGGGCACCTGGCTTGACCTGCACGATGCCATGCCACATGGCATCGAACGTGATGGCCGACAGCCGCTTGGCGGCGATCGAGCATTCGCCAATCAGGTACATGCGGCTGTTGTCGCCATACCAGCCGTCCTTGGTGATGACCGTCACATCCACGTTGACGATGTCGCCCTTCTTGAGCGGCTTGTCGTTGGGGATGCCGTGGCACACCACATGGTTGACCGAGGTGCACAGCGAGGCCGGATAGGGCGGATAACCCGGCGGTTGGTAGCCCACGGTGGCCGAGATGGTTCCCTGCTGGGCCATGCATTCGGCGCCCAAGCGGTCGATTTCCTTGGTGGTGATACCGGGCTTGATGTGGGGGGCGATGTAGTCCAGCACTTCGGAGGCCAGGCGGCACGCAATGCGCATGCCGGCGATGTCCTCTGCGCTTTTGATGGTGATGCTCATGCCTTGATTATCCCATTGGCCCCCGCGCCGTGCAGGCGGCACGGCCTGGGCCGGTAAAATGGCGGGCTCCGGTCCTGGCTGCAAGCTGCTGGGCCGGGTCTCTGTCTACCCCTCACACCCCCAACAGGCCGCTACCGTGACCTTGCACATGACCACGCTGGCGGGCGGCAACGCCCTCAGCACCTTCCGCGCCCAGCAACTTCAACCTGCCCTGGAGGCGATTCACCCCAAGATCAGTGGCATTGCGGCACGTTTTGTGCACTTGGTGGTGACCGACGCAGCCCCCACGGCGGCGGAACAAGAACGCCTGGCCGCGCTGCTGACCTATGGCGACTCGTACGCAGGCCCCGAGGACGGCGCCGTCCTCATCGTCACGCCCCGCCTGGGCACGCTGTCGCCCTGGGCCTCCAAGGCCACCGACATTGCGCGCAACTGTGGCATCGCCATCCGCCGCGTGGAGCGCATCACTGAATACCGCGTCAGCCTCAAATCGGGCCTGCTGGGCAAGACGCCCGAGCTGACCGCCGAGCAACTGGGCCAGGTCGCCGCCTTGCTGCACGACCGCATGACCGAATCGGTGGTGGCTGACCGCAGCGCTGCTGCCGCCCTGTTCACCGAACTGCAGCCCGCGCCCATGGAGCATGTGGACGTGCTGGCCGGTGGCCGCGCTGCCCTGGAGGCCGCCAACACCCGCTTTGGCCTGGCCTTGGCCGATGACGAAATCGACTACCTCGTGACCGCTTTCACGGGCCTCAAGCGCAACCCCACCGATGTGGAACTGATGATGTTCGCGCAGGCCAACAGCGAACACTGCCGCCACAAAATCTTCAACGCCGAGTTCACCATCGACGGCGTGGCGCAGGACAAGAGCCTGTTCGGCATGATCCGCAACACCCACCAGCTGGCGCCCCAGCACACGGTGATCGCGTATTCGGACAACGCCTCGGTCATGGAGGGGCATCAGGTCGAGCGATTTGTGGCAAAAATGGCATCTAGCGCTTATCCATCAAGCGCCAATAGCTATCAAAAAAGTAGCGTCACCCAGCATGTGCTGATGAAGGTGGAAACGCACAACCACCCCACGGCCATCTCGCCCTTCCCGGGTGCGTCCACCGGTGCAGGCGGCGAGATCCGCGACGAAGGCGCCACCGGCCGGGGCTCCAAGCCCAAGGCGGGCCTCACGGGCTTTACGGTGTCCAAGCTCTGGGGTAGCACGGTCGGCAAGCCCGAGCACATCGCCAGCCCGCTGCAGATCATGGTCGAGGGTCCCTTGGGCGGCGCGGCGTTCAACAACGAATTTGGCCGCCCCAACCTGAATGGCTACTTCCGCGAATACGAGCAGGAAGTCGCTGGTGTGCAGCGCGGCTACCACAAGCCCATCATGATCGCGGGCGGCGTGGGCGTGATCGATGCCGAGCTGACGAAGAAGATCGAATTTCCTGCGGGCTCGTTGCTGATCCAGTTGGGCGGCCCGGGCATGCGCATCGGCATGGGCGGCAGCGCCGCCAGTTCCATGGCCACGGGTACCAACGCGGCCGAGCTGGACTTTGACTCGGTGCAGCGTGGCAACCCCGAGATCGAGCGCCGTGCGCAAGAGGTCATCAACCATTGCTGGGCGCAGGGTACCGACAACCCCATCCTGGCCATCCACGACGTGGGCGCGGGCGGCCTCTCGAACGCCTTCCCAGAGCTGACCAACGATGCAGGCCGTGGCGCACGCTTCGATCTGCGTGCCGTGCAGCTCGAAGAATCGGGCATGGCGCCCAAGGAAATCTGGAGCAACGAGTCGCAAGAGCGTTACGTGCTGGCCATCGCGCCCGAGTCGTTGCCCCTGTTCCAGGCCTTCTGCGAGCGCGAACGCTGCCCGTTTGCCGTGATCGGCACGGCCACGGAAGAGCGCCAGCTGGTGCTGCACGACCCGGCCGCGACGGCCGACGACCAGAAGCTGCCCGTGGACATGCCGATGAACGTGCTGCTGGGCAAGCCGCCCAAGATGCACCGCGACGTGAAGACCGTGGTGCGCGAATTCGCACCGATGGACCTGACCGGCGTGCCGCTGCAAAAGGCCGTGATCGACGTGCTGGCCCACCCCACGGTGGCGTCCAAGCGCTTTCTCATCACCATTGGCGACCGCACGGTGGGCGGCCTGAGCCACCGCGACCAGATGGTGGGCCCCTGGCAAGTGCCCGTGGCCGATTGCGCCGTGACTTTGGCCGATTACAAAGGCTTTGCCGGTGAGGCGATGAGCATGGGCGAGCGCACCCCGCTGGCCGCCATCAACGCCCCCGCCTCGGGCCGCATGGCCGTGGCCGAGGCGCTGACCAACTTGTTGGCCGCCCCGATTGAACTGCCCCGCGTGAAGCTCAGCGCCAACTGGATGGCCGCCTGTGGCGAGCCCGGCGAAGACGCCGCGCTGTACGAAACCGTGAAGGCCGTGGGCATGGAGCTGTGCCCGGCCCTTGGCATCAGCATCCCCGTGGGCAAGGACAGCCTGTCCATGCGCACGCAGTGGAACGAAGGTTCGGACAAGAAAAAGGTCACATCACCCGTCAGCCTGATCGTGAGCGCGTTTGCCTCGCTGTCCGACGTGCGTGGCACGCTCACCCCCCAGCTCAATGCCACCGAGGCAGACACCACGCTGGTGTTGATCGACCTGGGCAAGGGCCAGAACCGCATGGGTGGCAGCATCCTGGGCCAGACGCTGGAGCAAAGCGGCGACGTGGTGCCCGATGTGGACGACCCGAAAGATCTGGTCAATCTCGTCAACGCCGTGAACGCGCTGCGCGCCAAGGGCCAGATCCTGGCTTACCACGACCGCAGCGATGGCGGCCTGTTGGCTGCAGCGGCAGAAATGGCGTTTGCAGGCCACGTGGGCGTGGCGCTCAACGTGGACATGCTGGTGACCGAGGGCGACGGCATCAGCGACAGCCGCATGGAAACCGGCGACGCCAAGAACTGGGCGCAGCAGGTCAGCGCGCGCCGTGAAGAACTGACGCTCAAGGCACTGTTCAACGAAGAGCTGGGCGTGGTGCTGCAGGTGCGTACGGCCGAGCGCAACGATGTGATGCAGACTCTGCGCGAGCACGGCCTGTCCAAGTTCAGCCACTTTGTGGGCAAGACGCGCCCTGCGTCGTCCGAGATCGATGCTGGCAAGGGCGAGCTGCAGGTCTGGCGCGATGCCAAGTCCGTGTTCAGCGCCCCGTTGGCCGATCTGCACCAGGTGTGGGATGCGGTGAGCTGGAAGATCTGCCGGCAGCGCGACAACCCCGCCAATGCCGATGCCGAGCACGCCGCAGCGGGCGAGCCCACCGACCCCGGCCTGCATGTGCACCTCACGTTCGACGCCACCGACAACGTGGCAGCGCCGTACTTGAATCTGTCCCGTCCCAAGGTTGCCATCCTGCGCGAGCAGGGCGTGAACTCGCACATTGAGATGGCCTACACGTTCACGGAAGCAGGCTTTGAGGCCTACGACGTGCACATGACCGACCTGCAGACTGGCCGCGTGAAGCTTGAAGACTTCAAGGGCGTGGTCGCCTGTGGTGGCTTCAGCTATGGCGACACGCTGGGTGCGGGCATTGGCTGGGCGCGTTCCATCACCTTCAACCCGGTGCTGGCCGCTCAGTTCCAGGGCTTCTTCGGCCGTTCCGACACCTTCGGCCTGGGCGTGTGCAACGGCTGCCAGATGTTTGCCGAGCTGGCTGACATCATCCCCGGCGCGCAAGACTGGCCACGTTTCACCACCAACCAGAGCGAGCGCTTTGAGGCCCGCCTGTCGCTGGTGGAAGTGCTCGAATCACCCAGCCTGTTCCTGCAAGGCATGGCCGGCAGCCGCCTGCCGATTGCCGTGGCGCACGGCGAGGGGTATGCCAACTTCAAGTACCGGGGCAATGCCGATAAGGCGATTGCCGCCATGCGCTATGTGGACAACCACGGCCGCGCCACCGAGCAGTACCCGTTCAACCCCAACGGCAGCACGGGTGGCCTCACGGCCGTGACCACGGCCGACGGCCGCTTTACCGCCATGATGCCGCACCCCGAGCGCGTTTTCCGCAATGTGCAGATGAGCTGGACCAGCGAAGACGCATCGCAATACAGCGCCTGGATGCGCATCTGGCGCAATGCGCGCAAGTGGGTGGGGTGATGTGGCCTGAGGCACCCTGCGGCGCAGGTTGCCCACTGCCAGCCTACCTGCGATGAATGCTTCTTTCAGGTGGATGAAATGCCCACCTGAAGGAACACACGGCCCCCATCAATGCGCACAGGGTAGCACGTCAGCGGGGCCGTGACCGGAGCACAGGTGGGCTGGCCATCGCGGACATCAAACTTCCCCTGGTGCAGGGGGCACTCGATTTCATGGCCGTCCAGAAAGCCATCGCAAAGACGCGCATGCCCGTGCGTGCAGATGTTGTCGGTCGCAAAAACACTTCCGGCAACCTTGTACAGGGCAATGCTGCGCTCACCCACCTGCAATCCGATGACATCGTCTTCGGGTACTTCGGCCTCGCTGGCGGCGTCAATCCAGGATGATTCGTTCATGGCGGTTCAGATGGGATAGATGATGGAGTTCGGGATCATTTCGCTGTCGTACACGCAAATGCGCGTTGCAAACTTGAGCCCTGCAGGGGTGCGTTCGATCACGTCGAGATACCGCCCCACGTTGAACACTGTCGATTCGCGCGAGAGCTTGGTGCGAAACACTGCGTAGTTCGCCTCTGCCTCGAAGCGGTTTTCACTGGCTACGAGGACCACAGGCGCGCCCACCACATGGCGTTGGTAGTAGGGGTCATGGAACAGGGTTTCCCGGATGCCGTACACACGGTCCTTGAGCATCCCCTTGCTTTCAAACAGGAGCGTTGCCAATGGAAATCCGCGCTCGTGGTTCTCGCGGGGCACCAGCTTGTAGATGCAGTCGTCCGTGAAAAACTCGGGCCACAAATCCCAGTCGCCAGAGTCCACAGCCAGTGCGTACTCTGCATACAGGCGCGATATGGCCAGGTAGTCATCAAAGTGAATGTGGGGGGCGGCGCTCATGGTCAGGCCTCCATCACTTCACGCCAGTACGCATACATTCCGCGAATCAGCGTTTCGGTCACCATGTGGTCGGTGTTTTCCACGGTCTTTCCCCCCAACTCCGCCAAGGTGCGGTGGTACGGCTTGCTTTCAAAGCCTTGCTGGGAAAATTCGATCACTTCCCCGTCGTCTGCGGAGACGAACCCGGCAGGGCCGAACAAGTTGGCCTGTCGCAGACGGCGCTGCGTCATCTCGTCGGTGTCATCCTCAAAGCCGAAGTGCGTCCACACAAAGTCGAAGGCGCCGTGGCCATCCGGCTGGATGTGCCGGGTGGAGACGCTGTTGACCTGCTGCTGAAGGATGACGCTGGGAAACACCGTCATCATGACGGCGGTGGGGCCACCCCACCAGGGCTCTGGCACGATGTCGAGAAACCGGGGATCGTGCAGCTGCATGCTTTCCTTGAAGCTGGACACCTGAGTGACCTGGTCGGCTTTTCCGGCCTGCCCCCGCGTCGAGATCATGGCGGCATGCCGATGGCGCGCATCCATCTTCAGCTCACTTTTGTTGTCCGCCCGCCAGAGGCCAAAGGTCACAAACCAGGTGTGCAGCAAACCAGGGTGGTAGGGGTCCTTGATGTTCTCCTGCATGAGCTTCCAGTTGCCTGGAATGCGCTGGCGGTTGTAGCCGAGAATTTTCAATTGCCGGCCGTTGAAGAGCCGGTCGAAGTACGAGAGGATCTCCGGCCCCAGGAAGTCTTCGAGCGACTCGATGTTGTGGTCGAAGCTGGCAAACACGACGCCACCACGGGTTGCCACTTTCAGCTTGTTCAGGCCGTGGTCCGCTGTCTGGAAATCAGCGGGCATGCCGCCGTTGACCTTTCCATCCTGCTTGACACCACGGCGAAACGGGACCCCCTGAAGATCCCCTTGCAGGGTATAGCTCCACTGGTGGTACGGGCACACAAAATCTTTCTTGTTGCCATGGCGCTCGCGGCAAAACTGCATTCCGCGATGGGCGCATACGTTCTCGACGACGTGGATGCCATCCGCGTCGCGCACCATGAGGACCGAACGTTCACCCACCACCGTGCGCTTGAAGTCACCAACCTTCGGAACCTCGGCTTCCAAACCGACGTAGTTCCAATGCCGCTGGTAGAAAAAGCGTTCAAGCTCCTTCTTGTGCAGGTCGTCGTCGGTGTAGGCCATGAAGGGAATTCGGCTGCTTCCCTCGGTTTCCCATCGCATCTGGGCGGGGAAGACTTCATTTTCCGGTGTGCTCATCGCTATCTCCTTCGCTGCTTTTTCTCAGGCTTCGACAGTGACGGTGATGGCCGACAGGCCATCGATTTCGCCATGCATCACGTCTCCCCGCACCACGGCGTTCACGCCCTCGGGAGTGCCCGTCATGATCAAGTCCCCGGGCTCCAGGGCTTCGTACTGGGACAGATAGGCGATGCACTCCTCGACAGACCAGATCAAGAGACCGACATCCGAGGACTGCCGTACCGCACCATTGACGCTGACGCGGATGGCACCGTGAGGGACCTGTCCGTGGG
The DNA here is from genome assembly GCF_000204195.1 of Acidovorax radicis N35. Classification (GTDB taxonomy): domain Bacteria; phylum Pseudomonadota; class Gammaproteobacteria; order Burkholderiales; family Burkholderiaceae_C; genus Acidovorax; species Acidovorax radicis. The sequence goes on from NZ_AFBG01000018.1 coordinate 676,565, forward strand.
ATGTGGCTGGAGTGATAGCGCCGATCGGTGCAGACTGGGAAAACGACTTGCCAAACTCCCATGGACGCCCTTTGTCACGGGCTTCCAGTTGGAGGTCGCGGCGCGTCATGTCCAGACCCACGGCGTACCCAAAGACGTGTTCGTATGCCCGGTCTTGTGCAATGTCACGCCCGCCCTTGCCGATCGCCACGACGAGTTCAATCTCATGGTGAAAGTTAGTCGTCTTGGGTGGATAGGGGATGGTTGCAGGCATCGAGGCATCGACCGCGGCATTGGCAGGCTTCATGAAGAAGAACGGGGGGTCGCGGTCAGGGTCCTTGCCCATCTCACGGGCATGCGCTGCGTAGTTGCGGCCCACGCAGAAAATCCGGTGGACCGGAAATCGCTCAGGCTGCCCTTGAATGGACAACGAAGGAACAGCGGCGGGAGCTATGGCGAAGGACATGGGGTGAGTCTTTCAAGGCAAAGTGGGAAATGGCAGGACTTCAGGATCGCTGCTCGCGCCACAGGCCAAGTGCCTGTTGCACGGGACGGTCGGAGTAGCTGAACAGCACCGCCTCAGTGAGTGCGCGGAACTGCTGGGAGTGCCACGAGGGGACCACCAGCACGTCGTTTTCCTCCAGACGAAAGGTCTGTCCCTCGATGTGGGCTTCTGCCGAACCGGAGAGGCAGACGTACACCGTTCCATCCGTGCAGCGATACGGCTGGGTCTCGAAGCCTGCGGGAATCAGCTGTGCGAACGCGGCCATCGTTGGCATGGGCGAACGTCCTGTAGCCGGGTTCACGTAGCGCTGCTTGTGGCCGAAATGAGGGTCTGGACGGCCAGCCTTCAGGGCATGCAGCGTGGACAGGGTGCGCTCCCAGGGGTACACAAAGACCTTGGTCGGGTCGGATGGTTGCTGCTGGAAGTCCACCGGGAGCATGTTGGAGCCATACCGGGCCAATGCGTCCCCCTCCGGCCGGGTGACCGCTTGGTACTCGCTATCGCTTTTCTCTGCAAAACCTGCGTCCAGAAATCGGACGATCGGGATATCCAGCCCGTCAAGCCACACCACGGGTTCGTTGCCCGGATTGCCGTGGTCATGCCATGTCCAGGCAGGCGTGATGATGAAGTCACCGCGCCTCATGGTTGTGCGCTCTCCATCCACAGCGGTGTAGGCGCCAGCACCGTCCAGCACCAGGCGCAGGGCGGACTGGGTGTGGCGATGGGCCGGTGCAACCTCGCCAGGCAGGATGAGTTGAAGACCTGCATACAGTGCCTGCGTGATGCTGGACTGGCCTCGCAATGCGGGGTTCTCCAGAATCAGCACGCGGCGTTCCGCCTCTGCTGCGCTGATCAACGAACCAGCCTCCAGCACCTTGGCGCGGACCTGGGCATAGGACCAGGCGTGCGCCACCGCAGGAGATCGGGGCTGTTGCGGCACCAGTGCTCCCAGCACTTCCCACAAAGGGGTCATGCTTTCTTCGGCGATGCGGTCGTAATAGCTTTTGCGCTGCTGGCTTGTTGCAACATCGGCAGACAGGGTGGTGTTCATGGGTTGCTCCTGAAATCAGTGCGAGGAACCTGGTTTACGTGCCGCTGGCATAGAAAGCATCCGCGTAGACCTGTCCGGGCAAAACACCCATTTGCCGCACCAGCAGGGACGTGGCTTCGACCATGGGCGGTGCGCCGCAGAGATACGCGCGAAAGCCCGCCAGGCTGGGCCAGTCCTTGGCGATGGCGTCGGTCACCAAGCCTGTGCGGCAACCCTGTGCCTGGCCAGACGCGACCACAATCTGCACCTTGAGATTCGGGTGCTGACGTTGCAGCGCTTCCAGCCATTCACGGCCATAGATGTCGCGCTCAGATCGGACCCCGAAGTACAGATGGATGGGATTGCCCATGCCTGCGGCAACGGCACCGCGAACAACGGACAGGATCGGTGCCAGCCCCGTGCCGCCCGCTACACACAACATCGGCCCGGTGTGTTTGCGCCGAAGGTACGCAGAGCCCAGTGGGCCGCTCACTCGAACCGAGTCCCCCACGCGAAGTTCGTTCGCGACATAGGCGGTGACACGGCCTTGCGGAATCAGCCTCAGATGGAACTCCAGCGTTTCGTCGCTGGTCGTGCCGGCCATGGAATAGGGTCGCGCGTGGGTCGGTGTGAATTGCAATTGCGCATACTGGCCCGGCGAAAAATCCAAGGCCTTCGCTGGCTTGAGAATCAGTCGCTTGATGTCATGGGTGGTGTCTTCAATGGCCACAACGGTGGCCTTGATGATCCGCGCCGCATGCACGACCACTTCATCAGGCTCGGCAATCTCCACGGTGCAGGCCTCCGTCAAGAAGGTCTGGCACGCCAGGACGTACGAATCTTGCGCGGCCAGAGGTTGCTGCACCTCGCGCTCCGACTCCAGCACGTTCCCCGTGACGATCTTGCAACGGCAAGTTCCGCACCTTCCCGCCATGCAGCTGTACGAAACCGGCACGTCGTTTTCGCGCAAGGCGTCCAGCAGATTGGCGCCGGCTGCGACATTGAAAGTGCGCTCTAGTGGGCGTACGTGGATTTCCATCGTGCGTTGTCTCTGATGTTTTTTTCGGCATCGTTTCCTGTAGCAGGAATCGCAGGGGCCGATGATCAGACTCGCGAGAAAATCAGTCAACGCGATGGTGTGAATGTTTAATATCATTGAAATCAATATTCAAGGAGGCCCCGATGGAGCTCAAAGACATTGACCTGAATCTGTTGGTGGTCTTCAACCAGCTCCTCACCGAACGCAAGGTCTCCAAGGTGGCGGAGAACCTGGGTCTTGGGCAGCCAGCCGTGAGCAATGCCCTTTCGCGGCTGCGCAAGCTGTTTGACGACGAGCTGTTCACCCGCACCGCGAGCGGGATGCAGCCCACCCCGTTTGCGGACCAGCTGGCGGAATCGGTGGGGTATGCACTTGGCATGATTCACGGGGCTGTGAACGCCAGAAATTCATTTGATCCAGGCACCAGCAAACGCAGTTTCACTGTGGGGATGACGGATATCGGGGAGATCTACTTTCTGCCGCAACTGATGCAGCGAATTCAGGAGGTCGCGCCGTTCGTAGCCATCAGCACCGTGCGCAATGCCGCCACCAACCTGAAGGACGCCATGGAGGCCGGCCATGTGGATCTGGCGATGGGCCTGCTGCCGCAGTTGAAGGCGGGGTTTTTTCAACGCCGGCTTTTCGAGCAGAACTACGTCTGCATGTTTCGCAAAGGCCACCGGCTGGATCAGAAAAAAATCCGGTTGCAGGACTTCTTCAGCGCGGACCATGTGGCCATCGTGTCTGCGGGCACCGGCCATGGGCAGGTGGACGAGATACTGGACAACCATGCACCCCAGAGGCAGGTGAAACTCAAAGTACCCCACTTTGTCGCAGTGGGGCATATCTTGCAGTCCACCGATCTCATCGCCACCGTACCGGAAAGGCTGGCCGAGCGCATGGCGGGACCTTTCCAGCTCCAGTACCTTCCTCACCCGGTCAAGCTGCCAAAAATAGCCATCAACATGTTCTGGCACGGGAAATTTCACAAGGACCCTGCGAACCAATGGCTGCGCGCGCTGGTCTTTGATCTCCACGCGGATGCTTCGAGCCTCAGGGCGTAGATGCCGCCGTGGGGCAGCGGTGCCCTGCAAGAAAATACCGCTTGAATCTTGATGGCGGGAGCTCTTCCCTGTGTCTCCATCGCTCAGGCCAGCACGGGTCTTTCGTACACCAGCAGACGCCCCTTGTAGGCCGGAACGCTGCCGAGCGCAGGGTGATCCAGGCGCTCTTCCACCACCTCAAAACGGTGCGCCGCCATCTGCTTGTGAAAGGTGGAGCGGTTGCCCCGGTTCGGGTCCACGATCCAGATCTGTGCGCCTTGGCTGGCGTGGCGGTCCAGAAAACTGGCCAGCGAGGCGCGGGCGTCGCGTTCATACAGCACATCGCTGCCCATGATGAGGTCGAACTCGCCGTGCACGGCACCGGCAGGTGCCGAGGTGTCTGCCCCCCAGTGGCCGGTGCGGTACTTGAGGGGCGGCAGACTGTTGAGTCGGGTGTTTTCCTGCAGGAACTGCTGCGCCAACGGATGGCAGTCGCTGGCAGTGACATTGATGCCGCGCCGGTGGCACACCAGACTGGCCAGGCCCAGTCCACAGCCGATCTCCAGTACACGCTCGCCAGTCTGCAAAGGGCGGCTGGCCATGCGTTGCGCCAACTGCGCGCCTGAAGGCCAGAGCAGGCCGAACAGGGGCCATGCGGCGGACGAAATGCCAAGGGCCTCGGCGGTGCCCAGCGGGTCGGAGAACTGTTGCTTGTCGAGCAGTGATCGAATGATCAGGTCGGCGGCGCCGACGATGGAGATGTCTTCTTGCTTGGTGAGATAGCCGGGCATGGCTCGGGCGTGAAGCCCGGATATGAGCACGTGCTCGAGGACCCCAGAGGTGGTGGGTGAGGGCGCGAGTATGCGCTTCTCGCTTGGAAGGGCCGTGCAGGCTGTCGTTGGCAAAGGAAAACGGCGGCCCGCCGGGGGGTGAATACGGAGGAATGGCCGCCCACGCCGAGGGGACTTTGGTGGGTGATGCAGCAGCCTTGCGCGTTGCTATAGTGCAGCGCACACAGGCGGCATGCCCGCCGCTTTTCACAGACCCATTTCAAGGACTCCCCATGGCCGCTGGCAGCCTGCTTGCCCTGTTGGACGATATCGCCACCATCCTCGACGATGTGGCCCTCATGACCAAGGTGGCGGCCAAGAAGAGTGCCGCCATGGCCGATGACGTATCGGTCATGACCAAGGTCGCAGCCCAGAAGACAGCGGGTGTGCTGGGGGACGACCTGGCGCTCAATGCCCAGCAAGTCACCGGTGTGCGCGCTGAGCGCGAAATACCCGTGGTGTGGGCCGTGGCCAAAGGGTCGTTCATCAACAAGGTCATCCTCGTGCCGACGGCGCTGCTGATCAGTGCCTTTGCGCCTTGGGCCGTGACGCCCTTGTTGATGGTGGGCGGCGCCTTCTTGTGTTTTGAGGGTTTCGAAAAGGTGGCGCACAAATTGCTGCATGCGCAGCATGAGGATGACGCCGAGCACGAAAGCCACGCCAAGGCCAATGCCAACCCGGCGGTGGATCTGGTGGCCTTCGAGAAAGACAAGATCAAGGGCGCTGTACGCACCGACTTCATCCTGTCGGCGGAAATCATCGCAATCACCCTCGGCACCGTGGCAGCGGCACCTTTCACGCAACAAGTGGCCGTGCTGTCGGGCATTGCGGTGATCATGACCATTGGTGTGTATGGTCTGGTGGCGGGCATCGTCAAGCTTGATGACCTGGGCCTGTGGCTGAATGGCAAGGCCAGCAGCGCGGCCCGGGCCGTGGGTTCGGGCATCCTGCGCGCTGCGCCCTGGCTCATGAAGGGCCTGTCCATCGCGGGCACGGCGGCGATGTTCCTGGTGGGTGGTGGCATCCTGGTGCACGGGGTTCCGATGCTGCACCACGCGGTGGACGCCTCCGGTGCGGTGGCCGCGCAATGGCCCGTGGGCGGGCTGTGGGCGGTGCTGGTGCCCAATTTGCTCAACGCCGTGGTGGGGATTGTTGCCGGTGGGCTGGTGCTGGTCGGCGTGAAGCTGGTGCAGCGCCTGCGCGGCAAGTCCACTGTGTGAGAGTGGGTATGTCTTGATGTAGGTCTAAGGGTTAGTACGGAGGTCTTGAGATAGGGCAAGGCCGGTGGGTGGGTGCAGCGGTTCAATAGATGCACGGGGGTCGTCCCCGTCCAACCGATGCGAAATCACCATGAAAAAAAACCTGCTGGCTGTCGCCGTTCTTTGTGCCCTGTCTTCTGGCGCCGCCTTGGCGCAACAGGCTGAAGGCCCCTGGATGGTCCGTGCACGCGTGGTGCACCTGGACAGCGCCAACAAGGACAGCACGCCCCTGGGCCTGTCGATCAACGACAAGACGATTCCCGAAGTGGACGTCACCTACTTCTTCAACAAGAACGTTGCGGCCGAGCTGATCCTGACCGTTCCCCAAAAGCACACACTCAGCGCTGGCGGCGCTGCCATCGGCACGCTCAAGCACCTGCCACCCACGCTGTTGGTGCAGTACCACTTTGATGCCGCTGGCTTCAAGCCCTATGTGGGCGCAGGCCTGAACTACACGCGGTTTTCCAGTGTGAACCTGCCCGCAGGCGTGGACATTGACCGCAACAGCTTCGGCCCCGCGCTGCAAGTGGGTGTGGACATCCCCCTTGCCAAGAATCTGTACCTCAACTTCGATGTGAAGAAGGTTTTCATCAAGACCGACGTGAGCGCCGGCGGTGTCAAGCTGGGCACCTTCAAGGTGGACCCCGTTCTGGTGGGGGTGGGTCTGGGCTGGCGGTTTTGATTACCCCTCTGAGCTGTCTTTGGCCCCTCAGCCCCTGAAGGGGCGTCGCCGGTGGCCCGGCGAAGTCGGTTGCGCGGTGGCGCTGGCTGGGGTTGCGCCAGTTTCATAGTGCTGCGATGGCAAGACGTCGTGGGCTGACTACGTCCGCTTGTAAATGGCCAGTGAGCCCGCCAAGGCCAGCAGTGCGCCGCCGCAGCAGCGGTCCAGCCACAGCACCGCGCGACGGCGCAGCAGCTTGACGGCGCGCGCGCCGATCAGCGCGTAGGCCAGCATCACGGCAAAGTCGAGGCTGGCGAAAACGGCTGCAATGGCGGCGTACTGCGGCCATTGCGGTGCACCGGAGTCGATGAATTGCGGCAGCAGTGCCGAACAGAAAAGATAGCCCTTGGGGTTGGTGACCGCCACCAGGAACGAACGCGCGAAGATGCTGCGCGGCGTGGCCAATGGGCCGGAGGCTGCTCCGCCCGCGGCCGCAATGTCCAGCCCGCCTTGCGAGCGCAGCAGTCGCAATCCCAGCCAGGCTAGGTAGGCCGCGCCCAGCCACTTCACCACCGAAAACCAGAACTCGGACGCTGCCAGCAGCGCCCCCAGGCCCAGCGCCACTGCACCGACCAGCACAAGGTCCGACGCCACGGCGCCCAGCATGCCCGGCAGCGAGCGGCGCATGCCGTAGCGCGAACCATTGGCCAGCGCCAGCAGCACCGTGGGCCCCGGCGTGGCGATAGCCACCAGGGCCACCAGCGCGAAGACAAGCAGTGTGGCGATGGTCATGCCAGCATCCCACAGCCCTGGGGCTTGAGCACGCGTTCGGTGGAGGCCGGGTACTGGGACAGCTTGGAGGCTGGCCTGCGGGGGCGCTGCACCAGGTCGCCTCCGCAGTTGGGGCAAACGTGGCCCAGCCGCTTGCCGGTGCAGTCACTGCAAAAGGTGCATTCGAAGGTGCAGATGCGTGCGTCGGTGGAGTTGGGCGGCAGGTCCTTGTTGCAGCATTCGCAGTTGGGTCGCATCTGGAGCATGGGGTGTCCTTTGGGAGAGAAGTGGGGGCCGGTTGCGGCAAGCGTATGGCAGGCGGTGCGGCGGGGCAAGGTACAGATGCCGCGATTCCAGGCAGTACACCCGCGCTGCGTATCTGCCCTGCTGGGGCTGGCGAAGGGTTGGGTGGTGGCACTCTGCGCGGGGCCGTCTTTCGGACCGCAGCAGCAGGGGAAGCTTCGCAGCGTCAGGCCTGCACCACGAGCGCGAACTGGGCACGCACGCCATCGGGCGACGGCGCAAAGGGCACGGTGAGCGCTGCGCGCTCGGCATCACCCAGGCGGCTCCAGAGGTAGTCGCGTGTGTTGCCGGGATCTCCTGCCACGTACATCTGCGTGGTCAGCAGCTCGCGCCCCGGCAGCCGCACCTTGAAGTGGATGTGCGGCGTGCGCCCGGTGTACGGCGCTGGCCGGATGGTGCGAAAGCGGTAGTGTCCGTCGCGCCCCAGCACCACACGGCCGAAGCCCTGGAACGCCGGGGCCGCCTTGCCGCCGTCGCCCGGGTGGTGGTAGTGGCCGTCGGCATCGCACTGCCAGATCTCGACCGTGCCGCCTGACAGCGGCACGCCCTGTGTGTCTGTGACCCGGCCTTCCACCCAGACAGCCTCGCCCTGGGTGTAGCGCCGCATGCCGTTGCGCAGCAGGTCGCTGTCGCTGTCCGCCGGGATGTCCACGGGGTAGTAGGGCCCCTCGGTCTGGCGTGGTGTGGGCATGGCGCGGGCCTGGGCTGCTGCGGGCTGCACCAGCGCCGGTGCGGCCACCAGGGCAGCACCCCGCAGGCCCTGCTGCAGCCACTGGCGGCGTGTGGGGGCGGTGGGGGCAGGGTGCAGTGGCGAAAAACTCGGGGTGGCAATGTCGGGCATGGTGGGCTCCTGCCTGGGGCGGCTGCGGGTGGTGATCGGCTCCGTGCGGGTCGCACGGCGGTAGGAGCCACCCGACGCGCAAAAAGTGCCGCAGTGTCGTGCCGGGCGGCGAGGGCGGCCTTTGCGCCGCAGGTAACGGGGAAATGACCTACACGCAGCATCATCCCGCCGTCGCAGAATGTCCCGATGGCCGTGGGGTTATATTGCCTTTCACGGTCCAGCCTGCGGGCGGGATGGTCGTCTCGGAGCCTGTGGGCTCCACGGCGGTTCCGCTCTTTCACCAGCAGTGGCAAGCCATGCCGCGCGAGACGCTTCAAGATCCATGCCTTTGTCCAGCCCCACCGATGACATCACGCGCGGCCTGAACCAGCGCCCCGCCAGCATCTCCCCCAAATACTTCTACGACCAGCACGGCTCACAGCTGTTCGAAGAGATCACCCGCCTGCCAGAGTACTACCCCACCCGCACCGAGACCGCGCTCATGCAGCAGCACGCAGACGGCATCGCCCGGGCTGTGGGCCCGGGCCGTACGCTGATCGAGCTGGGTGCGGGCAACTGCCAGAAGGCGCGCACGCTGTGCCGCCTGGTGCAGCCCGCCTGCTTCGTGGGGGTCGATATTTCGGCCGACTTTCTGCAGGCTGCGGTGCAGGGCTTGCGTGATGACTTTCCGGGGCTGGATGCGCGCGCGGTAGGTGGCGACATGACCCAGGGCGTGGTGCTGCCCACAGACATTCCGCGCAAGGGGCGGCTGGTGTTCTATCCGGGCTCGTCCATCGGCAACTTCGACCCGCCGCATGCGCTGCAGCTGCTGGCCCACATGCGCGAGCTCATCGACGACGACGGGGGCCTCCTGATCGGCATCGACCTGCCCAAGGACGTGCAGGTGCTGGAAGCCGCGTACGACGACGCGGCAGGCGTCACGGCCGCGTTCAACCGCAACGTGCTCACGCATGTGAACCGGTTGATCGGCAGCGACTTCGACGTGCAGCAGTGGCAGCACCGCGCGTTCTTCAACCAGGACGAGTCGCGCATCGAGATGCACCTGGAGGCCCTGGCCGACGCCGAAGTGCGCTGGCCTGGTGGCGCCCGCCGGTTTGACCAGGGCGAGCGCATCCACACCGAAAACAGCTACAAATACCCCCTGCCCGTGTTCACCGACATGCTGGCGCGCGCTGGGTTCTCGCAGGCCCAGGCGTGGACGGATGACCGCAGCTGGTTTGCCGTGCTGCATGCGCGCCCCTGAGAATGGATTGACTATGACCAACATGGATGTGTGCCCCCCGCTGACCGCGCTGCTCTCGTGCTATGCCGCTGTGCGGGACCACAGCGTGGCACTGGTTTCGCCCCTGTCGGCCGAAGACTGCGGCGCGCAGTCCATGCCCGACGCCAGCCCCGCCAAGTGGCACCTGGCGCACACCACCTGGTTCTTCGAAACCTTCGTGCTGGAGCCGAACGAGCCGGGCTTTGCACCGTTCAATCCCGTGTTTCGCGTGCTGTTCAACTCCTACTACAACGGCGTGGGTGCCAAACACCCGCGGCCGCAGCGGGGGCTGCTGACCCGGCCGCCGCTGGATGAAGTACGCGCCTACCGCGCCAATGTGGACCAACGCATGGCGCGCCTGTTGCCCACCGTGTTGAACGACGCTGCGCTGTGCGCGCTCATCGAGCTGGGGCTGCAGCACGAGCAGCAGCACCAGGAGCTGCTGGTGACGGACGTCAAGCACCTGCTGTCGTGCAATTCCACGCATCCTGCGTATAGGGCGGCCGACGATGGTGCGGCCACCAGTGCGGCGGGCGACCTGGCTCTGGTGCCGGCCACCGAACCCTTCGGGTGGTTGACGCTGGACGGCGGGCTGGTGGACATGGGCCACCGGGGCGATGGTTTTGCCTTCGACAACGAAAGCCCACGCCACCACACCTACCTTGCGCCGTATGCGCTGGCCTCGCGGCTGGTGACCAACGCGGAATGGCTGGCCTTTGTGGAAGGCGGCGGCTACGACAACCCCGCCCACTGGCTGGCCGAAGGCTGGGACTGGCGCGTGGCCCAGGGGCTTGACCACCCCCTGTATTGGCAGCGGATGGACAGCGGTGTCTGGCATGCGTTCACCCTGGCTGGCCTGCAGCCGCTGCGTGGCGATCTGCCCGTGGTGCACCTGTCGTACTACGAGGCCGATGCCTACGCCCGCTGGGTGGGTGCACGCCTGCCCACCGAGGCCGAGTGGGAGCATGCTGCGCAAGCCGTAGCGGCTGACGGGCACGATGATGGAGGCCACGATGGCCAAGCCCTGGAACAACTGTTCGGCAGCGCCTGGCAATGGACGCAATCGAGCTACGCCGCGTACCCGGGCTTTCGCACCGCCGAAGGCGCGGTGGGCGAATACAACGGCAAGTTCATGGTCAACCAGTACGTGCTGCGCGGCAGCTCGTGCGCCACGCCTGCGGGGCATGCACGCAGCACCTACCGCAACTTCTTCCCGGCGACGGCGCGCTGGCAGTACACGGGGCTGCGGTTGGCGCGGGATGCATGAGGCGACTTACAGCGGTATCTGGCGCGCTCAGGGCTCCATGCGGAAGGTGTGCTGCAGCACCAGGCGGGCGGGCTCGCCATTGCGCAGCAGCGGCGCAAACTTCCAGCGGCGCACCGCGTCAGTCGCGGGTTTGTGCAGGGCATCTTCGCCCGTTCCAGACACTACGCGCGTGGTGCCGACCAGCCCGCTGGGCATGACCTCGAACGACACCGTCACATCGCCGCGCGCCTTGGGCGACGGGTCATTCAGCAGAAACGACGGGTAGCGCGGCAGCGGTGCCTCCAGCAGCGTCAAGGGCGTGTCGAGCGGTGGCGACACCTGCTGCCGCAGCAATTGTTCGTCCTCGCGCTGGCGGAAACTGGTGACTTGGGATTCGGTCACATCCACGCCGCGTGGCGGCGTGAACAGTGAGGAACTGCAGCCGGCCAGGGTCAGCAGGCCGAGGGTAAGCGGTGCAAGAGTAGATAGGCGGAACATGGCGATGGAGGGTCAGGGCGCCCCGCGACTGCGGGGCAATCCCACCAGTATCCCGCAACTGGCGTCGGCTGCGGGCGAATGGTCAGACGGCGTCGAGCGCCTGCACCAGGTCTGCCTGCAGGTCGTCAATGTGCTCGATGCCCACCGACAGCCGCACCATGCTCTCGCTCACGCCCGCCTTGGCCAGCTCTTCGGGGTTGAGCTGGCGGTGCGTGGTCGATGCGGGGTGCGTGGCCAGCGATTTCGCGTCGCCGATGTTCACCAGGCGGGTGAAGAGCTGCAGCGCGTCCAGGAAGCGCGCACCGGCCGCCCGCGGGTCGGCGTCGGTGCTCTTGAGCCCGAAACTCAGGATGCCGGACGCCTTGCCGCCCGACTGCCGCTGCACCAGCGCGTGGTCCGGGTGGTCGGGCAGGCCGGCGTAGCGCACCCATTCCACCTTGGGGTGGCTTTGCAGGTACTTTGCCAGCGCCAGCGTGTTGTCGCAGATGCGGTCCATGCGCAGGGCCAGGGTCTCGATGCCTTGCAGAATCAAGAAGGCATTGAGCGGTGCCAGCGCCGCGCCGGTATTGCGCAGCGGCACCACGCGCGCGCGGCCGATGAAGGCGGCGGGGCCCAGAGCTTCGGTGTAGACCACGCCGTGGTAGCTCACGTCGGGCTCGTTCAGGCGCGGAAAGCGGGCCTTGTGCTCGGCCCATGGGAACTTGCCGCTGTCCACGATGGCGCCGCCCACACTGTTGCCGTGGCCGCCCAGGTACTTGGTGAGCGAGTGCACCACGATGTCGGCGCCGTGCTCGATGGGGCGCAGCAGGTAGGGGCTGGGCACCGTGTTGTCCACGATCAGCGGAATGCCGTGCGCATGGGCCACATCGGCCAGTGCGCGGATGTCGGTCACGTTGCCCAGCGGGTTGCCGATGGACTCGATGAAGATCGCCTTGGTGCGTGCGTCGATGTGCTGCGCAAAGCTGGCCGGGTCGCGCGGGTCGGCAAAGCGCGTGGTGATGCCCTGCTGGGGCAGCGTGTGCGCAAACAGGTTGTAGGTGCCGCCATACAGCGTGCTCGCCGACACGATGTTGTCGCCCGCCTCGGCAATCGTCTGGATGGCGTAGGTGATGGCCGCCATGCCCGAGGCCACGGCCAGCGCCGCGATGCCGCCTTCGAGCGCCGCGACGCGCTTTTCCAGCACGTCGGTCGTCGGGTTCATGATGCGGGTGTAGATGTTGCCCGGCACCTTCAAATCGAACAGGTCCGCGCCGTGCTGCGCGCTGTCGAAGGCGTAGGCCACCGTCTGGTAGATGGGCACGGCCACGGCCTTGGTGGTGGGGTCGGGGCTGTAGCCAGCGTGCACGGCCAGGGTTTCGATCTTCATGGTACGAGGTCCTTGTCAGCGGTTGAATGGGGCGAGGCGGCAGTGCCGCCGCAGGGCCATTCTTGCATCGCCGCGCGCCGCTTCGTTCGAATCGTTGGTGATGAGCTTATGGGGCGCCCGGCCTGTTTCAGGCGGGCAGGGCCACGGCGGCCTGGGCTGACATGCACCGGCGTGAGCAGGGCTCGGGCCAATTGTGCGCGGCCAGGCGCGCTGCGTCGGGGATGTGAATGTCGCGCCTGGCCATGCGGATGAGGCCTGCGTCTTCCAGTTCGTGCAGCACGCGGGAGAAATACTCGGGCGTGAGGGACAGGCGCGAGGCGATGGTGGCCTTGCTCACCGGAAGGGTCACGTTCAAGCCACCAGGCCCCTGCGGCTGGCCATGGCCGGCACAGGCCAGCGCGAGGCCGGCGGCGTCGTTCGAATCTTCGGGCAGTTCGCGCAGCAAGTAGCTGATCACGCGCTGCATGCCGCTGTGCAGCGTATAGGTCTGCACGTCATGCACCAGTCCATGCAGCCGCCGCGAAATGCCGGCAAGCATGCGCATGGCAAAGCGCGGGTCCGCTTCGATTTCGCGCTCGACCGTGCTTTTGTCGACGCTCAGCAACAGCGTGTCGCTCAGCGCCTGGGCGTTGATGATGTAGGGCTTGCCCGTGAACATGAGCGCCTCGGCAAAGGTGCTTCCGGGGCCCACCAGTTCAATGACTTTTTCCTGCCCTGAGGGCGAGAGCGCAAAGAGTTTGACCTGACCGAGCACCGTCACGTGAAACTCCTCGCACGGTGTGCCCACCCGGAAGATGGTGTCGCCGCGTGCAAAGCGGCGCAGCCGGCAGCCGGTCGCCAGGCGCGCCAGATCGGACGGAGTGGCTTCCTGAAACAGCGGCAGCGCCGACAGGTAGCGTGGGATATCAAATTGCCGGATGTCCATGGCGGGGCACTGGAGAGCGGGGATGCGCCCATTACACCGGCGTCTGCGGGATTCGTTCATGTCCGATGTCAAGGAAATGCTGCGGCGCGTCAAATTCCGTGGTAGGTGATCTGGCTGTACACAGCGGCCAGGCGCAGGGCCAGGTCGCGCGGACGGTGTACGAGCGCATAGCCCTGCTGGCCAAAAAGAAAGGGCAGGTAGTCGTGACCTGCGTTGTCGATGGTGATGGCAAAGGGCGTGAGGCCCTGCGCGCGCGCCTCGTGCACCGCGTGGCGCGTGTCCTCCAGCCCGTAGCGGCCCTCGTACACGTCCAGGTCATTGGGTTTTCCGTCGGTGAGCAGCAGCAGCAAGCGCTGGCGCTCGGGCCGTGCCGCCAGGCGCGCCGTGGCGTGGCGGATGGCAGCGCCCATGCGCGTGTAGTAGCCCGGCTTGATGGCGCCTACCCGCGAACGGGCCGCGCCTGTCCAGGCTTCGTCAAACCCCTTGAGGTGCTGGATGCGCACGTTCTGGCGCCGCACCGAGCTGAAGCCCAGCATCTCGAAAGTGTCTCCTCCGGCCGACAGGGCCTCGCCAAAGACATAGAGCGCGTCGCGGATTACGTCCACCACGCGCATAGGCCGACCGGCACCGGCCACGTGCGCGTCGGTGGAGAGTGACAGGTCGGCCAGCAGCAGTGTGGCCAGGCTGCGCTCGGCGCGCACGCGCCGCTGCCAGACGGCCGGGGACTCGCTGCGCCAGGCGGCTGCGTTTGCGGCGTGGCGTACCCAGGCATCCACGTCCAGCTCATCGCCGTCGGCCTGGGCGTGCGCGCGCGCGGGTGCCGCGCGCAGTACCTCCAGGCGCCTGCGCACTTGCCGCACGGTGGTGCGCAGCTGTGCATCGGGCGTGAACGGGGCGGTATCGCGGGCCACCCTGCATTGCACAGCGCAGTGCGCGGGGCGCAGTGCACCGGCCTTCCAGTCCCACTCGGGCAGGTGCTCGCCGGGGCCCAGGGCCATATCGTCTGCCGCGGCGCTGGGCAGGTCCAGGTCGAAGCGCACACGCGCAGCCAGGCGGCTGGCATTGCCCGGGTCTTCGGCGATGGAGAGCACGTCCATGTCGCGCGCGGCTTCCAGCGCGTTGCCGTCGTCGCTATCGTCATCGGCCCGCTGCACCTTGGTGAATTCGCCCCACGAGAAGATGGATTCGGCGCGAAAGAACAGCATCAGCGGGGCGGCATGGCGCTCGTCGCGCACCCGCTCGGCCTTGCGACGCGTGCTGTCTTCTGGCGCGGGTGTGGCGGTACTCCCGGTTGATTGGGGGCCAGGGGGCTGCGCCGGGCGGCGCGGCGCGTCGGCGTCGCTGGTGCCGCAGCTCTCCAGCCAGAGCCAGACTGGGGCCACCTCGGTGGGCGTGAGGCTGGGTGGCAACAGGGCGCCGGGCGCAAGGCCCTGGTCAAATTCGCCCCGCAGGGCGCGCTGCACCCACGCCTCGGCCTCGGCGGCCGGGCCGCGCAAGCGGCCGGGCGCCGGGCGCAGCGCCAGCTGGGCCTGCCGCAGTTGCGCGTACACGGATGCCAGGCCCGGGAAGGTTGCCAGCGTGGCTCGCACTGCGGCGAGGTTGTGGCCCATCCAGCCGCAGCCGTGCAGGGGGGCTGCGCTGTTCCATTGCGAGGCCAGGGCCGCCAGCCAGAGATAGAGAGATCGATTCAGCGCTTTATCTGGAAATACCGCCACGCTGGGCGGCAGGGCCAGCAGGTCGTGGTGGAACTCCGGCAGGGCGGCGCGCGTGCCGCTGCCGGCCACGCGTTGCACCCATCCACGCGGCCCGCCGTGGCCGCGCACGGCGGCGGGGCCAATGCGCATGCCGGCCGGCCCGCCGCCGCAGCGTAGCAGCAAGCCCAGCGGCTTGCGCATCTCGTCCAGAGACACGGCAACCGTGGCGTGGCCAGGCTCGGCCCAGCGGGTGATGAGGCGGTGCCATTGCTGGCCGATCCACTCTTCCATGTCAGTGCTCCGCGGCGTGTGCCGCATGGGATGCCGCGGGGGCGGCGTTGGGCAGCACGGCGGTGTGCTTTTCGCCCCCGGGGGCGGGATGTTTGGGGTGTGCGGGATACGGCGCCGCAGCCGGTGCGTCCACGGCCTCGGTGCGCCGCGGCCGCAGCGACTCGCGCAGCGCATCGACGCCAATGCTCCACTGCAGCAAGGGCTCGCGCTGCTGCGCGGCCTGTGACGCCTCACAGGATTGCACGCACAGCCCGCACTGCACGCACGAGAACTTGCGCCGCTTGAACTGGCGCGGCGGCAGGTGCATGGGGCAGGCGCGGTCGCAGGCATTGCCGTGCGGTGCGTCGCAACTGCGGCAGTGGGCGGGGGTGGCGGGCGCGAGGCCACTGGGCGCGCTGGGATGGGCGAGCACGCCCTGGCGCCCCACATCCCGGGCAAAACCGACCACCCGGCCGCGCGGATTGGCCATCCACACCAGGCTCTGGAACAGGCCCACGGCGCAGCCAAAGCGGCAAAACAGGTGACGGGCCAGCAGAAATTCGGCGCTGAAGACCGCGGTACCGGCAATCAGGAAGCGCAATTGTCCCGGGGTCGAGGTGCCGCTGACCAGCCGGCCCCAGACATCGGCGGGCGGCAGCAGGTAGGTGAGCAAAGTGATGGCCCACACAAAACCCATCAGCACGGACAGCAGCACGAACACCGGCCACCAGCGGCGGTGGGGCGTGAGGCCCTGGCGCGGCGTGGCTTTGCGGTCCCACAGCGACAGGCGCCCGCAGGCCTTTTGCAGCACATGGTTGAGCAGCTCCACCAGAGAGAAATGCGGGCACAGCCAGCCGCAGTACAGACGCCCGTAGCGCCACGCCATGGCCAGAAAGCCGCCCACCAGCATGATGGCCGGGAGCAGCGCACGCACAAAGAGCCGCCAGGTCATTTCGCCCGGCCCGATCAGCCCTTGGCGGAAGTCGTCGATCCCCAGGCTCCAACGCTGGCCCAGCGCCCACAGCTGGACCTCGGTGATATCAAGGCGCAGCAGGTTCAGCGCGGGTGCGAGCAGAAACAGCGCGAAGAAGGCGATCTGGAACGTGCGTCGCTGGCGTTGCATGGGGCGCAGACATGGACCGGCGGCCCTAGCCCAGCAGGGCCTGGACGACCTCGCCCAGGGCCGCAGCCGTGTCGGCATCGTCCGTGAGGGCATCCACGATGGCCGCGCGGCACGCGGCCGCCAGCGGCACGCCCGAGACGGCCAGGCGTGCAGCCATCACCAGCAGCCGGGTGCTGGCGGTTTCTTCCAGGTCCTGGTCGGTCAACTGGCGCAGGGCGGTGCCCAGGCGCACCAGCGTGGCCGCCAGGTGGGGGCTTGCGCCCGCCTCGGTGCGCAGGATGGCTTCTTCGACCGCTGGAGCGGGGTAGCCCAGGTTGAGCGCCACGAAGCGCTGGCGGGTGCTGGGCTTGAGGCTCTTGAGCAGGCTCTGGTAGCCGGGGTTGTACGAGATCACCAGCATGAACTCGGGCGGCGCGGCCAGCTGTTCGCCGGTGCGCTCGATGGGCAGCACGCGCCGGTCGTCTGCCAGCGGGTGCAGCACCACGGTGGTGTCCTTGCGCGCTTCCACCACCTCGTCCAGGTAGCAGATCGCGCCCTGGCGCACCGCGCGTGCCAGGGGGCCGTCGGCCCAGACTGTGCCCTCTGCGCTCAGCAGGTGGCGGCCTACCAGGTCGGCGGCGGCCAGGTCGTCGTGGCAGCTCACCGTGATGAGGGGCCGCCCCAGGCGGGCGGCCATGTGCTTCACAAAGCGCGTCTTGCCACAGCCCGTGGGGCCCTTGATGAGCAGCGGAAGGCGCTGCCGCCAGGCATGTTCGAACAGTGCGGCCTCATTGCCCTGCTCTGCGTAGAAGGGCAGGGCCGCGGAGGCGATGCGGTGCAGTTCGCTGTGGTCCATGGGGTTTTCCTTGCGCGGCTCAGGCGGTGCCCAGGGCCGTGCGGCCGGGGGTGCCCGCGCGGCCTTCCTCGGTGACGGGATCGCCGCCGATGAAGAAGCTGTAGAAGAACAGCAGCTGGCCCAGCAGGAAGACCACGCCGCCCCCCACGCGCACCCAGTAGAAGATGGACAGCTGCTCCTGCGTAGCCATGAATCCCATGGCGTTGGTCTCGGGGATGCGCTGCAGCCACACTTGCAGGATGCCTGCGCCCGTGAGTGCCAGCACCATCACGGCCATGCCGATGCTCATGATCCAGAAGCTCCACATCTCCGCCGCCTGGGCCCGCGGGCTGTTGGCAATGCGCCCGCGCAGCGTGGGCATGGCGTAGCTGATGAGCGTGATGACCACGAGCACATACGCGCCATAGAAGGCCAGGTGGCCGTGGGCCGCGGTGATCTGCGAGCCATGGGTGTAGTAGTTGACGGCCGACAGCGTGTGGATAAAGCCCCACAGGCCGGCGCCCAGGAAGCCCAGCACGGCGGTGCCCACGGCCCACAGCACGGCGGCTTGATTGGGGTGGTCGCGGCGGCGGCGTTGCACCATGTTGAAGGCGAACACCGTCATCATGAAGAAAGGCACGGGTTCCAGGGCGCTGAAGATGCTGCCGATCCAGTGCCAGTAGCCGGGCAGGCCGATGAAGTAGAAGTGGTGGCCCGTGCCCAGTATGCCGGTCATCAGCGCGAAGGCGATGATCACGTACAGCCACTTATCGATCACCTCACGGTCCACGCCCGTGGTTTTGACGAGCACGTAGGCCAGCAGCGAGCCCAGGATCAGCTCCCACACGCCCTCCACCCACAGGTGGACCACAAACCACCAGTACATCTTGTCGCGCACCAGGTTGTGCGGGTTCACGAAGCTGAACAGGAACATCAGCGCCAGGCCCCACAGGCCCATCAGCAGCACCAGCGAGATGGCGGTCTTGCGGCCCTTGAGCACCGTCATGCTGATGTTGTAGAGAAAGCCCAGCGCCACGACCACGATGCCCACCTTGGTGGGCAGCGGCTGCTCCAGGAACTCGCGGCCCATGGTCTGCAGCAGGTCGTTGCCCGTCAGTTCGGCGAGCTTGGCGTAGGGCACCGTGAGGTAGCCCACGATGGTGAGCGCGCCCGCTGTGAGAAAGACCCAGAACAGCACCTTGGCCAGCAGGACGGAGTGCAGCTCGGTCTCCGACTCCTCGGGCACCATGTAGTAGGCCGCGCCCATGAAGCCAAACAGCAGCCACACGATGAGCAGGTTGGTGTGCACCATCCGCGCCACATTGAACGGGACGTAGGGGAAGAACAGATCACCCACCACGTATTGCAGGCCCAGCGTGATGCCGAAGATGATCTGCCCGGCGAAGAGCGCCATGGCTGCGATGAAGTAGAGCTTCGAGACCGATTGGCTCTGGTATTTGAGTGTTGGAATGTGCATGGTGTCGGTCCCTCTTCAGCCTTCGATGTTGGGTGGCCACTTCTCGGTGTTGATCTCGCCCGTCCACTTGAGGAACTCGACGAGCTCATCGAGCTGCTGGTCAGTGAGGTTGAATTGCGGCATCTGGCGGCGGTGTGCCACGCCGGTGGGCTGGACCTTCATCCACACCTTGATGAAGTCGCCGCCCCGGCGCTTGTAGACGTTGCCTAGCTCGGGTGCGAAGTACGCGCCCTCGCCCAGCAGGGTGTGGCAGCCGATGCAATTGCGGGTCTCCCAGATCTTCTTGCCTGCCACCACAGCCGGGGTGATGGCCTGGGCGTTGGAGCGCTCGGGGATGCGGCGCTCGCTGTCGAACACAATGGCGGCAAACAGCAGGGCGAAGAACACAGTGCCCCCGTAGAACATGTTGCGGGCCATCTGTTTGGTGAACCCGCTGTGTGATTGGCTCATTCGAAGCCCTCCTTGAAATGGACGGCTATATCCTCCCAATTTGCTCGGCTTTTTTCCTTGAACCGGTTCAAGGAATGCGCAGCTGCCCCCGGGTTTTTTGCGCGGAGTTTTTGAGCAAAAATGGCCCCGCACGCTTGTGCGGAAAGCGCAAGCAGCTATTGATTTGATAGTGGATGGCGAAGGCGGTGGCAGGCTACCGCGGCCAGAGCGTCACCACTAGCACCAGCAGCACCACGGCGGCCAGCCAGCCCAGCAGCAGGCGGCGCCACAGCGCCGGGGCACGGCGCAGTTCCATGTAGTCCAGGATGATGAGGCAGCCCTTGGCAGCGGCCAGGGCCAGCACCAGCACGGCCGCGCCGGTGCCCAGGCCTTGCGCACCCGCGTGCTCGCCCAGCCAGGCGGTGATGGCCGTGGCGGCCAGCAGGGCGATCCAGATGGCGTTGATGCGGTGGTGCGGGTGTTTCATGCAGACCTTTATCGCAGCACGTAGACCAGCGGGAACAGCACCATCCACAGCAGGTCCACCATGTGCCAGAAAACCGCACCCGTCTCCAGCGCATGGCAACCGTGCGGCCCGTAGGCGCCGCGCCGCGTGGGCCCCCACAGCACCGCAAAGATGATGCAGCCCACGGCCGCGTGCAGAAAGTGAAAGCCCGTGAGCATCACGTACAGCAGGTAGAACGTGTTCTCGGCCACGTCGATGCCCTCGCGCCACTTGTGCGCGTACTCCAGACTCTTGAGCAGCAGAAAGCCGCAGCCGCAGGCCAGCGCGCCCAGCAGCCAGCGCGCGCCCTGGGCAGAGCAGCCGTTGCGCGCGGTGTGCACGCTGCGCGCCGCACACCAGCTGGCGGACACCAGCAGCACGGTGTTGGCCGCGCCGGTGGAAAGGTCCAGCGTGGCCTGGCCGGCCGCGAACAGACCCGGTTCGCGCAGCCGCGCAAAGGCAAACGCGGCGAAAAGGATACCGAAGGTGAGCAGCTCGGCCAGCACCAGCAGCCACACCACCAGGTCGCCCACCAGGCGAGGCGATGTCGGCGGGTGGGCCGCCTGGGCCGGGGGCATCGCAGTGCTGCTCAATGCGAAGTCCCTTCCGATCGCGTGATCTTGTTCCACACGTTGTACTTGCCCACGGGCTTGCTCATGGGCAGGCGCTTGACCTCCCTGAACGTGGCGGCGTCGTACACGATGAGGGCGCCCTGCATCTCCCACAGGCTGGCCAGCGCCAGGCGGCCGTCGCGGGTGAACTCGATGTGCGCCAGGGTCTTGCCGGGCTCGCGCACCGTGGCCACGGGCTGCAGCGTGGCCTTGTCGATGATGGTGAGGGTGTCCCTGGCGGTGGCGCTCATCATCGAGTCCGTCCAGGCATAGGGCGTGTTCTCGTGGCTGCGCATGAAGAAGCCCGGCCCCGGTGTGGGGATGCTGGCCACGGGCTTCCAGGTCTTCATGTCGATCACGTCGATGCTGCCGCCCTGCAGGTTGGGCGAGGCCAGCACCGTGGTGCCCTGCCAGGCGAAGGTGATGCCCGAGCCCAGGTGCGGCATGCCTGCAATCGGCAGGTCGGCGATCTTGCGGCGCACGTCCAGGTTCACCACCTGGGCGGTGGCGGGGTCGGTGCCGGCCTTGCCGTCCGGGGCAGCCGTCTTGGGGCGCGTGGCGCCCAGCACGTGGCGGTAGCTCTGGTCGAAGAAGAAGTCGTCCAGCGGTTCATCCAGCGGCGTGCGGCGTACGCCCAGGTAGCCGGGCTTCGCAATGGCCTCGCCCATCTTGTAGTCGTGCACCAGGCCGTCGTGGATGGGCGGTGCCTCTGGGTCGTACGAAATCTCCCAGATCTCCGGGATGTCCTTGAGCGCCACGACAAAGCTCTTGCGCGGCGCGGCGTCGTACACGGCCGAGACGCGCGAGCTGCTTTTACCGTCCAGCGTGCGCGCGTCGTAGGTGCGCACCAACTGCAGGTCGCTGTCGAACAGGGCCAGCGTGTGCGGCAGGTAGTTGGCGGCCATCACCCAGCGGCCGTCGCCGCTCACCGCCACGTTGCGCATGTTCAGCCCGGCACGCACTTCGTCCACCACGCGCAGGCGGTACAGGTCGTACTTGGTGATCCAGCCGTCGCGCGAGCCGAAGTACACGTAGCGGCCGTCCGGCGAGAATTTGGGGCCGCCGTGCAGCGCAAAGCGGCTGGCAAAGCGGGTGATGACTTCCAGGCGGTCGCCGTCGAGCAGGCTCACATGGTGGTCGCCACCTTCCACCACCACGAAGAGGTTCATCGGGTCCGCCTGCCACGTTGGCGTAGCGGGCTCGCCCGCTGGCGCGGGATGGAATTCGCGCGATGCGCGGATGTTGTCCTCCGTCCAGCGCGGTGCGGGCACCACGGGGGTACGGATGAACGCGCTCAGCGCCTGGATTTCGGCAGGCGAGAGCGTGCCGGCAAAACCGGGCATCTGCGTGGCCGTGCGACCGCTGGTGATGACCCGCAGGGCTTCTGCGGTCGGCAGGCGGGCCAGGCTCTCGGGCAGCAGGGCTGGGCCCATGGCGCCAGTGCGCTGGGTTCCGTGGCAGCTAGCGCAGTGGGTGGCGAAGAGGCTGGCGGCGCTGGGGCTCGTGCTGGCGGTGGCGCTCGTGCTGGTGCTGTTTTGCTGGGCCATAGCCAGGTCCCAGCCCATCCAGAAAAGGCCAGCTACCAGGGTGGCACGGGCGGCATCGGCCAGCCACGCGCGCCAACGGTGCGGTGTAAGGACAGGGATGTCAGGCATGGGCTTGCTCCCGGATGGGAATGGTGATGCGTTGGCGCGGGCCGTGCGGCGCGCTGCCTGCTGCGGCCACTGCACCGATCTCTTCGTCTTCCAGATAGCAGCCCGGGTCCTCGGCCCAGGCGTTGCCGGTGAGCTGTTGGGCGCGCACCCGGGTGTTGCCGCCGCACAGTAGCAGGTAGTGGCACTGCGCGCAGCGGCCCTGCACGGGGCGCGGTTGCTGCTTGAGCCCGGCCATCAGCGGGTCGGAGGTATCGCTCCAGATGGCCGAAAAGGGCCGCTCGCGCACATTGCCCAGCGTGTGGTGCCACCACATGGTGTCGGGGTGCACCTGGCCCAGGTTGTCGATGTTGGCCACGTTCAGGCCGCTGGCGTTGCCGCCCCAGGCGGCCAGGCGCTGCGCGAGCAGCGGTGCCCAGCGCGGCAGGTGCATTTGCGCCCATTGCAGCAGGAAGGGGCCATCGGCATCGTTGTTGCCGGTCACGTACTCCTCGGCCAGGCCTGTTTGTGCTGCGTGCCAGGCTCGGTCGAACAGCAGCGTGAGCGCATCGCGTGTGGCCTGGAACTGGGCGTCCTTGCCCCGGTGGATGTTGCCGCGCCCGGCGTAGTTCAGGTGCGAGAAATAGAACTTGTCGACCTGCTCTGCGCGCATCAGGGCCAGCAGCGCGGGCAGATCATGTGCGTTCATCGCGGTCATGGTGAAGCGCATGCCTACCTTCACACCCCGCTCGCGCAGCAGCTTCAGCGCGTTCAGGCTCAGGTCGAACGCGCCCTGCATGCGCCGGAAGCGGTCATGGGTGTCGCGCAGTCCGTCGAGGCTGATGCCCACATAGTCAAAGCCCTGGGCGGCGATGCGGTCGGCCATGGGTGCGTCGATCAGCGTGCCGTTGGTGGACAGGCCGGTGTAGAACCCCAGGTCCCGCGCGCGGGCGGCAATGTCGAACAGGTCCGGGCGCATCAGCGGCTCGCCACCGGAGAGGATGAGCACGGGCACGCCATAGGCGCGCAGGTCGTCCATCACACCGAACACCTCGTCGCGCGAGAGTTCACCCGCGTAGTCGTGGTCGGCCGACAGCGCGTAGCAGTGCTTGCAGGTGAGGTTGCAGCGGCGAATCAGGTTCCAGATCACGACGGGCCCCTGCGGGCCTTTCTGCGGGCGGCTGCGCACGGCCGGGTAGGCGCCCGCCGCCTCGGCGGCGGCGAGCTCACGCATGTATTGGCTAATCCTGAACATCGTTGGTGCCTTTCAAGCGCAGGCCGGCTTTTTTGAGAATGGCCGTGGAGTACAGGATGTCGTGTGCACGGCACGCTGGGCCCAGCAGCGCGGCCACCACATCGGCCTGGCGCTCGACCTCATCGCGCGTGCGGCCGTGCAGCATGGCGAACAGGTTGTAGGGCCAGTCGGGCAGGTGGCGGGTGCGGCGGTAGCAGTGGCTCACGCCATTGAGCCGGGCGATCTGGGTGGCCAGTGCATCCACCTGGCGGTCGTCCACGTCCCACACGCTCATGCCGTTGGCGGTAAAGCCCAGGCGGTAGTGGTTGGGCACGGCGCCGATGCGGCGCACCAGGCCCTCGTCCAGCATGGAGGCAAGGCGCTCTCGCACCTGTTCGCCGCTCACGCCCAGCAGGGCACCCACGGCCTCGTAGGGGCGGGCCACCAGCGGCAGGCCACCCTGCACAGCGGCGATGAGGGTGCGGTCGAAGGCATCAAGGGCCATGGCGGGCTCCTTTCGGCGGGATGAGGGGCAGGCGCAGCTCGACGCGGTATTCGTGCTCCTTGGGGAACTGGAACACCGGCAGGCCGGTCATGTGCTCGATGCGGCGGGCAGCATCGGCCACGGCGCCTGCAGACTCCCCGGCCAGCACGAACCACATGTTGAGCGACGGGTGGTCGCGCCGGTAGTTGTGGGCCACTTCGGGCAGCGCGTTCACCAGCGCCGTGACTTCGTCAAAGCGCTCTTCGGGCACGGCCAGCGCTGCCAGCATGAACTGCCCGCCCGCGCGCTCGATCTGGAACAGGGGGCCAAAGCGCGTGAGCACGCCGCTGGCCAGCAACTTGCGCAGGCATTCGATGACATGGTCCTCGCTCCAGCCCAGGGCTGCGCCTACGTCGGCGAAGGGGCGGTCCACCACAGGAAAGCCGCCGTGCAGGTAGTCCACGAGGCGAAGTTGGTCCGGCCTAAGCATGGGGTGCCTCCTGGAGGGCCGCAAACCGGCGCGGGCCGCGCTGGGTGAAGCGCCGCAGGGAGAAAAGGGTTTCGCGCCGCAGGTGGGCAATGCCGGCCTGCTGCGCGGCCTGCTCTATCAATGCCAGCACCTCGGTGCGCTCTTGCCCGTGAACCATGCAATACAGGTTGTAGGGCCAGTGTTCCGAGCGCTCGCGCTGGTAGGCAAGGGTGATGCCGGGCTGCCGGGCGAGCAGGGCACCACAGGCATCCACCTGCTGGTCGGCCACATCAAACACCGTCATCGCGTTGGCGGTGTAGCCCACCTCATGGTGGCGCACGACCATGCCAAAGCGGCTCAAGATGCCTTGTGCCAGCCAGCGGTGCAGGGTCTCCAGCACGGTGGCGGGGCTCCATCCCAGGTGCTCCGCCCAGGCGTCGTAGGGCCGCTCGACCAGCGGCAGGCCCTGCTCGGCCAATGCCGCCAGTCCTGCTTCATGGGCGGGCACGGGCGTGGAGGCTGCATGCGTAGCGCCCCCCGCTGCGACGGTGGTGGCGCAGAGGTCGAAGCCCAGGTCGATGCGGTAGGGGCGCACCATGGGCAGCCGCAGCACGCGAAGCCCGGTGTCCTGTTCAATGCGGCAGAGCACCTGCTCCAGGGCTGCCGGGTCTGTGGCGGTAGCAACAAACCACAGGTTGAGCGGGTTTTCGCGTTCGTAGTTGTGGTTGACGCCCGGGTGGCTGGATACCAGGGCCGCGACGGCCTCCAGCCGCGCATGGGGCACGGCCATGGCGGCCAGCAGGCCCGCGCCGCCTGCGCCCGGCGCAAACACGGCGCCTATGCGGCCCAGAACCCCCGCGTCCTGCAGGCGCCGGCAATGGGCGATCACGGCGTTGGCGGGGCGGCCCAGGGCGTGCCCCAGCACATCGAACGGTGCCAGGCAGAGCGGGAAATCGCGTTGCCAGGTGTTGAGCAGCGGCAGGTCGCTGGTGTGTGCACACATGCTAAAAACCCATGCGCTGGGCGCGCGCCGTGAAAAATATGCCGCTGGGCGCCTGGGCGGCCAGCGATGCCTGGGTGGCCAGCGTGGCGGTGTCCACCACCTGCATCTTGTCGTCGTCGCGGCAGCTGATCCACACCGACTCGCCGCGTGGCGTGAACTCCATGTGCATCACGGCCTTGCCGGGCTGCAGCGTGGCGGCCACGCGCTGGACCAGGGTGTCGATGACCTGCACACGGTGGTAGTCGGGCACGGCGAAGTTCACCCATACCTGGCGGCCATCGGGCCGCGCCATCACGAACACGGGCTGGCCCGCTACCGGGATGCGGCAGACTTCTTCCCACGTGGTGGTATCCACCACCAGCACCTCGTGGCGACCGATGGCGGGCAGATAGGCATGGCGCCCGGCTACGGCCCAGCCGCGCAGGTGGGGCATCTTGAACACGGGCAGGGGCTGCTGGCCGCGGCCATAGCCGCCCAGGATGCGCCGGGCGACGGGCTGATCGGCCCAGGTGTCCACCAGGGCCAGGCCGTCTTCGCCAAACAGGCCTGCAATGTAGTGGCGGCCGTTGGGCGTGACCAGCGCGTCATACGGCTGGCGGCCAATGCCGTCGATGCGCGTCATGCGCGGCCGCGCGGTGTCGGTGCAGTCGGCAATGCAGATCGCGTCGGCGTCGAACAGGCTGTAGATGAAGCGCTGGCCGGGCAGGTCGGCCAGGCCCACCACGCGCGAGCGCTGGCCGTTGGCAGTGAGCGCGGGGATGTCCGCCCGCAATGCCAGCGTCTCGGCGTCGAACACCTTCACGCCGCCGGGCGTGTAGTTCTGCGCGGCTACCAGCGTGCCGTCGGCGCTGATGGCGCCGCCGATGGAGTTGCCGGCCTGCTGCTCGCGCGCGGTGATGCGCCGGGTCAGCAGGTCGATGCGCGTGAGTGCGCCGTCGCGGCCAAACACATAGGCGTGGCGGCCATCGCGCGAGAACACGAGCGAGGCATGGGAAAGGTCCCCCAGACCGGTGATGCGGGCCAGGACGGAGCGGTGTGTGGTGTTCACCAGCAACACCGAGCCGGTGGCGCGCTCGATGACCAGGCCCAGGTCGCCGGTGCCCATGAGCGGGGGCGCGGGCTGCTGCAGCGTTGCGCAGCCGCTGGTCAGCAGCGGGAGGGCCGCCAGGCCCAGGAGGAGGGGGCGTCGTTTCATGGCTGGGGGCGCGGGGGCCAAGGAGGGAAGCCACTCGCCAATTGCTCGGCGATCCACAGGGCTTCGGCTTCGGTGACAAAAGTACGCCAGGGCGGCATGGGGGTGCCCGGGCGGCCGTGAAAAATGGTGGCGGCCATGGACGGGACAGGCTTTTCCGCCAGGGCCGCGGTGGTGAGCGGCGGGCCTAGCCCGCCGGTAAGGTGCATGCCGTGACACGAGCCGCAGTCCTGCCGCACCATGCGCACTAGCTCGCGCTGGCGCTCTGGTGGTGTGCCAGTGGCCTGTGCCATGGCCCCGGCACAGGCCAGGACGCACAGCACTGCCAGGGCGGCACGCAGTGGCATGGCGTTGCGCTCAGGACCCGAGGATGAACTCGACGGCCGCCTTGAGGTCGGCGTCACCGATCTTGTCCGGCCCGTTCGGGGACATAGGGACCGGCCCGAATGCGCCTGAGCCGCCCTTGCGCACCTTGTCGACCAGCTGCGCGGTCGCGTCCTTGCCCTTGTACTTGGCCGCAATGTCCTTGAACGACGGCCCGACGAGCTTCTTGTCCTTGGAATGGCAGGCCATGCAGCCGGCCTTGTTCATGGTTTCCTCGGGCGAGGCTGCGCTGGCCGCACCGGCGCAAAGTGCCAGGGCTGCAGCAATGGCCAGAGGCCCGGTCAGATGGTGTCTCATCGTTTGCTCCTGTTATGTGGATGAATTGCCTCGACGCTTGGCATCGCCCCCGGCATGCGCATCCGCGCGGCCTGGGGCCCGCAGCCGCCGGGGAACTGGCTTCGCCAGGCCCCTGGCGGCGTCCCCCTGGGGGGAAGGCGCCGCAGGCGACTCAGGGGGGTCAATAAATGTCGTGCTGAGTGTTGTAGACGTTGAAGTGGCCCGTGGGCGTGATCAGGCGCGGGTCCTTGATCACGGCCTTGAGCTTGAGCGTCTTGTCGTCCACGATCACGAGCGCGCTTTCCTTGTTCTTGGCGCTCCACACCGCAAACCACACCTCATTGCCGGCCTTGTTGAACTCGGGCTGCACAACACGTTTGGCGCCGTCATCCTTCAGGTCCGCCCACTCCGCGACCGGCAAGGTCACAAAACCCTTGTCGAGGTTCTTGATGTCGTAGACCACGATGGACTGCGAGATCTTGGGATCAGGGTTCAGTGGTGCGTCCGAGTACAGGTGCGTGCTCTTGGGGTGGCTCTTGATGAACAGCGCGCCGCCGCCCGGGCCGGTGAGCTTGGCCACTTCCTTGAAGGCGTATTGCTTGTGCTTTTTGGGGTCTGTGCCGATGAGCGAGATCGTTTCGTCGCCCAGATGGCCGGTGGCCCAGACGGGGCCGAACTTCGGATGCAGCAGGTTGGCGCCTCGGCCGGGGTGGGGAATCTTGCCCACGTCCGTGATGGCGGCCAGCTTGCCTTCCTTGGCATCGATGGCCGCGATCTTGTTGCTGTTGTTGGCCGCCACCATGAAGTAGCGTTTGCTTGAATCCCAGCCGCCATCGTGCAGGAAGGGCGCGGAGCCGATCTCGGTGACCTTGAGCGCGTCGATGTTGGAATAGTCCACCATCAGCGTCTTGCCGGTCTCCTTCACGTTGACCACAAACTCGGGCTTGAAGTGCGAGGCCACGATGGAGGCGACGCGTGGCTCAGGGTGGTATTCCTGCGTGCCCACCACCATGCCCCGGGTGCTCACGATCTTCTTGGGCTCCAGCGTGTCGCCGTCCATGATGGTGAACTGCGGCGGCCAGTAGCTGCCCGCGATGGCGAGCTTGTCCTCATAGCCCTTGAACTTGGAGGTATCCACCGAGCGGGCTTCCAGGCCCACGCGCACTTCGGCGACGTTGTCGGGCTTTTCCATCCATAGGTCGATCATGTTGATCTTGCCATCGCGGCCGATCACGAACAGGTAGCGGCCCGAGGCCGACGTGCGCGAGATGTGCACGGCGTAGCCGGTCTTGACGATGTTGATGATCTGCTTGGTGTCGCCGTCGATCAGCGCCACTTCGCCGGTGTCGCGCAGCGTGGTCGAGAAGATGTTCTCGATGTTGTAGTTGTTGAGCTTTTTCTTCGGCCGGTCCTTGGGCTCGACGATGACCCTCCAGGTCTTTTTCATGTCGGCCATGCCGTACTCGGGTGGGGTTGGCGGCTCGTGCTGAATGTAGCGGGCCATCAGGTCCACTTCCTTCTCGTTCATCTCGCCGGAAGTCAGCCAGTTGGGCATGCCCGCTGGCGAGCCATACGAGATGAACACCTTTAGGTAGTCCGTGCCCTTGGCCGTGGTGAGGTCCGGGGTCAGTGGCTTGCCGGTGGCTCCCTTGCGCAGCACGCCGTGGCAGCCCGCGCAGCGCTCAAAGTAGGTCTGGCGGGCCTTCTCGAACTCTGCGGCCGTCATCGGCGGCGCCTTGGGATTGGTGCTCTGGTGCATGGGCTCGTTCACCAGGGGGGAGCCGCCAGCCTGGTAATTCATTTCGGGTTGCGAGACTCCCTTGCCTGCCTGTGCCATCGCCGTGGCCGCAGCCATAGCGAGGGCTGCCAGGGCCAGGTGCTGGACGGTCTTGATTGCTTTCATCATCGGTCCTCTGCGTCATGGGCAGCGAATGGTTGGCGGGGGATGCGGCTGCTGCGCCCTCCGACCCGCACCACGGCTGCCCTACGTTGCTTGCGGGTGAGGCAATGGTCCTGCGGTCAGCGTGCGTTGTCCTTGAACTGGTTCAAGGACGCGGCATCCGGCCTGTTCCACCATGGCCGCACCCACAAAACACCAGCGAGCCGTACACATGAGCTTCATGGATGACCCCCAATGGCTGAAGAAACCCGCACGCGGCGGGGCAGAGAACAACAACCCAGTGCCTACAGGCCATGTGACGCTGGTGGGTGCGGGCCCGGGCGACCCCGACCTGCTCACGGTGAAGGCCGCACGCGTGCTGCGCGCGGCGAGCCTGGTGCTGTACGACCACCTGGTGGGTGAGGACGTGCTCGCCCTGGTGCCCGCTGGCGCGGAGTGCATCTACGTGGGCAAAGAGTCGTCGCGCCACGCGCTGCCGCAGGAGGACATCATCGAACTGATGTGCCGCCTGGCGCGCAGCGGCCGGGCCCTGGTGCGTCTCAAGGGTGGCGACTGCTACATCTTTGGCCGCGGTGGCGAAGAAGCGCTGGGCCTGGCCCGCGCGGGCATTTCCTTCGATGTGGTGCCGGGCATTACGGCCGCGCAGGCCGCGGGAGCTTGCGCAGGCATCCCGCTCACGCACCGTGACCATGCGGGTACCCTGGTGCTGGCCACCGGGCACCTGCGCGGCGACAACGACACAGCGCTGGACTGGCCCCTGCTGGCGCGCCCACGTCAGACCGTGGTGTTCTATATGGGAGTGGCCACGCTGCCCACCATCTGCGCGCAACTCGCCGCGCACGGTTTGCCGCCGACCACGCCCGCAGCCATCGTCGAGCGTGCGTCCCTGCCGGATCAACGCTGCCTCACCGGCACCCTTGCTTCGTTGCCAAGCCTTGCGGCCAGCCAGGGCGTAAAGGCACCTGCACTGATCATCGTGGGCGAGGTGGTAGCGCTGCAGCCTGCGCTGGTTCAGGGCCTGGCGCAGGCTTCAGCGCATCATTGAGCCAAGGCGCCGTGGTGAACGGGCATCGGTGCAAGGCCTACTGAACAGGTTCTCAGGCGTCCAGCGCGGCGTCAGAGGCCGCTGACTGCGGGCGCTGGCGTCGCCAGGCCTTTTCAATCTCCACGACCACCAGCACCACCAGCGCGGCGCCAACGCACAGCGCCAGCTCGCCCAGGCTCAGCGGCTCGGTGCGGAAGATGGGGTTGAGCCAGGGCACATAGATGGTGGCCATCTGCAGCGCGAAGGTGAGCAGCACGGCACCCAGCAGCGGGCGGTTGCTGAGCAGGCCCAGGCGCCAGATGGGTTCGGATTCGGAGCGGATGGCGATGACATGCGCCATCTGCGCCAGCGTGAGCACCGTAAACACCATGGTCTGCCAGTGCGCGTGGCCGGTGTGCAGGGCCCAGGCCTGCACCGCCAGGCACAGTCCTCCAATGAGCAGGCCCACGCCCAGGATGTGCTGCCACATGCCGTGGGCAAACAGGCTCTCGCGCGGCGCGCGGGGCGGGCGCTGCATGATGCCGCGCTCGGCCGGTTCGGCCGCCAGCGCCAGGCCCGGCAGGCCGTCGGTCACCAGGTTGACCCACAGGATGTGGATGGGCAGCAGCGGAATGGGCAGCAGCAAAAGCGGTGCGAGGAAGATGGTCCAGATCTCGCCCGAGTTGCCCGTCATCGCGTAGCGCACAAACTTGCGGATGTTGTCGTAGATGCGGCGGCCTTCGCGCACGGCGGCGACGATGGTGGCGAAGTTGTCGTCCAGCAGCACCAAGCTGGATGCCTCGCGCGCCACGTCGGTGCCGCCCTGGCCCATGGCCACGCCGATGTCGGCGCGCTTGAGCGCCGGGGCATCGTTCACGCCGTCGCCCGTCATGGCCACGAAGTGGCCCTGGGCCTGCAGCGCTTCGACGATGCGGATCTTCTGCGCCGGGTCCACGCGGGCGTAGACCTGCACCTGTTCCACGCGGGCGCGCAGGGCGGCATCGTCCAGTGTTGCGAGGTCTGCGCCGGTGAGCACAGGGGCATCCGCACTGCGCACAATGCCCAGCCGGTGCGCGATGGCGCGCGCGGTGGCGGGGTGGTCGCCCGTGATCATCACCGGGGTGATGCCCGCGCTGAGGCAGTCGCGCACTGCGGCCTGAGCCTCGGCGCGGGGTGGGTCGATGAGGGCGATCAGGCCCAGCAGCTCCAGCTGGCTTTCTACCGCGTCGATGTCGTTGGTGTCCGGCAGGCGGGCGTGGCTGCGGCGGGCGAGGGCCAGCACCCGCAGGCCCTGGGCGGCGAGTTGCTGGGCAGTGGCGAGGACCTTGGCGGTGTCGAGTGCGGCAGTGCCATCGGGCGTCCAGTGGGCGGTGCAGCGGGGCAAGAGCGATTCCGGCGCGCCCTTGGTATAGGCCACAAAGCCATCGGCAGCGCGGTGGAAGGTGGTCATGCGCTTGCGGTCGGAGTCAAACGGCTGCTCCTGCACGCGCGGCCAGGTGGTGTCGAGCTGGGCCTTGTCCAGCCCGCCTGCGTGGGCGGCCAGCACCAACGCGGTTTCGGTGGGGTCGCCCTGCCAGTGGGTGGCGGACTGGCCCTCTTCGTTCTGTGCCTGGAGCGTGGCGTCGTTGCACAGCGCGGCGGCGCGCAGGGCCTCCGCGTGCGTCGGGTCGGGCAGGGGGTCGCCGGGCACCCAGCGCACACCGTGGGCCAGCAGCAGCTCGGCATGCATGCGGTTTTGCGTCAGGGTCCCGGTCTTGTCCGAGCAGATGGTGGTGACTGAGCCCAGGGTTTCGACCGACGGCAGGCGCCGCACCAGCGCATGCACGGCCACCATGCGGCGTGCGCCCAGGGCCAGCAGCACGGTGACCACGGCGGGCAGGGCCTCGGGGATGGCGGCCACGGCCAGGCTGATGGCGGTGAGCGCCATGAGCAGCGGTGCCTCGCCGCGCAGCACGCCCACCCCAAAGATCACGAGGCAGATGCCCAGCACCGCCAGCGCCAGCCGCTTGCCAAAGGCTGCCAGGCGCAATTGCAGCGGCGTGCTGCGGTCGCCGGTGTCGAGCAGCGTGGCCACCTTGCCCAGCTCGGTGTGCATGCCGGTGGCCACCACCAGGCCCCGCGCCCGGCCGTGGGTGGCGGTGGTGCCCTTGAACGCCATGTTGGTGCGGTCGCCCAGTGCGCCCACATCCTCGGCGGCCAGGGCTTCGGTCTGCTTGGCCACCGTGACGGATTCGCCCGTGAGGGCCGATTCATCCACCTGCAGCTGCGCAATCTCGATCAGCCGCAGGTCGGCCGGGATCTGGTTGCCGGCCTCCAGCAGCACGATGTCGCCGGGCACCAGTGCGGTGGCAGGCACCACCTGCACGGCTCCGCTGCGCAGCACGGTGGCATGGGCTGCTGCCAGCTGGCGCAGGGCCGCCATGGCCTGGTCGGCGCGCCAGGCCTGCACAAAGCCGATGACCGCGTTGAGCACCACGATGACGAGGATGACCAGGGTGTCGGTGACCTCGCCCACCAGCCCCGAGATGACGGCGGCGCCCAGCAGCACCAGCACCATGAAGTCCTTGAACTGGTCGGCCAGCAGGTGCCACCAGGGACGGTTTTGTCCGGTTGCCAGCTCATTGGCGCCGTGCGTGGCGCTGCGGCGCTGGGCCTCGTCGGCATGCAGGCCCGCATCGGGGTTGACGCCATGTGCCTGGGCGACGGCCTCGGCGGTGTGCAGGTGAGGGGCTTGAGAAGGGGGCATGCGGCAATCTGGAAAGAGGCCGCACGCCAGTGCGTCAGTGCGCGTTCTGCGGCCGGGCTTTGTAGAAGGTCAGGGGGATCTCATTGGCCTGGTTCAGCACCTGGCGCTTGATTTTGCCCACCACGTGCATTTCACAGGGCTTGCAGTCAAAGCGCAAGGTCAGCTTCTCCTTGCCATTGATCAACATCAAGGGTTCGGCCTTGATCGTGCCCTGCACACCCGTGACGCCCTTGGCCTGCTTGGGGCACAGGCTCATCGAGAAGCGCACGCAGTGTTTGGTGATCATGAGGCTGACTTCGCCTTCTTCCTCGTGCGCCTCGTAGGCTGCGTCGATCACTTTGACGCCGTGGCGCACATAGAAGTCGTGTGCCTTGTGGTTGAACACATTGCCCAGGAAGGAGAGCGTGTCCTCGGGGTAGGGCGCGGGCGGCTCGATGGGCGTGGCGCGCTGCAGGCGCTCGAAGTTGCGCGCGCGGTTTGCTTCCAGGTCGGCCAGCGCGTCGCGGCGCAGCGCGTTGAGCACCGAGGCGGGCACGAACCAGGGCTCAGTCAGTTGCAGGGCAATGTCGTGCACCGCAAAGATGGTGGCGCCGAAGCGGCCGAGCTGCTCGCGCAGGCTGGCTTCGGCCTTGGCGGCGTCGGTGGCGCTCTGGTGGGCGTGCAACACGTCGGCGCAGCCCACGTTGCCGTCTTCATCGGTCAGCATCAGGCTAAAGCCGGTGGGCGTTTCGCTCAGGTGCGCCCACAGGCCGATGCGGCGGTCGCTGGACTTTTTCTCCAGCGTGCGCACCCAGTCCATGTCGCGGTTGCGGTTGACCTCGGTGCCCTTGCGCAGGTCCTTGAAGCCGTCCATCGGGTCTTTGGGGTACACCCGCCACTGGCCCACGCTGCGGGCCAACACGGGCTCGGCCACGTTGATGGCCATGCCCACCAGCTCCTTGTGCAGGTCGTAGTAGCACAAGCCGTCGCCGTTGTGCAGCACGGTGGCGGGGTCGCTCACCTCCAGCTCGACAAAGTCGGGCCCCACCTTGGTCACCCAGCCGATGGCCTGGCCGGGGTTCTTGGGGGTGTCGAATGCGCCGATGTCTTCCTTGCGGCCGGTCACGAAGTAGTCGGTGAACTCGCGGTTGAAGTTCTGCAGCGGGTCGGGCGTGAAGGTGAAGGTGGTGGCGCCGCTGGACGAGCGCGACAGCGGCCGGCCCGCACTCTCACGCTCTTGCAGGATCTCGTCGATGAGCGTGCGGTAGTGGGCGGTGATGTTCTTCACGTAGCCCATGTCCTTGTAGCGGCCTTCGATCTTGAAGCTGCGCACGCCCGCATCGATGAGGGCGCGCAGGTTGTCGCTCTGGTTGTTGTCCTTCATGGAGAGCACATGCTTGTCGTGCGCGATGAAGCGGCCCTTCGCGTCCGTCACCTGGTAGGGCAGCCGGCAGGCCTGGCTGCAGTCGCCCCGGTTGGCGCTGCGGCCGGTCTGCGCATGGCTGATGTTGCACTGGCCGCTGTAGGCCACGCACAGCGCGCCGTGGATGAAGAACTCGATGTTGGCGCGCCCTGGCGCATCCACGGGCCCCAGCGCCTTGTGCACGGCGGCGATCTGCTGCACCGTCAGTTCGCGCGCCAGCACGATCTGCGAAAGGCCGGCGTCCTGCAAGAAGCGTGCTTTTTCGGGCGTGCGGATGTCGGTCTGGGTGCTGGCGTGCAGCTGGATGGGCGGCAGGTCGATCTCCAAGAGGCCCATGTCCTGGATGATGAGGGCGTCGGCACCGGCTTCGTACACCTGCCAGGCCATCTGGCGCGCGGCCTCCAGCTCGTCGTCACGCAGGATGGTGTTGAGCGTGATGAAGATGCGGCTGTTGAAGCGGTGCGCGTGTTTCACCAGGCGCTCGATGTCCCGGATGTCGTTGCCCGCGCTGGCGCGTGCGCCGAAGGCGGGGCCGCCGATGTAGACGGCGTCGGCGCCGTGGTTGATGGCTTCGATGCCAATGTCGGCATCGCGCGCGGGGGAGAGCAGTTCGAGCTGGTGGGGCAGGAGGGACATGGGGCGTGATTATTTCAGTTTCACCATGCCGTGGGGCGCCCCTCGGGTATCGGGCGCTGCAGCTTTT
Source organism: Acidovorax radicis N35 (assembly GCF_000204195.1). Lineage (GTDB taxonomy): Bacteria > Pseudomonadota > Gammaproteobacteria > Burkholderiales > Burkholderiaceae_C > Acidovorax > Acidovorax radicis. The sequence goes on from NZ_AFBG01000018.1 coordinate 711,493, forward strand.
GGTAACCATGTGGCGAGGCTTTGTGCTGCGTGGGTCTGGTACAACGGGCGCAGCGCGCCAGCCTCGGCGCCATGCCATGGCCTCTGTGAAACATGTTTTGCTAGACCACCGGCGTCGTCGGCCACTCCGTCAAACCCAGTGAAAGGACTCTGATGAGCACCTCCCGCGTGAAGAAGCCCACCCAGCTCAGCCTGGCGATCAACGACCTTGACTTCTGTTACCTGCCACCCCGGCTCAGCTTGTCTCCCACCCGGCACAACGATCTGGTCTGCACGGTGGACTGCTCGTGGTTCTTCTCCGAAGGTGCCAACCACATGGTGTTCGCGCTGGACTGCACGGGCGGGCAGGGCAGCTACAACCCCCATTGCGGGCCTATCTACCGCCACGGCCAGAACCTGTGGTCCGAGGCCCGGGGTTTCATCATCTTTGCAGATGGCACTGTGATGGCCGAACGATGGAACGGCACGGCCATGCCGGGGCTGGTGACAGTCACCAACACGGCGGGGGTGATCTTCAACCCGGCGGTGCACCCCGTCTTCACGCTCCGTATCCAGGCCGGCTACCGGGTAGGTGGGTTTGCCGACCGGATGTGCATCGCCATCCACCAGGGTATTGCTGCCGATGGCCCCATCCTGTTTGAAGGCGAGGTGACCGGGGCTGGGTGGGGCTGGGGCTGGACGGGGTCGCACAAGGTGGCCATTGCAGGTATTGGCCCGCATTTCGTGACCCCCAATGACACGGGCTGTGTGGAAGAACGTGTGCCCCGCGACGCGCCGAACGCCATCCTGCCGTTTGCCAACTTCAAGCTGCGGCTGATAAATGGCTGAGCGCGTGACAGAGATTGCGGTGCTTGCCAAGCAGTAAATCCGGCGAATCAACCCACGCCATTAGCCGTTTTAATGGCCTACCAAATTGCTAAGTCTGCATATCAATTTTCGGTGAATGGGGCCGATGCTGGCTAGGATGCGGGGCTTTGCGCCCCAAAATGGTGCGCAAAAGTTCTGCCCCTACCTTTTTGGAGACTCTCACCGTGTTTCGTGCTTTCACCCGCCAGCCTTTGCGTTCTTTCCCTGTGTCCTTCGTGCAGCTGGCTGCACTGGGTGTGTGTGCGGCCGCCGCTACCGCTGCTAACGCCCAGGACGTGCAGACTGTCAAGATCGCCCACGCCGGCCCCGTGTCGGGCGGTATTGCCCACATCGGCAAGGACACCGAAAACGGCGTGCGCTTGGCGATTGACGACCTCAATGCCCAGAACCTCGTGATCGGCGGCAAGAAGATCAAGTTTGAAATTGCGGCCGAAGACGACGCCGGAGACCCGCGCCAGGCCACCGCCGTGGCGCAAAAGCTGTGCGACCAGAAGGTGGCGGGTGTGGTGGGGCACCTGCAGTCGGGCACGTCCATCCCGGCGTCCAGCATCTATGCCAAATGTGACCTGCCGCACATCACAGCATCGGCCTCCAACCCCGACCTGACCAAGCCCGGCCACAAGACCACCTTCCGCCTGATCGCCAACGACAACGCTCTGGGTGCGGCGCTGGCGCTGTTTGGTGCCGACCATCAGAAGCTCAAGAGTGTGGCCATCATTGATGACCGCACGGCCTATGGCCAGGGCGTGGCCTCGGTCTTCAAGGCCACGGCGCTGCAAAAGGGGCTCAAGGTGGTGGGCGAGGAGTTCACCAACGACAAGGCCACCGACTTCATGGCCATCCTCACGGCCATTAAAAACAAGAAGCCTGACGCGATCTTCTACGGCGGCCTGGATGCGCAAGCCGGCCCCATGCTGCGCCAGATGGAGCAGCTCGGCCTGGGCAACGTGAAGTTCTTTGGCGGCGACGCGCTGTGCACCGAGAAGCTGCCCGAGCTGTCGGGCAAGACCCCCGCGCTGAAGAATGTGACCTGTGCCACGGGCGGTGCTTCGGTCGACAAGATGCAGGGCGGCGCCGACTGGAAGAAGCGCTACGACGCCAAGTTCCCCGGCCAGTTCCAGATCTACAGCCCCTATGCCTACGACGCTGCCATGGTGCTGGCCGATGCCATGAAGCGCGCCAACTCGGTGGACCCCAAGGTCTTTGCGCCCTTCATCGCCAAGACCGAATACAAGGGCGTGACGGCGAACATCGCGTTCACCGCCAAGGGTGAGCTGACCACGCCAGCCGTGACGCTCTACACCTTCAAGGACGGCAGCCGCGTGGCGCTGAACTGAAGCTGAAATCAGACCGGCAGCGTTCGCGCTGTGCTGGACGGCCGCTGTGTGCGGCCGTTTTTGCGTCTTGGATTTGCCTTTACAGTCAGGCGCGTAGCAAACGGGCAGGCCGTGCCCGGCAAAGGAGTGAAAACATGCGCGCAGTGTTTGGGTTGGTGGGGTTGGTGGTGGCGCTGGCCGTGGTGGGCGTGGTGGTCAAAAAGCAGATGTCTGCGATGCGTACGCCCGTGCCCACACTGCAGACGACCGCCACGGGGGCGCCCGCGCCCACCACCAGTGCGGGTTCGGGCACGGTGCGCGACCAGAGCCAGCAGATCCAGCAGCAGGTCAAGCAACAAGTAGAAGGCCTGATGCAGCAGGCCCGGCCCATGCCAGACGAAGAAAAATGAGAAAAATTGACCGCCAGCGCTTATCTACCAAGCGCTAGTAGCTATTATTTGAGTAGCAATGACCCTTGACCAAGATTCGCACTGGATGCGCCTGGCCCTGGCCGAGGCGCAAGACGCCGCAAGCGCCGGTGAGGTGCCCGTGGGCGCCATCGTGGTCAAGGACGGCCAGGTCATTGCGACGGGCCGCAACGCCCCCGTGGAAGGCCACGACCCCACGGCCCATGCCGAGATCGTGGCCCTGCGCGCGGCGGCGCAGCGGTTGGGTAACTACCGGCTCGACGGCTGCAGCCTCTACGTCACGCTGGAACCCTGTGCCATGTGCAGCGGCGCCATGCTGCATGCGCGGCTGGCACGGGTGGTGTATGGCGCAGCAGACCCCAAGACGGGCGCGGCGGGCTCGGTGCTCAACCTGTTTGGCCACGCCGAGCTGAACCACCAGACCCAGGTGCAGGGCGGGGTGCTGGCGCAGGAGTGCGGCCACCTGCTCAGCGGCTTTTTCCGCCAGCGCCGCCATCAACAACGTACCGATGCCCTGGCTCGCCATCCGTTGCGCGACGATGCGCTGCGCACGCCCGATGCGGCGTTTTCCGGCTTGCCCGGCTACCCCTGGGCCGCCCACTACGTCAGCAACCTGCCCAGCCTGGCGGGCCTGCGTTTGCACACCCTGGACGAAGGCCCTGCCGATGCCCCCCGCACCTGGCTGTGCCTGCATGGCAACCCGGCCTGGAGCTACCTGTACCGGCGCATGCTGCCCACCTTTCTGGCTGCGGGCGACCGCGTGGTGGCGCCCGACCTGATCGGCTTTGGCAAAAGCGACAAGCCCAAGAAGGAGGGCTTGCACCAATTCGGGTGGCACCGGCAGATCCTGCTGGAACTGATCGAGCGGCTGGACCTGCGCAATGTGGTACTGGTGGTGCAAGACTGGGGCGGCATCCTGGGGCTGACGCTGCCCATGGCCATGCCAGATCGTTTTGACGGCCTGCTGGTCATGAACACCCTGCTGGCCACGGGCGACGCGCCACTGCCAGCCGGGTTTGTCGACTGGCGTGCGATGTGCCGCGACAAGCCGCTGTATGGGGTAGGGCGCCTGCTGGCGCGTGGCAACCCGCATCTGACGCCCGAGGAGTGCGCGGCCTACGATGCGCCGTTCCCGGACAAAGGCTACCGCGCTGCGCTGCGGGCCTTTCCCGAACGCGTGCCCGCCGCCGTCGATGACCCTGGCGCCGCCCTATCGCGCGCGGCCCGCGATTTCTGGCAGCACCACTGGCAGGGCCGCAGCCTGATGGTGGTGGGCGCGCAAGACCCGGTGCTAGGCCCGCCGACCATGCGCGCGCTGCAGCAGTGCATCCACGGCTGCCCCGAGCCTGTCGTACTGCCCCGCGCCGGCCACTTTGTGCAGGAGCATGGCGAGGCGATCGCTGCGCAGGCTGTGGAATACTTCGCGCACTGACATCCGGCCTGGTGCTTGCGCATCCAGCGTCGGTCATCCCCCTGTTTACGGAGCAGGCCCCCGGTGGGCCTGAGCGCTTTGCACGACCACCATCACGACCATTCCCAGTGCGACCACGACCACGGTCCCAAACACATCTATATCTATTCGCCTTCCAGCGCCGTGCGCGACAAGGCGGCCTTCAAGCGCGGCATTGCCCGGCTCAAGGCCCTGGGCCACGAGGTGGAGGTGGATGAGGATGCACTGGCCACCCACACCCGCTTTGCGGGCGACGACGCCACCCGCCTTGCCGCCATTCACCGTGCTGCGGCCAGCGGCGCCGATGTGGCGCTGATCTCGCGGGGAGGCTACGGCCTGTCGCGCATCCTGCCGGGCATCCGCTACAAGGTGGTGGCCAAGGCCATCGAAAAGGGCATGCACTTTGTGGGCGTGAGCGACTTCACCGCCTTTCAGCTGGCCGTGCTGGCCAAGACGGGTGCCACCACCTGGGCGGGGCCATCGCTGGGGGCCGATTTTGGGGTGGAGGGTGAGCCTGATGACATCATGGAGGCTTGCTTTGACGACCTGTTGACTGGCCACGGCGAAGGCACGGGCTGGCGCATGAACAAGGAGCAGCCCAACGCCGCCACGGGTAAGCCGGCCGTGCCCAATGTGTATGTGAAAAGCGCCACGCTCTGGGGCGGCAACCTGGCGGTGCTGGCATCGCTGGTGGGCACGCCGTACCTGCCGCAGATCAAGGGCGGCGTGCTGTTCATGGAAGACGTGCACGAGCACCCTTACCGCATCGAGCGCATGCTGACCCAGCTGCTGCATGCGGGCGTTCTGGCCCAGCAGAAAGCCATCGTGCTGGGGCAATTCACCAACTTCAAGCTGGCACCGCATGACAAGGGCTACAAGCTGCAGTCGGTGGTGGACTGGCTGCGTACCCAGATCAAGGCGCCGGTGCTGACCAACCTGCCGTTCGGGCATGTTGAAACGAAGGTGCTGTTGCCCGTGGGCGCCACGGTGTCGCTGTCGGTGGAAGAGCGCGATGCGCTGATCTACTGGGGGCACCAGCACTGACGCGGTGAGGCCTTCACCCACTGACACCGCCACGACGGCGGTTCGCCACGCGCGCGTGGTGCGCGTCAGGAGGGGGTGTGAGGGGCGGCCTGCGCCGGGCGCAGTGCGCGTGGGAGCTGGCCCTGGAACAGCTGGGTGACCTGATCGATCACGCCCCGGGCACCGTGCTCACCCTGCAGCGGCACCAGTGTGCTGAAAAGGTCGGTGCGCAGGTACCACAGCGCCTCGATGTCGCCGGCATAACGCAGCCGCATATTCATGCGCGCCACCTCGCAACCGGTCAGGCCGGCCAGGCTTTGCAGCATGGCCCGCCGAACATCCTCCAAACCCTGATCGCGCACCCATGCCGTGGACGACGGCTTGTCACGGCCCAGCAGGTCGTGAAGGTTGTTGCGAAGATTGGGCTTGTTCCAGCGCATGGAGGAAGGCAATGTGTTTTTTGTAACAGGGTCGGCCAAAGTAAGCGGGAGCGATGCGCAGCGCAAGGGCCGTGCTCCTGTTTTTGCATAAAGACAACAGGTCGCCTCTGTTTGTTGCGAAATTTTACGTGTTGGTGGGTTTTTCGAGAGCGTGGGCGGACCCGCCCGGGAGGGACGCTGACAGGCCCTTGGTCGGGTAGTGAGGGGGGCGCGCATCGCACTATTGAAGCCTCGCCGGGCGGTGGCAACGATTCTTGACGCTTTGAAGAGTGCGCAGCCAAGGCGCTTGCACTAAACTGATTCACATGATGTTACCAACGGGCCCGCGTTCATGAGTGTGTTGTCGACGATGGTCTTTGCGGACATTTCGGGCAGCACGGCCTTGTATGAAGCGCTGGGCAACGAGCGTGCCACCGAGGCGGTGACGCAGGTCACGCAGTGGATTGGCGAGACCGTCGAGGCACATGGCGGCCGGGTGGTCAAGAAGCTCGGGGACGGGGTGCTGGGCGTTTTTGGCGATGCCTCCAGCGCGGTGTCTGCCATGGCGGCCATGCTGCGCCAGCACAAGGCTCGGCAGGACCGCTGGCCCCAGCCCTTGCGCATGGACGTGCGCGTGGGCGTGGCCAGCGGCGAAGTGGTGGATGTGGACGGCGATTGTTATGGCGATGCGGTCAACGTCGCCTCCCGTTTGTGCGAACGGGCCGGGCCCGCCGAAATCTGGGCCACCGAAACCACCGTGCTGCTCGCTGGCACGGCGGCGGACGTCTGGTACCGCAAGCTCGGCATGATGGACATTCGTGGCAAGGCCGAACTGCTGATGCTCTACCACGTCGAATGGCGTGAGGACGAAGCGCCCGATTCCCTCACCATGCAGGCGGCACTGGTCAGCAGCTTTGCACCGGCAGACTCCATCCTGGGGCAGATCCAGTTCTCCTGGCATGGGGTGGACCGCACCTTCACCTCATCGGACGCACCGGTCATGGTGGGGCGGGCCCAGCACGCCCAACTGTGCATCAACGACCCGCGCGTATCGCGCCTGCATGCGCGCATCGACTGGCGCAACAGCGGGTTCGTACTGACCGACATGAGCAGCTTTGGAACCTGGGTGCGGTTCGAGGGCAGCGACTCGCCCGTGCGCCTGCGGCGCGATGCCTGCATCCTGCATGGCACAGGGCACATTGCGCTGGGCGTATCGTTCAACGAGCCCAGTGCGCCGGTCATGAGCTTCCATGTGGCGGGCGGCAGTGTGCACCTGAGCTGAAAAGCCCGGAGCCGGCCACTCCTTCTGCACAGCAGTGTGACCGCAGCACGGGCCCCAAGCCTCCATGGCCCCGTGTGCACAACATCAACAACAAGGCCAACGGCAGGAGACAAGAAACATGGCATGGATGAAGCGGACAGCCCTCGGGCTGGTGGCAGTGGCGCTGCTGGCGGGGGCGGGCGCGGCGGTGTATGTGCAGCGCAGCTTTGCGCAACTCGATGGTTCCCTGGCGGTTGTGGGGCTGGGTGGTCCGGTGCAGGTGCGGCGCGACGGTTCCGATGTGACCCACATCCAGGCGCAGACGCCGCAGGATGCCTGGTTTGCAATGGGCTACGTGCATGCGCAGGAGCGCACCTGGCAACTGGAATTCAACCGCCGGGTCATGCACGGCCAGCTTTCCGAGGTGTTTGGCCCCGCCACGGTCGAGACCGACAAGCTCATGCGCAGCCTGGACATCATGGGTGTGGCCCGGCGGCAATACGCCGGTCTGCCGCTGTATGCCCAAGAGGCCTTGCAGGCCTACAGCAAGGGCATCCATGCCTTCCACCAGAAACGGCCCCAGGCCCTGCCGCCGGAGTTTCTGGTGCTGGGCGCCCAGCCCGGTGGCGCCGCCGGAGCGGTGTGGGAGCCCGAGGACAGCGTGGGCTGGGCACTGATGATGGCGTTGGACCTGGGGGGCAATTGGGGTACCGAGTTCGCGCGCCTGTCGGTGGCACGCACGCTGGACACCGACCGGCTGTGGCAACTGATGCCACCCTATCCGGGGGAGCCGCCCGTTGCGTCTGCAGACCTGGCGGCGCTGTATCGCCAGCTGGGGGTTTATCGCGCACCTGCCGCCGGTGCTGCTGCGGCGGCTGTTGCGCCAGCCACCCGCGAAGGTCCGCTGTCCCGGCAGATCAGCGCGGGCATGCTGGCCTGGGCCGACGAGCTCACCCGCAACGCAGGCACCAATGAAGGCAAGGGCAGCAACAACTGGGTCATTGCCGGCACCCGCACCGTGAGCGGCAAGCCGCTGCTGGCCAACGACCCGCACCTGGGCCTGTCGGCCCCCGCCATCTGGTACTTTGCGAGCCTGCAGGCCCCTGCGGGCAAGGCGTCTGACGGTACGCCGATGGGCCCCATCGATGCTGTGGGCGCTACCTTGCCCGGCATGCCCTTTGTGGTACTGGGCCGCACCGACAAGGTCGCCTGGGGCTTTACCAACACCGGCCCTGATGTGCAGGACTTGTACCTGGAGCAGATCAACCCCGCCGATGCCACGCAATACCGCACGCCGGACGGCTGGGCCCCGTTCAACGTACGCAAGGAAACCATCCGCGTCAAGGGCGAAGCCGACGTGCAGCTGCAGCTGCGCAGCACGCGCCATGGCCCCGTGCTGAGCGACGTGCAGAAGTCGCACGCCGAGGTGCTGGATTTGGGCAAATACGTGCTGGCGCTGCGCTGGAGCGCGCTGGACGACGATAACCAGACTGTGCTGGCAGGCTTCAAGACCAATCAGTCCAAGAGTGTGGATGAGCTCTTTGCGGGGCTGGCGCACTACCACTCGCCCATGCAGAGCGTGGTGGCTGCGGACGACCAGGGCAACATCCGCTTCAAGGCCGCAGGCCGTGTGCCGCTGCGCGATGCGGCCAACGACATCCGGGGCGTGGCGCCTTCGCCGGGCTGGGATGCGCGCTACGACTGGAAGGGCTGGGTACCGTACGACCAGACCCCGCAGGACGACGGAAGGAAGGGATGGATCGCCACCGCCAACCAGCGCGTGACGGCCCCCGATTACCCGTACTTCCTCACGCAGGACTGGGCCTTGCCCTACCGCTATGAGCGTATTGCGCGCCTCATCGAAGCCACGCCGAAGCACGACGCCGCCAGCATGCAGGCCATCCACCGCGATGTGACCTCGCTCGCCACACGTCGCCTGCTGCCGCACCTTCAGCAAGCCCAGTCTTCCCACACGCTGGCCGCTGCTGCACAAAAGCAGCTGCAAGGCTTTGACGGCCTGATGGACGCTGGCCAAGCCGCACCGCTGATCTTTGTGGCCTGGACGGACGAGCTGGCACGCGGCCTCATCATTCCGCGCATTGGCGAAGACCGGTTCACCGCCACGTATGGCAAGCGCGACTACCGCGCGGCCATCGAAGGCATCCTGGAGCGTAACGACACCTGGTGGTGCCAGCCCACAACGTGTGCCGAGCAATCGGCCGCCGCCCTGGGCCGTGCGCTCGACCGCCTGCAGACTGCCTATGGCGCGGACCCGGCCCAGTGGCGCTGGGGTGCGGCGCACCCAGCGCTCAGCGCGCACCGGCCCTTTGGCAACGTGCCGATGCTGGCGCCTTTCTTTGACGTCAGCGTGCCCTCACACGGCGATGCGTACACCGTGAATGTGGGCCAGTACAACGCGGGCGAAGCCTCTGGCCCGTACGTGAACCGCCACGCCGCTTCACTGCGCGCGGTGTACGACCTGGCCGATCTGGAGCAGTCACGCTTCATTTACCAAACCGGCCAGAGCGGCCTGGTGTTCTCGCCGCGCTACCGCGACATGAGCACCACCTGGGCCGAGACCGGCTATCGCGTGCTGCAGCGCCAACCTGCGCGCTGGGTGCACGCGCTGACGCTGACACCAGCCACCGCCAATCCCGCGAAGTGACGCGGCGGGGCTCACACCCGATCAGCTGGTCACGGGCATCGACGGCTGCTCGGCGCCCGAATACGCCATGTCGCTGGCCCCCCCTGGCGCGCGGCTATGCGCGGCTGGAAGGTGGCGCACCTGATACGGACCTGCACGAGAGAGCCTGACCGCGCTGGCCGGCGCCGACGGCGTGCAGGTGGTGGGCAGCCGCAGCCGGGGCGAGGCCTTTGCGCTCAAGGTCATGGACGGCAGCATGGTGGCGCAGGTGGCCGCTGCCGTGGAGGTGATGGACCAGCTCGGCTGGCTTGACGCCGGGCAGCGCGAGGCGCTGGCGCCGCGCCGGTTGGGCCGTATCTCCAATGCCCGGGGCCTGGAGGTGGGGGGGCGCAGGGCGGTGTTCCGGCTGCAGCCCGCCTGAATCTGGCAGCCTGCCACCGCACCGCGGCAGGCTGGATTCGGAAAAATCAGGTAAAAAACGCATCTGGCGCTTTAAGGATAAGCGCTGGCAGCTATAAAAATGGTAGCAAACGGCTCCGTGTCGGGCAACACGTAGATCACGCCGCGCGCCTGGCCGAACAAAGGTGCGATGAACTGGTTGTAGAACGCCTCGGGTGCGTTCACGCAGCCGTAGCTGATGCGCTTGTCCTGCGCGCCTTTGCTGGCCAAGCGCTGCTGGCGACGCTCGGCCGCGTTGACGCTGCGCACCCGGTGCAGCGATACGGCTGCTTCGTAATCGATCCAGATGATGTCATCGCCTTTCAGATTGCGCCCAGGCTCGGTGACGAACCGGCCGGCGGGTGTGGTGCGCTCCTCCGGGCGGATCTGTGACAGCGGCCGCTGACCAATGTCGGGCGCAGACCGGTCGCCCAGTGCTGCGCCCAGCAGCACTGGCGCGCTGCCCAGCCATTGCCCCCGGGCCGAGAACACATGGATGCGGGCAGCGGGCTTGTCGATCACGGCAAAAGGCAGGCCTTGGTGGTCGCCCGTTTCGGTGGCCCAGCGCACCAGCTGGCGGGCCGTGGCCGAGGTGTCCTGGGGCAACACCACAGCTGCCAAAGGCATGGTCGCCAGTACGCAAACAGCAGCCATGGCGGTAAAGGCATAACGGCGGTTCATGACCAAAAAAACATGCTATTCATCCAAAACGCTTTACACCGCGCACAGCCGTTGAAACTGGCGCGGCCCCAGGCCAGAGCACCCGTGGATCTGGCTTCGCCAGTCCACCAGGTGCGTCCCCCTCGGGGGAAGGCGCCGTCAGGCGACTCAGGGGGGCTTTCTATACAAGCCAATGCCCCCAATAATGCCTGCACCCGCGACTTTTGCGAAGCCTTGCGCTTCGGCCTCCCATGTTTGACCGACTCCGCAGAGCATTCAGCACATCCGGCAATTCGGGGTCGGCCCCTGGCCGGCCCGTGACCAACCGGGACGTGGCCCGCTGGGCTGCGAACCAGCAGCTGGCCATCGTGACCCACGCCACCGAGGGGCATTTTGACCTGGGGGGCGACATCCATGGCCACCCGTGGCGGCTGGAGTGTGCGGCCCCCACCCGCGACTATGTGCAGGGTCTGGAGCTGCGCGGGCGTGCCGATGTGGGTGCCGACCCCGATGCCGCCGTGATGGTGATCAACCGTCCTTTGCAGGAAATTCTTGAAGGTACGGCCTACACCGCCATCACCGACACGCTGCAGACCGCCGTGAGCAGCAGCCTGCCCGAGGAAATGCGCTGGCTTTCCATGTACGAGGAAATGGCCTGGCCGGGCCTGCCAGCGTCCTTCCGCGAGCATTTCACGGTGGTGGCAGAGCGCATTGAGCTGGCCCAGCGCTGGATCCATGCGCCCGTGGTTTCGCAGCTGCTCAATGCCGTGGAGGGCGAAGGGGGTACCGAACGGGCGCGGTCGCCTCTGGTGTTGATGCTGGCGCGTGGCAAGGTTTACCTGCGCATGGAGCACACGCAGCGCAGCCTGGCCGAGATTGCGCATGCCAAGCAGCTGCTGCTGGTGGCAGGGCAGGCCGCCCTGCAGAACCTGCCGCCCATGTCGGTGGCTGGGCCGGACGACGTGCCGAACATTACCCGGTAGCGTTGCAGCCAGCGCTTGCCCCAGAGAAAACGCACAACGGGGCCTGGGGCCCCGTTGTGCGTGCTGCAGCATGTTCCCGCAGGTTATGAAACTGGCACGCCCAAGGCCAGTGCACCTGTGGAACTGGCTTGGCCAGGCCACCGGGTGCGTCCTCCTCCCGCGCGTAGTGCGAGAGAGCAGGAGGGGAAAGGTCCAAAGGGCCTCAGGGGGAGCCTGAGGTCACCCACCGCGCGTCACGGGCACGCTTGCATCGCGGCCATAGGTGCCGTACTTGCCCAGCTCCCACTTGGCGATCGCGTTGCGGTGCACCTCGTCCGGGCCGTCTGCAAAGCGCAGCGTGCGTGCACCAGCGTAGGCATAGGCGAGCGGGAAGTCGTCGCTCATGCCACCGCCGCCGTGCACCTGCATGGCCCAGTCGATCACCTGGCAGGCCATGCTCGGGGCCACGACCTTGATCATCGCAATCTCTGTCTTGGCGACCTTGTTGCCAGCCACGTCCATCAGCCAGGCGGCCTTGAGCGTGAGCAGGCGCGCCATGTCGATCTTGCAGCGGGCCTCGGCAATGCGCTCCTGTGTCACGGTCTGCTGGGCCACGGTCTTGCCAAAGGCGGTGCGCGAGGATGCGCGCTTGCACATCAGCTCCAACGCGCGTTCGGCCAGGCCGATCAGGCGCATGCAGTGGTGGATGCGCCCAGGGCCAAGGCGCCCTTGCGCGATCTCGAAGCCGCGGCCTTCGCCCAGCAGGATGTTGGAGACGGGCACGCGCACGTTCTCGAAAGTCATCTCGACGTGGCCGTGGGGGGCGTCGTCATAACCAAACACGTTCAGCGGGCGGATGATGGTGATGCCCTTGGCGTCGGCGGGCACCAGCACCATGCTTTGCTGCGAGTGGCGGGGTGCGTCGGGGTCGGTCTTGCCCATGGTGATGAACACGGCGCAGCGTGGGTCGGCCGCGCCGGAAATCCACCACTTGCGGCCGTTGATCACGTACTCGTCGCCATCGCGCTCGATGCGCGTCTCGATGTTGGTGGCATCGCTCGACGCCACGTCGGGTTCGGTCATGGCGAATGCGGAGCGGATCTTGCCTTCGAGCAGCGGCTTGAGCCAGCGGGCCTTGTTGGCATCGTCGCCGTAGCGCGCGATGGTCTCCATGTTGCCGGTGTCGGGCGCCGAGCAGTTGAACACCTCACTGGCCCATGGCACGCGGCCCATGATCTCGGCCAGGGGCGCGTATTCCTGGTTGGTCAGGCCCGCACCGTCGTAGCCCGACGCTGCGGCGCTGTCCACCGGCAGGAACAGGTTCCACAAGCCCGCAGCCTGGGCCTTGGGCTTGAGGTTTTCAATGGTGTCCAGGGCTGTCCAGCGCTTGCCAGCCGCCGTGTGGGCTGCCAGTTCGGCCTTGTAGTCAGCCTCGGCCGGGTAGATGTGGTCGTCCATGAACTGGAGCAGCTTGGCCTGCAGTTCCTTGGTCTTGGGGGAGTAATCAAAGTCCATGGGGGTCTCCGTCTAAAAATCAGTGGGTCGGGGCGCCGCGCGCGGTACCGGTTCAGCCGCGCTGCGCAAACGACCAGGCAAGCTGGGCCATGGGCCGTGCGGTGTCGCCCGATGCCTTGGCCTGGGCGCTGGATGCCGTGCCAGCCTCCACCCGCTTGGCAATGCCTTGCAGGATGGCCGCGATGCGGAACATGTTGTAGGCCAGGTAGAAGTTCCAGTCGGCGCGCAACGCCTCGGGTGTGGTGATGCCCGTGCGCTCGCAGTAGCGGCGGATGTAGCTGTCTTCGTCGGGGATACCGAGGGCGGCAAGGTCCTGTCCCGCAATGCCACGGCCCATGGCGGCCGGGATGTGCCAGCTCATGCAGTGGTAGCTGAAGTCCGCCAGCGGATGGCCCAGGGTGGACAGTTCCCAGTCGAGCACAGCGATCACGCGGGGCTCGGTGGGGTGGAACATGAGGTTGTCGAGCCGGTAGTCGCCATGCACGATGGAGACGTGGCCCTCGTCGCGCGCGCTGGCGGGCATGTTGGCGGGCAACCACTCCATGAGGCGGTCCATCTCTTCGATGGGCTGCGTGATCGAGGCCACGTATTGCTTGCTCCAGCGGCCGATCTGGCGGTCAAAGTAGTTGCCGGGTTTGCCATAGCTGGCCAGGCCCCGGTCTGCAAACTTCACGGTGTGCAGCGCGGCAATCACGCGGTTCATCTCGTTGTAGATGTCGCCGCGCTCGGCTGGCGTCATGCCAGGCAATGATTGGTCCCACAGCACGCGGCCCTGCATGCACTCCATCACGTAGAAGGCGCGGCCGATCACCGACTCGTCTTCGCACAGGACAAACATGCGGGGCACGGGCACGTCGGTGCCATACAGGCCGCTCATCACCGCGAACTCACGCTCGATGGCGTGGGCCGATGGCAGCAGCTTGGCCACGGGGCCGGGCTTGGCCCGCATCACATAGCTGGCGCCGGGGGTGATGAGCTTGTAGGTGGGGTTGGACTGCCCACCTTTGAACATTTCCACGGTCAGAGGGCCTGCAAAGCCTTCCATGTTCCGTGCAAGCCATGCGGTCAACGCTTCGATGTCAAAGGCGTGCTGATCCGAAACAGGACGGGTGCCGACGAAATGGTCAAAGTTGCTCATGGAGGAATGGGGTGGGTTCGGTCAGTCAGTTGTCGGTTTCAGCAATGCGCATCAGGGCTTCGCGGTCACGCACCACCAAGCCGCCCGGCTCGATGCGGATGGCGTCCTCGCGCTCCATGGCCTTGAGTTCCTGGTTCACGCGTTGGCGCGATGCGCCCAGCAGTTGCGCCAGTTCTTCCTGCGCCAGTTGCAGTCCGATGCGCATCTCGCTGCCGTCCGACAAGCTGGGCACGCCGTAGCTGCGCACCAAGTGCACCAACTGCTTGGCCAAGCGCGAGCGCAAGGGCAGGGTGTTGAGGTCTTCCACCAGCCCGAACAGCTGGCGAATGCGCCGCGCATGCAGTCGCAGCATGGCTTCGTACAGCTCGGTGTGCACCGCCAGGATCTTGCGGAAATCGGCCTTGGCCACACACAGGATCGTGGTGTCGCCATGCGCGTAGGCATCGTGCGTGCGCCGGTCCCCGTCGAAGATCGCCACGTCGCCAAACCAGATGCCCGGCTCCACGTACGTCAGCGTGATCTGCTTGCCCGAGATGGAGGTCGAGCTCACCCGCACCGCACCACGCGCGCACGCAATCCACTCTTCGGGCGGATCTCCGCGTGCGGCGATGAGGCCGCCGTCCTTGAAGCGTTTGACGTATGCACATCGGAGGATGTCGTGGCGTAGAGAAGGTGAAAGAGATGAAAACCAGCGACCTGAGTTGATCGCTTCACGTTCTTCGATAGTAAGAATCGGGTCGTCCATGGCCTGTCTTTTGGGTGACTAGAAACAGACCCATTGTCGCGTCAGGGACCTTCGTGCTGCGTCAGGGTTGTCACCTGCGTGTCTGCCTGTTGGCCCCAAAGAAAACCCCCGGGCGCTGGGGGCAGCGGACCGGGGGTGAGGGTGTTTGGCGGTGGGTGCTCTCTCTGGGCACCCCGGTGCAGTGCTACTCGTAGCGGGGCACGCGTTTTTCGAGGAAGGCCGATATGCCTGCGCCGCCGTTCGCATGGTGCAGGTTCTTCACGAAGTGGTCGCGCTCATGGGCCAGGTGGTGTGTGAGCTGGGCATGGGGTGCCTCGTTCAGCAGCTCCTTGATGCTCGCGAGGGCATTGGGCGCGCGCGCATTGAGCTGCTCGGCCAGCGCAAGGGCTGTCTCCAGTGCGCTGCCGGTTTCCGCAATGCGGTTGACCACACCGAGAGCGTGCAGGCGTTCTGCGCCGATGCGGTCACCACACATGAGGATCTCCGTCGCCACCTGGCGGGGCAGGGCTTGCGACAGGCTCCAGCTGGCGCCACCATCGGGTGACAGGGCCACGTTGCTGTAGGCCATCACAAACACGGCATTGCGCGCCGCCACGATCAAATCGCAGGCCAGCGCCAGCGAAAAGCCCGCGCCGGCCGCCGCCCCTTCCACAGCCGCAATCACGGGCTTGGGGTAGGTGCGGATGGTCTCGATCCAGTTGTGCAGGCCTTCGATGCTCTGTGCCTGCACCTCCGGGGCTTCCTGGCGGTTAGCCAGCAGACGCTGCAGATTGCCGCCCGAGCAGAACATGCCATCGGCGCCCGTGATGACCACGCTGCGGATGTCGGGACTGCTTTCGGCCACACCCAGCGCCTCCACGCCCGCTGCGTACATCACAGGGTCGATGGCGTTGCGCCGCTCGGGGTTGCGAAGGGTCAGGATCAGGGTCTGGCCCTGGCTGGTGCTCTGGAGTTCTGCGGGCATGGTGGCCTTGGGTAAGGTGGCTGTTCTGCGAAGCGATCAGTCTTCTTCTACGTGGCTCAGGCTCAGGCCGATTGCACCCCGCCTGCGCAGCCAGGGGCTGGGGCGGTAGCGGGTGTCGCCATAGACCGTTTGCATGTTGAACAGCACTTCCAGAATGTTGGTGGGGCCCCAGCGGTCGCCCATGGCCAGGGGACCGAGGGGGTAGCCCAGGCCCAGTGTGACAGCGGTTTCCAGGTCCTTGGGGGAGCAGATGCCTTGCTGGCAGATGTCGCTGGCGATGTTCACGATGGTGGCCACCACGCGCTGCGTGACAAAACCACCGCTGTCGCGGATCACGCTCACGGCCTTGCCGTCGCGGGCGAACAGCGCATGCACCGCATTGCGGATGTCCACGCGGGTGGCCGGGTTGGTGGCCAGTACGCGGCGCTTGGTGGCGGCATCGTCGATCAGCATGTCGATGCCGATGGTGCGGGCGGGGTCCAGGCGCTCGACCACGGCGACGGTGGTCACGTCAAAGCCCAGCGGCGCGACCAGCGTGATGGCCTGGGGCGAGGGCGATTGGCCGGTTTCGATGGTGGCGCCCAGCTCCTTGAGCAGCTGGTACAGCTCGGCGCGACGGGCCGCGCGGGGCGAAACCCACACGGGGGGAATCTCGGTCACCACGGGCGGCGGGGCCTCTGCGGGTATTTGCGCCACGCCGTCCACGTAGCGGTAAAAGCCTTCCCCCACCTTCTTGCCCACCACGCCACCCGCCAGGCGCTGCGCGGTGATCACGCTGGGGCGAAAACGCGGCTCGTCGTAGTACTGGCGGTAGATGGATTCCATCACCGGGTGGGAGACATCCAGCGCAGTGAGGTCCATCAACTCGAAAGGCCCGAGCTTGAAGCCGACCTGGTCGCGCAGGATGCGGTCGATGGTGGCGAAGTCGGCCACGCCTTCGCCCACGATGCGCAGGGCCTCTGTGCCGAAACCGCGCCCCGCGTGGTTCACGATGAAGCCGGGGGTGTCTTGTGCCTGAACGGGGGTGTGGCCCATCTCTTTGGCGTAGGCCGCCAGGGCGGTGCAAATCGCGGGGTCGGTCTTGAGGCCTGCAATGACTTCCACCACCTTCATCAAAGGCACCGGATTGAAGAAGTGAAAACCCGCCAGGCGCTGCGGGCGCTGGAGCGCCGCCCCAATCGAGGTCACGGACAGGGACGAGGTGTTGGTGGCCAGCACGGCATCGCTGCGCACCACGGATTCCAGTTCGGAAAACAGCTTCTGCTTCACATCCAGCCGTTCGACGATGGCTTCGATCACCAGGTCACACGTGGCCAGATCGGTCACTGCCTGCACCGGGTGCAGCCGCGCAGCGAGTGCCGTGGCTTGATCCGCATCAATGCGCCCTTTGGCGACCAGCTTGGTCCATTGGTCTTGCAGCGCCGCCTGGGCGGCCTGGGCGGCGCCTGGGGTTGCATCGAGCAGAAAAACCTGGCTGCCGGCCTGCGCGGCGATCTGTGCAATGCCCCGACCCATGGCGCCGGTGCCCACGATTGCGATGTTGGGAAACTGAATTTTCATAGCGCCATTATGGCTCTGGCGTTGCGCGGGACTTATGTGCAAGAATGGACCGCACCAAAACAGAACTTATTGTGAAAATCCGTAACGCCATTTTTGGGACCGGTCTGTGGATGGTCGCTGCGGGCGCCTCGGCATTGTCTTTGGGCAGCAGCAGAGGTGCGGTGGTGTTGGGTGCGCCGGTGGATCTGTCGTTCGATATCCAGCCAGACCCGGGCACCGATCTGGCCTCTGCCTGCGTGACCGCCAAGCTGGTGGCAGGGGACACGGCGATTGGCGATGCGAAAGTGCGGGTGGTTCCCTTGCCCGATATGCGGGGGCGTCCACCGGCGGTGCGGGTGCAGGCCGCCGTTGCGGTGGACGAGCCGGTATTGATGGTCACCTTGTCGGCGGGATGTACGGGCAAGATCACACGCACCTACACATTTTTTTGCCGAGCTTCCGTCCACGGTGGCTCGGTCGGCATCACCGGTCGATGTCTCGCGGCTTCCTTCTGTGGCCGGAATGGGTGTTGAAACACCCCGTCCGGCCCAGGGTTCAACCGGCCCGCGCCCCAGCGTGGCTGCGGCATCTCCTGCCGCACCTTCTCCTTCGGCATTGCCGCCCTCGCGGCCCGAAAACCGGCCTGATTCTGTGCCAGCCCCACCGGCGGCCAAGCCTGCGGCGCGCCTTGCACCCCCACGGCCCGCAGAGTCGGCCACCACACGCTCCCAGACCCCCGCCGTTGCAGCGCCGCCTGCCAAGAACAAGGCGCCAGCAGTGCCCAAGCCTGCCGACCGGGCCCGCCTTGTGATCGAGCCGCTCGATGTCTGGGTGGACCGCCCGCTGGCGCTGCGCACCTCTCCCGAACTGCTGGTCCTGCCGGCAGACCAGCCCTCGGCCCAGCGAGCCCAGGCTGCAGCGCTCTGGAAAGCACTGAACGCCCAGCCCGAGGATGCCAATCAGGACAGTGATCGGCTCAAGGCCTTGGAGGCCGATGTCGCCAACCTGCGGGCGCAGGCCGCCCGGGACCGGGCCGCCGCCGCGCAACTGCAGCAACAGCTGGAGCAGGCCGAGAGCGAACGATTTCCCGCCACCGTGGTGTACGCGCTGGGCGGGTTGCTGCTGCTGGCGCTGTTGCTGGTGGCGTGGGCTTGGGTGCGGATGCGCAGCGCCTCCGAAAAGGCGGTGCGGGCATGGCGCGACTCCGTAGCGGCGCTGGGGGGGCATGACGCCCTGGCCGAACATGGAGCTGCGCTGGGCCTGGCCCCACACCCCAGTGACGACTGGATGCCGTCTGACGAGCTTGCTGAAGTCCGGGCTCCCTCCGCTGATTCAGCCGCAGCCCCGCTGGTGACACCGTTTGTGGCCACGGCCCCGTTGCCCAGTGCGCCGGCCCCCCTGAAGGCCATGCCCCCGGCAGCACCCCCTGCCGCTGCACCCCGGCCTGCACTGCACATCGTCAGCCCGGAAGAGCTTTTCGACATCCAGCAACAGGCCGAGTTTTTCATTTCGGTGGGTGAACACCAGCAGGCCATCGAAGTGCTGAAGAAGCACATCGCTGAACGCGGCGCGACTTCGCCACTGGCCTATCTGGAGCTTTTGCGGCTCTACCACACGCTGAGCAGGGTGGAGGAGTTCACGCAACTGCGCACGCAGTTCATGCAATCGTTCAACGCGCAAGTGCCGGAATTTGCCAGTTTCCACCGCACGGGCCGCATGCTCTACCACTACACCGATGCGTTGGCCGACATCGAGGCCGAATGGACTTCTCCGTCGGTGCTGCAACTGCTCGAAAAGCTGCTGTTCCGGCACGACGGTGCCGGTTCGGTCGAGCCCTTTGACCTTGCGGCCTACGACGACCTGCTGTTGTTGCTCTCCATTGCACAAACCACGCCCGCCAGTGCCAGAGGGGAACCGGCACCCCGCAAGCGCACCACACCGCTGGCGGCGCCCCGGGTCGAAACGCAGGTGCAGCAAGAACCGCTTCAGAAAGTGCTGGCCAAAACAGACGCATTGCCGCAGGACTCGCGCGCGGCCAGCCTGGAGTTCGACTTTGACGGAATGCCTCCCGTTGCGGGACGTCCGCCCCAGGCCGCAGTGGTCGCAGCGCCCTCGGTGCTGGATGGCGACACGCGTGGTGCGGCGCTGGATCTGGACCTTGACCTGTCAGAGCCGCCCCATCTCACGCTCAGCGATTTGCCAGCCGTGCCGGTGACCGCCCCCCCGCCCACGGGTCAGGCCGTGGGTTTTGGCATGGACAACGACCTGGTCGAACTGCGGCTGGAGCTGGAGCAGAAGAAGACTGGCCGCAAATAGGGCGCCAGGGAGCAGCGCCTTTTCAGGGCTGGCCGTTTGTTTACGTTTCCATCTGGCGCATCAGCTGCGCAACGGTGGCCTCGGGGTCAGTCGCATTGACGATGGCGCGAACCACCGCAATCGATCCCACGCCCGTGGCCTGTACCTGGGCAAACTGCTCGGCGCCGATGCCGCCAATGGCCACCTGGGGATAGCTGCGCAGCAGGCACGCGTAGACGCCCAGCCGGCCCACGCCCTGTGGGGCCGTGGCCATTTTCTTGAGGGTGGTAGGGAACACGGCGCCCATGGCGATGTAGCTGGGGCCTACGGCATCTGCTCGCACCATTTCCGCGTAGCCATGGGTGCTGACACCCAGGCGCAGGCCTGAAGCGCGCAGCGCTTGGAGTTCATCGGGGGCCAGGGCATCCAGATCTTCCTGGCCGAGGTGAATCCCATAGGCACCTGCCTGGATGGCCATGCGCCAATGGTCATTGATGAACAGCAGGGCGTTCGTGCCCTTGACGGCCTGGACCGCCGCGTGCACCTGCTGCGCAATCGCATGAGGATTGGCCGACTTGAAGCGAAGCTGCACCGTGGGTACACCTGCACGTGCCATGCGGCCCACCCAGTCGGCGTCGGGCAACACGGCGTACAGGCCCAACTGGTCAGGACACGGGGCGAACGCCTGGGCACGTGGCACGGGTTGCAGGCCAAAATCCTCCGGTGTGTCGGGCCATTGCTCTGGCTGGAAGGCGCCGGTGCGCAGGCTTTGGGCCAGCCAGGCCTGGGCGAGGCATTCCGCGTCGTGGGCAATGAAGCCCAGCGTGCTGCAAGCCTGCAGGGCTGCCAGGTAGGCGGGTTCCTGTCGCGTGGGCTCCGGGGCAGGCTCTGCGCCAAAGCCTGCGAAGGTGGCGGCGTGGTGCGCAAGAATGGCCTGCACCATGGCGCTGGTGTCGTCACGCATGTTGTTCATGGTGCCAAAAGGGGGTGCCGAGCACGGGCGTGCTGGGCTGGGCGGCCTCCTGCGCAGCCATGGCACCGGCCTTGCGCGCGGCACGCCCGGCATTCACGGCGTCGGCGAAGGCGCCTGCCATGGCCACCGGGTCTTGCGCGAGTGCGACTGCGGTGTTCAGCAGCACGCCGTCGTAACCCCATTCCATCACCTGGCAGGCGTGTGATGGCAGGCCCAGCCCGGCGTCCACCAGCAGCGGCACGTTCAGGCGCTCGCGCAGCGTTTGCAGTGCATAGGGGTTGACGGGGCCACGGCCTGTGCCGATGGGCGCGGCCCAGGGCATCACGGCCTGGCAGCCCACATCCACCAGGCGCTGGCACACCACCAGGTCTTCGGTGCAGTACGGCAGCACCTGAAAACCTTCCTTGATGAGGTGTGCCGCCACGCCCACCAGATTCAGCGTGTCGGGCTGCAACGTGTAGTCGTCGCCGATCAGTTCCAGCTTGATCCATGGGGTGTTGAACACCTCGCGCGCCATCTGTGCCGTGGTAATGGCCTCTTGCGCGCTGTGGCAGCCGGCGGTGTTGGGCAGCACGGGTACGTTGAGCTTGCGCAGAAGCTCCCAGAAGCTGCTGCCGCTTTCGGCCGGGTTGCTGCCCTGGCGGCGCAACGACGCGGTGACCATGGCGGGTTGCGCGCGCAACACGGCGGCTTCGAGCACCGCAGGGGATGGGTAGCGCGAGGTGCCCAGCAGCAGGCGGCTCGCGAACTGCTGGCCGTACAGCACCAGAGGGTCTTGGGGCGTCGAAGTGGTCATATTTTTACTATCTTTTTAATAGCTATTCGCGCTTGATGGAAAAGCGCTAGGGGCCAATTTTTCTCAAAATTGCAAGCCAGGGGTCATCCCCCCGTCACGGGCGAGATGATTTCCACGCGGTCACCGGGCTGCAGGGCCTGCGCGGCGTAGCGGGTGTTGGGCACAAAGTGGGTGTTCACGGCCACGGCAAACGGGGGGCGGGCCGCGATGGCGGCCACGGCATCGGCCACGGTGGCACCCTCGGGCAGTTCGTGCAGGATCTGGTTGATGGAGATGTTCATGCGAAGGCGGCGGCCGCGCTGGGTGGGGGCAGGGGGGCGGGCTCCAGTTCCAGCGCGAGGTCAAAACGTTGCGAAAGCTGCGATTGTCCCGCGTTCAGCACTTCCAGCGTCACGTCCAGCAGGGCGGGCGCGATCATGAAGCCGTGGCGGTACAGGCCGTTGATCTCCAGCACGCCCCGGCGCGGCTGCCGAATGGCGGGCAGGTTGTCGGGCAGCGTGGGGCGGCACTGCGTGGCCAGTTCCAGAATGCGGCCCTCTGCAAAGCCGGGGTGCACGGCGTAGGCGGCGGAGAGCAGCTCCAGCGTCGATCGCACGCTTGCGGGCGAGAGGTCGTCCGATTCGATCTCGGTCGCACCGATCACGAACAGGTGGTCCGGCTTGGGGGCGATATAGATGGGGTAGCGCGGGTGCACCAGCCGGGTGGGGCGTTGCAGCGTGACATCCGGTGCGTGGATTCGCACCACCTCGCCCCGCACACCGCGCAAAGCCGGCCATTGGGCCTTGGCGCCGAGGCCACGGCAGTCCAGCACCCAGTCGGGCTGGCCTGGGGCGCCGGGCGCAAAGGCCTCGGGCGACTGGGGGGTGTGCCAGTGCATGCGCACGGACAGCCGCTGCATTTCCACCACCAGCGCCGCCAGCAGCTGCCGGTTGTCGAGCTGGCCCTCGCCGGGCAGGTACAGGCCCTGCGCAAAGCGCTGCGCCAGCGTGGGCTCCGCCTGGGCCAGCGCGGCGCCGTCGAGCTTTTGCAGGGCTGGCAACTCGGGCACCGTCTGCTGATTGGCCTCCAGCTGGCGAGTCAGCCGCTGGGCCTCGGCCGCGTCCTGCCGGTGCCACACGATGAGCGTGCCGGCCTGCTGGAAGAACACGGGCTCGGCCAGCGCTGCCAGCAGCTGTGGCCAGCGGGTGAGGGCATGGTGGCCCATGCGCACCACACCAGGCTCGGTGATGGCCGATTCGGCCAGCGGCGCCAGCATGGCAGCGGCCACGGTCGCGGCCGAATGTTCAGCGGCCGGACTGCCTGCGTCGTAGATGTCGACCCGGTGCCCCTGGCGGGCCAGCTCCACCGCAAGCAGGCGGCCCATGAGGCCCGCGCCCAGAATGGCAAAAGAAGAGGGTTGAAGTGGCATAGGTCCGTCGGTGTGTCCGTGTGTTGGCTGGCAACCATGGACAAAACGGGGCGGTGCCGCTCTTGGAAACTCCCCACGCCAGCATGACCTGGATCGGGTAGCGGGGCCACGGTGTGGTGCAGGCAGTGCCGTGCAGCGCTGCGTGCGGGCCCCAGGGTATTTCTCAGTCGCACACCAAAAACGGTGGGACACCCCTGTTTCGTCCGGAAAAATCAATTACAGCACAACCAAAGGCAGCCCTTTTTGCGCTAGCGCATAGGCCATAATTTTTGCCATGACTTCTTTGACCCCGCCGTCCTCCACGCCGTCTATGCCTTCCACACACCGCTATGTGCGTGTGCTCTCCATCGCCGGTTCCGACAGCGGCGGCGGCGCAGGCATCCAGGCCGACCTCAAGACCTTCAGCGCGCTGGGCTGCTACGGCATGACGGCCATCACCGCCATCACGGCGCAGAACACCTGTGGCGTGACGGGCATCCACGGCATTCCGCCCGAGATGCTCAAGGCCCAGATCGATGCCGTGGTGCAGGACATTGGCGTGGATGCGGTCAAGATCGGCATGCTGCATTCGCCCGAAGTGGTGCGCGTGGTGGCCGATGCCATCCGCACCTACCAGCTGCCGCATGTGGTGCTCGACCCCGTGATGGTGGCCACCAGCGGCGACCGGCTCATTGCCGCAGAAACCGTGAGCGTGCTGGTGCAGGAACTGTTTCCGCTGGCCGAGGTGATCACCCCCAACCTCGATGAGGCCGGCTGGCTGCTGGGGCGCAGCATCAAGGGCGTGGAAACGCTGGATGAAGCCGCGCAGGCGCTGTGCGCGCTGGGTGCACGCGCAGCGCTGCTCAAGGGCGGCCATCTGCCCGGAGACTGGGTGGTGGACGTTCTGGCCACCCGCAACGGCGCGCGGCAGCGGCTGGAGTCAGCACGCATTGCCACGCCCAACGGGCACGGCACCGGCTGCACCTTGTCTTCGGCCGTTGCGGCCCACCTGGCGCAGGGCCTGCCCTTGCAGCAGGCGGTGGAGCGCGCACGCGCCTACATTCTGGGCGCCATCGCCGCAGGGGCCAATGTGACCACCGGCCGTGGCCACGGTCCGCTCAACCACGGCTATGCGCCTGTGGCGCAGTTGGTGCTGTAGAAATTTGATTGTTTTTGGCCTCTAGCGCTTATCAGGTAAGCGCTAGTAGCTCACAATTCGATAGCTATTCAATGGCCCCGTGGCCGTGTGGCCCAGGCCAGCAAAAAGCTGAACGCCAGCGCCGGCAGCGCTGAACCCGCGCCCGGTACCACCTGCGGAGCCAGGTGGTAGACGGCAATCCCCACCAACCAGATCGCCACCGGGGCCGCATTCACCCGGCGTGCCGCAGCCAGCAGCGCGGGTGCGTTGGTGCCAAACGCCAGTCGGCCCAAGATCACCCCAAACAGTGGCACAAACACCGAGCTGAGCAGCAACAAAAACGGCTCCAGGCTGTGCATGGGCAGCACCAGTGCGAGGCCTGTGCATACGGCTGCCATGGCCAGGCCCCACTTGCGCACGCCCCAGCGTGGCAGCAGGCTGTGGGCCGACACCGCACCCGAATAGGTGTCGCCATAGGCGTTGTCCACCTCGTCGATCAGGATCAGCGACAGCGCGATCAGCCCGCCCTGGGCCAGCAGCAGCGCCTGCACCAGGTCCTTGCTCGGCAGGGTCAACGCCACCAGCACGCCGAGCGAATAGCACCACATGTTGGCCAGCGCATAGCCCAGCCAGGTGCCACGCAATGCCGAGCCACCGTTCTTGCCGTGGCGCGCATAGTCGGCCACCAGCGGCAGCCACGAGATGGGCATGGCGATCACCAGGTCCAGCGCGGGCAGCACGCCCATGCCGCCTTCGCCCTTGCGCGTCCACAGCGCTTCAAAACCCTGGGTCTGCGCCAGCGACAGGAACTGCCACGACAGCCACAGAAGCGACAGCACCACCAGCGGCAGCGCCACGCGTGCGATCACCTTGCGCACCAGCTGCACCATCGAGCCGCTGATGAGCAGCATCACCACGCCGCCCCACAGCAGCGTAACCAGCACGGGCCAATGCGCGCCGGCCATGGTGCCGGACTGCTGGCCGATGGCCACGGTGGCGTCGCGCATCACCACCAGCTCGAACGTGCCCCAGCCCACCAGCTGCACGATGTTCAGGATGATCGGCAGGCTGGCAAACGTGCGGCCATACACCGCGTGCATCAGCCCGGCACTGGCCAGGCCGCTGTCGCAACCGATCTTGGCCACCCAGCCCAGCAGGCCCGCGCCCACGATGGAGCCGCAGACGATGGCAATCAGCGCCTCTTGTGTGCCCAGTGCAGGCATCAGGTACGCGCCCACCTGCATGACCAGCAAACCCACGCCCAGGCTGAACCAGAGCGAGGCGTGGTCATGCCACTGGAAGACCCGGCGGTCGGGGGATACGGGGGCCAGCGCTTCGTTGGCGGCGGGCGCAGCGGGGGATGAGGACATGGAGGGCTCCGTGGCAGTACAGAGCAGGGCGGCGGCCTGCAGGCATGGCCCGAGGTCACTCGGAGTCGGCCAGAACAGACATGCTTCCCTGCGCGAGGATGATCTCAAGCCCGCTAGGTAAACCGTTGCAGGCGACAGGTTCGAAGGGTTTGATCTCAGCCCTGCAGCGGATTTCTTGCAGGACACCCCCAGCGATTGAACGGATTCTAGTGAAGGTCAGGGGAGCCCACGAGCTGTTTCGCAAATGGCGCAGGTCGGCGGGTTCAGGATTTCCCAATGGGGGCTTGCAGGAACCGTGACCATCTGCGACGGGCCCAATACGGCCTTGGAGTGAAGTCCGCCACTGACTGATCACAGACCGATTACAGCCCTTTCGGTTAAGCAGGCTTTATCGTGTTTGCGATAGCTGAAAGCAGCCGATTGCGCATCCAGCGATGCCATGCCAGGTGCATATGGCGCCGCTGGTAGTAGACCGTAGGTATGTAGTGCGGTGTCGGAAACGGCGCTTCATGCACCACCACCTGGGCGGATGCAGCAAGTTGATGCGCCGCTTGACGGGGCAAGGTGATCAGGTGGTCCGTGCCTGTGACGATGAATGGTGCCGCCATGACGCTGGGCAGTTCAATAGCCACCATGCGCGTGTGGCCCTGCGCAGCCAGCGCGGTGTCAATCACACTGGCCTCGTTTCGCCAGGGCCGAACAACTACATGGTGTTCCGCCAGGTAGCGTTTGATAGTGAGCCGCTTGCCAAGCCGGGGATGGCCACGGCGGGCCACCACCACATAGTCGTCGGATGGCGCTTCTAGTCGCTCGATGTCAGCGGGCACCGGCGAGACTTCATCCGAAAAGCCCAGCACGAAGTGGGCTCCCTGCACAAGGTCCATCAGCACGTCACGGCTCTGCGAAGGGATCACCCGCATGCGCACGCCCGGTGCTTCATGCTCCACAGCTGTCACCACAGAGGGCAGCAGGGCGTACGTCGTGAAGTCCGTGGCGGCAAACACAAAGGTGTGCTCACTGGCTACCGGGTCGAATTCATGGGCATCGCCGATGCGGTCCGCGAGCAGTTGCAGGGCCTGCGAAATGCCATCGGCCAGCTCCTGCGCGCGGGGCGTAGGCTGCATGGAACCGCCCACGCGCAAAAACAGCTCGTCGTGCAAGGCTGTGCGCAGCCGGGACAGCGCGTGGCTGAGGGCCGATGTACTCAGAGCGAGTTCTTCCGCGGCAGCGGTCACGCTGCGCCACCGGTGCAGTGCGTCAAATACCAGCAGCAGATTCAGGTCAAGGCGTCGAAGTGCAAAGTGCATGGTGTGCAGGTATGGATGAAGGGTTTGCATGACGTGCAATGCAGCCATTTTTATCATGGAGCTTTTCATTGCCCACGCACTCCAGTACCCATGTCAGCCCTAACCTTTCGCCAAGCCGTTCCTGCGGATGCCGAGCGCTGTTTCGAGATTGAGAGCACCGCCTACGAGGGCGACGAAGCCGCCACCTTGGCCAAGATCCATACCCGTATTTCCAATTACCCGCAGGGCTTTCTGGTCATGCAAACCGAAGGCAAGACCATCGGTTTCGTCAACAGTGGCTGTGCCCACGCAGTCGTCATGTCGGACGAGGCTTTCAAGGAGCTGGTGGGGCATGACCTGGTCGCGCCCAACGTGGTCATCATGTCGGTGGTGATAGATCCCGCGTACCAGGGGCACGGGTACGCCACGGCAATGATGCAGACTTTTGTGAAACAGATGCGGCAGGCGGGCAAGCAGAGCATTCACCTGATGTGCAAGGAGCGTCATGTGGCGCTCTACGCCAAGCAGGGCTACCGCTACGTGAAGCCCTCTGCATCCGACCACGGCGGCATGGCCTGGCATGAGATGGTGATGGACCTTTGACGCGACCCTCGCCTCAAAAAAATACCGTCGTCCTCGCTGAACGGAACTGGCATTTCATCTCCTAAACGTCGGCCTTCCAGCAACCAACGGACCTTGGAAAATTTCAGGTCCTGGCCTGCTCATGGCTGGCTCCTCGCCGATGGCGAACTTTTGGTTGAGTGGAGAACCGCTCGCGATGGAGGAGAGAGGGCGGAGTTCGGATCTGATGGGGTGCAGTGTCTTGTCGCGGGCTGATCTCGATCTGGCTCAAAAAGGACTCTCCCCGTCGGCTCCGGACGCCCCCGGCGCGGGCATTCCACAAGGAACTCGGGCCCCTTTTTGGGCGACCGTGCTCAGGGCGCCGAGCGGACGATGGGAATGGCGTAGTGCATCACCGAGTCACCGGATGTCGGGTGGTATTGCGAGCCGTAGATTTCCAGGTCCGGCCCCAGGGAGTGCGACGCGCCGGCCGACAGCAGCCAGCTGGAGTAGATGTAGTTCACTGTCGCATCGACATTCTGCGCAGGGCCCCGGTGGGTGAAGCGTGCATAGGTCGATCCGGGTATTTCCAGGGCCACCATGCCCGGTGGCAACGCACCGGGGCCGCGCACTTCGATGCAGGCCAGGTAGCGCAGCTCTTCCGTGTGGGGTCCTGCTGGCGCCACGGCGCCATAGCAGACCCCGGGCACGGTGTTCGCAATCTCGCCCAGCCGGGGCAGGAACTTCGCCCACAGGGGCGGTAGTTTCTGACCCAGGTTGTTCTTTTCGGAGTCGATGCCGTAGTAGTCCGTGGGCAGCCCGACCAGCTGCATGGCGGGCTGCTCCTTTATGTCGGGTTCCAGAGAAATGTTGTGGTGAATGTGCGCGAGGTAGCTTTGGTCAAACCGGATCTTGCGCACGAACAGCGAGCGGTTGCCCATCTTGCGGTACTGCGACGGCGTGAGCCGAAAGCAATCGCGGAACGCGCGCGTGAAACTCTCCTGCGTCTCGTACCCCGACGCCAGCGCAATGTCGAGCACGCTCAACCGTGTGTTGGTCAACTGCTCCAGCGCCCGCGAGAACCGGCGCGACCGGATATAGGTCTTGAGGGTTTCGTTGGTCAGCGCCTTGAAGATCCGCTGGAAGTGCCACTGGCTCATCCCCGCAGCCCGTGCCACCTCGGAAAGCTGGATATCGGATTCGAGATGGGCCTCGATGAAATCGATGCCCTCCTGGATTTGCCGGAGATAAAGCACAGTGGTGTCCGTTCAAGGGGTTTCAAAGAAACCGGTCATCGCAACCAGCCGGTTCTGGTCGTTGTACCGGCCGTAGCTCACGCCTTCCCCGATCACCTGCCCGCTGCCATCCACCATGTTCCACTTGGCGATGCTCTGCTGGTTGTGGCTGGCGAAATAGTGGGTCACAAAATGCCCACCGGGCACTTGGCTGTGAAAGTTGTCCATGTAGGCCGTCAATTGGTCCCAGCCCTGGGCGGTGGCCAGCGGGTCGTTGTAGGTGCAGGCGGGGTCGAGGGACTGGGTAAAAAGGGCTGTGCGGTCCGCGGCCGAGTCGGTCTTCCACGACGCGGTGTAGGTGTCCCAGATGGATTGAAGGGGTTGTTGGCTCATGGTGTGCTCCTGATGGGTGAATGGAGACGCCATCGTGCCGGGCGCTTGTGCGCCTTTTGGACATTTTGTGCTTATTTGTGGGCGCGTCGTTTGGGCACGAAGTGACGAACCCTGGCCCGCCGGGACTACGCGCTGACGGACGGCGCCGATACCTGTGCCACACCCAGCAGTTGGTGCAGCCGTGGGCTGGTGGTGGTGTATTGCAGCGCCACCTTGTCGCCCTTGAGCGCCTCGGCGGCGCCAAAGGCGGCCAGAGTGGCCTCGTGGAAGCCGCACAGGATGAGCTTGCGTTTGCCGGGGTAGGTATTGATGTCGCCCACGGCGTAGATGCCGGGCACACTGGTGCGGAAGGCTTCGGTGTCCACCACCAGCTGTTTGCGGTCCATGGCCAAACCCCAGTCGGCGATGGGGCCGAGGCGGGGCGAGATGCCGAGTACGGCCACCAGCAGGTCGATTGCCAGGGCGCGGGTGCTGCCATCGGCGTCCACCACCTGCAAGGCGGTCAGCTGGTCACCAGAGGTTTCGATACCGGTGATCTGCGCGGCCTCGACGTGGATGCGGCCCGCATCGCGCAGTTGCTGCAGGCGCTGCAGCAGGGCGTCGGGCGCCTGGAACACATCGCGGCGGTGCAGCAGGCTGACGCGGGCGGCCTGGCCTTGTTCGGCCAGTTCCACGGCGCGGGCCACCGCGGGCTCGTCGCCGCCGTGCACCACCACATGGCGCCCGGCCACGTTGGCCGTGGAGGGCAGGTTCTGGTAGTGGATCTGTGTGCCCACAAAGCGCTCGATGCCTTCCACCTTGAGCGTGCGCGGCACAAAGGCGCCCACGCCTGCGGCAATGAACACCGTGCGGGCCAGCAGCTGTGCACCTTGCGAGGTTTCGATCAGCAGGCGCCCATCGGTGTGCACGGCGAGCGCCGACACCAGCGTGTTCAGGTGCCACTGCGTCTTGAACGGCGCAATCTGCTGAAGCAGCAGGCCAGCCAGCTCGCTCCCGGTGCACACCGGGATGCCCGGGATGTCGTAGATGGGTTTGTCGCCGTACAGCTCGACGCACTGGCCGCCCGCATGGGGCAGGGCGTCGATCAGGTGGGCGGTGATGCCTTGCAGGCCCAGCTGGAAGACCTGGAACAGGCCCACGGGACCCGCGCCGATGACGACGGCGTCGGTTTCTTGAATCATGCTCAAGCCACGCGCGCAGCGCCCGAAACTGGCTTTGCCAGGCCACTGGTGGCGTCCCCCTTGGGGGATGGCACGAAACGACTCAGAGGGGTCACTTGACTAGTTCGTTGACCTTGCCCGGTTTGCCGTTCCACTCGTCGGCGTCTGGCAGCGCGGGCTTGCGCTTGGTGATGCTCTTCCAGCCGTCGGCAAAGGACAGATCGGCGTTGAGCTTGATGAAGGCGATCTGGTCGGGCGGCAGGTCTTCTTCGGCAAAAATGGCGTTGGCCGGGCACTCGGGGATGCACACGGCGCAGTCGATGCATTCGTCAGGATCGATGACGAGCATGTTCGGGCCTTCGCGGAAGCAGTCCACGGGGCACACGTCCACACAATCGGTGTACTTGCACTTGATGCAGTTTTCGGAGACGACGTGGGTCATGACAGGAGTTGTGTGGGTCGGTGAAAACCCTCAATTTTAGAAGCTTTCACCGACCATTGGTTACAAGGTCCCTCACCCGGATGGGGTGACTGGGGTTTGGGGCACTGATCTAGATCAGTTGACCAGCACGGCACCGGCCGTTTTGTGGCTGGCGGTGTCCACCAGGATCAGCGATCCGAGCACCCGGGCTTTGCCGAAGGCCGCTGCGGGAATCGCCTCTTGCAGCAGCAGGTCCACATGGCCGATGGCATTGGGGTCGAGCTGGGTGGCGGCTTCTTCGGCCAGCGTGTTGATGTTGAGCTTGTGCACCACGGCTTTCACCTTGGCCTTGACCCAGCGGTGGCCGTGCAGCGCCCAGTACACGCGGCCTGCGACCAGGGGTTCGTCGTCCATCCAGGCAATGGTGGTGCGCAGCTCGCGGCTGGCGGGCCAGGCGGGCACGCTGGCCGGCGTGTCAAAGTCGTCTTCGGCGGGGGCGGCGACAGCAGGCGCCGCCAGAATCCAGTCGCCGCGCGAGACATCCACCTCGCGGTCCAGGATGAATCCCGCGCTGGTGCCTGCGGGCACATCCGTGGGGCGGCGTGCATGGTCCAGCACCTGGGCCACGGTGGCCAGCTGGCCGCTGGGGAAGATCTGCACGGGCGTGCCAGGCGCTACATTGCCCGAAGCCACACGACCCCAGAACACGCGGCGGCCTTGGGATGTGTCCGACGACGAGGACGAGGACTTTTCGACCCACTGCACGGGGAAGGCCAGGGGCAGGCCCGTATCGGCCGGGGTGTTGGGCAACTGCTCCAGCACCTGCAGCAGCGTGGGGCCTTCGTAGCCGCACCAGCCCGCGTGGGCGTCCACCACATTCCAGCCCTTGAGGGCGGAGACCGGCACCGTGGCGCGCACGGTGATGCCAGCCGCCTGGGCGAAGGACTGCAGTGCGCCCTGGATGTGTTTCCAGGCCAGCACGGGGTCTTCCACCGCGTCGAGCTTGTTCACGGCAAACACCAGCGAGTGCACGCGCAGCAAATGGGCCAGCAGGCTGTGGCGGCGGGTCTGCGGCAACAAGGCCAGGTCGGCATTCTTCCAGTCGAGCTTGGTGGCATCGACCAGCACCACGGCGGCATCGGCGCTGCTGGCGGCGGTGACCATGTTGCGCGTGTACTGCTCGTGGCCGGGGGCGTCGCCGATGATGAACTTGCGCTCTTCGGTGGCGAAGTAGCGGTAGGCCACGTCGATGGTGATGCCTTGCTCGCGCTCTGCGCTGAGGCCGTCGGTCAGCAGGGCCAGGTCGGTTTCGCCCTGGCGCTGCACGCCAGCAAGGTGGTCCTGCAGCACGGCCTTGCTGTCCACCAGCAGGCGGCCGATCAATGTGCTCTTGCCATCGTCCACCGAGCCACAGGTAATGAACTTGAGGGCGGAAATATGGTTATTTTGGCCGCTGGCGCTTGTCTGGATTGCGCTGGAAGCTATCGAATTCATAGTGGTCATCAGAAGTACCCGTCTTTCTTGCGCTTTTCCATCGAGGCATCGCTGGTCTTGTCGTCCATGCGCGTCGCCCCGCGTTCGCTCACGTCGGCGGCCAGGGTCTCGATCACGATCTCGGCCGGGGTGGCCGCCGTGCTCTCCACCGGCGCGGTGCAGGTGATGTCGCCCACGGTGCGAAAGCGCACGTCGCGCGTCTCCACCACGTCGCCGTCG
The DNA here is from genome assembly GCF_000204195.1 of Acidovorax radicis N35. Taxonomy (GTDB): domain Bacteria; phylum Pseudomonadota; class Gammaproteobacteria; order Burkholderiales; family Burkholderiaceae_C; genus Acidovorax; species Acidovorax radicis. The sequence continues at coordinate 743,589 of NZ_AFBG01000018.1, forward strand.
CGCGGCGGTGTCAGTTCGGTCACGGGCATCAGCAGGCCCTTGCGGTCCACCACCTGGCGCTTGTGCGTGTAGTAAATGCTGGGCAGGCCGATCTGTTCTCGGTCGATGTACTGCCACACGTCCAGTTCGGTCCAGTTGCTGATCGGGAACACGCGGAAGTGTTCGTTCGGCTGCAGGCGGGTGTTGAACAGGGTCCACAGTTCAGGCCGCTGGGCCTTGGGCTGCCATTGGCCAAAGCTGTCACGGTGCGAGAAGATGCGCTCCTTGGCGCGGGCCTTCTCTTCGTCGCGGCGCGCGCCGCCGATCAGGGCGTCAAAGCGGAATTCCTCGATCGCTTCGAGCAGCGTGACCGACTGGTGCACGTTGCGGCTCTCGCCCGGGTGGGCCAGGCGCACCGTGCCGCGTGCCATCGAGTCTTCAACGCTGCGCACGATGAGCTCGGCGCCCAGTTCCTGCGCACGGAAGTCGCGGAAGTCCGTCACTTCCTTGAAGTTGTGGCCCGTGTCGATCATGAGCAGCGGGTAGGGAATGCCACCGCCGCTGGCCTTGGTGCCAAAGGCCTTTTCCGCGCATTTGAGCATGACGAGCGAATCCTTGCCGCCCGAAAACAGCAAGGCGGGGCGCTCAAAGGCGGCGGCCACTTCGCGCAGGATGAAGATGGTTTCTTCTTCCAGAGCATCCAGGTGCGAGTTGTTGAGGTGATAGCTCATGTTGTTGTTCTGCAGCTGTGCTGCATCGGTGCGGGCGTTCATGGTCGGATCTGCGGCGGAGTCAGTGGGCAAGATGCAGCCCACACTCGCGGTTGTCTTCGCCCTTGGTGGGGTCCACGTAGTCGAAGTTGTTGGGCAGGCCGTGCTTGACGCAGTATTCGTGCAGGTCCTTGGACGACCAGTGCAGCAGCGGTGCCACCTTGATCAGGCCATCGGGGTTGATGCTGACCGGGTCCATCTGTGCGCGCACGGCGGTGTCGGTGGCACGCAGTGCGGTGAACCACACCTTGGGGGCTGTCTCGCGCAGGGCACGGGCAAAGGGCTCCAGCTTCACTTCCTCGGTGAAGAAGGCGTGGCGTGGGTCGTCCAGGGCTGGTGTTGCGCCTTCTACCGCTTCGCGGTGTGCGCGTGAGCGGCGTGGCAGGTAAATCTGCAGCTTCAGGCCCAGTTGCTTCGTCACTTCGTCGGCAAAGCGGTAGGTGGCCTCGGTGTTGTAGCCATTGTCCATCCAGACCACCGGCACATCAGGGTTCACCTGCGTGACCATGTGCAGGATCACCGCTTCGAAGGGGCGGAAATTGGTGGTGACGATGGATCGTTCGCCCAGGCCCAGCGCCCAGGCTACCAGGCCGGGGGCGTTGCGGCCGAGTTCGGCGTTGACGAGTGTGAGGTCGAATTGGCTCATGGTGTGGGGTTCTAAGGTATACGTGGGCTCAGGGCTGCACTCAAGCAGCAGCCCGGCTGACAAACAGCGGCTGGGGGTTCACGGCATCGCCCTGGTAAAAGCCCGGGAACAGCGCAAACTGGCGCTGCGCATCGGCAGCGTCCACGCCCTCGGCCAGCACGGCGCTGCTGAAACCCGTGCGCTGCATCTGCACCAACTGGTCGATCAGCACGTCGCCCGTGGCGCGGATTTCGCCCTGAAAGCCACGGCGGCGGCGCAGCAGGAAGGCCTGGCTGAAGGCGCGGCCATCGGTGAAGTTGGGGAAGTGCAGGTCCACACGTTCCACACCATCGAGCGGCAGGGCCATGGCGTCGGCATCGTTGGGCAGGGCCACGGTGCGGGCGTCACCCTCTGCGGGCGGCTGGTGGTCTTGGGCGGCGAGTAGTTTCAACATCATGTCTGTGGGGCTGTGCGGTACGGCGCTGTGCGGGCTCAGGCGGCAGCGGTTTCTGGTTCTTTGTGGCGCGCTTGCTTGGCGGCTTCCTTGAACGGGTCCAGGCCTGTGCGGCGCACGGCCGACTGGAAGGTCTCGCCTGGTTCGCGCAGGTCTCGGTACGTGCCGAGCACGGCCTCGATCACGTCGGGCACTTCGGCGGCAGAGAACGAGGGGCCAATCACCTTGCCGGCCACGGCCGCGCCCGACAGGTCAGAACCGTCGGAGCCGCCCAGCGTGACCTGGTACCACTCCTTGCCGTCCTTGTCGACGCCCAGGATGCCGATGTGGCCGCTGTGGTGGTGGCCGCAGCTGTTGATGCAGCCGCTGATGTGCAGGTCGATCTCCCCGATGTCATCGAGCTCGTCCAGGTCCTGGTAGCGCTGGGTGATGGCCTCTGCGATGGGCAGCGAGCGGGCGTTGGCCAGCGCGCAGAAGTCGCCGCCGGGGCAGGCGATCATGTCGGTGAGCAGCTGCACGTTGGCGCTGGCCAGACCCAGGGCCTTGGCTTCTTGCCACAGGGCAAACAATTGGCTGCCGTGCACCCAGGGCAGCAGCACGTTCTGGTCGTGCGTCACGCGGGCTTCGCCGGCGGAGTATTTGTCCACCAGGTCGGCCAGGGCGATCAGCTGCTCGCTGGTGGCATCGCCGGGCGACTGGCCCGGGCGCTTGAACGACAGCGTGACGGCGCGCAGCTGCGGATTTTGGTGGGCGTGCACGTTGCGTTTGAGCCAGCGGCCAAACATCACATGCTCGGCAGCCTGGGCGTCCAGTGAGGCCTGCAGGGCAGCGGGGGGCACGTCGGCAATGTCGGCCAGCTTGGGGGTGACAAAGCAGGCGGCCACGCGGTCGAACTCGGCCTGGGGAATGGTGTGTGGGCCACCGTCGATCTCCACGATCTGGCGGTACTCTTCTTCCACGTCGTCGATGTACTGCTGGCCCTCGGCCTTGACCAGGATCTTGATGCGTGCCTTGTATTTGTTGTCGCGGCGGCCATGCTCGTTGTACACGCGCACGATGGCCTCGATGTAGTTCATGACCTGGTTCCAGGGCAGGAACTCGCGGATCACTGTGCCGATCACGGGTGTGCGGCCCATGCCGCCGCCCACGAACACCTTGAAGCCGATCTCGCCAGCGTCGTTCTTGAGCACGTGCAGGCCCACGTCGTGCCAGCCCGTGGCAGCGCGGTCATCCTTGGCGCCGCTGATGGCGATCTTGAACTTGCGCGGCAGAAAGGCGAACTCGGGGTGCAGCGTGGTCCACTGGCGGATGATTTCCGCATAGGGGCGCGGGTCCACGATCTCGTCCACGGCGATGCCGGCCAGCGCGTCGGTGGTGGTGTTGCGGATGCAGTTGCCGCTGGTCTGGATGCCGTGCAGCTGAACGCTGGCCAGCAGGTCCATTACGTCCGCGCTTTTGGACAGCGGAATCCAGTTGAACTGCACATTGGTGCGGGTGGTGAAGTGGGCGCAGTTCTTGGGCAGGAAGGTGGTACCCAGCTTGCCCTGGCCTTCCATGGCGGCCTTGAAGACGGCCGCTTCGGGTTCGTCGTATTCGCGGGCAATTTGCGCCAGCACGCGCAGCTGGCGGCTGGCGATTTCGCCATAGGGCACGGCCACGCGCAGCATGGGCGCATAGCGCTGCACATACCAGCCGTTTTGCAGGCGCAGCGGGCGGAAGTTGTCTTCCGACAGCTTGCCGGTCTGCCAGCGCGTGAGCTGGTCACGGAACTGCCGTGCGCGCTGCTGCACAAATTGTTGGTCGAATTCGGTGTATTGGTACATCGTGGAGCCACTCAGATCAGAATCAGTTTGAAGCCTGCCCAGGCCAGCAGGATGGACAAGGCGGAGCGAATCAGGCGCTCGGGCGTGCGGGTCACCAGGCGCGAGCCCAGCCAGATGCCCGGCAGTGAGCCAGCCAGTAATTGTGCAAGCAAAGGCCAATCGACCGAGCCCAGCGAAGCGTGTCCCAGACCAGCCACGAGGGTCAATGGCACGGCGTAGGCGATGTCGGCGCCAATGATGCGCGGCAGGGGCAGCATGGGGTAGACCAGCAGCAGCACGGTGACGCCAATGGCGCCCGCACCCACCGAGGTAAAGGTGACCAGCGTGCCGATCACGGCGCCCATCAGGATGGGCAGACTCCAGTGGCGGGGGCGTGTGGGGTCGCCAGCGTGGTTTTTGCGGGCTGCGGCTTCGGCCGCCTGGCGCTGTGCAGAAAACGCAACCACCTTGTAGAGCGTGGCCGCCGCCGTCAGCAGCAGGGCAAAGCCCAGGGTGGTGGTCATGACACGCTGGGCGATGCCGCTCGCGGGGCCCATCACCTTGAGGGCCCACAACGCCAGCAGCGCGGCCGGAATGCTGCCCGCGCAAAGCTGGCCCACCACTTTCCAGGGCACCAGGCGCTGGCGGGCCAGGCTCACGGTGCCGCCCATCTTGGTGAAGGCCGCAAACAGCAGGTCGGTGCCCACGGCCATGTGGGGCTTGACGCCAAAGAAGAAAATCAGGATCGGCGTCATCAGCGAGCCGCCGCCCACACCCGTCAGGCCTACGATCAGCCCGACAGCAAAGCCCGCAAAAACAAACGCCAATTCATGCATGGGTGCGAATGTAGGGGACGGGCTTATGGATGCAAACTATTGTTTTGCTCTGCCAATATGCTCAATTTCTTATAAGCAAGTGTTGGCGTGGGTTTTTAAAGGGTTTTGGTACGGGCTACAGGCGCTCGGTGCCCAGCGCCCTGGCCAGCCTTGCGTCCAGCGGCAAGGGTTCGCTTTGCAGGCGGGCGGCCAGCAGTTCGCCGCACAACAGGGCCAGGGTCAGCCCCCGCGCACCCATGGCGGTGTTGACCCAAAGCCCCCGAAGGTCCGTGGCGTCCACGGGGCCGACGATGGGCAGGCGATCCGGCGCGGTACAACGCACGGCGGCCCAGGACTGCACGGCAGGGGCTGCCGCAGGCCCCTCTTCAGGGTCTGATGCCGCGAGGGGGGTGGAGAGCGCCCGGGCAAATGCGGGTTCCAGCTCCGGGGCTATCCCGGGCAGCAGGCCCTGCAGCTTGGCCCAGTTGGTGGCGTGGGCCGCCTGGACATCGGCGGCGGTGGGGGGCAGGGCCTCGACGTCGCGTTCAAAAGTGGAGCCCATTACCCAGCCGTGGTGGCCTATGAGGTTGTCTTCCAGCGGAAATCGAGGGACCAGGTTGCCGTTGCCATTGGCCGGAAACGGCAGCAGTGGCGCCGCAGGGTCCGTATGCACGCCCCAGGACACCTGCCCCCGCACCGGCTGCAAAAGCCAGCGGTGGTTGAGCAGCGGGAGGCTGCCCGCGCCCGCCGCGATGACCACGGTGGGCGCCTCGGCCAGCACCTTGCCCTGGGCGTCCAGCGCCTGCCAGATGGAGGTCGCTGGGCTGCCGTCGGCGGCAGGGCGCTCGGTGCGCCGCAACTGCGCCACCTGGCAGCCGCCTTGCCAGCGTATGCCGGGCTGCGCCAGCAAGGCCCTGGCCAAACGCGCAGGGCGAACCCAGCCCGCCTGGTGGTGCCAGCAGGCCGTGGCATCGGTGGGCAATTGGGCCTTCGCCAGCGTGGCAGGTGATGCAGGCTCGCTCCAGGCCGCGCCCGGCCCGTCTGCCCAGCCGGGGGGCAGGCCGGGTGTGCCATCGGTGCGGTGCTCCAGCACACCGCAATGCGCCCAGTCCACGCCCTCGCTCAGCAGCCAGCGGGCCTGCTCCAGCGTGGTGCGGATGCCGCTGCGCGACAGGCGCGAGAGCACGCTGTCATCCGGCGACACATGCGGCGCAAACACCCCAGCGGGCAGGGCCGATGCGCCTGCGGCGGGCTCGGGGGCCTGGTCCAGCACCATGACCTGCCAGCCGCGCCGCGCCAGGCTGGCGGCGGTGGCCGCGCCCGCAATGCCGCCGCCGATCACGATGCAGGGGCCGGGCAGGGCGGGGTCGGCCGTGGCCACAGGCTGGCGCGTGGTCCGCGGTTCCCAGCGCGGGTTGTAGGTGGCGTGCAGGTTGTCGCGCTTGGGCGGCACGCCGGGCACACGGGTCACTTCAAAGCCACATTGCGCTAGGGCATCGCGCACAGCGCGTGCGATGGTCCAGGTGGCGAGCTGTGTACCGCGACGGCAACAGCGCGCTACGGCCTTCAGGGTGTGCAGGTCCCAGTTTTCGGGGTTCCGTTGGGGGCTGAAGCCGTCGAGGTAGATGGAATCCACCGTCAGGTTCTGCTGGCGCAGCATGGCCTGGGTGTCGCCCACATACAGGGTGAGCAGCACCCGGCCGTCATCAAAACGCAGGCGGTGCACGCCCGGCAGCAGGCCCCACCATTGCTGGTGCAGTGCTTCTGCCAACTGGGCCAGCTCAGGGTGGACCGAGGTGGCACGCAGCAGATCGGCTGCACTCACGGGCCAGGCTTCTGTCGATACGAAGTGCAGCAGCGTGGGCCGCGCGGGGTCGGCCCGCCAGGCGGCCCAGGTCACCAGGAAGTTCAGGCCAAAGCCAAACCCTGTCTCCAGAATGCGCCATTGCGGCTGCCCCGCCCAGGCCTCGGGCAGGCCACAGCCGTTCAGAAACACCCGGCGGGCCTGGTCCAGGCCGCCGTTTTCGCTGTGGTAGCGGTCGCCGAAGCGGGGGCTGTAGGGGGTGCCGTCCGGCAGCCACTCGATGGGTTCAGTCATGAGAACGGCAAAAGGCCGGCGTGGCGCCGGCCTGTTGGAAAGAGAAGGCGGTTTTTACCGCGAACCGCTCCGGGGTGTGTTGCGCTGCGTCACGCACTGGGCGGGACGTATCCCGCTGCAGCGTCTGCGCCGCTGCCAAAGAAGTGGTTTTGGCGAAACCATTTTTCGCAGTGCTTCACTACGTTACGCACTGGGCGGGACGTATCCCGCCGCGGCGTCTGCGCCGCCGCCGAAGAAATGGTTTTCCATCTGCCGGGCCAGGTACTGGCGGGCGCGGGCGTCGGCCAGGTTCAGGCGGTTTTCATTGACCAGCATGGTCTGGTGCTTGAGCCAGCCGGCCCAGGCTTCCTTGCTCACGCTCTCCCAGATGCGCTTGCCCAGTTCGCCAGGGTAGGGGGGGAAGTCGAGGCCTTCGGCTTCCTTGCCGAGCTTGATGCATTGAACGGTGCGTGCCATGGGGTGTTTCCTTGTATGGAGCGAGCAAACAGGGGTTGCTCAGATGTTTTGGATATAAAGAACTGAAATCTCAGTAGTTCCAGTTTTGAAGAGGGCCTTCCAGAATGCGTTTCATCGGTGTTTTGCACCGAAATACATTCCCAAAAAAGAGGCCTCCAATGAACTTTCGCCGCGACTTTATCAAGTTTCCCTTCGCTGCCGCCCTGGTGGGCAGTTTGGCCCTGACGGCATTGCCGTCGTTTGCACAGTCTGTGACGCTGCTCAATGTGTCGTACGACCCCACCCGCGAGTTGTATGTGGAGTTCAACCAGGCTTTCTCCAAGCACTGGAAGGCCAAGACCGGCCAGGACGTGACCATCAAGCAAAGCCATGGCGGCTCGGGCAAGCAGGCGCGCTCCATCATTGACGGGCTGGATGCCGACGTGGCCACCCTGGCGCTGGCTGGCGACACCGACGCGCTGCATGCCAACGGCGGCTGGATCCCGAAGGACTGGCAAAAGCGCCTGCCGCACAACAGCTCGCCCTACACCTCCACCATCGTGCTGGTGGTGCGCCAGGGCAACCCCAAGGGCATCAAGGACTGGGACGACCTCATCAAGCCCGGCATCAGCGTGATCACGCCCAACCCCAAGACCTCGGGCGGTGCCCGCTGGAACTACCTGGCCGCCTGGGAATTCGCCAAGCGCAAGCTGGGCAGCGATGCCAAGGCCAAGGACTTCGTGGCCAAGCTGTACGGCAATGTGCCGGTCCTCGACACGGGCGCGCGTGGCTCCACCATCACCTTTGCCCAGCGCAACCAGGGTGATGTGCTCATCGCCTGGGAAAACGAGGCCTACCTGCTCGAAAAGGAATTCGGCGCCAAGTTCGACGTGATCGCCCCCTCAATCTCCATCCTGGCCGAGCCCGCCGTGACCGTGGTGGACAAGAACGTGGACAAGAAGGGCACGCGCGCCGTGGCCGAGGCCTACCTGCAGTACCTCTACACCGAAGAGGGCCAGGACATCGCTGGCAAACACTTCTACCGCCCGGCCGTGTCTGACAAAGCCAAGGCCAAGTACGCCAAGCAGTTCCCCAAGCTGAACCTGTTCACCATCAACGATGCGTTTGGTGGCTGGGACAAGGCGGCCAAGGACCACTTTGCGGACAACGCCAGCTTCGACCAGATCTACACGCGGAAATAAGTTCACCCCGCCTGAGCGGGTGGGGTGGTGCCCCAGCCTCGGCGAACCCCGCCCGAACGGGCGGGGAGGGGCACTGCTCGTCCATTTTTTATAAGAAATCAGCCTCTGGCGCTTGTCTGTAAAGCGCTGATAGCTATCAAAACAGTAGTATAGGAACGATATGTCCGCCTTGCTCATCGCCGGCAGCCCTTCAGAGCGCTCACGTTCTGCCGCCTTGCTCGATGCCGTGGCCCAGCGCCTGTCGGTGCGGGGTGCGCTGGTGGACCGCGTCCACATCCGCGACCTCTCGCCCCAGGCGCTGCTGCTGGCCGATTTTGGCCACCCCACGGTGGTGGGGGCTATCGACCAGGTGGCCCAGGCCCGCGTGCTGGTGGTGGCCACGCCGGTCTACAAGGCGGCTTACAGCGGCGTGCTCAAGGTGTTTCTGGACCTGTTGCCCCAAACGGCACTCAAGGGCAAGGTCGTGCTGCCCCTGGCCACGGGCGGCAGCCCGCACCACATGCTGGCACTGGACTATGCCCTGCGCCCGGTGCTGCAGTCGCTCGGCGCCAAAAGCATCTTGCCGGGCATCTATGCCACCGATGCCCAGGTCACGCTGACGCCCGAAGGCTCCTACCATCTGAACGACGACATTGCCACCCGGCTGGACGAGGCCGTCAATGTGCTCGTGACCGAAACCCTGCGGCCATCGCCCGCCCAGGCCACACGGTTTGCGCCCGTGCATTTCTCCCAGGTGCGATGTAGCGTCTGACGCCAGCTCGGCGCTGCGGCAGGCCCGCAGTGCCAGCGCCACCTTCCTTCCCCTTCTTTCACCTTCTTTGATTTTTGCTGCGCCGGGTGCGCGGGCAGGGCGGCGTGCCGCCTGCTGCAAGCCCGGCTCCGGCGCCCACCCTTTGTTGTGCATCGCACTCGGAATTCGCACCATGAATGAACTGACCCGTTTTTCCCTTCAGCGCCGCCACCTGCTCGCCACGGTCGCAGCCACCGCCGCAGTAGCTACGGCCCCCCAGGCCTGGGCCCAGGCCCCCGCCGCTTCTCGCGTGCTGCGTGTGGGCCACCAAAAGGGTTGGCTCTCCATCCTCAAAGGGCGTGGCACGCTCGAAAAGCGCCTGGCCCCGCTGGGGGTGAAGGTCACCTGGACCGAGTTCAACGCAGGCCCGGTGCAGCTCGAAGCGCTCAACGTGGGCTCCATCGACTTTGGCGATGTGGGCGAGGCGCCCCCCATCTTTGCCCAGGCCGCCGGTGCGCCGCTGGTCTATGCCGGTGCCACAGTGCCGCGCCCCGCGCTGGAGGCGGTGATCGTGCCAAACGGTTCGCCCATCCGCAGCGTGGCCGACCTCAAGGGCAAGCGCGTGGCCTACAACAAGGGCTCCAACGTGCAGTACTTCCTGGTCAAGCTGCTCGAGAAGAATGGCCTGAAGTACGGCGACGTGCAGTCCGTCTTCCTGGCGCCGGCCGATGCGCGGGCCGCCTTTGAAAAGGGCGCAATCGATGCCTGGATCATCTGGGACCCTTTCCTGGCCGCCGCCCAGAAAACCCTGGACGCCCGCCTGCTGGCCGACGCCACGGGGGTGGTCAACAACCGCGCGTACTACTTCACCTCGCGCGACTTCGCGACCAAGAACACCGACGTGCTGCGCATAGCGATCGAAGAGGTCAATGCGATTGACACCTGGGCCTCCAAGAACAAGACGGCCGCCGCCGCCGAATTGTCTGCCGTGCTGGGGCTGGACAAGTCCATCACCGAGCTCTACCTCAACCGCGCGAAGTTTGGCACCGCCCCGGTTACCCGCGAGATCCTGGCCGAGCAGCAACAGATCGCAGACACCTTCTTCGACCTGAAGCTGATCCCCAAAAAGCTCAACCTGCTGCACGCCGCGCCCGTCGATCTGCTGTAACCCCCACCGTTCAAGGAGCCTGCCATGCCCGCGCCCATGCCCTTTCCGTTGCATGCACAGCTGCAGCGCGTTCTGTGTGTGACGGCCGCCGCCTGGGGACTGAACACGCAGCAACGCCGCGTGGTGCACCGTGCCCCGCAGTTCGGCTTTGCCATTTCGTATTGAACGCACTGAACGTACCGAACGCACTGAAAAGACCTGCTCCATGCAAATCTTCTGGTTCATCCCCACCCACGGCGACAGCCGTTACCTCGGCACCGCCAAGGGCGCACGCCAGCTCGGCCACGACTACCTCCAGCAGGTGGCCGTGGCGGCCGACAGCCTGGGCTACGAAGGCGTGCTGATCCCCACCGGCCGCTCCTGCGAAGACCCCTGGGTCGTTGCATCCAGCCTGATCGCGGTCACGAAGAAGCTCAAGTTCCTGGTCGCCGTGCGCCCCGGCCTGCACCAGCCCGCGCTGGCCGCGCGCATGGCGGCCACGTTCGACCGGCTGTCGGGCGGGCGCCTGCTGATCAACCTGGTGACGGGCGGCGACCAGACGGAGCTGGAGGGTGACGGCGTTTTTCTGGACCATGCCACCCGCTACGAGCAGTCGGCCGAGTTCATCCGCATCTGGCGCGAGATCCTGGCGCACAGCCACGAGGGACAGACCTTTGACTACGAAGGCAAGCACCTGTCCGTGAAGGGCGCCAAGCTGCTGTTCCCGCCGCTGCAGCACCCGCATCCGCCCGTGTATTTCGGCGGGTCATCCGATGCTGCCCATGACCTGGCCGCCGAGCAGGTCGAGACCTACCTCACCTGGGGCGAGCCCCCCGCCGAAGTGGCCAAGAAGGTGGCCGACGTGCGCGCAAGGGCTGCGAAAAAAGGCCGCACCGTGAAGTTCGGCATCCGCCTGCACGTCATCGTGCGCGAAACCGAAGACCAAGCCTGGGCCGCCGCCGAAGAACTCATCAGCCATGTCGATGACGACACCGTGGTGCGTGCGCAGGCCGTGTTCTCGCGCATGGATTCCGAAGGCCAGCGCCGCATGGCCGCATTGCACAGCAAGGCAAGAAACAAGGCCCCCACGCTCGGCACTGACGTGTCCTCGCTGCCCCCCGAGGGGGGCCAATCGCCTAGGGGCGGCCCGTCGGCGATTGGGCGCAGCCGCAAGGACCTCGAAATCAGCCCCAACCTGTGGGCGGGCGTGGGCCTGGTGCGCGGTGGCGCGGGCACAGCGCTGGTGGGCGACCCGCAGACGGTGGCCGCACGCATCGAGGAGTACGCGGCCCTGGGCCTGGACACCTTCGTGCTCTCGGGCTACCCGCACCTCGAAGAGGCCTATCGCTTCGCCGAGCTGGTGTTTCCGCTGCTGCCGCTGAAGCTGCGCGACCAGCTCGCTGGCGGCAATCCGCTGGGCCCGTTTGGCGAGACCGTGGCCAACGACTTTGTGCCGCGCGCGTCGCAAAGCTGAAACCGCCCCCAAAGGAGCCTGCCATGAGCATCCAGTCCATCAACCACGTGCAGCTGGCCTTTCCGGCCGGGGCCGAGGCTCCGATCCGGCGCTTCTACGCCAGCCTGCTGGGCCTGCCCGAAGTGCGTCTGAAGGCCGGCAACACCCTGCGTTTTGCCGCCGGCACGCAGCGCATCGACCTGGTGCCCACCGAGCACTGGCAGCCCGCCCCTGCGGTGTCGCACCTGGCCTTTGAGGTGCAGGACCTGCCCGCCCTGCGCCACCGCCTGCTGCAGGCCGAGCTGGCGCTGGTGGAAAACCGCGCGCTGCCCGGGTACCTGCGCTTTTACGTCAAGGACCCGGCGGGCAACCAGCTGGAGTTCCTAGAACCCGACCACGAACAGGAAGGTACCCCATGACACAGACCACCCGAGAGCTGCAGATTTCGCCCGTGGCGGACTCCGTAGACCTGCCGATCGAGGGGCCGTTGCTGCCCGCTCCCTTGGCCCGCTTTCTGGCCAACGTCGCGCAGCGCCTGCTGCCCTGGGCCGTGCCCGTGGGCCTCATCGTGCTGTGGCAGATCGCATCGTCGCAAGGCTGGCTGTCCAGCCGCGTGCTGCCGGCCCCGCTCGAAGTGGTCAAGGCCGCCTGGACCCTGACCGAATCCGGCGAGCTATGGACCCACGTCAAGGTCAGCGCGGGCCGCGCGCTGGCCGGGCTGGCCATCGGGGGTGGCCTGGGGCTGCTGCTGGGCTTGCTCACCGGCTCGGTCAAGCTGTTTGAAACGCTGCTCGACTCCACCATCCAGATGGTGCGCAACATCCCTGCGCTGGCGCTGATCCCGCTGGTGATCCTGTGGTTCGGCATCGACGAATCGGCCAAGCTGTTCCTCATCAGCGTGTCGGTGTTCTTCCCGATCTATCTCAACACCTTCCACGGCATCCGCAATGTGGACCCGGGCCTCATCGAGATGGGCCGCACCTACGGTCTGGGCCGCTGGCAGCTTTACCGGCAGATCATCCTGCCCGGTGCGCTCTCCAGCATCCTGGTGGGGCTGCGCTTCTCGCTGGGCCTAATGTGGGTGATCCTGATCGTGGCCGAAACCATCTCGGCGCAGGCCGGCATTGGCTACCTCACCATGAACGCCCGCGAGTTCCTGCAGACCGACATCGTGCTCGTGGGCATCCTGCTGTACGCGCTGCTGGGCAAGCTGGCCGACGTGTTTGCCAAGGGGCTGGAGCGGTACTGGCTGCGGTGGCACCCCGGGTATCAGGCATGAACATCCCCCTGAGCGGCTGTGCCGCTTCCCCCTTCTCTCTACGCGCTGCGCGCTACGGGAAGGGGGACGACGCCAGCGCGGCGGGGCGGCCCTTGCGCGGCGTCCCTGGCATTGGGCCTCGCCGAGCGCAGCCATTGCGCCCAGGTACTCACTTTTTATAGCTGCTAGCGCTTTTTAGACATGCGCAGGAGGCCATTTTGACTAGAAATATTACCCCGCCATCGCAGCCACAAGGCGTCCGCCTGGAAGTGCGTGGCGTGGACAAACGCTACGGCACGCGCGACGTGCTCAAGAAGACCGAGCTGGTCATCGAGCCCGGCCAGTTCGTCGCCATCGTGGGCCGCAGCGGCTGCGGCAAGAGCACGCTGCTGCGCCTGGTGGCGGGGCTCGAATCCGTCTCGGGCGGTGCGATCCGCCTCGACGGCCAGGACGTTGCGGGCCTGAGCAGCGACACCCGCATCATGTTCCAGGACTCGCGCCTGCTGCCCTGGAAACGTGTGGTGGACAACGTGGCCCTGGGCCTGCCACCCGGGCAACGCGGCGCTGCCGCCGACGTGCTGGCCCGCGTGGGCCTGGGCGACCGGCTGGGCGAATGGCCCGCACGCCTGTCCGGCGGCCAGCGCCAGCGTGTGGCCCTGGCCCGCGCCCTGGTGCACAACCCGCGCCTGCTGCTGCTCGACGAACCGCTGGGCGCGCTGGATGCGTTGACCCGCATCGAGATGCACCGCCTCATCGAAGGCCTGTGGCGCAGCAGCGGCTTCACCGCGCTGCTGGTCACCCACGACGTGCAAGAGGCCGTGGCCCTGGCCGATCGTGTGATCCTGATCGAAGACGGCCAGATCGCGCTGGACCAGCGCATCGACCTGCCTCGCCCGCGCTCACACGGCGACGCCGCGTTTGCCGCCATCGAAAAACGCATCCTCGACCGCGTGCTGCAAAAGCCCGATGGGGAACCTGCGCACGAGGTGCCCTGGCCCGGTGTGCCCGCGCATGGTTTGCGCTGGGCGGTGTGATGGATTACGCCCTGAGCCGCTTCGCGCCTTCCCCCAAAGGGGGGGGCGCCACCGGTGGCCTGGCAAAGCCAGTTCCACGGTGGCGCTGGCCTGGAGCACGCCAGTGTCGGGCGCCGTGTTAGTGGTGTAGCACCGAGGTGTAGCGCCTTTTTTGTTTCTTTTTTCAACGGACTTATCAAGGAGAACCCCATGTCCATTCAAGCCATCAACGTACGCAACCAGTTCAAGGGCAAAGTGCGCGAAATCATTCGCGGCGATGTTGTCTCCGAGGTCGATGTCGAAACGCCCTGGGGCGTTGTCACCTCGGTCATCACCACCCGCTCGGTGGACGACCTGGGCCTGGTCGTGGGCTCCGACGTGGTCGCGCTGGTCAAGTCCACGGAGGTGTCGATTGCCAAGCTGTGAGGCAGCCGTGGAACAGAAAATTTGAATGAAATAGGGCTCCAGCGCTTGGTGGGTAAGCGCTGGTAGCTATAAAAACGAGAGTTTTCCTGTGGGGTTATCTTAAAGGCGGCGTGAACGCACGCCACAGAGCTCTTAGCGCTCCGATTTAGCCGAACTGTTTTTCGACAGCCAAGCCTTTTCCGCGCAAAATTTACTGTGCAGATACGAACAAACATGTCGGTATGTTGATACCTCAATATTTGCGCAAACAGACTTAGAAAAATCGCCTTTTCGATTGGTTAACTCTGCGTCAGGCGTCATGCGCATCATTTCCTGGAATTGCAATCTCACCCTCCAGCGCAAACTTGCGGCGTTGATAGCGCTTAATGCCGACGTTGCCATCGTTCAGGAATGCGAGCGAGATCTCGAAGCCCCAGAGGGCTACACGTACCATTGGTGTGGCGTAAATCCGAGAAAAGGCCTTGGAGTACTCGCGCGCGATGTAGCGGCCTATGTCGCGCCAGAAGCAAGTGATCAATGGGCATTTTTCTTGCCGGTTGCCTTACCCGCGTTCAATCTTAGGCTGTTAGCAGTTTGGGCGTTCAACCACCGCGCCACCAAATTCCTTCCCCCGAGAACTGGAATGGCGCTTCCGGTCATTAACTCGCTGTCCTCTTGGTTACGCGAGGGCCGTAGTGTCGTGGCAGGAGATTTCAACAACAACGCCGCCTGGGACACCCCTCGGGGAAAGAACAATTTCTCAGAAATCCACGATCGGCTCGCATCATTGGGACTTGGAAGTTCGTATCACTCTGCTCGCGGCGAGGGGATCAGAATGGAGTCTTCCATGACCTATTTTTTTCAGAAAAATGCGACTCGCGGCTTTCACATCGACTATTGCTTCGTTCATCGGTCGTTGGAAATTGAGTCCGTCACCCTTCCCGCGTTTCAAGCATGGCAGGGCATGAGTGACCATGTCCCTTTGATCGTAACTTTGATCGACGCCTAGCCGATGCTGCAAGCTGCGATCGCCTGCGACATGGAGCACTGATTGCTGAAATTTGAAGAGCGTCTCGAATCGTGGAGCGAATCGGCCTCAAATGATTGATAGGTAATCGCTAGCGGCTATCAAAAAATGAGTGTTCTGCGCCTGCTATCTGGCAAGAACCCCGGGGCCATTCAGCCAAAAACCGCCTGCGCGGCTTAGACTCAGCCGCATGACGACCCTCCTTCTTTGCACTTTTGCCGCCTTGGCTGCGCTGCTCCACGCAGCGGCTGTCGCGCGAGCGGTGGCAAAGAAAAATGCGCGTCGTCAGCTGACGCCAGCACATTCCTAAGCCCGGCGGCACCCTCTCTCCCCATCCTCTTTCAGCGCAACCATCCACCGCCGGGCACCAGCCTCGCGCGGTAGCGGCCGTTTGTCCCCACGGGGCGGCAGCCGCATTTGATGGAGTGCTTTCATGCATGAAGTTGTTGTTGTCGTTCATGGCGAGCGCACGCTCACAGAACTTGATTTTTCCCGTCTGACGAGGCTTGCGGGCCAGCGGCAGCCGCCCATTCTTGCGGACCTCCTTGCGAACGCCGAAGTGACCAGTTCCCGCGCTGTGCGGTCTGACGTGGTCACCATGTATTCCCGTGTGGAACTGGTGGACGTGCACACCCACCGGCGCCAGGTGCTCACGGTTTGCTATCCGCAGGATGCAGAACCCGCAGCGGGCTTTATCTCGGTGCTGTCGCCGGTGGGCATCAGCCTGCTGGGCCTGAGGGTGGGGGATGTCGCCAAGTGGCACACGCCGCATGGCGAAGAGTGCGCGGCCGTGGTTGAGAGCATCCAGTTCCAGCCCGAGGCCACGGGCGACTACGTCACCTAGTCCTTTTCGCAAGCCTGCGGCCCGCCCCTGGCCGCGCCCCACCCATCACAGCCATCCAGCCCGGCGCCGACTCGCAGCGGCGTTGCGGGACAGGTGCGCGCTGTTCAATCAGAAAGACGTTCAACCATGACCCCTCGCTCCATCCTCGCCGTCACCGATTTTTCCCAGCAGGGAGGCCACGCGCTTGCGCGCGCCGCACTGCTCTGCGCCGAGCACCGTGCTCCATTGAAGCTGGTCTATCTGGCCCACCCCGGTGAAGTCCCCTTGCCGGACGCTGCCGTGCGGCTGTCGCACCACGCGCTGCAGCTTCGGCAGCGCCACGACATTCACGTCCATGCGGCAGCGCGCATCGACTCCACGGTTGCGGATGTCGCCCGCGAGGCAGCGGGTGCTGACCTGGTGGTGTGGGGCACGGCACCAGTGCGTGGGCTGCGCGCCTGGTTCGGCACACATCCGGCCATCCAGATGCTGCGCACTTGCCAGCGCCCCGTGATCGTCGTGCGCAATCCCGCAGACCAGCCCTGTCGAAGCTTGATGGTGGCGGTGGACTTCTCTCAGGTGTCGCACCGTCTGGTGGAGCTGGGCTTGGCGTTGCATCCGTCCGCACGGGTGGAGCTGTTCCACGCCATCAGCACTGCCAACGAAGGCAAGCTGCGGTATGCCGAAGTGTCTGAACGCGCCATCCAGATCTACCGGGAGCAGTGCCGGCGCCACGCGCAAGACAGGATGTTCACGCTGACCGATTCTTACGACGCACGGCGCAATCGGCTCTCGTCTTCCATCGGGCGGGGCGACCCTGCGCGGCAGGTTCTGGTGGCGCAGCAGAACACGGCAGCTGACCTGATCGTGGTGGGCAAGCACCCGGCTTCCGCGTTGTCAGACCTGATGTTCGAGAGCGTTGCGCAACGCATCCTGCGCGATGCACGCACGGATGTGCTGGTGGTGCCGCACGGTTTTCAGCCCGCGTCCCGTGGTTCTGCCGTGAAGCGCCTTGCCACCGATCTGCCCGTGCGCCGCGTGAAGGCGGGCGCGCTGCGCCTGCCGAGCCATCCCAACCCGGCCGCGCACCGGGAACCTCTGCACCTGTTCACGAACAGTCCTGCGCCACCACTTCCTTGACCACGGCCAGTGCCCGGGGCAGGTCTTCGAGGGTCACCGATCCCAGCGCGATGCGCAGCGCGTGGGGCACATGGGTGGTGGTGGCAAACCCCTCGGCGGTAGACACCGACACCCCGCGTTCTGCCAGGGTGGCGGCGATGCGGTCGGCCCGTTGGTCGTCGCCCAGCAGCAGCCAGACAAAGTACGAGTGCGGGTGCCGCACCAGCCGCAGCCCCGCCAGCGCCCGGGTGGCAATGGCCTGGCGCTGCGCGGTGTCTGTGCGCTTGTCGGCCTCCAGCCGGGCCACGGTGCCGTCTTCGATCCAGCTGCAGGCGATGGCGGTGATGACCCCGGCCGTGTTCCAGGCGGTGGCGCGCACGGCGCGCTCGATGGGGGCGATCAGCTCCCGCGATGTGGCCACAAAGCCAAACCGCAAGCCCGTGGCCACGTTCTTGGACAGGCTGGAGATGTACACCGTGCGCTCGGGCGCCAGCGCCGCGATGGGGGGCGGCGCCTCGGGCGCGAGGTAGGCGTAGGGTGCGTCTTCGATCACCAGCAGGTCATGCGTCCGGGCCATGGCCACCAGGCGCTTGCGTGCGCGGGCACCCATCACGCAGCCCAGCGGGTTGTGCAGGGTGGGCATGGTGTAGATGGCGCGCACGGGCCGGGTTTCGCACAGGCGCTGCAGGGCGTCCAGGTCGGTGCCGGCAGGGCCGACCGGCACCGGGGCCAGGTCCAGCCGCAGGCGTTCTGCCAAAACCCGAAAGCCGGGGTAGGTGAGGGCATCCACCGCCACCACGTCGCCGGGGTTGAGCAGGCCCATGGCCGCCACGGCCATGCCGTGCTGCGCGCCGTTGACGATGAGCACCTGCTCGCCCGTCACCTGCAATTGGCGTGCCTTCAGGTGCCCGGCCACGATGGCGCGTTCGTGCGGCCGGCCGCCATAGGGGTGGTAGTGCAGCAGCGATTCCAGGTCGCCCGATGCGGCCAGCTTGCGCAGCGCGTCCCGCAGCAGGTCTGCCTGGCCCGGCACGCTGGGGTTGTTGAAGGACAGGTCGGTGGCGCTGGGCGCGGGTGTGGTGAGGTCGGCGTCGGCACCGCGCGGGGAGGCCGGGTCGCGCACAAAGGTGCCGCGCCCGGTTTCTCCCACCACCAGGCCGATGGCCTCCAGCTCGGCATACACGCGGCTTGCCGTGGCCAGCGCAAGGCCGTGCCGCTGGGCCAGCGCGCGGTGGGTGGGCAGGCGGGTGCCCGGCCGCAGCTGCCCTGCGTGGATGTCTGACGCCAATGCGTCCACCACCTGTTTGTACCGAACCTGGCCCATGGCGTTGTGCCCCGCGTTGAAACGTATCTATGACAATTTTTTGATTGTATTGAATGCCACCGGTAGGATGCATTTCGCCATTCCGTGCTTCATTCACTCTTCTTTCCTCTACTGAACAGGAACACCACCGCCATGCGCATCGCCATCCTGACCTTCGACGGTTTCAACGAACTCGACTCCCTGATTGCCCTCGGTCTGCTCAACCGGGTGAAGAAACCGGGGTGGGAGGTGTCGCTGTGCTGCCCCACAGCCCGGGTGTGTTCCATGAACGGTGTGACGGTGGAGGCCCAGTCGCTGCTGCCGTATGCGCGTTCGGCCGATGCCGTGCTGGTGGGCAGCGGTATGAAGACCCGCGAGGTGGTGCAGGACGCCGCGCTGATGGCGCAGCTCGACTTCGATCCGGCGCGCCAGCTGCTGGGCGCCCAGTGTTCGGGGGCTTTGATCCTGGCCAGGCTGGGCTTGCTCGACGGCCTGCCGGCCTGCACCGACCTGACGACCAAGCCCTGGGTCCAGGAGGCCGGCATCACTGTGCTGAATCAGCCCTTTGTGGCCGGGGGCAATGTGGCCACGGCGGGCGGTTGCCTGTCGGCGCAGTACCTGGCAGCCTGGCTGATTGCGAGGCTGGAAGGGCCCGAGGCTGCCCGCGAAGTCATCCACTACTTTGCCCCGGTGGGCGAGAAGGAGGAGTACGTCGCCCGCGCCATGGGTCACATCGAAAACCAAGTCCCCATCGCCAGCCTGGCGTAGGCTGGCTGCAGGCGGCGCCGGTCACGGGCCGCAGGTCTGCCCACACCGCAGGAAAAGTGCAGGGCGGCAACGGGCTGCTGGTGGGGCGCTGCCGGTAGACGTTATCGGTACGCGGAGCTCAGGGCCAAGGCCGGGGTGTGACCGCGAAGGCCACCGCCACCCCCATGGCCCGGCAGTGTGAATACCGCCACGGCGTTCACCAGATCCTGTGCCTGGGTGCGCATGTTGTTGGCGGCGGCGGCCATCTCTTCGACCAGCGCCGCGTTTTGCTGGGTGGCCTGGTCGATCTGGCTGACCGCCTCGCCGATCTGGGTGACGCCGGTGCTTTGTTCGCTGCTGGCGGCGGTGATCTCGCCCACGATGCCGGTGACGCTGCGGATGGCATTGACCACCTCGGTCATGGTGGCGCCGGCTTTGTCCACCTGCGCGGTGCCACGCGCCACACGCTCCACGCTGGTGGAGATCAAGAGCTTTATTTCCTTGGCCGCGTCGGCCGAACGGCCGGCCAGGTTGCGCACCTCGCTGGCCACCACGGCAAAGCCCCGGCCTTGCTCGCCTGCGCGGGCGGCTTCCACGGCCGCGTTCAGCGCCAGGATGTTCGTCTGGAAGGCAATGCCATCGATCACGCCAATGATGTCGGCGATTTTCTGGGAGCTTTCGTTGATGCCCTTCATCGTCTCCACCACCTCGGCCACCATGGCGCCGCCTTCGGCCGCCACCGTGCTGGCGCTCAAGGCCAGCCGGTTGGCCTGAACGGCATGGTCTGCGTTTTGCCGCACCGTGCTGCTCAATTGTTCGGTGGATGCGGCGGTCTCCTGCAGCGCGCTGGCCTGGTGTTCGGTGCGGCTGCTCAGGTCCAGATTGCCCTGGGCGATCTCGGTGCTGGCGTTGGCCACGCTGTCGGAGGTCTGGCGCACGCTGGCCACCACGGTGGACAGGCTGGCTTGCATCGCCGCCAGGGCCTGCATCACGGCCGCCACCTCGTCCTTGCCGCTGGTGTCGATGGGCTGGCTCAGGTCGCCACGGGCTACCGCATCGGCCACCTGTCCGGCCCGCTGCAGCGGCCGGGTGATGCCACGCACCAGGGCCGCGCCAAAGAGTGCAGCAAACAGCACCCCGAGGGCGATCGAGCCGATGACGATCCAGCGGATGGTGCCAAACCGCTGGGCGGCATCGTCGTATTCGTCCCGGGCTTCCTTTTGGGTCAGGGCCAGCAGCGCGCCGATATCGGTGCTGATGGGGTCGTACAGGTCGTCGAACTTGCGCACCACCAGCACCCGCGCCGTGGCCACGTCTGCGTCCTTCAGCGCTGCCAGTGCAGGGGCCAGCCCCTCCTTCATGATCTTCTGGCGTTGCTCGCCGATGGCCTTGATGTACTTCTGGCGCTCGGGGCTCATAGCGGTTGCCAGCAAAGCCTCCCAGGCCTGTTCGCTCTTGCCGATGTTGGCCTCTGCCTCCTCAATGGCCTTGGCCACTTTCTCTGGCGCAGGCGACAGCAGCGCGTTGGATACCAACTGCCGATTGCGTGTGGTCAGGTAGCGAAAGTCGGCCACCGCCCGCTGGGCCTGCATGCGGTTCTGGTACATCGACTCCATGGCGGCGTTGGCCCTGGCGATGCCGAACAGACCGATGGCCCCCAATGCCACGAGCAAGGCAGAGAGCACGCCCACCAGCACCAGCAACCGCGTAAATATCTTGAAATTTCTCATGCACGGTCCCTCTTGCCGTTCGTGTAAGTGAATGTTCAGAATACCGTGCGAGGCGCCCTCGATTTGCCCGAAACAGGGCAAAAACCGGTGGAATTCAGGGTAAATCGGGGTACGTTTTTTGGGTGTGCGCGATTGCCATTTCGGCATCCCTGCGCTGCCCCGTAGCCGTGGCGCGGGGGCTTCGCACCCAGAAAAAAACCCGCACGTGGCGGGTCTTTTTCTTGCGGACTCGGGCTCCTGCAATGGGCGCCTGCGGCCTACGCCGCCTTGGCCAGCGGCGTTGCGTACCGGCTCGCGGGCCGTGCCAGCCCCAGGTTTTCGCGCAGCGTTTTGCCTTCGTACTCCGTGCGGAACAGGCCGCGCCGCTGCAGCTCGGGCACCACCAGCTCGACAAACTCGTTGAGCGACTGGGGCAGCACGGGCGGCATCACGTTGAAGCCGTCGGCGGCACCGTTTTCAAACCATTCCTGCATGCGGTCGGCAATGGTCTCGGGCGTGCCCACCACCACCCAGTGGCCGCGCGCACCGGCCAGGTATTCATAGAGCTGGCGCACGGTGTATTTCTCGCGCCGGGCCAGTTCCAGCACCACGTGGGCGCGGCTGTTGATGCCCTTGGGCGGCTCGGGGATGTACGGCGGCGGGGCATCCAGGTTCCACTTCGACAGGTCTTCGCCAGGCCAGAAGGGCGTCAGCGTGGCCAGGCCCACGCTGGGGTGGATCAGCGCCTGCAGCTCGGCCCACTTGGCCTGGGCTTCTTCGTCGGTGCGGCCAATCACGGGGGAGATGCCGGGTAGCACCAGCAGCTCTTCGGGCTGTCGGCCGTATTTGGCCATGCGGCCTTTCACGTCCTTGTAGAAGGCCTGCGCTTCGGCAAGGCTGGTCCAGGCGGTAAAGATGGCTTCGGCCGTGGCGGCGGCCAGTTCCTTGCCGTCCTCGGACGAGCCAGCCTGCACGATGACGGGATGGCCCTGCGCCGAGCGTTCGATGTTCAACGGCCCCTGCACCTTGAGGTGCTTGCCCACATGGTTCAGTGCGTGCAACTTGTCCGGGTCGAAGTAGATGCCCGAGGCCTGGTCGCGCACCAGGGCGTCGTCGTCAAAGCTGTCCCACAGGCCCTTGACCACGTCCACAAACTCGTGGGCGCGCTCGTAGCGCGTGGCGGGGTCGGGGTGGGTGTCGAGGCCAAAGTTGCCGTAGACATTTTCGGCGCTGGTCGTCACCACGTTCCAGGCGGCGCGGCCCTTGCTGATGTGGTCGAGCGATGCAAACTTGCGCGCCAGCAGGTACGGGTCTTCGTAGGTGGTGGACGCGGTAGCCACAAAGCCGATGTGCTTGGTGACGGCCGACAGTGCGGCCCACAGCGTGACGGGCTCGAAGTGCGAAATGCGGCCCTGGCGGCTGAAGGACTCGCGGTCGCCCTTGTGCCACACGCCCGGGCTGTCGGCCACAAACACCTGGTCGAACAGGCCACGCTCAGCGGTTTGCGCCACCTCGATGTAGTGGTCGATGTTCACGCCCGAATCGGCCTGCGAGCCGGGGTGGCGCCAGGCGGCGACGTGGTGGCCCGTGGCCATGATGAAGGCGCCGAGGCGCAGTTTTCTGGAGGGTTGGTGTTGGGTCATGGAGCTGTCCAAATGTGTGTGAAGCGTATGCGAGCGTTGAAACCGGCGCGGCCCAGGCCAGTGCACCCGTGGAACCGGCTTCGCCGGGCCTCTGGGTGCGTCCCCCCTTGGGGGGATGGCGCCGAAGGCGACTCAGGGGGGCTATCTCTTGGGGTTACTCCGTGATAGTGATGCGATGCAGCTTGCGGTGCTGCGGGAAGAAGTCGCCCACGGCGTAGTGCTGGGTGGACCGGTTGTCCCACACGGCCAGCGTGCCCTCTTGCCAGCGCAGGCGGGCCTGGAACTCGGGCACCTGGGGCAGTGCAAACAGCTGGGTCAGCAGGGTGTCGCTCTGCACGCGCGACAGGCCCTTGATGTGGCTGGTGAAGGTGGAGTTCACATACAGGATCTTCTTTCCCGTGATGGGGTGCACGCGCACCACCGGGTGCTCCACCGGCGGGTATTTGGCACGTGCTTCGCGCAGTTGGTCGCCGGTGGCGTCCTTGGCCAGCAGGTATTCCGTCCAGCCGCTGATCTCCCAGGTGTGCACGGCCGTCAGGGTCTCCAGGTAGGCCTGGAACGCGGGCGGCAGGCTGGCGTAGGCGGCGGTGAGGCTGGCCCACAGCGTGTCGCCGCCGCTGGCAGGGATCACCTGCGCGTAGAGGCTGGTGCCCAGCGGTGGCTGCTCGCGCCAGGTGATGTCGGCATGCCAGTTGCTCGATGCCTTGGGGCGCTCGGCCGTGCTCTCCACGATCTCGATCTCGGGGTGGTTCTCCAGCCGGGGGAAGAACGCCTTGACCTCGGCCACGTTGCCAAAGCTGCGGGTGAAGTCCACCTGCTGCTGCGGCGTGATGTGCTGGTTGCGGAAGAACAGCACCTCGTGCAGGGCCAGGGCCTGGCGCAGCTCGGCCTGCGTGGCCGCGTCCAGCGGCTGGCGCAGGTCCAGGTCGTGGACCACGGCGCCGATGGTGGGGGTGTAGGGCTCGACCGCGAAGCGGGTGAAGGTGGGGTGCAAGTCGTTGAGGTTGGACATGGTGCTGCTTTCTGAAACGAGGGTGGATGAAAGAGAACGCCCATGGGATTGGGACAGTGCACGCGCAGCGCATCAACGAAGCAGTTCGTATATGCATAGTCGGAAATCCGCGCGCTGCAGCGGTGCACCGCGCCTGGCAATGCGCAAATTTGCATATCTGTTTTTGGTCGTTGGTGGCGGTGGCTGGCCTGCCTAGAGTGGCTGTCGATTCATGACAACAGGCACGAAAGGTCAACACATGAGAAAACCGCGATGGAATGCAGTGCTGCGCAGGGCCGCAGCGGCAGCGGTCGCCGCCACGACACTGGGGCTTTGGCTGGGCAGTGCCGCCGCGCAGGCACCCGAGCCACTGAAGGTGATCCGCATCGGCGTTGCCACTGGTGGCGTGGGCAGCGACCCGGTGCGGCACGGCGGTACCTCGGCCGCGCTGGCCTATACCGATAGTGGGCTGGAGGAGGAGTTCAGGAAAGACGGGGTGAAGGTGCAGTGGACCTTCTTCAAGGGCGCGGGCCCCGCCGTGAACGAAGCCCTGGTCAACAAGCAGCTTGACTTTGCCTGGCAGGGCGACTTGCCCTCCATCGTGCACCGCGCCAGCGACGTGAAGACCAAGATCATCCTGGGCAGCGGGGTGCGCGGGGGGCTGTACCTGGCCGTGCCGCCGGATTCGACCATCCGGCGCCTGGAAGACCTCAAGGGGCGCAAGGTGGCGGTATTCAAAGGCACCAACCTGCACCTCGCGGCCGTGCGCGCCCTGGCCGACAAGGGCCTGAGCGAGCGCGATGTGAAATTGGTCAACCTGGACTTCCCCAGCGCGGATGCCGCGCTCATCGCCAAGGACGTGGACGCGGCCTTTGGCTACGTGGGCCTGTTCCGGCTGCGTGACCAGGGCCTGGCCAAGGTGGTCTGGTCGGCGTCGGAAGACTCCTTCAAGTACACGCGCCAGACCGCCCTGCTGGTGAGCGATGACTTTGCCGTCCGCCACCCCCAGGTGGTCGCACGGGTGGTTAAGACCGTGGTGCAGTACGCACACAAATATTCCGACGAGAACCGCCGCGCCGAGCTGTTTGCGCTGTGGGGCAAGGCCGAATACCCCGAGAAGGTCTGGCGCGAGGATTTCATCGGCCAGCCCTTGCGGGTGCGCTTGTCGCCCTTGCTCGACCCGTTCCTGGTGGCGCGCTACAAGGATGCGGCAGACGAGGCCCACAAGCTCAAGCTCATCCGCAAGAAGCCCGAGATCGACAGCTGGTTTGACCGCCGCTACCTGGATGCCGCGCTCAAAGAATTGAAGCTTGAAGGTTACTGGCCCGTGTACGGCAGCAACGGAGAGCTGGCCGCACTTTGATCGATTTTCTTGGAGTGGGATGGGCGTGAGAGAGGCCCTTTGACAACCCGCCCGCACGGTGTGCGCGGCGGGTTCTTTTTTCCCGGCGCGCCAGGCCCTGGACGCTGGCTACATAACGCCCGGGCCGCAGCTCATGCCGCAAACATCTTTGTCATTGCATATAAGCATTAACTATTTATTTTTATAACAAACTTCTTTTACATTCATTTTTGTTGTTAAGGCGTGTGTGTCTTTGTCTGCACCCCAGAGTGGAAGTGCAAGGGGCGCACGGGCAAGAAAGGACATGTTCGCAATGACGATCCAGGCGTTGAATGCCGCCCCACAGGGCGGTGGGGCAGGGGGGGCGCCGCAGCTGGCTGCCGGCAAGCGCCCGGCGCAGCCTCAGGCGCTGGCCGAGGCACGGCAGAGCGCCAACGGGCGATGGCGCTGGTTGTGGGCCTGGCCCTTCCCGCTGGCGCTGCTGGCCTTGTGGCAGTTGTCGGCCGTGTGGGGCTGGGTGCCCGAGCAGGTGCTGCCGCCACAGGCCGCCGTGTTCAAGGTATTTGGCGAACTGCTGGCCAGCGGCGAGCTGTGGGACCACCTCACCATCAGCATGGTCCGCGTGTTTGCGGGCTTTGGCATTGGCCTGGCCCTGGGCCTGGTGCTGGGCAGTGCCATGGGCCTCTCGCCCACGTTCCGCGACTACGTCTTCCCGCTTTTCAAGGCTTTCAGCCAGGTGCCAGTGATCGGCTGGCTGCCGCTGCTGATCCTGGTGGTGGGCATTGACGAGGGGCTGAAGTTTTTGTTGATTGCCAAGGCGGCCCTGGTGCCGGTGGCCATCAACACCTGCCAGGGCATTCAGAACGTGCCCAACCGGCTGGTGGAGGTGGCGCGTGTGTATGGTTTCACGCGCTGGCAGATGCTGCGCAAGGTGGTGTTCCCTGCGGCCACGGCGCCCATCTGGAACGGCGTGCGCTACGGCCTCACCCATGCATGGCTGGCGCTGGTGGTGGTGGAACTGCTCGCGTCCTCCGAGGGCATTGGTTTCCTCATCGTCTATGGCCGCCAGCTTTTTCAGCTCGACGTGGTGCTGGCCGCCGTGCTGGCCGTGGGCATCGTGGGTTTTGTGATCGACAAGCTGCTGGCGACCTCCGAGGCGTGGCTGCTGCGCTGGCGCAAGCCGGGGCTGTGAGCGGGGTATGCACATGTCTTCTCTGAACGTGCCGTTGAACGTGTTTCAAAGGGTGCCCCGGCGCCTGCGAGGCTGGGTGTTGCCCACGCTGATCCTGGCGGTGTGGTGGGTAGCGGTGGAGTGGGGTGGTTCGACCTCGCCCTTGCTGGTGTCGCCGCTGGCCGTGTGGCAGCGCGGCGTGGGCCAGGTGGCCAGTGGCGAGCTGTGGGTTGCGCTGTCGGCCAGCCTTTGGCGCATGGCCTGGGGGTTTGTGATCGGCTCCAGCATCGGGCTGGCGGTGGGGGCGTTGCTGGGCTGGTCGCGCTGGGCCGAGCAGCTGGTGGGCCCAACTTTTCACACGCTCAAGCAGATCTCGCTGTTTGCGTGGATTCCGATGCTGTCGATGTGGTTCGGCCTGGGCGACGCGGCCAAGATCGCCTTTGTCGCGATGGCCGCGTTTTTCCCGGTAGTGCTCAACACCTTCGAGGGCCTGCGCAGCGTGCCGCGCGAATACCTGGAGGTGGCCCGCGTGTACGAGTTCAGCGTGTGGCAGACGCTGCGCCGTGTGGTGGCGCCAGCGGCCGCGCCCTCGCTGTTCACGGGCATCCAGCTGTCGCTCATCTACACCTGGCTGGCCACGCTGGGGGCGGAATACCTGCTGGCCTCGGGCAAGGGCATCGGCAACACGCTGATCGACGGGCGCGAGCACTTCTGGATGGACCTGGTGCTGTTTGGCGTGGTGGTGGTGGGCCTGGTGGGGTTTGCGCTGAACTGGCTGCTGGCCGCGCTGGAGAAGCGCCTGCTGGCGTGGCGCGACCGCACCGTGGCGCAGTACTAGTGCCCCCTGAGGCGCTGCGCGCCATCCCCCTCAGGGGGACGCCCCCAGGGGCCTGGCAAAGCCAGTTCCCCGGCGGCACTGGCCTCGGCCGCGCCAGTCTCGACCAATAGCTAAGAACAACGTCATTCGAATAGGAAATACACCATGGCACACGCCGGCACCCTGGCCATCCGCGGCCTGAACAAGCAGTACGAGGTCAAGGGCGAAGCCCTGCCCGTGCTGCAGGACATTCACCTCACCATCGAACCCGGCGAGTTCGTGAGCATCGTGGGCTCCAGCGGCTGCGGCAAGTCCACGCTGCTGCGCCTGGTCATCGGCCTGGAGGGCGACTACCAGGGCGAGATCCTGCTGGGCGGCCAGCGCATTGTGGGCACCAGCCTCAACCGGGGCATCGTGTTCCAGGAGCACCGGCTGTTCCCCTGGCTCACGGTCGAGAAGAACGTGGCGCTGGGCCTGCTCAACTCCAGCCTGACCGAAGGCCAGCAGCGCGCCACGGTGCGCGAGCACATCGAACTGGTGGGCCTGCAAGGCTTTGAAACGGCCTACCCGCACCAGTTGTCCGGCGGCATGTCCCAGCGCGTGGCCATTGCGCGGGCGCTGGTCAACCGGCCCGACATCCTGCTGCTGGACGAGCCCTTTGGTGCGCTCGACGCGATGACCCGCGCCCACCTGCAGCAAGAGCTGCACCGCATCTGGCAACAAGAAGGCATCACCATGATCCTGGTGACCCACGACGTGGAAGAGGCCGTGTACCTGGGCAACAAGGTGGTGGTCATGGAGCCGCGCCCCGGCCGCATCCGCCGCATCGTGCCGGTGGACTTGCCACATCCGCGTGAGCGCACGTCGTTTGCCTTCACCACCGCCAAGGATGGCGTGCTCAAAGAGTTTTCAGCCCATCCCGCCGCCGACCTGGCAGAGCCACCGCTCAAGCGCGGCGAGCAGATTGCTCCCGCCTCGCAGTGGCAGTTTGCCGTCTGAGCGCTTCTTTTCTAACCCCTTTTGTTCCAGAGTTTTTCATGACGCAACAACCCACAGGATTTTTCTCCACCCGCCGATCCCTCCTTCTCACTGGCGCAGCCGCGCTCGCAGCGCCCATGGTGCTGCGTGCACAGACGCCGACCAAAGTCGTCCGTATCGGTTCGCCCGACCTGGGGACGGCCAACAAGCCTTCGCCTGGCAGCAGCGCGCTGGCGGTGGCGCATGCCAACCGGTGGCTCGAAGAAGAGTTCGCCAAGGACGGCATCACGGTGGACTGGAAGTTCTTCCGGGGGGCGGGCCCGGCTGTGGCCGAGGCCCTGTCGGCCAAGCAGCTGGACGTGGTGTTCCTGGGCGATCTGGCCTCGGTCATTGGCCGCTCGCGCGGCCTGCCCACACGCTACCTGCTGCCCACGGGGCGCGGCTCCAACAGCTATCTGGCCACCGCGCCGGGCGTGAAGATCAGCTCAGTGGCCGAGCTCAAGGGGCGCAAGGTGTCGGTGCTCAAGGGCACGGCTTACCAGCGGCCCTTTGACAACCTGCTGGCCACGGCCGGGCTCACTGAAAAAGACGTCAAGCTCATCAACCTGGACTGGCCCAGTTCCAAGGCCGCCGTGGTGGCGGGCGAGATCGACGCGACCTTTGGCGGCTCCGACCTGTTCTTGCTGCGCGACAAGGGCGTGAACATCCCGCTGAGCACCAAGGGGCGCGGGCCTGCGTTCACCATCAACGCGGGTGTGCTGGCCACGCAGGACTTCATCACCGGCAGCCCACAGCTGGCGCAGCGCCTGGTGCACCAGGTGGTGCGCAGTGCCCATTGGGCCTCCCAGGAGTCCCACCGCGAGGCCTACATCAAGCTGGTGGTGGACCACAGCGGCGCCCCTGAGATCGGCGTGCGTGCCGAGTTCGAGGGCGAGCAGCTGGCCAGCCGGTTCTCGCCGCTTATCGACGAGGCGCTGGTGGCAGGCTACCAGGGTGTGGTGGACGATGGCCTCAAGCTCAACCTCATCCGCCAGGGCTTTGACGTGAACGCCTGGTTCGAGCCGCGTTTTGCGCAACAGGCGCTGCGCGACCTGAAGCTGGAGCGCCATTGGTCTGCGCAGGACGCGCAAGGCAAAGCCAAGGGCGCGGCATGACCAACAAGCCCTTGCAACCGCCCAACATCGTCTTCATTCTGGCCGACGACCTGGGCTGGGCGGACCTGAGCGTGTATGGCCAGGCCGACTTCAGCACGCCGCACCTGGATGCGCTGGCGGGCGAGGGCGTGCGCTTCACGCAGGCCTATGCCAACTCGGCCGTGTGCTCGGCCACGCGCTTTGCGCTCATCACTGGGCGCTACCAGTACCGGCTGCGCGGCGGGCTGGAGGAACCCCTGGTGCGCAAGGCCCATGTGCATGGCTTGCCGCCCGAGCACCCCACGCTGCCCTCGCTGCTGCGCAATGCGGGCTACGACACCGCGCTGATCGGCAAATGGCACCTGGGCAGCCTGCCCACGTTCGGCCCGCTCAAGAGCGGCTACAACCGATTTTTTGGCAACTACGGCGGCGCGATCGACTACTTCACGCACAAGCCTGGCGTGGGCGAAGCCGTGCCGCGCGATTTGTACGAAGGCGAGGTGCCGGTGGAGCGTGTCGGCTACTACACGCAGCTGCTGGCCGACGAGGCATCGGGCTGGCTGCGCGGGCGCAGCGCCGGCAGCAAGCCATTTTTCTTGTCGCTGCACTTCACCGCGCCGCACTGGCCCTGGGTGGGGCCCGAGGACGAAGAGGTCTCTCTGGGCCTCAAGGACCTCTTTCACTATGACGGCGGCAACCTGCATACCTACGGCAAGATGGTGCGGTCGCTCGATGGCGCCGTGGGCCAGGTGCTGCACGCGCTGCAGGAGCAGGGCCTGGCGGACAACACCATCGTGGTGTTCACCAGCGACAACGGCGGCGAGCGTTTTTCCAAGACCTGGCCTTTTACTGGCCAGAAGACCGAGCTGCTCGAAGGCGGCATCCGTGTGCCCACGCTGCTGCGCTGGCCCGCACGCATTGCGCCGCAGGTGAGCGACCAGGTCACCGCCACCATGGACTGGTTGCCCACACTGCTGGCGGCGGCTGGCGTGGCGCCCGACGCCGACTACCCATCCGACGGCGAGAACATCCTGCCCGTGCTGGAGGGCCATGCCCGTGTGCACCCGCGCACCTTGTTCTGGCGCTACAAGTCGCAACGCCAGCGCGCCGTGCGCGAGGGCCGTTTCAAGTACCTCAAGATCAACGACAACGAGTTCCTGTTCGACGTGGAGGACGACACGCTGGAGCGCGCCAACCTGCGCCACAAGCACCCCGAGGTGTTCGAGCGCCTGCGCGCGGCGTGGGAACAGTGGAACGCGCAGTTCCTGTCGATCACCGACGAGGTCGTCACCCACGGCCTGTCGCCCGACATCCAGGCCGATCGCTATGCCCCCGACCTGAGCCAGCGGGGGATGTGAACATTCCTACCTGCAAAAAATCAATAAAAATTGGCCCTGGCGCTTGATGGGTAAGCGCTAGTAGCTATCAAAAATATAGTGTTTGACGTGCTGCAAATGACCGGTGTGCCCTCTGGCCGCCATCCGCACCCACCCTCACCGGGCGCTGCAGTGGCGGTCACCTTCTTTCTCTCTGACGGGCTTCTATGAACTTTCAGCAACTGCGCTCCGTGCGCGAAGCCGTGCGGCGCGGCTTTAACCTGACCGAAGTGGCCCACATGCTGCACACCTCGCAACCTGGCGTCAGCCGCCAGATCCGCGAACTGGAAGAAGAACTGGGCGTGGAGATTTTTGTGCGTGCGGGCAAGCGCCTGACGGGCCTCACGCCACCCGGCGAGGCGCTGCTGCCCACGGTGGAGCGCCTGTTGCTGGAGGCCGACAACCTCAAGCGCGCGGGCCAGGATTTCAGCGACAGCGCCACAGGCCGGCTGTCGGTGGCGGCCACACACTCGCAGGCGCGTTATGCGCTGCCCCAGGTGGTGCGCGACTTCCGGGCGCTGTTTCCGCAGGTGTCGCTGCACCTGCACCAGGGCTCCCCGCGCCAGGTGGCCGAGATGCTGCTCAGCGGCGAGGCTGACATCGGCGTGGCCACCGAGGCACTGGCGGGTTATGACGCACTGGTCACGCTGCCATGCTACCGCTGGACCCACAGCATCGTCGTGCCCCCGGGCCACCCTCTGCTGGAGCTGGAGGGACCGGTGACGCTGGAGCAGTTGGCGCAGTACCCCATCATCACCTACGAGCTGGGCTACACGGGCCGCGCGCACATCGACGAGGCCTTTGCCCGCGAGGGCATCGCCCCCGACATCGTGCTCACCGCCATGGATGCCGACGTGATCAAGACCTATGTGGAGCTGGACATGGGCGTGGGCATCGTCGCTTCGATTGCCGTGGACGCCGAGCGCGACCGCCACCTGCGTCTGATCGACGCGGGCCACCTGTTCGAGGTCAACCTGACCCGCCTGGGCCTGCGCCGTG
Source organism: Acidovorax radicis N35 (assembly GCF_000204195.1). Lineage (GTDB taxonomy): Bacteria > Pseudomonadota > Gammaproteobacteria > Burkholderiales > Burkholderiaceae_C > Acidovorax > Acidovorax radicis. Next base: position 774,953 of record NZ_AFBG01000018.1, read on the forward strand.
GCGCCTGGCTGCGTGGCTACGCTTACCACTTCATCGAAAGTTTTGTGCCCACGTTGACGCGGGAGGCGGTGGAGAAAGCGGTGCAGCAGGGCGGCTATCGCTCTGCAGATGCGGAGGAGGGCAGGGGGTATTTAGGGGAGCTGTTCCCCGGCCGCTACGGTACACCTAGGGCCTGCCCGGCCCGAGAGGATGTGGCACAGACGGGGACCGGTCTCCCCGCAGGCCCTATTCAGGGGAACGGGTCCCGGGGGCTATTTCTTGGCGGGCGTGCTTGCGCCCTGGTTTGCATCAATCTCTCGCAGCATCTCGTTGGATTTGTCCAGTGCCTGTGCCGTCTCACTGAGCTGTTGTTCGATCTCCGCCGTCCGTTCGACTGCGGCCTGCAGATCGCCCTCAGCAGCCTTGGGCTGCACTTTGGTGGACAGCACGGCATGAACCACTTCCAATTCGCTTGCAGCAGCTTTGATCTGCTCGGCCGCTTCGACGTTCTGATTCAGGACATCGGAGATGGCAGCGTCCTTTGATTGCATGGTTTTGGTCGCCATAGGTAGGATTTAGAGTAAGACAAACTGGGCTCGAACATCCCCCGGGAGAAACACTTCACCGGGTGACTGCCTACATGCTGGTCAATGGCGTTGGACGGAATGAGGAAACGCGTTCTTCAACGGGTGCGCCCGGCATGTTTTGCGGTGCACCCTGTTGCCATTCTCGTCGAAGACCGCCAGACCCCACAAGGCGCCCTTGCGGCTGACGCTGGTGCACAGCCTTTGGGACGCTGGGTTGACCATGCGCTGGGTGTTGGAAACGGTCGCGCAGTGGGCGCATACGCTCATAGTCTTGAGCGGCCAAGTTTGATGCGTGAAATCCATGGCAGCGTGTTACAAACGTGCGCAAAAGGGATGGAAATGAAAATCTTCAAGGCTTTGGCCGCTGCTTTGCTGCTGGCTTGCTGCAACGCGCATGCTGTCTACACGACCTACATCTATGAGAGCGGCGGTAACGTCGTGGCAAGTGGAGCAGGGACACTCGATACGACGTCGCTGGGAGCGCTGGGGGCTTTGTCCGTGACCCCATTGGTCATTCCCGTCAGCGCGATATTGCGCGTGGGAACGCCCGGGGCATCCATCCAGGCATTTGGTCCGCTGAACGGGCCCGCATCTTTTGGCCCGGGCGGTCTGACAAATGCAGATGGGGGTAGCGGCGACATGGTGGGGCTTTTTGGCGCGCTGGCATTGTTTGTGCCCCAGGCCTATGTTGCAGGTGATCCACTCAGTTCGTCAGCCAGCTGGTCTGCCGCCACCCTTGCAACCCTGGGCTTGACCCCTGGCGACTACACCTGGACGTGGGGCAGCGGGCCGTCCTCCGACTCGTACACCCTGCGGGTCGGGGTTGCGCCGCCAGGGGTGATCGTCGCATCCATTCCCACCCTGTCTGAATGGGCTTCGGTGGTGATGTCTGCACTCTTGGCGATTGGCGGTATCTGTGCCCTTCGGCGGCGACGGCCCTAGACGCGACGCACCGGCTTGCCGCCATGCCCACGCTGGCGCAAAGGGCCACGATGCAGGTGTTGGGGCTGCCGGCAATCTCAGGCTCCAGCACGCCCTACCGCGTTGCATATTTCGCGCCACCAGCAACTTGCCGATGTAGGACCACGCCCATATCCACGGCCATGAAATAAGCGCATGCTGGGCAAAGCATCGATGACCACTGGAGCTGGGTCTCTTCGCCCCCGGTTTTAGCAACTCCAGAACCAAGGTCAGCTATGTGTATCAAGATCACCGTTGCGCAAACGGTGCCGGATGACGCATTCACGCGCATCGTAGCATTGACGCAGTTCCTTCAGAAAACCGACCCCAACTTCGAAGACCAGCAGTTTGGAATTGTTCGTGGTGAGGCGGCAGATGTGGTCGTCATCGACCCGGAGGACAAGATTCGTGAAAAGCTTCTGCATCTATTGGTGGTAGAGGCGATAACGGCCGACACGGATTCGGTCATGGGCTCGCTAAGCTAACAAGGCGGCAATGCCCGAGGACTACAGAAAACGCTGAGTCGCCCCGCGCCCTGGCGGGCGCAAGCTTGCAGCTATTGACCACAAAAAAGTCCTCCGTGCTCCATCGAGCGCTTTGTTTGTTGAGGACCCCATGAGCATCACCATCACTGTCGATCACACCGTTTCTGAGGACGATTTCGAAGAAGTCGAGACTCTGGCGAGGCACTTGCAAGGCAGCGACTACAACTTCAATGGCCGGGCAATTTGGGTCATCCATGGCTCCCTGACAGACGTCACAGATAGCCAGGATCCATTGCGGGGGGCGCTGCTGATGCTGATGGTGGACGGCTTGTTGAAACGCTTGCGCATCCCGTCCAAATAGATGAGAGGGGCGCTTGTCCTCAACGTGTTCACTCCGCAGCCTTCGCCCCTGGCCACGTGCCGCCAGGGATGGCCACAACTTCGTCACACAGCTGGTTGTGGGCGGTGGCGCATGTGCCAGAACACTGCGGCCCCGACCACTGTGGCAGCAAACAAGCCAATGGCTACGGCGTTGAGCAGGGCACCGGTGCCCCGCCACGCAGGGTCGTACAGACCGATGCCCAACCGCACGATCAGTGAAAGATGCAGGGCCGCCAGCGGCACATAGAACAGTGAGCCGAATTGAAGCTTGATGCGGGCAATGGCGGGGAGGATGACCGGAGCGTGCCCCATCATCATGCTCACGATAAACCCCAGCCCCAGCGCGTGCAGTGCGGCATCCCGCAGCGGAAGGCCCAGCGCTGTGCCCGTCCAGGCCAACCCGGCAACCGCCAGCCAAACGTAGCCGCCCAGCAAGCACACGGCCATGAAACGCGCCAAGCCCTGGGCCAGCACGGTGCGGCGTGCGATGTCAAAAATGCCAAGCCACAGGGCCAGGAAAAACAACGAAAAACCGTAGAGCACCCCGCCCGCCCGCGGTGAGAACGCTGACAGCGCTGCACCCACAGCCATCGCACCCAGGAGCAGCCCCAGCGAAAGCTGTGCACCCGGGCGCCGGCGCATTAACCGCGTCATTTCCAGTCGCTCGGCGGCAATCGTCATCACCAGAAATGCAAACCACCACGGCACGCTGGACGCGTCCCCCGGCCGGCGCAGGAACAACAAGCTACCCGTGAGCCAGGCGAGTGCGCCAGCGAGCAGCAAGATGGTATGGGCCGCACGCTGACGATGAACCACCACCACATTGACCCCCACGAAAACCACTGCGGCCACGGCGAGCAGCCAGGCCCCCGCAGTCGTCTGGCCGGCCAGCAGGCACAGCCCTCCCAAACCAGAGGCTACCGGCGCCAGCCAGGCAGAGTGCCGCTTGACCGCAACGGCCCGCTCGATACCGATGACGGTGCCCATGAACCCGCAAATCATCAGTGCACCGTGGCTCACCGCTGCGTTGCCCAACCAATGGCCCGTCGGAAAGGGCAAAGAGAGCACCCTACCTGCTCGCAGCAGGCCTCCAGCGATGCCGCTCAGCAGCGCCAGTGCCACCAGTATCAAGAGGATGGGGACCAAGGTGGTGGCACGGGTGGATGCAGCGCGTTGCCTGGCAGGAGGTGAGCCCGCCGGAGGAGTCACCATCCCATGAAGCGCTTGGCGCCCTCGCTCAAGCGGTCGGTGGTCCATGGTGGCTCCCAGACCAGCTCGACCTGGATCAGCAACTCCGGTGGCATGTCGCGGTCGAGCTCGGTTTCGATTTCTTCCAGGATCACGTCGGTCACGGGGCACGCTGCAGAGGTCATGGTGACCAGGGCATGCAGCTTTCCTTGCGCTACGGTGACGCCGTAGATCAGCCCCACATCCACCACGTTCATGGCTACCTCGGGATCGACCACACGGCGCAGCGCTGCAAGGATCGGTGCGCGCAACTCCTCTGGGCCGTCGTACGGAAAAGGTGATGGGCTCATGGCAATGTCTGCACTGCTTGGCGCTTACTCTTCACCGTGAGCGCGAGCAGGAGAATGGCTGTGGCGCCTGCTTGTGTAGGCGCTGAATGAGCGCCTGCAGAGGCCATTGGTGGGGAGGCGGTGGGCTGGAACATTGTGGCTCCTGAAAGGAAGTCAGCTTGGACGCACTATTGATTCGAATCGAACACAGAGACCTTTGCAAGCACGCCAGGAGATCAATGGCGCGCAGCACTTGCAATGCAATGCAAACTCAAAGTGAAAAATATGAATGAAATCAGTCTCTGGCGCTTTATCAATAAGCGTTAATAGCTATTAATTTAATAGCATTCTTTCTGCGACTCAACGCGGCACGCACCCCGCGAAGCCCTTCGGCCCCGCCGCATCCACGTCCGCCAGCGTCAGCGCCACCGTGCTGTCGTTCTGTCCCGGAATCTTGGTCAGTCGCTGTCCGTTTTGCCAACGCCACAGCTTGCCGTCAAAGCTGTAGATGAAGGTGTGGGTGCGGTTGGACAGCAGGTGCGCGGGGGTCAGGGTGATGGCCTGTGCGGCGGCCTCGGTGGTGGCCGTGGCCTGGGCTTCGTTGTCCCTGATGACGATCTTGCCGACGTAGGGTGTGACGGGCGATTCGGTGCGGTTGATTTCGCGCTGTACCAGGGCGGGGCTGTGGCCAGTCTTGGTCCATTCGCCGCTGCCGCCGGGGCGCACATGGGGTTCGCGCGCGGCGAGGAACTGTGTACATGCTGCCACGAGGGTGCCGAAATCAGCCTCGGCAGTGCTGGATGTTGCAGGGATCTCGCCAGCCCGATCACACCCCGAAAGTACCAGGGCTGTCAGCACCAGGACCGATAGGCCCACAGACCCTTTGGCGAACTGTGGCCAGTGGTGGAGGGCCGTGGATGGCGACGCGGAGGAAGGGCGGGGGATGTGGGGCACGGGGTGATTGTGGCGGCTCATGGGGGTGCGCGGTCTTGATGTGCGTCAAGTGCCGGTCTGTCGCTGCTGCTGCTGCCGCCGCCGCCGCCGCCATTCCCGCCGGCCACTCAGTCTGCCGGCCGGGCGTGTGGCAGCCAGACGCTGGCGACCAGCCCTGGGCCGTCTTGTGCCGGGTCCAGTGCCAGCCGTCCGCCCATCAGCTGCGCGTAGCGCGCCACGATGGACAGCCCCAGCCCCGCACCCTGGCCCAGGCGCACGCCCTGGTCGCCTTGTGCCCAGCGCTGCAGCAGGCGCTGCGCCAGTGCAGCGTCCACCCCGGGGCCGTTGTCGGCCACGCTCAGCACCACGTGCTCGCCCCGCACCTGCAGTGCGACGGTGATGCGGGGCGTGTTGCCGCGCCCATAACGCAGCGCGTTGTCCAGCAGGTTGTTCAAGATGCCTTCCATGAGGGCCGCGCTGGCGCGCACCTCCACGGTCTGCTCCAGGCCTTCGGCCCCCAGGTCTACGCCCAGGGCGTCTGCGCGCGATAAAAAGCGCAGAAGTACATCGCGCACCAGGGCGTTGAGCGCGATCGTCTGCAGCGTCAGCGCAATGCCGCCTTCGGCCGCGCGTGCCAGCGCGAGAAGCTGGTCCACCGTGCGGCTGGCCCGCTGTTCGGCCTGCTTGATGCCTTCGAGTTCGCTGCGCCAGATGGCGGGGTCGTCCTGTGCCAGCGCATGGGCGGCCTGGGCGCGGATACCCGCCAGGGGCGTGCGCAGCTCGTGCGCCACGTTGCCGGCGAACTCGCGCTGCGCATGCAGGCTGTGTTGCACCCGCGCCAGCAGGCCATCCAGGGCCATGCTCAGGCGTTGAACATCGCGGGTGCCTGCCTGCTGCGTCAGCGCCTGTGGCAGGGGCTGCAGGTCGGCGGCGTCGCGCTGGTCCACCGCATCCTGCAGCGTGGTCAGTGGCCGCAGGTCGCGTTCGATGCCACGCAACAGCCATGAGCCCAGCACCACCAGCAGCCACAGCTGGGCCAGGCCTGAATACACCAGCAGCCTGCGCAGCAGCTGTGTGCGCTCGGCCGTGGTTTGCGCCATGACCACCGTGAAGGAGGGGGAGCCTGCAATGTGCAGGCTCACGCGGCGCAGTTCGCGCCCTTGATGCGCGAGCTGCGAAAACGCGTGGGTGCTGCCCGGGGCCACGTTGCCCGCCGCCAGGTCGTGGTCGCCCGCGATGAAGATGCCTTCGGGCCCATACACAGCAAACCACACGGTCTCGCTTTGGTCAAAGCGCAGCAGGCCCACCTCGCGCGGGGTCAGGTCCAGCCGCAGCGCGTCGGCCCCTGGGCTCCCGCCGCGCACGTGGGCCGCCAGCGCATGGGCGTCGTCCAGCAGCGCACGGTCAAAGGCCTGGGCCACAAAATGGTTGCCCACGCCCAGAACCACGGCGCTGCCCAGTCCCCAGATCAGTACCAGTGACAACAACACGCGGCGCCCGATGCGCTGGCGCAGGGCGGGCGGCTGGCGCCCGAGTGCCTGGCTGGCGCTAGGCACTGGTTGCCTCGTCCTCCAGCACATAACCCAGCCCGCGCAGGGTGCGGATCGCGGCGCCGCTGCCCGCGATCTTGCGCCGCAAGCGCGAAAACGAGGCCTCCAGTGCGTTTTCGCCCAGCACCTCGCCCGCATCGGACAGGCGCGAGGACAGGTCGGCTTTGCTCAGCACGCGGCCGGGGGGCGTCATCAGCTCCCACAGCAGGTCGAACTCCCGCGCGGGCAGCTCCAGCGGTTGCCCCGCCACGCTGACGCGGCGCGCCAGGCGGTCCAGCGCCAGTTGGCCCACGGTCACCAGGTCGGCCGTGCCGCTGGCGCGGCGCAGCAGGGCGCGCAGGCGGGCTTCCACTTCCTTGAGTTCGTAGGGCTTGCCCAGGTAGTCGTCGGCGCCTGCATCCAGCCCGGCAATGCGTTCTTCGGTGCTGTCACGCGCGCTGAGCACCAGCACCGGCGTGCGGTCGCCGCGTGCACGGGCGCAGCGCAAAGCCGTCAAACCGCTGCCCAGGCCGCTGCGAGCGTGTGTGGCATAGGGCAGGTTGAGGTCCAGCAGCACGGCGTCAAAGGCTTGCACGGCCCACCAGTGCTGGGCTTCTTCGATGGTGTGGGCCAGCTCGACGCGGTGGCCTGCGTTTTCAAGGCCGTGCGCCATGGTGCGGCTCAACACGGGATCGTCTTCCACCAGGAGGAGGCGCATGGGTCGGCTCTACGTTCTACGTGAAATTACGCATGGCCCAGATCAGCCAGCGATCAGGTTCGATGGGGATAGTCCACCAGCATAACGTTTCAGGAGACAGACTTTTCATGATCAATCGCAATCTGGTCAGAGGCTTTGCCCTCATGGCCCTGGCGCTGGGCTTTGGCCTGCCGTCGATGGGCTACTCGCTGGGCTCGCTCAGCCGCGCTGGCTCGGGGCTGTTCCCGTTCATCGTCAGCTGCATACTTTTTGCCATCGGGGGCATCACCGTGGTGCGCGCGCGCCTGGTGGCGCCCGTGCCGATGGATTTTCAATACCGCAACATCGCCATCATCCTCGGCAGCCTGTGCGGCTTTGCCGCGCTGTCGCACTTCGTGAACATGATCGCGGGCATCGTCTTCCTGGTGTTCTGCTCGGGGTTTGCAGGCACGTCGTACTCGGTGGTGCGCAATCTCAAGATCGCGGCGGTGCTGGTGGGCATTGCCTTCATGTTCCAGAAGCTGCTGGGCGTCAACCTGCCGCTGTACTGAGGTCATCACCATGGACGTCCTCCACAACCTCGCGTTCGGCTTCAGCCACGCGCTCACACTGCAGAACCTGATGTTCTGTGCCCTCGGCTGCACCGTGGGCACCCTGGTGGGACTGCTGCCGGGCCTGGGCCCGCTGGCCACCATCAGCCTGTTGCTGCCGCTGACGTATTCCATCGACACCACCGGCGCACTCATCATGCTGGCCGGCATCTACTACGGGGCGCAATACGGCGACAGCGTGAGCGCCATCACCATGAAGATCCCGCACGCCAGCAGCATCGTGGCGTGTATCGATGGGTACCAGATGACGCTCAAAGGCAAGACGGGCCTGGCGCTGTTCACGGCGGGGGTCTCCAGTTTCATCGGTGGCACCGTGGCCATTGTGGTGCTGGCGTTTCTGGCCCCTAGCCTGGGTGAGGTGGCCTTCCTGTTCGGCCCGGCAGACTACTGCGCGCTGATGCTGGTGGGCTTTGTGTGCGTGAGTTTTGTGACCACGGGCAGCCTGCTCAACGGCCTGGCCATGTGCATGGTGGGTGTGCTGCTGGGCTCGATCGGTACGGACGTCAACAGCGGCCTGGCGCGCTTCACCTTCGACATGCCGTTTCTGGCCGATGGTGTGGGCATCGTGAGCATTGCGCTCGGCTGCTTTGGCATCGCCGAGATCACCAAGAACCTGGATGCCCGCGAAGAGCGCTCGCCCTTCAACGGCAAGATCAAGCTCATCCCCACATGGCCCGAGTTCAAGCGCATCATCCCGAGCGCCCTGCGCGGCAGCGTAGTGGGCTCCATCCTGGGCATCCTGCCCGGCGGCGGCCCGGTGATCGCGCAGTTTGCGGCCTACGCGCTGGACAAGAAGGTCAGCAAGTACAAGCACGAGATCGGCAACGGCTCCATCGAAGGCGTGGCCGGCCAGGCCGCTGCCGACGAGGCCGCCGCGCGCACCAGCTTCATCCCGCTGATGAGCATCGGTATCCCCGAGAACGCGGTGATGGCGCTGATGATGGCCGCGTTCATCATCAAGGGCATCCAGCCCGGCCCCAACATGATCGCCGGCCACCCTGAGCTGTTCTGGGGCCTGGTGGCCAGCATGTGGATCGGCAACTGCTTTTTGCTCATCCTGAACGTGCCGCTGGTGCGCTACTGGCTGTCGGTGTTCAAGATCCCGTACAACGTGCTGTTCCCGGCCATTTTGTTCTTCTGCTGCATCGGCACCTACAGCATCAACAACAACCTGGACGACGTGTTCATCACCGTGGCCTTCGGGGCGCTGGGCTACCTCTTCATGCGGCTGGAGATGGACCCGTCACCGCTGATGCTGGGCTTCATCCTGGGCCCCATGCTGGAGGAGAACTTCCGCCGCTCCATGCTGCTGTCGCGCGGCAGCTTCGATGTGTTCATCAACCGGCCCATCAGCGGCACGTTGATCAGCCTGATCGTTGCATTCATCCTGTGGCAGACCTTTGTGTTCTTCCGCCAGCGCGGCAGGGCCAAGCAGCTGGTGGTGGCAGAGCCCGCCGCAACCTGACGATTGACTCTCTCTGTTGGCTGCTTCGCAGTCTTGCAAGGCCGGTCGCCCCAGGGCGAGCGGCCTTTTTTGTAGATCACTCCACCTTCCACCATCCGGGCAGCAGCATGCGCACTTCAGCCCGCCCGAACCGGTCGTCCATCAGGTGCACCACGCCTTCGTCGCTGGGCGTGCGGATCACCCGGCCTGCGGCCTGCACCACCTTTTGCAGCCCGGGGTAGAGGTACGTGTAGTCATACCCTTCCCCAAACAGTGCCTGCGTGCGCTGGCGAATCTGCTCGTTGACGGGGTTGACCTGCGGCAGGCCCAGCGTGGCCAGAAACGCGCCAATCAGCCGCCGGCCCGGCAGGTCGATACCCTCGGCAAACGCGCCGCCCAGCACGGCAAAACCAATGCCTTCGCTGGTGTCGGTAAAACGCTCCAGAAATTGCCGCTGCTCCGCTTCGAGCATGCGGCGCGACTGGCGCCAGTGCGGCAGGTGCGGGTGCCGCCGCGCAAACCCATCGGCCACCTGCTGCAGATATTCGTAGCTGCTGAAAAACGCCAGGTAGTTGCCCGGCCGCGCATTGAACTGCTGCGCCATCAGCTCGGCAATCGGCGCCAGCGAGGCGTAGCGGTCTGCATAGCGCGTGGAGATGTGGCGCGCCACCTGCACCTTGAGCTGCGCACTCTCAAACGGCGACTCCACGTCCACCCACACATGCTGATCGGGCAAGCCCAGCAGGTCGGCGTAGTAGCGCGCAGGCTGCAGCGTGGCCGAAAACAGCGTGCTGGTGTGCGCGGCCTCCAGCCGGGGTTGCAGAAAAGGCGCGGGCACCACGTTGCGGATGTACACCGTGGCGCTGCCGGGCTTGGCGGCGGCGCTTCCCGGGCGCGACAGGTGCGATGTGTGCGCTGCAGGCCGGGCAATGTCCACCAGCGAGTTCGAATCCAGCAGCTCGGCCAGGCGCGTGATGTGCATCGCCTCGAAGTAGAAGGTCTGCAGCGCCACATCAAGGTCGGCCGGGTGGTCGGAAAAGTGGTCTGACAGCGTGGTGCCGCACTGCTGCAATGCGCCCAGCAGCGCCTCCGGAAAGGCGTCGTACACGGCATAGTCTGCTGCCTGCGCTTTGTCGAGCGCCACCCAGCAGCGGCGCACCTTGTCCAGCGCCTTTTTCAACGCGGGGTGGCGGCTGGCAGCGGGCGATGTGCGGGCCGCCGCCAGCGTGTCGGGGCGCAGTTCGGCGCTGTACATCTTGCGGCCGCGCTCCACCAGGTTGTGGGCCTCGTCCACCAGCAACCCGGCGCGCCATTGGTTGGCCTGCGTCAGCCCGTGCAACAGGCCGCCAAAGTCAAAGTAGTAGTTGTAGTCGCCCACCACCACGTCGGCCCAGCGGGCCAGCTCCTGGCTGAGGTAGTAGGGGCACACCCGGTGGGCCAGCGCCACGTCGCGCACCTGTGCCTGGTGCAGCGGCACGCTGTGGTGGTGATGGGGCGGGGCATTCGGTGCCGCTGCCTCTGCCGCACCCCGGGCCACTTCCGCCGACGCCGACGCCGCACCGCTGCGCGCAGCCTGCAGCGCCGCAGTGCGCGCCCCGGGCAGCCGGTCGTAAAAGCCTTGCGCCAGCGGGCACGACTCGCCGTGGCAGGCCTTGTCGGGGTGCTCGCAGGCCTTGTCGCGCGCCACCAGCTCCAGCACGCGCAGCGGCAGCGTGGGCGCGCTGTCGGCCAGGCGCGCCAGTGCGTCCAGCGCGGTCTGCCGGCCCGAGGTTTTGGCAGCCAGAAAGAACACCTTGTCGAGCTGCTGCGCCGGCGCCGCCTTGAGCAGCGGGAACAGCGTGCCCATGGTCTTGCCAATGCCCGTGGGCGCCTGGGCCAGCAGGCAGCGGCCACCGGTGGCCGCCTTGTACACGGCCTCGGCCAGCGGGCGCTGCCCCGCACGAAAGCCGCCAAACGGAAACACCAGCGCGCCCAGCGCCGCATCGCGCGCCGTGCGGTGCGCCACCTGCTGCTCGGCCCACGCCAAAAAGCGCTGGCACTGCGCCTCAAAGTGCTCGCGCAGTTCGTCGGCGGTGCAGTGCTCGGAAAACACAGTCTCCTTCTGCGAGCCGATGTCAAAGTACACCAGCACCACGTCGATGTGCGCCAGCCGCTCTTGCTGGCACAGCAGCCAGCCATACACCTTGGCCTGCGCCCAGTGCAGGTGGCGGTGTGATGCGGGCTGGCGGTCGAGCCGCCCCTTGAAGGTCTTGACCTCGTCGATGCGTTGCTGGACTGGGTCGTAGCCGTCGGCACGGCCGCGCACCTGCAGCGTCTGGTAGCTACCGCTCAGCGCCACCTCGGCCCGGTAGCCCTTGCCCCTGCGCGCGGCCACCACGCCATGGCCGGCTATGCCTTCGAGTGCTGTGGGGGCGGGCGTGAAGCGCAGGTCCAGGTCGCCCTGTTTGGCGGTGAACTCACACAGCTCCCGCACCGCCACGGTGTAGGTCATGGGGCCTCGGTGCAGGGCGGGGGGCTGTCGTCGGGCGGCAGCAGCTCATCCGCCGCAGCGTCCCCCGCGCCCGGTTCGCCCAGGTGCGCCTGCGCCAGCTCCGCCTCGCTGCGCATTGGCGTGGCCTTGCACAGCGCCATCCACACTGCAAAGGGCAGGGCGCAGGTGGCATGCCGCGCGGGCCGCAGCAGCTCAAAGCGGCCCCCATCACCATCGTCCAGCCCGCCGTGCAGTACCCACACGCCAAAGTGCTCGGGGATCTCGTCCACCTCCGCCACACCCGCCGGGAACACGTAATAGCACTCCTCGCACAGCCACTGGTAGGCCTGCCGCTTGGCGTCGTGCCGCAGGTCCGACAGCAGGTCGGCCCGGCTCGCCTTGACCTCATGCACCATCGGCTGCAAGTAGGCCGGCACCGTGGTGTTGCGCACCGAGAAGAGATCGGGCCGCGCCATGCGCCACACATTGGCCGCGGCGCGGGTGGCGGGGGTGTCGGTGTCTTCGCTCCACAGCGGAGTGTTGTGGCGCTGGGTAGTGCTACTGATGCTGGTGGTGCTGCCGGTTGGTGCGGTGGCCGCGGCGGTATCCAGCGGGTTGGCAGGCGGCTGCGGCGCCGGCCCATCCACCACCGCACGCAGCGACAACTCCCGCCACACGATGCGCCCCGCCGCCAGCAGGTGCTCGGCAAACTTTGCCGCCAGCCGGTCGTGCGTGCTCAGAGCCCGCACACCGCGCTGGCGCGCGATGGCCAGGGTGCGAATGCCTTCATCGGTAAGCCGCAGCGACTCGAACCCCTCGGGCGACACATGCAGCGCCACCAACTGCGCGGCCAGCAGGTCAATCTCCAGCGCGTCCTTGCACGGCCAACCCGCAGAGCGCCAGATTTGCATGAGGCGCGTGCGGTGGAAGCGGGTGAGTTGGATGGGGGGTGGGGAGGACGGGGTGGGGGAGGGCAGCGCCGTCATGGGGTGGAGGGACGGGTGGCGGGGCACTGATTTTAATCACAGTGTCCATGGGGCGCGTCCCTCAAGCGGCTAGGGCAGCGCCAGACGGATGAAAATTGAGAAAAATTGGCCTCTAGCGCTTGATGGGTAATCACTAGATGCTATATAAAAGTGAGCATTCTTATGCGGGCAGCCGTATAGGCATACGATGACTGCTGTGCAGCGATAGCGGTCATCCAGGTAAAAGTGTGCAAATGACTCCAACTGACCGCCGATTCGGGGCGGAGCATCTCGCTAAAGCGCACGCCAAGTTAACCCGCTACCGCGTGCGTGGCAGCCCCTCCATGAGCAGCGTCAATGCGCGCTGCAGCCCTGCCGCCGCCATGGGCGAGCCCTTGTCGAAACCCATCCGCACCACGACAAGGTCGTGCGAGGGGACGATGATCACGAATTGCCCGCCCGCGCCAAGCATGTAGTACGCGGAGGTGGGCAAGGCAGGGAAGGCGCCAGTGCCGTTGATCCAGAAGAAGCCGCCGTAGATGGGGCGCTTGTCGGCGGCCCAGGCGGGGGCCACGGTGCTCACGAAGTTGACAAATCCCGCAGGCAGAACGCGCTCGCCGTTCCATAGACCATCCTGTAGATATAGGTTGCCCAGGCGTGCCCAATCGCGTGCGGCCATGAACTCGTAGCCCTGGGTGAGGAAATTACCGTAGGGATCGGTCTCCATCACCATAGAGCGGATACCGATCTTGTCGAACAGATTGCGCTGAGGGAAAGAGAAATAGTCCTCGCCGCGCTTTTCCACTGCCAGGCGCACCAGGTAGCTGGCCAGCACGGGGTCGGTGTTGCGGTAGCGGCCGACCGTGTTAGGAGGCCATTGCTGCGGCCGCGTGGCGGCATAGTTGAATGAGTTGACGCGCCCGGTGTACAGGTACGTGTGGTCAGGGTAGGTGCCGGCGGGGTCAAAGTCCGGGTCGTCCGGCGCCTTGATGCGCAGCCCGCTGGACATGTTCAGGATGTCGGCAATGCGGATCTGCTGCCGCGGGTCACCTGCGGTCTGCCACTCTGGAATGGGGGCGGGCTGCTCGAGCTTGTATTCGCCCTGCTGCATGAGCACGCCCATGAGTGTTCCCACCACGCTCTTGCCCATGGACCACGACTCAAGCGGGGTCGTGCGCGTGATACCGGGCATGTAGCGCTCGCCGATGATCCGGCCCTTGTAGGTGGCCACAAAGGCCGTGGTGTATGCATCTGGCACAGAAAAGGCGGCATCCACCGCCTGAGCCGCCCGGCCCGTATCGTAGCCCGAGGGCGGCGTACTGGGCAGAACATCGCCCATGGGCCAAGCCTGGCTGGCCGCATCGGGCAGCGCGCTGCCAACAACCCTGGGGGTAAAAAAACACCCCACTTTGCCCCGTCGGCAGCGCCACACAGCCTTGCGATCCGACATGGCGCGCAACCATGGTCGCCCCGCCCGGGATGGTGACTCGCACCTCTTTGAGTTCACGGTCCACCACCGGCTTGCCCAGGCGCTTTCGCTGTTCGTAAGGACCGGTGAAGTAACCCACGCTTTCGGCTGCCACATCCAGGTCCAGCCCGGTGATGAACACGGCCGAGCACATGGTCTTGGCATAGCCAGCCGCATGGTGTTCAAGCACATCCCCCGGGGGTGGCACATAGGGGGTGTTTAGCTCCAGCGCCCTGGCACGGGCAATGAGCGCCTCGCGCGACGGGAGCTGCGCGCCCGTGCCGCCACCGTTGTTGCCATTGCCTGTGTCGCTACCACCACCCCCGCCACACGAGGACAAAACACATAGTGCCAGCACGGCTACCGCTGTTTTCAACGAGAGGGGAGCCGGGGGGCACAAAAGGCATGCTTTTCATGAGCGATGGTTCCTTATGTCGCGAGCGCGAAGTGACGGTTCACATGGAAAGGCACGGTGAATGACTCTACCAGTTGGACAAACTGATCACAAAAGCCAGCTGTTCTGAGCGAACCGATTTTGCGGAACTGCGGCTTGCGGTGCGGTCGGGCGGGCAATGCAAGGCGGGTCGGAGGCGCCGCTAATAGTTGCCATTCACTTGCTGGTATCGCAGGTCCGCTGCAAGCCCCAAGCGACCCCGCACGCGGCACCCGCGAGGGAAATTTCCCTGAGTTCACAACCACTGAGAAACTACAACAAAGCTTGTCAGTATCGTGAGATGCTAAGGTGAGCCCAATTGCATCAATACGCGCTGGAGGGCATTTCTAAACCTCGGATCCATCACTGCCCCCACGTTGTAGCGCGACCATGGGGAGGCCGCTGAGGCGTCGACGCCAAAAATCCTGCCGGGAGCCAGTCGTATGTTGTGCGGCAGCAGGGAGTCTGCAAGAGTCATCGAATCATCCACCCCTGGCATGGATGCCCACAGGTAGAGGGTCTGGGCGTTCTTCGCGAAGATGTTCGCTCCGACAGATTCGAACAGTGCTCGTGCTCCTTCTGTGGCTTCCCCGAGCCGACTACGCAACCGGGTCAGATGCCGCTGATAGTGGCCTTCGCTCAACATGACATCGACCGTCCTTTCGCAAAGCTCCGAACTACTTACGTGGATCAGCGCTTTCAGGTCGGCGAGATCACTGGCTAAATCTGCGCCACAAGCAATGAAACCCACACGCAGCGCGGCCGAGAACGACTTTGAGAAGCTGCCGATGTAGATCGTGCGCTCAAGTTGGTCCAGAGAAGCCAAACGCGGCGACGATGTCGGTTTGAAGTCCGCAAGCGGATCGTTCTCAACGATCAGTAGATCGTATTTCTGTGCCAGTTGCAGCACGCGAAAGGCCTTTGCTGCGGACAGGTCCGAACCTGTCGGGTTGTGTGCAAGCGACTGCGTAAAGAAGAGCCTGGGCCGCTGGGTGATCAACAACTGCTCCAAGGCTTCCAGGTCCGGCCCATCGTGCAGGCGCGGCACGCCTAGAACCTCAGCACTGGCCATCTTCAACTTGCCGAACAAAGGGTAGTAGCCGGGGTCGTCCACTAGAACCTTGCCACCGGGCGGCACGAAATAGCGAATGACGATGTCCATCGCCTCGTTGGCACCGTGCGTCAAAACGATCTGCCGGGGTTCGGCACCGATCCCAAAGTCCGCGAGCTTGCGCACCAAATGCTCTCGCAGTGGCGCGTACCCGAAGCGGCTGCCATAGCGGAACAGGGAGCCCAGTCCCGTGCGCACGACTTTCTGGTGGTACTTGTCCAGCCTCACATCCGAAAGCCATTCGACTGGCGGGAAGCCATCAGCTATTGCCAGCGCGCCAGGCTCGGTCTTGAGCTGCTCACGCATCAGCCAAACGATGTCTTTTGCTCGCCCCAAGCTTCCCGCCTCGTCGTCAGCCGCCTTGGATGGAGGCTTGTCGACCACAAAGTACCCGGCACCTCGACGAGGTTCAATCAGCCCGCGCGAAACGAGTAGTTCGAAAGCCGTGACCACCGTGTTCTTGGCGTACTTGTGGAGTTCGGCCATCTCGCGCAGCGAGGGCAATTTATCGCCGACCTTGTAGGCCCCGTCGCGTATCTGCCTCTCGATGCCGTCTGCAACCGAGACGGGCAATGTGGCTGATCTGGAGCGACGTGTCGGGGAGTGTCCTTCAACTGTCATTGGTCAACTATGGCACATCGCTGAACTTTGCCAGAAGAGAGACTGTTTGGCCAAACTGTACCTTTCTTGTTTGGTACGGTGGTTTTAAAGTTTACCCATACCGTAACCACTACTGAGCAGGCAACTAATGGTCGATTCACGACTCCCGAATTTTCGTTCCCTCACCCCTGCACAGCGACTGGAGCATGTCGCACGTATCGCCAACCTGTCCGAGGGAGACATCGCGCTCATCACCCAGCCCGGAGCGCTCAGCGTAGAGCGCGCCAACGGCATGGTGGAGAACGTCATCGGAACGTTCGAACTCCCGTTCGGCATCGGCGGCAATTTCCAGATCAACGGTCGCGATGTCCTGGTGCCGATGGTGGTCGAAGAGCCTTCTGTCGTGGCCGCAGCTTCGTTCATGGCCAAGTTGGCCCGCGACTGCGGCGGCTTCGAAACCTCCAGCACGGGGCCGCTGATGCGCGCCCAGGTGCAGGTCATCGGCATCTCCGACCCCTATGGCGCCCGTCTGGCGCTCCTGAAGCATCGCGATGAAATCTTGGAGGTCGCCAACAGCCGCGATAAGGTGCTCATTGGCCTGGGCGGCGGCTGCCGCGACATTGAGATCCACGTGTTCCCTGACACGGCCCGCGGTCCGATGATCGTCATGCACCTGATCGTCGACGTGCGCGACGCGATGGGTGCCAACACCGTCAACACCATGGCCGAGTCGGTTTCACCTCTGGTCGAGAAGCTCACGGGCGGCATCGTGCGGCTGCGCATCCTGTCCAACCTGGCAGACCTGCGTCTGTCACGTGCCCGCGTGCGGCTTACGCCCGAGACGCTCAAAACCAAGGAGCGCAGCGGCGAAGAGATCATCGAAGGCGTGCTCGATGCCTACACGCTCGCTGCCATCGATCCCTACCGTGCGGCCACACACAACAAAGGCATCATGAACGGTATCGATCCTGTCATCGTCGCCACCGGCAACGACTGGCGTGCGGTCGAGGCCGGCGCCCATGCCTACGCTTGCCGAAGCGGCCGCTACACCTCGCTGACGACCTGGGAGAAAGACACCCAGGGCGCGCTGGTCGGCACCATTGAAATGCCCATGTCAGTGGGCCTGGTGGGGGGCGCGACCAAGACACACCCTTTGGCCCGGTTGTCACTCAAGATCATGGGCGTCAAGTCGGCGCAGGAGCTGGGCGAGGTGGCCGTCGCCGTGGGCCTGGCCCAGAACTTAGGAGCGTTGCGAGCCCTGGCCACCGAAGGGATCCAGCGCGGCCACATGGCTCTGCACGCCCGCAACATTGCAATGGTTGCAGGGGCAGCGGGTGACGAAATCGAGATCGTTGCCAAGCACATGGCAGATGAACATGACGTACGCACCGACCGAGCGCTCGCCTTGCTCGAAGAGCTGCGCCGCAAGTAAGACAGCCACCGTTCCCGACTGGGTGGCTGATTCAGCCGACCTCGAAGCCAGTGAGACCTTTCGCTCATCTAATAACTTGGAGACTATCGAAATGACACAAACTAAGCTCAAGCGCCGCACGGTGCTCAGCTCCCTCGGCGCCACAATGTTGTCAACGTTGGCGTCTCCCACGCTAGCCCAGAGTGCTGCGTTCCCCAACCGTCCGATCAAGATCATTGTCCCCTGGGCAGCGGGGGGCGGCGGTGATGTGATCGTGCGTCTCATGGGCACGAGTCTTCAGAAGCGGCTCGGCCAGGCCATCGTGGTTGACAACCGCCCCGGCGCTGTCGGCACGATCGGCAGCGTCGCGGCTGCGCGCAGTCCGGCCGATGGTTATACGCTCGTGTATGGCGGAATGGAGTCGCACACCATCGCGCCCCATGCAATGAAGAGGGCACCATACGACCCCAAGAAGGAATTTGTTGCCATTGCACCGCTGGGCTTCTTCCCCGCAGCCTTGGTCGTGAGCGCTTCACACCCAGCCAAGAACCTGAGCCAGTTCCTGCAGATGGCCAAGGATGCCAAGACCCCGATGAGCTTCGGCTCGTGGAGCACCGCCACTTCCGGACACCTCATGATGGAGGCCCTCAAGGTGGCGAAGAGTGTCGATCTCCTGCATGTGCCGTATAACGGCACCGCGCCTCTGCTCAATGCCCAACTCTCTCAGCAGGTCGACTGTTCCATCAACGTCTTGTCTACCGTTGAACCCCACATCCGTAGCGGCACACTGCGCTTGTTGGCGGTCTCAATGCCCCAGCGCCTGCCGGAGTTTCCGGACGTCCCCACCCTCAAAGAGATCGGTCTCAGTGTCGAAAGAGGACCATGGGTGGGAATTTTTGGCCCGGCTGGCATGCCGGAAGACGTCATTTCGCGCGTGCATGAGGCGGTCGATGCCACCCTCAAGGAGCCTGCCGTCGTAGAGCAGACCAAGAAGATGTTCTTCGTCGTCGAGCACATGGACCAGCGCACGTACCAGAATTTCTATTTCAGCGAGATCGATCGCTGGGGTCAGTACGTCAAAACGGCCAAGGTAGCGATCGAGTGATCGCATCCCCGTTGCGTAAAGGCACAGGTAGACAACCCCGGGGACCTGTGCCGCATGCGCCTCGGCGGGGCGAACGCCCGTTTTGAGGGCGGCGCCCCAAGCCGGTTGCAGTCCGTTGTAGATCAAGCCACTTCAGCACCAGCAAACCCCATGAGCGAGCACGTCAAGATTGTTGAAGTCGGGCCCCGAGATGGTCTGCAGAACGAGAAGCAGCCCATTAGCGTGGACACCAAGGTCGGACTGGTCGAACGGCTGGTTGATGCAGGCGTCAGGCACATCGAGGCAGCGTCTTTCGTATCTCCAAAATGGGTGCCGCAAATGGCTGGCAGCGCGGAGGTCATGCACCGCGTGCCGCGCACGGCTAACTTGTACTACAGCGCGCTCACGCCTAACCTTAAAGGACTGGAGGCCGCCATCGCGGCCGGCTGTGAGGAAGTGGCGGTCTTTGGCGCTGCCTCGGAAACGTTTTCGCAGCGAAATATTAACTGCTCGATACGCGAGAGCTTGGAGCGCTTTCGCTCTGTAATTGAGGTCGCGCTTGAAAGTAAGCTGCGGGTACGCGGTTATGTTTCTTGTGTCTTGGGGTGTCCATATCAAGGAGACATCGCACCCGAGAAGGTCTCCGAAGTGGCGCTCATGCTGAGCGAGATGGGGTGCCACGAGATCTCACTTGGAGACACCATTGGTCGTGGAACCCCAAACTCCACCAGACATATGCTGGAGGCTTGTATCCGCCTGATTCCAGCATCGCAGTTGGCAGGTCACTACCACGATACCTACGGGATGGCCATTGCCAACATTGTTGCGTCTCTGGAACTGGGTCTCCGTACCTTCGACAGCTCCGTTTCGGGGCTGGGAGGCTGCCCCTACGCCACTGGCGCTTCCGGCAACGTCGCTACTGAGGACGTGGTGTACCTGCTTCACGGCCTGGGGCATGAGACCGGTATCGATCTGCCCAAGCTCATCCAGGCGGGGCTGTACATCAGCTCTGCATTGGGACGTGGGACCTCTTCGCGCGTGGCGCTGGCCATGTCCAGCAACTGCTCAACAACATCGGCTGATTGATCGGGCTACGAGGAAAGTAGGCTAGACGCGAGCGAGCGGCGTAGATTTATCGTAAAAACACTCGCGGCCTTTTTTACGGACGGCAATCCGGGCCTTTTGCAGCCGACAGTGCGTATCCGTTTGCAGGCGCCTCATGTACGAACTCACCTGCAGCAGTCCTCAGCATGCAGATGGCGACTTCGCAGCAGTTGCTGCCGGTGATGTCGGCCCCCTGAGTTCACGTTCTGGGCCACGCAGCGGTCATTCAAGCGCGAGCGCCATCTCGGACCCATGGACCGGTTTCAAAGTACTGCTGGCCTTGCCAGCCAGCCGGTATGTTCATGACGCCTGAAAGTCTGCTGACCTCGTCCAATTCGGCGCGAACTGGCTTGCAGATTATTGAACCCGCAGTACCTCAAACTGCTGTCGGATGGGAGCGACCTGCATCGACACCTCATCACCCTCGCATTTCCCTAGCATGGCCCTGCCCAAAGGGGCTTCGCTGCTAATGACCTGAACGAGCTGAGCGCCGCTGAACAACTTCATGCTGCCCCCGTCGGGACCGAGAAAGATCTGTTGCTGCTTGTCGTCGGAATCGACCAGGCAGACCAGCGCGCCGAGCTGTATACCTTTGCTGGCGTCGTAGGGGCGCGGGCGGAATCGGCGCCAATTGGTCATCGCCTGGCGGATGGCTTCGGCGCGCCGGGCTTGACCGGTGGCCAAGTAGGCGGCTTCGAGTCCCAATGTGTCGTATTTGTTTTCGGCGATGTTTTCTTCGTGGGTCGCTGTTTCATGTGCCGCCCGCACTGCCTGTTCGGCTTGCAGCAGGTCTTCGGCGAGCCGTTCCAGCACCTGCTGCTGCAGCAAGAATTTATCCATCATGAGAAGTAGGCATCTCGAAAAAATTGGAGCAGGTCTTCATTGTGAAGGGCTTCACCAGCCGTCGACGCTTTTGTTGGCTGCAGGTTTACTTCAGCTAAGGGCCCACTGCTACCGATGAGATCATTGATGGAGCCTGTCACCAGGCACGAAGGGATAGACTGAGCTATGCAAAGATTTCCCCTCAGCGTTATCGCAGCCATTCGTTGGTTGGCTTTGGCAATTTTGTGCTATGGCATTGTCACTGTCGGCAAGATGCTGATTTTTTATCAGGTCACGCTTTGGGGGAGGTTTGTCTGTCCAGACGGGTGGTGGCGCTCGTCGCCCGGACTATGTGCTTTTCCACCCGTATCAATTTCAATCTGGTCGATTAGCTACGCTGCAGTTTCGATACTTCTTGTTTGCACCGGCGTGTTGCTCGCGCCCTCACATAAGCTTAAAGTTTGCGCGACCGTGCTGATCGCGTTGATGAGTTGGCAAGCCTACATCCTCATCTCCAAATCCTTTTCTTGGGTGGCTCTCGGGTCGCTGTGTGCAGTGGTTGGTATAGCAACATGCTTTAGCCTTGGCGCTCTGGCTTCGCGTAGCCCATCATTGCGGCGAACCTACCAAAATATCCCCGCTCCCCAGTAGATTAAGCATCCGTTGCCGCTAGCGCTTGGACGGCGCCTACTGGTCAATAGCCACAGTCATTGCAGCGGCCGGAACGGGCCCGTAGTGAAATTGCAGCCTACTGCCTGCCCAGAGCCTGTTGGAACGCAATCAAATACCCGTTGCAATCGGCGAAGGCAAATTCTCTGCTTCCATAGGGCATATTCTGTAGAGGCCAGGCAATGGACGTCTTGTCTTTGATGGCAGAAAAATACCAGTCCACATCCGCAACGGTGAGGTAAATCGCCCCTGAAATGATGGGATGCGTGCGCCACAAATCTCAGTCCGTGAAAATGAGGTGGGTGCCATTTTTTGAGACGGTGATCGTGCTGTTTGCAGTTGAGGCGGTGCTGAAACCAAGCACAGATTCGTAGAAATTTCTCGTCTGCTCGATGTCAAAGCACCGCAACAAAATAGACAAAAGCACGTTCACTCCGAGAAGCAATGTCCGGTGTTGGCGGGGGCCGGCCTTATGGTTCGGCTGATTGTGCTGCAGCATAGGGCCCTGAGCCGACGGACAGATTCAACTGAGCATCATGAGTAAGCTTACGTAGACGCGACACTCAACCCTCACGTGCAAGCACCTTGCGCATCAAAGCGTTCTGAAGTGTCACGCCCCGAAGGATTGGAAACCGTCGCTCGACTACGTGAAATCCATGGAGAGCAAAAAAGGGCTCGGCAGTCTTGCTCACGTCCGACGTCAGCTCGGTCAGACCAAGAGACGTTGCCTCCTCATGGATACGAGCCATCAGCCTTGTCCCAATTCCTTGCCGTGGATGAGCGCCCGACACAAAGAAGTGGTCGACGTATCCGTCCTGTTGGACGTCCGCATAGCCGACGATTTCGTCACAAAGCTCAACGACGAAGGGTCGGATGCCCCGAACTCGATTGGTCCATAGGTCAGCGTCAAGGTCTGCCGGAGCCCATGCCTCGACCTGCTCAGGTGAGTAGTCACGGGAGGCAACCTCGTGGATGGCCGTGAAATACACGCGGAACAACGCAGCTTCATCACCAAGCCTAAACCGACGTATCTCCATGAAATCCTCATCACGCGACAACTTGAACCACGAGTCTGTCACATCTGACCCGCTAGGCGAATGTCCGCTCCTGGTCGATAGTACGCATTCGTGAAGACGAAGCGAGTGCCCGCAGGAGCCTGAAGCAGCATTTCGTTTGAGCGTGGTTTCGCTGGTTGGATCGCCGTTATGGGTCGTCTGATGGACCGGTGCCTATCTCCCTTTGCCCGCGGCAGGCATCGCCCCCAATTGGCGAAAGCCGTGATCTCCCACAAAATCTGCGCGAAGCACCGTGCGCTTGAATAAACATGACTCCAGACCCGCTTGACTCGTTTCTTTCCCAGTCGTCCTGGATGTCCTCTCTGACCTGCGAAGAAGCTAAACGCGTGCGCAGTTCCGTCACGGTGCGCAGCTTTGCTGCTGGCAGCGCCGTATTTGCACGCGGCATGCCCCCTGCGCATTGGGCCGGCGTGATGGAGGGCATGCTCAAGCTCGACAACATTACCGAAGAAGGTCGGATCAGCACGTTCGCAGGCGTGCCATCGGGCGCATGGTTCGGCGAGGGCTCGGTGCTTAAGGATGAGCCCCGGCCCTATGCGGTGACGGCGCTGACCGACAGCGTGGTGGCGCTGCTGCCGCGCAGCGAGTTTTTGCGGCTGCTGCACGAGAGCCATCCGTTTGCGCTGTGGCTGATCGGGCAGCTCAACGCGCGCCTGGCCCACTACGTGGCGCAGGTGCAGACCGACCGGCTGGGTGACACCACGGCGCAGGTGGCCTACAGCCTGTCGGGGCTGTTCAATGATGCGCTGTTCCCCAACACTGCCCGGCGCATCACGCTGTCGCAGGAAGAGCTGGGGCGCCTGTCGGGTGTGTCGCGCCAGGTGGCCAACCGGGCGCTGCAGGAGCTGCAGGACCGGGGCGCCATTCGCCTGGGCTATGGGTCGATCGAGGTGATCGACCTGAAGGTACTGCAGTCGATTGCCCGAGAAGGCTGAACGCTCAGCCTGCAGGCTCGGCCTGAACCTGCGCCAGCTTTGTGATGGCCTCGCGGCTGCCCGCGATCTCGCGCAGGCGGAACTTCTGGATCTTGCCGGTGGCGGTCTTGGGCAAGACCTCGAATACGATCTGGCGCGGGCACTTGAAGCGCGCCAGATCCTCGCGGCAAAGCGCGATCAGTTCGTCGGCGCTGACCGTGCCCACCGCATCGGGCTTGAGCTCCACGAAGGCGCAGGGCACCTCGCCCCACCGCTCGTCGGGCTGCGCCACCACGGCGGCCAGCAGCACGGCGGGGTGGCGGTGCAGCACGTCCTCTACCTCCACCGAGGAGATGTTCTCCCCGCCCGAGATGATCACGTCCTTGGAGCGGTCAGTGATCTGCACATAGCCATCAGGGTGCAGCACCGCGATGTCGCCGGTGTGGAACCAGCCGCCCGCAAAGGCCTTGGCCGTGGCGCCGGGGTTCTTGAGGTAGCCCTTCATCACAGTATTGCCGCGCAGCATGATTTCACCAGCCGTCACGCCATCGGCCGGCACGGGCTCCAGCGTGTCGGGGTTGAGCACGCGCATGTGCTCTAGCGCAGCGGCGTGCACGCCCTGGCGCGCCTGCAGCTGGGCACGTCCGGCCTCCGGCAAGGCTGCCCACCCGGGCTGGCGCACGCAGCTCACGGGCGTGCCCGAGACCTCGGTGATGCCATACACATGGTCCACATCGAAGCCCATCGCGGCAATCGCCTGCAGGATTGCGGCCGGCGGTGGCGAGCCCGCTGTGAGCACGCGCACCGGGCGCGGCAGCGCGATGCGCTCGTGCTCCGGTGCATTGGCCAGCATGGCCAACACCGTGGGCGCGGCACAGAAATGGTCCACACCATGCTCGGCAATGGCCTCGAAGATAGCCTTGGCCGTGACCTTGCGCAGGCACACGTGCGTGCCCGCCGCCGCCGTGATGGCCCAGGTGAAGCACCAGCCGTTGGCGTGGAACATGGGCAGCGTCCACAGGTACACCGGGCGACGCGGCATGGCCCAGTCTGTCATCTGCAGCAGGCTCATGAGGTAGGCGCCGCGGTGGCTGGGCACCACGCCCTTGGGGTCGCCCGTGGTGCCCGACGTGTAGTTCAGCGCGATGGGGTCCCACTCATCCTCGGGCCACAGGCCTTCGAAGGCCGGGTCGCCTTCGGCCAGCAGGGCTTCGTAGTCCATTGCACCGAAGGCCGGCTGCGCGAGCAGGCCCGCATCGTGGACGGCGACCACCAGCGGCGGCTGGTCCAGGCCCGCAACAGCCTTGTCTGCCAGCGCCGCGAATTCGCTGTCCACCAACAGGATGTGCGCCTCGCCGTGCTGCAGGATGAAGGCGATGCCCTCGGCATCGAGCCGGCAATTGATGGCGTTAATGACGGCGCCGCACAGGGGGATGCCCAGGTGCGCCTCCAGCATGGCGGGCGTGTTGGGCGCCAGGATGGCCACGGTGTCGCCGCGCCGCACGCCGCGCTGTGCGAGTGCACTGGCTAGGCGGTAGGCACGATCGCGCGTCTGCGCCCAGGTTTGCTTGGTACCCGCATGCACCACTGCAATTCCCTCAGGGTGGACCAGTGCGCTGCGGTCCAGGAAACCGAGAGGCGTCAGCGGCAGGTGGTTGGCGGGTGTGCGTTCCAGGCCGTTCTGGTAGGGACTGCGGGATGGGCTGCTTGCCGTAGTGGGGGTCATGCTGTTGTCTCCATAGCTGCTATTCGTGATAGGTGGTGAAGGATTCGACGCTCTCGCGCTCGGTCACCAACGTGTTCTCGATGCGGGCTGGGTCGGCATGGCCCAAGCTCATGCCGCAGACCACCATGTGGG
The DNA here is from genome assembly GCF_000204195.1 of Acidovorax radicis N35. Classification (GTDB taxonomy): domain Bacteria; phylum Pseudomonadota; class Gammaproteobacteria; order Burkholderiales; family Burkholderiaceae_C; genus Acidovorax; species Acidovorax radicis. The sequence goes on from NZ_AFBG01000018.1 coordinate 800,061, forward strand.
TGTCGGGTATGCCCAGCTCGGCATGGATGATCTGGTGAAACTTGGTGAACGCTACCTGAGGGCAGGTATCAAGCCCGCGTGCACGGGCTGCCACCATCACGCTCTGAAGGAACATGCCGTAGTCCATGAGGCTGCCGGCCTGCATGACACGGTCCACCGTGAAGATAAGCCCTACCGGCGCATCAAAGAAACGATAGTTGCGGCCGTGTTGCGCGTGCATGCGCGCCTTGTCACCCTTGGCAATGCCAAGCAGGCCATACAGGTCCCAGCCCACTTTGCGGCGTCGATCCACATAAGGCGATACCCATTCGAGTGGGTAATAGTGGTAGGGCTCTGTGAGTGCCGTGGACGCTTCCCCATCGTTGTCCGCCGTTGCGATGGCTGAACTCAGCCGTTCCTTGGCGCTGCCCGTTAGCACATGAACGCGCCAGGGCTGGGTGTTCATGCCTGAGGCTGCGTGGCGCGCTACGTCCAGGATGGCATGAATCTCTTCGCGGGGGACCTGCGTAGGCATGAAAGCGCGAATGCTGCGCCGCGATACGATGGCCCAGTCCACCGCCTCGCTACTTTGGAGTGTGGTGCCGGGCGCTTGAACGTGCAAACGGCCTGTGGACCTTGTTGGAGGCGTGTTCGAACTGTTCATGCCGGAATGCTAGGCATTGATACCGCTCATGACTGTCGATGCGATGACATTTGCGATCTGCAGAAGTACCGTCCAAATTCTTGAATCTGTATTTCTCGACAGTCTGACCACTTGGTCCTGGCACCTGTTTTCTAGCTCCTAGAGGCAGGCGGTAGGCAGTAGAAAACAAGGCGTAAGCCAGCTACACCAGTAGTCGGAGATTGTTCAAATCAATCTACTGCTGCGTAGTACCTGGCGCAGCGAGCTACATGCGTCCAAGGTGGTGCGCAAGCTCCGGGACGTGGAGCGTGGTTTTGTATGGATGTAGAAGAAAAACGGCTGTGAAAGAACTGCCAGAGGCTACCCAACGCCTGCCTGCAATGGATCCACCTTGCATTTTTTTGACACCGTCCGTCAGAAGATCGTGGACAGGTTCTTCGGACTGTTGGCAATGTTCGGTATCAAGGGTTTATGGTCACGGGCTTGCCGAAGTGACGCGGCAGCATTCAGCCTGGCGCAGCCATCCTGCCGATGAGGGCGCCGCCGCCGCCTCGGTCCTCAGTGTGCTTGAGACGGGTGAATTGAGCTTCGCATGGACGTGTTGATGCCCCTGGCCGGATGTAGACGCGGCGCAGCTCCCCAAACACCCTCACCACTCCGCAAAACTCCCGTCCCGATGCCGCCACACCGGATTCCTCCACCGGTGCCCCTGCTGCGCGCGCTCCCGCACATACTCTTCATTCACCTCGATCCCCAACCCGGGCCCGTTCGGGATGGCCACCATCCCGTCCTCGTACTTGAACACTTCCGGGTTGGACACGTAGTCCATCAGGTCGTTGTCCTGGTTGTAGTGGATGCCCAGGCTTTGCTCCTGGATGAAGGCGTTGTAGCAGACCGCGTCCAGCTGCAAATTGGCGGCCAGCGCGATGGGGCCCAGGGGGCAGTGCAGTGCCAGGGCCACGTCATAGGCCTCGGCCATGGTGGCGATCTTGCGGGTTTCGGTGATGCCGCCAGAGTGCGAGGGGTCGGGCTGGATGATGTCTGCATACCCCTCTTGCAGCACGCGCTTGAAGTCCCAGCGCGAGTACAGGCGCTCACCCAGGGCGATGGGGGTGGACGAGATGCGCGCGATTTCCTTGAGCGCTTCTTCATGCTCGCTGAGCACGGGCTCTTCAATGAACATGAGCTTGTAGGGCTCCAGCTCCTTGATCAGCACCTTGGCCATGGGGCGGTGCACGCGGCCGTGAAAGTCCACGCCGATGCCCACGTGCGGGCCTACGGCCTCGCGCACGGCGGCCACGTTTTGCAGGCAGCGCTCCACCTTGTCGAAGGTGTCCACAAACTGCATTTCTTCGGTGCCGTTCATCTTCACCGCGGTGAAGCCGCGGGCCACGGCGTCGCGGGCTTGCTGGGCTGTCTCGCTGGGGCGGTCGCCGCCGATCCAGCTGTACACGCGGATGCGGTCGCGCACATTGCCGCCCAGCAGTTCGGATACGGGCACGCCCAGGGCCTTGCCCTTGATGTCCCACAGCGCCTGGTCGATGCCGGCCAGCGCGCTCATATGTACGCCGCCGCCGCGGTAGAAACCGCCGCGGTACAGCACCGTCCAGTGGTCTTCGATGTGGCGCGGGTCCTTGCCGATGAGGTAGTCGCCCAGCTCTTCGACGGCGGCGGCCACGGTCTGCGCGCGGCCTTCCAGGATGGGTTCGCCCCAGCCGACGATGCCTTCGTCGGTTTCGATTTTCAGAAAGCACCAGCGCGGGGGCACCAGGAACGTGGTCAGTCGGGTGATCTTCATGGGAGGGCAGGGGGAAAGGGGCGAGAGAGGAGGTCGAAGAGAAAAAACTGGGCTAGGCGCTGGCGGTGGCCTTGCCGGGTGCGGTGGCGGCAGTGCGTGCCGCGCCGTAGGAGGTGTGCCATGCCGCGACAAACGCGGCGGCCTTGCCGGCGACGTCGGCAGCGCTGTCGCCAGGGCGGTACAGGGCCGAGCCCAGGCCGAAGCCGCTGGCACCGGCGGCGGCGTAAGTGGCAATGTTTTCGGGGGCGATGCCGCCCACTGGCACCAGAGCCATGGGCGGGGTGATGACGGCGCGCCAGGCCTTGAGCACATGCGGAGGCAGGGCCTCGGCCGGGAAGAGCTTGAGCATGTTGGCGCCAGCGGCCAGCGCGGCATAGGCTTCGGTCAGCGTGGCCACGCCGGGTGCGCAGGCCATGCCAGCAGCGCGCGCGGCGCGGATCACGGCGGGGTCGCTGTGGGGCATGACGATGATCTGCCCGCCGGCGGCCTGTACATCGGCACACGCCTCGGCCGACAGCACAGTGCCCGCCCCGACAAGGCAGTCGGCAGGCAACGCGTCTCGCAGCGCACGGATGCTGGCCAGCGGCTCGGGGGAGTTGAGCGGCACCTCGATGATGCGAAAACCCGTGTCGTACAGCGCGTGGCCAATGGCCGCGACTTCGTGCGGCCGCACGCCACGCAGGATGGCGATCAGGCCACACTGCAGCATGGTCTTGTACAGATTCTTGTCGATCGGGTTCATGCGGCGAGGCTCCTGGTGGATGGGGTGGGCTGCGCGTGGGGGGTTGTCGTCACCAGCCCGGCCGCTTGCGCGATCTGCCACAGGCCGGTGATGGTGGCCTGCGCGGCAATGGTGGGCGGCGCAAATCCGTAGGCTTGCAGCGCGAGCGTGTATCTGCGGCACAGGTCGGGCTCGCCACACAGCACCAGCTGGTGCGGCGCGGCGCTCGTGGGCGGGTGCACGCGTGCCAAGCCTGCGATTTCATGGCCGATGAGGACGCCCGAGAGATAGTCCGCCTGGGCTGTGGCGGGCAGCGTGCCGGTGAGGCCCAGCGTGCGGGTGCTGAAGATGTGCGACAGCAGGCCCAGGTCGGTATCGCTGCCGCGCGCCACCTGCAAGCCCTGCGCGAATGCGGCGTCGTCGGGCTCAGTTGGCGGCTGCATGGTCTTGCCCAGGATGGTGTGGCGGCGCAGTGCGGCAAACACTTCGCCTGTCATGAAGGTGTGGAACCGCTGGATGCTGCACCGGATGCCATCCTTGTGCGCCACCACCCACTTGCTGTGCGTGCCCGGCAGGCCGACCAGGCGGGGGCCTTGGCCTGTGACGGAGGCATCGGCCAGCACGCCCAGCACCTGTGTCTCTTCCCCGCGCATCACGTTCGGCAGGCCCGCGCGCTGCAGCAGCCCGGGCACGATGTGCAGGGGCGTGGCGCTGCCACGCGGCACCACGGTCAGCCCGCGCGCCAGGTCGTCCAGCGAGGTGGGGGTGTCCAGGTATTTGGCTTCGCGCCAGCCCTGGGCACTGCCCACCATGCCGCAGGCCAGCACCGGCACCGAGGGCAGGGCGGCCAGCCAGTCGCCGCAAGTGTCTTGCAGTGCGCGCTCGAAGGCTGCCCCGGGCTCTGCGCCAGTTTGGTCCGCGGGAGCCGGCGGCAGATTCATGATGCCCCAGGGGCGGTTGCGCTGCTCCAGCACCTGCCCGCTGGCACCCAGGCGGAAGGCGCGCAGCGAACTGGTGCCCCAGTCCAGGGCCACCAGGTGGGTGCCAGCGAGGTTGGCGGTGATATCTGCCATGGCGTGCTTATTTTCCCCAGCGCAGCACCAGCGGGTCCAGCCGTCGCGCGATGTCGATCAGGCCCCGGCGCACTTCGGGGTGCATGGCCGGGAAGGGGTGGCGGCCCGCCTCGCAAGCGATCACGCCGCCTTCCTTCATCAAGGCCTTGGCGGTCAGGATGCCGCCCTGGCGGTTTTCGTGGTTGATGAGGGGCAGCCAGCGCTGGTAGAGCGCAAAGGCCTGGTCCATGTCACCCTGGCGGTGGGCCTCAATGATGGGGCGGATGCCGTCGGGGAAGGCGCCGCCCGTCATTGCGCCCGTGGCACCCGCATCCAGGTCGGCCAGCAGGGTGATGGCTTCTTCTCCATCCCACGGGCCTTCGATGGCCGCGCCGCCCAGGCGGATCAGCTCGCGCAGCTTGCTGGCGGCACCCGGCACTTCGATCTTGAAGTAAGCCAGTTGCTCGATCTCCTGCGCCATGCGGGCGAGGAACGGGGCCGACAGCACGGTGCCGCTGGCGGGGGCGTCCTGCACCATGATCGGGATGCTGATCGCATCGGACACACGGGCGTAGAACTCGTAAATCTGCGCTTCGGGCACGCGGAAGGTGGCACCATGGTACGGCGGCATCACCATCACCATGGCGGCGCCCATGTCCTGCGCGGCGCGGCTGCGCTCGGCGCACACCCGGGTGCCGTAGTGGGTGGTGGTGACGATCACCGGCACGCGGCCTGCCACATGCTCCAGAGAGACGCGGGTCAGTGTCTCGCGCTCGGCGTCGGACAGCGAGAACTGCTCGGAGAAGTTGGCCAGGATGCAGAGGCCATCCACGCCGGCGTCGATCATGAAGTCGAGGCAGCGCTTCTGGCTTTCAAGGTCGAGTGCACCTGACTCGGCGAATGTCGTCGGAACGACGGGGAAGATGCCGCGGTAGCGGGCGGGGGCAGCGGTAGATGTCATGGGTCAGGTGGCTTTGATGTCGTTCTTCTTGGCGATTTCGCCCCACAGGCGATAGTTGTCGCGGGTCAGTTTGGCCAGCCGTTCCGGTGTGCCGCCGCCCACCATGTCACCGTTCTTGGTGACGGTGCCGCTGACCGCCGGGTTGGCGAGCGCCGCGTTGAGCGCGGCATTGGTCTTGCTGACGATGTCCGGGGTGAGGCTGGGTGGCCCCCACAGGCCGACGAACACGGTCACGAGGAAGTCCTTCAGACCCGCTTCGGCCGCGGTGGGCACGTCGGGCAGCGCGGGAAGGCGCTCGGCACCAGTGACCACAATGGCGCGCAGCCGGCCGGATGCAATGAAGGGGATGAGCAGCGACGCGGCATCCACGATGCACGGCACCTGGTTGCCCACCACGTCCTGGATGGCGGGGGCGCTGCCTTTGTAGGGCACCTGGTTCATCGGTGGCAGGCCGGCGCGCTCGCGCAGGTGCTCCATCGCCAGATGGGTGTTGCCGCCACTGCCCGCAGAGGCATAGCTGAAGCCACCAGCCTTGACGCCAGCCCGCACCCAGATACGGAAGTCTTCGAGCGTCTTCACCGGTGCGGATGGGTGCACGCACAGCACCAGCTGTGATTCCAGCACCAGACCGATGGGCGTGAAGTCCAGCGGATTGGGCGACGGTGTCGCGTAGGTGTGCGGGTTGATGGTGAGGCTGGTGTTGGCCACCAGCAGTTTGTGGCTGTCGTTCAGGCGCAGCGCCTCGGCCGCTGCCAGGTTGCCGGAGGCGCCAGGTTTGTTTTCCACCACCACCGGTTGGCCCAGCGCGCTGGCAAGGCCGTTGGTGATGAAGCGCGCGCCAGCGTCGGTCAAGCCGCCGGGCGGGTAGCCGACAAGCAGCGAGACGGGTTTGGAGGGCCAGGCCGGTGCAGCGGCCACGGCAGATGTGGCGCCCAGCGCGGACAAGGCACTGCCGGCTGCCGCGGTGAGAATGGTGCGTCGGGAGGGGGACCGCATGGAGTCTCCTTGTTCTTGTTTCAAGGGGGCGTGATCAGTGCGAATGGCGCGGCACGGCCGAGCCGCGGCAGCCCACCAGAAAGTCGAAGTCGCAGCCCTCGTCCGCCTGCAGCACATGGTCTACATACAGGCGCTGGTAACCACCGCGGCCACCCTGGTCGGTGGTGGACAGCGCATCCAGGCGAGCGGCCAGCTCTTCGTCGCTGATGTCGAGGTGCAGGCGACCTTGTTCGCAGTCGAGCTCGATGAAGTCACCATCTCGCACGGCGGCCAGCGGGCCACCGTCAGCGGCCTCGGGCGCCACGTGCAGCACGACGGTGCCGTAGGCGGTACCGCTCATGCGCGCGTCGGAGATGCGCACCATGTCCTTCACGCCCTGGCGCAGCAGCTTGGGGGGCAGGCCCATGTTGCCCACCTCGGCCATGCCGGGGTAGCCCTTGGGGCCGCAGTTCTTCATCACCATCACGCAGCTGGCGTCGATGTCCAGGTTCTCATCGACGATGCGCTCCTTGTAGTGCTCCAGGTTCTCGAACACCACAGCGCGGCCCCGGTGCTTGAGCAGCTCGGGCGATGCGGCGGAGGGTTTCAGCACCGCGCCACGCGGCGACAGGTTGCCGCGCAGGATGCAGATGCCGCCGTCTGCGATCAGCGGGTTGTCGATCGTGCGGATCACCTCGTCGTTGTACTGGGGCGCCTCGCGCACGTTGTCCCACAGCGTCTTGCCGTTGACGGTCAGTGCGTTGGGGTGGGGCAGCAGGTTGTTCTCGCCCAGTCGGCGGAGCACGGCAGGCAAACCGCCAGCGTAGTAGAACTCTTCCATCAGGAAACGGCCCGAGGGTTGCAGGTCCACCAACGTGGGCGTGCCGCGGCCCACTCGCGTCCAGTCTTCCAGGTCGAGCTGCACGCCCATGCGTCCGGCAATCGCCTTGAGGTGGATGACCGCGTTGGTCGAGCCGCCGATGGCGGCGTTGGTGCGGATGGCGTTCTCGAAAGCTTCGCGGGTCAGGATCTTGGACAGCGTCAGGCCTTCGTGCGCCATCTCCACAATGCGTTTGCCCGACATGTGGGCCAGCACATAGCGGCGCGAGTCCACCGCCGGTATGGCCGCGTTGTGCGGCAGCGAGGTGCCCAGCGACTCGGCCATGCAGGCCATGGTGCTGGCCGTGCCCATGGTGTTGCACGTGCCGGCGGAGCGGGACATGCCCGCTTCGGCCGCGAAGAACTGGTGCTCGTTGATTTCGCCGGCCTTCAGCGATTCGTGCAGCTGCCACACGGCCGTGCCCGAACCGATGTTCTTGCCTTCGAGCTTGCCGTTGAGCATGGGGCCGCCGGTGACCACGATGGCGGGCACGTCGCAGCTGGCCGCGCCCATCAGCAGCGCGGGCGTGGTCTTGTCGCAGCCCACCAGCAGCACCACCGCATCGATGGGGTTGCCGCGAATGGCTTCTTCCACATCCATGCTGGCCAGGTTGCGCGTGAGCATGGCCGTGGGGCGCAGGTTGGATTCGCCGTTGGAGAACACCGGGAACTCGACCGGAAAGCCGCCCGCCTCGTAGATGCCGCGCTTCACATGCTCGGCGATCTTGCGAAAGTGGGCGTTGCAGGGCGTGAGCTCGGACCAGGTGTTGCAGATGCCGATGATGGGGCGGCCGTCGAACTCATGGTCGGGGATGCCCTGGTTCTTCATCCAGCTGCGGTACATGAAGCCGTTCTTGTCGGCCGTGCCGAACCAGGCAGTGGAGCGGAGTTTGCGCGGGGTGGTGGTCATTGTGATTGCGGGTCAGAGAGATGATGGAAAGAAGGTCAGGACCGCTTGGCGGCGCGGCGCGTGAGCAGGCGCTGCAGCAGGCAGAAAACAAACAGCAGCACGCCGACGACGATGCGCGTCCACCACGAGCTGAGCGTTCCGTCGAACGAGATCAGGGTCTGGATGATTCCGAGCATGAGCACGCCAAACAGCGTGCCGGCCACATAGCCCACGCCGCCCGTGAGCAACGTGCCGCCGATCACCACGGCGGCGATGGCGTCGAGCTCCATGCCCACGGCGTGCAGGCCGTAGCCCGAGAGCATGTAGAACGTAAACACCACGCCCGCCAGGGCAGAGCAAAAGCCCGAGAGCGTGTACACGCCGATGACCGTGGCGCGCACGGGCAGGCCCATGAGCACGGCGGAGTTCTCGCTGCCGCCCACGGCATACACCGCGCGGCCAAACGGCGTGCAGTGCGCGATGAACAGGGCGGCCAACAGCACCGCGGTGGCGATCAGCGCGCCGAGGGACAGCGAAGCGCCTTCCCACAACTCCAGCCGCCATTGCGACAGCTCGGAATACGCTTCGTTGGTGATGCTGATCGAGTCGATGCTGATGAGGTAGCACAGCCCGCGTGCAAGGAACATGCCGGCCAGCGTCACGATGAAGGGCTGCAGCTTGAAGCGCTCGATCAGGACGCCCATGAACGCGCCGAACAGCGTGCCCATCAGCAGCACGACCGGCACGGCCACCAGCGGGCTCCAGCCTTTGTGCTCCACCAGCGCGGCGAGCACCATGGTGGTCAGCGCCACCACCGAGCCCACCGACAGGTCGATGCCACCCGACAGGATGACAAACGTCATGCCCACCGCCACGATGATGAGGAAGGCGTTGTCAATCAGCAGGTTGAGGAACACCTGGGCCGAGAAGAAACCGGTGTACATCACCGAGCCCAGCGTGGCCATGGCCACAAAGAGCGAAATGGTGGCGGCGAGCGGCAGGTACTTGGGGTTCCACCGGGCGCGCGCTGCGCCTGGCTGAGGCGCCACCTCGGCGGCAGCACCGAAAGAAGTCTTGGGCACGGCGCTCATGACACGGCTCCTGCGCCCGGGCGGCGCGCGATGGCGCCAATCTGCGCGCGGAACTCTGGCGACTGCAGCAGCATCACGATGAACACCACCACCGCCTTGACCACCAGGTTGACCTCGGGCGGTACGCCCAGCGAATAGATGGCGTACGTCAGCGTCTGGATGATGAGCGCACCGATCACGCTGCCGACTAGGCTGAATCGCCCGCCGGTCAGGGCGGTGCCGCCCAGTGTCACGGCCAGGATGGCGTCAAGCTCCAGCAGCTGGCCGGCGTTGTTGCCGTCGGCGCTTTTCACGTTGGAGCTGATCAACAGACCCGCGATGCCCGCGCACACGCCGCAGAAAACATAGGCCGCTACGGTAAGCCGGCCCGCCTGCACGCCCGCCACCCGCGCCGCCGTGGGGTTGATGCCCACCGCCTGCACGAACAGGCCCAGCGCCGTGCGCGTGACGGCCAGGTACAGCACGGCAAACACCGCCGCCACGATGAACAGCGAGAACGGCAGCCCTGCCAGGTACCCGCCGCCGATGAAGAAGTAGGGCGTGTAGTAGATGGTGATGATCTGCCCGTCGGTGATCAGCTGGGCGATGCCCCGGCCCGCCACCATGAGGATCAGCGTGGCAATGATGGGCTGCATGCCCACGCGCGCCACCAGCACGCCGTTCCACAACCCGCAGAGCAAGGCCACACCAAGGGCGCCCAGGATGGCCACGGGCAGCGGAAAGCGGCTCTCGGTGCCCGACACCGAGCCGCCGATCATCCAGGCCGCCACGGCGGCGGCAATGGCCACCACCGCACCCACCGAGATGTCGATGCCGCGCGTGGCGATCACCATCGTCATGCCCAGCGACACCAGCACCAGCGGCGCCGCGCGGTTGAGGATGTCGATCAGGCTGCCGTACAGGTGCCCGTCGCGCCATTCGATGTGCAAGAAGCTGGCGTTGAAGGCCGTGTTGACGGCCAGCAGGAGCAGCAGCGTGATGATGGGCCACGCCAGGCGGTGGCGCATCAGCGCTGCAAAAGGGGAAGGGGTATTGCGTTCGTCAGACATACAAGTCATTCATGGCGTAGCGCACGACACTGGCGCGGCCTAGGCCAGGGCGGCCGCGCAAGGGCCGCCCCGCCGCGCTGGCTGCGTCCCCCTGCCCGCAGCGCATAGCGATGCGAGAGCGGGGGGAAGACGCGAAGCGGCTCAGGGGGGTGTTCTCTATTTCAAGCATGTTGTTCAGCGGCGATCAGTTCGTAGACGGCGTCTTCGGTGCTGCCGGCGGGCAGCTCGCCGACCTTGCGGCGGTCGCGCAGCACGACGATGCGGTGGGATACGCGCACCACCTCGCTCATCTCGGATGAGATGAACAGCACGGCCATGCCGGCCTGGGCCAGTCGCAGGATCTGCTCCATGATTTCCTGCTTGGCCGCCACGTCGATGCCCCGGGTGGGCTCGTCCAGGATCAAGAGGCGCGGCTCGATGGCCATCCAGCGCGCGAGGATGGCCTTTTGCTGGTTGCCGCCCGACAGCAGGCCGATGGGGGTGTCCACGCTGGCGGTCTTGATGCCCAGCAGCTGCACGTAGCGGTCGGCAATGGCCGTCTGTTCGGCGCGTGACAGGAACTTGCCCACGCCCATGCGGGCCTGCAGCGCCAGCGCAATGTTCTCGCGCACCGACAGTTCGGCCACGATGCCGTCGGTCTTGCGCTCTTCGGGGCACAGGGCCAGGCCCTGGCGAATCGCATCCATGGGGTTGGAGAAACTCACGGCTTTGCCGTCGATGCGCAGCATGCCGCGGTCAGGCTGCTCTAGCCCGAAGAGCAGGCGCGCCAGTTCGGTGCGGCCCGCGCCCAGCAGGCCTGCGAGTCCAACGACTTCGCCTGCTCGGATCTGTAGGTCCAGCGGTTGCAACTGTCCGGCCTGCCCCAGGCCTTCGGTTTGCAGCAGCGCGGTATCCGACGCGTTCGCCGGCGGCGGCGGCGATGTCTGCGCGGCCTGTGCGGCCAGGTCGCGGCCCAGCATGGCGGCGATCAAGGCTTGGGGCCCCAGGTCTTTGACAGGCCATTCGCCCACCCAGCTGCCGTTGCGCAGCACGGTGATGCGGTCCGACACGGCATACACCTGGTTCAAAAAGTGCGTCACGAACACGATGGACAGGCCCTCGCCACGCAGCCGGCGCAGCACCTCGAAGAGTTTTTGCACCTCGTCGTCGTCCAGGCTGGAGGTGGGCTCGTCCAGGATCAGCACGCGCGCTTCAATGCTGAGTGCGCGGGCAATGGCCACCAGCTGCTGCACGGCCACGGGGTAGTCCGACAGCAGGCGCGTCACATCAATGGACAGGCCGATGCGCTCCACCAGCTCGCGCGAGCGCTGGTGCATCTGAGCCCAGTCGATGCGGAATCCCTGCGCGATGCCGCAACGCGGATAGCGGCCTGCAAAGATGTTCTCGGCCACCGAGAGGTTGGGGCAGAGGTTGACCTCCTGGTACACGGTGCTGATGCCCAGGCGCTGCGCGGCCAGGGGCGAATCGGGCCACACCGGCTCGCCGCCCAGTTGCATCTGGCCGCCGCTGGGCTTGATCACACCCGTGAGCACCTTGATGAGCGTGGACTTGCCCGCGCCGTTCTGCCCCATCAGCGCATGGATCTCGCCGGGGTACAGGCGCAGCTGCACATCGCGCAGCACGGGGATGCCCGCAAACTGCTTGTGAATGCCCGCGAGTTCGAGCACGGGGGCAGGGGTGTGAGCGGTGGCCGCGTCCATGGGATCAGGCTTTGTTCTTGTTGTAAACGTCGACCAGCACGGCAGCCAGCAGCACCACGCCCTTGATGACTTGCTGGTAGTCGATGCCGATGCCCAGGATCGACATGCCGTTGTTCATCACGCCCATCACAAAGGCGCCGATGACAGCACCCATCACCTTGCCCACACCGCCCGAGGCCGAGGCGCCGCCGATGAAGCAGGCCGCGATGACATCGAGCTCGAAGCCCAGGCCCGCCTTGGGCGTGGCGGTGTTCAGGCGCGCTGCAAACACCAAGCCTGCCAGCGCGGCCAACACGCCCATGTTGACGAAGGCATAGAACGACAGTCGTTCGGTCTTGATGCCCGAGAGCTTGGCCGCCTTTTCGTTGCCGCCCATGGCGTAGATGCGCCGGCCGATGGTGGTGCGGCTGGTGATGAAGTCGAACAGCACGATCAGCAGCGCCATCACGATGAGCACGTTGGGTAGGCCCTTGTACGAAGCGAGCAGATAGCTGAAGTAGATGAGCAGCGCTGCAAATACTGCGTTGCGCGCCACGAAGAAGGCGGTGGGCTCCACGTGCACACCGTGGCGCAGCCGGTTGGACCGGGCCCGGATGCCTGCCACCACCAGCGCTGCGGCCACGGCCACGCCCAGCAGCAGCGACGTGAGCTTGACGCCCTCCACACTGAACAGGTCGGGCATAAAGCCCGAGCTCAGCATCTGAAACGCCTCTGGGAAGGGGCCGACCGATTGCCCGGCCAGCAGCGCCAGCGCCAGGCCCTTGAAGACCAGCATGCCGGCCAGCGTGACGATGAACGAAGGAATCCGCGAGAACGCCACAAACCACCCCTGCACTGCGCCAATGAGGCCGCCGCACACCAGGCAGGCCAGCGTGGCGGGCACAAAGTGCCACTGGTACTGCACCATCAGCACGGCCGCCAGCGCGCCGATGAAGCCGCACACGGACCCCACCGACAGGTCGATGTGCCCGGCCACGATCACGAGCAGCATGCCCAGCGCCATGATGACGATGTAGCTGTTTTGCAGCACCAGGTTGGTGAGGTTGAGCGGCTGCATCAGCGTGCCGTCCGTCATGTACTGGAAGAAGCCCATGATGGCGACCAGCGTGATCAACATGCCGTACTCGCGCAGATTGTGCTTGGCGTGGTCTAGCAGCGAACGGGTGGGGTTGGCCGGTGCACCCATTGCAGGCGCGGCCGAGGCCGTGGGGGAGGGATTGGTCATCTGGCTCATGTTTGTTATGCGTTGCGCTGGTTGCTGTTCGATGCGTCCACACTGGCGCTGCCCAGACCAGGGCCGCCGTGCAAGGGCCGCCCCGCCGCACGGGCTGCGTCCCCCTTGGGGGGGATGGCGCGAAGCGCCTCAGGGGGGGCATTTACTATGACGCGCATGATCTTTTCCTGCGTTGCCTCGGCGGTGGGCATCTCGGCGACAAAGCGGCCTTCGTTCATCACGTACAGGCGGTCGGTGATGCCCAGCAGCTCGGGCATTTCTGAAGAGATCACGATCACGCACTTGCCCTCGGCCGCCAGCTGGGCGATGAGGGTGTAGATCTCGTACTTGGCGCCCACGTCAATTCCGCGCGTGGGCTCGTCGAGGATCAGCACTTCGGGGTTGGTAAAGAGCCATTTGCTCAGCACCACTTTTTGCTGGTTGCCACCTGATAGGTTCAGCGTTTTCTGGTCCACGCCCGAGCAGCGGATGCGCAGCTTCTCGCGGTAGTCCTGCGCCACGCGGTGCTCGCGGCCGCTGTCGATCACGGCGGCCGTGGAGACGCCACCCAGGTTGGCCAGCGACACGTTGAACTGGATGTCTTCGCTCAGCACCAACCCGTTGCCCTTGCGGTCTTCAGTCACGTAGGCCAGGCCATGGGCCACGGCCTTCTCTACCGTACCCACGTCGATGGGGCGGCCGTGCAGCAGCACCTGCCCACCGATGCGCTCGCCCCAGGAGCGGCCAAAGATGCTCATGGCCAGCTCGGTGCGGCCTGCGCCCATCAGCCCGGCAATGCCCACGATCTCGCCTTTGCGGACCTGCAGGTTGATGTTTTTGATAAAGGCGCGCTCGGGGCGCTGCGGGTGGTATGCGTTCCAGTCGCGCACCTCAAACACCGTCTCGCCGATGCACGGCTCGCGCGGGGGGTAGCGGTCGGCCATCTCGCGGCCGACCATGGCCTTGATCACGCGGTCTTCGCTCACGGGCGCTGCGCGGCAGTCCATCGTCTCGACGGTGCTGCCGTCGCGCAGCACGGTGATGGAGTCCGCCACGCGCGAGATCTCGTTGAGCTTGTGCGAGATCAGGATGCAGGTGATTCCCTGGGCCTTGAGCTCCAGCAGCAAATCCAGCAGTGCCTGGCTGTCGTTTTCGTTCAGGCTCGCGGTGGGTTCGTCCAGGATCAACAGGCGCACCTGGCGTGACAGCGCCTTGGCGATCTCCACCAGTTGCTGCTTGCCCACGCCCAGGTGGGTGATCAGTGTTTCGGGCGATTCGCGCAGGCCCACCTTGTGCAGCAGTGCTTGCGTTTTGCTGTGCGCCGCCATCCAGTCGATGACGCCGTACTGCGCGGTCTCGTTGCCCAGGAAGATGTTTTCTGCGATGGAGAGCAGGGGCACCAGGGCCAGCTCCTGGTGGATGATGATCACGCCCAGGTGTTCGCTGTCGCGGATGCCGCCGAACTGGCGTTCTTCGCCGTCATAGACAATCTCGCCGCTGTAGCTGCCGTGCGGGTATACGCCGGAGAGCACCTTCATCAGCGTGGACTTGCCAGCGCCGTTCTCGCCGACGATGGCGTGGATTTCACCCGCCTTCACGCGCAGGTTCACTTGGTTCAGTGCCACCACACCAGGGAATGTTTTGCGGATATTCCGCATTTCAAGAAGCATGGTCTCGGAGTCTCTTGGCGGGCCGTGGGCCCATCGTCGCATCTGTTGCACGGCCGCCTGCAAGGCCTGTGGGGTGCACTTGCAGGCGGCCAGTCCCACGCCGCTTCGGGAGCGGCTTGGAGCTTCTTACTTACCTACTTACTTGACCTGCGATTCCTTGTAGTAGCCGCTGCCCACCAGGATGGAGTTCCAGTTGGAGGCATCCACCGACACGGGCTTGAGCAGGTACGAGGGCACCACCTTCACGCCGTTGTTGTAGGTCTTGGTGTCGTTGATTTCGGGCTGCTTGCCCGACAAGGTGGCGTCCACCATGTTGGCGGCGACCTTGGCCAGCTCGCGCGTGTCCTTGAACACGGTGGAGTACTGCTCACCCTTCAAGATGGACTTGACCGAGGGCACCTCGGCATCCTGGCCGCTGACCACGGGGCAGGGCTGCTGGGCCGTGCAGTAACCGACGCCCTTCAGGGATGACAGGATGCCGATCGACAGACCGTCATACGGCGACAGCACCGCGTGGACCTTGTCCTTGCCGTAGTAGGCCGACAGCAGGTTGTCCATGCGCGCCTGGGCCACCGAGCCATCCCAGCGCAGCGTGCCCACCTTGTTCATGCCAGTCTGCTTGCTGCGCACCACCAGCTTGCCGCTGTCGATGTACGGTTGCAGCACGCTCATGGCGCCGTCGTAGAAGAAGAAGGCGTTGTTGTCGTCGGGCGAGCCGCCGAAGAGTTCGATGTTGAATGGACCCTTGCCCTGCTTGAGGCCGAGCTTGTCGACGATGGAGGTGGCCTGGAGCACACCCACCTGGAAGTTGTCGAACGTGGCGTAGTAGTCCACGTTCTTGGAGCCCTTAATCAGGCGGTCATACGCGATGACCTTCACGCCCTTGTCGGCTGCGCTTTGCAGCACGCGCGAGAGGGTGGTGCCATCGATGGAGGCAATCACCAGCACCTTGGCGCCCTTGGTGATCATGTTCTCGATCTGAGCGAGCTGGTTCGGGATGTCGTCGTCGGCGTACTGCAGATCGGTCTTGTAGCCGCGCTCCTTGAGCACCTTGACCATGTTGTCGCCGTCGGCGATCCAGCGCGACGAGGATTTGGTGGGCATCGAGATGCCGATGCTGCCCTTGTCCTGCGCCAGTAGCAGGGGCGATGCGCCCATGGCGGAAAGGGCCACAGTGGCCAGCACGGTCTTGAAAATTGCACGCTTCATTGAAGTGTCTCCAGGTGTTGTTGTGTTTTTGCGCTTGCACGCGCCAGGGCTTTTTTTGAAACTGACGCTCATCCAACCAGAGCCGCCAGGCAGCGAAGTGGGCTTTCCTTCTGCATGCGCTGGCCGCTCAATGGCTGTTAGTACTTCCGGTTCGGAAACTCTTTGGCAGCCACTTCCATCGGGAAGATGCCTTCTTCCGTCACGATGCGCTTTTGCACCGCCTTGCCGGCCTTGATGTCCTTGACCGCGCTCATCAGTTGCGGACCCAGCAGGGGGCTGCACTCCACGCTCACGTTGAGCTTGCCGGCGATCATGGCTTCGAAGGCGCCCTTGACCGCGTCGATGGAGATGATGGTGATGTCCTTGGCGGGCTTGAGGCCGGCTTCTTCGATGGCCTGGATCGCACCGATGGCCATGTCGTCGTTGTGCGCGTACAGCACGTTGATCTTCTTGCCCTCGGCCTTCAGGAAGGCTTCCATCACTTCCTTGCCCTTGGCGCGCGTGAAGTCGCCGGTCTGCGAGCGCAGGATCTTGAACTTTGGGTCGGCCTTGATGACTTCTTCAAAGCCCTTCTTGCGGTCGATGGCGGGGGCGGAGCCCACGGTGCCTTGCAGTTCGACGATGTTGACCTCGCCCTTTTGGTCCTTCATCTTCTCGACCAGCCAGCGGCCGGCCTTGCGGCCTTCTTCCACAAAGTCCGATCCCATGAAGGTGACGTACAGCGAGGTGTCCTTGGTGTTCACCGCACGGTCGGTCAGCACCACGGGGATCTTGGCGGCCTTGGCTTCGCGCAGCACGGGTTCCCAGCCGGACTCGACCACGGGCGAGAACGCAATCACGTCCACCTTCTGGGCGATGAAGGAGCGGATGGCCTTGATCTGGTTTTCCTGCTTTTGCTGGGCGTCCGAGAATTTCAGCTCAATCCCGGCCTCCTTGGCGGCGGACTTGATCGACTCGGTATTGGCGGTGCGCCACTCGCTCTCGGCCCCCACCTGGCTGAAACCCAGCACGATGGGCTTTTGGGCCCATGCAGCTGCGGGGAGCAGTGCGGCCACGGGCGCGCAAGCAAGGGCTGCGGCAACAGTGCGGCGGTTCAATTTCATCATCTTGTCTCCTGTCTTTAATGGTTGGTTGACGATGGGTTGCGGGATCGGTGACCGGGGAGAGGCTGGGGCTCAGGCCAGCATGTAGCCTGTCTTGACGGTGGTGTAGAACTCGGCAGCGTAGCGGCCCTGTTCGCGCGGGCCATGGCTCGACTCCTTGCGGCCGCCAAAGGGCACGTGGAAGTCCACACCCGCCGTGGGCAGGTTCACCATGGTCATGCCCACCACGGCGTGGCGCTTGAAGTGCATGGCGTGCTTGAGCGACGTGGTGCAGATGCCTGCACACAGGCCAAACGGCGTGTCGTTGGCCAGGGCCAGCGCGTGTTCGTAGTCGTCCGCGCGCAGCACGCAGGCCACCGGGCCAAAAACTTCTTCGCGGGCGATGCGGTGCTCGGGCCGGGCCAGGAACAGCGCCGGGCTCATGTAGTGGCCGGGTGTGGCGCGCTCCAGGCGCTCGCCGCCCCACACATGCTCGGCGCCTTCATTGCGAGCGATCTCCACGTAACCCAGGTTCTGCTCCAGCTGGCTGCTGTCCACCACCGGGCCCATTTCGGTGCCACGCTCCAGCGCGTGGCCCACCTTCAGGCTGACCAGCCGCTGGCGCAGCCGGGCCACAAAGGCGTCGTGCACGCTGGATTCCACAATCAGGCGGCTGGACGCCGTGCAGCGCTGGCCGGTGGAGAAGTACGAGCCCTGCAGTGCGCAGTCGATGGCCTGGTCCATGTCGGCGTCGGCCAGGACGATGAGTGGGTTCTTGCCCCCCATCTCCAGCTGCACCTTGGCGCGGCGTTGACTGGCGGCGCGCAGGATGCGGTCGCCCGTGGCAACCGACCCGGTGAAGCTCAGCGCATTGACCAGCGGGTGGTCCACCAGCGTCTGCCCCACCTCGCGGCCGCTGCCCATGATGAGGTTGAATGCGCCGGCGGGCAGGCCGCTGCGGCTGATGATCTCGGCCAGCGCCCAGCCACAGGCGGGTACCAGCTCGGCGGGCTTGAAGACCACCGTGTTGCCGTAGGCCAGCGCCGGGGCGATCTTCCAGGCCGGGATGGCAAACGGGAAGTTCCACGGCGCGATGATGCCCACCACGCCCACGGGTTCGCGGGTCACGTCCACCTGCACGCCCTGGCGCACCGATGCCATCAGTTCGCCCGGGATGCGCAGGGCCTCGCCTGCGAAGAACTTGAAGATCTGTCCGCTGCGGGCGACCTCGGCCACGGCCTCGGGCAGGGTCTTGCCTTCTTCGCGGGCCAGCAGGGCGCCCAGTTCGTCCTTGCGGGCCAGCAGCTCGCTGCCGATCAGGTCCAGCACATCGGCACGGCGTTGCGGGGTGCTTTGGCTCCAGGTGGGCAGGGCATCCACGGCAGCCCGCACGGCCAGCTCGGTCTGGTTGCGGTCCGCCCGGGCGTATTCGGCCACCACTTCGCGGGTGTCCGACGGGTTGGTGCTCACGCCTGTGGTGGTGCCGATTTCCCACCGGCCGTTGATCAGGTGCCGGGGGCTGAGCTGGAGGTCGCCGAGCTTCATGGAGAGAGGCCTTTGTTGCTGTTGCGGCGAAGTCTATGGAGGATTTTGATATCAATCCAATCATTTTTTAGACAAAATAGATATCTTTCTTCGCATTCTGGAAAACCCCTCCTTCGCTTCCGCCACCCCATCCATCCATGAGCACCTACAACCACTGGTTCATCCGCGCCCGCCTCAAGACGCGCCAACTGCTGCTGCTGGTGGCGCTGGCCGAGGAAGGCAACATCCACCGCGCCGCCCAGGTGCTGAGCATGACGCAGCCTGCTGCGTCCAAGCTGCTCAAGGACCTGGAGGACGTGCTGGAGGTGCCGCTGTTCGAGCGCCTGCCGCGCGGCATGCGGCCCACTTGGTATGGCGAAACCATGATCCGCCACGCCCGCATGGCCCTGGCCAGCCTGAACCAGGCGCACGACGAGATCGGCGCGCTCAAGACCGGCCACTACGGCCAGGTGGGCATCGGCGCTATCACCTCACCGGGCCTGAGCCTGCTGCCCGCCGCCGTGGCGCTGGTCAAGCAGGAGCACCCCAGCCTGCGCATCTCGCTCGACATTGAAACCAGCCCGGTGCTGCTGGAGCGGCTGGAGCAGGGCAAGCTCGACATCGTGGTGGGCCGCCTGTATGAAGAGCACGACAAAGGCAACCTGCGCTACGAACCGCTGACGGAGGAGCTGGTCTGCGCCATCACCCGGCCCGGCCATCCGCTGTCGAGCATGAGCGGGCTGACGCTGCGCGACGTGGTCTCAGCCGGCTGGATCGTGCCGCCTGCCGGCAGTGTGCTGCGCCATCGGTTCGACCTGATGTTCCAGCAGGATGGGCTGGCGCCGCCGCTGCACACGGTGGAGACATCGGCGCTGTTGTTCATCACGCGCATGCTGCAGCAGAGCGACATGATTGCAGTGGTGGGGGCGGATGTGGCGCACTACTACGCGGCGCACGGCCTTGTGACGGTGTTGCCGCTGGAGATGCCTTGCCATATGGATGCGTTCGGGATCATCACGCGGTCGGATAGGCTGTTGTCACCTGCGGCCAAGGTGATGATGAGGGCGTTGAAGCAGACGAGTCTGGTGCAGTACGGGCGGAGGCTGGAGGCGGGGGATTGATTTTTTGAATCGAATTGGTTGCTGGCGCTTTCTGGCAAAGCGCTAGCAGCTATTGTTTTTGTAGTCCTTTGTTCTTGCGGACCCGTTCGGGCTGAGCCTGCCGAAGCCAGTGCTTGTGCGCTGGTTTGGTGGTGTGCTTGTGTGGAGGGCGGGAGCCGGGTCTCGCCCCGGCGGGCGAGGTACTTGTTCTTTGCTTCGCCAAAGAAAAGTACCCAAAAGAAAGGCGACCCCCAGTCTGCGACCCCTTCGCTTCGCTGCGGGGCAACCTGCGTCGGGGCGGTTGCGGGGTGCGCCGCAGAACTCACTTCGCTGCTTTGCAGCTCCGTTCGGACAACTGCGGCGAGTCAGTTCACGAAGCACGCGCGCTCCGACGCGCGTGCCACCCCGCAACCGCCCCGCCGCAGGCGCAGCCAGCAGGGGGTGGACAGCCGAACATCCAACAGCCGAACAGCCGCACGGGCCTTTGCTTCGCTCGGCCGCGCCTGCGCAGCGCGTGGCGCTTGCGCCCGCGAGGTGGGGCCGAGCGCAGCGACGGCCCGAATGGATGTCCGATCCCGGTGGGTTCCCTTCAGGATGCGCCGAGGAGCGGAGGTTTTGGCGGATCAGGGCTCGCGTCTGTTTGAGTGACGCGAAGCGGCGCGAGTTTAGCGAGACCCCGTCAAAACTGAGCACCGCAGGTTGCCCGTAGCGAAGCGAAGGGACGCAGCGTGTAGGGTCGCCTTCTCTTTGGTGACTTTCTCTTGGCGATCCAAGAAAAAGTTACTGCGCCGCCGGGCGCACACCCCGGCCTCCGCCCTCAAACCAGGCACGCCGCACAGATCAGCGAACGAGCGTGCCCCGGCTCCGACAAGCTCAGTCGAACGGACGAGGGCCCCGCAGGAACTGCAAAAACCATAGCTGCCAGCGCTTGATAGAAAAGCGCTGGAGCCTAAAAAGACCTAAAAACTCAAACCCACCCCGCATCCACCTTGAACTCCTGCGCCGTACACATTGCCCCATCGTCCGACGCCAAGAACAGCACCATGCGCGCAATATCATGCGGCCGCAGTTTGTCCGGCAAACACTGGTTCCGTGCAATCTCCTCCTCGCCCTTCGCATCGAGCCACAGCTTGATCTGCCGCTCCGTCATCACCCAGCCGGGCGACACGGTGTTGATGCGGATGCGGTCCTGCCCCAGCGTCTTGGCCAGCCCGCGCGTGAGGCCGTTCACCGACGACTTGGCGATCGCATAGCAGGGGTAGCCCGTGCCCTTGCCCTGCCAGCCGGTGGAGCCCAGGTTGACCACCGAGCCGCCGCCCAGCTTGCGCATGCCTGGCACCACGGACTGGATGGCGAAGAAGGCCGGGCGTTCGTTGATGGCCATGCGCTCGTCGTAGTAGGCGGGCGTGACGGATTCCAGCGTGTGGCGGTCGTCGCTGGCCACGTTGTTCACCAGCACCGAAAAGTCGCCCAGCTCGGCGGCGGCCTCGGCAATGCAGGCCTGCAGTGCCCCGATATCGCGCACATCGCAGGTGCGCCACCAGGGGCGCTCCATGCCGGCGTCGGCCAGTTGCTGCGCCAGGGCCTCGCTGGCCTCGCGGGCCACGTCCACAAAGGCTACGCGGGCGCCTTGTTCTGCAAACGCGGCCACGATGGCGGCGCCAATGCCGCTGCCGCCGCCCGTGATGAACACCGAGCGCCCGCGCAGGCTGGGAAAGCGCGACAAGCCCTGCGACCCTGCCGCCGTGGTGGTGCTGGAGGAGGAAGAGGAGGGGAGATACGTGTCGGAAGAATGTGACATATCAATATATATATCAATTGATGGTAAAAATATTCATTACAGGCATCAATTGGCGTTGATAAGATGCCGTCCGTCAAGTGCCTGGCAGCAGGCAAGTGCAAAAAAACTACCGGAGACAAGCGTGCACCACCTGGATAACCCCCTCCAACCGCTTGCGGGCGCTGCCTTTGCTACCCCCGTGGCCGGGGCCGTGCGCTGTGTGCAGGCGCTGGGCTGCGAACTGGGCGAAGGCCTGCTGTGGTCTGTGCGCGAACAAGCCCTGTACTGGGTGGACATCCTTGCATGCCACCTGCACCGGTGGGACCCCGCCAGCGGCGCGCTGCAGCGCTGGACCTTTGCCGAAGAAATCTCTGCCTTGGCCGAACGTGCCCAGGCACCGGGCCTCATCGTGACCCTGCGCCGGGGTTTTGCCCTGTTCGACCCAGCCACCGATGCCGTACCCCGCTACCTGCACCAGCCCGAGCCCGAGCGCCTGGGCAACCGCTTCAACGACGGCAAGTGCGATGCGCAGGGCCGCTTCTGGGCGGGCTCCATGGACTTTGCCTGCGAGGCCCCCACCGGCGCGCTCTACCGCTACGACCCCGATGGACGCTGCACGCGCCACGACGACGGTTTTGCTGTGACCAACGGCCCCACCTGGTCTGGCACGGGGCAGGGCACGGCCATGTATTTCAACGCCACCATCGAAGGCAACACCTACCGCTACGACAGCGACCCCGCCACGGGCACCGTGTCGAACAAAACGCTGTGGAAACACTGGCTGCCCGAAGACGGCTTGCCCGATGGCATGACGACCGACGCCCAGGGCCGCGTGTGGATTGCGCACTGGGGCGGCTGGTGCGTCACCTGCCACGACCCCGTCACCGCCGCCGAGCTGGGCCGTGTGACCTTGCCCGTGAGCCAGGTCACCACCTGCGCCTTTGGCGGCGCCGACCTGCGCACGCTGTTCATCACTTCGGCGCGGGTGGGCCTCACCCCCGAGCAGCTCGCTGCCGAGCCCCTGGCCGGCGCTCTGTTTGCGGTGGACACCGACAGCCTGGGCCTGCCGGCCCATCCGTTTGGCGGCTGAGAGCCCTGCACCTGGCATTGCCTGTGTTCCTGCAGGCCCGTCAGCGTGCCGGACAGCCCCCGCCCGTCCTGCCATTCCTTTTTTCAACCCTTTTCAGAAAGCCCACCCATGACCGAGGCCTCCCACCCCATCGTCTGGCTGCACCACGCCGGCCAGCATCTTGGCCTGGTGCCCTCGCTGGGCGGCAGCGTTGCGGCCTGGCAGATCGACGACCCGGAGGGTTCGCAGGCCCGCATCGACCTGTGGCGGCTGTGGGACGGCAAGACGCCGGACCTGTACCAGATGGCGTCCTTTGCCATGGTGCCCTGGTCCAACCGCATCAGCGGCGGCGGGTTTGAGCACGCCGGGCAGTTCCACCCCATGCAGCCCAACCGCGCGGGCGAGCCCTATCCCATCCATGGCGACGGCTGGCTGCAGCCCTGGCAGATCACCCAGCCAGCGGCCGACACGCTGCAGATGACCTTGCGCTCGCAGCACTTTGACGGCAACCCGTACGACTACGAATGTGTGCAGACCTTCCGCCTGGTGGATGGCGGCCTGGACCAGTCGGTGCAGGTGCGCCACCTGGGGCCAGAGCCGCTGCCCTACGGCCTGGGCCTGCACCCCTGGTTTCCGCGCACGCCTGCCACGCGTATCACGGCCCCGGTGCAGGCCGTCTGGCTGTGCGGCAACGACCCGTTGCCCACGGAGCTGACCCCGCAATTCCCCCCCGGTTGGGACCTGAATGCCGGTGCTTCGGCCCATGGCGGCCTGATCGACAACGCCTACACGGGCTGGGGCGGCACGGCGCAAATCGACTGGCCCGAGCGCGGCCTGCGCCTGACCGCCCACATGCCCGACTTTGCGCAAGACGGTGGCACCGCCCGGCACTACTGCCTGATCTACCGCCCGCCCCAGGGCTCCGCCTTCTGTTTTGAACCCATCACCCAGCCCATCGACGCTTTCCACCAGCCCGGGCAGCCCGGGCTGCGCACCCTGGCGCAGGGGGAGGCGACGGCACTGAAGGTGGAGTGGCGCTACCGCAGCGGCGCGGGGGCAGCGGGTTCGGGTCAGTAGATTTTGATAAAAATTGGCCCTGGCGCTTGATGGGTAAAGTTTTATTGCTATTTAAAAAGTAGCAATCAAGCTAGGCCATTCCGCGCAGGCCTTTCGGGCCTGGCTAACGGACCTGACTAATGGGCTGCCCCTGCCGCCCGCGCCGGTTTTGCCTTGGCCTTGGCTCCCTCGGCATTCAAGGCCACCGCTGCACGGATCAGCGCCTTGAAGGCCTCCGCGTCCACGGTGTCCCCTTCGTGGATATCAATGGCGCGCCGGGCGTTGCCGTCCAGGCTGGCGTTGAAGAGTTTTGCCGGGTCTGGCAACGAAGCACCTTTCAGAAAGGTCAGCTTCACCGCCGTTTTGTACGACTCGCCCGTGCACAGAATGCCGCCCAGCGACCACACGGGCGTGCCTTTCCACTTCCACTCCTCCACCACCTCGGGCGCCGCCTCGTGGATCAGCTGGCGCATGCGGCCCAGCGCGGGCCCGCGCCAGTCCTGAAGGCTGGCGATGCGCTCGTCGATCAGCGCCGATGCGGGCGGGCCTTCGGGGGTTTTCGCGATGCTCATGGGGTCTCCTTGTCGGTCAATGTGGCCAGCACCGCCTCCAGCCGGTCCAGATTCTGCTCATTGGCGGGGATGACCAGCTCGCGCAGCCTGGCCGCCAGTTCAGCGCTGGCAAATTCCTGTACCCAGGCCATATGGGTGTGGTGTTCGCCGTGGGGGGCCAGCTCCACCGTCAGCGTGAACAGCGGCGCCATCACATGCTCGATCACGATCCGCGTGTCGGGCTCGATGGCGCGGAACACGTTCTCGTTGGGGTAGTGCGTGCCGTCTGGGCCGTGCATCACAAACACCCACCGCCCGCTCAGCGCAAAGTCAAACCGCTCGAACGTGTTGGTAAACCCCGCCGGCCCCCACCAGCGTGCCAGCAGCTCTGGCTGCCGGAAGGCGGCAAACACCTGGCTTGGGCTGGCGTGCAGCAGGCGTTGGGTGGCAAGGGTGGCGTCTGGATGGTGGCTGGGCATGGGCAACTCCCTGGGGTGATGCGGATGGGCTGGCAAATGGCGGCGTCGGGACGCAATGATGCCAGCCAGACCGGGTTAGGAGCGTGCTGCAAGCGTGTTCAGCATGGGGCTTCATGCCCAGGCGCTGTATGGCTTGGGCGGTGCTTCGGGCCACCTCCACGCGCCACATCCGCCCCCGCTTCAGCGATTGTGATAATTTGCAACTATCTCGCCGCCACCCCAACCACCCCAACCACCCCAGAGGCATCAACTGATGAACACCAAACCCGGAAGCACTGGCCCGTTGGCACTGCTGGCAATGCTGGTGGCCGCGCTGCCCTTTGCCGCCTCGGCCCAAACGATCTCCAGTGGTGCCCCTGCCGTGGCCAATGTGCCGGTGGACAACCCGCTGGCGCTGGTCGCCTTGCTGGTGGCGGTTGCGCTGGCCGGGTGGTGGTCGCTGCGCCGCAGCCACGGTGTGCGGCGTGTGGTATCGCTGCTTTTGGTGGCTGCGGTGGCGGGCCTGGCGGGGCAGGGGTCGGGCCTGATGGCGCAGGTTGTCAGCGCGTTCACCCATCCTGCTGGCGAGACCCTGCCCATCACCGTCAGCCCGATCACGGCCGGTGGCTTCACGGGCTTCCAACCTGCGGACTTCAGCAATAACTCAGGCGCTGCGCTGCGGATTGCAGCGATCGCCCCTCCCAACCTGGCCCAGTGTTTTGCCACCAACCCGGCCAACACCTTGCTGCCCCCCGGGCCGCCCACGCCATCGCCCCATCCCGCCTGCGGCGTGGGGGCCATGCTGGCCAACGGCGCCACCTGCCGGGTGGATGTCGAGGCCATCTGCCGCAGCCTCTATGCCTCTGGCGCCACGCTGACCGCCCTCAGCCCCAGCTCCGGCACCGCATCGGGCGGGGTCGGCGTCACGCTGACTGGCACCGGGTTCACCGGTGCCACCAGCGTCACATTTGACGGGGTGCCTGCAACCTCGGTCAACGTGGTCAACGCCACCACCATCACCGCCGTCACACCAGCGCACGCAGCCGGTGCCGTCAATGTGGTGGTCATCACCCCGGGCGGGGCCGCCCAGCTGGCTGGTGGCTACACCTACCTCACCGCAGCCGTTCTGACCAGCAGCAGCCCCAGCTCCGGCACCGAACTGGGCGGGACTGCGGTGACGCTGACCGGAACCGGGCTGACGGGCGCCACCGGCGTGACGTTTGACGGCGTACCTGCAAACTCGGTCACCGTGGTCAACGCCACCACCATCACGGCCGTCACGCCTGCGCACGCCGTGGGTGTGGTGGACGTGGTGGTCACCACCCCCGCCGGGGCCGCCTCGCTGGTCAACGGCTATACCTATCTCACTGCAGTCGTGCCGAGCACACTGACCGCCATCGGCCCCAACTCCGGCACCGCATCGGGCGGGGTTGGCGTCACGCTGACCGGTACCGGGCTGACCGGCGCCACCAGCGTCACGTTTGACGGGGTGCCAGCAACGTCGGTCAACGTGATCAACTCCAGCACCATTACAGCCGTCACACCCGCACACGCGGTGGGTGTGGTGGACGTGGTGGTTAATACCCCCGCCGGGGCCGCCCAGCTGACCAACGGCTATACCTACCTTGCCACCGCTGTGGGGCAAAGCAGCGGGGGCGGCGTGATCGCGGTGATCAACGGCGGGTTGAACAACCTGATTGCGGCCACGGCAGACAACAACACCGGGATCGGGTGGGGTGGCTTCGGCACGGCCGTGGGGCCGGGTGCGCAAAGCGACACCGACGGTGCCAGCAACACCGCCGCCGTCGGTGCGACGCTGGGTGCGGGTGTTTATGCCGCGCAACTGTGCAGCACCTACCAGGTCGATTCGCAAGGGAATACACCCTGCCAGGCGGGCAACACCTGCTACAACGACTGGTTCCTGCCCGCCCGCAACCAGCTCGCGGCGCTGTATACCAACAGGGTGGCGGTAGGCGGCTTCGCCAACGCCCTCTATTGGAGCTCCACCGAGAGCTCGGCCTCGCCCCTGACCGATGCATGGATCAATGATTTTTCCATCGGCAATCCGGTGACCATCCCCAAGAACCAAAACCTGCAGACGCGGTGCGTGCGTGCCTTCACGCCTTGAAGGCCGGGGCGCATGCCGTAAAACGCCGAAAATTTGGTTGAAATATGCTCTGGCGCTTGATGGAGAAGCGCCAGAAGCTATCAAATAGTGAGCAATCGATCTTGGGCTTATGCAGAACACCGGCCGGGCTGCAACGGCCCGTGGTTTACCCGCTTGCTGCCCATTGCACCTGCCCACACCCTTAACGTCATCCGCAGCGGGGCGTAGGCTGCAAGTGGTGGTGCATGGCGCCCCTCATGCTCTGTCGCCTTGGCCTGTGCAGCCCATCCCCCAAACTGGAACGATTCCGGCAAACTGGCACCACCATGAACGTGATAGACCCGCGCACCGCCATCGTGTTGATCAGCGCCATGAGTGCTCTGATGGCGCTGGTGCTGTGGGCCCTCAAGCGCAGCTACCCGCCCAGCATTCAGGGTCTGGGCCAATGGGCGCAGGCGCTGTTGATCATTGTGGTGGGCGGCATCCTGGCGGCCTCGCGTGGGCAACTGCCTGAAATCCTCACCACGGCCGTGCCCAATTTCTTGCTGTGCTGGGGCGTGTATGGCCTGTATGCGGGCACCCAGCGTTTTTACGGCGTGCGCCCAGCCACCTGGCGCTGGCTGGCAGTGACTGTCGCCGTCACGCTGGGCACCCTTTGGTTCGCCCTGGGCGACCCCAGTTACACAGCCCGCCTGCGGCTTGTGACGGCACTCTTGGCCGTGATGTTTGCCGTGCACGCCTGGTTCATCGTGCGGCAGGGCATGGGCAGCTTTTCGCGCTGGCTCACGGTGGGGGTGATCGTGTACATCGCCGTGATTCAGCTGGTGCGGCTTGCCACCACGTTCTTCCTGCCCATGGGCGACACCATCTTGAGCGGCACGCCGCAGCACGTGCTGTTCATCGCCAGTTTTTCCGTGTCTGTCCTGCTGTTTTCGGTGGGCGCCGTGCTGATGGCTGGCGACCGCCTGCGGGCCGAGCTGGAGCTGCTGGCCACCCGCGACTCGCTCACCAACACCCTGACCCGGCGCTACATGGACGAAGCCTGCGCCATCGAGCTGGAGCGCAGCCACCGCACCGGCCAGCCCCTGGCCATGCTGATGCTGGACCTGGACCATTTCAAAACCATCAACGACACCCACGGCCACCAGGCCGGTGACCGCGTGCTGGTGGAGTTTGCCGCCAAGGTACAGCGCTGCCTGCGCAACAAGGACCTGCTGGGCCGCTTTGGCGGCGAAGAATTTGCCCTGCTGCTGCCCAACACCCCCCTGGACGCCGCCCTGCAGGTGGCCGAACGCATCCGCGCCGCCTGCGTGCCCCAGGGCAACGAGGTGGGCTGCACCGTCAGCATCGGCGTCACCCTGAGCCTGCCGCAGAACGACTCGATGGACAAGCTGCTGGCGCGGGCGGACGCGGCGCTGTATGAAGCGAAGAACACGGGGCGGAATCGGGTGGTGGCGGGGTAAGAGGGCTCTCTGACGAAGGGTAGAAGTGGGGCGCTTTCGGCCCGAAACGGTCCATGGAGGAGATCCGGCAGATGATCGCCCAGCAGCGATTGCTGTCATCCGCGCTTCGTCGTTGACCGCGTACTATCGGCCAAGAGCAGTCGGTGGCGGCTACCGAAAGCGGACGCTCAACGTTTGAGATGAGAGGCTTGACCCGGCTTGCCGGGGCAAGTCCTCTCGATTGAAGGGTTAGGCGTCATTTGATGATTCGAAGTTGTACCTGCGAGCCTTCGGGCAGATCTTTGACTTGGTGAGCTATGTCGCCTGTGACTTCGATGAGTTCTGAGAAGGCAATTGAAGCCAGATTGTCACCGCCGTACTCACCACCGAATGGCCCGGGAATCTTGAAGCAGTACTTTCGACTTGGCTCGAGTGGTCCGACCTTTACCTTAGCCTCCTCGACGAGGGCAAACATGTTCCAGTCTTGCTGAAACTCTTCATCCTTGGTTAGTGAATCGAGTGCCGTTCGATCAGCGGCTACTACTTTGCAAGACAGATCTTCTGGACATATGCGCCAGTACTGCCCCTGCTCATCTCGAACCATGAGATTGCCAAAGTCGTTCTCGCCGACGACTTTGACGGGATTGATGCCTGTCCAGCCCCAGGCGCGCTGAATGTGTTCGATGAGTTCCATGACGCCTAACGTTCGACCTAAGGGGCGGCTTGCGGCTTGCCGCAAGACGTCCCCTTGACGGAGGGGTTAGGCGTCACGGCGTACCTGCATGAGCGCGAAGCCCAAGAGATTGAGGCCTCGCCACTGATTGGGATTGTTGACCTTCTCGTCATCCTGGGCCAGACCGATGCCCCAGACTCTATCGACTGGGCTCGCTTCAACAAGGATGCGATCGCCAGTTTGCTGGAGAAACTGCCCAAGTTCAACGTTTTGTGTGAACTTGGCTTGATTGGCGCGGACAACGATGGAGAAGCGATGCTGAAGCCAAGTGGCTTCATCAAAACCGCGCACTTGGCGCCCCAAGGCTTTGGCGGCTCCCGGGTTTGGAGCTCGAAGAACCTGCTCTTTGGTTGCCTGATCGCCGAAGAGCGAAGCCTTCTCAGCCATCATGAAATGCTCCGCCGTGGGGTATTGCTGCCCATCTACGACGAAGGGGGCACCGTACCACTGGCTGAAGCAGGATGCGGTGACGCCATGCTTGCTGGGTTGGTGGCCCCAGAAGAAGACGAACTTCAGCTTCTGTCCAGCATTGAAGCGGGTCCGCAAGTCTTCGAGTAGTTGTGAGTCGTTCATATGTCTCCCATTAACGCCTAACGTTGGAGTTAAGCGGAGCCGCTGTGCGGCGTCTGCTTGAACGACCTGTGAGCCTGCAGACCGACAAAAGCGGGGAAGAGTGCCAAGGGACACAGTAGGTGGAGCCACATGAGAGAAGCGACGTCCGCGAGGCTCTCTCCTGGTGCATAGTAAAAGGAAGCACCGAGTACGGTGGCCGAGGCGGCCAGACCGGCGGCAAAACCCACTGAAAGCTCGCCAAGCAACCAGGACGTGAGGATGGTTCCAAGGGCCACAAAGGGCAACCAGGAAAGGACGTGAAGGAGCGGGGCAAGCCAAGCGGTCCGCTCCGCACCGCGCCCAAAAGGATGGAATGCCACCCAAAGTCCGAAAGCGTTGAGCGCGAGCCATGCCACGCCAACGCCCAAGGCAGCGGCAATCAAGAGCGTTCGAACTCGCACAGGCGCTTCAATCTGCAAGCTAACGTTGGAGGTGACCCGCGTGCTGCCGGTGTGTGTCCGTATCGATCCACTGGTTAGGCGGCAGCATCCGGATACTCCCAGTCAATAAGCTTGACTCTGAACTTCTCCAGTGCCATCAAGGTCAGGGCGCAGCGGCTGCAGTCTTCTTCGAATTTCTCGGGGAGCATTTCCTCCTCTACCTCTTCTCTTATGCCCTTCTTGCCACTGAGCTCGGAGTTATACCGGATGAGGCCCTCCAAGCCGTCGACGTTGAACCAACGCATGTACTTGGAGTGAACGATTTCATTTCGCCTCTTGGCCAGCTTTAATACTTCCACCATGAGCTTGTGGAATTCAGGTTTCTCGACGGATTGCGGCGGGCGAAGCAGATCGACGTGACGAGCGAACATAACGTCAGTGGTTTTGACCCGCTTGCCAAACTCAAGCTCGTTCACAAGTATCAGAACCGCTTCGCTGTCTCCACGGGACATGCGCACTAGCAGATCGGTCAACGTCGCTTCGATATGCTGGAACAGGAATACAAAGCGTCCGAGTTGGTGGAAAGGAGTTGGTTGTTCCATCTGAGGCCTACCGCAATGTATCTCGCAGAACTTGCGGGATAGGCTGGACCGTGCGGGATATTCTGGACACTGATTTCTCCTGGAAGTGGCTTGCAGCCTGGGTTTTCATGCCTAGAGCTATGGAAACGTTCAGGTATAGAGATTTCTGCAACTCCCGCAAGCTTCAGCTGAGCAAACTATAGCCTGCGAACGCGCAAAGGCAGGGGTGGCGGCGCTTAAGGTTGGGGCGCAAGCAGAACAAATGACCGGATTGGAGAGTTGCGCTCAACGTCGCCTTCGGGACTATTGCAGCCTTTCGATTTTCTCTACGCGTTCCTCACCTGCGCGCCCAGCCTTTTTTAAGGCCCATCTCATGCCCGGCCTTCGTGCGCCGCCGTAGTACTTCTTCAATGCAGAGCACGCTCGATTGGACCTTAAAACCATGGAGCGTAGGCATGCAGCCCGGCATTTCTCACGTGGGCGATGTCATCTTTTTAGGATGAAAAAAGACATCGAAAAAACTCCTAAGGAAAAGCAAAAGGCGATGGCATGTATGCCAATGAATCTCAACAAAAAAATAGTGAAATCAACCCGTGCAGCAACTGAGCCGTCAAACTTTCGCGACTGATTTTTAACAGAATCTCCATTGGAAAATCTGGATAAAAAATAGATCAGCACCCTGATAGTGGTCACAACAGCCAGCCCGACTGCCATGATCACACCAGACAAGAGGGAAGTTCGGTAGTACCCCAAGCCTTCAATCATGGCGAAGTAGAAAAACAGAGTTGCGCCCCCCAATACAGCCAGAAAGACGAACACCATCTGGCGCTTGATTAGAAAATCAACAACATCGTTCATGCATCATCCCCAGCCCCAATTCCTCTCTGTCAGGAAGGTCGATCGATCACCTGGTCTATCTCAATTCGCATTTCCAAAGCCAGAGAACATGTCCAGCTAGCAACTGTAAGCCGTCTCAGCCTCACTGGCTGCGTCCTATTGCCACGCGCTGAAGTGACGTACTTCTTGACGATGAACCTCGTACGGTGGCTGATTGTTCAACCAGTCGTTTACCTCCTTCAGGGGAAGTGGCCACGTACAACAACAGGGTGCTTTCAACAGGAAGGTCGGGGCGTATCTCCGCTCCTGGCCGGCAGTCGTCGTCCGCTCAAGACACCACCCCCCGCATCCCCGCCAACCCCGGCATTGCCCCCCGCATCCCCTCCAAAAACAACCGCAACCGCGCCGGATAAAACCGCGCATGTGGATACACCAGATACACCGGTAGCGAGGGGGCCTGCCAGGTGGGCACCAAGTGCAGCAAGCCGCCTGCGCGCAGATCCGCATCTACGATCCACGCCGATGCAATACACGCGCCGAGCCCGGCCAGGGCGGCGCTGCGCAGGGCGTACAGGCTGTCGGTGGCCAGCCGGGGGGTGATGGCGAAGGTGCTGGCCTCGCTGCTGTGCTGGTGGGTCAATGTGACTTCGCGCTGGTAGAAGGTGCTGAGCGCCAGCCAGGGTATATCCTTCAGATCCTGCGCGTGTTGCGGTGTGGGCCGACTTGCCATGAGGGCGGGCGATGCCAGTACGATGCGCGGCACTTCGGCCAGGCGAATGGCGACCACCGAGGGGTCTTCCACCGCACCCACCTGGATGGCGCAGTCGATACCTTCTGCGATGAAGTCAGGGCGGCGGTCGTGCAGCATCCATTCCACCGAAACATCGGGGTAGCGGCGCAGGTAGTCCATCAGCGGGGGGATGAGCTGGTTTTGCCCGAAGGCGTGGGGCGCCAGCACGCGCAAGGTGCCGCGCGGTGTGTCGGCCGTGCCGCGCAGGTCGTCTTCCATGGCGCGCCAGTCTTCCAGCAGGGCTTTGGCGTGGGCAAAGCAGCGGTCGCCGTCTTCCGTCAACTTCATCACATGGGTGGATCGCTGCAGCAGCTTGATGCCCAAGGTGCGCTCCAGCGCCTGCAGGCGGCGGCTCACGGTGGGCTGGCTGGTGCCCAGCTGCTGGGCGGCGGCAGACAGGCTGCCTGCCTCAACGATGCGGATGAAGGTCTGCATCAGCTCGATGCGGTCGGCGCCGGGTGGTAGGGCAATGGTCATGCATGAAGCGTATAACAAATCTGTAACCCAGCCCACTACCCAGCGTGCGCTTGCCTGGGAACAATCACCCCATTCTTTGGCTGAACGGGTGTTGATGCGATGTCTTCCATTCAAAATTTGCATGCAAACAACGCGATGGGCGTGGCCCCAGCGTTGCCTGCCGAGCGGGCGGTGAGCGCACCGCTGTTGCTGCTGCTGGCCACCACGGCGGGGCTGAGCGTGGCGTCGCTGTATTACAGCCAGCCCATGCTGGGCGTGCTGGGGCCGGACATGCAGGCCGACAGCCGCGTGGTGGGCCTGGTACCCACGCTCACGCAGCTGGGGTATGCGCTGGGCATCCTGCTGCTGGCGCCGCTGGGCGACCGGTTTGACCGGCGCCGCATCATCGTCATCAAGTCCATCGCGCTGATGCTGGCCCTGCTGCTGAGCGGCCTGGCGCCCGGCATGGGCGCGCTGCTGGCGGCCAGCCTGGCCGTGGGGCTGGCGGCCACGGTGGCGCAGGACGTCGTGCCCGCTGCCGCCACGCTGGCCCCGGCCGCACAGCGCGGGCGCATGGTGGGCATTGTGATGACGGGGCTGCTGCTGGGCATTTTGTTGTCGCGTGTGGTCAGCGGCTTTGTGGCGCAGCAGTGGGGCTGGCGCACGGTGTATGTGGCGGCGGCGGTGGCCATTGCGCTGCTGACGGTGGCCGTGTGGCGTGGGCTGCCGCGCTTTGCTCCCACCACGCAGCTCGGTTATGGCGCGCTGATCGGCTCGATGGTGGCCCTGTGGCGCCAGCACAGTGCGCTGCGCCGCGCGGCTTGGGCGCAGGGGCTGCTGGCGGTGGGGTTCAGCGCGTTCTGGTCCACGCTGGCGGTGATGTTGCACAGCCAGTTTCACCTGGGAACGGCAGCAGCCGGGGCGTTTGGCCTGGCCGGGGCGGCGGGTGCCTTGGCTGCCCCGCTAGCCGGGCGCCTGGCTGACAAGCGTGGGCCCGAGGTGGTGACGCGCTATGGCGCCGGGCTGGCGGCTGCGTCGTTTGCAGTGATGGCGCTGGCGCCCTTGCTGCCCGCCCAGGCGCAGCTGGCGTTGATCGTGGTGAGTGCCATCGGTTTTGACTTTGGCGTGCAGGCCACGCTGGTGGCGCACCAGACCATCGTGTACGGCATCGACCCCGCCGCGCGCAGCCGGCTCAATGCGCTGCTGTTCACGGGCATGTTCATCGGCATGTCGGCAGGTGCGGCGCTGGGCAGCCTGGTGCTGGCGCAGTGGGGATGGCTGGGGGTCGTGGGGCTGGCCACCCTGGGGTCGCTGGCGGCGCTGGCGGTGCGCATGGGGCGATGCCGGGGCTGATTTAGGGAGAAATATGGCTGTAGCGCAAGTGGATATTGCGCTAGCAGCTATATAAATGAGAGCGAAATCCGCGCAAGGCAAGGGTTACGCTTTTTGCAGCAAGCGGTCCACCCAAACAAGGCAAGCCAGACCCAAGGGGCCAGACAGCGCCACATATCCCAGCGAGGCGATCAGTTTGGCCCACCGCGAGTAGCGTGGCAGGTTGGTGATGACATACAGCCCGGGGATGAAGATGAACAGAGCCAGTATGGCGGCCACCACCATGGGAGGGGCTCCAAGCCAGACCATGACCAGCGGCGGCACCCACAGCGGGGCCAGCAGCGACGTCCAGCGAAATGAAGCGCTTTCCAGAACATAGGGAGGCAGACCCCAGCCCGCTTCCCTTGGGCTGAGGTCATCTCGCGACGCGGAAGGGCTACCGCCTGCCCAGCGGCCGCATCTGAGGCACCTGGATGTACCTGGCGGGACGCTGGCGCGGCAGTTGAAGCAGGTGGGAAATGGCACGTGTCCGCTTAGGCCTTTTTCACCTCAATGTGGTACAGCCCCCAGGGGCACAAACCAAAGCGTTCCTTCACCGGCTTGTCCTTGAAGGAGGGCAGCACATCCGCGTCGTACACCGCCCACTGCGGGCCCAGGCCACCCAGGGCCATGGGCTGGCCGTCGATGTGGGTGGCAACGATCATGCGGTAGGCCTGCACGTCGGCCATGCTGATGGTGACGTTGTAGCCATCCACCGCGCGCAGCACCAGCTGCACGGGGCTGCCTGCGGCCACACCGGCAGCGGCCAGCACGGTGGTGAGCAGGGGGCCTTTCAGAGTGTGGGGCTTGCTGTCGTATTCCAGCGTGGGCTTGATGGTGACGGCGGCCATGCGCTGCAGCGCAGCGGCGTCGAGCGTGTGGGCGTTGGCAAACTGGATGCCGTGTTTGCCCATCATCTGGTCGATGGTGGGGTCCAGCGCGCCCCGGTTGGGCTTGGTGATGGCGCCGCTGATGGTGAGCAGGGCAGGGCTGGCGGATGCCGTTGCCGGCGGGGCGGCGTGGCTGCTGGTGGTGGCGGTCCACAGGCCTGCCAGGCCAACGCTGGCGGCGACAAAGTTGCGTTTGTTCATCATGGCTCCTCGTTCAAATAAGGGGCGCATGGTAAGCGCAAGATCGCGTGGTGCCACGCAAAAAATGGCAGACGCCCGTGTGGAGCGTGCCCAACCTTCTGCAGCCAGGGTGCATGCGACACCGCGCCAGCGGCCGGGCGCGGTGGGCACCACAATCGGGTCATATGACCTCTTCCTCGACGATGCTGCGGCTGATCAGCCTTGCGGCCTTTTGCAGCATGGCCTCCATGCGTGTGTGCGACCCGATGCTGGTGGCACTGTCTCTTGAATACAAGATCACCACGGGCGATGCCTCGGCGGTGATTGCGGCGTTTGCCGTGGCCTATGGCGTGCTGCAGCTGGTGTATGGCCCGCTGGGTGACCGGGTGGGCAAGGTGCGCGTGATCATCGGCGCCACGGCGGCGTGTGCGGTGTTCAGCGCCATGACGGCGCTGGCGCCCAGCTTCAGCCTGCTGGTGGTGGCGCGTGCGGCCATGGGGGCGGCGGCGGCCGGGATCATTCCGCTGTCGATGGCGTGGATTGGCGATGAGGTGGCCTACGAGCAGCGGCAAGAGACCCTGGCGCGCCTGATGGTGGCCACGGTGACCGGGATGATGGCGGGCCAGTGGTTTGGCGGTTTTGCCACCGAAACGCTGGGGTGGCGTGCGGCGCTGGGTGTGCTGGCCGTGCTGTTCTTCACGGCGGCCACGCTGCTGTTGCGCCATGCGCGTGCCAGCGGGGCGCTGCGCCCGGTGGTGGTGCCAGGCGCACCGGCGTTCTCGCTGGCCAACTACCTCGCGGGCACCATGGCGCTGCTGCGCATCCCGCGTGTGCGCTGGGTGCT
The DNA here is from genome assembly GCF_000204195.1 of Acidovorax radicis N35. Taxonomy (GTDB): domain Bacteria; phylum Pseudomonadota; class Gammaproteobacteria; order Burkholderiales; family Burkholderiaceae_C; genus Acidovorax; species Acidovorax radicis. The sequence continues at coordinate 835,733 of NZ_AFBG01000018.1, forward strand.
CACAGTGGTCACGATTGAGGGCGCGCTCGCGTTTGGCACGCTGGCCTTTGTGCCCGCGCGCATGGTGGATGGGTTTGGCCTGTCGGCCTCGGCCGCTGGCGGCGTGATGGTGCTGTATGGCGTGGGCGGGTTGATCTACAGCGTGTTTGCGCGGCGCTGGCTGGCGGCGCTGGGCGAGCGGGGGCTGGCCGTGCTGGGTGCCAGCTTCATTGCCATAGGGCTGCTCTCGCTGGCGTGGGCGCCCGCAGTGGGCTGGGCCATGCTGGGCTGCTTTTTGGCGGGCATCGGCTTTTACATGTTGCACAACACGCTGCAGGTGCAGGCCACGCAGATGGCGCCCCAGGCACGGGGCACGGCGGTGACGCTGTTTGCGTGCCTGCTGTTTCTGGGGCAGTCCACAGGCGTGCTGATGGTGGCTTTCAGTGTGGACCGGGGCTGGCTGCCACCGGTGTTCACGGTGGCGGCGGTGGGTATTTTTGGGCTGGGCCTGCTGATCTCGCGCCGGGTGCAGGCGCGGGGGGCGGTGGCGGCAGGCACCTGACCGTCCCAGGTGGCGTGCCTGTCAGCCCCGCGCTTCGTACCAGCCCTTGCTGCGGTTGACCACGGCCACCACCAGCAGCATCACGGGCACCTCGATCAATACGCCCACTACGGTGGCCAGCGCTGCGCCGGAGTGAAAACCAAACAGGCTGATGGCCGTGGCCACGGCCAGCTCGAAGAAGTTGGACGCGCCGATCAGCGCCGAGGGGCAGGCAATGCTGTGCTTTTCGCCCACGGCGCGGTTCAGGCCATAGGCCAGGGCGGAGTTGAACAGCACCTGGATCAGGATGGGCACGGCCAGCAGGGCGATCACCAGCGGTTGCTGCAGGATGGCCTCGCCCTGAAAGGCAAACAGCAGCACCAGCGTGGCCAGCAGCGCGGCGATGGACCAGGGGCCGGTGCGCGCCACGGCGGCGTCGAAGGCGGCCTGGCCCTTGCGCAGCAGGCGCTTGCGCAGCCACTGGGCGATCACCACGGGGATCAGGATGTACAGCACCACCGAGGTGAGCAGCGTGTCCCACGGCACGGTGATGGCCGACAGGCCGAGCAAAAAGGCCACCAGCGGCGCGAACGCCACGATCATGATGCTGTCGTTGAGGGCCACCTGCGACAGCGTGAACAGCGGGTCGCCGCCCGTGAGGCGGCTCCACACAAACACCATGGCCGTGCAGGGCGCGGCGGCCAGCAGGATAAGCCCTGCTATGTAGCTGTCGAGCTGCTCGGCCGGCAGGTACGGTGCAAACCAGTGGCGGATGAACAGCCAGCCCAGCAGCGCCATCGAAAACGGCTTGACCAGCCAGTTGACGAACAGCGTCACGCCAATGCCGCGCACATGCTGGCGCACCTCGGCCAGCGCGCCAAAGTCCACCTTCAGCAGCATGGGGATGACCATCACCCAGATGAGCAGGCCCACCGGCAGGTTGACGCGCGCGACTTCCATCGCGCCCACGGCGCGGGCCGCGCCAGGGAACCATTGCCCCAGCGCAATGCCCGCGACGATGCACAGCAGCACCCAGACGGTGAGGTAGCGCTCGAACACCGCCATGCCAGCGGCCGGGGAGGGGGGCAACGCGCTGGCAGCAGCGCGTTGCAAAGGGCTTGGTGGTAGGGGCATTTCAGTTATCCATTGCGCTGCGCGCCACCCGCGATGCATGAAACTGGCGCGGCCCAAACCCGTGCACCCGTGGAACTGGCTTTGCCAGGCCACCGGGTGCGTCCCCCTCCCGCGCAGCGAGAGAGGGGTGAAGGCGCGAAGCGACTCAGGGGGTGTTTCATTTCATTGCGCGGGCAGGTTACGGGCCGTCGCTTGCAGCACGGCGGCGGCCAACTTGTCGTGGGGCAGGTTCACCAGCAGCTCCAGGCGCCGCTGGATGGCGTGCAGGGTTTTGCGGAAGGCTTCGAGCTTGTCGGCGTCCGAGCCACCGCCCGCTGACGGGTCGGCATAGCCCCAGTGCGCCGTGGCCGGGTGGCCGGGCCAGAAGGGGCAGGCCTCGCCCGCTGCGTTGTCGCACACGGTGACGATCAGGTCCATGTGCGGCGCGCCGGGGGCGGCAAACTCGTCCCAACTTTTGCTGCGCAGTCCCTCGGTAGGGATGCCGGCCTGCGCCAGCACCTGCAGGCCGAGAGGGTGCGGTTGCTGATGCTCACGCGGGCTGCTGCCGGCCGAGTAGGCCTTGAAGCGGCCCTGGCCCATGGCGTTGAGCAGGGCTTCGGCCAGGATGCTGCGCGCGGAATTGTGCGTGCACAGAAACAGCACGTTCAAAGGGGTGCGTGGGTCGCTCACTGGGGGCTCCGGGCAGGTCAGCAGCACTTGTTGGCGACGGTGGACTTGGGGCCGCAGCACGCCGCCTGGGCAGGAGCTGCGGCAAGGGCTTGTGCCGATGGGGCGCCGGTAGGGCAGCAGGCCGCAGCGGTAGTTGCAGCTGATGGCGCAGCCGCTTCGTTGAACACCGGTATGTTGCCCAGCGTGTGGAAGTGCTCCCACGCCACGCCTTGCGGGTCGGTGATCCAGTGCTTGTCGCTGCGGGCGTAGCAGCAGGTGGTGGCGCCTTCGTCGAGCAGCGCCATGTCGGCGCCTTCAGCACGGGCTTTCAGCTCCGCCAGCTCATCGGCCTCATCGACCTGGAAACCCAGGTGGTCCACGCCGGGCTTGTCGCCCCGGGTGGAGATGGCGAAGTTCACGCGCGGGTCTTCGAGCATCCATTTGGCGTAGTCGCCCTCGACGCGCGCCGGCTCGGCTGCGAACAGCCTGGAGTAGAACGCGATGCTCTTGGCAAGGTCATCGACATGCATGTGGACGTGGAATCGCTTCATGGTGGTTTCCTTTCGGCTGTGGGTCGTGGGGGTGGGGTCGTCGGCGGGTGATGGGTCAGCACTTGCAGGCGGCTGTGGCTTCGTCGGTCGCGCACTCGGAGCCCTGGCAGCAGTTCTCGGTCAGGTAGGCGAGCAGGTCGTTCATGGTGGCAAACGATGCGCGGTAGATCAGGTTGCGGCCCTGGCGCTCCTGGCTGACCAGGCCGGCGCGGGTCAGCTCCTTGAGGTGGAAGGACAGCGTGTTGGGCGCTATGCCCAATTGCTCGGCAACGGCACCGGGCGTGAGCCCGTCTTGGCCCGCCACCACCAGTGCGCGGAACACGCGAAGGCGGGCTTCCTGGGCGAGGGCGGCGAGGGATTGAATAACATCAGCTTCTTGCATGCTTCGATAATACAACAAACGTTGAAATATGGAAGTACCAAAATGAGCTGCAGCGAACGATTCCGTGAAAAATTGAGTCTAAATGGGTGCTGGCGCTTATTGGTATTGCGCAATAAGCTATAAAAACAATAGCGATTGAAGAGGGACTACCACGCGCTTCATAACCAGGCGATCTAATCACCCGATTTTTCAATCGTTTGTGAACTTACGATCTGCCACTACAGTCGCCCATCCCAACCGACCCAACCCTGACCCTGCGGCAGAGGCCACGACCCATGGCTACGCTGCGCCACTGCATTTCATGATCGACTTACGGGGTATCACCCAAACCTACCAGGGCCCACAAGGCCCGGTCGAGGCCCTGCGCGGCATCGACCTGCACATCAACCCGGGCGAAGTGTTCGGCATCATCGGCAAGAGCGGCGCGGGCAAAAGCTCGCTGGTGCGTGTCATCAACCTGCTCAACCGGCCCACCCAGGGTCAGGTTTTCGTCGATGGCCGCGACCTAACGCAACTCAATGACGCTCAATTGCGCGAGGCCCGCCGCGAAATCGGCATGGTCTTCCAGCACTTCAACCTGCTGTCGTCGCGCACGGTGTTCGACAACGCCGCGCTGCCGCTGGAGCTGGCCGGCATGAGCAAAGCCGCCATCCGCGAGCGCGTGAACCCGCTGCTGGAGCTCGTGGGCCTGTCAGCCCTGGCCGACCGCTACCCCGCGCAGATCAGCGGGGGGCAAAAGCAGCGCGTGGGGATTGCACGCGCACTGGCCAGCCGCCCCAAGGTGCTGCTGAGCGACGAAGCCACGTCGGCGCTGGACCCGGAGACCACGCGCTCCATCCTCGACCTGCTGCGCCAGGTCAATCGCGAGCTGGGCCTGACGGTGGTGCTCATCACCCACCAAATGCAGGTCATCAAGCAGGTGGCCGACCGCGTGGCGGTGATTGAGGCGGGCCGCATCGTGGAGCAGGGCCGCGTGCTGGAGGTCTTCACGCGCCCGCAGCAGACCATCACCAAGAGCCTGATCGACGAGATCCTGCCGCAAGAGCTGCCCGCCAGCGTGCTCGGCCATGTGCGCAAGCTCGCAGGCCAACTCAGCACAGGCCGCACCGGCCAGCTGTTGCGCTTGTCGTATGCGGGGGACAGCGCCTATCAGCCCATCCTGTCGCAGCTGATCCGCGAGTTCGGCGTGGACATGAGCATCCTGCACGGGCAGGTGGACGAGATCCAGGACGAAACCTTTGGCTCGCTGGCGGTGTACGCCAGTGGCGAGGCCGAGCGCCTGCGCGGCGCCGTGGCGCACCTGCGCGCGGGCGGTGTCGAGGTGCAAGAAGTGGCCGTGGCAGGCTGAGAAGGATAGATAACCATGTTCAACAACTTCACTCCGGCCATGCTGGATCTGTTTGCCTCTTCGCTGTGGGAAACGCTCATCATGGTCGGCATCTCTGGCCTGGTGGGTGGTCTGCTGGGCGTGCCGCTGGGCGTCTTCCTGCGCCTGACCGACCACGGCGGTGTGCTCGAAAACGGGCCCGTCAACAAGCTGGTGGGCTGGCTGGTCAACGCCGTGCGCTCCACGCCTTTCATCATCCTGCTGGTGGCCATCATCCCGTTCACGCGCTTCATCACAGGTTCGTCCATCGGCACGGCTGCTGCCGTCGTGCCGCTGACGATTGCTGCCGCACCCTTTGTGGCCCGCCTCGTTGAAGCGGCCTTGCGCGAGGTGGACCATGGCCTGGTCGAGGCCGCCCAGGCCATGGGCGCCACCACCAGCCAGATCGTCTGGAAGGTGCTTCTGCCCGAGGCGCTGCCCGGCATCGTGGCGGGCCTGACCATCACCTTCGTCAGCCTCACCGGTTACTCGGCCATGGCCGGAGCCATTGGCGGTGGTGGTTTGGGTGATCTGGGCATCCGCTACGGCTACCAGCGCTTTCTGCCCGAGATCATGCTGGCCGTGGTGCTGGTGCTGATCTTTTTTGTGCAGGCGGTGCAGAGCCTGGGCGACTGGGCTGTGCGCAGGCTGAGCCATCGGTGATCTGGGTATTGGGCCCGGGCATTGTTTGCTATTGAATAAATAGCTGCTAGCGCTTGATGGTCAAGCGCCAGGGGCCAATTTCATTCAAATTTTCGATCTCAAACCTCTGAGCCAGCAACGGCGCCGGTCTTCACTCCCTCTCCCCTTGCGGGAGAGGACGGGGGGAGAGGGGGCAACGGAGTGTGCTGCGCTGACCTACCCCTCTCCCCAACCCTCTCCCGCAAAGGGAGAGGGAGTCTGGAAAAAACCCCCTCAACCCGGCACCCGGTAGTGGTAGCCATACGCCGTCTTGAACCCCATCGACTCATACAGCCGCAGCGCCGGAGCATTCTGCGCGCGCACCTGCAGGTAGGCACTGGTCGCCCCGGCCTCGGCCGCCCAGTGCAGCAGGGCCGTCACCAGCGCGCGCCCGCGCCCGCCGCCCCGGTGCTCGGGCGCCACGGCCAGGTCGTACAGGCCCACGGCGCCGCGCTCCAGCACCGCCAGCCCAAAGCCCACGGGTTGGCCCTGTGCGTCGTGCTGCAGTGCAAACGCGGCAGGGTGGGCGATGTGGTCCAGCATGCTGTTGTGCAGGGCGCGGTGGTGCAGGGGCACGCTGTTGGCAGCGGCAAAACCCTCCAGCCACGCATTGGAGGGGGTGGTGGCGATGGGGGTGCTGCCATCGGGCCTGCCCACGCTGCCTGCACCACCCAATGCCAGCGGCCGGTGCAGGACGAGGGAAGGGTCGAAGTGCTGGTAGCCCGCCTCGGCCAGCTCCTGGTCGGCCCCGGCCGGGGCCAGGGGCGAGATGCGGAACACGGCGGGCAGCCCATGCCGCGCATACAGCGCCGCAGCCGCTTCGCGCACCCCATCAAACGGCGCACCGGGCACGAGCGCATTGACCGAGTTGGCGCGCTTGGTGTAGCCCCCCGACAACCGGAACACCCAGCCCCGGTGAAACACCGTCTGCCGCGCTGGCCAGGCGTTGAAGGCGCGCTCTTCAAGGGCACGGATGAGGGCGACGGGAACGGTGGGCTCGATGGTGTTGGGCGTCATGGCAGGCGTTATACCAACCCGCCCCGCAGGCGCACAGTCAGTCGTTTCGGTCGGTTCAATCGGTCGTGATCTTGTGGTCGACCACCAGCTTGCCAAAGCGCGTGGTGTCGCTGGCAATCTGCTCGGCCATCTGCGCGGGCGTGTTGCCGATAGGCTCGGCGCCGATGTCTTGCATGCGCTTCTTGAAGTCGGGTGACTGGATCACCTTGACCATCTCGGCGTTCAGCCTGGCCACCACATCGGCGGGCGTGCGTGCCGGTGCCAGCACGCCAAACCAGGTGCCGATGTCGAAGCCCGCAAAACCACTCTCCTGCAGCGTGGGCACGTCGGGCAGCGACGAGGACCGCTTGGCCGTGGTCACGGCCAGCGCGCGCAGCTTGCCGGCCTTGATGTGGGGCAGCACGGGCGTGATGGTGTCGAACGACATGGATACCTGCCCGCCCAGCAGGTCGGTGGTGAGCGGCCCGCTGCCTTTGTAGGGCACGTGCAGCAGCGGCTGGCCGATGGCGGTGGAGAACTGCGTGCCGATCAGGTGCTGCGCCGTGCCCGCGCCGTTGGAGCCATATGAAAACTTGTCGGGCGCTGCCTTGATCAGGGCCACGAGTTCCTTCACATCCTTGGCGGGCGTGGTGGCGCTGACCGCGAGCACGTTGGGTACCAGGGCCACGGTGGTGATGGGCGCAAAGCTCTTTTGGAAGTCGTAGCTGAGCTTCTTGTACACGCTGGTGGCAATGGTGTGGTGCACTGCGCCCATCAGCAGCGTGTAGCCGTCGGCCGGTGCCTTGGCCACGTAGTCGGCACCAATGGTGGCGCCCGCGCCGCCCCGGTTTTCCACGATCACGGGCTGGCCCAGGGCCGTGCCCAGCTTTTCACCCAGCGCACGCGCCAGCACGTCGGTGGTGCCGCCCGCCGCAAACGGCACGACGATGGTGACGGGCTTGGTCGGCCAGGCCTGCGCGTGGGCGGCTGTGCTGGGCAGCAGGCAGGCGGCTGCGGCGGCGACCGCCAAGGCCATTAGATGGTGGCGGCGCAAAGGCTGGGAGATGCCGGTGTGGTGGGCAACAGGGAGGTGCATGGTTTGTCTCCGAAAGGATGGTGGTGCGGCGAATGCATGGTCTTTGCGACCTTGTTGTTGTGTCCGCCGGGCGGTGCCCAGGCCCGTCTTTGCGGGCCGTGGGCGTGCGCGATCAGGCGGCCTTGCGTGCGGCCTGTGTGCCGCTGACCAGCGCGCACACGGCGTCCGTCACCTGCGCCGTGGTGGCCGTGCCGCCCAGGTCGCGGGTGTGCAGGGCCGGGTTGGCGGTGACCTGTTCGATGGCCTGCATCACGTCGCGGGCCGCATCGGTCTCGCCCAGGTGCTCCAGCAACATCACCACCGACCAGAAGGTGCCGATGGGGTTGGCCAGGCCCTTGCCCATGATGTCGAACGCCGAGCCGTGGATGGGCTCGAACATGCTGGGGTAGCGGCGCTCGGGGTCGATGTTGCCGGTGGGTGCAATGCCCAGGCTGCCCGCCAGCGCGGCGGCCAGGTCGCTGAGGATGTCGGCATGCAGGTTGGTGGCGACGATGGTGTCGAGCGTGGCGGGGCGGTTAACCATGCGGGCCGTGGCGGCGTCCACCAGCTCCTTGTCCCATTTCACATCGGGGAACTCGGCTGCCACCTGCGCGGCGATCTCGTCCCACATCACCATCGCGTGGCGCTGGGCATTGCTCTTGGTGATGACGGTGAGTTGCTTGCGGGGGCGCGACTGCGCCAGGCGGAAGGCAAAGCGCAGGATGCGCTCCACGCCGACGCGGGTCATGATGGACACATCGGTGGCCGCCTCGATGGGGTGGCCCTGGTGCACGCGGCCGCCCACGCCCGAGTATTCGCCCTCGGAGTTTTCGCGCACGATGACCCAGTCCAGGTCCTTGGGCGTACAGCGTTTTAGGGGCGCATCGATGCCCGGCAGGATGCGTGTGGGCCGCACGTTGGCGTATTGATCGAAGCCCTGGCAGATCTTCAGGCGCAGGCCCCACAGCGTGATGTGGTCGGGGATGTCCGGGTCACCGGCAGAACCGAACAGGATGGCGTCTTTGCCGCGCAGGGCATCCAGCCCATCGGCCGGCATCATCACGCCGTGCGCGCGGTACCAGTCGCCGCCCCAGCCAAAATTTTCGAACTCGAACTGCAGGCCGGGGTGCTGGGCGGACAGGGCTTCGAGCACGCGCTGGCCGGCGGGAATCACTTCCTTGCCGATGCCGTCTCCGGGGATGGTGGCGATTTGATAGGTGGTCATGCGGATGCCTTGGTGGAAAGGTCTGGGAATGCCCGTGCCGCGATGGCCGGGCGTGGAAAACGAGACACGAGAAAAGCCAAACGTTGAGAAGGACTGTAGGCCTGGACGCCCTTACGGAACGGCGCTAAAGTGAATCCATCGTTAACCTGCAGTTAAGAGCTATTCGATGAGTTCCACCATTCAACCCGCTGAACTGGGCTTCTTCTCTGCGCTGGCCGCCAGCCCCAGCCTGAGCGCCGCCGGGCGCGAAATGGGGGTCTCCACGGCGGCGGTCAGCAAGCACCTCACGCAGATGGAAAAGCGCCTGGGCGTGGTGCTGGTCAACCGCACCACGCGCCGCATGAGCCTCACGCCCGAGGGCGAGCTGCTGCTGGAGCACGCGCGCCGCATCCTGCGCGAGATTGATGCGCTCGATGAACTCATCGTGCAGTCCAAGGCCAGCCCCAAGGGCCTGCTGCGCGTGAACGCCACCCTGGGCTTTGGCCGCATGCACATCGCCCCCGTGATCTCGGACTTTGTGCGCCAGTACCCCGAGGTGGATGTGCAGCTGCAACTGTCGGTGCACCCGCCGCCGATCACCGACGACGCCTACGACGTGTGCGTGCGTTTTGGTGAGCCGCCCGATGGCCGCGTGATCGCCCGCCGCATCGCTCCCAACCGGCGCGTGCTGTGCGCCGCGCCTGCCTACCTGGACCGCCATGGCAGGCCCCGGGTGCCGCGCGACTTGATGGAGCACCACTGCATCGGCATCCGCCAAGGCGATGAGGCCTATGGCCTGTGGCGCCTGACCACCGGGCGCGGCAGCAAGGCACACACCGAGTCGATCAAGATCACCGGCAACCTCACCACCAACGACGGCGAGATCGCCGTGTTGTGGGCCTTGCAGGGCCATGGCATCGTGATGCGCGCGGAGTGGGACGTGAACCGCCACTTGGCGCAGGGCTTGCTGGAGCCCGTGCTGCCGCAGTACCAGACCCCGGCGGCCGACATTTATGCCGTGTACCCCCAGCGGCACCAGTTCTCCACGCGGGTGCAGGCCTTTGTAGGGTTTCTGGCCGAGGCGCTGGCAGCGTCGGGGGCACCGGCGGGAGTGGCGGGCAGGGTGGGCAAACGCGCGTTGACGGTTTCTTGATCGGAAGGGGTGGCGCTGGTGTCGCTGTGCGGGTAGGGTGTCAGCGTTCGAGTCCGTTTTTGCCCATGAAACCAATTCCGCAACTTTCGACCTTGTTGGCCTGCACCCTCGCAGCCCTGCCAGTGCTGGCCGCCGACCCCACGGCATCGGCCGACTGGGCGCTGTCGGACGACGGTGCCTATGTGCTGGACCACCGCGCCGGGCTTGCCTGGCCGCGCTGCGTGGAAGGCATGCAATGGACCGGCAAGACCTGCACCGGCAAGCCCCTGCTGCTGGACCGCGCCGAAGCCACCACCCTGGCCGCCGACCGCTGGAAGGCTGAGGGTGTGGGCTGGCGCCTGCCCCGCGCGGCAGAGCTGCAGCGCCTGGTGGACAAATCGCTCTCCCCCCCGGGCACCAACCCCATCCTCTTTCCGGCCGCGCCCGGCGAGTGGCACTGGTCCGCCACCAGCAACGTGAGCGCACCCAACGTCAATCCCTACACCTACGGCAACATCGCACAAGGCCGTGCGGGCGACGGTGCGCGGCAGGCTGCCATGATCAACGGCTGGGCGGTGAACCTTTCCACTGGCGAGGCGCGGGGCGATGCCGCAAGGGCCAGCAAACTGCCCGTCCGGCTGGTGAGGCCAAAGCCGGTGGGTGGGGCAGGGCAGTAGATGAGCTGCAGCTAGTCCCGCGCCTCGTCGCCCCGCTGGCTCAGGCGCTCCTGCAGGAACTCGATGAAGCGCTGCACCTTGGCAGGCAGCAGGCGTGTTTCCGTCAATGCATAGACCGGAGTCGGCTTGCCCTCCCAGTCCGGGAGAACCTTCTGCAGGCGACCCGCCGCCACGTCATCGGCCACGATTTCTGCAGGCAGGAGAACGATGCCCATGTCCAATGTGGCCAATCTGCGGAACATACCTACGCTGTTGACCAGGAATCGCCCCCCGACATCAACCTTCACGGTTTCTCCGCTTCGGTGCAGCTCCCAGGTTGCTGCCTTGGGGAACCCGAGACACTCGTGCCGGGACAGTTGCGATGGATGCTCCGGCGTACCCGACACCTTCAGATAGCTGGGGGATGCATAGGCCTGCACCGAGAGGCGGGCCAGCAGCCTGGCAATCAGATTGGAGTCGCTAAGGTCCCCCATGCGGATGGCCACGTCAAACGGTTCGGAGACCAGGTCCACGCGCCGGGGAGTGAGGTCGAAATCGAAGCTGATACCGGGATAGCGGCGCGCGAAGTCTGCCACCAGCGGCGCCATGTAGATGGTCGCGAAATCGACCGGTAGAGAAGCGCGCAGTACGCCGCTGGGCTGCGCGAGCATTTCGCTAAGCTGTTCGTGCGCAATGCGCGCTTCATCCACGATTCGTCGGCTGCGCTCGTAGTACAGCTGCCCGGCTTCCGTGAGTTCAACCTTGCGTGTCGTGCGATGCAGCAGTCGCAGGCCGATGGCTTTCTCCAGCGCGCTGATCCTGCGTGACAGGGTCGAGTTCGGTACGCCGGTCACATCGGCCGCGCCCCTGAAGCTGCGTGCGTGTGCCACCTCCACAAACAGCGCCATGTCATTCAGCAACTCCAATTGATTGCTCCATTTTTGAATCAATGATTGCCATTTTTATGTATTTATCTCTTGGTGGGAATAATAAAAAATACTGACATCGCATTCAAAGGATCGATTCGATGTTCACCAGCACGGCCGCTCTCTCCGCAGGGCCACAAAGCAAAAGGGACGGTCCCACCGGATGGGCCGTCTCCGGCTGCCAGTGCTTTTGACATTGCCGTCGCGGCCTGTCTATCAACCCAAACCCCCAAATGCCCAAGGAATTCCAATGAACCCGTTGTTCACACCCATCCGCATCGGCCGCCTTGTCGCCCCGAACCGCGTCCTCATGGCACCCATGACACGCTCTCGCGCCAGCGATGACGGTGTTGTGGGCGACATCACGGTGACCTACTACGCCCAGCGTGCCAGTGCCGGTCTGATCATCACCGAGGGCGTGTTTCCTTCGGCCTTGGGCAAGGGCTACGTCAACACGCCCGGCGTCGAGACGCAAGCCCAGGTCGTGGCCTGGAAGAATGTGACCGAGGCGGTGCACGCCCGTGGCGGGCGCATCTTCATGCAGCTCATGCACTGCGGCCGTGTGTCGCACCCATCGCTGCTCCATGGCCAGACGCCTGTGGCGCCCTCCGCCATCCAGCCCGAGGGGCAAGCCTGGACACCTGCGGGCCAGGTGGACTTCGTGACGCCCCGTGCGCTGGGTCTGGAAGAAATTGCCGGGGTCATCGACGACTACCGCCAGGCCACCCGCCGGGCCCTCGACGCGGGCTTTGACGGTGTCGAACTGCACGCAGCGTCGGGGTACCTTCCCGAACAGTTCCTGTCCTCGGGAAGCAACCAGCGCACGGACCTGTACGGCGGCTCGGTCGAGAACCGCGCGCGGTTTGTTCTGGAGGTGCTGGACGCCATGACCGCCGAAGCCGGCGCAGACCGTGTCGGTATCAAGATTTCGCCGGAGATGAACTACAACAGCATCACGGATGCTGCGCCCCAAGAAACCTACACGTACCTCGTGGGTCAACTGCGCGACCGGGGCCTGGCGTATCTGCATGTCGCACTGTTCGGCAACCCTGCCGTGGACTACCACGCCGTGCTGCGACCCCTGTTCAGCGGCACCTACCTGATGGGCAGCGGCCTCACGAAAGGAAGCGCCGAAAAGCTGCTGCAAGACAAGCAGGCCGACGCCGCCGTGTTTGGCGCGCCGTTCCTCGCCAACCCCGACCTGCCAGAGCGCTTTCGCGTGGGTGCTGCGCTCAACGCACCCGACCGCAACACATTCTTCGCACCACCCACTGCCAAAGGTTACATCGACTATCCCGCGCTGGTGCCCGCTGAAGCCGATTGAAGTGGCCAACGCCACAAGGAGAAAGCCATCATGACGACCATCGCCCGCATGCAACGCGCCAACCGGGGAACGCAGTTCCGCGCCTACCGCTTGCACGGCTCCGATCCAACGCTGCTCGATCCCTTCATGGGCATCGACCATGCCTGGATGAGCGCACCTACGTTCCCGCCGCATCCGCATGCCGGGTTCTCTGCCGTGACCTACCTCTTCCTGGATTCGGAGACAGGCATTGCCAACCGCGATTCGCAAGGGAACAGGACGTTGATTGAGCCTGGCGGACTGCACTGGACCGCAGCAGGGCGCGGGGTGGTCCATGAAGAAAACCCGGCCGTCCTGGGAAGCACCACGCACCTGCTGCAAATCTTCGTCAACTTGCCGGAAGCTCGCCAGGCCGATGCTCCGTTTGCATTGACCTTGCGCCCGCAGGACGTGCCTGTCGTGCAACGTTCAGGGGCCAGAGTGCGTGTGCCATTGGGCAGCTTTGGAGACGTGAAGTCGCCATTGACTCCCCCGACCGACGTTACCCTGCTGGACGTCACGCTGGAGCCATGGGCATCCGTGGAGATACCCGTGCCCGCCGGTCAACGGGCGTTCTTCATGCCGGTGTTTGGCAGCGCTGAGATTGACGGGGAGGTGTTCGGTCTCGACGACCTCAGCGCCCCCGTCCTGCCAACCAGCGCGGAGGCGACGACCCACAAGCTGATGGCCAGGACGAGCGGGGCCAAGGTTGCCGTCTTCATCGGTCAACCCTTGCACCAACCTGTTCTGTCGAACGGACCGATGGCGTTTGCCAACCAGGATCATCTGGTTGCTGCAGCCGCCGCCTATCAACGTGGCGAGTTGGGAAGCCTTTAAGGGCGCCACACACCGCCGGGGCGGGTGTCCCCTACGCCCCATTTCATTCATTGACCACTTAGGTACTCAGGAGCTACACCATGAAAGTTGAAACATTCACCGCCGAAAACTCTGCCTTGCTGCTCATCGACCACCAGGTCGGTACCATGCAACTCATCAAGAACATCGACAGGGAACTGGCGGCCAAGCAGTCGATTGCCCTGGCGAAGATGGCCAAGATTCTCAACATGCCGGTCGTCATCACGTCCAGCCAGGAAGAGCGCGCCCAGGGCCCCATCCTTCCTGAGATTGCAAAGATTCTCCCTGAGGCCCATGACGCTCGCATCAAGCGCCCTGGCGTGGTCAACGCCTGGGCTTACCCCGACTTCAAGAAGGCGGTGCTCGCCACCGGTCGCAAGAACCTCATCATGGCTGGCGTGACCACCGACGTATGCCTTATCTTCCCCGCCATGGATGCCGCCAAGGAAGGTTTCGGCGTGCAGGCAGTGATGGACGCCTCCGGCTCGCCTAGCGATCTGTCCGAAGAGTTTTCGCGCCAGCGCATGCACGACGCAGGTGTCGTGCTCACCGCCACCAACACGCTGATGGCTGAAATTGCACAGGACTGGTCCACCCCCACCGGCGAGCAGCTGATCACCCTGCTGTTCACGGATGTGTTCCCTGCGCTGGGCGCAGCCATCGCCTAATGTGATTGATGTGCCTGTGAGCCTGGGCATGAGGCGCTTTGACCTGTAGGCACCATATCTTCTATCCGCGCAGATTTGCCCACGATGACTTCTTCACAACCTCTGGTGGTCGTGGTGGGGGGCTCACTGGCCGGGCTGACGCTGGCCCTCGCGAGCGCTGCACGAGGGGTGCCCGTTCAGGTCGTGGAGCGGGCTGCCGGGAGGGCGCAAGGCGGAGACAGCCTGAGCGTTGACCTCGCTGCCATTGCAAGGGCCGTGGGTCACGACCCGCGCTCCTACCCGGTGCTGCCCGTGGTGCCAGCCTACCGCGACCGGCATTTGACAACCTGGCCTGCGTTGTACGGTTGGTTGCGTGACCGGGTCGGCGAGACACCGGGCATCGTGCTTCAAGGGGGCAAAGCCGTCGCGTCGGTCCGGGCGCGGGACGGCATGGCAGAGCTGTCCTTTTCCGATGGAACCCAAACCATGGCTGATGCGGTCATTGGTGCCGACGGGTATCAGAGCGTTGTCCGCCGAGCGGTGTTGCCCGAAGCTCCCTTTGCCCGCTATGCGGGCTATCTGGTCTGGCGAGGCCTGGTGCCGGAGCAAGCGCTGAAGCACCCCGTCTCATGGCCATCGAATGGCGGGCTGTGGATTGACTTTGTGCAGGGCTATCGTCTGGTGGCTGCTGTTGTGCCGGGGCGCGATGGTTCCACCGATATCGGGCGGCGCCAGGTGACTTTTGCATGGTTCGACGCCCACCGCGATGGACTGCTGCGCGCCATGAACCGCTTGACACCCGATGGGCACCTCGTCGGCACACTGGGGCGCAGGAACATCGATGCAGATATCCGCTTGGAGCTGGTGGCCATGGTTCCGACGCTGTGGCCGCAGACATGGGCTGAGGCTGTGACGGTTGGGGTGCGATCCACAGATTCGCTCAGTGGTGCCTCCATTGCGGAGTACCTGCCCGAGAGGCTGGCTCAGGGCCCTCTGGCGCTTGTGGGGGATGCCGCCCACACCGTGTCGCCTATGACGGGGAGTGGTTTCGCAGCAGCGGTAGATGACGCCGTGGTGCTGGCCCGCATGCTTGCCGAGCGTCCTTCAAGCGAGCGCTTCTCCGCCGCCTTGCAACGCTACGAGTCCGTACGATTGCCCTGGGTGCGTGCCCTGGTCAACCACTCGCGTCGCCTGAGCTCGGAATACGTTCAGTACGCAACCCAAGGCAGAGAGGCTGGGGTGGGGAAGTAGTCGGAGCGGATTCAGCAGCCACCGACCGGCGCGTGTTGTGTGCGGCGAAAAACGTGGGGGACAGCAAAGCCAGCCCACTTGATCAAAAATGACGGCTGATAGCGAAGAGGCTCTGGCCAGCTCGGTCCCGCGCCTCCCTCCACACAGTCCGCCGAGCGCACGGCCCCATTTCCACACCCCTACCGCGAGTCACCCATGAACCCCTCCATCCCGACTACCGCACTCCAACTGCGCTCGCTGGTTCAAGCCGACGGCACCTTGCAGATCAGCCTGGAATCCGTGTCCGTGCCCACCCCGGGGCCCGACGAGGTGTTGATCCAGGTGCAAGCCACGCCCATCAACCCGTCGGACATCGGCCTGCTGCTGGGCCCTGCCGATTTGTCCACCGTGCAGGTCGCTGGCAGTGCCGATTTGCCCGTGGCGACTGCCCGCATCCCCGAGCGCGCGATGCCGGGCATGGCTGCACGCCTCGGTCAAAGCATGCCCGTGGGCAACGAGGGCGCGGGGCTGGTGGTGGCCGCAGGAGCCTCTCCCGCCGCGCAGGCGCTGCTGGGCCGCACGGTGGCCGTGATTGGCGGAGCCATGTATGCGCAGTACCGCGCCATGCCGGCTGCGCAGTGCCTTCCATTGCCAGAAGGCACCACGGCCGCCGAAGGGGCATCGTGTTTCGTCAACCCGCTGACCGCACTGGGCATGGTCGAGACCATGAAGCGCGAGGGCCACACGGCGCTGGTGCACACGGCGGCGGCCAGCAACCTGGGCCAGATGCTCAACAAGGTTTGCCAGAAAGACGGCATTGGCCTGGTCAACATCGTGCGCAAACCCGAACAGGCGGTGCTGCTGCGCGAGGCCGGCGCCCAGTACGTCTGCGACAGCAGTGCGCCTGGATTCATGGCCGACCTGACCGACGCGCTCGCGGCCACTGGCGCCACCATCGCCTTTGACGCCACGGGCGGTGGCACGCTGGCTGGGCAGATCCTGCAGTGCATGGAAAGCGCCATCAACCGCAGCGCCAAGGAATACAGCCGCTACGGCTCGGCCGTGCACAAGCAGGTCTACCTGTATGGCCACCTGGACACCCGCCCCACCGAGATCCAGCGCACCTTCGGCATGGCCTGGGGCGTGGGTGGGTGGCTGCTGTTCCCGTTCCTGAACAAGATAGGCGATGTTGCCGCCCAGGCACTGCGCGCACGCGTGGCGGCCGAGTTGAAGACCACGTTCGCCAGCCACTACGCACGCACGGTATCGCTGGCGGGCGCGCTCAGTGCTGACGCCATCGCGTTTTATGGCCCGCGCAATACCGGCGCCAAGGTGCTGATTGATCCGTCGATGTAGTTGAGGGTGGCCTGCCTCCAACGGGGAGTGGAGCAGGGTGTGGGCGGTGCAGCGGTTTTAATACTAAAAATAATATTAATTGCCAATTAAATGCTTATTGGTATATAATTGGCTTGGTTGTAGTCACGGCTCTTGACGCGTGCCGTCACCGCAACGCTTGCTCAGCGGCGTCAAGCCGCCCACGCAGGCCGCCTTTTGCGACCTTGTCGCCCAGTTGGTCTGTAGAGCTGCAGCCGACCGAGTCCTTCGATGCTCACGCAGGTCGATTTCCAAGCCTGCGATCCTGAATGAATCAGATTTCACAGACCGCCATTTCCATGGGCAAGTACGTCGTTTCGCCCGCGACACACCCGACCGACTGCGGCCGCTTTCGTGCCTCCTTCTCGGTCCATCGTTCCCAGGGCAACGGCAGCTACTGCCGCGTGTTCCGTTTTGACAAAGCCTTTGCCTCGCGCGAAGCCGCCCGGCTCTTTGCAGTCACCCAGGGCTGGCTGCAAACGTGCATGTTGCACCCTCCGGCGTGTTGATGATCTGCTGACCGCAGACTCCATCCAACCTTCCAAGTTGTGGCGGACTCCCAGTCTGCACATCCCGTATCCCCAACGGTGCGTCATTCGTTGCGCACCCTCCTTCAGAAAGGCTCTTTTCATGAGCAGCAAAATCTACGTGGGCAACCTGCCTTACTCCGTGACCGACTCCGTCCTGGAAAGCAATTTCTCCGAGTTCGGCAATGTCACTTCGGCCAAGGTCATGATGGACCGCGAAACCGGTCGCTCCAAGGGCTTCGGCTTTGTGGAAATGGCTTCGGCTGAAGTCGCCCAGGCCGCGATCAGCGCCCTGCACGGCATGTCCGTCGACGGCCGCTCGATCGTCGTGAACCTGGCCCGCCCCCGTGAAGAAGGTGGTGTTCGTTCGGGCGGCGCGGGTGGCTACACAGCCAGCAAGCGCTCGGACGTTGGCTATGGCACGGGTGGCTACGGCGGCGGTCGTTACTGAGCTCAGCAACCTTCTGCGAAAGACCGGCTCTGCGGAGCCGGTTTTTTTTCGTCCCGTGCAGGCCCGCGCCATGGAGGGATCTGTGCAAAGGGCGCCCGTGGGGCCTGGTGAGCGTGCCATTGCCCCAGGCCGCCAACCCGGCCACGAGGTACCCTACCGACGGCCTTTCTCCCCCAGTTGCAACGCCTGCAGCACCAGCGAAAAAGCGGGTGATGGCTGGCGCCGGCTGGGGTAGTACAGGTGGTAGCCCGCAAACGGGGGGCACCAGTCTTCCAGCACACGCACCAGGTGGCCGTCTTCGATGTGGGAGGCCAGTTCATCCTCGGGCAGCAGCGCGATGCCCAGCCCCGCCAGTGCCGCATCGACCTGGGGCGGGGCGGTGTTGAAGATCAGCGGGCCGTCCACCCGCACATTGACCTGTTTGCCCTTGCGCGAGAAATCCCACACATACAAGCCACCCGAAGTGGGCATGCGCTGGTTGATGCAACGGTGCGCCGTCAGGTCGTGGGGGGTCTTCGGAATGGGATGGGCAGCAAAATAGCCGGGGGAGGCCACCACGGCCATGCGCAAGGGCGGGCCGATGGGCACGGCAATCATGTCCTTGTCGATGGTGTTGCCCAGGCGCACCCCGGCGTCAAAGCGGTCGGCCACGATGTCGCGAAAGCCGTAGTTCATGTCGAACTCCAGCGTGATGTCGGGGTTCTCGTGCAGCAGCGGCATGAGCTTGGGCAGCAGCGTGGTGTGCATGACATGGTCGCCACAGGTGATGCGCACGGTGCCTGCGGGTTTGTCGCGCAGCGCGGTCAGGGCATCGAGCTCGGCCTCGATGTCGTCAAAGCGGTGGCCGATGGCGTGCATCAGGCGTTCGCCCGCTGGCGTGGGCGAGACGCTGCGTGTGGTGCGCGTGAGCAGCCGGATCTGCAGGCGCTCTTCGAGGCCACGGATGGTCTGGCTCAGCGCGGACTGCGTGACGCCCAGAGTGGCGGCGGCCCGGGTGAAGCTGCCCTCGCGCGCCACGGTGACGAAGGCCAGCAGGTCATTCAGGTTGCGTCGCGCCATGTTCGATTTCCCCATTTGATTGGTTAGCCAGGCTTATAAAGCCATTCGGTATTCATTATCTAGTCGTGGCTCTGGAAGGAAGGCAAACTCCTTTTTCATGACCTTGCGCAACCTTCCGCCTCTCCTCCATCGCCGCTCGCTGGCGGGTTTTTCCGTTGCGTGGTGCCTGGCCGCCAGCATGGCGCCCGCACCAGCCTTTGCACAACAAAAGCCCATGAAAATCCGCCTGCACCTCGACGACGCCGTTGCCACTGCCACGTTGGAAGATTCCGTGGTCGCCCGCGATTTCGCGGCCATGCTGCCGCTTTCGGTGACGCTGAAGGACTACGCAGCGATTGAACGCATCACCGACTTGCCGCGCAAGCTGCCCACCGCGCAGGCGTCCATGGGCATGACCCCCGTGACCGGTGACATTGCTTACTACGCGCCATGGGGCAACCTGGCGATCTATCTGAGTGGCACCGTTTACGACCGAGGCCTGGTGCGCCTCGGCAAGGTAGACAGCGGCCTGTCTGCCTTGCAGCGGCCTGCGCCATTCACTGTGCGCATCGAGCGTGCCAGCGATTGAACGGCGGCCGGACAGAAAGAAGCAAGCGGGCGGAACGCCAGCGTATTCCCGGCCGCCGTCTTTGCCGCCCAGCGGCCTCAACGCCCACTTTTCGTCATTTCTCCCATTCATTTTCCCCATTCACAGGACCATCGAACATGGACAACACCCTCAGCACGTTGGGCGCATTCCGCGCATTGAACACAACACCCGGCACAGATCACCCCACTTCGGACCGTCGCGACTTTCTCATCCGGGCGGGTTTCGGAGCCGCAGCCCTGGGCGGGTTGTCTGCTGTGGGCGGCAGCGCCATGGCGGCGGGGCCGCAGCCAGCACCCGGCAAGGTCAGTGGTGCCGACAATTTCTACAAGAGCGACCGGGTGGTGGTGCGCAAGGTGACCTTCAAGAACCAGTACCGCATGGCGGTGGCCGGGAACCTGTTTGTGCCCAAGAACCTGGACCGCAGCAAGAAAAGCCCGGCCATTCTGGTGGGCCACCCCATGGGCGCGGTCAAGGAACAAAGCGCCAACCTGTATGCCACCAAGATGGCGGAGCAGGGCTTCATCGCACTGTCGCTGGACCTGCCTTTCTGGGGCGAGAGCGACGGCCAGCCGCGCAACGCCGTGGCGCCAGACATCTATGCCGAGGCTTTCAGCGCGGCGGTGGATTTTCTGGGCACGCAGGCGATGGTGGACCGCGAGCGCATCGGTGCCATTGGCGTGTGCGGCAGTGGCAGCTTTGTCGTCAGTGCCGCCAAGATTGACCCGCGCATGAAGGCCATCGCCACGGTCAGCATGTACGACATGGGCGCTGCCAACCGTGATGCGCTGAACCACTCGCAGACTGTGGAGCAGCGCAAGCAGATCATTGCCGCCGCTGCCGAGCAGCGCTACGTGGAATTCACCGGCGGGGCCATCCAGTACACCGGTGGCACGGTGCACGCGCTGACGGCAGACACACACCCCATTCAGCGGGAGTTCTATGACTTCTACCGCACCCCGCGTGGCGAGGTCACGCCCAAGGGCGGCTCACCCAAAACCACCACCCACCCCACGCTGACCAGCAACGTCAAGTTCATGAACTTCTACCCGTTCAATGACATCGAGACGATTTCTCCACGCCCGATGCTCTTCATCACGGGCGACCAGGCGCATTCCAAGGAGTTCAGCGAAGACGCCTTCAAGCGCGCTGCCGAGCCCAAGGAGCTGTACATCGTCCCCGGTGCGGGCCATGTGGATCTGTACGACCGCGTGACCCTGATTCCGTGGGACAAGCTGACGGCGTTCTTCGGCAAACACCTGGCGTAAATGGTGACGACTCAGGTTTGCGGCGCGCCACCACCGGGCGACGCCGGCGACGCACGTGGTGCGGCGGTGGACCCTGCGCGCTGGAGCGGGGTATTCGCGATGACGCTCTGCGTGTTTGCGCTGATCGCCTCGGAGTTCATGCCGGTCAGCCTGCTCACGCCGATGGCCGACGACCTGGGTGTCAGTGAAGGTTGGGCTGGGCAGGGCATTGCGGCATCCGGCGTCTTGGCGGTGCTCACCAGCCTGAGCATTGCGGCGCTCGCAGGCAGGATGGACCGCAAGACCCTGCTGCTGGGACTGACGGCGCTGATGTGCCTCTCCGGGGCGGTCATCGCGCTCGCACCAAATTACGCGGTGTACATGGTGGGGCGCGCGCTCATCGGGGTGGTGGTGGGCGGGTTCTGGTCCTTGTCGGCAGCCACGGCCATGCGGCTGGTGCCTGTCCAGCAGGTGCCACGGGCGCTGGCCATCTTCAATGGCGGCAACGCACTCGCCACGGTGGTGGCGGCGCCGCTGGGCAGCTATCTGGGGGCTGTGATCGGCTGGCGCGGGGCCTTCTTGTGCCTGGTGCCGGTGGCGGTGGTTGCCTTCGTCTGGCAGTGGGTGAGCCTGCCGCCAATGCCTGCAGGGCCGCAGCGTGCTGGGGGCTCTGGCGCTGTTTTGAGGCTGCTCCAGCGCCGGGTGATTGCTGTCGGCATGCTGGCCGTGGGCAGTTTCTTCCTGGGGCAGTTTGTGCTGTTTACCTACTTGCGGCCGTTTCTGGAAACCGTGACGCATGTAGGCGGGTTCACCCTGTCATTCGTGCTGTTGGTGATCGGGGTGGCGGGTTTTGTGGGCACCACGCTCGTCAGTGCGGTGCTGGCCAGGGGCTTCTACCGAACCCTTTTCATGGCACCCCTCCTGATGGCGCTCATCGCCGTTGCGCTGATCTGCCTGGGCGACCGGTTGACCGCTGTGACGGCATTGCTGGGCCTGTGGGGCCTGGTGGCCACCGCTGCGCCCGTAGGCTGGTGGACGTGGGTCGCCCGATCGATGCCGGAGGACGCCGAAGCCGGAGGTGGCCTCATGGTGGCGGTGGTTCAGCTGGCCATTGGCCTGGGCTCCACGGTGGGTGGCCTGCTGTTCGACAGCAGCGGCTACCAGAGCACCTTTGCCGTGAGCGCCGCCTTGTTGTTGCTGGCCGCTTTGCTGGTCTTCCTGACCTGGCGCACCAGCATGGCCGATGGCCGCGCCATCACAGGTGCTTGAAGAAAAACGTGGTGCCGCACAACGCGCCATCCGGCATCAACGCGTAGCCGGGCACCACGCCCACGCGCTGCCAGCCTGCGCGTTCGTACAGGCGCTCGGCGTCGCCGCCGGTGACGGTGTCGAGCACCAGCACGGTTTTTCCCTCTGCGCGTGCGGCGTCGTCCACGGCTGCCATGAGCTGCTGGGCGATGCCCTGGCGGCGGGCCTTGCGGTGCACCAGCATCTTGGCCACGTCGGCGCGGTGGGGCTGGTTGTCGGGCATCGCGGTGACGAGCTGCACGGTGCCCACAACGGCGCCTTGCGCGTCTTCGGCCACCAGCAGCACGCGCTCGTTGCGCGCCACGCCTTCGGCCACGTTGTGCCAGAAGGCCACAGCCTTATCGCGCGGCAGGGGCTGCATGAAGCTGACCGACGCGCCACCCTGCACGCAGTCGATCAGCACGTCGGCCAGGGCTGGCACAGTGGCGGCAGCTTCGTTGGGGCCGAGGCGGCGCACGGTGGTGGATGCGTGGGGGGCATCCACGCAGGGCGATGAAAGGGCCAGCGGGGCGGTCATGGGGATTTTCTCCGTGTTGTGGTGTTGGAGGAGGGGGATGGTGGCGCGGGGGAGGCCACGCGCGGCGCAAAACCCTGCGGCGCGAGCGTGGCCAGGGCCACGAGGTAGCGCGCGGCCTTGCGCGTGGGGTTGTGGAACACGATCGGCTGGCTCAGTTGCATGGCCAGGCAGTCGCCTGCCTCCAGCGGCCAGGTGGTGCCGCCCACGGTGAGGTCCATGCGGCCTTCGATGACCCAGACCTGCTGGTGGATGTTGGCGTCGTGCACCGCAGAGTCCAGGGCCACGCGCTGGCCGGGCGGAAACTCCACTTCCACCAGCTGCAGCGGCGAGCGCGCTGGCGGCGAGAGCTGGCGGCGCATATAGCCCGACGCCGGGTCTTGCCACAGCGGCTGGTCGGCCGCGCGGATGAACGGGGAGGGCGCCTGACCACTGCGGGCACTGTCGTCAAAAAACGAGGCCAGGGCCACGCCGAGGCCGATGGCAAGCTTGTCCAGCACAGCCGCCGTGGGGCTGCTTTGTCCGCGTTCGATGAGCGAGATGTTGGAGCGGCTAACGCCGCTGCGTTCGGCCAGGGTGTCGAGCGAATAGCCCCGGGCGTCGCGCAGTTCGCGCAGCCTGCCGGCGATGCGGGTGTGGATGTCCATGAGGTCAGTTTAATGGAAAAAAATCCATAAAACTGGAAATTGTCTGAAATGATGGCGCCACAGATTGGTGCGCGGACCGGCCATGGCACAGGATTGGCGGGTAGATTGCTATTATTTGAATAGCTAAAAATACAATGTGGATAAGCGACAAGCCACTATTTTTCTTGTGATTTGATCGCGCCATGGCGAGTGGCGCAGGTCCTGGCGATGCTGATACTGTGTGTACTTTGCATTTCACGCACCTTCGACCGCCGGAGACAAAAACCATGACCCTGCCGTTTCATTCCCTGGATGCTGACCTGTTCGCCCGTGCCCAGACCTTGCTGGACGAGGAGTGGCTGGCACGTGACCCGGACCTGGCCCCCGTGTTGCCCACAGTGCTGGCGCGCAATGTGGGGCAGGACTGGCACAAGGCGGGCACCTTCCGCCACCATCTGGTGGGCGTGGCGCGCTCGCTCACCATGTGGCAGCAGCCGCGCGATGTGCGCCTGCTGGGGCTGTTGCACAGCGTGTACGGCAATGCGTTCGTGGATCTGGTGAAGTTCGACCCGGCCCAGGAGCGCGCCCGCGTGCGCGACCTGGTGGGTGAATCGGCCGAGCACCTGGTCTATGTGTTCTGCACCCAGTCGCGCACGCAGTTTGTGCAGAAGGTGCTGGCCCATGCGCTGGAGGCCGATGGCAGCCTGGTGCTGCAAAAGGACGGCATGGACCATGTGCTCACGCCATACGAGGTAGCCACCTTCATCATCGTCAGCATGGCCGACACCATCGAGCAGTGGTTCAGCTGGCAGGACGACATCTTCTCGCGCTTCCCGGAGGTGCAGCATCGCCACCAGAAGGCCCACTGGGCGGCATCGCTCTGGCCCGGGCCCATGCGGCCATCGGGGCGCATGGTGCACCAGATCAACGGGCTGGCCAAGGCGCTGCAGCACCCGGGCCTGAAGGGCCTGTTGCCCGTGCCACCGGTGTTTGGCCATTGCACGCAGCACCTGTCGGCCGCCAACGAGGCGGCGGCCGCCTCGCTGTACTGGTCGGTGATCCAGCAAGACCAGCCGCTGGTGGACCTGGATGTGGCCACCGGTGTGCTGGAAAGCGCCGTGCGCCACAACCCCTGGGTGGGCGAGCCGCAGATGGTGCTGGCCCAGCTGTACCTGTCGGCTGGCCGCCAGGACGACGCCAAGGCCGCCGCCGAGAGCGCGCTGCACCTGTTCAGCGCCTGGGGCAACTCGTGGGACAAACGCGTGCAATGGGACGCCTGGGTGGCCTGGACGCGCATCCTGCTGCAGGGCGCGACGGTGGAGGGCACCTGGCCGGAGCGGCTGGACAAGCTCAACAACGTTGCGCTGCGCGGCTGACTTGGAACATCCCCCTGAGTGGCTGCGCCACTTCCCCCTTCTCTCGAATCGCTGCGCGATTCGGGAAGGGGGACGCAGCCCTCGCTGCGGGGCGGCCCTTGCTCGGCTGCCCTCGCCGGGCGCGCGCCAGTTTCATGAGGTGAGGGTGGGGGCACGGGCCTTGTCTTCTTATTCGAATGGGTTGTAATGAAATGAAAACTTAGTTGTTCCAGTTTTATCGGGGAAACCCTAGGATGCGAACCATCTCTCAACGAAAGGTTTTCCCTGTGAACAACAACAAGCGCCTCCTCCTGCAATCTGCCCTGGCTTTGGCTGCTGCCGCCGCTTTCTCTACCGGCGCGATCGCCCAGGACAAGCCCCTCAAGATCGGCGTGACGGGCGGCCCCCACGCGCAGATCTTCGAGGTGGTCAAGAAGGTTGCCGAGAAGGACGGCCTCAAGATCCAGGTCATCGAGTTCAGCGACTATGTGCAGCCCAACGCTGCGCTCGCCGCTGGCGACCTGGACGCCAACAGCTACCAGCACAAGCCCTACCTGGACGCGCAGATTGCCGACCGGGGCTACAAGTTTGCCGCAGTGGGCTACACCGTCAACTTCCCCATCGGCCTGTATTCCAAGAAGGTCAAGAAGCTCGAAGACCTGAAGGAAGGCGCCAAGTTCGGCATCCCGAACGACCCCACCAATGGCGGCCGCGTGCTGCTGGTGCTGCAGGACAAGGGCCTGATCAAGCTGCGTGACGGCGCTGGCCTCAAGGCCACGCCGCTGGACGTGGTGGGCAACCCCAAGAAGATCAAGTTCGTCGAGCTCGATGCCGCCCAATTGCCCCGTTCGCTGGACGACCTGGACGCTTCGGCCATCAACACCAACTTTGCGCTGTCGGCAGGCCTGAACCCTGGCAAGGATGCCATTGCCCAGGAAAACGCCAAGAGCCCCTACGTCAACCTGATCGCCGTGCGCGATGCCGACAAGGACAAGCCCTGGGTCGCCAAGCTGGTGAAGGCCTACCACTCGGAAGAGGTGAAGAAGTTCATCCAGACCGAGTTCAAGGGTTCGGTGCTGCCGGGCTTCTGACCGTCTTTCCGGTGGCGCGCAGGGGCGCGCACTGTGGTCCTTCGCCGGTATGCCCTGCTGGCTTCCCCGCACCCTAACCTTCTTCCGCGAGGGGAGAGGGGCTGAGAAGGCTGCTGGAGCTACAAAGTATTCATCCAAATTGGCACCTGGCGCTTATTGGTTAAGCGCAAGGTGCTATTTTATTTGTAGCTATTGGCCGCGCCTAGTACCCCAGCAGTTCCGTGGGGAACTGGCGGGGCGTGGCCTGGGGCCACAATGAAGGTTAACGTTCGGTAACACACCCTCAGCCCTGCGACCCCTGCCCATGCCTCTCGCGGAACGAAACCTCACAGTGGCCTGGGCCGTCGCGGCGGCGCTGTTGTTCGCCGCATCGCTGTGGGTGCCGCACCAAAGCGTGCGGGTGTTTCTCGACAACGCGTCGTGGACGCTGGCCCTGTGCCTGTCGGCCTTCTGGGCCTGGCGCGGCCGCATGCAGGTGCCGCCGGCCGAGCGTTTGCTGCACACGGGTTTGTTCGTCGGCACCTTGCTCATGGCCACCGGGCAGATGGTGTGGAACCTGCAGGTGGCCCTGGACTGGAACCCGTTCCCTGCGCCAGCCGACCTGTTCTTTCTGGCCGTGGGCCCGGTGTGGGCGGCCACCGTGATCCGCGCCACGTTTGCGCGCCTGGCCAAGGACCGCACTTACCCGGCATCGCTCGATTTTGGGGGCGCCGTGCTGGCGCTGCTGGCCTTCACCCTGGTGATCTACCTCCCTACGGGTGAGATGCGTTCGCTGGCAGAGGGGGCGGTGCTGGTGCTGTACCCCGCCACGTTTCTGACCGCTGCGGGTGTCGGGGCTCTGGCCATTCCCACGGTCGGGGTGCGCATCACACGCTCGCATCTGTTGGTGCTGCTGGGCATGCTGGGCTACGGCCTGAGCTGGATGCAGTGGAATCTGATGGTGATCCACGGCACGGTGCAGCCCGGGCTCTGGTTCAACGCCAGTTTCAGCCTGTCGGCGCTGGCCTTTGGCTGGGGCGCGCGCTGGCTGCGTTTTGAGGTGTCGGCAGACCAGGACTACCGGCGCCAGTGCGATCAGCTCATGAACTACGTGCCGCTGGTGTCGATGACGCTGGCGGCCATCACGCTGGTGTTGCTGTTCATCACTCCCGACGGACGTGTCGGCGTGCAGGCGCTGATCCTGGGGTGCTGCCTGCTGGTGCTGCTGCTGGCGGCCCTGCGCCAGACCATCGTGGTGGGCCTGCTCAACCGCCTGCGCACGGCGGAGGCAGCGGTGCTGCGCAACGAAGAGCAGCTGTACCAGGTGGCGCACTTTGATGCCCTCACGGGCCTGCCCAATCGCCGCTATTTTGAAGATGCACTGGAGCGCGCCGTGGCCGATGCGTCGCGCTACGCGCACGCGCCCGACCGGCGTGTGGCGCTGCTGCTGATCGACCTGGACCACTTCAAGAGCGTCAACGAAACCTACGGCCACCGCGTGGGCGATGCGTTGCTGAGCGAGGTGGCACAGCGCATCACCCAGCTGCTGGCGGGGCAGGGGCTGGTGTCGCGGCTGGCCAATGACCAGTTCACCGTGATGCTGCTGCGGCCCGCGTCGCGCACGGTGCTGGCGCAGCGGGCAGCTTCGCTGGTCGAGGGGCTGTCGCGGCCCTGGGAGCTGTCGGAGGTGGGCGCGCAATACATGGGCGCCAGCATCGGCATCAGCCTGTTCCCGGACGACGCCAGCAACAGCGCCGAGCTGGTGCGGCACGCGCATTCGGCACTGCATGCCACCAAAAGCGCCGGGCGCGGTTCGTACCGCTTCTACATTGAAGAGTTCACGCAGATCACGCGGGGCCGGCTGGAGCTGCGCCGCCGCTTGCACAGTGCGCTGCAGGGCGGTGAGTTCACGCTGGTGTACCAGCCGCAGCTCAACCAGCAGCGCCAGACCGTGGGAGCCGAGGCGCTGCTGCGCTGGTCGGTGGATGGCAAGGCGGTGTCGCCCGACGAATTCATCCCGCTGGCCGAAGAAAGCGGGCTCATCGTGCCGATTGGCCTGTGGGTGTTCGAGACCGCCTGCCGCCAGGTGGCGCAGTGGCGGGCCGAAGGCTGGCAGGTGCCGGTGGTGTCGGTCAACGTCTCCACCATCCAGCTGCGCGAGCCCGGGTTCACCCAGACCCTGCTGGGCGTGACGCAGCGGGCAGGGGTGAGCCCCGCCGTTCTGGTGCTGGAGATCACCGAGTCGCAGCTGCTGGACGAGTCGCTGTATGCCATTGCGCTCGATCTGAAGAACGCAGGGTTTGCGCTGTCGATCGACGACTTTGGCACCGGGCACTCGTCGCTCATCAAGCTCAAGCGGCTGCCCGTGGGCGAGCTGAAAATCGACAAGGTCTTTGTGCGCGACATCGTGGTGGACGTGAACGACCGCGAGATCTGCGCCACCATCAACGCGCTGGCCCGCACCCTGGGCCTGGAGGTGGTGGCCGAAGGGGTGGAGACTGAGGAACAGCTCCAGCTCCTGATCAAGATGGGCTGCGAGCGTTTTCAGGGCTGGCTGTTTGCCCCGGCCCTGGCGCCGGAGCAACTGGCCCGGCACTGGCTGCAGCGGCAGGTGCCGTTGGCGGTCCACTGAAAGCCCCGAAGCTCCGAAGCGCCGGGAGTCAAAAATGATAGCTGCTTGCGCTTTATTTATATGCGCCAGAGACCATTTTTATTGGCGAAAATGACAAAACCCGGTGCAGGGCCGGGTTCTGGGGGCGCCGCAGGGCTGGCGCCCTGTGGCGGTGGGGTTGTGACTACGCAGCCTGCGACACGCGGGCCTGGTTGGCGGCCACGCTGGTGTTGCTGGTGATCGCCTGCTCGGCCAAAGCCAGGGCGGCGGCCTTGGCGTCCGGGCCCATGCCCACCCCTTCGGCGCGCACAAAACGCACGTCGGTGATGCCGAAGAAACCAAACACCACCTTCAGATAGCTCTCTTGGTGCTCCATGGCCTGGCCGCCTTCGCTGGTCGAATACACGCCGCCACGGCTGGACGCCACGATCACGGTCTTGCCACCGGCCAGGCCCACGGGGCCCTTGTCGGTGTACTTGAAGGTGCGGCCGGTTTGGGCGATGCGGTCGATCCAGGCCTTGAGCTGGCTGGGCACCGAGAAGTTGTACAGCGGCGCGCCAATCACGATCACGTCGGCCGCCAGGAACTGGCTCACCAGCGCCTCAGACAATGCGTTTTCACGGCGCTCCACATCCGTGGCAGCGGCCTGGCCCGTGCGGAAGCCGAGCGATTCCACCGACAGGTGGGAGGGGGCCTGTGTGGCCAGGTCCAGGTAGTCCACCGTGGTGCCGGGGTGGGCGGCTTGCCAGGCGGCCACGGTGCGGGCGGTCAGTTGGCGGGACACGGATTGTTCACCGGTGATGGCAGAGTCGATGTGAAGCAGTTGCATGGAAAACTCCTGGGAGGTCTGTGGGTGGAGCCACAGCGTGTGGCCATGGGATGAATTGTGGTTGTTCGTTCTTCTGTTGATAAGGTGGGGAACTTGCGATAGATTGTTCTATCCATAGGACGATGACTGCGATGCAAGATCTCAACGACATGCTGTATTTCGCCGAAGTGGTGGAGCGGGGCGGCTTTGCCGCTGCGGGCCGAGCCCTGGGCATCCCCAAGTCGCGCCTGTCCCGGCGTGTGTCGGACCTGGAGACACAACTGGGCGTGCGCCTGCTGCAGCGCACCACCCGAAAGCTCTCGTTGACCGAGGTGGGCGAGGCGTACTTGCGCCACTGTCAGGCCATGCGCGAGTCGGCCCAGGCCGCCGCCGACACGGTGGCCCAGGTGCAGACCACCCCACGCGGCACCATCCGCGTGAGCTGTCCCGTGACGCTGGCGCAGACCGTGCTGGCCGAGCTGATGCCGCAGTTTCTGGCCAACTACCCGGAGGTGCGCATCGACATGCTGGTGAGCAACCGCGCGGTGAATCTGGTGGAAGAGGGCATTGATGTGGCGCTGCGCGTGCGCCCGTCGGTGGACGACAGCGGCAGCATGGTCGTCAAGCGCCTGGACCACACCACGCAGATCCTGGTGGCCAGCCCCGAGCTGCTGATCCGCCAGGGCACCCCCAAGACGCTGGACGATCTTGCCAAGCTCGACAGCATTGCCATGTCCGCGCCCGAGGGCCGGTCCATCTGGAACCTCATCGGTCCTGGCGGCGTGCACCAGATGGTGCAGCACACCCCGCGTTATGTGGCCGATGACCTGCTCACGCTCAAGTACGCCGCTGTGGCGGGCACCGGTGTGTGCTGGATGCCCGACTACATGTGCCAGGAAGAAATGCGCGAGCGCAAGCTGGTGCGTGTGCTGCCCGACTGGGCTCCCGCACCCGCCATCGTGCATGCCGTGTTCCCCTCCCGCCGGGGGCTGTCGCCTGCGGTGCGGCGATTTCTGGACTACCTGGGCGAGGCCATGCCCGGGCGCAGCAGCTTGAGCACCCGCCAGGCCTTGCAGGGGGTGGACGGGGCGGATATCTGAGGCTGGGCGAAAGCGCGCCCCGACCGGACTGGCGTCCGCGCCGAATCCGCCGACTGCGGCAAAGACCGTATGCCGCCACGGGCTGCGTCGGCACATCGCTTTTTGGCGCCACAATGCAACGAATTGCAACTGTGCGGGCAGCCCCTGTGTTTACCGCACCGGGGCCGTCCGGGATTCCTTGTGACCGCTCCACACCCCATCGATCAAGATATCCGGCAAGCCCGCGTGCACCCTGCGGTGCGGGCCATCGTGGTCCCGCCATGCCCCGAGTCGCTGCTGCGCCTGCAGCAGATCATGGCCGCGCCCGAGCTGGACTCTGCCGCCCTGGATCAACTGGCGTCCTCGGACGTGGCCCTGGCCGCTGCCGTGATGCGGCTGGCCAACAGCCCGCTGTATGGCCTGGCCCAGCCGGTGCAGACCGTGGGCATGGCGCTCACGGTGCTGGGGCTCCAGCCTGCGGTGGAGCTGCTGTCGGCCTTCATCACGCGCAATGCCCTGCAGGTGCGGTCCCCGCTGCTGGAGCATTTCTGGGAAAGCTCGCAGCGCCGCGCCATTGCGTGCGAGCACATCGGCCACCAGCTCTACAGCTTTGACCCGGGCCTGGGCTACAGCTTCGGGCTGTTCTGCCATGTGGGCATGCCTGTGCTGGTGAAGGCCGTGCGGGGCTATGCCAGCACCGTGACCGAGGCCCTGGCCCGCAAGGACCGCACCTTCACCCAGACCGAAAACGCCAGCCACCGCACCGACCACGCCGTGATGGGCGCCATCGTGGCCCGCACCTGGCACCTGCCGGGGGATGTGGCGCAGGCCATCTGGCTGCACCACGACTTTGCGTGCCTGGGCGATGAGCGCTTCAACCCCACGGTGCGGCACCTTGTGGCGCTGGGCCTGCTGGCCGAGTACCTGGTGAACCACCACGACAACCTGGCCCCCACGCGCGAATGGCTGCAACACGGCCAGGCCTGCATGCAGCATCTGCACGTGACGCAGGATGAGCTGGACCACTGGATCGACGCACTGCACCCGGCCTTTGAGGCCGTGCGGTTCTGAGAACGTAGACACGTTCTGACACTGGACATCGCCTGAGCTGGCGGCTTCGCGACTAGCGTTGTTCAGCGTCGATCAGGTCCGCAATGCGCGTATGTCCCCGTTGCCGGGCTTGCTGAGCCGCGTTCAGTCCTTCACGGTCCACCAGGGTTCGGTTGGCGCCCAGCGCCAGGAGTTTCTGGACGGTGGTGGTCTGGCCGTGGGTGGCCGCAAGCATCAGTGCCGTCCTGCCACCACTGTCGCGGGCGTCGATGGGCGAGCCCTGGCGAACGAGGTTTTCCACCTGGAGGGGGTCGCCTGTACGGGCGGCTTCCCACAAGTGCTGCAACAACAAGACGCTGGAACCCACATCGGCGCTGGGTGTGGTGGCCGCGAGTTTGCCGCTCGCAGCGTTGCCCCCTTGTGGGCTGCGGGCAGCCGGAGCGGCGGCAGGTGCCGCAGCGGATGGCATGGCCTGGGGCTGTGGCACCACTTCCCTCGAAGCGGCACCATCTTGCACCGCGGAGCGCTCGCGCATTTCAGCGCGGGGGGCTGGCGCAGCGGAGGGCGCGGGTGGCGGTGCTGGACGGGGCGTCATGGCCTTTTCGGCGGTAATGGGCGGCGATGCGGGAAAGCCTGAAACGGCCCCGGCTGCGCTGCGGCCCGATGAGGACTCGGCTTCGGGGGCTGTGGTTGCCGGTGCGGGTGAAGGTGCTGGTGCAGTCTTGGCCAGCGGCCTGGCATGGCCTGGCGCCGCAGGTTTTTGTGCCGTGGACATGGCCGGTGGGATCGCCGTGTCGCGGGCACGGGCTGGCAAAGCTGCAGCGGCCGATGGCGCCGCGGCTGCCGCCGAGCTTGTTTCTGCGGCCGGTGCGGTAGACGGTGCTGGCGTGGGGGCCGGCAAAGCGGCAGGGGCTGGCGCCTCAGCCCGGCGGCGGCCGTAGGCGGTTTCTTGTTCTTCGGGCGTCCCGCGCTCGAATTGCAACATCAGCAAGCCGGCCAGCCCCACCACGGCCACGGTAGCCAGGGCCGAGATCTTCCAGCGTGACTGGTTGGCAGCAGTACGGCTTGGGGCTGCTGCCGTGGGCGATGGGGCCATGGCAGCTGCTGCCGCCAGCATCTGCGCATGCGCTCGCACTGCCTCGCGCACCTGCGCGCCGGGGCGGGCATCTTCCTGTGCGCTGGCTTCGCGGTATCGCCGGACCAGGTCGTCGTCTGGCGCGCTCATGATGCAAACTCCTTGAGATGCTGGCGAAGGCTGGCCCGCGCATAACGCAGGCGGCTCTTGGCGGTTTCAAAATTCACACCGGTAGCCTGTGCAATCTCCTGCACGCTGAGGTCACCTTCGGCCTGCAGCAGAAAGGCCTCCCGCTGCTCAAGGGGCAGTTGTTCCACGGCGGCGATCAGCGCTGCCGCCTGCTCACGCGACTGCAACTGCCGTACCGGCCCGAACCCGGAGTCGGCCACCAGCGTGTCGGCCAGGCTGCGCGCGTCCTCGTCGCTCGCGTCCAGGCTGGCGTGGTGTTTGGCGGTGCGAAGATGGTCCACCAGCCGGTTGTGCGCCAGCGTGAACAGCCAGGTGCGAAATTTCGCCTTGACCTCGTAGCCGCTGGCGTGGCGCGCCACGGAAAACCAGACATCCTGCAGCAGGTCGTCGGCCACGGCCTGGACCTTGACGCTGCGAAACACAAACCGCCATACCGCCAGTTCGTGCCGGCCGTACAGCGTGTCGAATGCGCCCATGTCTCCCCCGGCATAACGCAGCATGAGCGTCTCGTCGGGTTCGTCCGTGTGGGCGGGGGAAGGAGCTGTTGACACCGGAGCATTATGCGAGGCCCTCATGCACCGGCGGGCCTGTGCAGAGCGGAAGCCCTCAAGGCCTACCTCGGGTCGGGAACATACGACAGGTTGTCCGACTGCGGAAATGCGCGGGGCACATGCGGCCGTGCCAATGGCTCGCGGATCACGCCGCTGGCGACCAGGTTTTCGCGGCTGTCGTACCGGATGCTGATCACCTCGTTGGGCTGGTCCTGCAGGCGCGTGAAGGTGGTGTGCGAGACGACCGAGGTCTCGCGCTGGCCGTGGGCAGTGCCCAGCTTCGCCGACGGCACGGGCGCCGCCTTGGCCACACTGTCCGCAGCCATCGACCGTGCAGAGGATTCGGCTTCCGAGGAGGGGGCGGGTGCTGCAGCGGCGGGCGCTGCCGATGGCAAGGGCTGGTGGGGGGCAGGCTCCTCGCGCAAGCGCCCCAGGCTATTGCCGTTTCCACCGCTGTTTTCACGGCGCTGGCTCTGGCTGTAGGGCTCGGGGGTGACGGCGGGCGATGGCACGGGCGGCTGTTCGCGGAACAACGCCACGCCGATCACGCCCACGTGGGCCGGGCGGCCTGTGCGGCTGGCGTAGGAGTTGGCAATGCTGGAGAACTCGAAGGCGGCGACCTGGCTGTCGCTCTTGCGCCAGCCGGTGATCTGGTAGCGCTCGTAGGGCGAGAACACATAACCACGCTGGTCCCAGGCGGCGGTTTCACCGCTGAGCACATTGACGCCATCCACTGAAGGCACAGCCAGCACCCGTTCTCCCGAGCGGTTGCGCACCGTGATGGCGTAGCGCGCGCCGGGGCGCCCAGCCACCCAGTATTCGCCTTTGGCGTAATGCACCGGCAGGGTGGCCCCGGTATCGCGGTCCACGATGGTGACATCGGCCAGGCGGCCAATGGCCTGGGCAGGCAGGCTGGCCAGCGCCAGCAAGGCGGCCAGTGCAGTGACTGCGGGAAGGGTGAATGAACCGGGTTTCATGGCAGCTCCATCAAAGTGTTGTTGGTGCTGAGTGAAACGAACGGGGCGGGTCAATGGGGTTAAGCCTTCCACAAAAAATCGCAGGCTCGGTGGGTGCAGTAGGGCGGTCAATCAGCCTTTTGTTAGACGTTTTGGCGATTAAGTAAGAGCAATATATTCGTTTGGGTTTTAAAGACCGGATCGCAGAATGCCCCCTCAGACATTGAAGGAGCGTTTCACATGGCCACTTTGCGACTCGGCGACACCGCCCCCGACTTCACCCAGGAATCCACTGCCGGCACCATCCGTTTTCACGAGTGGGCCGGTGATTCGTGGGTAGTGCTCTTCTCGCACCCTGCCGATTTCACGCCCGTCTGCACCACCGAACTGGGCAAAACCGCAGCGTTGTCGGGCGAATTCGCCAAGCGCAATGTCAAGCCCATCGCCGTGAGCGTGGACCCCGTCGATTCGCACAACCGCTGGGTGGGCGACATCAACGAGACTCAGAACACCACCGTCAACTTCCCCATCCTGGCCGATGCGGACAAGAAAGTGGCCGACCTCTACGACATGATCCACCCCAACGCATCGACCACGGTCACGGTGCGCAGCGTGTTCATCATCGACCCGAAGAAGGTCATCCGCACCACCTTCACCTACCCCGCCAGCACGGGCCGAAATTTCGACGAGATCCTGCGCGTGATCGACTCGCTGCAACTGACCGACAGCCACAAGGTGGCCACGCCCGCCAACTGGAAGGACGGCGACGACGTGATCATCGTGCCCAGCCTGCAGGACCCGGCCGAGATCGCGCAGCGCTTCCCCAAGGGCTTCAAGGCCGTGCGCCCCTACCTGCGCATCACGCCCCAGCCCAACAAGTAAGAAGACAAAAGCACAACAACAGGGCGGGGCTGCGGCGCAAGGTCGTGGCCGGCCCTCTGATTTCTGTGACCACCACCTCCATCATCATCGTTCCCGGCTGGCGTGACTCGGGCCCCGGCCACTGGCAAAGCCTGTGGGCTGAGCGCCTGCCGCATGCCCGCCGCGTGGTGCAGGACGACTGGGTCACCCCCACCCGCTCGGCCTGGGTGGGCCAGCTTGAAAAAACCGTGCTCGCTGCGCCCCACCCGGTGGTGATCGTGGCGCACAGCCTGGGCTGCATTGCCACCAGCCACATCGGCACCGAGGCGGCGGCCCGCGTATGTGGTGCGCTGCTGGTGGCCCCGGCCGACCCCGAGCGCCGGGCCATCCTGAGCGACTTTGCTCCCGTGCCCTACGCCGCGCTGCCCTACCGCAGCATTGTGGTGGCCAGCAGCAACGACCCTTTTTGCCCCATCCGGCTGGCGGGTGCCTATGCCCGGGCCTGGGGCAGCGAGTTCGTGCGCATGCAAAACGCCGGGCACATCAACATCGACTCGGGCCATGGCGAATGGCCCCTGGGCTGGGCATTGCTGCAATCGCTGGAAGGCGATCACGCCGTGCCGCAGCAGCCTGCCGCCCCAACACACGTATCGTCTGCAGCGGCCTGATTGCTATAATTTTAATAGCTATTGGCGCTTGATATTAAAGCGCTAGCGGCTTGTTTTGCTTGAAGCGCCGCGTACGGGGTGGCTACCCGGGCAGGCATGCAATCGACCTGCGGCGGTCGATGAAAAATCCATATGCCAATATACGATTAATTAACAAGAATATATTCTTTTGAGTTTTAAGGACGCCTCCGCACAATGCGTCATCTCCAGTATTTTTTGGGCGACACCACCATGACTTCTTTGAAACTCAAGACCCTTCTTGCCTCCTTGGCCCTGGCCGCCAGCGGCATGGCTGCCGCACAGAATTCCCTGTTGAACGTGTCGTATGACGTGGCCCGCGAGTTTTACAAGGACTACAACGCCGCCTTTGCCGCGCACTACAAGAAGACCACTGGCCAGGACGTGAAGATCGACCAGTCGCATGCCGGCTCCAGCGCCCAGGCGCGTGCCGTGAACGACGGCCTGGCCGCCGACGTGGTGACCATGAACACCACCACCGACGTGCAGTTCCTGGCCGACAGCGGCGTGGTGGCCAAGGACTGGGCCAAGAAGTTTCCGCACGACGCATCGCCCACCACCTCGACCATGCTGTTCCTGGTGCGCAACGGCAACCCCAAAGGTATCAAGGACTGGGAAGACCTCATCAAGCCCGGCGTGCAGGTGATCGTGGTGAACCCCAAGACCGGCGGCAATGGCCGTTATGCCTACCTGGCTGCTTGGGGCGCCGTGCGTGAAAAGGGTGGCACCGAGGCGCAGGCCGCCGAGTTTGTGGGCAAGCTCTACAAGAACGTGCCTATCCTGGCCAAGGGCGGCCGTGATGCCACGGCCACCTTCCTGCAGCGCAACCAGGGCGATGTGCTGATCACGTTCGAATCCGAGGTGGTCTCCATCGACCGCGAATTCGGCGCCGGCAAGGTCGATGCGATCTACCCGTCGGTGAGCGTGGTGGCCGAGAATCCCGTGGCCGTGGTGGAGCGCACCGTGGCCAAGAAAGGCACCGCCCAGCTGGCCAAGGCCTACCTGGACTACCTGTACTCTGACGAAGCGCAGGAGATCGCGGCCAAGCATGCGATTCGTCCCCGCTCGGAAACCGTGCTCAAGAAGTACGCCGACACGTTCAAGCCGCTCAAGCAGTTCACGGTGGCCAAGTATTTCGGCTCGCTGACCGAAGCGCAGAAGGTGCACTTCAACGACGGCGGCCAGTTCGACAAGCTCTACACGCCCGGCGCCAAGTAAGCCAGCGCGTTTCGTTTCTACTTCCTCATTTATGACCACCGCGACTGCAGTGGCCGCAGCCCCGGCCGGACGGCGCGCGCCCAAACGCGTGCTGCCCGGCTTCGGGCTGACTCTGGGCTACACGCTTTTCTATCTGAGCATCATTGTGCTGATCCCGTTGTCGGCACTGATCTTCAAGACCTTCACGCTGACCTGGGAGCAGTTCTGGGCGGCCATCAGTGCGCCCCGCGTGATGGCTTCGTACCGCCTCACATTTGGCGCATCGTTCCTCGCAGCGTTGGTCAACCTGGTGTTTGGCCTGCTGATTGCCTGGGTGCTTGTGCGCTACAAGTTTCCGGGCAAGAAGATTGTGGACGCGCTGGTAGATCTGCCGTTTGCGCTGCCCACCGCCGTGGCCGGCATCTCGCTGACCGCCTTGTTGGCTGGCAATGGCTGGGTCGGGCAGATTCTGGAGCCCATGGGCATTCAGCTCGCGTTCAAGCCCGCCGGTATCGTGATTGCGCTGATCTTCATCGGCCTGCCGTTCGTGGTGCGCACCGTGCAGCCCGTGCTGGAAGACGCTGAAAAAGAGCTGGAAGAAGCCGCCACCTGCCTGGGCGCCACGCGCCTGCAGACCTTCACCAAGGTCATCCTGCCCTCCATCACCCCTGCGCTGCTCACCGGCTTTGCCATGGCGTTCGCGCGGGCGGTGGGGGAGTACGGCTCGGTGATCTTCATCGCTGGCAACATGCCCATGGTGTCGGAGATCACGCCGCTCATCATCATCGGCAAGCTCGAGCAGTACGACTACGCCGGCGCCACTGCCGTGGCCGTGGTCATGCTCGTGATCTCGTTCATCCTGCTGTTGGTCATCAACGCACTACAGGCCTGGCAGCGACGCCACGCGGGGGCTCCAGCATGAGCGGCAACAACTCCCGGACTATCCGCCGCGCACAAGCGGGAACTACTGAAGCGCCCTGGGTCCGCTACACGTTGATCACCATCGCGCTGATCTTCATGCTGCTGTTCCTGGTGCTGCCGCTGGCCGCGGTGTTTGCCGAGGCGCTGCGCAAGGGCTTTGGCGCGTACCTCGAAGGCCTGCGTGAACCCGATGCCTGGTCGGCCATCAAGCTCACGCTAATCACTGCACTCATCGCCGTGCCGCTGAACCTCGTGTTTGGCGTGGCGGCCGCGTGGTGCATTGCCAAGTACGAGTTCAAGGGCAAGGCGTTCCTGACGACGCTGGTAGACCTGCCGTTCTCGGTATCGCCCGTGGTGGCGGGCCTGATCTACGTGCTGATGTTCGGCGCGCAGGGCTGGTTTGGCCCCTGGCTGCAGGCGCACGACATCAAGATCATTTTTGCCGTGCCGGGCATCGTGCTGGCCACCGTGTTTGTGACCTTCCCGTTCATCGCGCGTGAGCTGATCCCGCTGATGCAGGCGCAGGGCAACGACGAGGAGCAGGCCGCCATCGTGCTGGGGGCCACCGGCTGGCAGACCTTCTGGTACGTGACCCTGCCCAACATCAAGTGGGGCCTGCTGTACGGCGTGATCCTGTGCAATGCGCGGGCCATGGGCGAGTTTGGCGCGGTGTCCGTCGTGTCGGGCCACATCCGTGGGCAGACCAACACCATCCCGCTGCACGTCGAGATTCTCTACAACGAATACCAGTCGGTGGCTGCGTTTGCGGCGGCTTCGCTGCTGGCGCTGCTGGCGCTCGTCACCCTGGTGATCAAGACCATTGCCGAACACCGCAACGAGCAGGCGCTGAAGGCGGCTGCCGAATTGCCCCCCGAGCGGCCCGCGCCTTTGCCAACCGCCCGCTGAAGGAAGAAGACCATGAGCATTGAAATCCGTAACGTCAGCAAGCAATTCGGCGACTTCCAGGCGCTGCGCGATGTGAGCCTCGATATCGCGTCGGGCGAACTCATCGCGCTGCTGGGCCCCTCGGGCTGCGGCAAGACCACGCTGCTGCGCATCATCGCGGGCCTGGAGACGGCCGATGTAGGCACCATCCATTTCAGCGGCGAAGACACCACCGATGTGCACGTGCGCGAGCGCAACGTGGGCTTCGTGTTCCAGCACTATGCGCTGTTTCGCCACATGACGGTGTTCGAGAACGTGGCCTTCGGCCTGCGCGTCAAGCCCCGCAGCGAGCGCCCGAGCGACGCGCAGATCAAGCAGAAGGTGACCGACCTGCTCAAGCTCGTGCAGCTCGACTGGCTGGCCGACCGCTACCCCTCGCAACTGTCCGGCGGCCAGCGCCAGCGCATTGCGCTGGCGCGCGCACTGGCGGTGGAGCCCAAGGTGCTGCTGCTGGATGAGCCGTTTGGCGCTCTCGATGCCAAGGTGCGCAAGGAACTGCGCCGCTGGCTGCGCCGCCTGCACGACGAACTGCACGTCACCTCAATTTTCGTGACCCATGACCAGGAAGAAGCGCTGGAAGTGGCCGACCGCGTGGTGGTCATCAACCAGGGCCGCATCGAGCAAAGTGGCTCGCCCCAGCAGGTGTGGGACCAGCCCGCCAGCCCGTTCGTCTACGGCTTTTTGGGCGACGTGAACCTGTTCCATGGCCGCGCGCATGAGGGGCTGGTGCACCTCGACGGCATGCAGATCGACTCGCCCGAACACAGTCAGGCGCAGAACGCCAAGGCCTTTGCCTATGTGCGCCCACACGACCTGGATGTGGAGCGCTATTCGCCCGGCGCCGGACTCGACGCCCAAGGTCGCCCGCGCGGCATCGTGGCCCAACTGAGCCGCGCCATTGTGGTGGGCCCGATTGCGCGGCTGGAACTTATTCCCTCCGACGATCACAAACCAGCGGACAATGCGTCCCCAGACCACTTGATCGAAGCGCAGATCCCTGCGCAGCAGTTCAAGGAAATGGGTTTCAAGGAGGGTGAAACGCTGGTGGTGACACCGCGCCGCGCCCGCGTCTTCTTGGATCACGCCGCTGGAATCTGACTCCCCCTGAGCCGCTGCGCGTCTTCCCCCTGAGGGGGCGCACCCGGTGGACTGGCGGAGCCAGATCCACGGGTGCACTGGCATGGGCCGCGCCCGTTTCGGAGGCGGCACCGTTTGCAATGGCTATTGGATGAGGGATAAGAATGATGGTGTTGAACTGGATCGATCAGGCCCCGCGCCGCGTGCTGGCACTGATCAGCGTGGCTTGTGTGGCGATGCTGGCTTTTGGCATGTACCTGCAGCATGTGGTGGGCCTGGAGCCTTGTCCCATGTGCATCGTGCAGCGCTATGCTCTCATTAGTATAGCAATCTTTACAGGTCTGGCAAGCGTCAGGGGGCAAAAAGGCTGGTGGATGACCTGGGCGGTGTTGGCGGTGATCGCGGCCGGGTTTGGCGCCTTTGTAGCGGCCCGCCAGAGCTGGCTGCAGTGGTATCCCCCCGAAATCGCCACCTGCGGCCGTGACTTCTACGGAATGATCGAAAACTACCCCATCAGCCGCGCCATTCCGATGATCTTCCGGGGCTCGGGCGATTGCACAGCGATTGACTGGACGTTCCTCGGTGGCTCGATTGCCAACTGGTCCTTTATCTGTTTTGTGGGTTTTGGCCTGGTGCTGCTGGTGCTGCTGGTGCGTGCCTTGAAGAATGGTGGGAGCCGGGGGGGGCTCGGGTTACTCAATGGCGTGATGCCCCTGGCTCGCCATGGACTAAAAAAGGCGCTCGTTGGAGCGCCTTTTTCATTTGCTGAACCAAGGTGTCGGGCGGTGCGGCCTGACGTCCCGGTGCCTCATTTCAATGGCTTTTCTTCCGTGGGCACGGGTGCAGCCTCGTCGGGCACCTTGGGGATGTCAGAGGCATGGTGCTCCATGGGAGTCTTCTTCCCCGGCTGAGGTGTCTTGTCAGCGCCCGGGGCGATCTCCTCGTTGTTGTGCTGCTTCGCTTGCTGAACCTTCTTGTCGTGCGCAATGTTGCGGGGATCGGTCATCTCGTACTTTCAGTGGTGGATACCCATCCTTGTCCGAGAACACAGTGGCACGGGTAGGACAACGGGACGTTGCAGTGCAAGGGGCGCGTTTGCACATCGGGTGTCCCTGTCTGGTTATCTACCATCCTCCAGGAATGGGAAAGGCACCCCCTTCGTTCCATCTACCCATCCCGGCAGCTTGTGCATCACGCTCTCGAACAGGCCGTTCACCTGCCACTGCGCCAGCCAGGTCTGAAGGTGTGGCCAGGGTTGGGCATCCCACCATGCGGCGTCAATGCCCGCAAACTGCCGAACGAAGGGGGCAATGGCCATGTCCGCCAGGGCGGCGTGGTCGCCAAACAGGAAGGGGCGTTGGGCAAGCCGTGTCTCCAGGCCGTGCAGCCATTCCACGGCCTGTGTGCGGGCCAGGGCGGTGTCGGCCTCGGGGTAGCGGCTGGGGTATTTGCAGCGGTCCAGTGCTTGCTTGAAGGGGCCGTCGCATTCAGCCACCAATGCCAGCATGTCTTCCACGTCGCCGTGGCTCGGGGCCAGCCAGCCGGCAGGGTCGTTTCGGGCCAATGCCCATTGCATGATGTCCAGGCTCTGCTCCAGCACCTTGCCGTCGGGCAGCACCAGCACAGGCACCGTCGCCTTGGGCGACGCCTGCAGCAAACCTTGTGGCTTGTTCCTCAGCACCACCTCGCGCAACTCGCACACGTGGCCACTCACGGCCAGCGCCAGCCGGGCGCGCATGGCATACGGGCAGCGGCGAAAGGAATAAAGGACGGGCAGGGCGCTCACGCGGATTCGTCCTCGTGATCACTCTCGTCGTCTCTGGAGCTGGATCGCGCCGGGTTGCCCGGTTGCCGCGCGCCGATGTGCGCCTGTCCGCGTTGGTTTGCCAGGTCCATCTGGCGCTGCCGCTCTGCCAGCGCGCGTTCCTGCTCGGGTGTGCGCGTGCCGTGGCAATAGGGGCAGCTCACGCCGCGCACGTAATGTGGCGAGTGCAATTCGGCCTCGCCCAGTGGCATTCGACACGACCGGCAAAGCTGGTGGTGGCCGGGTGCCAGGCCGTGGCCTACCGACACACGTTCGTCAAACACAAAACAGTCGCCATGCCAGCGGCTGGCCTCTTCGGGCACAGTTTCGAGGTACTTGAGAATGCCGCCTTCGAGGTGAAAGACCTCCTCGAACCCCTGCGATTTGAGCAGGGCGGTGGACTTCTCGCAGCGGATGCCGCCCGTGCAGAACATGGCCACGCGGGGTTTCCCAGCCAGCACGCCGCCAGGCTGCGATTGCGCGGCCACCCACGCCGGAAACTCCGCAAAACTCTTCGTGTGCGGGTTGATGGCGCGCTCAAAACTGCCGATGCCCACCTCGTAGTCGTTGCGCGTGTCCACTACCACCACACCGGGGTCGTCGATGAGCGCGTTCCAGTCCTCGGGCTTCACATAGGTGCCCGCGTTGCGGGCGGGATTCAGGCCGGGTACCCCCAGGGTCACGATCTCGCGCTTGAGCCGCACGCGCATGCGGTAGAACGGCTGGCGCTCGGTAGGCGCCTCTTTGTGCTGCAGGTTGGCAAAGCGCGGGTCGTTGCGCAGCCAGGCCAGTACGGCCAGCACATCCGCTGGCTCGCCCGCGATGGTGCCGTTGATGCCCTCGGGCGCCAGCAACAGCATGCCGCGCACGCCGCGCTCGTCGCACAGGGCCTGCAGCGGCGCACGCAATGCGGCGCAGTCGGGCAGATCGGCAAACTGGTAGAGGGCGACGGTGAGAAAGCGGGGTGTGACCGAGTGCACGAATGGAGTGCCTGAAGCAGCGACTTGTGGAGGGAAGGGGGTGATGATAGCGGTCACCTTTCGTTACGATGTGGTGTCGCCAACGCTGCACCAAGGTGGTTGTATGAGCAAGGAATCCACGATCGACCTGTTTCGCCGGCTGGAACAGCTCAACGGCATCGGCGCGGCGCTTTCGCGCGAGCGGGATATCGACCGGCTGCTGGAGAACATCCTGGAGGCGGCCAAGGCCATCACCGGCGCCGACGGCGGCACGCTCTACAGCGTGACGGAAGACCAGTCGGCCCTCAAGTTCGAGATCCTGCGCACGGACTCCCTGGGCATCCGCCTCGGGGGCACCACGGGCAAACCCATCGACCTTCCGCTGCTGCCCCTGCGTACAGCCGATGGTGCGCCCAACGACTCTCTGGTGGCCGCGCATGCCGCCATTCACGACCGCACCGTGAACATCGCAGATGCCTACAGCGCGGCAGGGTTTGACTTCTCGGGGACCCGTGCGTTTGACCTGCGCACCGGCTACCACTCGCAATCCTTCCTCACGGTGCCGATGAAGAACCATGACCGGGAGCTGATCGGCGTGTTGCAACTCATCAACCCGCGCGATCCGCAGACGGGGGAGGTCATCACCTTTTCACAGGCCGACCAGAGCCTGGCCGAATCGCTGGCCTCGCAGGCCGCCATTGCGCTGACCAACCGGCTGCTCATCACCCAGCTCGAACGGTTGTTCGAGTCGTTTGTGAACCTCATCAACCTGGCCATTGACGAAAAATCGCCGTACACCGGCGGCCATTGCCAGCGTGTGCCAGCTCTCACCATGATGCTGGCCGAGGCCGTGGATCGCACGGCGCAAGGCCCGCTGGCAGCCTTCAAGATGACCGAACGGGACCGCTACGAACTCAAGATGGCGGGCCTGCTGCACGACTGCGGCAAGATCACCACGCCCGTGCACGTGGTGGACAAGGCGACCAAGCTGCAGACGATTTACGACCGCATCGGCCTGGTGGACACGCGCTTTGAAGTGCTCAAGCGCGACGCCGAGCTGGCCGCGCTGCGCCGCCAGCTGGCGCTGCGCCCCGTGGTGGACGCGCGGGCCGAAGGCCAGGAACTGCAGGGCCTGCAGCAGGAGATCCACACGCTGGAAGAGGAGCGCAAATTTCTGCGCCACTGCAACACCGGCAGCGAAGCCATGCGGCCCGAAGACCAGCAGCGCGTGCGCGACATTGCCGCCATCCGCCACTGGCGCAACCCGCAGGGCGTGCAGACCAGCTTTTTGACGGCCGAAGAGGTCGAGAACCTCACCATCCGTGCGGGTACCTTGAACCAGGCGGAGCGCGACACCATCAATTACCACATCGTCGCCACCATCAAGATGCTGGAGACGCTGCCCTGGCCCCGGCACCTGAAGAATGTGCCCGAGTACGCGGGCGGCCACCACGAACGCATGGATGGCAAGGGCTACCCGCGTGGCCTCACGCGCGAGCAGATGTCGCTGCAGGCCCGCATGATGGGCATTGCCGACATCTTCGAGGCGCTGACAGCGGCAGACCGGCCCTATAAAAGTGGCATGACCCTGTCAGAGGCGCTGGCCATCATGCGCAGGATGCGGGACAACGGGCACATCGACCCAGACCTGTTCGAGGTGTTCGTGCGCGAGGGGGTGTATCTGCGGTATGGGCAGGAGTTTCTGGATGCGGGGCAGGTGGACGGGGTGGATATTGCAGCGCTGGGGTTTGTTTAGCAGGGCTGGTAGCTATTTTTTAATAGCTAACAGCGCATGCTGAATGGGCGCTAGCGGCCCATATGGATCAAATCACCCCCCATCCTGCACACACCCCTCCAGCTTTCCCCGATCCATCACCTCCACCACCCGATACCCCACCCGCAAGATCCCCTCGTCTTCCCACAGCTTCAACTGCCGGTTCACGCTCTGCCGTGACACCCCCAGCATGAAGGCCAGGTCTTCCTGCGACACCGCCAGCGTGGTCGCCCCGTCCGAAGCCTCGGGCCGCGCGTCCAGCGTCAGCAGCCGGTGCGCCAGCCGTACGGGCAGCGGCTGCAGGATGGCGTCATCGATCCAGGCCAACGCCTGGCGCAGCCGCATGCACACCAGCCTGGTAAACGCCATGTGCACCTGAGGCTGCGTGTTCACCAGGTGGTGGAAGTCGTCGGCATAGACCACGGCGATCTCGGCCGCATCGACCGCACAGGTGTCGTACACGCGCTCGCGGCCTACGAAC
Source organism: Acidovorax radicis N35 (assembly GCF_000204195.1). Classification (GTDB taxonomy): domain Bacteria; phylum Pseudomonadota; class Gammaproteobacteria; order Burkholderiales; family Burkholderiaceae_C; genus Acidovorax; species Acidovorax radicis. Next base: position 880,219 of record NZ_AFBG01000018.1, read on the forward strand.
AGCGACACCTCGCCGAACCAGTGGCCGGGCTCCAGCACGGCGATCACGGCCTCGCGCCCGCCGGGGGCCACCACGCTCACGCGCAGCGAGCCGCTGACCACGCCGAACAGCGCATCGGGCGCCGAGCCCTTGAGGAACAGCGAATCGCCGCGCTGCAGCTGCTTGTGGTGCGCCACCTGCAGCAGTTGCAGCTGCACATCGTCCGGCAGGCGCAATCTGTTGGCCGCGTCGGGGGCGGTGAGCGCGTGGGGCGCGTCGGGGGCGGTGAGCGCGTGGGGCGCGTCGGGGGACAAGGTGGGAGAGCGGGGCGGGGGCGTGCGCAGGGGCATGGGGTGGATGGCGGGCTTGTGCGTGGTGGCGAGCTGAGACGAGCGATCAAGGTGGGTGGCACGGTGTACCGCATGCGGGGGCGGGGCGGAAGGCCTGTGCGGGTTTGTCCGGGGCCGCAATTGCCAACAACAGACAGTCTGCGAAGGGAGGGCTGCGGATAGTCGATGGCTGTACTGCGATGCAACGCGCAGATCACCACCTAGACCAAGGAACCCACGATGACGACTGCCACCACCTCCCCAGCCCCACAGACCGCCCTGCAGGCCCTGCGGGAGAAGACCGTGCTGGACCATTTTGCCGACGAGACCCGCCAGGACTTCGACGCGGTGCTGGACACCTTTCCGCACCCGCACTACGAACTGATTCCGACCGGCGAGGTGCACGACGGCAACGAGGCGGTGCGTGCCTACTACCTGGCCTCGCGCAAGGCCTTCCCGGACCAGCGGCACGAGATCATCCAGCTGCGCCACACCGACGACGCGGTGATCGTGGAGTTCTGGCTGCTGGGCACCCACCGGGGCCCGCTGGGCAACCTGCCGCCCACGGGCAACAGCTTCCGCTGCCGCATGATTGCGCTCTTCATCTTTGAGGGCGAGCGCCTGGTTTGCGAGCGCGTGTACTTCGACTCGATGACCATGCTGCGCCAGTTGCTGGCCGGCGTGCCGCCCGCGCAGCTGCCGGCCATTGTGGGCTCGCTCCTGGCGGCGGGGCCCACCAGTGCGCCCGCAGCTTCAGGGCGCCAACCAGAAACCACTGCGGCTGCCGCATGACGACGGGCTCGGCGCTCTCGGGTCACCACGCGGTCATCACCGGCGGCGCACAGGGCATCGGCCTGGCCATTGCCCGGCGCTTTCTGGCCGATGGCGCCAGTGTGTCCCTGTGGGACCGCGACACAGAGGCGCTCCAGGCCGCCAGGGCCCCGCTGGATGCCAGCGCCCGCATCCACACGGCCCGGGTGGATGTGGCCCATGAGGCCGATGTCGAATCGGCCGCCCAGGCCAGCGAGGCGGCGCTCGGGCCTATCACCGTGCTGGTGAACAACGCCGGCGTGCTGGGCCCGCTGGCGCCGTTGTGGGAACACACCCCGGCGCAGTGGCGCCAGGTGATGGAGGTGAACCTCACGGGCGCCTTTCTGTGCTGCCGGGCCGTGGTGCCACGCATGCTGCGGGACCTGGCTGGCACCCAGCCGCCCGGCCTGGGGCGGCGCATTGTCAACATCGCCTCAGTGGCGGGCAAGGAAGGCAACGGGCTGAATGCGGCGTACTCCGCGTCCAAGGCTGGGCTCATCGCACTCACCAAGTCGCTGGGCAAGGAGCTGGCGGCGCCGGGCATCCTGGTCAACGCCATCACCCCCTCGGCGGCCGACACGGCGGTGTTCGATGCCGTACCGGCCGAGCACCAGGCCGCGCTGCGCCAGAACCTGCTTGCGCGCGTGCCCATGGGCCGCTTCGTGTTGCCCGATGAAGTGGCTGCGATGGCGGCCTGGCTGGCCTCGGCCGACTGCTCATTCAGCACCGGCGCGGTGTTCGACATCTCGGGCGGGCGCTCGCTCTACTGACCAGCCTACTTCTCCAGGAGAACTCCATGAAAAGAGACAACGCCCCTTCCACCCTGGTGGCGGTCACGGACTTCGACAGCGCCCGCAGCGCGCCGTCGCCGCAGGACCGCCTGCGCGCGCTGCGCCGCAGCGGCGCGCAGTTCCGCGAGCGGTTCCTCGACGAGCCGGCCGTGCGCTACGCCCGCAGCTTCGACCTGCTGCGCATTCCCTATCCGGCCTGGTATGCGTTCAGCGGTGTGTATTCGCAGCAGCTGCTCAAGCCGCACATGGTGCATCTGCTGGCGCGCACGGTACTCATCCAGTTCGAGGATTTCGGAGGGCAGCTGCGCCACCTGCTGTTCACGCCGGCAGACCACGAGACGGGGCGCGATACGCCGTACTTCCGCCGCCTGAGCGAGCAGACGCCGGCCTTCTTGCACAGCACCATCGCGCCCATCTATGGCACCGTGCTGGATGCCCTGGCCAGCGTGGGCGTGGCGCCCGAGCGCATCGACTACATCACTTATGACCACCTGCACACGCAGAACCTGCGGCGCTGGCTGGGCACGGGCGGCGGGCCCGGCCTGCTGCCCAACGCGCGCCTGCTGGTGCACCGGCAGGAGCTGGCGAGCGTGGCGGGCCTCTTGCCCACCCAGGCCGACTGGTACTGCCCCGACGGCCTGCGCGGCGTGGCCGGCGACCGCATCGTGCCATTCGACGGCAGCGTGCAGCTGGGCCGGGGCGTGGCGCTGGTGCACACGCCCGGTCACACCGAGGGCAACCATTCGCTGGTGTACCGCGTGCCGGACGGCCTGCGTGTGAGCAGCGAAAACGGCGTCTCGGCCGACAGCTGGGCGCCCGAGGTCTCGCGCCACAACGCCATCCGCCGCTTTGCCAAGGCGACCGGGGCCGAGGTGGTCCTGAACGGCAACACGCAGGAAAACAGCAACGACCAGTACCTCTCGATGGTGCTGGAGAAGACCATCGCGGGCACCTCGGCGTCGCACGGCTTCAGCAACGTGGTGCCGTCGAGCGAATGTTCGCCGCACTGGCTGTTCCCGGGCGCGCCCACGGGCCACCTCTGGGGCGCCACCGAGTCGGGACAGCTGCAGCGCGTGTGACGCCTGCGCACTGCCGGTGCGCCACGCGACAAGAACAAACCCAGGAGACAACCCATGAACACGGCCACCTATGGCGCGGCTGCGGCGGCATCCGCTGCCACCGAGAACACCAGCTCCCACGCGCTCTACCGCAAGATCAGCTGGCGGCTCATACCGCTGCTGTTCGTCTGCTACATCTTCAACTACCTGGACCGCACCAACATCGGCTACGCGCAGCTGCAGATGAAGGCCGACCTGGGCTTCGGCGATGCGGTCTTCGGCCTCGGGGCCGGGGTGTTCTTCATCGGCTACGCGCTGTTCGAGATCCCCAGCAATGTGATGCTGGCGCGTGTGGGCATGCGGGCCACGCTGCTGCGCATCATGGCGCTGTGGGGTCTGGCATCGGCGGCCACCTTGTTCGTCACCACGCCCACGCAGTTCTATGTGCTGCGGTTTCTGGTGGGGGTTTTCGAGGCAGGCTTTGCACCCGGCGTGCTGTTCTACCTCACGCTGTGGTTCCCGGCGCAGCAGCGTGCGCGGGCCACGGCGCTGTTCTTCATGGCCTACGGGGCGGCACCCATTGTGGCGGGCCCGCTGGCGGGGCTGACCATGACGTACCTGGACGGCGCGCTGTCCCTGCGCGGCTGGCAGTGGCTCTTCGTGGTGGAGGGGTTGCCGTGCGTGTTGCTGGGCGTGCTGGCCTATCGCTGGCTCGACAACCGCCCCGAGGAGGCCGGCTGGCTCACATCGCAAGAAAAAGCCCAGGTGCGGCGCGATCTGGCGCGGGAGCAAGCCATCGGTGGCGGCGCGCCGCAGTCCTTTGGCAGCGCATTGCGCAACCCGCAGGTGTGGCTGCTGGGGTTCATCTCGTTCCTGGTGATCCTGGGCATCTACGCCATGTCGTTCTGGCAGCCAACCCTGCTGCAGTCCATGGGGCTGTCGGTGCTGCAGATCGGGTTCTACTCGGTGGTTCCGGCGGCGCTGGGCATCGCTGCCACGCTGGTGGTGGCGCGGCATTCGGACCGCACCCAGGAGCGGCGCTGGCACTTTGCCGTGGGCGCGGTGCTCGGGGCCGTGGGGCTGTCGCTGACGACCCTGTTCATGCACAGCCCCTGGGCGGCCGTGGCCTGCCTGTCGCTGTCGGCCATGGGGGTGTCCAGCGCCTTCGCGGTGCTGTGGGCCGTGCCCGCCAGCCTGCTGGCCAAGGACGCTGCGGCGATGGGCATTGCACTCATCACCACGCTGGGCGGCACGGCAGGTGTGGTGGCACCGGTGATGGTGGGGGCCATCAAGTCGGCCACGGGCGGCTTCAGCCTGAGCCTTTACATCCTGAGTGGCGCACTGGTGCTGGCGGCGGCGTTGATGGTGGCGGCGGGGCCTCGGCGTCGTGTGGCCTGATGGGATATAAATGCTATTGTTTTGATAGCTATTTGCGCTTGATGAACAAGCGCTGGAGGCCAGTTTCCTTCATATTTCTTCCGACGCCATGCGGGCCTGGGCCCTGAGCCAGTCGCTGAACGCCACCAGGGCGCCCGTGGCCGGGCGCGACTGCAGCCGCGTGAGCCAGTAGGCGCCCTGGTGCAGTTCTTGGGCAAAGGGCTGCACCAGCCGGCCTTGCTGCAGTTCGCGCGTGAACATCTTCACCGGCAGCAGCGCCATGCCGGCGCCTTGTGCCGCTGCTTCTGCCAGGGTGAGGGACGAGTCGAACACCGCGCCGCGCACCACGGGGCAGGGGGCGCCAGCGGCCTCGAACCACGCCGCCCATTCATCGGTGCGGTAGCTGCGCAGCAGCGACTGCCGTGCCAGGTCGACCGACGAGCGCAGGCCGCGGGCCAGCGCGGGCGAACACATCACGGACATGGGCGCGTCCATGATGCGTTCGGCATGCGTGCCATGCCAGGCGCCGTCGCCAAAGCGGATCGCGCAGTCCAGCCCTTCGCCCGCCATGTCCACCCGGTTGTTGTGTGTGAGCAGGCGCAGGTCCACAAAGGGGCAGGCCTGTTGAAAGTCGCGCAGCCGGGGCAGCAGCCAGCCCACGGCAAAGGTGCCCACGGCGCCCACGGTCAACACCTCGCGCGGGCGGGTGTCGCCCAGTTTTTCCAGGGCGCGCTCCAGGCCAGAGAACGATTCCGTCACCACCGGCAGCAGCGCCTGCCCCTCGTCCGTCAGCGCCAGCCCACGCGGCAGGCGGCGGAACAGCGGCTTGCCCAGGCGTTCTTCGAGCTTGCGGATGTGCTGGCTCACGGCGGTCTGGGTCACGTGCAGCTCCTGGGCCGCCCGCGTGAGGTTCAGGTGGCGCGCCGAGGCTTCGAATGCGCGCAGGGCATTGAGAGGTAGATGCATAAGTTTTTCTGGGGTCTGGCGGCAATTATTATCGATGGTGCCGGGGGGGAGATATCCGTATCGTTCGAGCCTTGCTTCAACTCACCCCTCAATTTCATATGCAAAGACGACAGTTTTCCTTGGGTTTTATGGCCGCCACCGCCATGCCTCTTTGGGGTTGCGCGGCTGCCAGCAATGCGGCGAACCAGGACGCAACGGCCCGCCAATGGAATGACACCCTCGCCGGCATCGAACACTTCGCCCAGGGCCGCCTGGGCGTGGCCATGCTGGACACCGGTTCGGGCCTGGCGCTCGGCTGGCGCCAGGACGAGCGTTTTGCCATGGCCAGCACCTTCAAGGCGGTGCTGGCGGGCTGGATGCTGGCGCTGGTGGACCAGGGCAAGGAGCGGCTGGATGCCCGCGTGCACTACGCGGCGGCCGATGTAGTGGCGTATTCGCCCGTCAGCGGCCCCCGTGCGGGCGACGGCGGCGGCCTGACGGTGGGCGAGCTGTGCGCCGCCACCGTGAGCCTGAGCGACAACACCGCCGCCAACGTGCTGCTGGCGCGCCACGGCGGCCCGGCGGGGTTCACGGCCTTTGTGCGGTCACTGGGCGACGGCATCACACGGCTGGACCGCACCGAGCCCACGTTGAACGAAGCCAAGGTGGGGGACCCTCGCGACACCACCACGCCGCTCGCAATGTTGCAGACACTGCAAAAGCTGGTGCTGGGTGATGTACTCACCCCCCCGTCGCGCGCGTGGCTGCAGCGCTGGCTGGTAGATACGAGCACGGGCGACAAGCGCCTGCGCGCGGGTGTGCCAGGCTGGAAAGTCGGGGACAAGACGGGCACGGCGGGCGACAGTGGCACGGCCAACGATGTGGCGGTTTTGTGGCCCCCGGCTGGTGGCGCACCGGTGCTGGTGACGTGTTACCTCACGCGGTCTACGGCCAAGCCGGAACAGCGCGATGCGGCGATTGCGCAAGTGGCGCGCGCCGTGGCCACGGCGATCCTGAATCGATAGTGGAGCGCACAGTAATATCGTCGTACTTAGATAGTAGGGGCGAGAACACCATGACGCACGCAGCAAAAGTACCTGGCAAATTTGCGTGGGTACTCACCACAGCTATTGGCGCCGTGTTTGTTGCTCTGGGTGTGTGGTTGGTGATTGACCCATGAGCGCCACCGTATGGTGGAAAGGTCGGCTTCGTGTTTCATTTGGCCTACTTTGCGGCCGGGCAGTACGGACCCGCGATGGTTTTTGCATTGCTTGGCCTGTTTATGTTTTTTTGGGGGCTCAAGCAACGCCGCGGCTGATTTGCTCGGCCTCTCTCTAGTGACTACAGCTTCTTGACCAGCACCTGGCTCTTGCGGTCCCAGTTGTACTTGCGCTTGCGGGCTTCGGGCAGCCAGTCTGGGTCCACGCTCTGAAAACCACGCTTGATGAACCAGTGCATGGTGCGGGTGGTCAGCACGAAGATGCTGTCCAGCCCGGCGGCGCGGGCGCGCTGCTCGATGCGCTTGAGCAGTTTTTCACCATCACCCGTGCCCTGGCTTTGCGGTGAGACGGTGACGGCAGCCATCTCGGCCGTCTTGGCTTCGGGGTAGGGGTACAGCGCCGCGCAGCCAAAGATCACGCCGTCGTGTTCGATGATGGTGTAGGCGGCGATGTCGCGCTCGATCTCGGTGCGGTCGCGCTTGACCAGGGTGCCGTCCTTCTCGAAGGGCTCGATGAGCTGCAGGATGCCGCCCACGTCGTCGATGGTGGCCTCGCGCAGTTCTTCCAGTTTTTCGTCGATGACCATGGTGCCGATGCCGTCGTGCACATACACCTCGAGCAGCAGCGACCCGTCCACCGCAAACGGCAGGATGTGGCTGCGCTCCACGCCGGCCTTGCAGGCCTTTACGCAGTGCTGCAGGTAAAAGCCCGTGTCGGTGGGCGTCTGCGCCGTGGGCAGCGTGGCCAGCAGGGCCTGAGCGGCGGCCAGTGGCAGCTCGGTGTCGATGGGGTTGTCTTCGCTCTCGGGCTCTTCCGGTTTCATGCGGATGCCTTGCACCTCGCTCAAGAAGATCAGCTTGTCCGCGCGCATCTCAATGGCCACGCTGGTGGCCACTTCTTCCATGCTCAGGTTGAAAGCCTCGCCCGTGGGCGAGAAGCCAAACGGCGACAGCAGCACCAGGGCACCCATGTCCAGCGTGCGCTGGATGCCTGCCACATCCACCTTGCGCACTAGGCCCGAGTGCTGAAAATCCACCCCGTCCATGATGCCCACGGGACGCGCGGTGAGGAAGTTGCCCGAAATCACCCGCACCGTGGCGCCCGCCATGGGCGTGTTGGGCAGGCCCTGGCTGAACGCGGCTTCGATCTCATAGCGCAGCTGGCCCGCAGCCTCCTGGGCACAGTCCAGCGCCACCGAATCCGTGATGCGGATGCCGTGCGAGTATTTCGCCGCATGGCCCTTGGCCGCCAGTTGCTCGTTCACCTGCGGGCGAAAGCCGTGCACCAGCACGATGCGCACGCCCATGGCCTGGATCAGCGCCAGATCCTGCGCGATGTTGTGCAGCTTGCCCGCCGCAATGCCTTCCCCCGTGAGCCCGATCACGAAGGTCTGGTTGCGGAACTTGTGGATGTAGGGCGCCACCGAGCGGAACCAGGGGACGAAGGTGAAGTTGAAGACAGCGGACATGGCGGAGGGTGCGGTGGGGCGGGCCTTGAAACGAAGGAAAAACCGGCAACAACAGGCGGCCCGGTATGGCCGCCAAGTCGCGCATCATAAGCATGCAGGGCTTTCGCTGTCTGGGGCATGTGCCGGCTGCCCCCCGGTTTGTTGCTGAAACGCGGCCAGCCGGGCCGCAAAGGGCTCCAGGATCAGGGCTTCGTCAGGCCCCGTGTGGGCTGCCACCGCAATGGCCACGCCACTCTGGGCCATCAGCGCCTGCATCTCGGGCTGGGCGATCATCCCGTGGTCCATCAGTGCCTCTACCAGGCGGGTGAGGGCCCCCCGGTGCTGGCCCAGCAGGGTGCTGGCACGCTGGTATTGGGACTGCAGCAGTTCCTCGATGGCGGCGTTGCTGGGTTCCACGTCGGTGTTGAGGTGGTTGTCCAGCTCCACCGTCACGTCGGTTCGGGACAGGCGCGTGCCAAAGCCATGGTGGCGGATGAACCGCGCCGCTTCGGCCGTGACCTGCTTGTAGTCCTGCTCGGCGCCCGTCGTGCAGGCCATTTCGCCAAACACCAGCTCCTCGGCCACGCGGCCCGCCAGGCCCACGCACATCATGTCCAGTGCGTTCTGCCGGGTGGTGACCTTGAGGCCCGCGAAGCTGTTGTAGCCGCCCTCGAACGAGGCGATGTTGATCTTCACCTCCTGCGGGGCCTGGCCGAACAGCAGGCAGTAGACCAGTCCGTGGCCCGCTTCATGCACCGCCAGCAAGGCGCGGAAGTCGGCATTGGCGCGCTGCTTCAGGCGGTTGAGCTCCAGAGTCACCCCAAACTGCGCCTGCTGCACATCGCCCTGGCCACCGAGACCATGCACCACCAGATGGCACTTGTCCGCTGCCAGCGCGATGGCAAAGTCCTGCGCCAGGGGCAGCTGCTGCTCCAGCACCCACAGCGCGGCGTTGACCAGGTTGGCGCTCAGGATCGCGTGCACCGACGAGAACAACGGCCGCGTGCCCTGCGCCGGAAACACCGCGTTGGCATACAGCTCATCCAACACGTCCTGCCCGATGGCAAAGCGCACGCCGCATTGGGCGGCAATGTCGTCGCAGTACCGCGTGCACAGGTTGCGGATGAGCTGCTCGTAGGTGGCCTTGTTGAACGAGGGGTAGATCACATGCTCGTTGCCCAGCCGCGCGATCTGCTCGGGCTTGAAACGCTCGGAGAGTGCTTTCTTCACGTCGATGAGCGAGAGCTTGCGCGTGAGGCGGTGGAAGATGTCGGCATCGGTGTCGCAGTCTTCCACGCGCTGGGCGGTCTCGTGGTACATCTCGTCGAGGTTGCCGCAGACGAACACCAGCAGCTTGCTGTAGTCGGTCTCCCAGGACGAAAGCGATTGCTGAAACCGTGTGAACAGTGCCTGCACCTGTGTGGGCGGCCACTGCATGATCTCGGCCAGGGGCTCCGAGAGCTTGAGCATGCGCTTGAGCTCCTGCGCATCCCAGGCGTCGAGCTGGAAGCGGTAGGGTTTCTTGCCAGCGCGCTCATCTTCGTTGTCGTCGGCCCGTTCGGCTTCGTAGTGCGCGTCGGCCAGCTTGCGCTCGATGTTGGTGAGGGCACTCAGCGCGGGCGGCAGGCGCCCGTCGGACAGCAGCGTCCAGACATCCTGGTAGCGCTCCACCTTGACCTCCTCCCCCTTGGTGCTCACCGTGCGAAAGCGCTGGAATTCGTCCAGCACCAGCATGCCCGGCGCGCCCTCGTGGATGCCGGAGTCGCCCAGCATGCCCGAGATGGACGAGCTGCGGTAGCTCGCGCCGTGGCTGAAGCCGTCCATCTGCACTTCCACAAAACGGTCGTAAAAGCCCAGCAGCTGCGCCAGGCGCCGCGTGAGCTGCGTCTTGCCCGTGCCCGTGAGGCCCCATAGGCAGACGATGACGGGACGGGTGATGAGCTGGGGCAGCACATACCAGGCGCGGATGGCATCGATCACACGGTCGATCACGTCGTCGATGCCAAAAAGCTCGGCCTTCAGTTGCAGCGCCGCGTCGGTCAACGCCTGCTGGCGCTGGGCGAGCTCGGCTCGGCTGGCTGGGGCTCTGGCCGGCTCGCCCGGTTGCGCCCGCACGGGGGCCGGCTGCGGTGTGGAAGCCAGGGGGCGCACACCGGCCGGGGCCGCGTGCGGGATGGGATGCCGCGGGTGTGGCGGCACAGGGTTGTTGAAGGGGTTCATCTCAATCGTTCAAAAAGGGGTTCCGGATCGCCTTGCGCAGGGCGACGTTGTCCGCGCGGCGCTGGGCCCCACGGGTTCGGATGTGCTTGCCTGCCGCACTCGACAGGCTGCGTTGGGCCAGCGCGGCGGCCACAGGGTTTCGGGGCGGGCCCGAGGCTTCGAGCAGCAGGACCAGGGGCTGCTTCATGCGGTGCAGCTTTTTGATTTCACCCTGGGCGTAGGCCCGAGACAATTTTTTGGCACTCATGTGCACTCCACAAACAAAAAACCCCGGCAATGGAGCCAGGGCTTGCGGAGCGCGTGAGGGCGCCGGGGGGCCAAGGCTGGACAGTGCGTACACAGTCCAGCCGGGGCGGTGGACTGTGGTCAGGCGGGAGCGAACAAGGGAACAAACATAGCGGTGACCTCCAGTGTTTTCAGGGGCTGCCGTTGCGGCGGGCACAGGCCTGAAAGAAGCGCGAATTGTGGCGAGGTGCCTGGGGCTTGGCAAGCCGAGGGGCCCGCAAAAGCCTGCATGTGTCGCATGAAAAGAACAGTGGACGGGCGAGCGCCTCGCCGAACCCTGTGGAAGGGCGGAGCGGGCTGTGCTCAGCCCTGGCGGCGGTAGGTCCAGCCAGCCGCGTGCATCCACTCTTCCTTGTCGCGCGTCTCCACGACCAGTTCCACCAGATCGCGGCCGTCGTTGAGCGGCACCTGCACCGTCATGCCGGCCCGGTCCGACGACAGGGGCAGCAGGAACTGGCTGTCGTCCCAGAAGAGATAACCGGGCAGTTCGGGCAGCTCACGGAGGGCGACCGCCCCCACACCCAGGGCCCGTGGAATGGACTCGGGCGCTTCGTTCGCCAGCAGCCAGGTGCTGTCCATCCGCGCGACCCATTGCGGGGGCAGCGGGGTGGCAGCGGCAGGCATCTGCTGCCCCATGGGCATGGTGACCCAGTAGTGCCCCGCTGCGGCGGGTTCGCGCGAGAGCAGGTAGCGGTGGCCTTCGGCCTGTTCCCACCGGTACTGGGTGCCGGGCTGGGCCTCCGACCACCACCAGCCGTCGCTTCGCAGGCGCAGCCCCGCGCAGAGCGGGGTCCAGTCCTTCGCCTGTGCCGACCAGACCCACAGGTCGATCTGCTGGCTGTCGGGTGAGAGGGCTTTCAGCGGCTTGGATGAGCGGCCATAGATGCCCAGCATGGCGTCCACAGCGCTTGAAGAAGAGGTTGCCGCCGCCGGGATGGCGGTGGATACCTTGGATGGCAGCGCGGGCAGCTGGCCGGTTTCCCGCAAGGCGCGCAGCAGAATGCCTTCGGCAATGGGCCCGGGCTTGAAGCCGGGCGCGTTGCCGGTGAGCAGCAGGGCCATGCCCGCCTGCGGCAACACGTAGAAGTCGCTGGCGTAGAACATGGTGTCGCCACTCTTTTGCCACGCAAGGACACCCGCGGCGCCCAGGCCCTGCTGCCGCGTGCTGTCCCAGCCCAGGCCCCAGCGCCAGTCGGGGTTGAGATTGATGCGCAGGCCCTGGTTCTGCTCGCTGCCCATTTCCAGGACGCCGGCTTTGGACACGATGCGCTGGCCATCGTGTTCGCCGCCATGGATGAGCATGGAGGCCAGCTTCATCATGTCGCCGGGCGTGGTGCACAGCCCGCCCGTGGCGTAACCCATCACGAATTCCTGGCCCTGCTGAGCGTTGCGGATGGAGCCGTGGGCGAAGCTGCCTTTGGGCAAGGGCTGCAGTGTGTAGCCCGAGCGGGCCATGCCCAGCGGGTTGAGGATGACTGACTGCACGAACGCCGGGTAGGCCTGCCCGGTGACCGAGAGCACGATGCGCTCGACCAGCGTGAAGCCGTCATTGCAGTAGACCGCCATGGCCCCGGGCGTGTGCTTGAGGTGCACGTTGGCCATGGCCGCCTCCAGTTCCGCCGCATACCCTGGCAGCGGCGCAAAGGCGAACAGGTTGTGGGAATAGGTGCCCGGCAGCCCTGAAGCGTGGCTCAGCAGGTGCCGGACCGTGATGTCCCGGTAGCCCTCCGACAGCATCGTGAACTGTGGCAGGTAGCGCACCACGGGCGCATCCAGCTGCACCAGCCTGCGGTCCACCAGCACCATGATGGCCAGCGCAGCGAGCACCTTGCTGACGGAGCCGACGTTGAAGCGTGTATCCGGTGTTGCGGGCGTGGCCGAGGTCTCATCCAGCGCCCCAAAGGCCTCTTGCCAGACGATACGGTCGCCGTGCATCAGTGCGATGGACACGGCCCGCACCTCGCTGCCTTGCATGGCCTGGCGTATTTCGGTGCGTCCCCAGGCAATGGTTGCCGTCATGGTGGGAGAGGCATTGCCGCTGCCGCCACAACCCGGCAGCAGGGGCACCAGGGGCGTCAGCGCTGCGGTGCCAGCCCATGCCAGCCAGTCACGGCGTGGTTGCGATGTGGGCGGGACGGAGCGGCTGTCGTCAAAGCGTTTCTGGGCAGATGTCTGCGGGGGCATTCGGTCATTCCTGGGGGGCCGGAGACATCGTCGGGCGATGGTCAAGAGGCGCGATTGTGGAAGCTGCCCGCCAGGGCTGGCAACCGTGCGCATGGCCCGTGTTGCACGCGGCCAACGCCCGGCTCGGATAATGCAGCCCTTCATGACCGAATCCGCGCCTCCCCATACCTTGCCAACCGCCCCGCGCACTGCGCCGCTGCGTATTACTTTTCCCGAGTCCCTGCCGGTCTCGGGCAAGCGCGAAGAGATCATGGAGGCCATCAGCAAGCACCAGGTCATCATCGTGTGTGGTGAAACCGGCTCGGGCAAGACCACACAGCTGCCCAAGATTGCGCTGGCGCTGGGCCGGGGCAAGTGCAACGCAAAGCCTGGACAAAAAGGCCAGCTCATCGGCCACACCCAGCCACGCCGTATTGCCGCCAGCAGCGTGGCCAAGCGCATTGCCGAAGAGCTGAACACGCCGCTGGGGGATGTGGTGGGCTTCAAGGTGCGGTTCCAGGACCGCCTGAGCCGGGATGCCTCCGTCAAACTGATGACCGACGGCATCTTGCTGGCCGAGACGCAGACCGACCCTCTGCTCAAGGCTTACGACACCATCATCATCGACGAGGCGCACGAACGCAGCCTGAACATCGACTTCCTGCTGGGCTATCTGCGCCAGCTCCTGCCGCGTCGGCCGGACCTCAAGGTCATCGTCACGTCCGCCACGATTGATGCCGACCGGTTTGCCAAGCATTTCGAGAGCGCCAAGGGCCCAGCGCCGGTCATCATGGTGTCGGGCCGCACCTTTCCGGTGGAGCAGCGCTACCGCCCTTTTGAGGAGAGCCGCGATTACGGCCTCAACGAAGCCATTGCCGATGGCGTGGACGAACTCTGGCAGGGCAATGCAGCGGGCGACATCCTGGTCTTTCTGCCCGGCGAGCGCGAGATCCGCGAGGCCGCCGACCACCTGCGCAAGCACCTGTCGCACCAGCCCGTGATGCGCAATGCCGAGGTGCTGCCGCTGTTTGCACGCCTCTCCCAGGCCGAGCAGGACCGCATTTTTGATGGACACACGGGCCGCCGCATCGTGCTGGCCACCAACGTGGCCGAGACCTCGCTCACCGTGCCAGGGGTCCGATACGTCATTGACGCAGGCACAGCACGCGTCAAGCGCTACAGTTTTCGTAGCAAGGTGGAGCAACTGCTGGTCGAACCGGTCAGCCAGGCCGCCGCCAACCAGCGCGCTGGCCGCTGCGGGCGCGTGGCCAACGGCATCTGCATCCGCCTGTACGACGAGGCCGGTTTCAATGGCCGCCCCCGTTTTACCGACCCCGAAATCCTGCGGTCATCGCTCGCAGGCGTGATCCTGCGCATGAAGTCGCTGCACCTGGGCGATGTGACGCAGTTCCCGTTCATCGAGGCGCCCTCGGGTCGCGCGATTGCCGACGGCTACCAACTGCTGGCCGAACTGGGCGCGGTGGACGACGCCAACGAGCTGACCCCCATGGGCGTGGAACTGTCGCGCCTGCCTCTGGACCCGCGCGTGGGCCGCATGATCATCGAGGCGCGCGACCGCAAGGCGCTCGATGAGGTGCTGGTGATTGCCAGTGCGCTCAGCGTGCAGGACGTGCGCGACCGCCCCATGGAGGCGCAGCAGCAGGCCGACCAGGCGCACGCCAAGTTCGACGACGACAAAAGCGAATTCAGCGGGTATCTGAAGCTGTGGAAATGGATCAACGAGGCCCGGGGCGGGGCGCCCAGCCTGCCATCGGCCCGTGCCCAGAAAGCCATGGCCGCGCAGAAGGCACCTTCGCAGGCCTACCTGCCGGTGGCGCAGCGCAGCGGTGGTGGCAGCCCTGCGACAGCGCCTGCCGCCTCTACAGCAGCCCCAGCCGCCTCAGTTGCCACCCACAAGCTCAGCAACCGCCAGTACGAGCAGTTGCTGCGCCAGAACTTCATCAGCATCCGCCGCCTGCGCGAGTGGCGCGACATCCACACCCAGCTGCTCACCGTGGTCACCGAGCACAAGTGGCAGATCAACACCCAGCCTGCGAGCTATGAGCAACTGCATTTGTCGATGCTGGCCGGTTTGCTGGGCAACGTGGGCGCCAAAAGCGACGAGGAAGACTGGTACCTGGGCGCACGTGGCATCAAGTTCTACAAACACCCGGGCGCGCACCTGAACAAAAAGCCCGGCCGCTGGATCGTGGCGTCGGAACTGGTGGAGACCACGCGCCTGTTTGGCCGGGGCATTGCGGCGATTGAGCCGCAGTGGCTGGAGCAGATTGGCGGGCATGTGCTGCGCAAGCAGCTGCTCGACCCGCACTGGGAGAAGAAATCTGCCGAGGTGGTGGCGCTGGAGCGCGCCACGCTGTATGGCATCGTGGTCTACAACAACCGCCGCGTGAACTTTGGCAAGGTAGACCCCCACGCCGCGCGCGAGGTGTTCATCCGCGAAGCGCTGGTTGGCGGCAACTGGGAGACCAAGCTGCCGTTTCTGGCCGCCAACCAGAAGCTGATTGCCAAGGTGGAAGAGCTGGAGCACAAGTCGCGCCGCCAGGATGTGCTGGTGGACGACGAACTCATCTACGCCTTCTACGACCAGCAACTGCCGCCGGAGGTGTGCAGTGGCCACAGTTTTGAGGCGTGGTACCGCGAGGAGTCAAAAAAGCAACCGGAGCTGCTCAAACTCACCCGCGACGAGCTGATGCGCCACGAGGCCGCAGGCATCACCACCAACGCATTTCCCAAGACGGTGCGCCTGGGCGGTGTGGACTGCGCCGCCAGCTACCTGCACGAGCCCGGCGATGCGCGCGACGGCATCACGGTGACCATCCCGCTCTTCGTGCTCAACCAGGTGAGCGACGAACGCTGCGAATGGCTCGTGCCCGGCATGCTCAAGGACAAGATCCAGGCCCTGCTCAAGAGCCTGCCGCAACGCCCGCGCAGCCGCTTCGTGCCGCTGCCCGACAGCGCCACGCGCCTGGCCGAATTGCTGGGTGCGCCCGAGCGGTTTGGCACCGGCAGCCTGACCGATGTGCTGCTCAAGCAGGTGCGCGATGAAACCTCGCTCGACGTGAAGCGTGCCGACTTCAAGCTCGACATGCTCAGCCCGCACCTGTTCATGAACTTCCGCGTGGTGGATGAGCACGGCCGCCAACTGGGCCACGGCCGCAACCTGGGCGCGCTCAAGGCCGAGTGGGGCGCCAAGGCGCGCGGTGCGTTCCAGGCGCTGGCGGGGCTCAAGCTTGGGGGGGCAGCGGCAGAGGGTGTGAAATCTGATTCAAATATGCCACCAGCGCTTGATGGTAAAGCGCAAGCAGCTATTAAATCAGGAGTAAAAGGCGCGGTACAGCCCGCCCAGCCCACGAAGCCAGCCAACGCCACGCCATCGGCCCCCGCAGGCCAGCGCTACGCCACCTGGACATTCGGCGAGCTGCCCGAGCTCATGGAGATCAGGAAGGCTGGGCAGACGCTGATCGGCTTTCCGGCACTCATTGATGGTGGCGACGCCGTGACGATCGAAGTCTTCGACGAGCCCGAGGTCGCAGCCGCCAAACACCGCGCAGGCCTGCGCCGCCTGTTTGCACTGCAGATCAAGGACGCGCTCAAGTACCTGGAAAAGAACATCCCCGACCTGCAGAAGATGGCTGTGGCGTTCATGCCGCTGGGTACACAGGAAGAACTGCGCGCCCAGATCATCGATGTGGCGCTGGACCGTGCGTTTTTGCTCGACCCACTGCCCACCGACGAGTTTGCCTTCAAGCGCCGCGTGGAAGAGGGCCGGGGCCGCCTCACGCTGATCGCCAACGAGGTCGCACGCCTGGCCTCCACCATCCTCACCGAATACGCAGCCGCCGCCCGCAAGATCAAGGACACCAAAAACGCCCCCGAGGCCACGCAGGATGCGCAGCAGCAGCTGCAACGCCTGGTGCCCAAGAACTTCATCGCCGCCGCCCCGTGGACGCAACTGGCGCACTACGCCCGCTACCTCAAGGCCATCACGCTGCGCCTGGAAAAATACCGCGCCGACCCCGCCCGCGACGCCGCCAAGCTGGCCGAGCTGCGCCCGCAAGAGCAGCGCTACTGGCGCCTGGTGGCCGAGCGCAAGGGCGCAGTGGATGCGCGCATGCAGGAGTTGCGCTGGCTGCTGGAGGAACTGCGCGTGAGCTTTTTCGCGCAAGAGCTGCGCACGCCCCAGCCGGTCAGCGTGAAGCGGCTGGACAAGCTGTGGGCGCAGGTCAATAGTTGATGGCCCGGGTGGCGGCCTGCGCCTTACCCCCTGGTCCAGATCTTGATCGTCACGTACATCGTGTAGCCCAGGGCGAGCACCATCCACGCCACAAAAAACAGGTTGGCCCAGTACTGGCCGGAATGCTCTGCCAGGGTGTAGACCTGCCCGGTGCAGCCCTTTCCAACGCACGGAATTTCGCGCAGCACCACTGCGCGCAGGGCTTCGAACAAAAGGTAGCAACCCAAACCGGCAACGAGCAAAAAGCCGATGGGCCCGACAGGTGGTTTGGTGAACTCATCGTTCTCGCCGCGCAAGCCCTGGTTGAGCAACCTCTGTCCGTACCGGTAAAAGAAGTATCCGACCAGGAGCATCAGGGCGTAGTAGACGAGGGTCAGCATGTCGTCGAGTCTTGGTAGGTAGGAGGAACAAGCGGCGTGGCGACGATGGTAGCCGACGCATCTCAATCACAGTTGCCCAGGAGGCGCTGGCGCTGCGCCGCCAGCCTGTGGCCACTGCGCCGCGTTCGACGGGTACCTCGGCGTCACATTCGCGACGCACCATCAGTGCCATCCCCAATGCCGTGGGGCACTATGCGAACTAGGCTGTGTTCTTCAAAGGAATCCCTGCTCCATGCGCCCTCACTACAAGTTCTGGCCCCGCCGCCTGCCCAAGTCCATCACCCTGCCGTCCACCTCGCTGTGGGACAACCTGGCCATCAGTGCCCGCCGCTATCCCGACAAGACGGCGCTGGTGTTCTTTGGCCAGTCGCTCAGCTATCGGCAGTTGATGGAAGGCGCCGAGCGCCTGGCGGCGCGGCTGGTGGGCCTGGGCGTGCAGCGCGGCGACCGCGTGGTGTTGTGCATGCAGAACTGCCCACAGCTGGTGATGGCGCACTTTGCGATCCTGCGGGCCAACGCGGTGGTGGTGCCGGTCAATCCCATGAACCGTGCGGAAGAGCTCAAACACTACATCACCGACCCCGATACCAAGGTGGCCTTCACCACGGGTGACCTGGCTGCCGAGATGGCCAAGGCCAGCAATGCGCTGCCGCAGGCCGAGCGCCTGGCGCACCTGGTGGTGGCGCAGTTCAGCGATGCGTTCGATGTGGATGTGGCGGGTGCCGATGCACCGCCCGAGGCCTGGCGGGAATGGCTGGGCACACGCCACCCGCTGCCCGCACTGGAGGGCGGCCAGGCCCATGCCTGGATGGATGCCGTGGCCTGCAAGGATGCGCCCCCGGAGCTGGTGGTGGGCCCCAACGACCTGGCGCTGCTGCCCTACACCAGCGGCACCACCGGCCTGCCCAAGGGCTGCATGCACCTGCACAAGAGCATCATGCACAACGCTGCGGCCGGGGCCCTGTGGGGCACGGGCTCGGTGGACAACGTCACCCTGGCGGTGGTCCCCATGTTCCACATCACCGGCATGGTGAGCGTGATGCACACCTCTATCTACTGTGCGGCCACGCTGGTGATCATGCCCCGCTGGGACCGGGACCTGGCCGGGCGCCTCATCTCGCGCTACCAGGTCACGAACTGGACGAACATCCCCACCATGGTCATCGACCTGCTGGGCAGTCCGAATTTTGCAAGCTATGACCTGTCGAGCCTGGTTTATATCGGCGGCGGTGGCGCGGCCATGCCGCAGGCCGTGGCGCAGCGCCTGCTGGACCAGTACGGATTGCGCTATTCGGAAGGCTATGGCCTGACCGAGACGGCGGCGCCCTCGCATTCGAACCCGCCCGACCATCCCAAGCAGCAGTGCCTGGGTATCCCTTTCATGGGGACCGATGCGCGTGTGATCGACCCCGACACGCTCCAGGAAGTGCCGGTGGGCGAGCAAGGTGAGATCGTCATCCATGGTCCCGAGGTGTTTGAGGGCTACTGGAAGCGGCCCGATGCCACGGCTTCGTCTTTCATCGAGTTCGAAGGCAAGCGTTTCTTCCGCTCGGGCGATCTGGGGCGCATGGACGAGGACGGCTATTTCTTCCTGACCGACCGCTTGAAGCGAATGATCAACGCGAGCGGCTTCAAGGTCTGGCCGGCCGAGGTCGAGGCGCTGATGTTCCGCCACCCCGCCATCCAGGAGGCCTGCATCATTGCCGCCAAGGACAGCTACCGGGGCGAAACCGTCAAGGCCGTGGTGGTGCTGCGCGCCACGCACCAGGACACGACCGAGCAGCAGATCATCGATTGGTGCCGCGAGAACATGGCGGTGTACAAGGTGCCGCGCATCGTGCAGCTGGTGAGCGCACTTCCCAAGAGCGGCAGCGGCAAGGTCATGTGGAGGCAACTGCAGGAGCAGGAATCTCAGTAGGGATAATGATTTATTGCTATATAAAAAATAGCAGTTTTGCGCTCGTTGTCTGTTGCACGGAAAATGTACGAAAAACAACACTGGCGATACTTCCGCACCCCGCAGTGGTTGCGGTGACATCTTTGACTGATGTTCACCACGAGTCCGGTACTATTCCTTCCCCCGAAACACTCGGGAGTTCAAGTGCCTCACATCTACGCCATCAACGCTCTGAACCCGATCCTCCTCTCCGAGGTTGCTGTGGGCTCGGTGGTCTCATTTCTCGACACCGATGCGACGCTTTACGTGCGCGTCAGCCGCGTCCCTCTGGGTGGTGGGGGAACCTTCATAGCGCTGGATGAAAAGCTGACTGTGGCGAGGGTGTCGGAGGAGAACATGAAGAAATTCGCCTGCAGGCTGCCGCCGGGCGATCTCCGAGTATCCCTAGGAGCAGTCGCTGGCCGAGCTAACGATGTATTGCCTGGTCAAATCGTCTTGACGGCGGATGGGCCCGTGCTGGGGGTGTTGGAGAGCGGGAATTTCGGCTCTTCCGAAACCTCCTATGTTTCGATGGTGACTTGGGAATTTGTCGACTTCCCTGCGAAGTCCTGGCGGATCCAAGACTGCAAGCTCCTTTGGGAGCCTGAAGACCAAAGGCATGAGACTTCTACTCTGTTGACGTTTTTGCAGGCTGGTCGCTAGTAGATAAAGAAAGCGCTCCAAGGGGCGCTTTCTTTTTTTGTTTCGCCCATCAATGCGGCGGGTGACGGTTCAAGCTCGGAATCCCCGTGTTGGTGCCGATGCAATCTTGACCAGCTAAACCGCAAAGTGCCAATCCAATATTGACCAGGGTGTTCCACTGACCTGCTGAGAATTTCAGCAGGGGATTCAAGGTGATCACCATGGACATGATTGGCAAGGTCAGGCGCATGAGGCTGCGCGACCAACTCTCCCTCAGCGAGATCGCAAAGCGCACGGGCCTGTCGCGCAACACGGTCAAGAAGTGGCTCAAGGCGCCCGGCGATGTTGCCCCGAAGTACGAGCGGGTGAAGCTCGATGGCAAGCTAACTGCGTTCGAGCCGATCCTGCATCAAGCGCTCACAACCGACAGCCATCGCCCCAAGCATGGACGGCGCAGCGGCCGTGCCTTGTTTGCTCAGATACAGGCCCAAGGCTACCGCGGCGGCTACAGCGCCGTCACCGACTACATCCGGCGCTGGCGGGTGGAGTCAGCAACCAGTCCGGCAAG
>NZ_AFBG01000017.1 GCF_000204195.1 Acidovorax radicis N35
TTCGCTGCTACTGCCTTCTTGGCGGGAGCGGCCTTCTTTGCCGGTGCTGCTGCCTTCTTGGCAGGTGCGGCCTTCTTCGCTGCTACTGCCTTCTTGGCGGGAGCGGCCTTCTTTGCCGGTGCTGCTGCCTTCTTGGCAGGTGCGGCCTTCTTCGCTGCTACTGCCTTCTTGGCGGGAGCGGCCTTCTTTGCCGGTGCTGCTGCCTTCTTGGCAGGTGCGGCCTTCTTCGCTG
>NZ_AFBG01000016.1 GCF_000204195.1 Acidovorax radicis N35
AACAAGGCACGGCCGCTGCGCCGTCCATGCTTGGGGCGATGGCTGTCGGTTGTGAGCGCTTGATGCAGGATCGGCTCGAACGCAGTTAGCTTGCCATCGAGCTTCACCCGCTCGTACTTCGGGGCAACATCGCCGGGCGCCTTGAGCCACTTCTTGACCGTGTTGCGCGACAGGCCCGTGCGCTTTGCGATCTCGCTGAGGGAGAGTTGGTCGCGCAGCCTCATGCGCCTGACCTTGCCAATCATGTCCATGGTGATCACCTTGAATCCCCTGCTGAAATTCTCAGCAGGTCAGTGGAACACCCTGGTCAATATTGGATTGGCACTTTGCGGTTTAGCTGGTCAAGATTGCATCGGCACCAACAAGATGAGTCCCACAGCCGCTGGAATGGCGCCCTTGGGCTTGCGGACGCCCAGATGCGCGAGGCCTGACAAGACCAGGTGATAGAGGATGCCAACGTAGGCCAGATCGCTGAGCGCCACGTTGAAGTGCCACAGCACTGCGATAGGCCCGAACAGCTTGATAACAATCATGAAAGGCACTAAGAGCGGGGCTGTATAGCCCAGCTCCGCCTGCGCCTTGCGTACAAAGTCGCCTTTGGCGATGTACATCGCGGCTGAAGCGAAATAGAGCAGAGACAGCAGCGCGGTGCTGATCCAGTAGAGGTAGACAGTGGCCATGGTGTTCTGCTAGTCAGCAGTTTAGTTCAACATGCAGCAAGGATGTCGTTTAAGATAAATATTGACAAGTAGGATGAAAAAATGGTGCTTAGTATGAAAAATCAGACTAATGGGAACACTGCGCTCAACATGCACGAGGAAATGCGCCGTGCATTCGCCCTGCTTTCAGGCAAATGGAAGCTGGAAATCATGTGGTTGCTCAACCAGCGGCTCTACCGCTTTGGCGAGTTGCGCAAGGCAATACCCGGAATCACGCAGCACATGCTGACGGCGCAGTTGCGCGAGTTGGAGGCGGATGGATTGGTATCGCGGACTGTGTTTGCAGAGGTGCCGCCGCGCGTCGAATACGAGATCACGTCAAAAGCGCGGGCGCTTGGCCCTACTATGCAGGCCCTCACCGAATGGTGGACTGAGCATGGTGGCAGCACACCTACGGTTCGCCCGGTTTCAAGCGGTCGTAAACCAAAGAGTTGAGGGGAGCGGTGTGATGTTTGCCTAGTGCCGCGTCGGCACAGGAATCAGTCCCTGTCGGTGCGCATGAGCGTTGGCCATCATGGATAGACACACCGCTCTCCGAACATGGTGCGTCCAGGTATGCATGTCATCGGTCTGTGGCGGTTGCACCGCTCGCTGTGGAGCTGGACGGATCGGAAGATCAATGCATCGGTGTCTTGCAAGGACGGCTTTTAGCGACAAAACTGCAAATAGGAAGCTGACTGCCAAAGTCTCCAATCGCTGTGTATCGGACATTTACCACAAGAATTAGGGTGATCGCAATCGCCGGGCGAGGGAGCATTTTGACCTCACGGTATGCCCAAGTCGATTGCTCGGCCGCGCGCGTACAAGCTGAGCATTGGCGCTGCGCTTTTCCTAGTCGTCTTCGCGGACCCGGTACTGCCCCATCAGCGTCTGTTGGACGGCCGGCGGCACGGCCTCGTAGTGCGACAACGCGATGGTGTAGCGCCCCTGGCCGCTGGTCATTGCATTGAGCCGCGACTGGTAGTCGGCCAGCTCGGCCTCTGGCACCCGACCGCCGATGGCCACAGTGCCGGCTCCCAGCCCCGATGTGCCGGTGACCAGGCCGCGCCGCAACGACAGGTCGCTCGTGACGTCGCCCACGGAATGCTCGGGCACGGAGATCTCGATCTGGACAATCGGCTCGAGCACAGCCGGCCGGGCCTCGCGAATCGCCGCCATGAAGGCCTTGCGGCCGGCGGTCGCGAAGGCGATGTCCTTGCTGTCCACGCTGTGGTGCTTGCCGTCGTACACCACGACGCGCACATCGACCACTGGGTAGCCGGCGATCGCGCCGCACGCCAAAACCTCGCGCACGCCTTTCTCGACGGCAGGGATGAACTGGCCCGGGATCGTGCCGCCCCTGACTTCGTCGGCGAACTCGAAGCCCGCGCCGCGCGCGAGCGGCTCAATGCGCAGGAAGACTTCGGCGAACTGGCCGGCACCGCCGCTCTGCTTCTTGTGGCGGTAGTGGCCCTCGGCCGGCGCGGTCACGGTCTCGCGGTAGGCGATGCGCGGTGGCCGCGTCTGGACCTCGAAGCGGTAAACCTCGCGCAGGCGTTCGAGCACGATGCGCAGGTGCAGCTCGCCCAGCCCGTAGAGCACCGTCTCGTTGGTCGCGGCCACATGCTCGATGCGCAGGCACGGGTCCTCGGCCGCGAGCTTGCCGAGGATTTCCCAGGCGCGCTGCTCGTCGCCATGCCGCTTGGGCTCCACGGCCAGGCCGTACACCGGCACCGGGAACGGCAGCGGTGCAAGATGCACATGGCTGTCTTGCGCCGCATCGTGCAACACGGCATCGAAATGGATCTCCTCAACCTTGGCCACCGCCACGATGTCGCCCGGCGCCGCGTGCGACACCTCGACATGGTCCTTGCCCTGGAGCATGAACAGGTGCCCCACCTTGAAGGGCTTGCGGCCGTCGCCGATGTAGAGCTGGCTGTCACGCGTGACCGTGCCCTGGTGCACGCGGAAGATGCCCATCTTGCCGACGAAAGGGTCGATCGTGATCTTGAACACATGCGCCAGCACGTGCAGCGTCGGGTCAGGCTTGGCCTTCATGGGCATGGCCTCTGCGCCCTCGCCAACGATGAAGCTCGGCGGGTTGGCTTCGTTCGCATCGGGCAGGAGCTTGACGATCACGTCCAGCAACTCGGCCACACCGGCGCCGCTGCGCGACGAGGCGAAACACACCGGGACCAGGTGGCCTTCGCGCAGCGCCTGCTCAAGCGGCGCGTGCAGCTCGGCCGGATCCACGTCGCCTTCCTCGAGGTAGCGATCGACGAAGGCCGCGTCGACCTCGACCACCTGTTCCACCAGCGCGCGGTGCGCCGCTTCGACGGGGCCGAAGTCGGAGCGCCCGAAACGATTGAAGAAGCAGTCGATCACCTGCCTGCCGACCCCGTCGGGCAGGTTCAGCGGCAGGCATTCGCGGCCGAAGGTCGCCTGGATGTCGGCCAGCAGGCCCGCCAGCGAGACGCCCTGCGCGTCGATCTTGTTGACGATGATCATGCGGGCGAGGCGGCGCGAGGCGGCGTATTCCATCATGCGCACCGCCATCGGCTCGATGCCGGTGGCGGCATTGATGACCACTGCCACCGTTTCGACCGCCTCCAGCGCCGGCAGGCTCTGGCCGAGGAAGTCGGGGCCTCCGGGCGTGTCGATCAAGTGGATACGCGTGCCGCCATGCGTGAGGTGCATCACCGATGTGTTGAGCGAGTGCTGCATGCGGCGCTCGAGCGGGTCGTGGTCGCTGACGGTGCTGCCGCGCTCGATGCTGCCACACGCGCCGATGGCGCCCGCCTTGTACAGCAAGGCCTCGGCCAGCGAGGTCTTGCCGGCGGCCGCGGCGCCCACGAGCGCCAACGTTCGCACGGCTTTCATTTCGGCCGCGAGGCCGTTCGATCGGCTTGGCATGGCTGGACTCCTTTGCACGTCCGGAAGGCCGGCCCGGCGGCCCGCATGGGCTCGGGCGTTGCGTGTGGACGTCGAGGCAGCGTACGGGATTGACCGCGCTGATGCAAGTTGATTGCGCCGCCGATTTCCAGTACCTGACCGGCATGCGTGCCGCGTTAACCTCCCTTTGTTGCCAGCGTGCAGAGACATGGGCTCACGCTCAAGATGTCTCAACAACAACGCTCTGAGCCCGTCATGACCACTGTCACCGTCGACTCTATATGCCATTGCCGGCGACCGGTCATCGCGCTCGATATGTGTCGAGGGCTTTCAACGACTGCACTGCGGTCGTCACCGTGAATTGACGGAGCGCACACCACCGGTGGTAATCGCTGCAGAACAGACTTCCGGCGTTACGGCTTCAGGCTGGTTGCAGTCGTTCGCCGCGAGCAGCCTGGGCGACTGCATGCCAGAAATCACTCGCGCCAAGACCCTGCACCAAGGGCAGTTCACCCGACTCATCAAAATCACCCAAGCCACATCGCGTTACCCTGAGCGGGACGTTTTCGTGCTGATGCTAGGCCACCACTGCGGCATGGGTATCACCGAGATTTCACGCCTGACGGTGGCCGATGTGATGCACGCCTCGGGCAAGCTGAGAGCCGAAGTCAGTATGCGCGAAGGGATCACAAAGGGGTGTCGCCAGCGATGCGCATTCCTGGTGTCAAGCCCGCCATTCAGGCCCTGGAGGCCTACCTGCAATACCGCATCGAGAAGGGCATTGCGAGAGCCTCCGTGCCTGGCCAATACCGTGGACTCCTGCCTCACCAGCCACTGGTCTACAGCAGCCGGGGGGATGGAATGTCGCAGAACACGAAGCGGCGGGTATTGGAGACAGGAGAGCGACGCGACTACAGGGCCTGTGACAGCCTTCAAGCCCATGTGACCAAGTTGTACAAGCGTGCAGGCATCAAGGGCGACTCAAGCCATTCTGGCCGCCGTACGTTCGCTGGCAAGGTTCTGGTCAACACGGGCGACATGGAAACCGTCGCGCAGCTTCTGGGGCACACCGACATCGACTGTTCGCAGCGATACGTCGACTTCGATGAGGGGACCCTGTGCGACATGTTCGCGAGTGCTTTGTAGCTCAACGGCTGGATGTTTATCATCTGGGGCCATGAACAAACACCAGTTTGAGTTTCTCGCACGCAGGCTGCGGTCAAAGGAGCCAGCGATCAGTGCTGCGCGCCTCGTTCTTCTCCACAGCGTTCCTCCAGCAGAAGCTGCGAAATCGACAGGTATCAGCATACAGTCGCTCTCGCGCAGTCTGAAGTCGTTTCGTGAGATGCACGCAGAGATTCTGAATCTCTACGGTGAGACTTCCAAAAAAGATGTTTGACACTAAACATCTAGAGGGTAACAATAAAGCCGCTTACGCAATTTAGGAAGAAAGAAACATGAAGATCATTGTCAAAGAGCTGGCTCCAGGTCAGTGGGTTATCCAAGTCTCTTCGTCGCTCGGTTTCTCCGCTGGCAAGAGTACCTATCCCTCGCAGGAGGCCGCCGTGGCTGAGGCCGAGCGTCGGCATCCCGGCCAAGAAGTCGTTGTTGAGTGACGGAAGCCCGATAGACCCGAGGAAAGAGTCGTGACCGCTTCAACTGCACAGGATGGATTCATCTACATTTTTCGGCATGACAGGCTGCACAACGAGATAAAAGTTGGGCTCAGCAAGAACCCGTTTAAAAGGGTGATGCAGCTCCACACGACGGCCACTGCCACGCCCATGAATATCAGTGTGATTTGGTGGGTAAGCGACATGCGCACCGCCGAGCGGATCGCCCACAACCGGCTCGCAGATCACCGGATCAACAGGAGGCGGGAATTCTTTCTGATTGCACCTCCAAATGACTTCGATGAGTTTGAACGCATGTGTTACGACACAACCACTATCTGCCTAGAGGTTCTTGAGGAGCTGATTGAGGGAGACTGGGCCTATGCCGGACTACGTTATGGCGAAATGGATGTGCACAAGATGTACGAAGCCTATCTCCGTGGTGAAGACGTTGCTGCCTGAACAATCGAGGAAACCATGTCAGTCAAAGAATCGCCCGCCCAAGGCGAAATGATCTGTCCGGACTGTGGTGAGACAGTCGCGGCTTCTGCGACATAGACGGAGCAGTACGGCACGCTGACTGTGCGCGACTGTCCAAGTTGCGAATGCCTGTCGGAGGTGGTTAAGTGGATTGATGCAGGTGTCGAAGCTGCCAGCCAGTAGAGGAAGAAATGAAAAGAACCGTTATTTCATACGCCGTACAAGTCGTCGGAACGGGTGTAGAGGTAGACATCGAAACCGACAGAAATAAGCCGCACAAGTACCGGATCTTTGCTGATGCACGTCACCCCGACATCAATGAGATTGCTAGGCATCTTGATGCGGGTCTTGGCGAGGCACAGCGCCTGGGCGCCAAGATTGACATCAGCGAGTATTTTGAACGGATGTACGTGTTTATTGTCACTCCGATCAAATATCACTCGGACCAATACTCCGCCAGAGAACGCTAGGAACAAACATGGAACCGAGTGAAGCCGATGTGAAGCGTCTTGCTGATGCGTGGATGCCCTTTGCCACAGTAGTTGAAGATGAGATCACTTTGGGATGGGTGGGGAGTGAGCCGCCTCGCTTGGTGTGGAGAATCAAAGCGTATCTGGCGCAGCATGACTCAAACAAGGCACGGCAATTCGAAGAGCGATTCTTCAAGCATCTCAAGTGACTATGGGGCCGTGTGGAAAACATGTCTGCTTCTTTCGATTCGATTGCCCTCATCGGGCGCTCTCACTTCGATGCCGAGACCCTTTCAGCCATGGATGAGATCGCCGCTCTTGTCTTGGCATCCCAGAGCCTCAACGGCATGATCGCGACATTCAAGAACGCGCCGGAGTTGGATCATGAGGAGGCGAAACCTCATGCCAAAGAGGTTCTTAGGGCCACAAAGCGAACTGCAGCGGCTCTCCAAAACGCGGTATTCGCTGTCAAGAGCAAGCGCCCCCAAGCAATTGCTGCAGTTAGGCGGGATTTTCTGCCGGTCATCAGGGCGGCGGCGCCGAGCGCTCAATGGCTGGCAAAGCGGGTATCAGCGGCAGTAGGAGGTAATGAGATCGAAGTTCGGGTGTTGGGTGCTCTTCGAAACATCGCTAACGCATGGACTTTACGCACGCAGTGAGCATTCAAGGAAAACTGCAAATGTCCTGCTTTGTGGGCTTCGGCTTTTTTCTGGGCCTGTATTGCGGCATTGGCTGCGCTGTAGACGCAACGTCAAGACGGATGCGTGGCGATGGGCGTAAATTCCCTAACACTAGACTTGGTGTTGTTGCACTGGCTCTTAGTGAAATGCTCCGGTGGCCGGTAACGATCACTGGACACTAGAAAGGAAAGCTGTATGCCATTAATCAACATGAACAGAAACTGGTCATCGCTTATTTCTGATTCACGGAAGTATGTGTTTCTACCGGGAATAGTCTTTCTGTGTGTTGCTTGTACTCCACCACCCCCAGCACCCCCACAACCCCCGCCACATGTAGTAATACAACCCCCGCCACATGCAGTAATTCCCAATCCAACAATCAAGGGATTTGCAAACTTTAAGGTCTTCTTGCTCACAGATGATATGAGCTGGGAGATTGGAAATACTGGTGTTTTTGTCACGGTACCAGCTGGTTTCGTTACTGACCTAGCAAGTGTTCCGCCGGCGTTGTGGTCCTTTGGCTTATCGCCCGCTGACAAATACACGCGAGCAGCAATCATTCATGACTACCTGTATTGGACACAAAGTTGCTCCAAAGAGCAGTCCGATAGATTGTTAGCGATTGCAATGAAGGAGAGTGATGTCGGGTGGGTTAAAAGTGGAGCGGTATTCTCCGGTGTGGTAGTTGGTGGCCAGGAAAGTTGGGACAATAACAAGCGTGACTTCGCGCAAGGCTTACCCAAGATTGCCCCACCTGAGTGGCGAAATATTCCTGCCGGAATTGAATGGGATGACCAGCGAAAGGCCATGTTCATAAAGGGTGTTAGGGACACTAAGGTCAACAAGAATCTGCCTTACTGTAAGTTTGGAGACTCAACCGATGTGCCTTTTGACGCAACCAGGCCAGCGAGTACGAAAAACCACTTCAACGAATTGGGCGATCTGGTAACAGTCTCGTCTGTCAGACGCCAGTTTATTTCGGTGGGTGGTCAAGTCCCTCCGGGCGGGACAATCGACTTAGGGGTACCCGCTCCTCGTCGATCACCAGTAGTGGCTCCATCCGATTGAAGGAATAATGCTCATGGACATGTCAGGTCGACGGCCTGTAAGCACATCTTGGTTGTAACTCTTTATCATGCCCATGACATTCGCGTTTCGATCGAAATTACTCCCCACACTCTTCCTGACCCTGGCTTTGTCCGCCTGCAGCGATCGCATGCCCGAGATCCAAGCTCAAGCTCCAGTTGCCTTGGCACCCGCTCCAGAGGCCTCACCCGTAACAGTTGATCCACCGCAGGCAACGCAACGTGCTGTGGCCCTGGGGATGGCCGGCCTCGATGCTACAACGGGGCAGTTTGGACACGAAGCCCAGCGCATCGCGGACGCACTTCAAGGCATGGACATCAAAAAAGGCAAGTTTGAGTCGGACGGCCAATACCATGCGCGAATGAAGTTGCTGGGGTCGCAGCCTCTCTACGACGATCTGGCCGTAAGTTCATTGCTCGCGTTCAGGGATGGATGATCTGACGCGAACGAGACCAAGTGGAGTACATGGTCAGGGAGCATCCAATGCTGGCACCGCAAGAAGCCGTAGCTATCACGAGTCGGAGGGTCGGGAACGCCGAGAGCTGGCAGTCGATCTATCCGGGCCGCAAGCTCGGTCAGTACGAAACTATTGCCTTGGATGCAATCCGTGCTCCCCGCATCATCGGGTCGTTCCGATCCCCCCCGAGAAGGCAGAGCAGCTGGAGAACAAGTTGGACGTCCTTGTGATCGGCACGCTCTCGCCCCGATACCTGAGTGCCCACCAGGTGCTCCCAGTAAAGCACTCGAACGACAATCGCATTGACACCGTGCGCCTCCTACACGTGAAAATGCAAGAGGCTTGGGTGGTAGATCGAGTCACAGGCGCGGTCTTGGCAAAGGCCAAGCTGTAGCGTTAACGTCGGCTGAGGCTCTGTCCTATCGACGTTGCCCACACGATGTATTTCAAGGGCGACGATACGCGCTGGCTTGTTGGCGGTGATTCTTGGTCTTGCATCTGGTGCGAGAAAGCAAAAAGCAGACATGAAGCGCTGGGAAGGGACTGTGTAACGCGCAGAGTGGTCAACGACCTGAATAGGCCTAGCGCTGAACCATGAAGAAAAACATGATGAAAAAAACCGACGTCACCGATGAACCCCATGATTTCTGCAAGCAGCGAGTTTGATTTTTTGCATATCCAGCTAACTCATAAACTTAAACTTGGTAATCCGAAGGATGGCTGCACTGAAGTGAAGTCCACTTGCTCACGCAAGACGGCACCGTATTGCAAAGCGTGTCTAAAGTTGTGACTTAAACGAAAGCTTGAAGGAACACAGGAAAGCGACTGAACCGCGAAGCACGGCGAGCCGGGTTTCGCAGTGCGGGCACAGCACACCGAGTTGCCCGGTAAGCATCACAAGGAGGAAAGTATGGACACAACGTTTGATTTCGATGAGTGGTTAGACGCGGCTGATCCCTGCGACGCGCCGAATGTCGCTGCGCTTATTGAAGCAGTTGAAAGCGAATGCGAGTTTTCTGGCTTTAAAGCAGAGCGCGCAGCGAATGGAAAGCTGATCGTATCTGCGCATGGCTTGGAGTTGAAATTGGTGCTCGTATCAAAAGAAGCGGAGGAGGGATTCGTTCGTCGGATACATGCTCGCTTTGTTCCAAGCGGTATGAGTGCCGATGTCGCCGCAGCGATTGACCATCTCAACGATCACGATTAATCGCGGAAAACTATGAAATACGAGTCGAAATTTTGCACGACTTTCACCCTTGCCGTATTGACCATGGTCTCCGCTCTTGCGGCGCAAGGTTACAGCACGAAGCACGCACTTGTAGAGATCAACGATCCTAAGGCCGCGAGCAATCCGGTGAAGTCTGTTTCGGCTGCAAACTGGAGGGCCGTAGACGTGAAGTCCAAGCTCAAGCCGAAGCCCGGCCAGGACATAGCTATTGTGTGCGAGGGATCATTTCCGGCGGGGTACATTGCAACTGATCTGCTGCGCCCCAACGGGGAATTCAATCGTGACTTCTCCGTGCATGCCCAAACAACCGTGATGGATTTGTGCAATCAACAAGAAGACAGGATGCGCCGAGTAAATCCAAAGCTTTTCAAGTGAAGCGCACGCATCCAAGCGTGGCTGTGCACTGCACAAAAGGCCAAGGACATCAACCAGCATGAGCATCCGTCGCAACCGCATCTAAATGTTCCGCAAGTCAGGCAACAAAGTGAAGGCTGTGGAGCCTACAAACTATGGCGGACGCGGCAGTTGGCTCGTGCGCCCAGTGGACGGCGTCAGCGTCGGTAAGGAAATGATCGTCCCAGGTCGAGCCCTTGTGGTTCGTTTGGACTGAACCCAAGGAAAGCAACCTGCCGCCTGAACGGCGCAGTAGGCTTCCCCAATAATCACAGAGCATCGAGAGTTGGAAAATGAGCACTCATAAGACAGAGCGCATGGGCGTGAATTACGCTTCGACCATCTTCACCAACTACGGGTGGCTCTTCCGCGAACAGTTCACACAAGACTTCGGGATAGATGCACACGTTGAGATTTTCGACGAGGTAGACCCTTACCCGACAGGCAAACTGCTGGCGCTTCAAATCAAGTCTGGTAAGAGCTTCTTTGAGGAGCCGCTTCCAGACAACGGCGGATTCGTGTTTCGTCCAGAACCGAAGCACGTCCACTATTGGTTGGGCCATACGATGCCCGTCCTGGTCCTGTTCTTCAATCCGGAGACGGAACAGATGTACTGGCAGCAGGTCACAAAAGAAAAGCTGAGCAGCACCGGCAAGGGGTGGAAGCTTCCTGTTCCCAAGTCGCAGCTGCTGGAGAAAGACGTCTTTCCACGAGAGTTCGCCGAAATGGTGCAGCCAGAGCCTTATATCCAGCGCTTGAACCGGCTGCGGCTGGACCTGCCGTGGATGCAACTGCTCGGTATGCGTCCGGCAAACCCATCTTGAGATAGCCTGTTCGAGCAGGCATCGTGTGCACGATGGAGATCATGCACACCATGGCGAGCGAGGCGATCGCCCCAAACCCCAAGCGGCGCTTCTACGGTCCAGAACTCAAGGCGCACGTCGTGGCGCAATGCCGAGCGGATGGCGCATCGATTGCGGCTGTGGCCCTGGCCCACGGCATCAACGCCAACATCGTTCATCGCTGGCTACGCGAGCACCCGGCGGCGGCACCCAAACCCATCAATCCGTTCATCCCGGTGAACCTTCCCTCGCCTGAGGTAGAGGACGCCGCGCCTGTTGGCGTAGCGGGGAGCTCCTCGGCGGATATCCGCATCGAGATCCGACGCAGCACTGGCGTGATCACGGTAAGCTGGCCCGTCGAGGCGTCGTCGTCCTGCGCGGACTGGTTGCGGGATTGGCTTCGGTGATCCGGATCGACGCAGCCTGGCTGGCCACCACCCCGCTGGACATGCGCGCCGGCACGGATACGGCTCTCTCCCGAGTCATTGCCGTCTTCGGCGCTGCCTATCCCCACCATGCCTACCTGTTCGCCAACAAACGCGCCAACCGCATCAAGATCCTGGTGCACGACGGCATCGGTATCTGGCTGGCCGCACGCCGACTGCACCAGGGCAAGTTCATCTGGCCCTTGGCCGGTAGTTCCAACCTGACGCTGCAGCGCCAGCAGCTCGATGCGCTGGTCATGGGCCTACCTTGGCAACGCCTGGCCGACGGCGGTGTCATCACCGTGGTCTGACTCTCCGGCAGTGATCGGTACTTGCCAATTGGTGCATGCGTCAATGGTGCACGCGTGTTGGTGCTGGCACAGTGACGGCCATGGTGGTGGCGTTGCAATCTCTGGAGCATCTGAGCGCCGATCAACTGCGCGAGATGGCTGCACGCCTGATGACCCAGCTTCGTCACCAGGGCGCCTTGCTGGAGAAGCTCACCCACGAGAACTCGCTGCTCAAGCGCATGAAGTTCGCCGCACAGTCTGAGCGCTTCAACCCCGAGCAGAAAAGCCTGCTCGAAGACGAGATCGAGGCCGACCTGGCGTCTTTTGCCACCGAGATCGACGCCCTGCAGCAGGAGCCAGGTACCCCGAACCTGCAGGAGAAGAAGCAGCCCAAGCGGCTCCCCCTGCCGGCGCATCTGCCACGCCGCGATATCCATCACGAACCCGAGTTCACCACCTGCCGTACGCCGGGGTGTGGTTGCCCGCTAAAACGCATCGGCGAGGACGTGGCCGAGAAGCTGGACTACGTACCAGGGGTCTTCAGCGTAGAGCGCCACATCCGCGGCAAGTGGGCCTGCACCCAGTGCGAAACCATCACCCAGGCGCCGGTGGATGCTCACGTCATCGACAAAGGCATCCCCACCGCCGGCCTGCTGGCCCAGGTGCTGGTGGGCAAGTACGCCGATCACCTGCCGTTGTACCGCCAGGAAACGATCTTCGGGCGTGCCGGCCTAGCCATCCCGCGCTCGACCTTAGCGCAGTGGGTGGGCACATGCGGGGTGCGGCTACAGCCTCTGGTGGATGCCCTCAAGGCTGAGATCCTGCAACACCGCGTGCTTCACGCGGATGAGACGCCGGTGGCGATGCTCAAGCCGGGTGATGGCAAAACGCACCGCGCCTACCTGTGGGCCTACGCGCCTGGGGCGTTCGAGAGCATGAAAGCCGTGGTCTACGACTTCTGTGAGTCGCGTGCCGGCGAGCACGCTCGGGCATTTCTTGGGAAGTGGAGAGGCAGCCTGACCTGTGACGACTTCAGCGGCTACAAGGCACTGATTGCGAGCGGGGTGACGGAGGTGGGCTGCCTGGCGCATGCGCGCCGCAAGTTCTTTGATCTGCACGCGGCTAACAAGAGTCAGATCGCCGGGTTCGCGCTGCAGCAGTTCGCCCGGGTCTATGACATCGAGCGTGAGGTGAGGGATATTGATGCCACGCAGCGCCAAGACATTCGGCGCAGGCAGACCCAGCCGGTGCTCGACGTCTTGCACGAATGGATGAGGCTGCAGCGCCAGAAAGTGCCGGATGGATCGGCCACCGCCAAGGCACTGGACTACAGCCTGCGGCGCTGGGAGGCGTTGACCCGATTCGTCGATGATGGACAGTTACCGGTGGACAACAACTGGATCGAGAACCAGATCCGCCCGATCGCCATTGGTCGCAACAACTGGCTGTTTGCCGGCAGTCTGCGCGCCGGCCAGCGGGCTGCAGCTGTCATGAGCCTGATCCAGTCAGCGCGCATGAACGGGCACGATCCATACGTCTACCTCAAAGATGTCCTCACACGGCTGCCGATGCACAAGGCCAGCCAGATCGAGGACTTGCTGCCGCATCGCTGGCAACCCGACGCCATCTGATCGTCGCCCGGGGGCCACCGCCAGCAGTCACACCCATACACCTAATCGGCCACCACCGCCAGCGAGTGTGCAGCGTGGATGTGTGCGCCGCTGCGGTGAGCCTTGGACCCACCTGCGCGCTGCTCTGCACCTGCTTCCGACGCAGCTTAACAGCCGCAAAGAGGACCCACTGCCACATCGTTGGCGGCCCGCCCATAGCCCCCGATCGCCTGCAAGGTCGGCCGACTGGTCGCTCACTCCCAATGAGTGCGTCAACGGCTTGGCGAGCGATGACTGCAAGCAGTCTATGATCTTGGGGTCATTTGGGACCGTGGACGCACACGTTTGACTCGCAATTTTTTGAAACGTGCTATGCCCGAAGGAAAAGCGCTGATGCTTCTGGCTCCGTTCGCATGAACCGGTCACTAAGCCTTTGGATAGGTGCCGGATCCGCTACCATCGTTGAAGCCTCATCTGCAGATAGCCATTTGAACTCGGAATGCTCGTGGTTGAGCACGATGGAAATCGGGGGGGCCACAAAGGCGACGAAGGCCTCAATGCGTGAATATCCATCGATGTGCGGGATATCCTCGCCAAAACTATAGATCGCCGTCGGTGATAGTCCCGTTTCTTCCAGAACCTCTCTCAACGCTGTCTGAAGCGGAACCTCGCCGAATTTGCAGGTTCCACCAACTGGCCACCATTGCCCGGCGTAGGCGCCACCTGAACGACGCAGGAACAGTAGCTCTCGGTCCCTTTCTGATCCCCTCAAAACAAAAACGATGACGCCCACCGTTTGCCTCGACATGGCTTTCATCGCTGTGCCTCATGCTGAACCGCCGCTTGGCCGATGGCAGAAGTCTAGCCGCGTGCGACTGCTTTCGGTCAAGATGTATTGGCCGGACGCTTACACTGCTCGATGAGGGCAAGCAGGTCGTCATGGAATTCGACGACTGGGTCAACAAGTCACTCTCCCGGTACCAAGTCACGATGAGTGGCGGAGGCGAAGTCCAAAAGTGGCCTCTCACCTATGCAGCAGGTCGAACCATTGATGACCTGCTTGAGCACTACATCCCCTGGGCAAAGTACGAAAGTGACATGGAAGCCTACGAGGAGTCGCTAGAGGGTGCCTGGGCAGCTGAGTGCTATGTGGCTACAGACTTCGAGACCGGGGCTGTGCACTACGGGGAGAGCTTCTCAGAGTGGTTTGGAAAGAGGCCGCTGCCGCAGGGACTCGTTGGCATTGAGCGGTGCGGCGAAGTGGTTAGCTATCGCCTGATTCTCGAGCTCAACGATTTCGGTCGTGCGTTTCTCGAACTCAACAACTTTCTCCAAGAGCCAAGCCGAATGGAGAATGGCACATTCACAGAAAAGGACCTACTGCGAGAGGCAAGTGCAGCCCCGCGCGCGCGCCCTGCTGAGGCCCAGAAATAAACGCCTTGTTCAGCCTTTGCTGGCGTGCTCCGGGCTCGCCTCTATGGTCAGCAGTTCGTCGGTGTGCGGCAGGGCCTCCCCCAACTCAATGCAACTACTACATGATCGGAAGCCTGATGTTGAACGCCCGTGGCCATCTCAAGGTGCGCCGCCGTGTCTGCGCATGAATGACCGCTGTGTCGCCCAGACCGTGAACTCAAGGGGCTGACATCACAGGCCGCAACCGCTGCAGGACAGACTTCCAGCGTGGAGGGCTTCAGACTGATCTAAGTCATTCACGGTCCAGCGTCTGAACGGCAGCAACCGCCAACACCGGTCGTTAGACGCCCCCTGCCGCACGATCAACGTTACGCATGTGGAAAATTTGTTACAAGGGGGTAAGGTGAGCCGATTCGTTGTCAGAGGTCAGGTCCGTTGGCGATTTTCAACTGCCGCATGAGCCAGTTCGCGGTGAACTCGAAGTGCTCCTGCATGTTCGACTCCGCCGTATGGCCATCTTCCCCAAAGACCAGTTGCGTCACATTGAAGCCAAGAGCGGTCAGCGATGCAGGTTCGTCTTTGGAGACGAGATCTTCGCGGGCACCGTTCACCATGAGAATCGGTTTGCGCAACTGAACTGCGGTTGGCATCTTCAGTTGGCGTGAGAGTTGGAATGCTTCGTAGTACTCGCACATTGCCTGGCGAGGCGTCGTCTGCGGATTCATATTGGCAAATACGGTGTAGGGCGCGACGATCCATGCAGGCGCTGTCTTGCAATGCGCTTGTCCGAAGCTCGAATCGCTGGGGCCGCCTATGTTGACAATCGCTTTGTAAAAGTCGTTCCTCAATCCACCAAGCGTTCCCAAATAACCCCCCATGCTCCAACCGTAAATCGCCACCCGGCTCGCGTCCAGGTCGCTGCGGGTCTGGATGTAGTCCGCAACGGTGTCGAGCATCGCAGAGGACTCTGGACGGAATCCCAACTGGTTTTCCCCGGTGTCTGGATTTTCCACAACGAGGGTTGCGAACCCACGACCCACGAAGTAGTCGCTGTGCCGGATCATCTCCGTCTTCAGGTTGTCGAGACCACCGAGAATGACCAGTACCGGTGGCTTCTCATTGCTGCTGTTCCGTGCGGGCGGTGCTCGAAAATAGCCAACGAATTCTTTTTCACCTGCCCTGAATTTGATCCGTTGGAGTGGTTTTCCCAGAACCGCATGGGCTTTTTCGGTCGCCTGTATGTCCGCAATGGGGACCTGCTTGGGCAGTCGGTTCATCCGCAGATAGAAAGCGGCCTTCTTGTATTCGGCCGATGCGGTCTCACGGTCGCCCCGCACCTCGGCCACGTGCGCTTGCTCCAGGTGCACCTGGGCGGGCTTGCTGAAAGTGGCTTGCCAGGCCGACTGCAACGGTCCCGCATGCTCCGGCAGCGCTCCGACGACTTCATCGAATGTGCTTGCTTTGATGCCGGCATCCTCAAGCCACCAACAGATGTTGAACTTGAACGAGGGATGCATGCGAGCGATTCCTCCTGGGTACTCGGCCTGTCCTTTCCTGCAGAAATCGGCCATGCTGTCCGCTGTCCTGACCGGGGAGATGCCCTGCGCTGCGGATTCGCTCGGCGCTGCCACAGCAAGAAGGACGGCGCCAAGGGCCGTCAAAAGTTTCAAGATCAATTTGTTAGTCACGGTTTTTCCTTTGATGGGTTTGGCGGCTCACGTCCGTCACTCGGGCAATGAAGTGATCTACGGGGCGCTATTGGGGCGACACACTGGGCAGCCAGCCATTGCTGCGATACCAAGCGACCGTATCGGCAACGGTTTGCTCGATCGGGCGAAATTTCAGTTGAAGGTTCTGCTCGCTCTTCGTGTGGTTGAAATGACTGCGCCCAGCCTCCTTGCGCATCAGCCTCACCGTCGCCAGGCTGAGCAAGATGGGTTTTCCGCTGATCCTCGCGTAGAGTTCCTGCACCGTCGCAAGGAGATACAGGAGCGGGAAGGGCAAGTTGCGTGTCGGCGTCTTGATGCCTGCGATCTTCCCCATCAAAGGCACCAATTCCTGCATCGTCATGTGGCGTCCAGCAGCCAAATAGCGTTCGCCACGTTGCCCTCGCTCCGCAGCCGCAATCTGAGCGCCCGCTACATCGCGGGCATCGACAACGGAAAAACTCCCCGGCAGCAATCCAGGCAATTTTCCAAGCACCACATCGTTGACAAATTGCCCTGACGAGGTGGGGCCGATATCGGCGGGCCCCCACATCCACCCTGGCAAGACAAAGCTCGCGTGCATGTCCGGGTGCGCAGAAAGAAAGGCAGACACGACTTGATCGGCCAGTATCTTGCTGCGGTAGTAGTCGTCCTCGGCATCTGCCAGGTCACGCAGACAGGTCTCGTCGATGGGCATCCCCGGTTCGCCATTCAGTACCGCGATGGATGAGGTCTGAACGAAGCTCCGGATACCCGCGGCATAGGCCTGCTCGATGAGCTGCTGCGTGCCGTCCACATTGATGCGTTTGAGTTCATCCCAGTGACTGCCTCCCTTGAAGTTGTCTCGAAAGAAAGCGGCGGTGTGAAACACCACATCGCATCCGTACAGTGCCCGGGAGAACGCGGTTACATCCGCCATGTCGCCCAGCACCAGCTCAACGCCTTTCACCCCCGCAAACTGTTGCAGGCCTTTGGCCTTCGAGCGGACGAGGGCTTTGACGCAGACACCACGTGCAACCAGCTCGCGCACAAGGTTGTTGCCGAGAAGGCCGGTGGCGCCAGTAACAAACGCTGACCTTGGAGTGTAGGTTTTTTCCATATCGATTGAAATTCAAAGATCAAGTGAGCTTTGAATGTACATTTGACACTTTGAAATATCAAGTGATATCTGAAATGGAGCGCAACTTGTGTCCAGAAGCACGCCCCTGCAGTCGATATCCAAAGTTCATGTGATATGTTTATGGCATGAGCCCCACGACAGCAAGAAGGCGCCTGACCCGCGAGGAAAGTCGGGCGCAGACGCGCGAGCGCCTGATCGACACTGCGCAGCAATTGTTCGTGTCGAACGGGTATGGGGGCGCGTCGATCCGCGACATTGCGGACAAGGCGGGCTACTCCCAAGGCGCTTTTTATTCAAATTTCTCGAGCAAGGAAGACGTCCTGCTGGAGTTGCTGCGACGGCACATGGAAGCGGAAGCAATGCAGCTTTCCACGGTCATGGGCAAGGACTCGCAACAGCCCGATCAGATGTTGGCCGAATTGGACGCCTGGGCTTCCACGCTCAATCAAGATGCCGACTGGTGCATGCTTTCCATCGAACTGCAGTTGCATGCCAATCGCAGCCCGACGTTCGCTGCGGAGTACCAGAAGGTGTGGGACAAACACCGGTCCGAGATCGGCGGCGTGATCGGTCGGTTGTTCGAAAAGCTGGGGCGTGCTCCTCCGGCAGCACCGGATGAACTGGCCGCTGCTTTCATGGCGCTTTCACATGGGCTGGCACTGCAAAGGACCACTGATCGCCTGCATCCGTCCGGACGCATGATCATGGTGTTCCTGCGTGGCTTGATAGCAAGTGCGAATAGTGAATCGCCCGGCTGAGCTAGACACTTTCGAGCCTCAAGCCCTACCTGTCGCCCCTCATCGATTGCCTCGATGGCATGGTGGTGAGCTGGACCATCGGAACCAGTACAGACGCCGAGCTTGTCAACACAATGCTGGATGCTGCCACCGAGAGGGTGACAGAAACCGGCGACTGACCGGTGGTCCACTCCGACCGCGGGGGCCACTACCTCTGGCCAGGCTGGCTATCAAGAATGAGCGACGCGAACCTCACTCGCTCGATGTCTCGCAAGGCATGCTCCCCTGACAACGCAGCCTGCGAGGGGTTCTTCGGTCGGCTGAAGAACGAACTGTTCTATCCTCGGGACTGGAAGAGCGTCACCCTTGCGCAGTTCATTGAGGCAGTCGACGACTACATCCGCTGGTACAACGAGAAGCGGATCAAGATATCCCTTGGCTCACTCAGTCCCATCGAATACCGAGAGAGCCTTGGACTCACGGCATAAAACCAGTCCAAGTTTTTATCCGCACCCCCAGCTGGTCAAGATTGCATCGGCACCAACAGTGTAGGTACGGATTCAAATATTGTCACGGCATCGATCAAGGCGATAGTTTCAGGCGTTACGCGGGCAACTGAGCGCGAGCCTATTCAGGAGCACAAATGAAGAGCCCAGAAGCTCGATCACAACTGACGCAATCGCCAAAAGACCCATCAGAAGGGTTCAAGCCCCAATGGATTGGATAACGCGCGAACTCAAAAGCTGGCTTTTGGTGTGCCTGAGGAGATCCCCGTAGCTTATCCCCACAGTCCTCGAAACGGTTCAGCCTGTCCGGTACGCGACTAGCCAATTCCCGGTTTGGAGATCCGGATTGAGCATTGATAGTTCAAGGGATTCGTGCAGACCCTCCCTAGCGTTCCGCGAACTGTGGCAAGCCGTCGTGTATCTCGTCCCACTCAGCCTTCGAGGCGACGAAATAGTGCGCCGTGGGCGGTGTCGGCAGCGGCGTATCGAGCGTCCCCAGCCGCAAGCGCACTACATCCGGCATCGCATCGCGGCGACTGATGATCGGCGAACCGCAGTTGGAGCAGAAGATGCGATGAACGCCTGGCGAAGAATCGAATGCCTTCAGCGCCGACTCGCCCTTGATAACGACGAAGTCAATGGCTGCAACAGGTGCATTGGTCGCAAATGCGGTAGCGGTCGCTTTGCGACAGAGAGAGCAGTGGCAATAGATCGCCGCGCCAAGTTTGCCGCGAACTTCGTATCTCACTGTGCCACAGAGACAACTGCCTTTATGCATAGAGGCTCTCTTTCTTGAATTTGAGAAACGTTAATAGGCCACCGCTGTCGGCTACCAAGCCGTTCGCGGCAGCGGCGTTGGCGCCGCTCTCTTCGACCTGACACTGAGGCCTGCTGCGTCTAGATCAATGCACGCCCTTGAGGACGCAGCAAGCGGGTTAAGTGCTGGGCTGCTGGCCACAATCGGGCTCTAAACCCGATGGCCTATTTTCAGCTTGATACCTTGCGATTGAAGGCGACCATCGCTTCACGTTCGTACGGCAAGCTCCCTTCGATGAATGCCTGCGTGATGAGCGCAAGATTGCGAGGAGAGCGAGACTTGTCAGCAGACAAAAGCGCGTTCGTCACGCCTGCTGCATCGAGTTCGGTGCAATAGGCGGGCGCTCCCGGTTGGAAGCGCCAGGAATCCGATAGCGGTCCAGCATCGACGGCATCGAAGCCGGTTTCGCTGACAAGACCCGATACCACGGATTTCGCAGCGATATCATCGCCACCGATCGGTATGGCCAGTCTGGAAGCGGAGCCACCTTTCGATCCGCCGTCGGACAGAGTGAAGGACAGGAGCGCGTTCCAGGCTTTCACCAGAGGCCTTCCGATCTGCTCGCTGCTCCAGACGGTTTCCAGCTTTCCTTCGTCTACCTCTTCGATCCTGCCGTCCCGCACCGGATAGTAGTTGGACGTGTCGACGACGATAACGCCCGCCGGCACATTGGCAAGCACCGGCGCAAGTTCCGGATTTCGAGCAAACGGCACGGAGAGGATGATGACCTCGACATCCTTGACCGCTTCGTCTCGCGTGACGGCAGCGATTGCCGTACCGTCGACGATGTGCTTGAGGGTTTCTGGCCCCTTCGAATTAGCCAGCTTCACGTTATGGCCGGCGTCTACCAATATCCGGGCTAGCGTTGCGCCGATATTTCCTGCTCCGATGATTCCGATTTTCATAATTACTCCTGATTCGTCTTGAGGGCACCTGAGCTGCGTGCAGCCAGGCTGAGCAACGACCGCGCCGTGCAAGGGGCTCGGCGCTCGGGCCTTGCGGGAAGTCCGATACGATCGGTCAGCTGCGCGGGCCCTTCATGGTCGAGAACATGGTCAGCAGATTGCTGTACGCGCCGTTGGCCACCGCATCGCGTATGGGCTTGGCGTGCTCCACGACAATTTCTTGCGCCTGCGGAGTGGCTTGCAGGAGGGCCATGGCCTCCGAGAGGAAGTCCTCCAACGGCATGGCCTGTTCGGACTCCTGCTGGCCCAAAAGAGTTGTCCGAACGCCCGGTGGCACGATCTCTATCACCTGGACCGACGTGTCGGCAAGCTGGACACGCAAAGCCTCGGTGAACGAGTGGACGGCGGCCTTGGTTGCGCTGTACGTCGGCGTGGCGGGAAAGGGGACAAAGGCCAACGCCGAGGAGACGCTCAGGATGGCTGCGTCGGCCTTCTTCGACAGTTGCGGCAAGAAGGCGTACACCATCCGAATCGAACCGAGCAGGTTGGTCGCTATCGTGTCCTCGGCAATTTGGAGGGAGCCGGGGTCGCGCACATCTTCCCAGTGCATGATGCCGGCGTTGTTGATCAGGACGTTGAGTTCTGGGTAGCGGGCGGCGATTGCTTCGCTTGCGCGGGTGATGGATGCGCCATCAGCGACATCGAGCACGACTGCTTCAATTCCCGGGTGGTCGGTCGTGATCTGGTCGAGCAGTTCCTTGCGTCGGCCGGCGACGATCACCTTGTTGCCGGCCTTGTGGAAGCGTAGGGCCAAGCCAAGTCCAATGCCAGAAGTGCCGCCTGTGATCAGGATGGTATTGCCAGAGGTCTTCATGTGTTTTTCCAGATGGGTGTAAGGGGTAAAATGCTAAACGGACAAATATCCGTTAAAACGAATATTACCGGACAATTGTCCGATAGCCAAATTAGCCCTTCACGGGAGGAGGACAAGTGGGACAGCAACAAAAGACGGATCGCCCTGCACGCGCCGACGCGCTACAAAATCGCGAACGCATCCTGACGGTCGCACTTGCGGAGTTGGTCCGCTCGGCAGACGTGCCGCTGAGCGCAATTGCCAAGAAGGCTGGCGTCGGACAGGGAACCTTCTATCGGCACTTCCCGACGCGAGAGGCCTTGGTCATGGAGGTATATGGCTTCGAGATGTTGCAAGTCGCAGAGTTTGCAGAGCATCTACTTGAGACTCGCCCTCCCGACCAAGCATTGCGGGAGTGGATGAATCGACTTGCCGAATACGCCATGACCAAAGCTGGCTTGGCCAATGCAATCCGCGAGGTGTCGTTCATGCGGGACTGTCATGAAAAGTCGGGCTATGCCCCTGTGATCGCTGCGGCCCAATTGCTGCTCGATGCCAATGAGAAAGCTGGAACCATCCGCGCCGGCGTCACCACGGACGACTTCTTCCTGGCAACTGCGGGTATTTGGCAGATCGATTTCAATGGCGAGTGGCAACCGCGACTTGCTTGGCTCATAGACTTCGTCATGGCGGGGCTGCGAGCGGGCGCGCCGTCAAGACCTGTTTCTCAGTAGGTGTTACCCCAGCATGTCTGCGCCTCATCTCAGCCCACTCGATTAAGGCCTGCATCGACGGCCCAAGCGCGTAGCCCATATCGCTAGCCAGCTTACCCAGCCATAGTTAGGCGCACTCTAGGCGGAAAGCAATTCATCGTGGCGGTACCGCGACAATTGGCTACGGCATTACGGGGGTCAACGAGCAAGATTGTCATACGAGCAGAGACGACAATTTCGGCAGCCTTCCCACGCCCGTCTGCGCCTATGTACGCCCACGCGGGTTTTGCGTTTGCACACCGCTTCGGACAATTTGACCTAAACAAGGCCGCCACTCTCCCCTGCTTCGACGGTCTGCCTTGAGCGGAGGTCATCGACATGCGCAATGTCAGCCAATGGATACTTATCAAGCGCTTCGCTGAGATCACCGGCTACAGCGAAAACGCCGTGCGACACAAGATCAAAGGCGGCGTCTGGATCGAAGGGCGCGTCTGGCGCAAGGCGCCTGACGGCCGAATTTTCGTGAACGTGAACGAGTTCGAGCGATGGGTCGAGAGTGAACCTCACGCCGCCGCCTTCTAGCCCCTCGAAGACGCAACGCTTTTGGCGAGTGCCGAGAGATCAGTATACGCTCAATGAGCGTATACTGATCTCAACACAATTTTCACCGGCCGCACATGGCGGCACGGGTTCTTGTCATCGGCACCCATGATCGCCTCGAAGCCGCAAAGCTCCACGCCAGCAGCCATACGCGAAGCCCGGCTTGCCGCAGGCCTCACGCAGACAGAGGCTGCGCAAACGGTACGGGCGTCGCTCCGCGGATGGCAGCAATGGGAAGCAGGTGACCGGGCGATGCCGCCCGGTTTGTTCGAGCTGTTCATGCTGAAGACCGGGCAATGGGCGCTTGGCGACGAAGCGGGGCACTGAGTAGCGAGGATCAAAGACATGGCGGGCGCAGCAGCAACCAATACAGGTTTTCCCGGTGTGGAGGTACACGGCAAGTCGATCCGTGTCGCCTTTATGTACAAGGGCGCCCGCCATCGGCACACGCTCGGCATCGAGCCGACCCGCAACAACATCAAGCACGCCGCCGGCTTGCGCAGCGCAGCGCTCTTCGCGCTGAAGTCCGGCAACTATAACGAGACTGAGTTCTTCCCGCATTCGCGTGCGGCCGAGAGCACGACGGCCAGCAAGCGTGTGGGCGATCTGTGCGAGCGCTACAAGCCACTCAAGGCCGTAGACATCACACCAGAGACGCAATCGCGCTACGAAGTCGCACTCGACATCTGCGTGGCGACGCTGGGCCGCAATCGCCTGGTCGACTCATTACTGCCCGAAGACATTCAGAAGTTGCGTGCGGATCTGATCGTCACACGCGCCGTCTCCACGGTGAACCACTACCTGGCCACCTTCGCCGGTTTTCTGTATTGGTGCGAGAACAACCATTACTGCGGCGAACTCGGCAAGCACTGTGTGCGCTTTACCAAGAGCAGCAAAGACCCAGACCCGCTGACCTACGAGGAATACCTTACGCTAATCGAGAAGGGCTGCCTACATCCAATGGACGAGGCCGCCGTGACGGTGGCCGTGTACACCGGTTTGCGCCCGGGCGAGTTGCTCGCGCTGGCCGTCGAGGATGTCGCGCCGGACTTCAGCAAGATTACCGTGCGTCG
Source organism: Acidovorax radicis N35 (assembly GCF_000204195.1). GTDB lineage: Bacteria > Pseudomonadota > Gammaproteobacteria > Burkholderiales > Burkholderiaceae_C > Acidovorax > Acidovorax radicis. The sequence continues at coordinate 23,608 of NZ_AFBG01000016.1, forward strand.
CTCGATCACGCAGTCTTCGACGTTCAAGGTGCCCAAGACGAAGAAGGAGCGAACCGTGCTGCTGCAGCCGCCAGCGCGCGCAGCTCTAGAGACGCTAATCGCGGACGCGAATCAACGCGAGCCTGCCGACTTGACCGTTTGGCTGAACCGCCACGAATCGCGCGTCGACCGCGTGCGGGTGCTGCTATCGCCGAAGACGCAAGCACGTAAGACGGTCGTCAACGACTACTTTGTGCCGAGCGCCTGGAACACCAAATGGGCCACCCTGATTCGGCGTGCGGAGATTCGGCCACGCCCGCCCTACCAGACCCGGCACACCTTTGCCTGCTGGAACCTCACGGCACGAGGCAACCTAGCCTTTATCGCCAACCAGATGGGGCACAGTGACTACTCCATGCTCGTTACCGTTTATGGTCGATGGATAGATACAGAGTCCCCCAGAGAGTTGGAGCGCATCTGGGAGGGCATGCAAAACATGGCACAAATTGCCCCAAATTTACCCCAAAAAATACAGATAGAAGCGCCAAGCTATTGATTTACATGGAAAAAATTGACGCTTCTTCGCATACCCCCATGATGCAGCAGTACCTGGCCCTCAAGGCCGGGTATCCCGAGACGCTCCTGTTCTACCGCATGGGTGACTTCTATGAGGTCTTCTGGCAGGACGCAGAAAAGGCGTCGCGCCTGCTCGACATCACGCTCACCCAGCGCGGCCAGTCGGGCGGTCAGCCCGTGCTGATGGCGGGGGTGCCGTTCCATGCGCTGGAGAACTACCTGGCGCGCCTGATCAAGATGGGCGAGTCGGTGGCCATTGCCGAGCAAGTGGGCGAGGTCGGCGCGGCCAAGGGGCCGGTGGAGCGCAAGGTGGTGCGCGTGGTCACGCCCGGCACGCTGACCGATACCGAGCTGCTGTCCGACAAGTCCGAATCGCTGCTGATGGCCGTGCACCAGGCCCCGCGCGCGCGCTGCGGCCTGGCCTGGCTGAGCGTGACACAGGGCCGCGTGTTCCTGGCCGAATGCGCGCACGACGAACTCGGCGCCTGGCTGGCCCGCGTGGCGCCCAGCGAGCTGATCTACAGCGCGGGGGTGACCGAACGCTTCGAGCAACAACTGCAGGTGCTGCGCCAGGGTGGCGCCTTCACCTGCCCCATGAGCCCCCGGCCCGACTGGCAGTTCGACAGTGCCTTGGGCGAGCGCAAGCTGCTTGAAAATCTGGGCGCCGCAAGCCTGCAGGCCTGGGGTGCGCAAGACCTGGGCGAGGCCCACGCCGCCGCCGCCGGGCTGCTGACCTATGCCGAACACACGCAGGGCCGCACGCTCACCCACGTGCACAGCGTGCAGGTGCAGCGCAACGACGACCTCATCGACCTGCCCGCCACTACTCGGCGCAACCTGGAACTCGTCAAGACCCTGCGCGGCGACGATGCGCCCACGCTGTTTTCGCTGCTCGACACCTGCATGACTGGCATGGGCAGCCGCCTGCTCAAGACCTGGCTGCTGGAGCCGCGCCGCGACCGCGCCGAGGCGCGCCAGCGCCTGTCGGCCACCACCGCCCTGCGCGGTGCGGGCGGCGCCGGTGGCGGCAGTGGCCCCTGGGCCTTGCTGCGCGGCGAACTCAAAGGCGTGAGCGATGTGGAGCGCATCACCGCCCGCATCGCCCTGCGCCAGGTGCGCCCGCGCGAATTGGTGGGACTGGGCAAAACGCTACAAAAAGCAGAGCTACTAGCGCTTAATGGACAAGCGCTGGAGCCCTATTTGATTCAAATTTTTGGTCATCTGCAGCCGCCCGAGGGCTGCACCGGCCTGCTGCAGGCCGCCATCGCCGAGGAGCCCGCCGCCCTGGTGCGCGACGGCGGCGTGATCGCCAACGGCTTCGACACCGAGCTGGACGAGTTGCGCGCCATCCAGACCAACTGCGATGCCTTTCTGCTGGACCTGGAAACCCGCGAGAAAGCGCGCACCGGCATCCCCAACCTGCGCGTGCAGTTCAACAAGGTGCACGGCTTCTATATTGAAGTGACCGGCAGCCACCTCGACCGCGTGCCCGACGACTACCGCCGCCGTCAGACGCTGAAGAACGCCGAGCGCTTCATCACACCCGAGCTGAAAACCTTCGAGGACAAGGCCCTGTCGGCCAACGAGCGTGCCCTGGCCCGCGAGAAGTGGCTGTACGAACAGATCCTCGACCAGCTCCAGCCCCATGTGCCCGCCCTCACCCGCCTGGCCCAGGCGCTGGCCACGCTGGATGTGCTGTGCACACTGGCCGAGCGCTCGCTCACGCTGAACTGGTGCGCGCCGCAGTTTGTGCCCGAACCCTGCATCGAGATCGACGGCGGCCGTCACCCGGTGGTCGAAGCCCGCCTGGCCGAGACATCCAGCGGCAGCTTCATCGCCAACCATACGCGGCTCAACGCCAACACGCGCATGCAGGTCATCACCGGCCCCAACATGGGCGGTAAATCGACCTACATGCGGCAGGTGGCGCTCATCGTGCTGCTGGCCAGCATGGGCAGCCATGTGCCCGCCGCCAGCTGCCGCCTGGGGCCCATTGACGCCATCCACACCCGCATCGGCGCGGCCGACGACCTGGCCAACGCGCAGTCCACTTTCATGCTGGAGATGACCGAGGCTGCGCAAATATTGCACGCCGCTACGCCCCACAGCCTGGTGCTGATGGACGAGATCGGCCGGGGCACCAGCACGTTTGACGGCCTGGCCCTGGCCAGCGGCATTGCCACGCACCTGCACGACAAGACCCGCGCCTTCACGCTGTTTGCCACGCACTATTTCGAGCTGACGGACCTGCCCGCCAAGGCGCGCCACGCCATCAACATGCATGTGAGCGCTACCGAGAGCGGCACAGACATCGTGTTCCTGCACGAGATCCAGCCCGGCCCGGCCAGCCGCAGCTACGGTATCCAGGTGGCCAAGCTGGCGGGCATGCCCTCGCCCGTGCTGCACCACGCAAGGCATGCGCTGGCGGCGCTGGAAGAGCGGGCGGGTGAAGATGAATTGCAGGTGGACCTGTTCGCCGCGCCCGCGGTGCCTGAGAGCGCGGGCGCCAGCCCGCTGGAAGCTGCGCTGGCAGGCATCAACCCCGATGCGCTGAGCCCGCGCGAGGCGCTGGATGCGCTCTACCAGCTCAAGAAGATGGCGGGCTGACGCAGCAACACAAACCCCACCGCTGGCGGGCGAAGGACGACCACCGTCCCGCGCCGCAGCCGACCTGTCCGGCTCAAAGGTCCTGCGCCACCGGCGCCAGCTGCCCCAGCATGAAGGTGATGAACGGCGGCACACATTGCAGGTGCCCTGCCACCGGTTGTGCGCGGCACTCGGTCAGGCTGACCAGGTCGCCCGCACCGCGGTCCTGCATGGCGCGCACGGTGCTGACCGAGCTGGCGTAGGGCACGGTGCGGTCATCGCGGCCGTGGTACAGGCGTACAGGCACGTTGGGTTTCCAGTCGTAGACGTTGCTGGCACTGGCGAGGGCCAACACGTCGTCGGCCAGAAAGTAGTCGATGAAGCGCGTGTCATAGGCCACGTCGGCATCGCCCGGGATCAGCGCACGCAGCAGCAGGCGGCGCACCTCACGCTGCACGCTGCTGCCCAGATGGTGCAAGAAACCAGGGTTGATGAGTGCGCCGATCACCGGCTGTTCTTGCCGTACCAGGTCCACCAGGCCATCCATGGTGGTCTGCACGTTGTAGGGCCCCGCGCCCGCCACCACCATGCGCAGCTGCTGCAGATGGGGCGATCCGCCCGCCTGCAGCGCGCGGTGCGTGGCCATGGTGACGTAGCCGCCTTCCGAGTAGCCAGTCAGAAAGAGCTGGCCGTTGTCCGCCACGTTGGCCTGGCCGCGCCAGGTGCGGGCGGCGGTCAGAAAATCCGCTGTGGCGGCGGCCGAGGGCGCCGCCAGCAGATAGGGGTGGGGTGTGCCCTTGGAGGCCCCAAAACCCACGTAGTCGGGCGCCAGCACGATATAGCCCAGTGACGCGAGCACCACCGACACCTCGGACGCCACCGCGTTGTTGCTGGGCGCCTCGGCGTCCCGGAAGATGGTGCCGTGCTGGTAACTGAGCACCGGGCTCTTGGCGCCGGCAGGCTTTTGTGGAACGCTGACCAGCCCCGAGGCGCGCACCTCCTTGCCGTCGGCATCGGCAGTGAGGTATTCGATCCGGTAGGAGGTGACGCCGTAGCGCGGCACCACGTCCTGGGCCAGCGACTCCTTCGCGGCCAGGGCTGCGGCGATGCCAGCGGCCGGCACCGTGCCAAGCAGGGCGGCGGATTCGAGCTGGCCGGAACGCACCGGTGCGGGGGGTGGTGCCGGAGGGTTGCCCCCATCGCCGGGGTCTTCTGCGCCGCCCCCGCCGCAGGCCGCCAGCAATACAACCAGGGCCAGCGCGCAGGCGCGGCGGGTTGCAGACAAGATCAGTGGGTTCAACACGGCAAGGCCCCTCCAGGTGAAGCGACGGATGATAGAAGCGGCGGACATCCGCCGCCTGGCCCGGGAGGAATAGCCCTTTGACCCCGGCGATGGACGTCGCCTTGCCCGCCGCTGCGGCCTAGGACAGCCGCGAACGGCTGGGATCAACTATTCTTGATAAAAATGGCCTCTAGCGCTTATCTGCAAATCATTTATTGCTATTAATTTTGATTATCCTCCATTGAACACTGGATGGCCGTCCCGCACTACCTCCTGCGGGGGTGTTCCCACGCCGGACTAAACTCGCGGGTTCCCCTCTTCCAACGACCCCACTCCGCTCATGACGTATTGCGTCGCCATCAAACTCAACGCCGGGCTGGTTTTCCTGTCCGATTCGCGCACCAATGCCGGCCTGGACCAGATCAGCTCTTTCCGCAAGATGATGGTCTACGAGAAGGCGGGCGACCGCTTCATGGTGCTGCTGTCGGCCGGCAACCTGTCCATTTCACAGTCGGTGCGCGAGATCCTGCAGACCGAGCAGCTCAAGGACGGTGATTCGGGCGAGACGATCTCGATCTGGAACGCCAAGAGCATGTTCGACGCAGCCCGCGTGCTCGGTGCTGCGGTGCGCCATGTGCACGAACGCGACGGCGCGGCACTCAAACGCTCGGGCGTGGACTTCAATGTGTCCATGGTGTTCGGCGGCCAGATCAAGGGCGAGGGCATGCGCCTGTTCCAGGTGTATTCGGCTGGCAACTTCATCGAAGCGACCTCCGAGACGCCTTACTTCCAGGTGGGCGAATCCAAATACGGCAAGCCCGTGCTCGACCGGGTGCTCACACCCGAAACCCCGCTGGACGAAGCGGCCAAGTGCGCACTGGTGTCCATGGACAGCACGCTCAAGTCCAACCTGTCGGTGGGCCTGCCGCTGGACCTGGTGGTGTACGAGGCCGACAGTTTCTCGACCTCGAAAGTGGTCTGCATCGACGAGAACAACCCCTACTTCCGCATGTTGCACGACAGCTGGGGCCAGAAGCTGCGCCAGGTGTTCGACAGCATCGAAGACCCGGCCTGGGGTGGGGGCGCAACCACCGTACCCATCATGGTGAACCCGGCCCGCAGCAAGCCGCTCAAGAAGATCACCAACCACACTGACAAGCTGATCTGATTCCTCTGACGGCGGGGTTCGCTCTGCCGCCTTACCTGCAACCTGGTCCCCCGCCGGTCCCCCCATGCTCCCCATTGTTTTCTCGCACGCCAACAGCTTCCCGGCCAGCACGTACCGCGTGCTTTTCAAGCACCTCAAGGCCCGGGGGTTCGAGGTCAGCGCGGTGGAACGCTACGGACACGACCCCAAATACCCGGTGTCCAACAACTGGCCGCACCTGGTGCAGCAGCTGGCGGACTTCGCCACACCCCAGGTGGAGCGCCTGGGCCAGCCCGTATTCCTGGTGGGGCATTCGCTGGGCGGCTTTCTGAGCGTGATGGCCGCAGCCCGCCACCCCCACCTTGTGCGCGGTGTGCTGTTGATTGACTCGCCCCTGCTGGGCGGCTGGAAGGCCAACGCGGTCGATGTGGCCAAGCGCACCCAGGTCGTGGGCTCCATCTCGCCGGGCAAGGTGAGCCGGCAACGGCGCTTCAGCTGGGCCAGCAACGAAGAGGCGCTGGAACACTTCCGCAAGAAGAAGGCTTTTGCGCACTGGGACCCCGAAGTGCTGGGCGACTACATCACCCACGGCCTGATAGACCACGACGGCAAGCGTGTGCTGGGGTTTGACCGCGCGGTGGAAACCGCCATCTACAACACGCTGCCCCACAACCTCGGGCGGCTGCTCAGCGCCCACCCGCTGCAGTGCCCCGCCGCCTTCATCGGTGGGCGCGATTCGGACGAGATGCGGCAGGTGGGCATGGCCATGACGCTGCGCATCACCGAGGGACGCACCATGATGCTGGACGGCAGCCACCTGTTTCCCATGGAGCAACCCGTGGCCACGGCGGCGGCCATTGAGGCGGCGCTGCTCAATCTGGCGGCGCTGAACCCTTGAACAGGTTCTTAAGCCTGCGGCATAACACCAAAACAACCGCGAAAAGCGTCGAAAAGTGCGCTGATGCTCCGGACACACACGCAGCGCCAATTCCGGGTCCATCCCCTACACTGGGGGTTTGTTACAGCGTGATACACCCAACATGCCTGCACAGACTCCATTGGCTGCGCGCCTTCCGGCGCTGAGCTTTGCCCTGCTGGCCGCCTTTCTGGTGGCAACCGCCGTACGCACCCACAACGACACCACCATCGCCATCGTCACGGCGTCCATCCTCATGTTTGCGTGTTGTTGGGCCAGCGCCACGCACCTGCTGGGTGCGCGGCCCGCACTGCACCTCATCCTGATCGCCGTCAGCTTTGGCTGGTTTGCCGAACAGATGGGCAGCACACACGGCTGGTTTTTTGGCCACTACACCTACACCGATGTGCTGGGCCCGCGGCTGGTGGGTGTGCCCATCGTCATTCCCATGATGTGGTTCGCACTGACCTATTCGGGCTATGTGATCAGCAATCTCATCGTCTGGCAGTCGCCGGTGGACGGGGCACCAGGACTTGGCAATGCCGCCATGCTGTCGTTTCTGGCAGCGATGATCGTCACCGCGTTCGACCTGGGCGCTGACCCCTACTTCGTCTACACCCTCAAAGCCTGGATCATGGCCAAGACCGATGGCGCCTGGTTTGGTGAAACGGTGCAAGGCTTCTTTGGCTGGGTGTTCGTGGCCTTTGTGATCATCTTCAGTTTCCGCATGTCTGTCCGCAAACTGGCGCTTCGCCCCACCAGCCCATTTCTACGCCGCCATGCGTTGGTGCCACTGGCCATCTATGCATCGGGCATGGTGTTTCAGATGCTCCTGGGCAATCCGGTGGAAATCCGCTCGATTGCCCCGTTTGCCATGGGCATCCCTTTGCTGTGCGCCCTGGCCGGCTTTCAACGCTGGCGCGCGATGGCGGAGGCCGCAGCATGAACCACGGCAACACACTCCCACACCCGCCACTGCCTGATTCTGAATTGGCAGCCATGCAGCACCACGCCGACCCGCTGGCCGACCAGACCATCGCCGACATCCTGGGCGACTGGCCCGAAGGGGACGTAGCGATGGACGCACCGCAATGGGCACGCATCGACACCGTGAACCGCCTGTTCAGCCAGTGGGTAGACAACGCGAGCCTGGTGGGCTGGGCCGCTGAGGGCGAAGGGGTGGATGCGGCCATGTCGAAGGCGTTGAACCACTATGTGCAGACCGCCCAGGTGCTGCCGCCCTGGGCCGATGCCCACAAGATCGAGCGCGCCGAGAAGCTGTTCATGGAGCACGGAGCACTGTCATGCATCCTGCTGTTCTGCGCCAGCCTGCCCGAGTGTTATGTGATTCCCGACCTGTCGAGCGTGCTGCACACCTCGGGCCAGCTGGAGCAGAACGCCGAGTACCGCATCCGATCCACTGCCGCGATGATTTTCCCGGTAATGATGCACGGTGGCCTCAGCCAGCGTGGCGCGGGCGTGGCGCAGGTGCTCAAGGTGCGGCTGATCCACGCCACCATTCGCAACCTGATCCTGCACGGTAGCCCCCAAAGCGCGGTTGCGCAGTTGCTTGCAGGCGGTCCCGGGCATATAGCGCCGCAGGCTTTGCTGACAAAAGGCGGGCGCCAGGCCATGTTTCAGACACTGTATGCGCGCGGCTGGAACCTGAAAGGTGACGGCCTGCCCTGCAACCAGGAAGAGCTGGCCTACACCTTGCTCACGTTTGGCTATGTGTTTCTGCGCAGCCTGCGCCGCCTGGGCATTGGTTTGCGTACGGCCGACGAAGAGGCGTATCTGCATGCCTGGAACGTGGTGGGCCACATCCTCGGCATTGAGCGCTCGCTGATGGTGGATACCATGGACGAAGGCAAGGCCCTGATGGCGCGTATGCAGGCCCGGGGCCGCGCAGAGCCCGTCACGCCCGATCCCCGTCCTGCCTTGGGCCGGGCCTTGATGCAGACCATGGAGAACTCGCTGCCCTGGAGCATTGTGAAACCTTTCCCAGAACTCATGACCCGCTACCTGTGTGGGCGCGACACGGCCAGCGACCTGGGCCTGACCCAGCCCGTGCCCTGGCCGTCGGCGCTGCTGTTCTGGGGGGTGCTGCTGGTGGCGCGGGCCATCGACGTGGTGGCGCGAATGGTGTTGCCGCGCTTTTCCATCGTGCGTGCGCTCACCCGCATCCTCGGCTACCACTTCATGAGCCGCGTGCTGATGAGCCAGACCCGGCCCCTTCAGCTACCCACCGAGCTGCTCAACCAAGTGGACGAGGTGGTACACGGGTGGAGCGATGACCCCCACGCCCCCCGCTGGATCAACCGGATTGAAGACCGGTTGACGACACACGGCAGTTGGAGCCCGGGGCTGGCCCGCCAAGCACAGGCCGCGCAGGCTGACCAGGCCCAGCAACCCACGTAGCCGTTGTTTCCAAGCCGATGCACCCGCAGCTCTGCACCCTCCTGATGCTGACCCGGCTTTGGCGCGCGCATTGCGCCGTGGCAACCACGCTGCTGTGGCTGCTCGTTTCCATGGCCCTGCCCCTGGGCGCGCGGGCGGGCGAGCCCCTGGTGCTGACGCAGGAAAGGCCACAAGTGAATGCCTGGGAGGCCATCACGCTCAAGGCAGACCCCACGTACCAGCTCTCGGTGCAAGACATGCTGGGCCGTCTGGACGAATTCGAGGCGCCCACCCAACGTGGCGGCTCGCTGGGCCTGCACAAGGCGGCAATGTGGCTGCACATCCCCATCATTGCGCCCGAGGCGCCGCGCACCCCGTGGGTGGTCAATATCGGCTACAGCTCGCTGCGAACCGAGATGTACCTGACCAGCGGTGGCCAGGTTCTACAGCAGGTCCGCACAGGCCCCTCTGAGCAGGCGCAGCCGTCCAGCCGCACGCCCGCGATGGCGTTCGACCTGCGGGCCGGACAGCGTTACGACCTGTTGATACGGGCGCAGGCTGCCGGGCCGCTGATCCTGCCCATCACAGTCAGCGAAATGCCCCATCACATGCGCCACGCGCTGGGCGAGCAGATGCTGCAGGGTCTGCTCAACGGGCTGGCGTTCTGCCTGTTGGCCTACAGCCTGATCCAGTGGGTCACGCAGCGCGACCGCATGTTCGGCTTTTATGCGCTGGTGGTGCTGGGCAGCGCGGGCTTTTCGTTGCAGTTCTTCGGCATCGGTCCGCAGTATCTGTGGCCGGGCAATCCGTGGATGGACCGCTATTCAGGTCCTGCAGCGGGGCTGACCGCCCTGGCGGGCTCGTTTCTCTTCCTGGGCCACACCCTGGCCGACAACACGCAAAGCAGCCGGTACGCGCGAACCATGCGCGCGGGCGCGGTGATCACGGCCGCAGTCTGCGCAGCCCTCATGCTCGGCGGGTTGAGCGTGCCCATTGCCATCGCGTTCATGAGCCTGGCGGGGCCCCTGCCTTCCCTCATCAGCCTGCCTGCGGCCATTGCGCGGGTGCGCCAAAAAGACCCCATTGGCACCACCCTGCTGGCAGCCTGGATCGCCTTTGGAGTGGCCGCCGGCGTGATGGTGTGCCTGGTCCAGGGCTGGGTGCCCGCGAACTTCTGGACGCTGCACTCGTTCCAGTTCGGCGCCACGATTGACATGCTGCTGTTCTTTCGCGTGCTGGGCCTGCGCGCCCAGGCCGCCAAGACACAGGCCCAGGAGGCCATGCGCGAACGCGACCTGATGCACTCGCTGGCCCACACCGATCCCCTCACGGGTCTGAGCAACCGGCGCGGCCTGCAGCATGCCCTGCATGCCGCGCTGGCCCAGTGTTCGCCGCAGCGGCTGGTGGCGGTGTACCTCATGGATCTGGATGGGTTCAAGCCCGTGAACGACGCGCACGGCCACGATGTGGGCGACGATTTGCTTGTGGCCGTGGGCATGCGCCTCCAGGCCAACGTGCGGCACCAGACCGACCTGGTGGCCCGGCTGGGGGGCGATGAATTCATCATCATGGCCCGCGATCTGACCACGCCCGAGCAGGCCGAAGAGCTGGGCCGCTCGCTATTGCGGGCCTTCGAGCAACCTTTCACGCTGAACCACCTTTGCATCCAGGTGGGGCTGACCATCGGGTACGCACTGGCTCCCCTCGACAGTGACGACCCCCAGGGCCTGCTGCGGCACGCAGACGCGGCGATGTACGCGGGCAAACAAGGCGGCAAGCACTCGGTGCGGCGCATCACCCCGACACCGGCGCTGGCGTGATGATGGTGCACCGCAGTCCCTTGCCCTCCTGGCCCCCGCTGCACATGGGCTGCGCCGCGCGCCCGCGTTGGCAAGTGGCTGCGCCGCGCAGACACGTCCCCCCGTCCCGCTTGTGGTGGCGCCTCGTGCTCTGGCTTCTGACACTGATGGTGGTGATGCTGATGCTGGCAACGCCCGCAGCACAGGCGGCTGACCAACGCCCCCTCGTGCTGCCGGACGACGCCCGCCCGCTTAACGCCTGGTCGGTGGCCACGTTGCTGGCAGACCCATCGTTGCGATGGGGCGTGCAGGACGTGCTGGGGCGTTTGCCGGACTTTGCGGAGCCTCCCAGCCGCGGCGGCAGCCTGGGCGTGCGCAAGGAAGCCATCTGGCTGCGGGTGCCGCTGGTGTCGCCAGTGGACTCGGGCAATGAATGGATCGTCAACATCGACTTCGCCGTGCTCAACGAGGTCGATATCTACCTGACCACCCAGGGCCGGGTCGTGCAACACGCGGCCCTGGGCAACTTGCGACCTTATAGCAAGCGCCCTCTGCGTGGCCGCACACCGGCGATGACGCTCGACTTGGCAGCGGATGCGCCGTATGAGCTGCTGATCCGGGTGCAGACCTCGGGCGCCATGCTGCTGCCCATCACACTGAGCAAGGCGCCCTATCTGGTGCACCGCTCGCTGCGGGAACAGATGTTTCAGGGCATCCTCGCCGGACTGGCGGTGTGCCTGGTGGTGTACAGCCTTGCACAATGGCTCAGCCAGCGCGAAAAGCTGTTCTTCTACTACGGCGTGCTGGTGGTCGGCAGCGCTGGTTTTTCACTGCAGTTCTTTGGCATAGGCACGCAGTTTCTGTGGAGTGACAACCTCTGGATCGAAGTCCACGCGGCGGGCGCATCAGGGCTGCTGGCGATCGCGGGATCGTTCTTCTTCATGGGCCATGCGCTGATGGGCCACCAGCCACGCAGCCGCTTCCTTCAGGTCATGAAGATCGGCGGCGTGGTCAGCCTGGTCCTGCTCGCAGCTTTCCTGTTGGACTTGATCGGTACCCGCACCACTACCGCCATCATCAGCGTTCTAGGGCCCTTGCCTTCATTCATCAGCCTGCCCATTGCAGTGGCGCGCCTGCGCAAGGGAGACTCCGTCAGTTCCACGCTGCTGGCTGCATGGGTCGCTTACTTTGTTGCGGCCGTGGTCATGGTGTGCCTGGTCCAGGGCCTGCTGCCGGTCAATTTCTGGACGCTGCACTCCTTTCAGCTCGGAGCAGCCGCCGACATGCTGCTGTTCCTGCGGGTACTGGGGCAGCGCTCGGCCGCCTTGCGTGCCGCCGCATCCGATGCACTGCGGGAACGCGACGCCATGCGCTCCCTGGCCTACACCGACTCACTCACGGGCTTGCCCAACCGCAGAGGCATGCAACTGGCCTTGCAGTCGGCACTCGCCACGTGCGGTCCCGATCAGCTGGTCGCCGTGTACTTGATGGACCTGGATGGGTTCAAACCGGTCAACGATGCCTATGGGCACGATGTGGGCGACGACTTGCTGGTCGCCGTGGGTCACCGCCTGCAGGCCAGCGTACGCCACCAAACCGATCTGGTCGCCCGGCTCGGGGGGGACGAGTTCATCGTCATGGCCCGCGATCTGGCAAGGCCCGAACAGGCGGAGGAGCTGGGCCGGTCCTTGCTGCAAGCCTTTGAGCAGCCATTCGTGCTGAGTCACCTCGCGCTGAAGGTGGGACTGACCATCGGATATGCCATCGCGCCGGTGGACAGTGATGATCCGCAGCAGCTGATCCGCCTCGCAGACGCGGCCATGTACGCTGGTAAACAGAGCGGCAAGCATTCCATTCTTCGCAACCAGGGCGACCTGGCACTGTCGTCATGATGCAGGCGCACACCCAACGCCCCTGGCGGGTTCTGCCCTTGTTGCAGCGCCGGGCTCCGGGCTTGTTTCGTGGTCTGGGCTGGTGCCTGCCATGGCTGCTGTTGGTCATGGCGTTGACGCTTGCAGGCCCAACAGGTGCAACAGCGGCAACCCCACTGGAACTGCGCGACGACAGGCCTTCCATGGAGGCATGGCCCGCTGTGTCGGTGCTGGCCGATCCCTCGGGCACCCTGCTGGTGGAGGACATCCTGGCGTCGCTCTCGCGCTTCGAACCACCGCCGGGCACCAGCGGCACGTTGGGCGTGCGCACCGAGCCCGTGTGGTTGCACATCCCCGTGATGGTGTCGCCCAGCTCCAGCGGAATCTGGGTGCTGGACATCGACTACCCGGTACTCCAGCGCATTGAGATATACCTCACCATCGACGGCCATGTGACCCAGCAGGCCACACTGGGCAGCCTGCAGCCCTACACCCAGCGGCCCCTGCGCAGCCGCTCTCACGCACTGGCGCTGAACATGCTGCCGGGGCACGCCTACGACGTGCTGCTGCGCGTTGAAACCCGGGGCGCCATGGTGCTTCCCATCACCCTGAGCAAACCCACCGAATGGCACAGCAAGGCCCTTAACGAGCAAATGCTGCAAGGCATCCTGACCGGCCTGGCGCTGTGCCTGATCATCTACAGCCTGGCGCAATGGCTCAATCTGCGGGACGTGCTGTTTATCCAGTATGCGCTGCTCATCACCGGCAGCCTTCTGTTTTCACTGCACCTGTTCGGCCTGGGCGCGCAGTATCTGTGGCGCGACATGCCCTGGATGGAGGTGCATGCCGCCAGCCTTGCAGCACTGGCCGCCACCTGCGGCTCCTTCCTCTTCATCAGCCAGGCCTTGGCGGGCGAGCGCCCAGAGAGCTGGCTGCGGCGCTGCATGCGCGGCGGCGCCGTGGTGTGCGTGGCACTCGCCGTTCTGTATGCGCTGGACGTGCTGAGCACCCGTGCGGTCACCGGGATCGTCAGCATTCTGGGGCTGGTGCCGGCGCTCATGGGGATTCCAGGCTCTGTGCGCCGCGCCCGCAGGGGAGACCCCGTCGGCACGACCCTGCTGCTGGCCTGGTTGCTGTATTTCCTGGCCACCGCCACCGTCATCGGCGTGATCAGGGGGTGGGTGCCAGTCAACTTCTGGACCTTGCATTCCTTCCAGTTTGGGGCAACCCTCGACATGCTGCTCTTCATGCGTGTGCTGGGTCTGCGCACCAAGGCCCTGCGCATGGCAGCCGTGGACGCCAACCGCGAACGCGACGCCATGCGATCCCTGGCACACACCGACCCCTTGACCGGCCTGCCCAACCGGCGCGGCCTGAACATCGCACTGGCCTCGGCCCTGCCTCGGTGCGGGCCCGACAAACTTCTGGCCGTGTATGTGATGGACCTCGATGGTTTCAAACCCGTGAACGACCAGCATGGCCATGACGTGGGCGATGAGCTGCTGGTCGCGGTGACCCGGCGCCTGCAGGGCCATGTCCGCCAGAGCGACGTGGTGGCGCGCCTGGGAGGCGATGAATTCGTGGTGATGACGGGCCACCTGGGCAGTGCACAGCAAGCCCAGGAACTGGGCCACAAACTGCTGGACGCCTTTCGCACGCCCTTCACGCTGGGGGATGTACAGGTGGAAGTGGGCTTGACCATCGGCTACGCGATCGCCCCGGACGACAGCAACGACGCCCAGGGCCTGCTGAAGCTGGCGGATGCAGCGATGTACAGCGGCAAGCAAGGCGGCAAATTCTGCCTTCGGCGCAATACGGGCGACCTGGCGCTGTCTTCGGCTTGAGCACACAACGGATGCTCAGTGTCTGAGCAACAAGGGCCATTCCGAACTGGTCAAACGGCTTGGCTTCCGTTAAACACGGGACTTCGCGTTCTCACCAAGGATTGTTCACCATGGCCCATCGCAAAAGCCCCGCCCGCATTGCCAAAGACACCCGCATTGCGCATTTCCAGTCGCTGGCAGCCAGCCAGGCCACAAAGAATGCGCCCGGTGCAACCCTGACCTGGGATGCCGTGGCGGCACTGGAGGCCAAGCTGGTGGGCCGCATCGTGTTGCCGTCCAGCCCCGACTACAACGCTGCGCGGCAAGAATCCAACCCCGCGTTTCAGGCCTATCCCGAAATCATCGTGTACTGCGCGTGCGAGCACGACGTGCTCGAATGCCTTGCCGTGGCCCGCACCTACCAGGTATGGGTGGCCGTGCGCTGCGGTGGGCACAGCACGGCGGGCTACTCTGTCAACAGTGGCATGGTGGTGGACCTGAGCGATATGAGTGGCGTGGTGCTGGACCCACCCCGCGCCCGCGTGCACGTGCTGCCAGGCACCGACTTCGACCATTTCAACGGTGCCATGAACCATACCGGTTGGCATGTGCCCACGGGAGCGTGTGGCAGCGTGTGCGTGGGAGGCTTCGTGCAGGGTGGCGGCTACGGCTACACATCGCGGGCCTTCGGCATCCAGAGCGATGTGGTGGAGTCGTTCCGGGTGGCGCTTGCCAATGGCACCATCGTCACCGCCAGTGCCCAAGAGAACCCGGGCCTCTACTGGGCCATGCGGGGTGGCACGGGGGGCAATTTCGGCGTCCTGCTGCAGGTTACCTACCGCATGCACCGGCTTGACCAGGTGTGGGCCTGGGCCATCAGCTGGGATGCCACGCATGCGGCTGAGGTTCTCACGACGATGCAAGCCCATTACATGAAAACCGGCGCACCCGATGCCCTGGGCTACATGATGAATCTTGGCTACCAGAACAGCACACCGGTTTACATGGTGCAAGGCATGTTCTGCGGCACACGCGATGAGGGCATGAAGGCCATTGCGCGGCTGATGGCGATACCAAGCGCACAGCTGCTGGTGGACAAGACGGGCACCTACCCCGACATGAATATCTGGCTGGAAGACCACCCCTACACCTTGCCAGACAACCTGCCGGACGGCGTGGCGGAAACCAAGGCCTGCGGCTACATCAGCACACCGCTGTCAACGTCGGACTGGCAACGCATCATCGATTACTTCAAGACCTCGCCAAACCCATGGTCACTGGCTTATCTGGAGCCCTATGGTGGCGCAATCAACCGCTATCCCGTGGCAGACAGCGCGTTCGTCCACCGCCATGTGGATGCGGATCTGGTGGTGGACGTGTTCTGGACCAATGCCACCGAGCGGGCCCAGATGGAGGCTTGGCTCGATGGATTCATGAACCTGGTCAAGCCCTTCCTGAACGGGCACGTGTACCAGAACTACCCCGACGCAGGACTGCAGGACTTTGCCCAGGCCTACTGGGGCCCCGCGTACCCGCAGCTGCAACAGATCAAGGCCCAGTACGATCCCGAGAATTTTTTCCACTTTCAGCAGAGTATCCGGCTGCCCACGAAGTAGAAACAGGGCGGCAGGAACCGGGCGACAGGGGCCAGGAGCCCTTGAGCTCAAGAACCAGTAATTTCAGCGTAGTGGAGCCGGCCCTTGCCCGCGCGCTTGGCGGAATACATCGCCTGGTCGGCCCGGTTCATCAGGGCATCAATGTCACCCTCCAGCGGGGGATGTACCGCGACACCGATGCTCGCACCGACAAACAAATCACGCCCCTCCACGGCCATGGGCTGGTGCAGGGCTTCGATGATGCGGTGGCCGATGGTGTCCGTCACATCGCGGGTGACATCCCGGTCCAGCATGACCAGGAATTCGTCGCCCCCCAGCCGCGCCATGGTGTCACCCGTACGCACGGTGCTGGCAATGCGTTGGGCAACAATGCGCAGCACCTCGTCCCCTGCGCGGTGGCCTTCGGCGTCATTCACGCCCTTGAACCCATCCAGGTCGATGAACAGCAATGCAACAGACCCGGCATTGCGCCGAGCCTGGGTCAAAGACTGTTCCAGGCGGTTCTGAAAAGCCGCGCGATTGAACAGTCCCGTCAGCGAATCGTGGTTGGCCAGGTAATGCTGATGGCGCGCAATCTGGATCTTTGCCGAGACATCCTGGACCAGCGCCATGATCGATGTGACCTGCCCCTGCGCATCGGTCAGCGCGGAGTTGAACCACTCGCAATGCACCTCGCTCCCGTCGTCCCGCACAAAGCAGGTATCCGCACGGTTCTGGGACTCCTGCCCGGACTGCAAGCGCTGCAAAGCACTTTGAAGCCCTTCGTCCTGGGATGATAGGTTCACAAGTTCTGTCAGCAACCGCCCCTCCAGCCCCGCGACATGCAGCCAGCCCATGAGCTGCACGGCGCGCTGCGAACAGTGCAGGAGCCTGAGGTTGTGGTCCATCTCCAGCACCGCAAGCGGGCTGTTTTCCATGTGGGAGGACAGCCGCTGGTTGGCGGCGCGCAGCGCATTCATGGTGACCTGCAACTCGTGGACGTCGAGCGCCGTGGTCAGGAAACCATCCACAAGCCCATGCCGGTTGTGCCAAGGGGTCAGGCAGATGGTGCGCCATTCATCAATGCCATAGGGGGTGCGCAAAAGGCGCTGGTACTGCACCCGCTCGCCCTGCAGAACACGCTCGACAAAGGGCATGAAACGGGCGCAATCGCTCTCGCCATACACATCGACAAGAGATTTCCCAATCAGCTGCTGGGGCACCGTGCCGAACCATCGGGCGTATTCATCGTTGACATAGATCATGGTCAGACTGCGATCGACCACGGCCATGGTTGCACCGGCGCTGCGTGTGATCAGATCCAGCAAATCCGCCTTGGACCAGGAATCCTTGGCGGCGGCGTTGGGGGGCTGCGACAACTCAGGCTCGTCTTGCATCATGCGGCGAAAGCCCCGGCGGGGAAATGATCATCAACAGAGGAGGCAATCCAACGCCGCCCTCCTTGGCGGTGGCCGCTTCGCATTGCCTTGCTACAGGTAACAGGGTGTCAACGCCAGCTTATCACTTTCGGCCAAACCGTTGCCCACGCAAGCCGCAGGCACCCACCGCAGAACGGCTCTAGCGGCAGCAGCGGTACGCCAGACCCACGGACACGGAATACCCGGTGGGTTCCACCGTGAGCGGGCTGCGGCGTGCATCACCCTTCAGTTGCGATACACGCGCCGCCCCCAGCACCACCCAGTGGCGATTGATGGCAGACATAACCTCCATGCCGGCGTCCACGCTGTAGAGGCCCGCGCCCGGATCAAAGGCCGGCAAAGCACCTGCACCGCCTGCAGGCACACCAAAATGGCCCCGGAGGTAGGTGTGATCCGCGAAGCTGGCACCGATCCCGAAGACCACCTTGGTTTGCTCCGTCACGGGCCATGTATAGCCTACGCTGGTGGACAGCTGCGCGCCGCCGTCGCGCCCCAGAATGTCTTGCGAGAGGCCCGCTCCCACCGACCAGCGTGGTGTCAATGCATAGCCTGCACTCACCCTCGCGCGCAATGTGGACCGGACAGATGGCAGTCCCACCAGGATCGGGGCATCCGAGCCGTCCCGGCCTTTGTCGATGCGCAGCGATGCGCTCAGGTGGAATTGATCTCCCTGCGCCAATGTCGCACTGGCACCCGATTCGCGCGGGCCCAGCCCATGCCCCATGAAGGCACTGCCACGCGATGTACTCAGCCTGAAGCGTCCGTATTCAACAGCCCATGCAGGCCGCAGACTGTTCTTGCGCCCGTCACCGCCCGCATAGTCCGGGCTGGAGCCAACAATGGCGCCCAGCGCATAGTTGAACAGAGGCTTGGGCGGCGCTTCGGGAGCAGGCACATCCTGAGCATGCGCCAAGGGCCCAGCACAAAGGCCCGCAAATATCGCGGCGCATGAAACGAGAGAAACCAGCGGTGCAGGATGGCTCATCCGTGAATTATCAATCCGCCCAATGCACCCATCCAGTCCATGCGGTCACCAAAACAACGATGCCAAACACGATGCGGTAGTACGCAAACGGTACAAAGCTGTGGGTACTGATGTAGCGCAACAACCAGCGCACACACAGCCAGGCACTCAGGAAGGAAAAGACCAGCCCGGTGACGAACATGGGCAGATCGGCCACCGAAAGCAGCGCGCGTTCCTTGTACAGGCTGTACACCCCGGCGCCAATGAGCGTGGGAATGGCCAGAAAGAACGAAAAGTCGGTGGCAGCCTTGCGCGACAAACCCAGCAGCATGCCTCCGATGATGGTGGAGCCGCTGCGGCTCGTGCCCGGCACCATGGCAAGACACTGCACCAGGCCCACCTTGAGGGCGTCCAGCGGCGTCATGTCATCCACCGACTGGATGCGGGTGGCGGCAGGCGATCGGCGCTCTGCCCACAAAATGATGAAGCCACCAATGATGAAAGTGCTGGCCACCACCACAGGGGTGAACAGATGGGCCTTGATGGCCTTGCCAAACAGCAGGCCCAGCACCACGGCAGGCAAAAAACCGATGACCACATTGAGCACAAGCCGCTGCGCCTGCCGCTGCGTGGGCAAGGCCACCAGCGTGGCGTGGATCTTCTGCCAGTACACCAGGATCACCGCAAAGATCGCACCGGTCTGGATGGCGATGTCAAACACCTTGGCCTTGGCATCATCAAACCCCAGCAGGGAGCCCGCCAGGATCAGGTGCCCCGTGGAGGAAATGGGCAGGAACTCGGTCAGGCCTTCGACCACGCCCATGATGGCGGCCTTGACCAGCAATACAACGTCCACGCACACTCCTTGAGATAAATTTGAATCAAATTAGGCTCTACCGCTTATCCATCAAGCGCTAGCAGCTATCAAAACAGGAGTATATGCCCAACAACCTGGCGCGGCCTTCAGGCAGGAGGTTGCCATGGTGACTGCCACCCGCCACCCAGCGCCTGCACCAGCGTCACCACCGCCAGCTGGCGGTTGACCTGCAGCTGCAGCAGCGCGCGTTGGGCGGACAGTGCAGACACTTGCGCTGTCACGACCTCGGTGTAGCTCACCTGCCCTTCGCGGTAGCGGTTGAGCAGTTGCTGCGCCGTGCGTTCGGCGGCCGACACGGCCTCGCGCCGCAAAGGCTCCTGTTCTCGCAGGGTGCGCAGCACGGTGAGCTGGTCTTCCACGCTCTGGAAGGCCGTCAGTACCGTCTGCCGGTAGACGGCCACACGGGCCTCGCGTGCAGCCTGCGCCTCCTCCACGCGGGCAGCCGTGGCACCGGCATCAAACAAGGTCTGTGCAATGGAAAGCCCCAGCGACCACACGGTGCCCGACGCTTTGAAAAGATCCGCCACGCTGCTGCCACCGCTGCCGAGTGTGGCGCCCAGGCTCAGGCTGGGAAAATACGCCGCGCGCTGGATGCCGATCTGCGCATTGGCGGCGGCCACAGCCCGCTCCGCCGACGCGATGTCGGGGCGGCGCTGCAGCAAGGTCGAAGGGACGCCTGACGGTACCTCGGGCACTTCGGCCACCCACGGTGCGCGGGGCAGTGCAAAGTCAGCGGGAGCCCGCCCCGTCAGCACCGCCAGGGCATGCTCGAACCTCGACCGGTTCTGGCGCACGGTGGCCAGGTCGGCCCGGGCGTTGGCCAGCTGGGTCTGCGCCTGCAGCACATCGGTCTGCGCCACCACTCCGGCTGCGTAGCGGTTTTTTGCGATCTGCAGGCTGCGCTCGTAACCCTCCACCGTGGCCTCCAGCAGCCCGATTTCAGCATCGGCCTCGCGCAGCTGGAAATAGGCCGATGCCAGGCTGCCCACAGCGGATAGGCGGGCCGACGCAAGGTCGGCCTCGCTGGCCTGTGCACTCGCCTGGGCATTGTTGACGCCGCTTTCGAGCCGCCCCCACAGGTCCGGGGCCCAGTCCACCCCCAACGAGGCTTGCGTGGTGGTGCCGGATCGGGTGGCCCCCTCGCCGCCCGAGCGCGTGGCTCCGCCCGACAGACTGACGGAAGGCAGCAGCCCGGCGCGCTGCTGCCGCACCACGGCCTGCGCCTGGGCATAGGCGGCCACTGCCGCAGCGATGTTCTGGTTGGAAAGCTGCACCTGCTCTGCCAGTCGGTTCAGCTCGGCGTCGCCGAACAGCGCCCACCAGGGTCCACGGTCCAGCGCATCGGCTGGCACGGCAGGCGCCCAGGTGGCGCCCGCCTCCTTGAACGCCGCAGGCACCGGCATTTCGGGGCGCTGATAGGGCGGTGTGACAGAGCAGGCCGAAAGCAGCGTCAGCGCAAGCCCCAGGCTGGCCAGCCGGGCGGCATGTGCGCCCGAGGTAAGTGGGATGAAGGGAAAATTCATGGTGCGCAATCAGACAGCGGCACCGGGGGCTCCGGCACGGCTCAGTTGTTGTTCATTGGGTGCGGGCTTGCGCAGCTTGTCGAGCAGCACATAGACCACCGGTGTTGTCAGCAAGGTGAGCAACTGGCTGGCAATCAGGCCACCGATGATCGCCACCCCCAGGGGCTGGCGCAGTTCAGAGCCCTGGCCAAAACCGATGGCCAGTGGCAAGGCGCCCAGCGCCGCCGCCATGGTGGTCATGAGGATGGGCCGAAACCGCAACAGGCAGGCCTCGCGCACGGCTTCCAGGGCCGTGAGCCCGCGCGCGCGCTCGGCGTCCAGTGCGAAGTCGATGATCATGATGGCGTTCTTCTTCACGATGCCGATCAGAAGAAACACCCCGATGAGCGCAATGATGGTGAACTGCATGTTGAACAGCAGCAGCGCCAGCACCGCCCCCACGCCCGCGGACGGAAGCGTGGTGAGCACCGTGATCGGGTGGATGAGGCTTTCATACAGAACGCCCAGCACGATGTAGATCACCACGATGGCCGTGATGATCAGGAACGCTTGCTGCCCCTGCGACTGCTGAGCACTGAGCGCCGTGCCCTGAAAACTGCCGCGCACGTTGGTGGGCATGGCAATGTCAGCCTCGGCCTGCCCAATGACCTGGCGCGCCTGCGCAAGCGAGGTCCCCGGGTCGATGTTGAACGAGATGGTGGTGGCCAGTTCGCCATCCTGATGGCTGATGGAGGTGGGAGACGCCCGCTCCACCACGCGCGCCACTGCGCTGAGCGGCACCATGGTGGACGGCATGGTGCTGATGACGTTGCCCGTGGACGCGCCGCGCTGGCCGGGGTTGGCCGCCGTACCCGTGGCGCCGCTGGGGTTCGCCGCCACGTAAATGTCCTTGAGGGCGGGCGGCCCCCGCGTATATTCAGGCCCCCATTCCATGATGACGGCGTACTGGTTGAGTTCACCATAGATCGTGGCCACCGAGCGCTGGCCAAACGCGTTGTACAGCGCGTTGTCGATGGCCGATGCGCTCACGCCCAGGCGCGACGCACTCGCGCGGTCCACCTCCACATAGGTCTCCACGCCGTTCTCGGCCTGGTCGGTGTCCACGTCCTTGAGCAAGGGCTCGTCCTTGATCCGATCGGCCAGCTTGCCCGCCCACTGCTTGAGGTCCGCCATGTTGTCGCTCTTGAGCGTGTACTGGTAGGTGGAGTTGCTGGACCGGCCGCCCATGCGAAGGTCCTGCACGGGATTCAGGAACACCCTGAGGCCGGTGATCTGGTTGAGCTGTGGCCGCAGACGGGCGATGACGGCAGGCGTACTGTCGGTACGCTGCTTGAGCGGCTTCAAGTTGACGAACATGAAGCCGCCACCCGCCCGGCTGCCGCCCGAGAAGCCCACCACCGTATCCACAGCCGGGTCCTTGCGGATGATCTCCACCGCCTCGCGCAACTTGCGCGCCAGGGCATCGGACGAGATGCTCTGGTCGGCCCGCAGGCCGGCATTGAGCTGCCCATTGTCCTGCTCGGGAAAGTACCCCTTGGGGATCTTGGCGAACAGGTACACGTTGAGCCCGATCACCGCCAGCAGGATGAGCACCACAAGACCCTTGCTGGCCAGGGCCCAGTCCAGGCTGTGTTCGTACCCACGCAGCACGCCCTGGTAGCCCCGCTCGGCCCAGCGTGCCAGGCGCGATGGGGGCTTGTCGCTGGCCGGGTCGTGCGCCCGCAGCAGCCACGCGCACATCATGGGCGTGGTCGTGAGCGAGATCACCAGCGAGATCATCACCGCCGCCGACAGCGTGACCGCAAACTCGCGGAACAGCCGGCCCACCTGCCCGTCCATGAACAGCAGCGGGATGAACACCGCCACCAGCGACAGGCTGATGGACAGCACGGTGAAGCCCACCTCACGCGCACCTTGCAGCGCTGCCTCCATGCGGTCCATCCCGGCCTCGATGTGCCGCATGGTGTTCTCCAGCACCACGATGGCGTCATCCACCACAAAACCTGTGGCCACGGTCAGTGCCATCAGGCTCAGGTTGTTCAGGCTGAACCCCAGGAAGTACATCACCCCGAAGGTGCCCAGCAACGACACCACTGTGGCCACAGCCGGGATCACCGTGGCGCGCGCCTTGCGCAAGAAGAGGCCCACCACCAGCACCACGAGGGCAATGGACACCATGAGTGTCAGCTCGATCTCATGCAGGGACGAACGAATAGAGTTGGTGCTGTCGGACGCCACGGCCACCTGGATGTCCTGCGGTAGCTGGGCCTGCAAATCGGGCAACAGGGCACGCACGGCATCCACGGTCTCGATGATGTTGGCCCCCGGCTGGCGCGTGACCAGCACGATGATGGCGGGGTCGCCATTGAACAGACCCACCGTGCGGCGGTTTTCCACACCGTCCACCACGCGCGCCACATCCCCCAGCCGCACGGCGGCGTTGTTGCGCCAGGCAATCACGAGCGACTCGTACTCTGCCGCTTTGCGCGCTGGGGATGGCGTGTAGATCTGCAACCGGCGGCCATCCCCTTCGATGGCGCCCTTGGGCCGGTTGGCGTTGGAGGCCTGGATGGCTGCGCGCACATCTTCGGTGCTGATGCCATAGCGATTGAGCGCGAAGGGCAGCAACTCAACGCGCACGGCGGGCAGCGACCCGCCCCCGATCTCCACCTCGCCCACACCATCGACCTGCGAAAGGCGCTGGCTCACCACATTGGAGACGGCGTCGTAGATCTCGCCCGGCGTGCGCGTCTTGGAGGTGAGCGCCAGGATGATGACCGGGGACGCCGCCGAGTTGCGCTTGCGGTAGGTGGGGTTGCTGCGCAGCGTGGCGGGCAGATCGGCCCGCGCCGCGTTGATGGCGGCCTGCACCTCGCGCGCTGCCGCGTCGATGTTGCGGTTCAGATCAAACTGCAGGCTCACACGGGCCGATCCGTTGGAGCTGGTCGAGGTCATTTCGTTGACCCCGGCAATCACCCCCAACCGCCGCTCCAGAGGCGTGGCCACGCTGGTGGCCATGGTTTCGGGACTCGCCCCCGCGAGGCTTGCCGAGACCGAAATGGCCGGATAGTCCACCTGCGGCAAAGGCGATACAGGCAGCACAAAAAAAGCGGCAATTCCCGCCAAGGCCAGGCCAATGGTCAACAGCACGGTGGCTACGGGCCGCTCCACAAAGGGGCGCGACAGGTTCATGGAGCCTCTCCAGCCTGAACCGGCGCCGCCGCCGTGCCCCGGCCTGACCATCGACGACCCAACCGGTCAAACGCCAGATAGATCACCGGGGTGGTGAACAGCGTGAGCATCTGGCTCAGGATCAGCCCCCCAAAAATGGCCAGCCCCAGGGGCCGGCGCAGCTCGGCCCCTTCACCCCAGCCCAGCATCAGCGGCAGCGCCGCAAACAGCGCCGCCAGCGTGGTCATGAGGATGGGGCGAAAGCGCAGCAATGCAGCCTGGTGGATGGCTTGCTGCGGCCCCATGCCCTGGTGGCGCTCCGCGTCGATGGCGAAGTCGATCATCATGATCGCGTTTTTCTTGACGATGCCGATCAGCAGGATGATCCCGATGATGCCGATCACCCCGAGATCATTGCCCGACACCATGAGCGCCAGCAGGGCCCCCACCCCGGCGGAAGGCAGGGTTGAGAGGATCGTCACCGGATGGATGTAGCTCTCGTACAGCACCCCGAGCACGATGTACACGCAGACCATGGCCGCCAGGATGAGCCACAACTGGCTGGACAGCGATTTTTCGTAAGCCCCGGCAGCCCCCAGAAACTCCATCGAGAGGCCCTGTGGCATGCCGATCTCCTTGGCGGCAGCGCGGATGGCGTCCACCGCGCTGCCCAAAGATACGCCCTCGGCCTTGTCAAACCCCAGCGTCGCCGCCGGGTACTGGGCCACGCGCGTGACCTGCAGCGGTGCCAGTTGCTCACGGATGGTGGCCACGGCCGCCAGGGGCGTGGGTGTGCCAGAGCCCGTGCGCAACTGCAAGGTGCCCAGGGCCTCTGGCGTGTTCATGCCTTCCTGCTGCGCCTCCAGAATCACCCGGTACTGGTTGGTCTCGGTAAAGATGGTGGACACGATGCGCTGGCCAAAAGCGCTGTAGAGCGTGTCGTCCACCGAGCTGGCCGTGATCGACAGGCGCGATGCCGTGTTGCGGTCAATGTCCACGAAGGCCGAAAGCCCTTGCGCACCCGCGTCGGTCGTGGCGTTGCGCACCTTGGGCTCGCTCTGCAGCCGCAGGGCGAGTTTGCGGGTCCAGCCATTGACCTGCTCAGCGTCCACTCCGCCAATCGACACGCGGTACTCGGTGGGCCCGGTTTCCGCATCGATGGTCAGATCCTGCGTGGGCTGCAGGTACAGCGTGACACCCGCCACAGACCGCACATGCTCACGCAGCCGCTGCATGATGGCTTCCTGCGCATCCCGCTGCGGCTTCAAGTTGATCAGCATGCGCCCGGCGTTGAGCATGGTGTTGTTGGCCGCATCGACACCCACAAACGAGCTGAGCGACAACACATCCGGGTCCTGCAGGATGGCGCGCACGGCCGCTTGCTGCAGTTCGGTCATGCGGGCATATGAGACATCTTGCGATGCCTCGATGCGCGCCTGAAGTTGCCCGGTGTCCTGCGTGGGGAACAAGCCCTTGGGAATCACCACATACAGCAGTGCCGTGAGTGCCAGCGTCATCACAGCCACGACCATGGTTGCGCCCTGGTGGCGCAGCACCCATTGCAGCCAGCGGTCGTAGCCCCCGATCACCCGCTCGAACCCCCGGTTGATGCGCCCTGCGACGCCCTGCGGGCCTCCCACGGGCTCCGGGCGCAGCCAGCGCGCCGCCATCATGGGCACGAGCGTGAGCGACACCACGCCGGAGATCAGGATGGTGATGGCCAGCGTGACCGCAAACTCGCGAAAGAGCCGGCCCACCACATCACTCATGAAGAGCAGCGGGATGAGCACCGCGATCAGCGACACGGTCAGCGAGATGATGGTGAAACCGATCTGCGTGGCCCCCTTGAGCGCCGCCTGGAACGGCGACTCCCCCTCCTCCAGGTAGCGCGCAATGTTCTCGATCATCACGATGGCATCGTCCACCACGAAGCCTGTGGCAATCGTCAGCGCCATCAGGCTCAGGTTGTTGAGGCTGTAGCCCAGCAGGTACATCACGCCACAGGTGCCGATGAGCGAAATGGGCACGGCCAGGCTGGCAATCACCGTGGCGCGCAGGCTGTGCAGAAAGAAGAAGATCACCAACACCACCATGAGCACGGCCAGAACCAGTTCCAGCTCCACATGGTGCACCGAGGCCCGGATGCCCGTGGTGCGGTCAGACAACACCTGCACCTTGAGCGACGCGGGCAGGCCCGCCTGCAGCTCGGGCAGCAGCTTCTTGATGTTGTCCACCGTGGCGATCACGTTGGCGCCCGGCTGGCGCTGCACGTTGAGGATGATCGCCGGAGTCTCGCCCGCCCAGGCGCCCAGGCGGTTGTTCTCGGCGCTGTCCACCACCCGCGCCACCTCCAGCATGCGCACCGGCGCACCGTTGCGCCACGACACGATGAGGTTCTTGTAGTCGTCCACCGTCAACAACTGGTCGTTGGCGTTGATGGTGTAGGAGCGCTGCGGGCCATCAAAGCTGCCCTTGGCACTGTTGGCATTGGCCGACGTGATGGCCGTGCGCAGGGTGTCGAGGCCAATACCATACGACGCAAGCGCCTTGGTGTCGGCCTGGATGCGCACCGCAGGCCGCTGCCCGCCCGCCAGCGACACCAGCCCCACGCCTGATACTTGGCTGATCTTCTGCGCCAGGCGCGTGTTCACCAGGTTCTGCACCTCGGTGAGCGGCAACGTGTCAGAGCTGATGGCCAACGTCAGCACCGGTGCATCCGCCGGATTGACCTTGGCGTACACCGGCGGCGCGGGCAGGTCCGCTGGCAGCAGCGAGTTGCCGGCATTGATGGCGGCCTGCACCTCTTGCTCGGCCACATCCAGCGCCAGCCCCAGGCCAAACTGCAGCGTGATGATGGACACCCCCGAGGCGCTGGTGGAAGCCATGCGCTCCAGCCCCGGCATCTGGCCAAACTGCCGCTCCAGCGGAGCACTCACGGTGCGGCTCATCACCTCGGGGCTGGCCCCAGGGTACAAGGTCTGAACCTGGATGGTGGGGTAGTCCACCTCGGGCAGTGCCGACAGCGGAAGGAAACGGAAACCCAGCAACCCTGCCAGCACGATGGCAATCATCAGCAGCGCAGTGGCCACGGGCCTTTCAATGAACGGACGCGATGGGCTCATGCTGGCATCCGCGCTCAGGGGTTTTGCGCAGGGCGCTGACGGCGCTGGCGACCTTCACCCGAAGCGCCGCTGCGCGGGCTGCTGGCCCCCGCGCGGGGTGGGCGTGCGGCCTGCGCACCCGGCAGCTGCACGGCCATGCCATCCTGCAAACGGTCCCCGCCCTCGGTCACCACACGCTCGCCCTCCTTCAGGCCCTCGGTGATCGCCATCAGCCCCACCGTGGCCTGGCCGCGCTTGACCTTGCGCAGCGACACCGTGCGGTCTTCGTTGATGACATAGACATAGTCGCCATTGGCCCCCGTGCGCACGGCAGTCACGGGCACCACCAGCGCAGGCACATTGCGCAGCAGCAGCTGCACGTTCACGAACTGATTGGGAAACAGCGCGCCCGCCGCATTCTCGAACCGCGCCTTGGCCTTGACGGTGCCTGTGGTGGTATCGACCTGGTTGTCCAGCGTAGAAAACCGGCCTTTGTCGAGCTCGGCCTTGCGGGTGCGGTCCAGTGCCGTCACGGCCAATGCATCCGCGCCGCCATGAGTGGCCTGGGCGGCCTGGATGTCTGCCACACGGTCCTGCGGCACCGAAAACTGCACATCGATCGGGGCCACCTGGGTGATGGTGGCCAGGCCTGCCGTGTCGCCCGAGGTCACGTAGTTGCCTGCATCCACGGCGCGCAAGCCGATCCGCCCTGTGGCTGGCGATGTGATGCGCGTGTAGTCCAGGTTCAGCCGTGCCGTGCCCTCCTGGGCCTTGTCGGTCACCACCGTGCCCTCCAGCTGCTTGACCAGCGCGGCCTGGGTGTCCACATCCTGGCGCGCGATGGAGTCTTGCGACAACAGGGTGCGGTAACGCTCCAGGGTCAGGCGGGCGTTCTCCAGCTGCGCCTCGTCGCGCTGGCGGGTGCCCTGGGCCTGCATCAGTGCCTGCTCGAAGGGACGGGGGTCGATCTGCGCCAGCAACTGCCCCTTCTTGACCATCTGGCCCTCGGTGAACAGCACCTGGGTCAGCATGCCCGACACCTGGGGCCGCAGCGTGACCGTGGTGGCCGGGATCACCGTACCCAGTGCGTCGACGACCACCGGCAAATCCGCCTTGCGCACCAGGGCGTCCCCCACCGTCACCATGGGGCGTCCACCCCCTGGATTGCCCGGGCCGCCGCTGGATTCGCCATTGGCCCGCTCGATGAGATACCACGCGGCACCCCCCACCAGCGCCACCAGTACCAGGGCCAGAAGACTCCCTACCCAGCGGGAACGTCGTGGCGGTTTGCCAGAGGGGGCGGGAGGAATCGCCGATGGCGGGGGCGCGTTGACTTCTTGGGGATTCATGGCGGTCCTGATTCGTGTTCTCGGGTGCAGGCTGGGCCGGGGTCCAACCGTACCGGATCGTAGAGGCTCATTTCGCGCTCTGCCTTGAACGCTGTGCGAAGAAAAGTAAACCTTGGGGTCAAAGCCATGGGAGCAGGGAGACCCATGCCCCAGCGACCGCCCCCGGAAGCACCCACAGGTCGCGCCGCGCTCCTGCATTTCGCGGCAGTCGATCCGCATTTCGTCGCAAGCCGCTGGAATCACTCCGGCGGTGGCGGCAAAGTCCGCTCCATTGAAGAACGAGCCCGGAGCACCGCCATGCAACTCACCCCCGTCATCGCCATCCACCTCGCCGCTGCGCTGGCAGCCACCGCCATCGGCCCCATCGCCCTGTGGGCCCGCAAGGGCGCTACCCAACGCCCCCGCCTGCACCGCGCCGCCGGGTACGCCTGGGTGACCCTGATGGTGGCCGCGGCTGTCTCTGCCATTTTCATCAATGGAGGCCATGGTCCCCGCTGGGGGAGCTTCGGGCCCATCCACCTGCTGATTCCGGTCACGCTGGGCCTGCTGGTGCTGTCCTTTGTCTTCCTGGCCCGCCGCAACATCGAAGGCCACCGCCAGACCATGCAAAAGGTCTACATCGGCGCCTGCGTGGTGGCCGGTGGCTTCACCCTTCTTCCCGGACGCTTTCTGGGGCACTCGCTCTGGTCTGCACTGGGCGTGATCTGACTCTTTCCTCCACCCCCCTATCCATCCCTACCCAGGAGCCACACCATGCTGCTCAATATGATTGTTCACCAGCCTCAGGCGCTGATCCAGGTCGTCACCCACACCCCCTACTGGGTCTGGGGCCTGCTGGCTGCCTTGGTGGGGCTGGGAGCCAGCCAGCTGTACGACCGCACCGCCAGCCTGCGCCGGACCCAGCTCATGCCCCTGGGCATGGCCGTCTTTTCGGTCGCCGGCGTCCTGTCGGCATTCGGCAGTTCGGCGCCCATGGCCGCACAGGCCGTAGGCGCCTGGCTGGCTGCCGCGGCCGCAATCACCGCACTGGCCCTGTGGTTCCAGCCCACGGCCCCCACCGGCACGCTCTACGCATCCTCGTCGCGCAGCTTCTACGTGCCAGGCAGCGCCATGCCGCTCGCACTGATCGTCGGCATCTTTCTCACCAAGTATTTCGTGGGGGTCGAGTTGGCCATGCAGCCCTCCCTGGCGCGGGATGGCGCCTTTGCCCTGCAGATCTCGGCCCTGTATGGCGTGTTCAATGGGCTGTTCGCCGCCCGTGCACTGCGGATGTGGCGCTTGGCACAGCAAAGCGTGGTCTACGGCGCAGCCCCCGTGGGCACCTGAGCCCCGCCCGAACCCTCCACTTCCATCGAACTGCCTCACCTTGCCTGGAGACATCACCATGCGCTACGCACACCTCACCCAAGACCCCATCGAACGCCTGGCCCGCAAGCGCGCCGGGGCCAAGCTGGGCTGGTACATGCACGCCGGGGTCTATCTGCTGGTCAACCTGCTGCTGATCACCCTGTCGGCCGCCAGTGGCCGGCACTGGGCGGTGTACCCCGCACTGGGATGGGGCATCGGCCTGGCGGTGCATGGGGCGGTGGTGTTCCTGGTCGCGGGCGGTGGGCTGCACGAGCGCATGGTGCAGGCCGAGCGAGACCGACTGGCACAGCAGGGCCCACGTCCTTGAACCCGCCAACACCCTCCATCCGCACGAAAGAAATCCCATGAAGATGCTTCGACGCCTGACCCTCGCCCTGCTGGCCCTGGGCGCTGCCGCCGCATGCCAGGCGGGCACCGGCCTGGCGGAACTGCCGGGCTTGCCGGGGGATGGCCCCGTCACGGTGTTCTACCCCAGCAGCAGCGCCGACGAACCCGTGCAACGCGGCCCCTTCCAGCTGCAGCTGGCCTGGCAAGGCACCCCCGTGCGGGGCAACGGCCGCCTGATCGTCATCACGCACGGGTCGGGCGGCAACCCGTGGGTACACACCGATCTCGCGCGCGCAATGGTGGCCGCAGGTTTTGTCGTGGCATTGCCCGAACATGCGGGAGACAGCTCCAGGGACCCGTCCACCCCCGGCCCCGAGAGCTGGAAGCGCCGCCCCGCAGAGGTCTCCCGCGCCATCGACACCGTGGCCCAGGACACCCGCCTGGCCCCGCTGCTGGCCCTGGACAAAGTGGGGGTCTTCGGCGGTTCCGCCGGTGGCCACACTGCCCTGAGCTTGGCAGGCGGCGCATGGTCGCCCGCACGCTTCCGCCAGCACTGCGAGGCCCACATCGCCGAGGATTTTTCCTCCTGCGTCGGGTTTATCACCCGGCTGCACGGCAACTTGCTGGACGGCCTGAAGAAATGGTTTGCACTGGCCGTGATACGCCACCGTTTTGGCGATGAAACCGCCTACACGCACCAGGACCCGCGCGTGCAGGCGGCCGTGGCCAGCGTGCCCTTTGCGGCAGACTTTGACATGGCTACCCTCGCCACCCCGCGCATCGCACTGGGGCTGGTGACCGCTGGCATGGATGTCAACCAGATTCCGCGCTTTCACAGCAGCGCTGTGCTCTCTGCCTGCCAGGACCGCTGCACCCATGTGGCCCACCTGCCGGGCGCCAGCCACGGCGCCATGCTCTCGCCCATGCCGCCGCTGCACCTGCTCAACGATGTGCAAACCGCGCTGCTGGGCGATCCCCCCGGTTTTGACCGCAAGGTGCTGCCCGAAGTGGATGCACGGATCGTGGCTTTCTTTGCGCAGCACCTGCAGCCACTGCAAGCGCCGCCACCGCTGCAGGCGGCGCACTGACCGGGCCTCAACAATCCACTCGCCCCTCCCATCATGCTGCTCCTCTCTGCCGCCACACTCGGCCTGCTAGCCACCATGACGCCGTCCGCCACACTGCGGCCCCGCCGCCGGTACCCCATGCTCATCACAGCCATCCTCCTGGCCGCAGGCCTCGCAGGCCTTGCCGCCGCCATTGCCTGGGGCGGCCCCAAAAACATCCCGCCACTGACCAGCGTCAACGACCCGTTCAAGGGCGTGGACTACAGCCGCGTTCCTCCGGCCCAGCGTTACACAGCGCGCGATGGCACATCGCTGGCATGGCACAGCTACAGTCCCCCCCAGGCAACGGCAGACGCCCCAAAACACCGAGTGGTGCTGGTGCATGGGTCTTCCGCGCGCGGACAGTCCATGCATGTGCTGGCGCAGGCACTGGCGACCGAGGGGCATGCCGTGGCGACCCTGGACATACGGGGGCACGGCGCATCCGGCCCTCGGGGCCAGGCCGCCTATGTGGGCCAGCTGGAAGACGACATCGAAGACTTTCTGCGCGCCGTGCCGCACGCTGGCCCGCAAACGCTGATGGGGTTTTCGGCAGGCGGCGGGTTTGCGCTGCGTTTCGCAGGCAGCGCGCGGCAGGACCTGTTTGGCCGCTATGTGCTGCTGTCGCCTTTTTTGCACCACAACGCACCCACATCGCGGCCTGACAGCGGCGGCTGGGCGTCGGTAGGCCTGCCCCGCATGGTTGCCATCACGATGCTCAACCAGATCGGTATCACCCGATGGAACCACCTGCCCGTGCTGAGCTATGCCCTCAACGATGCAGCACGCGAGCTGCTCACGCCCCGCTATTCATATACGGTAGCCACCAACTTCCGCCCCCACAATGACTACCAGGCTGACATCCGCAATGCCCGGGGCACCGTCTGCATCGTGGCCGGGCAGGACGATGAGCTTTTTTACGCCGACCGCTTTGCCGATGTGTTTGCCCAGGCCGGCAAGCCCGTGCCCGTCACCCTCGTGCCTGGCGTCAACCACATCGGGCTGACGCTGGACGCCCAGGCTGTGGCCACGGTGGCGCGCCACGCCTGCCCTGCGTAGCCCGCCCCTAGAATCCCTGCAGCGCCACCCAGCTTCCAACCCTACCCCCCGCCACTGCCATGTCCTCACCCCTGAGCCCCGAAGAGATCGAAGCGCTGGCCCGCCGGCGCGCCAGTGCCAAGCTGGGCTGGTACGTGCACGCCGTGGCGTTCGTGCTGGTCAACGCGGCGCTCTTTGCCATGTCACGCTATGCGTTCGGTACGCGGCCCTGGTCGGTCTACCCGCTGCTGGGCTGGGGGCTGGGGCTGGGGCTGCATGGGGTATCGGTATTCCTGCTGGGCAGCGGCAGCGGCCTGCGCGAGCGCATGGTGCAGCGCGAGCGCGAAGCCCTGCAGCGCGCGCAGGCGCAGAAGCAAGACCCGCAGCGCCAGAACCGGCCATGACACTGCGGCACCAGTTCAACGGCATCAGCAAGCTACGGCACTACCTGCAGGTGGTGGCCTTCACGCTGGTCGTGGCCACCCTCCAGTACGCCTTCATGCCCGACAAGCCCTACGGGCCGCCGGTGGTGTATTCGGTGCTGATCGGCACCTTCACCTGGGCCATCATCGACCTGGGCCGCGAGCTGATCCCATCGGCCGCCGAGACGGGCTGGCCGCAGGGCTGGCAGGGCATTGCGCTGGTGATTGCGGGCATCGTCATCGGCTACCTGGCGGGCACGCTGCTGGCGGATGCGCTGTGCGTGTACTACTTCCGCTTCTACCCGGCTGGCACCTCATTGTCCGGGGCGGACCAGCGCACCTCCATCCTCATCACGGCCATTGCCGGGCTGGTGGGCAGCTACTACTTCTACGCCATGCACAAATCGGCGTATCTGGAAGACAAGATGGCCGAGGCGCGCATGCACGCCAGCGAGGCCCGCCTGAAACTCCTGGAAACCCAGCTCGAACCCCACATGCTGTTCAACACGCTGGCCAATCTGCGCGTGCTGATCGGCACCGACCCCGTGCGCGCACAGGAGATGCTGGACCGCATGATCGCCTACCTGCGCGCCACGCTCACCGCGTCGCGCAGCACCCAGCATCCGCTGGCCAACGAGTTTGACCGCCTGCGCGACTACCTGGAACTGATGGCGGTGCGCATGGGCCCGCGCATGGCCTATACGCTGGACCTGCCGGATGCGCTGCGGGATGTGCCCGTGCCCCCGCTGCTGCTGCAGCCGCTGGTGGAAAACGCCATCCGCCATGGCCTGGAGCCCCAGGTGGAAGGCGGCCACATCACCGTGCGCGCCAGCACGCGCCCGGGGCCCAGCGGCCCACTGCTGGTCGTCGAAGTCAACGACACCGGCGCGGGCCTTCCCGACACCCTGCCCACCCCGGGCCCCGGCCAGAGCTTTGGCCTGACCCAGGTGCGCGAACGCCTGGCCACATTGCATGGTGCTGCAGGAACTCTTGATTTGATAGCTGCCAGCGCAGGTGGAACAAGCGCCAGCGTCGTTTTTCCTTTGAAATCTGTCACCCACCCATGAACCAGCCCGCCCCCCGCGCCCTGATTGCCGAGGACGAACACCTGCTGGCCGCCGCGCTGCAGCAGGAGTTGACCCGGGCCTGGCCCGAGCTGCAGATTGCCGCCACCGTGGGGGACGGCCTGTCGGCCGTCAAGCAGGCCCTGGCCCTGCTGCCCGACGTACTGTTCTTCGACATCCGCATGCCCGGCCAGAGCGGCCTGGACGCCGCCGTGGAGCTGGCCGACGCCTGGCCCACCGAAGGCCCCTCGGGCCGGCCCTTTCCCGCGCTGGTGTTCGTGACGGCCTACGACCAGTACGCGGTGCAGGCGTTTGAAGCGCAGGCCGTGGACTACCTGCTCAAGCCCGTGCAGGCGGCCCGGCTGCAAAAAACCGTGCAAAAACTGCAGCTGGCGCTGATGAATAAAGCGCAACCAGCTATCAATTTAGAAGCAACCATGGAGCAGCTGCGCCACCTGCTGACAGCTCCCGGCATCGCGTCGCCGCCCGCTGCGGCGGCACCGAGCAGCACCACGCCCCTCACCCTCATCCAGGCCAGCAGCGGCAGCCAGATCCACATGGTGCCCGTGGCCGACGTGCTGTACTTTGAAGCGGCCGACAAATACGTGCGGGTGCTGACTGCGGCGCGCGAATACCTGATTCGCACGCCGCTCAAGGACCTGATCGGCCAGTTGGACACCCAGGTGTTCTGGCAGATCCACCGCAGCACCCTGGTGCGCGCCAGTGCCATCACCACCGTGACCCGCGACGAGGCGGGCAAGCTGCATCTGGAGCTGGCGGGCCGCGCTGAAAAGCTGCCGGTGAGCCGCCTCTACGCGCACCTGTTCAAGGCGATGTAGTCCCCGAGAGTTTTTACCGATTGGTGGCCAGCAGCAGGCCACCCGCCCCCATGAAGAATCCGCCGGTGGCCTTGTTGAGGCGCACCACGCCCCGCGAGGTGCGGATAAACCGGCGGATCTGCCGGCCCCCGGCCGCGTAGACCGCCGTGGACACAAACTCGGCCCCCAGGTACACAGCCCCCAGCACCACAAACTGGCGCAGGGCCGGCTGGCTGGGGTCGATGAACTGCGGAAAGATGGCCGCAAACAGGATGATGGCCTTGGGATTGGTGATTCCCAGCAAGAACTCCTGCGCGATGAGCGATTGCAGGCGCACCGGGGTGCCGCCCGCTTTCACCACACCCCCATCTGCGCCGTCCACCACGTCCAGCCCACTGAACTCGCGGCTGCGCCACGCGCGCCAGCCCAGCCAGAACAGGTAGCAGGCCCCGACCCACTTCACGGCCGTGAAGGCGGCCTCGGACGCCAGCAACATCGCCCCCAGGCCCACCGCGGACACCGTCAGGAAAATCGCGAACGCAGCCACCCGCCCCAGCGTCGCCACCATGGCCGCACCAATCCCCGCGCGAATGCCGTTGTTGAGGCCACAGAAATTGTTGGGTCCGGGCGTGAGCGCAATGGCAACCGCCACCGGGGCAAAAAGAAGCGCGTCCATGGAACAGTCCTTCGGGGAACGGAGAAACACAAAACAGCAGTGCAGTCTAAAACAAGCGGAGGTTGACGGCCACGGCGTCCGGCGGCGAGGACCCGGTTCAACCGTGGAGTTCCACCACCGTGCCCCAGGGCACACCCGGCAAGGCCTCGTAATGCGCTACCACCACCACGCGCCCGGGCTGGATGGCCACCTGCGCCAGGGCGCGGCCCAGGTAGGCCATCGATGGCTTGTCGAGCCCGCCCACCGGTTCGTCGATCAGGGTCAGCGGCGCCCCCGAGGCCAGCGCCCCGGCCATGAGCACCTTGCGTTTGCTGCCGGTGGACAGCGCATAGAACGGCTTGTCCAGATGTTCATGCAGGCTGAACCCTTCGGTGTGGACCGCCAGTGCAGCGGCATCCCACGATGGGTAACGCGCCGGAAGGCTGCCTAGCCAGCCACGGGCCGTGAGTTGGTCCAGGTCGCCCGAGCGGGGGTCGGCCCAGAAGACTTGTTGGGCATAGGCCTTGGGGGTTTCGCGCGCGTTCACACCCTGCAGCGTGATGCGCCCAGCCTGCGCGGTGAGTTCCCCCGCCAGCAGGCGCAGCAGCGTGGTCTTGCCACTGCTCTCGTCACCACGCACGAGCGCCAGGCCTGCGGGCAGCGCCGCCGACCACTGGTCCAGCACCCCACATTCGGGGTAGGCAAAACACAGGCCCTCCACCTGCAACACCACGTTCTCAGACATCCTGCTCCCTTGGGTTGATGGATGGCGCAGGGCATTCTTCTTCTACAGCCTGCGCCGCCCTGCGATTCTAGAGAGCGGTTGGGTTTGTCTCGGCTGCGCCCGCAGCCAACCCCTGGCCTGGTTGACGCACAACCCCCACAACGCGGCGTCTGCGCCCGTCCATTGCAGCGGACCTACCGGGTGCGCGAGCCGGTCAGCACTCCACAATCGCCTTGATCACGCCGGCCTTGGGGTCCAGCAGGTCCTGGAACTTGGTGGGCACTTCGGCCAGGGTCAGACGGTGGGTGTTCAGTGCCTGTGGAATCAATCCTTCACGCATGGCGTTCAGCACGGTCTCAAAATCTTCGGCGGTGGCATTGCGGCTGCCCATCAGGGTCATTTCGCGTTTGTGGAATTCGGGGTCGGAGAAGGTGATGTTCGCGCCCACCACCGAGATCAGCACATAGGTGCCGCCATGCGCGACAAATTGGAAGCCGCGCTCCATAGCCTTGGGGTTGCCGGTGGCGTCAAACACCACGTCATAAAACTCACTGTCTGTCAGTGCTGCGAGTTGCGCCTCATCGGACTCACCCAAAGAAACACCGGCTCTCACTCCCAGCGACTGCGTGCAGAAGTCCAGTCGGTCCTGGCGCCCGTCCAGTGCAGTGACCGTGGCGCCGCGCAGCTGCGCAAAAATCATGGCCGCCATGCCAATCGGCCCAGCGCCCACCACCAGCACCCTCTGGCCTGGCCCCACGCCCGAGCGGCGCACGGCATGGGCGCCGATGGACAAAAACTCCACCATGGCGGCCTGGTCCAGCGACACACCCTCGGCCTTGTGCACAAACTGCTGGGGCACGCACAGGTATTCGGTAAACGCGCCATCGGTGTGCACGCCCAACACCTGGATGCGGGTGCAGCAGTTGGTCTTGCCGGCGCGGCAGGCAATGCAGGTGCCGCACGAGAGGTAGGGCATCACGTACACCGTGTCGCCGGATTGCAGGGCGCTGCCAGCAGGCGCGGTTTCCACAATGCCCGACAGCTCGTGCCCCATCACGCGGGGGTAGCTCAGGTAAGGCTGGTTGCCGGTGAAGATATGCAGGTCGGTGCCACACACCCCCACACGTTTGACACGCAGCAGCACTTCGTCGGCCGCACGGTCTGGCAGGGGGCGGTCGTGGGCACGCAAAGTGCCGGGGGTTTCACAAACAACGGTCAGCATGACGGGATCCTTCGTTCAATCCAAATTCTGTGCATTCAGTTCCGCGCGCGTGGGCAGGCCTTCCATGTCGCCCACCACCTGCAGTGCGCGCGAGGCAATCCAGTTGGCGCGGCGCACGGCCTGCGGCCAGCCCAGCCCTTCAAGCTGCGCGCTGATGGTGCCCACGGCAAACGCGTCACCGGCACCCACGGTGTCCACCACCACAGGCACGGTCACACCGGGCACTTGCCCTTGTTCACCGCTGGCGGTGCGGAAGTAAGCGCCTTCAGCGCCTTGCTTGATGACCACGGCCTTGGCGCCCCGGTCCAGGTACCACGCGGCAATGTCCGCCGGGGTGTTTTGCCCAGTCAGCAGCTTGCCTTCATCAATGCCTGGCAACACCCAGTCCGCATGGCGGGCCAAGTCGTTGAGGGTGTCGCGCATGGTGGCTACGTCGGGCCACAGGCTGGGGCGCAGGTTGGGGTCGAACGACACGCTGCGGCCGGCGGCCCGCAGGGTCAACATGGCGTGGACCACCAGTTCGCGAGCGGCGGGCGACAGGGCGGGCGTGATGCCCGTGGTGTGCACATGCCTTGCGCGCAGCGCGTAATCGGTTTTCAAGTGCGCCACGCTGAGCTGGCTGGCGGCCGAGCCGCGGCGGTAGTACTCAATCGCCGGGTCGCTGCCGTCCACGCTGCGCGACTTGAGCATGAAGCCGGTGGAGCGTTGCGGGTCCAGCTCCACCTGCGAGGTGTCCACGCCCTCGGCCTCAATCGTCTTGCGCACATAGCTGCCAAACGAATCCGTCCCCAGGCGGCTCACCCAGCCAACTTTGAAGCCCAGGCGCGCCAGGCCGATGGCCACATTGGTGTCGGCACCGGCAATGCGTTTGCTGAAACTTTGTACCTCGGCCAGTGGGCCGGGCTCTTGCGCGACCAGCATCGCCATGGTTTCGCCCAGGGACAGGACGTCGAGTGTGTCGGGCATCGTGCTCATGCGGTCAACTCCCCGTGGTTCACCGCTTCCAGGGTGGCCGCAACCCCGTGTGCTTGCAGCGACTGCAGCAAGGGCACCAGCGCCGCCGTGAGTGCTGCATGGCCCGCCAGGTCGCCAAACACCGGCGCATAGGCCAGCATGGCTTGCACGGTGTGCGGACTCACGCCTTGGCCCAGCGACTGCTGGTACAGCGCGGTGAGCTGGGTGGCATGCGGGTCGTCAATGCCGTAGGCCTGGCCCAGTTCGTCCACGCCACGCAGGTAGTGCATCCACGCGGCCAGACCCAGGGCCATACGCGGCACGGGCAGTTGCCGGGCCAGGCGGTCGCGCAGCGCGCCCAGCAGGCGCTGGGGCAGTTTTTGCGAGCCGTCCATGGCGATCTGCTGCGTGCGGTGGGCCAGGGCCGGGTTACCGTAGCGGGCCAGCAGGTTGTGGCGGTAGGCCGCCAGGTCCAGGCCGGGCAAGGCAGGCAGGGTGGGTTCAATCTCGTCGCGCATCAGCGCTTCGATGTGCGTGTGCAATGCAGGCTGCGCAATCGCCTCGTCCACGGTCTGCCAGCCGGCCATGGCGCCCAGGTAGGCGAGGCTGGAGTGGGTGCCATTGACCATGCGCAGCTTGAGCCGCTCAAAAGGTTCGGCATCGGGCACAAAACGTGCGCCGCCCAGTGTCCAGTCCGGTCGGTCTGCGGCAAATTCGTCTTCAATGGCCCAGTCAAAAAAAGGCTCGCCCAGCACGGGCCAGGCGTCAACGCAACCCAGCGCAGCACTCACCATTGCACGGTCGCCATCGGTGGTTTTGGGCACGATGCGGTCCACCATAGAGCATGGAAAACGGCACTGGCGCTCTATCCACGTGCGCAAGGTGCTATCAATTTCTTCAGCAAAGCGCAGTACGGCGGCACGCAGCACACGCCCATTGGCCGGCAGGTTGTCCAGTGACATGAGCGTGAGCGGCCCATGGCCTTGGGCGTGGCGCAGCTGCAAGCCGAACACCAGCATGCCAATGGCGGAGCGGGGAACTTGCGGGTGCGCCAGGTCGTGCACGATGTCGGGGTGGTCCAGCCGCAAGGCACCGGTGGCAGGGTCGTGGCAGTAGCCTTTTTCCGTCACCGTCAGGCTCACGATGCGGGTGTCTGCGGCGGCTATCGCCTCCAGCACGGCTTGCGGGTTCTCGGGTGCTACCAGCAGGTTGCGCACGGCACCAATGACTTGCAGGCGCTGGCGGGGTTGGCCTTGCGCATCCGCATCACGAATCGCCAGTGTGTACAGCCCGTCCTGCGGCGCCAGGGCATCGCGGGTATCGGCTTGGCGCAGCGACACGCCGGTGATGCCCCAGCGCAGGTCGCCGGCGGCAATGGCGGCCTCGGTGGCAGCGGCCATGTGGGCGCGCATGAAGGCCCCTATGCCGAGATGCACGATGCCGTTTTTCAACGCACGGCGGTTGTAGGGCGGGCGCACCACGGCGGCAGGCAATGTACCCACCGTGGTGTCGTTCAATCGGTTCATGGCCGCCATCACCAGTTGGTCAGCGTACCGTCGTGCTGCAGGCGGTTGACCGGCAGGTAGGCACGTTTGTAGGGGTACTTGGCGGCCAAGGCCTCGTCGATGGTCACGCCGTGGCCCGGTGCCTCGCCGGGATGCATATAGCCGTCCTTGAAGCTGTAGGCGTGTGGGAACACGGCGTCGGTCTCGTCGGTGTGGCGCATGTATTCCTGGATGCCAAAGTTGGGCACCCACAGGTCAAAGTTGAGCGCGGCGCCCATACACACGGGCGACAAATCGGTGGCGCCATGCGAGCCGGTGCGCACCTGGTAGAGCGCGGCTAGATCCGCAATGCGGCGCAGGTGGGTGATGCCGCCGGCGTGGACCACGGTGGTGCGGATGTAGTCGATCAGCTGGTTCTCGATCAGGTCCTTGCAGTCCCAGATGGTGTTGAAAATCTCGCCCACGGCCAGCGGCGTGGTGGTGTGCTGTCGGATCAGGCGGAAGGCCTCCTGGTTTTCGGCAGGCGTGGCGTCTTCCATCCAGAACAGGCGGTAGGGCTCCAGGTCTTTGCCTAAGCGGCCGGCCTCAATGGGGGTGAGGCGGTGGTGCACATCGTGCAGCAGGTGGATGTCTGGCCCCACGGCCGCGCGCACCTTGTCAAACAGCTCGGGCGTGTGGCGCAGGTATTTCTCGGTGGACCAGTCGTGCTCGCTGGGCAGGTCGGCATCGGCCGGTTCGTAGAACATGGTGCCGCGGCCCACGCCGTACACCTTCTCCAAACCCGGCACACCGCTTTGCGCGCGGATGGCCTTGTAGCCCATCTCCTTGTAGCGCAGCACTTCTTCCACGGTCTGCGTGATGTCCTTGCCATTGGCGTGGCCGTAGACCATGACGCCGGTGCGGCTCTTGCCGCCCAGCAGCTGGTACAGCGGCATGTTGGCGGCCTTGGCCTTGATGTCCCACAGCGCCGTGTCCACCCCGGCAATCGCACTCATGGTGACCGGGCCGCGGCGCCAGTAAGCGCCCTTGTAGAGGTACTGCCAAATGTCTTCGATCTGCTGCGGGTCGCGGCCGATCAGGCA
This sequence comes from Acidovorax radicis N35, assembly GCF_000204195.1. Lineage (GTDB taxonomy): Bacteria > Pseudomonadota > Gammaproteobacteria > Burkholderiales > Burkholderiaceae_C > Acidovorax > Acidovorax radicis. The sequence continues at coordinate 64,288 of NZ_AFBG01000016.1, forward strand.
GGGAATGACGTGCTCGGTGAGGTAGCTGGCCACGGCCAACTCGCGGCCGTTCAAGGTGGCGTCGCCGATGCCGGTCAGGCCCTCGTCGGTTTCGATTTTCAGGGTGACAAAGTTGCGGCTGGGTGCGCAGATGATGACTTTGGCGGAAGTGATTTTCATGGTCTTGTCGGATGAAGAGGGGTTACATCACGGCGCCCAGCGCCCAGGGGACAAATTCGTTTTGACCGTAGCCATGCAGCTCGCTTTTGGTCTTGCGGCCCGAGGCTGCGGCCAGCATTTCCAGAAAGATGCGCTCGCCCAGCTGCTCCACGCTCTCACTGCCGTCGATCACGGTGCCGCAGTTGATGTCCATGTCCTCTTCCTGCTTGGCCCACAGTGCGCTGTTGGTGGCCAGCTTGAGTGAGGGCGAGGGGGCGCAGCCATAGGCCGAGCCACGGCCGGTGGTAAAGCAGATCAGGTTGGCTCCACCCGCCACCTGGCCCGTGGCCGACACCGGGTCGTAGCCCGGCGTGTCCATGTAGACAAAACCTTTGGCGGTGATGGGCTGGGCGTATTCGTACACGTCCACCATGGGCGTGGTGCCGCCCTTGGCAATGGCGCCCAGGGATTTTTCAAGGATGGTGGTCAGGCCGCCGGCCTTGTTGCCGGCGGACGGGTTGTTGTCCATCTCGGCGTGGTGGCGGGCGCAGTAGTCGGTCCACCACTGCAGGCGGGCCTCGAGCTTGTCGGCCACGGCTTGCGACACGGCGCGCTGCAGCAGCAAATGTTCGCCGCCATAAATCTCGGGGGTTTCGGACAGCACGGCCGTGCCACCGTGGCGCACCACCAGGTCCACCGCCGCCCCCAGGGCCGGGTTGGCGCTGATGCCGGAGTAGCCGTCGGAGCCGCCGCATTGCAGGCCCACCACCAGGTGGCTGGCAGGCACCGGTTCGCGGCGCACGGCATTGGCCTCGGGCAGCAATTGCTTCACCACCTCAATGCCACGCGCCACGCTTTTGGCGGTGCCGCCCGTGTCCTGGATACTGAAGGTCACCAGCTTGGCACCTTCGCGCAGACCTTCCTGCGCCAGCAGGCCCTGGATCTGGTTGGTCTCGCAGCCCAGGCCCACCACGATGACTGCGGCAAAGTTGGCATGGCGGGCGTAGCCTGCGAGTGTGCGGCGCAGTACCTGCAGGCCTTCGCCCTCGCTGTCGGTGGCGCAGCCGGCGCCGTGGGTCAGGGCCACGATCCCATCCACCTGGGGAAAGGCAGCCAGGGCCTCGGGGTGGATGTCGCGGCGGAAGTGGTCGGCAATGGCGCGCGCCACGGTGGCTGAGCAGTTCACGCTGGTCAGCACCCCAATGTAGTTGCGCGTGGCCACACGCCCGTCGGGGCGTTTGATGCCGTCGAACGTGGCCGGGGTATCGACATAGGCCACGGGCCGCACATCGCCGCCCACGGTGTGGCCGCGGTCAAAGTGGCTGAACGCCAGGTTGTGCGTGTGCACATGCTGGCCGGCCGCAATGGGCTGCGTGGCGGTACCAATGATCTGGTTGTAGCGCCGCACCGGCGCACCGGCCGCAATGGCGCGCACCGCGATCTTGTGGCCTGGCGGCACCAGGCCAGAGACGGTGATGCCCTCGGATTCAATGCGGGTGCCGCCCAGCAGTTGCTGCCGGGCGATGACCACATCGTCTTGCGGGTGAATGCGGATCACCGGATTCACTTGACCAACCCCATTTGCTGCGGCAACCACAGGGTGAGCGCCGGGATGTAGGTGATGGCGATCAGCGCCAGCATCAGCGGTACCAGCCAAGGCAGGATGGCGACGGTGGTGCGCTCGACCGAAAGCTTGGAGATGCGTGCCAGCACAAACAGCACCATGCCCAAGGGAGGATGCAGCAGGCCAATCATCAGGTTCAGCGTCATGATCAGGCCGAACTGGATGGGGTCAATGCCGAGCTTGAGCACGATGGGCAGGAGGATGGGCACCAGGATGGTGATGGCTGCAATCGTGTCGATGAAGCAGCCCACAAACAGGATCAGCAGGTTGGCCAGCAGCAGGAACACCCACTTGTTGCTGGTGATGGACAAAATCCAGTCCGCCAGGGCTTGGGCGGCCTGGGTGGTGGTGAGCAGCCAGGCAAAGATGGACGCCGCGGTCACGATGAACAGCACCGAAGCGGTAGTTTCAATCGTCTCGAACGTGGCCTGGGCCAGCGTGCGAAGGGTCATGGAGCGGTAGCGCACCAGGCCCAGAAACAGCGCCCAGATGACCGCTGCCATGGCAGCCTCGGTGGGGGTGAACCAGCCCATGGTCATGCCGCCAATCAGGATGACGGGCGCCATGAGGGCCAGCACGGCCGAAAAGTTGAAGCGCCAGTCCAGCACCAGCAGGGCCACAAAGGCCAGGCCCGCAGCCACGTTGACCGACATGCCGGCCTTGACCGCCAGCCACACCGTCATGGGAAAGGCCAGCACCACCAGAATCTCCAGCGTGGCACTGCCCAGGCGGGCCCATTGGAAAGCGACGTCCCCACCCCAGCCATTGCGGTGGGCAAAGTAGGCCACGGTGGCCATCATCAGCACGGTCATGAACAGGCCGGGGATGATGCCCGCCACGAACAGCGCGCCGATGGACACGTTGGCCATCATCCCGTAGATCACAAAGGGCAGCGAGGGCGGAATGATGGGGCCCAGCGTGGCCGAGGCAGCAGTGACGCCCACGGCAAATTCGGTGCTGTAGCCGTGCTCTTTCATGGCCTTGATCTCAATCGCGCCCAAGCCGGCAGCATCCGCAATGGCCGTGCCGGACATGCCCGAGAAGATGACCGAGCCGATGATGTTGACCTGCCCCAGGCCGCCCTTCATCCAGCCCACCAGCGCCACGGCAAAGTTGTAGATGCGGCTGGTGATGCCGGCAATGTTCATCAGGTTGCCAGCCAGGATGAAGAAGGGTACGGCCAGCAGCGGGAAAGACTCGATGCCCGCAATCATGCGCTGGGCCAGCACGATGTCGGGCACGCTGCCCGACACCAGGATGTAGACCAGCGAGCCGCCGGCCATGGCCACCGCCACCGGCAGGCCACACAACATCAGCCCCAAAAAGGAAACAATCAGGATCAGCATGGTGCAGGTTCCGTTCAGTCGGTGGAGCCGTCAAAGAAGCCAGGGTTTTGCAGTGCCGAGAAGCCGCGCCGCCAGTTTTCGATGGCCACCTGCACGGCCCGCAGGGCCATGAGGGCAAAACCGGCAAACGCGAGCCAGTACACATGGCTCTTGTTCCAGTCGATGGTGGTCATGGGTTCGTTGTTCACTGCCAGTGCGTAGCGTGCAACGAGCCAGGCCCCATAGCTGTAGAAGGCAATAGCGGCGATGTCTACCGCCGTCGACAGGGCCCGGCCTGCAGGAACGGGCAGGTAGCGGTAGACCAGGTTGACCTGGATGTGCCGCACCCGCCGCACACACATGGACGCCCCGATGAACACCACCGGCATCAGGCAGTACACGGCCAACTCTTCAGTCCAGGCAAACGAATCGTTCAGCACATAGCGGCTGAAGAACTGCAGAAATACCAAGCCGGCCATGGTCCAGAAAAAGCCCAGGCAAATCCAGTCCTCGACGCCGTAGACGGAGAGGTCGACTGTGTGCTGGTCGGCCTCTGCGAAGCTGGCCACCAGCGCTTCCGCGCTGGTTTCGACGGGATGCGACTCCGCCGCGCCGCCCGACAGGGGCAGGGAGCTGTGAAGCGTCATGGTGTCGCCTTACTTGATGGCCTGGATGCGGTCCCAGTCGGCTTTCTGGTAGCCGTATTGCTCAAACGGCACGTTCTTGAGCACGGTGTCGCGGAACTCACCGGTGTTCACCTCGGTCACGCTGATGCCCTTGCTGCGGAACACGGCGGCCAGTTCGCTCTCGCGGGCGGCCACTTCCTTGGAGGCCTTGGCAGCGGCTTCGAGCGCCACTTCCGAGAACATCTTCTTGTCGGCGTCCGACAGTTTTTTCCACAGCCCGCCCGCCACCACGGTGTTCAGGTGGTCCACGATGTGGCCGGTCAACACGATGTGTTTTTGCACTTCGTAGAACTTCTTGGCCTCAATCGTGGGCAAGGGGTTTTCCTGCGCTTCCACGGTGCCGTTTTGCAGCGCCAGGTAGACCTCGGCAAACGCGATGGGCGAGGTGTTGGCACCGCAGGCGCGTGGCATGGCCAGGTAGGCCGGCACGTCGGGCACGCGCATCTTCAGGCCCTTGAGGTCAGCGCACTTGGCAATGGGTTTGTTGCTGGTGGTATGGCGGGTGCCGTAGTAGGTGGTCGCAATGATCTGGTTGCCGCTTTTCTGTTCGTAGCCGGCGGTCAGCTCTTTGTAGATGTCACTCTTGGTGTAGGCCAGCAGGTGGTCCACGTTGCGGAAGGTGTAGGGGTAATAGGTCACGCCGATGCGCGGAAAGGCCTTGGCCGCAAAGCTCGAGCCCGAGATGATGATGTCCACCGTGCCCAGGCTCAGGCCCTGGTTGATGTCGTTCTCCTTGCCCAGTTGCGACGCGGGGTACACATCGATCTGGTAGCGGCCGGCACTGCGCTTCTTGATCTCTTCGGCGGCCCACACCGATGCGGTGTGGAAGGGCTCGCCCGGCTCGTACACATGGGCCCACTTGAGCTTGGTCTGCGCAAAGGCGGGGGCCGCAACCAAAAGGCTTGCAGCCAGGGCCAGGGTAATCCGTTGGAATGTCATGCTCTTTGTCTCCTGTTGTTGTGAATGTTGCGCAGCCGGGTCGTCACCGGGGTTTAGCCGGGAACAAGCTGCACCTTGGTACTGCGGCCTCTGTCCAAAGCCAGATCGAAGGCCGCTTTCGATTGGCTGATCGGCAACTGGGCGCTGATGAGCGGGCGCACATCGGCCCGCCGGCTGCGAATGGCCTGCACGGCCCAGTCGAATTCGATGTCGGCGCGGAAGGCGCCCACGTAGTCCAGCTCGCGAGACATGATGTCGTTGGCCGGGAAAGGAATTTCGGGCGGCAGCGTGCCCACCTGCACCACGCGCCCGCCGCGGCGCACTGCCGCCAGGCAGCTGGCCAGCGCGGCAGGGTGGCCTGCGGCTTCCAGCGCCACATCCGCGCGGCCCTTCCAGGCGCCGGCGTCAGGCAAGGCTTCGTCAGCGCCCACAGTCAGCGCCATTGCGCGCGCACGCTCGCTGGGGTCGCAGGCAATCACGCGGCCGGCACCGGCCAGGCGCGCGGCAATGACCGACATGCAGCCGATGGTGCCCGCGCCGGTGACCAGCACGGTGGCGCCCAGAATTTCGCCCGCGCGGCGCACTGCGTGCAGGCCCACCGACAGGGGCTCGGCACAGGCAATTTCGCCCAGGCTCACATCCTCGTCAATGGCAGTGAGCTGGGCCTCGTGCATCACAAAGTGCTCGCGGAAGAAACCGGGGATGTGCGGAAAAATGGCCGCGCTGCCCAGGAACACCATCTTCTCGCACAGGTTGCTGCGCCCGGCGCGGCAGGCGGGGCACACGCCACAGGGGTGGGCAGGATTGACCGCCACTTTTTGCCCCGGTTGCACCTTGGTCACCCCTTCGCCCACGGCGTCCACCACGCCCGAGGCTTCATGCCCCGGCACAAAGGGCGCGCGGATGGCGAAGATGCCGGCGCGGCCATGCTGGTAGTAGTGCAGGTCCGACCCGCAGATGCCACCCGCACCCAGGCGCAGGCGCACCTGGCCGGGGCCGGGCTCCTGAAGGGCAAGTTGTTCCACGCTGAGGTTCAGCGGGCCATTCAGGGTGCAGGCAAGGCTCATGGTCAGGCGTCCGGTGGGTTCACGCGTCGGCGGGGCTGTTCCAGCCGGCCGAGAAACGTTGGTGCGAGCGGTCCAGGTGACCGCTCATGGCGGCGCGGGCCATGTCGGGGTCTCGGGAGGCAATAGCGGCGACTACGGCGCGGTGCTCGTCCACCGCCTCTTTCCAGGTGGCTTCGCGCTCGAAGTGGCCACCCAGCGTGGTGAACAGTGGCCCATTGCGCTCGTCAAATAGCTGGGTCACCACCGCTTGCAGGGCACTGTTGTCGCTGGCCTGGGCAATGCGGATGTGGAAAGCGCGGTCGCCGCGGATGGGCAGGGTGCGCGCGGCAATGTCGGCCTCCATGTCGCGCAGGGTCTCCAACAGGTCGGGCACCAGCGTGGGGTCGGTGCTTTTAGCGGCCAGCGCGGCCAGTTCACATTCGATGAGCTGGCGTGCGCGAATGATTTCCAGCGGGCCGTGCGCGTTGTCCAGCAGGCGCACGCTCTCGCGGCCAATGACCACAATGCCCGAGCCCATGCGCACCTCGATCAGGCCCTCCACCTCCAGCGCAATCAGCGCTTCCCGCACCGACGGGCGGGACACGCCCATTTTTGCGGCCAGGTCGCGCTCGGCGGGCAGTTTGGATCCCACGGCAAATTCGCCGCTTTGAATGAGCTGGCGCAGCTGGTCGGCAATCTGGCGGTACAAGCGGCGGGGCTCTATGGGTTGAAAAGGCATGCGGAAATTGGCTCAAAGGTAAATTGGTCAGACCAGTTGGCCGCATTGTGAACGGATGGAAGCGAGCAAGGTTCAGGGTTTTCCCGACAGGTGGTGGTGCAACACCAAAGCTGCCACAAAGGCATTTAGCTATTAATTTAGGAGCTATTGGGATAGACACAGCTTGCGCCAGGTGCCGATAAAAGTGCAAATTCGGCACCGGCAACCGGCGATAAGTGCAATTTGGTCGGCGTCCGGCGCAGCACCACACAAGCCTTGAGGGGCGAACTCCTCCCGGCCAAAGACTCCATCCAAGACAATCGGAGCGGGGGAGCCAAGACCTCGGCAACGAGTCGCTTCGTTCCCACAGAGCGAGATACTGCTGACCTCTTGCCGCCGTTTGAGCAAACCGTTCTGACCAAACTGACCCGGCAGTACTTCGGGCGTGACCCGCCGCACATCACCCCGACGGCGTTGCTGGGGTGCTGGTCCTCGGCTGCGCCGACCTCACCCGGGCATGACGCCCTCTTGAATGACAAACATGAAACTGAGCTACCTGGACTTTGACTACAGCGAGGATGCGGACGGTGTGGGTACTTTTGATGCCATGGCCAGCGTGTCGTCCGCACAGATTCCCGCGTTGCACGCCGAGATCAGTGCCGTGCTGGCCTGGGCACACCAGCATTTCCCCGATGTCCGGGGCCCCTCGGAAGATGGGGGCGAATGGCAATACGACCTGCAGGGTGCGCAGGAAGTCAGCACATCGCTGGTGCTGACATTTGATGAGTCCGCCGGGCAGCTGCACGCGGCGGCAGGCAGCCCCGCCCCACCCCGGACCACGATCACCCTGACGGTCAGCGGCAATGCGGCCTTTTGCGATGCGCTGCGCGAAGCCTTCGCGGTCGAATAAGCCTCCGCCAAGGGGTTAACCCCAGTTACCCGCAAAAGCCCCACGTTGCACACAGGTTAGCGCATCGGCAAACGGCAAACTCTTGGCACCGCTACAGTTGCGACTCATCAGTTCAACTCATTACCAGAGAGTTTCATGCTGTCTCGTCGCCACTTCCTGGGTGCAAGCCTCGCCACCACCGTATACGCCGCAGGATCCTTTGTGCCCGTCTGGGCCCAGAACGCGCCCAACCTCGGCACGCCCACCCTGCCCAGCCCCGCCTTCCGCCGCATGAAGGTGGGCGATGCCGAAGTGATCGCGTTGAACGACGGCATCACACGCCGCCCGCTGGGCGAGGAGTTTGTGAAAAACGCACCGCTGGCCGAAGTGCGCGCGCTGCTGGCCTCCCAGGGCTTGCCTACGGACTACATCGACGTGCCCTACACGCCGTTCCTGGTGTTGACGGGCGGACGCAAGATCCTCATCGACACCGGCCTGGGCGAGTTTGGCGGCGCCACCACGGGCAAGCTGCTCGACAGCCTGCGCGCCGCCGGCTTGCAGGCGGCCGACATCGACACGGTGCTCATCAGCCACTACCACGGGGACCACATCAATGGCATCCGCAACAAGGCCGGTGAGCTGGTGTTCCCCAAGGCCAAGGTGATGGTGCCCGCGGCCGAACACGCGTTCTGGATGGACGATGCCCGCATGGCTGCAGCGCCCGCAGGCATGAAGGGCGCGTTCGAGAACGTGCGGCGCACCTTTGCCACCATTCCCGCCGACACGCTGGTGCAGTTTGTGGCCGATGCGGAAGTGGCGCCAGGCATCAAGTCTGTGGCGGCCTACGGCCACACGCCAGGACACACGCTGTTTGAGCTGACTTCGTCAGGCCAGAAGTTCTTTTACGTGGCGGACCTGACCAATGTGCCTGCGCTGTTCGCACGCAACCCCGACTGGGCCGTGACGTTTGACATGGACGCCGAGGCCGCGCGCAAGGTGCGGCGCGATGTGTTCCAGCGCATTACCACCAGCAACGCCATGCTGGGCGGTTTCCACTTCCCCTTCCCGGCCTTTGGCCGCGTGGCGGCGTCGGGCAACGGCTATGCCTTCCAGCCTGCCGCTTGAGCCGCACGTTGCCCGCCGTGCGGTATTGGGCGCCGGGCTGGCCTTTGCCAGCCTGCGCAACTGGGCGGCCCAAGACTCGGACGCCGAGGCTTTGTTGCGCGAGGGTGGTGTGGTGGCAGCCTTCCGCCACTCGCTGGCCCCTGGCACGTTTGACCCACCCGGGTTTCGCCTGGGTGACTGCAGCACCCAACGCAATCTGAGCGAAGAAGGCCGGGCGCAGGCGCGGCGCGTGGGCATGTGGTTTCAACAAAGGCAACTGCAGCCGGACAAGGTTTTTTCGAGCCCCTGGTGCCGGTGTGTGGACAGTGCCACCCTTGCCTTTGGTGCGCCCCAGGTCTGGCCAGCGTTGGGCTCGCCCCACGGCAGCCCCGAGACCACGGGAGCGAGCCATCTGCGGGAACTGCGCGCGGCACTCTCTGCTGCGTCGCTACGGGCGGGCCGTTTTGAAGTGTGGGTCACCCATATGTTTGTGCTGTCCGATCTGGCAAAGACCAATACCAGTTCGGGTGAAGGGCTGATCCTGCGAGCAGATCGCAGCGGCAAGACCGAGGTGCTGGCACGCCTTGCGGTACCTGCCTGACGAGGTGACCTGCCGGCGCTCCTGAATGGGTAACGGGCGGGCATTGCAGCGGGCCGTTCGCCTACATCGGGCGCGAAAGAAGAGACTATCCTCAAGTCACGCTGCTGTGCCGGATGCCCCGGCATGCAGCGCACGAAGGACATGCCCATGGCAAACACCCAAAGCCCTCCCCTGCAGCCAAACAACCGCAACGCTGCCACCTGGCCCGCCCCCTACCCCGCGCCAGCGGCCCCTGCAGCCCAACCGAGCCATGACCGCGTGCGCATGGAACTGCAGATTGATCTGAGCTACGAGGTGGACCAGCACGGCGCTGATTTTGTCTTCAACATCCACGCTGCGCAGACACCCAACCAGTCTGTGAGCGCGGAGCGCCTGGTCATCAACCAGCCCATTGCCCACCACGTTCATACCGATCCAGCCACGGGCAACCGCTACCTGCGGTTGCATGGCGAGCCTGGCACGCTGGAGCTAACGTATTCCGCCACGGTGGATATCAACCACTACCGCGTCGACCCCGCCCAACTGCCAGAAGTGCCGGTGAGGCGTCTGCCACAGGAGGTGATGGGCTACATCTACCCCAGCCGGTATTGCCAGTCCGACCGGCTGCTGCGCCTGGCTACGAATGAGTTTGGGGCCCTGTGGCAAGGGCACAGCCGGGTGCAGGCGATATGCGACTGGGTGCAGCGGCATGTGGCGTTCACGTCCAACACGTCCAACTCGAACACCTCTGCGGTGGACACGCTGGTGGAGCAGGTGGGCGTCTGCCGCGACTTCGCCCATCTCATGATTGCGTTGTGCCGCGCCATCAACATCCCGGCCCGCTTCACCACCGGAACCGACTACGGCGCTGACCCGGCCCTCGGACCGCCCGATTTTCATGCGTATGTGGAGGTGTACCTGGGCGACCGCTGGTACATCTTTGACCCGTCTGGCACGGCGATCCCCATGGGCCTGCTGCGTTTTGGCGTGGGGCGGGACGCGGCGGACGTCGCCTTTGCCACCATCTTTGGTGGCGTGTGGGCCAAGCCGCCCGTCATCCGCACGACTGCCATCCAAGACGCAGCGCGGGGTTTTGAACTGCCTCGCCACTGCACGCAGGCCCTGTCCACCGACCATGGCGCGGGTGTGGCTGCAGGCGTGGCTGCAGGTTTTGTCACCCCCTAAAGGTCCTGCCAAACACCGGTCAAAATCCCGGCGACCCGGCTGTGGCCTAAAATCTCCCTTTTTTCCACCAACTCTGAGACCTACCATGGGCAACAAGATCGTCACCGAAGCAGACCGCAAGCGCACTCCCCGCCCTACGCCCGTGCCCGGCTACACCCTGCCAACCGGCGGCCGTGGCCAACGCGTGAGCCTGGAGCGCGGTGTGGCAACCCGCAGCAAGAAGAACCCTGGCAAGCGCTCCAAGAAGGGCGGCTGATCGCCAGATCGCCAAGGGCCGACTGCGGTGGGTCCTCTGCAAAAAGCCCTCGCCAGAGGGCTTTTTGCTTTTCAGGGCCGTCCTTGCCACCCACAGGTTTGCACCGCGCTCCGGCAAACTGTTCAAATGTTCACCCATGATCACCGTCCACCACCTTGAAACCTCGCGCTCGCAGCGCGTTCTCTGGCTGCTCGAAGAACTGGGCGTTCCCTACGAGCTCAAGATCTACCAACGCGACAAGGCCACCAAGCTGGCCCCGCCCGAGCTCAAGAAGATCCACCCGCTGGGAAAATCCCCGGTGATCACTGACGGCAAGGAGGTCATCGCCGAGTCTGGCGCGATCGTCGAATACCTGGTGGAGACCTACGGCGCCCAGGCGGGCGGTGACCTGGTCCATCTGCAACCAGCGCCGCGCACGCCAGAGTACCGCCAGTGCCGCTTCTGGATGCACTACGCCGAGGGTTCGCTCATGAACTGGCTGGTGATGAAGCTGGTGTTCATGACGATTCCGACCCAGCCCATGCCCTTTTTCGTCAAGCCCATCGCCAAAGCCCTGTGTGGCAAGGTACAGGAAAAGGTGATTGACCCCAACGTGAACACCGCGCTCGACTTCATGGAGCAACACCTGGGCAACCACCGCTGGTTTGCGGGCGAGCACCTCACCATGGCGGATTTTCAGATGAGCTTTGCGGTGGAGGCCGCCCTCTCGCGCTCCAGCAAGGCCAGCGCCTGCCCCAACCTGCAGGCCTACAAACAGCGCATGGAGGCGCGCCCCGCCTACCAGCGTGGCATTGCCAAGGGCGGCCCGGTGGTGATGTCGGCCTGAGAACCTGCGGACAAGACATGCAAGACGAGCACGCGCCTGCGGCCACCTACTCCGTGCTTTTTGTGTGCATGGGCAACATCTGCCGCAGCCCCACGGCCCACGGCGTGTTCCGGCACAAGGTGGTTCACAGTGGTTTGGCCGATCAGGTGCGTGTGGACTCGGCGGGCACCCACAATTACCACCCCGGCGAGGCGCCGGATGACCGCAGCCAGCGGCACGCGGCGCAACGGGGCTACGACCTTTCCAGCCTGCGCGCACGGCAGATGCTGCCCAGGGACTTCGGGCAACACGACCTGATCCTGGCCATGGACTGGGACAACCTGGCACTGGCGCAAGAGCGTTGCCCGCCAGAGCACGCCCATAAGCTGCGCCGCATGACCGAGTTCTGCCAACAGTTCGACAGCCCCGTGGTGCCCGACCCTTACTACGGCGGGGCCGCTGGCTTTGAAGAGGTGCTGGACCTGGTGGAAGACGCCTGTGAAGGGCTGCTGCACCACGTGCGGCAGCAGTTGCAGTTGCGGGCCCGGCCCCGTTAGTGCAAATCTAAGCCGCGCGCACCCCACATACCAGCACACCCGGGTCGTTGTGCGCCAGTTCCCGGTCGTTCTTGGCCTGGGCTACTTCCATGTCGCGCGGCAGGGTCACGCCGTTTTTGACGGCCAGGATTTCGGCCATCACGCTCACCGCAATCTCGGGCGGCGTCTTGCTGCCGATGTAGATGCCAATCGGCCCACGCAGGCGCGCCAGGCTTTCTTCGGTCTGGTCGAAGTGTTCGATCATGCGGGCATGGCGCGCCTCGTTGTTGCGGCGCGAGCCGATGCCGCCTACATAAAACGCGTCGGTGTTCAGCGCCTCCAGCAGCGCCAGGTCATCAAGCTTGGGGTCGTGTGTGAGGGCCACCACACAACTGCGCCGGTCTGGCTTGAAGGCCAGCACCACGTCGTCGGGCATGTCGCTCACCACGGTGGCAGCGGGCACGTTCCAGCTGCCACGGTATTCCTCGCGGGGGTCGCACACTGTCACCGCAAAACCATTGAACAACGCCATGGTGGCCAGGTACTCCGCCAGCTGGCCTGCGCCGATCAGCAGCATCCGGTACTCGGGGCCAAAGGTGTTGGTCAGCTTCTCGGCATCCACCACCAGCTCGGTCGGCGCTGCCGCAGGCGTCAGCGTGGCCACCCCATCGGCCAGGCGCACGCTGCGCTGCATCAGGCGCCCGGCTTCCAGCGCGGTGATCAGTGTTGCCAGGCTATTAGGGTCAGGGTCGTACTCCAGCAGCAACTCCAGCGTGCCGCCACAAGGCAGCCCGAAGCGGTGCGCCTCGTCCGCGGTGACGCCGTATTTCACAAATGTCGGCGGGCCACTCGGAATGCAGTGGTCTTTGCCTGCATCCGCCGTGGGCACGCCCTGCGCATAGGCCCGTGTATGGCGGTCAATCAGGTCGTCCTCAATACATCCGCCCGAGACCGAGCCCACCACAGACCCGTCTTCACACAGCGCCATGATGGAGCCCACCGGCCGGGGTGAAGAGCCCCAGGTGCGCACCACCGTCGCCAGCAACGCCCGCCGCCCGGCAGCCCGCCAGCCCTGCAGCGTGCGCAACACCATTACATCCAGATTTTCCATCGTTTCATCACCCATTCATTGCCACGGCTCACTCAGAAATCCGCCATCCACACCCGCCGCGTATGAAGCCGCGCGGCACCCATACCAGCGCCACCGTGGATCCGGCTTCGCCGGTCCACCGGAGGCGTCCCCTCGGGGGAAGACGCGAAGCGGCTCAGGGGGAGCCCAGTCCCCGGCACAGAGGGAGTTAATTGATCGCCCAGGCTACCAGCACCAGCGCCGCCGCGCCCACCACCCACACCCAAACCGGTATGCCGCTGGGGGGAATATCCTCCCCCGCCGACGCCGCCAGCGCCCCAGGCTCGGTGGGCGCTTCGGAAGAGGCCGCACCATCGTCCGCCGCTGCGCGCGGATGGCGGCGCTGCATCTCGTTGTCAAAGCGCTTGAAAAAATCCTCGGCCATGCTCTTGGCGGCGCCGTCGATGAGCCGCTGGCCCAGCTGCGCGATCTTGCCGCCCACCGTGGCATGCACGGTGTAGTGCAGCTCGCAGCTGGCCTGCCCTGCGGCATCGGCGGGCAAAGGCACCAGTTTGACTTGTGCATTGCCTTTGCCAAATCCAGCCACACCACCCGACCCGTCAAAGGCAATGGTGTAGCTCTCGGGCGGCACGATCTCCGACAGCGTGATCTTGCCTGCGAACTTGGCAGACACGGGCCCAATCTTGAGCGCCATGGCGACGGCGTACTGGTTGTCACCGGTCGCCTCGACCTTGTCGCAGCCAGGGATGCACAGCTTGAGCACTTCAGGATCGTTGAGCGCCTCCCAGGCCTGCTGCTGGCTCACGGCAAGGGTGCGGCTGGCTTGCATTTCCATGGTGGATTCCTCTCGGTGTATGGACGATGGTTGTCTCTGAAATCAGTCACTGCCGGAGCACGGCAGCCAGGCTGGCCGCCAGGTCCTGCAGGCGGCTCAGGTTGTGCACGGCCACCATGCCGTGGGCCTGGCGGTGCAGCTCGGCCGCGCCGCGTGCCGTGGGCGCATAGCCCTCAAATCGCAACAGCGGGTTGAGCCACAGCAACCGGCCACAGTGGCGCCGCAGCCAGCCCAGTTCCTGCGCCAGCACCTCGGGCGTGCCCGTGTCCAGCCCGTCGCTGATCAGCAGCACCAGGGTGCGCCGCCCCACCAACCGCCGGGCATGCTGCAAACGCAGCTGCGCCAGGCTGTCACCCATGCGGGTGCCCCCGGCAAAGTCACTGATCGAATGGCTGGCCACCTGCAGCATCGCGTCGGTGTCGGCCAGGCGAAAGGCCGGCGTGAGGTCAGTCAGCCCGGTGCCGAACGCGAACACATCCCGGCGCGCGGCGTCACCGGTGTGGCGCGGCGCGGTGGCTGCATGCAAAAAGGCGAGCAGCAGCCGCGCGTAACGCTCCATGGAGCCCGACACATCCACCAGCACCAGCAGCGGCAGCGGTTGCTGGCGCCGCTGCAGCAGCGGGATGCGCAGCACCTCGCCCCCATTGCGGGCCGCGTGGTGCATGGCGCCCGGCCAGTGCGGGCGGCTTCCGCGCACACCGGGGCGGGTGCGGCGGGCGGCGTAGCGCGGCAGGGGCAAGGGCACCTCGCGCGCCAGGCGCTCCACCAGCAGGTATTCGCTCGCCGAAAGCTGGTTGAAGTCGGCCTGGCGCAGGCGCTGCAGGTCGCTGGCCGTCATGGCCGCATCGAAATCGATCTTCTCGTCCTCGCGCGGCGGGGGCGCGTTGCGGGCCGCACGCACGGGGGCCAGCGCCTCACTCACGCGCGGGCGGCGCTTGGCGGGCTCGGCCTTGGACTCCGCGCTGGGCAGCATCTGCGCGAGCAGCTTCTGCGCCACGTTGGGGTTGCGAAAGTACGCGTCGAACAACTCGCGGAACACCAAACGGTCCTGCTCGCGGCTGACCAGCACGGCCTCCAGCGCGGCGCTGAAATCCTCACGCCGCAGGCCCACCAGCATCACCGCCTGCTGGGCCAGCGCCATGCGGGCGGCGTCCACGCGCACTCCGGCGCGGCGCAAGGTACGGCCAAAGCCGCTCAGGTTGTCGGCCAGCTTGCCAGTCCGGGCATCGCCCAGTTGGGAAATGGTCTTGCCCTCTGCCACGGCTGCGCCCTCAGGCATCGACATCAGCGGGCTGCAGCAATTGCACCGCCATGTCGCGCGTGAGCGCCGCCACATCCTCGCGCTGCTTGAACAAAATGCCTGCGGTGTCGGACACCACTTCCGGGTCCACCACGATGGTGTCGAGCGCCACCAGCGCCTTGGCCCACTCCACGCTCTCCGCGATGCCCGGCGCGCGCTGGAAGGCGTTGGCAAATGGCTGGCTGCGCAAACGGCCCACAAAATCCGCCACCTGGATGGCCAAGGCGGCGCTGGCATCCGGCACCTGCGCACGCACGATGGCCAGTTCGCGCGCGCGCTCGGGGTAGTCCAGCCAGTGGTACAGGCAGCGGCGCTTGACGGCGTCGTGCAGGTCGCGCGTGCGGTTGCTGGTGAGGATGGTGACCGGCGTGGCCGTGGCGCGCACGGTGCCGATCTCGGGGATGCTCACCTGGTACTCGCCCAGGTATTCGAGCAAAAACGCCTCGAAGGGCTCGTCGGCGCGGTCCACTTCGTCGATGAGCAGCACGGCGCCAGGCGCCGGGGCCTGCAGCGCCTGCAGCAGGGGGCGGCGGATGAGGTAGCGGTCTTGGTAGACCTCTGCTTCGATATCACGCGCGGCAGTGGCCGTGGGCGCGACCGAGCCGCCGCCGGGCCGCCCCAAGGCGGCGAGCGCCCCCTCGGGGGGCAGCGACGACACGTCAGTGCGGAGCGTGGGGGTCAACATTTCAGCCGCCCGCATGTGCAACAGCTGGGCAGCGTAGTTCCATTCGTACAGTGCCTCGCGCTGCTCCAGCCCGTCGTAACACTGCAGGCGGATCAGGCTGCGTTCCAGCACCTTGGAGAGCGCCTGGGCCAGCGCCGTCTTGCCCACGCCGGGCTCGCCCTCCAGCAGCAGGGGGCGCTGCAGCTTGAGCGCCAGGAACACGGCCGTGGCCAGCCGCCGGTCGGCAAAGTAGCCCACGCCCTGCAAGGCCAACACCAGGGCGTCGATGGAGGACAGCGCGGGGGCGGTCATGGGCGCAGGAGGGGAAACGTTCATTACTATAATTTTTATAGCTGCTAGCGATTTATAGATAAGCGCTAGAGGCCAATTTCATTCATAAATTAACCTTGCATGCCACCCAAGGTGATTGCAACTGGCCTCGCAACCCCGTAGGTCGGATTAGCACGCAGGGCGTAAACCGACACCCGCGGAAAGAGTGGCGCAGCAATGTCGGCTTACGCTGCGCTCACCCGACCTACGGATCTCAACCCAGCATCTGCGCCACGGCCCTTTGCGTCTGCACGCTGATCAGGTTGGCGCGATACGCCGCACTCGCATGAATGTCGGCGTTCAGGTCGCTCGCATCAATCTTCACCGCCGCTGCCGATGCGGGCGTAAAGCTCTGATTCAGCGCTGCTTCCAGCCCCGCATGGCGGAACACGCTGCTGGCCGCGCCCGTGATGGCCACCCGCACGCCGCCATCGGTCTGCGCCACAAACACGCCCACCAGCGAGAAGCGTGACGCCGCCTGCTTGAACTTGAGGTAGGCCGCGCGCTTCGGAATCGGAAAGCGGATCGCGGTGATGATCTCGCCCTCTTCCAGCGCCGTGGTGTACATGCCCACGAAGAAGTCGTCGGCTGCGATCTCACGCTGGTTCGTGATGACCGTGGCGCCCAGACCCAGCACCGCGCTGGGGTAGCAGGCGGCCGGGTCGTTGTTGGCCACCGAACCACCCAGTGTGCCGCGTGCCCGCACCTGGCGGTCGCCAATGTGTGCGGCCAGGTCGGCCAGTGCGGGGATGGCGGCTTTGACGTCGGCACTGTTGGCCACATCCATGTGGCGCGTCATGGCGCCAATGAGCAGCGCATTGCCCTCGCGGCGGATGCCCGCCAGCTCGGGAATGCTGTTGAGGTCAATGATCTTCTCGGGGTTGGCCAGGCGCAGGCGCATCGACGGCAGCAGGCTTTGGCCACCGGCCAGCAGCTTGCCCCCCTGGGCAATAAGTTGTGCTGCGGCAGCGGTGGAGGAGGGATTTTCAAAGGTGAATGCGTACATGCTGGTTCTCCTCAAGCCTTGGCGTTCTGAATCGCTTCCCACACGCGATGCGGCGATGCGGGCATGTCAAATTCCTCCACGCCCAGCGGGCGCAAAGCATCGAGCACGGCATTGATCACCGCCGGTGGTGAGCCAATGGCCCCGGCCTCGCCGCAGCCCTTGGTGCCCAGCGGGTTGTGCGTGCAGGGGGTGCACACGTGGCCCAGCTTGAACTCTGGGAAGTCGTCGGCGCGTGGCATGGCGTAGTCCATGAAGCTGCCGGTAAGCAACTGGCCCGTCTCACGGTCATACACGCAGTTTTCCATCAGCGCCTGGCCGATGCCCTGCACCAGGCCGCCGTGCACCTGGCCCTCCACGATCATGGGATTGATGATGGTGCCGAAGTCGTCCACGGCCGTGAACTTGTCCACCCGTGTGCTGCCCGTGGCGGGGTCGATTTCGACCTCGCAGATGTAGGTGCCGGCGGGGAATGTGAAGTTGGTCGGGTCGTAGAACGCGGTTTCGTTGAGGCCCGGCTCCAGCACATCCAGGGGATAGTTGTGCGGCACGTAGGCAGCCAAAGACACCGATCCGAACGGAATCTTCTTGTCGGTGCCCCGCACGCTGAATTCGCCGTTGGCAAAGTCGATGTCGGCGTCGCTCGCTTCCATCAAATGCGCCGCGATCTTCTTGGCCTTGGCCTCGATCTTGTCCAGCGCCTTCATGATGGCCGCCCCGCCCACACTGATGGAGCGCGAGCCATACGTGCCCATGCCGAAGGGCACGCGGCCCGTGTCGCCGTGCACGATGTCCACGTTCTCCACCGGGATGCCCAGGCGCGCGGCCACCACCTGCGCAAAGGTGGTCTCGTGCCCCTGGCCGTGGCTGTGCGAGCCGGTGAACACCGTCACGCTGCCCGTGGGGTGCACGCGCACCTCGCCGCATTCGAACAGGCCCGCGCGCGCACCCAGGGCGCCTGCGATGTTAGACGGCGCGATGCCGCAGGCCTCGATGTAGCTGCTGTAGCCGATGCCGCGCTTCAGGCCCTTGGCCTCGCTGGCCGCCTTGCGCGCCGCAAAGCCCGCCACGTCGGCCAACTCCTGCGCCTGCGTCATGCACGCGTGGTAGTCGCCCACGTCGTACTGCAGCGCCACGGGCGTCTGGTAGGGCCAGCTGGTGATGAAGTTGCGCTTGCGGATCTCGTCCTGCGGCAGGTTCATCTCCCAGCCACAGCGCGAGACCAGGCGCTCGAGCAGGTAGGTGGCCTCGGGCCGTCCCGCGCCGCGGTAGGCATCGACCGGCGCGGTGTTGGTGAACCAGGCGTCCACCTCCACATAGATCTGCGGCGTGGTGTACTGACCCGCCAGGAGCGTGGCATACAGGATGGTGGGCACCGCACTGGCAAAGGTGCTGAGGTAGGCGCCCATGTTGGCGTCGGTGTGCACACGCATGGCAAGGAACTTGCCCTGGCTGTCCATCGCCATCTCGGCATGGCTCACATGGTCGCGGCCATGCGCGTCCGACACGAAGGACTCGCTGCGGTCGGCCACCCACTTGATGTTGCGGTTGAGCTTCTTGGCGGCCCAGGTCAGGCACACATCCTCGGCGTACAAGAAGATCTTGGAGCCGAAGCCGCCGCCCACGTCGGGCGCTATCACGCGCACCTTGTGCTCGGGCAGGCCCATCACGAAGGCCGTCATCAAGAGGCGCTCGACGTGCGGGTTCTGGTTGCTGACGTACAGCGTGTATTCGTCGTTGGCGCGGCTGTACGAGCCAATGGCGGCGCGCGGCTCCATCGCGTTGGGGATGAGCCGGTTGTTGACCAGATCCAGCCTGGTCACATGCGCGGCGTTGGCAAAGGCCGCATCCACGGCGCCCTTGTCGCCAATGGCCCACTTGTAGCAGTGGTTGTCGGGCGCGGCATCGTGCAGGCCTGCGCCGGCTACGGTGCCTGCTGCGGCATCGGCCACACTGACCACGGCGGGCAACACGTCGTAATCCACCTCCACCAGCTCGGCCGCGTCGCGCGCTTGCTGCTGCGTGAGGGCCACGACCATGGCCACGTGGTCGCCCACATAGCGCACCTTGCCCTGGGCCAGGATGGGGTGCGGCGGCTCCTTCATGGGCTGGCCATCGGTGCTGGTGATGAGCCAGCCGCAGGGCAGGCCGTTGATGTTGTCAGCCGCCACGTCGGCACCGGTGAACACGCCAAGCACGCCGGGTGCGGCCTTGGCGGCATCCACGTTGATGCTGTTGATCTTGGCGTGCGCGTGCGGCGAACGCACGAACACCGCGTGGCTTTGCGCGGCCAGCACCACGTCGTCGGTGTACTGGCCCGCGCCGGTCAGAAAGCGATAGTCTTCCTTGCGCTTGAGCGATTCGCCGATGTGCGGCAGCTTGGAAAAGTCGGATGCACCCATGGTTGTCTCCTGGTGTGTGAAATTCGGGACGGGACTACCGGGTTTGCATTCAGCCGGATAACTAGGCGGGGGGCCGCAGACAGTGCTGTAGCACGGCAAGGCGGCCCAACGACGTTAGCCGGTTGAAGGCAAAGCCGGCTTAGGCCGAGGCCATGGCCTTTTGGCCGACCTGTACTGCGCGAACAATGTTCTGGTAGCCCGTGCAGCGGCAAATGTTGCCTTCGAGCAGCTCGCGGATCTCGCCTTCGCCAGCGTTGGGGTGGTTCTTGCACAGGTCCACCGCGCTCATCACCATGCCGGGGGTGCAGAAGCCGCACTGCAGGCCGTGGCATTCCTTGAACGCCGCCTGCATGGGGTGCATGGTGCCGTCAGCGGCTGCCATGCCTTCGATGGTGGTCACCTCGGCCCCGTGGGCCTGCACCGCCAGCATCGCGCAGGATTTGACGGCCCGGCCGTTCACATGCACCGTGCACGCCCCGCACTGGCTGGTGTCGCAACCCACATGGGTGCCGGTGAGCAGCAGGTGCTCTCGCAGCGCATGGACAAGCAGGGTATTGGGGGGTACGTCAACACTGGCAGCGCGCCCGTTGACCGTGAACTGGACTTGCATCTGGCTGTCTCCTGGAATGGTTTTGGCTGGATAAGCAGACGAATCTTCTGCCGCACCCTGCCCTGCATCCCTAGGGACAACCCTAGATTTCCAGCAGCCATGGCTGGATATTCTCAAAATGAAACATGTTGCAGCGCACACCGGCGCATCATGCGCAGCTCAAGGATTCGGTTCACCATGCTGTCCTCCGCGCCCGCCTCCCCCACCCACCGCCATGCGCTCATTGCACAAGCCCGCCAGACCTTGCTGGCGGACGGCGCAGCGCCCCTGCGCGCAGAGGTGGAGCCTTGGATTGCGCGGTCGTGGCAACGCTGCCTGGCCCAGGGGCTCCATCCCACCCAACGTGTGGCGTTTGATGCCGTCAGTGCCACGGCGCTTCGCCGCAGCCGGGAGCAGAACCAACACTTGCTGCGCGCGGCACGGCCCGTGCTGCAGCAGCTCACCCGCGCCATTGCGGGCATGCACTACTTCGCGATGCTGACCGACGCACGCGGCATCGTGGTCGATGTGCAAGGCCATTGCGACCAGGGCGACCCGCGCGCCAGCGCCATCGGCCGCGTGGGCATCGACCTGTCCGAAGCGGCCGTGGGCACCACCGCCATCGGCGCAGCGCTGGCCGAGCTGCAGCCCGTGTGGCTGCACCGGGGCGAACATTTTTTTGACGACAACGCCAGCTACAGCTGCGCAGGCGCCCCCCTGTTCGACCCCCAGGGCCAGTGCGTGGGCATGCTGGACCTGACCGGTGTGGATGTGCCGGAGCGGCCCGAGCTGCGCCACCTGGTGGCCCGGTCGGCCCGCGCCATGGAAGACGCCTTGCTGCGGCAGTTGCCCCATGCCCTGCTGCTGCGCGTGAACTGGCCCGGTTGCCCGCTGGGCAGCGAGGGCGACGGCCTGCTGACGCTGGACGGCGATGGGTTTGTGGTGGGCGCCAACAGCATGGCCCGCCAACTGGTGCCCCAGCCGCTGCGCACGCCGGGGGCACCCACCCATGCCAGCGACCTGCTGGCCCTGCCATGGGCCATGTTGTTCGATGCTGCCCGGCGGCATCCGGCGCAGCCGATCGATTTGCCCCTGTGGTCGGGCCTGCGCCTGCAGGCTTTGGCGCAACTGCCAGAACACGCCCGTGGCGCCAGCCCTGTCGCCACCCTGTCCCCGGTGCTGGCGGGTGCCCCCCCCGCCGCAGCGCCACTGCGCGAGGCCGAAACCGCCCTGATTCGCCAGGCCGTGCAAGACGCCCGTGGCAACGTGGCAGAAGCCGCCCGCGTGCTCGGCATCAGCCGCGCCACGGTGTACCGCAAACTAGGCCATCCCAAGGGGTTTTGATCGGCAGCGGGGACGCTGATCGGCGGTGCACAGCGCAAAATTTAAGCCAAATTTACCCCTAGCGCTTGCTAGAAAATCGCAAGTAGCTATTAAATAAATAGCAAACCAAGTCAGCGAGAGGTCTGGCGTCAGACCTCGGCCAAGGCCAGTACCACGGCGTTGTCTTCCACCACCAGCACGACCGGGCTGCCCGCGCGCAGGCCACTGCCGGGCGCCGCAAAGCCCACCATCTGCAAGCCACCCACCAGTTCGGCAGACACCTCGTCGCCGGATTCGCCCCGCACCACGCGCGTGGCTTTTGCTGGCAGACGATGGGTACCGGGGGCATTGGCCCCCGCCGCCGCAGACGCCAGGCGCCCTCCCCGCTCCACCCGCACTGCCGTGGCCTTGCACAGCGCCTGCACGGCCAGCCCGGGCTGCAGATCCAGCAGCTCTGCGCTCTCACGGGTGATGCGGGAGGCCAGCACCGCACCATCTGCACCACCGACACCACCGACACCATCGGCCCCGAGGCGCAGCTGCACCCCCACGATCTGCCCCTGCACCAACAGCCGCTCGACCACACAGGGCAATTGGTTGCGCATGCTGGTGCGCACCGCCAGCCGCGCCAGCGCCGGGCCCGCGTGCGGCGTGGCCTGCCAGCGCGAGAGCACGGCCCCCCGCGCCTGCGCCATCGCATCGGCCGCCGCCAGCAGCTGGTGCCCCGCCTCGGTCAGCTGCGCGCCGCCGCCCCCCGCCCCGCCCACGGCCCGGGCCACCAGCGGCGTGCCCGCCAGGTTGGTGAGCGTGTCCACGGCCTGCCACGCCGCCTTGTAGCTCACGCCCACGGCACGCGCGGCCTGCGAGATGGAGCCACAGGCGCCGATCTGGCGCAGGATGTCGATGCGTTTGTCGGCCATGGCATGGCCCAGCGCATCCGTGAGGGAAAGAGAAACAACAGGCATCCGTGGA
The DNA here is from genome assembly GCF_000204195.1 of Acidovorax radicis N35. Classification (GTDB taxonomy): domain Bacteria; phylum Pseudomonadota; class Gammaproteobacteria; order Burkholderiales; family Burkholderiaceae_C; genus Acidovorax; species Acidovorax radicis. Next base: position 86,627 of record NZ_AFBG01000016.1, read on the forward strand.
TGATGCCTGAGCGGCCCCTTCACGCGTTCTCTTCACGCAGCCTTGCGGCGCAGCCCCGTGACCGGTTTTGCAAGCTTCTGCTGGCGCGCCAGCGCGCCGTCCGCAGCAGCCTTCAGCAACCGCTGGAACGAGGGGCATTGCGCGTGGCTCTCCGCCGGGCAGGCCGCCGCGTGCCGCAGGCCATTGCTCATGGCCTTGAGGCGTTTGACCATGGCATCGAGTTCATCGGCCTTGGCCGAGAGCAGTTGCCTGTCAATGCTGGGCTCGCCGCTGGGCAAAAACATGGCGCGGATGTCATCCAGCGAGAAACCCGCCGATTGGCCGAGCGCGATCAGCGCCAGCTGGTCCAGCACGCCCGGCGCAAACCGGCGGCGCTCGCCGGGCTGGCCCACGGAGCGCAGCAACCCTTTTTCCTCGTAGTACCGCAGCGTGGATGCCCGCAGCCCGGAGCGCTTGGCGACTTCCGCAATGTCCATCAAAAACCCCTTGACTTCAAGTTGACTTGAACTTCTATATTCCATTCAAAACCTCCTCCCGTCAACTTTCCGAGGTGCTTTGATGACACTCCCACTGCAAGACATTCCCCTCGCCATGCTGATAGGCATCGGCGCCACCGCCGTCATGGACACGTGGCTTTTGCTGCTCCGGCGCATGGGCGTCCCCACACTCAACTTCGCGTTCATTGGCCGCTGGGTGGGCCATCTGTTTCGGGGCCAGTTCGCCCACGCAGCCATCGCCAAGGCGGCGCCCATCCGGGGCGAGCTGGCCTGGGGCTGGCTCACGCACTACGCCGTGGGCGTGGCCTTCGCCACCGTGCTGGTCGGCATCCAGGGCGCCGCCTGGGTACACCACCCAACCCTGCTGCCTGCGCTGGCCGTAGGCATCTGTACCGTGGCGGCACCGCTGCTGGTGATGCAACCCGCCATGGGCGCGGGCTTTGCCGCATCGCGCACCGCTACGCCGCTCAGGAACTGCCTGCGCAGCCTGGTCAACCACACCGTGTTTGGCTTTGGCCTGTACCTGTCCGCGCTCGCCATCGCCCTGGTGTGATGTCGCGACGACGCCTCCCCACTCTTTTCCCCCTCGAAACCACCTGTCTGGAATCCATGCAATGAAAACCATCGCCATCATTTATCACAGCGCCCACGGGCACACCGCCCACATTGCCCGCCAGGTGCTGGAGGGCGCCCAGGGCGTGCCCGGCATCCGGGTCGATCTGCTCCAGGCCGAAGATCTGGCCCGTACGCCCGATGATCTGCTGCGCTACGACGGCTTGATCCTAGGCTCGCCCACCTACCTGGGCGGGGTGTCCGGGCCGTTCAAGACGTTCATGGACGCCACCGGGCGTCTGTGGAAAACACAGCAGCTCAAGAACAAGCTCGCGGCGGGCTTCACCGTGTCATCACTGCCTGCGGGCGACAAGCAGTCCACGCTGCTGTCGATGTTTGTGTTTGGCATGCAGCACGGCATGGTGTGGGTGGGCAACCCCATCCTGCCGGAACAGCATGCCGGGGTGCCGTATGACGAAGCGGCCAACCGGCTGGGCTCCTGGTCGGGCCTGATGGCGCAGGCGGGCCATGGTGCAGCGCCAGACGCATTTGTGCCAGGCGACACCAAGACCGCCCGAATGTTCGGCCGGCATTTCGCAGAGACCCTGCAGCGCCTGGGCGGTGTGGCAATGGCTGAGCAGCCTGGCGAGCAGGTCGCGGCATGATTCCCGCCCGCTACGGCCCCGTGCTGTTCAGCCTGATCCTGTCGGGCGTGATGTCGCTGCTGGTGTCCGGCATCTCCACGTTTCGTGCCGTGCCGGTGGACCAGGGGTTTCTGGGTCTCTGGGCGGGTGCTTGGCTCACGGGGTGGCTACTTGCCTTTCCTGCAGTGATGCTGGCGGCGCCGCTGACGCGCAAGCTGGTGACGCTGCTCACGGTCCGGGACCCCAACGGATCAAGACACGGATGACGCGTGGTGGCAACACCCATCGCTGCAGGGAAACGGCGTTTCGCGCTGTGCAAAAAGCCGGTACGCTGTTGCCCCATGTCCTTGCCCGCGCTGCCCGCCCCACCCGCCCTGCGCCTGAACCTGCGCACGTGGCTGCTGGGCCTGTCGTTGCTGACCACCCTGCCCCTGCTGGTGTTTGCGCTTTCGGTGGTGTGGGAGTTCAAGGAGTTCCAGCAGCGCGCCCTGGTGGAGCAGCTGGAACGCCACAGCGATGAACTGGCCCACGCCGTGGCCGAAAAGCTGCACAGCACCCTGGGCACCCTCAACGCGCTGGCCGAGTCCGACGCCGCCCTGGCGGTGGACGTGCCGAGCCTGTACGCACATGCGAAGCGCATTGTCGCGCGCGACCCCGACATCCGCGCCATCACCTTGGTCACCCAGGACCGCATCCTGTTTCTGACGGCCGCGCCCCTGGGCCGCACTGGCATGCCCGTGAACGCCGCCGACCGCGTAGAAGCGGCGCTGCGCACCCAAAGCCCCAACGTGTCGGGGCCGTTTTCCTCCCCGGTGAGCCCGATCCAGGTCGTGGCACTCACCGTGCCATTGGCACGCGAAGGCGAGGCCACGTACGCCCTGCGCGGCATCTTGGCCGTGGAATCCCTCAACAGCCTCGTGGCAGCAGAACGCCTGCCCAAAGGCTGGATTGCCGGCATTGCCGACGCCGAAGGCACCGTGGTTGCGCGCAGCCACGATGCCGCGAGGTACGTGGGCCACCCGGCCAGCGCCTCGTTCCGGCAGGGCATCCTGGCCACAGGAAAACCCACCGCATTCCTGGGGTCCACACTGGAAGGCACCCCCACCATGAACCTCGTGCGGCCCGTGTTCGGCTTCGACTGGTACCTGGGCATGGCCGTGCCACAGACCATCCTGCACGCCCCTCTCGCAGAAATGCTGTGGCACATGGCCGGGCTGGGGTTGCTCTGGGTGGGCCTGTCGCTGGTGGCTGCCATGACGTTCTCGCAATACCTGCTGCGCCAGATGAAAACCGTGGCCCGCGCCATCAATCAAACCAGCGAAGCGCCGCTGCAGTCCAGCACGCCATTGCGAGTATCAGAGCTGGCCGCTCTCGTAGGGAAGTTCCACGCCACCCAACGCAGCGAAGCCGCCATGCGCGGCGACCGCGACGTGGCCGTGGTCGCGCGCGAGCAGGTGCAGGACCTGTACGACCACGCACCCTGTGGCTACCACTCGTTGGACCAGGAAGGCCGCGTGCTTCGCATGAACCAGACCGAGCTGCGCTGGCTGGGCCTTCCGCTCGCGCAGGTTCAGGGCCGCGCCTACGCCGACTTCCTGACACCCACCAGCCAGCAGATCTTTCAGGAGCGCTTTCCCCAGTTCATGCGCGAAGGCCACGTCAAAGACCTGGAGATGGAGCTCCAAAGCGCCTCAGGCGTGGCCATGCCCATTCTGGTGAGTGCCACCGCGATCCAAGACACCCAGGGAAACTTTGTGGCCAGCCGTTCCACGGTGTTCGACCACACCGAAAAGAAGAGGGTGCAGGCCCAGCTGGAACGCATGGCACGCAGCGACGCGCTGACCGAGCTGAGCAACCGGCGCGACTTCTACGACAAGGCCGAACACGAAATCGCACGCAGCCACCGGTCTGGCCAGCCGTTTTGTGTGCTCATGCTCGACGTGGATTTTTTCAAGAAGGTCAACGACCACTATGGGCATGCTGGTGGCGACGACGTGCTGCGGCAACTCGCTCGGCTTCTGGTGGCGCAGCTGCGCGTGGTGGACATGCCCGCCCGCTTCGGGGGCGAAGAGTTCGCAGTGCTCATGCCGGGCACCCCGCTGGCCGAGGCTGCCCACGCAGCCGAGCGACTGCGCATTGCCCTGCAGGCCACGGCGGTCGCCCTGCGCGATGGCCAGGAGGTCTACATCACCGCCTCCATCGGGCTGGCGCAGTGGTGTGCCGACGACACGGGCATCGACGCCACACTGAAGCGGGCCGATGCGGCCCTCTACCGCGCCAAGGCGACGGGACGCAACCGGGTGTGCGTCGAAAGCTGAGGCCACGCGCAGGAGACTGGCGCCGAAGGGCGCGTCTATACTTTCGCTATTCACAAACAGAATAGCGCTTCTTGCGCCCTGCCCCCATGCCACATCCCTTCGCACACGCCGCTCGCACCTTCGTGGCGGTTGGCTTCGTTTTCGGCGCACTTCAAACGGCGCAGGCCGACACCGTTTCCGTCGCGGTGGCCGCCAATTTCACAGCCCCCATGCAGAAGATCGCCGCCGTTTTTGAGGCCGACACCGGCCACAAGGCGGAACTCTCGTTCGGCGCCACCGGCAAGTTCTACGCGCAGATCACCCACGGAGCACCGTTTCAGGTGCTGCTGTCGGCCGACGACACCACGCCCGCCAAGCTGGAGCGCGAGGCCAAGGCCGTGGCCCACTCGCGCTTTACCTATGCCGTGGGCACGCTGGTACTGTGGAGCGCGCAAGCCGGCATCGTGGATGCGCAGGGTGATGTGCTCAAGAAAGGCAACTTCAAGCACCTGGCCATTGCCAACCCCAAGCTGGCGCCCTATGGCGCGGCGGCCATGCAGGTGATGGACAAGCTGGGCGTGGCCGACGCCCTGCAGCCACGCTTGGTGCAGGGGGAAAACATCGCCCAGACCTTCCAGTTTGTCTCCACCGGCAATGCGCAGCTGGGCTTCGTGGCGCTGTCGCAGGTGATGGCAGATGGAAAGATCCGCAGCGGCTCGGCCTGGCAGGTGCCCACCAGCCTGCACGACCCCATCCGCCAGGATGCGGTGTTGCTGGCACCCGGCAAGGACAGCGCGGCGGCCACCGCACTGCTCACCTACCTGCGCGGCGACAAGGCGCGCGCGATCATCCAGTCGTACGGCTATAGTTTCTGAGGGAGCGCGACTACCAAAGCCCTTCTGGCGTGGGTGCCCCGTCTTGCCGTACCTCTGGTACTGTCTGCGCCGGAGCGCCCGGCCAGAGCCGCTTTGCTGAGCTTTGCCCGCTGCTCAACAGTCAACAAACATCCCCGACAATCCACTCGCTACAACCATGCCCTTTTCCAGCGCCGATCTGGCGGCCATCGGCCTCACGCTGCGGCTGGCGGGCACCACCATGGTGTTGCTGCTGGTGCTGTGCACGCCGCTGGCCTGGTGGCTGGCGCACACGCCGTCACGCTGGCGCGGCCCGGTGTCGGCCATGGTGGCGCTGCCGCTGGTGCTGCCGCCCACGGTGATCGGGTTTTACCTGCTGGTCACGCTGGGCCCTAACGGACCCTTGGGGCAGTTCACGCAATGGCTGGGGCTGGGCACCCTGCCCTTTACGTTCTGGGGGCTGGTGGTGGGCTCGCTCATCTATTCGCTGCCCTTTGCCGTCCAGCCGCTGCAACACGCTTTTGAAGCCATTGGCCAGCGCCCGCTCGAAGCGGCGGCCACGCTGGGTGCGGGGCCGCTGGACCGGTTCTTTACGGTGGCGCTGCCGCTGGCGCGTCCGGGATTCATCACCGCCGCGATCCTGAGCTTTGCGCACACCGTGGGCGAATTTGGCGTGGTGCTCATGCTGGGCGGCAACATCCCTGGCGTGACGCGTGTGGTGTCGGTGCAGATCTATGACCATGTCGAGGCGCTGGAATACACCCAGGCCCACTGGCTGGCCGGGGGCATGGTGCTGTTTTCATTTGTGGTGCTGCTGGGTTTGAACCTCACTCGCCGCAAAACATCGTCGATGGTGCAGTGATGGAAGCCCCCGCCTCTTCCTCGCAGATCACCGCGCAGCTGAAGCTGGCCCACCCCGGCTTCACGCTGGACGTAGACCTGCAACTGCCCGGCCGTGGCGTGACCGCTCTCTTCGGTCCCTCAGGCTGCGGCAAGACCACCTGCCTGCGCGCCATTGCCGGGCTTACGCGCGCACAGCCTGGCCGTGTGGTGGTCAACGGTGATGTGTGGCAGGACGATGCACAGAAAATATGGCGGGCCGCACACGAACGCGGACTGGGTTATGTGTTCCAGGAGGCCAGCCTGTTCGACCACCTGAGCGTGCGCGGCAACATCGACTATGGCCTCCGGCGCACGCCCCCCCCACGCCGCAAGGTGGCGCTCGAGCAAGCGGTGGAGCTGCTGGGCATTGGCCCCCTGATGGATCGCAGGCCCCAGGCCCTGTCGGGCGGCGAGCGCCAGCGCGTGGCCATGGCACGCGCGCTGGCCACCAGCCCCCGCTTGCTGCTCATGGATGAGCCCCTGGCCGCCCTGGACGCGCAGCGCAAGGCCGAGGTCCTGCCCTATCTGGAACGGCTGCAACGCACCCTCGACATCCCCATGCTGTATGTGAGCCACGCCATCGACGAGGTGGCCCGGCTGGCAGGGCACATGGCGCTGATGCGAGAGGGCCGCGTGCTGGCCCAGGGCCGCACCGATGAACTGATCGTACGACTGGACCTGCCCCTGGCCCATGGCGACACCGCCGCTACGGTGATCGAAGGCACCGTGCAACAACACGATGCACACGACCACATCACCACCGTGGCATTCGGTGGCGGGCACCTGCTGCTGGTCAGCCCCGCGGCACGCGCCAGGGGTGAGCGCATCCGGCTGCGCGTGCAGGCGCGCGATGTGAGCCTGGCGCTCACCGCTCCGAGCGACACCAGCATCCTCAACGTCCTGCCAGCCACCGTGGTGGCCCTGGGCGAAGACAGCCCCGGACAGATGATGGTGGCACTGGACGCGGGCGCCACACGGCTACTGGCGCGGGTCACCCAGCGTTCCGCCCAGGCGCTGGCGCTGTCCCCAGGGCTGGCCGTTTTCGCGCAGGTGAAGGGTATTGCCATCGTGAACTGACTGCGACATCCCAGGACCCTGCCCAAGCGCTCCACGTGCGGCAAGGAAGCCGCGAGCCCCACCCGAGGGTCGTATGATGACTGCCAATAACAAGGGCGGGAACAAGGGGAGGAAATGGTTGCAAACTGGCATGACGCCACACTGGCGTTTGCGGTGGGATTTCCACCGCTGCTCCAAAGTCTGCTGTTCTGGATCTTCGCGTCGCTGGTGGTTCATGTGTGCCAGCGCCTGGTCGAACACACGGCTTTTTCAGTCGATCCATCAAGCCGTCGCATCAGCGCGTCGCAGGCCGCCCTGTGCATTGGCTGCATTGTCTGGGCCTTGGATGTGGTGGGCCTGTTGATGTATGCCGAGCTGGCGCACCATGTGCTGGAACTGGTGCCCGCGCTCAGCGGTCTGCTCATCATGGCCGTGAGTGCGCGCTTGACCATCCCCACACTCAGCACGAGCTCCAGCAAGGCACGCATCGTGTGGGCAGGGGCATGGCTGGCGGCCGGCATGCTGGCCGCGCACTTCACCATCACCTGGGGCCATGTGCAGAGCTTCTCGCAGGTGAACGGGCTGGCCATTGCGCTGTCGATGGCAACCGCCGTGGGCATTGCCGCCTACACGTCCATTCGCCACCGCTCAGCCAAACTGAGTGTGCTCACGCCCCATTACCGCACGCAAACCTGGGAAGACAAGGTATCGTGCGGCGCCGCCATCCTGGTGCTGCACTGGATGCTGGTCAACACCTTCGCACCACATTCGGGCGACCCGCATGGCGAGTCCGACGGCATCGCCCTGTTGGTCATCGTGCTGGTGTTTGCCATCGCGGTCGCCATGGAGCAAATGAGCAATATGCGCTGGGACGCAGGCCGCCAGCAGCTCTTGCGGCGCGGGCTGTCGATGATGCGGTCATCGGCCAGTGCACAAGATGCCCAGCGCGACATGCAGCTGTCGCTCATTGCAGACCATCTGCACAGGCTTCTGCACCCGGAAAACCTGGCGCTGCACTTTCAGCCCATCGTTGATTTTCAGCAGCATGGGGTGCAGTTCGAGGCCCTGCTGCGCATGACCGACAAGACCCTGGGCGCCATCAACCCCGAAACCTTCCTTTTGGTGTGCGAGCTGCAGGGCAAGACGGCTGAGGTGGATCGCATGATCCTTCGCAATGCACTCGACAGCGCAAAGGCGTGGCAAGCCCGGGGCCTGGCCGACATCGCCATCAGCGTGAACGTGGCCCCCATCACACTGCTGGACGAACGCTTTGCCCACTGGCTGCGCGAAGAACTGGCCCAGCGTTCCCTGCCGCCAACCACCCTCAAGCTCGAAATGACCGAACACGCCATCATTGCGCTGGGCTCGGAGATGGTGACCGCCATCCAAGACCTGAGCACCATGGGTATTGCCGTGTGGATGGACGACTTTGGCGCGGGCTACTCGTCGCTGGGCATGCTGGCCGACCTGCCGATTGCAGGCATCAAATGCGACCGCCTCTTCGTGCGAAAGCTGCCGCAGGACAGCCGACGCCAGAGGCTGCTGCGGCACATCAGCGCATTGGCCGGGGAGTTCGGCCTGTCGGTAGTGGTGGAAGGTGTGGAGACCGTGGAGGAGCTGCAGACACTGGCCGCCATCGGGCTGCACTGCATCCAGGGCTATGTGTTCAGCAAGCCCATTCCGGCAGCCAACGTGCCCGACTGGTACCACACCCACATGCTGCCCCAGCGCGCCGTGCTGCAGGCCTCGCTGCACCCGGCCGGTTCGGCCACGGCAGTGGTATACACACCGTTTTCAGCACCCCGAGCGGCCCTGGCACCGTCGTCCACCCACTGATCCATGGCAACACTCAAAACGCTGGTCCTGGGCGGCTACGGCAACTTTGGCGCACGCATCTGCCGCGCGCTGGTGGACGACGCGGCCACGCGCCACCACATTGCCTTGCTGGTGGCAGGCCGCGATGCATCCCGTGCCCAAGCCTTGGCGAACACGCTGGGCCACGGCGCCCGGGGTGTCGCCCTCGACCACCAGGCCCCGGGTCTGGCAGCCACCTTGCGCCAGTGGAGGGTGGGCCTCGTCATCCATACCGCAGGGCCTTTCCAGGCGCAGGGCTACAGCGTGGCCCAGGCTGCCGCCGAGGCGGGCGCGCACTACATTGACCTGGCCGATGGCCGCCGCTTCGTGTGCGACTTTCCAGCCGCGATGCAGGCCGCGTTTGCTGCTGCCGGGCGCACAGCCATCGCTGGCGCCAGCACCGTGCCCGCGCTGTCCTCGGCCGTCATCGACCACCTGTGCGCCGGCTGGCAGCACATCGACAGCATCGATATCTGCATCGCCCCCGCGCAGCGTGCGCCGCGCGGCCAGGCCACGCTGGCGGCGGTGCTGAGCTACTGCGGCCTGCCCATTGATGTGTGGGCCGGCGGCCGCTGGCACCCCCAGCGGGGCTGGGCGCATCCCGAGCCCGTGCCGTTTCACCGGCTGCAGCCGCGCCTGGGGGCGGTCTGCGACATCCCGGACCTGGAGATCTTCCCGGACCACTACCAGGCCCGCGACCGCGTTACCTTTCGCGCCGCGCTGGAGGTGGGCCTGGCCCAGCGCAGCTTTGCCGCCATCGCGGCGCTGCGCCACTGGGGCGTGCTGCGCCAGCCCGAGAAGCTGGCCTGGCTGATGCACCACACCGGCGGTGTGCTGGACTTCCTGGGCACACCCCTGGGCGGCATGGTGGTGCGCGTGGCAGGCAACGATGCACAAGGCCAGCAGTGCCGCCGCGCATGGCATATCGCAGCCGACCACGACCACGGCCCCGAAATCCCCTGCATGGCCGCCATCCTGCTGGCCCGCCAGCTGGCGGCCGGACAACCCCTGCCGAACGGTGCACACACCAGCACCAGCCTGCTGCCGCTAGCGGCCTTTGCGCCGGAGTTTGCAAAGTGGGGCATGGTGACGGATGTGGTGGATGAACCGGTAACACCATGAGCCTTGCACAACACAAGCTGCTGCGCTACAGCCTGGTGGCCATCTGGCTGGCCACCGCCCTGGTCAGCGTATGGGAACTCCACGGCCAAAGCCGCGAACTGCTGGCGGGCCTGCCCTCTGCGTGGACGGAAGGCCGCGCACCGTGGCTGCCCACAGCCATCATCCTGGCCGGGGCGGCTGCCGATGCCGCGCTGGGGCTGTGGCTGGCGTTCCGACCCGGACGCAGCGCATATTGGGCAGCGCTGCTACTGATGGCCGCGATGACATTGTTGGCCACGCTCATCCACCCCGCGTGGTGGTTGCACCCCTTCGGGCCGCTCACCAAGAACCTGCCCATCGCCGCCATCCTGTGGGTGCTGCTGCAGGACACCACCACCTCGCCGCCCCATCCATGAGCCTGTACCTCACCCTCAAGTGGCTGCACATCATCTCCAGCGTGCTGCTGGTGGGCACCGGGCTGGGCTCGGCGTTCTACATGTTCTTCACCAACCGCAGCGGCAACGTGCAGGCCCAGGCGGTGGTCAGCCGCCTGGTAGTGCGCGCGGACTGGTGGTTCACAACCCCTACGGTGTTCATCCAGCCCGCCACGGGGCTGGGCATGGCGGCCATGGCCGGGCTGCCCTGGAGCACGCCGTGGCTGGCCGTGTCCATCGCTCTGTACCTGGTGGCCGGTGCCTGCTGGTTGCCCGTGGTGTGGCTGCAGCTGCGCATGCGCGACATCGCGGCGCAGGCGGCACACGGCGATGGCGTACTGCCCCCGCAGTACTGGCGCTACACGCGATGGTGGGAGGCGCTGGGCTACCCGGCCTTTGTGGCGATGGCCGTGGTGTTCTACCTGATGGTGAACAAGCCCAGCCTGGGGTTCTGAGAACTATCATCGCCCCATGCTGATCGAGACGCTGGACACCGCCCGCGACCTGGGGCGCCTCAAGGAAATTCTGGGCGTGATGGTGCGCCATGGGTTTGGCGACACCGTGCGCCGCCTGGGCCTGGCCGACCGGCTGGAACGTGCAGGCCAGGCCCTCAACTGGACCCACGCGGCCGACCTGGCCCGTGTCGAGCCCCCCGTGCAGGTGCGACTGGCGCTCGAAGAGCTGGGCCCGGCGTTCGTGAAGTTCGGCCAGATCCTGGCGGGCCGGGCCGACCTGTTCGGACCCGAGTGGATCGCCGAATTCGAAAAGCTGCACAGCCAGGTGCCCTCGGTTCCCATTGACGCCTTGCGTCCGCAGCTGCGCGAAGACCTGGGTGCCGAGCCAGAAGCTGTGTTTGCCTGGTTTGACACCACACCGCTGGCTGCAGCCTCCATTGCACAGGTGCACCGTGCCCGGCTGCAGGATGGCACCGAGGTCATCGTCAAGATCCGCCGCCCTGGCATTGCCGACACCATCCACGCCGACCTGCGCCTTCTGCTGCGCCTGGCCGCGCTGGCCGAGGCCGAACTGCCCGCGCTCAAGCCCTACCGGCCCCAGCAACTGGTGCGCGAGTTCGCACGTTCGCTGCGCCGCGAACTGGATCTGGCGGGAGAGTGCCGCCAGGCCGAGCGCATTGCGGCCCACATGGCCAAGCTCCCGCACATCGTGATCCCACGCGTGCACTGGGCCCACACCCGTGAACGCATCAATGTGCAGGACTTCATTGACGGCACCCCTGGCGGTGCGCTGACTGCGCTGACGCCCGAGGCCGGGTTTGACCGCGCGGTACTGGCGCGACGGGGTGCACAGGCGGTGCTCAAAATGATCGTGCAGGACGGCCTGTTCCATGCCGACCCACACCCCGGCAACGTGTTTTACCTGCCGGGCAACCGCATTGCTTTCATCGACTTTGGCATGGTGGGCCGCCTGTCCCAGCGCCGGCGTGACGAACTGCTGCAACTGCTGCTGGGCATGGTGGAACACCAACCCCAGGCAGTGGCCGATGTGCTGCTGGACTGGACCAGCGACGGGCCAGGCGTGAACCTGGGCCAGCTGGAAACCGAGGTGGAGGCCTTCGTGGACCAATACCACGGCGTGCCGCTGGCCCAGCTGAGCCTGGGCCAGATGCTGGCCGACGTGAGTGCCATCCTGCGCGAGCACCACCTGGGCTTGCCGCCGGATCTGGCACTGCTGATCAAGGCCTTCATTTCACTCGAAGGCATGGGCCGCAACCTCGACCCCCAATTCCACATGGCCACCGAGGCCCTGCCACTGCTCAAGCAAGTGGTGCACGAGCGCTACCAGCCCCAGGCGCTGGCCGGACGTGCCTGGAGCACCTTGCGGCGCGCGCTGGCCACCGTGGAACAACTGCCGGACGACCTGGGACGGCTGCTGCGCAATGCGCGGCGCGGGCACCTGCAAGTGGGCATTGAGCTGGCCCATCTCAAACGTGTGGGCGACCAGATCGACCGGTCGGCCAACCGGCTCGCGATGGCGCTGGTGATTGCGGCGCTGATCATCGGCTCGTCCATCGTGATGACCGTCAAGGGCGGGCCCACGCTGTTTGGCCTGCCTGCCTTTGGCTTCCTGGGGTTTTTTGGCGCCGTGGTGGGTGGCCTGTGGCTGGTACGGGCGATCTGGCGCAGCAGCCACCACCGTGATGACGACTGACGTGGCAGCCCACACAGCTTCCCCCGGCTAGAAACTGGGGCGACCCAAGCCAGTGCCACTGTGGAACCGGCTCTGCCGGGCCACCGGTGGCGTTCCCCTACGGAGGAGGGCCCGGAGCGACTCAGGGGGATTTACTTGCCCGCGTTCGGGAAAAACAGCTGCTCGCCCCCAATCTTGTAGCCCGCGATAGCCTGCTGGCCGGCGGGCGACACCACCCAGTCCACAAACTTCTGCGCGTCTTGCGCCTTCACGTGCGGGTGCTTGGCGGGGTTGACGACCATCACGCCATACTGGTTGAAGAGCTTGGTGTCGCCCTCGACCAGGATGGCCAGGTCGGCGCGGTTCTTGAAATTGAGCCAGGTGCCTCGGTCGGCCAGCACGTAGGCGCCGCTGGATGCCGCGATGTTGAGCGCGGGGCCCATGCCGCAGCCACACTCCTTGTAGCCGCTGCCCTTGGCGGCGTCGGCGCCCGCAAGCTTCCAGTAGCGCAGCTCGGCCGCATGGGTGCCGCTTTTGTCGCCGCGCGAGATGAAGTTGCCGTTGGCAGCGGCCAGTGTCTGCAGGGCCTGCACGATGTCCTTGCCCTTGGCGCTCACCGGGTCGTTCTTGGGGCCCACCAGGATGAAGTCGTTGTACATCACGGCATAGCGCTTCACGCCCCAGCCATCCGCCACAAACTTCTCTTCGGCCACCTGGTCGTGCACGAAGAGCACATCCGCATCGCCCCGGCGCGCCATGTCCAGGGCCTGCCCGGTGCCCAGCGCCACCACCTTGGTGTCGAGCCCGCTGGCCTTCTTGAACTCGGGCAGCAGGTAGCCGAACAGGCCCGATTGTTCGGTGGACGTGGTGGATGCCATGGTGATGCTCTGTGCGAAGGCAGACCCACTTGCTACAAAAATAATAGCTGCCAGCGCTTTATAAAAAAGCGCTGGGGCACAAAAAGACTTGAAACTTTTCATCGCGGAGCCGCCCCAAGATGAAAAAGCCCCCCTGGGGGGCAGCGACCACACGAAGTGGGGAGCGTGGGGGTCAATTCTCGTCATACCAGTTCTCCTTTGACAAACAGACGGGCGGCCTCGGGCAAGGGGCCATTGAAAAAATCGTGCACCGGCAGGTCGGCCACCAGGCGACCGTGTTCCAGGTAGATCACGCGGCTGGCCAGGCGCTTGACCTGGCCCAGGTTGTGGCTGCTGAACACCATGGTCACCGGGTGCGCCGGGCCTGCCGCGCTGTGGCTGGCGGCAAAGTCGGCCATCAACGCCTCGACCTCGCGCTTGGCATGGGGGTCGAGGCTGGCGGTGGGTTCGTCCAGCAGCAGCACATCGGGCCGCAGCGCCCAGGCACGGGCCAGCGCCACACGCTGCTGCTGGCCACCCGACAGGGTGCGTGCGTTCTGCGCGGCAATGTCCTGCAGCCCCACACGCTGCAAGGCGGCAATGGCCTGCAGCCGCGCATCGCGCCACCGCGTGCCACGCAGCCACAGGGCAAGTGCCACGTTGTTCTGCGCACTCGTGCGCAGCATGTGCGGGCGCTGGAACAGCATGGCCTGGCGGAAGGCCGCGTTGCATTGAAAGCCGCCGCCGCTGGCGTCGGCCAGGCCGTTGAGCACGCGCAGCAGTGTGCTTTTGCCACTGCCATTGGCGCCCACCAGTGCCACGTGCTCGCCGGGCGCGATGCGCAGCGTGACCTGGTCCAGCGCCTGCACGCGGCCATAGCGCACCGTCACCTGGCGCAGATCGACCCAGGGGTTTGCCAAAGGCCCGCTCATGCCGCCACCCCCACGGGCGTGCTGGACGCAGAGCCATCCACGCGTTCGCGCCAGCGCCGCACCAGCGCGATCAGCACATTGAGCGCCAGCACCACGGTCAGCAGGATGATGCCCAGCGCCAGCGCCAGGGGCAGGTCGCCCTTGCTGGTCTCCAGCGCGATGGCGGTGGTCATCACGCGCGTGAAGCCGTCGATGTTGCCGCCCACGATCATCACCGCGCCCACCTCGGAGATCGCGCGGCCAAACGATGCCAGCAGCACCGTGAGCAAGGCATAGCGTTCGTCCCAGGCCAGCAGCAGGCTGCGCAGCAACGGGCCAGCGCCCATGGAGCGCAGCTGTTCGCCATGCGCGCGTTCGGCGTCTTCCACCACCTGGCGCGTGAGCGCCGTGACCACCGGCAAGACCAAGATGGCCTGCGCCAGCACCATGGCCTTGAAACTGAACAACCACCCCAGCGAGCCGAGCGGCCCGCTGCGCGAGAGCACCAGGTACACCACCAGCCCCACCACCACCGACGGCACCGCCAGCAAAGTGTTGAGCACCGCCAGCGCGGCTCCCCGCCCGGCAAAGCGGGCGACCCCGAGCCAGGCGCCCAGCACCAGGCCCACACCGCAGGCAATCAGGCAGGCAGTGGCGCTGACAGACAGGGAACGGCCCACGATGGTCCAGAGGACGGGGTCGGACGAGAGGGTGAGTTGCAGCGCTGTGCTCGCGCTTTCCGAGAGAGTGGACATGGGTTCGGCTATCGTAGGCACCCAAGCAATGTCCAGCGATATGAACTCCCGTGCATAGGGTCCAACTTCACTACACACTCAGCCGCGATGCAGGCAACGCCCTGATCCGCAACCCGCTGCCCGAACTGCTGCAGGCGGTGGCAGAACAAGGCTCCATCTCGGGTGCTGCACGGGGGCTGGACCTGTCGTACCGCCATGTCTGGGGCGCGCTCAAGCGCTGGGAGGAGCAACTGGGCGGCGAGCTGATCATCTGGGGCAAGGGCCAGTCGGCCCAGCTCAGCGAGTTCGGAGCGAAGCTGCTGTGGGCCGAGCGCCAGGCCCAGGCGCGGCTGGCACCACAGATTGCCGCACTGCACGCCGACCTGGAGCGCGCGTTTGCCGTGGCCTTCGACCCCAACGCCCATGTACTCACCATGTACGCCAGCCATGACGATGCCCTGGTGGCGTTGCGCACCCATGCCGCCGCACAGGCCGATGCGGGCGCGCTGCACATCGATATCCGCTTCACCGGCAGCGTGGACGCGATCCGCGCGCTGAACGAGGGCCGATGCACGCTCGCGGGCTTTCACACGGTGGAGCAGCCTGCCGCCGATTCATTGACCGCACGCACCTACAAGCCTCTGCTGCAGCCCGGGCTGCACAAGATCATCGGCTTTGCCCAGCGCACACAGGGCCTCATCGTGGCACCGGGCAACCCGCTCGGGCTGGGCAGCCTGGCCGACGTGGCGCGCACCGGCGCCCGTTTTCTCAACCGGCCGCTGGGCACGGGCACCCGCGTGCTGCTCGACGACCTGCTCGCCCAGGCGGGCCTTTCTGCCTCGGCCATCCAGGGCTACGCGCTCAACGAACCGTCGCACACCGCCATCGCCCAGGCCGTGGCAGCGGGAGCAGCCGATGTGGGCATGGGCATCGAAGTGGCCGCCCGGGCTCGCGGGCTGGATTTTGTGCCGCTGGTGCACGAGTGCTACCACCTGGCCTGCCTGAAATCCAGCCTGGACCAGCCCGCCACACTGGCACTGCGCACCTTGCTGCAGACCCCAGAATGGCTGGCCCAGATGGCCACCCTGCCGGGCTACGCCCCCTGGCACTGCGGCGAGGTGCAGGCCATGAACACGGTGCTGCCGTGGTGGCGCTTCACACGCCCCAAGCTCGCCCCGCGCGCACGGGCTTGAAGGCTGGCGGACCTCCGCCCAGCGCAACCCCGACATCTGTCATAGCAAAAGAGATGCCGTCGGCAGTCCCTCAGAGGCTTTGCGGGCCTATCTCGGGTGCAAAACCCTTGCAGGCTGGAAACAGAGGATGGGGGGTTGCGCCAACGACGGGAAGGTCTGGTGAGAGGGGCTGTGGGGGAAGACGGCACAACCCCACCTAAGGAAAACCCCAGGTTTCCGCGTCAGGCTTTCTTCAGCGGCAAAGGGGTAGTATCCGCGTAACTTCCAGACACCAGCAGACCCAACAGCGCATTGGGCCTGCATCACCGTTTTTATACTCGCAGGAGACACCAAGTGTCAGCACTACTCAAATTGGCCCTGGGCATGGACTGGATTTCCAGCCAACTCAGCAAGATTGCAACCTGGACCGTCCTCGCCGCGGCGCTCATATCGGCAGGCAACGCCTTCATCCGTTACGGGCTGGACCTCAGCTCCAACGCATGGCTCGAAATCCAGTGGTACCTGTTTGCCGCCACCGTGATGCTGGGCGCCCCCTTTGTGCTGTACATGAACGAGCATGTGCGCGTGGACATCATCTACGGCAAGCTGCGTGGCAACAAACAGGTGTATGTCGACATTGCAGGGCTGGTCGTCTTTCTGCTGCCGGCCATGGCACTGATCGCCTACCTGAGCTGGCCGCTGTTCACCCGCGCACTTTTCTCTGGCGAGATGTCGAACAACGCCGGGGGCCTGATCCGCTGGCCCGCCATCATGCTCATGCCAGTTGGCTTTTCACTGATGTTCCTGCAGGGCCTGGCAGAGATCACCAAGCGCGTGGCTTACCTGCGCGGCATCTACGAGATGAACACCCACTACGAGAAACCGGTTCAGTAATCAGGCCCATCGCGCCCAACCATGAACCTGCGTTGCCGCTGAGCTGCCAAGCCACCCGCACCGCGATCTCAATTCCGGATTTTCAGGAACAACAAAATGCAAATGGAAAACTTTGCCCCGATCATGTTCGCGGGCTTGGTGGTGGTGATGCTGATCGGCTTCCCCGTCGCCTTCTCGCTGGCCGCGCTGGGGCTGGCCTCGGGCTTTTTCGCCATCGAGATGGGCTGGTTCCCGGCCGTCTTCATGGCCAACCTGCCCATCAACATCTTCGGGATTCTGAGCAACGAGCTGCTGCTGGCGATCCCGTTCTTCACCTTCATGGGCGCCATCCTGGAGAAGTGCGGCCTGGCTGAAGACATGCTCGACTCCATGGGCCAGCTCTTTGGCACCGTGCGCGGCGGCCTGGGTTACTCGGTGATCATCGTGGGCTTCATCCTCGGCGCCATCACCGGCACCGTGGCTGGCCAGGTGATTGCCATGGCGCTGATCTCGCTGCCCGTGATGATCCGCTACGGCTACAACATGCGCTACGCCACGGGCGTGCTGGCGGCCTCGGGCACCATCACGCAGCTGGTGCCGCCCTCGCTGGTGCTGATCGTCATGGCCGACCAACTCGGCCGTTCCGTAGGCGACATGTACCGCGGCGCCTGGGGCCCTTCGATCCTGCAAGTGCTGATCTTTGCGGGCTACACCTTCATGCTGGGTGTGTTCAAGCCCCAGCACGTGCCGGGCATCCCGAAGGAAGCGCGCACCATGTCGGGGGCCAAGCTCTGGCTCAAGTGCCTGCGCGGCATCATCCCCTCGGCCCTGCTGATCTTTGCCGTGCTCGGCTCCATGGGTGGCTTGCCCGGCATCGACACCGCCATCGCGACCCCCACCGAAGCCGGTGCCATGGGCGTCGTGGGCGCCATGATCCTGGCTGCCATCCACAAGCGCCTGACCTTGTCGCTGATGTGGGAGGCCATGCAAGGCACGATGCGCCTGACGGCCATGGTGGTGTTCATCCTGATCGGTGCTCGCGTGTTCTCGATGGTGTTCCAGGGCGTGGATGGCGCCAAGTGGGTCGAGCATCTGCTGTCGGGCCTGCCCGGCGGGCAGATCGGCTTCCTGATCGTCGTGAACCTGTTCATCTTCTTCCTGGCGTTCTTCCTCGACTTCTTCGAAATCGCCTTCATCATCTTGCCGATGCTGGGCCCGGTCGCGGACAAGCTGGGCATCGACCTGATCTGGTTCGGTGTGCTGCTGTGCGTGAACATGCAAACGAGCTTCATGCACCCGCCCTTTGGCTTCGCGCTGTTCTACCTGCGCGGTATCGCCAACACGCTGTTCAAGGAAGGACGTATTCCCAAACCCGTGCTCTCCAGCGACATCTACATGGGTGCGATCCCCTGGGTGATCATGCAACTGCTGCTGGTGACCATCGTGATCTTTGTGCCGCAGACGGTGACCATGTTCCTGCCCAAGCAGGAGATCATCGATACCGACAAGGTCCAGATCGACGTACCCGCCGATGACCTGATGCGCTCGGAAGGCACGCCCAATGCAGGCGGAGAAACCGCTGGCGAGAACCCATTCGGCAACGCCCCGGCTGAAGCAGCTTCGGAACCCGCAAAGTGATGCACAGGCCCTCTCCAGCCCCCTCATTGCCATGCTGAACTTCACGCCATTGCCCCTGCCCGAGCCCTTTCGATTTGCACCAGAGGGCGGCACGGTCGTGGGACCCGCGTTTTCGCGCTCCTTCCGGCTCCTGGCCACCGTGATCGTGGGTGGATGCGCCCTGTGGTTCGCCCAGTTGTGGACGCGGGGCGCACTGGGCACTTCAGTGGGCACCGGCACCGGGTGGTTCATTGCGGGGCTTGCACTGATGGCCTGGACCTGGTGGAGCATCATGGTGAGCACCACACGCCTGGACCAGCGAGGCCTGCACCAGCGCTGGGTGTGGGACAAGGAAATGGCCTACGACGACCTGGCTTACGTGCGGCTGATCCGGGTCCGTGGATTCAGCTGGCTCATCGCGCCGCGTCTGTATGTGCGCACCCTGGCGGGCAAATTCACCGTGTTCTATGGCGCTACACCGGCCTTGATCCAGGAGTTTGAACGCATGAGGACAGAGCTCAGCACCTTTCGGCAGTTCTGAGCTGCCACGGTTCGCAGCAAGGCGGGCATCCCAAAAGGGATGCCCGCCTTTTTTCATGGACCTTCGCAGGGCAGGCGAGCGTTCCATGCGGCCCCAAGGCCTCGTGAAGACCCTCCTGCATTCCTGCATGCCTTCGCCAGCTGAAGGCCTCTTTCGGAGCCTGCTGCACTGCCCTCTTTCAAGAACTCAAGGTGCTCCTTCACCTATCCGCAGTGCCACGCTAGAAGCACCTGCCGCTGCAGCAGAAACCAACTGACCTGGACCTGCCGACAAAGGGGATGGAGCCCCCTATGAGCACTATAAGCACTATGAGCAGTGAAAAGGCCTGCTCTGTGTATGCTCCCGGCCCCACCCAGGAAGGCTGGCCAGCACTGCCTGTCTGGCCATTTCTGCCACGCCCATGTGGGTGCCTGAGACCCCGGCCCAGCCCCTTCGCCCGATCGCGGCGCTCTCTCCGCAAGATAGCCTGGAAGACCCACTCGCCACACGCTCCAACGGCGCCCATAAAAAAACCGCGCCGAAGCGCGGTTTTTGTGTCGTGGTGATTAACCCGGACTCAGAGCTTGACGGTCTGCATGTAGCTGTCGAAGCGGCCTTCGGCCACGCGGAACCATGCCACCTGGTCGCGCTGGAAGTTGCGGAAGTCCGCATAGATCTTCTTCCACTCCGGGCTCTTGGCATCGTTCTCGGCATACACCTCTTGGGAAGCCTTGAACGAGGCGTCCAGCACATCCTTGGTGAAGGGCAGGAGCTTGATCTTGGCGCCAATCAGTTGCTTCAAGGCGACGGGGTTGCGGGCATCGTACTTGGCCAGCATGTCCACGGCGGCGTGCGACGAAGCGGCCTGGATGATGGCCTTGTTTTCGGGGGACAGTGCGTCAAATGCCTTCTGGTTGATGAAGAAGTCCACCTCGGGACCACCTTCCCACCAGCCGGGGTAGTAGTAGTGAGGCGCCACCTTGTTGAAGCCCAGCTTCTGGTCGTCATAAGGGCCGACCCATTCCGCCGCATCGATGGTGCCCTTTTCCAGAGCTTGGTAAATTTCGCCACCGGGCAGGCTCTGGGGCACCACGCCCATCTTCTGCATCACTTCACCCACCAGGCCGCCGCCCAGGCGCATCTTCAGGCCCTTAAGGTCAGCGACCGACTTGATTTCCTTGCGGTACCAGCCACCCATCTGCGTGCCGGTGTTGCCACCTGCGAAGCTCAGCATGCCGTAGCCTGCATAGAACTCGTCCATGAGCTTGCGGCCGTTGCCGTGCATCATCCACGCGTTCATCTGGCGCGAGTTCATGCCGAACGGAATGGCCGAGCCCAGCGCGAAGGCGGGGTTCTTGCCGTAGAAATAGTACGGCACGGTGTGGCACATTTCCACCGAGCCCTGCTGCACGCCGTCAGCCACACCCATGGCAGGCATCAGTTCGCCGCCAGCGTGCACCGAAATTTCGAACTTGCCGCCCGACATGGCTTTCACCGCATTGGCAAACACCTCGGCACCGCCGTAGATGGTGTCAAGGGGCTTGGGGAAGCTCGATGCAAGGCGCCAGCGCACAGCAGCCTGTGCGTGAACAGCAGGCGCCACCCCGGCGGCCAGCACGCCAGCAATGCCCGCATGCTTGATGATTGAACGACGATCCATGTGGTTATCTCCGAAAACTCGATTGCACAACTTGGCGCGCAGGGCGGTAACCCTTGGCCCAAGAACTTTCTTACCGGAATCGATTGTAGGAACATGCCCTGTGCAGGATTTGCGGGTTTTCCCGTGAAATCCCGGCCATCGCCGAAGGGCTTCAGGGTTCTGCAAGCATCGGCCCCGATGAGTCAACAAAGGCTGTTGAGTGCACGGCGCGCAAGCGCCACCGCAGACCGGCGAAACTGGCACACCCCATGCAAAAGCAGCCGAGCAAGGGCCGCCCCGCCGCATTGGCTGCACGCCCCTTCCCGAATAGCGCAGCAATTCGAGAGAAGGGGGAAGGCACGAAGCGCATCAGGGGGTGCCCCTATATCTTCTGCGCCGACATGAAGGTGTCGTATCGCGCTTCGGCAAAACGAAACCACAGGATCTGGTCGCGCTGAAAGTTGCGCATGTCTCCGTAGATCCTTTTCCACTCGGGGCTTTTGGAGTCGTTGTGCGCGAAGACTTCCATCGATGCCTTGAATGCGGCGTCCATGACACTTTGCGAGAACGGCAGCACCTTGGTCTTGGCCGCCACCAGTTGCTTGAGGGCGGTGGGGTTCAGGGCATCGTACTTGGCCAGCATGTCCGTGTGTGCGATGGCAGCGGCCGCCTCGACAATGAGCTTGTTGTCGGCCGACAGGCTGTCAAATGCCTTGCGATGGATGAAGAAGTCGATCTCCGGCCCCCCCTCCCACCAGCCGGGGTAGTAGTAGTAAGGGGCCACCTTGTTGAAACCGAGCTTCTGGTCGTCGTAGGGCCCCACCCATTCGGCCGCATCGATCGTGCCTTTTTGCAGGGCCTGGTAAATCTCGCCCCCCGGAATGCTTTGCGGAATGGCACCGAGCCGGGACATCACATCGCCCACCAGACCGCCGCCCAGGCGCATCTTCATGCCCTTGAAGTCGCTGGGGCTCTTGATCTCCCGCAGGTACCAGCCCCCCATCTGTGTGCCCGTGTTGCCGCCTGCGAAGCTGACCATGTTGAAGCCCGCATAAAACTCGTCCATGAGCTTGCGGCCATTGCCATGGAGCATCCAGGCGCTCATCTGGCGGGCGTTGAAGCCAAATGGAATGGCCGAGCCCAGCGCAAAGGCCGGGCTCTTGCCATAGAAGTAGTACGGCACGGTGTGGCACATCTCGACCGCACCGCCCTGCACAGCATCCACCACACCAAACGCCGGCATCAACTCGCCCCCGGCGTGAACGGAGATTTCGAAGCGGCCGTTTGTCATGATTTTCACGGCCCTGGCAAACACCTCGGCGGCGCCATAGATGGTGTCCAGCGACTTGGGGAAGCTGGAAGCGAGCCGCCACCGGATGGATGCCTGCGCAAACACCGCCGGCGCCGCACCGGTGGCCAGCACCCCTGCGATACCTGCGTGTCTGATGAGAGAACGGCGATCCATAAAACTTGTCTCCAGGGGTGTTGTTGACAGGCAGGAACGCATGGTGCCATTGCGACGCCACGCAGGCCGGGGCCTGTTGCCTTTTGTCGCAATTGTAGAAGTAGGGAGGGCGGCAGCCCCTCTAGGTTTTCCCCTGCACAGCCGCCGCCACGCACAGCCACCGTGTGCAGCCACAGAGGTCACCCACAGGAAGGGCTGGCCAAAAAGGGAGACCACGGGAACGCGAAACAAGCGCGGCCACCCCGTACAGCGTCACAGGCAAAAACAACGCTCCCAGGCCACCCCTTCGCCTGAGGGCAGGCCGCCGCCAAAGCCGCTGGAGAGCGCGCTAAGCCTGCAGAAAACGCTGCGCTATCGCGCGCTGGATGCCTGCGGCATCCAGACCCTGCAGCGCAAGCAGTTTGGCAGGGTCGCCATGTTCGATGAACACGTCCGGCAGGCCCAGTTGCAGCACCGGGCGCACGATGCCCAGGGTGTTGAGCGCTTCGGTTACGGCACTGCCCGCGCCGCCCATGATCGCGCCCTCTTCCAGCGTGACCAGCGCATCGTGGCGCTCGGCCACTTCACGCAGCAGCGCCGCATCGATGGGCTTGGCCCAGCGCATGTTGACCACCGTGGCGTCCAGCGCCTCGGCCGCTTCGAGCGCGGGGTACAACAGCGTGCCAAACGACAGGATCGCAATGCGCGGCGCCTTGGCGTCGGTGCCCTGGCGCTCGCGGCGGATCTCGCCCTTGCCAAAGGGCAGGCTGTCCAGCCCCGCCAGCGGCGCCACACCGGCACCGCTGCCACGCGGGTAGCGCACGGCCACGGGGTGGTCCTGCTCGAAGGCGGTGCTGAGCAACTGTCGGCATTCGCGCTCGTCGGCCGGGCACGCCATGCTCATGTTCGGGATGCAGCGCACAAACGGGATGTCATACGCCCCGGCATGCGTCGCGCCGTCCGCCCCCACCAGGCCGGCGCGGTCCAGCGCAAACACCACGGGCAGGTTCTGCAAGGCCACGTCGTGGATCAGCTGGTCGTAGCCACGCTGCAAAAAGGTGGAGTAGATCGCCACCACGGGCTTGACACCCTCGCAGGCCATGCCGGCAGCGAACGTGACGGCGTGCTGCTCGGCGATGCCCACGTCGTAGTAGCGGTCGGGGAAGCGTTTTTCAAACTCGACCATGCCCGAGCCTTCGCGCATGGCGGGCGTGATGCCCACCAGGCGCGTGTCGTGCGCAGCCATGTCGCACAGCCACTGGCCGAACACCTGGGTGAACGTGGGCTTGGGCGGCGTGGCGGGCTTGGTCAGGCCCACGCTGGGGTCGAATTTGCCCGGGCCGTGGTAGGCCACGGGGTCGGCCTCGGCCAGCTTGTAGCCCTGGCCCTTCTTGGTGACCACGTGCAGGAACTGCGGGCCCTTGAGGCTCTTGATGTTCTCCAGCGTGGGGATCAGCGAATCAAGGTCGTGCCCATCGATGGGGCCGATGTAGTTGAAGCCGAATTTCTCAAACAGCGTGGCGGGCACCACCATGCCCTTGGCATGCTGTTCGAAACGCTTGGCGAACTCCAGCAGCGGCGGCACGGGGCGCAGCACGGTCTTGCCCACGTTTTTGGCGGCAGCGTAAAACTGCCCGCTCATGAGCTGGGCGAGGTAGCGGTTGAGCGCCCCCACGGGCGGGCTGATGCTCATGTCGTTGTCGTTCAGCACCACGAGCAGGTTGGCATCGGCCACGCCACCATTGTTGAGCGCCTCGAACGCCATGCCGGCGCTCATGGCGCCGTCACCGATGATGGCCACGGCATGGCGATTTTCGCCCTTGCGTTTGGCGGCCAGCGCCATGCCCAGGGCGGCGGAGATGCTGGTGCTCGAATGCGCGGTGCCGAATGTGTCGTACGCGCTCTCGGCCCGCTGCGGAAAGCCCGAGATCCCGCCCAGCTGGCGCAGCGTGTGCATGCGGTCGCGGCGGCCCGTCAGGATCTTGTGCGGATAGGTCTGGTGGCCCACGTCCCACACCAGGCGGTCTTCGGGGGTGTTGAAGACGTGGTGCAACGCCACCGTCAGCTCCACGGTGCCCAGGTTGGAGCTCAAATGCCCGCCCGTCTGCGCGACACTTTCGATCACGAACCCGCGCAGTTCGGTGGCCAGGGCCTTGAGGTCTGCGCGCGAAAGCTTGCGCAGATCTGCCGGGTCATTGATGGTCTGCAGCAGGGGAAAGGACGTAGTTGACATTAGCTATTCTTTTTATAGCTGCCATCGCTTTACAGTCAAGCGCTAGCGGCCAATTTTGCATTGATTTCACTGCATGGGGCATGAACAGGGTGCAGCACGGATCATCGGGCCTGGCTCAATGCGAGCGGCGCACCACCATGTCCGCCAGCGCGCCCAGCGCACGGGTGTCGGGCAGGCCGCTGTGGGCCAGGGCCGCATGCGCCTCGGCCAGCAGTTCCTGGGCGTAGGCCTGCGCCCGCGCGAGCCCCAGCAAAGACACGTAGGTGGGCTTGTCGGCTGCAGCATCCTTGCCAGCGGTCTTGCCCAGCGTGGCGGAATCGGCCACCACATCCAGAATGTCATCGACCACCTGGAACGCAAGGCCCATGGCCGCGCCGTAGTCGGACAGCGCCTGGTAGGCCGCGCCCACGGCGTGGCCACATACCGCCCCCATGAGCACACTGCCCTGCAGCAACGCGCCGGTCTTGAGGCGGTGCATCTGGCGCAACTGCGCTTCGGTCAGCGCAACCCCCACGCTGGCCAGATCGATCGCCTGCCCGCCCGCCATGCCGGCCGAGCCCGCGGCCCGCGCCAGCAGCCTGCACAGCGTGGCCTGGGTGGCCGCGGGGATGAGGGTGTTGTCGGGCGTGAGCAGTTCAAACGCAAAGGCCTGCAGGGCGTCGCCCGCCAGCAGCGCCTGGGCTTCGCCAAACTGCACGTGCACGGTGGGCTTGCCACGGCGCAGCACATCGTTGTCCATGCAGGGCATGTCGTCGTGCACCAGCGAGTAGGCGTGGATCAACTCCACCGCACAGGCCGCGCGCAGCGCGGCATCTTCATACACCGCAGAGGCCGATGCGCCACTGCAGACCGCCTCGTAGGCTGCCAGCACCAGCAGGGGCCGCAGCCGCTTGCCGCCATCGAGCACCGCGTAGCGCATGGCGTCGCCCAGCCCGGCGGGTGCGCCATCGCCCACCCATTGCGACAGGGCCTGCTCCACGCGGGCCAGGTGGTTCTGGCTCCAGAGATTTATATCCAGGGGCTGGCTCGCAGAAGTCATTGGCACCGCGCTCATTCCTGGTTCCATGGTTGCAGTTGCCCTTCGTCCAGCACCTTGATCTGGTCCTGCACGGCATCCAGCCGCTTGCGGCAAAACGCCAGCAGCGTGGCGCCGCGCTGGTAGCCAGCCAGCATCTGGTCCAGCGGCAACTGGCCCGACTCGATGCGGGCCACGAGTTGCTCCAGCTCTTCCAGGGCTGCCTCGTAGCTGGCAGGTTCGGCGGGAGGAGCGGGGGTTGCAGGGGCCTTGGGCATGGAGGGGGCGGCAGAGCGCGGGTGAAAAACCGGTGATTTTAGGCGCACCGGTACACCATCCGTGTCAGATGCGGTCCGATCCGTGACGCCGCTCTATTTTCAGAAAGCGATGTTTTCTATTCACGTAGCAGGGGTGCGGGAATAACCCCACCGCCTATAATCCCATTCCAGTCGAGCCGGCTAGCCCCCCTAGCCGGTTTCCTTTTTTCCAGATGCGCATTCCCAGGCGCACCTCCCGCACTTTCCCCCTGTGGGGAGTCTTTAGGTCAGGTCACCCATGTCTGATTTAAGTCTTCAACTGCAGCAGGCCGCAAGCCAACTACCAGTTTCAAGCTACTTTGACGATGCGCTGTTCCAGCGCGAGCTGGATTCCATCTTCCAGCGCGGGCCCCGCTACGTGGGGCACCAATTGGCAGTGCCCAATACGGGCGACTACTACGCCCTGCCCCAGGAGGGCGAGGGCCGTGCCCTGGTGCGCAACGCCCAGGGTGGCGTCGAGCTGGTCTCCAACGTCTGCCGCCACCGCCAGGCCGTCATGCTCAAGGGCAAAGGGTCGCTGAACACCCAGCAAAAGGGCAGCGCGGGCGGCAACATCGTGTGCCCCTTGCACCGCTGGACGTACAACCCCCAGGGCGAACTGCTGGGCGCACCCCACTTCGCGCACGACCCGTGCCTGAACCTCAACAACTACAAGCTGCGCGAGTGGAACGGCCTGCTGTTTGAAGACAATGGCTACGACGTGGCCGCCGACCTGGCCCAAATGGGCCCGCGCGCCGACCTCGACTTTGGCGGTTACGTGCTCGACCACGTGGAGCTGCACGAGTGCAACTACAACTGGAAGACCTTCATCGAGGTCTACCTGGAGGACTACCACGTCGGTCCCTTCCACCCCGGCCTGGGCAGCTTTGTGACCTGCGACGACCTGCGCTGGGAGTTCGGCAAGAACTACTCGGTGCAGACCGTGGGCGTGGCCAACCGCCTGGGCAAGGCCGGCAGCCCCGTGTACGAACGCTGGCACGAAGCCCTGCTGGCCTACCGCGAAGGCAAGCCGCCCAAATATGGCGCCATCTGGCTCACGCTGTACCCGCACATCATGGTGGAGTGGTACCCGCATGTGCTCACGGTGTCCACGCTGCACCCCATCAGCCCCACCAAGAC
This sequence comes from Acidovorax radicis N35, assembly GCF_000204195.1. Classification (GTDB taxonomy): domain Bacteria; phylum Pseudomonadota; class Gammaproteobacteria; order Burkholderiales; family Burkholderiaceae_C; genus Acidovorax; species Acidovorax radicis. The sequence goes on from NZ_AFBG01000016.1 coordinate 113,397, forward strand.
GCTGAACATGGTGGAGTTCTATTACCCCGAAGAGATCGCGGCGTTCGAGCGCGAATTCGTCGAGGCACAGAAGGCCGCCTACATGGAGACCTGCATCGAGGACGACGAAATCGGCGAGCGCATGGACGCAGGCCGCAAGGCGCTGCTGGCGCGCGGCGACAACGAGGTCGGCCCCTACCAAAGCCCCATGGAAGACGGCATGCAGCACTTCCACGAGTGGTACCGTGAGGCGATGGGCTCGGACACCATCGACCCGGCCACGCCAAAACGCTGAATACGGCGGCAAAACCCCGCCAATCTGCAGGCCCGCCGTGGTCTGCTCTCATTACAATAGCTGCCAGTGCTTAAAAAAATAAGCGCTGGCAGCTATTTTCATTTCTGCGCCCCACGGCGCGCTTCAAGAGATCACAACCCGATGCAAGCCCTCTGGATGGTGTTGGCCGCGTTCCTGTTTGCCAGCATGGGCGTGTGCGTCAAGATCGCATCGGACTTCTTCAACTCGGCCGAGCTGGTGTGCTACCGGGGCCTTATCGGCATGTTCATCCTGTGGCTGCTGGCGCGCTCGCAAAAGGTGCGGCTTGCCACGCAATACCCTGGCATGCACGCCTGGCGCAGCCTGGTGGGTGTGACATCGCTCGGTGCCTGGTTCTTTGCCATTGCCCACCTGCCACTGGCCACGGCCATGACGCTCAACTACATGAGCAGCGTGTGGATCGCCGCCTTCCTGATCGGGGGCACGCTGCTGGCCTGGCGCCCCTCGCCAGCCACCCCGCGCCCTGCCCTGCAAGGCCCGCTGGTGCTGACCGTGCTGGTCGGTTTTGTGGGCGTGGTGCTGATGCTGCGCCCCAGCCTGGACCAGAACCAGGCCTTTGCCGGACTGATCGGGCTGATGTCCGGCCTGACGGCTGCGTTTGCCTATATGCAGGTGGTGGCGCTGTCGCGCCTGGGCGAACCCGAATCGCGCACCGTCTTCTACTTCGCCGTAGGCTCTGCGGTGGCGGGCGGCGTGGGCATGCTGTTCACCGGCACCTCGGACTGGCCGGGCTGGCAGGCGTTGTGGCTGCTGCCCATCGGGGTTCTGGCAGCGGGCGGCCAACTGTGCATGACCAAGGCCTACGCCAGCGCCAAGACCCAGCGCGGCACCCTGGTGGTGGCCAATCTGCAGTATTCGGGGATCGTGTTTGCCGCTGTCTACAGCGTGCTGCTGTTTGGCGACAAGATTCCGCCCATCGGCTGGATCGGCATGGCACTCATCGTGGGCAGCGGCATTGTGGCCACCATCCTGCGTGCGCGGGCTGCGCCCGGGGCACCTGCCGAAGAACACTGATGGATACGAAGTGACGAGCACACCGCGTACCAAGATGGCCACAATGGAACCCCTTTCGACGCACTCCGTCACTTTGCCCATTTTCTGCCGATGACCCCCTACACCACGCTCATCTCCGCCCCCGACCTGCAAGCCCTCATCGCCAGCGGTGCGCCGCTGATGGTGTTTGACTGCAGCTTCGACCTGATGCAACCCACGGCAGGCGCGCAGCAATATGCGCAAGCCCATATTCCCGGCGCCGTGTACGCCGACCTGAACAACGACCTCAGCGCCAAGCACGGTGCACCCGGCGCCACCGGCACGCTCACGGCACAAGAGGCCGACCAGCCCGCATCCGGCGGCCGCCACCCGCTGCCCAGCCGCGAACGTTTTGCCATGTGGCTGTCCAGCGTGGGTTTTGCCAACGGCATGCAGGCCGTGGTGTACGACCGCCAGGGCGCCAACTACTGTGGCCGCCTGTGGTGGATGCTCAAGTGGGTGGGCCATGACGCGGTGGCAGCGCTCGACGGTGGGCTGCAGGCCTGGCAGGCCAACGGGGGTGCCGTGAACAGCGGCGACGAGCCCGCGCACTTCCAGTCCAACTTCCAGCTGGGCGAACCCCTGCGCCAGCTGGCCACGGCCAGCGACGTGCTCGCGCGCCTGCAGCAGCCCGGCCAGACCGTGATCGACGCCCGCGCTGGCGCCCGCTACCGGGGCGAAGTGGAGCCGCTGGACCCCGTGGCGGGCCACATTCCAGGCGCGCTCAACCGCCCCTTTGCCGAGAACATCGGCACCGACGGCCGCTTCAAGCCTGCCGCCGTGCTGCGCGCAGAGTTCGACGCCCTGCTGGCCGGCCGCAACCCCGCCACCGTGGTGCACCAGTGCGGCAGCGGCGTGAGTGCCGTGCCCAATCTGCTCGCGATGGAGGTTGCAGGCCTGGGCACGACCGCACTCTTTGCGGGCAGCTGGAGCGAGTGGTGCAGCGACCCCACGCGGCCCGTCGAAAAGGGCTGAGAGCGACCCCAAAAAACTTCAGGCGCCGTGGCTGCGTCTTGCCGCACCACGCGCACTGCCTTGCGACACAACGCCTGGCCAAAACCGCCTCGCTGGGTTCTTTTGCGGCTCTGAACGGGGGGGTGCCGGTCCGTATCAGGCGGCAAGGGTTGCAAAAGCGCAAAAAAGATGGTTTTGCAGGCGCTATCAAAACCATGAGCAGATCCCGCACACACGGGCCCGAGGCCGCAGCAAGCCACACCCTGTGAAATGCCGGACGGTGCCTGATCGGCTTGTAGGGCAAATTCCTACATGACCCACCGCGAAACCAGACACGCGGCACAGCCAAACCCCGACTTAATTTCTGATTGGGGCGGTTTCACAATCCATTTCAACGGATCACGCAAAACCTGCAATCAGCAGAAAACGCAAGACCCGGTACTGGAAAAAAGGAAGCTGCCATGACCAACGAACAACTCCTCGCTGAAATCCGCGAAGCCAACCTCACCTACCTGATGTTGGCCCAGACCCTGATTCGCCAGGACAAGGCCGAAGCCGTGTTCCGCTTGGGCATGAACGAAGAGTCTGCCGATATTCTGGCATCTCTGTCGGCAGCGCAAGTGATGAAACTGGCCTCCCGCAACACGCTTCTTTGCAGCTTCCGCGTGGACGACAACCTGGTGTGGAGCTTGCTCACCAACCACTCTGCCAAGAAGGTGGGCAACGAAGCCACCAACACGCTGCACGCCAACATCCTGATGGCCAGCCGCGTGTCGGAAGTGCTCTGAAGCATTTGCCCACGGCCTTCTTCTCCCAGTCTCCACCGAAAGCCCGCCATGTCCACCAACGCCCCCGCTGCCAAAGCCCCCGCCAAGAGCGTGCTGAACGAATCCAAACAGATCGAACGCGCGGCCATGCTGATCCAGATGGGTGCCCGCATGCAGGTGCTCGAATCGGAAACCACGCTGTCGTATGAGCGCCTGATCCGGCTGTACAAGGAGATCGCGGGCAAGTCACCGTCGAAGGGCCAGTTGCCCTTCTCCACCGACTGGTTCCTGACCTGGCAAGAGAACATCCACAGCTCGCTGTTCTTGAACATCTACGAATACCTGTCCAAGGGCGTGGACCTGGATTCGGTGGAGCTGCTGACCAAGGCCTACCGCCTGTACAACGAACAGGTCGCCACGGCCGAGATCGAACCCCTGCTGTCGTTCACCCGCGCCTGGCGCCTGGTGAAGTTTGTGGATGCCGGCATGTTGACGCGCACCAAGTGCAGCCAGTGCAGTGGCCAGTTTGTGACCGAGCTGTACGAGAACCGCCACTTCACCTGCGGCCTGTGCAACCCACCCGCCCGCGCTGGCAAGAGCAAGACAGCCGGTGCACTGATGCTGCATTGAGAAATTGATGGAAAATCGCCTCTAGCGCTTTATTCACAAGCGCTAACAGCTATATTTTTTATAGCAAAAAAGAAACAGCCCCTCAAAGGGGCTTTCCTGCATGTGGCATGCAGTCCTCCATGCTCACCGCTCAACGCCCGGCCAGCAGCGCCCGCACGTTTTCATCCATCGGCACCGCATAGTTGTGCGCAGCCACCACGGTGTTGCCCACCGGGTTCACCAGCTTGAGGCTGATGTACACCACCGACGTGGACACCGCATACGTGCCCACCACCACGGCCTGCGCGTCCTGCGCCTGGCTCACCTCGCGCACCTCGCGCGAGAGCAGCAGCTCGCCCTGGTCGCGCTGCAGCAACAGGTTCTCGCGCAGTTTCACCTCGGTCACCTTCAGGCCCCGGTGCACCATGCGGCCCGCGATCTGCTCGGAGAAGATACGGCCCAGCCGCGATGACTCAGTGAGCCGGTCCACACTGACCAGCGTGGCCACCAGCACGGGCTGGTTGGCGTCCAGCGGTGCGTATTGCAGCAACGCATCGGTGGCGCGGTCGTTCAGCTCGATGAGGTTGCTGCGCGATATTCCGCCCGCCCGGTCACCGTAGTAGTAGCTGTGCATCGGGTTGGTCACGCAGCCCTGCAGCAGGCCCATTGCCACGAATGCCACCAACGAGAACGCCACAGCGGGCGCCCAGGTCGGCGCCCGGGTCGGCACCCTGTCGCAGAAGGATGGCCGGGCCGTCATGGTGCAACCACCCGCCAGGTTTTCACGGGCGTGGGCGGCGGGGGTGCGGGCGGGGGCGGTGGGGGCATCTCGGGCGCCTTGGTCTTGTAGAGCACCGAATCCTCCTGCTCGATGTAGTACACATCGGCGGTGCGCGCCAGATAGCGGTCCCCGCCCTCCAGCGACGTGGTGATCAGCACCTCGGTGCGCGTGGGGCCGCCTGCGGCCGGCCCGCTGATGGCGTACTGCGTGAGGTCGGTCACCAGGCCCAGGGCCGTGACACCGGCCAGCATCGAGCCCGCGCTCTGGTGGTACAGGTACCAGTCGCGCGCCACGCCCACGCCCAGCGCCAGGCGCGTCCAGGGCAAGGGGCCCATGCTGTTGACCCGCGCCTCGTGCTGCACCAGCTGCGTCTCGAACGTCATGGTGACCGCCGTAGGCTGGGTGGACAACGTCACGCCCTTGTCCAGCAGCCGCGTGATCAGCAGCTTGCGAAACCCGTTGTTGAAGCTCGTATCGCCCGCGGACGGCGCCACATAGATGGGGTACTCACCCGCAGGCCAGGCGCTGATCTTGCCGGCCACGCGGCTGGCCACGTCGTCGGCCAGCACATCCCAGTGGTGCACGGCGCGCGCCTTTTTCTGGTCGCTGACGGGGTAGTTGTCGGCACGCGGCACGTCCAGGGACGAGCAGCCCCCCAGCAGCAGCACGGCCGCCACGGCGGCGGTGGCAGCCGCCCAGAACGGCACCCGGGCGAGGGATCGGTGGTGTTTCATGCGCACGAGCCCCTGGTAGTGGTGGTATTGAAGGTGACGGCGAAAAGGTGCATGCGGTCCAATGGCATTGCGCCATCCTAGTGGGGGGAGGCAGCGGCCATCGGCCAATAAGCGCCGGATTTGCATCGCACTTTGGCGGCGCCCCCTGCACAGCAGGGGTGGGCACCTACACAACCCCGGCAACACCTGCCGCACAATCCGCGCATGACCGCGCCCGCCGCCCCCCCGTTGCCGCCCAACTCATCCCCCGCCCCGCTCGCGGCCGAGCCCGCACCGGAGGCCACGCCGGCAACCAGCAGCCCCGGCGCAGGCACGCCGCACCCACCGGCGCCACCATCGCTGGCCCCCACGGCCCAGCCCGCCCCTCCCCCACCAGCCACACCCGAAACCACGGCAACCGCCACCGGGGCCACCACTGCCCAGGCGCCCGCGCAGGCTACCGCCGCGCCCACCCCCCACCCCGATGCGGCCGCCACCGCATCCACCCCCGCCAGCGCATTCCTCCCCGGCCCGCTCATGCTCCACATGCCCGTGGACGTGCGCAACCTCTCGCTCGCGCTGCTGGCGCTGTTTGCCAGCGTGGCCCTGCTCCACTGGGCCAGCGCCGTGTTCATCCCCATCATGCTCAGCCTGCTGCTCACCACCGCCCTGCGGCCCGTGGTGGAAGTCTTGCGGCGCTGTTATGTGCCCCGCTGGCTGGGGGCGGGTGTGTTGCTGATCGCCATCGTGTTTGGCTTGGCCAGCGCCGCCTGGTCGCTGAGCGACGGCGCCGCGCAACTGGTGGACTCGCTGCCCGTGGCCGCCAAGAAGGTGCGCGACAGCATCAAGGCGCGCAGCGGCGCCAGCAGCCCGCTCGACACCATGCAAAAGGCCGCCACGCAGATCGAACAGGCCGCCAACGAAAACAGCGCCGCCGCCAGCCCACCCCGGCGCGGCGTGCAGCGCGTGGTGGTAGAGCGCCCCCCCTTCAACATCCGCGACTACCTGTGGAGCGGCACCATGGGGCTCATGTCTGCGCTGGGGCAGCTCACGGTGGTGGTGTTTCTCACCTTCTTTGCGCTGGCCTCAGGCAACCTGTTTCGCAGCAAGCTGCTGCGCATCGCGGGCACCAGCCTGGAGCGGCGCAAGGTCACCATCCACGTGCTGGAAGACATCACCAACCAGATCCAGCGCTACCTGATGGTGCAGGTGTTCACCAGCGTGCTGGTGGGTGTGGCCACCGGCCTTGCCTACTGGGCCCTGGGCCTGGAGAACGCCGCCGTGTGGGGCGTGGTGGCCGGGGTGCTCAACCTCGCACCCTACATCGGCTCGGCCCTGGTCACGGGCGCATCGGCCCTGGTGGCCTTCCTGCAGTTCGGCACCCTGGACATGGCCCTGGCCATCGGCGGCGCATCCATGGTCATCCACACGCTGGTGGGCAACCTGCTCACCCCCTGGCTCACCAGCCGCACCAGCAGCATGAGCCCCGTGGCCGTGTTCGTCAGCGTGCTCGCCTGGGGCTGGCTGTGGGGCCTGTGGGGCCTGCTGCTGGGCATCCCGGTGATGATGGCCGTGAAGGCCGTCTGCGACCGGGTGGAGGATTTGAAGGCGGTGGGGGAGTTGCTGGGGGATTGAGGGGCCGGGTGGGCGGTCAGGCTGTCGCCCAGTGGGCGGCTGTGTTCTACCGTGATGCTGCGGTTGCTGGTCCATTTCACCAAGGCAACCAATGCAAGGCCGGGCAACGCTGGGGACGCTGGCGTGTGACTTGTAATCTGGCCCCGGCAAAGACGAGGACCAAGGCCAGCAGGGTGTGGAGCCTGCTGGCCTTGCCGGGTTTGGAGCCAAATTGGCCGCTAGCGCTTGATAGACAGGCGCTACCAGCTATCAATTTAGGAGTTTTCAATAGCTGCCAACCAAACCCCGGTGGGGAGTGTTGCGCGGTTGAGGCAAAAGGCAAGACCTGACCCTAATAAGTAACTGTGCCACGGCCACGGGACAGGGTGCTCTACCAGGTGGGCGCGCACCCTGTTCAGCTCCTTGAGAATGCAATAGGTGTCACGGATTCAGTCTGAGTTTGGCCCCTTCTTTGTCCCCACTTCCTCAGACTCTTTCGAGCTAGAGTTGACTCCTTGCGCCAAGACTAATGCGGCCAACACGCACAGTCCACTTAAGATCAGCAATGTGACATCAACCCACATCGGGGCTACTGCTGTGAACACTCTTTGCATTATCAGGAGTACTGCGCCAACCAATAGAAAAAGCAGTCCAGCTATTTGTCGAGGAGTTTTCATTTGGCCTCGCAAACCGGAGGTTTGATCTCGCAATGCTCAAGCAATGGACCGATTGCATAACCAAGTGAACTAACGGCAGTAACTGGGTTGGTGAAAACGGAAACACCGCGCACAATCCAACTCATGGCTCGCGCCCCTGCGCCCAATTGCAGCGCAACTTTAGGTACTTGATTAGCAACCGTATTGCCAGCGACGGCGCCACCGCCCTTCACCACAACACCTACACCCAAGATGCACGCAGTGCTGTAGGTCTTTGTTTCGCTGAAGTATGGACCAGGCAAACCAGCAGCAGCCAAACCAGCCGCACACATGGGATCCGTCGAACCATCACAAATACCTCGCTTGGTAATAGTGAAGTTTGGGTCGTATTTATCACCGTCTCGGCCATAGGGTATCCCTGCAACACGGTCCGCCATCGCACTGATGCCATCAAGGCCCTGCGGATCAATCATGCTCAGCGGATTGCCCCCCACATAGGTAAACGGATTCCACCCCCCATCCAACCCAATGGGATCCCCCTGCGTATACCGCCCCGTCCTGCTGTCATAGCTGCGGTGGTAGTTGTAGTGCACATTCGTCTCGCTGTCGCACTGGGCAGTTCCGTCAGTCGTCTTGTTTGCATTCCTATGGGTTGGAGTTGAGATATTCTTCCGCTTGCCAACACCCGAGTTGAGATGATTTTCTCATCATTTCTTTTACATGCCGTCGCGATTCCGCCGCATCGGAAGTATTCTCCAGAAATAACGCCGCATAGTAAATGGCCAGCGGCCATTCTGCCTTAACGGCCTCGTTTAACCAGTACAGTTCTAAATCAGAATCTCGTTTTTGCCCGCAGTCTCCGTGGGCGAATATCCGCGACAAATGAAATTGAGCCTCTGCGCATCCTTCCTCGGCCAACTGCAAGAACAGGGAAAAAGCACGAGAATTATCAACGGGCGCCCCGTCACCAAATTGCAATAAATAGGCCAATTTAAGTCTATATTCTGCAATTCCAGCGGTCGCCCTGGATTCAATTATCTGGACATATCGTCGCTTGTACCGAACTGCCGCGAGCTCATCTTTTTCAACCCCATCGCCGTCCCGAAAAATTAGTGACAGGTAGAGAAATGCCTCCTCACAATCGCTTTTGGCCAACTCTAAAAATTGCGTCAAAGCAATAGACATTCTGTCAGTCTCGTAGCTGTCGACTGCAGCACGAAGTAATTCCGCTTGGCTTGCTGGGTCTTCGTTAGTCATTCGCACACATCGCCGAGGTTATTCAGGAAATCTGCATTACACGTCTCTTCATAGCTATTCGACATGAGAGCGCCAAATAGTGTGCCACCCAGGGTCAAATACCGAGCTCTAATTCTTGGAAGTCGTTCAGGACGGTGATGAAAAACTTCTCTGGCAGCCTTGGAGAGGTACTTCGTTTCGTTAGGATTCAAACTTTTGCAGACCTTGAGTTCCTTCTTAGTGAAATTACCCTCTGGATCAAGCGCCTTATTGTTCGTGACATCCCAACGTTTATTCGGATCATCATTTATGTGTACATGATATGCCGTTTTCCCATCTACTTGGGTCGTGTGCTCACCGTAGTTGGTGCCGCCTTTTGGCATAGGGTTAGCATGAAATTCCACACCGTCCTTTTTGTACGGTCAAAGGGGTCAGGTCTTGCCTTTTGCCCCAACCCCTTCAGATAAGCACTACTCAGAACCAGCCAATATCGCAGCCCGATGTGCCGACACGATACGGCTGACACGCGACACGGACAAGCCCAATTGGCGCGCGATCTCTGACAGGCTGATTTGTGACGCGTAGTGCGCCTGCACCAAGGCCCGATCCCGCGTGGGGCACTCGGCAAGCCAGTCTTGCAGGCTCTTGGGGCTGGCACGCTGTTGTTTGGGGATTTCTTTGGCGCTCACGGCGCGGTCACTGGCCAGCGCCTGCATGCGCAGCACGAAGTCTTCATTGCCCAGATACATTTGCTGGCGCAAGCCCTGGGCCCAAAGTTGAACCCCCTGCCCCGCTTGCACCAACGCGACATAAGCCTGGGCCGCCTGAGCCCTTGCCTGTGCATCCTGTGCATCGCGCCCCAGCAGATAGCCCCACACGGCCTGGGCATCCAGCCAATCAGGCGCAGGGCTCAGACCCGCCAGCGCGTGGTAACTGCACCACGGCCACTGGGCAGGATGCTCTACCAGGTGGGCGCGCACCCTGTTCAGCTCCACATAGCGGCACACCTCCAGAAGGTAGGCATCCCGGTCCACCAGGATGGCTTTGAACCGCCCTTGAAAAAGATGCCCCACCTTGCCGTGGCGCCGATTAAAGCGCTGGGTATAGACACCATTGATATGGCGCATCAAAAGCGACAAGTTCGGTTGCCGGGTGTGCAGCACAAAGTGGTAGTGGTTGTCCATAAAGCACCAAGCCACTGCACATGCATCAAAGCGATGCAGCGCTTGGTCCAAAACGCTCAACAGGTCTTCACGGTCAACGTCACCCACAAAGATGGGTTCACGCCGGTCTCCCCGCGAAGTCACGTGATACACCGCACCTGGAAACTCGATTCGCAGGGGTCTTGCCATGTTCAAGCCTTTGGAAACTCACTGATCAATCTGATGGTGCGAGAGAGTTTCTATGGGTTGATGGCAAAAGGCAAGACCTGACCCCACCGACCCCTTGACCCCACCGACCCCTTCAATCCCATTGGCATCTACCATGCATCATCGAAGACCAAGCAAATTTACGACCTCTTTTGGATTAACATAATAGCAGCGCACCATGTGATTGCAATAATCTGCGATTGTATTAATAACAAGCGCGCCGCTATTTATTTCAGTCGTGATTTTTCGATTGGCAACATCTCGGATGTCATCGTTTAATTGATCAAACTCACTGCGCAAAAAATCAGAAACTCGTGCGGATTGGAAATCGCTCGCGAAATTCATGTCTGGCCTAATCTCTTCAATTGCCAAGCCAAAAATTTCCGCAATTCTCGCTCGAGCGTGCAAACAAATAACTTCTTCAGACACGGGGGGCATTGATACCTCTATCGCTGGCAACTGCAGTTTTCTGGGGAGTGAGCCTGTTCCAGCGCCTGTGCAATGATGGTCCAATCGTAGAAGCCTTCGAAGACCACTGCGCCCGTAGCAGCAGCTCCAGCGGCCATACCTGCGCCTGTTCTTCCCCACTCACGAAGAGCTCTGCTGCCGACACGGCCAGACCATCTGCTTAGCTGACTTGTGTAAGGGTTAAGTTGAGATTTCGGAACCCCAAGCCCACGAAGCTCACCCGGGGTTTTTGGCATCGTGCCGACTGCGAAGTCAGCACTAAGCGTCGCCAGAACAACGTACAAGTCAAGCCTGTTTTCCCGGATGTAATCTGCAAATTTGTCAAAGCTAAAACAGCGGGAGACGGGAGGGGTCATCCATTTGATTGCCCCCGAATTGGCTAGTCCCAGTGGGTCTGCGTAAATCAACGGATTTGCATCTACATAGGCAAACCGATTCCACCCCCCATCCAACCCAATAGGATCGGCTTGGGTATACCGCCCCGTGCTCGGCGCGTACGTGCGGAAGTAGTTGTAGTGCAGCTTCGTCTCTTTGTCGAAGTACTGCCCCGGATACCGCAGGTTGAACGTGACTTCCGGGATGCTGGTGGCGCCCGTGGTCGGTGTGGTGGTCTCGCTGGTGAATCGCTTGGCCCCGATGGTGGGCTGTTCGTCTCCAAACGCACTGTACGCCCATTGCCATGCCACCTGGCCGTCGGGCTGGGTGAGTTTGCGGGGGGTGTTCAGGTGGTCGCTGTGGACGGCGTAGGCGGTTCCCTTGATCACTGCCGCTATCGGCATAGGGCCGCTGGCGGTGGGCAGGTAGAGGTATTGCGCGGTGCCTGAGCTGTTGGTGCCGCCCGAGCCGTATTCGCCCAGCAGGCTGCCGTCTTCTGCATACACGTAGCTGTAGCCCAGTTTCTCGGCATCGCTGGTGCTGGGGCTCCAGAGCTTGCTCCAGAAGTTCAGGAGCTGCTGGATGAGGCCGGGTTGTTCTGCACCGGGGTGGTCGCTTTCTTCGTCGTCGGCCAGCAGGTTGTTCAGGTTCTTGTTGCTGCCTTGCTTGGCTGCGCTGCTGTACAGCGGCTCGGTCTTGAACACGCGCTGGCCCAGGGCGTTGTGGGCGTATTTCGTGGTGGGGGCGTCTTCACCTTCTCCGGTGCTGGCGCTCTCCAGGCGGCCTTCGCTGTCGTAGCGGTAGGTGGTCAGGCCGTCGCCCAGCAGGTCGCCTGCGCTGTTGTATTGGTAGGTGACGCTGGTGTTGGCGGTGTTGCTGCCTTCCGTGGTGGTTTGCGTAAAGCCCAGCAGGCGGTTGTGGCTGGCGTCGCCGCCGTAGGTGCGGCTGGTGCTGGTGGCGGCCACGTCGCGGGTGCTGGCCGTGCGGTTGCCGTTGGCGTCGTACTGGAAGGTGGCGGTGTCCACGGGGGCGTTGGTCGCCGTGTTCTTGGTGAAGCCGGTGATGCGGCCTGCCGGGCTGTATTGCACCGTCCAGGTGCTGGTGACCTGGCTGATGGTGCTGGCCTGGGGGTTGGTGCTGGTCGGGCGCCAGAGTTTTTGCGTGAGGGTCTGGATGCGCCCTGCCGTGTCGTACTGGTAGCTGCTGAAGTCGGTGGCGGTGAGCTGGCCTGCGGTGTTGTAGCTGCGGGTGGCGGGGATGGCGGCCATGCCACCGGGCAGGCTCCAGCTCCAGCCGGTGGGCTGGCCCAGGGGGTTCCAGGTGATGCCGGTGACCAGCGGTTGGCCCGCCCAGGTCAGGCCGGTGATCTGGCCGGTGGTGTTGTAGACGTTTTGCAGCACCTGCCCGCCGGGGTAGCTGGTGCTGGCCAGCAGGCCCTGGGCGTTGTAGGCGTAGCTGACGCTGCGGGTGTCGCCGTTGATCAGGGCCTGGGTTTTGGTGGTGATGCGGCCGTGGGTGTCGCGCTGGTAGGTGGTGGTGCCGCTGGCGTCCACGATCTCGCCCAGGAACCCTTTACCCGTGGCCGTGAGGTCGTAGCGCAGGCTGGTGATGCGCCCGCCCGCATGGGTGATGAGGGTGGGCCGCCCGAGCAGGTCGCGTTCGATGGTGGTGGCCTGGCCCAGGGCGTCGGTGATGGTGCTGGGCAGGCCCAGGGCGTCGTACTGGGCCGTTTCAGCACCGCTGTCGGGGCTGGTCTCGGTGGTGGCGTTGCCCAGGGCGTCGCGGGTGTAGGTGGTGGCCACGCCTTTGAAGTCGGTGGCCTGGGTGACGCCATCGAGGGCGTTGTAGCTCAGGGATGCGGTGGCGTTTTCTGCGTTGGTGAGGGCCTTGGTGCGGCGCAGGGCGTCCAGGCTTTGGGTGGTGCCCTGATTCAGGCCGTTGGTGGTGGCCACCCAGTCGCCGTTGCTGTCGTAGCCGTAGGTGGTGGTCTGGCTGCCCAGGGTGACGCTCTCCACCCGGTTGATGCTGTTGATGGTGCGCGCCAGGCGCCACACGAGCTGGCCCTGGGCGTTGCGCAGGTCTTCGCGGGTGCGGTTGCCCATGGCGTCCAGGGTGTAGGCGCCCGAGTTGCCCCGGTTGTCGCTCCAGCCCGTGAGGCGCTGGGCGGCGTCGTAGGTGTAGGTGACCACATGGCCGTGCGGCAGGCTGGCGGTGGCAACCTGGCCGCTGGGGCGGTAGGTGAGCGTGGTCAGCAAGCCACCCCGGTTGGCAGTGAGCATGCGGCCACGGGCGTCGTAGGTGTACGTGCTGACCAGCCCCGTGGGCGCGGTGTGGCTGAGCACGCGGCCTGCGCCGTCGTGGGTGTAGGTGTCTACATGGCCCAGGGCGTTGGTGGCGCGGGTGAGGTTGCCTGCGCTGTCGTACTGGTAGCTGGTGGTAGCGCCGTTGGGAGCGGTCTCGGTGGCGACCAGGCCGCTCGCGTGGTAGGTCCAGGTGGTGGTGCGGGAACCGCCCGAGCCACCACCGGTGTCGGTGATGGTCTGGGTCAGAGAGTTGCCCAGGTTGTCGTAGGTGTAGGTGGTGACCCGGCCCGGTTCGGTGATGGTCAACGGCAGGCGCCATTGGGGGTGCCACGTGATTTGGGTAGTGCGGGATTCGGGGGTGCCTACGGCCTCGGTGACGGCGATTGGGAGGCGGCGGGGCGCATCCCACTGGTAGGAGGACTGGTTGGTATAGAACTGTTGGTATTCATGCTCAATGAGGCCATCTTCACGCACCGTGCGGGAATAAATGGGAGGCTCGCCGGGGGACGCTGGCGCTGGGGACGACCCGATAAAAATCAACTCGTTTCCATAAATGCGGAAGGTGTGACTGCGGCTGGTGCCAAGAGGATCTACATACCCGTCTTTTGCAGGCACCGTGTACTTGTCCACCCCTCCCGCTTTTTCTGTACTGAGCGCCCAGCCCTCCGCGTCGTATTTGAAAGTGGTGTATCGCACGCCGTGCTCGTCAATGCGCCCGGCCAGCAAGGAACCCACCTTGGCAGTAGCGTTGGTATATGCGTACTGAATGGTGGTGCCATCGGCCTGACGCACAGACGTTAGAAACCCAGTATCCGAGTACATCAGCGACACGCTGCGCTGATCGCTGCTGGTAACAGAGATCAGCGCGCCATTCAGAGCGCCTCCATACGTAAACCGCAGACTCTGGCCAAAATTATTCTGTACCACAGCAAGAAGATCCTGCGTGTTGTAGCCATAGGTCAGGCGCCAACCGTTGCGATAGAGCTGTTCTTGCAGCAGGCCCTTTTGGCCAAAGGTGTACCGTATCTCGGCTTCACCATCATTGAATATCCATTGGGAACCATTGAGGAGCAGTGTTTGAAGCTTGTTCCGTCCCACAAAGGCCGAATTGCTGTTTGGCCGATAGAAGTAATTAAACGTCCCATCACCCATCTGGATTCGGACCACCAAAGGCCCTGTGCCCACATCCACGCCACTTTCAGAGCCACCTTTGGAGTGGATCTCACCACTGGTATCCGCTGCGGCAACCGTAAGGTGAATATTGTGGTTATGAAGCCAGCCGACCCCCATGGAGCTCTGAACCGGCCCTTTGAAGTAGCCGCTGAACCAAATATCTTTGTCCCGTGCTCGATGGCTTCGATAGATCCGCCGGAACTCCAGCGGCATGGGGCCTGCACTGGCCAAGTCCACCGATGACTCCACCTTTTCCCGAGTGGGAACAAGAATGGGGTTGCCTTTGAGGGCAGTTTTGGGACATGTTTCACAAGGCGGCGGGGTTTTTTCCGCCGGGCTGACACACATGTTGCTCTGCAGATCAAAAGCCCAATATCCGCTTGTGCCGCTCCAATCGTGATTGCATTTAATAGAGCGACTGGCATATATTTCTACCGCCCCGGTTGAAATATCCTCACATTTTCCAGCTCGAATCCAACCATACGTGATATTCAGAGATCTCGATTGCCAGATGGATGCATTTGATAAAATGAAACCATCCTTGGTATGAACAGTTGTCGTGCCGGCCAGCGAATGCGAAACTGCACACATATTTTTGAAGTTGGGATTCGAATAAACGAGGTAGTTCATCGTTTCATGAACAGCTTTAGCCTCAGAAGAATACCCACTTCCCAAATCAGGCGGCGCAATGCCATACCCCGATCCATATACCCATTCCGTAAAGCCATCAGGCTTCAGGCGGCAGATCATGTAACCCGCCGGGTTCCCTTCAATGCACACATCAAAATAATTACCCTGAGCCTGCGCCTGGCCGCCAGCCCACATCGCAATCAATATAAAAACCGCCCTAAAAAATGCACTCATGGGCGCTCCCTCTCTTATTATTAATAATCAACCCGCTCAGGAAATATTGAACATGCGAGCAAACCCCACAACCGGAGAAAATCCTAAACAATCCCCGGTAGGCCTCTCAATTTCAGCCACATCCTGCTAGCCGGTATTCCTCAACCCCGCAGCAATCCCATTAATGGAAATGTGAATCCCCGTCTGCACCCGTTCATCCCCCTGCCCTGCGCGCCAACGGCGCACCAGTTCCACTTGCAAGTGGTGCAGTGGGTCGATGTACGGAAAGCGGTGTTTGATGGAGCGGGCCAGGGCCGCGTTGTGAGTGAGGCGCTGTTTTTCGCCGGTGATGCGCGTGAGGGCATCGGCCGTGCGGTGCCATTCGGCCTCGATGCTGGTGAACACCTTTTTGCGCAGGCGTGCGTCGGTCACGAGTTCGCTGTAGCGTGAGGCCAGGGCCAGGTCGCTTTTGGCCAGCACCATGTCCATGTTGGACAGCAGCGTGCGGAAGAACGGCCATTGGCGGTACATCTTTTGCAGCAGGGCCAGCTGGGTCTTGGGGTCTTTGCCTTCCAGGTTCACAAAGGCATCGACGGCCGAGCCAAAGCCGTACCAGCCGGGCAGCGTGAGACGGCACTGGCCCCAGCTGAAGCCCCAGGGGATGGCGCGCAGGTCTTCGATCTTCTGGCTGGCCTTGCGGCTGGCGGGGCGGGAGCCAATGTTGAGCTCGGCGATCTCGCGGATGGGCGTGGAGTTGAAGAAATACTCGGTGAAGCCCGGGGTCTCGTACACCAGCGCGCGGTAGCTGCCCATGCTGGCCAGCGAGAGCTGCGCGGCGGCATCCAGAAAGGCCTTGGTGGCGGGCTTGGTGGGCTGCAGCAGCGTGGCTTCGAGCGTGGCAGCCACCAGCGTCTCCAGGTTGCGGCGGCCGATCTCGGGGTTGGCGTATTTCGACGCGATGACTTCGCCCTGCTCCGTCAGGCGGATCTGGCCGCGCACGGTGCCGGGGGGTTGCGCCAGGATGGCCTGGTAGCTGGGGCCGCCGCCCCGGCCCACGGTGCCGCCCCGGCCGTGGAACATGCGCAGCTGGATGCCGTGGCTGGTGGCCAGTTCGTCAAACAGCTCCACCAGCGCGATCTCGGCACGGTACAGCTCCCAGTTACTGGTGAAGATGCCGCCGTCCTTGTTGCTGTCGCTGTAGCCCAGCATGATGTCCTGCTCGCCGCCGCTGCGCTGCACCAGGGCGGCGACGCCGGGCAGTGCATAGAACTCGCGCATGATGGGCGCGGCATTGCGCAGGTCTTCGATGGTTTCGAACAGGGGCACCACGATGAGGTGGTTCTTGGACTCGGCATCCAGGGTGCCGCTCATCAGGCCCACCTCCTTTTGCAGCAGCAGCACTTCGAGCAGGTCGCTCACCGTTTCGGTGTGGCTGATGATGTAGTGGCGGATGGCCTCGTGGCCGAAACGCTCGCGCATCACGCGGGCGGTTTCGAAGATGGCCAGCTCGCCCTGGGCGTGTGCGGAATACTGCGCACCCACCACGCGCAGCGGGCGGGCGTCGTTGAGCAGCTTGATGAGCAATGCGCGCTTGGCGGCTTCCTGCAAGCCTGCGTAGTGAGGTTCGATGCGGGCCGTGGCCAGCAGCTCGGCCACCACTTCTTCATGTTTGTCGGAGCTTTGGCGCAGGTCCACCGTGGCGAGGTGAAAGCCGAACACCTGCACGGCGCGGATCAGCGGGTGCAGGCGCTCTGCGGCCAGGGCTTCGCCGTGGTGCGACTTCAATGACGCTTCGATCACACGCAGGTCGGCCAGGAATTCATCTGCGCTGCCGTAGGCGTTTTGCGGGGCCACGGCGTGGCGTGCGGCCTCGCCGCCGGTCAAGTCCTTCAGCGACGCTGCGAGGCGCGCATAAATGCCGGTGAGGGCGCGGCGGTAGGGCTCGTCCACGCGGTGTTCGTTGGTGTCGGGCGAGCGCTGGGCCAGCGCCTCCATCTCGGCGGACACCTGCACCAGGCGGGCCGACAGCGACAGCTCGCCGCCCAGGTAGTGCACCTCGGTCAGGTAGTGGCGCAGGGCCACCTCGGCCTGGCGGCCCAGGGCGTAGCGCAGGGTTTGCGCCGTCACGTTGGGGTTGCCGTCGCGGTCGCCACCAATCCACTGGCCCATGCGCAGAAAGCTGTGCACGGGGTACTGGCCCAGCTCGTTTTCCAGGTCGGCGTAGATCTTGGGGATCTCGCGCAGGAAGGTGGCTTCGTAATACGACAGCGCGTTCTCGATCTCGTCGGCCACGGTCAGCTTGCTGTAGCGCAGCAGGCGCGTTTGCCACAGCTGGGCCACCCGGGCGCGCAGCAGGGCTTCGTTGGCGGCCAGCTCGCGGGGGGTGAGTGCGTCCTTGGCGCTGTTGTAGAGCTGGGCGCGCACCTGGATGTCGTCGCGCGTGGCCAGCAGCTGGGCGATGTCGCGCTCGGCGTCCAGAATGCTCTTGCGCTGCACTTCGGTGGGGTGGGCGGTGAGCACGGGGGCCACGTAGCTGCCCGCCAGGGTCTGTGAAATCGTCTTGGGCGCAATGCCAGCCCAACGCAAGCGCGACAGGGCGACCTCGATGCTGCCCTCTTGCGTGTCGCCCGCGCGTTCGTGCACGGCGCGGCGGCGGATGTGGTGGCGGTCTTCGGCCAGGTTGGCCAGGTGGCTGAAGTAGGTAAACGCGCGGATCACGCTCACCGTCTGGTCGCCCGACAGCGACTTGAGCAGCTTCTTCAATGCGCGGTCGGCCTCCTGGTCGGCATCGCGCCGGAAGGCCACGGAGAGCTTGCGCACCTGCTCCACCAGCTCATACGCGGCCACGCCCTCCTGGTCCCGGATCACATCGCCCAGAATGCGGCCGAGCAGGCGGATGTCGTCAATCAGGGGCTGGTCCTTGTCGGATCGTTTCATGGTGCGTGGGTCTCCGGAGGTGGGTAGGTGACCTGGCGCCGCCTGCCCCCGCGTCCCCCGGGGCGCACCGGCCCCAGTGCGGGCGCATGCTAGCATCGCCCGCCCCTGAATGATTACAAACAGGTTACGAACTTGAGCCTCGCCCATTCCCCCCTTTCCATCGTCATTGCCACCCGAGAGAGCCGCCTGGCGCTGTGGCAGGCCGAGCATGTACAGGCCCTTTTGCGCGCACGCGGCCACCAGGTGGAGCTGCTGGGCATGACGACCAAAGGCGACCAGATCCTGGACCGGTCGCTCAGCAAGGTGGGCGGCAAGGGCCTGTTTGTGAAAGAGCTGGAAGTGGCGCTGGAAGAAGGCCGCGCGCACATTGCGGTGCATTCGCTCAAGGATGTGCCCATGGAGCTGCCCGAGGGTTTTGCCCTGGCCTGCGTGATGGAGCGCGAAGACCCGCGCGATGCGTTTGTCTCGCCCCGCTACGAAAACCTCGACGCCCTGCCCCAGGGCGCGGTGGTGGGCACCTCCAGCCTGCGCCGCCAGGTGCTCCTGCAGGCCTTGCGGCCCGACCTGAAGATCGAGCCGCTGCGCGGCAACCTCGACACCCGCCTGCGCAAGCTGGACGAAGGCCAGTACGACGCCATCGTGCTGGCGGCGGCGGGCCTGAAACGCCTGGGGCTCGAATCCCGCATCCGCTCTGCGTTTGCGCCCACGGCCATGCTGCCAGCGGCGGGCCAGGGCGCCTTGGGCATTGAGGTGCGCAGCGACCGACAAGACCTGATCGACGCGTTGGAGCCACTTGCGCACCAACCTACCTGGCTGACCGTGGCCGCCGAACGCGCCGTGAGCCGCGCTATGGGCGGCAGCTGCTCGATGCCGCTGGCGGCGCATGGCACGTTCACCGACGGCGTGCTGCAGCTCGACGCCGCCTGGGGCGACGTGGACACACAGGCCCCGCTGGTGCGCGCAGCGGCCAGCGCCGCCGTCACCACGCTGGCACAGGCCGAGGCGCTGGGCGACGCGATTGCGCAGCGCCTGCGTGCCGGTGGCGCGCGGGGCGCCGAACCCCTGAATTGATTGGCCAAGCCATGCCCCGGGTGATCGTCACGCGGCCCGCCCGCGAGGCTGCACACTGGGTCAAGCTGCTGAGCGCGCGCGGTGTGCATGCCGTGGCCCTGCCGCTCATCGCCATCGGCCCCTGCCGTGATGCGGCGGCAGAGCAAGCACTCACATTGGCGCATGCCCGGCTTTCGCAGTACCGGGCGCTGATGTTTGTCAGCGGCAATGCGGTGGTCCATTTTTTTGAGGCGAATAAGGCCCCAGCGCTTGATGGACAAGCGCTGGCAGCTATAAAAACAAGAGCATGGGCACCTGGCCCCGGCACGGCACGAGCGCTGGAGCAGGCCGGTGTGCCGCCTGGCTGCATCGATGGCCCGGCGCCGGATGCCCCCCAGTTCGACTCGGAAGCGCTGTGGCAGCAGGTCTTTGCACAGATCCGGCCCGGCGACTGCGTGCTGATCGTGCGCGGGAGATCCGACACGCCCCAGGGTGTGCATGAAAGCCAAGGCAACGGCCGCGACTGGCTGGCACGCCAGATCGAGGCGGCGGGCGGCACGGTGGAGTTTGTGGTGGTCTACCAACGCGGCGCACCGCATTTTTCGGCGCACGAGGTGGCGTTGGCGCAACAGGCGGCGCACGACGGCTCCATCTGGCTGCTGAGCAGCTCTGAAGCCGTGGCCCACCTGGCCGAAGCCCTGCCAGGCCAGCACTGGGGCGCCGCGCACGCGCTGGCCACCCACCCGCGCATCGCCGAAGCGGCCCGCGCAGCCGGATTTGGCACGGTGCGGGAATGCCGTCCGGCGCTGGAAGACGTGGTGGCCTCGATAGAATCGGCCGCATGAGCTCCGCGCCCCCCAACGAACTGCCCCCCGCACCACCCGCAGCGCCCATGGCGGCACCCGCAGCCCCCGGCCGGGGCGGTGCGGTGACGCTGCTGCTGGGCGCGGTGGCCGCGGTAGCGCTGGTGAGCAGCGGCCTGCTTTGGCAAAAGCTCAGCTCCATCCAGGAACAACTGGCCCGGCAGTCTGCGGATTCGGGCGCGCAGGCCATCGAGGCCCGCACCATGGCGCGCCAGGCCGAAGAACTGGTGCGCGAGACGGCCGCCCGCCTGTCGGTGGCCGAAGCGCGGGTGAGCGAAGTGGCACTGCAGCGCAGCCAGCTCGAAGAGCTCATGCAAAGCCTGTCGCGCTCGCGCGATGAAAACCTGGTGGTGGACATCGAATCCGCCATTCGCCTGGCCCAGCAGCAGGCCCAGCTCACAGGCAGCCTGGAGCCCCTGGTGGCCGCCCTCAAAAGCGCCAACCAGCGCATAGAACGCGCCGCCCAGCCCCGTCTGGCACCCGTGCAGCGCGCCATCGGCCGCGACCTGGACCGCCTGACCCGCGCCACCGTAACCGACACCGCCGGCCTGCTGGGCCGCCTGGACGACCTGGTGCGCCAGGTGGACGAGCTGCCCGTGCTGAACGCCGTGGCCCAGGCCGCCGCCACCCGCCGCCTGGCCGCAACACCCGCCCCAGAAGGCACCCCGCCACCCAGCCAGGGCAACCTGGCCTGGTGGCAGGCTGCCCTGCAGCGCAGCTGGGAGGTGGTGCGCGACGAGGCCCGAGGCCTGGTGCGGGTGAGCCGCATCGACCAGCCCGAGGCGATCCTGCTGGCACCCGAGCAGACCTTCTTCCTGCGCGAAAACCTCAAGCTCAAGCTGCTCAACGCGCGCCTGGGCGTGCTGGCGCGCCAGTTTGAATCGGCCCGCGCCGACCTGGCGGCCGCCACGGTGGCACTGAACAAATACTTCGACCCGGCCTCGCGCCGCACGCAGAACGCGGCCAGCACGCTGCAGACCGCCCAGGCCAGCATGAAGGCGGCCGAGCAGCCGCGCCTGGACGAAACGCTCTCTGCGCTGGCTACCGCTGCTGCTGGACGCTGACGACATGCGCGCAGCACTCTGGCTTTTGGCATTGTTTGGCGTGGCCGTGGCGGCCGCGCTGTTCGCGGGCAACAACCAGGGCACCGTCACCCTGTACTGGCCGCCCTACCGCATCGACCTGTCGCTGAACATGGTGGTGCTGCTGCTGGTGGGCGGCTTCGTCACCGTCTACGCGGCTCTGCGCGCCCTGGCGGCGCTGCTGGAACTGCCACACCAGGCCCGCCGCTGGCGCGTGCAGCAAAAGGAGCGCACCATGCACGCGGCCTTGCTGGATGCCCTGACCCACATGCTGGGTGGCCGTTTCATCCGCTCGCGCAAGGCGGCGGTGGCCGCGTTGTCACAAGAACACGCACTGGCCAGCGCCGGGGAGGCCGTGCCCCACGGCCGCCAGCTGCGCGCCCTGGCCCACATGATTGCCGCCGAGGCATCGCACGCGCTCCAAGACAGCGCCACGCGCGAAAGCCATCTGCAGGACGCCTTGCAGGAGGCGCCGCTGCGCGGCAGCGTGAACGAGCAGGAAATGCGCGAGGGCGCCCAGATGCGGGCCGCCCGCTGGTCGCTGGACGACCGCGATGCCAGCGCCGCGCTCGACCGCCTTGCGGCCCTGCCGCAGGGCGCCGCACGGCGCACGCTGTCGCTGCGTATCAGGCTCAAAGCCACGCGCCTGGCACGCCAGACGCAGGACGCGCTGGACACCGCGCGCTTGCTGGGCAAGCACCGTGCGTTCTCGCCCGCAGCGGCCCAGAGCATCGTGCGGGGCCTGGCCATCGAACTCATCAACAGCGCGCACGACACCGCACAGCTGCAGCAGACCTGGATGTCGCTGGAGCCCTCAGAGCGCAGCATGCCCGAGCTGGCCATCCACGCCGCGCAGCGGCTGGCCGCCCTGGGCGGCGATGCCACGCAGGTGCGCGCCTGGCTGCTGCCCGTGTGGGACCGCATGGTGGACCTGCCCGACGCCCTGGCCGAACACCATGCGCTGAAGCTGGTCCGCGCGCTGGAGGCGGGGCTGGATGCGCTCGACGCCCCCTGGCTGGCCCGCATCGAATCAGCCCAGCAGGCCAACCCGCGCGACGCCCGCCTGCAGTACCTGGCGGGCATGGCCTGCCTCAAGCGCCAGCTGTGGGGCAAGGCCCACCAGCTCCTCACGCAGGCGGCGCAGCAGCTGGGCGACAGCAGCCTGCGGGCCAGCGCCTGGCGCCACCTTGCAGAACTGGCAGAGAAACGCGGCGACGAAAATGCCGCTGCCGAGGCCTGGAAGAAGGCCGCGCTCAGCCGGTAAACGGCCTTTTGCAGGGGCTGCGCTTTCCGGGTGCCGTTCTTCGCCGCCCAAAGAACATCCCCCGCAGCCTGCCCAGACCGCAACGGTTGGGGCCGCACCCAACCAGGGCATTCCTGGTGCCTTCACCGCCGCCACTCCCCCGCTGATGCGAGCAGGCGCAACTTGCACAGCATTGGGGAACTTTGAGCGCTCAGGCCCTATCAATTCATTTTTTTTGAATTGAAGCATCAATCTGCCTGAAGCCGAATGCGGCGACGGCTTCCTACACTGCCCCATCGCTTGACGGATGTCAGCCCCGAACGGGCTGGCAGGTTCGCCCAGCACCCTGTTTGCCAGACCCTCCCATTCTTTCCCGATGACTGCCACCGCCACCCGCACCGCCGCCGACGCACCGCCCCGCCGCTACACGCGCACCGCCATGCTTTTGCACTGGGTGCTGGGCCTGGCGCTGATCGGGCTGTTTGGCGTGGGCATCTACATGACGGGCCTGCCGTTTTCGCCGCAGCGGCTCAAGCTCTACAACTGGCACAAATGGGCAGGTGTCACCCTCCTCGTGCTGTCGGTGCTGCGCCTGCTGTGGCGCGCCACGCACCGCCCCCCGGCCCTGCCGCCAGCCATCGAAAAGGCCATGCCGGGCTGGCAAAAGCTGGCGCACCACGCCACGCACGGGCTGCTCTATGCGCTGTTTTTTGCCGTGCCACTGATTGGCTGGGCCTACAGCTCGGCCGCCGGTTTCCCCATCGTGTTCCTGGGCCTGTGGCAGCTGCCCGACTTCGTACCCGTGAGCAAGGAACTGGCCGAGGCCATCAAACCCTGGCACCAGATCACCGCGTTTGCGATGGCGGGCCTGGTGGTGCTGCACATCGCGGGCGCGCTCAAGCACCAGATCGTGGACCGCGACGGCCTGCTCTCGCGGATGCTGCCTGGTAGATGAGGCACCCCCTGAACCGCTTCGCGTCCTCCCCTTCTCCTGCGGGAGGGGGACGCACCCGGTGGCCCGGCAAAGCTGGCCTCACGGATGCACTGGCGGATGCGCGCCCTGTCCTACACAAGCCGACCGCCCCACCTTCTCTTTTCTGTCTTTTGAACGGAGTTTTCGAATGAACCTGTCTTCTTCCACCCTGTCCCGCCTCGTGCTGGGCGCCGCCCTTGCCATGGGCGCCCAGGCCGCCATGGCCCAACAGCAGCTGGTGCCCGCCCAAAGCGAAGTGCAGTTCACCGCGCGCCAGATGGGTGTGCCGCTGGACGGCCACTTCAAGACGTTCAGCGCCCAGGTGGCGTTTGACCCGGCCAAGCTGGCAACCAGCAAGATCGCGCTCACGGTCGATACCGGCAGCGCCACGCTGGGATCGCGCGAGACCGATGCCGAGCTGCCCAAGCCCACCTGGTTCAACGTGCCCAAGTTTCCGCAGGCGCAGTTCGAATCGTCCAGCATCAAGGCGCTGGGCGGCGGCAAGTTTGAAGTGGCTGGCAAGCTCACCATCAAGGGCAACGCGCAGAACGTGACCGTGCCCGTGGCCCTCGTCCAGAGCGGCGCCACCACCACGGCCACCGGCACGCTGCCCATCAAGCGCCTGGCGTTCAAGATCGGCGAGAACGAGTGGGCCGATACCTCGATGGTGGCCGACGACGTGACGGTCAAGTTCAAGCTCGCGCTGACTGGGGTGGCCAAGCTCTAGCACCCGAGTCCCCGCCCACCAGCGTTTCATTCGTTTTTGTTTTCGGTTTCGTTCCGCGTTTTTTCCTCTGTCGTCTCTATTCAGGAGTATTCACCCATGCGCAAGCCCCTGTTCTCCCTGCTCGCCGTGGCCGCTGCCACCGCAATGACCGCCGGTGCCGCCCAGGCCGCCAACTACGCCATCGACCCCACACACACCTTTGTGACGTTCGAGATTGGCCACTTCGGTGCCACCACCAACCGCGCCCGCTTCGACAAGAAGCAAGGCACGGTGGAATTTGACCGCGCAGCCAAGAATGGCAAGGTGGACATCACCATCGACACCACTTCGGTGAACTCGGGCACGCCTCCCTTTGACAAGCACCTGCAAAGCGCCGACCTGTTCGATGCCGCCAAGCACCCCACCATCAAGTTCGTGTCCGACAAGTTCAGCTTCAACGGCGACAAGGTCAGCGAAGTGACCGGCCAGCTCACGCTGCTGGGCAAGACCGCCCCCGTGACGCTGAAGGCCACGCAGTTCAACTGCTACGACAGCCCCATGCTCAAGCGCGAAGTGTGCGGCGGCGACTTTGAAACGACCATCGACCGCACCCAGTGGGGCATGAACTACGGCGTGGAATGGGGCTTCCCCAAGAACGTACGCCTGGTGGTGCAGATCGAAGCCGTGAAGCAGTAAAGCCGCACAGCGCAAAGGCAGCAGGGGATGCGCGACGCCCCCTGCCCCTCAGTGCAAGAACAAGAAGCCACCCGCAGCAGCGATGCTGCAGGTGGCTTTTTCTTTGGCAGTCCGTTGCGTCCCCTGCGGATGCAGCGCATGCCACAGGTCAGCTAAAAATTAACTTAACGTAAATCAATTACGAATAGTAGAATTGCAAAACCAATTCGAGGAGACTCTGCATGAACGCTGTCCTGAAGAACCCTGACCTGGCCACGCTTCCCCCGCCGGCCGCCATCCAGCAGTTGCACCACTACGCCTACAAGGCGCGTGACGCCGAGGAAACGCGCCAGTTCTACGAGGACATCCTGGGCCTGCCGCTGTACCACATCATCCAGAGCGACTACGTGCCCAGCACGGGTGAATACTGCCCTTACACGCACTTCTTCTTTCGCCTGCGGGACGGCTCGTTCATCGCCTTCTTCGACCTGGGCGACGACGTGAAGGCCGAGCCTTCGCCCAACACGCCGCTGTGGGTCAACCACATTGCTTTCCGGGTGGACACCGTGCAAGAGCTGGAGAACACCAAGAAGCGCCTGGAGGCCCACGGCATCGAGGTGCTGGGTGTGACGGACCACCACATCTTCCACAGCATCTATTTCTTCGACCCGAACGGCATCCGGCTCGAACTGTCGGCCCAGCTGGCGGACGAAGCACAGATGGCCAAGGACAGCACCGTGGCCCACGCCCGCCTGAACGAGTGGACGGCGCGCAAGCAGCAGTGGCGCAAGGAGCGCGCCGAAGGCAAGGCGGTAGAGCCGCTCAAGCCGCAGCAGAATGATCGGCCGGAGTTTGCGCAGCCGTAAGAACCTGCGTCGGGGGCCACGCGGTTCCCGGCAAAGAGGCTGGCGTGAAATTGTCGGGCGCCAATCCGCCAAAGAATTGAACAAAAATAGCCACCAGCGCTTTTCTGTATTGATTTTTTAGCTATCAATACAGAAGCAGCCTCACCCCCAGACGCAGGGGAGATGGCCAGGCAACTCTGCCGTGCGGATCATGCTTCCTGTTGCTGTTGTGCCCGCATGATCTGGTGGCGCTGCCAGTAGTGGCCCACCGTGGCGTTGAAGGAGTCTTTTTCCTTCTTCAGGCCAGCCAGTTTGATCTTGCTGGTCTTGGCTCCCAGGCCCAGGGCATTTTTCTCGGGGTGGGTCACGATCAACGCGTTGCCAAAGCTGCTCTCTTTGTATTCGAGCGCCTTCACCGCATCCCAGAACACGGTGGTCTCATCGGCGCTCGTGCGGATGCCCTCGATGCTGACCTCTACGGTGTTGTCCCCCTTGAGCGCAAACACCACGGGTGGAAAGTAGCGCAGCACCAGTGCGCGCTCTTCATCGGTGGCGGGCTCGTAGCGGTAGGCAAGGCTGCGCTCGTGGTCTTGCGCGAACTGCTGCTCGTAGTCGCTCCACAGGCGCTGCTCGATCGCATCGGCCGTCAGGATCTCCTGCACCCAGGTGGCGGCAGGCGCACGCACGGCGATGGCGCCGTAGTCCTGCTCTTTCAACGCCATGCCCACGTTGCGCAGGCGCTCTGGCATCGCAGGGTGCGTGTCAAAGGGGTGCGGCACATTGGCCGTTTTCATGGCGTCCAGAAAATCATCGGAGGCCGCATAGGGTGCCAGCCCCTGTGCCACAAAGCGGGCGATGCCCAGCGTGGTGTCGTCGTGCCGCTCATTGCGGCCAAACAGCTCGGTCTCGATCTTGTAGCGGTACTGCGCGTAGGCGGCGATCTTCACCAGCGACTGCGCAATGGCCGCAGGCGAAATGAGCTTGGCGGCCAGCCGGTCGGCCTTGAACTCACGCTCGCGGCTGTCGCGCGCCAGCGCGATCTCAAAGATCATCCGATACAGGTCCAGCAGCGGCGAGACCATGACCGTGAGCCCGCCCGTGCGCATGGCGTGCCGGTAGTGGTCGTACTGCACGAGCTTGGGGCCCAGCCGGGCGCTGCTCTGGGTATCGCCGCCACGCAGGTGGGCCAGCTCATGGCCAAACACAGCATCGGCTTCGGCCTGGTCCAGGATGCGCAGCAGGGGCAAGCTGACAAACAGCGTGCGGCCTGTGAGCGTCTGGTTGCCCACTGTGAGCGGCGCCTCTGTCACGAAAAAATTGGCGTCGATGCCGGCCACGATGTGCTGGGGCGGCTCGGTCTTGAGGCGCTGGGCCATGTGGCGGATGCGCTTCCACAGCAGGGGTGCATCGTCTTCGGACACCAGCTCGCCCACGGCCTGGTTGCTGGACTCCACCCGTTTGAAGATGCCCCTCACCGCCACCAGCACGCCCGCCAACACCACAAAACCCACGAGAAGCACCAGCTTGGGCGAATACTTGTGAAAGAAGAATGCCGTCACCCAGAACGACAGCCACACTGCCATCGCCCCTTGCACCAGCAGCGCGGCGGCGCTGGCATAGGTGGTCAAGCGCCAGCCGGTCACAAAGCTGGTGTACTGCAGCGTGCGGTCGGTAAAGGCCAGTGCACCCAGGCCCAGCACGGCCAGCAGCAGCACGCCGCCGGCCACCAGGGTCCAGAACGACACCAGGCGTGCCATGTGGAACTGCCACACGTCGGAGTAGCGCTCGCACAGGGCTTCGCGGTAGTCCTGCGCCTCGGGCAAGGTGTTGTCGCAAATGGTGGAGGGTGGGTTGCTGCGGTAGTAGTCCTTGCGCGCCTGCTTCTCGGCGGGAGGCATGCCCTTTTCGGCGTCGATGCGCTGGCTGATCCCGGCCACAAAACTCGCGTCCTGGTCGTGCTGGGCGTAGAGGGTGAACCCATAGGTCACCGCCGGGATGAGGAAAAGCGCCAGCAGCGCATAGACAAAGACCTTGGCCAGGCCCACGCGAAGTGCGGATTGAAGATTCATGAATGGGACCGATTGGTTGTATGTTTCATGACTTGCGCAAAACAAGGCTCAGGCAAGCGGTTCACCCCAACGCGAGGTGGCTGTTGCATCCCGATTTGCGGAAGTCTTATGTTTTTTGACCCGGATAAACGCATGGAGCCACGCCCCTCCTCTCCAGGGGCTCTCTCTCGCTCCACCGGGCGGGATTATCAAGACGCCACAGCGGGCCGGTCCAGCGACAAGGTAACAATTGGCGAGAAATGCCCGACAGGCGGGATGTGGGTGGGATGCGAGCGCGAGGGGAAGAACGTCTAACGCCGGTCGGCACTCCCGTAAAATGCCTGGTCCACCCTCTTGACCGTTGAGGCGCGCCCCGTGCCTGCCTCCACCTTCTGCCAAACCCCATGAGCACGCCCCAAGCACAACCCGGCCTCGACAGCCTGTCCAAGTCTTTTGAACCCGCCGCCCTGGAAGCCCACTGGGGCCCCGAATGGGAACGCCGTGGCTATGGCGTCGCGGGTTTCCGGGGCACCGGCGCCGCCCAGGCGGGCGAACCGGCGTTCTCCATCCAGCTGCCGCCGCCCAACGTGACAGGCACGCTGCACATGGGCCATGCGTTCAACCAGACGATCATGGACAGCCTGACGCGCTACCACCGCATGCGCGGCTTCAACACGGTGTGGGTGCCGGGCACCGACCACGCAGGCATCGCCACGCAGATCGTGGTCGAGCGCCAGTTGCAGGAACAAGGCATCAGCCGCTACGACATGGGCCCGACCCCGCCCGAGGCACGCAAGAACTTTGTGAGCAAGGTGTGGGAGTGGAAAGAAAAGTCCGGCAACACCATCACCACGCAGATGCGCCGCATGGGCGACAGCGTGGACTGGAGCCGTGAATACTTCACCATGGACGACAAGCTCTCCACGGTGGTGACCGACACTTTCGTGAAGCTGTACGAGCAGGGCCTGATCTACCGCGGCAAGCGCCTGGTGAACTGGGACCCGAAGCTGCAGTCCGCCGTGTCCGACCTGGAAGTCGAGAGCGAAGAAAAAGACGGCTCGCTGTGGCACATTGCCTACCCCCTGGCCGATGGCTCGGGCAGCCTCACGGTGGCCACCACCCGCCCCGAGACCATGCTGGGCGACGTGGCCCTGATGGTGCACCCTGAAGACGCACGCTACACCCACCTCATCGGCAAGATGGTGAACCTGCCGCTGTGCGACCGCCAAATTCCGGTGATCGCCGACGAGTACGTGGACAAGGAATTCGGCACGGGCGTGGTGAAGGTCACCCCCGCGCACGACCAGAACGACTACGCCGTGGGCCAGCGCCACAAGCTGCCGATGATCGTGGTGCTGACGCTGCAGGCCACCATCAACGAGAACGCTCCCGCCAAGTACCAGGGCATGGACCGCTTCGTGGCCCGCAAGGCCGTGGTGGCCGACCTGGAAGCCATCGGCGCGCTGGTCGAGGTGAAGAAGCACAAGCTCATGGTGCCGATCTGCACCCGCACCGGCCAGGTGATCGAGCCCATGCTGACCGACCAGTGGTTCGTGGCCATGAGCAAGGTGAGCGACCAGGACCCCACGGGCAAGAGCATTGCGCAAAAGGCCATCGACGCGGTGGCCACGGGCGAGGTGACGTTTGTGCCCGAGAACTGGGTGAACACCTACAACCAGTGGATGAACAACATCCAGGACTGGTGCATCAGCCGCCAGCTGTGGTGGGGCCACCAGATCCCGGCGTGGTACGACGAAGACGGCAACGTGATCGTGGCCCGCACGGAAGCCGAGGCCCAGGCCAAGGCGCCCGGCAAGACGCTGCGCCGCGATGAAGACGTGCTCGACACCTGGTACTCGTCGGCCCTCGTGCCCTTCAGCACCATGGGCTGGCCTGAACAAGGCGACGCGCCCACCGACGACTTCAACCTGTACCTGCCCAGCACCGTGCTGGTGACGGGCTACGACATCATCTTCTTCTGGGTGGCCCGGATGATCATGATGACCACGCACTTCACCGGCCGCGTGCCGTTCAAGCACGTGTACATCCACGGCCTGGTGCGCGACGCGCAGGGCAAGAAGATGAGCAAGTCCGAAGGCAACGTGCTCGACCCGGTGGATCTGATCGACGGCATCTCGCTGGAGCCGCTGCTGGACAAGCGCACCACCGGCCTGCGCAAGCCCGAGACCGCACCCACCGTACGCAAGAACACGCAGAAGGAATTCCCCGAGGGAATCCCGGCCTACGGCGCCGATGCGCTGCGCTTTACCTTTGCGGCGCTGGCCAGCCTGGGCCGCAGCATCAACTTCGACAGCAAGCGCTGCGAGGGCTACCGCAACTTCTGCAACAAGCTCTGGAACGCCAGCCGCTTTGTGCTGATGAACTGCGAAGGCCAGGACTGCGGCTTGAAGGAGCACACCAAGGAAGAGTGCCAGCCCGGCGGCCCTGCCCACGGCTACATGCACTTCAGCCAGGCCGACCGCTGGATCTCGTCGCTGCTGCAAAAGACCGAGGCCGAAGTGGCCAAGGGCTTTGCCGAGTACCGCCTGGACAACGTGGCCAACACGATCTACGACTTTGTCTGGAACGAGTACTGCGACTGGTACCTGGAAATCGCCAAGGTGCAGATCCAGAACGGCACCGAGGCCGAGCAGCGCGCCACGCGCCGCACGCTGATCCGCACACTGGAAGCCATCCTGCGCCTGGCCCACCCGATCATTCCGTTCATCACCGAAGCGCTGTGGCAGACGGTGGCGCCGGTGGCAGGCATCCCTGGCGAGTCGGTCAGCATTGCCCGCTACCCCGAAGCCCAAGCCGCCAAGATCGACGAGGCTTCCATCGCCCACATGGGCCGTGTGAAGGGTCTTGTGGACGCCTGCCGCGCGCTGCGCGGCGAGATGAATGTCTCGCCCTCCACCCGTCTGCCGCTGTACACCGTGGGCGACACCGACTTCATGCGCGGCGTGGCACCCGTGCTGCAGGCCTTGGCCAAGCTCAGCGAAGTCAAGGTGTTTGACGACGAAACAGCCTGGGCCGCCGCCGCCCAGGCCGCGCCCGTGGCCGTGGTGGGAGAAGCCCGCATGTGCCTGTACATGGAAATCGACGAAGTGGCCGAGAAGGCCCGCCTGTCCAAGGAAATCGCCCGCATCGACGGCGAGATCACCAAGGCCAACAACAAGCTCTCCAACGAAGCGTTCGTGGCCAAGGCCCCCCCTGCCGTGATCGACCAGGAAAAGAAGCGCATCGCCGACTTTGGCGCCACGCTGGCCCGCCTGCGCGACCAGCTGGCACGCCTGGGCTGAACGGCCGGGCAGCCTCTGGCCTGACACTTGCATATCCAAGACGACCACAACACCCCGACCCCCCGCCTTCAAGGAGCCCCATGACTGTTGCCACCACCGTCCGCAAAGCCGTTTTCCCCGTCGCTGGCCTGGGCACCCGTTTTCTGCCCGCCACCAAGGCGTCTCCAAAGGAAATGCTGCCCGTGGTCGACAAGCCGCTGATCCAGTACGCCGTGGAAGAGGCTTACGCCGCAGGTATCCGCCACATGATCTTCGTGACCGGCCGCAGCAAGCGCGCCATCGAAGACCATTTCGACACGGCGTATGAGCTGGAGGCCGAACTCGAAGCCGCCGGCAAGAAGGAACTGCTGGCGCTGGTGCGCTCCATCCAGCCCGACGACATGGACTGCGCGTTCGTGCGCCAGCCCCGCTCGCTGGGCCTGGGCCACGCCGTGTTGTGCGCCGAGCCGCTGGTGGGCAAGGAGCCCTTTGCCGTGCTGCTGGCCGACGACCTGATGGTGGGCCCCCAGGGCGGCCAGCCCGTGCTGGCCCAGATGGCCACCGCCTTCCGCCAGCAAGGCCGCTCGGTCATCGCCGTGCAGGAAGTGCCGGAAGACCAGGTCCACAAATACGGCATCGTGGCCGGCGAGCCCGCTGGCGGCCCGCTGATCCGCATCGAGCGCATCGTCGAGAAGCCCAAGGCCGATGTCGCCCCATCCCGCATGGGCGTGGCCGGCCGCTACATCCTCACACCCGGCGTGTTCGACGAGATCCGCAACCAGCCGCGCGGCGTGGGCGGCGAAATCCAGCTCACCGACGGCATCGCCCGCCTGATGCAGCACGAAGCCGTGTACGCCTTTCAATACGAAGGCAAGCGCTACGACTGCGGCAGCAAGGAAGGGTTTCTGGAAGCGACGGTGGAGCTGGCTTTGCAACACCCGCAGGTGGGCGCGCAGTTCCGGGAATATCTGAAGACCTTGGCGCTGTAAGCCACAGTCCGAAATCACATTGGAAGCGCCTCAAACGCTTCCAAATTAATAGCTTCCAGCGCTTATCCAGAAAGCGCTGGCAGCTATTTTTACATCTAACGACGGCGCAGGATGTGGATGTATTCCTCGCCCACCGTCTGCTGCTCCACCAGCTCGTTGCCCGTCTGCTTGGCAAACGCCTGAAAATCCCGCAGCGACCCGCCATCGGTGGCCACCACCTTCAGCAACTGGCCGCTGGCCATGTCGGACAGCGCCTTCTTGGCCTTGAGGATGGGCAAGGGGCAGTTCAGGCCCCGGGTGTCGATTTCTTTGTGAATGTCCATGGTCGTCAATCCTTTGGCTGCTGCGGTGGTTGGTCGTCCAGGCCACGCCGCCGTTCTGCATTTTCTTCGGCGGTAAAAAACACGGGCTCATGCCCCCGCGTGCGCAACCAGTCCGCCAGCGCGTAGCCCGTGCCCGCAGGCCAGCATTTGAGGTCCGCCAGATCGTACAGCCGGTAGTCCACCAGCTCGGGCGACAGCTGGACCCGCCCCGTGGCCACCACATGGTAGGCAATGATGATCTGGTTCATGCGCAGGAACTCGTAGGCCCCCACGAGCGATGTGGACTGCACATCGAGGTTGGTTTCTTCCTTCACCTCACGCGCAATGCCCTCCTGGGGCGACTCGCCCGCCTCCATGAAGCCGGTGATCAGCGCAAACATCTTGCCCGGCCAGGCCGCGTTGCGCGCCAACAGCACCTTGCCGTCGATCTCCACGATGGCGGCCAGCACGGGCGTGGGGTTGTTCCAGTGCGTCCAGCCGCAGGCGGGGCAGCGCAGCCGCTCCTTGTCGCCCCCATCTTCGGCCAGGGTGATCGGCTGCAGCGCGGTACCGCAGTGGGTGCAGTGGCGGACTTCGTAGTGCATGGTAATACTATTATTTTTATAGCTTCTAGCGCATACCCTTCAAGCGCTAGCAGCCAATTTGATTCAAATTCTCGAACCCGGCAGCCGGTGGCAACCCGTCACGCCGGAAACACGCCGGTAGACAAGTAACGGTCGCCCCGGTCGCACACCACAAACACGATGGTGGCATTGCTGTCGCGCGCGGCAATCTGCTGCGCCACCCAGCACGCGCCTGCGGCCGAGATGCCTGCAAAGATGCCCTCTTCGCGCGCGAGACGGCGGCACATGTCTTCGGCGCTGTCCTGGTTCACGTACACCAGCTCATCCACCGTGCTCGGGTCATAGATCTTGGGCAGGTACTCTTGCGGCCACTTGCGGATGCCCGGAATGCGCGAACCCTCTTCGGGCTGCGCGCCGATGATCTGGATGGCCGGGTTCTTCTCCTTGAGGAACCGCGACACCCCCGTGATCGTGCCCGTGGTGCCCATCGCGCTCACAAAATGGGTGATGCGCCCGCCGGTCTGCTCCCAGATCTCGGGGCCGGTGGTCTCGTAGTGGATGCGCGGGTTGTCGGGGTTGGCGAACTGGTCCAGCACCTTGCCTTCGCCGCGCTTTTGCATGGCCTCGGCCAGGTCGCGTGCATGCTCCATGCCACCGCTCTTGGGCGTGAGCACCAGCTCTGCGCCAAAGGCCTTCATGGTTTGCGCGCGCTCGATGGAAAGGTCTTCAGGCATCACCAGCACCATGCGGTAGCCCTTGATGGCCGCCGCCATCGCCAGCGCAATGCCGGTGTTGCCCGACGTGGCTTCGATGAGCGTGTCGCCGGGCCGGATGTCGCCCCGCTCCTCCGCGCGCCGGATCATCGACAGCGCGGGCCTGTCCTTGACCGAACCTGCCGGATTGTTGCCCTCCAGCTTGCCCAACACCACATTGCCCCGCGCCGTGTTGTCCTGGGCCCCAATGCGCTGCAGCGCCACCAGCGGTGTGTTACCAACCGCGTCTTCAATCGTCGGATATTTCATGCGCCCTACTGTGCCATAATTTGGGGCTTCACGAATTCCAGCCCGGGTGGTGAAATTGGTAGACGCAGGGGACTCAAAATCCCCCGCCGCAAGGCGTGCCGGTTCGATTCCGGCCCCGGGCACCACGAACAAGTCCGTAAGAGCGCAGGCTCTTGCGGACTTTTTTTTGCGCCTTTGAAATCAGCACCTTAGCTGTCCGTGCCCGCCAAGACCCATCCACCCCCGTCCGGAATTTTTGGGGGCATATCTGGGGGCACATTTTCAAAAAAAAGGGGGCACATTGATATGTTCCCGGTGCCCACAGCCGGTACCTCTACGATACCGATCGCCTTGTCGTGGCAGATGCCATCGCCGTGCCCCGCTCAATCCTTGAGAACCACCCCCAGGGCAGCGAGCTTTTCCGCATACGAATCCCTGCGCTTCGCTGCTTTGGCCGCCGTATCGACAGCCGCCTGAATGGCTTTTGGGCCCTTGGCGCCCACAGCCTTGATGAGGCCCTGCTTGTGGGCGGCGTCTGCCTGCGCCCTTTTGAAAGTGGCGATCAGCTCGGCATGGGCAACAGGTTGATTCACAGGGGATTTCCATTTTCTAAAGCGCCATTTTCAGCGCATTTTTTGGGGATCTGCGAGGCCGATGGCCACCGGCACACAGAATCCAACAAGCCCCTGCCCCGGGTTCATTTTTACGCCCGCAATCTGGCGTAGAAATCTCTCAGCCCCCAGCGTGGCGCCGAGCCTGTAGGCCGTGGCACGGCTCCTGCAGTCCACTCGCCGTTCAGCGGTTTGCCTCGCTTCTCAACTTGCGCAACTGCTCCTCGGCAGCTTCAAGCTCTGCCCGGAGCGCCCGGACTTCCTTCTCCAGCCTTTCAATATTCGCCGCGCGGCCCGGGTCGACCGCGAGCGGCTGACAGCTCGCTTGCAGCGCCGCCAGTTGGTCCGCCAGTTGCCGGCGTAGCAGCATCTGTCCCTTGGACCGGGCGACTTCCATGCGTTTTTCGACGTCGGCCTTTTCTGCAGTGCACGCAGTGTGGTTCTCCACCGGATTCGCGGGCTGTGCGATGGCGGAACCTGTCACGGTTATCGCGATGACCAACGTGCAACAACCGCTGAAATGCATACAAGTAAGTACCTGAGGGAATGAGGGCTGAGCATGACAGCAATTCGAGCTGGCGACCGAGATGCGGAGCGCGAGAATTTTCAGGCGTCACAGGAGCCCCCAGAACAAGGCCACGCCGCTTCAGCGGCAGTGCAGCCTCTTGTTTGTCTTTCTATCCTCCAGCGCTCACTGCGCCGCCAGCACCAGAAAGTCCTGCTCATACCCCTTCACCGAATGCACTGCCTTCAACCGCTGCCCTGCCGTCATCGCGTTGTGCACGCGCGAATAGCCTTCGCAACCTTCTTCCACCAGCGTCTGTGCATAGCGCTGGTAGGCCGCGTCGGGCGATGCATTGAAGCGGGCGAGGTAGCCACGCAGCAGGCTGCGGGCCTGGTCGGTGTTGGTGCGGTCTTCGGCGATTTTCTGCAGCACCTGAACCAGGTCTTTCTGGCGGCGCAGGCGTTCGGTATAGGTGCGTTGCGGGTCAAACGATGACTGGGCGACAAAAGCGCGCAGTGCAGCTTTTTGCGGCTCGTCCAGGGTTCCGTAAAAGGTTTCTGCGCGTGACAGGAGCTGTTTGAAGCGCTGTTCACGCAGCTTTTCGGGGGTCACGTCGACCCATTCCTTTTTCCAGTCGGCATTGCTGCTGGCCTGTTTCTTTTGCAGGTTGCGGACCTGGGCATCGGTGAGCTGGGCGGCCAGCCACACCAGCTTGGGTTCGGCCTGGGTGACCACCTTGTCGATCTGGGAACGTACATCGTCATAGGTGCGGCAGGCCTGGTCGGGCGATATGGCGGACGGTAGTTGTTGCTGCACTTTCTGCAGCAGCTCGGCATGCCGGGGCAGCATGGTGTCGCGGTGCCATTGGTGCAGGTCGCCCAATTCGTCGCGCACGCGCTCGGTTTGGGTTTCTGAGAGATCGAGGTAGCTGTTCAGCTGCCAGTAGGCCAGTTGCGGCACCTGGTTGTAGGCCAGCTTGACGGCACTGCAGCCTTGCATCAGCAGGCCACATGCCGCCAGGGTGGCAACACACAGTGCTTTGCGAATGGGGGACGGTGCGCGCACAGAAGCTCCTCGTGAATGAAGGACGGCAAGAGAGGCAGGATAGGGCCAACGCGGCGCGGGGAAATTTGCGGGGCGCAATACCCCGGCGGCTGCGCGAGGATTGACCGCAGCCCCGGCGCTAAAAGTGGCCTGCGCGGGCGCCTTGCCGTCAGTGGCGCTCTGTGGCGCTCTGTGGCGCCGTAGAGGCTAGTTGTCCTGTCGGCGGATCAGTTGCCGGCCGCTGGCCGTGATGGCCAGCTCGCCGCCGGAACCCTTGGTGATGAAGCCCCACTCCAGCAGGCGACCGGACACATGGTCCTTGATGGCATGGGGCAGCGTGATGACTTGGCCCATTTCGAGTTGTTTCAGGGTCTCGATCTCGTCCACGGTGGGGTCGAAATGCGGGGCATGGTAGGTGGTCATGGGGTCACTCCCGGGTCGGTATGTGCAGACAGACTCCAGCGCCACCAGATTAGTTCAGCCCCTGGGCGGATGCAAGCGCGTCATCCCTTGCCGTCTGCCCCGGCTACCGGCAGCGCACCCCCTGCCGCCGCGGCCATGCCCTGCAGCCACTGCGCAAACGCCGCCAGCACGGGCGGCTGCGCTTGCGCGGGGCTGATGAGGTAGTAGGCGCGCTCGCCCCGCAGCGGGCGGTTGCAGGCGACCACCAGCTCGCCGCTGGCCAGTTCGGCCTCGATCAACAAAGGCGGCATCAGCGCCACACCCATGCCGTGCGTGGCCGCCACGGCCAGCATGGAGAACAGCTCGTAGCGCGGGCCATCGAGCGCGTGGGGTGCCTGGACCTCCATCGCGTCGAACCACTGCCGCCAGCCGTAGGGGCGCGTGCTTTGCTGGAGCAGGGGCAGGTCGGCCAACGCCTCAGCGGCCACGGGCTGGTGGGCGCGGCCCCGGCCCCGGGGCGCGGCGGATTCGAGCAGGCGGGGGCTGCACACGGGCACCACGTCTTCGTGCATCAGCAGCAGGGCCTGCACGCCGGGCCAGTTGGCCACCTGCTCGGGCGTGCCCGCGTACAGCGCGGCATCGAAGGTGGTGTCGGCAAACAAGAAAGGGCGTGTCTGCGTGTCGATGTGCACCACGATGTCGGGGTGCTGCTGCGCCAGCTGCGGCAGGCGCGGGATGAGCCAGCGGGTGGCAAAGGTGGGCACTGCCGCCAGGGTGATCGTGCCGCCCTCGCCCTGGTGCGCCATCACATCGAGCGTGTCACGCTCCAGCCCCTGCAGCCAGCGTGCCACCTGGCGGCCGTAATGCGCGCCGGCGGGCGTCAGCACCACGCCGTGGCGCGTGCGGCGAAAGAGCTGCACGCCCAGGAATTCCTCCAGCGCCTGGATCTGGCGCGAGACAGCGCTTTGCGTGAGCGAAAGTTCCTGCGCGGCGCGGGTGTAGCTTTCGTGGCGGGCGGCGACTTCAAAGCATGCCAGGGCCTGGGTCGATGGGATGTTGCGGCGCATGATGAAGAGGAACTTGAAGTGGGCCAGTCACGCTGTGGCGTATCTGGCAGCAAGTATTCCATACATTCCCAAAACGCATGTCTGAATGAAAAGAACTCGCTTGCCGCCTGCGGGGTCGAGGCCTACGATGCGCTCCAGATCACTTTCTTTCCCCACCCTTTCTTTCGACCTGGAGACACACACATGGCCCACGCCGCTTTTCAATGGGATGACCCTTTCCTCCTGAGCCAGCAACTGACCGACGACGAGCGCGCCATCCAGGCCGCCGCCGCCGCCTACTGCCAGGACAAGCTGGCGCCCCGCGTGCTGGACGCCTTCCGCCACGAAAAGATGGACGTGAGCATCTTCCGCGAGATGGGCGAAGTGGGCCTCTTGGGCCCCACCATCCCCGAGCAGTACGGTGGCCCCGGCCTGTCGTACGTGGCCTATGGCCTGATCGCCCGCGAGGTGGAACGCGTGGATTCGGGCTACCGCTCCATGGCCAGCGTGCAGTCGTCGCTGGTGATGGTGCCCATCCATGAGTTCGGCACCGAAGCGCAAAAACAGAAGTACCTGCCCAAGCTCGCCAGCGGCGAGTGGATTGGCTGCTTCGGCCTGACCGAGCCCGACCATGGCTCCGACCCCGGCAGCATGGCCACGCGCGCCTACAAGGTCGATGGCGGCTACAAGCTCAAGGGCAGCAAGATGTGGATCACCAACAGCCCCGTGGCCGATGTGTTCGTGGTGTGGGCCAAGGAAGTCTCCGAAGGCGGCGCCGTGGGCCCCATCCGCGGCTTTGTGCTGGACAAGGGCATGAAGGGCCTGACAGCCCCCGCCATCCACGGCAAGGTGGGCCTGCGCGCATCGATCACCGGCGAGATCGTGATGGACGACGTGTTCGTGCCTGAAGAAAACGCCTTCCCCGAAGTGCAGGGCCTGAAGGGCCCCTTCACCTGCCTGAACAGCGCGCGCTACGGCATCGCCTGGGGCGCGCTGGGTGCGGCCGAGTTCTGCTGGCACACCGCCCGCCAGTACACGCTGGACCGCAAGCAGTTCGGCCGCCCCCTGGCTGCCAACCAGCTCATCCAGAAGAAGCTGGCCGACATGCAGACCGAGATCGCCATCGGCCTGCAGGCCTGCCTGCAGTTCGGCCGCATGAAGGACGCGGGCACGGCCAGTGTGGAAGGCACCTCCATCATCAAGCGCAACAGCTGCGGCAAGGCCCTGGACATCGCCCGCCTGGCGCGCGACATGATGGGCGGCAATGGCATCAGCGACGAGTTCGGCGTGGCGCGCCACCTGGTGAACCTGGAAGTGGTGAACACGTATGAAGGCACGCACGATGTGCATGCACTGATCCTCGGCCGCGCGCAGACGGGCATTGCGGCGTTCGCCAACTGAGCGCCCGCATCACTCCCCTCTCCCCTCGCGGGAGAGGGGCCGGGGGAGAGGGGGTTGCGGCGTGTGCGTTGTGCCGGTGCTCCCCC
>NZ_AFBG01000015.1 GCF_000204195.1 Acidovorax radicis N35
CGAGGCGCTTTTTTTTGTGGGCGGCAGGCGCTCTTTACATCCAGTAAACCAGCACGTACAGGCCCAGCCATACGACGTCCACAAAGTGCCAGTACCAGGCAGCACCTTCAAAACCGAAGTGTTTCTCCGCCGTGAAGTGGCCCTTTTGCAGGCGCAGGGTAATCACCAGCAGCATCAACATGCCCAGGAACACGTGGAACCCGTGGAATCCGGTCAACATGAAGAACGTCGAGCCGAACACGCCCGAATTGAGCTTGAGGTTCAGATCGGTGTAGAGGTGGTAGTACTCGTACCCTTGCACCAGCAGGAAGACAAAACCCAGCAGCACCGTGGCCCACATGAAGCCGATCGTCTTGCCGCGGTGGTTTTCGCGCAGTGCGTGGTGGGCGATGGTCAGCGTCACACCCGAGGTCAGCAGCAGCGCCGTGTTGATGGTGGGCAACCAGAAAGGGCCCACCGTCTGGAAGGGTTCGACGATGCCAGCGGGTGAAGCGGTCACCCCGGCGGCGAGGCTGGGCCAGACTGCCTTGAAATTGGGCCACAGCAATGCGTTGTCCAGGCTGCCCAGGGCAGGCACAGAATGCGAACGCGCCCACCAAAGAGCCGTAAAGAACGCACCAAAGAACATCACTTCCGAGAAGATGAACCAGCTCATGCTCCAGCGGTAGGACAGATCGATCTTGTGACCATAGAGGCCACCCTGGCTCTCGCGGATGGCATCACCGAACCATTGGTACAGCGTGAACAACCACCATACAAGGCCCAAGGCCAGCGAATACTTGCCCCAGTCGTGGCCATTGATCCACTGGCCTGCGCCCAGAATGACAAAGAACAGACCGGCCGCCGCCATCACCGGGTGACGCGACTCTGCGGGTACATAGTAGTACGGGGTTCCGCCGTGGGTTGATGCACTCATTTCAGCTCCTGACTCTCAAAATCTTTGTTTTCAGTATTTGTTCGTACCAACCAGCACACACTCACACAATCCAGTTCACCAGCCCGATCAGGCCGATGACCAGCAGAAAAACCGCCACCAATCCCACCGCGATGATGTGCAGTGGATTGAGTTTTTCGACATCCTGCTGGTACTCGCTGCCCTTGCGCAGGCCAATCAGCGACCAAGCCACCGCACGCACCGTGCGCAGCAAAGATCCCTTGCGTTCATGCGGCTTCACCACGGGCTGGTCCAATGGGGCATTCATGAGCCCGCTCCTGCCACTGTGGGGATGATGGCAGGCACAGCCAAGTCCAGGGCGGCAGTGGATTCCGGGGCCGCAGGCGTCTTGCCACCCACTTCAAAGAACGTATAGGACAAGGTGATGGTCGTCACGTCCTTGGAGATACGTGGATCAATCACAAACGCCACCGGCCATTCTTTTTTCTCGCCGGGCTCCAGCGTGTACTGGTTAAAGCAGAAACACTCCAGCTTGTTGAAGTGCGCCGCGGCCTGGCGCGGTGCGTAACTGGGGATGGCCTGCGCAGCCATGCGACGGTTCTGGATGTTCTGAAACTCGTACATCACCGTGGTCAGCTCGCCCGGATGCACCTTCACCGAGCGCTGGGCAGGCTTGAAATCCCAGGGGCCGCGCGCGTTGGCATCAAACTCGACCGTGATCGTGCGGGTCTTGTCCACCTGCGTATTCGCAGGCACCTTGACATCCTTGCCCGCCACGCCATTGCCCGGCACCTGCCGCTCGGAGAGCGACAGGATGTTGATGCCCGTCATCTCGCAAATGTGCTTGTAGATAGGAATCAGCACATAGCCGAAAGCGAACATGCCGGCCGCAATCACGACCAGCTTGCCGACCATCTTGGCGTTTTCGCGGTGCAGGCTCATGGAGGTTGCCGGTTCAGCGGGACAGCAGAACTACCTTGACCATGAACCCGACAAAGAAGACAACCGCCACGGACGCCAGGATCAGCGCCATCCGCAGGTTGCTCTTTTTCTGTTCGGGTGTCACGGGCATGGTCTTCAGCCAATCACGCGGGTTGCCGTAGCGTCCAGCTTGGGTGGGTTTTCAAACGTGTGGAACGGTGCTGGCGATGGGACTTCCCATTCCAGGCCTTCGGCGCCATCCCACGGCTTGGCAGCAGCTTTTTCACCCTTGCCACGCATGGCAGGCACCACCACGGCCAGGAAGAAGTACACCTGTGCCAGGCCGAAACCAAATGCTCCGACAGACGCGATGGCGTTGAAGTCGGCGAACTGCATGGGGTAATCGGCATAGCGGCGGGGCATGCCAGCCAGACCCAGAAAATGCATCGGGAAGAAGGTGATGTTGAAGAAGATCAGCGACGACCAGAAGTGGATCTGACCGCGCGTCTCCGAGTACATCACACCGGTCCACTTGGGCAGCCAGTAATACACGCCCGCAAACATCGAGAACAGCGAACCAGCCACCAGCACATAGTGGAAGTGGGCCACCACGTAGTAGGTGTCCTGCAGCTGGATGTCGATGGGCGCCATGGCCAGGATCAGGCCGGTGAAACCACCCATGGTGAACACGAAGATGAAGCCCACGGCAAACAGCATGGGGGTTTCAAACGTCATGGAGCCGCGCCACATGGTGGCGATCCAGTTGAAGATCTTCACGGCCGTGGGCACGGAGATCAGCATGGTGGCGTACATGAAGAACAGCTGGCCGGTCACAGGCATGCCGGTCGTGAACATGTGGTGGGCCCACACGATGAACGACAGGATGGCGATGGACGAGGTGGCGTACACCATGGAGGCATAGCCGAACAGCTTCTTGCGGGCGAACGCGGGCACGATCTGGCTGATGATGCCGAAGGCCGGCAGGATCATGATGTACACCTCGGGGTGGCCGAAGAACCAGAAGATATGCTGGTACATCACTGGGTCACCGCCGCCGGCGGGGTTGAAGAAGCTGGTGCCAAAGTGGCGGTCCGTCAGCGTCATGGTGATGGCGCCGGCCAGTACGGGCATCACGGCGATCAACAGGTAGGCGGTGATGAGCCAGGTCCAGGCGAACATGGGCATCTTCATCAGCGTCATCCCGGGGGCGCGCATGTTGAGGATGGTCACGATGATGTTGATCGAGCCCATGATGGAACTCGCACCCAGGATGTGCATGGCAAAAATGCCGGCGTCCATCGAGGGGCCCATCTGCAGCGTGAGCGGTGCGTACAGCGTCCAGCCAGCAGCGGGTGCGCCACCGGGCATGAAGAACGACGTCACAAGCATGATCGCCGCAGGAATCATCAGCCAGAAGCTGAAGTTGTTCATGCGCGCAAAAGCCATGTCGGATGCCCCAATCTGCAGCGGGATCATCCAGTTCGCAAAGCCCACGAAGGCCGGCATTATGGCGCCGAACACCATGATCAGGCCGTGCATGGTGGTCAGCTGATTGAACAGCTCGGGGTTGACCAGCTGCAGGCCGGGCTGGAACAGCTCGGCGCGGATCAGCAGGGCCAGCACACCGCCGACCATCAGCATGGCGAAGGCGAACAGCAGGTACAGCGTACCGATGTCTTTGTGATTGGTGGCAAACACCCAGCGACGCCAGCCAGTAGGGCCGTGGTGATGATCGTGGCCGTCGTGTGCGTGATCGCCCGCGTGCCCGTGGTTGTCGAGAACTGCGCTCATTTTGGATTCCTCAATACGATAGGGCGGTGATTACTTGCCACGCTGGGCCACGATTTCAGCAGGCTGCACCAGCTGGCCGGTCTTGTTCGACCAGGAGTTCTTCGTGTAGCTCACCACTGCAGCGATATCGGTATCGCTCAGCTGGGCCCAGGCAGGCATCGCGCCATTGGCCGCACCCTTAAGCAGGACCTGGATCTGTTTGGCATGGTCCGCATCCAGCACGATGGCTGAACCATCCAGGGGCTTGATGGGGCCCGCGCCCTTGCCATTGGCCTGGTGGCAGGCCGCACAGTTGGCGGCATAGACCTTTTCGCCACGCTTCGTGATGTCGTCCAGCGCCCAGACCTTGGTGGGGTCATCCAGCTTGGCCGCAGCCTTCTTCTTCTGGTCGGCCACCCAGGCGGTGTAATCCTCAGCGGACACGACCTTCACGTGGATGGGCATGTAGGCGTGTTCCTTGCCGCACAACTCGGCGCACTGGCCATAGTAGTCGCCGATCTTCTCAGCACGGAACCAGGTGTCGCGCACAAATCCGGGGATCGCATCCTGCTTAATGCCGAAGGCTGGCACCATGAAGGCGTGGATCACGTCGTTGGCGGTGGTGATGATGCGGATCTTCTTGTTGACCGGCACCACCATCGGGTTGTCCACCTTGAGCAGGTAGTTGGCGGGAGCGTCCTTGACGTTGCCGCTGTCGGACATCACGCGGTGGCTGCTGTCCAGGGTGGAAATGAAGGCCAAGCCCTCGCCTTCGCCGGTGATGTAGTCATAGCCCCACTTCCACTGGTATCCCGTGGTCTTGATGGTGAGGTCCGCATTGGTGGTGTCCTTCTGGGCCACCAGCACCTTGGTCGCGGGCAGAGCCATCACGATCACGATGATGAACGGAATAATCGTCCAGACCACTTCCACCGTCACCGACTCATGGAAATTGGCCGACTTGGCGCCCTTGGAGCGGCGATGTTTCCAAATCGAGTAGAACATCACGGAGAACACTGCAACAAAGATCACCGTGCAGATGACCATCATCATCCAGTGCAGAAAGTGCTGTTCTTCTGCGATCTTGGTGACGGGAGGTGCCAGATTCAGCTGGTTGACTGCAGGGCCGCCAGGAAGGTCCTGAACGGCATGGGCTGCGGAGCCCACCCATGCACCGGCAATCAGCAGCAGAGAAGCCAGCTTGTTGGAAATGCTCTTCATAGTTCTCACTTACTTCTAAGCCTCAATTTAACCAATCCCTTTCGCGCGCCTGCGTGGGGTCAGGCGGCGCGCAAGGCCATGCGGATCTCCGATGCCAGGGCCGGTCGAAGTTCGGGGCGCATGTAGCGCCCCACTTCCACCGTACGGCCCTGCGCAGACAGCA
Source organism: Acidovorax radicis N35 (assembly GCF_000204195.1). Lineage (GTDB taxonomy): Bacteria > Pseudomonadota > Gammaproteobacteria > Burkholderiales > Burkholderiaceae_C > Acidovorax > Acidovorax radicis. The sequence goes on from NZ_AFBG01000015.1 coordinate 4,971, forward strand.
TGATCAGCGAACGGTCTCCGGACTTGGGCTCTACGCGAACCCAGGTCCGATCAAACTCGGCGCGTTCCAGTTTGCCTGCCGTCTCCAGTTCCACCACAAGGCGTGAGCCCTGCAGCGAAATCCTCTCGCCATCCGCCGCATGGCGACCGTACATGGCGAATGCAACTCCTACAGCCACGATTTCAAGCCATGCAAAAGGCATGACCAGACGAGCACCGAGTATCCAGAAGCATGTTGCGATACCCAGGGACACGACACACAAGGACAGATACATCCACCCCAACTGCGCCGGCGTGACCGAACAGTTGCGAACGAGACGCCAGTCAATGCGCTGACCCGACACCGTGGCAAAACGAAAAACCAAGCCCGTCACCGGAAGTGCTCACAAGACTGCCAGCCGTGGTGCCCGTCTGCCGTTGGCAAGACAGGCGCAGCCAGCAAAGTTGCGCGGGAAGATGCCCAAAATCTCAATAACCCGGAATTGTAGCGTGCCTTGTTCCATGTCATTGACACGCCGTTACAGGCTAGTTCTCTTTGCCGCCCTGGCGCAACATGGTGCGCATGTCCTGCAGCGACACAGCACTGCTGGAACTCACCCGCACACGCGGTGCAGGCTTGAAGGCATGGCCATAAATGATTTCGAAAGTCAGTGCCAACTGACCTCCCTGCTGCGGATCTGCCAGCCGAAGCGACAGTGCCTGATAGAGCTTCTCGCGCCAGCGCCGGCCGCGCAATGAGGGAAAGCGATCAGGGTGCAGGTTGCAGCCCAGCTCGCGCAGCTCCTGAACCAGCCGCTCGGGTGTGGCAAAGGTGAGCGTGATGCGCTCCATGTCCATCACCGGTTCGGCAAAGCCCGCATGCACCAACATATCGCCCCAGTCGTGCATGTCCGTGAAGGCGTGCCCAGCTGCGGGCCAGCCCAGCTCGGCATACACCGCGTGCAGTTCACGCAGCGTATCGGGCCCCAGGCAGGAAAACATCAGGTAGCCATCTACCGCCAGGGCACGGTGCCACTGCGCGATCAACGCCTGCGGGTCGGCCGCCGTGTGCAGCGCCATGTTGGCCCAAAGCATCTGCACACTGGCATCCCCAGGCAGCCCCAGCTGCGGGTTGCCAGCACTCCAGCGGGCAGGGCTCCACCAGGGCTTGGCCAGTGCCTGCCGGGCGGTGTCCTCACAGTGCACGGCTGTTTCGTAGATCTGGCAGCGCGCCTTGGGATAGCGCGCGCTCACCAGCGCATGCGCCTGCAGGCCTCCACGCACTGCGTCCCAATGGCACCACGACTCGGGGGCCTGGCGAATCCACTGCAGGCGGTCCTCCATGCGGCGGGCCACTTCTTCATGGAGCCAGGGGGACACAGCGGGGGCCGCTGCATGCCAGCGGGCTGCAGCAACGGGATCAATGGTGGGAGGACGCTCGGAGGACATGGCAGGGCACTAGGACGCGCGAGTATATTGATTCATGCCTCTTACCGGTTTGACAGGGATTTCGCGCCATCTCCGCGCCTGGGCGGACAAAGTGCCCAGCCAGTGCGCCTTTTGCCACGCGTGGCCCTCGCAGCGGGTCTGCAACGCCTGCGTGGCGCGATTTGCCCAGCCCGCCACGCGCTGCCAGCGCTGCGCCCTGCGGGTGCCCCCGGGCGTTGCCATTTGTGGCGCCTGCCTCCAGAGCCCGCCCAGCTTCGACGCCTGCATCGCCGCCGTGGACTACGCCTACCCCTGGGCCGATGCGCTGGCGCACTTCAAGTTTCGCGGTGATCCAGGATGGGCCAGGGCCTTGTCCACGCTGATGCGCAGCACGCCCTGGATGGAACCGGCGCTGGAAACCGCAGACCGCGTGCTGCCGGTGCCCCTGTCCACAGAGCGTCTGCGCGAGCGGGGTTTCAACCAGTCGGCGCTGCTGGCAGGGCACCTGGCGGGGCCCAAGGCCGACCACCGCACCCTGCTGCGCCTGCACGCCACCGAGGCGCAAAGCAGCCTGCCGCGGTCACAACGCCTGCGCAATCTGCGGGGCGCTTTCGCCGTCGAGCCTGCCCGCGCTGCGGCCCTGCACGGCCAGCGGGTGGTGCTGATTGACGATGTGATGACCACTGGCGCAACGCTGCAGGCGGCCACCCTGGCACTGCGCGAGGCGGGCGTGGCGCATGTCACCGCCGCCGTCCTGGCGCGCACGGGGCTGGATTGAAAAGTACCAAAGGGATACTTTTGATTACGAGCGGTTGCTCAACTCACACGACGAGCGATGACAATTGTGGGCATGTTCCATATCGTCCTCGTCGAACCCGAGATCCCGCCCAACACCGGGAATGTGATTCGCCTGGCGGCCAACACGGGATGCACCCTGCACCTGATCGAGCCCCTGGGGTTCTCGATGGAAGACCGCCAGATGCGGCGCGCAGGGCTCGACTACCACGAGTACGCCCAAGTTCAAGTCCACCCGGGCTGGACGGCCTTCCTGCGCAACGCCCAGCCTGACCCGACACGCATGTTCGCCATGACCACGCACGGCTCGCAGCCGGTGCATTCCACCTGCTTCCTGCCGGGCGACTGGATGGTGTTTGGGGCCGAAACGCGGGGGCTTCCGCCCGAGCTGCGCGAGAGTTTTCCACCTGCGCAGCGCCTGCGGCTGCCCATGGTGGCGGGCCAGCGCAGCCTGAACCTGTCCAACGCCGTGGCCGTGACGGTGTTCGAGGCCTGGCGCCAGAACAGTTTTGCCATGCCCGACGGCGAAATTACCGTGGAGCCGGAAGGCACCATCATCAGCGGATTTGCCCAACTGGGTTGATAGGCCACTTGGCCCGTGGCCCCGGTTTATCTGGCCTGCCCGCGCTGTTCAGCCATGGCCAAAGGCACCTGTTCGCTGAGAAAGTCCAGGAACACTTTCGTGCGCGCGGGCAACATGCGGCCTGACGGCAACGCTGCATAGATGGTGTAGCGCGAAAAGATCCACGCGGGCAGGATATGCACCAGTTCCCCCCGGGCCAGGTGCTCTTCCGCCAAGAGACGTGAAGTCACGGCCACCCCTGCGCCGTCCACCGCCGCGCGCAGCAGCAGTTCGGTGCTGACAGACTGCAGCACCGCCGGCACGTCGATTTCCTGGGCCGGCAGGTTGCCGTTGATGGATTGCAGGCGCAGCTTGCGGCCAGGCCCTGTCTGGGAACGGGCGGCCATGCCGGAATCGCGCAGGTAGTCGTGTTGCAGCAGGTCCTGCGGCTCGCGCGGAATGCCCTTGCGCTCCAGGTAGTCGGGCGACGCCACCACAATGGCCTCGCCCTGCAGCAGCGGACGCGCAACGATGTTCGCGTCGAAGTCCTCGCCCGCCACCATGATGGTCACGTCGTACTCATCCACCCGCGCCGAGGCATAGGCGTCCAGGTCAATATCGAGCAGCAGCTTGGGGAACTCGGCGTGCCACAGCGCCACCATGGGCGCCAGAAAATTGGTGGCCAGCACCGGCGCCGCAACGATGCGGATGGTGCCGCGCAGATCGCGCGTGTTGGCGGCCGCCGCCGCTTCGGCGTCGTCGATCTCGTGCAGGATGGTGCGCACCCGCTGCAGGTAGGCGTCGCCCGCGTCGGTGAGCGCCAGCTTACGGGTGGTGCGTTGCAGCAGCCGCGTACCCAGGTGCTGCTCCAGCTCGGCCACCATGCGGGTGACCACAGGGGGCGACATGTCCATGGCGCGGGCGGCGGCGGCAAAGCCGCCCTCCTCCACCACACGCTCGAAAATCTTCATGGCTTGCAGACGGTCCATGGTTCAAGCCTCCTGCCTAAAAACACGAGCGTCTAACGAGAGCGCAGTCCGTGGAACACGCGCGATCCAGGCCAGCGACCGCCGCGCAAGGGCCACCCACGCTGCGCAGCGGCGCTTCACTTGCGTGCGCTGGCGGTGTCCCCCCTCCCGAATGGCGCAGCCATTCGAGAGAAGGGGCTGAGGGCCGCGGCTCCATGCCTGCCTGCGCAGGCATGGACGTGCCCGAAGAGCCGTCGCCTCTGGCGGCGGCACCGAGCGGCGCAGCCGCTCAGGGGGTTGTCCTGCTACGCCGGGGCGCCGAAGTTGCGCGCCAGCGATTCCGCCACGCACACGGGCTTGTCGCTGCCTTCGCGTTCCACCGTCACCAGCCAGGTCATCTGCATGCCATCGGGCGCAATCGGTTCGGCAGCCTGCAAGGTCAGTCGCGCACGCAGCCGACTGCCCACCGGCACCGGCGACGTGAAACGCACCTTGTTGAGGCCGTAGTTCACGCCCATGCGCGCGCCCTCGATGGTCAAGCCCGTCTCGAAGAACTGCGGAATCAACGACAGCGTGAGAAACCCGTGCGCAATCGGCGCGCCAAACGGCCCGGCCTTGGCACGCTCGGGGTCCACGTGGATCCACTGGTGGTCGCCCGTGGCCTGGGCGAACAGGTTGACCTGTTCCTGCGTGATGGTGATCCAGTCGGTCACGGTGACCTCCTGGCCCACGCAGGCGCTGACTTCGGAATATGAGCGAAAGATTTTCATCGTTGCAATGTAGCCCTGCACCCAGGCGCGCCTTGTCTGCCGTGTGACAGGTGTTTTCCCGGGGGCCTTGTTGTACGTTCTGCTTCACGCTGTCCTTCAAGAATTGAGCCACGCACAGATACCCTGCCATTGCTCCAGGTCGCGTGCCACGCGGCCCGGCGCCACGTCAAACAGCGTGAGACCGTGCGCCGCCAGATGCACGTAGTTCTGCGTATCGCGCAGATAGCCCAGCACCGGAAACCCCAGGTTGTCCACAAAGTGGTGCAACTGCTCGGCGGCCTTGGTGCGCGCGTCCACGCGCATGCCCACGATGCCCACCTGCACGCCCGCCGCGTGGCGATGTTCGGCCAGCTGGTCCAGAAAGCTGCGCGTGGCGAAGATGTCGAACACACTGGGCTGCAGCGGCACGATGATCTTGTCGGCCAGTTTGAGCACGTCGTTCAGGCGCCAGCCGTGCAGGCCGGCGGGCGTGTCGAGCACCGCATGCGTGGTGCCCTTGGGCGGGCGGCTGATCACATCCGAGCTGCTGTCCCAGGCGCCGATGGCGCGCGCGGCGGGAGGACGCAGGCCCAGCCAGAGCTTGGCGGACTCCTGCCGGTCGGTGTCGCCCAGGATCACGGGGTGCCCCTGGCTCGCAAAGTAGCCCGCGATGTTGGTGGACAGCGTGGACTTGCCCACGCCACCCTTGGGATTGGCAACAACAACTACTGGCATGACAACCTCCTTGGAATCTGCGGGCCCATGAAAAACCAAGCCAAATCAGCCTCTGGCGCTTGATTGACAAGCGCCAGAGGCTATCAAAATCAAAGCATCAACATCCCATCAAGCGTGTTGCCCGCCACGCTTGACGAAGAACAGCCCGGCGCCCACCGCCATCAACAGGCCACCAAACACACGGTTCTGCGTGCGCACGGCACGGGCACTGCGCATCAGGCGGCGCAGGGCGCTGGCGCCAAAAGCGTAGCCGTGCATCACCACCACGTCCACCGTCAGCGTGGTAGCAGCCATCACGAGCAACTGGCTCCACAGCGGGCGTGTGTCGGTCATGAACTGGGGCAACACGGCCACCATGAAGATGATGCCCTTGGGGTTGGTAGCATTGGTCAGGAAACCCGTCAGGCAGCGTTTTTTCCAGGTGCCTGCAGACGCAGCCTCATCGCCTTGCACGGGCGATACATCGCCGGCACGCCACTGGTTGAAGCCCACGTAAATCAGGTAGCAGGCGCCCAGCACCTTCACCACGCTGAAAGCCACCTCGGACGCCAGCAGCAGCGAACCCACACCCGCCCCGGCGATCAGCAAAATCAGCAGCAGGCCCAGTTGCAGGCCAAAGATCGTGGCCCCCGTCTTGCGCACGCCGAACGACAGGCCATGGCTCATCGACAACACAGCCCCCGAGCCCGGCGACACCGCAATCAGGCACGATGCCGCGAAAAAAGCCAGCCAAGTCTGCAAGTCCATGAGTCACCGTGCCCGTGTGCGAAGAAGGGCAAACATCTTAACAACGCCCCCGCTCCGCTGCGACGATCTGGAAAAAAGTACCCTCTAGCGCACAACCAGCAAGCGCCGAAAGCTATCAAAACAGAAGCACTCTATTAGTGTGCCACGCGCGCCCTCCCACATCGCTGCGGCAATGCCAGAATCCTGACACGCCCGCATCCCTGCGACACCTCCCCCAACGCCATCGCCCGCATCTCCCTCTATGGAACACGCCCCCACCTGGCTCACCTACGGCTTCCTGTACCTCACCGCCGCGGTGCTGGCCGTGCCCATTGCCAAGGCGCTGGGCCTCGGGGCCATCATCGGCTACCTGGCGGCGGGCATCGCCATCGGGCCCTGGGGCCTGGGGCTGGTGAGCAACGTGCAGGACATCCTGCACTTCGCTGAATTCGGCGTGGTGCTGATGCTGTTCCTCGTCGGGCTGGAGCTGCAACCGAGCCGCCTGTGGGCGCTGCGCCGCCCCATCTTCGGCACCGGCACCGCCCAGGTGCTGGGCTGCGCGGCCGTGCTGTTTGCGCTGGGTGCCCTCGCCGGCCTGCCCTGGCGCGTGAGCCTGGTGGGCGCCCTGGGCCTGGCGCTGTCGTCCACGGCCATCGCGCTGCAGTCGCTGGCCGAGCGCAATCTCATGCGCACCCAGAGCGGGCAGGCGGGCTTTTCAATTTTGCTGTTCCAGGACGTGGCGGCCATCCCCATCCTGGCCTTGCTACCCGTGCTGGGCGCCGCTGCGGGTGATGGCGCCGGCCACACGCCGGGCGAAGTGGCGCTGGAGGTGCTCAAGATCGTGGGCGTGATCGCCGCCATCATCCTCGGCGGGCGCCTGCTGCTGCGCCCGGTGCTGCGCTGGATCGCCAAGAGCAACACGCCCGAGATCTTCACCGCCGCCGCGCTGCTGCTGGTGGTGGGCATCGCCTACCTGATGGTGATGGTGGGGCTGTCGATGGCGCTGGGCGCCTTTCTGGCCGGCGTGCTGCTGGCCGACAGCGAATACCGGCGCGAGCTCGAGGCCGACATCGAACCCTTCAAGGGCCTGCTGCTCGGGCTGTTTTTCATTGCCGTGGGCATGAGCATCGACTTCGGCGTAATCCTGCGCTCGCCGGGCCTCATGGCGGCCATCCTGGTCGGCTTCCTCGCGGCCAAGGCCATCGTCATCTACACCCTGGCCAAGGTCGTCAACATCCCCTACCAGGAGCGCCCGGTGTTCACGCTGCTGCTGGCGCAGGGTGGTGAATTCGCTTTTGTGGTGTTCCAGGCCGCAGCCGGCGCCAGCGTATTCCCGGCCGAGACCGCGTCTCTGCTCATCGGTGCCGTGGCGCTGTCGATGCTGATCAGCCCGCTGCTGCTCGTGGTGCTGGACCGCGTGCTGCTGCGCCGCTACGCCAAGCTCAAAACCACGCCCCAGGCTGAAGAAATCTCCGAGCCCCAAGAGGCGCCCATCATCATCGCGGGCTTCGGCCGCTACGGGCAGATTGTCTCGCGCGTGCTGCTGGCCCAGGGCCTGCGCACCACCGTGCTGGACCACAGCGTGGACATGCTGGAGGTGGCACGCACCTTTGGCTATCGCGTGTTCTATGGCGATGCCACGCGGCTCGACCTGCTGCGCATCGCGGGGGCCGAACACGCCCGCATCCTGGTGGTGGCGGTGGACGACGCCGAGCAATCGCTCCAGATCGCCAAGCTGGCACGCGAACATTTCCCCCACCTGCAGGTGGTCGCCCGCGCACGGGACATCTCCCACTGGAACAAGCTGCGCGACCTGGGCGTGACCCTGGTGCAGCGCGAGCTGTTCGAGTCCAGCCTGCAAAGCGCCCACACGGTGCTGGAGCTGATGGGCCTGCCCGCCGCGCAGGCCACCGCCATCACCCAGCGCTTTCGCACCCACAACATCGCACTGGCCGACCGCATGTACCCGCACTACAAAGACCAGGCCAAGTTCATCGCCGTGGCGCGCGAGGGGCGCAACCAGTTGGCAGAGCAAATGGCCAAAGAGCGGCAGGAGAGCGCGGCGATGGGGGCCGTTGGCGGCCAGTACCCGGGGTATGGCGGGGTGGACGGTGCACAAGAAGGCGATGCGGCTGCCCATGCAGCAGATCTGGATAAAAAGAGGCCGTAGCGCTTACCCGTCAAGCGCAAACAGCTATATTTTTCGCAGTAACTATCGGCAATCCATCCCGGGTGGATGGGCTGCATGCCAAGGGCTTAGCTGCGAGAAGCACCACGCCATGACGCGCAAACCGCTTTCGCGACAGAATTTTGTCGCTTAAACTACTTTCACGACAAAAGTCTGTCGCGATTTGCGTTTACGACACCAGGAGCCCCTGCCATGCCCCGCCCTACCCTTGCCCAGGAGCTGGACCAACTCGCTGTGTTGATTCACAACGCAGGCCCCGCCGGAGTCGGCAGCGACGCCCTCTTGCAACTGCTGGGGGGCACCCACGAGCGCCGCACGCTGCAGCGCCGCCTGGCACGGCTGTCAGAGCAAGGGCGCATCACGGTGCGCGGCGAGGGCCGGGCCACGCGCTACCACCCCAGCAATCCAAGCCATCCGCAGCAACCGCCTGCCGAAGCCGCGCCGCCCGCAGCATGGGGGACCGCCGCACCCGCCATCGCCGACTACGTCCCCACATCCGCAGAAGGCGCAGAAATCCGTGCCGCCATCTCCCAGTCGCGCCATCTGCGCAAACCGGTGGGCTACCAGCTGGACTTTTTGTCGCAGTACCACCCCAACGATACGGCCTACCTGCCGCACGACCTGCGCGAGCAACTGCATGGGCTAGGCCGATCCCCCGCCGACCAAACCCCCGCAGGCACCTTCGCCAGAGACATCCTCAACCGCCTGCTCATCGACCTCTCCTGGGCCTCGTCCCACCTCGAGGGCAACACCTACAGCCGCCTCGACACCGAACGCCTGATCGAGTTCGGCCAGGCCGCCGAAGGCAAGAACGCGCTGGAAACCCAGATGATCCTGAACCACAAGCAGGCCATCGAATACCTGGTGCTCCAGCCCGAAAACGCACAGGTACGTACTGACACGTTGATAGCGCTGCACGCCTTCCTGTCCGACGGCCTGATGGCCGACCCCGCCTCCGTGGGCCGCATCCGCCGCCGCGCCGTGGAGATCGGCGGCAGCGTCTACCTGCCCATCGCCCTGCCCCAGCGGCTCGAAGAACTCTTCGGCATCGTCACCCAAATGGCCGCCGAGATCACCGACCCGTTCGAGCAAGCCTTCTTTTTGATGGTGCACCTGCCGTACCTGCAGCCGTTCGAGGACGTGAACAAACGCGTATCGCGCCTGGCGGCCAACATCCCGTTCATTCGCCACAACCTGTGCCCGCTGTCGTTCATCGACGTGCCGCAACAAGCGTATGTAGACGCCATGCTGGGCGTGTACGAACTCAACCGCGTGGACCTGCTGCGCGATGTGTTCGTGTGGGCCTACGAGCGGTCTTGCCAGCAATACGTGGCGGTGAAGCAGAACCTGGTGCCGCCGGACATTTTTCGACTGCGCCACCGGCAGGCACTGGCAGAGGTGATTGCGGCCATCGTGCGACAGGGGGAGGCGGCTACGGAGGATGCTGTGAAGCGCAGGATGCCTGCTTCTGTCCCAGAGGCCGACCACACGCATTTTGTGCAGCTGGCGCTGGCCGAGTTTGGCGCGCTGCATGCGGGGAATGCGGTGCGGTTTGGGATTCGGCCGTTGGAGTTTGGGGAGTGGGCAGGGCGGGATCGCGGGGATGCAAGTCATGGCGCCTGATTCGAATCTCATCCACAGGGCAGCCTATCGACAGCTGACTTCCTGAGGATGCAGAGTCGCCACTGTTACGGCACATAGACCATCAGATTCTTGAATGCGAAACCTGAGTCCAGAGCTAAGACACGAGCACTCAACACGAGATCACTTCGTCCTTCGGACTGCGTCCATAGATCCACCAGAACGCTCCAGTGCTTGCCGGATCGGACGCAGACGGAGGACTCCCAAGTGTCTTCCGGCAACTCCGTGAGCACAGCCCCGTAATCTTCGACGTAGTCACGGATTCTTGCCGCTGCCTCCAGCGAAAGCGCCTCTGCTCCGGTCTCGACATCTAGCAGACGGTAGTTCTGTTGGGCGAAAGCAAGAACAATCTCCCGGAATACTGGCCGCCAGGCGGTGGGAACAGGCTGCTCTGTCGAGCCGTCTTCGGACGGCAGTACTTCAACACTTGAACTCCGATTGCTCATGCTTTGATCGCCTCACTTACAAATTCAAAAAGAACGGGACTTCTCCCGTTTCGGCCATTCAGCATGGAACTGCTGCGGGCGAAGTTTCCCATTCAAGATTGGAGACTGAAGGCATCTGTTCATTCAGTGCGCTTTCACAACATGAACGTCGCTCGCAGCAAAGCAGCAGAAAACGACTATCTCGGTAGCACCTTTTTAATTTTCAAACGATAACTATTCGCATTAGAATTCACCTCACAGCCAGCCAGCGTCCCGGACACACAACGCGAGCCAGTGCACCTCGCGTTTTTGCCCACTCTCCACCGGGACCCCCATGTCTTCTCAGCCCTCGCGTGCGGTGTCGCCGCGCTCTTCGCTCGCCCGTCTTCGTTCGCCCTCACGTCCGTCTGCCCGCCAGGCCACCCTCTTCGCCCTGACCCCGCTGGCCTTGTGCCTCGCGCACGCCGCCATGGCGCAGCAGGCCGATGCAACGCCAACCGCCGACCCGGCCGCAGCAGCCACCAGCGCCACCGCCCCCCAGCTCCAAGAAGTCCGCATCAACGCCAGCACCGAAAAAGACATGGGCTTTGCCCCCGTCGAGGCACAGACCGCCGGCAAGGCGCCCATGCGCCGGCTCGAGACCCCGCAGTCCGTCAGCGTGGTCACGCGCGAGCAGATGGAGTCGCGCCAGATCGTGAACGTGCAGCAGGCGCTGCAGACCGTGGCGGGCGTGAGCCCCGTCAACTTCGGGCGCCGGGGGTTTGACGACATCAACATCCGTGGCTTTCGCTCTACCGAATCCATCCTGGTCGATGGCTTGGTGCAAAGCCCCGGCATGTGGGCCAAGCTGCAGCCCTACGGCTACGAGCGCTTCGAGGTGCTCAAGGGCACGGCATCTGTGCTGTACGGCCAGGTGCAGCCCGGCGGCATCGTCAACGCGGTGAGCAAGCGGCCCAAGAAGGATGCGCTGAACGAAGTGGGTGTGGAAGTGGGCAGCTTCGGCCAGCGCACGCTGCAGGCCGATGTGAACAAGCCGCTGTCCGAATCGGGCAAGACGGCGCTGCGCATCAACGCCCAGGTGTCCGACTCCGACGACCCGACGCAGTTCGTCTACCGCAAGGACCGGTGGTTCGCGCCCTCGCTGTCCATCGACCTGGGCGCGCAGACCGACCTGGTGCTGTTTGCCACCTACAGCCGCAGCGAGTGGATGCGCCAGCAGGGCATCACGCCGTACGGCACGCTGCTGCCCAACCGCAACGGCACGCTGTCCCGCACGATGTTCACCGGCGACCCTGCGTTCGGCGTGTACGACGTGGAGAGCACCACGCTGGGCTATGCGCTGGAGCACAAGGTGTCCGACGCCATGACCTTCCGCCAGAACGTGCGCTACGAGACCGAGAAGGGCACGGGCAACTTCGTCTCCAACCAGGCGCTGCAAGCCAACCAGCGGCTTCAGAACCGCCAGGCATCGCGCCAATACATGGACTACGACCTGCTGGCCACCGACACCTCGCTGCTCACGCGCTTCGAGGCGCTGGGCATGAAGCACCAGTTGGTGACCGGGCTGGACGCGCGCTCCGGCCACTCCTACCTGGGGCAGCGCCGCTGCACCATCGGTGCGCTCGACCTGTTCAACCCGGTCTACGGCATGTCCGCTAGCTGCCCCGTCAATCTCACCAGCGATGCCCCCGAAAAACTCAATGTGATGGGCTTGTATGCGCAAGACCAGATGAAGTTCGGCCAGGGCTGGACGGCCCTCGTGGGCCTGCGCCGCGACTGGTCGACCAACGACATCGACGACAGGGTGGCCCGCCAACAAACCCGCCAGAAGGACAACGCCACCACGCTGTCCGCCGGCCTGGTGTATGAGTTCAAGCCCGGCTGGGCCGCGTACGGCAGCTATGGCGAATCGTTCCTGCCTCAGTCGGGCCTGACGTTTGCAGGCTCGCCTTTCGTGCCCGAGACCGGCAAACAGTGGGAAGCCGGCGTGAAGTACGAGTCGCCCAATGGCCAGCTCACCGGCGCACTCGCCGTGTTCGACCTGGTGCGCGAAAACGTGACCACCGCCGACCTAGTCAACACGGGCTTCAGCGTGCAGACCGGACAGCAGCGCGCACGCGGCCTGGAGGTGGAACTGGGCGCGGACATGAAGAACGGCTGGAAGCTGACCAGCGCCTACACCTACACGCAGTCCAAGGTCACGCGCGACAACAACGCCGCCATCGTGGGCCTGCCGCTGAACCTCACGCCGCGCCACACGCTCACCGCCTGGGCCACCTACAAGCTGCCAAAGGTCCAGCGCATCACGCTGGGCATGGGTGGGCGCTACGTCAGCGAGCAGATCGGCTCCTACCCCTTCACGCTGCCGTCGTACGTGGTGGCCGATGCGTCCATCAGCTACGCGGGCGACAACTACCGCGTGACGGCGGGCGTGAAGAACGTGTTCAACAAGGCGTACTACGACGGCGCGATCAATGCCAACGTGGTGTCGCCCGCGTTGCCGCGCAGCTTCAGCCTGGGCGTGACGTACTTCTTCTGACCGCAGCGCCATCACCCCGCCACCGCGAGCCGACCATGACCAGCCAGCGCACCCTGAACCGCCTTTTCGTCCTGCACTCCTGGGCGGGCATCGTCACGGGGCTGCTGCTGTTCATCGTGTGCTTCTCGGGCGCGGTGGTGGTGTTCAAGAACGAGATCGACCTATGGGCCAACCCGTCGCTGGCCCAACTGCCGCGCTCTGAAAAACCCGCATCGCTCGACGCGGTGCTGACCCAGTTGCACACACGCTACCCCGGCGCCACGGTGGAGACCATCGCGCTGCCCGATGCGGTCAACCCGAGCTACTTCGCCTTTGTGCGCGAGCGCGGCGCGCCCGCCAACACGCGCACCAAGGTGGCCCTGCGCTCGGACACGGGCACGGTGGTGGGCCCCGTGGACAGCCAGCTCGGCCAGTACCTGCGCATGCTGCACGTGTTCCTGTTCTTCGGGCCGCGGTGGATCGTGGGCTTTCTCGGTGCGGCCATGCTGGTGCTCATCGTCACGGGCATCGTCATCCACCGCAAGATCCTGGCCGAGCTCTTCACCCAGCGCTGGGGCCGCAGCTTTCGCGTGGTGATGTCCGACCTGCACAAGTCGGCAGGCATCTGGGGTCTGTTCTTTCACATCCTGATCGCCACCACGGGCGCCTGGATGGGCCTGGCGCCGCTGTTCGAGCAGGGCTACAAATACGTGACCACCGCCAACAGCAGCACCAGCGGCACCGATGCAGCCAAGGCCCCCAAGCCTGCGCGCAAGGCCGCCGGCGATGCCGCCGAGCCCGTGCGCATGCAGTCGCTCGATGCCCTGTACATCACCGCGCAGCAGGCCGTGCCGGGGCTGGAGGCGCGCTATGTGTCGATGCGCCGCTGGGGCACCGACACCGCCGAGGCGGGCTTTACCGGCAACCTGAGCGACCACCTGGCCAGCACTGCGCGGGTGGACATCAACGCCGCCACCGGCTTGCCCAAGAAGGTGCACGACCCGCGGACGGCGGGCTTCTGGTCGCTGGTCAACGGCCTCATGGAGCCGCTGCACTTTGGCGACTTTGGCGGGCTGACGCTCAAGTGGCTGTATTTCTTGCTGGGCATGACGCCCGCGTTCCTCTCGATCTCGGGCACGCTGATCTGGCTCGACGCGCGCCAGCAGCGGCGGCGCGAGGCCGAGGCTACTGGCGGCGGCATCGCGGCGGCGGGCTGATGGCCATTGAACCGTTCATGCTGAGCCTGTCGAAGCGCCGCACCAGGCTTCGACAGGCACAGCCCGAGCGGCATTGAATTCCAGGCTCCCCGATTCGTTTTTCTCCTTGACCATGCAACGCTTCTTCCTGGCCCTGCACGCCACCACGCCCGCCGCGCTCGTCGTGGCAGTGTTCGTGCATTTGTGGGGGCCCTCCGGCCTGCCCTCGCTGGCACAGCGGCCGGTGTGGGCGACCTGGGTGCTCATAGGAGTGTGGCTGTTGATGTCGGTCGTGAGCGCGTGGGCACTGCGCACGCTCGCGCTGTGGCGGGTGGCGCTGGGCGGTGCGGGCTTGATGCTGGTGGTTGCCGGCGTCGTGGGCCTGGTGCTGGGCAGCGCACACGCGGCGGGCATGTGCGCCAGCCTGGCCGCCGTGGGCCTGGCTGGCGCTGGCATCGCCGCATTCATCGGGCCGCAGCGGGTGCAGGCGCCCCGGCGCAAGGCAGCGCGGCACGCCACCGTGGCCACGTCGGGCCCTGCAGCGCACCCGGTCGCTCCCCGTCCGCGCTGGCATCCGCGCGGCTGGGGCCGCTTTGTGGTGTCAGCGCATCTGTCCTTCTGGCTGAGCGGCCTGTTGGCCGTGGAGTCTTTCCGCCTGGCCCACATCGTGGCCACCGAGCCCGCACGGTCGTCCGGCATGCTGGGCCTGCTGCTCGCCTTCTTTATCGCCCTGCCCGCTGCCACACTGCGCCACTGGGCGCCGCGCACCACCGTGCTGCTGTGGGTGCTGGCCGCGCTGGCATATGGCGGCCTGGCGGCCAAGGCCGGGCTGCTGCAGTGGGTGGTGGCGTCTGCATTGTGCGCATTGGCAGCCGGGGCCCCACTGCTGTTGCGCGCGCGGCGGGCACTGCGCTGGCGGCGGACGGGCAGTAACGCGCCGCACGCTCCAGCCCCAGCGGCTGACCCACACCCGCCGGAGGCTGCATGAACGAACTCACCGGCCTGTGTGCCGCACTCGCCTCGCTGATGGCCCTGACCTGCTGGGCACGCGCCGTGCCTACCCGTGCATGGGGCGACGGCAGTCCGGCACCCCGCCGCGCCTGGGCCGTGGCGCTGGCCACCATCGTGCTGCAGGTACTGACCGCCACTGCAGCGGCGGGGCTGGCGGCAGGGGTCACCCTGGTGGTCGCCGCGTGGATGGTGCTGGGCTGGCTGCTGGTACTGGCCATGAACCAGTGGCCTACCGCCAGCCTGCATTGGGCTCGCCGACTGGGCGGGCTGGGCGGCGCGGGCTGTGTGCTGGCACTGGCGCGGCACTTCTTCCAGGCCTGAGCCTTCTTTCTTCAATCAAAAAGGCCGCTACCGCTGGATAGAAAAGCGCAAGCAGCTACTATTTTTATAGCATCGCAGTCATGCGCTGAATGCTGAGTGCCCGCCCGGCGCCACGGCACAATCGCGGCCATGGACCAGTTGCTGCTCGACGCCCCCTGGGTGCACACCCTGCGCTTCTTTCTGGAAGTGGCCGCCACCATCGCGTTTGCACTCTCGGGGGTGATCGCCGCGGCACGCAAGCGGCTCGACGCCGTGGGCGTGTGTGTGGTGGCCTTCGTGTCAGCCTTTGGCGGCGGCACGCTGCGCGACCTGCTGCTGGACCAGCGGCCCTTCTTCTGGATCCGCCACACCGGTTTTGTCTGGGGCATCCTGGCCCTGTGTGTGGGTGCGATGCTGTTCATGCGCCAGCGGCACTTTCAGCCCACCGAGCGCGCCATGTTGCTGCCCGACGCGATTGGCCTCGGCCTGTTCGCAGCGGTGGGCGTGGACATCGCCACCGCCATCGGCATGCCGCCGATCATCAGCGTGATGATGGGGGTGACCACCGGCGTCTTTGGCGGCGTGCTGCGCGACGTGCTGTGCAACGAAGTGCCTCAGGCCTTCAGCGACCACCGCCCCTACGCGCTGTGCGCCTTTGCAGGCGGCTGGGCCGATGTGGCGCTGCGCCAGATGCAGGCGCCCGACTGGGCTCCGCTCGTGGCCTGCGTGCTGCTCACGGCCGGGCTGCGCGGGCTGGCGCTGTGGCGCAACTGGGAGCTGCCGGCCTGGCGGGTATGACCCACAAAACCCATGGACAGCGGCCGGCGCGCGCTATCCGGCACACTGCCCATGGCACCACCGTGACAGCCCTGCACTGCGTGGGCCTGCACACTGGCCGCAAGGAGCCTTCCCACCATGACCCAGGACCACCCCACGCCCGCACACTTGCGCGCCACCACGATCATCGACAGTGATGCGCCCGTCATCCAGACCTTCGCGGCCGAACACGCACGCGGCGCCACCGACCGCGAACGCGCCGTCGCGCTCTACCTGGCCGTGCGCGACGGCTTTCGCTACGACCCGTACCGCATCGACCTCTCGCCCGCAGGGATGACGGCCAGCACTGTGCTGGGCAATGGCTACGGCTGGTGTGTGCCCAAGGCCGCGCTGCTCACCGCCGCATGCCGCGCAGCGGGAATACCCGCCCGCATGGGCTTTGCCGACGTGCGCAACCACCTCTCCACCGAGCGCATGCGCGAGACCATGAAGACCGACCTCTTCATCTGGCACGGCTACACCGACATCTGGCTCGATGGCCAGTGGCGCAAGGCCACGCCGGCCTTCAACATCGAGCTGTGCGACCGCTTCGGGCTGCTGCCGCTGGAGTTCGATGGCGAGAACGATTCGATCTACCACCCGTTCGACAAGTCCGGCCAGCGCCACATGGAGTACGTGCACCAGCGCGGCGCCTTCGACGACATGCCGCTGGCGCAGATCGTGGCGGACTTCCAGGCGGTGTACGGCGGCTGGCTCGACAGCGCCAGTGGTGGCAGCGGCACGACCAGCGCACTGCACGGGGCAAGCTTTGAGAGCGACGTGGAGCAGGAGGCCGCGCGATGACGCACGCCCCTGCGCACAGCGCCTCGGACAGCACGCCCCCCGCCGCCAGAGGCCCCGAAATCCCCGAAGGCTTTGTGATGCTGGCCATGGGCGGACCCTTCATCCAAAATAACGGCCCGCTGTACGTGCGGCGTGAGGGCACCGTGGTGCAGTTTGGTTTTCGCGTGGAGCAACGCCACGTGAACACCATGGGCAACCTGCACGGCGGCATGATGGCCACGTTCTGCGACATGCTGCTGCCCCTGTCGGTGCACAGCAAGAGCACGGCCGTGGCGGACCGGTTTCTGCCCACCATCAGCCTGCAGGTTGACTACCTGGCCCCCGCCCGGCTGGGCATGTGGGTGCAGGGCGAGGCCGAGCCACTGCGCATCACACGCTCGCTGGTGTTTGCGCAGGGCCTGGTTACTGCGGACGGCGAGCCCTGCGCGCGGGTGAGCGGGGTATTCAAGATCGGGCCCGTGGGGCCGGCTTAGAGCGGCGAACGAAACTCTTCTGGCGTTGTTGCCGCGTCTTGTCGTATTACTCGTACTGCCTGCGACGCAGCGCCTAGCCAGAACCGCTTCGCTGAGTTTGGTTAGCTGCTCTCAGCGACACCAGCACCCTTAACACACAAGGACCTCCATGACGCCCACGGCCCCCGACCTGCGCACCGAAGTGCAGCACTTCTTCGATGACTTCGTTGCCGCGTTCAGCGCCTTCAGCGGCCCGCGCATCGCCGAGCGCTATGGCGCGCCCTATGTGGCCGTGGATGCACGGGGCGCGTGGCAGCGCTTCCACACGGGCGGCGAAACAGGGGACTACTTCCAGCAGGTGGTCATGCAATACCACGGCCAGGGCTGCCGCAGTTGCCGCTTTTGCGACCTGGAGGTGCAGGCCCTTGGCCCCAGCGGCGCGCTGGCCACCGTGACCTGGGAGCTGCTGCGCGAGGACGCCAGCGTGCTCAGCACCTGGCGTGAGTCGTACACACTGGTGCGCGGCGAGGACGGGCGCCTTGCCGTGGCCGCATCGGTAGACCACGCCGGGTAACAGGTGCGCGTAGCGGGCCCCCCTCAGGCCTGGTGCGCGCTATGCCTGCGGCGCAGCGCCCTTGGCATCGCCCGCAATCCCCAGCACCCCCACCACATGCTCCACAAACCTCGCCAGCTTTGGCAGCTGCCGCCGGTCTGGCGCATAAACCAGGTGCACGGCGCGCGCCACGGGCAGGCAGGGTTGCATCACCGGCACCAGGGCGCCGCTGGCGAGGTCGTCGGCCAGTAGCACCTCGGGCTGCATGATCAGCCCCAGCCCGCGCAGCGCGGCCTGGCGCAGGCCGTCGCCCTGGTTGCAGGTCAGGCGGGCATGCTCAGGCCAGAAGAATTCCTCGTTGCCGTCGCGCAGCGTCCATTCCACACGGCGCTGCCACACCGAGTGGCTCAGGCACTGGTGGCGGGCCAGATCGGCCGCGCGCTCGGGCGTGCCGTGGCGCCGTAGGTAGGCCGGCGCGGCGGCAATCACCATGCGGTAGGGGCGCAGCGGGCGGGCCACCAGACCCTCGTCAGACACTTTGCCGATGCGCACCGCCACGTCAAAGCCCTCGCCCGCCAGGTCCACCACGCTGTCGGTGAGCTGCAGGTCCACGCGCACCTGTTCGTGGCGCTGCAGAAAGTCGGCCACCAGCGGCGCGATGACGTGGTTGCCCAGCGTGAACGGCGCGCTCACACGCAGCAGGCCCTGCGGCACAGCGCGGCTGCGCTCCACGGCGGATTCGGCCCAGCGCACCTGCTCGAGCACGCGCTTGCTGTCTTCATAGAACGCAGCGCCCACCTCGGTCAGGCTGTTCTGGCGCGTGCTGCGCTGGAAAAGCCGCGCACCCAGGTGGCCCTCGAGCTGCTGGATGTGTTTGCCCACCATCACGGCGGAGATGCCCAGCTGGCGCGCGGCGGCGGCAAAACTGCCGGCCTCGACCACGGCGGCCATGACCTCCATGTTGCGGAGCTTGTCCATGGCGATTCCTAATCAATGGTTAGTACAAGAAGAACTTCAATGTACTTTATGCATTGATTGATTCACAAAAGAATCGGGGCTGTCGATTGTTGCTCTTCTTCAACCCTTCTTTCACTTCAAGGAAATCACCATGTCCAAGATTCTTATCATCGGCGCCAGCGGCACCATCGGCCAGGCCGTGCAAGCCAACCTGGGCGCACGCCACGACGTGATCACCGTGGGCAGGAGCAGCGGCACGCACCGCGCAGACCTGTCTCAGCCCGCGTCGCTGGCTGCGCTGTTTGCCGCGGTGGGCCGGGTGGACGCCATCGTCAACACCGCCGGCAACCTGCACTTTGGGCCCCTCACCGAGATGACGGCCGAGCAGTTCAACCTGGGTTTGCAGGACAAGCTGCTGGGCCAGGTGCAACTGGCGCTGCTGGGCCACAAATACCTGAACGATGGCGGCTCCATCACGCTGATCAGTGGGGTGCTCTCCATCGAGCCCATCCGCAACGGCGCCAACGCCACGGCGGTGAATGCCGCCATTGAAGGCTTCGTGGCCGCCGCTGCCATCGAGCTGCCGCGCGGGCTGCGCATCAACGCCGTGAGCCCCACCATCCTGACGGAGTCGGTGGGGGTGTATGGGCCGTTCTTCCCCGGGTTCGAGCCCGTGCCCGCTGAACGCGCAGCCCGTGCCTACCAGCGCAGCGTGGAGGGCGGACAGACGGGGCAGGTGTACCGCGTGAATGCCTGATGGCACCATCGCACAGTGCTATATTTTTAGTAGCAATAAAGCATTACCAATCAAGCGCTAGCGGCCATTTTTATCCAAAATTCGGCAACACCCAGGGCCAGCGCCTTCCTCTCTAACCCGAGGGGAGGCTCCCGGCAAGGTGCCCCAGCTGGCGCACCGCCTGCTCCAGCTCACGCGTCCAGGGGCGGGCGATGTTCAGGCGCAGGTAGCTCGCGTATTTGGCGGTGGTCGAGAACAGCGCTCCGGGCGTGAAGGCAATGCCCTGCGCCACGGCCGGCCGCAGCAGCGCGAGCGAATCCACGGGCTCGGGCAGTTCCAGCCACAGCCACCATCCACCCGCCGGGCTGTGCACCCGCGTGCCAGCCGGGAAATGCTTGCGCACCGCCTCGGTCGCGCGCGGCGTGGTCTGGGCCAGCCGCTCTCGCAGGCGGCGCAGGTGCGGCTGCAGCGCGCCGCTGCGCAGAAACTCGGCCATCACCGCCTGCTCCAGCCATGGGGCCGCGAGCGAGGTACTCAGCTTGAGCGACTCCATGCGCGCATGCCAACGCCCGCCCGACGTCCAACCCAGGCGAAACGCAGGCGCCAGGCTCTTGCTGCTGCTACCGCAATAGATCACGCGGCCGTGGCGGTCCCAGGCTTTCACAGGCTGAGGCCGGTGTGGCGTGTGCGAGAGATCGCCGAACACATCGTCCTCGATCAGCGCCAGGTCGTGCTGCTCCACCAGGCGCAGCAGGCGGCGCTTGTTGCGGTCGGGCATCACGTGGCCCAGCGGGTTCTGGAAGTTGGGCATGGCGACCACGGCGCGCACGCCACTCTGGTGCTCCAGCGCGTACTCCAGGGCTTCCAGGCTCATGCCCTCGCCCGGCGTGCAGGGCAGCTCGATGGCGCGCAAGCCCAGGTTGCCCAGCATCTGCAGCAAGCCAAAGTACACCGGCGACTCCACCACCACCGCATCACCCGGCCGGGCCACAGCACGCAGCGCGACGTTGAGGGCCTCGGTGCTGCCATTGGTCACCAGCAGTTCTTCGGGCTGCAGGTCCAGGCCGTAGGTCGCCATCCAACCCACCAGCTCGGTGCGCAGCGCGGGCAGGCCGCTGCCGGTGGGGTAGGTGCCCAGCATCTCGGGCTGGCTGCGCAGCAGGCGCTGGGCGATGCGGGCCAGCGCCTCGGTGGGGTACCACACGGGCGCGGCGTTGGCCAGGTGCAGCCCCCACTGCAGGGGCTGTTGGGTGGTCAGCGAATACAGCTGGGTCATGCGGTGCTCCAGCGACACCAGGCGGTCAAACTCGACCGGCGGCGGGGTGGAGTGCGCGCGGGCCGGTGTGCTGCGTCCGCCCTGCATGTCAGCGCCAGTCTCATCCCGGGGCAGCGCGCGTTGGGCGGTGGGCTCTGCGACATACATGCCGGACTTGTGCCGCGCCTGCACGGCGCCCAGGGCCTCCAGGTGGCGGTAGCAGCGCACCACGGTGGCCACGCTCACGCCCTGCGCCGCGGCCAGCGCACGCACCGAAGGCAGGCGCTCGCCCGGCGCATAGCGTTGCTGGGCAATGTCGCGGCGCACCAGCTGTGCAAGCTGCAGGTAACTGTGCTGCAGTACAGATGAAGATTCAGCCATCTGTACAGCATAAACCGTGGGCGCACTGTGCCTGCCCGGCGGGTGGCCTGCGGGCACCATGGCCCCATGACAACGCAGCACCACCCCACCCACCCATCGCCGGTATTGGCGACCGCCTCGACCCAGGTTGCGGGCACCACACCCACCCCCACGGCCTCCGCAATACGCAACCCCGCAACCGGCACCCGCTGGACGGCCACAGCCCACGACCTTTTCCCCGCCGTGGTGGCGGGGCTGGTGGCCGTGCTGATCTCGTATGCCGGCCCCCTGCTGCTGGTGCTGCAGGCCGCGCAAGCCGGGCACCTGACGGCGGCGCAGGTCACCTCGTGGGTATGGGCCATCTCCATCGGCGCCGGGGCGTGCGGCCTGTGGATGAGCTGGCGCCAGCGCGTGCCCGTGGTCTGCGCGTGGAACACGCCCGGCGCGGCACTGCTGGCCAGCGCGCTGGTGGCCCTGCCCTACAGCCAGGTGATTGGCGCCTATCTGGTGGCCGCGGCGGCATTGCTGCTGATCGGGTGGACCGGCGTCTTCGACCGGCTGATGGCGCGCATCCCGCGCAGCCTGTGCGCCGCCATGCTGGCGGGCATCCTGCTGCGTTTTGGCGTGGACGCCTTTGGCGCCGCCCGCAGCACGGTGGAGGGCGCGCCTTGGCTGGTGGGCGCCATGTTTGCGGGCTACCTGCTCTTCAAGCAGCGCTCAGCCCGCTATGCGATTGCCCTCACCTTGCTGCTCGGGGTGGCCCTGTGGCAATGGCTGGGCTGGGGGCAGGTTGCGGCACAGCCCGCCGCCAGCGCCCTGGGCACATCGCCCTCCGCCTGGGGGCTGGCGTTGCCGGTGTGGACCACGCCCGAATTTTCATGGACGGCCATCCTGAGCACCGCGTTGCCCCTGGCAGTGCTGTGCCTTACCGGCCAGCAGGTGCCCGGCGTGGCCGTGCTGCGCGCATCAGGCTACACCGCCCACAACAACCAGCTCATCGCGGGCACCGGCCTGGCCAGCCTGCTGCTGGCGCCGTTCGGTGCCCACGGCATCAACCTCGCGGCGATCACGGCCGCCATCTGCACCGGCGAAGAAGCCCACCCGCTGCCCGAAAAGCGCTGGGTGGCCGGCGTGGCCTGCGGTGCGTTCTATCTGCTGCTGGGCAGCTTTGCAGGCGCCATCACCTACGCCTTTGCACAGCTGCCCGCCGCGCTGGTGAGCACCGTGGCCGGCTTGGCACTGCTGGGCGCCATCCAGAACGGACTGATCGGTGCCCTGGCCGAGCCCAGCGAGCGCGAAGCCGCACTCGTCACCTTTGTGGTCACCGCCTCCAACGTGAGCCTGCTGGGCCTGGGCTCGGCCTGCTGGGGGCTGGCGTTGGGGCTGCTGACCTGGTGGGTGCTCAAACCCTGCACCGCCGCTGTGCCCGCCAGGGCATAGGGGGTTGCCGGCCCGTGTACTGCGGCGCGGGGGATGGAGCGACAGGCTCTCAACCATCTCCCTTTGCGCAGTTCAGCATCCACTGAACGCCAAACCGATCGGTCAATTTGCCGTAGTAGTCGCCCCAAGCCTGGATGCCCAAGGGGGTTGTGACGGTCCCGCCAACCCCCAGGGCCTGAAAGAGCTTGTTCGTGGCATCCCGGTTGTCCATTGCCAGCAAGTGCGCAGAGCCCCGCATGGGCTCGGCGTCATCGTTGTCCGAGGCATAGAAGAGAAGGCCGGGGCCCTGAAACTTGGCGTGCATGACCTTGCCGCGCAGGGCCTCATTCTTGACGGGCATGCCGTCGACACCGTAGCGCAGCACCTCCACGACGTGGCCAAGACCACATCGCGCATAGAAATCCAGAGCTTCGTCGCAGGTTGTGGTGAAGAACAGATAGTTCGAGAGTTGCATGGTCGTATCCCTGAAACGCGGAGCGAGGTTGCGACACTGTCGGCCCCGCTCCGCAAATTGGCTTGGCAGCCCCGGCGCTATCAGGCCGCGGCAACCCCTGCACCGAGCTGCGCGTTGGTCAGAGCCATCCCGGCAATGCCCCAGGCCCCATCCACGGCGTGCACCACGTTGACCCAGATACGTTCCCTGGGATGCTGCGCGAGCGACAGCTCATGAATGATGTCCGTGGCCTCCTCGACGTAGCCGACTTGCACCTCGCGGCTGGCGAAGGCGAATGAAGGGACCTTCCATTCGACGAAAACAACGGAGGCCTCCTGGGACCCGGAATACGTGTGCTCCTTCGGCACAAGGTGGATCGACCCCACGATATTGCGTTTCATCGCTTCGTTGCCCGCCAGCCCATGCCACTTGAGCATGGCATCGGACAGTCGGCTGAAGGCGACTTTTTCCTGGCCTTCGGGCAGGACGCCTTTGGTGAGGGTGAGAGTGAGTGGCATGGGTGGTTCCAGGTCAAGACAACGGCGTTGAACTCATGCCCTGCCGTGTGCAGGACATTTCAAGTAACGATCGTTATCTAATAATACATAACGATCGTTCTTTGAACAACTACAATCGTCTGCATCACACGCCAGAGGAGTTCCACGTGGTTTCAAGGTCCGAGCAAAAGGTGCTGACGCGCCAACGCATCCTGGAAGCCGCGGGGCGCGGGTTTCGCAAGGGAGGATTCGGCGGGGTCGGGGTGGATGGCCTGGCGAAGGAAGCGGGACTGACTTCGGGCGCTTTCTATGTTCATTTCGACTCCAAAGCCCACGCGTTTCGCGAATCGGTGGCGCAAGGCATGGCCGAATTGAAAGGCGGCGTGCAGTACTACCAGGCGGAGCATGGGCGCGCCTGGTGGCCTGAATTCGTGCGCTTCTACCTTCGTGCCAAGCGCACCTGCGACCTGTCGGAAAGCTGCACGCTGCAAACCATGCCACCGGAAGTCGCGCGGGCGGACGAGGCCTCCCGCGCCAGCTTTGAAGTGGCCTTGCGCGATGTGGCGCAGGCAATCATCGATGGCCCCGCCTCACCCGGCGCGCCGCGGGAGCTGGGTGCCGCCTGCGCCGCCCTGTCTTCGCTGGTGGGCGCCGTCACGCTTGCGCGGGCGGTGGGGAGTGAAGCCTTCGCGGACCAGATCGCGGCGGTGGCGGAACAGGCATTGCTCGGCGCGGCGGCCGGCCACAAGGGCCCTGGCAAAGCCCGCTGAATCCGGGGCCGGAAGGTCCGTGGCGGCGGGGCCCGGCCCCGCCACAAGATCAGTCCAGGCTAGCGCCAGACTCCTTGACGACCTTGCCCCATTTCACCGACTCGGACTGGATAAAGGCGGCGAACTGCTCGGGCGTCTCGCTATACGTTTCGGCGCCCTGCTCGTTGATCTTCTTTTTCACCTCAGCCTGGTTCAGCACCTTGACCAGCGCGGTGTTCAGCTTGGCCAGCACCGGTGCGGGCGTGCCCGTGGGCGCGAACATGCCGAACCACGACGTGGCCTCATACCCGGGCACGCCGGCTTCGGCGATGGTGGGCACGTTGGGCAGCTCGGGCGAACGCTTGGCCGTGGTCACGGCAATGGGGACCAGCTTGCCGCTGCGCACGTGCTGGATGGCCGAGGGCATGTTGTCGAACATGATGCCGATCTGGTTGCCCAGCAGGTCGGTCACAGCCGGTGCGCTGCCCTTGTAAGGCACGTGCACCATGTCCACCTTGGCCAGGCTCTTGAACAGCTCGCCCGACAGGTGGATGGAGCTGCCGTTGCCCGAGGAGCCGAAGTTGACCTTGCCCGGGTTGGCCTTGGCGTAGGCGATCAGCTCCTTCACGCTCTTGTAGGGCTGTGCGGGGTTGGCCACCAGCAGGTTGGGCACATTGGCCACACGCGAGAGCGGCGCGAAGTCCTTGATGGGATCGAACGGCATCTTCTTGTACAGGCTGGCGTTGATGGCGTGGGTGCCCACCGTGCCCATGAACAGGGCGTAGCCATCTGCCGAGGCCTTGGCCGCCAGCGCGCCACCGATGTTGCCGCCCGCACCGGCGCGGTTGTCCACGATGACCGACTGGCCGAGTTCGGTGGTCAGCGCCTGGCCGATGATGCGGGCCAGGATGTCGGTGGTGCCGCCTGCGGCAAAGGGCACGACGATGGTGACGGGCTTGGTGGGATAGGCCTGGGCCATTGCTGCGCTGCTGCCCAGCAGGCCAGCACCGGCGATGGCGGCGACGCCCGCGCAGGCAGCGGCCGACAGTGCGAAGCGACGGGTGGTGTGGATGGAACGGGTCATGGTTTGTCTCCTTCAGGAAGGTGGATGGAAATGGGTCTCACGAGCGCGGAATCCGCCGCGCCGTGGCCTCAACCGGGCGCCGAGGCCTCCGGGCGAGAACAGGGGTGCGCCCCTTTCAGGGCTGCAGTAAAAATGCGTTCAGGTGGCTAGACAGGTGCCACGCCGAGCGTCGTACCACCGCACACGTACAAAACCTGCCCGGTCACGAAACCGTTGTCGGGCGAGAGGAAGAACAGCGCCGCGCGCGCCACGTCGTCGGGCGTGCCCATGCGGCCCACGGCAATGCTGTTCAGGATGCGCTGCGTTTGCGACGCACCGTCGGGGTTGCTCTGGCGGAACAGCTCGGTGGCAATCGGCCCGGGGCCGATGGCGTTGACGGTGATGCCGTCACGCCCCAGCTCCATGGCCAGCGTGCGTGTCATGCCGATCATTCCGGCCTTGGTGGCCGAATACACGATGCGGTCGGCCTTGCCCAGTGCGGCGCGCGACGACATGTTGACGATGCGGCCCTGACCGCTGGCGCGCAGCGAGGGCAGAAAAGCCTGCACCAGCAGCATGGGCGCGCGCAGATGCAGGCCCACCACGTCGTCCAGGTGCGCCGTGGTGGCGGTGTCGATGGTGCCGGGGCGTGTGGCGCCGGCGTTGTTCACCAGCGCCGTGACGTTGTGCTTTGCGGCGATCTCCGCCGCGCGATCGCGGGTTGAGGCCTCGTCGGTCAGGTCGCCCTGGTAGGACGTGAGTTGCGGGTGGCTCCAGCTGGGCAGCACGTAGTCCAGGTTGACCACGGCGCGGCCCTGGGCCAGCACGGCCTCGGCGATGGCGCGGCCGATGCCGTTGCTCGCACCGGTGATGACGGTGACGGCGGT
The DNA here is from genome assembly GCF_000204195.1 of Acidovorax radicis N35. Classification (GTDB taxonomy): domain Bacteria; phylum Pseudomonadota; class Gammaproteobacteria; order Burkholderiales; family Burkholderiaceae_C; genus Acidovorax; species Acidovorax radicis. The sequence continues at coordinate 31,193 of NZ_AFBG01000015.1, forward strand.
GGCAGAAATGCTCTTGGAATCTGCCACGGTCACACACGCTCCAGGATGATGGCGATGCCCTGCCCCACGCCGATGCACATGGTGCACAGCGCATAGTGGCCGGCATGTTCGTGCAGGCGGTTCACAGCGGTGGTCACCAGGCGCGCGCCGCTGGCACCCAGCGGGTGGCCCAGCGCAATGGCGCCACCCCAGGCGTTCACACGTGCGTCGTCGTCCTTGATGCCGAGGGCGCGCAGCACCGCCAGGCCCTGCGCGGCAAAGGCTTCGTTGAGCTCGATCACGTCCAGGTGGTCGATGGTCAGGCCTGTCTGCGCCAGCACCTTTTGCGTGGCGGGCGTGGGGCCAAAGCCCATGATGCGCGGCGCCACACCGGCCACCGCCATGCCCACCACGCGGGCGCGGGGCTTGAGGCCGTACTTGGCGGCATGGGCTTCGTCGGCCAGCAACAGCGCGCAGGCGCCGTCGTTCACGCCGCTGGCGTTGCCCGCGGTCACCGTGCCGTCGGGCCGCACCACGCCCTTGAGCTTGGCCAGCGCTTCCAGGCTGGTCTCGCGCGGGTGTTCGTCCTGGCTGACGATGATGGCGTCGCTCTTCTTTTGCGGGATGTGCACCGGCACGATCTCGCGCGCCAGGTGGCCGGCCTTGATCGCCGCCACGGCATTGAGCTGACTGGCCAGGGCCATGCGGTCCTGTGCTTCGCGCTCGATGCCGAAGTCGGTGGCCACGTTCTCGGCAGTTTCGGGCATGGAGTCGACGCCGTACTTTTCCTTCATCAGCTTGTTGATGAAGCGCCAGCCGATGGTGGTGTCGTACACCGCGTTGTTGCGGCTGAAGGCCGACTCGGCCTTGGGCATGACGAAGGGCGCGCGGCTCATGCTCTCCACGCCGCCCGCGATCATCAGGCCCGCCTCGCCCGCCTTGATGGCGCGCGCTGCGGTGCCCACGGCATCGAGCCCCGAGCCGCACAGGCGGTTGATGGTGGCGCCGGGCACGTCGATGGGCAAGCCCGCCAGCAGGCTGCTCATGTGGGCCACGTTGCGGTTGTCTTCACCGGCCTGGTTGGCGCAGCCGTAGAGCACGTCGGTCACGGCCGCCCAGTCCACGCCGGGGTTGCGGTCCATCAGCGCCTTGATGGGGATGGCGCCCAGGTCGTCGGTGCGCACGCTGGAGAGCGCGCCGCCGTAGCGGCCGAAGGGGGTGCGGATGGCGTCGCAGATGAAGGCTTGGCGTTGTGGGCTCATGGTGTTGTCTCCTCGTTTCTATGGACTCAGTGGAAATGCCCCCAGACCGTCCGGCCTGAGCTTGTCGAAGGGCCGCGCTGACAGCGCCCTGGCTTCGACAGGCTCAGCCCGAACGGGTGGGGTGTGGTGATGACGAAATGACGCATTCAAACGGCGGCTGCACGGATGGGCAGACCCACCAGTTGTTCCAGCTCAGGCAACTGCAGGCCGGGCACGGTGTCGATGAGCTGCAGCCCCGTGGGCGTGCAGGCCAGTGTGCACAGATCGGTGTAGATGCGCTTCACGCAGGCGACACCGGTGAGCGGGTAGGTGCATTGCGTCACGATCTTGCTGGCACCCTGCTTGGTGAGCAGGTCCATCATCACCCAGGTCTGCTTGGCGCCGATGGCCAGGTCCATGGCGCCGCCCACGGCAGGGATGGCGCCGGGCTCGCCCGTGCTCCAGTTGGCCAGGTCGCCCGTGGCGCTGACCTGGAAGGCACCCAGCACGCAGATGTCGAGGTGCCCGCCGCGCATCATCGCGAAGCTGTCCGCGTGGTGAAAATACGCACCGCCGGGCAGCAGCGTCACCGGCTGCTTGCCAGCGTTGATGAGGTCGTAGTCCTCCAGCCCCGCAGCTGGCGCCGGGCCCATGCCCAGGATGCCGTTCTCGCTTTGCAGGATGACCTCACGGCCCGCGGGAATGTGGTTGGCCACCAGGGTGGGCTGGCCGATGCCCAGGTTGACGTAGGCGCCGTCGTGGATGTCCTGCGCCACGCGCTTCGCCAGTACTTCTTTACTACGCTTTTGATAGCTGCTCACGCTGGTTCCTTGTGCGGTAGGGGCCGATTTCATGCCGACTTCCTGAAGCCGCCGGCCTGTGTGGCGGTGCGGTCGATCTTCACGACATGGGTCACGTAGATGCCGGGCGTGACGATGGCTTCCGGGTCCAGCGCGCCCAGTTCGACCACCTCGTGCACGGTGGCGATCGTGGTCTTGGCGGCCGTGGCCATCACCGGGCCGAAGTTGCGCGCCGACATGCGGTAGGTCAGGTTGCCCCAGCGGTCGCCCTGCTCGGCCTTGATCAGCGCCACGTCGCCGTGGATGGGAAATTCGAGCACGTAGTGCTTGCCATTGATCTCGCGCGTTTCCTTGCCGGCCGCCAGCTCGGTGCCGTGGGCCGTGGGGCAGAAAAAGGCGCCGATGCCCGCACCCGCAGCGCGCAGGCGCTCGGCCAGGTTGCCCTGGGGCACGAGTTCGAGTTCGAGCTTGCCGCTGCGGTACAGGTCGTCGAACACATAGCTGTCGACCTGGCGCGGAAAGCTGCAGATGATCTTGCGCACCTGGCCGGCCTTGAGCAGCGCGGCCAGGCCCTGGTCGGCATTGCCGGCGTTGTTGTTGACCACCGTGAGGTCGCGCGCGCCCTGGGCGATCAGGCCGTCGATCAGCTCGCCCGGAATGCCTGCCGTGCCAAACCCGCCTATCAACACCGTGGCACCATCCTTCACCCCTGCAAGGGCCTGGGCCACCGACTCCGCCAGTTTGTTGATCATCGAACTGCTTTCATGACGTGCTTGACTCCAGATAGAATTTGTTCGTTTATAGAACAAATGTTCGCATAAAGAATTATAGTTGGCATACGTATGAATTTCCAAACCCCTGAAGCCAAAGACCCCAAACCCAGCGACAGCTATGTGCAGTCGTTCGCCCGCGGGCTGGAGGTGATCCGATCGTTCAGCGCCGCCCGGCCGCAGCAGACATTGAGCGAAGTGGCCGCGCAGACCGGCCTGACCCGCGCGGGCGCGCGCCGCATCCTGCTCACGCTGCAGACGCTGGGTTACGTAGAGACGGACGGCAAGCTCTTTCGGCTGAGCCCGCGCATTCTGGATTTGGGATTTGCTTACCTCTCATCGCTGCCCATCTGGAACCTGGCCGAGCCGGTGATGGAAGACCTGGTGGAGGAGGTGCGCGAGTCGTCATCGGCCGCCGTGCTCGACGGCCTGGACATCGTCTATGTGCTGCGCGTGCCCACGCACAAGATCATGCGCACCACGCTGGGCGTGGGCTCGCGCCTGCCCGCGTGCTGGACCTCGATGGGCCGCATGCTGTTGGCGGGCCTGCCGGATGACGAGTTGCAGGCCCGGCTGCGGGGCCACCCCATGGACCGTTTTACCGAGCACACCACCACGGATGGGGACACTCTGCTCGCCCACATCCGCCTGGCGCGGCAGCAGGGTTGGTGCCTGGTGAATCAGGAGCTGGAAGAGGGTTTGATATCGATTGCCGCGCCGCTGACCAACCGCACGGGGCAGACGGTGGCGGCGCTCAACATCAGCGGGCAGGCCAACCGCACGAGTGCGGCGGTGATGCAGGAGAGCTTGTTGCCTGCGCTGCTGCGCGCGGCCAAAACCATCTCACGGATGATGGGCGCGCCAAGAGGTTGAGGTGTGTAGGAAAGACCGCTACCGGCAGGAGCCAGCGGTCACCCACCGCCACGACCGGCCAGTGTTCACGCTCCGCCTCGCGTTTTGCGTGTTTGAGGGCCTAAGCGCCGACTTGAATAGAGCAAGAACCGGAGCGGCAACACCATCCACTTGCCACGATGGTTGCTCCAGATGGCGGAGGAGGCGCCTGCCATCGGGCAGAAGGCAGGTGCGTTCATCAATTTTTGCGAAACCCCAGCACCAGAACCACGCCGCCAAGTACCATGGCCCCCAGGCTCATCCACTGCGGGATGTTCACGGACTCTTTTTCCTTCACCGTCAGCTCCAACGGGCCCAGTTTGGCTTGGGTCGTGTCCTTGGTAAAACTGAAGCCACCGGTCAAAAACCCGGCCAAGCCCAGCACCAACAACAGCACACCCACGATTCGCATTGCATTCATGACAGTTCTCCCAAGGCCGGGTTTTGATGACTGTGGCAAAGCGGACCCGGCTCCATGTCTTTGCGCAAGGCCAATGTAGGGGCATCCGCATGGCGCCAACGTAGGACGCCGCCCCGGCCAGATGTAGCAAGCGGTCGCGATCCGCACCCCACCACCCTGTGCACTCTGGGCCCTTCACCCGCGTGCTACCCTCACGCCCCATGTTCAGCCCCTCCCAAGCCGACGTGCGCCGATTTCTGTGCGGTGTGCATGCCAAGACCCAGAGCGGCGCCCCCATGGAAGCCATCGAAACGCTGGCCAGCCTGTGGATTGCCGAGCACCCCGAATACCACGCCGACCTGTCCGACGCCGACGCTGCCGTGGCCCGCAACTACGACGAGACGCCGGGGCAGACCAACCCGTTCCTGCACCTGTCCATGCACCTGTCGATCAGCGAACAGTGCAGCATTGACCAGCCCCGCGGCATCCGCCAGGCGGTGGAACTGCTGACAGCGCGGCTCGATTCGCTGCACGACGCCCACCATGCGGCCATGGACTGCCTGGGCGAAATGCTGTGGGAGAGCCAGCGCGCAGGCCGCCCGCCCGATGGCGACGCCTACATCGCCTGCGTGCAGCGGCGCGCCACACGGGATTGATGCCGCCCCAACAGCTGGCGCGCACCCAAAATAAAAAGCCCGCTTGCGCGGGCTTTTTACTTGGAGTCCTTGCGGACTCTGCAAAGATGAACGATCAACGGAAGCGCGATTGCGGCACCACGTGCAGATCGCCGTCAAGGCCGCTGATGTAGCCCGACAGCGCTTTCAGCTCGGCATTGGTGAACTGCTTGGCCACGCCGCCCATGATGGCGTTGCCACGGCCCACGTTGGCGTTCTTCTCGACCTTGTAGGCCTTGAGGGCCACGAAGAGATAGTCGGCGTGCTGGCCAGCGATCTTGGGGTACGAAGGATCAATGGGCTTGGCAAAGTTGTCGCCGTGGCAAGACACGCAGGCACCCTTCTTGAGCAGCTCTGCCACCTGCACACTGGGTTCACGCGATGGCTTGGCGGGCAGCTCGGCACCGGTCTTGCCATGCTGTTCGTAGTAGGCCGACACATCGGCGATGTCTTTTTCAGAGAGCGAGTCGGCGATGCCACGCATCGTGGGGTGCTTGCGCTCACCCTTCTGGTAGGCCACGAGCGCAGCGGAGATGTACTTGGCGCTCTGGCCCGAGATCATGGGCACCTTGTGGATCTCAGGAAAGCTGGCCTGGTAGCCAACAATGCCGTGGCATCCAATACACATGGCAATCTTTTGTTTGCCGGCTTCCACGTCGCCTTTGGCTTCCTGGGCATGGGACAAGGCGGTCACGGAAGCGACAGCCAGGGCAAATAGCGTGGTCAGCGTTTTGTTCATTTTGCGCGCACAATCTCGTGGAAGTTCAGCTCTGGGCTCTGATCAACCGCCGATTATAGCCAGCGCCTGTCAAGCCCCATTCATCAACGATCCGGTGATTTCCCTCATGAAATTCCAAGGTTCCCAGAACTACGTCGCCACCCAAGACCTGATGCTTGCCGTGAACGCGGCCATCACCCTGCAACGCCCGCTGCTCATCAAGGGAGAACCCGGCACCGGCAAGACCATGCTGGCCGAGGAAGTGGCGCAGGCGCTGGACATGCCGCTCCTGCAGTGGCACATCAAGTCCACCACAAAGGCGCAGCAGGGCCTGTATGAATATGACGCCGTAAGTCGCTTGCGGGACAGCCAGCTCAATGACGGCGACAGCGCCGGGCGCGTGAAGGACATCCGCAACTACATCATCCAGGGTGTGTTGTGGCAGGCCTTCACGGCCGACCGCCCGGTCGCCCTGCTGATCGACGAGATCGACAAGGCCGACATCGAGTTTCCGAACGACCTGCTGCGAGAAATCGACCGCATGGAGTTCTACTGCTACGAAACGCGCGAACTCATCAAGGCCAAGCACCGCCCGCTGGTGTTCATCACGTCGAACAACGAGAAGGAGTTGCCTGACGCGTTCCTGCGCCGCTGCTTCTTTCACTTCATCAAGTTCCCCGAAGCCGACACGATGCGCCAGATCGTCAACGTGCACTTCCCCACGCTCAAGAGTGAGTTGCTGGGCGTGGCGATGAAGACGTTTTATGACGTGCGCAACCTGCCCGGCCTGAAGAAGAAGCCATCGACCAGCGAACTGCTCGACTGGCTCAAGCTGCTGGTGGCAGAGGACATTCCGCTCACGGCCCTGCAAAGCGCCGACAACAAGGTGGCCGTGCCGCCGCTGGTGGGCGCACTGCTCAAGAACGAGCAAGACGTGAGCCTGTTTGAAAAGCTGGTGTTCATGAACCAGAGGAACCGCTGAGTGAGCGACGGCAACAACGATACCCGCCAACTGCTGGTCAACGGCTTTGCGGATGCCGTGGGCTTTGTGGGTGGTGCGCTGCTGGGCTTCTGGCTGGGCACGTTGCTCGGGTTCGACGTCTTCGCGCCTGGCTACGGCACCGGCAGCCTGATCGGTATCGCCATGGTGGGCATCGGCGGTGGCCTGGGCCTGCACGCTGCGCGGCGCTGGCAGGCCAGCCGGCAGAGTAAACCCTCCAAGGATTGACGAAGAGAAAAGACCCATGGCCTTTGTAGAACCAGTCACCCTGCGCGACCGGGGCATCCGCCTGGAGCCCCTGGCGCTGTCCCATGAACACGGCTTGGCGGCCGCTGCGGCCGACGGCGAGCTGTGGAAACTGCGCATCACCTCGGTGCCCGAACCCCAGGACACCCGCGCGTACATCGAGACAGCCCTCAAGATGCGCGAAGACGGTAACCGCTTCGCCTTCGCCGTGGTCGAGGACGCCACTGGCAAGGTACTGGGCTCCACAAGCTACCACGACATTCTGCCCGCCGTGAAACGCGTGGAGATTGGCTACACCTGGTACTGCACAAGCGTGCAGCGCACCCATGTGAACACCACCTGCAAGCTGATGATGATGGGCCACGCCTTCGATACGCTGAGCTGCCACGTGGTGGGCTGGCGCACCGACAACTACAACTTTGCATCGCAGAAGGCCATTGAGCGCCTGGGCGCCCGGAAGGACGGAGTGATCCGCGGCCACGCGCTGCGCCGCGACGGCACCATCCGCGACACAGTGATGTACAGCATGCGCTCGGGCGAATGGCCGGAGGCCAAGGCACAACTGCTATATCTTTTAGAGCGCCACGCGCTTACTGAATAAGCGCTGGAGGCCAAAAACATGCTCATCGACTTCTTCTACACCCTGCGCACGGCCAAGCTGCCCGTGTCCGTGAAGGAATACCTCACCCTGCTCGAAGCCCTGCAGGCGGGTGTGGTGGGCCCCAAGTCGGATGACGCGTGGAGCCTGGACGACTTCTACAACCTCTCGCGCCTTACGCTGGTCAAGGACGAGAAGCACTACGACAAGTTCGACCGGGCCTTCGGCGCCTACTTCAAGGGCGTGGAAATGGTGGCCGACTTCACCAAGGAGATTCCGGCCGACTGGCTGCGCAAGATCCTGGAGAACGAACTCACGCCCGAGCAGAAAGCCGCCATCGAGAAGATGGGCTGGGACGAGCTCATGGAGACGCTGAAAAAGCGCCTCGAAGAGCAAAAGGAACGCCACGAGGGCGGCAGCAAGTGGATCGGCACCGGCGGCACCAGCCCGTTCGGCCACGGTGGCTACAACCCGCAGGGTGTGCGCATCGGCGGCGCCGGCAAGAATAAGAGCGCCGTGAAGGTGTGGGAGCAGCGCGCCTACAAGGACTACGACGACCAGCAGGAGCTGGGCACACGCAACATCAAGGTGGCGCTGCGCCGCCTGCGCAAGTTCGCACGCGAAGGGCACGAGCTGGAGCTGGACCTGCCCGACACCATCCGCAGCACGGCGGCCAATGCGGGCTACCTGGACATCAAGATGGTGCCCGAGCGCCACAACAACGTGAAGGTGCTGCTGCTGATGGACGTGGGCGGCACGATGGATGAGCACATCCAGCGCGTGGAAGAACTTTTCAGCGCCGTGAAGACGGAGTTCAAGCACCTGGAGTTCTATTACTTCCACAACTGCGTGTACGACTTCATGTGGAAGAACAACCGCCGCCGATTTGCCGAGAAGTTTCCGACCTGGGACATCATCCGCAAGTACAACAAGGACTACAAGCTGATCTTCGTGGGCGACGCGACCATGAGCCCGTATGAGATCCTGCAGCCCGGCGGCAGCGTGGAATACAACAACGAGGAGCCGGGCGCCGAGTGGATCCAGCGCCTCACGCATGCCTTCCCCAAGTTTGCGTGGATCAACCCCGAGCCCCAAGGCGTGTGGCAGTACCGCCAGAGCATCAGCATCATCCAGCAGCTGGTGGGCAACCGCATGTACCCGCTGTCGCTCAAGGGGCTGGAAGAAACCATGCGACTGCTGTCGAAGTAGGCGGGATGGGGCACCAGCGCTTGGTAGCCCATCGCGCGGAACTGTCTGACACGGCGGGCCTGATTTTCGGTGCATAGTGGTGGTGGGCTGGTTTTGCAGCCCGCCCCCACTTTCTAAAACCACCGTTTTCCTGCCGTGCCTTTTCGCGTCCTGCGCTCTACCTCCTCTTCCTCAACGCCGGCCCCATGGCCGGCGTTGCTGCTTTTCAGCGCGCTGTGCCTGCAGGGCTGCAGCTTGCTGCCGCGCGGTGAGGACGGAGATAGCGCCGCATCTGCCGCCGCCACCCCGGCCATTGCCGAATCCGGCGCGCCCTCCTTCGCCGTGCAGGTGAATGCCCCCGCCGGCGTGCGCGAGACACTGGAGCGCCACCTGGAGCTGCAGCGCTTTCGCCACCTGCCCGACCTGCACGCCAACGAGCTGCAGCGCCTGCTGGGCGCAGCCGACGCCAATGCCCGCGAACTGCTGGGCACGATGGGCTACTTCGCGCCCACCATCACGGTGGAGCTGACCGAAACGCCCGACAGCAAGGCCGGCCCGCGCACGGTGGTGGTCACGGTGCAGCCCGGCCCGCAGACCCGCATTGCCAGCGCGGACATCGACTTCACTGGCAACACGGGCGGTATCAACACGGCGCAATCGCCAGAAGAAACCGACTCCCAGAGCGCCAGCATCCGCCAGCAGCAGCGTGTGCAGCGCAACTGGTCCCTGCAGCCCGGCCAGCCGTTCACCCAGTCTGCCTGGGACTCGGCCAAGAACGACGGCCTGCGCCAGCTGCAAGCACGCCGCCACCCTACTGCCCGCATCGCTACCAGCCGGGCCGAGATCGACGCCGACAAGCACGAGGCCAAACTCAGCGTGACCTACGAGCCCGGCCCGCCCTATCGCTTCGGGCCACTCAGGGTGGAGGGCAGCGAGCGCTACGACCCCGACGGCGCCCGGCGCCTGGCGCGCCTGCCCACAGGCGCGGTCTACGACGAGGCCGAACTGCTCGACGCCCAACTGCGGCTGGCCAGCAGCGGCTACTACGACGCGGTGTTCCTCACGCTCGACACCGAGGACACCGACCCGCAGGCCGCGCCCGTGGTGGCCCAGGTGCGCGAGGCCAAGGTGCAAAAGCTGGTGTTCGGGCCAGGGTTCTCGACCGACAGCGGCGCGCGCCTGTCGCTGGAGCACATCCATAACCAGTTGCCCGTGATCGGCTGGCGCGCCGTGAGCAAGCTGTCGCTGGACCGCGAAACCAAACTGGCCAGCACCGAATGGACCGACCTGCCCGACAACCGGGGCTGGCGCTGGTTTGCAGGCGGGCAACTGCAGCGCGAATCCACGGGCGACTACGACGTCAACAGCGGCCGCCTGCGCGCAGGCCGCAGCAAAAGCACGAAGAACATCGACCGCAACTACTTCCTGCAGTACGACTACGCCAACAGCCAGGGCCTGGATGCCAACGTGCAGTCGCCCTCTGATACCAGCACAGCCCTCAGCGTGAACTACGGCTGGACAGGTCGCTACTTCAACAGCCCCACCGCCCCCACGCGCGGCCACGGCATCGCCGTGGAACTGGGGCTGGGCACCACGCTGCGGCCTGAGCGCGACCCGTTTGTGCGCACCCTGGTACGCTGGCAGTCGTTCATCCCTGCGGGCCGCGTGCAGGACGCCGTCGGTGTGGGCCGCAGCGCCCGCGTGGCCTTGCGCGCAGAGGGCGGGGCCGTGCTGGCGCGCGATGGCGCGCAGATCCCGGTCACCCAGCTTTTCCTGACCGGGGGCGACACCACCGTGCGTGGCTACGGCTACCGCAGCATCGGCGCCCGCACCGACAAGGGCCAGCTCTACGGCGGCCGCTACCTGGCCGTGGGCAGCGTCGAATGGCAGCGCCCCATCGTCTACCAGGGCGCCATGACCGACTGGGAGAGCACGCTGTTCGTGGATGCTGGCGCCGTGGCCGACCGCCTGGGCGACATGGACCCGCGCGTTGGCGTGGGGGCTGGCGTGCGCTGGCGCAGCCCTGTGGGCCCCCTGCAGGCCGACCTGGCCTACGGCGTGAAAACCAAGGAGGTGCGGCTGCACCTGCGGCTCGGGTTCAGCTTCTGATGGACGGTCAACCCATGCCCCCCCACTCCCCGACACCCCGCGCCCGCTCCTCTGACTTCAGCGCAGGGGCGTCGCCCAGCCACCAGGGTGGCCCGGGCCCTTCGCCGCGCCGTGGCCGCCGTGTGCTGCGTGCACTGGGCTGGCTGTTGGTGGCAGTGATTGCGCTGCTGATTGCCGCAGCCGCTGCCGTGTGGTGGTGGGCTGGCAGCAACACATCGCTGGCCCTGGCGCTGGCGCGCGCGGCGCAGTACCTGCCCGCCAACCAGCAACTGGAGAGCCGCGAGGTCACTGGGTCGCTGCGCAGCGGCGGGCGCATTGGCTGGCTGCGCTGGCGCAGCCCAGGCCTGTCCGTCGAGGTGACCGACATCCGCCTGGGCTGGCAGCTGGCCCCCTTGCTGCAACGCCGCCTGGAGCTGGGCGAAGTGCATGCCGCGCGCGTGCAGATCACGCCGCTGGCCAGCCCGGCCGGCGCAGAGCCGCCCACGCCCCTGACCCAGCTGGTACTGCCCTTGCACATCGGTGTGCCGTTCCGCGTGGACCAGCTGCAATGGGCAGGCGCCCCGGCCGTGGAAGCCCGGGGCCTGGCCGGCGACTACCGCTTTGACGGGCAGGAGCACCGCCTGAACATCGGCAGCCTGGAGCTGGCCCAAGGCCAATACACCGCGCGGCTGACGCTGCAGGCCCAAGCCCCCATGGCGCTGAACGCCACCGTGGACGGCACGGTGCGCGCCGCCGTGCCCGGTGGCACCACCGCCATGCGGGTGGGCGCACATGCCACGCTGCAGGGCACGCTCGCCACCGCGGCGGCGCAACTGCAACTGCAGGCGCGCATCAGCCCCACCACGGCCCAGGCGGAGCCCCCGCCAACGCCCTCGCCCCCTGCCAAATCCCCCCTCCACCAAATCTGCAGCACCACCACCGACGCCGCCCGCCGCAGAACCCATGCAGGCCGACATGCAGGCCACGCTGGCCCCGTGGTCCGCGCAGCCCCTGCAGTCGGCCCAGGCCACGTTGCGTGCCGTCAACCTGGCGGCCCTGTGGCCCCAGGCCCCGGCCACCCGGCTGCATGGCACCGTGCAAGCGGGGCCCACCGGGGGGACCGCCCCAGTGGGCAACGGTTGGGCCCTGCAGGCACAGCTGCGCAACGAACTGGCAGGCCCGTGGGACCAGGCCCGCCTGCCCATCACCGCCCTGCAAGCCGACGCGAACTACGACGGCACACGCTGGGCGGTGCCCGGCGCCACGGTGAATGCAGGCACCGGCGCAGTCACCCTGCAAGGCAACTACAACACCGCCACCGGCGCGCTGGAGGGCCAGGCCGAACTGCGCAACCTGCGCCCGGACGCCCTGCACACCGCGTGGGCGGCCGCCCCGCTGGCGGGCCGCGTGGGTGCGCAGATGCAGGGCGATGTGGTGCGTTTTACAGCAGACATCCGGGCCACCGGCCCCGCCGCTTCTGCGCCTGTCAAAACCGCTCCCAACCGCCCCGTACTGCTGCGCATCAACATGCTCACCGCACAAGGCAGCTGGCAGCCTGCTTCGCCCACCCAGACCGGCGGCACCTTGCAGCTGGATCGCCTGCTGCTGGACGCTTTGCAGGCACGCGTCGAAGCCACCCAGCTGCGCGTGGCACCCGGCGATTTGTCGGGCCAGGGCCAGATCACGCTGACCGCGCCTGGCGCCACAGCGCGCGCCCAGGGCAGCATGGCACCCCAAGCGGGCGCAGGCGACCTGCAGGTGCAATGGGCCGACGTGGACCAGACCCAGCGCTGGCTGGCAACCCTGCCGCTGGTGGGCACCCGCCTGCAAGAAGCCCTGCAGGGCGCCACCGCCAAGGGCGCAGCGCAGCTGACCGCCCGGTGGAAAGGTGGCTGGCAAACACTGGCCCGGCAACTGCAAGCCGCCACCGCTACAAACGCCCATGCCAACGCCAGCCGCGCGGGCAGCACACCGCCCTCGGACAAGGCCACCTTCGAGCTGCAAGCCGCCCTCTCCACCCCGCAACTGGACCTGTCACTGCCCCCCGGCAAAGGCGCAGGCGGCGGCGCCACCGCCGTGCAACTGCGCGCCGTGAAGGCCGAACTCTCCGGCACCCTGGCGCAGGCCACGCTGGCACTGGACGGCGAAGCCCGCCTGAACGCCTCCCAGCCCCAGCAGATGCAGCGGCTGGCCCTGCAAACCCGCGCCACGGGCGGGCTGACCACATCCACGCAAGGGGCGCAGGTGCAGATCAGCGAACTGCGGCTTGTGGCGCAAGACGCTGCACGCCCCGGCCCCTGGACGCTGCAACTGGCCGATCCCTTGTCCCTCACCGCGCGCGCCGCCCCTGGCCCCGGCGCGTCGTCGGCAGCGGGCTACACCGTGTTGGCCTCGGCAGGCCAAGCCCGCCTGACCGGCCCCCTGCCCGGCACCGCCACGCTGCGGTGGCAACCCCTGCGCGTGACCACTGGCGCGAACCCGGTGCAACTGCAGACCCAGGGCACCCTGCAGGGCCTGCCCATGGCCTGGGTCGATGCCCTGGGCCTGGGCAACACCCCGGCCGCCGCTGGCCGCCCTGCCCAGCCGCTGCTTGCCCGCATGGGGCTGGCCACCAACATCGTGCTCGACGGGCAATGGAACGTGGACAACACCCAAGGCCCCCTGCGCGCCAGCGCCAGCCTGCGCCGCGCCAGCGGCGACCTGCGCATCCTGGCGGGCGACGCCACCGCCATCACCGCCGTGCAAAGCAGCGGCCAGGGCACGGGCGCGGGCGCCACGGCGGTGATCGCCACCGAGGCCTCGGCCAACCCATCGGCCTTAGATGCGGCACCAGGTGCTGCATCCGGTGCAGGGGCAGGCACCGCCGCCGGTGTGCGCCAGGCCGAAATTACCGTCGAGATCGAAGGCGAGGCCCTGCGCGCCCAACTGGCCTGGGCGAGCGACCGGGCGGGCGAGGTGCAGGCCAACGTCAGCACCCGCCTCACACCCGGAGCGCCCGGCGCCCCCGCCGCTGCGGGCGCCAGCCCCTCCTCGCCCGTCAATTCTTCGCCCGCCATGTCCTCACCCTTCACCTGGGCTCCGGATGCGCCACTGGCCGGCACCCTGCGCGCGCGCCTGCCCGACGTGGGCGTGTGGTCGGCCCTGGCCCCGCCCGGCTGGCGTGTGCGCGGCACACTGGACGCCAGCGCCACGTTGTCAGGCACCCGCAATGCGCCGCGCTGGGCCGGCACGCTGGGCGCCGACGACATGGCCGTGCGCTCCGTGGTCAATGGCGTAGACCTGCAGGGCGGCCGCCTGCGTGCCACGCTGCAAGGCAATCAGCTCAGCATCACCGAGTTCCGCCTGCAGGGCGGGCGCGGCAGCGGCGCGCGCATTGCAGGCTTCAGCGGCAACCGCACGGCTGCCCCGCAGGACGGCGGCACGCTCACCGCCACCGGCCGCGTGAACTGGGGCGACAGCGCCACCGCTACCAAGGGACTGTCAGGCATCACCATGTCACTGCAAGCCGAGGCCAAGGCCCTGCAAGTGCTGGTGCGCGCCGACCGGCAGATCAGCGTGTCGGGCCAACTGCAGGCGCAGCTGCAGCAAGGCCAGATCAGCCTGCGCGGCAAGCTCACCACCGACCGCGCCACCATCATCCTGCCCGACGAAACCGCGCCCAGCCTGGGCTCGGACGTGGTCGTGCGCTCTGTCGCCAAGGACCGCGAAGACCAGGCCAAGGCCCAGGCCGCCGCCAAGGCCAGCCAGGTGGCAGCGCAGGCCGAAACCGCCAAGCCGCCCGACATTGCCATCACCCTCAACCTGGGGCGCGACTTTGCGCTGCATGGCCGCGGCATCACCACGCGGCTGACAGGCGAGGTGGACATCCGCAGCAACGCCGTGCCCGGCGCCCCGCCCCGCGTGACCGGCGAAGTGCGCACCGACGAAGGCCGCTACCGCGCCTGGGGCCAGATGCTGGACGTGGAGACGGGGCTCATCCGCTTCAACGGCCCCTACAACAACCCCTCGCTCGACATCCTGGCCCTGCGCCCCAACATCAGCGTGCGCGCTGGGGTGCAGGTCACCGGCAGCGCCCAGGCGCCGCGCGTCAAGCTGTATTCCGACCCCGAGCTGCCCGATGCCGAAAAACTCTCGTGGGTGGTCCTGGGCCGCAACGCCTCCGCCGGCGGCGCCGAAGCCGCCGTGATGCAGCAAGCCGCCCTGGCCCTGCTGGGCCGCAAGGGCGGCGGCAACACCAGCGCCAACATCGCCAGCCGCATCGGCCTGGACGAGATCGGCTTTCGCAGCGCCACCGCGGGTGAAGACGCCAGCGCCACCGCCCTCACCTTCGGCAAGCGCCTATCCAAGGATTTGTACGTGACGTACGAGCGCAGCCTGTCGGGCACGCTGGGCACGCTGTACATCTTCTACGACCTCTCCCGCCGCCTCACGCTACGCGGGCAGACCGGCGAGAAGAGTGCGGTGGACATCATCTACACGGTGAAGTACGACTGAGGCCCTGCCTCCGGGAAGGCCCCCGCACGCCACTACAATGCGCGGCTGTCTTGCCTCCTCGTAGTTCAATGGATAGAACGAGTGCCTCCTAAGCGCTAGATACAGGTTCGATTCCTGTCGAGGGGACCAGATTTATGGTCAAAATTGCCCCTAGCGCTTATTGGATAAGCGCTAGTAGCTATCAAAATAGTAGTATTCAAAGAAGCAACCCCGTGGCAGGGTCTTCGCAGTGTGTGCGGCGGGCCTGCCCGCCGACTGCCATAAGCGCATCACACACCGCAGCCACATGCTCCAAGACATAAAGAAAACCCTGTGGGCCACCGCCGACAAGCTGCGCGCCAACATGGACGCCGCCGAATACAAGCACCTGGTGCTCGGCCTCATCTTCGTCAAATACATCTCTGACACCTTTGCCGCCCACCACGCCACGCTGGTGTTGCGCCTGGCAGACCCCGACGACGAATACTTCTACGGCGATGCCGACCCCGCCGACATTGCCGCCGAGCTGGAAGACCGCGACTACTACAAAGAAGCCAACGTCTTCTGGGTGCCCGAAGCCGCCCGGTGGGAGCAACTGCGCAGCAGCGCCAAGCAGCCCGACATTGGCAAACGCATCGATGACGCGCTCACGCTGATCGAGGCCGAGAACCCCACGCTCAAAGGCATCCTGGACAAACGCTATGCCCGCGCGCAATTGCCCGACGGCAAGCTGGGCGAGCTTGTCGATCTTGTCTCCACCATCGGCTTTGGCGACACCCCCGACGTGGCCCGCGACACCCTGGGCCAGGTGTACGAATACTTTCTGGGCATGTTCGCCAGCGCCGAAGGCAAGCGCGGCGGGCAGTTCTACACCCCCGCCAGCATCGTCAAAACCCTGGTGGCCGTGCTCAACCCGCACACCGGCAAGGTGTACGACCCGTGTTGTGGCAGCGGCGGCATGTTTGTGCAGAGCGAGAAGTTCATCGAAGCCCACGGCGGCAAAAAGGGCGATGTCTCCATCTACGGGCAAGAAAGCAACCCCACCACCTGGCGCCTGGCCGCCATGAACCTGGCCATTCGCGGCATCGACTTCAACTTGGGGACCGAACCCGCCGACACCTTTGTGCGCAACCAGCATCCCGACCTGCGCGCCGACTTCATCCTGGCCAACCCGCCCTTCAACATCAGCGACTGGTGGCACCCCAGCCTGGAGGGCGACGCCCGCTGGGTGTACGGCGACCCACCCCACGGCAACGCCAACACCGCCTGGCTGCAGCACATGCTGCACCACCTCAAAGCCACCGGCCGCGCGGGCATCGTGCTGGCCAACGGCAGCCTGAGCAGCAGCCAGAACAACGAAGGCCAGATCCGCGCCGCCATGGTCGATGCCGACGTGGTGGAAGTGATGATCGCCCTGCCCGGCCAGCTGTTTTTCAACACGCAAATCCCGGCGTGCCTGTGGTTTTTGGCCAAGAGCAAAAAGCGCAAGGGCGAAGTGCTGTTCATCGACGCCCGCAAGCTCGCCACCATGATCAGCCGCGTGCAAGGCGAGCTGACCGACGAAGTCATCGACCGCATCGCCGCCACCGTAGCCGCCTGGCGCGGCGAGCCCGCGCCCACCGCCGTTACGCCCACCGCGAATTCCGTTCAGGCTGAGCCCGTTGAAGCCCATCCCCACCGCCCCGCCCCCTATCAGGACATCCCCGGCTTCTGCCGCAGCGTGCCCCTGGCCGAGATCGCCCAGCACGGCCACGTACTCACCCCCGGCCGCTACGTGGGCGCCGAGGCGGTGGAGGACGACGACGAAGCCTTTGCCGACAAGATGGTGAAGCTGACGGAAAAGCTGGGCGAGCAGATGGCCAAGGGCGCGGAGCTGGATGCGGTGATTCGGCAGAAGCTGGGGGGGCTGGGGTATGAGTTCTGAGTGGGCCTCTCTCACAATCGGTGATTTGGTGCGCGACGGAGAGGCATCAGTTCAAACTGGCCCATTCGGCTCGCAACTGCACAGTCATGATTACGTGGTCTCAGGGACGGCCGTGATTCCGACTGAAGCGATTGGAAGAGGCCGGATTCTTGACATCCCAGTTCCCCGGGTTGATGCGGCAAAAGCATCTGAACTGTCCCGGCATCGGCTTCGACTTGGTGACATCTTGTTCGCGCGACGCGGCGCCCAGGCCACAGGTCTGTCTGCAATTGTGGATGAAAGATTTGAAGGAGCGCTCTGCGGTACCGGCGCTCTGCTACTCCGCGTGCAAAGCCCACGGGTTGACCCCCGATATCTTGCGATGTATTTGTCCAGTGAGACTGCATATGGCTGGCTAAGGACACATGCAGTCGGCGCTGTTATGCCGAATCTAAACACGGCCATCGTTCAGGCGCTTCCAATCTCATTCCCGGGAATTCAGGAGCAGCAACGAATTGCTAGATTTGTCGGCGTACTCGACGACCGCATCACCCTCCTGCGCGAAACCAACGTCACACTCGAAGCTATTGCCCAGGCGCTGTTTAAGTCGTGGTTTGTCGATTTCGACCCCGTGCGCGCCAAGATGGAAGGCCGCGCCCCCGAAGGCATGGACGAAGCCACCGCCGCGCTGTTTCCCGATGCGCTGGAGGAATCGGAGTTGGGGTGGGTGCCGAAGGGGTGGCTACCCATTCGACTGGACTCGTTTTTGGAGCTTGCTTACGGCAAGGCACTCAAGGCAGAAAACCGAATTCCCGGTCCAGTGCCTGTGTATGGGTCTGGCGGAATTACGGGGTGGCACGAGAAACCGCTGATTGATAGCCCGTCGATCATCGTTGGTCGTAAGGGCACAGTTGGAAGCCTCTACTGGGAGAGCCGCCCGTTCTACCCAATCGATACGGTCTTTTACGTGAAGGCCAAGCGTCCGCTGACGTATTGCCACCAGCTTTTGAAGACTTTGGGTTTGCATGACATGGATACCGATGCAGCGGTCCCTGGGTTGAACAGAGAGAACGTCTATCGCTTGCTCGTTCCAGATGCTCCTGCGAACGTTCTCGCAGTGTTCGATGCGTCGGCCAATGCATTAAGAAACAGCATCGACCATAGCGAAGCGCAAGCCCAAACCCTCTCCACCCTCCGCGACACCCTGCTCCCCCGCCTGATCTCCGGCCAGTTGCGCTTGTCCGACACAATGGCTGAAATGCCCATGGAGGCCGCGTGATGATGACCTTAGACACTTTGAACCGCTGGTTGGTGGAAGCGCCCGAGGATGAACACCTAGAGTTCAAAGAGGCCAAGCAGCAATACGACACCACCAAGCTGATGCGCTACTGCGTGGCGCTGGCCAATGAGGGCGGTGGCCATCTGGTGCTGGGTGTTTCAGACAAGCGGCCTAGGCAGGTGGTGGGCACCCAGGCTTTTCAGAACCGGGGCGACATCACGGCCCGCATTCTGGAGGCCCTGCGCCTGCGTGTAGATGTGCAGGAACTGCAGCACCCTGATGGCCGCGTGCTGGTGTTCAGCATTCCCCCTCGTCCGGCAGCCACACCCTTGCACCATGAGGGCGCGTATTTGATGCGTGCTGGCGAAGAGCTGGTGCCGATGTCGCCGGATCAGCTCAAACGCATCTTTGCGGAAGGTGGGCCAGACTGGTTTGGGCACCCCGCCCACACAGGGGCCAGTGCCGATGATGTGGTGGCCTTGCTGGATACCCAGTCTTTCTTTGACTTGATGAAGCTGCCCTACCCCACCAGCCGCGACGGGGTGCTGGAGCGCCTTTCGCAGGAGCGGCTGATTGAGCGGAAAGCTGATGGCTGGCACATCACCAATCTGGCCGCCATTCTTTTGGCCAAGCGGTTGGA
The DNA here is from genome assembly GCF_000204195.1 of Acidovorax radicis N35. Taxonomy (GTDB): domain Bacteria; phylum Pseudomonadota; class Gammaproteobacteria; order Burkholderiales; family Burkholderiaceae_C; genus Acidovorax; species Acidovorax radicis. The sequence goes on from NZ_AFBG01000015.1 coordinate 50,081, forward strand.
TGCTTTCTCGCCAGAGTTGGCGCGCAAGGCGCCACGGGTGGTGATTTACGAAGGGGTCAACAAGCTGGCCACGCGCTACGACGAACCCGAGCACCAAGGGTACGCGGTGGGCTTTGAGAAGCTGGTGGACTTTGTGCACTCCTCTGCGCCCCGCAACCACTTTGTGGAGCAGGCGCTGCGCGAAGAGGTCAAGATGTTTCCGCGCCAGGCCATTCGCGAGTTGATAGCCAACGCGCTGGTGCACCAGTCTTTCGAAGCCACCGGGCAGTCCGTCATGATTGAGATGTACGCGGATCGTCTGGAGGTGTCCAACCCGGGGCTACCCCCGATCAAGGTGGAGCGTTTCATCGATGAATTCCGCTCTTGCAACGAGCGCCTGGCAGAGCTGTTGCGTCGCATGCGGGTGTGCGAGGAAAAAGGCAGCGGCATCGACAAGGTTGTCCATCTGGCCGAAGTGTTCCAATTGCCTGCGCCAGACTTTCGCACCAGCGAAACACGCACGATGGCGATCCTGTTTGCGCACCGCGACTTTGCCGACATGAGCAAGCCTGACCGCATACGGGCCTGCTACCAGCATTGCTGTCTGAAGTACGTCAGCAACGAGCGGATGTCCAATCAAAGCTTGCGGGATCGCTTCAAACTCCCAGAATCCAAAGCGGTAACGGCTTCGCAGGTCATTGGGGCCACCAAAGATGCAGGCCTCATCAAGGCGGACGAGTCGGAGACCGCATCGACCCGATATGCCCGGTACCTGCCCTTTTGGGCGTAGAAGTGCTTAAACGCAAATCCGATTGGCTCTTAGAATTTGAAAAATATCAAATCGAATCAACAACTTAGCAATTTAATTGCAATTCCGATTGCAACTCCAATTGCAATTACCTTGCAACTCCTCGATGCATGCTGTGCCGCATCACATGACGTCTTGTGTCAGCGCTGAGAGGCGGACCCTATGGTGACGGCATCGACAGATCACCATAACGTGTCGATTTTTTGTGTTTTTTTAAGCATATCCTCCATACCTGTCGATGGCATCGACACATCCGCCACCTCTCAGCCCAGGGTCTGACCGCATGACCGAAGACCAGCTCGAACGCGAAACCCTGGCCTGGCTGCAGGACGTGGGCTACACCCCCATTGCAGGCCCCGACATCGCCCCCGACGGCCCCGCGCCCGAGCGCAGCGACTACCGCCAGGTGCTGCTGGCGGGCCGCCTGCGGGCGGCGCTGGTGCGGCTGAACCCTGCCGTGCCCGTGGTGGCCGTCGACGACGCGCTGGCGCAGGTGCAAGACCTGGGTGCGCCCGCGCTGCTAGCGGCCAACCGGCGGTTTCACCGGCTGCTGGTGGCGGGTGTGCCGGTGCAGTACCAGCGCGGCAACGAGACGGTGGGCGACTTTGTGCGCCTGGTGGACTGGGCCGTGCCCGAGCGCAATGAGTGGCTGGCGGTGAACCAATTCAGCGTGCGCGGGCCGCGCCACACGCGCCGGCCCGATGTGGTGCTGTTTGTGAACGGCTTGCCGCTGGTGCTGCTGGAGCTGAAGAACCCCGCAGACCAGGCCGCCAGCGTGTGGAAGGCGTACGACCAGATCCAGACATACAAAGAGCAGATCCCGGACCTGTTCCACACCAACGAGGTGCTGGTGATATCGGACGGCACCGAGGCGCTGCTGGGGTCGCTGAGCGCCAGCGCCGAGCGCTTCATGGCGTGGCGCACGATTGACGGCGCCACGCTGGACCCGCTGGGCCAGTTCAACGAGTTGCAGACCCTGGTGCGCGGCGTGCTGGCGCCGCAATATCTGCTGGACTACCTGCGCTACTTTGTGCTGTTTGAGGACGATGGCCAGCTGGTGAAAAAGATCGCGGGCTACCACCAGTTTCATGCGGTACGCGCCGCCATTGCGCAGGTGGTGGCTGCTGCCATGCCGGGTGGTGGCGTAGACCCAGGAAACCCGGCCATCAAAGGCAAGGGCGGCGTGGTGTGGCACACGCAGGGCAGCGGCAAGAGCATCACCATGACCTGCTTTGCCGCCCGCGTGATGCAAGAGCCCGCGCTGCAGAACCCCACCATCGTGGTGATCACCGACCGCAACGACCTGGACGGCCAGCTGCTGGGCGTGTTTGGCCTGGCGCAAGACCTGCTGCGCGAGCAGCCCGTGCAGGCCCGCACCCGGCAGGAGCTGCGCACGCTGCTGAGCAACCGGCCCTCGGGCGGCATTGTGTTTGCCACCATCCAGAAGTTCATGCCCGGCGAGGACGAAGACAGCTACCCCATGCTGTCGGACCGCCACAACATCGTGGTGATTGCCGATGAGGCGCATCGCACGCAGTACGGGTTTGAGGCCCGGCTGAAGGTGCGCAAGGCCGAAGGCAAGGAAAATTTCAAGCAAATTCAGGCTCTAGCGCTTGATACACAAGCGCAACCAGCTATTAATACAGTAGCAAACCCCATCACCACAGGCAGCGGCACCGCACCCGCACACCGCGCCGAGTTTGCGCCGCCCACCTACCGGGTTGGCACCGAGACGAACACGGTGGAGCCCACCCGGGAACACTACCAAGTGGGTTACGCCCAGCACCTGCGCGACGCACTGCCCAACGCCACCTTTGTCGCGTTTACCGGCACGCCCGTGAGCGGCACCGACCGCGACACACGGGCCGTGTTTGGCGACTACATCCATGTATATGACATGCAGCAGGCCAAGGAAGACGGCGCCACCGTGGCCATCTACTACGAAAGCCGCATGGTCAAGCTGGGCCTGAAGGCCGACGAGCTGCCCAGCATCGACGCCGAAGTGGACGAGCTGGCCGAAGACGAAGAAGAAAGCGTGCAGTCGCGCCTGAAAAGCCGCTGGGCCGCGCTGGAGCAGGTGGTGGGCGCCGAGCCCCGCGTGGCGCGTGTGGCGCAGGACCTGGTGGCGCATTTTGAAGAGCGCAACACCGCCCAGCGCGGCAAGGCCATGGTGGTGGCCATGAGCCGCGACATCTGCGCGCACCTGTACAACGAGATCGTGCGCCTGCGCCCCGACTGGCACCATGCCGACCCCGAGCTGGGCGCCATCAAGATCGTGATGACGGGCAGCGCCAGCGACAAGGCCCTGCTGCGCCCGCACATCTACAGCGCGCAGGTGAAAAAGCGGCTGGAAAAACGCTTCAAAGACCCGGCCGACCCGCTGCGCATCGTGATCGTGCGCGACATGTGGCTGACGGGTTTTGATGCGCCCTGCGTGCACACGCTGTATGTGGACAAACCCATGAAGGGCCACAACCTGATGCAGGCCATTGCCCGCGTGAACCGCGTGTTCAAGGACAAGCAGGGCGGCCTGGTGGTGGACTACATCGGCATTGGCAACGAGCTCAAAGCCGCCATGAAGGAGTACACCGCCGCGCAGGGCCGGGGGCGCCCCACAGTGGATGCGCACGAGGCCTTCAGCGTGGTGCTGGAAAAGCTCGATGTTCTGCGCGCCCTGCTGCACGGGCTTGACTACAGCGGCTTTTTGACGGGCGGGCACCGCGTGCTCGCGGGTGCGGCCAACCATGTGCTGGGCCTGCCGCGCCAGGCCGGGCAAGACGGCAAAAAGCGATTTGCCGACACGGCCCTGGCGATGAGCCAGGCCTTTACGCTGAGCTGCACGCTGGACGAGGCCAAGGCGGTGCGCGAGGAAGTGGCTTTCATGCAGGCGGTGAAGGTGATCCTGACCAAGCGCGACATCACCGCCAAACAACGCACCGACGAGCAGCGCGAGCTGGCGGTGCGCCAGATCATCAGCCAGGCCGTGGTGTCTGAAAGCGTGGTGGACATCTTTAACGCCGTGGGGCTGGAGAAGCCCAACATTGGCCTGCTGGACGAAGGCTTTCTGGCCCAGGTGCGGGCGCTGCCCGAGCGCAACTTGGCAGTGGAGCTGCTGGAGCGCCTGCTGGAGGGCGAGATCAAAAGCCGCTTTGCCAGCAACGTGGTGCAGAGCAAAAAGTTCTCGGAGCTGCTGGGTGGGGTGATCGTGCGCTACCAGAACCGCAGCATTGAAACCGCCCAGGTGATGGAAGAACTGCTGGACATGGCCCGCAAGTTCCGCGAGGCACATGGCCTGGCCGACAAGCTGGGGCTGACCGAAGACGAGGTGCGCTTTTACACCGCGCTGGCCGAGAACGAGGCAGCGGTGCGCGAGCTGAGCGACGACACGCTGAAAAAAATCGCCCACGAACTGACCGACAACCTGCGCAAGAACCTGACGGTGGACTGGACCGAGCGCGAGAGTGTGCAAGCCAAGCTGCGCCTCATGGTGAAACGCATCTTGCGCAAATACAAATACCCGCCCGACCTGGAAGCTGCCGCCGTGGAGCTGGTGCTACAGCAAGCGCAGGCGCTGGGCGAAGCATGGAGCGAGCTGGCAACCGCCTGATTGAAACGTTCCGACGGACGTGCAGCCCCGAGCCGCATTGAATCCAAAAGGCTGCTTCCTCTACAGAGCAACACAGCTCAACAGCCCAATCAGGGCGTCTGATCGGCCCGGTTGCGTTTGTCTGCGCCTGGGTGCTCAGTGCTTATTGATGCGGGGTCAGCCGCCTCTCCAGCATCTTCGGTCTTGACCGCCGTACCAGCAGCCGCGCCGCCCAGCGCCCCGGCAATACCGCCCAAGGTGCCCCCAACGACCACGCCCACCGGGCCGGCGACCGCAACGCCCACCGCCGCGCCGGCAGCCGCGCCCGCCATCATGCCGCCGCCCACCAGCACGGAATGGGCCTCGCGATCGGCCTCCTCAGGCTCCAGGGCGGTCTGCGCCCCTGGCCGCGGGTCTTGCGACGGAATGCCGTAGCCGGGGCGGGCTTGTTCGGCCAGGTCCTCATCAGCAGGCAGGGAGCCTGGACTGGAAATAGTGGATGGATGCATGTGCGTCTCCTGAGAAGGTGGCCGACGAAACAAACAGGGTTTCATCTCCATCTCTTTTAGGGCCCGCTCCACGCGTTGGACGCCATCCTGCAGACCGTGAGGCTGTCGGACAATGCCCGGTGCCCCTACGGACGCGCAGATTCTCAAGCCCATCTGCCATTTACCCACCTAAGATCAAGCCCATGTCGGCATCCCCTTCCCCCTCCACCGTCCCTTTTGCCCCCCAACCATCCGCCAGCGCACTGGCGCAGGCGCTGGGGCTGCCCGTCTTTGCCCCGCACTGGCACATGCCGCAGTACCCCGACGGGGCCGTGGGGCCATGGCAGATGAAGCGCACCGGCGTGGGGCTGGACCGTGGTTACCACAGCGGCCCGTGTGTCACCTCGGGCTCGACGGTGCTGATGCGGCAGGGCGCTGCGGGCGGGTGGGAAACCTGGATGTCGCTGTCGCCGATGGAAGTGGAAAGCCAGGAACTGGCCTGCCGCCATGCGCGGGGCCACACTGTGGTGATGGGCCTGGGCATGGGCTGGGTGGCGGCCAACATCGCGCTGCAGCCCACGGTGGAGCGCGTGACCGTGGTGGAGCGGGATGGGGACGTGCTGGAGCTGTTTCGCCGTTGCCGCGTGCTGGAGGGGCTGCCGGAGGCCGCAGCGCGCAAGGTAGAGCTGGTACAGGCCGACGCGCTGCAGTGGCAACCCCAGGGCGCGCCCGTTGACTTTCTGTACGCAGACATCTGGCTGTACCTGGCGGAGCCGCAAACCCTGGCAGAGGTGCAGCGCATGCAGGCCAACGTGCTCGCCACGCAGGTGTACTTCTGGGGGCAGGAGCTGGTGCTGGGTGCCATGGCCTGCGCCCAGGCAGAGCCCAATACACCCGCCTGGGCCGACGCGGTAGACCGCGCTGTGCGCGAGACGGGTTTGCCCCTGCTGGCGCAGGCTGAGGAAGGCTATGCCAACCTCATTGCACGGGTGTTGCAGTTGCGCCAAGGCCGCCAGTCCAACGCCGGCTGACTGGCTGACAGCCCGGTCAGGGGCGCCAGGTTGCTTGCGCTATTTGGTGAGCCACTTGCGCTGCGCGCGCGGCTGTATGGTGATGTCCACACTCTGGTGCACGGCAGGCTGGCCGCTGGCGGTGTCGGTTTCCACCACATCTTCCAGATCGATGTCCTTGACCTCTGAATGGGTCGCTTCTTCCAGGTCTGCCAGGATGGCGCTGACTTTGCGTTCAGCCTCATCGACCTCGGATTGTGGCAACGGCGAAATGCGCATCATGGGCGGCTCCTGTGAGATAGACCCATTCTGGCCATGGAGCATGCGCTGCGCGTGTCATCCTTTGCCCACGCCAAGGTGTCAGCGCGAAGGCCATCCTTGGCGGATCTTGATCTGCCCAGGCGGGCGCGATGGCACCGGGCGCCTTCAGGCTGGCAGCGGCGCCGCGCGGTCGTTGGCCTGGGGCCGGCCGGCGGTCATGGCACTGCCCATCGACGCCGCCACGATGCAGCCAATGGCCAGCCACTGGATGGCGCTCAGGTGCTCGCCCAGCAGCACCAGGGCCAGCACGGCGGCCACCGCAGGCTCCATGCTGATCATGATGCCGAAGGCCTCCTTGGGCAGGCGCTTCAAGGCCATCATTTCCAGCGAGATCGGGATGGCGCTGGAGACCGCCGCCACCGCCACGCCGATGAGCAGCACCGTGGGCGACAGCAGCGCAGCGCCCGCATGCGCCACACCCACCGGCACCACCACCAGCGCCGCCACCAGTAAGCCCAGCGACACCGAATGCCCCGCATGCAGATGCCCAGCACGTTTGCCAAACACGATGTACAGCGCCCAGAACACCGCTGCGCCCAGCGCGTACAAAACCCCCACCGGGTCCAGCGTGCTGCCGTTGAGCCCCAGCGGCAGCAGCATGCCCAGCCCGGCCATGGCCAGGGCCACCCACACAAAATCCACGGCGCGCCGTGACGACCAGATGGCCACCGCCAGCGGCCCCGAGAACTCGATGGCCACCGCCAGGCCAAACGGCAGGGTGCGCAGCGACATGTAGAACATGAGGTTCATCGCGCCGAGGGCCGCGCCATACAACACGACGGCACGCGCATCGGCCCGCGACAAATGCCAGCGCCAGGGCCGCCACAGCAGCAGCACCAACAAGGCCGAAAAGCCCACCCGCACGGCGGTGGTGCCCTGCGCGCCCACCACGGGAAACAGCCAGTGCTTGGCCCAGGAGGTGCCGATGCCCAACGCGGTGACGGAGCCCAAGACGGCGAGGAAGGGGAAAAAACGTTGAAAGAGAGAAGCGCTCATGCGTAAAAATATAGTTCGACCTGTGCGTGTTTTTGGCTCTGTTTGAAGGCCTTCCACGCAACTTTCACTCGCCGCCGCCCATCCACCGGAGCCATGAATGACCGCCCCCGCCGCCCTCGACCGCTTTGACCTCGCCATCCTGGACATCCTGCAGACCGACAACACCACGCCCCAGCGCGTGATTGCCCAGGCGGTCAACCTGTCGGCGCCCGCTGTGCAGCGTCGCATCCAGCGGCTGAAGGACAGCGGCGTGATCCGCGCCAACGTCGCCGTGCTGGACCCGGTGAAGGTGGGCAAACCGCTGACCATCGTGCTGGAGGTGCACCTGGAAAACGAGCGCCCCGACCGCACCGCCCCGCTGCGCGCGCGCATTGCCGCCGAAGACGCTGTGCAGCAGTGCTACAGCGTGACGGGCGAGGCGGACTACCTGCTGGTGGTGACCGTGGCGTCGATGGAGGACTACGAAGCGCTGACGCGGCGCCTGTTCGAGGGGGATGACAACGTGCGGCGGTTCCGAACCTCGGTGGCGCTGGGCTGCCTCAAGGCCGGGCTGCATGTGCCGCTGGACCGTGCGCTGCCAGCCGCCTGATCACAGCCCCAGCATCTTGCATATCTGCGCACCCGTGAGGCGCTGGCGCGGTCCGCCCAGCAGCTCGCACATGCGGGCGTTGAGCGGTGCCTGCGCCCCGTGCTGCGCCGCCAGCCGCACCACCGCGCCGCTGAGCGCATCGATCTCGGTCACGCGCCCGGCTTCCAAGTCGTCCCACATCGACGAGCGGGCCGTGGCGTCGATCTGCAGCATGCGTTTGGCCAGCCGCGTGAACAGCCAGTTGGGCAGGCGCAGCACATGGGGCAGCAGCGTGGGCGACACGGCGGCGACCTGGGCGGGTGTGATGCCCGCGCGGGCCATCACGCTCAGCGCCTCGGTCTGCAGGGCGGCGAAGACACGGCGGCAGTCGCGGTCCAGCAGCTCTTGCCGCAGGGGCAGATCAGACAGCGCATTGACCGGGTTGTTCAGGTTGAGCAGCAACTTGCCCCACTGCACCGCACGGATGCCGACGGGCAGCACCGTGGCCAGGCCTGCGGCGTTGAAGACTGGCGCGATGCGTTCGGTGACGGCATCACGCTGCAGCTGCAAGTGGCCCGCGGTGGCGCGGTGCACGTGGGCCCCGCGCAGCACCACGTTGTAGGGCACCATGCCGGCCAGCACGTTCAGGCCGGGCGCCAGCGCCGCGACGCGGGCCACGTTGTCCACGCCGTTCTGCAGCGAGATCACCGGGGTGCCGGGCGCACAAGCCGTAGCCAGCTCGCGTGCGGCGGATTCGGTGGCGCCGCTTTTGACGCACAGCAGGATGATGCTGTCGGCGCCGGGCGCGGCGTCTGCCAGTGTGTGCGCCAGTTGCAGCGCGGACACGGGCACGGTGCGGTCAAAACCGCCCAGGTCAGACACCTTCAGGCCCTGCTGCGCGATGGGCTCCAGCGCATGCGGGCGGCCCACCAGGCACACCGGCAGGCCGTGCGCTGCCAGGCGCCCACCCACATAACAACCAATGGCGCCTGCGCCGAGAACGATGAAGTGCATGCGGTGGGGTCCTTTGACAGCGGGAGATAGGGCACCGCGATGGATGCGGCGCCCGCGCATTGTGCGGCGACGCGCTCACGGGGCCTGGCGCAGAGGCGACGGCGTCTGCAGGTATTTTCAGCTTCAAATTTTGAAGTTTTTTGGCCTCCAGCGCTTTTCTATCAAGCGTCAATAGCTATTAAATTTGAAGCATTATCAACAGACAGAACCTGCATCCAAGGGGCTTTCCCGCCACCAAGCATCAGCCAAACCGCACGGTCACCAGCAGGCCCCCCAGGCGCGGCGAAGCGCCCAGTTGCACCGTGGCGCCGTGGGCCTGTGCAATGGCCTGCACGATGGCCAGGCCCAGGCCGCTGCCGGGGGCGCCTTCCGAGGTTTCGCGCACAAAACGCAGCATCACGCGCTCGCGGTGCTCGGGGGCGATGCCGGGGCCGCTGTCTTCCACCGTGAGCACGGCGTGGCCGCCCTCCCTGCGCACCTGCAGGTCCACCTGGCCGCCGGGTGGGGTGTACTTGATCGCGTTGTCCAGCAGATTGCGCGCCAGCATGCGAAGGGCCTCGGCATTGCCGGGTACGGTGGCGGCGTCGGAGTCGAGCAGGCCCACGTCCATGCTGCGCACCTGCGCCGCGGGGGCCACGTCGGCCAGGGCCAGCTGGGCGGTGGCGCGCAGGTCCACGGGTTCGGCCGGTGTTGCGGCGGCCTCCTGCCGAGCCAGCGTCAGCAACTGTTCGACGAGGCGCGTGGCGCGGTCGATGCCGGCCGACAGGCGTTCGATGGCGGCAGCACGCGCGGTGTCGTCGCCCGCGCGCTGCAGACCCTGCAGCTGCAGGCGCAGCGCGGCCAGGGGCGAGCGCAGCTCGTGCGCGGCGTCGGCCACAAAGTGCTGCTGGGCATCGAACGCGCGCTGGACACGCTCGAACAGCAGGTTGAGTTCACTCACCAGCGGCTGCACTTCGTCGGGCAGCTGCGCATCACTCACGGGCGAGAGGTCGTCGGCCTGGCGCTGGGCCAGCTGGCGGCGCACGCGTTCCACCGGGGCCAGCGACCGGCTCACGCCCCACCACACGGCCAGCACCAACAGCGGCGCCATGATGGCCAACGGCGCCAGCGTGCGCAGTGCCAGGCTGCGGGCCATGTCGCGCCGCGCGGCCATGTTCTGCGCCACCTGGATGACCTGCGAGCGCGTCTGCATCGAAAACACGCGGTAGGTGCCGCCGCGCGCCTGCACATCGGTAAAACCCAGCACGGCGATCTGCGGCAGCTCCGCGCCCACGGCGGATTCGAAAATGCGCAGGCCCTCGTTGGTCCACACCTGCACGACGAATTCGTGGTTCTCGTCCTCGGGGTCCAGCCCCGGGCCCAGGCCCTGCGCGTCCACCGGCAGGCCCGAGCGCAGCGCCAGCGCGGTCTGCTGCATGTGGTAGTCGAACAGCGTGTCGGCCTCGGCCAGTGCGCCCCGGTAGGCCAGCGCCCCCTGCACCGCACCGGCCAGCACGATGGCGGCGAGCAAAAACACCAACAACCGCATGCGCAGTGATCGGGGAAGCAGCCCGTGGAGGGCCGGGGTGAGCTTGTAGGTCATACCTTGGGTACTAAATAGCCGACGCCGCGCACGTTGAGCAGCACCTCGGCCCCCAGCTTCTTGCGCAGGCCGTGGATGTAGACCTCCACCGCGTTGCTACTCACCTCGTCGCCCCAGCCGTAGAGCTTGTCTTCGAGCTGCTGGCGCGACAGCACCATGCCAGGCCGGGCGATGAGCGGCTCCAGCACCGCCCATTCGCGCGCCGACAGCACGACAGGAACACCCTGCACCGTGGCCTCGCGCGTGGCGGGGTTGATGCACACGCCCTTGTGTTCGTACACCGGCTCGGCCCGCCCCGCAGCGCGGCGCAGCAGGGCGCGGATGCGGGCGAGCAACTCGTCCAGGTCGTAGGGCTTGAGCACGTAGTCGTCGGCCCCGGCGTCGAGCCCCTCGATGCGATGTCCCACGGCATCGCGGGCGGTCGCCACCAGCACGGGGGTGCGGTTCTTGCGGGCACGCAGGTCGCGCAGCACGGCCAGGCCGTCGCGTTTGGGCAGGCCCAGGTCGAGCAGCACCAGGTCGTAGGGCTGGGTGCGCAGGGCGGTATCAGCCGCATCGCCGTCACGCGCCCAGTCCACGGCGTAGTGCTCGGCACGCAGCAGGTCCAGCACGGCTTCGCCGATCATGGGGTCGTCTTCAACGAGCAGCAGGCGCATGGCAACGGGTCCAAAGGATCGGTGAAATGTAGTCCGCCAAGGATAGCGGCGGTGCCACGGCTTGCCGTGGACAGGGCCTCACGGGGAGGCGCACCGTTTGTCATGTCACATCACTGCCACAATCAACGGGCGCTGGGCGAACAACCCGATCCCCGTGTCGGGCCACAAAAACAGAACGTAAGGAGCAAGAGCGATGGCATTCCACAAAATCCGGTTCATTGCTGCGGCGGCCGCGCTGGCGACCTTGTCGGCAGGCGCGCAGGCACAAGGCGTGGTCAATGCGCTGTGCAGCACCGACGCCTCTTGGTGCGAAGCCGCCGCCAAGGAGTTCACCAAAAAGACCGGCATCAAGGTCAACCAGGCGCACAAGGGTACGGGCGAAATCGCGGCGCAGCTGCGTGCCGAGGCCAACAACCCCAAGACCGACATCTGGTGGGGTGGCACGGGCGACCCGTTCCTTCAAGTGGCCGAGCAAGGTCTTCTGGCCGAATACCGCCCGGGCTATCTCCAGGATCTGCACGGCTGGAGCGTGCGCCAGTACGCGATGTCGGGGAACCAGGTGGGGGGCTTCTACAGTTCGGCCATCGGCTTTGGCTACAACACCGATACCCTCAAGAAGAAGAAACTGCCCGAGCCGCAATGCTGGGCCGATGTGATCAAGCCCGAGTACAAGGGCGAGGTGGAAATCTCGCACCCGGCCTCCAGCGGCACGGCCTACACCGTGATTGCAGGCCTGGTGCAGCTGATGGGCGAGGACAAGGCTTTCGATTACCTCAAGGCCTTGCACAAGAACACCACCACCTACACCCGCAGCGGCCAGGCGCAAGCGCCCAATGTGGCCAAGGGCGAAGTGGGGGTGGGCATCACCTTCATGTTCAACTTCGAGAAGTGGAAGGCCGACAAGTACCCGGTCAAGACCCAGGCCCCCTGCGAAGGCACCAGCTACGAGATCGGTGGCATTGCCCTGATCAAAGGTGCGCGCAACATGGAGAACGCCAAGAAGTATTACGACTGGCTGATGAGCGCCGAAGGCCAGGCCGTGGGCGCCCAGGTGGGCAGCTACCAGGTGCCGGCCAACAAGAGCTTCAAGATGGACCCGCGCATCCCGACGCTGGACAACGTCAGGCTCATCAAATACGACTTTGAAAAATACGGCAAGGCTGCCGAGCGCAGGCGCCTGATTGACCGCTGGACCAAGGAGGTGGAGGCGCTGCCGCGCTGACAGGAGCCGCCCGCCGCAAGGGCGTTGCCGACGGCAGGCGCTCCTCACGGCTTACCCCAGGCGCACTGGCACAAAGATCTTGTTGCCATCGCGCTCTATCAGCAGCGCCACCGACTTGCCCGCCTTGGCCATGGCCGTGCGGACCTGGTCGATGTTCCTGGCGGGTGCCCCGTTGATGGCCAGCAGCACATCGCCCGGCTGCACACCGGCCGCCGCAGCGGGGCCACGCGCCTGTTCAATCACCAAGCCCTCGCTCACACCCACCTCGCGGCGCTCCTCGGGGTCCAGCGGGCGCAGCGACAGGCCCAGCTGGCCCTTGCCTACGGCATCGTCATTGCGCGCCTGCTTGCTGGCCTTGTCACTGGAATCACCCAGCGTAGCGGTCAGCTCCAGCGGCTTGCCCTGGCGCCACACCGACAGCCTGGCCTGCTGCCCCGGCTGCGCCTGGCCCACCCAGGCGGGCAGGTCGCCCGAGGCCACGATGGGCTGGCCGTCCACCTGCCGGATCACGTCACCAGCCTGCAGGCCCGCCTTGTCGGCCGGGCTGCCCTTGCTGACGCTGGCGACCAGCGCACCCTCGGGTTTGTCGAGCGCGAACGATTCGGCAAACGCCTGGTTCACCTCCTGCACGGCCACGCCCAATTGCGCGTGGCGCACCTTGCCGGTGGCGACGATCTGGTCCTTGATCTTGGCGGCCAGCTCGATGGGGATGGAGAACGACACGCCCTGGTAGCCGCCCGAGCGGCTGTAGATCTGCGAGTTGATGCCCACCACCTCGCCGCGCGCATTGAACAGCGGCCCACCCGAGTTGCCGGGGTTCACGGCCACGTCGGTCTGGATGAAGGGCACCAGGCTGTCGTCGGGCAGCGAGCGGCCCTTGGCACTGACCACACCCGCCGTCACGCTGTTCTCGAAGCCAAAGGGCGAGCCGATGGCCAGCACCCATTCGCCCACCTGCAGGTCCCGCGTGCTGCCCAGGCGCACGGTGGGCAGATCCTTGGCGTCAATCTTGAGCACGGCCACGTCGGTCTTGGGGTCGGCTCCCAGCACCTTCGCGCGGAATTCGCGCCGGTCGGTGAGTTTGACGGTGACATCGCTCGCACCCTTTACCACGTGGGCATTGGTCAGCACCAGGCCGTCGGGGCTGACGATAAAGCCCGAGCCCTGGCCATGCGTGGGCACGTTGGGCTGGCCCTGCGCGCCCGCGCCGGGAAAGCCGAACTGGCGGAAGAACTCGTAGAACGGATCGTTCGGATCGATCTGCGGGCCCCGGCGCTGGCGCGCTGCGGGTTGCCCTTCATCGTCGTCTTCGTCGCTGGCCATCGCCGTCTTGGTGCTGCCCGTGACACTGATGTTGACGACGGCCGGGCCGTTCTGCGCGGTGATCTGGGCAAAGCTGGGCAGCGCGCCGCCGGGGGCGGCCGGGGTCTGCGCAACGATGGGCGCGGTGGGGGTCAAAGCGCGTGCCTGGTGCCCGGTGATGAGGCCCGCGCCCGTGGCGCCCACCGCCCCTGCGGCCACCAGGGCCAGGATGAGGTGGCGGGGGTTGGAGGTCAGCGTGGTCGTGTTCATGGTGTGGTGCCTTTCCAATCGGAGTTGCGATGGAGGGCAGTGTGGACACCAACACTTAGACGAAACTTAGAGGCACTCCGGGGCGCTCCGGTGGCACGGGGCGGACGCCGTGGACGGCGGGGCTCCCTGCAAAAAAAGCCGCAGACTATGCGGCCCCGCGCCCCTTCTGGCTCTCGAAGTACACCACCTTGCGGGCGCGCATCACATCGCCCAGCGGGCGGTGCGCCGCCAGAGCCTGCCAGGGGTCGAACACGGCCGCGTCCACCTGCTCGGCCAGCGTGGGGTCGGCTGCAGGGTCTTGCCGGGGCAAGGTCAGCCGGGCCACGGTGGTGTAGGGCGTGGGCCAGTCCACGCTGGCGTCTTCGATGGGGGTGGTGGCCTCGTCCACAAAGGGCTGCAATTGCAAATCCCATTGCAGGTCCTGCTGGCGCAGACGGGCAGAAAACTCGGCGTTCCAATCGTCCTGCACCTGGGTGACCGGTGCGCCATTGGCGACATGGGGCACCAGCCGCACGCGCACGGCATAGGGCCCACACGCGATGGGCGCAGCACTGTGCACGGCATGCGCTGCAAAGCCGCCGAAGGGCCGGCCGAAAGTCTTGACCGTCTTGGCGATCTGCTTGGCGGCCCCCAGCAGCCCGTGGCGCTGCACCAGGAACTTGATCAACGCGCCGCCGCCATGCGAGGCCGCCACCACAAAGTCCACGAACTCGCCGCTTTGGGGAAAGGCGAACTTCTCCTGGTTGATGAGCGTGAAGTCCTGGCTTTTGGCGGGCCCATTGCCCAGGGCGGAATCGCCCTGCACGCCCAACACGCTGAACGAAAAGCCCCGGATGTCAGGCTTGCGGTCGGAGGTCTTGTCCATGCCGCCATTGCTCAGCCGCACCCGCACGTCGTACTGCCCGGGCTGGGCAAACAGCCCGTGGGACGCAAATGCAGGCAGATCGCCCAGCACCTGCAGCTGGCCCCGCGCGGCGGTGAGCTGCTTGCGGTGCAAGCCCCGGCCTGTGCCGTACTTGTGCGACTTGCGCGCCTGTAGTTCGGCAAACTGGCGCGCATATCCGGCAAAGCGCTGGGCCTCGTCGGGGGCCACCACTTCTTGCCAATCGGTACTGGGGGTGTAGCTTGTGTCCATGAACGACCTCGGTTGAAAGCCAGGGGGCATGGTAGCGCGGCATGCCGAAAAACGGGCACCCCGCTGACCACTGCGCTCAGAGGCTGCGAAACCGGTACACGATCGCCCCCCGCACCATCTCCCCGGGCGCCAACCAGCGCATGGGAAAGGCGGCGTGGTTGGGCGCATCAGGGTACTCCATGGGCTCCAGGCAGATGCCGTCGCCTGGCTGCCAGAGCCAGTCGCCCTGCCGCGCGCCACGGCCCAGGTCCCGCGCCGGGTCCGCCTTCAGGCCATGGCCCGCATAGACCTGCACACCGGGCGCTGTGCTCCAGACCTCCATCGCACGGCGGCTGCCGGGCTCGCTCAGCAGCGCGGCCAGCCGCAGGCCGGCTGGGGTGATGGATGACACGGGCGGCGCATGGGATGCATCCGCTTCGTCCAGCACCAGGTAGTGGTCCAGCCCACCAGCCAGGGCCAGTTGCTCGCTGGGCGCTGCCACTGCGTCGCCCACGCGGCTGGCCTCGCGGAAGTCGAATGGCGTGCCCAACACGCCAGCCAGCGCGCCCGTGGGGCACACGTCGGCTGCCAGCGGCACATAGCGGCTGGCGGCCACCTGCAAGGTATGGCCGTGAGTGCTGCCACGGCCCGCCAGGTTGAAGAACGCATGCCCGGTGAGGTTCAGCATGGTGGAAGCGTGCAGCGCCTCCGCCGTCCAGGCCATGTGGAGTGCGTTGTCGGCCGTGACCTGCAGGTGAAGCTGCACGTGCACGTCACCGGGTACACCGTCGTCTTCGGTGCGAAAGGTATGGCTCAGGGTGAGCGCATCGGCCTGCACGTCTTCGACCGCGAACACCTGAAAGCGGCTGCCCCGTGGCCCGCCATGGTGGTGGTGTGGGCCGCTGTTGGTGGGCAATTGCAGAAGCGAACCATCCGGCCGGGTGAGCTTGCCTGCGCGC
Organism: Acidovorax radicis N35; assembly: GCF_000204195.1. Classification (GTDB taxonomy): domain Bacteria; phylum Pseudomonadota; class Gammaproteobacteria; order Burkholderiales; family Burkholderiaceae_C; genus Acidovorax; species Acidovorax radicis. Next base: position 65,956 of record NZ_AFBG01000015.1, read on the forward strand.
AAACGCCCGGCCCAGCGCCCGATCAATGCGCCCATGGAGAGTTGCCCGTCCAGGTAGCCCTGCAGACTGTCGTAACCCAGTGCCACATCGGCCAGGCCGCCCTGCCCGTCGGGCACCGCCACCTGCACCAGGCGGGCGCCGTAGTTGCTCACGGCCACCTGCAGGCCGCCTGCGCCGCGCAGGGTGAAAAGATCGGTGCGCTGCCCGTGCAGGTCGCGCTGAAACGCTTCGAGTGATAGGGAATAGGCCATGGCCGCAAGTCTATTTGGCAACAGGTGGCTCGGGCGTATCGCGCGTGACCAGCCAGATGCCCGCGCACACCAGCACCAGGGCCAGCAGATTCTTCCACTCCAGCAGCGCCTCGCCCAGGAACAGCGCCGACAGCGCCGCGCCGAAGATCGGCACCGTGAAGTTGAACACAGTGATCTGGCTCACGCGGTTGTGCTTGAGCAAGATGCTCCACAGCGAGAACGCGGCCGACGACAGCAGCGCCAGGTACACCAGGAGCGCGGTGGAGCCCCAGGTGAAGCCGGTGAGCGAGCCGCCCAGCGCCCCGCCGATGGCCAGCAGCGCGGCGCCACCCAGCCCCAGCTGCCAGCCGGTCATGACCACCGAATCCATGCGCTGCGACACCTGCTTTCCGTAGATGCTGGCCGCGGCCAGCACCAACGCGGCGATCACCACAAAGCCCTCGCCCAGCAGCGTGAAATCCATGTCCAACGTGCCGCGACCCAGGTTGACCACCATCACTCCGACAAAGCCCACCAGACAGCCCCACAGCTTGGCGTGGCTCAGGCGGTCGTTGTGATAGACCCAGTGCGCCAGCAGCACACTGAAGAAGGTGCCCGTGGCATTCATGATCGAACCCTTGACCCCTGTGGTGTACGCCAGCCCCACGTAGAAAAACACGTATTGCAGCGTGGTCTGCGCCAGCCCAAGCACTATCAGCTGCCGCCCTGCTGCAAAGCCCAGACCCCAGATGGCCTTGCGCGTGGCCACGGCCCAGGCCAGCAGGATCAGCCCCGCGCCCAGAAAGCGCCAGCCGGCGAATACCAGCTGCGAGGGAATGTCGCTCCTGGCAATGCAAAACCAGGCGTAGCCGGTCTTGATGGCGGGGTACGAGCTGCCCCACAGCAGGCAACACAGCAGCGCCAGCGCCACCACGACCTTGCGGTCGGAAAATCGGGTGTGACCCATGAGAAACGGTCTTTCAAGGACAACAGCCCTTGCAGGCAAGGGCTGTTGAAGAGGGAACACAAAGGGCCGGGGCCCGGCGGGGTTCAGGTGACGGGTGCGGGGTTGAATAGCACCAGCGCGTTGTGCAGCTTCCAGTGCTCGGCCCAGGTCTTCTTGCGGCCGCTGGCCACGTCGAGCAGCAGGCGGAACATCTCCCAGCCCAGGTCTTCGATGGTGGCCTCGCCATCGGCGATCTTGCCGGCGTTGATGTCCATCAGGTCGTGCCAGCGGCGCGCCAGGTCGCTGCGTGTGGCCACCTTGACCACGGGGCATTCGGCCAGGCCGTAGGGCGTGCCCCGGCCGGTGGTGAACACGTGCAGGTTCATGCCAGCGGCCAGTTGCAGCGTGCCGCAGATGAAGTCGCTGGCGGGCGTGGCGGCGTACACCAGGCCGCGCTGGTCGCGGCGCAGCTTCTCGCCGGGGGCCAGCACATGCGAGACGGGCGCGGTGCCGCTCTTGATGATGGAGCCCATGGCCTTCTCGGCGATGTTGGACAAGCCACCCGCCTTGTTGCCCGGCGTGGTGTTGGCCGCGCGGTCCACGCGGCCGCGGTCCAGGTAGCGGTCGTACCAGCCCAGTTCGCGCACGATGGCTTCGGCCACTTCGGGCGTGGCGGCGCGGCTGGTGAGCTGCTCGACCGCATCGCGCACCTCGGTGTTTTCGCTGAACATCACCGTGGCGCCGGCGCGCACCAGCAGGTCGGCGCAAAAGCCCACGGCCGGGTTCGCGGTGACGCCCGAGAACGCGTCGCTGCCGCCGCACTGCACGCCCAGCACCAGCTCGCTGGCCGGGATGGTCTCGCGGCGGCGGGCATTCAGGCGCGCGAGGTGGGGCCTGGCGCTTTGCAGAATGTCGTCGAGCATCGACATGAAGCCCACGTGGTGGTCGGCTTGCAGGCACACCGTCTCGGGGCCGAGTGCGGCGTCGCGCTCGTCGGTGATGGGGAAGCTGCCCGGGGGCAGCAGGCGGTCGGGCTGCAGCTTTTCGCAGCCCAGGCTCACCACCATGATCTCGCCGCCGAAGTTGGGGTTCAGGCTGATGTGCTTGAGCGTGCGGATGGGGATGACCGCGTCGGGCGCGTCGATGGCCACGCCGCAGCCGTAGGTGTGTTCCAGGCCGATCACGTCGTCGACGTTCGGGAACAACGGCAGCAGCTCGGTCTTGATGCGGTGCACGGCCTGCGCCACCACGCCGGCCACGCACTGCACGGTGGTGGTGATGGCCAGGATGTTGCGCGTGCCCACCGAGCCGTCCGCATTGCGGTAGCCCTCGAAGGTGTAGCCAGTGAGGGGTTCGAGCACCGGGGGCTTCACCGTGGCCATGGGCAGGCCTTCCAGCGCACGGGCTGCAGGCATCTGTAGCAGCCGCTCGTGCACCCAGCTGCCTGCGGGGATGTCCTTGAGCGCGTAGCCGATGGGCACGTTGTAGCGGCGCACCACGGCACCTTCAGGAATGTCCGCCAGTGTCACCTTGTGGCCCTGGGGCACCTTGTCGCGCAGCGCGATGCCTGCACCGGGCACGCCCGGCGGCAGCACGGTGCCGGCGGGCAGGCCACCGTCGTTGGCGACGATGGCGACGTTGTCTTCCGCATGCATGCGGATGGTGAGGGCTTCTCGCATCGGGTCTGTCACTTCTTTAACTTCTTGCTGGCGCTACACAGCTTGCACAAAAAATCGCGCCATGCCGCTGCCAGGGTCATCCCAGGCGCCGCGCACATGGCACTGCCTTCACATCGTCACACCCGGTGGACAAGCCAAGGCAGGGGGCCGGCTGGTTGCGGCCAGCCCCCCGCGCTTCACCCACCACCCTTAAGCACGAGGTCCGGCAACCACATCGAGAACTGCGGCACGTACGTCACCAGCATCAGCGCCACGATGAGCGCGCTGTAGAACGGCCAGATGGTTCTCATCACCTCACCCACGGAGATGCCTCCGATGGTGCAGCCAATGAACTGCGTGGTCCCCACCGGCGGCGTGTTCAGCCCCAGCGCGCAGTTGATCAGGATCACGATGCCGAACTGCTCGGTGCTCATGCCGAACTGCTGGCAGATGGGCAGGAAGATCGGCGTACAGATCAGGATGGTGGCCGCCATGTCCAGGAACGTGCCCAGGATGAACAGGATGATGTTCACGCACAGGAAGATGACCCACGGCGACGTGCTCATGGACTTGAGTGCCTCACCGGTCAGCTCGGCCACACCGTACAGGCCGATGAGGTAGCCGAACATCGATGAGATGCCGATCAGCAGCAGCACGGTGCCCGTGGTCTTGACGGCCTTGGAGGCGGCCTTGAGAAACTGCTCGCGGGTGAGTTTCTTGTAGACGAACACCGACAGCAGCAACGCCCAGATCACCGCCACCGAGGCGGACTCCGTGGCCGTGAACGCCCCCGACAAGATGCCCGCGATGATGATGACCACCACCGCCAGCCCGGGGACCGACGCCCGGAACGAGATCCACACGATCTCCCAGCCGGGGAACGTGCCCGATGGGTAACCGCGCTTGACGGCCACCAGGTAGGCGGCCAGCAGGTTGCACACGGTCAGCAGCAGCGCAGGCACGATGCCGGCCAGGATCAGCGCGGCAATGCTCACCTTGCCGCCGGCAGCCAGCGTGAAGATGATCAGGTTGTGCGACGTGGGCATGAGCGCGCCCACCAGCGAGGCGTGCGTGGTCACGTTCACCGCGTAGTCGGCGTGGTAGCCCTCTTTCTTCATCTGCGGGATGAGCACGGCGCCCATGGCAGACACGTCGGCCACGGGCGAGCCCGAGACGCCGCCGAACAGCGTGCAGGCCAGCACGTTGCTCATGCCCAGCCCGCCGCGCACATGGCCGGCCACGCTCTTGGCGAACACCACAATGCGGTCGGCAATGCCGCCGTACATCATGATCTCGCCCGCGAAGATGAAGAACGGAATCGCCAGGAACGAGAACGGGTTCATGCCCGAAATCATCTGCTGGAAGCCCACCGCCAGCGGCAGGCCTTCATACAGGATGGTCGCCAGTGACGACAAACCGATGGAAAAGGCCACGGGCACGCCCAGCAGCAGCAGGAGCGTGAAGGTCACGCACAGAATGGTCAACGCCATGATGGTGGAATCTTTACTGGAACATTAGGGTGCGGAGGGACGCATGCAGGGACCGCTTCGGTCATCTCCGCACAGCGCATGAAGCGGGCGTGACCCCTGCCAGGGCAGCCGAGCAAGGGCCGCCCCGCAGCGAGGGCTGCGTCCCTCTGCCCGCGTGGCGCAGCCATGCGAGAGCGGGGGGAAGCGCCGCAGGCGCTCAGGGGGGTGTCGTTCATCTCAATGCCAGGCGGGCTCGACCTCTGTGCCGCGGACCAGGGCGATGATGTGCTCGAGCGAGAACATCGCCACCAGCACACCAGCGAGCGCGGGGGGAACGTACTTGAACGCTTCGGAGATGCCGAGCGTGGGAATCTTGTAGGGCGCCACGGACTCGGCCAGCACGCCGCAGTTCCAGGCCATGACCACGCCGAAGATCAACACCAGCACGTGGATCACGATTTCCAGCTTGTGGCGCAGCCAGTCGGGCGCGAGCACCAGGAACGATTCGAGGCCGATGTGTCCGGCATCACGCACCCCCACGGCCATGCCCAGCATGGTCACGTACAGCACCAGCAGCACGGCGCTGCTTTCGGCCCAGGTGGGTGTGTTGTTGAAGATGTAGCGGCCAACGACCTGATAGAGCACGGCGCACACCAGCAGCACCAGCCCCCCGACACCTAGCTGAAGGCAGGTGCGCGCGATGAAAGCGCAGAGACGCGTATACATAAGAGACATTCAGAAGACAAAAATGGGATGGGCCCCAGCGCACCGCAGTTCGCCGGGGCTCGTGCAAATTACTGCACCGCGTCGATGCGCTTGACCATGTCCTGGAGCTTGGGGTCCTTCAGGAACTTGTCGTAGACGGGCTTCATGGCTGTCTTGAAGGCTGCCTTGTCGATCTCGACGATCTGCGCGCCGCCGGCCTTCACCGTGGCCAGGGACTTTTCTTCACGCTCGTCCCAGATCTTGCGCATGAAACCCACCGATTCCTTGGCTGCAGCGCGGATGGCCTTTTGCTCATCGGCGCTCAGGGTGTCCCACACGCGCTTGCTGAACAGCAGGATCTCCGGCGCCATCGAGTGCTCGGTCTTGTTGAAGTACTTGGCCACTTCGAAGTGGCGCGAGCTTTCGTAGCTGGGGTAGTTGTTCTCGGCAGCGTCCACCAGCCCGGTCTTGAGCGCGGTGTAGACCTCGCCGAACGGCATGGGGGTGGCGTTGGCGCCCATGGCTTCGAGCAGCGACACCCAAAGATCGCTCTGCTGCACACGCACCTTCAGGCCCTTGACGTCGGCCAGGGTCTTGACCGGTTTCTTGACGGTGTAGATCGAGCGGGCGCCGGAGTCATAGAACGCGAGGCCGACGAAGCCTTGCGATTCGCAGTCCTTCAGGATCTCGTCGCCGATGGCGCCATCGAGCACCTTGCGCATGTGTTCCTTGTCGCGGAACAGGAAAGGCATGGTGGGCACCATGGTCGCAGGGCAGATGTTGTTCATCGGCGCGACGTTCACACGCGTCATGGCAATCGCACCCAGCTTGGTCTGCTCGATGGTGTCCTTCTCGATGCCCAGGGAGCCCTTGGCATACACCTTGATGCTGTGCTTGCCGCCCGTGGCCTTGGACAGCGTCTCGCCCATGTGGCGCACGGCCAGCACGGTGGGGTAGTCCTCTGGGTGGATGTCCGACGAGCGGAACTCCGTGGCCTGCGCAGCCAGGCCGCCGAACAGGACGCTGGCAGCCAATGCGACGCGGCCAAACAGATGGGGGATTTTCATGGTTGTCTCCTGGGTTGAAGTGTTGTGAATTGGGGAGAGTTCCGGGGCCTGTTGTCCTCAGGCGCTCCGATAGGGTGTTTCCGGCAACCCCGCCACACCGGGCCGGGTGGCAAAGAGGGCGCCGCCGAGCGCCACGTCGTCGCCCTGCGGCTGCCCGGGGCGGATGGAGGTGATGAACAGCACATCCAGCCCCGGGCCGCCGAAGCTGCACATCGAGGGCTTGCTGGTGGGCACTGTGATGGAACGGTCCAGGCGGCCGTCGGGCGTGAAGCGGTGCACCACGCCTGCGTCGTTGCCGCAGATCCAGTAGCAGCCGTCGGCATCCACCGCGCCGCCGTCGGGCCGGCCGGGCAGATCACGCATGTCCACAAACAGCGAGCGCTCACCCAGAGACCCATCGTCGTGCAATGGCAGCTGCCAGATCTGCTGCACGCTCGGGTGGCTGTCGCTCAGGTACATGGTCTTGCCGTCGGGGCTGAAGCCCAGGCCGTTTTGCGTGATCAGGCCTTGCACCTGCGGTGCCGACAGGCCGCGCTGTGCGTCCATGCGGTACAGGCTGCCTGCAGGCTGAGCCAGCGACATGTCGCGCACCATGGTGCCCGCCCAGAAGCGGCCCCGGCGGTCGCAGCGGCCGTCGTTGAAGCGCATGCCGGGCTGGGGGTGGTCCACGCCTGCCAGCAGCGTGGCGGCCAGCGCGCCCGAGGCATCGGGCCGCAGGTGGAACACGCCCGTGTCCATGCCGGCGATCAAGCCACCGGCCGAATGCAGCGCGATGCAGGCGGGCCGTTCGCTGGTCTCCCAGCTTTGCACGTGCTGGTCCGCATAGGTCCAGCGGTGCAGCTTGCGGCCTTCGATGTCCACCCAGTAAAGCGCCTGCTCGGCAGGGCTCCACACCGGACTTTCGCCCACCTGGTCGCGGTGGTCGGGCAGCAGCAGGTCCACGGAAGGCGTCATCGGGGCGCTCATTCGAAAGGGCCGGTGCGCACGAAGGGACCGCCCTGGTAGATCACGGCGGGGTCGGTCAGGTCGGGGTGGGGGTCGGCGGCCTCGACCTTGGCGCGGAAGGGCTCGGAGCTGTCCTGCGGGCGGTAGCCGATGTGGCGCGCCAGGGTGTTGTCCCACCAGGTGGTGGTGTTGTCGCCCATGCCGTAGATGGTGCTGTGGCCCACGACCGGCGCGGTCAGGCTGGCGACGACCAGGCGCTCCAGGTCGTCGTAGCTCATCCAGGTGGCCAGCATGCGGCGGTTGCGCGGCTCTGGGAACGAGGAGCCTATGCGCAGGCACACGGTCTCGATGCCGTAGCGGTCGAAATAGAAACGCGAGAGGTCTTCGCCAAACGCTTTGGACAGGCCGTACAGGCCGTCGGGGCGGGCAGGGTCGTCCAGAGCAACCACTTCGTCCTGGCGATAGAAGCCGGTGACGTGGTTGGAGCTGGCGAACACCACGCGCTTGACGCCCTGCTTGCGGGCGGCCTCGTACAGGTTGTATGCGCCGACGATGTTGGCCTGCAGGATCAGGTCCCAGGGCTGCTCGGTGGACACGCCGCCCAGGTGGATCACGGCATCCACGCCGTCCAGCAGGCTGAGCACGGCGCCTGCATCTTCCAGCCGCGCGGGGCGCACTTCCTCGCCCTCCGCCTCAACACCCAGGTCTGCGATGTCCGACAGGCGCAGCGTGGTGCAGTAGGCCTTCAGGCGCGAGCGCAACTCCTGGCCCAACCCTCCGGCAGCCCCGGTCAATAGCAGGCGTTGGAAACGGATGGGCGTCGGATGGCAAGGCATGGCAGTTACAAAGGCTGAGGTTCTTGGTACAGTGGCGACAGATTCTGTTGAACGTCATCAGTTGTCGTACAACGAAGAGCAATGTACCGCTTCTGCCCCCGGCGCCCCATAGGGATAACACCAAGAAATGACCACCGATACCCTGCTTCGCCGCAAGCCCCGCACCCTGGCCCTGGAGCTTGTCGAATCCCTGGGAGACCGCATCCGCGACGGCCGCCTGGCACTGGGCGACAAGCTGCCCACCGAGGCGGCCATCATGGCCGAGTTCAGCGTGAGCCGCACCGTGGTGCGCGAGGCGATTTCCAAGCTGCAGGCCTCTGGCCTGGTGGAAACGCGCCACGGCATCGGCACCTTTGTCCTGGGGCTGGGCCAGGCGCCCGGCTTCAAGATCACCCCCGACCAGTTCAGCACACTGCGCGACGTGATTGCCGTGCTGGAGCTGCGCATCGGCGTCGAAACCGAGGCGGCGGCACTGGCCTCCCAGCGCCGTACCGAAGCCAACCTGAAAGCCATGCGCGAGGCGCTGGACGCCGTGGCTGCCGCCGTGGATGCGGGCCGCGACGCTGTGGCGGCGGACTTCCAGTTCCACCTGGAAATCGCACGCGCCACGCAGAACAGCCATTTCGCCGAACTGATGGGCACGCTGGGCAGCATGATCATTCCGCGCGCTCGCCTGGCCGCCATGGATTCGGTCAACGACGAGCGACGCCAGTACCTGCGCCGGGTCAACGGCGAGCATGAAAGCATCTATGACGCCATCGTGGGCCAGGACCCCGACGGCGCCCGGGCCGCCATGCGCACACACCTGGCCAACAGCCGCGAACGCCGGCGGCGTGCGCAGGCCGAAGCGAGCTGAATCGCCCTACACGCTCGCCGCTCCTTGATGAACTGGGTGAATCCGAAGGAAGGCGAGGTGCCCGTTTGTTCCATCAGTAGTTACCCGAAATCCAAGGGATCTCCTTATGTTGTACGATGACATACAACGCAATTTGACACGGCACGGCACGCTCGCGGGCTGCGGCACCTTCCAAGGCACCAGGATGTGCCGGTAGCGAGGCATCGCAGCGCACATTGAAAGACTTTCTGGGTGCCAGAGCCTGCTTGCGCTGCGCAACATGCGCGCTCGGCATGCGACCGCCCTTTTTCTCAACCCCCTCCTCCTAACCACCACACCACCATGCATGCAAACCTGATTGGCGGCGCCTGGACCGACGGCGTCCGCACTTACCAAAACACCAACCCCTCCGACACGCGCGACGTGATCGGCGACTACGCCGTGGCCAGCCGCGAGCAAACCCTGGAAGCCGTGTCAGCGGCGCATGCGGCTTTCCCCGCGTGGAGCCTGTCCACGCCCCAGCAGCGTTTTGACATCCTGGACGCAGTGGGCAACGAGATCATTGCGCGCAAGGCCGAGCTGGGCGACCTGCTCGCCCGCGAAGAAGGCAAGACCCTGCCCGAAGCCATCGGCGAAGTGGGCCGCGCGGCCGCCATCTTCAAGTTCTTTGCGGGCGAGGCGCTGCGCCCCGGCGGCGAGTTGATCCCGTCGGTGCGCCCGGGTGTGGGCATCGAGATCACGCGCGAGCCACTGGGCGTGATCGGCATCATCACGCCGTGGAACTTCCCCATTGCCATCCCAGCCTGGAAGATCGCGCCCGCGCTTGCCTACGGCAACTGCGTGGTGTTCAAGCCCGCCGAAGTGGTGCCGGGCTCCGCCTGGGCGCTGGCCGACATCCTGCACCGCGCGGGCCTCCCAGCCGGCGTGTTCAACCTGGTGATGGGCCGCGGCGCTGAAGTGGGCCAGGTGCTGCTGGAAGACGAGCGCATTGCCGGCGTGAGCTTCACCGGATCGGTGGGCACGGGCCAGCGCGTGGCCGCGGCCTGCGTGCCGCGCGGCGCCAAGGTGCAATTGGAGATGGGCGGCAAGAACCCCTTCGTGGTGCTCGATGACGCCGACCTGGCCGTGGCCGTGGGCGCTGCCGTCAACAGCGGTTTCTTCTCGACCGGCCAGCGCTGCACCGCCAGCAGCCGCGTGATCGTGACCGAAGGCATCCACGACCGCTTCGTGGCCGCCGTGATCGAGAAGATGAAAACCCTGAAGGTCGACGACGCCCGCAAGGCCGGCACCGACATCGGGCCCGTGGTGGACGACCGCCAGCTGGCGCAAGACCTGGAATACATCGGCATCGGCCAGCAGGAAGGCGCCAAGCTCGCCTTCGGCGGCGAAGCCCTGGAGAAGAACGCCGATGGCGCGCCCGGCTACTACATGCGCCCCGCCCTGTTCACCGAAACCACGCCTGGCATGCGCATCAACCGCGAAGAGATCTTTGGCCCCGTGGTGAGCGTGCAGCGCGTGAAGAACTACGACGAAGCGCTGGCCCTGGCCAACGACACGCAGTTTGGCCTCGCCAGCGGCATCGCCACCACCAGCCTCAAGCACGCCACCCACTTCAAGCGCCACGCGCAAGCCGGCATGGTGATGGTGAACCTGCCCACGGCCGGCGTGGACTACCACGTGCCGTTTGGCGGCCGCAAGAGCAGCAGCTACGGCCCGCGCGAGCAGGGACGTTACGCCGCCGAGTTCTACACGACGGTGAAGACGGCGTACACGCAGGCATAAAGCCAGCGCAAGCGCCCGGACCGGGCGGCGCACCACTGGTGCGCGGTGAAAATGTGGTCAAAATGGCTGCTAGCGCTTATCTATAAAGCGCTAGCAGCTATTTTTTTGATAGCAATATTCATTTCTCTACAAATGGGGTTTTAGGCAAGGCGCCAGCGGCCCCTGGCCATCCAGCGATGGGCTCTTACCCCTCTTGGGAGGGGGCGTGCAGAAGCTCAAGAAACCGGGCAGCGGCCTTGCCCACGGGCCGGTCGCTGCGCACGATGCTCCCATAGGCAGCCAACCGGTGGCTGATGGTGTAGGGCAGTATTTTGAGCAGCCCGTGGGCCTGATAACGGCTGGCGCTGGACTCGGGAATCACCGCGATCATCTGTGTCTTGAAGATGAGGTTGGTGGTGGTCAGGATGGACGAGGTCTCGATCAGCCCACTGTGAAAGCCAGCGTGGTGGTCCCGGAACTCCTGGTCAAGCACTTCGCGCATCGGGCTGCCGTGCGGCTGCAGGATCCACGGAAACTGCAGCATGTCCTCAAACAGCACTCGCTTGCGCCCCACCAGCGGGTGGTCGGTGGCCACGACGATGGACAGAGGCTCCTCGCCGATCGGCCGAAAAAGCAGGTTGTCACGCACCGGGCCCAGCATGCGCCCGATGACCAGGTCCAGTGCGCCTTCGCGCATCTGGTCGACCAGCCGGTCGCTGGTGTCCACTGAAATTTCAATGGACAGCAGCGGGTAGTCCTCTTTCAGCCGAATCAGCGTGTCCGTGAGCTGCTCGGGCGAAGCCGCCATGATGGAGCCGATGCACAGCTTGCCAGCGCCTCCCAGGCGCAGGGCCTGGAGCTCCCGGTTCAGCGCCTCCATGGTGCCGCGCATGCCGCGAAACGTGCCCATCACCGCCTGCCCTGCCGCATTGAGCTGCAGGCCACGCCCCACCCGATCAAACAGCCGCTGGCCCAGCGCGTCCTCCAGTTCGTGAAGCATCTTGGTCGCCGCAGGCTGGGTCATGCCCATGCGCTGGGAGGCGGCATGCAGGGTGCGGTGCTCGTCAATCGCCAACAGCAACGCCACCTGCCGCATTCGCAAGCGATTGAGCAATTGGGAAGTGGTGTCGGTGGTCTGCTCCATTGATAACCCCAAGGAATCATTTAATCAAATAGTTTCAATATACAGGAATCAGTCACATTCCTAAGATCGGCCGCATACCAATAAAGGAGACAGACATGAGCAAGCTCTCATGGCAGCGAAAGGCGGACGCAGCCACAGGCGCAACGGCCTGTACTGGCAAGCCCTCGCCGGCCCCGGTCGAACGCCGATCCACACGCCTGGCAAAGGAACTGTCGTGAGCCCACCCATGCTCTCCATCAGCCACCTGAGCAAGCGCTTTGGCGGTACCCAGGCCGTGGACGACGTCTCGCTGGACCTGCATGCCGGTGAGATTCTTGCCCTGCTGGGCGAGAACGGCGCTGGAAAATCCACGCTCATCAAAATCCTCGCCGGGGTCTACAGCCAGGACAGTGGCAGCATCACCCTGCAGGGGCGCCCCGAAAGCGCCTGGCGTGGCCAGACACACGACCGGCATGCCATGGCGTTCATCCACCAGGACCTGGGTCTCGTGGAATGGATGACGGTGGCAGAGAACGTGGCCATCGGCATGGGGTTTCCCCGCCGCCACGGGCTGTTCATCGACTGGAAGCAGGCGCAGGCCAATGCGCGCCGCGTGCTGTCGCATGTGGGCTGCGACATCGACCCCATGCGCCGCGTCTTCACGCTGACCCGCACTGAAAAGTCCCTGCTCGCCATCGGCCGGGCGCTCGACACCAATGCCCGTGTGCTGGTGCTGGATGAACCCACGGCCAGTCTCCCCATGGCCGACGTACAGCGCATGTTCCAGTTGCTGCGCCAACTGCGCGCCAAAGGGGTGGCGATGGTCTACGTGTCGCACCGGCTCGACGAGGTCATGGACATTTCCGACCGCGCCGCCGTCATGCGCGACGGCAAGCTGGTGGGAGTGCGCCACACGGCCGAGACCAACGAACACGCGCTGGTCGAACTCATCGTGGGCCGCAAGTTCGAAGTGCCCACCCGCAAGGCCAGCAGCGCCACGCAGCAAGTGGTCCTCCAACTACAGGACGTGTACACCGCCAACGCCGGCCCGGTCACGCTGACCGCCCATCGTGGAGAGGTGCTGGGCCTCATCGGCCTGCGCGATGCCGGGCACGAGGCGATCAGCCGCGCACTGTTTGGCCTGTCAGACCTGGCGGGCGGGCAGATCGCGCTCAACGGCCAGCGCATCGCGCCACGCAACCCGGCGCAGGCCATTGCACTGGGCGTGGCGTTGGTCGCGGCAGACCGGATCGAAGAAAACCTGGCACCCACCTTGTCGGTGCAGGAAAACCTGTTTCCCAACCCGGGGCTGGTGCTGGGCCGGCTGCTGGCACGGCTGACGCGACGCACCGAACACACCCAGGCGCAAGGCCTGATCCAGCGGTTTGACGTGAACCCACCCGCGCCCCACGCGGACATCCAGAACCTCAGCGGCGGCAACCAGCAAAAGGTGGTGCTGGCGCGCTGGATGCATCTGAACAAACCGCTCCTCATCCTGGAAGAGCCCACCGCCGGTGTCGATGTCGGCGCCAAGCAGCAGATCTACGCCATCTTGCACGCCCAGGCTTGCGCCGGTGCCTGTGTGCTGGTGGTCTCTACCGACTTTGAAGAGGTGGCCAACGTCTGCAACCGCGCACTGGTGTTTCGCGACGGCCGCGTCGCCACCGAGCTGTCAGGCGATGCCCTCACGGTGGCGGGCCTGCTGGTGGCTGCGTCAGGTCAACCTTCCCCACTTTCCACAGAGGCCACAGCATGAGCTCATCCATCAAACCCACCGCGCTGGAGCCGGACCCCTCATTCGACCGAAAGACCACGAGCCTGCTGGGCAGGGTCAGCCGGCATGTCCCGGTGTATGGCCTGCCCGCCCTCACTGTGGCACTGATCGCGCTGTTTTCGGTGCTGCTGCCTGACAGCTTTCCTACGCTGTTCAACCTGCGCTCCATCCTGGCGGACAAGGCCGTCATTGCGTTGCTGGCGCTGGCCGCAACCATCCCGATGATGACGGGGAAGATCGACCTCACGGTGGGTTACGGCATCGTGTTGTGGCACATCCTGGCGATCAGTCTGCAGACGAAGTTTGGCATCTCGTGGCCCGTGGCGGTGCTCATCGTGCTGGCCTGTGGTGCGCTCTTCGGTCTGCTCAACGGAATCCTGGTGGAGCAGGCGCAAATTGACTCGTTCATTGCCACGCTGGGCACCGGCACCGTGCTGTACGCGGTGGCGCTGTGGCACAGCGGCGGGCGCCAGGTGCTGGGCGAGCTGCCGGATGGATTCCTGGCGCTGGCTGGCGGCGACCTGCTGGGCTTGCCCATCACAGCGTTCTACGTGCTGGGCATCGCGGTGATCCTGTGGCTGGTCAGCGAGCACACGCCCATTGGCCGCGCCCTGTACGTGATCGGCTCCAACCCCAAAGCCGCAGTGCTCAACGGCATTCCATTGCAGCGCTGCGTGATGGGGGCGTTCGTCGCATCCGGCGCCCTGTCGGCGGTTGCCGGGGTGGTGCTCGCATCGCGCCTGCAGATCGGGCAGGCGGGTGTGGGGCTGGAATTCCTTTTGCCCGCACTGGTCGGCGCATTTCTGGGCTCCACCACGATCCGGCCAGGCCGGGTCAACGTCTGGGGCACGCTGGTCGGCGTCGCCATTCTTGCCGTAGGCATCTCGGGCATCCAGCAGTTTGGCGGCGCCTTCTATGTCGAGCCGCTGTTCAACGGATTGACCCTCCTGGTTTCCATCGGAATCGCCGGCTACGCACAGCGCAAGCGTGGTCAGTCGATCAAGCGACGCATTGCACAGCAGCAGCTGGCTACCGAGCCCACACCCGCGCCATCCGGCGCACCCACCGCGAAAACTGCCTCGGTCTGAGGCCTATAAAAAAGGAGACATGCACCATGAAAACATCCACCACCCTTCGCCACACCCTGCTGGCGGCCGCTCTGTGCGCCGGGCTCAACGGCATGGCCGGTGCCCAGGACTTCCTGGCCACGGCCAAGGCCAAGGTGGCTGCTGCCACCAGCGCCAAGACGAAATGGGATGGGCCCACCACGGGCCCCAAGGCGGCAGCCGATAAAACCATCGTCTACGTGGCCTCCGACATGCGCAACGGCGGCGTGCTTGGCGTGTCCAAGGGCGCTGAGGAAGCCGCCAAGGCCATCGGCTGGAAGATTCGTGTGCTGGACGGTCAAGGCACGGTGCAAGGCCGAACGGCCGCTTTCAATCAGGCCATCGCGCTCAAACCCGCGGGCATCCTGCTGGGCGGTTTCGACGCCAAGGAACAGGCTGCAGGCGTCAAAACCGCCACCGGCAGCAAGATCCCCGTGGTGGGCTGGCACGCGGCCAAGGAAGCAGGCGCAGTGGACGGCATGTTCTTCAATGTGACGACCAACGCCCAGGACGTCGCCGAGATCGCCGCGCTGCATGCGGTAGCCACCTCCGACGGCAAGGCCGGCGTGGTGGTGTTCACGGACTCCGCCTACGCAGTGGCCATTGCCAAGTCCAATGCCATGGCAGACGTGATCAAGAAGTGCACCGGCTGCACGCTGCTGGGGGTGGAGGACACGCCGCTGGCAGACACCTCCAACCGCATGCCGCAACTGACCACCTCGCTGATTCAGCGCCATGGCGCCAAGTGGACGCACTCGCTGGGCATCAACGATCTGTACTTCGACTTCATGGGGCCCACGCTGCAATCGGCGGGTGGTGCGGCGAAGGATCTGAAGAACCTGTCGGGCGGCGACGGTTCCGAATCGGCCTACCAGCGCATCCGCACCGGCCGCTTCCAGGCAGGCACCGTGCCCGAGCCGCTGAACCTGCACGGCTGGCAGATGGTGGACGAGATCAACCGCGCCCTCGCTGGCGAGAAAGCCAGCGGCTATTCCACGCCCGTGCACCTGGTCACGGCAGACAACATCAAGGGCGACGGCGGTCCCAAAAACAGTTTCGACCCCGACAACGGCTACCGCGACGCCTACAAAAAAATCTGGGCGAAGTAAGCCCGCCATTTCACTACCAAGAGAGTTCACGCATGTCTTCTTCTCCCCAACCTGTGGTCGCCCTGACCCTTGGTGACCCCGCCGGCATCGGCCCCGAACTGATCGCCCGATTGATGGCGCAGGAAGAGCTGATGCGCCTGGCCAATGTGGTGCTGGTCGGCGACCGCTGGTTGTGGGAGGAAGGACAGCGCATCGCGGGCAAAACGGTCCCCACCGTCGGCGTGGAAAGCCTCGCGGCCGTGCGCCATCGCAGCGACTTTTCGCAGCCCGCGTTTTTGGAGGTGCAGACCGTGGCACCCGAACAGGTGACACGCGGCATGGCCCAGGCTCCGGGGGGCAAGTCGGTGCTCAAGGTTTTGGACCAGTGCATGGACGCCGCCCTGGCGCGGCAGGTGGACGCTATCTGCTTTGCTCCCCTCAACAAATTTGCCATGAAGCAAGGTGGCCTGCAGCACGAGGACGAGCTGCACCACTTTGCCCAGCACCTGGGCGTGACCGGTTACTTCTGCGAATTCAACACGCTGGGCACGCTGTGGACATCGCGCATTTCTTCGCACGTGCCTCTGCTGGACGTGGGCCGCTACCTGACGCCCGAGCGGATCATTGCAGCCACCCAGTTGATCTACCGTTCGCTGCAGGCGGCGGGCGTGGCACAGCCTCGCGTGGCCGTGGCCGCCCTCAACCCCCATGGCGGTGACGGCGGCACCTGTGGCCGCGAAGAAATCGACACGATCATTCCGGCCGTCAAGACACTCAACGAACAGGGCCTGCCGATTGCGGGCCCGTTCCCGGCGGACACCATCTTTCTGAAGGCACGCGACGGCGAGTTCGACGCCATCGTCACCATGTACCACGACCAGGGCCAGATCGCCATCAAGCTGCTGGGCTTCAGCCGGGGCGTCACGGTCCAGGGAGGGCTTCCGGTGCCCATCACGACCCCCGCCCACGGCACGGCCTACGACATTGCCGGCAAAGGCACCGCCAGCGTCGACGCCACAGCCAATGCCTTCCGTATCGCGTGCCGCATGGGCCAGTCCTACCGCGACGGCATCGCATTCCATTGACCCAGATACCCCACACATCAGGAGGAAGCCTCATGAAAATCAAATCCGTCCGCGCCCGTGTCTTTGAATGGAAGGGCCCCACCGTTCCACCCCAGGGCAACTTCTGCTCCAACGCCATGGACCTCGTCTATTCGAAGACCGAGACCATGAGCACCTTCCGCTTCCACTCATGGACCGTGGTGGAAATCGAGACAGACGACGGCATCGTGGGCTTGGGCAACGTGGCCCTGGCGCCCAAGATCGCCAAGGCCATCATCGACGAGTACCTGGCGCCCCTGGTCATTGGCCAGGACCCCTGGGACTACGAATACCTGTGGCAGCGCATGTACCGCGCCACCCACGCCTGGGGCCGCAAGGGCGTGACGATGGGCGCCATCTCGGCGGTGGACCTAGCCATCTGGGACATCCTGGGCAAGAGCGTGAACAAGCCGGTGTTCAAGCTGTTGGGCGGACGCACCAAGGAAAAAATTCCCTGCTACTACAGCAAGCTCTACCGCACGGATCTCGATGAAATGCAAAAGGAGGCCCAGACCTTCAAGGACCAGGGCTTCACCGCCTTCAAGATGCGGTTTGGCTACGGCCCGGCCCACCTGCAACAGGGCGTGGCAGAGAACCTCAAGTCGGTGGCCGCAGTGCGTGAAGTCATCGGCTACGACGCCGACCTGATGCTCGAGTGCTACATGGGCTGGAACGTCGAATACGCAAAGCGTATCTTGCCCAAGCTCGAGAAGTACGAGCCCCGCTGGCTGGAAGAGCCGGTCATCGCCGACGACGTGGATGGCTATGCCGAACTGAACCAGCTGACCAGCATCCCGATCTCAGGCGGCGAGCATGAATTCAGCCTCTACGGTTTCAAGCAGCTGCTCGACCGCAAGGCCGTGAGCGTGGTGCAGTACGACACCAACCGCGTGGGCGGCATCACGGCGGCCCACAAGATCAACGCGCTGTGCGAGGCCTACAGCGTGCCTGTCATTCCCCACGCCGGGCAGATGCACAACTACCACCTGACCATGAGCACTCTCGCCTCGCCCATGGCCGAGTATTTCCCCATGTTCGACGTGGAGGTCGGCAATGAGCTGTTCTATTACATCTTTGCGGGCGAACCGGTGGCAGACAACGGCTTTGTGCAACTGGACGACCACACCCCCGGCCTGGGCCTCACGCTCAAGACGGAGTTCCTCGACCAGTTCGTCATCACCGAATAAGGCGCAGCCATGGCATCCGCCCAAGCCCCCCGCTACCGGGGCATCTTCCCCGTCGTTCCGACGACATTCGCCGAGTCGGGTGCACTCGACCTTGAAAGCCAGAAACGCTGCCTCGACTTCATGATCGACGTCGGTGTGGATGGCCTCTGCATCCTGGCCAACTTCTCCGAGCAGTTCTCGCTGTCCGACGCCGAGCGCGAGACGCTGACCCGCGTCTCCCTGGAACATGTGGCCGGCCGCGTGCCGGTCATCGTCACCACCACCCACTACGGCACCCGGGTCTGCGCCGAGCGCAGCCGCGCCGCACAGGACATGGGCGCCGCTATGGTGATGGTGATGCCGCCCTACCACGGTGCCACCTTTCGCGTGCCCGAAGCGCAGATCTATGAGTTCTACGCCCGTGTGTCCGATGCGATCAGCATCCCGATCATGGTGCAGGACGCCCCCGCCAGCGGCACCGTGCTGTCGGCCCCCTTCCTCGCCCGCATGGCGCGGGAGATCGAGAACCTGGCTTACTTCAAGATCGAAGTGCCGGGTGCGGCCAGCAAGCTGCGCGAGCTGATCCGCCTGGGCGGCGCGGCCATCGAAGGCCCGTGGGACGGCGAAGAGGCCATCACCCTGCTGGCCGACCTGGATGCGGGTGCCACCGGCGCCATGACAGGCGGCGCCTTCCCCGATGGCATTCGCCCCATCATTGAGGCGCACCGCCAGGGTGACATGGACCAGGCCTTTGCGCTCTACCAGCGCTGGCTGCCGCTCATCAACCACGAAAACCGCCAGGGCGGCATCCTGACGGCCAAGGCCTTGATGAAGGAAGGCGGCGTGATCGCCTGCGAAGCGGGCCGCCACCCCTTCCCGGCCATGCACCCTGAAGTGCGCCGCGGCCTCATCGACATCGCGCGCCGGCTGGACCCGCTGGTGCTGCGCTGGGCGCGTTGAAAGCAAGCATGAAAACCCATCCCAACTTCATCAACGGCGAGTGGCGCGAAGGCGACTCACTGAGCCCCAACATCAATCCCAGCAACCTGGCGGACGTCATCGGCGAATACGCCATGGCGTCGACCAGCGACGTCAACGATGCCGTCGCCGCGGCTCGCAGCGCACTGCCCAGCTGGAGCACGGGTTCGGTGCAGGCACGCAGCGACGCGCTGGACCGCATTGGCACCGAAATTCTGGCGCGCCGCGAAGAGCTGGGTGCACTGCTGTCCCGCGAGGAAGGCAAGACCCTGCCGGAAGGCATTGGCGAAGTGACGCGGGCCGGCCATATCTTCAAGTTCTTTGCCGGGGAGTCTTTGCGTCTGAGCGGAGAACTTTTACCTTCGGTGCGGCCGGGCGTTGGGGTCGAAATCACGCGCGAACCCGTGGGCGTGGTCGGGCTGATCACGCCCTGGAATTTCCCCATCGCCATTCCGGCCTGGAAAATTGCGCCAGCACTTGCCTGGGGCAACTGTGTCGTCTTCAAGCCAGCAGACCTGGTGCCAGCCAGTGCCTGGGCGCTGGCGGACATCATCGCGCGCAGTGGGATTCCCGAAGGCGTGTTCAACCTGGTCATGGGCAAAGGCAGCGTGGTCGGTGAAGCGCTGGTGGAACACCCCGGGGTGGACGCAGTGAGCTTCACCGGCTCGGTGGGAGTGGGCCGCAGGATTGCAGAGGCCTGCGCGCGCAATCTCAAGAAGGTGCAGCTGGAAATGGGCGGCAAGAACCCCCAGGTCATTCTTGACGATGCTGACCTGAAGCAGGCAGTCGAGCTCTCCGCGCAATCGGCGTTTTATTCGACCGGGCAGCGATGCACCGCCTCCAGCCGACTAATCGTGACGCAAGGTATTCACGACCGCTTCGTTGTGGCGCTTAAGGAGCGCATGGCCAGCTTGCGCGTGGGGGACGCGCTCTCGCAAGGCACGGACATTGGGCCGGTGGTATCGGCAAGCCAGCTCGAGCAGGACCAGTTCTACATCGGCATCGCGCGCAGCGAAGGCAGCACGGTGACCGGCGGCCACCGCGTGCCTTGCCACACCGGCAGTGCCCAAGAAGGTTACTTCCTGGCGCCGGCACTGGTGACGAACACCACCAACGCCATGCGCATCAACCTGGAAGAAGTTTTTGGCCCGGTGGCCAGTGTGGTCTGCGTCAAGAACTACGAAGAGGCGCTGGCCACCGCCAACGACACGATTTTTGGGCTGTCCGCCGGCATTGCCACCACCAGCCTGAAACACGCTGCGCACTTCAAGCGCCACATCCAGGCGGGGATGTGCATGGTGAATTTGCCTACGGCGGGGGTCGACTACCACGTGCCTTTTGGCGGGCGCAAGGGCAGCAGCTACGGGCCCAAAGAGCAAGGCAGCTACGCCCGCGACTTCTACACCAGCATCAAGACTGCTTACACCTTGGCATGACCATGACCACGACGACTGACGCACTGTTGCCGCCGCAAATTCTCGACACACGAGCCTCCCACGTGCTGCGCGGCGCGCGCCTGGAGCACCTGTGCACGGGGGCCCTCTGGAGCGAAGGGCCCGTGTGGCTGTCGCAGGATGATTGTGTGTTGTGGAGCGACATTCCCAACAACCGCATCCTGCGCTGGTCGGCCCTTGACGGAATGACGGTGTGGCGCAGCAACGTGGAGTTCACCAACGGCCACACCCTGGACCTCGAGGGCCATCTGCTGCACTGCTCCCACGGCCTGCGCGCCATCGTTCGCACCCCGCTGGTCAATGGCCAAATCCATGCAGACACTCCAGACGCGGTGATCGTGGATCGCTATCTTGGCAAACGCCTGAACTCACCCAACGACATCGTCGTGCGCAGCGACGGAACCATCTGGTTCACCGACCCGCCCTACGGCATCCTCAGTGACTACGAAGGCCACAAGGCATCCAGCGAGCTGGCAGGCAATTACGTCTTCTGCTACGACCCTGCAAACCACACGCTGGAGATCGCCAGCGACTTCATCGAAGAGCCCAACGGCATCGCGTTCTCGCCCAACGAGCGCCTGCTGTACGTCAGCGACACCTCTGCCGCGCTGCGGCAGGACGGCTCCGGAAACCACCACATCGTGGCCTTTGAGGTCGAGGGAAAACAACTGCACAGGCCCCGCGTGCTGGCTGTCATAGAACCCGGGCTGGCAGACGGCTTTCGGGTCGACCGCCAAGGCTGGGTCTACACCAGCAGCGCAGACAGCGTGCAGGTCATCCACCCCGACGGAACGCTGCTCGCACGCGTCCCGGTCCCGGAGAAGGTCGGCAACCTGACCTTCGGCGGTAGGGACGGCCAGTCGCTCTTCATCGCCGCAAGTACCTCGCTGTACCGCGTTTCGCTCAACACCTCTGGAGATCAATGACCATGACCCGTGATGTACTGCTGCTTGTCGAAAAATGCAGCCACTGCTTTAGCTATTACGACCTGGAGAGTGGTGAGCGCACGGCGAGCATTGCACTGCCCGAATTTCCGCACGAGTTTGTGGTCGATTCCCGGCAGGACTTTGCCTACATCGGCCACTATGGCGTGGAAACCTCGGGCCATCTGGGCCAGGGCGGCACCAGCATCTTCCAGATCAACATCAGAGAGCGCCGCCTCGAACGCACCATCAACATTGCGCCATTCAACCGCCTGCACGGGCTGCAGATCGATAACCTTGACCGGCTCTACGCACTGAGCGAAGACCGTGCCCAACTGGTGGTGCTGGACCACCCGGCCACAGATGTCGCCCCCCGCCGCGCGGTCCCCACCGGAGGCATCAAAAGCCATCTCTTCGCGCTGACGCGCGATGGCCAGACGGCGTACTCCATGAACCTGCTGTCCCACACGGTCACGAAGGTTCGGCCCTACGACGCCACCTTCTCGCCCGTGGCCTGCAGCCCGGGGGAAAAGCCGGAAGGCTATGCGCTAAGCGAAGACGAAAAGACCTTGTATGTCACCTGCCGTTGGAGCAACACGCTGTGCGCCATCGACACGGACACGATGCAAGTCAAGCGCAGCGCACCTTCGCGCGATGACGCCACACGGCTGTACCTCAGCCGAGACGGCCGGCTCATCGTCACGAACTACGGCGAGCGAAGCCTGTCCATTGTGGACCCCGAGACGCTGCAAGAGATCGCTCACATTCCAATGCAGGCGCGCGCCATTGCGCTGAGCCTGCACCCCACCAAGCCACTGGCCTTGGTGAGCCAGGACAACGACCAGTTGGGGTACTTCAACCTCACCACCCTTTGCTTTGATCGCTGGATGTCCACGCAACGTGAGCCCGACGTATCGCGTGTCGTCAGGCTCTAAAGCAATCCACCACTAATTAACTTCGGTTCGTGCACGTGCCCCCCGTGGGCGCGCGGGCCGAGCTACGCCCAAATTCCACCGATTGCGTGCCTCCGTGGTCCTTCCATCCTCCAACAACGTGGCCCCCCTCTGCGAGAACTAGACCGTGACTGATTGGCTTCACTGGCTTATGACCCCCATCAGCGGGGCACCGACCCACAGCATTGCGCCGTGGGCCTACTGGCATGCGCGGCTCATGGTGTTGGCATGGGCCTTTGTGCTGCCCCTGGGCGTGATGGCCGCGCGGTTTTTCAAGGTCACGCCGGGGCAGGACTGGCCGCAGGTCAAGGACAACAAGGCCTGGTGGCGCGCGCACCGGTGCCTGCAATACACGGGCGTCATCGCCATGCTTTTCGGCCTCTACCTCGCCTGGGGACAGGGCTCGGGCCGCACCGCAGCGGCGCTCTGGCATGCCAGGTTGGGGTGGACGGTGGTCGCGCTGGGCGTGCTGCAGATTGGCGTGGCATGGGGTCGGGGCAGCAAGGGTGGCCCCACCGACCCGCGGATGGCCGGAGACCACTACGACATGACGCCATGGCGCACCACATTCGAATGGACGCACAAGGCGGGAGGCTACCTGGCGCTGCTGATTGCGGTCGCTGCGGTATTCACCGGACTCACCGCGGCAGACGCTCCCCGCTGGATGTGGCTGGCCATCGGGCTGTGGTGGATCAGCCTGGTGGTGGTCTTCGTCGTGATGCAACGGCAAGGGCGGTGCATGGACACCTACCAAGCCATCTGGGGGCCAGACACCGGCACCCAAGCCAGTCGCAAGCGCCCCACGGGCTGGGGTGTTCGGCGGTACGCGGCATCCGAATGGACAACGAAGTTTGGACCGGCCCGCCAGGGCCCCCAGCGACCCACAAAGCAATAGACACCAGGAGAACCCATGTCAGGACTTGAACTAAATAACGTGGTCAAACGCTTCGGCGATGTGACGGTCGTGCAACAGATGGACCTCACGATCCACGAGGGGGAATTTGTTGTACTGCTGGGTGAATCCGGTTGCGGAAAAAGCACCACCCTTCGGATGATTGCCGGCCTGGAAGAGGCCTCGGAGGGAAAGATCTTCATCGCAGGACGCGACGTCACGAACATGGCGCCGATGGAGCGCGATATCGCGATGGTGTTTCAGAACTACGCCTTGTACCCGCACATGGACGTGGCAGAGAACATGTCGTTTGCGCTGCGGCTCCTGGGGCGCCCTAAAGCCGAGATCGCCGAAAAAGTCGGTACCGCCGCGAAGATCCTGAGCATTGAGCATCTGCTGAACCGAAAGCCCAAGGAGCTGTCGGGTGGGCAACGCCAGCGTGTGGCCATCGGGCGCGCCATCGTGCGCGAACCCAAGGTGTTCCTGTTTGACGAACCCCTGTCCAACCTGGACGCCAAGCTGCGCGGGCACATGCGGGCCGAACTCGCCATCCTGCACGAGCGTCTGGGCAAAACCACGGTCTACGTGACGCATGACCAGATCGAAGCGATGACGCTGGCGTCTCGCATCGTGATCTTCGACAAAGGCCGCATTCAGCAGATCGGGACGCCGTCGGAAGTGTTCACACGGCCCGCCAGCATTTTTGTGGCGGGTTTCATCGGAACCCCAACGATGAACTTCTTCAAAGCCCGCTATACGCAGGAACACGGCGTGGGGCTTTTACGGGGCGAAGGCTTTGCGTGGCCAGCTCCCGACTGGCTCATTGGGCAATCGCCCCGGCCTGACCAGGCGCTGACGCTGGGCATACGGCCACAGGCGTTTCGCCCCAGTACCAGCACCGGCACTAACGAGAGGCCGCTGCTGAAGCTGCAGGTGGATGTCGTGGAGTACCTGGGCACCGAAAGCCAGGTGGTCGGGCACATGAACACCCCCGGCGGCCAGCGGGTGGCGGCCATGCTGCCGGGCAATGCCCAGGCGTCGCTGCACCAGAACATCCACCTCGATTTCGATCCCCAGGACATGCACGTGTTCGAGACCGATTCAGGCCGCTCGTTGCGCACATGAACCACAGTTTTTACCCAGGAGACAACACCATGAAAAGACGCGATTTCGTCAAAAGTGCGGGCACTACGGTCTTTGGCGCGGGGCTTCCGCTCAGCGGCGCGCGGGCACAAAACCGCTACGCCAAGTACGCAGGCCAGACCGTGACCTTCAGCATCCCGGCCCATCCACACTACGACGCGATGGTGAAGATCTTGCCGGAGTTCACCAAGGAAACCGGCATCAAGATCGAGACGGATCGCCTGGCCATGGGGCGCATGAAAGAAAAGCAGTTGCTCGAAATGGCCAAGCCCCAGGGCGACTACGACCTGGGGAGCTATGTCGTGATGTGGAAGGGTGAGTACGTTTCCAAGAACCTTATCCAGCCACTGGAACCTTTCCTGAAAAACCCGGCGCTTGCAGACCCCGCCTACGACCTCAAGGACATCATCCCGGTCTACCTAGAAAACCTGGGCATGGTAGGCGGTCCCAAGGGCTACCTTGCCGGCCCCGGCGCCAAACTCTATGGCCTGCCTTACGGCGCAGAAACATCGGTGCTGGCGTACCGCAATGACATTTTTGCAAAGCACAACCTGAAGGCGCCAGAGAACTACACCGAGTTCCGCAAGCTGCTGCGCGTGATCAAGGACAAGGAGGGCATCGGCGCACTGGCATCGCGCGGTCAAGCTGGCCACCAGGCCGTACACGCCTGGCTGCTGCACCTGAACCCCTTGGGCGGCAGCGTGTTCGATGACCAATGGCGCGCCCGCTTCAATGACAAGATCGGCGTGGAAGCACTCCAGTTTCTGCAGGAAGTGGTCGCCACGGGCCCCGCGGGCATCGCGGGGTATGGCCAGGGTGAAAGCAACACCGCCTTTCTGCAGGGCCAGGCAGCCATGTACCTCGATTCCACCTCGTTGGCCGGCCTGGTGAACGATCCGACCAAGTCCAAGGTGGCAGGCAAGGTGAGCTGGGCACTGCACCCGGCCGGTACGCGCAGGGCGTCGCAGTCTGGCGGCCTGGGGCTTGCCATCGCCAAGAATGCGAAGAACGCGGACGCGGGCTTTCTGCTGATGCAATGGCTCACGTCCAAAGAGCAGGACAGGGCCGTCACCAAGGTGGGCGGAGCACCCACGCGCAACTCCACGCTTTCTGATGCAGACCTCGTGCGCCAGTACCCCGAGTTCATTACCTTCAAGGAAGCCCTCAAATATTCGAACCCCGACTGGCGCCCGATCATCCCCGTGTGGGACAAGATCAACGTCCAGGCGCTGGGCATTGGAATCTCCGAGGCGCTCACCGGCAAAAAGACCGCAGAAGCTGCGTTGAACGATCTGGTCGCGCCCGTCACACAGATGATGCGCGAAGCAGGCTACAAGGTCTGAGGCCAGGGCACCATGCGCACTCCCTCGTGGGTTCCGGCCCTCTACCTTGGGCCCGCCGTTGTCATCATGGCTGCGGCGTGCCTCTATCCCGTCTTTTCTGCGATCCAGCTCGGTCTGTATGACTGGAGCATGGGCACGCCCTGGAGCGATGCCCGTTGGGTGGGTCTGGACGCCTTCGTCTCGGCCTTCAGCAACGCCAGGGTCTGGTCGTCACTGTGGACCACCCTGGTATTTGCGGCGGTCTGTGTTACCGCAGAGATGGTGCTGGGAATTTCCCTCGCACTGGCTCTGGAGCGCCCGGTGCGTGGCACTGCGTTTTTTCGCACCCTGTTCATCCTTCCGATGATGATCGCGCCGATTGCCGTGGGCCTGGCGTGGCGCTACATGTTCGATGCACAGTTCGGCATCATCAATGCGGTGCTGGGTCTGCTGCACATTGCACCGCTGACCTGGCTGGCCGACCCGACGCTGGCCTTTGCGGCCATCGTGATCGCGGACATCTGGCAGTGGACGCCCTTTGTTTTCATCATGATGGTGGCCGCGCTCGCCAACGTGGACGGTGCGGTGATCGAGGCCTCGCGCATCGATGGCGCCAACTGGTGGCAGATGACGCTGCTGGTGAAGCTGCCCATGATTGCGCATGTCATCGCCATCACGCTGATGATGCGCTTGGTGGATGCCTTCCGGGTGCTGGAGGTGATCTATGTGCTCACCTTTGGCGGCCCCGGAGACTCCACCGAAATCCTTGCACTGCACATCTACAAGACAGCTTTTGTGGGACAGCAGCTGGGCGTTGCTGCGGCCATCTCGGTGCTGCTGCTGGTCGTCGTCGCGGGGCTGTCGTGGGTCGCGCTGCGAATCTCCAACCCACTCGACAACCGCAGATAACCCGGGTTCCCCTCCATGAAACGCTCGCCTTTTATTAGCATGTCCCACTACGCCATGCTGATCACCCTGGCGGTGATCTGCATGGCCCCGATCGTGGTCATTTTTGCGACCAGCTTGCGCCAGCAGGTGGACATTTTTGCCGATCCCCTGAACTTCATTTTTGCGCCCACGCTGGAGAACTACCGCGCGGTGCTGCAGGAAGACAAGTTCGACCGCTACCTCTACAACAGCCTGTTCGTGGGCGTTGTCTCCACCGCCATCACGCTGGTGCTTGGATGCATGGCGGCCTACGGGCTCGCCCGGTTTCAGTTTCCCGGGCGACGCACGTTGGCCTACACCACGCTGCTGCTGCGCACGGTCCCACTGGCAGTGTTGGCCATTCCGGTGTTCCTCATCTGGAACGAGTGGCATCTGGTCAACAGCCTTTGGGGCCTGGTGTTGCTGTACGTGGCGGTGAACCTGCCCTTCACGATCTGGTTGCTGTACGGCTTTGTGCTGCAGGTGCCTATCGAGCTCGAAGAGGCCGCCGCCATCGACGGATGCGGTCCCTTGCGCGTGTTCACCAAAGTGTTGCTGCCACTGATGGCACCGGGTCTCGCCGCGGCATCGATCTTCACTTTCCGCATCGCCTGGAACGAGTTCATTTTGGCCCTGGTGCTCACCGATCGGCACACCCGCACGCTGCCCGTGGCTGCATCGCTTTTCATCACCGACATGGGTGTGGATTGGGGCCGTGTGATGGCAATGGCAAGCCTCATTGCCATTCCTCCCCTGATCTTCACCTTCGTTGCGGCGCGCCAGATCATCACCGGCCTTACTGCCGGAGCTGTCAAAGGCTGATCTGTCCATCTGAGCGCAAAACGACGCCTCTGCCACCTTGACCGCCGCAAGCCCTATGAAACTCCTTTCAAAGAACATCGGTATTGGTGGCCAGATGCTGCTGCTGACACTGGCCGTGCTCACGCTGCTTTTTGCGGGCGCGTGGCATGTCCATGCGCAGCTGAATAGGCTGAAATTTCCAGCGTCGGAATCTGCGACCGGGGTCCCAGGAGCGGCGGCGTATGCATCCTCCGCGCTGTGGATTACCGTGGCCTTGGTTGCAGCCTGCTTGCTGGGCATCGCGGCCTGGGTGACGCGCCGGATTTCCGAACGGGTATCGGTGGCGCAGCGGTTTGCCGACGATGTGAAAGGCGGCAACCTGACGAGCCTCATTTTCGACCCCGGGCAAGACGAGTTCTCAGCGCTGGTCTCGGCACTGCGTGACATGCAAGCGTCTCTGACCCGGGTGGTGTTCAAGGTCCGCAGCGGCGCCCAGGAGGTGGACACCGCCAGCGACGAGATATCGCATGCCAACACCGACCTGTCCGCGCGCACTGAACAACAAGCGATTGCACTGCAACACACCACCACCGCAGTCGAAGCCTTCAGCGCCCATGTGCACCGCGTCGCTGATGCGGCGGATGCGGGGCACACGATGGCGGAACATGCTTCAGCCTCCGGCCAACGGGGAAGTGATGCCTTCAAAGAAGTGCAAAAGACCATGGAGGCGATCGCAGCAGAGTCAGGCAAGGCCTACGAAATCATTGCCCTGATTGATGGCATCGCCTTTCAAACCAACATTCTTGCGTTGAATGCGGCCATTGAAGCAGCGCGCGCCGGAGCGCACGGCCGGGGATTTGCCGTCGTCGCCGACGAAGTGCGTTCGCTGGCACAGCGCAGCGCCGAAGCCGCCCGCGAGATCAAGCAGATCATCGCTGGCAGTGCCACCCGCATTGGCGAAGGTGTGCAACAGGTAGGGCAGGCCACGGGAAGGTTGTCGGACATCGGCAAGGCGCTCTCGTCCATGCGGGATGTCATGGCAGAGATCACGCAGGCTAGCCAGTTGCAGCGACAGGAAATCGAGGCGCTGGCGCACTCGGTGACCGTGATCGATGAATCCACGCAGCAGAACGCCGCCCTGGTGGAGCAAACCGCCGGCGCATCCCAACAATTGCGCGCACAGGTCGGCAGGCTGGTGGAGTCCGTCAATGCCTTCACGCTCAATGGCTCGCCCGCCGAAGCGCAGGCCCAGGTGCAAAGGGCTGTCGACCTGATTGAGCGCCTGGGTGCCGAGCGCGCCTACCTGGAGTTCACGCACGGCAGCGCGTTCAAGGACCGTGATCTCTACATCACCGTCTACAGCATTGACGGCGTGAGCTTGGCGCACGGAGCAAACCCCGGCAACGTCGGCAAGAACCTCATCGACATGAGGGACGCCAACGGAACCGCCATCGTGAAGAACTCACGGGATCTGGCCTTGCAACAGGGCTCGGGCTGGTCCGCTCCGTACCATATTTTCAATCCGGTCACCCAGAAAATCATGGTGAAAAAGGCGTTTGTCCAGCGGGTTGAAAACACCTTTGTCTCATCCGGCATCTACCTTGTAGATACCCACTGACCACCACCCTGGAGATACACGCGATGCAACGCCGCCACCTGTTGGGACACCTGGGATCATGGACTGCCGCCGCATGGCTGCACCCTACAACGAGCCACGCACAGGAACGCTACGCGCCCTACCGCGGCCAGACGGTGCGCATGAGCATTCCGACACACCCCCACTACGACGCCATGCGCAAGCTGCTGCCCGCGTTCACCCGGGAAACGGGAATACGCGTCGATACCGACCCACAGCCTTTGCCTGAAATGAAACGCCTGCAGCTGGCGGAGATGCAAAAGGACAGTTGCGATTTCGATCTGGTCTGCTACGTGGCGATGTGGAAGGGTGAATACGTCAAGAGAGGCCTGATCCGGCCTCTGGCGCCATACCTGGAGAACGCCGCGTTCACGCCCACCGACTTTGACCTCAAGGACATCGTTCCGGGCTATCTGGAAAACATTGGCCTCGTCGGCGGCTGGAAAGGCTACCTGGCAGGCGGCTCTGCGCAGTTGTATGGCCTGCCCTACGGTGCAGAAACCTCCATCCTTGCCTACCGCAAGGACCTGTTTGACGCCCACCAGATCGCCCCACCCAGCACTTACTTTGAGCTGGAGCGGATGTTGCCCAGGCTGCGCGAAAAGACTGGGCTTGGCGCCCTCACCTCACGTGGCAAGGCCGGGCACCAATGTGTACACGCATGGTTGCTGCACCTGAACCCGATCGGAGGGAAGATTTTTGAGAACAACTGGACACCCCGCTTCAACGATGCCTCGGGCGTGCGGGCCCTGAACCTGCTGCGCCAGGTGATGGAAACCGGCCCCGCCGGGGCGCTCGACTTTGACCAGAGCGCCATGATGAATGCGTTCCTTCAGGGACAGGCAACGATGTACCTGGACTCCACCATCGTCTTTGGCGCGGTGCGTGACGCCACGAAGTCACGCGTGGACGGCAAGGTGGCCTACGCGCGGCACCCCAAAGGAAGTCGCCACTCCGCACAATCGGGTGGTCTGGGGCTGGCGATTCCTCAGAAAGCGCGCAACCCTGATGCCGCGTTCCTTCTCCTGCAGTGGCTCACGGCCAAAGCGCAGGACAAGGCAGTCGCTGAACTGGGCGGCGCACCCCAACGCCAATCCACGTTGGCTGATGCGGCCTTGCTGGCCCGGTTCCCGGAGTTTTCCGTTTTGCGGCACAGCATCAACGACGCCGACCCGAACTGGCGCCCCATCATCCCGCCTTGGGATGAGATCAACACGGAGGTGCTGGGCGCGGCGGTCCACCAGGTTCTGCAAGGCAAAAGCGCGGCGCAGCCGGCGCTGGACAAGGCGGCCATGGCAGTCGCCGCGATCATGCGAAGAGAAGGCTACTTGGTGGGTGCTGCACACCACTGAGACCACCGCCGGGGAGTCCTGCCCGAGCGGCGAGCAACCCCGAGCAGATAGAAGCGGTGATCACACTCTGCTGCGCAACGCCCGGCTCAGCAAAATCACCGGCACCAGCCCCACCGCCACCAGCGCCAGTGACGGCAAGGCGGCTTCGCCCAGGCGCTCGTCGCGCGCCAACTGGTAGGCCACCACAGCCAGCGTATCGCTGTTGAAGGGGCGCAGCACCATGGTGGCGGGCAGTTCCTTCATCACATCCACAAACACCAGCAGCGCCGCGGCGGCCGTGGAGCGCTTGAGCAGCGGCCAGTGGACGCGCGCCAACAGGCCGGGGCTACCGATGCCCAGCATGCGGGCGGAGTCATCCAGGCTGAGCGGAATGCGCGCGTAGCCGCTTTGCAGGGACTGCAAGGCCACGGCACAAAACCGCACCAGATAGGCCCAAACGATGCCAAACGCCGTGGCGGTGACCAGCGCACCCACGCCCCACTGCGGCATGGCCGCCTGCAGCCAGCCCACGGGCAGCAGCAGGCCCACCACGATGACGGCACCCGGCACGGCATAGCCCACGCTGGCCAGCTGCACCACGCCGCGCGTCACGGCGTCGGGCTGGCGGCGCACCGCAAACGCCAGGGCCAGCGCGATCACCACCGCCAGCGCGGCGGTGATGCCCCCCAGGCGCACGCTGTGCCAGGCCCATTCCATGAAACGCTCCCAGGGCAGCACCGACCAGTCGGACGCCAGAGGGCGCAGCATGAAGGCCACGGGGGCCACAAAACCCATGACCACCGGCACGGTGCAGACCGCCCAGGCCGCCCAGCGGCGCGCACCGCGCAGCGCCAGCGGCTGCGCCTCGGCCGACCCTGCACGCCCGCCGCCCGTAGCAAAACGCATGCGTTTTTGCGCGCGGTGTTCCAGGTGCAGCAGCGCCATCACCACCACCAGCAACATGGTGGCCAGCTGCGCGGCGGCCAGCCGGTTGTCCATGGACAGCCAGGCCTTGTAGATGCCCGTGGTGAAGGTCTGGATGCCGAAGTAGCTGGCCACGCCAAAGTCGGCCAGCGTTTCCATCAGCACCAGCGCCACGCCCGCCGCCACTGCGGGGCGCGCCAGGGGCAGGGCCACGGCACGGATGCGGCGCGGCAGCGGCGCGCCCAAAAGACGCGCGGCTTCCATGAGGTGTGCCGCGCGCTCACCGAGCGCCGTGCGCGCGAGCAGGTACACGTAGGGGTAGAGCGAGAAGATGAACACCCACACCGCACCGCCCAGGCTGCGCACCTCGGGCAGCAGGCGGCCTTCGAGGCCAAAGGTGTTGCGCAGGCCCACCTGCAGCGGGCCGCTGAATTGCAGGAAGTCGGTGTACGCATACGCCGTGACATAGGCGGGCATGGCCAGGGGCAACAGCAGCAGCCATTCAAACGTGCGGCGGCCCGGAAAGTCGAACAGCGTGACGGCCGCCGCCGTGCCCGTGCCCACAATGGCCGCACCCAGGGCCACCAGCACGCTCAGCCACAGCGTGGTCCACACATAACCGGGCAACACGGTGGCCGCCATCTCCCGCAGGATGGCGCCCGCCTGCGCATCGCCCTGCCCGGCGGACGAAAACGGCAGCCACGACGCCAGCACCGCCAGCACGGGCAGCGCCAGAAAACCTGCGAACAGGATCAGGGGAACGGTGCGAAGGGCAAAAGAAGGCGTGCGGCGCAAGGCAAGGGCTCGGCAGAGGGAAGAAGCGCACACCCGTGGCCGGGCTCAGGCCGGGCGACGTTCTGGAATGCAAATGCGAATTTTAAGCATTCGCCCCTGCCCACCTAGAATCACGGCATGTTTCTAGAGGTCTCCCAACTCCAAGTGCACTACACAGGCCGCCCCCATGCAGCGGTAGAAGGTGTCACGCTGGGCCTGCACGCAGGCGATATCGGTGTACTGATTGGCCCCTCGGGCTGCGGCAAGACGACCTTGCTGCGCGCTGTGGCGGGGCTGGAGCCCGTGACGGGCGGCGAGATCCGCCTGACCAAAAGTGTGGTCAGCAGCGCCACGCTGAGCGTGCCGCCCGAGCTGCGGCGCATTGGGATGGTGTTCCAGGACTACGCGCTGTTTCCGCACCTGTCCGTGGGCCGCAATGTGGCCTTTGGCATCCACCAGTTGCCCCGGGCCGAACAGGCCGCGCGCGTGACCGAAGTGCTGCAGCTGGTGGGGCTGGAAGGCAGCGAGAACCGCTTTCCGCACGAGCTTTCCGGCGGGCAGCAGCAGCGCGTGGCACTGGCGCGGGCCCTGGCACCGCGCCCCCAGCTCATGCTTCTGGACGAGCCTTTCTCCAACCTGGATGTGGACCTGCGCGAGCGCCTGGCGCACGAGGTGCGCGGCATTCTGAAAGCGGCAGGTGCCACGGCCCTGTTTGTGACGCACGACCAGTTCGAGGCGTTTGCCATTGGTGACGTGATTGGTGTGATGAACGAAGGCCACCTGCACCAGTGGGACGATGCGTACACGCTGTACCACCGCCCCGCCACGCGGTTTGTGGCCGACTTCATCGGCCACGGTGTGTTCGCCCCGGCTACGCTGGTGCAGCGCGGCAACAACGTGGTGGCACAAACGCCGCTGGGCGAGCTGACCGACCTGGAAGAATGCCCCCTGCCCGGCAGCTACCCCGGTGGCGAATGTGATGTGCTGCTGCGCGCCGATGACATCGTGCACGACGACCATGCCCCCGTGCAGGCGCAGATCGTGCGCAAGTCGTTCCGGGGTTCGGAGTTTCTGTACACGCTGCGCCTGGCCAGTGGCCACACCGTGCTGGCCCACGTGCCCAGCCACCACGACCATGCCCTGGGCGAGTGGATCGGCATCCGCGCAGAGGTAGACCATGTGGTGACCTTCCCCCGGGGATGACGGTTCGAGAATTCGAATAAAAATGGGCTCTAGCGCTTATCTACAAAGCGCGACAAGCTATCATTTTTGACAATCATCACCCCGTAGCCCATCGCAGCCACGCTGCCCTGGCACGCCATCAATCCAGGAAACGCGCCGCGGTCTCTGGCGACGGCACCATGCAGGTGTCTGACCGACCCCAGATCCGGTAGCGGTTGCGCGCCGCCCAGCGGTACAGCGCGTCGCGCACCGGTGCGGGCATCAGCCAGCCCACCCACGCAAGCCGCCAGGGCCAGTCCAGGGTGTGCAACACCTGTAGGATGGCGGCGGTGTGCTGCCAGCTGCGGTCGCCGTCAATGACCAGCAGGGTCTGCAAGCCATCCACCTTCAGCCCCGCCCGCGCCAGCAGTTGTTGCCCTGCCGCGCTCTGGATGGATGCAAACCGGATGCGCTGCGCAGGGTCGTGCCGCAGCAGAAACTGCACCCAACCGTTGCAGAGCAGGCACTGCCCATCAAACACCACAATCATGCAGAAGCCCCCGCCGATACAGCATCCGGTGGCACCATCAGGTGCCCCTGGTAGCGGACCACACGCCCCACCCCCGGCACGGTGGCCTGCACATGAAAGTGGAGCGCATCGCCCACCCCGGTCTCCTCCGCCACCACCTGGGGGCGCAGCCACGCCGGGCAGGGTATGCCGCAAAAATGCAGCTGCTGCAGTTGCATCACCAGGCGCCCTTCGGTCTCGTGCAGCACAAATGTCAACCGCGCTGCCCCCAGATGCTCCACCACCCGGCCTGCCGCCCCGCGCAAGGTGGACTGCATGGTCTGCGCGGGAAAGTGGCGGGTCCACACCTCAGCATCCGGGCGCGCATCCAGCTCGAAGGAGATCGGCCCTTGCGCAGCACGCTGGGGCGCGCCCAGTGCGAGGGCCAGGACACGCGCCAGCCAGTTGGCGGGGGCATCCACCAGCACATGGCCCGACAAACGCTGTGGTCCCGACAACGCGTGAAACCGCGCCAATGCCGGCGTCAGACGCAGGTATGCGGGGCCCATGGCGCGCTGGTACAAGGACAAAGGGTGCATGTGATGGGGGCTGGGGAAGATCGCCTCAATGCAGTCTATCGCCTGCCACGCCAGCCACCCGACCGCCTGCAAGAAAGAAAAAGGCCGACATCAGTCGGCCTGTCGGGTTGAACAGGGAGCCCCGCGCACTCAGAGGCTGAGAGTTTTTTTAGCCGAGCCCGAAAGGCGCGCCAAAACGCCTCGGATCCAGGCGCAAAGCACAGCCATAGCTCGGGCTATGGCGAGCATTTGCAACGACGATCCGGGGCTTTTTGACGTGCAGGGCGGGCATGGATATGGATAAAAGACTCTCAGCCTCTCAGGACTTGCCCTTGCGCTGCAAGCCTTCCAGGGCATTGAGGTCTACCTGCGACATGAAGCCCTGCAGCTCCTTGGCGCCCATGTTGTCACCCTCGATGCTGACCACCAGGCCGTTCTTCAGGATGGTCTTGAACTCGGCATGGCTGCCATCCTTTTCGTAGCGCTGGTGCAGGGTGCGGCCGCCTTCCTGCCAGGTCTTCTCGGCGCTGGTCTTGTCTTCCTTTTCGCCCTGGGCCATGCCCATGGCCATCACCGCCACCTGCCCCAGGCCCCCGATGTCTACGATCTCCAGGCGCACCTGCCGGGTATCGTTGCCGTATTGCGCACTGGCCTGGCTGGTGGGCAGGCCCAGGGCCGCGCCGTCCTGCACATCAAAGCCCGTGCGCGGCAGGCCTGCCAGCTTTTCTGGCAGCGCCCCCTTGAGCGATTGCGCGGCAATGGCCTGGCCTCCACCGAACGCTCCTGCAGCCGCCTTGGCCGCATTGCCAGCGGCGGCGGCGATGGCGGCGGGGTCCTGGCTCTTTTGGGCTTCTTCCATCTTGCGGGCGGCCTCTTCCATCTTCTTGCCCGCGGCCTCCAGGCCGGCGGTGTCGATGGAGACCTTGCCACCCGGCGTGTTCATGGTGATGGAAGGTGCATCGGCCCCGCCAAACATCGCACCGCCACGGGGCAGGAAAAGCGCACTGACGGCACCGATGATCACCCCCATCACGATGGCCGCGATGATGACCACCACGGTGTAGACCACCGACTTCTCGGGGATGTTCTTCATGAGCACCGGCAGGCCGGTGTAGAGCAGGTAGATGGAGTACAGCGCCGCCAGCAGGCCCAGCATGGCCAGCGCGGGCAGCAGGCTGAACACCCCACCCAGCATCGCGGCCGTGCTGGCGTACACCGCCACCTTCAGCGCCTGGATGGGACTCTTCTGGCCGCCAAACGTGGGGGCCAGCGCGTCGATGATGAGCCCGAGCACAAACACCCCCACCAGGCTCAGCACATACGACACCACCATGTTCACCAACCCGGCGACGAAGGGCGTGCGGATGGTGACGCCAAAGCCCCCAAAACCAATCAGCGACATGCCGATGAATCCACAGACCGCCGGAATGGCAGCCAGGACCATGGCGTAGCGGGTGAACAGGGTTGCGACATCGGTGCTTTCCGTGTCGATGGTGGCCCAGGTCTCCTTGGGTTGCAAAAGAATGCTCTTGGCGCGCTCAATCAGGTTCATGGTGCCCTCCCGGCAGTGTTGGCGGGCCTGCAAGCGCTTTTGCGTGCGCTGGCAGGCCGAAAGACGCGGACGATACGGGAAATTGCGTGGCATTGAGACCGGATGTGCAACCCACGCGGCTGCAAACGTGGAATATGCACGCTTTTGCCCACCAAGGCCACCTTGGCGGGCACCACCGGCCAACCCGGGATGCACCCAGCCGGCGACTCAGGCGTTCCGCAACCGATCGACGGTATCGTGCAGGTGCTGCGTCCAGGTGCGGCGGTCACGCTCGCCCGCGCGCTCGGGTGGGCCGTAATGCACCACGGCCTCGATGGGGGGCGCGCACAGCGTGCGCCAGATCGAGCCCACCAGGGTTTCGTCGCCGATGTAGCTGGGTGCAAAACTGGTGGCGCCCGTCGCCTTGTCGGCAAAACGCAGGCCCACGGGCTGCACCGGCGCCTGCGCCACCACGGCGGCCTGCAGCAGGTTGGCATGGAAGGGCAGCATCTCGCGGCCGTCGCCCGTGGTGCCTTCGGGGAACACGGCCAGCACCTCGCCACGCTCCAGCGCCTCCTGCATGGACCGCACCATGCGCAGTGCGTCGCGGCGCGAGCTGCGCTCGATATAGAGCGTGCCCGCAGCCGTGGCCAGGGTACCAATCAGCGGCCAGCCCTGCACGTCCGATTTGGACACAAAGCGGCAATGCCGCGCCGCGTGCATCACGGGGATGTCGAGCCACGAGATGTGGTTGGCCACCAGCATCACCGGCCCGGTGAGCGGCGGCTGACCCTGAATGCGCAGGCTGATGCCGAGGTGCGCCAATAGCTGCAGCGACCACACCTGCACCCGGGCATGCTGCTGGTCCGGCGTGAGCGCCGGGAAACGCAGCGCCACGATGGCCAGACCCTTGGCAATGTGGCCCAGCAGGCGCAGCAGGCGCCAGCTGGCGCGCAAAGACTTCACCGCAGTGCCTCTCCGCGCCGCACGTGCTTAGGCGCGGTCAAAGGCCACTTGGCCGCCCACCAGCGTCATGCGCACGCGGCCGGGCAGTTCATAGCCTGAGAATGGCGTGTGT
Source organism: Acidovorax radicis N35 (assembly GCF_000204195.1). Classification (GTDB taxonomy): domain Bacteria; phylum Pseudomonadota; class Gammaproteobacteria; order Burkholderiales; family Burkholderiaceae_C; genus Acidovorax; species Acidovorax radicis. The sequence continues at coordinate 102,682 of NZ_AFBG01000015.1, forward strand.
TTGCCCTGGCTGCACAGCGCGTCGTCCTGCACGATCCAAGAGACTTGTGGGTCGAGGATGCACAGGTCACCCACGCCGCCTTCCACGATCTGGCCCACGCTGGCCTGCAAGGTGCCCAGGGCGTTGCCCAGCACGCGCGCAGGTTCGGACGTAACCGTAGCCAGCGCGCGCTGCAGCGGCACGCCGCTGTCCTGCGACCACTTGAGGGCCAGGCTCAGCAGCAGCTCCAGCCCCGTGGCACCGGGCTCGGCCTCGGCAAAGGGCAGCGTCTTGGCGTCTTCATCAACAGGAGTGTGGTCGGACACCAGCGCATCGACGGTGCCATCCAGCAGCGCCGCGCTCAGGGCATCGCGGTCGCGCTGCTGGCGCAGTGGGGGCGTCAGGCGCGCGCGGCTGTCGAAGAAGCCAATGTCGTTTTCGGTCAGGTGCAGCGTGTTGATGCTGATGTCGCAGGTCACCTGGAGGCCCTCGGCCTTGGCCCGGCGCACCAGCTCGACACCGGCCGCGCTGCTGAGGCGGCACAGGTGCACACGCGCACCGGTGGTCTTGAGCAGCTCGAAGATGGTATGCAGCGCAATGGTCTCGGCTGCCACGGGCACGCCCGACAAGCCCAGGCGCGTGGCCAGCGCACCGCTGGCCGCCACGCCTTTGCCCAGGTGCATCTCCTGCGGACGCAGCCACACGGTGTAGCCAAAGGTGGCGGCGTACTGCAGCGCACGCTGCAGCACCTGGGTGCTGGCCAGGGGCACCTCGGCCTGGCCGAAGCCCACGCAGCCCGATTCGGTCAACTCGGCCATCTCGGTCAGCACCTCGCCGGCGAGGCCACGCGTGAGCGCACCCAGCGGGAACAGGCGCGACTGGTGCAGCTTCTCGGCACGGAACTTGAGCATCTCCACCAAGCCCGGCTCGTCGAGCACGGGGTCGGTGTCGGGCGGGCACACCAGGCTGGTCACGCCCCCGGCCACTGCGGCGGCCATCTCGGATTCGAGCATGCCTTCGTGCTCATGGCCGGGCTCACGCAGGCGCGCGGCCAGGTCCACCAGGCCGGGCAGCACGATGCAGCCCGTGGCGTCCACCACGCGCTTGGGCGCAAAGTCGGGCGGCACGCGGTTGACGCCGACGATGCGGCCCGCCGCGATGGCGATGTCGCAGGTCTGGTCGAGGCCCGAAGCGGGGTCGATCACACGGCCGTTCTGGATCAGTATCTTCATGATTTCAAGCCAAATTGGCTGTTAGCGCTTATTGAATAAGCGCTAACAGCTATGAAAACAGGAGTATTCATTCCGGGCTTCATGCCTCATTGCCGGCAACGATGGACATGACGGCCATGCGCACGGCAATGCCAAACGTGACCTGCGGCAAGATCACGCTCTGCTTGCCATCGACCACAGCGGAGTCAATCTCGACCCCCCGGTTGATGGGGCCGGGGTGCATGACGATGGCGTCGGGCTTGGCCAGCTGCAGCTTTTCCTGCGTGAGGCCAAAGCTCTTGAAATACTCCTGGCTCGACGGCAGCAGTGCACCGCTCATGCGCTCGTTCTGCAGGCGCAGCGTGATGATCACGTCCGCGTCCTTGATGCCTTCTTCGAGCGTGTGGCACACACGCACGCCCATCTGCGCCATGTCCGACGGCACCAGGGTGCGTGGGCCCACCACACGCACTTCGGCGCAGCCCAGCGTGGTCAGGCCGTGGATGTCGGAGCGCGCCACGCGCGAGTGCAGCACATCGCCCACGATGGCCACCGTGAGGTTGCTGAAGTCCTTCTTGTAGTGGCGGATGGTGTACATGTCCAGCAGCCCCTGCGTGGGGTGGGCATGGCGGCCATCGCCCGCGTTGATCACGTGCACATGGGGCGCCACATGCTGGGCGATGAGGTAGGGTGCGCCCGATTCGCTGTGCCGCACCACGAAGATGTCGGCCGCCATGGCCGACAGGTTGGCGATGGTGTCCAGCAGCGACTCGCCCTTGCTGGCCGAGCTGCGCGCGATGTCGAGGTTGATCACGTCGGCCGACAGGCGCTTGGCGGCGATCTCGAACGTGGTGCGCGTGCGCGTGCTGTTCTCGAAGAACAGGTTGAACACGCTCTTGCCGCGCAGGAGCGGCACCTTCTTGACCTCGCGGTCGTTGACGCTGACGAAGTTTGCAGCCGTGTCGAGGATGTGCGTGACGATGTCGCGCGGCAGGCCCTCGATGGACAGCAGATGGATGAGTTCGCCGTTGCCGTTGAGTTGGGGGTTGCGCTTCTTCAGCACGGTCAGGCCTCTTTGACTTGGAAGTGGAAGGTACCGCTGTCGTCGCGCGCCAGCGCCAGCGACTGGGTGGCAGGCAAGGCCACACGTGCAGCCGCAAAGTCGGCCTGCACGGGCAGCTCGCGCCCGCCCCGGTCCACCAGCACGGCCAGGCGCACGCTGGCGGGGCGGCCATAGTCGAACAGCTCGTTGAGCACGGCGCGGATGGTGCGGCCGGTGTAGAGCACGTCGTCAAGCACCAGCACATCGGCACCGTTCACGTCGAACGGTAGCGCGGTCTGCGCGCTGGCCGACAGGCCACGCTGGGCAAAGTCGTCACGGTGCATCACTGACGACAGCACGCCAGCGGGCCCTTCCAGGCCCAGGTCTTTTTGCAAGCGCTCCGCCAGCCAGGCGCCGCCCGAGGCAATGCCCGCCAGGCGCGTGGTGGGTGTGAGCATGCTGCGCACGCCGCGCAACAGTTCGCGGTACAGCGCTTCGGCATCGAGCACGAGGCTGCCAGAAGCTGCAGGAGAGGGGTTGCTCATGGAAGATTCCTCAAAAACTGTTCCAGGATGATGCAGGCCGACGCAGCGTCGGCATCCTTGGCACCACCCGCGATGGCCTCGGTGGTGCTATAGCGCTCGTCCACCTCGAACACCTGCAAACCAAACCGCCCACGCAACTGGCGGCCGAACTTGAGCGCGCGCTCGGTGTTCTCGTGGCTCGCGCCGTCCGGGTGGTAGGGCACGCCGATCACCAGTGCGTCGGGTTGCCATTCCTTGATGCGCTGCGCCACCTGCACAAAACGGGCATCGCCCTCGGCCTTGATGGTGGCCTGCGGCGTGGCGCTGCGCAGCATGCGGTTGCCCGTGGCCACGCCCGTGCGCTTGAGGCCAAAATCGAAAGCAAGAAAGGTCTGGAAATGCGCAGGAACGGCTGGCTGAGCGGGCAAGCCGGTCATGCGTGCCCCGCCTCGGGCGACAGCATCCAGGCCTTGAGGCCCAGCAGCGCCAGGGCGCGGTCGTAGCGCTCGGGCACAGGGGTGTCGAAGATCACCGAGAGGTCAGCCGCCACGGTGAGCCAGGCGTTTTCGGCCAGTTCGGATTCGAGCTGCCCCTCGCCCCACGACGAATAGCCCAGCGTGATGAGCACGCGGCGGGGGCCTGCGCCCGTGGACAGCGCTTCGAGTACGTCCTTGGAAGTGGTCATCTCCAGCCCGCCGGGGATGGTCATGGTGGAGGCATAGACCGATTCATCGGTTTCGACCCTGTCAACGAGCATGGGCTCGTGCAGCACAAAGCCGCGCTCGATCTGCACCGGGCCGCCTTGGAACACGGGCTCCTTGGTGAGGTCTTCACGCCGCAAGGACAGGTCCACCTTGTCAAAAAGGCCTTTGAGGGTGATGTCCGAAGGCTTGTTGATGATGAGGCCGAGTGCACCGCGTTCGCTGTGCTCGCACAGGTAAACGACGCTGCGCGAGAAAGACTCATCTTCCAGACCGGGCATCGCGATCAGGAAGTGATGCGTCAGGTTGATGGGCGCAGAATCGAAAGACATCCGGCAATTTTAACGGTGAACATGGCCCCCTCCTCCGAGCCCTCTTACCCCAGCGGTCTTGTCTGGTTCCGCCGCGACCTGCGCGCGAACGATCAGGCCGCCCTGTACCGCGCACTCACGCAGTGCCAGCAGGTGCATTGCGCCTTTGTTTTTGACCGCGAGATCCTGAATGCCCTGCCCCGGACTGACCGGCGGGTGGAGTTCATCCGCGAGTCGCTGGTGGAACTGGATGAAACGCTGCGCATGCTCTCTGGGCATGCACAGGGTGGCCTTATCGTGCTGCACGCGGTGGCCAGCGATGCGATTCCGGCACTGGCCAACGCGCTGGGCGTGCAAGCTGTATTTGCCAACCACGATGACGAGCCCCAGGCCCTGGAACGCGACAGCCAGGTGCGCACACAGCTGGCCACTGCCGGAAGGGCCTTTCACACCTTCAAGGACCACACCATTCTGGAACGCAGCGAGGTGCTCACGCAAACCGGCAACCCGTACAGCGTGTTCACCCCTTACAAGAACGCCTGGCTCAAGAAGGTGGATGCCTTTCAGCTCACAAGCTACCCTGTGGAACGCCATGCACACCGCCTGGCCCCCCGCCCACAGGAACACCGCCAAGCGGTGCCGACCCTGGCGTCGCTGGGTTTCGAGGCCACGGCCCTGTCGCAGCTCAAGCTGCCGACCGGTGCCAGCGGCGCACAGCAGTTGTTCGATGATTTTCTCGGCCGCATTGAGCGGTATGAGGACACGCGCAACTTTCCGGCGGTCAAAGGGCCGAGCTACCTCAGCGTGCACCTGCGTTTTGGCACCATCTCGCCGCGCCTGCTCGCGCGCACCGCGCACGGGCTGATGCTGCAAGGCAACCCGGGCGCTACGACCTGGCTCAGCGAACTGATCTGGCGGGACTTCTACTTTCAGATCCTGCACCACCACCCCCATGTGGTGGGCCACAGTTTCAAGCCCGCGTATGACGCGATCCAGTGGGAGTCCGGCCCCGAGGCCGACGCCCTGTTTGCCGCCTGGTGCGAGGGGCGCACGGGTTATCCGCTGGTAGATGCCGCCATGGCGCAGATCAACCAGACGGGCTATATGCACAACCGCCTGCGCATGGTGGTGGCGAGCTTTCTGGTCAAAGACTTGGGTATTGACTGGCGCTGGGGCGAGGCTTACTTTGCCACGCACCTCAATGACTTCGACCTGGCCGCCAACAACGGTGGCTGGCAATGGGCCAGCTCCAGCGGGTGCGATGCACAGCCTTATTTCCGCATCTTCAATCCGGTCAGCCAGAGCGAGAAGTTTGACCCGGAGGGCAAGTTCATCCGCCGCTGCCTGCCGCAGCTGGCCGGGCTACCCACCAAGGCATTGCACGCGCCCTGGCTGGCACGCCCCATGGAACTACAAGGTGCAGGAGTGCGGCTGGGGGATACCTACCCGCTACCGGTGGTGGAGCACGACACGGCGCGGCACCGCACCCTGGAACGGTATGCAGTAGTGAAGTCAGCCGCAGCCTGAGCCCCACACTCAACGGCGCGCGGTAGGCGGTGGAACGCTATCTGGCCCGGCAGGCTCGTCGGGACTCATCTGCATGCCCTCGCTCCCCAGCGAAGCACCGGCCGCCAGCCGAAGTCGTAACCGCACATCGGTGCGGTTGTCGGCGTTGGCAATCGCTTCTTCGGGAGATATGGCGCCGGACTCGACCATGGCCAGCAAGGATTGGTCGAAGCTCCACATACCCTGCTCGCCGCTGCGGGTGATAGCAGTCTTGAGCTCATCAATCTGGCCCTTCTGGATCAGCTCCGCCACGTAGGGCGTGAGCAACATGATCTCGGTGGCAGGCACGAGGCCGCCCGCCCGCCCCGCCACCAGGCGCTGCGCCACGACTGCGCGCAGGTTGAGGGAGAGGTCCATAAGCAGCTGGCGGTGGGCCTCTTCAGGAAAGAAGTTCAGGATGCGCTGCACCGCCTGGTTCGCATTGTTGGCATGCAACGTGGAGACGCACAGATGGCCGGACTCGGCATAGTGCAGCGCGTGCTGCATGGTGGCCCGGTCGCGGATCTCGCCGATCATGATGACGTTCGGGGCCTCGCGCATCGCGCGGCGCAGGGCCTCGTCGTAGGACAGCGTATCGAGCCCCACCTCGCGCTGTGTCACGAGTGACTTTTTGTGGGTGTGCAAGTACTCAATGGGGTCTTCCACCGTCAGGATATGCCCGCCAGTGTGCGCATTGCGGTGGTCCAGCAACGCCGCCAATGTGGTGGTCTTGCCCGAGCCTGCCGACCCCACCGTGAGCACCAGCCCCCCTTTGAGAAATGCCAGTTGCTGGAGTACGGGCGGAAGACCAAGCGCCTCCAGGCTAGGGATGTGGGCACTGACATGACGGATCACCATGCCCACTTGGCCACGCTGCCGGTGCACATTCACACGAAACCGCTCACCCTCCGGGGTCTGCAGGGAGAGGTCGCACTCCATGGTGGCATCGAACTCCTGCCGCTGCGTTTCGCGGAGGATGGAGTACGCCATCTGCCTGACATCGTCTGCCGAAAGCAGTTGCTGCCCCAGTGCCACGAACACCCCTTGGCGCTTGAGCGTTGGCGGCGCGCCCGCCATGATGAAAAGATCAGAGGCCTTTTCCCGCACCACCACGGCCAGACAAGCCAGGAGACGGGGGTCGGGAGAGGAAGCAGTTGCCGGCGATTCCATCAGGACAACCTCTGGAACGGAACTGACAAAGCAGCTGCCGGAATCAATGCGTGCATTTGCTGGCCACAAGCCCGCCGGTTCAAGGCAGGCCTGTGGTGCATCTGCATGCTGGCTAGGCCTCTGCGGTCGCCGCGATGCGGGCGTAGTGCTGAATGAGGCTCAGCAGTTCTTCGTCGGAGTACGGTTTGCCCAGGTAATGGTTGACGCCCAGCTCCATGGCATGCTCGCGGTGCTTTTCAGCAATGCGCGAGGTGATCATGATGATGGGCAGGTCGCGCAAGGCACCGTCTGCACGAATATTCCGCGCCAGGTCGAAACCATCCATGCGGGGCATTTCGATGTCAGACAACACGACGGTCGGACGCTCTTCCTGTAGGCGCTCCAGCGCTTGCAAGCCATCGGCAGCGAGCGCAACACGGTAGCCTTCGCGCTGCAGCAACCGCTGCGTGACCCGGCGCACCGTGATTGAATCGTCCACCACCAAAACCAATGGCACCTGGCTGGGGCCAGCAAGCTGGGGAGAAACGACCGACTTGCCAGCACCTGATGAGCCATCAGCCTCCAGGACTGAAGGCAGACCTGCGCTGGCGGCACGCACCTGATCTCCGTACACCGTGGCCAACGCCACAGGGTTGTAGATCAGAACCACGGCACCCGACGCCAACACCGACATGCCGGCCAAGCCGGGCAAACGGGACAACTGAGGGCCGAGGTTCTTCACCACGACTTCCTGGTTGCCCAGAACTTCGTCCACATGCATGGCGATGCGCTGCGATGCGCTGCGGAAAATCACCACAGGTCGCGTCTTGCCAGCCGGCTCGTTGCTGCGCGCAGAAGCCTGCAGCAGCGCCCCGGACCAGAAGAACTGCAGCTGCTCCGTGCCATCGTCGAAATGGCCGGTGCGGTATGCAACTTCAAGGTCTGCCGCCGAGGTGCGCCGCACGATCTCGACCACGTTGGCGGGCACACCGATCGCCAGATCACCGGCACGCAGCATCACCACCTGCGTCACCGCCGTGGTCAAGGGCAGCACCATGCGGAAGGCGGCTCCCCTGCCAGCTTCTGTCGATGTTTCGATCCGACCGCCCAAAGCGTTGATTTCGGCACGCACCACGTCCATGCCAATGCCCCGCCCTGCCAAGCCGGTCACCTCGGAGGCCGTGGAGAACCCGGGCATGAAAATGAGGTTGGCAGCCTCGGTATCGCTCAGCTCGGTATCAGGCGCCACGATGCCTTGCGCCAGCGCCTTTTCACGGATGCGGGGCAGATTCAGCCCGGCCCCGTCGTCCCGGAACTCCACCGACACGTCGTTGCCTTCATGGTGCAACTCCACGGTGATCGTGCCCGAAGCAGGCTTGCCCGCTGCCGTGCGCACCTGGGGATCTTCGATACCGTGTGCCACGCAGTTACGCAACAAATGCTCGAACGCGGGGGTCATACGATCCAGCACGCCACGGTCCATTTCGATGGAGCCGCCGGTAATATCAAGCTTGATCTGCTTGCCGGTTTCCTTGGAGGCCTGCCGCACCACGGCATACAGGCGCTCTGCGATGCCTTCGAACTCCACCATGCGGGTGCGCAACAAGTCGCGCTGCAGTTCCCGCGCCTGGCGGCCCTGGGCAATCAGGTCATCTTCCGCACCTTCCATGGCGCGCTGCAGGTTGCGCTGCACGGTGGCCACGTCGTTCACCGACTCGGCCATCATGCGCGTGAGTTCCTGGACGCGGGTGAAGCGGTCAAACTCCAGCGGATCGAAGCCGGCAGCGGAATCCTTCGACAGGGCCAGGCGCGACTGCATCTGCGATTCAGCTTGCAATTCGATGTCCCGCAACTGCTGGCGCAGGCGGTCCAAGTTCCCCGACAAATCGGTCAGCGAACTGCGGAACTGCCCCAATCGCACGTCCAGCCGCGAACGGCTGATCATCACTTCACCCGCCTGATTGACCAGGCGGTCCAGCAACTGGGCGCGCACGCGCACCGACTGATTGGCGGCCACGCGCAAAGGCGCAAGCTGCGACGGACCAGGCATGCGTACCGCTGGGGCGGCAGGCGTCACCGATGCGTGGACAGCGGCAGATGCTGGAGCCACCTGTGCCTCGGAGGCTTCGGGACGGGTGCGCGGTGTTTCCACCGGCAAAGAGACCACCGTATCAGCGGGCCCCTGGCCAATGGCGCGCAGTGCGTCGAAGTTCGCCTGAAGACCGTCAAAACTCCCTTGCAAAGGCTCGATCTGGTCCGCTGTCACCGTTTCAGCGTCTAGCTGCTCGATAGCGGACTCCAGCCGGTGGGCCATTTCACCCAGGCGCATGGCACCGGCCAAGCGCGAACTGCCTTTGAGGGTGTGGAGCGCACGCAGCACTTCACTGCGGGCACCCAGGTTGTCGGGGCGCGAGGCCCATTGACGCAACGCGCCACCGAGCTGAGGCAACAGCTCTGCAGCCTCTTCCTCGAAGATCGGGAACAGATCCGGATCAATAACGTCGATCGCGTCAATGTCGTCATCCACATCCGAACCGAGTGCCACAGCGTGGGCAATCGCGTCATCAACGTATTGGTCGTGGTCGTGGTCGTGGACCACGGCAGACAAAGCGGGAGCCACATGCCCCCTGGGCACCACGACCGGCGTGGGCTCCGACATGGCTGCCACGTCGGGTTCAGGTTCTACTGGGGGCAACGGCTGCGCTGCTTCTGCCTCCACTGGAGTGATTGGCTCTTGCTCCAACAGGTACTCGCCTGCAGCCTCTTCTTCGGGTGGAGACAAGGTGTTGTCCACCTCGGTTTGCAAGATCTGACGCAGTTGCTCCAGCACCTCCTGGCTGGGTTCCTTGAGGAAACCCGCTGCGAACTGGTGCAGCAAACGCCGGATATCCTCGGCTGCCGCCATGAAGGCCTCGGCCTGCTCCTGTGTGCCGCCAGACTGCAACTGCACGTGCTGCAGCGCATGTTCAAGCACCCTGGCCATCTCCGACAGGGCATTGAACCCCACCGTGGCCGAACTGCCCGCCAGCGAGTGCGCGAGCGCCACCGCCATGTCCGGCAGAGGTTCATGCAGTTCCAGCGACCATTCCTGCAAGCAGGTCACCAGTCGGCGCGACCACTCATCGGCTTCGTTCAAATAAACGTTGTAGAGCGGGATGCCAATGCGCAGCGTGTCAATGACCTTGACCGCTTCATCACCTGCACTGTCCTCCAGTTCCTGCGCCAGCGCATCGGCTACCTGTGGTTCTTCAGGAGCCGCTCCCGCAGCCACATCTTCTGCGACTTCTGCAGGCACTTCCTCCTGGGCCACAGATTCCAGCTCATCAGTGCTTGGCAGCATCGGCTCCGGCTCTGCCAGGTTCTGCACCTCCAGCGGCTCGGCTGCGTCCATCAATTCGACAGGCAGCGCAAAAGCACCATCCGCCACCGGCTCATCAGGCAACACGGTGACCTGCGGCGGAGCGCCCACCTCAGGACCCGCTGTGGCTGGCTCCAAGTCCGGCAGTTCGAGATCCAGTACGAAATCGATGCTGGAGGGATCGAGAACCCCAGGGACGGCAGGCGCTTCGTTGAGCGCGGCAGCAAACACGGAGAAATCGATCTCCTCGGCTACTTCGGGGGCCGAAGTAGCCAAGTCTGCCGGCGGTTCTGGCGCATGGTCGAAAATCTCGGTAGCTTCAAAGTCTGGTACCACCAGCTCTTCTTCCACAGCCAGGGGCACCTCTGCAATCGCCTCTTCAGGCGGCTCAAGGGGCAGATCCTCCAGCGCTGCGACCTCGGGCTCAGGCGCAATGACGGCCAGAACAGGGCTCTCTGCCCCGGCGGAGGGCACCACAAGCGGCAACAGGGTTCCGTCCAGGCGCATGGCATCCGCCGACTGGCGGAATGCGTCCTGCTGCCAGCCAGAGGCACGGCCCGCTGCGATGTCGTCAGCCCAACGGCTAAAGGCACGCAACGCATCGGAAGACAGATCCAACAAACTTGGTTGCATCGGTTTTTGCTCGGCCAACCAGGCGTTGAGCAATTGCTCCATCGACCACGCGGCCTCGCCAAAATCGTTCAGCCCCACCATCCGCGAGCTGCCCTTGAGGGTATGGAAGGCACGGCGCAGCGTGGTCTGTTCGCTGAGATTGCCCGGCTCATCCCTGAGAACGTCGATCGCGGCCAAGCCATTGACCACCACCTCACGGGCTTCTTCCAGGAAAACCTCGAGCAATTCATCTTCGATTTCAGGCACCGATACAGGGGCAGACGCAGGCGTTGCCGCAGCCTGCGGCAGCGGTGTCTCGCCACTTTCTGCCACGGCGGGCAGATCGAACGAAATATCGGGGGCGAGTGAATCAGGATCGACCGAAGCAAGGGGCGCGTTGGCTGCAACGCCGGGAATGTCCGGCAAGGAAGGCAACGAACCAAAATCGGTGGGCTCGCTGAGGGGTTCCTGCACAGGAAAACGCGGCACCACATCGGGCATGGGAATAGCCGACCGCTCCTCCAGCTTGGCAGGGGCCTCTTCCACGGCGTCTGAAGCGCGCGGCCGGGTTTTGCCCATGAGGATGCGCAATTCGCCCAGTTCTTCGTCATACACGAACAGCTTGCGCGCCATCGTGCGCTGGTAGCTCAGCATGTCGATCAGGAACCCCAAGGCGCCCAGGCTGTTGCCCAGCTTCTCGAACACTCCTTGACGATCTGCCTCTGGGACTTCGTTGATGAGCAAGCGCTCCACCATGTCGCGCATGCGGACCACTGCGAGCGAAGCCTGATCAAGGCCCAGCACCGACAACACACCGCGCATTTGAGCGAGGTGTCCCGGAACAGTTGCCAGGACAGCGGTGTCCTGAGGACTGCGGAAGAATTGGTCAAGCGCCTTCTCTGCTTCGCCGAGCGTAGAGCGCAGTTCGTCGACCACACTGCCCATGGTCTGGTTGTCGCTGACCCTGCGGTACAGCTCTTCCATCCATTGTTCAAGGGGCTCTGGCTCCGCGCCAGCGCCCACCGCATCCAGGCGCTCTGCCAGCCGGGCGGCGCGGATTTCCATCTGATCGTCGTCCGCATCCAACTCTTCAAAAGCTGCTTGCAGATACAGGACTGAGGTTGCCACCTCCATGGCCAACGCGGCCGAAGGAGGCTCACCGGAACGCGTGGTGGACTCCAGCACGCGGGTCAGCGCCTGGGCGAGGCTTTCACTGCCAGGATGCAACTTGCGCAGCGAGTCGCAGACTAGGCTGAATTGATCTGCCGCGGGCTTGAGCTTGTTACGATCCCCCCCCGCCAGCGCGGACCAGGTTTCCGTGGCAGCGGCAATCCGCTTGCGTGCCTGGGCCAGCATGGCAGGGTCAAACCGGCCAAAACGCGCAGCCTCGTAGTCCACGGGCTTGAACCGGTCCAGCGCAAAAGCCTGACGCACCGCCTGCAGAGACGGCGCTGCGATACCCGCCGAATCGGCTGGCTTGGCCTGTGAGCAGAAAAACAGCAAATCCTGAACCAGGCGGTCCGCAATCGTTGTATCACCCTTGGCGAGCGTGGCGTACTGCATCAGAACGCGGGATGCCACGCGTTTGACATAGACGTCAGCAGGCAAAAGGCCTGAACCGAAGGCTTCAAAAAAGCCTGCACATATTTTCCAGAATGCGCGGGACTGGCGATCATGCTGTGCCGCCACGAATCCCAGGCAGGTATCCCGCAGACTCAATGAGGCACGAAGATCCCCGGATTTCACGATTCTCAGAACCGCAGCATCCAGCCGGGCACGCGCTTCGGGCCCATAGGGCAGCGGCGTGACAGAAACAGCACCCTCGGGCTCGCGAAACCGGCGCTCCACCGGCCACAGATCGGCAGGATGGACACGGTCCGCGCCCGCCAATGCCTGGGCATCGCGGTACTGAGGGAACAGCGCAACAGGCGAAGCCGCTTTGCCAGCCAGAACGGTTTCCAGGTACTCAATCAGCGCAAAGCTCGCACGCTCGATCACCGCTGCAGCATCGTCGCTGCAGGTTTCCGGACGTTGCACGAACTTCTGGACCGCCGACTCCATGGCCCGCAGGACCAGCGCCGGAGGGCCCATGCCCACCATTTCCAGCGCGCCGCACGCTTGGTGCAGCTGCTGGCGGGCGATGCGCAGTGGGCCTGCGTCCAATGCCGCAAGATCTGATTCGCGGGCAGCTTCTGCATCGCGCACAAAGCGCCGCATCGCCTTGACAGCTCCATCAAGGGATTTGCGCAGTTCGTCAAGCACCCAAGCCAAAGGACCCAGGTCCTGATCCCCCTGGGTCCCATCCGCGGCCGGTGCATTGTTGACATCAATAGATGACATGGATTCGTCCCCGGCTGCTATGAGCCAGCTGGTTGATGACTAAGCGTCAGGCGATCTTGAACCGTGCCACCGATTGGCGCAGTTCCTCAGCCATGTGCGAGAGCTCGCGCACCTGCTGCGCTGTGGTGCGGGTGCCCTCACCCGTCTGCTCGGTCACCGCAAAAATGTGCTGGATGTTGTCGGCCACTTCGTTGGCCAGAACAGCTTCCCGCGATGTTGACGACGAAATCTGCTCAATCAGCTCGGCAAGGCGACGTGACACACGGTCAATCTCGGTCAGTGCAGTACCTGCGCTGTCAGACAGACGAGCCCCTTCCACCACACCCTGCGTGGAGCGTTCCATAGCGGCCACGGCATCCTGGGTGTCGGTCTGAATCGCCTTCACCAGCGCAGAGATCTGGCGCGTTGCATCTGCAGAACGTTCAGCCAGTCGCTGCACTTCTTCGGCCACCACTGAGAAGCCTCGGCCGGCCTCACCGGCGGACGCAGCCTGAATGGCGGCATTCAGGGCCAGCACGTTCGTCTGTTCGGTAATGTCGGAAATCAGCTCGGTGATTTCACCGATCTCCTGCGACGATTCGCCCAGGCGCTTGATCCGCTTGGAGGTGTCCTGGATCTGGTCGCGGATGGAGTTCATACCGCCGATGGCGTTCTGCACGGCCTGGAGACCCGAGTCAGCAGCTTGCAGCGACTGGCGGGCCACTGTGGCCGACTCTTGGGCCTGTGTAGACACTTCATTGATTCGGGTCGCCATGTCCAGAACGGAGCGGCCGGTTTCGCGAATTTCGCGCAGTTGCTCGGTCGAAGCGGCCAGCAGTTCCGTGGATGTGTTGTCCACCTGGGCGGTCGTCTGGGCCACGCGGGTGGCCGTGTTCTGCACGCTGCCCACCAGTTGGCGCAACTCTTCCACCGTGTAGTTCACCGAGTCGGCGATGGCGCCCGTGATGTCTTCCGTCACGGTGGCTTCCTGGGTCAAGTCACCTTCAGCGACCGATTGCAGTTCGTTCATCAAACGCAAAATGGCGGCCTGGTTGGCGTCATTGACACGCTTGGCTTCCTGCTCCTGGCGCTTGGCGTCTTTTTGCTGCATTTCAGCTGCAGCCTGGCGTCCCCGGCTGTCCAGCAGTTGGACGCGGGAAATTCCCACACCGCAAAAGATCACAAACAAACCGGCGAGCGCGAGAGCTGCCAGCTGACCACCACCCACACCCGTCTGGGCCGACAGCTTGGTTTGCAGGCCTTCGAGCTGGCGACGCAGCGGCTCACTGTCGGCAATGATGGCGGATTGTGCTTCCCGGGCAGACACCAAGCCTTGCAGATTGCCCAGAATGGCACTGGCTTGGGTGCGGGTCTGCTCATAGAGCTTCACCAAGGCTTCCAGCTGTTCGCGGGTCTGGGCATCCTTCGTCGCAGCCAAGCGCAGTTCAGGGCTTCCATCCAGCAGGCCCTGGGCGATTTCCTTGAACGAGTTCAAGTCCTTGCCCAGCAGGAACACGGCCTCAGGGCTCACGCCTTCCATGGTCTGGAATTCATTGGCGGATTTGCCGATACGCTGGGTCAACATCACGAGCTGACCAGCGGCGGAAATCTCAGCAGCAGGAGCGTTCTGCTGCAGCTTCAGGGACGACACGGTTTCTGCGATTTCAAGCAGATCCGAGGACTGGCGATTGATGGTGCGCAGAGCATCGCCCACCTGCGTCAGGATCTTCTGCTGGCCCATCACGACACTGGCATTGCGTTCGGCACGCTCCATGAGCGGATTCACAGCGTCCAGGTCAGGCTTATAGGGCTCACCCAGGGATTCGACGCCCAGCTCTCCATCGCCCGCATTGAGGGCGCGCACATTGCGCGCCAACACGCCGGAGCTTTCCACCACGTCCGGGAAGGCCTGCGGGCTGCCCACCAGTGCCTGCGATACCGACTTGGCCAGCCGCTGCGACTGCATCAGGGATTGACCGGTAGCTGCAAGTTGCTGCGCAGAGCGGTCGGCTTGGCGCAACACCCAGGCGGCGATCAACGCCAGGACGATCACACCAATAGCCAAAAGCCCGAGCAGTCGCCGCTGGTGGGCCGCAGCCGTGGAACGACCAAGCAGCGGCAGGGCAATGAGATCCTCCTCCGCATCGGGGGCCGTCAATTCCGGCACATAACCATCTGGATCGCCTTGAACGCTGTTCATCGCTTCAGCCTGGTAGGTGTCGCGCAGCTGCCCGCCGTCCAGCGAGCCCGCAGCAAGGAGATCCTGCCCGTCATCGGCGGTGCCGGCAGTCGCGCCGGTATCCGGCGTGGCAGGTTTCCGGTTGAACAGTTTTCCAAATTGATTGACGACGGACATGGTGCAGCCTTACAGAAAAACTCAAGCACTGATGCTCAGGAAAGCGGGATGTTGGGACAGGATCTGCAAGTTCAGCTCCTGCCAGCGTGTGCCGCTGGAATCGATATAGGTGGTGCCAAAGAACGCGGGCGAATCTTCGGCGGGGGGCTCGGACGACACAAATGCATCGGTTCCACGCAGTCCCGCAAGGCGATCCACCAACAGCGCGGCGTTCACCTCCAGGGCAGCGTTGAAGGCCAGCAGGCTGGTTTCCGACAGTGCTTGCTCTGTGCGGGGCGCTGCAGAACCCAAAAGGCCGGCCAAATCCACCACACCAACCAAGCCACCGCGCAGGTTGGCAACCCCCAGAAACCAGTTCTGGGTATAGGGCACCGCCTGAATCGAGACCCAGGGAAAGATTTCCCCCGACTGTCCCAGTGGCAGCAAGTAAAAACTCCCAGCGGACTCGACAGCCAGCCAGGATGAAACAGAGGCCCCTTCAGTTCTTGCAGCCTGAAGGCGGCTGGCAAGTCGGGTCTGGAGCTCTCGCAGGGCTTCGCGGTTGGCCATGAACGCGCCGCTGCCTTAGTTCAGAGCGTCGATTTTGGCCTGCAGTTCAGCGGGATCCACGGGCTTGGTGATGTAGCCCCGTGCACCCTGCCGCATCCCCCAGACGCGATCCGTTTCCTGGTTCTTGCTCGTGCACATGATGATGGGCACATCGGCATACAGCGGGTCGCGGGTGATGGCGCGTGTAAGCTGGAAGCCGTTCTGCCCGGGCATCACGACGTCCATGAGGATCAGGTCGGGCTTTTCTTCCGCCAGACGGCGGAAAGCCTCGTCGGCATTTTCTGCGGTGCGGACCTGCATGCCTTTTTTCTGAAGCAGGTCCGTCAAAAACATCAACTCGGTCTTCGAGTCGTCGACGACCAATACTTTCTGGATGGGCATTACATCGCTCCTTGTTGGGAATTGCCAAACTGCTGCACTGCCTGCAACAGCTGGTCTTTGGTAAACGGTTTGGTGAGATATTCCTGGCAGCCGACCATGCGCCCGCGCGCTTTGTCGAATACGCCATCCTTGGAGGACAGCATCACCACCGGAGTATCTGCAAAACGGGCATTGCGCTTGATGATGGCGCAGGTCTGGTACCCGTCGAGCTTGGGCATGAGGATGTCGCAGAAAATCAGCTGAGGCTGGTAATCATTGACTTTGGCCAAAGCATCAAAGCCGTCGTCGGCCAACAAGACTTCGTGCCCCCCCTGCTTGAGAAAAATCTCGGCGCTTCGACGGATGGTGTTGCTGTCATCCACCACGAGCACTTTGAAAGATGCGCCTGTTGTAGTCAATTGTTACTGCTCCTGATGGAGAAAAAAACAACGCAGCAGCACATGATGCTGGTGCGCCTCAAATCTGAACCATCTCGAAGTCTTCCTTGCGGGCCCCACACTCGGGGCAGGTCCAGTTCATCGGAACCTGATCCCAGGGTGTATTGGGTGCAATGCCGTGCTCAGGTGAACCCTCTGCTTCGTCATAAATCCAACCGCAAATCAAACACATCCAAGTTTTAGAGTCGATCACAGCTTAAAGGGCCTTCACATAGAATGCAACGATTGTATCTAGTCATCTCCGTGGGCTGCGGCTTCGGTGCCACCCCTCAAGCAGGATCTGGTCCATGACCACCAAAGCATCCCCTCCCCCCCCGAAAGCATAGACATTGAAGATGACGGTTCCGAGGACGCAAGCCCTGCGTGTGTGCTCGTCTTCAATGCCAGCGACCCCAGCGGTGCCGGTGGGCTGACAGCCGACATCACCACCATTGCCTCCGTGGGCGGGCATCCGATTGCCGTGGTCACAGGCGCCTATGCCCGCGACACCGCAGAGATTTTTGACCACTTCAGCTTTGACGACGAGGCTGTGGCCGAGCAGGCCCGGGCCGTGCTGGAGGACCTGCCGGTACAGGCCATCAAGGTCGGTTTCGTGGGCAGCCCGGAGAACATCAGCACCATTGCCGAGATCACGACCGACTACGACGAAGTCCCCGTGATCGCCTACATGCCCAACCTGTCCTGGTGGCGCGACGAGCTGATCGACGAGTACCTGGATGCCTTCCGCGAATTGTTGTTACCGCAGACTTCGGTGTTGGTTGGAAACCACAGCACCTTGTGGCGCTGGCTGCTGCCCGACTGGACCAGCGACCGCAGTCCCACTGCCCGCGACATTGCCCGGGCCGCCTCCGAGATGGGCGTGCCTTACACCCTGGTCACCGGCATTCCGCTGCCCGAGCAGTTTGTCGAGAACGTGCTCGCATCCCCCCAGACCGTGCTGGGCAGTGGCAAGTTCGAACTGTTCGACGCCACCTTCTCCGGCGCGGGCGACACCTTGTCCGCCGCCCTCACGGCCCTGGTGGCCAGCGGCAACGACCTGGGCGAAGCCACCAGTGAAGCCCTGGGCTACCTCGACCGCTGCCTGGACGCCGGCTTTCGCCCCGGAATGGGGCACATCGTGCCCGATCGCATGTTCTGGGCCCAGCCCGACGATGACGAGGCCGACGGCGACGAAGAAGAACCCCTGATTGACGAAGCGCAAGCCCTCGAAGGCTTTGTGATGCCCCCCCATGACACCAAGCACTGATCTCAACATCCCCCTGTTCGAACGCGCCAAGGCGCTGATCCCCGGCGGCGTGAACTCGCCCGTGCGGGCCTTCAAGGCCGTCGGCGGCACGCCCCGTTTCGTGAAACGTGCCAAGGGCGCCTACTTCTGGGACGCCAACGACCAGCGTTTCATCGACTACATCGGCTCCTGGGGCCCGATGATCCTGGGCCACGGCCACCCCGCCGTGCTCGAAGCTGTGCAGAGCGCCGCGCTTGAAGGCTTCAGCTTTGGTGCGCCGACCGAGCGCGAGGTGGAGCTGGCCGAGGAAATCCTGAGCCTCGCCCCCTCGATGGAGATGATCCGCCTGGTCAGCTCGGGCACCGAAGCCGGCATGAGCGCTATCCGCCTGGCGCGCGGTGCCACGGGCCGCAGCAAATTCATCAAGTTTGAGGGCTGCTACCACGGCCATGCCGATTCGCTGCTGGTCAAGGCCGGCTCGGGCCTGGCCACGTTTGGCAATGCCACCAGCGCGGGCGTACCGCCCGAAGTGGTGCAGCACACTCTGGTGCTGGAATACAACAACGTCGCCCAGCTCGAAGAAGCCTTCGCCCTGCATGGCAAGGAACTGGCCTGCGTGATGATCGAGCCCATCGCGGGCAACATGAACCTGGTGCGCGCCAGCGTGCCGTTCATGAAGCGCTGCCGCGAGCTGTGCACCGAACACGGCGCGCTGCTGGTGCTCGACGAGGTGATGACCGGCTTTCGCGTGGCCCTGGGCAGCGCGCAGAGCGTGTACGCCAAGAGCATCCCCGGCTTCAAGCCCGACATCACGGTGCTCGGCAAGGTGATCGGTGGCGGTATGCCGCTGGCCGCCTTTGGGGGCCCGCGCGCCATCATGGAACACCTGGCCCCGCTGGGTGCCGTGTACCAGGCGGGCACGCTGTCGGGCAACCCGGTGGCCACGGCCTGCGGGCTGGCCACGCTGCGCGAGATCAAAAAACCTGGCTTCTTCGACGCCCTCTCGGCCACCACACGCTCGCTGGTCGATGGGCTGGCCGCTGCGGCGGCGGCCGAGGGCGTGCCCTTCAGCACCGACAGCGAAGGCGGCATGTTCGGCTTCTTCCTGATGCCCGAGCTGCCCCAGAACTACGCCCAGGTGCTCAAGACCGACAGCGCGCGTTTCAACCAGTTTTTCCACGGCCTGCTGGACCGCGGTATCTACATTGCGCCGGCGCTGTACGAGGCGGGTTTCGTGAGCTCGGCCCATACGGCCGACGACATTGCCGCCACCGTGGCAGCCGCCCACGAAGTGTTCAAAGAACTATCAAAATAATAGCTACTGGCGCTTTACCATCAAGCGCCAGAGGCCATTTTTACTGATATTCCTGCTTACCTACCCGCTTTAGCTTTCACAACAGCCCCCGCAACTCGCGGGCGGCCTCCTGCAGCAGTGGCAGCATGTCGCGCTGCAGGCTGCCCTCATCGATCTGCTTGGGCGACGCCACCACATTGAGCGCCGCCACCGTGTCGCCCTGCAGGTTGCGCAGGGGCACGGCCAGCGCGTGCACGCCCAGCTCGTGCTCTTCCACCGCCAGACAGTAGTCGTCACGCCGCACCTTGGCAATCACTTGCCGCAGCGGGCCGACCTGGGTGATGGTGTGGGGTGTGAGGCGGTGCAACGAACAGGCCTTGAACCACGCCGTCAGCCCCGCCGGCGGCAACGCCGCCAGCAGAACCCGCCCCGTGGACGTGGGGTGTGCTGGCAGCCGCGCCCCCAGGTGCAGTCCATAGGCCAGCACACGCGACGGCGCACCATACACCCCGCTGCGCGCCACGATCACGACCTCGCTGCCATCCAGCACCACCGCCGAAAACGACTGCTGCGTCTGCGCCGCCAGCCGGTTGAGCGTGGGCTGCAGCACACGCGGCAGCCGCGCCGAGGCCAGGTAGCTGCCCGAAAACTGCAGCACCTTGGGCGCCAGCCAGAAGTAGCTGCCGTCCGTCTCCAGATACCCCAGGTGCGCCAGGGTCAGCAGGTGCCGCCGCGCCGCCGCGCGCGTGAGGCCGGTGCGCTGGGCTGCCAGCGTGGCATTCAGGCGCTGGCGCTCGGTGTCGAAGCTCTCCAGCACCGCCATGCCCTTGGCCATGCCTTCGATGAAGTCTGCTTTGGCGATGGGAACGGTGGTCATTCGGGTTCCAGAGTGGGTGGGTCAGTCGGCCGATGGGTGGCCTGAGACGCGATGCGACTCAACGGGCGAACCAGCGGTTGGCGTACCGAGGTCCCTTGGCACGGAAGATTGCGCGATGATCGCACATTGCATCTATCTATCGCCCGATAGCGCCGTGGCCGGACCCCGGATTGACCTGGATCAACCTACGCTTGACCCTGTTCATCTACCGCTCTCCAACGCCTTTGTGAGGTTGTCCACCATGCGTACCCAGGTTGCCATCATCGGCGCAGGCCCCGCCGGTCTGCTGCTCGGCCAGTTGCTCTACAAGTCCGGCATCGACGCCGTCATCATCGAACAGCGCAGCCCCGACTACGTGCTGGGCCGCATCCGCGCTGGGGTGCTGGAGCAGGTCAGCATGGACCTGCTGGACCAGGCCGGCGTCGGCGCCCGTGCCCATGCCGAAGGCCTGCCGCACGACGGCATCGAGCTGCTGTTCAAGGGTGCACGGCACCGCATCGACCTGCACGCGCTGACCGGCGGCAGCCGCGTGACGGTGTACGGCCAAACCGAAGTGACGCGCGACCTGATGGACGCCCGCGCCGCCGAAGGCCTCGCCACCGTGTACGACGCCCAGAACGTGAGCGTGCACGACTTCGACGGCCAGCAGCCGCGCGTGACGTATGAGAAGGACGGCCAGACCCACGAGGTGCTGTGCGACTTCATCGCAGGCTGCGACGGCTACCACGGCGTGTGCCGTGCCAGCGTGCCCGAGGGCGCGCTGCGCACCTACGAGCGCGTCTACCCCTTCGGCTGGCTGGGCGTGCTGGCCGACGTGAAGCCCGTGTCGCACGAGCTGATCTACGCCAACACCGAGCGCGGCTTTGCGCTGTGCAGCATGCGCAGCAACACGCGCAGCCGCTACTACCTGCAGGTGCCTTCGACCGACAAGGTGGAGCAGTGGAGCATCGAGCAGTTCTGGGCCGAGCTGGGCAACCGCCTGGACCCCGAGGCGCGCGCGCACCTGGTCACCGGCCCGGCGCTGGAGATGAGCATCGCCCCGCTGCGCAGCTTCGTGGCCGAGCCCATGCGCTTTGGCCGCCTGTTTTTGGCGGGCGACGCCGCCCACATCGTGCCACCCACCGGCGCCAAAGGTCTGAACCTGGCGGCGAGTGACGTGGGGTACCTGTGGAATGCGTTGTCGGATTACTACCGCGACCAATCCAGCGCGGGCATCGACACGTATTCCGACCGCTGCCTGCGCCGCGTCTGGCGCGCCGAGCGCTTCTCGTGGTGGTTCACCTCGCTGATGCACCGCTTTCCGGACACGGGCGAGTTCGGGCAGAAGATGCAGGAGGCGGAGCTGGATTACCTGGTCAACTCCCGCGCGGCCTCCACGTCGCTGGCCGAGAACTATGTTGGCCTGCCGCTGGACTTTGCGGTGCAGACACGGTTCGAAACGGCAGCGTAACGATATTGATCGCAGCCAGCGCTTGCTTGGCAAGCGCTGTCAGGTCAAAACACTTAAATTTTGAGCATGGGTCAATGGTCTTTTGGTATCTCGCCTTCGACACTGACATTCGGCTCTCTCGTTCTGCGAAGAAAGTCCTCAAGGATGAGGACACGGCATTCAGCGACGGTTTGCTCATCGCGTTGGGCATATAGACGTGCGGCGTGCTCGTACAGATCGGCCAACAGCTCCCCGAAATCTTCCGCCCCACCTTGCAAGCCACTGTTGATCATCACGTGCAATTGGCCACCACCAGCCCACAGTCGCATGATTTCAAAGGCGCCTGGGTCGTTCAGAGCTTCCTGTGGAATTGGTAGTTCAGGCGAGTCGTCTTCCAGCGTCATCGCTTCTCCTGCGTAAGTCTCACAGTTGGGCTGCTCGCTGAGGGTCAGTGGCGGAAATGGCGAACGCCGCTGAACACCATCGCCACACCGCGCTCGTTGGCAGCGTCGATGACTTCGTTGTCGCGCATGGAACCACCGGGCTGGATCACGCAGGTGGCGCCTGCATCGACCACCACATCGAGGCCGTCGCGGAAGGGGAAGAAGGCGTCGCTGGCCACCACGGTGCCCTGCAGCGACAGGTTGGCGTGCCCGGCCTTGATGCTGGCGATGCGGGCCGAGTCCAGGCGGCTCATCTGGCCGGCGCCCACACCCATGGTCATGCCGCCCTTGCAGAACACGATGGCGTTGCTCTTGACGTACTTGGCCACCTTCCAGGCGAACAGCAGATCTTCCATCTGTTCCAGCGTGGGCTGCTTCTGGGTCACAACCTTGAGGTCGATGAGCGAGAGCTCGTGGTTGTCGGCCGTCTGCAGTAGCAGGCCCGAGCCGATGCGCTTGGCGTCCATGGCATTGCGGCCGCGCGCCCAGTCGGTCTTGCCACCGTGTGCGGGCAGTGCGATCTTGAGCAGGCGCACATTGGCCTTGGCCTTGAACACTTCCAGCGCTTCGGCCGTGAAGTCGGGGGCCATCAGCACTTCGACAAACTGCTTGGAGATCTGCTGCGCGGCGTTGCCGTCCACCGTGCGGTTGAAGGCGATGATGCCGCCGAAGGCGCTGGTCGGATCGGTCTGGAAGGCCTTGCTGTAGCTGTCCAGCGCATCCAGGCCCACGGCCACGCCGCAGGGGTTGGCGTGCTTGACGATCACGCAGGCCGGGGCCTCAAAGCTCTTCACACATTCCCAGGCAGCGTCGGCATCGGCGATGTTGTTGTAGCTCAGCTCCTTGCCCTGCAGCTGCACGCCCGTGACGAGCGCGCCGGGCGCGGGATGCAGGTCGCGGTACAGCGCGGCCTGCTGGTGGCTGTTTTCACCGTAGCGCAGGTCCTGCACCTTGGTGAAGATGCCGTTGCTCTGGCCGGAGAACTGGGCGCGTGTGGGCACATAGGTTTCCGACAGCTTTTCTTCTTCAAACGTGACGGACGAGAGGTAGTCGCTGATGGCGCCGTCGTACTGGGCGATGCGGTTGAACGCGGCCACCGACAGCGCGAAGCGCAGCTTGTTGGAGAGCTTGCCGCCCGCTTTCAGCTCGGCCAACACGGCGTCGTACTGGTCGGCCGAGGTGATCACGCCCACGTCGTTCCAGTTCTTGGCGGCGCTGCGCACCATGGCGGGGCCGCCGATGTCGATGTTCTCGATGGCGTCGGCCAGCGTGCAACCGGCCTTGGCCACGGTGGCTTCAAAGGGGTAGAGGTTGACCACCAGCAGGTCGATGGTGTCGATGCCGTGTTCCTTCAAAGCCGCCATGTGTTCGGGCAGCTCGCGGCGCGCCAGCAGGCCGCCGTGCACCTTGGGGTGCAGCGTCTTCACGCGGCCGTCCAGCATTTCAGGAAACTGCGTGACCTCGGCCACTTCGGTCACGGGCAGGCCCTTGTCGGCGAGCAGCTTGGCGGTGCCGCCG
Organism: Acidovorax radicis N35; assembly: GCF_000204195.1. Classification (GTDB taxonomy): domain Bacteria; phylum Pseudomonadota; class Gammaproteobacteria; order Burkholderiales; family Burkholderiaceae_C; genus Acidovorax; species Acidovorax radicis. The sequence goes on from NZ_AFBG01000015.1 coordinate 125,942, forward strand.
GTGGACAGCAGCTTGATGCCCAGTGCATGCAGGGCTTGCGCGAATTCGACGATGCCGGTCTTGTCGGAGACGGAGAGGAGTGCGTTCATGGTGTGGGTGGGGAGGGTTTGAATAAAAACAGGCTCCAGCGCTTATCCATCAAGCGCTAGCAGCTATAAATTGAATAGCAAATGACACAATGGCGTCAGAGCAGCTTGTGCTCGACGAGCTTTTTGCGCAGCGTGTTGCGGTTCAGGCCCAGCCATTCGGCCGCGCGGGACTGGTTGTTGTCGGCGTGCGTCATCACCACTTCCAGCAGTGGCTTTTCGACCACACGCACCAGCATCTCGTACATGCCATCGGGTGTCTCACCGCCCAGGTCGCGAAAGTAGCCCTGCAGGCTCTCGCGCACGCATTCTTCTATGTGTTTCTTGCTCATGCAGCCAATCCCTCTTGTTCTTCTGGTTCTGCATCCACGCCCGTGGCGGCGGGTAGCCGGTCCATCTGTTGCGCGAGGGCATCCAGGTGGTCGGCCACGGCCTGCCACTGCGTGGTGCAGTCTTCGATCGTGTTGATGTGTTGCCTGAAGGCCTCGCCGCCCGGCAGCGCGCGCAGGTACCACGCAATGTGCTTGCGTGCACTGCGCACCCCGGTCAGCTCGCCGTACAGGCTGTAGTGGTCCTGCAGGTGGTCCAGCAGCAGGCGCCGCACCTCGGCCACCAGCGGTGGCGCCAGGTGTTCGCCCGTGGCCAGAAAGTGGCCGATCTCGCGGAAGATCCACGGGCGGCCCTGGGCGGCGCGGCCAATCATGATCGCGTCAGCGCCGGTGGCAGCCAGCACATCACGCGCCTTCTCGGGCGAGGTGATGTCGCCATTGGCCACCACAGGCACCTTCACCGCCGCCTTGACGGCCGCGATGGTGTCGTACTCCGCATGGCCCTTGTAACCCTGCTCGCGCGTACGGCCGTGCACGGTGAGCATCTGGATACCCACGGCCTCGAACTGCCGCGCGAGTTGCACCGCGTTCTTGTGCTCCTGGCACCAGCCGGTGCGCATCTTCAGCGTGACGGGCACGTTGAAGGGCGCGCAGGCCTGCACCACGGCCTCGGCAATTTCCACCGCCAGGGCCTCGTTCTGCATCAGCGCGGAGCCCGCCCACTTGTTACACACCTTCTTGGCCGGGCAACCCATGTTGATATCGATGATCTGCGCGCCACGCTCCACGTTGTAGACCGCGGCCTCGGCCATCATCGGCGCATCGGTGCCGGCGATCTGCACGGCAATGGGCCCCGGTTCCCCTTCATGATTGGCCCGGCGCGAGGTCTTGAGGCTGTTCCACAAGTCCTTGCGCGAGGTCACCATCTCGCTCACCGCATACCCAGCCCCCAGAGCCTTGCACAACTGGCGAAACGGCCGGTCGGTGACGCCCGCCATCGGGGCGACGAACAACCGGTTCGCCAGAGGAATGTGGCCGATGTGCATGGACGAGGGGTGAGATGGAGGCAGCAGCAGATGCTGAAAAAGGAGGCAGGATTGTACCTGCTGAAAATTTCAGCAAATGAAATGTTTTGCCCCCTGAAAATTTGGGCGAGAGTGGCACCGTGGGACCCCGCGTCCATCAAGCGCTGTCCCGGCTGGGCAAGCTCATCGTGCAGCGAGATCGGCGTCTGCGGTGCGCACAGGTGCAGTGCCGCGCTGCGCAAAGCGCCACCAGGCATCCGGGGTGTTTTCGAACTGATGGCGGGCCATCATCGCGCGCAGCCAATCGCGGTTGTGCCGCACATCGGGCGAAAAGCCCTGCGCAGCCGCTGCCGCGCCTGCCAACTCCACACCTGCGGGCGTGCCCATGTCCACGTCATGCCCATCTGCCAGCGGCCCACGCACCACCTTGCTGGCCTTCATTCCGTCCACCACCCGCACCTTCACCACCCAGCCACCGCCAGCCGCCGGGCAGGTGGCTTGCAGCACCATGCCTTGCGCCTGCAGCTCCTGGCCAACACGCTGCAAGGCCGCGCGCGCCGACGGTGTTTCGGTGCAGGTGGTGATGGCGGCGGTCGACACCTCGGCAGCGGGCAGTTCGGGCACCGCAGCCCGTGGGCTGTGTGCACATGCGGCCAGCAGGAGTGCCAAGACCAACGGTGCCCAGCGCGGACCTGCTGGCAGGCCCGCCTGGGCCGGGCTGCCAGTAACGACATGGGGTTGAAAACTGTGCATGGGGCCTCCTCCGTGTGGATTTTTTGAGGGACGGTGTGGGTATCACGATATGAAAGACGCCATCTACAGGCCATGCGCAGATGGCGCGGACCGGCGTAGGACGGCGCCCCCTGGCAAGAAAGCACCGGCTGCACCGCCCTACACTTGCCGCTTATGGAAATCTGGATGCACCAGCTGCTGGAATGGCTTGCGCTGCCGCAGTTCGGCCTGAGCACGGTTTTTGTGGTGGCGTTCATTTCTGCCACGCTGCTGCCGCTGGGCTCGGAGCCTGCAGTGTTCGGCCTGATCAAGATCAACCCCGAACTCTTCTGGCCCGCCATCCTGGTGGCTACGGCCGGCAACACGCTGGGCGGTGGTGTGAGCTGGTGGATGGGCCTGGGCGCCCACAAGGCGGTGGACAAGGCCCGTGGCAACGCCACCGACGTGCGCGCCCTCCACTGGCTCCAGCGTTTTGGCGCGCGCGCTTGCCTGATGAGCTGGCTGCCCGTGGTGGGCGACCCGCTGTGCGCTGTGGCGGGGTGGTTGAAGCTACCGTTCTGGCCCTGCCTGGCGTACATGGCAGTGGGCAAGTTTTTCCGTTATTTGGTCATGACCAGCGTGCTGCTGTACTTCATGCCCGGGCACATCGTGCCGTGACAGTGCCGGCGATGTGTGCAGGCGCAGGCCGCCGCCTCAGGCGATGTAGCCCAGCTCCCTGAGCAAGTTATGTGCAACCGCGTCAAATTCGAGGATCTCATCCGCTGACAAGATGCTGCGCCAGGCATCCAGCAATTGCGGGTCTGGTGCCTGCAGGGTTCTGGCCTGCTGCGCTCGCCGCCGCTCTTCGGACACGATGACCGCACCATCTGCGGTGACACGGCCTTTGTGCTCCTGGAGCCGTTCTCCGCTTCGGGTGTGGTAACCCAGCATGGCGGTATCAAAATCGAGCCGGATGAAATCGCACACCCTTCGCAGTTCTGCTTCGGTATTGGCAATGAGGTTTTCGTAGCGGAGTTCCAGGTAGTTCTGGCACAGCACGCCGTTGCTTCTTGTGGTGGTGACGTTGTCCCGCCAGTGCCGCGCCTGGACAGCCATGGATCTCCCGGGTGAAAACCACTGATCCCGCAGCGAGGCAGCGCATGCCCGCCCATCGCGAACGATGTGGATGAAATGCGCTTCCGGCAGCAGTTGCTGCAGATAGGGCATGTGCAGGCCATACAGCGGCGTCTTGTCGCCCCACCGCGTCTTGTGGAACCTGGCGGCATACATCCGATAGAACACCCGGAAACCGTCGGGGAGACTGAAGGGATCGACGCATTCCAGAGCCTGTGAAAAAGCAGCCCGGTCGATGCCAAAGTCCGCCCATCCCGGCGCGTGGGGAGGAAAACCCGTGACGGCGTTGCAAAACCAGGTGCGCGGATCGGGTGTGCCAAAACCGTCCAGGGGCATGGCGAGAAACCCTGTCTCTGGCGGAATGGCGAGCGCGGGGTGTGCATCCAGCATCAGCCGCAAAAGGGTGGTCCCCGATCGGGGTGAGCCGACGATGATCGGCATGGGGGGAAGGGCTGGCAAGGGTGCTTGCACCGCTCGGCCTTTGCAAAGCCGCTGCCAGTAATGCTGGAGGCCCATCGCGTATCATTTCCTTTACTGGCAAGCGCCCGCTACAGCTTCGCCTTCAGACATCCCTGAGTTCAAAGGTCCCCTGTGCAAATCCTTATTGCAGTGTGCGGCATGCAATATCGCAGCGGTGCAGAGCTTTTTGTTCGCGATCTTGCACTCGCCCTCCACCAGCGTGGCCATTCCATCGTGGTGTATGCCCCCATCATGGGTGATCTGGCGGACGAACTGCGCTCGCGCTGTATTGCTTGTATTGCCGAGTTGTCTTGTATGTCCGAACCGCCGGACATCATTATCGGAAATATGCGCGACGATACGGTGGCCTGCATGGCGCATTTTTTGTCCACCCCGGCCATATCCATTTGCCACGACCGCACAGCTTTGCACGGAAAACCGCCGCGCTTGACCCGCATTCGGCAACATGTGGCGGTAGATGAGAATTGTGCGGAACGCCTGTATCTCGAAAATGGCATTCCGCGATCGTCTTTAGAAATCATTTCCAATGGCGTCGACCTGGAAAGATTTCGCCCTCGCCCACCGTTGCCCGCCAAACCGCTGCGCGCGGCGATATTCAGCAATTACTCCACAGAGAGCGAAGAAACCGCAGCCATCCGATCAGCCTGCGCGGCGCTTGGCATATCGCTGGAGGTCATTGGAAAAGGCGTCGGGCGGCAGGAGGCTTCTCCAGAAAAAGTCCTGGCGCAGTTTGACCTGGTGTTTGCAAAGGCCCGCTGTGCCATGGAGGCGATGGCGGTGGGGTGTGCTGTCATCCTGCTCAACGAAGGCACGGGCCTGGCAGGCATGGTCACGCCAGGCAACGTCAAGGAATGGCATCGCTGGAACTTTGGACGCCGGCTGATGCAACAGCGCATTCACCGCGATGCCATCGAGCAGGAGATACAACGCTACTGTGCGCCAGATGCGCAGGCCGTGAGCGCCTACGTACGCGAGCATGTCTCACTGGCCGCCACTGCGGACGCCGTGGAGCGCCTGGCACAACGCATCGTCCATGCCGAAGCCACCCGCCGCCCGGTCAGCCCTCAGGAAGAACTCCGCGAGTTCGCCCAGCATGTTGCAGACAATCTCATGCCGTTTGGCGTTGCACAGGTGGCGGTGCAAACCGGCATCCTGCTCGAACGGGTCGAATCGCAGAAGGCACGGCACAGCCCGACCTCGCCCATCGCCGACCCGCCAGCGCCCGCCCCCCATCCCCACTCCGATCCACAGGCGCTGGAACTGGCTGCCACGAAGGCCCTTGCGGCCGATCTGGAGGGGCAAATTGGCGCATTGCGCGCCAGCTGGTCCTGGCGATTGACCGCGCCCTTGCGCTGGTTCGGGGCGCACCGAAGCACTAAACCCCAACGACCATGAAGCCTCTTCTTTTGGTAGCCCACCCGGGCCACGAACTGCGCATTTTTGAGTGGGTGCGCCGAGTGAAGCCCCATGTGGTGATCCTGACGAACGGTGACGGCTCCATCGGGCAGGCACGCCTGAGCGACACCCAGGATCTGCTGGCCGACATCGGCGTTCGCGTGCGCCGCGACTGGCTGGAGCCGGTGTCAGACGCTGCGGTGTACCAAGCCTTGCTCGGCACCGCACCATCCCCGTTTGCCGGTTGGCTGACCCAGCTCACCCAGGCCGCCCTGCAAGAGGGCATCGATGTGCTGGTGTCCGACCAGGCAGAGGGCTACAACCCAACGCACGACCTGTGCCGGGTACTGGCAAATTGTCTGGTGCAGCAGATGGGGCAGGCCGGACGGCAGGTCCGCAACCTGGAGATTCCACTGGTCGGCCACCCCTGTGACCCCGCCCATGAGGAACAGGCCGAGGTCAAGATCACCCTGTCAGCGCCAGAGTTGGCCCAGAAACTCGCCAAGATGCAGGACTACGCCCGGCGTTGCAGTCCAGTGCTCGAGCAAGAGCTCCAGACCATGCTGGATAGCTATGGGCAGCAAGCGTTCGCCACAGAGTGCCTGTACACAGCGCGCCGCACCCCCTATGAGGACGGCAAGGTCCCCGACGCGATGCCCAGTTTCGAGCGCATTGGCGAAGAGCGACTTCTGGCAGGTATTTACAAGCACGTCATCCAGGCCCAGCACCTGAGGCAATTGGTGCAGTCCTTCGCACCCCAGCGCTGAAGTGGACCCCATGGCGAACCGCACCCGCATCGCAGTGATTGGCTATGGCCGCTTTGGGCGCGTGCATGCCCTGCGTGCCCAGGCACACCCTGCGTTCGAAGTGCTGTGTGTGGTCGACCCCCAACGCGGTGCCCGAAATGCGGCGCAAGCCGACGGCTTCAACGCCATCGCGTCCCTGAATGACCTCCCCCGTGGCGTGGAGGCGGCCTCGGTGGTGACCCCCGCAGATACCCACGCCGAGATTGCGATCGCGTTGATGCACCGGGGGATCGATGTGCTGGTAGAGAAACCCATGGCGAGCTCAGAGGCGGAGATCGACACCATGCTCGATGCGGCCCAGGCGACCCATCGCCGGCTCTTCACGGGACATATCGAGCGCTTCAATCAGGCGCTGATGTCCGCTCCGTGGGACACAACGCCGGGGAGCATCGTGTTTTCACGGCAGTCGCGCCTTCCAGGGTGCAGCCATTCGGTGGTGTTGGACCTGATGGTCCACGACCTGGATCTGGCCGCCCACCTGCTGCGCTGCCACACACCGGACTCGTTTCACATCCTTTCCGTCCAGGAGCACGGCGACGGCGTCTCCGCACAGGTGGCGATGGGGTCGACCGTCGTGAATTTCCACGCACTCCATGGCGCGGACTCTTCCAGTGCGACCATCCGCTGGCACAAAGCCACGGCCGTCTGCGAACTGCCCCTGTCGCACCGCGCAGAGCCGACCCAACCGGACGCACTCACACGCCAATACACGGCCTTTCACAGCATGCTCAAAGGACAGCCTTCGCATTTGGCCAGTGCGATGGAGGGCGCAACCGCTGCCCGCCGCGCCCTCGCGATCGCGGCAAGGCTATGACGGTGCCCTTTTTTCGCAGCCCCTGGCAGGTGCCTGCGAATGCCACTGGCCTCGGTGCTGCGTTTGCAGAAATTCTGGAAAGTGGCCAGTACATCCTGGGGCAGCATGTGCGCAGCTTTGAACAAGCCCTCTCCGCCAGACTGGAAACCCCAGTGGTTGCATTGAATTCGGGAACCGATGCCCTGGTGCTCGCGCTCCGGTTGCTCAACCTGGAACCTGGTGATGAAGTCGTTCTCCCCTCCTACACATTCTTTGCCTGCTTTGAAGCAGTGGTCCGCACAGGGGCCGTGCCGGTGCTGTGCGACTCCCAGGCCCACGACTTCGTCTGTGGCGAACCGGAAGTGATTGCCTGCATCACACCTCGCACCCGCGCAGTGATGGCGGTTCCGTTGTTTGGCGATGCCAGTGCGATTCCAGCCATCGCACAGAGTTGCCGCGCGATGGGGGTGCCGCTGATAGAGGATGCCGCACAGGCGCTGGGTGCCCAGGTGCATGTTGAAGGTCAGGGGTTGCTGCAGGCCGGCACCCTGGGCGACCTTGGAACGCTCAGTTTCTACCCCACAAAAACCCTGGGCGCGCCGGGCGACGCCGGTGCGCTGACCAGCCGCCATGCGCATTTCGTTGACCGTGCGATGTCGCTGCGCAATCACGGGCTGCACGCAGGATGCCATTCCGAGGTTGGCTACAACAGCCGCATGGATGAATTTCAGGCTGCGGCGCTGGCGCAAGGCCTGAGCCAGCTAGACACCTGGCTGAGCCAACGGAAAAGCATCGCGGGGCGTTACCTGGCGGGCATGGGCAGGCTTCCCGGCATTGCACTGCCTCACCATCACGATGGACACGCCTGGAACTACTTTGTCCTGCGGTGCGCACAGCGCGACAGGCTGCGCGCAATGCTGGCACAAGAAGGTGTGCAAACCCGGATCTACTACAGCGATCCGATCCACAGGCAACCGGCGTATCTGAAGTGCTTTCCCGAGGTGCACCTCCCCCATGCCGAGGCCCACGCGCAGCAGGCGCTTGCACTTCCCATCTTTCCAGGCATGACTGATGGGGAGGTTGGCCGCGTCATCGAGGCGGTCGTGCTCGCGGCGGGTCGACCTTGACGAATGCATCCCCAGGGAACGCACGGTTTAGATGACCACTATTGCGAAAGCATCGACTGATCCGCGCGGAAACCCGGCTGCGCAAGCATGGGTCAATTCGCTTTGAGATGTACCCGCAGGAGTAGCCCTGCACCTCATAGAAAAGAGTGGGCGCTGGATGCGGGCAGCAACGAATGCCCCCTGGCAACCGGCTCTTCGACCACCACCTGGTTGCGCCCGCCTTCCTTGGCCATGTACATGGCGGTATCGGCGCGTGAGAAGAACTCCAGCACCGACTCGCCCAAAATATACTGCGTGACGCCAATGGAAACCGTCACCCGGCCCTTGAGCAAACCGCTCCAGGCATGGGTTTCTACCTGGGCACGAATGCGCTCGCAGGTATTGAGCGCAGGCAGCAACGACGTGCCAGGGAAGATGAGCAGAAACTCTTCACCCCCATAGCGGCCAAACACATCGCCTCCGCGAACGCCCTGCTGTGCAATGCGGGCAAAGGTGCGCAACACCTCGTCGCCCCCCAAATGTCCCAGCTCGTCGTTGATGCGCTTGAAATGGTCAATATCCAGCACGGCCAGGCACAGCGGGATGCCACTTTCGTCAGCCAACTGCTTTTGTTCTTCCAGCGCGGCCAACACATAGCGCCGGTTGAAGCATCCCACCAGCGGGTCGCGCTGGGCGTCTTCCTGGATATTCTTGATCTTGCGGCTGGCGTGGTACAGGCTGCGGTACAGGCGCTGTACCCGGCCCATGAGCGCAATGAAGGCAGGCAAAGAAACCGCCAACGCCAGCCAATGCAACGCCTCCAGGCGCAGCAGCGCTTCGTTTTGCTGCTCCAGGTAGTGCAGCCCCATCACCACGGCATACAGGCACAACATACAAGCAGACAGGGCGAGCAGGGTGGATCGCGGAACGGTGAAAATGCCATAAGCCACAGCCACAAAAGTGAACGGCGCCAGCAGGATCTGCGTGACAGGGGCCAGATAAAACAGCCCGAGCATGCACATCAGCGCTGTGGCCACCATGGCCAACTTCAGGTGGCGATGGCGAACCTTCTGGTAGAGGCCCGAGCGAAAAATACCCCAAAAGGCCGTACAAACCACAGCGACCAGCACACCGAACACGGCGAGCACCAGCAGGTCCACCACGCCCAGTGTGCAAAACGCCGCCACCGCCAGCCCGTACAGGCCCATCAGCCCCAACGCCATCAGCCATTTCTCACCCGCGCTGCGTCCGTTTCGCGGCCCCACGCCATCCAGCGCGCGACGTGCAGGGCGCACCGAGGCCGAAGACGAGTCATCGAACTCCATGACAGCGTCGGACAGGGGGAAGGCGTCCGTCGTCGAAAACGGATTCTTGCGACCAAAAAACATGTGGAGGCAGGCCTGGGCCCAGGTTCGTTCGGGTGACAGCTCACCGAAATGCGCTAGCTGCAGGAACCGACACCCGGCAGGCAGGCCCGCGCATCTTACGCAGAACTGACACGGTCGCGCTCCGTGTTTTCCAGTAGCTCAGGCCGTGCAGACAAGCCCGCACAAAGGTGATTTTCACCGTGGGTCAAGCTTCCCGATCTTCACTCGCGCGCCTGGAGACCGACGCCGTCAGGCCGCGATAACCTGGCGACGCGTCCACCAGCCCTCCAGGGTGTAGACCAGTAGCGCAGCCCAGATCAAGACAAAACCTACCAAGCGCGTAGGCTGGAACGGTTCATGGAAAAGCCACACGCCCAGCGCGAACTGCAGGCTGGGCGAGATGTACTGCAGAATGCCCAAGGTGGACATCGGAATAAGGCGGGCGCCCGCCGCAAACAGCAGCAACGGAACCGCTGTCATAGGGCCTGCGAGAAACAGCCATCCGATGGTGGTGGGAGGGCCCTGCACCAGCGCACCTTCTCCCTGCCACACCCACCAGCCCAGCACGATGGCGGCCACCGGCGCAAGCACCAGGGTTTCGAGCGCCAGACCTTCCAGAGCACCCAGCACGGCGACCTTGCGCAACAAGCCATAGAAGCCAAAACTCAGGGCCAGCACCAGTGCAATCCAGGGCAAGCGCCCAGCCTGCACGGCTAACCACAGGACCCCGGCAGCGGCCACTGCCACTGCAAGCCACTGGCCTGGGCGAGGCCGCTCGTGCAGGAAGACAAAGCCCAGCGCAACATTCACCAACGGAAGAATGAAATAGCCCAGGCTGGCGTCCACCACATGCTCGTTCTGCACCGCCCACACATAGGTAAGCCAGTTACCCGACAACAGCATCGCTGACAAGGCAAATGCCGCCAGCACTTTGGGCTGGCGCAGCACAGTCCCCATCCAGGACCATTGCCTGCGCACCATCAACACGCAAAAAACAAACACCAGCGACCACAGCGTGCGGTGCATCACCACCTCCAGCGAGGGCACATCTGCCACCTGTTTGAAATACAGGGGAAAGAGGCCCCAGGCGGTGTAGGCCAGGGCGGCGTAGAGGATTCCAGTGTTCATAGAAAACGGCAATGCGTGCTGGCGATGGCCACCACCTCATCAATGGTCGTAAAAAAACCCTGCACGCCAGGGGCCTTGCAGGGATGCGGGGCCATCGGGCCTGTGGCCCGATGCAGCTTTCAGCGTTAGACGTTGAACAGGAAGTTCAGCACGTCGCCGTCCTTGACCACGTATTCCTTGCCTTCAGCACGCATCTTGCCTGCATCCTTGGCACCCTGCTCACCCTTGAGCGCGATGAAGTCCTCAAAGGCGATGGTCTGTGCGCGGATGAAGCCACGCTCGAAGTCGCCGTGGATCACCCCGGCCGCCTGGGGCGCCGTATCGCCGATGTGGATGGTCCAGGCACGCACTTCCTTCACGCCTGCCGTGAAGTAGGTCTGCAGACCGAGGAGCTTGAAGGCGCCGCGGATCAGGCGGGCCAGGCCGGGCTCGGTCTGGCCCATTTCGGCGAGAAACATGTCGCGGTCTTCGTCGCTCATTTCCGCCATCTCGGCTTCCATCTTGGCGCAGATGGCCACCACAGGGGCGTTCTGGCTGGCGGCGTATTCCTTGAGGCGGTCAAGGAATGGGTTGTTCTCAAAGCCGTCTTCGCTCACGTTGCCCACAAACATGGCAGGCTTGGCCGTGATCAGGCACAGGGACTTGAGCAGAGGCTGCTCTTCTTTGGTGATCTCGACCGAGCGCGCAGGCTTGCCTTCGTTGAGTGCGGCCTGGATGCGCGTGAGCAGCGCCACCAGCTTGGCTGCGTCCTTGTCGTTGCCCGACTTGGCAGCCTTGGTGTAGCGGTTGAGCGCCTTTTCCACAGTGCCCATGTCGGCCAGGCACAGTTCCGTCTGGATGACTTCGATGTCAGAGATCGGGTCCACACGGCCGGCCACGTGGATCACGTTGTCGTCTTCAAAACAACGCACCACGTTCACGATGGCATCGGTTTCACGGATATGGGCCAAGAACTGGTTGCCCAGGCCTTCGCCCTGGCTGGCACCTGCCACCAGGCCGGCGATGTCCACGAACTCGACGATGGCCGGAACAATGCGTTCGGGCGAAATGATCTCGGCGAGTTGCTGCAGACGGGGGTCTGGCACTTCCACCACGCCCACATTGGGCTCAATGGTGCAGAAGGGGTAGTTTTCGGCGGCGATGCCGGCCTTGGTCAGCGCGTTGAAAAGGGTGGACTTGCCGACGTTGGGCAGGCCCACGATGCCGCATTGGAGGCTCATGGCAGGGCTTTCTGGAATTCGGAGACAAACCGCCGATTTTACGGGCCTGCCAGCAATCGCATTTCTACTGCCTGTTCACACCCTCAATCAAAGCGCAGATTGGCCGCCACCCGCTGCCCCACACGCAGCACTTGGCCCGCCCCCCGGCCCACTATGGCGTTCATTCCGAACGTGATGGCGCCATCGAGACGCTTGTCCTGCCGGTAGGTCCGCAGCATGTCACCCACCACAGGGGTACTTTGGGCCGTAGTGGGGTCAATGTCGGGAATAGGGCAACGCGAGCACGGCTTCACGGGCTGCAGGTGGATTTCACCCTCGGCAGCGTCCACCCGCACCAGGTCCACCCGGTCTTCGTCGTGTGCATCCACCCCGGCCAGCACCACATTCGGGCGAAACCGCTCGATGCCCACGGCGGCATGGCCTGCAGCCTGAAGGCGCACATTCAGCTCGTCCATGGACGCTTCGCTGGCCACCAGCATAGGGAAGCCATCGGCGAACTGATTCGGAGCCTCGACACCGTCCGTCCACTCCATGCTGGACAAGCGCCGGTATTCGGGGTCAAAACGGACAAGACGACAGGGCTGACCCAGGAAATCAGTGAACCACTGTGCCGCCACGGCGCCCATGTCCCAGGCGGGCACCGTGTCTCGCCATACGGTCACCGTGGCGGGCCCCTCAACGGCATCGATGGCCACATGCAAGGCCAGCATACCGGGGGCGCGCAGCACCATCTCGTCGCTCTTGAGCTGCGGCCGGATCAAGGCCATGCGCGGCAGCGCGCGCTGGGTCAGGAACATGCCCTCAGCATCCACCACCATCCATGCACGGTCCAGATCCAGCCCTGTTTCAGTGAGCTGCGCCTCCTGCACCTCGATGCCCGCGCACGACTTGACGGGATAAACGAAGAGGCGCGCGATGGTGCCGGACAGGTCGGAATCAGGGTAGAAACTCACGCGGAAGTGCTCCTCAAAAAAAGACCAGGGGAATGGGAGCCCGATTTTGCACCGTACCCGGTGGCACAAGCCCCCTCCTACAATGCCGCCATGGCCCAAACCTTTGATATCTGTATTCGCGGCACCGGCATTGTGGGCAAGACTCTGGCGCTGCTACTGGCCCGCGAACGGCTGAAAGTGGCCTTGTTACCCGCCCCCGGCACCGGAGTCTCCGCAGCGGCCGATGTGCGGGCCTACGCGCTGAACACGGTCTCGCGCCACCTGCTCGAATCGCTTCGTAGCTGGCCCGATGCGGAGCACGCTACGGCGGTCAGGTCTATGCGGGTAAAGGGCGACCAGGATGGCGCCGTGCATTTTGATGCAGCCGCCCAGGGGGTTGAGGCCCTGGCCTGGATCGTGGACGTGCCCGCCCTGGAGGCACGCCTTGCCGAAGCCGTGCGCTACCAGCCACAGGTGGAAATGGTCGATTCTCCAGTGCCGGCGGCACTGACAGTGGTTTGCGAGGGCCGTGCCAGCCGTACGCGCGAAGAGTTTGGTGTGGATTTTCGGGTGACGCCGTATGGGCAGCACGCCATCGCCACCCGATTGCAATGCGAACGGGGCCATGAACAGGTGGCGCGACAATGGTTCTTGCCCGACGGCATCCTGGCTTTTTTGCCTTTGGGGGGTCCGCTGGGGAACTCCGTGGCGGTTGTATGGTCCGTCTTGCAGGAGCAGGTAGCGCCGCTGATGACATTGTCCCCCGAAGAATTCGCACAGAAGCTCCAGGTGGTCAGCCAGGAAACCTTGGGTACGCTGGCGCTGAGTGCGGACCGCGCAACCTGGCCCTTGCAGCTTGCAACGGCAGACCGTTGGTGTGGCACCGTGCCCACCAATGACAAGAGCCCGCGAAGCTGGGTGTTGGCTGGTGACGCAGCGCACAACGTGCATCCGCTCGCAGGCCAGGGGCTGAACCTGGGCTTGGCGGATGCCCAGACCCTCGCAGACATTCTGCACGGGCGCGACTATTGGCGCAGCGTGGCTGATCTGCGGCTGCTGCGGAGTTATGAGCGCAAGCGCAAGGCAGCCCTGTTGCCAATGGGATTGGCGACAGACGGCCTGCAGCAGCTTTTCTCTCGTCAGGAGGGGCCACTGCAAGCGCTGCGCAATTGGGGAATGAAGGGCTTTGAACTGAGCGGCCCCTTGAAGAACTTCGTGGCCCGCCAGGCCATGGGAAACTATTGACCAAACCGGTAGCCGCCATCGGCAGACCGCCAGATCGCTTGAACGAGAACACCATGAAACTGATTCCCACCTTGCTCGCAGCCGCTGCGCTGGCCTCAAGTCTCGCTGCCACCGCGCAGGAAGCGGACATCCGCAAGGCACTCGCCGAACGCATTCCCCAAATGGACAAGATCGACGAAGTGCGCTCCACGCCCATGAAGGGCCTCTACGAGGTACGCATCGGGACGGACCTGTTCTACACCGACGCCAAGGGCAACTACGTGATCCAGGGCGAATTGATCGATACGAAGGTGCGCAGGAATCTGACGGAAGACCGCATTGCCAAGCTCACGGCCGTCGAGTTTTCTGCCTTGCCAATCAAAGACGCCTTCACCATCGTGCGGGGAGACGGGAAACGCAAGGTGGCGGTGTTTGAAGACCCCAATTGCGGCTACTGCAAACGTTTTGAGCGCGACCTTCAGAACGTGGATAACGTCACGGTATATCTGTTCCTATACCCCATCCTCAGCCCAGACTCCGCCGAAAAGTCGCGCAATATCTGGTGCGCCAAGGACCAGGTGACGGCCTGGCAGGATCTCATGGTGCGGGACAAACCCGCGCCCGCAGCAAGCTGCGATACCAGCGCTCTGCAGCGCAACCTGGCGTTTGGCCGCAAGCACAAGATCACTGGGACACCTACACTGATTTTTGCCAACGGTGCCCGCGTGCCAGGCGCCATCGGTGCCAAAGAGGTGGAAAAACGCTTGGCCGAAGCCAGCAGCGAAACGCCCTCAGCCAACTGACACGCGTTTCGCATTCGCGCAGCCCCTTGCCCTCCTGGATTGCGCCACCCCTCCGCGAAGTCCGAACACCAGCAGCTGCCCATGCCCTCACCCCCCAAGCCGGAACCCGCCGCCATCCACTACCGTATTGAGCCGTGGGACCTGCACGCTCATCTATTTCGCATAGCACTGACGATCACCCATCCGAAGGCGCTGCAAGAGGTCTCGCTGCCAACCTGGATTCCAGGGAGCTATCTGGTGCGGGAGTTCTCCAAAAACCTGCAAGAACTGAAAGCCCGCCAGGGCAAGCAGGAGGTGAAGCTCACGCAACTGGACAAGCACCGGTGGCAAGCAGACTGCAGCGCGCACAAGCCACTGGTCCTGACATATGTCGTCTGCGCCTACGACACCTCGGTGCGCACAGCCTGGCTTGACGCATCGCGCGGTTTTTTCAATGGCACCAGTCTGTGCCTGCGCGTGCACGGGCAGGAGAAGCAACGCCACACGCTCGATATTGCAAGCACATCTGCCACAGCCGCCTGGTCGGCGGCCACCGGACTCTCTCCCCTCAAGATAGACAAGAAGGGTTTTGGCCTCTACGTGGCGACAAACTACGACGAGCTGGTCGATTGCCCGGTAGAGATGGGCCTGTTCTGGACCGGCCGTTTCACAGCCTGCGGTGTTCCGCACCGCTTTGTGGTGGCCGGAGCGGCTCCCTCTTTTGACGGCAAACGCCTGCTGGGAGACACCCAGAAGATCTGTGAGACCGCGATCCGCTTCTGGCATGGCGAGGGCAAGGCTCCTTTCAAGAGCTACCTGTTCATGCTCAACGCCGTGGGCGACGGCTACGGGGGGTTGGAGCACCGCAACTCCACCGCACTTATCTGCGGCCGGCGCGACCTGCCACGGATGGATGAGACCCGAACTGGCGATGGATACACCACCCTGTTGGGACTGATCAGCCATGAGTACTTCCACTCCTGGAACGTCAAGCGGCTGCGCCCCGCTGAGTTTGCCGAATACGACTACGCGCGGGAAAATTACACAGAACTGCTGTGGTTCTTCGAGGGCTTCACCAGCTACTACGACGACCTGCTGCTGCGCCGCGCCGGATTGATCGATGATGCGGTCTATCTGAAGCTCGTCACCAAGACCATCAACCAGGTACTGCAGACCCCGGGTCGGACCGTACAGACCGTGGCGCAGTCCAGCTTTGACGCTTGGGTCAAGTACTACCGCCAGGACGAAAACACCCCCAACGCGACGGTTAGTTACTACACCAAGGGCTCACTGGTGGCCCTGTGCCTGGACCTCGCCCTCCGCCGTGAGGGAAAGACGAACCTGGACGAGGTCATGCGCACGCTGTGGACGCAGTGCCAGGGTGGCCCGATGACCCAGGAAGATGTGCTTGCTGTGTTGAAAGAACTGTCTGGCCGATCTTTCGGTACGGAGCTGGCGCAGTGGGTGCACAGCACCACGGAACTCCCTCTGGTAGAGCTTCTGGAAGCCAACGGTGTGTCACTCAAGGCTGAGACACCCCAATGGGCGCAGCGGCTGGGACTGCGGGTGGGGGAAAACCACAGCATCCATATCAAGACCGTGCTACGAGGCGGCCCTGCCGAAAAGGCAGGCATGGCGCCAGGTGACGAGTGGCTAGGCATCGACGTGAACGGTCAGGGTTGGCGCATTAGCAAACTGGAAGACGTAGCGTTCTACGCTGGCACCGAGACATCGCTGACCGCTCTGGTGGCACGGGACGGGCGTCTGCTGCGCCTGCAACTCGATCTCCCAGCCCGCAGCCCGACCCCTCTGTCAAAGAAGGCCTCCCGCAGCACCACGCCGACCACGACGGTGCCAGACACGGTCAGCCTGTCGATTGCCAACGCCGCCGCCGTAGGGCGCTGGCTGAACTGAACAGGGGACATGCGTCTGGCGCGATACGGTGTTTTACCTACCAGCGCGCGGTTCGGGCCTGCTTGGGTATATTCGTCCGTGCAGTCATAACCACCTATAAACCCTGGAGATTTCATGTCCTACGAAACCATCGAGGTCCGCGTCGAAGCGGACAAGGTCGGCATCATCACGCTCAACCGGCCCAAGCAGCTCAATGCGCTGAATGACCAACTCATGAACGAGCTGGGCACGGCGCTGAAAGCTTTCGATGCGGACGAAAGAATTGGCTGCATTGTCGTCACTGGCAGCGAAAAGGCGTTTGCGGCGGGTGCTGACATTGGTGCCATGGCGAAATACAGCTTTGCCGACACCTACAAGGGGGACTACATCACCCGCAACTGGGAAGCCATCCGATCCATCCGCAAGCCCGTCATTGCCGCTGTCAGCGGCTTTGCCCTGGGGGGAGGCTGCGAGCTGGCCATGATGTGCGATTTCATCATCGCCGCTGAAAACGCCAAGTTTGGCCAGCCAGAAATCAAGCTGGGCGTGATCCCCGGCGCGGGCGGGACGCAGCGCCTGCCGCGTGCAGTGGGCAAATCCAAGGCGATGGACATGGCCTTGACAGGGCGCATGATGGACGCGGTGGAAGCCGAGCGCGCCGGTCTGGTCAGCCGCGTGGTACCCAATGACAAGCTCATGGACGAAGCGCTGGGTGCCGCCATCATCATTGCAGGCTTCTCACAAATCGCCGTGATGGCAGCCAAGGAATCGGTCAACCGTGCCTTTGAAGGCAGCCTGTCGGACGGCGTGATGTTCGAGCGCCGGCTCTTCCACGCCCTGTTCTCCACCCAGGACCAAAAGGAAGGTATGGACGCTTTCATGAACAAACGCGCCGCGAACTTCACACACCAATAATTTTTGTTCTATAATTTGGGGCTTCGGTCGTATAGCTCAGTTGGTTAGAGCGCAGCATTCATAATGCTGATGTCGGTGGTTCAAGTCCACCTACGACCACCAAATCAAACCCACAGTGCGGCAACCCACTGTGGGTTTTTCATTGGTGCCGTGCTGCTGGCGCATGTGCCGGGCATCACTGCATGCCCGCGCAGGCGTGCGTCACCGGCCTCGGATGGCCTGCGGGTTCAAGAGCCCCCTCAAACGGCAGGCACGCCCTAAAATTCTTCTTTCAGCCCCTGGATGTAAACCATGAATCGCTGCACAACCTCCCACGCCTCTCCCATGCGGAATCTCAGTCGGCACCTAGTCGCTGGGCTTGCCAGTGCTTTGCTGTATGCCGCGCTGCCTGCTGCTGCCCAGGTCCAGCCGGGGCTCGGAGGCATGCGCAACTTTCCCGATGCGGCTCTGCGCGGCACCTTGACCCTCAACACGGTGTCGGAGGCCACGCTCAATGGCCGCACCATCCGCATGGCGCCCGGCATGCGGCTGCTGAGCCCACAGAACACGCTGGTCATGGCCCACACTGTGCTAGGCCAGAGCTACAAGGTGAACTACGTCATCGAAACCAGCACAGGCATGCTGATCACCGCGTGGATCCTGACCCAGGGTGAAGCCGAACAACCCCGCAAGGGCAGTGACACGGTCGAGCGCAACTACCGCGCCGAATCCGACCCCATCAAGAAATAACACAGCGACTGCGCCCTACGCCACGGCGCAGTCGATTCAATGCTTGCGGTGCGCAGTGGCGCTCCGCCCTGCCCTTTTTCCGATAGCGAGCCCTCCATGGCCAAAAAAGTCTTTATCAAAACCTTCGGCTGCCAGATGAACGAGTATGACTCGGACAAGATGGCCGACGTGCTCAACGCCGCCCAGGGCTATGAGCCCACGCAAAATGTGGACGAAGCCGACCTCATTCTGTTCAACACCTGCTCGGTACGCGAGAAGGCGCAAGAGAAGGTATTCAGTGACCTGGGCCGCATCAAGCACCTGAAAGCGCGCGGTGTGAAAATCGGCGTGGGCGGCTGCGTTGCCAGCCAGGAAGGCGCCGAGATCATCAAGCGCGCGCCCTATGTGGACGTGGTGTTCGGCCCCCAGACCCTGCACCGCCTGCCTGAGCTGCTGAACCAGCGCGATCGCCTGGACAAGCCCCAGGTGGACATCAGCTTCCCCGAGATCGAGAAGTTCGACCACCTGCCACCGGCGCGGGTCGAAGGTGCGAGCGCCTTTGTCTCCATCATGGAAGGCTGCAGCAAATACTGCAGCTACTGTGTGGTGCCCTATACGCGCGGCGAAGAGGTGAGTCGCCCGTTCGACGATGTGCTCGTGGAGGTGGCGGGCCTGGCCGACCAGGGCGTCAAGGAGATCACGCTGCTGGGCCAGAACGTGAACGCCTACCTGGGCAAGATGGGCGGCACGGCAGAGATCGCCGACTTCGCGCTGCTGCTCGAATACGTGTCTGACATCCCAGGCATCGAACGCATCCGCTACACCACCAGCCACCCCAATGAATTCACGCCCCGGCTGATCGAGGCGTACGCCAAACTGCCCAAGCTTGCCAGCCACCTGCACCTGCCCGTGCAGCACGGCAGCGACCGCATCCTGATGGCCATGAAGCGCGGCTACACCGCCATGGAGTACAAGAGCACCGTGCGCAAGCTTCGCGCCATCCGCCCCGACCTGGCCATGAGCAGCGACTTCATCGTCGGCTTCCCGGGCGAGACGGAAGACGACTTCAACAAGATGATGAAGCTGATCGACGACATCCACTTCGACAACAGCTTCAGCTTCATCTTCAGCCCGCGCCCCGGCACGCCTGCCGCAGGCCTGCACGACGACACGCCACACGATGTAAAGCTGCGCCGCCTGCAGCACCTGCAGGGCGTGATCAACGCCAACATCAAGTCCATCAGCGAAAGCCGCGTGGGATCGGTGCAGCGCATCCTGGTGGAAGGCGCCTCCAAACGCGACGCCACCGAACTGATGGGGCGCACCGAATGCAACCGTGTGGTCAATTTTGTGGGCCAGCCCCGCCTGGTGGGCCAGATGGTGGATGTGACGATCACCGAAGCAAAGGCCTACACGCTGCGCGGAGAAGTGTGCATCAGCGAGGCGGCGCTCGCTGCCTGACGCGCACCCGACACCCGTGGCAAAACCTGCAGACAACCTGGCGCACGCAGATCTGCACAAGGCCGACGGCCCGCTGCGCGGCCTCTCGTTCCAACAGCTGCTGCTGCTGGCGTTTCTGCTGATAGCAGGATTGCTGGGGGTGAGTTCATTGCGCGCGCTCTACACGCTGGAACAGCTCATGGTTCAAAGCCGCCATGGTGCCGCCGAGGCCATCGCCCTCAGCACAGCCGCCCAGGCGCTGAACCAGCGCGGGCAAGCGCTGGAACGCGCGGCCCGCCAGTCCCTGGTGCTGCGGGATGCGCCGCTGCGCCGCAGCTTCAACGAAATGTCCGTGGAAGCGCAGGCCATTCTCGACCAGTTGCACCAGGGCGGCCTTCCCGAAGACCAGACCAGCCAATGGCGCGCGCATCTCGACGCCGTCAAGGCGCTGCTGGATGCCCCGCCGGGGCGGTCGCTGGAGAACGAGCAACTGGTCGCGGAAAAATTTGTCGCACTGGAGGCACTGCACACTGACATCGTGCAATCGGTCCAGGACATCAATACCCAACGCAACCGTGCACTGCAGGACCAGGTGGAGGCGAGCCGCAGCAACGTGACGCACCAGGTGGTGGGAGTGATCGTCCTGGCGCTGGTACTGGCCTTGGCGCTGGGCATCTGGCTCGCCCGTCCTTTCAAGCGACTGGAAGGCACGATCCGGCGGTTGGGCGAAAACCAGCTCGAAGCGCCCGTCGTGATCTCCGGCCCCGACGACGTGCGCCGCGTGGGGCAACAGCTGGAATGGCTGCGGCTCAGACTGCTGGAACTGGATTCCGACAAGGCCCGCTTCCTGCGCCATGTCTCACACGAACTGAAGACACCCTTGGCAGCGCTGCGCGAGGGTGTGGCACTTTTGCAGGACGGAGTGACCGGTGAACTCAATGCCGGTCAGCGCGAAGTGACACAGATCCTTCACCACAATACGCTGGTCTTGCAGGGGGAGATCGAAGCCTTGCTGCGCTTCAATGCAGCGGCCTTTGAGGCGCGCCAGCTGCAGCGGCGCGATACCGACCTGCTCGCGCTGCTGGAAGCCCAAGTGGAGGCCCAGCGCCTGCAGTGGCAAGCCCGGGGCCTGAGGTTACTCGTGGAGGGCTCCGCCGTCTCGTTGCAGATCGATGCCGACAAAATCGCCTCGGCGGTCAGCAACCTGCTGTCCAATGCCATTCGTTTCTCACCCAAGGGGGGAACGGTGCGGCTTGCTCTTTCCCGCCATGCGGAATGCGTGCGCGTGGATGTCTCGGACCAGGGACCCGGCGTGGCCAAAGCCGACCGCGACCGCGTGTTTGAGCCCTTTTACCGGGGCATACGCCAGCCCGACGACGCCGTGCGAGGCACCGGAATCGGGCTATCAATCGTCCAGGAGTACGTCGTCGCCCACGGCGGCAGCGTGCGGCTGGTGGAAG
The DNA here is from genome assembly GCF_000204195.1 of Acidovorax radicis N35. Classification (GTDB taxonomy): domain Bacteria; phylum Pseudomonadota; class Gammaproteobacteria; order Burkholderiales; family Burkholderiaceae_C; genus Acidovorax; species Acidovorax radicis. The sequence continues at coordinate 146,876 of NZ_AFBG01000015.1, forward strand.
ATGGCGTCCACTCCTTTTTTCGCATGGAACTACCGCATGCTGCCTAGCAGTCTTTCCGCCCACCCGCTCCACCCACGCCCTCTGAACCTTCCGGCGTGGGTCTTGTTGCTGGTGGCGGCACTCACGATGGCAGGCTGCAATGCAACCGCCCCCCAGGCAGTGGCCGCGCCTGCACAGCCCACGGCCACGGCCATTGCGCCCTCACCCTCCGTGGCGGCGGAATCTCCCAACGCCCGCCAGATCTCCGCCACGGAGGCCCCCCAGGATGCCGCCCCGGTGTTGCAGGTGCTGGCGCAAACGGACCGTACCCTGCGCATGGCCCCCGCAGAACTGGCCAAAGAGATTGCCCGTCTGGGCGAGGCGGAAGATGCATCGGTAGAGACCTCGCTTCTTCTGGCCACAGCGCTGGCGCAAACGCGCCAACCCGTCGATACGGCCCGCGCCCTGGGCCTGGTGCAGCGCGTGATGGGCAACACCGCGGCTGCGGCGCAAGTCCTGCACCCCTTGGCGCGACTGATGGAATCGCGGCTTCTGCAGCAACGCCGACTGGAAGACCAATTGGAGCGGCAAACCCAACAACTGCGCGAAGCGCAGCGCCGCAATGATCAACTCAATGAGCGGCTGGAGGCGGTGCGCGCTATCGAACGCAGCCTGACCACACGCCCTGCCCCGCTTCCCGCGGCACCGGCCTCTCTTCCGGGCAGCAGCCCCCAACGCCCAGCGCCCTGACCTTCTCCAGAAGGTGCGAAAGAACCCGCCATGGCAGCTACCTCCACCCCATCCCGCGCAACGCCACGCGCCCGTGTCCTCGTGGTGGACGACGATGCCGACATGCTGCGACTGCTGTCGCTGCGCCTGCAGGCCGCAGGATATGACGTGGTCGCCGTGGGCTCGGCCGAGGCGGCGCTGGCCCAGCTGGACATGGCGCGCCCGCAGCTCGTGCTGAGCGATGTGCGCCTGCCTGGGCGCGATGGCCTCGCGCTGTTCGACGAAGTGCGTGCGCGGCACCCTTCGCTGCCGGTCATCCTGCTCACTGCGCACGGCACCATTCCCGATGCCGTGGAAGCCACGTCACGCGGGGTGTTCACCTACCTGACCAAACCCTACGACGGCAAAGAACTGCTGGAAAAAATTGCCCAGGCCTTGGCCCTCAGCGCCCCTGCGGTCACGCACGCCCATGCCAACGAAGCCTGGCGCGCCGAGATCGTGAGCCGCTCCAACCGCATGACCGACCTGCTGGCCGAGGCCTACATGGTGGCCCAGTCGGACGCCAGCGTGCTGCTGCTGGGCGATAGCGGCTCGGGCAAAGAGCTGCTGGCCCAGGCCATCCACCGCGCCAGTCCGCGGGCACGCCACCCCTTTGTGGCCGTCAACTGCGGCGCCATCCCCGAAGCCCTGCTCGAATCCGAACTGTTTGGCCACGTCAAAGGTGCCTTTACCGATGCGGTCAGCAACCACAAGGGGCTGTTCCAGGCTGCGGAAGGCGGCACCTTGCTGCTGGACGAGATTGGAGACATGCCGCCCGCCCTGCAGGTCAAGCTGCTGCGGGTGCTGCAAGAGCGTGCGGTACGCCCCGTGGGGGCCAGCCAGTCGATTCCCATCGACGTGCGCATCATCTCAGCCACACACCGCGATCTGGAGGCCGCCATGGCCACGACCCAGTTCCGCGAAGACCTGTACTACCGGCTCAATGTGGTCACACTGGCGCTGCCCACCCTCGCAGACCGTCGCGAGGACATCGCGTTGCTGGCCAACCACTTTCTCGACAAGCTGGTGCGCAAGTACGACAAGCGCCTGTCGGGCTTCGCGCCCGAGGCGCTCAAGGCCCTGACCCTCGCCGCTTGGCCCGGCAATGTGCGCCAGCTCTACAACGTCGTCGAACAGGTGTGCGCCCTGTCCACCACGCCACTGGTGCCCCTGACGCTGGTACAGCGCGCATTGCGCACGCCGTCCACCCAGGTACTGAGCTTTGCCGAGGCCCGCCAGCGCTTTGAGCGCGAGTACCTGGTGGGTCTGCTCAAGATGACGGATGGCAATGTGGCCGACGCCGCGCGCCTGGCACAGCGCAACCGCACGGAGTTCTACAGGCTGCTGCAAAAACATGCACTGACCCCCGGGCACTTCAAGAACGACGCAGCAGACAATGAAGACGTCGCTGATGAGCGACACGACTAAGCCTTTGATTTTCCTCAGTTTTTCTCAAGCGCTTCGCCTCGCTGTCGCCACATGGCGACAGAAACTCCGGATTTACACGCCGATCCACGGGCCGCACAACTGCTTACATGCAGTTAGTCACCTAAACCGTTGATTTAGAACATCTTTTTCAAGCTGGCACAGGGTTTGCCCTAGTTCCAGCATGCAAGCTGTTTTTTCTCACCGTTTACGCTTCACCGGTCGACTCCCTCAGGCCGCAATGGCGCTGGCCACCGCTCTGTTGGCAGGCGCAGCACAGGCACAGAGCTTCGATTTCGACAGCGTCACCCGCATGGCCCGGGAACGGGCGGAGAAGCCGTATCGCACATCCAGCGACAAGCTCCCCGCCGACCTCGCCAAACTCAACTACGACCAGGTGCGCGACATCCGCTGGCGCCCCGACCGTGCCCTGTGGCGCGCCGAAAAGTTGCCGTTCGAGGCCATGTTCTTCCACCTGGGTCTGTACCAGAAGGAGCCGGTGCTGATCAATGAAGTGACGCCCCAAGGCGCGCGCCACATCGGCTACAGCCGTGCGGACTTCGACTACGGCAAGAACCAAGTGCGGCCCGAGGCCTGGGGCGACCTGGGCTTTGCGGGCTTTCGCCTGCACAACCACCTCAACTCCAGCGCCTACAAGGATGAACTGGTGGTCTTCCAGGGCGCCAGCTACTTCCGCGCACTGGGCAAGGGCCAGCAATACGGCCTGTCTGCGCGCGGACTGGCCATCGACACCGTGGGTGGCAGTGGCGAAGAGTTCCCACGCTTCACCGAGTTCTGGCTGGTGCGGCCCGATCCCTTGTCCACGCAAGTCACGGTTTATGCGCTGCTGGATTCGCCGCGCGCCACTGGCGCCTACCGCTTCGACATCCAGCCGGGCACGCAGACCACCGCTACCGTGCGCAGCCGCATCTTTGTGCGGCCCGGCGCCGGCAACAAGCCCATCGCCACGCTGGGCATTGCGCCGTTGACCAGCATGTTCTTCTTCGGCGAGAACCAGCCCCGCAAGGACGACTTCCGGCCCGAGGTACACGACTCCGACGGCCTGATGATCGCCACCGGCGAGGGCGAGTGGCTGTGGCGCCCGCTGCAGAACCCCAAGCAGACCCTGGTCACGTCGTTCGCCACAAAGAACCCCAAGGGTTTTGGCCTGATGCAGCGTGACCGCCAATGGGCGAACTATGAGGACGTGGAAGCCCGGTATGAGCGCCGCCCCAGCGCCTGGGTGCGCCCCCTGCACGACTGGGGCGCAGGCCGCGTGGAACTGGTGCAGCTCAACACCCCCGATGAGACGCACGACAACATCGTGGCGTATTGGGTGCCTGCCCAGATGCCCGCATCCGGCCAGCCCCTGGAATTTGCCTATGAGCTGAGCTGGCAAGGCGATGGGCAGCAGCGGCCGCCCGGCGCCTGGGCCACGCAATCGCGACGCGGCATGGGCTACACCAAAGAGACCGCTGCCGCCCTGCGCCAGCAGGCGCAGTTTGTCGTCGACTTCGACGGCCCCGCACTCAAGGCCCTGCCGGCCGAAGCTGTCGTCAAGGCGGTGGTGAGCACCGACGCCAACGGCAAGGTGCTGGAAAACATCGTCTACCGCAATCCCGCCACCGACCAGTGGCGCATGACTGTTCGCGTACAGCGCCAAAAAGCCGATCGTCCGATCGAGCTGCGCGCTTTTCTTCAACACGACAACAACGCTGTGAGTGAAACATGGACGCACATCATTCTTCCCGAGTAAGCCCCACGGTGCACCACCACCCCCAGCGCAGTGCACTGCGCGAGGAACGGCACCCGAATGCCGTCACCGCACCGCCGGTCCACCGAGGCTCCATGGCGCCCGTCCCCTGGCGCGGCTTCTGGAACAGCGTGGGCACAGCCCTGCTTCTCAAGCTGACCGGTCGCGCCAAGGTCAGCCATCCCACATCACCCGAAAACCGGCCAACCCAGGCATGGGAAGGCGCCGCGCAGCGCCGCCGTTGGACCTTTGCCGTGCTGACCGTGCTGACCACGGCCCTGGCAAGTTTTCTGTTTGCGGGGGTGCAACCCGAGTATGAGAACCCCTGGTTGGGCTACGGCCAGATCGCACTGTTCGCGCTGCTGTCTGCCTGGGTGGTCACAGGCTTCCTCACGGGGCTGATGGGCTTTTGGGTGATGCTACGCGGCGACAAACATGCGCTGTCCGTACGCAGCGTTGTGGAGCATGCGCTGGCGCCTGACGCGCGCACGGCCATCATCATGCCAATCTGCAACGAGGACGTGGCCACGGTGTTTGCAGGGCTGCGGGCAACGTGCGAGTCGGTGGCATCCACCGGCCACGGGGCCACCTTCGACGTGTATGTGCTGTCCGACAGCTATGACCCCGCCATCGCCCGGGCCGAGCGCGCCGCATGGGAAGAACTGCGCAGCGCCCTGGCACAGCACAGCCAGCAACCGCAAGTGCAGGTGTACTACCGACTGCGCGCCCGCCGCACACACCGCAAGGCTGGCAACGTGGCGGACTTCTGCCGCCGCTGGGGCAAGGACTACCGCTACATGGTGGTGCTGGACGCCGACAGCGTGATGAGCGGTGACTGCATCGTCTCGATGGCCAAGCTCATGGAAGCCAACCCCACGGCTGGCATCATCCAGACCGCGACGCAGGCCATTGGCCACGTCACGCTGCACGCCCGCGCGCAGCAATTCGCATCGCGTGTCACGGGCCGCCTGTTCACGTTGGGCATGCAGTACTGGCAGCTGGGCGAATCCCACTATTGGGGCCACAACGCCATCATCCGCGTGGCTCCCTTCATGGAGCACTGTGCACTGGCCCCCATCAAGGGTAAAGGCGGCCTGGCGGGCGGCATCATGTCGCACGACTTTGTCGAAGCTGCGCTGATGCGCCGCGCCGGCTACCACGTGTGGCTGGTATCGGACCTGATCGGCAGCTATGAACAGCAGCCCCCCGACCTGCTGGCCGAACTGCAGCGCGACCGCCGCTGGTGCCAGGGCAATCTGCAGAACGCACGCCTGATGGCCGAACCTGGCATCCACGCCGTGCACCGCTCGATGTTCATCACAGGGGCCATGGCCTACCTGTCGGCACCGTTGTGGCTGGCCTTCCTCACGCTGGGCACGGCCCTGTGGCTTTCGGGCGCCAAGCTCGTGGCCGACTGGCACATTCTGCCGGCCGAACTGCTCTCGCTGTGGGCATGGACGCTGTGTATGCTGTTCCTGCCCCGCATCCTGGGCGTGGCCGCCGTGTTCATGCGCCGCGAGCAAAAGGAGTACGGCGGCACCGTCAGCCTGCTCAAGAGCGCTGCGCTGGAGAGCGTGTTGGCCATCCTGCAGGCCCCTATCCGCATGTTGGCGCATTCGCTGTTTGTACTGATTGCACTCACAGGCCTGAAGCTGGAATGGAAGTCGCCCCCGCGCGAAGCCCACGCCGTGCCGTGGCGCCATGCCGCACGCCAGCTGGCTCCGATGAGCCTGGTGATTGGTCTTCTGGCCGTGGGCGTGGCATTGATCGACAGCAGCGCCTTGTTGTGGCTCATGCCCGTCGGACTGCCGCTGGCCTTGGCGATTCCGCTGGCTGTATTGACGAGCCAGATCGCTCTGGGCAAGGCCATGCGCGCGCAACGCCTTCTGCTCATCCCCGAGGAATCCTGGTCGCCCCCCGTGCTGCGCCGTGCATGGTTGCACGCAAGCCGACTGGCACGACCAGCGCCGCTGGCAACGCTGTGAAAGTGTGAGAAATTTCACACAAACCACAAGCCGGTGCATGCACCGGCTTTTTTGATATCGCTACCATATCAATAGCAATAAAATGTTTACCATCAAGCGCTAGGACCTAAAAATAGCATAAACATGGAGCATCAATACGCTCTGAACCTCGGTCTTGCGCCCGTTACGATGCGTATCCTTTCCACCCAGCCCCTATACCTAAAACCGCTTATTGCGGTTTTAGGCAGTGCGCGGCCCCGCTATCAATGCCCTCGTCTCTGTTTTCACCTGTCGCCCACTGGCGGCTGTTCCGCGCAAGCACACTCACCCTGGCTGTAGCACTCACAGGCTGCGCCATGCCCCCCGCGCAAGCGCCTGTCACAGCATCTGCCCCGGTCGCCGCACCAGCACCTCCTCCTCCCCCCGAGCCCCCAGGGCGCGTCATTTTTGCGGGATTTGCGATGCATTCGCAGTCCAAAGCCTTCCGCAACGACGTGCTGCTTGCCGAAAAGCTGGTCAAAGCCATCGATCCAAACGCGCTGATGCTCAAGCTGGCCAATCCAGCACGCGACCAGCCCACCGATTGGCCACAGGCCACCCCAGAGAATTTTTCGCTGGTGATGTCAAAAATGGCTGAAGTGGCGCGCCCGCAAGACCGCGTTTTGCTGCTCATATCGACCCACAGCAACCCCGGCCTGCTAAATATCAGCGTGGGCGGCAAACACGTACCGCCCATCACCACCAAAGCCCTCAGCGATGCGCTGGCGCCGCTGAACAAGGTGCCCACGCTGGTGGTGCTTTCCGCCTGCTACAGCGGTGCGTTCGTCGAGCCCCTGAAGGCTCCGAACCGGGTGGTGCTCGCGGCCACGGACGTGGGCCGCACCACCTTCAATTGCCAATACAACGGCAACAACACGCCATTTGCCGAAGCGCTGTTTAGCCAGTCAGGTGCAGAAAACCGTTCGATGGCCGATTGGATGGGAGAAGCGCAAAAGGCAATCGCAGCACAGGAAAAGCGCCGCAAGGTCTCACCGTCCCAGCCACGCCTCTTTGTCGGAGACAAGGCCAAGGCCTGGGCAGACCAGCCCCTCAAGAACTGGCTGCAAGAGCCGTAGGCACGGCCGCTTCCAAGCATGCAAAAACCCTGAAGAAGCAGCGCCTCTTCAGGGTTTTTTCATGCCAGTGCCCGCGGTGCTCAGAAAGGCATCTTGGGCATGCCGCCCCCGCCCATGCCCTTCATGCCGCCCATCTTCTTCATCATCTTCATCAGGCCGCCGCCCTTCATCTTTTTCATCATGCCCTGCATCTGCTCAAACTCCTTGAGCAGGCGGTTGACTTCCTGCACATGCACGCCCGCGCCACCCGCGATGCGCTTCTTGCGTGTGGCCTTGATGAGGTCGGGCTTGCGGCGCTCCAGCGGCGTCATGCTCTGGATGATGCCTTCCTTGCGCTTGATGTCCTTCTCGGCCTTGTCCATGTCCACGGCACCGGCCTTGGCGGTGAGGTGCGACGGCAGCTTGTCCATCAGACTGGAAAGCCCACCCATCTGTTTCATCTGCTGAATCTGGGAGAGGAAGTCGTTCAGATCGAATCCGTCACCGCTCTTGACCTTGGCCGCCAGCTTTTGCGCCGCCTCCATGTCCACACCGGCGGTGACCTGCTCCACCAGCGCCACGATGTCGCCCATGCCCAGAATGCGGCCCGCGTGGCGCTCGGCATCGAACACTTCCAGGCCATCGAGCTTTTCGGACACCCCGGCGAACTTGATGGGGGCCCCCGTGATCTGTCGCACCGAAAGCGCGGCACCACCACGCGAATCGCCATCGAGCTTGGTCAACACGATCCCGGTGAGCGGCAACGCCTCCTTGAAGGCCTTCGCGGTGTTGATCGCATCCTGCCCCTGCATGGCATCGACCACGAACAGCGTTTCCACCGGGTTCAGCGCTGCGTGCAGGTCTTTGATTTCCTTCATCAGGACTTCGTCGATAGCCAAGCGACCAGCGGTGTCGACCAGCAGCACGTCGAAGTAATGCTTCTTGGCATAGTCGAGCGCGGCCAGGCCGATATCGAGCGGCTTCTGGTCAGGCGTGCTCGGGAACCACTCCGCACCGGCCTGTTTGGTGACCGTCTTGAGCTGCTCGATGGCCGCAGGGCGGTACACGTCGCCCGAGACGGTGAGCACCTTCTTCTTGCGCTTTTCGATCAAATGCTTGGCCAGCTTGGCCGTGGTGGTGGTCTTGCCCGCGCCCTGCAGGCCGGCCATCAGGATCACGGCCGGTGGCTGGGCGGCCAGATTGATATCGGCCACCCCTTCACCCATGGTGGCGGCGAGTTCCCGGTTGACGATACTGACCAGTGTCTGCCCAGGCTTGAGTGAACCCAACACTTCCTGACCCAGGGCCTTGTCCTTGACCCGGGCAATGAAGTCGCGCACCACCGGCAAGGCTACGTCGGCCTCCAGCAGCGCCATGCGCACTTCGCGCAGCATGTCCTGCACGTTGGATTCGGTGATGCGGGCCTGGCCACGCATCTCCTTGACGAGGCGTGTGAGTTTGTCGGTAAGGGCGGAGGCCATAGGGAAGATGTCCGGTATTGCCTGCGCGTCAGGGTGCTGGCGGTGGGGCGAAAGGCTAAACTGCGATCCATGATTTTACCCAGTGCTTCCCCCGCCAGCTGGCTGCTGGCCCTGGCCGCTGCCGTGGCATACGCCGTGCCCGCCGCCGCGCCCTCACGGCTGGGGGCCACAGCGGCACGCAATGCGCTGCTGGTGGCCTGGGTACTGCACGGCGCGGTACTGGTATGGGGCTTGTGGGGCGACGCCCCCCGATTTGGTTTTGCGCCCGCCTTGTCGATGACCGCCTGGCTGGTGTTGACGGTGTATGCGGTGGAGCGACAGCTCTTTCCGCAGATGCAGTCGCGCTGGGTTCTGGCGGCACTGGGCGCCGTGGCCATCGTGCTGGCAGTGCTCTTTCCCGGCCAGCCGCTGCACGTGGCGGCTTCCGCCTGGCTGCCGCTGCACCTGGCATTGGGCATTGCCTGTTACGGTTTGTTTGCCGCCGCCGTGGTGCATGCCTGGCTCATGACACGCGCAGAGCAGCGCATCCGCCAGGCCGAAGACCCCCACAGCGGCATCCCCTTGCTCACACTGGAGCGCCTGACCTTCCGCTTTGTGACGGCAGGCTTCATCCTGCTGACCGCCACCCTGCTGGCGGGCTGGCTGTTTGGCGACACGCTGTACGGCAGGGCTTGGCGATGGGACCACAAGGCTGTGTTCTCGCTGCTGTCCTGGCTCACGTTTGCAACCCTGCTTGTGGGACGAGCCCGCTTCGGATGGCGGGGCCGCAACGCGGTGCGCGTGCTTTATGCAGGCGCGGCACTGCTTTTGCTGGCCTATGTGGGCTCCCGCTTTGTCATGGAAGTCGTTCTGGGCCGCAGCGTATGAAATACCTGGTCTTGCTGGTGGTCCTGGCCGTCGCCATCGGTATCTGGCGCAGCCGCCGCGTGCCGGATGCAACCCCTTCCAAACCGCCTGCGCCACCACTGGCGCTCCCCCAGAACATGCTGGCCTGCGCCCACTGCGGCATCCACATTCCGCAGGCCGAAGCCTTGATGGTCGGCAGCAACGCCTACTGCTGCGCAGAACACCGGCACCTGGGCCCCGCCTGAATCCGACCATGCGCACGCTGCCCCCTGGCTCCTTGACATCCGTCATCGATGCGCCGTTTGTGCGCCTGTGGCGCGGCTTTCTGACGGGCCGTGTCATGGTGGCGCTGGCCCTGTTGGTGCTGCAAGGGGCTGGGCAGGTTATCAACCAAGCCACCGAGCCGGCCGTGCTGGCGGTGTGCGCGGCCTATCTGGTGGCCGCCATCATGCTGCGTGTGCTGGCCAGGCACAGTCCACCCTCGCCCGGGGTCGGCCCCCAATGGCTGCCATCCATCGGGTTGGACCTTGCCGCAATTACCGCGCTGCAACTGCTGAATGCAGGCACCATGAACTACACCCCCCTGTTCGGCCTGCCCATTCTGATGGCGGCCGTGCTCGGGACGCTGACCCTGGCACTTGGCACCACGGCGGGCGTCACGCTGCTGCTGCTGGGCTGGGCCTGGTGGCTGGGTTCGGGCACCGCAGGCGACGACGCACCACGCTACTTGCAAAGCGCGCTGACCGGAACAGGTTATTTCATCGTGAGCTACCTGGTTCACCAGCTCGCGACACGCCTGGCGCGCGAGCAGGAGGTGGCGCAGCAGAGCCAGGTCACCGCCCGGGTGCAGACACAGGTCAGTGCACTCGTCATCCAGAACCTGACCGACGGGGTACTGGTGGTGGACGAAAGTGATGTCGTGCGCATCGCAAACCCCGCAGGACTCCAGTTGCTTGGTGGGGCGTCCCTGCCCGAACTGCCATTCATCCTGGCATCCGAAGCCCCCTGGAATCCGCTCGTTATCCTGGCGCGGCGCACCTTCCGCCAGGAGCAGTCCCAGACCGCGGACGTGGATCTGCTGCATCCGGGGCAAAGTCCCACCGGACTGCATGTACGCACCTGGTTGACTTCGACGCGCGAGGCCGCGCGCCAGACACAGACCGAGCGGCTGTGCGTGATGTTCCTGCACGACCTGCGCGAGATGGAAGCCCGCCTGCGCACGGAAAAACTCGCCGCCATGGGTCGCATGTCGGCCGCTGTGGCGCATGAAATCCGCAACCCGCTGGCCGCGATCGTGCAGGCCAACGCCTTGCTCGAAGAAGATCTGCACGACCCGGCACAAAAGCGCCTGGCCCACATGGTGCAGCAGAATGCCGACCGCCTTGCGCGCATTGCCGAGGAAGTGCTGGACATTGCCCGTGTGCAGCACCAGATCAGCCACGCGCCAGCGTCCACGTTGCCGCTGGACGAAACGGTATCGCAGGTATGGAATGACTGGCAGGCACAGGACCCCGTGCAGCGCCGGGCGGTGGTGATGCTGGAAGCTGGCAATACGCAGGTGGAATTCGACACCGAACACCTGCGCCGCGTGCTCGTGAACCTGCTGGACAATGCACTGCGCTACGTGGGCCAGGAGCCGGACTCCCTCACGGTGACCACCCGCACCTTGCCCTCTGGCCAGACCAGCCTGCAAGTCTGGAGCGACGGTGCTCCCATGGACAAATCCGTAGAGCGCCATCTGTTCGAACCATTTTTTTCGTCCGAAAGCCGCTCCAGCGGTCTCGGCCTTTATATTTGCCGCGAGCTGTGCCAGCGCCATGGGGCGTCCATCAGCTATCAGCGGCTTACCCGCACCACCCTGCGGGGCGAGGTGGGAGGCAACGCCTTCACCATCGGCTTTCGCCGCACCACACGCCCTGCCGAAGCCGCCACGCTGTTTGACACCATCGTGGTCTGAAACGCCTTGCCATGAACGCCCCTACTGCTTCCATCCTCGTCGTGGACGACGAACCCGACCTGCGCACCTTGTACGAGCTGACCTTGCTGCGCGAAGGCTACCGTGTGGAAACCGCATCCAGCGTCCAGGAGGCTCGCGATCAGCTCAAAGCCCAACGTTTCGATGCCGTCATCACCGACATGCGCCTGCCCGACGGCTTCGGCATGGAACTGCTGCAGGACCTGCGCGACCAGCAGCGCCGTGAGCGCTGCGTGGTCATGACGGCATATGGGTCGGCCGAGAACGCCGTGGAAGCCCTGCGCTCCGGTGCGTTTGACTACCTGACCAAGCCCGTGGACCTGAAGCAGTTCCGTTCGGTGGTCGCATCGGCCGTGCAGGGTACGGGGGGCGTCCCTGCGCCCCGGGCAACACGTACGGGGGGCGTACAAGGTCGGCAGGGCACTTTCAGCGCAGATCCCTTAGCAGCGGGCTCCGCGCTGGACCGGATGGTGGGGGCCTCTGAGGCCATCCGCAACGTCAAGCAGCGGGTGGCCAAGGTGGCGCGCGGCATGGCGCCCGTGCTGATTCATGGTGAATCTGGCACGGGCAAGGAATTGGTGGCGCAGGCGCTGCATGCCAGCAGCCAGCGTGCAGACGGGCCGCTGGTGGCCGTGAACTGTGGCGCCATCCCCGAGAACCTGCTGGAGGCGGAATTTTTTGGGGCCCGAAAAGGCTCCTACACCGGCGCCAACCAGGACCGGGATGGCTACTTTCAGGCCGCCCGTGGCGGCACACTTTTTCTGGACGAAATCGGTGACCTACCCCTGGCCATGCAGTCCAAATTGCTGCGCGCCATCCAGGAACGCAGCGTGCGACCGCTGGGCTCCACCCAGGAAGAGACGGTGGATGTGCGCATCGTCAGTGCCACGCACCGCGACCTGGCCGCAGACGTGCAATCGGGCCGCTTCCGGCAGGATCTCTACTACCGGCTCAATGTGATCGAGATAGTGATCCCCCCGTTGCGCGAACGGCGCGAAGATCTGCCTGTGCTGTGCTCCGCGCTGCTGGCGCGCATTGCCCAGGAGTCCGGCATGCCGGTGCCCTCCCTCACGGAGCACGCGCTCCAGGCCATTGCGGCGCACCCCCTGACCGGCAACGTCCGGGAACTGGAAAACCTGCTGCACCGGGCCGTGGCGCTCAGTGACGGGGACGAACTGAATGTGGATTGGCCCTCTGGCACCCCAGACCCGCTGAAGGCGCGCCCGATTACAGCGCCCGCCCTTCACAACCACGCCGAGGCGCAGGTCCCCTACTCACCGCCAGCGCCCGCCACCAATGTGGGCGGCTCGGTAGCTCTGCCCAATGACCTTCAGGCCTGGCTGGACCAGCAGGAGCGGGACATACTGATCCGCGCCCTGCGCGAGGCGGGCTTCAACCGGACAGCAACTGCAGCCCGGCTGGGCATCAGCCTGCGCCAAATACGCTACCGCATCGCCCGGCTGAACATCGCCGTTCCCAATGACCAGGACCCGCATGACGAAATCGGCTGAAGCGGAGCCAGACGGACTCCCGCCTTGGGATGGGGGGTGGCACCGCGCAGCCACAAGACTGGAATCCCCCAACCACGGCTTGCGTCCCACCGCAGCAGCGTCCTTCATCGACCTGATCGTGGTGCACTCCATCAGCTTGCCGCCAGGCGAATACGGAGGGAACGCAGTACAACAGCTGTTCACCAACACGCTGGACTGGGACGCGCATCCGTACTACCAAAGCATCCGAGGCTTGGCGGTGTCGTCGCATTTCTTCATTGACCGCGCTGGCGCCCTTTGGCAGTTTGTGGACTGCGACCGCCGGGCTTGGCACGCTGGCCAGTCGGCCTATCGCGGGCGCGGCCAGTGCAATGACGATTCGATCGGCATTGAACTGGAGGGCCTTGAGGGGCTGGCGTTCGAGTCCGCGCAGTACCAGACACTGGCCATGCTCTGCCGGGACATCGAGCAGCGCTACCCCATCGAACACATCGCCGGGCATGAACACATCGCACCCGGACGCAAGCAGGACCCGGGGCCGGGGTTCGACTGGGTGCGGGTGCAAAAAGCACTGCACTGGCCACTGCTGCGCTTTCCACTGCCCACCCGGCCCGCCATACAAGCCGCCAGCTGAATGCATGGTGGCAGCGCCACGTCAAGCGACTTTTTTCTTTGTGCAACTGCACATAAGTGCATACCCAGACACCGTGCGGCTTCGGGGAGAAAACCCGCTCGAAACGCTTGTTTTTGCGCGGGTTTCTTTCTACTTTTTCGCAGTGGCAAGGGATTCCAGCGGGGTCATCCCAAGGGCTTCTGGCAGCGCTGACATGCTGTTTCGCTTTTCCCGATGGTTTAGGGCAGTACACTACCGGTAGTGTCTTGAATGCATATGACACACCATATATAGTGTGCGCCAGACAGTAGTCCGCCGCATCAATCGCACGCTGCGACGGCATCCAGGCCGCGCACCACACCCCAGACAGCCCACAGAAGAGGACCCCCATGCAAGCTGCTTTGAACACGCCTTCCACGCCCCAAGCGATCTCTGCCGAGACCTCGGCCTCCCAGCCCGCACAAACTGCGGCTGGCAACTCGCTGGCGCACTATCAGATCATTCGCCGCAATGGAGCGGTCGTGCCGTTCGAGCCACAGAAAATTGCAGTGGCAATGATGAAGGCCTTCCTGGCAGTGCATGGCACACAAGGCGCAGCGTCCGCCAGCGTGCGCGAGGTCGTGGACACCCTGACCCACAACGTCACCCGGGCCCTGGTGCGCTCGCGCCCCGGCGGCGGCACCTTCCATATTGAAGACGTACAGGACCAGGTGGAACTGGGCCTGATGCGTGGCGGCCACCATGAAATCGCCCGCGCCTATGTGCTGTACCGCGAGCGCCGCACCCAGGAGCGCGCTCGCCAGACCGAGCAGCAAGCTCCGGTGGTGTCTACCCCGCTGCTGCAGGTCATCGACGGTGGCGAGCGCATCGCGCTCGACCCCAGGCGGTTGCAAGCATTGATTGAGTCTGCCTGCGTGAACCTGGGCGCCGACGTGAAGGCCGACCCTATCGTGGCCGAGACCATGCGCAACCTGTACGACGGCGTCCCCATGGACGAGGTCTACAAGGCGTCCATCCTGGCGGCACGTACGCTCATCGAAAAAGACCCCGACTACACCTACGCCACCGCCCGCCTGCTGCTGCACACCATCGTGCGTGAAGTACTGGGCCGCGAAGTCACTCAGGATGCAATGGGCCAAGCGTACATCGAGTACTTCCCTCAGTTCATCAAGAAGGGGGTGGACAACGAACTGCTGGACCCGCGCCTGCTGACGTTCGACCTGGCCCGCCTGGGCGCCGCCCTCAAGGCCGACCGCGACCTGCAGTTCGACTACCTGGGCCTGCAGACCCTGTACGACCGCTACTTCCTGCACGTGCGCAAGACCCGCATCGAGCTGCCCCAGTGCTTCTTCATGCGCGTGGCCATGGGCCTGTCGCTCAACGAAGCCGACCGTGAAGCCCGTGCCATCGAGTTCTACGAGATCCTCTCGAGCTTCGACTTCATGTCCAGCACGCCCACGCTGTTCAACAGCGGCACGCTGCGCTCGCAGCTGTCCTCGTGCTACCTGACCACCGTGCCCGACCACCTCGAAGGCATCTACGACTCCATCAAGGAGAACGCGCTGCTGTCCAAGTTTGCCGGCGGCCTGGGCAACGACTGGACCCGCGTGCGGGCCCTGGGCTCGCACATCAAGGGCACGAACGGCGAATCGCAGGGCGTGGTTCCCTTCCTCAAAGTGGTGAATGACACGGCCGTGGCCGTGAACCAGGGCGGCAAGCGCAAAGGCGCCGTCTGCACCTACCTGGAAACCTGGCACCTGGATATCGAGGAGTTCCTGGAGCTGCGCAAGAACACCGGCGATGACCGCCGCCGCACGCACGACATGAACACCGCCAACTGGATCCCCGACCTGTTCATGCGCCGGGTGATGGAAAAGGGCACATGGACCCTGTTCTCGCCCTCCGACGTGCCCGACCTACACGACCTGTTCGGCACCGCGTTCGAGAAGGCCTACGTGGCCTACGAACAGAAGGCTGCGCGCGGCGAGATCAAGCCCTCCAAGACGGTGCAAGCCACCGACATGTGGCGCAAGATGCTGACCATGCTGTTCGAGACCGGCCATCCCTGGATCACTTTCAAGGATGCCTGCAACGTGCGCTCGCCCCAGCAGCATGCCGGCGTGGTGCATTCGTCGAATCTGTGCACCGAGATCACGCTGAACACCAGCGACACTGAAACCGCCGTGTGCAACCTGGGCTCGGTGAATCTGCTGCAGCATATTAAAGACGGCCAACTCGACCACGACAAGCTCAAGAAGACCATCACCGTTGCCATGCGCATGCTGGACAACGTGATCGACATCAACTACTACGCAGTCACGAAAGCCCGTGACTCCAACCTGCGTCACCGCCCGGTAGGTCTGGGTGTGATGGCATTCCAGGACAGTCTGTACGAGTTGCGCATTCCCTACGCCTCGCAGGCGGCCGTGGAGTTCGCCGACAAGTCGATGGAAGCCATCTGCTACTACGCCTACTGGGCCTCGACCGAGCTGGCCAAGGAACGCGGCCAGTATTCCAGCTACAAGGGCTCACTGTGGGACCAGGGCATCCTGCCCCTCGATACGCTGGACATGCTGGCCACGGCACGCGGCGGCTACGTGGAAGTGGACCGCTCTGCCACGCTCGACTGGGATGCCCTGCGCAAGAAGATCGCCCAGGACGGCATGCGCAACTCCAACTGCGTCGCCATCGCCCCCACGGCCACCATCTCCAACATCATCGGCGTGGACGCCTCGATCGAGCCTTCGTTCGGCAACCTGTCGGTCAAGTCCAACCTGTCGGGTGAGTTCACCGTGATCAACGGCGGCCTGGTACGCGACCTCAAGCGCCTGGGCCTGTGGGACGACGTGATGATCATGGACCTCAAGCACTTCAAGGGATCTTTGCACCCCATCGACCGCGTGCCCCAGGATATCAAGGCCCTGTACTCGACGGCCTTTGAAGTCGAAGCCCAGTGGCTGGTCGAAGCGGCATCGCGTCGCCAGAAGTGGATCGATCAGGCACAGAGCCTGAATATCTATATGGCAGGCGCATCGGGCAAGAAGCTCGACGACACCTACAAACTGGCGTGGATCCGTGGCCTCAAGACCACGTATTACCTGCGCACACAGAGCGCCACGCACGTCGAAATGAGCACCGTGAACACGCGCCAACTCAACGCGGTTTCGTCAGGCAACGACAGCGGCGCATCGTCCGCTTCGGCGCCCGCTCAAGCCCAGCCCGGCGCGCTGGAGGCGGCGGCCGCTACAGCCGCCCATCAAGCAGCAGCTGTGCCTGCTACCGACGTTAAGTTCTGCGCCATCGACGATCCCGGTTGCGAAGCCTGCCAATAAGGACTTCGTGCGCGACGCCTCGGACTCTCTTGAGGTGTCGCGCGTGTGCTGTGAAGCAACAAATCGTTGCTGCACAACGCTTCAGTGCTTTTCTTTTTGCAGCACTGCTTTCATAATCCGAACACTGGAAAATCTATGTTGTCCTGGGACGAAGAAGTCAAGCCCTCATCGCAAAATCAACTGGACGGTGGACTGAACAAGAGCCACTCGGTGGGACAGCCGCCCCTGTCTTTCCAGACCCCTTCCTCGCAGGCCGTGCACGCATCGATGACGGCCTCCGCAGCACCGCAAGCAGCGCCCGCCGCAGCCACGCAACGCCGTGTGAACGCTGCCGACAAGCGCATCATCAACGGCCAGACCGACGTCAATCAACTGGTCCCGTTCAAGTACAAGTGGGCGTGGGAAAAGTACCTCGCCACCTGCGCCAACCACTGGATGCCACAAGAGGTGAACATGACGCGCGACATCGCGTTGTGGAAGGACCCGAACGGCCTGACCGAAGACGAGCGCCGCATCATCAAGCGCAACCTCGGCTTCTTCGTGACCGCCGACTCGCTGGCCGCCAACAACATCGTGCTGGGCACCTACCGCCACATCACGGCACCCGAGTGCCGCCAGTTCCTGCTGCGCCAGGCGTTCGAGGAAGCAATCCACACACACGCCTACCAGTACATCGTGGAGTCACTCGGTCTGGACGAAGGCGAGATCTTCAACGCCTACCTGGAAGTGCCCTCGATCCGCGACAAGGACCAGTTCCTGATCCCCTTCATCGAAGCGATCATGGACCCCAACTTCCACACCGGCACCTTCGAGACCGACCAGACGCTGCTCAAGTCGCTGATCGTGTTTGCCTGCCTGATGGAAGGCCTGTTCTTCTACGTGGGCTTCACACAGATCCTTGCGCTGGGTCGACAGAACAAGATGACCGGCGCTGCAGAGCAGTACCAATACATCCTGCGTGACGAGTCGATGCATTGCAACTTTGGCATCGACCTGATCAACCAGCTCAAGCTGGAGAATCCACACCTTTGGACGGCCGAGTTCAAGGCCGAGATCAACGCGTTATTCATGAAAGCCGTGGAGCTCGAGTACCGCTACGCCGAGGACACCATGCCGCGTGGCGTGCTGGGCATGAACGCATCGATGTTCAAGGGCTACCTGCGCTACATCGCCAACCGCCGCGCCACGCAGATTGGACTCGAGACGCTGTTCCCCAACGAGGAGAACCCGTTCCCGTGGATGAGCGAAATGATCGACTTGAAGAAAGAACGCAATTTCTTCGAAACCCGAGTGATTGAATACCAGTCCGGTGGTGCGCTGTCCTGGGACTAGCGCCTCTTTTATTTGCAGGCATCACACCACCATGGATATCTACACCACGCCCACCACAGACAGCGCCTCAGAGCGCCGCCGTGTGGGGCGTTTCCGTGTTCATGGGGATGGAGTTTTTCTCCATCTCCATGGATCGCTTTCTGTCCACTGCAGACAGGAAGTGCTCTTTGCAAATTGACCCAAGGAGAACATGATGGCAACTGCGAAAAAACCAGCCGCTAAGAAGGCTGCACCAGCGAAAAAAGCTGCACCTGCAAAACCAGTAGCAGCGAAGAAGGCTGCACCTGCCAAGAAGGCAGCAGCACCGGCAAAGAAGGCCGCTCCCGCCAAGAAGGCAGTAGCAGCGAAGAAGGCCGCGCCTGCCAAGAAGGCAGCAGCACCGGCAAAGAAGGCCGCTCCCGCCAAGAAGGCAGTAGCAGCGAAGAAGGCCGCACCTGCCAAGAAGGCAGCAGCACCGGCAAAGAAGGCCGCTCCCGCCAAGA
>NZ_AFBG01000014.1 GCF_000204195.1 Acidovorax radicis N35
GCCCGGCAGTTCCGGCAAACCGGGCTTCGTGGCAGAAGTGCTGCAGACCTCAAGAGCCACAACGCCGACCCCCGCAAACTCAAGCTCGAACTCACCGAAAGCCTGCTGCTGGGAGACATCGAAGACACCATCGCCCGCATGGTGCAGCTCAAAAGCGAAGGCGTGGGGTTTGCGCTGGATGACTTCGGCACCGGCTACTCCAGCCTGAGCTACCTCAAGCGGCTGCCGCTGGACCAGGTCAAGATCGACCAGAGCTTCGTGCGGGACGTGCTCTCGGACCCGAACGACGCGGCGATCGTGAGGACGATCCTGGCGCTGGCCAAGAGCCTGGACCTGGAGGTGGTGGCCGAGGGGGTGGAGACGACGGGGCAGCTGAGTTTTCTGAGGCTGCATGGGTGCGAGGGGTTTCAGGGGTTTCTTTTTGGCCGGCCGGTGCCTATCGACGTGTTTGCGCGCGAGCACCAGCTGGGCCTGTTCGCACAGCCTGCGGTGGCCCTTCCTGAAGGGCGCAAGCCATGACCGGCCCCGGCATTCTCTGGGTCGACGGCGATACGCAGCATGCGGCGTCGGCGCGGCACCTTATCTCAGCGCGCTACCCGGACTGGCGTGTGGTGAACAGCCCCACGCCCGAGGCGGCCCGGGCACCGCTTGCGTCGCAGGCGTGGGATGCCGTGGTGCTGTGCCTCAAGCCTTCGGTGCAGGACTTGCCCGGCGTGCTGGAGCTGTGCGCGGGCCGCCCGGTGCTGATGTGCATCGATGCCCACCAGGAGGCGCTGGCTGCACGCGCGTTCCGTTGCGGGCTGGGGGACTACATGGTGCGCGAGGCCGACGGGGTGGCCCACCTGGTCGAGCTGCTGCACCGGCTGGCCGTGCTGCTGCAAGGCGCACAGGGGCGGGGCCAGCCCGGGCGCATGGTGGACGCCCGCGTCTGGCAAGAGGCGCTGACTCTGCTGCAGGAGCAGCGCACGGCCCTGCAGGCCACTTTGGCCAGCATGAGCCAGGGCATCTTCAAGACAGCGGCGGACGGCAGCATCACCGTCTACAACCAGCGCGTGCTGGAGCTGCTCAACCTGCCCGAATCGTTGATGGCCACGCGGCCCACACTGGCCGACCTGACGCGCATCCAGGCGGAGCGTGGAGATTTTGGCGAAGGCCATCGCCTGGTAGACCGGCGCGGGCACGACTACGTGGCGGGCGGCGCCGTGGCCCCCGCACCGACTGTGTACTGGCGCACCACGCGCGATGGGCGCACCTTCGAGGTGCGTACCACCGACCTGCCCGATGGTGGCCTGGTGCGCACCTTTGCCGATGTGAGCGACTATGTGCGTGTGGAGAATGAGCTGCGCGAAAGCGAGGCGCGCTTTCGCTCGCTGAGCGATCTGTCGTCCGACTGGTACTGGGAGCATGATGCAGAAGGCCGGTTCGTGCAGCTTGCGGGCGATCTGAGCGTCAACGGCATCCCGCTGTCGACCGTGATGGGCCGCACACGCTGGGAGATCGGCGCGCTCAACATGACCGAGGCCGACTGGGCGGCACACCGTGCGGTGTTGCAGACCCATCAGCCGTTTCGCGACCTGGAACTGCAGCGCCAGCGGCCAGATGGCAGCATGCACTGGATCTCGGTCAGTGGCGTACCCGTGTTTGACGCGCAGGGCGCGCTGTGGGGCTACCGGGGCGTAGGCCGCGACATCACCGAACGCAAGCGGGTGGAAAGCCAGATTGAGCAGCTGGCGTTCTACGACGTACTCACCGGCTTGCCCAACCGCCGCCTGCTGGTGGACCGGCTGCAGCGCGCCACGGCTGCTGTGGTGCGTTCAGGAGCGCAAGGGGCCTTGTTGTTCATCGATCTCGACAACTTCAAGGACCTCAACGACACCCTGGGCCACGACACCGGCGACCAGCTTCTGGTGCAGGTGGCCCAGCGCCTGAAGGCCTGCGTGCGCGAGGCCGACACCGTGGCCCGCTTCGGCGGGGATGAATTCGTGGTGCTGGTGGAGGGCCTGAGTGCGGATGGCCCCCACGCCAGCGCTGAGGCCGCGCTGGTGGCCAGCCACATCGCCACCACGCTGGGCAAGCCCTATGCGCTGGGTGAGACGGGCCACCACAGCACGCCGAGCATCGGCATTGCGCTGTTTGGCCAGCAGACCGTCAGTGTGGACGAACTGCTCAAACATGCCGACCTGGCCATGTACCAGGCCAAGGCGGCGGGCCGCAACACCCAGCGCTTTTTCGATCCCGACATGCAGGCCGCCGTCAGCAACCGATCGGCCCTCGAGGCCGACCTGCGCCGGGGCTTGCAGGACAAGGAGCTGGCGCTGTACTACCAGCCCATCGTGGACGGCAAGGGCCGCCTGCTGGGGGCCGAGGCGCTGGTGCGCTGGAAGCACCCCCGGCGTGGCCTGGTGTCGCCGGCCGAATTCATCCCGCTGGCTGAGCAGACGGGTCTCATCCTGCCGCTGGGGCAGTGGGTGCTGGAGGCCGCCTGTGAGCAACTGGTGGTGTGGTCCCGCAGCTCGCTCACAAGGCAGTTTTTCCTGTCGGTGAATGTGAGTGTGCGGCAGTTTCGCCAGCCCGATTTTGTGGAGCAGGTGCTGGGTGCCCTGCAGGCCAGCGGGGCCAACCCTGAGCGCCTGAAGCTGGAACTGACCGAAAGCCTGTTGCTGGCCGATGTGGAGGATGTGATCTCGCGCATGGAATACCTGCGGCGCTATGGCGTGGGCTTCTCGCTGGACGACTTTGGCACCGGCTATTCGTCGCTGAGCTACTTGAAGCGCTTGCCGCTGGACCAGCTCAAGATCGACCAGAGTTTTGTGCGCGACCTGCAGACCGACCCCAACGACGCGGCCATCGTGCGCACCATCCTTGCGCTGGCGCACAGCCTGGACCTGGCCGTGGTGGCCGAAGGCGTGGAGACGACGGGGCAGCTTGAATTCCTGCAGCGCCACGGCTGCCAGGCGTTCCAGGGCTACCTGTTCGGCCGACCCATGCCACCGGAGATTCTGGAGCGAGCGCTGCGGCCTGCGTTGTGACAAAGCCGCTACGCCACGCAGGCGCGACAATGGGCGCATGAAGAAACAGGTTCTGGTGGCAGGTGGTGGCATCGGCGGGCTGGCGGCGGCGTTGGGCGCATCGCGCGCGGGATGGGATGTGCGGCTGTACGAGCGCGCGGCAGCGTTCAGCGAAGTGGGCGCTGGCGTGCAGATCGGGCCGAACGTGGTGCGCCGCCTGCAGGCCTGGGGCCTGCAGCAGCCGTTGCAGGCTGTGGCCGCGTTCCCCAGCCGCTTGCAGGTGCGCAACGCCGTCAGTGGCAAGGAACTGGCCGTGCTGCCGCTGGGCCCCACGGCGGTGCAGCGCTATGGCGCGGCCTACGCCACCATCCACCGCGCCGACCTGCATGGGCTGCTGCTGGCCGCTGTCACCAAATACACCGACACGCAATTGAATCTGGAGCACGCCATTGACGGCTTTGTTGACGGCGATGGGGTTGTTACCGTGCGCACCAGCCGGGGCAAAGAGGTGGAAGGGGATGCGCTCATTGGCGCCGATGGCCTGTGGAGCCGCACCCGCAACCAGCTGCTGGGCGCCGTGCCGCCCCGCGTGACTGGGCACCTGGCCTACCGCGCGCTGGTGCCACAGCATGCGCTCCCCGATGCGCTGCGCACCGGCCAGGTCACCGCCTGGCTCGGCCCGCGCCTGCATGCCGTGCAGTACCCTGTGCGCCGGGGCGAGCTGCAGAACATCGTTGTCATCGTGCAGGGCCCCGCGCCGCAGGATCTGGAAAGCTGGGACCATGCAGCCAACGTGGCAGGCCTTGACCACGCCCTGCAGGGCACCTGCACCGCGCTGCAGGATGTGGTGCGCAGCGTCAGCACCGCGGGTGGCCCCGGCTGGCGGCTGTGGCCGCTGTGTGACCGTCCGCCGGTGCAACATGCGGGCGAGATGGCCCAAGGCCTGGTGGGGCTGCTGGGCGATGCCGCCCACCCCATGCGCCCTTATCTGGCCCAGGGTGCGGGCATGGCCATTGAAGACGCTGCCGAGCTGCAACGTGCGCTCGCCATGCACGACCTCGACGTGCCCCTGCGACTCACCCGATACGCCCTCAACCGATGGCAGCGCAATGCGCGTGTGCAGGCCCGCTCCACCCGCAACGGCCGCATCTTTCATGCCACGGGGCCCATGCGCTGGGGGCGAGACCTTTCGCTGCGGTTGCTGGGTGAAAGGGTGCTGGATGTGCCCTGGCTGTACCGGGGCGACGGGTCGAGCGCCAGTTCGCTGTGATGCTCTTTATTTGGTAGCTCCTCACGCTGGATGGCCGGGCTCTCGCGTCCAGCAGGCTGTTGTGCCAGGGCATCATTGGCAACGTGCCTTGGAAACCCGGTGTGTGGTGAACTTTGCGCCGTGTGCCGTGCTCTATCCCTGTGTATGCATGCTGCGAAAAAGCGTTGTTTGCATGGACAAATACCCTGTTCAATGGCGGGCCGTGGTGCTACAAAGGGCTAAGCCGGTAGCGATTCCCACTGCAACACCGTGGCACCACCCGAGCCCGCCGGGGGTGCCGCCACAGGAGGTCGTATGGATGCCATCAGCAGTTTCACCGCGCGCTATGCCCGCAGCCGCGAAGAGGAAATGTCGATTGACGAGTACCTCGCCGAGTGCAAGCGGGATCCCATGGTCTACGCCACGGCAGCCCAGCGCATGCTGGCCGCCATCGGCGAGCCCGAGATGGTGGATACGCGCAACGACCCCCACCTTTCGCGCCTCTTTGCCAACAAGGTGATCAAGCGCTACCCCACGTTCACCGAGTTCTACGGCATGGAAGATTCCATCGAACAGGTGGTGAGCTTTTTCCGCCATGCCGCGCAGGGGCTGGAGGAGCGCAAGCAGATCCTTTACCTGCTGGGACCCGTGGGCGGAGGCAAGAGTTCGGTGGCCGAGCGGCTCAAGTACCTGATGCAGAAGGTGCCGTTCTATGCGCTCAAGGGCTCGCCGGTGAACGAGTCGCCGCTGGGCCTGTTTGATGCGGTGGAGGACAGCCCGGTGCTCGAAGAGCAGTTCGGCATTCCCCGGCGCTACCTGCAGCATGTGCTTTCGCCCTGGGCGGTCAAGCGGCTGGAGGAGTTCGGCGGCGACATCCGCCAGTTCCGGGTGGTCAAGCGCTACCCCAGCATCTTGAAGCAGGTGGGCATCGCCAAGACCGAGCCGGGCGATGAGAACAACCAGGACATCTCCAGCCTGGTGGGCAAGGTGGACATCCGCAAGCTGGAGACTTTTGCGCAGGACGACACCGACGCCTACAGCTACAGCGGCGGCCTGTGCCTGGCCAACCAGGGCCTGCTGGAATTCGTCGAGATGTTCAAGGCGCCCATCAAGGTGCTGCATCCGCTGCTCACTGCCACGCAGGAGGGCAATTACAAGGGCACGGAGGGTTTTGGTGCCATCCCGTTTGACGGCGTGGTGCTGGCCCACAGCAACGAGAGCGAGTGGAAGGCGTTTCGCAACAACAAGAACAACGAGGCTTTCCTCGACCGCATCTACATCGTCAAGGTGCCGTACTGCCTGCGCGTGAGCGAGGAGACCCGCATCTACGAGAAGCTGATCCGCGAATCCTCGCTGGGTGCCGCCAAGTGCGCCCCCGGCACGCTGAAGATGATGGCCCAGTTCTCGGTGCTCACGCGCCTCAAGGAACCCGAGAACTCCAGCATCTTCAGCAAGATGCAGGTGTACGACGGCGAGAGCTTGAAGGACACCGACCCGCGCGCCAAGAGCTACCAGGAATACCGCGATTACGGTGGCGTGGACGAGGGCATGAACGGCATCTCCACGCGCTTTGCGTTCAAGATACTGTCCAAGGTGTTCAACTTTGACAGCGCCGAGGTGGCGGCCAATCCGGTGCACCTGATGTATGTGCTGGAGCAGCAGATCGAGCGCGAGCAGTTCCCGGCTGAGCTGGAAACCAAGTACACCAGCTACATCAAGGAGTTCCTCTCGCCGCGTTATGCCGAGTTCATCGGCAAGGAGATCCAGACGGCGTACCTGGAGAGCTACAGCGAATACGGGCAGAACATCTTCGACCGCTACGTCACCTACGCCGACTACTGGATCCAGGACAACGAATACCGCGACACCGACACCGGCGAGGTGTTCGACCGTGGCGCGCTCAACGCCGAGCTGGAGAAGATCGAGAAGCCCGCAGGCATTGCCAACCCCAAGGATTTCCGCAACGAGATCGTCAACTTCGTGCTGCGCGCGCGTGCCAACAACCAGGGCAAGAACCCCAGCTGGACCAGCTACGAGAAGCTGCGCCTGGTGATCGAGAAAAAGATGTTCTCGAACACCGAAGAGCTGCTGCCCGTGGTCAGCTTCAATGCCAAAGCCAGCGCCGAGGAGGCGCGCAAGCACGAAGATTTCGTCACGCGGATGGTGAACAAGGGCTACACCCCGAAACAGGTGCGGTTGCTGTGTGAGTGGTATTTGCGCGTTCGCAAGAGCAGCTAGCGCAGCGGCCAAAAAAGCTCTTGAAGGTTTTTGCCAGTGCATCCCACCGGGGCACTGGTCTACGCAGGGGAGCAAGGGGATGGCACTGCAAATCATCGACCGCAGGCTCGCAGGCAAGAACAAATCTGTGGGCAACCGCGAACGTTTTGTCCGCCGCTTCAAGGAGCAGATTGCGGACAGCGTGCGCCGTGCGGTGTCGCAGCGCGGCATCCGCGACATCGAGCAGGCCGAGAGCATCACCATTCCCAGGAAGGACATCGGCGAGCCGGTGTTCCACCATGGGCAGGGCGGCATCCGCGACGTGGTGCACCCCGGCAATGCGGACCATGTGCGCGGCGACCGCATCGAGCGGCCCAAGGGGGGCAGCGGGCGCGGCTCGCAGGCCAGCGACAGCGGGGAGGGCGAAGACGATTTCACCTTCACGCTGACCAAGGAAGAGTTCATGCAGATCTTCTTCGAGGACCTCGCGCTGCCGCGCCTGCTGCGCACGCACATCGGCGAGAACCCGCAGTGGAAGTCGCGCCGCGCCGGCTATAGCCAGGACGGAATTCCCAACAACCTGGCAGTGCTGCGCACCATGCGCGGGGCCCTGGGGCGGCGCATCGCCCTGGGCAAGGCGTCGCACCGCGAGTTGATAGCGCTGCAGCTGCAGCTCGACGCCCTGCTGGCACAGGACGACGGCACCAGTGAGGCGGTGGCCGAGTTGCAGCGCCGCATCGACGGGCTTGCGGCGCGCATCGGCCGGATCCCGTACCTGGACCCCATCGATTTGCGCTTTCGGGCCCGTGTCCAGGTGCCCGTGCCCAACAGCCAGGCGGTGATGTTCTGCGTGATGGATGTCTCGGGCTCCATGGACGAGGGGCGCAAGGAGCTGGCCAAGCGCTTCTTCATCCTGCTCTACCTGTTCCTCACGCGGCACTACGAAAAGATCGACATCGTCTTCATCCGCCACCACACCCAGGCCGCCGAGGTGAGCGAGGATCAGTTCTTCCACTCCACCGAAAGTGGCGGCACGGTGGTCAGCAGCGCGCTGGTGCTGCTCGACCAGATCATTCGCGCGCGCTACCCGCAGGGTGACTGGAACGTCTATGTCGCCCAGGCCAGCGATGGCGACAATTTCCCCAATGACAGCGGCAATTGCCGCAACCTGCTGGTAGATCGGATCCTGCCGCTGGTGCGCTACTTTGCCTATGTGCAGGTGACCGAGGTAGAGCAGAACCTGTGGGATGAATACAGCCAGTTGCTGCCGCTGTTTTCACACTTCGCCATGCGCAAGGTGTCCGAGCCGGGCGACATCTACCCCGTGTTCCGCGACCTCTTCAAGAAAGAGGGGGTGCAGGTATGAACATGACCCAGTATCCGGTGCTGGAGCGCCGCTTGCGCGACAACCCGTGGAAGGCCGCCGCCGTGGGCGAGCGCCGCCACCGTGCCGCGCCAGAGCAGCTTCTGCCTGCCGGGGAGCGGCCCGCGCAGCCGCTGCCCGATCCGAGCGACTGGACGTTCGAGCTGATCGACCGCTACCACGCCGCGATCGCCGCCACCGCCGAGCGTTTTGGGCTCGATACCTACCCCAACCAGCTGGAGGTCATCACCGCCGAGCAGATGATGGATGCCTATTCCAGCGTGGGCATGCCGGTGAACTACCGCCACTGGAGCTACGGCAAGGAGTTTCTGGCCACCGAGCGGCGCTACCGGCGCGGGCACATGGGGCTGGCCTACGAGATCGTCATCAACTCCAACCCCTGCATCAGTTACCTGATGGAGGAGAACACCACCGCCATGCAGGCACTGGTGATTGCCCATGCCGCCTATGGGCACAACAGCTTCTTCAAGGGCAACTACCTGTTCCGCATGTGGACAGATGCTTCCTCCATCATCGACTACCTCGTGTACGCCAAGGACTACGTCGCCCAGTGCGAAGAGCGCTACGGCTTTGACGAAGTGGAGCAACTCGTGGATTCTTGCCACGCGCTGGCCAACTTTGGCGTGGACCGCTATCGCCGTCCCTCCAAGAAGAACCTGACGCGCGAGCGCCTGGAGCGCGAGCAGCGCGAGGCCTACGCCCAGCAGCAGGTGAACGAACTCTGGCGCACCCTGCCCACGCGCCCCGGCAAGGATGGCACGGCGCAGGAGCACAACCGCTTTCCGAAGGAGCCGCAGGAAAACATCCTGTACTTCATTGAGAAGAACGCGCCACTGCTGGAGCCCTGGCAGCGCGAGATCGTGCGCATCGTGCGCAAGATCGCGCAGTATTTCTACCCGCAGCGCCAAAGCCAGGTCATGAACGAGGGCTGGGCCACCTTCTGGCACTACACCTTGCTCACCACGCTGTACGACGAGGGCCACCTCAGCGACGGCCTGATGATCGAGTGGCTGGGCTCACACACCAACGTCATCTTCCAGCCCCCCGTGGGCCACCGCGCCTACAGCGGCATCAACCCCTACGCGCTGGGTTTTGCCATGTACCGCGACATCCAGCGCGTCTGCCAGAACCCCACCCCGGAGGACCGCCGCTGGTTCCCCGACATCGCGGGCACGCCCTGGCTGCCCGCGCTGGACCATGCCATGCGCAACTTCAAGGACGAGAGCTTCATCGGCCAGTACCTCAGCCCGCACCTGATGCGCGAGATGCGCCTGTTTGCCCTGCACGACGACACCAGCCAGAGCGAGCTGGTGGTCAGCGAGATCCACGACGAGAACGGCTACCGCAGCCTGCGCCAGATCCTGTCGCAGCAATATGACCTGGGCACGCGCGAGCCCAACATCCAGGTCTGGAACGTGAACCTGCGCGGCGACCGCAGCCTGACCCTGCGCCACACCCAGTACCAGGGCCGCCCGCTGGCCGACGACACGCAGGAGGTGCTGCGGCATGTGGCCCGCCTGTGGGGCTTTGGCGTGCAGATCGAGAGTGTGGACGCCTACGGCAACAACCCCGTGCTACTGCACTCGGTGGCCGCATCTGCCGCGTGAGCCGGTATGGAAGGTGATGGCAGCGCCATGTGTGGGTGCAGGCCTGCTGGACGCCCAGGGGCCAAGTTCCAGTTCATTGCAAGGACCGATTGCTATTGAAAATATAGCTATTGACGCTTGATGGATAAGCGCCAGGGCCTGTTTTTGTCAAATTTTTGTGACAACCCCGGGTGATGGAGCTGCTGCGCCCTTCAGGCGACCGTGGCCCCACGCAGCGGGCAATCGGTAGCCACACGCTCGGCCAGTGTCTGGCGCAGGGCTTGCAGCGCGGCGATGCGTGTGTCGATCTCCTTCAATTTGACCGCCAGCACCTGGGCCAGCGCAGGGCCTGGGTCGGCGGCGTCCCAGATGGCGGGCAGCCGGTCGCCAATTTCCGCCAGCGTAAAGCCCAGCTGTTGTGCGGTGCGGATGTACTGCACCAGCATCGCCGTTTCGGCCGGGTAGTCACGGTAGCCGTTGGCCAGGCGCCGTGAACGGATGAGACCCTGCTGCTCATAAAAGCGCAGGGCCTCGCGGCTCAGGCCGGAGGTGGAGGCGAGTTCACCAATCAGCATGGGGATGTCCTTGTGGCGTGAAAACAAATGCCACCCCTGAAAGTGGCTTGACCCTGAAGCGTACTTCAGGGCTGAACCTCGGGGCTTCTTTCATCCCAACGTTGATCCCCATGTCCCTTTCTTCAATTTCTACTCCGCGCTACCTGCGCATCGTGCGCGCCAGCGGCTGGTACGACCTGCTGGTGACCTGGCCGTTTGCGCTGCCGTGGACCTTTGCCTGGCTGTATGCCCAGCTGGGCCTGTTGGCCGCCCAGCTGGGCCTGCCAGGCACCTTGCATCCGTTGGATACCACCCACATGCTGCTGGCCAATCTGCTGGGCTCGGTGGTCGTGGTGTGGTCTATCGCGCGCATCGCTGCGCCCACCGTGTTGTTGGGGCGGCTGGATGGCGTGGCCCGGGTTCTGTTTTCGGCCTGGCAGATCTACGCCGTGGCCCACGGCGCCAATGCCATCGTGCTGGGGTTCACGCTGTTTGAGCTGCTGTTTGGCGTGCTGCAGTGGTGGCGTGTGGCGGATGCCCCGCAGGCTCCCAAGATCAGCGCGCAGGCGCTGGCAGGCACCTGAACGCCAGGGCGCCCGCCGCCAGCATGGCGGCAATGGTCAGCATCACCGCCACATACGGGTCGGCACCCTGCGCGGCGGCGATGGAGGCGGCCACGCCGGTCATCCACTGCATCAGCGCCACCCCGAGGAACAGGGCCATGGTGAACACCGCCATGGCACGCCCTGTGACGGCGGGGGCATAGGCCGAGCGCACGTCCGAATACTGCAGCACCATGTAGCCCGACAGCAGGCCCACGGCGATGGCGCCGCCCACGTCCAGCCACTCCCGGTGCAGAAAGCCGATGGCCGCGAACAGGGCGGCCAGCAGCACGGTAAAGCCCGTGATCCAGCGCCTGCGCCGTGTGGGCCCCGGGTCCAGGCGGCCGAAGAAGGCTGGGCTGAACAGTGACACCAGCGATGACAGCATGGCCACGTTGCCGCTGGCCACCAGCGAATAGCCGTGCCGCTCGATCAACAGCGGCCCCAGCCACAGCCCGCGCAGTGTGAGAAAGGAGGCATACGTCGTCAGCGCCAGCAGCATGATGCCGGCGGTGTGCGGCAGCAAAAACAGCGCGCCAAACCCCCGTACCGCCTGCAGCACCGATTCGCGCGGAGGGGCGTTGTGCGTCGGTTGCGGGGGCTCGTGCACCTTCCAGAAAATCAGCAGCCACGCCAGCGCGGCCAGGCCAGCCAGCACGGCAAAGCCCATGCGCCAGGACGATAGCTGCACCAGCCAGGCCAGCGGCGTGCCCGTGAACAGCATGCCGAGCCCGCCCACGCCCATGGCCACCCCCGACACCATCGCAAACCGGCTGGCGGGAAAGTAGCGCGCGATGAACACCGTGCACACCAAAAATGCGGGCGCGCAGCCCACGCCGATCAACACCTGCCCCAGCAGCACCCCGCCATAGCCGGGCGCCAGCGCCGACAGCACCGAGCCCGCAATCGCCAGCGGAAACGCCGCCAGCAGCGTGCGCCGCACGCCGTACAGGTCGATGCCGATGCCCATGAACAGCTGCATGGTGCCGAAGGCAAACGCAAACGCGCCTGCAAACACGCCCAGCGCCTGTGCCGACAGGCCGAACTCCGCCTGCAACCCGGTCGCCATGATCGCCGTGATGGTGCGAAACGCCTGGCTCAGGCCAAAGCCGGAGACCAGCGCGAGCAGCATGACCCACGCGGTGCGCGCAGGCAGAAGCGGTGGTGCGAAAGGGGAAGGGGGCGCTGGCAAGTGGGGGCTCCAGAAACAGCGGTTCCCGGGCCATGTGCCGGGGACGCTCTCTCCAGCGAGGGTACCTGCAGATCGGGACGGGCGCTGTCGCCGGTGCGGGTGGCTGTTGAACGCGCGGCTTCACATCCGGCGCCCGGGTCGTCTCCAACCCGTGTTCAAGGCCGGTTATGGGTCCCCGCAGCCACTTCCTAGGGTATGTCCTGATCCATTGCAGGCCGCGCACCACGCCCCCCTGCGGGGGTGCTTTCTTTGCAACAACTGCTTGCAATCCAGCAGTTGTGCGGCGGATTGTGCTGGCCTGTATTCCCAATAGGCGCAGGTCAAAGGGCTTTTTGCACCGTCATGGAGGCGCCACAGGCCGGGGGCAGACTTTAGAGGAGGCTCTCGACGTGGGGATCACCCCAATGACGGGGCAGGGGCCCTGGGGCACTCTTGTGGACACGCCTCGCCGGGTGTTGGGAAAGTTCTGAAGTCGGTGGTTTCGGTCTCTCGCAAGCAGTCTGGACAGATGCGCACAGCTCGGTGTTTTCACAAAGGCGGCGCAGGCAGGTGGTAGTGGCAAGGTTTGTGCTTGGTGGCAACCAGGGGCCTGTGTGGCCGGTGGCCCCAAGGTGTTGGATGTTGCAAGGTTTTCGGGTGTGCCGCCAAGGCCACCGCGATGTCAGGAGTGACCGATGAAGAAGATGGTTTCGCTGGGTTCGGGTGCGCTGGTGACCCTCATGCTGACGGGATGTGCAAGCCAACCCCCTGCACTGCAGGCTTTCTCCGAGCCGACAGACCGCAGCAGCATGCAGTTTGCCTGTGGCAATGGCGAAAAGGTGGAAATGCAGTTCTACCCCGATCAGGGGCGCAGCGTGCTGCGGCGCAGCGGCTGGACGGTAGACCTGCCCAAGCAGGCCGCTGAAACGGGCTATGCCTTCAGCAACGGCCCAACGACGGTGCTGGGCAAGGGCAACGAGCTGACCATCCAGATTGGTCACCTGGCACCGATCTGGTGCCGCAGCAACCGCCCCATGATGGTGGCGGGCGTGCAGTAATCCCCAATTCGTTCGCCGGTGGGCGAGCCCTGTATTTGGCAGGGCGTTGTAAAAATAATAGCTGCCAACGCTGATACATAAAGCGCTGGCGGCTATTTTTATGCCCAACGCCCCCGTTGTGCGGGCATGGGCAAGAGGCTTTCAGACCCTTAGAGGTCCGTGCGCAGCTTCCAGATCTCGGGGAACAGCACCACGTCCAGCATCTTGCGCAGGTAGCTCACGCCCCCGGTGCCGCCCGTGCCGCGCTTGAAGCCGATCACGCGCTCCACCGTCGTCACGTGCCGAAAGCGCCACAGGCGGAACGCGTCTTCCAGATCGGTGAGTTCCTCGCCCAGCTGGTACAGGTCCCAGTGCTCCTTGGGGTTGCGGTACACCACCAGCCAGGCCTGCTCCACGCCATCGCTTTCCGCATAGGGCAGCGTCCAGTCCCGATCCAGGTGGCTGGCGGGCACGGGGATGCCACGGCGCGCCAGCAGGCGCAGGGCTTCGTCGTACAGCGAGGGGGCCTCGTACGCGGCCTGCACCTGGGCCAGCAGGTCGGCGCGGTGCTCGTGGGGCTTGAGCATGGCGCGGTTCTTGTTGCCCAGGGCGAACTCGATGCTGCGGTATTGGTAGCTTTGAAACCCGCTGGACTGGCCCAGGTACGGGCGCATGGCGGTGTACTCGGGCGGCGTCATGGTGGCCAGCACGTCCCAGGCGTGCACCAGCTGCTCCATGATCTTGCTGACGCGTGCCAGCATCTTGAAGGCCATCTGCAGTTCGTCGTTGGCAATGTGCGCAATGGCCGCGCGCAGCTCGTGCAGCATGAGCTTCATCCACAGCTCGCTGGTCTGGTGCTGCACGATGAACAGCATCTCGTCGTGTGCGGGCGACAGCGGTTTTTGCGCGGTGAGGATGGCATCGAGTTGCAGATAGTCGCCGTAGCTCATGGACTTGCTGAAGTCAAGCTGGGCGCGCTCCTCGTGCACGATGGATTCGGTCAGGGCGGAGGTCGGTGTTTGGCCGGTTGGGACGGTCGTTTGAGAAAAAGGGCACATCGTTGGGTCTCCGTTGCTTAGCAGGTGTGAAGGGGCCCGGCGTGTCCGAGCAGGCCGCACAAACGTGCTCCGTCTAGACGCAAAGTGCAGCCATAGCTCGGGCTATGGCGAGTATTTGCAACGACGATGGTGTGCGTTTTTGCGGAATGAGCGGGCATGGCGGGTTCGTTCGCACCTTCTTAGGTCACTGCGTGCGTCTGGTTGAACTCGGGGCGTTGCCACTCGGCCACCTCCAGCACCTGGCGCAGATGCTCCACCGCGTTCCACACGTCTTCAAAACCGATGTACAGCGGCGTGAAGCCAAAGCGCAGGATGTCCTTGTGCGGGCCTTTGCCCCCGTCACCCTTGCGGAAGTCACCAATCACACCGCGCGCAATCAGCGCCTGCACGATGGCGTAGGCACCGCTGCCCTGGCCATTGACGCCCGCGCCTTCGTCGCGCGTCAGGCACACCTGCGAGCCACGCTGTGCATGGTCACGCGGTGTGGCCAGGCCCAGGCCGTAGCCTGCGCAGCGCTCTTCCACGAGCTTTATGAACAGGTCGGTGAGTGCCAGCGACTTGGTGCGCAGCGCGGCCATGCCGCCCAGGTTTTCTGCGGCGGTGAACACATCCAGCCCGCACTGCAATGCCGACAGGCTGATGATGGGCTGGGTGCCGCACAGGTAGCGCGTGATGCCTGGTGCGGGTGTGTAGTCGGGGGTGAAGGCGAACGGAGCCGCGTGGCCCCACCAGCCCGACAGCGGTTGCCAGAAGCGATTGGTGTGGCGCGGATTCACCCACACAAAGGCCGGAGCGCCCGGCCCGCCGTTCAGGTATTTGTAGCCACAGCCAATCGAAAAATCAGCGCCTGCGCCGTTCAAGTCCACGGGCACGGCGCCCGCGCTGTGCGCCAAATCCCATACACACAAAATGCCCTGGGCGTGCGCGGCAGCGGTGATGGCCGCCATGTCGTGCATGGCGCCGGTGCGGTAGTTCACGTGGGTGAGCATCAACACGGCGACGTCGCTCGTCAGTGCGGCGGCGATCTCCTCGGGTTCTACCAGCACCAGCTCCAGCCCACGCTCCTTGCACAGGCCTTCGGCGATGTAGAGGTCGGTGGGGAAGTTGCTGCGCTCGCTCACGATGCGCTTGCGCGCGGGGTTGTCCTCGCGGGCGATGTTCAGCGCGGCGCTCAGCACCTTGTAGAGGTTGATGGACGTGCTATCGGTGCACACCACTTCGTCCTGGCCCGCGCCAATCAGCGGGGCCAGCTGGTTGCCCAGGCGCTGGGGCAGGTCAAACCAGCTTGCGGTGTTCCAGGATTTGATGAGGTCGGTGCCCCATTCGCGCGCCACCACATCGGCCACGCGCGCCGCAGCAGCCTTGGGCAACACGCCCAGCGAGTTGCCGTCGAGGTAGATCACGCCCGCAGGCAGGCTGAAGTGCGCACGCAGCGGGGCGAGCGGGTCTTGCGCATCGAGGGCGCGGCAGTCTTGGAGGGTTGTCGTCATGGCGGTCCAGGTCAGTTACTTCTGTTTTGATAGCTGCTTGCGCTTGTCTGGTAAGCGCTAGAGGCAAAAAATGCTTGAAATCAATGCATCACAATGCTCTGAGCACGGCGCGCACGGGCGACGCATCCGCCGTGGTCAGCTTGAGCGGCAGGGCGATCAGCTCGTAGTCGCCCTCGGGCACGTGGTCGAGCACCAGGTTCTCCAGCACCCGCAGGCCCCGGCGGCGGATGACTTGGTGGCTGTCCAGCGTCTTGCTGTCGGCCGGGTCGATGCTGGCGGTGTCGATGCCCACCAGCAACACGCCCCGGTCGGCCAGGCGCTCGATGGTGTCGGGGGCGTAGGCGGTGAGCTGGCCGTCCCATTGCGCGGGGGCCTGGGCGTAGGTGCGGACCAGCACGCGGGCGGGCAGGGCGCCATCGACAGCGTGGGCAATGTGATCCCAGGTGATCAGCGCGCCGCAGCCGATGGCGTGAACCACGCGGCACGGGCCGAGGAAGGCATCGAGCGATACATCGCCAATGGTGGCGCCCTGTGCGTCGTAGTGCAGCGGTGCATCGGCATGGGCGCCCACATGGGGCGACAGCGTGATGGCGCTGACGTTGACCGGACAACCCGGGCCGATGGTGGCGCACCACGCCTGGCTGTAGGCCGTGTCACCCGGAAACACGGGGCTGCCGGTGTGCACGGGCGGCGAGATGTCCCACAGCGGGCGGGCGTTGGAGGTAGGGCTTGCTGGCATGGGACAAAGTTTGCATGTCCCGGAAAAACCGTGGTGTCGGTTATTTCCAACAGCTCAGCAGTTTTTGTTGAGGCTTAAACGATCTCTGGGGTCGCAGATCCGGAGATGAGGCCGTCCATTTCTTCCGCCACAAACCCCACACGAAAGTGGGCGCAGCAGGTCAGGCAAGGGTGAACTTAGTCGGGCCTACAAGCGAGAAGAAACGGCAGGGGAAAACGGGGTGCGCTGTGCAGGCGTAGTCAGGCGCTGTGGGGGAGGGGAATGCCCACGAAAAATCCCACGCCCTGGCCGCTCAAACCTTCGCCTATCTGCACCTGCCCCCCCATGCGCAGGGCCGCCTGCCGCACGATGGCCAGGCCCAGGCCGGACCCATTGGCCGCATGGCCAAGGCCCCGGTAAAAGCGTTCGAACACCCGGCTGCGTTCGGTGAAGGGGATGCCAGGCCCGTCGTCCTGCACCACCAGGTGCAGCAGGGCACCGTCTTGCCGCAGGCCCACGGCCACATTGCCGCCGGCCGTGGTGTAGCGCACAGCGTTGTCGATGAGGTTGTGCACGATAGATTCGAGCGCGGGCAGGTCCAGCCGTGTGGGCAGGGTGTCGGGTGCGTCCAGCGACAGCTCGATCTGCCGCGCCATGGCCTGGGGCACCGCCTGCGCCAGGGCGGCGCGCAGCCACTGGGCCACATCAAGGTCACGCGGCGCAGGGCGCTGGGCTTCATCCAGCGCGGCCAGGTCCAGCAGCTGCTGCGCCAGGTGCGAGGTGCGGGCGATGGCCTGCTCCATGTGCGCCTGGGCCTGTGTACGTTCCTCTTCGATCTGCGAGCGCGCCATGACATGGGCCTGGGCCGTGATCACGGCCAGCGGTGTGCGGATCTCGTGTGCGGCGTCCTGCACAAAGGCACGTTCGCGCTCGACCTTCTGGCGCATGCGGGCCAGCAGGGTATCCAGCGACTGCTCCAGGGGTTTGAGCTCGCGGTGGCGCGCGTTGAAGCCCACGGGCTGCAGGTCGTCGGTGTTGCGGCGGGCAATGCGGCTGGCCAACTGCTGCAGGGGCTTGAGGCCGTTGCGCACCGACAGCCACACGGGCACCAGCACAAAAGGCATGGCCAGCAACAGATAGGGCAGGATGAAGCGCCCGTTGTAGGCCAGAAAGGCTGCATCCGTGCGTTTGGGCTCAAACACCTGCAAGGCCCAGCGGGCGTTGTGGCCGGTGTAGATGCGGTACACGGAGCCCTGTGCGCTGGCTTCGGTGATCACGCCCACCGCCTGAGGCTGCCTGGGGGGCAGATTCAGGGTCTTCAACTCGGGCGATGCAAACACCGGGTTGCCGGCTGCATCACTGAGTGCATGCAGTGTCTTGCCGGGAAAAATGCCGCTCTGGCGACGGCGGATGTAGGTCCAGGTTTCGGTAGAGGCGATGGCCGCTGCGGCGTGTGCGGGGTCGGTCAAGTCCTGCAGAGATACCAGCAGGGCGTCGCCATACTTTTGCAGGCCGGGGTCATTGGTGATGGTGTGTTTGTAAGTGATGAAGATGTAGCCCAGCAGCACTGCCCACACCAGCACAAAGGCCAGTACCACCGACACCACACTGCGGCGTACCAGCGTGGGTTCGGTCAGCCTTGTCCAGGCGCTGTGCGGCGTGCGTGGGTCCGTCATGGTGCGGGTCATGCCTGCAGCAGGTAGCCCACACCACGCACGGTGCGGATCAGCTCCGCCCCGATCTTGCGGCGCAGATTGGACACATGCACTTCGATGGCGCCAAAGTCCACGGGCTCGCCCAGTGGGTCCAGCCGCTGCGACAGCAGGCTTTTGGACACTACCACGCCAGGCTCGCGTGCCAGTTCCAGCAGCAGCTGAAATTCGCGTGGTGAAAGGTCGAGCGCCGCGCCACCGCGCTGCGCAGCGTGGCGGCGCGGCTCGATCACCAGCTCGCCCAGCACCCAGCGTTCGCTGGCCTGGCGTGCGCTGCGGCGCAGCACGGCGCGGATGCGAGACATCAGCTCGGCCGTGGCAAAAGGCTTGATCACAAAGTCATCCGCCCCGCCATCCAGCCCCGCCAGCCGGTCTTCCACGGCCGAGCGCGCAGTGATCACGATGATGGGCACCTGCCCGCCGTGCCCGCCCTGGCTGCGCCAGCGCGCGAGCAGGTCAAAACCACTGCCGTCGGGCAGCGTCAGGTCGAGCAGCACGCAGTCCACGGTGGTCGCATCCACCGTGGCGGGCGCGTCCACCGCACGGCGCAGCCATTCGCTGGTCAGGCCCTCCACCTTCAGCGCGGACTGCAGCGCGCGGCCCAGGTCCAGGTCGTCTTCGATGAGCAGGATGTGCATGGCGAGATTGTGGCGGGTGCGGTGCCTGCTGGGCGAGGCCAGAAGGTCCGCCTTTGGCTGGCGTTAAGGCAGCAGTTTGCACAATGGCAGCGCGCGCAGCGCAACGTGGCTTGCTCACCGACGTTTGAGAGAGAAGAATGAAAGAAACTGGGGAGGATGCCCTTGTGGGTGATGACAAATCGATGATGGGTCTATCGGCCCCTTCACGGCTGGTGCTGCGGCCCTTTCGCGGCCCATCGGACTTCCCGGGCATGGCCGAGGTCGCCAACGCCAGCTTTGATGCCGACGGGGTGCTCGCACGGCGTACACCCGAAGACCTGGCGCGCGACTACGCCGCGTTCACCCAGTGCGATCCGTATCAGGACGCGGTGATGGCCGAGCTGGACGGTGAACTGGTGGGCTATGGCCGTTGCTGGCGATTCACACAGGCCGACGGGTTGACGCTTCACTCCCAAATCGGCTTTGTGCCAGGGCGTTGGCGCGGACGCGGCATTGGCCGTCTGCTGCAGGGCTGGATCGAGCAGCGGCACCACGCCGTGGCAGCGCAGCAGCCGGACGGCCCGCATGTGCACCATGCCTATGTGCAGCAAGGCGAAGATGCACGCGCCAGGCTGCTGCAGGCCCGTGGCTATGCGCCGATGCGGTATTTCTTCGAAATGCTGCAGACGCAGCTGCATGCTGTGCCCGACTTTCACATGCCCGAAGGGCTGGAACTGCGGGCCGTGTTGCCCGAGCACTACCGAGCCATCTGGGATGCGCACCACACCGCGTTTGAGGACCATTGGGGGATGGTGCCGCCATTGCCACGCGACTACGACACGTGGCTGGAGAGCCTGATTTTCCAGCCCGCGCGCTGGCAGGTGGCATGGAACGGCGAAGAGGTCGCAGGCCAGGTCCGCACGTATATCAACGAGGACGAAAACCGCCATCTGTCCAGGCGACGGGGCTACACCGAGTTCATCAGCGTGGGTCGCCGCTGGCGTGGCCGTGGCCTTGCCAGAGCGCTGATTGCCCGCAGCCTGCGCCTGCTGGCGCAGGAGGGCATGTCGGAGTCTGCGTTGGTGGTGGACGGCGAAAACCTGACGGGCGCCAACCGGGTGTATGAGGACTGTGGGTTCCACACGGTCAAGCGCCACACGATCTACCGAAAACCGCTAGTGGTACCCGAGGTATAGGCGCAACGT
The DNA here is from genome assembly GCF_000204195.1 of Acidovorax radicis N35. Classification (GTDB taxonomy): domain Bacteria; phylum Pseudomonadota; class Gammaproteobacteria; order Burkholderiales; family Burkholderiaceae_C; genus Acidovorax; species Acidovorax radicis. The sequence goes on from NZ_AFBG01000014.1 coordinate 19,609, forward strand.
GCGCTGGCGCCGCAATTTGCCTGTCGCAGGAATACAGCAGCTCCGCGACGCCATGGGGCAGAACGTGCTGGTCTTAGGCTGCGCTTAAGCCTTGTCCCCAGACAATCCTTGGCAGAGAGGATGTCTATGAGAAAAACACACACCCACCGCGTCGTCGTCTGGGCGGCGTGCCTGGCAGGTGGCGCCGCATGGGCCCAAGCGTCGCCCGAGGGAGCGGGGGCCGGGGCATCAACGCCGCAGCTCGATGGGGTCACGGTGACCGCGCGCCGCTCGCTGGAGCAGCGTTTTTTTGCCGCCGGTTCGCTGGTCGTGGTGGACCGCGCCGACATCGAGCAAATGGGTGCGTTCTCGGTGGCCGATGTGCTGCGCCAGTTGCCAGGCGTGCAGGTAGTGCCATCTGCCGATGGCAGTGTCGAGATCCGCATGCGCGGCATGGAGCGCGGCGCCACGCAGTTGCTGATCGACGGCCAGCGCGTGGGCAGCAAGCGTACCCAGTTGCCCATTGACCAATTGCCGCCTGAACTGATCGAACGCATCGAGGTGGTGAGAGCGCCGAGCGCAGAGTTTTCGGGTGCCACCGGGGGCACGCTCAATATCGTGCTGCGCCAGGCCACGGTGAAGCGCGAGACGGTGCTGCGCCTCACCGACAACCACGTGTGGGGGCGCAATGCGGGCCAGGCGTTCTTTTCGCGCACGGGGCCTTTGGGCGGCGCTGTGAAGCCTGCCAAGGGCGCCCAAGGCTCCGATGGCGCCGAGGAGGTGCTCGAGGCGGAGAACAGGGAGCCGTGGTCCTATTTCGTCGCGGCCTCTGCGACGGGTTTGTTGCTGGGCTCGGACACCCACCGCAGCACGCAGGTCGGCGGTGCGGAGGTCGCACAGTCCGATACCAGTGCCCGCTACAAGCGCACCGACTACGCACTGGTGCCGCGTGTCAGCGGAAAGATCGGTGCTGCGGATCAGCTGACGCTGCGTGCCACGCTCAGCAAGGCCGATTTTGGCGGTACCGCGGACAGCGTGGGCAGCGGCGATGGTACGTATGCGGCGCGTTCGCATGAAGCGCACAACTACGACCGGCGCTATCTACAGGCCGCAGCCGACTGGACGCACCGCTTTGCGGCCAGCAAGCTCGAAACGACGTTGTCAGCGAGCCGTGCCAGCGACACCGTGGACCGCAGGGGCGACCTGCTGCGCAACATCGGCGTTGGCGGTGCTGCAGTCACGGACAGCTATAGCTTTGTGGACGACCGGCGTGAAGACGTCTGGAACCTCAGCACCAAGCTCACGGGTACGGCCGCCGCACTGCTGTGGAGCGCCGGGGCGCAGCTGGAAGACCGCAAACTTTTTGTCAACACGATGGCGAGTGGCGACCTGCCGGTGAACTCGGGTCTGGATGCCGGCATCCGCCGGTGGGTGGTCTGGGGGCAGAACGAATGGGAGCTGCCCGCGACCACCACGCTCACGCTGGGCCTGCGCGGCGAGCGCGTGGAGCTGAGCGGCGGAAGCTCTGCCGTGACGGGCAGCAAGCAGTGGAACATCCTGCAGCCATCGCTGCATACACGCACGCCCTTGTCCGAGGACCTGCAGTGGCGCGTGAATCTCGCGCGCGTCACCCAGTTGCCGCGCGTGTGGGATCTGGTGGACCGCGCCATCCCCAGCCAGGGCAGCAACAGCCTGAACAACCCTGACACCATTGGCAATCCGAACTTGCGTCCCCAGGTGGCCTGGACACTGGACACCGGTTTTGAGCGGCGTCTTGCCACTGGCCACGCGGGCGTGAACCTGTTCGTGCGCCGGATGAGCGACGTTCTTGCGCCCACACTGCAGTTGATCGGTGCACGCTGGGTGGAGCAACGTGGGAATGTGGGAGACGCCATCGTGTGGGGCCTGGAGGCCGATGCCCGCACGGGGTTGGGCTGGGTGGGCCTGGGGAGCGAATGGACGCTGTCGGCCAATGCCAGTGCGCTGCAGTCACGCATGACCAGCGGGCCCAACGAAGGACGGCGCATTCCGGGGCAGGCACGCTATGTGGCCACGCTGACGGCGGCAAAACCCATGCCGCGCAATGGCGGCTGGTATGGCGGCGCCACGCTGTCGATGACGGGGCCGGCCGACCAGGACATCAATGGGACGCTGACCGGGAAGAATCGCGCAAGCGCCATGCTGGATCTGTATGTGGGTCAGCTGGTACGCGGGCTGGGTTACTGGCGGTTGGGGGTCTACAACGTGGGTGATGCCCATTTCCGCCGGGATCGCGTCGACGCGTCGGGTGCGGTACCGGTCGTGAGCACCAGCAGCATGCAGTGGACGCCGCGCGCGTACCTCACGGTGGGGACGCAGTTTTGAAGGCGGCAGGACGCCTGGGCTGGGGCTCACGGGCTCGGTGCGTGGTCTTCATCGCATGGTCCTCGCTGGCCTCTTTGGTTTTGCCGGCGGGCGCAACCCCGATGGCACCTGCAACAGCATCCGGAGCAAGCGCTCCCGCTGAACCGGTGTTCACCCGGGCACGCTGGTTTCGGTTCAGAAAGAGGATGGGAATCGGCTGTATGTGCGCCTGAAGCTGCTGCCAAGCTCGAAGCTCCCTTTCACGACGCAGAGGTTCAAGGTGAGCGATCGGGCGCTGCTGACGGGCATCCCGGAGGGCTCATGGGTCAAGTTCACGGCGCGCCACATGGACGGCGAGAACACCCTGACCTCAATCCAGTTGACCCCGGAGTGCAAGCGCTTTCAGCCCTGCGACTAACGCGCGGAGCGTGAATGTGGGGGTGGCGGGTGCGAGGTCTGTGCCGCCGCTGCACCCCTCAGGCGTACAGACGGCCATCCTTCAAGGCGTGCAGCGCATGGGCCAGGTTGCTGCGGGCCTGCACCTCATAGCGTGTTTGGAACCATTCGGTGCCGTAAATGCGCGGCCGGTCGAGAAACCCCTGCAGCACCGCGCTGCGCCCCGCTACATAGCGTGGCCAGCGCACAAAGAAGTATTCGCGCCGCACATGGCGCTCGAACTGGCGGTACACCGTATCGCTTTGTCCGAGGATGGCCAGGTCAATATCCACCACCCACTGCGCATCGCCCGCGAGCGGGCCGGGGGTGTGGCAGGTATCCAGAATGTGCTGGTGCACAGTCTCTGCCAGCGTAGCTGGTAGCTTGTGGTTCAGAACGAATCGATGTGCCCAGTCGGCGCTGCGTTGTTCGTTGTGCTTGCTCCACGGCCAGTAAATGGCGTCGTGGTACCACAGGGCCAGAGCGACGGCATGGGGGTCTTGCAGTGTGCCGGGCTGCTGGTCCTGCACGGCCTGCCAATGCCGCAGGCAGGCCCACAGGTGCGTGGTGTCGTGGTACGCGCGGGGCCAGTGGGCCCAGCTCAGGATGAGGCGGCGGCCTTCGGTGCGCCACGCCGGAGAATCCCGGCCCAGCGCTTGGCCCAGGGCCTGCCAATGCGCAAGCAGTTCGGTGGCGTGGGCAGGCTGGCGGCGCCAGGGCATTGGGGGCGAGGCGCTACGCAACGCGGCCGAGCGGAAGGTACTCCATGAGTGCCTTCTGCACGTGCATGCGGTTTTGGCTGCGGCACGCAGTCTGCGACTGCTTCACGTCCGCGCTGCGGACATGAGCCTGCGCCGAAACAGTCTGCTGGCGCTGTCGCGCCCCCGCATTGCATTTCATGCAACGCGGCCGAGCAGAAGGTACTCCATGAGTGCCTTCTGCACGTGCATCCTGTTTTCAGCCTCATCCCACACCACGGACTGCGGTCCGTCGATCACATCGGCCTCGACTTCCTCGCCACGGTGTGCAGGCAGGCAGTGCATGAACAATGCGTCGGGTTGGGCGGCGGCCATCATTTCGGCGTCCACACACCAGTCGGCAAACGCCTTCTTGCGCTCTTCGTTCTCGGCCTCGTAGCCCATGCTGGTCCACACGTCGGTGGTGACGAGGTCGGCGCCTTGGCAGGCTTCGAGCGGGTTGCTAAAAAATTGATAGCTGCTTGCGCTTATCCCGCCTGCGCCAACGGCCAATTTCTCATCAATTTCGTAGCCACGGGGCGTGCTCACGTGCACCTTGAAGCCCAGCAGCGCAGCCGCCTGCAACCAGGTGTTGGCCATGTTGTTGCCGTCGCCCACCCATGCCACCGTCTTGCCCTGGATGGAGCCCCGGTGCTCGATGAAGGTGAAGATGTCTGCCAGGATCTGGCAGGGATGGAACTCGTTGGTCAGTCCGTTGATGACGGGCACGCGCGAGTGTTCGGCAAAGCGCACGATCTTGGTCTGCTCATAGGTGCGGATCATCACCAGATCCACCATGCGGCTGATGACCTTGGCGCTGTCTTCAATCGGTTCGGCGCGGCCCAGCTGGCTGTCGCCCGTGGTCAGGTGCACGACCGAGCCGCCCAACTGGTACATGCCGGCTTCGAAGCTCACGCGCGTGCGGGTGCTGGCTTTCTCGAAGATCATGGCCAGCGTGCGGTCCACCAGGGGGTGGTGCTTTTCGTAGGCCTTGAACTTCTTCTTGATGAGCGCGGCGCGCTCGAACAGGTAGGTGTATTCGTCGGCGGTGAGGTCGTTGAACTGCAGGTAATGTTTCAGCGTCGTCATGGCGGTGTTGCTTTGCTCTTCATTCAGCCAGTATGGCTTTGACCAGCGGGGTCAGTTTGGCGACGATCTCGTCGGCTTCGGCAGTGGTCAGGATCAGCGGGGGCACCAGGCGGATCACGCTGTCGGCTGTCACGGACAATAGCAGGCCCACTTCGGCCGCACGGCCAATCAGTGCGCCGCAGGGCTTGTTCAGCTCAATGCCGAGCATCAGGCCCTGGCCCCGGATCTCCTTCAGGCCGGGAAGGCTGCCCAGTTCGCGCTGCAGCGCGGCCCGCAGGTGGTCGCCCACCTTGGCCGCATTTTGCAGCAGGCCTTCTTCTTCCATGATGCGGATCGTCTCGACCCCTGCACGCATGGCCAGCGGGTTGCCGCCAAAGGTGGTGCCGTGGTTGCCGGGCTGCAGCACATTGGCGGCCTTGGGGCCGGCCACCACGGCGCCAATCGGCACGCCCGAGCCCAGGCCCTTGGCCAGTGGCATCACGTCGGGAACGATGCCTGCCCACTGGTGGGCAAACCACTTGCCGGTGCGGCCCACGCCACACTGCACTTCGTCGATCATCATGAGCCAGCCGCGCTCGTCGCACAGCTTGCGCAGCTGCTGCAGGTATTCGACCCGCATGGGGTTGATGCCGCCTTCGCCCTGGATCGTTTCGAAGAACACGGCCACCACATTGGGGTTGCCTTCGGTGGCCTTCTTGATCGCCTCGATATCGTTGAGCGGCACGCGCACAAAGCCTTCGACCAGTGGGCCGAAGCCGCTGTAGATCTTGGGGTTGCCGGTGGCTGACATGGTGGCAATCGACCGGCCGTGGAAGGCCTTCTCATACACCACGATCTCGGGCTTGGCGATGCCCTTGTCCACACCGAACTTGCGTGCGATCTTCAGGGCGGCCTCGTTGGCCTCCAGGCCCGAGTTGCAGAAAAACACGTTGGTCATGCCCGACAGCTCCACCAGCTTGGCCGCCAGTTGCTCCTGCAGCGGCACGTGGTAGTAGTTGGAGGTGTGGATCAGCTTGGTGATCTGGTCTTGCAGTGCGGGCACCAGCTTCGGGTGGTTGTGCCCCAGCGTGTTCACGGCGATGCCACCCAGGCCATCGAGGTATTCCTTGCCGTTCACGTCCCAGACTCGGCAGCCTTGCCCACGGGCCAGCGCAATGGGAACGCGGCCATAGGTGTTCATCACGTGGGGCGAAGCTGCCGGGGTGGTAGCGGTCATGCAGAAATCTCCAGACGGTGCGGTGATGGGTTGGCTGGTGGCCATAAACCCGGAAAAACGAAGCACGATTCTAGGGGGAGCACGGTGAATGGCTGTTGACGATTGCGCATTACTGCAATGCGGGCCAAACCCTGAATTTCGGTGTCTATCTATGGCCCGGCACGGGGATTAGGGAGCTAGCTCTTATATAAGAGTTAGAATGTCGCGCTGCGGTGCAGCATGCAGTGATCCTGTGTCTGGCGCGCTCATTACCACTCCACTCCCCGATGGTTTCCCCCTCCTCCAAAGAAGTCTTCATTCAGGGCATCACCCACGACGGGAAAACCTTTCGGCCCAGCGACTGGGCCGAGCGTCTGGCCGGGGTGATGAGCAGTTTCCGCCCGGGTGGCGCGCGCCCTGGCAGCCATCTGAGCTATTCGCCCTGGTGCATTCCCACCACGCTCAATGGCGTGAAATGTGTGGTGGTGCACCGCGACCTGCAGGGCCATGAGCCCATGGCCTGGGACTTCGTCATCAACTTCGCGCGCGACAACAACCTGCAGGTGGCCGAAGCTTGCCTTCTGCCCGATCTCCCGTCCGTCAAGCCCTGATCTGGCCTGTGACCTGGCAGCTTGTGGCTGAAGGGCGTCTTTTTCGGCCCGCGCGCGCTCTATCCTTTCTCGGATTTCAATATTGGGTGGCCTGAAGCCGTGCCCTCATATGCGCCGCCCCTGCTGGCTTGGCGCTTCTTTCCCGTCCAGAAACGAAAAAACCGCCCGAAGGCGGTTTAATTCGTTTTTTTGCTGGCAGCGCACCCGTTACAAACGGCGAACGGCACATACCGTTCGGGCTGTTTGCCTGCCGGGGCAGGCGGTGGGTTGGTTAGGCGGCTGCCAGTGCCAGGGCTTTCACCTTGGCAGACAGGCGGCTCTTGTCGCGAGCAGCCTTGTTCTTGTGGAAGATGCCCTTGTCAGCCACGGTGTCCACCACGGCTTGCATCTTGGCGAACAGTTCGGTCGCCTTGGTCTTGTCGCCGGACAGAACAGCCTTTTCGACGTTCTTGACAGCGGTACGGTATTTGGAGCGCAGCGAGGTGTTCGCAGCGTTGAGCTTGATGTCCTGACGGACGCGCTTGCGGCCCGACGCCAGGCGCGGGTTCTTCTTCTTTGGTTTAGCGGATGCCATGATTTAGTTCCTTGGGTCTGTGGATGATGCCAGCAAAGCCCGCGATTATAGCCCAAGGCAGTTTGTTCATCGCCGCGGTGTTCACAACCGGCGCAGCGCCATCGCGAGCGCACCCGTGGAACTGGCCCTGCCTGGCCGCTGAGCGCGTCCTCTTCCGGGGGAAGACGCGAAGCGACTCAGGGGGAATACACTCCCTGCGGTGTCACTGTTCAAAGCCGCCTCTACCGTTTCTCTTCTGACCTTTGTCTCCCGCATCACCGGGCTGGTGCGAGAGCTGCTTATGGCCTCGGTTTTCGGGGTCAGTGCGATGACGGATGCGTTCAACGTAGCGTTCCGCATCCCCAATCTGTTCCGCCGAGTCCTGGGCGAAGGCGCCTTCAGCCAGGCTTTTGTCCCGGTGCTGTCTGCCACCCGCGCCCAGGAGGGCGACGAGGGGGCCCGTGCACTGATCAACCATGTAGGCACCTTGCTCGCGTGGACGCTGGTGCTGCTGTGTATTGCCGGTGTGCTGGGCGCTCCCTGGATGGTGTGGGGCATGGCCAGCGGGCTCAAGCAGTCGCCCCAGGGTTTTGACGCTGCTGTGACCATGACGCGCTGGATGTTCCCCTACATCGGCTTCATGTCGCTGGTGGCGCTGGCGGGGGGCATTCTCAATACCTGGAAGAAGTTTGCGGTACCGGCGGCGTCGCCCGTGCTGCTCAACATCGCGCTGATCCTGTCCATCACGGTGGGCGCACCCTGGTTTTCCCGCCATGGCATCGAGCCCATCTACGCCCAGGCGGCGGGGGTGATGCTGGGTGGCTTGCTGCAACTGGCCATCCAGGTGCCTGCGCTGGTGCGCCTGGGGCTGCTGCCGCGCATTGGGGTGCGCTGGGCGGCCATTCGTGCCGCCTGGGCCGACCCCACCACGCGCAAGGTGGCGCGCCTGATGCTGCCCGCGCTGCTGGGGGTGAGCGTGGCGCAGATCTCGCTGCTGATCAATACCCAGATTGCCTCGCACCTGGCCACTGGCAGCGTGAGTTGGATCACCTACGCAGACCGTCTGATGGAGCTGCCGACCGCGCTGCTGGGCGTTGCACTGGGTGTGGTGCTGATGCCGCAGCTGGCCAGCGCCCGCGCCAAGCAGGACGACGAAAGGTACTCGGCCATGCTTGACTGGGGGCTGCGCCTGGTGGTGCTGTTGTCAGTGCCCTGCATGGTGGCCTTGCTGGTCTTTTCAGAGCCGCTGGTGGCGGTGCTGTACCACTATGGCGCGTTTGGTGACGAAGACGTGCGGAAGACTACCCTGGCCCTGACCGGTTATGGCGTGGGCCTGGTGGGCATTGTGGCCATCAAGGTGCTGGCGCCCGGTTTCTATGCCAAACATGACATGCGTACCCCAATGCTCATTGCGGTGGCGGTGCTGGTGTTGACCCAGTTGATGAACCTGGTGCTGGTGCGTTATCTGCAGCATGCCGCCCTGACATTGACCATCGGCATTGGCGCACTCATCAATGCCGGTTGGCTGTTGATCGGTCTGCTGCGGCGCGGCAGCTATCGGCCTCTGCCAGGCTGGGGCAAGTTCGCCCTGCAGGTGATCGCTGCGAGCGCCTTGCTGGCGGTGCTGCTGGTATGGGGTGCGCAGCACTTCGATTGGGTGGAAATGAAGGGACAAACCCTTCGGCGGATAGGGTTGCTGGCGGCGCTCATGGCTGCTGCTGCCGTGCTGTACTTTGGCGCGCTGTGGGCAGCCGGGCTCAAGCTGCACCAGCTGTTGCGGCGCTGATTCCAGCGAAGGCCGCAAATGCCCTGTCAAGAGGGGCTTTCTGTCGCTTGACGCCATCCGGCGGGGCACTTACAACTCCACCATGTCCCTGAGCTATTCCGTACCCACCTCGCTGGAGTACTTTGCATCGCTGGTGCAAAGCGATGACCACTTCCCGCTGCTGGAGGCTGCAGCCAGCCTGGCGCAAGACGAATACCCCGAGCTCGACATGCAGCAATTGCTGGGTGATATGGACCAGCTGCTCGCGCGCATCAAGCGCCGCCTGCCTGCCGATGCCCCGGCGCTGCAGCGCTTGCGCACGCTCAACCAGTTCTTCTTTGCCGACCTGGGCTTTGGCGGCAACATCAACAATTACTACGACCCCGAAAACAGCTACCTCAACGCTGTGCTGCGCACGCGCCGGGGCATCCCGATTTCGCTGGCCGTGTTGTGGATGGAGCTGGCCCAGGGACTGGGCCTGCATGCGCGGGGCATTGCATTCCCTGGGCACTTCATGGTCAAGGTGCTGCTGCCCAAAGGACAGGTGGTGCTGGACCCGATCTCGGGCCAATCCCTCAGCCGCGAAGAGCTCGCCGAGCGGCTGGAACCCTACAAGCGCCGCAACGGCCTGGTGGACGACTACGATGTGCCGCTGGGCCTGTACCTGCAGGCCGCCACGCCGCGCGACATCATCGCGCGCATGCTGCGCAACCTGAAAGAGGTGCATCGCACGCAGCAGGACTGGCAGCGCCTGATCACCGTGCTCGACCGGCTCATCGTGCTGCTGCCTGACGCCTGGGGCGAGCGGCGTGACCGGGGACTGGCCCATGCCGAGCGCGGCAACACCCTCGAAGCGATGGCCGACCTGGAAGCCTATCTGGCCCATGCGGAAGACGGGCTGGACATCGATCTGATTGCCGACCGCCTCAACGCACTGCGCAACTAGAACGGCGCACTGTTCGCCGGCTGGTCGGCTTGTAGCTGCGCCAGTTGCCGGCGCAGTTCGGTGTTTTCGGCGGTGAGTTCTGCCACACGGTGGCGCAGGGCCTGCAACTCGTCGGTAGTTCCGTCGGCGCTGGTGCCCGCCTCTGCTGCGGGGCTTTCTGCGGAAGGGGCTTCGTCGCGCGGCTTGCGCTTGTTGAGTTCGCGCACGCGCTTGGCAGCCTGCTTGAGTTCGTCCTTGCCTGCAACGACGGCCGCCACCTGCTCTTCGGCGGGCAGCGTGGCCACGGCGGCGGCGGCGTTGATGGAGATGGTGCCGGACTTCACGGCCGCCACCAGTTCGGGGGCGGCCTGCTTCTGGATTTTTTCGATCATTACCACCTGGCTGCTGCTCAGGCGTGCGGCCTTGGCAATGGCCTCGCGGCTGTTCAGTGGATCGGGTGCGGGCAGGGCGGCGGTTGCCTCGGGGGTGTCAGGGGCTGCGGTGGCTGCTTCGGCCTCTGGGGACGTCGCTGCGCGGGCCTTGCGGTCGGCCATGATCTCGCGCTTGCGCAGGGCCAGTACGCCGCGCTGGAAGTCCGACACACTGCGGCGCCCCAGATGCTGGTCGATCATCCACAGGTGCACGTCTTCCATGGACTGAAAGCGCGGGTTTTGTACGGTCTGGAAGGGCAGGCTGTGCTTTTGGCAGATGCCATAGCGGTTGTGCCCATCCACCAGCACGTCGCCCCACAGCACCAGCGCGTCGCGGCAACCTTCGGCCAGGATGCTGCGCTCCAGCGCCTCATGCTCGTCGGGGGTCAGGGGTTCGATGTAGGCTTTGAGTTCTTCGTTGACGACGATGTTCATGGCAGAGGAGGCAATCGGGAGCGGGCAAGGGGCGCGATTGTAGAGGGCTCCGTCAGCGCCCGGAGCCAGGCTCCTATGAGTCCCCCGTGCCCCGCAGCGCCAGCCAGCCCGCCACGGCCGTGAAGGCCGCCACCACGGCCACGATGATCCAGAAGCCATGCCCGTTGTCGGCCAGCGGCACGCCGCCCACGTTCATGCCGAACAGCCCCGCAAGGATGTTGATGGGGAGGGCCAGCACGGTCACAACCGTCAGCACAAACAGGCTGCGGCTGTTCGCCTCCTGCACGCTGGCAGCGATTTCTTCCTGCAGCAGCTTGATGCGCTCCTGCAGGCCCTGCATGTCGCGCAGTACCACCGAGAACTCTTCGGTCGAATCGCGCAGCTCTTGCGCATCGTCTGCGCCCATCCAGGCAGGCGGGTGCTGCAGCAGGCGGAACAGCGCCGCCGGCTCGGGCGCCAGCAGCCGCTGCAGGCGCACCAGCAGGCGCCGCAGCACGCCGAGCCGCGCGCGTTTGTGGTCCAGCCGGCCAGCCAGCAGCGCGTCCTCCACATCGTCGATGCGCTGGGTCACGCCGCGCACGATGTCCACCAGGCCCGAGGCCTGCGTGCGCATCAGCTCGGCCAGCAGGGCCACGCTGGAGCAGGGCGCGTTGCCGCTGCGCACCGCCGTGCGCAGTGCGTCCACCGAGCGCAGCGGGCGGGTGCGCCCCGTCACCATCAGGTGCGGCGCCACGCTGGTCCACAGGGTGGCGATGTCCGAAGGCTCGAACGCAAAGTCAAAGTGTGCGTCGTTGAGCACGGCGATCAGCGTGTCGTCGTCACGCTCGATGCGGGTGGACACCGAGCGGTCCTTGAGCGCGTCAAAAAAGGCTTCGGGCAGGTCGGCATGCCGCTCCATCCAGCGCACGGCCTGGGCGTGGCTCAGGTTGAAGTGCAGCCACAGGAAGGTGCCTTGTGGTGGCAGCGCACGGTGGTCGCTGGCCGTGCCATGGGGGTGTAGGCCCGCCAACCACTGTGCGGCCTGCACGGTATCGACTTCGTGGGGCGCAGTGCCTGCGCCCAGCAGGTAGCCGCAGATCAGCCCGGCGGCATCACCGCCGTAGTTCAGGTGGGTGTTCACGGCGGGGAAGGGGCGGACGGGAGTGGACAAACAACAGCGGGCACGGCTGCATAGTGCGGCGCGGGCGTGACAACCCCGTGACAGATCACGCCGGTGTCACAACACTGTCACCGGCCGGCCCCACGATGGCGCATCTGTCTGTCTCTTTGCCCGCTCGGATCTGTTGCCCATGTTTCACCAGAACACCCTTGATACCCAGGACTTGATGCAACGCATCGCCAACGACCTGATCGACAGCTATGACGAAGAGCTGGAGCTGGAGATCGAGGACCGCGATGTCGATGACCTCGGAGCGTTGCAGTCCACGGACAAGCTCGCACGCCAGCTCTACTTCAAGGAGCTGTTTCGCCTGCAGGGCGAACTCGTCAAGCTGCAGGACTGGGTGCAGCACAGCCGCCAGAAGGTGGTGATCCTGTTCGAGGGGCGCGACGCCGCCGGCAAGGGCGGCGTGATCAAGCGCATCACCCAGCGCCTGAACCCCCGCGTGGCCCGCGTGGCTGCGCTGCCAGCACCCAATGACCGCGAGCGCACGCAGTGGTACTTCCAGCGCTACGTGGCGCACCTGCCCGCCGCTGGCGAGATGGTGCTGTTTGACCGCAGCTGGTACAACCGCGCGGGTGTGGAGCGCGTGATGGGCTTTTGCACCGACGACGAATACGAAGAGTTCTTCCGCACCGTGCCCGAGTTTGAAAAGATGCTCGTGCGCTCGGGCATCACACTCGTCAAATACTGGTTCTCCATCACCGATGAAGAGCAGCACCTGCGCTTTCTGGGCCGCATCCACGACCCGCTCAAGCAGTGGAAGCTCAGCCCCATGGACCTGGAAAGCCGCGTGCGCTGGGAAGCCTATACCAAGGCCAAGGAAACCATGCTGGAGCGCACCCACATCCCCGAGGCGCCCTGGTGGGTGGTGCAGGCGGTGGACAAGAAAAAGGCGCGCCTCAATTGCATCGCCCACCTGCTGTCGCAACTGCCCTACCAGGATGTGCCCCACCCGGCGGTGGTGCTGCCGGACCGGGTGCGTAACCCTGAGTATTTGCGCCAACCCGTGCCCGCGCCGATGTATGTGCCTGAGATGTACTGAGCGCACTTTGCGCAGGGTGGCTGGTGCAAGACGTCTGATGCCGCCGCCGGTGCTGCCCGCGCCACGCAGCTCAGTAGTTTCATTGCTATTTTTTGAATAGCAGGTAGCGCCTGTCCATCAAGCGCTAGCGGCCAAAAAGGCCTGAATTTCTACGTCTGGGCCGGGCCCTTGAGCATCTCGATGGTCGAGATCACGTCCCGCACCTTGAAGGGCTTGAGCAACACGCGCCGCACCTGCAGCGCCTTCATCTGCACGGCGGTCGATGCATCGACCTGGGTCGTGGTCACCGCCACGGGCACTTGGGCGTCCACTGCGAACTGGGCGCTGCGCACCTGTTCGAGCAGTGCCACGGCTTCGGGAGCTTCGTCCAGCGAGACGATGACGCCCGAGAAGTCCTTGGCCGCGAGTTGCTGCTGCGCGTTGCGCACCGTGCCCACCTGGCGCACTGCAGGCAGGTTCAACTGGCGCGCCGTGGCCACGATGATGCTGCCGGTGAGCGAGCTGGGCTCCACGAGAAGAATGTCCAATGGGGATGCGCTGCTCATCGTGCGGGCTCCCCGTGGGCGCGGCGCACTAGCTCCTCCACCGCCAGGTCGCGCAGGGACGCGAGGATGGCCAGGTCGATCGCATCCAGCTGGCGCGGTGTGCGGTCGATGAGGCACAGCGTGCCGATGTTCTCTCCGCCCGGCATCTTCAGTGGTGCGCCGGCGTAGAACTGGATGTGGGGATCGCCGGTGACCAGCGGGTTGTCGGCAAAGCGGTCGTCCAGCGCCACATCGGGCACCACCAGCGTGTCGTCCTGCAGGATGGCGTGGGCGCAAAACGAGATGCCACGTGTGGTCTCGCACACATCCAGCCCGACGCGGGCCTTGAACCACTGCCGTTCTGCGTCGATGAGCGACAGCAGCACGATGGGCATGTCGAATTCCTGCGCGGCAAATGCCGTGAGCCGGTCAAAACGCTCCTCGGGAGGGGTGTCCAGTATCAGCAGCTGGCGCAGGGCCTGCAGGCGGTCGTCCTCATTGGCGGGGCGAGGGGGCTCTTTCATGGCGGTATGGGGCAGTCGCGATGGACATTGATTATGGGCCGTGGGCGTGAAATGCGCGCTTGCGGACGCTCAGTGCGTGTGCCCTCGGAAGGTGCCCTGCGACGGCGTGCCGCCGCGCCCGAACTGGTGCCAGGCGCGCCGCAGCTGGGTGTCCGAGCTGAAGCCTGCCATCAGCGCCGCCTGCGTCACGTTCTGGCCAGACCGCAGCGCGGCCTCGGCCGTGGCCAGGCGGATGCGGCGCAGGTACTGCAGCGGCGCAATGCCCGCGTGCTCCAGAAACAGCCGCGTGAGGTGCCGGGGCGAAGTGTGGGCCACCTCGGCCATCTGCGGCACGCTCCAGTCGGCTTGCGGCTGCTGGCCCACGGCGTCCTGCACGCGGTGCAGGGCGGGGTGCAGGTGGTTGCGGTGGTGCAGAAAGGGGGAAAACTCGGGGTCGTTCGGTCCCCGGCGCAGGGCCACCACCATGGACTGCGCGACCTGGGCCGCCAGCGCGGGGCCGCAGGTGTCGGAGAGGCGGTGCAGCAGCAGGTCGATGCCCGTGGTCACGCCCGCGCTGCTGTATACGGCGCCATCGGCCACAAACACGCGGTTGGCCACCACGTCGCAGCGCGGGTCCACGGCAGCCAGTTCATCCAGGTGCTGGTGGTGGGTGGTGGCGCGGCGGCCCGTCAGCAGGCCCGCATGGGCGGCCAGCACCGACCCGGCGCACACCGTGATCAGGTCCAGCTGCCCCGCCACGGGCCGCAGCCCTCGCAGCCAGTGCAGCAGGGCGCGCGCCTCTTCGCCTTCCACGTCGATGTGTTGTCCCGCCAGCCCCACCAGCACCACCCACGCGGGTGAGGGCAAGGTGGCGGGCAGCGGCTCCAGCCCTGTCAGCACGGCGCCCACCGAAGACACGGATTGGGGAGTGGGGCTCACGAAGTGCTGCACAAACCGCGCGGGCTGGCCCTGGTTGACCAGGGTCTGGTTGGCAATGCGCAGCGCCTCGGCCGGGCCCGCCCAGTCCAGCACCAGGCTGCCCGGTAGCAAAGCAAAGTACACGTGGATGGGCTGGGGCAGTGTGTTGGACATCACTTGTTCCTGTTGACCCGTCATAAAACTGGCGCAACCGAGGCCAGTGCCACCGTGGAACGGGCTTTGCCAGTCCACGGGCGGCGTCCCCCTCGGGGGGGGTGACGCGCAGCGGCACAGGGGGGTCAAGGCTTGTTGTTCCACGGGGTATCCATCTGGCGGGCGGTGCGCTCGGACAGCGCGGCGCCGACGAGGCGCGTGACCAAGTGCAGGCTCATGTCGATGCCGGCGCTGATGCCCGCGGACGTGACAAGCGCACCCCGGTCCACCCAGCGCACATTCTCCAGCACGTCGAGCGCAGGAAACTGAGCGCGCAGGTCGGCAATGTCCTCCCAGTGCGTGGTGGCGGGCCCTTCGGTGAGGACACCTGCCGCCGCCAAAATAAAGGCGCCCGTGCACACCGAGGCTGTGATCTGCGCACCGCCCGCCGCCTGGGCAACCCACGCGCGGGTGCTTTGGCAGGCAGCGGCGGCATCGACCACACCACCCGGCACGATGAGCACATCGGGCGTGGCGGCGGTGGCAAAGTCCGCATCGGGCAACACGCGCAGGCCCGCGCGGGCGCGCACCGGGGCCATGCTGCGGGCCACGCACTGCACCCCAAACGGTGCTGGCGCGCCGGGGTACAGGCGCTGGTGCATGCGGCTGGCAGTGGTAAAGACTTCGTAGGGGCCGCCCAGGTCCAGGGCCTCCACCTCGTCGAAGACCAGGATGGAGACCTGCAGGGGGTGGGGTGCGGAGAAGGTGTTCATGGCAGTGCTCATGCTGCGGCCCGGTCGATGGCCTGCTGAACCGTGCTCAGGGTGGCAAACCGGCCCTGCAGCACGGTGGCGGTGCGGGTCTTGATGTCTGCGGCCGCCAGCGTCTGGCCGTCGGGTTGCTCCATGTCCCAGGTCAGGGTTGCGTCGGTGACGTAGTCCACCTCCCAGCCCAGGTCGGAGGCGTGGCGGGTGGTGGTCTCGCAGCATTGCTCGGTGCGGATGCCACTCACGATCAGGCGCTGGACGCCGTGTTGTGTCAGCCACACGTCCAGCCCCGTGCCCACCAGCGCGCTGTGGCGAGATTTGGTGAAGGTGGCGGCTGCCTCGAAGTCCACCAGGCTCTCCAGCGCCCGCACATGGCCCGACGCGACAGAGAAAGCGTTCTCGGGCACAGCCGGGCCTTCTGCATGGAACACCCGCACCACGGGCACGCCGCGTGCCACACAGCCTTCGATCAGCGCGTTCTGGGCGCGCAGATAGGCCGGCAGATCCTGGGCTGTGAAATAGGGGCGGTGGCGGAAGGATTCCTGGACGTCAATCACAATCAGACAGGTTTTCATGGTGAACTCGAAGGCGGGTTGAAATGAAGGTCCAATCTTCTCAGCGCAACCAGATGGCGTCCCGTCTCCTGGAGACAAGCTTAGATCAATTTAGGCCATATTGGAGGGGGTAGTCTGCCCGCTGCCGTCGGTGTGCTGGGCGGGTGGGGCATTTTTTGAGATAAAAACAATCTCTGGGGCTTATCCTGCAATGGATTATTGCTATAAATATAGTAGCAATATGCAATTATTTGCCATAAGCTGTTATGGTGACTAGGGTTTTCCCTTAATTCCTTGCCCGTCCTGCCCCAAACACCCATGCCCCGCCGTTCCCGTCTGTTTTCGATGTCAGCGCTGACGCGGGCGTACCAGCGCAACCTGAAGGCGTTTGCACGGGCGACGCGGGCGGTGCAGCCCGTGCGCGCCAAGGCGCCGGCAAAGCTGCGGGTGGTGGCTGCCCAAAAACCGTCCAGCACGCGAACCCCTCGCCCCGCACGCAAGCCGGTGCCGGCCAGCGGCAAATGGCTGGCGGGCATTGCACCAGGGCCTGCGGGCGCGCGGCGGTTTCAGCTGTACACCCCGCCCGGCCTGGCGTTGGCGGTGGATGAGAAGCTGCCCCTCCTGGTCATGCTGCACGGCTGCGGCCAGACCGGACGGGACCTGGCCGCCGTGTCGCGCATGAACCGGCTCGCCGCGCGTGAGCGCTTTCTGGTGCTCTACCCCGAGCAGGAACGCATGGCCAACGCACATGGCTGCTGGAACTGGTTCGAACGCCGCAGTGGCAAGGCCGAGGCTGAAGCCGCCACGCTGCTGGCCGCCGTGGACCAGCTCGCACGCCGCCACCCGGTGGATCTTTCTCGCGTGGCCGTGGCGGGCCTGTCGGCGGGTGGCAGCATGGCCGTGCTGATGGCTGCGCTCTATCCCGACCGGTTTTGCGCCGTGGCCATGCATTCGGGTGTGGCTCCGGGCACGGCCGAGTCCGCGGCCACCGCCATCGCCGCCATGCACGGGCGGCGTGATGCCCATCTGCCTGACGCGCTGGCGGCCGGGGCACCTGTCGAATCGGTTGCCGCTGTGGGCGGAAAAAGTCCGACGGGCAGCCTGCTGCCGCCGTTGCTGGTGCTGCATGGCGACGCGGATGGTGTGGTGTCGGTGCGCAATGCGGCCGCCACGGCACAGTTGTGGGCACAGGCGCTGGGTGCGCGGGCGGGCGCCAGCCGCACCTTGCAGCGCGGGCAGCGCCACGCCATGCGGGTGACCGAGTTCCGGGCGCGGGGCCGAACGGTTGTGGCGTTGCGCGAAGTGGTCGGGCTGGCCCATGCCTGGAGCGGTGGTGCCGCGCAGCTGTTGTACAGCGATCCCCTGGGGCCCGATGCCTCGGCACTGGTCTGGGCCTTTGTAGCCCGCCAGTTCAAAGAAAAATAGCCATCAGATCAGGCCCTGCCGCTTTTCTGCAGGGCATTTTCTGCTATCAAATATGCAGTAAATGGTCTGAGCGGCTCAGGTCAGCCGGGGCTGGCGCCTGTCGGCCAATGGTTCTGCGTGTGCACCCGCCTGCAGTTGAAAGGCGGCCACCACTTCCTTGAGTTGATGGGCCTGCTGCTGCAAGGCGGCGGCGGCGGCGGTGGCCTGCTCGACCAAGGCCGCGTTTTGCTGCGTGCCCTGGTCCATTTGCGAGACGGCTTCGTTGATTTGCTCGATGCCATCGGTCTGCTCGCGGCTGGCCTGGCTGATCTCCTCGATCACGGCCGACACGCGCAGCACGCTGTCCACCACGTTCTGCATGGTGGCCCCGGCCTCTTGCGCCAGCTGTGCGCCCGCCTTCACCTGCTCGGCCGAATGGCCGATAAGCGCCTTGATTTCTTTGGCCGCCTCGGACGAGCGCTGCGCGAGGCTGCGCACCTCGGTGGCCACCACCGCAAAGCCCCGCCCCTGTTCGCCGGCCCGGGCGGCTTCCACCGCCGCATTGAGCGCGAGGATGTTGGTCTGGAACGCGATGCCCTCGATGACGCCCGTGATGTCGGACACCTTGCGCGAAGACGCGTCGATCGAGCCCATGGTCTGCACGACTTTCTCGACCACCACGCCCCCCTTGCGGGCGACGTCCGAGGCGGTTTGGGCCAGCACGCTGGCCTGGCGGGCGTTGTCGGCGTTCTGCTTCACGTTGGAGGTCATCTCTTCCATGGACGCAGCGGTCTGCTCCAGCGCGCTGGCCTGGGATTCGGTGCGGGCAGACAGGTCGTGATTGCCCGCAGCGATCTGTTGCGACGCGCTGGCAATGTGTTCGGTGCCGTCGCGCACCCGCTGCACGATGCGGTGCAGGCTGTCGCGCATGGACTGCATGTCCAGCATGAGGCTGGAACTGTCGCCCGCACGCGTGGCGACAGCCACCGACAGATCCCCTTCAGAGATGCTGCGGGCAATGCTGCGCGCGTAGCCGGGCTCGCCGCCCAGCTGGCGCAGCAGGTTGCGCGATATGAGGGTGCCCAGCACCAGCAGGGCGGCCCCCAGCAGCAGGGCCAGCACGCCGAACCGCAGTGCCCGCTGCCAGATGGCGGTGTTGACGGTGTCGATGTAGACGCCCGAACCGATCACCCAGCCCCAGGGGGCAAAGCCTTTGACGTAGGAGGTTTTCTCCACCGGCGTGTCGCTGCCGGCCTTGGGCCACAGGTAGGGCACGAAGCCCGCGCCGCTAGCCTGCACAGTGCGCACGAATTCGACAAACAGCTGCTTGCCGTTGGGGTCCTTGTTGGCCGTGAGGTCTTGTCCGTTGAGCTCGGGGCGGATCGGGTGCATCACCATGCGGGGGTGCATGTCGTTGATCCAGACATATTCGTTCCCGCTGTAGCGCACCGCCTGAATGGCCGCCGCCGCGCGCTTGCGGGCTTCGTCATCGGGCATGCCACCCTTGGTGCTGAGGTCGTGGAAGTGTGTGGCAATGCCATGCGCGGATTCCACGACCTGGCGCACGCCCGTCTGGCGCTCCTCCAGGATCAACTGGCGCTCGGACAGCAGGAACCACGCGGTCAGGACGGCGATGCCGAGGAGGGCGCTCAGCACCAGAAGTGCCAGTTTTCGTGCAATGGTCATGGGGAGCCCCTGAAAAAAAGTGAAGACCAGGCGCTGTCGCCGTCCGGCGAGTGGGCGCGGCGTCAAGAATCTGTTCAAAGAGCAGGGTAGCCCCGGAGTGCTGGCTTTCAGCATGGCGATAACCCGCACTGGCCTTGCACGGGAAAGTCCCTGCAGGGGGCATGGCGGGCACATGGCCCTCGGTGAGCCGCTGGGCTCAGAGGGGAGGGATGGGCCAGGCTGCTGCGGCTGCAGCGCCCGGCGGGGGCGGGGCCACTACACGAGCCTCGACGCCACCAGTTCCTTCTTGAGGTAGGCGTAGAACAGCGGCGCTGCCACCAGACCGGCGGGGCCGAAGACGGCCTCTGCCACGAACATCACACTCAGAAGCTCCCACACGCCCATCTGCGTGCGGCGCCCCACCACCTTGGCGTTGATCACGTATTCGGCCTTGTGGATCAGGATCAGGAAGCCCAGGCATGCCGCAGCCGCCAGCGGCGACACTGACAGGCCGACGATCGTGATCACCACGTTGCACACCAGGTTGCCCACGATGGGCACCAGCCCCGCCACAAAGGTGAAGGTGATGAGCACAGGCGTGTAAGGCAGCTGCAGGCCCCACAGCGGCAGCACAAACAGCAGGAACAGCGCGGTCAGCAGCGTGTTGAACGCTGCAATCCAGAACTGCGCTGCCACGATCTGGCGGAACGCCTCGCCAAACAGCGTGATGCGCAGCTTGAGCTGCTGGGCCAGCGGGCCGCGTGCCAGCACTGGCGGCCGCACGGCAGCCAGGGCGCCAATCAGCAGGCCCACATAGGCAAACAGCACCCCCGCCAGCCAGGCACGCCCCGCCATGGCCAGGGCCCCCGCCTTGGCGCCCAGGTAGTTGGCGATGATGCGCTGGATATCGGCTACGCCCTCAGGCAGGTGCGAGGCCACGTCGGCGGGCAGCTTCAGGCGCAGCTCCAGCACCGTGCGCGCCATGTAGGTGAGCAGTTCCTGGTATTGCTGCGGCGCACTGACCAAGTAGCCGCGCGAGTGGGTGAGACCCGCCGCCAGCAGCGCCAGCGGCAGCAGCATCACCAGGCCCGCCGCCGTCACCTGCGCCACGCGCAGGCTGGTGGCGGAGGGGGTGGGTTGCCGCTGGATGCGGCCTAGCCCCTGGGCAAACCAGCCGGTGAGGGCGCGGGTGAGCAGGAAGCCCAGGCATACACACAACAGGCCGGGTAACAGGCCGCGCCACATCACCAGCAGCAGCACAGCAGCCATCAGCACGTAACTGGCTGCCACGATGCCCAGGTTCAGGGCGCGGGGCGGTAGCGTGGTGGGATGTTGGTCAGTCACGGCGCTGCACATCACCTGCATGGCTCGACACTGGCGCGGCCGAGTCCGGCGGGAAGCCGCGAAGCGGCTCAGGGGGGTGTTGCTTCACCTCAGGCCACGACCACGGCCGCACCTTCGCCGCGTGCGGCGATGGTGCCGATGGCGTACACCTGCTCGCCCGCGGCGCGCAGCGTGGCGGCCGTGGCTTCTGCGGCGGCAGCATCCACCACCACCACCATGCCGATGCCGTTGTTGAAAGTGCGGTTCATCTCGATGTCGTCGATGCCGGCGGTCTTTTGCAGCCAGGCGAACAGCTCGGTCTGGGGCCAGCTGCCCTTGGTCAGGTGGGCGGCGGTGCCGTCGGGCAGCACGCGGGGGATGTTCTCCAGCAGGCCGCCGCCGGTGATGTGGGCCAGGGCCTTGATGCCACCGGCATCCTGCGTATGCGGGTGGGCAGCCAGCGCGGCCAGCACGTTCTTCACGTACAGGCGGGTGGGCTCCATGATGGCCTGCTTGAAGGGCTTTCCGTCCAGCGTGGCCGGGGCGGTGGCGCCTGCGCGCTCGATGCACTTGCGCACCAGGCTGAAGCCATTGGAGTGCACGCCGTGGCTGGCCAGGCCCAGCACCACGTCGCCGGGCTTCACGTCTTGGCCGGTGAGGATCTTGGCCTTTTCGACCGCACCCACGGCAAAGCCGGCCAGGTCGTATTCGCCTGCGGGGTACATGCCGGGCATCTCGGCGGTTTCGCCGCCGATCAGGGCACAGCCGGACAGCTCGCAGCCCTTGGCAATGCCGCCGATCACGGCCGCCGCAGTGTCCACATCGAGCTTGCCGCAGGCGAAGTAATCAAGAAAGAACAGGGGCTCGGCGCCCTGCACCAGCACGTCGTTCACGCTCATGGCCACCAGGTCGATGCCCACGGTGTCGTGCATGTTCCATTCGAACGCGAGCTTGAGCTTGGTGCCCACGCCATCGGTGCCAGACACCAACACGGGCTCCTTGTAGCGCTTGGGCACCTCGAACAGGGCGCCAAAGCCGCCGATGCCCGCCAGCACGCCTTCGCGCATGGTCTTCTTGGCCAGCGGCTTGATGCGCTCGATCAGCGCGTCGCCCGCGTCGATGTCAACGCCGGCGTCTTTGTAGGAGATGGGGGTGGAGGAGGCAGAGGAGCTCATGGAAGGGGCTTTGGTGCTGGTAGACCCGCCGGGCGGGCTGGAATCCGGGGATTTTAAGGGGCACCGCCCGGGCGGGCCTTCTCAGCCCTGTCTGGGCGGGGGCTTTGGAGCCGCAACCGGGGCGGGGCACCAACTCGCACAGAGCGGCCATCGAATGCGGCGAGGGCTGGTCACAAGGCCGGGCGCGACATCCATGGCTGCACTTTTTATCGCTGCTTAACTAATAAGTTCACTCATCAAACTATGTCGGGTTTGCCCGGATGCGTGCGCCGGTTCGGCCCTTTCATAATTAGTTTGTCGTCCGCACTATGTCGGGTTGAAGTCTTTGCTTGGCGGGGAAAACGTCTCGTCACGGCCTGCAGCCTGCAAGGTTCAGCGAGAGGGATTGCGGCACGACAGTCAACGTCGTTCACACCAACCAAGGCCCGCACGAGGCCACTCATGGAGACAAGAATGAAATTGAAGACAACCTTGACCGCCCTGGCAGCCCTGGTGCTGGGCCTGTCCGGCGCCAGTGCGTTCGCCCAGGTGGTGGGCGTGAGCTGGTCCAACTTCCAGGAAGAGCGCTGGAAGACCGACGAGAAGGCCATCAAGGAGCAGCTGGCCAAGCTGGGCGCCAGCTACATCAGCGCCGACGCGGGCGGCTCGCCCGAGAAGCAGCTGTCCGACGTCGACTCCCTCATCGCCAAGGGCGCCAAGGTGCTGATCGTGCTGGCGATGGACAAGGACGCGATCCTGCCCGCCGTCAACAAGGCCGCGCAGCAGAAGATCCCGGTCGTGGCCTACGACCGCCTGATCGAGGCCCCCGGCGTGTTCTACATCACCTTTGACAACGTCGAGGTCGGCCGCATGCAGGCCCGCGCCGTGTTCGAGGCCAAGCCCAAGGGCAACTACGTGATGATCAAGGGCTCGCCCACCGACCCCAACGCCAACTTCCTGCGCGGCGGGCAGCAGGAGGTGATCGAGGCGGCCATCACCAAGGGCGACATCAAGATCGTCGGCGAGGAATACACCGAAGGCTGGAAGCCCGAGGTCGCGCAAAAGAACATGGAGCAGATCATCACCAAGAGCGGCGGCAAGATTGACGCCGTGGTGGCCTCCAACGACGGCACGGCCGGCGGTGTGGTGGCGGCGCTGACGGCCAAGGGCATCAAGGGCATCCCGGTGTCCGGCCAGGACGGCGACCATGCTGCACTGAACCGCGTGGCCCAGGGCTCGCAGACGGTGTCGGTCTGGAAGGACGCCCGCGACCTGGGCCGCGATGCCGCCGCAGCAGCCGTCGCGCTGGCCAAGGGCCAGAAGGTGGCGGGCGCCCAGACCTGGAACGGCGGGGAGAAAAAGGTGTCGCTGCAGGCGCAGTTCCTGAAACCCGTGCCGATCACTGCCAAGAACCTCGATCTGGTGGTGAAGGCCGGCTGGATCCAGAAGGATGCACTGTGCAAGGGTGTGGATGCTGCCAAGGCGCCTGCCGCCTGCAAGTGAGCCCGGCGCGGCGCTGCGTGCCGCCCGGCTGCTGAACAACATGTTTTGAAGCTCCCGGACCGGGAGCGGGGCATTGCCGTGCGCGGCGGGCAGGCCTGAACCCGGTCCCTTCTCATTTCTGGCGGAGTGCGCTTGTGAGTCCTGTTCCCCATGCCCTCAGGCAACTGGCCATCGACTGGCGGTTGGTGCTGATGGGCGCCGTCCTGATGGTCACCGCCATCGTGTTCAACATCCTCTCGGGCGGCTTGTTCCTGTCGCCCGAGAACCTCTACAACATTGCCCAGCAGACGGCCGTGGTCGGCATCGTGGCCACGGTGGTGGTGCTGGTGATCGTGGCGCGCCACATCGATCTCTCGGTGGGCTCGGTGATGGGTTTTGTCGGCGTGCTGATCGCCACGCTGATGTACACCGCCGGCTGGCACTGGGTGGCGGCGTCGCTGGCCGGGCTGGCGGTGGCGATCGGCGTGTCGCTCTACCAGGGCGCGCTCACGGCGATGCTGGGGGTGCCGTCCTTCGTGGTTACTCTGGGCGGGCTGATGTCGTTTCGCGGCGCGGCCTTCATGGTGGCCGACGGCAAGACCCAGCCGGTCAGCGACAGCTTTTTTCAGCGCCTGGGCGGCGGCTTCGATGGCGCCATCGGCGTGCAGGCCAGCTGGGTGCTGGCCGTGGTGCTGGTGGTGGCGCTGGGCTTGAAGACCTGGTTGCGGCGCCGGGCCAAGGCGTCGTACGGTGTGCCCAACCCCGCGCTGTGGCTCGATGCGCTGGTGGCAGCCGTGCCGGCCGTGATCGCCGTGGGCTTTGTCGCCACGATGAACGCGTACCAGATACCCACCAAGGATGCGCCGCAGGGCGTGCCCATCCCCGTGCTCATCTGGGGCGGCGTGGCGGTGGTGCTGTCGTTCATCGTGCGGCGCACGCGCTTTGGGCGCTACGTGTTCGCCATCGGCGGCAACCCGGAGGCGGCGGCCCTGGTCGGCATTCCGGTGCGCCGCGTCACGCTGATGCTGTTCGCGCTGATGGGCGTGCTCATCACGATTGCGGCCATGGTCTCGATTGCGCGGCTCAACGCCGGCACCAATTCGCTGGGCACGGGCATGGAGCTGTTCGTGATCGCGGCGGCCGTGATCGGCGGCACGGCGCTGGCGGGCGGCAGCGGCTCCATCCTGGGGTCGGTGCTGGGGGCGCTCATCATGCAGAGCATCGACAGCGGGCTCTTGCTGCTCGACATCTCCATCGGCCTGCGCTACGTGATCATTGGGCAGGTGCTGATCGCGGCCGTGGTGTTCGACGTGGTGTACCGCCGCCTGACGGGAGATACCGCATGAACGCGCCCCTCGTGGAGATGCGCGGCATCCGCAAGTCGTTCGGCGGCGTGCGGGCGGTGGACGACGTCAGCCTCAACCTGTACCCGGGCGAGGTGGTGGCCCTGCTGGGGCACAACGGCGCGGGCAAGTCCACGCTGATGAAGATGCTGGCCGGCGCCTACCCCATCGACAGCGGCGAGGTGCTGGTGCAGGGGCAGAGCGCCCACATCCGCACGCCGGCCGACGCGCAGCGGCTGGGCATCGAATCCATCTACCAGACGCTGGCGCTCGCCGACAACCTGGACGCGGTGGCCAACCTGTTTCTGGGCCGCGAGCTGCTCACCCGCTGGAACACGCTGGACGACCACCGCATGGACGCCGAAGCCCGCAAGGTCTTCGAGCGCCTGAACAAGAACTTCCGCAACGTGCGCACGCCGGTGCGGCGCCTGTCGGGCGGGCAGCGCCAGGTGGTGGCCATCTCGCGCGCCATCTACTTCAACGCCCGTATCCTGATCATGGACGAGCCCACCGCCGCGCTGGGCCCCGAGGAGACCGCCATGGTGGGCCGCCTGGTGCGCCAGCTCAAGGCCGACGGCGTGGGCATCTTCCTGATCACCCACGACATGCCCGACGTGTTCGGGCTCAGCGACCGCCTGGCGGTGATGAAGAACGGGCGCATGGTGGGCGCCTACCGCACGACTGATGTCACCGAGGACGAGGTTCTGGGCATGATCATCGCAGGCAAACAACCCGAAGGAAAAGCGCAGGCCCACCGCCTCGGCGAGCCCGCGCCTTCCACCACACCCGCATGAAGACCACCGGCGACCAGCAACTTGTCAAACGCATCAACCGCAGCGTGCTGCTGCGGCTGCTGCGCCAGCGCGGCAGCCTCTCGCGCGCCCAACTGGCCGGCGAGAGCGGCCTGACCAAATCCACCGTGAGCCTGCTGGTGCGGGAGTTGATCGACGAAGGCTGGCTCGCCGAGACCGGGCTGGCCGCCGCGCAGGGCATGGGCCGCCCGTCCACCCCGCTGCGCCTGGACGGCAGCCGCCGCGCCATGGTGGGCGTGGAGATCGGCGTCGAGTCGCTGCGGGTGGTGGGCGTGTCGGTCACCGGCGAGGTGCTGTGCGCGGCCGAGGCCCCCCTGGCCGACCGCGACCCCGCCGCCGTGTGCCGCCAGGTGGCGGCGCTGGTGGTGCGCACGCAGGCCGAACTGGCGGCCAGGCCGGTCACCGTATCGGGCGTGGGCATCGGCGTGCCCGGCGCGTTCGACGAGGCCACCGGCACCATCCGCTTTGCGCCCAACCTGGGCTGGCGCGACGTGGCCTTTTTGCCGCTGATCACGCGTGCGCTGGCCGACGCGGGCAGCCCGCCGGTGGCGGTGCATGTGCAGAACGAGGCGGACACCGCCGCGCTCAGCGAGTACGAGTTTGCGGACGGGGAGGCGACGGACTCGCTGATCTTCGTGACCTGCGGCGTGGGCGTGGGGGCGGGCATCGTGCTCAACGACCGGCTGTTCACCGGGCTGCAGGGCATGGCTGGCGAAATCGGCCACAGCATTTTGCAGATCGACGGGCCGCCGTGCTCCTGCGGGCGCAGGGGGTGCGCCGAAACCTTCTTCGGGGCCCGGGCGCTGGAGCGCCAGAGCGACCCCGCGCGCGGCGGCGTGTTCCTGGGCGTGGTGCTGCAAAACCTCTGGACCACCTTCAACCCCGGTGCCCTGGTGGTGGGCGGGCCATCGTGCGAACGGTACCCCGGCATCGTGCAGCAGGCCCGCGACACGCTGGATGCCTACGCGGCCAGCGCCGGCGTGGCGGCTCCCAGTGTGCGCGCAGCCCGCTACGGCCTGCTGGCCTCGGCCGTGGGCGCGGCCGCGCTGGTGCTGCACCACGAGCTGCGGCCCATGCATGCGCCGGCAGTCGCCGCGACGGGGGCCGATGAGCAGGCCCTGACTCCACCACCGGCAGGCGCCACACCGCCCGCCCTTCTTCACTGAACGCAGCCATCCACCATGTACATAGGCATCGACATAGGCACCTCGGAAGTGAAGGCTTTGTTGCTCGGCCCTGACCAGCAGGTGCTGGGTGTCGCCGGTGCGCCCCTGTCGGTGTCGCGACCCCACCCCGGCCACAGCGAGCAGGACCCGGCCGACTGGTGGGCGGCCACGCAGGAAGCCTTGGCCAGCCTGCGGGCCGTGCACCCCGAAGAATACGCAGCCACCGAGGCCATCGGCCTGTCGGGCCAGATGCACGGCGCAGTGCTGCTCGATGCACACGACCGCGTGCTGCGTCCGGCCATCCTCTGGAACGACACGCGCAGCGCCGAGGAATGCGCGGAGATGATGCGCGAGCTGCCGGCGCTGAGCGATCTGGGCGGTAGCCTGGCCATGCCCGGCTTTACGGCCCCCAAGCTGCGCTGGGTGGCACGCCACGAGCCCGCGGTGTTCCGGCAGATCGCCAAGGTGCTACTGCCCAAGGACCATGTGCGCCTGATGCTGACCGGCGAGCACGTGAGCGACCTGTCGGACGCGAGCGGCACCCTGTGGCTCGATGTGCAGCGCCGCGACTGGTCGGATGAACTGCTGGCGCTGACCGGCCTGACGCGACAGCACATGCCGTGCCTGGTGGAAGGCAGCGCAGTGAGCGGGCGCCTGCGGGCCGACGTGGCGCAGTCGCTGGGCCTGCGGCCCGGCACCGTGGTGGCCGGTGGTGCGGGTGACAACGCCGCCAGCGCCGTGGGCATGGGCGCGGTGCAGCCCGGGCAGGGGTTCCTGTCGCTGGGCACCAGCGGCGTGCTGTTTGTGGTCACGCCGCAGTACCAGCCCAATGCCGCCAGTGCCACGCATGCGTTCTGCCACGCAGTGCCGGGCCGCTGGCACCAGATGAGCGTGATGCTGGCCGCCGCCAGCGCGCTGCAGTGGGTGGCCCACCTGCTGGGCGCTGCGGACGCGGGCGAGGTGGCCGCACGCGCCGCGGCGCTGAGCACCCGGGACCGTGAGGCAGCGCCGGTGTTTCTGCCCTATCTCAGCGGCGAGCGCACGCCCCACAACGATGCGCGGGTGCGCGGCAGCTTCCACGGGCTGGATATGGACACCGACGCCGCACGCCTGGGCTATGCGGTGATGGAGGGCGTGAGCTTTGGTTTGCGGGACGGCCTGGCGGCCTTGCATGCCGCGGGCAGCGAGGTGTCGCGTCTGTCCCTGGTGGGCGGTGGCGCCCGCAGCGCCTTCTGGGCGCAGATGCTGGCCAGCGCGCTGAACGTGGAGATCGTGACCCACGGCGGCTCGGCCGTGGGTGGCGCGCTGGGCGCGGCCCGCCTGGGCGCATTGAGCGTCGGCACCCCCATGGAGTGGGCGTGCCTGCCGCCGCCCATCGACACCGTCTACCTGCCTGATCCTGCCGAGCGCGCCTTGCTGGCGCCGCGCCACGCCCTGTTTCGCAGCCTGTACCGCAGGCCTTGATGTCCCCGAGCCCTTTCCCGAGCTCTGTCCTGAGCCATGTTCCGTCCTTAGCCGAGAAAACCATGAGCACCTACTTCTCCGACATTTCCCCCATCGCCTACGAAGGCCCCGATTCCACCAACCCGCTGGCCTTCAAGTGGTACGACAAAGACCGCCTGGTGCTGGGCAAGCGCATGGAAGACCACCTGCGCTTTGCCGTGTGCTACTGGCACAGCTTCTGCTGGAACGGGTTCGACCCCTTTGGCTACGACGGCACCTTCGAGCGCCCGTGGCAGCAGGTGGCCGACCCCATGGCCGCCGCGCGCCTGAAAGCCGACGCGGCGTTCGACTTCTTCGCCCGGCTGGGCGCGCCGTACTACTGCTTTCACGACCGCGACGTGGTGCCCGAGGGCAGCACGCCCCGCGAGAGCGTGAAGTACCTGCACGAGATGGTCGACGTGCTGCAGGCCAAGCAGGCCCAGACGGGCGTGAAGCTGCTGTGGGGCACGGCCAACCTGTTCAGCCACCGGCGCTTCATGTCGGGCGCATCGACCAACCCGGACCCCGAAATCTTTGCGCTGGCCGCGTTGCAGGTGAAGGAGGCGATGGACGCGACGCTCAAGCTCGGCGGAGAGAACTACGTGCTGTGGGGCGGCCGCGAGGGGTACGAAACCCTGCTCAACACCCGCGTGGGCCACGAGCTGGACCAGATGGGGCGCTTCTTGAACATGGTGGTGGAGTACAAGCACAAGATCGGCTTCACCGGCACCATCCTGATCGAGCCCAAGCCGCGCGAGCCCTCCAAGCACCAGTACGACTTCGACACCGCCACGGTCTACGGGTTTCTGGCCCGCTATGGCCTGGACAAGGAGATCAAGGTCAACATCGAGGCCAACCACGCCACTCTGTCGGGGCACAGCTTCGAGCACGAGATCGCCACGGCCATCGACCTGGGCATCTTCGGCTCCATCGACATGAACCGCGGCGACATGCAGTGCGGCTGGGACACGGACCAGTTCCCCAACAACATCCCCGAGACCGCGCTGGCCCTGTACCTGATCCTGCAGGCCGGCGGCTTTACCACCGGGGGCCTCAACTTCGACGCCAAGGTGCGGCGCCAGTCGCTGGATGCCGAGGACATGTTCCACGGCCACATCGGCGGTATGGACGTTTCAGCCCGGGCGTTGCTGATTGCCGAGAAAATGATCACGGACGGGCGCCTGGCCCGCCATGTCGATGTCCGCTACGCGGGTTGGGGCGAGGCGTTTGGCCAGGATCTGCTGGGCGGACGGCTCGGGCTGGACCAGGTGGCGGCGCGCGCCCTGGAGCGCAACCAGGACACACGGCCAGTTTCCGGGCGGCAGGAGTTGCTCGAGAACCTGCTCAACAGCTATCTCTGATGGATCACCAGGACCGGGGGTACCCATGAAACCTGTGGTGTGGGGCGTGCTGAGCACGGCCAAGATCGGTGTCCAGCATGTGATCCCTGCGATGTTGTCCAGCCCGCTGGTCGAACTGCGCGCGATCGCCTCGCGTACCCTGCCTCCCGCGCAGGAGGCTGCGCGGTCCCTGGGCATTGCCCAGGCCTACGGCAGCTACGAAGAGCTGCTGGCCGACCCGGCCATCGAGGCCGTCTACAACCCGCTGCCCAACCACCTGCATGTGCCGCTCACCCTGCAGGCGGCGGCTGCGGGCAAGCACGTGCTGTGCGAGAAACCGGTGGCGCTCTCCGCCGCCGAGGCCGAGACACTGCGAACCGCATCGGCCCGGGTGCACATTGAAGAGGCTTTCATGGTGCGCCACCATCCCCAGTGGCGGCGAGCCCGGGAGCTTGTGCGTGCCGGGCGCATCGGCGAATTGCGGGCGGTGCAGGTGTTTTTCTCGTACTTCAATGACGATCCAGACAACATCCGCAACCAGCCTGGTATTGGGGGCGGGGCGCTCTACGACATCGGCTGCTATGCGGTGTTGGCCGGGCGCTATCTGTTTGAAAGCGAGCCTCGGCGGGCGGTCTCGCTGGTCGACCGCGACCCGCAGCTGGGGACCGACCGGCTCACCAGCGCGTTGCTGGATTTTGGCGCCGGACGGCAGCTCAATTTCACGGTATCGACGCAAAGCGTCCGGTTTCAAAGGGTGCAGGTGGTGGGTACCCTTGGCCGCATCGAGCTGTTCATTCCATTCAATGCAGCCCGGGGCGAGCAGATGCACTTGGCGCTGGACGAGGGAGGCCTTCTGGATGGCAGCAGTGTCACTGTCGAAACCCTGCCAGCGGCCGACCAGTACCGGCTGCAGGTCGAGGCCTTCTGCCGCCGCGTCCGCGATGGTGCAAGCCCGCAGGCCGGAGGACTGGAGGATGCGGTCGCCCAGGCGCGGGTGATCGATGCCCTTTGGCTGTCCGAGCGCACAGGTCGCTGGGAGGCGATCGCTTGAAGCGGAACATCGCTGGGCTCGCTGCGGGCCTTGCAATGGCCGGGAAAAATGCGGTGAAAGCTCCATCGGCAGGCTGACCCACCTCAGGGACTCCTGTGGCGGGGCAGGGGCATGGGAGGGTGGATTCCCAAGGCGGGGCCGGACGGTTGGCGCAGGGCATTTGCCACAGACTAAAATCGCGCCCATTGTCGCCAAACCTCTTTGCAAGAAGAGGATGCGTTGCGACAACGCGTCCGAAGCACTTTTTTTGCGGCGCCCCGCCGCAGTCACATACGGCCAGGCGCCTTCCAATTCACCTGTGATGCAGCTGCCGATCCCCTTGTTGTCCACCGTTCCTGCTCCTGCTGCCTCGGGCCTGCCCTTGCTGCCAGGGCGCCGCGCATGATGAAGCAGCTGGCGCTGGACATTGGCCTGGCCACAGGGCCTACGCTGGCCCGGTTTCATGCGGGCCCCAATGAGGCGGCCCTACAACACCTGCGCCTGGCAGCGGGTGCGGGCAGCAGCGAGGCCACCCGGTCGCCAGTGCCCACCTACCTGTGGGGAGAGCCGGGCAGTGGCAAGACCCATCTGCTTCAGGCCGTGCGCCAGGCCGTGCGCGAGCAGGGCTCCAGCGTGGGCTGGCTGGACCCTTCGGTGGCCGAGCCCCCGGATTTCGACGAGAACTGGGCTGCCGTGGTCATGGACGACGTGCACCTGTACAGCACCGCCCAGCAGGCCACGGCCTTCAACTGGTTTGTGAACGCCATCAGCCCCGCCAGCGGCAGCCAGCGCTGGGTGCTGGCTGCTGGCAACCTGCCTCCTGCCGATCTGCCTCTGCGCGACGACCTGCGCAGCCGCCTGGGCTGGGGCCATGTGTTCCAGCTGCAGCTGCTGGGCGAGGCCGAGCGCCGCGCCGTGCTGCGCCAGGAGGCCGACGCCCGCGGCGTGTTCCTGGGCGATGAGGTCATGGACTACATGCTCAACCGCTTCTCGCGCGATCTGGGCAGCCTCATGCAATTGCTCGACCAGCTCGACGCTTTTGCGCTGCGCACCCAGCGAGCCATCACGATTCCCTTGCTCAAGACGATGCTGGAATCGGAATGATGCCGGTCCCTGCATTCCTTTTATTTGTGAACCCGAATGACTTCTGAACCCCGCCTGCGGCTTGCGCTGTTCGATCTCGACCACACGCTGCTCCCGCTTGACTCCGACTATGAGTGGGGCGAGTTCACCATCCGCATCGGCTGGAATGACCCTGTGGAGTTCGCGCGCCGCAACGACGAGTTCTATGCCCACTACCAAGCGGGCACACTCAACGTGCATGACTATGTGCGTTTTGCCACCGAGGCCGTGCGCCTGCGCGGCCCCGAGGCGGCGGCTGCGGCGCACCTGCAATTCATGCGGGATGTGATCGGCCCGGCCATCCAGCCCCAGGCGCTCAACCTCGTTCGCCAGCATCAGGACGCTGGCGACGAAGTGCTGATCGTCACCGCCACCAATGAGTTTGTGACCACGCCCATCGCCCGGGCGCTGGGCGTGGAACAACTGCTGGCCGTACAGCTGGCGCGCGACGCCAGTGGCTGGTACACCGGCGAAATCGATGGCATCCCCACCATGCGCGAAGGCAAGGTGCGGCGCATGGAACAATGGCTGGCCGAGCGGCAACTGGGCTGGGGCGATGTCGAAAGCACGTTCTACAGTGATTCCATGAACGACGTGCCCCTGCTGGAGAAGGTGAACCACCCGGTCGCCACCAACCCCGACCCCCGCCTGCGCGCGCTGGCCCAGGAGCGCGGCTGGCGCATACTGGACCTGTTTGCGGCCGATGCCGAAACGCCTGCACCACCTGCTGCCTGAGAGGCTGAGAGTCTTTTATCCATGCCCGCCTTGCACGCCAAAACGCCCCGGCTCGTCGTTGCAAATGCTCGCCATAGCCCGAGCTATGGCTGTGCTTTGCGCCTAGATCCGAGGCGGTTTCGTGCGCCTTTCGGGCTCGGCTCAAAAACTCTCAGCCTCTGAGCGCTTTTCAGCCCCCTCCAGCCGCCGTTTCGTGCCAGATCTCCTGAATACTCTCACTCCATGATCAAGAAGTTCTTAGACAAACTGATGGGCAAATCGACGCCCGGCACCTCGGGCGGAAAGCCCCATTTCGGCAAGCGCGAAGAGGTGCCTGCCTCGGTCCACGGCATCAACCCCGAGCTGGTGGACCGCCGCGCCGCCGAGGTGGTGGCCACGCTCAAGCAGGCAGGTTTTGAGGCCTACATCGTGGGCGGTGCCGTGCGAGACCTGCTGCTGGGCCTGCGCCCCAAGGACTTTGACGTGGCCACCAACGCCACGCCCGAGCAGGTCAAGGGCCTGTTCCGCCGCGCCTTCATCATCGGCAAGCGTTTTCGCATCGTGCACGTCGTGCATGGCCGGGGGCGCGAACACGAGGTGATCGAGGTCTCCACCTTCCGTGCCTACCTCGACAACGCCGCCGCCGGCCAGGTGGCAGGCAACGAAAAGACCAGCAAGGCGCAGCTGTCGGGCATGCAGCATGCCGTGGACGCCAGTGGCCGCGTGCTGCGCGACAACGTCTGGGGCCCGCAGGACGAAGACGCCACGCGCCGCGATTTCACCGTGAACGCCATGTACTACGACCCGGTGAGCCAGATCGTGGTGGATTACCACAAGGGCTTGCAGGACGCGAAGAAAAAGACGTTGCGCATGATTGGCGACCCCGCCACACGCTACCGCGAAGACCCGGTGCGCATCATCCGCGCCGTGCGGTTTGCGGCCAAGCTCAGTGCCCTGGGCTTCAGCATCGAAGCCAAGACCGCTGCCCCGCTGGTGCAATCGCAGACGCTGCTGGCCGAGGTGCCCCAAAGCCGCATGTTCGACGAAATGCTCAAGCTGCTGCAGACGGGCCACGCGATTGCCACCGTCGAGCAGCTGCGCAAGCTGGGCATGGCCAAGGGCATCTACCCGCTGCTGGACGTGGCCGTGGAGCGCGCCGACAGCGCCTTTGTCAAAGCCGCTCTGGTGGATACCGACCGCCGCGTGAACGAGGGCAAGCCTGTAGCCCCGAGCTTCTTGCTGGCCTGCGTGTTGTGGGAAGACGTGCGCAATGGCTGGACGGAGCGCCTGAACCAGCGCCAACACCCGCTGCCTGCGCTGCAGGAGGCCATCGACGAGGTGTTCGACAAGCGGATTGGTGACGTGTCCGGCCGGGGCAAGCTGGCGGCCGACATGCGCGAGATCTGGGTCATGCAGCCCCGCTTTGAAAAGCGCGTGGGCAGTACGCCGTTTGGCATGGTCATGCAGCCGCGCTTTCGTGCCGGGTTCGACTTCATGCGCTTGCGCGCCGATGTGGGCGAGGTCGAAGAGGCGCTGGCCGAATGGTGGCAGGACTTCCAGGCGGCCGACGACGAGCGCCGCGAAGACCTGATGGACCAGGCCCGCGAAGAGCAGAAGGCTCGCCAGAAGGCGCAACCCGTGGTCAAGCGCGTGCCCCGCGCCGCGCCTGCCGCCGACCCGCGCGGTCTGCCAAGTGCCGAAGGTGCTGCGCCAGATGCCGGACCAGCCGACGGCGACGCCGCGTTTCCATACGAAGGCAGCGCCCCCAAGAAGCGCCGCCGCCGCCGTCGCAAGCCGGGCGGGGCCGGTGGTGGCGAAGGCGCCGCACCCGCCGCTGCGGGCGAGTGACGCAGCAAGCCTTGGCAGTGTCCGTGGCTGAGTGGCCCAACTCCGGGGTGGATCGCGTCAATGACCGCACCGAGGGGGACCGCCCCGCAGTATCCGTATTCATCGGCCTGGGCGCCAACCTGGGTGACCGCAAGGCCGCCCTGCGCGCCGCCCTGGCTGCCATCGTCCAGTTGCCCGGCACGCAGTTGCTGCGTGTGTCGCCGCTCTACGGCAGCGCACCGGTCGATGCCGGAGGCCCGGACTACCTGAACGCCGTCGCCGAGCTGGCTACCACGCAGGCGCCCCAGGCGCTGCTGAAGGCCCTGCAAACCATCGAACAAGCCGCCGGTCGTGAGCGCCCCTACCGCAACGCTCCGCGCACGCTCGACCTGGACATCCTGTGGTTCGGCGGCCAGGTCATCGACACCCCCGAACTCGCTGTGCCCCACCCCCGCATGGCCGAGCGCGCGTTCGTGTTGCGCCCGCTGGCCGACCTGGCACCGGAGCGCGTGGATGCCGCGTGGCTGCAGGCCGTGGCGACGCAAGACATCCACGTGCTGGAAGGGCCGCACTGGGCGGCAGACCTGACGCCGGTGTAGGTTGCTCCTAAAATAGGAGCTAATGGCGCTTTCTCAATAAGCGCTAGAGGCCAAAAACACCTGAATTTTCGGTTGCCTGCCGTTGGACGAATGGCATTTCTCACCCATCCACTGCACCCGTTCATCGCAGTCGCCGGCAACTGGCGCAGCCCACCCCCGTGCCGCCGTGGAACCGGCTCCGCCAGGCCACCGGAGGCTCTCTCCCTCTGGGCTGAGGGCTGCGGCCCCAAGCCTGCCTGCGCAGGCTTGGGTGTGCCCTAAGAGACGCAGCCTCCGCGGCGGCGGTGGCACCGAGGCGCCGCAGGCGACTCAGGGGGCTGCTCTTTCTGGGGGTTACCCCTTTCTAGCGCGTTGGTTCGACGCAAACACGTTGTCCTTGGGCAAAGCCTGGCCGGCCTGCACGGCCGCCACCCAGTCGCGGGTCGAAGCGGCGGCGGCAAAGTTGCTGTGGAACACCACGCTGAAGACGCGGTGGATTTCTTCGGCGCTGGCGCTACCTGCCGCGTTGGCATAGGGCAGAGCGCCGCTTGCGTCGCTCAAAAACTCCACCCCCAGGCCCCGGTGCGAGGCTTCGTAGATGGTGCTGGCGTCGCAGTTGTGCGTCATGTAGCCCACCACGGTCAGGGTGTCGATGCCGCGCTCTGTCAGCCATTCGGCCAGGCCGGTGTTCGTGAAGACACTCGCGAAGTTTTTCTCGATATGGTGGTCGGCGGGGCGGCGTGCCACCTCGGGGTGCAGCTGCCAGCGCTCGGTGGCCTTGTCGAACACCGGCGCACCCGACGGCGCGGTGTGCTGCACCACCACCACGGGCACGCCCGCGGCCTGGGCGGCATCCATTGCACGGGTGATATTGGGCAGGGTTTCGGCCACGGGTGGGTATTCGATGGGCAGGTTGCCGCCCGCGAAATACTCGTTTTGCACGTCGATGACGATCAGGGCGCGGCGGGGGGTGGTGTTGGAAGAGGTCATGGTCACGGTCCTTGGAAGATGAAGAAAAAAGTGGGTTGTGTGGAAGGGATAGGGTGAATTGTTCGCGCTTCGGCCAGTTGTCGAAAGTGGCTTGATTGACACTCATCGATAGAATCAGGCCATCATGCCCGCCCCTGCCCAACCTGACACCCACCATGTTTCTCCCCTTGTCCCGGACACCGTCGCGGTGGTGGCTTTTGACGGCATCAGCCCTTTTCACCTCTCGGTGCCCTGCCTGGTCTTTGGCGAGGACCGCACGGCAGAGGGGGTGCACCGCTACCGGCTGGTGGTGTGTGGTGTGGAACCTGGCCCGCTGCGCACCTCCGCTGGCTTTGGCATCGATGTGGGCCATGGCCTCAAGGTGCTGCAGCGTGCGCAGACCATCGTGGTGCCCTCGTGGCGCGATGACCTGGCACCTGTGCCCCCTGCGTTGCGGGCCGCGCTGCGGGCCGCGCACCGTCGCGGGGCGCGCATCGTGGGCTTGTGCCTGGGGGCCTTCGTGCTGGCCGACGCGGGGCTGCTGGATGGCCGGGCCGCCACCACGCACTGGGCGCTGGCAGCGGAATTCGCGCGGCGCTATCCGCAGGTGCAGCTCAGGCCCGAGGTTCTGTACGTGGAGGACGGCCTGGTGCTCACTTCGGCCGGCACCGCGGCGGGCATCGACTGCTGCCTGCACCTTCTGCGCCAGCAGCATGGGGCTGAGGCCGCCAACCGCGCTGCGCGCCGCATGGTGGTCGCGCCCCACCGGCAGGGCGGGCAGGCGCAGTACATCCAGCAGCCGGTGGCGCCGTCGGTGCGCGGCGACCGGCTGGCACCGCTGCTGCAGTGGCTGGGCGAGCACCTGCACGAGACGCACACCCTGGAGGCCCTGGCCGAGCGCGCGGTGATGAGCCCGCGCACCTTCACCCGGCGCTTTCGGCAGTCCACCGGAACCACCGTGGGCCAGTGGCTGCAGAACCAGCGCATCGCCCTCGCGCAGCGCCTGCTGGAGGGCGGGGACCAGTCCATCGAAGCCGTGGCCGTCGAAGCGGGGTTTGGTTCGGCGGTGTCGTTGCGGCAGCACTTCTCGGCCAGCGTGGGCATTGCACCTTCGGCCTACCGGCGGCAGTTTCACCGCATTGCATAGATTTGCTATCTGTTTAATAGCTGTTTGCGCTTGATGGATAAGCGCTGGAGGCTATTTTTATTCAAAACCAGCCTCACCCGTCATTCCCGGCGCGGCGCCCATCAGTGCACCCGTGGATCCGGCTTTGCCGGTCCAGCGGGTGCGTCCCCCTTTTGGGGGAAGCGGCGCAGCCGCTCAGGGGGTCAGTCGACCTTTGCCCCGGAGGCCTTCACCACCTGCTGGTACTTGGCGCGCTCGGTGGCCATGAAGCTGTCGAACTGCTGGGGGGTGGTGGGCACGGGCTCGGCCAGCAGGGCGCCGAAGCGGGTCTTGGTCTCGGGCGCATTGAGGGCTGCCACAAATGCCTTGTTCAGCTTGTCGATGATGGGCTTGGGCGTGGCCGCAGGCGCCACCAGGCCCCACCAGGTGTCGATGGAAAAGCCCTTGAACGTGGCAGACAGCGGTGGCACGCCCGGCAGCGAGGCCGAGGCGTCGAGCGAGGTTACCGCCAAGGCCTTGAGCTTGCCCGCCCGGATGTTGGGCGCGGCGGCCGCCAGGTTGTCGATGTTGAAGTCCACCTCGCCCGCCAGCAGGGCCAGTTGCGCAGGATTGGCGCCCCGGTAGGGGATGTGCAGCGCAAAGATGCCTGCGCGCTGCTTGAACATCTCGCCCGCCAGGTGGCCGGCGCTGCCGTTGCCGCCGCTGCCGTAGTTGAGCTTGGCGGGGTTGGCCTTGGCGTAGGCGATCAGGTCGGCCACGGTGTGGATCTTGAGCTGCTCGGCCTTGGCCGCGTTGATGACCAGCACATTGGGCACGCGCACCATCTGCGTGATGGCCGCGAAATCCTTGGCCGCGTCGTAAGGCATCTTGGAATACAGCCAGGGGTTCACTGCGTGGGTGGCCGTGGCGGCGATGCCGATGGTCAGGCCGTCTGGCGCGGCCTTGGCAATGGCGTCGGCGCCGATGTTGCCGCCTGCGCCGCCCTTGTTGTCGATGATCACTGTGCCCAGCGACTCCCGCACGCGCTCGGCCAGCGCACGGGCGGTCACGTCAATGGGCCCGCCGGGGGCATAGGGCACGATCAGGCGGATGGGCTGGCCGGAGTCCTGCGCAAGCGCGACCGAGGCCGCGAAGGGGGATGAAAAAGCCGCTGCAACAGCGGCACTGGCGATGAGGTGGTTTCTGCGGTTCATGGTGCCATTGTGCAAAAAATAATAAGACTGCTTACGAAAACCGGTGGAAGGCCGGTCATGTCGTGCGCGAAGCGCCGTCTGCCAGCCCCAAATCTTCCACCAGCATCCCCAATTCATGCGACGAGCGGATGTCCAGCTTGAGAAAGATGGCGGAGCGGTGCGTGTCCACCGTGCGCGGGTCGATGGGGCGTTCCGGGTCCAGCTGGGCCAGAGCGCGGGCCACCTCCTTGCTGCTGATGCCGGTGGCCAGCAGGCGCGCCACCTCCTGCTGGCGGGGGCTCAGCGTGTTCCAGCGCTCCCGCAAGGTGTTGCGCCGCCGGGCGTGCTGTGCGGTTTCCTGTGACAGGCGTGCAGCCTTGAGCACGGCGGCCAGCAGGGTTTGTTCGTCGCAGGGCTTTTCGAGCCAGTCCACCGCACCTTGCTTGACGGCGGCGACGGCCGAGGCCAGCTCGCCATGGGCAGACAGGAACACGGTCTTGAGCACGGCATCGCGTTCGCGCAGGGCATCGAACACCTGCAGGCCGCTCATGCCATCCATGCGCAGGTCCAGCAGCACGCAGCCAGGGTGTGCCAGGTCGGCGCTGGCCAGGAACTCGGGACCGCTGGCAAACGTGCGCGGCATATGACCGCCAGCGAGCAACAGGGCGGCCAGGGAGTTGCGCACGCCCTCGTCATCGTCCACGACGTAAACATTGGGGGGGGCGGGGATCAGGGGGCTGTCGGTCATGGCGGGGAGGAGAGGCGGGGCAACCGGATTTCAAACACCGCGCCGCCACCGTCCCGGTTGTTGGCCCGCAATTCGCCGCCCATGCTTTCCACAATGGAGCGGCAGATGTTGAGGCCCAGCCCCAAGCCGTCGGAGCGGGTGGTAAAGAAGGGCTCGAACAGCCGCTCGGCGATCTCGGGCGCCAGGCCGGGGCCCCGGTCCAGCACTTCGAGGCTGGCAAACCTTGCATCGGCCGTGGTGCGCAACAGCAGTTCGTGCTCGGTGGGGGGCGTGGCGTGCGTCTGCATGGCCTGCAAGGCATTGAGGCCCAGGTTCAGCACCACCTGTTCGAGCAGCACACGGTCGGCATTCACGTGCAGCGGGCCCTGGGCAAGGTCCAGGCGCACCGCCACCCCGTGCCGCCGGGCTTCGGCGCGCAGCAGCAGGTCCAGCGACTGGTCCACGGCGGCATTGAGGTCGCAGGGCTCGCGGGCCTCGGGGTGTTGGCGCACCCAGCGGCGGATGCGCCCGACGATGTCGGCTGCGCGCAGGGCCTGGGCGGACAGCGCGGTGAGGCTGTCGTGCAACAGTTCGGTTTTGCCCTGTGCGGCCAGCGAGCGCGCTGCGGCCGCATAGTTGACCAGGGCTGCCAGCGGCTGGTTCAGCTCGTGCGCCAGGGTGGACGCCATCTCGCCCACGGTGATCACGCGCTGCACGCGCTGCAGTTGGGCCTCGCGCTGCTGCTGCTGTTCTTCGGCGCGCTTTTGGGCGGTGATGTCCACCACCGAGCTCATCCAGCCAATGTGCTGGCCGTTGCCGTCGATGAGCCGTGTGGTGTAGAACATGGTGTGCACGTCGGAGCCGTTTCTGTGCCGCAACCTGTTCTCGCGGCCCTGGGGCGAGGCCTTGCCGGCCAGCACAGTGTCGCTGTCGTTCCAGTGGCGATCGAGGTCGTCGGGGTGCCAGTAGGGGTAGGGCGGCAGGGAGCCGATGAGTTCGGAGGCAGCGTAGCCCACCATGTCACACATCGCGGCATTCACGTAGACGATGCGGCCCTCGAGGTCGCGGGCGCGCATGCCGACCAGCAACGAGTCTTCCATCGACTGCCTGAACGCCTGCGCCTGCTGCAGCGCGTAGGTGCGTTCGTGCACACGCTGTTCCAGCTCGATGCGGGCCTGGCGGTTCTCGGCCAGTCGCCGTTCGCGCAGCTGCCAGTACAGCGCGCCCAGCACCAGCAGGCCAGAGGCGAGACTGGCGAGCGCCCAGGCCTGCTGCCGGGCCAGGGCAATGGCCTTGCTGTCGGCCGTCAGGGTCAGGGTCCAGCCCAGGTCGGGCAGGCGCTCTTCAAAGGCCAGATAGCGCTTGCCGGTGCCGGGCACGACAATCTCGGTGCCAGGCTGGCTGTCGCGCTGGAGTGTTTTCCAGGGCACGGGTTGTGGTGCCCAGCGCGCGCCATACTGCTCGTCGAACTGCACCTGTTGCACGTCCTGCTCGGGCAGTGAGCGCGTGGTCTTGTACAGCCAGGGGAATACGGAGCCGAGGAAGACGATGCCACGCTCATCGGTCACAAAGACCGGGTCGCGCAGTTGCGCCCAGGTGTCCACGATGGGCTGCATCCACACCTTCACGGCCACGACGCCGATCACTCGGCCGTTTTCCACCACGGGTGCCGACGCAAAAAGACCCGGCTCGCCGGTGGTCTTGCCAACGCCGTAGAACCGCCCAGGCTGCCCTTGCAGCGCATCGCGGAAATACGGACGGTTGCCGTAGTTCTGGTTCACGAAACTGGTGGGCGTGTCCCAGTTGCTGGAGGCGACCGTGAGCCCGTCGGTGTTGATCACGTAGAGCGTGTCCGAGCCTGCATTGGCGTTTATGGCCTGCAGGTAGGCGTTGGCAGCGTTGCGCAGTGATTGCGCGCCGGGGTGGTGCAGCAGCTCGGCAATCAACGGCTGCTGTGC
Organism: Acidovorax radicis N35; assembly: GCF_000204195.1. GTDB lineage: Bacteria > Pseudomonadota > Gammaproteobacteria > Burkholderiales > Burkholderiaceae_C > Acidovorax > Acidovorax radicis. The sequence continues at coordinate 60,124 of NZ_AFBG01000014.1, forward strand.
TGCTGTGAAGGGCAGATAGCTGTATCGGGTGGCCACGCCGCGCAGGGCCAGGGCCTGCACTTCCCCCGAGCGCCGCAGGTTGTCCCACTGGTTGTCGAGTTCATTGCGGGTCGCCCATTCACCGGCCCCCAGCACCAGCAGCACCGCCAGCCCCACGACGGCCGCCATGGGGCCCGTGCCGCGCAGTGCATTGCGCCAACGCGATCGCAGCCCCTGGGGAGGCGAGGGGGCAGGAGGAGGGGCCGCTGGCTCAGCCGGGGTGGTCGGCATGCGCGCCCCGGTCAACCGCCGTGCTTGTCTGCCTCGGAGGTGAAGGAATCCGCATAGAACTCTTCCTCTGGCAGGCCGCGCTGCGTGCTGTAGGCCGCGCGCGCGGAATCGACCACGATGGGGGCGCCGCAGGCATACACCTGGTGCCCCGAGAGGTCGGCCACATCGTCCATCACCGCCTGGTGCACAAAGCCGGTGCGGCCTGTCCAGCCGTCTTCGGGCAAGGCGTCGGACACCACGGGCACGTAGGTGAGGTGGGGCATGTCGGCCGCACGGGCCAGCACCCAGTCGTGCAGGTACAGATCACCCGGGCGGCGGCCACCCCAATACAGCGTGGTGGGGCGGGTGATGCCCTTGAACTGCATGTGCTCGATCAGCCCCTTGATGGGCGCAAAGCCCGTGCCCGAGGCCAGCAGCACGATGGGTTTGTTGGAATCCTCGCGCAGGAAAAAGCTGCCGAAGGGGCCTTCCACCCGCAGAATTTCCTTTTCCTTCATGGCGCCAAACACATGGTCGGTGAACTTGCCCCCTGGCATGTGGCGGATGTGCAGCTCCACGCCCGGCGCCTCGGCCTGTGTGTGGGGTGCGTTGGCCATCGAGTACGCGCGGCGGGCGCCGTCGCGCAGGATGAATTCGATGTACTGGCCCGCGTGGTAGCGGAAGGTGTCGGCGGCGGGCAGCTGCAGGCGCACCTGCATCACGTCGTGCGATTTTTTTTCCAGCGCGGATACGCGCACCGGCATCTTCTTGATCGGGTAGGCGCTTTCGTCGGTGACCTGGCGTGATTCGAGCACCACGTCGGTCAGTGGCTGCGCGCAGCAGGTCAGCACCAGGCCTGTGGCCTCTTCGTCGGCTGTCAGTGCCTTGGACTGGTGTTCGCCGTGGTGCACGGCGCCGCTGAGCTTCTTGCACTTGCACGAGCCACAGGCGCCGTCCTTGCAGCCATAGGGCAGGCCCACGCCGCTGCGGATGGCGGCGGACAGGATGGCCTCGCCCGCATTGGCACTGAAAGCGCGGCCGCTGGGCTGCACGGTGATCTGGAACGCTGCAGTCGGGGCAGCCTCGGCGCTGGTCATGTTGTGGGTATCCTTGGAATCGTCTCAAGCTAAGCAAACGGAACCGATTTTGCCCTCAAACCAAAACCCCCTTGGCGCCTTGCCAGCGCGCTTTCGCCGCGAACGCCTGTTGATCGTAGGGTGCGGTGATGTGGGTCAACGTGTGGCGCGCGACCTGAACACCGGTCCTGGCGCCGGGCGCTTGCAGGTGCTGGCACTTACGTCCAGTCCCACCCGGGTGCTGGGGCTGCGCAAGCTGGGAGTTCGGCCACTGGTGGGCAACCTGGACGATGCCGCCACAGTGCGGCGGTTGTCTGGCGTGGCCACCCGGGTGTTGCATCTCGCCCCCCCGCCGGGCGAAGGGGCTGGAGGAAGTGCCTGGTGGCTGGACCCGCGCACAGTGGTGCTGACCCGCATGCTGCGGCAACGCAGCCTGCCGGTGTCCTTGGTCTATGCCTCGACCAGCGGGGTCTATGGCGACTGTCAGGGTGCCTTGGTGCCCGAGACCCGGGCCGTAGCCCCTGGCACTCCGCGGGCGCAGCGCCGGGTGAACGCTGAAGGCGCTGTGCGCCACCTGGGCCGTGCCGGTGTGCGGGCCAGCGTGCTGCGCATCCCGGGCATCTACGCGCCGGACCGCGAAGGTGGTACGCCCGAGGCCCGCCTGCGCCGGGGCACACCGGTGCTCGTGCCCGAGGACGACGTGTATACCAACCACATCCATGCCGATGACCTGGCGCGGGCTTGCATGGCCGCCTTGTGGAAAGGGCGGCCACAGCGTACTTACAACGTGAGCGATTCCACCCACATGAAGATGGGCGACTACTTTGACCTGGCCGCCGACCTGTATGGCCTGCCGCGACCCCCGCGTGTGCCGCGCAGCGCTGCCCAGGAGCAACTGTCGCTGATGCTGCTGAGCTTCATGAGCGAGTCACGCCGACTCGACAATCAGCGCATTTTGAAGGAGCTGGGTGTGCGGCTGTGCTACCCCAGCGTGGCCGAGGGGTTGCGAGGGGGCCTGTGAGGTAAGGCCCTTTGCGGGTGGCCTGCTGGATCAGCAGGGTGCTTGGCCGCCGTTCGAGCGGCAGACCCCGCCGGGCCCAGGAAACCGCCCCGGGCCTGCGCGGGGATAGGTGTTGCCCAGGTTGTCGGTGCAGCGAAAGTCGCCACACTGCGTGAGCCGTGGCGGGGGTTGCGGGGTACCTGCCTGGGGAAACGGGTCGGGGTAGAGGGGGCGGTGCCTGGAGGGCGGAACCACCACGACACGCGGCTGGTTGGCACGGGCCTTTTCGACTTCGGCATAGCCCTGGGGGCCCAGGCAGTCCAGGTCCACCTGCCGCTGGGCTGCTTCCAGCCGCAGTTCCTGTTCATGGGTCGAGCGCGACAGGCCTGCCGCCACCATATCGAAATTGCGGCGCGAGCGCGCACATTCCGGGGAGCGGGCGTAGTCCTGGGGCTGGGGGGCGGTTGCAGCGGCCTGTGCGGCGCGTGCCCGATCCCGCTCGGCGTTACGGCGCGCCTCGGTCTCTGCGGCGGTGGCCTCAGCCTGCAGCCGCTGCTGCTTGCGCTCCAGCGCCTCTGCGGCAAGCTCGCGATCCAGCTGGATTTCTTCGGGTGTTTTGCGCGCTTCCACCTCGCGTGCCGCAGAGCCGCCGGCGCAGGCGCCATCGGTATAGGTCACCTTGCCGGTGCGGGCATCTGTGCAGCGCACCACCTGTGCGTGGGCCACTGCGCCCCACCAGGCAGCGCACACACACAGGAATGGAACGAGATGGCGGGTCGGGATGCGCATGGTCTGCAGCCAAGAGGGGCTAAAAAAGGTGGAAGCAGGCTCGGCCCTCTCACCCTTTGCCAGGGTTGGTCAGGGTTTGTCGGGGTTATTGGACTGCTGGCGGGAGCGCCAGTCTTGGGGGTGCGGCGTGTAGCTGCCTGGTGCCATGCGGCCGGGCTGGGCTTCGCGGTTGCGGCGGTCGTCGGCGGCACGGCGGTCGCGTTCAGCCTGATCGCGCAGGGCCTGGTCACGGTCGCGCTGGCGGCGGTCGGCCTCGCGGGCCTGCTGGTCGCGGCGGTCGCGCTCGCGTTCCCGGGCCTGCCGGTCGCGCTCGGCACGTTCCCGTTCGCGTTCCCGCTCTCTCCAGTCACCGCGGTTGCGGTCGCGCTCCCAGCGGTCATCCCGGTCGCGTCCGCCGTAGTAAATGACGGGAGGGGGTGCGGAATAAGCGGGGTAAACCGGCTGTGGGCTGGAATACACCGGGGGGGCGTTGCTGTGGATGTAGCCTGGCTGCTCGTAGACCCGGTACGGCGCTGGCTCGTAATACGGGTCACCCGGCACCGTGGCGCAGCCGGTTACCGCGGCGCCCAGAACCGCGACAGAAATAAGGCGGGCGAGTGTGTATGTCATGCTGGTCAGACCCTGGCAAGGCGTGGCCGTTCCACCCTGCTCGTAAAGCCCCCGAAAAGCACCCCGGCGGGGTGTTACAAGTTTCGAAGGCTTGCGCATTAAAGCCGCTCCCAATGTAGCGCGTGGGCCTGCGGTTTGGTTGACCTGCATGCCGATGCGCAGGGTAGGACGGCGCCTATTGTCCAGCCCGCTGGTGCGGGAGGCACGGGTGAGAAGTATCAAAAATGATAGCTATCGATTGTTATGCGCAAAGCAATAGCGGCCAATTTCTATTCAATTTCTCACCGCGGCCAGACGCGGCACCCAATTCAGGCGAGCTTCCTCAATGGTCTTTACTTGGGCAACACCCGGCGGATGGTCTCTGCCAGATCTTCGGCCACAAACTTGGCAACGTAACCGTCGGCCCCGACGCTGCGCACATGGTCTTCATTGGCCGAGCCCGACAGCGAAGAGTGGATGACCACGGGCAGTCCATGAAAGCGCGAGTCCTGCTTGATATTGCGTGTCAGGGTAAACCCGTCCATCTCTGGCATTTCCAGGTCGGTCAGCACCATGGCGACACGGTCCAGCACACTCTTGCCTTCGGCCTCGGCGCTCTTGGCAATGGCATTGAGGCGGTCCCAGGCTTCCTTGCCCGATTTCACCATTTCATAGGGGGCCTTGAGCACTTTGAGTTCTTGCTCGATGAGCGAGCGCGCCACAAACGAGTCGTCTGCCGCCAGGATGATGGTGCCCGGCTTGAGCACCAGCTTGGCTCCGACTTTTTCTTCGGTGACTTCATGACCGTCCGAGGGCGACACCATCTGCAGGATGGCTTCCACGTCCAGCACCTGGGCCAGGCGGGATTCGTCGGTATTGCCGTCCAGGCGGGCAATGCTGGTGACCAGCTTGCCAGCGGCGCCGCTGGTTTCGGCCGAGAGCACCTGCTTCCAGTCCAGGCGCACGATGTCTTCCACCGATTCCACCGCAAACGCCTGCGTGGTGCGCGCGTACTCGGTCACCAGCATTATGTTCAGGCCAGTCTGGGGCTTGCAGCCCACGATGGCGGGCAGGTCCAGCACCGGGATCACCTGGCCGCGCAGGTTGACCACGCCCAGCGAGTACTGCGTCGTGCCTGCAATCGGCGTGATGCTGGGCATGGCCACGATCTCGCGGATCTTGAACACGTTGATGCCAAACAGCTCGGACTTGCCCAGCGCACTGTCGGTGCCCAGGCGAAACAGCAGCAGCTCGAACTTGTTGGTGCTGGTGAGGTTGGTCCGCTCGTCGATGTCCTGCTGCACTGCTTTCATGATGGGTCCTTCGCGCAGAAAAGAAGAAGATACGCGCGTTTACAAATTCTAGGATCAGAACGGCATGCGCAGTGGGCTAAATGTTCAGGCAATACCCGAATAGTGCACCGCAGCATCGTGGCGTGGCAGCGCCGTCACAGGTCGGGTGGCGCGGGGGGCGGTTCAGGCCACGGGTGGCAGGGCCACTGGCTCAAAGTGCACCACCGAGGGGAACGGGTCGTAGAAGTGGTGCAGCAGCTTTTTCCATTCCTGGTATTGCGCCGACTGGCGAAAACCGATCTCGTGGTCTTCGAGCGTGGCCCAGCGCACCAGCAGCACGTAGTCCTGCGGGCGTTCCAGGCAGAGGCCCAGCTCGTGCGAGAGATAGCCAGGCATGGAGGCAATGATCCGTTGCGCCTGGGTAAAGGCCTGCTCGAAGGCGGCGTTCTGGCCGGGGCGAATGGTGAGGTGGGCGATTTCGAGAACCATGGCGGTCAGTGGCGCGCTGCGCAGGATGGAGGTGCCCCCTTTTTACTGCATGGACCAGCTGAAAGGACCGTGTGCAACAACCCGCTCGCTTCCCGCAAGCACAGGGTGGGCTCAGGCAACGCTGCTCTGGGGGATCGCGGATGCCTTCAAGCTGTCGGCCAGGCGGCCCAGCAGTGCAAGCATGGGTGCATCCGATGCATCGCACGCCAGACCCAGGTGGCGCGAGAACGCCAGGGGCCCATCCAGCGGCCGCGTGACCGAGCGGCGTGCATGCGCCGCATGGGACTGAGGCACCACCGCCACGCCCAGGCCGCTGTCCACCATGTGCAGCAGAAGCTCTTCGCGCGCGGCGCTGGCCTGCACCTCCAGGGCAATGCCGCGCTCGGCCAGCAGGCGGATGAACGACTGGTGCAGCGGGCAGTAGGGCCACTCGAGAAGCGGCACACCCTGCAGGTCAGCCATGCCGAATTTTTTCTTGAAACGCAATGGATGCTGTTCGGGCAAGAGCATCACATAGGGCTCGCGCCACAAAGACACGAAGGTGTCGCCAGGCGGCTTGCAATGCTCCGCCACCAGGCGCAGCCGCGCCTCTTGCGCACTGGCAGTGAGCCGGACCAGCGTGTTGGGCAGGAGGTCGGCAATCTGCGCAAACAGCGGCGCGGCCGGGCCCACCATCAAATCGTCCTGCAGGAACACGCCCAGCGTTTCGCGTGGCGCGTCGCGAAAATCGCGCACCATGGCGCTGGATTGCGCCAGCAGGCTGCAGGCGCGCGGATACAGCCGGTGGGCGGCGGGGGTGGGCGCCAGGCCCTGGCGGCTGCGCTCGAACAGCACGGTGTCGAGCGCATCCTCCAGCCCCTTGATGGCCATGCTGATCGACGGCTGTGCCACAAAGCACCGGCGCGCCGCCGTGGTCACGGAACGTTCTTCGTAGGCCGCCACAAAGTAGCCGAGGGCGCGCAGGTCAAACAGCATGCAGGTTTCAGGGGCCGAGGCGGCAGTCAGGTCGGGGTGATGGTGGTGACGGTTTCGCGGAAGTAGTCGAGCTGGCCGTTTTGGGAGTGGCTCACGATCCAGGTCAGCGATTCCACTTCGCGCTGTTGTACCGCATAAAAGAAACGCTGGTGGAATTGTGTGATCACCCAGTCGTTGCCCAGGGGCTGGCTGTGGGTATGCACGATTTTTGTGCCACGCGGAAAAATCTCGGTGCCCAGGCGCTGCACCACGGCCAGCAGGTCGGCCTTGTTGCGGGCGACTTGCCAGCTGGTGTCTGCGTCATCGCGGTAGTGGTCGATGCGGAAATCCATGTCATCGGCAACGCTGCCCAGCAGCGTGGGCACGTCGCCTTTTTCAAAGGCGGCCAGCACGCGGTCGATGGGGAAGTTTGTGGTGGGGTTGGTCGTCATGTGTGCGCTCCAGTCGGGGGGGGTAAAGGCTCAGAAGCAGGTTCTGGGAGGCGACTGTAGGCAGCAGGCGCGGCCCGCACAACGATGGAATTTGTGGGCTGAAACGATAAAAAAATGATGGATAAAAAGTGAATGCAGTCTTGCTGCGGGAGAAAGCGCCTAAGGCAGCTGCTTCGGGGCTGCTCCCATCTCATTCCGTGACGCCAGGCACCTGGCCCAGATAGCGGTGCAGCGCCGCGATGGCCTGGCGCACCTTGGCGGGCTGGGCATCGCGCTGGGGTGTCACCGCCCAGATGTCCAGCGTGCCAAACGACCAGTCGGGCAGCAGCCGCACCAGCCGCCCGGCCTGCAGCGCATCGTGCGAATCCATGCTGCCCACCAGGGCCAGGCCCAGCCCGGCCTCGCACATCTGCTGGATCGAAAGCTGGTTGTTGCTGGCAATGCGGGGCTCCACCCGCAAGGCCCGGGGATCGCCCGTGGGGCTGCGCAGATCGATCAGCAGGCCGCCGTTCTCGCGCGCAAAGCCCAGCCAGCTGTGCGACAGCAGCGCGTCCGGGTGCTGCGGCATGCCGTGGGCAGCCACCCAGCCGGGCGACGCGCACAGAAACCACTGCATGCCACCCAGGCGCCGCGCCGCCCAGGTGGAATCGGCCAGACGTCCATAGCGCACGGCCAGGTCGATGCGCGCATTGATGAGGTCGATGGTGGAGTCGTCCACCAGCAGCCGCAGGCGCAGCGCCGGGTGGGCCGCCAGCAGCTCCCCCAGCGCCGGCGCGATGTGCCGGGCAAAGCCCACCGTGGCCGACAGGCGCAGCTCGCCGCTGGGCGCATCGCGTGACGCTGCCAGTTCTGCGCGTGCCTGGTCGGCTGCGGCACACATGGCCGCACAGCGGGCGTGGTAGCGCTGGCCCGCCTCGGTGAGCGCCAGCTTGCGCGTGGAGCGGTGCAGCAGGGTGACGCCGCCGTCGCTTTCGAGCTTGCGCACCTGCTGGCTCACGGCCGAGGTGCTCATGCCCAAAGCGCGGGCTGCACCGCTCATCGAGCCGTGCTGCATCACGGCGGCAAATACCGCCATGCGTTTGAGGTCTTCCATGGGTGAAAAAACGTGATTGTGAAGTTGAGCTTCAAAGAGAAGGCAGTTTTAGCCATCTACCGCCCGCTTTGACAAGATCCTATTCTCACTGCATCGCAACTTTGAAACCAAGGACACCGTATGAACATCGCCCTGATTGGCGCCTCTGGCTTTGTCGGCTCTGCCGTGCTGAATGAACTGCTGCAACGCGGCCACCGCGTGACCGTACTGGCCCGCAGCCCCGCCAAGCTCGCCGCCCGTGAAGGCCTCACGGTGGTCGCGGCCGACGCACAAGACGCCGCCCAGGTCGCCAAGGCCGCTGCGGGCCACGATGCCGTGGTGAGCGCCTACAACCCGGGCTGGGAGAACCCCAACATCCACGACGAATTCCTGAAGGGCACCCGCGCCATCATCGACGGCACCAAGGCGGCTGGCGTGCGCCGCTTCCTCATGGTGGGCGGCGCCGGCAGCCTGTTTGTGGCGCCTGGCCTGCAATTGGTGGACACGCCCCAGTTCCCCGCCGAATGGAAGCAGGGCGCCCTGGCCGCCCGCGAAACGCTGAACTGGATCCGTACCGAAAACACGCTGGACTGGACCTTCCTGTCGCCCCCCATCCTGCTGCAGCCCGGTGAACGCACCGGCCAGTACCGCCTGGGTGACGAGGCACCGCTGATGAACGGCGACCAGCCCGGCAGCATCAGCGTGGCCGACCTGGCCGTGGCCATTGCCGACGAACTGGAAACGCCCCGCCATGTGCAGAAGCGGTTCACGGTGGCGAGCTGAAACGCCAACGGATGGGAAACAGGCGGGAGTCAGGCGCCGACAGGGCATAAGACTCCTTTTTTGATAGCTGCTAGCGCTTTATCAATAAGCGCTAGCGGCCTATTTGGCCTTAAAAATGGTGTGCTAGCCAATAAACCACCGCATCGGCACCAGCACGATGGACGGGAACAACACCATCAGGAACATCATGGCGAACTGCGCGCCCATGAAGGGGAGCACCCCCCGGGTGACCTCGTCCATGCGCATCTTGCCCACCCCCGCCACCACGTTCAGCACCGTGCCGACCGGCGGCGTGATCAGGCCGATGGCGTTGTTCATGATGAACAGCACACCGAAGTACACCGGGTCGATGCCTGCGGCTTTGACCACTGGCATCAGCATGGGAGCCATGATCAGGATGGTGGGGGTCATGTCCATGGCGGTGCCCACGGCCATCACCAGCAGCATGATGGCGATCATCAGCAGCGTGGGGTTGTCCATGAAGGGGCGCAGCAGATCCACGAGCTGGCGGGGGATGTCGGCCACGGTGATCAGCCAGGCGCTGACCATGGCCGCAGCCACCAGGAACATGATCACGGCCGTTGTTTTGGCGGCGCTCACGAACACGGCGGTGAGCTGGCGCCAGTGCAGCTCACGGTAGACCAGCGTGGCCACGAGCAGCGCATACACCGCTGCCACGGCTGCCGCCTCGGTGGGAGTGAACACGCCCATCTTCAGGCCCACGATCACGATGACCGGCAGAAACAGCGCCCAGGTGGATTCCTTGAGGGCCTGCAGTTTGTCTGCGGTAGTCGCCTTGGGGGGTGGGGTGATGTTTTCGCGCTGTGACACCCAGTACCACGCGATGGCGATGGCCACGCCCATCAGCAGCCCCGGCACGATGCCGGCCAGAAAGAGCTTGCTGATCGACACATTGGCGGCCACGCCAAACACCACAAACCCGATGGACGGCGGGATGACGGGCGCGATGATGCCCGCCGACGCAATCAGCCCTCCGGCACGGGCCTTGTCGTGCCCTGCCTTCACCATCATCGGCAGCAGCAGGGCGGCCAGAGCCGCAGTGTCAGCCACGGCAGATCCGGACAGTGCGGCCAGCATGCACGCCGCCAGGATGGCGACAAAACCCAGCCCGCCGCGCTTGTGCCCCACCAGCGTCAGGGCCAGCTTCACGATGCGCTGGGACAGGCCGCCCACGTTCATGATCTCGCCCGCCAGCATGAAAAACGGCACCGCCAGCAGCGGAAACGAGTCTGCGCCGTTGATGACGTTCTGCGCCAGGATCTGGGCGTCAAACAGGTCCAGGTGCCACATGAGCGCTGCGCCAGACACCAGCAGCGCGTAGGCAATGGGCACACCAATGGCCATGGCGGCCAGCAGGGAGCCGAGGAAGATGAAAATGGTCATGGGATGTTGCTCCGGGGCGATTCACTTCGGGCCGCTGGTGCGGTCCAGATGCAGGTGCGGGATGGCTGCCACCTCTTCGGATTCGGTGACCTGCACCAGCTGGTCGTCCGGCACCTGGCCAGACAACAGGCGCCACAGGTGCATCAACAGCAACAGCCCCGACGCCACCGCAAACACCACCCCGGATGCATAGAAGATGGCCACCGATGCGCCGGTGACGGGTGCCTCCACATCCCAATTGATGCGGGCCTGTGCAAGGGCGCCGCTGAACAGCAGCCAGGTGCAAAACAGCATCAGCCCATAACTGGCCGCCAGGCAGATGCGCTTGCCGATGGGGGGCAACCGGGTCAGCAGGATGTCGGTGCCCAGGTGGCCGTGCTCCTTGACCGCCACGATGGCCCCCAGGAAGGTGATCCATACAAAAAGCCACCGCGAGAGCTCCTCGCTGACGGAAATGCCGGAGTTGAAAACGTAGCGCAGCACCACGTTGCCAAACACCAGCAGCACCATCACCGCAAGGGCCAAGGCGATCAGCAGATTGATCCACCGGCAGCACCGGTCGATAAAGGCGTTCAGCATGGTTGTGTCTCCGTCATGGCAAGGCCATTTGATTTTTGGTGAGGGGAGTCGAGCTGTGGGCCCGGCGCACGCGGCGCTGCGGGTCAACGACGGCCTGTGCGGGCTAAAGCGCTGCGCGCAGCAGGCCGCGCTGCGCCAGGTTGCCGATGAAGGCGCGCAAACCAAATTGCCAGGGCGCGGCGGTTTCGCTGTGGGTCACGCGGTTGTGCAGGCCGCCCAGCCAGGCGCTATGGATGGTGACCACATCACCGAGCTTGTGGGTGAAGCCGCTGCCCGGCTGGTCGCGGTCTTCAATGGGCGCAAACAGCGTGCCCAGGAACAGCATGAACCCGTCGGGGTACTGGTGTGCGGCCAGCGTTTGCGCCACCAGGTCCGTCGGGTCGCGGCTGATGCTGGCCATGGTGTTGATGCCGCGCAGCTCAAAGCCGTCCACCCCCGCCACCCGCAGGTGCACGGTTTCGTTGCGCACCTGGTCCATGCCGAAGCCAGCGTCGAACAGGCGGATGAAGGGGCCCAGCGCACACGATGCGTTGTTGTCCTTGGCCTTGCCCAGCAGCAGCGCGCTGCGGCCCTCGATGTCGCGCAGGTTCACGTCGTTGCCCAACGTGGCGCCGACGATGTCGCCCCGGCTGTTGATCGCCAGCACCACCTCGGGCTCTGGGTTGTTCCAGGCCGAATCGGCGCGGATGCCGATGTCATCGCCGCAGCCCACGGACGCCAGCACTGGCGCCTTGGTGAACACCTCGGCGTCGGGGCCAATGCCCACTTCCAGGTACTGGGACCACAGCCCTTTTTCCTGCAGCAGCGCCTTCAGGGCCATGGCCTCGGGCGATCCGGGGCGCATGTCGGCCAGGTTCTCGCCGATCAGCCCGATCACCTGGCTGCGCAGCCCCTGCGCGCGGGTCGCGTCGCCCCGCGCTTGTTCTTCGATCACGCGTTCGATCAGGCTGGCTGCAAACGTGACGCCTGCCGCCTTGACAACCTGCAGGTCGCAAGGGGCGAGCAGCCAGGGCAACGTGGGCTGGCGTTGGCCCGGCAGGCTGTTCTGGATCAGTTCATCCACACCGCAAATGCGCCGCCCGGGCGTGTTGTGCGCAGCCTGTGCGGGCAACTCCGTGTCAAGCAGCGTGCTCATGGTCGGGTAGCTGTCGCTCAGGTCAAAAACGCCTTCGGGCCGCAGCGCCACCACGGCCGGGCCGGGGATGGCGCCGTGGGTCCACACACGGCCCACCAGCGTGCCTTGCAGGCCGTCGTCCGGTAAAACCTGGGCATGCGTGTCCGCACCGGCCGCGCGGGCCGTTGTCATGTTGTTCATTTGAAATCCTTCAAAGGTTCATTGCGCGGACCGCACACGTTGTGCGGTGCTGTGCGGTGCGGCAGGCGTTGTCGCCAGCTTCAGTGGTTGTGGCGCGGGGTTTTTTCGGAGATGCGCCGAAAGGTCAGCGCAAAGTCCAGCGTGGCGCCATCGACCAGCTGGCCTGTCTTTTCGCGGTACAGCGCTTCCCACGGTGACTGGCTGGCAGGCACGGGCGGCGCGGGCAGCTCGCGTTGGCGGCGTTCGATCTCATCCGCCGCCACCAGCGCGTCGCAGCGGCCTGTGTTCAGGTCGATGCGGATCGTGTCGCCGCTCAGGAGCCAGCTCAACCCCCCGCCCACCGCGCTTTCGGGCGACGCGTTGAGGATGGAGGGGCTGTCTGCCGTGCCCGACTGGCGCCCGTCGCCCAGGGTGGGCAGTGTGTTGATGCCACGCCGGATCAGCGCGTCGGGCGGCTGCATGTTGACCACCTCCGCAGAGCCCGGCCAGCCGATGGGCCCCGCACCGCGCATCACCAAAATGCAGCCCTCGTCGATGTTCAGCGCCGGGTCGTTGATGCGTGCGTGGTAGTCGTCAGCGCCTTCAAACACCACGGCACGGGCTTCAAAGATGCCTTCGTGCCCGGGGCGGCTGAGGTAGCTTGCGCGAAACGCTTCGGAGATCACCGAGGTCTTCATGATGCCGAAGTCAAACAGGTTGCCGCTGAGTACCAGGAAGCCCGCCTTCTCCATCAGTGGCGCGCTGAAGGGGCGTATCACCTCGCGGTCGCGCGTTTCGCGGCCTTGCAGGTTGTCGCCGATGGTCTTGCCCGTCACGCTGGCGCAATCGCTGTGCAGGCGGCCCGCCTGCTGCAGCTCCCACATCAGGGAGGGTACGCCCCCCGCGCGGAAGAACCGTTCGCCCAGGAACTTGCCTGCGGGCTGCATGTTCAGCAGCAGGGGCAGGTTGTAGGCATGTTCGGTCCAGTCCTTGGCCTCCAGCACCACGCCCGCATGGCGCGCCATGGCCATGATGTGCACCTGCGCGTTGCTGGAACCCCCGGCCACGCTGACCACCGACAGCGCATTCAAAAAGCTCTCTCGCGTCAGGATGCGCGAAGGGCGCAGGTCTTCATACGCCATCTCGACAATGCGGCGCCCGGTCTCGTAGGCCATCTGGCCACGCTCGCGGTAGGGCGCCGGAATGGCGGCGCAGCCAGGCAGCGACAGGCCCAGCGCCTCGGCCACGGCGTTCATGGTCGAGGCAGTGCCCATGGTGTTGCAGTGGCCCGCCGAGGGTGCGCTACTGCAGGCGCGCTGCAGAAACTCTTCTTCATTAATCTCGCCCGCTGCCAGCTGGCGGCGGCTGCGCCAGATCACGGTGCCCGAACCCACCAGTTCGCCGTCGTGCCAACCGTCCAGCATGGGCCCGCCCGAGAGCACGATGGCCGGGATGTCCACGGTGGACGCGGCCATGATGCCAGCCGGTGTGGTCTTGTCGCAGCCCGTGGTCAGCACCACCGCGTCGATGGGGTAGCCGTACAGGATCTCGACCAGGCCCAGGTAGGCCAGGTTGCGGTCCAGCGCCGCAGTGGGGCGGCGGCAGTTCTCAAAGATTGGATGGACCGGAAACTCCATCGGAATGCCCCCCGCATCGCGGATGCCATCGCGCACGCGGCGCGCCAGGTCCAGATGAATGCGGTTGCAGGGCGACAGGTCGCTGCCCGTCTGCGCGATGCCAATGATGGGCCGGCCCGAGCGCAGCTCTTCGGGCGTGAGCCCGTAGTTCATGAACCGTTCCAGATACAGCGCGGTCATGTCCGAGCGCGCGGGGTCGGCAAACCAGTCGCGGGAGCGAAAGGGGCGTCGGGGTGTCTTTTGCATGGGGTTGTCAGAAGAACGCTGTGAAAGAAGGGAAAACCGCCGCTGCCAGCGCGCAGCATTTGGCGGCGCGCCGACGGGGCCGGGCTTTGCTTACTTGCCGCCGCGCGCCTTGGCCAGTTCGCCCATCAGTTCGCTGGTGGTTGCTTCACCAAATTCCTTGCCGTACTTTGTCAGCACCGGCTGCAGCTTGGTGCGCAGCTTGGCCTGTTCGGCAGCAGGCAGCTCGGTGATCTGCATGCCCGCCTTCTTCAGCTCGCCCAATGCGGTTTCGCTGAAAGCGCGGATGGTCTTGCGCTCAAACAACGTGGCTTCGCGCGCGGCTTCCTGCACGATCTTCTGCTCCTCGGCTGACAAGCCATCCCAGGCCTTTTTGGACATCAGCAGCACCCAGGCGCTGTACATGTGGCGCGACAACACCAGGTGCTTTTGCACTTCGTAGAACTTGCTGGCCAGGATGGTGGCCGGTGGGTTCTCCTGCCCATCCACCGCAGCTTGTTCCATGGCCGTGTACAGCTCAGTGAATGGCATGGGTGTGGCGTTGGCGCCCAGGGCGTTGAAGGTGTCCAAAAACAAGGGGCTCTGGATCACGCGCAGCTTGAGGCCCGCCAGATCGTCGGCCTTGTTGATGGGGCGGCGCGAATTGGTCACGTGGCGAAAGCCGTTCTCCCAGAACCCCAGGCCGATGAGTCCCTTCTCGGGCAGCATGGCCAGCAGCTTCTGGCCAAAGGGGCCATCCAGCACCGCGTCGGCTTCCTGCTCGTTGTTGAAGGTGAGCGGCAGATTGAGCACGCCAAACGGCTTGATCAACGACATCAGCGTGGACGAATCTGGCACCGTCATCTCCAGCGTGCCGCCGCGCAGGGCCGACGTCATGCTCACGTCGTTGCCCAGGGAGCCGCTGGCAAACAGCTTGGCGTTCATCTTGCCGCCGCTCTTGGCCTGGAGCCTTTCGGCAAAGTGCTTGACCGCCTGCGCTTGAGGGTGGTCGTCGCTCAGGCCGATGCCAACCTTGAACGTGTGTTCCTTGACTTGTGCAGACACCGGGGCGGCCAGAGCGGCCAGCACCGTGGCGACCACGGCGAGGGTTTTGAATTGCATGCTTTTGTCTCCGTTTTGGAATGGCTGGGGTCTCGATGGCCGAGGTCATCGGCGCCCTGCAGTCCTTTTGCAGGACCGTCATCGACGCAGGCCACAGGTTAGGTAGCGCGCGTGCCGGGGTCCACTGAATCTTTTGCTACGATCCATTCCAAACGCTTATGAGTCCAGACGCATTTCCGGGTAAACCCTTGTCTTTGGCGCAGGCCTGTGCGCGGCTGCGGTTTCGGCATTTGCAGTTTCTGGACATCCTGGGACGCACCCGCAACCTGCGCCTGACGGCCGAGCAGATGCACGTCACGCAGCCTGCGGCCACCAAGATCCTGATGGACATTGAAGAAATCCTGGAGGCGCGTTTGTTCGACCGTCTGTCGCGTGGCATGCGGCCCAACGAACTGGGGCTTTTCACGCTGCGCTATGCCAGTGCCGCGCTGGATGGCCAGCGCCAATTCGTGGATGAGTTCAATGCCCTCAAACAAGGCGGCCATGGCCACCTGACGATTGGCGCCATCACGGGCTCGGCGGCCCATCTGCTGGTGGCGTCGGTGGTCGAGATCCAGCGCCTGCGGCCCTTGCTGGTGCTCAAGATCCTGGAGCAAAGCAGCGACCAGCTGATCCAATGGCTGGCCGAGCGCAAGATCGATCTGATGATCGGGCGCTTTACCGACGAGGCCCAGCGCAGCCAGTTCCATTACGAGCGCCTGTCGGCCGAGCCGCTGGCCGTGGTGGGCGGACTGCACCACCCCCTGCGCGGAGGGGCGGACCTGGCCCTGACCGAGCTGGCCCACTGGCCGTGGATTCTGTACCCCGCCTCTACCGCCGTGCGCAAGGTGTCGGACGACCTGTTTGGCGGCGCAGGCCTGGCGCTCACGGCGGGGGTGGTGGAGACGCCGTCCTTTTTGTTTGCGCTGGAGCTGATGAACACCACCAACATGATGTCGCTGCAGCCCGCCGCCCTGGTTGAGAAATACGTGAACAAAGGACTGCTGTCACGTATCCCCGTGGACCTGCCAGACCGCATGCCCAGCTATGGCCTCATCACGCGGCTGGGGGAGCCGCCGACACCCGCCGCGCAGGCCTTCATCGATGTGCTGCGCGAGACGGCGGGCGCTGGCTTTGACGAGCCGTGATGGCCGATGGTCGTCCCACTTTGGCAATAACCAAAAGTTATCGAAAACGACGGCTTTTGGGGCTTGTCCACCCCGTTGGGACGGTTTGCATCCCCGTCCTTCCTCACCACGCCGTTATGCTCTGCGCCCTTTGACCGAACCTGCCTGCTGCCCCATGACCGACTCTGCCGACGACACCCCCACCCCCATCCAGGAACCCCGCTTGTGGAGCGACGAGCGCTGGATGGCGCGGGTCATCAAGAACGAGGATGACGATGGCTGGGCTGTGTCCATGACGCTGCATGGCGAGTCTGAGCCTGCGCTGGTGGGCCCCTGGACCATGGGGCGTGACAAGAAGAACCCGAAGCCCCTGGATGTGTCGGCCTTCAACACGCTGGTCAAAACCGCCAGCGAGGTGCTGCGCCGCCACGAGCAGCAGCTGCACGCGCAGCTCAACAAGAACGTGAGCATCACCACGGCCGAGGGCCAGCGCCTGCGCGTGGCCCTCGCCATCGTGCCGGACGAAGAAGGCGCCACCGCCACGCTGAGTGCCATGGACGACCTGGGGGAGGAGCTGGCACGTGTGCCCGTGCCCCCCACGTTCAAGCTCACCACCCACAGCGCCACGGCCTGGGCCCAGGGCGGGTTCGAAAAGCCGCGCTGAATGAACCCCGGGTGGCTGCAAAAACGGCACTGCCGGTGTTGCCAATCGCATGGGTGACCGGAGACCACAGGGTAAGCCCCTGGGAGCCTGTCGGACTTGGAAATCGTCGGCTGCAAATTGACCGCAGCGGTCCATTTTTTACCGTCTTCTTGCCCCATAGCCGGGCTATGGGGCTGCAAATCCGGCAAAAACTGTCCTCGCTGGGGTCAATTTTCGCGTTCGACGCTCCAAGTCCGACAGGCTCCTAGAATCCGTCCGTTGGCCCCGGAGTGTTTCCGGGGCCGATTGCGTTCTCAGGGCGGGGCGAAATTCCCCACCGGCGGTATCTGCGGGCTGAAAAAGCCTGCAGCAGCCCGCGAGCGCCTGCAGGGCAGTTGGAACCTGATCAATGTCTTTTTGGAGTCGCGCAAGAACCTTTTCGGGATGGGATGCTAGGCGCGGGGCGCAGTGGATAGCCCAGCTATCCACAAGCGCCGCAACACCGCAGACCGCCCGAAAAGGCTCTTGCCCGAAGGGTTGGGGTGAAATCGGGCGATTGGAAGCCTTGGTTGCTTGCATGGGCATGAGCCCATGCGGCGCATCCGAGGCTTCCACTCATCCCGATTGCACTCCAACGCGATCTCCAAAAAGACATTGATCAGGTTCTTAAGCCCCGCAGGGTCAGCAGATCTGGTGCGATGCCAGAGCCGACGGTCACAGTCCGGATGAAAGAGATCGCGAAGCCATGGGCCTCCCGCCGGGGTGGTTGCCTGTGTGCGTGTCGGGTGCGCGGTGCCGGGCTGTGCGGGGCTGTCTGATCGTGAGGTCGGGCGTGCCTGCAGGGCCAGGGGCTGTTCGCTGGGCCGCATGCGTGTGGGCAGCTGCCTTGCCATGCAAGGGGCTCTGTTCGCGCGCGCCCTGATTCTGGTAACCCTTTTCTTTGTTCGAGAAAATCCATGAATCAGTCCTTCCATTCCCACCATGCCGCTGCTGCCAACGCCGACCAAAGCGGCCGCACAGCGATTGCGCACCGCAGCGAACGGGTTGCGGTCATCTGCGCCAGCTGGCACCGGGACATCGTTGACCAGGCCCGTGATGCCGCCGTGGCCGAGTTCGCGCGCAGCGGGCTGCCTGCGGGGCAGATCGACCAGTTCGAGGTGCCCGGCGCGTTCGAGATTCCGCTGCTGGCCAAGCGGCTGGCGCAAAGCGGGCGCTACGACGCCATCGTTGCCTGCGCGCTCATTGTCAACGGCGGCATCTACCGCCACGAGTTTGTGACCACCGCCGTCATCGACGGTTTGATGCGCGTGCAGCTCGACACGGACGTGCCCGTGATGTCCGCCGTGCTCACGCCGCGCGATTTTCATGAGCACGAAGACCACCTCAAGTTCTTCCGCGAGCACTTTGTGAAGAAGGGCGCAGAAGTGGCGCGCGCCTGCCTGGACACCATGGCCCAGTTCAAGGCGCTGGAGCCCGCGCACGGGGATTGAGCGGCGCGCAACCGGTTGCCGCCACCGGCTTGGGCGTGCGGCTGGGCCAGAATGGCTCCATGAAAATTCTGGCCCTGTGCGGCAGCCTGCGCGCTGCCTCCATCAACGCTGCGTTGCTGCGCACGGCGGCACGTGTTGCTCCACCTGGCATGGAGGTCGCGTGGTGCGTGGCGGTGGGTGAGCTGCCGCTTTTCAACCCCGACCTGGAGGCACAACCGCCACCCGCCGCGCTGCGTCTGCAGGCCGATGTGGCGTGGGCCGATGCGCTGCTGATCGCGAGCCCCGAATACGCCCACGGTGTGACGGGGGTGATCAAGAATGCACTCGACTGGCTGGTGAGCCAGGAGGCCTTTGTGAACAAGCCGGTGGCGGTGTTCAATGCCTCGCCCCGCGCGCACCACGCCGATGATGCGCTGCGCGAAACACTGCGGACGATGTCTGCGCGCATCGTCGAGCCTGCGTGCCTGAGCCTTCCGTTGCTGGGCGCACACCTGGCAGAAAACGAGATGGCCACGCACCCACTGGTGGCGCCGGCATTGATCGAGGCGCTGCAGGCCTTGCAGCGAGCAGTGGAACCTGAACAGGCTTGGTTGCTATAAAAAATATAGCTTACAGCGCATGATAGACAAGCGTTAGAGGCCTTTTTATTGGATTTTCTTCTCTGCACAGGCCCATGCATGGGGCCCTGAGCGCGGAGACGCAGTACCGAGCGCCCGCAGGCGCCCATGGCCGTATCGGTGCCCCGGCGCCACAGGGCGCACCAGCCCTTGGCCAGCCTGTCAGGCGGCAGCCAGGCGGGGCACGTGCACGCCCGCCGCTGCGTGCTCGCCGGTTGACAGGCGGAACACCGACACCGCGTCCACCAGCTGCTGCGCCTGCCCCTTCAGGCTGTCGGCGGCCGCAGCGCTTTCTTCCACCAGGGCCGCATTCTGCTGGGTGGCCTGGTCCATCTGCATCACCGCCTCGCCCACTTGGGCCACGCCTGCACTCTGCTCGCTGCTGGCGGCGCTGATCTCGCCCACGATGTCCGTCACGCGGCGGATCGAGGCGACCACTTCGGTCATGGTGGCTCCGGCCTTGTCCACCAGCGCGGTGCCCAGTTCCACACGCTCCACACTGGCGTGTATCAGCGTCTTGATCTCCTTGGCCGCATCGGCGCTGCGTTGGGCCAGGCTGCGCACCTCGCTGGCCACCACGGCAAAGCCGCGCCCCTGTTCACCCGCCCGCGCGGCTTCGACGGCGGCGTTCAGCGCCAGGATGTTGGTCTGGAAAGCGATGCCGTCGATCACGCTGATGATGTCGGCGATCTTTTTGCTGCTGTCGTTGATGCCCTTCATGGTGGTCACCACCTCGGCCACCACATCGCCGCCCTGGACGGCCACGGTGGACGCGCTCACCGCCAGCTGGTTGGCCTGGCGCGCGTTTTCGGCGTTGGCCTGCACGGTGGAACTAAGCTCTTCCATCGATGCCGAGGTTTCCTCCAGCGCGCTGGCCTGCTGCTCGGTGCGGGCCGAGAGGTCGTTGTTGCCCAGCGCGATTTCGGTGCTGGCGGCGGCCACGCTGTGGGCGTTGTTGCGCACGTTGCTCACCACGCGCGACAGGCTGATCTGCATGTCGTGCAGGGCGTTGAGCAGCAGGGCAATCTCGTCCTTGCCCGCCACATGCCGCGCCACCGTCAGGTCGCCCCCGGCCACGGCCTGCGACACACGCACCGCGTTGTCCAGCGGGTTCACCACCGTGCGGCTGAAGGCAATGGCCCCGGCAATGCCCAGCGCGCACACCACCAGCATCACCACCAGGCTGATGGTGGTGGCGCGCTGTGCGGTGGCTGCTGCGCTTGCCGCCACTTCGCTGCTGGCCTTGGCGATCAGATCCCCAGCCTGGTCGATCAGCTGCGAAGGCTCGCGGTCCATGCCCGCCACGGCCTTGTCGCCCACCTGCGGGTCGTGGTCGGCGGCCTTGAAGGCTTCAAACCCCTTGCGGTAGGCCGCGCCCATGTTTTCATGGGCCTTGGCAAACTGCACCACACGCTCGCGGCCTTCACCCGGGGGCAGGGCGGCTGTCAGCTTCTGCGCATGGTCCTTGATGGACTTTTCCTGCTTTTCAAACGCAGCCCAGTAGCGCGTGAGCTGGGCCGGGTCCTTGCCGCGCAGCAGCACGTTTTTCCACTCCTGCACCTGCACCTTGAACTCGTTGAGCATGCTGGATGCCAATCGCTCATGTTCAAAGCTTTGGGCCACGGTGGTCTGGTAGGTGTCCAGCGCCTGGTTCAGGCGGCTGATGCCAAACAGCGCCGCTGCAAACAGCAAAAGCAGCGACACGGTAAAGGCCAGGGGGAGCTTGAGGCTGAGCTTCATGGGGAACTCCTGTTGGGTCCACAAATCACCGCAGTCGCGGGCAAGTTCCGGTGGGCCCTGGCCTTGCCCTGCCATGCTTGGTGGCAGTGGTTCGGCTGCGCCCCCCGTCTCGGTCAACCGGCGCGCGCGGTGTGTCGTGCCGGAGAGATTCCCACTGCCATTATGGAGAGGGATGTAAATTTTTGTACATGAATTTTTCACCCATGGCCGAGGGCGTGGCGGTGCGGTGTTTGCACGTGGTCGGTATCAAATTAATAGCAGCTACCGCTTGATGGATAAGCGCTGATGTCCAATTTGATGCCGAACTGATAAAAAAACGGCCTTGCCGAGTTGGGCAAGGCCGTTCCGCTGTTGGTGCACAGCGTGGGTGGATTCTGAGTGGGCCTGCGCCCGTGTTGGCCCGGTGGCTACAAAACCCCGTTGGCCCGCAGCGCCGCAATGCGCGCTGCATCCAGCCCCAGCTCGCCCAGCACCTCGTCGGTGTGCTGGCCCAGCGCGGGGGGGGCGTTGCGCAGCACGGGCGGGTTGGCCGACAGGCGCAGCGGGCTGGCCACGCCGGTGATCTGCTGCACGCCGTCCTGGGCGGTGTCCCCCTCCGCCCAGCGCGGCAGTGCCACGGCCAGGCCGCGTGCCTTCACCTGTGCATCGTCAAACGCCTGGGCGATGGTGTTGATCGGGCCGCAGGGCACGGCCTTGTCTTCCAGAAGCGTGATCCAGTCGGCGGTGGTGCGTGTGCGCGTCACGGCTTCCATGGCAGGGATCAGGTCGGTGCGGTGTTTGACGCGCAGCGTGTTGGTGGCATAGCGCGCATCGGTGGCCCACTGGGGCTGGCCTGCGGCGGCGCAAAAGCGCTGGAACTGCCCGTCGTTGCCGATGGCCAGCAGCATGGCGCCGTCCTGCGTGGGGAAGTCCTGGTACGGCGCCAGGCTTGGGTGGCTGTTGCCCTGGCGTGTGGGCGCGGTGCCCGTGGCCAAAAAGCCGGCGGCCTGGTTGGCCAGGATGGCCATGCCCACGTCGAGCAGCGACATGTCGATGTGTTGGCCCAGGCCAGTGCCGCTGGTGGCGTTGTCGCGCACGTTCAGCGCGGCCACGATGGCGGTGCTGGCGTACACGCCGGTGAACAGGTCGGTCAGCGCCACGCCCACGCGCAGCGGGCCGCCGCCGGGCTCGCCATCGGCCCGGCCGGTGATGCTCATCATCCCGGTCATGGCCTGGATCATCAGGTCATAACCGGCGCGTTCGGCGTAGGGGCCGTCTTGCCCGAAGCCGGTGACGGAGCAGTAGATGAGGCGCGGGTTGAGCGCGCGCAGGCTCTCGTGGTCCAGCCCGTATTGCTGAAGGCCGCCCACCTTGAAGTTCTCCACCAGGATGTCGGCCTGCTGGGCCATCTGGCGGATGAGCTGTTGCCCCTCCGCCGTGGCCATGTCGATGGTCACCGAGCGCTTGTTGCGGTTGCAGGCCGTGAAATAGCTGGCCTGCGTGGTGTCGTTGCCCTCCGCGTCCTTCAAGAAGGGTGGCCCCCAGTGGCGCGTGTCATCGCCTGCGCCGGGGCGCTCCACCTTCACGACATCCGCGCCCAGGTCGGCCAGGATCTGCGTGCACCAGGGGCCGGCGAGCACGCGGGAGAGGTCGAGGACCTTGATGCCAACGAGGGCGCCTGGGGAGGAGGGGGATGTGGTCATGGGGCTGAATACTATGAAATTGATAGCTGTTAGCGCTTGTCTATCAAGCGCTAGATGCCTAAAACACTTGAAATGTGCTTATGAAAGCCCCGTTTTAACTCCCTCTCCCCTCGCGGGAGAGGGTTG
>NZ_AFBG01000013.1 GCF_000204195.1 Acidovorax radicis N35
GCCCGCTTTGGCGGCGACGAATTCGTCGTCATGCTTGAAGCCCTGGCCCCCGACCTGCAAGACGCCGCCACCCAGGCAGAAACCGTCGCAGAAAAACTCCTGGCCAGCCTGAACCAGCCCTTCGACCTGGACGGCGCCCAACACTACAGCACCCCCAGCATCGGCATCACCCTCTTTGGCGACGAACGCCTGACGGTGGACGAACTCCTCAAACGCGCCGACCTGGCCATGTACCAGGCCAAAGCCGCAGGCCGCAACACCCAGCGCTTCTTCGACCCCAACATGCAGGCCGCCGTCAACGCCCGCTCCAACCTGGAAGCCGACCTGCGCCAGGGCCTGGCCCGGGGTGAACTGCTCGTGCACTACCAGCCCGTCGTGGACCACCAGTCCCAGCTCATGGGGGCAGAAGCCCTGGTGCGCTGGCGCCACCCCCAGCGCGGCATGATCAGCCCCGGCGACTTCATCCCCCTGGCCGAACAGACCGGCCTCATCCTCCCTTTAGGCCAATACGTGCTGCAGACCGCCTGCGAACAACTGCAGCGCTGGGGCCAGCACGAAGCCACCGCCCACCTGTCCATCTCGGTCAACGTCAGCGCCCGGCAGTTCCGGCAACCGGGCTTCGTGGCAGAAGTGCTGCAGACCCTCAAGAGCCACAACGCCGACCCCCGCAAACTCAAGCTCGAACTCACCGAAAGCCTGCTGCTGGGAGACATCGAAGACACCATCGCCCGCATGGTGCAGCTCAAAAGCGAAGGCGTGGGGTTTGCGCTGGATGACTTCGGCACCGGCTACTCCAGCCTGAGCTACCTCAAGCGGCTGCCGCTGGACCAGGTCAAGATCGACCAGAGCTTCGTGCGGGACGTGCTCTCGGACCCGAACGACGCGGCGATCGTGAGGACGATCCTGGCGCTGGCCAAGAGCCTGGACCTGGAGGTGGTGGCCGAGGGGGTGGAGACGACGGGGCAGCTGAGTTTTCTGAGGCTGCATGGGTGCGAGGGGTTTCAGGGGTTTCTTTTTGGCCGGCCCGGGCC
>NZ_AFBG01000012.1 GCF_000204195.1 Acidovorax radicis N35
GTTCATGGTGAAACTCCAGTGAAATTCAAAAAATGGGGACGAGGTACTTGGGAATACGAAAACGTGTGAACCGTGGATTCAACAAGAATCAACCACGCTCACCCGAAGGGATCTGGCCGGTGCGCACAGCATCCGCAGCCTGGCTGCGCACAGCAGCGCGGTCAGCGGTGGACTTGTAGGTCACCACACGCGAACCAGCAGGCTCGATGGAGCGGGTCTGTGCCACGGTAGCGGCTTCAGCAGCCACTTCAGCGCGGGTGCGGTTCGTGTCGAACTTGGTGGCGAACTGCGAAGCATCGGCTTCGTCGCCTGGGCACCGAAGAAGCGAAAGCGGCCACAGCGGCGATGGAGAGGAAACGTGCGGTGTTGTTCATGATGAAAATCCTTGAAGTTAAAAAAGCGTCTCAAAAAAACCGGAACAAAGAGCGAGAGAGGAAAGCTGCTTCAAACCGGGTTCGGTGAGTCGCCTTGCGGGTTCGGCTCATCGATGGGTTGAACTGTACGCGGGTGGAAGCGGAAGAAAAACCACCGGGTCGCAAACTAACTGTTCCAGTATTGGAAACAA
>NZ_AFBG01000011.1 GCF_000204195.1 Acidovorax radicis N35
TAATGCTATAGTCGAGGGCTTCGCTACTGAGGCGGTTCTGCAGAAATGCAGGGAGCTGGTGGTTCGGGTGGTGATGGGGCTGAGGCCTTGTTGCTGCAGGGGCTGAGAAGGTGGTGAAGAAAGTTTGGTTTTGAGTTGTGGGTGGTGTAAAAACCGGTATATAATTCAAGGCTTCGCTGAGTAGAGCAAGGTGTTGCAAGACGCTGAGTTTGAAAGGTGATGAAGACGAAAAAGTTTTCAAAAGTTTGACAGTTCTTCAAAAACTGTGCTAGAATTCAAGGCTCAG
>NZ_AFBG01000010.1 GCF_000204195.1 Acidovorax radicis N35
TGTTAGCGCCAGTGCAATCGTGATCAGCAGTGCCAGTCGAACATTGACCAGGGGCTAGAGCTGGTTCCATTTGAAGCCAGCTGTGGATAACTATAGGGTGGATGCTTCGGTAGGTCCTCCTTTCTTTGAAGTCGTGGTCAGTATGGCCGAGCCATCAGGCGAGGCCCTTTCCTCCGCGGTCTCGCTAACCTGGGCCGCTGCTGCCTTCTTGGTCTGCTCACGGGCCTTGATGCGCCCCTTGGCTTCGTGCGTGCTGTGGCGGAAGCGGTAGGACTCGTTGCCCGTCTCGATGATGTGGCAGTGATGGGTCAAGCGATCCAGCAACGCAGTGGTCATCTTGGCATCGCCGAACACCGTGGACCACTCCGCGAACGTCAGGTTGGTGGTGATCATCACGCTGGTGTGCTCGTACAGCTTGGACAGCAGGTGGAACAACAAGGCGCCACCGGCCTGGCTGAAGGGTAGGTAGCCCAACTCGTCGAGCACGACCAGGTCCATGCGCACCAGACTCATGGCGATGCGTCCGGCACGGCCCTGGCTCTTCTCATGCTCCAGGGCATTGACCAGATCGACCGTGGAGTAGAACCGCACTCGCTTGGCGTGCCGGGTGAGCCCAGCAATTCCCAGCGCCGTGGCCAGGTGGGTTTTGCCGGTGCCTGGGCCGCCGACCAGCACCACGTTCTGCGCATCCTGCGTGAACGAGAGGTCCGCCAGTTTCTGGATCAACGCGCGGTCGACCGGCGCGACGGTGAAGTCGAACCCAGCCAGGTCGCGGTGCATCGGGAAGCGTGCCGCCTTCATCTGGTGGGCGATGGAACGCATCGCCCGATCAGCATCTTCAGCCTGCAGCAGGTGCTCCACCAGCCAGCGTGATGCGGCCAGGGTCGTATCGCCGCCTTGCTCCGTCAGATCGGCCCAGGCCGTGGCCATGCCGTTGAGCCGCAGCGCCTTCAGTTGGGCCTGCACATCGATGGAGGTCTCACGCATGGCCCACCTCCTGCCCGTCTAGATGATCCTGGTGGGTGGGGCGCAGCCGGTCATAACGCGCGGTGTCGGCCTTGGGCGCCTGGGTGAGTTGCAAGGACGTCTGCGCCTGCGCCGGCGTGGCAGGGTTGTTCAAGCGGGCCAGCACGTTGCGCACGTGCTCCACGCTGATACTGCCACTGGGGGCCCTGCCTTCGAGTACCAGCTCGATGGCCACCAGCACCGCTTCCAGCCCGGCCTGCGGCACCACGGCCAGCACCTGTGCCATGACCCGGTCTCCTCCAGGGTGCCTGAGCAGAGACTGGCGCAAACGCAGCAACGGCGCCGGAAGGTCCAGGAACGGCGTGCCATTGCGCAATGCGCCCGGTTTGCGCTGCACCAGGTCGATGTAGTGCTGCCAGTCGTAGCTGGTCTGGCCACTGCCCGGCAGCCGGGCATGGCTGGCTACGACGGCATCTGCGGCCGCCACATCGATTCGTTCGGGATAGACGCGGGTGCTGACGATGTGGCCGGCCCACTCGCACGGCACGGAGTAACGGTTGCGCGCGGCGGCCACCAGGCAGGTGCTGCTGACCCGGGCCAGCCGCTCGACGTAGCCGTTGAAGGGGGCCGGCATGGACATGAGGTGAGGCTTCTCCAACTCCCACATCTCGGCCACGGTGAACTGCCTGTGGATCGGATGCGTGGTGTCGCTCCACACCGAACGACACCGCTCGCTCAGCCAGGCATTGAGTTCGATGAACGAGCCGAAGCGACGGGTCGCGGCTTCGATCCAGATGCGCCTGCGGCTGTCCTGCACGTTCTTCTCCACCACCCCCTTCTCCCAGCCCGAGGCGACGTTGCAGAAGTCGGCGTCGAACAGGTAGTGGCTGCACATGGCCGCAAATCGCGCGTTGACGGTGCGCTGCTTGCCACGCTGCACCTTGTCCACGGCGGTGCGCATGTTGTCGTA
This sequence comes from Acidovorax radicis N35, assembly GCF_000204195.1. Classification (GTDB taxonomy): domain Bacteria; phylum Pseudomonadota; class Gammaproteobacteria; order Burkholderiales; family Burkholderiaceae_C; genus Acidovorax; species Acidovorax radicis. The sequence continues at coordinate 1,937 of NZ_AFBG01000010.1, forward strand.
GATGCCGCGCCGGGTGACGCCACCGAGTGCCTGGAACGAGCGTGTGTGCGCGTCGAACAGCATCTCATGGCCCTGGCTGGGGTAGGCCACCAGCCAGAAGGCACGGCTGGCGCACAGCTTCAGGTGCGCCACTTGCACGTTGTAGAAAACGCCGCCGACGACCATGGCTTCGACGCTCCAGTCGAACTGGAAGGCCTCGCCCAGCTCGAAGCTCATCGGAACGAACGCCTTGGCCGGACTGGTTGCTGACTCCACCCGCCAGCGCCGGATGTAGTCGGTGACGGCGCTGTAGCCGCCGCGGTAGCCTTGGGCCTGTATCTGAGCAAACAAGGCACGGCCGCTGCGCCGTCCATGCTTGGGGCGATGGCTGTCGGTTGTGAGCGCTTGATGCAGGATCGGCTCGAACGCAGTTAGCTTGCCATCGAGCTTCACCCGCTCGTACTTCGGGGCAACATCGCCGGGCGCCTTGAGCCACTTCTTGACCGTGTTGCGCGACAGGCCCGTGCGCTTTGCGATCTCGCTGAGGGAGAGTTGGTCGCGCAGCCTCATGCGCCTGACCTTGCCAATCATGTCCATGGTGATCACCTTGAATCCCCTGCTGAAATTCTCAGCAGGTCAGTGGAACACCCTGGTCAATATTGGATTGGCACTTTGCGGTTTAGCTGGTCAAGATTGCATCGGCACCAACAGTCCTTGGGCAAATTTCAAGGAATTGGCGGCCCACATATGCCCGCGCGGGACGTTCAATTTCCTGCTGTCCAACGGCCAGGCGCTGTGGAGCCATGCCTCGACGAGCCTGTACTACATAGAGAGGCGGCACCCGTTCGGGCAAGCCCAGCTGAGCGACGAAGACGTTCGGCTGGATTTCTCTCGAGAGACCAGCGAGAGGGACGAAGTGGCCGTGATCGTGACGAGCCCGCTGACGACCAACGAGACGTGGACAGCCTTTGGCAAGGGAGAACTGCTGGTATTCGAGCAAGGCCGGCGGCTGAGCCTCTGAGCCTCAATGAATGAAGCACTTTGGATGTCACTGTTCCAAAGAATTTCACGCCCCCAAAGCAAAAAACCCCAGTCATTGCTGAC
>NZ_AFBG01000009.1 GCF_000204195.1 Acidovorax radicis N35
AATGCCGGGCCGTCCAATGCACCGGGGGCCACGGTGGCCGACACCTTCCCGGCGGCGCTCACGGGCACCTGGACCTGCGTGGGTGCGGGCGGCGGCACCTGCACGGCAGCAGGCAGCGGCAACATCAACGACACCGTCAACCTGCCCGCAGGGGGATCGGTGACGTACACCGTCAGCGCCACGGTGAGCGGTGCAGCCACAGGGACATTGACCAACACCGCGACGGTGACAGCGCCGGGCGGGGTGACCGATCCTGTCCCAGGCAACAACAGCGCAACCGACTCCGACACCATCACG
>NZ_AFBG01000008.1 GCF_000204195.1 Acidovorax radicis N35
GTAACGTACGTGTGTTTTTTTATGGGGAAAACAGGGCTCTAGCGCTTATCCACCATGCGCAAAAAGCTATCTATTTAATAGCAAATGGTTAACGCAGGCCTGCGCCACCAGTCCCCTCGGCGCGCTGGATCAATTCAATCTTGTAGCCATCGGGGTCCGTCACGAACGCGATGACCGTGGTGCCGCCTTTGACCGGGCCCGCTTCGCGTGTCACGTTGCCGCCCGAGGCCTTGATCTTCTCGCATGCGGCGTAGGCGTCGGGCACGCCCAGGGCGATGTGGCCATAGGCCGTGCCCATCTCGTAGCTTTCGGTGCCCCAGTTGTAGGTCAGCTCGATCTCGGCCTGGCCAGGGTTGCCGCCGTCAAATCCCAGAAAAGCCAGCGAGTATTTGTACTCGGGGTTCTCGGACTGGCGCAGCAGTTGCATGCCCAGCACCTGGGTATAGAAATCAATCGAGCGTTGAAGGTTGCCAACGCGCAGCATCGTGTGGAGGAATTTCATCCCTTCGATTGTGCAGGGATGTCAAAAACCAGGCAGGTGGTGGTGGCGTGGGCATACAGCGTGCCGTCGGGCCCCACCAGGCGCGCCTCGGCCGTGGCCAGCTGGCGCCCGCTGTGGATCACGCGGCCTTCGGCGCGCACGCGCGGCACCTTGGGCGTGATGGCCTTGACCAGGTTGATGCCCAGCTCGGCCGTGGTGTAGCCGCGCCCGGGCTCCATGCGCGTATGGATGGAGCAGCCCAGGGCAGAGTCGAGCAGGGTGGCAAACCAGCCGCCGTGCACCGTGCCCATGGGGTTCAGGTGCTCGGCGCGGGGCGTGCCCTGGAAGACGGCCGTGCCTTCACCGACTTCGATGATCAAGAAGTCCAGCGTTTTGGCGATGGCGGCGTAGGGCAGTTCGCCACGCAGCATGGCCTGCATCTGCTCCAGGCCGTTCAGATGGGCGATCTGTTCACGCCGCGCCACGCCCGGGCCGGGGCCTGCATCCAGCCGCGCCAGGATGTCGCGCTCTTGGGCCAGCCAGTGTTCAAGGTGGTTGTGTTGGGTCATGATTTTTCCGGGTCAGTGGTGGGGTCGAAACGCATGAGTTGCATATGCAATTATTGCAGATACAATTAAATCCATGCAAGCCGACACATCCACCATGGACTTTGCCGCACCACCCGTTGCCCGGACGGTGCCACAGGGGTGCACCAACTTCAAGCTGCGCCAGCTGATGCGCCGCGTGGCCAACCACTACGACGCCGAAATGGCGAAATGCGGGCTCAAGACCACGCAGTATTCGCTGCTGTCGCATGTGCTCACGCTAGGGCCCATCCGGCCGGGCGACCTCGCTGTGGCCATGAAGATGGATGCCTCCACGTTGACGCGCAACCTGCGTCCCCTGGTCGATGCGGGCTGGGTGACGCTGGAGGCAGGCGCAGATGCCCGCAGCCGCCTGGCCCACATCACCGACACCGGCCGCGTAAAACGCGCCGAGGCACAACGCCACTGGAAAGCCGCGCAGCTTGCTCTGAATGAAACGCTGGGCGTGGAACGCGTGATGGCGCTGCATGCGCTGGTGGACGACTCACTGGATTTGCTGGCAGTGCTGCCAGTGCAGGAGGCTGGGCATGACGAATAACAACACCCCTCCAGCCACCACCCAGTCCGCCGCACCGCTGGCCCTGTGGCTGGTCCTGCTGGCTGCTGCAGGTGCTTTTGCGCTCACCATGGGCACGCGCCAGACCATGGGCCTGTTCCTGTCGGCGCTCAACACGTCCACCGCGCTGGGCATTGGCAGCATCAGCCTGGCCTTTGCGTTCGGCCAGCTGTGGTGGGGCCTGACCCAGCCGTTTGCCGGGGCGGTGGCGGACCGCATCGGCACTGGCCGCGTGATCCTTCTGGGCGTGGCGCTGGTGGCGCTGGGCACCTTCATCACGCCGTACATGACCACCACGGCCGGGCTGATTTTTGCGATTGGTGTGTTGGCTGCAGGCGGTGCAGGCATGGCCGGGCCGTCGGTGCTGATGGCGGCGACCGCGCGGCTGGTACCCGCCAACAAGCGCGGGCTGGCCAGCGGCATCGTCAACGCGGGCGGGTCGTTTGGGCAGTTTGTGATGGCGCCTGTTGCCATTGGCCTGACCGCCGCGGTGGGCTGGGCCAGTGCCATGCAGTGGCTGGGTGTGCTGGTGCTGCTGGCGCTGCCTGCGGTGTGGGTGCTCAGGGGCAATTCGAACGCCTTGGCCGCGCAGGCCGCCGCCGCATCGGGCCAGAAGGCGCTGACGGCGCGCCAGGCCATTGCCCAGGCGCTGGCCACGCCGAGCTACCGGTATCTGGCGGCGGGCTTTCTGGTGTGCGGCTTTCACGTGGCATTCCTGGCCACGCACCTGCCGGGCGTCATTGCCGCATGTGGTCTGCCGCCTGAGATCGGCGGGTGGTCGCTGGCCATGATCGGCTTGTTCAACATTGTCGGCAGCCTGGCCATGGGCTGGGCCGTGGGGCGCTGGCGCATGAAGTCGTTGTTGTCACTGCTGTACGCCACGCGTGGCCTCGCAGTGCTGATCTTCTTGTTTGCGCCCAAGACGCCCACGGTGGTACTGGTCTTTGCCGCTGTGATGGGTGTGACGTTTCTCTCCACCGTGCCGCCCACGGTCGGGCTGGTGGCAAAGATGTTCGGCACGGCCAACATGGCCATGTTGTTTGGCATCGTGATGCTGGCGCACCAGATTGGTGGCTTCTTTGGTGCCTACCTGGGCGGCAGCGTGTTCCAGGCCACGGGCAGCTATGACTGGGTCTGGTACATCGACATCGTGCTGGCCGTGGGCGCGGCCCTGGTCAACCTGCCGATCCGCGAAGCCCGGCTGGTGCGCCCTGCAGCCGCCTGACCCTGCCAACACCCGTCCACCATCCCCTCATCTCCTAATTTTTTGCCATGACCGCTCACCTTGTTTCCACCGCATCCGCCCCCACCGACATGCAGCCCGTGTACCTGGACGACCTCGCTGTGGGTGACCTGTTCAAAAGCGGCGAACACGCCATGGACGAAGCGCAGATCACCGCCTTTGCTGCGCAATTCGACCCCCAACCGTTCCACCTGGATGACACTGCTGCCCGCGCCACGCTGTTTGGGGGGCTGGCGGCCAGCGGCTGGCACACGGCGTCCGTGACCATGCGCCTGCAGGTCACCACGGGCCTGCCGATTGCGGGCGGCATCATCGGGGCAGGGGTCGAGTTGAGCTGGCCCCGGCCCACGCGCGCCACCGACGTGCTGCACGTGGTGAGCGAGGTGCTGGAGATCCAGCCCTCCAAATCCAAGCCCGACCGTGGCATGGTCACCGTGCGCAGCGAAACCCGCAACCAGCACGGCGATGTGCTGCAACTGTCCACAGTCCGCATCGTGGTGCCACGCAGGCCTGTGGCCAACGGGGCAGGGGCCTGATGTGACCGAGCCCCTGAACCCACGCACCCGCATGCTGCTGGAGGCGCCGATTGCGCCCACGCTGCTGCGGCTGGCGGCGCCCAATGTGCTGGTGATGCTGGCGCAGGCGGGCGTCGGGCTCATCGAGACCTACTTTGTCGGCAAGCTGGGCACCGATGCGCTGGCGGGCATGGCGCTCGTCTTCCCGGTCGTCATGCTGATGCAGATGACCTCTGCGGGGGCCATGGGCGGCGGTATTGCGTCGGCCATCGCCCGCGCTCTGGGTGCCCGGCGGCGCGACGATGCCGACGCGCTGGTGCTGCACGCGCTGGCCATTGCGGCGGTGTTTTCGCTGGTCTTCACCGTGGGTGTGGTGGGAGGAGGGCGCTGGCTTTACACCCGCATGGGCGGCACAGGCGGCGCGCTGGACGCGGCGCTGGTCTATTCCAATTGGGTCTTTGCGGGCGCGTTTCTGGTGTGGCTGTTCAACACGCTGTCGGCCGTGATCCGGGGCACGGGCAACATGGCCGTGCCGGCCTATGTCACGGTGCTGGGCGCCTTCGTGCTGGTGCCGTTGTCGCCACTGTTCATCTTTGGCTGGGGTCCCATGCCCGGCCTGGGCATTGCCGGCGGGGCCATCGCGCTGATGGCGTACTACCTGATCGGCAGCGTGGTGCTGGCAGCGTATCTGTGGTCGCCGCGCAGCCTGCTGCAGCCATCGTTCGCGCACATCCGGTTTCGCTGGGTGCTGTTCAAGGACATCCTGCGGGTCGGGTTGGTGGGCACTGTGTCGACCGTGGCCACCAATGTGGCGATTGGGGTGACCACCGCGTTGGTCGGCGGTTTTGGCACGGCGGCCATTGCCGGGTACGGCACCGCATCGCGGCTTGAGTACCTGCTGGTGCCCCTGGTATTTGGCCTGGGCGCGCCGTTGGTCGCCATGGTAGGCACCTGCATTGGCGCGGGCCAGCGCGAGCGCGCCTTGCGCGCCACCTGGATCGGCGCCGGCATGGCGTTTGTGATGGCCGAGGCGATCGGCCTGTGGGCAGCGGCGTTTCCCAACGCGTGGCTGTCGCTGTTCAACAGCGATCCGGCCATGCTGGAGGCGGGCGCGCTGTATCTGCGCACCGTCGGGCCGGTGTACGGCTTTTTCGGTCTGGGCCTGGTGCTGTACTTTGCCTCGCAAGGGGCAGGGCGCCTGCTCTGGCCGGTGATCGGCAACATCGTGCGCCTCGCCATTGCGGTCACCGGTGGTTGGCTGGCGCTGCGCTGGGGCGGTGGTTTGGCGGCGGTGTTCGCCGCACAGGGCGTGGCGCTGGTGCTGTATGGCGTGGTCAACGCCTGGGCGATTGCGGGTGGTGCCTGGTTTGGCCCGGTGGGATGGCCGCGCAGCATGGCGGGCTTGCTGCGGCGCATGCCGCAGGCATAGAAATAGAACAAAAATGGCTGCTAGCGCTTATTTATCAAGCGCTAACAGCTATCAATTTGGTAGTACCTCGTTGAATCAAACCGGAACGGTGTAGTTCAGCGTCATGCGGCCACCATCCACGGTCACGATCTCGCCGGTCACATAACTGGCGGCGTCGCTGGCCAGCCAGGCCACCACATCGGCAATCTCCGATGGCTCGCCCAACCGCTTCATGGGGGTGCGGCTCATGATCTTCTGCTTGGCCTCGTCGCTGGTCAGCACGGCCTTGGCGGCCAGCTCGGTGGCGATGGTGCCGGGCGCCACGGCGTTCACCCGGATGTTCTTGTCAGCCAGCGCCAGGGCCATCACGCGCGTGAGCTGGTTCACGCCGCCCTTGCTCACGTTGTAGCTGGAGATGTTGGGAATGGTCAGCACGCCGTTGACCGAACTCATGTTGACGATGGCGCCGCCGCCGCAACCGCCATTTTGTGCCACCATGGCCCGCGCCACGGCCTGGCCGACAAGGAACGAGCCCTTGAGGTTGACCCGCAGCACGGCGTCAAAGTCGGCCTCGGTCACGTCCAGAAAGTCTGCAGCCCGAAAGATGCCCGCGTTGTTCACCAGCACGTCGATGCGCCCGTGGGCCGCCAGGGTCTGGGCCACGAGCGCATCCACCTGCGCCTTGTCGCCCACATCGCAGCGCACATACAGCGCGCCCAGTTCCTGTGCCAGCGCCTGGCCCCGCGCATCGTCCACATCGACGATCACCGGTTTGGCGCCTTCAACCGCAAAGCGGCGGACGCAGGCTTCGCCAATGCCTTGGGCACCGCCAGTGACGATGCAGACACGGCCTTGGTGGCCGAAGTGGATGGAAGACGCTGAAGGAGTTTGGGAAGAAAGGGTCATGGGCACGGATGGTAGCGGCCGAGGGAGATCTCGGCCCTGTGCGGTCCCACATTGTTTAAATAGATACGATGTATATTATGTTAAATTACAAATCTACCAACATAGATCAGCAGTTCACCAAGGCGTCTTGTTGACACAAAGCCAGTACGCGCCAGCCTGGCAGACCATGTCCGCCATCACATCGAAATCCATGGGTTTGACCACGTAGCTGTTGGCACCCAGGTCGTACGACTGCACCACGTCCCGCTCTTCCTGGGAAGACGTCAGTATCACCACGGGAATCCGCCGTGTGCGCTGGTCACCCTTGATGGTGCGCAGTACCTGCATGCCATCCACCCGCGGCATTTTCAGATCGAGAAGCACCAGCTTCGGGCTGGCTTCATCGTGCTGCGAATATTCTCCAAGCCGAAACAGGTAGTTGATGGCCTGTTCGCCATCTTTGACCCACAGCATCTTGCTGGCGAACCCTCGCTTCTTCAGCGCGCGAATCGCGAGTTCTGCGTCGTTGGGACTATCCTCCACCAAGAGAATATCGACTTCTTCAAACAGCTTCATTGCAGCCCTCCCGTGGGACGGTGAAATAAAACGTGGCGCCTTCACCCACATTCCCGTCAGCCCAGACGCGCCCGCCATGGCGGTGCACTATCCGCTGGACCAAGGCAAGACCCACGCCGGTTCCTGGGAATTCCTGGGCATCGTGCAGCCGCTGAAAAACCCCAAACAACTTGTCTTTGTACTTTGGGTTGAATCCGGCTCCATTGTCACGCACGAAAAAAGTGTGTTCCTGATCATCAGAAATAGCCCCGATCTCAATGCGAGGATCGCTCTGCTTCGAACTGAACTTGAGGGCGTTCGACAGTAGATTCGTCCACACTTGCCCCAAAAGCACCCGGTCACCTGTCGCGACAGGCATTGCCCCGATATGCAGGTTCACGCGGCTGAAATCCTCGTGTTCGTTCAGTGCGTTCCAGGTGGTGAGAGCCAGCTCCCCCATCGCCAACTCCCCTACTTTGAGTGCCCGGCGGCCCAATCGTGACAACGCCAGCAAATCATCGATCAGCACCCCCATGCGCCGCCCCTCGTTCTGGATGATCTGGACTTTTCGCCGGGCTTCATCGTCCAGACTCTCGCCATGGTCTTCGACCAGGGCCTCGGAGAAACCGACTATCCATCGAAGTGGCGCACGCAAATCATGAGAGACGGAATAGCTGAAGCTCTCAAGCTCCTGATTCGCTGTCTGCAATTGCATTGTGCGCTGGGAGACGCGTTGTTCCAACTCGGCGTTGAGTTCGCGGATTTCCTGGTCAGCCCGTTCACGTTCCTGGGCTTCGCGTTCCAAGGCCTTGTTGGCTGCCTGCAGATCTTCGGCGCGCCGCCCAATTTCCGACAACATGTCATTGAACGCATCCGCCAGGTAGCTCAGCTCGTCCTTCGTGGTCTTCTCCACCCGCAGCGAAAAGTCCTTTTGCTCAGTGACCTGCCGCGCCAGTTTTGTGACGGCAAGGATGGGCTTCGTCAAGGCCGACTGCAGCCATACCGACATGCCGCTGGCCACGAGCAAGCTCAGGCCCATCACGCTGGCGAGGATGCCCAGGTAGCTCCAGAACCGCTGGACGAGTTCGTAGTCCGCGCTCATATAGACGGTGCCCACGATCTCGTTGTTTTCGAGAATTCTCTTGAAAACCGCCAGTTCGTTGTCTTCCAAACGCACCCCGTCTGACTGGGGCAGCTCGGGGATTTTGTGCCCCGTGAAACTCCCCTCGCCTCGGTATTGCGCCACCATCTTTCCGCGCGCGTTGTAGATTGCGGCCGCCCGAATCTGGCGCCGGGTCTTCAGCAGGGAGAGGTTTTCCTCTGCGGATTTGTGATCATCAAAAGCCAAGGCGGGACCGGTCGCTCGGCCCAGGATTTCTGCCTGCGTCTGTAGATCGCTGACCACATTCTGTTTGTACGTCTGAAGTTCATACCAGGCGAGCGCGGCGCCTGCCACTGTCAGTGAAACGAACGTGGCCGCGAGCATGGCCAACGCGAACTTGTAGCGGAGTGAGCGAGCGATGGCGTTCCACATCTAGCGCCCCTCGCCATGCACCTTCTGGGCCACCGCGAGCAATCGGGAGCTCAGGCGCAATCCACCTTTTTTGACGGAATCGAGCGAGACCTCGAAGCGGACATTTTTATCCACGGGCAGAAAATTGATCATGCCTCCCAGCGCCAGCCCTGCTGGCTCTTCCGTGACGACAAGTACCGGCCGGGCTTGCAAGGCGCCCCTCAAGGGTTTCAGCTGTGTGGCATCACCCTTGCCAACGAACAGGATGGCGACATCGTCCAGGGAGTCCCCAGCTTTGAGGCGGCGAACCGCAAGGCCCCGAGATTGAATCTTGCGGCCCTGAACGATTTGCATCAGTTCCTCGGCAATGGGATCGGCTCCCAGGACGCCAATCGTGAGAGGTGCGTCCACGGGGCCCGGAGATCCTTCAGGCCACTCAACGTAGCCTGCAAATTTATAGAGAAAAGCTGCTTTGATTTGGAACTCATCGTTCGGCCAGTCTGGCTGAGCTGCACACGGGTTGATGAGCACACCGAGCAGCAGCAATGCAAGGACCAAGCCCCGCTTCAACAGCAGCGAAGACAGCCAGGTTTTCACAAAGTCCACCTGATTCGCAAGGCAACGTTGCGGGGGATTTTTTTGCGGCTCATCGGCGCATTGAACTCCGGGTGAGCGCCATCAAACAGATTCTGACCCACGATCGAAAATTCGACCCCGGGCCGCACTGTCCAGCCAAAACGCACATCCACGGCCGTGTATGCAGGCACCGCGGGGTCGGGCAACGCCCCTACCCTTCGCACAATGACGTCGAGTTCCTGGCGATGGGGCAGATTGAATCCGGCACGCAGCATCCACTGGTGGCCAGGATCGTTGCCCAGCGCGCGGGGCCCTTCTGGATCGGTGCTCCCGGGCATGACGCGCAGGTTCTTGCGCAATACCGACAATCCGCCCGCCAACCGCAGATTGCGTGCCGCGTGCCACTCGCCCCAGGCTTCCAATCCCCAGGTCTTTCCTTCGATCATGTTCTGCACCTGCGCACCAGGCGCTCGCTGCCCGCTGCGCAATTTGTCCCAATGGTGCTGAAATGCAGTGACCGAATAGGACAATGTTGACGATGGCTGGGACCGGTATCCAAGCTCCAGGACCTTGGCGACTTCAGACTCGAAGTCCGGTCCTCCAGCAATGATGAATGGGGGGTTGGGCGGCAGCCGTATGTCGCGGTCCAGGCGCGCTGGCGCCCGCACTGCCCGTGAAATAGCGCCCCACCAAAGCTGGTGTGGAGAAGGTTTCCACTCAAAGCGCGCGCTTGGAAGGGACTCCATTCCTGTGAAATCATTTCTTTCCAGTTTGGTGCCAACCGTCAGGTTGAGATGCTCGGTCACCTTGAATTCGTCTTGCACAAACAGATTCGCCCAGTGCAGCGACGCTTGTGCCGGAGCAAACCCGAAAATCACGCCCGGACGAATGACATCACTGGCCTGCCTGTAACCGCCGCCCCAGAGCAGCCGGTGCGATTCCAGTGGCACACCGTGCTGAAACTCCACATCAAGAACACGCTGCCGTGGTTGGTACAGAAACGCGTCTTTCCGGTCCGTGTAGTCGTAGTAGGCCTGCAGGCGAACGTCCTGCCCTGCTTCCAGCTTTCGCGTCAGGCGGCCGAGGATGTTGGCACCGGATGCTTCCACCCGCCCTATATCAAAACGCCCAAAGAACCCGCGGTTGTCTGTGGCGCCCTCGTACACGTCGCCTTGCAAGGTCAGTTCGGTGTCTTTATCCGCCCAATCAGCCCTCCACCCCAGTTGCCCACGCGAACGGCCATCCGTGGCTGCTGTGTTCCCTATCGACACAACCGGGCGCGTCACATCCCCCTTTGCATAGACGCGAAAAGTAGCGCCCTCGCCCAGCACGCCACCGTATCTGAAAGACGCTTCCCGCCCCTGATTGCCCGCGCCAACCACCAAAAGTCCCCCCTTGGGTGTGGGCAGAGGATTTGGTGATCACGTTGATCACACCGTTGACTGCGTTGGCGCCCCACAGAGTGGCGCCAGGCCCGCTGATGACTTCTATTCGATCGACGTCTTCCAGCATGACGTCCTGCTGGTCCCAAAAAACCCCTGAGAAAAAAGGTGTGTAGACCGTGCGCCCATCGATCAAGACCAGGAGCTTGTTCCCAATGGCATTGTTAAAGCCACGTGCACTGATTGCATATTGGCTTGCGTCAAGGCGGGCGACCTGAAGATTGGGCGCCAAGCGCAAAGCTTCCGGAAGGGTGGCAGCGCCCGAACGGCGGATACTGTCGGAAGTGATCACAAAAATCGCGGCGGAAGCGTCCCCCAGAAACTCGGGATGCCTCGCAGCGGAAGTGATCTGAATGTTGGCCAGCTCTTCGATGGAAAGCTCGGCAAGCAAGGAGGCCTTGTTATCCTGTGCCTGCACAGAAGACAAAGGCAGCAAAGACAGGGTCAACCACGCTGTCAGGTATGTTCGGATCTGTATCACGGCCAGCCTCCCCCATGTTTGCGTGGCAAGCTTTCGTAGCCAGCCATTCAAAGCATGGTAGGTTGAAAACCTTTTGGTGCAAACCTTTCAACGGGGGTTGCGCATCCAAACGACGGAAATTGAGAACTTCTTGATGCCCAGGGTGCTGCACCCTAGACTACTTTCAGCACGGCAGTGTTCCGCAGGCTCGTCCTGCGGAAGGAGGAATACTTGCAAGCCGCCCCCCTGAACATCCTGATGGTCGAGGATGAGCCCAACGACGCGGAACTCGTCGCACATACCTTGCGGCGTGCATCGTTGCACTTTACGAGCCGCCGGGTAGACAACGAAGAACGGCTGCGCCACGAGCTGCGTGCGAGCGTGCCGGACATCGTCCTTTCAGATTTCAGCATGCCCCGCTTCAATGGCATCGACGCGCTGTCAGTGGTCAGGGAGATGTGCCCAGAAGTTCCGTTCATCTTCGTATCTGGAACGATTGGAGAAGAGAACGCCATCAGTGCTCTCAAAAGCGGTGCAACGGACTACATCCTGAAGCATGACCTGGGGCGTCTTGCCCCGGCAATCCATCGCGCTCTCAACGATGCCGAGCTGGTGCGGGAGCAAAAGCGCACTCAGGAAGCTTTGCGGCATAGCGAATTGCGGTTTCGCCTGGCGGCCTCGACGGGCGATGTCTGGGACTGGAATATCGACACGGGCATTGCGCAGATTTCAGCGCAGTGGAAGTTTCGCCTGGGCTATGCGGACGAGGAAATTGAAAATACGGCAGCGGCATGGCTCAATCTATTGGAGCCCAGCGATCGACAGATGGTCCTGAGCGCCTTTGCAGCCCACATCAAAAACCGTGCTCCGTACGATGTGGAATACCGGGCATTGGCCAAAGACGGCTCCTACCGCTGGTCGCATGCCAAGGGCCAGGCGGTGTGGGATCACAATGGCTTGGCGACCTATATGGCCGGCTCTGTCGTTGACATCACCGAGCGAAAGAATGCAGAACTCAAAGTCAAGCGCCTCAACCGGATTTATGCGGTATTGAGCAGCATCAATTCTTTGATTGTAAGGACACAAGATCGCAAGGATTTATTCCAGGAGGCCTGTCAAATTGCCGTGAATGCCGGTGGCTTTTGCCTGGCATGGATTGGAATTATCGACATTGAGGTGCAAAAAATTACCGCTGTCGCATGGGCAGGTGCGGGAGAGGATTATATTGATCACATACCGATGGGAATCGATTCCGATCGGCAGGACTATGGGCTTATTGGCGAATGCATTGAAAATGCAAAAACCATTTTAGTTCAAGACATCAAGAGTGACACCAGGATTTTATTGCAACAGCAGGCGATCTCCCGAGGTTTTCAAAGTTTTGGACTTTTCCCTCTTTCTGTCAACAAGAAGCCCATCGGGCTCATGGCCCTATACGCTTCCGATCAGGACTTTTTTGATGAGGCCGAAATTCGGTTGCTCCAGGAGCTCGCATCTGACATTGCGTTCTCTCTGGATCATCTCGAAAAATCAGAACGGCTCAACTATCTTGCCTACTATGATGCCCTGACAGGACTTCCCAATCGAAGCCTGCTGCAAGATCGCTTTCACCAGCTGATTAAAAATACCATTCGGGAAGAAGATGACGGCTGCATTGCATTGATATGGATGAATATCGAGAGATTCAAAAATATTAATGATACTTTGGGCCGGCATGCCGGAGATGCAATGATTCAATCGGTCGCCAGGCGATTGATTGAAGCACTGGGCTCCAGCGACAAAATAGCACGAATGGGATCAGATCAGTTTGGAATCATCGCAACGTATCGGAGCGTTCCTGCAGAAATAGCCCACCTTCTGACTGAAAAAATATTTCCCTTGATGGACCGTCCTTTCATCTTTGAAGGGAAAGAGCTGTATTTGTCTTTCCGGACTGGGATATCCCTTTTTCCCGACGATGGAAAAGATGCAGACACATTGTTCGCGCATGCTGAAGCGGCTTCGCGTGAGGCCGGTGCGGCCAGTGGCCGTTACCAGTTCTACACGCCGTCCATGAATTCCCAGGTGCACAATCAACTCAACATGGAGAGCAAGCTTCACAAGGCGCTCGAAAATGAAGAGTTCGTATTGCACTACCAACCTAAAGTTTCGCTTTGGGATGGAAAAATTACCGGAATGGAAGCGCTTATTCGATGGAACGACCCCGACGCCGGGCTTGTATCGCCTGCGGTTTTCATCCCCATTCTGGAAAAAACCGGTTTGATCATCGACGTTGGGCAATGGGTTCTACAAAAAGCTATTCAGGACTATGAGAAATGGCGCAGCCAGGGTCTGGCCCCATCGCGGATCGCTGTCAACGTTTCGGCAGTCCAGATACGCCGATCAGAATTCGCCAGTGTTTTGAAATCCTGCCTGAAAGGTTATCAAGGGTCGGAGGTGCCTCTTGATATTGAAATCACCGAAAGCCTTTTCATGGAGGATGTGGACATCAACATTCAACGGCTGCACGATATCCGTGCAATGGGTGTTCGACTGTCTATTGATGATTTTGGAACCGGGTATTCTTCACTCACCTATTTAAAGCGTTTTCCTATAGATTATCTTAAAATCGATCAGAGTTTTGTGAAGGAAATAATCTATGATCCCGATGCGGCTGCAATTTGCAATGCAATCATTGATCTTGCTCACAATCTCAAACTAAAAGTGATCGCGGAAGGTGTGGAAACCGAGGCGCAAATGAATTACTTGCACCGCAAGAATTGCGATGAAATTCAGGGGTATTTCTTTAGCAAACCGATAGAGGCTACGAGTCTTGGTCGGCTGCTTGCAGATGGGGCCGCACTGAAAATCGCGGCGCAGCCCTCTGCAGTCGCCAAGAGAATTCTGATCGTAGATGATGAACCAAGCATTCTTTCATCCATGCGACGACTATTGAGGCGTGATGGATACGACATATTGACGGCGAACAGCGCAAAAGAGGGTTTCGGGATCCTGGCACAGCATGAGGTTCAGGTCATTCTCTCGGACCAACGAATGCCTGAAATGTCAGGAACAGAGTTTCTTTCGAGGGCACGAGAGCTTTATCCCGACACCATTCGAATAGTGCTTTCGGGATATACCGACCTGGAATCCATCTCAGATGCCATTAACAGGGGCGCAATTTATAAATTCCTGACAAAACCCTGGGATGATGAGTTGCTGCGGGAAAATATTCGCGAAGCGTTTAGGCACTATGATGCGGCACAGCGCAAAAACGCGTAATTTTCTAGCTGTGTGATTTCTTAGCCATCGGGTCCCAAGACCTCGCCATTGGGGCCCCACGTTACCTGGGTCAGCCCCGGTTCCAGCGCTTCCAGACGGCGGCGTTCCAGTTCCGTCGCATTCAGCTTCCCGAATTCATGGCGCCCGACGTCAGCCAATTCGCTTTCATGGCGCAGTTGGTCCGCCCTTTCGAGGGCAGAGCGGACATGACCAAGCAGGTCTTTTTCGTCCCAGGGTTTCAACAGATAACGGAAAACTTCGGCGTCATTGACTGCGCGCATCAGGTTCTCCGAATCGGAGGATGCACTTAAAACCATCCTGACGGCCTTGGGTTGGATGGCCCGGACCAAGCCCAGAAACTCCACGCCGGTCATGAGCGGCATTCGAAAGTCCGAGATCACCACATCAAAAGCAACCTCCCTCAGTCTGGCCAAAGCGACTTCTGGATCGACGGTCTCTTCAATGCGAAGGTCGGAGCCAAGTCCTGCACGGAGGCTCCGCTTGATCGCTGCCAGGACATGGTGTTCATCATCCAGTAAAAGAATTCTCTGCATGGACGGCTCCCTCCGTTACGGTTTTATAGGCAAGATCATTTCCACGTCGTCCCGTCCTTCGCGCAATCGCAGCCGTTTGATCAGTTCGGCAGTGAGCACGTGGTCGGCGGCCAACAACACCGCACCTTCACTGGACAGCAGGTCTCGCGCCAAGACCATGCCGGGTCGAAGTTGCTCGGTGCGCAGCATGCGCGGCGGAATTTCCGCTCCGGGCGCGGCCTTCAGAAGCATCTGCAGGAACACGTCCACCACCTCAGGATGAAACTGGGTTCCCCGGCCCCGGGCAATCATCGACCGGGCATCCGCAGCACTCAAGGGTGTGGAGCTGAGGTGGCCGATTTGCAGATCGTCGTAGGTGTCTGCCACTGCGAGGATGCAGGCTCCCATGGGAATCATCTCGCCGACCAAGCCATCTGGGTAACCCAGTCCATCGTGCCGCTCGTGAT
This sequence comes from Acidovorax radicis N35, assembly GCF_000204195.1. Lineage (GTDB taxonomy): Bacteria > Pseudomonadota > Gammaproteobacteria > Burkholderiales > Burkholderiaceae_C > Acidovorax > Acidovorax radicis. Next base: position 14,501 of record NZ_AFBG01000008.1, read on the forward strand.
GGCTTCGGATAATGTTGGAGACCGTCTGCATGTCGTCGAGGGCCATCAGTGCCTGCTCCCCCAACACGGCATGCCGTCGGTACTGCGCCGTTTCTTCTTCGGAAAGCTTGGGCACGGGCTTGGCCAACAAGGTATCGGGCAGGGCAATCTGCCCAATGTCATGCATGAGCCCTGCGATAAATGCGTCTTGCTGATCCGCTTCCGCCATGTTCATGGCCCGTGCGGTGCGGCGGGCCAGGTCCGCCACACGGCGTGAATGACCGGAGAGTTGCCCGCCTCGCCACTCCATGAGGTTTGAAAACACCTTGATGGAAGTGAGATAGTTCTTCTTGATTTTTTGACTGAGCTGGAGCAATTCGCTGGTGCGCGCCGCGACCTTTTCCTCCAGGGTTTCATTCAATTCCATCAAGGCCTGGTTTTTGGACCTGAGCAGTTCCTCCAACCGGGCTTTTTCGTCTTCCAGGGCATGGCGCTCAAAAATCTGGTGCGCCGTGGCAAGCACCTCACCGTCATCCCACGGCTTGGTGATGTATCGATAGACTTCTCCGCTGTTGATGGCCGCGATGGTTGAACCAATGTCCGCGTAGCCCGTGAGCAGTACGCGCGTCGTTTTGGGCCACCGCTCCCGTATCTGCTCCAGCAACTGGGCCCCGCTCATGCCGGGCATTCTCATGTCGGAGAAGACCAGGTCCACAGGCTCTTGCTCCAGGTGCGCAATGGCTTCTGCACCACTCGTGGCCGTGGCCACCTGGTATCCGCTGCCACGGAACAGCCGCCTGAGCGAAGCCACAATATTGGGCTCGTCGTCCACGCAGAGAATGCGCCAGACGCGCTGGCCACCGTCCTGCTTTAGGCTGGCGCCCTCCTCTTGCAAAGCCGCCCCTGACAAGGCGGTGACGTCGATAGGGGAATTCACACCTCAAGCCTCCTGCGGGTGACGAATCGGCAGCGTGACACGAAAACGTGTCCCAACCCCCTGCTCACTGAACACGTCAATGCTTCCAAGGTGCTTCTTGACGATGCCATAGGAAAGAGACAGTCCAAGACCTGTGCCTTTGCCCACCGCTTTGGTGGTGAAGAACGGATCAAAGATTCTTCCCAGATTTTCCTTGGCGATGCCCTCCCCTGTGTCCTGTATTTCCACCCACACCTGGTTGTCATCAGCGCCGGTGCGAATGGTGATAGTGCCTCGGTCGGCCTGGATGGCATGTGCGGCGTTGACCAGAAGGTTCATGAACACCTGGTTGAGTTCAGAGGGCAAGCACTCGATATCCGGGATTTCTCCATACGCCTTCACGACCTCTGCCTTGTATTTGATTTCGTTGTTGACGATGTTCAGCGTGGAATCGATGCCGTGGTGCAAATCGGCCAGAACCCACTTTTGCGAGGTGTCCACACGGGAGAAGTCCTTCAGGTTCTGGACAATATTGCGCACCCGGGTAATGCCGTCTTTGGACTCTGTCATCAACGAGGGAATGTCCTCTTTCAGGAAGTCGAGTTCAATCTTCTCGCGCAAGGCCTTCAAGCGTGCGGCGACGGGAGTGCCCGCCAAGGCGGACTCGGCCTCTTCGTAAGCGGCAAGCATCTGAAACAGATCGCCCAAATAGCGCTCAAGGGTTCCGAAATTTGAAAATATGAATCCAATCGGGTTGTTGATTTCATGGGCAACCCCTGCGGCCAATTGCCCGATGGAGGCCATTTTTTCAGACTGCATCAACTTGTCCTGCGCATCCGAAAGCTTGGCGTTGAGCTGCATCAGCTCTTCATTGGAGCGCAACAGCTCCTTGACCCTGTCCGCCGTGACATCGATGGCAGAGAGCGAGGATGTGGTGTTCATGGCATCAGCCAATAGTGGATCGTGAGAACTCATATCAACCCCTCCTCAGGCCAGCAATGCGTGGCAGACCACTTCGTGTTGTTCAGCCACCGCATCAAAAACTTCTGCATAGTCCTTGTCGCCCAGTGCCAGCCGGCCCCATGCATCCAGGGACAGCAGCGGCACCATATCGTCTTCCTTGTGCGAAAGATCGAGGCCGTGTGCAATGTTGTCGGCAACATGGACGAGGTCTGCGAGCCCCCTGTTGCGCGTGGAAGGCGGCCGGTGATGGCATGCGATGGCGGTGACGATCTCTGGGGCAAAGTGCCAATGCTCTGCAATAACACCGCCGACCTCCGCGTGGTCCACACCAAAATGGTGTCGCTCCGCGGCATGCATAAGACAGTCATGTTCTGCCCGGTAGGCAATGGCGTGGGCATATTCCTCCTCATAGGAACTGACCAGGACCAGGCGCCCGATGTCGTGTACCAGACCCAGCGTAAATGCAGCGTCCTCGTCCAGTCGGGTGCGCTGCGCCAGGGCTCGGCAGGTAAGCGCGGTACCGATCGAGTGGCGCCAGAACGCATCAAAGTCGAAACCTTGGCAGCGTGACTTGGAAAACCCGCCGACCAGGCCAGCGGCCGTTGCCACGCTGCGCAACGTGCGCAGTCCCAGGATCGCAGTCGCCTCGGCGATGGAGGTGACCTGACGCGGTAGGCCATAGAAAGACGAATTCGCGAGCCGAAGGGTTTTGGCGGCAATGGCCTGGTCGTGCGATATCTTCACGGCCAGTTGCTCGGCAGAAATATGGCTGTCGCCAAAAGACTGGATCAACTCCAATACCACCGCTGGCAGCGCCGGCAGTTCGTGGACGCTGCGCAGGATGGCATCCGTAGTGAGTTGCTTCATGGCCTCTCCCCGGACCGATACCTCAAGATGAGGTGCAGCAACGGGTTGAGTTGCCCGACCTGCATGGCGGGCCTGAACAGATGCAGCAAACGCTTTTCAGTCTGTGCCTGCTGAGCGGCAGGGTCCAGCGTCTCGCCCCGGTGTTCTACCTCTTCGGGGGCATTCACAAAGATGGTGTCGATTCCCCGGTGCTGCAAGCTGTTCAGAATCCCGCGCGTGACAGGCGTACCCGCTGGCAACAGAAGCTGTGCATGCGCATCCAGCACTGGCTGCGCCAGAAGCAGCCCCTCGGGGAGCAGTTCAGTCGTTGTGGCAAGAGCTTGCATGGGCGCCCATATGGTTCAGGCCACACTGCTGGGGACCAGGACCAGCAGACGACCTCGTGAATGATTCTCCCCTCCTACCGAGCGGCAAACAACGCGAAAAGTGCCCCCAGCCAGTTGCACGTCGTGATAGCTCTGGTCCGCGGCCCGCCACACATGGCGCAAATCGGCCGGTAATACCTCGTCAGCATCCTGTCCCAACAACGCCGTGTTTCTGCCAAACAGGACTTCAGCGTCTGCATTCACAAAGGCCACCATGCCTTCCAGGTCTACCCCGATGACCGCAGCAGGAATATGGTCCAAGACCTCCCGTGCAACACTCAGGCTACTCTCTTCGCGGTGAATTTGCTCCCGTTGATTCGTGAGCAACTGTTGCAAGCGGTCGTTCACGGCACTGAGTTCCTCGTTGGCACTGAGAACGGCATTCGCAAGGCGCCGATTGTCATCAGCCATCCCTTTTTGAGTGAATGCTTCGGCGACGTGGCCGCGAAGCCGTTCGTCATCCCACGGTTTCGTGAGGAATTTGTAGATGGCACCCTCATTGATCGCGTCGGTGATGGACTGCAATTCCGTGTAGCCAGACAGCACCATCCGCACGGTGTCCGGATACAGCTCCTTGGCCCGGCGCAGAAACTCCACCCCGGTCATACCGGGCATTCGCTGGTCCGAAACAATCACATCCACCGAGTTCTCGGCCAGCCTTTGCAAACCTTGCGCTCCGCTGTTGGCCGTCACGATGTGATAGCCATCCCTGCGCAGCAATCTGCGCAGCGCAGAAACAATGCTGTCTTCGTCATCAACCAGCAACAAGGTGCGTTGGTGGGTGCGGCGCAGCAGCAGGTGCTCTGGCAGCGCCTTGCTCTCACGCAATAGCCCCCCCATGGCATCGGCTGTGAGCAAGCCGCTGAAATAGTAGCCCTGCATCTGGTCGCAGCCGTTGGCGATAAGCAATGCCAGTTGCCCCTCAGTCTCCACGCCTTCCGCCAGCACCTTCATCTGAAGGCTGTGCGCCATGTTGATGATCGCGCGCGTGATGGACACATCCTGCGATGCCGCCGTGACGTCATGCACAAACGAGCGGTCCACTTTCACCACGTCAATGGGCAGAGTGCGAAGGTAGCTCAGGCTGGAATAGCCGGTACCAAAATCATCGAGCGAAATTTCAATGCCCAGCGCCTTGAGGTCGCCCAGAATGCGCGCTATGCGGGCACTTTCTCCCATCAGTGCACCCTCGGTAATCTCCAGCCCCAGCAGCCTGGGGTCCAGGCCGGTTTCAATAAGAATTTTCTGTATTTTCTGGGTCAGATCAGGCTGTTGAAGCTGGCGAGCCGACAGGTTGACGGCAACCCGGCACATGACATGGCCCGCGCGCTGCCACTCCAGTGCCTGGAGGCAGGCCGCACGCAAAACCCATTCGCCAATGGGTACGATCAGGCCCGTTTCTTCTGCAACCCGGATGTAGCTGGACCGGGGTATCAAGGTGCCATCGGGGGAATTCCATTCCAGGAACGCCTCGGCACCAATAACGGTGCCGCTGACCAATTCGAGCTTGGGCTGAAAATGCAGTTCGAACTCGTTGCGCTCCAGCGCCCGGCGCAACCCAGATTCCATGGCGAGCCTGGAGATCGCCTTCGAATGCATGCCCGAGCTGAAAACGCAGATCTGGTTCTTGCCCAGTTCGTGGGCGCGATACATGGCCGCCTGAGTCTGCTGGAGCAGCTTTTCCGGGTCTTCCCCGTGCACGGGATAGATCGATATTCCGATATCGCACGTCACCTTGATCTCGTTGTCACCGATGGCGACCGGCAGAGACAGTGCGTCCACCAATGAGGCCGCGATGCCCCGAGCCAGGGTCTCGTCCACGGTCTCTTCCCGCGCCAGCACCAGCAAAAACTCGCCGCTGCCAAAATGCGCCAGCAAATCGTCCTGCGACACCTGGGGCTGCAGCCGTCTTCCTACCTCCATGAGCAACTGGTCCCCGGCTGCGTAGCCCAGTGATTCACTGACGAGCTTGAGCCGGTCAATCTCCACACTCAGGACCGCAATTTGCCGCCCTTGCCGCGCCGCCTCGCGCATTTTTGTATCCAGATACTCCGTCAGTGCATTACGGTTGGGCAGTCCGGTGATTTCGTCGGTGTTGGCGAGCTTGTCAAGTTTCTGTTCCGCCGCGCGCTGCAGCGTGATGTCCTGCAAAAGCGTAACCGTTCTGACCACTTTGCCATCTTCATCGGCTTCGGCCAGGACCCGGTGCAGTACCGTGCGCAAGCTGCCGTCGGCGTGAACAATGCGGTGCTGAAACTCGCAGACGTCATCGGGAGAAACGCCTTCGCTGATGGCCTGAACATATGGCCGCTCCACGGGGGGAACTTTGGCCAGCAGCCAGTCTTTGTCGGGGGAATCCTCGGTTTGCGGGATGCCGAAGATGGCGTGCATGCCGGACGACAAGGTGACGGAGCCAGAAACCAGGTCCACCTCGGCAGAACCTATGCGAGCGAGTTCCTCGGCGTTGCGAAACAACTGGACGCGCTGCTGGGCGTAGCGTGTCGCCGCCTGGATGGCACTGACGTCATGCAGCGTGACCAGATCTGCGGCTTGCGCCGAGAGAAAAATTCGCGCACCCCAGACCTGGGCGCCGAACCGTTCGCCATTCTTGCGCTGGCATTCGATCTCATAGGCTTTGCCAGGAACGCCCGCCACCCGGGCGCTGGCCTGCTCCCGCACCATGTCCCGATGCTCGGGCACGCACAGCAGCATGGGGTCCATGCCTCCCAGCATTTCTTCCTGCGTGTACCCAAAAAGTTCCAGAAGCTTTGGATTCACAAAAAGGAATCGACCCTTTTGAATCACAAAGACGGCCGCTTGCACCTGCTCCACCAGCAGCCGATAGTCGGCTTCAGACAGCGCGATCTCCTGTTCAAACGACCGGTCTTCAGTATCGTGACTATCCATTGTGATAAGCCTTGGCTAACACGGAAATGATGCAACGAAGCCCATCGATGGCGGGGCTTCAGGCTTGCCTTGGGCCGCCTCTGCCTTCACCCCTGGGGCGCTGCGTTGCGAAGAATGGTGTCGATGGTTGCAGGGCTTTCCGTCAGCCAGTGGCCTCCTCCCGATTCATTTGCGCAGTTTGCCCGCCTGCCCTGGAGCGTCGAGTCTGCGGCCCACTGTACCTATCCAGTTGCCGGTTGTCACGACATTGCCGCGAGTGCGCATGTGGTCCCCTCCTGCAATGCCGGGATACCCGTGGTTCTCCCTCAATATGGGGCGCGCCGCTCCGTCGTAGCCGCACCACAAGACCAGTCCTGCTATAAACCTATTTACATTTTGAGCAACTGTCTGTGAGACTGTTGCAAAAAGAGAGGGTCGATATGCACACGAGTCTTTCAGTGGCACGCCTCGTCGCCCAAGGGCTGGCAATGGCGGTTATTGCTGTTGCGATGACCCTGCCCCAGGCCCAAGCCCTGGACAAACCCACGGGCACCGTGGTGCTCACCATCGATGGTGCGATCAGCCAGACGAACAACGGCTCACAAGCCCAGTTCGACATGGCGATGCTGGAGAAACTGCCCCAACACAGCTTTTCCACGCAGACCCCGTGGTACCCCAGCGCAGTCACGTTCACAGGCCCGCTGCTGCGTGATGTGCTGGCGGCCGTCGGTGCCAAGGGCAAGAACATCACGGCGGTGGCGCTCAATGATTACAAGACAGAAATTCCCATTGACGATGCCACACGCCACGACGTCATCGTTGCCCGGCTCATGAACAACCGCCCCATGCGTGTGCGCGAAAAAGGGCCGCTTTTCATCGTCTACCCGTTTGATACCAAGGCCGAGCTGCGCAGCGAGCTGTACTACAACCGCGCAGCCTGGCAACTGCACATCCTGCGGATCCGCTAGCCCACACGCACTCCTTACAGGCACTCCACCATGATCCGGGGCAAAAACGTTCTGAGACTGATCATTGCGGGCCTGGTGGTGGCGTATGTGGCCATTGCGGGAGTGCAATACCACCAGTACCGCAGCGTGGAAGCGGTCATGCGCCGGGGCGACGTCAATGCCTTGTGGTCTTTCCTGCAGCTCAACGTGGAGTACGAGAAGCTGGACCACGCGCTTCACCAGTTCGAGATGGACCCGGCCAGCCTGCCCATGGACCGGCTGGAGCTGCGTTACGACCTGTTCCTGAGCCGCTTCAGTGCGCTCGAAAGTGGCACCGCCCGCACGCTGATGCAGGAGGAGCCAATCTACAGCACCGCCCTCGACGCATTGCAGAAATTTGTTGCCGCAGGCGATGAGCATTTCGGGCAAAGCGTGGATACGGTGTCCAGCCGCATGAACATGCGGCTCCTGCGGGCCGAGCTGAACAAGCTGCGCGACATCGTTCAGGAACTGTCGCTCCAGGCGTCGCGCATCTCTGCCCTGCTGGGCGACCGGCGCAACGAAGAGGTCAAGCACCAGACCCTGCTGACCACCGGGCTGACCGCCTTCCAGGCCATTCTGACCTTCCTGCTGGCCTTTGCGATGGCGCGCCAGTTTCTTCAGCGTGAAAAGGCCACCTCCCAGGCCATGGAGGCACAGGCCGAACTGGTGGATGCCCTCAAGCGCAGCGAAGAGGCCCTGGAGGCCCGGGTGGCCCAGCGCACTACAGAACTGCAGCAGGTCAACGCCGCACTGCGGGAACATGAGGACGAACTGGTGGTGGCCCAGGCCAAGGCCGAAGATGCCTCGCGCATGAAGTCGGACTTTCTGGCCAACATGAGCCACGAAATTCGCACGCCCATGAACGCCGTGATTGGCATGAGCCACCTGGCGCTGGCCACGGAGTTGACCGTGCGCCAGCGCGACTACATCCAAAAGATCCAGCGGTCCGGTCAGCACCTGCTGGGCCTGATCAACGACATCCTGGACTTCAGCAAGATCGAAGCGGGGAAGCTCGAAGTCGAGGTGGTCGATTTCGACCTGCACGGTGTGCTCGATAACGTGGCCAACCTGCTGGGCGAAAAATGTGCCAGCAAAGGGCTGGAGCTGATGTTCGACGTGGACTCCCACCTGCCTGCCGACTTGCGCGGAGACCCCCTGCGCTTGGGGCAGATTTTGGTCAATTACGCCAACAACGCCGTCAAGTTCACGGACGAGGGCGAGATCATCGTGCGGGTCCGCGAAGCCGCGCGGGATGCGCAGGGCGTCCTGCTGCGTTTCGAGGTGCAGGACACCGGCATTGGCCTCACCGACGAACAGCAATCACGGCTGTTTCGCTCGTTCGAGCAAGCTGACACCTCCACCACACGCAAGTACGGCGGCACCGGCCTGGGATTGGCCATTTCCAAAAAACTGGCCAGCCTGATGGGCGGGGACGTGGGGGTGCAAAGCGCGCCGGGCCGGGGCAGCACGTTCTGGTTCACGGCCCGGCTGGGCCTGGGCGCTTCCACACAGCGGCCGCTGTTGCCGGAGCCGGACCTGCGCGGCCGCCGCGTGCTGGTGGTAGACGACAGCGAACAGGCGCGGCAGATCCTGGCGGAGCTACTGTCCAGCATGAGCTTTTCGGTGACGCTGGCCAGCTCAGGAGCACAGGCCGTGGACCTGGCGCGAGCCGCCGATCAGGCCGGACGGCCTTGCGAAATTGCCTTTCTGGACTGGAAGATGCCCGGCATGGACGGTTTTGAAACCGCCCGCCAGCTGGCCCAACTTCCCCACCCGCCCCGCCCCGTCATCGTCACCGCGCATGGCCGCGACGACGTTCTGAACGAACTCACACGCTCAGGCATCGGGCTGATGCTGACCAAGCCTGTCAACCCATCGCAGCTTTTTGATGCTGCGATGCGCGCGTTGGGCGGGGCGCAGCGGGTGGACGATGGGCGGCGCCTGCCGGTCCCGCCACGGGGTGCAGAGCTGGCGTCGATCCGGGGTGCGCGGGTGCTGCTGGTGGACGACAACGATCTGAACCAGCAAGTGGGCCGCGAACTGCTGACCAGCGCCGGGCTGGTGGTGGACGTGGCCGACAATGGCCAGGCCGCGCTTGACATGCTGGCCCGTGGTACCTACGACATAGTGCTCATGGACATGCAGATGCCGGTGATGGATGGCCTCACCGCCACCCGCCACCTGCGCCAAAACCCCACCTGGGCGCGCCTGCCGGTGCTGGCGATGACGGCCAACGCGATGAGCAGCGACCGCGAGCAGTGCCTGGACGCGGGCATGAACGGGCACATCGCCAAACCCATTGACCCCGAGGCCCTGTTTGCCGCACTGCTGCAGTGGATTGCGCTGCCGCACACCGGCACAGACTCCGGCGGCATGACCGCTGCAGCGCAGCCTGCGGTGGCTGACGCCCCTTCAGTGGCGACGCGGGGCACAGCAGACCCGCTTGCACACATCGAAGGCCTGAATGCGACCCTCGGGCTGCGGCGCGTGCTGGGCAAACGTGCCGCCTACGAAGGCCTGCTGCGCACGTTCGTCACCGGCCAGGCCAAAGCAGTGCGGGAAGCGCAGGCGCATCTGGCCTCAGGCCGGCCGCAGGCAGCGCAGCGGGCCATGCATACCTTGAAAGGCGCGGCAGGCACCATTGGCGCGCTGCGTCTGGCCGAACTGGCCAATGCTGCGGAGCAGGCCATTGCGCACAAGGCGGTGACCGACGCCCTGGATGTCCTGCTGCAGCCTGTGGACGATGCCTGCCGGGCCCTGGTGGTTGCCCTGCAAGGGGCCTTGCCTCCCGAGCCTGACACACAGCACGCGGCGGGAGCTGCGGGAGCCCTGGTGGACGAGGCGCGCACCCGAGAGCTGGTAGCCCGTCTGGACGCCTTGCTGGCAGACAGTGATTCCGAAGCCGTAGAGCTGTTCAAGGACTCCGGCCCCAGCCTGAAGGCCCTGCTGGGCCCCGCCTACGTCGACATGAAACAGCGGCTGGACAACTACCTCTTTGCCGATGCGCTGGACGTGCTGCGCAAGGCGGGGAACAACAACACACAACACAAGGAGGACCCAGTTCATGAATAGTCCATTGGAATTGAGCGGCAAATGTACGGTGCTGGTGGTGGATGACACACCCGGCAATTTGTCGCTGATGAGCGACCTGCTGCGCCCCGACTACAAGGTCAAGCTGGCCCCCACCGGCGAGCGTGCGCTGCAAATCGTGGCGGCCGAAAAACCCGACCTGATCCTGCTCGACATCATGATGCCGGACATGGACGGCTACGAGGTGCTGCGGCGCCTGCAGTTCAACCCCGACACCGAGGACATCCCGGTGATCTTCCTGACGGCCATGAGTGCCACCGACGACGAAACCGTGGGGCTGGAGCTGGGCGCCGTGGACTACATCACCAAACCCGTCAACCCCGCCATCACCATGGCGCGGGTGCGCAACCACCTGCAGCTCAAGCGTGCCCGGGATCTGCTGGCCCACCACAACCACTTTCTGGAGCAGGAAGTGGCCAACCGCACGCGCGCCCTGGCCGAGCTGCAGGACGCCACCATCCGCGCCATGGCATCGCTGGCCGAAACACGCGACAACGAGACGGGCAACCACATCCGTCGGACCCAGCACTATGTGGAAGCGCTGGCCCGCAAGCTGCAAGACCATCCGCGCTTTCGCGACGAACTCACGGAAGACGCCATCCAGGTGATCTTCAAGTCCGCCCCGCTGCACGATATTGGCAAGGTGGGCATCCCCGACCGCATCCTGCTCAAGCCGGGCAAGCTCACGGTGGAGGAGTTCGAGATCATGAAGACGCACACCACGCTGGGCCGGGACGCCATCGTGGCGGCAGAAACCGAAACCACGCAAAACAACCCGTTCTTTCGCTACGCCAAGGAGATCGCCTACAGCCACCAGGAAAAGTGGGACGGCTCAGGTTATCCCGAAGGGCTGGTGGGCAACACGATCCCTCTGTCGGCACGGCTCATGGCCGTGGCCGATGTGTACGACGCGCTGATCTCCGAGCGCGTGTACAAGCCCGCCTTCACCCACGAACACGCGGTCGAGATCATCCGCGACGGCCGGGGCAGCCACTTCGATCCCGACATGGTGGACGCCTTCCTGGCACTGTCCGAAGAGTTCCGGCGCATCGCGCAGCGCTTTGCCGACGGGGAACATGCCCTGCAGGCGCAGCTCGACCGCATTGCCCAAGACCTCTCCACCGACAGCGCGGTCATCGGCGACAGCAGCGGCAACCATGGCAGCGGCGGTTAGCCGCAGGCGCCTGCGGCGCTTTCTACCGCCCCACCCTCCGAGGTGGTGGTGGTGGTGCGGTGTCCGTTGAGGCCCAGCTTGGCCAGCAGTTGCACGTCGGCTTCCACATCAGGGTTACCGGTCACCAGCAGCTTGTCACCATAAAAGATCGAATTGGCACCAGCCAGGAAACACAGCGCCTGCACCGCTTCACCCATCTGCTGGCGCCCGGCAGAGAGGCGTACCCGGGCCTTGGGCATGGTGATGCGGGCCACGGCAATCATGCGCACAAAGTCCAGCGGGTCGATGGGTTCGCTGTCAGCCAGCGGCGTGCCGGGCACCCGCACCAGGCTGTTGATGGGCACCGACTCGGGGTACGGCTGCAGGTTGGCCAGCTGGGCGATCAGGCCAGCGCGGTGCACTGGCGCCTCGCCCATGCCCACAATGCCGCCGCAGCACACGCTGATGCCCGCGCTGCGCACATGCTGCAGCGTGTCCAGCCGGTCCTGGTAGGCGCGGGTGCTGACCACATCGGTGTAGTACTCGGGGGCGGTGTCCAGGTTGTGGTTGTAGTAGTCCAGGCCCGCGTCCTTGAGCGCCTGCGCCTGGTGCGATTCGAGCATGCCCAGCGTGGCGCAGGTCTGCAGGCCCAGGCCCTTCACGGCGCCGATCAAGGCGCTGACTTTTTCGATGTCGCGGTCCTTGGGCGCACGCCAGGCGGCCCCCATGCAAAACCGTGTGGCACCGGCGTCTTTGGCCGCCTGGGCGGCGCGCACCACTTCGTCCACCTCCATCAGCTTGTCGGCCTTCACGCCGGTGTCGAACTCGGCGGCTTGCGGACAGTAGCCGCAGTTCTCTGGGCAGCCGCCGGTCTTCACGGACAGCAGCGTGGCCAGCTCGATGTCTCCTGCGGGCCAATGCTGGCGGTGCACCGTCTGCGCCTCAAAAAGCAGGTCCATCAGCGGCTTGTCCAGCAACGCCTGGATAGCGTTCACCGTCCAGGGGCCTTGCGGCGCGGGGACGGGTGTGGCGCGCCGGTGCAGGTGCAGGGGTTGCACAGGTTGCGCGGCGGGAGCGGCAAGGGTCGTGGAGGACATGGCGGTCAATTCCCTTCAAGGCGTCTGCCCCACAGTGGCACGGGGCCGCCGGGGAGCAAGAGGTTGGTTACACAGCGCGCACCGCCCGAAACGGGGTGGTCCCACACGGTACGCAGCGAGGTGGGCGGATTCTGGACGAGAAAAAGGCACAAACACACGCCACAGGGTCACAAAAGGTGCCAAGAAAAACGTGGTGCCAATAGCCGTCAAATTCAGAATTTTTTGAGCACAGAAGACGGTGATTTGGAGATATTTACCAGGTTTTCGTGCGTTGAGTTTTTTGCCTGCATCAAAATTCCGGCGGCGGTCGTTATCTGTACCTAACAGGCGCGCGATCTGCCGGACATACGCCTGAAGATGGCCGACGTTCAGGCTTTTGACTACAGCCCTCCGTCAGCCCAGCGCAGCAATCACGTCGGCCGGGGCCTGGACCAGCTCGATCAGCACGCCCTCGCCCGCAATCGGAAACTCGTCATTGCTCTTGGGGTGCAAAAACGTGATGTCGTAACCCGCCGCACCCTTGCGGATGCCGCCGGGCGCAAAACGCACGCCCTGCGCAGTCAGCCATTCCACAGCCCGGGGCAGATCGTCGATCCACAGGCCGATGTGGTTGAGCGGCGTGGTGTGCACGGCGGGTTTTTTGTCAATGTCCAGTGGCTGCATGATGTCCACCTCGACCTTGTGGACGCCCTGCCCCATGGCCAGGATGTCTTCGTCCACGTTCTCGCGCTCGCTCTGGAACGTGCCGGTCTGCGTCAGGCCCAGCATGTCCACCCACAGGGTTTTCATGCGCTGCTTGTCGGTGCCGCCGATGGCGACCTGCTGGATACCCAGGACTCGGAAGGGCCTGTGGGATGCGGTCATGCTGATTGCTCCTTGATTGATAGCTAAAAATAGAGTCCCATTAAGCGCCAGCGGCCAATTTCATTCAAAAAATGGCCGACTTGAGTGGCTTGCGACCTGGTGCCTACCCCTCGCGCAACACCCAACTGCTCAGCGTGGCGAAGTATTCGCGCAGCCAGGCGTTGTAGCGTGTGGCCAGGGGCGTGGGTGCTGCCACCGGCACCATGTGGGTAAAGCCGTGGCGCTGGGCAATGCGCAGGGCGCGCGGCAGGTGGAAGTCGCTGGTCACCAGCGCCAAGGGGGCCGTGGCGGCCACACCGCGCGCCTGCAGCAAGGGGCGACTCCATGCCAGGTTCAGTTCGGTGCTGGTGCTTGCCTTTTCCAGCACCAGGCGTTCAGGTGAAATCCCGTGGCGTTCTTGCAGGTAGCGCGCCATCACCTCGGCTTCCGTGTCCGTTGCGCCCCAGACCTGGCCACCACACACCGCGATCAGGGCGGCGGGCTGCAATCGCGCCAGCGCGGCCGCCGTGTCCAGCCGCGCTGCCAGCGCCGGGCGCGGTTGCCCGTTCTGGATGCCAGCCCCCAGCACCACAATGGCCTGCACCGGCGGCGCCTCGGCCGGAGACACGCCAGCATCCAGCAAAAAGGCCCAGAAAACCGCCACGCTAAGCATCCATGCCGCCAGACCACACCAGCCGGCATACCACCACTGCTGGCGCCGCCGGTCATGGTGCCGCCAGCGCGCCAGCGGAGCCCACCACACCGCCAAAGCCAGAAAAAGGGCTCCCAGCGCAACGGGCAGCATGGTGCCCAGGTTGAAGTGCCCCAGAACCATCAGCACCGCACCATCCAGCAACAGCGCGCCGCCAGCCAGCGCGAGCAGCATGCGCAAGGCCCTCGTCATTGCGGGAATGGACCCAGGTGACAGATTGTTCGGGCCGCAGCCGCAGTGCGTTGCCGCATCACTGGAACTCAATGATCACGTCGTCCACCGCCAGCGACTCGCCCTTGCCCGCCACCACCTTGCCCACCACGCCATCTTGCGCGGCAAAGAGGATGTTCTCCATCTTCATGGCTTCGATCACGGCCAGCTTCTCGCCAGCCTGCACCTTCTGGCCGGGCTGCACCGCCACATCCACCAGCAGGCCAGGCATGGGCGACAGCAGAAACTTGGACAGATCTGGCGGTGCCTTGAAAGGCATCAATTGGTGCAGGCGTGCGCCCAGCGGCGACAGCACGATGGTGTCGATCTGCGTGCCGTTGTGCGCAACGCGCAGGGCCAGCGGGTTCTTGCCAGCGCCCCGCTCCACCTGGGCGGTGAAACCCGCGCCATTGCACTGCCCCTGCACACGGATCTGGCCCAGTGTGGCGGCGCTGCTGATCTGGTAGCTCTTGTTGCCCACGGCCACCACACTGGAGCCCGACTTGTCCTGGAAGTCGGTGACCGACACCGCATGGTGCTCGTTCTGGCCCTCGGCCCCCAGCGTGACCACCACAAATTGCTCGCCCACCTTCACCTCGTGCCCCGCCAGTTGCCCGCTGATGCCCGAGGCGCGAGCGCGGTAGCGGCGGTTCATGAAGGCCGCCAGCGCCACCAGGAACAAAGGGTCCTCGTGGGGCACGTCTTCAGAGTGGAAGCCCTTGCCGTAGTGTTCGGCGATGAAGCCGGTGTTGAACTCGCCGGTCACGAATTTCGGGTGGGCCAGCAGGGCCGCCTGGAACGGAATGTTGCTGCTGATGCCGCGGATCACGAAGCCATTGAGCGCCGCACGCATCTTGGCGATCGCATGGTTGCGGTCCGTGCCGTGCACGATGAGCTTGGCGATCATCGAGTCGTAGTACATCGGGATCTCGCCGCCTTCGTACACGCCAGTGTCAACACGTACACCGAGCTTCTTGTCGGTGTCGCCCTGGAACATGCTCTCCTCGGGTGGCTGAAAGCGCACCAGGCGGCCGGTGGAAGGCAAAAAGTTGCGGAACGGGTCTTCGGCGTTGATGCGGCACTCGATGGCCCAGCCCTCGCGTTTCACGTCGACTTGCGTGAGGGGCAGCTTCTCGCCCGCCGCCACGCGAATCATCAGCTCCACCAGGTCCAGGCCGGTGATGCATTCCGTCACCGGGTGCTCCACCTGCAGGCGGGTATTCATTTCAAGGAAGTAGAAGTCCTGGTCCTTGCCGACCACGAACTCCACCGTGCCCGCGCTCTGGTACTTCACGGCCTTGGCCAGTTGCACCGCCTGCTCGCCCATGGCCTTGCGGGTGGCGTCGCTGATGAAAGGCGATGGCGCCTCTTCGATCACCTTCTGGTGGCGGCGCTGGATGGAGCACTCGCGCTCGTTCAGATAAATCACGTTGCCGTGGCTGTCGCCCAGCACCTGGATCTCAATGTGGCGCGGCTCCTGCACAAACTTCTCGATGAAGATGCGGTCATCGCCAAAGCTGTTGCGAGCTTCGTTCTGGCAGCTGGTGAAGCCCTCGAACGCTTCCTTGTCGTTGAACGCCACGCGCAGACCCTTGCCGCCGCCGCCGGCCGAGGCCTTGATCATCACGGGGTAGCCAATGCCTTTGGCAATCTCTACGGCCTGCTCGGGGCCGGCAATCGCGTCGTTGTAGCCCGGGATGGTGTTGACCTTGGCTTCGTTGGCCAGCTTCTTGGACGCTATCTTGTCGCCCATGGCGGCAATCGAATGCGCCTTGGGGCCGATGAACGCAATGCCCTCGTCTTCGCAGCGCTTGGCAAAGGCTTCGTTCTCGGAGAGGAAGCCGTAGCCGGGGTGCACGGCCTGTGCGCCGGTTTGCTTGCAGGCGGCAATGATCTTGTCAGCCAGCAGGTACGACTCGCGCGAGGGCGCGGCGCCAATGTGTACGGCCTCGTCGGCCAGCTTGACGTGGCGGGCTTCCTTGTCGGCGTCGGAGTAGACGGCGACGGTGGCGATGCCCATTTTCTTGGCGGTGGCGATGACTCGGCACGCGATTTCGCCACGGTTGGCGATCAGAATTTTGGTGAACATAACAAGTTCCTCAAAAGGAAATTTCAAAAACCAGTAACTAAGACAGAAGGACAGCACTGACGCAAAGCTTCAATGAAGCGCTGCTTCTCGCGCGGCGACACCAAAATGCTTCGGCCCGCCCCATGGCGAATGCACAAGCGGTCTAGCGACAGCGCGGGCGAGGAAATCCAACTGCGTGATGGCGAGACCTCGCGCACGTCGCTCAACGCTATGCGCCAGCGGAACGGACCACAGCGAATCAGCAACTCCTCCGCCGTGAGTGTGTAGTTGGTGTCCAGTAGCAGCCACAATGGCAGCAGTAGCGAAAAGGCCGTGATGGCCGCCAACAGCGCAAGCATCGGCGGCGCGCCGCCCGAATTCAGCACGAACGGCCCCACAACCCCTGCAACTGCAGTTATTGCCGTCAATCCGGCGAGCGGTCCGATGGCAATAAGCCATGAATCCACCCTGGATGGGAAAAACGAGCGTATCTGTGCCATTGCCGGATGCCGATGCCTTGTCTACAGCGGAATGTTCCCGTGCTTGCGCCACGGATTTTCGAGTTTCTTATCCCGCAGCATCACCAGCGACCGGCAGATGCGCTTGCGCGTCTCATGCGGCAGGATCACGTCGTCGATAAAGCCGCGAGCACCGGCCACGAACGGGTTGGCAAAACGCTGCTTGTATTCCGCCTCACGCGCGGCCAGCTTCACCGGGTCGTTCTTGTCTTCGCGGAAGATGATTTCCACCGCGCCCTTGGCGCCCATCACCGCGATCTCGGCGTTGGGCCAGGCCAGGTTCACGTCGCCGCGCAGGTGTTTGGAGCTCATCACGTCGTACGCACCGCCGTAGGCCTTGCGGGTGATGACGGTGATCTTGGGTACCGTGCACTCGGCATACGCATACAGCAGCTTGGCGCCGTGCTTGATGATGCCGCCGTACTCCTGGCTGGTGCCAGGCATGAAGCCGGGCACGTCCACAAACGTGACGACCGGGATGTTGAACGCATCGCAGAAGCGCACAAAACGCGCGGCCTTGATGCTCGACTTGATGTCCAGGCAGCCCGCCAGCACCAGCGGCTGGTTGGCCACGATGCCCACGGTCTGGCCTTCCATGCGGGCAAAGCCGATCAGGATGTTCTTGGCGTACTCGGGCTGCAGCTCAAAGAAATCCCCGTCGTCCACCGTCTTGAGGATCAGCTCCTTCATGTCGTAGGGCTTGTTGGGATTCTCGGGCACCAGGGTGTCCAGGCTCCGGTCCATTCGGTCGGCCGGGTCGTTGCTGGGGCGAACAGGAGCCTTCTCACGGTTGTTGAGCGGCAGGTAGTTGTACAGGCGGCGCAGCATCATCAGCGCCTCCACGTCGTTCTCAAACGCCATGTCGGCCACACCGCTCTTGGTGGTGTGCGTCACGGCGCCGCCCAGCTCTTCGGCGGTCACTTCTTCGTGCGTCACGGTCTTCACCACTTCGGGACCGGTCACGAACATGTAGCTCGAATCCTTGACCATGAAGATGAAGTCCGTCATGGCCGGCGAGTACACGGCGCCGCCGGCGCTGGGGCCCATGATCATGCTGATCTGCGGAATCACGCCGCTGGCCAGCACGTTCTTCTGGAACACGTCGGCATAGCCGCCGAGAGACGCCACGCCTTCCTGGATGCGCGCTCCGCCCGAGTCGTTGAGGCCGATGACCGGCGCGCCGACCTTCATGGCCTGATCCATCACCTTGCAGATCTTCTCCGCATGGGTTTCGCTGAGCGCGCCGCCGAACACCGTGAAGTCCTGGCTGAACACGAACACCAGGCGGCCGTTGATCATGCCGTAGCCCGTCACCACGCCGTCGCCGGGGATCTTGTTGTCCTCCATGCCAAAGTCGGTGCAGCGGTGCTCGACAAACATGTCCCATTCCTCGAACGTGCCGTCGTCCAGCAGCAGCTCAATGCGCTCGCGCGCCGTGAGCTTGCCCTTGGCGTGCTGCGCATCAATGCGCTTTTGCCCGCCGCCCAGGCGTGCCAGCGCACGCTTTTTCTCCAGTTGATCCAGGATGTCTTGCATGGTCGTCCTTTGGTGAATGGGTTTGTTTACTATCTATTTGATAGCTGCTTGCGCTGGATGGGATTGCGCCAGCAGCAGATTTCGTGCTGCAGTCGATGCCGCGATGCGCCCGGCTGCCACATCGGCCTGCATCTGGGGCAGCAGCTCCTTGACCTGCGGATGCTGGCGAAACGCGAGCTTGAGGCCCGCGTCGATGCGCTCCCACATCCAGGACAGCGCCTGCTTCTCGCGCCGCGTGGCCAGGCGGCCATTGGCGGTTTGCAGCTGGCGAAACTGCGCGACGGCGGCCCAGAAGCTGTCCACGCCCTGGCCCAGCAGCGCGCTCATCTGCACGACCTTGGGGTGCCACAAAGTTTCATTGTGGTGCGCGTTCTCGGGGTTGCCGTGCTGGCTGAGCAGGCGCAGGCTCGATGTGATCTGTGCCTCGGCCCTTGTTGCGGCGTTCTTGTCGATGTCGGCCTTGTTGATGACCACCAGGTCGGCAATCTCCATCACGCCCTTCTTGATGGCCTGCAGGTCGTCGCCCGCGTTGGGCAGCTGCATGAGCACAAACATGTCCGTCATGCCCGCCACGGCGATCTCGCTCTGGCCCACGCCCACGGTTTCGACGATGACCACGTCGTAACCCGCCGCCTCGCAGACCAGCATGGCCTCGCGGGTCTTCTCTGCGACTCCGCCCAGCGTGCCGCTGGAGGGGCTGGGGCGGATGTAGGCTTTTTCGTGCACCGACAGGTGTTCCATGCGCGTCTTGTCACCCAGGATGGAGCCGCCGGAGACAGTGCTGGAGGGGTCGATGGTGAGCACGGCCACACGGTGGCCCTGGGCGATGAGGTACAGGCCCAAGGCTTCGATGAAGGTGGACTTGCCTACGCCGGGCACACCACTGATGCCGAGGCGGAAAGCTTTGCCGGTATGCGGGAGCAGCGCGGTGAGCAGCTCGTCCGCCTGCGCGCGGTGGTCAGTGCGGGTGGATTCGAGCAGGGTGATGGCCTTGGATATGGCGCGGCGTTGGGCTACCGCCCCCCCTTGCAACACACCGTCCAAGAATATTTTAGGGCTCACTACTTGCACCTTCATCTGCACCCTCCCCATCGATTCTTTGGGGAGTGAAATCAGAAACCTTCCTCTGGTCTGCCGTTGCTTTTTGACTTTTTGCCGAGCCATGCCCCACGTGCTGTGAAAGCGGCTCCTCACAGTGATGAATTGCCTCCTCTGATCCGTATGGACTAACCATCTCTAAATACTTATCTTCTTCACGGTCGATCACCCTCACATGGCGTACGTATTCCTTTCGGCTGTGCGAGTAACTTGGCTTATCGAATTGTTCAAGGATCGGTTTTTTTACCCTGGGGCGCTTCACTTTCATGCCTGTGCCATCTAGGGCGTGCAGCGTTTCGACGATAGAAATCTGCACCGTTCGATACAAAGCACCGCAATTTGGGCAGGGGAGACGAACACCAGCCTCATCGCAATCAATTGCGATAGGTGTTCTACAGGATGAACAAAAAGTACCGTCGGACATATGACGAACAGTGAAGCAATCAAAGCAAAGCTCAAGACAGAACCGATTTCTTGATCTGCTCCAGCACATCCTTCGCACTGGCCGGAATCGGCGTGCCGGGCCCGTAAATGCCCTTCACGCCCGCCTCGTACAGGTGCTCATAGTCCTGCGCCGGGATCACCCCGCCCACAAACACGATGATGTCGTCCGCCCCCTGGTCCTTGAGCGACTGGATGATGGCGGGCACCAGCGTTTTGTGCCCTGCTGCCAGCGTGCTCACGCCCACGGCGTGCACGTCATTTTCAATCGCCTGGCGCGCACATTCCTCAGGGGTCTGGAACAGCGGGCCCATGTCCACGTCAAAGCCCAGGTCGGCAAACGCGGTGGCCACCACCTTGGCGCCCCGGTCGTGCCCATCCTGGCCCAACTTGGCGATCATGACGCGCGGGCGGCGGCCCTCGGTTTCGGCAAATTCGTTGATCTCGGTCTTGAGTTTGTCCCAGCCTTCGGCCGAGTCATAAGCGGCTGCGTACACACCGGTCACCTTTTGCGTATCGGCGCGGTGGCGCCCAAACACCTTTTCGAGCGCGTCAGACACTTCGCCCACGGTGGCGCGCAAGCGCACCGCCTTGATGGCCAAGTCCAGCAGGTTGCCACTGCCGTCTTCTGCTGCAGAAGTGAGAGCATCCAGCGCCTGCTGCACAAGCGCGGAGTCGCGTTTTGCCCTGATATTTTTCAGGCGTTCGATCTGCCCGTCGCGCACCTTCACATTGTCGATCTGCAGGATGTCGACCGGGTCTTCTTTGGCCAGCTTGTATTTGTTGACGCCGACGATCACGTCCTTGCCGCTGTCAATGCGCGCCTGCTTCTCTGCCGCAGCAGCCTCGATCTTGAGCTTGGCCCAGCCGCTGTCCACGGCCTGCGTCATGCCCCCCATGGCCTCGACCTCTTCGATGATCTTCCAGGCGGCATCCATCATGTCCTGGGTGAGCTTTTCCATCATGTAGCTGCCGGCCCAGGGGTCGACCACGTTGGTGATGTGCGTCTCTTCCTGGATGATGAGCTGCGTGTTGCGCGCGATGCGCGAGCTGAACTCGGTGGGCAGCGCGATGGCTTCATCCAGCGCGTTGGTGTGCAGGCTCTGCGTGCCGCCAAACACCGCGGCCATGGCCTCGATGGTGGTGCGCACGATGTTGTTGTAGGGGTCTTGCTCGGTGAGCGACCAACCCGAAGTCTGGCAGTGCGTGCGCAGCATCAGGCTCTTGGGGTTCTTGGCGCCGGTCTCCTTCATGATGCGGCACCACAGCAGGCGCGCGGCGCGCATCTTGGCGACTTCGAGGTAGAAGTTCATGCCGATGGCCCAGAAGAAGCTCAGCCGCCCGGCGAACTCGTCCACGTCCAGGCCCGAGGCGATGGCCGTCTTCACGTATTCCTTGCCGTCGGCAAGCGTGAAGGCCAGCTCCAGCGCCTGGTTGGCGCCCGCCTCCTGCATGTGGTAACCCGAGATGGAGATCGAGTTGAACTTGGGCATGTTGCGTGCCGTGTAGCCAATGATGTCGCCGATGATGCGCATCGAAGGCTTGGGCGGGTAGATGTAGGTGTTGCGCACCATGAACTCTTTCAGAATGTCGTTCTGAATGGTTCCCGACAGCTGGTCTTGCGACACACCCTGCTCTTCCGCCGCCACCACGTAGCCCGCCAGCACGGGCAGTACGGCGCCGTTCATGGTCATGGAGACCGACACTTTGTCCAGCGGAATCTGGTCGAACAGGATCTTCATGTCCTCCACCGAGTCGATGGCAACGCCGGCCTTGCCTACGTCGCCGGTCACGCGGGGGTGGTCGCTGTCGTAGCCCCGGTGGGTGGCCAGATCGAAAGCGACCGACACGCCCTGCCCGCCTGCGGCCAGTGCCTTGCGGTAGAAGGCATTGGACTCTTCCGCGGTCGAAAAACCGGCGTATTGGCGAATCGTCCAGGGCCGCACGGCATACATGGTGGCCTGGGGGCCGCGCAGGTAGGGCTCGAAGCCAGGCAGCGTGTTGGCGTACGGCAGGTTGGCCGTGTCTTCGGCCGTGTACAGCGGCTTGACGGTGATGCCATCGGGTGTCACCCAGTTCAAGGCGTTCACATCGCCACCGGGGGCGGACTTGGCTGCGGCCTTGGCCCATGCCTCCAGCGAAGCGGCAGCGAACTCGGGAGCATTGTTGGGGGGCGTGTCACTCATGGCGAAGGCTTCTCCGAAGATGGCGTTGGTGCGTCAAGTTAGTGCGTCAAACACGACGCGCGGGCGGCTGCCGCCCACTTGCATTGATGTGGCGGCGAGTTTACATCATTCATAATTATTGATTCAAAATATTCCACACAGCTTACAATCCGCCCATGTCTGCCCTCACCCTCACGCCCCGTGCACTCTACGAAGAAGTGGCGGAGCAATTGCGCCAGCGCATCTTCCGCCGCGAACTGGAGCCCGGCAGCTGGATCGACGAATTGAAGATTGCCGAAGAATTCGGCATCAGCCGCACCCCCCTGCGCGAGGCGCTCAAGGTGTTGGCGGCCGAAGGCCTGGTCACGATGAAGGTGCGCCGTGGCGCCTATGTGACCGAAATGAGCGAAAAAGACCTGCGCGACGTGTACCACCTGCTCAGCCTGCTGGAGAGTGATGCAGCAGGCGTGGTGGCCACCACCGCCACACCGGCCCAGCTGCAAACGCTGCAAGACCTGCATGCTGAACTGGAGGCCGCCGCTGGCGAACGCGAGCGCTTTTTTGCGGTGAACGAGCGTTTTCACATGCTGCTGCTGGAGCTGGCCGACAACCGCTGGCGCAGCCAGATGGTGGCCGACCTGCGCAAGGTGATGAAACTCAACCGCCACAACTCGCTGCTCAAGCAGGGGCGGATTGAAGACTCGCTGAACGAACACCGCACCATCCTGGCTGCGATGGTGGCACGCGATGCCAAGGGCACGGTGAAGGCCATGCAGGCGCATTTTGCGCAGGGGTTGGAAGCGGCGACCTGATTGGAAGCTGCCAGCACAAGCCGGCTTGTCGCGGGCTTGTGATGTATCGGCTCAGTTTTTAGCCGGCTCCACGCGGTTGCGCCCACCGGCCTTGGCGGCATAGAGCGCCTCGTCGGCGCGGCGCAGCAGGTCGTGAAAACTGCGGTCCCCTTCGCCCGCCGCGGCCACACCCAAGGAAATGGTCATGGGGATGAACACCCCGCCCGCATACAGAGGCTCCCCAGCCACCAGCGCGCGCAGGCGCTCGCCAGCCGTCAGGGCGGCAGCAGTGTCCAGCCCCTCCCACAGCACCACAAACTCCTCGCCACCGTGGCGTGCCGCCAGATCGCTGCCCCGGCATGCTGTGCGCAGGTGTACGGCCACATGCCGCAGCGCCACGTCCCCCACTTCATGTCCGTGGCAGTCGTTGATGGCCTTGAAATGATCGATATCGATCACAGCCAGGGCCAGACCGCGTGCCTGTTGCGGCCTCTCTGCAAATCGCCGCTCCCCCACCGTGACCAGCGTGCGGCGGTTGGGAAGGCCCGTGAGGTAGTCGGTGGAGGCTGCCAGCTCCCACTGGCGGCCAATGCGTTCGGAGCACATGAGCAAAAAGGCCGTCGTCCCCACCACGGGCAGCAATGCGGTGATCATGGGGCTGGCCATGTTGATCCAAGCACCGTCGCCCGTGATGTCAAAGGACGGACTGATGCCACGCCCCAAAAAATAAGCCGCCCGAAACACTGTGAACCCCGCCACAAAGGCAAACAGGCTCGCCATCACGCGGCGGCTGTGTGCACCATCGGGTGATTTCTGCGACACCAGCAACACAAAGCTTGCCAGCAGCAAGAACACGCAGCAGGTCGAAAGAATGAACACACGCATGCGCGTGTCCGGCCGGAGCACCGCGAACCAGAGTATTCCCAGGATGCCCACCGCAGCCGGGGCCAACATCCAGCGCAGATCCGGCAGGCCATAAAACTGCCTTAGCGCACGCCAGTAGCCCGTGCACCCCAGCAGCACCAGCCCGTTGGCCAGCGGCGACGCCAGCCCCAGGGGCATATGGTCGCGCGACGCGTACATCACGGCACTGCCCGCCAGCAGCAGCGTAGCGATGCGCCAGGTTTCGGTGCAGGTGCGCAAGGCCACAGGGAAGCTCTTGCGCATCAGGCCCAGCACCCACCCGTTGGCCAGCATCATCAGCGTGGCAACAATGAAGATGGTGACGGGATCCATGGCGGCGGGGGCGAAATGGCGGTTTGCGGCGGGGTGGCGAACGAGGAGGTGGCCTCCCCTTTTCATATCGGCGGAAGGTGGGACATTGTGGCCGACCCGGCTTGCAATCAGCCCGCGCATCGTGCGAAGGCTCTTCGGCAGCCCGGTTCCGAGGGTCGACCGAACCCCTTGGCGTCACCCAACGCACTGCGGAGAAAGCACAGCGACCCGCCCCGCAGCGCGCCAATGCACGGGCTGGCAGGGGGCTGCGCCAAAGCACAGGCGCGGAGCATTCCGAAAATCGGAACGCACCATTTGCAACACAAGAGGTCTCGGCGCGGGCGTTTCCAGCAGGTTCGATCGGTATGATTCCGCGGGTTTTCACTGAGGTTGTGCGCCTTTGGCGCGCACAGCCTTCACCGCAGGTTCCATGTCTCCCATCCCCTCCGATATCGCCAGCGTGCAAACGCTGCCCCAGCTCCTCGCCTACCGCGCTGCCTGCACCCCCAATGCCGAGGCGTACCGCGCCTTCAACCCCACCACCCAATCCTGGATGAGCCTGACCTGGGCGCAAGCTGCACAGCACGTCGGCACCTGGGCACAGGCCTTGGCGGCCATGCAGCTTCCGGCTGCGGCGCGCGTGGCCATCCTGCTGCCCAATGGGCTGAACGCCATGTGCGCCGACCAGTCTGCGCTGGCCACGGGCTGCGTGCCAGTGCCCCTGCATGCCATCGACAACCCCGGCAGCATCGCCTACATCCTGGCCGACTGCGACGCATCGATGCTGATCGTGAGTCACGCCGAGCAGTGGGAAAAGATCCGCGCCGTGGGCACGCGGTTTCCGGCCTTGCGCGCGGTGGTGATCACCGATGACGACACGCCATCTTTCAAGGCCGCAGCCGGCTCTGGTGAAGGCCCTGCGGTGGGCTCGCTCGCCCAGTGGCTGGCGGGCGCGGCACATGCAGACGGCGCTCCAGCACCCAAGGCCCCGGATGCTGACGACCTGGCTGCCATCGTCTACACGTCCGGCACCACCGGCAAACCCAAGGGCGTGATGCTGACGCATCACAACGTGGTCAGCGACGTGAAGGCCGTGCTCGACCGCATTGCACCCACGGTGGACGACGTGTTCCTGTCGTTCCTGCCGCTGTCGCACACCTTTGAACGCACGGGCGGTTATTACCTGCCGATTGCCGCCGGCAGCTGCGTGGCCTATGCCCGTTCAGTGCCCCAGTTGGCCGAAGACCTGAAGACCGTGCGCCCCACGGTGCTGGTCTCGGTGCCACGCATTTACGAACGCATCCACGCCAAGCTGCTGGAAAAGCTATCGCCCACGCCCTGGAAGATGCAGTTGTATGAAGCCGCACAGCACAGGGGCTGGGCGCGTTTTTGCACCATGCAAGGGCTGCCCGCTCCTGCGGCCGAGGACGGCCGCGCCGCGGGCTGGATGGCCGCCCTGCCCTGGCCGGTGCTGCAGGCTTTGGTGGCAAAGCCGCTGCTGGCCCAGTTTGGCGGCCGCGTGCGCGTGGCGGTCAGCGGTGGCGCGCCGCTGTCACCCACCATTGCCAAGTGCTTCCTGGGCCTGGGCCTGCCGCTCATCCAGGGCTACGGCATGACCGAAACCGCGCCCGTGGTATCGGTGAACTCTCTCGATGACAACGACCCGGCCTGCGTGGGCAAGGCCCTGCCGGGCGTGGACGTGCGCATCGGCGAGAACCGCGAGCTGCAGGTGCGTGGCCCCATCGTGATGAAGGGCTACTGGAAGCGCCCCGAAGACACGGCCAAGATCCTGAGCCCCGACGGCTGGCTGGGCACAGGCGACCAGGCTGAGCTCGTGAACGGCCGCATCTACATCAAGGGCCGCATCAAGGAAATCATCGTCACATCCACCGGCGAAAAGATCCCTCCGGGCGACCTGGAACTGGCACTGCTGGCCGACCCGCTGCTGGAGCAGGCCTTTGTGGTGGGCGAAAACCGCCCCTTCATAGCCTGCGTGGCCGTGCTCAATGCGGGTGAATGGCAGCGTCTGGCGGCGGACCTGGGCCTGTCTGCGCAAGATACCGACAGCCTGAACCACCCCAGCGTGCACCGCGCCGTGCTGGCCCGCATCGAGAAGAACACCGCCAGCTTTGCCCGCTACGCCGTGCCGCGCGCCGTGCACCTGACGCTGGACCCTTGGACGATTGAGAACACCTTCATGACGCCGACGCTCAAGCTCAAGCGCAACAACCTGATGGCGAACTTTGCGCAAGCGATTGACGGGATGTACCAGAAGCCGGGGCGCTGAACCCCGGGGTGTCAAGTCAAAGCACCAGCTCGCCCTCTCCCGCATACACCACCCCAAACCGGTTCGCCACAAAATCCGCCAGCCCCACCGCCTCCTGCCCCACAAACCCCTGCTGCGGCAACTGCCCCTGTGCCACCAGATCCAGCGCCGTGCAGATGCCTGCGGCCGTGGTGAGCTGGATGGCGCTCAGCGTGTGCCCCGCCACCTGGGTGCCCACGATGTGGGCCGAGTACGAGTCCTGCACCAGCCGCCCGCCCTTCAGGCCCGATGCGGTGGCAAACACCACGATCACGTCCTGGTCGGTGGTGGGAATGGCGGTTTCGAGAATGTCCTTGAGCAGATCGCGCCGGTCGCGCAGGCGCAGGTCGTTGAGCAGCAGCTTGAGGATGGCGTTGTGGCCCGGGTAGCGAATGGACTGGTAGTCCACCTGCCGCGCCTTGCCGGCCAGAGTCTCCGTCAACGTGCCCAGGCCACCCGAAGTATTGAAGGCCTCGTATTCCACGCCGTCCAGGGCAAAGGTCTCCAGCCCCTCCAGCGCGGGTACCGTGGTGCGCACGCCGTCCACAATCGCCTCGCAGGGGTTGCAGTATTCATTGATGAGGCCTTCGGTGCTCCAGGTCAGGTTGTAGCGCAAGGCACCTTGTGGGTAGCGTGGGAGCGCCCCCACGCGCATGCGCAAAGTGTGCAGCGTGTCAAAACGGCGGGCCAGGTCATTGCCCACGATGCCGATGAAGCCCGGGGCGAGGCCACATTGCGGCATGAGTACGCTGCGGG
This sequence comes from Acidovorax radicis N35, assembly GCF_000204195.1. GTDB lineage: Bacteria > Pseudomonadota > Gammaproteobacteria > Burkholderiales > Burkholderiaceae_C > Acidovorax > Acidovorax radicis. The sequence goes on from NZ_AFBG01000008.1 coordinate 41,464, forward strand.
CGTTGGCGGCCAGGGCGCGGATGGCCTGGGTGCTGGCCACGTCTTCGGTCAGGTCAAAGTAATGCACTCCCGCTGCGGCGCAAAGCGTCGCAACCGGCACAGCGCGGTGAAACGGCAGTGCATTGAGCACGGCAAAACGGCCGTCGATAGCGGCCTGCAGGCTCGCATCGTCGGTGGCCAACTGGGTAGATACGCCCAGAGCCGCCACTTCGGCCAGGCGTGCAGGGTCGCGGTCCACCACCAGAGTGTCGTAGTCGCCGGCCTGCTGCAGCAGCAATGCCATGGCAAAGCCGATGTGGCCTGCGCCCAGGATGGTGATGGCGCGGCGGACAGTCTTGTGGGATTGGGTGGAAAAGGTGGTCATGGCGGCGCTCCCGGTAGTGCTCACTGCGTGCAGCGGTGATAGGTGTTGTAGATGCCTTGATGCTAGGCAATGATGCTGTCAATGTGTAGCACCTATAACGTCGAAAACCGCTCTTTGTCTCGCCACAACGGCGAATATGATGGCCGTTATGACTTTTTGAGGAATTGCCCATGACCCAGGCCCTGGACGACACCGACCGCCAACTGCTGAGCCTGCTGCAGGCCAACGCCCGCGAGGGCACGGCACAGCTGGCGCGCAAGCTGGGACTGGCCCGCACCACCGTGGTGGCGCGCATCGCACGGCTGGAGCGCTCGGGCGTGGTCGCTGGATATGGGGTGCGGCTGGGCGCCCGGCTCGACGCCACCACCGTGCGCGCGTGGTGTTCCATCAGCGTGTTGCCCAAAACTGCGCCCGCCGTGCTGCGCGCGCTAGAGGCCATGGCCGAGGTCGAAGAGGTGTCTGCCGTGAGCGGGCCGTTTGACTACCTGGTGTTCTTGCGCTGCACGAGCCATGAGCAGCTTGATGCGCTGCTCGACAAGGTGGGGCAACTCGACGGCGTGCACCAGACCCAGACCAGCATCGTGCTCAGCCGCAAGATTGACCGGCGCAGTGTGGGCGCGTGAAAGCGTCTGCCGCCAGCGCATTCACTTCATTTTTCATAGCTGTTAGCGCTTTATAGATAAGCGCTAGAGCCCAATTTTATTGAAAACTTTGACTGACAAACTCAGGCGTCGAACTGCGTCGGGTTCTTGCCCTGGATCGGCGCATAAAACGCCTTGATGCGCGCCATGTCGCTGTCCAGGTCGCCCGTGGGCTCGAACACCGGACCCAGGCCGCCCACTTTGCGGCCATAGTCCACAAACGCGAGCACGATGGGTACGCCCGCCTGCTGGGCGATGAAATAGAAGCCGGTCTTCCAGTGCCGCGTCTTGCCGCGTGTGCCTTCGGGCGGCACGATGAGCTGCATGGGACCATCGGCCTCCCGCATGGCCCGGGCAGAGCTGGCCACCAGGTTGTTCGCCTGATCCCGGTTGACGGGAATGCCGCCCAGCCATCGCATCACGCCGCCAAACGGCGCACGGAACAGGCTCTGCTTGCCCATCCAGTACACCCGCAGGCGCAGCGAAAACGCCAGCATCAGCGTGTACGGCAGGTCCCAGTTGCTGGTGTGCGGGGCGGCGATCAGCACGCTTTTGGCGGCGTGGGCGGGCAAGGCGCCTTCCACCGTCCAGCCCGTCAGGCGCAAGGTGGCGCGCGACAAGGCGCGCAGCAAGGTGTTGACAACCGGCGTGTCAAAAATCGTGTGGTGCATGGGGGATACAGCGGCAGACAGGGCCCGCAGGACGCGGCAGCACGACCGGCCACATCGGCATCGGGTCGCACATCAGAAAAGCGCCGCGAGTATCGCCGATGCCGCCTTGGCCCTGCCTTGTGGCAGGACAAGGGCTGGCGCCATTCCCAGAACGAGCACACTGCATTACTATTATTTTTATAGCTATCAGCGCTTACCCATCAAGCGGAAGGGCCTATTTTCCCCCATATCCACAGGCTGGCGCAGCTTGTGGGTCGATGGGATAATCATGCCCTCCTCCCCCTGTAGCCTCGTGGCGGGCCCGACCAGGGCGCGCCGCTGCAGCCCGTACTTGTCTTTCGTTTGCCCCCTTTGACTGCTGTGGAATCCCCCGTTTTGAGCCCCTGGCGCATGTCCGTCGCCCCGATGATGGACTGGACCGACCGCCACTGCCGTTATTTTCACCGGCTGCTGACCCGCCAGACCCTGCTGTACACCGAGATGGTGAACGCGGGTGCCATCATCCATGGCGGCACCGAGCGCCACCTGCGTTTCAACGCCGAAGAGCATCCCGTGGCCCTGCAACTGGGCGGCAACGAGCCCGACAGGCTGGCCGAGGCCGCGCGCCTGGGTGCGCAGTGGGGCTACGGCGAGATCAATCTCAACTGCGGCTGCCCGAGCGACCGCGTGCAGCGTGGCGCGTTTGGTGCCAGCCTGATGAAGTCGCCCCAGTTGGTGGCCGACTGCGTGAAGGCCATGAAGGACGTGGTCGACGTGCCCGTCACGGTCAAGCACCGCATCGGCATCGACAAGGTGGAGGACTACGGCTTTGTGCGCGACTTCATCGGCACCGTGGCCGACGCTGGCTGCACCGTGTTCATCGTGCATGCGCGCAATGCCTGGCTGCAAGGTCTGAGCCCCAAGGAAAACCGCGACATCCCGCCGCTGCGGTATGAGGTGGTGCACCAGCTCAAGGCCGAGTTTCCGCAATTCACCATCGCCATCAATGGAGGTATCGCGACCGATGCCGTGGTGCAGGAGCAGCTGGAGCATCTCGACGGCGTGATGATCGGCCGCGAGGCGTACCACAACCCCTGGTGGCTGGCCCGCTGGGACCAGCTCTACTACGGCGGCGCCCCCTGCCCTCTGACCCGCGAGGAGGTGGAGCTGGCAATGGTCGAATACATGGAACGTGAGGCCGCCCAGTACGGCACGCCCTGGCCCCACATCGCCCGCCATATGCTGGGCCTGCGCCACAGCCTGCCCGGCGCCCGCATCTGGCGCCAGGCGTGGAGCAACCATCTGCTCAAGGACCGCCCTGCACGCGAGGTGCATGCGCTGGCGGTGCAGTCGTATGCCAGCGCTGCACCTGAGTCTGCGTCCGAGCAAACAGCCCAGGCCTTGCCGGTCTGACGCCGCCCTGCGGTGGCCACCGAGGTACAGAGCAAATGCACAAGCGCGAGAAGATGCGCGTAAAACCCCCCGTGCCCATCTCCCTGCGCGCCCCCGTGGCGGCCGATGAAGAGCGTTTTATCGCGCTGGCCCAGCGCAGCCGCGTCCTGCATGCGCCCTGGACCTCGGCGCCATCAACCCCCGAGGCGTTTGCCGCCTACCTAGCGCAAATGGACGCGCCTGCGAACCAGGGGTTTTTGGTGTGCCTGCCGGACAAGGATGGCGGTGGGGATCAGATCGCGGGAGCCTTCCATCTCTCACAGATCGTGATGGGCAACTTTCGCAGCGCCTACCTGGGCTACTACGTCTTTGCAGGCTACGAGCGCCAAGGTGTGATGCGTGCAGGCTTGCAACAGCTGCTGCGCCACGCCTTTGGGCCATTGAAGCTGCACCGGCTGGAGGCGAACATCCAGCCCGGCAACGAAGCGTCCATCGCGCTGGTTCGGGCTTGTGGGTTTCTACAAGAAGGCTTTTCGCGCCGTTATCTCAAGATCAACGGCCGCTGGCGCGACCATGAGCGCTGGGCCATCGTGGCCGATGGGGCCACTTCGCACATCTGATCGCACGGTGTAGCCCCTCATTCAGCGCGCTCTGCGGCTCAGGGTGGTGGGGTCAATCGCCCCAGCCATACCGCCAGCGGCTCAGGCCGACCGAACAGGTAGCCCTGCAGGCATTCGCACTGGCTCTCCACCAGAAAATCCGCCTGGGCGCGTGTCTCCACGCCCTCGGCCACCACACGCAGGTGCAGGTGGCGGGCCACCGAGATGATGGACTGCACGATGGCGGTGTCGCTCGGGTCGTCGGGGGTGTCATCCACAAAGCTCTTGTCGATCTTGAGCTCGTACAGTGGCAGCCGCTTGAGGTAGGCCAGGCTCGAATAGCCGGTGCCAAAGTCATCGATGGAAAACCGCACGCCCAGGCCCACGATCTCGGTCATGCGGGCGATGGTGTCGTCCAGGTTTTCGATCAGCAGGCTTTCGGTCACTTCCAGGATCAGGTTGGCAGGATGGGCGCCGGTGTGGGCCAGCACATGGCGCACGCGCTCGACAAAATCGTCCTGGCGGAACTGCCGTTCGCTGACGTTGACCGACAGCGACAGCTCGCGCCCCGCAGCCTGCAGGCGCGCCAGGGTTTCGCAGGCCTGCTGGATCATCCAGTCGCCCATGCGCAGGATCAGGCCCGAGGCCTCGGCGATGGGGATAAAACGGCTGGGCGGCACATTGCCGCGCACGGGGTGGTCCCAGCGCATCAGCAGCTCGCCGCCCACCACGGTGCCCGCTGCGTCCACCTGGTTTTGCACAAAGGCAGCCAGCTGGCCCAGGGCGTGGGCTTTCTTCAGGTCCTGCTCCAGCGCCAGGCGCTCCTGCACGTCGGCCTGCATGGCCGCTTCATAAAAGCGGATGCGGTTGCGGCCCAGGTCCTTGGCGCGGTACATGGCGGTGTCGGCCTCGCGCAGCAGGTCTTCCACACCCTCGCCGCGCTTGGGGAACAGCGTGATGCCAATGCTGCCCGTGGTGCTGTAGAGGTGGGTGTCGATGGTGTACGGGGCCTCCAGCGCAGTACGGATCTCTTCGGCCACCAGCAAGGCCTGGCGCCCAGCGGCCTCCATGTCGGACGCCACGTTGTGCGCCAGCACCACAAACTCGTCCCCGCCCAGGCGGGCCACGGTGTCGCCGGGGCGCAATTGCTGCGTGAGGCGGAGCGCCACCTGCATGAGCAGCGTGTCGCCCAGCGTATGCCCACGCGCGTCGTTGATCTGCTTGAAGTTGTCGAGGTCGATGTACAGCACGGCGCCGACCTGCGCCGTTTGCTGGGCGCTGAACAAAGCGTGCTCCATGCGGTCGAGCAGCATGCGCCGGTTGGGCAGGCCAGTGAGCGCGTCGAAATAAGCCAGCTGGTGCGTGCGCGCCTCGGCCCGCTTGCGTTCGGTGATGTCGCGCGAGAGCGCGATGAACCGGGGGGCGTCGCCGGGCGCAGCGCTTTCCTTGCGGGCAATGGACAGCTCGAACCAGTGTGTGGCGCCATGGAGTTCCAGCCGGTACTGGTGGCCTGCCGAATAGCCCGTGCGGTGCGCGGCCTCCAGCGCTGCATGGCAACCGGCGGCGGCTTCGGGGGGCACAACGTCTCGCAGCAGCCGTCCGAGAAGCATGTCGGGGGGCACGGCCAGCTCTTCAGAGCGTGCCGATCGGTAGTGGTGAATGCGTCCGTCCAGGCCCAGCTCAAAGAGCAGGTCGGGGATGGCGTTGAGCGTGCTTTCCAGATCATCGCGCGTGGCGCGCAGCTCCGCCGTCATGTCGCGCGCCAGCGCCACAGCCCGCTCGCGCCCGGTGGCAAGCAGCCAGGTGAACCAGGCCAGCAGCAGGCTCAGCACCGATCCCATCAGGGCCACGGGGTGGTGGCCTTCGTCCTGGAAGCGTTCGGCAAACGCTGGCTGGGGCGACATGTGCAGTACCCAGCGCCGGCCGCCCAGCTCCAGCACACGCCGGGCCTGCAAAGCCTGGATGGCGGTTTCAGTGCCCTCAGCCGGCCGCGCAACGTTGGTGAAAAGCAGGGTCTCGGCGGCGCCAGCTTGGGTGCCGTCAGAGATCCGGAAACCGATGTCGGCATCGAACTCGCGCGACATGCCGCGGACCACGTCTTCCAGCCGAAACGGCGCCGATACCCAACCGGCCAGCCCGGTGCGCCGGCCCTCCACCGTGCGCGCATCGGTGCCCGCGCCATACAGCGGCATGTACATCACCAAGCCTGGGCTGTTGTCCTGCAGAAGTGTCAGCTGGCCGGACAACGCCAGCATCCCGGTGTCGCGGGCGCGGTCCAGCGCTTCCTTGGCGGGGGAAGGGTCAGCACATCAAACCCCAGCGCCTTCAGGTTGTTGCCCTCCAGGGGCTCGATGTGGGTGATGGGGGCCAGCACCTCGCGTGCGCCTTCGGGGCGCACGGTGTATTGGGCGTACCCACGTTGGCGCATGTCATCCAGGTGCGCAGCCAGCGCGGACGCAGGCAACTGCAGGATGAGTGAAACGCCCTGCAGGCCCGGGCGCGTTTCCCGCAATTGCAGGGCGCCCACATAGGCCTGGAACTCGGCCCGGTCGATGCGCTCGGACCCTTCAAAGTACCCCTTGACCCCACGAAGCACCACCTCGTAGGTGGCCATTCGGTCCTTGAGGTTGTAGGCGATCTGGTCGGCCGCGGCCTGAAAGTTCTGCTCCCGCTTGGCGCGGGCGCCGCCTTCTTCGCTTTGCCAATAAAGAAAGGTCAATCCCAGGGTGAGCAGCCCCACCAGGGGCGGCAGCAACACGGGCAGCCACCGATGGTTGGTGGCCCCACTCCATCCATCCGGGGACGGTACGGCTGGCGCCGACTCAGCGGCTACCTCGGTCCCTTGGTGAGAATGTTGCGTCATGGCGTTCTTGGGGGTGATTCCGCTGCGGTCAGCGAAAGCCGCCACCGTGGGCGAACTCCACCATTATGAGCACCTGTCCCGCACAAAAAAGCAGTATTTGCGCACACACTTTTCACCCAGGCGCAGCGCATGGTCGGCATTGTTGGATATGCTTCCTTCGCACCGTCGCCAATACTTTCCAGGAGCCTGAGCACAGCTCCCCCCAACCACCCTCGCACACCAAAGACCTGGCATGCCATCGCTTGATTTCGACCTGGAGGAATCCCATTTCCGTGCGTTCTACGCGCAGCAGTCTGTGGCGCTGGACGCGGCCTGCGCCGCCCTCACCGACATGGTCGCCGCCGTGGTCACGCGTGCGGGCGGCGTGGAAGTCGCCAAGGTGGAGGGCCGCGTCAAGGATGCGGACGAGTGCATCCGCAAGTTTGTGCGCAAGTACCGCCCGGCGCTGGAGGAAAACAACACGCCCTACGAGATCCAGAGCTATATCACCGACCTGGTCGGCGTGCGGGTGGTGTGCCTGTACGAGGACGAGCTGGAGAAGATCGCGGCCATCGTGCGCGGGCACTTTGCCGTGATCGATGTCACCGACAAGGTGACGGCGGTGGAGAGCACCGAGGCCTCGTTTGGCTACAAGGGCCTGCACCTGGACCTCAAGCTCAGCACCACGGAGCGCACCCAGCCCGAGCACGCCGCCTATGCCCACCTGCCCTTCGAGCTGCAGGTGCGCACCATCATCCAGGACTCCTGGAGCGTGCTGGACCACCGGATCAAATACAAGAAGTCGATTCCCGGCGAACTCAAGCGGCGCATCAACGTGCTGTCTGCCCTGTTCGAGCTGGCCGACCGCGAGTTTCGCCAGATCCGCGACGCCACGGCCGCTGAATTGCTGCAGGCACCCGACGAAACCGCAGAGCCGCTGCCCGACCCCGCTGCCGTCGACAACCCCCAGGCCCCCAGCAAGGCGCAGGCTCCCAGCAGCGAGCTCAATGCGTTCACCTTCCTCAAGATTGCGACGCACTTCTTCAAGGATTTTGAGTTCGAGCCTTCCAAGGTGGACGGTTTTGTGGACGACATCCAGGCGTGGTCGCGTGGCATGACGCGGGCACGCTTCAATGCGCTGATGCGCGAGACCGTGGGCGTGGTCAAGCGCTACAAGCAGCACTTTGAAGAACACAACCCCCAGGCCAGCTTCAATCCGTACACCGTGATCCGCCACTGCTTGTACCTGAGTAACAAGGCTGCGTTCCGCCCTGCATTGCGCAACTCGGCCCGGGAGTCTTTCGAGGCATGGCTGCAGGAGCAGACCGAATCAAAGCCGCAATAGTCTTTTAAAAATTGGATTTTCGCTTATCTACATTGAATTTATTGCTATTTATTTTATAGCAATTCTATTTCCCCCTTTTGTGGAGCAAGGCACCTGCCGACTACACCAATTTGTCGCATAGGTGACTAGGGACTGGTGGTTTTCCTCCATGCGCTTGTTACCAAGTGCTGCTATATTGCACTGCAACATAACGGAGTTTCGCCCATGCTGTATCACATTTACGAAACCCAGCGCTCCCTGATGGAGCCATTTACCGATTTCGCACAGGCTGCTGCCAAGCTGTTCAGCAACCCGATGTCGCCCTTCAGCGAAAGCCCCCTGGCGCAGCGCATGTCTGCGGGCTACGAACTGCTGTACCGCCTGGGCAAGGACTACGAAAAGCCAGCCTTCGAGATCCATTCGGTGGATGTGGACGGTGTCGGTGTGGCTGTGCATGAACGCATCGAGGTTGACAAGCCGTTTTGCGAACTGCGCCGCTTCAAGCGGTTCTCGGACGACACCGCCACCCTGACCAAGCTCAAGGAACAGCCCGTGGTACTGATCGTGGCCCCCTTGTCGGGCCACTATGCCACCTTGCTGCGCGACACCGTGCGCACCATGCTCAAGGACCACAAGGTCTACATCACCGACTGGAAGAACGCACGGCTGGTGCCCCTGGCCGATGGCGAGTTCCACCTGGACGACTACGTGAACTATGTGCAAGAGTTCATCCGCCACCTGCAAGGCATCTACGGCAACTGCCACGTCATCAGCGTGTGCCAGCCTACGGTGCCCGTATTGGCAGCCGTGTCCCTGATGGCGAGCCGGGGCGAAACCACACCGCTGACCATGACCATGATGGGCGGCCCCATCGACGCCCGCAAATCACCCACGTCGGTGAACAACCTGGCCACGAATCGCAGCTTCGAGTGGTTCGAGAACAATGTGATCTACCGCGTGCCCGAGAACTTTCCGGGCGCGGGGCGGCGCGTGTACCCCGGTTTCCTGCAGTACACCGGCTTTGTGGCCATGAACCCTGACCGCCACGCCAGCAGCCACTACGACTACTTCAAGGACCTGATCAAGGGCGACGATGCCAGCGTCGAGGCCCACCGCAAGTTCTACGACGAATACAACGCCGTGCTCGACATGGACGCGGACTACTACCTGGAAACCATCGAGACCGTGTTCCAGGAGTACAAGCTGGTCCACGGCACCTGGGATGTGCGCTCCCCCGACGGCAAGATCGAGCGCGTGCGCCCACAGGACATCACCACCACCGCACTGTTCACGGTGGAAGGCGAACTCGACGATATCTCCGGCTCGGGCCAGACTGAAGCCGCGCATGACTTGTGCAGCGGCATCGTGCGCAAGGAGCAGCGCCACCTGGAGGCCAAGGGCGCGGGCCACTACGGCATCTTCAGCGGCCGGCGCTGGCGCGAAGTGGTCTACCCCCAGGTACGCTCCTTCATCCTGCAGCACGAAAAGCCACAGACGAAGGCGGCAGCACCTGTGATGGACACCCCGGACGACAATCCGCCTCTGCGCGCAGTCCCAAAAGCCACAGCCCCCGCCCCCAAGGCTGTGGCCAAGCCCGTCGCAAAACCCGTGGCCAAAGCAGCAGCCGTTAAACCGGAAGCTAAAACGGTCGCCAAAGTGGCCGCCAAGCCCCCAACCAAGGCGACCGCGGCTGTGGCCACCCGCTGGGTGACTCCGACACCAGCCACCACCGGTAAAAAGCCCACCACCGGGGCTGCCGCGCCCGCCGAGGTGGTCGCGGCCACGCCTGCGAAGGCCACCACGGTGACAGCAGCAGCCGCTTCCCGCACCCGCCGCAGTGCGGCGCGCAAGGCTTGACCGAGCCCCAGCCGCCGGTTTCTACGCCATCCGCCGCCGTGTCGACGCTTGCGGCGCGGATTGACGCAGCCTTGCCCCAAACGCAGTGCACGCGCTGCGGCTACCCGGACTGCTCCGCGTACGCCCGGGCCATTGCCAAGGACGGCGTGCCCATTAACCAGTGCCCTCCAGGAGGCGCCGAGGGCATTGCCCGCCTTGCCGCCATCACGGGGCAGGCGCCGCTGCCGCTGAGCGCTGAGCACGGCCTGGAAGCACCGCGCGCCGTGGCCTACATCGACGAAGCATGGTGTATTGGCTGCACGCTGTGCATCAAGGCCTGCCCGACCGATGCCATCGTGGGTTCCCACAAGAAGATGCACACCGTCATCGAGCCGTATTGCACCGGCTGTGAACTGTGCATCCCGGTGTGCCCCGTGGATTGCATTGAGCTTGAGAACGTCAGCGGCAACGCCACCGGCTGGGCCGCATGGTCCGCCCCATTGGCGCTGCAGTCCCAATTGCGCTACCAAGCGCACCGTGGACGCCTGCCGCTGGAGGCCGCCGCGGACGGAGATGATGAAACCTCTCAAACAGCCATCGATGCGCCAGCCTCCACTGGTGACGGCTCCGTACCCATGGGCCCCGCCGATCCCACAGCCGCTCATGCCACCCGCCAGGCCACCATTGCGGCGGCTCTGGAGCGGGCCCGTCAGCGCCGATCCCAAGCACCGCGCTAGGCGTGGCTTCTTCGAGGTTTGACTCCCCGCCCACGCCCCTCAGAGACCAGGGGACTCTGAGGCCAAGCCCTCAGGTGCAAGTTCAGAGAAGACAAACACCTCAAAATCGAGCACATTGGTGCAAATTTTCACATTCAGCCCATGTGCCCTACATGCGGACCTCCGGGCAAGTTAATGTGCAATGCTTCAATAAGTGCCCTCCCAGAAGACAATCCTGCATGGATCTTCTCAACAATGCCCATCGCGCAATAGCCCAGTGTGGATGACCGCCCGTGCCGAAGAAAAAAATACTGCCGCACCGAGAGTTTCACAAGGGATGTGCAATCAATGCAATCTAGCCTTCCCTTCACATTGTGGCGCCACCGCAGTTTGGTCTTTGAATTGGTCAAACGCGAATTTTCCAGCAAATATCGGGGTTCTTTGGGTGGAGTCTTCTGGTCACTGGCCCACCCCCTCTTTCTGCTAGGCATCTATACCATCGCATTTGGGGTAATCCTCCAGTCCCGCTGGAACAACTCGGGCAGTGCGGTGGACTATGCGTTGATGCTGTTCGCTGGCCTGATCGTGTTCAACGCATTTTCTGAGGTCCTGAGCAAATCGCCGCTCTTGATCACCGGCAACCCCAATTTTGTGAAAAAAGTGGTTTTTCCACTGGAGCTTTTGCCCATCGTCACGGTGGCCGCTGCCTACCTGCAGGCGTTAGTGGGCACGGGAATTTTGCTGGCGGGGTATGTGATCTTCGTGGGGATGCCCCGGCCCACAGTATTTCTTTTTCCGCTCGTCCTGCTGTGCTTTGCCCCCGTACTGCTCGGACTTGCATGGCTTCTCTCGGCCATTGGTGTCGCGGTGAAAGACATCGGTCAACTCACAGGCATGCTCAGCCACAGCCTTCTCTTCTTGACCCCCATTTTCTACAGCATGGATTCCGCCCCTGACGTGATCAAGAATTTGCTGATGCTGAATCCCCTGACTTTCATTGTGGAGCAGTTTCGCCTCGTACTTCTGGCGGGAGGCATGCCCTCCTTCTTGGGACTTGCCGTCTATATCGGTCTCGCCAGTGTTTTCTCATGGGCATCGCTGACACTCTTCAGGCGCCTGCGCACCACATTTGCGGATATGGTTTGAGCAATGTCGGATATTGTCATTTCCGTCAAAAACGTCAGTAAATGCTATCGGATATTCGACGATCAGCGCTCACGATTCTTGCACGCACTGTCCCCCAGGCACACCCGAGGAATGCAGGAAGTATGGGCCCTGAAGGACATTAACATTGAAGTCGCTCGAGGAGAATCGCTGGGCGTGATCGGTCGCAACGGCAGCGGAAAAAGCACATTACTGGAAATAGTGACCCAGACCCTGACGCCGACGACCGGCGAAGTGCAGGTGAATGGCCGCGTGGCGGCATTGCTGGAACTGGGTAGCGGTTTCAACCCAGAGTACACAGGACGGGAGAACGTCCTCCTGAATGGCCTGCTGATGGGTTTGACGCGGGAAGAGGTAGAGCACCGATTCGACGATATTGCTGCGTTTGCAGACATTGGCGATGTGCTGGATCGGCAAGTCAAAACCTACTCCAGTGGCATGCTCGTACGCTTGGCCTTTGCGGTGCAGGTGGCACTGACACCCGACATATTGATCGTAGACGAGGCATTGAGTGTGGGAGACTATTTTTTCCAGCAAAAGTGCTTTGGACACCTTCGCAAGATGCGGGAGGACGGCTTGACCCTGCTTTTTGTGTCGCACGACATGGGCACGGTGCGCGATCTCTGCAAGAGAGCCATTTATTTACGCCACGGCTCGGCTGAATTCACTGGGGACAGTGGGTCTGCAATACGGCATTATTTCAACGAGGATGCACCATCCCAGCCCGCCAATACAGTAGAAATACCCGCACTCCTCTCTTACGTCCCGGAGTCTTCTGATGTTCGATTCGCTGCAATTTTCAGCGATGCGCTGTGGTCTAGACCTCAAAACCATCCGGGCCGCCTGATTGCAGTGAGCATCCAGGATCAGAATAATAATAAAACTGAACGCACTCAAATGGGTTCTGATATATACATCAAAGTATATTATCAAAGCCTTGTAGGCGATGTGGGAACGACAGTTGCATTGGCCATTAAAAATAGGTTTGATCAAGTCATCTTTGTAACCAATGCGCGCCGTCTTGGCATAGAAAACTGCGACACAGAAGACGGGCGCAACGCGGTCTTTGTGTTCAAGGTGACATTGAATATCGAGGCGGGACTTTATTCCTTGAAAATCGGAATTCATCAACCCACCGAGATCAACAAAGGTCGAGAACTTGATACCACCGGCTGGTTTGGGCCATTTCGAATTGACTGGAGCTATGAGACGGAATCAGCCCCATTTTTGGGCATGTTTGGACTTCCGGCAAGCGGCGAATTCATAGCAAGCCGCGGAGAGCAGGAATTTTATCCATAGCGACATTCACCAATAGATAGAAGCCCTCATCGCGCTTGATGGAAATTCAAATAATTTTAGCAAACCGTCAATTTTCCAAGCATAAAACTGAAATCTGCAAAAATAATGATAATAATTAAAATCTACTATCGTGTGCTTGGGGTTTGTCGCGCAATTCTGCATATCGCCTCGTCAGCATTTGGGTCTTCAAACCCCATTGTTCGATATATCATGACCCCCTTCATGCCGAGACTGGGCAATCTCAACCAGTATCCACCGCGGCCAATGATGCATTTGAAATTGTGCCAAAATGCAAAGCAACTTCCAGCTGCACCAAAAATTTCATTGATTACACCCTCATTCAAGCAAGGCACTTTTATTGAAAAAACAATAACCAGTGTTCTTGATCAGAAATATTCAAATTTGGAATACTTCATTCAAGATGGCGGATCTCCAGATGAAACCGTTTCCATCCTGGAAAAATTCGAAGGAAAAATATCTGGATGGGTATCAGAAAAAGACACAGGGCAGTCGCAAGCGATCAACAGAGGGTTTGCCCGGACTGAGGGTGAGATCATGGCCTGGCTTAATTCTGACGACCTGCTTTTGCCGGGCGCATTGAATACGGTCGCGGATTACTTCGTGCGCCATCCAGAGGTAGATGTGGTTTATGGTGACCGATTGCTCATCGACCGGAATGGGATGGAGATTGGCCGTTGGATCATGCCTGGGCATGACAGTGTCGTGTTGTCATGGGCAGACTATATTCCGCAGGAGACACTTTTCTGGCGGCGACATATCTGGGACAAGGCTGGAGGCCAAATCGACGAATCATTCAGGTTCGCGATGGATTGGGACTTGCTGATACGCTTTCGAGACGCTGGAGCGAAGTTTGCTCACATACCCCTTTTTCTGGGGGCCTTTCGGGTTCATGAGCACCAAAAAACCTCTGCCAATATCAACGATATCGGCCAGCAGGAAATGAATCGGATACGCGAGAAAATTCTCGGCAGAGTTCCTGACTATAAGGAGATACGAAGTGCGGTGCTTCCTTATCTGTCAAGGCACATGCTGCGAGATTTGGCGTTCCGCATACGCCAACCTCTCAAGCGGGTGCGCTGATCTGGGTGCCCATCAAAATGGCAGTGTTTTTTCCAGTCGTTGCAGGACATCAACGCAGTGATAGGCGAATTGGACGGAGTCCAAGACCAAGGAATTGGAAATGAGAAGTGAAGCAAATTGGAAGATGACTGGACTGCTCCAATCTGGAGAAGAAGCATCGGGGTCCGGCCTATGAACGCGATCAAGTTAAGCCCAACGACCCGGTCCGAGAGGGTATATGTGGCCGGCCACTCCGGCATGGTCGGTTCAGCCATCGTGCGGGCGCTGAAGCAACGGGGCAATGTCGAGATCATCACACGCACCCATGCCGAACTCGATCTGACCTGTCAGGCCGATGTGCGTTCCTTTTTCCAGGCTGAAGCACCCGCCCATGTCTATCTTGCGGCGGCCAAGGTGGGGGGCATACATGCCAACAATACCTATCCCGCAGAATTCATTTACCAAAACTTAATGATTGAGGCCAATGTCGTGCATGAGGCATGGCGTGCGGGTATTCAACGCCTGATGTTCCTGGGGTCCAGTTGCATCTATCCCAGGCTTGCGTCCCAGCCTATGGCTGAAGAGGCGCTGCTGACCGGTACTTTGGAGCCGACCAACGAACCCTACGCCGTCGCCAAGATTGCAGGCATCAAGCTGTGTGAGTCCTACAACCGGCAATATGGCACCGATTATCGCAGCGTGATGCCCACCAATCTCTATGGCCCGGGCGACAACTACCATCCAGAAAACAGCCATGTCATACCGGCACTTATCCGTCGTTTTCACGAGGCAAAATTAGCCCGATCCTCTAGTGTTGTGATCTGGGGAACCGGTGCGCCGCGACGCGAATTTCTTTATGTCGACGACATGGCAGCAGCCTGCATCCATGTCATGAATCTGGATCAATCGGTTTATAACGCCTGCACACAACCCCGGTTGTCCCACATCAATTTAGGGACTGGCGAAGACCTGCCCATTCGAGAGCTTGCCCAGTTGATCGGCGAAGTGGTGGGATACACAGGGAAGATCGAATTTGACTCCGCCAAGCCGGATGGCGCGCCGCGAAAGCTCCTGAATGTGAGCCGCTTGCAAGGATTGGGCTGGCGTGCCCAGGTTGGGCTACAGCACGGGTTGACCATGGTCTATCAGGACTACGTTTCAACGCTGCAACGTGCCAATGGATGATCCTGTGGATAAGCCTTTGGTGACGGTAGCCGTGCCCTCCTATAACCAGGGGCGCTACCTGAATGCGGCGCTGGAGTCCATATTTGCGCAAAACGTCCCGGTCGAGGTCTATGTCGCAGATGGCGGTTCCACCGACGAATCGATCGAGGTCATCCGCCGTTGGGAAACACAACTTGCGGGTTGGCGAAGTTGCAAGGATATGGGGCAATCATCGGCCATCAATGAGGCAATTGCAAAAGGAAACGCGCCTTTTGTGTGCTGGCTCAATAGCGACGATTGGTTATTGCCAGGTGCTCTGAAAAATCTTGTCGAAGCGTTGCAATTGAACCCTGCCGCTCCAATGGTCTATGGGCGGGTGTGGAACTATGCGGAAAGCACCGGAAAAACCCGACCTGTGCTGGTCCGACCTTTTAGTGAGTGGTGGATGGCTCAATTTTGTATTGTTTCGCAACCCGGGGCATTGATTCGCCGAACGGCATGGAATGCCGTTGGAGGCGTGGACGAGTCATTGCATATGACCATGGACTACGACCTTTGGTGGCGCCTCTACAAAATATTGGGGCCATTGCAATTTGTGGATTCCTTTGTCGCAACCAACCGTGAGCACGATGCCACAAAGACCAGCACTCGGCGCAAGGAGCATTATCGGGAGGCCATGGGCGTAGTGCGTCGGCATTATGGTCGATTGCCCCTAAAGTGGTGGATCGCCCAACCATACTCGGTTTGGTATCGATCCATGATGAAACACTGATTTCAAATTAGTTTCGGCACCATAAAATGGCATCTCATCGAATTCTGGTCGATTCTGGAAACTATTTTTCCAACAATGACAATTTGGGAGACAGGGCAATCTACCAAGTCATTTTTCAGCGCTTGCGGTATCTCTGGCCTGATTGTCAAATCCATTGGATAACTCGCAATGCTGCCTTGCTCAAGAAGGATTGTCCCGAGGTCATGGTATTGGAGCTGACCGAGGAACGCGCCCCCCTGTCACTGATCAGCCTCGATGCGAATTCACAGAACCCGGAAACCCAAGCATCCTCTGACACCGCGCGCATTGTGTCCGCCTTGATGGACTGCGACATGGTGATAGCGACGGGGGGCGGATATTTCAGTGATGATTTTTCCAACCAGGCAGAAGCCATTTTGCATACGCTGGAAGCGGGTATCCAGCTTGGCAAGCCGGCAATTATTCTGAGCTGTGGATTTGAACCTCTCAGCGTTCGCAGCCTTTCTCAGAAGATGGTGGGCGTATTTCCTCTTCTGAGTCTGGTCGTGTGCCGAGAATCCCAGCAAAGTCCGATGGTGGCGAGATCCCACGGTGTTCCAGAACAACGCTTGATCGTGGCCGCAGACGAGGCGATTGAACTGGCGTTTGACTTGCGCCCTTCCATGTTGGGCGAATCTCTGGGTATCAATGTCCGCCAAGCGGACTACGCTGGTGTTGATGCCAGTACCCTTTTGCGTCTGCGCGAAGGGTTGGGCCTTGCCATTGCACGCCTGGGTGTGCCCATTACCGGTGTGCCCATTTCGCTTTCCGGGCCTTCAGACCCTGACGCCATTGCCTCTCTCCTCCAGGGCATTGCAGGTATCCAATACGTCCCCAGCCTCGTCTCGACGCCGCAGGACGTGGTGCGGGAGATCGGTGCATGCCGAATGGTCATTACCGGCAGTTACCACGCAGCGGTGTTCGCGCTATCGCAAGGCGTTTCGGTGATCGCGCTGGTGGCGTCTCCGCACTACCGGTCGAAAATGCAAGGGCTTCAAGCCCAGTTTGGCGCCGCCTGCCGCATCGTATTTCTGGATCGGGAGAACACTGCTGCGCACCTGGCCACCGCCATACAGGATGTGTGGGGTGCAGCCGTGTCCGAACGGCCGCGATTGCTGGAAGCGGCGCGGCAGCAGGTCAGTGTGGGGCGGGCCGCCTACGCGCGATTGGCCGAGCTGATGGAGCGCGTTCCTGCCAACCAGCAAGACAGCGCGACGCCGCAATTGACTGACATTTCTACGCAAGCACCCATGAACAAAGACACTGCTGAAGTCTCTTTCTCTTTGTCTCCCGAAGAAATTGAGCAATTCCGGACACAGGGCTATGTGGGGCCGTTCACGGCATTCACGCCCCACGAAATGGAACAATTCCGCAAAACGGTGTCTGAGCGGGTGTTGCCGACACCTACGCCCTATTGCCCGTTTGGCCTGCGCGTGCGGCATCTCGACAGCGAGGCGGTCTATGCAATGTGCTCGGCTCCGGCCATTGTGGAGCGCATGGCTTCTCTCTATGGGCCGGATCTCGTTCTGTGGAATTCCAACCTGTTCAACAAGCCTCCTGCCCGGCCAGAACAGCAAGAGGAATACCCATGGCACCAGGATCACTACAACTGGAACATGGAACCCATCCTGAACATTTCAGCCTGGCTGGCGATTACGCCGGCAACGCTGGAAAATGGGTGTGTGGAAATCATCCCGGGTTCACACCGGCAGATCATCCCTCCGGCCGTCGATATCGATCCTGCCAAAAGCCTTCGGTTCGGAGGCATCGCTTCAGACCCGGCCTACGTGGACGAGACCAGCAAGTTGGCCATGGTGCTGGAACCCGGTCAGTTTTTTCTCTTCAACGAACGGCTGCTGCATCACTCCAACCCCAACCGGACTACGGAACACAGGCTTGGATTGGCTGTCAGAGTCACGGTCCCCATCGCAAAGGTCAGCGAACCTTTTCCCTGCGTCATGTTGCGGGGCGAAGACCGCATGGGCTTCAACCGGTACCTTCAAGCGCCCTTGGACGAACCCGATTCCCATTGGCTCGATTCATTGCCACCAGGGCAAGACTACCTCTTTGACCGCCCCATCCCTGGAAGGGGCTGGCATGTGCGCGAGGCCGAGGGGCAACGCCACTTCGCTTGGACAGGTCTGGAGCCCGAGGCGTGGATTGACTTCCGCCCCACGGCTGGCGGCGATCATTGGCTGCGGCTAGAGGTCATTCACATGCTGACGATGGCGGCCGTCAGCGAGCTTCAGTTGATGGTGAATGGGCAAGCGATTGCCCTCAGGCACGAACAGGTGGGTGATACGCTCGTCCTGGAGGCACACGTTCCCGACGCCATCTTGCGAAGCCGTACCGACCGGGTGCGGGTGGCACTCCTGGGTTCATCCCTGGTACGACCCTGCGATCTGAATCCGGAGAGCACGGACAAGCGCTCTCTTGGATTGGGAATTCACCGAATAGCGCTCATGCCCATTGATACACCCAAAGTGGCTCCTGAGGCGCCCAGCGCAACAAACCCTGTGCCGCCACCTGCAGCCTGGTATCGCAGGCTGCTTGGGTGAATTTGTCCGTGCCAAAGACCCGGCAACTCAGCGTGCCGCAAGTGCCTTGTACACCCCGCATCCCACATACAGATCGCCTGCGCGGCTGACATAAGACATCTTCGTCTGCACCACGCCTGTGGAGGGATTGGTGATGTCGTATTCCACCCATCCCGGCTCACGGTCCGCCTGGGAAACAATGTCACTCACGAGCCGGTCGCCCGCAATGCCGGGGATGTCCTGCACACGCGTCCCCACCTTGGCGGTGTTGCCCCCAAAGGCAAGGTAGGTACCTGCCGTGTCGAGCACAAACACGTACATATCCCGGTCGTGGTACGGCTGGTTCTTGTCAGTAACGCTGCGCAGGAACTGATCCCGCGAGCTGCTCTTGTGCAATGCCACGGCCTTGCCCACCAACACCACGGCCTCCTCGGCTGTGCCCTGCTGCAAACGGAATGCGGAGACCGCACGCGACAAGGTGGATGCGCGGTTTTCGAGGGCCTCGGCCTGTTGCACGGCATGGCCCACCATCTGGGCGTTGTGCTGGGTGATCTGGTCCAGTTGCTGCACCGCAGCACTTACCTCGCGCAGCCCCGTGCTTTGCTCGGCGCTCGATCCGGAGATCTCGCTCATGCTGGCCGCAACGCTGCGAATGCCCCCGGCCATGTCGGAGATGCCCTCCCCGGCTGACCGGATCAGGCCGGCACTGGTTTCGACCTGGCTGACTGAGGCACCAATCAACTCGCGGATTTCGTGCGCTGCGTCACTGGATCGTTTGGCCAGCGTGCGCACCTCTGCCGCCACCACGGCAAAACCACGGCCCTGCTCTCCTGCGCGCGCAGCCTCGACTGCAGCGTTCAAGGCAAGGATATTGGTCTGAAACGCAATGCTGTCGATCACGCCGATGATTTCGGTCATGCGGCGCGCGCCTTGCTGAATGGCTTCGACCGACTGCACAGCGCGCGCCATGGCCTGGGCGCCCACGTCGGCCGCGTCCCGCACCTGCGCGGCCCGTGCATCCGCACTGTGGGCGGTCTGGGCGTTGTTCTGCACCGCAGATGACAGTTGCTCCACACTGGCTGCGGTCTGCTCCAGGTTGGCGGCCTGTTGCTCGGTGCGGTCGGCCAGCGAGCGGTTGCCCTCGGCCAGGCTCTGCCCAGCATGGGCGACCAGCGCTGCATTGCTGCGGATATCGGCCACCATCGACGAAAGGGTGATCACCATGCGCTCAAGCGACTGCGCCATATCGCCCACCTCGTCTTGTCCGTAGTCTCGGCGGGGCTGCGCACGCAGATCTCCGACCTGGGTCAACTCAATGGTTTGTGCCAAGCCTGCGAGGTCTGTCGAAAGGCTGATGTAAAGCACCAACAGCGCATACGCCACGACGAACCCACCCAGCGCAAGCAACCACCAGGGCGCCCCAAACGCAGCAATGGCCAGCGCAGCCCCTACCAGGAGGCTCAGCGAGAGCAGCTTGCCAGGCAAATGCCACCTGCGCATCCACCAGAGCCCCGGACGCAGCGGTAGGAATCCTGACATCGTGTCTCCTCTTATCGTTCTTGCCAAATGGCACGAATCCTAGGTGCATGCACTTACGGCGGATTGACAGACCAAAAGGTGTATCGCCGCTGCGGGGGTTCCTGTCGGCCAACCCATGCAGGCCACACCCGCTCCAGCGCCGGACTGATCGGGGGACCATCGCCCATAATGGCGCCCCATGAATCCCCTGCTTTCCCATCTCCAGCCCTACCCTTTCGAGCGGCTGCGACAGCTCTTTGCGGGGGTCACGCCCCCGGCCGCCTTCAGCCCCATCAGTCTGGGCATGGGCGAGCCACGCCATCCTACACCGCAGTTCATCAAGGATGCACTCAGTAACAACCTCAGTGGACTGGCGAGCTACCCCGCCACGGCAGGTGAACTGGGGTTGCGCGAGGCCTTCACCCGCTGGCTGGATCTGCGGTATGCCATTGCGCTGGACCCAGCCACCCAGGTGCTGCCCGTGAATGGTTCACGCGAAGCGCTTTTCTCCTTTGCCCAGACCGTCATCGACCCTTCGCGGGGCCGACCACTGGTGGTCTGCCCCAATCCGTTCTACCAGATCTATGAAGGCGCAGCCCTGCTGGCGGGCGCCGAACCCTACTACGCGGCCAGCGATCCGGAACGCAACTTCGCCGTGGACTGGGACGCAGTGCCGGAGACGGTGTGGCAGCGGACCCAGTTGCTCTTCGTATGTTCGCCCGGCAACCCTACCGGCGCCGTCATGCCGCTGAGTGAGTGGAAGAAGCTGTTTGAACTGAGCGACCTCCATGGCTTTGTCATCGCTTCGGACGAGTGCTACAGCGAAATCTACTTCCGCGATGAACCACCGCTGGGGGGCCTGCAGGCTGCAGACCAGCTCGGCCGCAGCGACTACAAAAACCTGATCTCCTTCACCAGCCTCTCCAAACGCAGCAACGTTCCCGGCATGCGCAGCGGTTTTGTGGCAGGCGACGCTGCGTTGATCAAGTCCTTTCTGCTGTATCGCACGTACCACGGCAGCGCAATGAGCCCCATCGTGCAGGCAGCCAGCATTGCCGCGTGGGGTGATGAGCAGCATGTGGTGGAAAACCGCATGCGCTACCGCAAGAAGTTCGCCCAGGTCACCCCCCTGCTGGCGGGCGTGATGGAAGTCGCCCTTCCGGATGCCGGCTTCTACCTGTGGGCCAAGGTTCCCGACGCGCTGGGCATGGATGACGCCGAGTTCGCGCGAGCCCTTCTGGCTCAATACAATGTCACGGTGCTCCCTGGCAGCTACCTGGCCCGCGAGGCCCAGGGCAGCAACCCCGGTGCCCAACGCATTCGCATGGCCCTCGTGGCAGAAACCGAAGAATGCGCGGAAGCCGCGCTGCGCATCGTGCAATTCATCCAATCCCGTACTGCCTGACCGACAGACCTAGAGACTGACTGACAACAACATGACCCAACAACTGCAAACCCTTATCGACAACGCCTGGGACAACCGTGCCAGCCTCTCGCCCGCCGCCGCCCCCAAGGAGATCCAGGACGCTGTCGAGCATGTGATCGCCGAGCTGAACAACGGCACCCTGCGCGTGGCCACGCGCGAGGGCGTGGGCCAATGGACAGTGCACCAGTGGATCAAGAAGGCCGTGCTGCTGTCGTTCCGCCTCAAGGACAACGAAGTGGTCAAGGCCGGTGACCTGGGCTTCTACGACAAGGTGCAGACCAAGTTCGCCCACCTGACCGAAGAAGAAATGAAGGCCACTGGCGTGCGTGTGGTGCCACCCGCCGTGGCCCGCCGCGGCAGCTTCATCGCCAAAGGCGCTATCCTGATGCCGTCTTACGTGAACATCGGCGCCTATGTGGGCGAAGGCACCATGGTTGATACCTGGGCCACTGTGGGCTCGTGCGCACAGATCGGCTCCAACGTGCACCTCTCGGGTGGTGTGGGCATTGGCGGCGTGCTGGAGCCCCTGCAGGCCGGCCCCACCATCATTGAAGACAACTGCTTCATCGGGGCCCGCTCCGAAGTGGTCGAAGGCGTGGTCGTCGAAGAAAACTCGGTGCTGGGCATGGGCGTATACCTGGGCCAGAGCACCCCCATCTTCAACCGCGCCACAGGCGAAATCAGCTATGGCCGCGTGCCATCGGGTTCGGTGGTGGTCAGCGGAAACCTGCCCAAGACCGCCGCCAACGGCACGCCGTACAGCATGTACGCTGCCATCATTGTCAAGCAGGTGGACGCGCAGACCCGCTCCAAGACCAGCATCAACGACCTGCTGCGCGACTGACAGCGTACCCTGGGGGCAGGCCCTCCCGCCTGCCCGCCGACAGATACCGACAACAAGAGGGAAACACCATGAGCACGATGGAGCGGATTCTTCGCCTGATGAGCGAAAAAAAGGCATCAGACGTCTACCTGTCGGCCAATGCCCCGGCGCTGATCAAGATCAACGGCGAGTGCGTGCCGATCAACAACCAGATCCTGCCGCCCGACGCGCCGCGCAACCTGCTCTCCGAGGTGGTTCCCCCGGACCGCATTGAGGAGCTGGAAGAAACAGGCGAACTCAACATGGGGGTTCCGCTCAGTGGTGTGGGCCGCTTCCGTGTGAGCGCCATGCGCCAACGTGGCAGCTATGCGGTGGTGATCCGTTTCATCTCGCAGCAGATTCCCGAATTCGACTCCCTGGGCCTGCCGCCCGTGCTGCGCGAACTGATCCTCGAAAAACGTGGCCTGATCCTGATGGTCGGCGCCACGGGCTCGGGCAAGAGCACGTCGCTGGCGTCGATGATCGATACCCGCAACGAAGCGCTCACGGGCCACATCCTCACCATTGAAGACCCGGTCGAATACCAGTTCAGGAACAAGAAGTCCATCGTCAACCAGCGCGAAATTGGCAGCGACACGCAGTCGCTGCAAACAGCGCTGAAGAACGCGCTGCGCCAGGCGCCCGACGTGATCCTGATCGGCGAAATCCGCGACCGCGAAACCATGTCGGCCGCCATTGCCTACGCCCAGTCGGGTCACCTGTGCCTGGCCACGCTGCACGGCAACAACAGCTACCACGCGCTCAACCGGATCTTGTCGTTCTATCCCGTCGAAGTCCGCCCCACCATGTTGGGTGACCTGGCATCCGCCATGAAGGCCATCATCTCCCAGCGGCTGGTGCGCACCATCGACGGGAGCCGCGCACCTGCGGTGGAGGTCATGCTCAACACCAAGCTCGTTTCCGACCTGATCGAAAAAGGCGATTTCTCCGGCGTGAAGGAAGCCATGGAAAAATCCATGGCGGAAGGCTCGCAGACCTTTGAGGAAGCGCTGGCCCGACTCATCATGGATGCCAAGATCGACCGCAAGGAAGGTATGTCGTATGCCGATTCGCCCACCAACCTGATGTGGCGCCTGCAAAACGACTTCTCCCTGGCCGCCAACGCTGCCAAGGCCCAGAAGGAAGCGCGGGACACACCCGACGATGCACCTTCGTTCACCGAGATCGTGCTGGATGTCAAGCCCGCAGCGTGACTCCCTGAGTCGCCTTCGGCACCTCCCTCCCCCTTTTTTCGACGCCTCTGATGTCCCGCACCCTGCACCTCGCCGAACAGCTCATCTC
Source organism: Acidovorax radicis N35 (assembly GCF_000204195.1). Lineage (GTDB taxonomy): Bacteria > Pseudomonadota > Gammaproteobacteria > Burkholderiales > Burkholderiaceae_C > Acidovorax > Acidovorax radicis. Next base: position 64,970 of record NZ_AFBG01000008.1, read on the forward strand.
CCTGCCCTCCATCACCCCGGAGGATGCGGGTTGCCTCGACCTGCTGGCGGCGCGACTGGTGCCACTGGGTTTTGTGTGTGAACGGCTGGACAGTGGCCCGGCAGACTTCCGGGTCAGCAATTTATGGGCAAAAAGGCCCGTAGCGCTTGATGGAAAAGCGCAAATAGCTATCAAAAACATAGTATTTGCAGGACACACCGATGTGGTCCCCACGGGCCCCCTGACCCAATGGAGCAGCGACCCGTTCATCCCCACCCACAAAGACGGCAAGCTCTATGGCCGGGGCGCCAGCGACATGAAAACCTCCATCGCTGCCTTCGTCGTGGCCGTGGAGGAGTTTTTGGCGGCCACGCCCGATCCGCAGATCGAGCTGGCCTTCCTTCTGACCAGTGACGAGGAAGGACCCTCGGTGGATGGCACCAAGGTCGTGATCGAGCAGCTCAAGGCACGCGGCGAAAAGCTCGACTACTGCATCGTGGGGGAACCCACCTCTGTCGAAAAAACCGGCGACATGATCAAGAACGGACGGCGCGGCACGCTCAGCGGCAAGCTCACCGTGCGCGGCATCCAGGGGCACATCGCCTACCCGCAACTGGCGCGCAACCCCATCCACCAGGCCCTGCCCGCCTTGGCGGAGTTGGCGGCTACCGTGTGGGACCAAGGCAACGCGTTTTTCCCGCCCACCAGTTGGCAGATCAGCAACATACATGGCGGTACCGGCGCCACCAATGTGATTCCAGGCGATGTGGTGGTGGACTTCAACTTCCGCTTCTCCACCGAATCCACGGCGGAAGGCCTGCAGCAGCGTGTACACGCATTGCTGGACCGCCATAGTCTCGAATACGACCTGCGCTGGACGCTGGGCGGGCAACCCTTCCTGACCACCCCGGGCGAGCTGGTCACTGCCGTGCAGCAGGCCATCACGGCAGAGACCGGTCTGACCACCGAACTCTCTACCACCGGCGGAACCAGCGACGGCCGCTTCATCGCCCAGGTGTGCCCCCAGGTGATTGAGCTCGGCCCCCCCAACGCCAGCATCCACAAGATTGATGAGCACATCGTCGTGGCCGACATCGAACCGCTCAAGAACATCTACCGCCGCACGCTAGAGAACCTGCAGGCCCAGGCCCTTGCATTGGGCAAGGTGTCGGCATGAGCGTGCAGCAGCAACCCCTCATTCCGGCGGGCAATACCGTGGGTGCCCTGGTGGAATCCGGTGCGCAATGCCTGGTGGCAGCAGGCGTCTCCTTCGGCCACGGCACAACCAACGCGCACGATGAAGCCGCCTGGCTCGTCTTGTGGCGCCTGGGCCTGCCGCTGGACAGTGACCTGTCGGACGCCCCTGATTCCATCAAAAATCAGCCCGTAGCGCCCGCCGATCAAGCGCGAGTAGCTATACTTTTTGAAGAGCGTATCCGCACCCGCAAACCCGCCGCCTACCTCACGCAGGAGGCCTGGCTGCAAGGCGTGCCCTTTTACGTCGATGAGCGCGCCATTGTCCCGCGCAGCTTCATCGCAGAGTTGCTGGTCGATGGTGGTGCGGACGAGTACCTGAGCGACCACACCCACCGGGTGTTGGACCTTTGCACCGGCAACGGCAGCCTGGCCGTGCTGGCGGCCATGGCCTGGCCGGAGGTTCAGGTGACGGGCGCTGACATTTCAGCCGATGCGCTGGCCGTGGCACGCATCAATGTGGACAGACACAGCCTGCAAGACCGCATCCAGCTGCAACTCTCCGATGGTCTCACTGCACTGCCGGGGCCCTGGGATCTGATCCTGTGCAATCCGCCCTACGTGAACGCGGCCAGCATGGCAGCGTTGCCCGCCGAATACCGCGCAGAACCCGAGCTGGCCCTGGCCGGTGGCAACGATGGCATGGACTTCGTGCGCCAGCTGTTCGCTGCGGCTCCGGCCTGCATGAGCGAAGATGCGGTGATCATTCTGGAGATCGGCAACGAGCGCGCCTACTTCGAAGCCGCGTTCCCCCAACTGCCTGTTTTCTGGCTCGATACCAGCGCTGGCGAAGACCAGGTTTTACTGGTGACCCGGCAGGCTTTGACCGCCCAATCCCGGCTCACGGCACAATAGAGGGTTGCGCGCCACCGCCTTTTGCATCGGTTGCACCGTTTGCAACGGCCCTGGCCCCCTGCTTTTTCATGCCACCCGCCCAGCGCGGGTGCGCTTTTTTCTGAGCTCCGGATGATCACCCTTAAGAACGTTACCTTGCGACGCGGCGCCAAAGTCGTGCTCGACAGCGTTTCCGCCACCATCAACCCTGGCGAAAACGTTGGACTTGTGGGCCGCAATGGCGCGGGCAAGTCCAGCCTGTTCGCCTTGCTCAGCGGCAAGCTGCACGAAGACGGGGGGGATTTCTACATCCCCACCAGCTGGCGCATGGCCGAGGTTGCGCAGAACATGCCCGAAACCGACCAGCCAGCCACCGAGTTTGTGCTGGAGGGAGACACGCGCCTGGCCGAGGTGCAACGCCAACTGGTAGAAGCCGAGGCCAGCGATGACGGCATGGCCATTGCCCACGCCTATTCAGACCTGCACGATGCCGGCGCGCACGATGCAGTCGCACGCGCACAGGCGCTGATCCTGGGCCTGGGCTTTCGGGTCAGCGAGCTGGACCAGCCGGTCAACAGCTTCTCTGGCGGCTGGCGCATGCGCCTGCAGCTGGCACGCGCGCTGATGTGCCCCAGCGACCTGCTGCTGCTGGATGAACCCACCAATCACTTGGACTTAGATGCCCTGGTCTGGCTCGAAGCCTGGCTCAAGCGTTACGCAGGCACCATGATCGTGATCAGCCATGACCGCGAATTTCTCGATGCCATCACCAACGTCACCCTGCAGATCCAGCAAGGCGAATTGAACCGCTACGGCGGCAACTACAGCAAATTCGAAGAATTGCGCGCGCAGCAACTTGAACTGCAACAGGCCAGCTTCTCCAAGCAGCAGGAGAAGATGGCCCACCTGCAGAAGTTCATCGACCGCTTCAAGGCCAAGGCCAGCAAGGCCAAGCAGGCGCAAAGCCGCGTCAAGCAGCTCGAACGCATGGAGAAGATTGGACCGGTGCTGGCCGAGGCCGACTTCACGTTCGAATTCAAGGAACCCGCCAACCTGCCCAACCCGATGCTGGCCATCAGCGATGCATCGTTCGGCTATGTGGACGACGAAGGCACGCCCACCACCATCCTCACGGGCGTCAACCGCTCGGTGCTGGCCGGCCAGCGCATCGGCATCCTGGGGGCCAACGGCCAGGGCAAGTCCACCCTGGTCAAAACCATCGCCCGCACCATGAAAGCCCTGGGCGGCAGCGTGACCGAGGGCAAGGGACTGAACATCGGCTACTTTGCGCAGCAGGAACTCGACGTGCTGCGTCCTGCAGAAAATCCGCTGGAGCACATGATCCGCCTCGCCAAGGAGCTAGGCCCCGACCTCAAACAGCCGAGCCGCGAACAGGACCTGCGCAGCTATCTGGGCACGTTCAATTTCACGGGCGACATGGTCAAGCAGGCCGTGGGCACCATGAGCGGTGGCGAAAAGGCCCGCCTGGTGTTGGCCATGATCGTCTGGCAGCGCCCCAACCTGCTGCTGCTCGACGAGCCTACCAACCACTTGGATCTGGCCACCCGCGAGGCGTTGGCCATGGCGCTCAACGACTTCGACGGCACCGTCATGCTGGTCAGCCACGACCGCTCGCTGCTGCGCTCGGTCTGCGAGGACTTCTGGATGGTGGGACGAGGTGTTGTAGGCCCCTTCGATGGCGATCTGGACGACTACCAGCGCTACCTGCTCGAAGAGTCCAAGCGCCTGCGCGAAGAGGCACGCCTGGCCGAGCAGGCACAGACCTCGGTGGCGAGTTCTGCGCCTCCATTGGCCGCTGCACCGTCACCTACTGCCAATCCAGCCCCTGTCGCCGCACCGGTGCCTGCGCCAGCTCCGGCCGCATTACCGTCGCGGGATGGACGAGAGCAGCGCAAGCTCGATGCCCAGGCGCGCCAACAGCAGGCGGAAGTAACCCGGCCCCTCAAAAAAGAGCTGGAACACATCGACAAGCGCCTGATTGCCTTGGCGGCTGAGCGCACCGCTTTGGAGCACAAGCTCACCCAAGCCCTTGCCCCTGCCGAGATCGCAGAATGTGGCCGCGCCCTCAAGGCGGGAAATGACGAGACGGCCCAACTGGAGGAGCGGTGGCTGGAAATTTCTTCTGCACTGGAAGAAATTTCGGCGTCGGTTGCGGGATAAAAATGTAATTCGATGTAATTGAAAGGGCCACATTTTGTGGCCCTTTCGCTTATGCAGAAACAATTTTATGCTTCTTTTTTGATAGCAAACTACATTCTCAATGTGCGGGCACTTGCGGTTGCATTTTTTTGCGAAGCGCTGTCAACGGACTGTGGATTGACCGCGTTGTTGGTACATCACAGGAGTTTTTCAGCATGAATACCACCGCAATCTTGTCCGCTTGGCCCGAAGACGAACGCGATCGCAAGCGCGCTCCAGCCCGCTTCTGAAGGCGTGGCAGCCAATTCTCGAAATTCGTAGGCCAACCCAATGCCCGCCACCAAAGTGAAGCACAAAACGTACCAAGGCACGGTATGTGTTTCCACCGAATGGCCCATTTCATAGGCCCATCGAAGCAAGATACCCGGCAGCCCCTTCCCTCTTGCTCCTTTCAACAAAAAACCCCGCAATGCGGGGTTTTTGTTTTTCTGAAGCCTCAGGGCATCAACCCATGTGCAGACCGCCGTTGACCGAGAAATCGGCACCGGTCGCGTAGCCACCTTCTTCCGAAGCCAGCCACGCAATGATCGAAGCGATTTCGCTGGGTTCACCCAGGCGCTTGACAGGAACAGTGGCCACGATCTTTTCGAGCACGTCAGGACGGATCGCCTTGACCATGTCAGTGCCGATGTAGCCAGGGCTCACCGTATTGACCGTCACACCCTTCGTGGCCAGTTCTTGTGCCAGGGCCATCGAGAAGCCATGCATACCGGCCTTGGCTGCCGAGTAGTTGGTCTGGCCCGCCTGGCCCTTTTCGCCATTCACCGAGCTGATGTTGACGATGCGGCCCCAGCCCTTTTCCACCATGTCGGCCACGACCTGCTTGGTGACGTTGAACATGCTGTTGAGGTTGGTTTCAATCACTGCATCCCAGTCTTCGCGCGACATCTTGAGGAACATGCGATCACGGGTGATGCCAGCATTGTTCACCAGCACGTCGATGGTGCCGTGCTCGGCCTTGGTCTTGCCGAAAGCCTCCACCGTGGAGTCCCAATCGCCCACATTGCCCACCGACGCATAGAAGGTGTAGCCCAGGGCTTTTTGCTCCGCCAGCCATTTGGCATGGTCACGGGTAGGGCCACAACCTGCGATGACCTTGAAGCCCTCCTTGTGCAGGCGCTGGCAAATGGCAGTCCCGATGCCGCCCATGCCGCCGGTGACGTATGCAACTTTCTGGCTCATGTGATTTCTCCTTGTTGGTGATTTGCTCAGCAGCCACTCTACCGAAGAAATTCACCACTGCCGTGAAGGAAAACACTGAAGCCCTTTTCTTTTTGGCATATCGCCATGCACCGCACACCTGACGTACCAGGCCCCTTTTCCAATCACGGTTTTGGTGCAGGCTGCAGCCTGCAGTTCATCGGAAAGAAAAGAGAAACATCTTGCGACAACGTTCTCCCCTGAAGTTGGGGCTGCCGCCAGCAGGAACAAAAAAGCCGCGTCGCAACGCGGCTTTGATTTTGGCCTTGCACCCGAGAAACAGCTAAACCACAGGTGCGAAAAGGCGCGTGTTAACGCTCCAAGGCCAGTGACACACCCATGCCGCCACCAATACACAGCGCCGCCAGACCCTTCTTGGCATCGCGGCGCTGCATTTCGTGCAACAGCGTCACCAAGATACGGCAACCCGAGGCGCCGATGGGGTGACCGATGGCGATGGCACCACCATTCACATTGACCTTGGCCGGATCAATCGCCAGCTCCTTGTTCACGGCGCAGGCTTGCGCAGCAAAGGCTTCATTCAGTTCGAAAAGATCCACATCGGCAGCGTTCCAGCCCGCGCGTTGCAAGGCCTTGCGCGATGCGGGCACGGGGCCCATGCCCATGGTGGCGGGGTCCAGGCCGCTGGTGCCAAAGGCTGCGATGCGGGCCAGAGGCTTGAGGCCCAGGGCGGCAGCCTTCTTCGCGCTCATCACCACCACGGCGGCTGCGCCATCGTTCAGGCCCGATGCGTTGCCAGCAGTCACGCTGCCCGCCTTGTCAAACGCGGGACGCAGGCCTGCCAGCGCTTCAGCGTTGGTCTTGCGGTTCAGGTATTCATCCGCGTTGAACAGGATGGGGTCGCCCTTCTTCTGCGCCAGGCTCACACCCACGATTTCATCCACGAACTTACCGGCGTCTTGCGCGGCGGCGGCCTTTTGCTGGCTGCCCAATGCCAGGGCGTCCTGCATTTCGCGCGTGATGCCATGGGCCTTGGCCACGTTTTCAGCCGTGATGCCCATGTGGTACTGGTTGTACACGTCCCACAGGCCGTCCACGATCATGGTGTCGATCAGCTTCCAGTCGCCCATGCGCTGGCCGTCACGCGAGCCTGGCAGCACGTGCGGTGCCAGGCTCATGCTTTCCTGGCCACCGGCCACCACAATCTCGCTGTCGCCCCAGGCCACAGCCTGGGCGGCGAGCATCACGGCCTTGAGGCCGGAGCCGCACACTGCGTTGATCGTGAGCGCCGGGGTTTCCTTGGCCACACCGGCCTTCATCGAGGCCTGGCGTGCAGGGTTCTGGCCCACGCCAGCCGCCAGCACCTGGCCCATGATGACCTCACCAATCTGGTCGGACGAGAGGCCCGCGCGCGCGATGGCTTCGCGGATCACGATGGCGCCCAGTTCGGTCGCAGGCGTCTTGGCCAGCGCACCACCAAACTTGCCCACAGCGGTGCGGGCGGCCGAAACGATGACGATGTCTTCCATGGAATGTCCTTGTGGTTGGAGGTTGTTGGTTGCTTGGTAATTCTCGCAGTGCTGAAAGTCAGGACTTTTGCGTATCAGGATTTCTGCTTCACATAGCTGCCAGGTGCGGGCTCAATGGCCTTGAATTTGGTGCCCTTGCCATAGCCCTTGGGCGCTGCAATCTGCTTGCCTGCATGGCCTTTGAGCCAGCCGGCCCAGTCGGTCCACCAGCTGCCGGAGTGTTCGGTGGCGCCGTCCAGCCATTGGTCGAGCGTGGCGGGCAGCTTGCCATCGGCGCGGATCCAGTGGCTGCGCTTGCCTTTGGCGGGTGGGTTGATGACGCCCGCGATGTGGCCCGAGGCCCCCATCACAAAACGCTTCTTGCCGGGCAGCACCTGGGTGGAGGCATAGGCGGCATTGATGGGCACGATGTGGTCCTCGCGCGAGCCGTAGATGTAGACGGGCAGCGTGAGGTTGCCAAGGTCCATCTTCTCGCCGCACACCGTGAGCTTGCCGGGTTTTACCAGGCTGTTTTCCAGGTAGAAATTGCGCAGGTACCACGCATAGAACGGGCCCGGCAGGTTGGTGCTGTCGCTGTTCCAGTACAGCAGGTCGAAAGGGGGTGGCGTTTCGCCCTTGAGGTAGTTGCCCACCACGTAGTTCCACACCAGGTCATTGGGCCGCAGAAAGCTGAAGGTCGAGGCCAGGTCCTGCCCCTTCATGAGGCCGCCTTTGCCCATCTGCATCTCTCGGAACTTCACGAAAGCCTCGTCGATGAACACGTCGAGGATGCCGGTGTCGGTGAAGTCGATCAGCGTGGTCAAGAACGTTGCGCTGGCCACGGGCTCATCGCCACGCGCTGCCAGCACGGCCAGCGCATTGCTCAGAATGGTGCCGCCCACGCAAAAGCCCAGCGCGTTGATCTGATCGGCGCCCGTGATGTTCTGCACCACGTCGATGGCGGCCATGGCGCCGTCTTCCACGTAATCGTCCCAGGTCTTGTGGGCCAGGCTGTCGTCGGGGTTTCGCCAGCTCACCACAAAGGTGCGGTGGCCCTGGTCGACGGCGTAGCGAATCAGCGAGTTCTCGGGCTGCAGGTCGAGGATGTAGAACTTGTTGATGCACGGCGGCACCAGCAGAAACGGGCGCTCGTAGACCTTGGCGGTGAGAGGCTTGTATTCGAGCAGCTGGAACAATTCGTTCTCGAACACCACGGCACCTTCGGTGGTGGCCACGTTGCGGCCCACCTCGAACAGGCTTTCGTCGGTCATCGACACGTGGCCCTGGGTGATGTCGTGCAGCAGGTTCTGCATGCCCTTGGCAATGCTTTCGCCCTTGGTCTCGATGGCTTTCTTCTGCGCTTCGGCGTTGAAGGCCAGGAAGTTGCTGGGTGCCATGGCGGCCATCCACTGCTCCACGCCAAAGCGGATGCGGGCCTTGGTTTTTTCATCGGACTCCACCGCATCGGCCAGGCCCATGAGGGTGCGGGCATTGAGCAGGTAGGCTGCGGCCGAGAACGCGGCAACGGGGTTGCTGGCCCAGCCCTCACCGGAGAAGCGGCGGTCCTTGACTTCAGGAGCGCCCTGCAGGCCCTGGGCCCAGAGTTCCTGCGCATCTTTCAGATACTGCTGCTGCAGGGACTGCAGCTTGGTGAGCGAAAATTTCAGGGGTGGTGCTGCAGGTACCTGGGTACCCATGTCCAGCTTCTGGAACGACTGCAGCGCCTGCGACCAGCTTTGCCCGAAAATCTTCTGGAACTGCTCGGCGCTCTCGGCCCAGGGTGATTCAGAATTCATGCTCTTTCCTCAGTGATTGGTCGCTCGCAGCGGCAAAGCTTCTGGTTTTTTATCTCTCGGGTTCATTGTTGCCGAGCCCTTTGCACATGGCAACGGATTCAACCCTTCCAGTGAACACAAACCAATGTACCTCATCGTCATCGCCTGGACGTACGTCACCCTCATGATGGCGGTGGCCGAAGCCACCAGCCCCAACGGCACGGTGCTGGGCGCCGTGATCACCTTTGCGCTGTATGGCCTGCTGCCCATGGGCATTCTGGTGTACATCCTTGGCACACCTTCACGCAAGCGGGCAATCAAGGCACGTGAGGCTGCGGAACAAGCGGCCTACGATGCCGGGCAGGCCGCCGCTGCTGCCGCAACCAGCCCTGAATTACTTGGTTCAGCTGCGCCAGATGCAGGCGGCGAAGCGCCCGCTACCGCCGAGGGCAGCGCTGTCGCGGCGGTGCGAAAAGAACCGTGAGGCGTTGGTCACGGTGCACCAGGATGATGTGCCGTCGTTGCCATGGATGTGGGTGATTCCCAGGGCCTGCAGCCGCAGCCGTGCCAGTCCGGCCAGGTCGCACAGGTATTTGCCCCAGACATCGCCGCTCGGCATAAAACACGTCTCTGAAGCCGGATTCGCCTCGCAAAATGCTGCGCGCACTTCGGGCCCCACTTCGAAGGCCTGGGGGCCAATGCAGGGCCCCAGCCAGACCAGCATGTCCTGGGCGAGCGTTGGGGAAAGATTGATTGCTCCATTTTTGGTAGCACCCAGCGCTTTCCCATCCAGCGCCAGAGCCTCAAAACGCTTGAAAACTGCTTCCAGCACACCCTGCCCGCCCACTCCTGCAAGCCCGCGCCACCCTGCATGCGCTGCCGCCACCATCTGGCCCGAGCGGTGGGCCCACAGCACCGGCAGGCAGTCGGCCACCATGATGGTGCAGGCCACTCCGGGCGCAGTGGCCACGCAGGCATCGGCGTCGATGCCGTCAGGCGTGCTGCCATCCAGGTGCACCACGCCATCGCCGTGCACCTGGTTCAGAAACACTGGCCGTGCGCTCGTCGGCGCAGTGCCCACCGTGGATTGCAGCCGCAGGCGGTTGGTGTGTACCGCAGCGGGGTTGTCCCCCACATGGGTACCCAGGTTCAGGCTGTCATAGGGCGGCAGGCTCACTCCACCCGCACGGGTGGTGCACAGTGCGCGCACGCCCGGGGGTACGGGCCAGTCGGGCACCAGGCAATCGGCCGCAGCCAAAGGGCCTTCGTGGGGGCTCAAGCTTCGTGGTCCGGGCAAGCGGAAGGCTGCGCCTTCTGGAAGGCGGGCAGCGCCATGCAGGCGTCGAATGCGCCCATCGTGAGTGGCAAGCCCTCCAGGTTCACGTTGAAGCGCCGGCCATTGAAGATCTGCGGCACGAGGCAGCAATCGGCCAGCGTGGGGGTGTCGCCCCAGCACAGCACAGAAGGGGCCAGGCCCTGGGCCGCACGCGCTTGTGCCAGCAGCGCCAGCTGGCGCTCAAAGGCCTCGAGCCCGTTGCGCACCCAGTGGCGGTACCACGCGTTCTTGGCGTCTTCCTCCACCTTCAGCTCACGCACCAGGTACTTGAGCACACGCGGATTGTTCAGGGGATGGATCTCGCACGCCACCATCTGGGCCAGCGCACGCACACGCGCACGCGCCAGCGGGGTCGGGGGCAGCAGGGCTGGCGCGGGATGGGTTTCTTCCAGGTACTCGATGATGGCCATCGACTGCGACAGCGCCGCGCCGTCGTCCGTCACCATCAAGGGCACCAGCGCATCGCCGACGCGGCTTGCGTATTCGGGGGCATGGTGCTCGCCCTTGAGGAGGTGCACGGGGATGTAGTCATAAGACAGGCCCTTGATCTGCAGCGCAATGCGCACGCGGAACGAGGCGGAAGAACGGAAGTAGTTGTAGAGCTGCATGCAAGAAATCCGTTGTTGAATGGAAGGGTCAAAAACGTGGCGGGCGGGGCACCGCAGCTACAGCTGGCGCGCAGTACGCTGGCCTTGGCGCCGCCCCGCGCTTGGTCCGTCAGGCGCCCGACGCTCCCGCAGGGTCCTGGTGGTTGTAGACAACTTTGGACAGGATGGACATCAGATCGACGCGCTCCTGCGCATTGAGCGGAGCCATCAACCGCTCCTGCACGCGCTGGGCGGCATCACGCATCTGCAGCGCGGCCACTTCGCCCTCCGGAGTGATCCACAGCAGCTTGCGGCGGCGGTCGCCGGTATCAGGCTCTCGGCGAATCCAGCCGCGCTTTTCAAGCCGCCCGATCACCGAGCCCGACGTGGCCGCATCAAACGCCACGCGGGAGGCCAGCGTGACCTGGTCTTCACCGGGCCGGGCCAGCAATTCATGCAGGATGGCGAACTGTACCGGCGTCACGTCAAACCCCGCAGTTTCTTCCATGAAAAGCGCCACGGTTCGCTGGTGGGCACGGCGCACCAGGTGGCCTGGCGTGTTGTGGAAATCGAAGCTCTTTGCCATGGGCGCGAGTGTAGCGCCCCACAGCAGACGGCCCGCGCCCATGGCACACTGCCACACCGAGGCCGCGCCGGGTCCAACCCGGGGTTTTTGCGACACAGTCCATGCCCTGGCATCCGCGCCGTCGGGCAATCATTCATTTCCATTGAACCCAGAAATTCGAGAGGCTGACATGAGCTACGTGTTTTCTCCCGCCCCCGTGGCCAGCGTGCCCGTGGTGGGCAGCGGCGACCGCTTTCCCGTGCACCGCATTTATTGCGTGGGCCGTAACTACGAAGAGCATGCCAAGGAAATGGGCTTCACCGGCCGCGAGCCACCCTTCTTCTTCATGAAGCCCGCCGATGCCATTGTGGTGGTCAACGCGGGCGAAACCGGCCAGCTGCCCTACCCCAGCCTGACGGCCAACCTGCACCACGAGATCGAACTGGTCGTGGCCATCGGCAAGGGTGGCAAAAACATCGCTGCCGCCGATGCGTTCACACACATCTATGGCTACGCAGTGGGCCTGGACATGACGCGCCGCGACCTGCAGAACGACATGAAGAAACAGGGCCGCCCCTGGTGCATCGGCAAGGGCTTTGACGCCAGCGCGCCCATTGGCCCCATCACCCCCGCGGCGCAGGCTGGCGACGTGGCCAAGGCGGCCATCTGGCTGCAGGTCAACGGAGCGGACAAGCAACGCAGCACCGTGGCGCAGCTGATCTGGAACATTGCCGAAACCATCGAGCACCTTTCGGCCGCGTGGGAGCTGCAGCCCGGCGACCTGATCTACACCGGCACCCCCGAAGGCGTGGGCGCGGTGGTGCGCGGCGATGTACTGGAGGGTGGCGTCGAGGGCCTGGGCACGTTGCGGCTGAGCGTGGTGTGACGCCCCCGGCCAGGGCGCCACGCGACCCTGGCCCGGGTGCGCAGCCCCTACACTATGCTTTTCATAGCTGCCAGCGCTTATACGACAAGCGCTGGTAGCCTATTTGACCCAGAAAATCCTCCGATGACCTTCCGCAGCCCTATCAAACACTGCCGCGCCTGTGGCACCGCCGTGGTCTACCGCCTGCCGGACGATGGCGACACCAAGCAGCGCGCGGTGTGCCCCGTCTGCAACACGGTGCACTACGAGAACCCGCTCAACGTGGTGGGCACCGTGCCCGCGCTGCCCGATGGCCGCATCCTGCTGTGCAAGCGCAACATCGAGCCGCGCTGGGGCAAATGGACGCTGCCCGCAGGCTTCATGGAGCTGGACGAAACCACGGCCCAGGGCGCCGCGCGCGAGACCGATGAAGAGGCTGGCGCACAGATTGAAATGGGCCCGCTGTTCAGCCTGCTCAACGTGCGCCGCGTGGGCCAGGTGCACCTGTTCTACCGCGCCACGCTGCTGAGCGACCAGTTCAACCCCGGCTACGAAACCATCGAGGCCCGGCTGTTTACCGAAGACGAGGTACCGTGGGACGAACTCGCGTTTCGCACCGTGAAGGAAACGCTGGAGTGTTACTTTGCCGACCGCAAGGCGGGCACCATGGGTATGCACTTCATTGATATCGAATAGGCCGCGCCATGACTGTCTTCACAGCGCCTGCATCGCCCGCCCCGTCCAGTACACCACCGGACGGCCTGCCCGTCTACCGCCTGCTCACCGGCCCCGACGACGCCAGCTTTTGCCGCCGCGTGAGCGATGCGCTGGCCCTGGGCTATCGCTTGTACGGGTCTCCAGCCGCCACGTTCAATGGCCAGTCCGTGATCGTGGCGCAGGCCATCGTCTGGTCTGGCACGGTGGCCTGACTTCGGCCGTTCAGCAGATCGGCTGTTGCGGCGCCGTGAGCAGCCGCACGCAGATCGTCAAGGCTTGGCGGGTATCACGATGACCGTGCTGCCGTCGCCCGAGGTGCCGGTATTCCCGGTGTTGCCCTTGCTTCCGGTGTTGCCCGTATTGCCCTTGGCACCCGTGGCGCCTGTGTCCCCCTGGTAGCCCGTCGCGCCCTGCATGCCCGTGGCACCGGTGCTGCCCTGCCCGCCAGTGGCCCCTGTGGACCCCATGCTGCCTGTGGCACCGGTGTAGCCCGTGTTGCCCGTGGCTCCTGTGTCACCGGTCTTGCCGGTATATCCCGTGTTGCCGGTATTGCCCTGTGCTCCCGGGGGGCCCATAGGGCCCGTGCAGGCGCCCAGGGTGAGGGTGGCCAGCACAAGCAAGGTGGTGGTAATCGTTTTCATGGTGAGTCCTTTGGCGTTGCATGCAGCCCAACAACGGCTGCATGGACCAATGTGCGGGACGCACCCTGGAGGGTCTGTTCGGTTGCGCGCATAAGGCAGGCGGCGCCCGCACTGTGCAATGACTGGCGACGCCGTCCTACAACGTCGAGGTCTGCTCAAGATCGGCCCGCAGCGCGCAACGTCTCTGTGGCGGCGGTGTGCGGAGGTTCGCCCGCCGCCCACCCGCCGGTTCGGACTTACCCGCCCACCCGCTCCTCGGGCGGCACAGGCGGCCTCGATGAACCGGCTGGGTCTGTCGTCACCGGTGGCAGGCCATCGCTGCCGAGCCGGGGCGGAGTACCAGGCCAGGGTGCCGGAACAGGCGGGGATTGCGGATTGCCCCCGAACAGCCCGCGGATCCAGTCGCGCATGGCGCCCAGCGATCCATCGGCGGGGGGTGGTGGGGCATCCACAAACTCGTCCACAAAACGGTCGTTGCCGTTGATCACCTTGGCACGGATCGCCTGCTGCATGAATTCGCCCACCATGGGCAGCGCACTGCGGGCGCCCTGCCCCCAGTGGTCGCTGCGCAGCGTGATGCGGCCGTCGTTGAAGCCCGCCCAGGCACCGGCCACAACGCGCGCATGCATCAGGATGAACCAGCCATCGGTGTTGTCCTGCGTGGTGCCGGTCTTGCCTGCCACATCGGCCTGGATGCCATAGCGGCTGCGGATCGCGGTGGCCGTGCCCTTGTCGATGGCGCCGCGCATGGCGTTGCGCAGGGTCTGCGCTGCGCGCGGCTCGAAAACTTCTTCAGGGGCTGAGGGGGCAAACGTCTCCAGCACCTTGCCGTGGCGGTCCTCGATGCGGGTGATCAACACCGGCTCCACATAGCGGCCCAGGTTGGCGATGGAGCTGTAGGCCGTCACCATTTCTTTCAGGGTGACCGGGCTGGTGCCCAGCGCCAGGGACGGCACCTCTTCCAGCGGCGACTGGCGCACCCCCAGGGCCCGCGCCACCTCGGCCACACGGGCGGGGCCCACCTGCTGCATGACCTGCGCGGTGATGGTGTTCTTGGAGAACGCCAGGCCATCGCCCAGCGTCATGGGCTGGTCGCTGGGCGCACCCCCATCGGTGGGGCGCCACACGCGGCCCCCGCCAAGGGGGATTTCCACGGCCGCGTCCATCAGCGTGTCGTCGGGCGACGCGCCGCTGGCAAACGCCGCGCCATACACAAAGGGCTTGAACGTGGAGCCGGGCTGGCGCCGCGCCGCCTGCACATGGTCAAACGGGTCTTGCGCAAAATCGCGGCTGCCCACCCAGGCCAGCACGTGGCCGGTGACCGGGTCCTGCGCCAGGAACCCGGCCTGCACGCGTGTCTTCTCGGCGCGCAGCTTTTGCAGGAAGGCGGTGTCATCCAGCAACGCCTGCAACGCTTCTTCGGGGGCCTGGCCCTTGTCCACAGCGGCGCGGTATTCGGCGCTTTCGCGCACCAGTGTCTGCACCAGTTCGCTCTTCGGACCCCAGCCATTGCGCTGGGACCAGGCGGTGTCGGCCACCCCCTGCAGCTGGCGCCCCTGGCGCGCTACCGCCTGGTTGGCGATGGCCTGCAGGCGCGAGTCGATGGTGGTGCGGATCACCAGGCCATCGGAGTACAGGTTGTAGCCGTTGCTGTCGGCCCAGGCGATGAGCTGCTTGCGCAGTTGCATCGCAAAGTGCGGTGCGGGGCCCATGACCTCGGTCTGCCGCTCGAAATTGACGCGCAGCGGACGTTTTTGCAGCGCCTCCAGCTGCTTTTCCTCCAGTTTGCCGCGCTTGACCATTTGCGACAGCACGGTGTTGCGCCGTGCTTGGGCACGCTCGGGGTTGAGCACGGGGTTGTAGTAGGCCGTGCCCTTGAGCATGCCAATCAGCGTGGCGCTTTCCAGCACATTGAGCTTGTCGGCCGATTTGTCGAAATAGGTGCGTGCCGCCATCTCGATGCCGAACGCGTTGTACAGGAACGGCACGGTATTGAGGTAGGTCTCCAGGATCTCGTCCTTGGTGTACGAAACCTCGATCTTGACCGCCGTGATCGCCTCTTTGAGCTTGCGCGTGAGGGCCTGCGGGAAAACGCGCGAGCGCCCGATTTCCTCTGGGAACAGGTTGCGCGCCAGCTGCTGCGTGATGGTGGAGCCGCCCTGTGGGTCGCCGCGCAGCGTGTGCACCACCGACGACGCCGTGCGCCGCCAGTCGAGCCCGAAGTGGTCGTAGAAACGGTGGTCTTCGGTGGCGATGAGCGCATTCACCACGTTGGGTGATATCTGGTTGAGCTCCACCCATTCACGGTTGGCCCAGCGGTATTCGGCCAGCAGCTTGCCGTCCACCGACATGAGCTGCGCGGGCAGCTCGCTCTTGGCCTTGCGGATGTCGCTGATGGAGGGGGTAAACGGGATCAACGCCAGTGTGTACACCAGCACGGTGGCAGGCAGCGCCAGGGCGCCCCACATCAGCGCGCGGCGCAGCGGGCGGGGCATCCAGGCAAACAGGCCGGCCAGCCAGCGGAACAGGGCCGCGGCGCGGGCCTGGAAGGAAAGCAGCAAGGTGCGCATCAAAAACTCAGAGAAAGGGGAGAGTGCCTCAGGCGCCCGTGCCCGACAGCAATGCCAGCATGCCGGCTTCGTCCAGCACGGGCACGCCGAGCTCTTCGGCTTTGGCCAGCTTGCTGCCGGCTTCTTCGCCCGCCACCACATAGCTGGTCTTCTTGCTGACCGAACCGGCCACCTTGGCGCCGGCAGCTTCGAGCATGTCCTTGGCCGCGTCGCGGCTCAAGGTCGGCAGGGTGCCGGTCAGCACCACGGTCTTGCCCGCGAGGATCTGCGGGGCGCGTTCGGCCACAGGGCCTTCGGGCCAGGTCACGCCGCAGGCGCGCAGTTGTTCGACCACCTCGCGGTTGTGCGGCTGCTGGAAGAAGGTGTGCAGGCTCTGTGCCACCACGGGGCCCACATCGTTCACCTCCAGCAACTGCTCCACGCTCGCATCCATGATGGCGTCCAGCGTGCCAAAGTGCCGTGCGAGGTCCTTGGCCGTGGCCTCGCCCACATGGCGCAGCCCCAGGCCGAACAGAAAACGTGGCAAGGTGGTCTGCTTGGATTTTTCGAGCGCCGCCAGCACGTTCTGGGCCGATTTTTCGGCCATGCGCTCCAGCGCGATGAGGGAGGTCAGGCCCAGCCGGTACAGGTCGGGCAGCGTACGGATCACGTTGGCGTCCACCAGCTGGTCCACCAGCTTGTCGCCCAGGCCCTCGATGTCCATGGCGCGGCGCGCGGCAAAGTGCAGGATGGCCTCCTTACGCTGTGCGGCGCAGAACAGGCCACCCGTGCAGCGGTGGTTGGCCTCGCCTTTTTCGCGCACCACGTCGCTGCCGCACACCGGGCAGGCCTTGGGCATCTGGAAGTTGGGCACATAGCCCATGCGGTTGCCAGGCATCACGCCCACCACCTCAGGAATCACATCGCCCGCACGGCGCACGATGACGGTGTCGCCCACGCGCACACCCTTCTTGCGGATCTCGAACAGGTTGTGCAACGTAGCATTGGTAACGGTGACGCCCCCCACAAACACGGGCGCGAGGCGCGCGACCGGCGTGATCTTGCCGGTGCGGCCCACCTGCACATCGATGCCTTCGATCTTCGTGGCCATCTCCTGTGCTGGGTACTTGTGCGCCACGGCCCAGCGCGGCTCGCGGGTCTTGAAACCCAGGTCGCGCTGCAGCTGCAGCGAGTTGACCTTGTAGACCACACCGTCAATGTCGTAGGGCAACGCATCGCGGCTGGCGCCCACCTGCTGGTGAAACGCTACCAATTCCGTAGCGCCTGTCGCAATCTGCACCTGCGCCGCGACCGGAAAACCCCATGATTTGAGGGTCAACAGCATCTCGTAGTGCGTGCGGAACACCGGCCCACCCTCGCCGGGCGGCGTGATGGCGCCCAGGCCATAGGCAAAAAAACTCAAGGGGCGCTGGGCGGTGATGCCGGAGTCGAGCTGGCGCACCGCCCCCGCAGCCGCATTGCGCGGGTTCACAAAGGTCTTGCCGCCCTGCTCCCGCTGGCGCTCATTGAGCGCGTCGAAGTCGGCGCGGCGCATGTAGACCTCGCCGCGTACTTCCAGCAGCGGCGGCACGCCGTCGGGCAAGGTCAGCGGAATCTGCCGGATGGTGCGGATGTTGTGCGTCACGTCCTCGCCCACTTCACCATCACCCCGTGTGGCGGCCTGCACCAGGCGGCCGTTTTCATAGCGCAGGCTCATGGCCAGGCCATCGAACTTGGGCTCGGCCACGTATTCAATGGCGGGGTCAGCGTCGGTCAGGCCCAGCTCGCGCCGCACGCGGGCATCAAACGCCTGCGCGCCCGTGGCCTCGGTGTCGGTCTCGGTGTGGATGCTGAGCATGGGCACCGCGTGGCGCACCGAGGCCAAGCCCTCCATCACCGCGCCAATCACGCGCTGCGTGGGTGAATCGGGGGTAACCAGATCAGGGTGCGCGGCCTCCAGCCCCTGCAGTTCGCGGAACACGCGGTCGTATTCAGCGTCGGGCACCGTGGGTTCGTCCAGCACGTAGTACTGGTGCGCCCACTGGTTGAGCTGGTCGCGCAGCGCTTTGATTTTGATAGCCGGTTGCGCTTGATCTGCGGGCGCTGGGGCCGAAAAAAGATCTGATTGTTCAGTCATGGTGGCCCAAGCTGGGATTCTTTTTGACAAACCCCAGTTCCCTGCCGCCCGCGAAGCCTACGGATTCATAGAGCCTGTGGGCATCCGCGCGCTGCGCACCCGACAGCAGGAAAACCTTGCAGCAGTTCAGGGCCCAGGCTGCGTCCAGCGCGAACTCCAGCGCTGCCCGGGCCAGTCCCTGGCGTCGGAAGCGCCCACCCGTGATGACATGCTCGACGACACCAATAGGCATCCCGGCGCTGGCGAAATTGGGCAGGAGCACCAGCATGCAGGTCGCGCCGACCTCGCCATGCCACAGCGCCACCACCAGCCGCACGGTAGGGGACTGCAGCACGGCGCGAAAGTTGTCCAGCGATGCATCGTCGCCCAGCACAGGGTCCTGGGGCCGCAATTCGCGGTACAGCGCCCTGACGGCGCTGTGATCGACCTCATGCGCCAGCCGTACCAGCGTTGCGCTCATGCGGAGGCCTAGCTAAAAAGCCGGCGCGCCAGCACCGATCCCGCCGACAGATCGCGTCCGTCGAGCTGGTCGTACAGCAGCTCCAGGTCCGCAGCAATGGGGTCCATGGCCATCGTGGGCAGCGGCTGGCCGTTCTGGTCGCAGAGCACCCCGTCCATCGCGTCGCACAGCGCGGCCCCTACGTCGCGCAGGCGCGCAAAAGGCTGTTCGGTGCGGTGCACCTGGGCCACGTCCAGGCTCAGGGTGATGTCGCGGATGGCGGACTGGTCGGGGTCTTCGGCCAGCGCAGCCTGGGTGTCGTAGCCCAGCGTGAGCAGCGGTGGCAGGCCCTGTGCGCTGGCGGGCAGTACCAGGCGGCCTGGCATGGCACCGGGCACAAAACCCAAGCGGGCGGCGTTCTGCTGCACGTAGCCGGGGCTCCAGGCGGCCTGGCGGGCGCGCAGCATGAACATCAGCTGAGCGTCGTGGTCGCTGGCGAACTGGTCCAGCTCACGCGCTCGGGCCACTTCCTGCAGCATGTCGGGGAAGTCGGGCGCGGCGTTCACGGTGTCGGCAAAGGCCTGGGCCTTGACGACAAACTCCGAAAACTCGATCTCGTTGAGCGCCCCCATGCGGTTGGCCAGTTGCACGCCGGCCTGAAAGCTCTGATAGCGCTGGCCAGGTGCAGGGGTTTCCCACTGCTGGGTCGCTTCGTTGAGCCCTTCGATGGCAAACGGCTTGCTGCCTGCGCGGCGCGTGGGCGGCAGCGCAGCCAGGGCAGCGTCGCCCGAGACCACATGCTCAGGCTGCAGTGATGCAATCACATCAATGAGCGGATCGAGCCCGGGGCGGCGCTCCAGCGAGAACGGCGGCACGGGCAGCTGCAGGGCATCGCCCGGGTCCACGGCGTGCTCCGAGGGATCGGGGCCACGGTCCAGGCCGTGGTATTCACCCGGCGGCACGGCGACGGTAGCCCCCGCGTCGAAGCCGGGCTCCTGGCGCTGGGCCGGTTCACCGGCAGGGTCCACGGGGTCTTGCGGCAGGGCGCGCTTGGGCGCATTGCGGCGCGAGGTCCAGGTGTTGTAGGCCACGATGAGGGCCAGCACCAGACCGCCGATGATGGCCAGACTCAGTTGCAATGTGCTCATGGTTGGGTGGGTTGTTTCAAGCGTCTGCCATGGAGAGGGCCGATTCCATATCGACGGCCACGATGCGCGACACGCCCTGCTCCTGCATGGTCACGCCGATCAGTTGCTCGGCCATTTCCATCGCGATCTTGTTGTGGCTGATGAACAAGAACTGCGTGCCCTTGCTCATGCTGGAGACCAGCTTGGCGTAGCGCTCGGTGTTGGCGTCGTCCAGCGGCGCATCCACCTCGTCCAGCAGGCAGAACGGCGCGGGGTTGAGCTGGAAGATGGCAAACACCAGCGCAATCGCCGTGAGGGCTTTTTCGCCACCCGACAGCAGGTGGATGGTCTGGTTCTTCTTGCCGGGCGGCTGGGCCATCACCTGCACGCCGGAGTCGAGGATTTCGTCGCCGGTGATGATCAACTTGGCCTGCCCACCGCCAAACAGCTCGGGGAACATGCGCCCAAAATGCCCGTTGACGGTGTCGAAGGTGCCCGAGAGCAGCTGGCGTGTTTCACCGTCGATCTTGCGGATCGCGTCTTCCAGCGTGTTCATGGCCTCGGTCAGGTCGGCCGTCTGTGCGTCCAGGAAAATCTTGCGCTCGCTGGCCAGCTTGAGTTCGTCCAGCGCGGCCAGATTGACGGCGCCCAGGGCGGCGATTTCACGGTGCAGGCGGTCGATTTCGCTTTGCAGGCCGGTCACGCGCACGTTGCCGTCGGTGATCGACTGGGCCACGGCCTCCAGATCCGCCTGCGCGTCTGCCAGCAAGGTGGTGTACTGCTCCAGGCCCAGGCGCGCGGCCTGTTCCTTGAGCTGGAATTCGGTGATGCGGGCGCGCAGCGGGTCCAGCGCGCGTTCGAGCTGCATGCGGCGTTCATCGCTGGCCCGCAGCTTGGTGGTGAGGTCGTCGTATTCGCTTCGCTGGGCGCCAAGCGCTTTTTCGCGCTCCATTTTCACTTCCAGTGCGGCCTGCAGGCCGCCTTGCGCGGCCGCATCCGACAGGCGGGCAAGCTCATCGCGCGCGCGCTGCTCTTCGTCGGCCAAGGCCTTGGCCTGCTGGGTGGCAGTTTCGATGGAGCGGTTGAGTTCGGCGCGGCGCGCCTCCAGGCTGCGTTGCGAGAAGGTGGCCTCTTGCGCCTGGCGCTCCAGCGTGCGCTGCTGCTCGCGGCAAGCGGTGAGCTTGCGCTCGGCTTCGATGACCTTGTCGCCCAGCTGGGCCTCGCGCTCCTGGCTGTCGGCCAGTTGCATGTCCAGTTCTTCAAAGCGCGCTTCGGCCGCCACGCGGCGTTCCTGCAGATCGGCCAACTGGGCCTCCACCTCGGCCAGGTCGCCGTCGATTTGCTGGCTGCGCGCGCGGGTCTGTTCGGCCAACTGCGTGAGGCGCAGGGTTTCGACCTGCAGCTCGTGGGCACGGCTCTGGGTTTCGGTGGCTTCGCGGCGGGCGGCCACCAAGCGCTGGGAGGCATCGGCATACGCGGCCTCGGCGCGGACCAGGGCGGTGCGCGATTCTTCGGCGATCAGTGCCTGCGCGCGCAATTCTTTTTCGAGGTGCTCGATCTCCTGCGCGCGGGCCAGCATGCCGGACTGCTCGGAGTCCTGCGCGTAAAAGCTCACGCTGTGGGCGCTGACCGCATGGCCGGTAGGAACAAACACCACCTCCCCGGGTTGCAGCGTGCTGCGGCGGGCCAGGGCGTCGTCCAGCGTGGGGGCGGTGTAGCAGCCTTGCAGCCAGTCCACCATCACGGCACGCAGGCCGGCATCGTTCAGGCGCAGCAGGTCGGACAAGCGGGCATGGGGTGACGATGGCTCGGGGTGGCCTGCTGCGGGGGCGCTGTAGAAGGCCAGCCGAGCTGGGGGCGCATCGTTGCCGCCGGAGCCGAGGAAGCCACGCACCATGTCCAGGCGCCCTACTTCCAGCGCGGCCAGTCGCTCGCGCAATGCAGCTTCCAGCGCGTTTTCCCAGCCGGGTTCGATGTGGATGCGGCTCCACAGACCTTGCAGGCCGTCGAGGCCATGTTTGGCCAGCCAGGGACGCAGCTTGCCGTCGGTCTTGACCTTTTCCTGCAGCGCCTTCAGGGCCTCCATGCGCGCCGACAGGTCGGCCTGGCGGGCACTTTCGGTGTTGACGGCCTGCTGGCGGGTGCGGCGGTCGTCGTCGAGCTGGGGCACGGACTCCTGCAGTTCGTGCAGTCGGGCTTCGGTGGTCTCGGCAATCTCTTGCGCTTCTTCGAGCTGCTCACGCAGGTTCGTCAGGCGGGCTTCATCGGGCGCGGCCAGCGCATTGCGGTCGGTGCGCAGGCGCTCGAAGCGGCTGTCGAGCTGGCGGCTTTGTTCGTCGATGCTGCGCTGCTCGGCGGCCAGCACGCCAATCTGCTGCTGCACCTGCACCACGCTGCTGCGCTGCTCGGCCGTGCGGCTTTGGGCCTGGCGCAGGGCTTCTTCCAGGTCGGGCAGCTGCATGGCCTGCTCTTCGACCTGGGCGGCCAGCATCTCGGCGCGTTCTTCGGCGTCCACGCCGGCACCGGCCAGGTTTTCGAGCTCGATGTCAGCCTCTTCCTTGCGGGCCTGCCACTGGGCGATCTGCTCGGCCAGCGTGACCAGGCGCTGCTCCACGCGCTGGCGGCCTTCGATCACGTAGCGGATCTCGGCTTCGAGCTTGCCGACCTCGGCCGTGGCTTCATAAAGCTTGCCCTGGGCCTGGTTCACCTGGTCGCCCGCCGCATAGTGGGCCTGCCGGATGGTTTCGAGATCGGACTCGACGGCGCGCAGGTCGGCCATGCGCGATTCAAGGTCGTTGACGGCTTGCAGGCCGTCCAGGCGCACCTTGTTCTGCTGCTCTTCGGCCTCGGCGCGCTTCAAAAACCACTGCTGGTACTGCTTGAGCGTGGCGTCGGCCTGCAGCGTGTTGTATTTGGCGGCCACCTCGGCCTGCTTTTCGAGTTTTTCGAGGTTGGCGTTCAGCTCGCGCAGGATGTCTTCGACCCGCGTGAGGTTCTCGCGCGTGTCCGAAAGGCGGTTTTCCGTCTCGCGGCGGCGCTCTTTGTACTTGGAGACACCGGCGGCCTCTTCGAGAAACAGGCGCAGCTCTTCGGGGCGCGATTCGATGATGCGGCTGATGGTGCCCTGGCCGATGATGGCGTAGGCCCGCGGCCCCAGGCCCGTACCCAGGAACACGTCCTGCACGTCACGGCGGCGCACCGGCTGATTGTTCAGGTAGTAGCTGCTGGTGCCGTCGCGCGTAAGCACGCGGCGCACCGCGACCTCGCCGTACTGGCCCCACTGGCCGCCGGCGCGGTGGTCGGAGTTGTCGAACACCAGCTCCACACTGGCGCGGCTCGCCTGCTTGCGCGTGGTGGTGCCGCTGAAGATCACGTCCTGCATGGACTCGCCGCGCAGCTCGCTGGCCTTGCTCTCACCCAGCACCCAGCGCACCGCGTCCATGATGTTGGACTTGCCGCAGCCGTTCGGCCCCACAACGCCCACCAGTTGCCCGGGCAGCATGAAGTTGGTGGGTTCAGCGAACGACTTGAATCCGGAAAGCTTGATCGAGGTGAGACGCACGGGTCAGGGGGCGGGCAAAAATAGGATGGAGGCAGGGATGCAAAGTGGCGCCGGATGGACGTTCCGGGCCGGAACACGCAGGTCGCACAAGGGCGGAATGATACCGCGCCGCCTGACAGCCACCGGTCCTCGGCGGCACGGTAGCGCCCCACAGCCAGGGCACAACGGAAACATTTGGAAAAAATGGGGGCTTCCGCTTATCCAGCAACGATTCATTGCTACCAATATTGATACTCCCCGCAGTACCAGCAAGGCCCCGGGGCCGGATTGGAGCAGCGTTCCCGGGCTACGCGTCCTGTGCGTCTTGCGCGTCCACCCCATTGGTTTTGCGCACCAGCGCCTCGAACTCCGCCACCGGCACGGGCGGGCTGAAGAGGTAACCCTGCCAGGCGTGGCAGTTGTGGCGCTCCAGAAACTCGCGCTGGGCCTCGGTTTCCACCCCTTCGGCAATCACGCGCAGGCCCAGGCTGGTGCCCAGCGCCACCACGGTGCGGGCGATGGCGGCGTCGTTGGGGTCGGTAAGCACGTCGCGCACGAAGCTCTGGTCGATCTTGAGCTGGTCCAGCGGCAGGCGCTTGAGATAGGCCAGCGACGAATATCCAGTACCAAAGTCGTCCAGCGAGAAGCCCACGCCATACCCTTTGAGCTGGCCCATCTTCTCGATCGTGTCCTCCACGTCCTGCAGCAGCAGGCCTTCGGTCATCTCCAGCTTGAGCTGGGGCCCCTGCGCCCCCGAGCTGGCCAGTGCCGCCAGCACCTGGGCCACAAAACCGCTCTGGTGGAACTGGCGCGGGCTCACGTTCACGGCCATGCCCAGCACCGCCAGGTCGGGGTGTTGCGCCCAACGCGCCAACTGTGCGCAGGCCGCCTGGAGCACCCATTCACCCAGCGGAAGGATGAGGCCGGTCTCCTCCGCCAGCGGGATGAAATGTGCGGGCGAGACAAACCCATCGCGCGGGTGGCGCCAGCGCAGCAATGCCTCGGCCCCGGTGATGCGGCCCCGGTCGATCTGTGGCTGGTAGTACAGCTCGAACTGGCCCTGCGCCAGGCCAATGCGCATGTCCAGTTCCAGTGCGGCGCGCGCGCTGACGGCCGCCTGCATCTGGGGGTCGTAAAAGCGCAAGGTGTCACGGCCCGCATTCTTGGCCTGGTAGAGGGCCAGGTCGGCCCGCTTGAGCAGCTCGTCCACCGTCTCGCGCATCCCGCTGAAAATGGTGACCCCCATGCTCAGCGAGCTGTGGTGCGCGGCGCCGTTGAGCAGGTAAGGCTCCCGCAGTGCGGTCAGGATGCGCTGGCCGACTTCTTCGCTGCGGGCTGCGGCATCCTCCGGGTTGTCACCCAGGTCTTCCAGCACCACCACAAACTCATCGCCCCCCTGGCGGGCCACGGTGTCGTCTTCGTGCACACAGCTGCGCAGCCGGTGCGCCACCTGCAGCAGCAGGTTGTCGCCGCTGTCATGGCCCCGGGTTTCGTTGAGTGTCTTGAAATTGTCCAGATCCAGCAGCAGCAAGGCGCCGCTGCGCTGGTGGCGGGCACTCGTGGCCAGCGCCTGTTGCAGGCGGTCCATGAGCAGGCGGCGGTTGGGCAGGCGGGTGAGCGGGTCGTAGTAGGCCAGGTAGTTGATCTCTTCCTCGGCCGCCTTGCGCTGGCTCAGGTCCTGCATGGTCACAAGGTGCCCGCCCTCCACCACCACGCCGGACACCTCGACCGGGCGCCGCGTGCCATCGGCGCAGCGGATGGTGTATTCGCTGGCGGCTATCACCCCGTCGCCCGCCAGCGCCTGCTGTGCGGCCCTGCGCCAGGCCCCGTGGACAGCGGTGCGTTCGGCTTCGTCGGGGTAAGCGCGCTGCCACCAGGTTTCCACGTCCGGCACGTCTTCCGCCGTGTAGCCACAGATCTGGACATAACGCGCGTTGCGAAAACTGATGCGCCCGTCGGGCTGGACCAGGCACAGCCCCATGGGCAGGTGCTCCAGGATGCCGCGCAGCCGGTGCTCGTTGCTGCGCAGGGTGTCTTCCATGCGCTTGCGCGCCGTGATGTCCTGCACCACCGCGATGTGGTGGTCGGGCTTGGCCCCCGGCACCCACATGGGCGACACCGTGAGGTCTACCCACACCACTTGCCCGTTCTTGTGGAGGTAGCGCTTTTCCAGCCGGTATTCGGGCACATCCCCCTTCTTCAGGCGCTCCAGATGCTGCGCGTCTGTCTCCAGGTCGTCTGGGTGGATGAGGGCCTGGACCTGGAGCGCCCGCATTTCCTCGGGGCTGTAGCCCACGATGTCGCAATAGCGCTGGTTGGCGCGCAGAAATTGGCCGGTGGAGGTATCGAGCAGCGCCACGCCCACGCTGGCCTGGTTGAACAGGGCATGAAAGCGCTCTTCACTCTCGTGCCGGGCTTCGTCGGACGCCTGGGCCCGCGCAAGGGCCAGCGTGCGCTGGCGCATCAGCAGGCCCACGGTAGATGCCAGCAGCAGCGAGACCAGGGCGCCGCCCAGGCCGACCAGCACGGGCAGCCGCGCCTCGGACGGCGACAGGAACGAGCGCGAAGGGTGGAAGGTGAGGCGCCAGCGCCGGTCATGCACCTGCAACTCGCGCACAAAGGGCGGCGCGCCCGGAAGCGCCGCCGAGGACTGCGCGAGCAAGGGCCGCACCGTGGTGTCGGTGGAGCCCGCCCGGACCGAGCCGTAGTCTTCCATGGACACCACAATCCCATTGAGCAGCCCCTGGCTGCCCAGCGCCTGCACCAGGTCGAACACCCGGATGGTCGATGCCACGGCACCGATGAAACGCGGCTCTGGCGTGCCCGCCGTGTAATCAAACACCGGCACGCGGATCACGAAACCGGGGCGGTGGGTTTCCTCCTGCAGCAAATCGAACGGTGCCGAGGCCACCGTGTGGCCACTGTCCCGGCTGTACTGCATGGCGGCCAGGTTGGTGGGCTGGGCGCTGATGTCCAGGCCCAGCACACTTTCGTTGCCGGCCATGGGCCACAGGTATTCCGCCACAAAATACTCAGCCCGCTCGCCCGGCGGCCGGATGGCAAAGTTGGGGTAGCCCTGGGTCGTCAGCGATGTGTCGGCGCGCACGCGGGTTTCATAGGCCGCCCGTTCGGCCCCGGGCACCCAGCGGGTGAACGACAGATTGCGCACACCGGGATACCGCTGGCCCACCTCAAGGTCGCTGGCTGCACGCTCAAACTCCAGGCGCGTGAGGTGGGGATTGGCTGTGAACAGGCCACGCAGGCCGTTGACGACTTCGGTATGACCTTCGATGCGCTGGCTCAGCGCATCGGCAAACGCGCGCGCCTCCTGCATGAACCGCGCCCGTCCGACCTGGGCCACGGAATCGGCCTGCTGCCATGCCAGCCAGAGGCTCATCGTCACCCCGAGCACGGCCACGCTCAATCCGGCCATCCAGTGCCGGTATCGACCGTTTTGCGTCAGAGGGGCCATGGCGTGGGGCGGGTTGGCATTCGGTATCAGAACAGAGCCTGGGCAGTGGTACTGGCGTTATGGGTATACGCGGCGGCAGCCGCACCAGGGCGCCGGGCAAAACGCAGGATAGCGGCAATCCGCCAGGCTTTGGAGCAACCTTCGGCATAACAACTGGTTACCAACCAGTTATTTGGTGGAAAGTGCCGTCAGCGCAACAGCCCCATGCGTCTTCAGCTATGAATTGATGAGTGATTTTTATAGTCTGGGTCAAGACGGCCTCGGTGCGTGGCTCACGGCCACCGGATACGGCGCGAACCGGCTGCGGTTCTCGTTCACATCCAGCGCCCGCCCGATGGGCGGGAAGGCTCGCTGCGGGCAGGCGTCCCGCTCGCACACCTTGCAGCCCATGCCAATCGGCACGGCGGCCTCGGGGTTGGCCAGGTCCAGCCCACGGGAATACACCAGCTGCGGTGCATGCCGGATGTCGCAGCCCAGTGCCACCGAGAACTCCTTGCCGGGCACGCCCCACCCGCCCCCGCTGCGCGACACCGCGCGGGCCACCCACAGGTAGGCGCGGCCATCGGGCATGCGCGCCACCTGCGGCACGGTGCGGCCTGGCTGGGCGAAGGCCTCGTACACATTCCAAAGTGGGCAGGTGCCGCCGATCTTGCTGAAGTGAAAGTGCGTGGCCGACTGCCGCTTGCTGATGTTGCCCGCGCGGTCCACGCGGATGAAGAAGAACGGCACGCCGCGCGCGTTGGGGCGTTGCAAGGTGGACAGGCGGTGGCACACCGTCTCGAAGCCCACGCCAAACTGGTGGCCCAGCCGGTCGATGTCGTAGCGCGCCGCTTCGGCCGCCCGCAAAAAGGCCGTGTAGGGCAGCACCAGCGCCCCCGCAAAGTAGTTGGCCAGGCCAATGCGTGCCAGCGCCCGGGCCTGGTCGCTCGACAGCGCGGCGCCGTCGGCAATGCGCTGCAGCGCGTCACCCTGCTCCAGAAACGCCAGCTGCGTCGCCATCTGGAAGGCACGCTGCCCCCGTTCGAGACCGGCCGCCAGTTGCAGCACCCCCGTGTCGGCATGGAATACGCGCTGCGCCTGCCCTGGCAGTTCGGTCACGTCCACCACACGCACTCCGTGGGCCACGAGCAGGCGTTGGGCCAGCGCCTCATCGGCCCGGCCGGGCAGCAGGCCCCAGTCGGCGGCGCATCGTTCGGCCGCGTCGTCCAGCTCGGCAATGTGGTTCTGGCGCGCAAAGAAGAAGTCGCGCACCTCTTCATAGGCCATGGGCGGGTGGCTGGGCAGTGGGGCCACCCCACTGCGGTCGTCACCCAGGCTGCCCAGCGCCTCTAGCCGTTCCAGCACCTGGCGGTGCCGCTGGTGCAACGCTAACAGCGTGCGCGCCACAGCGGGCATGCCGGCGGCCAGCTCTCGGATCTCGGCCAGGGACACGGCATCGCCCGCGCCCTCCCTGCCCACACCGGCAGGCAGGTCCGCCAGCACCTCGCGCAGGCCGGTGATGAGGCGCGCCTCGTCGTCGTCCGAAAAGCGCTGCACGTCCACACCGAACACAGCATTGATCTTGAGCAGCACAGGCACCGTGAGTGGGCGCTGGTTCTGCTCCAGCTGGTTGAGGTAGCTGGCCGACAGGTCCAGCGCCCGGGCCAGCGCCACCTGGGTCATGCCGCGCTCTTCGCGCAGGCGGCGCAGGCGCACACCCATGAAGGTTTTTTTCATTCCATCTTTCTCAGTGGTGCTTGGTAGCACCTTCACCATCATTCGCAATATTTGCAAATTGACGGTTTTGCATTCGCAATCATTCGCCAATTCAGGACTTACAGAGGGATGCCATTGTGCGTAAATTGCGAAGCATGACAACCCCCACTGGCACCGTCGAGCTGACGGAGATTGTGTTCCCCACCCTGGCCAACCACTACGGCACGCTGTTTGGCGGCAACGCCCTGCAACTCATGGCCAAGGCGGCGTTTCTGGCCGCACGCGGTGCCGCAGCGCGCGACGTGGTGATGGCGGGCGTGACCGATGTGTGCTTTCTGGCCCCGGTGCCCGTGGGCCATGTGCTCACGCTGCGCGCCTGGGTCACCCGCGTCGGCCGCAGCTCGCTCACCGTGTGCGTGACCGGTCTGGCCGCCACGCTGGGCTCGCCCCAGGACGAAGTGCTGAAGGGGATTTTTGAAATGGTGGCGGTGGATGGCAAAGGCCGCCCCGCTGCCATCACCAACACATATGTAAACCAGGAGACCGCATGACTACCACCGTTGAAACCCCGGGCTTCAAGCCCAAGAAGTCCGTCGCGCTCTCGGGCGTGGCGGCGGGCAACACCGCCCTGTGCACCGTAGGCCGCACGGGCAACGACCTGCACTACCGGGGCTACGACATCCTCGACATTGCGGAGGTCTGCGAATTCGAAGAAATCGCCCACCTGCTGGTACACGGCAAGCTGCCCACGCGCGCCGAACTGCGCGCCTACAAGGCCAAGCTCAAGGCCCTGCGCGGCCTGCCGATGAGTGTGAAGCAGGCGCTGGAGCAACTGCCCGCCGCCAGCCACCCCATGGACGTGATGCGCACGGGCGTCTCGGCCCTGGGCTGTGCGCTGCCTGAAAAGGACGACCACAACCTGCCGGGTGCTCGCGACATTGCCGACCGGCTCATGGCATCACTGGGCTCCATGCTGCTCTATTGGCACCACTGGGCCAGTTCGGGCCGTCGCATCGAGGTGGAGACGGATGACGACTCGATCGGTGCGCACTTCTTGCACCTGCTGCACGGCTCCAAACCCGGCGCTGCCTGGGAGCGTGCCATGCACACTTCGCTCAATCTCTATGCAGAACACGAGTTCAACGCCAGCACCTTCACCGCCCGCGTGGTGGCGGGCACGGGCAGCGACATGTATTCGGCCATCACCGGCGCCATCGGCGCGCTGCGGGGCCCCAAGCATGGCGGCGCGAACGAGGTGGCTTTCGAGATCCAGAAACGCTACGACAGCCCGGACGAAGCCGAGGCCGACATCCGCCGCCGCGTGGAGGCCAAGGAGGTGGTCATTGGCTTCGGCCACCCGGTCTACACCGTGAGCGACCCGCGCAATGTGGTCATCAAAGGCGTGGCGCACAACTTGTCGCAAGAGGCTGGCAGCACCAAGATGTATGACATTGCCGAGCGGCTGGAGACCGTGATGTGGGAGGTGAAAAAGATGTTCCCCAACCTCGACTGGTTCAGCGCCGTGAGCTACCACATGATGGGTGTGCCCACCGCCATGTTCACGCCGCTGTTCGTCATCGCACGCACCAGCGGCTGGGCAGCGCACATCATCGAGCAGCGGCAGGACAACAAGATCATCCGGCCGAGTGCGAACTACACCGGGCCCGAAGACCTGGCGTTCGTACCAATCCAGGACCGCAAGTAAAACCAAACGGCCGAAGCCCCCTGCCCCACGCTCATGAACACTCTGTATCGCAAGAAGCTGCCCGGCACGCAGCTCGACTACTTTGATGCCCGCGAGGCTGTCGAATCTCTGCAACCGGGCGCCTGGGCCACCCTGCCCTACACCGCCCGGGTCCACGCCGAAAACATCGTGCGCCGCGCCGATCCGGCCACCATCAACGACTGCCTGCGCCAGCTCGTCGAGCGGCGCAGCGACCGCGACTTCCCCTGGTACCCGGCACGCGTGGTGTGCCACGACATCCTGGGCCAGACGGCGCTGGTGGATCTGGCGGGCCTGCGCGATGCGATTGCCAAGGAGGGCGGCGACCCGGCCCAGGTGAACCCTGTGGTGCCAGTGCAGCTCATCGTGGACCACTCGCTGGCCGTGGAGTGTGGCGGGTTCGACCCCGACGCTTTCACCAAGAACCGCGCCATCGAAGACCGCCGCAACGAAGACCGCTTCCACTTCATCGAGTGGACCAAAAAAGCCTTTGCCAATGTGGATGTGATCCCGGCGGGGAACGGGATCATGCACCAGATCAATCTGGAAAAAATGTCGCCCGTGGTCCATGCCGA
Organism: Acidovorax radicis N35; assembly: GCF_000204195.1. Taxonomy (GTDB): domain Bacteria; phylum Pseudomonadota; class Gammaproteobacteria; order Burkholderiales; family Burkholderiaceae_C; genus Acidovorax; species Acidovorax radicis. The sequence goes on from NZ_AFBG01000008.1 coordinate 95,670, forward strand.
CCGGGGCGTGGCCTACCCCGACACCTGCGTGGGCACCGACAGCCACACACCGCATGTGGACGCCCTGGGCGTGATCGCCATTGGCGTGGGCGGCCTGGAGGCCGAGAACGTGATGTTGGGGCGTGCATCGATGATGCGGCTGCCCGAGATGGTGGGCGTGGAGCTGACCGGCCAGCGCCAGGACGGCATTACCGCCACCGACGTGGTGCTGGCGCTCACCGAGTTTTTGCGCAAGGCCAAGGTGGTGGGCGCCTACCTGGAGTTTTTTGGCGAAGGCGCCGCCAAACTCACGATTGGCGACCGCGCCACCATCTCGAACATGGCGCCCGAATACGGCGCCACGGCGGCCCTGTTCAGCATCGACGAACAGACGTTGGAGTATCTGACGCTGACGGGCCGCGAGGCGGAGCAAGTGAAGCTGGTCGCGACCTATGCCAAGGCAGCGGGATTGTGGTCCGACACCCTCAAAGATGCGGTCTACGCGCGCAACCTGGTGTTCGACCTGTCGAGCGTGGTGCGCAACCTGGCCGGCCCCTCCAACCCGCATGCGCGCGTGGCCACGTCCGACCTGGCGACCCAAGGCATCGCAGGCCCCTGGGCCATGCCCGCACCACAGGACGGCACGATGCCCGATGGCGCCGTGGTCATTGCCGCCATCACCAGCTGCACTAACACCTCCAACCCGCGCAACGTGATCGCCGCCGCGCTGCTGGCGCGCAACGCCAACCGGCTGGGCCTCACGCGCAAGCCCTGGGTCAAGACCTCGCTGGCGCCCGGCTCCAAGGCGGTGGAGCTCTATTTGAAGGAATCGGGTTTGCTGGCCGACCTGGAAAAGCTCGGCTTTGGCATCGTGGCCTTTGCCTGCACCACCTGCAATGGCATGAGTGGCGCGCTGGACCCTGCCATTCAGCAGGAGATCATTGACCGCGACCTGTACGCCACCGCCGTGCTCTCGGGCAACCGCAATTTCGACGGGCGCATCCACCCCTATGCCAAGCAGGCCTTCCTGGCCTCGCCCCCGCTGGTCGTGGCCTATGCGATTGCGGGCACGGTGCGTTTTGACATCGAAAAGGACGTGCTGGCGGTGGTGGACGGCCAGGCGATTCGCCTCAAGGACCTGTGGCCCAGTGACGAAGAAATCGACGCCGTGGTGAAAACTGCCGTGAAGCCCGCGCAATACCGCGCCGTGTACGAACCCATGTTCGCCATCCGACACGACGATGGCCAGCGCGTGTCGCCGCAGTACGAGTGGCGCCCGCAGTCCACCTACATCCGCCGCCCGCCCTACTGGGACACCGAGGGCATCGGTGCACTCGCCGCCCACCCGCGCACGTTGAAAGGCATGCGTCCGCTGGCCATCCTGCCCGACAACATCACCACCGACCACCTGTCGCCATCGAACGCCATCCTGCCGGACAGCGCAGCGGGCGAATACCTGGCCCACATGGGCGTGCCCGAGGAGGACTTCAACTCCTACGCCACGCACCGGGGTGACCACCTCACCGCCATGCGCGCCACGTTTGCCAACCCGCAGCTCGTCAACGAGATGGCCGTGGTGGATGGCAAAGTGAAAAAGGGATCGCTCGCCCGCGTGGAGCCCGAAGGCCGGGTCATGCGCATGTGGGAGGCCATGGAAACCTATCTGAACCGCCGCCAGCCGCTCATCATCATTGCCGGTGCCGACTACGGCCAGGGGTCCAGCCGCGACTGGGCCGCCAAGGGCGTCCGGCTGGCGGGTGTGGAGGTGGTGGTGGCCGAGGGCTTCGAGCGCATCCACCGCACCAACCTGATTGGCATGGGGGTGTTGCCGCTGGAGTTTGAGGCGGGGGTCAATCGGATCACGCTGGGGTTGGATGGGACGGAGACCTACGACGTGGAAGGCCACCGCGCGCCAGGCGCCTGCCTCACGCTGGTCATCCGCCGTCAAAATGGGGGATGCGCCAAAGTACCTGTGACTTGCCGCCTGGATACGGCCGAAGAGGTTTCCATCTACGAAGCCGGTGGCGTCCTGCAGCGCTTTGCGCAGGACTTCCTGGCCGTCAGCCATGCGGAGCGAGGCACAGGCCATGAAAGGCCCCCGATTGATCTTCGTGGCCAAGCCACCGCCTGAAGTGGCCGCAGCGATGTGGAGGACCGTTGCACGCAATGGGCTGGACAGCAGCACCCTGTCCCCCCAGGACAACTGGCACCAGACCCTGTCAGACCGCTATGGGGACACCCCGGAGGTGCGCCAGAAAATGCTGCGCGCGGGCGCATGCGTGAGGGCGCAGGCCTGCACATTGGTGCTCAACCGGATCCGCGACGGGGTGCACAAAGAACAGGGCAAAAACACAATCCACTGGTCCTTTAGGGCTCGTGGAAGGCCGCACTGCTTCGATGCTTTGCTTGTTGCCGTCCGACAAGCGTTGTACGAAGAAGGACTGGCAACAGAAACGGGCCACACACCACACAGCACGATCAGCTACTGGGCGCCAACCCGCCTGGGCCCCACCCGGATGGACCCGATTGCCTGGACCCTCGATGAACTTCTGCTGGTCGTGGGCGGCAACGGCAAAAGCTACAGCTACGAAACCATTGGCCGCTGGCCATTGCAGCCCGTACCGCCAGATCCCTCCAACACACAACTGCGGCTGTTTTGAACCGCCGTCACCCACCATCCGGCTGCACCGGCCTGCTCCTTCTTGCCCCCAATGCTTCCATCTCCTCAAATTCGAGTCCCGGCCACCTACCTGCGTGGCGGCACCAGCAAAGGCGTGTTCTTCCAACTGCAGGACCTGCCCGCCCCCGCCCAACAACCCGGCCCCGCCCGCGACGCCTTGCTGCTGCGCGTGCTGGGCAGCCCGGACCCGTATGGCAAGCAGATCGACGGAATGGGCAATGCCTCGTCGAGCACCAGCAAGGCCGTGATCCTGAGCCGCAGCACACGCCCAGGCCATGACGTGGACTACCTTTTCGGCCAGGTGTCCATCGACAAGCCCTTCGTGGACTGGAGCGGCAATTGCGGCAACCTCTCGGCCGCCGTGGGGCCGTGCGCCATCCACATGGGGCTGATCGATGCCGCACGCATTCCGCTGAATGGCAACCTCACCGTGCGGATTTGGCAGGCCAACATTGGCAAGACCATCGTGGCGCACGTGCCGATCACCCACGGGCAGGTGCAGGAGACGGGCGACTTTGAGCTGGACGGCGTGACCTTTGCAGCCGCCGAGGTGGCGCTGGAGTTCCTGGACCCGGCCGACGAAGGAGACGCGGGCGGATCGATGTTCCCGACCGGCAACGTGGTGGATACGCTGGAGGTTCCCGGCGTAGGCAGTTTTGCCGCCACGCTGATCAATGCGGGCATCCCCACCATCTTCCTGAATGCCCGGGACATCGGCTGCGCAGGCACCGAACTGCAAGGCGACCTCAACGAGGACCAGGTGGCGCTTGCACGCTTTGAAGCCATCCGCGCCCACGGAGCCCTGCGCATGGGCCTGATCCAGAACCTGGGCGAAGCCGCCACCCGCCAGCACACCCCCAAGATCGCCTTTGTGGCACCCCCGGCTGGCTACACCGCCTCCAGCGGCAAACGCATCGAGGCGCAAGACATCGACCTGCTGGTGCGCGCGCTCTCCATGGGCAAGCTGCACCACGCGATGATGGGCACGGCAGCCGTGGCCATTGGCACTGCCGCTGCCATACCAGGCACGCTGGTCAACCTGGCGGCGGGCGGTGGCGTGCGAAGCAGCGTGCGATTCGGCCACCCCTCGGGCACCCTGCGCGTGGGTGCCGAGGCCCGGCAGAACGACGCCGGCGATTGGCAAGTCACCAAAGCCCTCATGAGCCGCAGCGCCCGCATCCTCATGGAAGGCTGGATCAGGGTGCCATCCCCCTGAGCGGCTGCGCCAGTTTCAGCAACACGAGCCACACCCGCTCAGTGCATCAAACCACAAGGAAACGCCATGCAAACCACCAGACAACAACTCAAAGCCCTGGCCCACGCCCGCCGGGGCGTCATCGTGCCCGGCGCCTTCAACGCCCTCTCGGCCCGCGTGGTGGCCGACCTGGGGTTTGAAGCCCTCTACATCACCGGCGCAGGTGTCACCAACATGTGGTTCGGCCTGCCAGACCAGGCCTTCATGGGCCTGACCGACATTGCTGACCACACAGCCCGCATCCGCGACGCCGTGGAGCTGCCGCTCATCGTGGATGCCGACACCGGCTTTGGCAACGCCCTCAATACCTACCACGCCGTGCGCACGCTGGAGCGCGCCGGGGCCGACTGCATCCAGCTCGAAGACCAGGTCAGCCCCAAGCGCTGCGGGCACTTCAATGGCAAGGAAGTGATCAGCACCAACGAGATGCTGGGCAAGATCAAGGCCGCCGTGGATGCGCGCCGCGACCCGGACACTCTCATCCTGGCGCGCACGGATGCCTGCGCCACGCAGGGTTTCGAGGCCGCCGTGGAGCGCGCCCAGCGCTTTCAGGAAGCGGGCGCCGACATCCTGTTTGTCGAGGCCGTCACCTCGCTGCAAGAGATCCGCGCCCTGCCCAAGCGGCTGGCGGCGCCGCAACTGATGAATATGGTGATCGGCGGCAAGACGCCCATCACCAGTGCCGAAGAACTGGCGGGGCTGGGCTATGGCCTGGTGCTGTACGCCAACGCGGCGCTGCAGGGCGCGGTGGCCGGCATGCAAAAGGCACTGACCGTGCTGCGCGACACCCAACGCATCGATGAGGACCCGGCCCTGGTGGCGCCGTTCGCGGAGCGCCAGCGGCTGGTGCGCAAGAGCGCCTGGGACGGGCTGGAAGAAAAATACAGATAAAAAGTGCCACTAGCGCATTAACTGCAAGCGCCAATAGCTATCAATTACATAGCAATCAGCATATCTCTCCGGGATAGCCCTTGGATTGCGGCCTGCATCCGTGCCGCACAAGAACGGAGCACACGGCACAATGGGTCTTCCCAGCACCTTGTGCGCGCTACCCCCCATGCAAAGCATTCCTTCCCAGAACGTGGTGGACCTGCTGCTCGACGCGGTCTGCGTCGTCCATGTGGACAGCACCATTGAGTTTGTGAGCCCGGCGTTCGAGCGCATCTTTGGCTACGCCCCCCAGGAAGTCATCGGCAAGCGCATGCTCGACATGGTGCACCCCGAAGATCTGGCGATCACCCAGCGCCAGGCACAGCGCGTGATGGAAGGCCACCTGCAGCTGCAGTTTGAAAACCGCTATGTGCGCAAGGACGGCTCCATCGCCCACATTCGCTGGACAGCGCGCTGGCTGCCCGACAAGCAGCTGCGGCTGGCCGTGGCGCACGACATCACCGAGCGCAAGTTCACCGAGTCCATGCAGGCGGTGATCTATGCGATTTCCGAGGCTGCCCACACCACCCAGAATCTTCAGGCACTGTTCCAGCACATCCACCAGATCATCGGACGGCTTTTGCCTGCCACCGACTTCGCGGTCGCGCTCTACGACGCCTGCAGTGATTCGTTGAGTTTTCCGTACCACGTCAACGAACCGGGGCCCGCCCCCACGCCGACGACCCTGGTGCAGGATGCGCTGTGTGCCGAGGTGATCCGCAGCGGCCGCACCCTGCTGCTGACCCCCGACAACCCACCGCCCTCCGACAACACCGGAACCCTGGAGGCGCTGCTCCATCAGCAGCTGCCACACGAACGCGCGCCGCTGTACTGGCTGGGCGTGCCGTTGCAAACGCAGAAAGGTGCCATTGGTGCGCTGGTGCTCCAAAGCTACAACGAGCAGGGCCGCTACACCGAAAAAGACAAGGAACTGCTGCAGTTTGTCTCCACCCAGGTCGCAGCCGCCATCGAGCGCAAGCAGATGCACGAGCGCCTGGAGCACATGGCGCAGTACGACCAGCTCACGCACCTGCCCAACCGCCAGCTGTTTCTGGACCGCCTCAAGACGGCGCTGGCCCGCGCGCGGCGCGATCAAAGCCTGTTGTCACTGCTCTTCCTCGACCTGGACAGATTCAAGCAAGTCAACGACACGCTGGGCCATGCCATGGGCGACCTGCTGCTGCAGCGTGTGGCCCAGCGGCTGCTGGAATGCGTGCGTGGCTCCGACACCGTCGCCCGCCTGGGCGGCGACGAATTTGTGGTGCTGCTCGAAAGCGGCCATGCCCGTGAGCACGCTGCGGCCGCCGCCGAGAAGATCCTGGCGGCCTTTGGCCAGCCCTTTGACCTGGAAGGCATCCACCTGACCATCCAGCCCAGCATCGGCGTGTCCATCTACCCTGAGCATGGGGGCGAGGAACACCACCTGCTGGGGCATGCGGACGAGGCGATGTACCTGTCCAAGAAAAACGGTGGCAACCAGGTGCGGGTGGCTTCGCCCCAGGGCGGACTGCCACCATGACGCAACCCGCAGCCCCAGCCAATCACACCTCCCCCCCACAAACGCCCCCGCAAAGCACCACACCACGCGGGCACGGGCTGCGCATGCTGGCCACCAGCCTGGGCGTCATGGCGCTGGCCTTGCCGTTGGCGTTCATGGTGACGGTGCTGCTGCACCCTTTCTGGTCCTGGCTGGAAACCACGACGGGCCTGGAGAGCATGGGCCGCCATGGCCCGGCCAGCTGGTGTTATGGGACCATCTGGGGGTTGATCGTGCTGGCTGTGTTCCTGCCCGTTGGCCTGCGCAGGGCGCGCACCCTGTTCGCTCCCGCAAAAAACTACCCTGGCAAGCGCCTTTCCTGACCCCTCAGTGCTCCATCCCATTCCATCCATGTCCTCCTCGTTCTCCAGCACCATGTTCTACAACGCACTCCAGCTCGCCCATGTCCTGTCCGTCATCGTGTGGATCGGCGGCATGGTGTTTGCCCATTTCTTCCTGCGCCCTGCTGCGCAGTCGCTGGAGCCACCGCTGCGTGTGCGGCTCATGCACGATGTGTTGCAGCGTTTTCTGGCTGCGGTGAGTGTGGCGGTGGTGGTGGTACTGGGCAGCGGGCTGTGGATGATCGGCCGCGTGGCCAAACAGGCCGTGCAGGCAGGGGGCAGCTTTGCCATGCCGCTGGACTGGACCATCATGGCCACGCTGGGTCTGGCCATGATGGCCATCTTCGGCCACATCCGGTTTGCACTGTTCAAGCGCCTGCAGCGGGCGGTGGCTGCGTCGGACTGGCCCGCCGGGGGCGAGGCCCTGGGCAGCATCCGCAGCTGGGTGGGTGTGAACCTGGCGCTGGGCGTGGTGATTGTGGTCGTCACCGTGCTGCTGTAGCGCGGCGCCACGCCGAATCGGCCGACGGCAGGGCGTTGTAGCCCCCTGCCTGTGCCGCGTCAATGCACGATGGCCAACTTGCCAAAATGCCGCCCGCCCGCGCTGAGTTCGGCATACGCGGCCTGCGTTTCATCGATGCCGAACACGCGGTCGATGGCGGGCACGATGCGGTGCGCCGCAATGGCCTGCGTGGCTTGCGCAAGGTCGGCCACCGACCCCGTGTTGTTGCCCACGATGCGCAAGGCTTTCACGATGACCGGCAGCATGTCGATGGAAGCCACCGATCCCGTGACGAAGCCCACCGTGAACACCGTGCCGCCGAACGCAGCCGCCTGCAGCGAGCGTGCCAGGGTAGCGGCGCCCACGGTTTCCACCACCAGGTCGGTACCGCGCCCCTTGGTGAGCCGCAGCACCTCCTCGTCCCAAGCGGGGGTGGCGCGGTAGTTGATCAGGTGGTCCGCGCCAAGCTGGCGCGCACGCTCCAGCTTGTCGTCGGACGATGAAGCCAGAATCACCGTGGCACCGCTCGCCTTGGCAAACTGCAGCGCAAAAATGCTAACGCCGCCTGTGCCCAGCAGCACCACGACGGACCCTGGACGCACCGATGCCGACCGCACCGCATTCCAGGCGGTGGTGGCCGCAATCGGCAGCGCCGCACCGTGCACAAAATCCAGGTGCGGCGGCAAGGCCACCAGGCTGGCAGCCGGCACGGCCACGTATTCGGCCAGCGAACCCGGCAGGGTCACGCCCCGCAACGCCGCCACATGGCCAGGGGTGATGGCGCCAGCCAGCCAACCCGGCATGAAATGCGGAATCACCCGGTCGCCCACAGCGACGCCCTCCACCCCCTCGCCCAGGGCAGCCACCTCGCCCGCGCCGTCGGCCACCGGCACCATCGGAAAGCCCGCCACCGGGAACCCCCCCGTAGCGATGGCCACATCCAGGTAGTTGAGAGAGGCAGCCCGCAGCCGCACCACCACCTCGCCCCTGGCGGGCTCGGGGTCTGGGAGCTGAGTGGTTCGGAACGCGGTGAGCGAAGGCGCGGTGAGTTCAACGGCTTTCATGGGAGGCAGGTCCTTGTGATGTGGGAAAGAAAAAAAACGAAAACGGATGGGGTGCCGCCCCGCCGGGGCAACACCTGCCGCGCCAGTGTGATTCACCATCATTGACAGATAAACTTCGATTCACTGCAATCATTTAAAATCAGGAGTTGCAAATGGACATGCTGGACAGCATGAAGGTCTATGTGCTGACCGTGGAACAAGGCAGCCTCAGTGCCGCCGCCGTGGCCACCGGCATCTCGGCCACCATGGCGGGCAACCACCTGCGCACGCTGGAGAAGCGGCTGGGCACGCAGCTGCTGCACCGCACCACCCGGCGCCAGCACCTCACGGCCTTTGGCGAGGATTACTACGCGCGCTGCAAGGAAATCCTGCGCCTGGTGGCCGAGACCGATGCCCTGGCGCAGAACCAGCAGTTGGCCCCGGCAGGCAAGCTGCGCATCAGCGCACCGGTCACCTTTGGTGCCGAGGCGCTGATGCCCGCCCTGTCCACCTACCTTGACCGCTACCCCGACGTCAGCGTGGACATCGCGCTGAATGACCGCGTCGTGGACCTGCTGGAAGAAGGCTTTGAAGCCGCGATCCGCATCGGCCACCTGCCGGACTCCGCACTGATCGCCAGGCCCCTGGCGCCTTACCGGCTGATGGTCTGCGCATCTCCCGCCTACCTCGCGCGGCTTGGCACCCCCCAAAGGCCGGGCGACCTCACCGGCCACGAATGCCTGTCGTTCAGCCCTTCCGCCCTGATGCAATGGAGCCTCACAGGCGACGATGGTGTGTGCCGCGTGCCCGTGTCGGGGCGGCTGCAGGTCAACAACGGGCAGGCGCTGCGGGTGGCGGCGCTGCACGGCCTGGGCATCGTCCTGCAGCCGGCCATCCTGCTCGAAGCCGATGTGCGCGCGGGCCGCCTGGTGCAGCTGTTTGCAAGCTATGAACTCCCGAGCCGCCCCATGAGCGTGGTGTACCCGCCAGACCGTTACCGCTCGCCCAAGCTGCGCAGCTTCGTGGATTTTTTGCTGGAACAGTTTTCGTAGCACGCGGCTGCAGCGCGCATAAAAATGCGCTCGCTGCTGGTGGTCCCGCGGTTCACCTACAGAAGTCGCGGACAAGCCCTCTGCTGACAGCACCCCAGCGCGCAGAGCCTCTACCATCGGGCACAGAGGAGCCTTGCTACGTGTTCAAGTATTTCGAAAGCCGCCTTCCCCCCTATCCCCCCGCCGAACCCCATTTGCCCCCGAAGGACTTCATGGCCTTTGTGTGGGATGGCACGCGTGGCCTGCGCGGCTACGTGGTGGCCATGGCCGGTCTGTCTGCGGCCATCGCCTTCTACGAAGCGTTGCTGTTTGCCGTGCTGGGCTACGTGGTGGACTGGATATCCAACACGGCCCCGGGCGCACTGTGGGCCGAGCGCAAAGGTGCGCTGATCGGCATCGCCGCGCTGCTGCTGGCTTCGGTGGCACTGGTGGCGGTGCAGACCAGCATCAAGCACCAGGTGCTGGCCATCAACTTCCCGCTGCGCCTGCGCTGGAACTTTCACCGGTTGATGCTGGGCCAGAGCATGGCCTTTTATGCCGACGAGTTTGCAGGCCGCATCACCACCAAGGTCATGCAGACCGCGCTGGCCGTGCGCGACATGATCTTCACGACGACCGACGTGGTGATTGGCATGGGCATTTACATCGCCACCATCCTGGTGCTGCTCGCGGGGTTCGATGCGCGGTTGATCGTGCCGTTTGCGGTATGGATCGTCGCCTACGGCCTGGCCTGCTGGTACTTTGTGCCGCGCCTGGGCAAGGTGGGCAAGGCGCAGGCCGATGCGCGCTCGGTGATGACCGGGCGCATCACCGACGCCTACACCAACATAGCCACCGTCAAGCTGTTCTCGCACACCCGGCGCGAATCTGAATTTGCCCGTGCCGCCATGGATGCGTTCAAGCTCACCGGCTACGCGCAGATGCGGCTGGTGAGCCGGTTCGAGATCGTGAACCACATCCTGGTGGTGGCGATGATTCTGGGCGCCTGCGGGACCGCGCTGTGGTTGTGGTCGGCGGGCGAAGTGGGCGCCGGGGCCGTGGCCGCCGTCACCGCCATGACGCTGCGCGTGTCGGGCCACGCCCACTGGGTGATGTGGGAGATGACCACCCTGTTCGAGAGCGTGGGCACCATCCAGGACGGCATCAACACGCTGACCAAGCCCCACACCGTGGTCGATGCGCCCGGCGCGGCGCCTCTCAGCGTGACCCAGGGCGAGGTGCGTTTTGACAACATGAGCTTTGCCTACGGCAGCGGCCCCGGTGCCCGCCCGGTCATCGACCGGCTCAACCTGACCATTCGTCCGGGCGAGAAGATCGGGCTCATCGGCCGCTCGGGCGCAGGCAAGTCCACCCTGGTCAACCTGCTGCTGCGTTTTCACGACGTGCAGTCGGGCCGCATCCTTATCGATGGGCAGGACATCGCCCAGGTCACGCAGGACAGCCTGCGCCGCAACATCGGCATGGTCACGCAAGACACCTCGCTCTTGCACCGCTCCATGCGCGACAACATCCTGTACGGCCGCCCCGACGCGAGCGAAGCCGACCTGCACCAGGCCGCCGAGCGCGCGGAAGCGGCGGACTTCATCACCACGCTGACGGATCTGCAGGGCCGCGCAGGCTACGAGGCGCATGTCGGTGAGCGCGGCGTGAAACTCTCGGGGGGCCAGCGCCAGCGCGTGGCCATTGCGCGCGTGATGCTCAAGGACGCGCCCATCCTGCTGCTGGACGAGGCCACCAGCGCGCTCGACTCCGAGGTGGAAGCCGCCATCCAGCAAAGCCTGGACGGCCTCATGCAAGGCAAGACCGTGATCGCGATTGCCCACCGCCTGTCCACGATTGCCGCCATGGACCGCCTCATCGTGATGGACGCGGGCCGCATCGTCGAAGAAGGCACCCATGCGCAACTGCTGGCGCAGGGTGGCGTGTACGCACGGCTGTGGGGTCACCAGAGCGGCGGCTTCCTGGGCGAATCGGAAGAGGATTGACCTGACAGGGACCGGCACCAAGCCGCCTGGGCGACAGGCTGTCGCGCAAGCGGCTGTGCAGCCGACGCGTTGCCCCTACGGTGGCGGTTTTCAACACCTGATGGAAAGGCTTCGATGATCAAAGTCACCGCCCTGTACCGCTGGCGCGAAGGCGCCACCTTCAACCATGACTACTACCACGGCGAACACATGCGCATCGCCCGTTCGGCCCTGCAGCCACTGGGCCTGGTGCGGCTGGAGAGCGACCGCGTGCTCTACCCCGGCGAGCCCCGCCCCGGCCAGGTGGTGGCGCTGACCAATGCTTTTTTCAGCGACCTGAAGCAGGCACAAATCGCAGCCAAACAGACGGCGGCGGCGCTGATGGCCGACATTCCCAACTACACCAACATCGAGCCCGAGTCGTACTTTGCGCAGATGCTGGCACATGAGGTCACTGCCTGAGCGCACGGGCTAGCGCCTGAATTGCAATTCAGCGCTCGCGCACGGCCTTGAACAACAGGCCCAGGCTCACGGCCATGCCCAGCATGGGTACCCCGGCCAGAAGTGCCACCACGGCGCGTGTGACGGGTGACCAGTCGAAATCCCGCGCCGTGCGCCACGCACCATAGGCTGCCACACACCCCAGGATGAGCATTCCCATGCGGAAGCTCGCGCCAGGCTTGAAGAACGCAATCAGCAGCACCGCGTTGGCCACGCCAATGGCCAGGGCCACATGGCCCAGATGCAGGGAGAAGGCGGACCGCGCACCACGGCTGTGCTCCCCCTCCTCGTCATCGTCCACCCCGCTGCGTGAGCGGCTGGGCGCCGGAACCTGGGACGGCTGGACACGCGCGGGCGCTGGCGCGGCTGTGTCGGCCCTACCCCACTCCGATGCGGACAGTCCGGCCGCCACCACACCGGCCGCCGCGGCAGGGGCGGACACCGACCGCGCCTCTGCGCTGGGGGCCAGCCCCCGCTCCTGCAGCACGGCACGCAGACGGCCTGGCGCGCGCAGGGTCGTGACCAATGCACGCACGGGGCCCTGCTCGGCCGGAGAGACTCGCAAGTTTTCGACCCTCAGGGTGCTGCCGCGCACATGGGCCAGCATGAAAAGCGCCTTGCCCACCAGGGCGTCCTTGGGTCCACCCCTACCCTCCTCGACGAAGAGGGCCAGGTTGTAGGTCGCGTCGGCATGGCCCGCCTCGGCCGCCTGGGCATACCACGCGCGGGCCTGGGCCAGGTTCACGGGTCCCCCGTCGCGGCCATGTTGGTCTGATGTGCCCAGGCTGAACGCCGCATGGGGGTCGCCTTCGCGCGCGAACCAGCCCACCAGGTCGCGCGTGACCGAGCCGGTCCACACGACGGGTGCAGAGGAAGACGAGGACGAAGGTGCAGGGGCCATGGGTGCCAGGCTGAGGCCGCCCGGTGAGTCGGACTCTTCCTGGCGTTGCTGCATCTTTTGCGCCTGCTGCCGCTGCGCTTGCGCCGCAGCATTCCATTTGGCGGCCTCTTCCTTGTCCACGGGGCCGCCCCAGCCACGCTCGTGCATCAACGCCAGCAAGCGCTTGGCGGGTTCGTAGTCCCAGTCGGCGGCCCGGTGGCACCAGTAGCGGGCGCTCTCGTAATTGGGCTGTTCCCAGCCGATCACCGTCTCCAGCGCATGCTGAAACGCCGCCACCTCATGGCCCTGCGCAGCCACTGCCATCACGGTGTCGGCGGCTTCGATGCGTTTGCGCGTGAAGAGCGCCATTTGCTCGGCATGCACAAAGGCATCGTCCACGGCCTTGCGCTCATCGTCCACGATCTTGAGCAGCTGCTCACCCGACGCAGAGTTCAGGCGCGCGGACAGCGTCTGCACACGCGCTTTCGCCTCCGCCGGAAAGCGTTCGTAAAAGCCCTTGGCATCCAGTTGGGTCTGGGCATCGTGCGCACCCATTGTCTGCAGCACGGCTGCCAGGTCGAAGTGCCGACGCTGGCCCATCGTGCCAAAGCGCAACGCGCGGCCCATGGCGTAGAGGGCGTGTTTGTTACCGAGCGCCGCCCAGCGCCGGTACTCGGCCCAGGCCGTGGCGTCGTCACCCGCCTTGCGGGCGCTGACCGCATGCCGCACCTGCAGATCCGGCTCTTCGGGCACATCGCCGTTGGCCAGGTAGTGCAGGCCGTTCTGGGGGTCATACAGGTTCAGGCCCAGCCTATGGGCCTGCTCGCAGGCATGGTCAAACGGCGGGCCCCAGTCCGACATGCGGGTGTTCAGACCAAAGCCAAACGTGGGCTCGGTGTCTTCTGGGCCGCCCAGCCAGATGTCCCAGGCCTCGGGGAACCGATCTTCCACCACCCGGGCCCACGCCACGAACTTGGGGTTCAGCGGGCCCCTGGGGCCATCAGCCGCGCGCTCGAACTGTGCTTCGGCCTCCGCCTTGGTAGTGGGCCAGGGCCAATCGGCAGGTTTTTCCCAGAGCTGCAGCGTGTAACTCATTCCATCCCCTCCCGGCGCGGCGTTACTACTTGGTGTGGTTCGCGGATTTTAGGGGGCCCTTTATCCTTGCCACGGCAGCCAGGTGTTGATGCAGCGTGCCCTGCAACGTGGCGGCGGTCTGCTAATTTTTGGTGAAAATAGGCCCTACCGCTTGTTCACATTGCGTTTATAGCTATAAATTTAATAGCAAACAACTTTCAAACCACCTACCCATGTCCACTACCACACCCATTCCGCTCGACATGCCCACCCCCACGGGCGACCAGCTCAAGGCAGCGCGCATTGCCGCAGGGCTCAGCCAGGCGCAGGCGGCGGAGCTGATGGGTTACCCGCTGCAGACGGGCAGCCGAGGCGGTGTGCAGTCGCGCACCTGGCAGGCGCTGGAGAGCACCAGCGACGAGCGCAACATGCAAGGGCCGGTGTTTGCGATGTTTCTGCTGCTCACGGGCCAGCATCCTGCGTTTTGCCTGACCGAAAGATCCGGAGCGAACGGTGGTGCGCACGCCCCCGTGGGCGCCTGAACCCAGCCGGGCGCATGCAGAAGGCGCCCTGCGCGACCCAGAACCCTAGCGGGAGACTGGGGCTCCGGGTTCACTGGGTCGGCCTCAATAGCCCGGAGCTTCCTTCGCGTACTCAGGCGATGTTGACGGTGAGATTCGCCGCGTAGCCGCTCGCCACACTCCCACTGATGGCCACCATCTCCGTGCTGGTGCCGTCGCTGAACACGTTGTCGGCGGCGAAGCTCGCCACCGAACTGTTCTGGCCCTTGGCGCTGTACAGCGTGCTGTTGTAGACCGCCGTCGTCGCGTCCTGGGGGAAGGCCAGTTGGGTGGTGGCCGTGGCGGTGACGCTCAGGTTGTCGTTCAGATAGACCTGGGCGTGGATGTGCGTGATGCGGCCTGCGTACCAGCCGGGGTAGATGGTGGTGAAGGTGACCTGGCCACTGCTGTTGGTCACCTGGATACCGCGCAGATACGTCAGCCCCGCCTGGCCCGCATTGGTGCCGGTGCTGTAACCCGAGTAGAGGCCATCCTTGTCGCAGTGCCAGATGTAGACCGCTGCACCGGACACAGGTGTACAGCCATTGCTCACATCCTGCACCGTCAGCGTGACCGTCAGCGGTACGCCGGTTTTGCCCTCGGTGATGTTGCTGCGCACCATGGCCGAGTTCGACAGGATTGCCAGCAGTGGATAGGGCCCCTGGGTCTCGGTGGCCGTGAGTGTGCAGGTGCCCGTGGCGGCGCGCGTGGCCACCACCGTGTAGGTGCGCGCCGTGACGCCATCTGCAGCCGTCACCACGATGCTCAGTGTGTTGCTCCCCACCGCCAGGGTGATGGCGGATGACGCCGATCCGCTGGCCACCGTGCTGCCGTTGACCGTGACCTTGGCGCCACTGCTTGCAGTGGTCGGCGTAAGGGTCAACGAAGCCACGGTGTTGGAGATGGCCGCCGTATAAGACGTTGTGGCCGCCGCAAAGGATGGTGACAGGCTGCCGGACGACAGGACCAGCGCAGACAGGCTCGCGTCCGTGGACACCGAGGCTGCCGCGCGTGTCACCACCACGGTGGTGGTGCTGCTGGTGCCGCCGTCCTGCGCGGTCACGACGATCTTGACCGTGTTGCTGCCCACCGCCAGCGCGATGGCGCCGGAGTTGCTGCCGTTGGCCACCGCCACGCCATTCACCGAGACCGTGGCCGCCGCGCTGGTGGCCGTGGGCGTCACGGTGACCGAAGCGACGCTGTTGGCGACCGTGGCGGTGTAGCTGCTGGTGGCGGAAGCGAAGGCCGGCGTGAGCGCCCCAGCCGACAGCACGAGTGCTTTGAGCGAGGCATCGCTGGACACCGTGGTGGCGGCCCGCGTGACAACGATGGTGTAGCTGCGCGTGGTGACCTTGTCCTGGGCGGTGACGCGCACGGTGAGCGTGGTGGTGCCTACGGCCAGCGAGATGGCTGCCGACGCGCTGCCGCTGATCACGGCCACGCCATTGATACGGATGCTTGCGGCGCTGCTGGTGGCCGTGGGCGTGAGCGTGACCATCGAGACGGCATTGGCCACCGCCACCGTGTAGGCCGTGGTGCCCGCCGCAAACGTGGGCGACAGCTCGCCCGACGACAGCGTGAGTGCGCGCAGCGACGCATCTGGGGACGCACTGGCCGGCGCCCGCGTGACCCGCACCGTGTAAGTGCGCGCGGTGCTGCCATCGGCCGCAGTGACGACGACCGACAGCGTGTTCGCTCCCTCGGCGAGGGCCACCGTCGCCGTGCTGCTGCCGCTGGCCACCGTGGTGCCGTTGACCTGGACGCTGGCATCGGCGCCCGCAGTGGTTGGCACCAGCTTCAGCGACGCAACGGTGTTGGCCACCGCCAGGTCGTAACTGGTGGTGGCCGCATCAAACGCCGGGCTCAACCCTTCTTCTGACACGCTCAGCCCGGAGAGCGCCGCATTGCTCGACGTGCTGGAACTGCTGCTGCCGCCACCTCCGCACGCGCTCAAGGTCAGCGCCGTGAGCGCGCCCACGGTGCCCAGTGCATTGCGACGCCGGGTGAGAAGAGGATGGGTTGCGTGTGTCATACAGGGGCCTTCAGAAGATTGGGGATAGGGAGTCAAACCATGCAAATGGCAGATGCGCCACCCGCGTTTCTGCCTGCCAATTGGGGAGACAAATGGGAGACGCCGCCCAGCGTTGTCTCACTGCGGCGGCGCCCGGTCCGTTGCACCCTTCCCAGCCATGCCCCTGCTTTTCGTCCGCACCCGTTGCAAGCCTGTTGCAACGACGGGCAAAAAAAAGGGATGGCCCGCTAAGGCCATCCCGCACCCTGCCCAGCAAGGGCAGGTCGACGGATTGCTCGCTCAATCCACCTTGATATTCGCCGCCTTGATGACCTGCGCCCACTTTTCGACTTCAGCCTTCTGGAAGGCGGCAATCTGCGTCACGTTCAGGTCGGCCGGCTCCATGCCAAACCCCTTCAGGCGGTTTTGCATGTCGGGCTGGGCGAGGATCTTGCGGATCTCGTCGTGCAAGCGCGTGACAACGGGTGTGGGGGTGCCGACGGGCACAAAAATCGCCTGCCACGACTGCACCTGGAAGTCGGCCAGGCCATTCACGCCCGATTCGGCCACGGTGGGCACATCGGGCATGGAGGCCAGGCGTTTGGGCGAGGTGACGGCAATGGCGCGCAGCTTGCCGCTCTGGATGTGCGGTGCAGCGACTACCGTGGTGTCGAACATCATGTCCACCTGGCCGCTGATCACGTCCTGGATGGCGGGGCCGCTGCCCTTGTACGGGATGTGCGTGAACTTCACGCCCGACTTGTAGGCCAGCAGTTCCACAGCCAGGTGCTGCGAGCTGCCGGTGCCGGCGGAGGCCGACGACAGGCCGCCCTCCTTGGCTTTGGCGGCGGCCAGCACGTCCTTGAGCGTCTTGTGTGGGCTGTTGGCGGCCACGACCAGCACCACGGGGTTGGTACCGATCAGCGTGACGGGGCTGAATGACTTGATGGGGTCATAGCCCAGCTTCGGGTACAGGCTGATGTTGATGGCGTGGGAGCTGACGGTGCCACCCAGCAGCGTGAAGCCGTCAGGTGCGGCGCGCGCTGCGGCTTCCGAACCAATGCTACCGGCCGCGCCACCCTTGTTCTCGACCACCACGGTGGTCCCCAGGGCGGTGCCCAACTGCTGGCCGATCAGGCGGCCGAGCGTGTCGGTGGTGCCACCAGCGGCAAACGGCACCACGTAGCTGATCGGCTTGCCCGTGGGCCAGGTGCCCTGGGCGGCGGCGGGCAGGCCGATGAAGCCCACGGCCGCGGCAAGGGCCGCTGTGTGAATGAGGGTTCTGCGTTGCATGAAAAGTCTCCTGGTTTATGGATGGTGGATGGATGGACCGAATGGAGGAACCGCTCTGGCGTTTCTACGGTTCAGGCCGTCTCAAGGCAGGTCAACGATCTCGACCCAGTTGGGGTTCTTGCCCGCAGGCACACGCGTTGGGGTGCCCGGGATGCCGGTGGTGGGATCGATGGGATGCAGCGAAACCTGGTGGGACTCTTGCCCCGCCGCGATCAGGAACCGGCCCGACGAATCCACCGCAAAGCCGCGCGGGGTTTTTTCGGTGGGCACCTGGCCCAGCGGTTGCAGCTGGCCCGTGGCCGCGTCGATGCGGAAGCTGCTGAGCGTGCTCGAGGTACGTTCCGACGCATACAGCGTGCGGCCATCGGGCGACAGGTGAATGTCGGCCGCCCAGGGCTTGCCGGTAAAGCCGGCCGGCAGCGCTGTGGTGCGCTGCACCGCGCGCAGCGTGCCGCGCGTGGCGTCGTAGGCCATCACATGGACGGAGGCGTCCAATTCATTCAGCAAATAGACAAAGCGCTGCCCCTTGTCCCACACGAAGTGGCGTGGGCCCGCTTTTTCAGGGGTCACCGTGGTGACTGCCGGCTCGTTGGCGGTGAGCTTGCCGGTCTCGGCATCGAAGCGCCAGGCCGAGAGGTTGTCGCCGCCCAGGCTGGTGGCAAACACGTGGCGGTTGGCGGCATCGGCATGGATGGCGTGCGCGTTGGGCGCCGTGGTGATGAGCTGCTGCACAGCGCCCACCGCCCCATCCTTGCCAATGCTGTTGACCGTGATCTTGTGGCCCGGGTAGGACGCCGCAAACAGCCAGCGCCCCGTGGCATCGGTATCGATATTGGCCATGCTGTCGGCCAGCGGGGCCTCGCCCAGCTTGCGCAGCTTGCCACTGGCGGGGTCGATCGCCAGGCTCACCACCCGAAACGGTTGCGAGCGCAGCGCCACGTACAGCACCTTCTTGTCCGGGCTCACAGCCATGGGCATCGCCATGCCACCCAGCGCCGTGGTGTCCACCGGCTTGAGCGCGGCGGCGCTTCGGTCCAGCTCGAACACCGACACATCCTGGCTGTCTGCGTTGGAGACATAGACCCAGGTGACCGCCCAGGCGCCGGGCGTGGCCAGGCAGGTAGCGGCAGCCAGTGCCAGTTGCGCCGCCCGGGTGCGGATGCGAAGTACAGCGGTCATTGCCATCTCCTGAAGTGATCGGCACGGTGATCGCAGCCACCGCTTGCCATGTGGGTGTTCATCCGCCAGCTACTGACCGGGACTCGGTGTGGTCGGCGGAGTGTCTTGGGTTTTGCCATACGTTATATGTTGTCGTACAACAAGAGTTGCATTGTCGCTATAACTTCCAACTCTTCATGCAGGGATTACCCCAATTTTGCAGACTGCCGCTCGCGGGACTTTGCCGGCGATGCCATAGGGAAATTCGCGTAAAAATGCTGGTAGAAACCCTGATTTTTCACCTAAAAATATCCCAATCCCCACCATTCCTATTGCCATTTTGCAATCTTAGTTGTACGATGACTAACAACTTAATTCACGGAGACATTCCATGACCCTGCGCCGTAGAGCCGCCTTTCTGGCGTGTATCGCCACCCTTGCTGCGGCCTCTGCCACCGCACAGACCGCCGAATGGCCTGCCAAGACCCTGCGCATCGTGGTGCCCTACCCTCCAGGCGGCAGCTCGGACATCATTGCGCGCTCCATCAGCCAAGTGCTGTCCGAATCGCTCAAGCAGACGGTGATCGTCGAGAACAAGCCCGGCGCCAATGGCAACCTGGGTGCCGACTTTGTGACCAAGGCCGAACCCGATGGCTACACCCTGCTGCTGTGCGACGTGGGTGCGCTGGCCATCAGCCCCTCGGTTTACACCAAGCTGTCGTTCGACCCTTCCAAGGACCTGCGTGGCGTGACCATGCTGGCGTACTCCCCCCACCTGTTGGTGGTGCACCCTTCGGTGCCCGTCAACAACTTCAAGGAGTTGGTGGCGTATTCGAAAAAGAACGACCTGAACTTTGCCGTGACGGCCACCGGCAGCGCGCCGCACGTAGCGGGCGTGGCGCTGGAGCGCGCCAGCGGTGCAAAGTGGCAATACATCCCCTACAAGGGAGGCGTTACCGCCATTCAAGACACCGTGGCTGGCCAAACCCAGATCCTGATGAACGGCATGCTCGCCACCCTGCCCCAGGTGCAGAACGGCAAGCTCAAGGTGCTGGGCGTTTCCAAAGCCACGCGCATGCCGCTGATTGGCGATGTGCCCACCCTCGCCGAACAAGGCGTGGCTGGTTTCGAATCGGGCACATGGCAAGGCATTCTGGTGCCACGCGGCACCCCGGATGCCATCGTGCAAAAGCTCAATAAAGCCCTCATCACGGCCATCCGCGCTCCCGAGATCCGCTCGCGCCTGGCCGGCCAGGGTGCTGAAGTGGTGACCATGACCCCCGCCGAGCAAGACCAGTTCTTCACCAAGGAACGCGCACGCTGGGCCACCGTGGTGAAGGCCGCCAACATCAAGCTCGACTGATTTCCCACTTCGAAGCTCCAAGGCTTTCAAGGTTTTTCTCACCAGACCCACCATCACCATGAACCCGCAAGAACTCAAATCCATCATGGGCTCCGGCCTGCTGTCCTTCCCCATCACGGACTTCGACGAGCAGGGTGAATTCCGCCCCAAGACCTACATCGAGCGCCTGGAGTGGCTGGCCCCCTACGGCGCCAGCGCCCTGTTCGCCGCTGGCGGCACGGGCGAGTATTTCTCGCTGTCCGGCCCCGAGTACGGCCAGGTGATCAAGACCGCCGTGGATACCTGCCGCGGCAAGGTGCCGATCATTGCCGGTGCCGGTGGCCCCACCCGCACGGCCATCGCCCATGCCCAGGAGGCCGAGCGCCTGGGCGCCCACGGCATCCTGCTCTTGCCCCACTACCTGACCGAAGCCGGCCAGGAAGGTTTGATCGAGCATGTGGCTGCGGTCTGCAAGAGCGTGAAGTTTGGTGTGATCGTCTACAACCGTGACCGCACCAAGCTCACGGCCGATTCCCTGGCCATCCTGGCCGATCGCTGCCCGAACCTGGTGGGCTTCAAGGATGGCGTGGGCAATATCGAGACCATGTCTTCCATCTTCATGAAGATGGGCGATCGTTTCTCGTACCTGGGCGGCCTGCCCACGGCCGAGGTGTATGCAGCGGCCTACAAGGCGCTGGGCACGCCGGTGTACTCGTCGGCGGTGTTCAATTTCATCCCCAAGACGGCGATGGAGTTCTACAAGGCCGTGGCCAGCGACGACATCGCCACGCAGCACAAGTTGCTCAAGGAGTTCTTCATGCCTTACCTGGCGATTCGCAACCGGGTGGAAGGCTACGGTGTGAGCATCATCAAGGCGGGCGCCAGGATCGTGGGCCATGACGGCGGCCCGGTGCGGGCTCCGCTCACGGACTTGAAGCCCAGCGAGATGGAAGAGCTCAAGGCACTGATCGACAAGCTCGGCCCGCAGTAAGCACCCCGAAAAGTGAGTCAAGGGCCTGGTTTTCCAGGCCCTTTTTTCCAGCGATTTCCATACACCTCACACCACGCGCCTGGCCGTGCACGGGCGCGTGGTGCCCGCACGGCACGCCAATACAACACCATTACGGAGACACACCACATGCTCAAGACTCTCATCCTCGCCGCAGCCGGCGCCCTGGCCCTTGTCACGCTGAGCGGCTGCGCCACCCACGCGACGACCACCGCATCTGCCGGGTCCGAGCAGGCCGTGGCCGCTGCTGCCGAACGCCTGCGCCTGGCCATGATCGACCCCACACCCGCCGCGCTGGCCCCCCTGGTGGCAGACGACCTGAGCTACGGGCACTCCGGCGGCCGTGTGGACACCAAGGACAGCTTCATCGGCGACCTGGTCGCAGGCAAGTCCGACTTCGTGACCATCGCCATCTCCGACCAGACTATCAAGGTCGTGGGCCACACCGCCATCGTGCGCCACACCCTCACGGCTGACACCAACGACTCGGGCAAGCCCGGCAAGGTGCAGATCAAGATCTTGGGCGTGTGGCAGCAACAAAGCGGGCAGTGGAAGCTCCTGGCCCGCCAGGCCGTGCGCACGGCGGCATGATGTAACCCGCAGGGCCGCCGCGTGCGGCCCTTTGTTTTTGCACTTCAGCTCAACGAAGCCCATGACAGAAAATTCCCAGCCCCGCATTCTGCAAATCGGCCGCCTGCCCCTTCCCGCGCTGGAGGCCGAACTGGCAACCCGGTACCACGTCGCCTGTCTGGCCGACCAGCCCGATCCGGCATCCTTTCTGGCCGCACAGGGCGCGGAATTCACCGGGGTGGTGACGACGGCATCCATCGGCCTCAAGGCCGAGGTCATTGCCGCCCTGCCCCGTTTGCAGGTCATCAGCAGTTTCGGCGTGGGTTTTGACGCGTTGGACATCGGTGCTGCCAAGGCGCGTGGCGTACAGGTGGGCTACACACCCGGCGTGCTCAACGACTGCGTGGCCGACATGGCGTTTGCGCTGATGCTGGATGTGTCGCGCGGCATTGCAGCCAGTGACCGTTTTGTGCGCCGCGGCGAATGGCCCCAGGCTCGCTTCGCACTGGGAACCCGGGTGTCGGGCAAGCGCCTGGGCATTGTGGGCATGGGCCGCATCGGCCAGGCGGTGGCTGAGCGCGCCAGCGGTTTCCGCATGGAGGTGGGCTACCACAACCGACGCCCGGCCGAAGGTTGCTCACTGTCCTATTTCGAGTCGTTGACTGCGCTTGCGCAGTGGGCCGACTACCTCGTGCTGACCGTCGCCGGTGGCTCTGGCACGCGCCACCTCGTCAACCGCGATGTGCTCAACGCCCTGGGCCCGAACGGCTACCTCATCAATGTGGCGCGCGGCAGTGTGGTGGATGAGGCCGCGTTGATCGAAGCGCTGACCGAACGCCGCATCGCCGGTGCCGGGCTCGACGTGTTCGAGAACGAACCCAGCGTGCCCGACGCGCTGATGGCGCTGGACAACGTGGTGCTGACCCCGCACACCGCCAGCGCCACCCACGAAACCCGCCGCGCCATGGCCGACCTGGTGCTGGAGAACCTGGAATCCTTCTACGCCACGGGTGCCGTGCGCGTGCCCGTACCGGTCGCCTGATGTAAAAAAGCCCTCGCCGGCATGCATCGGCGAGGGCCTAGAAACGCGCGCGCCAGGGGCGCGCCGTCCCGGTTACTTCAACACACCCTTGGAGATGTCCATCACCATGCGCGTGGCCAGGTACAGGCGCGGCACGATGGTGTTGATCTGCACGTACTCGGCGTCGTTGGAATGGGCACCGTAGCCCGACAGGCCCATGCCTTCCACGACGGCTCCCTTGGTCTTCAATGCAGCAAACGCCGCATCGGTCCCCCCGCCCGTGGCCTTCTCGACCACGCTGAGCGGCAGGCCCAGTTCCTGGTAGATGACCTTGCCGTAACCCGCCACGCGGCGCGATGCCTCGCTGGCTTCGAGCGGCGGGCGGCGCACCTCGAACTTCACGTCCACCTTGGAGGCAGGAATGAGCTTGGTCTTGATCTTGTCCTGCAGCGCCTTCTCCAGCCCGTCGAAATCGGCAACCTTGAGGGCCCGCGCATCGGCCTGGGCCGTGGCTTCGGCGGGGATCACGTTGCGGTTGGTACCGGCCTTGGCAACGGTCCAGTTGAGCTTCAGACCCTCGTCGGTCTTGGACAGGTCCTTCATCTGCAGCAACTGGTGCGACAGCTCGTACAGCGCATTCACGCCGTCTTCGGGCTTGGCGCCTGCATGCGATGCCTTGCCTTGCACGGTGATGTAGGCCGCGCCGATGCCACTGGTGGCCAGGCGCAGGGTGCCGTCGGTGCCGCCGCCTTCGAACGAGAGCACCACGTCCTGGTCCGACGCCACGCGCGTGATAGTGCTGCGCCATCCGGGCGAGCTGATTTCCTCGTCGCCGTTGATCAGCACGGTGAGCGTGCCGTAGTCCTTGAAGTTGAGCTTTTGCAGCAAGGCCACGGTGTGGATGATGAGCGCGATGCCCTGCTTGTCGTCCGAAATGCCCAGGCCATAGGCCTTGTCGCCATCGATGCGGAACGGCTGGCCTTTGAGCATGCCTTTCAGGTACACCGTGTCCATGTGCGCGATGAGCATGATCTTCTTGCTGCCCGTGCCCTTGAACACGGCCTGCACGGCAGGGCCCACCTTCTCGGGGGTGTCGTCGAGGCGGTAGATGTCGCTGGTTTGCAGCACATCCACCGTGCCGCCCAGTTGCTTGAGCTGGCTGGCAATGCGCTCGGCGATCTGATTCAGGCCTTCGATGTCCTTGCTGCCCGACTCGATATGCACCAGGTCACGCAGGGTGTCGAGCAGCGGCTGCTGCTCCTTCTGGGCCAGCGCATGGACATCAGCCACCGGCGCAGCGTGGGCCACGGCGGCGGCAAACGCCAGCGCCAGCGAGGCCATCAGGGGGCGGACAAACGAAGGGGCTGAGTGTGGGCGGCGCTGCGGATGGTGCATGGTGCGAAGGCTCGGTGAAGGGATGAGGAAAGCGATTATGGAGTCTTGCAACACCAATTTCAAACACTGATCCTCCTTGCAATGTTTCGGTCAGCGCCTGCGCGCCAGACTCAGCCCGCGGGCGCAAACACCTCGGGGCCCAGCCGTGACCTGTGGCCCCGGGGTTCGAACAGCCACATGCCATACAGCGGCAGAGATTCCGCCAGCCGCAGGGGCGCCACCAGCGTGGACGCGCCGCCCAGCAACGCAGGGTGCGGCACAACAGCCAGCAGATCGGACTGCGCCACCAGGTGCAACAGGCTGGCAAAGTCGGGGCAGCGCACGGACATCTTGGGCGCGGGCATGCGGCGCACACGGTGCGCTTCCGTCAACACATCCACCGGCCCGCTGACACTGGGCCCCACACACGCCCACGCAGCGCCCTGCAGTTGCGCCAGCGAATGGGCCCGGACCCATGGGTGGCCCTTGCGCGCATAGACCTGGGGATGCAACTCGTACAGGGGGCGCTCCGTCACATCGGGATGCGCAAACTTGCGCGGTTTGGGGGCAATGACCGCATCAAAGCGCCGCTGCAGCAGGCCTTCCAGCAGACTGCCTTCATCGGCCGTCGCCATCTCCAGCGAGCGCCGGGCGTTGGGCAGGCACCAGCTGGCATACAGCAGCGGTCCACAGACCAGCGCCGCTGAAGACGTGAGCCCCACCCGCAGCAGGTATCGGTCTGCCGCAGCCACTGACGCGCGGGGCAGCGCCTCCACCCCTTGTGCCAGGGGCAGGGCCTGCGCAGCCACGGCCCGGGCCAGGTCGGTGGGCACATGGCGGCGCCCCTCGCGCACCAGCAAGGGCTGCGCGAAGTGGGCTTGCAGCGCCTTCATGCCATGGCTGATCGCAGGCTGCGACACGCCGCAGGCCTTGGCCGCCAAGGCGAACGAGCCTTGTTCGATGACCGCGTGGAGGTATTGCAGGTAGCGCAGATACATAAACACCTTTTATGTATAAGCCACCATTGTCTCTTGTCGTGCGGCGCGGAGTTGGCGAAGCTACGCACTCCACTCCACGCCCTTTGCATCGCCACGTATGAGCCATACCCCCATCGATACCGTCCGCACCTACCTCGCCCACCTGCATGCCAGCCACACCGACGGGCTGATTGCCTGCTTTGAAGAGGATGGCGTGGTGCATTCGCCCTTTCTGGGCACCATGCGCGCGAGCGACTTTTTCCAAAAGCTCGCCCAGGCTTCCAGCGGCAGCGTGATCACCGTGCTGGATCTGTTCGTCTCCGCGCAACCAGACAACGGCGGCGCCGTGCGGGTCGCCGCCTATTTCCGCTACGACTGGACTTTGAACGATGGGCGAGAGGTGACGTTCACCTGCGTGGATGTGTTCACGTTCGACGCGGGCAGCACCCGCATCCGCGACATGAACATCGTCTACGACACCCACCCGCTGCGCGAGGAGGTGGGCGACAAGTACGCGCCTGATCCGGTCACAACAGCTCCACGCCCTTGAGCGTCACAAAACTGGTCTCGCGCGTCACCTGCACAAAGTCCTGCAGATACGCCTTGGCCGACAGGCTGGGCAGGCAGGCTGCGTGCAGCTCGCCGCGCAGGCCTTTGTCGCCAGGTCCTGCCGCAATGGGCCGCGCCGTCACATAGCCCCGGTCCAGGTAGCTTTGCACCGCCCACAGCGGCAGCGCTGCCACGCCGCGCCCGCTGGCCACCAGCTGTAGCATGGCCACCGTCAGCTCGGTGGTACGGCGCGGGGGGCGCACACCGGCGGGCTCCAGCACCTGGCGGATCAAATCGAGCATTTCGTCGGGCACGGGGTAAGTGATGATGGTCTGGTCGGCAAAGTCCTGCGCCACCAGATGCGGCTTGGCCACCAGCGGGTGTGTGTTGGCCAGCAGCGCGCGGATCTCGAAGCCAAACAGCGCGTGGTAGTCCACGCCCGTCTCGTCGGCATCCACCTCCGACACGATGGCCACATCGGCCCGGCCCTGGTGCAACAGGCCCACCGGGTCGGCGTGAAAGCCGCTCACGATGTCCAGCTCCACCTCGGGCCAGCGGGTGCGAAAGGCGTCCATCGCGGGCATCAGCCAGTCAAAGCAGGTGTGGCATTCCACCGCAATGCGCATCTGCCCACCCTGCCCCAGCACCAGGCGGGCGATGTCGCGCTCGGCGCCTTCCACCTGGGGCAGCATGGCATCGGCCAGGGCCAGCAGGCGTTCACCCACGGCGGTGAACTGCGGCGGCACCGATTTGCGCTCAAACAGCGGCTGGCCGTAGCGGTCTTCCAGCAGCTTGATCTGGTGCGACAGCGCCGACTGCGTGAGGTTGAGCAGCTGCGCGGCCCGCACCAGGCTGCCGCTGTCGCGCAAGGCCACCAGCGTGCGCAGGTGGCGCACTTCCAGGATCGACTGGTTCATTATTAATTTTCAAGTTGATCGACTAAAACTTTCGTTTGAATAATAAACGAGCCCGCACGACCATCGGTGCCTTCATTGCATTGCTCCATTCAGAAGAAGGAAATCACCATGTCGCTCGCAGCAGTTTCCGTAACCGCCGCCACCCGCCGCCCTGTGCTCACGCACACCCTGGGCTTTCCGCGCATGGGGGCGCAGCGCGCGCTGAAATTCGCGCTCGAATCCTTCTGGCGCGGCGACAGCACCGAGGCCGAGCTGCAGGCCACCGCCGCCCAGCTGCGCCAGCAACACTGGCAGGCGCAGGCCGACGCGGGCCTCGGCTTTGTGAGCGTGGGCGACTTTGCTCTGTACGACCACGTAGCCAACCACATCCAGCTGCTGGGCTGCGAGCCTGCGCGTTTTGGCTTTGACGCCCAAGCGCCCGAGCTGGCGCGCTACTTTGCTATGGCCCGGGGCGTGTCGGCCCAAGCTGAAAACCACCAAGGCTGCAGCGCCGGTTGCACAGCCCAGCACCACACCCCCGGCCAACCCGCGCTGGAGATGACCAAGTGGTTCGACACCAACTACCACTACCTCGTGCCCGAGTTCAGCGCCCACACCCAGTTCCACCTGGCCAGCGAGCGCCTGTTTGCCGAGGTGGCCGAGGCCCAGGCGCTGGGCCACCGCGTCAAGGCCGTGCTGCTGGGGCCGCTGAGCTTTTTGTGGCTGGGCAAATCCAAGGCGGCGGGCTTTGACCGCTTCAGCCTGCTGGAGTCCCTGCTGCCCGTGTACGAAGCCGTGCTGGCACGCCTGAAGGCCCAGGGTGTGGAATGGGTGCAGATCGACGAACCCATCCTGGGCCTGGACCTGCCCGATGCCTGGCGCCATGCCTTTGAGCCCAGCTACTGGCAACTCGCCCGCAGCGCGCCCAAGCTGCTGCTGGCCACCTACTTCTCGCCGCTGGCCGAGAACCTGCGCCTGGCCTGCCAGCTGCCCGTGGCCGGGCTGCATGTGGACGCCGTGCGCGCGCCCGACGAGCTGGTGGGCGTGGCCGACTGGTTGCCGTCGCACAAAGTGCTGTCGGTGGGCATCGTGGACGGCCGCAACATCTGGCGCACCGATCTGGATGCGGCGCTGCAAAAGCTGCGCCCCGTGGCCGACAAGCACCAGGGCGAGCTGTGGCTGGCACCGTCGTGCTCGCTGCTGCATGTGCCGTTCAGCTTAGAGGCCGAAACACAGCTGGACGCCGAGGTGAAGTCGTGGCTGGCGTTTGCGGTGGAAAAACTGGACGAGCTGCGCGTGCTTGCCACCGCCTTGTCGCAAGGCGAAGCGGCGGCAGACGACGAACTGCACGCCGCCCGCACCGCCCTGGCCGCCCGCCGTGCCAGCCCGCGTGTGCACCGCGCCACCGTGGCGGCCCGCATTGCCGCGGCCGCACCAGGGGCCGACCAGCGCGCCAGCGCCTTCCCCGCCCGGCAAAAGGCCCAGCGCGCACGGCTGAGGCTGCCGCTGTTGCCCACCACCACGATTGGCTCGTTCCCGCAGACGGCGGAGATCCGCGCCGCACGCGCCGCCTTCAAGCGCGGGGCACTGGATGCGGCCCACTACCAACAGAAGATGGAAGCTGAAATTGCCCTGGCCGTGCGCAAGCAGGAAGCCCTGGGCATTGACGTGCTGGTGCATGGCGAGGCCGAGCGCAACGACATGGTCGAATACTTTGGCGAGCAGCTCGACGGCTTTGCCTTCACCGTCAACGGCTGGGTGCAAAGCTATGGCTCGCGCTGCGTGAAGCCGCCCATCATCTACGGCGATGTGGCCCGCCCCGCGCCCATGACGATGGGCTGGACACAGTACGCGCAGAGCCTCACCGCCAAACCCATGAAAGGCATGCTCACCGGCCCCATCACCATCCTGCAATGGAGCTTTGTGCGCGACGACCAGCCGCGCGCCACCACGGCCGACCAGATCGCCTGGGCGATCCGCGACGAGGTGTGCGACCTCGAAGCCGCAGGCATTGCCATCATCCAGATCGACGAGCCCGCCATTCGCGAAGGCCTGCCGCTGCGCCGCGCGGGGTGGAAGAGCTATTTGGAGCGCGCCACCCGCGCCTTCCGCATCAGCGCCAGCGGCGTGCGCAACGACACGCAGATCCACACCCATATGTGCTACAGCGAGTTCAACGACATCCTGCCCGCCATCGCGTCCATGGATGCGGATGTGATCACGATTGAAACGAGCCGGTCGGATATGGAACTACTGCAGGGCTTTGGCGACTTCAAGTACCCCAACGAGATCGGCCCCGGCGTGTACGACATCCACTCGCCCCGCGTGCCCGGCGTGCAGGAGATGGCCGCGCTGCTGGAAAAAGCCGCCGAGGTCGTGCCCGTGGAGCACCTGTGGGTGAACCCCGACTGCGGCCTCAAAACCCGGGGCTGGCCCGAGACCGAAGCCGCCCTGCGCCACATGGTGCAGGCCGCGCAGGAAGTGCGCGAGCGGTTGCTGGAAGAGGCGGCCTTGGCCTGACGGCCCCCCGGTTCAGCCAGCAGCGCGCTTCATCTCGGCCAACTTGACCAGCACCTGCAGCGCGTGGTTCAGCGGCGTCGGCACGCCCAAGGCGGCGCCGCGCTTGACCACATAGCCATTCAGATGGTCGATCTCGGTGGGTTTGCCACGCGCCAGATCCTGCGCGGTGGACGAATACTGCCCGGGCATGGTGCTGGCGATGCCGCGCACCGCCGCCTGCACATCGCCCGGAATCGTCACTCCGTCAGCAGCAGCCACCGCCAGGCACTCGGCCACGATGTCGGCAATCACCTGCGTCACGCCGGGCACCTGCACCAGCGGGCCGTAGGGCTGCTGCGACAAGGCCGACAGCGCGTTGTAGGCGCTGTTGAGCACCAGCTTGGCCCAGAGCGCCCCGCGCACGTTGTCTGACACCTGGGTGGGAATGCCAGCCGCTGTGAGCTGCCGTGCGGCCTCGTCGCTGCGTGGCGATGGCGCAATCACCAGCTCGCCCCGGCCATGGTGCACCACGTGCCCCGGGCCGCCCATGGCGGTGGCCACGTACACCACGGCGGCCGCCACAGGGGTGCTGGCGTGCAGCACGGCGCGCACACGCTCGTCGTTGTCCACACCGTTCTGCAAGGTCAGCACCAGCGTTCCGGGGGTCAGTTGCGGGCGTATCTGGCGCGCAGCATCTTCCGTGTCGGACGACTTCACACAGAACAGAACCACGTCTGCGCCGTGCACGGCACTGGCCTCGGTGCTGGCCGCCAGGGGCACCTGCACATCCAGCACGGCAGTCTGCAGCCGCAGGCCGTGCTTTTGCACCGCCTCAACATGCGCCTGCCGCCCGATGAGCGTGACGGCGTGGCCCGCACGCGCCAGCAAAGCGCCAAAGTAGCAACCCACGGCGCCCGCGCCCATCACGGCAAAACGCAAGCCGGGGGTGGCACATGGAACAGCAGCGGGGGTGGCGGTAGCGGTCATGGGCGGATGTTCGGCGGTGACTGGAAAAAGAACGGAAGGCAAGCCATGGTATCGCCCCTAAGAACGTGTTTACGATCTTTTCAGGACCGCGCAAGTGCCTTGCCGGGATGGGTTGCAAGGCCCGGTGCGCAGCCAATAGCTCGGCTATTGGCAAGCGCCGCAACGCCGCAGACCGCCCGGCAAGGCACTTGCCCGAAGGGTTGGAGTGAAATCGGGCGACAAGGCCGCCCCGGCTGCTTGCATGGGCACGAGCCCATGCGGCACATCCGAAGCATCCACTCATCCCGATTGCACTCCAACGCGGCCCCGAAAAGATCGTAAACACGTTCTAAGAGTCTGCGCCCGCCCACCGAGCGCATTGCAACCCCCGCCTGATTGGCGCAAAATGCGCCAATCAGGAGATCACATGTCCGCCACTGCCTTTTCTTCCGTCAAGCTCCCCGCCCACCTGGTGGAGCAGGCCCGCCAGGCCGCGCAGCCCATGCGCCGCTCGGTGGCCAGCCAGATCGAATACTGGGCCACGCTGGGCCAGATCGTGGAACACACGGGCCTGAGCGTGCAAGAGGCCCGCAGCGCCATCGAGCAGTATGAAGCCGCTGCCGCGCGCCCCGCCACCCTGGCAGCCCCCGCGTCGGTGGACGCACTCACTGCCCGCTTGCTGGCAGCCCAAACGCGCGGCACGCTGGCGCAGCGGGTGCGTGAAGTGGTGCTGGAGAACCAGGCCAAAGCCGCCGCCCCTGTCGTCTGACCTTGCATGGTGGCCCCCGCCCAGCAGCCCTCCCCGCCGCCCCGCCACAACACGCCACCTCGCTGGTTCCACCTGCTGGCAGGCCCGAACGGCGCGGGCAAATCCACGCTGTACCGCGCCCTGGTGCGCGAAGGCATCCTGGGCCCGCCGCTGGAGTTTGTGAACGCCGATCTGTACGAACAGGCGCACCTGCAGCACATTGCTGACCCCGAAGCCCGGTCCGAAGCGGCGCGCCACTGGGCCGATGCACGCCGCGCTGCCTTGATGAGCAAAGGCGCAGACTTCGCCAGCGAAACCGTGTTTTCGCACCCCTCCAAACTGGCGCTGATCGAAGAAGCCCAGCGCTGCGGCTACACCGTGGCCCTGTACATCGTGGCGCTGAACGACCCGGCCCGGCTGCTGGCCCGCGTGGCGCAGCGCGTGCGCGAAGGCGGGCACGCGGTGCCGCCCGAACGCATCCTGGCCCGCTACCCTCGCACCATGGACAACCTGGCCCAGGCCGTAAGGCGGGCCGACGTGGCCTACCTGTATGACGCGGCAGAGGCCGACGGCACCGGACCGCAACTGGTGGCGGTGTGCTCGCCCGTTGAGGTCAAGGCACTGGCCCAGCCGCTACCCGCTTGGGCTCAGCGTCTGACCGAGCGGTAGAGCGGCCGCGGTCAGCCCGCTTGGGCAATGGAAATGGTGCGTGCCCCGCCCAGCGATGGAAATCAGTTCCAAATCAGCCTCCAGCGCTTATTCCAAAAGCGTTACAAGCTATGCTTTATATAGCAAATTATCGCTTCTTATAACCATTTTATTGTCACGGTCTTTATTTAATTGCAAAGACAATCATTGTCTAGTCAATTAAATTCACCGCCATGACTTCCGACACCTCCAAGCCTTCTTTGCCCCACGCGGGGTTCTACAACGCGGGTCAGCTGCAGCCTGAGAACAGCGTGGGCTACCTGATGCGCAAGGTGATGTCTTCCATCCGCACCCAGGCCGATGCGCAGCTGTCATCCCACGAACTGACCTATGCGCAATGGTTGCCGCTGTTCAAGCTCTCGCTGAACGAGACCGCCACCGTGGCCAGTCTGGCGCGCGACCTGGAGACTGACCCCGCCTCCATGACCCGCTCGCTGGACCGCATGGAAGCCAAAGGCCTGGTCGTGCGCGAGCGCTCCACGGTCGATCGGCGCGTGGTGCAGCTCAAGCTCACCGCGGAAGGCCAACGCATCGCCGCCTTGGTGCCCCCGGTGCTGGCCGACGTGCTCAACGGCCACCTCAGCGACTTCAGCCACGACGAATGGCAACTGCTGTTGTCCATGCTGCGCCGCATGCTCGTGAACGGAAAACCCCCTGTGCCACCTTCGGCGCCTCCTTCCCCCTGAAGGGGGCGCCACCGGCGGCCCTGGCCCAGGCCATGGCCGTTTCCAACGCCCTCGTTTTCCTCCACACAACACCCAAAAACCATTCTGGAGATTTCCGTGACCCCCACCGCCCCTGCTCCGCTGTCCACCCGCTCTGCCCTTGTCGCCCACCTGGCGGTATCGGCCATTGCCCTGGCCGCCGCCCTCTTCCTGGTCGGCTGCGCCAACCCTGGCCCCAGCCACACACCATTGGCGCAGACCACCCCGTCGGCCGCCGGCCTGAACGCTGCAGCCACCGAAACTGCCGCCCCCTCCCAATGGTGGAAGGCGCTGGGCGATGAACAGCTCAACACCCTGACCGACCAGGCCCTGCAAGGCAACCCCAGCCTGGCCGTGAGCCGCGCCCGGCTAGAACAGGCCGTGGCGCTGAGCCAGGTGCGCGAGGCCGCCAACGGCCCGCAGGCCACGCTGGGCGTGGACGCCACCCGCCAGCGCTACACCGCCAACGGACTGGTGCCCGCGCCTGTCGCAGGCAACACCTACAACAGCGGCACCGTGCAGGCCTCGCTGAGTTGGTCGCCCGACTTCTTTGGCCAGCATGCCGCCGAGCTGCAGGCCGCCCTCGGCCAGGCCCGCGCCGCCCAGGCTGATGCAGCAGCCGCCGCCAATACCCTGGCCGCGCAGGTGGGCCGCAGCTATGTGGCGCTGGCCCGGCTGGTGGCGCAGCGCGATGTTGCCGTGCGGGCCCTGGCCCAGCGCGAGGAGCAACGCCGCCTGACGCAAGAGCGCACCGCCGCAGGCCTCGATAGCCAGGTCGAGCTGACCCAGGCCCAGGGCGCCGTGCCCGATGCACGCACGCAGATCGAAGCGCTCGAAGAACAGATCACCCTGGCCCGCCGCCAGCTGGCTGTGCTGACCGGCCAGGCGCCCGACGCGCTGCCCACGGTCACGCCGCAACTCGCCGCACTGCAACCCACCGCCGTGCCCGAGGTGCTGGGTGCCGACCTGCTGGGCCGCCGCCCCGACGTGGTGGCCGCGCGCTGGCGCGTGGAGGCAGCCACCCAGGGCGTGAACAGCGCGCGCAGCGAGTTCTATCCCAACATCAACATCGGCGCGTTCATTGGCCTGAACTCGCTGGGGCTGGACCGGCTGTTCAACGGCAGCTCGCGCCAGATGGGCGTGACGCCCGCGCTGCGCCTGCCAATCTTTGACGGGGGCCGCCTGCGCGCCCAGCTGGGCGGCCGCGCCGCCGAGCTGGACGTGGCCATCGCCCAGTACAACGGCGCCGTGCTCGACGCGGTGAAGGAAGCCGGCGATGCCGTGGCCTCCATCCAGTCGCTCACCCGCCAGCAGGCCTTGCAGGACGAGGCCGTGGCCAGTGCCGAAAAAGCCTACCGCTTTGCGCAGGAGCGCTACCGCGCGGGCCTGGGCAACTACCTGGTGGTGCTCTCCACCGAAAGCCAGGTACTGGCCCAGCGCCGCCTGGCCGTGGACCTGCGTGCCCGCCAGCTCGACACACGCCTGGTGCTGATGAAGGCCCTGGGCGGAGGCTGGACAGATGACACAGCGGTGCTGCACACCGCCGCAGCACACTGACCGGCAACCACACCACATACATCCAAAAACACAACAACACATTCCTGAAAGAACACTGCCATGACCTCCAACAGCGAACCCCTCACCGCCAACGAAGCCAACACCGCCCGCCGCCGGGGCCTCACGATCATTGCCGCCGCCGTCGCGCTGGTGGCCATCGGTTGGGGCGGCTGGCACTGGGCCAATGGCCGCCATGTGGAGACCACCGACAACGCCTATGTGGCGGGCAACGTGGTGCAGATCACGCCGCAGATCGGCGGCACCGTGGTCTCCATCGGCGCGGATGACACCGACTACGTGAAGGCCGGCCAGCTACTGGTCAAGCTCGACCCTGCCGACGCCCGCGTGGCGCTGGAGCAGGCCGAGGCCCAGCTGGCGCAGACCGTGCGTGAAGTGCGCACCCTGTTTGCCAACAACTCCACCCTGAAGGCCCAGGTCAGCCTGCGCAGCGCCGACCTGGCCCGCGCCCAGGCAGAAGCCGCGCGCCTGCAGGACGACGTGAACCGCCGCGCCCCTCTGATGGCCAGCGGCGCCGTGGGCAAGGAAGAGTTCCAGCACGCCAACGCCCAGGTCACCGCCGCCAAGAGCACGGTGGCCGCAGCCCAGGCCGCCGTGGTGGCCGCCCAGGAGCAGTTGGCCGCCAGCCAGACGCAGACCGAAGGCACCTCCATCGAGCAGCATCCCAACGTGCAGCGCGCCTCGGCCCGCGTGCGCGAGGCCTACCTGGCCGTACAGCGCGCCCAGCTCGTGGCGCCGCTGGACGGCCACATCGCCAAGCGCGGCGTGCAGGTGGGCCAGCGTGTGCAGGCCGGCGCACCGCTGATGACGCTGGTGGCGCTGAACGACCTGTGGGTGGACGCGAACTTCAAGGAAAGCCAGCTCAAGACCCTGCGCATCGGCCAGGCCGCCGAGCTGGAAGCCGACGTGTATGGCACCAAGGTCACGTACCACGGCACCGTGACCGGCCTGGGCGCCGGCACTGGCGCCGCCTTTGCGCTGCTGCCTGCGCAGAACGCCACCGGCAACTGGATCAAGGTGGTGCAGCGGGTGCCCGTGCGCATTGCGCTCGACCCCAAGGAAGTGGCCGAGCACCCGCTGCGTGTGGGCCTGTCGATGGAAGTGAAGGTGGACACCGCCGACCAGAGCGGCAAGACGCTGGCCGACACCCAGCGCACCACGCCCGTGGCCGCCACCGCTGTGTTCGACGCGCAATTCAAGGCCGCCGACGACGAAGTGGCGCACATCATTGCGGCCAACCTGGGCCGCAGCAAGGCGGCAGTGGCCGTGGCGTCGCCCAAAGTCAGCGGACAGGCGCCTGTGCAAGCCCAAAAGCATGCATCGGCCCCAGCGCCCTCCGCCATGCAGTCCCCGGTGGTGCAGTAAACAGGGTGAATAGAGCATGACCGCCGCCAACCCCACTGCAGACCAGGCGCCCGCCCATTCAGCGCCTGCTGCAACACCTCCCCCTGCCCCACCCGGACCACCTGCCGCCTACCCACCGCTGCAAGGCACGGCCTTGCTGCTGGGCACGTTGTCCCTGTCGCTGGCCACGTTCATGAACGTGCTGGATTCGTCCATCGCCAACGTCTCCATCCCCGCCATTGCCGGTGACCTGGGCGTAAGCCCCGGCCAGGGCACCTGGGTCATCACCAGCTTTGGCGTGGCCAATGCCATCTCGGTGCCGCTCACGGGCTGGCTCACCCAGCGCTTTGGCGCGGTGCGCCTGTTCACCATGAGCGTGCTGCTTTTTGTGCTCACGTCCTGGCTGTGCGGCTTTGCCTCGTCGCTCGAGATGCTGGTGTTCTTCCGCGTGCTGCAGGGCCTGGTGGCCGGGCCGATGATCCCACTCAGCCAGACGCTGCTGCTCGCCAGCTACCCCAAGGCCCTGGCAGGCACGGCGCTGGCGCTCTGGGGGGTGACCACACTGGTCGCGCCCGTGGTGGGGCCGCTGCTGGGCGGGTGGATCACGGACAACATCTCGTGGCCGTGGATCTTCTACATCAACGTGCCCGTGGGCCTGCTGGCCGGGCTGCTGACCTGGGGCATCTACCGCAAGCGCGAGACGCCCATCCGCAAGCTGCCCATCGACACGGTGGGCCTCTCCCTGCTGGTGCTGTGGGTCGGCGCGCTGCAGCTCATGCTCGACAAGGGCAAGGAGCTCGACTGGTTCGCCTCCGGCGAGATCATCACCATGGCCGTCGTCGCGGTGGTGGCCTTTGCCGTATTCCTGGTGTGGGAGCTGACCGAGACGCACCCGGTGGTGGACCTGAAACTCTTCAAGGGCCGCAACTTCACCTTTGGTGCGCTGGCGCTGTCGGTGGCCTATGCGCTGTTCTTTGGCAACGTGGTGCTGCTGCCGCTGTGGCTGCAGCAGTGGATGGGCTACACCGCCACTTCGGCCGGCATGGCGCTGGCGCCGGTGGGCATCTTTGCCATTTTGCTCACGCCGCTCGTCGGCAAAAAGGTGGGCCAGTGGGACCCGCGCCGCATGGCGACGGCCGCGTTCATCGTGTTCGGCATCGTGCTGTGGATGCGCTCGCAGTTCACGGTGCAGACGGACTTCATCCACATCCTGATCCCTACGCTGCTGCAGGGTGCGGCCATGGCGTTCTTCTTCATCCCGCTGACCACGCTGACGCTGGCGGGCATTGCGCCCGAGCGCATCCCCGCCGCTGCAGGCCTGTCCAACTTTGTGCGGATCACCGCCGGAGCCATGGGCACCTCGATCGCCACCACGCTGTGGGAGAGCCGCGCCGCCATGCACCATGCGCACCTGACCGAAGGGCTGGTGCAGGGCCAGGGCGTGTTTGCGCAGACGCTCGACACCCTGACTGCCACGGGGCTCACCCAGTTGCAGGCGCTGGCGCAGGTCAACCGGTTGATCGACCAGCAGGCGTTCACCCGTGCGGCCAACGACATCTTTCTGGGCTCGGCCGGGTTGTTCCTGCTGTTGATTGGTCTGATCTGGCTGACCCGCCGCCCCGCCAGAACGGGGGGCGCAGGTGCTGCGGATGCAGCCGGGGCGCACTAATTTGAGAAAAATTGGCCGCTAGCGCTTATTCATAAAGCGCTAGCAGCTATATTTTCGATAGCATTTCATCTTTTCCCAGCAGCACGACCTCAGCCCTCCATCCCACACGGCGTGTCGGAAAACCCTGACCGCCGTGCGGGCGTGGCACCTGCGGGTAGCGCGCTGGATGCGCCCAACAATGCATTCACCGCAACCCACAACAAGGAACCGCCATGTCACTTTCGCTGATTCTCCTGATCGTCCTGATCCTCATCCTGGTCGGCGCACTGCCCACCTGGGGCCACAGCCGCTCATGGGGCTACGGACCCAGCGGCGGGATTGGCCTGGTGGTGCTGATTCTGGTGATCTTGCTGCTGATGGGTCGGATATAGACCTCTGACCGCACCGTGCACATGCCGCCAGCCTCAGAAAAGGGGCAACGGCCACCGCAAAAAGCACAACGGCCCTTCGTGGGCCGTTGTGCTTTTTTGTGAATGGAACCGCGTATCGCGCCCAGACACAGCCGCCGCTTACGCCACGCCGGCCCGCTTGGCGCCCGTCGCGGCAAACGCGGTCGAAAACGCTGCAAACTCCTTGTCCGCCACACTGCCATCGGCATTGCCGTTGCGGTCCATCAGTTGCATCACGGCCTGCGAAAAATCGCTGCCCGCCTGGACGCCCTTGGTCTTGGCCAGGCCCTTCAAGAATTCATCCTGCGTGATGGAGCCATCCTTGTCCGCATCAAACCCCGCCGTCAGCTGCGCCTTTTGCGCATCGTCGGCGCCAAAACGGGTCAGCAGTTCCTGAAAATCCTGTGTGGACACCGGGCGGCCCGACAATGCGGCCGACGCTGCATTGGCGGCCGAACCCGCGCTGCCACGTGCCACCGCACCCAGGGCGTTCTCCAACTTGCCCTGCGACACCAGGATGCCTTTGCCTGCAAAGCCCGCCAGAGCCTCCGCCTGCGGGCTCAGGGTAAGCACGGCAGACGGCTCGGGTTCCACATCGGCCCCGCTGCGCCGCGACGCGGCCGACTTGCCAGGGCCGCCGGAGGTGGCGTTGAAAATCAAGGACGCGACCGAAGCAAGGCCAGAGAGAAGGGGGGACATCGCTGTGAACTCCTGTGTGGCGAAAGCCTCGGTGCCTGTGTCAAAAAGACAGGCCACCGCTTCGCCCAGTGAGCCGAGGGTACGCGCCCTCCACCGCGGCAATGCCCGGATGAAACCGTGAAATGAGCGTTACTTCAGCACGTAGCCAGCCAGCACCGACTGCACCTCATAGATGCTGAGCTTCTTGTTGAACTGCTTTTGAAACGGCGCCGCAGAGCCAGAGATCCAGATCTTGAGCTCCGCATCCAGATCGAACGTGCCCCCGGTCTCTATGCTGAAGTGCGTGATGCTCTTGTACGGAAGAGAGTGGTACTCGACCTTGCTGCCCGTCATGCCCTGCTTGTCCACCAGCACCAGCCGCTTGTTCGTGAACACGAAGTAATCGCGGATCAGCTGATAGGCATGCTCCACCACCTCGCCCGGGGCCAGGATGCGGCTGAATTCCTCCTGGATCTTGGCGGCATCGATCTTGGATGCGTTGCCCATCACGCCGTCAAACAATCCCATGTGCTGTGCTCCGGTGAAGTCGTTGGATCGCGTGTTGTACCGCAACGGCTGCAACGGCTATGGATAGCCCGGCCCAAAGGCCACAAACTCCCCCACCAGCTGGCCCGCAGACTGTCCCTGGTAGTGCAGCGCGGAAGCCTGCGCGATGCGGCCCAGCCCCTTGCGCTGCAGCATGCGGGTGAACGGCTGCCAAACCTCTGGCGCAGGAGCCTGGGCCACGGCGGTGAAGGTGCCGTCGATGGGCGCCAGGTAGTCCATGGTGTTGCGCTGGATCACCAGGCGGCTGCCCAGCCCTTCGGCGGACAGCCGCAGGTGCAGCATCGACCAGGCGGCCAGGATGGCCACGGCCGACGCGCTGCCGCCAAACACCGTCTCGCGGTGGTTGATGTTGGGGGCCAGCGGCGCGCTCAGCACCACCTGGTGCGGCGATGCCTCGACCACGGTGACTTCCATGGCCTGGGACAAAGGGATGTGCTGGTGCAGATAGGACTGCAGTTCAAGAGAGTTCACGGTGCGGCGCCAGGTGGTCAGAGGATGGCAGGGGCGAAACCGGCACATGGATCATGGAAACTGCCCCGCCCCCGCGACGACCACGCCGTTGGAAGGCTCGGGCAGCGTGTCGATCAGCGTCGCGCCGCCCAGGGCGGTGATGCGCACCTGCAGCGGGCCGGTGGCGATTGCGCTGGGGTGGACAAAGTAGTTGTAGTCGGTCCGCGCGACGGCGATCCAGTCCGCGCTGCCGCTGGGCTTGATCTCCAGGCCGGTGATGGGCAGGCGGTGGTTGCGCACCTGGATGGCCACCCACCAGCGGCTGCTGCCCTCTTTGTAGCGGTAGCTCACCGGGCCGGTGAGATCACCCGGCACCACGTGCCAGCGGATGGGCACGCGGCCCGCGATGGGGTCGGCAATGCGGGCGAATGCGGACTCGCTGAGGTCCAGGTCGCCCGTCTTGCACTCGGGGCACTGGTCGGTGATGCGCACGGTGATGGACCCCTTGGGCCCGGTCACCGCCACGAACTGGCCGCAGACGGCGCTGCCCGCGTAGTCAGGGCCGTTCATCGCCGCCACCATGAGGTTGCCGGGGCTCGCGTCGAAGGTGCAGTTGCCCTCGCCCGTGGCGCCGTAGAACGTGCCTTCGCCGGTGTAGGTGGGCGACAGCGCACCGGGTACGGAGGGCGCAGGGGATGCACCCGGTACGGGCGCCGGGGCCGGAGATGGCGCATCGGCACCTGCGGTGGGCCCATCGGCCGAGCCCCCGCCACCACAGGCGGCCAGGGCCACCAGAAAAATCAGTGCCGCGTGGCGGGCATTGCGGGCATGGCAAACCTGGAGCAGTTTCATCGCAAGGGCCTCGGTTCAAGAAAAAGACAGCGGAGTATCCACAATGGCGGACGCTGGCTGGGGTGCATCGCGGTGCACGATGTGCAGCGCCCCGGCCGAGCTGGGAGGCTCGGCCAACGCGCTGCGCAAAAAGGCGGGCCGCAGGTCCAGCGCGGCCAGCTCGTGCAGGGGGAACCACGCAAAGATGAGCGTCTGGTTGCCCTCCACGCCCTCATACGGCCCGTCAGAGGCCGCCAGCAACGACCCGGGGAGCGGGGTCGCATGCAGGTACAGCCCGATCTCGTGGTACGAGTCACCGGCATGGCAGAAGAAGTTTTCCACCACAAAGGCCAGGTTTCCCAGGGCCACGGCCGTGTCGAGCTCTTCGTGCAGCTCGCGCGCAATGGCCTCCGAGGCACTCTCCCCCGGCTCGATGGCGCCGCCCGGCAGCGCCCAGAATGTGTCTCGCTCCAGGCGGTGCAGCAGCACCCGGCCGTCCGCGCGCCGCACCACGGCTGCTGCACGCTGGCGGGTGCGGATGGGGGGCGGCGCAGGGCGGGAGGCTGGCGGGGCGGCGGGCGTCGTGGTCATGAAGGCGGCAGTAGGGTTGGGGTACAGGGCGAGACGATCCTATCCACTGCAGCCCGCATGGATGCGCCCCTGCCCCGGCCACGTTGCAAGCAATCGCAACAGGGCACGACGAGGGCGCTGGCGGTTTTGGGCGGCCTCCTGTGTCCCACCGCCTGCTAGATCCATGCAGTGCGAATCCAGTCCACGGCGTTCTGCAGCGGGTGGTGGGAGGCGATCTCGTCCATGCGGCCGAGCTTGTCCACCGCGTCCAGCGCAATGATTTCGTTCGGATTGAACACAATCTGCAGCCGGTGGTAGCGGTCGTCCAGCAGCTGCTGCGCCTGGTAGTCCGAGATACCGGCAACCCCGTCCATCAGCACATTGATCAGCGGCTGCGCCCACTGGGCATAGCCCCAGTCAAGCGCTTGGCCCTTGATGTAGGTCAGGCTCACACCCGTGCCCAGCGAGAGCATCACCACCTCGTCGAGCGCCGCCCGCTCCGCAGGCTGGTTGCGGCGGGAGATGGCCTGGGCCAGCGCCACGATGCTGGGGTTGTTGGCATACAAGCCACCATCGATGTACCCGTCGGCGGAAGGAAAGTACGTGGGCGCCGAACTGGTGTACAGCGCAATGCTGGCCACCAGCTGCTCGCCGTCGGAATCGGCCCCCTTGAAGTTGTGGAAGATCTTGGGCTTCCAGGTGCGCTTGGCGGCCACCTCCTCGTTGTCGAGATCGAACGTGGGAATGGCCACCTTGCGCAGGATGTCCTTGAGCTGCAGGTCGCCAAACACAGCCTTGAGTTCGGTCTTAAGAACGTGTTTGCGATCTCCCAGGGGTCGCGCAGCAGTCTTGGCGGGATGGGATGCAAGGCGCGGTGCGCAGCCAATAGCCCGGCTATTGGCAAGCGCCGCAACGCCGCAGACCGCCCGCCAAGACCGCTGCCCGAAGGGTTGGAGCGAAATCGGGCGATTGGAAGCCCTGGCTGCTTGCATGGGCACGAGCCCACGCGGCGCATCCGAAGCATCCACTCATCCCGATTGCGCTCCAACGCGACCCCTGCGAGATCGCAAACACGTTCTCAGGCCTTTGCTGGAGTAATCGGCGCCCACCGTCTTGCCCAGATCGCGCACGTTGTCCCACAGGCTGTCGTCAAAGATGACGCCACCGCGCTGCTGGTAGAGGGTGCAGATTTCCTCGGGCGTCTTGCCGCAGGCCAGGCCGAGCGCGAGGATGCCGCCCGTGGAGGTGCCCGCAAACAGATCCACCGTATCCAGCCAGCCCGCAATCTGCGGCTGGACATTGAGCCGCGCGAGCAGCCGTGCCGTGATCAGCCCCCGCAGCCCGC
Source organism: Acidovorax radicis N35 (assembly GCF_000204195.1). Taxonomy (GTDB): domain Bacteria; phylum Pseudomonadota; class Gammaproteobacteria; order Burkholderiales; family Burkholderiaceae_C; genus Acidovorax; species Acidovorax radicis. The sequence goes on from NZ_AFBG01000008.1 coordinate 137,211, forward strand.
CACCATCCAGGCTCAATATCCGGTACTTGGCCATCGCAAGCCTCCTTCTTCGGCGGATCCACCCTGCATCCGCCACACATGCTAGAGACCCGGCAGCTGAAAGAAAAGACCAGAGGAAGGCGGCGTGGGGCGAAAATAACCGTCAAAACTGGCCCTGGCGCTTATCCATCAAGCGCCATTAGCTCCTCATTCAATAGCATTGACCGCTGGCAGCAGCAGCCCTTGCTGCGCAGCCACGGTTTCGCGCAAGAACGCCCAGGTCGCCTGCATGCGCGCAACGTGTTTGTTCTCTGCAGGCATCGACATCCAGAACGTGCGCTGAAACCGCGCCACCCCGGGCAACACCGGGACCAGCGACGGGTCTTGCGCCGCCACGAAGGCGGGCAGCACCGCCAGCCCGGCACCAGCGCGCGCCGCCTCGTACTGCGCCAGGATGCTGGTGCTGCGCAGCACAAAATGCGCGGGGCGGTGCAACTCGTCCAGGATCTGCAGTTCCTTGCTGAACAGCAGGTCATCCACATAGCTGATGAAGGTGTGGCCGCGCAGGTCCTCGGCTGTGTGGATGGGCGCATGGCCCGCCAGGTAGCCGCGCGTGCCGTACAACTGCAGCACGTAGTCGGTGAGCTTGACCACCAGCACCGCGCCGCGCGCCGGGCGTTCCAGCGAAATCACGATGTCTGCCTCGCGCCGCGACAGGTGCACCAGCCGGGGCAGCGCCAGCAGGTCCACCACCAGACCCGGGTGGCCCAGCGCAAAGCGGGCCAGCTGGGGCGCCAGGATCAGGTTGCCAAACCCTTCGGTGGTACCAATGCGCACCAGGCCGTGCAGCCCCTGGCGCACACCCGGTGCAGCACTCTCGACCGCAAGAAAGGCCGCCTCCATCGCCTCCACCTTGGGCATCAGCTGCCGCCCGGCCTCGGTCAGCCGGTGGCCCCCGGCGTCACGGGCAAACAGGGCCGAGCCGACTTGCTTTTCCAGCGCCTGCAGGCGGCGCGACACGGTGGTGTGCTCCACGCCCAGGCGGCGTGCGGCACCCACCAGCGTGCCGGCGCGCGCCAGCTCCAGAAAGTAGCGGAAATGGTCCCAATCCATGTCCCGATTGTGGCGCCCCGCACAGTGAAGACGGAAAAACACCCACTTCAGCGCCCTCAAAACGAGACCGCTCCAGGCCGATCGGGCCCCCTGGATCGTTATGTCGGACATGTATCGCGTGATACATGTCATTTAGAAATTTACACAGTATGCTTTTTATTGCACACTGCGCCCGCACTGACAACAGCCAGAACTGGGCAGCGCAACCAAAAGAGCCTTACAGCCATGGCGGCCGCGATGACCGCCAGAAACAGTCCAGCGCAAGGGAGAAAAAATGAACGCATTTGCGCAGCCTTCGGGGCTGCCCGCAGGCACGCCTGTGCCCAGCCACACGCCACGCTGCCTGCAGCGCCTGGCCATGGCGCACACCTGTGTGGCCATTGGCCATGAGCCACCCCTCTTTTTGCGCACCGTGGGCCACACCCTGCCCTCCTTTGCCCACCCGCATCCTTAGTCCCCGACCTCTATGCAACGCACCACCTTTCCCTATAAGTCGCTTTGGGCTGGCCAGGCCTGCCTGGTACTGGCCACTTTCACCGTCCATGCTGCGGATGTGAGCATCACCCCGCCGCCCGGTGGAGGGTTCGTGATCAAGGGGCCCGCCAATACCGAGCGCCTGCGCGTGCAGGACTCCGGCGAAGTGCGGGTTCCCAGCTTGTCGGGAACCGCCAATACCAATGCCAATGTGCTGTGTTTTGACGGCCCGACCGGGCGGCTCGGCCAGTGTGCACCGGGCGTGACTGCGGGAGCCACCGGCGCCACGGGCCCAGCTGGCCTCACAGGGGCTACGGGCGCCACCGGTGCGACAGGCCCGGCTGGTCTGACGGGCGCAACAGGTGCAGCAGGCCCGACGGGGGCCACGGGCTCTGCGGGCGCGACCGGCGCTACCGGCCCTGCAGGAAGCCCTGGTGCGCAAGGAACAGCAGGTCTCACGGGCGCCACCGGAGCCACGGGCACGGTGGGCCCTGCAGGTGCCACAGGCGCCACGGGTGCGACCGGCCTCCCAGGCCCTGCGGGATCGCTCAATGTCAACGTGCGGACTGCATCCGGCACGGGAACGGCGGACAGCTGCAACGCGACCGCTTGCTGCCTGCCCGGGGAGAAGGTTGTAGGGGGCGGGTACGAGGGTGCCAGCGGTGCTGGCGGGATCGACGCGGGCGGCGTGTTCATCGCCGCCAACTACCCCACGGTGGGCGGCACCTGCGGCGCTTCGGTGCAAAGTTGGAGCATTCGACTTCTGAACTCCTACCGTGTTCCCGCTTTGACCACCGCCTGCAGCGCTTACGCCATCTGCGCGCAATGACGTCTCCGGAATCCTCGCTTTCTTACCTGCAGCCGCAAGGCCTGATGGTGCAGGGCATGCGGACAGCCCGGCTGCCCTGGCGGTTTGACACCGCAGCCGCCCTGGCCGAGGTGAATGCCCTGCCTGCGTCCCTTTGGCGCACGCATTTCAACGAAGGCCGCCACGACGGCGGGTGGCAGGCGCTTGCGCTGCGTTCTGCGCCTGAGGCCCCCATCGACATCGTCCCTATTGATGTCGCGGCATCGGGCTATGCCAACACGCCCGCCCTGGAACAATGCCCCACGCTGTGCGCCATGCTGGACACCATGGCTTTGCCATGGAAGTCCGTGCGGCTCATGCAGTTGCTGCCGGGCTGCGAGATCAAGGAGCACACCGATGCCGGTGTGTGCGCAGCGCGTGGCGAGGCCCGCCTGCATGTGCCGCTGCAGACGGGCGAGCAGGTGTTCTTCCATGTTGATGGCGAGCGCATCCCGCTGCGGGTCGGCGAGTGCTGGTACGTGGATGTATCGCTCCCGCACCGCGTGCGCAACCGGGGCAGCCAGCCCCGGGTCCACCTGGTGGCGGACACTTCGGTGGACATGCGCCTGTTCGAGGCCTTCCGCGCCAGCGATGGCGGCGATCCTCTGCCCGACCCCAGTGACCCGTGGAGCCAGTTCATCCGGTTTCGTGACTTTGTGGGAGCAGATGCAGAGTACTCCGCAAGGCTCAGCGCCATCACCAACACCACCGAGTTCGTGCACGAATCGGTGCGCATGGGGCTAGACGCGGGCTTTCAATTTGACGCATCGGATGTGGAGTCGGCCCTGAAGGCCGGGCGCCGCGCATGGGTGGAACAATGGATTCTGTGAACTTCAGCGGCTGGCGCCCGATCCGTTTTTACATCGCCAAGGGCCAGGTGATGGTGGACTGGATCCGCTTGCTCGACGAGCCGCTGCGCGAGCCCTTCTTCCAGCACGGCATCCAGAGCCAGATGCAGCGCCCTTTCCATCTGGCGTTCCGGCGCCAGACGCCACTTCACGACCTGCTGGCCTGGCATGAACAGTCTCCGGGCCTCGATCCCTCGCTCGTCATCTTCCACGTGTCGCGCTGTGGCTCCACGCTCATCACGCAGGCGCTGGCCGAAAGTCCGCACCATCTGCAGCTGTCGGAGCCCGCTCCGGTGGACTTTCTGCTGCGCCAGGCCTTGCCCAGCGGGCTCATCGACAAGGCGCAGGTCGTGCGTGCACTGCGCGCATGGGTCAGCGCCTGGGCCCAGCGCTGCGACAGCGCCAGCCCACGGCTCGAATCCGTGAGCCTCAAGCTCGACGCCTGGAACACGGACAAAGCCCCGCTGGTGGCCGAGGCCTGGCCCGAAGCGCGCTGGGTGTTCCTCGCCCGGGAACCGCTGTCGGTGCTGGTTTCGCAAATGCGAGAGCGCGCATTTTTCTTGGTGCCGGGCACACTGGGCGCCTGCCTGGATGGCCTCAGCCTGCAGGAGCTGGCCGCCATGCACCCTGAGCTTTACTGCGCACGGGTGCTGGGCGATATCTATGCGGCCATGGCCCGGGAGTTCGACCCCGCACGCACGCTGCTGCTCGACCATACCGAGCTGCCCGGCACCATCGAAACCAACGTGCTTGTGCACATGCGCTGGCCCATGTCCGCAGATGATCGTGTGCGGATGCGCGAACGCATCACGCGGCACGGCAAGCACCCCCACCAAGCCTATGTTCCAGACACGGAAACCAAACACAGCATGGCAAGCGACCATCTCCAATCCCTGACTGCACAATGGATCGCCCCTCACTACCAGAGGATTCAGGACTTGCGCCAGTCCCACCGTTCGGCGACCTCCCATCCGCTGGTTGAGGAGGCACTGCCATGATCGCGCCCCTGCATCGGCGCCATTTCCTGGCCACGGGCGGAGCGGTGGCGGCCACCGGCGCCCAGCTCTCGGCACCTGTTCTCGCTTCCGTCGGCCCGACTCGCCCCCAGTGGCGCATTCTGGGCATCGCGCCTGCATCAGAAAAGCTGCCGCAGCTTGCACACGACTACCGGCAAGGCGTGGAGCTGGGCCTGGCACAGGCTGGCGCCTCGCAGGTCGGGCTGACCTGGCTGTCGGCAGGCCCCTTGCCTGGAGCTCCTGCCAAGGCCATCGGGTCCGCACTGCAGGACGGCAAGATCGATGCCGTGATGGGGTGGATGCCCCCTTTGCTGGCAAAAAAGGTATTGGCCCTGACGGAAAAGGCCGGTGTGCCCCTCTGGATCAGCGACAGCGGGGCCGACATCGCAGCCCCTTCGGAGCACCACCCCCTGCAGGTTCGCCACAGTCTCGAGCTGTGCGCCATGGCATCTGCCCTGGCCGACACAGTGCATGCGCAATGTGGCCCACGCGCTTTCCTGTCGATGGGCTGGCACGAGTCGGGGTATGACTTCATCCAGGCCTTCCAGCACCGCTGGCGCTCATTGGGCGGGCAGATCGTGGGCCGCCACATTGCAGGCGCACCAGGACGCTCACCAGAGTTTGGTGACCTGAAACAGGCGATTGTTTCGCAGCAACCCGACGTGGTGATTGCGTTGTTCTCCGGCTCTCAGGCGAACCGTTTTACCCAATGGTGGCAAGCCCAGACGGCCTCGCTGCGCACCGAATTGGCGGGGTTTCCCTGGCTTTCCGATGGCGCCTCGGGCGTTCGTGCATGGACCGTGGCAAGCTGGCCCACCGCCAACATCGCAGAGCCTGGTTGGAAGGCCGGCTTCGCACAGGCAGGCCTTGCGTGGACCGCTGGCGCACTGCTGGGTGCCGAGGCGGGCTTCAGCCTGGGCACCGCCCTGGCGGCGGCCACCCCGGGGACCAGCGCACACGACCTTTGGGCAACGCTGCACACAGCCTCGCTAACCGGCCCTCGCGGTGTACGCAGGTGGGCCGATACCGCCAGTGACAGCGTCGGCCCGCTGTGGGAGCGCTCCACCGTGCTCAATGCCCAGGCTTGGCGTGAGCGCCAAGCCTATCCCGCCCTCTCCGTGTCCTCAGCCGCACATGGCGGCTGGACAACCGGCTATTTTTTGACTTGACGAGGAATACCTATGAATCCAATGATGGGTGAAATCAGAATGTTCTCGGGCACTTTCGCCCCGAGGAATTGGGCGTTCTGCAATGGCCAGCTTCTCAGCATCTCCCAAAACTCCGCACTGTTTGCCATTCTCGGTACCACCTACGGCGGCGACGGGGTAAACACCTTTGCACTGCCGGACTTGCGCGGCCGGGTCCCGGTCGGCACAGGACAGGGGCCGGGGTTTCCTCCAGTGCTCGTGGGTGAGATTGGGGGCGAGCGCACCCAGACACTCAACAGCACGCAAATGCCAGCCCATGTGCACACAGCCCCTGCCCCACTGGCATCTACTACCCTGGGCACTCAGCAGGAACCCGGCGCCACGGCCATACCAGCCGGGTCCAACCAGCGCAATGCGCAATACGCGGCAAGCGGTACCGCCAATACCCAACTGCCCATGAGCAGCACAACGACCGGCAGTGCCGGGGGCAATCAGCCGTTTTCCATCATGCAGCCCCATCTGGGCATGAACTACATCATTGCCCTGGAAGGCGTATTTCCGTCCAGAAACTGAGCGAAACCGCCCCGCGAGACGGGTGCAAAAAAGGGCAAACGCTTGCGTTTGCCCTTTTTGTTTTGCGGTGCCCGGCCCCACTACCCGCCGCAGAGATGCGATGGCACCCGCCGGATATGCCGCAGCCAAGACGACCATCGTCCGAATGTGCATAAAAGCACATTGAACTTGCAGTTTGCCGCATTGTAATTACATATTTGCACGCATAACATGCACGGGTTGGCCTGCATTGCGGGCCCTTTCCAACCCCCCGGAGACAAACCCATGAACGCACCCACCAACGTGGCCGCACTGGCCCCCACCGTCAAGCTGCTGATCGGCGGCCAGTTCGTCGAGTCCAAGACCACCGAATGGCGCGACGTGGTCAACCCCGCCACGCAGCAGGTGCTGGCCCGCGTGCCCTTTGCCACGGCCGAAGAAATCGATGCCGCCGTGGCATCGGCCAAGGAAGCGTTCAAGACCTGGAAGAAGACGCCCATCGGCACCCGCGCCCGCATCTTCCTCAAGTACCAGCAGCTCATCCGCGAAAACATGGCCGAGCTGGCCGCGATCCTCACGGCAGAACAAGGCAAGACCCTGCCGGACGCCGAAGGTGACGTATTCCGTGGCCTCGAAGTGGTCGAACACGCTGCCAGCATCGGCAACCTGCAGCTGGGCGAGCTGGCCAACAACGTGGCCGGTGGCGTCGATACCTACACTCTGCTGCAGCCGCTGGGCGTGTGCGCGGGCATCACCCCCTTCAACTTCCCGGCCATGATCCCGCTGTGGATGTTCCCCATGGCGATTGCCACGGGCAACACCTTCGTGCTCAAGCCCTCCGAGCAGGACCCCATGGTGACCATGCGCCTGGTCGAATTGGCGCTCGAAGCCGGCATTCCACCCGGTGTGCTCAACGTGATCCACGGCGGCGAAATGGCCGTCAACGCGATCTGCGACCACAAGGACATCAAGGCAGTCTCCTTCGTGGGCTCCACCAAGGTGGGCACCCATGTGTACAACCGCGCCACCCTGGCCGGCAAGCGTGCGCAATGCATGATGGGCGCCAAGAACCACGCCATCATCCTGCCCGACGCGAACAAGGAACAGTCGCTCAACGCCATCGCCGGTGCCGCATTTGGCGCAGCCGGCCAGCGCTGCATGGCCCTGCCCGTGGTGGTGCTGGTGGGCGAGGCGCAAAAGTGGATTCCCGAGCTGGTGGCCAAGGCCAAGACGCTCAAGGTCAACGGCGGCACCGAAAAGGGCACGGACGTGGGCCCACTGGTCTCCTGTGCAGCTTTGGCCCGTGTGGAAAGCCTGATCGAACGCGGCATTGCCGACGGCGCCACGCTGGAGCTGGACGGCCGCAAGCCCACGGTGCCCGGCTATGAAAAGGGCAACTTCGTGGGCCCGACGATCTTCTCGAACGTGAAGCCCGGCATGGCCATCTACGACCAGGAAATCTTTGGCCCCGTGCTGGCCCTGGTGCCCGCCGCCGACATCGATGAAGCCATCGAGTTCATCAACAGCAACCCGAATGGCAACGGCACCGCCATCTTCACCCAGTCGGGTGCGGCTGCACGCAAGTTCCAGGAAGAGATCGATGTGGGCCAGGTCGGCATCAACGTGCCAATCCCCGTGCCAGTGCCGTTGTTCTCGTTCACGGGTTCGCGCGCGTCCAAACTGGGCGACCTGGGCCCTTACGGCAAGCAGGTCGTCATGTTCTACACGCAGACCAAGACGGTGACGGCCCGCTGGTTTGATGACAGCACCACGTCGCATGGTGTGAACACAACGATTAGCTTGAAGTGACATCCCCCTGAGGCGCTGCGCGCCTTCCCCCTTCTCTCGCGCTTTGCGTGGGAAGGGGGACGCCACCCGTGCCTGAACCGTGAGATGGCGGCCCTTGCACGGTGGCACTGGCCCGGGCCGCGCCGGTTTCAACGACTGCGCGCGGTGGTAAAAGCGGGGCATGCAAATTGATCTGACAACGATGCGGGGATGGGCCATGGTCTTCGGTGCTGCTTGCGCGATGCTGATGGGTGCTGATGCCCACGCACAGGCCGGTGCTGCCTGCAAACCCGGCGGCACGGTGGAAGAAACCAACGCCTGCGCCGTGCAAGCCTTCCAGGCGGCAGACACCGAGATCGCTATCCTCTACGGCGACGTGATGCGCGCCCTGTCGGCCCACGAACGGCCCCAGCTGCGGCAGGAGCACACGGCCTGGCAACGCGAGCGCACCACGCGCTGCAAGCAGGCGCAGCGCAGCACCGAATCGCAACCCCAGTGGCCGCGTCTGTACCACGAGTGCCTCACGGCCGAAACCCAGGCGCGCCGCAAAGGCCTGATGCGCTGGCTCACGCTGGACCACCCGTCCGCCAAGCCCTGAGCAAGGCCCCCAGAACAACAAGAACTGACGACGAGACAGAACACCATGGACTTTGAACTCACCGAAGAACAACGCGCCTTTGCCCAGACGGCCCGCGACTTTGCACAAGCCGAGTTCGCGCCCCACGCGGCGTTGTGGGACGCTGAAGGTATCTTCCCCAAGGAAGCTATCGCCAAGGCGGGCGAGCTGGGCTTTTGTGGCCTGTACGCGCCCGAGAACGCGGGTGGCCTCGCCCTGCCGCGCCTGGACGCCACCCTGGTGTTCGAGGAAATGGCCGCCATCGACCCCAGCACCACCGCCTTCATCACCATCCACAACATGGCCACCTGGATGCTGGGCACCTGGGCCACCCCCGCCGTCCGCGATCACTGGGGGCCGCTGCTGACCACGGGTGAAAAGCTCGCGTCGTACTGTTTGACCGAGCCCGGTGCTGGCTCGGACGCCGCCTCGCTCAAGACCCGGGCCGAGCTGGTGGGGAACGAATACATCATTAACGGCAGCAAGGCCTTCATCAGCGGCGCAGGCAGCACCGATGTGCTGGTGCTCATGGCACGCACTGGCGACGCGGCCTCGGGCGCCAGCGGCATCAGCGCCTTTGCCGTGCCAGCCGATGCGCCCGGCATCACCTACGGCAAGAAGGAACACAAGATGGGCTGGAACAGCCAGCCCACGCGCACCATCAGTTTTGACAACGTGCGCATCCCTGCCGACCACCTGCTGGGCCGCGAGGGCGAAGGCTTCAAGATCGCCATGAAGGGCCTGGACGGCGGCCGCATCAACATCGCCACCTGCTCGGTGGGCGCGGCGCAAGGCGCGCTCAACGCCGCCCAGCAGTACATGCAAGACCGCAAGCAGTTCGGCAAACCCATCGCCAGCTTCCAGGCGCTGCAGTTCAAGCTGGCCGACATGGCCACCGAGCTGGTCGCCGCCCGCCAGATGGTGCGCCTGGCCGCCAGCAAGCTCGACGCCGGTGCGCGCGACGCATCCACCTACTGCGCCATGGCCAAGCGCTTTGCCACCGACGCAGGCTTCACCGTCATCAACGACGCCCTGCAGTTGCACGGTGGCTACGGCTACATCCGCGAATACCCGCTGGAGCGCCTGCTGCGCGACGCCCGTGTGCACCAGATCCTGGAAGGCACCAACGAAATCATGCGGGTCATCATTGCGCGGCGCATGCTGGATGGGGATGCGACGGAGGCGATTCGCTAAGCGGTTACTCCTATTTTCATAGCTGTTAGCGCTTATCCAACGGGCGGTAGCAGCACATTTGAATCAGAACCCATGCCCGCCCGCCCCCTCTCCGACGAAACCCTGCACCTGATCGACGCCGTGCGCACGGCGCTCGCGCACCGCAGCGACGTGGAAGAGCGGACCATGTTCGGCTGCTACTGCTTCTTTGTGGACGGCAAGCTGTGCATTGGCATCAAAGGTGAAGAGCTGCTGGTGCGCCTGCCACCGGACCGCCACGCCGAACTGCAAGAGATGCAGAACACCCGCGAACTCTCGCCCGGCGGCGGCATGCAGGGCTACTTCTGGGTGGAACCCAACGGCTACGCCACACGCGCGCAGTGGAACTACTGGGTCGAAGAAGCCCTGGCTTACAACCCGCTGGCCAAGGCCTCGCCGCGCAAGAAGAAAACAGCCAACACCCCGGCTGCAGCGAAGAAAGCACCCGCCAGCACCGACACCAAGCCGAAGACAAAAGCCGCCGCGAAGAAGCACAGCATCTTCGAAGCCGACGACTGATCTGCCCCACCCCACCCGGAGCCCACCACCATGCCCCTTCGCATCGTCCGCCTCGGCACCCCGCGCGCCGCCGGGGAAGGCACCCGCATCGGCACCGTGCGCCGCCCGCCGCGTGGCGTGCCCAAGGCCGAGTTTGCCAGTCGCGACTTCTACGACGTGTGGTACCCCCTGCTCTCCCCCAGCGCCGACCTCATGGCCCAGGGCCAGCAGGTGCCCACCGGCCAAGAAGGCGACAAGGCGTGGGAGGCCTTCGCCAAACAGTTCCGCAAGGAACTGGCCCAGCCCGAGGCCAGCCGCACGCTCGATTTGCTGGCCGCGCTGTCGCACCACAGCGCCATGTCGCTGGGCTGCTACTGCGAGGACGAAGCCCGCTGCCACCGCTCGGTGCTGCGCGCCGAGCTGGCCCAGCGCGGGGCCGACATCAGCCCCTAGATTTCAAGCTTTTTAGGCCATTACCGCTCGATGGACAAGCCTTTCTAGCTATCAAATTCATACCAAACCTACACACCTTCCCTTTCACCATCACAACGACATCCAGGAGCAACACAGCATGAAAATCGCATTCATCGGCCTCGGCAACATGGGCGGCCCCATGGCACACAACCTGCACAAGGCAGGCCACGAAGTGCGCGCATTCGACCTCTCGCAACCCGCCCGCGACAAGCTGGCCGCAGACGGCGTGCCCATCGCCGCCGACGCCAAGGCCGCCGTGGCGGGTGCCGAAGTCGTCATCAGCATGCTGCCCGCCAGCCAACATGTGGAAGGCCTGTTCCTCGGCGCGGGCGAGCTGCTGGCCCAGTTGCCTGCGGGCACGCTGATCATCGACTGCTCCACCATCGCAGCCGCCACCTCCCGCAAAGTGGCCGACGCCGCCAAGGCCAAGGGCATGGCCTTTATCGACGCGCCCGTCTCGGGCGGCACGGGCGGCGCCATTGCAGGCACCCTGACCTTCATGGTGGGCGGCGACGCCGCCGACCTGGAACGCGCCCGCCCCGTGCTCGAAAAAATGGGCGCCAACATCTTCCACGCAGGCAGCGTGGGCGCGGGTCAGACGGCCAAGATCTGCAACAACATGCTGCTGGGCATCCTGATGGCGGGCACCAGCGAAGCCATTGCCCTGGGCGTCGCCAACGGCCTGGACCCCAAGGTACTCAGCGAAATCATGCGCCGCAGCTCGGGCGGCAACTGGGCGCTGGAAAAGTACAACCCCTTCCCCGGCGTGATGGAAACCGCGCCCGCCAGCAAGGGCTACGCGGGCGGCTTTGGCACCGACCTGATGCTCAAGGACCTGGGCCTGGCGCAAGAGAACGCGATGGCGGTGAAGGCTGCTACGCCGCTGGGGGGCATGGCGCGCAATCTGTACGCGGCGCACAGCCTGGCGGGGCATGGGGCGCTGGATTTTTCCAGCATTATTAAGATGGTTCAAAAGGGGTAATCGCTCTTCCATCAAAGAAAAACGCCAGCGTCTGCTGGCGTTTTTTATTGGGGTTACCGGAGTTGAAAAGACTCCTCAAAACCCGGCGAGATTCACTTCCCATCGCGCTTCAGTTCCAGAGTGGAGGCGTTGCAACGTCGGAGTTGACCGGCGCGAACCGGCAGTGCGTGTCCGCGTCGAACGACATGTTAGGCAGCATCGTCACGTCGCCTCGGGCTCAAAGAACAGTTCATCGAGATCAATAAATTCATCTGCGACGTGACGCAAACGCCGGCTCAAACCGCTCGAAAACGCGGCTAGCCATACCTGCTTTCCGTTCCGTGAGACTTCTTGCGCAAGCGGGAGAAAGTCTCCATCCCCACTCAATAGAAAAATGATGTCGATCCGGGGATCTGCAGCATGACGAAGAACATCAATTGTTAGATTGATATCCACGCTCTTCGTTTTTGCAGATCGAGATTCCTTCTTGAAAATGCGTGGATACAGCGACCCCGAATAGGTAATTGAATCGTCCTGATTTTCAGGTGAATATCCGAACCGGACGCCCGTGATCCGCTCATGGATCTCTTCCAATTTGAGATCATCTCCGGAGACGGTCTGGTAATAAGAGAGTCGAACGACGTCAGAAACGAATTGTTCGGTGATTTCTTCATGCCATACCAAAACGTCTTTTTCATACTCGATACCGGCGCGCGGCGTGCGACCGGCTTTCACTATTGCTTGATAGCGCGCGACGAGGTTTTCGCCATCGGCAAATCCCATTAAGCGGTGTGTCATGTGTTACCTAACGTTAAAGCTCCGTGGGCGGCGAAGCCGTCCGCTGCAGCAAGAGGTTAGAAGGCGTGTTGGCAGAAACTGTTGGTTCTTCTTTGGTAAGGACAGACACGCACTCGTCGCGACCGACAACCAAATACTCGCGGACCCAACTTTGGCGACCAGAAAAGAACGTTGGACGGGACAGTTCCAAAGCCTTCCAACCATTGGCTGTGACTTCGAAAAACCAGCCATCACGCAGGGAGCATTGCGACCAAAACTCTGTCAGGTCCAATTCGTCCAACACGCGGAACCCGTATGTCTGTGTGAATGTGACCTTTGCACTCCACTGAGCTGACGAGACCAAAATAACTAGACCATCAGAGGAAAAGTCCACAGACAACACATCGATTGTTTCGTCTGATGTGAAGGGGGTAGCAACGGCAGTAACGTGGGGTGGATCGATCACCAAAAAAAACCTTCTAACGTGATGTATCCCGCAAACCTTGCGAAATACACTGGACCGTGCGGAATATTCTGGACATTGATTTCTCTTGGATGCGGCTCCGGGCCTATGTTTGCAGCCATAGAGCTGTTCAAAAATCCAGGTATAAAAATTCCGCCAAACCCGGCGGCTTTGGCCGGTCAGACTATAGCTCGCGAAAGTGCGGAGCCGACGCATCGGCGCTTCCTCGCGCCACCACCCGCACTTAAGTATGATTCGCATCCCCTCATGCTGCGCCGCACCATCCCCGCCCTGCCTTTCCACATCGTGCTTCTGCTGGTGGCGTTGTTCAACGCGCTGGCGGGTGCGCCCTTGCATGAAGCGCGGCACATTCAGGAGCTGGTGCGCAGCGCCACAGCCTCGGCAACCGCAGGCGATGTGGATGCATTGGCAACCCGCTCCGCAGCCAGCGACGATCACAGCGAAGAGACACACACCACCTGCGCCTGGTGCCTGACCCACGCGCTGGAGGCGGGGCTGGCGCATGCACCGGCTCGCCAACCGCAACTCCCCGCAGCACCCAGCGCCATCGCGCCGCACAGCGCAGCCCCCTTCACGGCCCAGCAGGTGCGCTGGCCGTTTGCAGCACGCGATCCTCCGCCAGCCCAGCGGGCCTGACACGCGTCGGGCCCCAGCCAGCCTGCGCTCTATAGCGCATCCCCTTTTCGTTTTTGCCCTTGCATTCACCCCCGTGGGGTGGGTGTGGGCGCGCGGCCATGTGCACCTGCCAACTCCCAGGCGGGTGTGAGCCGCGTTGCTCCTGGCTTTTGCATACACCGCTTTTGGACTGGTTTGCCATGCGTTCTTCCTCTGCTTCTGTTTCTTCTTCACGCCCTGCGCCCCTGCCGCGCCCCACATTGACGGCCATGGCTACCGCCGCGCTGCTGACCTCCCTCCACCCCGCCTGGGCCGCAGACGGCGATGTGGTCACCCCGTCCACCCTGTCTGCCGTGGACGTGGTGGGCCGCAGTGCCTCGGGCACCTATTACGCCGACGAGGCCGAGGGCGCCAAGACCAGCCTTCCGCTGCGCGAGCTGCCGCAGTCCGTGCGCGTGATGTCGCACCAGACGCTGGACGACCTGGGTGCCACGCGGCTGGATGATGTGCTGGACTACGTGGGCGGGGTCTCGCGCCAGAACAACTTTGGTGGGCTGTGGGACAACATCGCCATCCGCGGCCTGCCGGGCAACGAGAACACGGGCATGGCGACGCTGCTCAACGGGTTTTCGTCCAACCGGGGCTTCAACGCGCCGCGCGACTTGGCGGGGGTGGAGCGGGTGGAGTTTCTCAAGGGCCCCGCCGCAGCCCTGTATGGCAGCAGCGAGCCCGGTGGCACGCTCAACATCGTGAGCAAAAAGCCGTTGTGGAAGGCCGCCCATTCGGTGGAGGCCTACGTGGGAAGCTACGGCCTGGGCCGTGCGGCACTGGACACCACCGGCCCCATCAACGACCGGCTGGCCTACCGCCTGAATGTGGCGGTGGAAGACAAGGGCAGCTTTCGCGACCATGTGCGCGCTCAGCGGCAGGTGGTGGCCCCGGCGTTCACCTGGAAGCTCTCGCCCGACACGGTGCTGGAGTACACAGCCGAATTTCTGCGCCACGCCACGCCGCTGGACCGGGGCGTGGTGGCGGTCAACAACCGCCTGGGCGCGGTGCCTGCCAGCCGCTTTTTGGGCGAGCCTGCCGACGGCGATGTGACGGTGACCAACCAGACGCACCAGTTGGTGTTGTCGCACGAGTGGAACCCCGACTGGCGCAGCCGCGTGGGGCTGTCGTACCGCGAGACGGGGATGGAGGGCTTCTCGACCGAAGCCACCGCCCTGCAGGCCAATGGCCGCACGCTGACGCGCCAGCGGCGGCATCGCGACTTCCAGTCGGACGACGTGGCCGTGCAGGCCGAGCTGCAGGGCGCCCTGCGCACCGGCAGCCTGGCGCATGAGCTGCTGGTGGGGGTGGAAAGCTACCGGTTCAGCATGGACTCGGTGATGCTCCGGGTGAACCCCAGCACTGCCGCGCCCTATGCCATCGACATCTTCAACCCCGTGTACGGCCAGGCCCAGCCCACGCCGGGGCGCAACACCGATACGCTGGAGAAGCAGCGCAACACCGCGCTGTATGTGCAGGACACCCTCAAGCTGGGCGAGCAGTGGCGGGTGATGGCCGGGCTGCGGGCCGATAACTACGACCAGAGTCTGCAAAACCGCATCACCAACCGCACCACGGCGCAAAGCCCTTCGGCCGTGTCGCCGCGCCTGGGCGTGAGCTGGCTGCCCACGCCGGGGTGGACGGTGTATGCCAATGCGGGCAGTTCCTTCCGCCCCAACACGGGCAGCAATGTGGCGGGCAATGGCTTTGACCCCGAAAAATCCCGCGCGCTGGAGCTGGGCGCCAAGTGGGAGAGCGCCGACCAGCGCCTGGGCGCCACGGCTGCGCTGTTCGACATCACCAAGCGCAATGTGCTGACCAGCGACCCGCTGAACGCGGGATTTTCGACCGCCGCTGGCGAGGTGCGCAGCCGGGGGCTGGAACTGGACCTGGCCGGCCGCCTGAGCACCCACTGGCGCGTGAATGCCAGCCTGGTCATCAACGATGTGGAGGTGACCCGCGACAACACGCTGGAGGTGGGTGGCCGCCTGCTGAACGTGCCGCGCGTGAACGGCAGCGTGCTGGCGGTGTACGAAAACCAGTTGACCAACGGCCAGCGCTATGGCGTGGGCGGCGGCGTGACCCACATGGGCAAACGCCTGGGCCAGGCCCGCACGCAGGCCGAGGCCAATGCAGGCACCGCCGCGTTTGAGCTGCCCAGCTACACCACGGCCAAGCTGATGGCGTACTGGCGCCTGAGCCCCACGCTGAACCTGTCGCTGGACGTGGACAACGTGTTTGACAAGGTGCACTACACCAGCTCGTACAGCCGCGTATGGGTGGCACCGGGGGCGGCGCGCACCGTTACCGTCGGGCTGCAGGCCAAGTTTTGATGAAGCTCCCCCTGAGTCGCTTCGCGCCTCCGTGCGGCCCCCAGAGGGGGCAGCCCTTCGAGGACGTCCAAGCCTGCGCAGGCAGGCTTGGAGCCGCGCCTCTCAGCCCCTCTCACGCTACGCGGGAGGGGGACGCCCCCAGCGCGGCGGGGGCGGCCCTTGCGCGGGGGCACTGGTCTTTGGCCGCGCCAGTTTCGTCGGTTGCGGCGAACGCGCAGGGCTATGGAAAACTGAAAAATGAACACTTCCTCGACTTTTCTTAGGCCGCTGACGCGGCGCCGCGCCTTGCAGGCCCCCGTGGCCGCGCTGGCGGCGGGCGCCCTGCCCGCTGCCTCGGCGCAGGGCGCACCACCCGCTTCCGCCCTCTCACCGCTGCAAATCGTCGGCCCGTGGGAGATCAGCGGCCTGGCGCCCGCCAGCAGCGGCTATGTGTTCACACGCCTGCAGGTCACCGAAACCCTGCTGGACGCTGCAGACGATGGCCAGCCACGGCCCGCGCTGGCGCGGCTCTGGCGCCGATCGGCGGATGGGCTGGTGTGGCACTTTGAGCTGCGGCCCGGGGCGCGTTTTCACGATGGCACGCCGGTGACGGCCGCCGCCGTGGTGCGCAGCCTGCAGGCCGCGCACGTGGCGCCCGCACTGCTGAGCCAGGCGCCCATCGAATCCATCACCGCGCCCGGCGAGGGCACGGTGCTCATCCGCCTGCAACGCCCCCACACTGCCCTGCCCGCGCTGTTGGCACACTCCAGCACCATGGTGCTGGCGCCAGCCAGCTATGGGGCAGACGGCAAGGTGCGCAGCATCATCGGCAGCGGCCCCTACCGCATTGCGGTGCTGGTGCCGCCGCAGCAGGTCGAAACGGTGGTGTTTGACGCCTATGACGGCCCGCGCCCCGCGATTGCCGCCGTGCGCTACCTGGCCGCCAGTCGTGCCGAAACCCGCGCGCTGATGGCCGAGAGCGGCCAGGCCGACCTGGCCTATGGCCTGGACCCCGCCAGCCTGCGGCGGCTGCAACGCCATGCGCAAAACCCTGCTCTGGCACGCCGCACGCCGGTGCGCATTGCATCGGTCACGCTGCCGCGCACCGTCATCGTCAAGCTCAATGCGGGCCTGCCCGCGCTGCGCGACGTGCGCGTGCGCCAGGCGCTGAGCCTGGCCATCGACCGTGCGGGCATTGCCCTGGCGCTGATGGGCGACGAGGCGCTGGCCGCCACGCAGCTGCTGCCCCCCACGCTGGGCGCGTGGCACAACCCGCATCTGCCCCCTCTGCAGCACGACCCCGAAGCCGCCGCGCGCCTACTGCGCGCCGCTGGCTGGCAGCGCCACGGCGACGGCCTGCGCGATGCCGAGGGCCAGCCCCTGCACCTGGTGATCCGCACCTTTGTGGACCGGCCCGAGCTGCCGCTGATTGCCACCGCCTTGCAGGAGCAGTGGCGCCTGGCGGGCATGGCGGTGAAGGTGAGCATCGGCAACTCGGGCGACGTGCCCCGGGGCCACCGCGACGGCAGCCTGCAACTGGCGCTGGCGGCGCGCAACTACGCCAACGTGCCCGACCCCACAGGCACGCTGGCGGGCGACTTTGCCGCCCAGGGCGGCGACTGGGGCGCCATGGGCTGGCACAGCGACGCCGTGGTGCAGGCCCTGCAGGAACTGACGCGCACCCAGACGCCGCCCGAGCGCACGCGCGCGCTGCGGCAAACCATCACGCACACCCTGCAAACCGAACTGCCCGTGATCCCCGTGGCGTGGTACCGCCAGCATGTGGCCGTGGCGCCCCGGCTGGCGGGCGTCACGCTGGACCCGCTGGAGCGTTCTTACCGCCTGACCGGCATGGAGTGGACCAACCAATGAACCCCTTGATTTCAAAACCCTGGGCCGCCCTGCTCGGCCGCAGGCTGGTGCAGGTGCTGGCCGTGTCGCTGCTGATCGGCACGCTGTGCTTTTTGATGGTGCGCGCCCTGCCGGGCGACCTGGCCATGCGCGTGGCGGCGGGCCGCTATGGCTATGACCTGGTGAGCAACGCTGCCGCCGACGCGGTGCGCGCAGAGCTGGGGCTGGACCGCCCCGGCTGGCTGGCGCTGTTGCACTGGTGGCGCGACATGGCCACCTTCAACCTGGGCCAGTCGCTGGTGTCGCAGCGATCGGTGTGGCACGAGGTCACGCACCACCTGGGCGCCACGCTGCGCCTGTCGGCCGCCGCGCTGGCCATTGCCTTTGCCGTGGGTGTGCCGCTGGGCGTGTGGGCCGGGCTGCGGCCCCAGGGCTGGGTGGACAAAGCCAGCTGGCTGATAGCCGTGGTGTTGCGCGCGCTGCCGCCGTTTTTGCTGTCGGTGCTGCTCATCCTGCTGGTGGCGGTGCAGTGGGGCTTTTTGCCTGCGGGCGGTGACGAGAGCCAGGCCAGCCTGGTGCTGCCCGCGCTCACGCTGGGGCTGGGCCTGGCTGCCGGGCTGGCGCGTGTGACCCGCGCTGCGATGCTGGAGGTGGTGGTATCGCCCTTCTTTGAATTTGCGCGCACCAAGGGCCTGAGCGACTGGCAGGCACTGGTGCGCCACGGCCTGCGCAATGCCGCCGTGCCGGTGACGGCCTACCTGGGCGTGCAGGCATTGTTTCTGGTGGAGGGCGCGCTGGTGGTGGAGACGCTGTTTGCCTGGCCCGGCATCGGCCACGCGCTGGTGCACGCCGTGTTCGGGCGCGACATCCCGGTGGTGCAGGGCACGGCCTTGTGCATGGGCGTGCTGTTTGTAGTGTTCAACCTGCTGGTGGATGCGGCGTGCCTGGCGCTGGACCCCCGGCATACCCAGAAGGTGGCGAAATGAGCAGCCCCCCTGAGTCGCTGCGCGCCATCCCCCCAGAGGGGGGACGCACCCCGGTGGCCTGGCAAAGCCAGTTCCACGGGGGCGCTGAGGCAGAGCCTTCTGCCCCCCCGCGTCCTTTCCGCTGGCCTGTTCGCACCGTGCTGGGCATTACCTTGCTCGGCCTGCTGGCGCTGTTTGCCCTGCTCGGCCCCTGGCTGGTGGGCGCCAGCCCGGTGGTGCAAGACCTGCGCAACACCCTGGCGCCCCCCAGCGCCCAGCACTGGCTGGGCACCGATGTGCTGGGCCGCTCTGCCCTGGCACGGCTGGCGCATGCGGCGCAGCTGTCGCTGGGCATGGCGCTGCTGGCGGCCGTGAGCGCCGCCGTGCCCGGCACGCTGCTGGGCATCGTCGCCGCATGGCGCGGCGGGCGTACAGAGCGTACGCTGCTCATGCTGTCGGACTCGGTGCTCGCCATCCCCGGCCTGCTGCTGGTGCTGCTGGTGGCCGCCCTGGCGCCCGGCGCGCTGTGGGCGCTGTATGCGGGCCTGTCGGCTGCGCTGTGGGTGGAATACTTCCGCGTGAGCCGCGCGGTGGCCCGGCCCGTGCTGGCGGGCGACGCGGTGCAGGCATCGCGCCTGCTGGGTTTTGGGCGCGGCTATGTGCTGCGCCGCCACCTTCTGCCTGCGCTGGCGCCCACGCTGGGCACGCTGCTGGCCTTCACCACCTCGCAGGCCGTGCTGGCGCTGGCCGCGCTGGGTTTTGTGGGTGTGGGCATGCAGCCGCCCACGCCCGAGCTGGGCCTGATGATGACCGAGGCCATGCCCTACTACGAAGAAGCCCCGTGGCTCATTGCCGCGCCCACCGCCCTGCTGGTGTGGCTGGTGGCCGCAATGATGCTGCTCAACCCCGACCGGGAGACCGCATGACCACGCCTTTGCAATCCAACACCCTGCTTGCCGTGGAGGGCCTGGGCATCCAGGTGGGCGGCAGGCGGCTGCTGCGCGACATCAACTTCAGCCTGCGGCCGGGCGAGGCACTGACCCTGGTGGGCGAAAGCGGCGCGGGCAAGTCGCTGCTGGCCCAGGCCATCATGGGCAACCTGCCGCCTGCGCTGCAGGCCACGGGCCAGATCACGCTGGATGGCACCAGCACCCGCGCCCAGGACGCCGCCGCGCGCCGCGCCCTGTGGGGCCGCAAGCTGGCGCTGCTGCCGCAGGAACCCTCGCTGGCGCTCAACCCCCTGGCCCGCGTGGCGCCGCAGCTGGCCGAGGTGTACCGCCTGCTGCACCAGCAGCCCCCCAGCGCCGCCAGCGCGCAGGCCGAACAGGTGCTGAGCGCTGCGGGCCTGGGCGGTGCAGGCAGCCACTACCCCTGGCAACTGTCGGGCGGCATGGCCCAGCGCGCGGTGGCCGCCATCACCCTGGTCGGAGGCGCGCCGGTGCTGATGGTGGATGAGCCCACCAAAGGCCTGGACGCGCATTGGCGCGGCCGCATGGTGGAGTTGTTCCAGTGCGTGCTGCAGGCAGGCGGCTGCCTGCTCACCATCACGCACGACATGCAGGTAGCGCAGGCGCTGGGCGGCCAGGTCATCGTGCTGCGCCACGGGCAGGCGGCGGAGCAAGGCGACATCCACACCGTGGCCGCCGCGCCGCAGCACGCCTTTACCCGCCAGCTGCTGCAGGCCGACCCGGCCCACTGGCGGCCATTTGCCGAGCCCACGCTGGGCGAGTCCGTCGTACAGGCGCGCGGCATCTCCAAAGCCTATGGTGCGCAGAAGCTGTTTGCGCCGCTGGACCTAGAACTGCACAGCGGTGAACGCATCGCCGTGCAAGGCCCCAGCGGCACCGGCAAAAGCACACTGGGCAATGTGCTGCTGGGCCTGGTGGCGCCCGACACAGGCCGTGTGGAGCGCAGCGCCCGGCTGCGCCCGCATGCGTTCCAAAAGCTGTACCAGGACCCGGTCAGTTCGTTTGCTCCGCACATCAGCCTGGCCCAGTCGCTGCGCGATGCCGCCCGCCTGCACCGCTGCGACTGGAAGGCGGTGCAGCAGCGCCTGGCGCAGCTGCGCGTGCCCGAGGATTTGTTGGCACGCAAGCCAGAGCAGGTGTCCGGCGGCGAGTTGCAGCGCATTGCGCTGGCGCGGGTGCTGGTGGCCCAGCCGGCCTTGCTGTTTGCCGACGAGCCCACGTCACGGCTGGACCCGATCACCCAACACGAGTCGCTGAAAGTGCTGCTCGATGCGGTGCAGGAAACCGGGGCCGCTTTGGTGCTGGTGACCCATGACGAACATATCGCAGGGGCCATCTCGACGCGAACCCTCCACTTCGCAGCGGCGGCCCCCCATCCGCTGGGGCCGTAGCGGCAAGGAAAGTCAGTGGGGCCGCCGGCCAGGTTCACGTCCCAGAATGTGCCGCCCGGCCCTGCGCCAGAGGGAGAAGAAAACGGGCCTCAAACACCTCTGCGGCTACCGGCTTGCTGAGCAGGTAGCCCTGGATCTCGTCGCAACCCAGCAGTCCAAGCCGGCGTCGCTGGTCGTCCGTCTCGACCCCTTCGGCAACCACCTTGAGTCCCAGCGACTGGCCCATGCTGATGATGGCCGAGACCAAGGCCTGGCCCTGCTGGCCCGTGTCCATCCCCAGGATGAAAGAGCGGTCGATCTTGAGGGTGTCAGCCGGTAGCGTGGCCAGGTAGCTTAGTGATGAGAACCCGGTGCCAAAGTCATCGATGGCGATCGTGATGCCCATCTCACGCAGGGCGTGCAGGCTGCGGCGGCAATGCTCCACGTCCTCCATCACCATGCTTTCGGTGATCTCCAGCTCCAGCCCCGCCCCTGCGGCCGGGTCAAAGGCCAGCGCCTCGCGCACCTCGACTACAAAGCTGCGGTGGCGCAGCTGCAGGAACGACACATTGACCGCCACACGCAGCGGTGTATGGCCGGACTGCCGCCAGCGCTGGTTGTCTGCCAGCGCCTGCTGAAGCGCCCAGCGGCCTACGTCGTAGATGAGGCCCGTTTCCTCCAGGATGGGAATGAAAAACCCGGGTGGCACCAGGCCACGCTCGGGGTCGTTCCAGCGGATAAGGGCCTCGGCACCTGTCACCACGCCACTGGCCAGACACTGCTTGGGCTGGTAGTGCAGAACAAACTGCTCCCGCTCCAGGGCCTCGCGCAGGCGGCCTTCCATGCCCAGAGCCTCGGCCACCCGGGTGTTCATCTCGGAGGTGTAGAACAGCAGGCTGTCTGCCGAAGCCTTGGCCTTGTTGACAGCCGCCTCCGAGTTGCGCAGCAGCGTTTCGGCATCCGTGCCATCCATGGGGTACAAGGCAACACCCGCCTTGGCGGCCATGCGCAGCTCGGTGGCGCCCAGGGCAAAGGGCGTGTCAAAACAGGCGCGCAAGAGATGATCCACCGCCAGTGCCACCGACCCTGCATCGCGCGCATCGGTCACCGCGATGCCGTAGCTGTTGATGCCAATGCGCGCCACGTCATACACATCCCCTGCGGCGTGCTGCAGCCGCTGCGCCACTTGCCGAAGCAGTTCGTCACCCATCTGACGCCCCAGCGTGTCATTGACGAAGCGGAAACGGCTGATGTCCATCAGCGCGATACCCAGCAAAGGCCGGGGGCCTTCGCGCGGGCGCAAGTGCTGGCCGGTGCGTTCCAGAAAAAGGGTGCGGTTGGGCAGCCCGGTGATCTCATCGTAGTAGGCCAGGTAGCTCAGCCGGTCTTCCTTGTCGAGGTGATCCAGTGCAAAACCAATGTCCCCGGCCAGCTCGGTCAGCAGCTTCATCTCGGTCTCGTCGAAGAAGCCCACCTCTTCGGAAAACAGCGCCAGCACCCCCACCACCTCGCGCGCAACCAACAAAGGCAGCATGGCCAGCGATGCCACCCCGCTCTGCGCCAGCAGGTCTGGAAAGAGAATTCTCGGGTCGCCCGCCACGTCGTCGCAAACGGCGGGAAGCCCCGTGCGCACCACCTGCGCGCTCAGGCTCTCGCCCGGGGTGGGCTGCGCGTGAAGCCGCAGGCGGTCCCGGATGTGCGACAGGAAATCCTCTCCAGCCCCGGACAGCGCCACGGGAACCAGTTGTTGGCTGGGCAGGTCCACCCTGCCCAGCCACGCGATCTTGAACTGCCCCTCCTCCACAGCAATGCGGCACGCCTCGTGAAAGAGCTCGTCGCGCTTGCGCACCCGCACGATCAATGTGTTGATGCCGCTGAGCATGGCGTACACGCGGTTGAGCCGCTTGATCTTGTGCTCGGCGTCCTTGCGCTCGGTGATGTCTTCACCCAGGGCGGCCACCCCCGTCACCTGTCCACCCGCCGACCGCAGCACGGTGTTGTTCCAGTGCACCAGCCTGCGGTCGCCAGAACGGGTGAGGATTTCGTTGTCGTAGTGCCAGGCCGAGGGTCGATCCGCCAGCACATCGGCGAACACATCACGCACATCCGCCAGCTCCGGTGGCAGAAACAGCGAGAACCAGCTTTGCCCGAAGACCTCCTCGCGCCGCCACCCGGTCAGGCGCAACAGGTAGTCGTTGCAGTAGGTGATGCGACCTTCGCAATCGAGCATCAACGAGATCATCTCGACCTTGTCGAGCATGTCGTTGAAGCGCCGATCACTTTCGTGCAACTCTTCTTCGGCGCGTTTTTCCTTGGTGACGTCCTGGATGGTGTTGAACCAGCGGCTTTGTTCACCACGGCCTGCCTCGTCTTCGAGGGGCTCCATCACCTGCCGCAAGTGCAGCAGTTCGCCATCTGCGCGCAGCACTCGGTAGGTGAAATCCAGGCGAGCCCCCTGGTGCGCGGCCTGCAGCGCATGTTGGCGGAACATTTCGCGGTCTTGCGGGTGCACCAGCGCCAGCCAATCACGCGCGGACTTTGGCATGGCCTCTTCGGCCAGCCCCAGCATGTCTGGCAGCGTGTCCAGCCAGCTTTCAAAAGCGCCATCGGGTCCGCTGATCACATGGGTGATCTTGGCAAGTGCCTGCGCCCTTCGCAGGCTGGCCTTGTTGGCGCGCAGCGCGTCCATGGCACGCTGGCGCTCGAACACTTCCACCTGCAGTTGTTCGGCGTGTTTCTGGATCTCGATGTACAGGCTGCCGTTTTCGTAGATGCGGCCGACCTGTGCCCCCAGGATGGCCAGGACTTTTTCGTCATCGGCACTGAACGCGTCCTCGCCCTGCTTGTTGGCCAGGCAGATCCAGCCATAGGAAAACGAGAGCGAGGTGATGGGCGCAATCAACCCCGTATGCAGTGGCGGGTAGCCCGCAGGCAGGCCGATCTCGCTCGGGTCTCCGCTTTCATTGGCCAGGCGCTGCGAGCGGCGTGCGGCGCGCAACTGCCCCAGAAGGCCATGCGAAACCACCGGCAGGTTCAGCGGCCCAGTCAGCGCGGGCTCGATGCCACTGGTGCAGGTAATGGAGGTATCGCCCTGCTTGCGCACCACACCCAGCACCGCATACTGCGCCCCCACCAGCTCGCGTGCGCCACGGCACACATTGGCCAGCAACACCTGCGGGTCCCGCTCGGAGGCCAGCTGCAGGTTCAGATCGGTCAACGCCGCCAAGCGCCGGTTCATGGCTTCCAGCTCCGCGATGTTGCCCGTGAGCTTGTCTGTCATGAGTTGCAGGTGCAGCGTCTGAAAACTGTGCTCCAGCGGATGGAAGGGCTGCGGCGGCACCTGCGACAAGGCCTGTTCAATGGCCGAGATGATGTCCTGCGGCTCGCAGGGCTTGACCAGCACCTGCGTCACCCCGCAGGCCAGTGCCAGGTTGCGGGCCTCCTGCTCTCGGTAGTGCGCGCTGTAGAAGATCACCTGCGTTGCGGCCAATTGTTGGTCGGCCCGCAGCTGGCGCACAAATTCGTAGCCGTCCATCGTCGGCATCAGGATGTCGGAGATCACCAGATCGGGATGCTCGGCACGCACGAGGGCCAGCGCCTCGGCACCGTCTGAAGCCTCCAGGGCCTGGTGGCCGCTGTGCCCGATGAGCGTGACCACCAGCGCACGGTTGGCCGGAAGGTCATCGACAACAAGGATCTTGGCCATGCTACCCCGGGGACCCACCTGAGGCCGTGCCCGGCGGCGCACAGGACGACGAGCCCAGAAACGCCTCGACCTGGCTCACGAAGGTTTCCGGCGTGATGGGCTTGGACAGGTGCTCGTCAAAACCGACTTCAAGCGCCTTCTCGCGGTCGCCCGGCATGGAAAAAGCGGTCACCGCCACCAACGGCACCACACGCCATGTGGGGTGCGAGCGCAGGCTTTGTGCCACCTCATACCCATTCATCACAGGCATTTGCAGATCGCACAGGATCAGGTCGGGCCCTTCGGCCAGCGCCAGCCCCAGGCCTAGCGCACCGTTTTCGGCCAGCAGCACGCGGTGTCCTGCGTTTTCGAGCAGGTAGGTGACGAGCAGCCGACTCGCGTCATCGTCTTCGATGACCAGGATCGTGGTTTTCATGCACTAGCCTCCTGAAATTTCACCGTGAAGGTGCTGCCCTGCCCCTCGGTGCTTTCCAAGCCCACGCTTCCCCCCAGGGCCTCGGCAAGCTTGCGGCTCAGGTGCAGCCCGAGGCCGGTGCCTTCGTGGTGGCGCCGGTCGGCGCTTTCGCCCCTGGAGAAGACCTCGAAGAGCCGCGATTGCTCCTGCAAGGGAATGCCGGGCCCGGTATCGCGCACCGACACCTGCACGGTGCGCCCTTGGGACGCGAGGGTTTCCTCCAGCACCACGTCGACACGCCCCTGCGGAGTGAACTTGATGGCATTGCCCACCAGATTGATCAGTATCTGGCTGAAAGCCCGGCGGTCGGTGTGCAACTGCACCGCCTGGGCGGGGGCCTGTACGTTGAACACCAGCCCCTTGCGCACGGCCTCCGGCTCCAGCGTGGCGGCGACCTCTGCCACGATGCCACGGCAATCGAGCGCCTCGACGTGGAGCGACACCTTGTTGGCGCTGAGCTTGGCCACATCGAGCAAGTCGTTGATGAGCGAGAGCAGGTGCCGCGCCCCCGTCTGCACGATGCGCAACTGCTTGTCCTGCTCAGGGTTGAGCGGCCCCGGCAACTGCATCAGCAAGGTGCCCGTGAAACCGATGATGGCGTTGAGCGGGGTTCGCAGTTCGTGGGACATGCTGGCCAGAAAGCGGTCTTTGACCAAGGCCGCATTTTCAAGCTCCAGGTTCTTTTCGCGCAAGGCCCGTTCGATCCGTTTGCGCTCGGTCACATCACGGATCGCGCTGGAGACAAACAGGCCTTCTTCCGTCTCCAGCGGGCTCAGGCTGATCTCGACCGGAAACTCGGAACCATCCTTGCGCAGGCCATACAGATCAAGGCCCGCGCCCATCGAGCGGGAGCGTGGTTCCGCAAAAAAACGGTGGCGATGTTCGGGGTGCCGGCCACTGAAGCGCTCGGGCACCAGCAGCTCAATCTTCTGGCCCAGGAGTTCGTCGCGGCTCCAGCCAAACAGTTTCACGGCCTGCGAATTGACCAGCACAATGCGGCCCTCCCGGTCGACGATGACCATCGCGTCCGGCGCGGCTTCCAGCAGGTCCTTGAACTTCTGGTCGGCCCGCTTGCGGTCGGTGATGTCGCGGATGGCACTCATCACCATCGCGCCTTCTTCGGTGTGGATCGGGCTCAGGCTGATCTCCACCGGAAATTCCCCACCGTCCTTGCGCAGGCCAAACAACTCTAGCCCCGCCCCCATGGTGCGGGTGCGCGGTGCTCCAAAGAAACCGCTGCGGTGCCCCAGGTGTGCACCCCGGTAGCGGTGAGGCAACAGCACCTCCACCGCCTGCCCCAGCAATTCGGCCCTTTCGTAGCCAAACACGCGCTCGGCCTGGGAGTTCACCAGGACGATGCGGCCCGTCACGTTGACCATCACGATCGCGTCGGGGGTGGATTCGAGCAGGTCACGAAACCGCGCCTCGAGCAGCTTGGCCTCGCGCTGGACCTTGAGTTGGGTGACATCCTTCTTGCTCGACAGAAAGTACAGCAGTTGGCCAGCCTCGTCGTACACAGCCTTGGTGGACACGTTGACGTGCACCAGCGAACCATCCTTGCGACGGCGCACCGACTCGTGCACGGTGGTCAAGCCACGCAGGGCCTCCGCGCGGATGTCCGCTTCCTCATGGGACCGGTCCTCGGGAACAATGAGATCAATGAGAGGTCTGCCCTGCGCTTCTGCAGCCGCATAGCCAAAGATCGCTTCGGCAGCGGGGTTCCAGTTGAGCACCGTGCCCTCGGGCGACAGCACCAGCAACGCATCGGGGTTTTGCTCCCAATATGCGGCAGAAAAATCAGACGCCATGCAGCCCTCCCTGTAGGGACCACCCCCACCTGCATCCCCTTTGTAGTGTGTGCGTGCGGATGCAAGCCCCTGCCATCACCAGCCCTGGTCCATGGCTGGCCTCATATTAGGCGGGAAGTCTCCAGATTGCCAACATTCAAATGCCAAGGAGACCCCCTGGCGGCAACGCCAGGGTCGGCACGGCTGCGGGGCCTGCTGCGCATCGGCATGGCCATAAAAAAAGCCCCTGTTCCGCCATGGGAACAGGGGCTTTGTGGGATGCGCAAGCGTTGGTGCAGGCTTACATGTGATCGATCATTACTTGGCCAAAACCCGAGCAGCTCACCTGGGTGGCGCCGTCCATGAGGCGGGCGAAGTCGTAGGTCACCTTCTTGGAGGCAATCGACTTCTCCAGCGAACTGATGATCAAGTTGGCCGCTTCAATCCAGCCCATGTGGCGCAGCATCATTTCGGCAGAGAGAATCTCGGAGCCGGGGTTCACGTAGTCCTTGCCTGCGTACTTCGGGGCCGTGCCATGCGTGGCTTCAAAACAGGCCACGGAGTCAGACATGTTGGCGCCAGGCGCAATGCCGATACCGCCCACTTGCGCTGCGAGCGCATCGGAGATGTAGTCACCATTGAGGTTGAGCGTGGCCACCACCGAGTATTCGGCGGGACGCAGCAGGATCTGCTGCAGGAAGGCATCGGCGATGCTGTCCTTGATGGTGATTTCCTTGCCGGTCTTGGGATTCTTCAGGCGGCACCATGGGCCGCCGTCAATCAGCTCGGCGCCAAATTCCTTCTGCGCCAGGGCGTAGGCCCAATCGCGGAAGCCACCTTCGGTGTACTTCATGATGTTGCCCTTGTGCACGATGGTCATGCTGGGCTTGTCGTTGTCGATCGCGTACTGGATGGCCTTGCGCACCAGGCGCTCCGTGCCCTCGATGGAAACAGGCTTGACGCCGATGCCCGAGGTGTTGGGAAAACGGATTTTTTTGACTCCCATTTCGTCCTGCAGGAACTTGATGAGCTTCCTGGCCTTGTCGGATTCGGCTTCGAACTCGATGCCGGCGTAGATGTCTTCCGAGTTCTCGCGGAAGATCACCATGTTGGTCTTCTCGGGCTCCTTGAGCGGCGATGGCACGCCCTTGAAATACTGCACGGGGCGCAGGCAGACATACAGATCCAGCTCCTGGCGCAAGGCGACATTCAGCGAGCGGATGCCGCCGCCCACGGGCGTGGTCAGTGGGCCCTTGATCGACACCACATACTCGCGCAGCACCTGCAGGGTTTCTTCCGGCAGCCAGACATCGGGGCCATAGACCTTGGTCGATTTCTCGCCCGCATAGACCTCCATCCAACGGATCTTTTTCTTGCCGCCATAGGCCTTGGCCACGGCGGCATCCACCACCTTGATCATCACAGGCGTGATGTCCAGGCCGGTGCCGTCGCCTTCGATGAAGGGGATGATGGGCTCGTCCGGCACATTCAGGGACATGTCGGCATTGACGGTGATTTTCTGGCCTTCAGCAGGCACCAAAATGTGCTGGTAGGTGGTCATGGGTGAGATGTCTCCTGTGTGCGCCAAAACGGATTCGGCAGATACGGCAAAGCAGTGTGGTTTCGAACCATTCTAATGACAAAAATTTTCGCCCAAGCCCCTGTCAACGCACCGCGCGCTGCTATCGTTGCGAGTGGAGCCGTACGGTTTTCGTGCGGCCCTCAACCCTTCGTTCACACTGGAAACGGCATATATGAAAAAACTCCTCGCTGTCCTCGTGGCCGGTCTGTTCACCGCTGGTGCTTTTGCACAGGCGCCTGCAGCCGCTCCTGCCCCCGCCACTGCACCCGCAGCCGCCCCCATGGCTGCCCAGGCTCCTGCACCGGTAGCCAAGACCAAGGCAACCAAGACCGCCAAGAAGAAGACCACCAAAAAGGTCGCCAAGAAAAAGACGGCCCACAAAGCCGCCTGAACCCGGGAACAGAGACCTGGTTGAGGCCTCCAACCTCCTCCCAGGTCCCCGTTGATTCAAAATCGCCCGCAGCTGCGGGCTTTTTTATGGGGAGGGCCGCGCTGCGAACTTTCCGCCCGCCATGCAATCAGCCTATCGTGTTCGTATCCGTGTTGATCAGAAAGCCTCTCCCATGACCGCCTTTCGCGCCGCCCCGCCCCCCACCACCGGGACCACACGCCTCGAGCGTCTGGACTGCCTTGCCCGCCGCGCCACCAGCGCCCTGGGTTTGGCCATGCTGGCCGGACTCACGCTGCCCGCAGTGGCCACGGCCCAGGAAGGGCCACAACTGAACCTGCAGCGGATCGAACTCACCGCAGGCATGCACCGCATCGACGCCCAGGTGGCCCAGGCACCCCAGGAGCGCCAGACTGGCCTGATGTTTCGCAAGGAGATGCCCCAGCACGAGGGCATGCTGTTCGTGTTCGAGCAAGCTTCGCAGCAGTGCTTCTGGATGAAAAACACGCTGCTCCCGCTCACGGCCGCTTTCGTGGCGGATGACGGCACCATCGTGAACCTGGAGGACATGAAGCCCCAGACACTGGACTCGCACTGTTCCACCAAGCCCGTGCGCTACGTGCTGGAGATGAACCAGGGCTGGTTTGCCAAGAAGGGCATCAAGGCCGGCACCAAGCTCGCAGGCGCGCCGTTCAGCCGCAAATAACAGGGCCACGCCGGGCCTTGTTTGCTATATTTTTAATAGCATTTACCGCTTGATACTCAAGCGCTAGCAGCCCATGGGGCTTGAAAATCGATTGAAAAATCGAACCTCCCAACAAAAACGACGCGTCGTTGTTGT
>NZ_AFBG01000007.1 GCF_000204195.1 Acidovorax radicis N35
GTTGGGCTACCTACCCTTCAGCCAGGCCGGTGGCGCCTTGTTGTTCCACCTGCTGTCCAAGCTGTACGAGCACACCAGCGTGATGATCACCACCAACCTGACGTTCGCGGAGTGGTCCACGGTGTTCGGCGATGCCAAGATGACCACTGCGTTGCTGGATCGCTTGACCCATCACTGCCACATCATCGAGACGGGCAACGAGTCCTACCGCTTCCGCCACAGCACGCACGAAGCCAAGGGGCGCATCAAGGCCCGTGAGCAGACCAAGAAGGCAGCAGCGGCCCAGGTTAGCGAGACCGCGGAGGAAAGGGCCTCGCCTGATGGCTCGGCCATACTGACCACGACTTCAAAGAAAGGAGGACCTACCGAAGCATCCACCCTATAGTTATCCACAGCTGGCTTCAAATGGAACCAGCTCTAGCCCCTGGTCAATGTTCGACTGGCACTGCTGATCACGATTGCACTGGCGCTAACACTGGAGGCTCAGTAGTAGCAGTGGCAGTGGCAGCAGCCGCTGTGGCCCATTGGCGTGTGGCCAGGCCGGGAATCGGAGTCAGGGGCTACCATCGGTAGCCCTTTTTTCCATGCCCCGGGTCAGTGGGATGGCGTAGCCAGCGTCAGCTCGCCCAGATCCCGCTCCAGCAAGGCGGGGTCGCCCAATTGCAACTCGATCAGGCGGCGCAGGTGGGTCACGCTGTCCAGGTCAATGCCGCGGCACAACAGGCCGGTGTGCAGGCCTTCGACATGCGCGACTTCGGTGGACATGGCGATGTGGTTGCCAGTTTCGGCCAGGGGGATGGTGAGCTGGCACAGCATGCCGGCCTCCAGGTTCGCCTGGGCCGGCGCCATGAGCAGGGCGCCTTTGAGGGACAGGTCCAGCACATGCACGCTGAATGCATCGGTCGACGTGGTCAGCAGGGCCGGTGCGTCAAAGCCGACGCGGACAAAGTGGCGGCGTTCGTGGGGCATCGCTGTCTCCTGGGCGAAGCGGTGGGTGGGCACATGCTACTCCAAGCCCGACGAACGCAGATTGCATTTGGATGTTTTTGCAAGCTTTCGTTACCATGGGCTTTATTTGGTCAGGGCCAAGCTGTGAGTCCATGCGTGTACCGGTTGGGTCGTCCCCGTGTCGGCTGGTTGCGATGGGCCGTGGTGTTGCCTTTGCTGTGGGCCTGCGCCTTTGCGCTGGCGGCTCCGCGCGAACTGCGTGTGGGGGTGTACTCCAACGAGCCCAAGGTGTTTGTGGATGCCGACGGCAAGCCCGCGGGCATCTTTGTGGACCTGCTGCAGCTGGTTGCGACCCGTGAGCAGTGGACGTTGCGCTACGTCCCCTGCGATTGGCAGGACTGCCTGGATGCCCTGGCGGCCGGGCAGCTCGACCTGATGCCCGATGTGGCCCGCACCCGCGAGCGCGAGGGGCTTTACGACTTCCATGCCTCGCCGGTGCTGCACAGCTGGTCGCAGGTCTACCGCGCGCGTGGCAGTTCCATCCAGTCGATGTTCGATCTGACGGGCAAGCGCGTGGCGGTGCTCAAGGGCTCGGTGCAGCGCGCAACCTTCCTGAGCATGATGGACAGTTTTGGCATCGCGGTGCTGCTGATTGACGCATCCACGTTGGCCGAGGCCTTCGCATTTGTACAAAATGGCGATGCTGACGCGGTGATTGCCAACCACCTGTTCGGCAACTTCCATGCAGCCCGGTTCGGGCTGGCGGATTCGGGCATCGTGTTTCAGCCCGCCTCCTTGTACTTTGCCACGGGCCGCGGGCGCAATGCCGATGTGCTGGAGGCCATCGACCGGTCGGTGCAGGACTGGCGCAGCGGCGCGGACGCGCAATACACCGACGTCCTGCGCCGCTGGGGTGGGCAGGAGCCGGGTTTGCACATCTCGCCCCTGGTGTGGTGGGGCGTTGCGGGGCTGGCGCTGTTCGGGCTGCTGGCCGCGCTCCTGGCCGTGGTCCTGCAGCGCAAGGTGCGGGAGCGCACACGCCACCTTCAGGCCAGCGAGCAGAAGTTGGCCGCCATCCTGGACAGCGTGGGCGCCTTCATCTACATCAAGGGGCGGGACTACCGCTACCAGTATGCGAACCGCCACATCCTGGAGCTGTTCGGGCGGCCTGCGAGCGACGTGGTCGGGCAGGACGATGCCGCTTTTTTTGACCCGCCCACCGCCGCGCAGCTTCAGGCGAACGACCGGCGCGTGCTGGAGCATGGCGAGCGGCTGGAAGTGGAGGAGGTCAACACCCACCTGGCCGATGGCGTGACCCGCGCCTACCTGTCGGTCAAGATTCCCCTTCGCCTGCCCGATGGCAGCATCCATGCGCTGTGCGGCATCTCCACCGACATCACCGAGCGGCGCAAGGCCGAGGAATCGCTGCGGATCGCGGCGTCGGTGTTCGAGTCGTTCGAGGGCATGGTGGTCACGGGGCCGGACCAGCGCATCCTGAAGGCCAACCGGTCGTATGCGCGCCTCACCGGCTACACCGTGGAGGAGCTGGTGGGCCAGACGCCGGGTGTGCTGCAGTCTGGCCGCCACGATGCGCAGTTTTACGAAGGCATGCACAGTGCACTGCGAAGCAGTGGCGCCTGGCAGGGCGAAGTGTGGAACCGGCGCAAGAACGGCGAGGTGTACCCCGCCTGGATCACGGTGACGGCTGTGTGTTCTCCGCAGGGCGAGGTCACCCACTATGTGGGCACGCAGACCGACATCTCCCACCGCAAGGCTGCGGAGGAAGAGATCCGCCTGCTCGCGTTCTATGACCCGCTCACGGGCCTGCCCAACCGCCGCCTCATGACCGACCGCCTGCAGCATGGCCTGCTAGCGTCCGAGCGCTCTGGCGCGGGTGGGGCGCTGCTGTTTGTGGATCTCGACAACTTCAAGGATCTGAACGACACGCAGGGCCATGAGGTTGGCGACCAGCTCCTGCGCCAGGTGGCCGCCCGCCTGGGCGGCTGCGTGCGCAGTGGCGACACCGTGGCGCGGCTGGGGGGCGATGAGTTTGTGCTGCTGATCGAAGGGCTGAGCCCGCAGGCCAACGAGGCCGCCACCCAGGCGGAAGCCGTGGGGCGCGCGGTGCTGCAGGCGCTGGCCCAAGCCTATCCGCTCAGTGGCCACGCGTACCACAGCTCGTGCAGCATTGGCGTGGCCTTGTATGCCGATGCGCAGGGCTCGGTGGACGAGCTGCTCAAGCGGGGCGACATGGCCATGTACCAGGCCAAGGGGGCCGGGCGCAACACGCTGCGGTTCTTCGACCCGCGCACCCAGGCGGCGGTCACGGCGCGCACGGCGCTGGAGTCCGGGATGCGTGAGGCCTTGCGCGACGGCCAGTTCCTGTTGCACTACCAGGCCCAGATCAGCCAGGCCCACGGCATGGTGGGGGCCGAGGCGCTGGTGCGCTGGCAGCATCCGCAGCGCGGGCTTGTGTCGCCTGCCGAATTCATTCCGGTGGCTGAGGCTTCGGGCCTCATCGTGCCGCTGGGGGCGTGGATATTGCGCACGGCCTGCCTGCAACTGGTGGCGTGGGCGAACGATGCACACACCGCGCACTGGACCGTGGCCGTCAATGTGAGTGCGCGCCAGTTCCGCCACCCGCATTTTGTGGACGAGGTTCTGGGGATGCTCGAAGAAACGGGTGCCAACCCCCAGCGCCTGAAGCTGGAGCTGACCGAGACCCTGCTGCTCGACGACGTGGAGGAGACGATCGAGCGCATGACCACGCTGCGGGCACTGGGCCTGGGGTTTTCGCTCGACGATTTCGGCACCGGTTATTCGTCCTTGAGCTACCTCAAGCGCCTTCCGCTCGACCAGCTCAAGATCGACCAGAGCTTTGTGCGCGATCTGCTCACCAACGCCAATGACGCCAGCATTGCCCGTACCATCGTCACCCTGGCCCAGAGCCTGGACCTGGGCGTGATTGCCGAAGGCGTGGAAACCTTCGAACAGCGCGACATGCTGGCCAGCCTGGGCTGCCACATGTGGCAGGGCTACCTGTTTGGACGGCCGGGGCCTGCCAGCGCGCTGCAGGACGCCTTGGCCGACACAGGGGGGTGAAGCCCGCAGTGGTCAGGTGGATGGGGTGTTTGCTATCATTTTGATTGCATGAGGCGCTTTATCGATAGGCGGTGGCGGCCATTTTGGCTTGTAAAATGTGATGCCCCCGACGTTGGGGCGTGTGGTTTTTGTCGCCATTCGCTGACATCTTTTGCACGCCAGGCGGAGTAGGGTGTGGCAGGCCTTGCGACAAACCAGGGCCTGTCCCCGCAACCGTCCACCTTGTGGCCGGTAGGGGCGGCAAAAACAAGGAGTTCCCGATGAAAAACACCACCATGACCACGATGCTCTCAATCCGTCTTCTCTTGTCTGGCGCGATGGCCGCGCTGCTGCTGGCTGCGGCCGGTGGGGCCCACGCCCAGGCGTATGTCAATGCCACCGTGGGGGGCGAACTGGCGCCCGGCGTGTATGGCCGCATCAACATCGGCAATGCACCACCACCACCGCTGATCTATGCAGAGCCCGTCATCATCCACCGCCCGGCGGTGGTGGTGCCACGCGCGCCGATCTACCTGTATGTGCCGCCAGGCCACGCCAAGAACTGGGGCAAACATTGCGGCCGCTACAACGCCTGCAACCAGCCGGTGTACTTTGTGCAGGAGCCACCACCACGCCGTGGCCCCGCACACCGTGGCCACGGCCGCGATGACCGCCGTTGGGACGACGACCACCGCCACGGTGGCAAACACGACCGTGACCATGACCGGGGGCGCGGCCATGGCAACGGCAAGGGCCACGGCAACCGCGATTGAGGGATCGATCGCTGGCGTTGGCTGACGGCGGGACCGGCCGGCCAGCTGCTCACAGCGTGGCGCCGTGCAAAGCAGGTGCAGGCCCGGCTGCACTTTGCGGGCGCCATCCCCGCAGGCACCCTGGCGCCAGCGGTTAAGCTCGGGCCCTTATGGCCCAAGTCACTTTTTCTCCCCCGTTCACGGCCCCCTCCGAAGTCGCCAGCCAGCTGCGCCAGGCAGGCTACGCCGTGTTGTCGCCCGCCGACGTAGCCCGTTGGGTAGGCTGCGATCTTGCGGCTTTGATGGCTTTGAATGGCGACTGGGCGGCATTGCCGCCGGACGATTTTCTCAAGGACGGCGGCCGCTACCGCCGCCGCCGCCATGCGTGTTTTGTGGCGCAGGGCGGGAGCCTGCAGCAGGTATCGCACCGAGCCCACTGGCAGCCTGTGGAATACAACGCGCTGCATGGCGGCATGGAGCGCTGGTTTGCGCCCATGGAGCCTGGCACTGTGGCCCAGCCCGTGTGGCAGCAGCTGCTGGCCGCGTTGGCCGGGGTGTCGGATGCCGTGTTTGCGCCCCCCGGTGCGCCCGTGCCCTGGTTCATCGAGGCGCACCAGTTCCGCATCGACACCACCGACGGCATTGGCCGGCCTACCCCTGAGGGCGCCCACCGCGATGGCGTGGACCTGGTGGCGGTCTTCCTGGTAGGGCGCGAAGGCGTCAAGGGCGGAGAGACACGCGTGTTTGAGGCGGCAGGCCCCAGCGGCCAGCGCTTTACGCTGACCGAGCCCTGGTCCTTGCTGCTGCTGGACGATGCCCGCATGATCCACGAGTCCACCCCCATCCAGCCCGTGTCCGAAGGCGGGTACCGCGACACCCTGGTGGTGACCTGTCGGCGTGGCAACTTCCAGGGGGCGGATGTGGTGGGGCAGGCCGCAGCAGTGGGCTGAACGTAGGTGATTGACTGCGCCCGATTTGATGCGAATCAAGATGCGCGGTATGGTGGGCGTTCACACTGGCGTTATAGAAACCGGGCCACAAGCCGGGTCCACCGTTCAACCCAAGGAGAAGCACCATGTTCAAGCACATTCTGGTTCCAGTCGATGGCTCCAACACCTCGATGCTGGCCGTGTCCAAGGCGGCCGCGCTGGCCAAGACCTTTGGCAGCGCCGTGACCGCGGTCTACGTGGTAGACCCCTATCCCTTCACCGGCGTGGGGGCCGATTTTGCCTACGGCCAAGCCCAGTACATCAATGCCGCCACGGCGGAAGCCAATGCAGCCCTGGAAGCCACGCGCAAAGCCATGGCCGAAGCCGGCGTGAACGTGACCACCTTGGTGGGCGAGGGCCATGCCGTGCACGACGGCATTCTGCGCGCGCTGGAGAGCACGGGCGCCGACCTCATCGTGATGGGTTCACACGGCCGCCGAGGCCTTGAAAAGCTGGTGCTGGGCAGTGTCACGCAGCGCGTGCTGGGCGTGGTGCACATCCCGGTTCTGGTCGTGAGGGACTGAGCGCCATCCCGATGAAAAACGGCTCCGAAAGGAGCCGTTTTTCATTTCAGTTCTCGATGACGCCGCGCCTCCGCGCATCCCACATTCCACAGCTCGTGGAGCAGGCACACACCCCCGCCAGTGCACCCGTGGATCTGGCTCTGCCAGGCCACCGGGTGCGTCCCTCTTGGGGGAAGGCGCCGCAGGCGACTCAGGGGGGGCTACTCAATCTTTGCGCCCGAGGCTTCCACGATGCCCTTCCACTTGGCGTAGTCGGTCTTGAGCAGGGTGCCCAGCTGTGCCGCCGACATGGCTTCGGGTTCGGCGCCTTGGGCCTGGATGGCGGCCTTCATGTCGGGCGTGGCCAGCAGCTTGTTGATTTCGGCGTTCACAGCATTGACCACGGCAGCGGGCGTACCGGCGGGGGCAAACACGCCGTACCAGGTGCTCACGTCGAAGTCCTTGAAGCCCGATTCGGCCACGGTGGGCACTTCAGGCAGGGACGAGCTGCGCTTGGCCGAGGTCACGGCCAGGGGGCGCAGCTTGCCGGACTTGATCTGGCCCATGGCCGACGGCAGCGACGAGACCAGCAGGTCCACGTTGCCTGCCAGCGCGTCCATGAGCGCGGGGTTGGAACCCTTGTAGGGGATGTGGCTGAGCTTCACGCCAGCGGCCTTCTCGAACAGGTCGCCCGCCAGGTGGATCGACGTGCCGTTGCCGGGCGAGCCATAGGTGATGGTGCCGGGCGCGGCCTTGGCGGCGGCCACCACGTCGGCCAGGGTCTTGTACTTGGAGTTGACGCTGGTGGCGATGACGACGGGCGTGTAGGCCACGTGGGCGACGGCGGTCAGGTCCTTGGTGGGGTCCCAGGGCAGGTTCTTGTAGAGCCAGGGGCCGATCACGAGGTTGTCCTTCTGGCCCATCACGAGGTCATAGCCCGTGGGTGCTGCCTTAACGGCCTCGCCGATGCCGATGGTGCCGCCCGCGCCGGCCTTGTTGTCGGCCACCACGGTCCACTTGGCGCTTTCGGTGAGTTTGGTGGCCACCAGGCGTGAGAGGATGTCGGTGCCGCCGCCGGGCGGGAAGGGCACGATCAGTCGGATGGGCTTGGTGGGGTAGGCCGCAGCCGGTGCGGGAGTCTGGGCGTGCGCGGTGGTGCCCACGGCAAAAGCAAGTGCGGTGAGGGAAAGCAGGGTGCGAATCATGGTGAGAGATGTCTCCGTCGGTTCAATCGATGGGGCGGCTGCGCGGGTGCGCTGCCCTGGTCTTGGTGCCAGCCGCGGATGATCGCCGATCCTCCGCAGCGCAGACCTTGCCGATACAGGATGGCAGCATCGCCGGTGGCGATGCCGCCGTGCCCTGCGTGCGGTCAGATACGTTCAAAAATCGCTGCAATGCCCTGGCCGCCGCCAATGCACATCGTCACCAGCGCATAGCGGCCCTGGATGCGCTGCAGCTCATGGATGGCCTTCACGGTGATGAGCGCGCCGGTCGCGCCAATGGGATGGCCCAGCGAGATGCCCGAGCCATTGGGGTTGACCTTTGCCGGGTCCAGGCCCAGGTCCTTGGTCACGGCGCAGGCCTGTGCCGCGAAGGCCTCGTTGGCTTCGATCACGTCGAGATCGTTGACGGTGAGGCCCGCCTTCTTCAATGCCAGCTGCGTGGCTGGCACCGGGCCAATGCCCATGTACTTGGGGTCCACGCCTGCGTGGGCATAGGCCACCAGGCGCGCCAGGGGCTTGGCGCCACGGGCCTTGGCGGCACCGGCTTCCATCAGCACCACGGCGGCGGCGGCGTCGTTGATGCCCGAGGCGTTGCCAGCGGTCACCGTGCCGTTTTCCTTGAGGAAGACGGGCTTGAGCTTGGCCAGGTCGTCCATGGTGGCGCCGGGGCGGAAGTGCTCGTCGGTGGCGTATTGCACATCGCCCTTCTTGCTCTTCAACGTGACGGGCACGATCTGGTCCTTGAACACGCCGGCCTGCGTGGCGCGTTCGGCCCTATTGTGGCTTTCCACGGCCAGTTTGTCCTGGTCTTCGCGGCTGATGCCCCACTTGGCGGCGATGTTCTCGGCCGTCACACCCATGTGGATGTTGTGGAAGGGGTCGTGCAGTGCGCCGATCATCATGTCCACCATCTTGGTGTCACCCATGCGGGCGCCCCAGCGCATGTTCAGGCTGGCAAAGGGCACGCGGCTCATGTTCTCGGCGCCAGCGCCAATCGCCACGTCGGTGTCGCCCAGCAAAATGGACTGGCTGGCGTTGACGATGGCCTGCAGGCCCGAGCCGCACAGGCGGTTGACGTTGTAGGCAGGCGTGCCTTCGCCGCAGCCGCCGTGGATGGCCGCCACGCGCGACAGGTACATGTCCTTGGGTTCGGTGTTGACCACATGGCCGAACACCACGTGGCCCACATCCTTGCCTTCCACGTTGGCACGCGCAAGCGATTCGCGCACCACCAGCGCGCCCAGTTCGGTGGGGGGCACGTCCTTCAGGCTGCCGCCAAAGGTGCCAATGGCGGTGCGCACTGCGCTGACGACGACGACTTCACGGGTCATGGGGAGGTCCTTTCAGAGAGGTTTCGAATCAAATGGGCCGCTGCCGCTTGTCTATCAAGCGCTGGAAGCTATCAAAATAGGAGCTTTGGTTCACGCGTCCCGCACATCGGCAACTGGGTTCGCACCGAAATCGGCACGGTCCAGCCAGGCCAGCACGCGGGTGGCGGCGTCGGCGGGCGACGTGAGCTGCCCGCCCGTCTTGAGGTTGGCAAAGTTCTGCTGGTCCGGAAACGCTTCGGGTGCGGCGCCCCGCAGTTGCACCTGCATGTCGGTGTCGATCACGCCCGGCGCCAGCGAACACACCTTGGCGCCGTGCGGCTTGAGGGCTTCGTCCAGCGCCACGCAGCGCGTGAAATGGTCCATGCCCGCCTTGGCGGCGCAGTACGCGGCCTGCGAGGCCATGGCGCGGCGGCCCAGGCCGGAGGAGATGTTGAGCACCTTGCGTGGCACCGTCCAGGCGTCTGTGGCGCCCAGAAAAGCGGCGGTGAGTTGCATGGGCGCTTCCAGGCCCACGCGCAGGGCATGGGCCAGATCGGCGGCATCGCTGTGCGACAGAGGCGCTATGCGGGGTATCACGCCCGCGTTGTTGATCAGCGTGGCGCTGGCAAATGCCTGCGGACCCTCAGCGCTGAGCCAGGCCTGCAGCTTGTGTGCAGCCTGCTCCCCTTGCGACAGGTCTTGTTGCCATTGCTCTATGGAGACACCTGCCGCCTTGGCCTCGGTGGTCAGGTCGGCATTGGCACTGCGTGCAATGCAGACCAGGGTGTTGCCGCTCTTCAAAAGCTGCTGGGCCATGGCCAGGCCCATGCCGCGTGAGGCCCCGGTGAGGATGTAAAGGTGATTTTGTGGCATCCCGCCATGTTACTGCGCAGTACGCATGTCCATGCGCCGCTACTGATCCGCAGGCGACTCCAGCGCCGCCAGCAGCAGTGCCAGCCGCGCATCCAGCGCCGCCAGGTCAGCGGCCTTGAGGGGGGCGAGGATGCGGTGTTCGTTGGCCACGTGCGCCTCGACCGCGCGGTCGATCAGCGCCAGTCCCTCGGCCGTGAGCTGCACCAGCGAGCTGCGCGCGTCGTCGGGGTTGGGCAGGCGGGTGATCCAGCCCTGGGCCTCGAGCTTGCCCATGCGGTGTGTCATGGTGCCGGAGGTGACCATGAGCGTCGAAAACAGCGTGGTGGGCGCCAGGCAGTAGGGGGCGCCACTGCGGCGCAGCGTGGCCAGCATGTCGAACTCCCAGAAGCTCAGGTTGAACTCGGCAAAAGTCTCGTCGAGCCGCCGCTGCAGCAGCGCGGCACAGCGTTTGATGCGGCCGATGGGGCCCATGGGGCCCACATCCAGGTCGGGGCGCTCGCGGTGCCACTGGGCCAGGATGGCGTCCACGGCGTCGGGTTGGCGTTGGGTGGCCATGGATTGTTTGTAGGGTAAATTTATCTTGAATTCGAGATTGTATGTTAGAGTTTTTGTCTTGAATTGAAGATAAATAATCGGTTTTTGGTTTTTAGTCGATCTCTGCATGGCCGCTACATGACTGCTACACGTTCTTCCCCCTGGCTCGATGCGCTGACCACGGCTGTGGGCCCGGTCATCTGGGGCTCTACCTACATCGTCACCACCGAGCTGCTGCCGCCCGACCGGCCCTTCACCGCCGCGTTGCTGCGCACGCTGCCTGCGGGGCTGTTGCTGGTGCTGTGGTGCCGCCGCTGGCCCGCATGGGGCGACTGGCAGGGCTGGTGGCGGCTGATGGTGCTGTCGGCGCTCAACATCGGGGTCTTTCAGGCCCTGCTGTTCGTGGCGGCCTACCGCTTGCCGGGTGGGGTGGCCGCCGTGGTGGGCGCCATCGGGCCGCTGGTGGTGATGGGCCTGGTCTGGGGCATGGACCATCGGCGCCCGCCTGGGTTGGCGCTGGCGGCAGGGGCCTTGGGCGTGCTGGGCATGGCCGCGCTGCTGTTGTCGCCGGGCGCGCGGTGGGACATGGTGGGCGTGGCCGCCGCGCTGGTGGGCACGGTGTGCATGGCGGCGGGCACGTTCTGGTCGCGGCGCTGGCGGTCAGACCTGCCGGTGCTGGCGTTCACCGGCTGGCAGCTGCTGGCGGGCGGCATCATGCTGGCACCGGTGGCCTGGCTGGTGGACCCGCCGCTGCCTGCGCTCTCGGCCACCCAGGTGGGCGGTTATGTCTACCTGAGCCTGGCGGGGGCCTTGCTGGCCTATGCCCTGTGGTTTCGTGGCATTGCGCGCCTGCCGTCGGTGGCGGTGTCATCGCTCGGGCTGCTGAGCCCCGTCACGGCCGTGCTGCTGGGCTGGTTGCTGCTGGGACAGGCCATGACGGGCGTGGCGCTGGTGGGCATGCTGGTGGTGCTGGGCAGCATCCTGGCCGTGCAGTGGGCCATGTCGAGGCCGAAGCCGGTTTAAGGGGCCGCACATCTTGGCTGGATGGTAGTGTGTTTGCTATGTTTTGTGTAGCAAACTATGAGACCCTTCAAGCGCTAGGACCTTAAAAGACCCAAAAAATGTTGCCCACGCGGCCATCAGGCTGCTGCTATGGCACGGGGGCCGCCTACCCGAGCAACTGGCGCCATGGCGCTGAGGGCCTGTGGGGAGTGTGGGGAGGGCGCCCGGCCGGCGGCGTGCAGGGGGACTCCGCTGC
Source organism: Acidovorax radicis N35 (assembly GCF_000204195.1). GTDB lineage: Bacteria > Pseudomonadota > Gammaproteobacteria > Burkholderiales > Burkholderiaceae_C > Acidovorax > Acidovorax radicis. Next base: position 11,472 of record NZ_AFBG01000007.1, read on the forward strand.
CTGCCGTATCCAGACGGAACACCGAGACCACTTTGACGAGATCAAGGGCCTGACTCTTCATGCTGCTGGCGGCAGCGGCCATTTCTTCGACCAGGGCGGCGTTCTGCTGGGTGGCCTGGTCCATCTGCATGACGGCTTCACCCACTTGGCCTACGCCATCGCTCTGCTCGGCGCTGGCGGCGCTGATCTCGCTCATGATGTCCGTGACGCGCCGGATCGACTGGACGACGTCTGTCATCGTCTGCCCCGCCTTGTCCACCAGTGCAGTGCCTTGCTCGACACGGTTGACGCTGGCGGAGATGAGTTCCTTGATCTCCTTGGCGGCCTCGGCGGACCGGCCCGCAAGCCCCCGCACTTCACTGGCCACCACGGCAAAGCCCCGGCCCTGGTCGCCCGCGCGCGCGGCTTCCACGGCAGCATTCAGGGCCAGGATGTTGGTCTGGAAGGCGATGCCGTCGATCACGCTGATGATGTCGGAGATTCTCTTGGAGCTGTCGTTGATGCCCTTCATGGTCTCCACCACCTGGGCCACCACTTTGCCGCCCTCCACGGCCACATTGTTGGCACTCAGGGCGAGTTTGTTGGCCTGCTGGGCGCTGTCGGAGTTCTGTTTCACGGTCGAGCCGAGTTCCTCCATGGAGGCGGCGGTCTGCTCCAGCGCGCTGGCCTGGCGTTCGGTGCGGGCTGAAAGGTCGTGGTTGCCCTGCGAGATTTCTGCGCTGGCGGTAGAGACGCTTTCGGCGCTTTGCCGTACGTTGGCCACGATTTCGGCCAGCTTGTCGCGCATGTGGGCCAGCTCTGTGAGCAGCTGGCCTGGCTCGTCCTTGGCACCCTGGGGAATGGGGGTTGCCAGGTCCCCCGCGGCGATGGCCGTGGTGGCCTGGACCGCCTGCCGCACCGGGGCGGTGATGGAGCGTGTGGTCCACCAGGCCAGGAACAGGCCCACCAAGATGGCCAGCGCGGTGCTGCCGCTCACCCAGGCGGTGCTGGTCTCGGCCTTGCGGGTGGTTTCCTTCAACGTGGTGGCCACGCCTTCATCGAGCGTATGGGTCAGCTCTTGCAGCACGGCCGCGTAGTTCTGGAAGACGGGGGCCAGCACGGTGTCGGTCTGCGCGACCACGTCTTGCCCGGCTTCCTTGGCCTTGACGAGTTCGGTGCGCTTGACGCGGTAGGCGTCGCGCGCGGCAATGGCCTGGTCGTACAGCTGTGTTTCCTTGCCGGGCAACAGGTAGCCACTCACTTCCTGCATGCGTTTGCTTTGCACCTCGACCACTGCAGACATGTCCTTCTTGAGCTTGCTGGTGTAGGGCGCGTCGTTGGCCTTGAGCAAAGCCTCGGTGCGCAGCCAGTTCATCTGGATGTCGGTCTGCCACTGGCGCATGAGGCCCTGGCGCTTGAGCTCCGAGGTGGCGATGTGTTCATTGCTGCGCTGCAGCGCCGTCACGCTCAAGACACCGAGCGTGGCGATGACCACGGTGATCAGCAGCAGCATCCCAAATGCCACTCCGAGTCGAATGCCCAGTTTCAGGTCTTTGATGCGCATGGCGGCTCCTTGGGGATGCAGTGGCGAAGTGGGGGTGAAAGGGGTGCTGGCGTCCGGTGGCTGGGGCGGTCCGGGTGTCTTGTGGGGCAGGCAGGCGCGTGTCAGGAAAGGGCCGCCGCGCCGGTTTCGAGAGAGCTGGTGCTTTGCAGGCGCTGGCCCACGCGTGCCAGGTAGTCCGCCCGCACGCGGCGGGCTGCGTAGTCGCGTGGCGCGCTGCGCAGCAGCTGCTCCCACGCCTCGCGGCGGTGCCGCTCTGACTGCTGCTGGCACTGGGCCACCACCACAGGCGTGGGGTGGGGGGCCTGGGCATCGGTCATGCATTCGTAGCCGTAGTACTGCATGAACTCCCACGCCAGGCTCTCGATGGTCTCGATTTCGTGCGGCTGCAGCTGGGTCTTGAACTTGTCCTTGTGGGCCGGCAGGGGGGCAAAGCAGTTGGACTCCCACAGGGCGGACCTGCGGGAGAGGTCTTGTGCCTCCTGCGATGCGGCGATGTCCAGCATCTGCGGCAAAAACTCGATGCCGATGAACTGGCAGATGCGCCGCAGCGTGTGCTCCTGGTCGCTCAGGAAGTCCTCGTAGCGGATGGTGAGCACGCGGTCCGGGTAGCGCAGCGCCAGTGCCCGGCCAGCAGTGTGGGCCTTGACCCAGGCCTGGGCGTTGAGCGTGGTATCGAAGTCATGGATGATCGCGCGGTTCATCGACGCCACCTGCGCCCGGGGGTCGCGTACCACGTTCAGAAAGCGCATGTCAGGGAACAGCTCCATCAGTTCGTGGGCGTAGTGGACGCTGTCCAGCGACTTGTCCATGGCCACGCTGGCCCCGTGCAGCTCGGCGCTGCGCAGCAGCAGCTCCCACACGATGCGGTGCACGCTGCGGGGTTTGCCCTGAAGGGCGCTGAAAATCTCTTCGGCGTCGAAGTGCACCCCCGGCCACTTCACCATGCTGGCCGCTTGCAGGCCCACCACGTCCTTGACCATCTGCCGGTACGCGCTGTCGTCGCGCAGGTCGCCATACAGCGGCACCATCGGCATGAAATCCACGATGTGCAGGGGATAGGGCGAATGAAACTGAGGGCTGGCATTGAGACGCAGGCGCAGCGCGTGGCTGCCGCAGCGCCGCAGCGGAATCATCAGCAGCGGAAGCGGGCGCGGGGTGTGGGGTGGCTGGTTCATGGTGTGTCTGCCTCCAGGTGCGCAAAGAACTCGTTGATGAAGCGGTCCATGTCCTTGTCGGGCAGGCGGTCGATGCCACCCGCGCCATGCCGCCCGCCACCCGCCGGGTAGCGGCTGCAGAAGATGTCTGCACGGCTGGCGCTGGCGCTGCCAATGCGCAGGTTGACCAGAAAGTCGCCGTCCGAACGCGGGGTGAGCACGGCGACAGAGCGCCCGTTGTTGCGTGCCACGAGCTGGTTGGCCAGGGTGCCGCACAGGCGCCGGGCCCAGGCGCGGTCGGGCAGCACATACACGCTGGCCCTGTCGTTGGTGGTGTAGGGGGCCAGGTCCTGCACGGCCTGCAGGTCGCTGGCGTGGCCCTCTTGCAGGCGTCGGAATTCGTAGGCCTTGGCCATGAAATCGAGCGGGCTCTCGAAGCGGTGGAGTGATCGGTACAGCTGCACGGGGCAAAAGTGCAGGTCTTCGCGGCTTTCGCCGTAGGCGTTGTAGTTGAGCAGGTAACCCAGCTGCGCCAGCGCCCCGCGCGTGCCTGCCGTGCAGCCATGTTCCCGCGCCATGCGATCGGCGACGGCGTCCAGGTTGTCGCCGTAGGCCGCCACGATGGCCCACTGGTGCAATACACCACCCAGGTGGCGGTCCACCAGGATGCTGGTGCACACGTCGAGGCTTGTGTCGATGTGGGCCGTGAGCCGCGGGTGGCGAAAGAGGGTTTTTGCGCTGTGGTGGTCGAAATAAGTCACCTGGCCGCCTCCGTTGAGCACTCGGCACACACCCTGCGCATTGCGGTCCCACGAGATGTCCAGCGCGGTCACCTGCAGCGGCCGCCCGGAGGGCAGCTGGTCGAACAGGGCAATGTCCCGCTTCACGCCGCTGATGAGAAAGTTGTCGCGGGGCTCTACCAGGCGCAATTGGTGCAGCGCGCACAGCCCGTCGGCGTCGCCATTGAAGAGGTCGTAGGCCTGCAACCCACGGTCGGCGGGTGCGGAGGCGGGGGGCGCGGCTGCGGCTGAGAAGCGATCAGTGAACATGGAAAAGGTCTTGCAAAAAGGGGCGAAACTGGTCGGGTGGCATTAGCGGATGTACCCGCGCTGGCGCAGGAGCGCGAGCACCTGCGCGCAGGCGTCGGCCAGGCTCAGGTGGGCGGTGTCGATGCTGAAATCGGGCGATTCAGGCGCCTCGTAGGGGGCGGAAACCCCTGTGAACTGCGGAATGCGCCCCGCACGCGCCATGGTGTACAGGCCTTTGGGATCGCGGCCCTCGCACACGTCCAGCGGGGTGCTCACATGCACCTCCAGAAAACGGTGCTCCCCGATGAGCGCACGGGCCATGGCACGGTCGCTGCACTGGGGCGAGATAAGGGCGGTGAAGACCATCAGCCCGGCGTCGTTCATGAGGGCGGCGACTTCGGCCACGCGCCGGATGTTTTCCGAGCGTTCGGCCGCGCTAAAGCCCAGGTCCCGGTTGAGCCGGTGCCGAAGGTTGTCTCCGTCCAGCACGAAACTGGCGAACCCGAGGGTGTGCAGCTGCTCTTCCAGCGCGTAGGCCAGGGTGGACTTGCCCGCACCGCTCAAGCCCGTGAGCCATAACGTGACGGGGCGCTGCTGCAGCAGCTGCTCGCGCAGGGGGGCTGTGACCCGGCCCATGTGCGGGATCACTACCCGCAGGCCGTGGGGCGTCAGGCCTTTCGCTGCAGCGGCAGGGTCCTTGGCCGAGGGTTGGAGTGAGGCGGGAAGCGGCATGGTCAGTCCAGGGGGCGGTTGGGGCGTGCGGCAAGCGCGTTCACTGGCACCGGATGGCGCACGCAAAAAGCGGATGGCCCTGGACCACGGTCGGTGGCCCCAGGCGGTAGGATTCAAAACCCGTGCGGCGCAGCAGGCGTTCCACCCCCAGCGGTGAGACGGTGACCATGCGCTGGGCACCGCGCGCCATGGCGCAGCGGCTGGCCGCCTGCAGCAGGCCGGTGGTGAGGGGCGAGGAGAACTGGTCAAGCGCGGAGCCCGTAGGCCCCGAAAGGTCCATCGAGGCAAAGCGGGACAGTTCCCACACCTCGGGTGCGTTCGGTGCCGGGGCGCCGTTGAGCAGTTGCGGGAACACCTCGGCCAGCAGGTAGGGGCGGGTGGTGGGCAGCAGCCGGGCGGTGCCGATGACCTCGCCGTCTTCGTTTTGTGCGATGACGTAGACGGTGTCGTCCCGGTCAAACTGGTCCAGCTCCAGGGCATCGCGGCAATGAAGTTGCCAGCCCAGTTTTTCCACAAAAACACGGTGCCGGTACCGGGCCATGCGGGTCATCAGTGGTGGATGCAGTTCAGCAGAGCAGCCGGAGGTGATGCGCATTGGAGGTGCCCTCGTGAGTTTCGTCGATTAGAAAATCACGGAAAGATATTTGTAACTACCAACTCTGGTAGGTGTTTCCGTCGGCCTTTCTGGTCAAAATCAACTCGCCAAAGGGCTTCAATGCCGCCAGAATGTGAAAAAAACGTAACGGCGGTTGATGGCGCGTAATTCGCGTGCGGATGGTCAGTCTCTGTGGGGTGGTGCTCGGTGTTGGAGTCCTATGACAAGCTGGCAAGAAGATCTTTTGGGGGTGATGGACCGCGCGCAGTCAGAGCAAGAGGTTTTTTGCAAAATCGAGCTCGCTGCGCACGCTCTGGGGTTTGAGTACTGCGCCTATGGCCTGCGGGTACCCATGCCCTTGTCCAACCCAAAGACCATTTTGTTAAACAACTACCCCTTGGCCTGGCAGGAACGGTATGCGCAACAGGGCTATGTGCAGATCGATCCGACGGTGCTCCACGGATGCCGCAAGCAGACCCCGCTGGTCTGGTCGGACGATGTGTTTGCATCGGCCCAGAATTTCTGGGAAGACGCACGATCGTTCGGATTGCGTTTTGGTTGGGCGCAATCGTGCATTGACGGCGGCGGGGTGCGTGGCATGCTGACGCTGGCGCGTCCGTCCGAGGCCCTGACACCCGAAGAGATTGCCCACAGTGAGATGAAGATGCGCTGGCTGGCGCACATTGCGCACGTGATCCTGTCGCGCATCTTTACGACCCGCCAGGCCGAACTGATGCAGCCGCATCTGACGGCCAGAGAAATCGAGGTGCTCAAATGGACCGCCGACGGCAAGACCTCTGCCGACATCTCCTCGCTGCTGGATGTGTCGGAAAACACCGTGAACTTCCATGTCAAGAATGCCGTGACCAAGCTGCAAACCACCAACAAGACGGCCGCCACCGTCCGTGCCGCCATGCTGGGGTTGCTGGGCTGATGTCGCGGCCTGCTGGCGCTGCAACCCCTTGCGCCAAGCCGGGTTGCGTCAGTGCAGGGATGGAAGCAACAGGGGCGACCGGTGGGGGGCGGGTGTGAACACCATGCGGGTTTCGCCGGATGGCCTGCTGCGCCTGTCGATTGACGAATTGCTGTCCCTGCCCATCCATCACCTGATGTCGGCGGTGGATGTGGACCTGGTGGTGCCCCGAAGGGCAGTGTGCGGGTGCGAAACCACCATCAGCGGCTACACCGAGTGGGTAAGTGCTTCCCGCCCGGCGGTGTCCATCGGCTGGGACTGGCATATCCGCCTCTGGACCGCGCAGCGGCCTTTCGCCTGGGCGCGGCTGGGCCAGCCTCGCAGCAATGTCATGCTGGTGTACTCCACGGGCAACGACACGGGGTGGCAGAAGAACCTCGAGCTGCTGTCCACGGTGGTGGACGCCTTGCCCTGGCAGGAGCAGTTGAGCCAATCGGTGACGGCCCTGCTGCCAAGCCACTGAACAAGGCCTTGGCGCTTTGCGGAATGGAAGCGTGAACACACGGAGTGTGAGTTTGCTATTGAATGTATAGCAACAAATGGCGTCTATCTAACGCTAGGCCGCAGAAAGCACTTCAAAAATCAGCTGCCAGATCCCACCGCATGGCCTGGCCGGTAGCTGGGTGGGTCAGGGCCAGTTCTCCGGCATGCAGCAGCAGGCGCGGGGCCTGTGCCTGGGTGGCTGCATCGGCATACAGCGCGTCTCCCAGGATCGGGTGGCCCAGGGCGGCCAGGTGCACGCGAAGTTGGTGCGTGCGGCCGGTGACGGGTTCCAGCTCGACACGGGTGGTTCCGGCCGCAGTGTTGTGCGCCAGGGTGCGCCAGCGGGTATGGCTGGGCTTCCCTTGCAGCGCATCGATGATCCGCAGTGGGCGTCGCTCCCAATCGGCGGCGATGGGCAGGTGGATGTCGGCCCAGATGCCGGGTGGTTCGGCCACCAGGCCTTGCACGACGGCGAGGTAACGCTTGTGGACCTGCCGCTGCTCGAATGCCAGGCTCAGGCGACGTTGTGCGTCGGCATGCCGGGCCATCAGCACGAGACCCGAAGTAGCCTGATCCAGCCGGTGAACGATGAGTGCGCCTGGCCAGTGCAACTGGGCGCGGGCACTCAGGCAGTCCTGCTTGTCGGGGCCGCGCCCCGGCACGCACAGCAGGCCCGAAAGTTTGTTGAGCACCAGCAGATCGGCGTCCTCATACAGTGCCATTGGGGCCGGGTGTCTTGCAGTGCCTGCCGTGCCTTCGGCCACTGTGGGGGTCATGGGCACCCTCGAATCCACGGACGCCCTTGGGGCCGCCACCGTATCGGCTTCAGCCCGGGGCATGGTTGTCGCCACCCACCAGGCGTTGCACGGTGGCGCAAAGCTCTTCCACGTCGTTGGGTTTGTGGATCAGTGCCTGTGCGCCTTCAGCCAGCGCGGCTTGCTCGATTTCGGCCGTGACATAGCCCGAGGCCAGGGCCACGGGCAGGTCGGGGCGGATCAGGCGGGCCTCGCGCACCAGGTCCACTCCACAGAAGCCGGGCATGTTGTAGTCGGTCACCAGCAGGTCAAAGGCCTGTGGGGCAGCACGCAGCGCGGCCGTGGCCTCGTGCGGATCGGTGTAGCCGCTGACCTCATAGCCCCGGCGGCGCAGGAGGCGCTGCACCAGAAACACCAGGGCCTGGTCATCGTCCACGTACATCACATGGTGCTTCTTGCGCGGCGCGCTGCCGGGGGCATCGGTGGTGGCAGGCGTCGAGGGTGCGGCGGATGCCGGTGCGGCCTGCAAGGCTTGGGGGGGCTGCGCATCCAGGATGCTCTGCGTGGCGATGTGGGCGACCGGAAAGTACAACGTGAACCGGCTGCCCTGGCCGGGTGCACTTTGCACGTCCACACCGCCTTCGTGCGTGCGCATCACGCCGTGCACGACCGCGAGGCCGAGGCCCGTGCCCTGGCCCACGGGCTTGGTGGTGAAGAAGGGCTCGAAGATGCGTTCCAGCGTGGCAGCGTCCATGCCCGGACCACTGTCGCGCACCGTCAGGGCGACGTAGTCCACGGGTGCGAGGCCCAGCCGTTCGCTCAGGCGCTGGTCGGGCTGCACGGCCGCGGCTTCCACATGGATGCTGCCGCGCTCGGAGCCAATGGCATGGACAGCATTGGTGCACAGGTTGAGCAGGGCCTGCTCGACCTGCGTGGCGTCGGCCAGCACGGGAGGCAGGCCGGCCTGCAGCTGCATGTGCAGCTCGATGGCCGGGGGCAGGGTGACGCGCAGCAGGCGTTCGGTGTCGTGCACTACCTCTGCCAGCGATACGGCCGAGCGCTGCGGTGGTTCGTTGCGGCTGAAGGTGAGGATCTGGCGCACCAGGTCGCGCGCGCGCCGTCCAGCCTTGTCGATCTCCATCAGGCTTTCCAGCACAGGTGAGCCCGATGCACAGTCGGCCTTGGCCAGTTCGACGTTGCCCAGGATGGCGCCCAGGATGTTGTTGAAGTCGTGCGCAATGCCGCCCGCCATGGTGCCCACAGCCTGCATCTTGTGCGACTCGCGCAGCTGGGCTTCCAGTTCGCTTCGGTGCGCCTCGGCCTTCTTGCGGCCGGTCAGGTCGCGTGCGAACACGGTGGTGGTTTCGCCCTCGGCATGGCGCTCGAACGACACGCTCACCTCCACGGCCAGTTCCTTGCCGCTGGCGGTCAGCGCCGTCATCTCGCCCAGCAGGGCCTGGGTGGTGAGCTGCGCAAACGCCAGCCCCTGCGCCGCGTCGGGCAAAAAACGGTCGAGCGTGCTGCCGAGCGCGTCGCTGGCGCTGCACTGGAACAGCGCTGCCGCTGTGGGGTTGAACACGGTGATGCGCTGGTGCTGGTCCACGCAAATGATGGCGTCCAGCGCGGAGTTGATGATGGCCTCCAGCCGCTTCTCGCTGGCGCGGATCTGCTCGTTGCGCTGCTGCAGGGTAATGGCGCTGTGCTGCAACGCCTGGCGCTCGGCCAGCAGCGGGCCCTGGTCGATCACGGCACACAGAAACTGCGGCAGCGGGGGGCCATTGCTTTGCGGGGCCTCGATGTGCGCAATGTGCAGGTCGCCCGTGATGGGTGTGTCTGCATTGATGGAAAAAACGACCTCCTTGACCTCGCTGCGGCCCAGGTCCTGCGCCAGTGCGAAGGCCTCGCGCACACGCCGGGCGTCCTGCGGGCGCACAAAGGGCATCAGTGCCGTGAGCGGGCGGTCGCGTTCGGTGGGCTGGAAAGATCGGTGGGCCATCGAGTTGGCCTGCACCACCATGTCGTGCTCGTCCACCACCATGAGGGCCAGCGGTACGCTGGCAAACAGAGTTTCGAAGCGTTCGTAGGCGCTTTCGGCCACGGTCTGGCTGTAGCGCAGGACCTTGTTCTGGCTCTCCAGCTCTGCCTGGTAGGCGCGTAACTCGGCCACGAGGCCTTCGGCCGGGGTGCCAGGGGCACGGGCATGCGGGGTGGCACTACCGGATGGGTGCTCTGCGGGGGCGGGCCGCCGCCCCTCAGGGTCCAGAAACGACAGGTCGGGTTCACTCATGGGAAAGGCGCGGCCAGGGGTTTTGGCGCGGGGAAAATGCGCGCGCCGCGCAATGCTGTGGGCCAGAAAGCATGGCCACGAGTGTACGCCTGCAGTCTTTGCCCATGCGGCCTGGCGGGTGCCTGCCTGTGCAAGGCAAAGGAGCAGAACCCGCGTGCTGGTGGCTCCCGGCCCCCATTCAAGGGGCGATTGTTGATCGATTGCGAACAATCCTTTTCTGTGGCGGGGCTTACCGATGGGGAAACGGCTCTCTACAGTTCCACCATTGCCCATTTGCCGATCAACCTTTCAGCCATCTTCAGGAATTCTTGCCATGAACCCCATCGACACCCCCCTTGCCCAACCGCTGCTGAACAAGCTGCAATGGCGGTACGCCGCCAAGAAGATGAACCCCGCCAAGGTGGTTCCACAGGACAAGGTAGAGCGTATTCTCGAAGCCGCACGCCTGGCCCCCACCTCCAGCGGCCTGCAGCCGTTCGAGATCATCGTGGTGACGGACCCCGCTGTGCGCGCCAAGATCCAGCCCATCGCCTGGAACCAGGCGCAGATCACCGACGGCTCGCACCTGCTGGTGTTCGCCGCATGGGACAACTACACGGCCGACCGCATCAACATGATGTTCGACCTGACCAATGACCAACGCGGTTTCAAGAACGAAGGCTGGGAAAACTATCGCCAGATGCTGCTCGGGAGCTACCCCCAGCGCGATGCCGAGGTGAATTTCCAGCATGCCGCCCGCCAAGCCTACATCGGCATGAGCGCCGCACTGATCGCCGCTGCGTTTGAAGAGGTGGACTCCACCCCCATGGAAGGTTTTGACCCCAACGCACTGGACGAAATCCTGGACCTGCGCTCCCGTGGCCTGCGCAGCGTGTCGATCCTGCCGCTGGGCTACCGTGCCGATGAAGGCGACTGGCTGGTCAATCTGAAGAAGGTGCGCCGCCCTCGCGAGCAGTTCATCACCGAGGTCTGAGACCTTTCTTTGCCTGCCTGCCGCCGTAGTGCCTGATAGCAGGCAGGCCCCGGCGGGTCTTGCCGGTATCTGAAGCCCGGCCGCGCGTTCAACGTGCGGCCGGGCTTTGGCGTTTCAGCGCACGGCTTTCGGTGCGTCGTTCACACGGCGCATGGGTGTCAGCACAAAGGCCAGCGCTGCCAGCACTACCAGCGTGCCGCCACTGGCTGCAAACAACTGAGGGAGTGTGACGCTCTTCATCACCCAGCCCGTCACCGCTGCAGAGATGGGAGCCAGGCCCATGAAGATGAACATGAACAGGCTCATTGCCCGGCCAATCAGGGCCGGCGGCACACGTTGCTGGATCCAGGTGAACACGCTTACCTGCATGAAGCCGCCGAGCAGGCCGATGACCAGCATCAGTGCTGCGCCCTGCCACACAGCCGTGATCAGCCCCAGGGGCATGAACAGCGCGCCGATGATGGCGTCGAACGCCAGGATGGTCATGCCCAGGCTGCCAATGCGCAGCCGCGGCACCATGCCCGACACCACCATGCCCAGCAGCGTGCCCGCGCCATGGGCGCCCACCATGATGCCGAAAGCGGCCGCGCCCAGCTGGGGCGTGCTGCTGGCCAGCACCGGGATGGCGATGTGGATGGGGCCCATGATGAACAGGGCAATGGCACTCCAGTAGAGAAAGCAGGTGCGCAGTTCGCCATCGCGCCAGAAGTGAACCAGGCCCTGCGCCACCGATGCCAGCACCGCCTGGGGTGCTGCTGCAGGGGCTGGGTTGGCTGCGTGGGTCTGCACCTTCGACAGCGTCCAGGCCGACACGGCGAAGCTCAGGGCATCGAGCGCAAAAGCGATGCCAATGCCGGTGGCATTGGCGTGGGCCGGTGCATCGGCGGCTCCTGTGGCCGCGTCGCCCGCACCAAACAGTGCAATGAGCAACCCCGCCAGCAGGGGCCCGAGGAACATGGTCAGCTGCCGCAGGCCTAGGCTGATGCCGTTGGCGGCCTGCAATTGCGAGCGTGCCACCACGTGGGGCATCATGGCCGTGCCTGCGGGGATGCTGAAGGCCGTGGCCAGGCCAATGCCCAGCGACAGCGCGTACACCATCCACAGTGTCAGGGTGCCTGCAAGCACCAGCCCAGCCAGCACGGCCAGCAGCACCAGGTTGATGTATTTGGTGATCATCAGTACCTGTTTCGGCGAGTGGCGGTCCACCAGCGCTCCCCCTACCAGGATGAACAGCGCACGGGGAATGCTGATGAGGGCCAGCACGGTGCCCAGCACCAGGGTGTCGCCTGTCATCTGCAGCACCAGCCAGGGCAGTGCAATCAGCGTGAACTGGTCCCCCAGCATGGACAGGAAGGCGCCGACCGTCATCCAGCGAAAGTTGTGGTCCTTGAACAGCGCGGCGCGCGGATCCTGGGGAGGGCTCGTTGGGGGGCGGGGCGAAGGGTGATGGGGCGTTTCAGGTCGCATGAACAGGGTCTCCAAAAGATTTGCGGGTGTGCCGGCGCCCGTTGAGCCACTGGCTCACGGCGGTGAATCGCACGCACAGGTGGTAGCTGGCCAGGCACAGGGCCGTGGTGGCCAGCACGTTGAGAGCCAACTTGGCCAGGACGGGGATCGGCACGCCGTACAGCAGAGCGCCAAAACCAATCGTCAGCGGCAGGTGCACGAGGTACACCCAGTACGAGCTGTCGGCCAGGTAGGCCAACCAGGCGCGAGGCTGGCCGACGTGGCGCAGAAAGAGCCCCATCAGCGCAAAGCTCCACAACCAGGACGCGGCGTTGTAAGCCAGTGCCATCCAGAACTGCAGATGCCGGGTGGCAGAAACGGGCTCGGCCAGGATCTCGGTGAAGGCACCGGTGAGCAGTACCAGCGCGAAGGCCGAAGCCTCAGGCTGGGCCAGCACTTCCGACAAGAATGCAGTGATCAGGAAACACGCGAGCCCCAGGCCCGCCAGTACCGGCCAGTGCCTTTCGTAGCGCGCCATCAGGTCCTTGCGCTGTGCATGCAGGCACAGCCCGAATCCGTAGAACAGCCCGTTGTGGAGCCATTCCGCCAGCGGCGGCAAAAAGGACCCGCTGGGCGTGACGATGCCGTGGTCATAGTGGGCGCCGATCCAGGCCAGCGGCAATGTCAGCGCCACCACGCCAAGCGACGAACCGCCCAGCCAGGCCGTGGTGCGCCCCAGGGCTTTCTGCACGCCGCTGGGCAGCGCATTTGCCGCCGCCCACACCATGGGCGTGAACACAGCCAGCCACAGCAGCATCCACAGGAACCACAGATGCATGGTGGCGGGGCCTTGGGGCACGTTTGGGCCCTGAGGCAGCAGGCTGCGGTCTACGCCCCAGGTGCCATAGGCCATGCGGTGCAGGAACATCAGGCCCAGCAGGGCGCTGACCACAAACAGAGGCGGCCAGAACACCACGAAGGGCAGGCCCAGGCGGCGCAACCGGTTGTGCACCATGCCCGCCAGTCCGCGGCGCTGCACCAGCGCCGACACAAAAAATCCGGCCAGGATAAAAAACAGGGGCATGCGGAACGCGTGGATCACGGCGACCAGCAAGTCGGCCACCGATGTGGACTGCTCGTCGTGCCAGGGCAGGGGGGACGGCCGGCTCATGTAGATGACCGAGACGTGCAGCACGATGCCCAGCCACATCATGGTGGCGCGCAAATTGTCCAGGGCATGCAGCCGTCGGCCCGGGGCGGCGGGTTCTGGGGGGCGGGTCGATCCATTCATAGGGACCGACTGTGAGCCCTCACGTTGCGTGAGGGTCAAGCGCTTTTCAGCACTTTTTCATCAATGTGTGGGCGACAACGTTGTTTTGGCGGATGTCGGTTTTGTCACTGGCGCAGCATGGGCGAGCGCCGCGTGCAGATAGGCGCGCACGGGCGCGCTCAGGGGGGACCCTGCCTGCAGCAGAGGTTCGTTGGCAGAGGCCACGACCAGTTTTTGGCGCAGAGGGGGGTTGCCGCGGGTCAACTGGTCGAACAGCGCGTTCCAACGCAGTGCAGCGGCCCGCGCGTTGGGGTGGTGGGGTGGCACGGCGCGGCCCAGAAGCTGCTGGACGTCCTCTTCCAGCGCCGCCCATTGGGTGTAGGGCACATGGCCCAGCGCCCGCAGGTCGTCGCGGGTCAGGTACTTTTCGAGCAGTGCCATGCGCAGCTTGATGGCCGTTTCAATGAACTCGATCATGTCGCCCGGCGGGGCGTGGTTGCGCCCGTGCGTGGTGGGCTCGGTGCGGAACATGTGGCCCCAGCGCTCCAGCAGATCGAGGTCGCCATTCATCCAGTGCAGCATGAGCGCCATCCAGCGGTAGGCCAGCGCCTGCACCTCGGGCGTGTCGGGTGCCAATTGGCGGTCCATGGCGCTGCGCACCAGGTCCTTGACGACCAGCCAGTCGGCCTCGATGAGGTTCCAGTTCTGAAAGATGTGCTTGAGTTCGGCCGAGCTGAAGTACTTGCCGTAGGTCGTCATCAGCGCCAGAGCCTCCAGCCAGTTGCCCATGTCGGGATCGGCACCGGCCATCAGGCCGTCGCGCAGCATGGTCAGGCGCCCGCGCAGTTCCGTGGCCTGCGTGATCTGCTGGTCCAGCGAGCGGATTTGTTGCCCGATGATGCGCTCGGGGGCCATGCCTTCGCCCGCCAGCAGTGCGCCGATATCGCTGAGCGCAAGGCCCATCTGGCGCATGGTCTGGATGCCGTGCAGCCGCTGCACGTCGGCTTGGCTGTACAGGCGATAGCCCGCCTCGGACCGGCCCGAAGGCTTGAGCAGACCGATCTCGTCATAGTGGTGCAGCGTGCGCACCGTGAGGCCGGTACGCCGCGCAAGATCACCGACCTTCAGCAGCACGAGCGACTCCACGACGCATCTTGCGCTCCCACTGAACGATGCAACTGGCGCTCCTCAGGCCAGGGCAGCCGGGCAAGGGCCGCCCCGCAGTGAGGGCTGCGTCCCCCTGGGGGGAAGGCGCCGCAGGCGACTCAGGGGGAGATTTCATTTCAGCGACCGACTGAAATCAGCTCGATCTCGAAGTTCAGCGTGGCATTGGGTGGAATCACGCCGCCCGCACCCCGGGCGCCGTAAGCGATGGAGGGTGGGCAGGTCAGCTTGGCCTTACCGCCCGGTTTCATGCGCTGCACGCCTTCGGTCCAGCAGGGGATCACGCCGTTGAGCGGGAACGCGGTGGGTTCACCGCGCTTGTAGGAACTGTCGAATTCCTTGCCGTCCAGAAACATGCCTTTGTAGTGCACCTTGACGGTGTCGGTGGCCTTGGGCGAATCGCCCGTGCCTTCCTTGATCGATTCATAGACCAGGCCGCTGGCCGTGGTCACGGGCTTGGCTTGTTGTGCCATGGCGACGGGGGCGATCACAAGGCTGGCAAGCAGCACGCACAGGATGTTGCGCAAAGGGTTCTCCTTGGAGGATGGAATTTCAAACAGGCGCGATCTTAGTCCGGTTCCAGGCCACGCCGGTAACAGGCTTGCCGTGAAAAAGCCTGCATGCAGCCGGGGCTCCATGCAGGCTTTGCAGGCCGAGCCGTTGCGGGTCAGGCGTAGTCGCTCACCGGGATGCAGCTGCAGCTCAAATTGCGGTCACCCCACACGTTGTCCACGCGGCCCACGGGCGACCAGTACTTGTTGCTGCGCAGGGCTGCCACGGGGTAGGCTGCGGCTTCGCGGGCGTAGGGGCGCGCCCATTCGTTGCCCAGCAGGCTCTCGGCTGTATGCGGCGCATTCTTGAGCGGGTTGTTGTCCTGCGGCCAGGCGCCCGCCTCGATCTGACGGATCTCCTCGCGGATGGCGATCATCGCGTCGATGAAGCGGTCGATCTCGAACAGCGTCTCGCTTTCGGTGGGTTCCACCATCAGCGTGTTGGGCACGGGGAAGCTCAGCGTGGGCGCGTGGAAGCCATAGTCGATCAGACGCTTTGCGACATCCTCGGCCATCACGCCGCTGGTGTCCTTGAGGCCGCGCAAGTCCAGGATGCACTCGTGCGCCACATGGCCGTTGGCACTGGCGTACAGCGTGGGGTAGTGGTCCTTGAGGCGCGCGCTGATGTAGTTGGCACTCAGGATGGCGGTTTCGGTCGCGGCCTGTAGGCCCTCGGCACCCATCATGCGGCAGTACATCCAGCTGATGGGCAGCACGGCGGCATTGCCCAGAGGCGCGGCCGAGACGGCGCCCACGCCGCCGGACACTCCGGCCGTGGCATGGCCTGGCAGGTAGGGCACCAGATCGGCCACCACGCACACGGGGCCCACGCCGGGACCGCCACCGCCGTGGGGGATGCAGAAGGTCTTGTGCAGGTTCAGGTGGCTCACGTCGCCGCCGAACTCCCCGGGGGCTGCCACGCCCACCAGGGCATTCATGTTGGCACCGTCCACGTACACCCGGCCACCATGCTGGTGCACCAGGGCGCACAGCTCCTTGACCTGGGTCTCGAACACGCCGTGTGTGCTGGGGTAGGTGATCATCACGGCGGCCAGGTTGGCGCTGTGCTGTTCGCATTTGGCTTGCAGGTCGGCCATGTCCACATTGCCGTTGGCGTCGCAGGCGGTCACCACCACCTGCATGCCCACCATTTGCGCGCTGGCCGGGTTGGTACCGTGTGCGCTGCTGGGGATCAGGCAGATGTTGCGGTGGCCGTGGCCCTGGGCCTCGTGGTAGGCCTTGATGGCCAGCAGGCCTGCGTATTCACCCTGGCTGCCGGCGTTGGGTTGCAGGCTGATGCCGGCGTAGCCCGTGGCCTGGCACAGCCAGGCGCGCAGCTGTTCGTCCAGTTCCTGGTAGCCCTGTAGCTGGTCGGCGGGAGCAAACGGGTGCACGTTGGCAAATTCGGGCCAGGTGATGGGGATCATCTCGCTCGTGGCGTTGAGCTTCATGGTGCAACTGCCCAGCGGAATCATGCTGCGGTCCAGCGCCAGATCCTTGTCGGACAGCTGGCGGATGTAGCGCAGCATGCCGGTCTCGGAATGGTGGGTGTTGAACACCGGGTGCGTAAGGTAGCTGCTGGTGCGGCGCAGCTCGGCGGGAATCAATGGCTCCACGCCTTTTTCGAATGCGTCAAAAGTGGGCAGCGCCTGGCCATCTTTGGCGAAAACCTTCCACAGCAACTCGATGTCGGCGCGCGTGGTGGTCTCGTCCAACGAGATGCACAGGTAGTTTTCGAAGTAAATTCGCAGGTTGGCGCCCATCTGTATTGCGCGAGTAGCTATGGATTTGGTAGCGCCATCGGTTTTGAGCGACAACGTGTCGAAGCAAGCCTGGGGGCGCACCGGCGCGCCCAGCTGGGTGAGCCCCTTGGCCAGGATGGCGGTGTAGCTGGCCACACGCTGTGCAATGCGCTTGAGGCCTTGGGGTCCGTGGTAGACGGCGTACATGCTGGCAATCACGGCGGGCAGCACCTGCGCAGTGCAGATGTTGGACGTGGCCTTTTCGCGGCGGATGTGCTGTTCGCGCGTCTGCAGGGCCAGGCGGTAGGCGGGCTTGCCATGCACATCCACGCTCACACCCACCAGGCGGCCGGGCAGGCTGCGCTTGAACTCGTCGCGGCAGGCCATGTAGGCGGCGTGCGGGCCACCGGCGCCCATGGGCATGCCAAATCGCTGCGTGGTGCCCACCACAATGTCGGCGCCCCATTCGCCGGGTGCGGTGATCAGCATGAGGGCCAGCAGGTCGGCCGCTGCAATGAAGGCGGCCTGTTTGGCGTGGGCCTTCTCCACATCGGCGCGCAGGTCGTCAATGCGGCCGCTGGTGGCGGGGTACTGGGCCAGCACGGCGAAATACTCGCCATTCAGCGCGGCATCCCATTCGGCGGCGGAATTGGCCAGCACCACGTCGATGCCCAGGGGCTTGGCGCGGGTCTGGATCACTTCGATGGTTTGCGGGTGGGCGTCCCCGGCCACCACAAACACATTGCTTTTGCTCTTGACCGAGCGCTTGGCCAGTGTCATGGCCTCGGCGGCGGCGGTGGCCTCGTCCAGCATCGATGCATTGGCAATCGGCATGCCGGTCAGGTCGCACACCATGGTCTGGAAGTTGACCAGCGCCTCCATGCGGCCTTGCGAGATCTCGGCCTGGTAGGGCGTGTAGGCCGTGTACCAGGCCGGGTTCTCGAGGATGTTGCGCAGGATGACGCCCGGAGTGTGGGTGCCGTAGTAGCCCTGGCCGATGAAGCTCTTCAAGACCTGGTTCTTCGATGCAATCGCCTTGAGCTCGGCCAGCGCCGCCGCTTCCGTGATTGGCAGGGGCAGGTCCATCGCGGTGCTGCGTGCGATGGAGCGCGGCACGATGCTTTCGATGAGTGCGCGGCGCGAGGCCTCGCCAATCACCGACAGCATGTGTGCTTCATCGGCCGCGTCGATGCCGATGTGGCGGGGCAGGAATTCGGTGGCGTTTTCAAGCTCGCCAAGCGGCAAGGCGGATTGCATCAACATGGTGGGGCAGTCTCGAAGAGGGAATCAGGGTCAGGCGTTCTTGGCGAAGTCGGCGTAGGTGGCTTCATCCAGCAGCGCATCGAGCTGGCTGGCATCACTGAGCTTGACCTTGAAGAACCAGCCGGCATTGAGCGGGTCGGAGTTGGCCAGCGAAGGGTCGGCACGCAGGGCTTCGTTCACTTCGGTGATTTCGCCAGAGACGGGCATGTACACGTCGGCGGCGGCCTTCACGGACTCCACCACGCCGGCGACGTCGCCCTGGGCAAAGGTCTTGCCCACTTCGGGCAGGTCCACAAATACCACATCGCCCAGCGCGTCTTGCGCGTGGACGGTGATGCCGACCACAGCTGCATTGGCGTCAGCGGCGTTGATCCATTCGTGGTCTTTGGAGAATTTGACGGTCATGGGGAGGCTCCTCAAGCAACTAGAAAAATGAAAGGAATCTGCAATGTAGCGGGCGCAGGCGCGGTCTGTGCGCTGCGCCCGGCGAAATCAGCCACGGAAATAGTTGGCAGGCACGAAGGGCATGGCACGCACTTCCATCGGCACAGCCTTGCCACGCACGATGGCGTTCACGCGCGTGCCCATGGCCGCGAAGGCGGGCGCGACGTAGCCCATGGCCACGGGCTCGTTCACCGTGGGGCCCAGCAGGCCGCTGGTCACTTCGCCGATCTTCTGGCCATCGGTGCTTTGCAATTCGGTGTGTTCGCGCACGGGCACACGCTCCAGCGCCACCAGGCCCACACGTTTGCGCTGCAGGGTGGCGGGGTTGTCGATCTGCGCCAGCACCTTGTCGGCGCCGGGAAATCCGCCTGCGCGTGCGCCTCCCGTGCGGCGCACCTTCTGGATGGCCCAGTTGAGTGCCGCTTCGGGCGGCGTGGTGGTGGTGTCGATGTCGTTGCCGTACAGGCACAGGCCCGCTTCGAGCCGCAGCGAGTTGCGCGCACCCAGTCCGATGGGTTTGACCTCGGGCTGCGCGAGCAGGGCGCGGGCCAGGGTGTCGGCTTGTGCGGCGGGCACCGAGATCTCGAAGCCGTCTTCGCCCGTGTAGCCGCTGCGGGTGACAAAACAGTCGCAGCCTGCAATGGCGAAATCGCCGCCCGTCATGAAAATCAGCTTCTCCACGCCCGGTGCCAGGCGCGCAAGGGCCGTGACAGCCTGCGGGCCCTGCAGCGCCAGCAGCGCATGGTTCGGCATGGGGATCACGTTGCAGCGCTGGCCAATGCGCGCCTGGATGTGGGCAATGTCACCCACCTTGCAGGCGCCGTTCACGATGACGAAGAGCTCGTGGTTGCCCTTGTTGAAGAACATCAGGTCATCAATGACGGTGCCTTCGTCGGTGAGCAGCAGGCCGTAGCGCTGCTTGCCCACGGACAGGTCGATCACATCCACGGGCATCAGGGTTTCAAACGCCGCTGCGGCGTCAGGGCCAACCAGTTTCAGCTGGCCCATGTGCGAGACATCGAACAATCCTGCCGCGCTGCGCGTGTGCTGGTGCTCAGCCATCAGGCCCGCAGGGTATTGCACGGGCATGGAATAGCCGGCAAACGGCACCATGCGGGCGCCCAGCTCGATGTGCAGGGCGTTCAGGGGCGTGGTGAGCAGGGGCGAGGACGTGGCAGGGGACGACATGGCGGACTCCGGGCAAATAGGGGCCGCGATCACAAAGGTGATCACGGGATTTGCCCTGCTGTCCGCTTTACCTGAGAGATTCACCGCAGCGCCCTGGCTGGCCATGCGGTTTGCTCCTTCGGTGGATGGCCTCATCACGCGATGCGGTGGACCATCTCTCTCCAGCAAGGGAACGCCCGCATCACTGCGGGCGGTTGCCAGTCCTTTTGCCTGAGCGTTCGGCTGCTGCCTGCGCCTTCGGCGGCCCTTTTGGCAAACGTTGCAAAGGGCTCTCTCCTGACGGGCGCAAGTATATCCGCAGGTACCGTCGGCACCCTCTATTTGATGAAACCGAGCACGTGTGGCAGCCAGGTGGACAGCTGGGGCACGAAGGTCAGCAGCACCAGCACCACGCCATGGGCCCACAGAAACGGCGCCAGTTCGCGCACCAGTTGTGTCATGGGCACGCGCGACACGTTGCAAGTGACGAACAGCAAGCCGCCCACCGGCGGGGTGATCATGCCCAGCGTGAGGTTGTAGATCACGACCATTGCGAAGTGCACCGGGTCGATGCCCAGCTTGAAGGCCACCGGTGCGAGGATGGGCGCGAGCACCATCACGCCAGGCAGCGGCTCGATAAAGATGCCGAACAGCAGCAGGAAGATGTTCACGATGATGAGAAACATCCAGGGCGACAGCTGCATGGAGATCAGCCATTCGGCCATCTGCTGGGGAACGCCTTCAATCGTCAGCACCCAGGCGAAAGATGCGGACAGGCCGATGATGATCAGCACCGAGGCCGAGAGCAACGCCGAACGCGCCAGGATGTCGGGCAGCGCCTTCCACTGCAGCGTGCGGTAGACGAACTTGCCACACAACAGCGCATAGAACACCGCCACCACCGACGCCTCGGTGGGCGTGAACCAGCCTGCGCGCATGCCGCCCAGGATCACCACCGGCAGCAGGATGGCCGGCAGCGCCTTCCAGGTGGTCTGCAGGATATCGGCCAGCGGGGGCATCTTGCCGTCGCCCTTGTAGTTGCGCTTCTTCGATACATGGAAGTTCACCACGCACATTGCCACCGCGATGAGCAGACCCGGCAGCAGGCCCGCCACGAACAGCGCACCCACCGATACCGAATCGTCCTGCAGCGCATAGATGATCATGATGATTGACGGCGGGATGATCGGCCCCACGATGGCCGTGGCCGCCGTGAGGGCCGCTGCATACGAGCGGTCGTAGCCTGCCTTGTCCATCATGCGGATCAGCATGGAGCCTGGCCCGGCAGCATCGGCCAGCGCAGAGCCCGAGATGCCCGAGAAAAAAGTGAGCGACACCACGTTGGTGTAGCCCAGGCCTCCCCGCTTATGCCCCACAAACTGGCCTGCAAACTTGAGCAGCACTTCGGTCAGCGATCCGCCGCTCATCAGCTCGGCCGCGAGGATGAAGAACGGGACGGCCATCAGCGGAAAGCTGTCAATGCCGGTGAAGGTCTCCTTGAGCAGCACCATGAGCGGGTAGCTCTCGGCCAGGATCAGCGTGGCCGCTGTGGCCAGGCCCAGCGCAAACGCCACGGGCACACCGATCGCAAGGAACAGGCAGGCCGAGACGATGAGAATGATCGACGCGCTCATAGGGATGCGCTCGCATTCGCGTCGAAGTGCGCATCAGAAGCGAACTCGCGCCGCAGCACGTAGCCGCGCACCACAAACAGGAAATGCGCAATCAGCAGCACCCCGCCGATCAACATGGCGCTGTAGATATAGGCAAACGGGATCTGCGTGACGGCGGTCATCTGGAACATGGTGCGCTGCATGTAAAGCCAGCCATACCAGACCATGAAACCGAAAAATGCGAACAGCAGCGCCGCCACAAAGGCACGAACGGCAATGGCGCCCGCGCGGGGCAGGGCATCCTGAAGGTTCTCGACGGCAATGTGGCCGCCGTAGCGCAGCACCGGGCCCGCGCCCAAAAAGGTGAGCCAGATCATCATGTGCCGGGACACTTCCTCGGCCCATTCCAGCGAGTTGTGTGTGGTGTAGCGCATGACCACATTGGTGAAGATGATGATCGACATCGCGGCCAGGAGCAGGATCAGTGCCCACCGGTTGGTGGCAATGAGAAGGCGTTCCAGGGTTTTCATGGGCAGGGGGCTGAATCAACGAAAAAACGCCCGGCGCTGCAGGGGCTGCCGGGCGCGCGGGCGAGGGACTGGACCGTGGGGCGTATCAGCGCACGTCCTGGATCTTCTTGATGTTGTCCGCGCCAAACTCTTTGGCGTAACCCACATAGGCAGGCTTGAGCGCTTCACGGAACGCATTGCCATCGACCACCTTGGTGACCTTCATGCCTTGAGATTCAAGCATGGCGATGCCGTTGTTCTCGTCATCGTTCACCTTCTTGCGCTGGGCGGTACCAGCCGTCTTGGCCGCATCGGTGAAGACCTTCTTGTCAGCATCGCTGAGCTTGTTCCAGACCTTGGGCGAAAGCAGCAGCAGCGCGGGCGAATACACGTGGCCGGTGAGCGACAGATGTTTCTGCACCTGTGAGAACTTGGAGGAGAGGATCACAGGAATCGGGTTTTCCTGGCCGTCCACAGTGCCTTGCTGCAGGGCGCCGAACAGCTCAGGGAATGCCATGGGCGTGGGCAGGATGCCGAAGGTGCGGTAACCATCCATGTGCACCTTGTTTTCCATCGTGCGCATCTTCAGGCCGGCCGCATCCGCTGGCTTGACGATGTCGCGCTTGCTGTTCGTCATGTGGCGAAAACCGTTTTCCGTCCAGGCCAGCGCAATGATGCCCTTGCTGGGGAACTTGGTCAGGATGTCCTGGCCGATCGGTCCGTCCATCACCTTGCGGGCGTGGTCGTAGTCGCGAAAGAGGAAGGGAATGTCGACGATCTTGACTTCAGGAACGAAGTTGCCGACCGGGCCAGTGGACGTGTTCACCAGGTCCTGCGTGCCCAGCTGGATGGCTTCGATCTGCTCGCGTTCTCCGCCCAGGGCCGAATTGGGGAAATGCTGGCACTTGTAGCGCCCCTGAGTGCCCTTTTCGACTTCATCACAGAACACCTTGGCGCCCACGCCGTAGTGGGATTCCGGTGTCGTGGCGTAGCCAATCTTCAACGTGGTGGTCTGTGCGGTCGCGGAGGCGCAGAAGCCAAGGGCCAGTCCCAGAGTGGCGACGAGGGGGTGCAGTTGCATGGTGTCTCCTGTGATTGTGGGTGTCCGCGCCGGATGCAGCGGACGCCGCAGCACCTAGTGGCCGCGTGCTCGCAAAATTATGGCGCTGCAACATGGCACAGGCATCCGGGTTTGTGCTGGTAAGCGTGCTTATTAACTGCGTGGAGATGTGTTCCGTGGTGAGGCCGACCGTATTTTCGGAAGGGCTGGTAGTGGGGGGGCAAAGGCGTGCCGCCAGTGAGCCTGGCTTTCGCCCCCTGAATGCCAAGGGCCCCGTGCTGGCGGTAACCAGCCGGGGCCTTGTCAGTTTGTGCACTCCGGTAAGAGCGCCTTGATGGAAGAAGTATGCGCTGCAGGGATGAGATGAATTTGCTGAATTCTCTTTGAAAAAGTCAAATGTCAGAATAATTTTCTGAATTTGTAGGAATCAGTGAATAATCCACCTGATGGATCGACTGGATAGAAAAATTCTCGCTGTGCTGCAGGGCAACGCCCGCGCCAGCCTGCAAGAGATCGGGCAGGCCGTGGGCTTGAGCGCGTCACCTTGTTGGGGCCGCATCAAGAAGATGGAAGAGGCGGGTGTGATCCAGGGTTACACCGTGCGCATCAACCCGCAGTCGCTGGACCTGGCCGACACGGTGCTGGTGCAGGTCACGCTCGACAGCCACTCCGACAACACGCTCGAAAAGTTCGGCGAAACGCTGGCCAGCATCCCCGAGGTGATCGAGGCGCACCTGGTGTCGGGCGACTACGACTACCTGCTGCGCATCGTCGTGAAGGACACGCGCGACTACGAGCGCCTGCTGCGTGAGAAGCTCTACAAGATCAAGGGCATCCGGCACAGCCGCTCCAGTTTTGTACTGCGCACGCTCAAGAAGGCGGACCTCCCCCTTTTTGTGGGATGAATTTGATTAAAAATGGCCGTTGGCGCTTGTCTGTAAAGCGTTAATAGCTATCAATTTAATAGTATCTGCATCAGGTGCCAATTCCAACGCTCAGGCATCAAGGAACACCCGCCGCGTTCTGTTTCTGCGGTTCTGAGGCTGTAGGGCATGCAGATCAACGGCAGAATGGCTCCGCCTTTTGCGCTGGTTTCGGTGGGTTGCACCACCACGGTGCGCAGCCAGAGGGCTTGAAGCGTGCCAGCACGGCCGGAGAACCACCACCATGAACCTGCGTTTTGTCGAAGCCTTTTATTGGGTTGCCTCCCTTAAGAGCGTGACGCGCGCGGCGGAAAAACTCTTTCTGACCCAGTCGGCCATGTCCAGCCGCGTGGCGGCGCTGGAGGAAGAACTCGGTGTGCTGCTGCTGGACCGGCGCGACAAACACTTCAAGCTCACCGTGGCGGGCACCCGGTTTCTCACGTATGCGAAACGCATGCTGGAACTGCAGCGCCAGCTCAAGACCGAGATGGCCTCGGGCGGCCCGCTGGAAGTGTCGATCCGCCTGGGTGCGATTGAGTCGGTGCTCCACTCATGGCTCATTCCCTGGGTGGAACAACTGCGCAAGGACAACCCGCTGCTGGAGCTGGAGCTTACGGTCGAGTCCACGCCTGTGTTGCTCGACCAGATCCGCCGGGGCACGCTGGATGCCGTGTTTGCGGCGCTGCCTGCATCGGCGGACGGTATCCGCAGCCAGGCACTGACGCCCATGGAGATGGTGTTCGTCGGCAACAGCAAGATCCACCGCAAGCGCCGCTATGCACCTGAGGACTTTGCCGGTACCGACATCCTGACGTTCCAGCGTGGCTCCCAGCCCCATGTGTACCTGCTGGACACGCTGCGCCAGGCGCAGGTGGAGCCGCGCTGCGTGCACACCATTTCCTCGATCTCCGCCATGGTGCAGCTGGTACAGGGTGGCTTTGGTGTGGCCACCCTGCCGCGCCTGGCGGTGGAGCGGATGCTGGCGTTCCCGGATCTGCGCGCGTTGGCCTGCGACATCGTCCTGCGGCCACTGCCCATTCATGTGAGCTACCGCGAGGACCCCTCATCCCCGGCAATGGAGGCGATCGTGCGATCCGCGCTCAGCTTCATCGAGGCACAACCACCGCAGCCCAAGACGCGCAAGGCCCGCGCCTGACTTGGGCAATCGCTCTGGAGCACGTGATGCACCGCGCAGAAAATTTTGTACGGATCTACTCGCCGGGGCTGGCCTTCCTGCGCACGTTTTCCAGCTATACCGAATGGCTTCAGTTTGGGTGCGACCGATGTCACTTGACTAGTTTTTCATCCGACACAAAGTTCTGGTGCGCTGCATGAGGCTTTGAGCGAGTTCTTACTGCGTCATTGTCTCCAGAAGCAGCTCGTCAATCGGGGCGGGGCGGCCCAGGGCGTATCCCTGGGCAAAGTGCACGCCCAGTCCTGTCAGCAGGTTCACGATGGCCTGGCTTTCGGCAAACTCCGCGACGGTCTTTTTGCCCATCAGGCAACCGATTTCGTGAATGGACTTCACCATGGCAAAGCTCACGGGGTCATCTGCCATGTGCTTCACGAACTGCCCGTCGATCTTGAGCATGTCCACCGCCAGCTCGCGCAGGTAGGCGTACGACGACAGTCCGCTGCCAAAGTCGTCCAGGGCGAACTGGCAGCCCCGGGCGCGCAGTGCGTGGAAGAAGCGGTTGGCCGCCGCCAGGTCGCCCATGGCGGCCGTTTCGGTGATCTCGAAACACAGGCGGTCGCAGCGTACCGAGGTCTGGTCCATGGCCTGCAGCACCTGGCTCAAAAAAGCGGCATCGCCCACGGACTGGCCTGACAGGTTGATGCAGCACAGCTCCACGCGATCCTGGTGCTCTGCCATCCAGGCCAGGGCGTTCTTGATGACCCATCGGTCCACCCGGGCCGCCAGGTGGTAGCGCTCCACTGCGGGCATGAATTCGCCCGGCGAGACCAGTTGGCCGTCGGCGGTGCGCATGCGCAGCAGGATCTCGCAATGCAGGCCATGGGGCTGGCTGCCATGTGCCGGGCCCAGGCGGGTGATGGGCTGGCCAAACAGCTCAAACCGGTCGTGCTGCAGCGCATGCTCTATGCGGCTGACCCATTCCATGACGCCATAGCGCTGCGCCAGAGCAGGGTCGTTCTCGGCATAGACATGGATGCGGTTGCGGCCCCCCATCCTTGGCCACGTAGCACGCGCTGTCTGCCGCCTGCAGCAAGGCGCCCACGCTTTCGGTGGCGGCGTCGAGCATCACCGCCCCAATGCTGACACTCACGCTGAACACATGGTCGCGCCAACCAAAACGGAAAGCGGCCAGGCCCTGCTGCATGCGCTCGGCCAACTGCAGGGCCTGCTGCAGATCCTGTTGCCACAGCAGGATGCCGAACTCGTCGCCCCCCAATCGGCACAGCAGGTCCTGGGGCTGCAGGTGGGCCAGGAACAGGCGCGCCACCTGCCGCAGCAGCTCGTCGCCTGCGGCATGGCCGCAGGTGTCGTTGATCACCTTGAAGTTGTCGAGATCGAGGTAGCACACGCAGTGGTGGGCCCTGGCGTCGCGCGTGGCGGCGAAGGCCTGGGCCAGCAGGTGTTCGAATGCACGGCGGTTGCCCAGGCTCGTGAGCGTGTCGTGCATGGCCTGGAACTCCATTTCGCGGCTCAGCCGGCTGGCTTCGGTCACATCGCGAAACACCAGCACCACGCCATCGGCATGCCCGCCCGGGCGCAGCAGCGGCGAGGCCGACAGGTCCATCAGCAGGGGCGCACCCGCCTGGGGCGTGGACCGCAGCTTGCCATGCAACTGGGTGCTACCTTGTGCGAGCGCGCGGCCCACCAGGTCGGGCGCAGTGTCAGCGCCGGCTTCGATGGCCAAGCCCAGGACCTCCTGGTGCCTGCGCCCGCAGGCTGCGGTCAGCGACCACCCCGTCAGCGCCTGGGCGGCGGGGTTGAGGTACTGCACCAGCCCTGCAGCGTCGGTGGTGACCACGGCGTCGCTGATCGAGTGCAGGGTGACCTGCAGGCGTTCCTTCTCCTGCAGCAGAGCCTCTTCGGCTTCGCGCTGCGCGGTCATGAAGCGTACCCGGTCCAGTGCCACGGCCAGATGCCCGGCGGTGGCCTGCATCAGCGCAATCTGCCAGGGCTTGGGGGGGCGCACGCCTTCCTCGTCGCCATAGGTGCCCATGCCCAGTGCGCCCAGGCGCTGGTTGGCCATGATCAGCGGCACATTGACGATGGTGCGGTTGTGCAGCACGGCTACCACAGCCTTGTTGGTGCGTGGGTCGGTGCGGGCGTCTTCCACCACCACGACGTGCGTGGCCTGCATGATTTCCTCGAGCAGCGCATCTCCCTTCACGGGGATCTTCATGGTCTGCAACTGGCGGCTCAGGGCGCTCTCCTCGCCGCCGCTGGTGTGGGTCAGGAAGTCCAGCATCCCCGAGGCGTCATCGATCAGTGCCAGCCAGACATGGCGGTAGTCAAAAACGCTTTCCCCCATGGGTTTCACGGCGTCGAGCACATCGGACAGGGTCCAGGCGCGTTCCAGGCGTTTGCACAGCTGGAGCAGGGCGTCTGAGTGCCTGCGCTCTTGCGGGTCGTGTGGCGCCATCGGATCGGGGGGCAATGTCATGGGATGGGGCGAAGGGCGCTTTCCGGGAACTTGTGGGAGCCACAAGGGGAGGCAGGACCGGGGCACCATCGTGAAGCCGCCGGTATGCCGATGTTGCCGAGCATAGGTACCAGACCTGCAACCCGCATGGTGGAAACCACCAATGGGCGCTGTGTTGCCTCAGGAAGGGGCCAGTGGTTTCTCCGGGGTAACGGACTGTGGGCTGGGCGACACAGGCAAAAGCGGGGTGGTGGTTTTAAATGAGAATTGTTATCATTTGATTGCCTGAGTACGCTACCTTCGTCCACCGCAAAAGGCTCTACCGGAGCCCGTCATGCACCCTTTCCCTCCCTCCAGCTCTACCGACGACGTGCCTGGGTCGCGTGCGCTGGTATCCCGGCGCCAAGGGATGCCCCATCTTCAGGGTCGGCAGTGGGTGGGGCTGGCCATCGTGCTTGCGGGGCTGGTGGTTGCCACCGCGCAAGTGTGGCAGTGGATAGCGGGACAACCCCTGGTTTTTGCCGCACTGCTGGGTGGCGTGGCGGCGGCGCTGGCCACGGCCCTCGGTACGCTGCCGGTGCTGCTGTCGCAGCGGCTGCCTGAGCGCATGCAGGATGCGCTGTTTGGCTTTGGTGCGGGCGTCATGCTGGCCGCGTGTGCGTTCTCCCTGATCATTCCAGGCATCGCCGCCGCGCGGGCTGCCGGAGCGGGGCCCTGGGCTGCGGGTGGCGCCGTGGGCGCCTCCATTTTGCTCGGGGCGCTGGTGCTGCTGCTGATGGAGCGTTGGCTGCCGCACGAGCATTTCATCAAAGGCGTGGAAGGAGGACATACCGCGCGCACCTTGCGGCGGACATGGCTTTTTGTGTTTGCGATCGGCCTGCACAACCTGCCAGAAGGGCTCGCCATTGGTGTGGCTTATGCGGGCGGTGACAACCTGCACGCCAGTGCCCTGGCCACGGGCATTGCCATTCAGGACGTGCCGGAAGGCCTGGTGGTGGCGGTGGCTCTGCTGGCGGCGGGTTACCGGCGGGCCTTGGCCGTGGGGCTGGGCATGGCGTCGGGCCTGGTCGAGCCCGTGGGCGCGGTGCTGGGTGCGGCCGTGGTTGGCTACAGCGCGAGCCTGTTGCCGTGGGGACTGGGTTTTGCGGCGGGCGCCATGTTGTTCGTGATCAGCCACGAGATCATTCCAGAATCCCACCGCAAAGGACATGAGGCCTGGGCCACAGGCGGCCTCATGCTGGGCTTTGTGATCATGATGCTGCTGGATACGGCGCTGGGATGATCCCTGCGGGCTGGAAATAAAATTGCTATATTAATAATAGCTGTAAATTGTTATTGGAAAGGCGATAGGGCCATTTTTTAACAATATTCTCTCTGCGTTCTATCCGAAGAACTGGTAACACACTGCAATGGCCGCCACCACACCGGCCAGTTCGGCCAGCAGGGCGCAACTGACGGTGTGCCGTGTGCGCTGGATGCCCACCGCGCCGAAGTACACCGCCAGCACGTAGAAGGTGGTTTCGGTGCTGCCCTGGATGGTGGCCGCTGCCAGCGCGGCGAAACTGTCCACCCCCTGGGTCTGCATGGTCTCGATGAGCATGGCGCGCGCGGCGCTGCCGGAAAACGGCTTGACCAGCGCGGTGGGCAGCGCATCGACGAACCGGGTGTCCGCGCCCAGCATCTGCACGCACCAGCGGATGCCGTCCAACACATAACCCAGCGCCCCCGATGCGCGAAACACTCCCACGGCACACAGCATGGCCACCAGGTAAGGCAGCAGGCCCTTGGCCACATCGAAGCCTTCGCGCGCGCCTTCGATGAACGCTTCGTACACGGCCACCTTGCGCCACGCGCCGATGGCCACAAACAGCACGATCAGCGCAAACAGCGTGAGGTTGCCCAGCAAGGACGACAACTGGGCCAGCGCGGTGGCGCTCAAGGTGGTTAGCAGCGCCATGAAGCCGCCCAGCACCAGGGCCACAGGCAGCAGATAGGCCAGCACCACGGGGCTCCACAAAGGCAAGCGCTGCACCACCGCCACGCTGAGCAGCCCCACCAGCGTGGAAGCCGATGTGGCCAGCAGGATCGGCAGGAACACCAGGGTAGGGTCGGGTGCGCCCTGCTGCATGCGGTACATGAAGATCGTCACCGGCAGCAGCGTGAGCGAGGAGGCGTTAAGCACCAGGAACAGGATCTGCGCGTTGGTGGCGGTGTCGGGCTCTGGGTTCAGCTCCTGCAGGGCTTTCATCGCCTTCAAGCCCATGGGGGTGGCTGCGTTGTCCAGTCCCAGGGCGTTGGCCGCAAAGTTCAGCGTCATGAGGCCCAGGGCCGGGTGGCCGCTGGGAACCCCGGGCATCAGCCGCCGAAACAGCGGCGCCAGCCAGCGCGCCAGTGCGTCCACGATGCCCGCCTTCTCGGCAATGCGCAAGAAACCCAGCCACAGCGTGAGCGTGCCAAACAACAGCACCATCACCTCGACCGACAGCTTGGCCATGGCAAACAGCGCCTCGACCATGGCGGCAAAGATCTGCGCATTGCCGCCCACCAGCCATTGCGCCAGGGCTGCCACGGCAGCGGTCAGGAAAAAGCCCAGCCACAAGGTGTTGAGCATCAGTGATCCTGAAGGATGGAGGAGCGGAGTGCATGCATGGTGGCGAGGTTACCCGCCCCCAGGTCTGGCGCTGGCTTGAGCGTGGCGGCAGGGCAACGGCTCGGTCAGTGGTACCCTATAGGGTTCGGTTCAAACCTGTGCAAAGGCCTTTTTCGGGGCTTTCGGTGCCTGGATGGGCCTCCCCATATACCTATCGACAGGCGCCCTGGCGCGCCACAACTCCAAGAAAGACATCACCATGGGCGCGCAGTGGAAAGCAAAAGGCAAGGCACAGGTGGCGGATGCCAAGGGCAAGCTGTTTGGCAAGCTGGTCAAGGAAATCACCGTGGCCGCACGCGGCGGCGCTGACCCGGCCGGCAACTCCCGCCTGCGCCTGGTGGTGGAGCAGGCCCGCAAGGCCTCGATGCCCAAGGACACGCTGGAGCGCGCCATCAAGAAGGGCTCCGGCACGGGCGCTGACGCCGTCAACTACGAACGTGTGATCTACGAAGGCTTTGCACCCCACCAGGTCGCGGTGATGGTCGAATGCCTGACCGACAACGTGAACCGCACGGCACCTGAAATGCGCGTGCTGTTCCGCAAGGGGCAACTGGGCACGTCCGGCTCGGTGGCCTGGGACTTCAACCACGTCGGCATGATCGAGGCCGAACCCGCCACGCCCGGCGCAGACCCCGAGCTGGCCGCCATCGAGGCAGGTGCACAAGACTTTGAAGCGGGCGACGAAGAAGGCACCACCACCTTCTGGACCGACCCCACCGACCTTGACCTGGTGAGCCGTGCGCTGCCCGCCCATGGTTTCAATGTGCTGTCGGTCAAGCTGGGCTACAAGCCCAAGAACCCCGTGAACCCCGCCAACCTGACGGCCGAACAGCTCGAAGAGGTGGAGAACTTCCTGGCTGCCATCGATTCCAACGACGACGTGCAGAACGTTTTTGTGAGCCTGGGCGGCTGATGGCGGTGGTTTGCTGGTTCCGCGCGCAGTGCCGGTTCCGCCCCGTCCCCGCTCCATCCAATCTTCCATGAACGCAGACCACTACGCCGCCCTTGGGCTGGCGGCCAACGCATCGCTGGCCGACATCAAGAAGGCCTTCCGGCAGAAGGCGTCGTTCTATCACCCGGACCGCAACGACGCCCCCGACGCCGCGCAGCGCTTCCAGGCGGTGCAAAAGGCCTACGAGGTTTTGTCGGACGACACCGCCCGGCAGGCCTACGACGACAACCGCCGCCGCAACCTGCTGGACGACCCGCTGCAGACCGCCCAAGAGATCTGGCAAGCCTATTCCACGCGCATTTTGACGCCCACTCCGTGAAACTTTCCCCTTACTTTTATGACCTGCGCTCCGCCTACCAGGCCGAGCTGGATGACCTGCTGTCCGACTCCGAAGGCAAGGACGTCTTGCGCAAGCGGTTGGCCGAAAAGCGCAACGAGATTGCCTTTCTGGTGCAGATGATGGAGCCGGCGCCCGAGATGGTGGCGGTGGTCTTTCATCGCGGCTTTCGGTTCTCCAAACCTGCCGCGGTGGAACACCTGCTGGGTTTGCCGGTGGACGAATTGCCCGACTGGCACAGCCTCACGCATGCCATCACGCTGGAGCCCTGGGCTACCAGCCTGGCGCAGACCGTGCTGCGCGAACCGCAGGGCGCCCGCTTCATGGCCGTGGCTGCCGGGCTGGAATACCTGCAGCAGCACGCCCGTCTGGCGCCCCAGGCGGCCTCGCATGCCGATGGCGATGGTGACGGCGATGCGGAGGACGGTGAAGACGCCGCAGAGCATGATGACGACTACGACGCGCTGAGCGCCGATGACGCCGCTGATCCGAAGAACAGCCGCAGCCGCGAAGAGGCCAGTTCCAACTGGCTGTCGGACGTGGGCTTTGACCGGAAGGACTAGCCCAGGGGATGATGCCCCCCTGTGTCGCTTCGCGCCTTCCCCCCAGGGGGACGCCGCCAGCGCGGCGCGCTTGGCGCAACGGACCAATGAAAAGGAATTTCGCATGAGCAACAACACCCATCTCGCCCTCATCACCAAAACCACCAGCCTCATCGCGGCGGGCGACATCGTGGGCGCTGAATCGGCGCTGGCCGAACTGGCCGATACCGATGGGGATGGTGCGCTCATGGTGGTGCTGGACCAGCTGGCGCCCAAGGACATCCTGGCCGTGATGCGCGAGTACGACGACTCCAAGGCTTCGGTGGTCAACCTGCTGGTCACGCCGGAACAATTTGCCCGGGCCATGGTGCTGGAGAAGCAATACAAGGACCTCACGCACACCCACCTGCGCAACATGGTCAACGCCGTCATCTTTCGTGACGATGCCGACCCGGTGGAGTTCCTCACTGCCATCGGCAACCTGGAAGGCGGCGCCGAGGCACTGGCCAACTACTTTGCCGAAAAGTGGAGCCGCATCGAAGCCTTTGCCCGCACCGGCACATTTGACGCGGTCGAAGACTACGGCGTCACGCTGACCGACGACGAATTGCTGGCCTCTGGCTATGTGCAGCCCCGCATCGACCTGGACGAGGTCGCCGACCGTGACTGGATGCAAATGGCCTGGCTGCTGCGCTACGAGTGCCGCGACCTGTTCATCGAAACGCTGCTGGTGTTGCGCGCCAAGGCCCGCGCCTTTGACCTGGGCCTGGAAGAGGGTGATGAGCCCGCCGAGGAAGACGATGGCAAGTTCGAGACCAGCGAAACCGATCGCGGCAAGGCCACGCCGGCAGCCCGCACCTCTGACGAAGAATCCGCGATTTAGATGACAACTCCCTGTGGCGCTTCGCGCCTTCCGCCTTCTCTCCAATTGCTGCGCAATTCGGGAAGGGGGACACCGCCAGCGCGGCGGGGCAGCCCTTGCGCGGCGGTTCTGGCCTGGAGCGTGCCAGTTTCATGGCCCACGAGCACTGCGAAGCGCGATAGATACTGATATGACTGTGCCCAACACGCCTTCTTCAACGACTGACGAGATTGCAGCCGCCAACGCGCTTCAGCTCCACGACGCCCGCCCGTTCTTTGAAAAGGCGCTGGCGTATGGTGTTCAGCATGGCGTGCTGGGTGCCGAGAAACTAGCGGCCATCAACACCGACGCGCCCAAGGGCATGGTGCAGATTGCGCGCTACTTTGGCAGCGAGTTTCTGCGCCCCGAGCTGGAGAAGGCGCGCGACCGCATGGTCAACCTCATCAGCCTGTACCTGCTGGACACGACCGGGGGCGACCTGCACGAGGCCGCCATCTCGCTGCGCGACCATTCGCTGCTGTCGCGCTCCAAAGGGGGCTCGGACATGCTCAAGCGGCTGATTGCCATGCCCGAGAGCAGCAACTTTGGCATGGCCGGCTATGCCGATGCCGAAACCCCGCTGCTGGCCGTGTGGTCGCTGCGCAGCCATGCCGACTACCGGGCCGAGCTGGCACGCCGCACGCAAATGGCCCAGGCCATCCATGCGGCACAGTGGCTGGCCGAGCAATTTGATCTGGACCCCGACGAGCTGGAGGCTGCGGGCGCCGACGCAGAAGCCGTCATCCGCGCCGGCCTGCTCATCGTGGCCCTGGCGCCCAAGGCCATGGACCTCGGCGAATGGCCCAACGCCGCCACATTTGAAAAAGTGCTGCTGGCACAGCGCAAGAAGAAGCTGGCGCCCCCCGCACAACTGCGCCTGCCCCCCGGCTTGCCTGCCGAACTGCGCGAGGTGGTGCAGGCGCATTGCGCCGGTGTGCTGGCCGACCTGCCCAAGCTGCTCGACGCGGCCACACCCGTGCGCACTCTGCTGCGCCCCAGCGGCGCCTTCCGCGCGCGCTACTTTTTGCTGGACGACCCCTTGGCGGAGGTGGACAACTTCCACCGCAGCCTGGATGCGCTGGAAGAGGGTGGAGAACCCCCGCTGCCCGCCAGCAAGACCTGGACGAAAACGGTGCAGGGCAATGACGACGAGCATTCGCTGCTCACACTGTTCCTGTGCCTGGCTGCGGGCGTGCCCAAGAAAACCCTGCTGACCGAAAAGACCGCCGCCAGCCTGGTGCGCAAGGCGCGCAAGTCCGGTCTGCAGCCCGCACTGGCCACCGAATTCATCCGCACCCACGCGCCCGGCGTGCACCAGCAGGACTACACCGCGCTGTGGAACAGCTTTGTGCAGGACGCGGAAAAGACCTTGCTCAGCGACATGGACTACCAGATGCACGATGCCCTGGCGCTGCTGCGCCGGGAGTGCAATGTGGTGGGGTAGCTGCCACCGGGGGCGCGGCGCATGGTGATCGCAGCGTTGCGCGCCCGTTGCCGGGGGCGGGTTTCTGGCCCTTGTCTGGCGTCGATGCCGCTGGATTGCTGCACCGGTCTGTTCCATTTGCGGCATTTGCGCCAAGGGGCAGCTTTACACAGGTCAAGCAGCCTCGCCGGGCAGGACAGTGCCTTGCGGCGGCCCGGTTAACATTCCAGCCGCCCGTCAGCCCGTCCTTCCAGTGCACAGCCCCACACTCATCCTCCTCGCAGCGCTTCTGACCGCGCTGGTCACCACGGTGCTGTATGCCGTGTGGTCATTCAACAAGAACATCCCCGGCCTGCGCCTGTGGGTGCTGTCATTCCTGCTGGGGTCGGTGTTCAGCGTCAGCCTGCTGGTGCGGGACTGGGTTCCTCAGGTGGTGGCGGTGGTGATCTCGCAGAGCGCGGTGTCGCTGGCCGCCTACCTATGCCTGATGGCGAGCCGCATGTACATGGGGCGTCGGCCGTTTTCGCACATCTATGCCGTTGTGGGCATCGGGGTGGTAGTGGCCTCGTCGGTGTATTTCACCGTGGTACAGCCCCACCTGGGCATGCGGTTTGTTTTTGCGGGCCTGGGCGCGGGCGTCTGCTTCTTGCTCACGGCACACACCCTGGCCGACGGTGGTGCGCGCCGCGTGCCCGCGCGCTACCTGTTTGCAATGGTCGTGGGCCTGCACGGGCTGTTCTTGTTGCTGCGGCCCGTCTTGTTCAAGCTGGGCGCGGTGGCGCCCGGGGGCCTGCCGGATGCCTCGCTCGCGTCGCGGGTCTCGCAGTTTGTGGTGCTGGAGTCCATTGTGGCGGTGGTGCTGCTGGGCTTTGGCGCGCTGATCCTGGCCAACGAGTTCATTACCAGCGAGCTGCGGCACCTGGCCGAGGTGGACCCGCTGACCAACGTATTCAACCGCCGTGCGTTTCTCACGCTGCTGGACAAGGCCATCAGTGCTGCCCAGCGCACCAAGACGGATGTGCCCGTGCTGGTGATGGACCTCGACCACTTCAAGAACATCAACGACACCTGGGGCCACGGGGCGGGTGACGATGTGCTGCGCCATTTTGTGATGCTGGCCCACCGCTGCCTGCGCAAGGAAGATGTGATGGGGCGCCTGGGGGGCGAGGAGTTCGCCATCTTCCTGCCCAATGCGAGCGCTGGCGGCGCCCTGGCAGTGGCCGAACGCCTGCGCGCGCTGGTCGAAACCCAGCCTGCGGTCACTGGCCAGCGGCCTATCCCCCTGACCGTGAGCGTGGGCGTCACGCTGTGCGCCCATGCCGACTCGGCCGGGGCTGCGCTGAAGAGGGCCGACGAGGCCATGTACCTGGCCAAGGAACGTGGCCGCAATCGGGTGGAGGTGTCGGAACAGCCTGGCGGTGCCCCGGCAGCCCCGGTGGCGACCGCTGCCTGAACCGCCATGCACCGGGTGCGGTGCGGCGGCGCCCCGTGCGGGTGCAACCAGCCGTGGTTTCTGGCGTTGCCCACCCGCCCGGCAGCCGGGAAACGCGAAACGCTGCCTGTGTCGGCTGCCCGACCTTCGTGGTGCTGCCGCAGTATTCGCCTGCCGCAAAATGGCGAATACCCCTCGGCCCACCCACACCAGACCACAACCCCATGGCAGTGAATCCCAACGTCAGCAACCCGGGCGCCGCGTCCGATGCGTCGCCCTCCGCACCCGCTGCACCGCGCAGGGCGTTCCTGAAATCGGGCACGGGGCTGGCCGTCCTGGGAGGGGCCGCGGCCGCTGGGGCGGGTTACCTGCTTTACCGGCCCGGCAATGACCGGCAACTGGTCTTTGGCACCCTGGCGGGCGCCATGCAAGAGGTAGAGCGCCTTGCGGGCGCCGCGGTCCAGGCGCTTGCGCCCGCCACGGCCTGGAACTGGTCCCAAACGCTGGAGCACTGCGCGCAGAGCATCGAGTTCTCGCTGCAAGGCTTTCCTGCCCCCAGGTCGGCGCTGTTCCAGAGCACGCTGGGCGCGGCGGCTTTCAATGTGTTTGCCCTGCGTGGCCGCATGAGCCACAACCTGGCGGAGCCGATCCCGGGTGCGCCTGCGCTGGATGCGTCCACGCCCGACGCTTCGGCGGCCCTGGCCCGGCTGCGCAAGGCTGTGCAGGACTTCGCCGTCCACGCAGGGCCGTTCCACCCGCACTTCGCCTACGGGGCGTTGAGCAAGGCGCAGTACGAGCAGGCACACGCCATGCACCTGGCCAATCACCTGTCGGCGTTTGATGTACGCGGCTGAGTGAAGGCTGATGCAGCCGTGCTGCGTGGGCTGCGGAATTCAACCCTGATAGAGGTTTTTGCTATAAATAATATAGCTGCTAGCGCTTTTTCAGTAAGCGCGGGAGCCATTTTTAATCATATCTTCTGATATCAGCCCAGATCGTCAAAGTCCCACTGAGCGCACAGCGCGTCAAAGCGATCAGCGTCCAGGGCACTCAGGAACAGGCCCGGCTCTGCAAGCGCCCCCTCGGAATGCAAGTACCACACCACCGCCTGCGGCCCCACGGTAAAGATGCGCAGCCCCGCCATATCCACCACGGCCTGCGCCTGCATGGCACCAAGCAGTGCGGCCAGCTCCTCAGGCGTTGAGAACCCATTGCAAGCGTGCATGCCGCAGAACGGGTAGCCGCCTTGGGCCATCTGGTAGTAGGCGATGGTGTGCAGAAACGCCTCCAGGCCCACGCTCTCCTCCTGCCAT
Organism: Acidovorax radicis N35; assembly: GCF_000204195.1. GTDB lineage: Bacteria > Pseudomonadota > Gammaproteobacteria > Burkholderiales > Burkholderiaceae_C > Acidovorax > Acidovorax radicis. Next base: position 48,308 of record NZ_AFBG01000007.1, read on the forward strand.
TCGGGAGCGTCCAGGTCGGTGGTCTGCCACACCCGCTGCTGGGCATCGGTGGCCCACCAGCACACGCCCTGGTTTTCTTCCAGAAACAGCAGCCTGTCGCCCACGCACTTCCAGTCCTGCGGCGCTGCGAACCGCTGAAAACCGCCCATCAATTCGGCACGCCTGCCCACGGCGGCGTAGTAAGCGTGCAGGGCAGGGGGCACCGGGCACCCCAGGTGATGGCCTGCAGCGGCCAGTTCGGCGGCCGGCAGTCCGTCTTCGGGGCTGACAGGGCGGCCCAGCAGCCAGGCCAGGGTGTCTGAAAGGGATGGGGTGGTGGGGGCTGTCATGGATTTCGGTTCAAGGATCGGCCGAGCGCAGGCAGTGCAGGCAGTGCAGGCAGTGCAGGCCGGATGTTCGGGTGGCGATTGATGCAGGTCAAGAGACGGTGTGCTGCGGCTTGGAGTGGCATGGAGTGCAAAGCTACCATCCCCCGATGGGCCCAGGTGCCCACAAGGATGGACCATGAGCAAGCATTGGAAGACAGCAGCGGCCCTGGCCGTGGTGCTGCTGGGAGGAGGGCTGCTGTTGCACTGGGCACCCTGGCAGGCCAAGGGGCCCGGCCCCGGTTTTGTGAGCGGCAACGGCCGCATCGAGGCCACCGAGATCGCTGTGGCCACCAAGCTGGCGGGGCGTGTGCTCGATGTTTTGGTGGCCGAGGGCGATTTTGTGAAGGCGGGGCAGCCCCTGGCCCGCATGCAGATCGACGGCCTGCAGGCCCAGCGCGAAGAGGCCGTGGCCCGGCTGCAGCAGGCGCAACTGGCCATCAGCAGTGCCCAGGTGCAGGTGGCCCAGCGCGAGAGCGACTACCAGGCCGCCTTGGCCGTGGTGGCCCAGCGCGAGAGCGACCTCGACACCGCCCGCCGCCGCCTGCCGCGCTCTGAGCAGCTAGCGCGCGAAGGCTTTTTCTCCAGCCAGTTGCTCGACGATGACCGCGCCAAGGTGCGCAGCCAGCAGGCCGCTGTGACGGCTGCCAAGGCCCAGGCCAAGGCCGCACAGGCGGGCATTGGCGCGTCGCGCACGCAGGTGACCAGTGCCGAGGCCAATGTGCGCGCATTGGAGGCCACGCTGGCGCGCATTGATGTGGAGCTGGCCGACAGCGAACTCAAGGCCCCGCGCGACGGCCGGGTGCAGTTCCGCGTGGTGCAGCCCGGCGAGGTGGTGGGCGCAGGTGCGCGCGTGCTGCAGCTGGTGGACCTGAGCGACGTGTACATGACCTTCTTTTTGCCTGAGACCGTGGCGGGCCGGGTAGCACTGGGCAGCGAGGTGCGCATCGTGCTCGATGCCGCACCGGGCTTTGTGATCCCGGCCACCGTGTCGTTTGTGGCCAGCACCGCGCAGTTCACCCCCAAGACGGTGGAGACCGCCAGCGAGCGCCAGAAGCTCATGTTCCGCGTGCGCGCGCAGATCGACAAGGCGCTGCTGCTGCGCCACCAGGAGCAGGTCAAGACCGGTCTGCCTGGCGTGGCCTGGCTGCGGGTGGACCCCGCAGTGGAGTGGCCCGCCAACCTCGCGGTCAAGGCCGACCAGTGAACCTCCCCGGCAGCGTGGCACCCGTGGCCCGCCTGCGTGGCGTGGGCCAGCGCTACGGGCGCACGGTGGCGCTCGCAGACATCGATTTGGAGTTGGCCGCTGGCCGCATGGTGGGCCTGATCGGACCGGACGGCGTGGGCAAATCCAGCCTGCTGGCCCTGGTGGCGGGTGCACGCGCGGTGCAGCAGGGCACCGTGGAGGTGCTGGGCGGTGACATGGCGAAGAACCGCCACCGCAGCCGGGTGTGCCCTCGCATTGCCTACATGCCGCAGGGCCTGGGCAAGAACCTGTACCCCACGCTGTCGGTGGAAGAGAACCTGCAGTTCTTTGGCCGCCTGTTCGGGCACGACGCGGCCGAGCGGCGCCGCCGCATTGACGAACTCACGCACAGCACGGGGCTGTATCCGTTTCTGGCGCGGCCTGCGGGCAAGCTCTCGGGCGGCATGAAGCAAAAGCTGGCCCTGTGCTGCGCACTCATCCACGACCCCGACCTGCTCATCCTGGACGAGCCCACCACCGGCGTGGACCCGCTGGCGCGCGCGCAGTTCTGGGATTTGATCGGCCGCATCCGCACCGCGCGGCCGGGCATGAGCGTGATCGTGGCCACGGCCTACATGGAAGAGGCCCAGCGTTTTGAATGGCTGGTGGCCATGGACGAAGGGCGCATCCTGGCCACGGGTACGCCTGCCGAGCTGATGGCCCGCACCGGGCATGATGCGCTGGAGCAGGCCTTTGTGGCCCTGCTGCCCGAGGCCAAGCGCCGGGGCCACCGGGCGGTGCAGATTCCGCCGCTGGACCGGTCGCAGGCAGACGACGCAGCAAACGTGGCCATCGAGGCGCGCGACCTGACCATGCAGTTTGGCGACTTTGTGGCGGTGGACCATGTGAGCTTTCGCATCCAGCGCGGCGAGATTTTTGGCTTTTTGGGCAGCAATGGCTGCGGCAAGTCCACCACCATGAAGATGCTTACCGGCCTGCTGCCCGCCAGCGACGGGCAGGCCTGGCTGTTTGGCCAACCGGTGGACCCCAAGGACATAGCCACGCGGCGGCGCGTGGGCTACATGTCGCAGGCGTTTTCGCTGTACAGCGAGCTGTCGGTCGAGCAGAACCTAGTGCTGCACGCGCGGCTGTTCCACGTGCCAGAGGCCGAGGTGCCCGCGCGGGTGGAGGCCATGCTGGAGCGCTTTGACCTGCAGGCCGCCCGCAGCGCACTGCCCATGAAGCTGCCCCTGGGCATGCGCCAGCGCCTTTCGCTGGCCGTGGCCATGGTGCACCAGCCCGAGCTGCTGATCCTGGACGAGCCCACCTCGGGCGTGGACCCGATGGCGCGCGACCACTTCTGGCGCCTGATGGTGGAGCTGGCGCGGCGCGACAAGGTCACCATCTTCATCTCCACCCACTTCATGAACGAGGCCGAGCGCTGTGACCGCATCTCGCTGATGCACGCAGGGCGCGTGCTGGAAAGCGCTGCGCCGCAGGAGATCGTGGCAAAGCGCGGCGCCGCCACGCTGGAAGAAGCCTTCATCGGCTACCTGGAAGATGCTGCGGGCACGGCCCAGGCCCCTGTACCCGTGGCGGCTTCGGGCCCCGCTGCGCTATTGCCGGTGTCCGCGCCCAACACTCCCCCCTGGCCCACCCGCCTGCGCCAAAGCCTGGCCCGCATCCACAGCACCCAGTGGCGCGAGGCACTGGAGCTGCGCCGCGACCCGGTGCGCGGCGCCATGGCGTTGCTGGGCTCGCTGATCCTGATGTTCGTGATGGGCTACGGCATCAGCATGGACGTGGAGAACCTGCGCTTTGCCGTGCTGGACCGTGACCAGACCGCGCTGAGCCGCGCCTACACGCTGAACCTGGCGGGCTCGCGCTATTTCACCGAACAGCCGCCCATCACCACCTATGCTGAGCTGGACGCACGCATGCGCTCCGCCGAAATATCGCTGGCGCTGGAGATCCCGCCCGGCTTTGCGCGCGATGTGGCACGCGGCCAGCCGGTGCAGATTGGCGCGTGGGTGGACGGCGCCATGCCGCAGCGCGCCGAAACCGTCATCGGCTACGCCCAGGGCCTGCACCAGCAGTGGCTGGTGGAGCAAAGCCGCAGCCGCACGGGCGTGGTGCCCCGGGGCCTGCTGGAGGTGGAGCCGCGCTACCGCTACAACCCCGACGTGCGCAGCCTGCCGTCCATGGTGCCCGCCGTGATCCCGCTGCTGCTGCTGATGCTGCCCGCCATGCTCACGGCCCTGGCCGTGGTGCGCGAGAAGGAGCTGGGCTCCATCATCAACCTGTATGTCACGCCCACCACGCGCACTGAATTCATGCTGGGCAAACAGCTGCCGTATGTGCTGCTGGCGCTGTTTAATTTTGGCCTGATGTGCCTGGCGGCGGTGACGGTGTTTGGCGTGCCGATGACGGGAAGTTTTGCCACGTTGACATTGGCCGCCGTGGTGTTCAGCCTGTGCTCCACGGGCATGGGCCTTTTGGCCTCCACCGTCACGCGCAGCCAGATTGCGGCGATGTTCTTTGCCATGGTGGGCACCATCATTCCTGCCGTGCAGTTTGCGGGGCTCATCAACCCGGTGTCGTCCATGACGGGCTTTGCGCGCTGGGTGGGCGAGGCCTACCCGGCCAGCCACATGTTCACCATCAGCCGGGGCGTGTTCAACAAGGCGCTGGGCCTGCAGGATTTGCAGGCCGAGTTCTGGCCCATGCTGGTGGCAGTGCCGGTTATCGTTGGCGCTGCGATTGCGCTCCTCAAAAAGCAGGAGACCTGACATGGCGCTGCGTGGCCGCTGGTCCAATATTTTCCGCCTGGGCATCAAGGAGCTATGGAGCCTGTGGCGCGATCCAGCCATGTTATTCCTCATCGTCTACACCACCACGCTGGCGGTGTACTCGGCGGGCATGGCGCAGCCCGAGACGCTGTACCACGTGCCCATTGCCATCGTGGACGAGGACGATTCGGCGCTGTCCCAGCGCATCGCCACGGCGTTCTACGCGCCCCAGTTCACGCGCCCCGCCATGATCGGCATGCGCGAGGTGGACCCGGGCCTGGACGCAGGCCGCTTCACGCTGGTGCTGCACATCCCCGCGCATTTCCAGCGCGATGTGCTGGCAGGCCGGGTGCCGCAGGTGCAGCTCAACATCGACGCCACGCGCATGGGGCAGGCGTTTGCGGCCAATGGGGCGGTGCAGCAGATCGTGCAGCTGGAGGTGGCCGAGTTCGTGCAGCGCGACCGCGCCGTGGCCGCCCAGCCCATCGAGCTCACGGTGCGCTCGCGCTTCAACCCGGCGCTCAACCCCGCGTGGTTTGGCTCGCTGATGGAGCTAATCAACATCGTGACCATGCTCTCCATCATCCTCACAGGCGCCGCGCTGATCCGCGAGCGCGAGCACGGCACGGTGGAGCATTTGCTGGTGATGCCCGTCACCCCCGGCGAGATCATGCTGGCCAAGGTCTGGGCCATGGCGCTGGTGGTGCTGGTGGCTACGTGGATTTCGCTCACGGCGGTGATCCGCTGGGCGATTGGTGTGCCCATCGAGGGCTCGGTGCCGCTGTTCCTGCTGGGGGCCACGCTGCACCTGTTTGCAACCACCTCCATGGGCATCTTCATGGCCACGGTGGCGCGCAGCATGCCGCAGTTTGGGCTGCTGATGGTGCTGGTGATGATGCCGCTGCAGATGCTGTCCGGCGGCGTCACCCCGCGCGAGAGCATGCCGCTGTGGGTGCAGTACGGCATGGCCCTGGCGCCCACCACGCACTTCACCGAGCTGGCCCAGGCCATCCTCTACCGGGGCGCGGGCTGGGCGGTGGTGTGGCCGTCGCTGGTGTGGCTGCTGGGGATTGGGGCGGTGCTGTTCAGCCTGGCGCTGGCGCGGTTTCGCAGGACGATTGCGCGCATGGCGTGAACGCTTGAAATGCTATTGAATGTGTAGCTGTTTGCGCTTGATACATAAGCGTGAGAGGCTAATTTGACGTGAAATGCACTTTGTCGGGCCGCCCCGGCAGGTGCAGTTGCGCCACGGGTGCCGGGCTGCTGGCCAGCCGCTTGCCGCGCCGCCACACGCCCAGGCGCGCGGCGCGCAGGCGGATGGCTTCCACCGGATTGCGCGCGTGCAGCAGCACAAAGTCGGCATACGCGCCCGGCTCGATGCCGTAGCCCTCCAGCCCCAGCAGCTTGGCGGGATTCACCGTCACTGCATCAAAACACTGCCGCATCGCGGCCTGGCTGGTCATCTGCCCCACGTGCAGGCCCATGTGCGCGGCCTCCAGCATGTCGGCGCTGCCGCCGCTGTACCAGGGGTCCAGCACGCAGTCGTGGCCAAACGCCACGGTCAGGCCTGCGGCCATCAGCTCGGGCACGCGGGTCATGCCCCGGCGCTTGGGGTAGGTGTCGTGGCGCCCCTGCAGCGTGATATTGATGAGCGGGTTGGCCACCACGCCCAAGTCGGCCTCGGCCATCAGCGGGATGAGTTTGCTCACGTAGTAGTTGTCCATGCTGTGCATGGAGGTGAGGTGCGAACCCGTCACGCGGCCGTGCAGGCCCAGGCGCTGGGTTTCAAAGGCCAGGGTTTCCACGTGGCGTGAATGCGGGTCGTCGGATTCGTCGCAGTGCATGTCCACGCGTTTGCCCCGTTCGGCCGCCAGTTCGCAAAGGATCTTCACGCTCTCGGCCCCCTGGGCCATGGTGCGCTCGAAGTGCGGAATGCCGCCCACCACGTCCACACCCAGGTCCAGCGCGCGTTTCAGGTTGGCCAGCCCTCCGGGCGCGCGCAGCACGCCGTCTTGCGGGAAAGCCACCAGCTGCAAATCCAGGTAGGGCGCCACGCGCTGCTTTACATCCAGCAGCGCCTCCACCGGCAGCAGGCTCGGGTGGCTCGTGTCCACATGGCTGCGGATGGCCAACAGGCCCCGGGCCACGGCCATGTCGCAATACTGCAGCGCGCGCTGCACGATGGCGTCGTGCGTCAGCGTGGGCTTGAGCTCGCCCCACAGCGCAATGCCTTCGAGCAGAGTGCCACTTTCGTTCACGCGCGGCTGGCCGTAGCTCAGGGTCGAATCCATGTGGAAATGAGCGTCCACAAACGGCGGGCTGACCAGCAGGCCGCCCGCATCCACCGCCTCGTGCGCGGGGGCTTGCAGGCCCTCAGTCACTTCGACGATGCGGCCGTCCTGCACGGCAATCGACATGTTCTGGCGGCCGTCGGGCAGGGTGGCGTGGGTGATGAGCAGGTCAAGCATGGCGGGTGGGGTCGTTGCTGTCGGGTTTATTCAAGACAAAGGCGGGCTGCATGCCTAAGCTGTGGCTTTCGCTGGAGGCATCCAGCCATTTCAACGCATTTTTTGCAAAGGCAGTTTTCATGCAATTTGGCTACACCATTCTCTACGTCGAAGACGTTCCGAAAACCATCGCTTTCTACGAACAGGCCTTCGGCTTTGCGCGCCGTTTTTTGCACGAGGCAGGCGATTTTGGCGAGCTGGACACGGGAGCCACCTCGCTGGCTTTTGCTTCCCTGCGGCTGATGGTGGAGCTGGGCAAGAACCCCCAGCGCGCGTCGGCCGATGCCCCCAGCTTTGAGATCGCCTTCACCACCGCCGATGTAGCCGCCGCCTTGCAGCGTGCGGTGGACGCTGGTGCTCGGCTGGTACAGGCCCCCGAGCAGATGCCCTGGGGCCAGACCGTGGCCTATGTGGCGGACCTCAATGGCGCGCTGGTGGAGCTGTGCACGCCCATGGGGGCACCCGCCGCCTGAAATACGCGTCCAACGCATCAGCGCCTCTGGCTGGTGCGAAAGCGCAGCTCGCCCGGCTTGTGCCCGGCATCGATGGTGATGCGAAACACGCTGTTGTCGTGCCCTGATTCCGCCCGCGCGGTAAAGCGGATGCCCCGGCGTGTTGGCTGGCAGTTCATCTGGCTTAGCGTGATTTCGGCATGGTCGTTGTTGATGGCATCAAAGCCTTCGGTATGTACCTCCGAGGCGCTGTCACTGCTGTCGCGCACGATCCATTGCAGGTACAGAAAAGACTGCGCATGGCGCGTGGCGTGCACGATGCGGTACATGCCACCGCCTTCGCCAGCCTGCACGGGCGCGGGCCATTGGCCGCAGACCTTGATCCAGTCCACATCGGGCGCAGTGGCGAAGGATTGATACGGCAGATCCATGCCCAGCGCGTGGGCCTGGCCGGCACAGGCCAGCAGCGCACCCACCAGCCAGCGCGCGACGGGGTTGAGTGCGCGCTTCATCGCTCCCCCTTGCGATAGGGCTTCATCAGCGCCTGCGGATACGCCGCCTTGCGCGCCACCAACACCAGCGCCAGGATGGAGAGCAGGTACGGCAGCATCAAATACACCTGGTACGGCAGCCACGCGTCGCCCGCCTGCTGCAGCCGCAGCTGGAGCGCATCGAAGAACGCGAAGAGCAGGGCCCCCAGCAGCGCCTTGCCCGGCCGCCACGAGGCAAACACCACCAGCGCCACGCAGATCCAGCCGCGCCCGTTCACCATGTTGAAGAAGAACGCGTTGAACGCCGACAGCGTGAGGAACGACCCTGCGACGCCCATCAGCGCCGAGCCCGCCACGATGGCGCCCGTGCGCGTGGCCGCCACCGAGATGCCCTGGCCCTCGGCCGCCTGCGGGTTCTCGCCCACCATGCGCACGGCCAGACCCAGCGGTGTGCGCATCAACACCCAGGCCAGCAGCGGCACCAGCAACAGGGCCAACAGCGTGAGCGGCGTCTGCGCAGACAGGATAGGAATGCCCAGCCACTCCATGGGCGCAAACGGTTCGATGGTGGGCGGCGTGTTCACCTTCGGAAAACTCACGCGGTAGCCGTAGTAACTGACCGCTGTGGCCAGCAGCGTGATCCCCAGGCCTGACACATGCTGCGACAGCGCCAGCCCCACCGTGAGCCACGCGTGCAGCAGCCCGAACACCGCCCCGGTCAGCGCCGCCACCAGCACCCCCGTCCACAGCCCGTAGCCTGCGTACACCGCCAGCCAGCCGGTGAAGGCGCCCGCGACCATGATCCCTTCAATGCCCAGATTGAGCACGCCCGCGCGTTCGCACAGCAGCACGCCCAGCGTGCCCAGGATGAGCGGCGTGGCCACGCGCAGGGTGGCGATCCAGAAGGCGGGGTTGGCGAGGATGTCGAGCAGTTCGGTCATGCGCTCGCCTCTGAGTGATTTACTTCTGTTTTGATAGCTGCTGGCGCTTTATGGATAAGCGCTAGAGGCCAATTTTGCTTGAAATTTTGGTTTGAGTGATTGTTCATGGCGGTGTCACTTCCAGCGAATGCGGTACTGCGTGAGCAAGCCAGCCACCAGCACCGCAATCAACGAGGTCGCCACGATCACATCCGCAATGTAGGTGGGCACGCCCACCGCGCGGCTCATGCTGTCGGCCCCCACCAGCACGCCCGCCACAAAGGTGCCCGCTGCGATCACGCCCAACGGGTGCAGCCCCGCCAGCATGGCAATCACGATGCCGCTGTAGCCGTAGCCCGGCGACATGTCCAGCGTCACATAGCTGGTGCGGCCCGCCACCTCGATGGCACCCGCCAGCCCCGCCAGCCCGCCCGAGAGCAGGGCCACCAGCACGACGGTGCGGGTGATGGGCACACCGGCAAACGCGGCAGCCCGCGCATTGGCACCGGCGGCGCGGATGTCAAAACCCGGCACTGTGCGTGCCAGCAGCGCCCACAGCATCACGGCCAGAGAGATGGCCCACAGCAGGCCCGTGTGCAGGCGCGTCTGGGGTACCAACTTGCCCAGTTCCATGTCGCTTTGCAGTGCCACACTCTGCGGCCAGCCCATGGAGAGCGGGTCTTTCATCGGCCCGTCGAGCAGGGCCGAGACGAGCAGCAGCATGATGAAGTTGAGCAGCAGCGTGGTGACCACCTCGTCCACCCCCAGCCGCGCCTTCATCAGTGCCGGGCCCAGCAGCAAGGCCGCCCCGGCCAGCGCTGCCGCCAGCATCATGAGCGGGAAGAGTAGGTAAGGCGACCATTCCAATCCCGTGCCGCCATGCATGCCGCCCACGGCCACGGCAGCCAGAGCACCGGCGTAAAGCTGCCCCTCCGCCCCAATATTGAACAGCCGCGCGCGGAACGCCACGGCCGCCGCCAGTCCCGTTAGGATCAGCGGCGTGGCGCGGGTCAGTGTTTCGGTCAGCGCAAACACCGAGCCAAATGCACCTTGCAGCAGCAGCGCATAGGTCTGCCCCACCGGCGCTCCGGCCCACATCACCAGCAGGCCGCTGATGAGCAGCGTGAAAACCACGGCGCCCACCGGTGCCAGCACATAGGCTGCGGGAGAGGTGTGATTGCGTTTTTCGAGTCGCATGGTGATTTTGTTCTTGTACGTTGGGTCAGTGCATGGCGCCTGCCATCGCCAGCCCAACCGCCTCGCGCGTCCAAGTATCCGCAGGCCGCGCCTCGCTCAGCTGCCCATCGTGCATCACCGCCACGCGGTCGCCCAGGGCCAATACTTCATCGAGGTCATCCGAAATCAGCAGCACGGCCGCGCCGCCGTCGCGCGCGTTGATGAGCTGCTGCTGCACAAACATCACGGCACCGATATCCAGCCCCCAAGTGGGCTGGTGCGCGACGATGAGTTGGGGCGCAGTAGCACTGTGGCCCGCCTCATCCTCAGGCGGCAGCAGTGCCCGGCCAAGGATGAGCTTTTGCATGTTGCCGCCCGAAAGCGACCGGGCTGGCGTGTCGAGCCCGCCGCCACGCACATCAAAGGTCTCGGCCACGTGCTGCGCGTGTTGTCGGGCTGCACGGCGCTTGACCCAGAAGGCCTTGAACCATGGGTGCGCAAACCAGTGGCTGCGCAGGCGTTCCGACACGGCGTTTTCCCACACCGGCAAATCGCCCACCACGCCCACAGCGTGCCGGTCTTCAGGGATGCGGGCCACGCCCTGGTTCACCAACCACGCGGGCCGGGCTTGCAAGGGCGCGCCGCGCAGCGTGGCCTGGCCCGCAGTGGCGGCGCGCACGCCACACAGCACATCGGCCAGCGCGACCTGGCCATTGCCGCTGACGCCCGCGATGGCCACGATTTCGCCTGCGTGGAGGGTGAGCGACACGTTCTGCAACCGGTCACGGCCGGTGGGTGCGGTGCTCACGTTGTGCAGGCTGCAGACGGCAGCACCCACCACCCGGGCCGGGCGCCGCGCAGGGGCTTCGATGGCATGGCCCACCATCCACTGCGCCAGTTGCCCTTGGGTGGTGCCCTGCGCGGGCGCCTCGGCCACCAGCTTGCCCTGGCGTAGCACGGCCACGCGGTGCGACACGCGCAGCACTTCGCCCAGCTTGTGGCTGATGAAGATGATGGACAGGCCCTGCGCCACCATCTGCGCCAGGGTGTCGAACAAGGCCTCGCTCTCCTGCGGGGTGAGCACCGCAGTGGGTTCGTCGAGGATGAGGATGCGCGCGCCCCGGTACAGCGCTTTCAGGATTTCGACCCGCTGGCGTTCGCCCACCGAGAGGCCGCCCACGCGGGCATCGGCATCCACGGGCAAACCAAACTGCTGCGCCACGGCCAGCAGCTTGGCCCGTGCGCTGCTGCGGCGCGAGAACGGCTGCCACAGCGGCTCGGTACCCAGCAGCACGTTGTCCAGCACCGTGAGGTTGTCGGCCAGTGTGAAGTGCTGGTGCACCATGCCAATGCCCGCCGCCAGCGCTGCGCGCGGCTGGCCGGGCGGCAGGGGTTGGCCGAAGACTTCGATGTGTCCTTCGTCGGCTACGTAGTGCCCGAACAGGATGGACATCAGCGTGGACTTGCCTGCGCCGTTCTCGCCCAGCAGGGCCAGCACCTCGCCACGCGCCAGGGTCAAGCTGATGCCGTCGTTGGCGACCAGCTTGCCAAAGCGCTTGGTGATGTTTGTGAGGCGCAGTACGGGTGCCATGTCAGTCCTCCACGGTGCCGCGCGCTAACTGCAGTTGGCTGTCGCCCCCTCTCCCCTCGCGGGAGAGGGCGGGGGGAGAGGGGCGCGGCTTACGCATCAAGCACAGCGCCGGTTTCCAGCTTCCCCCTCTACCCAACCCCTTCCTCACGAGGGGGAAGGGGCTCAGGGCGCGCAGCGAACAGTGCGGTTGAAGTGAACTCACTTCCAGGCCGCCAGAAACGCCTGCAGCACCTTCGCCGAATTGGCAGCTGCCAGGCCCATGAAGGTGCCCATTTCATTCTCGCCGTCACCACCACCCGCCAGGTCACTCAGCGAGCGAAAAGCGATGTACGGCACGCCATTGCTGTGCGCCACCATGGCGGTAGCGGCGGTTTCCATGTCGAGCACGTTGGCCTCGAAGGTCTTGAACGCGTATTCGCGGAAGGCCTTGTTGTCCACAAATGCCTGGCCCGACACGCCGCTGCCGCCCACCACGAGTTGCGGGCGTTGCTTCAGGCAGGTGCTCGCCAGGCAATGCTCCAGGCCTACGTTCTGAAGGCTGCGTGCGGTGGCCAGCATCTTCGGGTCGGCTTCAAACCAGAACTGTTTGGTGATGCCGGGCTTGGCTGCCGACCGCACTTCGACGGGGCGCGGGTGCATCATGCCGAAGGCGGGCATCGTCAGCTCGCTTTTCATCCACGCTGGGGCGCTGTACTGCCCGGGCTTGTCTTCACGCGCCATCAGCCATTCCATGTACTGGCCCCACTGCGCGGGCACGGTCACGTCGCCAATGTGCAGGCTGGGGTTCACGCCACCGGCGATGCCGGAAAAGACAATGTGGCTCACATGGAAGCGGTCCAGCACCAGCTGCGTGTTCATGGCTGCGTTGGTCATGCTGATGCCCGACAGAAACACGACCACGGGCTTGCCTTCGAGCGTGCCGGTGGTGAACTCCACGCCGTTGACGCTGTGCTTGGCGGGTTGTTGCACCTTGGGCAGCAGCACCGTCAGTTCGGGCGCAAAGGCCGAGATGACGGCGATGCGCGGTGTGTCATCCAGCCGCACGGCTGTTTTGCCAGGCGAGGTGGCGGCACAGCCCGCGACCACGGCGGCCAGGGCCAGGGCGCCCAGCAGGCGGGTGCACCGGGTTGTCAGAGTAGGCTTGGTGGTACGGGGCGTGTGCATGGTGTGGTGCCTTGTGGTTCAGACAGAAGGGTGTGAGGAGATACAAGCAAACAGGCCACCGCGTTGCAGGGGTGGCCTTTAGAACAGGTTCTTAGACACGAAGCGGGCTGCGCCCGCGAGGGTGCGGTGTCTACTTGGCCGTGGACTTGGGCTGGCTGTCATCCACCTTCACGGTGAACTTGCCCGCCAGGATGTCAGATTCCTTGACCTTGACCTTGGCGACGATGTCGGCGGGGATCTTCTTCTCGAACGTGCCCAGTGGGGCGAGTTCCGAGCCCTTGTGCTTCATCATCGAATACGGGCCGTAGTCCTCGGGGGTGAACTTGCCTTCCTTGACCAGCTTGAGCGCACGGTCGATGCTGGGCTCCATATGCCACAGGGCCGAGGCGACGACGGTGTCGGGGTACTTGTCCTGCGTGTTGATCACGTTGCCAATGGCGAGTTTGCCCTTTTCCTTGGCCGCATCGCTCACACCAAAACGCTCGGCGTAGAGCACGTCGGCGCCCTTGTCGATCATGGCAAACGTCGCCTCCTTGGCCTTGGGCGGGTCAAACCAGCTGTTGATGAAGGTGATGGTGAACTCGACCTTGGGATTCGTTTCCTTGGCACCCGCCATGAAGGCGTGCATCAGGCGGTTGACCTCAGGAATGGGGAAACCGCCCACCATGCCGATCTTGTTCGTCTTGGTCATGCCGCCCGCGATCATGCCGCTGAGGTAAGCAGGCTCCTGGATGTAGTTGTCGAACACGCTGAAGTTGGGCGCCTGCGGCTTGCCCGAGGAGCCGAGCAGGAACGATGTCTTGGGGAAGTCCTTGGCCACCTTGCGGGCGGCGGCTTCCACAGCAAAGGCCTCGCCCACGATGAGCTGGTTGCCGCCCGTGGCGTACTCGCGCATCACGCGTTCGTAGTCGGCGTTGCTGACGTTTTCACTGGCCTTGTATTCGATCTCGCCGCGTACTTCGGCCGCCTTGAGCGCCTTGTGGATGCGGCTGACCCATTGCTGTTCAAAAGGCACCGTGTAGATCGCCGCAACCTTGATCTTGGACTGTGCTGTGGCCAAAGAGGGTGCCATCGCCATGGCGGCAGACAAGGCCATGGAGGTGCAGAGCAGGCGTCCGGTGAAGATGCGGCGAGTGGTCATGGTGGGGGTCCTTCAGGCAATCGAATGAGGAGGAGAGGTCCGGTCCTCATGCAATTTGTGCGCCAGTCGTGCGCAGCGCCAGGGGAGCGGGCCGCAGGCAAGTCTGCCAGAGGAAAGCCACCAAGTGGTAAAAAAATCGCGGCGCTGCGGTTGTCTCCATCAAAAAAAGGGCCACCACAGCGCCCAAAGGCACGATGGTGGCTGGGGCATGCAACAGTGCCATGCGCTTATTTGGTGCCAAAAATCCGGTCCCCCGCATCCCCCAGGCCCGGCAGGATATAGCCGTGGTCGTTGAGCTCGCGGTCGATGGCGGCGGTGAAGATCGGTACGTCGGGGTGGGCCTTTTGCAGCGTGGCAATGCCCTTGGGCGCGGCGAGCAGGCAGACGAACTTGATGGAGCGGGGGTTGAGCTTCTTCAAGCGGTCCACGCAGGCGGCGGCCGAGTTGCCGGTGGCCAGCATGGGGTCTACCACGATGATGTCGCGCTCGTCCATTTCGGACGGCATCTTGAAGTAGTACTCCACGGGCTGCAGTGTGGCCGGGTCGCGGTACAGGCCGATGTGGCCGACGCGGGCGCCTGGCACCACGTTGAGCATGCCGTCCAGAAAGCCGTTGCCCGCGCGCAGGATGGAGACCAGCACCAGCTTCTTGCCGTCGATGACCTTGCCGGTCATGGTCTCCAGCGGGGTTTCGATCTCGAAGTCCTGCAGCGGCATGTCGCGCGTCACTTCGTAAGCCATCAGGGTCGAGAGCTCGCCCAGCAGGCGGCGAAAGCTGTTGGTGCTGGCGTCCTTTCGGCGCATCAGCGTGAGCTTGTGCTGCACGAGGGGGTGGGTGATGACGGTGACATTGCTTTGGGGAGCGGTGCTCATGGCGCGGCCTCTGGTCTACGGGATGAATGAAGGGTGTTGACCGTATTTTGACCTCCCTTCTTCCCCGGTCCGTAGAAACAGGCCTTGAGGCTTCGGGGAGCTGTGGAGCTGGCTTTGCCAGGCCACCGGTGTCGCCCCCTTGAGGGGAGGGGGCCGCAGGGGCCTCGGAAAGTATTCCAGGGCCCGTTTCCCTGTCTATTCCTGTGCGAAGGGAGCCCCGACCGTGCCACTTGCTGTTGCACTCCCATGGCCATGTGGTGGGCCGGGCGGCGTTACTGGCGCGGCGCTCTCGGTGCATGGTGCTTGCGCACACCCTCGCGGATGTCGAGGGTGTGCGTTCTGGGGCGTGCGTTACGAGTAATGCAGCGTCATGGGGCGCACTGGGCCCACCAGCAGGCAATGTTTTCGCGGTAGGGCTGAACGGCAACCCATTTGGGGTTGCTGGCTGCGTTGTCAAACGCAGCTTCGCGCAGGCCCCATGCGCCGTCGGAGCCGGGCTTGTAGACGTTGTTGAAGTAGGTGAAGACCTGCCCTGGGGCGGTGCCGTTGGCATTGGTCCACACGCCCATCAGATCGCGGTACACATCGCCCATGCGTGCGTCGCGGTTGGCGTTGGTAAACAGCTGAGTGACGGCTGCGTTGGCCGTGGTGACCACGGCAAGGTGTTGCCCCCCTTCGTAGGCGAACAGGGGTTTTTTGAAATTCTTGTCGGAGACGATAGCCTTTTGTCCGTTGATCCAGCTGGTCACCTGGTCTATGGCGCCATGCGGGATTTCGGGGGACTTGAGCGGGGTGTCGGCAATGGAGTTGCCATTTGCGTCTTTGGCGCGCAGTTCCTTGAAGAGGGTGCTGAGTCCGCCGTCGGATTCATGCGTCCATGTCTCCACGGCCGCAATGTGCTCACCGTCGCCCAGATAGCCGCCCACATAGGGGGCCACGGCCACAGCGTCGATGGCGCTGGCACAGCCGCCTGCAATGTGCCCGTGTTTCACGGCCAGGGGGCAGCGCAGCAGGGGCAGGTCGGGGTCTATCACGGAGATCTGCTGATTGACCACGCATTGCACGCGGGACGACTGCGCACCAAACTCTTGCTTGATGATCTGGCACAGCTGGCTGGAGCGCAGTGCGTAGTAGTTGATGACGCGGTCGTGCACGCTGCCTTCACCGTTGAATTTTTCGCTGCCCTGACCCGCGAGCCACTGGTAGTTTTGCGAGAAGCCGTAGCCGTTGTTCCACGGTTCATTGCCGTATTCCACGATGAATTTGGCGGCCGGGTTGAGGCTCTGCTTCACGAGCTGGGCGAGGCGCCGCGCATAGTCGTCGCTGGCGTGGAAGGGGATGTTGAGCCAGGCATCGGCTTGCAGGGTATTGGCCAGGTTCACGGCCATGCCCACAGGAACGCCGTAGTCCGTGTTCCAGGTGTAGTGGGCTTTGAGTGGTCGCGTTTCCCATGTCGCAAGGGGGGAGCTGTTGGTCTTGAACCAGTCCATGAAACGCAAGGCACGGTAGCCGCTGAGGTCGCCCAGGAAATTGGGAAACCATATTTGGGTCTGCGACAGCTCCACCAGTGACTTGTAGCTTGTGCCCACGCAGGCACTGCTGTCCGCAACCCATTTGAATCGGTTGTTTCCACAGATTCCTCCTGGTGCGAGGATGCGGATATTGCGCAGATGGTTGCCGGGGGTGACCTTGGAGATGTTGATGAACAGGTTTTCACTCAGCCCGGCGTCGTCCAGCATGTTGAAGGTGGCGTGGCCTGGTTCCACCTTCTTGAAGTCCCTGGCCGAAGCACCTGCAATGTAGAAGTCGCCCTCTCCTTCGTAGTAGACATGGTAGATACCTGTCAGGCGGGACTTGGCGCTTTTGTTGTCCAGGATGGCAGAGCTGACACTGGCGTAGCCCGCCTCGTCGGGGTTGGCTGGCAGGCTTTGTACCCAGCCGTTGACATCCAGGTCAAGGCGCTCATAGGGAGCAGAGCCCCATGCGCCGGTCTTGCTGGTAGGGCTCCACTTTTGCATGCGCTTGGCCAGGTCGATGGTGGGCATGTCGCTGCTGTCGGAGGTGAATGCCACCAGATTGATGGCTGCGCCACCAGCGTGGCGTGTTCGCACCAGGGACGTATCCAGCGGGGCAAGGCCGTTGCCGTCGTCTTCGCCAATGGTGCTGGCGTGGATGGTGTTGGTGGTGGACTGCGTGGTGCTGGTACTGGCGGAGCCACCGCCGCAGCCTTGCAGCAGACTCGCGAGAAGGATGCCCCACAGGGCGTGATGGGTGAGTTTCATGGAATGAATGGGTTCATTGAATGATGGATAGGTGAGGGGGTGTGTGGTTTGGTGTCGTCGTGGTGGCTGGTCTCCTCCCTGGCTTGAATTTGTATTTTTCTTGGTGGGGACGCGGCTTAAGGTGCTCGGTGGCGATCAAAAAAGCGCACGTAACCTTCGTAGGCGAGGTCGGGACGGTCGTGGTAGCGAGAGTCAGCGTCGTAACTGCAGGCCTTGGCCTGGGCTTGCGTGTAGGCCTTGCATAGCGCAGGGCCAAAGTCGGGGTAGTGCAGGGCGTCTTGCTGCTGCATCTCAGCCAGGGTGAGCTGCCGGCCTACCACGGGGCTGTCATAGCGCAGATGCACAGCCGGGGCATTGCGGGTGACGTCGCGCACGGCGCTGCCGTAGCGGTCGGCGTTGGGGTTCTTGCGGTTGAACGCGCGCAGAAAGTCGTCCCGTGCGGGTTCGACGAGAAACCACTGCGCGAAGTCGTTGCCGTCGTAACTCGTTTGCGCGTTGACCCCAAACACTGCGCGCACGCGGGGGGAGGTGAGGTGCGGTTGCAAGGCCGTCCATACACCGAGCGTGCCGCGTGACTGGCCCACCAGAAAGATGTTGCGTGGGTCGACTTGCAGCGCCGATGCATGGGCCACGAGGTAGTTCAAGGCCTGGGCAATATCAGTGTGGGGGACAGGGCTGTTGGGCTGCGTGGGTGCGTTGACTACGGGATGGCGGAATTCCAAGGACGCAAATGCGTAGCCCCCGAGCAGCGCTGGTTTTAGCAGTGTGTCCCGCAGGGTGGCATCAAGTGCCTTTGTGCGGCCGTTGGGGTGGGCCCACACGATGAGCGGCGCGGTTGTCGCTGAGGCCGAGCCGGTTGCGGGGTAGAAATCCAGGTTTTGCTGCAGCGCTGCACCGTCCAGGGTGGGCTCGTTCCAACCCACATTTCCCCAGCACAGGGTGTCATGGTCTTTGTCGGGGCTGAGCGTGCGTGTTGCTGGGGCGGTGGGGGTGCACCCTGGGGGGGCTTCTGTCTGCGCTTGCTTATGAGCGAGGGGGGCGGCCGCGGTGGCAAAGCTGCCGTCATTGTCAGCGCCACCGCACGCGGCCAGGCCGAGTGCGAGGGTGGTGGCGATCAGGCGGCACAGTGTGGTTGCACACAGGTCGCGGGCGGTTGGTGGGGGCATGGCGGACTCCGTGGTGACTCGGTGGGTCGCGCCATTTCACGTGGGGAGCCGTTGAAGGAGTGTTGCCACTCGGTAACGCTGTGGCTAAAGATTGTGTCTAACTGTTGTACGCGCAGGTCGTCTCGCTGAAGTTTTCCCTGTGTTGCTGCAGCATCAATTCGCGTGCCTCCCCGGGAAAAACGGCTCGCATGGCCTTTTTTGGGGGGCGAGAGGCCGGGATAGGTTGACTGGGCCGCCTGTCAGGAAGGCCTGCACTGCAGGACGGCACTGCATGCTCCTTTGGAAGGTGACGATGTGGGGATAACCCAACAAATCGACCCCGGAGAAAGCTGCGACATACAAGGGCCATCGCCTGGCCCCTTGGATGGCAAAGCAGCAGGCAAAAACAGCAGGGTCAGGTCCTAATCTGCCAGAAACCGCGCATAGCGCGCCAGATCGACGTTGCCCCCGCTGATGAGGATGCCCACGCGTTCGCCGTGCAGCAACTTGCCGCCGTTGTCCGCGCCCGAGAAGGCTTGCGCGCCTGCATAGGCCAGGGCGCCGGTGGGTTCCACCACGATCTTCATGCGCTCGGCGAAGAAGCGCAGGGATTGCATCAGCTGTTCGTCGCTCACGCTGACGATGTCTTCGGCATGGTCGCGGATGATGGGGTAGGTGAGTTCGCCCAGGGCCTGGGTTTGCGCGCCGTCGGCGATGGTGTGGGGTGTGGGGATGCGGACGATGTGCCCGGCGCGCAGCGACTGCTGGGCGTCGTTGCCGGTTTCGGGCTCGACGCCCACCACGCGGCACTGGGGCGCCAGGGCCTGCGCGGCCAGCAGGCTTCCGGCCAGCAGGCCGCCGCCGCCCACGCAGACGAACAGGTAGTCCAGGTCGGGCACTTCTTCAAACAGTTCCTTGGCGGCGGTGCCCTGGCCTGCAATGACGTGCGGGTGGTCGAACGGCGGCACCAGCGTCATGCCGCGCTCCAGCGCCAGGTGGCGGCTGATGGCTTCGCGGTCTTCGGTGTAGCGGTCGTAGGTGACGACCTGGGCGCCATAGGCCCGTGTGGCCGCCATCTTGGAGGCGGGCGCATCGGCAGGCATGACGATGACGGCGGGCATGTCCAGCATGCGGGCCGACAGCGCGATGGCCTGTGCGTGGTTGCCGGCCGAAAAGGCCAGCACGCCGCGCTCGCGCTGCTCATCGGTGAACTGTGCCAGGGTGTTGAAGGCGCCCCGGAACTTGAAGGCGCCAGTGCGCTGCAGGTTCTCGCATTTGAAGAACAGCTGCGCGCCGAGCAGTTCGTCGGCGGTGGTGGAGCGCAGCACCGGCGTGTGGTGCGCCATGCCCTTGAGCCGGTGCGCGGCGGCAGCCACGTCGTCGTAGGTAGGCGGGGTCACACTGGGCAGTGTCATGGCGGCATCCTCCATCAGGGCGAAAGCGGGGCGGCGACGGCCCACCCCTGGGCGGCTACATGATAGCCCGTCAGCATGGAGTTTTGAGTAAAAATGGCCGCCAGCGCTTGTCCTGAAAGCGTGGGTAGCTATGAATTTTGATGGTTTGGCGCGCGCGCATCAGCGCAGGTGCCCTGCCATGCCCAGGCCCGCCTCGCGGGCCGAGCCCCTTAGAACGTGTTCACGATCTCCCAGGAGTCGCGCAGCGGCCTTGGCGGGATGGGATGCTAGGCGCGGTGCGCAGCCAATAGCTCGGCTATTGGCAAGCGCCGCAACGCCGCAGACCGCCCGCCAAGACCGCTGCCCGAAGGGTTGGAGCGAAATCGGGCGATTGGAAGCCCCGGCTGCTTGCATGGGCATGAGCCCATGCGGCGCATCCGAAGCATCCACTCATCCCGATTGCGCTCCAATGCGACCCCTGCGAGATCGTGAACACGTTCTTAGCCCAGCTCGCTGAACCGCTGCAGCGGCGTGAGCGCCGGGAAGTCGCCCGCGCGCTTTTGTTTCATGGCCGTGACGGACTCGCGCACATGCTGGTTGCTCCAGATGGCGCCCTGCAGCCAGCCCATCTGGCGCAGGCTGTCTTCCACCGAATGGTCGCGCGCGTAGTTCACGGCCTGTTTGGTGCCCCAGATGGCCACGGGCGGCTTGCTGGCGATCTCTTGTGCGCATTGCAAGGCAGCGGCGAGCATCGCTTCTTGGGTCTCGAACACTTCGTTGACCAGGCCGTAGCCCAGGGCCCTGGCGGCGCTCAGGCGGCGGCCGGTGTAGGCCAGCTCCTTGACCACACCCAGCGGGATGAGCTTGGGCAGGCGCTGCAGCGTGCCCACGTCGGCCACCATGCCGATGTTGATCTCCTGGATGCAGAAGAACGCGTCGGCCGTGGCGTAGCGCACGCAGGCGGCGGTGACCATGTCCACCGCGCCGCCAATGCAGCCGCCCTGGATGGCCATGATGACGGGGATGCGCAGGCTTTCGATGCGAGTGAAGGTGGCCTGCATGTCGGTCAGCAGGTCAAAGATGGCGGCGCGGCCCTCGGGGCTCTGGTCGTCCATGGTGATGGCACCGCCGAAGGTCTCCAGCGCCATGCCCGCGCTGAAATGTTTGCCGGTGCTGCTGATAACCAGCGCCCGCGCCTCGCCCGATTTGTTCAGCTGGGCCAGCACCTCGTCCAGCTCTCGCCAGAAGGTGGGGTGCATGGTGTTCATGGCCTCGGGGCGGTTCAGCACCAGGTGGGCGACATGGTGGGTGATGCTGAGGGTGAAGCAGGTGGGGGTGGTGTTCATGGGCTGTCACTGTAGACCCGCTGGCCCACCCGGGGTCGTCGCCTGGGTGACTTTGGGTATTTTTGGCCGCTGGCGCTTGTCTGGTAAGCGCTTCAAGCTATAAAAAAAGGAGTAACTACCGGGGTCGCCGTGGCTACGCGGTATTCCGCCGGAGCGGATGTCGCTCAATCGCCGCCGCCCCCACCGCAGCCGCCGCCATCGCCCCCTCCATCTCCGCCGCCGTCGCCACCACCGCCATCCGAACTCTCGGCGCCGCCGAAGTCGCCCGAGCTGCCGCTGTAGCTGCCGTCCGAGAAGCTGGTGCCGCAGTAGCTGTCGCCACCGCTACCACCCGCGTCGCTCTTGCGGGCGATGTCGGAACAGTCGGGCACGTAGGTGAAGCCGCCCGCAATGGCGAACTTGGCATCCAGCGCAAACAGCAGGGGCAGGCGGCTGGGGGCCTTGGGGTCGATGGATTCCTCCTTGCACACCCAGTACCAGCAGCGGCGCAGGCCGTCGTTGTGGCGCGCCTTTTTGCCCAGCGCCTCGGCCGGGGTGTGGTGCAAGAAGAAGCCCAGGGCGTTGTGGCACCAGGCTTTGTAGGCCTGGGTGTGCAGGATGAACTCATGCCACAGCACATCGACCGCCTTGGAGGGCATGGCCACAAACTGCTTGTTGCCGCGCAGGCAGGCCATGAAGAACTGGCGCAGGCCGCGTTCGACCAGCTCGCAATCGCGCGTGCTCAGGTGCGGGTAGGTTTCACGCAGCTTGCGCTGCAGAAAGCGGGGCAGGGGGGCTTCGCGGATGGTGCGCTGGCGCACCGCGCGGGTCCACTGGATCACCAGGGCCGTGACGACGACCGTGGCAAAAAAATACAGGATCCAGGGCCAGCGCAAGCGCCAGGCACCCGCAAAGATCCCGACGATGGCGGCCACCCACACGCCAATCGCCAGCAGCACAACCTTGCTTCCCCACCACAGCAGAATGTTTTCGATGCGTTTCATCGTCCCTCCTTTTGTTGTTATGTGGCGATTTCACGGCAGTAATGTGACTGATTGATGACACTTTGGACGATGTCTTCAGATTGTCACGCGTGGATTGCCAGCGGCACCACCAATAGCTGACGGTCCGGCGATGGGGCCGCGCTGGGGATGCAAGGCAGGGGCGGGAATCTGCGCCCCTGCCGGGTTCAACGCCGCTTGCTGCCGCCGAAGATGCTGCCCAGCACCCCGCGCAGGATTTCCTTGCCGATGGTGGTGCCCATGGTGCGCACCGCCGACTTGGCCATGGTCTGGGCCAGGCCGTCGCGTTTGCCACCACGCGGGCCGGTGGTGCCAAACAGCACGTCGTTGAGCCCGCCCATCAGGCCGCCGCCGCTGTCTTCCGTGTCGGTGGGTGCTCCTTTGCCACTAGCCGGCGCTTGCGCACTGGCTTCGGCCGCGCGGCCCTTGAGCTTTTCGTAGGCCGATTCGCGGTCCACCACCTTTTCATACACGCCCGCGACCAGCGAGTTGGCCACCAGCACCTGGCGCTGTTGCGGTGTGATGGGGCCGAGCTGGCTGCCGGGCGGCAGCACGAAGACGCGCTCGGTGATGCTCGGACGGCCCTTGGCATCCAGAAAGCTCACCAGCGCCTCGCCCACGGCCAGCTCGGTGATGGCGGTTTCGATATCGAGGCCCGGCTTTTGCCGCATGGTGGTTGCCGTCGCTTTGACGGCCTTCTGGTCGCGCGGGGTGAAGGCCCGCAGCGCATGCTGCACACGGTTGCCCAGCTGGGCCAGCACGCTATCGGGGATATCGAGCGGGTTCTGCGTCACGAAGTAAACCCCGACGCCCTTGGAGCGCACCAGGCGCACCACGAGTTCGATGCGCTCCACCAGCACCTTGGGCGCCTCGTTGAACAACAGGTGGGCCTCGTCGAAGAAGAACACCAGTTTGGGCTGCTCGGGATCGCCAATCTCGGGCAGTTGCTCGAACAGCTCCGACAGCATCCACAGCAAGAACGTGGCGTACAGGCGCGGCGAATTCATGAGCTTGTCGGCCGCCAGGATGTTGACCACGCCATGACCGTCCACCGTCTGCATGAAGTCCTGGATGTTGAGCATGGGCTCGCCGAAGAACTGCGTGCCGCCCTGCTGCTCGATCTGCAGCAGCCCGCGCTGGATGGCGCCCACGCTGGCGGCGCTCACGTTGCCGTACTCGGTGGTGAACTCTTTGGCGTTGTCGCCCACGTACTGCAGCATGGCGCGCAGGTCTTTGAGGTCCAGCAGCAGCATGCCGTTGTCGTCGGCGATCTTGAACACCAGGTTGAGCACACCCAGCTGGGTCTCGTTCAGGTTGAGCATGCGGCCCAGCAGCAGCGGGCCCATGTCGGACACCGTGGCGCGCACCGGGTGGCCCTGTTCGCCAAACACGTCCCACAGTGTGGTGGGGCAGGCCAGGGGGGCGGGCAGGTCCAGGCCACGCTCTTTGAGCACGGCAGCCAGCTTGTCGCCGATCTTGCCCGGCTGGCTGGCGCCCGTGAGGTCGCCCTTCACATCGGCCATGAACACCGGCACGCCAATGCGCGAGAAGTTCTCGGCCAGGGTCTGCAGGGTCACGGTCTTGCCGGTGCCGGTTGCACCGGTGATGAGCCCGTGGCGGTTGGCCAGGCCTGGAAGCAGGTGGCATTCGATGGTGTCGTGCTTGGCAATCAGCAGGGGTTCGGCCATTTCGGGTTTCCTCGGGGTGAGGGAGCCTCTGCACGCGTCGCGCGCCGTGTGCATCTGCGGTCTCGGGCGGCCTGCTGCGTTACAAATGCTCGCAATAGCTGTGGCTATTGCTGCGCTTTGTGCCTGGCAGCCCATCCCGATCCGCGGCGCCCACTTTCCGCGCGAAGCGTGCAGAGGTTCCCTGGGTTCAGCAAAAAGTAAAATCCACTGAGTAGATTAAATCAATACACCAAGTACAGAAGGACTTCCCGTGGCAGGACACAGCAAATGGGCGAATATCCAGCACCGCAAGGGGCGGCAGGATGAAAAACGCGGCAAGATCTGGACCCGCATCATTCGCGAAATCACCGTGGCCGCCCGTTCTGGTGGCGGCGACCTGTCTGCCAACCCCCGCCTGCGCCTGGCGGTGGATAAGGCCAAGGCGGCCAACATGCCCGCCGACCGCATCAAATACAACATCGACAAGGCCACGGGCAACGCCGAAGGCCTGACCTACGAAGAAATCCGCTACGAAGGCTATGGCATTGGTGGCGCAGCCATCATGATCGATACCATGACCGACAACCGCGTGCGCACCGTGGCCGAAGTACGACACGCGTTCAGCAAACACGGTGGCAACATGGGCACCGAAGGCTCGGTGGTGTTCCAGTTCAAGCACTGTGGCCAGCTGATTTTTGCCCCAGGCACGAGTGAAGACAAGGTGATGGAAGTGGCGCTGGAGGCCGGCGCTGAAGACGTGGTGACCGACGACGACGGCGCAGTGGAGGTGTTGACCGCCCCGGCCGACTTCGAAGCCGTGAAGAATGCCCTGGAAGCCGCAGGCCTCACGCCCGAAGTGGCGGGCGTGACCATGCGGCCTGAAAACACCATCGAACTGACGGGCGACGACGCGGCGCGCATGCAGCGGCTGCTGGATGTGCTGGAGGACCTGGACGACACCCAGGAGGTCTACCACAACGCTGCCCTGTGACCTTGCGCCTGTGGATCGCCGCTTTTTTCTTGCGCTGACTTGTTTTCCGACTGATATTTCCCCGAACCCCGCCAAGCAGCCCCGCGCTGCGGGCCGGGTTCACCAAAGGCTCCTATGAAAGTACTTGTGATTGGTGGCGGCGGCCGTGAACACGCGATGGCGTGGAAACTGAGCCAGTCCCCCAAGGTGACCAAGGTGTATGTGGCGCCCGGCAACGGTGGCACGGCGCTGAACCCCAAGCTCGACAACGTGGCCATCACCGACGTGCGCGAACTGCGCGTGTGGGCGCAGGCCGAGAAGATCGCGCTGACCGTGGTGGGCCCCGAGGCGCCGCTGGCCGCCGGCGTGGTCGATGAGTTCCGAGCCAATGGCCTGCGCATCTTCGGGCCCACCAAGGCCGCCGCACAGCTCGAAAGCTCCAAGGCCTTCTCCAAGGCCTTCATGCGCCGCCATGGCATCCCCACGGCCGACTACGACACCTTCACCGACCCCGCTGCGGCCCACGCCTTCGTGGACCGGCTGGGCGCGCCCATCGTCATCAAGGCCGACGGCCTCGCGGCTGGCAAGGGCGTGGTCGTGGCCATGACGCTGCAGGAGGCCCATGATGCTGTGGACTTCATGCTGGTGGACAACAGGTACGGCGTGACGCACAACGAAGGCGGCGCGCGCGTGGTGATCGAGGAATTCCTCGAAGGCGAGGAAGCCTCCTTCATCGTGCTGTGCGACGGCAAGAACGTGCTGGCGCTGGCCACCAGCCAGGACCACAAGCGCCTCAAAGACGGCGACGAAGGCCCCAACACCGGCGGCATGGGTGCGTATTCGCCAGCACCGGTGGTCACGGCCGATGTGCATGCCCGCGCGATGCGCGAGATCATCCTGCCCACCATCCGTGGCATGGAAAAGGACGGCATTCCCTACACCGGTTTCCTGTATGCCGGCCTCATGATCGACGCCAAGGGCCAGCCCAAGACGCTCGAATTCAACTGCCGCATGGGCGACCCCGAGACGCAGCCCATACTGATGCGCCTGAAAAGTGATTTCAGCGACGTGATGGCCGCAGCGGCCGACGGCAAGCTCGACCAGATGGAACTGCAATGGGACCGCCGCACCGCACTGGGCGTGGTCATGGCCGCCCATGGCTACCCGGAGAACCCGCGCAAGGGTGACCCCATCACCGGCCTGCCAGCCGAGGCGGACGATGCCGTGGTGTTCCATGCGGGCACGCAGCTGAAAGACGGTGTGGTCAGCGTGACCGGTGGCCGCGTGTTGTGCGTGACGGTGCTGGCCGACAGCGTTAAGCAGGCGCAGCAGCGTGCCTACGACGTGGCGCGTGGTATCCAGTTCGATGGCGCGCAATACCGCCGCGACATTGGCTTCCGCGCGGTGAAATAGCTCCCCCCTGAGTCGCCTGCGGCGCCTTCCCCCACAGGGGGATGACGCCCTCGCGGCGGGGCGGCCCTTGCTTGGCGTCCCTGGCCTGGGCCGCGCCAGTTTTACCGGCAGCGCATGGCGCCGATGGCAATGGATAACTGAAATGCAACCACCTGGATTGAATCCGGCCACGACCGTGGCGACCGTACGCAGCTATTTGCAGGGCCTGCAGACGCGCATTACCGATGCGCTCGAAGCCGTGGAAGGCGAGGGCGGCGCGCGTTTTTTGGCCGATGCCTGGAGCAAACCCCCTGGTGAGCCGCTGCAAGGCGACGGCATCACCAAGATCCTGGAAGGTGGCCGGGTGTTCGAGCGCGCGGGCTGCGGTTTCAGCCATGTGCGTGGCCCGCAGCTGCCGCCCTCGGCCACGCAGCACCGGCCCGAGCTGGCGGGTGCACCGTTCGAGGCCATGGGCGTGTCGCTGGTCTTCCATCCGCGCAACCCGTACGTGCCCACCGTGCACATGAACGTCCGCATGATCGCGGCAGGCCACCCGGGTCAGACACCCACCTGCTGGTTTGGCGGGGGCATGGACCTCACGCCGTACTACGGGTTTGAAGAAGATGCGGTGCACTTTCACCAAACCTGCCGTGACGCGCTGGCGCCGTTTGGCGACGACAAGTACCCGCGCTTCAAGCAGTGGTGCGACGAATACTTTTACCTCAAGCACCGCAGCGAGCAGCGCGGTGTGGGCGGGGTGTTCTACGACGACTTCTCGGAACTGGGTTTCGACCAGAGCCTGGCCATGACGCAGTCGGTGGGTGATGCCTTCCTCAAGGCCTACCTGCCCATCGTGGAAAAGCGCCAGAACCTGCCGTTTGGCGAACGTGAGCGCGACTTTCAGCTCTACCGCCGGGGCCGCTATGTCGAGTTCAACCTGGTGTGGGACCGGGGCACCCACTTTGGCCTGCAGTCGGGGGGGCGCACCGAGTCGATTTTGTTGTCTATGCCGCCGCTGGTGGCTTGGTCGTACCAGCGCTCGGATGCTGCGGACACTGCTGAAGCCGACCTCACGCAACGCTTTCTAGTGCGACGCGACTGGCTGGCTGGCGAGGCTGCTGCAGCGGTTTGAAAGCCTTGACAAGCGCAAAAGCTATAATTTCAATAGCTGCCCGCGCTTTTCACACCAGCGCAAGAGGCCAAAAACACCTCAAACTGCCGCAGCGCCCCTGCGCAACACCAGCGCAACACCCAAGGCGCAGCCCTACTGGTTGCGCGCTGCGTTGCACGCTATATTGATTCCATTTCCTCTCTATTCACCGCCTGATGACCACCTCCACCAAATCGGAAACCGCCGCCAAAAAAGACGTCACCAAACTCCAGCGCGCCATCGTCGATGGCCTGGAGGACGTCAAGGCGCAAGACATCCAGGTCTTCAACACCGAGCATCTCTCGCCGCTGTTTGAACGGGTGATCGTGGCATCGGGCACCTCCAACCGCCAGACCAAGGCCTTGGCTGCCAGCGTGCGCGACGCGGTGAAAGAAGCGGGCTTCACCAAGCCGCGCATCGAAGGCGAAGACAACGGCGAATGGATCATCGTGGACTGTGGCGCCGCCGTTGCGCACATCATGCAGCCCGCCATCCGCCAGTACTACCGTCTGGAAGAGCTGTGGGGCGACACGCCAGTGCGTCTGAAGCTGGGCGCCGCCAAGCCGGTTTCCAGTGCCGCCACCGAATTGGCCGAAAAGAAGTCGGCCCAGAAGGCTGCCAAGTCCGACGCTAAGGCTGCAGGCAAGGCGCCCGCCAAAAAGGCAGCCGCACCAGCGGTGCCGGCCCGGTCGGGCAAGGCCACGGTCAAGGCCGTAGCTAAAACAGCTGCCAAGTCCGCTGCCGCACCTGCTAAATCTGCTGCGAAACCTGCAGCCAAGACAACAGCAAAAGCACCTGCCAAAGCCATCACCAAGGCCCCAGCCAAGACCCCCGCAAAAAGCAGCAGTGCCAAGGCCGCGCCGGCCAAGGCGCCCGCAAAGCCAACCACTGCCGCCAAGAAGCCCGCAGCCACCAAGGCACCGATCAAGACCGTGGTCGTCAAGCCATCGGCCCCCCGCAGCAAGACCGCTGCTGCCGCCAAGACCGGTGCCAAGCCCGCCGCTACTCGCGGCGGCGCAGCTGCCAAGCCCGCAACCAAGAGGGCGCCAGGCCGCAAGTGATTGCTGCCTCGGCCCATCGACGACCCACCGTACCCGCGCACCGCGCCTGAGTTTCCATGAAGCTGCTGATCGTGGCCGTGGGCCAGCGCGTGCCCGACTGGGCGCAGACGGCGTACGACGACTACGCCAAGCGGTTTCCGCCGGAGCTCAAAGTCGAACTCAAAGCCGTCAAGACCGAACCGCGCGGCTCCAAGACGCTGGAGACGCTGTATGCCGCCGAGCGCGAGCGCATTGAAGCCGCCATCCCCCGGGGCACGCGCGTGGTGGCGCTGGACGAGCGCGGCACCAATCTCACCACCAAGGCCCTGGCCGAGCGCCTGAAGGGCTGGCAGCTGGGGGGCGACGATGTGGCCCTGGTCATCGGCGGCCCTGACGGGCTGGACCCGGCCTTTCGCCAGGGTGCGCACGAGCGCATACGCCTCTCGGACCTGACTTTGCCGCACGCCATGGTGCGGGTGCTGCTCATCGAGCAGCTGTACCGCGCCTGGTCGGTGAACGCCGGGCACCCCTACCACCGCGAATGAGGCCTGGATCGGGGTGTGGGTGAAGTACTATATTTTTTATAGCTGCTAGCGCTTGATGGATAAGCGTCAGGGAGCCTCTGAACGCATCACCGCGCCGTGTGCATCTGCGGACCCGGGCGGTCTGCGTTGTTGCAAATACTCGCAATAGCACCGGCTATTGCTGCGTTTTGCGCCTAGCAGCCCATCCCGAACCGCAGCGCACACTTGCCGCTCGATGCGTGCAGAGGCTCCCTCAGCCGATTTAGATTCAGAATCCGTTCATGCCCGACTTCATCTACCTTGCTTCCCAAAGCCCGCGCCGGCGCCAGTTGCTCGAGCAACTGGGTGTGCGCCACGAACTGCTGCTGCCCAATGTGGACGGCGACGAGGCCGAAGACGCCGAGGCCATTGAGGTGGTGCTGCCCGGTGAAGCGCCCACGGCCTATGTGGAACGTGTGACCGGCCTCAAGCTCGATGCCGCCGTGGCCCGGCGCGCGCGGCGGGGTTTGCCCGATGCACCGATCCTGTGCTCTGACACCACCGTGGCCCTGGGCCGCACGATCTACGGCAAGCCCGATGACGCGCCGCATGCCGTGCGCATGCTGGCCGAACTGGCGGGGCATGAGCACCGCGTGCTCACTGCCGTGGCGTTGCAGGTGGGCGGCAAACGGCTGGCGGCACTGTCGGTGTCACGCGTGACCTTTGCCCCCATGACACCCGCGCAGATCGACGCCTATGTAGCCACGGGCGAGCCACTGGGCAAGGCCGGGGCCTATGGCATCCAGGGGCGGGCGGCGGCGTATGTGGAGCACCTGGCGGGCAGCTATTCGGGCATCATGGGGCTGCCCATGTACGAGACTGCGCAACTGCTGCGCGCTTCGGGCTTTGCCATCTAAGCGACGCTAACAAAAGACAACAACAACGCCATGCAACAAGACATCCTGATCAACTGGTCCCCCCAGGAAACCCGGGTGGCCGTGGTGGAGCACGGCGCCGTGCAGGAGCTGCACATCGAGCGCACGCTGGAGCGCGGCCTGGTGGGCAATGTTTACCTGGGCAAGGTCTCGCGGGTGCTGCCCGGCATGCAGTCGGCCTTCATCGACATCGGCCTGGAGCGCGCGGCCTTTTTGCATGTGGCCGATGTGTGGCAGCGCCAGCCCGATGGCGAGCCGCCCGCATTCGCCCGCAAGAACGAGCCGCAGGTGCCGATTGAAAAGCAGGTGTTCGAAGGCCAGTCGCTCATGGTGCAGGTCATCAAGGACCCGATTGGCACCAAGGGCGCGCGCCTTTCCACACAGATCAGCGTGGCCGGGCGCCTGCTGGTGTTTTTGCCGCAGGACGACCATGTGGGCGTGTCGCAGAAGATTCCGCCCGCAGAGCGCGATGCGCTGCGTGCGCGCCTGCAGGCGCTGGTGGGCGACAAATCCACGGGCGGTGGCGGCGGGTTCATCCTGCGCACCAATGGCGAAGACTCTACCGACGAAGAACTGGCCGAAGACATCGCCTACCTGCGCAAGACCTGGGCGCGCATCAAGGAGGCATCGCTCAAGCTGCCGGCCATGTCGCTGCTGCACCAGGACCTGGACCTGCTGCAGCGCGTGCTGCGCGACCTGGTGGGCGACCACACGCAGACCATCCGGCTCGACTCGATGGAGCAGTTCCAGCGGCTGCGGGCGTTTGGCGTGGAGTTCATGCCCGCCGCCGCCGGCAAGCTGCAGCACTACAAGGGCGAACGTCCGATTTTTGACCTGTACTCCATTGACGAAGAAGTGGCCAAGGCCCTGGGGCGCCGCGTCGATCTGAAGTCGGGCGGTTACCTAATCGTGGACCAGACCGAGGCGCTCACCACCATCGACGTGAACACCGGCGGCTATGTGGGCGCCCGCAATTTCGACGACACCATCTTCAAGACCAACCTCGAGGCCGCGCAAGCCATTGCGCGCCAGCTGCGCCTGCGGAACCTGGGCGGCATCATCATCGTGGACTTCATCGACATGGTGCGCGACGACCACCAGCAGGCCGTGCTGGCGGAGTTCAAAAAACAGCTCGCCCGCGACCGCGTGAAGACCATGGCGGGTGGCTTCTCGCAGCTGGGGCTGGTGGAAATGACGCGCAAGCGCACCCGCGAATCCCTGGCCCACATGCTGTGCGAACCCTGCGAGGCCTGCCAGGGCAAGGGCAGCGTCAAGACCGCGCGCAGCGTGTGCTACGACGTCCTGCGCGAGATCCTGCGCGAAGCGCGCCAGTTCAACCCGCGCGAATTCCGGGTGGTGGCGTCGGCACGGGTGGTGGAGCTGTTTCTGGACGAAGAGAGCCAGCACCTCGCGGGGCTGTCGGACTTCATAGGCAAGCCGATCTCGCTACAGGCCGAGAGTGCGATGGGGCAGGAGCAGTACGACATCGTGCTGCTCTAGCGCCCCGGCGCCCTCGCGGCCGGGGCGCAGCATCAGCTCTCGATCTGCATCGCAGGGCGTGCCTGCACCCGCGCCAGCCAGTCCTTCACGTGCGGGTGCGCATTCACCGGCGCGCCCAAGTACACGCTGTAGCCCAGCACCGACCCCACCACCAGGTCCACCAGCGAGTAGTCGGCCCCCAGCATCCAGGGCTGCTTGGCCAGACGCGCGTCCAGCACCGCCAGCAAATCGTTCAGGCCTGCTGTGGCCGCCTGTGCATGCACGGCGCTGCGCAGCGACTCCTCGCCCTGTGTGGCCACGTGCAGGCGCACCAGCACCGCGCCGTAGGTCACATACGACCAGGCACACCACGACAGGGCCTGCAGCGCCTCGGGCGTGCCCGCTGCGGGCCACAGCCCGCGTTCAATGCCAAAGCGATGGCCCAGCCACAGGTGGATGGCCAGGGTCTCGAACATGGGGGCACCGTCCACGGTCAGGGTGGGGACCTTGCCGTTGGGGTTGAGGGCCAGGTACTCCGGGCGGTGCTGTTCGCCGGTGCGGATGTCGACCTTCACGCGTTCGTGGGGCACACCCAGTTCGACAAGGGCGCAGGCGATAGGGCTGGCGCTGGACATGGGGTGCCAGTAGAGGACGATGGACATAAAAAGCTCCTTGGGGTTGTGGAAAAAAAGGTGGTGCCACTGTAAGAATCATTGCGGACAGTTTTGGCCCTCAATGCGCAGTACAGTCACGCCATGCTCACGTCATCCACCCGCCTGTTGCGGCTGCTTTCCTTGTTGCAGACGCGCAACCACTGGATGGGGCCGGAACTGGCCGAGCGCCTGGAGGTGCATCCGCGCACCCTGCGGCGGGACATCGACCGCCTGCGCCAGCTGGGCTACCCCGTGCATGCCAGCAGCGGTGTGGCGGGTGGCTACGCCTTCCGGGCCGGGCAGGCGCTGCCGCCCTTGCTGCTGGACGACGGCGAGGCCCTGGCCGTGTCGATTGCGCTGCGCACCGCCACAGCGGGTGCGGTGGGCGGCATTGAAGAACCGGCGCTGCGGGCGCTGGTCAAGCTGGAGCAGGCCATGCCCGCACGGCTGCGGCAGCAGGTGGACGCACTGCGCTCCACCATCCTGCCCATGGACCGTGTCGGGCCGGTAGTGGATGCCTCGCTGCTGGCCACACTCGCATCGGCCTGCCGAGACCAGCTGCGCCTGGCGTTCACCTACGGCGACAGCCGGGGCCGCAGCGCTGAACGCAGCGTGGAACCCCAGGGCCTGGCCCATACCGGCCACCGCTGGTACCTGGTGGCGTGGGACCGGGTGCGGGAGGACTGGCGCACCTTCCGCATAGACCGCATCGTGGGGGTGCCCACGGTGGGCGCCCATTTCGCGCCCCGGGTGTCACCGGACGGTGGGGATTTGAAGGCGTATGTTTCACGCTCGCTGGCGGTGGCCCCTTATGCGGAGCAGGCGCGCATTGTGTTGCATGCGCCGTTGTCAGAAGCGGTGCACCGCATTCCCCCGTCGGTCGGTGTCCTCAAGGCCTTGGATGCCGAGCGCTGTGTGCTGGAATGCGGCGCCCATTCGCTCGATACGCTGGTGTATTGGCTGGTGGTGTTGGACCTGGATTTTGAGGTGCTGGCCCCACAGGCGTTGAAGGACCGGCTGAAGGCGATTGGCGAGCGGGCCCTGCGCTGCGCACCCTGAGAGAAAACAGGTCTTTCAGGCCTACGGCACAAACCGATAGCCGATTCCCGCCTCGGTCACCAGGTGCCGGGGCATGGAGGCATTGAGTTCCACCTTCTTGCGCAGGTTGGCCAGGTGCACGCGCACGTAGTGGGTGTCCTCCGCGTGGCCCGGCCCCCACACGGCCTTGAGCAGTTGCTGGTGGGTGATCACGCGGTCGGGCTGGGACGCCAGGTGCGTGAGCAGCTTGTATTCGATGGGCGTGAGGTGCAGGGCCTCGCTGCCATGCCCTTCCGTGTGGCGCTCCACGGTGCGGCGGGCCAGGTCCACGGTGATGTCGCCGAACTGGATCACGGGTGTTGCCTCTGCGCTGGAGAGCCGCTGGCTGCGGCGCAGCTGCGCGCGCACGCGGGCCATCAGTTCGCCCGAACCAAAGGGCTTGACCAGGTAGTCGTCAGCCCCCGCGTCCAGCGCCGCGATCTTGCTGGCCTCCGCGCTGCGGGCCGAGAGCACGATGATGGGCATGGCCGACCAGGTGCGCAGGTCGCGGATCAAATCGACGCCATCCCCATCGGGCAGGCCCAGGTCCAGCACCACCAGGTCGGGGCGGCGCGTGCCAGCCTCGATCAGGCCGCGCTGCAGGGTCGCGGCCTCGTGCACGGTGTGGCCTTCGGTCTCCAGCGTCAGTCGCACAAAGCGGCGGATATCGGCTTCGTCTTCGACGATGAGGATGTGGGTGGGCAGATCGATCATGGCATGGATGCTAGGGTGTCATTCCGTTTCCAAATCATCCGTGTCGTTGTTGCTTCGCCTTGCCGTGCTACAGCACTGTCTGCGGCTTCGCGCCTAGACACGAATGATTTGGAAACGGAATCAGGCGTAGGCATCATCGCCCAGGTCGGTGGGCGGCGTGCCGCGTGGCAGCAGCAGCGTAAAGCGCGCACCTGTAGGCTGGCCCTGCGCGTTGTGGATCGTATCGCCCCGGATGCTGCCACCATGCGCCTCTACGATGGCGCGGCAGATGGCCAGGCCCAGGCCGACGCCGGGCGTGGCGCTTTCGCGAGCGCCACGTTCGAATTTTTCAAACAGCAACTCTTCGCGGCCTTTGGGCAGGCCCGGGCCTTCGTCGGTGATGGTCAGGGCCACCGCGTCGCTTTGGGGCTGCGCGCTGATGTGGATGGTGGTGTCTGCGGGGGTGTACTTGGCGGCGTTTTCCAGCAGGTTGACCAGCACCCGCTCCATCAGCACGGCATCGATCTGCAGCAGCGGCAGGTCGTCGGGCAGAGTCACTTCGACCCGGTGCGCAGCGATGGCGGGGGCACTGGCGGCCAGGGCACTGCCCACCACTTCTTCCAGCGGCTGCCAGGCTTTGTTGAGTTGTACGGCCCCAGCCTCCAGTCGGGCCATGTCCAGCAGGTTGTTGACCAGTGCGCTCATGCGCTGGGCGGATTGCTGGATGGCGCCGGTCAGCTCCTGCTGGTGCGCGGGCAGGGGCGGTTGCACCATGGCCAGCGATTCGGCCAGGCCGACCAGCGAAGCCAGCGGCGTGCGCAGGTCGTGCGAGATGGCCGAGAGCAGCGAGTTGCGCAGCCGCTCGGACTCGATCTGTACGGTGCTCTTTTGCGCCACGTCGATGTAGTGGATGCGTTCGAGCGAAATGGCGAGCAGCGAGGCGCAGGTCTGCAGCAGGCGGCGCGGTTCTACGCCCGGCACCTGGCCTTGCGGCATCGCCACCACCAGCACGCCACGGATGCGCATCGGCGCCTTGAGCGGCAGCACCAGCGTGGGGCTGGAGTGCAAGGTGTCCGTGCCCCGGCCTGCGGGCTCGCCGCGCTCAAATGCCCATTGCGCCACGGCCATGTCCACGGGGGCGGTGCCTCCGAGCAGAACCTGCAGGCGGTTGTCATCGTCGGCCACCACCAGCGTGCTGCCTGCGCTGAACTCCCCCGTGATGAAACGTGCGCCAATCTCGGCCACCTGTTCGGGCAGCAGGGCGGCAGACAGGTCCCGTGCCATGTCGTACAGGCTGCGCACGCGGTGTTCGCGGTCGGTGGCGGCCTCGGCCTGCACCTTGAGCCCGGCGGTGAGCTGGCCCACCACCAGGGCCACCACCAGCATCACGGCGAAGGTGACGACGTACTGCGCGTCGCTCACCGCAAAGTTGAAGCGGGGCGGCACAAAGAAGAAATCAAAGAACCCCACGCCCAGGAACGCCGCCATGATGGCCGGGCCGCGACCAAAACGCAGCGCCACACCCACCACCACCAGCAAAAACAGCATGACGATGTTGGTCAGCTCCAGCACGTTGGCCAGCGGGGTGGCCACGACGGCGGCAATGCAGCAGGCCAGGGCTGCGGCGATGTAGCCGGGCCAGAAGGGCGGGCGCGTGGCGGACGGGGTGGTGCTAGCGATGGGCTTGGCGTTGTCTGCCGGGGTTGTGCTGCCTGTTCGGCCCACCAGCGTGCCGACCTGCAGCAGGTCGAGG
The DNA here is from genome assembly GCF_000204195.1 of Acidovorax radicis N35. GTDB lineage: Bacteria > Pseudomonadota > Gammaproteobacteria > Burkholderiales > Burkholderiaceae_C > Acidovorax > Acidovorax radicis. The sequence continues at coordinate 83,442 of NZ_AFBG01000007.1, forward strand.
TCGCTCGCGAGTTGGCCGACCTGCTCCGCCAGTGTGGCTTGCCACGGCCAGCGGCGCGTGCTGCGGCCCATCACCACGCGCACCAGGTTGTGTTCGCGCGCATAGCGCACCAGGGCCTGGGCGGGCTGCGCGGCAGGCAGCACGGCGCAGGCGGTGGCGCCCAGTTGCTGGGCGATCTTCAGCGTGCGCTCCACCTGCGGGTGCAGGGTGGCCGACTGGCCTTGCTGCTCGGGCGTTTCCACATGCACGGCGTGCCATGGCAGGTCGAGCTGGGCGGCCAGGCGGGCGCAGCTGCGCACCACTTTTTCGGCGTTGTCGCCCGTGCTCACGCAGGCCAGCAGGGCCTCTCGGTTGGGCCACACGGCCTCTGGCGTGGTGGTGCTGGCGCGGCGGTAGGCGCGCATTTCGTCGTCCACCCGGTCGGCGGTGCGGCGCAGGGCCAGCTCACGCAGGGCCAGCAGGTTGCCTTTGCGGAAAAAGTGGGTGGCAGCACGCTCGGCCTGCTGGGGCAGGTAGACCTTGCCGGCTTTGAGGCGCGCCAGCAGCTCGTCGGGCGGCAGGTCGACCACCACCACCTCATCGGCTGCGTCAAAAAACTGGTCGGGCACCGTCTCCCACACGCGGATGCCGGTGATGCCGCTCACGATGTCGTTCAGGCTCTCCAGGTGCTGCACGTTCATGGTGGACCACACGTCGATGCCTGCAGCCAGCAGCTCTTCAGCGTCTTGCCAGCGCTTGGGGTGGCGCGACCCAGCCACATTGCTGTGGGCCAGTTCGTCCAGCAGCACCAGGCCCTCTGGGTGCGCAGCGCCCCAGGCCAGGGCGGCGTCCAGGTCAAACTCGGGCAGGGTGCGGTCTTTGTAGGGCCGGGCGCGCAGCGGCAGGCGCGGCAGGTGCGCGGTCAGCGCCTCGGTGTCGGCGCGGCCATGCGTCTCGACCACGCCAATGGTGACGGGCAGGCCCGGCACTTGCGCTGCCCGGGCGGCAGACAGCATGGCAAAGGTCTTGCCCACCCCCGCACAGGCGCCAAAAAACACCTTGAGTCGCCCGCGCTGCTGCTGGGCCTGCTCTTGCTGGATGCGCTGCAGCAGCGCGTCGGGGTCGGGGCGATCCTGCATGGGCACAGTGTATCCACCAAATATGAGTCAAATCGGCATCTGGCGCTTGTCTATTAAGCGCAGACAGCTACTGTTTTGGTAGCGATTCGAGTGCGAGGTTCAAGGCCAGTACATTCACACGCGGCTCGCCCAGCAGGCCCAACCAGGGGTTGTTGGTGTGCTGCTGCACCAGGGCTTGCACTTGCGCCAGGGGCAGGCCCCTGGCTCGGGCCACGCGCTCTGCCTGGTAGTCGGCGGCTGCCGGGCTGATGTGGGGGTCCAGCCCGCTGGCCGATGTAGTGACCAAGTCCACGGGCACGGGGCGGGTGTTGCCGGGGTCGGCGGCGCGCAGGGCGTCGATGCGTGCCTTCACGGCTTCGGCCAGCGCCGGGTTGGTGGGGCCCAGGTTGGAGCCACCCGAGGCCGATGCGTTGTACGGCATGGGTGCCGTGGCCGAAGGGCGGCCCCAGAAGTGGCCGGGCTCGGTGAACGACTGGCCGATCAGCTCCGAGCCCACCGCCTTGCCACCTTGCGTGATGAGGCTGCCGTTGGCTTGGTGCGGGAAGGCCGTTTGTGCCACGCCGGTCACGGCCAGCGGGTAGAGCAGGCCGGTGACGATGGACAGCACGACAAACAGCGTGAGGGCAGGGCGCAGCAGGCCGCCTGGGCTGGCGGGCACGTCGTCGCGGGGGATACGGATAGGCATACGATTTTCCTTTCAATGAAATTCCGGGAGCTGCGCATCAGACTGGCGCTGCTCAGGCGAGGGGACACCGAGCAAGGGCCGCCCCGCAGCGAAGCGAGAGGAGGGGGAAGGCGCGAAGCGACACAGGGGGAGGTCCTGGTTCAGATCAACCCGGCTGCCGCGAACACCATGTCAATCAACTTGATGCCAATGAACGGCACCACCATGCCCCCCAGCCCATAGATAGCCAGGTTGCGGCGCAGCAGCGCGGCGGCACCCACGGCGCGGTAGGCCACGCCCTTCAAGGCCAGCGGGATCAGGAAGATGATGATCAGCGCGTTGAACACCACGGCAGACAGGATGGCCGACGAGGGGCTCGCCAGGTGCATGAAGTTCAGCGCCGACAGCTGCGGGTAGGTGGTGACGAACGCCGCCGGGATGATCGCGAAGTACTTGGCGATGTCGTTGGCAATGCTGAACGTGGTGAGTGAGCCGCGCGTCATCAGCATCTGCTTGCCGGTCTCCACGATCTCGATGAGCTTGGTGGGGTTGCTGTCCAGGTCCACCATGTTGCCGGCCTCCTTGGCGGCCTGGGTGCCGGTGTTCATGGCCACGGCCACGTCGGCCTGGGCGAGGGCGGGCGCGTCGTTGGTGCCGTCGCCGGTCATGGCCACCAGCTGGCCTGCGGCCTGGTAGCTGCGGATGAGCTGCAGCTTGGCCTCGGGCGTGGCCTCGGCCAGGAAGTCGTCCACACCCGCTTCGGCCGCGATGGCGGCGGCCGTCAGGCGGTTGTCGCCCGTCACCATCACGGTCTTGATGCCCATGCGGCGCAGCTCGGCAAAGCGCTCCTTGATGCCGCCCTTGACCACGTCTTTGAGCTCCACCACGCCCAGCACGTGGGCGCCATCGGCCACCACCAGCGGGGTGCTGCCGCGGCGCGATACATCGTCCACCGCCGTCTGCACGGCGGTAGGAAAGCGCCCGCCCAGTGCCTCCACATGCTTGCGGATGGCATCGGCTGCACCCTTGCGCAGCAAGCGCGGGCCGGGTAGGTCCACCCCGCTCATGCGCGTTTGGGCAGTGAACGGCACAAACACGGCCTGCAGGCTGGAGAGGTCGCGCTCGCGCAGGTTGAACTTGTGCTTGGCCAGCACCACGATGCTGCGGCCCTCGGGCGTTTCGTCGGCCAGCGATGCGAGCTGTGCGGCATCAGCCAATGCGGCATCGGTCACGCCGGGGGCAGACACGAACTGGCTGGCCTGCCGGTTGCCCAGGGTGATGGTGCCTGTCTTGTCCAGCAGCAGCACGTCCACATCGCCCGCAGCCTCCACCGCGCGGCCCGAGGTGGCGATCACATTGGCCTGCATCATGCGGCTCATGCCCGCCACGCCAATCGCACTGAGCAAGCCTGCAATGGTGGTGGGGATCAGGCACACCAGCAGGGCCACCAGCACCACCAGGCTCACAGGCTTGCCCGCGCCGCTGGCCTGCACGCTGAACATCGAAAAGGGCAGCAGCGTGACCACCACGCCCAGGAACACGATGGTCAGCGCCACCAGCAGGATGGTCAGTGCAATCTCGTTGGGCGTCTTGTGGCGCTTGGCGTTTTCCACCATGGCGATCATGCGGTCCACAAAGGTCTCGCCAGGGTTCACGGCCACGCGCACCACGATCCAGTCCGACAGCACGCGGGTGCCGCCGGTGACGGCCGAGAAGTCGCCGCCCGATTCGCGGATCACGGGGGCCGACTCGCCCGTGATGGCGCTCTCGTCCACCGAGGCCACGCCATCGATCACCTCGCCGTCGGCAGGGATGGTGTCGCCCGCCTCAATCAACACCACGTCGCCCTTGCGCAGGTTGTCGGCCTCCAGCGGCAGCCAGGTCATGGCGGTGCGTGGGGTGGCCCGGTCAAACTGACCATCGAGTTTCTTGGCCCAGGTCTGCTTCTTCAGGCCGCGCAGCGAGGCCGCCTGGGCCTTGCTGCGGCCTTCGGCCATGGCCTCGGCAAAGTTGGCAAACAGCACGGTGAACCACAGCCACAGCGCCACGGCAGCGGTGAAGCCCTCGGGTTTGCTGGCGGCCAGCGCGGTGGTGAAGGCGCTGCCCACGTACACCACAAACATCACCGGGTTGCGCCATTGCACGCGCGGGTCCAGCTTCTTGAAAGCCTCCAGCAGCGCGGGGCGCACCAGGGCAGGGTCGAACAGGGTCAATGTCTTGCGAGTCATCACAATCTCCCAGCCATTTCTTAACGGGGTGTGAGCACGAGATGCTCTACCACCGGGCCCAGCGCGAGGGCGGGCACATAGTTCAGCAACCCCACCAGCAGCACCACGCCCGCCAGCAGCGCCACAAACAGCGGGCCGTGGGTGGGCAAGGTGCCATCGGTGGCGGTGGCGCGCTTCTTGGCGGCGAGGGACCCAGCCATGGCCAGCACGGGCACGATCACGCCGAAGCGGCCCAGCCACATAGCCACGGCCAGCAGCACGTTGTAGAAGGGGGTGTTGGCCGACAGGCCAGCGAAGGCGCTGCCGTTGTTGTTGGCGGCGGAAGACAGCGCATACAGCACCTGGCTGAAGCCGTGCGCGCCAGGGTTGGAGAGGCCTGCGCGGCCCGCCTCGCTCATCACCGCCACGGCCGTGCCCAGCAGCACCAGCAGGGGCGTAACGAGGATGGCGATGGCAACGAGCTTCATCTCATGCGTCTCGATCTTCTTGCCCAGGTACTCGGGTGTGCGGCCAATCATCAGCCCGGCAATGAACACCGCCATGATGGCGAACACCAGCATGCCGTACAGGCCCGAGCCCACGCCGCCAAACACCACCTCGCCCATCTGCATCAGCACCAGGGGGACCATGCCGCCCAGCGGGGTGAAGCTGTCGTGCATGGCAATCACTGCGCCGCAGCTGGCGGCCGTGGTGATGACGGCGAATAGCGCCGAGGTGGCGATGCCAAAGCGCGTCTCTTTGCCTTCCATGTTGCCGCCTGCCTGCAGGGCGCTGGCAGCCTGGTCCACACCCAGCGATGCCAGCAGCGGGTTGCCTTGCTGCTCGAAGGCGGTGGCTGCTACTACTGCGACCACGAAGAGCAGGCTCATCGTGGCCAGAATCGTCCAGCCCTGGCGCTCATCGCCCACCATGCGGCCAAACACCAGGCACAGTGCGGCGGGGATGAGGAAGATCGCCAGCATCTGCAGCAGGTTGCTGGTCGCCGACGGGTTCTCGAACGGGTGGGCGGAGTTGGCGTTGAAGAAGCCGCCTCCATTGGTGCCCAGCATCTTGATGGCCAATTGCGAGGCCACGGGGCCCATGGCCAGCGTTTGCGTGGTTTGTGTAGCGGGCTCGGTGACCGGGACGCCCTGGGCGTCCAGCACGGGCTGGCCTGCGCCATCGAGCTTGGGGGCGTCGTAGTGCACAGGCTCCAGCGTCTGCACCTCGGTGTAAGGCGACAGGTTCTGAATCACGCCCTGGCCTGCAAACGCCACGGCCAGCACCAGCGACAGGGGCAGCAGCACCCACAGCGTGGCACGGGTCAGGTCGGCCCACACGTTGCCGATGCTCTGCGCTGAATGCCGCGCAAACCCGCGCACCAGCGCAATGACGACGACCAGGCCTGTCGCGGCAGACAGGAAGTTTTGCACCGTCAGCGCCAGCATCTGCGTGAGGTAGCTCATGGTGCTTTCGCCGCCATAGCCTTGCCAGTTGGTGTTGGTGACAAAACTGATGGCGGTGTTGAAGGCCGAGTCCGGTGCCACTGCAGGCATGCCCTGCGGGTTCAGCGGCAGCACGGCCTGCCAGCGCTGCAGCGCATACACCGCCAGCACGCCCAGGCCGTTGAACACCAGCAGCCCCAGCGCGTAGCGCAGCCAGCCGGTTTCTTCATCGGGCCGCACGCCCGCGAGACGGAACAGCGGCCCCTCAAGCCGCCGCACCAGCGCAAAGCGGCCGGCCATCACGGCGTCGATAGTGCGTGCCAGCGGCCACGCCAGCGCCAGCAGCAGGGCCAAAAAAACTGCCAGTTGCAGCCAGGCACCGGTGCTCATGAAAAGTCCTCCGGCCGCAGCAGCACGGCGACCAGGTACACCAAGAGGGCCGCAGCCAGTACGGCCGCCAGAATCATCCAGCCGCTGGTCATGACCGCCCCCCTTGCGCTTGGCGCTGCAGCAGTGCGCAGCCCTGGGTCAGCCCGTAGACGGCCAGCCAGAGCAGGCCTCCCGCCGCCAAAAAAATCCAGTCCATATCGTCCTCCTTGAGACATGGACCGATGCTAGGAACCACCGTATCAAGATGAGCGCAAGAGTGCGGGGCGGGGTATCAAGAACGCATCAAGACGCGCAGGCACCAGGGCCGGGCCAACAGAAAGGGGGTGCTGGGAGTTGCTATTGAATTTATAGCTACTAGCGCTTATCAATAAAGCGCTAGAGGCCATTTTTATCCATATTTTTCTCTGAACTGACCACTGGCCTGCTGGTTTTGCGCTGGCGCCTGGTGTCTTTGCGGCTGCGCACCTTGCCGAGGTGCGGCACGCGCTGAGATCTGCCCCTGTCCATCGCGCGTCACGAGAGCGCATATGCCGGCCTGGAGCACAGACGCTCGCAAGCTGCGATCATCCCCATCCTGCATTCGCTTCTTTCCTCCATGACCCAGGCCACTCCGCTCCGTCCCAGCGCTTCCAGTCCGCTCGATTCGCTGGTCCCTCTGCTTTTTGTGGCGCTCTGGAGCACGGGCTTTATCGGCGCCAAGCTGGGGCTGCCGTATGTGGAGCCGCTGACTTTTCTTGCGCTGCGGTTTGCCATCGTCATCGTGCTCATGCTCGCGGTAGTGGCCGTGGCGCGTGCACCCTGGCCGCTATCGGGCAGGGCCTGGTTGCACATCGGGGTGTCGGGCCTGCTGGTGCACGGCGTGTACCTGGGCGGGGTGTTCATCGCCATCGGCCACGGGCTGCCGTCGGGCATCACGGCGCTGGTGGTGGGGCTGCAGCCACTGCTAACCGCTTTGGTGGCGGGTGCCCTGCTCGGTGAAAAGGTGCGGGCCGCGCAGTGGGCGGGCCTGGCCCTGGGCTTTACGGGTGTGGCGCTGGTAGTGGCCGGCAAGGTGGCTACCGTGCCTGCGGGTGCTTTGTGGGGCATGCTGTTGCCCGCTGTGGTCGCGCTGCTGGGCATCACCGCTGGCACGCTGTACCAGAAGCGGTTTTGTCCCTCGTTCGACTTGCGAACCGGCTCGGTGATCCAGTACCTGCCCTGTGCCGCCGCCATGGCCGTGGTCGCCTACGCCACCGAATCCATGGCCATATCGTGGACCGGAGAGTTTGTGTTTGCGCTGGGCTGGCTCGTGTTGGTACTGTCGCTGGGCGCCGTGAGCCTGCTGAACCTGCTCATCCGCCGGGGCGGGGCAGTGAACGTGGCCAGCCTGTTTTACCTAACCCCGCCCACCACCGCGCTGATCGCCTGGGCGATGTTTGGCGAGACGCTCAGCGGCTGGGCGCTGGTGGGGATGGCGCTGGCGGCTGCAGGTGTGTGGCTGGCAAGGCAGACACGGTAGGGCCTTCAAAGGCCCTGTGGATCACAGCGTGCGCAGCCGCTCCAGTGCGGCACGCAGCGTTTCGTCTTTCTTGGCGAAGCAGAACCTCACCACACGCTGGTCAAACCCGTCACCATAAAACGCCGACAACGGAATCGCCGCCACGCCCACCTCGCGGGTAAGCCACTGGCAGAAATCGGCCTCGTTCAAATCGCTGATGGCCGAGATATCCACGCACTGGAAGTAGCTGCCGGTGCTGGGCAGCAGCTTGAAGCGCGAGCCCGCAAGGCCCTGGCGGAACAGGTCGCGCTTGGCTTGGTAGAACGCGGGCAGCTGCAGGTAGGGCGTGGGGTCTTGCAGGTAGGCGGCCAGGCCGTGCTGCATGGGCGTGTTCACCGTGAATACGTTGAACTGGTGCACCTTGCGGAACTCGGCCGTCAGTGCTGCGGGCGCGGCCACGGTGCCCACCTTCCAGCCCGTGACGTGGAAGGTCTTGCCAAAGCTCGACACGATGAAGGTGCGCGCGGCCAGCCCCGGAAAGCGCGCGGCGCTCTGGTGCTCGGCACCGTCGAACACCATGTGCTCATACACCTCGTCGCTGATGAGCAGGATGTCGGTGGGGGCCAGCAGGTCTTCGAGCTGGCGCATTTCCTCGGCCGTCCAGATGGTGGCGCTGGGGTTGTGCGGGCTGTTGATGAGGATGGCGCGGGTGCGCGGCGTGATCGCGGCGCTGATCTTGGCGAAGTCGGGGCGGAAGGTGCCGGGCGTGAGTGGAACGCGTACGGCTTTGCCACCGGCCAGCTCGATGTTGGGCACGTAGCTGTCGTAGCAGGGGTCGAGCACGATCACCTCGTCGCCCGGGTGCACGATGGCCAGGATGGCGGTGATGATGGCCTGCGTGGCGCCGGCCGTGACGGTGATCTCGGTGTTGGGGTGGTAGGCCCGGTCGTGCAGCGCTTCGATCTTGTGGGCTACGGCCTCGCGCAGCGCGGGGATGCCGGGCATGGGCGGGTACTGGTTGTGGCCGGCCTGCATGGCGGCGGTGACGGCGTTCACCAGCTCGGGGGCGCATTCAAAGTCCGGGAAGCCCTGGCCCAGGTTGACGGCCTGGTGCTCGGTGGCCAGGGCCGACATCACCGTGAAGATGGTGGTGCCTACATTGGGCAGTTTGCTGGGGAAGGCGGGTGTGCGTGCGGTGGCAGCAATGGAGGCGGCGTTAGCTTGGGTCATGGCGCAACAACGTGGAAATCAGGGTGTTCTGCAATCAGCTGGATGGTGGAGCGGTCACAACTCGTAGTCGTTGACGTGCCCGGTCATGGCGCGGGCGATGAGGTCGCGGCTCAGGCGGTCGCTCAGCAGTTCGGCAAACTTGTAGACGAAGTTGCGCAGGTAGGCGCTGCGCTTGAAAGCAACACGGGCCACGCTCTGGCCGAAGAGGTGCCCCACGGGGCGCACGGCCAGGTCGCCCACCGGGTCGTCGCGCATTGCCATTTCGGCCACGATGCCGATGCCCAGGCCCAGGCGCACATAGGTCTTGATCACGTCGGAGTCGATGGCTTCGAGCACGATGCGCGGCTGCAGCTTGCGGGCGGCAAAGGCCTGGTCGATCTTGCCCCGGCCGGTGAAGGAGGGGTGGTAGGTAATGAGCGCCTCATGTGCGAGGTCATCAAGGCCGATACGTTCCTTTTGCGCCAGCGGGTGGTCGTTGGGCACTACCAGCACGTGCTGCCATTCGTAGCAGGGCAGGGTCACGAGTTCAGGGTAGTCAGCCAGCGATTCGGTGGCCATGCCGATTTCTGCCACTTCATCGATCACCATGCGTGCCACCTCGTGCGGCGTGGCCTGGTGCAGGCTGATGTTGACCTTGGGGTAGGCCTCGCGCAGCCGGGCTACGGGCACGGGCAGCACATACCGGGCCTGGGTGTGGGTGGTGGCGATGCTGAGGGTGCCGCTGTCTTGCGCGCTGAACTGTTCGCCAATGCGCTTCAAGTTACCGACCTCGCGCATGATGACTTCGATGCTTTTGAGCACATGCTGGCCGGGCTCGGTGATGCGCTTGAGGCGTTTGCCGTGGCGGGCAAAAATGTCCACGCCCAGTTCTTCTTCCAGCTCGATGATGGCTTTGGAGACGCCCGGCTGCGACGTATGCAGGGCCTTGGCGGCTTCGGTCAGGTTGAGGTTGCGGCGTGCGGCCTCTTGAACGAAGCGAAATTGGTGCAAGTTCATATCTGATATCGCCTAAAGGGTTGCATCATTATGCTGCAAGCATCTAAGGGATTTCGACAGAACCGTCAATTTTGAGGGGGCTCGCAGGCAATTTCTGCCATCAGGGCGGTCATGCGCGGGTCTTCGCCGATGGCGGTCTGCACATGGAACTGAACGTCGGGGTGGGTGGCACGCAGTTCCTGCACCAGCAGGGGCAGGTCTTCACGGGCATGTTTGCCAGTGCCCAGGAACATGGGCACCACCGTGACTTGGGTGGCGCCTTGGGCTGCGAGCTGGCGGGTGGCGTCAGCCAGTGAGGGGGCGCACAGCTCCAGGTAGGCGCAAAGGACCGGCCGACCGGGCTGTTGCGCTGCGATGCGCGCCGCAACGGCCTCCAGCGGCACGCGCCAGAGTGGATCACGAGAGCCGTGTGCGAACAAAATGATAGCTGCTTGCGCTTGCTGCATAAGCGGTAGAGGCCAAAAAGGCTTAAAAAATTTTTACCGGCGGAGCACCAGCCAGCCAAACGCCGCCAGCGACAGCACCGAATAGATGAGCCCTGGCGCTGCAGCGGTGAGCCAGGGCGACCAGTTCTGCAGATTGCCTGCGTAGCCAAACACGTTGTTCAGCAGGAAGAAGCTGATGCCCGCCATGACCCCGCCAAACACATAGCCCGCAATGCCGCCCGAGCGGAAATGCAGGTAGGCAAAGGGCAGGGCCAGCACCACCATCACCAGGCAACTGAGCGGGTAAAACACCTTGCGCCAGAACTCTATCTCATACCGCTGGGCGGACTGGCCATTGGCGTCGAGGTGGCGGATGTACTGGAACAGATCAATGGTGGCCATGCGGTCCGGCTTGAGCAGCGAGGCGGCCACCATGTCGGCGCTGATGCGGGTGGGCCATTGCAGGGTGGGGGCGTCCAGGTGCTCCACACGCGCCTCGTCGCTGCCGCGTTGTTCAAACCGGCTGCGCTTTACATTCTCCAGGTTCCATGCCCCTTCTGACCCAAACTGGCCTGTCGCAGCACGCGTCTGCGATGCCAGCCGGCCCTTGGCATCGAATTCAAAGATGCGCACGTCCAGCATGCCGCCATTGGGCGTAAGGGCGCGCACGTTCACGGCATAGGAGTGATCGTCCTGGCGTTCCTTGAGCCAGGCACCGGTGGCGCCCGTGGTCAGGCGCCCCAGGTATCGCACCTTGACCAGCTGGGCCGTGCGGTCTGTGAGCGGTGCAATGTAGTCGCCGACCGCGAAGGTCAGCAGCACAAAAAAACTGCCCAGTGCCACCAGGGTGCGCAACGCGCGCCAGGGGCCCATGCCGCTGGTGCGCATGATGGTGAACTCGGAGCTTTGGGCGAGCCGCGCCATCACGAAGATGGTGCCGATAAGCACGGTAATGGGCAGCAGCTCGTACAGGTGGCTGGGAATGCTCAGCACCACGAACAGGAACGCGTGCGAGAGCTGGTAACCCTCGGCGCCGGTGCGGCCCACCCAGCGCAGTTCGTCCACCAGGTCGAAAAAGAAGAACAGCGCCAGAAATCCGGCGGTGACAAAGGCGACGGCAAACAGGGCTTCGCGGTGGATCAGGCGGCGGATGGTTTTCATGCAGGGCTCCTGGTCGGCCTGGGCTGCCAGAGTCGCCGCACGGTCCAGTGGTTGTGGCGCGCAGCCAGGATCAGCAGCGACATCGTCAGCATGCCGCCATGCAGCAGCACCATGAAGCTCACCAGGCCCAGCCGGCCCGCGCCCACCCAGCTTTGCCCCAGCGTCATGAGGTTGTAGTACACGATGAAGGCAAAAAGCGCGAAGACCAGGCTGGTGCTGCGTGCAGCGCGCGGGTTGACGCTGGCCACGGCCAGGCCCAGCACCACAAAGTTGATGGCGGCCAGCGCCAGCCCCAGGCGCCAGCCCAGCTCGGCACGGTAGGCGGGCAAGGGTTGCATCAGCAACTCGTGCGTGGCGCGGGTCTTGACGGAGAGTTCTTCCGCCGAGCCTGCGGGTGCGGAGCCAATGCGGGTGCCGTATTCGACGAACTCGCTGATCTTGACGCCGGGCTTGTCGCGTGAGGTCTCCAGCCGCTGGCCTTCGCTCAGCACCGCCATGCGTTCGCCGCCCCGTGTCTCGAGCCGGGCGCTGCGTGCAGAGGTCACGGATTCGCGGGCGCCGTCGGTGGCGGCGATGAAGATGTTGTTGCCGGCTTGCGTGTCAGGGCTGTCCTTGTCAATGAAGAACACCCGGCTGCCGTTGGAGGATTCCTGGAATTCGCCGGGCGCGATGCGATCGATGTCGCTGCGCTGTTCATAGCGCGTCTTGAGTTCCTGGATCTGGGAGTTGGCCCAGGGCCAGACCAGCAGCGACAGCACGGCAATGATCACCATCACGGGCCAGGCAAAGCGAAGCAGCGGCCGCAGCAGGCTGATGAGGCCACGGCCACTGGCAAACCAGATGACCATTTCACTGTCGCGGTACATGCGCGACAGCGTGCCAACCACGGCGATGAAGAGGCTCAGGCTCAGGATGGTGGGCAACTGCCCAAGGACGGTGAAGCCCATGACCAGCATCACATCGGAAGGGCTCACGCTGCCCTTGGATGCCTGTCCCAGGGTGCGGATGAGCATCATGGTCATGACCACGGTCACCAGCACCACGAGCGTCGCGCCGAAGCTGCGCGCCAGCTCCTTGCGGATGGATGAATCGAATAACATTGGTGAAGAGCGCGCTATGCACTTTTGCGTGCATGTCAAAGTGCATAGCACGCTCAAAAGGAAAACACCGATTATGAACTTTGATCTCAAGACCCTTGACCTTGCTGCGGCAGCTTCGGAAAAATGCGACCTGTTGGTCGTTCTGCTGCCTGAGGGCTTCAAGCCTGGCAAGGATGCACTGTCTGCCCTGGCGGCGTTGGCGCTCAAGAACGGAGATCTGGCCACCAAGGCGGGCAAGCACCTGCAGCTGTACCAGGTGCCTGCCGTTGCCGCCCGTCGCGTGGTGCTGGTGGGCCTGGGCGACGGGTCTGCCCGCGCCACGCGCCAGGCGCTGCAGGCGGTTGGCGGTGCCATCAAGGCGCCGCAAACCAAGCGGGTGGTGCTGTGTTTTGCTGGCGTCGTGCAAGCCGCATCCGTCAGCGCCGCTGTACAAGCTGTGGCCGAAGTGAGCTATGTCTACACCACCACAAAGACCAAGGTCGAAGCGCGCAGCTTGAGCCGCTGCGTGGTGGGGGTCCATAGCGCACCGGATGTGCGCGAAGACTTCGACGCTGGTGTGGCCCTGGTGGCTGGGGTGGAGTTTGCACGTGAATGGGGCAATCGCCCTGCCAACCACGCTACCCCCAGCCTGCTCGCCGATGCGGCCAAGACCCTGGCCAAGCTGCCCCGTATCCAGTGCAAGGTGCATGGCCCGGCCGAAGTGGCCCGGTTGGGCATGGGCGCCTTCCTTGCCGTGGCACGGGGTTCCGAGGAACCCCTGCGATTCATTGAATTGCGCTACAACGGCGCGGCCAAGGAGCAGGCGCCGATCGTGCTGGTGGGCAAGGGCATTACCTTCGACACCGGGGGCATCTCGATCAAGCCTGCCCCGGAGATGGACGAAATGAAGTTCGACATGTGCGGTGCTGCCAGCGTGCTGGGAACGTTCCGCGCATTGGGCGAGCTGCAGCCCTCTGTCAATGTGGTGGGGCTGATCCCCGCCTGCGAGAACATGCCCGATGGCCGTGCCGTCAAGCCGGGTGACGTGGTCACCAGCATGAGCGGGCAGACCATCGAAATCCTGAACACCGACGCCGAAGGCCGCCTGGTGTTGTGCGACGCGCTCACCTACGCCGCCCGCTTCAAGCCTGCCGCCGTGGTGGACATTGCCACGTTGACCGGCGCCTGCGTGATTGCGCTGGGTGGCGTGCGCAGTGGGCTGTTTGCCAATAATGATCCCCTTGCATCAGCGCTGCAGGAGGCTGGCGAGTCTGCGCAAGACCCTTGCTGGCGCATGCCGCTGGACGACGACTATGCCGACGGTCTCAAGAGCAATTTCGCGGACATGGGCAATGTGGCCGGGCGTGCGGGGGGCTCCATTACTGCCGCAAAGTTCCTGCAAAAGTATGTGGGTGACCTGCCATGGGCGCACCTGGATATTGCCGGCACGGCCTGGAAGGGGGGTGCCGCCAAGGGAGCCACGGGGCGGCCCGTGGGACTTCTTGTGCACTATCTTCTGGGGCAGGCCAGTGCCAAGCCGGTTTCCAAGCCTGCGGCGGCAAAACGCTCCGTGCGCACCAAGGCTGCCTGAGCGCACGATGACCGAGGTTGCGTTTCACTTCAATGCGCCGGACAAGCTGGCCTATGCATGCCGCTTCGCCCGCAAGGTGCAGCGCAGCGGGGCCCGGCTGGTGATTGCGGCGCCGCCCGACACGCTGGCGGTGCTGGATCGCATGCTCTGGGCCCTGGCACCGCAGGACTTTGTGGCCCATTGCCTGGGCGATGCCGATGAAGAACTGGTCCACGCGTCGCCGGTGTTGCTGACTGCCGATGCGCGGTCTGCCCCGCACCACGAAGTGCTGCTGAACCTGCATACGGAAGTGCCCGAAGGATTTGGCCGGTTTGACCGACTGGTGGAGGTGGTGAGTGCACAGGATGAAGTGGATCGTGGCGAGGCCCGGGCGCGCTGGCGCCACTATGCATCGCGCGGCTACGCCATCACCCGCCACGACCTTGTGCTGAAAGCTGGCTGATGGCACTGCCTCCTTCCAAAACCCCTCCACGTTTTATTCCCACCCTCACCGAAGTGGTGCAGGTGCCGGACTCCGTGCCCCTGCAGCCTGCAACGGGCGCACCATTGCGCACGACGGTCATGTCTCCGTCCGCCTTGTCGAGTGCGCGGCCCCTTGCAACAGCGTCGCAGCCGGCGGCCCGTCCATTGAGTCCGCCATTGCCCAGTGCCCGTCCGCCTGCTGTGGTCGCCCCACGGCCTGCAGCTGCTCCCGTGCCTGTGCACGCAGCGTCCCCTGCTGTGGCTCAACGGGCACCCGCTGCGGCGGTTGTGGCGGCGCCTGCGCCTCTTATGGCTCCCTTCGCCGCCGTGGCTGCAAAACCGGTGTTGACGCGGCCCCTGCCTGAAGGCATGGAGGAGTACATGGTGCACCGGGTCATGCAGCGGGTGGATGTTGTGCTGGATCAACGTTTGCGCGAAGCAATCGCCACGGTGGTGCAGGAGCAGACACGATCGGTGCTGCCGCGGCTGCGTGAAGAGATTGAATCCGTGGTCCGGCACGCTGTGTACGAGGCGGTGGCGGATGAGTTGGCCAGTGGCGCACCCTCTGTGCCAAAGGGATGACAGGGTATTCCCCTGTGGTTTCTCTCGCGTTTAATCGTGTTCCCTAATGATCTGGCCCGTAAATTGCGATATGTTCGCCTGCGTTGAGACACAAGAAGATTCTCAGCGTTTATCTTTACTGGAGATTTGATATGCAATTGAAGTTGAAACTGACCGTGGTTGCTGCTATCGCGGCTGTTGCTGGTGTGGCCTCTGCACAAGAGCAGGTGGTCAAGATCGGCCATGTGGCTCCGGTTTCTGGCGCCCAAGCCCACTACGGCAAGGACAACGAAAATGGCGCCCGCATGGCCATTGAAGAGCTGAATGCTCAAGGTGTCACCATCGGCGGCAAGAAGATCAAGTTCGAACTTCAAGCCGAAGACGACGCTGCCGATCCAAAGCAGGGCACGGCCGCTGCACAAAAGCTGTGCGACTCCAAGGTCGCTGGCGTTGTCGGCCACCTCAACTCCGGTACCACCATTCCTGCTTCCAAGGTCTACAACGACTGCGGCATTCCAATGGTGACGGGCGCTGCAACCAACCCCAACCTGACCAAGCCTGGCTACAAGACCACGTTCCGTATCATCGCCAACGACAACGCGCTGGGCGCTGGTCTGGCGTTCTACGCAGTGGATACGCTCAAGCTGAAGACCGTTGCCATCATCGATGACCGTACCGCTTACGGCCAAGGTGTGGCAGACGTGTTCAAGAAGACCGCTGTTGCCAAGGGCATGAAGGTGGTGGACGAGCAGTTCACGACCGACAAGGCCACTGACTTCATGGCCATCCTGACCGCGATCAAGTCCAAGAACCCCGATGCCGTGTTCTACGGTGGTATGGACCCTCAAGCCGGTCCTATGCTGCGCCAGATGGAACAGCTGGGCATGGGCAATGTGAAGTACTTTGGTGGTGACGGCGTCTGCACGTCTGAAATCGCCAAGCTGGCTGCCGGTGCCAAGACCCTGGCTAACGTGATCTGTGCCGAAGGCGGTTCCTCGCTGGCCAAGATGCCTGGCGGTACCGCCTGGAAGGCCAAGTACGATGCCAAGTACCCGAACCAGTTCCAGGTGTACAGCCCTTACACCTACGATGCCACGTTCCTGCTGGTTGACGCCATGAAGCGCGCCAACTCGGTGGACCCCAAGGTGTATGTGAACGAACTGGCCAAGGCGAACTTCAAGGGTGTGACCTCTGCCATCGCCTTCGAACCTAACGGCGAAATGAAGAACCCCTCGATCACGCTGTACGTCTACAAGGACGGCAAGAAGACCCCTCTGTAATTGGAGTGGTCCCACCCTGCAAGGCACTCTGTGCCTTGCAGGGGCCAAAACAAAAGGGCTTCCTTCGGGAAGCCCTTTTTGCTTGTGGAAGTGTCACTTGTCTGTAGCTATTCAGTTTGTTGGCGCAGCACTCCGAACCGGGAATGCATCGAAGAACAGACTGAACGAGAGGGGATCACCAAAGCGCAAAGCGCAACCGAGACGACTCAACCACCTGAAACGTTTTTTGCCGATGGCGGAATGGCCCAGTGGGATTTTTCTGTATCAACGCCTTACCTGCAACGCACCTGGATTCACGATGTTGGTGGGGGTGCCTTTGATGAAATTCACCACGTTGTCGAATGCTGCACCAAAGTAAAGCTCGTAGCTGTCTTGCTCCACATAGCCGATATGGGGTGTACAAATGCAGTTCTCCAGCCGGAGGAGGGCGTGGCCCTGGAGGATGGGCTCGCTCTCGAACACATCGACTGCGGCCATGCCGGGGCGACCCCGGTTCAAGGCTGCGATCAGTGCGTCGGGTTCAATCAGCTCGGCCCGCGAGGTGTTGACCAGAAGCGCGGTGGGCTTCATGCACGAGAGATCTTCGAGAGAAACGATGCTGCGTGTTTCATCGTTCAAGCGAAGGTGCAGCGAGATCACATCGCATTGCGAGAAAAACTCTTCGCGCGTGGTGGCAGCCTGGTAGCCATCCGTCAGGGCCTGGGCGCGTGAGGCTTCGCGTCCCCAAATGCGGACGTTCATTCCAAATGCACGCCCATAGCCCGCCACCAGTTGGCCAATGCGGCCATACCCCCAGATCCCCAGCGTTTTGCCACGCAGCACGTTGCCAAGGCCAAAGTTGGCGGGCATGGAAGCTGTCTTCAATCCCGATTGTTGCCACGCGCCGTGCTTGAGGTTGGAGATGTACTGTGGCAGCCTGCGCATTGCCGCCATGACAAGGGCCCATGTCAACTCAGCGGGAGCTACGGGGGAACCTACGCCTTCTGCCACCGCAATGCCACGCTCGGTACAGGCCGCCACATCGATGTGGTTGCCGATCTTGCCGGTTTGCGCGATGAGCTTGAGGCGGGGCAGTTTTTCCACCAGTTGCCGGGTGATCTGCGTGCGCTCCCGCACCAGAACGATGATGTCAGCGTCCTTGAGGCGAACCGAAAGCTGGCCCAGTCCTTTGACGGTATTGGTGTAGACCTTGGCGGTGTACGCGTCGAGCCGGGATGCGCAGTGGAGCTTGCGGACTGCGTCCTGGTAGTCGTCGAGAATCACAATGTTCATCCCGACATTGTGCCTTGGTGAAGCGGCCTGCATCACGCCGGGCGGCCTCCTTGCGCATCAAAGGTGTTGGACTTTTCGTGACGGAGTGTTGGAGCCACCTGCCAGAACGAGCGCGTATTCTTGTTCAGCCATGGCCTCAAGGAGGTCGAAAATAGGTTCCGGATGCTGGCAGGGGCAACGGACTCGCCCACATGCGGCGGGATGCGATGGGGAGTGCGGTGGCTGCTCCTCGAACTATTTTGCTTAAAACCATTAAGGAAGGCCCCGCAATGAGAGGGCATCAATGGCTCGTTGTGAGAGATGGCGCCGCCTCAACAGGTTTGCAGCGCTGCCTCTGATGCGGCCATTCGGTCCAGCTCAGCGCACACATCCGCCATGCGGCCAGCGATCACCAGCCGGCCCGAGCCGCCCGATGCTGGGGCTCGGCGCAGGACCTTGGCCGTCCTGCTGGCAGAGCCTTCTGCCGACCACGGTGATCCACAGGGGTTGCGGGTGGTCGCAGGCGAAGACGTGAATACTCCGCCGCTGGTGGTTGCCAGTCGAGTTGGGGCTTCGGTGGGCGGTGTCTGAGGATTGACCGTAAAAGGCCAATTGCCACGCAGCGGACGCTGGTGCGGGATGCCCGCGGGGCGTTGGTGGGGCTTGCGGGTGCCTGCCTCACTGTGGCCGCTGCCCCGGGCCGCATCTTCGGGATGGGCATGGGCTGTGGATGAGTCTGCCGCAGACTGCATTTTGAGAGGGCTTGCGTGATGGAGCCAGCGGGTCAGTGAGCGCAGTGGGGTGGAGAGTGCAGAAAAGGTGGTCAAGGCAATTCCCATGTGAAAACTCCGAAGGTCGGGGGTTGGACATAGGCAGGATTGCAAATCGAACCGGCACCGCAGGGCTGGCGTACCTGTTTTATCGGTACACCAAACGCCCGCCACCTGCAGTGCGGCAGCTAACTAGGGAATGAATGTGATGGAGCGCTGTGGCTACATCAGCATGGTGTTGCGGATGAGTCCGACCGCGAGACCTTCGATCTCGAACGGTTCGCCAGGCTGCACCACGATGACCGGGTAATCCGGGTTTTCGGGCAGCAATTCGATGGCCGTGGCGGTGCGACGCAGGCGCTTGACCGTCACGTCGTCTCCCAGGCGGGCCACGATGATCTGGCCGTTGCGGGCTTCACGGGTGGACTGCACGGCCAGCAGGTCGCCATCCATGATGCCGGCATCGCGCATGGACATGCCGCGCACTTTGAGCAGGTAATCGGGCTTGTGATGGAAAAGGCTGTTTTCCACACTGTAGGTCTGGTCAACGTGTTCCTGCGCGAGAATGGGCGAGCCCGCCGCCACGCGTCCCACCAAAGGCAGAACCAGCTGTGAAAGCCCGGGAATGGGTAGGTTGAACTGGCTGCCACGTGCTGCATTGATGGAGCGCACCGTGTCGCTGCGCAGACGGATGCCACGGGATGTGCCGCTGACCAGTTCGATCACGCCCTTGCGTGCCAATGCCTGCAGATGCTCTTCGGCCGCATTGGCCGACTTGAACCCCAGTTCGGCCGCGATTTCTGCGCGGGTGGGAGGCGCACCAGTGCGTGCAATGGCCGTCTGGATGAGATCCAGAATCTGTTGCTGGCGGGCGGTGAGTTTCGGGTTGTCGAGCATGGTGGTTTCCGGTGGAGGCGGCTACAGTGACGGACAACTGTTTTTTAATCCAGTAACTGTATTTTTCACCAGTTTTTCGGAGTACGCAAGTGAGTGGGCAAAAAATTGTAGTTTTGGGCACCGGGGGAACCATTGCGGGCACATCCGCGCAGGCTGGCGACAACATTGGTTACACCGCTGCACAGGTGGGCGTTGAGCAACTGCTTGCGGCCGTTCCCGGATTGCAACAGGCGGCGCAGGGTGGGCTGGTGGCGGAGCAGGTGGCCCAGATCGACAGCAAGGACATGGATGGCCAGGTGTGGCATGCGCTGGCGCTGCGCTGCGCACACCACCTGGAAGATCCGGAGGTGCGTGGTGTAGTCATTACCCACGGAACCGACACGCTGGAGGAGACGGCTTGGTTCCTGCACGAAGTGCTGGATACCCGGGCGAAACCCGTGGTGCTGACCTGCGCCATGCGCCCAGCGACAGCGCTCACGCCCGACGGCCCGCAGAATCTTCTGGATGCCGTTGCCGTGGCGGTTACACCCGGTGCACGGGGCACGCTGGTGGTGGCCGCTGGGGAAATCCATGGGGCGCGGCAGGTTCATAAGGTGCACCCCTACCGGGTGCATGCGTTCAACTCGGGCGAGGCTGGCCCTTTGGGCTGGGTGGAGGAGGGGATTCCTCGCCTTGTCCAGGATTGGCCGCCAGCGCTTGGTAAATCCGCATTTGATGCTATTAAAAATAGAGCATCCTCCTTTGCCTGGCCCCGCGTGGAAGTGCTCGTCAGCCACGCTGGCGCATCGGGCGCCATGGTGGATGCGCTGGTGCGTGATGGGGTCCAGGGGCTGGTGGTGGCCTGTACGGGCAATGGCACCATCCACCACGCTCTGGAGGCCGCGTTGCTGCGTGCACAGGATGTGGGTGTGCGGGTGGTGCGGTCCACACGCTGCTCCGAGGGGCAGGTGCTGCCCAAGCCGGGGGATGCGTTGCCCGACTCCAGAGGACTCTCGCCCTTGAAAGCCAGGATCTCGCTGATGCTGGAACTGCTGCACTGAGAAACAAGGCCACCCCGATGTTTTTTGCTGCCCTCAAGACCCATGCGTGGGCCTACCCGGCGCTGGAGGTGGTGCACATCGTGGGCATTGCCTTGCTGCTGGGCAATCTGGTCTTGCTGGAGCTGCGGGTGTTTGGTCTCGGGGCGGCATTGCCCGTCAAGGACCTTGCGCGGCTCAGCCTGTCGCTGGCGTTGTGTGGTTTTGGACTGGTGGCTGCGTCGGGCCTCTTGATGTTTGCCACGCAGCCTGCCGAACTGCTCGCCAGCCGCGCATTCACCTTGAAGATGCTGCTGTTAATGCTTGCAGGCTGCAACGCCGCGTGGTTCCATGGGCGGGGTTCGCTGGCGCGCCTGGACGGTCTGGCCCGGGTGCAGATGCTGGGTTCCACCATGATCTGGCTGGCTGTGGTGGTCTGTGGCCGCTGGATTGCCTATCTCTGATCGACACGACAAGGGGAGAATCGATGACCCACCTGCAACGCCGCCACGTGCTCCTGGCCGCCTCCGCCGTTCCGCTGGGGGTGCACGCCCACCACGGTTGGAGCAGTTTTGATCCTGAGCGTCCCATCTATCTGGAGGGTAAGGTACTCAAGGTGCGCTGGCAAAACCCGCATGCCGAGCTGGAACTGGAGATACCTGCCGAACTGAAGCTGCCTGTGGATCTGGCCCAGCGCGTGGTGCCGGCCCAGACCTCCCCCGTGGACGGCAAGGCCCTGCTGGCCAAGGCTGTGTTGCCCAACCGCAAGGACCGCCGCTGGGAGGTCGAACTGGCGCCCCTGACCCGCATGCAGGCCTGGCAGGTGCAGGAGATCAAAACCGGCGCGGCGGTATCGGTGGTGGGCTTTACCCTGCGCGAAGAGAAGGGCGATGCGGTGCTGCGGGCGGAGTATCTGTTTGTGGATGGCAAGGCCTACGGATTGCGCTCCAGCCCAGCCTGAATAACCAGGATGGCCTGGTTTCCAGGTGGAAGCCCTGAAGCGGTTGTCTTCGCCGCATAAAAAAAGCGACGCCCGGGGTGCCTGGGCGTCGCTGGTTTCGGGGGCGTGTGCCCCATGCGTCAGCTGGCGAGTGCCTGCAGCGCGCGTGCCGTGATTTCGTCTACGCTGCCCGTGCCGCTGATGGCGCGGTACTTGGGTGCAACCTCAGGCTCGGCCTTGGCCCAGTTGCTGTAGTAGTCCACCAGCGGGCGTGTTTGGTCGCTGTAGACCTGCAGGCGCTTCTTGACGGTTTCTTCCTTGTCGTCCTCGCGCTGGATCAGTTCTTCGCCCGTCACGTCGTCCTTGCCTTCCACCTTGGGTGGGTTGAACTTGACATGGTAGGTGCGGCCGCTGGCAGGGTGCGATCGGCGGCCGCTCATGCGTTCGATGATGGCGTCAAAAGGCACATCGATTTCGAGCACGTAGTCGAGCTTGACACCGGCCGCCTTCATGGCGTCTGCCTGGGGAATGGTGCGCGGAAAACCGTCGAACAGGAAACCCTGTGCGCAGTCGGGCTGCGTGATGCGTTCCTTCACAAGACCGATGATGATGTCGTCACTGACCAGGGCACCCGAATCCATCACGGCCTTGGCTTGCAGGCCCAGAGGCGTGCCAGCCTTGACGGCGGCGCGCAGCATGTCGCCAGTGGAGATTTGCGGGATGCCGTACTTCTGGCAGATGAATGTGGCTTGCGTGCCCTTTCCGGCGCCAGGCGCGCCCAACAGAATCAGTCTCATGGAAGTCCTCGAAGGTTAGAAATCGGTTGGCGCCGCTGGCGGGGACGTTCGAAGGGCGCCTGAAGCCGTTCTGTGCGCCCGGGATGCGGTGCTCTCGTTGCGGGCGAGGATAGCATGTGACTCCTTGCGCTGACTTACACCCTGCATCGGTTTTGGCAAGGGTGCCGCGGCGTGGAGAGCCGCTGCATGGAGCTGGCAGGTGCATCACACGCAGCCGGGCGCCACCTCAGCGAAAAAGGCCGCGCACCCGCTCCAGGTCTTCGGGCGTGTCCACACCCGGGCCCGGGGCGGTTTCTGCCAGGTGCACCGCAATGCGGTGGCCGTGCCACAGCGCGCGCAGTTGCTCCAACGCTTCCACCGCCTCGGTGGGGGCGGGCGCAAGGGTCGGAAATTCCCGAAGGAAGCCTGCGCGATAGCTGTAGATGCCGACATGCCGCAATGGCGCAAACCCATCCAGGGCGGCCACGCCGGGTGCCGCCGCGTGTACAGCGCCTTGCCACCAGGGCGAACCCACATGGTCACGCGCAAAAGGGATGGGCGCCCGGCTGAAGTAGTGCGCCAAGCCGCGCGCGTCGAGCACCACTTTCACCACATTGGGGTTGGTGTAGTCGGTCAGGGATGCAATGGCGTGGGCTGCGGTGCCCATGCTGGCCTCGGGGCGGGCAGGCAACAAGGCCGCGACGGCGTTGATGAGGCCGGGATCCATCAGGGGTTCATCGCCTTGCACGTTGACGACCACGTCGTCCCCGTCCAGGCCCAGTTGTGTGCAGGCCTCGGCCAGGCGGTCGCTGCCGCTGGGGTGGTCAGCGCGGGTCAGTATCGCTTGCACGCCATGGGCGGCGCAGGCCTGCAGGATGCGGGGGTCATCGGCGGCCACCACCACGCGGGCTGCCGCGCTCTGGGCGGCACGCTGGGCCACCCGCACCACCATGGGCAGGCCTGCGATATCGGCCAGGGGTTTGTCGGGCAGGCGGCTGGATGCCATGCGGGCCGGGATCAGCACCGTGAAGTGGCTGCCCGCCGCCGCAACGCCTGGAGCGATGGGGGCTGCGCCTGCGCTGCTCACTGCTCCAGTTCCTCGTCGGTGAGCGTGCGGGCTTCGTTTTCGAGCAACACCGGGATGCCGTCCCGCACCGGATAGGCCAGGCGGGCGCTGCGGGAGACCAGTTCCTGGGCATCGCGGTCGTAGGTCAGCGGGCCTTTGGTGACGGGGCAGACCAGCAGTTCAAGCAGTTTGGGATCCATGATGACAGCGCTTTCCAGGAGGTTCGTTCAGGCAGGCTGGGATGATAGCGGCGGCCCGGGCGGTGAATCGTCAATGCCTGCGGACGCCCAAGGCCTGCAGGCGCACATCCAGCGCCGCAAAAAAGGCCGGTTCAATCTGCAATTGCAGGGGCACAGCCAGTGCGTCCGGATGGTACCGCCAGAGCTTGACGGCATCTTTTTCTGTGCAAACAAGCGTGTAGCGCTTGTCAGAATTGCGGTTCCAGCTATCAAAATCGTAGTGATCTGGCAAGGCCTCCGTGTGTGCCAGTTGCAGTGCCTCGGACTGCAGCATGGCAAAGAACACTTGGGGGCGTGCCACGGCCGCCACGGCGTGCAGCGGCTGGCCGTGCAGGTCAGACAGCGGTACCCGGGTGCCGTCCGCACGCAGGGCGTAGGGGGCCAGGCGGCGCTTGAGGCCGTAGGCATGGGCGGGGTCGCTTCCAGGCGGCAGACCCCCTGCATGCAGCACAAAATCCACTGCGCGTGGCCAGGGCTCACGCAGGGGCCCCGCCGGCAGCAGGAAGCCGTTGCCCACGCCCTGTTCGTTGAAGATGCAGACCTCCAGGTCGCGTGACAAGGCCAGGTGTTGCAGGCCGTCGTCGCACACGATCACGTCGGTGTCGGGGGAAGCAGCCCGCAGGGCGCGGGCGGCGGTGATGCGGTGGGGCGCAACAAACACGGGCACGCCACAGCTGCGCGCGATGAGGGCGGGTTCATCGCCCACCTCGCGGGCCGGGCTGTCGGGCGCTACCGCGCGGCAGTCGGTGGTGCTGCGGCCATAACCGCGCGAAACCACGCCGGGGCGCAGGCCCAGGCCTTGCAGGTGCTGGACAAGGGCAATGACCACGGGGGTTTTGCCAGCGCCTCCGGCAATCACATTGCCCACGACGATGACGGGGCGGCCGGGGTGTTCCGCCTTCAGCATGCCCATGCGATAAAGAGCGCGTCGGATGCTTACCAATGTTCGGTACACCAGCGAGACCGGCCACAGTGCCAAAGCGACCGGTCCGCGCGTTTGCCAGGTCTTTTGCAACCCCGTGGCCTGGGGTAGAACGGTGTCGCGTGCTGCGGCTGACGAAGAGGGTGAGGGCGGCTGCGGCCCGGGGGCAGCCATGCCGTGTCAGCGGCTGGTGCTGCGCGCCGCGGCCGACGACTGCGTGGCAAACGTGATCTGCGTGAGGCCCACCCGGCGCGCGGCCTCCATCACCGAAACCACGGACTGGTGCGGCGCCATCGCATCGGCGCTGATGATGACCACGCTGCCCGGGCCCGCGCTGGCGGCACTGCGCAAGGCCTGCGCAATCGCATCCACGCTCTTGCCGTCCACCCCCGCCTTGTTGACGGCATAGCGCCCGTCGGCGGCCACGGACACGATGACTTCCTTCGGGTGGTCGCGCTGCTGCTCGGCATCGGCCACGGGCAGCGTGAGCTGCAGCTCGGTGAACTTGCTGTAGGTGGTGGTCAGCATCAAAAAGATGAGGATCACCAGCAGCACGTCGATGAACGGGATCAGGTTGATCTCCGGCTCTTCCTTGGCGCGGGGGCGGAAGTTCATGGAGCTTATTTGGCTTTGCGCAGACGCAGGATGTGGCGGACGAATTGTTCCGACGCCAATTCCAGGGTGAGCAGGTAGGCATCCACCCGGGCGCGGAAGTAGCGCCAGAAGATCAGCGCCGGAATGGCCACGATCAGTCCGAACGCCGTGTTGTACAGCGCCACCGAAATGCCATGTGCCAGCTGGGCCGGATTGCCGCCACCCATGGCCTGGCCCACGCCACCGCTGCCGGATTGGGAGCCGAAGATCTCGATCATGCCGATCACCGTGCCCAACAGGCCCAGCAGCGGCGCGGCCGAGGCGATGGTAGCCAGGGCCGCCAGGTACTTCTCCAGCCGGTGGGCCACGGCGCGCCCGGCGCCTTCCATGGCGGCGCGCAGGTCGGTCTCGCTGCACTGGGGGTTGCTGTTGAGCGTGCGCAGGCCACTGGCCAGCACCTCGCCCAGGGCGGAGTTTTGCGCCAGCTGGTTCACGACGTCGGGGGTGGGTACGGCCTTGGATGAGACCGTGATCGCTTCATCGAGCAGTTTGGGGGGGGCGACACGGGCCGTTTTGAGGGCCACAAAGCGTTCGAAAACCAGCGCCATTCCCAGGATGGAACACGCAATCAGGGGCCAGATGGGCCAGCCTGCGGCTTGTATGATGGACAGCAAATCTCTCTCCGCGCAGATGAAAGCAATCGGCGATTATGGCCCAGCTTGCAGGGCCCACTTCGTCACAAACCGTTACGTTGCTGTGCGCGCCACTGCCCCGTCTGCTCACCCACAAAAACTGTGGATAACTTTGTGGGCAACCCGGTTCTGCAACCCCGCAAAGTGGCGTCCCGCCGTGCTTGCAACAGATTGATGAAAAATTGTGCAGTGAAAAAACCATATAAATCAATAACTTGCACGTGCGCTCGTGTTTTGCAGCCCATTTGTAACGTGCCGATGTCGAGTCCCTCCGCTGGCCTGATTCTGTGGAGTACTCCGGCTTCCAATGGGGCGCAAACGCCCGCCGTTTCTAATGTCTGAGCGCCCAGGCCCAGCAGTGGCGCCCCGTGTGTGGGAGGTTGGCGCGCTGTGCCGCGCCATTGCTGATGCTCTGGAAGCGCGCTTCAATCCTGTCGCGGTGCGCGGCGAGATCACGGGCTTCTCGCGCGCATCCAGCGGGCATTGCTACTTTTCGGTCAAGGACGCCAACGGCCAATTGCGCTGCGCCATGTTTCGCCGTGCCGCCGGCCTGCTTGACTTTTCGCCGCGCGATGGCGAATTGGTGGAAGTGCGGGGGCGTCTGGGGGTGTACGAAGCGCGCGGCGATCTTCAGTTCATTGTGGAAAGCATGCAGCGGGCCGGGCAGGGCGCGCTGTTTGAGCAGTTTCTGCGCCTGAAGGCCCAACTGGACGCTGAAGGACTTTTTGACAACGCCCGAAAGCGCCCGTTGCCTTTGCAGCCGCGTGGCATTGGCCTGGTCACGTCCACCGGGGCGGCGGCCCTGCACGATGTGGTCACCGCGCTGCGCCGGCGCGTGCCCCACATTCCGGTGGTGCTGGTGCCTGCGCAAGTGCAGGGGGCTGCAGCGCCTGCTGCGCTGGTGGCTGCGCTATCAAAAGTGTATCTGCTCGCGCAAGCTGGACAAGCGCCAGGGGCTGATTTTGCCAAAAATCCGCCCATCGACGTGATCCTGCTGGTGCGGGGGGGCGGTTCCATCGAAGACCTCTGGGCCTTCAATGACGAGCAACTGGCCCGCACCATCGTGCAAAGCCCGGTGCCGCTGGTGTGTGGCGTGGGGCACGAAACCGACTTCACCATCGCCGACTTCTGCGCCGACCTGCGGGCGCCCACGCCCACCGCCGCCGCGGAGCTGGTGGCCCAGCCCCGCGATGTGTGGCTGGGTGCGCTGGGGCTGCTGGCTGGACGCATCAGCGACGGTGTGCAGCGCCAGCTCGACGCACGGCACCAGCGGCTGGACCAGGCCGCGGCGCGGCTGGGCCGCCCGTCGGGCCTGGTGGCCCGCGAGCAAATGCAGCTGGCGCGCCTGGCCCAGCGCATGCGCCACGGAGTGCTATTAAAACTGCAGCAACTTGCGCAATCACAGAAAGCGCTGGATGCCGATTTGCCTCAAAAAATGCAGCGGCGCCTGGTGCAGCAGGCCGAGCGGCTGGACCGTGCGGCCCTGCGGCTGGATCTGCTGGACCCGCGCCTGGTGCTGCAGCGCGGCTATGCCCTGCTGACCGACACCGAGGGCCAGGCCGTGACCAGCGTGCGACAGGCCCACCCTGGCGATGCCCTGCGCGCAACACTGGCCGACGGCGTGGTGGATATGACGGTGGCCCAGCCGCGCCTGCTGTGATGTCTTGATGCCGTCGGATGGGCTGTGGCTGTAGGACAGCGGCGGTTTGTGGTGCTGCGGGCCGGTTCTGGGTGGCCTCACGCTGCACAGGTCTGCTGATGTTCCTACAATGCCCCCTTCGCGCTGTGTCCGACTGCATTGCTCAGGAAAGAAAGCGTTGCAGATGGCATCCCGGAATTTCAAACCACAAGGAAACACCACCATGGAACATACCCTTCCCCCGCTGCCCTACGCCATCGATGCCCTGGCGCCGAACTACAGCCAGGAGACTCTGGAGTACCACCACGGCAAGCACCACAACGCGTACGTGGTGAACCTGAACAACCTGCAAAAGGGCACTGAGTTTGAAGCCATGACGCTCGAAGAGATCGTCAAGAAGTCGAGCGGCGGCATCTACAACAACGCGGCCCAGATCTGGAACCACACGTTCTTCTGGAACTGCATGGCTCCCCAAGGTGGCGGTGAGCCATCCGGCGCGCTGGCTGCGGCCATCAACGCCAAGTGGGGCAGCTACGCCGCCTTCAAGGAAGCGTTTGTGAAGAGCGCCGTGGGCAACTTCGGTTCGGGCTGGACCTGGCTGGTGAAGAAGGCTGACGGCAGCGTGGACATCGTCAACACCGGCGCGGCCGGCACGCCGCTGACCACCGCCGACAAGGCGCTGCTGACCGTGGACGTGTGGGAACACGCGTACTACATCGACTACCGCAACATGCGCCCCAAGTTCGTCGAGACCTTCCTCTCAAGCCTGGTGAACTGGAAGTTTGCGGAAGCCAACTTCGCCTGATGCACGGCGGGCCCGCTGGGTGAACCAGCTGGCGAACCAACAAAAAACGGCCCTCGGGCCGTTTTTGTTGGTAGGGTTCGGATTTTTCAATCGATTTTCTAAGCCCCA
>NZ_AFBG01000006.1 GCF_000204195.1 Acidovorax radicis N35
CGTACCGTACGTACGTAACCGTAACGTACGTACGTCGTTCGTGTTTTTTATGGGGCGACCTGCTGGAGGTCACTGCACAGGCATTAGGCGCCCAGGGCCACTTCCACGCGGCGCGCTTCGGCGTTGCTGCCGGTGGCGGTGGTTTCTTCGGGCTTCTTCAGCTCGATCTTGTCTTCCGCCACGCCCAGGCCCTTGAGGGCGTCGCGCACCGCAAAAGCGCGCTGCTTGGCCAGCTCGGCGTTCAGGGCAGCGTCGCCCGTGGCGTCATGAAAGCCGGAGATCACAGCCTTCTTGCCTTCGGCCACACCCTTGACCACGTCGGCCAGGGCTTCGTTGGCGCCAGTGGCCAGCTCGGCCTTTGCGGTGGCAAAGTAGAACTTCACCACACCGTTTTCTACACGCACGCTGGCGGCGTCGTCAGCGACTGCTGCCGCTGGCGCGTTGCTTGCAACAGCGGTTGCAGCAGGCTTGGCGGCGCCCGAAGCGCCCACGCGCTTGACCACCACGGTGCCGACCACCACCGAGATCACCAGCGCAATCAGCGCAAACAGGAAACCCAGGGCAAAACGTTGTTGGCTATCGTCGTCAGAACTAGACATTGGAGATTCCTGCAGTGATTAAGAAAGAATGGTGGGACTGCTGCGGGACCTGCAAGCACAAGTCCCCAGGGCGCTGAAGCAAAGCTTTCGATTGTAGAGTGAACCCATGACGAATCTTCCCGCTCCGCTTCGCGATCCGGCCCCCATGCTGGAGCGCGCCCTGAATGAATGGGGTGGCCACGCGGACCTGTGGATCTTTGGCTACGGCTCGCTCATCTGGCGCCCGGATTTCGACTACGCAGAGCGCCGCCCCGCCAAGGTGCACGGCTGGCACCGGGCGCTCAAGATGTGGAGCCGCATCAACCGGGGCACGCCCGAATGCCCGGGCCTGGTTTTCGGCATGCTGTCGGGCGGCAGTTGCCGGGGCATGGTGTTCCGCGTGGACAAGGCACACGCCCGGCAGGTCATGATCAATCTGTGGCAGCGCGAGATGGTCACCGCCGTGTACGACCCGCGCTGGCTCACCTGCCACACCCCGCACGGCCCGGTGCGTGCGCTGGCCTTCACCCTGTCTCGCAAAAGCCCCAACCACACGGGGGAGCTGCCCGACCATGAGTACTGCCGTATTTTTGAGCAGGCCCGCGGGAGGTTTGGCACCACGCGGGACTACGCCCAGGCCACCTACGATGAGCTGCGCAGGCACGGCATCCATGACCGGGCCCTCGCCCGTTTGATTGCACTGGCCCAAAAAGAGGCATAGTGCACACTTTCCGCAGCCCGGCAGGGGTGCCTGCGCAGGTCACTGCGCGCAGGCCCGCACAATGCCGCGTCTTTTAACGTGCAAAGGAGTCTGAGTCATGAAGAATGTTCGTCTTGCTGGTGTCCTCTCGATGGTCGCTGTAGCCACACTGGCCGGGTGCGCCGCGTATTCCACCGGCCCCACCGCCACGGCCAAGCTGGAACCCACACGGGGCAACACCGCCGCTGGCGCGGTCACCTTTGTGCAGTCGGGCGACGTGGTGAAGGTGTCGGGCTCCATCACCGGCCTCAAGCCCAATGTCGAACATGGCTTTCATGTGCATGAAAAAGGCGACTGCTCCAGTGGCGATGGCATGAGCACGGGCGGCCACTTCAACCCCGGCGGCAAGTCCCACGGCCACCATGGCATGGGCGACCACCATACGGGCGACCTGCCCAGCCTCAAGGCCGATGCCAACGGCGTGGCCACGTTCAACTTTGAATCCAGCACGATCCGCGTGGGCAGCACCGCCAACGACATCGTCGGCAAGGGCCTGATCGTCCACCGCGACCCCGACGATTACAAGACCCAGCCCACCGGCAATGCGGGCCCGCGCCTGGCCTGTGCCGTGATTGCAGCCAAGTAACGCGGTCTTCGCCGCTACCCGCGCGCTGCCAGCAACTGCGCAGCGCGCTCCAGGTCCTGCACAGTGTCCACATCGGTCACCGTGCCCACATCGTCCACATCCATCCACCGTACCCTGCCCCGCTGCGCTTGCTGGCGCACCACGCTGGCAGCGCCGTGCTCGCCTGTCAATGCCAGCAGCCCCGGTTGGCATTCGGCGGCAAAACCCACGGGGTGACCGCGCTCGCCCTGGTACACCGGCATGGCCACGGCACAGTCCGCCTTCGCAAGGGCAGCAGCAATGGTGCGCAAGGTTTCGGGTAATACCAGCGGCAGATCCCCCGGCAACACCAGCCAGCCCGGCGCATCCGCCGTGGCGCGCACGGCTGCCGCAATCGAATCCCCCATGCCCGAGTGCCCGGCATCCTCCAGATGCCAGGGCAGCCCGCTGGCACGCACGGCGGCCAGGGTGTGCTCCAGCACCGTTTTGTCACCCAAGGGGGTGCGCAGCTTGTGCACCGTGCCGCCCGATGCTGCAAAACGCTCGCCCCGGCCAGAGGCCAGCACCAGCACCACGGGAGGCGAGGGATTGAGAGACATGGAGATAGAACCTGCGTTGGGCAATGGGCCGTGCGGTGCACAGCGGGCGCGATTCTAGGCCGTTCGCCGCACTGCGACTTGACTCAGGCCAGCGTGTACCCACCATCCACCACCAGGTTGTGCCCGCTCACAAAACTGGCCGCGTCCGACAGCAAAAACAGCACCGGCCCGACCATCTCGGCCGGTGCTGCTGGACGGCCCGCCACCGATGCCTGCAAGGTGCTGCGCATCGCATCCTCATTGCCAAAGGCAGCCAGTGCCATGGGCGTGACCGTGGGCCCTGGGCTCACGGCGTTCACGCGGATGCCTTGCTGAAAATATTCCATCGCCGCGTTGCGCGTGAGGCCGAGGGCCGCGTGTTTGCTGGCGGTATAGGCACTGATGCCGTTGAACCCCACCTGGGACGAGATGGACAGGTTGTTCACGATGGCGCCGCCGCCGGTCTTCAGCATGGCCGCAATCTGGTGCTTCATGGCATAGAAGATGCCCATCGTGTTGGCCTGCAGCACCGCCTGCACATCCGCAGCGTTCAGGGTGTGCAAGGGGCCGGCGACCCCCAGGGCACCTGCGTTGTTGAAGGTGCCATCCAGGCGGCCAAAGTGCTCCACTGTGGCCTCGACACTGCGCTCCATGCTCGCCTCATCGGTCACGTCCAGGGCCGTGACCCAGGCCTGTCCACCGGCGGCGCGCACCCGCTCTGCCACGGCCTCGCATTCGGCCGTGCGGCGCGCGGCCAGCACCACGTTGGCCTTGTGGCGCCCCAGCGCCAGGGCGGTTTCGGCACCAATGCCCGAGGACGCCCCACTCACCCAATAGGTTTTGCCGGCAAGGTTCCATTCGCTGTTTTGCATGTTCTCTCCTGTGGTTTTGCAAGTCAGCGGTCAGCTTATTGTTGAATTAATAATAGATAAATGGCCTGAAAATGCACATATCAATGAATTAATTTCACCAATGAGCCTGGACCTCGCCGATCTCAAACTCCTGAGCACCATCGCCCGCCACCTGAGCTTTCGGGCCGCCGCGCAGGACCTGGGCCTGTCGGCTTCGGCCATCAGCCATGCTGTGCGTTCGCTGGAAGAGCGGGTGGGCGTGCGCATGTTCAGCCGCACCACGCGCAGCGTGGCGCTGACCCCTGCGGGGCGCCAATTGCTGGACCGCGTGGGGCCTGCCCTGCAGGACATTGCTGCGGCCATCGACGACATCAACGCGTTTCGCGACACCCCGCAGGGCCAGCTGCGCATCAACGCGCCGCGCTCCGCGGGCGACCTGGTGCTGGGGCCGCTGATTGCGCAGTTTCTGGCGCAGCACCCGCAGGCCGAGGTCGAGCTGGTGCTGGACGACGGGCTGGTCGATATCGTAGAGAGTGGCTTTGATGCCGGCGTGCGCTATGGCGAACGCCTGCAGCAGGACATGGTGGCCCTGCCGTTGGGGCCACCGCAGCGGCTGATGGTGGTGGCCGCACCCGCCCTGCTGGAGCGCGTGGGCATGCCGCACACCCCGCACGATCTGCTGCAGATGCCCTGCGTGCGCATCCGCTTTCCGAGCGGGGCGCGTTATGCGTGGGAGTTTGAAAAAGCCGGCGAGAAGATGGCCGTCGATGTGCAAGGGCGCCTGACCGTGGGCGACATGCCCCTCATCCTGCAGGCGGCCCTGGCGGGCGTGGGTTTTGCGTACCTGTACGAACCCTACGCGCGCGAAGCCCTGGCCCGCGGCGCACTGGTGAGCGTGCTGGACGATTGGTGCCCGCCCATCCCGGGCTTCTACCTGTACTACCCCAGCCGCAGACAGCCCACGGCCACGCTGCGGGCGTTTCTGGCGCTGGTCAAGACGGCCACCGCATCAGCAGCACCCGGGAGAGGGGAAGCGCCCTCCCCCCGGGTGCGCGCCGCACTCAAGCCAGCTTGAACGGCAGCTCGCGCGGTGTTTTGCCCGTGAGCTGGGCAATGGCATTGGCAAAAGCCGGTGCCAGCGGTGGCAGGCCGGGCTCACCCATGCCCTTGGGTGGGTCGGCACTGGGCACGATGTGCACCGTCACCTGCGGCATGTCGGTGATGCGCGGCACGGCAAAGTCGCCAAAGTTGCTTTGCTCCACCACACCGTCCTTGAGCGTGATGGCGCCGCCGGGCAGGCACATCGACAGGCCCATCAGCGCCGCGCCCTGCACCTGGGCTTCCACGCTTTTGGGGTTGACCACCAGATTGCAATGAACGCCGGCCGTGATGCTGTGCAGCTTGGGCGTGCCGTCTTTCACGGACGCCTCGACCACATAGGCCACCACCGATTCAAACGACTCATGCACCGCCACGCCCCAGGCGCGGCCAGCAGCCAGCTTCTTCTTGCCATAGCCCGACTGGGCCACGGCCAGCTGCAGCGCGGCCTTGTGGCGCGGGTGCTTGTCGCCCATCAGGGCCATGCGGTAGGCCACGGGGTCTTGCTTCGTGGTGCGCGCCACTTCGTCGATGAGGGTTTCCATGGCGTAGGCCGTGTGGGTAGAGCCCACACTGCGCCACCACAGCACCGGCACGTTCACGTCGGGGTGGTGCACCGACAGCTTCATGGGCACGTTGTAGGGCTCGCCCATGCCTTCGGTGGTCGTGGCGTCGATGCCGTTCTTGACCATGAAGGCCTCGAACGGCGAGCCCTTGGTGATGGACTGGCCCACGATGGTGTGGTCCCACGCCAGGATCTTGCCCTGGGCGTCGAACCCGATTTCGGCGCGGTGCACGTGCATGGGGCGGTAGTAGCCGCCCTTGATGTCGTCCTCGCGGCTCCACAGGGTGCGCACCGGGGCGGTGATGCCCGCCGTGCGCGCGGCCTTGGCCACGCCGCAGGCCTCCACCACGTAGTCGCTGGTGGGAATGGCGCGGCGGCCAAAGCCACCACCGGCCATCTGGGTGTGGACCTTGACGTTCTGCGGCTGCAGGCCCAGCGTCTTGGCGGCGGCCATCGCGTCCAGGCCGGGCATCTGCGTGCCCATCCACAGCTCGGCCTTGTCACCATCCAGCTTCACGGTGCAGTTGAGCGGCTCCATGGGCGCGTGCGCCAGGTAGGGGAAGACGAACTCGGCGCTGATCTTGTGGGCAGCGCTCGCCAGCGGCGCCATGTCGGCCTGCATGGCCACGTTGCCGGGCTTGGTGGCCAGCTCGCGGTACTGGGCCAGCAGTTGGGCGGTGTCGGGCTTGCCGACCGCGCTGGTGTCCCATTCCACCTTCAGCGCATCGCGCCCTTGTTTGGCGGGCCAGTAACCATCGGCCACGATGGCCACACCTTCGCCGCCCCGGTCGGTGGGCACGCGCAGCACGGCTTTCACGCCCTTGATGGCTTTGGCGGCGCTGTCGTCCAGCGACCTCAGCTTGGCGCCAAACACCGGCGGGCGCGCCACCACGGCCGTCAGCATGCCAGGCAAGCGCACGTCAATGCCGTAGTCCTGCTGGCCGCTCGATTTGGCCTTGGCATCGAGCCGGCCCGTGGGCTTGCCGATGAGGCGGAACTGCTTGGGGTCCTTCAAGGTGACCTTTTCGGGCACCGGCTGTTTCATGGCCGCTTCGGCCAGCGCGCCGTAGCCCAGCTTCTTGCCCCCGGGGCCGACGACGAAGCCGTTGCTGGTGCGCAGTGCCGACGCATCCACGCCCCACTGCGCGGCAGCGGCCGAGACCAGCATGGCCCGGGTGCGGGCACCCAGTTCGCGGTATTGGGTGTACGAGTTCTTGATGGAATTGGAGCCGCCCGTGAGGTGCATGCCCATCATTGGATCGGCATAGGCTCGGTTGGCATCGCCGTGCACGCTGCGCACCTTGCTCCAGTCGGCATCCAGCTCCTCGGCCAGGATCATGGGCAGGCCGGTCTGCACGCCCTGGCCAAAGTCCAGGCGGTTGATGGTGACGGTGACCGTGCCATCGGCGTCGATGCGGACAAAGGCTGAAGGCTGTTCGAACGGTTTGAGGCCTGCGGGGGCTGCTGCTGCGGCACCCTGCGCGGCAGCCACCAGCGGAAACGCGCCCAGGGCAAAGCCCGACGCCGCCGACACCTTGAGGAAGGTGCGGCGAGCCAGGCCTTCAATACCCTCTATTGCGTCGTTTACTCCTGAATTAGTAGCTGCTTGCGCTTTATCCATAAGCGCTAGCAGGTGTTTTGGCATAAAAATATGGGCTTGGCCCTGCAGGGCATGAGCATCAAAGTGCATGGTGTTCTCCTTCAATCAAGCCAGGGTTTTGGCAGCGTCATGGATGGCCGCGCGGATGCGCACATAGGTGCCGCAGCGGCACACGTTGCCTGCCATGGCCGCGTCGATGTCGGCGTCACTGGGCTTCTTCTTGCCCTTGAGCAAGGCGGTGGCGCTCATGATCTGGCCGCTCTGGCAGTAGCCGCATTGCGCCACATCGTGTTTCACCCAGGCCGCATGCACGGCCTTGCCCACCTTGTCGCTGGCCGTCACAGCCTCGATGGTGGTGATCTTCTGGCCCGCTGCCGCCGAAATCGGCGTGATGCACGAGCGCACTGGCGCGCCGTTCAGGTGCACCGTGCAAGCCCCGCACAAAGCTTGGCCACAGCCAAACTTGGTGCCGGTCATGCCCAGTGTGTCGCGCAGGGCCCAGAGGATGGGGGTGGATTCATCGGCATCCACAGCCGTGTCTTTGCCATTGATGTTGAGGGTGGGCATCGTGGGGTTCTCCGTGGGAAAGGTGTTGTAGTGTTGGGGGCGGTTGAGTAGACAGGGATGGCGTCAGCGACGCCATCGGCCATGAAAGGGTTGGAGCGTGGTGCGTGGCATTTTTAAGAGAATATAAATTCGATTAAAAGATCAACCTCGGGCAAAAAAAGCTTCGCTGTCTCCCACTCAGGCCTTCAATGCGTCCCAGCACAGCCCAAAAGCCATCTGGTGTACGGCTTCTTCGTCGGGCAGCACCTTTGTGCGGATCAGGTTGCCCGTCTCGCGCACCGACCCCACCAGGCTGGCCGTGAGCAGCGGGATCGGCACGGCCTTCAATATTTCTTGCTGCTGGCCTTCTTCCATCAACGCAAAAAAACCGGCCATCAGGCGGGTCGAGAATTCGCGGTTCCCATCGGTGAACCAGGGCGAGTTGTAGTACTGCTCCTGGAACACCACTTCGGCATACTGGTCCAGCCGGTGCCGCAACAGGTTGCCCCAGGCGCGCCGCACGCGGGCGCGGTAAGGCATGCCAGGCGCGATGCCTTCCATGATGCGGGCGGCCGTGACCGTCTTGGCATCTTGGTAGAGCTGGCTGATGAGTTCATCCTTGGACGGGTAATACACATACAGCGTGCTGGTGGCAATGCCCGCTGCGCGGGCGATGTCGGCCAGGGTCAGGCCGCTCAGGCCTGTCTGGGCCACCAGCTCGAAGGTGGCCTGGGCGATGGCACGCTGTTTTTCGTCGTCTTTGGGTTTCATCGATGCGGCAATATAAGCGAATAGTTATTCGGTGACAACCGGGGTCATCGAAGACCCCACGTTACCCAGATCCCGCCTGGCCGTCACGCTCTTTGCAGCGTGCCCACCCTTGCTGGCAAGCGCCCTGCCCCGCATGCACAATCACCCCATGACCACCTCCATCGCCGACCTTCGCAAGAGCTACGAGCGCGCCGAACTCAACGAAGACGCCTCGCACGCCGCCCCCCAGCAGCAGTTTGACCAGTGGCTCAAAGAAGCCATCAGCGCCGAAGTGCCCGAGCCCAACGCCATGACTCTGGCCACCGTGGGCAGCGACCTGCGCCCCAGTACCCGCATCGTGCTGATCAAGGGTTATGACGAGCGTGGCATCGTCTGGTTCACCAACTACGACAGCCGCAAGGGCCGCCAGATCGCGGGCAACCCCTACGCGGCCCTGCAGTTCCACTGGGTGGAACTGGAACGTGTGGTGCGCATCGAAGGCGTTGTGGAAAAGGTCAGCGATGAAGAGAGCGACGAGTACTTTGCCAGCCGCCCGCTGGACTCCCGCATCGGCGCCTGGGCCAGCCCGCAAAGCCAGGTGATCTCCGGGCGGGGCGTGCTGGTGGCCAATGCGGCCAAGTACGGCGCGCAGTTTTTGCTCAAGCCACCCCGCCCACCGCATTGGGGCGGGTATCGCCTGAAGCCTGATCAGTGGGAATTCTGGCAAGGGCGCAAGAGCCGGTTGCATGACCGGCTGCGGTACCGGATGGACGGCGGCGAGTGGGTGCGGGAGCGGCTGGCGCCCTGAGCTTTCACCCCCGGTGGCTCAAGCACGGACGAGGAGCAGCATGTTTTCGCACATCTTTGTGGGCGTGACGGATTTTGATCGCGCCATGGCGTTCTACCGGCCAGTCATGGCAGCCCTGGGTATCGCGCAGCGTTTTGTGGACCCATCCCGTCCCTGGGCCGGCTGGCAAAGCAGCCCCGACCCGCGCCCCCTCTTCCTTATCGGCCGCCCTTTTGAAGGTACGCATGCGCCGGGCAATGGCCCCATGACGGCCTTTGCCGCCAGCAGCCGCGCGCAGGTGGATGCCGTGCACGCTGCGGCCTTGGCGCACGGTGGCCATTGCGACGGGCCGCCCGGCCTGCGGCCGGAGTACCACGCCAACTACTACGGCGCGTACTTCCGAGATCCCGACGGGAACAAACTCTGTGTGGCCTTCCATGGGGCCGTAGACGCCTGAGCCGAAGGCGCCCCCGGCGTTTTTTGACTATCTCGCCGCCACGAAATTTCTCGACCCAGCAGTCCGGAGCGTTGGGGCCTGGACGCCGCAGTCGTTCCCAAGAATGATCCTTGGACGAACAAGTTAGAAAATATGATGATCGTAATAATTTCTGTTATAGTTGCGGTGTGAAAAACGCTGTCCCCTCTCGCAAAGAACTGAGCCATGAGCGCATCGTGGCTGCTGCTGCACGCGCCATCCGGCGCAATGGATTCAGCGGAGCGGGAGTGGCGGACATCATGAAGGACGCAGGCCTCACGCATGGCGGCTTCTATTCCCACTTCCCTTCTCGGGAAGCGATGCTCGCGGAGGCCGCAGACAGAGCGGGCGCGGAAACCGTAGGCCTCGCCGAGGCGGCAGCGGCGGCAGCCCCTGCAGATCAGGCGCTGGAGGCCATGCTGGGCGGCTATTTGTCGGAAGAGCACATCAACAATCCAGAATCTGGCTGCCCCATGGCGGCGTTGAGCTCGGAACTGTCCCGGCAAGCCCCTGAGGTGCGACGGGCTGCCACCCGGCGGATGAAAGAGATGGTCGATGTGGTCGCGCGGCAGTTACCCGGCTGGGGATCTCCAGACGCTCATGAACGGGCACTTTTTCTGGTGGCCACCATGGTGGGTGCCGTCTCCCTGGCCCGCGCGGTGGACGACCCATCGCTGGCTGAAAGGCTTTGCAAAGCAGCCTTCAAGTACGCCCGCTCCAATGCTGAAGAGTCGCAAAAATGACTTCCTTTTTTGGGCATTTAATTATGATAGTAATCATATTTACTACCGTAAAATGGAGCCCAAAGGCTTTCAGACAGTCAAGTAATCGTGAGCTTGACCGAAAGGAAACTCGGGCTTTTTTTGAGGTGTAAATATGATGATCGTCATTTTTTCATGTCGAAAGCTAACCTTCAAAGGACCAAACGATTGATTGCAACGACCTAAACCCCTTTCACCACAAACCCCGCAAGGTGACTCGCCGCAAGGCCTGGCACCGTGCATTTTTCGAGGCACGTGAGCCTCATTTCCTTGGAGATATCCACCATGAACACCTTCTCTCGCTTTCTCTCCGCAGCCGTTGTTGCAACGCTCGCCTCGGCCGCAGCCCAAGCAGCTGAATTGGACCCTTCGCAATTTGCAACCAAGTTTGAAACCAACCGCACCCGTGCCGAGGTAGCTGCCGAGGCCTCTCAGGTGCCAGCGACCCGAAGCCAGATCCCCTCCGGTTCCAAAGCTGAGTCCTACAAGTCAACAGCCGATCGAGCCGCCGTCCAGGCGCAGGCTGCCGACGCCGTCCGTACTGGCCAGATCTCCTCTGGCGAAATTGGCGCACGCTAATTCGGCTGCGGGATCGCG
This sequence comes from Acidovorax radicis N35, assembly GCF_000204195.1. GTDB lineage: Bacteria > Pseudomonadota > Gammaproteobacteria > Burkholderiales > Burkholderiaceae_C > Acidovorax > Acidovorax radicis. The sequence continues at coordinate 10,512 of NZ_AFBG01000006.1, forward strand.
CTTTCTTGCTCGGATTTAAATATGATAAACATCATATTTTTTCGACTAAACCGCTCCAACACTTGGCTGCGGCACTTGCGTGCGTTCCCGTTGGCACTGATCGTGGCGATGACACCGCCGTGAGTCCGGACAAGAAGCGCAGCGTGCGCGGGGTTCCAGGCGTTCCTGTGTTGGGCCGTTCACAGACCTGGGTACGCCAGGAGTAAGGAAAACCATGAAAGCATTTGTTCTTGATCGCTACGGCAAAAAAGCGGCTCTCAGATTGGAGGAGCTGCCAACCCCGGAACTGCGCGATGACGAAGCCTTGGTCCAGATCCACGCTGCTGGCGTGAATCTTCTGGACTCGAAGATCCGCAGTGGAGAGTTCAAACTCATCCTGCCTTACCAATTGCCGCTCGTGCTCGGCCACGACGTCGCCGGCGTGATCACCAAGGTTGGCCCAGGCGTGAAGCAGTTCAAGGTGGGTGACGAGGTCTATGCGCGACCGGATGACTTTCGCATCGGGACGTTCGCCGAATTCGTCCCAGTGAAAGAGGCTTCCTTGGCGCTCAAGCCAAAGAACATCACCATGGAGGAAGCGGCGTCCCTTCCCTTGGTGGCTCTGACGGCCTGGCAGGCGCTGGTCGAGAAGGCCAAGCTCAGGAAGGGCCAGAAGGTCTTCATCCAGGCGGGCTCGGGTGGCGTGGGAACCTTTGCCATCCAGTTGGCCAAACATCTCGGGGCCACTGTTGCCACGACCACCAGCACGGCCAATGTCGCACTGGTGAAGGGCCTCGGGGCCGACGTCATCGTGGACTACAAGACGCAGGACTTCGAGGAGATCTTGCACGACTACGACGTGGTGCTGAACAGCCAGGACGGCAAGACCCTCGAAAAATCCCTGCGCATGCTCAAGGCCGGTGGAAAGCTCATTTCCATCTCCGGCCCCCCCGATCCAGATTTTGCAAGGGAGATCAAGGCCCCCTGGTTCGTGAAGCTGGTCGTGCGGCTGCTGAGCGCTGGCGTCAGGCGCAGGGCATTGGCCCGGCAAGTCGGCTTTTCGTTCCTCTTCATGAGGGCCAATGGGAGTCAGCTGCGCGAGGTCACGCGCCTGGTTGAGGCTGGGGTGATCCGGCCTGTGGTGGATCGGATTTTTTCCTTCGATTCCACCAATGACGCACTTGCGTACGTTGAGTCAGGCCGTGCTAAAGGCAAGGTCGTCATCAAGGTCCGTTAGCAACACAAGGGGCAGACATGGCAAGGCCGTTTCAGCCCTGAACCACGAAATTCTGAATCTATCGACTGGAGCTTTTTATGAAGATCGAAAACGCTGTCGCCCTCGTCACGGGCGCCAATCGTGGCATCGGCCTGGCCTTTGCACGTGAACTCTTGAACCGTGGCGCGCGCAAAGTCTATGCCGCTGCCCGAGACCCCGCGTCCATCAGCCTGCCCAGTGTGCATGCGCTGAGGCTCGACGTGACCAAGCCCGAGGAAATCGCCAATGCCGTCGCTCAGGCCGGGGACGTGACCTTGCTCATCAACAACGCGGGCATCGCCCAGCCAGGGGGATTTCTCGCTGACGACAGCGAAGAGGTCGCACGCCGCATCTTCGAGACCAATTTCTTCTCCGTGCTGCGCATGAGCAAGGCTTTTGCGCCCATCCTGAAGAGTAATGGCGGCGGCGCTCTGCTGAATGTGCTGTCCGTTGCCTCCTGGGTAAACGGCGGAGAGCTGGCCGCCTACTCCGCCAGCAAGTCTGCCGCCTGGTCACTCACCAATGCCCTGCGCAACGAGTTGCTGGCCCAGAAAACCCAAGTGTTCGGCCTGCACATGGCGTACGTGGACACCGACCTCACCCGGGGATTCGATGTGCCCAAGTCAAGCCCTGAAAAAATCGTTCAGCGTGCGCTGGATGGCCTCGAGGCGGGTCTCGATGAAGTCCTTGCGGACGAACTCACCATGCTGGTCAAAAACGGCATGACGGCAGCCAGGCCGAGCTACCTCCACCCACTGGGCTGAGCATGCCCCGATACCCCGCCCTTGTGTCTTTGGCCTAGCGAAAGCCCTCCCATGACTCCACTGCTGAAAAAAGCGGCAGCCACGCTGCTTGCGCTGGCCGCCCCTTTTGCCTCCACCCCATCGCATGCCCAACAGGCTGCGCCCGATGGCACAAGCCGTGCCGTGCCAGTCGCAAGCCAAGAGCGGCCGACCTGGGTCAAGGTTCCCACGCAGACCATCTCGGCGGGCGGGGTGGACTTTGCCTACCGTGAACTGGGCAAGCACCACGGAGGGACACCTCTGATTCTGCTTGTCCATCTGGCTGCGGTCTTGGACAACTGGGACCCACGGGTCGTGGACGGGCTGGCCGCACAGCGCCATGTGATCGCATTCGACAACCAGGGGGTGGGTGCATCCAGCGGCGCGCCATCGAACACCGTGGAGCAGATGGCCGACGATGCGATCACCTTCATCAAGGCCAAGGGCTACCAGCAGGTCGATCTGTTCGGTTTCTCGATGGGCGGAATGATTGCCCAGGAGATTGCCTTGAAGGAGCCAGATCTCGTTCGCAAGATGATCCTCGCCGGCACGGGCCCAGCGGGTGGTGAAGGCATCAGCTCCGTTGCGGGGGTCGCCAATCTGGATCTTTTGCGAGGCCTTCTCACGGGCCAAGATCCCAAACAGTTCCTGTTCTTCACCCGTACGCCGGGCGGCATCGAATCCGGCAAGGCGTTCCTGAAACGTCTGTCGGAGCGCACAGACGATCGTGACAAGGACATCACGGTGAGTGCCTACGTGGCCCAGTTGCAGGCCCTGAGCGCCTGGGGCAAGAAGGCGCCCGCCGATCTCTCCCGGATCAGACAGCCGGTGCTCGTCGCCAACGGAGACAACGACCGGATGGTCCCGACGATCAACTCGCACGACCTGGCCCGGCGCCTACCGAACAGCCAACTGATCATCTATCCAGACGCGGGTCATGGAGGGGTCTTCCAGTTCCATGCTGACTTCGTATCCAGCTCGCTCGAATTTCTTGCCCGATAGATCAGATCGAAGCATTCGCTGGTCAAACGCTTAAATCAAATCAATTCAATTGGAAAGCTATCAATGACAAACCCCCATCCTAAAAAAGTCGCCCTTGTCACCGGGGCCTCCTCCGGCATCGGGGCCGTCTATGCAGACCGCCTCGCCGCGCGTGGATACGACCTCATTCTTGTCGCCCGGCGCGCCGACCGCCTGGAAGCCCTCTGCGCCCAGATCGCAAAGGCGCACGGCGTCACGGCCGAGCCCATCGTGGCCGATCTGACCCAAGATCACGATGTGGCGCGCATCGAAACGGTTCTGGCCACCAATGGGGATGTGCAAATCCTGGTGAACAACGCCGGTCTTGCGCGCCTGGCACCGGCCGCCCAGATGGAGGCAAACGACGTGCTGTCCCAAATTGCCCTCAACATCACAGCCCTGACGCGCCTGACGCAAGCTGCGGTGCCTGCCTTCGTGGCGAGGAAGCAGGGCCTGATCATCAATATCGCATCCGCCCTCGCCGTCCACGCGCTACCGATCAGCGCCGTCTACAGCGGCACCAAGGCCTTCGTATTGCAATACAGCAGAGGCCTGCAGCAAGAACTGGCGGAAACTGGAGTGAAGGTTCAGTTGCTCCTGCCCGCATCGACAGCCACCGAGATCTGGGATCTTTCAGGCGTCCCGCTGGCTGCCCTCAACAAGGAGACCTTGATGACGACCGAACACATGGTCGATGCGGCGCTCGCGGGCCTGGACCAGGGCGAAACGATCACCTGGCCATCCGTCGCCGATGCCAGTCTGTGGGAAAAGTACGACGCCGCTCGCTCCGCACTGTTTGCGGGCACCCAAGCTGGAAAGCCCGCCCCTCGTTACCAGATCGCTTGATGCCAGCGAACTGACCGCTGGCTGCTTTTCCCCTTCTCTCTCCCTTCCCCTCTTTGCATTTTCCAAGGACAGCCCATGCTTTTTGAAGCCTTCTCCCTGCGTGCCACCCCGCTCAGCAATCGCACGGTGATGTCGCCACTCACGCGCAGCCGCGCGAGCGACAGCAACACGGCCAATAGCCTGATGGCCACCTACTACGCCCAGCGTGCAAGCGCTGGCCTCATCATCACGGAAGGAACCTCACCGTCACCCAACGGCTTGGGCTATGCCCGCATACCGGGGCTGTTCAATGACGCCCAGGTGCAAGGCTGGAAGTTGGTGACCGATGCGGTTCATGCAAAGGGCGGCAAGATCGTCGTGCAGCTGATGCACACCGGCCGGGTGTCCCATCAGGCCAACCTGCCGGCAGGTGCCGAGGTGCTTGGACCATCGCCCGAAACCTGCCCTGGCGAAATGTGGACCGATGCGCAAGGCAGCCAGCCACACACGCCGCCGCGCGCCATGACAGAGGCCGACATTCAGACCGTGGTCGGCGAGTACGCCACGGCCGCGCGCCTTGCCATCCAGGCTGGCTTCGACGGCATCGAATTGCACGCAGCCAACGGCTATCTGCTGGAGCAATTCCTGAACGCCAATGTCAACCGCCGCACCGATGGTTACGGCGGCACGGCCGAAGGGCGCAACCGGCTGGTGCTGGAGGTCGCCCACGCGGCCGTGAAGGAGATCGGTGCTGAGCGCGTCGGCATCCGCCTTTCGCCCCATGGTGTGGTCAATAGCACTGGCGCATTCGAGGGCGTGGACGAGCAGTACCTGGCGCTGGTCAAGCAACTCTCCGCACTCGGCCTCATGTACGTTCACGTTCTGGACCATTCGGCCATGGGTGCCCCGCCGGTTCCGTCGCAGCTAAAGGCCAATTTGAGGGCTGCGTTCGACGGCCCTTTCATCCTCGCAGGTGGACAGGACAAGGCGAGTGCACAACAGTCTCTGCACGAGGGCCGCGCAGACCTTGTCGCCATGGGCAGGCCTTTTATCGCCAACCCAGACCTGGTCGAACGCATGCGCCAAGACGCGCCTTTGAACGCACCCGACCCCGCCTCGTTCTACACGCCCGGTGCCAAGGGCTACACGGACTATCCGACGCTCGCAGGTTGAGCATCGCATCCAGCGTTCCCGACTGCGCTGGCAGGCCGTGGGATTCCTGGGCCGTTCTACACGACAAGGAGAAGGCTTTGGGTACCTGCTCAACCAGCAACATCGGGAAACGGGCGCAGGTGACCGGAGCGTCCAGCCGCATTAGTGCGGCCTGCTGTGGTTTCACCGCCTGACGGACCTCCTGTTGTCGCAAAAGTGAGGGCAGCATGAACCGCCTGAATGCGCAGAGTTTCCCCGGAGGCAAGGGGCAGCGGAAAACCGCCGTGCAGATCATCCCCTCAAATTCAGTTCGCCACCCAGCGCGTCACTGCCAAGATCACCACCGGCATCGTCACCAGCCCCAATGCCGTAGACACCGCCACACTCGCCGTCACTTCATCCTCGGCCACCGCGTAACGCTGCGCAAACAGGAACACGTTGGCCCCCACCGGCAGCGAGGCCGCCACGATCATGACCGCCAGCGGCATGCCTGCCAGGCCCAGTGCCCAGCCCAGGGCGGCCAGCACGATGGGGTGCAGGACGCATTTGACGAGTGCAATGCGCAGGGCGGCCTTGAAGTGGTGGCCGACCTTGGTAAACGCCAGCGTCACCCCCACCAGCAGCAGTGCAATCGGCCCCAGCGCCTGGCCCAGCAGCAGCAAGGGTTTGTCCACCACCTGTGGCACGACCAGACCGGTCTGTGCAAACAGCAGGCCCGCAATGATGGGAAGTGGCACCGGGTGCACGATGCCGTTGCGCATGGCCTGCAGCACGGTCCGCCACAGGGGCTGCTGCGCCCCGCCCTCGCGGCCTGCATGTTCGCGTGCGGCGGCCAGTTCAAACACCACGGTGGCAGCGGTCAGCAGGATGAGCGAGTGCACCGAGATCAGCGTGAACAGAGTGACCAGCCCCGCGTCGCCAAACACCAGGCCCACCAGCGGCACGCCGATCATCAGCGTGTTGCTGAAGGTGTTGGCCAGCGCCCGCGCCGCTGCCAGCGTGTTAAAGCCCTGCAGTGCCAGCGTGGCCGCGTACACCATGCCAAATGCCACAAAGTAGATGCCCACCGGGCCGAAGTCGAGGTCCTGGATGTGCACCGTGCTCATGGTGCGAAACAGCAGCGCGGGTGTGAGCACCATGAACACCAGGTTGGCCAGGTCCTTCACCGCCGCCGCCCGAATCCAGCCGCGCCGTCCCACGTAAAAGCCGATGGCGATGAACAGGATGACGGGGATCAGCGAGGTGAAGACAGCGGAGTTCAAGGTACAAACCGGCAGGCGAACAATGGGCGGGCCCCTATTGTGGCTTGACTGGCGAAGCACTGCCTCCATTTGCTATTATTTTAATAGCTATTGGCGCAATACCATAAAGCGCTGGAGGGCTATTTTCTTCCAATTCAATCCAATCCTCTCCGAACTGGAAGCAGGACCCGCTCGCGCTTGCACCGATGGCAGCCGATGTGGCGCCGTGAGGTATTCTGAAACACCGCCCTGTTCCTTCCGCCCATGAAGTTCGCCGCCTTCTTCCGCAATCTGAACCTGGGCCATGGCAATGCGCCATCGCGTGCCGCGCTGGAAAGCGCATTTGTGCAAGCCGGGGCCGATGAAGCCGCCTCGTTCCAGACCAATGGCACGGTCGCCTTCAGCGCGCGCGGCGTGCGGCCCGCGCGCAAGATTGCACGGACGGTGCAGCAGGCGTTGGCCACCGGGCATGGATTTGACGAACCCGTATTTGTGCGGACCATGGCCTACCTGCACACGCTGATGGCTCGCGATCCGTTTGTGGGCATGGACAAGGCGCCGCCCATCTACGACTTCTACGTGACCTTTCTGCACGACGACGCGAAGGTATTGCCCGCGCTGCCTACCTGCAATGCCCGCAGAGACGTCCAAGTGCTGCTCTACACCGACGCCGAGCTGCTGTCGCTGAGCCACCTGACCGGCAAGACTCCGGGAAACCCGAACGTGTTTGCCGAACAGCTGCTGGGCCTGCCCGCCACCACGCGCACCTGGGGCACGGTGGCCCGGCTGGTCCGCAAATTTGGCTGAGGCAGGGCCTGCATTTGCGCGATGGCCGCTGCGTTCAGGCCCGCGCGGGCAAGGCGTTCGCCTGCCGCTGGCCGGCCGGCGACAACAGCTTCAACACGCCTTCCAGCCCTTCCACCTGGTGGTCGGCCAGCTCCCAGGGCTGCACACCGGGCCGCACGGTCTGCACGGTGGTGGCCCCCAGAGCGCGCCCAGCTGCCAGTTCGGACAGAGGGTTGTCTCCAATCACCAGGGCCTGCTGCGGTGTGCAGCCTTCGCGCGCCAGGATCTGCTCGAAGAGGGGCCGTTTGCCGTGCAGGGCACCGACTTTGTCCTGGGGGTCATCAATGGCGTCGATGAGCACCTGTTCAAACCACGGCCGGATGCCGAGCGCATCGATCTTGCTGTCCTGCAGGCGCCGAAATCCACTGGTGACCAGGTAGCGCCGCAAGGGAATCCGCGACAGCAGACCGATGTCGGGGTAGCCCTGCAGCGGCGCGCGCACCTGCATCTGGCTGAACTGCTGCCAGCCCGCCGCGCGCATGGCTGGCGTGAAGCGGTAGCGCTCCGCCACCAGGTCAAACGCCGTGAACCAGCATTGGTGCAGGGCCTGCTCCAGCACGGCGGGGGTCAGCGTGTGCCGATTGGCCTGCCGGATGGCTTCAAAAGCAGGCTCGAACAACGGCCCCACGGCCCGCGCGTCGAGCAGGCAGTTGTCCAGGTCAAAGATCGCAACGGCGTAGTGCATGCGGATAGCGCTCCAATAGAAAAATGGAATGGACGAATGGCACTGCGCCTCACCTGCCGACCACGGAGACACCGTGGTCGGCCAGCGTCAGGCTCACGGGGGCCCCCACATCCAGCTCCAATTGCACCTGGGGCGAGACCACGAAGATCTCGCCCAGCGCGCTGGCAAATGTGTATTCCATGATGCTGCCCAGGTAGGTGCGTTTGGTCAGCCGCGCCGCCACCCCGGTAGACGTGGCAGGCCCGATGACCCAGGCCTCAGGCCGCACCGCGATCTTGACGGGGCCAGGCGCCAGCGTGGCGGGCGACGGCACGCGCAAGGGGCCGAGCTGGGCATAGCTGCCGCCTGCCGGGTTTGCCGGATCTGCCGCGTGGTTGTGGCCCTCGAACAGCATGGCCTCGCCCATGAAGCCCGCCACAAACTCGGACGCAGGCTGCTCATACAGCTCACTGGGCGCGCCGCGCTGGGCGATGGCGCCCTTGTTCATCACCACAATCTGGTCGCTGACCGCCAGCGCCTCGCTCTGGTCGTGGGTGACATAGGCCACGGTCAACCGCAGGCGCTGCTGCAGTGCGCGGATTTCCTCGCGCATGGAGCGCCGCAGCCGGGCGTCCAGGTTGGACAGCGGTTCGTCAAACAGCAGCACGGCGGGTTCCAGCGCCAGTGCCCGCGCCAGCGCCACGCGCTGTTGCTGCCCGCCCGACAGTTCGTGGGGCCTGCGCAGGTTAAGGCCATGCAGGCCCACGGTGTCGAGCATGGCGCGGGCCTTGTCGCGCACCTGCTCCTTATCGAAGGGGGCCGTTTGCAGCCCGTAGCACACGTTGTCGATCACATTCATGTGCGGAAACAGTGCATAGCTCTGGAACACCAGGCTCACATTGCGTTGCGCCGGACCGAGGGTGGTGACCTCCTGGCCGTCGATGAAGATGCGGCCCGCCGTGGGTGATTCGAGCCCGGCAATCATGCGCAACGTGGTGGTCTTGCCGCAGCCCGACGGCCCCAGGATGGTGGTGAGCGTGCCACGCGGCACCGTGAAGCTGATGTGGTCCACCACCAGCGGGTCGCTTTCAGAAGCGCCGTAGCGTTTGCACACGCCCTGGAATTCAATGCCGTAGGAAGCAGCGGGGTTCGTCATGGGGCACGCGGTGAATGCGTCAAACACGGAAGGGTAAAAAGCGGTGGATGAAAAACGGACTTGAAATGCGGGGCGGCATGCTGCGGGCTGCGGATGGGTTCTGTGAGCGAATGGGGCTTAGTTCCACGCCACCACGGCGTCCACGCCAATGACCTGGCCTCCATCAAGGCGGTTGAACAGCGTGACCTCGGCACCCATCGACTCCGCGATCTGCCGACAGATCGACAGCCCCAGGCCCACGCCGCCCTTGCCCGCAGAAAACGGCTGGAACAACCGCTGCCGCACGGCATCGTCTATGCCAGGGCCTTCGTCCCACACCAGCACCTCCCGCCGGCCGGTGCAATTGCGCAGCAGCACCCCCAGCCGCCCGTGCGCGGGCGTGTGGTGGATGGCGTTGGCCAGCAGGTTGCGCATCAGCTCCCCCAGCAAGGCCGCATCGCCGGGGGCCGACAGCTCGGGACCTTCCAGCGCAAAGTCGAGCCGCTTGGCGGCGATCAGCGGCGCCAGCTCCATCACGGCCTCGCGCGCAATGGCGTTCAGGTCCACGCTGGGCAGCTCGCCCATGCGCTTGAGCTGCTCCACCTTGCTCAGGCTCAGCAGCTGGTTGGCCAGGCCCGAGGCCCGGTCCACCGTGTGCAGCATCTGGTGCAACGCGTCGGCCACCAGCATGTCGCCAGAAATGGCCGACTGCAGCTGCGTGCGCAGCACCGCCATGGGGGTACGCAGCTGGTGCGTGGCATCGGCCAGAAAGCGCCGCTGCTCCTCGATCCAGCGGTTCTGGCTTTGCTGCAGCTCGCCAAAATGCAGCACGGCCGGCGCAAGTTCGGACGGGCCGTCATACCCATGGCCCGGGCTGCCAGCGCCCGGCTGGGTCAGTGACACATCCGCGTGCCGCAACCATCCCGAGGCCGTGCGTGCCAGCACCACCACCACGGCGGTCATGGCCAGTGCCAGCAGGTACACCGTGCGCAAACCGGCGCCGCCGCCCAGCAGGCGGGACACGCTGGGCACCCGTTCGCTCAATGGGCGGGCGACCTGGCGCACCACGGGCTCGCCGGCGCCCTGCCCGTCCCCCGTTGCCGCAGGCGGCTGGTGCAGTGTGACCGCCACCCGCACCAGTTGGTCCCCCACTTGCGCCAGGTAGAAATGCACACTGCCCTGCCCCTGCGCCGCCTCGGTAGGCGGCACACGCGGCAAGGCGGCGCTGCCAGCCAGGCGCTCGCCATCCACGCGGCTTTCGCGAAACCACGCCGCTGGGGCCGGCCCCAGGGGGGATTCATCGGATGCACCAGGCAAGACCTCTGGCCAGTGCGCCAATGCGGTGCGCAGGGCTTCGTCCTGCGCTGCGGCGCCGTGCCGCACCTGCTGCACCACGTGCGCGGCGGTGATCAGGGCCACCAGCGCCCACAGCGGCCCCAGCAGCCACACCAGCAGCAGCCGTTGCAGCGAGCCGCCGCGCGGGTGCCAGTGCCTCCAATGCACGCTCACCGGGGGGACCCTCCTTTTTCGGCTTTGTCGCCCTTGTCGCTTTTCTCCCCTTTTTGCGCGGCCATGCTGTCGGCATCGCACAGCAGGTAGCCCACGCCGCGCAGCGTGACGATTTCGGCATTGGTGCCCACCAGTTTCTTGCGCAGCCGGTGCACCACCACCTCGACCGCATCGGCCTGCACCTGCTCATCCGTGTTGGCAAACACCTGGGTGCGCAGCTCTTCCTTGCTGACCACCCGGTCGATGCGCGACATCAGGAGCCGCAGCAGTTCAGCCTCGCGCTGCGACAGCTCCAGCGGCAGCGCATCGTTGTAGAACACGCCACTGGCCGGGTCGCGGTACAGCGTGCCGCAGCGCAATTGCCCGTCGCGCCCCACCCGGCGCGTGAGCGCCCGCAGGCGCGCCACCAGCTCGTCCAGATCAAAAGGTTTGGCCAGATAGTCGTCGGCCCCGGCCTCCAGCCCCGCCACCCGGTCGGTCACCGCGGCGCGGGCCGTCAGCGCCAGCACGGGCGTGGTGCTGCCGCCATCGCGCAGGCGCCGCAGCACCTCCAGCCCATCGAGGCCCGGCAAGGACAGGTCGAGCGTGATCACATCAAAAGCCGTGCGCCGCGCCGCCGCCAGGGCCTCTTTGCCGTCGGCACAGCACAGCACTTCAAAACCGCGCGCCACCAGGCTGCGGCTCAAGGCACCGGCCAGATCAAAATCGTCTTCGACCAACAGCAGTTTCATGCTGCGATCATGCCGCCTGCGGGCGGGCTCCGGCCACTGTGCTTTTACCGAGGGGGGATGAAAGCAAGTCGAAAGCCGCAGTGCGCCGAGGCCAGACTATCGGGTCACGCCACCGAATCTGGTAGCCGCCAAACCGGGTGCACCACCGCATGGGACGGTGCGGAGAAGCGCTTTGTCCAGTGGCTGATCTCTCGCAGGCGCAGGCTTTCACGCAATGCATCACCCGCATGGCGGACGTTCTGGGCGCATTGCACGGGGTTGTTTTCGAAAAGATGGAGTTCAGAGGCGATGTGCCCGGCGTCTTGAAGCAGCGCGGTGGCGGCCCCTTCGCGATAGGCCTTGTGGATCATGCGAAGGTCGATGACCACGCACCGATGGCCTGCGCGGAGCTTGGAGACCAGGCCTGTGTAGTGCCTGGAATCCCTGAAATGGGGAGAATCCCCCGCCGCCTGATCCTGAAAGTCGTCGTAGAGCATCCAGCCCAGGGCCTCCAGGCGCCTAGCTGCATGAGACTTGCCTGAACCTGGGAGCCCCCCAAAAAGCACAAGGCGCGTAGCCCCGTGGGGGGAAATCCTGGCACTCTGCGCACCGATCACCACAGACCCCTCCATCAGCGCGACATCCTGCACTGCAGGGCGAACCAATTATTCTTGGCCACGCTGGTTTGGGGAAAGGTCGCCAAAGATATTCGGAGTGAAAAATTAGTCATCGATGTTGATCAACACAATCACCGAAAGATATTGTATTTTACGATGCAGTAGAGGGCTCTTACACCGTCTTTCCATCCGATTTTCTTGCCTTCATCGTAGGTTCTTCCGAAATAGGAAATTCCAACCTCGTAGATGCGGCAGCGCAATTTCGAGACTTTGGCCACGATCTCCGGTTCGAATCCGAATCTGTTTTCTTCAATGCGGATGGATTGGATTATTTCACGTCGGAAAGCCTTGTAGCAGGACTCCATGTCCGTCAGATTCAAGTTGGTGAATACGTTGGAGGCCAATGTCAGGAACCCATTGCCCACGCGATGCCAGAAGTACAACACGCGGTGGCAATTTCCACCGATGAAACGCGAGCTGAACACTACGTCAGCCCTGTTGGATAAAATAGGTTCTATCAAAATCGGATATTCATCTGGGTTGTATTCAAGATCGGCATCCTGAATGATGACGATATCCCCGGTGGCATGTTGGATGCCAGACCTGAGCGCCGCCCCCTTGCCTTGATTGGTTTCATGAAGGACAAGCCTGTCAATCTTGCCAGCCAACTCAGTCGCAAGTATCTCTCTGGTTCCGTCCGTTGAAAAATCATCGACAACAATGATTTCTTTCATCGGAAAAGGTGCCGCGCGCACCGCATCCACAATGGCCCGAATTGTGTTTTTCTCGTTAAAGCACGGAATGACAATCGTCAGCTTCGTCGAGGAAGGCATGCGTTGCATTTCTGAGATTATTTGTGTTTGCACGTTATTTTCATTGGCAACAATAGACCATTATCAAAAATGGCAGCGATTTTTTTTACGCCAAAATCACAAAAACGACCATGCCGATGCCGATGCCCGCGTAAAGCACGCGATAGCGCGCCTGTAGGCGACGCACAGCCTCGAACGTGAGGCCTTCGCGCAGCGCCTGCAGCATCCAATACAAATGCACGGGGTAGATCGCTGCAACAAGAAGGGCCAGCAACTGCGGGACCGTCCCCTTCATGGCCAGCGCGATCAACAGGGCATCGGCCAGCGTGAAAAGCACGAAGCTGGCAATGAAACTCTGTTTCTTGCCAAATTTCACGGCATTGGTTTGAATGCCGTTGCGGAAATCTGCATCGCAGTCGCGTACTTCTTGCGTCAGGTGTCCTGCACTGAATATGGTGGCAAAAAATAATCCGATCTGAAGGCCATTCATGTCAGGGTTTTTAAATACCGAGTAGCCCAGCAAAAAGTGCAGCAACCCACTGACCATATGGAGCAGTGAGTTCGCAAGCGGGATGCCCTTCATGTAGACATGGGGGACGGAATACAGTGCGCTCGCGACCGCGATCATCAGCCCAATCACCAGCGTTGTACGGCCCAACTGGCTGAAAGCCATCAGGCTCAGCAAGAGCAGGATGAGCAGCAACGCTCCGATCTCATTGCGCCGGATACCACGATTCAGAAAAACCCCTGCCGATCGGGTCGGGTCCCGAAGATCCTGGTGAACGCCAGACCAATCGTTGAGCATGAAGACGTGGGCCACCAGGAAGGCGTTTCCAGCAGCCAGCAGCAACAGCAGCGCCGCGCTCTGGTGCGTGAAGTGGCCCATGGCAAACACGGCGCCCAGCAAGGGCGCACCCTGGAGCACCAGCACCTCGTCGAATCGAATGCACGACAACAAGCGCAAAAACCACCGGGCTCTTTTGGGGCTGTCCATCATGGCGTTTTCTGAACCGTGCGCGCGCCATCGGCTGCATTGCTGTTGTTGTTGCTGTCATTGGCGGCCAGAAGGCCCAGGCGCACGCTTTCCAGATACAGCTTCAGCCAGATCGCATACCCCACGTCTTCCGACCAATAGAACCTGCGTACCGAGGCGGTGAGATCGTTGTGGTACAGCAAAGGCGGATTCAGCTTGACCAGCGAGAAGTCATTTTTCGACAGCTCCTGCAACAACCCAAGAACCTCCGCTGACGTGGGCGCCTTGCCGGTGCCCCCCTCCAGCCGCTGCAGCATGTGGCCCGCGTTCAGCCAGATTTCTTGCCCTGGTACGGCCGTTTGCAAACGCGATGGGGGCAGGTGCAAATCACAGCCAACGGCTTTCATGTCGGCCTGGCGCATGGCGGGTACCAGCGGAGCCCTTCGGTAATAAACCCAGAGGCGGTCCTGGTCGATGGCGTGGCGAAGTGCGCTGCACAGCGGCTGGGCCGCCGGTGGGTCGGCCTGCGCCAGCCACATCAGCACATGCATCTGGATGGCCACGTCGGTGGGATTCGGGTCGGCGCCCGGGTCGATGCACCGGTATTCATTGCGTTGCCCCAGCCAGGTTTTGTACAGGCCTTCGGCGGTGCGGTACTGCATCAGCGCCGCCAGGGCGGGTGATCGCAGTGCATCGGCGCCGGGCGCCAGCCTCCAAACCAGGGCGGTATCGTCGGAATCGGGCGTGATGGGGCACAGCCCGTGTGCGGTCATGGCAGCGCCGTCAGGCCGGCCGTGGTATCGAACGAGTCCGTTGGCCTCGATCTGGTTGCGCAGATGGGTGCGTGCCCGTTCCAGGCTTCCTCCCAGCCCGGCGGGGCCAGGCTTTGGGCCGAGAACATCGACCACCATCGATGTGACGTAGGTGTTCATCTCCAGCTTCGGCTTTTCAAAGCGCTCTTCGCTGGTGTAGGAGGTCAGCCAGTAGCCTTCAACCTGCTGGCGGCGGCTGATCAGGCCCACCGCCTTGAGCGCGCTGTGTGCCAATTCGCCGTGGCGCGTGGGGCTGGGGTCTTGCCCCCCTTTGTCGGGCGAAGTTGACCGCGTCGCGCCCGCGGCCGCAACTTGCGCCTGTTCGATGCGAATCTCGTGAAGGCCGATCACCAGGTTCCGGGTATCTCCATTGGGCAGCGGCTTGATCGTGGCGGTATCCGTTGCAAAGAAACTGAGGGTGTTCCGCCCCGCATGGAGACGGGTGCGTGCCACGACGGAAGCCTTCCCCCGGAAGGTGTGTTCACCACTCACAGGGATGCCGCCATGCAGCACCATGACCCGGCGGTCGGGCGCCGTCAGGCCGTGGCCCGGGGATACATCGAACCGGATGTCCACATCGCGGTCTTCCCGGGACCACAGCGCGAACTCGATGCCCTCGGCATGCCCCTGCCCCATCCACAGGAACCCATGCTCTCTGCGCCCAAGATTCTCAATGGGCCACGGTGTCTCCAGTGAGGCTGGGTCGATCCCCACCTTGGTTTTGAGGGCGTCGTCGATCCTGATCAATGGCGCAGCGGGGGGCGCTTCCGCCGTCTGGAAGGGCCGCTCGTTCACCAAAGCGGTGCCGCTGACTTCGAACAACCGCATGCTGGGTGTCTTGAGGGGGATGGCCTTCAGTCCGGCTTGTACGGTCAGCCACTTCACCATTTCGCGGGTATCGACGGTCGGGAACCACTCGAAGAACACCTGGTTGTCGTTCTGGATCAAGACGTGGGTCACTTTTTCCGCTGCAATCAACCGGCCCATTCGTTCCGGATCAAAAGGCCCCGTGCCCCAAGGGATCACCGCATTGGAAAAACCTGTTTCTGGTGAAAAGAGTGAATAGTCGCGGGCATCCTGGTTTCCTACGAAAAGAATGCGGGAGCCCGTCGGCATCATCGACCCGGTAATTTCCTCGAAAGGCTCGCTGCGCAGTTTTTCCGACGCGGGTGCTGCAATCGCCTGTACGGCGTCGTAAGCCAGCGCCCTCATGGGTTGGTATGCAGAATAGGCGACCACCATCGCAACGAGAGCCTGGGCAAATTTCTTTGTCGAAAGGTGCGGTGCGACCAAGGCAATGCCGATGGGCAGCAGCAATGCATAAGGGCCGATGAGAAATCGCCCAGGCACTTCAGACTGGGCCATCCACCGCGCGCCAAAAAGAACGGCTCCCAGCAACGGAATGGCCAGCAGCGTTTGTGCTGAAACCGCAGTCAGCCTCACGTGTGGCCAGGTTGTCACCACGTTGCGAATCAGAAGCGGCGCGGCGATCAGCAACACAGGAATCCACAGCAGCCCCCACAACGAAAACCGTGTGGAGTGCTCTGGCAACGAATACACGAAACTACCTGGCCACGAGCCCTTGTTTTCACCCGCCAGGGGGGCACCTGCGCCCACGGAATAAATGAATTGGTTGGCTGCGCTGCTGATGCGGGACCGTGTTTCGGACGAAGCCGGAACGTCCGGCAACTCCAGGAGCAAGAATACAAAACGAACGGCGTGTGTGTAAATCACCTGCGGTGTGATATCCGCCTGCACAACCCGCCAGACTTCCTGGGGGCCCAGGGGATGCTGGTACAGCGCCGTGTTGAATGCCAATGGAATGAGCAGCGAACTCAAAACACCCGCACACACCCATCCTGCGGCGAGGGCCTTGAATCGCACCGTGAATGGAAATGGACCCGGTGCCCACCACAAGATCAGCAGCAAGCTGGGGATGATCGATACAGGAAAAGACCGGACATTGATGCTCAATACCGTAAAAATCCCCAGGAAAAAATACTTGAGCTTCGATCCGTCAGGCTGGGTGCAAATGGAAACCACCCAATAGGCAACACCCAGCAAGGTGACGATGGACCAGATTTCTGGCTTGAGCCCCGTTGCACTGAATGCTACAAGCGGCGTGGATATCAAAATCAGCACACCCACCAGAGCAACCGTCTGGCTTAATTTCAACGCACGCAATAGATAATATTGGCCCATTGCGGCCAGCGGGAATGCCAGCCAAAACACAAGGCGGCCCACGGCCTCGGCTTTCGTCAGCAGCACCGGCCACAGAAAAAACAACTCACTGCCAAAGGGAATCATCGTCTGCCGGATGTTGTGCGTGTCAAACGGGAATACCGTCTGGTGCTGAATCCAGTAGATGACCCGTGAGGCGTGGTACATCCTGTCGTCGTAATTTTGAATAGGGGTTGCGGCCTGCATCACCAGCGACACGAAGAGGATCGCGCAAATGGCAACCAGTGTTATCACCCCCCACTGTGACAATCCCATCCAAAATGCTGCCAGCCTTGCGCGCTGCCCTCCCCACGCCTCCAGAAAACCACGAAGCGTGGGCCGGCCCATACTCTTGGTGAATTGCAAGGTGGCAATACAAACAAGCACTTGAAGCAGCATCCACGCCGCTGGATTCAATTTGTGAACCAGGGAAGTCAGGCTTGCAAGCGCGCCAACCTGAAGCATCACGCTTGCAATAAAAATCCAGAAACCGTCGGCCGGCGACCTGGCAAAGCGTGAGGCCCAACGCTGCGAAGGCCATATAATCAACAGAAAAGAAATGAAGAAAATCATATATTCATGCGATATTTATATCAATTCGCATTAATATAAAATTATCAATCAGCACTGTTGATTTTATAAAACAGATGGTTACCAGTGTGAATATAACATGCCGCCTCACTGCGCATCATCTCGTGGTTATCCGAAAGATCGGCGCAAATACTCCGCAAGCATGCCGTGAGCGGGTGCGAAAGGCCATGCCCGTGGGGGAAACCCACTCCATCGGTCCCGCAATTTGGCACTGGCACATGAACGAAACGGCCGATCTGCGCCAACCGTCCCCGGGAAAGCACTTCCTTGCGTCGCACCCGGTCTGCAAGACCGCGCCGCTCAGCCGGTGTAGGGTCCTTTGACTTCGCCCCATCCCCACCGGGGCATCGGGGCGTTCTCGTCGACGGATGCGCCCGGCTGCGAATTGATCACGGCCAGGCGCGAACCCCATTCCAGGTAGCCCACCAGCGCGGACCGGAACTCCGGGTCTTCCGGCATGCCCAACTCGTCTGCCGTGTCCAGCAGAAGGCCCACCCATTGCCGCCGCTGCGCCTGCGTGAGGTGCCGGTTCAGGTGCTGCTGGATCATGTGGGGGTGCCCGCCGTGGTGCGCGGAATAGGCCGCCGGGCCACCCAGCACCTCCGCCAGAAATGCCGCCACATGGGCCGGATGCTCGGCCCCCATGTGTGCGAAGACCGGCGCCAGCACCGCATCGTCGTGAACACGCTCGTAGAAACGGGTGGTCAAGCGGGTGAGTGCCTCCATGCCGCCAAGCCATTCATAGAGGGTGGGGATCTGTGGATCGGTCATGTGCGGAAATGGGTGGTGGTGAGGACGAACGGGGGAGATCGCTCAGCAGGCCGGGACAGCCTCTCCGAAACATGGCGTTTTTGGGCGAGGTGCGGCGGGATCGCTCCCCCGAGCTTCGATGATTTGCACCTGTCGAGCCACCAGCTCCGCCAAAAGAGGTGCGCTGAACGGATGTGCGACCAGCACCGTATTGTTGTTGTTGTTGTTGTCAGCGCTGCCCATGCGCCAAGCGCTTGCCGTCACGGCGCTGCAGCCGCTGAAATGCAACTATCACCATCCACCCCGCCATGGCCATCAACGCCCACTCGGAAAGGGTCGGTATGGAGGAAGCTGCCACCGCAGCAGACCACACCAGCGAAACAGGGATTGCAGAAGAGGTGCTGGTATCGCTGCCGGCGAAGCCGCATGAATCTGCCACGCCGGCGGTGGAAACAGCGATCCCACTGCAGAACATGTTGTGCCTTGCAGCTGTGGTGCTGGTCTCGAAGAAGGAAAACCGGTCGCCGATGTTGTGGGGCGCTGCGCCCGAAATCCAGCGCTGGATAAGAATGTTCACCCCCGTAATTGCCCCGCTCGCATCGGTCGTGACCCGGAAGTTCCAGACCCGGGTATTCGGGTCTGTATGGGTGTATGTGGTCAGGCCATCTGAAAAACTGAAGGCCGACACCAAGGCGCCCAACTGCGCAGACGCCAGGTTGGCTGCCAGCGGCGCGGTGGTGGTGAACGAGCCAGACGTGCTCATCGCCGCGGTGAAGTTCTGGCACGGTGGCGTGCCGCACACCGTGAAGTTGGTGAAACCCGTGTAGTTGCCTGCAGCGGTGGCCACGTAAGTGGTGGACTGCGCTTGGGCAGCCCCCACTGCGCCCAGCAAACAAGCAAGTGATCCCAGCCACTTCCAGACACTTTTTTTGAACATTTTTTGGTTTCCACGGTTGTGAGCACGTTGCGCCGCCCCGGGTACTTGGTCCCCGTTGACTGCTCCGATCGCTGCCCCTGCCAGCCTCGGCGCCTCAATATGTTACCCGTGCGGGCCGCGCGCGTGCCCCTCCGGATTCGGGCTCGGCGTATCCCGCTTGACCCGCCTCTGCTCTGGGCATCGTGACCGGTCTTCCAACCAGCATCTTTGAATTCGTCGCAGACGTGCTGGTGTTCAGGTGCCAGCGCGCCAAACTCTGGAGAGCCAGTTTTTCGTCCTGATCAAGGCAAGGCCCCTTGGATTGGCTGGCGCCAAGCGTGCCCCATCCGTCAAGGCCTGCCACGGTCAACGCAAAGCCGGGGTACTATTGTTTGCTATGTTTACGATAGCTAATGGCGCTTGATGAACAAGCGCAGAAGTCCAAAAACATGTTCGATTACCGGCATCCAATGGAGGCAGCAGCCATCGACCAGCAATAACCCCCTGGTCCCAGGCACAAGCGCACTGGAAGCACCCCAGCGAAACCACCGAAAACCAGAAGGGGATGAGGAAGGCAAGCCATGCGACAGCCTCGCAGGCAATTGTCCCTGACACGCTTTATTGAAACACGCACACGCCCAATGACTGACTTTTGGCCCGGTACATGGCGGTGTCTGCAGCGCGCAGGTAGTCGTCGACCGTCGCCAGCCTGGATGCGCTGCTGGCCAATCCGATACTCGCACCACTGATCACGGTGTGCCTGCCAATCACGTAAGGCACTTCCAGGGCGGCGGCAATCTGCCCAGCGCGTTGGCTGGCTTCAGCGGGATCAATGGACTCCAACAGCACATTGAACTCGTCGCCACCCATGCGGGCGACCAGATCCACCGCCCGCACGCAGGATTCGAGCCGCCGTGCCACCTGTTGCAACAGCTGGTCGCCCACATGGTGCCCGTAGCTGTCATTGACGGCTTTGAAACTGTTGAGATCCAGCAGCAGCACGGCGAACATCGTGGCTCCATCGCGTGCCGGCACGCCATCACCGTTCACCACCTCGTTCTGGTGCAGTGCGATGAGATGCGCGAGGCGATCGCGGAACAACGGCCGGCCGGGCAAGTTGGTCAGCGCATCGTAGGAACTGCCACGTTCGGCCAGATCGCTCAACGACCCTGCCATGCGCACCGCAACGCCGTCTTCGAACTCGGCGAGCCCGCGCCAATTGACCCACACCAGCCGCCCCGCCCCGTGGAACGCGCGGAAATCCACCGAAAAGTTCGGGCTGTTCCCCGATAGGTGCCTGCGGTAGGCCTCCTGCACGCGCACGCGATCCTCGGGATCGATAAGCTGCTCGAGAAAGCGCCAGCCTCCGTCATGCACATGATCGCGGCTACCCAGCCCGACGATCTGGAGAAAACGCCCGGACACATGCAGGGCGTCCGTTCGCAAGTCCCAATCCCAGATGCCGTCATTGGATCCGCGCGTCGCCAGCGAATAGCGGTTTTCGGAGCGCAACAACTCGAGTTCGGTGTTCTTCTGCTGGGTGACGTCGATCATCAGGCCGATCATGCGGTTCGGCCGCCCCGGCTCGACCACTGCACGGCACAGATCACGCACCCACACGACCTTGCCGGACTTGGCAATCAGCCGATAACTCATCTCGTAGGCATGGCTGTGCGTGGCGTTGTATGCGGCATCGTCGATCAGCAGGGCCTGCTCCAGATCATCGGGATGCACATGCGCCCGCCAGAAGCCCGGGTCAGACCGCCACTCCTCCACGGAGTAACCGAACAACCGTTCGACCTGCGGGCTCAGGAAGGTATTGCCCACGCCGATTTCAGCTTCCCACACCACGCCATCAATGGTTTCCAGCAAGCGCAGAAAGCGCTGGCGAATTTCCACCAGCACCTGCTCGGTGACCTCGGTGATCTCGATCAGGACACCCTGGCGGCTTATCACCCGATCCGCCGCATCCGTCTCCGGGTGGAGCTGCAGACGCACCCAGCGATAGTCCGCGTCGGCAAAGCGCAAGCGGAATACTGGCATGCCCGAGCGCATGGTGCCGATGTCGTCGGGATGCACGAATTCAAGCAATGACCTGCCAAGCGCCGACGCCACCGAATGGCCGGTGAGCTTGTGCCACGCCGGATTCAGATAAGTGATCTCCCACAGCGCATCGGTTTGCACCACCGCCTCGGGTAACAATTGCAGCAGTTTTGCGGACGGCGTGGGAGTGGTGGGCATGCAGGGCTATTGCAAATGGGTCAGATTCATGCAGGGCCGCGCCGAACAAGTCCTTCGCGCGTCGCGCAACCCGGCGTTGGGCGGCCTGCTGCGGTGCCAATCCCATTTCCGAATCGGGTGCGCGTCATCACCGGGACTGAGGCAGCGTCGCCTTGGCGGATCGAAAAATCAACCACGTCAAAGCGAGTATGGCATGCATCCAAGTCACCTTTGGACTCGGTGGCTTGGGTGGTTTGGGGCCGGGAGGCGTGCGAGCCAGTAACGCCCTCCTCCGCCGCTGGCTCGCTCACATCACGACGGCATCCCCGTCAAAACGCCACCTTCACCCCCACCGTCAAATTCCGCCCCATCAACGGCGCAGCATTCTTGATGAAGGAGGTGTGCGCATACGCCAGGCGGTCCGTCAGGTTGTTGGCCTTCAGGTACACCTGCCACGGCGTGCCACTGCTGAACTGGCCGTTGTAGCTGACGCCCAGGTTGAGCATGCCGTAGCCGGGTGTGGCGGTTTCAAACTCTGCCACGCGGTTCTGGCGGGCCACTTGCACCCATTCGACCTGGCCTTCCCAGGCGTTCCAGTTGCCGTCCAGGCGGAGACCGGCGCGGGTGGCGGGGATGCGGGGCAGCAGCCCGCCGCCAACCAGACGGGCGCGCACGGTGTCGCCGAACAGGGTGATTCCCAGGTTGCGGTTCAGGCGCTGGCGCACCTGGCCTTCGATGCCGGTGAAGGTGGCGTCCGCCTGGCTGTACTGCAGCAGTTGCAGGCCCTCCACTTCATCGAGCGTGCGGCCGTAGATGTAGTTGTTGATGCGGTTGCGGAAGACGCTGACGCCGAAGGTGGTGTCGCCGCTCGTTTTCTTCAGGCTCAAGTCGATGTTTTGCGAGATCTCGGACTTCAGGTCCGCGTTGCCGCGTTCGTACGTGCTGGTGGCCATGTGCAGGCCGTTGGCGTACAGCTCTTCGGCCGACGGCGCGCGGCTGGCGCGGGTGAACGAGGTGCCGACCTGGTAGCCGGGCGTGAACTTCCACACCGCGCCCAGCGACGCGGACGTTCCGTTGTGGCTGCGTTCGATGCTGCTGGTTTGGGCTTCTGCCGTCTGGCGGTCGTGGCGCAGGGCGGCTTCGAAGCGCCAGTCGCCCAGGCGGTATTCCTCCAGCGCAAAGAAGCCCAGCTTGCGGGTGATGGTGGGCTCCACATAGGCCTCTTCGCCCTCGGCGCTGAACTTGCGCTGCGAGGTCTGCAGGCCGATCAGGCCCTTGAAGCCACCAATGGGCTCGTGCTGCAGCTCGATGCGGGTGTCGTAGGCCTTGTTCTTGAAGGTGGTGCTGATGGCGCCGTCCTCGACCTCGTCGTGCACGTAGTCGGTGACGCCGGCGCGCAGGCGAAGGGCCGAAAAGCCAGCGAACGGGTTGCGCAGCTCGCCGCGGATGTCAAAGCGTTCGCTGCGCAGGTCGACCACGGGCACATCGCCCGCCTCGGCGCCGTGGTCGTGGCCGTCTTCCTCGTCACCTGCATGCGCACCGCAGTGCAGGTGGTCGCCGTGCGTGTGGCAGCCTTCAAAGCTGTGGTTGTGGCCCGGCAGGCCGTACTTGGCGGTCTGGCGGGTGTAGGCGGCGCCCAGGTAGCCCTGGTCGCCCACCCACGACAGGCCCACGCTGCCGGTGTCTGTGCGGTTGAAGCTGCCCAGCACCTTGCGGGTGGGTTCGCCCTCGGGCGCCCAGCCTTTGCCGACGCGGTAGTCACCGGCGTCGCGCGCCACGCCTTCCACGTGCACGGCCAGGTTGCCGGTGCCGCCGGTCAGTGAGAAGGCGCCCGCTTTTTCACCCGCGCCGGTGTTGGCGCGCAGCTCGGCACTGCCCTCGTAGCCCTTCTTGGGGATGGCGGTGGGGATCTTGCCGTCGAGCACATTGACCACGCCACCCACGGCACCGTTGCCATAGACCAGGGCCGAGGGGCCGCGCAGCACTTCGATCTGTGTGGCCAGCAGCGGCTCGGACACCACGGCGTGGTCGGGGCTGTTGGTGGAGGCGTCATGCAGCTCGGCACCGTCGCTCAGCACCTTGACGCGCGGGCCGTCCATGCCGCGAATGATGGGGCGGCTGGCGCCCGCGCCGAAGTGGCTGCTGGTGATGCCGGGCTCGCTGTTGAGCGTCTCGCCCAGCGTGGCCTCGCGGCGGCGCACGAGTTCGTCGCCCTCCAGCACGGTGACGGGGGTGGTCATGTCATTGGCACCCAGTTGCAGGCCGCTGGCAGAGACGGTGACGGGAGGCAGGCTGGGCGCGGCGGCACTATTGTCGGCAGGCGCGGCACCCGGTGCGGCCTGCGCGTGCGCCACGCCGGTGCCAGACAGCGCCAGCATGGCAGCCAGGGCCACGGGGTGGAGGGCGGGACGGCCGCGAAGAACTGCAGCCAGGTGGCGGGAAGTGCGGATGGTGCGGGTGGCATTGCGCGCGGTATCGGGAGCGGTGTGTGTCATGGTGCGGTGTCGCAACGGGTGCGTGTACGTCGATGGGGTCGGGTGGGGCGTGGCGCATGGGCCGGTGCTGGCGGGGCCAGGCAGGCACATGGTTTCCACGCACGGGGCGCAAAAATAGGAATAAAAATGGCTTCCAGCGCTTTTCCATCAAGCGCTGATAGCTATTAATTCATGAGCAATTCGGGGGCGGGTGCGCAATGCGCCGCAGGCGCCACGGGCTCCTTACGCAGCCCTGCAAGGCGGCGAAAAGGGGGGGCCAGCCGGCGCTGGACTCGGATGCGGCTTTGTCAGGCCGTGGGCGGGCCACGCGCCTGGAACAGCGCAACGTGCGGGGCTGTAGAGCGCCCGGCATGTTGTACCGGTGGTGCCTGCGCGGGCACCTGTGCGGGCAGCGCCTGGGGTGCGCTGTGCAGGGCATCGCCCAGCGCAAGCTGGTCGAGCAAAAGGCAATCCACCGGGGCGTGGGGCGCCAAGAGCAGTGAGAGCAGCCCGTGGGCGTGGCCTGTCTCTGGGGATGCAGCGGCGGGCGTTGCCGCTTCTGCGAGGGAAACGGCAGAGAGCCCGTGGCGCACGGTGGCTTGTTGCGCACCCTGCAGCGCGTGGCCTGCGCGCATCTGCTCCAGCGCCCCCGCATGCTCCACCTGGTGCAGGCGCCCCAGCGTGGGCACCACGACCAGGGCCAGCAGCAGCCAGGCCAGGGCCGCCTGCGCGGGCAGCTGCTGGCGCAAGCGGCGCCACAGCGCGGTCAGCCGGGGGGGGAGCAACGGGTTCACGGGTGGAAAAAAGACTTTGAGCAGGCTCTAGGAGAGCTACTTCACCGGCACGGCTTCCACCACGCGGTAGTACAGGCCGTATTGGTCGTTCGTGAGCACGGAGAACTTGCCCTCCACCACCACAGGCTCCAGCGAGTAGCGCACGGGGGTCTTGGCCTTGACCTCGACCATGCTCTCGGGCCCGCCGGGCAGGCAGAACGAGCAGGTCAGCGGCACGGAGGTGAGCAAAAAGTGCGTCTGCGTGCCCTTGGCATCCAGCGGCACCATGAAGCCCTGGATGCGCTGCGTGGTCTTGTCCATGCCCTTTTGTGCGTCGTTGAACACGGGCAGGATGCCATCCTTGGTGGTCTTTTTGGTCAGGTCGGTCAGCACGGACCACGGCACCACGTCATTGCGCTGGGGCAGCGGGGCAATGGGGCTGTTGGGGCTGTGGTAGCCCGCGCCGGAGCCCGATGGCATGGCGGTGCCCGCGCCCGCAGGCAAGGGGGAAGAGAGCGCGGGTGCGGTGGTGGCGGCCAGGGCCGCTGCGGGGGTTTTGCCCGTGGCACGCTCGAAAGCGCCGGGCTCCGGCTTGCTGGGCTGCTGCTGGGCCAGTGCCGCACCGGCCCATGCCAGCACCACCATCGCCCAGGCGCGCCGGGCAGCGCGGGGCCGGCTGGCTTCGGAATCGGGTGATGCGGCGGGGTGAAGGTGGATGCGGGGGATTGCCATGGCGGTAAACCTGACCTGTTGCGTTCTCAGAAATGGTAGCGGGCCGGGAGGCCCATCGCCTCAGTGACCTGTGCCGTGACCTGTAAGTCGTGCTCAGTGCGCGTGCTTCATGCCGCAGTATTTGCCAATCCCAAGACCCTTGCAGGCAGTCTGGAGTTCCTTCTGGCAGATGTCCTCGCCCTTGCCGGATTCCAGGCACTTGGCAGCAGCCTCGTGCGCGGCGGCCATGGCGCGGTGGCGGGCGATGTCCTCTTTGGTCTCTTTGTCGTTGTGGGCCTGAGCGTGCGCCAGGGCACCGACGAGGAGCATGGGGGCCAGGGCGAGTGCGGTGAGGAATTTTTTCATGATGTTGGGTCCTTCAAGGGGATGCTGAGAAAACAAGGGATTGAAACTGGCGTGGCCCAAGTCAGCGGCGCCGATGGACGTTTGAACTAGCGGCTGCATCAATCGCGAAGCGATGGATCGGTCGCTTGAGTGAATAGTTAGGCGTTCCAAAACTGCCAGAACGCCGCCAACGTGACACGGCCAGCAGGCCAAGATGAAGTGCGCCAGCTGCCAGCCCATAGGGCAACCCTATGTGCAGCAAGCCGAGAAACGCTACATCGATGCGCCACGGCCCAGCCAGTGCGCTAGCAAATGCATAGCCGCCAAAGACCACGAAGACAACCAGAAAGCTCAAGAGTGGAGCGCGCCATAGCGAGCCAGACCTGGCTGGCTCCACATCTCGGCGGTGGAGCGCGAAGCCCTCACTACCGTCCAAGAAGGAAAGCCAAAGATGGCCGTGGCTTTGGAGTTCTCGGACTTCGACCACCTCACCGACTTGGGCATTGAGACGAGCAATGTCCTCCTCGGGGAGGTCGTGGGTGAGCCACTCGGGAATCGCCAGAACTCGAACTTGGTCGCCGACTTTCATGTTCTTAGGGGGCTTTCATGCTTCGCCGAGCAGATCCGCAACGTCCGTGCGGTACGCCTGCATGGCCGGCAACAATGCTGCCAGCGCCGCCACACCCGCCGCCAGCAGGGGCACACCCGCCTCGGCAGGCAGCCAGACCCAGCCAGTGACGGGCAGCAACCCCTGCGCCTGCAGCGCCCAGCCCAGGCCATGGGCCAGGCCGTGACCCAGCAGCAGGCCCAAAACAGACGCCATTGCGGCCAACCACAGGGCCTCCCACAGCACTAGCCCCGCCACGCGGCCCGGGGGAGCGCCCAGCATGCGCAGCATGGCCAGGTCGGCCCGGCGCTCGCGCACGGCGTTCCACAGGGCGATGAACACACTCAGCGCGGCCACGGCCAGCAGCACGCCGCCGAAGGCGCGCAGCACATCGGCGCCCACGCCCAGCAAGCGCAGCAGGCGCGTGACCTCGATGGCGGGCGCCGCTGCCTGCATGGCAGTGTCGGCATTGATCTGGCGCGGCAGTGTGATGGCGGCCATGGGCGTGCGGTAGCGCACCAGGGCCACAGTCACTTCGCGCTCTTCTTTCAGGATCTCCAGGTCCTCGGCGTCGTTGGCTGTGGCCGTCTCGTGCACCATCCAGACGGATTCGGTGCTGGTGAGGATCAGCCGGTCGAGCACGCAGCCGCAGGGCGCCAGCACGCCACTCACGCGGTAGGGGTGGTCGCCGTGTGCATGCCCTCCTCCCCCCAGCCCATGGCTGCCGACGAACGGGGCCCCCACCAGCGGCGTACCGCCATGGTCGGCCTTGACGATGCTGCGGGCCACCGTGGCGCCCAGCACCGCATCCATGGGCTGCTGCCACAACGCGCCCTTGGCAAATTGGACTTCGTAGTGCAACAGATAGTCGGGCGTGGTGCCCACGATGCGAAAGCCCTGGTAACTGTCGCCCAGGCTTAAGGGGATGACCTGCGCCACCAGCGGGTTCTTCTGCAGCGCCTGCACCTCCTGCAGCGGGATATTGCCCGTGGGCACGTCGATGTGGAACACGCCCGCCAGGATGAGCTGCAGCGGGCTGCCCTTGGCGCCCACCACCAGGTCGATGCCCGAGAGGTCGCGCTCAAACGCCTTGTCGAGCTGCGTGGCCACCAGCAGCACCAGGGTGATGGCAGCCAGGCCCAGCGTGAGCACCAGCAGGTTCAGCACCGCCGCCAGCGGGCGGGACCACAAGTAGCGCCATGACAGGCGCGCCAGTTTGAAGACTCCTGAATTCATAGCTGCTCGCGCTTATCTGTCAAGCGCTGGACGCCCATTTCATTCAAATCCAGCGTCTGCACATCGGCCAGGGCTTGCACCACACGGTGGTCGTGCGTGGCAATCACCAGGCTGGCATCACAGGCGGCAGCGCTTTGCTGCAGCAGCGTGAGCGCGTCGGCAGCGGCCTCGTCGTCCAGGCTGGCCGTGGGCTCGTCGGCCAGCAGCAGTTGTGGCGCCAGCAGCACGGCCCGCGCCAGCGCCACACGCTGCGCCTGCCCGCCCGAAAGCTGGTGCGGCTTGCGCGCCGCCAGCTCTGCTACGCCCACCTGCGCCAGAGCGCGGCGGATGGCTGCATCGTCGCGCGGCAACCCGGACGCAAAGTAGACCAGCGCCAGGTTGTCGGCCACCGAAAGCGCGCTGCTGAGGTACAGCTTCTGCGGCAGAAAACCAATGTTGCGCGCGCGCCAGGCATCGATCTCGGCCCCGCGCTGCGTGCCCAGCTGGGTGCCCGCGACAAACAGGTCGCCCCCGCTGGCACCGCGCAGCCCGGCCATCAGCGAAAGCCAGGTCGATTTGCCCGAGCCAGAACGCCCGCGCAGCAGCAAGGTGCCGCCTTGGCGCAAGTCCACGTCGGGGAAGCGCAGCGGCGCAGCGCCGCCCGTGGCGTAGGTATAAGCAAGGCCCCGGGTGCGGATCATGCGGCGGCGCTCTCGGAAGGGTGCGCGCAGTCTGCACAGCGCCCGTGGACCGCAATGTCCACCGCCAGGCTCTCATGCCCGGCCGTGGCCAGCGCCTGCAGCACCTGCTTGAGGGCGGTCTGCACCTTGGCGGAGTCCTGCGACAGGCGGAACTGGCGGTGGCAGTCGTCGCATTCAAAACGTGGGGCGGCGCCCTCTTCACCTTGGGGGGCCCGTGCGTAACGGGTGACGCGGGCGGCATCGACCTGCTTGTGAAGCAGGCCCGCAGTGGCAAAACGGTCGAGCATGCGGTACACGGTGACCTTGTTGATGGGGGCGCCAGCCATGGCGAGGGCGGTCTCGACCTCGGGTTCGGAGAGCGCTGCGTCAGGACGCGCCTCGTACAGCGCCGCCAGCGCCCGCGTGGCGCGGGTGGCGCGCATACCGGGCGGGAGCGACCAGGGCTGGCGGTGTGGGGATGAAGGAGCTGAGGGTGGCATAAACGCTGAGATAGCCATAACGCAATTGTGTTGCATTATGCACCGCTGCACACCGTTGGATGCTACCAAGCACATTTCGACTGCGCGCTCTTAGCTCCTTGTTGCGCCCTTCTCAACAGACACGCAACGGTTGCTGAAATCTACAAGATGTTTATAGTGACAGTCAATTTAAAAAGCCGCACAAATTGAACGCACTTCTCGCTTATAACTTGGGAAAGCCATCACTATTAATCCGTTGGAATTTAAGTAAAACCGAATTGCATTTAAATAGTAATTTAAATCAACAACTTCACACTAACAGGCAAAAAAATGGACAGAGTCGAATATCAATCCTTGATCATCCAGGACATACTAAATCTTCACAAGTCGAGCGAACTTGATCTGGCTCCCTGGTACCAAAGAAGATCCGTGTGGAATAATCCACAAAAATCATATTTAATAAATACCTTGCATGAACAAAAACCAATTCCTGCTGTTTATATACGACATGCTATCGATTTGGAAAAATCAAAAAGCATCAGAGAGGTTGTCGATGGGCAGCAGCGGATGCGAGCCATCATTTCCTACCACGCCAACGAATTTCCATCAAAACACCCATCGCACGCAGGAAAAGTAAAATTCAGTCAGCTTTCCAAAGATCAACAGCAAAAGTTCTTATTAACCTCTTTGCCTGTTGGAAATCTTCTCGGGGCTACCGATTCGGATGTTATAGACATTTTCGGGCGCATTAACTCTATAAGCAAATCACTTAATGATCAAGAAAAAAGGAATGCTGCGTATAGTGGCGACATGAAACAATTTTGCCTTGCACAAGCCTCATCTAGAATGTCTTTCTGGCGAAACTATGGAATATTTTCCGCCACCGACATATCTAGAATGAATGAGGTCTTGTTTATATCCGATGTGATACTAAACCTAATAAAGGGCCTCTCAGATTACAGTCCAAAGGCACTGAATGATCTATATAAAGAATATGATGAAGATTTTCCCGAGTCACTCGCAACTGAAAAAAGACTAGATCAAATTTTTGATTTGATCGCTTCTGCCGATCCAAGACTTATCTCAGATACCATTTTTCAGCGGCAGCCACTTTTCTTTTCCTTGGTGCTGGCGATTGATCAAAAGAAGAAATTAACAGTAAAAAAGATCAGCACTGCCATTCACCAGATCGATGCTCGTTTTAACGCCGAAGAAAATACAACAAAAGAAGACGAGGCTTTCAAAATAGCCAGCACGTCAACAACCCAACGTATTGCACAAAGAAAAATAAGAAATTCTTATATTCTGAGCTTTCTTTGAAATGGCTGCTCCAAATCTTGCTGCAACTGTGAACGTGGCAGAAGCACAGATTGCCAAACTACAAAAATACAGAATTGAAGCGAGCTGTCTCGATGCAAAATATCAGCACATCATTTCGGAAATGATAATGCTGAGATTGTTCTCGGTATTTGAAGACGCAGTTGCGGAAATTGCGTTCAAAATTGTGGCTGGAGCAATCTATACCAATGGCAAAATTCCGGCAGTCAGTATAAAAGCAAGACGCTTCTCGGAATCAAGGGCACTTCTCCTGACATATGGAAGAAGTAAGCCTGAATCCAATTTAAAATGGACCAAAGCGCAGTACATAAAGCAAAGTGTCGAATATATTATTTCAGTAAATGAAAGTTATATAGTAAACGCTCAAGCGCATGGTCAAATTATTGATGAAATGCGGCGGGTTAGGAATTTTCTAGCGCACAACACAAAAACAGCCAAAGCCGATTTCAAGGTGATTGTGCGGCAAACCTATGGGGCTAATGTGAGTATTTCAGTCGGCGCATTCCTTACATCCACCCGTCGCTCTAATATATCTAACATCGAGAAATATATGACCGCCTCAAAAGCAATTATTTCATCACTTGCGCGGGGGCAATGATTTAAGCAATTTGTAATAATATTATTATAAATCTCTTACAACAAGACTTTAGCCCCTCAAATACCGCACAAACGTCTTCCTGAACTTCTCCACCTTCGGCCCCACCACAAACGCGCAATATCCTGCGTTGGGGTTGTTGGCAAAGTAATCCTGGTGGTAGGCCTCGGCCGTGCTGTAGTTGGCCAGCGGCTTCACCTCAGTGGTGATGGGCGCGCCAAACAACTTGTCTTGTGACATCTGGCGGACCATGTCGTTGGCGATGTCACCGTGCTCGGGGGTTTCGTAATAGATGCCGCTGCGGTACTGCGTGCCCACGTCGTTGCCCTGGCGGTTGAGGGTGGTTGGGTCGTGGGTGTGGAAGAAGATCTCCAGGATCTCCTCCAGGCTGATCTCATCGGCATCGAACGTCAGGCGCACCACCTCGGCGTGGCCGGTGTCGCCCTGGCAGATCTGTTCGTAGCTGGGATTGAGGGTGTGGCCATTGGTGTAGCCGCTTTCCACGTCGGTGATGCCGCGCACGCGGTCAAACACGGCTTCGGTGCACCAGAAACAGCCGCCGCCCAGAGTGATGGTTTGCAAAGTCATGGTGGTCCTTGGGTACAAAACCTGAAGATTATGAATTGACGCTCCAGTTCATGCTTGCTACATTACTAACCGGTCAGTCATTAACGAAATTCATCCCTTGTCCCCCACATCCACCCCACCCAATGCCCCTGCTGGCACCAAACGCGAGCGCCGCAAGGAAGCCCGCCCGGGTGAGCTGCTGGAGGCCGCGCTGGATCTTTTTGTGGAAAAGGGGTTTGCTGCGACGCGGGTGGATGAAGTGGCGGCGCGGGCCGGGGTGTCCAAAGGCACGCTCTTTCTGTATTTCCCCAGCAAGGAAGAGCTGTTCAAGGCCGTGGTGCGCCACAACATCGCGGGCCGCTTTGAAGAGTGGCGTGGGGAGCTGGAGTCCTTTGAGGGCAACACAAGCGAACTGCTGCAGTATTGCTACCAGGTGTGGTGGGAACGCATCGGCGCCACCAAGGCCTCGGGCATCACCAAGCTGATGTTCAGCGAGGCCCAGAATTTCCCGGAGATTACCGAGTTCTACCAGCAGGAAGTGATTTTGCCGGGGCAGGCGCTGATCCGCCGCATCGTCGAGCGCGGCATCGAGCGCGGCGAGTTCCGCCCCGTGCCACTGGACTACATCGTGCACGTGGTGCTGGCGCCCATGATCTTCCTCATGATGTGGAAGCACTCGGTGGGGGCCTGCATTCCAGACTCGCTGGGCCTGCGGCCTGAGTTGTATATCGAGGCGCAGATCGACAACGTGCTGCATGGGCTGCTGGTGCGGCCCCCGGCGTCGCCTCCCATCCCCTCCCCTTCCTCTCCTTCTTTGCCGCCCTCACGCGGTACCTGACCATGAAACGCTGGATTCTCTGGATGGCAGCAGCCGTCGTTGTTGTCTTGCTCGGTGGCGGCGTGTGGCGTGCCATGGCGGCGCGGCAGGCGCAGCAAAAGGCGCTGACCGAAGCCACGGCGCAGCGCGCCCAGGCGCCGCTGCAAGTGGCCGCCGATGAGGTGTTGCCAGTGCGGCGGCAGAACCTCTCGCTCGGGGTGCCGGTGTCCGGGGCCTTGCGCGCGGTGGATTCGGCCATGGTCAAGGCCCGCGTGGGCGGTGAATTGCAAGGTCTCACGGTGCGTGAGGGCGACAGCGTGAAAGCCGGGCAGGAAGTGGCCCGCATCGACCCCACCGAAGCCCGCGCACGGTTGCGCCAGGCGCAGCAGCAGGCCGACGCCGCCAAATCCCAGGTGGAGATCAACCAGCGCCAGTACACCAACAACCGGGCACTGGTGGACCAGGGATTTATCTCGGCCACGGCACTGGTCACCTCGCAGGCCAGCCTCGAGGCGGCCCAATCCAGCTACCAGGCCACCGTGGCAGCGGCCGACGTGGCACGCAAGGCGCTGGAGGACACGGTGCTCAAGAGCCCCATCAGCGGGCTGGTGGCGCAGCGCCTGGCCCAGCCGGGCGAGCGCGTGGCGGTGGACGCCCGCATCATCGAGGTGGTGGACCTGTCGCGGCTGGAGCTCGAGGCACTGCTCAATCCGGCGGATTCGGTCGCGGTGCGGGTGGGCCAAAAGGCGCAACTCACCATCGAGGGCATCGCGGCCCCGGTGCCTGCCACCGTGGTGCGCATCAACCCCAGCGCCCAGGCCGGCAGCCGCACGGTGCCCGTCTACCTGCGGGTGGAGCAGGCCTCCGGCGCCACGCCACTGCGGCAAGGC
This sequence comes from Acidovorax radicis N35, assembly GCF_000204195.1. Taxonomy (GTDB): domain Bacteria; phylum Pseudomonadota; class Gammaproteobacteria; order Burkholderiales; family Burkholderiaceae_C; genus Acidovorax; species Acidovorax radicis. The sequence continues at coordinate 43,032 of NZ_AFBG01000006.1, forward strand.
CTGTTTGTGCAGGGCACGCTGGATACCGGGCGGGCCGACGTGCTGGCCGTGCCGCTGGATGCCGTGCGCACCGACAAGCCCACGCCCTATCTGCAAACACTGAAGGATGGCCGCGTGGCCTATGCAGAGGTCAAGACCGGCACGCGTGCCGTGGTGGGCGGCCAGACCCTCGTGGCGGTGGAAGGTGTGCCCGAAGGCACGGTGGTCATTGCGGGCCGGATCGGCCAATTGCGCGAGGGCACTGCCGTGGCGGTGGCTGCCGCAGCGGTCCCCACGGCGTTGCCAGCAGCATCCCGCGCAGCCCCCTGACAGCACTGACGCACCATGTGGTTCACCAAAGTCAGCCTGAAAAACCCCGTGTTCGCCACGATGGTGATGCTTGCCATCGTCGTGCTGGGCCTGTTCTCCTACCAGCGCCTCAAGGTCGATCAGTTTCCGAACATCGACTTCCCGGTGGTGGTGGTCACCGTGGACTACCCCGGTGCGTCACCTGAAATCGTCGAGAGCGAAGTCACCAAGAAGATCGAGGAAGGCGTCAACTCGATTGCGGGCATCAACGCCCTCACCTCGCGCAGCTATGAGGGCACGGCCGTTGTCATCATCGAGTTCCAGCTCCACATCGATGGCCGCAAGGCCGCTGAAGACGTGCGCGAGAAGGTCGCCACCGTGCGCCCCTTGCTGCGCACCGAGGTCAAGGAGCCGCGTGTGCTGCGCTTTGACCCCGCCAGCAGGGCCGTGTGGTCGTTGGCCGTGTTGCCAGACGACACGGCGGGTGCCAAGCCGCGCAGCGCCGTCGAATTGACCACCTGGGCCGAGCAGATCCTGAAGAAGCGCCTGGAGAACGTGCGCGGCGTGGGCGCCGTGAACCTGGTGGGCGCCACCAAGCGCGAGATCAACATCTACCTGAACCCGCAGGCGCTTGAAGCCTTTGGCGTGACACCCGACCAGGTGGCCACCGCCGTGCGGAACGAGAACCAGGACCTGCCCGTAGGCTCCATCCGGTCTCTCGCGCAGGAGCGCGTGGTGCAGATCGATGCGCGCATGGAGCGCCCTGAAGATTTCGGCAAAATCATCGTGGCCCGTAAAAACGGGGCCCCTGTGCGGCTGGACCAGGTTGCCCGTGTGAACGATGGCGCGCAGGAGGTCGAGAGCCTGGCCCTGTACAACGGCCAGCGCACGCTGCTGCTGTCGGTGCAGAAGTCGCAGGGCGAAAACACCATTGAAGTGGTGGATGGCCTGAGCGCCGCCGTGGTGGAGCTGAAAAACCAGCTGCCCCCTGGCGTGCGGCTGGAGACCATCGGCGACAGCGCCCGCCCCATCCGCGTGGCGGTGAACAACGTGCGCCAGACGCTGATTGAGGGCGCCATCCTCACGGTGTTGATCGTCTTCCTGTTCCTGAACTCCTGGCGCTCCACCGTGATCACCGGGCTGACCCTGCCGATTGCGCTGATCGGCACGTTTTTGTTCATGAACATGTTTGGCTTCACCATCAACATGATCACGCTGATGGCGCTCTCGCTGTGCGTGGGCCTGTTGATCGACGATGCCATCGTGGTGCGCGAGAACATCGTGCGCCATGTGCAAATGGGCAAAGGCGCCTACGCCGCCGCCATGGACGGAACGCAGGAGATTGGCCTGGCGGTGCTGGCCACCACGCTGTCCATCGTGGCGGTGTTCATGCCCATCGGCTTCATGGGCGGCATCATCGGCAAGTTTTTCCACGAGTTCGGCATCACCATTGTCGCGGCGGTGATGATCTCGATGTTTGTGAGTTTCACGCTCGACCCCATGCTGTCGAGTATCTGGCATGACCCGAGCATCCACGCCCACGGCCAGAAGACAGAGCCTGTCACCTTCTACGACAAGACCATCGGCCGCGTCACCGGCTGGTTCGACCGAGCCACCGACGCGCTGGCAGAGGGCTACCAGCGCATCCTGCGCTGGTCGCTGGTGCACAAGCTGGCCACGATGGGCATTGCGCTGGCCATTTTTGTGCTGAGCGTCTTCATGGTGCCGCTGCTGGGCACCGAGTTCGTGCCCAAGGCCGATTTCTCTGAAACATCGCTCAATTTCTATACCCCCGTGGGCTCGTCGCTCGAAACCACCGAGGCCAAGGCGCGGCAGGTGGAAGGTATCTTGCGCGAGATGCCCGAGGTGCGCTACACGCTGGCCACCATCAACACAGGCAATGCCCAGGGCAAGATCTACGCCAATATCTATGTGCGCCTGGTGGACCGCAAGGACCGCAGCCGCAGCGTGGACCAGATGTCTGACGTGCTGCGCGAGCGCCTCAAGACGGTACCGGGCATCACCATCACCCACGTGGGCCTGCTCGATGCGGTGGGTGGCCAGAAGCAGGTGGAGTTTTCGCTGCAGGGGTCTGACCTGCAGGAGCTGGAGCGCCTGACGAAGGTGGTCACCGAAAAGATCCGCGACATCCCCGGCCTGGTGGACCTGGACACCAGCGCAAAGCCCGACAAGCCCGTGATCGCCCTCGACGTGCGGCGCGAAGTGGCATCCGACCTGGGCCTTTCCGTGGCACCCATGGCCGCATCGCTGCGCACCTTGGTGGCAGGCACCACGGTGGGCAACTGGCGTGCTCCTGACGACCAGACCTATGACGTGAATGTGCGCCTGGCCCCCGAGGCCCGCACCGCCCCGGCCGACCTGGAGCGCCTGCCCTTTGCCCTGACGGCCGCCGATGGCACCACGCGCATCGTGCGCCTGAACCAGGTGGCCCGCGTGACCGAATCCACCGGTGCCAACCAGATCAACCGGCGCGACCTGACCCGCGAAGTGGCCGTGAACGCCAACGTGGCGCAACGCTCGGCGGGCGAGGTGTCCAATGACATCAAGAAGGCGCTGGAGAGCGTGAGCTTCCCGCCCGGCTACCGCTACCAGTTCAGCGGCTCCACCAAGAACATGGCGGAATCGTTTGGCTACGCCATCTCGGCGCTGGCCATGGCGATCATCTTCATCTACATGATCCTGGCGAGCCAGTTCAAGAGCTTCCTGCAGCCGCTGGCGCTCATGACCTCGCTGCCGCTCACGCTGATTGGCGTGGTGCTGGCGCTGCTGATGTTCCGCTCCACGCTGTCGATGTTCTCGATCATCGGCGTGGTCATGCTCATGGGGCTGGTCACCAAGAACGCCATCCTGCTGGTGGACTTTGCCATCCGAGCCCGCGAGGAGCATGTGAACGACGAGGGCCAGACCGTGCCGGGCCTGCCCCGTGCGGACGCCCTGTTGCTGGCCGCCCGCGTGCGGTTGCGCCCCATCCTCATGACCACGCTGGCCATGATCTTCGGCATGGTGCCGCTTGCTTTTGCGCTATCGGAAGGCTCGGAGCAGCGCGCGCCCATGGGCCAGGCCGTGATTGGCGGGGTGATCACCTCATCTTTGCTGACGCTGGTGGTGGTGCCGGTGGTGTATTGCTACATGGACGACTTGGCACAGTGGGCGCTGCGCAAGTTCGGCCGGGCCCCGGCAGCGCCTAAAATCAAGGGTTTGTCCTGATCGTCCCGACACCTGCCTCCCACGGAGAAATTCCATGAACATGCCCCTGAACACGTCCGCCAACATCAGCGATCCTATTGCGCAGGCCCGCTACAACATGATCGAGCAGCAGATCCGCCCCTGGAACGTGCTCGACGCCGATGTGCTCGACCTGCTGGCCGTGGTGCGCCGCGAAGACTTTGTCCCCCCGGCCTACCGCAGCCTGGCGTTCATGGACATTGAAGTGCCCCTGCTGGGCAACGACGCCGAAGAGGCCGTGCGCCTGGGCCACAGCATGCTGCAGCCGCGCGTGGAAGCCCGCATCCTGCAGGACCTGCAGATCAAACCGACCGACCGAGTGCTGGAGATTGGCTCCGGCTCGGGTTACATGGCCGCCCTGCTGGCCCACCGCGCCGAGCGTGTGGTATCCCTCGAAATCAACCCCGAACTGGCCGAAATGGCCCGCGAGAACCTGCGCGATGCGGGCATCCAGAACGCCGATGTGCGCCTGAACGACGGCGCCCGTGACGCCATTCCCGACGGCCCTTTTGACGTGATCGTGCTCAGCGGATCGGTGGCCCAAGTGCCCACCGCCCTGCTCTCACTGCTGCGCGACGGTGGCCGCCTGGGCGGCATTGTGGGTGGCGAACCCGTGATGCGCTTCACGCTGACCCGCCGCACCGGTGACCGTTTCGAGACCACGTCGCCCTGGGACACCATCGCACCACGCCTGGTGAACTTCCCCGAGCCGTCCGGCTTCACGTTCTGAGTCTGATTTCATCCTTCGGAGTTCTGCATGATCGATCACGTCCGCCCCGCCCAGCTGTCTGCCTGGTTTGCCGCCGCACCCGAAGGCAGCCAGCCCCTGGTGCTGGACGTGCGCGAACCCTGGGAGCTGCAGACCGCCAGCGTGCGCGCGGACGGCTTTGAGCTGGTGGCCATCCCCATGGGGGAGCTGGCAGCGCGCCTGGCCGAGCTGGACCCTGCCCGCCCCATTGCCTGCCTGTGCCACCACGGCGCACGCAGCCTGCGCGTAGCCACCTTCCTGCAGCACAACGGTTTTGAGCAGCTGGCCAATATCACGGGCGGCATCGATGCGTGGTCGCATGAAAACGACCCCGCCGTACCCCGCTACTGATGGAGGGTCGCACGTGCCGCCTCGCCACCCTCTGACCTGTTTCGCTCCCATTTCGAACCGCAGACTCTCCCGAAGGACCCCCATGACACCGCTACGGCCCCGCTCCCTGTCTCTTCTGTCCCTGGCGCTCGGCGCGGCGCTGAGCGCCCCGGTGCACGCCCAGAGCCTGGTGGACCTCGTGGAATCGGCCCGCACTTATGACACGACCTGGCAGTCGGCCCGCGCCCAGCTCGATGCGGCGTCCCGCCGCGCCGACCAGGCCCGCGCAGGCCTGCTGCCCAGCGCCGGGCTCACGGCCGGACTCAGCCGCGCCAATGTGGAGCTGAGCCGCCCGCCCATCGAAAACACCGGCACCACGCAGACCCTGGGCGTGCAGGCATCGCAGCCGCTGTACCGTCCCGCCAACCGCATCACGCTGGAGCAAGGCCAGCGCGGCATCGACGTGGCGCAGGCGCAGCTCGACGCCGCCACGCAGGACCTGCTGGTGCGTGTGAGCCAGGCTTACTTTGACGTGCTGGCGGCGCAAGACACCCTGGCCTTCGTGCAGGCACAAAAAGCTGCCGTGTCGGAACAGCTCGCCTCCGCCAAGCGCAACTTCGAGGTGGGCACCACCACCGTCACCGACTCGCGCGAGGCCCAGGCCCGCTACGACCTGGTGGTTGCACAGGAAATCGCCGCTGAAAACGACCTGCGCGTGAAGCGCCTGGCGCTGGACCAGCTGGTGGGCATCACGGGCACCAAGCCCCAGCCACTGGCGCTGCCCGTGCAATTGCCCACGGCGCAGCCCGACAACGTGGCGACCTGGGTCGATACAGCACGCGACCAGCAGCCCGGCGTGCGCCAGGCCGCGATCGCGCTGGACATTGCCCGGCTGGAAACCAAAAAGGCCGAAACCGGCCACCTGCCCACCCTGGACCTGCAGGTGGGCTACAACATCACGCGCAACCCGAACGGCACCATCACCTCGCCCGGCGTGAACAACCGCACCAACAGCGCCAGCGTGGGCGTGGCTTTTAACCTGCCGCTGTTCGCTGGGTTCTCGGTGCAAAACCGTGTCAAGGAAACGCTGGCGCTGGAAGAAAAAGCCGCAGCCGACCTCGAAACCGCCCGCCGCAACGTGGCCCAGGCCACGCGCGCCGCCTTCTTTGGCGTGCAGTCCGGCCAGGGCCAGGTGCAGGCCCTGGAAGCGGCCGAAGCCTCCAGCCAGAGCGCGCTGGACGCCAACAAGCTCGGTTACCAGGTGGGTGTGCGCATCAACATCGACGTGCTGAACGCCCAAAGCCAGCTGTTCCAGACCAAGCGCGACCTGGCCCAGGCCCGCTACAACGTGCTGCTGGGCACGCTCAAGCTGCGCCAGGCAGCAGGCACGCTGACGCAGCAGGACGTCGAGGCGATCAACGCGCTGCTGGTCAAATAAAGGGGCTATAGGGCAGCACGGCGCAGAGCGAGAGAAGGCCGGTTGCCGGCCCTCGGCTATCCGCTACCTGTAGCGAGGAACCTCGCCACAAAGTCCGCTTGCCCCCGAACCCCGGGCGCTGATTCAGCCAAGCCCAAGCGTTTTCGCAGGTTTGCATCGACGGGGCCTGCGGGTATGCGGTCTTTGCAAGATTGCGGGCGGTGCCAAAAACCCGGCAGCCTTGCTCTGAGAATTTGGTGGCCATGGCGCGGCCAATGCCCAATGAGACACCGGTCACAACGACAACTGGGGAGTTCGACACAGCGCTGGCTCCTTGGGGGGGGTGGTGGTTATGCAGACTGCTCAGCGGCACACGAGGGCCGTTGGGCACAGTTTCCGGGTCTGCCGACGGGCGCTTTCGCCCGTTCACACCGGTGTCTCCCTGGCCACAAGGGGTTTGTTGTCGTCGGGCCGAATCCGGAACCAGATGGAATACATGGCGGGCAGGAATACAAGCGTCAGAACCGTCCCCGCCAATGTGCCCCCAATCAGCGTGTACGCAAGAGCCCCCCAGAACACCGAATGGGTCAGAGGGATGAAGGCCAGGATCGCCGCGAGTGCCGTCAGGATCACCGGGCGTGCACGCTGCACGGTCGCCTCAACCACCGCTTGGAACGGTTCCAGTCCCTCTTGCTGGTTGTGATCGATTTGTCCTATCAGGATGAGCGTATTGCGCATCAGGATGCCTGACAGCGCAATCAGGCCCACCAGCGCATTGATGCCGAACGGCTGGCCGAAGACCAGCAGGGTGGGTACTACGCCAATCAGACCTAGCGGGCTCGTCAAAAAGACCATGACCATCGCGGAGATCGAGCGCACCTGGAAGATGATGATGAGCAACGTGGCCGCCAGCATGATGGGAAAGAGGGGCAACATGGCTTGGGTCGCCTTGCCCGACTCCTCGATGGAGCCGGCTTCTTCGATGCGGTAGCCGCCTGGCAACTTGTCCATGACGGGCCGCAGCTGCGCGGTGATGGAGGTGGAAACATCTGGAGGCTGCACGCCATCGGCGATATCGCCATGCACGGTGATCGTCGGCATCCGGTCGCGCCGGCGCAGGACGGGCTCCTCCATGCGCACATCGACTTTCCCAACCTGAGACAGTGGTATGCGTTGGCCATTGGCGCCAGACAGCGTGAAATCCGCAATCCTTGCAGGGTCGAGCCGGACGTCACCCACCGAGCGGGCTACCACCGGCACCGTGCGAATGTCCTCGCGCACGGCGGTGACAGGCACACCGTTCAGGAAGAACTGCAGTTGCTGCGCCACCGCGCTGGAGGTCAGGCCTAGCGCTTGCAGCCGGTCCTGGTTCAAAGTGAAGTGCAGAGTGGGCGTGCGCGTACCCCAGTCGGTATTGACTGTGCGCATCATCGGACTGGTGGTCATGACCTGTTGCACTTCGGCCGCTATTTCGCGAAGCTTGTCGGTGTCGGGGCCTATGACCCGGTAGGCGACCGGAAACGGTGAATACGGGCCGAACACGAGCTGAGTAACTCGCACCCGCGCCTCAGGGGCCAGCCCGTCGGCAACTGCTTGGCGCAGCCGGTGCTTCAACGCATCACGCTCTTCCTGGCTGCCCGTGCTGACCACGATCTTGGCAAACGAAGGGTCGGGAAGCTCTGGGCTCATCGCCAAGTAAAAACGCGGCGCGCCCTGTCCGACATAGGCTGTGACGATGCTGGCTTCTGCCTGCTTCGCCAGCCATGCCTCCACCTTTGCGGTTGCGTCGCTGGTCTGCGTGATCGATGTGCCGTAGGGCATCTGTACCTCGACCAGAACTTCTGGCCGGTCCGAGATCGGGAAGAACTGTTTTTTGACGATACCCATGCCCAGGATGGCCACCACGAAAAGACCGACCACGGCGCTGGCGACGAGCCATTTGCGGGCGATCACGCGCCCCAACACCTGGCGCAAGCGGTTGTAGCGCTGCGTGTCATAGATCGCGGCATGGCCTCCCTCGACCTTTTTGAAGTTGGGTAGCAGCTTGACACCCAGGTAGGGCGTGAAAACCACCGCAACGACCCAAGACGCGATGAGCGCAATGCCGACGATCCAGAACATGTTGCTGGTGTATTCGCCCGCAGTCGATGCTGCGAAGCCATTGGGCATGAAACCAACCGCCGTGACCAGTGTGCCGGAGAGCATGGGGGCAGCGGTGTGGCTCCAGGCGTAAGCGGACGCGGCCACACGGCTGTAGCCCTCTTCCATCTTCACGACCATCATTTCGATCGCGATGATGGCGTCATCCACCAAGAGTCCGAGTGCCAGAATCAACGACCCCAGCGTGATGCGGTCGAAGTTCTTGCCCGTCGCAGCCATCACCACGAAGACGATCGCCAAGGTCAGTGGCACGGCAGCCGCGACCACCAGGCCTGCGCGCCAGCCCATGCTGACAAAGCTCACCAGCATGACCACGAGCAGTGCGGCAAAGAACTTGACCATGAACTCATCGACCGAGGCGCTGATGTTGACGGCCTGGTCCGTGACCTTGGTCAGGCCCATACCCAACGGCAGGTCAGCGTTGATGGCGCTCACCTCACCATCCAGCGCCTTGCCCAGGTCCAGCCCATTCCAGCCCTCGCGCATGACAACGCCGAGCAGCAACGCAGGCTCGCCACCATTGCGGATCATGAAGGTCGCCGGGTCTTCATAGCCGCGCTGGACCGTGGCTATGTCCGACAGCTTGAGGGTACGGCCTTGCGCTGACACCGGCGTGTCGCGGATCTTCTGGAGTTCGTCGAACGGGCCATCCAGGCGGATGAACACTTGCGGGCCCTTGGTGTCAACGGACCCTGCAGGTGTCAGGGCGTTCTGGCTGTGGAGTGCCGCGAACACGTCCTGCGGGCTGATGCCCAGAGTGCCCAGGCGTTCGTGCGAAAACTCGACATAGATGCGCTCGGATTGTTCGCCCGTAATGTTGACCTTCTTCACCCCAGGCACATGCAAAAGCCGCTGGCGCAGCGTCTCGGCGTCCCGCACCAGCAGGCGCTGTGCTTCGCCCTTCGCCTTGAGCGCGTACAGCGCAAACGTCACATCCGCGTATTCGTCGTTGACCATGGGCCCGATCACACCCAACGGTAGGTTGCCCGCTTCATCCCCCACCTTCTTGCGGGCTTGGTAGAACTGCTCCTGCACCAGTGAAGGCGGTGTGCTGTCGAGCAACGTCAGCGTCGTGAACGCCAGGCCAGGCCGGGTGTAAGTTTCGGAGCGGTCGTACCAACGCAACTCTTGCAGCCGCTTTTCGATCTTTTCGGCGACCTGGTCCTGCATTTCCTGCGCGGAGGCGCCGGGCCACGCGGTCACGATGGTCATCACCTTCACGGTGAAGGCTGGGTCTTCCGCCCGGCCCAGTTGGAGAAACGCCACCAGTCCCGCCAGTGTGATGAGGGCGATCAGGAACAGGGTGATGGAGCGTTCGCGCACCGCGAGCGCCGACAGGTTGAAGCGGCTTGCGCTCACGGGCGGACTCCTGCTGCAGCGGCATCGGCCCGGTCGGCCACCGTCACTTGATCACCTTCGTGCAACAAATGCGCACCCAGCGCAACGATTTGCTCCCCTTGCTGGAGTTTGCCGGTGATGCGCGCGCCACTGTCCGTCAGGTGGCCGACCGCAACGGGCTGCCAGTAGACTTTGGCGGGCGCGCCGCGGATGACCCAGACTCCCGGGCCCTTGCCCATGTCGATCAGCGCGCCAATAGGCACCAGTAGATCGTCAGGCGCAGCAGACGCTGCATCCAGAATCCGGACACTGACCGTGGCGCCCAGGGGGGCGTTGGCGAGTTCGCCTTTGAGCACATAGCGCGCCTCAAAGGTGCGGGTCAACCGGTCGGCGGCATCCGAAAGCTGCCGCAGTGTGGTGGGCACCACCACGCCCTCTTTGCCAAACAATGTGGCCTGCCCGGCGGAACCGACTGCGGGGCGCACGGTTTCCGGGAGTTGTACGACGGCTTCGCGCGGACCTCCCCGCGCCATTCGCACCACCACTTGAGCGGCGTTCACGACCTGGCCGGGTTCGGCCAGCGTTTCCACGACCACGCCATCGCTGTCTGCCACCAGCTCTGCATAGCGGCGCGCGTTGAGAGCCAGGTCGGCCTGCGCCTCGGCGGCACTGAGTTGGGCTTTCGCAGCGTCCGCCGCCGCCTTGGCCTGATCGTAGGCCGTGGCCGATATCGCGCCCGTGCCCCGCAGATCGCGGTAGCGGGCCTCGTCGCCTTCCGTCTGCAGAGCACGTGCCCGGGCTGCAGCCACCGCCTCCTGCTGCGCATGGACGGCGAGCCTCAGATCAGCGGGGTCGATGCGCATCAGCACCTGGCCCCGTTTGACGGCCTGCCCTGTGTCGACCAGCCGCTCCAGCACCTTGCCTGGCACGCGAAAGCCCAGGTCGCTCTGAACCCGGGCCGCTACGGTTCCGGTGAAGGTTCGCGACGAGGCGCCGGCCTCTTGGACCGTGGCGACGCGTACTTGCGGTGATTGAGTGCGCGGATCGGGCGGCGACTCATGGCCGCAAGCGATCAGCGCAAACGGCAATGCGCAGAGGACGGCAGAGATAGAAAGGCGGCGCCAAAGCATGAAAGTCCCAGTGACGAAGTGATCAGGACTTTCATTTTGTTTCTTGTGACTAATTTAGTCAATAGTCACAAGCGGATTTTTGGATCAAGGGGACAAACTTCGCAGAACCAAGCTCGACAAATGTGCCGGCGCCTCCTGGTTGTAGTCAAAACTGTGCTGCAACAGCAGAGGGTTGAGATAGGGCCGGATCACGAGGTAGACCGCTAGCGCCGTTTCGTCCACGGGCGTCTTGCGCTCAAAGTCTCCGCTCTGCCGCCCCTCCTGAAGGATGTCCTGAATCAGCTTCTGCGTGCGCTCCTCATAGGCCACGACCGAAGGCCACCGCTCGCTGGCGGCCGACGTGGCAATCTCAAACAGTTTGCGGTCCTGAAAAAACAGGCGCAGGCTTGCCTCAATGATGGTCTTGAACATCCGCCTCAGTTTTTCGGGGGGCAGATCGGTTTGTGCCACCGCCGCCCTCACCTCCCCTTCGATCTCGCGCAGGCAATTGGCGCAAATCATCTCGCCAATGGCCTGCTTCGATTCGAAGAATTTGTAGATGTAGGCCTTGGAGAAGCCGATGGCTCTGGCAAGGTCCGAGACGGTAGTCTTCTCATAGCCGTACCGGCTGAAGTGCTGGGTGGCTGCTGCGACGACTTGGTCTCTCACTTCATGGTCGGCCGGGCCGCGGGTCAGGACAGCCGGGGTGTCTGATTTTTTCATGGATGCAGCTTAGCCGTAGTTTCCTCAATGAACAACCAGTGACCATTTGGTATTATGGTCACAAATTCACACTTGGAAACTGCCATGCCAACCAAACACACCCTCGCCGCACTCACTGCTGCCTGCCTTTTGGCCGGTTGCGCGGTGGGCCCGAACTACGCGCGCCCTCACTGGCATGCGCCGGAACGGTACCCTGGCCAGACGACCGTCGAGCAACGGGCTGCGGCTGGCACAGTGGATCTTGCCGTCTGGTGGGATGGCTTCGGTGATGCGCAGCTGAGCCGGTTTGTGTCACTGGCGCTCGAACAGAACCTTGATGTCGCGCAGGCGTTCGCCCGCGTCACACAGGCGCGTGCAGGGCTGGGGGTCGCGAATGCTGCGCTGCTACCGTCCGGCTACGCCAGCGGCCAGGCCGCCAAGGCATACCAATCCGTGGAGACACCTCTTGGACAAGTCTTGGATTCCACGCCCGATTTCAACCGCCATGGCAGCGCTTACGAAATGAACGGTGGCGCCAGCTGGGAGCTGGACTTGTCCGGAGGCCTGCGCCGTGGGCGCGAAGCCGCACTGGCCGAGTACCAGGCGTCAGAAGCGGCCGCAGTGGCGGTACGGTTGGCTGTGGCCGCGCAGACGGCCGATGTCTACATCACCGTCCGAGGACTTCAAACGCGCCTTGACCTCGCACGGCGGCAGATTCAGACCCAGGAAGAGCTGTTTTCGACGGTCTCGCTCTTGCACAGCAAAGGGCTGGCGGCCGAACTTCAGCGCAGGCAGGCCGAAGGTGCGCTTGCCCAAGTCCGGGCGGCCTTGCCAGTGCTGGAGGCGGGGCTGGACACGGCCATGAACGCCCTGGATGTCATGCTGGGCTCACACCCCGGAACCCACCGGGCCGACCTGGCGACTGCTGGGGCCTTTCCCGCCGCTCCGCGAATTGTCAGCACCGGATCGCCGGGCGAATTGCTCACGCGCCGGCCTGACCTGATTGCGGCCGAGCGCCGCCTTGCGGGATCGAACGCGCGCATCGGTATCGCGATGGCCGAGTACTACCCCAAGCTTTCGTTGAGTGGCTTGATCGGCAGTGCGACCTCCCTTTCCGGGGGCAACCTTTTCAGCAGCGGTGCCACGCAGTCCGCCGGCGTGCTGGGCCTGCGCTGGCGATTGTTTGATTTCGGGCGCATCAACGCACAAATCGAGTTGGCCAAAGGCCGGGAAGCCGAGCTGCTGGCCGCATACCGCTTGGCCGCCCTGCGCGCAACACAAGAAGTGGAGGATGCGTTTTCGGCGCTCGTGAAACGCGAAGAGCAGGCGGCGGCGCTGAGCCAAGGGGTTGACTCGCTGGGCCAGGCGCGAGCCGCTTCATTTGCTGCGTATCAGAAAGGTGTGGTGAGCCGGATCGAAGTCCTGCAAGCCGACGAAAGCCTGCTGCGCGTGTCGGATGCGCGGGCACAGGCACGCACAGAGTCCGCCCGTGCTGCGGTGGCGGTGTTCAGGGCCCTCGGTGGGGGCTGGCAGCCTCACCAATCCTGAAGTGGCATGTCCGGTTGCACGATGCCCAAAATGGCCTGCACCGTGGCCCGTGCGGCCCCCCGGTGTGCCGTGGCAAAACGGGTGGCGCGGCCGCTGGCGGCGGCCTGCTGCGTGGCATCCGTCGCCAGCCTGGCCGCCAGGGCCATGCCCGCGGCCATGTCGGGCACGCGCTGGGCGGCCCCCGCCGCACAGGCCAGTTCGGCCGCCTCGGCAAAGTTGAAGGTGTGGGGGCCCAGCACCACGGGGCAGCCACAGGCGGCGGCCTCGATCAGGTTCTGGCCGCCCAGGGGCGCAAAACTGCCGCCCAGCAAGGCCACATCGGCCAGGCCGTAGTACAGCGCCATTTCTCCCAGTGAATCGCCCAGCCACACGTCGGCCGCCTCGGGCTCTGCCGACCAGTGGGTGCGGCGCGACACGGTGAGCCCGGCGCGCAGGAGCAACTGCTGCACCTCGTCAAACCGCTGGGGGTGGCGCGGCACGATGAGCCACTGCACGCCGATTGCTTCACTATTGATAGCAATTGGCGCTTTTCCATCAAGCGCTAGAGCCTGTTTTTGCTTGAAATTCTCGATCCACATCGCCTCCTCGCCCTCGCGGCTGCTCGCCAGCAGGACCACGGGGCGCCCGGTGTGGGCGCGCCAGGCCCGGCCCTGGGCAATTTGGGTGGCATCGGGCACCACGTCGAACTTGAGGTTGCCAAACACGCCGCGCACCGGGGCACCGATGGCCCGCAGGCGGGTGGCGTCGTCCTCGGTCTGCGCCCAGACAGCGGCCAGGCCCCCATAGGCGGGCCGGGCCAGCGCGGCCAGCCGCTGGGCCTTGTGCAGCGACTTGGCGTTGAAACGCGCATTGGCCAGTACCAGCGGCACGCCACGCTGCTGGCAGCCTGCCACCAGGTTGGGCCAGACCTCGGTTTCCATGAGGATGCCGATGGCCGGGCGAAAGGTGCGTAGAAACCGCGCCACGGCGCCGGGCGTATCCCAGGGTTGCCACACCTGCACATCGCCGGGCATCAGCAGCTTTTCGCCCTCGGCCCGTCCGGTGGCCGTGCCATGGGTGAGCAGCAGGCGCATGCCCGGAAGCTGCTCCCGCAGCTGGGTCAGCAAGATCGCGGCGGCACGGGTTTCGCCCAGCGACACGGCATGGACCCAGACAAATTGCCCCAACGGGTCGACGCTGTGGTGCGAGACCATGCTGTCCATGGGCACCGGATACCGGCCAAACCTCTCGCCCACCGCATGGGCATAACCGGGCTCGGCCATGGCGCGGCGGCGCAGCTTGCGGCGCAGCAAGGGCTGCGCGCACCAGGTCACCAGCGAATACAGGGCGCGGGCAGCGTTCATTCGGAAAGGATCAGCCGATCAGCTCCACCACGCCGCCCGTCCAGCCACTGTCGCCCCGCGCAGCCCACACCAGGCAGGCGCTGTCATCGGGCGCGGCTGCCACGCAGTGGCCACCGGGCGCCCAGAAGGCGCTGCGGCCCGCGCTGACATAGCCGCCGGATGGCCCGCTGTAGTTGGCTGCCAGCACCGCCATGTCGTGGTCACTGGCATAGCCCTGCAGCAGGGCCGATTCGGCCCCATAGGCTTTTTCGGAAATCAGCACACCCGCCGCGTACAGCCCAGCGCCCGCATTGCTGGCGGCCAGGGCGTGCTCGGGGTGCGTGATGTCGGCACACACGGCCAGACCCGTGGGTTCACCGGCCAGCAGCAGCACCTGGACGTCGTCGGTGCCGGCACTGGCGAACTGCTCCTCACTGGCGTGCAGGTGGCGCTTGCGGTACAGCGCCACACTGCCGTCGGCCCCCAGCACCCAGGCGCCAATGGCAGGCAAGGCGCCCTCCACGACCGGAGCGGCGGGGGCGCCGACCACCAGGGTGATGCCGTGGTGCTGGGCCGCCTGCCGCAAAGGGGCCAGCGCGGGGTGGTCGGCCGACAGCACATTGGCCGCCAGCAGCTTCGGCTCATACCCCGTAAGCGACAGCTCGGGAAACACCAGCACCAACACACGTTCGTGCACCGCCGCCCGCACAAAGGCCAGGTGGGTCTGCACGTTGCGCGCCACATCACCCGGCGCCGAGGGCGACTGGGCAGCAGCGACACGCAAAGGGGTGGACAAGGTCGGCTTCATGCGGGGTGTTTTGATGAGGAGACAGAGGGTTGCGCGGCGGCGGGTTCGGGGATGCGCCGCGTCAGTGGCTGGCAGCGCCCACGTGGGCGTCGGGCTTGACCCGGTGCAGCAGGGCGAGCATGGCGGCTTCGATGCGGGCCAGGGCCTCGGTGGTATGGCCCTCAAAACGCAGCACCAGTACCGGCGTGGTGTTGCTGGCGCGGATCAGGCCAAAGCCATCGGGCCAGTCCACGCGCAGGCCGTCGATGGTGCTGATGGTGGCGGGCGCGGCGAAGGTATCGGCCGCCAGGGCCTGCAGCTCGGCGGTGAGGCGGTGCGGCTCGCCCTCGGCGCAGGCCACGTTCAGCTCGGGGGTGGAGAAACTGGTGGGCAGCGCGTTGAGCACGGCGCTCGGGTCGCTGCTCTTGCTCAGGATTTCCAGCAGGCGGCAGCCTGCATAGGTGCCGTCGTCAAAGCCATACCAGCGCTCCTTGAAGAAGATGTGGCCGCTCATCTCGCCGCCCAGCGGGGAGTTGGTCTCCTTCATGCGGGCCTTGATGAGTGAGTGGCCGGTCTTGAACATCACCGGCACGCCGCCTGCCGCCGCAATGGCGGGCGCCAGGCGCTGGGTGCATTTCACGTCGAAGATGATCTCGCCGCCGGGCACGCGCGAGAGCACGTCCTGCGCAAACAGCATCATCTGGCGGTCCGGGAAGATGTTGGTGCCGTCCTTGGTCACGATGCCCAGGCGGTCCCCGTCGCCGTCGAAGGCCAGGCCCAGTTCGGCGTCGCTGGTCTTCAGGGCGTCGATCAGGTCGCGCAGGTTCTCCGGCTTGCTGGGGTCGGGATGGTGGTTGGGGAAGTTGCCGTCGACCTCGGAGAACAGCTCGATCACCTCGCAGCCCAGTGCGCGGAAGATGTCCGGCGCCGACGCACCGGCAATGCCGTTGCCGCAGTCCACCACGATCTTGATCGGGCGGGCCAGCTTCACGTCGCCCACGATGCGCTCGCGGTAGGCAGGCAGCACGTCCACATGGCGCACCGAGCCGCCGGGCAGCAGCCGCCAGGTTTCCTGCTCCATGGTGCTGCGCAGGGTCTGGATCTCTTCGCCATAGATGGCACGGCCATTGAGCACCATCTTGAAGCCGTTGTAGTCCTTGGGGTTGTGGCTGCCCGTGACCTGGATACCGCTGTTGCACAGCGTGCTGGCCGCAAAGTACAAGAGCGGCGTGGTCACCAGGCCCACGTCAATCACCTCGATGCCCGCCTCCACCAAGCCCTGGATCAGCGCACCCGAGATGGCCGGGCCCGACAGACGCCCATCGCGGCCCACCGCCACGGTGGTCTGCCCTTCGGCGCGGGCTGCCGTACCAAAGGCCCGGCCCAGGCCCAGGGCCACTTCTTCATTCAGGGTGGACGGCACGATGCCGCGGATGTCGTAGGCTTTGAAAATGGCGGGTGTGGGCTGCACGCAGGGGGCCTTTCGCGAAGGGGTTGGACGGGTTTTGGAAGTCCGCTGCATTGTAGGCGCCCCCCCTGGGCCGCTTCGGGCATGCGTGCAGGCACATGTCCGAAAACGGCCAGTGAAAACACCCCCGGCTCCTATGATCCAGCCCATGAATCCGCCGACCCCGCCCGCCACTTTGGCCACCGACACCCCCCTGGACGAGGGCCGCTATCTGGCCGTGCTGGCGCGCGATGCGCGTTTTGACGGGCACTTTTTCACCGCCGTGACCTCCACCGGCATCTACTGCCGCCCGGTGTGCGCCGTGCGCACGCCACGGCGCGAGAACTGCCGCTTTTTTGTGCTGGCCGCCCAGGCCGAGAGCGCAGGCTTTCGCCCCTGCCTGCGCTGCCGGCCCGAACTGGCCCCGCAGGCGCTGGTGTGGTCGGTGCAGGACGCCAGCGGCATCCTGGTGCAGCAGGCCGTGCGCCTGCTGGATGCGCCCGACCTGTGGCCCGCACCGTCCGCGCGTGGTGAAGGCAGCGCCACGGTGGCCCGGCTGGCCGAGCGCCTGGGCGTGAGCGACCGGCACCTGCGCCGTATTTTTGAGGCGGCCCTGGGCGTTTCGCCCCTGCAATACCTGCAGACGCGCCGGCTCCTGACCGCCAAGCAGCTGCTCACCGACACCCGCATGCCCGTCACCCAGGTGGCCTTGGCTAGCGGTTTTGCGAGCGTGCGGCGATTCAATGCGGCGTTTTCGGGGCACTACGGTCTGAACCCCACACAGCTGCGGCGCAGCGGCGCCACCGCCGGGGAGCAGCCCACCAGCACCTTGCGACTGGCCTGGCGCCCCCCCTTTGACGTGCCCGCGCTGCTGGCCTTTTTTGAACGGCGGCAGTTCCACGGGGTGGAATGGGTGCTCCCGGAGGAGGCCACGCTGCGCCGCACGGTGCGCCTGCCCGCACCCGGCACCGGCCTGCCCGGCGAGACCACGGGCTGGTTCAGCGCGCGCTTTGATGTGACCCGCCACCAGGTGCTGCTGCAGACCAGCGACAGCCTGTACCCGGTGCTGCCGCTCGTGATCCGCCGCGTGCGTGCCATGCTCGACCTGGACGCCGACCCTGCCGCCATCAACGCCGTGCTGCACCCGTATTTCCCGGACGGGGACGGGCTGCGTGTGCCCGGTGCATTCGACGGCTTCGAGCTGGCCGTGCGTGCCGTGCTGGGCCAGCAGATCACCGTGGCCGCTGCGCGCACCCTGGGCCAGCGGCTGGTGGAACGGCTCGGTGAGCCCATCGCCACGCCCTGGCCCGGACTGAGCCGCTTGTTCCCCACTGCTGCCACGCTGGCTGCGGCCGACGGCGACACCCTGGGCCAGCTGGGCATCGTGCGCCAGCGCCAGGCCGCCATCGTGGCGCTGGCCCGCGCGGTGGACGGCGGGGGCCTCGCGCTTCATGCGGGCGCCGACGTGGCAGCCACCACGGCCGCCCTGTGCGCCCTGCCCGGCATTGGTGACTGGACCGCGCAGTACATCGCCATGCGCGTGCTGCGCTGGCCCGATGCGTTCCCGGCCGGGGACGTGGCGCTGCACAAGGCTTTGGGTGTGCAAGGGCACAAGAACCCGGCCCGCGCCGCTGCCGAGGCCTCGCAGGCATGGCGGCCCTGGCGCAGCTACGCGGTACTGCGCGCCTGGGCGGCAGGCACTCTGGTGGGGACAGTGCCACCAGCTTCATTACTATCAAAATAATAGCTATTGGCGCTTTCCCATCAAGCGCTGGTTGCCAATTTCATACAAAACCACTTCCTTCAGCCATGCAATTCCATCCCCATACCGTGCAGATGCGCACCTCCACCGCACTGGGGCCCGTGCGCCTGGCGGCGTCGCCCACCGGCCTGGCCGGTGTCTGGTTTGAAGGACAGCGCCACGAGCCCAGCCTGCAGCTTCATGGCCCCGCCGCCTGGGCTGATGCGGTAGGCCACCCGCTGCTGCAGGAAGCAGCACGCCAGCTTCAGCAGTACCTTCGCGCCGAACGCGCCGGGTTTGACCTGCCGCTGGACCTCTCAGGTGGCACGCCGTTCCAGCAGGAGGTGTGGCGCGCCTTGCTGGCCATCGGCCGTGGCGCCACCACCAGCTACGGAGCCTTGAGCCGCCAGCTGGGCCGTCCCCTGGCTGTGCGCGCGGTGGGCGCCGCCGTGGGGCGCAACCCGGTCAGCGTCATCGTGCCCTGCCACCGGGTGGTGGGCACGGACGGCAGCCTTACCGGCTACGCCGGTGGCCTCGACCGCAAAAGGGCCTTGCTGACCCTGGAGAATGCGTACGCCACCGCCACTGGCGCAAGCCACTCCAAAGGAAATGCATGAACAGCCCGGGAACCCAGCCTGTATCGACCTGGATCGGAGAATTCATCCTGCTGGCGGCTTTGTGGGGCGCATCGTTTCTTTTCATGCGAATGGGCGCTGCCGAGTTCAGCCCCCTGCCCATGGTTGGTTTGCGCGTGGCACTGGCCACCGTGTTCCTGTGGCCCATCATGCTGCGCCAGGGCCACTGGCCCGCGCTGCGCCAGCACTGGCGGCCGATCCTGTTTGCCGGGGTCATCAACTCTGCCATTCCGTTTGCGCTGTTTGCCTGGGCCGTGATGCACATCCAGACCGGGCTGGCCTCCATCCTGAATGCCACGGTGCCACTGTTTGGCGCGCTGGTGGCCTGGGTGTGGCTGGGTGACCGCATCAATCGCCTGCGCTGGGTGGGCCTGGCGCTGGGTTTTGTGGGCGTGGCATTGCTGGCCTGGCGCGCGCCGGCGGGCACCGGCTTCAAGAGCGACAGCGCCGGCTGGGCCATTGCGGCCTGCCTGCTGGCATCGTGCTTCTACGGCCTGTCGGCCAGCTTTGCGCGGCGCTACCTCACGGGCATTCCGCCACTGGCCACGGCCACCGGCAGCCAACTGGGCGCGGCGCTGGGCCTGGCCGTGCCCACGCTGTGGTTCTGGCCGGCGCAAATGCCCGGCCTGCACGCCTGGGGCGCCATCGCCGCCATCGCCGTGCTGTGCACGGGCATTGGCTACATCCTGTATTTTCGGCTCATCGAGAGCGCCGGGCCCAGCCGGGCGCTGGCCGTGACCTTCATCGCGCCGGTGTTTGCCGTGCTGTATGGCGCACTGTTCCTGGGGGAGCGCATCACGCCGTGGATGGTTGGCTGCGCCCTGGTGATCGTGTGCGGCACCCTGTTGTCAACGGGACTTATCAGGACACTCAGGCTGGCCCGGCCCGCTTCAGAACGGCCCTAAACTTGGCCCATGGGGTTTTCATCGGGCTTTTGCCATCTGACCAAGTCCGTCAACGGCACGCGGCGCTGTATTGCCACACACATTCCCGGCCGCGCGCCCTGTACTCCCGGGCCTCAAGCCACCCCACCGCAGGTGGGTGCACAGGCGCATTGCCATGGGTAACAACACCCTTCTGGCTGCCACAGCGCTCATGTCGCTGCTGCTGTTGCTGGCCTGGCTGCCGCCGCACGAGTCCTTGCACCCATCGCGCCGCACCTTGCTGCTGCTGGGGTTGGCAGGCGGCCTCGTGTCCTGGATTTCTTTTGAGGCACTGCGCTGGAACGCCCCTGAACTGCGGGTGGTGGCTTACCCCACTGCTGCTGCGTTCCTGGCACTTTTTTTCCGCGTCCCTGCGGCCATCGTCACGGCGCTGATCGCCCTGGTGGCGGCGCTGTCGGCCGATGTGTCCGATGTGGTGCCCGCCAGCGCCGTGCTGGCGGCGGCCGTGGCCACCGGGGTGCTGTGGCGCAAGGTGGGGCACCGCCTGCATGTGCCCAAATGGGCCGCGCTCATCGGGCTGACGCTGACCCTGCCCCTGGCGGTGGCCGGCAGCCTCTGGGCCGCCGGCAGCGCGCCCGACCTGACCCGCAACCTGCCATGGCACCATGGCGCCGGGGTGTTCATGCTGGGCGTTGGCCGGTTGCTGCTGGCCAGCAAGGCGCGCTCCGAGCTTTCGCGCAGCGACATCCAGCAGACACTCGCGCAGCAGGAGCAGCGATTGCGGCTGGTGCTGGACTCCATGGGGGGGGGGCACTGGGAATGGGATGTCGTCCGGCGCGAATTTCGCTGCCACGGCAGCTTCTACGAGACCTTCGGCATCACCGCCGCCGATCTGGCCGCACCGGACCTGTGGCAGCGCTGGTACGCCCGGCGCCACCCGCAGGATGCCGAACGCAATGCCCCCAAGCTGGCGCGGGCCATGGACGGGCTGGAAGACAACTACGAAGCCGAGTTCCGGGTGATGGACACCGAGGGCCAGTGGCGCTGGCTCATGTCGCGTGGCACGGTGGCGCGGCGCGACGCGCAGGGCCGCCCGGCGGCCCTCATCGGTATGGACGTGGACATCACCGCCCACCGGGCGGCCGAGGACGCGTTGCGCTCGTCCGAGGCCAAGTACACGACCTTCTACCAGACGCTGCCTGATCCTGCAGGCATCTCCCGCATCTCGGACGGCCGCTACATCGACGTGAACCCCGCGTTCTGCGAGGTGCTGGGGCGCCCGCGCGAAGAGGTGATCGGCCGTACCTCCACCGAGCTGAACATCTGGGCCTCCGAGCAGGAGCGCAAGCGGCTGGTGGAAACCTTCCGCCGCGATGGCAAGGTGGACCGGCTACCCCTGGTGGCGCAGCGCGCAGGTGGCCGCATCCCGGGGTTGATGTCGGCACGCTCCGTGCTTGTGGATGGCGAGAACTGTTTTGTTTTCGTTTTCCACGACATGACCGAAGCCCACCGCGCCAGCGACGAGCTGCGTGCCCTCAACGGCCTGCTGCAGCAGGCTGGCCGGCTGGCCCGGCTGGGGGCCTGGGAGGATGAGCGCGGCAAGGGCCTGGTCTACTGGTCGGACGTGTGTTTTGACATCCACGGCCTGCCCCCCGGATCGCCGCTGCCCAGCGACTACATCGACCGCCACGTGGCCCCCGCCTACCGCGAGCCACTGCGCGAGCGCTTCCGCCAGAGCATTCTGGAACGCTCCGAGTGGAGCATGGAGATGGAGGTGCAGCACACCGACGGCCGCCTGGTCTGGGTGCGTGCGCGCGGCGAGCCCGTGGTCGAAAACGGCAGGGTCACCCGGGTGCGCGGCGTGATGCAGGACATCGACGAGGCCAAACGCGCCGAACAGCGCCTGCGCCAGTCCGAAGAGCGCTTCTCGCGCATCTTCCACCTCATGCCCTACCCCATGGGCCTGTCGCACCGCAGTGACGGGCGCTATGTGGACATCAACCCAGCCTGGGTGGAGATGCTGGGCATCCCGCGCGAAGAGGCGATCGGCAACACCGCCATCGAGCTGGGCATCTTCACCGAGGTCGACCGCGCGCGCCTGCTGGAGGCCGAGGGTGGCACGGGGCACCTGAGCAGCTACGAAATCACCTTGAACGTGCGCGGCGGCCCACCCCGCACGGTGCTGCAATCCATGCGCGCCACCGAATTCGATGGTGAGCCGTGCTGGCTGTTCTCGGTGCACGACATCACCGACCGCAAACGCAACGAAGAGCAGGTGCGCGAGCGCGAGGAACTGCTCTCGCTCACCATCTCGGCCGCATCGCTGGGCCTGTGGGACTGGAACCTGCAGACCGGCACCGTCACCGGCGACAGCCGCTGGCGGGCCATGCGGGGCCTGGACACGCCGCGCACCCCGCTGGCACCCATGCAATGGACGGCAGGCATTGCGCCCGACGACATCGACCGCATCACCAGCGAACTGGCCCGCCACACCGCCCACCCGGGCACCCCGTTTGACGCCACCTTGCGCGTGAACCAGGCGGGCGACCCCGCGCGGTGGCTGCGCAATCTGGGCAAGATCGTGGGCTTTGACGAGGCGGGCCGTCCAGCCCGCATGCTGGGGGTGGCCATTGACGTGACGCCCCAGCGCGAGCAAGAGGTGCTGCTGCAGCGGCTGGCCCTGTTCGATGCGCTCACCGGCCTGCCCAACCGCGTGCTGCTGGCCCGCAAGCTGCAGGAATGCATGGACCAGGCCCGCCAGAGTGGCCGGCAGCTGGGCGTGGCCTACCTGGACCTGGATGGCTTCAAGCCCGTGAACGACCGCCTGGGCCACGGAGCGGGCGATCGCCTGCTGGTGGTGGTGGCGGGCCGCTTGACGCGTGCGCTACGCCCCATGGACACGGTGGCGCGCCTGGGCGGAGACGAGTTCGTGATCCTCATGCCCGAGCTGGAATCCGTGGACGGCTGCGAGCGCATGCTGCACCGGGTGATGGAAAGCATCTCGGCCCCTTACACGCTGGACACCGAGCGTGTGGTGGTCACTGCCAGCATCGGTTTTACGGTGTTCCCGCAGGACGAAGCCGACGCCGACGCCCTGCTGCGCCACGCCGACCAGGCCATGTATGCCGCCAAGCAGGCCGGGCGCAACCGTTTTCACCAGTTCGACGCTGCGCAGGAACGCGCTTTGCAGCTGCTGCGCGAGCAAGGCCGCCACCTGCGCGATGCACTGGCGGCTGCGCAGTTCACCCTGTACCTGCAACCCAAGGTGGACATGCGCAGCGGCGCCGTGGTGGGCGCCGAAGCGCTGACCCGCTGGCAGCACCCCGAGCGCGGCCTGGTGTCACCGGGCGAGTTCCTGCCGCTGCTGGAAGGCACCGAGCTGGAGATCGACTTTGGCGAATGGGTGATCGAGGCCGCCCTCACCGTCCTGGAGCAGTTGCAGGCGCATGGGTTACCCCTGCCGCTGAGCGTCAACATCGCTGCTCAGCACCTGCAGAACCCCGACTTTGCCGACTGGATGGCCCAGTGCATCGCGCGCCACCCCAGCGTGCCCGGCCACCTGGTGGAGATCGAGATCACCGAAAGCGCTGCGCTCTACGACCTGACTGCCGTGGCGCAAACCCTGACGGCGATGCGTGCGCTGGGGGTGGTGGTGTCGCTGGACGACTTTGGCACCGGCTACTCGTCGCTGACCTACCTGCGCCGCCTGCCCATGGACACGCTCAAGATCGACCAGAGTTTTGTGCACGGCATGATGGGCGACCCCGGCGACCTGGCCATCGTGCAGGGCGTGATCGGCCTGGCCCGCTCCTTCGGCTACCGCGTGATCGCCGAGGGGGTGGAGACCGTGGAGCAAGGGCAGATGCTGCTGCAGCTTGGCTGCATGCAGGCCCAGGGCTATTGCATTGCCCGGCCCATGCCGCTGGAAGAGTTCATTGGCTGGATACCAAGGTGGCAGCCGCCGGTGGGGTGGCAGCGGCAGCGGCCGGTGTAAGTTTTTGATTTAAAACAGGCTCTACCGCTTATCCATAAAGCGTTAGCAGCTATCTTTTTAATACCGCTCCAGATTTTCATGCACCGCTGAGGGACCCCCATGAGCATTCGCGAACTGCATGCCCACGAACTGACGCAGCTGCTCACCCTGTACCAGCATCTGCACGAACACGATGACCCGCTACCTCCGGTGCATGAAGTCGAAGCCGTGTGGGCGGAGGCGCTTGCGAATCCGCGTATTCAATACTTTGGGGCCTACGTGGACGGTGCGCTGGTTTCCACCTGCACTCTCACCGTCATTCCAAATCTCACACGCGCCTGCCGACCCTACGGTGTCATCGAAAACGTGGTCACGCATGCGTCACACCGTGGCCAAGGTTGGGGGCACGCGATCCTGACACATGCGCTCGGGCAGGCCTGGCAGCGGTGTTGCTACAAGGTGATGCTGATGACCGGCCGAAAAGACGAAAGCACGCTGCGGTTTTACGAAAAAGCCGGGTTTGACCGGCACGGCAAACAGGCTTTTGTCGCCAAACCGGCAACTTAGCCCGTCGCTGTTCCCGCTTCGCCCCGCAATCCGCAGGGCACTGGCAGGTCCTGCCCATGGGCTCCGGTTACCCCACCAGATCCTTCACCTGCTGTAGGGCCGCCGGGTCTTCCATCGTCGTCAGATCGCCGGGATCGCGCCGCTCGGCCACGGCCTGCAGCGCGCGGCGCAGCAGCTTTCCGCTGCGGGTCTTGGGCAGCACAGAGACAAAATACACGCGCGACGGACGGGCCACGGCGCCGAGCTGGCTGTCCACCTGCTTCATCACCTCGCCTTCGAGCTTGAGGCGTGCAGCCTCATGGGTCAGGCCCGAGGCATCGCGCGCCACCGCAAACGCCATCGCCACCTGGCCCTTGAGGCTGTCGGCCACGCCCACCACGGCCACTTCGGCGATGTTGGGGTGGGAGGCAATGCTCTCCTCGATCTCCCGCGTACCCAGGCGGTGGCCAGCCACGTTGATCACGTCGTCGGTGCGGCCCAGGATGAAGTGGTAGCCGTCGGCATCGCGGATGCCCCAGTCAAAGGTGCTGTAGATCAGGCGGCCGGGAATGCTCTTCCAGTACGTGTTCACAAACCGCGCATCGTCGCGCCACACGGTCTGCATGCAGCCGGGGGGCAGCGGGCCTTCGATGGCTACCACGCCTTTCTGGTTGGGCGCTGTCAGTTCCTCGCCGTTGCTCTCGTCGATGAGCTTGACGTGGTAGCCGTACATGGCCTTGCCGGGGCTGCCGAAGCGCGTGGTTTGCTGCTGCACACCATTGGCCAGGGTCAGGATGGGCCAGCCGGTTTCGGTCTGCCAGTAGTTGTCGATGATGGGCACCGAGAGAGCGTCGCTGATCCACTGCGCCGTGGGTTCGTCCAGCGGCTCGCCCGCCAGCCACAGGGCCTTGAGGCTTTTCACGTTGTACTTGGCAAGGTAGGCCGGGTCCTGCTTCTTGAGCACCCGCACCGCCGTGGGCGCCGAGAACATGTGGGTGACCTGGTACTTCTCGACAATGCTCCACCACACGCCCGCGTCGGGCCGCGTAGGCAGGCCCTCGTACATGATGGTGGTCATGCCCGCAATCAGAGGGCCGTAGACGATGTAGCTGTGCCCCACCACCCAGCCGATGTCGCTGGTAGCGAAATACACGTCGCCCGCTTTCGCATCAAAGATGTGCTTCATGCTGGCGGCCAGCGCCACGGTGTAGCCGCCCGTGTCGCGCTGCACGCCCTTGGGCTTGCCGGTGGTGCCGCTGGTGTACAGCGTGTAGCTGGGGTGGGTGGATTCAACCCATTCGCAGGGCACCACGGTGTTCAGGTGCTGCTCGCGCAGCGCCGCCCAGTCGTGGTCGCGGCGCGGTTGCAGGTGCATGGGCGCCAGGCCCCGGTTGATCATGAGCACGGCGGCGGGCTTGTGTTTGGAGAGCGCAATAGCCTCGTCCAAAAGCGGCTTGTAGGGCACCACCTTGCCGCCACGTGACCCGGCATCGGCGCTGACCACGGCCACCGGCTCGGCATCTTCAATGCGCGAGGCCAGCGAGCCCGAGGCAAAACCTCCAAACACCACCGAATGCAGCGCACCGATGCGCACGCAGGCCAGCATGGCAAAGGCGGCCTCGGCAATCATGGGCATGTAGATGAGCACACGGTCGCCCTTCTTCACGCCCAGGCCCTGCAGCACGGCTGCCATGCGCTGCACCTCGGCATGCAGCTCGGCAAAGCTGTAGCTGCGCTCGGTGTCGGTTTCGGTGGAGATCGCCACCAGCGCACTTTGGCCGGCGCGCGTTGCCAGGTGCCGGTCGACCGCGTTGTGGCACAGGTTGGTGGTGCCGCCGACAAACCATTTGGCAAACGGTGGGTTGCTGTAGTCGCACACCTGCTGGGGCGGGGTCTTCCATTCAATCAACCCGGCCTGCTCGCGCCAGAAAATGTCAGGCTGGTCGATGGACTGGCGGTAGAAGTCGGCGTATGCGGTCATTGTGGGTGTCTCCTCGGCATCTCTCTCGCGCCCTGCCACGGCAGCAGGTTTTGAATTCATAATTATTCATAACGGGCTTGCGGCAAACTGACGCTGGCCTTCGCACTTGCCATGAATCCACTGCGCTTAGCGGCTGGTGCCCGTTGCAGTAAAGCGCATGCATGCGGCATCGCTGCCGCTTCTTGCACGCGACCCGTCCCCTCCCATCGCTCTTTTGTATGCCCTGAAGCACTCGGCAGGCAAGGATTCTTTGGTGACAACGATATTAAAAATAGAAATAACTATTTCATTAAACAACGCATATACTTCAAATCATGTGGTCCACCCTCATCATGACGCTGCCCACGCAGCCCAACGCCGTGCGGCTGCGCATCTGGCGCAATCTCAAGGCACTGGGCTGCGCCGCCCTGCGCGACGGCGCCTACCTGTTGCCTGAAGAACACGCGGGCCTGCTGGCCCCCATTGCCACCGAGGTGCGAGAACACGGCGGGACGGCCATGCTGCTGACTCTTACTGCGCCGGACAGCGCACAGCGCCAGGAGATCGAAGCGTTGTTCGACCGCACAGAAGCCTTCACTCAGTGGCGCGACACGGCCACGGCCTTGCAGGCGGAGCTGGCACAGCTCACGGAAACCGAAGCGCGCCGCCGCTTGCGTGGCATTGCCGACGCCCTGCAGGCCTTGCACCGCACCGACTACTACCCCGGCGCCGCCGCCGCGCAGGCCGATGCCGACCTGGCCACACTGCGGCAGGCCCTGGACGCCTGCTTTTCACGCGGGGAGCCCGCCGCCCTGCCCGCCCATGGCATCGCGCGCCTTCACACCGTCCAGTTCCAGAACCAGCGCTGGGCCACGCGGGCGCGGCCTTGGGTGGACCGCCTAGCCTGCGCCTGGCTGATCCGCCGCTTCATCGACCCGGGCGCGCGGTTCGTATGGCTGGCCGATCCGGCATCGCCGCCTGCTGATGTCCTGGGCTTTGACTTTGACGGCGCCCGATTCACCCATGTGGGAGCCCTGGTGACCTTTGAGGTGCTCGTTGCCAGCTTTGGGCTCGAAGCCGACTCCCGCCTGCAGCGCCTGGCCCGCGCCGTGCACTACCTGGACACGGGCGGCATGCCCGTGCCCGAGGCCGCGGGGCTGGAGGCCGTGCTGGCCGGCCTGCGCGAAGTGCATGCCGATGACGACGCCCTCACCCAGGCCGCCGCACAGGTGTTCGACGCCTTGTACGCCGTGCCGTCCGCCCTCCCTTCCTCGCAGGCCCCGCTGCCCAGCACCGCACCATGACCACCCCGACTTCTGCGTCCACCACATCCTCCCTGGACCGCCCCGCCCCCGTGGGCTTTGGCGAGGCGTTCCTGTTCTGGCTCAAGCTCGGTTTCATCAGCTTTGGCGGCCCGGCCGGCCAGATCGCGATCATGCATGCCGAGCTGGTGGAGCGCCGCCGCTGGATCAGCGAAAAGCGCTTTCTGCACGCCCTCAACTACTGCATGCTGCTGCCCGGCCCCGAGGCGCAGCAGCTGGCCACCTACATCGGCTGGCTCATGCACCGTACCTGGGGTGGCATCGTGGCCGGGGCGCTGTTTGTGCTGCCCTCGCTGTTCATCCTGATCGCACTGTCGTGGGTGTACCTGCGGTTTGGCGACGTGCCGGTGGTGGCGGGCATCTTCTACGGCATCAAGCCCGCCGTGACCGCGCTGGTGCTGCACGCAGCGCACCGCATTGGCACGCGCGCGCTCAAGAACGGCTGGATGTGGGGCATTGCCGCTGCGTCTTTTGTGGCCATCTTTGCGTTCGACACGCCCTTCCCTGCCATCGTGCTTGTGGCAGGCCTCATTGGCTACTTTGGCGCACAGCACTGGCCGGCCGTGTTTGCCCTGGGGGGCGGCCATGCCAACGGCCACAAGGGCTACGGCCCGGCGTTGATCGACGACGACACTCCCACGCCCGCCCACGCGCGCTTCTCACGCAGCCACCTGGCCAAGGTGCTCGCAGCCGGGCTGGCGCTGTGGCTCGCAGCCATGGCCGCGCTGGTGGCCACGCAGGGCTG
The DNA here is from genome assembly GCF_000204195.1 of Acidovorax radicis N35. Taxonomy (GTDB): domain Bacteria; phylum Pseudomonadota; class Gammaproteobacteria; order Burkholderiales; family Burkholderiaceae_C; genus Acidovorax; species Acidovorax radicis. The sequence goes on from NZ_AFBG01000006.1 coordinate 71,280, forward strand.
GCAAGGCACGCTCACGCAGATGGGCTGGTTCTTCACCAAGGCCGCGCTGCTCACTTTTGGCGGCGCCTATGCCGTGCTGCCCTATGTGTACCAGGGCGCGGTGGAGCAACACCAGTGGCTCAGCGGCCCGCAGATGATCGACGGCCTGGCGCTGGGCGAGACCACCCCCGGCCCGCTGATCATGGTGGTGGCGTTTGTGGGTTTTGTGGGCGGCTGGCTGCAGCAGGTGTGGGGGCCAGATGCGCTGTTTGCGGGCGCCGCTGCCGCAGCCGCCGTGGTGACCTTTGTGACCTTCCTGCCCTCGTTCATCTTCATCCTCGCGGGTGGCCCGGTGGTGGAGGCCACCCACGGCAAGCTCGGTTTCACCGCGCCACTGTCGGCCATCACCGCCGCCGTGGTAGGCGTAATCCTGAACCTGGCGCTGTTTTTTGCCTACCACCTGCTGTGGCCCAAGGGTTTTGGCGGGGCGTTTGATGCGATCTCCGCCGTGGTTGCACTGGGGGCGGGCGTGGCGTTGTTCCGCTTCAAGGTCGGCGTGCTGCCTTTGCTGGGCACGTGCGCAGCCGTCGGACTGGCGGTGACTTTTCTCAAACCGTGGCTTGCCTGAGCCGCCATTCACCCACCTTCGCAGGAGTCTCACCATGCAAGCACACCCTCAAGCCCTTCCCTTTGACCCGGCCACACTGCCCGGCCTGTCTGAAAAGCTGCTGCGCAGCCACCACCAGAACAACTATGGCGGCGCGGTAGCGCGGCTCAACGCCATCCGGTCACAGCTGGCGGGTGTGGACTTTGCTTCGGCCCCCGGCTTTGCACTCAACGGGCTCAAGCGCGAAGAGCTGATCGCCAGCAACTCCATGCTGCTGCACGAGCTGTACTTCGCCAGCCTGGGCGGCCAGGGCGCGGCACCGGCGCCCGGCATGGCACTGGCCCTGGCGGCCAGCTTTGGCAGCCCGGAGCGCTGGCGCGAGGAATTCGTCGCCATGGGCAAGGCCCTGGGCGGCGGTTCGGGCTGGGTGCTGCTGGTGTTCCAGCCGCGCGATGGCACGCTCGTCAACCAGTGGGCCGCCGACCACACCCAGGTGGCAGCGGGAGGTGTGCCCATCCTCGCACTGGACATGTACGAGCATGCCTACCACCTCGACCACGGCGCAGCAGCGGGTGCCTATGTGGATGCCTTCATGGCAAACATCCACTGGGCCGCCGTCTATGAGCGCTACCAGCATGCGGTACACGCCGCGAGCGAAGGGCTGCAAGCGTCCATCCAGGACGCGCAAGCGGCCGCGCAACTGATTGATGTGCGCCGCGCCGGTGTGTACGAGGCGGCCACCACGGCCATCCCCAACGCCCGCTGGCGCGACCCTACCGCCATCGACACATGGGCCCCCGAGCTGTCTGCCAGCGAAGGCGTGGTGGTGTATTGCGTCTATGGCCATGAAGTCGGCCGCTCGACCGCGTTGCGCTTGCGCGCAGCGGGCTTCAACGCGCGTTTTCTGCAAGGTGGCATGGACGGCTGGGTCGCGTCGGGCCAGCCCGTGCAGCCCAAAACGGCGGTGGCGCCGGCCGTTTAGTGCCCTGTCTGGGGCGCCATGCGCCGCTGCACTTCGGCCGACAGGTGGGCGAGTGCGGGCAGCGGCCGCACAAACACTTCCAGGGTGGTGATGCGGCCCTGCCCATCCAATTGCAGACGGTCCACACCCCGTACGGTGTGGGGCCCCATTTGGCCTTCAAAGGCCAGGGCCAGCTGCCGCCCGTCCTCGCTCCACAGGCAATCACCATAGGCAAACCGGTCGTACAGGCTGAAGGCCAGACCCAAGACCCCGCCCACGGCGCCTGCGCCGTGCAGTGGTTGGTCGTCCAGCGGCGAATGCAGCAGCACCTCGGGGTGAAGCAAGCTCCCCACTGCACTGAAGTCACCCGAGGCAAACATATGGCGCCATGCAGCCAGGGTGCGCACGGTGGCTGGGGCTGGAGAAGGAGAAATCCCCGGGTTCAGGGATGGCAGAGAGGTTGTCATGGCAGTGTCCTTGGGCTGGGGTGGAAAGAGCCGTGAATCCTCGCGGTGCCGGGTCATGCGCGCAATCACCTCCGAGGTCATAAAACCCATGGCACCTTGTGCCACCATCGGTGTCCATGTCACCCGTCGCCCCTGCAGCCTCCGACACCACCCCTGCGCGCATCGGCAGTCTGCTGCGGGCACTGCGCGTGCGGCGGCGCCAGAGCCAGTTGGCGCTGGCCATGGACACGGGTGTGTCCCAGCGCCACCTGAGTTGCCTGGAGACCGGCAAGGCCCAGCCCAGCCAGCCCATGCTGCTGGCGTTGCTGGATGCGCTGGGTGTGCCTTTGGCGGAACGCAACCAGGCACTGATGGCGGCAGGGTTTGCGCCCCGCTACCCCCGCAGCGACTGGTCCGCCCAAGGCCTGGCCCCGGTGCGCGAGGCCTTGCACCGCCTGCTGGTGGCCCACGAGCCCGCGCCCGCAATGCTGCTGGACGCGCAATGGAACCTTCTGGAAATCAACGCCGCCGTGCCTGCGCTGATGCGCCTCATCGGTTTTTCGCCCCCAGCCGCCGAAGGCGCGGAGCCCTTGAACTTGCTGGATCTTCTGCTCGGGCCGCAGGGGCTGAAGCCCTGGCTGGTCGACGCCCCGCGCATTGCCCAGGCGGTGCGTCGGCGTGCGGGCGCCGAGGCGCCATTCAACCCTGCCCTGGCCCACCGCCTTCAGGCGCTGCCCGAAGAAACCCGGCACCGCAGCGGCCAGCCCAGTGCCGAGCTATCACCACCGGACTCGCCCGTGCTCCTGCTGCAATTGCGTTCCCAGGCAGGCGTATTGAGCTTTATCTCCGCCACCACCACCCTCGGATCACCGCTGGACGTGACGTTGGACTCATTGCGCATCGACCACCTGCTGCCAGCGGACAGCGCCACCCGCACAGCGCTGGAGCATGCGCTCCCATAGCAGGGGATTCCGCTCATTTTTGCCCGTTTGCTATAATTTTTATAGCTATTTGCGCTTTACTGGAAAGCGCCAGCGGCCAAAAAAACCCAAGATCAGCTACTTGATCAGCCCAAGCACGTCCTTGAACGCCGGGTGCTCGCTGCTGCCCAGCCATTCAAACGCGACCATCTCGGTCGTCACCAGCTCGGCGCCCGCGCGAAGCAGGCACCAAAGCTCTAATTTTCCGCAAGCTGGCCTGGACGGCTGGGTCACGTCGGGACAGCCGGTGCTGCCAAAAGATTGCGGCGCCGCCTGTTTGAATTGGGTGCCGCGCCTGCGCGCGTGCATCGGCACCAGCCGCTAACATCCATGTCAAAAGCGAGGGACACTGGGACGATCCAGCGTCATCGACCGCCCCATGGAGGAGCGCAAACAACACATGGCGAAGAACCATCCAGATGCAGTTGCAGATACGGACGATGGAGCAATACACCCCGACACGCGTACGTCGCTATTCCTGCCTTCACCCTTGCTGGCAGATTGCGTGTGTGCTTATGTGGGGCGCGACACCCTGGGCGCCCAACTGAGTCCCAAACAGAGCTTCAGTCATTTGCCGGTGTCTCCCCTGGTCAGTATTGTTTGGTTGATTCAGGGCGGTAGATCATCAATGCACATTGAGGGCGATGAACTCCCCCCATCGTCAAGGCGGGTGGTCTTGCGCGGCCCTCGCGCACGACCCAGTGTTTGGCAGGACCGCGGCCCTGCCGCAGTATTTTCACTGACCCTATTCCCCGACGCATTTCATGCACTGACCAAGCTGAATGTAGCCAGTTTGCTGGACCAGGCGAAGAGCTTGCAATCTGTACTTGACAAAGAGTGGCAGAAGATGGCCGTCGCAGTTTTGAAGGCCAGCGATGACTTGGCACGCATTCAAATTGTCGAAGCATTTTTAATGCCGCGCTGGACACCGTTGCGTGTTCAGCAGCCCGAGACAATGCTGTCGGATGGATTGACGTTGTTCAATGACTGGGTTGATGCTGCAGCATTGCGTGCGTCTGCATCAATGCCCACACACAGCACGCGCCAGCGGGAGCGGCTGACAAAAGGAAAACTGGGACTTCCCCTGCGAGCACTCCACGGACTGGTGCGCATGGAGTCAACGTTGACCCGAGGACACACGTCCAACGCGTTTGGTGGCCAGTCTTTGGTGGATGTGGCCCACACAATGGGATTCTCTGACCAAGCGCATTTTTCCCGAGAAGTGAAGCGTTTTTCAGGTTTGAGCCCCACCGAATTGCAACGGGCCATCGAGACCCAGGAATCCTACTGGCCCTACCGCTTGAGGCAGGCGCTGAAGCTGCGTTGATAGCCCAGGGCCCTGCCCGCTGGCGTGTACGTGCGCCGCCAATGTCGTTTCGATTCAAGACCGCATTCCCGCAGCTCCGTAGCATCCGTGGCTTTTGTTTGACCAGCGAACAAAAGGTGTTCGGTCATGCGCCCATATTCGGCCGCGTTGGTTTTGAGAAATTGAAAATTGCATTGCTGCTATTCACCAACCAGACCATGGTCGGCGCCAGATCCGTCGGGGCCGCATATCCATTGCGCGTGCACGCTCGCAATCCCCCACCCATTTTCAAAAAATTCACATCAAAAGGGTACTGATGCAGCGCGCTTTCGTTAAACCGGCATGGACCATGGCTTTGGGAATCAGTGTCCTTCTGATGACAGGCTGCGGCGGCGGCAGCGGTCCTTCTGATACGGGCACTCCACCCCCGCCTACCGTTGTGGTGTCTCCCGACCCTTCCGCAGTGCCCGGCAGCCCGGCAGCACCAGATACGGCGGACACCACTGCACCGAGCGCTCCGGGAGCATTCACTGCAAGCAGCACCAGCGAAAGCATATCCATAGGCTGGCTGGCCAGCACCGACAACGTCGGAGTCATCGGCTACGAGATTTGGCGCAACGGTAGGCGCCTTCAGGCCACCCCAGGGGATCAGACCACCTTTCAGGACAACGGGTTGACAGCCGGCACCACCTACACCTACGCGGTGCGCGCCGTGGATGCCGCAGGCAATTTTTCTGCGTTTGGCGGGAATCTGAATGTGAGCACACTGGCCCCCGCCAGCCCTGTTGATACCGCCCCGCCCAGCGCACCTACTGCGCCCGCGGCAAGCCAAGTCACCGCGACAAGCCTGACTCTCAGTTGGGGGGCGAGCAGCGACAACACAGGCGTCGTTCGCTACGAGGTGTACCGCAATGGCACCACCTTGCTCGGCAGCACAGCCCAAACATTCCTTGTATTGACCGGCTTGACGGCCAACACGACATATTCTTTGACCGTCAAGGCCTTTGATGCTGCAGGCAATGCCTCGGTCGCCAGCATCACAGTCGTGGTCAGTACGGCAGCAGCACCAGCAAAACCCGTAACGCCTGTAACCCCGGTGCCTGACACCACGGCCCCGAGCGTACCGGCTGGTTTGGCGGCAAGCAATGTCGCCAGCACCAGCCTGACGGTCAGCTGGACGGCCAGTACGGACAATGTTGGTGTAGTGGCTTACAAGGTATACCGCGACGGCGCGCTGGTCGGATCAACCAATACCACCAGCTTCACGTTGACCGGTCTGACCGCCTCCACCAGCTATGCGATTGCAGTTAGAGCGGTCGATGCGGCGGCCAATGCGTCTGCGGCAAGTGCTGCGCTCAACGTCAGCACAGGCTCGGCCACACCCCCAACCGGCCCAACCGGCGGCTATCCCGTGTCGGTGATTGGTCCGGTGGAGATCATCAGCTGGGCACCGGCTACCGCCTACCCTGGCGTGCCCTACCGCTACCGCGTTGGGGTCATAGGGGGGCAGGCACCGTACACCTATTCGGTCGTCACCGCACCGTCAGGTGTGACCATCGCAGCAAGCACGGGAGATCTGTCGTGGACAGCACCCGCCAGTGCGGCAAGTCCTGTTTCCATCAAGCTGCGGGCCACCGATTCGCTGGGCGCGGCTGTCGACCAAACGTTCAGTGTGCAAGTCACCAGCAGCGGCTTCTACTTTGTATCGCCCACCGGCAATGACAGCACCGGCACCGGAACACTGGCCTCTCCCTGGAAGACCATCGCCCATGCCCTTACAAAAGGAGCGACTGGCGACACCTTGTATGTGCGTGGTGGCAGCTATACCGGCGGCTTTGACTTTGTGGCCGGCAAGATCACGCGCATCGTGGGCTACCCCGTCGATGCCATGCCAGCCATCGACTTGAACTTCACCAATATCAACCCGCGTTCCTCGCGCACCTGGGTGGAGGGGCTGGAGATTTTCAACTTCAGCCACCACGGCTTTCATGTCGACGGCAGCCAGAGCGACCTTGTCTTTCGGCGCAACCACATGCACCACCTGTACGACCCCAGCCAGTCCGAGAACCCGTCATTCATTTTCTTTGCGGACAACCAGTACTACGACCGCATCATCATCCAGGACAACATCTTCCACGACCTGTTTGACCGCGGATCGGGCCTTCACGGCGATACAACGGCCAACTACCACGGCGGCGCGTCCGTCATGTACAACGTACGCAGTGCACTGGTTGAAAACAACGAGGTCTGGGCAATTGACGGTCCCTGCTTCAAGGACAAGGACAACGGCCAGCGCAACACCTTCCGGGGCAACTACTTCCACGACTGTGCGTCGGGCGCGATCCATTTGGCCAGCCAATACACGCAGGACCGCATAGAGGTGTCCTGGAATGTGCTGATCGGCGGCGTGTCGATTGGACAGCAGCCCGGCTACATACGCGACATCGACATACGCCACAACACCCTGTTGGGAAGCATTGAATTCGGATGCGTGGTGGGCGATCCGAATAGCAAGAATTTCATCGTTCGAGACAATATTCTCGTTCCCGACAATTTCTTTGCCTACGCATCCATCAACTGCAAGTTCCCTGACAACACCCTGGATCTGTCGTCACAAAACAAGACGCTGAGCGCGGAAGGCAGCTTTGACTACAACCTTGTTGACTCGTCATATGCCCATGTATTTGGCTATGGCTGGTATGCCACCAATCTGGACTGGTCTACGTGGCGCACCACCTACGGCAAAGACGCGCACTCCAAAAAAACTACCGCGCAACTTACCAGTGTGAGCCTTAAAGACTATCGCCCCAAGGCCACTTCGGCCGCTTGCGGCGCCGCATCTGACGGACGCGCAATGGGAGCGTTGGCGTGCGCGCCTTGACGGGCCATGGTTTTGGGCATCAGTCTTCTGTTAACAGCCAGACTGAACGGCCCGCCCACATACCGAAAGACCGAAAGCAACCCCATGACACCAACCCTCACCTATTTGGCCTGGATGGCCGTCATCACCTGGCTTCTGCTGGTGGCGGCAAGCCTGATCCGTGCACGCATCTGGTCGGCCGGTGGTTTGCAAGTGGCCACCGGCAACCGTGAAGGTCTGTCTGAGCCTACGGGCCTAGCTGGCCGTGCCGAGCGCACCGCGCGCAACACGCTGGAGAACTTCGTCTTGTTTGCAGCCATTGCACTCGGTGCACATGTGGCCGGCCTCGTCAGCCCGCGCATCGAGGCCGGGGCCGCGCTGTTCTTCTGGGCCCGCGTTGTCTATGTGCCCGTGTACTACGCTGGTCTTCCTTATCTGCGCACGGGCGTGTGGCTGGTGAGCATCGCCGGGCTGGGCTTGATGCTGAGCGCGATGCTCTGAACGGGCTGCCAACGTGCGGCGCCAATCCCGGCGCCCTTGAGTTCTAGGTTTTGCGTTGAGCCCAAAAGAGCAGTGGCGCAGAGGGCGGATGGCTCCGGTCACCCTCACTCAGTCGCTACTATTTTTGTAGCTAATGGCGCTTGATAGATAAGCGCCCGTGGCCAAAAACACCAGAACTCCGGTTTACTTGACCAATCCCAGCACATCCTTGAAGGCCGGATGCTCACAGCTGCCCAGCCATTCAAACGCCACCATCTCGGTCGTCACCAGCTCGGCGCCCGCGCCGGCCAGGCGGTCGAATGCGGCATCGCGGTTGCGCTCAGTGCGCGAGCCGCAGGCGTCGGTCACCACCCACACTTCGAACTCGTCTTCCAGCAGGTCGAGCGCGGTTTGCAGCAGGCAGACATGGGCTTCGCAACCGGCGATCACGATGGTGCCGCGCTCGTCGCCCTGGGCTGCGGCAGGTTTTTGCAGGTGTTTGGGCAGGCTGCGCGCGTTGCCTCCCTGCTGGGGCTTTGCCGGCGGGCGCAGCCATTCGCCCAGGCCTTCCTCGGCGGCGCTGAAGTGCATCTTGGCCAGGGTTTTCTGGCACAGGGCACGCAGCGCGGCGTCGTTGGCCCCAAGGCGCGAAGGGTTCTGCTCGGTGCCCCACACGGGCACGTCCAGCATGCGGGCAATCTCGGCCAGGCGGCGGGCGTTGGCCAGCACGGCGGGGCCTTCATGGATGGCGGGCATCAGGCGCTCCTGGTAATCGACCAGGACGAGTTGGGATTCGGTGGCGTCAAGCAGCATGGTGGGACCGTTTCTGTGTTCGTTGAATCGCTGTGCGGGCGCAGCGTGGGAGGCAATGGTGCATTGTCGCAGCCCGTGCCCGGGGTTTTCAGGTGCGAAGGATCGACTGCAGCGCCTTGGCCAGCGGCCCGGCCATGGCCACGGCATTGCTCGGGTGCGGAATGCAGTCCGTGCTCCACACCTCCCCCACCTCGGCTTCATGCAGCACCTGCAGCGCATCGCCCGCAAACAGTGCATGCGTCACAGCCACATCCACCGAGGCGGCGCCAGCCTGCAGCAGCAGCCGGGCGGCCAGCGCCAGCGTGCGGCCCGTGCTGGCCATGTCGTCCAGCAGCACCACCGCCCGGTCCTGGGCGTTGAGCGCGGGCAGTTCGATGGCCACATGGCGGTCGCCATGGCGCACCTTGGTGCACACGGCATGGTCAAAGCCGTGGCGCGCGGCGGCCTGGGCGATCCACTGGGCGGATTCACCGTCCGGCCCCACCAGCATCGCGTTCGAGCGGCGTTCAGCAATCAGATCGGCCAGCGGCTCGGCACCGCTGAGCACCACCGCCCGTGACACGGGGATGGCCTGCTCCAGCCGGTCGATGCGGTGCAGGTGCGGGTCCACGGTGACCACCGCGTCGAACAGCCCGGCCAGAAACCCGCCCACCACCTGCTGGCTCACGGCCTCGCCAGACTGAAACGCAATGTCCTGCCGCATGTAGGCCAGATAAGGCGCGACCAGCGTGAGGTGTTGCACCCCCAGGCTGCGGGCCGTGTGGGCGGCCAGCAGCAACTCCACCAACTTTTCGTTGGGCTGGTGCAGGCTGCGCAGCAGCACGGCGCGCGGCGGCAGGTGCCCTGAGGCATCGACGGGCAGGCGCAGCTTGAGTTCGCCGTCCGGGAAACGATGGCGTTCGATGGCCTGGGCCACGAGACCCGCGGCCTGCGCCAGGCGCTGTGCGGGGGCCTCCTCGTCGGCAAAATACAGCAGACAGGCGTGGTCGGGTGCGAAGGTCACTGTCAAAACTCCACGAACACCCGGGGCACCTCGTCGGCCGTGCCCAGGCGGTAGCCGGTGTCGCGCGCGCAGGCGTGGCGCGCAAACTCCAGGTCGGCCGGGTAACTGGCATGCACCCGGTACAGCACGTCACCCGCCGCGACCGTGTCGCCCAGCTTGCGCAGCAGATCCACCCCCGCGCCCTGCACCTTGGGTGCGCCCGCAAGACGGGCCACGCGGGCGATGAGGTAGTTGTCGATGCCCGCCACCACACCAGAGCTTGGAGCGCGCACTTCCAGAGTGAGCGCGCCCAGCGCCGGGTGGTTGTGGTCAAACCCTGTGCTGCCCTGGGCGGCGATGATGGCGTTCATGCGCGCCAGCGCCCGGCCGGAATCAAGAATGTCGCGCGCAATCGCGTAGCCGTCGCCGCCGCGCACATCAGGGTCGCACTCGATCAGGCGCCCAGCCAGGCGCAGCGCCTTCTGCCGCAGGTCGTCGGGTGCGCGCGGATCGTTCTGCAGCACGCGCATCACGTCGCGCGCCTCCAGCACCGGGCCCACGCCGTTGCCCACGGGCTGGCGGCCATCGGTGATGACCACGTCCAGAGACAGGCCCATGCGCCGCGCCACATATTCAAACAGGCGGCGCAGACGCTGGGCGTCTGGCATGGAGCGCACCTTGGCCGTGGGGCCGATGGGAATGTCGAGCACCAGGTGCGTGGCACCGGCCGCCACCTTTTTGGACAGGATGGACGCCACCATCTGCCCGGCAGAGTCGATGGACAGCGGCCGCTCCACCGAGATCAGCACATCGTCGGCGGGCGACAGGTTGGCCGTGCCGCCCCAGGCCAGGCAGCCCCGGTAGTCGCGCACGATATCGGCCAGCTGCTCCAGCGGCAGCTCTACCTTGGCCAGCACCTCCATGGTGTCGGCCGTGCCTGCGGGGGATGTGATGGCGCGGGACGAGGTCTTGGGGCACAACATGCCTTGCGCCGCCACGATGGGCACGACCAGCATGGTGGTGCGGTTGCCGGGGATGCCGCCAATGCAATGCTTGTCCACCACCAGCGGTTCGTGCCAGTCCAGCCGTCGGCCGCTGGCCACCATGGCATCGGTCAGGAAGAACACCTCCTCCCGGTCCAGCTCGTTGCGGTGGCAGGCCACCACGAAGGCCGTGAGTTCGATCTTGGAATAGCGGTGGTCGGCAATGTCGCGCACGATGGCACCGAAGTCCTCGCGCGTGAGGCGCTCGCTGGCGATCTTGCGGAACAGCGCGCCCATCGATTCGGGAGGCTCGGCCTGGGCCACCGACACGGTGTGGCCGTTGTCCACGCCGAGCTGGGCAAACGCGTCTTCCGACAGGCCCAGCTCGTGGCAGCCCACGATGGCAGGGTCGTCCACCACGTTCACCGTGGCCAGGATGCGGCGGCCGTTGGCGCGAACCTCGATCTTGGACAGGGCCTGGAAGCCCTCGGCCCGGTATACGGCGCAGTCGCGGTGCAGGTAGGCGACGTTTTCTCGCCAGGTGTCGATCTCCACACGGCGCAGGGCCAATTGAGACCGGGGCGGCGCATCGGCAGTGGCGACGAACACGGGTGGCGGGGATGCAGGTGAAGAGGAAGACGGCTCGGCATGCATCACGCCAGCCTAACCCCAAAGCGCGCGCCCACGCCTCAGGAAGACCCCGCGCCACCGCGTTGACCGGGCGGAAATTTCAGGCGGCATGACCTGGGTCAAGTTTCCCGCCGTCCGTTGTCCGTCACCCCGGCTGCAAGCGCAGCAGCTGCCCCTGCGGGCTGTCGGTCACCATATAGAGCAAACCATCGGGGCCCTGGCGCACGTCGCGCAGGCGCTCACCATGGCCTTGCAGCAGTTTTTCCTCACGCTGCACCCTGCCGCCCGCCACTTCCAGCCGGTGCAGGGTTCCAAATTTGAGCGAACCCACAAACAGACTGCCCTGCCACGCTGGGCCATAGCGCGTGCTGGTCAGAAAAGCCATGCCCGATGGCGCAATGGACGGCACCCAGTAGTGCAGCGGCTGCTCCATCCCCGCCTTGGCGGTGCCCTCGCCCATCTTGCCGCCGCCGTAGTTCTCGCCATAAGTAATCACCGGCCACCCGTAGTTGCGGCCCGGCTGAGGCAGGTTGATCTCGTCGCCGCCTTGTGGGCCGTGTTCGTGCATCCACAACTTGCCGTCCGGCCCCAGCGTGGCGCCCTGGGGGTTGCGGTGGCCGTAGCTCCAGATCTCGGGCAAGGCGCCGGGCTGTTTGGCGAACGGGTTGTCGGGCGGCACGGCGCCGTCGGGGGTGATGCGGACGATCTTGCCGTGGTGGTTGTCGAGTTTTTGCGCGTCGTCCTTGCGCTGGTAGCGCTCGCCCAGCGCCAGGAACAGGTTGCCATCCGCCGCCTGCACAATGCGGCAGCCGAAATGTTGGGCGCTTTCCACCTTGGGCTGCTGGCTGAAGATCACCTTGACGTCCTGGAGGCTGCGCGTGTCTTCCGACAGCGTGGCCCGGGCCAGCGCCGTGCTGTTGCCGCGCGCGCCACCCGCCGCGGGTTCGGAAAAACAAAAGAAGATGCGGCGGTTGCGGGCAAAGCCCGTGTCCGTCACCAGGTCCAGCAGGCCCCCCTGGCCGCCGGCAGCCACTGCGGGCACGCCTGACAGCGCGGGGCCGACCTGCCCGCTGGCACTGACGACCCGCATCCTCCCCGGCCGCTCGGTGACAAGAAACTGCCCCTGCGGCAAAAAGGCCACCGCCCAAGGGTGGTCCAGCCCCTTGGCCACCGGCACCAGCGACACGGCCGGTGAAGTGTTTTGGGCACCACTGTTGCCGTGGACACCCAGCACTATCAAAAAGATAGCTATTTGCGCTTTACGAGCAAGCGACAGCGGCATTTTTCTCTTGAAATCCATCAACCTGTGCTCCTGAAAAGCAATAAAAATCGAACGTAACAGATGCCACCTGATGGACCCCATTTCAGGGGGCATGCGCGCCGCATCCAGGGCCTTCCAATGATCGGGTGGAGCCGGGGCATTTGATTTACTTCAACGAAATCAACAGCTTGCAAAAGTGATTATTTTCGATAAGTAAGCATTGCGTGTTACCCTTCGCCCCCATGTCCCGATGGCTTTGCATACTCCTCCTGGCCTGCGCCACCTCCGCCCAGGCTGCGCCGCAAGCGGCAAACCCTGACGATATGGACCGTTTCATCACGGACAAAGGCCTGCTGACGCGGCTGGAAGACGTGAGCCACAAGGTCGCTGACAAGGCCCACACGGTGGCTGACCGGGCATCCGGCTTGGTGGTCAACGCCATGGGGTTCCTGGGCGTGCCCTACAAGCGCGGTGGCAACAGCGCTGAAACCGGCTTTGACTGCAGCGGCTTCGTGCGCGCCATGTATGAGCAGACCGTGGGCCTCTTGCTGCCCCGCCGGGCTGACCAGCAGGCCGCCGCCACCCAGGTCATCGACAAAAAAGAACTCCAGCCCGGCGATCTGGTATTTTTCAACACCATGCGCCGCAACTTCAGCCATGTGGGTATTTACGTGGGGGACAACAAGTTCATCCACGCCCCCCGCAGTGGTGCCGAGATTCGCGTGGAAGACATGGGCGTGTCCTACTGGGCCCGCCGCTTCAACGGCGCACGCCGCGTGGCAGGATCTGCCAGCGACGATACGGCGCCATCCAAGTAGTACCGACCGACGGCCGCCCCACCGTCCAGCCCGCGGCAAGCTGCTCGATGCGCAGGTTGCTGCCCGGCCTATTTCTTGATTTCGTACACCGTTTCAGTGCTGCGGATGGGGCCACCCACCACATTCACCGGCCGGACAGACGGGTCGCGCAGCATGGCCTTGGCGGTGGCCATGTCCGCCTGATAGCGTGCCTGGGCCTGGGATTCGCAGCTCCTGCGCTCGGCCGAGCCCATGGCGCGGCATTCTTCCAGGCTGACCTTGAGGCCACCTCCGGCCTCACGAATGGCCGTCTGGTAGCGCTGCTGGGGCGTGGTGTCCGGCGCTGCCCCGCGCGCCAGCGACGCCTCGTCTCCATTTTGCGCAGCGGCTGTGGTGGGCACCACGGCGGCACCGCCCAGCGCCAGAGCGGCCACAAACACCAGGGAGAAAGAGCGGGTCTTGAGGGTTTTTGTCATCGGTCTTCCTTTCAGTGCAGACGCTCCAATGTAAGACCCCACCACGCGCTGGCGTGGCAAGCACCCGCCGCGCTACGATGTCGGACACCGCCCACATGCTGCTGCCATGACCGCCGTCCCACACACACCGCACGACAAGGCCAGCCTGCGCCGCCTGCTGTCGCAGCGCAACCAGGAGCCCGGCAACACAGCGGCCATTGATGCCGCCATCGAGCAGGCCTTTGTGCGCAATGTCGCGATTCTGGTGCTGGATATGTGTGGCTTCTCGCGCATCACGGCGCGCCATGGCGTCATCCATTTTTTGGCCATGGTGCACCAGATGGAACAAGCCGCGCGCCCCGCCATCAGTGGCAACGGCGGCGAGGTCATCAAGCAGGAGGCGGACAACCTCTTTGCAGTGTTCGCCACGGCCGAGCAGGCGCTGGAAGCAGCCCTGGACACGCTGCGCGCCCTGGAGGCCATGAATGCCGTACTACCGTCCGAGCGCGCGCTTTTGGTCAGCGCAGGTATTGGCTACGGCCCCACGCTCGTCATTGCCAGCGAAGACCTGTTTGGTCCAGAAATGAATTGCGCCTGCAAGCTGGGCGAGGACATCGCCGGCGCAGGCGACATCCTGCTCACCCATGCTGCCCATGCCAGCCTTCCAGCCAACCGCTACGCCTGCTCTGAGGAAGCCCACGAAATCTCGGGCCTGGTGCTGCAGTCCTACCGTTTTGGGCAGTGCCTGTTCGACCGCCCCTGGCGCAGCGCATGACCAAGGGGCTGACGGAGGGGACGCTTACAGGGCGCTTTGTCCGACAAGTCCACCGCTGCCCCGTCTTTAGAGTCAGCGCATCGCCGTCGTAGCAACAACACAGGGGAAAAAATCATGATGTCATTGATAGGAACGCTGGTGGTCGGTTTGGTGGTGGGTCTTCTGGCCCGCGCATTCAAGCCGGGGGATGACAAGCTGGGGTGGATCATGACCGCGCTGCTGGGGGTGGCGGGTTCATTTCTTGCCACCTACCTGGGGATGGCCATGGGCTGGTACCAGCAGGGCGAGGCAGCGGGATGGATTGCCTCGGTGGTGGGCGCCATGCTGCTGCTGGCGGTTTACAGCTTGGTAAAAGGCAAAAGCTGATGAAATGATGGCCCACAGCCACCGTGGGTTGCCGGCCCTGTTTCACCCCAATCTCATCCGATACACCTGATCCATGCCCACTTCCTTGCAGATGGCGGCCGGCAATCCGGCCTTGGCCGCAGCCGTGCAACGCAGCCGCAAACTGCTGCACCGGCGTGCCCTGGTGGCCGCTGCCGCCAGCGCCTTGCCCGTACCTGGCCTTGACTGGGCGGTGGATGCCGCCCTGCTCTCCCGCCTGCTGCCGCAGATCAATTCCGAGTTCGGCCTGTCGGCCGCACAAATTGACCAGCTCGACCCCAACAAGCGCGAACAGGTGCAAAAAGCCGTGGGGTTGGTGGGCTCGGTGCTCATTGGCAAGCTGATCACGCGCGAGCTGGTCATCCGGGCCACGCAGACCGTGGGCCTTCGCCTGACCACCAAGCAGGCAGCCAAATATGTCCCCATCGCGGGCCAGGCCGTGGCGGCCACCATTGGCTATGCCACGCTGCGCTACCTGGGCGAACAGCACCTGAAGGACTGCGTTCGCGTCGTGCAGGAGGCGCACCTGCAACTGCCCGCACCGAAGCGCTCCCGTTAAGAAGCGGCGAGGGGGCCACACCGGCAGCCATTTTCTGCCGCGGTGTGGCCCCTGGGTCGCGCCCGGCTACTCCGCTGCGCAAACGAAGCTGCTCGCCTCCTCCACACTGCCTGATCCCTTGTAGCGCGCAAACTTGGGATATGCACACAGCGGACGGGTGCGGTGGGGAAAATCGGCGCTCGTGGGGAGCGCCTTTGCGGTGATCGAATCGGGCGCAATGCCCTTCTCCACCCAATCCACCATGGCCTGCACCGAATCGAAATTGTCGGTCGCCGGCCCGCCTGAGCAATGGTTCATCCCCGGAACCATGAAGGCCCGCGCAAAACCCTGCGTGGCGGCCACGCCCCCATTGTTGGCAGCCAGGCGTTCGTAGTAGTCGATGGTGTCGAACGCCGAGAAGATCGGGTCGGACATGCCATGGATGAAGAGGAGCTTGCCACCTCGCTGTTGGTAGGCCGCCAGCTTGTCGTCGGCGTAGGTGTCGTAGATGGCTGAATACGCTGCCATGCGCGATGGGTCCGTGTCGAAATTGAACGTCAGCGGGTTGAACGTGAGGTCGGGCGGTGTGAAGAACTCATTGATCAGCGCATCGACCATCAGCGTGACGTAACGCGCATCGGGCGTCGCCGTGGACGAGTTGCCCAAGGTCCAGGAACGCCAGCCGGGCGCGCCCAGTCCGGCATCCCAGGGTTGGCCGGTGTACAGCACCGTGCCTGCCGAGTTGCGGGGGCCCGCAAACACCTTCTTGAGCGCCCCCACCTGTGCGGACGACAGACAACTGTCCGTCTTGTCGCCACTGCATTGCAACGCCGCCGGGTCGAACGCCTTGCAGGCACTGATGTTCTGGGCCAGGCCGTCCACCACCCCATCGGCCGCATCGCAGGTGGCGTTGACGGCGTTGGCCACCAGCTTGAGGTCGCTGTTGCTCAACGCCTTCGACAGGATGCGGTTGCCGCCCGCATCCTGTGGCGCAATGGCCGTGAACTGGATGGTGTTCCACATGGCCGCCACGGTGGCGCCGCTTGATACGCGCATCGCAGGCGCACCGGCCGTGATTCCGTCGAAATGGTCGGGGAACCGCTGCGAGAACATCATTGCCTGGCGCCCTCCGCCTGAGCAGCCCGAAAAGTACGAACGGTCCGGCTTGCGGCCATACAGCGCACTGATGAGCGACTTGGAGGCCACGGCCGTCTTGTCATAGGAGTTGTAGGCATGGTCGATGCGGGCCTGCGGGTCGGCCCCGAAGCTGGCCGAGGTGCCGGTGTGCCCCGCATCGGTGGAAACCACCGCGAAGCCCTGGCCCAGCGGCGACGGCGTGCCGCCCGAGATGCTGGAGCTGAGCGAGGTGTCGCGCAGGATGCCGTCATTGCCCCCACCCCCGATGAACAGGAACCGCCCGTTCCACTGGTCGGGCAGGCTCAGTTGAAAGCCGATGGCGTAGTTCTTGCCGTCCACCCCCAGGCGGGGATTGATGCTGCCGGTGACCACGCAGTGCCCGGGCAGGAAGGCCCCTGTGGCGGCACCGCCCGGGCGCTTGGTGCCCGGCTCTACGTAGCTCGTCACGAGCGTGGTGGCCGCCAGCCCCGCTTTGGAGGGCAGCGCGGCGCAGGCGGCTGCCGACGAGACCGGTTGGGCCTGTGCATCACCGTGGCCACCACCGCAGGCGGCCATCAGCAGGGGCATGGCGAGTGCGGCAGGGCCAATGTTGCGGCGCAGTCGGGCGATGGGGGCTGTTGCAGATGCAGGCGGCAGAGCCCGCCGGGCATGGTCAAAGGGCATGGTGGATGTCTCCTGAAGCTGTTGTGATTGCGAGGGGCGTTGCGAGCATTCGCCGGGCATGGCTGCGCCCGGGCACCTGCCGCCGGTGCGGGTGCTGTGGGAACGGCAGGTCGTGCTTGGGGCGGCGTCAGCCGCTCCATCGGCGGTCAGCCCATCAATCCGCCTTGAAACCCGTGGCCGCCACCGCTTTGCCCCAGGTCACGGTGTCGGCGGCGATGGTGCGGGCAAAGTCCTGCTGGCTGGTGCCCGTCACGCGAAAGCCGGCCTCTTCCATCTTGGCCTTGCCTTCGGGCGACTGCACCGCCTTGACGATGTCGGCATTGAGCTTGGCAATGATCTCCGGCGGCGTCTTGGCCGGCGCCACGATGCCGAACCACGACGAGAACTCCAGGTTGGCGTAGCCCTGCTCCTTGATGGTGGGCACGTCCGGCAGCGTGTTGGTGCGGGTGGCGCCCGTGGTGCCGAGCGCGGCCAGCTTGCCGGCCTTCACATTGGGTGCGGCCAGGCCCACGCTGGCGAATACCCCTTGCACATCGCCGCTGAACAGGCCGCCCAGCGCATCCGCCGTGTTCTTGTAGTGCACCGGCTCGGGCTTGAGCTTGACCGCATCGCCAAACATGAAGGCGCCGAAATGCCCGGGCGTGCCCGCTCCGAAGGTGGCCAGGAACAGGCCCTTTTGCTGCTTGGTCCAGTCCACGAACTCTTTTACGTTGCGCGCCGGCACCTTTTGCGGGTTGACCAGCAGCACAAAGTCGGAGGTAACCACCTGGCTCACGGCCGTGAAGTCCTTGGCCGGGTCGTAGGGCAGCTTGTTGTAGCTGCTGGGGGCAATGCTGAGCTGGCCCGTTTCGCCCAGCATCAGCGTGTAGCCGTCGGGCGCGGCACGCGCGGCTTCGCTGGCGGCAATCAGGCCACCGGCACCTGGCTTGTTGTCCACGATCACGCCCGCGTTGCCCCAGCCCTCGGAGAGCTTTTGCGCCAGCAGGCGCGCCACGATGTCCGGGCCTGTGCCCGCAGGAAAGCCGACGATGATGCGCACGGGCTTGTTGGGGTACGTCGCCGCCCCCTGCGCCTGGGCACCGGCCCAGGGCATCAGCCCGGCGAGCAGGGCGGCGGCCAGAAGGGCGCGGCGTGGCGTGGCGATGAAAGAGGTGGGCTTGGCAGTGGTCTTCATGGATGTCTCCAGGGTTCTTGTACGTTGGGAAGATTCAAAAATTCAGAAATTGCCCGGGGTGCCGGGCGCTAGCGCAGCTCGAAAAAGTGCATGGCCACCGCATCCGGGTAGCGCGCGCCGGTGCCGACAAACATGCGCTCGGCGATCCAGCCAAGCGCTCTAGACGCCGTCTCAAAGCTCGGGCTGCAGCGGAAATAGATCTGCGCCGGGTCCACCGGCTCGCCGCGCACCAGGCGGGCGATCAGTTCGGCCGGGCCGGAGCGCACCGCCCGGTTCTGCACATAGATGAGATCGCCGCCATCGGTTTCGAGCACGTAGCGGGCGTCCAGCTCCGACAGCCGGTCGTTCACGATGAGCTGGAAGTCCGCGCCACCGGGCAGCACCCGGGCACTCCAGCCATCGCCGGTGGCGGTGCCGCCCAGGATGGGGATCAATCGCCGCAACCCGTGCACGGTGTGGCCCACCTCCTGGGGGGGGGCCGACCTCCACGCGCAGGTCGGCAAAAAATCGGAATTGCGGTTCGGGCAGGGGGATGAGGTCAGACATGGGACTTAGCGTAAGTCCCGTTGCCACCCAAGCCTGTCATCCCAGAGGATGACGGGATAACCCGGGCTTTCGGCAACAGAATCGGGGGCGTTTTCAGCGCACACTCCACGCTTTCGGCAACGAACACTCCAATTTCCGACTTTTCCCATGCGGCAGTGGCTCCCCCCCTCCCTGCAGAAAGCACCCGGCCGACAGGTGCTGCAAAACCCCGCCAGCGAAACCCTGGCGAGCATGGTCCACCGCCTGGGCGGCAATGGCTTTGCAACCGGGCTGCTGCAGGACCTGGAGCCCGTGTTGCCTGCGGCATCGTGGTCGGTGTACCGCACAGGCCATCGCTGCAAGCCCACGCTGTTCATGTCGGCCAGCCGGGGCGTGCCCGACACCACGCAGGACTGTTGGTGGGCCTATCTGTCGGGCCCCTACCGCAGCGATAGCACCTGGGGCCGGGCTTTTGACGAAGCGCCGTTTGCCCAGCCCGAGACGCGGCTGTGCCACGTCACGGCCACCGAGGTGGAGGGCGAACACCGTGCCCGGGTGTATGAGGCCCACGGCGTGGCCGAGCGTGTGTCGGTGGTCGAATACGAAAGCGATGGCTCGGTGTTCGCCGTCAACTTCTACCGCCACCAGCACCAGCGGGCGTTCAGCGACCGGCAGATCGGCGCGTTCGAGTCCGTGGCGCCCGTGCTGCTGGCCCTCACGCGCAAACACATTGTTCTGTCGCACCCGTTTCCACCTGCTGCCACGGCTGCCTGGCGAACAGAGGACAGCCGCCCAGGCCCGGCAACGTTGACCGTGAATACATCGGGCGCCCCCGCACTCCTGCCAGCCGACGCCGCACTCGCCCCGCTGGCCGCCGATGGGCTGCCGGTGCTCCGCATGCGCCTGATGCGCCTGCAGTCCGAGCTGACCGACCGCGAACTGGACGTGTGCGCCCGGCTGCTGCAGGGCATGACGCACGAGGGCATTGCCAGCGACCTGGGCCTGAGCGTGCCCACCGTCAAGACCTACCGCAACCGCGCCTTTGCGCGCCTGGGCATCCACTTTCGCAACGAGCTGTTTGCGCGGGTGCTGGGCGGATAGAAAGGGCCTCCCCCGCTCTCACAATCTCAGACGCCCGGCGACCATGGCGGTGGTCGTCGCCGGATGGTCTGCGCCTTCACGATGGCCGTGCTCGTCTGCGCCTTGTCGGCAATGCGGTCCAGCACGCCGTCGAGCTGCTCGATGGAACGCACATACACCCGGGCGACAAAGCAGTCGTCGCCGGTGACCTTGTCGCACTCGCAGAACTCGGGCGTCTCCTGGATCAACTTCTCCACCGCCGCCAGCTGGCCCGGCAGCGGCTTGATACGCACGATGGCCTGCAGCTGATAGCCCAGAGCGCGCGGTTCGATGTCCACCGTGAACGCGCGGACCACCCCGCGCTCCTCGAGCCGCCGCAGTCGCTCGGACACGCTGGGCGACGACAGGCCCACACGTTCGCCCAGCACCTTGAGTGAAGTGCGGGAGTCCTGGTGCAGCACGGTCAGGATGGCCTGGTCGATGGAATCCATGGAAAGCAGCTCCTCAAAGTCAATGGTTGCCTCAGATTATGAGGTCGTATTGAATAAATGCCTTTCATCATCCATTCCACGCACAGGCCCGTTTTCCTATAGTCATTCCATCAACTCACGGATGGAGTGACCCCATGGACAAGAAAACGCAAGGCACGCTGGAGATGGGCACCGCCATGGCCATATCGGGCACCATCGGCTGGTTTGTCGTGGAATCCGGCCTGCCGGCGCTGAACGTGGTGTTCTGGCGCTGCGTGTTCGGCGCGGCCACGCTGGCGGCCGTGTGCGCCGCCATGGGCCTGCTGCGCGGCGTGTTGACCTGGCGCACGGCAGCGTGGGCGGCCCTGGGGGGCGTGGCCATCGTCACCAACTGGCTCCTGCTGTTTGGGGCGTATTCGCACGCTTCCATTTCGATTGCCACGGCGGTCTACAACACCCAGCCCTTCATGCTGGTGCTGTTTGGCGCCCTGCTCTTTGGCGAGCGCATCACTCCGACCAAGCTCAGCTGGCTGGCCCTGGCATTCGGCGGCATGCTGCTCATCGTGCAGGCCCGGCCCGGCGCGAGCCAGGGCGGCACACACTATGCGCTGGGCATCGCCATGGCGCTCGGTGCTGCCTTCTTCTGGGCCATAGCCTCGGTGATCGCCAAACGCCTCACCGGCACGCCGCCCCACCTCATTGCCCTGGTACAGGTCTGCGTGGGCGTGCTCCTGCTGGCGCCGTTTGCCAACCTGGGTGCCCCCCCGCAGGGTGCCCGCACCTGGCTGCTGCTGATCACGGTGGGCGTGGTGCACACGGGCCTCATGTACATCCTGCTGTACGGCGCCGTGCAGAAGCTGCCCACCTACCTGCAGGGCGCGCTGTCCTTCATCTATCCAGTGGTGGCGATTGGCGTGGACTTTGTCGCGTTTGGTCACCGGCTGCAGCCTGCCCAGTGGCTGGGAGCCGCCGCCATCCTGCTCGCTGCGGCCGCCATGCACCTGCAAGGTAGCCGGCCCCGGGCGACGACCGCCGCACAACCGGCGGCACAAGGGGCCAAATAGCGCCGCATCCCGCCAGGCCCAGCCCACGGGCACGGCACAATCACCGGCCAGTGACACACCCCGGTGACCTCCCTTCCCCCGCCGAGCCGCCCGCGCCGCCGCGATCCGACCGCCAGGCGGTGATCGCCGCCTGGGTGACCGCCCTGCGCCGCCAGGCCAATGCAGCAGCGCTGAAGGCCCTGCCCCCGCTGACGGACGCCGAGGCTGCACGCGTGATGGGGTTGATGCGGGGCGACGAGACCGACACAGAGACTGTCACGCCACGCACCCAGCGGACCGCGCCACCGCCCGGCATCGCCACCGGGCACTTCCGCCCGCGCATCACACTGATGACGCTGGGCCGTGGCGACGGCCTGCTGGGCCTCAAGCCCCAGGGCAAGATGGGGCCGCGTGGCGACAGCGTGACGCTGGCCCAGATCGACTGGACCTACCGCACCCAAGAAACGCCGCCGGGTGCCATCGCCTGGCAAACACCCGCCCCTACCTCCATCCTCAACTCGCGCCCCGCCCCGCTGCAGGACCTGTACGACACCGGCGGTCCCGTGGTGCGCATGCAGCGCGACGTGGCGGCCGAGTCGGACGCCATGGACCTGGTGTGGGACCTGGGCCTGCTGCCCGTGGACGCCCGCTCGCTGCAATGGCGCAACCGCGATGCTGCAGCCAGCCTGGGCCCGCTGTGGACGCTGGCACAGGAGGCCTTCTTTGGCGACTTCTGGGCCGAGCAGATCCCCAAACTCCGCGCCAGAGGCTGGAGCGTGGTGGTGCAACCGGGCTTCGCGCACGAAAGCGTGCCCGTGTTGCGCTGGAAGCTGCACATTGCCCCCGACACCGGCGAACTGCTGGGCAAGGAAGTGGATGGCCCACTCGGCCCACGCGAGCGCCCCGTGCAAAAACTGCAGCTGCCCGAGCGCGAAGGCCCCTGGTTGCTCAGCCTGGGTATCGAGATCGACGGCGAAACACTTGACCTGGCCCCCATGCTGGCCGACCTGCTGCGCCGCGACGCACGCTGGCTCAATGCCCGGCAGATGGCCGCCATTGACGACATCGCCATCATTTCGCTGCGCGCCCCGGGCGGCAAACGCATCGACGCGCCCGCCGGCCCGCTCAAGGCCATCGTGGGGGCCATGGTGGATCTGCTGACCGACCCGACCCGCAACCAGCGCAAGGACGGCGACCCGCTGCACCTGGGTGCGTGGGAGGCCCGCCGTATCGAGGCACTGCGTGCCGGGCTGGTGTTGGCCCACCGCGTGGGCACGGTCAATGGCTGGAACAACGATTGGCAGTTGCAGGGTGATCTGGGCCTGGCGCAGCTGGCCCGGCGCCTGCGCACCATCGGCACGCCCCAGCCCGTGGCCGCACCGCAGGGCTTGCAGGTGCAACTGCGCCCCTATCAACGGGAAGGCCTGGCCTGGCTGCAGTACCTGCGCGCCCAGGGGCTGGGCGGCATCCTGGCCGACGACATGGGCCTGGGCAAAACCGCGCAGGCGCTGGCCCACGTACTGCTCGAAAAGGAGGCCGGGCGCCTCACCCGCCCGGCCCTCGTGGTGCTGCCCACCTCGCTGCTCTTCAACTGGCAGGCCGAGGCCGCGCGCATGGCTCCTAGCCTGCGCGTGTTGGCGCTGCATGGCGCCGGCCGAGGCCAGCACTATCTGCAGATGGCCGACCACGATCTGGTGCTGACCACCTACCCGCTGCTCTGGCGCGACGTGGAGGCACTCGCCGCGCAGCCGTTCCACCTGCTGATCCTGGACGAAGCGCAGATGGTGAAAAACGCCGGCAGCCGCAGCGCCCGCGCCTTGCGCAGGCTGCAGGCTCCGCACCTGCTGTGCCTGACGGGCACGCCGCTCGAAAACCACCTGGGCGAGCTGTGGGCCCAGTTCGACTTTTTGATGCCCGGCTTTCTGGGCGATGTGCGCAGCTTCAACGCCCGCTGGCGCAAGCCCATCGAGGAAAACGGTGAAACCCTGCGCGCCCAGCTCCTGTCGCAGCGCGTGCGCCCCTTCATCCTGCGCCGCCGCAAGCAGGACGTGGCCACCGAACTGCCGCCGCGCACCGAGGTCATCCAGCGCGTGCAACTGCAGGGCAAGCAGCGCGAGCTGTACGAGGCCGTGCGCACCACCGCCGACAAGCAGGTGCGCCGCGCGCTGGAGCGCCAGAGTTTCGACGGCGCGCAGATCACCATCCTTGATGCCCTGCTCAAGCTGCGCCAGGTCTGCTGCGACCCACGCTTGGTGAAAGGCACCACGAAGACCGCGCAAACGATGGAACGCGCCAAGCTCGAACTGCTGGCCGACATGCTGCCCGCCCTGGTCGAGGAAGGGCGCCGCGTGCTGGTGTTCTCGCAGTTCACTGAAATGCTCGCGCTGGCGGCCGAGTTGCTCGACACCCTGGCCCTGCCCTACCTCACCCTCACGGGCCAGACACCGCCCCGCCAGCGCGGCGCTGTCGTCAAGAGTTTTCAGGCGCAGGACGACACCAGCGCGCCCATCCTGCTCGCCAGCCTCAAGGCCGGTGGTCTGGGCCTGAACCTCACCGCCGCAGACACAGTGATCCACCTCGACCCCTGGTGGAACCCCGCCGTGGAAGAACAAGCCACGGCCCGCGCCCACCGCATCGGGCAGGACCAGCCCGTGTTTGTCTACAAGCTGGTGGTGGAAGGCAGCATCGAAGAACGCATGCTGGAGCTGCAAGCCCGCAAGGCCGCGCTGGCCCAGGGCGTGCTGGGCCATGACGCCGAAGGCGCGGTCAAATTCAGCGAGGCCGACCTGCACGCCCTGCTGGCGCCACTCACCGAACCGGCCAACAACCCGCTGGGCATTCCGGGTGAAGACGCGCTGCGCTGGGGCGGCACGGGCAAACGGCGGCCCCGGCCATTGCAGCCGCCTGAAATTTGATTGTTTTTGGCCGCTAGCGCTTATTGATAAAGCGCAAATAGCTATCAAAATAGGAGCAAATCAGATCTGAGGCCCTTGGCCTCCGAAAAGCGCAGAATTCAAAAGCAAGCTTCGGAGTGCGCCCCGCCCACCCCGTCCCTAGAGTGCATGGCATCGCAATCTACCTTGTGAGCCATCCACCATGAACCTGAACACCCTCCACCGCAGCGCCAACGCCCTGGCCCAATCTTTCGTCGCCATGCCCAGCCGCGCTACCCCCTCCGCCAAGGCTGCACAGGCCGCCGCCACCCAGGCCGACCCGCGCTGGGCGGCGGTGGTGGCGCGCAGCGCGGCGGCGGACGGCCGCTTCTGGTATTCGGTGCAGACCACGGGCGTGTACTGCCGCCCCAGTTGCGCGGCGCGCGCCCCCCGGCCTGAGAACGTGCGGTTCCATGCCAGCTGCGCAGAGGCTGAAGCCGCCGGCTTTCGCCCCTGCCAGCGCTGCAGGCCCCAGCAGCCCACGGCGCTGTCGCACCATGCCGCGCTGGTCACCGAAGCCTGCCGCCTCATCGAAAGCGCTGCGGCGAACGGCGCGCCCACCCTCGGTGCGCTGGCCGCGCAAGTGGGCCTGAGCGCATCGCACCTGCACCGCATCTTCAAGCAGGCCACGGGACTCACGCCCAAGGCCTATGCAGCCGCCCAGCGCGCGCAGCGCCTGCGCAGCGCACTCGGCGAGCAGCCCACGGCCTCGGTGACGGACGCGATCTACGGCGCGGGTTACCAGTCCAGCAGCCGCTTTTATGAACAATCGGCCCAGGTACTGGGCATGACGCCCAGCCACTACCGTGCAGGCGGTGCGGCGCAGGACATCCGGTTTGCCATTGGCCAGTGCTCGCTGGGTGCCATCTTGGTGGCGCAAAGCGCCCGGGGCATCTGCGCGATCTTGCTGGGGGACGATGCCGACACCCTGGCGCGCGACCTGCAGGACCGGTTTGCGCACGCCAACCTGATCGGTGGCGATGCCGCGTTTGAAACGCTGGTGGCGCAGGTGGTGGCGTTTGTCGAGGCCCCGGGCCTGGGGCTGCACCTGCCGCTGGATGTGCGCGGCACGGCGTTTCAGCAGCGGGTGTGGCAGGCGCTGCAAACCATTCCTGCGGGGCAGACCGCCAGCTATGCCGAGGTGGCCCAGCGCATCGGCGCGCCCACTGCCGTGCGGGCCGTGGCGCAGGCCTGTGCGGCCAATGCGCTGGCGGTGGCCATTCCCTGCCACCGGGTGGTGAAAAGCGATGGCGCGCTGTCAGGCTACCGCTGGGGCGTAGAGCGCAAACGTGCATTGCTCACGCGCGAATCCGCCACGGAGCCCGCACAGCAGCGGGCGGAGAAGGTGGCATGAGCGCTATCCCACTGCCCACCTCACCTGCCTTGCAAAACAGCGAATGGGTACAACGCGCGGCCGCCATAGACTGGCATGCGGCCGCCGAGGCCCTGCACCAACAGGGCAACGCCGTGCTGCCCCAACTGCTGGGCGCCGCCGAATGTGCGGCCGTGGCCCGGCTGTACGGCAGCGCCGACGCCACCACCTTCCGCAGCCGCGTGGTGATGCAGCGCCACGGCTTCGGCCAGGGCGAATACCGGTATTTCAGCTACCCCCTGCCCCGCCTTGTCGCCGGGTTGCGCGAGGCGCTGTACCCACACCTGGCGCCCATCGCCAACCAGTGGAACACCGCCATGGGCATCGACGTACGCTACCCCGCCCGGCATGCCGACTTCATTGCCCGCTGCCACGCCGCAGGCCAGGTGCGCCCCACCCCGCTGCTGCTGCAGTACGGCCCTGGCGACTACAACTGCCTGCACCAGGACCTGTATGGCGAGCATGTGTTCCCGCTGCAGGTGGCGATTCTGCTGTCGGAGCCCGGGCGCGACTTCACCGGCGGCGAATTCGTGCTGACCGAGCAGCGCCCGCGCATGCAGTCGCGGGCCGAGGTGGTGCCTCTGCGCCAAGGCGACGCCGTGGTGTTTGCCGTGCACCACCGTCCCGTGCAAGGCACACGTGGGCCGTACCGCGTGCAGATGCGCCATGGCGTGAGCCGGTTGCGCAGCGGGCAGCGGCACACGCTGGGCGTGATCTTTCACGATGCTGAATGATGTTCCCCCTGTGCCGCTTCGCATTTTCCCCTCCGGGGGCGCCACCGGTGGCCCGGCGAAGCCGGTTCCACGGTGGCACTGGCATGGCGCGTGCCAGTGGCGACGGCTGCGGGCCACACTGCCGCCATGGATTGCCACCTCTATGAGCCTCAGTCTTTTCGACGATCCACCCCAACCCATTCAGCCGCCCGAGGTGCTGGAGCCCGGTGCCGTGGTGCTGCGCGGTTTTGCGCTGGCGCAGGCGGCCGACCTGCTTGCAGCGGTGCAGCAGGTCACGGCACAGGCGCCCTTCAGGCACCTCATCACGCCGGGCGGCCTGCGCATGTCGGTGGCGATGACCAACTGCGGGAAATTGGGCTGGGTCAGCGACCGCCGCGGCTACCGCTACGACCCCACCGACCCCGACAGCGGCCAGCCCTGGCCGGCCATGCCACCGCTGTTTCGCCAGTTGGCGCTCGATGCTGCTGCGGCAGCAGGCTTCCCTGGCTTTGCGCCCGATGCCTGCCTGGTCAACCGCTATGCACCCGGCACCCGGCTGTCGCTGCACCAGGACCGGGACGAGGGCAACTATGCGCACCCCATCGTGTCCGTGTCGCTGGGCATTCCGGCCGTGTTCCTGTGGGGCGGTGCCCAGCGGGCCGATAAGGCACGGCGCATTGCGCTGGTGCACGGCGATGTGGTGGTGTGGGGCGGCCCGGCACGGCTGCGGTTTCACGGCGTGCTGCCCTTGCCCGAAGGCGTGCACCCGCTGACAGGCGCGCACCGCATCAACCTCACGTTTCGCAAGGCGGGCTAAGAACCTGTTCAAAATCTTTTCGGGGATCGCATTGGAGTGCCATCGTGATGGACGTGGATGCTTCGGATGCGCCGCATGGGCTCGTGCCCATACAAGCAGCCGAGGCATCCAATCGCCCGATTTCACTCCAACCCTTCGGGCAAGTGCCTTGTCGGGCGGTCTGCTGTGTTGCGACGCTTGCCAATAGCACGGGCTATTGGCTGCACCCCGCGCCTTGCATCCCATCCCGGCAAGGCACTTGTGCGACCCTGAAAAGATCTGGAACAGGTTCTAAGGGCGGTGAACTTCAGCGGATGGGGTAGCCCGTCCAGCCGCCGATGGACGCCAGCATGCGGTCGGCCTCCGCGCGCCCTTGCAGGTCCTGGGCGATGGTGATCTTTTTGCCGCTTCGCAATGCAGCCTCGATGCGGAAATACACCTGGCGCCGGCCATTGGTCTCCACCGCATAGCTCTCCACCACGTTCAGCCGGGCAATGTCGTGTGCGGGCACCTGGTGCCACTGCAGCATCAGGCCCAGCAGGCGCCGCTCGGTGCGCAGGCCGTCGTGGTCCAGCCGCACCCGCAGGCTGTTGGCCAGCGCATAAAAGCTGCTGATCAGCACCGCCCCACCCATGCCACCAAAAAGCAGGCGGAACAGCCAGGGCGCCACATCCACCTGGGCCTCCTGTTCCCAGGGCACGAGCAGGCCCACGGCCAGAAACACACACCCGACCAACCCCAGGGCCAGCTTGAGCCCCCACCACCGCCCCGCCGGAAAATACATCTGAACGCCACCCGGAATGCGTTCCACCTTGCCGGGTGTGCCCCCAGCCACGGCGCGCTGCGCCGACGTTTTGCGTCCTGCCCGCGACGGTGCACGCAGCAGGTGCACCAGCATGCCCACGCCAAAACCACCAAACACCACCACAAACACCATCTGGAATGCCAGCAGGCCGGGCCGCAGGCTGCGGTCGATCACGGCCTCTGCGGGGTTGGAGGCACTCACCCAGATAGGCACCGGCTGCCCGTTCTGCAGCGCATGCTCCAGCCGCTCACCCAGCGCCTCCTGAAAATCCCCCAGGTTGTCCCCACCACTGCCGATGGCCACGCGGTCGCCCTCGTACTCGCGGCCCGCCACTTGGTACCGGTAGCGCGCCGTGACGTGGTACGTGGTGGACTTGCTGCTGCGGCTGGTGTTGAGCTGCGCAGAGACCAGAGTGGCCTCTGCCGGTTGCCAGAACTGCATGCGCGACCAGTCGTACAAGGTGGGCAACACGCCCAGCAGCAGCATGCCCACGCCCACGGCGGCAAAAGGCAGTGCAAACAGGCCGAACCACCACGAGCCCGCCCGCTTGCGGTCCGAGCCAGAGGCAACAGGGGTTTCGTTGCGGGTGCTTTTGGAGGTGTTTCTTGCCATCGTTTTAATGGGTGGGTGCCATTGCGCTGAACCCGGCTGAACGGCCAACTCGGGCCACCTTATCTTGGCGGACTGGCAGACAGACGAGGTTGCAGCCAGATTCTGCTGCGCACATTTCGCCTGTGCAATCCCTGGCACGATCCATGTTTTGAAGATAAATTTGGCCTCCAGCGCTTGCTGAATAAGCGCCATTAGCTACCAAAAATGTAGCATAACTCCACCATGTTGCACGCACCAGGTGGATGCCGGGCATTGCGGTGTTTGCCAAAATGTCGCCATGGCACAACCCCATCCCGCTGCAACACCGCCCTCGGCGCCCTCACCCCTGTCGGCCCGTCCCCCACGCTTTTGGCTCATGAAGTCGGAACCCGAGGAGTGCTCCATCGACGACGCCTTGTCTGCCCCGGGCGCCACCGTGCCCTGGACCGGTGTGCGCAACTACCAGGCCCGCAACTTCATGCGCGACGGCATGCAGGTGGGTGATGGCGTGCTGTTCTACCACTCCAGCTGCCCCGAACCAGGCATTGCCGGCATTGCGCGTGTGGCCAGCGGCACGCGGGCCGACCCCACGCAGTTTGACCCTGCGTCGCCTTACTACGACCCCAAATCCCCCGCCGACACACCCCGCTGGCTGCTGCTGGATGTGCAGGCGCAGCGCAAGACGCGGGTGGTCGGCCTGGCGGAGCTGCGGGAACACGCGGATCTGGCGCAGATGCGGGTGCTGCAGCGCGGAAACCGCCTGTCGATCACCCCGGTGGAGCCCATCGAATGGGCCGTGATCATGAAGATGCTGGGCTGAGGTCACCAGCTGGCTTGCCGTGCCTCGGGCCAGCCCTGGGCCACCCCGCTTCACTGCGGCCGTTGAACGGCCACCGCAGCGCGTGCCTGGGCGTGGAGCTTGGCCAGAAACTCTCGGTCCAGCAGCAGCCAGAGCATCACCGGGGCCAGCGCGGTAAAGATGAACAGGTTGAAGTGGTACAAGAACGCCACCACGTCGGCCACCCAGCCAGGCAACCCCGTCTGCACAAACACCTCGGGCCCCGCCCGGTTGAAGACATCGTTGCACCACTGCAGGGCCACGTTGAGTGCCTGGATCGGCAGCATGGCCAAGGAGCCTATGAGCAGCTTGCGCCCCCAGTGACGGGGAAACGATGCCAGCACCAGAGCCCAGAAGATCACGATGCCGTAGCCCAGCAAGCGGTAGTCCACCAAAGGAGCCAGCTTGCCCGACTTGAACTGGCCGTTTTGCACGGAGACCACCTTGAGCGTGGTGTTCAACAACGCCGTGGTCTCTTTCTGGGTGTAGCTCAATGCCCAGTGAAACAGGGTGGAAGCCGCCTCACCCGCCATGAAAAACACGGGCTTGGACAGCTGTGGCGACAGGTAGTACCAGAGCGGCATCAGGCACAGCAGGCTGACGATGGCAACCAGCAGGAAACGTCCGACCGAACTAAGCTGCATTTGGAATGGCGGGTTGGGGAGGTTGTTGTCGGGCGATCCAGCGAATCCAGAGCATCCAGACCACCAGCACATCCAGCATGATGAGTGCCTGCCAGAGGTACAGGTGGGCAAACTCGAACACGGTCATGTTCCACTTGCCCAGGTAATACAGGCTGATGATGCGCAGCAGGTTGACGACCTGCACCGCCGCAATGCCCATGGCGATGCCGGCGAGCTTGTGTTTCCAATTCGAGGGAAACGCGATCATGCCGGCGATGAGGATGATCGCCGCCTCCACCCCGTTGCAGCCCGCCTCGATGGACACCGCAAAGCCCGTGGCCTTGCTCATCAGGATGCGGCCATGGTGCGCCACATCCGAGTCGAGTGGGGTCATGAGCGCCGCACTGGCGGTTGCGAGCAGGCTGGTCCAGGGCTCGATGGCGACCCGTTGCACGTCATCGAGCATGTCGATGCGAAAGAGGACCGCCAATACGGCGATGAAAATCAGAAAAAATCGGACCATACGTCGATGAGAAGAACCTGGTGAAGCGCGCACCAAAGCGCCAGGAATGCGGCAGGCGGCAAGGCCGTGGGAATGCGGACCTGTTCGCACAGGCGCCGCAAAGAATATCAGAAGCCACCGGCAATCCACAAAGCCTAAATGGCACTGGCAAGCGGCCCTGAGAACCTGTTCAAAGATTCGGGGCGGCGTACACCAGCACCTTGAGGGCGCGTTCCGGGTCCACGTCCGCAAACGCGGCCGGGTTGGCCACCCGTTCCACAAATTGCAGCTCAGGCGCCAGCTCCTGCATCTGCTCTTGCAGGAAGCCCACGCCCAGCTCGGGCGCGTTCAGGCACAGCAGTGCGTGGCCACCGGGTGCCAGCAGGTCGGGCAGGCGGCGCATCAGCCGTGCGTAGTCCTTGGTGGCCACGAAGCTGCCCTTCTGGTAGCTGGGCGGGTCCACGATGACCAGGCCATACGGCCCGCTGCGGGTGATCTTGCCCCAGCTGCTGAAAATGTCATGCGCCAGAAAGCTGGCGCCGGTGGTGAGGCCGTTGAGCTGGTGGTTCTGCTGGCCCACGGCAATGGCGCCATGGCTCATGTCCACATTGACGACCTGCCTGGCCCCTGCCTGCAGCGCCACCACCGAGAACGCGCAGGTGTAGGCAAACAGGTTCAGCACCTTGAGGCCATAGCGGTCCGTGCTGCGTGCAGCGGCAAAGGCGTCCACCCAGCGGCGGCCTTCGGCCATGTCAAGGAACAGGCCATGGTTCTGGCCGCGCAGCACATGCACCTTGAATGTCAGGCCGTGCTCCGTCACCGCATGCGGCTCGGGCACGGCGCCCGCCATCAACCGTGTCTCGGTGCGGCCCTGGGTGCGCAGTTGTTCGTTGCGGCACTGGAACACCCAGTTCAGCGGCTGGCCGGGGGCAAGCTGCTCGCAGCGCGCGGCCAGCGCAGCGCCTACCGTTGCAAGCTGGGCTTCGGTGTCCTCGCCCGCAGGCAGGAAGCTGGTGAGCACGTAGACCGGCGGATAGGCGTCCAGCGTCCATTGCTCACAACCGGGGTGGCGCCCGCCCCGGCCGTGGAAGATGCGCTGTGCATCCGTGGGCAAAGGCATGTGGGCGATGGCGTCGAGCAGGGCTTGCATGGGGATCAAAGGCGTGTGTTGGGGCTGCGGCAGAGTGGCTTCGGCACATCGGCCGCCACGGGGCCGGCCAACGTGCGTTGCGAGGGTGCCGAGGTTACCCGCTTGTGGCGCCCCCTTGCAGCATCAGCGCCACATGCAACAGCAGCATCACCGTCTTGCCGTCCTGGATGGTGCCCGCATGGATTCCGGCGATGGCGTCGGCGAGGGGCATTTCAATGACCTCGATGTCCTCCCCTTCCTGGGCCAGGCCGCCGCCCTCGCGGATGCGGTCCTGCGGTTCGTACTCGGCCACAAAAAAATGCACTTTCTCGGTGACCGAGCCTGGGCTCATGTAGGCCTCGAACACCTTGCGCGGCTGGCGGATGCGGTAGCCCGTTTCTTCTTCCGCTTCACGGCGGATGCAGGTCTCGGGGTCGTCGCCATCCAGCAAGCCCGCGCAGGCCTCAATCAGATAGCCGTCGGCGCCTCCGTTGATGAACGCAGGCAGGCGGAACTGGCGCGTCAGCACCACGGTGTGGCGCTGCGGGTCGTACAGCAGCAGCGTGGCGCCGTTGCCCCGGTCGTAGGCCTCGCGGCTCTGGCGCTGCCACTGGCCGTCGCGGCGGCGCAGTTCAAACGTGATCTTGCGCAGCACATACCAGTCGTTGGAGAGCAGTTGCACATCCAGCAGCCGCACATGGTCTGCCTGCGCGGCGATGGGAGGTGGTGGTGGACGGCTCATGCGGCAGCCCCTTCGCCAGCGGCCAGCCGCATCGGAAGTTCATCCACGTGGTGGACCACGGGCAGGCCCCGCGCCCGGGCCCGCTCCACGTCCATGTCTGCGCCGCGCGATGCGCCGGGCAGCCGCAACACGGCGTCGCAGCGGGCCAGCAGCCGCTCGGCCACGGGGTATTGGTAGGCGTGGAACACCGCGTCGCCAGGCTCTTGCCCACCCGCCGCATGGATGATGGGCAGGGCCAGCCACTCTCCCAGCAGCGGCAAATGGCCACGTTCGTAGATGGGCAGCGCTGCGGCTTCAAGCCGTTCGCGGTTGGCGGCGATCCGGGCGGGGTCGCCGTCGGTGCCCGAGAGATAAGGACCGGCGATCAAAACGAGCCAAGGGGAGTCGGCCGGGGGCGCAATGGACATGGTTTCTCCGAAAAATTACAATCGTGCAGTATCATGCACTTTCAGGTAGTTTCGCGCAACCATTGACACCCATCCGCACCACAATACGGGCCCCTATGCTCACCACCCAACGCAAGCAACTCATCCTCCACCGGCTTCAGCAGGACGGCCAGATCGTGGCCCGTGCGCTCAGCGAAGAGCTGGGCATCTCCGAAGACACGGTGCGGCGCGACCTGCGTGAACTGGCGGCCGAAGGGCGGTTGCAACGGGTGCATGGCGGCGCCCTGCCCGCTTCTGCCGCCGTGGGCAGCCTGCAAGTGCGCGCGCAACTTGCCACCGACGAAAAGCGTGAGCTGGGCCGCGCCGGGGCCGCGCTGGTGCAGCCTGGGCAGGTGGTGATCATCGATGGCGGCACCACATCGCTGCAGGTAGTGCAGCACCTTCCGCTGGACCTGCGCGCCACCGTGGTCACCCACAGCCCCAGCGTGGCCGTGGCGTTGGCGGACCACCTGCAGGTGGAGGTGTTGATGCTGGGCGGCCGCCTGTTCCGCCACTCGATGGTGAACGTGGGCGCCAGCGTGACCGAAGCCGCCATGAGGCTGCGCGCAGACCTGTACCTGATGGGCGTGACGGGTGTGCATGCCGACGCTGGCTTGACCACCGGCGATTTCGAGGAGGCCGCCGTCAAGCGCACGCTGCATGCGCGCGCCGCAGAAACCGTGGTGCTGGCCTCCATCGACAAGCTCGGAGCCGCCTCCCCCTTCGGCATTGCGGCGCTCAAGGAGCTGGCGACGCTGGTCGTGCCAGCGGCCACACCGGGCAAGGTTGTCGCCAGCCTGCGGGCGGCGGGGGCCAAGGTCGTCAGCGCCCGGCCGTGATGGCCGCCTGCCGGTGCTTGCTGCCGCTTGCGCGCAAATAGTCGACCAACGTCTGGGCAAAGCCTGAGCGCTCGGCCCCCTTGCGCACGCAGACCTGCAAGTCGCGCTGTGCCCAGGGTTCGTCCATCTCCACCACCACCACGGGCGGCTCGCTCAGGCCGGCCACCTGCAAGGCCGCACCGCGTGGCACCATGCCAATCCCCACGCCCGCCCCCACCATGCGGCATACCGCTTCGAAGCTGCGTACCTGGATGCGCACGTCCAGGTGCCGGCCCAGTGCGGCGGCGGCATTCATCGTGAAGGTATGGATGGCCGAGCCCGCGTGCAGCATGACAAAGGCGTGGTCGAGTACCTCCGCAAATCCCACTTTCGCCCGCCCGGCCAGCGCATGGCCCGCCGGGACGATGAGCACCAGGCGGTCCTGCCGGTAGGGTGACAACTCCACACCCGCACCCGTGCCACTGTCGGCCAGTACACCCACCTCGATCTCGCCGCTGGCCACCGCGACCACGATCTCTGCGCTGGTGCGCTCCTCCAGGCTCACGCTGACCTGCGGATGCTGCTTCAGGAAACCCGCCAGGTCGTCGGGCAGAAAAGTGTGCGTGGCGTGGGTATTGGCCCACAGGCTCACATGGCCCCGGATGCCACTGGCAAAGGGCGAGAGGTTGGCATGCATCTGCTCGACGCTCGCCAGCACCTGGCGCGCATTGCGCAGCAGGGCCTCGCCCGCCCGGGTCAGCGCCACGCCCCGGGTCTGGCGCTCAAACAGGGAGGTGTTCAGCGCCTCTTCCAGCCGGCGCAAGGTAGGCGCGCGCGGCGCCGCGCGTGAGGTTGCGCTCTTCGGCAATGGCGACAAAAAGGCGCAGATCGATCAGGTCATAGGTCAATGGAGGCCCCTCTCACGTTCGTTTTTGACGAACGTATGGTTGCGGCAATGCCAATTGTGCCTGCCGTGCCTACAAGGCACTATCGCCGCATCCTTTCATATTGCCACTGCCCCATGTGCACTGCGTTCGTTGTCTTCGCATGGTCTGGCAGTTTCTACCCCACCCCACCCACCATACCCCCATGCCCTGGAAACACTGGTCCGCCGAACGCCTTGGCCTCCTCCTTGCCATCCTGGCCGCGCTGGGCTTCTCGTTCAAAGCCATCTTCGTGAAACTGGCCTATGCGGTGCCCCAGGCCACGCCCGTGGACTCCGTCACCCTGCTGTGCCTGCGCATGGCGTTTTCCGTGCCGGTGTTTGCCTGGGTCGGCTGGCGCGCCAGCCGCCACCTGGCACCACTTGCCCGGCGCGACTGGCTGCTCGTGATTGCGGTGGGCCTGCTGGGCTACTACGGCGCGAGCATCCTCGACTTCGTCGGCCTGCAGTACATCACCGCCAGCCTGGAGCGGCTGATCCTGTTCACCTACCCCACACTCACCATCCTGATCGGCGTGTTGTTCATGGGCAAACGTGCATCTCGGCGTGAGATGGGGGCGCTGCTGCTGTCCTACGCGGGCATCGGCCTGGCCTTCGCGCACGACCTGCACATTGCGGGCGACACGCGCGCCGTGCTCATCGGTGCGGGCTTTGTGTTGGGCTCGGCGGTGTCGTACGCTTTCTACCAGGCGGGCAGCGAGCCCGCCATCCGCAGGCTGGGCGCTGCACGCTTCACCGCCCTGGCCATGCTGGTCTCCACGGGCGCCACACTGCTGCATTTCATGGTGTCGCAACCCGTAGCCTCCTTGGTGCAACCCGCCCCGGTCTACCTGCACGCCTTGGGCATGGCCATCTTCTCCACGGTGCTGCCCGTGTTCATGACGTCAGCCGCCATCCGACGCATCGGTGCATCCAAAACTGCGCTCGTGGGCACGCTGGGCCCGGTGCTCACGATCTTTTTTGGCTGCTGGTTGCTGGACGAGCCCTTGTCCTGGCCGCAGATGGCGGGTGCCGCGCTGGTGCTGGCGGGGGTGTTGTTGATCAGCAAACGGGGCGCCCCGGCAGTGCGCCGCCCACCAGAGGGAGCGCCTTCGCCGTCATCCGTTGAACCCGGCGCTAGGTCGGCCTGACCCTGCGCGGCGGTGGGCCCCAAGGGGTTGGCGCAAACGTCTCTCCAGCCAATGCCTATGCCGCAAACATGGCGCCCACCTGCTGCAACCACGCTTGTCGTTTGGCATCGGTGGCGTGGCTGACGGGCGACAAGGCTACCCATTGCACCTTGCGCACGCCACATTTGCGCAGCGTGCCACGCACCAGGGCGCGCTGCACGGCGTCGCCATACAGCCAGCGATAGGCCCACTTGGGTGTGTTCATCGTGGTCACGATCACCGCGCGCTCGATATGGGTCAAGCGGCCCTCGACGCCGTGTTTTGAGGGCTTGTAGGCCCAGCCGTTGGTAAACACCTTGTCGATAAAGCCCTTGAGCAGCGCGGGCATCACCTCCCACCAGATCGGAAAGATAAAGACCAGTTGCTGGGCGGCATCGATGCGCGCCTGGTAGTGCGCGACGGCCGGGTCCGCGCTCTGCCCCCGTGCGTACCCGGCCAGGTCTGCGCCCCGCATCACCGGGTCAAAACCGTCTGCATCCAGGTGCAGGCGGTCCACGGTGTGGCCGGCGCCTTCCAGCTGCTGCACCACCCGCTGGTACAGCGCGTGGCAATAGCTTTTCGAATACGGGTGGGCCAGGATGACCATGGTCTGCATACGTGTGCTCCATCAAAGAATGTGATGGGGCGATGGTGCAAAAGGCCCGGCCCGCCGTCATTAACAAAGGTTCAGGTGTTCAGCCGCGCGGGTCGGCTTCCGGTGGGTTCTCTTTCAACTTGCGGCGGATTCGGCTCAGGTGCACCGCACTCACGCCCAGGTAGGCCGCCAGGATGTGCAGCGGAATGCGCTCCAGCTGGTGCTGGTGCGTGGCCTGCAGCGCCTGGTAGCGCTGGGTGGGCGAGTCGGCAATCGCGCTGGTGTAGAGGTTGGCGTAGTGAATGAGCCGCTGTTGCGTCAGCGCCTGGATGTCCGCTTGCAGGGACGGGTCGGTCTTGGCGCGGGCCTTAAGGGCTGCGCCCTCCACCACGCGCACGCGGCACGGCTCCATCGTGACGAGGTGCAGCGCACTGGGGCGGCCGGTCAAAAAGCTCTCCATTGAGCTGACCACGTCGCCCTCGAAGAAAAACTGGGTGCTGGTCTCGCGCCCCTGCGTGTCCACCAGGTACAGCCGTGCACAACCCTGCTCGATGAGGTACAGCCGCCGTGCGACTTCGCCCGCGCGCAGCAGCAGTTGCCGCGCGTCGACTTGGCGGACCGTGCCCAGTTCAAGGAGTGTGGTGTGAAGGGCGTTCATGGCGGGTGCTGTGGGCACGGTGATTCAGACAGGGCGGAAAACGCATGGCGGATGCGGCGGTCAGGGGCGCAACGGTAAAGCGCAGCGTGTATTCACGGTGAAATTTGAATCAAATGACTGCCTAGCGCTTGATGTATAAGGATTTTTCGCTATGCATTGCATAGCAATTCATCATTTGCTGCTTTGCGGCCCCGCCTCGCATCGGGCAGTGCCAACGGTGCAGATGGGGAATTCTTGCATCCGTCGTGGCCCTGGCCTTGGTCATGCTCGCGGGCTCACTTCAACCCCAGCCGCGTCAGCTTCTTGATCAACCCCACCCGCGAGATCCCCAGCCGCCGGGCCGCTTCTGATTGGTTCCCAGCCACTGCGGCCATGGTGTCGCGCACCATGCGCACTTCCAGCTCCATCAGCGCGGCGTCCAGGGGGCCGGTGCTGCCGGGCGGGGCCACTGCAGGAGTTTTTTGATCCGCTGCACTCTCGCTCATATCCCCGCTGGCCAGTTGCAGCAGCTCGGCATCCACCTCGCGCTGGTCGGGCATCAGCAGTGCCCCGGCGGACTCCACCACGGCTTTGAGCTCGCGCACATTGCCCGGCCACTCGCGCGCCATCAGCCACGCCAGGGCGCTGGCCGACAGGCTGGCGCGGTGTGCCACGCGGTGCAGAAAGCGCGTGGCCAGCAGCGGGATGTCGGCGGGCCGCTCGGCCAGCGACGGGGTGCGCAGCACCACGCCCTTGAGGCGGTAGAACAGATCCTCGCGGAACGTACCGTCGCGCACCATCGCTTCCAGGTCGCGGTGGGTGGCGGCCACCACACGGGTGTCGGCGCGCTTCGGCACACGCCCGCCCACGGGCACAAAAGTGCCCTCTTGTAAAAAGCGCAGCAGCTTGACCTGCATGGGTGGCGGCATTTCGCCCACCTCGTCCAGAAACAGCGTGCCGCCGTGTGCGGCCTCCACCAAACCGGGCTGGTCGCGGTAGGCGCCGGTGAAGCTGCCCTTCAGGTGCCCGAAGAGCTCGCTCTCCAGCAGCTCGGCCGACAAGGCGCCGCAGTGGATGGCGACAAAGGGCTCGCTGCGGCGGGCGCTGCAGGCGTGCAGGGCGCGGGCCACCAGTTCTTTGCCCGTGCCCGTGGGACCGAGCACCAGCACGCTGACGTGGGTGGGCGCTACGCGGCGCACCAGGGCGCGGAGTTGCACCGTGGCCGCCGCCTGCCCCAGCAGCCCCAAGTCGTCCAGCGACTGCCCTGCGCGCAGGGTTGCCAGTTCGGCATCCAGCCGCGCCTTGCGCAGCCCGCGTGCCACCACAAACCGCAGCATGTCGGGGTCGATGGGTTTGGTCAGAAAGTCCCAGGCTCCCAGCTCGGTGGCGCGCAGGGCCAGTGCGTGGTCGCCGTGGCCGGTCAACACCACCACCGGCACGCGCGCAAAACGCGGGATCAGCTCCAGGCCGATCTCCGGGTCCATGTGCGGCGGCATGGCCAGGTCCAGCAGCACCAGCTCGGGCTGCTGTTTGGCAAACGCCGCCAGGGCCTGCTCGCCATCGCCCGCCAGCGTGACGGTGTGGCCCAGGTTGCGCAAAAAGGCACCGCCCAGCCGCTGAAAAGCCGCCTCGTCATCGACCAGCAGCACATGGCCGTTGACATGGTCGCTTATCGGCTCTCCCGCTGGCGCGGCGTCTTGCCCTGCATCCGGCGGGGCTTCGGCTGCGTTGTCTGTGGTGTTGGCTGTCATGGCAGGCGTTGCGTCGTCGTCAAAGGAAAGCGCAGCGTGAAGCAGGTGCTCCAAGGTGGCCGCTCAGTCAGCGCCACCGAGCCACCGTGCGCGGCCATGATGCGGGCCACGATGGCCAGGCCCAGCCCGGTGCCACCGGGGCTGCGCGATGCAAAGGGCTCGAACAGGCGGCTGCGGATTTCGTCGGGCACGCCGGGGCCCGCGTCGCAGATATGCAGCAGCACGGCGTTGTCGGTGGTTTCTGCGTCGATGTGCACGGGGCTGTGTGTTGCTGCGGGTGTGGCGCCACCATCGGCATCACTGCCAGCGGCATCTGACGCCATGGCAATGCGCGCGTTCTCGAGCAAGTTGGTCAGCGCCTGGTCCAAGCGGCGCGGGTCGGCCTGCAGCACCAGCGGCCGGGCCAGGCCCGCGCCCAGGGTCACGTCGGGCAACCGCAAGGCCGCGTTGCGCACGTGGGTGGCCAGGTCCAGCTCGCGGGGCACCAGCTTCCAGGGCTTGGCAAAGTCCAGCAGGTCGTGCGTCAGGTTCGCAATGCGCGCCACTTGGTTGGCCACCTCGCGCCGCGTGTCACTGGGCGCAGCAGCCACGGCCATCGAGATGATGTTGAGCGGGTTGCGGATGTCGTGCGCCACGGTGGCGGCCAGCGCGCCCAGCTCCGCCAGCCGCGCCTGCAACTGGCGCTCGCGCTCGCGGGCGGCAAACTGTTGCGCCTGCTCAACCCGCGCCGCAGCCTCGGCCACCACAGTGCCAAACAGTTCGGCCACATGGCGCGGCCCGGGCGGTGCGGCGTCCCAGCCCTGCAGCGTGGTCTGCCAGCCTTGCTCGCCCGGGGTGCACACCAGCTGCGGGGTGCTGCCGGGGGGCGTTGATGGCGCTGATGACGTTGAGGGTGTTGTTGATGCGGACGGAGTGCCAATCTGCACCTCCACCTGCGTGCCAATGCGTGCACTTAGCAACGTTGCGGCCTGCTGCTCCAGCGCCTGGGGTGTTTCGGCCGACAGCAACGCGCTGCGCCAGGCGCCCAGGTCGGCAATCGACACCTCACCCCCCGGGTACACCAGCCGCTCGGCCACGCGGCGCACCGGGCCGTTGAGCGCCAGCACACTGGCCGCCACCGCCAGCCCACCCAGCCAGCGCGACTCAAACGGCAGCAACGGCGTGAGCGCCAGCACCACCGCCCCCAGCGCCAGCAGCAGCGCCCATACCAGCGCGCGTCGTGCCCAGGCGTTGGCCACAAACACGCCATAACGCAAGATGCCGTAGACCAGAATCAGCGAATACAGCGGCAGGCCCAGCAGCGGAAACGGGTAAATCGGAAAATCCAGCACCGCAATGCCGTAGCCCGCCAGGCACAGCAGGCCCCACAGGCACGACGCGGTGACGGCGGCAATCTGCCGAAACTTCTGCCCGTCGCCCGACCGGCGCGCACGCAGCAGGGCCAGCAGCAGCACCGCCACACCGCCAATGCCCAAAATGACCCAGGCCATGCTGGCGATGGTGCCCACCGGGTCGGCCACCGCAATGAAGCCGATGTCGCGGTGCTCGATCAGGTGCCCCGGCACCAGGATGATGGAAACCACCGACGCAGTTGCGCCCAGCGCATAGGCCACTGCAACGCCCCAGCGCCCCAGGTCGACACGGCAAAACACCGTGCAGAAATGAAAGAACAGCGCAGAGGTGAACGGCGCGGTAGCCAGCAAGCGCATCGCCACCGGTTCGGTCTCAGGCCCCAGCCAGTTGGGCAGCTCGTTGCCCACCATCCACAGCGAGATACCGATCAAGAACGCCGCCAACAGGCGGGCCCCCGCCACGCGATCAGCCCAGGCCAGCAGCAGGCCTGCCAGCACCAGCGTTTCAAGCACCGAAAACCCGAGGACGGCGTGGATCAGCATGGGCAGACGGTGGTGGTAATCATGGCGTGACCTGTTCCTGGCGTTAACGGTAGGG
This sequence comes from Acidovorax radicis N35, assembly GCF_000204195.1. Taxonomy (GTDB): domain Bacteria; phylum Pseudomonadota; class Gammaproteobacteria; order Burkholderiales; family Burkholderiaceae_C; genus Acidovorax; species Acidovorax radicis. Next base: position 111,920 of record NZ_AFBG01000006.1, read on the forward strand.
GCTGCGCGCACTGTAAACCAAGTATGCAGCCCACGACGCAATTTCCAATGAAATCAACCACTTGCAGCGGCCGCTGAGCCTGGCCCGGGTTTCGCAATAGAGAGTGCAACCGCCACTCTTGCAAAGCCCGCCATGTTTGCCCTTTTCACCCCTGCGCCCCGCCACTGCACCGCCAACCCAGCGCACCCCAGCCTCCTCGACCTGCCCGCCCTGGCCGGCGCCGCAGCCTGGGCACGCTTACCCGCCGCCGTGCAACGCCGCTTTGGCACCGCGCACGCCGACGTCAGCTACCACGGCCACATGGACCTGCGCTGCTCGCTGATCGGCCACGTCTACGCCGCACTGACCCGGGCCTGGGGCGGCCCGCTGACCCACATCAACACCACCGCCCTGCCCGCCACCGTCAACGTCAGCCACAACGGGCGCGGCGGTGTGGTGTGGGAGCGGCGCTTTCATACCGGCGCCGACACCGAAAACGGCACCAACAGCGGCACCCACCACGGCGCAGACCGCACCGTTCGATCCACCAAGGAGCTGGGCACCGACGGCACCCTGCTGGAGCGCACCGACGGCGGCCTGGCCATGTCGCTCGACGTGCTGGAAGAAGACGGCGCGCTGGTGTTCCGCAGCCGCCGCTTCTGGTGGGTGCTGGCAGGCCTGCGCATCCCTGTGCCGACCTTGCTGACCCCTGGCACCTGCCGCGTTGCCCACACCGACCTGGGTGCAGGCCAGTTCCGCTTCACGCTGAGCATGGTGCACCCGCTGTGGGGCGAAACCTTCCACCAGTCCGGCGTGTTCACCGATCCCGTCGTCGATCGCGTGACCGATGACTGCACCGACTCCGCTGACACCGACTCTTCTTCTCACTGAGGGCTTCACACCATGACCGCCATGAACACCATCTTTCTGCTGCTCTCCATCCAGGCCGCCCTGGGCGCGTTTGACAACCTGTGGCACCACGAGCTCGAAGCCCGGCTGCCGCACCGCACTTCCGCGCGGTACGAACTCTCGCTGCACGCCGCGCGCGAGGCCATCTACGGTGTCGTCTTTTTGGGCCTGGCCTGGTTTGAATGGCGCGGCGCCTTTGCCGCCGTGCTCGCGGCCCTGCTGCTGATCGAGCTGGGCATCACCCTGGCCGACTTTCTGGAAGAAGACCGCACCCGCCGCCTGCCGCCGTTCGAGCGCGTGCTGCACAGCGTGCTGACCATCAGCTACGGCCTCTTCCTGGGCCTCGTCGCCCCTGTGCTGTGGGCCTGGCTGCAGCAACCCACCGCCATGGTGCTGGCCCCGCACGGCTGGGTGTCGTGGCTGTTCACCGCCTACGCCATCGGCGTGTGGGCCTGGAGCGTGCGCAACACGCTGGCCGCCATCAAGCTCTACCGCACGGCTCCGCCTGCCCAGCCCAGCACCACCCTGCATGCCCGCAACCTCCAACCCCAGCCAGCCACCCTGGTCACCGGCGCCACCGGATTTGTGGGCAGCGCCCTGGTGGCCGACCTGGTGCGCGACGGCCAGCGGGTGATCGTGTTGACCCGCGACGCCCTGCAGGCCCGCGCCAGCTTTGGCCCCGGCGTGTGGGTAGTGGACACGCTGGACGCCATCCCGTCTGAAACGACCATCGACGCAGTCGTCAACCTGGCAGGCGCCCGCGTGCTGGGCATGCCGTGGACCCAGGCGCGCAGACGCCAACTGCTGGCCAGCCGGGTGGACACCACCGTGGCCGTCGTCAGCCTGATGCGCCGCCTGCACAAGGCCCCGCGCGTGCTGGTCAGCGCATCGGCCGTGGGCTTCTACGGCGCATCGCCCAATGCGTCGATGGAGCCATTGGACGAAACCGCCCCACCCCGCCCGGGCGAGTTCCAGTCTGACCTGTGCGCTGCCATTGAGCACGAGGCGCGGCGCGCCGAAGCCCTGGGCGTACGGGTGGTGCGCATGCGGTTTGGCGTGGTGCTGGGGCATGGGGGTGGCGCCTACCCGATGCAAGCGCTGGCCGCTCGCCTGGGCTTGGGCGCTGTGCTGGGGCATGGCCGCCAGCCTGCGCCCTGGATTCATCTGGCCGACGCGGTGGGACTGGTGCGGTTTGCGATGGCGCACCAAGATCTGCAAGGCCCCGTCAATGCAGTGGCGCCTGATGCAGTGACGCAGGCCACGTTTGCGCGGGCCCTGGCTGCATCGTTTGGTCGGCGCGCCTTCCTGCGCATGCCGGGGTTGCCGTTGCGAGCCATGTTGGGGGAAATGTCCTCCCTGTTGCTGGAGGGGCAAAACCCGGTGCCGAGTACCGCGCTGGATCGGGGCTACCGGTTTGCGCACCCGCGACTGGGCGGCGCGCTTGCTGATCTTGCAGGGACGTAAACCTACGCAGCAAGGTTCGGCGAAAAATACTGAAAAAGGTTCTAGCGCTTATAAGTAAAGCGCTAATAGCTATAAATACAGTAGCGGCTACGAGTCGCTATGCCCGCTGCGCAGCGATTGCGGTCGAAAGCCGATGGAAGCCTAATTCGCGGTTGGGCTCAATTGCGGTCACTGCGCCAAATGGACCTATAGAAGTGCGAGTGATGGCAATGGATCGGGAGCCGGCTTACAGCGTGAGCTTGGGAAGCCGAAGTGGAGCGGGGGACGTGAGTCGAATCAACGTATCGAGTTTGGGAAGCCAACGTTCTACCATCGAAACAACACCCGCCTAGCTGCTGGCTCCGCCAACGCTTCCCGTAGAGCCTAGAGCAAGTCATACTTGAGACAAACCAACAGTCATTTGCGATTTGCAGCGATGGCGTTCTATTGAGGGACAGGTAATGACCAAATCGACTTTTATTGCATATGCGAGCGGAATACCTATGGTTCGCGAAGCAGTAAATAATGCGATTGCACGACTTCGCGAGACCGCATCGGAAATTATCTCGCCCATGAGCTGGGAAGAGTTGGACATCCCAGGAAGATTCATAGCGACCGAAGTGCTCACCGGCATCGATTCTTCAGAATTCACGGTCGCAGATATCTCGCGATACAATTTTAATGTGGTGTATGAGATTGGCTATAGCATTGGGAGAGGGAAGCGCGTTCTTTTAGTCCGACATGCTTCCGTAGCCGAAGACGAGCTGCTGGCTCATGATCTTGGCCTTTTTGACACGCTCGGCTGGAAGTCCTATTCCAATGGTACGCAACTCGCGGACTACATTAGAAATTTTGACCACACTCGGAAGCTTCCACTGCACGAGAAAATCAACATTCAGTCGCCGATCTATATAGTTCAACCCAAGCGAAAATCCGACTATGACGGTTACATCGTCTCCGCCATTAAAAAAGCTCCACTGAAGTTCCGTAGTTTTGATCCTACGGAATCGCCGCGACTCTCCGCTCGCGATGCCATATCAAATGTGGCTCAGTCGATGGGGGTAATTTTACACCTCTTGTCGACGGATCATGCCGACGCGAGAATTCATAACCTGCGTTGCGCCTTCGTTGCAGGTTTGGCGGATGGTATGTCCAAAGCAAAGGTTTTTATTCAGAGCGGCGATACACCAGTTCCGCTTGACTACCGTGATTTTGTGCGGCATTGCGTAATACAAAAGGATTTTCAATCGGCGGTTACATCAGTATCAGAAAAGGTCTTTGAGCTTTTCCAAGAAGCTGCCCCCGCACCTGCAAATGGTGCGTCGAAATCTAGACTTGAGCAGGTCGATTTAGGCGCCTCAGCGGCGGAAAACGAGATGACTGCTCTTGGAGAATACTACGTCGAAATCCCAGCATTTCGACGAGCCCAACGGAGAGAGGTGCGCCTAGTGACTGGGCGTAAGGGGTCCGGAAAGACTGCAATATTTTTTCGCCTGCGAGACACGATGCGCACGAAGCGAAGCAACGTTGTCCTTGACCTCAAACCTGACGGATATCAACTCCTTAAGCTAAAGGACAGTGTTGTCCGCATGATGTCTGCCGGAACGGTGGAGCACACCATTACAGCATTGTGGGAATACATTCTGTGGATTGAAATCTGCTACAAGTTATTGGAAAAAGATCAGGATGCACATATCCGAGATGCACGCCTCTTTGATCCGTATCAGCGACTGAGGGCTGCCTATATCACAGATGAATACTCTAATGAGGGCGACTTTGCGGAAAGACTAAAGAGTCTTCTGCGTGATTTGACGCAAGAACTGGAATCCAAATACCCAGATGGCACAGAACTCGAACTCAGCGGGCCAGAGATTACGGAGCTGATCTACAAGCATGACTTCAATAAACTCAAAGCCGGCGTAAAGGAGTATCTCCAATTCAAGGAGGAGCTCTGGTTGCTATTTGACAACTTAGACAAAGGATGGACATCCAAAGGTGTCAATGCGAGCGACTTGGTAATCGTTCGTGCTTTGCTGGAGGCGACACGTAAGATCGAGCGCGAGTTAAATCGAAAGGAGACGATTGCCCACACAGTAGTTTTCTTGCGCAATGATATCTTTGAGAATTTAGTAGATACGACATCGGATCGCGGCAAAGAGACTCGGGCCAACGTTGATTGGGATGACTCAGAGTTATTGCGGGAAATGGTGTTTCGTAGAATTGCACGAAGTGACGCATTTGGGGATGATGAGGACTTTCGACAGGTCTGGAATTCGATTTGCGTGCCAATGATTGACGGAGAGGATACATCTCAGTATCTAATTGATAGATCTTTGATGAGGCCTCGCAGCTTGCTAGATCTAATCGGGCATTGCCGCGGATACGCCGTGAGTCTTGGACATGATCGCATTCAACAAGAAGACATCCAAAAAGGCATGGCCGCCTTTTCCGATGATCTCTTGTCGGAGATCAATTTAGAGATTCGGGATGTGTATCCAGATTCCGGAGACTTGCTATATGCATTCTTGGGAAGCCCTGCAAAATTCAATCGTGAAGCACTTGAAGGTCGATTTTCAAATTATGGTGTTCCAGCAGATGCGATAACCGGTCTTATAGAGATGCTGTTCTGGTTCGGATTTTTAGGCTTTGTCTGGACCAATGGTGAGCCCCGTTTCATATACTCGTTCCACTACAACATGAAAGTAATGAATGGCGCTCACGATCAGTTGGTTCGAAATGGGATAACCTATGTAATTAACCCGGCGTTCATCCCGGCGCTTGGTCTCACTTGAACGAACTCTGCGGTGGACTGCGCAGCTAGCCGGGTGTAGTTCAATGGCAGAACGTTAACTTCCCAAGCTCGATACGTGGGTTCGGTTCCCATCACCCGCTCCACACCGTCGATCGTCATTAGGGACCACGAAGGAAGTCGGCCCAACGACGTTGAGACGCTCGATGCTGCGCTGCATCACGAGCGCATATCGCGTCATATGTCAGCAGGACAAGACCACAGTTCGTAGCGTGACTTCCCAAGCTCGCGCTGTCCGGTATCGGCGACCGCCGTCATTCCCGCTGCAGAACGTGACCGGCTGCACTCAGCCTCGTGCGGTCAAAGAGCCAACTCAGCATAGGTTTCCCCATACAGAGCACGCCTTCGCGCGCCTGTTGGCCTGCCTCCAACGCGGCGCAGCACCACCCCTACGGCAAATTCTCCCGAAAAATCACCTGGCTCCGCGTCGTCTCCACCCCGCTCGTCGGCTCCCTTCCATCCCGCAGATTCGCAAATATCCGCACGCAGTTCATCACCGCGCCCTGCGGGTTCTGGGTGATCACCGCGTCCATCGTCCCGTCGATCAGCAGCGCACGCGTATCCGGCGTGAGGCCGTGGCCGATGAACACGATCTTGCGGTCTGCGCCCGCCTCTTTCAGCGCCCGGCCAATGCCTTCGGCCCCGCCGCCGATGTTGTAGATGCCTGCCAAATCGTCGTGCTGCTCCAGCAGCGCGCGGGCCTGGCGGTAGTTGCGTTCGGCGTCGTCCTGACCTTCGCGTACGCCCACCACCTGCACCAGGGGGAACTGCTCTTCAAACAGGTGCAAAAAGCCCGCTTCGCGCTCCTCGTGGGCGCGGTAGCGCAGTGACCCAACAATCATCGCCACATGCGCCTTGCGGCTGTGGGCCAGCGGCCCCATGAAGCGGGCGATCAGGTAGGCGGCGGTGCGGCCGGCGGCGCGGTTGTCCAGGCCCACGTAGGCCACGCGGCGCGAGTTGGATAAATCCGAGATCAGCGTGACGGTGGGCACGCCCTGCTCTGCCAGCTGGGCCACGGCCTCGCGCACCACGGGGTGCTCCAGCGCCATGAAGGCGATGCCGTCGCAGCGCTTGCCGTAGTGCAGCAGCGCTTTGGCCAGCGCGTCGGGGTTGAAGCTTTCGATGTACGCCGCCTGGCAGCGCACGTTGAACGGTGCCCAGTGGTCCTGCGCGTAGCCGATCACGTCGCCCAGCATTTGCAGAAAGCGGTTGCTGCCCTCGGGGATCAGCACCATCAGGCGCAGCGGCTGGGGTTGCAGCGCTGCGTGCAGCTCGGCCTGCGGCAGGTAGCCCAGGGTGGCTGCGGCCTGCAGCACCCGCTGCGCGGTGGCGTTGCGCACGCCCGAGCGCTGGTTCAGCACCCTATCGACCGTGGCGGTGGAGACGCCGGACAGCTGGGCGATGTCGGGGATGCGCGGGCTGCGGGGACTGCTGGGACTACTGGGGTTGGGCGGGGTTTGGGCCATATGCGATTCAATCAAAAACCATCATTTAGCTTGCTGGTATTTGATGGATTCTGCGGATACTATCACTCGGCGTTCGATGCTGAAAGGCATCAGAACCCATCAGTAAAAACCCTAGGTTGTGACGGCTGGCACGCTTGCCAGGCCGATCACGCAGGAGACAAAGACATGCCTGGTATTTCCGCTCACGCTCGCCTGCGCCCACAGGGCAAGCCGCCAGTTTTTGGCCGCCGCGCCAGCACTCGCTGATTGACGCGCACGGCTGCCCCACCCATGACGTACGAGTTCGACTTTGCCAGCGTGCTGGCCAACTGGCCCCAGTTTCTGGAAGGGGCTTGGATGACCATCCTGCTGTCCTTCCCGGCCACCGTGATCGGTTTTGTGGGCGGCACGCTGCTGGCCATTGGCCGGCGCAACGACCAGCGCTGGCTGGTGCGGGCCTGCGGTGCGTATGTGGAGGTGCTGCGCAACACGCCGCTGCTGGTGCAGGTGTTTCTGGTGTTCTTTGGCCTGGCCAGCCTGGGCTTCAAGGTGTCGGCGTTTGCTGCGGCGCTGTTGACGCTGGTGATCAACGTGGCGGCCTACACCTGCGAAATCATGCGGGCGGGCATGGATTCGATCCACAAGGGCCAGATCGAAGCGGCCGAGTGCCTGGGACTGACGCGCCGGCAGGTGTACTGGCACGTGGTGCTGCGCCCGGCGATGGAGAAGGTGTACCCCGCGCTCACCAGCCAGTTCGTGCTGTTGATGCTGGCGTCGTCCATCACCTCGCAGATCTCGGTGGAGGAACTCACTGCCGTGGCGGCGCGGGTGCAGTCCGAGACCTTCCGCCCGTTTGAGGCTTACATCCTGGTGGCGGTGGCGTACCTGGCGCTGTCGCTGCTGATGCGGCTGGGGCTGTGGGTGTTCGGGCAGATCGTGTTCACGCGCCAACGCAAACTGGGGAGCGCTAAATGATTGACGGTGGATTGAACTCATACCACCTGCAGTACCTGCTGTTCGGCGCGCTGTGGACCATCGGCCTGTCGCTGATTGCGTTTGTGGGCGGTGGCCTGGCCGGGGGCGTGATTGCGCTGTGCCGCGTCAGCCCGATCAAGGCGGTGCGCTGGGCGACGATTGCGTGGATTCAGATCATTCAGGGCACGCCGCTGCTGGTGGTGCTGTTCCTGTGCTACTTCGGCCTGTCCATCGCGGGGCTGGAGCTGCCCGCCATCGTGGCGGCCAGCATCGCGATGATTGTTTATGTCAGCGCGTATCTGGGTGAGATATGGCGCGGATGCATCGAGTCGGTGCCGCGCACGCAGTGGGAGGCGGCCGAGTGCCTGGCCCTGTCGCGCACCCAGCGCATGCGGCTGGTGGTGCTGCCGCAGGCAGTGCGCATTGCCACGCCGCCCACGGTGGGCTTCATGGTGCAGATCGTGAAGAACACCTCGCTGGCGTCCATCGTGGGGTTCATCGAGCTGGTGCGTGCCGGGCAGCTCATCAACAACTCGATCTTTCAGCCCTTCACTGTGTACCTGCTGATCGCCATCGCCTACTTTGCGATGTGCTACCCGCTGTCGGTGTGGAGCCGCAAGCTGGAGCAGCGCCAGCAGTTTGGAAACAACCGTGGCACAGCCACCCCCTCTGTGACCACCGCATGAAACGAGAAGACACCATGAACCTCGCCCGAGACGCTGCCGCGCAACCCTCCCAGCCAGCGGCCTCGCCTGCGCAGCCCGTCGTTGAACTAAAAGACGTGCACAAGAGCTTTGGCAGCAACCAGGTGCTCAAGGGCGTGTCGTTTGCTATTCCCCGGGGCCAGGTGGTGGCCATCATCGGCAAGAGCGGCTCGGGCAAGAGCACGGCGCTGCGCTGCATTGACCGGCTGGAGATCATCGACAGCGGCACCATCAATGTCTGCGGTCACGCGGTGCACGACCCGGCCATCGACCTGCGCCAGCTGCGCCAGGACGTGGGCATCGTGTTCCAGAGCTACAACCTCTTCCCGCACCTCACGGTGGAGCAGAACGTCACGCTGGCCCCCAAGGCCGTGAAGAACCTGCCCACAGCCAAGGCGCGCGAGATTGCCGCCCGCACGCTGCAGCAGGTGGGCCTGGCGGACAAGGCGCAGGCGTACCCCGAGCAGCTTTCGGGCGGGCAGCAGCAGCGCGTGGCGATTGCCCGGTCGCTGGCGATGGAGCCGCAGGTGATGCTGTTCGACGAAGTGACCTCTGCCCTCGACCCGCAACTGACCGGCGAGGTGCTGCGCGTGATCGAAGCCCTGGCCCAGGGCGGCATGACCATGGTGCTGGTCACGCACGAGATGGAGTTTGCCGCCCGGGTGGCCGACACCATCATCTATATGCACGAGGGCAAGGTGTGGGAGACGGGCCCGGGCGACATGCTCAAGAACCCACAGACCGCCGAACTGCGCAACTTCCTTTCTCACGGGCTTTGAGTTTCAGCTTCAGCCCTGCCCCTTTCGATTCCGTACTCAAAAACCACCAGGAGACAACCACCATGACCGTATCCCTTATCTTCCGCCGCACCTTACTGGCCGTGGGCGCCGCCGCCCTGTGTATGCCCGCCATGGCCGAGCTGACCGACATCAAGTCCGCCGGCAAGCTGCGCGTGGGCATTGACTTTGGCGCGCCGTTCTATGGGTTTGTGGACGACAAGATGAAGCCAGTGGGCTCGGACGTGGAAGCAGCTGAGCTGCTGGCCAAGGACCTGGGCCTGACGCTGGAGATCGTGAACACGACCAACTCCGCACGCATCCCCAACCTGCTGTCCAACAAGGTGGACCTGATCATCTCGTCGCTGTCGATCACGCCCGAGCGCCAGAAGGCGGTGGACTTCTCCATCCCCTACGGCGCCATCCAGGCCGCAGTGGGCGCGCCCAAGAGCTTGAAGCTGACCAGCATCGAAGACCTGGCCGGCAAGACCGTGGCCGTGACGCGCGGTGGCCCGCAGGACAAGATCGTGACCGAGCGCGCGCCGCAGGCCAAGGTGGTGCGCTTTGATGACGAATCTGCCTCCATCACCGCGGCGGCCACCGGCCAGGCCGACATCGTCGCCATCACGCCGCCCATCATCGCGGCCATCGCCAAGAAGAACCCGGCGCGCGACTTCGAGACCAAGTTCATCCTGCAGTCGTACCAGCTGGGCGTGGCCATGCGCAAAGGCCAGCCCGAGCTGATGGCCGCCGTCAATGGCTGGATCAAGACCAATCTGGCCAACGGCAAGTTGAACGACATCCATGTGAAGTACGCCGGCGTGCCGATCCCCAAAGAAATCATCGACGGCGCGAAGTAAGCGCTGCCACGTAGGCAGCGGCGGGTGGCGAGCGGTGGGTAATGCCCTCCGTTCAGCGCTGCCCTGCACTGCACTGGCCCCTCACCAACAAAGGAAATTCTTATGAGCCGTCATTTCGGCGCCATCCGCCAACTCGGCTATGTGGTCCACGACATCGAAGCCGCCATGGACTACTGGAGCAAGACCCTGGGCGTGGGACCGTGGTTCTACAACCCCAAGGTTCCGATCAAGAACTACGTCTACAAGGGCGAGCACTACGAGCCGCACAACTCGGTGGCGCTGGCCAACTCGGGCTATGTGCAGGTCGAGCTGATCCAGACGCGCAATGACGTGCCGTCGATGTACCGCGACTTTCTGCAGGCCGGACGCACCGGGCTGCAGCACGTGGCGTACTGGACGAGCGACTACGACGCCGACCTGGCGCGGCTGACGGCCCAGGGATTCAAGACGGTGATGAGTGGCGAGGTGGGCGAAAAGGGCCGGTTCGTTTACTTCGACACCGAGTACCACCCCGGCACGGTGATCGAGCTGTCGGAAGTGGCGGGCCCCAAGGGCCGCATGTTCGACCTGATCCGTTCGGAGTCGGAAACCTGGGATGGCACGACCGACCCGGTGCGGCCGTTTCCGGATCTGTCGAAGATCTGAAGACGCCCAGAATTTCAAGACAAATTGGCCTCTAGCGCTTATTCCATAAGCGCTAGCAGCTATCAAAAAAGTAGTTCACCCACCATGTCCCCAGACCGCTTTGAAGCCACCTACCTGATCGAAACCCCGCTGGACCCGGCCCACGTGGCCGAAGTGCTGGCGGGCGAACAATCGTGTGGCACCTTCACCCGGGTCGACGGCGAGACCGACGCGCTGCGCGAACGCGCCCGCGCCACGGTGGAGTCGGTCGAGCTGCTGGATGTGGCGCCTGTGCCATCGCTGCCCAACGGCTGGATGCAGCGGCGCGGCATGTTTGACACACCGCAGACCTGGCAGCGCGCCCGGCTGCGCGTGAGCTTTCCGTGCGACAACATCGGCCCCAACCTGCCCACGCTGGCTGCCACCGTGTCGGGCAACCTGTACGACCTGGGCGAAGTCACCGGCCTGCGGCTGGAGTCCATGAAGCTGCCCAGCGCCTACCGCGCGCAGTTCGATATGCCCCGCCACGGCATAACCGGCACCCGCGCGTTGACCGGCGTGCAGGGCCGCCCGCTGATCGGCACCATCATCAAGCCCAACGTGGGCCTGTCGGCCGAAGAAACCGGCGACCTGGCGGGCCGCCTGTGCGCTGCCGGGGTGGACTTCATCAAGGACGACGAGGTCTGCGCCAACCCGGTTCACGCGCCGCTGGCCGACCGCGTCAAAGCCGTGATGCGCCGGGTGCGCGCCCACCAGGACAAGACCGGCAAGCTGGTGATGGTGGCCTTCAACATCACCGACGAGACCGACGCCATGCGCCGCCACGCCGACCTGATTGCTGCCGAGGGTGGCAGCTGTGTGATGGTCAGCCTGAACTGGTGCGGCTACTCGGCCGTGCAAACCCTGCGCCGCCACAGCCCGCTGGCGCTGCACGGCCACCGTAATGGCTACGGCGCGCTGTCGCGCCACCCGCTGCTGGGCTTCTCGTTCAACGCCTGGCAGACGCTGTGGCGCCTGGCGGGCGTGGACCACATGCATGTGCACGGCCTGCAGGGCAAGTTCTCGCAGACCGACGAGGAAGTGATCGAGTCGGCCCAGGACACCCTGGCCCCGCTGTGCGAAGGCCTGGACGACCGCGTGCTGCCCGCCTTCTCCAACGGCCAGTGGGCCGGCACCGTGCCCGCCACCTGGGACAGCATCCGGTCCAACGACCTGCTGTTCATGTCTGGCGGCGGCATCCTGGCCCACCCCGATGGCCCCGCTGCGGGCGTGGCCAGCCTGCAGCAGGCCTGGGACGCGGTACAAAAGGGCGAGACCCTGGCCCAGCGCGCCACCCACGCATCCGAGCTGCGCCGTGCGATCGAATTCTTCGGCAAGAAATAAGCGATGACGACGAGTGCCCCCCTGTACGGCTGGTACGGCGACGATTTCACCGGCGCCACCGACACCCTGGCCGTGCTGGCCCAGGCCGGCCTGCGCTCGATGCTGTTCATGGGCGTGCCCAGCGCAGAGGCCCTGGCCGCCGCCGGGCCGCTCGATGCGGTGGGCATCGCGGGCGCTGCGCGCGCCATGCCGCCAGAGGCCATGCGGGCCGAGATGTCGGCTGTAGGCCGCTTCTTTGAAAAGCTTGCGCCGCCAGTGCTGCACTACAAGGTGTGCTCCACCTTCGACAGCGCCCCACATGTCGGCAACATTGCTTGCGGCATTCAGACCCTGCACCCGTTTGTGGACAACCGCTGGGTGCCCATCGTGGGAGGGCAACCCAGCCTGGGGCGCTACTGCGCGTTCAGCAACCTGTTTGCGGCTGCAGGCACCGGCGGGCTCGTGCACCGCATCGACCGCCACCCCACTATGCGGCAGCACCCCGTCACGCCCATGGGCGAGGCTGACCTGCGGCTCCATCTGGCGCTGCAAGGGCTGGACGGCATCACCGCCCTGCACTACCCGCTGTACGACATCAGCGCCGCCGCCAGCACCAGCGCCGGCACCAGCGCACTGGACGCTGCACTGCAGGCTCTGCTCGACCATGAGGCCACCCCGCATGCCATGGCACCCAGTTTGCTGGACTTGACCACGCCGGATCAGCTGGCCACCGTGGGCCGCTTGCTGTGGCAGCAGTCTCAACAGGCCCGGTTGCTGGCCGTGGGTTCCAGCGCCGTGGCCCAGGCGCTGGTCGCCCACTGGGGCAAGCCGGCGTTAACGGCCGCTGCACCGCTGGCGCCCGCCGACGGGCCGGTGTTGGCCTGGGCGGGCAGCTTGTCCCCCCTGACCGCCGCGCAGGTGCAGGCCGCCACCGCATACCACCGCATCGCAGTGGACGCCCAGCGGCTGTGCAGCGACATGGCCTACGCGCAGGGTCTGCAGGACGCCCTCTGCGAGGGTCTGCACAGCGGACAGAACGTACTGGCCTTCACCGGCCCCACGGACGGCGCGCCGCTGGCCGCTGCGGTTTCGTCCACCGACATCGCCCAGGCCAGTGCCGATCTGATCGCCCGCGTGGTGCAAGCCCGCGCAGAACGCGGCGCGCCACTGCGCCGCATCGGCATCGCCGGCGGTGACACGTCAAGCCACGCAGTCCAGGCGCTGCAGTTGTGGGGGCTGTCGTACAAGACCACGGTCTGCCCGGGCGTCACGCTGAGCAGCGCGCACAGTGCGGACCCGTCGCGCCAAGGGCTCGAGTTGATGCTCAAGGGCGGGCAGATGGGTGGAACGGATCTGTTCGAAAGGCTGCTCGGCACCGTCTGACGGAGACATCCAGGCGATAAAAAGCCCGCGCATGGCGGGCTCCTTATAGAAGGGCTTAGCGGCAGGCAAGCCTGCCGCTATTTCTTCAAACGCGTGGAACGGGAGTTCCTGAGTTCACGCACAGCGCCAGGTTCAGCGCCTTGATCGCGGTCTTGTAGTCCTCGCGCTCGATCACGAACTGCATGTTCACCTGCCGCAGGGTCTGGGACACGCAGTTGACGTTGACCCGCGCATCGGCCAGTGCCTGTGCGGCCTTGGCCAGCACGCCTGGGATGCCGATGTTGGAGCCGATGGTGCACACAATCGCGCTGGGCTTGATCGTCACGATCTGGTAGCCCTCCTGCAGCTCGGCCACCAGCTCGGGCGTGACCTGGTTGTCCCACACCAGATGGGCGATGGAGTTGGCGTTGGTTGCCTTCAGGATGTAGCTCACATCGTGCTTGCAGAACACGTTCATCAGGCCCGCATCAAAGCCCACCGTGCCCACCATGCTGGGGTCGTGGATCTCGATCAGCGTGACCTTGTCGGTGCCGGTCACGATCTCCACGCGCGCGCGCTCACCCACAAAATCCTTGGTAATGAGCGTGCCGGGATGGTCGGGCTCAAACGTGTTTTTCAGGCGGATGGGGATGCCCGCCAACTCCATGGGCTTGGCAGCCTTGGGGTGGATGGCTTCCATGCCCACGTCGGCCAGCTGGTCGGCCACGTCGTAGTTGGTGGCGCCCACAACGATGGCGTTTTCCAGGCCCACCAGGTTGGGGTCGGCAGACGACAGGTGGAATTCCTTGTGGATCACGGCCTCGGCGGGGCGCACTTCCACGGCGATCTTGCTGAAGGTGACCTCGGAATAACCGCGGTCAAACTCGCGCATGATGCCTTCGGTGCCCTTGGTGTAGCCGGTGGCCACCACCACCTTGTCGCTCAGGTCCAGGCCCTTGAAGCTCTGCGCAATGCGCTCGTCGATGGTCCACGCTTCGTTGTCATCAAAGCCGGCCAGGTCCATCAGGGTGGCGTTCACACCGTTGGCCTTGAGGATCTCGACCGAGTTGAACGCGCTGTGCGACTCGCCAATCGAGGCCAGCACTTCACGCGCAGCCAGCAGCACATCCTTGCGGCTCAAATAGCCGCTGGCCAGCACATGCTGCATGGCCCCCAGATACTCGCGCGCCTGGCCAATGCGCTGGTCGATAAAGGCATCGGCCACATCCAGCGGCAGGCCCAGCTCTGCATAGCCCGCATTGAGTTTTTTCAGGCTGACCGCCAAACCCGTCAAGGCATCCTGATAACCCTTGCCTTCCGCAAACAAGGCATAAATGCCGCGCTCACCCGTCTTTTTGTGCTCCAGCAGCTGGTTCGTCACGCCTGAATAGGCCGACACCACGTAGATGCGGCCGTAAATGCGTTTGGGGTCGTGCAGCACGATGTGGCGCAGCACATCGCCAAAAGCGGTCATGGAAGTGCCGCCGATTTTCTCGACAGAGATCTTGGAGGAGTTGACGTCTGACATGGGCAAGCTCAGAGGAGCAAAAAAGATTGGGAGGCCGGGCGGATGTTCTGCCCCATGGATAGCGGCAGAAAACCCTCTATTTTCCACGACTTTTGTCGGGGCACTTTGGCGCGGGCCTGAAGGACCGCGCCTCAACATGAACGGGTTCTAAGGCCCATGTGGTTTACCGGGCCATCGCGTCCGCCTCGGCCTCAGGCCATAGCCTGGGAAACAAAAAGCGCAGCGCATGTTGCGGCAGCCCAAACCGCACCTTCCCTTGCGGCGAATCGGACACAAGCAGCCCGCGCCGCACCAGCGCACCCAACGCATCGGTGGCGCCCCGGTCGCTCATGCCCAGCATGGACTTGAAGTCGCCGCGCGCCATCTCTTCGCCGCTTAAGAACAGGTAGTGCAACCCGCGCAGCGACTCTTGCCGCACGCCCGATTTTTCTACCGTGGCTTCGAACACCAGGCAGGCTTCGATGCGGGCCTTCAAGGTTTTGAAGTCCAGCATGTCGGACATGAAGCCCACCTGGTCCTGACACACATCCAGCACATAGTCGGCCCAGGCGACCAGAGCCTGTTCGCTCAAGTTGCCGCGCCCGTCCAGATCGCCACGGCGCGCGCTGTCGGCGTCGGCAAGCAGCGCGTAATACTGCTCGGTGCTGCGTGCAAAGCCTCGCAGGGGCGACCACAGCCCCCCGGTGTAGCCCAGCGCACTCAGCAAGGTATGCGTGTGCAGCCGCATGACACGCCCATTGCCATCCACAAATGGGTGCACCCAGCCCAGACGCTGGTGCGCGCACGCCATGGCCACCAGCGCGGCTTCGCCCCGGCGCACACCGCTGTAGCAGGCCGCCCATCGCTCAAGAAACTGCGGCACGCTAGCCCAGGCCGGAGCCACATGCTGACCCACCCACACTTCGCGCTGGCGCAAGGCACCGGGTGCGATGGGTTCGTTTTCCGCCGTTACCAGGTCGGAGGATGGCAGCCGACCAAACAGCTCGCGGTGGAGCACCTGCACCGCATCCACCGAATACAAGGCGCGCCCTCCCTCCACCCCGGCGTAACGTTGCTCCAAGGCGCTCTCCGCCTCTATGTGGGCCACGGCCAGGCGCTGCTTGGCGGCGAGCACTGCGTCTTGCGAAAAATCCTTGCGCAGCGCCTGCTCGATCTCGTGCGGACGCGTGTGCTGGCCCTCGATGCGGTTGGTGTAGTAGGAATTCATGCTGCGCAGCAGAGTGCGCAACTCGGGCGGCACCCGGGTGCCCGCCAACAATGTGGCGGCGCGGGACAGGTCGTGCGCCTTGGTCAGCAAAGGCTCCATCCGCGCATCGGATGGAAGCAAGGGCTCGAACTGATGGGGCGATGTGCACATGGCTGTATTTTGCCAACTTTATGACAATTGCAAATTATTGATTTAATTAAATATTTATCAATTTATGCCAAGAATTTTGCCAACTCTATTGCTAACCCAATGTACCGCTATGCACCCCGTCAACACAACACGATATAGCCAAAGAAAAGCCGCGCAGCCCTTTCGGAATCTGCGCGGCCAGCTACTGAATCAGTAGCAACCTCGAAGGAGGGTCAGCTCACTTCTTTTGCGGCGGCACGTCCGTGCAAGAGCCGTGCGCAATCTCCGCCGCCATGCCGATGCTTTCGCCCAGCGTGGGGTGCGGGTGGATGGTCTTGCCAATGTCCACCGCGTCTGCGCCCATCTCGATGGCCAGGGCGATCTCGCCAATCATGTCGCCCGCATGCGTGCCGACCATGCCGCCGCCCAGGATCTTGCCGTGGCCATGGGCTTCGGGCGAGTCGTCGAACAGCAGCTTGGTCACGCCTTCGTCGCGGCCGTTGGCAATGGCGCGGCCAGAAGCCGTCCAGGGGAACAGGCCCTTCTTGACCTTGATGCCTTGCGCCTTGGCCTGGTCTTCGGTGAGGCCCACCCAGGCCACTTCAGGGTCGGTGTAGGCCACTGATGGGATCACGCGGGCGTTGAAGGCGGCGGCGGCCAGCTCCTTGTTGCCCTGCAGTTCACCGGCGATGACTTCTGCCGCCACGTGCGCTTCATGCACCGCCTTGTGCGCCAGCATGGGCTGGCCCACAATGTCACCGATGGCGAAGATGTGCGGCACATTGGTGCGCATCTGGATGTCGACGTTGATGAAGCCACGGTCCGTCACGGCCACGCCAGCTTTTTCAGCAGCGATCTTCTTGCCGTTGGGCGTGCGGCCCACGGCCTGCAGGACCAGGTCGTAGACCTGGGGCGCGGGGGCGGTGCCGCCCTCTTCCGCTGCGGCAAACGTCACTTCAATGCCTTCGGGCGTGGCCTTGGCGCCCACCGTCTTGGTCTTGAGCATGATGTTGTCAAAACGCTTGGCGTTCATCTTCTGCCAGATCTTGACGAGGTCGCGGTCGGCGCCCTGCATCAGGCCGTCCATCATTTCCACCACATCCAGGCGCGCGCCCAGCGTGCTGTACACGGTGCCCATTTCGAGGCCGATGATGCCGCCGCCCAGAATGAGCATGCGCTTGGGCACTTCCTTCAGTGCCAGGGCGCCGGTGGAGTCGACCACGCGGGGATCGTTGGGCATGAAGGGCAGGCGCACGGCCTGGCTGCCGGCGGCGATGATGGCCTTCTTGAAGGCGATGACCTTCTTGGTGCCCGTCTTCTCCTGCGCGGTGCCGGTGGTTTCTTCCACTTCCAGGTGGTTGGCGCCGACAAAGGCACCGTAGCCGCGCACGGTGGTCACCTTGCGCATCTTGGCCATGGCGGCGAGGCCGCCGGTGAGCTTGCCGATGACCTTCTCCTTGTGGCCGCGCAGCTTGTCGATGTCGAGCGAGGGTGCGCCGAAGCTCACGCCCAGGTCCGCCATGTGGCTGACCTCGTCCATGACGGCCGCCACGTGCAGCAGCGCTTTGGAGGGAATGCAGCCCACGTTCAGGCACACGCCACCCAGGGTGGCGTAGCGCTCGACGATGACGACCTTGAGGCCCAGGTCGGCCGCGCGGAAGGCCGCCGAATAACCGCCAGGGCCGCCGCCCAGCACGAGCACGTCGCAGTCCAGGTCGGCCGTGCCAGCAAAGCTGGATGCTACTGGATTGATAGCTGCTTGGGATTGACTAGCGGGCGCTGGGGCCGATTTTGGCGCAGATGGTGCAGCCACGGGTGTCGCAGGGGCCGGTGCGGCTGCCGGGGCCGCCGCGCCAGCACCCTCCACTTCCAGCGTCAGCACCACCGAGCCTTCGGCGATCTTGTCGCCGAGCTTCACTTTGAGCTCCTTGACCACGCCAGCGTGGCTGGACGGGATCTCCATGGAGGCCTTGTCGGACTCCACGGTGATCAGGCTTTGTTCGGCCTTGATGGTGTCGCCGGGTTTGACCAGCACTTCGATGATGGCCACTTCGGCGAAGTCGCCGATGTCGGGCACCTTGATGTCGATGATTGCCATGGTGTGTCTTGCCCTTTCGTTACATCACGATGCGGCGGAAGTCCGCCAGCAGCGAGGCAAAGTACACGTTGAAGCGCGCGGCGGCAGCGCCGTCGATCACGCGGTGGTCCCAGCTGAGCGACAGGGGCAGCACCAGGCGCGGGGCGAACTGCTTGCCGTCCCACTTGGGTTCGATGCTGCTCTTGCACACGCCCATGATGGCGACTTCAGGCGCGTTGATGATGGGCGTGAAGTAGCGCCCGCCAATGCCGCCCAGCGAGCTGATGGAGAAGCAGCCGCCGGTCATGTCGGCCGGGCCGAGCTTGCCGTCGCGCGCCTTCTTGGCCAGGTCGCCCATCTCTTGCGAGATCTGGACGATGCCCTTCTTGTCGGCGTCGCGGATGACGGGCACAACGAGGCCGTTGGGCGTGTCGGCCGCAAAACCGATGTGAAAGTAGTTCTTGAGAACCAGTTGGTCGCCATCGAGCGAGCTGTTGAACTCGGGGAACTTCTTGAGCGCGGCCACGGCGGCCTTGATCATGAAGGCGAGCATGGTGACCTTGACGCCACTCTTCTCGTTCTCTTTGTTGAACTGCACGCGGAAGGCTTCGAGGTCGGTGATGTCCGCGTCGTCGTGGTTGGTGACGTGCGGGATAACGACCCAGTTGCGGTGCAGGTTGGCGCCGCTGATCTTCTTGATGCGCGAGAGGTCCTTGCGCTCCACGGGGCCGAACTTGGTGAAGTCCACCTTGGGCCAGGGCAGCAGATCGAGGCCGAC
This sequence comes from Acidovorax radicis N35, assembly GCF_000204195.1. GTDB lineage: Bacteria > Pseudomonadota > Gammaproteobacteria > Burkholderiales > Burkholderiaceae_C > Acidovorax > Acidovorax radicis. The sequence goes on from NZ_AFBG01000006.1 coordinate 130,887, forward strand.
GCCGGAGCCGCCAGCGCTGGCCACCGGAGCCTTGGCAGCCTGCGCCTTGGTCTGGGCGGCGCCGCTCATCACCTGCTTGGTGAAGGCCTGCACATCGTCTTGCGTGATGCGGCCCTTGTGGCCAGTGCCTTTGAGTTCTTCGAGCGGCACACCGAGTTCGCGGGCAAACTTGCGCACGGACGGGCTGGCGTGGGGCAAGCCGGCCGTGGGCGTACCGGGCTGGTGCGCGGGCACGGCGGCTGTGGCGGCCGCCGGGGCTGCGGCAGCAGCTACCGCAGGGGCCGGCGCAGAGGCGGCAACCGCAGGGCTTGCAGGAGCCACCGCTGCCGGGGCCGGAGCAGCTGCGGGGGCGCTGCCAGCCACGCCTTCCAGCATGGCCACCAGATCACCGATGTTGACGGTGTCGCCGATCTTGACCTTGAGCTCCTTGACCACGCCAGCGGCGGGCGAAGGGATCTCCATCGATGCCTTGTCGGACTCGACGGTGAAGAGCGATTGTTCGAGCTTGATGGTGTCACCCACCTTGACCAGCAGCTCGATGACGGCCACGTCCTTGAAGTCGCCGATGTCGGGCACACGCACTTCCACCGGGCCTGCTGCTGCAGCCGGGGCTGCCGCAGGTGCAGCAGCCACCGGGGCTGGGGCAGCCGCCGATACTGGGGCTGCGGCAGGTGCCGGCGCAGCCGATGCGGGGGCTGGCGCTGGCGCAGCGCCCTGCACTTCCAGCGTCAGCACGACCGAGCCTTGCTTGACCTTGTCACCAATCTGCACGCGCAGTTCCTTGACCACGCCTGCGTGGCTGGAGGGAATCTCCATCGACGCCTTGTCGGACTCCACCGTGATCAGAGATTGCTCAGCCTTGACGGTATCGCCGGGCTTCACGAGCAACTCGATCACGCCGACTTCGTCGAAGTCTCCGATGTCCGGGACCTGAATGTCTACCAATGCCATTGTTGTCTCCGGTTCGATTTATGCGTAAAGGGGGTTGATCTTGTCAGCCTGGATGCCGTATTTCTTGATGGCCTCGGCCACCTTGGTCGCAGGCACCACACCATCTTCGCTCAGCGCCTTGAGGGCCGCCACCACAATGTAGTGGCGGTTGATTTCAAAATGCTCGCGCAGCTTGCTGCGGAAGTCGCTGCGGCCAAAGCCGTCGGTGCCCAGCACCTTGTAGGTACGGCCCTTGGGGACGAATGGGCGAATCTGCTCGGCGTAAGCCTTCATGTAGTCGGTGGATGCCACCACGGGGCCGCTGCTGGCGCCCAGCTGCTGCGCCACAAATGGCACGCGCGGTGTCTCCAGCGGGTGCAGCAGGTTCCAGCGGTCGGCGTCCTGTCCGTCGCGGGTGAGCTCGTTGAAGCTCGGGCAGCTCCACACGTCGGCCTGCACCCCCCAGTCGGAGGCCAGCAGTTCTTGCGCAAAGAACGATTCGCGCAGGATGGTGCCCGAGCCCAGCAGTTGCACGCGGGGTGCGCTGGCGCTGTCCACACCGGGCTTGCACAGGTACATGCCCTTGATGATCTGCTCTTCGGTGCCGGGCGTGAGGCCAGGCATCGCGTAGTTTTCGTTCAGCAGCGTGAGGTAGTAGTACACGTTCTCCTGCAGCTCCACCATGCGCTTGAGGCCATGCTGCATGATCACCGCCACTTCGTGCGCGAAGGTGGGGTCGTAGCTCACGCAGTTCGGGATGGTGTTGGCCAGGATGTGGCTGTGGCCATCTTCGTGCTGCAGGCCTTCGCCGTTGAGCGTGGTGCGGCCCGAGGTGCCGCCCAGCAGGAAACCACGGGCCTGCATGTCGCCGGCCGCCCAGGCCAGGTCGCCGATGCGCTGGAAGCCGAACATCGAGTAGTACACGTAGAACGGGATCATGATCCGGTTGTTCGTGCTGTACGACGTGGCTGCGGCGATCCAGCTGCTCATGCCACCGGCTTCGTTGATACCTTCCTGCAGGATCTGGCCGGCCTTGTCTTCCTTGTAGTACATGACCTGGTCTTTATCGACCGGGGTGTACTGCTGGCCTGCGGGGTTGTAGATGCCAATCTGGCGGAACAGGCCTTCCATGCCGAAAGTGCGGGCTTCGTCCACGAGGATAGGCACCACACGGGGGCCCAGGGCCTGATCACGCAGCAGCTGCGTGAGGAAGCGCACGTAGGCTTGCGTGGTGGAGATTTCGCGGCCTTCGGGCGTGGGCTCCAGGATGGCCTTGAAGGTGTCCAGTGCGGGCACGGTGAAGCTCTCGTCGGCCTTAACGCGGCGGTGTGGCAGGTAGCCGCCCAAGGCCTTGCGGCGCTCGTGCAGGTACTTCATTTCCGGGGTGTCGTCGGCCGGCTTGTAGAACGGCAGCTCGGCGAGCTGGCTGTCCGGGACCGGGATGTTGAAGCGGTCGCGGAAGGCCTTGATGTCTTCGTCGCTGAGCTTCTTGGTCTGGTGGACGGTGTTCTTGGCCTCGCCAATCTTGCCCATGCCAAAACCCTTGACAGTCTTGATCAGCAGGACGGAAGGCTGGCCGCCATGGTTCTGCGCGGCATGGAAGGCCGCGTACACCTTTTGCGAATCATGGCCGCCACGCTGCAGGTTCCAGATCTCGTCGTCGGTCATGTGCTCGACCATCTTGAGCGTGCGTGGATCGCGGCCGAAGAAGTTCTTGCGGACGTAGGCACCGTCGTTGGCCTTCATGGCTTGGTAGTCGCCGTCGTTCGTGTCCATCATGAGCTTGCGCAGTGCGCCGTCGTGGTCCTTGGCCAGGAGCGCGTCCCAGCCCTTGCCCCAGATCAGCTTGATGACGTTCCAGCCAGAACCGCGGAACTCGCCTTCAAGCTCCTGGATGATCTTGCCGTTGCCACGCACGGGGCCGTCCAGCCGCTGCAGGTTGCAGTTGATGACGAACACCAGGTTGTCGAGCTTCTCGCGCGCGGCGAGGCCAATGGCGCCCAGGGATTCGACTTCGTCCATCTCACCGTCGCCGCAGAACACCCAGACCTTGCGGTTTTCGGTATTGGCGATGCCACGAGCGTGCAGGTACTTGAGGAAACGCGCCTGGTAGATGGCCATCAGCGGGCCCAGGCCCATGGACACGGTGGGGAACTGCCAGAACTCGGGCATGAGCTTGGGGTGCGGGTAGCTCGACAGGCCCTTGCCATCCACTTCCTGGCGGAAGTTGAGCAATTGGTCTTCGCTCAGACGGCCCTCGAGGTAGGCGCGGGCATAGATGCCGGGCGACACGTGGCCCTGGATGTAGAGCAGGTCACCGCCGTGGTTCTCGCTCTCGGCATGCCAGAAGTGGTTGAAGCCGGCGCCGAACATGCTGGCCAGCGAAGCAAAGGAGCCGATGTGGCCGCCCAGGTCACCGCCCTCGGGTGGATGGTGGCGGTTGGCCTTGACCACCATGGCCATGGCGTTCCAGCGCATGTAGGCGCGCAAACGCTGTTCGATTTCGAGGTTGCCGGGGCTGCGTGCCTCCATGCCGGGCTCGATGGTGTTGACGTAGCCGGTGTTGGCCGAGAACGGCAGGTCGACGCTGTTCTGGCGGGCATGTTCCAGCAACTGCTCCAGCAGGTAGTGGGCGCGCTCGGCCCCCTCTTTGTCGATGACGGCGGACAGCGCATCCATCCACTCACGGGTTTCCTGCTGGTCGGTGTCGGTGGCGGGCGCGTTACCGTTTCCGGCCTGGGGGTCGGGCTGAGCTGACATGCTTTGTCTCCTGTAGGTGTGGCAGCAATTTAGTACGTTGGCTCTAGTTTCGCATATTTTTCTGTAATTTCAAATGGTGCCCATGCATTTCATATTACAAGAAAATGCTGCAAACGCACATTACCAATGGCCGCGATGGCGGGCCACGGCTCCCCTACACTCGGAGGATGGATTCCCTGCCCCCCCACCCCTCCTCCACGGCCATGGTCGTGGCAGCGCCCGCCCGCTGGTGGCGCAAGTGGTGGCGCGGGTTGTCGCCCACCCGGCAGGACCGGTTCGCGGCGCTGGCGCCCCTGGCGGCCGTGCTGATGTTTCTGGCCGCCATCGTGGCGGCGTTCTGGTATTTGCGCGCCGAAGAGGCCGAGCGCGAACAAGAAGCCCTACGGCGTGACGTGGAATACGCGCAACAGCGCGTGCGCCTGCGGCTGCTGGAGCGGCAGGAACAGCTCATGCGCATTGCACGCGACCTGTCGAACCAGGAGCTGGAACGCGCGGAGTTTGTAAGCCGTGCCGAAAGCCTGATCAGCCAATACCCCGAACTGCAGGCGATCACCTGGATCGACGAGCGCCGCCGCATCCGTGCCAGCCATGCAGCGCCCACGCTGGCCAGCAGCGAGTTGCGCATTGCCGGCGAAGTGCTCAAACCCGGCGACACGGCCGACACCTTTGGCCTGGCCCGCGACCTGCAACAGCCGGTGTACGCCCAGCCGGCCGCAACCTCGGGCGATTCAACCCCGCTGCTCCAGCTGCAGGTGCCTTTGAACAACCAGGGCAAATTCAGCGGGGTGGTGCTGGGCGAATACTCCATCGACAGCCTGCTGCGCTATGGCACGCCCACCGAGGTGCTGGCGCGCTACGCCGTCACGCTGCTCGATGGCAAGAACCAGGTGCTGGCCGGAACCCCTCTGGGCCCACGCAACACGGCCACCCAGCTTCTGCCGTGGACGACCCGCGCCAACGAATACGAGGTGCCCGTCTCTCCGGTGGGCAACGGGCTGGTGCTCAAGGCACAGGCCTACCGCACCTCGCTGGGCGTGGTGGGCAGCGGGCTGTTCTGGCTGGTGGGCACGCTTTCGGCCATGACGGCCTGGATGCTGATCGCCACCTGGCGCCACACCCGCCGCCGCATGCAGGCCCAGCAGGCCCTGGTGGCCGAGACGAACTTCCGCCGCGCGATGGAGAACTCCATCCTGACAGGCATGCGCGCGCTGGACATGGAAGGCCGCATCACCTACGTGAACGCCGCTTTCTGTCAGATGACCGGCTGGAGCGAGGCCGAATTGGTGGGCCTGAAAGCGCCCTTCCCTTACTGGCCCGACTCCGACCACGAGGCCTTGCACGCCAAGCTGCGCGACGAACTGTCGGGCAAAACCATCGTCGGCGGTTTTCAGGTGCGGGTGCGGCGCAAAAGCGGCACCCTGTTCGATGCGAGGCTTTATGTGTCGCCCTTGATCGATGCGCACGGCCAGCAGACGGGCTGGATGACCTCGATGACCGACATCACCGAGCCCAACCGCATCCGCGAACAGCTTTCCGCATCGCACGAGCGCTTCACCATCGTGCTGGAGTCGCTGGACGCCTCGGTCTCCGTGGCACCGCTGGGCAGCGAAGAACTGCTGTTTGCCAATAAGCTCTACCGCCAATGGTTCGGCTCGCAAACGGGTGGGCACCTGCAGCTGGTGGCGCAGGCCGGCGTGGTGCCCGTGGCGGGCACGGAGCACACGGGCATGGACGACGAAGACGGGCTCATGGGCCTGCCGACCGACCCGCTCACCAGTGCCCGCACCGAGAACGCCGAGATCTACCTGCCCGACCTGGGAAAATGGCTCGAAGTGCGCTCGCGCTACCTCAACTGGGTGGATGGCCGCCTGGCCCAGATGGTGATTGCCACCGACATCACCCCCCGTCGCCAGGCCGAGGAACAGGCGGCGCGGCAGGCCGAGCGCGCCCAATCCGTCAGCCGCCTCATCACCATGGGCGAGATGGCCTCCAGCGTGGCGCACGAACTCAACCAGCCGCTCACGGCCATCAACAATTACTGCAGCGGCATGGTCTCGCGCATCCAGAGCGGCCAGCTGACCGAGGAAGCCCTGCTCACGGCGTTGCAGAAGACCGCCCACCAGGCCCAGCGCGCGGGTCAGATCATCCAGCGCATCCGGGCCTTTGTGAAAAAGAGCGAGCCCAACCGCACCCTGGCCGACGTGCATTCGATGGTCAACGAAGCCGTGGAGCTGGCCGACATCGAGCTTCGCCGACACAACGTGCGCCTGACGCACTATGTGGCAGCCCGCTTGCCGCCTGTGATGGTGGACACCATCCTGATCGAGCAGGTGCTGGTCAACCTCATGAAGAACGGCGCCGAAGCCATCCAGCACGCCAACCGCCCACCTTCGGGTCGCAGCGTGGAGCTGCGCGTGGTGCCCAAGCACATCGAAGACCGCGAAGTGGTGGAGTTCTCGGTGCAGGACACCGGCAAGGGCCTCGCCCCCGAGGTGCTGGAGCGCCTGTTCGAAGCCTTCTTCTCTACCAAGGAAGAAGGCATGGGCATGGGCCTCAATCTGTGCCGCAGCATCGTCGAGTCGCACCAGGGCAGGATGCTGGCGGAGAACCTCTACAATGGATCAGAGGTCACGGGCTGCAGGTTCTCCTTCTGGCTGCCGCTTGCCAAGCCTGCTGATGCCACTACAAATTCTGTAGCAAACAATCAAAAACCAAGGACAATTGCATGAGCTTGATTCCGAAAAAAGGCACTGTCTACGTTGTTGACGACGACGAGGCAGTTCGCGATTCCCTGCAGTGGCTGCTGGAAGGCAAGGACTATCGGGTGCGTTGCTTTGATTCGGCCGAGACGTTTCTCTCACGCTACGACCCGCGCGAAGTCGCCTGCCTGATTGTGGACATCCGCATGGGCGGCATGACGGGCCTGGAGCTGCAGGACCGCCTGATCGAGCGCAAGTCCCCCTTGCCCATCGTGTTCATCACCGGCCACGGCGACGTGCCCATGGCCGTGAACACCATGAAAAAAGGAGCTCTGGATTTCATCCAAAAGCCTTTTGACGAGGAAGAACTGGTGGGCCTCGTCGAGCGCATGCTCGACCACGCCCGCGAAGCCTTCGCCGGCTATCAGCAGGCCGCGAGCCGCGATGCCCTGCTGTCCAAGCTCACCAGCCGCGAAGCCCAGGTGCTCGAACGCATCGTGGCCGGTCGCCTGAACAAGCAGATCGCCGACGACCTGGGCATCAGCATCAAGACGGTGGAGGCGCACCGCGCCAACATCATGGAAAAGCTCAACGCCAACACCGTGGCCGATCTGCTCAAGATCGCTCTCGGCCAGAATGCCCCCAAGGGTTGAAACTCACATTTTGATAGCTGCTCGCGTTTGCTGATAAAGCGCTAGAGACCAATTTGACTCATATTCTCTGACATGACAGCCCAACTCATCGACGGCAACGCCCTTTCCCGCCAACTGCGCAGCGAGGTGGCGCAACGCGCTGCAGCGCTCACCGCCCGCGGCCACCAGCCCGGTTTGGCCGTGATCCTGGTGGGTGAAGACCCTGCTTCGGCCGTATACGTGCGCAACAAAGTCAAGGCTTGCGAAGACAGCGGCGTGCGCTCCATTTTTGAAAAATACGACGCCGATCTGAGCGAAGCCGCGCTGCTGGCCCGTATCGAGGCGCTCAATGCCGATCCCACGGTACACGGCATCCTGGTGCAAATGCCGTTGCCCAAGCACATCGACCCGCACAAGGTCATCGAGGCCATTGCGACATCCAAGGACGTCGATGGCTACTCGGTCCTCTCCGCGGGCGAGCTCATGGCCGGGCTGGAAGGTTTCCGGCCTTGCACGCCCTACGGCAGCATGAAGCTCATCGAATCCACCGGCCAGACCATCAAGGGCAAGCACGCCGTGGTCATTGGCCGCAGCAATACGGTGGGCAAGCCCATGGCCCTGCTGCTGCTGCAGGCCAACGCCACGGTTACCGTCACCCACAGCGGCACCCCCGACCTGGGCTACCACACCCGCCAGGCCGACATCGTGGTGGCAGCGGTCGGCCGCGCCAACACGCTCACAGCCGACATGGTCAAGCCTGGTGCCATCGTCATCGACGTAGGCATCAACCGCAAGGCGGACGGCAAGCTCTGCGGCGACGTGGACTTTGACGGCGTCAAGGAAGTGGCCGGCTGGATCACCCCCGTGCCTGGCGGGGTTGGCCCCATGACCATTACCATGCTGCTGGTGAACACCATCGAAGCCGCCGAGCGCACCGCAGCGCACTGACCTGGGTCAGTGCCGTCGATGCCGGCTGCTTTGCAACTTGAACCTGCGCCATCTGGCGCCATCTGATTTCGCATGAGCAACGCCCTTCTCGACTTCTCGGACCTCCCCCATTTCGACCGCATCACACCGCAGGACGTGGTGCCTGCGGTGGATGTACTGCTCGAGCGCGCCAACGCGGCGCTGGAGGCCGTTACCGCCCCCGACTTTCCGGCCCGCTGGGACGCGATTGCGAAAGTGCTGGATGTGGCCACCGAACGGCTGGGCACTGCCTGGGGCAGCATCAGCCACCTCAACAGCGTGGCCGACACCCCCGAACTGCGCGCCGCCTACAACGCCGCCTTGCCCCGGGTCACCGAGTTCTGGACGCGCCTGGGTGCCGATGAACGCCTGTACGCCAAATACAAGGCCATCGACCCCGCCACCTTGACGGCGGAACAGCGTCAGGCCCACCTGAACGCGGTGCGCAACTTTGTGTTGAGCGGCGCAGAACTGACCGGTGCCGCCAAGGAACGCTTTGCGCAGATCCAGGAGCGCCAGGCCGAGCTGAGCCAGAAATTCAGCGAAAACGCCCTCGATGCCACCGACGCCTACGCCTACTACGCCACGGCCGAAGAACTGGAAGGCATTCCAGACGATGTGCAACAGGCCGCGCTGGCCGCAGCACAGGCAGACGGCAAGGAAGGCTACAAGCTCACCCTGAAGATGCCTTGCTATCTGCCGGTCATGCAGTTTGCCACGCGCAGCGAACTGCGCGAGAAGCTCTACCGCGCCTATGTGACCCGTGCCTCCGATCAGGCTGAGGGCGACGCGCGCAAATTCGACAACACGGCACTGATCAGCGAAATCCTGGCACTGCGCCGCGAAGAGGCTCAACTGCTGGGCTACGCCAATTTTGGTGAAGTGTCCGTGGTGCCCAAGATGGCCCAGTCACCGGCGCAGGTGATCACCTTCCTGCGTGACCTGGCCCGCCGCGCCCGCCCCTACGCCGAGAAGGACATCGCCGACCTGCGCGCGTTTGCCGCCGAACACCTGGGTCTTGCCGATCCGCAGGCCTGGGACTGGCCCTACATTTCCGAAAAACTCAAGGAAGCGCGTTACGCCTTCAGCGAGCAGGAGGTCAAGAAGTACTTCACGGCGCCCAAGGTGCTGGCGGGCCTGTTCAAGATCATCGAAACCCTGTTCGAGGTGTCCATCCGACGCGACACAGCCGCCGTCTGGCACCCGGCCGTCGAGTTTTACCGCATCGAGCGCGCGCATCCGGAAGGTACCCACAAGGGCACCCAGCTGGTGGGCCAGTTCTACCTCGACCAGCCCGCACGCACCGGCAAACGCGGCGGCGCATGGATGGACGATGTGCGCACACGCTGGTTGCGCCCCGACACGGGCGTACTGCAGACCCCGGTGGCGCACCTGGTGTGCAACTTCGCCAGTGGTGTGGACGGCAAACCGCCACTGCTCACGCACGACGACGTGATCACCCTCTTCCACGAGTTTGGCCACGGCCTGCACCACATGCTGACCCAGGTGAACGAGCGTGACGTCTCGGGCATTGGCGGCGTGGAATGGGATGCGGTGGAGCTGCCCAGCCAGTTCATGGAGAACTTCTGCTGGGAATGGGATGTGCTCAAGCACATGACGGCCCATGTGGACACGGGAGAGCCCCTGCCCCGCGCGCTGTTCGACAAGATGATCGCCGCCAAGAACTACCAGAGCGGCATGCAGACGCTGCGCCAGATCGAGTTCTCGCTGTTCGACATGCTGCTGCACACCGAACACGACCCGGCCCAGGACATCATGCCTCTGCTGGACCAGGTGCGCCGCGAAGTGGCCGTGCTACAACCCCCAGCATTCAGCCGCACGGCACACACCTTCAGCCATATTTTTGCGGGCGGGTATGCCGCTGGCTACTACAGCTACAAGTGGGCCGAGGTACTGAGTGCAGACGCCTATGCTGCTTTCGAGGAAACCTCTGGGAGCGATGGCCTGCCCAGCATCGAAACGGGCCGCCGCTATCGCCAGGCCATCCTGGAAGCCGGCGGCAGCCGCCCTGCGATGGAATCGTTCAAGGCCTTCCGGGGCCGCGAGCCAAGCCTGGACGCCCTTCTGCGCCACCAGGGCATGGCCGAAGAGTCAACCGCCTGAACCGAACCATGGCCCTGGCGTGCACACCCTGCGCCCGGGGCCTGATGACCACGAAGGAGTGAGGAGAATGAACATGCACAAGCCGTTGACCGCCCCCCTGCTGGCGTCCTTGTTGATGACGCTGGCGTGTGCCAGTGTGCAGGCGCAAGGCGTTTACCGCATCGTCGGCCCGGATGGCAAGGTGACGTTTTCGGACCGAGCACCCGCCGACGCCAACGCGCAACCTGCCCGCGCGGCCACCGAGGTACCCGCTGCCGCGAACGGCGCGCTGCCCTACGAACTGCGCCAGATCGCCAACCGCTTTCCTGTCACGATCTACACCGGCAACGACTGCCCGCCTTGCACCTCCGCGCGCAACCTGCTCACTTCTCGGGGTGTTCCCTTCACCGAGCGCACCGTGTCCAGCAACGAGGACATCGCGGCGCTTCAACGGCTGAGCGGCGGTACCGGCCTGCCCTTTGGCACCATCGGCGGCCAGCAGCTCGCAGGCTTTTCCGAAGGGGAATGGGTCCAGTATCTGGACGCGGCAGGCTACCCCAAGCAATCGGCTCTGCCCAGAAACTACCGCCAACCTGCGCCCACGCCGCTGGTTGCCGTGAAAGCGACAGCAGAACCTGCAACGACTCCCGCATCGTCAGACCCAGCCACTCCCACCGCGCCTTCCAGAGCGCGTCCGCGTCCCCCCGCACCCGTCAACGATGGACCGACACCCAGCAATCCGGCGGGTATCCGGTTCTAAGCCACGCAATTCGCGGGAAACCTGCCAGCTCCAAACCGGGAACAAGCTGGCGTGGGCTGTCAAAACAAAGGGGCCTTTTCAGGCCCCTTTTCCTTTGCGCGCAAAATGTTTACTGAAGCCAGGAATCAGTATGTGAGCGTCTTGACGCCTTGCGCCGTGCCCAGCAGGCAGACCGACGCCTTCTGGTGGGCAAAAACTCCCACCGTCACCACCCCGGGCCATTGGTTGATATCGGACTCGAACGCCAGCGGATCTGTGATCGAGAGCCCGCGGACATCCAGGATGTATTGACCGTTGTCGGTCACCAGGGGCTGCCCGTCCCGCAGCCGCAACTGTGCCTGGCCGCCCATCGCCGCAAAACGCCGCGCAATGTGGTTGGCCGCCATTGGGATCACCTCAACCGGCAAAGGAAACTGCCCCAGCGCCTGAACCAGCTTGGATTCGTCGGCAATGCACACAAAGCGGCTCGCCAGTGCAGCGACGATTTTCTCGCGCGTCAGCGCAGCGCCACCGCCCTTGACCATATGGCCTTTGCCATCGATCTCGTCGGCACCGTCGATGTAGACCGCGAGCGAATCCACTTCGTTGGCATCGAACACCGGAATACCGAGCGCCTTGAGCCGCTCCGTGCTGGCCACCGAGCTGGATACAGCTCCCTTGATCTGGTCCTTGATGGTGGCGAGCGCATCGATGAACTTGTTGACGGTGGAGCCGGTGCCTACGCCCACAATCTCGCCAGGCACTACATATTGCAGCGCCGCTTGGCCTACCAGGGTCTTGAGTTCGTCTTGGGTCAGGGAAGGAGTGGTCGTCATGGGAGAAAATCAGGGGTAATCCTTGAATTATCCCTCCATGTCCCTGATCCCCTACGCCCTCACCCGCCCCTTTCTCTTTGGCCTGGATGCCGAGACCGCCCACGAACTCACCATGGACATGCTGGCGCGCGGGCAGCGCACACCGTTGCAGTGGGCCTGGTGCAATGAAACCGTGGACGATCCCGTGGAACTGGCGGGCTTGACCTTTCCCAACCGCGTCGGGATGGCAGCAGGCCTGGACAAGAACGCCCGCTGCATCGACGCCCTGGGCGCCATGGGCTTCGGCTTTGTGGAGGTGGGCACGGTGACACCCAAGGCGCAGCCGGGAAACCCCAAGCCGCGCATGTTCCGCCTGCCCGAAGCCCGGGCGCTGATCAACCGTCTGGGTTTCAACAACGAAGGCCTGGACGCCTTCTTGCACAACGTGCAGCAGGCGCGCTTTCGATCACAAAGTCGCAAACATCCCCTCCTGTTGGGCCTCAACATCGGAAAGAACGCCACCACCCCCATCGAGAATGCCACCAGCGACTACCTGGCCTGCCTGGAAGGCGTCTACCCCCACGCAGACTACGTGACGGTCAACATCAGCTCACCCAACACCCAGAACCTGCGCGCGCTGCAAAGCGACGCGGCCCTGGATGCCTTGCTGGGTGCCATCGCCGAGCGGCGTGAGGCCCTGGCCACGCAGCATGGCCGCCGCGTGCCGGTGTTTGTGAAGATTGCCCCCGACCTTGATGAAGCCCAGGTGTCCGTGATCGCCGCCACGCTGCAGCGCCATGGAATGGACGGCGTGATCGCCACCAACACCACCATCAGCCGCACTGCGGTGCAGGGCCTGCGCCATGCCGGGGAAACCGGCGGCCTCAGCGGAGCCCCGGTGCTGGAGGCAAGCAACCAGGTCATTCGTCAACTGCGCGCCGCGCTGGGCAGCCGCTTTCCCATCATCGGCGTGGGCGGCATCATGAGTGCCGAGGATGCGGTCAGCAAGGTCCGCGCGGGCGCCGACGTGGTGCAGATCTATACCGGACTGATCTATGAAGGCCCCGCATTGGTGGTGAAGGCAGCAAAGGCCATCAAGGCCCTGGGTTGAGTCCAGGCTGCCCCATTGACCCGGAAACAAAAAAGAGCCGCTGTGGCCAGCGGCTCTTTTCAATTTACGAGAAGCAGGCGCCTCTGAGCAGAGGCATGCAGCACCCGCCTAGCGTCGGAGCCGCATCAGCATGGGCAGCACCACGCCCGCCCATCGGATCAGGCGGCGCGGCCCTGCCACCAAGGCAACCCCTGCCATGGCCGCAACTGCCAGGGGATGCTCCCGCGCGAACCCTGCGGCGCGAAGCACCAAGGATTCGTCAATGCCGCCCGCCCCCGGTTCACGCTGCACCAAGGCCAGCGACTGTGCCCGCGCAGCCCTGCGGGCGCGCAGGCGGTCTCGCTGCATGGCAATGCGGTCAAGAAGCCTCTGCTGCTCGGCAGTAGGCGGGGGAACGACGGGCTGAGGCGCTACGGAGGGGGACGGATGGGATGTCGCCATTACAAACGCTCCTTGATGTCACGCCAGTCCTGCGCGAGCTCGCGGCGCGTGAGAGCAAAGCCGTTGCCCGCCTTCTGCGCGACGGAAATGAGCGACATCAGTGTGGCAGCCCAACCCACGGTCCAGACAGCCGCAACCAGCCAGGCCACCAGGGTGCGATGGGGCGTATCCCAAAAATGCACGAGCACCGCCAACGAGAGCATGATCAATGCCACCACCGTGAGCCCTGCCACCACAATGGTCAGCACCAGCATCTGCTGCAGCCGCTGTTTTTGATCCTGCCACTCCAGCCGGGCGAGGTCCATGCGGTCTTCGGCAGCGATGGCACCTTCGATCACATTGGCACGCCAACGGGCCACCAGTGACTCCAGCCCCAGAAGGGAAAGCCAGTTCATGCGCAGCCCCTGCGTTGTGCGACCGAGCCCTGCCAGCCAAGATCAGCGGCGCGCAAGCAGGAAGCCCACCAACGCACCCACGGCCAGCGCGGCACCTGCCACGCGCCATGGTTCATCGTGTGCATAGCGGTCGGCCGCAAGGGCAGCGTCCTTGGCCTGGCGGGCGGCATCTTGCGCCGCACGCACTGCCGACTCGCGCACGTTGTGCATGCCATCGTCAAGGCGCTGGCGCAGCAGCTTGATTTCCGGGACCGCATCAAGATCTTTGTTGGCCAGGAGCCCACGCAGATCAGAAACCAGCTTTTCCAGTTCGCCCTGGGTCGTGGTGGTGTCGGAAGCAGTCATACAAGCCTTTCTTTAAGCAAAAAAAAATCAGTCAGCGCTGTCGGCATGGCCTGGCAGAGCACCGGTTCATCTTAGCCATCCGCCCTGTTCCCCTTCGTAGGACGGGGTCTCAAGAGGTTACCGATTGCAAATGGCTTGCCACAGATCAAACGAGTGCGGCCACATGTTCGGCAATCGCCAGAGAGCTTGTCAACCCCGGGGACTCAATGCCAAACAGGTTGACCAAGCCAGGGATGCCGTGGATTGAAGGCCCCTGGATCACAAAGTCCGCTGCCGGCTCATCTGGGCCGTGAATCTTGGGACGTATGCCCGCATAGCCAGGTGCGAGCGCTCCATCGCGCAACGCGGGCCAGTACTTGCGGACTTCGGCGTAGAACGCATCCCCACGTGCGGGGTCTACCAGCAGGTCATCTGGCGAATCCACCCACTGTACGTCGGGGCCAAACTTGGCCTGTCCCCCCAGATCGAGTGTCAGATGCACGCCCAGGCCTGCGGCCTCGGGCACAGGGTAGATCAAACGGCTGAAAGGGGCGTTGCCAGACAGCGTGAAATAGCTGCCTTTGGCGTAGCGGGCAGGGGGCACCTGCTCGGCAGCCAACCCCACAAATCGGCGAGCCAGCCCAGGGGCATGCAGACCTGCTGCATTAACCACAGTGCGCGCTCGCAAGCGGGTGCCGTCCAATGCTTCCAAATTTATAGCATCTTGCGCGCATTCTGCTTGCGCCAGGGGCGAATTCAGCACCACAAGTCCCCCTGCGTGCTCCAGATCGCCCTGCAACGCGAGCATCAGGGCGTGGCTGTCCACAATGCCAGTACTGGGCGAAAACAACGCAGCAACACATTCCAGCGCGGGCTCCATGGCCTGGGCGTCATGGCGGCCCAGCCAACGCAGATCCGGCACGCCGTTGGCTTGGGCCCGCGCCTGGATGGACTCAAGGCTTGGTAACTGGCCCGACGAAGTTGCCACCAGGAGCTTGCCGCAGCGGCGATGGGGCACGCTGCGCTCCGCACAGTAGGCATACAACATGTCTCTTCCACGCACGCACAGCGTGGCCTTCAACGAGCCGGTGGGGTAGTACAGCCCGGCATGGATCACCTCACTGTTGCGCGAACTGATACCCGTCCCGATCGCGTCCGCAGACTCCAGCACTATCACTTCACGCCCCTGCAAAGCCAGCGCCCGCGCTACGGCCAGGCCCACCACGCCGGCGCCGACCACCACACAATCCACCTGATTTGTCATGGCCTTTCCTTTCAATGTGCTGTGCCCTCAGACCTGCTCGAACCCGTCAAGCACATTGACGGCGTTGGTGCCCAGTTCTGCGGCCGCATAGCCACCTTCCAGCACAAAGACGGTGGGCAGACCCAGCCGCGCGAGGCGCTCACCCAACCGGGTGAAATCGGCGGACGCCAGCGCAAACTTGGAGATGGGGTCGCCCTCAAAGGCGTCGAGCCCGAGGGAGATCACCAGGGCGTCAGCCCCCTGGCGGGCAATCCGCGCGCAGGCAATTTCCAGCGCATCGAACCAGGTGGTCGCACTGGTGCCCGCAGGCAGCGGCAGGTTCAGATTGAAGCCTGCGCCCTCGCCCACCCCGGTTTCGTCCGCATGGCCCAGATAAAACGGGTACTCGGTGCGTGGATCGCCATGAATGCTGATGAACAGCACATCGGCCCGGTCGTAGAAGATGCTTTGTGTTCCATTGCCATGGTGGTAATCCACATCGAGCAACGCCACACGCTGTGCCCCCTGGTTGCGCAGCACCTGTGCGGCCACGGCGGCATTGTTCAAAAAGCAATAGCCGCCCATGAAGTCCGGTCCGGCATGGTGGCCCGGCGGCCGTGTGCAGCAAAACGCCGCGCGGGCTCCTTGGGCCACCCGTGTCGCAGCGCTGGCGGCAGCATCGGCCCCCGCCTTGGCTGCAGCCCAGGTGCCAGACGCCATGGGGGTGCCGTTGTCCATGGAGTACAGACCCAGACGGGCCACAAAGTTCTCAGGCTCCAGATCGCTGCGCAGGGTACGAACGGGCCAGACCGACGGGAACGGCTGCACACCCGCATTGGCAGCGTCAAGTGCCAGCCATTGCTGCCAGGCCGTCTTCAGGAAGGCCAGATAACGCGGTGCATGCACCTGCGACAACACGGGACCGCTGTCCACGTCCGGGGTCATCAGGCCATGGCCCCGCGCCCGCAGCGCCTCTTCGACATAGTCCACGCGTGCCGGTTTCTCAAAACAGGGCACGCGTTCACCGCGAAAGAACTCATGGACGGGGGCATGCCCCTGGTGAAACGGGTTGTGGAAGGTGATCATGGGTCGGGGCGTATCGACAGCGGCAAAAAGGCCAGAGGACAAACAGCGCGGCGCCAGAAAACGCAGCCGCCGTGGCATATCAAGTCTGACACTGTAGCCGCCCTGCAAGGTGCAGCCGCGGAAACAGCTGCCTATGCCCGCGCCCATGAAAAAACCCCTGCAGACAAAAATCTGCAGGGGTTTTCAAATTGGTGGGTGATACATGGATCGAACATGTGACCCCTGCCGTGTGAAGGCAGTGCTCTACCGCTGAGCTAATCACCCGACGTTGGCACCCTGAAGCAGGGTGCTTTCGCAAGAAGTCAAAAGCGTGGTGGGTGATACATGGATCGAACATGTGACCCCTGCCGTGTGAAGGCAGTGCTCTACCGCTGAGCTAATCACCCGTGTCGCTGTGACAGCCTTCGATTATGGCACAGCTTTTCAGGCTGCCTGAACAGTTCGCCAAATTGTTTTGCCGCCACTGGCCTTGTCAATTTGCGCAAGGAGCTCCGCATGTGCCGTCTGTTCCTGCTCGCTGGCGCGCAGGACAGGGAGGTTCAGCGCTCGCAGGTCGATGGCTGCGACCTTCAGGCCATCGCCGCTATCCTGCGCGTCGTCGGCGATCAACAGGGCGTCCTGGCCGCGCGTGAGATTGATGTACACATCGGCCAGCAGCTCCGCATCCAGCAAGGCGCCGTGCAAGGTCCGGCCGGAGTTGTCCACGCCCAGGCGGTCGCACAGGGCATCGAGCGAATTGCGCTTGCCGGGGTACATCTCCTTGGCCATGGCCAGCGTGTCGGTGACGCTCTCCACATAGGTGCGGAACGCGGGGCGGCCCACCAGTTCCAGCTCCTTGTTCAGAAAGCCCACGTCGAACGCGGCGTTGTGGATGATGATCTCGGCGCCCTGCAGGTACTGCAGGATGTCGTCCACCACCTCGGCAAACTTGGGCTTGTCCTTCAGGAACTCGTTGCTGATGCCGTGCACCTTGAGCGCGTCTTCGTGGCTGTCGCGGCCCGGGTTGAAGTACAGGTGCAGGTTGTTGCCCGTGAGCTTGCGGTTGAGCAGCTCCACACAGCCCAGCTCGATGATGCGGTCCCCGCCCTCGGCCGACAGGCCGGTGGTTTCGGTGTCGAGAACGATCTGCCGTGTCATTTCAATGGTTTTCCTTGGCGTGGTTGATCGTGTACTTGGGAATTTCCACGGTCACATCGGTTTGCGCTAGGATGGCCTGGCACGAAAGTCGCGATTGTGGCTCCAGGCCCCAGGCGCGGTCCAGCAGGTCTTCTTCCTCTTCTTCCGCCTCGTTGAGCGAATTCAGCCCCTGGCGCACGATGACGTGGCAGGTGGTACAGGCGCAGCTCATGTCGCAGGCATGCTCGATGTTGATGTGGTTGTCGAGCAAGGCTTCGCAAATTGACGTGCCTGCGGGGGCCGTGATTTCGGTGCCTGCGGGGCAGTATTCGGGATGGGGAAGGATTTTGATGACGGGCATGGGGTGGCTTTTTGTTCGAAGAGATGCGTTCGGCGGGCTCAGAGGGCCTGCACGTTCTTGCCAGCCAGGGCCTGGTGAATGCCCCGGTTCATGCGCAAGGCGGCAAACGCTTCGGTACCCTTGGCCAGGGCATCGGTAGCGGCTTCGATGACGGCGGCATCGTCGGAATCGCGCTGGTGGCGCAGGGCCACCATCAGGGCATCGATGGCGGCGCGCTCCTGCGGGCTCAGCACATCGCCATCCGCATCGAGCGCGCTCTGGGTGGCGATGAGCATGCGGTCGGCGTCCACACGGGCTTCGACCACGGCGCGGGCTTTCATGTCCTGCGCGGCCGTTGCAAACCCGTCCTGCAGCATGCGCGCGATCTGGTCATCGGAGAGGCCATACGACGGCTTCACGTCAATGCGCGCCTCCACACCGCTGCCCTGCTCCTTCGCATTCACGCTCAGCAGGCCATCGGCATCGACGGTGAAGGTCACGCGGATGCGCGCTGCCCCTGCGGCCATGGGCGGAATGCCACGCAGCTCAAAACGCGCGAGGCTGCGGCAGTCTTGCACCAGATCGCGTTCGCCCTGCACCACATGGATCGCCAAGGCAGTCTGACCATCCTTGTAGGTGGTGAAGTCTTGCGCCTTGGCGGTGGGAATGGTCTCGTTGCGCGCCACGATGCGCTCCACCAGCCCGCCCATGGTTTCGATGCCCAGCGACAGTGGAATCACATCGAGCAGCAGCAGATCCCCCGCCGTGTTGTTGCCCGCCAGCTGGTTGGCCTGGATGGCAGCACCCAGGGCCACTACCTCATCGGGGTTGAGGTTGGTGAGCGGCGGTTTGGCGAAAAATTCCTCCACGGCGCGCTGCACCTGCGGCATGCGGGTGGAGCCTCCCACCATCACCACACCCTGGACCTCGTCGCGGGCCAGATGGGCGTCGCGCAAGGCACGGCGCACTGCGGCCATGGAGCGTGCCGTCAAGTCGGCCGTGATCGCCTCAAAATCCGAACGTTTGACATCAAATCGGGCTTCAGCGCTTGATAGTAAAACGCTGAATGCTACCGAATCAGTAGCAGTCAAGGCTTCCTTGCAGGCGCGGGCAGCCAAGCGCACGGCGGATTTGTCCGCTGCAGTGATCGCCTGAAGTCCCAGCTGTTGCAGCACCCAGTCGGCCAGCACGGCGTCGTAGTCATCCCCCCCCAAGGCCGAATCACCCCCCGTGGAAATGACTTCAAAAACGCCCTGCGTCAGACGCAGGATCGAGATGTCGAAAGTGCCCCCGCCCAGGTCATACACGGCGTAGACCCCCTCGCTGGCGTTGTCCAGTCCATAGGCAATCGCAGCCGCCGTAGGCTCGTTGATCAGGCGCAGCAGATGGATGCCCGCCAGCTTGGCCGCATCCTTGGTGGCCTGGCGCTGGGCGTCGTCGAAGTAGGCGGGCACGGTGATCACCGCGCCATACAGATCGTCATTGAAGGTGTCTTCTGCCCGGTAGCGCAGGGTGGCCAGAATCTCGGCGCTGACCTCGACGGGCGACTTGTTGCCATCCACCGTCGCAAGGCTGACCATACCCCCTGCGCCCTCGTCACTGGCGGGAACAAAGTCGTAGGGCAGCTTGCCCGCTTCCGCCACGTCTTTCAGGCCACGCCCCATAAAACGCTTGGCAGAGGCAATGGTGTTGCGAGCATCCTGGGCCTGCGCAGCCACGGCGTCGTATCCGATCTGGCGCCCGCCCTTTTCGAGGTAACGGACCACCGAGGGCAGCAATACCCTGCCCTGCGCGTCGGGCAGGCATTCGGACACACCATTGCGCACGGCGGCAACCAAAGAATGGGTGGTGCCCAGGTCGATGCCTACGGCGATGCGCCGCTGGTGCGGGTCGGGGGATTGGCCGGGTTCGGAAATCTGCAGAAGCGCCATGAAATTTCGGGTCTCAACGTGGTGGGGCACACCATCACATCAGCAAGCGACATGGGGGCCCCAAGGGGAAAGCAAATCCGCTCTATTGTCCCAGTTGCTCTCGGCGGCGTTCAATATCGTCCGCAAATCGCGCAATGAACATGAGGGCTCTGACCTGGCGGGCCGCGCCTGCGTAGTCCTGCTGCTGGTCGATGAGTTGCTCGCACTGTGCCAGCGCGGCGCGGCGGGCCTGGGCGACACCATCGTCCAGCGCATCGAGTTCGCTCTCGGTGCGGGCATCTTCCAGCGCCTCGCGCCACTCCATCTGCTGCATCAAAAACGCAGCGGGCATGGCCGTGTTGTCCTCGGCGCGGATGGGCGCACCATGCAGTTCACACAGGTAGGCGGCGCGGCGCATCGGGTCTTTCAGGCGCCGGTAGGCCTCGTTGATGCGCACGGACCACTGCATGGCCACGCGCTGCGCGGCCGCGCCCTGCGCCGCAAACTTGTCGGGGTGGGCTTCGCGCTGCAGCTCTTTCCAGCGCGCGTCGATGGCATTGCGTTCCTGTGCAAAGCGGCGCGAGATGCCAAACAGTTCAAAGTCGTCAGATTGCAGGTTCATGCGCGGAGCAACGGGGGGAGAAACATCCAAGAAAAAACCGCCAGCACGCAGCGCGATGGCGGTTTGACGGCACGAAGGCGGCAGGCGCTCAAACGCGGAAACTCTCCCCACAACCGCAGCGGTCACGCTCGTTGGGGTTGTTGAACTTGAAGCCCTCATTGAGGCCCTCGCGCACGAAGTCCAGCTCGGTGCCGTCGATGTAGGCCAGGCTCTTGGGATCGATCAGCACCTTGACGCCGTGGTTTTCAAACACGATGTCCTCGGGCTCGCTGTCGTCCACATATTCGAGCTTGTAGGCAAGCCCCGAGCACCCGGTCGTCTTGACCCCCAGGCGCACGCCCAGGCCCTTGCCTCGGCGGGACAAGTAGCGGTTGACGTGCCGGGCAGCGGCTTCTGTCAGCGTGATGGCCATATCTCTCTCGGTTGCTCAGGCAGCGGCTGTTGCAGTAGCTGCGTGCTTGGTCTTGTAGTCGAGCACGGCAGCCTTGATGGCGTCTTCGGCCAGGATGGAGCAGTGGATCTTGACGGGCGGCAGAGCCAGCTCTTCGGCGATCTCGCTGTTCTTGAGGGCCGCCGCCTGATCCAACGTCTTGCCCTTGACCCACTCGGTCACGAGCGACGACGAGGCGATGGCCGAGCCGCAGCCATAGGTCTTGAAACGCGCATCTTCGATCACGCCGGTTTCAGGGTTCACCTTGATCTGCAGCTTCATCACGTCGCCGCAGGCAGGCGCGCCGACCATACCGGTGCCCACCGAATCGTCACCCTTGTCGAACGAACCCACGTTGCGGGGGTTTTCGTAATGGTCAACCACTTTTTCTGAGTAAGCCATGATGTGTACCTCTTCAATTCTTTCAAAAATCTTCAGGGATTCAGTGCGCTGACCACTGGATGGTGCTGATGTCGATGCCGTCCTGGTACATCTCCCACAGCGGGCTGAGTTCACGCAGGCGGGCCACGTTCTCACGGATGGTGGAGATGGCGTAGTCGATCTCTTCCTCGGTTGTGAAACGGCCGATGGTCATGCGCAGGCTGCTATGGGCCAACTCGTCGCTGCGACCCAGGGCGCGCAGCACATAGCTGGGCTCCAGGCTGGCCGAGGTGCAGGCTGAACCCGACGACACCGCCAAACCCTTGATCCCCATGATGAGCGATTCGCCTTCGACGAAATTGAAGCTCATGTTCAGGTTCTGCGGCACGCGGCGCTCCATGCTGCCATTGATGTAGACCTGCTCGATGTCTTTCAGGCCGTCCAGCAGGCGTTGCTGCAGGGCCTGGGCTTTGGCATTGCTCTCGGCCATTTCTTCCTTGGCGATGCGAAAGGCTTCGCCCATGCCCACGATCTGGTGCGTGGGCAAGGTGCCCGAACGCATGCCACGCTCGTGGCCACCACCGTGCATCTGTGCTTCCAGCCGAACGCGCGGCTTGCGGCGCACATACAGGGCACCGATGCCCTTGGGGCCATAGGTCTTGTGGGCCGTCATGCTCATCAGATCGACGGGCAAGGTGGCCATGTCGATGGCAACCCGGCCCGTGGCCTGTGCGGCATCCACATGCAGCAGGATGCCCTTTTCACGGCACAGCGCGCCGATGGCAGGAATGTCCTGGATGACGCCGATTTCGTTGTTCACGAACAGGATGCTGATCAGCACGGTGTCCGGGCGAATGGCGGCCTTGAGCGCATCCATGTTGACCAGCCCGTCTTCCTGCACATCCAGGTAAGTGGCCTCAAAACCCTGGCGCTCCAGCTCGCGCATGGTGTCCAGCACCGCCTTGTGCTCGGTCTTGAGCGTGATGAGATGCTTGCCCTTGCCCTTGTAGAACTGCGCAGCCCCCTTGAGCGCCAGATTGATGGACTCGGTCGCACCGCTAGTCCAAACAATCTCGCGGGGGTCGGCTCCGATCAGGTCGGCCACCTGCACGCGCGCTTTCTCGACCGCTTCTTCAGCCTCCCAGCCCCAGGCGTGGCTGCGCGATGCCGGGTTGCCGAAATGTTCGCGCAACCAGGGAATCATGGCATCCACCACACGGGGATCCACGGGGGTGGTAGCACCATAGTCGAGATAGATGGGAAAGTGCGGGGTCATGTCCATGGCTGGCTCAGTGATGGTTGCTGGCTGGCAAACTCAGTAAGAAACAAAAACGAGGCTTGAAAACTGTTCAGGGCGGTGCCGACCCCAGGGCCGACACAAGCCCTTGGGCTATCAGGATTTGGCGAAAACGTTGCCCAATGCGAACACGGAGTTCGGAGCATTCACGCGGATGGGCTTGACCACCGGCGTCGTCGAGATGGCGCGGCGCACGACGGGCTTGTCTTCGATCTGCACGCCTTTGGCGATCTGCTCGTCCACGAGCTTTTGCAGGGTGACGGAATCCAGGAACTCCACCATGCGCTGGTTGAGCGATGCCCACAGCTCATGCGTCATGCAACGGCCGGCTTCGCCCAGGCAGTTTTCCTTGCCGCCGCACTGCGTGGCGTCAATGGGCTCGTCCACCGAGACAATGATGTCAGCCACCGTGATGTCACCGGCCTTGCGAGCAAGTGTGTAACCACCACCAGGACCACGGGTAGATTCCACCAGCTCATGGCGGCGAAGCTTGCCGAAAAGCTGCTCCAGGTACGACAGCGAAATCTGCTGACGCTGGCTGATGGCCGCAAGAGTAACGGGCCCATTGTTCTGGCGCAGGGCCAGGTCAATCATGGCGGTGACCGCAAAACGGCCTTTGGTTGTGAGACGCATCGCAAGCTCCTTGTGCTAAGGCTTGTTCGTTGTAGAAACCGCCTTCGCTGGCTGATGGCCAGCAAGGCACCGTCTCCGCCCCTTACTCCGAACAGTCGCCTGTACGGAGCCCTTCATCGCTGGGCTGTTTTCTTGAGTATTTTGTAGGAGTATAACACAAATCCCTATCGATTCTGTCGGGTTAAAAAACCAACTAGTTTTAAATCGACTTGATAGTTATTTCCAATTGTTCAATCGCCCATTACAAGGCCACCGAATCATTGCCGTGCGCACCAAATGCCTGGTCCTTGAGCCGCGTGAGCTGGTCCCGTACCCTTGCCGCCTGCTCGAATTCCAAGTTGCGCGCGTGTTCCAGCATGAGTTTTTCGAGCCGCTTGATCTCGCGCGCCACATCTTTTTCTGACATGTCCTCCACCTTGGCGCGCTGCAGGGCTTCCTGCTCCAGCCGCTGCGCATCCTTTCCGGCCTTCTCGCTGTAAACCCCGTCAATCAGGTCTCTTACCCGCTTGACAATGCTGCGCGGCGTGATTCCGTGTGCCTCGTTGTGTGCGATCTGCTTGATGCGCCGACGTTCCGTCTCGCCCATGGCTTTTTTCATGGACTCCGTGATGCGGTCCGCATAAAGGATGGCCCGGCCATTGAGATTGCGCGCCGCGCGGCCAATGGTCTGGATCAGGCTACGCTCGGCCCGCAGAAAGCCTTCCTTGTCGGCATCCAGGATCGCCACCAGGGACACCTCAGGGATGTCCAGTCCCTCCCGCAGCAGGTTGATACCCACCAGCACATCAAAAGCACCCAGGCGCAGGTCGCGAATGATCTCCACACGCTCCACCGTGTCCACATCGCTGTGCAGGTAGCGCACCTTCACGCCGTTATCCGTCAGGTAGTCGGTCAGCTGCTCCGCCATGCGCTTCGTCAGGGTAGTAATGAGTACACGTTCATGCTTTTCGACACGAATGCGTATTTCTTGCAGCACATCATCCACTTGATGCGTTGCGGGCCGCACTTCCACCTCAGGGTCCACCAGTCCGGTGGGGCGCACCACCTGGTCCACGATCTGGCCGGAGTGAGTGCGCTCGTAGTCCGCGGGCGTGGCGGTGACAAAGATCACCTGCCGCATGCGCTGTTCGAACTCCTCGAACTTGAGCGGCCGGTTGTCCAGCGCCGATGGCAGGCGAAAGCCATACTCCACCAGCGTGGTCTTGCGCGAACGGTCGCCGCTGTACATGGCATTGAGCTGGCCGATCATCTGGTGGCTTTCATCCAGGAACATCAGCGCGTTCTTGGGCATGTAGTCAGTCAGCGTGCTCGGCGGATCGCCCGGCGCGGCACCCGACAGGTGGCGCGTGTAGTTCTCGATGCCCTTGCAGTGCCCTACTTCGCTGAGCATCTCCAGGTCAAACCGAGTGCGCTGCTCCAGCCGCTGCGCTTCCACCAGCTTGCCGTCGGCAAGCAACTGCTTGAGGCGGTCGGCCAGTTCGATCTTGATGGTCTCCACGGCGGCCAGCACCTTGTCGCGCGGCGTCACGTAGTGGCTGCTGGGATACACGGTGAAACGCGGGATCTTCTGCTTGACGCGGCCCGTGAGCGGGTCGAACAGCTGCAGGCTCTCGATCTCGTCGTCGAACAGCTCGATGCGGATGGCCAGCTCCGAGTGCTCGGCCGGGAACACATCAATGGTGTCGCCCCGCACACGGAACTTGCCGCGCGAGAAGTCGGCCTCGTTGCGCTGGTACTGCATGCGGATCAGCTGGGCGATCACATCGCGCTGGCCCAGCTTATCGCCCGAGCGCAAGGTCATCACCATGCGGTGGTAGCTCTCGGGTTCGCCAATGCCGTAGATGGCCGACACCGTGGCCACGATGACCACATCCGTGCGTTCCATCAGGCTCTTGGTGCACGACAGCCGCATCTGCTCGATGTGCTCGTTGATCGCGCTGTCCTTCTCGATGAACAGGTCGCGCTGGGGCACATACGCCTCGGGCTGGTAGTAGTCGTAGTAGCTCACGAAATACTCCACGGCATTCTTGGGGAAGAACTCGCGGAACTCGCTGTACAGCTGCGCAGCCAGGGTCTTGTTGGGTGCGAAGATGATGGCCGGACGCCCCATGCGGGCGATCACGTTGGCCATGGTGAAGGTCTTGCCAGAGCCCGTCACACCCAGCAATGTCTGGAAGGTTTCTCCGTCGTTCAGGCCCTCCACCAGCTTGTTGATGGCCTCGGGCTGGTCGCCCGCCGGTGGATACGGCTGGAACAATTCAAAGGGGGAATTGGGGAAATGGACGAATTCGCCGTCTTGCTTTTCCGTTATGACTTCTGTGATATCCGGCATGGGTGCAGTCAACGATTGGGGGGTAGCGGCCGTTAAAATCGGCGGAACCCGGCACAGTACACCACGCCCGGATTCTTCGCTACTGACAACCTTTCAAGGATTTTCATGTCTCTTTTCACCGCCGTCGAAATGGCCCCCCGCGACCCCATCCTGGGCCTCAACGAGCAATTCAACGCAGACACCAACCCCAACAAGGTCAACCTGGGCGTCGGCGTTTATTTCGACGACAACGGCAAGCTGCCCTTGCTGCAATGTGTGCAGGCCGCAGAAAAGACCATGATGTCCACCCCCACTGCCCGTGGCTACCTGCCCATCGACGGCATCGTGGCCTATGACAACGCCGTCAAGGCTTTGGTATTCGGTGCGGACAGCGAACCCGTCACTTCTGGCCGCGTGGCCACCGTGCAAGCCGTGGGTGGTACGGGCGGCCTCAAGATCGGCGCTGACTTTCTCAAGAAACTCAGCCCCAACGCCAAGGTGCTGATCTCCGATCCCAGCTGGGAAAACCACCGCGCGCTGTTCACCAATGCCGGCTTCGAAGTCGATACCTACGCCTACTACGACGCCGAAAAGCGCGGCGTGAACTTTGAAGGCTTTCTCGCCAGCCTGAACGCTGCCGCCCCCGGCACCATCGTCGTGCTGCACGCCTGCTGCCACAACCCCACCGGCTACGACATCACGCCCGCCCAGTGGGACCAGGTGATTGCCGCCGTCAAGGCCAAGGGCCTGACGCCTTTCCTCGACATGGCTTACCAGGGCTTCGGCCACGGCATCGCCGAAGACGGCGCCGTGATCGGCAAGTTTGTGGCTGCAGGCCTGAACTTCTTTGTCTCCACATCTTTCAGCAAGAGCTTCAGTCTGTACGGCGAGCGCGTGGGTGGCTTGTCGGTGCTGTGCGCCGACAAGGAAGAAGCCGGCCGCGTGCTGAGCCAGCTCAAAATCGTCATCCGCACCAACTACTCCAACCCACCCATCCACGGTGGCGCGGTGGTGGCCGCCGTGCTGAACAATCCCGAGCTGCGCGCGATGTGGGAACAAGAACTGGCCGAAATGCGCGTGCGCATCAAGGCCATGCGCCAGAAGCTGGTCGATGGCCTCAAGGCCGCCGGTGTGAAGCAGGACATGAGCTTCATCACCACGCAGATCGGCATGTTCAGCTACTCGGGCCTGACCAAGGACCAGATGGTGCGTCTGCGCAATGAGTTCGGCGTGTACGGCACTGACACCGGCCGCATGTGCGTGGCCGCGCTCAACAGCAAGAACATCGACTACGTCTGCCAGTCCATTGCAAAGGTTGTCTGAGCACGATGAGGAAGTGGCGCTCGCGCGCCGCTTTGTGAGCGAAACGCTCCAGAACCCGCACAACGCGGCCCTTCTGGAGCGTTTGCCGTTTCTGGGCCTGCCGGATGTCTGGCTGGTGGCAGGTTGTCTGTTCCAGACGGTGTGGAACCTGCGTTCCGGACTGAATCCCACGGCGCACATCAAGGACTACGACCTGTTCTATTTCGATGCGTCGGACCTGTCCGAAGCCGCCGAACAGGCCGTGCAAGCCCGCGTCACCGCCCTCTTTTCCGACCTGCCGATCACCGTGGAAGCCAAGAACCAGGCCCGGGTACACCTCTGGTACGAACGCTGGTTTGGTTACCCCTATGCGCCGCTGCAGTCGGCCCGCAACGGCATCGAGCGTTTTCTGGTGCCCTGCACCTGCGTGGGCCTGCAGCCTGCCGCCGACCCGGGTGTTGAGGAGCCCCTGCTCTACGCGCCCTACGGGCTTGAAGAGCTGTATGCAGGACTGCTGCGCCCCAACCCTGCCTGTCCACATCTGCCGCTGTTCCAGGCCAAGGCGGAAAGCTATTGCGGACGCTGGCCGTGGCTGACGATCCGGGCGGGTGACATGCCTGCCTGATCGGTGACGCCGCTAGTTTTCAAGCATTTTTGGCCTCTAGCGCTTTATCCATAAGCGCTAAAAGCTATCAAAAAAGAAGCAATTCAAACAACCTGGCGCCGTACCCCATCACCCCCAAAGCACCGACCGCATCGAGATCGATGCCGACTGGTAGCCCGTGTTGAAGAAGCGCGGCATCTCGCTGGGCAACACGGCCCCCGCCGCGTACAACAACGGCAGATAGTGCTCGTGCGTGGGGTGCGCCTGTTTGGCCACGGCACCCAGTTTCTGGAAGTCCTGCAGGGCGCCGAGCTGGCCTTGCTTGATCTGCTCCTGTACCACGGTGTCGAACTCGGTGGCCCAGTCGTACGCCTCGTTGGCGGCCGTGCCACGGCGCGTGAGACGCAGGTTGTGCACCACATTGCCGCTGCCCACGATCAACACGCCCCGCTCACGCAGCGCCTTCAATTGCTGGCCCAGCGCGTAATGCTCGGCCGGGGCGCGGCTGTAGTCCATGCTCAGCTGCATCACCGGGATCTGTGCCTTTGGAAACATGGGCTTGAGCACCGACCAGGTGCCGTGGTCCAGGCCCCATTCGCCCTCATCCACGCCCAGGGCGCCTCCGGTGGCGGGCGATTTGAGCTCCCCCGCCAGGCTGCGCGCCACCTGCGGCGCACCAGGCGCGGGGTATTGCTGGTCGAACAGCGCCTGAGGAAAACCACCAAAGTCGTGGATCGTCTTGGGGTTGGCCATGCCGGTCAGCTGCCAGCCGCCGCGCGTGAGCCAGTGGGCCGACACACACAGGATGAGCTGCGGCTGAACGGCGCGGGCCGCCAACTCCGCCCCCAAGGCCTGCCAGCTGCGTCGCCAGGCGTTGTCTTCGATGGCGTTCATGGGGCTGCCATGGCCCACAAACAGCACGGGCATGCGGGGCGAGGGCTTGAGCGCCTGCAACGCGGGTACCGTGGCGGCACTGCTCAGGGACGTGGTCATGAAAGCTCCCGGAAAGGCGGCCAGGCCTGTGAGGGCGGCCAAAGAGGTTCTGCGTTGCATGGGTCAGGGAGCGTAACAAATTATGTATAACGCAGGGAGTGAGCCCGCGCGCCCTGCGAAGTTCCAGCGCCGCGCCTTCCATTCAAAACCACAACACCGAGACAACCCTGAGCCCATGACCACCGCCCTGCCCCAGCCCCTGCGCAACGTCCGCGTCCTGAGCCTTGCGCTCAACCTGCCCGGCCCCGCCGCCCTGATGCGCTGCGCGCGCATGGGTGCTGAATGCACCAAGCTCGAACCCCCGCCCGCCCCAGGCCATCCCAGCGCCGACCCCATGGGCATCTACAGCCCGGCGGCCTATGCCACGCTGCACCAGGGCGTGCGCGTGGTGCATGCCCACCTCAAGACCACAGAAGGCCAGGCGGCGCTGCATGAGGAGCTGGCCCGCACCGATGTGCTGATCACCTCGTTCCGCCCCTCGGCGCTCACCAAGCTGGGCCTCTCCTGGGAGGCGCTGCAGGCGAAGTACCCACGCCTGTCGCTGGTACGCATCGTCGGCGCGGCGGCCGAGCGCGCGGAAGAGCCTGGCCACGACCTCACTTACCTGGCCGATGCGGGCCTGGTGACCGGCACCGAGATGCCCCCTACCCTTTACGCCGACATGGGCGGCGCCCTGATGGCCAGCGAGGCCGTGCTGCAGGCCCTGCTGGAACGCGCGCACACCGGCAGCGGCGCGTGCATTGAAGTGGCGCTGGCCGATGCCGCCGCCTGGCTGGCCCAGCCGCGCGACTGGGGCCTGACCACACCCGAGGGCGACGTGGGCGGCAACCACGCTGGCTACCGCATCTACCCGTGCGCCGACGGCCGTGTGGCAGTGGCCGCGCTGGAACCCCACTTTGCCGCCAGCCTGTGCGCCGCCGCAGGCCTGCCCGCCACGGGCGACCCGCAGGTGCTGCGCGCCCCTGCCACCCACACGGCTGTGGCGGCGTTCCTGCGCACACAGACACGCGCACAGCTGGATGCGCTGGCGGTGGGCCAGGACATTCCCTTGCACACCCTGGCCTGAGAACCCCTTTCGCCGATGCAGAAACAGGGCACCGTCATCCGCTGGGACGCCACCCGCGCCTTCGGCTTTATCCGCAGCCCGGACACCTCGGCCGATGTGTTCTTTCACGTGCGGGACTACCGTGGCAGCGCTGCGCCCCGCGAAGGGCTGGCCGTGGTGTACGAAGAAATCCATGTGGGCGGCAAAGGGCCTCGGGCCATGGCGGTGCAGCCCATAGCCCAGCAAGGGGCCGCACCCCAGCCCCGCCCATCGGCTAAATCAGCCCCACAGCGGGCTCGACACGAACCGGCGCAGCGGGCTCCCAAACCGCGAACCCAACGCCATCGGCGCCCCGCAGACGCCAGCGGCCCGCCAACTCCCGCAGGCCCGGCGCTGGTGCTGATGCTGGGCTGGGTGGCGCTGCTGGCCTGGGGCTTCTGGGCCGGTCAGCTGCCATGGTGGGTGCTGGGAGCGGCCCTGGCCCTCAACCTCCTCACCTTTCTGGTCTACGCCATCGACAAAAGCGCCGCGCAAAACGGCCAGTGGCGCACCAAGGAAAGCCACCTGCACCTGCTGGGCCTGGCAGGCGGATGGCCTGGCGCATGGTTTGCCCAGCAATGGCTGCGGCACAAGTCCCGCAAGGTGGAGTTCCGCACGGTCTACTGGGCCACCGTGGTGCTGCACTGCGCGGCGCTCGGGGCCTGGGTGGGCGGGTGGCTTCGATAGATGCGCCGCAACTGGAAAATCGCATATCAATTTTGATAGCTGCTTGCGCTTGATGGATAAGCGCCAGAGGCTGTTTTAATCATATTTCTGGCACCTCCCCCTGCGCGGCAAGGGGCGCTGACGCGCAGATTGCCCGCTGGCCTACACCACGCGCCGGGGCCACGGGTTTCAATCGAAAAGGTCTGAAACACCTCGGGAGAAGCCCATGAAACCCCTCGTTCTTGATTCCACCATGACCAACATGGGCGGCGTTTTCTACCCCACAGGCCACGTGTTTGCGCTCTTCCCCGACGAAGACTGCGTGCGCCAGGCGGCCACGGCGCTGCAAGCCGCTGGCCACCAAGGCGAAACCGCCTACGCCAGCCCTGAAGTCATCCTGCAGGAGATCGTGCACACACTGGGCACGGCAGATGCGCCGCTTCCGTCGGTCGGTGCCGAAGGTGACATGGTGCGCCGCATTGCCGACCTGGCCGGCAAGGGCCACCACGGGCTGCTGATCGCCATGGCCGACAAGGACGACGCTGAGACCTTGGTCGCCGCCATCGCTCCCGAGGGCGCGGTCACCGCGTTTTACTACCGCACCTTCATCATCGAAGACCTGATCTCGCAGCCCCAAGACGACGGCCCGCAGTCCGTGCTGGTGGGCACCCACGCTGCGGCGCCGTAAACATCGGCGTCAGCCAGGCCCGGCAACACAAAGGCAGCGCCAGCGGTGGCCCGCCGTGCGCGGGTGTGCATCGGCATGGCGCCCATTCCCCGCAGACACAAGGGGTTGCCAAACTTTGCATACGCTGGCAAATTGATCGCTATATAGTGGGCCGGAAGCGCCGCACCGCAGAATCAGCCACTGATTCCAGGACAACACTGGACCGCAGGCATTGACACAGTGTGCGGACACACCGATGAGGGCGCGCCGGATGGGGCCACCAGGCATCACTGGCGCACGCAGCTTGGCACGAGGCGAGGGACCCATCCATGGATGTATTGCAGCCGGTCGAGCGAAGGCCTGTGCCGTTGACGTTGCGGGTGACTTGGCCTTTCATCACGATGGTGTTGCTGCTGGCGGTGTGCGCCACGGCCAGCCTGCATGTCTTGTCCACGGTGCGAGCCTTCGTCGCCGGCGAAAGCCTGTGGACCAAAGGCCAGAAAGACGCCATCTATTTCCTGAACCAGTACGCCATCAACGGCTCCCCCCAGGCCTTTGAAGGGTTCACCCGCGCCATGGAGATCCCGCTGGGCGACCGGGCAGCCCGGCTGGCCCTGGAGTCAAGCCAGGTGCAGATCGATGTGGCGCGCGACGGCTTTCTGCGCGGTGGCAACCACCCCGATGACATTGACGGCCTGATCTGGCTGTTGCGCTACTTCGACGACTTTGATCTGGTGAAGAAGCCGGTAGACCAATGGCTGGTGGGCGACGAGTACATCCGTGCACTGCGCGAGCTGTCGCACGAGATCCACCAGCGCAACACCGCCGGCACGGCGGATGCCCCGACGCGCGAACGGTGGCAGAACACCATCCGCGAGATCAACGCAGGCGTGACCCCGGCGGCCCGGAACTTCAGCGAGGCCCTGGGCGAAAGCTCGCGCCACATCGTGCTCCTGCTGATGTGGACCAACATGGGCATGGCCCTGGTGCTGATCCTGCTGACCCTGTGGCACACGCGCACGTTGCTGGCCCAGCGCCAGAATGCAGAGCGCGCCCTGGAGGCCGAACGGGAACAGGCGCGCACCACACTGGCCGCCATTGGCGATGCCGTGGTGACGACCAACATCCACGGCGAGGTCACCTACATGAACCCTGCCGCAGAAACCTTGCTGGCCCGCCCGGCCGCCCAGGCGACCGGGCAACCACTGGCGCAGTTGCTGGTCTTTGAGGATGACGCGCCGCCCCTGTCCGCCGACACCCTGGTGCAGACGCTGCTGCTCAGCGATGGTGCCGCCAAGGGCAATATCCACCGCACGCTGGTGCGCCCGGACCAGAGCATCGTTCCGGTGAGGCTGGTGGGCTCTCCCATCCGGCACCGGGGCGTGTTGACCGGGGCGGTGCTGGCGCTGCACGACGTCACACGCGAGCAGCATTATGTGGAGCAACTCTCGTGGCAGGCCAGCCATGATGCGCTGACGGGGCTGGTGAACCGGCGCGAATTCGAGCACCGGCTCGAAGCCCTGCTCAGCCACCCGCGCCAGCCGGGCCGCGAAGGCTCTCTGCTCTACGTGGACATGGACCAGTTCAAGCTCATCAACGACACCTGTGGCCACCAGGCCGGTGACGAAATGCTGCGCGAGGTCTGTCGCATGCTGCAAAGCCATCTGCGCGAAGGCGACACGCTGGCGCGGCTGGGCGGGGACGAATTCGGCATCCTGCTCAAGGACTGCCCCGCGGGCCCCTCTGCGCGCATTGCAGAACAATTGCGCCAGGCTGGCCAGGACCTGCGCCTGGCCTGGGAGGGCCAGCAGCTCACCACAGGCCTCAGCATCGGCATGGTGCAGCTCATCCCTGCGCTCACCTCCATCCAGGAAGCCATGCGCGTGGCCGACATGGCCTGCTACCGCGCCAAGGAAGGCGGGCGCAACCGGGTGTTCATCTACCAGCCCGAAGACATCGAGATGACCCGGCGCGAAGGCGACATGGACTGGGTGCGGCGGCTGCGGCTGGCCCTCGAGCACAACCGCTTCCAGCTGCATGCGCAAGCCATCCGTGCGCTGCAAGGCACCGGCGAAGAGGGCCTGCACATGGAGGTGCTGCTGCGGCTGCGTGAGGAGGAAGGGGGCCAGCTGGTGGCGCCCGGCACCTTCATTCCGGCCGCCGAGCACTACGGGATGATGCCGTCCATCGACCGCTGGGTGATCCGGCACACGCTGCTGGCGCTGGCGCAGCACCAGCGCACCCCCGGAGCCCTGCCGCTGCACACCTGCGCCATCAACCTGTCGGGCACCAGCCTGGGGGATGACAGCCTGCTCAAGTTCATCCGCACCGCACTCACGGAATCCGGGCTGGACCCCGCACTGCTGTGCTTCGAGATCACCGAAACCAGCGCCATCTCGCACCTGCCCAATGCGGTGCGCCTGATGAAAGAGCTGCAGCAACTGGGCTGCCGCTTCGCGCTCGACGACTTCGGCGCGGG
This sequence comes from Acidovorax radicis N35, assembly GCF_000204195.1. Classification (GTDB taxonomy): domain Bacteria; phylum Pseudomonadota; class Gammaproteobacteria; order Burkholderiales; family Burkholderiaceae_C; genus Acidovorax; species Acidovorax radicis. Next base: position 163,966 of record NZ_AFBG01000006.1, read on the forward strand.
CATGTCGTCCTTCACCTACCTCAAGCACCTGCCAGTGAACTACCTCAAGATCGATGGCGCCTTCGTCAAGGACATCTTGCTAGACCCCACCAACCATGCCATGGTGGAAATGATCCACCGCATTGGCCACGTGATGGGCAAGCAGACAATTGCCGAGTTTGCCGAGTCCGAAGCCATCGTGGACGCGTTGCGGATCATCGGTGTGAATTACGCCCAAGGCTATGCGGTGGCAAAGCCCGTGCCACTCTCGGAATGCCTGGCCGGGGGCTACACGACCGCCTGACCACCGCCCGGGCCTGGCGCGCGCCTGAGTCCGGCCACCCCGCCGATGCCGTTGGCGCGGCATCCCAGCCCGCCGTTTCAGCCTGCAGATGCAATGGGCAAATGGGCGCTTTGCCCGCCGCCACGCAGGCAGCGGACTATCGCGCTTTCTTGAACGGTTTGCCGCCAGCCGCCGGCTTGGCCGCGCCCCCGGTCACGCGCGGTGGCAGGCCCGTGTGTTGTGTCAGGATGCGGCCCTTGGTGGGCTGCTGCACCGTGCGCGACGCAGGCGCCACGGCGGGCTTGGCCCCGGTCGGGGTCGAGTTCTTGCGCCGCGCGCTCTGGTAGCCGCCGTCGGTCAGCGGCTGGAAGGTTGGAATCAGGTGGTGCTTGCCATTGCCGATGAGATCGGCACGGCCCATGGTCTTGAGAGCCTCGCGCAGCAGCGGCCAGTTGTTCGGGTCGTGGTAGCGCAGGAAGGCCTTGTGCAGGCGGCGGCGCTTTTCGCCACGCACAATGTCCACCGTCTCGCTCTCGCGCGTGATCTTGCGCAGCGGGTTCTTGTTGCTGTGGTACATGGCCGTGGCGGTGGCCATGGGGCTCGGATAGAAGGTCTGCACCTGGTCGGCGCGAAAGCCGTTCTTTTTCAACCAGACGGCGAGGTTCATCATGTCCTCGTCGCTCGTGCCCGGGTGGGCTGCGATGAAGTACGGAATCAGGAACTGCTTCTTGCCCGCCTCTTCGCTGAACTTCTCGAACATCTGCTTGAACTTGTCATAGCTGCCGATGCCCGGCTTCATCATCTTGGTCAGCGGCCCTTGCTCGGTGTGCTCGGGCGCGATCTTGAGATAGCCGCCCACGTGGTGCTGCACCAGCTCTTTCACGTATTCGGGCGACTTCACCGCCAGGTCGTAGCGCAGGCCGGAGCCGATCAGGATCTTCTTGATGCCCTTGAGCGCACGGCCACGGCGGTAGATCTTGATCAGCGGGCCGTGGTCGGTGGTGAGGTTCTGGCAGATGCCGGGGTACACGCAGCTCGGCTTGCGGCAGGCCGCCTCGATCTCGGGGCTGCGGCAACCCAAGCGGTACATGTTGGCCGTGGGGCCGCCCAGGTCGCTGATGGTGCCGGTGAAGCCCTTGACCTTGTCGCGGATGTCCTCGATCTCCTGGATGATCGAATCCTCGGACCGGCTCTGGATGATGCGGCCCTCGTGCTCGGTGATGGAGCAGAAGGTGCAGCCACCAAAGCAGCCGCGCATGATGTTGATCGAAAACCGGATCATCTCCCACGCGGGGATCTTGGTCACGCCGTCATGGCCGCCGTTCTCGTCGGCGTAGCTCGGGTGGGGGCCGCGGGCATAGTGCAGGTCGAACACGTAGTCCATCTCGGCCGTGGTCAGCGGAATGGGGGGCGGGTTGATCCACACGTCGCGCGCCGTCACGCCCTCCCCGTGCGCCTGCACCAGCGCACGAGCGTTGCCTGGGTTGGTCTCCAGGTGCAGCACGCGGTTGGCGTGGGCGTACAGCACCGGGTCGCTCTTGACCTGCTCGTAGCTGGGCAGGCGGATCACGCTCTTGTCGCGTGGGGGCACCTTGAGCTTGGCCTTGAGCGCCGGGTTGGCGACAAACAACATGGGCTGGATGGCGGGGTTGGGCTCGGCCGTTTTTGGGTCTTTTTGGTCCCCAGCGCTTGATCCACCTGCGCTACCAGCTACTGAATCAGGAGCATCATCCTTGCTGCAGGTGCTGCCCTGGGCGGCGGCCTGTTCGCTGGTAGTCATGTAGGGGTTGATGTGCGATTCCACGCGGCCCGGCTCGTCCACGCTGGTGGAGTCGATCTCGAACCAGCCCTTGCCGCTTTCGTCATGAGGCCGGCGCACAAAGGCCGTGCCGCGCACGTCGGTGATCTGCTCGACCGGCTCACGCGCTGCAATGCGATGCGCCACCTCGACCAGCGCGCGTTCGGCATTGCCATACAGCAGCAGGTCGCACTTGGCATCCACCACGATGGAGCGGCGCACCTTGTCGCTCCAGTAGTCGTAGTGGGCGATGCGGCGCAGGCTGCCTTCGATGCCGCCCAAGATGATGGGCACGTCCTTGAACGCCTCGCGACAGCGCTGGCTGTAGACGATAGCGGCGCGGTCGGGCCGCTTGCCGCCTACGTCGCCGGGCGTGTAGGCGTCGTCGCTGCGGATCTTCCGGTCGGCCGTGTACCGGTTGATCATCGAGTCCATGTTGCCCGCTGTCACGCCCCAGAACAGATTGGGCTTGCCCAGCACTTTGAAGGGCTCAGCGCTTTGCCAATCGGGCTGGGCGATGATGCCCACGCGAAAGCCCTGGGCTTCGAGCGTGCGGCCGATCACGGCCATGCCGAAGCTGGGGTGGTCCACATACGCGTCGCCCGTCACCAGGATGATGTCGCAGCTGTCCCAGCCCAGTTTTTCCATCTCCGCGCGGCTCATCGGTAAAAACGGGGCCGTGCCAAAGCGCTTGGCCCAGTACGGCCGGTAGCTGGTCAATGGCTTTGCGGCGCGCGCAAAAAAGGAGACGTCAACGGGGGCGTTCATGCAAAGGAGGGTCGCGGCCGGCCCAATGCGATGGGGCCTCGTGGGGCGCGGCTGTGGTGGTTAACCCGAGATTTTACGGCGGCATGCCCTTTTTGTCGCTGCTTGCGTGTTGCCCTTGCACGGTGGAGGTCTTGATAGGCATCAGGCATATACTTGCCAAAGTCAATTAATTGCATGACAGAGGCATTCATGACCACGATCCTCAATACCCCCCAGCCCACCCCCGCAACCGCGCTGCCCCCTGCCAGCGCCGTGAAGGCGGTGCGGCGCTTCAACCGCTTCTTGACCCGCCGCGTGGGTGTGCTGGACCCGTACCTGGGCAGCAACCTGTCGCTCACCGATGTGCGCGTGCTGTACGAGCTGGCCCACCGCGAGGCGCCCGTGGCCAGCGAACTGGCGCGCGACCTGGGCCTGGACGGCGGCTACCTGAGCCGCATCCTGCGCCGGTTTGAAACAGCCGGCTGGATCACCCGCAGTGCCAGCGCCAGGGATGCGCGCCAGAGCGTACTCGCCCTCACGTCGCTTGGGCGCGACGTGTTCGAGCCGCTGCAGCAGCGCTCACGCGACGAGGCCGCTGCTCTGCTGGCCCCCCTGCCCCCTGCACGCCAGCAGGAGCTGGTGGATGCCATGGAACGCATCGAAACCTTGCTCGACCCGACCTTGGCCAACCTATCGGGACCTCGCGTGGCCGTGCTGCGCGACCCGGTTCCCGGCGATATCGGCTGGGTGGTGCAGCAGCACGGCGAAATCTACTGGCGCGAGTACGGCTGGGACAGCCGATTTGAAGCCCTGGTGGCCGACATCGCCGCGCAGTTTGTGCGCAAGTTCCAGCCAGCGTGGGAGCGTTGCTGGGTGGCGGAGCTGGACGGCGAACGCGTGGGCGCCGTGTTCGTGGTGCGCAAATCAGCCACCACGGCCCAGCTGCGCATGCTGATCCTGTCGCCCAAAGCACGTGGACTGGGCCTGGGCGCACGCCTGACCGATGAGTGCATCGCGTTCGCCCGGGCCAAGGGCTACAAGAAGATGGTGCTGTGGACCAACAGTTGCCTGACTGCCGCACGTGGCATCTATGCCAAGCGAGGGTTCAAGCTGGCCAAGTCTGAACCGTATGAGGGATTTGGCCAGCAGCTGGTGGGGGAGACATGGGAGCTCAAGCTGTAAATCACTCCCAGCGGGCTGCATCACGCCACCCGGATGCCCAGCTCACTGATCAGCATTGCGGCCTGCTCGGCCGAGAGAATGGCCCCTTTGAACGACTGTGCCAATTGGGCAATCCGCAGCCCGCCGAGATCCACCGAGCGCAGGTCGGCCCCGTCAAAGCGCGCATTCTTGAGATGTGCATCTCGCAGGCTTCCGCCCTCGAAAACGGCATCGCGAAAATCGCACCCCGCCAGATCGGCGTCCGACAAGTCCAGCTGCTCCACCGCCTGCTTGCGAAACGAAATGCCGCGCAGGTCGGCCCCCACCAGCAACGAATCATGAAAACTCAGCCCCAGTGTTTCGGCCTCCCGAAAATGCGCGCCCGTGAGCTTGACCTCTGCAAAACATGCCGAAGCGAGGCTGGAACGGACCCACGACGTGTTGTTGAGATCGCAGCGATGAAAGCGCGCATCGGTCAGGTCCGCCAGGTGGAACTGGGTCTGCCCCGCACGGCAGTCGAGCCAGCGCGTGCCTGCGAGGCCCGCCCTCTCCAGCGACACCTCCCGCAGCGAACAGCCGATGAACTGCGCACCCTGGAGCGCTAACCCTGATAAATCCGCGCCATCGAAGACACAGTGTTCAAAGTGCAAAACAGGATGCCCGGCGGCGCAAAGCGCCTGCAACTCTGTCCTGGACAAAGTCTGGCCAGTGATGCATTGGGGCTCGGTGGATGAAGTAAGTCTGAGGTTCATGGCAGTTGCTGGCAACGAATTGGGCGGTCGGCGGGATGGATCGGAACTCGGAAGCAGGGAAAGCGACGCCGTTTTGGCGCGTGCACCGTCAATGGCTGACGCTTTTGGAACACAGGTTCACGACCAGTACGCCCGCCACGATCAACCCCAGCCCCAAGAGGGCGGGCAGATCCAGCCGCTGTCCGTAGTGCAGCCAGCCCACGGTGGATACCAGCACGATGCCCACCCCCGACCAGATCGCGTAGGCAATGCCCACCGGCAGGGTCTTGAGCGTGAGCGAGAGCAGGTAGAAGGACACGGCATATGCCACCACGGTGATCACGCCAGGCACCAGCCGCGTGAATCCATCGGAAGCTTTCAGCGCCGTGGTGCCCAGTACCTCCAGCACGATCGCAGTGCCCAGCAGCAGATAGGCGCTGGCGGATGCGCCCCCGCTCATGGCCGCCCCCCACCGCAAAGCTTCAGAAGAATGTCCAGGATGGCCGCCTTGCGCGGCCCATCCAGCGCATAGACATCGAGCATCTGTGCAAACCAGAACCCATCCCCCGCCAAGCGGCAGGCCATCAACACATTGGCTGCGTGCGGATCTTCCCCATCAGCCTTCAACGCCACCGCCATGGCCGCATGCCAACGCTCCCGGCACGGCGCTGATGTGAGAGCCAGCAAACCGATGGCCCGCTGGGTTTCCACCTGGTGGCTGTCCGAGCCACTGTCAAAACAGGTTCTGATGTAGGCCCGCGCGTGGCGCCCCGGCGTGTCGTCTTCCTGCTTCAGCGCTTTTTCGAAACTCTGCTCGAACTCCTCGAAAAGTTGGTCCGACAGGGCGTCGAGCAATGCCTGTTTGCTGCGGTAGTGATGCTGCAGCCCGCCTTTGGTCACGCCCGCCCGCTGGGCGACAGCATCGAGGGTGACGGCGTGGAGGCCTTCCCTTACCAACAGCTCACGGACCACGCCCAGCAATTGGCTGCGGATGAGTTCAGGTTGCTTCTGTCTACGATGTGCTTCAGTCATTTACAAACCATCTGGATGGATTGTTTATTGTAGCGATGAGCCCATCACAAGATGCACAGGAAGCCCTTGTGCCAACGTGTGGACTTTCCTCGCTTGCATGACCCGCGTGCACCTTAAAGCCGTGGCGTCTGAACAGGGGGGGTGGCATGGCCACCTGGCGCTGAATACATGGCCCACCCGTTCACGTGGGCCGCGGCTGGTAAGGGAGATGTGAGCTGAGGCTGTACGATCGCCAGTTGGCACCTTACGTCGGCAACTACACACAGAAGAACGCATGCACCGCGCAGCCTGGCCTCCATTGATGAACTGAACGCCCGCAGCGTGAGCTGCCGCTGCGCTTTGGGCGCACGCGGTCGCAACGTTGCCCTTGCTGGCCCCCTGCCCGGGCCAGTGCTTTGCTTTTCCCGTTGATTCGCAATGCCCAGGTTCAATGCCGGGGCGCGGAGGGCGGGAAGCAGCACGTTTTTCATTCTGGATACCGACATGCAACTTCTCGACACACTGGTGGCGCGCGCCATCCCTTGGGTGCCTCGCGCCCTGATCCACAAAATCTCTCGCCGCTACATCGCAGGCGACACCCTCGCCGAAGCCCTGGTGCGCGTGCAACAGCTCAACGCGCAAGGTTTCGCCGTGACGCTCGACGTACTGGGCGAAACCATCTCAACCCTGCCGGAGGCACAGGCCACGGCCGATGCCTACATCGAGGTGCTCCATGCCGTCCAGGCCCAGGGACTACAGGCCAACATTTCGATCAAGCCTTCTGCACTTGGGCTGCTGCTCGGTGCGCAGCAGTGCGAACAACTGATTCTGCGCATTCTTGAGATCGCGGAGCGCCATCAGAACTCCGTCTGCCTGGACATGGAGGACGCCAGTTGCACCCAAAAGGAAATCGAATTGTTCGGGCGCTTGAGGGCACGGTTTGGCAACGTCGGGCTGGCATTGCAGGCATATTTACTGCGCACCTACCAGGACCTTGAACCGCTGATGCAAAGGGCCCACACCTTGCGCATCTGCAAGGGCATCTATGTGGAGGATCGCTCGCACCTCGTGCACGATGCATGGAACGACCGCAGCGCCATCAATGAGCACTTCCTGAAGCATGTCGTGCGCTGTTTCGAAGCAGGCAGCTTCGTCGGCATCGCCACACACGACGCTGCATTGATCGCGCGCATCGTCGAGCGGGTGCGCCGCGATGGCATCGACCGGAGCCAGTTTGAATTTCAGATGCTGCTGGGCGTGTGTGAACCCTTGCGCGACAAGCTGCGGGGCATGGGCTTCAATGTGCGCATCTATGTACCCTTTGGCAAGGACTGGTACGGGTACAGCACACGAAGGCTGAACGAGAACCCCCGCATCGCAGGGCATATTGCCAAAGCGCTGATCGGACTCTGACGGTACCCCATAAAAAATGGTCCCTCTGGACCATTTTTTGTGAAACGGTGGTGCGGCCACCGCCGGCTGGCAGACGGGGCGGCTACCACTCCCCCACTTCGCGCACCCGCTGGGCCAGGTCCGGGATGGCATCGTCATCCGTGGCCGCCGTTGCCAGCACGGGCGCAACCACCACATCCGTCACACCTGGCTGCACGCGCTGCGGCATGAAGCGGCCAAATACATGGCTGACAAGGGTGGCGGGCAACGGGGCGGAGAAAGGCGTGGCAAACATGGTGTTCCTCTTTTAATGGCCTGGGTGCTTTCAAATTGGTAGCACGAGCGTAGGCCACATCAACAAGCCGCCAGTGTAGGAACACAAGCCAATGCCATGTGTGACAGAACGCACAAACAACAGCCTGCGCTGGATCAACATTGTTACAAGACGCAGCGGGCGTGAATTCCGTCACGTTTTGGCCCCGCGGGCCGCGCCTTAAACTCGGCGCCCCATGCCCTACACCCTGGCTGTGCCTGCGCACAGTGAACTCATCATCAAGAAGAGCCGCTTCATCGGCTGCGTGCAGCCCATGGCCGACCGCGCCAGTGCTCAGGCTGCCGTGGATGCACTGTGGAAGCAACACCCTGGCGCCGCACACATCTGCTGGGCCTTGCTGGCGGGCGGCCAGTCCGCCGCGGTGGACGACGGCGAACCCGGCGGCACAGCCGGTCGCCCCATGCTCGACGTGCTGCGCCACCAGGACCTGGAAGGCGTGCAAGCGACTGTGGTGCGCTACTTTGGCGGCGTCAAGCTGGGCGCGGGTGGACTGGTGCGCGCCTACACCGACACTATTGCCCAGGCACTGCTCACCGCCCCCAAGGTCACGCTGCAGCGCATGAAAACGCTGCAATGCCATGTGCCCTATGCGCTGGAGGGCCTGCTGCGCCGAGAGATCGAAACGGCTGCTGCCGAGCTGGTAGGCGTACAGCACGGCACGCTTGTCACGCTGCAGCTACGGCTGCCCGAGGCCCGGGCCACTGCCTTTGTGCTGCGCATCAACAACCAGGGCCAGGGCCGTGTGGGCTGGACCGAGCCCGAGGCCTGAACCCGCCAGCAAAGCCCGGGCAGACCCGGGGCAGCGTCCAGAACAAATGCCTTTGCGCCTACAAGCACTCCGCCGGCAGGCCGCCACACTCAGAGTTTTACCGGGCTTCCAAGGAGAACCCCCATGAGCCAACCGCTCGACACCATCATCATTGGCGCAGGCACTGCAGGCTTGGCCGCCCTGCGCGAAGTGCGCAAACGCACGGACCGCTACCTCATCGTCAACGAAGGCCCCTGGGGCACCACCTGCGCGCGCGTGGGCTGCATGCCCTCCAAGGCGCTGATCGAGGCGGCCAACGCCTTTCACCTGCGCCACGCCTTTGAAGAATTCGGACTGCGGGGCGCCAACGCCTTGACGGCCGACCTGCCCGCAGTGCTGCAGCGTGTGCGTGCCCTGCGCGATAACTTTGTGGCCGGCGCCATCAAGGCCACCGACGACCTGGGGAGCGCCCGCATTGCAGGCCGCGCAAGCCTCCTGGGGCCCAATTCCGTGGACATCGACGGCACCGCCTACCCCACCCGCAGCATCATCATCGCCACCGGGTCACGCCCCAGCGTGCCAGAAGAATGGCTGGCATTCGGCGACCGCATGCTCACCACCGACACCCTGTTCGAGCAACCCACCCTCGGCCCCCGCATTGCCGTGATCGGCATGGGCCCCATCGGCGTAGAGATCTCCCAGGCGCTGGCCCGGCTTGGATTGCAGGTGGCCGCCTTCACCACCAGCCACACCCTGGCGGGCCTGGGCAACCCCGTCCTCAACGCCGAATTGACGGCGCTGCTCAAGCAAGAAATGGTGCTGCACATGGGCGCCAAAGCACAACTGCGCGAAGTGCCCGGCGGCATCGAAGTGAGCAGCGGCCCCCACCGCGTGGTGGTGGACCAGGTCATCGCCGTCATGGGCCGGGTGCCCAATATCGAGCACCTGGGCCTGGACACTCTGGGCGTGCCACTGGACAAACGCGGCATGCCCTCCGTAGACCCACAAACCCAGCAGATCGGCAACCTGCCCGTGTTTCTGGCGGGAGACGCCACCACCCGCGCGCCCCTGCTGCACGAGGCTGCCGACGAGGGCCACATTGCAGGCATGAACGCCCTGGCCGCCTCCCCCACTCGCTTTCGGCGCCGCACCCCGCTGGGCATTGTGTTCTGCGACCCCAACATCGCCACCGTGGGCCAGCGCTTTGCCGACCTGGACCCCGCCCACACAGTCACTGGCACCACCAGCTTTGACAACCAGGGCCGCGCCCGCACATCGCAGCAGAACCACGGGCGCATCTGCATCCACGCAGACCAGGCCACCGGCCGCCTGCTCGGCGCCGAAATGTGCGCCCCGCAAGGTGAACACATGGCCCACCTGCTCGCGCTGGCCATCCAGCAAAAACTTACCGTGCACGACCTCCTGGGGATGCCGTTCTACCACCCCACGCTGGAAGAAGGCTTACGCACTGCGCTGCGGGATACAGCGCGGCAATTGCCCGAGGGGCACGAGTCTGATTTGGCTGCGTGTACAGCCATTGGTGTGGCGGCACTGGAGTAAGTGCTACTGCGACGGCCCCAAGATGTAACACCCCTCAAGCCCGCTACCCAAACTGCCGATACCAATCCACTACCCCAAGGAATCACCATGGACGTCGCCCTTGCCAACAGCATCGTCAACACCGCCACCGCGCTGGCCAGTGCCAAGACGTCGGATGCTCTGAACATGGTGGTGCTCAAAAAGGCGCTCGACATGCAGGCCGTATCTGCCGCCACCATGATCGACGCCATGCAGCAATCCATGCCCCAGCCCGGCCTGGCCACCAGCGGGACCCTGGGCACCAACGTCAACACTTTCGCCTGAGCGCCTTTTCCCCAAGGCCCCAAGCATCCTCCGTTTGCGCAGGTAGATCAACGCAAACGCGCAGGCGAGAGCCCTTCCAGCACCACACCCTCGCGCACCAGCTCCTCGGCCAACGGCTCGCGGCGCAATAGCTGGCGGGCCAGCAGCGAGGCACCCGCCGCGCTTTGAATCCCATACCCGCCCTGCCCGGCCAGCCAGAAGAAACCGTGCACGTGATTGTCCCAGCCGATCACCATGTCCCCGTCGGGCACAAACGAACGCAGGCCTGCCCAGGTATGGGAGGGGCGGCGGATCGGGAAGATCGTTTTTTCCTCAATGTGATAAATGCCCGTGGCCACGTCCAGCTCTTCCGGCACCACGTCGTGCGGATGTGTCGGGTCGGCGTTGGCGGGAGAGCCCAGCAGCTGGCCCGCATCGGGCTTGAAGTAAAAACTCTCGTCGATGCCGATCACGGCGGGCCAGTGGGTGGCGTCCATGCCCTCGGGCACGGCAAAGGTGAAGGCGGTGCGGCGGCGCGGCTCCAGGCCAATGGGCGGCACGCCTGCCAGACCCGCCACCACGTCGGCCCAGGCGCCTGCGGCGTTCACGATGGTTGTGGCTTGCAGCACCCGGCCATCGGCCAGCGTCACCAACCAGCCGTCGCCCTCACGCTGCAGGGCCGTGACCTCGGCATTCGTCAGCACCTGGCCGCCGCGCTGGCGCAGGCCACGCAGGTAGCCCTGGTGCAGCGCGTGCACGTCGATGTCGGAGGCTTCGGGCTCGCTCATGCCTGCGACCACGGCCTCGGGTTTCAGGCACGGTAGCTGGGCCAGCAATGCGCCCTGTTCCACCCATTCCACGTTGGGGGAGATGGCATGGGCTTCTGCATAGGCCTGTTTCAGCAGGTCGAGCTGGTCAGGCCCGGCCACATAGACCACGCCACGGGGCGAGAGGATGGGGTCGGCGCCAAATTCGGGCGGCGGTGCGTCGTAAAACGCACGGCTCGCCCGCGTCAGCGCCTGGATGTTCGGAGTACCGTAGGTGGCCATGTACAACGCTGCCGAACGGCCGGTGGTGTGGTAGCCGGGTTGCGATTCGCGCTCCAGCAACAGCACGCTGGAGGCCTCACCCCCAACGCTCTCTTGCACAAGCTGCCACGCCACCGAGGCCCCCGCAATGCCCGCGCCAATGACGATGGTGTCCACTGATTGCATGGTTTGTCTCCTGGCTCGATTTACACCGCTGACACTTGCACCGCCGACGCCGCCCGGTCATCGCGCGGCAGGCTGCGGGCATCACGTGGATCCGGAGCACCGGTGACGATGGAGGTCAGCGCGGGCTCGGCGTGTGTTTGCATCAATTTGGCCAGGTCGGGCCGTGGGCGGGCCAGCCCGGCAATGCCTTTGAAAGCTTGCTCCATCGCATGGCCCACGCCCAGCGTGTGGCGGTCGGCGCGAAAGCGCCCCACGATCTGGAGGCCAAACGGCACGCCCGCATCGTCCAGCCCACACGGCAGGCTCAGCGCCGGGTGGGTAGTGAGCGTGGTCACATAGGTCAGCGCCAGCCAGCGGTAGTAGTTGGCCTGCGGCTCGCCGTTGATGTGGCTGGCAAACAGCTGGGTCCACGCAAACGGCGACACGGGCGTGGTGGGTGCCAGGATCACGTCGTAGTCCTCATACAGCTTCTGGAACCGCGCCAGGATGCGCGTCTGCTCGGCCTGCGCCCAGGCGCTGTCCAGCAGGGTCATCGCAGCGCCCATTTCGTAGTTGGCGCGGGTGTTGGGGCCCAGACTGGCAGGGTCGCGCTCATAGGCTTCGCGCGTGCTGGCCACAAAGGCTTCGGCGCGCAGCACGTCAAAGCAGCGATGCACGTCGCCCAGGTCGATGTCGATGGCGTCGCAGCGGGCAAACAGGTGCTTCATGGCCTGCACCTTCTGGCGGAACACGGCGCGGATACCGTTGTCCACCGCGCAGGCGCCGAAGTCCTCGGTGTATGCCACGCGCAGGCGGCTCAGGTCTACCGTGTCGGGCAGCAAGAAGCTCATCGGATCCAGCGGGTAGCTCAGCGGGTCGCCCGCCGACATGCCCGCAGTGGCGGCCAGTTGCAGGCAGGCTTCTTCCACCGTGCGGCCCATGGGGCCCACCACCGAAATCGGGGTCCAGCCCAGCAGCTTGCGTGAGCTGGGCACCACGCCGGGCGATGGCCGGAAGCCCACCACCCCGCAAATGGATGCCGGGATGCGCAACGATCCGCCCGTGTCCGACCCCGTGCACACCGGCAGCATGTCGCACGCCAGCGCAGCGGCCGAGCCGCCCGACGAGCCTCCGGCATTCAGATTGGGGTTGAACGGGTTGCCCGTGGCGCCCCACACCGTGTTGCGCGAATTGGCGCCCGCCCCCATCTCGGGGATGTTGGTCTTGCCCGCCACGATGGCACCCGCCGCGCGCAGGCGTGCCACCAGCACGTTGTCCTCCGCCGGTATGTTGCTGCGGTAGATCTCCGAGCCATAGCTGGTCAGCAGCCCGGCCGTGGCTTCGAGGTCCTTCACGCCCAGCGGCAGGCCATGCAGCAAGCCCAGGGGCTCGCCGCGTTGCACCGCCTGCTCGGCCGCCTTGGCCTCGGTGCGGGCGCGGTCGTAGCAAGTGGCGGTGATGGCGTTCACATATGGGTTGACGGCCTCGATGCGTTCAATGCACGCATCCAGCAGTTCCACCGGAGAAATTTCGCGCGTAGCGATGCGGTGGCGCAGTTCGTTGGTAGTCAGCTCGACCAGGGTGCTAGGTGCAGTCGTCATGTCGAATTTGTCTCCTTTTTCTTGCTGGCCTTGTGGGAATCGATCAGTCTGCCGCGATGACCGCACGCTGCGCGACGGCGCGCATCAACGGCAGTTCCTTGTCGATCAGCTCGCTCACGGCTTTGGCGGAAGCATAGGTGGGTTCAAACCCCACGGCGATCAGTTTGTCGCGGGTTTCGGGGTCTGCCACCACCTGCGCCAGCGTCAGCTCCAGCCGCGCCTTCACCGCTGGCGGCAATCCGCGTGGCGCCATCATGGCCAGCCAGGTGTCCATCTCCACGCCGGGGTAGCCACTTTCGGCCAGGGTGGGCACCTTGGGCAGCAGGGCCGAACGCTTGCCCGCTGTCACGGCAATGGCCTTGATCTTGCCGTCCTTGAGCTGTGGCAGCGCGGCCGACACGGTGTCGACCGTGAACGGAATCTGCCCACCCATCAGGTCCACCATGGCGGGCGAGCTGCCCTTGTAGGGCACATGCTGGATCTTGAGACCCGCCGCGTGGAAGAACATCTCGCCCGCAAACTGCGACGTGGTGCCCGCGCCATACGAGCCGTACGAATACTTGTCGGGCGCGGCCTTCACCATGGCCACAAACTGCTTCACGTCGCTGACCGGCACATCCTTGTTGGCCAACAGGATCAGGCTGGTTCGCCCTGCAATGCCGATGGGCTCAAAACTCTTGACCGGGTCGTACGGCAGCTTGGCACGCACGGCGGGGTTCACGGTGAAGGTGGTGCCCGAACTCATCAGCAGCGTGTAGCCGTCCGGCGCCGCCTTGGCCACATAGGCTGCGCCGATGGTGGTGCCCGCCCCGGCGCGGTTGTCGATCACCACGCTCTGGCCCAGCTTGTCGCCGAGCTTCTTGCCAATGAGGCGGCCCAGCACATCCGTGGCGCCACCGGGCGGGAACGGAATCACCAGCGTGATGGGCTTGCTGGGGAAAACAGCCTCTTGCGCCACAGCTGGGCCCCACGCAGCGGCCCCCAAGGCACAGAGGATGGCGGACGACAAAAGCAGTTGCTTGCGGTTCATGGGGTTATCTCCAAAGGTGACAAAGGTTGGGGGATAGACAAATCGGGGAATGACAACAATCAGCCTTGCGCCGCGAGCACGGCCCGCCCGCGCTGCACAAAGCCCTGGTACTGCGCATCGGGCACCAGCAGGCCGCCCGTGGTCCACACCAGATGGGTGGCCTGATGCAACACGGCATCAATGCCCGTGCTGCGCAGCCAGGCCTGCCCGGCCGGGGTGCCCGTCAGCATGGCCGGGCCGCTGAAGCCTGCCGCAGCCGAGGGCTCGATGCGCTCGCCCAGGGCATCCAGCACCAGCACCAGCTGCGCAAACAAGGTGTCATCGCTCACGGTGAACACACCCGACAGCAGCGGCTGCATCAGCTCGGCCGCGAGCAGCGACGCACGCGGCACGGCCAGGCCATCCGCCTCGGTGCGGTTGGTCAGGCCCCAGTCGTACACCGACGGATGATCGCCCACCCCCTGCGTTGAATCGGCCAGCATCTGCACCAGAAAACACGGCGACTGCACTGGCTCTGCAAAAAAGCAATGCACATGCGGCCCCAGCAACTGCCGTAGGCCAAAAGTGATGCCCGCTGGCGCGCCGCCCACCCCGCAAGGCAGGTACACGATGAGCGGGTGCTCGGCATCCACCGCCACACCCTGCGCCGCCAGCTGCTTTTGCAGGTGCAGCGCGGCTGCGCTGTAGCCCAGCAGCAGCGAGAACGATTGCTCGTCGTCCACAAAGTGGCACAGCGGGTTGCTGGCCGCCTCGGCACGGCCTGCGGCCACGGCGCGTTCGTAGTCGCCCGTGTGTTCCACCACCTGCACACCACGCTGGCGCAGACGGTCTTTCTTCCACTCCTTGGCATCGGCCGACATGTGCACCGTGGCCTGAAAGCCCAGGGCCGATGCCACGACGCCGATGCTCATCCCCAGGTTGCCCGTGGAACCCACGGCCACCTGGTAGCGGCCCAGCACCTCGCGCGCCGCCGGGGTGGCCAGCGCGCGGTAGTCGCCACCGGGCAACACCAGCCCGTGCTGCAGTGCCAGTCCCTCGGCAAACTCCAGCACCTCGTGCATGCCACCCCGGGCCTTGATGGAGCCCGCCACGGGCAGGCTGTGGTCAGCCTTGATGAACAGGCAGCCTTGCGCTTCGGCCATGCCCAGTGCAGGCGCCAGCGCCGCAGCAGGCAGCAGGGGCGACTCCACCACGCCCCCGGTGGCCGCCAGCTCGGGAAACACGTCCGCCAGCAACCCGGCAAACCGGGCCAGCCGGGCGGCAGCGGCCTGCGTATCATCCAGACTAATGCTGCGCCCCAGTGCCTGCAACGCCGCCGGGGGATGCGCCTGCCGGGCCGGGTTGGTCCACAGCGCGGGCTGGGCATTGCGCAGATGGTTGGCCAGCATCGCATCCATAGCAGGCGTTCGTTCAGCAGGCGTCATACAGATTCATTCAGTTCGTTGAAGTCTTGCCTGCATTCTTCGCCGGTCATGCCACTGTCACAAGCCATTTATAGTGAGCGCAGCATTAGTATTAATAATGGACATACGCCTCTCCCCCTCCCTGCTGGCCTGGCTGCGCAGTTTTGATGCAGCGGCCCGCCACGGCAGCTTTACCAAGGCGGCAGCCGAGCTGTGCATCACCCAGGGCGCCGTCAGCCAGCAGGTCAAGCAGCTCGAAGACTGGCTGCGCCGCCCGCTGTTCTTGCGCACCCCACGCGCCCTGGTGCCCACGCCCGAGGGCAAATGGCTGGCCGTGGTGCTGCGCGAGAGCTTTGACGCCATCGAAGGCACCCTGGCCCAGATGCGCCAGCCGCCCGAGTCCGCCACCGCCACCTTGAGCTGCTCACCCTCCTTCGCCATGAGCTGGCTCACGCCCCGCCTGGGCGACTTCTTTCGCCAGCACCCGCACACCGGCCTGCGCGTGTTTGGCGAATTCCACACGCTGGACCGCACCCGCATGGTGCGCGATGGCATCGAGGCCGCCGTGCGCTTTGACCTGGGCGGCTACCGCGACCTGAACGCCACCGTGTTCCTGGACGAATGGCTCATCCCCGTGGCCAGCCCCGAATTCCTGGCCCGCCACCCGCCCATCACCCAGCCGCAAGACCTGCACGGCGACTGGCTGCTGCACGATGGCAGCGCCTGGGACGGCGCCGACACGTATGAAGAATGGCAACACTGGTTTGCCCAGGTGGGCGCCACACCGCCGCCCTGGGCAGGCGGGCAGCAGTTCAACCTGTCGCAACTGGCCCTGGGCGCCGCCCTGGCCGGCCAAGGCATTGCCATGGGCCGCGCGGCGCTGGTGCTGCAGGACGTGAAAGCGGGGCGCCTGGTGCCGCTGCTGGGGCGCAGCGTGTTGTCGCGTGCGGCGTATTCGTTTGTGACCACCGCACACCCCAGCCCGGCGATGCAGCTGGTGCGGGACTGGCTGGCGGATGAAGCGCACCGATTTTGCCAGCAACGAAGCCAGACGCTGCCCGCACCCACCGAATGATTGCTTTCTTCCCGTGGCCTTTTTTCAACGCAGGCTGTCGTCAGGGAGTGACCTGCGAGGAAGTGCCTGCACCATCGTCGTCACCAGTTCCTCCACCGAAGCGTCTGAGCGCAGCTCGATAACAGGACAGCTTCGCGCCCCCAGCCAGGCCCGTTGCCTTGCCAGGCTTCTGCCCGGCAACAAGCCCTCATCGTACTGAGCCGCCCACTCCAGAAATGCGGGGTTCACATGGCCGAAGCGCTCCGTCTCCCGGCGCTGAAGGCGCGCAACGCGCGTCGGGGTATCCAGACAAAGGAAGACGATGAGATCGAAGCAATCCTCCAGATCGCGCCCCCACTCGGCCACAGATCCGGCCAGCACAGCCACATTGCTGGCGCGAAGATCGTTCAGAAGCAGAGACAGGCGTTCGGAGCGATCGCGCTTGGTGGTGAACGGCGGTGACGTGGGCAGCCAGTAATAGTCATCGGATTCAAGATGCACCCCGCCCAGCACGGCAGCAAGGGCCGCAGCCAATGTGGAGGTGCCGGAGCCTGACGCGCCGGTGATATGGATGCGCAACATGTGAATGGTTCTCCGGAGCCAAGTAGGTCGGGTTAGCGAAGCGTAACCCGACGCTTTGGGCCTATGTGAGCTGTCGGGTTACGCCCTGCGGGCTAACCCAACCTACGGACCGCCAAGTGCGGTGCGGTGACGTGCGACAGAGCAAGCCATGCCCAGCGCACAGAATTTTGAGTTTTTTGGCCTCTATCGCTCGATTCCAAAGCGCTATCAGCTACATTTTTGATAGCATTTTCTTTTCAAAAAAACAGGTACGCCGCCACTGCACAGGTTCAAAACCTCGGGGTCTTTCCGCTGAAGGACGGGTCGTACTTGCGCATTTGCGTCAAGTCGTCACGGTTGCGCACGCCGCAGGTCTTGTACTGCTCGTGCAACACGGCCATGGCACCACGGTCCAGTTCCACGCCCAGGCCGGGGGTCGTCGGCACCACCACCGAGCCTTTGTCGAAACGGATGCGCCCGCCCTTGACGACTTCTTCCTCTTGCCAGGGATAGTGGGTGTCACAGGCGTAGGTCAGGTTGGGGACGCTCGCTGCCACATGGGTCATGGCCATCAGGCTGATGCCCAGGTGGGAGTTGGAGTGCATCGACATGCCCAGCCCCCACAGCCGGCACATGCGCGCCAGCGTCTGGGTGGCGCGCAGGCCGCCCCAGTAGTGGTGGTCGGACAGCAGCACTTTCACCGAACCCATTTCGCAGCCCTTGCGAAAATCCTCCATGGTGGTGATGACCATGTTGGTCGCCAGCGGCAGCTTGGTGTGTTTCGCCAGTTCGGCCATGCCTGCAAGGCCCGGCGTGGGGTCTTCGTAGTACTCCAGGATGTCGTCCAGTGCCGGGGCCGCGGCGATGCTGGCCGCCAGCGACCAGTTGGCGTTCGGGTCCAGCCGCAGCGGCACGCCGGGGAAGGCCTTGGCCAGGGCCTGCATGCAGGCCACCTCGTGCGCGGGCTCGAACACGCCGCCCTTGAGTTTGATGCTCTGAAAGCCATAGAAGTCGATCATGCGCTGCGCCTGCGCCACGATCTGCGCGGGGCTGATGCCTTCGCCCCAGGCGTCGGGGGCATACGGCATGTCGATGTGTTCGGCGTATTTGAAGAACAGGTAGGCGCTGTACGGAACGGCATCGCGCACCTTGCCGCCCAGCAGGTCCACCACCGGCGCGCCAACAATCTGCCCCTGCAGATCGAGCATGCCGACCTCGAAGGTGCTGATCACTTTGGGTACGTTCTTGATGGCGTGGGAGCCCGGCGCCAGCTCAAACTCGATGGCGCCGGGCACCGCCT
The DNA here is from genome assembly GCF_000204195.1 of Acidovorax radicis N35. GTDB lineage: Bacteria > Pseudomonadota > Gammaproteobacteria > Burkholderiales > Burkholderiaceae_C > Acidovorax > Acidovorax radicis. Next base: position 182,134 of record NZ_AFBG01000006.1, read on the forward strand.
TGACGGTGGCGCGCACGCGCTCTTCCATGGTGTTGAGGGCGAAGGGCGACAGGCCGATCAGCAGCGGCGTGGCCTGCGCCAGGATCTGGAGCATCGGTTCATCGCCATAGGTCTCGGAGATGCCAACCCGGCCGTCGCTGGTTTCGATCTCGACGATGGCGCGCAACGCCCAGGGTTCGTGGATACCGGCTGCGTTGAGCAACGGACCGTCGCGAAAAGCGATGGGAGTGACCAAAACGCGGGTGATAGTGGTGTCGCGTGCCATGAAAACGTGTTCTTTCAACAGGGCTGGGTGGTTCGATCAAAAAAGCCGTGGAGCGGCAGCTTTGAAGCGCCCGCACAATCGGTTGTGCTGTGCTGTGCGGCCGGGTTACTGGGCAACCGGCGCAGTCCGCGCAGCCTGGGGCGAGCCATCAATCGACGGTGGCGCCGACTTTCTGGACGAGTTCGCCCAGGCGGGTGACATCTTTTTGGGTGACGGCGGCCAGCTCGGCGGGGGTGCTGCCCACGACCTGCATACCGAACTGGGTCTCCAGCTTGTTCTTAAGTTCGGGGGCGTTCAGCGCCTTGATGATCGCGGTGTTCAGCCGGCTGATCACGTCCTTGGGGGTGCCCTTGGGCGCGTACACGGCCTGCCAGGACACCAGGTCCAGGCCAGGGAAACCCGCCTCTGCAGTGGTGGGCACATCCGGTGCCAGCGGCGAGCGCGCCTTGGTGGTAACGGCCAAAAACTTCAGCTTGCCGGCTTTTACCAACGGCATGCCGGCGGTGAGTTGGTCAAACAGAAATGGCACGTTGCCAGCGGCCACGTCCTGCAACGCCTGCGGACTGCCCTTGTAGGCGATGTGCTGCATGGGCACCTTGATCAGCTCGGCCATCTGCGCACCGGTCAAGTGGGTGGAGGTGCCTGCACCGGACGACGCATAGGAGGCCTTGTCAGGGTTCTTCTTGATCCAAGCCACCAGCTCTTGCACCGAGTTCACGCCCAGGTCGCTGTTGACCATCAGCACATTGGGCACATAGGCAATCAAGGTGATCGGCTCAAAGTCCTTCACCGGGTCATACGGCAGCTTTTTGTACAGCCCGGCATTGATGGCATGGGTGCTGATCGTTCCGCCAATGAGGGTGTAGCCGTCGGCGGGCGACTTGGCGACGGACTGAACGCCGATCACGCCTCCCGCGCCGGGGCGATTGTCGACCACCACCGACTGCTTCAAGGCCAGCGACAGCTCTTGCCCCACCACACGGGCCACTACATCGGTAGAGCCCCCCGCAGCGAAAGGAACCACCCAGGTGATGGGCTTGGCGGTAGGCCAGTCGGCAGCCTGCGCGCCGATGGCGGCCAGGCTAAGGGCGCTGCAGGCAGCAAGCAGGGTCAGGCGACGGGTGGCACGGTGCATGGTTTGTCTCCATAGGGATGTAGTTTTATCGGCGCATTAAAGCACTAATGTATTAGTGCGTCAATTTTGCCTCCCTCTAAAATCTCGCATCGGCTCTTATCCCCATGAAAACATTCCACAAGTTCGACCGGACCCGCCAAGCAGCCCCTCAGGTCTTTGAATGGCTGCGCGAGGTCATCCTCTCTCTGGAACTGGCACCGGGAACGCCGCTGTCGCGGGCCGAATTGGCCGAACGTTTTGCGCTGAGCCAAACCCCCGTGCGTGACGCCCTGATCAAACTGAGCGAGGAAGGCCTGGTGGACATCTATCCCCAGCACGCTACCTTGGTCAGCCGCATCGACATCGCATCGGCCACTCAGGCGTACTTCCTGCGCTGCGCCATCGAACTGGAAGTGGTTCGCACCCTGGCCTTGACCGACGATGCCGTGCTGCACGCCAAACTCTCCGCCCAGGTGGATCTGCAGGCGGCCTTGGCAACGGCCGATACCGAAGACTTCATCGCGTCGGACCAAGCGTTCCACCGCCTGATGTACGACGCCGCCGGGGTGCCGGATCTGTACGAACTGGTGCGCCAGCGCAGTGGCCATCTGGACCGGCTGCGCCGGCTCGATCTACCGTCACCGGGCAAAGCGGCGCGGGTGGTGCGCGACCACCGCGCGATCGTGGAGGCCCTGGCCGCACACGATCCCGACGCCGCGCAGGCAGCGCTGCGTGTGCACCTCTCGGGCACCCTGGGCCATGTGGCCGACATCCGGGCACGGTATCCCCACTACGTGGCTGCGTAACTCCGTCGTCACCGCCTGGCTGATGCAGCACGCTCGCAGGCTTTGCCAAAGCAGCAGGCACTGGCAGCCCAATGCACGGTTCAACGCTCCCTGCGGGATGGGTCGGCTCGCATGACACAGGGCCATCGAGCACTGACCGTGACGCAACGAGGGGAGCCTCCCCGCTCTGTCGACTCCCAAGGCGAAAGGACCACAGCCTTCCCCTTCGCTCACGGTGGTTTCTCAAAAGCCAAGAGCGCATTCAGCATGGAATTTTGATTATTAAAATACTCTTATTTAATAAAAAGAGTATAAATAGCATCATGTCTACCGACCTCATCCCCACCCTCGCCGCCGCCCGCAAGGCCCACCAGATGACACAGGCCCAGCTTGCCGAAAGCGCAGGCCTCAGCCGCATGACGGTGCAGCGCACCGAAGGCGGCGACCTGGACCCGCGCTACTCCACCCTGGCCGAGATGGCGCGCGTGCTGGGCATGGACATCATTGCAGTGCCCAGCAGCCTGCGGCCCAGCCTGGAGGCATTCATCCAGTCGGGGGGCAAGTTTCTGGGCCAGCCGGAGGGTGTGGATGCCCCGCCTTCGGTCGTGGATGGTCTGCGCCGCTGACCGTAGCGGCACCCCGCACACCCATCCGGTCCACACCCCATGAGCACCTCCATCCGCTACCTGCGCCTGTACCTGCACCGGCCTGCGCAGGCAGACGGCGCGCCGGGCGATTCAAGTACGACAGCAAGCCGTCGTGAGGCCATCGGCTACCTCTCGCAATACGGCGACATCCTGCGCGTGTCGTTTGACGAGAGCTATATCCGCAACCCGCAGCGCCCCACCCTGTCGCTCAGCTACCAGGGCGCGGACGAGGCAGCCACGCAGCAGATCCTGGCATCAGCACGCGATGCGCGGCTGGTGCGCACCGATGGGCGCTGGCCCGTGTACTTCCAGAACCTGCTGCCCGAAGGCCACAACCGCGACCGCCTGGCGCGCGAGCGCGGCTGCAGCCCCGACGACGAGTTCGAGCTGCTGGCCGCCGCGGGCCACGACCTGATGGGCGCGCTGGAGGTGGAACCCGTGCCCGCGCAAGACGGCATCCCGGACGTGGTGCGGCACTGGCACACCACCCAGGGGCTGGACGTGCTGGAGCCGGGGTTTGTCGAATTCCCCGTCGAAGACGCGGCGTCCCTGCCCGGCGTGGTCACCAAGTTCAGCGCGGTGCAGGACGGCCGCCGCTACACGGTGCACCGCCAGGGCGCAGCGGGCAGCGTGATTTTGAAGCTGCCCACCACAGCCCACCCCGACCTGGTAGCCAACGAGTACACGGGCTACCAGCTGTGCCAGGCGCTCGGCCTGCACTGTGCTGACGTGCGCGTCATTACCCGCGCCGAGGCGGACCTGCCCGACACCCTGCCTTTCAACGAAATTTTGGCCGTGCAGCGTTTTGACCACCTGCCCGGCGGCGCCCGCGTGCACATGGAAGAGTTCAACCAGGTGCTGGGCTACACCCCTCGGCAGAAATACGGCAAGGGCGCTCTGCAAGACTGGGCCACCATGCTGCGCGTGCTCAACCGCCTGAGCCGCCAGCCGGTGCTGGACACGCGCGAGTTCCTGGCGCGCATGGTGGCCTTCATCCTGATGGGCAACACTGACGCCCACCTGAAGAACTGGGCCCTGGTGTACCCCGACGGGCGCGTGCCCCAGCTGGCGCCGGTGTACGACCCGGTGTGTGTGGCCGCGTTTTTTGATGGTGTGCCCGACCACCAGTACGCGGTGAACCGCGCCATCGACAAAACGCTGCGGGCGCTGACCTGGAATGACATGGAGGGCCTGATGAAATCCGCCGGGCTGCTGCGCGTACCCCGGCACCTGGCCTTGTTGCGCGATACGGTGGCGCGTGCCAAAGAAGACTGGCCGAGCCTGCTGGAGAACGCCCCGGAGTCTGTGCGCAACGTGGTGGCACAGCGGCTTGCAGGCGGAGTTGCCTTGGCCCGGTGATGGCGGGCCACGCTGCAAAATCGGCAGGCCTGCGGGCAGGGTTCGGCCCGGGCCGCACCTTTTGACCCCGACCAGTTTTTGGATTCGTTGCACCCATGCTCCCCCACATCCCGCCAGCCACCACGCCACCTGCTTCTGGCTCCTTGCCGCCCGATGCGGAGAGGGGCGCCCTGCAGGTGCCACACCTCAAACGCTGCTGGTCACGCTGGATGGCCGCACGCCAGGGCGTGGTGTTCGAGGGCGCCCAGGGAGAAGCCCACCGCACGCAGATCGTGCTGGCTGCGCTGGGCGTGGGACTGGAGCAGACCATGCACCACGTGCTGCGCGAGGCCCCGGAGTTCGCCGCCTTCGAGGACTGGATCGTGCGCACGGCGGGCGCGCCCAATGCCGCCACCGTGGCGAGGATTCAAGCGCTTGTGGATGGCGGGCCGCCCCCTGAAGCGGCGCTGCAGTTGCAGGCCCGGATCGATGCGATGGAACCCGTGCTGGATGCGGACGACCTGGCATATTGGGACGAGCATGGCTATGTGGTGGTGCGCAACGCCGCCACGCCAGAACACAGCGCCGCCGCCGCGCAGGCGGTGTGGCAGGCCGTGCGCGCTGACCCTGCAGATGTGGAGTCGTGGTATGCCCACTCCCCGCGCAACACCATGGTGCAGCTGTTCCAGCACCCGGCGTTCGAGGCCAACCGGCGCTCCCTGCGCATCCACAAGGCATTTGCGCAGCTGTGGGGCACGGCAGACCTGTGGCGCAGCACCGACCGCTGCGGCTTCAACCCGCCGGAGCGCCCCGGCCACCCCTACGGGGGCCAGGGTATGCACTGGGATGTGAGCCTGCACCGGCCCATCCCCTTTGCCACCCAGGGCATCCTGTACCTGACGGACACGCCGCCCGAACAAGGCGCCCTCACCCTGGTGCCGGGCTTTCACCGCCGGGCGGGCGACTGGCTGGCCCACCTGCCCTCTGCTGCCGACCCACGCCAGCAAGACCTGCATGCGCTGGGCGCCACACCCGTCGGCGCAGGCGCGGGTGACCTGGTGATCTGGCACCAGGCCCTGCCCCATGGACCCAGCCCCAACCGGGGCACACGGCCCCGGCTGGTGCAGTACATCAACCTGTCACCGGCCCACGTGCCCTGCCACGACATCTGGGTCTGAGAGGCTGAGAGTCTTTTATCCATGCCCGCCTTGCACGCGAAAACGCCCCGGCTCGGCTAAAAAACTCTCAGCCTCTGAGGTGCGGCGAGAGGGGGTGCACCGCCCCCAACAACCACAAAACTCATAGCAATAAAACCATACAGATAAAGCGCTAGCGGTCATTTTCGATTGAACCGGGCTTGCTAACTCACCGTGGCCGCTGTGCCTTGGCCTTTCGGCGCGTCTCGTAGCGCCGCATCAGCGGCGTCACCGACACCCCGTGCAGCAGCACCGACGCCACCACCACCGCCAGCGTGATCGCCAGCAGGCGCTGTGCAATCACCGGGTGCAGGTCGTGCGTGATGGCGTACATGAGGTAGTAGATGGAGCCAATGCCCCGGATGCCAAACCAGGCGATGAGGCGGCGCTGCGAGCGCTCTACCTTGGCGCCCACCAGCCCCATATACACGGCGAACGGGCGGATGACGAGCAGCAGCACGGGCACAAACCACAGCACCTCGGTACCAAAGTCCACCACCGAGAGCAGCGCGCCCACCACCAGCACCACGGTCACTTCGGCCAGGCGTTCCAACTGTGCGTTGAAGCGCTCGACCGACTCCATCATGTGGCCCGGCGCCTGTGCAGCCAGGGGGGCTGCGCCATCGGTGTTGTCGCCTTGAGCAGGCGATGCCACGGATACCACTGGCTCCGCCGCCGCGCGCCGCAGCGCCAGCCCGGCAGCAAACACGGCCAGGAAGCCGTAGGTGTGGCACAACAAGGCCACACCATAGGCCAGCGCGATGAGCCCCAGCACCATGAACTCGTCCGGGCCCAATGCCTCGCGGTGGCGGATGCGCAGGTACAGAATGGCCCGTCCCACCGCCACACCCAGCGCGTAGCCGATCCCCAGGCCGCCCACCACGGCCCAGAGCACGTCCACCGCCCACCAGCGCCAGCCACTCTCCCCCAGGTCGTGCAGCGACATCAACCCCAGGCCCAGCATCACCAGCGGAAACGCCGCCCCGTCGTTCAGGCCGCCTTCGCCCGTCAGGCCAAAACGCAGGCGGTCGCGGTCTTGCGGGTCTGACACCTGCACATCGGACGCGAGCACCGGATCGGTGGGTGCCAGGATGGCCCCCAGCAGCACGGCAGCGCCCAGCGGCAGGTGCAGCAGCCACACGCCCACGGCGGTGATGGCGCCCACGGTGATCAGCATCGAGACGGTAGCCAGCTGCAGCGGAATGCGCCAGCGCCGGTCCCGCAGCGGCAGCTCCAGCTTCAGGCCCACGGTAAACAGCGAGATGAGCACGGCGATCTCGGTCAGCCGCTCCAGCAGCGGGGCATCGCCCACCGGGTCCAGCACCAGCAGGCCCAGCCCCCAGGGGCCAATGCCCACGCCTACCGCCAGGTACAGGATGGCAGAGCTGAGCGGCACGCGCGCGATGAAGGAGCTGGTCAGCGTCATCACGACCAGCAGCAGGCCGACCAGCACAAAGCCCAGGGCGGGAAGCAGTTCAGCGGTCATGGGACACAGACTGAAGGTGGGAAGGGTGGCATTCGCATCCGGCCACTGTGCGCGCCACCCGCGCCCACCACTGCCGGGGTGCCGCCCCCCGGGCTGTCAGCGGATGTCGCCAATCGGGGCAACGTTTTTGTCGTGTCCCTTGGCATCCCATGAACTTCCGAACCCTCTTCAAGGCGTGGCTCCGTCGCCACCCAATTTACTTCAAAATTAATAGCTGCCAGCGCTTTACCATCCAGCGCCAGGCCCTGTTTTTATGAAAAATCTTACATCTCTACAGGGCAACCCGGGGCTGGCGCGCCCAAAGTCTGGGTACCCTTGGCCGGTAGGACCGCAGGTTTCGGGGTGAATACCTCGCCCCGAAAACCCCCTTCCCCGAACGACCGCCAAAAAGGACGCCCATGGCCAAGATCCTGGAAGTGAAATACGAGAACCAGGCCGACGCCCGCGTGTGCGAGGTCGCGCACGAGAGCCAGGCCGACCTGTGCTGGCACGAGGTGGCCTACGCCACGCAGGCCAGTGGTGATGCCATCTGGTTCTTTGTGGCCTATGCCAACCAGGCCAGCTTCAAGGTCTACCGCGTCAAGCACTCCAGCCAGGCAGACCTGAAGCTCTTCAAGGTGAGCACCCCGGAGCAGGCCGGCTGGCGCACCAAGGACCACCTGCTGATCGGCAAGCTGGGCAAATAAGCGCGGCCCATCCAGAGCCTGTTCAGGCGCTGCTGGCGCCGTTGCCGGGCGTTGCCGGATGGTGGCGCCTCATCCCCCCACGCACTTTTGCACCTGCTCACCCAGGCCCGTGGCGCCCAGGCGCATCACGTCGCCGGGCTTGAGGAACCAGGGTGTGGGCTTTTGCCCCAGCCCGACGCCAGCGGGCGTGCCGGTCAGGACCACGTCGCCCGGCTCCAGCGTCATGAACTGGCTGATGTAGGACACCACGGTGGGCACGCCAAAGATGAAGTTGCGGGTGCTGCCGTTCTGCACACGCTGGCCGTTCACTTCCAGCCACAGGTCGATGGCGTGCGGGTCGGGCACCTCATCGGCCGTCACCAGCCAGGGGCCAAGGGGCGCAAAGGTGTCGTAGCCCTTGCCCTTGTCCCACTGGCCGCCGCGCTCCATCTGCCAGGCACGTTCAGACACATCGTTGGCCAGCACATAGCCCGCCACATGCTGCAGCGCATCGGCCTCGGCCACCTGGCGCGCACGGGAGCCGATGACGATGCCCAGCTCGACCTCCCAGTCGGTCTTGACGGCGCCGGGCGGAATGCGCACGTCGTCATTGGGGCCGCTGAGCGCCGTCACGGCCTTCATGAACAACACGGGCTCGGCGGGCGGCTGCATACCCGCCTCTTTGGCGTGGTCGGCGTAGTTGAGCCCCACACACACGATCTTGCCCACCCCCCCACCGGGCTGCCCAGTCGCGGCGTGCCGTAGACGGCCGGCAGGCGGCTCGCATCCAGCGCGGCCAGCGCAGACAGGGTGCGCGGGTTGAGCTGGGCCGGGCCCAGGTCGGGCAGGAGCATCGACAGGTCGCGCAGCGTGCCGGTGGCATCGATCAGCCCGGGGCGCTCTGCGCCGGGCTGGCCATAGCGGATGAGTTTCATGGCGGGAAATCCTTTGGGAGGTCGATAAAAGGTGGCAGCGGCCGCAAGCGCCGAGCTGCGCCGACACGCAGCATAACGACACGCGCCCCTCGGCGCTGACGCCAATCACCGGCCCCGCCTTGCCGCAATGCGAGGCCCGCAACCCTGCGCAGGCCGCGTGGCCCGCGTAACATGGCGCGGATGCGCCGCACCACCGGCCGCGCATCTCAAAAACTCCTGATTTAATAGCTGCTAGCGCTTGCCAGATAAGCGCTAGCGGCCATTTTTACCTAATTTCGCCATGGCCACTGCCACCGATCTGCCCTCCCCGCCCCCCGAATCCCCACACCGGCCTCAGCCCCGCAACCCGGCCGACCTGTTCTGGTCCTTCACCTGGCTGGCCCTGCAAGGTTTTGGCGGCGTGCTGGCCGTGGTGCAGCGTGAGCTGGTGGAGAAAAAGCGCTGGATGACGAACGAGGAGTTTGTCGAGGACTGGGCCGTGGCGCAGATCATGCCCGGGCCCAACGTGGTCAACCTCAGTATCATGATCGGCGACCGCTACTTTGGCCTGCGCGGCGCTTTCGCGGCGCTGGCGGGCATGCTGACGTTTCCGTTGGTCCTGGTGCTGGCCCTGGCCGTGGTCTACGCCGAGTTCTCCAGCCACCCGGCCGTGGCCGGTGCGCTGCGCGGCATGGGCGCCGTGGCAGCGGGGCTGATCGCGGGGGTGGGCATCAAGCTGTTTGTCTCGATCAGGAACCACCCCCTGGGCCGCCCGCTGTGTGTGGCGTTTGCGGCCCTGACCATCGTGGCCATGGCGTGGCTGAGGCTGCCGCTGCTATGGATCCTGCCGGTGATCGGTGGTGCGGCCTGCCTGCTGACCTGGAGAAAGCTCGCGCCATGAACGCTGCCACCACCCTCACCACGCCGTTGCTGGCCCTGAGCGCGGGCGACTGGCTCAACCTGTTCCTGTACTACATGTCGCTGTCGCTGCTGGCCGTGGGCGGCGCCATCGCCACCGCGCCCGACATGCACCGCTTCCTGGTCGAGCGCCAGGCCTGGCTGACCGACCCGCAGTTCAACGCGTCGATCGCCATCGCCCAGGCCGCACCCGGCCCCAACGTGCTGTTCATTGCCTTGCTGGGCTGGAACGTGGGCATCAACGCAGGCGGCCCCGGCCTGGCCGGCTGGTTGCTGGGTGCTTTGGGCATGGCGGTGTGCATGCTGGGCGTGATGCTGCCCAGCAGCCTGCTCACCTGGACCGCCACCCGCTGGGGCCACCGCAACCGAGAGCGGCGCGGCGTGCGCGCCTTCAAGCAGGGCATGGCGCCGGTGGTCATCGGCCTGCTGCTGGCGACGTCGTGGGTGCTGGCCCGCGCCCACGGCGAGTGGACGGCCGACTGGCCCCTGTGGCTGCTGACCGCAGTGACCGTGGTGCTGGTATGGCGCACCAAACTGCACCTGCTGTGGATGCTGGGGGCGGGGGCTGTGCTGGGGGCGGTGGGATGGGTATGAAACGCTCAGCACGGCCGGGGGCATTGACATTGAGCGCAGCCCCATATTGAGCGCAGCCCCCATTTTCGGACATGGCCCATGGTTTTTGCCCGCGGTGGCGCCCACCCGCCGTGTCGTGGAATGATCAGCAGCGGGGCCGCGAGGTGGTGAGCCCTGGCACGGCCTCGATTTCGCTTTCCAGGTAGTCCATGAAGGCTCTTGCACGCATGGGCTGGTATCGCCGCGAGGGATACACAAGACGCAGCGTCTGGGCCGCCGCCTGCCAGCGCGGCAGTATGCGTACCAGCTTGCCGTCATCCAGCAGGTCTTGCACCAGCCAGGCTGGAGTCATCGCTATGCCCCAACCGTCGCACACGGACTGGCGAATCGACAAGGCACTGTTGATCGAATACCGCCCTCTCAATGCGACGTGGCGCGACCCGTCAGGACCGGCTACTTCCACGGTCGCGCCAGACTCCAACCAGGCAAAGCGGATGAACTCGTGCCTTTGCAGGTCGTCGATATGCTCAATCGCGCCGTGCTGCGCCAGGTAGTCGGGTGATGCAACGAAGAAGCGCTCCGATGTCGCCAGATCCCGCGCAACGGCACTGGCCGGCAGTGCACCACCGAGGCGGACGGCCAGATCGACCCCCTCTTCCACCAGGTCGACGAAGCGGTCATTGAGGACCAACTCAACTTCGACTTTGGGGTGCAGGCGAACGAAGCATTGCGTTATCCGGTGGAGGTGCATTTCTCCCAGCCCAAGCGGCGCGTTGACCCGCAACAGGCCTGCCACCTGAGCGCTCAACCCGCAGGCGTCGGCGCGGGCATCGGCGTACTCTTCGAGGATCTGTTTGGCGCGCTCGTAGAAACGCAGGCCCGCCTCGGTGGGCGTGAACTTCGTGGTGGTTCTCTCGATCAGCCGCACCGCGAGGTCGCGTTCCAATGCCGCAATGATCTTGCTGACTGTGGGCTGGGTAACGCCCAACTCACGCGCAGCTGCTGACAGATTTCCCAACTCGATGGCGCGCACCATGATCTGCATGCTGCGAAAAACGTCCATGGTCATTCCATTTTCGAATGAGACTAGGTCGATTTTATCTTCTACCAACCACAGACGAATGAGCAAATACTTTGTGGACGGTGCGCTTGAGACGCATGTTTTGAATCCACAAGGTGTATTGAATGAAATTCCACCCTCGCTACGCTCCGGTCATCTTTGGAGGCCTGTTGTCCACCATCATGGTGTCCGTCGTGTCGGGCCTGCTGTTGTTTCTGAACGAAGGCTTTCATCCAGGATTCGCGGCGGTATGGCTAAAAAACTTTCTGTCCACCTGGCCAGTGGCTTTTCCCACCGCCCTCGTCGTAGCACCCTGGGTGCGTCGCATCGTTGCGAACCTGACCCTGCCCATTCCTTAATCTTGACGCCGTGCCATGACACACAACCCTGAAATTTCCGCTGTTCCCGTGATCAGGAAACTCGCCCGCATCACTGGAAAACCGCAGCACGCCGTCGCTTTGCGCGAGGCGCTGCAGACACTGGAAACCCACACCCGCACGGAGGTCGGTTGTCTTGAGTTCACATTCTTTCAGGCGCTGTCGAATCCCGATGCATTTGTGCTGATCGAGACGTTCTCCAGCCAGGATGCGCTGGATCTGCACATGAGACTGCCCCATACGCAGGCGTTCTTCAAAGCGCAGCTGGTGATCGGCGTTGATGTGGAGAGCCTGGGCTGATACCGCCCGTCGGAAACCGATACTTACCAGCTTTGCGACAAGCAGCTAGCTCCGGACAACCGGGATGACGGGGAAGGCGTTGGCAGCGCCGAAGGCTGGCCAGGCGCTTGCGCTCCTGCCCAGCAGCACGCTCAGACAACCCGCTCAGCTGATCCGGCGCCCGTTTTCCGCGTACACGGCCAGGTAGATCGCGTCCGATCCGATGTAGGGTGCCTTGTTGCCAAAGCCCACGTTGAAGTCGCCAAACGACAGCGACCGGATGCTGGCCAGGCCTGCGCGCAGGCGGTCGCGCGTGAGGTCCTTGCCTGCGTTCTTGAGGCCCTCGATCATGATCTGGCCGTTGAGCCAGCCTTCGAGCGCGCTGCCGCTGTTCATGAACGCCACGTTCGCGCCCGTGGCTTTCAGGGTGCTCTGGAACCTGCGCACCACCACCGATTTCTGGGAGTTGGCATCCGGGAACACCTGCACCAGTGCCAGGCCACGCGTGGACGCGGCCAGCTTGGGCAGCTCGGAAGAGATCACCGTGACCGACAGGCCCGCCAACGGCACGCCCTGCGCCTTGGCGCGAAAAGCCTGCACGAAGGTGGTGTTGGCCGTGCCCGTGGTGGCCAGCAGCACGGCGCCCGGGCGCTCGGCGGCCACCTTGTCGGCCAGTTCAGCGCCGTTCTTGCCGTCCACGGCCAGTGCAAACTCGCCGCCGCGCTCGACCTTGATCTCGTCCAGTGCGCGGGACATGTCCTTGAGCACTTCCTTGCCAAAGGGGTTGTCCAGGTACACCACGGCAATGCGCTTGAGGCCCATGTCCACGATCTGCTTGACCAGGCGCTGCGTCTCTTCGCGGTAGGTCGGCCGCAGGAAGAACACATGCCGGTTCTCGGGCGCACGCAGCGAGGTGGCGCCAGTCACCGGCCCCACGGTAGGAATGCCCTTGGATTCAATCAGAGGCAGGATGGCCGCGGTGTTGGCCGTGCCCAACGGCGAGATCAGCGCGAACACAGATTGGGCCTCCACCATGTCGGTCACGTTCTTGAGAGTGCGACTGGCCACGTAGCCGTCGTCCTTGGGGTCCATGCGGATCTCGCGGCCGTGCACACCACCAGCGGCATTGACCTCGGCGAACGCGGCCTTCATGCCCGCCACCTGCTCGATACCTGCCTGGCCCAGGGGCCCGGTCAGTGCGATGGAGCAACCCAGGTTGATGGTCCGGGCGGTCAACGCCTCTTCGGCCGCCACGGCAGTGTGGGCCCAGGCAGGCAGACCGGTGGCAGCAACGGCCTGGGTGGCACGCAAGAGAAAGTGACGACGGCTCATGGTATGGGATGCCCCGAGAAAAGAACGATGGGGGAGCCTAGCGGCACACTGGACATTTTGCTGTCAGTTCTGCGACAGAAAATGCACCAAAAAAGTGCAACAAAATCCGAAAGCTACCTAGCAACAAACATCCAACGGCGCCCAGGGCCATCGCGCGGCACGGCTCCATCGCGACGGACAGCCCACACACGCTGCACGCTCTTGGACTCACAGTGAGTCAGCAGATCACCCCCCATAACACCGGTTGAGCTTTGCGTCGCTGCGCCCACCACAAAAAAAGGGGCGCTTACGCGCCCCCACCATCTGTGCTTGGCCCATTACGATTGCGCGACCTACATGCCCTTGCGACGCATACCCAGGCCGACGATGGCCATCAGCCCAGCCAGCAAGATCATCGCCCATTCGGAAAGCGTCGGGATCGAAGTCGTGGGCGGCACGAATCCATCCATGTTGTTGGTGAAGGTACACGCGATAGCCGCCCCTGCTGCGGTGGCCGCTGCATCCAGCGTGACCGTGCGCGTCCCCAGGTTGTTCGCCTGTGTTCCACCTGCACCGAGGCCGGTGCAACTGATGGAGGCCAGGGTATAGCCTACCGGAGGCGCTGCTTCCGTGATCGTGGTGCTGGTACCTGCTGCAGCCAGTGTCTGCGCACTTCCAGATACGGCCACACCGGACATCACGGTCGTGATGGATTGGTTGGCAAACCCGTTGCTGCCGCTGAAATCGAAGGTACTTGCGCCACCGTTGGAGATTTTCGTGACCCGGATCACCGGCAAAGCAGCAGTTGGAGTGCATGCACCGGGGATGGCAATTGCATTCGCATTCGTGGTGACGGTACCGCCCGCAGCCAAGGCTCGGCCTGCCAAGGTAGCACCCGCGCCCATGGTGATGCCCGCAACATCAACGATTGTTCCGAAGAAAGTGGAGTTCGCACCCAGTGTCGTCGCGGCGGTGGGCGCCCAAAAGACATCGCCCGCGCAAGCGCCATTCAGGGTGACAATGGATCCAGCAGCGGTGTTCAGCGCCGCAGTTGCCGCACCCGCTCCGGGTCTGAAGACATAGACACCGCCGCCATTGAGGGTCAGTGTTGACCCAATGCTCATGGCGCCCGTACTGGAATAGCAACCAGGTGGGATGACGCCAGGCGTACCTCCGCCGACAACGGCCGCACTCAGATCCACTGACGAGCCAAGAGAGATGCACGTACCCAACTGCGCATCCAAATCCGCCAATGCGGTGTTTTGGTCGCTGATCTCTGTAGTGCACGGGGTCTTTGTAATGCCGCTGAAGGCAGGCAATGTCCCAGAGGCGGTCGAATAACACACCGAGCCTGTGACAACCGTCGGAGCGCCAGTGCCGGAGAGCGTACTGGAGACAATTCCGAAATTTGCGGCAGTTCCAAGCGGCGGCGCTGTCGCAGCCCATGCGACATTGCCGTACGCCATTGTCAGCAGCGAAACAAGCCCCAGGCACAACAGCAAGGCGGGATTTTTTCGACCGGATTTGGACTGAAGGGGGGCAGCATCGCATGTGGCGTACCCTGAATTGGTGAGGGTGGCAGTGCTGTCGGATGGCATGGTGTTAAACCTTCTGTGGTGACTTCAAAGTCCTTGATCAACCAAGTAGTTACTTAGTCGGACCACAGTACTGCGCTTCGCTGCCCAGCGGTGCGATTTCCCAGACTTATGCCCGCTGCGCCCGTTATTCGGGCCATTGGCCTACACCCTTTACCCGGTAGCGTTACAAATGGGCGCGACCTTGGGGAAGCCTTTCACGAATCGGTTCTGGTTGTGCCACAGCGATGCCTGAACCAAAACAGCGCGCTTGTTCAAAAAGCAATACGGTTCAACGCCGAGCGACTACCGCTATCAAACGCACTTGTGGCTTGCCGCCCAACATCAGCAAAATATGCATGCAAAGCCAGAGACTGGCAGCATGCCCCTTTGAGGTATCAAGCGTTGATCATGCGTGCGAAGGAACAGACTGCTTGACTGGCCGCAGACTCATGCGGTGTATCTAAAGCGCCCACTCATACTGCATACACCTCGGCACGATGCTGGGAAAAATTTTGAGCAGCGGCTTAGGGACTGTGCGGCACAGCCACCCAGCCCCGCGAATCGCACAGAGGTTGGCACTTCGGACCATCCAGACAATGAACCAGGGAGACCCACGCATGTCCGACGGACTACCCGCGTATCGCCGCCACAGTACCCTTGGCGTCGTCATGGCATTGAGCGCATTTGTGGGGCTGGGCGCGGCTCCACAGGCCTGGGCGGAGGGCAGCCGTACGCTGTATCCGTCCACCTACCCTACCAGCGGCGGCACCTGCGCCAACACGCTCAACCGGGGATGCCGCGCCAATCTGGACCTGCAGCCAGGCAACCGCTACGTGGGCAAGGTCCAGCGCCGCACCTTTCTGTATGTCTACGCCGAGGCGGGCGAATATGTGCTGCTGGGCTCCAGCAACCGCACCACCGGGGGCGACATCCTGGTGTACAACCCGCAGGATTTCGGCACGCCGGGTGATGAGACATTGCCAGCCGTGGCGGCTTTCTCGTGTGCGTCCAGCAGCCCGCCCTCGGGTAGTTTTGGTGGTGGCAGCCTGGGTCAGCTGAACACGCGCACTCAGGAGCTGGCCGGGCCCCACAGCGCCGACGGTAGCGCCACTGTCACTAATGGGTTCGCACCCTGCGCCTACCGCGTTCCATCGTCCGGGGTCTACGGCGTGCAGTTCATGCCCGCCAGCAGTGGCCCCACCAACCTCAATGGCGACGTTTTCAACCCCCGCGTCAGCAGCAGCACTGCCGCTGCATGGGACGTCACGGTACGTGCGTCCGCCAGCAGCCTCGGCAACCTCGATGGCCGCCTGTTCACCTACGCCTGGGTGGGCTTCACGGGGGTGAACAACCGCCCGGTCTATTCGCGCCACGACTACGTGACGCTCGACGGTTACCGCTACTCGCAGGCACTGGAGGGGCTCGATCCCAATGGCTTTGCGCTGTACGCCAACCGGCTGGGGTTTCTGGACAACGGGCAACCGCTGTACAAGGGCGTGCGCGGCAGCGATTCGTTTGTGACGAACCTGGCGGCGGGCCTGTCGGCCCAGCGGCCGGAGTTTCCGATTTTCTTTAGCAGCATTGCTCCTGCGGCCCCCCATGCGGCCGAGGTGGACAAGGTGCTCACGGCGCTGCGCATTCCGCTCACGCCCCAGCCTCCCTCGCTGTCGGCCGTCACATTCAGCGGACGCCCGCCCAGCGTCGGTTCACGCACCGTGCCGGGTTCAGGGGGCACGTTCCGGCTTTCGATCACCGGAGCCTCCACCTTCCAGATCGTCGTGAGCCGCGATGGCGTGGACTTCAGCCCCTCCAACACGGCCAATGCGGTCATCACGGGCATCGCCGCCACGGGCACGCAGGATGTGCCATGGGATGGCAACGATGCCTCCGGCACCGCCTTCCCGTCCGGTGCCGCGCCCTATGCCTACCGCGCGTCCGCGCGTGCCGGCGAGATCCATCTGCCCATGATCGATACCGAGAACAATGGCAATGGGACCAGCACCGCCACGGCGACCTTTGGCGGTGGCCCCACCATCACCAAGCTGAACGGACCGCAGGCAGGCAATACCACCGTGTATTTTGATGACCGGGGTTATGTCACCCAAAGCGGCACCCTGGTGGGCCAGCTGAACGGAACCCTCTGCCCCAGCTCACCGCCACCCGCCTCCACCCCTGCGCAGGCGCTGGGCGGCGCGGATTCGACGCTGGTCTATGGCGCCTCGCCGCAGCTGTACCGCTGGTGGCCCCCTGGTGCCAATGCCAACGCCGACTGTGCCGCCACCGGCGGGTGGGGGGATGCCAAGGGGCTGGACCTCTGGACCTACATCACGTCCCCGGCCGGCAATGGCGTGCTCTGGATTGACCCGCTCCTGCGGGACACCGCCGCATCCATCTTTGTGCCTGCTGCGGCAAGGCCGGGCAGCGTGGTGCAGGGGCGCCTGGCGTTTGCGAACCGTGGCGCGGACACGGCCACGGGGCTGCAATACACCCTGACCCTGGACCGCAGCTGTACCGACACCGTGGTGAGCTTTGCCAATCTGCCCACCGGCGCGTCCGCATCGTGCGTGGACACGCTGGGCCAAGGCCGCTACGTGTTCTCGGGCTTCCCGGCCACGCTCGCGGGTGGCGCGTCGGTGCTCGGTGCCGACCCTGCGGCGCCCCTGGTGTTCTCGTACGCCGCTCCGGCGGGAGGAACCGTGACCGCCGTCGCCACGGTGGCCGGCCCCGCGCCCGACGACGTGCCCGCCAACAATTCAGCCACAGGCACCACGGTGATCAGCCCGGTGGATCTGCAAACCACCGCCAGCGCGCCCCTGACGGCGCTGGCTGGAGAATCGGTAACGGTCCTGGCAACGTTTGCCAACCTGAGCGGTACCGCAGCGACCCCCTGGACCCCCGCGATCGCCATCGGGGCTGCGCTGAACTGCCCCGCTGCCGTGCAACTGGTGAGCGCTCCGCCCGGGGTGACCATGGCCGGCTTCGACACTGCAACCTGTGCCGTGGCCCTTTTGGGCGTGCCCCCCACCTTGGCCGACGGGCAGATCCTGTCGCTGAGCTTCCGCTACCAGGCACCCGCCCTGGGGCAAGTGCCCATCACCACCACGGTGGTCACCCCGGGAGATGCACACACCGGCAACAACAGTGCCACGGCCACCACCACCATCGCGGTGGTGAACATGGTCATCAGCCTGTCGGGCATGCCTTTGCAAGCAATCTCCGGGCAGCCCTATTCCGGGACGTTTTCTTGCACCAATGCCGGACTTCTGGATGCCGTGGGCGGCACGCGCTGCGCAATTGACTCCGGGTTGCCCCCTGGCTTGAGCCAGACAGGCTGTGTGCTGGACCGCACGAATGCGGCCTGGTTGGCGGGGGACACGGTGCCGGCGGGCGCCACCGTGATCTGCCGCGTGGCGGGTACGCCCGTGACCATCGGGCAGATGGTGATTGTGGCCAGCACCGCCGCCGTGGGCGAGGCCATCCTGTCTGACAACACCGCCACCCAGGGCCTGGCCGTGGTGCCCTTGCAATCCATCCCCACACTCACGCAGCCTGCAACCGTGGCGCTGGCGGCGCTGCTTTTCCTGATGGCGGTGCGCCTGCGCCCCCGGCGCAAAGAACAATGACCGGGCACCCCAGAAAGATGGGAGCGCCCCAGCAATTGAGGATGTGTCAGGTGCGCTGGCGCAGCGCCTCGTACAGGCACACGCCGCTGGCCACCGACACGTTCAGGCTCTCCACAGCGCCCTTCATGGGAATGCTGACCAGCTCATCACAGGTCTTGCGCGTGAGCTGGCGCATGCCGTCGCCTTCGGCGCCCAGCACCAGGGCGACGGGGCCTTTCAAGTCCACCTGGTAGACGGTTTTGGGCGCGTCGTCGCTGGTGCCGATGCACCAGATGTTGCGTTCCTTCAATTCGCCCAGCGTGCGCGCCAGGTTGGTGACCATGAAATACGGCATGGTCTCGGCCGCACCGCTGGCCACCTTGGCCACCGTGGCATTGATGCCCACGGCATGGTCCTTGGGGGCAATCACGGCATGCGCGCCCGCGCCATCGGCCACGCGCAGGCAGGCGCCCAGGTTGTGCGGGTCGGTCACGCCGTCGAGCACCAGCAGCAAAGGCTGTTCGATACCGGCGGCTTCGAGGTTCTCCAGCAGTTCGTCGAGGGAGGTGACCTGGGCCACGGGCTCCACGCGCGCGGCCACCCCCTGGTGGCCATGGCTGCCAGCCAGCTTGGCGATGCGCACGCTGTCGGCTTCGATCAGGCGGGCACCGGCTTCGCGGGCGCGGTCGAGGAACTGGCGCATGCGGGCATCGCGCCGCGTGACCTCGTAGTAAATCTCGATGATGGATTTCGGCGCGGTCTTCAAACGCACGCCCACGGCGTGAAAGCCGAAGAGAACTTTGGGGCTGGACATGGACGGATTATCCGCTGGCGCAGGGCACTGGCTTCAGGAAACTATCAATTTGATAGCTATTAGCGCTTGATGGATAAGCGCCAGAGGCCAAAAACACTCAAAAACCTGGCTTTCCCCATCCCTCTCAGCGCTGCAAATGGCGCTTACACCACCCGCCCGGCCTCGATGGTAATGCGCCGCTCGCACTGCTCGGCGATGGCGCGATCATGGGTGACCAGCACCAGCGTTGTGCCCTGTTCCCGGTTCAGGTCGAACATGAGCTTCATGATGGTCTCGCCGGTGGCAAAGTCGAGACTGCCGGTCGGCTCGTCGGCCAGCAGCACGGCCGGCTGGACCACAAAGGCCCGCGCCAGCGCCACGCGCTGTTGCTCGCCACCCGAGAGCACCTTGGGGTAGTGCGAAAGGCGCTGGCCCAGCCCCACGCGGGCCAGCATGTCGGCGGCGGCCTTGCGGGCATCGCGGCGATTGGCCAGCTCCAGCGGCAACATCACGTTCTCCAGCGCCGTGAGGTTGCCCATGAGCTGAAAGCTCTGGAACACAAAGCCCACCTTCTGGGCGCGCAGCGCCGCGCGGGCATCCTCGTCAATGGCAAAGAGGTCATGGCCATCAAGCCGCACTGTGCCACGGCTGGGGGTGTCGAGCCCCGCGATGATGGACAGCAAGGTGCTCTTGCCCGAGCCCGAGGCGCCCACGATGGCGGCAGTTTCCCTGGCAGCCAGGCGGAAATCGATATCCCGCAGAATGTCGAGGGTTCCGGTGGAATCCGTCACCGACTTGAAGACATGCTCCACGGCAATGATGGGTGCGGCGGGCGGTGTCTTGGGCAATGGGGAGGATTCGGACATGAAAGGCTCTTTACTTTGATTCGATATCTGCAGCAACGGCGCCACTTTATCCTGAGCGCATCGGTCGGCCTGGTGGTGGGGCTTTCGGCGCCGCACGCCTTCGCCCAGGCGGCCCCGAAGACGGCAGCTGCGCAGGCACGGCAGCCGGTGGTTCTGGTGCTGGGGGATTCTCTGAGCGCCGAATATGGCCTTGCGCGCGGCACGGGCTGGGTGGCCTTGCTCGAAAAACAGCTGGCCCAGGAAAAACTGACGGCCACCGTGGTCAACGCCAGCGTGAGCGGCGAAACCACCTCGGGTGGCCGCGCGCGCCTGGCGGCGCTGCTGGCGCAGCACAAGCCGAGCCATGTGGTGATTGAACTGGGGGGCAACGATGCCCTGCGCGGGCTGCCGCTCAAGAATACCGAGGAGAACCTGGTCTGGATGACCCAGGCAGCCCAGAACGCGGGGGCCAAGGTGCTGTTGGTGGGAATGCAGGTGCCGCCCAACTATGGCACTGACTATGCGAACCGGTTCGCGGGCCTGTTTACCACGGTGGCCAAGGCCCAGAAGGTGGCCGTGGTGCCTTTCTTCCTGAAAGGTGTGGCCGACGGGCCCGATCCGGCCCGCCTGTTCCAGCCTGACCGCATCCATCCGCGCGCCGAGGCGCATCCGCAGATGCTGGCCAATGTGTGGCCGGAACTCAAAAAACTGCTGCGCTGAAGCGCAGCGGGCGCGTCAGCCGCCAGGGGCGCTTGCAGGCTGATCGGGTGCCCCCGCTTCGCCCGCTGGCTGGTCGTCTGCGGGCTGGTTACCCTGCGGATCGTCCGACCTTTGTTGTGTTTTGGATCTCAGCTTCTCTTCCTTTTTTTTCTTTTTGGCGAGTTCGCGCTGGCGTTTTTCGTATCCGTAGTTGGGTGTTGCCAAGGTAATTGCTTCCTGAAGTAGAGACTCACTGTAACAGGATGGGCCTTTTTCAGGCTCCCGCCGAGATGGTATTGGGTGGGGTTACTGATGCGCGGTACGCATGCCAGCTGGCAAAGCCCAGCACCGGGCCGGCCAGAAGCAGCCCGACACCCCAGAACCAGAGCGAAAGCGCCACGATGGTGGTGATGAGGGCTCCCCAGAGCAACATGACCAAGGGGTTCTCCAGCACCACACGCATGCTGGTAATGCCGGCGGTCAGGGCGTCGGTATCGCGGTCCAGAATCATCGGGATGGACACCACGGAGGTGGAAAACACCAGCGCGGCAAACATACCGCCCACCAAGGCGTACACCGCCACAAAGCTCCAGTTCTGCGGGTTGAAAATCGCTTGCAGCACACCCGTGGTGGAGGGCATGCCGGTGTTGAAAAACACGGCAAACACCACCAGCGACGCGCGCCCCCACAGCAGCTCCAGCACCACCAGCACGAGCACCAGCATGCCCATGCTGCCTATGTGGCTGTCCCAGCACGTGAGCGACTCGCTCAGCGCGGGCTGGAGCCCCGCCTCGCGCCTGCGACTGGTGTCGTAAAGCCCCATGGCCAGAAAAGGACCGAGCAGCAGGCAACCACTGGCCAGGGACATGGTGTATTCGGGCCGTGTGCGGAACACCCAGCCCAACACTAGCGCCATGCCCCAGAAGCACACGCCATAGAACACGGCAATGCCGGGGGCGGCGCGCACATCCTGCAAGCCCTTGGCCAGCCAGCGGAACGGATCGGCCAACCCCAGCCGCTGCAGGGTGACGGGCTGGGCCGCCTGGGCATCCGGTGCAGGTGGCCTGGCCGGGTCGGCAGACTCAGGGACGGGGTTGGAGGGTGTGGCGTTCATGCAGGCTGGACGTTGAAATGGCTGCGGCAAAACCGCTATCCCTCACACTAAGCCACCCCTGGGCCCTGCGCCACTGCGGAAACTACCACCCCGCCCCCAAAGACAGGACTCACACCACCGGAAAGGCGTGCTCCATGGCTTGCTGGAGATCCCGCCGCAGGTCTTCCACCGCTTCCAGTCCAATCGAAAACCGCACCAGCGTGCCTGGTTTGAGATGGGTGGGCGGGCGGCTGCGCATGCCAGCGATGTTGTAGGGCACCACCAGGCTCATGGGGCCGCCCCAGCTGTAGCCCAGCTTGAACAGGCGCAGGCCGTCACAGAAAGCATCCACCTGCTGCTGCGTATAGCGCGCATCGATCATCACGCTGAAAAGCCCCGCCGCAGCGCCCTGCCCCGCACGCGCTGCACCGCACAGCGCTTTCCAGTGCGCGTGGCCAGGCGCTCCCTCCAGCGCGGGGTGCAACACCTGCGCGATGGCAGGCTGGTGCTGCAGCCACAGCGCCAGGCTGCGGGCCGCCTCGTCATGGGCACGGTAGCGCAGGCCGATGCTGGGCAGCGAGCGCAACACGGCTTCCACATCGTTCACGCCCACGCCCAGGCCCAGCCGCATGTGGGTGAGCTTGATCTTCATGTGCAGGCCCGGGTCCCGCGTCACGACACTTCCCATGAGCACATCGCCCCCGCCGCTCGGGTATTTGGTGAGCGCGTGGGCCGAGATATCCACCCCAAGGCTGCCGTCACCAGTCAGGTCAAACGGCGCAAACGCCAGCCCTGCGCCCCAGGTGTTGTCCAGCGCCGTGGTCACGCCGCGCGCGCGGCAGATGCGCACCTGCTCGCACAGGTCCGGAAACTCCATGCTGACGGAACCTGGTGCCTCCAGCCACACCAGCCGGGTGGCGGGCGTGATGCGGACCGCCAGGTCGGTCGGGTCCAGCGGGTCATAGAACACATGGGTAATGCCAAAACGCGCCAATTCGCCGTTGGCGAGGTCCTTGCCCGGACCGTAGGCGTTGTCGGGAATCAGCACTTCATCCCCGGGCTTGAGCAACGCCAGGGCCACGTTGGCAATGGCCGCCAGGCCGCTGGGCACGAGCAGGCACTGAAGGCCCCCCTCCAGTGCACACAGGCGCTCTTCCAGGATGAAGGTGGTGGGCGTGCCATGCAGCCCGTAGGTGTAGCCGCTTTTGTCCTTCCATTCGCGTGAGCGCATGGCTGCGACGTTGGGGAAGATGACCGTGGAGGCCTTGTAGACCCCCGGCTGAGGTGCTACGAACCCTGCAGGCGGAACGTAGTCGTGGTGGACGATGCGGGTGGCGAGGTCGGTGTCATGCTCTTTCATGCCAGCCATGGTAGCGCGCCGCCAGGGCGTGAACCCGGGCGGCGCGTGGCGTCTACAGTGTGGACTGCAGCGCTGGGGCAGAGGTCAGCCCGCGTTTCAGCTGGCGCTCACCACCAGCTGGTTGTTCACAGAACTCACGCCATTCACGGCCTTGGCGATGCCTTCGGCGCGCTCACGGGCCACGGTGGAGGGTGCGGGGCCCTTCAAGGTGACACGGCCATTGGCCGTATCGACATTGATCTTCACCGCGCTCAGGTCGGGGTCCTTGGCAAGGCTGGCGCTGATCTGCGCGGTGATTTCTGCGTCGCTCAGAAAAACCATGCCCTTGTTGGCGGCTTCCTTCACCGAAGATTCGGCGTTCGCAGCACCCTGCTCCACCTTGGTTTCGGCGTTCTGCATGGCGCTTTCTGCCTTGGCACGGGCTTCGGCGGCGGCCTGCTCGGTTTTTGCGACGGCAGAGTCCAGGCGCTGGCCCGCAGTGGGCTCTTCCTTCTTGCCGCAGGCAGACAGGCCCAGGGCCAGGGCGCTCACGGCCAGGATGGTTGCAATACGGTGTGCAGGACGCTGGGAAATCATCAGGTTGTTCATGCGGAAACTCCTTGCGGTAAAAACATGGCGAGACTGTAAACGCTGGCCGGTAGGCGCTAGGTCGGATGCGACCTAGGCGCCTGTAGGACGATGCCGACAATTTCGAGAATCTGGCAGCAGCGGCCCAGGCGCGACAATGTACCCATGTTTTTTCACGCTGTGTCGTTGACCCGTTGGCTTCCGTTTCTTTCCTGGCCGCGGCCCGACCGCACCTTGATCAAAGGCGAATTCTGGGCTGGCATGACGGTGGGGCTGATGCTCGTCCCGCAGGGGGTTGCCTATGCGGCGCTGGCCGGCATGCCTTTGGTGACGGGCATCTATGCCTCGCTGATCCCCGCGCTGGTGGCGGTGCTGTTCAGCGCCTCCACACGCCTGGGCGTGGGCCCCACCGCGCTCACCAGCCTGCTGATTGGGGCCTCGCTCACCGGGCTGGCCGAGCCTGGCAGCGTGCAATGGGTGGCCATGGCGGCATGGATCGCCCTCTTGTCGGGGTTGCTGCAGCTGGTGATGGGGCTGGCGCGCTTTGGCTGGCTGCTCAATCTGGTGACGTCTCCGGTGCTCAGCGGGTTCACCCAGGCCGCGGCGCTGTTGATCCTGGGCTCACAACTGGCTGCACTCACCGGGTTGCGCTCAGACTGGGGGGCACTGCTGTCCACGCCCTCGCCTGGGCTGTTTGACCTGACTGCGGCCGCCTTTGGCCTGGGCAGCCTGGCGCTGCTGATGCTGGCGCGCCGCTGGCGGCCGAACTTTCCTGCGGCCATCGTGGTGGTGGGAGCGGCTGGCGCGTTGAGCTGGGCGCTGGACTACGCCAGCGCTGGCGGGGCCGTGGTGGGCACATTGCCCTCGGGCCTGCCTGCCCCTTATTGGCCCGGTGCTCTGCCGTGGTCCAGCTTCTCCGCACTGGTGATGCCGGTGCTGGTCGTCACGCTGGTGAGTTTTCTGGAGACCGCATCGAGCGCCAAGGTAGAAAGCCAGCGGTCCGGCGAGCGCTGGAACGAAAACCAGGATCTGATCGGGCAGGGCTTGGCCAAGATCAGCAGCGGGCTGTGCGGCAGCTTTGCGACCAGTGCCTCGTTCTCACGCTCGGCCATCAACTTGTATGCGGGTGCCAAGAGTGGCTGGGCCACGCTGTTTGCGATTGCCCTGGTGCTGGTGGTGCTGTTGTGGCTGACCCCGGCGCTGTACCACGTGCCGCAGTCGGTGCTGGCCGCCGTGGTGGTGACCGCCGTGACCAGCCTCATCAAACCAGGCACGCTGCTGCGCCTGTGGCGGGTTTCGCGGGTGGAGGCCGTGATCGGCGGCGTGACCTTCGCGCTGACGCTGGCCACGGCC
This sequence comes from Acidovorax radicis N35, assembly GCF_000204195.1. Lineage (GTDB taxonomy): Bacteria > Pseudomonadota > Gammaproteobacteria > Burkholderiales > Burkholderiaceae_C > Acidovorax > Acidovorax radicis. The sequence goes on from NZ_AFBG01000006.1 coordinate 206,951, forward strand.
CCGCGCATGTACTGGGGCGTGCTGGTGGGCCTGCTGATGAACCTGAGCCACTTCCTGTACCAGCGGCTGCACCCCCGCATCATCGAGGTGGGCCTGCACCCGGATGGCAGCCTGCGCGACCGCCACCTGTGGCATCTGCCCGCCCTTGCCCCCCGGCTGCTGGCCCTGCGCATGGATGCCGAGCTGGATTTTGCGTCCGCCAGCGCCCTCGAGCGGCGTGTCACCGAACACCTGGCCAGCCATCCCGACGTGGTGCACCTGTGCCTGATGGCCCAGCCCATAAACCGCATCGACGTGACGGGCGTAGAGACTTTTGCGCAGTTGCTGGCACTGCTGCAATCGCGGGGTGGCACGCTGCACCTCAGTGGCCTCAAACTGCCTGCGGAGCAGGTGCTGCGCCAGGCAGGTTTACTGGAGCCCAATATCGGCCTGGCGATGTACCGCACGGACGGCGAAGCGCTGGTGGCGTTGCAGCAGTTGCCGCAGCCCGTGAAACGGGTTTGAAGCCGGGGCCTTTCACCCCCATTTTCCCAGCGCTGCTGCGGGTTTCACCTAGACCTGGGGCCAGGGGCTTTCTTACCGGCGCACTGGTACACTTCATCAACTTTCTTTGCTCCATTTGTGTCTGACTCTGCGGCCTCTCATCTGGTAGATCTGCGCGACCTTCGCCTGGATACTGCCCACGCGCTGGTGGCTCAGGCCGGCGGCAGCGAAGCAGCATTGCACCGCGAGATGCCCTCGCGCTACCTGCAAGGCCTGATCGACGGCCTGTGCGAACTCTCCCTCAAAGACCCTCTCACCGGCCTGGCCAACCGCCGGCACTTCCGTGCCGTGCTGGAACGCGAAATCGACCGTGTCACCCGCTCGGGCGAGGCAGCGTTGCTGCTGATGCTGGACATCGACCACTTCAAGAAAGTGAACGATACGCACGGCCATCTGGCCGGCGACATCGTGCTGCAGTCGGTGGCGCGCACGCTCAGTGCCTGCGTGCGCCCCATGGACACGCTGGCGCGGTACGGTGGCGAAGAATTTGCCGTGGTGCTCCCTGCATGCCAGGCTGGCTTTGGCCGCGTGGTGGCCGAGCGCATCCGGCGCGCAGTGGCCAACACCCCCATCAAGGTCTCCGGCTCTGTGGAGCTCAATGTTTCAGTCAGCATTGGCGGTGCCTTTGCCATGCAGTGGATCCGCTCCACCACCTTGCTGTGGACCGACCGTGCCGACCACCAGCTCTACCAAGCCAAGGCAGAAGGCCGCAACCGCGTCAGCATCGAGGAGCAACCCGACAGCACGGTCAGTGCCGAAGAGAAAAGCCTGTTGTTTGGCCCGCTCTACACCCCCTCGGGTTGGGGCGACCTGCCCCCGCTGGACCCCAACCCAACAGGCAGCGCCTACTGAAAGTTAGATGATGAGCGACGCGCTGTCCCCTCCCCCACCCACATCGCCAGCAGCCCCTGCAGGCTCGGCCACGCCACACGCCCCCAGTCCTGGGGGGGCCCGCATCATTGCCGTCACCAGCGGCAAGGGCGGGGTTGGCAAGACCTTCGTTTCGGCCAACCTGGCAGCAGCCCTCACCCGGCGTGGCCAGCGCGTGCTGGTGCTCGACGCCGACTTGGGCCTGGCCAACCTGGATGTGGTGCTGAACCTGCACCCCAAGATCACCCTGCACGACGTCTTCACCGGCAAAGCCACCCTCGAAGATGCCGTGATCCAGGCCCCGGGCGGCTTCGACGTGCTGCTGGCGGGCTCGGGCATGGTCGAGTATTCGCGCCTGACGCCTGAGGTGCGCAACCAGTTCCTGAGCGTGATCCAGGCGCTCACACCCCAGTACGACGTGGTGCTGCTGGACACCGGCGCCGGTATCTCCGACGTGGTGCTGTTCTCCATTTCGCTGGCCTCCGAGGTGCTCATCGTGGCCACGCCCGAACCCACCTCGCTGACCGACGCCTACGCCGCCATCAAGGTGCTGGCCATGCAGCAAAAACGCCAGCATGTGCGCATGGTCATCAACCAGGCCGCACGCCCGGGCGACGGCCGTGCCATCACCAGCCAGCTGCAGCAGGTGCTGGACCGCTTTGTGACCACTGAATCCGGCCGCCCCATGCGCCTGATTCACATGGGCGACATTCCGGCCGACCCTTCGGTACGCGATGCCGTGATGCGCCGGCAGTTGCTGTTGCTGCAAACCCCGGGCTGCCCTGCGGCCCTGGCCATCGCCCAGCTGGCCAACAAAATCGAAACCACGCTGCTGACACCGGCTGCCTGAGAAACCCGCAGGCACCGGCGCTCCACAGCGGCGCGGTGCGCTGCGCGGAACCCCAAGAAGTTGCCTTGATCCGAGTGGAAACGCGACCCCATTGCGCTGATTTGCCGTGAACCCCATCGACACCGTCCTGAATATCTCCTGCTACAAGTTCGTGCCTTTGCCCGATGCGGCAGCACTGCGCGAGGTGCTGCATGGGCGCGCCACTGCGGCAGGCCTCAAGGGCACCATCCTGTTGGCCGAGGAAGGTATCAATTTCTTTCTGGCAGGACCGGCCGAGACCGTGCACGGTTTTGTCGATGCGCTGCGCACCGATGCCCGTTTTGCCGATCTGGAGCCCAAGGAGAGCTGGTCGGCCACGGTGCCGTTTCGCAAGATGCTGGTCAAGGTCAAGCGCGAGATCATTCGCATGGACCACCCCACCATCCAGCCCGCCCAGGGCCGGGCGCCGTCGGTGGACCCCATCACCCTGCACCGCTGGCTGGCACAAGGGCATGACGACGAAGGGCGCGAGGTGGTGACGCTCGACACGCGCAACGCCTTCGAGGTGGACCGCGGCACTTTCGACAACGCCATCGACTGGCGCATCGACAAGTTCACCGAGTTCCCGCCAGCCCTGCGGGCACACAAGAGCGAGCTGCAGGACAAAACCGTGGTGAGCTTCTGCACCGGCGGCATCCGCTGCGAGAAGGCGGCGATCCTGATGCGCGAAGAAGGCCTCTCGCATGTCTACCAGCTCGAAGGCGGGATTCTCAAGTACTTTGAGCTCACCGATGGCGCGCACTACCACGGCGGCTGTTTTGTGTTCGATGAACGCAGGGTGCTGGGGGCAGACCTTTCGACCGACCCCGAGCCTGCCAGCAGCGAAAACGCTATTAATAAGTGAGCTATCAGCGCTTATCCATCAAGCGCCAGATGCCAATTTTGCTTGAAATTTCAAAAATTCAAGCCAACAACCTTGCCCAGGTCAGGCCTTGAAGCGGCGCTCCGGCAACGGAATCCACTCCACCTCGCCCGGCACCTGCCCCATGGCCTGCGCATCCCAGTCACTGGCCGCCTGCACGATGCGGTCCTTGCGGCTGGAGACAAAGTTCCACCACATGTGGCGCGGCACATCCAGTGCATCGCCACCAATCACCATCAGGCGCACGGCGCTGTCACCCGCAGCAAGGTGTGTGGACCGCCCTGGTTCCACCACTGCCAGAAGCTGTGGGTCCACTGTGTCCCCGTTGAGCTGGACCGGTGCATCCACGGTGTAGACCGCCATCTCCGGGACGAGCGCGGGGATCTCCAGTGTGGCGCCCGCAGGCAACTGCACATCGAGGTACAGCGTGCGGGAATAGGTGGCAACAGGAGAGGTCTGCCCGAAGGCTTCCCCAATCAGCACCCGCACGGTGGCATCTCCCACCTGCACCTGCGGAATGGCAGCGGCAGGCGTGTGCACAAACGAAGGATCGGCCTCTTCATGGGCCACCGGCAAAGCAGCCCACAGCTGGATGCCATGGTTCACATAGGCCTGGTTTGCGAGATTCTGCGGACGGCGCTCGGAATGCACGATGCCGCGCCCCGCCGTCATCCAGTTGATGGCCCCAGGCTCGATCTGCTGCACGTAGCCCAGGCTGTCGCGGTGCATGATGGCGCCCGAGAACAGGTAGGTCACCGTGGCCAGGCCGATGTGGGGGTGGGGCCGCACATCGTGGCCCGCATCGGGCTCCACCGTCACCGGCCCAAAGTGGTCAAAGAACAGGAAAGGCCCCACGGCCTGGCGCTGCACCGCCGGCAAAAGGCGCCGCACCGTGAAACCACCGCCCAGGTCCTTGGCGTGGCCCGAAAGACGCAGGGGCGCGTTCATGACAACACTCCCATCGCATCCATGGCGGGGACAAGGCAAAAACAGTGATTCATCGGGGGCTCCTTGAGGGCTGGACAACAACGTCGCCAGCCTACCAGCTTCAGCTGCCCAGCTTGGCGGCCATGTCCGCAACACGCTGGCCAAACTGCTTGCCGGTCTCCAGATCGCCAGGGAACATCTCGGCGGCCGAGGCATCCGACGGCGACTGCGACATGGCACCACTGAAGGAACCAATCCAGTTCACGTCGTTGCGCGTGGCGGCCTTGGAATTGGCGGGCATCATGCCGTTGCCCACCCAAACGCCGCCGTGCTGCATGGCCAGGTGGAACAGGTAGTCCAACGTGATCTGCTTGTCGCCATTGGTGCTGGCGCTGTTGGTGAAGCCCGCAAAAAGCTTGTTCTTCCAGGCCTGGCTGAACCAGGGCTTGGACGACGCATCGGCAAACTTCTTGAACTGCCAGCTGGGGCCGGCCATGTAGGTGGGGGTGCCAAAGATGATGGCGCTGGCATCGGCCAGCGTTTCCCAGCCGCCTTCGGGCAGGTTGCCCTCGGCATCAATGGCGATCAACTGGGCGCCAGCGCCCTCTGCCACGGCCTGCGCCAGGCGCTGTGTGTGACCGTAACCCGAGTGATAAACAACTGCGATGTGTGCCATGAGAGAACTCCTGTGGAAACAAGTGGTAACGAGGGAAAAACAGACCTACGGAAAAACGGATGGGACGCCTGCAGTGGCCGTCCCGCAGTCAACAACAGGCTCTTCGCCTCAGATCAGCGGCCAGACTGGCGCGCATCCAGGCTCCAGCCGCCCGCGCCAAACGCTGCGAGCGCCAGCAGGCCGCCGGTCACGCCCACGTTCTTGAAGAACAGGAGCTGCTGCATCATTTGTTTGTCGGCGGGCAAATTCCAGAACGCATGGAAGAAGAAGCTCGCCACCAGCGTGAAGAACGCCAGTGCCAGGGCCGCAAAACGTGTACCAAAGCCAAAGATCAGCGCCAGGCTGCCCAGCACTTCCACCGCTGCGGCCACGGCGGCGGCCACGGTGGGCATAGGCAGGCCTACGGATGTGATGTAGCCGACGGTGCCAGCAAAGCCGGTGAGCTTGCTGATGCCCGCAGGCAGAAACAGGGCGGCCAGCAGCAAGCGCGATGCCAGGGCCAGGGGGTTTTGCAAAGATGTGAACATGGTGAAGAACTCCGGTGAAGGGGGTTGAAAAATGAATGTCGAATGTCAGGCGGCCAGATCAAACACCAGCACCTCGGCGTCGTGGCCATCGGTCAACGACAAGGCGGTTTCTTGCTCCATCAGCACGGCATCGCCGCCCGACAGCACATTGCCATTGGCCCGCAGCGCCCCGCGCACCAGGTGCACATAGGTCTTGCGTGCCGGGTCCAGTGTCAGCGCGACAGCCTCTTCGCCATCGAGCAGGCCAGCATACAAGGCTGCATCGGCATGGATCGTCACCGAGTCTTGCGCCCCATCGGGCGAGGCCACCAGGCGCAGCGCGCCGCGTTTTTGCGCTTCGGCGAACGTCTTTTGCTCATAGCTGGGTGGAATGCCACGCACATTCGGCTCGATCCAGATCTGCAGGAAGTGTGTGGTCTGCCCAGCCGCGTGGTTGAACTCGCTGTGCTGCACCCCGGTGCCCGCGCTCATGCGCTGCACATCGCCAGGCGGGATGCCCTTGATATTGCCCATGCTGTCCTTATGGGCCAGTTCGCCCGACAGCACGTAGCTGATGATTTCCATGTCGCGGTGGCCATGGGTGCCAAAGCCGGTGCCAGGGGCAATGCGGTCTTCGTTGATGACGCGCAGATTGCCAAAGCCCATGTGGGCCGGGTCGTAGTAGCCGGCGAACGAGAAGCTGTGGAAAGAGTTGAGCCAGCCATGGTCGGCGTGGCCCCGGTCTTGGGATTTGCGAACAGTCAGCATGTGAGTGCTCCTTTCAAGCCCCGACTGTAGAACTGCAGGGTGCTGCGCGGGGGCTGATGAATTGATGGCAATGTTCAAATAATCTGAACTAACATGGCGCCACCATGCAAAACGCACGCGATGTCCTTACCCCCGATGCGCTGACCATGCTGCAGGTGATTGCGGAGGCGGGCAGCTTTGCCGCCGCCGCCCGGCAACTGGGTCTGGTGCCCAGCGCCCTCACCTACCGCGTGCGCCAGATCGAAGATGCGCTGGATGTGCTGCTGTTCGACCGCAGTGCGCGCCAGGCCAAGCCCACCGAAGCCGGTGCGGAGCTGCTGCGCGAGGGCGTGCGGCTGCTGCAGGAGATTGATGCCGTGGCCCATCGTGTGCGCCGCGTGGCCACGGGCTGGGAGCCCCAGCTCACCATTTCGGTCGATGGCGCGGTCTCGCCCCACACCATGCTGGAACTGGTGGACGCGTTCTATGCCATGGCGCCCCCCACGCGGCTGAAGCTGCGCGATGGCATCATGACCGGCACGCTGGAGGCGCTGACCTCGGGCCGGGCCGACCTGGCCATCGGCGTATCGGTGATTGGCGCCAGTGTGGCCGGCCTGCAGCAGGCGCCCCTGGGCGACCTGCTGTTCATCTATGTGGTGGCACCCCACCATCCCCTGGCCTCGGCGCCCGAGCCCATCACCGATGCCATGCTGCTGCAGCACCGTGCCGTGGCCGTGGCCGATTCGGCCACGCGCGGTGGCGCCACGATGGGCCTGCTCGGCGGGCAGGACGTGCTGACCGTGGACACCATGCAGGCCAAGGTGCGTGTGCAGCTGCGCGGCCTGGGCGGCGGCTTTCTGCCCGAGCCCATGGTGCGCCCCTATGTCGAAGCAGGCCGGCTGGTGGCCCGCCGCGTGGCCCGCCCTGACCGCAATGTGCGCGTGAACTACGCCTGGGGCGGTCCCGGCTTCACCGCACCGGGGCGGGCACTGCAGTGGTGGCTCAACCAGCTGCAAAGCCCGGCCACTCGCCGCGCTCTGCTGGAAAACCACCATCATTTCTGACCCAGCGCACGCGCCCGCACGCTGTGGCGCGTGTAGAGTGGTTCCTGTTGGTTTTGCATTGCATTTCACTTGCCGACCGTCACCGAAAGGCCTTCCATGAGCAAACCTGATCCTCTTCCCGCCAAACGGCTCCGACGCAACAGCGCCCCCATGCCTGCAGCCCCTGCGGCACCCACCGCGCGCTCCGGCAAGCCCCAGCGCCATTTCGCCATCATCGGCGCCGGCGTGGCTGGCATAGCCTGCGCACGCACCCTGGTGCAGGCCGGGCACCGCGTGACGGTGTTCGAGAAATCCTCCCAGGCCGGCGGCCGCACCGCCACCATCGACTCCCCTTTTGGCAACTTTGACGCTGGCGCCCAGTACTTCACCGTGCGCGACCCGCGCTTTGCCCGCGCCATCGACACCGTGCCCGGCATCTGCAAGCGCTGGAGCGCCAATTCCGTGCAGGTGCTCGACGCCGCAGGGCGTGTGGCTGCCGCGGGCCTGCCCCACCGCGAAGCGCACTGGGTGGCCAGCCCGGGCATGCAGTCCCTCGTGGGCGCCTGGGCCGAGCCGCTGCTGCAGGCCGGCCAGCTCATCACCCACACCCGTGTCACGGCCATCGAGCCTGATTCCCTGAATGCCCCCGGCTGGCAACTGCGCACCGAGGGACCTGCGGGTGCCCAGCGTGTCTATGCCGGGTTCGACGCGGTGTTGCTGGCCCAGCCTTCGGTGCCCGCACAGGCCCTGCTGGCCAGCTCCGCAGTGGACACCCCGTTGACCGATGCCCTCTCCAAGGTGGCCATTGCCCCGTGCTGGACGCTCATGCTGGCCTACCCGCACGCAGTGCGCCCCGGCCTGACCACGCTGGGTCCGCAGTGGAACGCCGCGCGCAGCACGCACCACCGCATTGCCTGGCTGGCGCGCGAGTCGTCCAAGCCCGGCCGCAACGTCGTGGAGCGCTGGACGGTGCAGGCCAGCCCTGCCTGGTCGGCCGAACACCTGGAAGACGACGAAGCCCGCGTGCAGGCCAAGCTCATCAAGGCCTTTGCCGAAGTCACGGGCATCCGTGCCACCCCCGCGCATGCCGACACGCGCCGCTGGCGCTATGCGCAGACGACCCACCCACTGGGCAAGAGCCACCTGTGGGACGCCACCATGGGCCTGGGCGCCTGTGGCGACTGGTGCCTGGGCCACCGGGTGGAAGATGCCTTCGTGTCGGGACTCGAACTGGCACTCGCCGTGGCATGACGGAGGACGGCGCGGCCACCGGGGCCCGCTACATCGGACGGTTTGCGCCCTCGCCCACGGGTCCGCTGCACGCGGGCTCGCTGGTGGCGGCGCTGGCCAGCTGGCTGGACGCACGGGCCCAGCAAGGGCAATGGCTCGTGCGCATGGAAGATGTGGACGCGCCGCGCTGCGTGCCGGGTGCAGACGAATTCATCCTGCAGCAGCTGGCCACCTGCGGCCTGGTGCCCGACGCCCCTCCCCAATGGCAATCCGCCCGCAGCCCGCTCTACCAGCGGGCCCTGGACCAATTGGTGGCCCAGGGCCACGCCTACCCCTGCGCCTGCTCGCGCAAGGACATCGAAGACGCCCATGCCGCGCAGGGCCACACCCGCGAGCGACATGCCGCACTGCCCTACCCGGGCACCTGCCGCCAGGGGCTGCAGGGCCGCGCCGGACGTTCGTGGCGGTTCAACGCCACAGATTTCAAGCAAAAACAGGCCCTTGCGCTTTATGGCCATGCGCTGACAGCTACAAATACTGCAGCAAATCACCTGCTGCAATGGCACGACCGCCGACTGGGCGAACAACACCAGGATGTCACGCAGGCCGTGGGGGATTTCATCCTGCGCCGGGCCGACGGGCTCTGGGCCTATCAGTTGGCGGTGGTGGTGGACGACGCCGACCAGGGCATCACCGACGTGGTGCGCGGCGAAGACCTGGCAGACAACACCCCGCGCCAGATCCTGCTGCAGCAGGCCCTGGGCGTGCCCACGCCCCGCTACCTGCACACGCCGCTGGTATGTGGCGACAACGGCGAAAAACTCTCCAAGCAGAACGGCGCACGCGCGCTGGACCTGGCCGACCCGCTGCAGGCCCTGGCCAGCGCCGCGCAGGTGCTGGGCCTGCCACCACTGCCAAATCCACACATTCGTTGCATCTCGGACGCGCTAACCCTGTGGGTCGCAGCGTGGCGACGAAACTACAATGGCGCACCGTGACCGAACTGACCACCGCTTCTGCCCCCACCGCTGCGCCCGCTGCAGCCCCCGCGACCACACCTGGCGGGGCTCCCGCTGGCGTGACCCATCCCAAAACCATCAAGAGCTTCGTGCGCCGTGCTGGCCGCACCACCACCGGCCAGGCCAAGGCCTTTGAAGACCTGGGCCCCCGCTTTGTGCTGCCCTATGTGCCCGCGCCGCTCGATGCCACCGCTGCCTTTGGTCGCACGGCCCCGCTGATTCTTGAAATCGGCTTTGGCATGGGCGAGGCCACGGCCCACATCGCCCGTGTGCGCCCTGGTGACAACTTCCTGTGCTGCGAGGTGCATGAGCCCGGCGTGGGCGCGCTGCTCAAACGCATTGGCGAGCAGGAGCTGACCAACATCCGCATCCTGCAGCACGATGCCGTGGAGGTGATCGACCACATGTTGCCCGAGGGCAGCTTCGATGGTGTGCACATCTTCTTCCCCGACCCCTGGCACAAGACCAAACACAACAAGCGCCGCCTGATCCAGTCCCCCCTTGTGGCCAAGCTGGCCGCCCGCCTCAAGCCCGGCGGCTACCTGCACTGCGCCACCGACTGGCAGCCGTATGCCGAGCAGATGCTGCAGGTGCTGGGCGCCGAACCCCTGCTGCAGAACACCGCCACAGGCTTTGCCCCACAGCCCGACTACCGGCCCCTGACCAAGTTCGAGAACCGTGGCCTGCGGCTGGGGCACGGCGTGTGGGATGTTGTGTTCCTACGACGACATTGACAACCAGCCCCCACTGCTCCACCGTACACCCCAATGAAGCCCATTCTCCAGAACCTGGTCGAAATGACTGGCCACCGCGACCACTTGCGGTTGGAGGTGTCGGTGCTGTCCACGCTGCAAACGCTCAGCAGCATTGTTGAAGTGCGTGCGCTGGAGCTGTTCACAGACGGTGGCGTGCCCCATGTGCGCCCCCGCAGCTGGGTTGAGGACGGGCAACTGGTGTCCACCGATTCCGAAGCCGCCGCAGACCCCCGCCGCGAGACACTGGACAAATACCCCGCCCTGCGCGATTGCATTGCCAACCACGGCGACAGTGCCCTGGCATCGCCCCGCCGGGGCCGCCATGTGCTCTGGCTGCCGGTGTGGATGCATGACAAGGTCAACACCTGCCTGGAGATCACGCAGTCCCGCTCTTTCTCGGCGCACAAGCTGGAAGTGCTCAAGGGCGTGTTTCAGGTTTACCAGAACTACCAGAGCCTGCTCGACTACAGTGAACGCGACGCCCTCACGGGCCTGTTCAACCGCAAGACCTTCGACGAACAGTTCTCGCGCCACGCGCTGAACGGTCTGGCCAGTGGCCGCTCGGGCACCGTGACCGAATCGATCGCCCCCGAAGAAGGCTCGCTGCCCGGGGAGCCGGTGCAGCAATGGCTGGCCGTGGTGGACATCGACCACTTCAAGCTGGTCAACGACCGCTTCGGCCATTTGTATGGCGACGAAGTGCTGATCCTGATTGCCAACATCCTGCGCAGCTCGTTCCGCAGCCACGACCGCATCTTCCGCTTTGGCGGCGAAGAATTTGTGGTGCTGCTGCGCTCCACCACACTGAGCACGGCGCACCGGGTGTTCAACCGCTTTCGGCTTGCGGTGCAGGAATACCACTTTCCGCAGGTCGGCCAGGTCACCGTCAGCCTGGGCTTTGTCAGCACCAACCGGGGCTCGCCCGTGGAGATTCTGGGCCAGGCCGACCAGGCGCTTTACTACGCCAAGGAACACGGCCGCAATCAGGTCTGTTTTTATGACGACCTGGTGGCCAGCGGGCAACTGGCCGCCAAAGTGGCCAACGACGACGTCGAGCTGTTCTGAACGCCCCCTCCGGGCGAGGGCGCCCGCCTCGGAACGAGGCAGCGGTCGTCCACGCTCAGCGCATCAGCCCAGCGATTCCAGAATCGCATCCACGTCCACCGCATCCCGCTGCGCAGCCGGCAGAAACTGCTCCGCATACTCCCGCCAGACCCCGCTGCACAGGAAGAAGCGAAACACCTCGGCATCGATGTGGCGCTCTCGCACCATGTGGCCCATGATCTTGAGCGATTCGGACAGTGTCTTGGGCGGCTTGTAGGGCCGGTCTGACGCCGTCAGCGCCTCGAAGATATCGGCCAGCGTCATCACGCGGTCTGCCAGCGTCAGCTCCGAAGCCTTCAGGCGCCGGGGATAGCCTGTGCCGTCCAGCTTTTCGTGGTGCGAGCCCGCAATCGACGGCACCCGCGCCAGGTGCGGCGGGAACGGCAGGCCGCTGAGCATGACGATGGTCTGAACAATGTGGTCGTTGATCTTGAAACGGTCTTCTGCGGTGAGGGTCCCGCGCTGGATCGACAGGTTGTGCAACTCGCCCAGGTGGGCTTCCTGCGGGGGCAGCACCATGTCAAAACCCCAGAGATTGGCCGGGTTGCCGACCTCCACGGGCGGCTTGCGGGCACCCCAGCGCACGATGTGCTCTGGCCGGTCCGCCAGCAGGGGTTCGTTGGCGGGCAAGGGGCGCACCGGCACGGGGGCCAGCCGCATCTTCTCGGCCGCCGACAGGCCCAGCCGGTCGTCAAAATGCCGCTGCCACACCTGCCGCCCGATGGTGGTCAGCCGCTGGATGTCGGCATCTGCCATGAATTCGCCACCCACATTGCTGCGGGCCACGAAGGCAAACTCTTCCTGCAGCCGGTCGCGCCGCTGCAAAAGCTCACGCTGCAGCCGCACCGGGTCCACGCCGGACACGTACTGCTTCCAGTAATCCAGCTCCGCATCGCGCCACAGCACTTCAAAGCGCATGCGCACCTCGTGGATGCGGTTGTAGAGCGCCTCCAGCTTGGTGGCCTTGTCGATGATGTGCTCGGGGCTGGTGACCTTGCCGCAGTCGTGCAGCCAGGCGCCCAGGCGGAATTCATAGCGCTCGGCATCGGTCATGGCCACCGGGGCAAACGGCCCCTCCTCGGCCTCGCACATGCGCTGCATCAGGGACTCCGCCAGCTGGGGCACCCGCTCGCAGTGCCCGCCGGTGTAGGGACTCTTGGCGTCGATCGCGTCGGCCAGCAGACGGATGACGGCGTCGAACAGCTTCTTTTGCCCTTCGATCAGGCTGCGCGTCTCGATGGCCACCGACAGCGTGCCCGAGAGCTTCTCGACAAACGCCCGAAAGTGAACATCGTCCTGCTGCTGGTCCGCACGGTAACGGAGCACCAGCAGGCCCAGTGGCTGGCCGTCACGCGTGCGCAACTGCACGCGCAGCACGCGCTGGGGGGTGGTCTGGTCGTCGTCTTCATGCCGGTCGCCGTCCTGCGGCTCGGCAGGGTTGATGAAAAACACCATGGGTAGGTGCTCCGGGTAGCGCGACTGCTGCTCAGGGTCTTCGCAGTACCGCGCCGTGCGCAGCAGGCCCGCGCGCTGCGCCTCCACCAGGTACACCGCACCGCCAGTGCAGCTGGTGGCGCGCACCAGTTCGTAGAGCACGCTCGACAGCATGAGATCCATGCGCGACTCGGCGCTGATGTGGTGCGTGATGTGCAGGAACTCCTGGATGGTGTCGGACATACGGTCCATCACCTGGCCCAGCGCACGCACCTCGCGGACCGGCGACATGCGGCGTTGTGCCGGCCGCCGGAAATCAAACCGCGCCAACGCCTGCGCCTGCGTGGCCAACCCCGACAGGCTGCGCCCCACACGCCTCCCGGCCAGCCATCCAAAGGGCAGCATCAGCGCAATGAGCCCCAGGGACAGCCACACCTGGCGCTGCAGGTTTTCGTTCACATCCGCCAGCAGCTCCCGGGTGGGGATGGCCATCAGGATGTGCAGCCCCTCCCAGCGCTGCGACTTGAGTGGCATGACCTTGGCCAGCCACTCCTCGCCACCCGCCACAAAGCGGCGCGAAGGCCCCTCCTTCACCCCGAAACTACGCAGGGCCTGCAGGCTGGGCACCCCCAGACCGTCGAGCGTGCGCAGCTTGAGGCTGGGCTGGTCGCCGTCACGCACCAGCACGCGGGACATGTCCGGGTAGGCCAGCACGCGTTGGTCCTGGTCCACCACGGCGATCTCGGTGCGCGGCATCAGTCGCAACTCGCCAATCTCCCGGCCCAGGTCGGTGAGCGCCACATCCAGGCCGATCACGGCGCGGCCGTCCTCGCTGGGCTGGCTCAGCGTGATGCCCACCTCCTGCGTGGTGAAGAACACATAGGGTGCGGTGAGGACCTGCGCGTTCTTTTCGGCTGCCTCGGCATACCAGGGGCGGGACCGGGGGTCATATCGGTAGCCGGGGCGCACGGCGGAATCGAGCAGGTGCAGTTGTGCGTCGTAGTAGTTCCACCGTCCGACCAGGCCTGCTGGCCCCGCCGCGCTGCGCTCGCGCGCCATCGATTGCACCAGGAACGCAGCCTCCGCAGGCGCCTCCAGCCGCGCACGGAGCGCGGCGTTGCGCAGCGGGCGCATGAGCAAAAATTGCCCATCGGAATAGCCGATGAAGACCGCCGACAGCAACGGGTTCTGCTCCAGCAGACGCACAAACACCGGCAGGCGACGCAGCCGCGCCGGGAGGGTGGTGGCCGAAGCAATGGGATCAAACGCCAGCAACCGGATCGTGGCATCCGCCGGGTCCACGATGTGGTGCACCCGTTCGCTGATCAACAGGCTGATGTGCTGCGCACTGTCGTCCGACGCGGCGATGATGGCCTGCCGGGCGCCGGTGCCCACCTGGTACACCAGCAGCACCGTAAGCAGCAGCATGGCAGACACCACCACCGACGCAATCACCACTTCGAACGGAACGGTGATGCGCCGCCACCAGGGCAACTCGGCAGCCCCCGGATCAGACGAGCTCGGCCGGGTGCCATGGGCAGGCACCGGCTCTTGCGGGCTTTCGCGCAGGGGGTCCATGCGCTTGAATGTAGGGGGAAAGCCGGTTTTCCGTCATCCCCTTTTTGGCAGACAAGGCCACCAGCACGTCAGTCACACCACAGCGGCCTGCGCCACTGTGACCCTGTGACGACCCGAACGTGTTTACGTTCTCAGGGGATCAGCCCAGTTGTTGCGTGACCCAGCCCGTCACCGAGGCCAGCGCCGCTGGCAGCTTGGAGGCATCGGTGCCGCCGGCCATGGCCATGTCGGGCTTGCCGCCGCCCTTGCCGCCCACTTGCTGGGCCACAAAGTTGACCAGTTCGCCGGCCTTGACCTTGCCCACGCTGTCGGCGGTGACGCCTGCAGCGATCTGCACCTTATCGCCGTCCACGGCGGCCAGCACGATGGCAGCGGTTTTGAGCTTGTCTTTGAGCTTGTCCATGGTGTCGCGCAGTGTCTTGGCGTCGGCGCCAGGCAGCGCGGCGGCCAGGACCTTCAGGCCCTTCACATCCACGGCCTGGTTCACCAGCTCATCGCCCTGGTTGGAGGCCAGCTTGCCCTTCAGGGCCGCCACTTCCTTTTCGAGCGCGCGGGCATTGTCCAGCGCCTGGCTGATGCGGCCGTTGAGTTCGGCCACCGGCGCCTTGAGGGTGCTGGCGGCCTGGTTCACGGTGTCTTCCAGGTTCTGCAGATAGGCCAGCGCGTTCGCGCCCGTCACGGCCTCGATGCGGCGGATGCCCGCGGCCACGCCGCCCTCACCCACCACCTTGAACAGGCCGATGTCACCGGTGCGCTGCACGTGGGTGCCGCCACACAGCTCGCGGCTGGTGCCGATGTCGAGCACGCGCACGGTTTCGCCGTACTTCTCGCCAAACAGCATCATGGCGCCGGTCTTCTGGGCCGATTCGATGTCCATCACACGGGCCTGCGTGGGCTGGTTGGACAGGATTTCTTCGTTCACGCGGCGTTCGATCTCGCGGATTTCAGCCGCGGTGACGGCACCGTTGTGTGTGAAGTCAAACCGCGTGCGGTCGGCATTCACCAGGCTGCCCTTTTGCTGCACATGGCTGCCCAGCACTTCGCGCAACGCCTTGTGCATGATGTGCGTGACCGAGTGGTTGCGCACGGTGGCTGCGCGCACGGCGGTGTTCACCTGGGCCTGCACCGTGTCGCCCACGTTCAGCGTGCCCTCTTCCAGCGTGCCGTGGTGGCCAAACACATCGGCCTTGATCTTGAGCGTGTCGCCCACTGCAAAGCGGGCGGAGCCACTGGTGATGGTGCCTTCGTCACCTACCTGGCCGCCGCTTTCGGCGTAGAACGGGGTGGTGTCCAGCACCACCACACCGTTTTGACCAGCCTTTAGGGCTGCAGCGTTTGTCCCATCCACGTAGATAGCTATGATTTTTGCAGTCTCAGCCAGATTTTCATAGCCGGTGAACTGGTTGGCTGCACCGGTGTACTCCAGCGCCTTGTCCATCTTGAACTTGCCGGCTGCGCGGGCCTGGGCCTTCTGCTTTTCCATGGCGGTCTTGAAGCCTGCCTCGTCCACTTCCACGTCGCGCTCGCGGCACACGTCGTTGGTCAGGTCGAGCGGGAAACCATAGGTATCGTGCAGCTTGAACGCCACGTCGCCGGGCAGCACCTTGGCGCCGCCATCCAGTGCCGTGTCCAGAATTTCCATGCCGTTGGCCAGCGTTTCGAAGAAGCGCTCTTCTTCCACCTTGAGCACCTCGGTGATGCGCTGCTCCTGCTCGCGCAGGGATGGGTAGGCATCGCCCATCACACGCACCAGATCGGCCACCAGCTTGTGGAAGAACGGGGTCTTCTTGCCCAGCTTGTACCCGTGGCGGATGGCACGGCGCACGATGCGGCGCTGCACGTAGCCGCGGCCTTCGTTGCTCGGAATCACGCCGTCGCTCACCAAAAACGCGGTGGCGCGGATGTGGTCGGCGATCACGCGCAGGCTCTTGTTGTTCAGGTCGGCCACACCGGTCTCGCGGCCAGCGGCCTTGATCAGCGCATCGAACAGGTCGATCTCATAGTTGCTGTGCACGTGCTGCAGGATGGCGGCCAGGCGCTCCAGGCCCATGCCGGTGTCCACGCAGGGTGCGGGCAGCGGGGTCACGGCGCCGGTCTCGTCCATGTTGAACTGCATGAACACGTTGTTCCAGATCTCGATGAAGCGGTCGCCGTCTTCATCGGGGCTGCCGGGGGGGCCACCGGCAATGTGCGGGCCGTGGTCGTAGAAGATTTCGCTGCACGGGCCGCAGGGGCCGGTGTCGGCCATCATCCAGAAGTTGTCGGACTTGTAGCGGCCACCCTTGTTGTCGCCAATGCGGATCACGCGCTCGGGTGGCAAGCCGATTTCCTTGGTCCAGATGTCGTAGGCCTCGTCGTCTTCCTGGTAGACCGTGGCCAGCAGACGCTCTGGCGGCAGCTTGTAGACCTCGGTCAGCAGCTCCCAGGCCCACTTGAGCGATTCGCGCTTGAAGTAGTCGCCAAACGACCAGTTGCCCAGCATTTCAAAGAAGGTGTGGTGGCGCGCTGTGTAGCCCACGTTTTCCAGGTCGTTGTGCTTACCGCCCGCACGCAGGCAGGCCTGAACCGACACCGCGCGGTTGTACGAGCGCTTGTCGGTGCCCAGGAACACGTCCTTGAACTGCACCATGCCCGAGTTGGTGAACATCAGCGTGGGGTCGTTGCCGGGCACCAGGGGGCTTGATGCCACCACGGTGTGGCCCTTGGAGACGAAGAAGTCCAGGAAGGACTTGCGGATGTCAGCGACAGAAAAAGTGGGAGTGCTCATGGTGTTGTGGAGTGGTTGCACGCAGCAGGCAGGCCGCAGGACCCGCGCCTGCGCGCTGCCTGTCGCTGCCCCTATGGGGACCAACCTTTCATTATAGGTTTGCAGTCTGGCGGTCCGTGGCGGGAGGGCGACAGGGCGGGGATAGACGCCTCCACTCCATGCGCCAACGGGTGCGGAAAAATCCGCTTGCGCGCTTTAAATATCTTGTTAATATATTAATAACTTCAACCCGACCACCGATCCAAGGAGTCCCTCGTGAACCCACAACCCCGCTGGCAAGGCATCTTCCCCGCCATCACCACCAAGTTCCACGCCGACGAGTCCATCGACGCCGAGGGCACAGCCCGCCACATCGACTTTCAGATCCGCAACGGCATCCACGGGCTGGTCACCTGCGGTTCTCTCGGCGAGGCCAGCACCCTCACGCTGGAAGAAAAGCTCCAGGTTGCCAAGATCGCCCTCGAAGCCGCTGACGGCCGCGTGCCCGTACTCGCCAACGTGTCCGAAACAAGCACCCGCGAGGCCCTGCGCTACATCGACGGTGGCAACAAGCTGGGCGTGGCCGGCTACATGGTCATGCCCTCGGTGATCTACGTGGCCGACGCCCGCGAGGCCATGGCCAATGTGCGCGCCATGGCGGGTGCCGCCCAGCGCCCCCTGATGGTCTACAACAACCCTGTGGCCTACCGCGTGGACCTGAAACCCGAGCACATGGTGGAGCTGGCCGACTGCGAGTGGATCGCCGCCATCAAGGAAAGCACCGGCGACATCCGCCGCATCACCGACCTGCGCAACACCGTGGGTGACCGCTACCAGCTCTTCCTGGGCGTGGACGACCTGGCTTACGAAGGCCTGGCCCTGGGCTGCGACGGCCTGCTGGCCGGCGTGGGCTGCGCCTTCCCGCGCGAAACCGTGGCGCTGTACGACCTGATGAAAGCGGGCAAATTTGCCGAGGCGCTGCCGCTCTACCAGTGGATGACGCCCATGCTGCACCTGGATGTGTCCAACAAGCTCGTGCAGAACCTCAAGCTCATCGACGCACTGGTGGGTGTGGGCACCGAACACATGCGCCGCCCCCGCCTGCCCCTGGTGGGCGAAGAACGTGCGTTTGTGGAGAGTGTGGTGCGCAAGGCCCTGGCCACGCGCCCTACAAAATACCAGTCTGTCGCCTGAGACACTGAGCGCCCTACTTCACCACCAGAGCACCATGCAACGCATCCACGTGATCGACTCCCACACCGGTGGCGAGCCCACCCGGCTTGTCATCGACGGTTTTCCAGACCTGGGCACCGGCACCATAGCCGAGCGGCGTGCGCTGCTGGCCGAGCGCCACGATGCCTGGCGGGCCGCCACCGTGCTGGAGCCGCGTGGCAGCGACGTGGTGGTGGGGGCCCTTCTGTGTGCGCCACAAGACCCGGCCAACGCGGCGGGTGTGATCTTCTTCAACAACAGCGGCTACCTGGGCATGTGTGGCCACGGCACCATCGGGCTGATTGCATCGCTCGCCTACCTGGGCCGCATCACGCCCGGTGAGCACCGCATCGAGACACCCGTGGGCACCGTCACCACCACCCTGCACGCCGATGGATCGGTCAGCGTGCGCAACGTGCCCGCCTACCGGCTGCACCACGCATTGGCCATCGAGGTGCCCGGCTACGGCCGCGTGGTGGGTGATGTGGCCTGGGGCGGCAACTGGTTCTTCCTGATCTCAGACCACGGCCAGCGTGTAGCCAGTGACAACCTGGAGGCGTTGATGGCCTACAGCTGCGCCGTGCAGCAAGCCCTCAAAGACCAGGGCATTCGAGGCGACAACGGCGGCGAGATTGACCACATCGAGCTGTTTACTGACGACGACCAGGCCGACAGCCGTAACTATGTGCTGTGTCCCGGCAAGGCCTATGACCGCTCGCCCTGTGGCACGGGCACCAGCGCCAAGGTAGCCTGCCTGGCGGCCGATGGCAAGCTGGCACCGGGCGCACTCTGGCGCCAAGCCAGCATCATCGGCAGCCAGTTCGAGGCCAGCTACACGCTGCAGGACGATGGCAAGGTCATTCCCACCTTGCGGGGCCGCGCGCACATGAGCGCCGATGCCACACTGCTCATCGAAGACAGCGACCCCTTTGGCTGGGGAATCCGGCTGTAATCCGCAGCTCGCTCCGAAACACACGCTCGCCATGCAACACACCGACGTTCTCGTCATTGGCGCTGGCATCGTGGGTGCCGCCTGCGCCCATGAGCTGGTGTTGGCAGGGCTGTCGGTGCGTGTCATCGATGCGCGCCTCGGCGGTGCCACGGCGGCGGGCATGGGCCATCTGGTGGTGATGGATGACAACCCTGCCGAACTGGCGCTGAGCCAGACATCGCTGGACCTCTGGCACGCCTGGGCGCCCCACATGGACGCGGGCTGCGCGTTCACCCCTTGCGGCACGCTCTGGCTCGCTGCCAACGATGCCGAACTGCAGGCTGCGCATGACAAACGCACCACCTTGCAAGCGCATGGCATCGCCTGCGAGATGCTCGACGCCGCCGCCCTGGCCCGCGCAGAACCCGCACTGCGCCCCGGTTTGGCGGCCGCGCTCAAGGTGCAGGGCGACAGCGCGGTCTATGCCCCGCGCGCAGCCCAGTGGCTGCTGGACCAGGCCGCAGCCCACGGGCGCCTTGTGTTGGAGCAAGCTGAAGCCCTGCAGATCGACGGCCACACGGTCACTCTGCGCGATGGCAGCCAACGCAGCGCAGGCGCCATCGTGGTGGCCAGTGGCATCCACGCCCCACGGCTGTGCCCCGGCCTGCCGCTGCGCCCCAAGAAGGGCCACCTTGTCATCACCGACCGCTACCCGGGCACCGTCCACCACCAACTGGTGGAGCTGGGCTACATCACCAGCGCCCACCACAGCGATGGCACCTCGGTGGCCTTCAACGTGCAGCCCCGGCCCACGGGGCAGCTGCTGATCGGCTCGTCGCGCGAGTTCGACACCACCGACCCCGCTGTCAACAACGCTGTGATGGCGCGCATGCTGCAGCGTGCGCTCGACTACCTGCCCGGCCTGGCCGACCTCAACGCCATTCGCACCTGGACCGGCTTTCGCGCCGCCACGCCCGACAGCCTGCCCCTGATTGGCGCGCACCCCGAACACCCGCACCTGTGGCTGGCCGTGGGACATGAAGGACTGGGGGTGACCACCGCCCCGGCCACCGCGCAGTTGCTGGCGGCCCAGATCGCAGGGGGCACCCCGGCGATCGACCCCACGCCCTATGCACCTGCACGCTTTGCAGGCCTGGGCACACCATGACCCCATCCAGAACACCCGCCCTGGTGCACATCGTGGTGAATGGCACCCCCCTGCAGGTGCCCCCAGGGACCAGCGTCGCCGCCGCGCTGGCGCAGCAAACACCGGGCACCACCCGCACCTCGGTCACCGGCGAGGCGCGGGCGCCGCTGTGTGGCATGGGCGTGTGCCACGAATGCCGGGTCCGCATCCATGGCCGCACCCGTCTGGCGTGCCAGACGGTCTGCGTCGAGGGCATGCAAATTCACACCGATGTCGGTACAGCCCCTGGGAGCGCAACGCCATGACCGAGCAACACTCGGCGCACGAGCGCTGCGACATCCTCATCATCGGCGCAGGCCCTGCCGGTTTGGCCGCAGCCGTGGCTGCTGCGCCCAGCGGTGCATCGATCACCATCGTGGATGACAACCCGCAACCCGGTGGGCAGATCTGGCGCGCTGGCCCCCAGGTGGCCTTGCCCGCCCTGGCGCAGCAGCACCGCGCGGCCCTGGCCCGGCACACCAACATCCGCCTGCTGCCCGGCACCCGCGTGGTGGGCCTAGGTGATTCCCAACCCGGCGACAAGGCCCCTGCCCTGTTGCTGGAAGACGCTGACCGGGGCTGGACGCAGCACAGCCACCACATCGTGCTGTGCACCGGTGCCCGCGAGCTGCTGCTGCCCTTCCCGGGCTGGACGTTGCCCGGTGTGACGGGTGCAGGCGCCTTGCAGGCCCTCATCAAGGCAGGGCTCGACGTGCGCGGCCAGCGCATCGTCATCGCTGGCACGGGCCCGCTGCTGCTGGCCGCTGCCGCCACCGCCACCCAAGCGGGCGCCACCGTAGTGCGCGTGGCGGAACAAGCGCCATGGAGCGCGCTCGCAGGCTTTGCAGCGCAACTGCCGCGCTGGCCGGCCAAGGCGTTGCAAGCCCTCACGCTGCTTCACTCGCAGTTGCGCGCCAGCAGCCATGTGCTGGAAGTCCAAGGCACCAAGCAGGTGCAAACAGTGAGGTTGCGCAAAGGCCAACACGCCGAAGAAACCATGGCCTGCGACCGCGTGGCCTGCGGGTTCGGGCTCGTTCCCAACACCCACCTGGGGCAGATGCTGGGCTGCGCCCTGGGCGGGCCGCTGAGCGGTGGCCAGGGCCTGGCCGTGGATGCACAAATGCGCACCAGCGTGCCCGGAGTGTTCGCCGCGGGTGAAGCCACTGGCTTTGGCGGCAGCGAACGTGCACTGGTTCAGGGCGCTATCGCAGGGCATGTGGCGGCGGGACAGGTGCAACAGGCCCAGGCGCTGCGCCCCCAGCTGGCGCGCTGGGAGGACTTTGCGCAGGCGCTGCAGGCCTCGTTCGCACTGAACGGGGCACTCAAGACACTGGCACGGCCCGACACCCTGGTGTGCCGCTGCGAAGACGTGCCCTACGCCGCGCTGACCGGGCGCCAGGGCTGGATCGATGCCAAGCTCCACACCCGCTGCGGCATGGGCGCCTGCCAGGGCCGCATCTGCGGCGCGGCCACGCAGCACCTGTTTGGCTGGACGCCCGCGCCCCCACGGCATCTGCTGGCACCCGCACGCATTGGCACGCTGGCCGCGTGCACACCCGCGCCCACCAGCGAGCCCTTGACTCCCTCGGGCTGACGGGCACACCGCCAGTTTTCCCACGCCATCCTTTTCAGGGCTTACCCGCACCCCGCAGGCATCTATTTTGCTTTTAAATATATTTGTTAGATATTAAACAACACGCGGTTGCTTCTTTCATCGGCAAGCCCTCCCCCCGGAACCACACCATGCCCACGCTCACCAGTCCACCAGCCCCGCAAGCTCCATCGCCGCCCGCCCCCATCCGCTGGGTGCTGGCGTTGTCCACGCAGGTGTTGCGCGTCGAGCGGCACCTGCTTACCGCACTGATGACCTTGCTGGTGCTGCTGATCCTGCTCAACGTGGTCACACGCTACTCCGGCATGCCAATCTATTGGATTGACGAGGCGGCGGTGTACACCGTGGTCTGGCTGACATTTGTGGGCGCCTCGGTCATGACGCGGCTGCGCATGGACTTTGCCGTGGGCATGCTCACCGACCAGATGGGCCCCCGGGGTGCCAAGGTGGCCAAGGTGGTCGCTACATCTGGGGTGCTGCTGTTTGGCCTGGCCATGCTGGTGATGTGCTGGGTGTGGATGGACCCCATCGGCATTGCGCGCTACGGATTTGACGCCAAGGAGTTTGCGGCCGACAGCTTCAACTTCATCTACACCGAGCGCACCCAGACGCTGAACTGGCCCACCTGGGTGCTGCAGCTGATCCTGCCAGTCTTCTCGGCCACCTTCAGCGTGCATGCGCTGGCCAACATGCTCGAAGACCTGGGCGCTGCGGAGCGCGTGAAGCACGCAGGCTTTGACGTGGTCAACGCCGACGCCGTGAACTGACCCTCCGCCACACCCGCACCACCCGCCCGGAGCCCCACCATGATCACCACCCTGTTCTTCCTCGCCGCCTTGTTGGTGGGTGTGCCCATTGGGGTGTGCCTGTGCCTGTCGGGTGCGGTGTACATCCTCAGCATCGGCAGCCCGGTGCTGTTTCAGTCGTTCCCCATGCAGATGTTTGGCGGGGTGGACAGCTACGGCCTCATCGCCATTCCGCTGTTTATCCTGATCGGCGAGATCATGAACAGCGGCGGCATCACGCGCCGGCTGGTGGACCTGTCGATGGCCTTCATCGGCTCGGTCAAGGGGGGCCTCGCCTACGTCAACATCCTGGCCAACATGCTGGTGTCGTCCATCATTGGCTCGGCCACCGCGCAGGTAGCCATCATGTCGCAGGTCATGGTGCCCGAGATGGTCAAGCAGGGCTATGACAAGACCTTTGCGGCCGGCCTCACGGTGTATGGCGGCATGCTGGGGCCGATCATCCCGCCCTCGGTGATGTTTGTGGTGTTCAGCGTACTCGCCCAGGTGGCTGTGGGCGACATGCTGATTGCGGGCATCCTGCCCGGTGTGCTGCTCACGCTGATGTTCTTCATCGTGATCGCCCTCATGGGCTTCATCTACGACTACCCCCGCAGCGAAAAGCGCACGCTGGCCCAGCGCGCACGCACCATCGTGCAGGCCAGCCCCACGCTGCTGATTCCCATCGTCATCGTGGGCTCCATCCTGAGCGGCCTGGCCAACCCCACCGAAGCCGCTGCCGTGGGCGCACTGGCCTCGGCCCTGGTGGGCCGCTATGTGACCAAGGAGTTCCGCTTCAGCGCCATGCCCGCCATTCTGTTGCGATCGGCCATCTACTCGGCCATCGTGCTGTTTTTGGTGGCGGCTGCTGCGGTGTTCTCGTGGCTGCTGATCTACGGCAAGGTGCCGCAATTGGTGGCTGCCTGGGTGCAGACCGTGGCGCACGACCCGGTCACCTTTTTGCTGCTGGTCAACGTGATCCTGCTGGTCATCGGCACCGTCATTGACGGCATCCCCGGTCTCATCATGACCGTGCCCATCCTGCTGCCCATTGCCACCGACGTGTACCACATCGACCCGCGCCACTTTGGCGTGGTGGTGGTGGTCAACCTGGTGCTGGGGCTGATGACGCCCCCGGTGGGCCTGAGCTTCTTTGTCGCGTCCGCCGTGACCGGGGCCAAGCCCGGAAAGATGTTCATCGTCACGCTGCCATTTTTCATCATCAGCTGCGTGGCGCTGGTGGTGCTGTCGTTGTTCCCCAGCCTGTCGCTCGGCTTGCTCAAGTAACCCGCCTTTGCGGAGCCGCATACCCCGTTCCCCTCCCGCTGCCCCAACCCTCCCACCGTCCTTCTACCTGGAGATCACCATGACGACCACGCCCGCCCACACTGTCACCCGCCGCCATTTCATCCAGCGCCACGCCGTGGCCGCCGCCACCGTCACGGGGCTGGGCTTTCCGGCACTGGTGCGCGCAGCCGATGCCAAGGAGTTCCGCCTGGGCCTGATCACACCCGCCGGCCACTCGTGGAACCGCGCCGCGCTGCAGTTTGGCGAAGCCTTGAAGAAGGAAACCGATGGCCGCCTGAGTGTCACGGTCTTCCACTCAGGCCAGCTGGGCAACGAGGCCGCCATGATGCAGCAGCTGCAGTCGGGCGCGCTCGACATGGGCTGGATCCAGGCGGCAGAGCTGGGCTCGCGCGTGGCCAGCATCGCGGCCATCAATGCGCCGTATCTGGTGCGCTCCACCCCCGCCGTGGCCAAACTGGTCAAGCACCCTTCTGCCACCAAGCTGCTGGAGGCGTTGCCGCGCGAGACTGGCACCATTGGCCTGGGCTGGGGCATCACCGGCATGCGCGCCGTGTTCTCCACCAAGGACATCGCCGTGCCCACCGACATCAAGGGCATGAAGCTGCGCATCAACCCCACGCCCGTGTACCGCGATTTCTATCAAATGCTGGGCGCTGCCCCCACACCCATCCCCACGCCCCAGGTGTTTGACGCGATGAGCAACGGCCAGGTCGATGGGCTGGAGGCGGACATCGAGTTCTCCTGGAACCAGCGTTTCGACAAGGTCGCCAAGACGCTGCTGCAGATGAACGCCCTCTTCATGCCGTTTGCGCCACTGGTGTCGGGCCGCATCTGGCAAGGGCTGGATGCCAAGGACAAAGAGATCATCCGCAAGCTGGTGGCCCAGTCGCTCGACGCGCAGATCAACGACATCGTGACCACCGAGGCGGGCCTCATCGAGAAGTTCAAGGGCACGTCCATCGCCTTCAAGACGGCGTCGTCCTTCAACCCCGACGGCATCATCCAGGAGTTCGACAAGCTGTGGCTGCCCAAGGCGCCGCAGATTGCCGAGCTGCGCAAGGCGGGCGCCGGATTGGCGTGACTCCCCCTGAGTCGCCTTTGGCGCCTGCCCCCTCTCTCGCTGCGCGGGAGGGGGACGCACCCGGTGGCCCTGCCAAGCCGGTTCCACGGGTGCACTGGCTTATGCCGCGCCAGTTTCGCCGGGTGCGGGGCATAGAAGAACGAGGGGCCGGGGGCCTTAAGATGCCGTGCGCAAGCCCCTGCCCTGACCATCAAACAACCCCGCCATGACACTCCGCCGCCCTTCCCCCCTGCAAGACCCCGCGCCCAAGCGGCGCGCGGCGGACGTGGCCTACGACGCCATCGAGACCATGATCTCCACGCTGCAGCTGCAGCCCGGCAGCCCCGTGGTAGAGGCCGAAATCGCCGAGAGCACGGGCCTGGGGCGCACACCGGTGCGCGAGGCGCTGCTGCGCATGGTGTCGATCGGGCTCATCGTGCAGCAGCCCCGGCGCGGGCTGCTGGTGTCCCACATCGACCTGGCCGACCATCTGGACGTGATCCAGACCCGCCGCGTGCTGGAGCGCCTGCTGGCCTCCAACGCCGCACGCCGCGCCACCGCGCCGCAGCGCCAGGCCATCGTGCGCTGTGCTGAAAACATGGTGCAAGCCGCGGCGCGCGGCCACCTCGACGGCTACATGCTGGCCGACCATGAGCTGGACCTCGTCACCCACCAGGCCAGCCAGAACCATTCCGCCGTCAAATGCGTGCAACCGCTCATCGTGCAGTGCCGCCGCTTCTGGTACGCCTACCAGCACGAAGGCGAGGTGTCGGAAGGCGCCCGCGCGCACATGCAACTGGCCCAGGGCATCGCCAGTGGTGACGAAGCCCAGGCCATGGCGGGCGCGGAGCAGCTGATGGAATACCTGGAGCGGTTTGCGCGGCGCATCATTGACCGGTAGTAACAGGCGCCGCCACAACGGCAGCTGCAGGGGCAATTCGGGCTTCAGCGGGTTAAGCTATCATTTTTATAGCTTTCAGCGCTTTACCAATAAGCGCTAGCGGCCAAAATAACTTGCAAACTGCTGCTCCAACGGAGGCAGCCAGCCTATTCGGCCACCTGCTGGCCCAGCACGATGCGCTGCTCCAGAAAGCGCCATATGCGCTCGTCTTGGCTGAACGCCACGTTAAACCGCAGCCAGCCTGTGGGGCGCGGCTCCACCAGGAACAGCTGACCGGGGCCGAGCATGATCCCCGCTCCGGTAGCCTCTTTCGACAGCTCGGCACTGTCGGGCAGGTCGGGGTGCCGGGCCCACAGGTACATACCCGCCTCGGGCTCGTGGAACAACTCGAACCCCAGGTTCAGCAAGCGCCGCCCCACCGTGCGGTGCGCCTCGGCCAGGCGTTCGCGCAGCGACTTGAGGTGCTTGCGCCAGCGCCCATCGGTCACCACGCCAAAGGTGATGCGCTCGGTGATCTCTGACGAGGTCAGACCCGAGATCATCTTGAGCTGCACCAGCTCATCGAGCAGATCGCGCCGCGCCGCCAGAAAGCCGGTGCGCAGGTTGGGCGATATCGTCTTGGAGAAACTGCCCAGGTAAATCACGCGGTTGAGCTGGTCCAGGCTGGCCAGCGATGGGCGCACGCCGGTGTCCATGTCGGCGTAGATGTCGTTCTCCACCAGCATGAAGTTGTGCTGCTCGGCCAGCTGAAGCAGCCGGTGCAGGTGCGCCACCGACGCCACCGAGCAGGTGGGGCTTTGCAGGCGTGGCTGGGTGAAGAACACCGTGGGCTTGTGCTCGGCCAGCAGGGCCTCCAGCGCCACCAGGTCGTAGCCTGTGGCCGTGCGTGGCACGCCCACAGGATGGCCCCCCGCAAAGCGCAGCATGAACAACAGGTTGGGGTAACCCGGGTCATCCACCAGCACGACATCGCCGGGCTTGACGAGGCGGCGCGCCACCAGGTCCAGCGCCTGGCTGGAGCCCTGGGTCAGCAGCACCTGGTCGGCGTCCACGGCCAGGTGGTGTTCGGCCAATGACTCGGCCACCACCATGCGCAACGCCATGTGGCCGTGCGGCAGACCATAGCCGTCCAGCTCCGGGCCATCGGACGACAGCTGGCGCATGCTGCGTTTGACGGCATCGCCAAACAGCCAGTCGTGCGGCAGCCAGCCGCACCCTGGTTTCATCGGCAGGTTGCGGTTCTCGAAAATCTGCTTGAGGTACCAGCGCGCATCAAAACGGGGCACCGGCCGCTCGGGCGCACCAGCGCCGGGCGCGGCCCCTTCATCGCCCCGCCGCTTCACGAAAAAGCCTGCGTTGGCGCGCGACACCAGCCAGCCCTGTGCCACCAGGCGGTCGTAGGCCTCAACCACCGTGAACACGCTCACGCCGTGGGCGGCCGCAAAAGCTCGGATGGAGGGAAGCTTGGCGCCAGGTTTTAGCACCTGCCCAGCGATGAGGCCGCGCAGGCCATCAACGATCTGGCTGACCAGCGGTGTCTGAAGATCCGGGCTGAGAGTGAGCATCAAAAGAGCAAGAAAAGGGGCCAAATTGTGCACCGGCCCCGCAGATCCCAGCTCAGGGATTGCGTGTACAGGACCGGGCACCTGCACAGCGCGCATCCTTCCGTGGTGCCGAGTGCCTGGAGGGACCGCGGGCAGAGCCCCCATCAGATCCCCTCCAACCTGCCTCTATTGTCCGCCAGCCTCGCATGCCCATCCCGGAGGCCGCCACGCGATTTTTCGGGCCGGTGGCAAGCGGCACATTGCGCAGTTTCAGCGCGATGTTTTCAACCCTTGGGACCAGTCTGCAGGCGCCTTCAGCCCGGGTAGTCCTGCCGGCGAAAAGGCCTGTCCGATGTGAACGGTAGCGCAAGACCGACGGGCGGTATTCAGCCTTTTGTCACCAATAACGGCCATCGGATTGCGCCCACCGTCTGTCCTTTTTCGGCCTTCTGGATATGCACGCACACGTTCCCCAGCGATAGGCTTGCCCCCCAACCCGCCTGGCACCGATCACGCTGAACCGGGTTTGAAAACCAACACCCAACACACTGAGGGACACCCATGCTGACACGGACACCTGACCGAACTTCTTCACGGATTTTTCAGCCCAAGCCCTGGGCCTTGGCCTTGGGAATTTGCCTGGGCGGAGCCACGGGCCATGCACTGGCAGAAACCGCCCACACCCCACCGGCAGGCTACAAGCCCTGCTCCATCGAGGGGCAGAAATGCAGCTTCAGCGGCACGGCCAATGTGGTTTATGGAGCGGGCACCACCTGGACCAGCCCCCGCAGCTTCACCAACGGTGCGAACTGCAGCAACGCCACATTTGGCGACCCTTTGTGGGGCGTGCAAAAGGCTTGTTATGCCAGTGCCCCAGCGTCACCGCCAGCTCCTGCGCCGGTGCTGGGCGCGCCTCCATCGGGCTACACCTTGTGCGCCGTCGAGGGGCAGCAATGCAGCTTCAGCGGCACCGCCAAGGTGGTCTATGGGGCTGGAACAACCTGGACTGCCGCGCGCCCATTCACCAACAACGTGATGTGCAACAACGCCACTTTTGGCGACCCACTGAATGGTGTGAAAAAGGCGTGCTACGCCAGCAGCCCCGTCCCAACACCAGCACCACCGGCTCCTCCGCCAACGCCCCCGGCACCGCCGGCTCCACCAGCGCCTCCGCCCGCACCAGCTCCCGGTGGCTCCGTAACGTATTACTTCTCGGACTGCCAGGCAGGCGCGGCCACCGGTTGCGTGCCGGGAAGCAATTCCAACCCCGGCACCCAGGCCGCCCCCAAGCAGAACCTCACAGGAATTAACGTCAACACCCTGCCTGCTGGCACGGCATTGCGCTTCGCACGCGGTGGTGCGTGGGTGGTGGGCATCACCACGTTCGAGAACATGAACGTCCGCGCAGATGCCCCCCTCACGTTCGATGCATATGGCGCAGGGCCTGCGCCGTTGCTGACCACCAGCAACAACGGGATTGCCCCTTTCGAGCTGGGAGGGCGATACAGCAACACATCGAACGATGGCGGGTATGCATTCCGCAATCTCCGAATCCACGGATCCAACAACTCGGCCTGGGGCTTCTGGTTGAACGGCAATGTCCGCGACGTCGTGATCGAGAACGTGGAGATATCCGGCTTCCAGATCGCCATCCACTCGCAGGCACGCGCGCCCCATGGCGTGAACAACGTATTGATCCGCAACAACCACATCCATCACAACGCCAGCATGGGCATCCTGGGCCAGTTCCGGAACAGCGTGATCGAGGGCAACCTGATCGAGGCCAACAACTTCAGCGGCAGCGGCTTCAACCACGGCACCTATCTCTCAGGCAGCAGCGGACTGAGTGGCACCAACGTCACCCTGCGCAACAACCGCTACATTCGCAATTCCGTGGTCAACGGCGTCTGCCAGGGGGGCAACATGACTTTCCACGGCCAGATGGACGGTGTGCTGATTGAAGGCAACCGGATCGAGCAGGATGCTGCGACGGACGGCTGCTGGGAGATGTCGATCACGCAGGGATACGACTCGGCCGAGTGGTTCCGCAACTTCGTGGTGCGCAACAACAAGCTCATCAATGCCGGCAACACCGGCATGGCCGTGCAGTCGGCACCCGGCATCGTGATCGAGGGCAACGTCGTCATCAACACGCAGACGACGTTTCAAGTAGCCATCAACGTGGGCCACACCGAATTCCAGAACGGTGATGTCCCCGATGGAAACGCCGTGGTGCGCAACAACGTAGCGTGTTTTCCAACACCCCACGCAAGCAGCACCGCGGTGCGCGTGATTGCACCGAACAGCGTGGTCACGAACAACACTGTGGTGACAGGAGTGGCTGCAACGACCGGGGTGTGCGCCCGGTAGAGGATAGCTTCGCGCCTCGGTGAGCATGGGCCTCGCAGCACGCTGCGAGGCCTTTTTTGTCTTCATGCACCATTTTGGAAGATGGCAAGCGGCCTGCCGCTGCATCCTGGCTCCAGACCCTCTGTCCTCTGAACGCCTTGGTTTGCTAACTGATCCGCGCGGGGAATTGCACTACGGCCGCGCAAACGGGGGCGCATTGTGCACCGACTTGGCGCGCGCCAGATCAGGGATTGCCTGTACAGGACCCAGGCCCTGCACAGTGCACGCAAAACAGCATGCCGGTGTACATGGACGACAGGTTGCGTGACTTTCAGAATTCACCCATTCCTTCATTTCGTGTCCATCACACATGTCCACCGCCATGCAGCAAGACCGCCACTTCACCAACGCCGCCCTCCTCACCCGCCGCCACGCCGCCGTGGCCCGTGGCGTCGGTCAGGCCCATGAAATCTTCGTGCAGAAAGCACGCAACGCCGAGCTGTGGGATGTGGAAGGCCGCCGCTTCATCGACTTTGCCGGGGGCATCGCCGTGCTCAACACCGGCCACCTGCACGCTGGCGTGATCGCCGCCGTGAAGGCCCAGCTGGACCTGTACACCCACACCTGCTTTCAGGTGGTGGCGTACGAGCCCTACGTGGAAGTGTGCGAGCGCCTGAACACCCTGGCGCCTGGTGCATTTGCCAAGAAGAGCCTGTTGCTGACCACTGGTGCCGAGGCCGTGGAGAACGCCATCAAGATCGCCCGCGCCTACACCAAGCGTGCTGGCGTGATCGCTTTCACGGGTGGCTACCACGGCCGCACCAACCTCACACTGGGCCTGACGGGCAAGGTAGTGCCGTACAAGACGGGTTTTGGACCGTTTCCAGGCGAGGTGTACCACGCGCTGTTCCCCAATGCGCTGCATGGCGTCAGCGTGGAGCAGGCGCTGCACTCGGTGGAGCTGATCTTCAAGAACGACATCGAGCCCGAGCGTGTGGCAGCCTTCATCCTGGAACCCGTGCAGGGCGAAGGTGGCTTTTACGTGGCGCCACCCGAATTCATCACCGGCCTCAAGACCCTGGCAGACCGCCATGGCATCCTGCTGATCGCCGACGAAGTGCAGACCGGTGCAGGCCGCACCGGCACCTGGTTTGCCTGCGAACAATGGCCGGTGGCACCCGACCTCATCACCACCGCCAAGTCGCTGGCGGGCGGTTTTCCACTGTCGGGTGTGGTGGGCCGCGCCGACGTCATCGACGCCCCTGCGGCCGGTGGCCTGGGCGGCACCTATGCAGGCAGCCCCGTCGCCTGTGCGGCAGCGCTGGCCGTGATCGAAGCCTTTGAAAAAGAAAACCTGCTGGCCCGCAGCCAGGACATGGGCGCTCTGCTGGTCAGGGCACTGAAAGAAATGGCCGCCAAAGTACCCGCCATCGGCGATGTGCGCGGCCTGGGGGCGATGGTGGCGATCGAGCTGTTCGAAGACGGCGATGTCCACCGCCCCGACGCCGCGTTAACCAAGAAGGTCGTTGCCGAAGCGGCCAAGCGTGGCCTCATCTTGCTGTCCTGCGGAACCTATGGCAATGTGATCCGCATCCTGGTGCCGCTGACCGCCTCCAACGAGCTGCTCGACGAGGGCCTGGCCATCCTGGCCGACAGCTTTGCCGCACTGAGCTGATATGCGGCCCGACCTTCATTCTGCTTACAAGGTGCCCCCGACCATGACCCCCTCAGCAGAACCCCTGGTCCGCTTCAGCGGCGTGCAAAAGACGTACGACGGTGAACAACTGGTGGTGCGCGCGCTGGACCTGGACATCCAGCGCGGCGAGTTTCTGAGCCTGCTCGGGCCCTCGGGCTCTGGCAAGACCACCACGCTGATGATGCTGGCGGGTTTTGAGTCTCCCACTGCGGGCGACATCCTGCTCGATGGCAAGCAGATCACGCGCACGCCACCCCACAAGCGCAACTTTGGCATGGTGTTCCAGAACTACGCGCTGTTCCCGCACCTCACCGTGGGGCAGAACGTGGCCTACCCGCTCACCGTGCGCAAGGTACCCAAGGCCGAGCAGGCCGACCGAGTGAAGAAGGCCCTGGACATGGTGCGCCTGACGGGCATGGCAGACCGCCTGCCTGCGCGCCTGTCGGGCGGCCAGCAGCAGCGCGTGGCGCTGGCGCGCGCCCTGGTGTTCAACCCCCAGCTCGTGCTGATGGACGAACCCCTGGGTGCCCTGGACAAGCAGCTGCGCGAACACATGCAGATTGAGTTGAAAGAGCTGCACCGCCAGCTCGGCGTGACCTTTGTGTACGTGACCCACGACCAAGGCGAGGCCCTGACCATGAGCGACCGCGTGGCTGTGTTCAACGAAGGCATCATCCAGCAGCTGGCCGATGTGGAGACGTTGTATGAAGCTCCGTCCAACCGCTTTGTGGCCGGTTTTGTGGGCGACAGCACGGTGCTCACGGGCACCCTGCAAGGCGCAGGCACCGAGGCGGCTATCCAGTTGCCCGGCGGCCACCTGCTGCCTGGCGTCAACGTGAACCAGGCCGCCCGGGGCGCCCCCGTACAAGCCTGCGTGCGGCCCGAGCGCGTGGTGCTGCACCCGCACTCGCAGTACCCCAAGGTCTCAGCCGTTCCGGCGACTGTGGCGCGCACCATTTACTACGGCGACCACCAACGCCTGATGTGCGACCTGGGCCATGGCCAGGAGCAAGCCGTTGTGAAACTGGCCCTCACCCCCACCGGCACGGGCATCCAGCCGCAGCCGGGCGATGCCGTGCTGCTGGAGTTCCCACCGGCCTCCACGCGCATCTATGCCGTGTGAACACCGCCCCATTCCTCTTTTCCGCTCCCCTGTACCCAAGTTCCCTTTCCCTGTTCCTCCACAACCCCAAGGAAAAACTGCACCATGAAAAAGAGCCTTATCGCCTGCGCATCCCTGGCCGCCTGCCTGGCACTGCCCAGCTTTGCGCAGCAGCAACTTACCGTCGTGAACTTTGGTGGCGCCAACGCCAACGCGCAGAAGAAAGCGTTCTATGAGCCCTACGAAAAGCTGGGCAACAAGATCGTGGCCGTGGAATACAACGGCGAGCAGGCCAAGGTCAAAGCCATGGTCGAGGCCAAGAAGGTGACCTGGGACGTGGTGGAGCTGGAGTCGCCAGACGCCGCACGCGGCTGCGACGAAGGCCTGTATGAAAAGCTCGACTACAGCAAGATCGTGAGCAAGTCCGACCTGCTGCCCGCTGCGGTGTCCGACTGCGCCGTGGGCATCTTCGTGTGGTCCACCGTCATGGCCTACAACGGCGACAAGCTCAAGACTGCCCCCACCAGCTGGGCCGACTTCTGGGACACCAAGAAGATCCCCGGCAAGCGTGGCATGCGCAAGGGCGCGCGCTACAACCTCGAATTCGCACTGATGGCCGATGGCGTGAAGCCCGCCGACGTGTACAAGGTGCTGGCCACCAAAGACGGCGCCGACCGTGCCTTCAAGAAGCTGACCGAACTCAAGCCCAACATTCAATGGTGGGAAGCCGGTGCCCAGGCACCGCAGTTTCTCGTGGCGGGCGACGTGGTGCTGACCACCGTGTTCAACGGCCGCATCGACGCGGCCAACCGCGAAGGCCGCAACCTCAAGATCTACTGGCCCGGCGGCATCTATGACCTGGACTACTGGGCCATCCCCAAGGGCACGCCGAACAAGGACGCGGCGGTGAAGTTCATCGCCTACACCATGCAGACCGCCAACCAGGCCGCCTACGCGCAGAACATCGCCTACGGCCCGGCCAACACCACCGCCCTCGCCAAGCTGGACAAGAAGGTGCTGGACGACCTGCCCACCTCTGCCAGCAATGCCAAGGAAGCTATCCAGTTCGGCGTGAGCTTCTGGGCCGACCAGGGCGAGGCGCTGGAAAAACGCTTCGCCGCCTGGGCCACCCAGTAAGTCAACTGCACCCGGAGCGCAAGACACCATGCAAGCATCTTCTGCCATCGCCCCTGCCGCCCTCGCCCTGGACGCACAGGCACCCGGTGCACTGCGCAAGGCGCTGTCGCGTGCCGAGGCGCGGCGCAAATGGCGGGCCTTTGCCCTGACCCTGCCCTTGCTGGTGTTCTTGCTGCTCACGCTGCTGGTGCCCATTGCCGCACTGCTGCAGCGCGGGGTGGAGAACCCCGAGGTGGCCAACACGCTGCCCGCCACCATCGAGGCGCTGCATGGCTGGGACCGCCACGAGGCACCGGGCCCAACCGCCTATGCCGCGCTCATGAAAGACCTGTCCCGCCTGCCTGACAGCTCTGACGCTGGCGCGCTGGCGCGCAGGCTGAACTCGGAAGTGCCCGGCGCACGCTCGATGGTGATGGGCGCCTTCCGCGCCCTGCCCATGCAAGGCGCACCCGAATCCATCCGCGACCAGCTGATCGACAAAGATGCGCGCTGGGGCGAAGCACCTTTCTGGCGTGCCATTGCCAAAAACGGCGCGCGCTGGACACCCGACTACCTGCTCGCCTCGGTGGACCTGCAGCGCGATGCGCTGGGCCAGGTCGAACGCATGCCCGAGGAGCAGCGCGCGTTTGGCGGCATTTTGCTGCGCACCTTTCACATCAGCTTTGTGGTGACGCTGTTCTGCCTTCTGCTGGGCTACCCGCTGGCCTGGTGGCTGGCCTCGCTGCCCGCACGCCAGGCCAACGTGCTGATGATCCTGGTGCTGGTGCCATTCTGGACCTCGATCCTGGTGCGGGTGGCCGCATGGATCGTGCTGCTGCAGTCCGAAGGCCTCGTCAATCGCGGGTTGATGGGCCTGGGCCTGATCGAGCAGCCACTTGCGCTGCTGTTCAACCGAACGGGCGTGGTGATTGCGATGGTGCACATCCTGCTGCCCTTCATGGTCCTGCCGCTGTACAGCGTGATGAAAAGCGTGCCCCCCACCTACCTGCGCGCAGCGGTTTCGCTGGGCAGCTCGCCCATCGCCGCATTCTTTCGGGTGTATGTGCCACAAACCTACCCGGGCGTGGGCGCGGGTGCGCTGCTGGTGTTCATCCTGGCCATCGGCTACTACGTCACCCCCGCGCTGCTGGGCGGCGCCGACGACCAGATGCTGAGCTACTACATCGCCCGCTATACCAATGTGGAAGTGAACTGGGGCATGGCCTGTGCACTGGGCGCCCTGCTGCTGGCCGCCACGCTGGTGCTGTACGGCGTGTACCGCCGCATTGGCAAAGCCGAATTGAGTCTGGGCTGATCAATCTCTCCAAAGCCGAAAGTCGCTGACCATGTTTCGCCTGCCCCAATTCCCCCTGTACGCCACGTTGGCCGACAAGCTCGGCTGGTGGGCCGTGCGCACCCTGTGCGTGGCCGTGCTGGTGTTCCTGCTGGCCCCCATCCTGGTGATGGTGCCACTGTCGTTCTCCGAGAGTTCGTTCCTGGCCTACCCCATCCCGGGCTGGTCGCTCAAGTGGTACCGCAACCTGTTCGAGTCGGCCGAGTGGGCGCGCGCCACGCGCAACAGCTTCATCGTGGCGCCTGCGGCCACGTTGATCGCCACGGCCCTGGGCACGCTGGCGGCGGTGGGGCTGTCGCGGGCAGACTTCCGCTTCAAGGGCCTGCTCATGAGCATCCTGATTGCCCCCATGGTGGTGCCGATCATCGTGGTGGGCGTGGCGACCTACCTGTACTTCGCGCCGCTGGGCCTGGCCGACAGCTACTTCGGCCTCATCATCGTGCACGCAGCCCTGGGTGCCCCCTTTGTGCTGACCACCGTGCTGGCCACGCTGGCGGGTTTCAACCACAACCTGGTGCGCGCCTCGCTGAGCCTGGGTGAGACACCGCTCAACACCTTCTTTCGCGTCACGCTGCCGGTGATTGCGCCGGGCGTGATATCCGGCGCACTGTTTGCGTTTGCCACGTCCTTTGATGAAGTGGTGGTCACCCTCTTCCTGGCCGGGGCCGACCAGTCCACGCTGCCGCGCCAGATGTTCAACGGCATCCGCGAGAACATTTCGCCCACCATTGCCGCCGTGGCCACACTGCTCATCCTCTTCACCACCAGCCTGCTGCTGGCGCTGGAATGGCTGCGCACGCGCAGGGGCTGAGCATGCGCAAAGCTTTTATGAAACACGCCCTTGGGGTGCCGTGTTGCCTGGCCTTGGCCGTAAGCCCCGCGCTCGGCCAGACGCTGACGGTGGCCAATTTTGGCGGCGCCAATGCCAAAGCCCAGCAATTGGCCTTCTATGCCCCTTTTGAAGCCACCCCCAACGCCAAGGGTGCCAAGGTGCAGGGCGTTGAATACACGGGCGACCTGGCCCAGGTGGGCGCCATGGTCCAGCGCGGCAAGCCTGAATGGGATGTGGTGGAGGTGGAATCCGCCGACCTGGCAAATGGCTGCGCCGCAGGACACTTCGAGCGCATTGACCGCACGAGCGTGCCCCACGCCAGCATGCTGCTACCCGGCACGGTGCAAGACTGCGGACTTGGGGCCTTCGTGTGGTCTACCGTGCTGGCCTTCGACAGCCAGCGTTTTGGCAAGGAAGTGCCCAAGAGCTGGGCCGACTTCTGGGACACCAAACGCTTCCCCGGCAAACGCGGCATGCGCAAAGGCCTGCGCTACAACCTGGAGATCGCACTGCTGGCCGACGGCGTGCACCGCCGCGATGTCTACGCCCAACTGAACAGTGAAGCCGGCGTGGCACGCGCGCTCAAGAAGCTGGAGCAACTGAGGCCCCACATCGTGTGGTGGGAGTCGGGTGCACAAGGGCCGCAGAACCTGCTCGACGGCACGGTCAGCATGACAACGGCCTTCAACGGGCGCGTGGCTGCAGCCAATGCAGCCACCCAGTCGTCGCGCCTTTCCATCGTCTGGATGGATGCGATCTATGAGATGGACTACTGGGCCATTGTGCGGGGCACTCCACGGCAGGCGATGGCACTGGACTTCATTCGCTTTGCCACGTCGGAAGCCGCACAGCTCGCTTTTTCGCAGGCGATTCCCTACGGCCCCACCCACATGGGTGCCATCCTGCGCTATGAAGAAAATCGCCCCCGGTCTGCAGAACCGACAGGAGGTGGCTCATCGCACACACCGTTGGTCGACCTGTCGATGGCCCCCAGCGACCTGCCCTCCGCCCCCGCGAACCTGCGCAGGTCCCTGGCCTTTGACGCCGGTTTCTGGCGCACGCAGGGCGCTTCGGTAGAGCGCCGCTGGGCAGCAGGCACGCCATGATTCGCAAAACACTACAGGCGGTCAGCGCCATGAAGGTCTGGGTGCGCCTGATGTGCACGCTGGGCTTGCTGCTGGCCCTGCTGGCGGGCGTGGGCCTTGTGGCGGCGCAGCGCATCCTGGTGCTCCATGAAACGCTGGACCACTACACACGCAACACCACGCCATCGTTGCAGGCCGTCAAGTCCTGGCAGGAAAAGCTGGCCGCCATCCGGATCCTGCAGGCACAGCACCTCATGACCGTCTCCGCCGCCGAGATGGACCTTCTGGAAAAGGGCATTGACGAAGCCCATGCCCAGCTGCGCAGCAGCCTCGCCGAACATGAACAGCGACTGACGGGCGAAGAAGACCGGGCCTTGTGGATGGCGGTGGCCGACGTGACGCAAACGGCCATGGCCTACTGGGACAAGCTGCGCGCCGTATCGCGGGAGTCGCTCTCCGACCCCACCCGGGCAGAAGAAGCGCGGCGCCTTTTCACCGGCCGGTCACAGCGCTTGTTTGCGGCCAGTGCAGCGGCGGTGGAACAGCAATGGCAGTTCACCACCGACGCGGCGAATGCGCTGGCCGCCAAAGGTCGGGCTACCTATGTGTTCTCCATGGCCCTGCTCGCGGGCAGCTGCACCTTGGCGCTGCTGCTGGGCACAGGCCTGGCCGCGATGGTCATCCGCTCCATCACGCGGCAATTGGGGGGCGAGCCGGTCGATGTGGCGCACATGGCGCTGACCATCGCCCAGGGCGACCTGAGCGCAGCACCCCCCGCCGGGTCGGCGCGCGCCCTGCCGGGCAGTGTCATGGCGGCCATGGCCACCATGCGCGGCCGCCTGGCGGCCCTGGTCGGCGATGTGCGCAACAGCAGCGAGAGCATTGCCACCGGCTCGGCAGAGCTGGCCACCGGCAACCTCCACCTGAGCCAACGCACCGAAGAGCAGGCCAGCCACCTGCAGCAAACCGCCGCTGCCGTGTCCGTCTTGACCGATTCGGTGCGGGACAGCACGGTCAAGGCCGAGCAGGCCCATCGCCTCGCAGACGGGGCCTCTGGCGCAGCGGCAGACAGCGGACATGCCGTGCAGCAGATGGTGGCCACCATGGAAGACATCACCACCTCGTCCAAGACCATCAGCGACATCACGGCAGTGATTGACGGTATTGCGTTCCAGACCAACATCCTCGCGCTCAACGCTGCCGTGGAAGCCGCGCGCGCTGGCGAGCAAGGCCGGGGCTTTGCCGTGGTAGCCACCGAAGTGCGCTCGCTGGCCCAGCGCAGTGCCGAGGCAGCCCGAGAGATCAAGCGGCTCATTCACCACAACGTGGACAAGGTGGCGCAGGGCCACCAGCATGTGCAGCAGGCAGGGGCTTCGGTGCGCGCCATCGTCTCGCAGGTGCAGGAGATCAGCGCCATGATCGGCGACATGCACCACGCCATGGCGCGCCAGTACGAAGGCATCCGCGAGATCAGCGGCACCATGGCACGGCTGGACGAAACCACCTTGCAAAACGCGGCCCTGGCGGAACAAGGCACAGCCGCCACCCAGAGCCTGCAAGGCCAGGCGGCACGTCTGGCCGAGCTGGTCAGCATCTTTCAGCTGCCTCAGGGCCCTGCAACGCAGGCGACACCCGCCCGCACCGCCCGTGATAGCCTGCCCGTCGCCCCGCATCCACGCACCGCACTGCCCGCACTTTGGCACTGACAGCGCCCTCTTTTTGCCGTTATTTCACCTGCATCCGGAGACCCCATGGACATGAAGACTTCCCCCCTCGCACTGCTCAACGACCCCACGCTGCTCAAGACCGACGGCCTCATCCATGGCCAGTGGGTGGCGGGCAGCAGCCGCTTTGACGTGAACGACCCGGCCACAGGCCTCAAGCTGGCCGATGTGGCCAACCTGGGCCCCGCCGACGCCGAGGCAGCGATTGCCGCGGCCAATGCGGCCTGGGGCCCCTGGAAGACCAAGACCGCCAAGGAGCGCAGCATCATCCTGCGCAAATGGTTCGACCTGCTGATGGCGAACCAGGACGACCTGGGCCGCATCATGACGGCCGAACAAGGCAAGCCCCTGGCTGAAGCCAAGGGCGAGGTGGCCTACGGTGCGAGTTTTGTGGAATGGTTTGCCGAAGAGGCCAAGCGCGTGAACGGCGAGGTGTTGCCCCAATTCGACAACAGCCGCCGCCTGATGGTGCTCAAACAACCCATTGGCGTATGTGCCGCCATCACACCGTGGAACTTCCCGCTGGCCATGATCACCCGCAAGGTGGCCCCTGCCCTGGCTGCGGGCTGCACCGTGGTCATCAAGCCCGCCGAGTTGACACCGCTCACCGCCCTGGCCGCCGCAGAGCTGGCCCTGCGTGCGGGCATCCCTGCCGGCGTGTTCAACATCCTGCCCGCCGACAGCGACAACTCCATCGCCATCGGCAAGGTGCTGTGTGCGAGCGACGTGGTGCGCCACATCAGCTTCACCGGCAGCACCGAAGTGGGCCGCATCCTGATGGCGCAGTCCGCCCCCACGGTCAAGAAGATGTCGCTGGAGCTGGGCGGCAACGCGCCCTTCCTGGTGTTCGACGATGCGGACATCGACAGCGCCGTGGAAGGCGCCTTTGCCAGCAAGTACCGCAACGCGGGCCAGACCTGCGTGTGCACCAACCGTTTTTATGTGCAGGAAGGCGTGTACGACGAGTTCGTGGCCAAGTTCGCCGCCAAGGTGAAAACCGCCAAGGTGGGCAACGGTTTTGAAGCCGGCGTGAACCAGGGCCCGCTGATCGAAGAAGCCGCGCTGGCGAAAGTTCAGCGCCATGTGGACGATGCGCTGGCCAAGGGTGGCCAGGTGGTGGCTGGCGGCCAGCGCCTTACCAGCCTGGGGTCAGGCCAGTTCTTCGAGCCCACGGTGGTGGCCAACGCCACGGCCGACATGCTGTGCGCGCGCGAAGAGACCTTTGGCCCCTTTGCTCCGGTCTTCAAGTTCAAGACCGAGCAGGAAGCCATCGACGCCGCCAACAACACCGAGTTCGGCCTGGCCAGCTACTTCTACAGCCGCGACGTGGGTCGCATCTTCCGCGTGACCGAGGCGCTGGAATACGGCATGGTCGGCGCCAACGTGGGCATCCTGGCCACCGAGCATGTGCCCTTTGGTGGCGTCAAGCAGTCGGGCCTGGGCCGCGAGGGCTCGCACTACGGCATGGACGACTACGTGGAGATCAAGTACCTGTGCCTGGGCGACATTCAGAAGTGACCGGCGCCAGGGCGACTTCCCGTTGATATGCTTTTGATAGCTGCTAGCGCTTTATGGATAAGCGCTAGCGGTTAAAAACGCTTCAAAATATTCAGCCTCGTCAGCGACGCAGCACCGCCTTCACACGCAGGCCTGCCCACACTGCGAAGAACACTGCCGCCCCAAACACCCAGCCCGACAGCGCCCCAGCCATGCCGCCGGACAACAGCGTGCCAATGGTGCAGCCCAGCCCTGTCATCGCACCCCAGCCGAGCAACACGCCGCCCGACAGGCCGCGCACGGCGTCGCGCCAGGTGGGCCAGCGCGGCGCACACTGGCGGCTGGCCAGGGCGGCTACAAACGCCCCCGTCACCAGCCCCGCCAGCAGCAAGGCATTGGGGGTGAACCAGGTGGACTGCGGCGCGGTGGCGCAGCCCGCAAAACCGTCGAGCCCATCGAGCCGATCAGGAATCCAACCCTGCCCCTGCGCCCACTGGCGGGCCGCACTGCCCAGCGTGGCCGTCACGCCCAATGGCCGCATCCGCACAATCGCGAAGGCACCAATCAGCCCCACGGCCAGCCCTCCAACCCAGTAGTGCCAGCGCCCGGTCCACAGGTTGCGCCACACGGTGCCTAACCCGGGCACGGCAGGTCCGATACCCGG
Source organism: Acidovorax radicis N35 (assembly GCF_000204195.1). Lineage (GTDB taxonomy): Bacteria > Pseudomonadota > Gammaproteobacteria > Burkholderiales > Burkholderiaceae_C > Acidovorax > Acidovorax radicis. The sequence continues at coordinate 247,838 of NZ_AFBG01000006.1, forward strand.
TGCCGACGTGATGGCGGCCTCCCGTGCAAAGCCACGCCACAGCCAGGCAGCCACCAGGGCCAACCCGCCGAGTTGCACCAGCAAGGCACCGCCATACCCCAGGTGGGCGGGCAACCAGACCACGGGCGCATCGGCAACGCTCAGGCTGTACAAGGGGTTCCAGGTCTTGAAACCCAGGATAAAGCCCAGCGCCGACCCGACAAGCGCAAACGGCGACACCGTTGACCCTTCGGCCAGTCGGTACCAGTGCGCGCTGATGCACGAGCCCGACACCACCATGCCCGCGCCAAACGACAGCCCAGCCGCTACCAGCACCCAGCTCACGGGGCCGATGTGCATGTCAGGCGGCAGCTTGCCCGGCTGGGGCACCGGCAACCAGCTGCCCAGCACCACGGTATAGCCCACCACCCCCACCGCCAGCGCCAGCACAATCGCCAGCAGCCCGCGCGGATTACGGTCTTCCAACCAGTCGCGCGCATGGCAGTAAAAGCAAAAGCGCGAGCGCTGCAGCACCAGCCCCAACACCGCACCCGTGACCAGCGCAAAAACGAGCGTGCGCCCGCCGGGCAGGCCCTGCAGAGCCTGGGCCGCCCAAACCAATACCGCCAGCAGTGCCAAGCTTCCTGCGTGAGAGAAATTGATCTTGTATGTCATTGCACCTCACCCATAAAAAAGCCCGCACAAGGCGGGCTGTAAAGGAGACCCCCTACCAAAAATCAAAAACTCTCTTTGTTCTGCATTGCACCTTCTTCCCAAAAGGTTCTGTCGGTCAACCCATTCACTTCGCAGCCCAGATGGTGCCCGCCGGGTTGCTGATGGGCACGCCCACCGAGTTGCCGTATTCCGTCCACGAGCCGTCGTAGTTCTTCACGCTGTAGCCCAGGATCTTGGACAGCGCAAACCAGGTGTGGCTGGAGCGCTCGCCGATGCGGCAGTAGGTGATGATGGGCTTGCTGCCATCCAGGCCTGCGCTGGCGTAGAGCTTTTTGAGATCTTCAGCCGACTTGAAGGTGCCGTCTTCCTTCACTGCCTGGCCCCAGGGCACGTTGGCCGCGCCGGGGATGTGGCCGGCGCGGATACTCAGCTCGGGCACACCCGCCGGGGCAAAAATCTTGCCGGAGTATTCGTCGGCCGAGCGGATGTCCACCAGCTTCGCGTTGCTCTTGCCTTCGGCGGCTGCCAGTGCGTCCGACAGGCGGGCGCGCAGGTCGGTATTCACCTTGGTCACCTTGTAGCTGGTGGCTGCCACATCCGGTACGCGGTTGTTCAGCGGCTGGTTCTCCGCCTCCCACTTCTTGCGGCCGCCGTCGAGCAGCTTCACGTTCTTGACACCATAGATGTCAAACACCCACGCTCCCCACGCGGCAAACCAGTTGTTGGTGTCGCCGTACAGCACCACGGTGGTGTCTTGCGATACGCCCGCCTTGGACAACAGCGCCTCAAAGGCCTCCTTGCCCACGATGTCGCGGCGCACGCGGTCGTTCAGATCCTGGTGCCACGAGAAGTTGACCGCACCCGGCACATGGCCGCGCTCATAAAGGCCAGGGTTCACGCTCACTTCGACGATGCGCACCTGCTGGTTATCGAGGTTCTGTGCCAGCCACTCCGTGGAGACCAGGGGTCCTGCGGGAATGGGGGTGGCGGCAAATACCGCACTGCAGACCAGCATGGCGCTGCCCAGCGCGGAGGCGCGGAGCCACGTGCACGCCGTTTGCGCAAAAGTGGTTGTGGATGGTGCGGTAAACATCGTCTTCCTTTCCGTGTCGTTGAAATGCCGGGGCTTGCGGCACCCGGTACACGGAATTTAGAAGGGCCCAGTCCTTGGCCCAACCAAACAAAACGACTATGAATATGCGGAATCAACGCTTGCTGGCGGAGCGCCACACGAGGGCAGGCAACCCGCGCAATACACGCAGCGCGAAGAGATAAAGCCGGAGGGGAGTTGGGAAAAGCTGGTCAGCCTGAGAGGGCTGGAGCGGGTGAAGGGAATCGAACCCTCGTATGAAGCTTGGGAAGCTGCCGTTCTACCATTGAACTACACCCGCCTTCTGTAACCCGTTGATTGACAACGGTATTTCAGTCTGGCCATTGAAGACATCCGGTGGGCCTGCGCCGCTTCAGAGTTTCAACTGCAGCCGTATTGTAGCCACGCGGCAGCATGTCCGGACCGGGCTTGGCCGAAGGTCTGCGGCCCCGGGTTTCCACGGGCATCGGCAGGCATCAGACCGGAGGCAGCACAATGGAGCCCTTCACAACTCTCAGCGAAAGAAGGAAAGACCCCATGCAACTGAGCGACGACCGCACGCAGGCCACCCTGGCAATCAACAAAACGCTCACAGCGCCGGAGATCGAAAATCTGATTCGTGAGCTGGCCATGTTGCGCTCGCAGATGACGCCCGAAGTCACCCCGGCTCCCCAAGACAGCAGTGGGAGCGGAGTCCCGGTGATGTCGCAGGACAACCCGGCTCTCGCCATCCAGTACCCGCTGGAGGATGCCCATGTCACCGTGTACCTGCGCAGCATTGGCTTGGGCTGGACCGCCTGGCGGCTGCACCCCGATACCCAGCGGGCGCTGGCCGAATTCTTCAATTCGCGGCTTCCGAAAAGCGCTCCTGCAAAGGGCAAGCCCATTCCGTTTCGCTGATCCTGCCGTGGCAAAGCCGCCCGCAGCCCGCGGGCGTTTTGCCTTCTAGGCCATTCAGCCGGAAATTGCCCGGTTGCGGGAGGCCCCACCCGCCAGGGCTGGCAAACCGGTGCTGGCACCAGCCCCCCCCAGGTTGAACTGCGCAATCGCAGACACCATCTGGTGCGCCTGCGTCTGCAGGCTGCTGGCCGCAGCGGCCATTTCTTCCACCAACGCGGCATTCTGCTGCGTGGTCTGGTCCAGTTGCGTCACCGCTTCTCCCACCTGGCCCACACCAGCGGTCTGCTCGCTGCTGGCGGCGCTGATTTCGGAAACCATGTCGGCCACGCGCTGGATAGAGCTGACAACCTCCTGCATCGTGGTGCCCGCCTGATCGGCCAGCACCGAGCCCTGTTGCACCATGGCGTTGCTGGCACCGATCAGTTCCTTGATGGCCTTGGCTTCTGCAGCCGTACGCTGGGCCAGGTTGCGCACTTCGGCAGCCACCACGGCAAAACCCCGCCCCTGCTCGCCCGCACGCGCGGCTTCGACTGCCGCATTGAGTGCCAGGATGTTGGTCTGAAAGGCAATGCCATCAATCACACCGATGATGTCGGCAATCTTCTGGCTGCTGGTGTTGATGTTCTGCATGGTGCTGACCACTTTGGACACCACGTCACCGCCCTGGGCGGCCACTCGGCTGGCACCCACGGCGAGCTGGTTGGCCTGGCTGGCGCTGTCGGCGTTGTGGCGGATGGTGGCACCCAGCTGTTCCATGCTGGCCGCCGTTTCCTCCAGCGAGCTAGCCTGGCTTTCGGTGCGGCCCGACAGGTCCTGGTTGCCCTGCGCGATTTCAGTGCTGGCGGCAGACACACTTTCGGCGCTGGTGCGCACGGTGCCCAGGCTATCGACCAAGCGAACGCGAAAGCCCTCCATGGCCTGGGCCAGGCTGCCGATTTCGTCACGGGATTTCAGGGACACGGCGTGCGTGAGGTCGCCCTGCGCCAGGTAACCCAGCGCCGTGCTCAGTTGTTGCACGGGTGCCCCCACCAGACGGCGTGTGGCCACCACGAGCACCACGGCGAGCAATACCAAGGCCACCAACACCCCCAGCCACAACCAGGTCAGCACACTGCGCGCTTCGCCCATCATTTCAGACTGCGGCGCCTCGGCCACGATGGCCCAACTCCAAGGCTTGTAGCGCTGCACCGCCACAAAACGCGTGGCATTGTCGCCATCGCCGCTGCGACGTGGCGACCAGGCCGATTCAAAATCCCCGCTTTGCTCCACGCCCGTCAGCGACGCCAGCCAGGCTTTGGCATCGTCCACTTTCTCATCGATCTTGAGTGCCGCATTGGCTCCCGGCAGCCCGAAAACACTGCCCCGTGCTGGGCCGGAGGAAATGTTGACCGCGTAGACAGCGCCTGTGGCAAATAGTTTTTGCCCCGCCATCACGGTGTTGAGTTTGCCCAGGATGGGGGCGATGTCCGAACCAATGAACAGGATGCCGATGGTCCGATTGCCCTCGCGAATGGGCTCGTACACCGTCATGTACTCACGGCCGAACAGGTTGGCGCGGCCGATGAAGGTTTTGCCTTGGTTCATCAACTCATAGGCAGGGTGCTTGCGGTCGAGCAGGGTCTTGTAGGCACGGTCGCCGTCCTGCTTCTTGAGCGAGGTGGTCACGCGGATGAAGTCGTCGCCCGAACGCGCGAAGATGGTGGCTACCGCGCCCATGCTGTCCTTGGAAAACCGGTCTACCACCTCGAAGTTGCCGTTGACCGAAGCACCCTGAAACGCCAGCGTCGCCTCAGGCTTGCCGTCGGCCCCGGGTACCTCGCTCAGCGAGAAATTGCCCGGAAAGTTGGCCTTGAACAGCGTGAAATCCCGCTTGGCCTGCTCTTGTGCGGTTTCATCGAACATCTGCACCAGCGTGCGCAGCTGGGCCGCGTATTGCTGCGCATCACCACGCGCAAGGTGCCCAAAGTTCTGCCAGAGCAAGGCGCTGACGATGCCCATCGTGATGATGAGCACCAGAAGAAGGCTGAGCAGTGCCGTCAGCGAAAGCTTGAACGCGACCGAGCGATGGGGTGTGGTGGGGTTCACTGTTGTTTTCATTTTTCAGCTCCCAGGCCCTCTGCCCAGAATGGGTAACCAAGTTACCTTATCTGTGTTCAAAACCAAAATTCCACCCAATGCCCTGCCCGCGCAAGGGACTCCCGGAATGGGCGGGCATGCGCCAACAGCGGTGATGTGGCCTAAGCCGGCAAATCGAGCCGCTGCGCGCTCTCAAACGCGCGGGGCTCGCGCGTGACAGGGTCCACGAACTCCAGCGACCGCGCCAAAAGCTGCAGCGGCCGCGAATAATCTCCTTCAGGCGGATCGTTCACGACCGGATAGAACGGGTCGTTGCGCAGCGGCAGCCCCAGGGCCGCCATATGCACGCGCAACTGGTGGCGCTTGCCCGTGACGGGCGACAGGCGATAACGCGCCCAATCGCCTGCGCTGGCCACCTGCAGCACGTGCATCTGCGTGTGGCTGTTGGGTTCGCCAGGTACTTCCTGCATGCGGAAGAACTGCGGGCTTTCCTCCAAACGGCTGAGGTGCTCGCGCGGAAACACAAGGTCTTCGCGCCAGGGCGCAATCGCGTCGTAATGTTTGGTGATCTGGCGGTCGCGGAATAGGGCCTGGTAGGCCCCGCGTGTGCGCTGCTGCACCGACAGCAGCACCAGCCCTGCCGTGTCCCGGTCAATGCGATGCAAGGGCGACAGTTCTGGCAGCCCCAGCTGACGCTTGAGGCGCACCAGCAGTGTGTTGTGCAGATAGCGGCCGGACGGTGTTACCGGCATGAAATGGGGCTTGTCGGCCACCACGAGATGCTCGTCCTGGTACAGCACCGCTTCTGCGAACGGCAATGCGGGTTCAGCAGGCAGGCTGCGGTAGTAATACACCCGCAGGCTGCCTTCAAACGGGCGCCCAGGCGCCACGGGTTCGCCACGTTCGTCCACCACGTCGCCCGCCTCCATGCGTTGCAACCATTCGTCGCGGGTGACCACCGGCAGACGCTGCGCCAGAAAATCCAGCATGCTGCCGTGCCCGTGGGTGGGCAGCACCACGCAGCTGGGCCCCACGCCATCGCGCATGGGCGGGGCGTGGGCATGGCGGGGGTTGTGCATATTGCGCGGATTTTAGGGCGCGCTGGCGCGGGTATCGCCCTGTAGGACAAGGGCGGCAGTTGCGGCTGCACCGCCACATCGCACGCCGATGCGGGCTAGCATGAACCCAAGAGGCCCTGTGCCGCGTGAGCCAACGCTGCACCCACGCATTCCCCGTACAACGAATCGTTCTGCGGAACGCGGCCACAACCCATTCGCCTTTCATGCCATCACCACCTGCCCCGCCTTCTGCCGATCTGCCCAGCGCTGCCGCGACCATCGGCCACACCTTGCCTGCCCCGGGCGTTGGGCAACGTTGTGCACGGTGGGTGCTGATGGCTCTGGGGCTGGTGGCGGTGTTGCTGCTGGTGCTCGGCGCCTTGCTGGCCGTGATCGACTGGAACCGCGCAAAACCCTGGGTCAACGACAAAGTCAGCGAAGCCACGGGCCGGCACTTTGCCATTGAGGGCGACTTGTCGGCAGCGTGGCGCTGGCCCCAACCCCTGGAAGACGGGTGGCACCGATGGATACCCGGCGTGACGGTCAAGGCCGAGCGCCTGGTGATGGATCACCCCGTGGGGTTTGCGCCGCCATTTCAGCGCGCCGATGGTAAAGCGCCTTCCAAGGGCACAGCGGATCTGCCTGATGCTTCCACCATGGCCCGCATTGGCAGCGCCACTGCCACGGTGCGCCTGCTGCCCCTTCTGGGGCGGCACCTGTCGATCGATACCGTAGCACTCATCGACCCCCAGGTGGCGCTGGCCCGCACGGCCGAAGGCACCAACAACTGGACCTTTGAGCGCAAGGACGGCCCCAGGAGCGGGTGGAGCGTTGATGTAGACCAGCTGGTGGTGCACCAGGGCGTGCTGGCCTATGCCGACGCCGTCAAAGACCTGGACCTGAAGGCGCGTATTGACACGACGGGGCCCGTTGCCCCTGCAAGTGCGGTCGCAAGGGCCCCGGCCAGTGCGGCCGATCAGGCTGCAACACCACCTGCAGTCGCCACCACAGAGGCCACACCCTATGGCCTGCGCTTTGAACTGCAAGGCCGCTATGCCCAGGCCCGGATCGAGGGACGGGGACGGGCGGGCCAGGTGATCAGCCTGCGCAACAAGGTGGTGAATTACCCGCTGCAGATCGATGCCAGCGCAGGCAGCGTGGCACTCTCGGCTGAGGGGGTGCTGGCCAACCCCGGGGCGCTCTCGGGGCTGGATTTTCAGGTGTTCCTCAAAGGCGGCAGCATGGCCGACCTGTACGACCTGACCGGGCTGGTGCTGCCCAATACCCCGGCGTTCGAAACACGCGGACGGCTGACCGGCAGCCTGGCGCCCGAACGCGCGGTGTGGGAGTACAGCGATTTTCGCGGCAAGGTGGGCCAGAGTGATCTGCAGGGGTCGCTGAAATACACCTCGGGCAAACCACGCCCCCGGCTCACCGGCACCATGACATCCAACCAGCTGCGCCTGGCAGACCTGGGGCCGACGCTGGGCACCCGCCAGTCCGGCAACACACCACGCAGCCGCAGCCAGGGCGGCAAGGTGCTGCCAGACTCGCAATTTGCGGCTGAGCGTTGGAATGCCATGGACATGGACATCGTGTTCAAGGGCCGCCACATCATCCGCCCCGAGAGCCTGCCGCTGCAGGACTTGAGCACGCGCGCTGTGATGGAGAACGCGCAGCTCAGGCTGGCGCCCCTCACGTTTGGCGTGGCAGACGGCAAGATCGAATCGCAGGTCACCATCGATGGACGCACCGCCCCCCTCAAGGCGCAGATACGCGGCACCGTGCAGGGCTTGCAACTGTCTGCCCTGTTCCCCAAGGTGCAGCTCATGAAGAAAAGCTTGGGCCGGATGGACGGAGCCATCGCCCTGGAGAGCACCGGCAACAGCATGGCCGGGCTGCTGGGCCACGGTACGGGCGAGATGCGCCTGTATGTGCGCGAGGGCACGCTGAGCAAGCAGATGCTGGACCTGGCCGCCCTCAACGTGGGCAGCATCATCGTGGGCAAGCTCTTTGGCGAAAACAAGGAGGTGCACCTGCGCTGCGCGGTGGCGGACTTCACCGTGGTGGACGGCCTGGCCACCACACGCATCGTGAAGATGAGCACCGACGATGCCGTGGTGGAGGCCACGGGCACCATCGACCTGGGGACCGAGGCCCTGGACCTGCGCATCAAGCCCGAGTCATTGCAATGGAAGTTCTTTTCGCTGCGTTCACCCCTGTATGTGAGGGGCACGTTTGGCAACCCGGATGTGGGCGTCGAAGCCGGCCCGCTGCTGCTGCGTGCAGGCGCTGCGGTGGTAGCCGCCGTGGTGGCTCCCGCCGCGCTGGCCCTGGTACCCATCACCGTGCCTGCAGCGGACGACGACACCCATTGCAAGCCGCTGCTGAACCTGGCCCAGCAGCCTGTCAAGCCCGGCGTACAGGGGGCAGCCGGCACGGCCTCGCAGCCCGCGCGGCAGGCCGCCAGCAAGACAGACCCTTCGCGCTGATCGGTATCGGCTGCAACGTTGGGGGCGCGGAATAATCGCGTTCATGAAAATTGCGAAGATTCTGGGCCTCACCCTGCTGGCGGCGCTCGTGGCGGGCCTGCTGCTTCCGGAGCGTATCCAGATCCCTGTGGCCGGGGCATCGGCGAAGGACTGGCACCCCCAGTCCTTCTGGTTCGAGCCCTGGGGCAGCTCGGGTGTGCACAAGGGCATCGACATCTTTGGCCAGGCGGGCACGCCGGTGCTGAGCACCACGGACGGCGTCGTGCTGTTTACAGGGGAGATCGCCAAAGGCGGCAAGGTGGTGCTGGTGCTCGGGCCGCGCTGGCGGCTGCATTACTTTGCACACCTGGACTCGATCCGAACCGGGGCCCTGTCCTTCGTGGCGTCTGGTGAGGCGATTGGCACGCTGGGCGCCAGCGGCAACGCGCAGGGCAAACCGCCACACCTGCACTATTCGATCGTGCGCATGCTGCCCGCACCGTGGAAGGTGGATGGCGCAACGCAGGGCTACAAAAAAGCGTTTTTCATCGACCCCCACGCTTATCTGCGCGAGCGGTAGCCGCTGGAGTCAGGCCTCTGATCTCAACACCTTGTTTCGCAGCGCTTCGCACTCATCACAGACAACCAGCGTAGCCGCTCAGGGGGTTGCCACTTGCCTTCAATGAAAGTCCCGGCTGCCCTGCAGTGCCTGGGCCATGCGCCCAAGCAGCGGGGTGAGGTCCTTGAAACGCTGGGCCACCAGGTGGCGGACCACCGTCGACGCCGGGTTCTCTGAGGGAGGCGATGGGGTGCGACCCGGGGTGGCCTCCCCCCCCTCCGGCACGCTGCACTGCCACATGCCTTCCACCGCCAGCAGCTGTGAGCGCAGCAGCGCATTGCGCCAAGTGTCCACCAGCGCAGGCCACACGATCACGTTGACGGGGCCCGTCTCGTCTTCCAGCGTGACGAACATCGTGCCTTTGGCGGTGCCGGGGCGCTGGCGCACGGTGACGATGCCGCAGGCGCGCACCTTGCGACCGTGGGGCACGGTGTTCAACTGCAGGGCAGTCTGCAGGCGCCAGCGGTCCAGGCGCGGGCGCAGCAGGGCCAGCGGGTGGCGGCGCAGGGTGAGACCGGTGGCGGCGTAGTCGAACAGGATTTCCTCCCCCTCGGGCGCGGCTGGCAAGGCCAGCGGCGCTTCGTGCACGGGCACATCGCGCAGCAGCGCGGGTGCGGTGTGCTGCGCGGCAGCGTCCCACATCTGTTGGCGCCGGTGGCCCGAAAGGCTGACCAAGGCATCGGCAGCGGCCAGGGCCTGCAGGTCTTGCTGGCTCAGGTGGGCACGCAGGGCCAGGTCTTCGGTATTGGCAAAGGCAGGGCCTGCGACGCGGACTTGCACTAGGCGTTTGGCAGCCTCTTCCTGAAGGCTGCCCACCAGCCGCAGGCCGAGGCGCACAGCCGGTTGCGGTAGCAGCGGCGTGGGCAGCCCCTTGGCAGGCCGCAAGTATTCGGCCGGACCTTCCAGCGTGCAATCGTGGTGGCTGAGGGTCACGTCGATGGGCAGCACGCGCACGCCGTGGCGGCGCGCATCCTGCACCAGTTGCGAGGCGGTGTAAAAGCCCATGGGCAGCGAGTTGAGCAACGCGACCAGAAAACACGCGGGCTCGTGGCATTTGAGCCAGCTGCTGGCATAGGCCAGCAAGGCAAAGCTGTGGGCGTGGCTTTCAGGAAAGCCGTATTCGCCGAAGCCCAACATCTGCTGGAAGATGCGGTCGGCGAATTCGGCGGCATAACCATGGGCGACCATGCCGTCTTTCAACGGCTTTTCAAACCGGTGCACGCCCCCTTTGCGCTTCCAGGCCGCCATTGAGCGGCGCAGGTCATCGGCTTGGCCCGGCGTGAAACCGGCGGCATCGATGGAGATCTGCATCACCTGTTCCTGGAAGATAGGCACACCCAGCGTGCGTTCGAGTGCGTTGCGCAGCTCCGGGTACTCCAACGGAAAAGGCTCCGTGCTGCCCGCACTGCGCATCTGCCGCTCGACCTCTCGCGCCTTCAGATAAGGATGCACCATGCCACCCTGGATAGGCCCGGGCCGCACGATGGCCACCTCCACCACCAGATCGTAGAACTTGCGGGGCCGCAGGCGCGGCAGCATGCTCATCTGCGCGCGGCTCTCGATCTGGAACACGCCCACAGTGTCGGCGGCGCAGATCATGTCGTAGGTGGCAGGGTCTTCGGGCGGAATGCCCTTGAGGTCCCAGCGCTCACCGCGCAAGGCATCGCGCAGATCCAGGCAGCGGCGCAAGGCACTGAGCATGCCCAGGGCCAGCACATCGACCTTGAGCAAGCCCATGGTATCCAGGTCGTCCTTGTCCCACTGGATGACGGAACGATCCTCCATGCTCGCCGGCTCCACCGGCACCAGGCGCGTGAGCTTGCCCTGCGTGAGCACAAAACCGCCCACATGCTGGCTCAGGTGGCGCGGAAAGCCCTTGAGGTCTGCTGCCAGCTCCAGCCACAGCGTGGCCGTGTGCCGGTGCAGCGGTGCGCCCAGGCTTTCAGCCAGTTCCTGCAGCCGGTCGGTGGCGAACTGTTCGTCAAACCAGTGGTGGTCCTTGGCAAAGGCATCGACCAAGGCCGGCGCCACACCTAGTGCCTTGCCCACATCGCGCAGGGCACTGCGCGTGCGGTAGGTGGTGACCACCGCAGCGATGGCGGCGCGCTCGCGGCCGTATTTTTCGTAGATGTACTGGATGACCTCCTCGCGCCGGTCGTGCTCGAAGTCCACGTCAATGTCGGGCGGCTCCTTGCGCTCCTTGCTGATGAAGCGCTCGAACAGCAGGTTGGTGTTCTCGGGCGGGACGGCCGTGATGCCCAGCATGTAGCAGACCACCGAATTCGCAGCCGAGCCACGGCCCTGGCACAGGATGTTCTGGCTGCGTGCGTAGCGCACGATGTCATGCACCGTGAGGAAGTACATCTCGTACTGGCAGTGTGCGATCAGATCCAGCTCTTTGCGGATCTGCACCCACACCTTCTCTGGCGCGCCTTGCGGGTATTCGCCCTGCACGCCCACATCCACCAGCCAGGCCAGGGCCTGTGCGGGTGTCATGCCGGCGGGCACCGTCTCCAGCGGGTACTGGTACTTGATTTCATCCAGGCGGAAAGTGCAGCGCCCCGCCACCGTGAGCGTGGCGTCCAGCAACTCGGGCGGGTAGATGCCCGCCAGCCGCACGCGCCGGCGCAGGTGGCGCTCGGCATTGGGCTGCAGCGCAAAACCACATTCGCCCACGCTGCAGCCCAGGCGCACGGCGGTGATCACGTCCTGCAGCGGCTTGCGCGAACGGGCGTGCATGTGCACATCACCCGCTGCCACCAGTGGCAAGCCCAGCGCCGCGCCCGCACGCTGCAGCGTGGCCAGCCACAGGCTGTCGTCCGGGGCCAGGTGCAGCTCGACCACCAGCCAGAGGTGGCCGTCAAAGTATGAGTCAAATTGGCCCCTAGCGCTTGATAGACAAGCGCTAATAGCTATCAAATCAGAAGCATCAAAGCCCTGCCGACATGGGGACAGCAACAATTCGCACCCCTTCAAGGTCCCCCATGGGCTGGCCGTGCCCACGTGGTACTGCCCCTTGGGTGCGGCCGCGCGGGCGGCGGTGATGAACTCGCACAGGTTGCCCCAACCCTCGGCATCCCGCGCCAGCACCACCACCCGCAGATCGCCCCACACAAACTCGCTGCCCACGATGAGGTGCAAGCCGCATTCCAGGGCCGCTTCCCAGGCGCGTACCACGCCTGCCACCGAGCATTCGTCCGTCAGCGCCAGGGCCTGGTAGCCCAGCGCCAGTGCGCGCTCCACGAGTTCTTGGGGGTGCGATGCCCCCCGCTGGAAGCTGAAGTTGGACAGGCAGTGCAGCTCGGCATAGCCCGGCAGTACGGCTGGGGTCGGCCGCGCAGGCGGGGCCGCCGTGGAACGCCCCGCCAAGGCAGTTGCAGAAGATGCGGAAGATGCAGAGGACGGTATCAGCCCCATAAAAGCTCCGCTGGCATCACCCAAACACCCCATGCAGGAACCAGCGATGGGGCCGCACGGCGGCTGGGGGGCCATCAGACCCGGCTGGCTCCGGCGCCAGCCGCTCGCGGAACACCCACACCAGCCCCGCGACGTCGTTGTGCGCCACAAAGTAGTCGCGCAAGGCCAGCGCCCCCCCACCGGGGGCTGGGCCTGCGCCCTCCTCGGCCGCAGACCACCAGCCTGCCTCGAAGCGGTGGGGCCCGGCGAGCAGGCGCAGCAGGCCATGGTGGCAGGGGCGGTTGCCCTGCACGGCCAGCCGCCGGGGCGGGTTCAGCAGCCAGGTGGGCAGCAGCAGGGCATCGGGGGCCGCATCGAGGAGCCTGGCGGAAACGCTGGTGAGGGCATTCCGGGCTGCAGCGTGCTTTGTCACCGCTGCCGTGAGACGCAGCACCTCGGCCGCAGGGCGCCATTGCTGCATGCATTCGGGGCGGTGGTCGGCCTGCAGCACCGGGGCCTGCACATGGTCAGTCCCCAGGCGGGCTGACAAGCGCTCCAGCAGCTGGTGCAAGGCCTCACCCTGAACGCCGGTGGGATCACCACCGCCAAGATCATCGGGCGGCAGCAGGCTCGCGCTGCGGTGTGGAAGTGGTGCCGCCTCCAGCAGGCGCAGCGTGATCTGGTTGGCTGGCGCGGCCAGCGTGGTGCGTGCCAGGTTCTCAGACAGCAGGCGCCTCAGGTGCCTCATGTCCTGCGTGGCCTGGGCCGTGCGAACCTGCAGCGCTTGCGTGGGGGCGATGGCCACGCCATCGATGCGCCGCAGGTCGTGGCGCCAGGCCAGTTCCAGGCCCAGCACGCCCTGCTGCCGCGCTTGCAGCCAGCCTTGCAGGGCGCAAAGGCAGCGGCTGGTACTCCAGAGCAAGGCATCGGCCGACTCTGCCAGCGCAGGCAGCTCGCCCGTCAGCACAAACTGCTCAGGCAGCTCCACCCAGGCGTGGGCCTCGGGGGCATCCCCCAGGGCCTGGTCCAGCACCCCAAGCACCGCCGCACCAAAACGCCGCGACACCCCGGCGCGCGGCAGCGCCCGCAGTGCCCCCCAGGTGCGGCAGCCCATGCGCTCCAGGCTGGCCACATGCGGGCGCACGGCCGTCAGCGTGTGCAGGGGCAGGCCCAGCGGCCCCTGCGCAGGAAGCGCATGCCCCGCCAAGGCCATCCGCAGCCGGGCGTGCGCCACCAGGGCTGTGGGGCCACTGCCCCAAGCCACCGGCGCGCCAGGCGATTGGGCGCCCGCCACCAACCCTGCTCCTGCAGGCCCACGTTCGACTGCGCCCTGGGTAGCTGTGGGGTCCATGCCCCTGGCAGATGCCTCGACCCAGGCCTGCAGCACCTGGGCCAGCAGCACCTCGCGCCCACCCCACAGCCGCTCGGTGGAGGACACCTCCAGCAGCACGGCCTCTGCATCCACCAGTGCCACACGCGGGGTAAAGCGCAAAGCCCACCAGCCTGCCGCGGCAGCTTGCACCGACGCCCCGGGCGGCAGTGAAGACTCATCGCACCAGGGCCATGGCAGCGCGATCCAGTGCATGCCCCCTCCCCTCTGGCCTTATACCCAGCTCCCCCAGCGCCCCCAGCGGTGGGCGCATGGCTAACACCTCGGGGGCCTTGGCTGCGGCGAAAGTGCTGGCCACCACCTGCGCTGAGCGTCGGCGCTCGGCCTGGGCTACCAGCACCTGGGCCAACCGGGAATGGCAACCCGGTAGATCCAGCCCCTGCGCCAGGGGCGGCCCCCGGCGCTTGAGGATGTGCACCTGCATACCGGGGAATGTGGATACACCGCCCGGCATGGCCATCCCCAGCACCTGCAGCCGCAGCAAGGCTGGTGAGGCCTGGTGCGCAGCACTGGCAGGGCGAAACACCCACAGCAGTTGCCGTTGCTGTGCTGCTGCCAGTTGCAGCCTGCGCAGGGCTGCGGGCTGCACCTGCGGCAGCCAGGCCATCACGGCCAGCACCTCCCGGCAGCGCAGCGCTTGTTCTGCCGCCCACAGCGCAGCCGCAGCATCAGCCCGCACCACACACAGCCGGTCGGCCGCCAGCCCCTGGGCCTGCAGCGCGGGTCCAAAAGGCTCACAAGGCGGCGCGACCACCACCACCGCACCCGAGCGCCGGGCCGTGGCCTGCACCAGGGCGGGCAGCACCAGCTGCCATTCGTGCAGGCCCGCCACGGGCTGCAGCACCTCGTTCAGCGCCCCGACCGGCCAGCCCCCGCCAGGCAACTGCGCATCCAGAGGACCATAGCCCGTGGACTGCGCCGACTGCTGGCCCGCACCCAATGCGTCCGCATGCCAGACACCGGGCACGGCGAATGGCAGATCGGACGCGACAACCCGCAGGGAGTGGCGTGGCGCAGACATGGTGAAGACAAAGAGGAGAACGATTTGAATACTGTAAATATAACCAGTATTTTGAAGCCACGGGGTGCCTGGCGAGGAAGACTTTGGGGTGAGAGGCTTTGCACACCGGGGCATCCCTGGCCATATAAATCTGGGCCAATGCACGCCACGCTCCCTACAATGGGCCGGACAAAAAAGAGAGGGTCCGTTGAATGAAAAAAATCCAATCGGCAGCAGTCGCCCTGTTGCTGCTCCTGTCCGGCAACACGTTCGCAGCCTATACGCTCTACTTTTTTGAAAGCGGTGGCAATGTGGTCGCCAGTGGCAACGGGAGCATGAATCTGGGGGCCCTCTCGCCTGCGGGCAGCGGACCTCTGTTCCCCGGAGTCATTGCCTCGGCTGGGTTGATCTTCACCGGCACGGCAGGTACCGTGGACGCCTACCTGGGGATATCCGGCCCGCCAGCGTTCGGAGGCGGAGGCCCTGTCGGGGCGGATGCAGGATCTGGCAACATGGTGGGCCTGGACAGCACAGGACCCGGGTTTGTCTTCGCCCCGACAGGCTACGTCTCGGGCTCTGCGCTGACGTCCTCGGCCACCTGGACTGCGACCTCACTCGCCAGTCTGGGACTCACACCTGGCACCTATCTCTGGACCTGGGGCACGGGCCCGACAGCGGATTCATTCACGGTCCACATCGGCATCGCGCCGCCCGCATCCATTCCCACGCTCTCTGAATGGGGGCTACTGATTCTGGTGGTGCTCATGGCAGGCTGGGCAACGCGCCATCGGTTCTCGCTGCGAAGCCGGGTGGGCTGACCACCCTTTTCAAAGCTTCCGAACGGCCCAATCACACCAATCCGCCACAGCCGCATCCGCAGGCGTGGCGCGGTCTGCCAGCTGTGGCCAGCGGCGATGGCTGGCATTCAGAATACTTTGCAGTTGCCACAGCGCCTCGCGCCCCACCAGCGCCACTTCGGCCATGCCGATGGCATCACCCTGCAACTGGGCCATGAGCTCGCCCTGCTGCCGGGGATGTGAGCCGGCCTCCAGCAAGGCCTTTTGCAGAGCCAACAGCCGCGCGTCGAGGAATACAAAGGCGCTTCCCGGCAGTGCCTTGGCGCTGGTTTCGGGGGGCAGTGCGACCTTGAGCTGGTCCCAGCATTCAAAAGCTTCGGCCAGCAGGTCGATCTGGCGCGAGGCGTCGTTGCCCAGCGGCATGAGGGCGGACTCCCGGGCGACCTCTTCCTGCAGCAGGGGCAGGATGTGCGCCACCAGGGCCGCAGGGAACTTGCGGTGGTTCAGCCGCAGCACCAGCGACAGGCGCTGCGCGGGCATGTCTTCGTATTTTTCGTAGAACGCAGCCACCACCTCGGCCAGCAGCAAGATACGTCCCAGGGCGGAGATGTCGGCACCTGCCAGGCCACGCGGGTAGCCGCTTCCATCCATGCGCTCGTGATGCTCCAGCACAGCGACCTCAACGGCCTTCGGGTAGACCTGGGTATCGCGAATCATGAGCATGGCGGTGATGGGGTGTGCCACCAGATGCTTGCGCTGTGCACCAACCACCTTGTGGTCGGGATCGATCCAGGCCGGGTCCATGTGCAGCACACCCAGGTCGTGCAGCAAGGCCGCAGCGGCGAGGTTGGCGCAATCACGCTCCACCAGCCCGCTCTTGATGCCCAGAAACACGGCCACGGCCATCATCTGGAGGCTGTGCTGAAAAAGCTCGGGCCGCTGGTCGCGCATCACGGTGAGCTTGCAGGCCATGGATGAAGGCAAGGGCAGCGAACGCAGCGGTGCCAGCAGCCGGGCTGCAGAACCCAACGCTTCTGCCAGCAGATTGAACAGCACTTCCTGCTCGCTCATGGCCTGCCCTGCCGCCAGCAAAGCGGGTACGTCTACGGGATTCTCGATGGACAGATGGCGGTCAATGGGCTCGCGCAGCTTGTGCTGCACCAGGCGGTCGTACAGGCGGCTGTCAATGCGTGCGCCTTTTTCGACCAGCTTGATGCCGTTGTCGGTGTAAATGGCTGCGTCAGCGACCACGGTGCGCTGGTCGGCCATATCGGTCAACGCACGCAAGTAGTGAGGGCTGTCCGCAACGTCGATGCCCGCGGGCACAAGAGGATCTGTCATGCAGGAAACACAAAAGCTTACCTTGGACTATATGACGTTCCCCTTCGAAGCACCCACGAAAAATGCCGGGCACGCATGCAGCCTTGAGCCATATCAAGACCTCGGCAACAGCCCGCTGATCACCCAGGCCAAGGACTCAAAGATCAGGCATCTACCTGTGCTGGTCATTTCCAAAACGATTGAGCACTATTTCTGATAAACGCCCCATTCATCGGATGCAAAAGATGCCCCAGGCCCCGTTTTGCCATTTTTATTTGGGTAAACCCTCAAGATCTCCGAGAAGATTGTTTCCAATACTGGAACAGTTAGTTTGCGACCCGGTGGTTTTTCTTCCGCTTCCACCCGCGTACAGTTCAACCCATCGATGAGCCGAACCCGCAAGGCGACTCACCGAACCCGGTTTGAAGCAGCTTTCCTCTCTCGCTCTTTGTTCCGGTTTTTTTGAGACGCTTTTTTAACTTCAAGGATTTTCATCATGAACAACACCGCACGTTTCCTCTCCATCGCCGCTGTGGCCGCTTTCGCTTCTTTCGGTGCCCAGGCCGACGAAGCCGATGCTTCGCAGTTCGCCACCAAGTTCGACACGAACCGCACCCGCGCTGAAGTGGCTGCTGAAGCCGCTACCGTGGCACAGACCCGCTCCATCGAGCCTGCTGGTTCGCGTGTGGTGACCTACAAGTCCACCGCTGACCGCGCTGCTGTGCGCAGCCAGGCTGCGGATGCTGTGCGCACCGGCCAGATCCCTTCGG
>NZ_AFBG01000005.1 GCF_000204195.1 Acidovorax radicis N35
CCACCCGCCAGCGCCGGATGTAGTCGGTGACGGCGCTGTAGCCGCCGCGGTAGCCTTGGGCCTGTATCTGAGCAAACAAGGCACGGCCGCTGCGCCGTCCATGCTTGGGGCGATGGCTGTCGGTTGTGAGCGCTTGATGCAGGATCGGCTCGAACGCAGTTAGCTTGCCATCGAGCTTCACCCGCTCGTACTTCGGGGCAACATCGCCGGGCGCCTTGAGCCACTTCTTGACCGTGTTGCGCGACAGGCCCGTGCGCTTTGCGATCTCGCTGAGGGAGAGTTGGTCGCGCAGCCTCATGCGCCTGACCTTGCCAATCATGTCCATGGTGATCACCTTGAATCCCCTGCTGAAATTCTCAGCAGGTCAGTGGAACACCCTGGTCAATATTGGATTGGCACTTTGCGGTTTAGCTGGTCAAGATTGCATCGGCACCAACAAAATAGCCGATGCCCTAGGTATTCCGCTCGCTTGTCTTTACTGCGAGGAAGACGAGCCAGCTAGGCTTGTTTTAGCGTCGGGAATCTTCAAGCCACCTGTTCAGCAACGAACCGTGTCCTCGTAGCTTGAAAAGGAGATTGCGTGGCCACAGCACCCTGTTCGCTTTCGCCTCCCCTAGCGACGCTCCGGCAATGAAACAGTCTAAAACCAAGAGAGCACTTAAAGCTCGGAGGGCCACCCGGAGCGAGAACAAGACGCACCTCAAAGCTAAATTATTTTCGGCTCGCGACTATCACAGATACCATTCCGCTTCAACAACGGAATCTCCAAATTATCCATGACGTATACCGCAGTCTTCAGAAAATGACAGAAGTTTCCGGATTTTCTGCGACGAGCCATTTTTGCGCGCCATCAAGCCTCAGCCCGTATTTGACATCATGAACACCTACTGGGAGCCCCCCCGCAATCGATGAGGGGATAATTCGAGGAAACCCTTCATCCACCAGATAGAGTCCTTGCCCACGAATTCTAAATCTCAGCTTCTGATATTGCTCCACATCCGATTCTTGAAAATTTGCAGCAGCGAGCATTCCTTCAAAATTTTTTTGCGCAGTAAAATCTACCATCAAGATTTCTCTCAATTCGGCGACTAAATTCGGCAACGACTCAGAACCGCCTGCCTCATCCCTCACCAGCAAACTGAACAGATACAGCTTTGTATGTGCAGGCGCCAGTAACTGTTCGAGCCCGTTGATTTGATGACTTTCATCAATTCTGCCGCTGGTTTTGACCTCAATCGAAAATCTTTCAGCCTCAAAATCGTTCCGCGAGCCAATCGGACCTCTCCACATCGACACCGCTTTCGCAGTACCGATTTGCGGAATTAACCATCTGCATAAGAACCATAGCTCACCAAACAAACCAATCTGCTGTTCTCTTGAAAGCAAATTTTGTGGGGCATCCGACCAGAATTTGCGCCACTTCAAGAGTATGCCTTGGATGAGTCGGGTACGTTTTATGCTGGCGCCCTTTGCCAAAGCATCAACAATTTCTGAAGCGACCAAATCTAAGACCTGATGCCCCTCCTGCTCCAAGCAGGCGATTTCTACAAAAACTTCACTCAGGCCAATAGTGTCCACCTTGCATTCAAGAGTCTGAACACGGACGCCACGACTTATTCTTTCTGCCAATACGCCCAGCTCATCCGCGGGTACACGCACCAAGATGGAGCGGCAACCTTTCGCATCCACTGCGGCATACACGTCAAGACTTCGACTAGGCTGAGCCAGACGGACAGTGAGCCGCTCGTCCGTCGGAACTTGCGCGTTCAGCAGATCCCATCGGAAATCCATGACGTCGAGCGTGCTGCTCATATCAACTGAGCCCATTTCGCAGTGCCCTGCACATACGAACTCGCAGGCCTATCTTTTACCGCCACGGGGAACGAAAGTGCAAACCCAATTAGATCGCGGGCCTCTCCACCATTAGGCTTGTCGAACAGCGGTGCACGCGCACTGCCTACTGCAGGCGAAGAGCCTTCGTCGTATCCAGATTGACGACTGATGGGATATAGGACCAGCAACCCAGAACTAGAATCCCGGACCATACGAGCGGCTCGATTAAGCGATTTTGGGCCTCCTTGAGACATCAAATTCTCTGCCGCCTTAAGTTGTTCGTCAGTCAGCCCAAAGGCCTCATCGCCAGCCGTCGTTATGACGCCAAGTGAGTTAGAGCCTTTCATACGAGTACGTGCGATATTGTGCACGGGCCCTACTAGGGAGGGAAGCCACTTCACCGAGCCGAGTTTTTTGTCCATTGTTTCTCGACCACGGACAACCACTGTCCAATTGACCAATCCTCCGTATTGATTCTGTTCCTCAATCCAGTCGGCCATCAAACGTGGAACACAACCCGAATCAGTGAATTCAAAGTCAAAATCCCTTAAAAATTCCACCACTGCAGCAGCGCTTACATCACTCCACATTGGCGCGTAAGCCTTCGATCCCGATACAGGCAATCCAATTTTATTGATAAGGTCAATTACAGCAAGACGATTACGCTCACACATCAAGCCGAGACGATTCAAGTCCTGAAGAGGAAAATGGATTGTCTGCTCCAACTGCAAGGAGTAGCTTTCGCTTTCTACCGTGATAGTTGTTCCACGTAGCTTAGCGCTTCCAGTAACCTTCATTGCGGGATGCCGGAGTATCCGCATACCGACATCTTTAGGAGTAATACCTGGTATCTGTTGATACACTTCCATATCCTCACGGAGCCGATGCTCTACAAGAGCCAAGTCAGCGAACCATCCGAGCAACTCACCGGAGGAATAGATGCGGGTGAGGTCTTGGTAGCCAAGCCGGTAACCATACCAACGTGCCATCTGTAGGAGCGTATCGTACTGCGGGGAGCGACGCGCAAAGTAGCTGACTAGCAGCCCCTCCAAAGTAAGGCCGCGAGATAGCTTATTTCCACCAATAGCAATCGCTTTGAGGGAAGGCTCCTTTTCATAGTCAAGGACATCACCTACTGCAGAGTTTATCTCCCTAACCTCTACAGCTTCCATAAATTTTCCGATGTATGGAATCAAATCTTCAAATTTATGAACTGGGCAACCATCTACCTTTTCCGAAGTTAAGATGAAATCCTCATTCCAGAGATTATTAAATCTATCTACCAGTCCGTTCTTCCTGTTGTATCGCCACTCATCTTTCAATTCGCGCCAACGACTTTCAATCATCTCCCTCATCGCCCCCTGTTTAAGGTTGATGTGAGTAGCGTGCACAAGCATGGTGCAAGGGGAGTCCTGCTGCCCTCGTAGGGCCCTAGCAGCCCCACCAAGCACAAAAGCGGCCATTGCTTCATCCATGGAGTCAGTCAGCTGGGTATCCTCCAGCAACGTTACAATCTGCTCAATGTCGACTGCGCGTAGGACCGGCAAGCCAAGGACACGCTCATCATTACTTGGGTCGAAACGCCCAAAAAACTCCTCTGTCCCAAAATAGCCTTTAGGCTTCGGAAGGTCAATGAAGAAGTCCTTCGGATAGAGGTCGAGTCCAGCCACCGGATCATATTGCTCATGGGGAATCAAAATATTGGCGAATGGCGTCGCCGTATAACCCACGTAAGCACGTTTCGAAAATATCTGAAGAAGCTCGCGAATATATCCATTTATTACAGCAGGAGATTCGTAATCCAGGTTATCCGAAGCATAACTTGCCTCCGTCTGAATTGAGGCTTTACTATCGACACTGGCTTGATCAGCTTCATCATCAATGAATAGCACTGGCAGATTCTTCTTCGTTCCAATAGGCGCCGTTATAAGCCACTGCTTCAGCCTCTTCAAAACCGCCCAATTCTTCTTGACCACTAGGAGCACTGGGTCCGACCCTTGCAGGGCTGCATGTGTGGCGCGACCAGGTTCGAAGTCGCCGTCAAAATCGTCGTTCGTGAATTTGTGCCATTGTTTCCCCGAAGGTGGCATCGGAACCGCATCGTGCGGGTTGTGGGGATAGCCAGTGAGCTCTTTGCTCAAGCGGATTTGGGTCTGGCGACGCAAGCCATTGTCAATGCCAGACATAACGATGATGAGCCGATATCCGGCATCAGCCGCCTTAGCTATCACCGCCGCGAAATTTGCTGTCTTCCCGCTCTGCACATAGCCAAGGACAAGGCCTCGTACATCGAATTCGGGAGTACTGGGCGGGCGTAGATGCCTTAAAACTGTGTCGGATGCATCATCGAGAGACGCCACAGAATCGCGTGGCCGATTTTTCACTCCGAGCAGGTAGCTTCTCAGCGTAGGCCAGTAGTACCATTCATTCCTATCCACCCCATCAAGCCAATCTGCCGCCTCCGCTGCGGTGGCGATCACCTTTGCCTTCTCAAATGTCCGGTTGCTCTCCTTCTCCAACTCCTGGGCTACCCAATCACGGAACTCAGGTTGGATGGCCGGATTAACGAGTACATCCGCAGGCGTGTTTCCCACAGAAATGAGGAAGCGCGCGGTACGGAGGGCGGTTTCTTGTTGAACGGAATGAGAGCTCAAAATTGCCCCTCCAACTTCATGCGAGCGCGGGCAATGGCGTTCTCAACTGCAACCACTTCAGATGCGTCCGCCACTTGTATTAGCAGGTCAGCCACCAAATCCAACTCCTGAGCTGTTGCCGTTCGTTTTTTGGATTTTTGCGAAGTGCCGCCGCCACCAGGGATTTTGAAGTCCCGATCATCGGGCGGTTTTGGCGTTCCGCCACCGGGTCCGGGTGGAGGCGCAGGAGGCGGTGGTACCGGAGGAGATGACGGACTTTTTGTTCTATAGATTTCCTCTGCCATCTTTACGGCGGGCTTTGTCCACGCCTCAATATCTGCACGTATTTCTGAGGGAAGCGCGACGCGCATTTTCGGTACGTTTATTTCGAACTCTTCATCCAATTTTGGATTAAATGAAACGGCTATCCGGGAAAGCTTGCGATGCTCATCGACCACCCTCAGACCGCACCAGCCACCGCTTTGAATCATACGGTCAGCACGATAGATGTAGAACCCTTGCTGCATGTTCCACTTCCGCGGCCCTGCCGCCCTTGTATGCGCCTCTTTGGAAGAGAACTTAGACTCCGGAGGAAGAACAAACGGTTCCACGATGACCGCTGAGCGCCCTTTGATTCCCTCGACAGGGAATGCGTTGGAATCGAGTGCCTTAGTTTCTTTTTCACTCCTAGCAAAAGGGTCCCAGGGCACCAGCTTGTTCTCGTTCACATATATTGCAAGCCGCTTTCCCCGAACTTCTCCGGCTAGGAACCGGTGGAAAACCATCGAGACGTGTTCTTCCATTTCACGAGTCACTGCGAAAAGATGCTTTCGTGCGTGCTCTCCATCTGGATACTTGTACCCAAGAATTCGGTCCAACCGCTCCCAGATGACCACGGTTCCCGTAGTCTCCTTCAGATGCGAAAGCGCCAGCGGGGGAAGGTCAGTTGTTTTGACCGGTAAGATTTCCCAACGGTTTTTGGCCTCGACATGCTCTACGTCCCAACAGTACGCGGCGATATCGGCTCTGTTGGGATTTCTACGCGTGGCTACGGTGAGCCTCAGACATTGGCTCAACGAGGCGGTTTTTAATCCTAGACCGAATTTCCCCAAGTCAGCGTCGTCGTAATCACGCTCTGACCCAAAGCGTAGAGCCTCTCTCAGCTGCTCCGGCGACATCCCTTCACCGTTGTCTGCAATCGTAACCGTCGTAGCCACACCCAGCCAGTCGACATTCACTCTCACAGTGCTGGCCTTGGCCTCGATAGAGTTGTCTATGAGGTCTGCGACAGCTGCCGCGAATTCGTAACCCAAATCTCGCTGTGAGCGAATCATCCGCCGTGCACTGGGAATGATTTCCAGACCATTTGCAGCCAAAGTTGCCCCCTCCTATTGGATATGTTAGAGATTGTGACTTATCGCTCCGGCCATCACCGCGGCGGAGCAGTAGTACTCATCTTCAGAAAGATGACCTTCATCAAACCGTTTTCTCGCTTCAATGGCTATGGGAATGAGTTCGACCGGCCACCCACTTCTTACATACACCGGTTCCAATACGAAACTGACGCCCCTTTTTGGCCCCGGACTCAGCACTCTTCCACTGTCGGATGCCGCATCAGGATGAAGATTGGGATGGAGAAACCCCACTGCCCACCAGGCGTGCAGGAAATCTGCTTTGGAAAGATTCGAAAGTGGCATCAAGAACAGCGACTCGACGAAAGCTTCAAGCTGGTCAATCGCAGCTCTGCGATCCGAAGGGAGCGTCGCGACGGCCTTGGGCGCTACCATGTCGCTGTCCACTGAAGCGGACACATACTCCTTGACCGCCAGCCCTATCGCCTGACCAACCAGCGGAGGTACGGCATTGCCAATCTGTGCGAATGAATGCGTGGGAGCCTCTGGAAGAAGGAAGGTGTCCGGAAAGCTCTGAATGCGGGCTGCCTCACGAGGTGATAGCGAGCGGCACTGCACAGGGTGGATGAACATTAGTCCATCCTTCTTCAGATGCGCAACGATGGTTGAGCAAAGCTCGTCTCGGTGCTGTCGGGTATACCTGTCCTTAAAGTTATCGCGATCGTAAGGAAACTCCATTTCCTCACCCCGTGCTATGGCTTGCTTGCTATTCTCCCCTTCATTGAGGCGCATGAAGTCGCGAAGATCGCGCTGGCTGTGAGGCCTTGCAGTGTGCGCCGTGAGAACCTTAGGCTTGTTGGCCAACAGGACTTTGTCAATGTAGCGTTTCCCGTACTTCTTGATGTGTGCCTTGCGGAGCTCAGGCTCGTAGAGTCGATGAAAACGGTCATCGCCTGGCACGATGTATGGAAGGTCTCCAATGGCCTCACCGAGAGTCACCGGCGGCTGCAGCCCCTCTTCGACAGGCTCGCCGATGCCCACGTGAGTCTGCTTGATGTATCGATCTGGGATGAACAGCGGCAGTTCTCTGCGCGTCCCGATAAACAGCTGACGAACCCGCTTCTGCGGCACGCCAAACCGCCACGCTTTCACCTCATATGGGATGACACGGTACCCAAGCTCACGGCTTTCGACTTGAACTCTGGTGAAGAATTCTCCGCCAGCCGCCGAACGGAGACCGGGAACGTTCTCCATGATGAAAACCTTCGGCTGGTAGTACTTCACGTACCGCAGGAATTCCTTGTATAGGTCTCGGCGAGGGTCGTGGACCAAGCGGTCACCATGGTTCGCCCCATCAACTTGGCGCGCCTTGGAAAATCCTTGGCAAGGAGGACCGCCAACGATGAGGTCCACCCGGTTCGGCGCAATCAGTTTATCTAGGTCTTCCGGGCGGAACGACGTCAGGTCTTTCACCAACGCATGAGGAACGTGCGGATAGTTCGCCTTGAAGGTTTCAATTGCAGGGACGTTGAAATCGATTGCCGCGAGACATTTCAAGCCTGCCCAGTTCAATCCCAAGGAAAAACCGCCACAACCAGAGAAGAGATCCAAGTAGGTCAGTGAATCATTGCTCTCCGTGGCATTGTTCACGGGCTTTGAGGAGGTTGGAATTTTTTTACTCATAGTTTGAAAAGCGTCTGCAATTTTCGCATCTGGCAACCATATGCCATCGTTTCGCGCAGAGGCTTCGCGTCGTTCCCTCAGGGCAACACAACTCGGCTGCTGCCAACCACATCATCTGATGATCCCTCGCTGCTGCTTTCGGCATCGTGATTGCGACCTACGCTCGAAGTGGCGTAAGGACTGAGTGATGGGCCTCAGCATATTGAGTCGTCGAGACTCAGAATGCCACAAATTGTTTCATTCCAAGCCGACATAGCGCGCCCTGACTGGAAATCAGCGGTGCGCGTGACACGGAGACAAAGGCATATCGTTAAATTGCGGTCAAACATCATTTCGGTTGAATCTCCCCGAGTGCGTGGTGGGACCGAGCGAATACTTTCCCACCTGTCTTCCAATGCAAAACGCCGCGTACTCGGCGTGACGTTTTCTGGGGCCTAGTTGTCAGGCTGCATCCTTACGCGGCCTCTAGGGCAGGCAATGGCAACTGCACAACATTCCCATCCGTTGGCACCACTACGGCTCCGGCATTTTGGAGCGCAGGCGTTCAAGCGCAATGGCCGCGCACATCAACGCACTGCGCCCCCGATGCAAAGGTCAGAACCAGCGTCAGAAAAACAAAAAAGCGACCGTTTTACGGGCCGCTTATTTTGCAACTACCTTGCTAACGATCAATTTTCAAGGAGTTTTTTTGGTGGCTGGAGCGAAATCGAACCAGCAGCAAGGATTTCTAATCCTAATCTCACTTCGCCTAAGATCAGTGGAACTGCTCTTCTTCGGTCGAACCCGTCAGGGCCTTCACGCTGGACGAGCCGCCCTGGATCACCGTGGTCACGTCGTCAAAGTAGCCTGCGCCCACTTCCTGCTGGTGCGACACGAAGGTGTAGCCCTTTTCGCGTGCTGCGAATTCTGGTTCCTGCACCATTTCGGTGTAGTGCTTCATGCCTTCGCCCTGGGCGTATGCATGGGCGAACTGGAAGGTGTTGAACAGGCCAAAGATCCTCGTAAGTTGAAGATTTGCAAGGATTTTTTCGCCTTTTTCAGGTTCCTTTTCAGCACCACCCACCCATCCCCCACCCCGAGTTTCTATGCCGGATTCCGATGCCCAATGGAATCAACGCCTTTCCTTTCCCCGGGCCGTGGCTCTCCCACCACCCACCCAACCCAGCCGTCGTTTCCGCTGAGGGGTGGAGGGGGAAAATTTTGCCCAGTTTTTCCGCTACGCGCTGGCCCTTTGGCTTTCCGGTCCTGGACCAATGGCGGCATTGGCTGCGGCGTCCACGGCGGCATGCAATGTGGCATCAGACAAGTGTGCGTAACGCTGCGTCGTCTTGACCTGGGAATGCCCCAACAGCTTGCCCACCACATAGATGGACTGGCCTGCGTTCACCAGATTGCTGGCAAAGCTGTGCCGTAGATCGTGCATCCGAAGATCAGGCAGGCCCGCTCTTTTGCGTGCCGTATCCCACGCGCAGAACAGATTGCCATACGGCTTGAGGGTGTTGGGGTTCGGCACGACATATGGACACCCATTCCACCTCGGCAGCCCTTGCAGCAACTCCATCGCTTTCGCAGAGATGGGGATGTTGCGGGCCTTCCCGGACTTCGACATGGGAATGCGCCAGTTGCGCCGCTCCATATCGAAGTGCTCCCACTTGGCGTCCAGCAGTTCCCGCTTGCGGCAACCAAACATCAGCATCAACGCCGCGATGTGCTTGAGCTGGGTGTTCTCGCTCTGGGCCAGTGCCTCGTGCAGCCGTACGGTCTCCTCGCTGCTCAGATAGCGCTCTTTCGCATTGTTGGCCTGAAACAGCGTCACCTCGTTGGCAGGATTCGATGAAGCGCCCTGCACTCTCATCTTCTTGGCCAAATTGAACATGATCTTGAACAGGATGGGCAGCTTGTTCGCCATCGCCAGTGCATACCCCTTGCTGCGCATGCCTTGATGGGCTTCCGAGATCATCGTGGACGTGATCTGGTCGAGATGCAGTGCACCGAAGCGAGGAAGGATGTGGAGGTTCAAAAAGCTGATGGTGGATTGGAAATTTCTCCTGTGCAGATGGATGTGAGGGATGTACTTGTCGCGGATGAACTCTGCGAGCGTGGGCACTTGGCGAAGGGCCTTCTTGTCCTCGGCAGGGTTCTCTCCCAGCACGACCTTGGAGCGGAGCTTTTCTGCAGCCTGCCGCGCCTTGTCGAAGGTAATGGCTTTGGCATCACCAATCTTGTGCTGGCGCTGTTTCCCGTAGGGGTCACGGTACCGAAGGCTGTACGTCTTTCCTCCGGTGGCACGGACCTCAAGGATGAAGCCGGTGATGGCGTTGTCGTAGTAGTCGGTCTTGTCCCGCCCTTCCAGGCAGACAGCATCCCGGACAAAGTGGGCATCGAGGTTCACATTGGGCATGGGGTGGCTCCTTGTTGGGGGTGAAAGTGAATAGCGGCAGAGGTGCGTTCAGGCTCACCCTCGGTACATCGGTGGGTGGCTGGCGGGGCGATCAGGTGTTGCGGGAGGCTGCGGTGAGGCCACCACACGATGGATAGCCATAGAGACAGGAAGGCAAAAAGCATGGGATCTCCTTTGATGGATGCGCTCAAGGGCGCGGATTGAAGGAAGGGGTCGATGAATGCGACGAAGGGCTCGGCCATGTCTTGACCAAGCCTGTGTCGAAGGGGGTGCCCACGCCGCGACCTGCGCAGCAGCACAAGGGGCGGGATGGACGAGAGGCGGAAGCGAGAAAGCAGCAAAGCCCAGCTGGCTTGCTACGGCACGGCGAGGACTGGGAAGGTGCCGCTCTGCTCTACATGCAGAGGGATTGGCGCGGCCATGCGGTCACCAATACGGTCATGTGCGACAGGTCCCATTGGGTCGCCGAACAGCCCGTGGTTTTCTCTTTCCTACCAATGTTTGGCAGCAGAAAACCCACTTTTCCCACTTCTGGGGAGGTGGCGGAGCAGGGCCTTCAAAAGTCCGCAGGCTGATCGCTGACCGGCGCGGGAACCGAAGGGCCGTCCAAATCCGACTCGGCTGTCAGATTGGGCTTCATACGAATACCCCGGAAGATCTCGTAGCCATCCAGCGTCGCCAGCTTGATACCCAACTGCAGGTTGAATTCCAGCTTTTCCTTGAAGGCACTCTTGGCAAAGGGCTTGCGTCCGTTCTCTTCACACCATGAGCGGTATTTTTTATACAGACAGGACCGCCGACAGTGAAGCGAAGCTCCCAACTCGCAGCATTCATGAATGAATTCATCCACGGAACTGGCCGAGCGCTGCCACTGAGCCATCAGACGGTCGTGCACCTTGGAGGGCGAATAGCCTCCTTGCTGAAGAACATGAGCTCCCGCTTGCAGCACCTTGTAGGCGATACCGGGCATTTCACTCTTGGCGATGCGATCCGCTAGACCGGCATCCAGTGGCAACCCGCTTTTGAGACGGCTGTTGGGGAACTCCGCCAGCAGCCAGCGGGAGAAGAATGCCGCCGAGTGGTCATTGGTCCTGATCATGTGGTTGCTCATGAACAGGTGGCCTGCCGTGTTCCGATACGTGAAGGGATCCTGCTTTGTAAACCTTCCCACGACCTCGTCGCGGCCCAGTACCGACTTGAACTCAGCAGCGGGTATAGGAAGATGCTCCGCCAACTCGCCCACCACATTCAGACGTTTCCCCGCCATCATCGCCAAGTAGTACTCCTTGCCCCACAAGGTGGGAGATGCGGCGGAACACAACTCAGCGGGAACCAGATTGTTGTAGATCTTTTCCAGGGTGCCCTTTCCAGCGCGCCCATAGCGGTCCAGCCAGGCAAATGCCTTTTCATACCGGTGGGCGACCCCCAACATCACAGCACCGGCAAATTCCTCCATAAGGCGCCGCTGCCCCTCTTCTTCGCCCTCCACCTTAGTGCAGAAAGTTTCGTGCATGAACGCGTCATACAGCGGTGTAGGAAGGTCCTCCGGCTCGAAGTCCAGCGCCACTGTTTGGCGGTGTTTCAAGCTCAGAAGCTCCTTGCAAACCTTCCCGTCCCGTGCGCTGTAGAAGCTACGCAGGCACGCCACACCTTCGGGAGCTTTCTCGAAGAAGGTGTCATTGGTCGCGATAGCCCGCGCGTGGCTTGCGATGCTGCAGTAGTCCTCCTGGCGCAGGCAGTTCTCTTTATCGTCATGAAGCTCTGCCACGACCTTTTCAAGTTCGCCAAATGACAGCGGCTCCCACAGCCTTGAGTTTGCGCGGGGTATGTACAGCGTCCCCCTGACAAAGACCGGGTTGTACGACCCGATGGCCATGTGCTTGAGCACATCCCTCGCGTACCCATGGTGTGTGGGGACCACCTTCTTTTGCACCCTTTCGAGCTTGCGCAGCGCTCGGTCGAGCTGGGTCAGTGACACCTCCCCGTTGACTCGCTTAAGCGTCGCCCGCACGTCAATCCACCCGGCGAAATCACGAGCCTGCAGCGCGAGCAGGGCGTGAAGAGCCTCAGGTTCAAATGGAGCGCCGCAACGATGCGCAGTCTTCGCGATGAGCTCAGCAATGACTGCGGCGTTGTCCACCGCTGGCACCCCAGCCTCGACATCCGAAGTGCCTGCACCAAGCCCACTCTCTGCTGCAAGCCCACTCTCTGCTGCAAGCTCACTCTCTGCTGCAAGCTCACTCTCTGCTGCAAGCTCATTCTCCATATCCCAAACGTTACTTTTTTCCATAAAAATGCTCTTTCCAGTCAAACGTTAATGACAGCCAAAAGCTCTTTCGTAGCCCAAGCCACTACTCCAAGCCCAAGCTCATACGCGTCAAGACCACATCAATTTGCAAGCTCATCGCAAGCGCTTTTTTTGTGTGTCTATCGCTTAACCGTCCCCTGGTTAAAGATTCACCTTTAAATAACCAAAAATTATTATCAATACTGTGTTTTTGCACATATACAAACACAAATTGATAACCGCTGGTTGAAAAAATAAAGACCGAGCCACCCCGGAGCAGCACCATGCGGCACCACCCCGGGGTATCTCTTTTGCGCCCCTCCGTCGATCACCCACGGCAAAGCCTCCGTGTCACACGGCATTCGTCTTCAGGGTGTTTTCAGGAGAGGGGTTCCGGCGGGCCAGCACGCGAGGGCCAGGTCCGGGAGGCGGGCAAGAGCTGCCCAGGTTGGCCGCAGGTGGGCCGGTTGCTGCGGGGTGATGGGTCGGGTATCAGTCCCAGGCCGGGGTGCCCAGGCGCTCCGCCTCCCACCCGAGGAGGCCTGCTGCATGGCTGGTGATGGTCAAGGGCAGGAGTTCCACGGGAATGTCCCGGTCCAGCATGGCAGTGGCGGCAGTCAGAACGCAGTCTTGATAAGTCATGGAATTACTTCTTTCTATGTGTGTCGAGGTAGTACACAAGCCCCGCAGCGATCAGCACGATCACGAGGAAGTGCAGCGGAAAGGCATAGACCAAGAGGCCCAGTCCGACCAGGCACAACCAGCGGGCGCCGGAGGCCATGAGGTGAAGGACGAGAACAGTGGTCAGGGAAGCGGCAAGCAAAGCGGCCATGAAGACTCCTATAGCAAGGCAGAGGTAATAGGTCCGGGCGAGGGTGTCGCCGGTAGGTGGACTTACCGCTTGCAATGAGGGGGTCTGCAGGTGTTCGCAGAGCTTGCTTATGGAGCCGTCGAGGCCCCTGCCCGCTTGCCGCGAGCCTTGTCATCCTTCACAGGGCGGGTGGTGGGCTGATTGGTGGGCTCTTTGGCGGACTGAGTGGCGGGTGGATTGGGCGCCTGCAGCCGGGCCTTCCAATCGACGCCTTCCACGTACTGGTAGGCATGCCGTTTGTCCGTCACTGCTTGCAGAACCCCCAGGTGCGTGAGAACCGCCATCACAAAGCCAGCGGTGTTCACCGAGGTGCCCGCAAAGAGCTTTGCCAGGGCCGATGCCGACAGCGTGGTCGCCGCTATCAACAAAGGCTCTACAGCTTCATAGGCGACCCAGGAAGGGTTGTGATGCCCCTTGCCGGTGTTGTGGGTCACACGCAGGTGCAGGCGGCCTTCGGGGTCGTTTCCCAGCTCATAGGTGAGCGTGGAGCGGCCGGACAAGGAGGGGCACTGGTCGGTGTGCAGGGTAGTGATGGTGATGGCTTCTAGAGTGTTATCGGGTTGGGTGGCATCTGTCATTGGTGGTCCTTTTGATGGGTTGTCGAGGAACATTCCTCATTTCAGATACGCGGTTTTTCTCAGTTTGGAGTGGGCAAAAAAATGCCACCCGAAGGTGGCTTGTTGGTCGCTGTGAGGTGATTCCAGCAGGTGTTGCAGTGGTGCTTGCTTTGTCATCGGGGGTGGCCCTTCTTGGCATAGCGATCACAGAGCACCGCCAGTGCATGGGGGATGCCCCGGGGCATGAACACCACGATGCCAAAACCGTCGTCGCTCAGGATGAAGGTCAGCACAACCCAGTGTTCGTACACCTCCAGGGCATCCCAAGACGGTGTGAAGTCGGGGTGATCGTTGGCCAGTCCATTCCAGCGGTTATGAAGGACGGTGAAGCCCAGCTGCTGCTCCAGGGCCTGGGGGGTGTCTTCCGGGTCCATCACCACGACATGCAGCAGCGATGCCCAGTCGTCTATTTCGGTGAAGGCTTCTTCTGACAGCCGTTCCGCCACCAGGGTATGAAGGCCCAGGGCATTCTCGGTACTTGCCAGTCGGTTCAAGGCGTCGTGGTCTCGGTAGGTTTGCATAGGCAGCTATCCTTTTGATGAAGTGGTCAGACAAAGAAAAAGCGCCCGAGGATTGCTCCAGGGGCGCTCTGCAAGTTGAATAGCGTAATAGTCTCTAGTGAATATCTAAAAAATTTGAGGTATCAAGCATATTTTCGAGCACTTGAAATCAGCGGCAGCACGGATTACCTATCATGGTATTCCAATCGCAAGCTTCTCCACCACATCGGTCGATATCAATTTTAACAACGGACCTATTTGACCTTGAAAAAAATCATCTCCTTTTACGATCGAAATAAGCATAAATTGATCTTGTCGAACATGCACATTTCCGATATCGACAATGGGGAGAGAACTAACGATTCGTTTATTCCCCCCATTTGAGGAAACGTCCATTACCCAATCCGTCTTACACATCGCACGGGGCAATATCACACTGCCATTGTTACATTGCGACTTAAACGACACTAGTCGCAGGTTGGTGATTTCTTTCCCCTGCACTGCCTCAAAAACTTCACCCAACAGAAAGTCACCGATGTTGATGCGATGATGCCCTCCTGAAGCGGGATACTCGACCTCAGCCTGAAGAAATGAAAACTTATCGACAGCAGTATAGGCCGGCGCATTCCCATACTTTTCAACGACGTTAATTCTTGCTGGGACCTTTCCTAACGTTGTTGGAGGATTGGCACATCCAGCCACCCCGACAAGCGCCATTGCGCAAACAAGTAATTTTTTACTAGAGAATTCCAAGGTATCACCTCTATCAATGATTATTTCAGGGAGGGCAAATGGCCTTTGCGCGAAGTCGCACCGCCAGCCAGTTCGTGGATAAGGGGTCGGGCTTCTGCTTTAGCGTCCCCAGGAGACTGACATGTTCTGCTTCATCGGCCCATTCATTGCGCTTTGCGGCCGATCATTCGTTCAACTCCATAAGTCTCCTTGTCGTGCAGGTTCCATACTCTTCGCTTTGCAGGCCGTCGGGACACAGAGTCGCCCAAGATGGCTCCAGCATCGCCAGCCGAGGCCGTGCGCCCTACTTTCTCGGTGTGCTCTTCGGCAGCTCTGACGTCACCGATCCAATGAAAAATGTGGGCCTAGGCACCGTCGAATGTTGCCTGGTGATGGGTTGAGGATAGCGGTCTGCGGCTACTTGCTCCAGCGGGAGCGCTCGAACACGCTAGGCAGCGCGATGCTTCCCTTGTCCTTGTCGTAGACGCACAGATGACTGGTGTATTTGCTGGAGGACTCGCTTGCCTTTTCGGACAACTCAACGACGATGTGGCCATCCTTGGTCCAGTGGTCGATGGGTTTGACGACGGCACCGAACTTGGCGCGCTCTTGTGTGTGGAAGCTGGCGCATTCGGATTTGATGCGGGCAAGTTCTTCACGGCTGGGGCCCGAGCAACCGGAAAGCAGCGTCAGCGAGGCCAGCATGAGAACGGGAAAAGCAGATGTCATGGGTTTCATAGGTGGACTAAGGCTCCTTGGTTGGGGGTTGGGATGAATGGCAAAAGACTTTTTTCAAAGGGAACATCCCCGCTGAGCGTGGCAACCCACAGGGTTTTGTAACGAATTTCGTGACGACGAATTATCACCACGTCACGAGACTCGTGACATGCCATCTGAGCCTTTGGAATCCTCGAACGTAGTGGGCCACCGCATGCGCTCACGGCGCGAGGAACTTGGGTGGTCTCAGGAGAAGGTGGGAGTGCTGATCGGCATTGATGAGTCGTCAGCTCGCGCTCGGATCAGCCGGTATGAGTTGGGGTTGCACGAGGCGCCCGTGAAGACAGCAAGGCAAATTGCAGAGGCCTTGGGTGCACCGCTTGAGTATCTGTATTGCGAGGACGATAACCTCGCCGCAGTTCTGCTGAGCCTTGCGAAACTCAAGCCCAATGCACGCAAGCAGGTCGTGTCCAGATGGCTTGCTGAGTTGGCGTGAGCGAACAGCTTTTTAAGTGCCCGTCAAAGCTGCATTGAGTGAAGTTCGCATCATCAAGGCTATCGACGGTACTTGCTTGGGATGGGTTTTGTGCGGCAGTCGAAGGGGCCGTCTTTGCCGCTCCCGCGTATACGTGATTCAAAGAAATCGCGTTTTGACTGCGCGTTCTGCAGACCCTGCACCGTGCCCGCGTCGATCTCACAATAGTGGTAATAGGTAGTCTTCAAGCGGATGACCATGTAACGCTCTGCCTTGTCGTAGCAGATGCGGGAAACGTCGCTGTTATCACTCACGTCCGCGCACGTGAATGCGTCGAGAGAGACAGCACCGTGGTATTTCACTTGCACGCTTTCAGCCAACGCTAGTTGACAGATCATCCCCAGAATTGCAACAACTAAAGTTTTCATTTTTGTATTCCTTTTAAGGGATTTCACGGCCACAAATAACCATTTGTGAAAATCTCTCGAACACCGTTTTCCTGAAATAGGACACTACATCCAAATAGCTTGCTCAACGGCAGACTTTATCCTCTCCGCCTTTGCTTTTCCGATATTTGGAACCGCACGCAGCTCATTAACAGATAAAGGAGCGATGTCGGAAATTTTGCGCCACCCATATTCCTTCAAAGAATCAATCATGATTTGTGTTAAACCATACGGCAAAGCAGTGCCCGCTTTCAACTTTTCAATTGGAAGATCTATAACATCAAGACTTTCATCTTCCTCGGGAGTTGGACAGTCGTATTGACTTAAAAATGAGCTGGGCGAATATTCAACCATTTCGCTATTCAACACACTTATACGAGTTAATTCCTCGATAAGCTCATAAGAGAGAGTGCCACCGGGAACTTGTTCAAACAAAGGCCCCAGACTGAGTGCATAACGAGGGCCACGACCAGAACCGCTCTTTGACAAAGACCTAGAGGCTTCCCGTTTAGCGATAAGGCCAGTGTATTCGAGAATCTCGAATATTTTCCCAAGTCGTTGCACGTTGTCTCTGTGCACCAACATTGAATTCACCCTTTTCCGGCCACACTCATCAAAAAACACTGGCGCTATTTTCTCCGCAGTATCTAGCATTGGCGTATATGCCCCCAACTTTGTTTGCAACTCTTCTAACGCGGGGTAAAGATACCCACTCGCCAACCACTTCAGAGCATCCGCAACAGTATATACGGTAATACGATCACCCTTCTCAGCAAGCTCTTCACAAAAAGCGTTAAAAGCTCTGATATTTCCTAGAACGGCTCTTCCAATTAGCATCGGAATAAGCGGCTGAAGTCGAGCTTCGCATCTATCCATCAAGCCGGGATGCCTTACCTCGATAAGCTCACGAAAAAAGGATGAGAAGTCTCGCGATCTTTCGTCCCGCTGCGCCTCGACCACGGTAGCATCACTGTACAAATCAAATCTTGATCCGAACTTAGTTACCCCAGGATATATACTTGCCTTACATGAAACAGTACTCGAAGATATTGTCCTAAAAAAATCAAAAAATCCGGCCAAAGAAATCTCACGCCCAATATGCGCAACATCATCAAAAAATATAACAAGGCGCTTATCAAATTTGACACACAAATTATTGAGAACGCCATTTATATCCTCGATAGAAGATATCTTTAAATCCACTGAAAAACCGAGATTTTTGAATTCATCTTCTATATGCCTTCCGACATAAGGAATTAATGTCCCCAAATAATTTTCCGATCGAGATATTATGAGCGGAAAGTAACGCAAGCTAATGTATACAGAAACAACCGTACCGCGAGATTCTCTAATTATTTTATGCGCCTCTCGCATGTACGCACTCTTACCGCTACCTCGTGGCCCTCTCAACAGAACCGGGCCAGGAGCCATAAGCCTACGAAGAATTTTCCCATCCGTTTCCGAGAATCGATGATATTGTTCAAAGTCATCATCAGAAAACTCCTCCGCAGAGAGTTTTTGATTAATATCAACCAAATTGATTGCACTCATATTAATTGAATCTATCTTCAACAAACTTCATACACTCGTATGCATCTTCGCGAGCTATCGACCTCGCGAAAAATGGGCCTACATGGGTAGCGACTGCCAACAACACCACAATCCGATAGCTATCGATCCAATATAGTTGAATCGCATGATTATCAAATGCGACCTCCTCATCTACTAAGTATTCCGCATGCACACCCTTAGAAAGGCTACTATAAATCTGCCCGAGTCTGGATCTAAGCATGCCAAAGGGGTCGTCCACCGCAGCAATTTCATCTACCCACGCGGACTCCGAAGATTTGGTTTCAGTTAGCCACCTCAATCCAGGCTTGAACGCAACCTCACTCAAATGCCATCCAAGCAAACTTCTCTCTGGGCCCTTCTTCAGTCCCCCAACGTCCCAGATACTCGCGCCCGCAGCAGTTTTCTCAGAAGGAAATATATCGCCCGACCACGCAATTGACGAAGGATTGGGCTTACCTTCTTCATAAGTTTCGAGACGTTGATGTTTTCTCGCAGCCAGTACCTTTAAGGGATCTACACGTGAGAGCATACTGGTCAAACTGAGCTCAAGAAATTTTCTACACAAAAATGGAAACACAGCAGCAGCCGGCAAAACATCGTCGCGACTCAACACCACTCCTATTTGCTGGTCAATATTTTGTAAGTCACTCCGCAAACGCTTAACCATTCCCACATAGTCGGAATCCACATATGCATCTTCGACAGCTGCCGTACCACAAACCAAGTCAACAATTGTGAACATTTCTCATTTCCTACGGAACCTAAACTAAGACCCGACGCCATCACAGCACTGACCG
Source organism: Acidovorax radicis N35 (assembly GCF_000204195.1). Classification (GTDB taxonomy): domain Bacteria; phylum Pseudomonadota; class Gammaproteobacteria; order Burkholderiales; family Burkholderiaceae_C; genus Acidovorax; species Acidovorax radicis. The sequence goes on from NZ_AFBG01000005.1 coordinate 18,917, forward strand.
CCCATACATCGCCCGCTTACGTTTGATATCGTAGAAAATAACTATTACCCTGTACAAAAAAACGTATACCACTGCCAAAACCAGAAAATTTATCGGACTAGACAGAAATCTCTGTAAAGCATCAAAAAATCCAGGCTTATCTTTTCGAGACAGCTGATCGAGGGAGGTTAAATGACGTTCGTGTAGCTTACGCACGTTCGCGAGTGCAGGGCCTGTCTTTCCCTCTTGTATTTGCTTAGCTAGTTCATTGAGCAGTGCAGCATTTGGCTCACCATCAGCAAAGGTTTGAAAATTACGCGTCGCGACCTCTGCATATAGACTATCGAATATTGTTTTTATCTGGTCTTTTCTCTCGACAGAGAGATGAGTACTGCTGGCTATATTGAACTCAGCCTGCTCAACGACATCAGCGGTGGATATTTGAAGAGATACTTTTTGTTCGCGGCGTCGCTGATCAATCAGACGGCTAATTCGAGTCCATTCCAATTTGATTCCATTGAGAACTTGCTCTTCCACGATCATGATCACACTCTGACGGACAGCTCTCGAGCGCTCAATATCTGCAGCATTTGCCTCCCGTTCTGTGGCCGACAGTTGGTACCAAGTGGCCCCAACAGTAACCAATAGGCCAACAAATCCGGTGAGAATATATCCGAACCAATCTCGCTGGGTCTTTTTCTCATTTGCCGTCTCCATGGCAGTTACCGAACCAACCATTGCAACCTCCCTATCAAGATGCACAAAGTGTAAGTTGCGGAAAGAAAATTAGCCAATAAAAAATGCCCCAGTACTGAATGGACACTGGGGCGTTTGATTGACCCGTGTCGGGTCTTATTGATATCGCTCTAGGGGCAGGTACTGCGGGCGCCCCTTAGCGCAGATCAGTGGAACTGCTCTTCTTCGGTCGAGCCCGTCAGGGCCTTCACGCTGGAGGAGCCGCCCTGGATCACCGTGGTCACGTCGTCGAAGTAACCTGCGCCCACTTCCTGCTGGTGCGACACGAAGGTGTAGCCCTTTTCGCGTGCTGCGAATTCTGGCTCTTGCACCATCTCGGTAATCACTTTCGCCGGTTGTTCTGGAGGACGCATGTTCGCCGATCGCACTCCTCCTCAATCCACTTATGGGAGCACATGAGCCAAAATCACTGGGTGACAAAATTTACTATTGCCAACCCTCACACGGCTTGCGTAGGTGATGCGCAAGTCCGCATGCACACCATGGAGCCCCCGTTTGAAGGAAAGTGGCGCTACCTAGTAAGTGGCGAGGGACACGAGGGCTCTCATCCAGAGCATCACCTTTCGCCCCACAACTTACGAGGCCTGCGACCTAGCGATGTGCCTAATGGGCTCTCGTTGTCAATTTACCGACCTAAGTCATCGTTTCGCCTCTTGAGCAGTTTTGAACTGAGGAAGCTTGATGACGAATCTCAAATTTCAGTCAATGTCGACCTTGCATTCGCAGACTGGCACCTTCCGAAGAATTTACGGGACTTCGTCGACGACTACCGCTCGGCTCTCTTGAGGGGGTTGACGAACTTGGTGAACGTGACCATCGATCAGGACGAAGTAGGCTACTCTCTCACATGTGCAGTGAAGGTATCCCCACCAGGGGACTTCTTTGCTGCATACACAAGCCTTGCTGAAGAGGTTCTAGCTGCCTACCGGCAAGCCCTGGCAGAACTGGTGCGACCAAGTGCCCCAATACAACCCACAAGTCCCACAGACGGGCATGGTCCGCGTTGGTGGATTCGATATGTCGTTGTCCCGATTCTCGGCAGCGGAGCGGTCGCGGCAGCAGTAACCGCAGTTGTTGCGCTTCTGAGGTAGGCGGTGACACAACGTCAATCACAGCTTCATCGCAAGTCGAACGTATTCGCATGAGTCCCGGCTAGAGCACATACTGAGCGATCATCCGAAATCGCTTCTTTAGGCAACACATCATCCCCGAACCGTACCGACTTCCACCAAGTCCGCTGCAAGACGGTGATAGGTACAAACCAAGCAAAACGCCCCTGGCTCTGTAAAGAACCAAGGGCGTCTGAATGACTGGTAGCTGGGGCGGAATCGAACCACCAACGGAAGGATTTTCAATCCTTCGTGCTACTTGGCCTCAGATCAGTGGAACTGCTCTTCTTCGGTCGAACCCGTCAGGGCCTTCACAGAAGACGAACCGCCCTGGATCACCGTGGTCACGTCGTCGAAGTAGCCTGCGCCCACTTCCTGCTGGTGCGACACGAAGGTGTAGCCCTTTTCGCGTGCTGCAAATTCTGGCTCTTGCACCATCTCGGTGTAGTGCTTCATCCCTTCGCCCTGGGCGTATGCATGGGCGAACTGGAAGGTGTTGAACCAGTTGATGTGGATGCCGGCCAGCGTGATGAACTGGTACTTGTAGCCCAGGGCCGACAGGTCTTCCTGGAACGAAGCGATCTGGCTGTCGTTGAGGTTCTTCTTCCAGTTGAACGATGGCGAGCAGTTGTACGACAGCAGCTTGCCGGGGCAGGCGGCGTGCACGGCCTGGGCGAATTCGCGGGCGAAGCCGATGTCTGGCACGCCGGTTTCGCACCACACCAGGTCGGCGTAGGGAGCGTAGGCCACGCCACGGCTGATGGCTTGTTCCAGGCCGTTCTTGACGCGGTAGAAACCTTCTTGCGTGCGCTCGCCGGTCAGGAACGGCTTGTCGTTGGCATCGTGGTCAGACGTGATCAGGTTGGCAGCTTCTGCATCGGTACGGGCCAGCACGATGGTGGACACGCCCATCACGTCGGCCGCAAAACGTGCGGAGATCAGCTTTTCGCAGGCTTCCTGCGTAGGCACCAGCACCTTGCCGCCCATGTGGCCGCACTTCTTCACGGCAGCGAGTTGGTCTTCGAAGTGCACGCCGGCAGCGCCCGACTGGATCATGTTCTTCATCAGTTCGAAGGCGTTCAGCACACCACCGAAACCGGCTTCTGCATCGGCCACGATGGGCAGGAAGTAGTCGATGAATTCCTTGTCGCCGGGGTTGATGCCACGGCCCCACTGGATTTCGTCGGCGCGCTTGAAGGTGTTGTTGATGCGGCGAACCATGGTGGGCACCGAGTCGTAGGCGTACAGCGACTGGTCGGGGTACATGGTCTCGGACGTGTTGCCGTCAGCGGCCACTTGCCAGCCCGACAGGTACACGGCTTCCAGACCGGCCTTGGCCTGCTGCATGGCCTGGCCGGCGGAGATCGCGCCGAATGCGTTCACGTAGCCCTTCTTGGCGCCGCCGTTGATCTTGTCCCACAGCTTTTCAGCGCCGCGCTTGGCCAGCGTGTGCTCGATAGGCAGCGAGCCGCGCAGGCGCACCACATCGGCGGCGGAGTAGCCGCGCTTCACGCCCTTCCAGCGGGGGTTCTGGGCCCAGTCTTTTTCCAGGGCGGCAATTTGCTGTTCGCGGCTCAGTTGTTCGTTGAGGGATTGGGGCATGAGATCACTCCAGAGGTTGGTTGAAAACGCCGGGCTGCTTGTGCTGCCCTTGGAGATAACTTTAAGTCTTCTATAAGACTTGAGCAAGCTCTTATGTCTTATACAAGAGATAAATTTTCTCCTTGAAAAACAACAACTTAATCACACCATTTCTCAATACAGAAATTGATTTCTCATATCGAGAAAAATTGCGGCAATGCAACATCTATCGTATTCTGCATTACGAAATCCAGTTTTTGCATTACAAAAATCTATGGCGTCACAGGGTGCCCAAACGCGGGGCCTTCAGCCAGTCCCCCTCGGGAATGCGCGGCGCAGAGACCACATATCGGGGATTGATCTCATAGACCAGGCAGGACACGGCTCGCCCGCCCACATCGACCACGATGTCACGCTTCACATACTCGTCGCTGGGATTGGCGCCCAGGTCCTCGATCTCGTCCAGAACGGTCTCCAGAGCAGGCTCAATGGCATACACCTCGCCCTGAACCCACAAGGGCCCGCCCAGCGCCATGCCCGGATAGGCTCCCAGGTGGTAGAGCACCCCCTCCACTTGGGCGGTGCCCAGGAACCGGGGCGCCGGGCGAAGGCGGGTGATGTCATTGGATCCGCCGCGCCGCAGCGTGCCATAGACAAAGACACAGCGCAGGGAGGCAGCGGGCAGGATTTCGTCGGGCATGATGCGCACCTCTTTTTGGCATAAAACAGGTTCTTGTCAATCTCCAGTCTAGTGAACACCATCCCCAGCCGACCTTTCGCGTATCTGTGCCTGGCCCTCAGCATGGCGCTGGTGGGCAGCTACGTGGCGCTGTCCAAACCCCTGGCCGCCGTACTGCCGGTATTCCTGCTCGCATGGATGCGCTTTGGCATTGGCGGTGTGGCCATGCTGCATTGGCTCAGGAAGCCCGTGGACGAGCCCCCACTCACCCCACAAACCCGGCGGCTGCTGTTTCTGCAATCGTTCCTGGGCAATTTCCTGTTCACCATCTGCATGATCTACGGAGTGAGTCTGACCGATGCCGTCTCGGCCGGCGTGACCCTGGCTGCGATTCCCGCCGCAGTGGCGGTGATGGGCTGGGCTTTTCTGCGGGAACGCGTCGCACCACGCACCTGGGCGGCCGTGGCCTGTGCCGTGGCGGGAATTGCCTTGTTTTCGCTATCAAAACAAGAGCATTCAGCGCTTACTGGACAAGCGCTGGGCACTAAAAATTCTCAAAACTTTGCCTGGTTGGGGCCTTGGCTGCTGCTGGGCGCGGTGGTGTGCGAGGCGGCCTATACGGTGATCGGCAAGAAGCTCACGGGCAGCCTGGGCCCCAAGCGCATCTCCTCGCTCATCAACCTGTGGGGCTTTGTGCTGTCCACGCCGTTCGGGCTGTACGCAGCCTGGCATTTCGACTTTGCCGCCGTGGGCTGGGGCATCTGGACGTTGCTGGTGTTCTACGCGCTGGCGGCCTGCGTGTGGACGGTATGGCTCTGGATGACCGGGCTCAAGGCCGTGCCAGCAGCGCAGGGTGGCGTCTTCTCGGTCATGCTGCCAGTGAGTGCAGCCTTGGTAGGCGTGCTGGTGCTGGGTGAATCACTGACCCGCTGGCAATGGGCGGCGTTTGCCATCGCACTGGCCAGCATGCTGCTGGCCACCCTGCCCTCACGCGCCGCCCTGCGTGTGGGTCGGCATGGCGGCCGCGCAGGCTGATGGGGGCCCACCAGCCACCCAGCCCCAACGGCTACGCAGCCAACGGGCGCGCGCTGACGACGATGCCATCCGCATCGGCATACAACCAGTCGCCCGGCCGCACCCAGACCCCCTGGATCTGCACAGCAACATCGCGCTGTCCTTCCCCCCGGCGCTCGGTCGGCAAGGGAATCAGCGCCAGTGCACGAATGCCAACGGCCGCCGCGTTCAACTCGGCCACGTCACGCACGCAGCCGTCCACCACCACACCGGCCCAGCCATTGAGCGCAGCGGCAGCCGCCAGATTGCCCCCCACAAGCGCCCGGCGCAGCGATCCGCCACCATCCACCACCAGAACGCGGCCCTCTCCCGGCGACTCCACCGCAGCCTTGACCTGCGTGTTGTCCTCATGGCACTTGACGGTGCTTATCGGGCCTGCAAACGCGGCCACGCCGCCAAAACTCTGAAAAACGGGGGGCAGAACGCGAAAAGCCCCGGTCATGTCGCCCTTGTGCACATCGCAAAAATCGCAGGTACTAAAGGGGGCGGCAGAAGGTGCAGCAGTCATTTTTGGAAGGCCTTTCGGACGAAGTGAACAACGGGAACGCAGCGGGCGCACAGCGCCGGACAGGTTGCCCCGCATTGTCATACAGCCCCAGGGGGCGGACTGGAAAACGCGGCCAGCGCAGGCGGCTTTGTCAAGGCAGAAGCGCCGCGTGGGCGACTTATTGGCCTGCACGCGGCACCACCGCTACAAATCGAGGCAAAAAAAGCCGTTTCTCCCTTGGAAACGCGTTTTTTTCCCAGTAGCATCAGCCTGCCAGTGGGAAAGCCTAGTTTTCGCTGGTGAAAATTTACTTCCAACAAGGAAAACCCAACATGGCAACTGCAAAAAAAGCTCCGGCAAAAACAGCCCCCGCAGCCAAGACGGCTGCTGCCCCCGCCAAGAAGCGCACCCCCAACGCTGCTTTCATGAAAGCACTCACGCCCAGCCCCGCGCTGGCCGCCGTGGTGGGCTCGGCACCGCTGCCACGCACGGAGATCATCAGCAAGCTGTGGGTCTACATCAAGGCCAACAACCTGCAAGACGCTGCCAACAAGCGCAACATCAACGCCGACGCCAAGCTCAAGGAGCTGTTCGGCAAGCCCCAGGTCTCGATGTTTGAACTGGCTGGCCTGATCGGCAAGCACGTCAAGTAAACACGCACCCTGGTGCACAAAGAAGCCGGCCCAGCCGGCTTTTTTTTCGTCTGGACTCCGGCAAACTGTGGCGTATTGGCATCAATGCAAATGAGAATGACCCGCATTTGATGTAACATAAAGAAGCAAGTCGAAGCACAGCCATGTTGATCTAGCCACTGCCTTTCGTCTGCAATCAGCGCCCCACGCGCCACCTGCACCCATTCCCCATCGACGGAGGCCATCTTGGCAAAAACACGCGCTCAGCGCCGCAGCTCCGTGCTGCGCCCACAACAATCCTCTCCCTCCCCCGTGTCCACCACATCGCGCGGCTTGTCCTCCGACAAGGCACTGCTTCCGCTGGGCGCGCTGATGCTGGCCGCCTCCGTGGGCGCCATGGCACAAACCACCACACCAGAGAAAACACTGGCGCCCGTCGTGGTCAAGGAACGGGCCGAAGCCCCTGAGGGCAAAGACAGCGTGCGTGCCACCGAGACCACCATTGGCAAGGGCAAGCAGCAACTGCGTGATATTCCGCAGTCGATCACGGTGGTCACCGAGCGCCTCATCGACGACCGCAACCTCGACACCGTCAAGGAAGCCCTGAAGAACACCGCCGGCATCACCTTCCTGGCGGCCGAGGGCGGCGAGGAAGACATCCGCCTGCGCGGCTTTGCGCTCCAAAGCACGGGCGACATGTTCATCGACGGCATGCGCGACCCCGCGTTCTATGACCGCGACACCTTCAACCTGGACCGCGTCGAGCTGCTGCGCGGATCCGCCTCCATGCTGTTTGGGCGCGGCTCCACCGGCGGCGCTGTGAACCAGGTCAGCAAGGCCCCCCGCCTCATCGATTCGCACCAGGTGGACCTGACCCTGGGCAGCCACCAGTACCGCCGCATCACGGGCGACTTCAACATCCTCACGGGTGAAAACGCCGCCCTGCGCCTGAACGCGATGAGCACCACGGCCGACAACAACGGCTCGGGCAGCAGCCTTGAGAAGAAGGGTATTGCAGGCACCTACGCCTTTGGCATCGGCACGCGCGACGAGTTCGCCGTGAGCCTGTACCACCTGGACAACAAGAACGGCATGAACTACGGCATGCCCTGGATCCGCCGCAGCGCCAACTCGCCCGTCAGCGACACCACGCTGCTGCCGCTGGACCCCAAGAACTACTACGGCGCCGCCAGCGACTACAACGCAGGCAGCGCAAGCTTTGCCACGCTGGGCCACATCCACCGCTTTGACGGCGAATCGGAGCTCAAGACCCAGGTGCGTTTCGGCCGCTTCGAGCGCGACCAGCGCGCCGGCACCGTGCGTCTGGCCGCCGCGGCCCAACAGCCAGGCGGCATCGCCGCAACGCTGGACAGCTTCGGCCCCGCTACGCGTCTGACGCGTGGCACGCAGCTCAAGATCCAGAACATGGACACCGTGCACCTGCAAAGCGACTTCAGCAAGAAGTTCGAAGCACTGGGCTACAAACACGAATTGCTGGCAGGCGCCGACTTCGCGCACGAGAAGAAGACCGTGTACGCCGCACGCAACGCCGCGCAAGGTGGCGTGGACCTGGTCAAGCCCCCCACCACCGTGGCCACGCCCAACGATGGCGTCGGCGTGGACGAAACACGCCGCGTGCTGCGCACGTCGAGCGACTTCGATGCCAAGGGCTACGGCTTCTATGCCCAGGACCTGATCCAGATCGCTCCCCACTGGAAGCTGCTGGCCGGCCTGCGCTACGACAACATGGATGGCAGCTACAACACGTTTGGCATCCCTGCTGCAGCCCCCGGCCCTGTCACTACCACCAGCTACCGCCAGAAGATTTCCGAGTGGAGCAAGCGTGCGGGCGTGCTGTACCAGCCCAACGATCTGCAGTCGTACCACTTCTCGTACGGCACCTCGTTCAACACCTCGGGCGACACGTATTCGTACAGCGCCGCGACGGTGAACACGCCCCCCGAAGCCAGCCGCAACATCGAGATCGGTGCCAAGCTCGACTCGGCCGACAAGCGCTTCACCACGCGCCTGGCCGTGTTCCACTCCACCAAGTACCGCGAGCGCAACACCGATCCCGACCTGAATATCGCCGTGCTGTCGGGCAAGCGCCACGCTGCCGGCGCCGAGATCGACGTCACGGGTCGCCTGACCTCCAAGTGGGAGGTCTACGGTTCGTACATGTGGATGCCCAGCGCCAAGATCGACATCGGAGCTGAAGGCGCCGAAGGCCAGGGCAGCCGCCCATCGCTCACGCCCCGCCACAGCGGCACGGTGTGGACCACCTACCAGATCACACCTGAACTGCGTGTGGGTGGCGGCCTGAACTTCCGCAGCTCGCAAACCCCCAACCGCAACCCCGGCTGGGAAGTGCCTGGCTACGTGACCGCCGACCTGATGGCCGAATACGCCATCAACGAGCGCTACACGATCAAGGCCAACCTGAGCAACGTGACGAACAAGCTTTACGCCGACTCGATCTACAGCGGCCACTACGTGCCCGGCGCAGGCCGCATCTTCCAGGTCACGGCCAGCATGAAATTCTGATCTGCGTCACAACGTTTCTTCAAGGTATTTGCCGCCCCCTTACCGGGGCGGCTTTTTTGCTTTACAACCCACGCCATGCTGCTCACGCTCCCCGACCTTCTCTCGCCCCACGACCTGCAGACCGCCCGCCAGCTGCTGCGCAACGCCCCCTGGGCCGATGGCAAGGACAGCGCGGGCACGCAGGCGCGCCAGGCCAAGAACAATGAGCAACTGCCACGCGACTGCGAGGCCGCGCAGCACATATCGGCCCTGGTGATGGCGTCGCTGGACCGCAGCGCGCTCTTCCTGACCGCCACCCTGCCCAAGCGGGTGTTCCCGCCGCGCATCAACCGCTACGGCGGTGGGGCCAACCACTATGGCGACCACGTGGACAGCGCCGTACGCCAGATGGCCGACCGGCGCGAGCGCCTGCGCACCGACATCTCGTGCACCGTGTTCCTGTCGGAGCCCGACGAATACGACGGCGGCGAGCTGTGCATCGACGACACCTTTGGCGAGCAGCGCGTGAAGCTGCCCGCAGGCCACGCGGTCATCTACCCCGGCACCAGCGTGCACCAGGTCAGCCCTGTGACCCGTGGGCACCGCATGGCGTGCTTTTTCTGGATCGAGAGCATGGTGCGCAGCGACGAGCAGCGGCGCCTGCTCTACAACATGGACATGGCCCTGCTGCGCCTGCGGCAGGAGCATGGCGAATCGCCCGAGACCGTGGCCCTGACCGGCACCTACCACAACCTGCTGCGCATGTGGGCGGATACGTGAGCCAGCCTCCCGCCGATCCCCGCACCGCGCTGCCGCCCGGCATCGTGAACCTGGCAGACCACGAGGCCCATGCCGCCACCCACCTGGAGCCCGGGGCCTGGGCCTACTTCAACGGAGCCGCGGCCGACGAAATCACCCTGGCTGCCAACCGCCGGGCCTGGGACCAGATCGGCTTGCTGCCCCGCGTGCTGCGGCCCCTGGCGGGCGGGCACACACGCGTGGAGCTGCTGGGCCGCACGCTGGCCCACCCCATCCTGCTGGCCCCTGTGGCCTACCAGCGCATGGCCCACCCCGACGGCGAACTGGGCGCAGCCTATGCCGCGGCCGCCCTGGGCGCGGGCATGGTGCTGAGCACCCAGGCGAGCACCCGGCTGGAGGCTGTGGCCAGTGCCATCCGGGACGATGCGGGGCGGGGGCCGTTGTGGTTCCAGCTGTACCTGCAGCACGACCGCGCTTTCACCCGTGAACTGGTCGAACGGGCCGAACGCGCGGGCTACGAAGCCCTGGTGCTGACGGTGGACGCACCCTGCCACGGGGCACGCGACCGCGAACGGCGGGCCGGGTTCCGCCTGCCGGCTGGCATCAGCGCCGCCAACCTGCTGGGCATGCTGCCCCCGCCGGAAGTCCCGCTCGCCCCCGGCCAGAGCGCACTGTTCGATGACTTGCTGCACCACGCCCCCACCTGGGCCGATGTGCAGTGGCTGCAGTCCATCACCCGGCTGCCCGTGCTGCTCAAAGGGGTGCTGCACCCCGACGACGCCCGTGAGGCCGCCAGCCTGGGCGTGGCAGGAATCATCGTCTCCAACCACGGCGGGCGCACGCTGGACACCACGCCCGCCACCGCCACCCAGCTGCCGCAGGTGGTCGAGGCGGTCCGCGCCGTTCACCCAACGATGCCGGTGCTGGTGGACGGGGGCATCCGGCGTGGTACCGACGTGCTCAAGGCGATGGCGCTGGGGGCCAGTGCCGTGCTGGTGGGGCGCCCCGCCGTCCACGGCCTGGCCAATGCCGGGGCTGCCGGCGTGGCCCACGTGTTGCGGCTGTTGCGCGATGAACTGGAGATCGCGATGGCGCTCACCGGCTGTGCCACCTTGGCCGACGCCTCCCCCGCGCTGCTGGTGCGGCGTTGACGACTTTCCGGCGATCTGGCGCTTTGTCCCCGTTGCGGGAAATGATTTATTGCAAATGCGATAGATTCGTATTTATAATGCAGACACCTTCAACAGCCAGCCACACTGCCTGCCGCCATGATCGTCTGTGTTTGCCGCCGGATTTCCGACCGTGAGATTGCCCGCCACGCACGTGCAGGCATGAGCTTTGACGAAATCCAGTTCGAACTGGGCGTGGCCACCCAATGCGGGTGCTGCGAAAGTTGTGCCCGCGATGTCGTGGCGCAGTGCAGTGCATCGAATCCGGTGGCCGCCCTGCACAATGAGGCAGCGCCGAAAACGATCCAGCTTGCCAGCTCCATCCTGGAAAGCAAGTCATGGAACTCCTCTCTACACTCGCAGGCAGCCTGATCCTCGTCGCAGGCTCGGCCTGGTGGATTTTTCGCAAATAATCGAGGTCTTTTAGGGCGCTAGCGCTTGATGTACAAGCGCTAGCCGCTATCATTTTTATGTCTCACCCTGATCGTTTTGCCACCCCCGGGGGGTTCAGCCGCAACACCGTGATCGTGGGCTCTGTCGTCGCTCTGCATGTTGCGGGCCTTTGGGCCCTGCAGTCCGGCCTGCTGCGCAAGGCCGCCGAGATCATCGTGCCGGCGGAACTGCTGACGGAGTTCATCGCGCCACCCGCCGCACCCAAGATCACGCCCCCGCCGCCCGCCCCCCCGCCACCGCCCAAGCCCGCCCCCAAGGTGGCTCCGCGCCCCGCGCCCATGCCGTTGGCCATTGCAGACCCCACCCCCGCACCCAATGCCCCCACGGGCATCACCACACCCCAGCCGCCTGCGCCCCCCATCGAGGCGCCCATGGCTCCGCCCGCGCCAGCCCCGGCGCCCCCGGCTCCGCCCGCCCCCCCCAAGATCGAGCTGCCGTCCAGCGACGCCGCTTACCTGAACAACCCCAAACCCAGCTACCCCGCCATCAGCAAACGCATGGGCGAGCAGGGCAAGGTGATGCTGCGCGTGCTGATCGGCATCGACGGTACCCCGCAGAAGGTGGAAATCAGCAAGTCCAGCGGCTTCGACCGCCTGGACCGACAGGCCCAGGAAGCCGTCATGCGCTGGCGCTTCGTGCCCGGCAAACGCAACGGCGTGCCCGAGACCATGTGGAATCTGGTCCCTGTCAACTTCGTTCTCGAATAACCAAATTCACCACCAATTACCGCTTTAGGGAGTTTTTCTCATGGAATCGCAATTCGGCATCGCCAACGTCTGGATCCAGGGCGACTTTGTCACCCGCGCCGTCGCCATCCTGCTGCTGGCCATGTCGCTGGCCTCGTGGATCGTCATCCTCATCAAGGCCCTGGACATCATCAAGTTCAAGAAGCACACCCGGGCTGCCCAGGACTTCTGGCACAGCGAAGACTTCGCCGCTGGCCTGACCAAGCTGGGCGCCGACCCGACCAACCCCTTCCGCCACCTGGCGCTGGAAGGCCGTGAGGCCACGGCCCACCACCGCAACACCAAGGCGCACCTGCACGACAGCCTGGACGTGAGCGACTGGGTCACCCGCTGCCTGCGCAACTGCATCGACGAATTCACGTCGCGCCTGCAGTCCGGCCTGGCCATCCTGGCCTCGGTGGGTTCCACCGCCCCCTTCATTGGCCTGTTCGGCACCGTCTGGGGCATCTACCACGCGCTGCTGGCCATTGGCACTTCGGGCCAGTCCACCATCGACAAGGTGGCCGGCCCCATCGGCGAGGCGCTGATCATGACGGCCCTGGGCCTGGCGGTCGCCATCCCTGCGGTGCTGGGCTACAACGCGCTGGTGCGTGGCAACAAGTCCATCCTGGGCGGCCTCAACAGCTTCGCCCATGACCTGCACGCCTACTTTGTCACCGGCGCCCGCGTGAATGCGCCCGGCGAGCAAGGCAAGGTCCTGCCCATGAAGAAAGGTGGCTAAGCCATGGCCTTCGGAACCCAAGACGACGCCGATGACGTGATGAACGAAATCAACATGACGCCCCTCGTGGACGTCATGCTGGTGCTGCTCATCATCTTCATCATCACCGTGCCCGTCATGAAGCACTCGGTCAACGTGGACCTGCCCCGCGCCACCAACCAGCCCGAGAACATCAAGCCCGAGACCGTGCGCCTGTCGGTGTCGGCCGATGGCAAGTATTTCTGGAACGAATCGCAGGTCACGGAAGAAGAACTCTTTCCCCGCCTGCAGGCCGAGGCCGCCAAGGAGCCCCAGCCTGACCTGCACATCCGCGGAGACAAGGAAGTGCGCTACGAACGCGTGGCCCAGGCCATGGCCGCAGCGCAACGTGCAGGTGTGCGCAAGATCGGGTTTGTGACCGAGCCCCAGTCCTGAGCGGAGCGTGCGGTTGGCATGCCCGCCGCACCCGATGCGCCAACAGCCTCTGACTCCGCCGGGCTCTCAGCCCGGCAGCCTGTTCAAGCCGCTGCCCGGTACAGCTTTGCTGGCCGGGCAGCGGCGTTGAAGGTCCCCGGAAAAGCGCCCCCGGACCGGCCAGAAAAAACAACAAAAAGAAACATCAAACCCGCTTGACTTGTAATTGCGAATCGTTATCATTAACAAAACGCACTGCAACGCAACAGGAAAAATCTTCATGCAAGCCACATTGACCGCCGCCTCGCTCCTGCGTCCTCTTTCCGCCGACAAGGCTGCCTCGCAGGTCGGCCACGAAGGGGCCGTACCTTTTGCAGAGGCTGGCGCTGCTGCCGTGGACAGCAGTGCCTTGCTGCAAGGCCAGAAGGCGGTCGCCATCAGCCACAACGGTTCGGTCTACCGCCTGCAGGCCACCAAGCTGGGCAAGCTGATCCTGACCAAATAACGGCGTTTCTCCCTCCAGCGTGAACGGGTGAACGCAAAGGCCCAGCACAGGCCCTCCAGACAGGTTTCATCGTGGGGCGACTCCCGGGCTTGCAACAAGCTCGCAAGGGTCGTTTTTGCCAGCCAACGGGTTCGCCCGCGTAGCCAGGCTTTTTTTCTGCCCAGTTCTCCCCGCCCCAGGAAGCTTCGAACCCAACAAAAAACGACGACGC
>NZ_AFBG01000004.1 GCF_000204195.1 Acidovorax radicis N35
GCGCTCTTTTTGTGGGCAAGCAGACCTCCACACCAAACGCAGGCGCCTCGCCGGAGGCGGGCGGTTGCCCGGTTGCGCCGGGGTGAGACTAGCGGGTCGTCGCTGGCAGGCCGGTGGGCTGGATGTAGCCCAGCTGCCAGGCCACCAGAATACATAGGAAGAGCACGATGGAGATACCCACCCGCACCGCAAGCGCCTTGGCCATGTGGTTGCCCTTCGATTTGTCATCGCGCCCGTTGCGCATCATGAAGAACAAGGCAGATGCCAAGCTGGCCAGAATGGCGATGAACGCCACCACTACGAGGTATTTCATGGGAGACATTATCCAGTGACAGCTTCCCGCCGTCCTCTGGGCCTGCGTTTCTGGCTGATCGCCCTTGCGGCCACTGCGGGCATGCTGGTCACGGCCTCGCTCGGCCGCTGGCAGCTGTCGCGCGCAGCAGAAAAAGAAGGGCTGCAGGCCGTGCTGGACGAGCGTGGCCGCATGCCGGCCATCGACGGCAGCGCTTTGCTGGCAGGGGCGGCTGGTTCTGCGCAGGACGCCGCGTCGCTGGTGCACCGCACCGTGGTTCTGGAGGGCCATTGGCTGGCAGAGCACACCGTGTACCTCGACAATCGTCAAATGCACGGGCGCCCAGGGTTCTTTGTAGTGACCCCGTTGCAGCTGGCTGGGCCAGGCGGTGCGGTGGTGCTGGTGCAGCGTGGCTGGGCCGCGCGCAACTTCCAGGACCGCCAGCAATTGCCGCAGGTGCAGACGCCGCAGGATGCAATGGTGCGGGTACAGGGCCGCGTCGCGTCCGCGCCTTCGCGCCTCTATGAGTTCCAGGGTGCCGATAGCGCTCAGGGGTCTTCCCGCATCCGGCAAAATCTCGATCTGGCGGCGTTCCGCACCGAGACCGGCCTGGCGCTCGCCCACCTCACGGTGTTGCAGACGGGCGAAGCGGGCGAGGGGTTGCTGCGCGACTGGCCCGTGGTCGGCGCAGGCGTCGACAAACACTACGGTTACGCATTTCAATGGTTCGGGCTCTGCGGCCTGATTGCACTTCTCTATGTCTGGTTCCAAATCGTCCGACGGTTCATTCGCCCACGCAGCCAGCCTGCCGCCTAAGGCCCATGGGGACCATCCCCTGGGTCTTACCGTGCATACGCTGCCCGAAGCGGCGGGCGCCGTGGCCCAGACCCAGCGTACGCGCCATGGGCGGTGGAAGATGTTCGGCGTGCTGCTCATCTGTGCCGCCCCTGTCATCGCCTCGTACCTGACGTACTACGTGATCCGCCCCGATGGCCGGCGTAACTACGGCGAGCTGATCCAGCCGCAGCGAACCCTGCCGGATCTGACCGCTACCGCACTCGATGGCACGACCGTCCCCCTGGTGTCGCTGAAGGGTCAATGGCTTCTGGTCAGCGTCGCTGGTGGTGCGTGCGATGCAGCCTGCCAGAAGCACCTCTATCTGCAGCGCCAACTGCGGGAAAGCGTGGGCAAGGAGAAAGACCGCGTGGACTGGGTATGGCTGGTGAACGACACCACCAGCGTGCCCCCCGAACTTGCACCTGCGCTGCAAAAAGCGACGGTACTGCGTATGGATGCCGCCGCTTTGAACGCGTGGCTTGCTCCGGCCGAAGGCCATCAGATCGCCGACCACCTGTATGTGGTGGATCCCATGGGCAACTGGATGATGCGTTTCCCGGCTGCCATGGACACGGCGGGTGCGGCCAAAGCCAAGCGAGATTTTGAACGCCTGTTGCGTGCGTCTTCCTCGTGGGATGAGGCCGGGCGTCCTGGCAAACCGTGATGGACACACAACCGCTTTACGATCTGGCGCCCATCGCCCGGCTCATGCTGCTGGGCGTGTTGATTGCGCTCGGGCCCCTGGCCTGGGTAGGCTGGCGCAACCGGAACAGCTCCCCCATGCGGCGGCTGCAGGCACTCACGGTGCTCACCCTGTTCCTGACCTTCGACCTGGTGCTGTTTGGCGCTTTTACCCGCCTGACCGACTCTGGCCTGGGTTGCCCTGACTGGCCGGGGTGCTATGGCAATGCCAGCCCCGTGGGGGCGCGTACAGAGATTGCCGCAGCCCAAGAGGCCATGCCCACCGGCCCGGTGACGCATGGCAAGGCCTGGGTCGAGATGATTCACCGCTACCTGGCTACAGGTGTGGGCGTGCTCATCATCGTGCTCACCGTGTCGGCCTGGGTGCAGCACCGCAAGGCCCGGCATGGTGGGGGTGAGCCTCCCCCCATCAGCCCGTGGTGGCCCACGTTCACGTTGTTCTGGGTGTGCCTGCAGGGCGCGTTCGGGGCGCTGACGGTAACGATGAAGCTGTTTCCCGCCATCGTCACGCTGCACCTCATTGGCGGGCTGGTGCTGCTGGCGCTGTTGTGTGTGCAGGCTGTGCGCCAAACCCAGGGTGGGCAAGGCAAGGCGCCCGTGTTTATTTCCACAGGGCTGCGCTGGGGGCTGGGGGTGACCGGCGTGCTCGTGGCCCTGCAAGTGGTGCTGGGCGGCTGGGTCAGCACCAACTATGCGGTGCTGGCCTGCACCACCTTTCCCACTTGCCAGGGCAGCTGGTGGCCAGCCATGGACTTTGGCCAGGGCTTTCAGATCTGGCGTGCGCTGGGCTTGCTGCAGGACGGCAGCCACATCAGTTTTGCCGGGCTCACGGCCATCCATTACGTGCATCGCTTGATGGCTTACGTGGTCCTCGCAGCTCTGGGCTTGGTGTGCTGGCGACTTCGCCAGGCCGGTGTGCTGCCGGTTCAGGCCCGTTGGCTCGCCGGGCTGGCGTTGCTGCAATTGGCCACCGGCCTGTCCAATGTGGTTCTGGACTGGCCGCTGCTGGCTGCCGTGCTGCATACCGGAGGTGCTGCGGCGCTGGTGGTGGTGTTGACCTGGGCCTTGGTGTCCAGCCGCGCGGCGTCCGCGCCGCAAGAGTTTTCCGCGCCCTCGGGCGCATCGAGAGTGTCCGCATGAGTGTTGCTGCCCCTGCCGTTGTTTCCCCGCCTTCGCGCCTGTCGCAGTTCTATGCGCTGACCAAACCCCGTGTGGTCCAGCTCATCGTGTTTTGTGCGCTCATCGGCATGGTGCTGGCCGTGCCGGGGCTTCCGTCGGCCTCGCAACTCGGCCTGATGGCGGTGGCCTGCGCCGGTGTGTGGCTGGTTGCGGGGGCTGCAGCCGCTTTCAACTGCATCGTGGAACAGGGCATCGACGCCAAGATGAAGCGCACTGCCTGGCGTCCCACGGCCAAGGGCCAGTTGTCCAACGCCCAGACGCTTCTGTTTTCTGCCGTGCTGTGCACCGCAGGCTCTGCGCTGCTGTATTTCTGGGTAAATCCCCTGACGATGTGGCTCACGTTTGCGACCTTCGTGGGCTATGCGGTCATCTACACGGTGATCCTCAAGCCCCTCACCCCGCAGAACATCGTGATCGGCGGTGCATCGGGCGCCATGCCTCCCGTGCTGGGATGGGCCGCCATGACCAACGATGTCGGCCCCGAAGCGCTCATCCTGTTTCTCATCATCTTCCTGTGGACACCCCCTCACTTCTGGGCGCTGGCCCTGTACAGGGTGGAGGACTACCGCAAGTCAGGCCTGCCCATGCTGCCGGTGACCCATGGCAACGAGTTCACCCGCCTGCAGGTGTTTCTGTACACCCTGATCCTGTTTGCCGGGTGCCTGATGCCCTTCGTCTATGGCATGAGCTCGTGGATCTACCTGGTCGCCGCCGTGGTTCTGAGCGCTGGCTTCTGTGGCTACGGCTTTGCCCTGTGGCGCAACTATTCGGACGCGCTCGCGCGCAAGACCTTCCGCTTCTCCCTCATCCACCTGAGCGCCCTGTTTGCCGCCCTTTTGGTGGACCACTACGTGCTGTGAACATCGCCATGCCTATGCTGAAAAGAAATGCTCTTAAAACGATAGCTGTTAGCGCTTTATCCATAAGCGCCATGGGCATTTTTAGTGCCTGTTCCGAGAAAAAGGCGGAGTTTCGCGGCGTGGACATCACCGGTGCGGACTACGCCCGCGACCTCCCGCTGACAGACCACAACGGCCAGGCGCGCCACCTCAAGGACTTTGCAGGCAAGGTGGTGGTGGTGTTCTTCGGCTTCACGCAGTGCCCGGACGTATGCCCCACCTCCATGCAAGAGCTGGCCGAGGTGAAGAAAATGCTGGGCAAGGACGGCGAGCGCCTGCAGGGCATCTTCGTCACGGTGGACCCGGAGCGCGATACACCCGAGGTGCTCAAGGCCTACATGGCCAACTTCGACCCGAGTTTTCTGGCCCTCTATGGCACAGCGGACCAACTGGCTGCGGTCGCCAAGGACTTCAAGATCTACTACAAGAAGGTGGATGGCAAGACACCCACCAGCTACACCATGGACCACTCAGCGGGCAGCTATGTGTACGACACCTCGGGGCGCCTGCGCGTGTACAACCGCTATGGCAGCGGCGTGCAGGCCCTGGCATCGGACGTCAAGGCGCTGTTGGGCGAGGCAGGCTGAACGCCTGCCTGCGCTCCGTGCGGCCCGCGCAGCTGCCTTAGGGCCGTGCGGGCTCTCGTCGCCTCGCTGCCTTGTTTTTTCTTTACTCGGCCTTGATGCCGCGCATGGCAATCACACCGCCGAGCAGGCTGGTGTCGGCCTTGATGCGGTTGGCCAACCCTTCGGGTGAAGTGCCTGCCACCTGCCAGCCTTGTTGAAAGAGCTTGCTGCGCATTTCTTCACTGCGCGCAATCTCGCTGATCAAGGCCGCCAGCTTGGCCTGGATCGGCTTGGGCATGGTGGCCGGCGCAGCAAACGCATTCCAGATTTCAAGGTTGAAGCCCCGGATGCCGGCTTCCGACAGGCTCGGGATATCCGGTGCCAAGGGACTGCGGCCTGCCGATGTCACTCCAATGGCGCGCAGCTTGCCAGCGCGCACCTGGGCCTGGGCCAGCGCGGGGGGGAGCAGCGCCATCTGCAGCTGCCCGCCCAGCATGGCGTTGGCGACTTGTGGATAGCCGGGATACGGCACATGCACGGGGTTGATGTTGCTGCGTGACTTCAACAGTTCGGTGCCGATATGGCCCACCGTGCCCACGCCGGGCGTGCCGTAGCTCCATTTGTCGCCGCCATTGCGCGCCGCCACGAAGAATTCGCGCGCGTCGGCATTCGCAGGCACACCGGGCTGGGTCACGGGCGCGGTCAGCACCAGGGGGGACGTGCCGACCAGGCTGAGCGGGGCCAGGTCCTTGAGCGGGTCGTAGGGTACCGCTGGGTTGATCATCTTGGCGATGGTCATGTTGCCGTTGATCATCAGGCCGATGGTGTGGTCGTCGCGGGCCTTGGCCACCGCGTCAGCGCCAATGTTGCCACCCGCACCCACCTTGTTTTCCACGATCACTGGCTGGCCCAGGGCCTTGGACAGCGGCTCGGAGAAGGCGCGTGCCGTCAGGTCAGGCGACGTACCGGCGGGAAAGCCCACGATGATCTTCAGCGGCTTGGTGGGCCAGGCCAACGCTGCGGGTGCTGCGGCTGGCTTGGCCGTGTTCTGGGCGAGGGCCCAGGGGGACGCGGCAGCCAGGGCTATCAGCAGCGATGCGCGGCGGGAAACGGGGCGTGACAACATGGGACGGAGTCTCCTCAAGAATATTCAGGTGCCAAAACGACACGGGGCCCCAGAACTGGGGCCCCGTGAGACAACTTCTGCAGGAGCGGAATATTAACGCGTGCCCGCCAGTGCTCAGGCGTACTCCGCCAGAGCCTTTTTCATCTTTTTCATGGCGGCCACTTCGATCTGGCGGATGCGTTCGGCGCTCACGCCGTAGACCGCAGCCAGTTCGTGCAGCGTCATGCCGCCCGTGCCGTCATCATTGACCTTGAGCCAGCGCTCTTCCACGATGCGGCGGCTGCGATCGTCCAGGCTGCCCAGCGCCGTGGTGATGCCATCGGTGGCCAGCACATCGCGCTGGCGCGACTCGATCATGGCAGTGGGCTCGTGCGACGCATCGGCCAGATAGGCGATTGGTCCAAAGGCCTGTTCGCCATCGTCCGAAGGCGCCGGATCCAACAGCACATCGCCGCCCGACATGCGGGTTTCCATCTCGATGACCTCTTCGCGCTTCACATTGAGCTGCGCGGCCACCGTGTCGATTTCACGGTCGGACAGCGTATCGCGGTGTGTTGCGGCATCGGCGGCTGCGGCATCAGCCTTGAAGCCCTGCTTCATGGAGCGCAGGTTGAAGAACAGCTTGCGCTGCGCCTTGGTGGTGGCCACCTTCACCATGCGCCAGTTCTTCAGGATGTATTCGTGGATCTCGGCCTTGATCCAGTGCATGGCATAGCTCACCAGGCGCACGCCCTGGTCGGGGTCAAAGCGCTTGACCGCCTTCATCAGGCCCACATTGCCTTCCTGGATCAGATCGCCATGGGGCAAGCCATAGCCCAGGTATTGGCGTGCAATCGAAACCACGAGGCGCAGGTGCGACATCACCAGCCGACCGGCGGCGTCCAGATCGTTGTTGTCTTTGAGCTGCCGCGCGTAGGTCTGCTCTTCTTCGTGCGTGAGCAACGGCAGGCGGTTGACGGCGGAGATGTACGCGTCAAGATTGCCCAAGGGGGGCACCAGCGCCCAGGGATTGGCGGGTGCCAAAGTCGTCGTTGCGGTTCCAGATTGAATGTTCATTCCGGGAATCCTTTCCTCTAAGCCATGATATTAGCACTCCATAGGACAGAGTGCTAAACCCGGAGTTCCCCTCCGGTTGTTTGCAATGCCGCCGCTATGTTGTCCTCTGTGCACTGCTGTCGATTCCACTCGAGTTTTGTATTTTTCTCATTGAGTTTTGTACTTTTGGGGCGCGAAAAGATCGCGTAACTATTTGATTTTCAATGGGAATTTTCTTACTGGTGACGTTTCGCCTATCTTCTCAGCCTTCTTTTTAAGCAATTTTCAGAAATTTTTACCCCACCCCTTAGAGCCGCGAATCGCGCGTTGATTGCTCCGCAATGCGGCCTAGCCACCAGTTGAATGCACATTGTTTGTGAGTGCTTGCTTTCTCTGTTCGGTCATTGGGAGGAAATTGGTGAGAAATTTCCCCTTTCGTTGCCGGTCCAAGAACTGGGAGCAACGGCGCCCCTACCCGTTTCCTACGGGTTGCTCGTTCGTGTGGCAAAGGAGTGACAGTGCGTGCCAGTGGACGAGTCGCGATCGGACAGGTTTAGGCTGATAGCAGTCGTCGATGTTCAGCCGTTCACTGACTGCATATGTTCATACCGGACACTGGCAACTATCGGAGAACAATTCCACGCCACTGCATCCTCGGCAGCTGAGTACAGGCCATCAGGCAGCTAGATATTCTCTCTTCATGGACTGAATCAGGTCGTCAGCAGTCGGTAGGGATGTCACCCCCGACACCGAATGCCCCGCACTCCATAGATCCGACCACCGTTGAATGACTGGTCCTTCAGATCCTCCTCCGAATTTCTTGCGCGCCTCCTGAACGGACACTGTTTCGTCCAACGCTTCGGGGTCGAGGCCTACCCGGACGATGGACGGCTTTAAGAAGTTCGCGGGTAACCCGGTGAAAGCTCTTGTGGCGAGCACATCGTCCATGGAGCTTTCTAGAAGCATCTCTTTGTAGTCCGCTGTAGCCATGCTTTCCTGGGTGGCGATGAATCGCGTGCCCACGCACCCCAGGTCGCAACCCAACACCGTGGCTGCGCGCAGCGCCACGCCGTCCGAGAGGCCACCTGAAAGCACGATAGGGCCATCGAACATCTGGCGCACGGCGCGCACGAACGCGAACGGGTTGGCCCAACCGGTGTGCCCGCCGGCGCCGGACGACAGCAGCACCAGGCCATCGACACCCGCCTCCAGCGCGCGCTCCGCGTGGTGGAGCGAGGCCACATCGGCAAACACAAGACAGCCGCCGTCACGCAACGCAGGGATCACCGAAGCGGGCGACCCCACACTGGTGATCACCAGCTCCGCGCCGTGGCGCACGATCAAGTCCACTTCGGCCTTGAGGCGTGCGGGGTCGCGCCGCATGATGAGGTTGGGGCAATAGGGCGCCCGGCCCGGTTGTTCTTCGGCCTCTCGCTGCAGCCGCTGCAGCCAAGCGGAAAAATCGTCCAGAGACGTGCAATTGGCCGTGGGAAACGCGCCGATGACACCGGCCGCGCACGCGGCCGAGACCAGTTCGATGCCAGAGACACGCAGCATGGGGGCCGCAATAACGGGCACCACCAGTCGATCCATGAAAGGCAATCGTTTCATTCTTGTTCCATTCCGTTCTGTGAATGCGTTGCGTGAAGGGCCGCGATGGCCTGCACCGCTTCGTCCACCATGCCGTTGACGATGGCCTTCAGCGGCTCGATGCGTTGGGCGAATGCGATGGATGGCCCCAGCGAGACCATGCCATGGCGCCAGTCACCCTCTGCGTAGCAGCGGTCGCGCGCGACCGTTCCGCTGATGAGGTCGCCGAAGGCGGCATATTCGTTGGCACCAGCCCGCTCGATGGCTTGAACCTGGCGCGCGGTGTCGTTCAGCAGCACGCGCCAAGTGGTGCCCAGTGACTGCAGCAGTCGCACCGTGGAATGCTCGTCACAGGTAAGCAAATGCTCTTTGTAAAGAGGGTGGGCCTGGATTTCCTCGCACACCAGAAAGCGGCTGCCGATGAGCACACCGTCCAACCCCTGGGCAAGCACCGCAGCCAGCTGCCTGCCACGGCCAATGCCGCCGCCGAGCACCATGGGCACGCTGAACTGCCCATGGGCGAGCGCGCCCATGAGCATCGTAGGCAGCTCGTTCATGCCTGGGTGTCCGCCTTCCTCCATGCCGACCAGGGCAATGGCATCTGCGCCTGCGCGCTCTGCAGAAAGCGCGTGGCGGATGCTGGACGCTTTGTGAACCACGACGGCGTTGGCCTTGTGCAGCGCTTTGATGAGTTCCGCTGGCGCATGTCCTGCTGTCTCGAAGACCTTCACGCCATGCGCCAGGGCGGCATCCATCCAGCGCGGAACCATGGCGTTGGCCTCGGGCCGGTGCGAGAGCGTGAGGTTCACGCCAAACGGTTTGCCGTGGGTCAGCTCCGCGCAAAGTGCGAGGGCGTCCCGGAAATCCGCTTCGCTGGCATACGACCGGGGCGTGATGAAGCCCATGCAGCCTGCATTTACCAGCGCAGCCACATACCTGGCGTCGGACAGCCACATCAGGCCGCCGCCCAGGATGGGGTGATCGATCCCCAGAAGCTGCGTAATGCGCGTGCGCAGAGCGGCGCCCATGGATCAGCCCCCCGCAGAACCCAAGGCGGGCGCTCCAGCCAGGTCGGTGTCGCCCATCCCCACCATGGCCACGGGGAAGCGTACCCACGGCATGTCACCACCAGCGGCAAACTTGCCTCGCGAGGCGAAGTGCGCTTGGGACGACAGTTCGGCGGGAAGCACCACGGGCGCAGCTGGAACGTCATGGCGGCACAGCAATTCGAATGCCTCCCGCGATTCCAGAGGCTGCATGGCCTGCTCGATACGCAGATTGATCGCATCGGCCACCGCCTTGCGTGCCTTGTGCGTGGCGTACTCCGGACCATCGAAGGGCGCGAGCGGTAGGGCTGTGCACAAGCGCTTCCAGAAATGGTCTTCCAGCGCGGCAATAGACACGTAGCGCCCATCCTTGCACAGGAACGCGCCGTAGGCGGCCTTCACCAGCGTGGCCTCGCGCTGTGCTTCTACCGTGTGTGCACCGGCCGACCGGTAGGCGCCCAACCGTGGGTTCATCCAGTGCAAGGCGCAATCGGCCAGCGCCACGTCCAGGTATTGCCCGCGGCCAGTGGCTTCGCGCTGGAACAGTGCGGCGAGGATGGCGGACAGAGCGTACATGGTCCCGCACAGGTCGGCCACTGGTAGCCCGAAGCTCTGCGCGGGAGCACCATTGGGCTGGCCGGAGACGGCCAGCACGCCAGCGGCGGCCAGGTAGTTGATGTCATGCCCCGGCAGATTGGCCCACGGTCCTGTCTGCCCGTAGCCGCTGAGGGATACATAGATGAGTCGCGGATAGGCCTCGCAGAGCGCAGCGGCGTCGAGGCCGAGACGTGCCATCACGCCGGGGCGGTAGGACTCGATCACGACGTCGGCCGACGCGATCAAATCGCGAACCTGGGCGCGCTGGGTTTCGTCTTTGAGATCTACCAGCAGGCTTTGCTTGCCCCGGTTCACGGCCTCGAAACCGCCCTGGCCCAGGTGCCTAGCGTTGTCGCCATGCGGCGGGCGTTCGATCTTCATGATGCGGGCGCCCATCTCCGCCAGGTTCTGCGTGAGGAAGGGACCTGGCAGCAGTTCACTGAAATCCACCACCGTGATGCCCTGCAGCGGTGGTCGGGCTGCTGTGCCCATCATGCGGACGCTCCTGCAGAGGTTCTTTCGATGATGACGGCGTCCAGTGGCAGCACACCTTCGCCTTCTGCACCAATCCACACAGGGTTGAGGTCCATTTCCTCAATGCGGCCTACGTTTTGCGTCACGAAGTCAGAGATGCTCAGCAACAGCGTCTGCAGCGCTGCCAGGTCCGCTGGTGGGCGGCCGCGTGCGCCTTCGAGCAGGGGAAAACACCGCATCTCACGGACCATGGCGGCAGCCTCGCTGGCGCAAAGCGGCAGCATGCGGCGTGTGACGTCGCGCAGGATCTCCACGTAGATGCCGCCCAGGCCGAAGGTCATCACATGGCCGAACACCGGGTCGCGCGTAACGCCGACCATCAGCTCCAGGCCACCGCGTGGCGCCATCTTCTCGATCAGTAGACCGTCAATGTGCGCGTCGGGCCTGTGGTGCTTCGCGGCCACCATGATGTCCTCCCAGGCTTGGCGCAGTTCCTCGGCGTTCTGCAGCCCTACCACTACGCCGCCGATGTCGGACTTGTGCACGATCTGCTCGCTCGCAATCTTGGCCACCACGGGGTAGCCCATGGCGTTGGCCACCACGACGGCGTCCTCCACGGTAGGCGCCAAGGCATTGGGCAACAGCGGGATGCCTGCTGCCCGCAGCTGGGACTTGGCCTCGGCCTCGGACAGGCTGCGCGTGGCACTGTGCGGCGGCAGCGCCGCTACCGGGTTCAACGGAGTGTGCGTGCCGCGCGAGCGCTTCCAGCGGCCATATTCGATCCATCGCTGGATGGCCTTGATGCCTTTGCCCACAGACCGTGGCGGTGCAAACCCGCCTTCAACCAGCATGCGATATCCCTCGCCCATGCGATCGCTCATCCAGATGGGAATGATGGGTGTGGCGCAGCCCTTCTGCGCCGCAATGATGGTGCGCGCCAGCTGGATTGTGGTGTCGCCATAGTCCAGTGCAATCGGTACGATCACGCAGCTAAGATTGGGGTCTACCGCCACTGCGCTCAGCGATTTTTCGATCAGCGCTGCATCGCTCAGCACGGCGGCGGTGGTGTCCACCGGGTTGTCCAGCGCAGCGAAGGCGGGCAGCAGATCAGCGAGCGCCTGCCGTGTGTGAGGGGTAAACTGGGCTAGTGTCAGGCCGGATGTGCCCACGGCATCCGCCGTCAAGGCCGCCGTGCCGCCCGAGGAGGTGTAGATGGCCACCCCTTCGCTGGGTGCCGGCTCGCCCCGCGCGAACAGCCAGGCGGTATCGACCAGCTCGTCGATATCGTCCACCTCAATCACGCCGCACTGCTTGAACACGGCGCTGTTCACCTCAGCCGATCCGGTCAGGGAGGCCGTGTGCGATTGCGCCGCCTTCTGCCCGTATTCCGACTTGCCTACCTTGAGTGCGATCACGGGCTTGCCATTGGCAGCCGCACGGTTCACGGCGGCCACAAACTTTGCGCCATCCTTGATGCCTTCCAGCAAGGTCACGATCACCTTGATGTCGGGTGCATCGGCCATGTAGTGGATAAAGTCGGCTACCTGCAAGTCCACCTCGTTGCCGGTGGAAGCCCACAGGCCAATCCCGATACCCCGGTCCATGGCCTGCATTACGTTGCGTCCCAGTCCGCCGCCCTGGGTGGCCAGGCCGATGGGCCCCTTGACCAGATCGTGCGGGAAAGAGGGCGAGAAGGTCAGGCCCAGGCGATGGTTGACATTGGTGAGGCCTGGGCAGTTGGGCCCGTACAGGCGCATTCCGCCTGCATTGGCAATCTCCTTGAGCCGCACCTGGGCGCGTTCGCCTTCCTCACCGGCCTCGCCAAAGCCCGACGTCAACACGATGGCAAACAGAACGCCCCGCGCCGCGCACTCCTCGGCCACGGCCAGCACGCCCGATGCGGGCACCACGATCACCGCCACGTCCGGCGTGGCGGGCAGCGATGCCACACTGGGCCAGCAGCGATGCCCGCGAATCTCTGCCTTGGTCGGGTTGACGAGGTAAATGTCTCCGTCGAACTCGGAATGGTCCAGCAAGTTGGTCAGCGTGCGCTCGCCGATGCTCTGTGGGCGGTCCGAGGCGCCCACAAGGGCAATCGAGCGTGGGCGGATCAGTCGTGAAAGGTCAGTCAATGTTGTCTCCTGGTCGTTATGGGTGCGGCGATGTCGAGGATCAGACAATCGCCGAGATGCCCAGGATTTCGCGCCCGGCGATCAAGGTCTGCACTTCCGTGGTGCCTTCAGGAATCGTGCCGCCGCGCGTGTCGCGGAAGATGCGCTCGATGGGGTAGTCGGTGGCGTAGCCCAGGCCGCCGTGCACCTGCAGCGCCATGCTGGCGACTTCGTGTGCGGCCTCGGTGGCGTAGAGCTTGGCAATCGAGCAAGCAGTGCGCGCATCGGCATTGGCGTCCAGTGCGGCGGCGGCGCGCAGGCTCAGTGCCCGGGCGGCTTCCACACGGATCGTCATGTCCACGATGAGCTTTTGAACCAGCTGGAAGCTGCCGATGGGCTTGCCGAACTGGGTGCGGGTTCGGGCGTAGTCAATGGACAGGTCGAGCGCCGCTTGGGCTGCGCCGACTGCGCCCATCGCAATGTTGACGCGGGCGCCGTCCAGGCCCATGAGCATCTTTTTGAGGGCATTGCCTTCTTCGCCCAGCAGGTTCTCGCGGGGCACCTTCACGTTGTCGAACGCCAGCTCCGCAGTGCCGGTGCTCCGCAACACCATCGTGTCGACAGTGCGCACTTCATAGGGCGATACATCACGCTCTACCAAGAAGGTCGAGAGTCCGCCTTGGCAGTCGGGACTGAAGGTGCGCGCGACCACGATGCCGAAGTCGCCAAAGGCGCCGTTGGTGATCCACAGCTTGCGGCCATTGAGGACGTAATGGTCGCCCTGCAGGTCTGCGCGGGTCTGGACTTGCGCAATGTTCGAACCCGTGCCCGGCTCGCTGATGGCGTTGAACACCTTGCGTTCGGAAGCCAGCAGGGGTTTCAAGAAGCGTTCGCGCTGCTCTTCATTTGCTTCGGCTGCCAGTTTGTTGATGGCCGCGTTGGTGATGTTCACCATGGTTCGCAGCGACAGCCAGGTGTAGCCCGCTTCTTCCATGAGCATCGCCCAGGTCATCTGGTCCATGTCCATGCCGCCCAGGGCCTCGGGCAGGCGGCCACCGATGTATCCGAACTGGGACAGCTCTTTGAGGAGTTCGAAGGGGAAGGTCTTGTCCCGGTCGTGCTGGGCCACGTGGGGTGCGACCTCGCTTTTCATGAAGCGGCGCACGCTGTCACGCAGCATTTCTTGTTCGGAACTCATCGTTGAATACATGGCTATGTCTCCTGGGTTGAATGCATGGACCCGCCGCTAGGCGGGCGTGGTGTCTTTGGTGCCCGCGCCGCGCCGGCCCGAGGCCGTAGCGCGCAGCGGTGGCGAGGGGTTCTGGGGGTGGAACACCAGTGCCCGCACCTCCTGCAAGGCCTGCAGGCACGCGTCTTTGGTACGACGCAGCCGCTCCGTTGGGCCGGCAATCGACAGCGCGAGGGGTTCGTCGCCCAGATAACCGGCCACGGCAATGGCGGCCAAGCCGTCAAAGCCTTCGTTCTCCACCCACATCCAGCCTTGCTCGCGCGCTTGCGCAATCTGCGCCTCCAGAACCGCGAGGTCGGTGATGGAGCCGGGGGCGATCTGCTTGAGCGGCTTTAGCCGCAGCTGGCGCGCAGCCTCTTCGGGCGTGCCCAGAGCCAGCTCGGCCTTGCCCAAGGCGGATACGTGCAGGGCGATCTTGTTGCCCACGTTCTCCACATAGCGCAGCGGGTGTGTGCCCTCGGCAAACGCCAGGACCTTGACCACACCGGCCTCCACGCGGCCGCACATGCCGGTCTCTCCGGTCTTATCGCGCAGCAGTTCGCAGGCCTCGGACGCCACCGCGTAGAGCGAATCCCCCGCAGCAATGCCTTTGGCAACTGTGAGCAGGCGGGCCGTGGGATAGAAGCGCCGGGTCCGCGCTGTCCGCATCAGGTAGCCAAGCTCATGCAGCGTGTGCAAGAGATCGGAGCAGCTGCTTTCAGGCAGATCCATCAGGCGCGCAAGGTCTGAATTGGAGAGTTCGCGGCGCTCCCGGGCAAAGACCTCCAGAAGGGCCATGGTGCGAGACGCAGCGGGGACGATGGTGGGCATAAGTTCTCCGGTATTTCGTAGATATCAACGAATCATAGCTTTGACAACAGGGCTATTCATTGGGGAAGGTTCGCTGAAATCTTGTTTTTTTGCTGTCGATGCGACGATTAAAACTTCTTGCATATCTACGAAATATTGAAGTATTCTACGACCAGCCGCAATAAAGTGGCAACAAAAAATGGAGACAAGCATGCGTAGAACCTTCCGAAAACTGGTTGTTTTTGTCATTGCCTCATTGGCCTTCGGTGTGCTGCACGCAGCGGGGGATGTGTGGCCCAGCAAGCCCATCACGTTTGTGGTGCCGTTCCCACCCGGCGGCATCACGGACAGCACGTCGCGACTCTTGGCGAAGCTGCTCAGCGCACAGCTGGGACAGTCGGTGGTGGTGGACAACCGCCCGGGGGCAGGCGGCTCCATTGGTGTCGAGTCGGCCTCGCGCCAACCGCCCGATGGCTACACCATCATTTACGGCACGCAGGGAACGCATGGCGCCAATCTGGCGCTGTACAAGAACGTGCGCTATGACCCCGTGACGGACTTTGTGCCTGTGCACGCCATGTCGGAAACGCCGCTCATGCTGGTGATCAACCCTTCGCGCCCGTTCAAGACGGTGCCCGAGCTGATTGCTTATGCCAAGGCCAACCCGGGCAAACTCAACTACGGCTCAGCCGGACCGGGCACGGGGACCCACCTGACGGCCGAGCTGTTCCAGACCGCCGCAGGCATCAAGATGACCCATGTGCCGTACCGCGGCAGCGCGCCGGCCTTGAGCGACCTGATGGCGGGCAACGTCGACCTGATGTTCGACTACCCGGCGGTGGTGCTGCCCCAAGTGCAGGCGAACAAGCTCAAGGCGCTGGCAGTCACCTCCAAGACGCGCTTGGTCAGTTCGCCCGACGTACCCACCGTGGGTGAGCTGGGCGTTCCCGAAGCCGAATCCACCGCTTGGGGCGCGGTGTTCGTTCCGGCCAAGACGCCACCCGACATCGTGAAGCGCTTGGGCGACGAGATCGCCAAAGCCATCGTTCACCCTGAAATGCTGCAGGCCACCGAGAAGTTCGGCAGCGTTCCGCTCGTCGGCCTGCGCGACGCAAAGATGGGCGCCTTCGTGAAGTCGGAGATGACACGGTGGCGAGCAGTGGTGCAGCAGTCAGGCGCCAAGCTTGACTGACGGGCTGCGGGTAAGCAATGCCCGCCCAGCAGCGTTCTTTTTCCCTCCCTTCTTTCTATGACCGATTCAAAGACTTCCTTGAAGCCGTTGCAGCCCACTCTGTATGAGCTGGCTGACGACGGCCACTCGCTCAACTTCTTCTTTGCGCAATGCAGCGCCTGTGGAGGGCTGAGCTTTCCTGCCAACGCACCGGGCTGCATGCATTGCGGAGAACCGCTGAGCAAAGCCCCGCGCATTACCCGCCCGGGGGGGGGGGAACTGCTGGAGTTCGTGACCCTGCACGTACCGCTGCTGCCCGGCATGGCAGCGCCCAGTATTGCCGGAGACATCCGCATCGCCCCCGGCATCGTCGAAGAAGGCGTGATGGCTGTTGCAGATGAATCGGCACTGAAGCACGGCATGGCGGTTCGCGCCGTTGCCGAAGTGAAGCCGGAAGAAGGCGTTTACGCCTGCCGCTTTGTGCCAGCGAATGAAGGAGCCGCGCGATGAGCCATACCCAGCAATCCAATTCGGGCAACTGGCTGGAAGCCAACGGCGGCGTGTTCATCGCCGGTATTGGCCTGCATCCTTATCAATTCCCCACCGAAACGCCCTATACCGAGCTGGGCCTCACGGCCGTGCGCGCTGCGCTGGCAGACTCGGGACTGGCATGGGACCGCGTGCAAAGTGCGTATGTGGGCACCACGTCCATCGGAATGGCGGCGGGCCGCGTCATGCTGCGCCACCTGGGGTCCACGGGCCTGGCGGTGACGCAGGTGGAAAACGCATCGGCTTCTGGCTCCTTTGCATTCCGCCAGGCGTGCATGGAAGTGGCCACCGGCATGAGCGAAGTGGTGCTGGCGGTCGGCGTGGACAAACATGGCGACGGGCGCCGCGCTGCCAACAAGGACGGTCTGGAGAGGCTGAGCGAAACCGCCACCATCCCGGCGGCCAAGTTCGCGATGATGGCGCGCACCTATCTGCGCGAGCGCGGTGCCTCCGTCGAGGAAATGGCCAACGTGGCTGTGAAGAACCATGGCAATGCGGCGCGCAACCCGTTTGCGCAGTTCCGCAAACCACGAACGCTGGAACAGGTGCTCGCATCCCCGCGCGTGGTGGGCGACCTCACGGTGCAGCAATGCTGCCCGCGCGGCGAAGGGGCTGCGGCAGTGATGGTGGTGTCGGGCAACGCCATCCGCAAATTGGGACTGGATGCACGCCGCTGCGTGCGCGTCAAGGCGTCGGTCGCAGGCAGCGAACGGCCGGAAACGCAATACGGCGACAGCGCCGTGGAGCTGGTGCGCAGCAGCGCGCAGGCCGCGTTTGACCAAGCGGGCATTGCACCCAAGGAGCTCGACCTTCTGGAACTGCACGACGCCTTCTCTGTGGAAGAGTTGCTCTACAGCGAAGCCATCGGTGTGTGCGACCCCGGCGAAGGCGCCCGCTACCTGGCGCGGGGGGATTCGCAGATCGGCGGCCGCTGCGCCATCAACGCATCGGGCGGCCTCATCGGCATGGGCCACCCGCTCGGCCCCACCGGCATTGGCCAATTGGCGGAGATCACACGCCAGTTGCGAGGTGAAGCCGAAGGCCGGCAGCACCCCAACGCGCGTTGGGGCATGGCTCACATGATCGGTCTGGGTTCTGTGTCCGTCGCCCATGTGCTGTCGGCATCGGCGTAACGGCACTTCAGATATCTCTTAGGAAGCAAGCCAATGACTACCCCCGATATCCAGGATCTGGGCACATTGCTCTATCAGGTGCGCGACCGCGTGGCCGTGATCACCCTCAACCGGCCTGACCGCATGAACACGCTGGGCGGCACCATGAAGCCGGACCTGGCCCGCGCCTTCTTCGAGCTGGCGCGCAACGACGACCAGGTGCGCGCGGTTCTGATCACCGGCAGCGGAGACAAGGCGTTCTGCGCGGGCGCCGACATCAAGGAGCGCGCCACTGATGTGGTGCGCGGCACGGAGTATTTCGTGCGCCAGAAGGCGACCCACGAGCTGTTTCGCAACATTGAAGAGTTCGAAAAACCCGTCATTGCCGCCATCAATGGCGTGGCCCTGGGCGGCGGTCTTGAGATTGCGCTGTGCTGCGACCTGCGCATATCTGCCTCTCACGCGCGCTTTGGCCTGCCGGAAATCAAGCTCGGCGTCATACCGGCCGCCGGTGGCACGCAGCGGCTGCCCCGGCTTGTCGGCGAAGCCCGGGCTAAAGAACTGATTCTGACGGCCGACCTGGTGGACGCGGAGACAGCGCTGCGCTACGGCTTGGTCAGCCGGGTGGTGCCGCAGGCTGAACTGATGACGGCTGCGCTGGAGCTGAGCCAGCGCATCGCGCAGCACCCACCGTTGGCCGTCCGGTTTGCCAAGCGCGCCATCAACCGGGGCATGCAGACCGACCTGGACTCGGGCCTGGAGTACGAGCGCTACGCGGCCGCAATGATCGTGGACAGCGAAGACCGGGTCGAGGGCATGCGCGCCTTCGTCGAGAAACGCGAACCCCAATTCAAAGGACGCTAGTGCCCTATTGCACTGGCGACCACAGTCAGACAACACACACGAAAGGAATTCCATGGAACTCGGATTGAACGGACAGGTCGCTCTCGTCACTGGTGGCGGGCAAGGGGTAGGCCGGCAAATTTGCCTCGAACTCGCAGCCGAGGGCGCGCGCGTGGTGGTGAACGACCTGTTTGCCGAGCGCGCCCAAGCGGTAGCGGATGAGATCAACGCCGCAGGCGGGCAAGCTTATGCCGCACCGGCGGACATTACCCAGCTGGAGGCGGTCGATGCCATGGTGGCCAATGCCGCCGAGCATTTCGGCGCGCCCATCACCGTGCTGGTCAACAACGCGGGCATCATCCCTGAGCGCCGCGAAAAAGGTGGCCGCACACCGGCCTTCGTGGACACCCCCGTGGTGGACTGGGCCAAGATCGTGAACCTCAACGTTTACGGCACCATGCACTGCTGCCGCGCCGTGTTGCCAGGCATGGTCGGGCGCAAGACGGGCCGCATCATCAACATCATCTCGGAGGCTGGGCGCATCGGCGAAGCCAACATGGCGGTGTATTCTGGGGCCAAGGCGGCCATTGCCGGTTTCGCCAAGGCCCTTGCTCGGGAGCACGGCCGCCATGCGGTCACCGTCAACTCCATCGCTCTGGGAGCTGTGTCCCATGAGGGCATCAAGGACGGCCCGCTGAACATCCACGCCACGGTGGAAAACAACGAGCTGCTGGGCAAGATGCTCAATGCGTATCCCATCTCCAAGGGCGTGGGTCGCCTGTCCCGGCCCACCGACGTGTCGGGCATCGTGGCGTTCCTGGCGTCAGACCGCGCGCTGTTCATCACGGGGCAGACTATCGGCGCTTCCGGCGGTTTCGCGATGGTTTGATGCTAGCGGGGCGGTCAGGCGAATAGCCTCTGCGCCGCTCAGGTGCAAACCGTGCTGCGTTCTCATGCAGCACGACCGAACACACAACAAGGAGACAAGACCATGATGAATCGTCGCCATTTCTCGGCATCCATGGGGGCTCTGGCACTCTCGCCCTCGGTATTTGCACAGAGCGCTTACCCGCAGCGCCCGATCACCCTCGTCGTTCCTTTCTCTGCGGGCAGCGTGGTGGATGTCCAAGCCCGCCTGATCGCACGCGCGCTGAGCGACAACTTGGGCCAGCCCATCGTCATCGACAACCGGGTGGGTGTGAGCGGCTCCATAGGCGCCGAGTTCGTGGCCCGCGCGGCGCCCGACGGATACACCATCCTGCTCGGCACCCAGGGCACGCAGGGGACCAATACCGTTCTCTTTAAGAACATTCGCTACGACCCAGTCAAGGACTTCGTGGCGATCCATGGGCTGACAGGTAACGCAAACGTCATGGTCTGCAATCCCAACACGAAGTTCAAAACCGTCGCCGACGTGATCGAGTTCGGCAAGCAACAGCCTGGCAAGCTCAACTTTGGATCGGGTGGCAATGGCACGTCCGCCCACCTGTGTCTGGAGTTACTGCAAACCCAAACCGGTGCGCGGTTCAATCACATTCCCTACAAGGCCACCACAGCAGCCCTGGTTGATCTGATTGCGGGGAACGTGGATGTGCTGTTCGACTATGTCCAGACATCGAGAGCCCATATCCGGGACGGAAAAATCAACGCGCTGGCGGTGACCAGCACCGGCCGCCTTGCCACGCTACCCTATGTGCCCACCATGGCCGAGGCCGGAATCCCCAGCGTGGTGGCAATGAACTGGGGCGGCATCTTTGCACCGGCCAATACGCCGGCACCCATCGTCAAGCGCTTGTCAGATGGGGTGGGCCAGGCACTGAACTCACCGGAGGTCACGGCGGCGCTGGATGCGGTCTCGAGCGTCAAGATCGGTATGCCGCACGAGCAGTTTGCACCGTTCGTGGCTACCGAGGCTGCCAAGTGGGCCGAGGTGATTCGCAAGTCTGGAGCGAGCATCTGATGTCTGCGCCCAAAGTGGCCGTGGTCACCGGTGCGAGCAGCGGCATCGGCCGCGCACTGGCGCTGGCATGTGCCCGCGAAGGCATGGCGGTGGTGGCGGCCGACATCGAGGCCGAAGCCCTGGCACAAACGCAGGCGCTGGTGGAGGCGGCAGGCGCTGCGTGCATGATGCAGCGCTGCGACGTGTCCAACGCCGCAGACGTGGAGCTACTGGCTGAAGCCAGCTGGGGCCGTTGGGGCGGTGTGGATTGGCTCTTCAACAACGCCGGTGTGGCAGTGCTCGGGACCGCCTGGGATGCCACGGACGACGACTGGAGGTGGGTGCTGGGTGTGAACCTGATGGGGGTGGTGCATGGCGTGCGCAGCTTTTTGCCGCGCATGCAGGCCCGGGGCATGCCGGCCCACATCGTCAACACCTCATCGGCTGCAGGCCTCGCCACCATCGCAGGTTCCGCCGTGTACTGCGCCAGCAAGCACGCAGTGATCGCTTTCTCGGAATGCCTGGCCAAGGATCTGGAGCAGGCGGGTTCGCCCATCGGAGTGTCCGTCTTGTGCCCCTCCCTGGTGGCCACGCACATTGACCAGTCACAACGCAACCGACCAGCCGCATTGCCAGAGGTGGGCCCCACGGCTGCCGCCTATGGAGAGCGCGTGCGTGCCGGCATGGCCGCTTCAGCCATCACTGCCGAGGATGTTGCACGCGTTGCGGTCGACGCGATTCATGCGCGCCGCTTCTATGTCATTCCCCATGCCCACACGGGTGCGTCCGTGCGGGACCGCACCCAAAAAATCATGGGTGATTTCCACCATATTCACCAGGAGAGCCTTCAGTGACCGGAGCCCCCCCATCCACCGACCTTGCCGCCTTGCACGACCATGTGAGGGCGCTGTCAGAACGCGTTGAACGCATGGAGAGCATCGAAGCCATCCGCGCACTGCGAGCCCGCTACCACGAACTCGTGAACGAGGACGCGGGCAACCGCCTCTATGAACTGTTTGCGCCCGACGCCTACGTGGCCTATGGCGGCCGCCCCGAAGTGCGGGGCCGCGACAACATCCGCGCGTTCTTCGCATCGTTTCCCGTGCAAACGGCCCGGCAGTTCATCCACAGCCATGTGGTGCAGGTGCAGGGCGATCAAGGCACGGGGTGTAGCTACCTGGACGGCCGACCTGTGAAGGACGGCAAGAGCTTTTATGTGGTGGGGCGCTTTGACGACGAGTACATCCGTTTGGAAGGCCAGTGGTTCTTTCAGCGTGTGACTTTGAGCGTGCACTACATGATCGAGGCCTCTGAGCGCTGGGACCACCTCATTCCGCTGCAAGGGGTTCGTTGATGCACAGCACCGCCACCATGGCCTCGTTGCCATCCTTGTTTGATCTGACCGGCCAGCGAGCGCTGGTGACGGGCGCCGCCAGCGGTCTCGGGCTGGCCATCACAGAAACCCTGCTTGAGGCGGGTGCGGAAGTCGTGCTGTCCGACAGCAATGCGCAAGCGCTGGACGCCGAAGTGCAGCGCCTGCGCAAGACGCATACAAAGGTGCAGCAGCGGGTGATCGACGTCAGCGATGGCACCGATGTGGACCGCAATATCGACGCCATTGCATCCGAAGGGGCCATCGATTGCGTGTTTGCGAACGCGGGCATGAGTGCCGGACGCGGCTTCCTGGCCGAACAAGGGCGCCTGGAAAATGTGGACCCGGCAGTGTGGGACAAGGTACTCCAGGTGAACCTGACGGGCGTGCTGTCCACGCTGCGCGCCGCCAGCCGTCACATGAAGCCCCGGCTGCAGGGGCGGATCATCGTGACCTCGTCCATCGCCGGGCTGAGGTCGGAGGCACATTCCGGCTACGCCTACGTGGCCTCCAAGGCCGCGGTGAACAACGTGGTGCGCCAGGCGGCCATCGAGCTTGCGCCGTTCAACATCTTGGTCAACGCCATCGCCCCTGGCCCCTTTGCCACCGGCATCAATGGAGGCCGCCTGCGTTTGCCGGAGAGCGCCGAGCGCATGCGCACCTATATCCCCCTGGGCCGCATCGCCCAGCCGCACGAGATCCAGGGGTTGGCGCTGCTGCTGGCTTCGCCGGCGTCGAGCTACATGACCGGAGCCATCATCCCCATCGACGGCGGTGCGAGCGCGCGTTAGCGCCTCAGACCATCCGTTCATTCCTATCCAACCACGAACACAGTGAAAGTAGCACCATGATCATCGTCACAGGCCATGTGATTGCACGCCCAGACACACAAGAGGCCGTTGAGCAACTGGCCGTGGAGCATGTCCTGCGCTCCCGGGCAGAGCCAGGGTGCATATCCCACGAAGTGAGCCGCGATGTGCAGCAGCCGCTACGCTTCGTGTTTGTGGAGCGCTGGGAAAGCATGGCCGCACTGCAAGCACATTTCCGAGTGGAAGCCTCGCGCACGTTCGCGCAGTCAATGGCAAGCTTGTGTCAGGAGCCACCGCAGATCGATATCTATGAGGCGGCAGCTGTTGGAGCACGCTGAAGGCGCTAGTTCAGGCCTGGCAATCTAACCCATGAGATGAATGACAGGACCGATTTTTCGCCGAATGACATTTGTGACCTCAAAACAGGCCACACATCCATTTTTGTTGAGCGGTGACCGATTCCAGTGCGCTCGGTATGAAACACGGTGACTGCCGTCGCTGCAAATCTACCGTTTAGGGCGCATTGGCCAAAGCGAAAAGCCTAGAACAGCACCTTCTGCGCACTCGTCAACGCCGCAAAGCTGTCGCCCAACGGCTGAAGAATCGCATCGGCAATGGGCTGCAGTTGCTTGACGAGGTAGTGCTCATAGTCAATGCGCGAATACCGGGCCTCCAGAGGCTCGGGGCCGCTCTGCGTCATCACGTACTCGATCCAGCCTCCACGCTGGTACTGCTGCGGACGGTTCAGCTTCGCGTTGTGCGCGTCAGCAATGCGCGCCGCGCGCACCTGGGGAGGCACGTTGACCTCATAGGCATCGAGTCGGTGGCGCAGGCGCTTTCGGTAGACGAGTAGCGCATCCATCTGGCCTTCCAGCATCGACCGCGCGTAGTCAGCCACGAACGCCCGGTAGGGCTCGCCGTGGAAGATGCGTGATAACAAGCCTTCCTGGAACTGGCGCGCCAACGGGGTCCAGTCGCTGCGGGCCATCTCCAACCCGCGATAAACCATCTCCTCCCGACCTTCTTCATCGACGCTCAGGCCGGCGTAGCGCTTCTTGCTGCCAACATCCGATCCCCGGATGGTGGGCATGAAGAACTTGGCGTAGTGGGTGTCGAACTCGATTTCGAGGAAGTTCTCCAGCTGCTGCTCTTCCCGCAGCTTGCGAGCCCACCAGGCATTGATCTCCTGCACCAAGCCGGCCGCAATGGCGTGCGCCTCCGCGTTGGGATAGATGCGCTTAAGCCAGATGAAGATGGAGTCGGTATCTCCGTAGATGACCTGGTATCCACGCTCCTCAACGAACGTCCGGGTGAGCTTCATCACCTCGTGGCCGCGCAGGGTCACGGCGGACACCAGCTTCGGATTGAAGAAGCGGCACTCGGACGCGCCCAGCACCCCGGCGAAGGAGTTCATGAGCAGCTTCAGGGCCTGCGACAGCGGCTGATTGCGCGCCCGCTTGGCCTCGTCCCGGGCATTCGATAGCGTTGTCACGATGTCCGGCAGGCAGTGCTTCTCGCGCGAAAACAGCGTGCCTTGTGGCCCTTGCACCAACCCGGTCTGGACCTTGGTGCTCTCTCCCTCTGCCAAGCCTACTGGATCCACTAGGAAGGTCCGGATGATGGAGGGGTACAGGCTCTTGTAGTCCAGGACCACGACGGAGTCGTAGAAGCCCGGCCTGGAGTCCATCACATAGCCGCCAGGAAAGGCCTTGGCCGCGATGTCACCCACGTTGGGTGCCACGTAACCCAGACGGTGCATGCGCGGCAGGTAGTGGTGGCTGAACGCAGCAATGGAACCACCAAAATGATCCACCTGCAAACCCGTCGTCTGCGCTCGCTCCAGCACGAACGGCAGCAGCTCCAGTTTGTCGAAGATGCGAAGGACGAGCGCGCAGTCGCGGATGTTGTAGCTGGCCAGCGCTGGCTTGTCTTCCTGGTAGCGCCGCTCGATCTCCGCCATCTTGTCGTAGGCATCGCCGATCTCCTTGCCCTCGCCGAGCAGTGCCTGTGAGACCGCTTCGAGGCTGAACGACGGAAAGCTCCACATGCCTGCCCTGAGCGCTTCGATGCCATCAACGACCACACGTCCTGGCATGGGTGCAAACAAGTAGCCCTGCCGGCCGGGGTGCGTACGCCACACGATGGGGCGGCGCTCGCGTCCGAGCAGCAGTTGAACGGAGTTCGCGTCGGCGGTCTTTTGCAGCACCCGCAGGTCGAACTGGATCACGCTCCAGCCGACGATGACATCCGGGTCATGGTCCGCAAACCAGGCATTGAGCTGCTCGATCATCGCCCTGCGAGTTGAGCAGTACACAAGCCTGAAGTCCATCGGCGATGCGGCGGCTGGTGCCGACGCTGGCGCCACCCCCAGCATGAAGACCACTCGGTCGCCCGCACCATCCAGTGCGATGGAGTACAGCTCCTCTGTCGCGCTCGTCTCGATGTCCAGCGACACCACCTTCAACACCGGGCGCCAACCAGACGCAGGCTTCAACCTGCCATCGAGGATGGTCGAACCCTCGCGTTGACCTCCCTCGACCAGAACACCGGCCGTGATGAACCGCTCCATCAGGTAGCGATCGTGCGGGCGAACATCCGCTTCGTACAGCGGTATTCCCAGAGGCTGGAGCGCGCGCGCCAGCTTGCCGAGATCGCGGAACCTGCGAGCATAGACACCGAGGACGGGCTGCTGATCGAATGTCTTCAGATCGAGCTCCTTCACCTCCAGGCCCTGCAGGTTTGCCAGTGAAGCTTGTGCCGCAGCCCGGTGGCGGGCCGGTAGGAAGGCGACCGAGGTCTGCTGGGTCAGGAGCACCTTCTTGGGCCCCTCGTCGGTGGCCAGCCAGTATTCAAGCTCGGTGCCGTCTGGGAGGTCGCGCCAGTTGCGAGTGAGGAGGAAGCCCCTGAGTTCGGTGGGTGCGAGGGCTAAAGACATCAGGTGGAGCGGAAGACGGTGGCACGCAAATTCTGATGCCTCGGGCGAACAGGTTGAGAGCTACGAAGCACGCTTGCGTATGATACTGATGTTTTGTACAGTATTATAAAAACCGACACCGAGAAGGCCATGCACAAACCAACCCGTTATGTGTTCCGTCCTGCCCGACCAGCTCCCGCCTTACTGCGGCGCATTTGGGCGTGGTTCTGAGGCGGTACCACTGCTCTAAACGTGGCGGCTTCTGCTGCTCAGCACGATTCTCTGCCCTATCCAACATCTTGGTGTCAAGCAGGCCTGCTTCAGGCTGATCTGAGTCACTCGGCGTGACGTGCCCGAATGGCTTTTCTGTTTGTTAGCAGTCATTCAACCTAAGCGTCGTTCAACACGATACTCAGCTTTTGCTTGATCTGTCCTGGAAGCTCGTTAGCTGAGATCGTGACGCGCAGATATCGGCCGCTCTCTTAGAGCAGGGTGTAGGTTTGATAAGCGCCGTAGCAGTAGGGCTGACGCCTCAGTACATTCAACTGATTCGCAGCTTGAAGAAGCCTGTGATCTTCTGGGAAGGCGGAACTCAGGTAAGCGGTAAATTCATCATCCGACATTCCGATCAAACTGGCAAGCGCGTGGCCAGCTGCAGCCGCCGGTCGCATGTCGCGCAACGCCGGCGCGAACAGTGCCGTGAACACGAGATTGAAGCGATCCATGATCGCCCAGGACGAGGCAACCACCTCTGCCTTGCCGTTCAAGAGGAATAGGGACGGGAATCCCATCAAGTCATGTGACTTGAATTTGCCTTGGAAGTTGTGATTGACAGAGCCGCCGCTATGGCATGTTCCCAAGACGGCAACCCGGTGCGGCCATCGGTAAGCGACCTCCTGAAGCCGCGAAACACTCATGACGGTGTGTTGGTGCGGCCCCCCCATATCGGCAAAGGCCGGATCTGTGAACATCCCGATGGACATACCGTGATGCGCTAACACCAGCGTGTCGGTTTTCTCCATCTGCGATGAAAACTCCTCCCAGTTGGGCTTGTTCAGGATCGTTGCGCAGGTGCCAGAACCTTTAAAGAACGCCTTGAGGTCGGTCTGATCATAGGT
Organism: Acidovorax radicis N35; assembly: GCF_000204195.1. Lineage (GTDB taxonomy): Bacteria > Pseudomonadota > Gammaproteobacteria > Burkholderiales > Burkholderiaceae_C > Acidovorax > Acidovorax radicis. The sequence goes on from NZ_AFBG01000004.1 coordinate 26,320, forward strand.
AAGACCAGATTCCTCCTCCAGGATGCCAAGTGCCACCTTCGGCGGCACGTACGTGTCGTCCGCTGGATAAAGCGCCAAGCAGGTGCTGACCGAGAACAGGCCCGCAGCCATCCGCTTACGAGTAGGCTCATGGCAGAGAAGAACGAGATTGATCGGGGTTAGATCCATGCGATCTGGTACGAATAGCAGGCCCCTGCAGTTCTTTTCAGCCACCTCGTCTAGCGCGTCTTTTAGCGAGGTCAGCAGCGCGGCCTGGTAGGCGTTTGCTGCAATTGCCAGAGGTTTGCTTTGATTTGGACTCTGGCGTTGGTTGTACAGAGCGACGGCGAATGCGACGGTCTCACTTTCAGGAAGATCGCAAAGCGTGTAGCGGTCACCCACGATCAGTAAAGCCTTCTTGTCGGCCGTCAGCAAGTTGACCAATACAGCGTAGCCTTCGTCAAGTCGGCCCTGAATCAGTAGTTGGGCCTTCGCGGCAGTCGCCCGCTCGAACGGTCGGTCTATATCATGGAGCTCGCACATTCGGTCGGCGTACTCAGCGACCTTGCGCCATGGGTCGGGCAGCATGTTCTCCGCCATGGGATCATCGTACTTCTCGAGGAAACCCATGAGGTGAGGGGCGCCCTGGTTCGCCACCGTGAATACCAGCTTGTCCAACTCGTCGGCCTCGGAGCCCGTTAGCTTTGATTTCAAGCGCCGAGTCCACGAGAGGAAGTGGAGCCAGTCAGAGAGCCTGTTCGACCGCGTTCCGGCAATCACAGCGAGCACGTCGGATGCGTTTCCAGTGCGAGGAAGGCGGACCAGGATGTTTTCGATCCTTGGAATGAAGCGCTCACGCAGGCCCCGCCGGTAGTGGAGCTTCTCGACCAGATTCACCGTGTCGTCTAGCCGTGAAATGGCTCGTCGGAGGCAGTCGCAAGCCTCCGGAAAATCACCCCAGGTCACCGCATTCTTGGCGGCGATCAGCTCGAGCTCCAGACCAAGTTCAGGATCCATCGTTGGGATCTTTTCCATGAACACGCGCGCCTGCGTCATTCGCTGGTCAGAGGAGGTTCGGTCCCCTAGTTCTCGCAGGCACGCCGAGAGCGTCGACAGCACACCGGCGCGCATTGTCTCCGGCAGATCATCCCGGGCAATCACCTCTTCAAAGGTCTGCCTCGCACTCTCAAATTGGTCATCCCAAAACCTACGCGTTGCCCGATTGAGGATGATAGGCGTTGGAATCGGCTGACCGAGTTGCTCGAAAGCTTCGCTCAGCCCCTCCCAAACTCTGTCGGCGTACGCCAGATCGCCTTCAATCATGGAAGTCGAGTGAAGTGCCATCAGAACTTCGGTCAACTCCTTGGCTAAATGATGCTCACGAGCTAGTCGCTCGGCCTCGACAAGCGTTCGGTAGGCTGTTTGAAAGGCGCGGAAGTCGGTGAACAGACTCGCAGATACGAGCATCGTCTGGATCGCATCGCCGAATGCATCTGCGTGTTGGTGCCGATGCAATCTTGACCAGCTAAACCGCAAAGTGCCAATCCAATATTGACCAGGGTGTTCCACTGACCTGCTGAGAATTTCAGCAGGGGATTCAAGGTGATCACCATGGACATGATTGGCAAGGTCAGGCGCATGAGGCTGCGCGACCAACTCTCCCTCAGCGAGATCGCAAAGCGCACGGGCCTGTCGCGCAACACGGTCAAGAAGTGGCTCAAGGCGCCCGGCGATGTTGCCCCGAAGTACGAGCGGGTGAAGCTCGATGGCAAGCTAACTGCGTTCGAGCCGATCCTGCATCAAGCGCTCACAACCGACAGCCATCGCCCCAAGCATGGACGGCGCAGCGGCCGTGCCTTGTTTGCTCAGATACAGGCCCAAGGCTACCGCGGCGGCTACAGCGCCGTCACCGACTACATCCGGCGCTGGCGGGTGGAGTCAGCAACCAGTCCGGCCAAGGCGTTC
>NZ_AFBG01000003.1 GCF_000204195.1 Acidovorax radicis N35
CTGGTGTATCGGTTGTCACGCCAGTGGCATTGCCGAGTAGCTAAGTGTGGAAGAGATAACCGCTGAAAGCATCTAAGCGGGAAACTCGTTTCAAGATGAGATCTGCCGGGGCCTTGAGCCCCCTAAAGAGTCGTTCAAGACCAGGACGTTGATAGGTCAGGTGTGGAAGCGCAGTAATGCGTTAAGCTAACTGATACTAATTGCTCGTGCGGCTTGACCCTATAACTTTGATAGCCAACACACGAAAGTGTGAAAAGCTCAAAGATTGTTATGCCAAGTTGACGCAGTCAAAAGACACAAAATCTGATTCCAAACTCTATGAATTCGCCAGGCTGTTCCATGAACAGCCCAGCACCAAGTTATGCCTGATGACCATAGCAAGTTGGTCCCACTCCTTCCCATCCCGAACAGGACAGTGAAACGACTTTGCGCCGATGATAGTGCGGGTTCCCGTGTGAAAGTAGGTCATCGTCAGGCTCTTACAGCCCAAACCGCCCTTCTACTCGTTCGAGTAGGAGGGCGTTTTGCTTTGTGATTCAAGAATTTTCTTTTCCTGCCCATTGCTATGCAGCTCCAAGATATTTTGTATTCCCAAGGTTTTGGCACTCGCCGTGTCTGTGCAGGGCTGGTTCAGCAGGGCTGGGTGTTTGTGTGTGAATCGCAATCCGATACGCAGGAATACTTGCCATGTGCTGATGCGACGGCTGAGCTGGAGCCCGAAGGTCTTCAACTGCGCGTTCAGGGTGTTGATTGGCCGTATTACTCCAAAGCCTATGTGCTGTTGCATAAGCCGGCAGGCACAGAGTGCTCTCAAAAACCCTCGACCTATCCCAGCATCTACACCTTGCTGCCAGCACCTTTGCGGCAGCGGCCTACAAAAAGTGCGGTGCAAGGGGTGCAGGCGGTGGGGCGGTTGGACCAGGACACCACGGGACTGCTGCTGTTGAGCGACGATGGGCAATTCATCCACCGCATGAGTTCCCCCAAGAAACACGTACCCAAGGTGTACCAGGTCACAACGAAACATCCGGTGGACGAAAAGCAGATATCGAGCTTGCTGGCGGGGGTGGTTTTGGACGACGACCCCAAACCGGTGAAGGCGGCCGCTTGTGAACAGACAGCGAGCCATCAGCTGAATCTCACGCTGACAGAAGGGAAGTACCACCAGGTCAAGCGCATGCTGGCTGCTGTGGGCAATCGTGTGGAAGGCCTGCATCGGTCGCGGATCGGGGCCATGGAGTTGCCCGCCAATCTGCAGCCCGGGGAATGGAAGTGGCTCAGCCACGAGGACTTGAGCTTGCTGACCCAGTCGAGTTGAGGGATTGGGCTAAGCCGTCACCGCACCGAGTGTCGGGGGAGCGATACGAGACCACCGCATGCGCCGAAGATGGCAGAAGCCTAGATGCTGACTGCTCGATGGGATGGACTGGGCACTCCATCAGGCGATTCGAACCCTGTTGACGGATCGGAATCCGCGCTACGTCAAGGATGTTACGTGTTCTTCCGCTGGGCATTGGCAGGGGCAGAGCTACACTCTTGGGCTCTGTTGAAAGTGGTTCTGTGAAGATTTTCTCGATTGCACGTGCGTGCGCTGTCTTGGGTGGGTTGTGGATCTCGATAGGGGGGGCGCTGGCTGCCGCCCCTCCACTGTTTGTGCTGAACTCCCTCGAAGCCAATGTCAGTGTCATTGACCCGGTGACCTGGACCGAGACGGCCCGCATCCCGACTGGCAAGGAGCCCCACCATCTCTACCTCACGCCTGATGAGAAGTCGATCATTGTGGCCAACGCGCTGGGGGACACTCTGACGTTCCTGGACCCGCGCACCGCAGAGGTTCAACGCACGGTCCGGGGCATTGTGGACCCTTACCATCTGCGGTTTACTCCGGACATGAAGTGGTTCATTACAGCGGCCAATCGCTTGAATCACGTGGATTTCTACCGTTGGGATGGGAAGGAGTTGAACCTCGTCCAGCGGGTGGCCACCTCCCGGACACCCAGCCATTTGTGGATCGACAGCCGCAGCACCACGGTGTATTCCACCATGCAGGACAGCGATGAGCTGGTGGCCATCGATATCGCAACACAGACGATCAAGTGGCGCACCAAAACGGGTGCCATGCCTGCAGACGTATATGGCAGCGCAGACGACAAGCGCCTTTTTGTGGGCCTGACCGGCAGTGACAGCGTCGAGGTGTTTGATGTCTCGGGGCGCGAGCCCTTGAGCATCAAGAAGATCAAGACGGGTAACGGCGCCCACGCCTTTCGTGCAGCGGGCGATGGGCGGCATCTGTATGTCAGTAACCGGGTCGCCAACTCCATCAGCAAGATCGACATGACCACCCAGCAGGTGGTCGAAACTTACCCCGTGCCCGGTGGGCCGGACTGTATGGAAGTATCGGCCGACGGCCGCTTCATCTACGTAAGCTCCCGCTGGGCGCGCAAGCTTTCTGTAGTGGACACGGAGGCCAAGAAGGTCGTGCGGCAAGTCACGGTGGGAAAGTCCCCCCATGGCGTATGGACGCTGCAGCACGCGCCCCGCTGATGGGCCACGGTGTCGGGGCACCCGCACATTGCCAGGAAAAGGCTTGGCGAGCTCATTTTGCTATATGTTTTGTAGCTGTTAGCGCTTTTGTATCAAGCGCTAGTGCCCAAAAAGACTGTAACAAGCCCATTTACCTGACGTTCGACACCGGCCACATGGCCGTGGCACCTTTGGTGGCAGACGTTCTGGCGCGCCAGCAAGTCCGTGTGACATTCTTCGCTGCCAACGAGCGTACCCAGGAAGGGGATGGCAGCCTTGGAGAACACTGGGCTTCCTGGTGGCGGGCCCGGGCTGCAGAGGGCCACGAGTTTGCATCACACACCTGGGATCACACCTACTGGCGAGCCGATCTGGGGACAGCGCAGGCCCCCTCTTTCCGGGTTCGACCTTCGGCCGGACCGCGCGAGGGGCAGGATTTTGTGCTGACAGCGGCCGGGTATTGCAAGGAGATTGCCCGGGCAGCGGATCGGTTGAAGCTCGTGACCGGCAAGACACCCTTGCCCTTGTTTCGCGCCCCGGGTGGCAAGACTTCGCCGCAGTTGCTTGCCAGCGCCCATGCATGTGGGTACACGCATGTGGGGTGGTCACCGGCAGGATTCCTGGGGGATGAATTGCCCAGTGAGAAGGCCAGCAATACGGCGCTGCTGAGCAAGGCTTTGCGGGATGTGCGCAGTGGCGACATCCTGCTTGCACATTTGGGGATCTGGTCGCGCAAGGACCCCTGGGCGCCAGCAGTGCTGGAGCCGCTGATCGCCGGACTCAAGGAGCGCGGATTTTGCTTTCGGACACTGCGAGAGCATCCCGATTACGCGCCTTTGGCAGGCCGTTGACAGGGTTGGCGCAGTACATGGTCGCGAATGCCGCCCGGGGCGCGGGCATGTGTGGTGAGATAGACGGAGCATGATGCAATGGGTTGGCTAGGTAACGGTTTTGATGCGGCTCAGCAGTGGCTTTTTGAAAGCCTGTTGCAGCCAGTGATGTTCACCATGGGGCTGGGCAACCAGCTGGAAAGCGGCTATGAGGCCGCGGGCTGGATTCTTGTGGGCCTGCTGCAATTGGTGGTGATCGCTGCGGTGATCGGTCCTTTGCAGCGTTGGCGGCCGGTGGAGGCCGTGACCGACCGCGCAACGATTCGCACCGATATTCTCTACACGCTGATTCACCGGCTGGGGCTGTTCCGCCTGGGCCTCTTCCTCGCTGTGGACCCGCTGACGGACTCTCTCTTCGGTACATTGCGGGTGGCGGGCGTCAGCACCTTCCAGCTGGATGGCCTCTGGCCCGGCTTTACCGATGTGCCTTGGGTCAGTCTGCTGCTGTACCTGGTGGTGTTTGACTTTGTGGACTACTGGATTCACCGTGGGCAGCACCACTTTGAATGGTGGTGGCGCCTGCATTCCTTGCACCATGCGCAGCGCCAGATGACCATGTGGAGCGACAACCGCAACCATCTGCTGGATGACCTGTTGCGCGACACCATTCTGGTGGTGGTGGCGCAGCTCATCGGGGTGGCGCCTGGGCAGTTCATCGCAATTGTGGCCATTACGCAGCTCAGCGAGAGCTTTCAACACGCCAATGTGCGGCTCTGGTTTGGCCACTGGGGCGAGCGGCTGTGGATCAGCCCGCGTTTTCACCGGCTGCACCACAGCGTTGGAATAGGCCACGAAACCGTCAAGCCACTGTTGGGGGAGGCTGCCGCGGCGCAAGGTGCCAAGTACCGCGTGGTCCTGGGGGGACACAACTTTGGCGTATTGCTACCCTGGTGGGACATGCTGATGCGCACTGCCAATTTTGAATTGCGTTTTGATCCCACGGGGGTGCGCGATCAGGTGGAGCCGGGGCCGGACGGGCGGTTGAGGGACTATGGCGGGGGCTTTTGGTCCCAGCAATGGCGGGGGGTGCTGAGGCTGCTGGGCAAGGCTTGAAAGCCTCTCCCCGCGGTCAAGAAGGTATGCTTGCCGGCATGGGACTCTTGCTCGATTCTTTCTGGCGCGCCGCCGCCTATTGCCTGCGGCCCCGCGTGGTGGCCTTGTCCGTCTTGCCGTTGCTGCTGATGGTGGCGCTGGCGTTGGGGCTGGGCTATTTGTACTGGGATGGGGCCGTGCAGGGCATGCGCACGCTGCTGGATGCTTCTTCGCTCCTGGCCAGCTTCTGGAACTGGTTGCAGGGTTGGGGGCTGGGGGATATCACCTCGGTCGTGGCTCCCCTCATGGTGGTTCTGGCCGTGGCGCCCGCGTTGGTGGTGGTCTCGCTGCTGGTGGTGGCGGTGCTAATGACACCTGCGCTGGTGGCCCTGGTGGCCGATCGGCGTTTCCCGATGCTGGAGCGCAAGAAGGGTGGGTCGTTCATCGCCAGCGTCGCCTGGTCGGTCAGCTCCACGGTGCTGGCATTGATTGCCCTGGTGGTATCGGTGCCCCTGTGGCTGGTACCGCCGCTGGTGCTCATTCTGCCCCCGTTGATCTGGGGCTGGCTGACCTACCGCGTGATGGCGTTTGATGCGCTGGCCGAGCATGCGAGCAAGGAGGAGCGGCAGGAGCTTTTCCGCCGCCATCGCAGCAGCCTGCTGGGCATTGGCATCCTGACGGGCTATCTGGGGGCTGCTCCCAGCATCGTGTGGGCCTCGGGCGTGGTTTTTGCCGCAGCGTTCTTTATTCTCGTGCCACTGGCGATCTGGATTTACACCCTGGTTTTTGCCTTTTCGTCGCTGTGGTTCACGCACTATTGTCTGGCGGCGCTCGAACGTTTGCGGGCAGAGGGCGACAGCAGGGCACCCGCTGACGTCCCTACCGTAGCGGCTGTCGAAACAAGGCAGCCGGTGCATGCCACGCAGGCGCTTGTGGCGCCGGCACCAGCTCATCTTCCCGCCCCAGAGTCTCCTGTCAACGGAACCCCTACACCATGACCCCTACCTTCGGCTTGATCATCGTGGGTGATGAAATCCTGTCCGGCAAGCGCGCTGACAAACACATGCCCAAGGTCATCGAACTGCTGTCAGCGCGCGGGCTTTCGCTGGCCTATGCCGACTATGTGGGCGACAACCCGGATCGCATTGCGGCCACCTTGCAGCGCGCCTTCGCTTCGGGCGATGTGGTGTTTTCCTGCGGCGGCATTGGGGCCACGCCCGATGACCACACACGCCAGTGCGCGGCGCGCGCGCTGGGCCGGGAGCTCGTACTGCACACTGAAGCTGAGGCGCTGATCCGTGAACGTATGCAGGACGTCGCGCGGGAGCAGGGTGTGCTGTACGAACCGGACCGCGCTGACAACGTCCACCGGCTCAACATGGGGGTGTTTCCAGCAGGCGCCCGCATCATTCCCAACCCCTACAACAAGATCCCCGGCTTCAGCTGCGATGGGGAGGGCGGTGGAACGGTGCATTTCGTGCCCGGCTTCCCCGTCATGGCCTGGCCCATGATCGAAGGGGTGCTGGACCACCACTACGCGGCGTTTTTCAATCGCACACCGCAGACCGAGCAGTCGGTGGTGGTCTATGGGGCGATGGAGGCGGCTTTGACACCCCTCATGGAGCACATCGAAAAAACGCACCCCGAGGTCCGGGTGTTCAGTTTGCCCAGCGTGGATCATCCACAATACGGGCGGCACATCGAACTGGGCGTCAAAGGTCCTGCTTCCCTGGTTCCGGCCGCATGGCTGGATCTGAAAAACGGACTGCACGAATTTGGTGCGAACTGTGGCCCCGAATTGGTGCGCAACTTGTGATGTCTGGTCTCAATGGGTGGATTGCACTGTATTGGTGCAATCCGATGGATGCCCCATCGGCTCGCAGTCCGTAGTGCTCCTTCATAGTGCGGCGGCTGCACCCGGCTGGCACGCAAACTGCTTTTATTTCGGCAAATTCCTTTTTTCAACAAGCGCTTTATCCAGGAGAACCTGATGGCCAAGACCGTTGCAGACGTGATGAAGATGGTGAAGGAGAACGAAGTCAAGTTCGTTGACTTCCGTTTCACCGATACCCGTGGCAAGGAACAGCACGTGACCGTGCCAGTTTCCCACTTCGACGAAGACAAGTTCACGTCCGGCCATGCATTTGATGGTTCCTCGGTAGCCGGCTGGAAGGGCATCGAAGCCTCGGACATGCAACTCATGCCCGACCCTAGCACCGCCAACATCGACCCCTTCTTTGAAGAAACCACGCTGTTCCTGCAGTGCGACGTGATCGAACCCGGTGACGGCAAGGCCTACGACCGCGATCCACGCTCCATCGCCAAGCGCGCTGAAGCCTACCTGAAGGCCTCCGGCCTGGGCGACACCGCGTTCTTCGGCCCAGAGCCAGAATTCTTCATCTTCGACGGCGTGCGTTGGTCCAACGAACCTGGCAAGGTCATGTTCGAGATCGAAGAGTACGAAGCCCCCTGGAACTCGGGTGCCAAGCTCGAAGGCGGCAACCGCGGCCACCGTCCCACCGTCAAGGGTGGCTACTTCCCCGTGCCTCCCGTCGACAGCACGCAAGACATGCGCGCTGAAATGTCCCTGATCCTCGAATCCCTGGGCATTCCGGTCGAAGTGTTCCACCATGAAGTGGCAGGCGCTGGCCAGAACGAAATCGGCACGCGTTTCAGCACGCTGGTCGAGCGCGCCGACTGGACCCAGGTCCTGAAGTACGTGGTCTGGAACGTGGCCAACGCCTACGGCAAGACTGCCACTTTCATGCCCAAGCCTTACGCTGGCGACAACGGCTCCGGCATGCACGTGCACCAGTCCATCTGGAAGGACGGCAAGAACCTGTTCGCAGGCGACGGCTATGCCGGCCTGTCGGACTTCGCGCTGTACTACATCGGCGGCATCATCAAGCATGCACGTGCCCTGAACGCCATCACCAACCCAGGTACGAACTCGTACAAGCGCCTGGTGCCCGGTTTCGAAGCCCCTGTGAAGCTGGCCTACTCGGCCCGCAACCGCTCGGCCTCGATCCGTATTCCGTATGTGGCCAACCCCAAGGGCCGCCGCATCGAAGCGCGTTTCCCCGATCCATCGGCCAACCCTTACCTGTGCTTCTCGGCACTGATGATGGCGGGTCTGGATGGTGTGGAAAACAAGATCCATCCGGGCGAAGCCGCCACGAAGGACCTGTACCATCTGCCGCCCGAAGAAGACAAGCTGGTGCCTACCGTGTGCCACAGCCTGGACCAAGCGCTGGACTATCTGGACAAGGACCGTGGTTTCCTTACCAAGGGTGGCGTCTTTACCGACTCCATGCTGGATGCCTACATCGACCTCAAGATGGGCGAAGTCACGCGTTTCCGCATGGCTCCTCACCCTGTCGAGTACGACATGTACTACTCCCTGTAATTGCCTGCCAGAAGGCAATTACTCTCCAAAAGGCGGCCCAGGCCGCCTTTTTTATTGCGCACAAGGACCTGGGGCTTTTGAAACGGAACCAGTGGCTGGGCCGTTGCATCCTTGTACAAAGGCCCGTCCGGGGCCGCTGGTGTTGGATTGGCGATGCGTGGCGATTGGGGGATACTCCCCCGAACCCCTGCATGGCAGTGCGAGGAAACCGAATGAAGAAAACGCTCATCACCCTGTTACTGATCGCCGCGACGGCTCCCGCCGCGTGGGCGCAAGACCGCATCTACCGCTGTGGCAACGAATACACCAACAATGCCCAGCAGGCCAAGGAGCGCGGCTGCAAGCTGGTAGAGGGGGGCAATGTCACCGTGGTCCAGGGCACCCGGCCCGCGGGCGCCGCTGCGGCAGCCCCTGCAGCGGGGGCGGGTACAGCGTCCCCGGCGTCGCCACCGTCTGCGCCCCGCGTCAACAACAACGACCAAAAGGCCCGCGATGCCGATGCCCGGGCCATTCTCGAATCCGAGCTGCGCAAGGCCGAGGCACGCCATGCCGAGTTGGTGAAGGAATACAACGGCGGCGCGCCTGAGCGCAATGCGCTGGATCTGCGCAACCCCCAGCGCTACATGGAACGTACGGCAGAACTCAAGGCCAGCGTGGCACGCAGCGAGAGTGATATCGCAGGCATCAAGCGCGAAATCGCCCGTCTTCCGGCCAACTGACCCCCCTTTTTTACTAGCCTGGCACGCTTGTGAGTTCCTCGCCCTTTGCTGAAGCCCCGACCTCCGACACGGGGCGCTTTCATTCGCTGGACCTCATGTCCACTCTGGTGGCGGTGTTGCGCGCCGATGGCGCAGTGCAATTCGCCAATGCGGCGCTGGAGAATGCGCTGGGCCTGTCGCGCCGGACCCTGGAGGGCGTGGACTTTTCCACCTTCTTCACCGACCCCGCCTTGCTGCAGACGGCACTCGCCGGTGCCCGGGGCAAGGACTTTGCGGCCTTGCGGTATGAAGCAAGCCTCAAGCGCCAGCACCAGGACCCGGTGCCCGTGCATGTGAGCGTGGCCGACGCCGAGCAGGTTGGCGAAATCCTGGTGGAGCTGTGGCCACTGGAGCAGCAGGCCCGCCAGGACCGTGAAGAGCGCTTGCTGGACCAGGCACAGGCCAACAAGGAGCTGATCCGCAACCTGGCCCATGAGATCAAGAACCCGCTGGGCGGGATTCGCGGCGCTGCACAGCTGCTCGAGATGGAACTCGAAAGCCGCGAACTGACGGAATACACCCAGGTCATCATCCACGAGGCCGACCGCCTGCAAAGCCTCGTGGACCGGTTGCTGGCGCCGCACCGCCACCCGCACCTCGTGGGCGACGTCAATATCCATGAGGTGTGCGAGCGGGTGCGGTCCCTGGTGCTGGTCGAATACCCGCAGGGCCTCAAGGTTCTGCGCGACTACGACACTTCAATCCCCGAGTTCCGGGGTGACCGTGCCCAGCTCATCCAGGCGCTGCTGAACATCGTGCAGAACGCGGCCCAGGCGCTGACCGAGCGCATTGCTGAGGGGGAGGCGACGATCACACTGCGCACCCGCGTGGCCCGACAAGTAACGTTTGGTCGCCAGCGCTATCGGCTGGCACTGGAATTGCATGTCATCGACAACGGACCGGGCGTGCCCGACGCGATCAAGGAGCGTATTTTTTACCCTCTGGTATCGGGTCGGGATGGCGGGTCAGGGCTGGGGCTCACGTTGGCACAAACCTTCGTGCAGCGCCATCATGGGTTGATCGAATGCGACAGCGTACCGGGTCGCACCGACTTCCGCATCCTGATTCCCTTGCCCTAGAACCTGTTCAATATCTTTTTGGAGGTCGCATTGGAGTGCAATCGGGATGAGTGGATGCTTCGAATGCGCCGCATGGGCTCAAGCCCATGCAAGCAGTCGAGGCTTCCAATCGCCCGATTGCACTCCAACCCTTCGGGCAAGTGCCTTGCCGGGCGGTCTGCGGCGTTGCGGAGTTTGCCGATAGCACGGGCTATCGGCGGCGCACCGCGCCTAGCATTCCATCCCGGCAAAGCACTTGTGCGACTCCAAAAAGATATTGAACAGGTTCTTGGCAGCGCACGATGGTCCCTGACACGCAACCACAGGGAAGGTAAGAAAAACATATGAAGCCGATCTGGATAGTAGATGACGACCCCTCGATCCGCTTCGTCCTCGAAAAGGCCCTGGCCCGCGAGAACCTGCCCACGCGCAGCTTCACGCACCCCCGCGAAGTGCTCGATGCGCTGGCCGACATCACCCCCGGCGACCCTGCGCGGCAGGGCCCCCAGGTCCTGGTGAGCGACATTCGCATGCCTGGCGGTTCGGGCCTGCAACTGCTGGAGAAAGTCCGCGAACTGCAGCCCGGCCTGCCCGTCATCATCATGACGGCGTACTCCGACCTGGACAGCGCCGTGTCGGCCTTCCAGCGGGGCGCCTTTGAATACCTGCCCAAGCCCTTCGACCTGCCCAAGGCGGTGGAGTTGATCCGCCGCGCGGTGGAAGAAAGCCAGCGCGAGGAAGTGACCGAAGAGCGCCAGGCGGAAGCCCCGGAAATGCTGGGCCAGGCGCCTGCCATGCAGGATGTTTTCCGCGCCATCGGCCGGCTGAGCCAAAGCCAGGTCACGGTGCTCATCACCGGCGAATCGGGCTCGGGCAAGGAACTGGTGGCGCGTGCGCTGCACAAGCATTCGCCGGTCGCCGATGGGCCCTTTGTCGCCATCAACACCGCAGCCATCCCCAAGGATCTGCTGGAATCCGAACTCTTCGGCCACGAGCGCGGCGCCTTCACCGGTGCTCAGACGCAGCGGCGCGGCCGCTTCGAGCAGGCCGAGGGCGGTACGCTGTTCCTCGATGAAATCGGCGACATGCCGTTCGACCTGCAGACGCGCCTGCTGCGCGTGCTGTCGGACGGCCAGTTCTACCGTGTGGGTGGCCATGCGGCCGTGAAGGCCCATGTGCGCGTGATCGCTGCCACCCACCAGGACCTGGAAAAACGCGTGAAGGAGGGTGGGTTCCGCGAGGACTTGTTCCACCGCCTCAACGTCATCCGCCTGCGGCTGCCCGCGCTGCGCGAGCGGCATGAAGACGTGCCCGTGCTCACGCGCCACTTCCTGCAGCAAAGCGCGCGGCAGCTCGGCGTGGAGCCCAAGCGCATTGCCGATTCTGCCATCGCACGGCTGGAGCAGTTCGCGTTTCCGGGCAACGTGCGCCAGCTGGAGAATATCTGCCACTGGCTCACGGTGATGGCGCCCGCCCAGGTCATCTCGCTGCAGGACCTGCCGCCCGAGGTGCTGGAAGCGCCCCTTTACCAGCCTGCACCGCGACCCGGCCGCGAGCCGGCTGCTGCGGCGGTCGCAGCCGTGCAGGCCGCTCCTGCCCCGGTGCCTGCACCGCCCGTGGAAATGGTCGGGGGGCTGCAACCAGCCTTTGCCACCGCGCAGCCACCGGTGGGCGGCGTGCCTGCCCCTGGAGCTGCGCCACACTGGCCCTCCGCCGAGGTCCCTGTGGCTGCGGGAATGGGTGGTGCTGCCGTTGGCCCCGCTGCTACCTGGGAGCAGGCGCTGGAGACCGAGGCGCAGAAGCTGCTGGCGGGTGGGCAGCCCGAGGTGTGGGATGCCCTCACGCGGCGGTTCGAGTCGCGCCTGATCCGCACGGCGCTCACCGCCACGCACGGGCGCCGTATGGAAGCCGCGCAGCGCCTGGGCATTGGCCGCAACACCATCACACGCAAGATCCAGGAACTGGGGCTGGATGCCCCCGATGAAGCCTGAAATGGCACCTGGCGCTTGGTGGTAAAGCGCTAGCAGCTATTAAATTTGTAGTTTTCGGGTGCGCCTGCTCTGGTGTATGCGGTGCAGGCCGACCTCCCGATGTCCTACAAGCAGGCCCTCCATGGGCCGACTCGGCCCTCCGGAAGTGACTTCAACAATGAAGGCACTGTCAACCAACCGGAGAGCTTCTATGTCGGATTTCAACGATGCCAACCGTGACCCTTTGACCAACGAACCGGGTTCCCATCCCGTCGGCACCGGGGTGGGTGCTGCCCTGGGTGGCGCGGCGGCGGGTGCCGCTGCGGGTGCCTTCGGCGGCCCGGTCGGCGCAGCCATTGGCGGCGTGGCTGGTGCTGTCGCCGGGGGCTTGGCGGGCAAGGCTGCCGCCGAGGCGGTCAACCCCACCGAGGAAGATGCCTACTGGCGCGAAAGTTTCCACCGCGAGCCCTACTACGTGGGTGGCCGCACCTATGAACAATACCGCCCCGCCTACGAGCTGGGCTGGTCTTCGGTGAGCCGCTACGAAGGCGACTTCGAGGCCGTGGAACCCCGCCTTGCCGATGACTGGCGTGCGCGCCATTCGGATGGCCTGGCCTGGACGGATGCCCGCCCTGCAGCCCGCGCTGCCTGGGAACGGGTAGCACGCTCCAGCCTGAACGACGACCGCCCCATGGATATCGCGGACAACGAAGACGTGGTCGATGTGCTCAACGACCTGCTGGAGTCGTCCCGCGATGGTGAATACGGCTTCACCGCCTGCGCCGAGCACGCAGACTCTGCGCAACTCAAGGGCGTATTCCAGCGCCATGCGCGTGAATGTGCGGCTGCCGCCGTGGAACTGGAGCACGAGGTCCGCCGCCTGGGTGGAGAACCCGCGTCGGGTGGCACCGTGGCGGGCGCGCTGCACCGGGGCTGGGTGTCGGTGAAGTCCGCCCTGTCTGTGCACGATGACAAGGCCGTGCTGCAGGAGTGCGAACGCGGCGAGGACGCTGCCGTGGCCCGCTACCGCAAGGCCCTGAAGGCCACCCTGCCGCTGGATGTGCGGGCCCTGGTAGAGCGCCAATCCCAGGGCGCGCAGCGCAACCACGATGAAGTACGTGGCCTGCGCGACACTTTCGCCAACAGCTGATCGGGCACGGCTTGCGCGCTGGGGTTCCGTTCAGGGGCTCGCGGCGCGTCGCAAGTCGTAGGTCATAGACCATAGGGATTTCTGGGTGCAGCTTTCTTGCGCGGCGATTCCCCAAAAACAAAAGGCTGCAAGGATTTTCCTTGCAGCCTTTTGTGTAGGCCGGGCTTCCAGCTGGTTGCCGCGCGGGTTGCGTCGCCAGGGGCTGTTACGCCATGGTGAGCACCACGGGCGCGTGGTCGCTGGGTTGCGGGTTCTTGCGTGGGGCGCGGTCCACCGTGCAGGCGGTTACGCTGGCGCGCAGCGCATCGCTCACCAGGATGTGGTCGATGCGCAGCCCCCGGTTCTTCTGAAACCCGAGCATGCGGTAGTCCCACCACGAGTAGCTTTTCTCAGGCTGCTCGAACATGCGGAAGGTGTCTGTCAGGCCCAGGCCAATCAGGTCCTGGAAGTGCTGGCGCTCTTCCACCGTGTGGTGGATCGTGTCCTTGAGGCCCACGGGGTCGAACGAATCGCGGTCTTCGGGCGCCACGTTGAAGTCGCCCAGCAGCGCCAGACGCGGGTGGGCCAGCAGCTCTTCGCGCAGCCAGCGGTGCAGGGCTGCAAGCCATAGCATCTTGTAGGCAAACTTCTCCGTGCCCGGGGCTTGGCCGTTCACGAAGTAGCAGTTCACCAGGCGCAGCGCGCCGTCCGGGGTGTCCAGCGTGGCTGCGATGACGCGGGCCTGCTCATCTGTGTGCCCGGGGATGTTGCGCACCACGTCGCGCATCGGGTGGCGGCTCAGGATGGCGACGCCGTTGTAGGTTTTCTGGCCAAAGGTCACGGTGTCGTAGCCCGCTTCCTTGAACGCGTCGTGCGGAAACTTGTCGTCGGTGAGCTTGAGCTCCTGCAGGCACAGTGCATCGACCGGGTTGGCCGCGAGCCAGGCCAGCACCTGGGGCAGCCGGACGGTGAGGGAGTTGACGTTCCAGGTCGAGATTTGCATGTTTTTGGCCTCCAGCGCTTGATAGGCAAGCGCTAATTGCTATTAATTAATGAGCTACTTGAGCCAAATGCAGCATCAACCCGCACGCACATAGGTCACAAAGCTGAACGGCAGCCCGTTGGTGCTGACGTGGCGACTGCGTGCAGATTCTGCCCATTCCGCGCCCAGCGTGGGCGCGTGGGCATCTCCGTCGAAGTCCTGGTCGATCTCGGTCACTTCCAGGCAGTCGGCCAGGGGCAGGGCCTCTGCGTAGATCTGAGCGCCGCCGATCACCCACACAGTCTGGCCGGCCGTGGCCTGCTGCAGCGCGTCTTGCAGGCTGGCAGCGCGCACGGCGCCGTCGGTCTGCCAGTCGGCCTGGCGCGTGACCACGATGTTGGTGCGCCCGGGCAGGGGGCGAAAGCGCGGGGGCAGCGAGTCCCAGGTCTTGCGGCCCATCACCACCGGGCAGCCCTGGGTGAGCTGCTTGAAATGCGCCATGTCTTCGGGGATGTGCCAGGGCAGACGGTTGTCCTTGCCGATGACGCCGTTGGCAGCGCGGGCGTAGATGATGTGCACGGGCATGTTGGGGCCTCCAGGCTTCAGATGTGCAAGGCGGCGAGGGCGCCCACGCCCAGGCCCACGGCGGCCACGCCGTACATGCCGTATTCCAGCCATTTTTTCCGGGTCAGCAGCGCGATGGCGGCCAGAGCAATGGCCACCTGCAGCGCCGTGGTGGCCTGTGCCCAGCGGTGGTGCTGGTGCATTTGCGCCTCGCTCTTGCGGTCGAATTCGTGGGCGTCGGCTTCGAGTTTTTCGGCCACGACCTTGATCTCGTTTTTCTCGGTTTCGTAGCGCTCCACCTTGGTCTGGTAACCGGCCTTGCGGTCATCGGGCGCCAGGTCGCGGGCCAGTTCGGCCAGGGACTGCTTGGTGCTCTTGGACTGGAAGTAATTCCACTGGTTGGAGGCCTCGGTCTTCTTGATGGCCGCGTCGTTCTTGAGCAGCCCGGCGTTGGCCTGCGTGGCGCCGCCCATGTACGAAAAGATCGCGCCCACTGTCGCCACGATGGCGGTGAACATGGCGATCTTGTTCATGGACGAGCCGTTGCCGCCTTCAGCGCCATGGTCCGATGTGTGGTCGCCGTGGCCGTGGGTGGCATGCTCCACTGCGTGGTCGTGGGGGCCGTGTACGTGAAATCCGCCGGAAGACATGGATAAAAGCTCGTGGTGGTGGTGGGTGGATGCGGGCAAGGCGCTGTTGCGCCTGCCCCTGGGGCTCAAGAGGTGTGGGGTACCAAAGAGGGCTGTTGGCTGGTCAAACGGCGACAGGGGCCTTGATCGCCGGGTGACATTGGTAGTCCACCACTTCAAAGTCTTCGTACTGGTAGTCGAAGATGCTGTCGGGTTTGCGTTGGATGTTCAAGACCGGGTACGGGTAGGGCGTGCGCGCCAGCTGCGTCTGCACCTGCTCGTGGTGGTTGCTGTAGATATGGCAGTCGCCACCGGTCCAGATGAAGTCGCCCACATCCAGGTCGCACTGCTGCGCCACCATGTGGGTGAGCAGGGCGTAGCTGGCAATGTTGAACGGCACGCCCAAAAAGATGTCCGCACTGCGCTGGTATAGCTGGCAGGACAGCGTGCCGCGCCCGCCGGGCTCCTGCGCTGGCGCCACGTAGAACTGGAAGAACGCGTGGCAAGGCATCAGCGCCATCTTGTTCAGCTCGGCCACGTTCCAGGCGCTCACGATGATGCGGCGCGAATCAGGGTTGGTCTTGAGCGTCTGGATCACGTCGCTGATCTGGTCGATGTGCCCGCCGTCCGGCGTGGGCCAGCTGCGCCACTGCACGCCGTACACCGGGCCCAGATCGCCATCCTCGCGCGCCCATTCGTCCCAGATGGTGACGCCGCGTTCTTTCAGCCAGTTGTTGTTGCTCGACCCCGTGAGGAACCACAGCAGCTCCTGAATGATGGACCGCAGGTGCACCTTCTTGGTCGTGACCAGCGGAAAGCCTTCTTTCAGGTCAAACCGCATCTGGTGGCCGAACACGCTGCGGGTGCCCGTGCCCGTGCGGTCGGATTTCTCCACGCCGGTCGTGAACACATGGCGCATGAAGTCTTCGTACTGGGAGCGGACGGGGTGGGCGTGGGCGGTCATGAAGCAGGGCGGGGGCGAAAAGGGCGATTTTAGGGCGAGCCGCCACGGCGCGCCGGTCGAGACCCCCGGACCCGCTAAGCTCGCGTTCCGATCGCACTTCCCTCAAGGACTCCCGGACCATGCGCAAGCCCCTGTCTGTCGTTTTGCATCTCCCGCTGTGGGCTGCGCTGTGCCTGGCGGCAACGCTGTCTGGATGTGGCGGTACCGCTCCTGTCGCAGCCCCCACTGCCGCGCCGGTGAAGGCCACCCAGCCCGCCAGCGCGTGGGCCAGCGTACAAAACCAGGTGGGCCGCCGACCCTCGGACGGGGTGGATTTCTTGCGCACCGGGCCCTTGGCCCAGCGGCTGCGTGGCCTGATGGGCGAGATCAATTACCCAGTGCTGCTGGAGAACCTGCGTGGCAGCGGACCGCTGCAGCAAGACGGAAACTTGCTCTTCATTGCCAGCCCCCCGCCGCAAGCGGATGGCGCAGAAGCTGCCGCCGTCATTCTCAACCCGGCGGTGGATGGTGTGCGCGTATGGCTGCTGACCGGCGGTGAGGAGTGGGACGTGCAAGACCACGGTGTCTCGATACCGCTGCCCGCCAGTGTGCGCACGATGATGCAGGCCATCCCCAGATAAGCCAGCGATTGGGGTGCCACTGGGCAGCGGCGAAAAAAAGCCGGAGACCCCCTCTCACTTTTGCGCGCGCAAACGGCAAGAAGGTTGAAGTAACTCATTTGTTCCATCCACCTCACTGCCGGAGCCTGCCTTGCCTGCCTGTCTTGCCCCTCTTTCCCGTCCGCCGTTTCGTGCCAGGCCTCTGGCATTGGCAACGCTGATCGCTTTCGCCTGGCCGTTTCTGTCACATGGCGTGGCGCAGGCGCAAGTCATGTCGGACGTTGCGGCTCTGCGTGACTACGATTTGCCTGCAGGCCCGCTGGCGGCCACCCTGAACCGCATCGCGCGTGATGCCGGTTTGGCCCTGACCATGGATGCCGCTCTGGTCGCCGAGCGGCGTGCCACCGCCGTGCGAGGCCGCCTGGATGCGGCCACGGCACTGCGCCAGGCCTTGGCTGGCTCGGGGCTCGAACTGCTGGCGATCAGCGGAGGGGGCTACACGCTGCGACCCGGGCCCGCCACGCCCACCATGCCCGATGCTTCAAGCACCACGTTGCCCGCCGTGCGCGTCACCGCCAGTGCGGATCGGGCTGGCGACCTGCCGCCCGCTTTTGCCGGGGGGCAGGTTGCGCGAGGGGGCCGCATCGGCCTGCTGGGCAACCAGGACCTGATGGACACCCCGTTTTCCGTGGCGGGCTACACCGCGCAAGTCATCGAGCAGCAGCAGGCCAAATCGCTCGGCGACCTGTTGGTCAATGAGGCGTCGGTGCGCAGTGACTGGTCTTCGCGCGGGGGCTACAGCGACAGCTTCACGATGCGTGGCTTCGCGCTCGGCGCGGGAGACATCGCGTTCGATGGGCTCTACGGCATCGCGCCGAGAACCTTCACGTCGCTGGAAGGCGTGGAGCGCGTGGAGGTGATGCGCGGGCTCAGCGCATTGCTGTCGGGCGTTTCGCCCAGTGCTTCGCTCGGGGGCGTGATCAACTTGGTTCCCAAGCGCGCAGGTGACGAACCACTGACGCGCCTGATCACCAGCTATGAAACAGGAGGCTATGTGCAGGGCCACGTGGATGTCGGGCGCCGCTTCGGCCCTGATAAGGCGCTGGGCCTGCGCGTCAATGCCGTGCATGGCGACGGCGATACGGCCACCGACCGGCAGGGCGCGCGCATCAGCCACTTGGCTGCGGGGCTGGACTATCGCGGCGACGGCGTCAAGCTCAGCGTCGA
This sequence comes from Acidovorax radicis N35, assembly GCF_000204195.1. Classification (GTDB taxonomy): domain Bacteria; phylum Pseudomonadota; class Gammaproteobacteria; order Burkholderiales; family Burkholderiaceae_C; genus Acidovorax; species Acidovorax radicis. The sequence continues at coordinate 17,732 of NZ_AFBG01000003.1, forward strand.
CCTGGGCTCTCTCAAGCGGACCTCGCGTGCGCCGATGCGTGCAGCCAGCGTGGCTGCGGGGCTGACATCCGTGCCCTCGGCGCCCAGGGCAGGGACCAACTTTGCCCAGCCCTGGGGCTATGTCGGCCTGGAGTCGCTCCATGGCGCGTTGCGTGGCGAAGTGGAGCTGACCCGAAACCTCACCGCCTATGTGGCGGCCGGCTTTCGCAACAACCCGACAGACCTGCTGGTCAGCATTCCCGCGATCACGCGCGCCGATGGGACATTCACCGAGCGCAACCTGTATTTCTTTGACGACGTGAATTCGCGTACCGGCGAAGTGGGGCTGCGCGGCAGCGTCGACACCGGTGCGGTCAACCACCGCGTGGTGTTGAGTGCCAGCACCCTGCGCCAGGTGCGCTACAACCTGACGCACACGGTGGCCACGGGCACATCCAACATCCACACGCCGGTGTTTGTGCCGCAGCCTGATCTGTCGACGTATTCCACAGAGCCGCTGCTGCTGAACCGCCAGCGGCTGTCCAGCGTGGCGTTGGCCGACACGATGTCGTTCATGGATGAGCGGGTGCAACTGACGCTGGGCGTGCGCATGCAGACGGTCGGCAACGTCAACTACGGGGCCAGTGGTGCCGTCACGCTGCCGGTCTACGACCAGCGCCGCGCGACGCCAGCAGCGGCGCTTGCGTTCAAGCTGCGGCCGGGGGTCACGCTTTATGGCAACTACATCGAGGGCCTGTCCCAGGGGCCGGTGGCGCCTGTGGGCACCGCCAACGCGGGCGAAATCTTTGCCCCTTACGTCGCGCGCCAGAACGAAGTCGGCGGCAAGTTTGATTTTCAGGACTGGGGCGCGACCGTTGCGTTGTTCCAGATCCAGCAGCCCAGCGCGATCAGCGTGCCGGTGGCGGGCGGCGGCGGCTTGCCCGTCTTTCGCATCGATGGCGAACAGCGCAACCGGGGTGTCGAACTCAATGCATTTGGCCAGGTGGCGCGGGGCACACGCCTGATGGCGGGGCTCATGCTGCTGGATGCGAGGCAGCGCCGGACGGCAGGCGGCGCCAACGACGGCCGCCGAGCCGTGGGGGCACCGCGTGTGCAGGCCAACGCCCACATCGATTGGGATGTGCCCGCCGTGCCGGGCCTGACGCTGAGCGGCGGCGTGTTGTACACCGGGCGGCAGAGCGTGACGGCGAACAATGCGCTGGGCATTCCGCAATGGACGCGCCTGGACGTGGGCGCAGCCTACCGGATGCAGGCTGTTGGGCGGACGCTGACATTGCGCGCACAGTTGACCAACGCTTTGGACCGCGCCTACTGGGCATCGGCCACGGCGTCATCGGGCCAATTGTCGGTAGGCGCACCGCGAACCTTGGCACTGTCGGCCAGTGTCGACTTCTGATGTGAAGAGTGGCGCCCGGGAGCCCCGTTGGACGGGTGTCTAGGCGCAGGTCAGCAAGGGGAAGTTAGCGCCTCGCGCGGGGGTGGTGGAGGTGGGTTGGCGCGCTGGCCGGGGGCGTTGACGAAGGGCATGTTTCCGGGGGATTGATTATATAATCGAGAATCATTCTCATTGTCGTCATGTCCGCAGCCCAGCACCCCCTGCACAGTCTTTACAGCGAACACCACGGCTGGCTGCAGGCTTGGCTGCGGCGGCGTCTGCGTTGCACACACGACGCGGCCGATCTGGCGCAGGACACGTTTGTGAGGTTGCTGGCGCGCCCCACGTCGGCGGAGGGCAACGAAGTCCTGCGCGAGCCGCGGGCCTATCTCACCACTGTGGCCAGGGGCCTGCTGGTGGACTTCTGGCGACGTGGCGAGCTGGAGCGCGCCTACCTGGCTGACTTGGCGCTACAGCCTGAGGTACTGCAGCCTTCGCCCGAAGAGCGCTTGGCTGCCATGCAGATGCTGAAGGCGGTGGACGTGCTGATGCAGGGCTTGACCCCCAAGACGCGCGCTGCCTGGCTGATGAGCCGCCTCGATGGCCTCACGCATGCCGAGATCGCAAAACAACTGCAGGTGTCGGTGCCGCGTGTGCGGCAGTTGCTGGAAAACGCGATGCGCCATGCCTATCGCCTGCGCTTCGGTGCGCCGCAGTGAGCGCTGCTGGGACGCCCGGCCTTGGGTCCGGGGACGCAATGGACAACCTCCCGGTGCCGCCCGCTGTGCTCGATGCGGCCATTGCGTGGCAGTTGCGCGGGGGCGAAGGTGCCCGCAGACCGGCTGACACACAGGCGCTGAATGACTGGCTGGCTGCACACCCGGACCACGCCCGCGCCTGGCGTCAGCTGGGCGAGATCCATCACCAGCTCTCTGCCGCAGGGGGGCCCTCTGCACGCACTGCCGTGCTGCGCCGCACGCGGGCACCGGCGCGTGCCGTGCGCGCCGCACTGGGGGTGGCACTGGCCGTCACCTGCGGGGCGGCGATGCTGAACCATTTTCAGCCCGTGAGCCAGTTGCTGGCCGACCACCACACGGGCACGGGCGAGCGCCGCACCATCGTGCTGGCGGACCAGACGGTCTTGCACCTGAACACCCGCAGCGCCGTGGACATCGCATTCAACAAAGACATGCGCGAAGTGCGGCTGCGCGCGGGTGAGGTGGCGGTGGAAACCAGCCATGCCAACCCCGCCGAGCAGCGGCCTCTCGTCGTGGTGACCGAGGACGGCAGCCTGCGTGCGCTGGGCACGCGTTTCGTCGTGCGTCGCTGGGCAAGGGGCGAGAGTGCAACCAGCAAGGACGGCGGCACCGAGGTCACCGTATTGCAGTCCGCCGTTGCAGCACGCCCGGCACGTTGCGCCATCACGCCGGTGGAGTTGTGCACGTCAGAGCGCATCGTGCCCAACGGGCAGGCCCTGCGTCTGCACGGCGGCCAGATGGAGTCGATCACGGCGCGGACAGACGCCGATGAGTGGAAGGACGGCATGCTGGTGGTGGACAACCAGCCGCTGGCCGAGGTGGTAGCCACTTTGGCGCGCCACCGTCCCGGCCATCTGGGCGTTGACCCTGCCATTGCAGGCCTGCGCGTCACCGGCACACTGCCGCTGGCCGACACCGACCAAGCGCTGCTGGCCCTGACGGCGGCGGTGCCGGTGGATGTTGCCTACATCACCCGCTGGTGGGTCACGCTGCAGCCGCGTATGTCGAAGTGATCAGGGAAATATGAGTCAAATTGGCCTCTGGCGCTTTATGTATAAGCGCTAGCGGCTATATATTTGATAGTAAATGTCTCTGGAGGCAATCGCGGGTAGCAAGCGCCAAAATCCAGAACCAGATACCCAATTGACAGCTCTAGGTATAAATCCTGAGTATCTGGTGCAAATTAGTATTTGTGATGACGATTGCAGTACCAATCGAGCATTGCAGCATCGGTATCGTTCAGTTCGTCAATGCCGTATGCCTGCACTGGCGTTGAACGGTCGATCCCATACCAATTACGAAGGAGACATTCCGATGCCACATTCCCCCCGTGTTGTTGCTCCCCAGCGCCTCGCCCTGGCTGCTGCGCTGGCCCTGTCGCTGTGCGGCGCCGCCAGCGCGCAGACCGAACTGGTCATCGCCACCGTGAACAACGGCCACATGATCGAGATGCAAAAGCTCAGCAAGAACTTCGAGCAGGCGAACCCCGACATCAAACTCAAGTGGGTCACGCTCGAAGAAGGCGTGCTGCGCCAGCGCGTCACCACCGACATCGCCACCAAGGGCGGCCAGTTCGACGTGATGACCATCGGCATGTACGAGGCGCCCATCTGGGGCAAGAAGGGCTGGCTGCAGGAGCTCAAAACCGACGCCGCCTACGACGTGGACGACCTGCTGCCCGCCGTGCGCAACGGCCTGTCCATCGACGGCAAGCTGTTCGCCGCGCCGTTCTACGGTGAAAGCTCCATGCTCATGTACCGCAAGGACCTGGCCGACAAGGCCGGCGTGCAGGTGCCCGAGCGTCCCACCTGGCCGCAGATCAAGGACCTGGCCGCCAAGATGCACGACCCCAAGAACGGCGTGTACGGCATCTGCCTGCGCGGCAAGCCGGGCTGGGGCGACAACATGGCGTTTTTGACCACGCTGGTCAACACCTTCGGCGGCCAGTGGTTCGACATGCAGTGGAAGCCGCAGCTCGAATCCAAGCCCTGGAAGGACGCGATCACCTTCTACGTGGACCTGCTCAAGAACTACGGCCCGCCCGGCTCGTCGGCCAACAGCTTCAACGAGATCCTGGCGCTGACCAACTCCGGCAAGTGCGGCATGTGGGTGGACGCGACCATCGCAGCGTCGTTCGTGAGCGACCCCAAGCAGTCCAAGGTGGCCGACCAGATGGCGTTTGCCCAGGCCCCCACCATGAACACGCCCAAGGGTGCCAACTGGCTGTGGTCGTGGAACCTGGCCATTCCGGCCGGTTCGAAAAAGGTCGACGCAGCGCAGAAGTTCATCACCTGGTCCACCAGCAAGGACTACATCCAGCTGGTCGCCAAGACCAACGGCTGGGCCAACGTGCCCACCGGCACGCGCAAGAGCACCTACGCATCGCCTGAATTCCAGAAGGCCGCCCGCTTTGCCGCCGCCGAAAAGGTCGCGATCGACTCGGCCAACCCGACCGACTCGACCCTGCCCAAGAGCCCGTACGTGGGCGTGCAGTTCGCGGCGATTCCCGAGTTCCAGGCCATCGGCATCGCGGTGGGGCAGCAGATGAGCGCGGCACTGGCGGGCAAGACAACGGTGGATGCGGCACTGAAGGCATCGCAGGTGTCGGCTGACCGCGAAATGAAGAAGGCTGGCTACTACAAATAGGCATTCGTTCGGCTACTGCGCGGGCCGATCCGGGGCCGGTGTTCCTCGCCGTACGAGAGTACGGCTGCGGTACAGCGACCCCGCCTCGGCCCGCTCGCGACGCCGACTGAACGCCTATTCCCGCTGGACTTTTTTCTGAGGCTCCCATGAACCGCCGCCTGCTCCCCCGCCTGCTGCTCACGCCAGCCATGGCCACGCTCTTCCTGTGGATGATCGTGCCGCTGGTGATGACGATCTACTTCTCGCTCATCCGCTACAACCTCATGCAGCCCGACCAGACGGGCTTTGCGGGGCTGGAGAATTTCGAGTACTTCGTCACCGACCCATCGTTCGGCGCAGCGGTGTTCAACACCATCTTGCTGCTGGGCAGCGTGATCCTCATCACGGTGTTCTTCGGCGTGGCGATCGCGCTGCTCATCAACGAGCCTTTTCCGGGCCGGGGCATCGTGCGGGTGCTGCTGATCTCGCCGTTCTTCGTCATGCCCACGGTCAATGCACTGATGTGGAAGAACATGATGATGAACCCCATCTATGGCGTGCTCGCGCAGGTGTGGATCTTCTTTGGCGCAGCGCCGGTGGACTGGCTCACCGACCACCCGCTGTTCTCCGTCATCGTCATGGTGTCGTGGCAATGGCTGCCGTTCGCCACGCTGATCTTCATGACCGCGCTGCAGAGCATGAACCACGAGCAGCTGGAAGCCTCGCGCATGGACGGCGCCAACTACCTGCAGCAGCTGCGCTACCTGTACGTGCCGCACCTGGGCCGCTCGGTGGCCGTGGTGGTCATGATCGAACTCATCTTTTTGCTCAGCATCTTTGCCGAGATCTACACGACCACGGCCGGCGGGCCGGGCGATGCGAGCACCAACGTCACCTTCCTGATCTTCAAGCAGGCGCTGCTCAACTTCGACGCGGGCGTGGCCTCGGCCGGGGCGCTGTTTGCAGTCGTGCTGGCCAACATCGCAGCGGTGTTTTTGATCCGCATGGTCGGCAAGAACCTCGACAAATAAGACAAGAGGCAACGCACATGACTGCAACCACCACACGACGCCGTTCCAAGTTTCCGCTGGGCCTGCTGGCCCTGCGCACCGCTGCCGCCTGGGGCGTGGCGCTGCTGCTGTTCTTTCCGCTGGGATGGCTGTTCCTCACCGCCTTCAAGACCGAGCTGCAGGCCATCGCGGTGCCGCCGCTGTTCGTCTTCACGCCCACGCTCGAGAACTTTCATGAAGTGCAAGAGCGCAGCGACTACCTGCTGTACGCCAAGAACTCGGTCATCACCAGCGTGCTGTCCACCCTGGTGGGGCTGATGCTGGCCGCGCCAGCGGCGTATGCCATGGCCTTCTTCAAGGGCAAGTACACCAAGGACATCCTCATGTGGATGCTGTCGACCAAGATGATGCCCGCCGTGGGCGCGCTGGTGCCGATCTACGTGCTGGCGCAAAAGAGCCACCTGCTCGACACGCAGCTCGCGCTGATCATCGTGTTCGCGCTGTCCAACCTGCCCATCATGGTCTGGATGCTGTACTCGCACTTCAAGGACATCCCGCACGAGATCCTGGAGGCCGCGCGCATGGACGGCGCCACGCTGTGGCAAGAGGTGCGCCTGGTGCTGCTGCCCCTGGGTATGGGCGGCCTGGCGTCCACCGGCCTCTTGTGCCTGGTGCTGTCGTGGAACGAAGCCTTCTGGAGCCTGAACCTCAGCGCCGCCAAGGCCGGCACGCTGGCCACGCTGATCGCGTCCTACTCCAGCCCCGAAGGCCTGTTCTGGGCCAAGCTGTCCGCCGCGTCGCTGATGGCCATTGCGCCCATCGTGGTGTTCGGCTGGTTCAGCCAGAAGCAGCTCGTTCAGGGTCTCACCTTCGGTGCCGTGAAGTAACGCGCTGCTTTCCTATCTAACGCAATCAAGATTTCAGGAACCTGATTCCATGGCCTACCTTCAACTGCGCGGCATCGAAAAATTCTTTGGTGAGCACCGCGCCATCAAGGGCATCAACCTCACCATCCAGCAGGGCGAGTTCATCGTCTTCGTCGGCCCGTCGGGCTGCGGCAAATCCACGCTGCTGCGGCTGATCGCGGGGCTCGAAGCCATCGACGGCGGCTCGCTCATGCTGGACGGCCGCGACATCACCGACCAGCCGTCGAGCAAGCGCGACCTGGCCATGGTGTTCCAGAGTTACGCGCTGTACCCGCACATGAGCGTGTACGAGAACATGAGCTTCGCGCTCAAGCTCGCCAAGGTCGACAAGCAGGTGATCGACGACAAGGTGCAGAACGCCGCGCGCATCCTCAACCTCACCAGCTACCTGCAGCGCACGCCCAAGGAGCTGTCGGGCGGCCAGCGCCAGCGCGTGGCCATCGGCCGCGCCATCGTGCGCGCGCCCAAGGTATTTTTGTTCGACGAGCCGCTGTCCAACCTCGACGCAGCGCTGCGCGGCCAGACGCGGGTGGAGATCGCCAAGCTGCACCGCGACCTGGGCGCCACCACCATCTACGTGACGCACGACCAGGTCGAGGCCATGACGCTGGCCGACCGCGTGGTGGTGCTGCGCGACGGCGTGATCGAGCAGGTGGGCACGCCGCTGGAGCTGTACGACAAGCCCGCCAACCAGTTCGTGGCCCAGTTCATCGGCACGCCGCAGATGAACGTGGTGCCCGTTGACAAGCTGCCGCAGCCCGTGCAGCAGCAGGCCCCAACGGCCCGCGACGGCGCCGCCGTGGGCGCCATCGGCCTGCGCCCCGAGAACATCACCGTGCGCCACACTGGCGCCACGCCCGTGGGCGGCCAGGTGGACCTGATCGAAGCGCTGGGCGCCGAGACGCTGATCTACGTCAGCACGCCCGGCGGCGCGCAGTTCGTCTCGCGCCAGAACGACCGCACGGGCCTGCGTGCAGGCGATGCGGTGAGCCTGGACATCGATGCATCGCACGCGCACTGGTTCGACACCGCCGGCCGCGTCGTGGCGGGCCACGCAGCATGAGTGCCACGCAGACTTTGCAAGGGCAGGTGGCGGCGGTCACCGGCGCTGCCTCGGGCATCGGGTTCGCCAGCGCGAAAGCCATGGCCGATGCCGGCGCGCGCGTGGTGCTGATCGACCGCGACGAGGCCGCGCTGGCCAAGGCATGCGCCGCCATCGACCCCAGCGCCTTGCCGCTGGTGCTGGACCTGCTCGATGCCCAGCAGTGCGCCAGTCTGCTGCAGCGCACGCTGGCGCTCGCGGGGCGGCTCGACATCTTCCACGCCAACGCCGGGCTGTATGTGGGCGGCGACCTGGTGGATGCCGACCCTGATGCCATCGACCGCATGCTGAACCTGAACGTCAACGTGGTGATGAAGAACGTGCACAACGTGCTGCCCCACATGATCGAGCGCGGCCGGGGCGACATCATCGTCACCAGCTCGCTGGCCGCGCATTTCCCCACGCCGTGGGAGCCGGTCTACGCGTCGTCCAAGTGGGCGGTCAACTGCTTTGTGCAGACCGTGCGCCGCCAGGTGTTCAAGCACGGCATTCGCGTGGGCTCCATCTCGCCCGGGCCCGTCATCACCTCGCTGCTGGCCGACTGGCCCGCGGAAAAGCTCGCCGAGGCCAAGGCCAGCGGCAGCCTCATCGAGGCCTCCGAAGTGGCCGACGTGGTGCTCTTCATGCTCACCCGCCCGCGCGGCATGACCATCCGCGACGTCGTGATGATGCCCACGAATTTTGATCTCTGAATACCCGTCTTCACGCACCATGAATTTCATCCTGCATCTGGGCCTGGGCTCCTTCCACCGTGCCCACCAGGCCGTCTACGTTCACCAGCTGCGCCAGCAAGGTGACACGGGCTGGGCCATCGCGGGCGGCAACCTGCGCCCCGACATGGCCGACACCATCGCGGCCCTGCAGGCGCAGGGCGGCCGCTACACGCTGGAGACCGTCACGCCCCAGGGCGAGCGCAGCTACACCGTCATCGAATCCATACAGCGCGTGATCCCCTACCAGAACGACCTGGCCCCGCTGATCGCTGCAGGCGCCGACCCCGCCACGCGCATCATCAGCTTCACGGTGACCGAAGCGGGCTACTACCTCGATGCCCAGAACCAGCTCGACTGGTCCACGTTTGCCGACCTGCGCGCCGACCTCGCGGCCGTGGAAGCCGGCCAGGCCGGCCACACCATCTACGGCGGCCTCGTCAGCATCCTGCGCGCGCGCATGGCCTCGGGCGCCGGCCCCGTCACGCTGATGAACTGCGACAACCTGCGCCACAACGGCGACCGCTCGCGCAGTGGCCTGCTGCAGTTCATCGATGCACTGGGCGACGCAGAGCTCAAAGCCTGGGTGGTGCAGCACACCAGCAGCCCCAACGCCATGGTCGACCGCATCACCCCACGCCCCACGCCCGACGTGGCCGAGCGCGTGCGGGCAGCCACCGGCTGGGACGACAAGGCGGCGCTGATGGGCGAGAGCTTCATCCAGTGGGTCATCGAAGACCACTTCATCGCCGGCCGGCCCGACTGGGAGGCCGTGGGCGTGGAGATGGTGCAGTCGGTGCAGGCGCACGAAGAGGCCAAGATCCGCCTGCTGAACGCCACCCACAGCTGCATTGCCTGGGCCGGCACGTTGGCGGGCTACCAGTACATCCACGAAGGCACGCACGATGCCGCCATCCGGCAGATGGCCTATGACTACGTCACCGACGATGCGATCCCCGTGTTGCTGCCATGCCCCATCGACCTGCAGGCCTACCGCGACGTGGTGCTGGACCGCTTCGGCAACCCCGCCATCGCAGACACCAACCAGCGCGTGGCCATGGACGCGTTCTCCAAGATCCCCGGCATGATCGCGCCCACCATCCGCGACAAGCTGGCGCAGAGCGCGCCGTTTGACAGCGTGGCCATGCTGCCCGCGCTGTTCCTGGCCTACCTGCAGCGCTGGCACGCGGGGCAGATCCCCTACACCTACCAGGACCAGGCCATGGACCCGGCCGTGGCGCACGCCATCTGCGACGCCGCCGACCCGGTCGCCGCGTTTGCGGCCGACACGACGCTGTGGGGCGAGATGGCCAGCCATCCGAAGCTGGTGGAAACCCTGCGCAAAGCCTACGCCCGCGTGTTGGTTTTTGTGGCGGACCGTGCGCAGGCCTGATGCTGGTGTAACTTCAACGGACTGTCCGCCTACCCACTGCCATGACCGTGAAAACGCCCATTGCCCCGCGCCAGACCAAACCCGAGCTGGAGCACGACTATGTGCGCTCGCCCGCGCTGGGCTACGAGTCGCCCGAGACGGCGGGCTTCATCCGCTGCCTGTCACACGGGTTTCCCACGCCGCTGGCGCGCTGGCACTACCACGATGAGTACGAGCTGCACCTCATCACCGCGACGTCGGGCAAGGTGTTCGTGGGCGACTGGATCGGGCAGTTCCAGCCCGGCCACCTGGTGCTGACCGGGCCGCGCCTGCCGCACAACTGGATCAGCATGGACCTGCCCGAAGGGGGCGTGCCGCTGCGCGACCTGGTGATCCAGTTCTCGCACGCGCCGCTGGTGGCCAGCAGCGAAACCATCCCCGAGCTGCGCGAGGTGCTGCCTCTGCTGGAGCGCGCGCGCCACGGCGTGGAGTTCTTTGGCATGGAAGCGCAGGCCCAAGACCACTGGCACCGCATCAAGGCGCGCCAGGGGCTGGCCCGGTTCGGCGCGTTCTGCGAATTCATGAGCGACCTGGCGCGCTGCACCGACTTTCGCCTGCTGTCGAGCACGCAGCTGCAAAGCGAGGACAACGATGCGCAACTGGACCAGATCAACGCCATCGTGAGCCGCATCACCGACCATCTCGCCGACCCGCTCTCGGCGGCCGACCTGGCGCAGGAGCTGGGCATGACGGAAAGCCGTTTTTCGCGCTTCTTCCGCCGCGCCACTGGCAACACCTTCACCGACTTCGTGAACCTGGTGCGCGTGAACCGTGCTTGCCAGCTGCTGATGGAAACGGACCGCTACATCACCGACATTGCGTACGACGTGGGCTTCAACAACATGGCCAACTTCAACCGCCGGTTTCTGGACATCAAGGGCATGACGCCGAGCGAGTACCGCAAGCAGGGGGTGGGGCGGTATGGAAAGTCCCCCTGAGTCGCTTGCAGCACCTTCCCCTTGAAAAGGGGGCGACGCCCTTGCTGCGAAGTAGCCCTCGCTGGGCGTCCCTGGCCTGGAGCGCTCCCGTTGCAAGCTGCAGGGGCATTGCTTTCACTTTGATCCACTGACATTTGCCCATCATCCATGTACCTCGGAATCGATTTAGGCACCTCGGGTGTCAAGCTCCTGCTGCTCGACGAAACGCAGACGGTGATCGCCACTGCCGACGCTGCCGTGGCCCAATACCGCCCCCAGCCCACCTGGAGCGAGCAGCACCCGGCAGACTGGCTGGCCGCGGTAGAAACCGCCGTGGCGCAGCTGCGCGCGCAGGCGCCTGCCGCGTGGGCGCAGGTGCGTGGTGTGGGGCTGTCGGGCCACATGCACGGCGCCGTGGTGCTGGGTGCGCAGGCCAACGTGCTGCGCCCCGCCATCCTGTGGAATGACGGCCGCGCCAGTGCGGAATGCGCCGCACTGGAGCAGGCTGTGCCCACCTCGCGCCAGATCACCGGCAACCTCGCCATGCCCGGCTTCACCGCGCCCAAGCTGCTGTGGCTGCGCACGCACGAGCCAGAGGTGTTTGCACAAATCCGCACCGTGCTGCTGCCCAAGGACTGGCTGCGGTTGCAGCTCACCGGCGATGCGGTGAGCGACATGTCCGACGCATCCGGCACGCTGTGGCTGGATGTGCAGGCCCGCGCCTGGAGCCCGGCGATGCTGCAGGCCTCGGGGCTCGATGCATCGCACATGCCGCTGCTGGCCGAGGGCAGCGCGGCCACCGGCACCTTGCGCGGCGATGTGGCGCGCCGCTGGGGCTTGGGTGATGGGGTGGTGGTGGCGGCAGGCGCGGGCGACAACGCCGCCAGCGCCGTGGGTGTGGGCGCCCGCACCACGGGCCAGGGCTTTGTGTCGCTGGGGACCTCGGGTGTGGTCTTTCGTGTGACGGATGCCTTTGCACCTGCCACCGAACGCGCCGTGCACGCCTTTGCGCATGCGCTGCCGCAGCGCTGGCACCACATGTCCGTCATGCTCAGCGCAGCCAGTGCGTTTGGCTGGGTCACGCGGCTCACGGGGCGGGGCGATGAGGCACAACTGTCGGACGCCGTGGGCGCCATGCCCGCCAGCCGGCAGGCACAGGCACCGCTGTTCTTGCCCTACCTGAGCGGCGAGCGCACGCCGCACAACAGTGCGGCTGCGACCGGTGTCTTCATGGGCCTGCGCACCGAACACGACGCCACCGACCTTGCCTACGCCGTGATGGAAGGCGTGGGATTTGGCCTGCTGGATGGCCTCAACGCCATGCGCGCCGCTGGGGTGGGGCAGGGCAGTGTCGTCGCTGTTGCGGGGCATGGCGATCCCGCCCTGGCGTTGGTCGGCGGCGGAGCCCGCAGCAACCCCTGGGCGCAGCTCTTGGCCAGCGCCCTGGATTGCCCGCTGCAGCGCCCCCAGGGCGCACACGCCGCCGCTGCCCTGGGCGCCGCCCGCCTGGCTGCCATGGCCTGCGGTGGCGACGAAGCCCACTGGTGTCAGCCCCTGGCCGCCGACGCCAGTTTCAGCCCCCAGCCCGCACAACAAGCCCTGCTGGCCGAGCGCTACGCCCGCTTTGTCGCGCTATACCCGGCACTGCAATCGCAGTTCTGACGCTGCTGTCCGCATCCTCTTCACATCCACCATGACTTCGGTACACAACACTTCCCAGGCCACGGCTCCCATACAGGCCGCCATCGCAGGCGAGGCCCTCATCGATCTCATCCGCCGCCCCGACGGCAGCTACCTGCCGTGCCTGGGTGGTGCGCTGTACAACCTGTGCCGCGCGCTGGCCCGGCAGGGCGTGGGCACGCAGTACCTCAACCCCTTGTCGCGCGACCGCTTTGGCCGCGAGCTGGCCGCGCAGCTGGCCGCCGACGGCGTGTTGCTCGCCCAGCCCGAGCCGGTGCAACAAGTCACATCACTGGCCGTGGTCAACCTCAATGAACACGGCCACCCCGACTACGCCTTCTACCGCGAAGGCGTGGCGGACCGCGCCGTGTCGGCACAAGGCCTGGACGATGCCTGCACCGCCTTGCCAACACTGCAACTGGTGTGCACCGGCGCGCTGGCGCTGGACGTACGCGACACCGCCATCTACCAGCCCTGGCTCGAAGCCCAGCGCGCAGCAGGCCGCTGCGTGGTGGTCGATGCCAACCTGCGCCCCTCCGTCATGCCCGACCTGGCGGCCTACCGCACCACGGTGCACGCCGCGCTGGCCCACGCCCACATCATCAAGGCCAGCGACGAAGACCTGGACCACCTTGCCGTGCCCGGCACCGACGCGTTGGCCCGCGCCCGCCACCTGCTGGCCGCCAACCCCCAGGCCCACCTGCTGGCACTGACGCTGGGCGGGGATGGTGCATGGCTGCTGCATCGCAACGGCGCACAGTGTTTTGCCAAGGAGGCCCAGCCGCTGCAGGTGGTGGACACCGTGGGCGCGGGCGACAGCTTTCTGGCGGGGCTATTGGCTCACCTGCTGCGGCAGGCGCAGGCTGCCGGTGGCGCGGAGAGTTTTGCGCATTTCGTCGCAAGCTTGACGGCTGAAACGTGCCAGCACGCGCTGCGCCACGCGCTGGCCAGCGCGAGCCTGTGCGTGATGGAGCAGGGTTGTGTTCCACCGGGGTGGGAGGCTGCGAACGAGTGGAGTCGGCTGCATCCGGCAGCCCAAGACCCAGCTTGAGTAACGGGACCGCAGACGTTCTTATCTTCGGGCCGTTTATCATTTCCCCTCGCAAATTTGCGGAGGATGCAGATGACAGAGTTTGTGGTTGCGATGCTGTGGTCGGTGGTGGAGGTGCTGCTGGTGTATACCGGTGCGCTGTTGGTGCGCGTTCTCAGCTTGGGCCGCTGGCGCACGGAAAACGCGCGCAACAAGGAAGCCCGCATCTTTGCACCCGCAGGGGCGTTGTCGTTTCGGCGTGACGGCCAGCGTGTGGTGACCGCGAACGGGGTGTACATGGTGGGCTTCCTGTTCTATGCAGTGCTGGCGGTGGGGCTGGTGCACGTGGCGCAATGGGGCTCAGCAGCATGACGGCCTCTGGTGAGGCGCCCCACGCACCCTGCGTCGTACCGGTCGGCTGCGATGCAGCACAGGCCGCCTGCACCGTAGTCCGTCAATCCATCACCCACTGCTGCGCTCTCGACCACCACCACGACACCACCATCCTCAATGCATGGCTGGCCAACAAGACCCCGGAGAACCTGGCCGCGTGGATCACCGCGCCAGATGCAACGGCGTGGGCTGCGTACTGCGGGGAGGCGATGGTGGGTTTTGCTCTGCTGACGCGGACCACGCTGGCGCTTTGCTATGCGGTGCCAGAGGCCTTGCACCAGGGCGTAGGCCGCGCCTTGTTGCGTGAGGCCGAGGCCCGTGCGCGAGAGTTGGGGTTGGCGGCCCTGGAGCTGGAGAGTACGCGCACGGCGGAGGCTTTTTACCGCCGCAATGGCTATGAACCCGCAGGTGCAGTGCAGTCTTGGGCAGGGCTGCAGGCGCAGCCGATGCGCAAGGTGTTCTGAAGAGCGCTCTGGGCCGCGTGGAACGCGATGCCCAGAGCCACGACCCCGCCGAGTGCCCTGTTCATCAGGGTTGTGGTCGTCGTTGGAAGTGAGAATTTTGATAAAAAATGGCTCTGGCGCTTGATGCGTAAGCGCAAGAAGCTATTGTTTTAATAGTAAATCTCGGCATGGCTGGCAGGCGTTGATCAGAGTTCCTGCGCGTAGACGATGGACCCGTGGTGCTTGGCCATCTTGTCGTACAGCACTCGCGCGGTGGTATTGGTTTCGTAGGTCTGCCAGTACACCCGGGACGATCTGGCCACGCGTGCCGCGTCGTAGACGGCATCGATGAGCGCACGCCCCACGCCCCGGCCCCGTGCGGCTTCCTGGGTATACAGGTCGCTCAGGTAGCAAATCGGATCGATGCGTGTCGTGCTGCGATGAAAAAGGTAATGCGCAAGTCCGAGGATCTTGCCGTCCGCAGTGTCCTGCGCCACGAGGCAGAAGACGGGCTCTGCCGGGTCCAGCAAGCGCTGCCAGGTGGTTGCGTTGATGTGTTCGGGCAGCGCGGTGGCGCCAAAGCGGCCGTAAAACGCGTTGTAGCCATCCCAGAGCGGCCGCCATGCGGCGTAGTCTTCGGACTGAACGGGGCGCACGGAAACGGTAGCGGTCATGGGACGGGCCTTCCTGGAAAGGGTTGCGGATGGGCGGTGAACAGGGGGCGCAAGGGATGTGCGGGGGCTGTGGCCTTGTGGGGCCACCGTCTGTCAGGCGCGTGGCTGCAGCACCCGCCCGGGATTCATGATCCCCTGCGGGTCCAGCGCCTGCTTGATGGCGCGCATCATCGATAGCGCCACGGGCGATTGGTACTTCTCCAGCTTGTCGGCCTTGAGCTCGCCAATGCCATGCTCGGCCGAGAACGAGCCGCCGAACTCGGCCACGGCCTCGTACACCAGGTGGTGCACATGCTGCTCATGGTCGCGCAGGAAGGCCTTGGCATCGCCTTCCGCGGGCGCCTGCACGTTGTAGTGCAGGTTGCCGTCGCCCAGGTGTCCAAAGTTGACCAGGCGCACGCCGGGGATTTCGCGCTGCAGCACCGCATCGGTGTGCGCCACAAAGGCGGGGATGCGCGAGATCTGGATGGAGATGTCGTGCTTGATGTTCAGGCCTTCCTCGGCCTGCGCGAGCGGAATGTTTTCGCGGATGTGCCAGAGCTGGCTGGCCTGGGTGAGGTTCTCGGCCACCACGGCGTCGGTCACGCAGCCCAGCTCGAACGCGGTCTCCAGCAGCGCTTCGAAACGGGCGCGGGCATGTTCCTCGGATTCGCTGTCGGAGTTTTCGAGCAGCACACACCAGGGCGCGTTCTCGTCGCCCAGAAACGGCACGCGCAGTTGTGGCATGTGCTTGCCCACCAGGCTCAGCGCGAACTGCCCCATCACCTCAAAGCCCGTGAGGCCCGCGCCCAGCTGCTTGTGCGCCAAGCCCAGCAGCGCCACGGCGTGTTCCATCGACGGCACGGCAGCCCAGGCCGTGAGGCGTGCTGCGGGCTCGGGGTAGAGCTTGAGCGTGGCGGCGGTGATGATGCCCAGCGTGCCTTCGCTGCCGATGAACAGGTCGCGCAGGTCGTAGCCGGTGTTGTCCTTGCGCAGGCCCTTGAGGCCATCCCACACCTCGCCCTGGGCGGTGACCACTTCGAGGCCCAGGCACAGGTCGCGTGCATTGCCATAGCGCACCACCTGCGTTCCGCCCGCGTTGGTGCCCAGGTTGCCGCCGATGGTGCAGCTGCCCTCGGCCGCCAGCGACAGGGGAAACAGCACACCCGCGTTCTGCGCAACGTCCTGCAGGTTCTGCAGGATGCAGCCGGCTTCCACGGTCATGGTCAGGTTGTCGGTGTCCACGCTGCGCACCGCGTTCATGCGCGTGAGGCTCAGCACGATCTGCGTGCCGGAGTCGTCGGGTGTGGAGCCCACGGCCAGGCCGGTGTTGCCGCCTTGCGGCACGATGGAGGTGCCCGCTGCGGCGCAGGCCTTGACCACGGCGGCCACTTCCTGCGTGCTGGCGGGGCGCACCACGGCCAGGGCCTTGCCGCGCACGCGGCGGCGCCAGTCCTGCTCCCAGGCAGAGAGGTCGCCTTCGGTGATCACATGGGCGGGGCCGACAAGGGTGCGCAGGGTGTCAAGCAAAGTGGTCATGGCAGAGCTTTTTCAAAGTCAGGAAAAGGGTGTGGCAGCGGTGGCAGCAGCATCCAGGGTGTTCACGGCATCGATGGCATCAACATGCATTGACAGCCATCAGGGCGCCGATGTGGCCGCAGGGACTGCCGCTGCTGCTGCCGCGGCCTTCGCATTGCGCTGGCGCAGCCGCACGTGCAGCGTGCACGCGGTGAACAGCACCAGGCACAGCGCCACCTCGGCCCAGGCGAGCCATTGCGAGGGCGGCTTGTCGCTCCAGCCGCGCACCACGCCTTCGGTGAAATACAGCCAGATCACCAGGCTGACCCAGCGGTAGGTGTACATGCGGTTCTTGAGGACGCCGGCGAGCGGAATGCACAGCGGCAGCGCCTTGAGCGCCAGCCAGGAGCCGCCGGGGCGCAGCGGTGCCATCACCAGCTCCCAGGCCAGGCACAGCGCGATCAGCGCCAGCAGGCAGCCGGTGGCCACCCAGCGCGTGGCGGCCACGGAGTTGTCGGAGGGGAGCGCGGGCGCGGAAGCGGCGGCTGGGGCGGCGGGAGCGGCGGGGGAGGCAGTCATTGGGGTGGCATCATATCGGCCATGCCCTTTTCCTTACAGACAGTAGCGTCGCGCACCGAAGCGCTGATGACCGAGCTGTCGCACTTTCCCTGGCGGACCACTGCGCAGACCTTGCGCGAGCGGTTCCGCGAAGACCACCTGGGCCTGACCGCCAGCAGCCTCACCTTCACCACCATTTTGGCGCTGGTGCCCTTCTTCACCGTGGCACTGGCGGTGTTCACGGCGTTCCCCATCTTCGGCAAGCTGCAGGATGCGCTGCAGGGCTGGCTGGTGAACAGCCTGGTGCCCGACAGCATCTCGCGCCAGGTGCTCGGTTACCTCACGCAGTTTGCAGCCAAGGCCAGCAGCCTGGGGGTGGCCGGTTTCAGCATCTTGCTGGCGACGGCGCTGGCGCTGATCCTGACCATCGACCGCACCCTCAACGACATCTGGCGCGTGCAGCGGCTGCGGCCGCTGGGGCAGCGGGTGTTGATCTACTGGGCCGCCATCACGCTCGGCCCGCTGCTCATGGGGGCCAGCCTGGCGCTCACGTCGTATGTGATGTCGGCCTCGGGCGGGCTGGTCAAGCGCCTGCCCGATGGTGTGCAGCTGCTGTTCGATTCGATCCAGTTCGTGGTGCTCGCAGGCGGCATGGCGTCGCTGTACCACTATGTGCCCAACACGCCGGTCAAATGGCGGCATGCCTGGACGGGCGGGCTGTTCGTGTCGGTGTGCATCGAGCTGGCCAAAAAGGTGCTGGCGCTGTACCTGGGCAAGGTGCCCACCTATTCGGTGGTGTATGGCGCGTTTGCCACGCTGCCGATCTTGCTGGTGTGGATCTATGTGGCCTGGGTCATCGTGCTGCTGGGGGCGGTGGTCACGGCCTACCTGCCCAGTTTGCTGGCCGGTGTGGCGCGGCGCAGCACGGTGGCGGGCTGGACGTTTCAGCTGGCGGTGGAGGTGCTGCAGCAGCTGCACCGCGTGCGCCACCAGCCCCTCAAAGGCCTGCGCCCCGGCCAGCTCGCCCAGTTGCTGCGGGTGGACGTGCTGCAGCTGGCCCCGGTGCTGGAGGCGCTGACCGCGCTGGACTGGGTGGGCCAGGTCAACGATGCGGCCGTGGACGCATCGGATGTGCCCGAGCCCCGCTATGTGCTGCTGGCCAACCCGGGCGCGACACCCCTCGCACCGCTGGTGCAGCGCCTGCTGCTGGAGCGCGCCGAGAGCCTACAGCCGCTGTGGTCACAGGCCCGGCTGGACGGATTGCTGCTGGAGGATGTGCTGCAGCCGGGTGCTGGCGCTGACCCCGCCCAGGGCGCGCTGCGGGCAGGGTCGGTGTAAGCTATCGAAAATATAGCTGCTTGCGCTTGTTGGATAAGCGCTAGGGCCTGTTTTTACTTGAATTTATCGCCGTGGCAGCTGTGGCGAATCACCGCTTCAGAACGGCACCTTCCCCGTCCAGATGTCCTTGTACATCACCCAGTCGCCCATGAAGCTGTAGAGCGGCCGCTTGAAGCTGGCGGGCTTGTTCTTCTCAAAGCCGAAGTGACCCACCCAGGCAAAGCCGTAGCCGCACAGCAGCCCGTACAGCAGGTACTGCGGCTTGCCCGTGGCCAGCAGCATGGCCATGCAGACCAGGGTGAGCGTGGAGCCCACGAAATGCAGCCGGCGGCAGATGCGGTTGCTGTGCTCGCTCAGGTAGAAAGGGTAGAAGTCGGCAAAGCGCTTGAAGGTGCGCGGGTCGGTGGGGGTGTGGGGTGCACTGATGTCCATCGTTGTCTCCTTGTGGGCGGGACTGCCCCGGTGCCAATCGCTTTATACGCCCAGGCCCCAAAAAATGCTGTGCCGTGATGGACAGGGGTTGTTGCGGGCTGTCCTTGAACAGGTTCTGCCACTATGGCCATGATGACTTCCCTTGAATCCACCACCACCCCACCTGGCAGTGCCCCGTCAGTGGGCCGCGAGCACGCCATCGATGCACTGCGCGGCTTTGCGCTGCTGGGCATCCTCATGGTCAATGCGGGCAGTTTTGCCTCTACCTACTTTGGCGTGGGGGTGTCCGACCCGGCCTTCTCGCGGCCCGTGGACCACGCTGTGCGGTGGCTGGTGAGCTTCCTCTTCGAGACCAAGTTCTACCTGCTGTTCTCGCTGCTGTTCGGCTACAGCTTTGCGCTGCAGATGGACGCCGCCCAGCGCGCCGGCAGCGCTTTTGTTCCGCGCTTTCTGCGGCGCCTGCTGGGGCTCTTGCTACTGGGGCTGGGGCATGCGTGGCTGCTGTTTGCGGGCGACATCCTGGTTACCTACGCGCTGCTGGGCCTACTGCTGCTCGCGTGGCGGGGCGTGCGCCCGGCCACGGCGGTGGTGCTGGCACTGGCGCTGCTGGGCGCCACTGCCGGGGGCTGGGGCCTGCTGGCCTGGCTGGTGGCACAGGTGCCGCCGACGGACCTGCCCCTGGCCGAGCTGCACGCGAAGGCGCAGCAGGCCGCGCAGGCGTATCGCGCCAGTGCCCTGGAGGCCATTGCGCAGCGTGGGCGGGACATGGCCGAGGGCGTGTGGTTTGTGCTGGTATTCGTGCAGGGCCCGTGTGCGCTGGCCATGTTCCTGCTGGGGCTGGCTGCGCACCGCACCGGCTACCTGGCCACCGTGGCGCGGCAGCCTGCGCGGCTGCGCCGCTGGATGGCGTGCTGCCTGCCTGTGGGTGTGGCGGGCGCGTTGTTCTATGCCTCGGTGCAGTCTGGGGCCAGCGGGGCCCAGCAGCCCGAGCAGGTGGGCCTGGCCGCGCTGGCGGTGGATTTGGCCACCGCGCCGTTTCTCACGTTCGGCTACGTTGCGCTGCTGCTGTGGCTTCTGCAGCGCGGCCCTGCCGGGCAGCGGCTGGGCGCGGTGCTGGAGCCTGCGGGGCGCATGGCGCTGTCGAACTACCTGCTGCAGTCGCTGGTGGGGGCGCTGGTCTTCACGGCCTATGGCCTTGCGCTGGTGGGCCAGGTGTCGCCAGGGTGGGTGGTGCTGGGCGTGCTGGTGCTGTACGCCACCCAGCTGGCGTGGAGCCGCCGCTGGATGGCCATGCATGCCTATGGCCCGGTGGAGTGGCTGCTGCGGGCCTTCACGCTCTGGCAGTGGCCTGTCTGGCGGCGTGGCGCACGCTGACCTGCGGTGCGGCAGGCCAGCGGCGTGTATTGCCTCTGCGGGATCAGCGGGCCAGGAAATCGCGCAGCGCGAACAGCGTTTCTTCCGGTGCCTCGGTCATCTGGTGGTGGCCCACCGGCAGGTTTGCCACCTGCACCGATTTGCCCGCTGCACGTGCAGCACTGATCAAACCCTGCGCGGCCTTGGGCGCGGTCATCTGGTCCTGCGCGCCCAGCGCAAACAGCACCGGGCAGGTGAGTTGCGCCATGGCGGCCTCGCCCCCCGCATAGCTGTCGCAGGCCACAAACCCCCGGTGGAACACGTTGACGGCCGGGTTGCTGCGCAGCACCTTGCGGCCCAGCGCCATGCTGGCGCCAAACACCCAGGTGCCCGGCCCCAGCGCCGACGGGGGCGCCGCCAGCGTGTTGCGCGAAAACACGTTGACCATGCGCAGGGCCTTTTCGGGGTCGCTCTGCGAGGCCTCGATGAGGGCGGGCGACACCTTCATCGGGAAGGCCGTGCCCACCAGCACCAGGTGGCTGACGCGGTCCTTGAGCCGCGCGGCGGCTTCCATGGCGATGAGAGAACCCCAGCTGTGCCCCACCAGCGCCGCGCGCTGCACGCCTGCGGCATCGAGCAGTGCGCCAATGAAGTCGGCCGCCTGTTCCACCGATGCGGGCGCTTCACCGCCGCTGCGGCAGTGGCCCGGCAGGTCGATGGCCAGCACGTTCCAGCCATGGTTGGCCATGTAGCGGCTTTGCAGGGCCCACACGCTGTGGTCGTTGAGCACGCCGTGGATGAACACCACCGTGGGCTTGGCGGCATCAAATGCCTTGCCGCCGGTGTAGCAATAGATGGCAGCGCCGTTGACTTGGAGGTGCATGGTCAGGACTCCCGCCGGGCCGCCCCAAGGGAGGCCTGCGCCCCCTTGGGGGGCAGCGAATACACGAAGTGATGAGCGTGGGGGTTCATGGGTTTACTGCTTTCTCGGCGGCTTTCAACGCGCGCTTGAGGTCGTCGATCAGGTCATCGGCGTCTTCGAGGCCAATGGACAGCCGGATGGTGCCCTGGGTGATGCCCGCGCTGGCCAGGGCCTCGTCGGTCATGCGGAAGTGGGTGGTGCTGGCTGGGTGGATCACGAGGCTGCGGCAGTCGCCCACATTGGCCAGGTGGCTGAAGACCTTGAGGGTTTCGATGAATTTCTTGCCCTGTTCGCGGTTGCCCTTGAGGTCAAAGCTGAACACCGATCCTGCGCCGCGCGGCAGCAACTTTTGCGCGAGCGCATGGCTTCCGTGCGATGCCAGCATGGGGTGGCCCACGCGTGACACAAAGGGCTGCGCGGCCAGAAATTCCACCACCTTCTCGGTGTTGCGCATGTGCTGCGCCATGCGCAGCGGCAGGGTCTCGACGCCCTGCAGAATGAGCCAGGCCGTGTGCGGGCTCATGCAGGCGCCAAAGTCGCGCAGGCCCTCGCGGCGTGCGCGCAGCAGGAAGGCGCCCACAGTGCTTTCTTCGGTGAACACCATGTTGTGAAAGCCGTCGTAGGGCTGGGTCAGCTCGGCAAATTTGCCGGCGGATTTGGGGCCGTCCCAGTCAAAACTGCCGCCATCCACCACGATGCCCCCCACCACAGTGCCGTGGCCCGAGAGGAACTTGGTGGCCGAGTGGTAGACCAGATCGGCGCCATGTTCCAACGGCCTCATGAGCCAGGGCGAGGTCAGGGTGGAGTCCACCAGCAGGGGCACACCGGCCTCATGGGCTATTGAAGACACGGTGGGGATGTCCAGCACATCCAGGCCCGGGTTGCCCACGGTCTCGCCAAAGAACAGCTTGGTGTTGGGCCGCACGGCGGCGCGCCAGGCGTCGATGTCGCCGGGCTTCACGAAGGTGGTCTCGATGCCAAAACGCGAGAGCGTGTAGTGCAGCAGGTTCTGCGAGCCGCCATACAGGGCTGTGCTGGCCACGATGTGGCTGCCGGCGCCCATCAGCGTGGCCACGGCCAGGTGCAGGGCCGCCTGGCCGCTGGCGGTAGTGATGGCGCCCACGCCGCCTTCCAGCGCCGCCACGCGTTGCTCCAGCACCGCGTTGGTGGGGTTGCTGATGCGGCTGTAGACATGGCCGCCGCGCTCCAGGTTGAACAGCGAGGCCGCATGGTCGCTCGATTCAAAGACGAACGACGTGGTCAGGTGGATGGGGGTGGCGCGTGCGCCGGTGGCGGGGTCGGGGCTGGCGCCAGCGTGCAGGGCCAGCGTGTCAAAGCCGGGGTCGGAGTAGCCGGGCATCTGTGTGTCTCCCATGTTGTCAATTCAGCCGGGCATTGTGGGCTATATTTGGTAGCAAATTGTCTACAGCGCCTGCCGCGCTGCTCTTGCCCTCTCGGAGACCCAGCACCATGAAAGTCAGCGACATCCTTCGCGTCAAAGGCAACACCTTGTACACCGCCTCGCCCGACGAGCCGCTGGCGGGCGCTGTGGCCCTGATGGCCGAGCGCGACATCGGCTCGCTGGTGGTCATGGAGCATGGAGACCTGGTGGGCATGCTCACCTTCCGCGAGGTGATCCAGGCCGTGGTCAAGAACGGCGGCAGCGTGGGAACGATGCTGGTGCGCACGGCGATGGACGATGCACCCCTGACCTGCACGCTCGAAACCGACATGGACGAAGTGCGCCGCATGATGCTGGACCGCCATGCGCGCTACATGCCCGTGATGGACCGCAAGATGCTCATGGGCGTGATCAGCTTCTACGACGTGGCCAAGGCCGTGGTGGACAGCCAGAACTTCGAGAACAAGATGCTCAAGGCCTACATCCGCGACTGGCCGGAAGACGAATCCCGCAGCGGCTGACCGCCGCGTCGCCCGGGTACCGGGCTCTATTCTCAGCGCAGGCCCGGCACCTGCGCGCCAAGCCAGGCCTCCAGCTCATCCGGTGGCATGGGTTTGCCAAACAGATAGCCCTGCATGACAGGGCAACCGTGGGCCTGCAGCCATTGCTGTTGCCCGCTGGTTTCCACCCCTTCGGCCACTACCACCATGCCCAGGCTGTGGGCAATGCTGAGTACCGATACCGTGAGGGCGCGTGCGGTGGGGCTGGTGGTGAGGTCTTGCACAAACGCCATGTCCAGCTTGAGTTCGCTGATGGGCAGGCGGTGCAGGTAGCTCAGGCTGGAGTAACCCGTGCCGAAATCGTCCAGCGAGAGCTTGAACCCCTTGTTGTGCAGCGCCTCGATGTTGGCCAGCGTCACCGGTCGCGCGTCCATCATCACGCTTTCGGTGATCTCCAGCAGCACATCGTCCGTGCTCAGGCCGTGGCGCTCCAGGGCATCACAGACCTGCTGTGCAAACTCTGCCTGGTGGAAGCTGCGCCCCGACAGGTTCACGGCCACGCAGGGCACGCTGTGGCCGGCCGCACGCCATGTCGACAGCTGTGCACAGGCTTCGTCCAGCAGCCACAGGGTCAGCTGGTGAATGAGCCCGGCTTCTTCGGCCACGGGGATGAACCGGGTGGGGGGCACCATGCCCCATTCGGGGTGTTGCCAGCGCGCCAGGGCTTCCACGCCGTGCAGGGTGCCAGGTGCAATGCTGAGCACCTGGGGCTGGTAGTGCAGGCTGAGGCTGCGGTCGGCCAGGGCCTGGCGCAAGGCACGTTCCAGGGCGGCGCGCTCCTGCGCGCGCCGGTTCATTTCGGCACTGAACAATTGCAGGCTGTGCCGGTGATCGCTTTTGGCCTGGACCATGGCCTGGTCGGCATGGCGCAGGAGTGTGTCGATCGCATCGCCATCTTCCGGAAACATCGCAATGCCAATGCTGGCGTGGCAGACATGGGCCTGTCCGTGGATGTCCATGGGGCGTGCCATTTCTTGCAGCATGCGGTGGGCTGTCTGCACGGCCTGCTCGGTGGTGCATTCGGACAGCAGCAGCACAAATTCATCACCCGCCAAGCGGCCAATCAGATCGCGCGCACGCAGGCATTGCGTCAGCCGCTTGGCCACCTCGCACAGCAGTGCGTCGCCTGCGGCATGGCCTTGTATGTCATTGATCTGCTTGAAGCGGTCCAGGTCGATGAACAGCAGCGCGCCGGGGTGGTTGTCCTGCCGCAGACTGGCAAGCGCCCGTGCGGCACTGCTGCGGAACATGGCGCGATTGGGCAGCCCGGTGAGTTCGTCAAAGAAGGCAAGCTGGTGAATACGCTCGCGTGTGGCGTTGCGCTCTATGGCCAGCGCGCACAGGTGCAGGCACACGTCCACCAGCCGGTGGTGCAGCGCGTCCGGGCCGCGCGGCTCCCGAAAGTAGAACGCAAAGGTGCCAATCACCTTTCCCGTATGGTCACAGATCGGGCTGGACCAGCAGGCCCGCATGCCACTGGACTCAAACAGGGCGCGGTAGTCGGCCCACAGGGGGTCGGTGGCAATGTCTGTGACCGCCACGGGTTCGCCCCGGAAGGCTGCGGCACCGCACGAGCCCGCACGGGGCCCGATGGGAGCTCCGTCGAGCGCCTGGCTGATAGCAAGCGGCAGCCCCGGCGCCGCCAGCGGGCGGAGCAGGCCCCGCTCGTCCACGGCCAGGATGGATGCCGTGACTTCGGGGGCGATGCGTTCGACTTCGCGGCATACCAGGGTCATCAGGTCTGCCAGCGGCAGTTCGTTGACCATTCCCTCGAGCACCCGCTTTTGCAGCACTTCGTGCATTTTGGTGAGCGTGATGTCGGTCAGCACCGTGATGGTGCCGCCCGGCCCGCCCGAGGCCTCGTCCGAGGCATTGATCATCATCGCCACCCAGCGCGGCTGGCCGGCCTTGCTGTACAGCAGCGTCTCGACATGGAAGACGCCCTGCTTGTGGATGCCGTCACGGATTTCCCCCAGCAGCCCCGGGTCGGAGTGCGGGCCCAGCAGCACATCACTGAGGTATTTGCCCAGGACCTCGGAGGGGCTAAACCCGAACAGGCGTGTGAACCCTTCGTTGACATACACCACGTGCCTGGCACTGTCGCTCATCACAATGGCGTTGTCGCTGGCGTCCAATGCCCGGCGCAACGGGGCATCGGCCAGGGGGGCTGGCGGCGGGGTGCCGGGGTGGGATGGGGAATCGGAAGAGTGCGGGGCTGAAACGGGCATGAACGTCCCAAAGATCGGGTACTGATGCTAGCAAGCGCGCGTTGCAATGCCAAGCGCGTTTGTGGCGTGTGTTTGTCTGCACCACATTTCGCACCCGGCCTTGATGCAGGGTGCTCCATCGCCTGTGCCGAGCCGGTGGTGGTCGCCGCTCTGGGATAATCCATCGCCATGAGCGGCAATACCTTCGGTTCCCTATTCGCAGTCACCAACTTTGGTGAATCCCACGGCCCGGCCATCGGCTGCGTGATCGACGGTTGCCCGCCCGGCATGCCGCTCACCGAGGCCGACATCCAGGCGGACCTGGACCGGCGCCGCCCCGGCACCAGCCGCCACGTCACCCAGCGCAACGAGCCCGATGCGGTGGAAATCCTCTCCGGCGTGTACGAGGGCAAGACCACCGGCACACCGATCGCGCTGTTGATCCGCAACACCGACCAGCGCAGCAAGGACTACAGCAACATCGCCGAGAGCTTCCGCCCCGGCCATGCCGACTACACCTACTGGCACAAGTACGGCATCCGCGACCCGCGCGGCGGTGGCCGCTCTTCGGCCCGGCTCACTGCGCCCACGGTGGCCGCCGGTGCGGTGGCCAAGAAGTGGCTGGCCCAGCAGTACGGCGCCCAGTTCCGGGCCTGCATGACCCAGCTGGGTGAGCTGGCCATCCCGTTCGAGAGCTGGGACCATGTGCGCAGCAACCCTTTCTTCGCCCCCGTGGCCGACGTGCAGCAGTACGAGGACTACATGGACGCCCTGCGCAAGGCCGGTGATTCGTGTGGTGCCCGCATCCGCGTGCAGGCCACCGGCGTGCCGGTGGGCCTGGGCGAGCCGCTGTACGACAAGCTCGATGCCGACATTGCCCACGCCATGATGGGCCTCAACGCGGTGAAGGGCGTGGAGATTGGCGCCGGTTTTGCCAGCGTGGCCCACCGGGGCACGATGCACGGTGATTCGATGACGCCCCAGGGCTTTCGCACCAACAACGCGGGTGGCGTGCTGGGCGGCATCAGCACCGGGCAGGACCTGGAGGTGAGCATCGCCATCAAGCCCACCAGCTCCATCATCAGTCCGCGCGAATCTATCGATGTGCATGGCAAGAGCACCGAAGTCGTCACCAAGGGCCGCCACGACCCCTGCGTGGGCATCCGTGCCGCGCCGATTGCCGAAGCGCTGCTCGCACTGGTCGTCATGGACCATGCCCTGCGCCACCGTGCCCAGTGCGGCGATGTGGTGCCGCCCGTGCCGCCCATCCAGGCCTCGTTCCTGTAGCGGGTGCAGCGCGCTGCGGGGCGGGCCCGGGCGCGCTGAAGCAGGTGATGGCGGGGCGTGCAGCGATGTGCGCCCTTTTTTCTTTGACATGACTTATGCAAAAACTGGGTTCAGGCATGCGGCTCGCTCCATGGCCAGGCGGCTGTTGCATCCAGATTTGCGTAAGTCCTATTTGATTGAACAAGGCAGTCCCATGCGCAGGTTGTTGGCACAGGCATTCAATGGATCGGGCTGGGCTCGCAGCGGGTCGGCGCTTGCCGCGGTGGGCGCGCTCGGGGCTCTGCTGGCGGGTTGCGGCACGGCCGTGCCGTTGGCGGGCGGGCAGGGGCCCGAGTACATCGACATCACGCTGATTGGCTTCAATGACCTGCATGGCAACCTGGAGCCGCCCCACATGGCGCACAGGGTACAGGGGCCGTCAGGGCCCGTGGCCGCGCCTGCAGGAGGCATGGCCTACCTGGCCAGTGCCATGGCGGCGCTCAAGGCCCGGGGGCCGCACCATGCGGTGGTGTCGGCAGGGGACATGGTGGGTGCGTCGCCGCTGGTGTCCTCGCTCTTCCTGGACGAGCCCACCATCGAGGCCGTCAATCTCATGCAGATTGACTTCAATGCCGTGGGCAACCATGAGTTCGACCGGGGCTGGCGCGAACTGCTGCGCCTGCAGCACGGGGGTTGCGAGAAGTTCACTGCGCGCCAGCCCTGCCAGATCAGCCAGCCCTTTGCGGGCGCACGGTTCGGTTTTCTGGCCGCCAACACCATGCGCACCGAGGATGGGCGCACACTGCTGCCCGCCACCGGGCTCAAGCGCTTCACGGAGGGTGGGGTGACGGTCACCCTGGGCGTGATCGGGCTTACGCTGCAGGCCACGCCCACCATGGTCAGCCCCTCGGGCGTTGCGGGCCTGCGCTTTGAGGACGAAGCGGCCACGGCCAATGCCCTGATTCCGCAGCTGCGGGCCCAGGGCGCCGATGTGATCGCCGTCGTCATCCACGAGGGCGGTAGCACCACAGCCGGCGTGCAGGAGACGAGCTGCGCGGGCCTTTCCGGCGACATCGTCCCCATCCTGGAGCGGCTGGACCCGGCCGTGGACGTGGTGGTTTCGGGCCACACGCACCAGGCCTATGTCTGCGACTACAGCCGCGTGAACCCTGCCAAGCCCTTTCTGCTGACCAGCGCCGGGCAGTACGGCACGCTGCTCACGGACATTCAATTGCGGGTAGACCCCCGGACGCGCCGCGTGGTGCACAAGGCGGCGCGCAACGTGGTGGTGCAGGGCGAGGCTTTCACCGGCAGCCAGGGGTACGTGCCGCTCACCTCGGCCGTGCCGACCTTTCCGGCCGATCCGCAGGTGCAGAAGGTCATCGACACCTACCGCGCCGCCGCCGTGCCGCTGGCCCAGCGTCCCGTGGGGCAGGCCGTTGCGGCCCTGCGGCGCACGCCGGCTCCATCGCTAGAAAGCGCGCTGGGGAACCTGGTGGCCGACGCGCAGCTCCATGCCACGCGTGCACCGGAGCAGGGTGGGGCGCAGCTGTCGTTCATGAACCCGGGTGGACTGCGCGCTGACCTGGTGCCCGACGGACAGGGGCTGGTGCGCTACGGCCAGTTGTTTGCGGTGCAACCATTCGGCAACCAGCTGGTCGTCAAGACCTTCACGGGAGCGCAGGTCAAGGCGGCGCTGGAACAGCAGTTCGCCAGCGGCAGCAACACCGTGCAGCGGCCCCGGGTGTTGTCGGCGTCGGCAGGGTTTTCGTACCGCTACGACCTCACCCAGCCAGCGGGTGCGCGCATCAGCCACATGGCGCTGAACGGCACACCGCTGCAGGACGATGCGCTGGTGCGCGTGGTGCTGAGCAGCTACCTCGATAGCGGTGGCGACAACTTCACGGTGCTGGCCCAAGGCCGTGACCGCCTGGTGGGTGGGCTGGACCTGGACGCACTGGAGGCCTACTTCCGCGCCCACAGTCCGGTGCCGGTGCCCGCCATCGACCGTATTTCCCGCGTGGCCCGCTGAACTGCCCGTTCGGGTGGTTGGGCGGTGTTGTCCGGCACTTAGCTGCGCCCTGGGCGCAGTGCCGCCAACCAGCGCAATGGGTTGAAGCCGGTCACCAGACCGGTGGCCACCAGCACCAGCGCTCCGCCCCACACCATCCCGGTGCCCAATGCCTCGTCCAGAAAGATGTGGCCCCAGGCCACACCGAACAGCGGAATCATGAAAGCCGAACTCATGGCCGCCACGGGCGAGACATGTTGGAGCACCCGCAGGTTGAGCCAGTAGGCCAGGCCCGAGGTCACGACGCCCATCACCGCCACAGCGGCCAGCGCGCCCGGTGTGAAGTGCGCTTCGGGCAGGCTCCAGGCCGCACCCGGCAGCAGCAACACCAGCGCCGCGGCGTGAATGCCGGCGGCGATCGACAGGGGCGACATGCGGGTGGTGGCGCGCTTCATCCAGGTGGTCGAGACGCCGTAGCAGGCCGAAGCGACGATGCAGCCCAGGGCCGCGATCAGCAGCGCTGGCGTGGGCTCCATAGGGCCCAGTTGCACGATCAGGGCCACGCCCGCAAAGCCGCACAGGCAGCCCAGCCATTTGCGCAGGCTCAGCGTGTCCTCCTTCATCCACGCAGCGGCCAGTACGCTGAACGGAACGGCCATGGTGTTGAGCAGTGAGCTGTACCCCGCCGGCAGGTGCAGGGCGGCCCATGAGTAGAGCAGGAAGGGCACCGCGACCGTGAGCGTACCCAGCCCGAGCAGCTCCCGCCAATGGCGCCACGGCCACGATTCGTTGGCGACCCGCATGATGCCGATGAGCGTCAGCGTGGCCAGGCCAATGCGCAGCGCGGCCATGACGTTGGGCCCCAGTACAGGGCTGGCAATGCGGATGAAAAGAAACGAGGCGCCCCACAGGGCGGACAGCAGCACCAGCTGCAGGAAGTGGCGGGTTTTCACCGGGCGCATTGTCGGGCACTGGCGGGGTGCGCGCCGGCGCATGCCAAGCCAATTTTTAAGTCAAATTGGCCTCTGGCGCTGATTCAGAAAGCGCTGGTAGCTATCAATAAAGGAGTATTTTGCGGTGTGGCATACGCGACAGCGGTGGCCCACTCCGACGTACACCCATCTTCTGTGGATGCTTGTTTGCTATATTATTTGTAGCTGCTAGCGCTTGCTGGTGAAGCGCTGGATTGCGAAAATCCTTGAAATCGCCCGGCCCTAGGGCGAACACCGGTGCAGATACGAATGCAGGTGCCGGTTACTTGCGCACTTCATCGACCATGGCGCGGAAGTCGTCGATGTCTTCAAAGCTGCGGTACACGCTGGCAAAGCGGATGTAGGCCACCTTGTCGAGCTTCTTGAGTTCGCGCATCACCAGCTCGCCAATGCGGCTGGAGATCACTTCGCGTTGGCCCAGGTTGAGCAGCTTTTCCTCGATGCGCTCGATGGCACTGTCGATCTGGTCGGTGCTGACCGGGCGCTTGCGCAGCGCCAGGTTGAACGAGGCAAGCAGCTTGCCGCGCTCGTATTCGATGCGCCGGCCGTCCTTTTTGACGATGGCCGGGAAGTTCACTTCCGGCCGTTCGTAGGTGGTAAAGCGCTTGTCGCACGCGCCGCACTGGCGGCGGCGGCGGATGAAGACCCCATCCTCAGACACCCGCGTTTCAACGACTTGCGTTTCGAGGTGGCTGCAGAAGGGGCACTTCATGGTGGCTGCCGAGTCCCTGGCTTAACGGTAGACGGGGAAGCGTGCGGTCAGCGCATTGACCTTGGCACGCACCGCGGCGATATTGGCTTCGTCGCGGGGGTTGTCCAGCACGTCGGCGATCAGGTGGGCGGTGATGCGGGCTTCTTCTTCCTTGAAGCCGCGCGTGGTCATGGCAGGGGTGCCGATGCGCACACCACTCGTGACCATCGGCTTTTCAGGGTCGTTGGGGATCGCGTTCTTGTTGATGGTCATGTGGGCGGCGCCCAGCACGGCCTCGGCTTCCTTGCCGGTGATGCCCTTGGCGCGCAGGTCCACCAGCATCACGTGGCTTTGCGTGCCACCGCTCACGATGCGCAGGCCGCGGGCGGTCAACGTCTCGGCCACCACCTTGGCATTCTTGGCCACCTGTTCCTGGTAGGTCTTGAACTCGGGCTGCAGCGCTTCCTTGAACGCCACGGCCTTGGCCGCGATCACGTGCATCAACGGGCCACCTTGCAGGCCGGGGAAGATGGCGCTGTTGATGGCCTTCTCGTGCTGGGCCTTCATCAGGATGATGCCGCCACGGGGGCCGCGCAGGCTCTTGTGGGTGGTGGAAGTGACCACGTCGGCGTGCGGCACGGGGTTGGGGTACACGCCCGCGGCGATCAGGCCGGCGTAGTGGGCCATGTCCACCATGAAGATCGCGCCCACGTCCTTGGCCA
Organism: Acidovorax radicis N35; assembly: GCF_000204195.1. Taxonomy (GTDB): domain Bacteria; phylum Pseudomonadota; class Gammaproteobacteria; order Burkholderiales; family Burkholderiaceae_C; genus Acidovorax; species Acidovorax radicis. The sequence continues at coordinate 48,758 of NZ_AFBG01000003.1, forward strand.
CCTTGGCAAAGCGTGCGAAGTCGATGTGCAGGCTGTAGGCCGAGGCACCGGCGATGATGAGCTTGGGCTTGGTTTCGTGCGCCTTCTTCTCCATCGCTTCGTAGTCGATGGCTTCGTTGGCATCCAGGCCGTAGGAGACCACGTTGAACCACTTGCCGGACATGTTCAGCGGCATGCCGTGCGTCAGGTGGCCGCCTTCGGCCAGACTCATGCCCATGATGGTGTCGCCGGGCTTCAAGAATGCCAGGAACACGGCCTCGTTGGCGGAGGCGCCGCAGTGCGGCTGCACGTTGGCGGCCTCGGCGCCGAAGATCTGCTTGACGCGGTCGATGGCCAGCTGCTCGGCCACGTCCACATGCTCGCAGCCACCGTAGTAGCGCTTGCCAGGGTAGCCTTCGGCGTATTTGTTGGTCAGTTGCGTGCCCTGCGCCCACATCACGGCGGGGGAGGCGTAGTTCTCGCTGGCGATCAGCTCGATGTGGTGCTCTTGCCGGGCGTTTTCAGCCTGGATGGCGGCAAACAGCTCGGGGTCGGTTTGTTCGACAAGAATATTGCGGTCGTACATGATTGGCAGTCCTATGAACTTGTGTCCCTTGAAACAAGGGCTGCCCAGGCGAACGGCTGAACGCAGAAGGGATGAACCCCGTGCGGCACGCTTCCCAGTGGTTCACAAGAGGCAAGCCCTTGTCGGTTTCCACGTCAGCGGCGGCACCCTGTGTCCAGATGCCGCGCCTATCGCCAGTCGCGTACACCGCTAGTGTAGCTGACGTGGCGTGCGCCAATGTGTCGGGGAGCTGAGGAGCGTGCCCCGGGGAGGTGTGCTTCCCCCGGTGCGAGAAGCCCAGGTCAGAGCGCGGAGAGCAGGGCCACCTTGTCGCCGCTGGCTGCTGGCGTTGCGGGCGGTGCAGAGACGGGAATGGCCTGTACGGGAGCTTGTGTGGAGAGGCTTGGAGGTGGCGTGGTGGGCATGGTGCGGCCGCCTGCGACCTGCCGCAGGCGGAAATGCTCAGCCATCACCTTGGCCGCATAACCGCCGTCGTCGGCCAGGTTGCCCGCGCCCACGTAAAAGCGCAGTCCACCCTCCACCGAGCCGGCGCGTGCAATGCACTCCTGCAGGACCTTCACGCCCACGCGCAGATTGCTCACCGGGTCAAAGGCTGCAAAGTGCCCGCCAAAATTCTGGTACTTGTCGGTGTGCACATTGGTCATCACCTGCATGAGCCCTTGAGCGCCAACGGCGCTTTGTGCAAACGGGTTGAAGCTGGACTCGATGGCCATGATGGCAAGGATCAGCGTGGGATCAATCTTGGACTTCGCGCCGATTTCATAGGCCTCTGCCACCAGCACGCTCAGCGGCTCGGGGGCCACGCGGTACTTCTTGCTGAGCCAGAAGGCGACTGCGGCCTGCTCTTTGGGCAGGTCCTTGGGGTTGCCTGCCGTGGCGCGCTCGCTGGCTTCCGGTTCGATGGGCATGCCAAGCACTTCCACCTGGCGGGCCTGCAGCCAGTTCATCAATTGCGCTTCGCCAGCCTGGCGCAAGTCCGGGCGGGCCGTGAGGGTGATCACGACAAAGGCGACAGTCAGGCCGATGAGGGCGAAGCTGTTGTGGGTGATTTCAAGAAAACCTTCGGTCACGTCGGCCACAAAGGTCCGTACGCCGGAGATCATTTTTCCTGACGCTGTCATAGCTCTTCCTTTCTGAGGCGCCGCAGTGAGCCGGGCAGTCATCGGGGACTGTCTCGTCTCGGCGGATCGCCTGGATTGGTACGCCATCAAGTGAGGCCGCACGTCTTGGGTGTGCTTGGGGCCTGCTTTGACTTAGCCGGGTTCGGCAGCGAGGTTGGGGTTTTTACTAGCCTGTTTTCGGGGCTGGCGGATTCTAGAAGTTCACTAAATGCTTAGTCAATACTAACAAATTAATTTTTAAGATCATTAAGTTATGAAAAACATGTGAAAAATCACAGCTTTTGGGAGGTGTGTGCGTGTCTGGCGCCCAGGTCTGTGGGGATGCCTGTTACATGGACGTGTCAAATTCAATCGCCGGTCTTTTCGCCATTGAGAATCCAGTTTGAGTTGCAGCGGCAGCTTTGGTAAGGTTGCGTTGCCTGTAGATTTCAGGCATCGCCAGACGAAGACAAGTCTCCCTCCGAGGGCACGCAGTGCCCTGGTGCAGCAGATGCGGCTTCCACGGCAAACCCCTGGAGGCAATACCTTGCCTCCTCGCCATGTGGACCTTCATCTCCGCATTGCGACCGATGGCAAAGACCGTTGTGTCAGCCGTCAAGCCCGGCAGGCAGTCCATGAGGCACTGTCTGCCGGGCTTTCTTATTGGTGGTGTGGCGTGCTTTTTGGGCCCTTGGCCCTTATATATAGATAATGGGGGCTGTTCCCTAGAGCAGCGGCAGTTCGCCCGCAGTAGCGGGCGGCACCCTGGCGGGGCCGCAGCATGTCAGCCCGTCTGGCAAAGCCTTGTGCCAGATCACCCCCGGGGCTTGGCACACCGCCATGCTGCGGCCTGTTTGCCAAACCCGGTGAAAATAGCTTCTTTGTTGTCCTGGCGCGCGTGCAGCGCAGTTGCCGGGGCAGGCCTTCAGGCAATGCGCCCGGGGCCGCCTTTGTTATCCATTGGATCCATGTTTCCATTTTTTTCCCGCAGCAAAATGTCCGACGCACCTGAAGTGAATCCGGCCCCGGCCAAAACCCATGAGCCGCATCCGCTTGATGCGTTGACCGGTGGCGCTTTTTCTGCCGCCACCTCCGGCGAGCGCGCCTCCCGCATTCGTGACTGGCTGGCAACCCAGCCGGCCCATGAGCAGTTGCAGGAGGTTTTCAAAGAACTGAGCGGGCGTGACAAGGGCGCTGCGCGCGCGGTGCGTGAGCGCCTCGATGAAATCCGCCGCGCCAAGGGCCAGGAGGCCATTGCCGCCGAGTGGGCGGAAAAGGCGCAGGCGCTGCTGTCAGCCCCCAAACTCAACATTGCCGATGCCCTGGCATGGCAACGCGACGCCGCCAAGGCGGGCGCGCCGCTGTCGCGCGAGCCGTTGTCGCTGCTCAAGGTACAGGTCGCGGACCGCGTGAAGGTCATTGAGGATCTGCAGCACCGAGTCCAAGTGCAGCGAGAGGCGGCCGTGTTGCTGGCCCAGCGCATCGAAGTGCTCTCTACCAAGCCCTGGCGCGACGCCCATGCTGCGCTCGAACTGCTGCGTGCCGATGTGGCGCGTTGGCAGGAACAGGCGCAGGAATTGACCGGCGATGCCAGCTGGGCAAGCGTAGAAGCACGGTTTCCACCGCTGCTCGATGCGTCACGCACCCAGTTGTTGGTGGTATGGGAGGCATTTCAACCCGCGGTGGCCCAGGCTGTGGCGGCTTCTGAGGATGCTGGCGCGCCGTTGCCTCCTGTGCCTGTCTGGGCTGATGAGCTGCGTGCAGCGCGTGGCCTGCCTACCGAGGCCGCTGCTGCAGCGGCGGCAGCCAAGCCTGCGCGTGCGGCCAAGCCCAAGGTGGCGCCCGAAGTTGTTGAGAAGGCTGTGCAGGGCGTGCGCGAAGCCCTGGCAGTCCTCGAGAAGGAAACTGCCGAGGGCCATGGCAAGGCCAGTGCCGGTGCTGCAGCCGCACTGCGCGCTGTGCTGAAGGTGCACGGCAAACACATCGACAATGCCCTGGAGCAGCAGGTCCACGCAGCCCTGGTGGCGGCGGGTGAACTGGAAGGCTGGCAACGCTGGAGTGCGGACCAGGTGCGTGAAGACCTGGTGGCCAAGGCTGAGGCCTTGCTCAACCGCCCTGAAGGCCAGGCCCTGGGCGGCCGCAAGATGCAGGAAACCCTGCGCAACCTGCGTGAACAATGGAAACAGGCGGACCAGGGTGGGGCGCCCAACCATGGTCTGTGGAAGAAATTCGACGAAGCCTGCAATGCCGCGCACAAGGTGGTGGAGGCTTGGCTGGACAAGATCCGCACCGAGGCGGCAGAGCACAAGGCCCAGCGCCTGGCGCTGATCGAAGAAGTCAAGGCATGGGCGCACGAGCATGCTGCCTCCGGCGACTGGAAGGCCGTCAACCGTGCCCTCCACCAGTTTGGTGATCGCTGGCGCGAAGGCGGCCATGTGGGGGAGAAGCTTTTTGCGGAGTTGCAACCTCTTTGGAAGCAGGCGATTTCCCTGGCAGCAGCTCCACTCGAAACTGCGCAGAAGGAAAGCCTGGCCCGCCGCCACGCGATGATCGACGAGGCCACGGCCCTTGGTGCGGCGCCCACCTTGCGCATCGATGCGGTCAAGGCGCTGCAGCAGCGCTGGCAGGCTGAGGCGCAGGGGGTGCCTCTGGACCGCAAGCACGAGCAGAAGCTGTGGGATGCCTTCCGTAAACCCATTGATGAAGCCTTCAACCGCAAGTCGGCGGACCGCGAGCGTGCTGTCACCGAATTGAGCGCACGTGATCGCGTGGTGCTGGAGGCGTCCAAGGCGCTGGAGGCCGCCAACGCCAGCGGCGATGCACAACAGATCCGTTCGGCCATGCAGGCGCTGGAGGCCGCGCTGCGCGGTCAGGCGCAGGCGGCGGAAGCCGTTGCCACGGCGCACAAGGATGCACAGTCGCATGCAGACGCGCAGGCGGATTCTGCCCCTGTTGCTGTCGAAAACGGATCGGCTGAATCTGCGGAAACGCCCGATGGTGGTGACGGTGCGGCAGTCGAGGCCCCCGCAACGGCACCTGCAGCGCCCAAGCCCGCAGCGCGACCCGTGGTGGCGGTGCGTGGTGATGACCGTCCTGGCATGAAGAAGGACGCGCCTGCAGCTCCTGGCCGTGGAGGTCGCCCGGGTGAGCGTCGTGATGCCCGTCCCGGCGACCGCGACGGTGCCCGGGGTCCTCGCAGCGATGGCCGCATGGGCGATCGCGCGGACCGTGGTGGCCGTTTTGGCGATCGCCCGGCGTTCGAGGACCGAGGCCCTCGCCTGGGTGACACGGCGTTCCGAGCCCAGCGCGAAGCCATGGAGCACGCCCAGCTGGCTTTGAAGAAGCTGGCGGCGCAGGCACATGGAGAGGCGCTGACTCAGCTGCTGACGGCATGGGAGAAGCGCGATGCAGCGCTTGTGCCTGGTACGCAGGATCTGGGCTCGGGTGTGACTGCATCGGTGCGCAGCGCCTGGGCGCAAGCGCTGTCGTCTGCTCCCAAGGGAGATGCGTCCGAGGCGCTGCTGCGTCTGGAGATGGCAGCCGAGGCTCCCACGCCAGCTGAGCACATTGCTGCCCGGCGCATGCTGCAATTGCAATTGCTCACGCGCCGCAATGATCCTGCGCCTGCCCAGACTTGGGGTCAGGATGCGGCGCGCGTGCTGGCCAGTGCCAGTGATGCGGTGAGTGCACGCCGTTTGCAGAATGTGCTGAAGACGTTGCTGCGCAAGTGATGTGAATGGGGGCGTGCGCGCTTTTGCGCGCATGCCCTTGAGGCTCGGCGGTTGCCGTGCTTGGCGAAGGTGGGATTGCTGGAGGAGTTATCCGCCAAAGGAATTCCAAAAACAAAAAAGCCGTTGCGATTGCAACGGCTTTTTATATGTTTGGTGCCCAGGAGAGGACTCGAACCTCCACGATGTTACTCGCTAGTACCTGAAACTAGTGCGTCTACCAATTCCGCCACCTGGGCTTTCAGATAAGCCTCGAATTATAGAACAAGTAATTGAGGCTTCTGGCAAGTTGCCAAAGAATTTTCAAAAATGTGTCTGTTCGGCTTCCTGGGGCCGGATTGGACAACTGCATGCAGAAAATAAAAAAGCCGCTGTGTTTGCAGCGGCTTCGATATTTTGAAAACCTTCGCAGGTTGTCGTTAAACTTGGTGCCCAGGAGAGGACTCGAACCTCCACGATGTTACTCGCTAGTACCTGAAACTAGTGCGTCTACCAATTCCGCCACCTGGGCATTTCAGGAAAGTCTAAGATTGTATATCAAAAAAACCACCCCCGGCGCGCAGTCCGCGCATTTGTCGGACGAGATTGAAGGCAGCGTGCAGGGGCACCGTGATGGACACGGTTTCGTTATCCGCGACGATGGCGAAGGCGACATCTATATCCCCCCCAATGAAATGCGCGCGGTGCTGCACAAGGACCGCGTGCGTGTGCGCATCGTGCGCCAGGACCGCCGTGGTCGTCCCGAAGGCCGCGTGGCCGAGATCATCGAACGCCCGCCGCAACCCATCATCGGCCGCCTGCTGCAGGAAAGCGGTGTGTGGCTGGTGGCGCCAGAAGACAAGCGCTACGGCCAGGATGTACTGATCCCCAAAGGCGCCACCGGCGCCGCAAAACCTGGGCAGGTTGTCGTTGTTGAACTGACCGAGCCCCCCGCACTGTTTGGCCAGCCCGTGGGCCGCATCACCGAAGTGCTCGGCGAGGTGGACGACCCCGGCATGGAGATCGAGATCGCCGTGCGCAAGTACGGCGTGCCGCACGAGTTCTCCGCCGAGTGCCTGGCGCAGGCCAAGGAGTTGCCCGACAAGGTGCGCGCGCAGGACAAGAAGCGCCGCGTGGACCTGACCGACGTGCCCCTGGTCACCATCGACGGCGAAGACGCGCGCGACTTCGACGATGCCGTCTACTGCGAGCCTGCCCAGGTCGGCCGCAGCAAAGGCTGGCGCCTGCTGGTGGCCATTGCCGATGTGAGCCACTACGTGGAGACCGGCAGCGCCATCGACATCGATGCGTACGACCGCGCCACCAGCGTGTACTTTCCGCGCCGCGTGATTCCCATGCTGCCCGAGAAGCTGAGCAACGGCCTGTGTTCCCTCAACCCCGAGGTGGAGCGCCTGTGCATGGTTTGTGACATGCTGGTCACCGCCAAGGGCGAAGTGCACGCCTACCAGTTCTACCCGGCCGTGATGTTCAGCCATGCGCGTTTCACGTACACGGAAGTGGCGGCCATCCTGGCCAATACGCGCGGCCCCGAGGCCAGCAAGCGCAAGGACCGCGTCAAGGACCTGCTCAACCTGCACGATGTGTACCGAGCCCTCCTGATTGCGCGTCAGCAGCGGGGGGCGGTGGACTTTGAAACCACCGAAACACAGATCGTTTGCGACGAAAACGGTCGCATCGAAAAAATCGTGCCGCGCACCCGCAACGATGCGCACAAGCTCATCGAAGAGGCCATGCTGGCCGCCAACGTGTGCAGTGCCGACTTCATCGCCCAGGGCGGACAGCCTGGCCTGTTCCGCGTCCACGAAGGCCCCACGCCCGAGAAGCAGGAGATCCTGCGCAACTACCTCAAGGCCATGGCCGTCGGCATGACGATTGGCGATGATCCCAAGCCCGCCGAGTTCCAGGCGATTGCCCAGGCCACCAAAGAGCGGCCTGACGCGCAGCAGATCCACACCATGCTGTTGCGCTCCATGCAGCAGGCTATCTACACGCCCGTCAACAGTGGCCACTTTGGCCTGGCGTTCGATGCCTACACGCACTTCACCAGCCCGATCCGGCGTTACCCCGACCTGCTGGTGCATCGGGTCATCAAGGCCATCCTGAGCAAGACGAAGTACGCGCTGCCGTCCTTGCCCACACCCGGCGAAGCCCATGCCAAGCTGGCCAAACGGCTGGCGGCCCGCGTGGCAGCGCCCGGCACCAAGCCCCGCAAGGATGTGGCACCGCCCAGCCGCGACACCCAAGCCTGGGAGGCCGCAGGCCTGCACTGCAGTGCCAACGAGCGCCGCGCCGACGAGGCGAGCCGCGACGTGGAAGCCTGGCTCAAGTGCAAGTACATGCGCGAGCACCTGGGCGAGGAATACAGCGGCGTGGTCAGCGCAGCGACGAGCTTTGGCATCTTCGTCACGCTCGACGCGATGTATGTGGAAGGGCTGGTGCACATCACCGAGCTGGGCGGCGAGTACTTCAAGTTCGATGAGGCACGCCAGGAACTGCGTGGCGAGCGTACCGGTATCCGCTATGCCATCGGTGCGCGCGTGCGGGTGCAGGTCAGCCGCGTGGATCTGGATGGCCGCAAGATCGACTTCCGCCTGGTGCGTGAGGGCGAGGAACTGCTCGGTCGCGCGCTCAAGGACAAGGGTGTGGGCTCCGACGGAGCAGGCGGTGGCGCCCGCAAGGCGGGTGGCCGGTCCGGCGGACGCAAGGCCGACAAGGGCGCAGCCCCGTCCGCCACAGAGCAAGCGGGTCTCTCGCGTGAGCGGGCGGCGCGGTCACCGATTCAGTCCCTGAAAGCGTCCGTCAAGAAGGCGGTCGCAGGCAAGTCCAGCAAGGGCAAGGCGCGCAAGCCTCGCCGGGGCTGACCAGGACGAAACCACGGCAAAGCCCACGAAGAGGCGCTCGCCGACGCGCAGGCTTGCAAGATTAATTGCTCACTAATTGATAGCTGCTAGCGCTTGATACACAAGCGCTAGCAGCTATTTTTATTGAATACTTGCCCTGGAGCCCTTGTGGTCCGGCTGCGCGGGTTGGGCAAGGGGGCTTAAAAAGCGGGCGTACCGCTGTGCCGTCTCAGCAGGCGCCTCCATCATGGGCAGGTGACCGATGCCGGGCAGTGCTTCGGCATGGGCTTGGGGCAACAGCTTTTGCAGCGGCAACAGCCCAGAGCGGTCGAACACGCGGTCGCTCTCGCCCCACAGGACCAAGGTGGGATGGTGCTGCAGCTTGCCCAGGTGCTGCTCCAGCAGGTAGCGGTCTTTCAGCTGCGCGTCCCACAGGCGCGTGTTGGAGGTGGCGTTGCGCAGCGCATCCTGTTCGGACGCGTACAGGATGGGGTGGGGCAGGAAGGGGCGCTTTTCAAACACCAGGGCCATCATGGCGTCGAAGGCGGCGGCATCGTGGGCCACCAGCGGGCGTTGCCCGGCGTCGATGAGTCGGTCCATGGCGCTCGGTTGGGGTGACCGGATGCCGTGGGGTGCGCCGATGAAAGCCACGCTGGCCACGCGTTCGGGGTGCTGCAGGGCAAAGAGGGCAGCGATGGTGCCGCCCATCGAGTTGCCTGCCAGATGCACGTGCGGGAGGCCGAGGGCGTCCAGAAACGCGGCCAGGCGCGTGACGTGGGCGGCGTAGTCGTAGGCCTGGTCGTCGCGCCGCGTGCTCTCGCCAAAGCCCGGGATATCTGGGGCAATCACCCGGTACTGGCTGGTGAGGGGGCGCGCAAAATCCACCCAATGGTCCTTCTCCGCAAAAATGCCGTGCAGCAAAACGATGGGCGTGCCGTTGCTGTCGCCCGGTGTAGGGCGTTGGGCTGTGCCGCTGTCGAGGTAGTGGACGGTGTGCATCGCCGCAGAGATGGTTTTTTCTTCCATGCCCGACAGGCTGCGGTTGAGGCTGAGCAAGGGCTCCTTGAACAGCGAGGGCGCGCCATAGTAGAGCGCGATGGCGCCCAAGGCCAAGGTGGCTGCGGCAGAAAAAAAAGCGATGCGTTTCAAGAGCCAGTCTCCAAAAAATGGGTGTTCATTGCCGCTGCGGCGGTACGTGCCGGGCAAGGCTATCGAGAACGCGATGACAAAACTTGTAGGTTTGGGCTATGCCAGCACGCAACACACTGACCCTGGGCACTGACAAGGCGCTTTATGTGGGGGAGATCCCGGCCACGGGCTGGCACTGCCATGCGGCGCCGGTGTTGCTGATGGGCCTGTCAGGCCGGTTTGCCCTGCACTGGGGACTGGGGCAGATGGAGACGTGCCACAGCGCGCTGGTGGCTGCGGGTGTGGAGCATCTGTTTGACCCCCGCGGCGAAACGGTGGCCCTGGTGTACCTGGAGCCCGATTCGCGCGAGGCGCGCAGCTTGCTTGGTCCATTCCGGCAACGGGGTGGGGTGGTTCTGGATGTGGCGATTCCTGTCGCGACGCGCAGCGCCATGGAGGGTTATCTGCGCAACTTTGATCTGTCGGCCCTGTTGCACTGCCCATGCGACGACGAAGGCCCCTTGCTGGACGCACGTGTGGCGCGCAGCTTGCACGCCCTGCGCCATCCCCAGGAGGGGCGGCTGGCGCGCGCCGGGCTGGCGGCCGGCGTGCAATTGTCGGCCTCGCGTTTCAACCACCTGTTTCGCGCGGAGATGGGGGTGAGCCTGCGCAGTTATCGTGTGTGGTCGCAGGTGCGGCTGGCCATGGCGGGGCTGGCCGTGAGCCCGCGCCTGACCGATGCGGCGCTGCATGGCGAGTTCTCTGACTCGGCCCATTTCAGCCGCATGTTCCGGCAGACCTTTGGCATGACGCCATCGAGCGTGCTCAAGCCGCTCAAGGAAGTGACTTTGCTGGCGTAAGGTTCAGCGTAGTGCTGGGGGCGGTGCTGCGCCGTCTGCTGCAGAGCCGGTGACGCGCATTGACACCTGCGCCTGCGCCGGTCATCCGCCCACGCCCCGCGCCAGCGCACTGGCGGTGAGCGCCTGGCCCGTTGGCCATGCATCGGCCGCCTGGCCATGTTGGTACACCGCCTCGCTGGCTGCGCGCAAGGCGCTGGCGCCTGCTGCCAGGTGGGCGCCCACGATGCCTGCCAGCACATCGCCCGTGCCGGCCGTGGCCAGCCGTGCGTTGCCCGTGGGGTTGATGGCAGGAACGCGGTCGGGCGCGGCAATCACGGTGCCCGAGCCCTTGAGCACGGCCACGCAATTGAACTGGTCCGCCAGTTGCTGTGCAGCGCCCAGCCGGTTGGCCTGGACTTCGGCGGTGGTCAGGCCCAGCAGGCGGGCGGCCTCCAGCGGGTGGGGCGTCAGCACCGTGGGTTGCCCGTGCTGGCCGCGCGCCACCACCAGCGCGTGCAGCGCGGCCTGGGTGGCAATGGTGTTGAGCGCATCGGCATCCAGCACCAGGCGGGCCGCGCGGGTGATGACCTCGGGCAGCACGCGTGCGATGGCCTGGCCGCCGCCACAGCCGCAGACCACCGTGAGTTGCTCCAGCGCCAGGGCGTCGAAGTGGCGCAGCATCAGCTCGGGCTGCTGCGGGTCCAGTTGCAGATGCCCGTTGTCGAGCAAGGCCACCAGCACCCGTCCCGCGCCGCCGTGCAGGGCGGCCGATGCGGCCAGCAGGGCCGCACCGGCCATGCCCAGGCCGCGCTCGGCCAGCCCCTCACCGCCCACCACGGCCACGTCACCGTAGCTGCCCTTGTGGCTGGCGTGGGGGCGGGGGGCGGCCAGCGCCGGGCCGGAGAGCCAGGCGTTGGGCGGCTCATGCCCTGGCGCCACGCCCAGGTCGTCCAGCCACACCTGGCCCGCGGCATCGCGCCCGGCGGCGGTGAACAGGCCGGGCTTGAGGCTGAGCAGGCTCAGCGTGTGGTGCGCCGGGCGCGGGTGGTGGTTGTGGGGGGCTGCGGTGGCGGGGGCAAAGCCCGGTGCGAATTGGCCGGTGTCGGCATCCAGCCCGCTCGGGAGGTCCACGGCGAGCACGGGGGCTGCGCTGTGCTGCAGCGCGTGCAGGCAGGCTTGCAGCTGTGCATGGGGTGTCCGGGCGGTTGTGCTGGGTGCAGAAGAAATGCCGATACCCAGCAAGGCATCGATACACAGGTCGGACGCTGTCAGGTTGGCAGGGGCGGTGAGGGCCCACAACACGCCTGCATCCCGTGCGCGCTGCCACGAAGCCTTGGCATCCACCGGGGCCGTGTCGGGCTGGCCCAGCCAGGTCACCACCACCTGGCGGCCGCTGCGCTGCAGGTGCATCGCAGCCTCCAGTCCATCACCGCCGTTGTTGCCAGGGCCACAGGCAATCCACACCGTGCGTGCGTGGGGCGCCAACGCCTGGGCCAGCTGCGCCACGGCCAGGCCCGCGCGTTGCATCAGGGTGTGCGGTGGCAGGGTGGCCGTTGCGGCCCGCTCCATGCGGCGCGTGGCGGCGGTGTTGAACAGGGCGTGGGGCTCGTGGGCAGTGATGCGGTGCATGGGGAGATGCGCTGCATAGGGCAGGGCGCCCGCCATTGTGCGCCGCAGCCCGGTGCGGTGAAAGCGCAGACTGGCTCAGAACCGCCGCATGCCCAATCCGTCCAGCGATACCTCGGGCTCGCGCTGGGCGATCAGGTCCGCCACGGCCCGGGCGCTGCCGCAGGCCAGGGCCCAGCCGCCCGCGCCGTGGCCGGTGTTGAGCCACAGGCCCGGCACGCCGCTGGCGCCCACCACGGGGGCTCCATCGGGCAGCAGGGGGCGTGCGCCGCGCCAGATCTGCACGCCCGACGAAAGCTGCGCGCCGCCTGGAAACCAGTCGTTGAGCGTGCGGTACAGGCGCTGCAAGGTGGCTGTGTGGTGCTCGGCATCGGCGCCCGCCAGTTCGGCGCCCCCGGCAATGCGCACACGCTGCCCCAGGCGGGTGATGGAGATCTGCTGGGACGCGTCCACCACGCTGGCAAGAGGGGCATGCGTGGATTCGCGCAGCGGGGCGCTGACCGAGTAGCCATAGACCGCCGCCATGGGCAAGCGCAGGCCCAGGGGGGGCATCAGTGCAGCCGATGCCATGCCGGCGCACAGCACCACGGCATCAAAGCGGTGTACGTCCGCTTCGCCCTGCACTGCCACGCCGGTGGGGCTGCTGCTGATGCGATCCACGCGGGTGTTGAACACAAAGTGCACGCCCGACCCCTGGGTGCCCTGGCGCAGCAATTGTGCAAACAGGCGGCAGTTGCCTGCGCTGGCGTCGGGCAGGTGAATGGCGCCTGCCAGCGGTGCCTCGGGCGAAAGGCCGGGTTCGATCTGGCGCGCCGCCTGGGCGTCGATTTCGCGCAGGGCCACGCCGCAGTCGCGCAGCACCTGCAGCGCAGGCTGGATCTGTGTGCGCTCTTGCTCGGTGCGCAGCAGCACGAGCCGTCCTGCGCAGGCTTCAAAGTCAAGTTCGTGCTGGCTGGCAATGGCCTGGAGGCGGGCCTGGCTGTATTGGGCCAGGCGTTCCAGCGTGGCCGCCGGGGCGCTGTGGGCGCGTGTGGCATTGCGCCAGCGCCGCAGCCACGTCCAGTTGGCGCGGTTCAGCCCTCCAGCCAGCCGCACGGTGGCGTGGGGGCCTAGCAGTCTCAAGGCATGGCCAAACCCGGGCACAGACCAGGGGCTGAGCAGGTGGGGGGCCAGGAGGCCTGCGGTGGCGAAGCTCGCTTCTTCGGCGGCTGCGCTGCGTTGTTCAAAAACGGAGACTTCGTGGCCGTCGCTGGCCAGCTCGTATGCGGTGGTGACGCCGATGATGCCGGCGCCCACGATGGCAATCTTCATGAATTTGATGGTTTTTGGCGTCTAGCGCTTGATGAACAAGCGCTGGTAGCTATTGTTTTTGTAGTAATTGCTCGATCTGCAGGCCTGCATTGAGCACCGTGTCATCCCGCAGGGCCCCGTGCCAGACCATCAGGCCGACCGGGAGTTCCCCTTGCACGTGGCAGGGCAGGGACAGCGCGCAGCCGTCCAGCAGGTTGACCACGCTGGTGTTGCGCAGCAGCAGGTTGTTGACGCGGAAGAATTCGGCGTCGCGTGCGGTGTCTTGCGCTGTGTCCACCCCATCGGCCGGTGCCACGTTGGCAATGAGCGGGGCCACGATGGGCACGGTGGGGGACAGCAGGGCGTCATAGCCCTCCATGTTGGCGAGCATGCGTGCGATCCATTGCTGGCGCGCCTGGAGCAGATCGATGTATTCCCAGGCCATCAGGGTGGCGCCTTTTTCAATGCGCATGCGCACCCGGGGGTCGTAGCGGTCGCTTGCGCGCTGCAGCAGCTCGCGGTGCCAGGCGTAGGCTTCGGGGGCTGCAAAGCCGTAGGCCGGCTGCTCCAGCACAGCGGGCAGGGCAATGGTGTCGATCTGGGCGCCGGCCTGGCGCAAGGCATCCACGCTGCGTTCGAACGCGCGGGCCACGGTGGCGTCCAGCGCCTCCAGAAACAGCGTGGAGGGAACCGCGAACCGGTACTGCGACAGCGGTGCCGGACTGCGCGTGACGCGCCGGGCGGCCAGCACCTCGTGCACCACGATGGCGTCGCGCACCGTGCGTGTCATGGCACAAGCGGTGTCGAGGGTGGTAGACAGCGGCACGGCGCTGGCCGTGGGCACCAGGCGGGCGGTGTTCTTGAAGCCCACGATGCCGTTGAGCGCCGCTGGGATGCGGATGGACCCCCCCGTGTCAGACCCCAGTCCTATGAAAGCGGCCCCGGTAGCCACTGAAACCCCGGCGCCGGAGGAAGACCCTCCAGGCACGCGGGGTGCGCCGGGCAGGGCGCCAAAGCGGGCGTCCCAGGCGGCAGGTGTGCCGAAGTGAGGGTTGACGCCCACCCCGGAGAAGGCGAACTCCACCATGTTCGTGCGGCCGATGAGGCTGGCGCCTGCCGCGCGCAGCCGGGCCACAGCGGGGCAGTCGGCAACTGCTGCGGGAGCCCCTGACAGGGCGGTGGAGCCCGCTGGGGTGGGTTGTCCGGCAATGTCAAACAGGTCTTTGACCGATACCGCTAGCCCAGCCAGTGGCAGGTGGGCCAGACCGGGTTGCACCGCTGTGGTGCGCGCCGCGTCAAACAGCGTGCGCACGAAGCTGTGGGTATTGGCGGGAGCCTGGGCTGCTTCGATGCAGCGTTCCAGCTCGGCCACTGCGGTGGTGGTGCCGTCCCGCAGTTGGTCGCGGACGGCGGTCAGGTCAGGGTGCATGGGTGTGCTAGAATCCTTGGGTTTTGCTGGGTGCTGTGGCGCAAGCAGTGTGTGCACCGTGCATGCATCGTGAGTGTGGCAGCTGCGGCAAGACCAATCGCAAACCAGCCCTGTCAAGGTGTTGTGGCGTTCGTGAAGATCACGGCGCTGCAAATATTGGGGCTGATTTTAGACCTAACCTTTGGAGTATTTTTATGTCCGTTACCATGCGCGAAATGCTGGAAGCCGGTGTCCACTTCGGTCACCAAACCCGCTTCTGGAACCCCAAGATGGCCCCTTACATCTTCGGCCATCGCAACAAGATTCACATCATCAACCTGGAAAAGTCGCTGCCACTGTTCCAGGAAGCCCAAAAGTTCGCCAAGCAACTGGCTGCCAACCGCGGCACGATCCTGATGGTCGGCACGAAGCGCCAAGCCCGTGAAATCCTGTCCACCGAAGCCCTGCGCGCTGGCGTGCCTTTCGTGGACCAACGCTGGTTGGGCGGCATGCTGACCAACTTCAAGACGGTCAAGACCTCGATCAAGCGCCTCAAGGACATGAAGGCCCAGCAAGAAGCTGGTCTGGACAGCCTGAGCAAGAAGGAGCAACTGACGTTCTCCCGCGAAATCGAAAAGCTCGAAAAGGACATCGGCGGCATCCAGGACATGACTGCACTGCCCGACGCCATCTTCGTCATCGACGTGGGCTTCCACAAGATTGCCGTGGCCGAAGCCAAGAAGCTCGGTATTCCGCTGATCGGTGTGGTTGACACCAACCACTCGCCTGAAGGCATCGACTACGTGATCCCTGGTAACGACGACTCGGCCAAGGCCGTGACGCTGTATGCCCGTGGCATCGCTGACGCGATCATCGAAGGCCGCGCCAACGCCGTGAACGAAGTTGTGAAGGCTGCTACCGCCGAGAGCACCGACGAATTCGTGGAAGTGCAAGAAGCTGCCGCCTGATACCCGGCTGCGCGATCCGTCGCGAAAAAAAGCGGGGCCCTGGTGAGCCCCCTTTTTTTTAGGCGGAATCTGAATCGATTGAACTGAATACTGAAGGAATAAAGATGGCTGCAATTACCGCAAGCATGGTTGCCGAACTGCGTGGCAAGACCGATGCACCGATGATGGAATGCAAGAAGGCGCTGACGGAAGCTGACGGCGACATGGCCAAGGCTGAAGAACTGCTGCGCGTCAAGCTCGGCACCAAGGCTGGCAAGGCCGCCTCGCGCATCACCGCCGAAGGCGTGGTGGCCAGCTACATCGACGGCACCACCGGTGGCCTGATCGAAGTGAACAGCGAAACCGACTTCGTGAGCAAGAACGACAGCTTCATGGCCCTGGCCAAGGCTGCTGCCGAACTCGTGGCCAAGCACAACCCCGCCGACGTGGTTGCGCTGGGTGCACTGCCCTACGAGCAAGACAGCTTTGGTCCCACGCTGGAAGACGTGCGCAAGGGCCTGATCGGCAAGATCGGCGAAAACATGTCGTTCCGCCGCTTCCAGCACTTCGGTGGCAGCGGCAGCAAGCTGGCTTCCTACCTGCACGGCTCGCGCATTGGTGTAGTCGTGGAATTTGAAGGCGACGAAGTCGCTGCCAAGGACGTGGCCATGCACATCGCAGCCATGAAGCCCGTGGCACTGACCAGTGCTGATGTGCCTGCCGACCTGATCGCCAAAGAGCGTTCGGTGGCAGCCGCCAAGGCTGCCGAAGATGCCGCTGTGGCCGTGGCCGCAGGCAAGCCTGTGCAATCCGACGAAATCGTTGCCAAGCGCATCGAAGGTGGTGTGCAGAAGTTCCTCAAGGAAGTCTCGCTGTTCAACCAGGTCTTCGTGAAGGCTGCGGACGGCAAGCAGACCGTCGAGCAAATGCTGAAGGCCGCCAACACCACGGTGAAGGGCTTCACGCTCTACGTCGTGGGCGAAGGCATCGAGAAGAAGGTGGACGACTTCGCTGCCGAAGTGGCCGCCCAGGTTGCAGCCGCCAAGGCCGCTGCCTGATCGCCGTTTCCGGCAAAAAAACCACCAAAGCCCAGCACCACCTACCGGAGAAATTTCCCATGTCCAACGCTGCACCAGCCCACAAGCGCATCCTGCTCAAGCTGTCTGGTGAGGCGCTGATGGGGGACGACGCCTTCGGTATCAACCGCGCCACCATCGTGCGCATGGTGGAGGAGATCGCCGAAGTGACCCGCCTGGGTGTCCAGGTGGCCGTGGTGATTGGTGGGGGCAATATTTTCCGTGGTGTCGCGGGTGGCTCGGTCGGTATGGACCGTGCCACCGCTGACTACATGGGCATGCTGGCTACCGTGATGAACGCACTGGCCCTGGCCGATGCGATGGACAAGCAGGGCTTGGTGGCCCGCGTGATGTCTGCCATTGCCATCGAGCAGGTGGTCGAGCCCTACGTACGCCCCAAGGCGCTGCAGTATCTCGAAGAGGGCAAGGTCGTCGTGTTTGCTGCTGGCACGGGCAATCCGTTCTTCACCACCGACACTGCAGCTGCGCTGCGTGGTGCCGAAATTGGCGCCGAACTGGTGCTCAAGGCAACCAAGGTGGATGGCGTTTATACTGCCGACCCCCAGAAGGACCCCACCGCCACGCGCTACACAAAGCTGAGCTTTGACGAGGCCATGTCCCGCAATCTGGGCATCATGGATGCGACCGCGTTTGCCCTGTGTCGCGACCAGAAGTTGCCTGTGCGGGTGTTCTCCATCATCAAGCACGGCGCCCTGAAGCGCGTGGTGATGGGTGAAGACGAAGGTACGCTGGTTTACGCTTGACGACGATGGCTGCGGCCTGCATTGGATGCAGGTCGGCCCTGAGGAG
Organism: Acidovorax radicis N35; assembly: GCF_000204195.1. Taxonomy (GTDB): domain Bacteria; phylum Pseudomonadota; class Gammaproteobacteria; order Burkholderiales; family Burkholderiaceae_C; genus Acidovorax; species Acidovorax radicis. Next base: position 66,115 of record NZ_AFBG01000003.1, read on the forward strand.
AAAACATGACGATTGCCGACATCAAGAAGAATGCTGAAACCAAGATGGACCAGTCCATCTCGGCCTTCAAGAACAATCTGCAAAAGATCCGCACCGGCCGCGCCAACCCCGCGCTGCTCGATACGGTGCAGGTCGAGTATTACGGCTCTCTGGTTCCATTGAGCCAGGTTGCCAACGTGGCCTTGATCGATTCGCGCACCATCAGTGTGCAGCCCTGGGAAAAGGGCATGGGTGCCAAGATTGAAAAGGCGATCCGCGAAAGCGACCTGGGTTTGAACCCCGCATCGATGGGTGATCTGATCCGCGTTCCGATGCCCGCGATGAGCGAAGAGCGCCGCAAGGAAATGACCAAGCTGGCCCGCAACGAAGGCGAGAGTGCCAAGATTGCCGTGCGCAACCTGCGCCGTGACGCGAACGAATCCCTCAAGAAGCTGGTCAAGGACAAGCTGGCGTCCGAAGACGACCAGAAGCGCGCCGAAACCGACGTGCAGAAGGTCACCGACAAGCACATCGCCGAGATCGATGCGCTGGTGGCTGCCAAAGAGCAGGAAATCATGGCGGTTTAAGCCCGAAGGGCTTGAACGTTCACATGTCTGTATCTCCGGTGGTGCCACACCACATTGCCATCGTCATGGATGGCAACGGCCGCTGGGCCACGCGCCGCTTCCTGCCGCGCCTGGCAGGCCACAAGCAAGGGGTTGATTCACTGCGACGCTGTGCACGCGCTTGTGTGGAGCGCGGCGTGGGTGTGCTGACCGTCTTTGCCTTTTCTTCCGAGAACTGGAACCGGCCGGCCGATGAGGTCTCCGGCCTCATGGAGCTGCTGGCGATGGCGCTGGCGCGCGAAGTGCCGCAGCTCAAGAAGGATGGGGTGCGCCTGTACTTCGTGGGTGAGCGTGCCGGTCTTTCGCAGAAGGTGCGTGATGGCTTGGCGCAGGCAGAAGCGGCCACTTCCGAAAACACCCGCCTCGTGCTCAACGTGTGTTTCAACTATGGCGGCCGCTGGGACATTGCCCAGGCCGCGGCATCTCTGGCAGCGCGTGGTGAAGCCATCACCGAGGCCAGCCTGCATGGTGCGATGGGCATGGCCCACGTGCCCGACCCGGATCTGGTGATTCGTACCGGCGGGGAAATGCGGATCAGCAACTTTTTGCTGTGGCAGGCCGCATACTCCGAGTTTTTCTTCAGCGACCGGTTGTGGCCGGATTTCGACGAGTCGGCACTGGACGAGGCGATTGCAGCCTTCAGAGGTCGCGAGCGCCGTTTTGGCAAAACCTCCGAACAAATCCTGTCCGCGCATCCCCATCCGATGCCGGGCTGAGAACCTGCACAGGTTCTGAAAGGCCCCATGCTCAAGCAGCGCGTCATTACAGCCCTTGTCCTGCTGGCCATTTTGTTGCCGGCGCTTTTCTACCCATCCACCGTGCCCTTCACCGTGGTTGTGCTGGTACTCATGGCGGCCGGTGCATGGGAATGGGGCCGCTTGAGCGGGTTTGGACAGGCAGGCTCCCTGGCTGTGGGGGGCGCCTGTGTCGCTTTGTGCGCTGGATCGTGGGCCCTGGGCTGGGTGAACCGTCCGTTGACCGCTCTCTGGGTCGTCGGTGGGGGGCTCTGGGTGCTGGCGACTTCCTGGTTGCTCAAGGCTGGCGTGCCCGGTTGGCCCCGGATTCCTGCGGCGGTGCGGTTGGTGGCTGGGGTCCTGGCCCTGTGGCTTGCGTGGCTGGCAGTCGTGCAAGCGCGCAATGTTGGCATCAACTTCTTGCTGTCGGTGCTGCTCCTGGTGTGGGTCGCCGACATCTTTGCCTACTTTGCAGGCCGGGCTTTTGGCCTGCGCTTCACCAAAGGCAAACTGGCCCCCTCCATCAGCCCTGGCAAGAGCTGGGAGGGCGTGTGGGGCGGTTTGGCGGGCGTGATGGTCATGGCCTTCCTCTGGGTGGCGGCCGATGCCCACTGGCAGGCGACCGTGCCCAGCTTCTACAGCCGCATGGCACAACAGGGCTGGTGGCTGCTGGTGATCGCGGCGCTGTTCATGGTGGCCATGAGTGTGTCGGGTGACCTGGTCGAGTCGCTCATCAAGCGCAGCGCCGGTGTCAAGGACAGCAGCGGCCTGCTGCCCGGGCACGGCGGGGTGCTGGATCGGGTGGATGCCTTGTTGCCGACGCTGCCCCTGGCGATGATGCTCACGAGTCTGACCACACAATGATGAAACAACGACTGACTGTCCTGGGTTCCACCGGTTCCATTGGTACCAGCACGCTGGACGTGGTGGCCCGCCATCCTGAGCGCTTTGAGGTGTTTGCGCTCAGTGCTGCAACGCAGGTGGATCTGATGCTTGCGCAGTGCGCGCAATTCCACCCCCGTTATGCAGTGATGGCGAGTGCTCCCCATGCGGCGCTTCTTTCTGAAAAGTTAGCGGCAAATAGCCTTCCAACGCAAGTCCTTCAAGCGCAAGATGCTCTTGAAATGATAGCGTCGCACGCTGATGTGGATGCCGTGATGGCGGCCATCGTGGGTGCGGCCGGCCTGGCGCCCTGTCTGGCTGCGGCGCGCGCGGGCAAGCGGCTGCTGCTGGCAAACAAGGAAGCCCTGGTCGTCGGTGGTGGGCTGTTCATGCAGACGGTGCGTGACGGTGGGGCGACGCTGCTGCCCATCGACAGCGAGCACTCCGCAATTTTCCAATGCCTGCCAGAAGATCCAGCGACCTGGGCCGACCGGATCGACTGCATCCTTTTGACCGCTTCGGGGGGGCCCTTTCGCCAGCGTGATCCGGCGACGCTGTCACAGATCACGCCGGCCCAGGCCTGTGCGCATCCCAATTTTTCGATGGGCCGCAAGATCTCGGTGGATTCGGCCACGATGATGAACAAGGCGCTCGAAGTGATCGAGGCGCGCTGGCTGTTCGATCTGCTTCCAGACCAGATCAAGGTGGTGATCCACCCGCAGCAGATCATCCATTCCATGGTGCAGTTCAAGGATGCGTCCATCCTGGCGCAGCTGGGAACGCCCGACATGCGGGTTCCAATTGCTTGCGGCCTGGCCTGGCCAGAGCGCATCGCGAGCGGCGCGAGCAAGCTGGATTTTTCGGCCATGACTGCGCTGGCGTTCGAAGACGCCGATGCCCATCGATTTCCGGGTTTGCACCTGTCCTGGCAGGCGCTGAGGGCGGCCGAAGGGACAACCGCCGTATTGAATGCCGCGAACGAGGTGGCCGTCGGGGCATTTTTGTCCGGTCGTCTGCGTTTTGACCATATTCATGCCGTGAATCTTGCAACTTTGGATGCGGTTTTGCCCTCCAAGCCCGATTCGCTCGAAGCCCTGCTGGACCTGGATGCCCAGGCCCGCAATGCTGCCGAGCACGCCGCAGGCCGCCTGGCTGCCTGAGTTCTCACAGCACCACGGACCCGTACATGCTCCTTACCATCGTTGCCTTCATCGTGGCCCTGGGCCTTCTGATTGCCGTGCACGAATACGGCCACTACCGGGTGGCAGTGGCATGCGGAGTGAAGGTGCTGCGTTTTTCGGTGGGCTTTGGCAAACCGCTGCTGCACTGGCAGCCCAAAGGCTCGCCCACGGAGTTCGTGCTGGGCGCGTTTCCGCTGGGTGGTTATGTGCGCATGCTGGACGAGCGGGAGGCGCCTGTGGCGCCCGAAGAGCGGCATCTGGCCTTCAACACACAGCCTCTGCGGTCCCGCGCGGCCATTGTTGCAGCAGGTCCTGTGGCGAACCTGCTGCTGGCTGTACTGCTGTATTCGATCGTCAACTGGAATGGCGTTGAGGAGCCGAAGGCGGTTCTCGCCAGTCCGGTCGCTGGCTCCGTCGCGCAGAGTGCGGGCTTGCGCGGCGGTGAATTGGTGGCGCAGGCCGCGCTGGGTTCGGACGACATGGAACCCGTGCGGTCTTTCGAAGACCTGCGCTGGTTGCTCACGCGCGGGGCCCTCGAGGGTCTGGCCGTTCGCTTGGACGTGCAGCCGCAGTCGGGTGCCGTGCACCGGGAAATCCTGCTGGACATGTCGAAGATCGACAGCCGCGAGGCGGATGCCCAGCTTTTTCGAAAAATAGGAATCCTGGGTCCGTGGACGCGCCCCGTGCTCGGGGAGGTCATGCCTGATGGCGCTGCTGCCCGAGCCGGATTGCGCCAGGGGGATGTGGTCCTCAAGATCGGTGCCAGCGATGTGGTGGATGGGCAGCAGTTGCGCGAGTTGATCCGCCATTCCGTGCGGGGCAATGAGCCGCTGGTCCAGTCCTGGCGCGTTGATCGATCGGGACAGGTGCTGACCATGGAGGTCTTGCCTGACGCCAAAGCGGAGCTGGGTGCGACAGTCGGGCGCATCGGCGCCTATGTTGGAGCACCCCCCGAATTCGTGATGGTCGAATACGGTCTGTTCGAGGGGGCTTGGGCTGGCGTGGTCAAGACCTGGGACGTGTCCATCCTCACGCTTCGGATGATGGGGCGCATGCTGATCGGCGAGGCATCCCTCAAGAACCTCAGTGGCCCCTTGACCATCGCAGACTATGCCGGACGTTCGGCCAGCCTGGGGCTGACGCAGTACCTCGTATTCCTCGCCCTGATCAGCGTGAGCCTGGGCGTGCTCAACCTGCTGCCGCTCCCCGTCTTGGACGGAGGGCACCTGATGTATTATCTTTGGGAGGGTGTCACGGGCAGGGGGGTGTCAGACGCATGGATGGAGCGCCTGCAGCGCGGAGGTGTTGCAGTCTTGCTTCTCATGATGTCCATTGCCCTGTTCAACGATATCACCCGGCTCTTTGGCTAACACTTTTGCCGCGCTTGCCATGCAACTGCGGCGCCAGCTTCATTCATGAAAAAACACATCAATCGCCTGGGCGTGCGTACCGCATCGGCCGTTGCAGCCATGATTTTTGTCGCCAACGCGGCATGGGCTCTGGAGCCTTTCAAGGTGCAAGATATTCGCGTCGAGGGCCTGCAGCGTGTGGAGCCCGGCACCGTGTTTGCCTCGATGCCACTGCGGGTGGGTGACGACTACAACGACGAAAAAGGCGCTGCGGCCATCCGCTCACTTTTCGGTCTGGGGCTGTTCAAGGACGTGCGCCTGGAGGCGGCTGGAAATGTGCTGGTGGTCGTGGTGGAAGAGCGACCCACGGTGGCTGATGTGGACTTCGCCGGGACCCGTGAGTTTGACAAGGATGCGCTCAAGAAGGCCATGCGCGATGTCGGATTGACCGAAGGCCGTCCTTACGACAAGGCGCTGACCGACCGGGCCGAACAAGAGCTCAAGCGCCAATACATCAACAAGAGCCTGTATGGTGCCGAGGTCGTCACGACGGTGACCCCGATTGAACGCAATCGTGTCAATCTGACTTTCACCGTGGTCGAGGGTGATCCCGCCCGCATCAAGGATGTGCGCATTGTTGGCAACAAGGCCTTCAGTGAGTCCACCCTCAAAGGCTTGTTCGATCAGGACACTGGCGGCTGGCTCAGCTGGTACACGAAGTCCGATCGCTATTCACGCGCAAAACTCAACGCTGACCTGGAGACCCTGCGCTCCTACTACCTGCAGCGCGGTTATCTGGAGTTTCGTGTCGATTCCACCCAGGTCGCCATCTCGCCGGACAAGCAGGACATTTCCATCACCGTCAATGTCACGGAAGGCGAGCGTTATGTAGTCTCCGGCGTGAAGCTGGAAGGCAACTACCTGGACCGGGAAGACGAGTTCAAATCCCTGGTCACGATTCGCGCGGGCGAGCCTTACAACGCCGACCAGGTCACTGAAACAACCAAGGCTTTTTCGGAGTATTTCTCGCGGTTTGGTTTTGCATTCGCGCGGGTAGAAGCCGTGCCTGAGATTGATCGCGAAAACAACCGCGTTGCCTTTGTCCTGCAGGTGGAGCCGTCGCGCCGCGCCTATGTGCGCCGCATCAACGTCAGCGGCAACAACCGCACGCGCGACGAAGTGATCCGCCGGGAGTTCCGCCAGTACGAGGCCTCGTGGTATGACGGAGAGAAGATCCGCCTGTCGCGCGACCGCGTGGACCGCCTGGGCTACTTCACCGAGGTCAATGTGGAGACCCAGGAGGTTCCGGGCTCTCCCGATCAGGTGGACCTGGTGATCAATGTGGCCGAAAAACCCACGGGCTCGTTGCAGATGGGCGTGGGTTTTTCCAGTGCAGACAAGGTCTCGCTGTCATTCGGTATCAAGCAAGAGAATATTTTTGGTTCCGGCAATTACCTGGGCATTGATGTCAATACCAGCAAATACCGCCGTACGCTGGTGTTCAGCACCACCAATCCGTATTTCACGCCGGACGGCATTTCGCGGACGCTGGATGTGTACTACCGCACGGACAAGCCCTATGAAGACCAGGGTGGCAACTATGAGCTGGTGACCACCGGGACATCGGTGCGATTCGGGGTGCCGTTCAGTGAGACCGATACCGTGTTTTTTGGTGGAGGCCTGGAGCAGACCAAGATCAAGGCCGGCACGAACATTCCCGCGACCTACCTGGCCTACGCGGATCAGTTTGGCTACAGCAGCACATCCATTCCCTTGACGATCGGCTGGTCGCGGGATGATCGCGACAGTGCCCTGGCACCCAATTCCGGCCGCTATCAGCGCCTCAACTCCGAATGGTCGGTGGCCGGAGACGCGCGTTATGTGCGGGCCAACTACCAATACCAGCAGTACGTACCTCTGAACAAGCGCTTTACCGTCGCCTTCAATGGCGAGGTGGGGATCGGCAAAGGCATGAATGGCAGGCCATTCCCGGTGTTCAAGAACTTCTATTCGGGGGGGTTGGGTTCGGTGCGTGGCTTCGATCAAGGGACCTTGGGCCCGCGCGACGTAACGGGTGCCTCCTTGGGGGGGCCGAAGAAAGTGACACTGAACGCGGAGCTGATCGCTCCGTTCCCAGGCGCAGGGAACGATCGGACACTGCGCGTATTCACATTCTTTGACGTGGGTAATGTGTACGGAGAAAACGAAAAGGTTACCTTCAGTGACATGCGTTCCTCCGTGGGGCTGGGCTTGAGCTGGATTTCTCCGCTCGGTCCTTTGCGTCTCGCCTTTGCGCAACCGGTGCGCAAGTTCGCTGGCGATAGAATCCAGAAACTGCAATTCCAGATTGGAACGTCTTTCTAATGAAATCCATTTCTCGCCATATCTCTTTGGCCCTGCTGCTTGGCTCCCTGGCCGTGGCAGCCCCTGCGCAAGCGCAAGAGTCGTTCAGAGCCGGTTTTGTCAATACAGACCGCATCTTCCGTGAGGCCAGCACGGCCAAGGCTGCACAGGCCAAGCTGGAGCAGGAGTTCTCCCGCCGCGAGAAAGAACTGGTGGACATGGGCAATACCCTGAAGACCGCTACTGAGAAGTTCGAGCGTGAAGCGCCGACGATGGCTGAAAGCCAGCGCACCACCCGCCAGCGCCAGCTGGTGGATCAGGACCGCGAATTCCAGCGCAAGCGCCGCGAGTTCCAGGAAGACCTGAGCGCCCGCAAGAACGAGGAACTGTCCCAGGTCCTCGAACGTGCGAACAAGGTGGTCAAACAAGTGGCTGAAGCCGAGAAGTACGACGTGATCCTGCAAGAGGCGGTCTACATCAACCCCAAGCATGACATCACCGACAAGGTGATCAAGGCGCTGAATGCCGCTGCAGGCAAGTAAGCCACAGCGCTGGACAGGTGGCGCGTGAGCTTGCTTCTTGGGCACATAGTTGATGCGCTCGGTGGCTCGCTGGAAGGAGGTGCGGCAAAGGATGTCGTCATCTCCCGCATTGCGCCCCTGGAGGTTGCCGGGCCGGGAGATCTCAGTTTCCTGAGCAACCCCCGCTACCAACAGCAACTGGCCGCCTCCCGGGCGGCCTGTGTCATTGTGGCGCCTGCCATGCGTGATGTGGCGGTGGCGCGTGGTGCCAGCATCGTCGTGGACAACCCCTACGTGTACTTTGCGCGAGCTACCCAATTGTGGCGGCAGCGCAATGCGCCCGCGCGCCAAGCCGGTGTGCACGCCAGCGCGGTGGTCGATCCCACGGCACAGGTGCATCCCACTGCGACCATTGGACCGCTGTGTGTGGTGGAACGTGGCGCGCACGTGGGCGCAGGGACAGTGCTCAAATCGCGTGTGACCTTGGGCGAGGATTGCCATATCGGCGCGCACTGCATCGTGCATGCCGGTGTCGTGATCGGGGCGGATGGCTTTGGCTTTGCGCCCGATCATGGGCAATGGGTCAAGATCGAACAGCTCGGAGCCGTCCGCATTGGTGACCATGTCGAGATCGGTGCCAACACCTGCATCGACCGGGGCGCACTGCAGGACACCGTCATCGAAGATGGCGTCAAGCTCGACAACCTGATCCAGATCGGCCACAACGTACGCGTCGGAAAACACTCGGCCATGGCTGGATGTGTGGGTGTGGCTGGCAGTGCGACCATTGGCGCGCACTGCACGGTGGGTGGCGGGGCCATTGTGCTGGGCCACCTGGAGCTGGCAGACAACGTGCATATCTCGGCAGCCACGGTGGTCACACGCTCGCTGACCCGGCCTGGGCAATACACGGGCATGTTTCCCATCGACGACAATGCGCGCTGGGAAAAAAACGCTGCAACACTCAAACAACTGCACAGCTTGCGAGAGCGCATCAAGGCGCTGGAGCAGGCCCTCAAAGCAGCATGAACGGAAGAACAACTCGATGATGGATATTCACGCAATTCTCAAGCAACTGCCCCACCGCTACCCGTTCCTGCTGGTGGACAAAGTGATCGAGCTTGAGAGCAACACCCGCATCAAGGCCATCAAGAACGTGACGTTCAATGAGCCCTATTTCATGGGCCATTTCCCTGGCCGCCCTGTGATGCCTGGCGTGTTGATCCTGGAAGCGCTGGCCCAGGCAGCAGGCTTGCTGGCGTTTGATGCGATGGGCAAAGTGCCCGATGAGAACAATATCTACTACTTCGTGGGCATTGATGGCGCACGCTTCAAGCGCCCTGTGGAGCCGGGGGATCAACTGATCCTGTCCATCACGATTGACCGTGTCCGTGGTGGCATCTGGAAATTCAAAGGCGTGGCCAGCGTGGGCGAGGAAGTGGCTTGCGAGGCCGAACTCATGTGCACCATGCGCAGCGTGGGTTGATCGGCCCAGACCCGTTGGATCGTGAGCAATATCCATCCCACAGCCATCGTTGCGGACGGCGCCAACCTGGACCCCACGGTCACGGTCGGGCCGTATGCGGTCATTGGCGCGCATGTGTCCATCGGTGCGGGCACGACGGTCGGCGCACATTGTGTGATCGAAGGGCGCACCACGATTGGTGCCGACAACCGCATCTTTCAGTTCAACTCGATCGGTGCCATCCCGCAGGACAAGAAATACGCAGGTGAACCCACCAAACTGGTCATCGGCAACCGCAACACCATCCGCGAGTTCTGCACCCTGAATTTGGGTGTGCCCCAGGCTGGCGGCGTCACCAGGGTGGGAGACGACAACTGGATCATGGCTTACACCCACATCGCCCACGATTGCCATGTGGGCAACAACACCACGCTGGCCAACAACACCACGCTGGCGGGCCATGTGCACCTGGGCGATTGGGTGACGGTGGGAGGGCTCACCGGCATCCACCAGTTCGTCAAGGTCGGAGCCCATGCCATGGTGGGCTTTGCCAGCGCAGTGACACAGGACGTGCCCCCTTTCATGCTGGTGGATGGCAACCCGCTGGCCGTGCGGGGCTACAACGTGGTGGGGCTGCGCCGCCGTGGCTTCTCGCCCGAGCGCATTGGTGCTGTCAAGCAGATGCACAAGCTGATCTATCGCCAGGGCCTCACACTGGAGGCCGCACGTGCCGCCATTGGCGAGCTGGATCAAACCGCCCCCGATGCCGGGGGCGATGTGGCGATGATGGAGCGGTTCCTGGCCGACGCTACGCGCGGCATCGTGCGTTGAGGCGATCACCGTGAAGACGCCTCCCCGCATCGCCATGGTGGCGGGCGAAACATCGGGTGACCTGCTCGCAGGCCTGCTGATCGACGGCATGCAGGCCCATTGGCCGGGCCTGCAGTCCTGCGGCATTGGTGGCCCCCAGATGCAGCGCCGCGGATTCGCTGCCTGGTGGCCCAGCGAGAAGCTGGCTGTGCATGGCTACAGCATGGAAGTGTTGCGCCGGTTGCGCGAGCTTCTTGGCATTCGCAAGCAGTTGCGCCAGCGGCTCCTCAAGGATCGTCCGGATGTGTTCATCGGCGTGGATGCCCCTGATTTCAACCTGGCACTGGAGGCCGACTTGCGCGCGGCGGGCATCAAGACCGTGCATTTCGTGTGCCCGTCGATCTGGGCCTGGCGCGCGGACCGTGTCGAGAAGATACGCCGCAGCGCCGACCATGTGCTGTGCATCTTTCCGTTCGAGCCTGAACTGCTGGCGCGCCATGGCATTGCTGCGACCTATGTAGGGCATCCTCTTGCCGGTGTGATTCCCATGGTGCCGGACCGCGCTGCCGCCCGTGCTCAGCTCGGACTGCAGGATTCAGATGAAGTGCTGGCCATTTTGCCGGGCAGCCGCTCCTCGGAGATCGCCTACATCACTCGGCCATTTTTTGAGGCTGCAGCGCTTATTCTTCAAGCGCGCCCAGCTATTAAATTGATAGTGCCAGCCGTTCCAGCGCTGCGCGACCGCATCGTGCAGGCAGCGCAGGCCGCTGGATTGGGTGGTGCGGTGCAAGTCGTATCCGGGCAGTCCCACGCCGTGCTCGCAGCTTGCGACACCACGCTGATCGCCAGCGGTACCGCCACGCTGGAGGCTGCCCTGTTCAAGCGTCCCATGGTCATCGGATACCACATGCACCCGCTGAGCTGGTGGCTCATGCGGCGCAAACAGTTGCAGCCCTGGGTGGGGTTGCCCAACATCCTGTGTGGTGAATTCGTGGTGCCCGAGCTGATTCAGGATGCCGCGACACCCCAGGCGCTTTGTGCGGCAACGCTGCAATGGCTGGATGCGCGCCAGCACCATCCCGAGAAAATCACGGCCCTGGAGCAGCGGTTTACCGTGCTGCATGAAAGCCTGTTACGCAACACTCCCCAACTGGCAGCCGATGCGATCCAGAAAATCCTCCATCCCGCTGCCTGAACAGGCCTGCCTGCCATGGCACCCGGAAGGTCTTGTGGCCGGCGTGGATGAAGCGGGCCGTGGCCCGCTGGCGGGGCCCGTGGTGGCTGCCGCTGTCATCCTGGATGACCTGAACCCGATCGCCGGTCTTGCAGACTCCAAGAAACTCACGCCGGCCCGGCGCGAGAGGCTCTATGACGAAATCCGCGCCAAGGCGCTGTGCTGCAGCATTGCCGAGGCCAGCGTGGAGGAGATCGACCAGCTCAACATCCTGCAGGCCACCATGCTGGCCATGCGGAGGGCCGTGATGGGGCTGCGCCTGAAGCCCGTCATGGTGCTTGTCGATGGCAATCGGCTGCCTACGCTGGGCATCCAGGCCGAGGCCATCGTCAAGGGCGATGCGCTGGTGCCAGCCATCTCGGCCGCATCCATCCTGGCCAAGGTGCACCGCGACCGCTGGTGCGTGCAAGTGCATGAAGAATTTCCCCAATACGGATTTGCCGGCCACAAAGGCTATGGCACGGCCGTGCACATGGCGGCCCTGCGAGAGCATGGGGCCTGCGTTCACCACCGGCGTTCCTTTGCACCCGTGGCGCAGAACCTGCGCGGCTGAATCCGCCCACCCATGACATCTTCCTCCATCACTACCATCCATTCACGGGATAACACGTTCGTGAAAGACCTGCGCCGTCTTGCGCAGGACACCACGGCCTACCGCAAGCAGGGCCGGGTCTGGCTGGAGGGGGATCACCTCTGTCGCGCGGCCGTGGAACGGGGACAGCGTGCATCGATTGCGGTGTTTTCTGAGTCTTTTTGGCCTCTTGCGCAAGTGGAATGGGCGCAAGAAGCTATGAAAATTATAGTAATTTCCGACGCACTGTTTGCCGACATCAGTGGCCTGGAATCACCGGCGCGCATGGGTTTCATCATTGACCTGCCGTCGCCTGCCGCCTTGCGCCCGGGTGCGGCGACCGTCGTGCTGGACCGCGTGCAGGACGCTGGCAATGTGGGCTCCATCCTGCGCAGTGCATCGGCATTTGGATTCCGCCAAGTGGTCGCCATCAAGGGCAGCGCCGCGTTGTGGTCCGCCAAGGTGTTGCGCGCAGGCATGGGCTCGCATTTCGCATTGGACCTGATCGAAGGCGTGGAGCACGGCGAACTCCAATCGCTGGAGGTACCTATGCTGGTGACCAGTTCGCACGCCGGAGACTGGCTGCACCGTGCCGCCTTGCCCTGGCCTTGCGCTTGGGTTTTGGGCCACGAAGGGCAGGGCGTTTCCCCAGCCCTGGAGGCGCGGGCCGCGATGCACATCCGCATCGCGCAGCCTGGCGGCGAGGAGTCGCTGAATGTGGCGGCCGCTGCAGCGATTTGCCTGCATGCGAGCGGCGCCGGGCGCTGAAACCCCGTCTTTTGGGGCTGCCTCCAGCAGGCTGGATTTGCCTGCTGTCCTTTGCCTTTTTAGAGATTGCGCAGGAACTGGCGCACGAATTCACCCTGGTTGGCGGCATCTTTCTCGGTGCTGAACAGCACTTGCTGGTTCTCCACGCGGATCTTCAGTTGCGGTGCGAATTTGCATTGCACCAAGCCCACGCCGGACGCCGTGCTTTTGAAGGCGGGGGTGTTGCGGCACATGGATTCCAGCTCTGATGCCACCACGCCGCAGAAGCTGCCGATGCTCAGTGTCTGGAGTTTCTCGTCATCAATCGTGGCCCAGTCAACGTTGGTTTTCACTGAGGTACCGCATGCTGCCGTGGCATCCTGGTCGGCCTTGGCCAGTTCGGCCTGCACGCCCGCCAGGCGCTTGTTGCGGTCAAAGCGGGCCAGCTTTTCCTGCAGTCCCTGTTTTTGCTGGCTCTTGTAGCTGGCCTGCAGGTCGGCCAGCTTGAAGGCCTTGCTCTTTTCTTCGCTGAAGGCCAGTGGCACGCCATCGCGTTTGCCGGGCAGGTACACCACATAGTGTTCACCATTGCGATAGGCTTGGCTCTGCTTTTGCAGCAGGCCGTAGCTGCGGCCGTCGAGCGTGGTGGCGTACACCTCGCGCGCCGAGCCCTGCTGCTCCAGCTGGCTCAGAAACACAACCTGGTCGATGGGGTCGTTGATGCCGCTCACGCGCACCAGGGCCTGTTTCCCGTCTGCGGTGGGTGCCAGCACGACTTCAACCCCCTGGGGGGCCACGAAGACCTGGGGGTATTTGGCCAATTCCTGGGCATGGGCTGCCATGGCGGCACAGAGGCTGGCCAGGGACAGGGCGAGGGGGCGGAGAAAAACGCGCATCGGAGGCAGCCTTTGGTGTGGGTGTGAGGGATGGAAACCGGCCGAAGTCTAGGGCGGCTGTTGTTCCCTGAAATGCCTGGAACACTTGCTTACGTAACAAGGTTATGCAAGACATGCATTTGCCGTTGATTGCCCCCTGAAGGGTATAATCGGGAGCTTTTCTCGCAACAGCGTCGCCCGACCGCACCCAAAGCAACAACCCATCTGAGAGCAGCCGCTGGCACTCGATTGCAAATATCCTTTGCAAGCGGCCTGCAGGCGCCGGGCGACCGTAACCATCCGGAGAACCCAGTGCTTTTGTCTCTACAGGGAAATTTCCCGCCCGCCATCCTGGCGCTCGCAGACGGCACGGTCTTTATCGGCAATTCGATTGGTGCCACCAGCACCACCGTCGGCGAAGTGGTGTTCAACACCGCCATCACCGGCTACCAGGAAATCCTCACCGACCCGAGCTACTGCCAGCAGATCGTGACCCTCACGTATCCGCACATCGGCAACTATGGCGTCAATGTGGAGGATATCGAAGCCGACAAGGTCCATGCTGCAGGCCTGATCATCAAAGACCTGCCCCTGCTGGCCAGCAACTTCCGCTCCACAGAAACGCTCTCGCAGTACCTGGTGCGCGAGAAGACCGTTGCCATCGCCAACATCGATACCCGCAAGCTGACGCGCCTGCTGCGCAGCAAGGGTGCTCAAAACGGCGCCATCATCGGCCTTGCCGCTGGCCAGGCCGTCACGCAGGCGCTCATCGACGAAGCCATTGCCATGGCCAAGGCGGCCCCCAACATGGCCGGGCTGGACCTGGCCCAGGTGGTGACCACGGCATCGCGTTATGAGTGGACGCAGACCGAATGGAAGCTGGGCTCTGGCTACGGCGAGCTGGCAGCGCCGCAGTTCCACGTGGTGGCTTATGACTTTGGTGTGAAGAAAAACATTCTGCGCATGTTGGCAGAGCGCGGCTGCAAGGTCACCGTGGTACCCGCGAAGACGCCTGCCGCCGACGTGCTGGCACTCAAGCCCGATGGCGTTTTCCTGTCCAATGGCCCTGGCGATCCGGAGCCTTGCGACTACGCGATCGCAGCGACCCGCACCATCGTGGACAGTGGCATGCCCACGTTCGGCATCTGCCTGGGTCACCAGATCATGGCCCTGGCCGCAGGCGCCAAGACCTTCAAGATGACGCACAGCCACCATGGTGCCAACCACCCGGTGAAGGACCTGGACACCGGCCGCGTGAGCATCACGAGCCAGAACCACGGTTTTGCGGTGGAAATGGAATCGCTTCCTGCCAATCTGCGCGCCACGCACGTCAGCCTGTTTGACGGCACGTTGCAAGGGCTGGTCCACAAGGACAAGCCGGCATTTTGCTTCCAGGGGCATCCTGAAGCTTCCCCCGGGCCGCACGACATTGCTTATCTCTTCGACCGCTTCACCGACGCCATGCGCGCGGCGAAAGCCGGTTGAGCACGTGAGGAAACAGCGCCATGAAACTCTTCAGTTTCCCTCTCGCATCGCTGGAAAAGGCGATCCACAAGCGTGTCCTGACCCTGCCATCGCCCCACCGTGAGTGGTTCACCGAGCGCTGGGCGCAAAAGCCCTACAAAAAAGCGTTTATCGAGAACAAGGCGATGCCTCTCGTCACGCTCGTGGCCAAGGGCAAGACCCAGGACGATGCCGCCTTTGCAGAACTGCTGCAGGAGTGGGAAGTGACGTTTTATGACGCGGAAGAAGAGGTCTTGCGCCCGCTGATTCAGGGCGACGGCCTGCTGCAACTGATGCAGAAGAACCTTCCTCCCGAACGGGTACAGGCGCTGCTTGCCAAGTTGACCCAGCGGCGTTTGCCCGCAGACGCCGCAGCCTCTGCCCCTACCTCCAGCCCCCAGGCAGCCGAACCCACGATCGACTGATCGACGCACCATGCCAAAACGCACAGACATCCAAAGCATTCTCATCATCGGCGCTGGCCCGATCATCATCGGCCAGGCCTGCGAATTCGACTACTCCGGCGTACAGGCCTGCAAGGCGCTGCGCGAAGAGGGCTACAAGGTCATCCTGATCAACAGCAACCCCGCGACGATCATGACCGACCCGGCCACGGCCGACGTGACCTACATCGAGCCCATCACCTGGCAGACGGTCGAGAAGATCATCGCCAAGGAACGCCCCGATGCCATCCTGCCCACCATGGGTGGCCAGACCGCGCTCAACTGCGCACTGGACCTGTGGCATAACGGCGTGCTCGACAAGTACAAGGTCGAGCTCATCGGCGCCACGCCCGAGGCCATCGACAAGGCCGAAGACCGCCTGAAGTTCAAGGACGCGATGACCAAGATCGGCCTGGGCTCGGCGCGCTCGGGCATCGCCCACAGCATGGAAGAGGCCTGGGGCGTGCAAAAGCAGGTGGGCTTCCCCACCGTGATCCGCCCCAGCTTCACGCTCGGCGGCACGGGTGGCGGCATCGCCTACAACCCCGAAGAGTTCGAGACCATCTGCAAGCGCGGCCTGGAAGCCTCGCCCACCAACGAGCTGCTGATCGAAGAATCGCTGCTCGGCTGGAAGGAGTACGAGATGGAAGTGGTCCGCGACAAGGCGGACAACTGCATCATCATCTGCTCCATCGAGAACCTGGACCCGATGGGCGTGCACACCGGCGACTCGATCACCGTGGCCCCCGCGCAGACGCTGACCGACAAGGAATACCAGATCATGCGCAACGCCTCGCTGGCGGTGCTGCGCGAGATCGGCGTGGACACGGGCGGCTCCAACGTGCAGTTCTCGATCAATCCCAAGGACGGCCGCATGGTCGTGATCGAGATGAACCCGCGCGTCTCGCGCTCCTCGGCGCTGGCCTCCAAGGCCACGGGTTTCCCGATCGCCAAGGTCGCGGCCAAGCTGGCCGTGGGCTACACGCTCGATGAGCTGCGCAACGAGATCACGGGCGGCATCACGCCCGCATCGTTCGAGCCTTCCATCGACTACGTGGTCACCAAGATCCCGCGTTTCGCGTTCGAGAAATTCCCGACCGCCGACAGCCGCCTGACCACGCAGATGAAGTCCGTGGGCGAGGTCATGGCCATGGGCCGCACCTTCCAGGAATCCTTCCAGAAGGCCCTGCGCGGCCTGGAAGTGGGCGTGGACGGCATGAACGAGAAGACCCAGGACCGCGAAGTGCTCGAAAAGGAACTGGGCGAGCCCGGCCCCGAGCGCATCTGGTACGTGGGCGATGCCTTCGCCATGGGTTTGTCGGTGGACGAAGTGTTCGACCTCACCAAGATCGACAAGTGGTTCCTGGTGCAGATCGAGCAGATCGTGAAGATCGAGCTCGACATCGACAAGCTGGTGGCCGACAAAGGCGAGGGCGCCCTGGCGGCGCTCGACGCGGGCACGCTGTTCACGCTCAAGCAAAAGGGCTTCTCCGACCGCCGCCTGGCCAAGCTGCTCAAGACCACCGAAAAGGCCGTGCGCGAAGCACGCCACGCGCTGAACGTGCGCCCGGTGTACAAGCGCGTCGACACCTGCGCGGCCGAGTTCGCCACCAACACGGCGTACCTGTACTCCACCTACGAAGCCGCCACGCACGGCGGCGTCGCGGAATGCGAGTCGGAGCCCACCAGCAACAAGAAGATCATGGTGCTGGGCGGTGGCCCGAACCGCATCGGTCAGGGCATCGAGTTCGACTACTGCTGCGTGCATGCGGCGCTGGCGATGCGCGAGGACGGCTACGAGACCATCATGGTCAACTGCAACCCCGAGACCGTCTCCACCGACTACGACACCTCCGACCGCCTGTACTTCGAGCCTGTGACGCTCGAGGACGTGCTGGAGATCGTGGACAAGGAAAAGCCGGTCGGCGTGATCGTGCAGTACGGCGGCCAGACGCCTCTGAAGCTGGCCCTGGGCCTGGAAGCCGCTGGCGTGCCCATCATCGGCACCAGCCCCGACATGATCGATGCGGCCGAAGACCGCGAGCGCTTTCAGAAGCTGCTGGGCGAGCTCGGCCTGCGCCAGCCGCCCAACGCGACTGCGCGCACCGAACCCGAGGCC
Organism: Acidovorax radicis N35; assembly: GCF_000204195.1. Classification (GTDB taxonomy): domain Bacteria; phylum Pseudomonadota; class Gammaproteobacteria; order Burkholderiales; family Burkholderiaceae_C; genus Acidovorax; species Acidovorax radicis. Next base: position 83,497 of record NZ_AFBG01000003.1, read on the forward strand.
TTGGAAAAGGCCGCCGCCCTGGGCTACCCCCTGGTGGTGCGCCCCAGCTACGTGCTGGGCGGCCGCGCGATGGAGATCGTGCACGAGCAGCGCGACCTGGAGCGCTACATGCGCGAAGCCGTCAAGGTGAGCAACGACTCGCCGGTGCTGCTGGACCGCTTCCTGAGCAACGCCATCGAGTGCGACGTGGACTGCGTGCGCGACTCCGCGGGCGTCACCTTCATCGGCGGCGTGATGGAGCACATCGAGCAGGCCGGCGTGCACAGCGGCGACTCCGCCTGCTCGCTGCCCCCGTACTACCTGTCGCAACCGACCATCGACGAGATCAAGCGCCAGACCGCGGCCATGGCCGAAGGCCTGAGCGTGGTGGGCCTGATGAACGTGCAGTTCGCCATCCAGGAAGTCGACGGCAAGGACGTGATCTACGTGCTCGAAGTGAACCCGCGCGCCTCGCGCACGGTGCCCTTCGTGAGCAAGGCCACCGGCATCCAGCTGGCCAAGGTGGCCGCTCGCTGCATGGCCGGCCAGACGCTGGCCTCGCAAGGCATCACCAAGGAAGTGACGCCGCCTTACTTCAGCGTGAAGGAGGCCGTGTTCCCCTTCGTGAAGTTCCCCGGCGTGGACACCATCCTCGGCCCCGAGATGAAGTCCACCGGCGAAGTCATGGGCGTGGGCAAGACCTTCGGCGAAGCCTTCGTGAAGAGCCAGCTCGGTGCGGGCACCAAGCTGCCCACTTCGGGCAAGGTGTTCCTCACCGTGAAGAACGCCGACAAGCCGCGCGCTGTCGACATCGCACGCCAGCTCGTTGCCCTGGGCTTCGAGCTCGTGGCCACCAAGGGCACGGCCGCTGCGATTGAAGCGGCCGGCGTGCCGGTCAAGGTGGTCAACAAGGTCACCGAAGGCCGCCCGCACATCGTGGACATGATCAAGAACAACGAAATTGTCATGGTCATCAACACCGTGGAAGAGCGCCGCAATGCGATTGCCGATTCGCGTGCCATCCGTACCTCGTCGCTGCTGGCCCGGGTGACCACGTTCACGACCATCTTTGGCGCCGAGGCGGCGGTGGAAGGTATGAAGTACCTGGACAAGCTCGACGTCTATTCGGTGCAGGAGCTGCACGCCCAACTGGCCGCCTGAGCCCCGGCAAAAGCGGCATAATCTTCGCCTGAACAGACACCGCCGCGCGGCAACGTGCGGCGGTTTCCTTTTGTAGACTTGCCATTTGTATCGCCCTGCGCAGCCCGGGCGTGATGTGGTGACTGACCGGTGGAAGTGCTCTTGGCGCTTTCACCGTTTTGACTTTTGGAGACGCAACACGATGGCCACCATTCCGATTACCAAGCGCGGTGCTGAAAAGCTCAAGGAAGAGCTGCACCGCCTCAAGACCGTCGAGCGCCCGGGCGTGATCACGGCTATTGCCGAAGCGCGCGCTCAAGGCGACCTCAGCGAAAACGCCGACTACGACGCTGCCAAGGACCGCCAGGGCTTTATCGAGGGCCGTATTCAGGAGATCGAGGGCAAACTCTCGGTGGCCCAGGTGATTGATCCGAGCGGCGTGGACGGCGGTGGCAAGGTCGTTTTCGGCGCCACGGTCGAACTGGAGGACGAAGAGTCTGGCGATATGGTGAAGTACCAGATCGTGGGCGAAGACGAGGCAGATTTGAAGCTCGGCCTGATCAATATCTCCAGCCCCATTGCCCGGGCACTGATCGGCAAAGAGGAGGGCGACACTGCCGAAGTGCAGGCGCCCGGCGGCGTTCGTCGCTACGAAGTGGTGGCGGTCAGCTACCAGTGAACAGGCGCGGCATGCTCCATCGCCTCCCCGCTTTGGTGGCTGCCCTCTGGTGGGGCAGCCTGACCACCATTGGGTTTCTGGTGGTTCCGATGCTGTTTGCCCACCTTCCGTCGCCCATGGTGGCGGGCAACATGGCGGCCAAGCTGTTCGCGGCGCAGACCTGGGTGGCGGTGGCTTGTTGCCTGGTTTTGCTGCTGGTTTCAAGGCCAAAACAGGCCGTAGCGCAGTATCCATGGGCGCAAGCTGCTATGGTTTTCATACTTGGCGGTCTGCTGCTGGCGCTGCTCACGCAGTTTGGCGTTGCACCGCGCATTGTGGCGCGGCAGGATCTGCGCCTGTGGCACAGCGTGGGGACGGTGATGTATGTGCTTCAGTGGTGCTGCGCATTGGCCGTGCTGTGGCACACGCTGCGCCACGATCTGAAGCCTTCATCTGCCGCCGATGGGCCAGACAGCGCTTGAGTCGTGGCCTGGGCTCTCAGTCCGAGGTAGGGCCGACTATTCGCGCCAATGCTCTGCTACCCAGGTCGCGGGTCGGATGTAGCGAAACCGCCGGTTGCGCCGCCCGGCCAGTGCATCGGGCGGATTGCACTCCCCATGAAAAATCACGATGCGCGCACCGGCTGGCACGAACGGGGCGCGCCAGTAGTTGGTCGGCCAAGTCGGTATGCCGTGGTATTTAAAACTCGGGCACCACGCTTCGGGCCAGTACTGCAACTTGCCTTGCCGATGCAGAAAATCCGAGAGATAAGCCTGTTCGTTGCGGAACTGTTCGCGGATTTCTGCGAAATGCGCGCGAAAGTGCTCCAGCACGTCTGGGTGCGCCCCGAGTTCAAACCGGTAGACCGATGAATTGCCCGTGACGCGCCAGGGGCGCTTGTAGTCGTGGATGATCAGAAACTCGCCCGGCCTGGTAAAGAAATCGTCCAGGCGGCCGGTGATGACCACGTCTACATCCAGGAACAAGGCCGTGCCCCGGAGTCCGTGCAGGTCCTTGCTGAAAGTGACCAGCTTGGTCCAGCCCCGTTCGGGAATGCCCGGCGGCAGATCGAGCGCCGGGATGGGCAGGCATTGCACCTCGCTGCGGATACCGGCGCTGTCATCGGTCAGGCAGACAAAGTGAAAGTCCCCGCTCAGGTGCCGGCGCACCATGGCGTAAAGCCGGTTGACGTATTCGGGGCCGTATTTCGTGCCCCATTTCATGCAGAGGATGTGGCGGGCGGGCGCCGTGCCGGCAGGTGCTGCAAAGGTTGCAGGGACTGCTTCAGGGCTCATCAGTCCGCCTGGCGCTTCTTGATGGATTTTTGTTTGGGCTTGGCGCGCTTGATCTGCCCACCCGAAGTGAGGCGCTGGTTGCCCAGCACGCGCAGTTGCTTGATCTCGGGGCGCTGGCCGCCGCGCTTGCTGTATTTCAGGACCTTGACGTCGCGCGGGCCGGGCATGCGGTCTTCATCGACCGTGCGCTCCTTGACCGGCTGAGGGCGCCAGAGCACCAGCAGCTTGCCGATGTGCTGAATCGGTGCAGCGTTGAGTTCTGCGGTGAGCTGCTGGTACATCAGTTCCCGGGCCACGCGGTCGTCGTTGAAAACACGCACCTTGATCAGCCCGTGGGCATTCAGGGCAGCGTCGATTTCCTTCTGGACGGCAGGCGTCAGGCCATCGCCGCCGATCAGGACGACGGGGTCCAGGTGGTGGGCGTTGGCGCGTTGTTCCCGGCGCTCGGCGGGAGTCAGTTGAATTTGGGGCATGGGCCGTATTATCGGCGGTGCGGATTGTCGAGAGACAATGGAGCTGTATGAAAGTCAAAACCCAAAGCAAGAAGGTCAACAAGGCGTGGTTGAATGACCATGTCAACGACACCTATGTCAAGTTGGCCCACAAAGAGGGTTTTCGGGCCCGCGCAGCCTACAAGCTCAAGGAAATCGACGAACAACTGGGTCTCATCAAGCCTGGGTATACCGTGGTGGACCTGGGCTCCACGCCTGGCGCCTGGAGCCAGTACCTGCGCAGGCGCATGTCGCCGGCTGGGGCTGCAGCGGGCCAGCTCAATGGCACCATCATTGCGCTGGACCTCCTGCCCATGGAACCCATCGAGGGCGTCACCTATATCAACGGAGATTTTCGAGAGGCCGACGTGCTGGGGCGGCTGGAGGCAGCGCTCGACGGCAAGGTGGTGGATGTGGTGGTTTCGGACATGGCCCCCAATCTGTCCGGTATCGAATCGGCCGATGCGGCGCGCATTGCCCACCTGGTCGAGCTGGCCGTGGAGTTTGCTTGCAACCATTTGAAACCGGATGGGGCCCTCGTCGTCAAGCTTTTTCACGGCAGTGGTTACAGTGATCTCGTCACGCTGTTCAAGCAGACCTTCAAAGTGGTCAAACCGTTGAAGCCCAAGGCCTCGCGCGATAAATCGTCCGAGACCTTTTTGGTGGGCATGGGCCTCAAGAAGGCCCCCTGAAGGGGCTTGCCTCAAGTCAAGAATCTGTGAAATCCGACCCCAAAGCCCGTGCTGTTTCCATGGCCGCTAGGGGGAATAGGGATGGCCGGATGGCTTGAAACACCTAAAATGGGCCGCACATGCGTGCCATGACGGCAGTGTGTCCGTTTTCTGTTTTCCGCAACTGGAGCCCCGCTTGAACAATCAGTGGTTTTCAAAAATTGCCGTGTGGCTCGTTATTGCCATGGTGCTGTTCACGGTGTTCAAACAGTTTGACACCCGTTCTGGCGCCAGCGCAGGCCACGTCGGCTACTCGGAATTCCTGGAGGAAGTCCGCAGCAACCGCATCAAGAGCGCGACCATCCAGGAAGGCCAGGGCGGCACCGAGATCGTGGCCGTCACCAATGACGACCGCAAGATCCGCACGACGGCCACCTACCTCGACCGTGGCCTCGTGGGCGACCTCATCAACAACAACGTCAAGTTCGATGTGAAGCCCCGCGAAGAAGGCTCCCTGCTCATGACCCTGCTGGTCAGCTGGGGCCCCATGCTGCTGCTGATCGGCGTGTGGGTGTACTTCATGCGCCAGATGCAGGGCGGCGGCAAGGGCGGTGCCTTCAGCTTCGGCAAGAGCAAGGCACGCATGCTCGACGAGAACAACAACCAGGTCACGTTCGCGGACGTTGCGGGTTGCGACGAGGCCAAGGAAGAAGTCAAGGAAGTTGTGGACTTCCTGAAGGACCCACAGAAGTTCCAGAAGCTGGGTGGCCGCATTCCCCGCGGCCTGCTGCTGGTCGGCCCTCCCGGCACCGGCAAGACCCTGCTGGCCAAGTCCATCGCGGGCGAAGCCAAGGTGCCGTTCTTCAGCATCTCGGGCTCGGACTTCGTGGAAATGTTCGTCGGCGTGGGCGCGGCCCGTGTGCGCGACATGTTCGACAACGCCAAGAAGAACGCCCCTTGCATCATCTTCATCGATGAAATCGATGCCGTGGGCCGCCAGCGTGGCGCGGGCCTGGGCGGTGGCAACGACGAGCGCGAGCAAACCCTGAACCAGATGCTGGTCGAGATGGACGGCTTCGAAACCAACCTGGGCGTGATCGTGGTGGCTGCGACCAACCGCCCCGACATCCTGGACGCTGCGCTGCTGCGACCCGGCCGCTTCGACCGCCAGGTGTATGTGACGCTGCCTGATATCCGTGGCCGCGAGCAGATCCTGAACGTGCACATGCGCAAGATCCCGATCGGGCAGGACGTGGCCCCGAGCATCATCGCCCGCGGTACGCCCGGCATGAGCGGTGCCGACTTGGCCAACCTGTGCAACGAAGCGGCCCTGATGGCTGCGCGCCGCAACGCCCGCACCGTGGAGATGCAGGACTTCGAGAAGGCCAAGGACAAGATCCTGATGGGCCCCGAGCGCAAGAGCATGGTCATGCCCGAGGAGGAGCGCCGCAATACGGCCTACCACGAGTCTGGCCACGCCCTGATCGGCAAGCTGTTGCCCAAGTGCGACCCGGTGCACAAGGTCACCATCATTCCCCGCGGCCGTGCCCTGGGCGTGACGATGAGCCTGCCTGCACAAGACCGCTACAGCTACGACCGCGAGTACATGCTCAACCAGATCAGCATGCTGTTCGGTGGCCGTATTGCCGAAGAAGTGTTCATGAACCAGATGACCACCGGCGCCAGCAACGACTTCGAGCGTGCCACGCACATTGCGCGTGACATGGTCACCCGTTACGGCATGACGGATGCGCTGGGTCCCATGGTCTATGCAGAAAACGAAGGCGAAGTGTTCCTGGGCCGTTCGGTGACCAAGACCACCACCATGAGCGAGCAGACCATGGAAAAGGTGGACATGGAAGTGCGTCGCATCATCGACGAGCAGTACAACCTGGCTCGCCGCCTGATCGAGGAGAACAGCGACAAGATGCACGCCATGGCCAAGGCCTTGCTCGAATGGGAAACCATCGATACCGAGCAGCTGGACGACATCATGGCTGGCAAGGAGCCCCGTCCTCCGAAGGATTGGACCCCACGTACGCCTCCCTCATCGGGCGGTGACAATTCCAGCGGTGGCACGCCCGCGGTGACGACGGACGCCGCGCCATCGGCCGCCTGAGTGCTGGTCGGTCCATTCGTTGAAACGGGGCCTCGTGCCCCGTTTTTCATGGCCGATGTCGTGCTGCTTCCTGATCTTCAAAAGGAAGGTGCCCGTGACCTTTTCTCGATGCTCCCATGATCTGGCAGACCTCCCGTTTCTCCATTGACCTGACAGAGCCCCGTGTGATGGGCATCGTCAATGTCACACCGGACTCGTTCTCCGACGGCGGGCGCCATGGCTCTACTGCAGCGGCCCTGCAGCATTGCGAGCAGTTGTTGCGCGACGGCGCGCACATTCTGGACATTGGCGGGGAATCCACGCGCCCGGGCAGCCCGGCGGTGCCTCTGGACGAAGAGCTGGCGCGTGTGGTGCCGCTGGTGCAGGGCGCGGTGTCCCTGGGCGTGCCCATTTCCATCGACACCTACAAGCCCGAGGTCATGCGCGCGGTGCTGGACCTGGGCGCCGACATCGTCAATGACATCTGGGCGCTGCGCCAGCCGGGGGCAGCGGAGGTGGTGGCATCGCACCCGCAATGCGGGGTCTGTCTCATGCACATGCACCGCGATCCCCAGACCATGCAGGCGGCCCCGATGGAGGGCGATGTGGTGTTGCAGGTGCTATACTTTTTGGAGCGCTCTGCGCTTGATATACAAGCGCGAGGGGTCAAAAAGCCTCGAATTGTGCTGGACCCGGGCATTGGTTTTGGCAAGACGGTGGAGCAGAATTTTGCGCTGCTGGCGCACCAGTCGGCGTTGCGGGCTGCGGGCTATCCTCTTTTGGCAGGCTGGTCCCGCAAGTCATCGCTTGGGGCGGTGACGGGCTTGGCGGTAGAGCAACGCATGGTGCCCAGTGTGGCGGCCGCCGTGCTGGCCGTGGAGCGGGGAGCTTCGGTGGTGCGCGTGCACGATGTCCGCGAAACGGTGGCGGCGCTCGCTGTGTGGCGCGCGATGCAAGCGGCCTGATGGATTCGGTCTTGGGTGGTCTGGGGCGTTGTATGAATGAGCGCATGCCAGGCCCTCTGGCCGTGGATAACAAACAATGAGATTCATACGAGGAGACGCTAGAACATGACGCGCCAATACTTTGGAACCGATGGGATTCGTGGCACCGTCGGGCAGCCACCGATCACCCCGGATTTTGTTCTGCGCCTTGCCCATGCCGTCGGGCGTGTGCTGCGCAGGACCGAGGACCGACCCACCGTGCTGATCGGCAAGGACACCCGCATTTCGGGCTACATGCTGGAAAGTGCGCTGGAGTCAGGCTTCAACTCCGCCGGTGTGGACGTGGTACTGCTGGGCCCCTTGCCCACCCCAGGCGTGGCCTACCTGACCCGTGCGCAACGGGCGAGCCTGGGGGTGGTCATCAGCGCCAGCCACAACGCCTATCCCGACAATGGCATCAAGTTTTTCAGCGCACAGGGCACCAAGCTGCCTGACACCTGGGAGCAGGCCGTAGAGGCCGCTGTGGGCGAGCCCCCCGTGTGGGCCGATTCGGCCAGCCTGGGCAAGGCGCGGCGGCTCGATGATGCCGCTGGCCGCTACATCGAGTTCTGCAAGAGCACCTTCCCGCAGGACCTGACCCTCAAGGGCCTCAAGATCGTTGTCGATGCGGCACACGGTGCGGCCTATCAGGTGGCGCCCAAGGTCTTCCACGAACTGGGTGCCGAGGTGTTGTCGATAGGCTGCTCGCCCGATGGCCTCAACATCAACCACGAGGTAGGGGCCACACACCCTGATGCACTGGTGCGGGCCGTGCGCGCCAACCGCGCCGACTATGGCATTGCGCTCGATGGCGATGCGGACCGCCTTCAGATCGTCGATGCCACGGGGCGCCTGTACAACGGCGACGAGCTTCTGTACCTCATGGCTTCGGACCGCATGGGCCGCGATGAACATGTGCCGGGCGTCGTGGGCACCCTGATGACCAACATGGCCGTGGAGGTGGCGCTTCAGGCCCGGGGTGTGAAGTTTGTGCGTGCGAAGGTGGGCGACCGCTATGTGCTCGAAGAACTGGCACGGCACAAATGGGTGCTGGGCGGCGAGGGTTCGGGCCACCTGCTGGCGCTGGACCGCCACACCACCGGCGACGGCTTGGTGAGCGCACTGCAGGTGCTGCAGGCCTGTGTGCGCAGCGGCCGCACATTGGCGCAGTTGCTGGCCGACATCACGCTTTATCCGCAGGTGCTGCTGAATGTGCGCCTGGCCCCTGGCCAGGACTGGAAAGCCAACCGCTTGCTGGCAGACACCACCCAGGCGGTTGAGCAGGAGCTGGGCGCATCGGGCCGTGTGTTGATCCGCGCGAGCGGCACCGAACCGCTGCTGCGGGTGATGGTGGAAGCGCGCGACGCGCAGCAGGCCAGCACCTGTGCGCAGAAGCTGGCCGACGCGGCCCGTGCCGGCTGATGGCTCCGCAGGCCCTCTCAACCGGTGGGCACGCCGTGCGATCCGCTACGCTGCTGTCTTTACCGCCAGCCCCGAACCATTGATGCCTTCAAACACTGACACACCCTCCGCCATCACCGTCCGCCCCGTGGACTATGGCGACGCCCGGGAAGCCCAGGCGTTGGTTGAGTTGCTCGACGGCTATGCAAGGGACGTGGCCGGTGGCGGCGCTCCGCTCAGTGCCGAGGCCCAGCGCGGCTTGCCCGAGGCGCTGCGCCAGCGGCCGCAGGCTTTCAGCGTGATCGCATGGGCGGCTGACGCCTCGGCGCTGAATGGCGAGGTGCCCGTGGGCCTGATCAATTGCCTGGAGGGTTTTTCGACCTTTGCGTGCCGGCCCCTGGTCAACGTGCATGACGTGGTGGTGGCGCCCGGCTGGCGGGGTCACCGCATTGCCCAGCGCATGCTGCAGTCGGTGGAGGCACTGGCGCGCGAGCGTGGTGCCTGCAAGCTCACGCTGGAAGTGCTTTCAGGCAACCACAGTGCCCTGCGCGCATATGAACGGGAAGGCTTTGCCGCCTACACGCTCGACCCCAGCATGGGGCAAGCCCAGTTCATGCAGAAGATGCTGGATGGGGCAGAGGCTGCGCCACCTGCGGCACTCTGAATCATTTTCCGGGAGACAAGACCGTATGAAGACATTTCTGAGCCAGATCGCCGCGGTGGGCGCCACTGCATTGGCGGGGTTGCTCGCGGCGCCCGCCGCCCATGCGGGCAAGACACTCGATGGCATCAAGGCGCGCGGGCAGGTGGTGTGTGGCGTCAACACCGGGCTGGCCGGGTTTGCGATGGCGGACTCCAGCGGCAAGTGGTCAGGCCTCGATGTCGATGTCTGCAGGGCGCTTGCCGCCGCAGTGCTGGGCGATGGCCAGAAGGTCAAGTATGTGCCGCTGGACGTGCCACAACGCTTCACCGCCTTGCAATCCGGTGAGGTGGATGTGCTGTCGCGCAACACCACGTTCTCGCTGGCACGTGACGCATCGCTGGGCCTGCACCAGACGGCCGTGACCTACTACGACGGCCAGGGCTTCATCGTGCCTGCCAAGAGCAAGATCAAGAACATCCGCCAGCTCAAGGGGCAGACCGTGTGTGTGCAGTCGGGGACCACGACCGAAAAGAACCTGGCTGACTATTCCCGTGCCAACGACCTCGACATCAAGCCCGTGATGTTCGAGAAGGTGGATGCTGCAACGTCCGCCTATCTGGCAGGCCGCTGCACCGCGTTCACCACCGATGCATCGGGTCTGGCATCCCTGCGCAGTGGTGTTCCGCAAGGTGCGGCAACACACACCATCTTGCCGGAACTGATCTCCAAGGAGCCCCTGGGGCCCTTGGTGCGGCGGGGTGACGACGAGTGGTTTGCCGTGGTCAAGTGGGTGATCTACGGCCTCATCGAAGCCGAAGAGCACGGCGTGACGCAGGCCAATGCGGACCAGCTGAAGGCCAGCAGTACCCAGCCGGTGGTGCAGCGCATCGTGGGGACCTCCTCGGAAGACACCGGAAAGCTGCTCGGGCTGGACCGTGATTGGCTGCTGCGCGCTGTCAAGACCACGGGCAACTATGGCGAGATCTTTGAGCGCAATGTCGGTCAGAAGTCGCCTCTGGCGCTGCCACGTGGTCTCAACAATCTGTGGAACAAGCAGGGCCTGATGTACGCCTTCCCGATCCGCTGATCTCGGTGGGTTGGGGTCAACTTGGGCGGTGAGGCGCTGGATGTTCGGTCTTCCGGCGGCTTGAATTTTGTTTGCTATTAAATAAATAGCTTTTAACGCTTGTGTATCAAGCGCCAGAGGCCATTTTTATCTAATTGTTCCACCCGATGCAGTTGCCTGTGGCTCCCGTGGCTCTTGCAGAAGCCATTGGTCTCGGCACGGTCCGGTCCTGTCGGCAAACGTTGTTCAATGCAGTTGCCGCCGCATGAAAACTTCCAGTTCTGGCGCAGACAGCGGCATGCTGAAGTGGTAACCCTGCGCCTCGTCGCAGCCTTGCTCGCGCAGGTAGGCCAATTGGCCTTCGGTCTCCACGCCTTCGGCCGTGGTGCGCATGCCCAGCGCCTGGGCCATGCGGATGATGGCGCTCACGATGGCGCGGTCGTTGCCGTCATCGCCCAGGTCGCGCACGAACGACTGGTCGATCTTGAGCTTGAAAATCTGAAAGCGCTTGAGCTGGCTCAGCGATGAGTAGCCGGTCCCAAAGTCGTCCATCGACATGCGCACGCCGCGCGCGTGCAATTGGTCCATGGTGGCCACCGCGGCATGCGGGTCGTCCACGGCCACGCCTTCGGTCAGTTCGAGTTCCAGGGAGTCGGGCGGCAGATCGAATTCGGCCAGCATGCGGCTCACCAGCTCCGGCAGCTGGGGCTGGCGAAACTGGATGGCAGACAGGTTCACGGCCATTGTCAGTTTGGGAAAACCGCTGGTGCGCCAGGTTTTGAGCTGAGCCAGCGCGGTGCGCAGCACCCATTCCCCAATCTGCAGGATTTGCCCGCTGTCTTCGGCAATGGGAATGAACTCTGCCGGCGACACCCCACCGAGCTGCGGGTGCTGCCAGCGCAGCAGCGCTTCCACGCTGCGTACGGAGCCGTTGGTCAGGCTCATCTGCGGCTGGTAGTGCAGGTGGAACTGGTTGCGCTCCAGCGCACGGCGCAGGGCGTTTTCGAGCTGCAGCGCGCGCACCGACTGCGCCTGCATTTCGGGGGTGAAGAACTTGAAAGTGTTGCGGCCATCCAGCTTGGCGCGGTACATGGCCACATCGGCCGATTGGGTCAGCGTGTCGAAGTCCGCGCCATCTTGCGGGAACAGCGCGATGCCCATGGATGGCGCCATGGTCAGCTCGTGGTGGTCGATCTGGTAGTGCTGGCGCGATGCCTCCTGCAGCTTGCCGGCCACGCGGGCGGCGCCGTGCGCGTTGGCACCGGGCAGCAGCAAAATGAACTCGTCACCGCCCAGGCGCGACACCGTGTCCTTGTCGCGCACCACTGCACGAAGCCTCTTGGCGATCTCCACCAGCAGCGCATCGCCCACGCGGTGGCCCAGGGAGTCGTTCACATGCTTGAAATGGTCCAGGTCCAGGAAGATCAGGGCCAGCGGCGTGTTGCCTTCCTGGGCGACGCGGATGGCCTGCTGTGCCCGTTCGGCCAGCAGCGTGCGGTTGGGCAGGCCTGTCAGGGCGTCGTAGTGGGCCAGCCAGTAGATGCGCTCCTGATCGGCCTTGCGGTCGTTGATCTCACGGTGCAGGTTGTCCACGGTTTCGCGCAGTTCGCGGGTGCGGTCCTGCACTTGCCTTTCCAGGTCTTCGTGGGTGCTGGCAAGCAGGGCCTGCGCCTGCTTGCGCTCCGTGATGTCCATGGTGATCCAGATGGAGCCCTGGGACGGATCGGCAGGGTCGATGGACTTGCTGCGCACCTCGCAGATCACGGGGGTCCCGTCCTTGCGGCACAGCTCCAGCTCGCCTTCGTAGGAGTGGCCTGCGGCCAGCTGCGGATAGCACCGGCGGCCGACTTCTTCCCAGGCGGCATCGCTGGCGTACCACTGGCGCGAGGGGCTGCCTGCCAGTTCTCCCGGCTGGTAGCCCAGCATCTGTTCAAAGTGGTGGTTGCAGCGGGTCAGATGCCTGTCACGCAGGAACGCGATCCCCACCATCGCGCTGTCGAAGAGCAACTGCTTTTCACGCACTGCCGCACCCAGCGCCGCCTGGGCGCGCTTTTGCTCATCGATGTCGTCCAGGATCCAGATGGAGCCTTCTGTCGTGTCCTGTGGGTTGATGAGCCGCCCCGTCAGGCTGCCCCAGAACAAGCTGCCATCGCATCGGCGCAGTTGGCGCTCGACGCGGAATGCCTGGCCCTGGGCCAGCACGGGATAGGCGGTGCGGCCCAGATCGCGAAACGCCTCGCGCGAGGGGTAGAACGCCTCGGTGTTGAGTCCCACCAACCGCTCGGGGCTGGCATAGCCAAAAATCTCGGCGTACCGCTGGTTGCAGCGCACCACACTGCGCTGGCGCAGGAACACAATGCCCACGCCTGCGCTGTCGAGCAGGGTTTGTTGTTCGCGCAGCGCGCGTTGCAGGGGAGTGTCGGTGGCAACTCCAGGACGCTGCAATTCTGGAGTGCTGAACGGCGCAAACATGAGACCGGTACGGGCGTAGGGCCTGGCGGCCTTGGTAATTTGTACCAAAGTGTAGCAGTGCTCCCTTACAGCCGCCGGCGCCCCTCCCGCACCTTCCGCACCGTCGCAGCACCAAGTAAGAACGTGTTCACGATCTTAGCCAGCCTTAGCGTGCCTGCTGTCCGCGCAGGTAGGCCTCGAAGGCGTCGGCCGGCAGTGGGCGGCTAAAGTAAAAGCCCTGGGCTTCATCACAGCCCTGTGCGTGCAGAAACTCGAGCTGTCCGTCGGTTTCCACCCCTTCGGCCGTGGTCTGCATGCCCAGAGCCTGCGCCATGCGGATGATGGCGCTGACGATGGCGCGGTCGTTGGCATCCTCTTCAAGATCGCGTACGAACGATTGATCGATCTTGAGCTTGTAGATCTGAAAGCGCTTGAGATAGCTCAGCGACGAGTACCCGGTGCCAAAGTCATCCATCGACAGGCGCACGCCCCGGTCGTGCAACTGGTCCATCATCGCCAGTGCAGCGGCAGGGTCGTCCACGGCGGCACCTTCGGTCAGCTCCAGCTCCAGCCTGCGGGCAGGCAGGCCGGCCTGTTCCAGGCAGCGGGTCACCATCTCGGGCAGTTGAGGGTGCCTGAATTGCACGGCAGAAACGTTCACGGAGACGGCCCGCAGGGGCAGGTGCAGATCCAGCCAGCGCTTGATGTCGGTCACCGCCGTGTGGATGACCCATTCGCCAATCGCCACGATCATGCCGCTGCTTTCGGCGACGGGGATGAACTCTGCCGGTGACACCAGGCCCAGCTCGGGGTGGCGCCAGCGCAGCAGGGCCTCCGCGCCTACCACCTGGCGCGTGGAGAGCGAGACCTGTGGCTGGTAGTGCAGCTCAAACTGATTGCGCTCCAGTGCACGGCGCAGTGCGTTTTCTATCAGCAAGGCGCGGGCCGTGCGCGCTTCAATATCGGCGGTAAAAAATCCGTACCGGTTGCGCCCGTTTTGTTTGGCGCGGTACATGGCGGCATCCGCCCGTTGGTACAGCGTGTCGAACGATTCGCCATCGGCCGGATACATCGCAATGCCGACCGACAAGGTGGTGGTGAGCTCGTAAGGATCGATCTGAAACGGCTGGGCCACGGCCGCGAGCAACTGCATGGCCATTTCGGCGGCAGCGCTTGCAGTGGTGGATGGGAGCAACAGAAGAAACTCGTCACCGCCCAGGCGCGAGACCGTGTCCTGGGGTCTCAAGAGGGACTGAAGCCTTTGTGCCACCGCCACAAGCAGGATGTCGCCAATTCTGTGGCCCAGTGAGTCATTGACATTCTTGAAGTGGTCCAGGTCTAGAAACAGCATCGCCAGTGTGCCACCCCGTGCCTGCTCATCGGCAATGTGGCGATGGGCGCGTTCTGCCAGCAGCGCGCGGTTGGGCAAGTTCGTGAGCGGGTCGAAGTGCGCCAAGCGTTGAATGCGGTCCTGGGCCTCGCGCTGCTGGGTGATGTCACGGAACAGCGTGATGGAATGGGTGACCACACCATTGCCGTCTCGCACACTGCTGACCGACAGCCACTGGGGGTAAGTGGAAGCGTCTTTGCGGTGTCCCAGGGCTTCGCCTTCCCAGCTTCCGCCCTGCGGCAGCTGTGCATAGACGGTATCCGCATCGAAGTCGTGGCCGGGCCCCGCGACGGTGAGTAGACGCACTGACTGCCCTACCGCTTCGGCTTCTGCATACCCCGTGATCCGCGTGAACGCCCTGTTGATGCGCACGATGGTATGGGCAGCATCGGCGATCACGATGGCTTCACTGCTCTGGTCAAACACCTGCGCGGTGAGTTGCAACTGCTCCTGGGACCGCTTGCGCTCGGTGATGTCGCGCGACAGCACAATGAACCGGGGTTTTGCGTTGGGGGAAGTCGCCTTGCGCGCCGCAGACAACTCAAACCAGGTGGCGCCCAGGCGAGGCAGGTCGAGCATGATCTGCCGTCCGGTGGACCAGCCCTGCGCCTGGGCTTCATTCAGCACGTCCATCACTGACAAGGCCGCCAGCGCAGGCATCACATCGGCCACGTTGCGTCCCACCAGCGTTTCGGCGGGGGCCATGAGCAGCTCCGCGCGCGGGCTGTGCACGCTGCAGTAAAAACCATCCTGGTCGAGCTCGAAAAGCGGATCCGGTATGGCGTCGATGGTGGCGTGCAATTGCTGCTGGGTTGCCTGGATTTCCGAGGTGCGCTGCGCCACCTGGTAGGCCAGGCCGCGCTCATGCTCTTTCAGCTCGAACAGCAGCCGGGCCACGTAGGCCATCATCAAGGCAAACAGCAAGGCGATCGCGCATCGCATGGCCAGCACGCCCGGGTCTCCCCAACCCTTGATGGGGGTCAGGCTCAGCGTCCACTGTCCATTGGGCAAGGTCAGCGACCTGCCCACGGCATCGGGGCCCGGGGGCGGTGCAGACGCTGCAATCGTCTGCTCTTCTTCCGTATCGGGCCGGATGCGCCACAGCCGGTAGTGGTATCCCCGCTGGGTCAGTTGCGGCAGGCGCGCAGCGGCGAGCACCTCGGGCAGGCGGATGGTGACGTAGGTAAAGCCCCAGAAGGTGCGGTGACCCTGGGCATCCTCCAGATAGACCGGCTGGCGCCCCACCACCCCCAGACCGCCTTGCACCAGCTCCATGGGGCCAGCCAGGGTCAGCAGGCCTGACTCCCGTGCCCTGGCGGATTCGCGACCTTGACGCGGGTCATTGAGTTGATCGAAACCGATGGAGTTTTCGTTGCCCTGGCGCGGCACCACGTGCCTTACCACGCCGTTGGGGGACAGGCCCATGGCCGCAATGCCAGGGTAGAACGGCAGCATCTGGGTGCCGATCTCTTCAAACTGCGTCACCTGCCCTTTGCCCTGGCGCACCAAGGCGACCAGGGTGTTGTTGGCGGACAGGGCCAGTTCGATGGCGCGCTGCAAGGCCTGCACATGGTCGCCCGCCATGTCTGTCACCTGCGTGCGCTGCTGTGCCTGTTCCTGGCGCTCCAACGCCCACACCAAAGCGCCTGCACACAGTGCCGCCAGAACAAACACGACCAGCGCGCCCATGGCAGGGCTTCGGGGGCGGGCGGGGAAGGAGGCGTGCACGGTACGAGTTCCTGGACCAATTATGCAGGCCCAACGATTGCCTGCGTAGGTGCCTTCCCAGGGTCCGCATGTCATGACATTGACATGCCATCGACATGGCTGCGTCATGTGCCAATTTCACACTCGCTCCCAGGGGAAAACGGTTCCCAGCCCTTGGTTGGGGCCTCCAGCCGAAACCGTCCTGACGCAAGGAGATGTTGCACCATGAATGAATTGCCCACCTTGACACCGCCCCTGCCAGCCGAAGTTGCTTCTCCGAGGGGACTTCGTGGTGCGGGTACTCTGTCTGGCGCAGCGCGTCTGGTGCCGGAACGTGGCGCCATTCAGGTGGCCTGGGCGCGCCATGAAGACGAAGTGCGCCAGGCGCAGCGGCTGCGGTTCGACGTGTTTGCAGCGGAAATGGGCGCTCGATTGACGACCCCCATCCCGGGCCATGATGTGGACCTCTTCGACGACTACTGCGAACACCTGTTGGTGCGCGATGCCCAGAGCCAGCAAGTCATTGGGACTTACAGGGTGCTCACTCCGGCACAAGCCCGACGCGTTGGTGGTACCTACAGCGATACCGAGTTCGACCTCACGCGGCTGCGTTCGCTGCGTCCCCGCATGGTGGAACTGGGGCGCAGTTGCGTGCACCCCGATCATCGCCACGGTGGCGTGATCATGGCCTTGTGGAGCGCGTTGGCGGATTTCATGGTGCGCAACCAGTTGGACACCATGATCGGCTGCGCGAGCATTCCCATGCTCTACAACGGCGTTGTGAGCGGCGATGCTGCCGCCAGCATCTGGCAGCAGGTGCGCCAGACGCACCTGGCCCCCATCGAATACCACGTGCTCCCCCGGTTGCCCTTGCCCGTGGAGCAGCTTAATGGCTCGATCACGGTAGAGCCCCCGGCGCTCATCAAAGGCTACCTGCGGCTTGGGGCACGCGTGTTGGGCGCTCCGGCCTGGGACCCGGATTTCAACACCGCAGACCTGCCGATGCTGATGCGTCTGGCAGATCTTCATCCCCGCTATCGCAAGCATTTTCTGGGGGCCTGATGCGCACCGCGTTCGATGCCTTGGGTCCCTGGATGGAACCGTCCTTGGGCCCCGAGGACACAGCCGACGACGCGCAGGCATCCGCCGCTGGTCATCGCCGGTACCGCGCGGTCTTTATTTCTGATCTGCATCTGGGTACTCCAGGTTGCCAGGCGGTCGCATTGCTGGACTTTCTCAAGCACCATCCCAGCGATCACCTTTACTTGGTCGGCGACATCGTGGATGGTTGGCAACTGCGCCGCAAGTGGTTCTGGCCACAAGCCCACAACGATGTGGTGCAAAAGCTCCTGCGCCGCGCGCGCAAAGGGTGTCGGGTGGTGTTTGTACCCGGCAACCATGACGAATTCGCCCGTGCGTTCGTAGGCCACTCTTTTGGTGGCATCGAGGTGCGGGCCGATGCGGTTCACACGACGGCCGATGGTCGCAGCCTCTGGGTCACGCACGGAGATCATTTTGATGGGGTCATTCAGTGTGCCAAGTGGCTGGCGTATCTGGGCGACAACCTGTATGAGTTCACCCTCAAACTCAACCGGCACCTCAACACCCTGCGTGCCCGCGTGGGGTTGCCCTACTGGTCCCTGTCGGCGTACCTGAAGGGCAAGGTCAAGAAAGCACTGAACTACGTCACTGATTTTGAAGTGGCCGTGGCAGCCGAAGCGCGCCGCAGGGGACATGATGGCGTGGTGTGTGGCCATATCCACCGTGCTGAGATGCGGGAGATCGGCGGGACCCTGTATTGCAATGACGGCGACTGGGTGGAAAGCCACACCGCCCTGGTCGAGCACATGGACGGCCGACTGGAACTGCTGCAGTGGCCGGCTTCTCCGCTCGCAAATATCCCCCAGGCCGAGGCCGCTGTTGTGTTATGAAAATTGCCTTGTTGACCGATGCCTGGCTTCCCCAGGTGAATGGGGTGGTTACCACCCTGCTGGAACTGGTGCAGGCGCTTGAAACTGCCGGGCACGAGGTGCAAGTGCTGCACCCCGGTCAATTTGCAACCCGTCCCTGCCCTGGCTATCCCGGCATCGACCTGGCCGTGCGGCCGACAAAGCGCGTGGCAGAGGTACTGGACGCCATGCAGCCCGATGCCATCCACCTTGCCACAGAAGGGCCGCTGGGCTGGGCGGGGCGCCGCTACTGCCTGCGCAAGGGCCTGGCGTTCACGTCGGCTTTCCACACACGTTTTCCGGAAATACTGCATGCGGCGCTGCGTGTGCCGCTTGGTTGGGGGTACGCGCTGTTCCGGCATTTCCACCGTCCATCCTCGGGAGTGATGGTGCCCACGCAAGGCGTTCTGCAGATGCTGGAGCGTCGGGGTTTCCGCAATTTGCGCCCGTGGACCCATGGAGTCGACACGCGGGTTTTTCCGTTCCATGGCGCAACCACCCAGAGCCCGCTCATGGGCACTCTGGCGCACCCGGTGTCGCTGTATGTGGGGCGGATTTCGTACGAAAAGAACATCGAAGCTTTCCTCCGGCTCGACATGCCGGGCTCCAAGGTGGTTTGTGGTGTCGGGCCGCTGGAGGCGCGTCTCAAGGCGAAGTACCCGCAGGTTCGTTGGCTGGGCATCCTGGACCGCGCAGCTTTGGCAGAGGTCTATGCGGCCGCTGATGTGTTTGTATTTCCAAGCCGGTCAGAAACGTTCGGTTTGGTCATGCTGGAGGCCATGGCCTGCGGGACGCCTGTGGCAGCGTATCCCGAGGATGGCCCCATGGAAGTGCTGGGAGCGCATTCTGGCCAGGCCCCTAGAGGGGGTGTGCTACAGAATGATCTGCTCCTGGCAAGCCAGCAGGCCTTGGGGATTCCTCGGTCCGAAGCACGCGCGCGGGCACTCGATTTCACCTGGGCTCATGCCGCCCGGCTGTTTGAACAGTACCTGGTCCCCGCCCGTGTGCAGGATGCATCTTGTGTGACTGTCACAAAACCTGTCACATCGTTGTCATCTGGGCGTTAAATACTGCAGGCATCCTGCACTTGCCGCGTTTGCGTACCCATGTTGCCTTTGCCTTTCGATCATGCTGGCACACATGCCACCACCTCCCTGTTGCATGACAGTGGCACGAGTT
This sequence comes from Acidovorax radicis N35, assembly GCF_000204195.1. Classification (GTDB taxonomy): domain Bacteria; phylum Pseudomonadota; class Gammaproteobacteria; order Burkholderiales; family Burkholderiaceae_C; genus Acidovorax; species Acidovorax radicis. The sequence goes on from NZ_AFBG01000003.1 coordinate 102,598, forward strand.
GTACGTTAGTGCAATCCACCAGCCACCCTCCTCAGATGTTTCTGGACAGAGATCACAGCATCCTGGCTTTCAATGAGCGGGTGTTTGACTGGGCCGTGCGGACGGATGTCCCCTTGCTGGAGCGGCTGCGCTATCTGTGCATCGTGTCTTCCAATCTCGATGAGTTTTTTGAGGTGCGCGCTGCGCCACACATCACCGCTGCGCAGAAGGGCGAGACCAAGGGGCTTTATTCAACGGCGTCCTTCGAAGCCATGGCCGCCAAGGTGCACAGCCTTGTGGAGCGGCAGTACACGCTGTACAACGATTCCTTGGTGCCGGCGTTTGCCGCACACGGGATTCGCATCGTGGGCTACAGCGAGCGTTCTCCCGCGCAAAAGCGGTGGGTCCACGATTATTTTTTGGACGAAGTTCGGCCTTTGCTGATTCCGGTGGGCTTGGATCCGGCACATCCGTTTCCACAGGTAGCCAATAAATCGCTGAATTTCATTGTCCGGTTGAAAGGTCACGACGCCTTTGGCCGCGAGAACGAGATCGCCATCGTCAAGGTGCCCCGGGCCCTGCCAAGACTCATTCGCATGCCTGACCGCGTTGCTCCCGGGGAAGCGCTTTTCGTGAGCCTTTCCAGCATTGTCCGGGCGCATCTGGAGGATTTGTTCCCGGGGCGCGAGGTCACGGAGTTCTCGCAGTTCCGCGTCACGCGCCATTCAGACCTGGCACTGGACGAGGAGGACGTGCGCAATCTGCGGACCGCACTTCGCCAGGGCTTGCAGCACCGGCACTACGGGCAAGCGGTGCGGCTGGAGGTGTCTTCTGGATGTTCGCAGTTTCTGTCGGATTTTCTGTTGGCGCAATTTGCCTTGCCGGCAGCTGCCCTGTTCCGGGTGCAGGGTCCCGTGAATCTGGTGCGACTGACACAACTCGTGGATCTGGTGGATGCCCCGGACCTCCTGTTTGCGCCCTGGAACTCTGCCTGGCCTCGGCAATTGCAGTCCGGCGTGTCCATTCTGGAGCAACTGCGCAAGCACGATGTGCTGATCCATCAGCCGTTCGAAAGTTTTGATGGGTTACTCGCCTTTCTGCGCGAAGCCGTCAATGACCCGGACGTGCTCGTCATCAAGCAGACGATCTACCGAACCGGGGCGGACTCCGAACTCATGGACCTGCTCACCGAGGCGGTGCGTCGCGGCAAGGAGGTCATGGCCGTGGTGGAACTCAAGGCCCGGTTTGATGAAGAGGCCAATATCAACTGGGCCGAGGCCCTGGAGTCCATTGGTGCACAGGTGGTCTACGGTGTGGTGGGGCTCAAGACACACGCCAAAATGCTGCTCGTCACGCGCAGGGAAGGGCGAAAACTGCGGCGCTATGGGCACCTTTCCACCGGCAATTACAACGTGCGTACTGCGCGGCTCTATACCGATCTGAGCTACCTCACGGCCGATGAGGAAACCACTGCTGACATGGATGGGGTGTTCAACCATCTGGCGAGCCAGAACCGTCCGCCCAAGCTGCGCAAGCTGATGCTGGCGCCGTTCCATCTGCACCGGCGCATGCTGGAAAAAATCGAACAAGTGGGGCTGGCGGCCAGTCGGGGAGAGGATGCGCGCATCGTCGCCAAGATGAATGCCCTGACGGACGAGGCCCTGATGCGTGCCCTGATTGCGGCCGGCCAGCGCGGGGCACGCATTGACCTCATCGTGCGCGGAGCCTGCATGTTGGCTGCCCAAGTCCCTGGGGTGACCGACAACATCCGTGTGCGCTCGGTCATTGGCCGGTTTCTGGAACACACGCGCGTTTTCTATTTCCGCAGCGGGAATGAGGAAGACCTGTATCTCTCCAGTGCCGACTGGATGAACCGCAACATGATGCGGCGGGTGGAGCTGGCCTGGCCCGTGACCGACCCTCGCCTGCGCCAGCAGATTGTCGATGAATGCCTGGTCGCCTATCTGCATGATGAACGGGATGCCTGGACCCTGAACGCAGATGGCTCCTACGGCAGGGCTCCTCGTCCCCAGGATGGTTTGGGCGCACAGAACGCTCTGATGGTCCGGTATGGTCCGGCCCCATCGGTGGCGCACGTGGATCAGGGGACGGCATGATGGACCTCATTTTGTGGCGCCATGCGGAGGCGGAAGAGCCTGCAGAGGGGGGTGACGATCTGGCGAGAGCTTTGACGTCGCGTGGGGAGAAGCAGGCTGCACGCATGGCCGCCTGGCTGGACCGGCAATTGCCCGAGGGTTTGCGTGTGCTCGCCAGTCCGTCGCGGCGCACGGAGCAGACCGCAAGCGCTCTGGGGCGAAAATTCAAGATGCGCGCCGAGCTGTTACCTGGTGCGATTCCGCAGGATCTGCTGGATCTTGTGCAATGGCCACGCGCCAAGGGCACGGTGCTGGTGGTGGGCCATCAACCCGTGCTGGGCCAGACCATTGCGCAGTTGATGGGGCTCCAGGCTTCGGAGTGCGCCGTGCGCAAGGGGGCTGTCTGGTGGTTGAGGCAGCGGCAACGGCTGGACCAGAGCCAGACGTTGCTGATCACGGTCCAATCTCCCGAGTTTCTTTGATGCCGGTTGCGCCGAGGGGCCTCACCCGGCGCAGAACAGCGGGATTACTTGCGCGTGGCTTTGGCGGTCGTCTTTGTGGCTGGCGCGGGTGTTGCCGGTGCTGCGTCTGCCTTCGGGCGTCCCGTCTTGATGGATGGCACGGCCTGCACCGCGCTGCGCAGGGCCGCGTCGGACATCGCTGCCAAGACCTTGAGACCCGCACGCAGCAGCTCGCTTTTCTTCACAGGCTGGGCGAGAGCGGCTGAGCGCTGCTTCAGGGTTTCTATGACTGCGTATTCGTCTTTGGGAATGGTGAAGCTGTCGCGCACCAGCTTGGGCTTCTTGGCCTTGACGTCCCGGGTGGCTGCCGGTGTGGGGGCCTTGGGCTGTTTGAGCGTCACCTGTTTGGCGCTGGGTGCCTTTTTCTTGGGAACCGCGGCGGGTTTTGCCGCCAATTTTTTCGGTGGCTTGACGGCAGCCGCTGTTTTGGCCGGGGTCTTGGTAGCCGCAGCAGTGGTCTTGACCGACTTTGCCGGAGTTGCTGGTGCGGGGTTCGGTGCGAGGGCTGCTGGCGTAGTGGTGGTGCTGGATGTGGTCATGACAAAGAAATTTTTCGATAAACGGTATAAACAGTTTATATAGTTTATTCCTGATGCTCACGGTAGGTCAACCACCAGTTCCCAAGGTGTCTTTAGCCATGCCTGAATTTCCTCGCGCAGCAGGTGTGCCGACTGTGGAAAGATCGCCGCCCAGCCGGCGCGGGCTCTCAGAATGAAACGCTGGCCTTCTGTCTGCAACGAAAGACCGGCCGTGTCCGGGTCGCGGCGGGCGTGGCACAGTGCCACGGCCAGGCGCATGCTGAGCAGCTGAAGCGCGAAGACGGAGTCTTGCAAGTCCGCTTCCAGTTTGCGCACCTTGCCGCGTTGCCCTTGAACCAGTATCCCGAGACGGTGAAGTTCGGGGACGGCAAATCCAGCGGCGTCGGTGTTGTCGAGGATGTAAGCGCCGTGGCGGTGGTAGTCGCTGTGGGAGATCAGGCAGCCAATCTCGTGCAGCCGGGCGGCCCAATCGAGTTTTCGCGATGCGCGCTCGCTCCCGAAAGGCATGGCCTGATCAAACAGAGCACACGCAGTGCGTGCGACACGCTCCGCGTGCTCTATATCCACACCAAACCGCTGCATCAGGCCATTTACGGTGGTGGTCCGCAGGTCGGTGCCAGGTTGTTCGCGGTCGAGCAGATCGTAGAGTGCACCTTGGCGCAAGGCACCCTGGGCGACATGCATCTGCTCGATGTCCAGCAGGTCAAACACGGCGCGCAACACACTGATGCCTCCGCCGATGACGGCGCGCCGTTCTTCCTTGAGGCCTTCCAGGCGTATGCGGTCCGCTGACTGGGCGCGCAGCAGTCGCTCGTGCAGCCAATGGAGGCCTTCGCGGGTGATGAGGCCTTGTGGCCCACCCGCAGCCGTCAGCACGTCGCCAACGGCTCCGGCGGTGCCGGAGGATCCATAGGCTATCTCCCAGGCGTCGGGCTGGAAGGTCTCCAGCGCTTCGTCCAACACGGCCTTGGCTGCGATCTCGGCTGCCAGGAAGGCCTGCGCGGTGAACTCGCCGTTGGCAAAGTAGCGCTGCGACCAGGCAACACTGCCCACCCGGTACGAAGCCACGGCATGGGGTGTGAACTGCTGGCCCAAAATCAATTCGGTGGAACGCCCACCGATGTCCACCACCAAGCGGCGCTCGTCGGATTGCGGAAGCAGGCGGGCTACGCCCTGGTAAATCAGCCGTGCTTCCTCGGGGCCAGAGACGACGTCGATGGGATAGCCCAGCACTTCGCTGCCGCGCAACAGAAACTCTTCCCGGTTGCGTGCTTCGCGCAGCGTCTGTGTGGCCACGGCGCGAACCTGGGCGCGTGGAAACCCGGCCAGCCGCTCGCCAAACCGCGCCAGGCAGGCCCAGCCACGCTCCATGGCGTCGCGTGTCAAATTGCGATCTTCGTCAAGGCCATTGCCCTGGCGCACGGTCTCCTTGAGGTATTCCACCCGCTGGATATGACCGAACTCATAGCGCCCGATTTCGAGGCGAAAACTGTTGGAGCCGAGGTCGACTGCGGCGAGGCGTGTGCCGTTCTGCATGTTTTTCTGGTTGGAGCTTCGTTCGGCATGGTACCGCGACCATCTGGTGTGCCCCCCGCGACGCACGTTGCCACAAGGGCGGTGGGAGGGCGGGCTGTGATCTTTGCCAGTGTGTGCCGCTTGCATGACACATTCATGACGATGCAAGCCGCATCGGGTAAAGGCGGGTGGTCGTGTGGCAGTTGGCTACGACGAGGATTTGTGTGTCACTGAATTGTCATCTTGGGGCCCTAGAGTTCATCCTGTTCCTGATAACCCTAGCCAAAAGGTACTGAATAATGAAACGCACATTTCTCAAAACCGTTGCTGTAGCACTCGCCACCATGGCGGTAGGCAGTGCCTTTGCTGCGGACATCACCGGCGCGGGCGCAACCTTTCCGTTTCCCATGTACGCCAAATGGGCCGAAGCCTACAAGAAGGAAACCGGCACAGGGCTGAACTACCAGTCCATCGGTTCGTCCGGCGGTATCCGCCAGATTCGCGCCAAGACCGTGGCCTTTGGTGCCTCTGATGCACCGGTTTCTGGTGCCGATCTGGAGAAGGACGGCATGGTGCAGTTCCCCGCCATCATTGGGGGCACGGTGCCCGTGGTCAACCTGGAAGGCTTCAAGCCCGGCGAACTGCGCGTCACAGGCCCGGTGCTGGCAGAAATCTTTCTGGGCAAGATCGCCAAGTGGAATGATGCCAAGCTTGCTGCACTGAACCCTGGCAAGACCTTGCCAGACCAGAACATCACCGTGGTCCACCGCGCAGATGGTTCGGGCACCACGTTCAACTGGACCGACTACCTGTCTGCCGTCAGCAAGGAATGGGCAGATTCCGTGGGCAAGGGCGCTGCCGTGAAATGGCCAGCCGCTTCGTCCGTGGGTGGCAAGGGCAATGAAGGCGTGGCCGCCAATGTGACCCGGGTGAAGGGCGCAGTGGGCTACGTGGAATACGCCTACGTCAAGAAGAACAACATGAACTTCCTGCAGCTGCAGAATGCGGACGGCAAGTATGTGAGCCCTGACGACAAGACCTTCGCCGCCGCAGCAGCCAGCGCAGACTGGTTCAGCGTGCCGGGCATGGGCATCTCGATGGTCAATGCCAAGGGTGCCGAAAGCTGGCCCGTCAGCACGGCCTCTTTCATCCTGATGTACAAGGACCCTGCGGACAAAGCCCAATCGGCTGAAGTGCTGAAGTTCTTTGACTGGGCGTTCAAGAACGGCAAGGGTATGGCTGCAGATCTGGACTATGTCCCGCTGCCTGACAGCCTGACCGCCGAGATCCGCTCCAAAGTCTGGTCGCAGATCAAGAAATAAGCCAGTCTGCCCCAGAATACCCCCCATTGGCCGGCTGGTCTGGCCGATGGGTGCTGGTTTGTGGGGATCTCCAGAAGCCAGATGGGAGTCAATATGAGCGTGGGAACCACCATGAGTTCGCAATCCGGGTCCGTCAAGAAGACAGACGCCCCCACAGAGTCGATGGTATCGATTGCCAAGCGGCAGCATCTTCAGGACATCTTTTTCCATCGTCTCACCCAAAGTCTTTCGCTGCTGGTGCTGGTAGCGCTTCTGGGCATCATCGTCTCGCTGTTTGTCTACGCGTGGCCGACGTTTCACAAATTCGGTGCCCAGTTCATCTGGCGCGTGGAATGGGACATCATCAACGAAGAGTTCGGCGCCGCGATTGCCATCGTCGGCACCTTGGCCAGTGCAGGCATTGCGCTGCTGATCGCAGTGCCACTCGCTTTCGGCATCGCCCTTTTCCTCACGGAAACCTGCCCCGTGTGGCTGCGGCGCCCGCTGGGCACGGCAGTGGAGCTGCTGGCGGCGGTGCCTTCGATCATCTACGGCATGTTTGGCCTCTTTGTGTTTGCCCCGCTGTTCGCGGACTACTTCCAGATGCCGGTGCAAAAGCTGTTGGGCTCCATGCCACTGGTCGGGTTTCTGTTTGGGGGCAGCACAAACGGGTTCGGCATCCTGGCTGCTGGCATTGTGCTGGCGTTCATGGTGCTGCCTTTTGTGGCTGCCGTGATGCGCGACGTGTTCGAGATTGTTCCGCCCATCCTGCGCGAGTCCGCCTACGGCCTGGGCTGCACGACCTGGGAGGTGGTGCGCCGCGTCGTGTTGCCCTACACGCAAAAGGGGGTGATCGGCGGGGTGATGCTGGGCCTGGGCCGTGCCCTGGGCGAGACCATGGCGGTGACCTTTGTGATCGGCAATGCCAACCGCATGCCCACGTCGCTGTTCTCCCCGGGGACCTCGATTGCCTCCACGCTCGCCAATGAGTTCGGCGAAGCTGCCGACTTTCACCTTTCCACGTTGTTCGCGCTGGGTTTCCTGCTGTTCGTGATTACCTTCGTTGTGCTTTCGGCGGCCAAGATCATGATGCTGCGCGCCGAAAAGGCCAAGGGCCTTTGACTCCGCCCGTCCTGACCATGAACCTCTTTTGAGACAAGCTCCATGGAATTCAACCAACAACTCTACAAAAAGCGCCAGCGCTCCAACGCCATCGGTCTGACCCTGTCCCTGGGTGCGATGGTGCTGGGCCTGTTCGTGCTGCTCTGGATCCTGAGCGTTCTGCTCTCCAACGGTTTTGCCGCGCTGGACTGGAACATGTTCACCCAGTCGACGCCAGCCCCGGGATCGGAAGGCGGGGGTCTGGCCAACGCCATCGTCGGCAGTCTCATGATGGTGGGTTTTACCGTCCTGGTATCCACACCGATTGGTGTTCTGGCCGGCGTGTACCTGGCGGAATATGGCGACCAGAGCAAAACGGCCGAGCTCACCCGCTTTGTGACCGACATCATGTTGTCTGCGCCCTCCATCGTGCTGGGCCTGTTCGTCTATGCCATTGCCGTGGCGACGGTCGGTAACTTCTCGGGTTGGGCCGGTAGCCTGGCGCTGTCGCTCATTGCCGTGCCAGTGGTGGTTCGCACCACGGAGAACATGCTGCGCCTGGTGCCCGGCAGCCTGCGTGAAGCGGCCTTCGCTTTGGGGGCGCCGCGTTGGAAGGTGTCCACCATGGTCACCCTGCGCGCTGCGCGCAGCGGTGTGATGACGGGGCTGCTGCTGGCCGTCGCCCGCATCAGCGGCGAGACGGCGCCTTTGTTGTTCACCGCGCTCAACAACCAGTTCTTCAGTACCAACATGAATGCGCCCATGGCCAACCTGCCGGTGGTGATCTTCCAGTTTGCCTTGAGCCCCTATGAAAACTGGGTGCGCCTGGCCTGGGGCGGTGCCCTGCTCATCACGCTGTCGGTGCTCATTCTCAACGTCGTGGCACGGGTGTTCCTGCGCGAGAAAAACCGCGTCTGATCCTGCCCGCCCTCGCATCGCACACACAGACAAGACCGCCTCCATTTTCAGGATTTGACAATGAACGCCACTGCTACCGTCACCCCCAGCAAAAATGCGCTGGAACTGCGCAACCTGAGCTTCTTCTACGGCAAGTTCCAGGGACTGCGCAACGTCAGCCTCAACATTGCCGAGCACAAGGTGACCGCTTTCATCGGCCCCTCGGGCTGTGGCAAGTCCACCCTGCTGCGCACCCTCAACCGCATGTACAGCCTGTACCCGGGTCAGCGTGCCGAGGGCACGATCAACTTCTACGGCCAGGACATCCTGGACGCCAAGCAAGACATCAACCTGCTGCGTGCGCGCATCGGCATGGTGTTCCAGAAGCCCACGCCGTTTCCCATGTCCATCTACGACAACATTGCCTTCGGCGTGAAGCTCTATGAAACGCTGAGCAAAAGCGAGATGGATGACCGCGTGGAATGGGCGCTGTCCAAGGCCGCCCTGTGGACCGAAGTCAAGGACAAGCTCCACCAGAGCGGTCTGTCGCTGTCCGGCGGCCAGCAGCAGCGCCTGTGCATTGCACGCAGTGTGGCCGTGAAGCCTTCGGTGCTGCTGCTCGACGAACCTACCTCGGCGCTGGACCCGCTGTCCACCGCCAAGATTGAAGAGCTGATCGACGAGCTCAAACACGACTACACGATTGCCATCGTGACGCACAACATGCAGCAGGCAGCCCGTTGCAGCGACTACACGGCCTACATGTACCTGGGCGAGATGATCGAGTTCGGCGCCACCGAACAGATCTTCTTCAAGCCCGAGCGCAAGGAAACCGAAGACTACATTACCGGCCGTTTCGGCTAAGGAGACAGCAGATGCCCGATAAACATCTTTCGTCCCAGTTCGATAGCGAACTCAACAGCGTGTCCGCCCGTGTCATGGAGATGGGCGGCCTGGTGGAATCGCAGATTCGGCAGGCTGTGTACGCCCTGTCCCAGTTCAGCCTGGAGGCCGTGGAGACTGTGGCTTCTATGGAAACCCGCATCAACGCGATGGAGGTCGAAATCGACCAGGAGCTGTCGTCCATCATCGCCCGCCGCCAGCCCACCGCGCGCGACCTGCGCCTGTTGCTGGCTTTCTCCAAGGCTACGGCCAACCTCGAGCGCATGGGCGACGAGGCCAACAAGATGGCCCGCATGGTGCGTTCCATCATTGAGGGCGGTGCGCCGCGTTCACTTCCCTCCAGCGATTTGCGCGTGGCCGCCGAGTTGGCCTCCGGCCAGTTGCGCAAGACGCTGGATGCGTTTGCGCGGCTGGACGTCAAGGCGGCTGTGGCCATCCTCAAGGAGGATGACCTGATCGACAAGGAGTTCGATGGCTTCGTGCGCAAACTCATCACGTACATGATGGAAGACCCCCGCACCATCTCGCCCAGCCTGGACCTGTTGTTCCTGGCCAAGGCGATCGAGCGCATCGGTGACCATTCCAAGAATGTGGCCGAGCTCATCATCTATCTGGTCAAGGGCAAGGATGTGCGCCACACTGCCCTCGACGAGATCGAGTCGGCTGTCTTGTAGCGAAAGGGCTTTGGCACATTTATGAGAAAGCTCCCACGCGTCCTCATCGTGGAGGACGAACCCGCGATTGCCGAGCTGATTGCTGTCAATCTGCGCCACAACGGATTCCAGCCTTTCTGGGCGGAAGACGGCGACTCGGCCCAGCGCGAGCTGGACGCTGTGCTGCCCGACGTCATCCTGCTCGACTGGATGCTGCCCGGGCAAAGCGGCCTGTCGCTGGCCCGCAAATGGCGGGCCGACAGCCGCACCAAACCGATCCCGATCCTGATGCTCACGGCCCGCGGCGATGAGCCCGACAAGATTGCTGGGCTCGATGCTGGCGCGGACGACTACATCACCAAGCCGTTCTCCACGCAGGAACTGCTGGCCCGCATCCGCGCGGTGCTGCGCCGTCGTGCGCCCGAGCAGGTCAGCGACAGCGTGACCATTGGCGAGCTGGTGCTCGATGCCGGAACGTACCGCGTGACCTTCCAGGGCCAGCCGCTCAAGGTGGGTCCTACGGAGTTCAAGCTGCTGCACTTCCTGATGAAGCATGCCGAGCGTGTGCACAGCCGCTCGCAGCTGCTCGACAAGGTGTGGGGCGACCATGTCTTCATCGAGGAGCGCACGGTGGACGTGCATGTGAAGCGCCTGCGCGAAGCGCTGGGCGCCGCCTCCGTGATGGTGGAAACCGTGCGTGGCGCGGGCTACCGGCTCACGGCCCAGCCCCAGGTGCAGTTGCAGGCGTGAGCGCCTGTTCACTTCCCCTGCAATAGGGAGAAGAGGTGCTGAGGGCGCAAGCCTGATGTTGTCGATGGGGCGCACAGGATGCGCCCCTGCTTTTCTGAGAAGGCTTTGCTGACCGCATGCTGTGGCGTATTTCGTATTTCCTGCTCTGGCAGATAGCGGGTGGTGGGCTGGGATGGTGGCACGGTGGCGGCCCCTGGGGCGCTGCCCTGGGTGCAGCCCTGGCGGCGTGGGCCTGGTTTGTCTGGGACCTGCTGCGCGGTGCGCGCGTGCTGCGCTGGCTGCGCACGGGGGATCTGTCCGAAGTCCCGGCCATGCGCGGTATCTGGGGCGAGGCGGCAGACCGTGCGCGGCGCCTCTTGCGCAGGCAGGAGGCCCAGATCCGCGACAGCCAGGACCGGCTGCAGGAGATCCTGGCCGCGCTGCAGGCCACGCCCAATGGGGTGGTCTTGCTGGATGCGCAAGGCCGCATCGAGTGGTGCAACCAGATGGCGGCCAGCCAGTTCGGCTTTGATGCGCAGCGCGATGTGATGCAGTCGATCGGCAACCTGGTGCGTGACCCCGAGTTCACCGCCTACTTTGCCGCCCAGGACTTCACCCACGATGTGGTGCTGGAGGGGCGTTTCAGCACGCCTTCGCGGCCGGTGCGCATCTCGGTGCATCTGCACCCCTATGGCGATGGGCGCACCCTGCTGCTGTCGCGCGATGTCACGGCGCTGGAGCAGGCCGAGGCCATGCGGCGTGACTTCGTGGCCAATGTGTCCCATGAGATCCGCACGCCCCTGACCGTGTTGACCGGTTTTGTCGAAACCCTGCAGACGCTGCCCTTGAGCGCAGAAGAGCGGTCTCGCTACCTGGGCATGATGGCCCAACAGGCGCTGCGCATGCAAAGCGTGGTGCAAGACCTCTTGACGCTGTCGCGCCTGGAGGGCAGCCCGCCACCCGGCATGGCAGAGTGGACACCTGTGCAGGCACTGATGCAGCGCTGCGAAGAGGAGGGGCGTGCGTTGTCGTCCCTGCTCACGCAGAACCAGCCGCGCCAGCATGTCATGGTTTTTCCGCCGATGAACGCCTTGCAGGCCGAAGGCGACATTGCGGGTGTGCCCACCGAGCTGCAAAGCGCGTTGTCGAATCTCATCAGCAATGCAGTGCGCTACACGCCTGCGGGCGGGGTGATCACGGTGGCGTGGCACCGCATGGAAGATGGCCGCGCAGTTTTCTCGGTGCAAGACACGGGGCCGGGTATCGCCCCCGAGCACCTGCCGCGCCTGACAGAGCGCTTTTATCGCGTGGACCGCAGCCGCTCCCGCGAGACCGGCGGCACAGGCCTGGGGCTGGCCATCGTCAAGCATGTCCTGCAGCGGCATGGTGCCACGCTGGACATTGCCAGCACCCTGGGCAAGGGCTCGGTGTTCACGGTCACCTTTCCGGCGAACCGGCTGCGCGGGTTCTTGCTGCCGGACTGATGGCTGTCCAGAGCATGGCCATGAAAAGCGCCGCGGTCACCCACAAGGCCACGGCACTCGCGGCCCAGAAGGGGGTGGGCGATGGTTCCGTTGCCCAGGGCCCCTGGCCCTGGTAGGCCAGCAGGTAGCCACCCCCCAAGCCTGCCCCCCACAGCAGCACGCAATACACCACCAGCGGCGCCACGGTGATGCGGTAGCAGCGCAACACGAACACGCACAGTGTCTGCAGTGCATCGGCTGCGTGGTACGCCGCGACCCACACCATGACCCCGCCCGTCAGGGCCACCACGCCGGTGTGGGCGGAGTACACACCGCCAATGTGATTTTTTGCTATCAATAAAATAGCTGCTAGCGCAATGCCAATAAGCGCAGAGAGCCTAAAACCTATAAAAACCACATTGCGCGCCCGTGCGGGATCGCCAGCACCCAGCCAATAGCTGACGCGGGCGCTGGTGGCGATGGCCAGCGACAGCGGCACCATGTAGAGCACAGCCGCCACATTGGCCGCGATCTGGTGCGCCGCCGATGCGGTGGTGCCCTGGCGTGCAATGAACAACGCCATCAGTGTGAACGACGTCACCTCGACCATGACGGCAAGCCCCGCCGGGATGCCCAACCGTGCAAACCCCCCGATGGTGGGCCAGTGCGGGGGCTCCATGCGGCGCCAGATGTGCAGGGGCCTATATATGTCCCGCGTGCGCAGCAACCAGATCGCCAGCGCGAGCATGCTGCAGTTGACCACCAGGGTGGCCCAGGCGCATCCCACCACGCCCTGCGCGGGCAGCCCTGCGCCGCCAAAGGTGAACCAGATCGACAGGGGCAGCTTGATCAGCAGCGAGCCCACCTGCAGCCAGGTCACCAGTTGGGGGCGCCCCAGGGCCTGGTTCAAGGTGCTGTAGATGCGAAAGAGGAGGGCAGGCGGCAATGCCAGGGCCAGCACGGCCAGGTAGCTTTCCACCTCGGTGCGCAGGGCCGGCGGCACCTCGGTCCAGCGCAGAAGGGGTCCGGGGGACAGCAGGATGGCCATCCCCACCAGTGAGGCCACGCCGCACAGGTAAAGTGACTGCCGCAGAGACCGGCCCAGGGCATCGGTCTGTCGGGCGCCGCGCTGCTCGGCCCATACCGGAAGCAACGCCTGGAGCACGCCAATCAGCGCCACATACACGCTGATGAAGATGGCGCTGCCCACCGACAATGCGGCGAGCGAGGCTTCTCCATGGCGCCCGGCGACGATGGTGTCCGTCACGCCAAACGCCATTACAGCCAGTTGCCCAGCCAGCACCGTGATGGCGTGGCGGGAGATGGTCGAAAGCTCGGACATTACCCCGGCATCATTCGGGCATCAGCGTGCAGGCCCCGCACGGTGAAACACCAGGAGGTGGTCGTTCTTGTCAGTGGGGCGTGGAATGGTGGCTCGGGCTTCCCAGCGCGCCACATTCACCATGCGCTCCGACGGAGGCCAGGAAGCGATGTCCGCCACCAGCCAGTCGCACTCGTCCTGCAGGCCTGCCCGTTGCAGCGAAAGGCCGCCGTGGTACTGCAGTGCCGCCACCTGGGCGCGGTTTAGTCCCACGGTCTGCACGCAGCCCGGGGACGGGCCCAATGTGGCCATCACGCTGCGAACCTGGGGGCGGTAGCTGCGGGCGTAGTCCAGCAGTGGGAGCCACAGGGTCATCAGCAGCAGCCAGCCCAGCGCAGCGCCGCTGGCGGGCAGCACCAGGCTCTTCCAGATCGGGGCCCGGTTGCGCGAGGCGCGCCACCACACCAGGCTGCACCAGCCCACGGTGGCCGCCAGGGCCACGATGAGGGCCAGCGCAGAAAACTGCGGCACAAAACCGGGGGCCAGCTTGGCCACATTGGCCGCAGGCTTGGCGGGAACGCCCGTCTGCATGGCAATCCAGATCACCCAGATCGCCAGTGCAGAAATGGTGAAGAACAGCAGTGTGAACCAGTCGATCAGAGCCCCCACGCTACGTCGCAACGTCGGCAAGGCGAACGCGGCCAGTGCGGCCAGGGCCGGCAGGCCGAGCAGCAAGGCCCTGTCTGCGGGCTGGGTAGTGAAGGTGGCAGCGATGGAAACCGCCGAGAACCACAGCGGAAGCAGCAGGTGCCGGTGCCCCTGGCGGCTGATGATCTGCTTGCGCCATCGCCACAGGGTCCACAGCGCGAGGGGCCAGGCGGGCCATCCAAACCATAGCAGCAGCCGCGCCAGGCTCTGCCATTCCTTGCCGCCAGAGCCGGAACCCACGATCCGCCAGCGCCAGAGATCCAGCCCCCAGGCGATCCATGCCGCCACCAGCGTGATCGCCGCCAGGGTGAGCGCCCAGCGCAGGCGGCGGTCTGTCGGGCTGCCGGGCGCATACACCACCACCGCCATGCTGCCCAACCCCAGCAATGCCGCAAGCGCGGGAGCGCCCGCCAGCGTGAGCCCGACCAGGCCCGCGACCAGCGCCACGGCAGGGGCCACGGTGCGGTGTGGCATGGCTGCAACCGCAAAGAAGATCAGCGCCGTACAACTGAGCTGCACCAGATAACTGGTGACTTCATGCGAGAGCTGCGCGAGACCCAGGCAGGCAATCAGTGCCAGCAGCCCGCCATCGGCAATCGCGCGGGCGTAGTCGGGTGGGTTGGCTTCGCCTCCAAAGGCGAAAGCCACAGGCTGGGCTCCGGGACTGCGGGCGAGGTAGTAGACGGCGTACCACGTGGCAATGAGGGTGATGACCAGCAGGAAGGCGAAGGGGAGTCGAACCGCCATTTCGGCAGAACCCCACTGTGGCGCCAGCTGGATGGCCCATGCACCCAGCCAGTACGGCAGCAGTCCTTCGGTCTCCGGGGGCATGCCGCCCAGCAGGGGGCTCAGCCAGGGCGTACGCCCGTGGGCCAGTTCCAGCATGTAGCCAAACGCCGTGACATCCGCACTTTTCCACGGATCGCGCCCGATGAAGCCTGGCACGACGTAGGCAATACAAAGCAGGACCAGTGCCCAGCGTGGCAGGGGGCTGACAGCGTTCTGGGTAACGATGGCGGGGGTTGGTGGATTCACGCGTCAGAGGGCGGCAAAAGCGGAGCCACCGAGAATAAGGGCAAAACCAAAGAAAAAGGCAGCCCGGTTGCCCGGGCTGCCTTTTTGGCGGGAACGCAAGGACGAATTACTTCGCTGCGGTCTTGCCGAAACGGTTGCGGAAGCGCTCCACGCGGCCACCCATGTTGTCCACCGACTTTTGCGTACCGGTGTAGAAGGGGTGCGACTCCGAGGAGGTGTCCAGCTTGAACAGCGGATATTCCTTGCCTTCGAAGGTTTCCATTTCCTTGGTGTTCACGCACGAACGGGTCACGAACTTGAAACCGTTGGACAGGTCCGAGAACAGGACTTCGCGGTAGTTGGGGTGAATGCCTTCTTTCATGATCAATCCTTGTCAAGTGCGGGAGCCGTGCTGAACCCGGTGCAACCTTTGCGCCGTGGAACATCCAGCGTACTTTCCGCAGAAAAAGCCCTCTATTATGGCACAGGCGGTTGGATGGCATTTTCGCGTTGGCCTGTGACCGCTGAAACTGGCACGGTCTTGGCCAGAACCGCCGCGCAAGGGCCGCCCCGCCGCGCTGGCGGTGTCCCCCTTCCCGAATTGCGTAGCAATTCGAGAGAAGGGGGAAGGCGCGAAAGCGCCTCAGGGGGTTGTTACCCTCCCCTTCGCATCATGTCGAAGAAGTCCACATTGGTCTTGGTGGCCTTCATGTTCTTGATCATGAGCTCCATCGACTCGATCTCGTCCATGTTGTACATGAACTGGCGCAGGATGCGGGTCTTTTGCAGGATCTCGGGCGCCAGCAGCAGCTCTTCGCGGCGCGTGCCGCTCTTGTTGAGTTCAATCGCGGGGAACACGCGCTTTTCGTACAGGCGGCGGTTCAGGTGGATTTCACAGTTGCCGGTGCCCTTGAATTCTTCAAAGATCACTTCGTCCATGCGGCTGCCGGTGTCGACCAGGGCGGTGGCGATGATGGTGAGCGAGCCACCTTCCTCGACCTTGCGCGCGGCGCCGAAGAAGCGCTTGGGGCGCTGCAGCGCGGCGGCGTCCACACCACCCGACAGCACCTTGCCGGACGACGGCACGACGTTGTTGTAGGCGCGGGCCAGGCGGGTGATCGAATCGAGCAGGATCACCACGTCCTTCTTCAGCTCGACCAGGCGCTTGGCGCGCTCGATCACCATCTCGGCCACGTGCACGTGGCGGGCGGCGGGCTCGTCGAAGGTGGAGGCGATGATTTCGCCCTTCACCGTGCGCTGCATTTCGGTCACTTCTTCAGGGCGCTCGTCCACCAGCAGCACCATCAGGTGCACATCGGGGTTGTTGGCCGTGATGGCGTGGGCGATGTGCTGCATCATCACCGTCTTGCCGCTCTTGGGCGGGGCGACGATCAGCGCGCGCTGGCCACGGCCGATGGGGGCGATGATGTCGATGATGCGGCCGGTGATGTTCTCTTCGCTCTTGACGTCGCGCTCCAGGCGCATCTGCTCCTTGGGGAACAGGGGCGTCAGGTTTTCGAACATCACCTTGTGCTTGTTCTGCTCCGGCGGGCCGCCGTTGA
The DNA here is from genome assembly GCF_000204195.1 of Acidovorax radicis N35. GTDB lineage: Bacteria > Pseudomonadota > Gammaproteobacteria > Burkholderiales > Burkholderiaceae_C > Acidovorax > Acidovorax radicis. Next base: position 118,900 of record NZ_AFBG01000003.1, read on the forward strand.
CGGAGTCGAGTTTGTTCAGTGCGAAGTAACGTTCACCGTCTTTGGGTGTGCGGACTTCACCTTCGATCATGTCGCCGGTGTGCAGATTGAAACGGCGCACCTGGCTGGGACTGATGTAGATATCGTCCGTGCTGGCGGTAAAGCTCGTGTCCGGGCTGCGCAGGAAGCCGAAGCCGTCGGGCAGGATCTCCAGCACGCCGTCGGCAATGATCTGTTCCCCGGTCTTGGCGCGCTTCTTGATGATCGCAAACATCAGCTCCTGCTTGCGCATGCGGCCGGTATTTTCGATTTCGAGTTCTTCGGCTTGCTTCAGGACTTCAGACACGTGCAGTGCCTTGAGTTCGTTTAAGTGCATGGAATGACTCCTTGGCGGAGCTGGTATGAATCTTGGGGGAGGAGGGCTGGTGCCAGATGGGCTGCTGTTTGCAGGTCTGGCTCGCCGGGGATCTCGGTCCGGCTGCCAATGCGTGCAGGCCGGTGATCTGAAGGAATTATGACAGGAAATAAAGCGGGCGATTCACGGGGTCCGAATTCGGTCTGTGTCTGGCGCTGCAATCTGTGTCGTGAAAACAAACAACCCCGCGTGCATGGGCGGGCGCGGGGTTGTGGGTGTGGATCAGGCCAGTTGCTGATCGATGAAGGCGGTCAGTTGCGCCTTGCTCATGGCGCCGACCTTGGTGGCGGCCAACTGGCCATCCTTGAACAGCATCAGCGTGGGGATGCCGCGAATGCCGAACTTGGCGGGGATCTCGCGGTTTTCGTCCACGTTCATCTTGGCAATCTGCAGCTTGCCCTGGTAGGTGCCTGCCACTTCGTCCAGGATGGGGGCGATCATTTTGCAGGGGCCGCACCATTCGGCCCAGTAGTCCACCAGCACGGCGGAGCCGGGCTGGAGCACGTCGGCTTCAAAGCTGGCGTCAGAGACATGTTTGATGAGTTCGCTGGCCATGGCGGATTCCTTGATTTTGAGCGGGTTGTGACCGGTGTACGTTTAAAGTCAGGGCATTGTGACAGAAACCAATCCCACGTTCACCGGTGTGGCCGGGCCTTGCGACGCTATGACTGTCATAGCGAAAAGTGATCAATGCGCCGCAGTGTGGCAACGTGTGCTGGCCCAGGTAGAGGCGCATATGCAGGGGCTGCGGGCCCACCCTGCGCGCACCGTGGTGCTGGTTCCCTATGCGCAGCTCATGCCCTGGGCTCAGCGCTATTGGGCCTTGCACCATGCCGACGGATTTGCCCCCCGTTTCGAAACTACACGCAACTGGGCCCGACAGCTGGCGGCCTTTGTGCCGCAGGGCGATGACCTCGCTGGAGACGTGGCACGCGACACCCTCACTGCGCGTACCTTGCTTGATCGCGCCGGCTTGGCCGCGCAACGCGATGTGCTGGCGGTGCCTCTGCAAGAGGCTGCTGCCCAGTTGGCGGTGGCTGTGGCGGCCATCGCCCCGCTGCAGCGTGAAGCCTGGGGCATTCAGGCGCGCAGCCTTATGCCCGAGCCCGACGAAGGCTCCACCTTGCGGTTTGAGGCCGTGGTGGCCCGCATTGCGCTGGAGTGGGTGCTGGCCTCGCGCCATGCCACCGACGTGTTGTTCGAGCCCGGCGTGCGCCAGTCGGTGGACGCTTTGGTGGTGCTGCAAGGCTTTCAAGTCGAGCCCCTGGCGCAGGCCCTGCAGGTCCATTGGGGCGACAAGGCCGCGGCCCTGGTCTTACCGCCTGGGGCGACAGACGCCCATGCCGCAGGCCACATTGCGCTGCACGCCGCGCAGGATGCCGAGGATGAAGCCCAGCGTGCCGCCGCCTGTGTGCTGGCGCATGTGGTGGCCGGCCGCACCCCGGTGGCGCTGGCGGCCAATGACCGCGCCCTCACGCGCCGCATTGGCGCGCATCTGGCCAGTTGCGGTGTAGCGGTGCGCGATGAAAACGGCTGGACGTTGTCCACCACCCGGGCTGCGGCGCAACTTATGGCCGCGCTCAAGGCCTCGGCCTGGAATGCCTCGGCCGATGAGGTGCTCGACTGGCTAAAACATGCGCCGGTTTTTGACCCCACGGTGCTCAATGGTCTGGAGCGTGCATTGCGCAAGGCTTCAGTCGCCACCTGGTCCGGCGCTGCCGGGCGCGACTGGTCGGACAAGCCCGCCCTGGCAGCCTGTGTGGCCCAGGTACAGGGCTGGCGCGAAGCCCTGCGCGCGCCGCGCCCGCTGGCACAGTGGCTGCAGGCCTTGCGTGAATTGCTGGTGGGCAGTGGCCAGTGGTCTGCCCTGGATGAGGACCCCGCAGGCGCCCGCGTGCTGATGGCACTGCGCCTGCAGGTAGGCCAGGAGGCCGAGCTGGAGGACTGGGATGGCGCAGGCCGCCGCATGTCTCTGCCCGAATTCACCCGCTGGACCAACGAAGTGCTGGAGGCCGCGCGCTACGTGCCTCCCCAGCCTGGTGATGCTCCCGTGATCGTTCTGCCCATGCCCCAGCTGCTGGCCCGGCCGTTTGCCGCCTTGGTGCTGCCCGGCTGCGATGAAAAACGCCTGCAGCCCTCGCCCGAACCCGTGGGTGACTGGACCCAGGCGCAGCGCCAGGCCTGGGGCCTGCCCACGCGCGAATCGCTGGAGGTGGCACAGCGCGCCGCCTGGCAACACGCGCTGCAGACACCGGTGGTAGATGTGCTGTGGCGCACGGGCGACGAAGGCGGCGAGCCCTTGCTGGCCAGCGCGCTGGTGTTGGCGTTGCACCTGGACGGCGCGGCCACCCAGGGCGCGGACGACCGCAGCCAGCGCACCGTGGCGGCCAACCCCACGGCGCGTCCCTTGCCCGATGGGAGCGCGCTGCCGGTGGTACGCCTGTCGTCCACCGCGTATTCCGACCTGCGGCACTGTCCCTACCGCTTTTTTGCGCTGCGCCAGCTGGGCCTGCAAGAGGCCGACGAACTGGCGGCTGAGGTGGACAAACGCGACTTCGGCAACTGGCTTCACGCGGTGCTCCAGCATTTTCATGAAGAGCTGCTGGCCGACCCGACCGACGACGCTGCCGCGCGGGTGGCCCGCATGGACAGTGCCGCGCAGGCCGTCACGCTGCAGCAAGGCCTGGGGGAGGGCGACTTTCTACCGTTTGCCGCAGGCTGGCCGCAGGTGCGCGATGGCTATCTGCGCTGGCTTGCGCAGCATGAGCAGGCTGGGGGGCACTTCCGGCAGGCCGAGGTGCAGACCACCCAACCGCTGGGGGCCCTGCAGCTGGTGGGCACCATCGACCGCATCGATGCCATCTCGTCCACCGGCGAGCCCACGCCGCTGGTCATCGACTACAAGACCGAAAACGACACCGTCACGCGCAAGCGCATTGGCGCGGGTGCCGAAGACACCCAGCTTGCTTTCTACGCAGCCTTGCTGAGCCACGACACGCTGCGCGCCGCCTACGTGAACGTGGGCGAGCGGGGCGAGACGCAGATGCACGAACAGGAAGAGGTGGTGCACCTGCGCGACCTGCTCGTGGAAGGCATTCAGCACGACTTCGAACGCATCGCTGCGGGCGACCCCATGCCCGCGCTGGGTGAGGGCATGGTCTGCGACTACTGCGTTGCGCGCGGCCTGTGTCGTAAGGATTTCTGGAATGACTAGAGGACACCCCCCTGAGCCGCTGCGCGGCTTCACCCCCTCTCTCGGCTGCGCCGGGAGGGGGGACGACGCCAGCGCGGCGGGGCGGCCCTTGCGCGGCGTCCCTCGCGCTGGGGGCGCGTCGGGTTCGAAGCGCGGGGGCGCAGTGGCAGCTGGCAGTGCAGCAGGGCAAGCGGATTCTGGAAATGACTGAACAAGCTGCCTACGAACACAACGGCCACCCCGTCTCGCGCGAGGCGTTCTACGCCATCGCCTGCGACCCCGCGCGCAGCGTGGCGGTGGAGGCCTGCGCGGGCGCGGGCAAGACCTGGATGCTGGTCTCGCGCATGCTGAGGGCCTTGCTCGACGGCGCCGCGCCGCACGAGATACTGGCCATCACCTTCACCAAGAAGGCGGCCGGTGAAATGCGCCAGCGCCTGCAGGAATGGCTGGAGGCGTTTGCCGAGGCACCGCTGGATGACCTGACCCGGGAGCTGGTTGCAAGAGGAATCAGCCCCCAGCGCGCACTGGACAAGCGCGAGGCGCTACAAAATCTATACCGCCAGATGCTGGCCAGTGGCCGCCCGGTACAGATCCGCACTTTCCACAGCTGGTTTGCAGCGCTGCTCGGCACGGCCCCGCTGGCGCTGCTGCAGGCCCAGGGCTTGCCTGCCAATTTTGAGCTGCTCGAAGACGATGCCGAGGCCGTGCGTGAGGTGTGGGGGCCGTTCCTGCAAACGGTCGCCACCAGCGCCAGCCTGCGGGCCGACTACGAGGCGGTAGTCGCGCGCCATGGCCGCTCGCAAACCCACAAGGCGCTGGCGGCGGCGCTCTCCAAGCGGGTGGAGTTTGACCTGGCCGATGTGGCGGGGGTGGTCGATGCCTCGGTGCCTCCATTCCAGGTGCAGTACCCGGATCTGGCCGCTTTCAACGAGCCCGCCGACGCGCTGCAGGACGACGCTTGCCACCAGCGCTGGCTGGCCCGCGCCAAGGCCCTGGGGGCCGAGGCCAACAAGACGCCACAAAAGGCGGCCGACGCCATCATCGATGCGCTGGCCTGCGGCGACCTGAACCTGCGCCTGGACGTGTTGCGCAAGGCCATGTTCGTGGCCAAGGAAGACCGGTTGTCGAAGAATCTCGAAAAGTTCGCCGCCGCGCAGGAGGCCGAGCCCGAGCTGCAGCGCCTGCTCACCGCGCGCCGCCAGCACGACGCCTGGCAACACCAGCAGCGCATGGCCCGGCTGGCCCGCTGCCTGATCGCGGAATTTGCCGCCGTCAAGCAGCAGCATGGCTGGGTGGACATGAACGATGTGGAGCGCACGGCCCTGGTCATGCTGGCCGACCCGATCCTGTCGGGCTGGGTGCAGGAGCGGCTGGATGCACGCATCCGCCACCTGCTGGTGGATGAGTTCCAGGACACCAACCCGCTGCAGTGGCAGGCGCTGCATGCCTGGTTGTCAGGCTATGCGGGCTCGGGCGGCGGCGCCAGTGGCCAGCAGCCGCCCAGCGTCTTCATCGTGGGCGACCCGAAGCAGAGCATCTACCGCTTTCGCCGCGCCGAGCCGCAGGTGTTCATCGCCGCGCAGGCTTTTGTGCGCGATGGGCTGGGGGGCGACCTGCTCAGCTGCGACCACACCCGCCGCAACGCCACGGGCGTGATCGCCGCCGTGAACCACGTGATGGGCACGGCGCAGGCGCAGCACGAGACCACGGGTTTTCGCGACCACACCACCGAGTCGACCGACCCGGGCACCTTGCTGCGCCTGCCGGCCATCCTGCCCGCTGATGCCGACGATGGCCCCGGCAACGACCCCATGGCCTGGCGCGACAGCCTGACCGAGCCACGCCACGAGGCCGAAGAAACCCAGCGCATGCGCGAATGCACGCAGGCTGCCGCCTGGGTGGCGGCGCAGATTGCTGCGGGTACGCCGCCGAACGAAGTGCTGGTGCTGGCCCGCAAGCGCGACCGGCTTGCGGCCATGCAAGACGCCCTGCGCGCCTTGCATTTGCCCTGTGTGCAGCCCGAAAAGGCCGATCTGTTCGACGCGCCCGAGGTGCAGGACATCGTGGCGCTGCTGGATGCCCTGGTTTCCACCGGGCACGACCTCTCGCTGGCGCGTGCGCTCAAGTCGCCACTGTTTGGCCTGGGCGACGAGGCCTTGGTGGCCTTGGCGAAGCTGCGCCGCCAGCCAGAGCACGCGGGCACTAGTTGGTTCGATTTGCTACAAAAAAGTGAGCTAATGGCGCTTGATAAACAAGCGCTAGCGGCCAATTTGGCCCAATACAAAGCCTGGGTGGACGCCTTACCACCGCACGACGCGCTGCATGCCATCTACCAGCATGGCGACGTGCTGGCCCGCTTTGCCGCTGCCACGCCCGCCGCGCAGCGCATGGCGGTGCTGGCCAACCTGCGCGCGCTGCTGTCGGCCGCGCTGCAGCACGACGGTGGCCGCTACCTCACGCCCTATGCCTTTGTGCGTGCCATGAAGAAGGGCGGCGTGCGTGCGCCTGGCCGGGTGGATGCGCAGGCGGTGCGCCTGCTCACCGTGCACGGCGCCAAGGGGCTGGAGGCGCGCTGCGTGCTGCTGCTCGACACCGACACCCGCCCACAAAAGGCCGAGACCATGGGCGTGCTGGTGGACTGGCCCGGCGAAAAGACCGAACCCGCAGGTTTTGTCTTTCTGGCCAGCGAATCCAGCCCGCCCCCCAGCGCCGAAGCCGCCCTGGCCGCCGAGCAACAGGCCCGTCAGCGCGAAGAGCTCAACATGCTGTACGTGGCCATGACACGCGCCAAACATTGCCTGGCACTGTCGTCCGTGCTGCCCAGCGTGTCAGCGCCCGGCAGTTGGTGGAACCGGCTGGCACCCTTGGTTGCGGATGCGCAGGGGTTGGACGAGGTCGTTGAAGTCGATGGGGTTGCAGCGAGGACGGGCAGCATGCACGACCAATTCACGCTGGCCGAGTTGCCTGTGCTTCCTGCCGAACTGCGCACTACTCTCCGGGTGGTGGAAGAAGGCACTGATCCGGCCGACCCGGAGGCATCGTTGTCCAGCCCTGCATCGCGCCTGGGCGAGGCCATGCACCAGTTGCTGGAGCAGGCCGGCGTGGCAGGTGTTTCGCTGATGGAACTGCGCGCCCAGGGCTGGCCGGCAGCCCGCGTAGCGCGGCTGGCGCAGGACTTCGACATCACCGTGGGCGCCGCGCGGGTTGCAGCCCAGACGGCACAGCGCATCCTGGCGGGCGAAGGCGCCTGGGCCTGGGATGCCACGGTGGTGGACACCGCCATCAACGAAGCACCCCTGCGCTACCAGGGCCAAAGCCTGCGCATCGACCGACTGGTGCACTGTCACCAGCCACCCGAGCGTGTGGGCTGGTGGGTGCTGGACTACAAAAGTGCCGCCGAGCCCGAGCGCCAGCCCGCACTGCTGGCGCAGTTGCAGCGCTACCGCAGCGCCGTGCGGGGGCAGGCGCCTGGCGAACCCGTGCGCGCGGCTTTCCTCACGGGCGACGGGCGCCTGGTGCTGGTGCCGGAGATATCCCTTGCCGGGCCTGGCGTGCAGCCAGTCACCGAGGCGGCTCTGCGGCATACTCTCGCCCCCGCCGCGCAGGAACCGAAGACCGCATCGCCGCCCCCGCCGCAGAGGCCCGGCGCTGACGATTCGCTCCAGGGTTCCTTGTTCTGACGGTCATTCCGATTTCCAAGTCCGACAGGCTCCTGCCCCCTCCAAAGGTTTTCCCATGAATGTTGCTGTTCCTCCCGCCCCCGATACCGTGGCCGACCTGCGCTGCGATGTCGCCATCGTGGGCGGAGGCCCTGCCGGGCTCATGGCCGCCGAAGTGCTGGCGCAAGCGGGCGTGGTGGTCCATCTGTTCGACGCCATGCCCTCGGTGGGGCGCAAGTTCCTGCTGGCCGGCAAAGGGGGGCTGAACCTCACGCACTCCGAGCCCCATGCGCCGTTTGCCACCCGTTTTGCAGAGCGCCAGCCGCAGGTTGAACCCTGGCTCACCGCGTTTGGCGGGCCCGAGATCCGCGCCTGGGCGCAGGGGCTGGGGGTGGAGACCTTTGTGGGCACATCGGGCCGGGTTTTTCCCTCCGACATGAAAGCAGCGCCGTTGCTGCGCGCCTGGCTGCAGCGCTTGCGGGGGCAGGGTGTGTTGTTCCACATGCGGCACCGCTGGCTGGGTTGGGCGGGCGATGGTGCGCTGCGCTTTGCCGCGCCATCCGGCGACGACAGGGTGGTGCATGCGCGCGCCGTGGTGCTGGCGCTGGGCGGGGGAAGCTGGGCACGCCTGGGTTCGGACGGCGCCTGGGTGCCCTTTCTGGCCGAGCGCGGGATTGCCGTGGCACCGCTGCGCCCCGCCAATTGCGGTTTCGACGTGCTGCGTGGTGACGTGCCTGCGGGCGAGACGCGCCGCGCGTTCCTGCAGGAACTCATTGGCCGCACGCCTGAGCCCGCTACAGGCTGGACGCCCCACTTTGCCGAGCGTTTTGCGGGCCAGCCCTTCAAGACGGTGGCGCTCGCATTGAGCGACAGCCAGGGCCGCACCTTCAGCCGGCGGGGCGAATTCGTGGCCACCGCGACGGGCGTCGAGGGCAGCCTGGTCTATGCCGCGTCGCACCTGCTGCGCGACGAGATCGAGGCGCACGGCCATGCCACTTTCCATCTGGATTTGCTGCCCGACCACACGCCCGAACGCGTGCTGGTGGAGGTGCGCCATCCACGCGGATCACGCTCGTTGTCCAGCCACCTCAAGAGCCGCTTGGGGCTGGATGGCATCAAGGCGGGCATCCTGTACGAACACCTGGGCAAGGACGGTGTGAACGACCCGGTGGTGCTGGCCCATGCGATCAAGGCACTGCCGATCACGGTGATTGCCGCTCGCCCTCTGGACGAGGCCATCAGCACCGCAGGCGGCGTGGCTTTTGAAGCGCTCGATGCCCACCTCATGGCCACCGCTGCACCCGGCGTGTTCTGCGCGGGCGAAATGCTGGACTGGGAGGCTCCCACAGGGGGCTACTTGATCACGGCCAGCATGGCCAGCGGCCGCGTGGCGGGCGAGGGCGCGCTGCGCTGGCTGGCGCAAGGCGCTTAAAGAAGACCTGCCGTCAGCACCTGGCGCACTGTCAACGCCAGTGCCACCGTGGATCCGGCTTTACCGGTCCACTGGAGGCGTCCCCTTTCGGGGGGAAGGCGCGAAGCGTCTCAGGGGGTCAGAACTTGGCGCGGTAGTACAGCATGGGCCCGCCTTTGCGCGCCCGCAGCACCAGTCGCGATCCGCCCTGCAATTGCACGCCCACAGCCCCAAACTCGGGCACCAGCCCTCCGGTGCGGGAGGATGCCCACTGCACCTCCATCCGGGTTCCGTACATCGGCGGCTGAGACTGCCAGATCATGCCCATGGCATCCTGAGGCTGGCTCCATTGGGGCGCGCGCGCCCAGGCCGTGATGTCCAGATGGTGCCCGCTGTCGAGGCGGGACCGCCAGCGCACCCCCAGGTCCAAACTCGCGGGCACCATAGCGCCCGCTGTGAGGGGGGCTGCGCCAGCAGATGGGGCGGGTGCGGTCATGCCCAGCAGCAGCCCGAAACTGCTCCGCGCATCGGGCGATGAGAGCGATTCGGGCGAACCTGGCGTGAACCAGCGTGTCATGCCGATCTGCTGTGTGCTGTGGACGCTGCTGCCCGTGTGGACCGCTCCCGTCGTCTGCCAGAAAGGTGCCTCACCCAGGCTGGGCAGCACGACACTGTTCAATTCATAGGTGGATGAAGACCGGATGCTGGCTTCTTGTTGCAAACTGGCCCAGGCTTCGTCGGCAAACCGAAGACCGCGCGGATCGGCTCCCCATGCTGCACTGGCTGTTGCAAGACTCAAACCGACCGCCAGCGCGCCATGGCGGTAAGGAATCACTGGCGAAGTTCGGCGGGTCGACATGGCAGCACCCGATGAAAATAAAGGATGAAGCGATGCAACAAAGTGTGCGCTTTCCACCGGGGTTGTGCAATCCGGCACACCGCAAAACGGTGTCGGACAGCGCTGACAGGAGGCCAAAGGCTGCCCTGGCCCGCAGGACAGATGTCGTGCCGAATGAAAGTGGGGAGGGGGTGGGCGCGAACATGGCGCCGGGACCATTGCGCAGGCGCGCAACGGCACCGAAAAAAGAAGTTGACGAGCCTTACCCCCGGCACTGACTCCACAGTTAGGGCTGCTTGGTTCCCCACCTGACCCGGTTGGCCGCTTCACCATGCGGGGAGGCCCGTCACCTGAGATTGTACGACGGATGCGGGTGCACTTTTCTGAACAGCCCCGTTGCCCGGGATGCCGAAAGGACACCCGGCCCAGCCCGTAGAATCTGCCGGATGTCCTACCTCGTGCTCGCCCGCAAGTACCGTCCCCGCAATTTCACCGAAATGGTGGGGCAGGAGCACGTGGTGCAGGCCTTGACCAACGCGCTCACCCAGCAGCGCCTGCACCACGCCTACCTGTTCACGGGCACGCGGGGCGTGGGCAAGACCACGGTGTCGCGCATTCTGGCCAAGTCCCTCAACTGCCAGGGGCCAGACGGGCAGGGCGGCATCACCGCCACGCCGTGTGGCGTCTGCTCGGCCTGCACAGACATCGACAGCGGTCGCTTCCCCGACTACACCGAACTTGACGCGGCCTCCAACCGGGGTGTGGACGAGGTGCAGAGCCTGCTGGAACAGGCCGTCTATAAGCCTGTGCAAGGGCGCTTCAAGGTCTTCATGATCGACGAAGTGCACATGCTCACGAACACGGCGTTCAACGCCATGCTCAAGACGCTGGAAGAGCCGCCCGAGTACCTCAAGTTTGTGCTGGCCACGACGGACCCGCAGAAGGTGCCGGTCACGGTGTTGAGTCGCTGCCTGCAGTTCAACCTGCGCCCCATGGCGCCAGAGACCGTGTTGTCGCACCTCACGCAGGTGCTGGCGTCGGAGAACGTGTCGTCCGAGCCCCAGGCCCTGCGCCTGCTCTCGCGCGCCGCGCGGGGTTCCATGCGCGATGCGCTGTCGCTCACCGACCAGGCCATCGCCTTCGGCAGTGGCCAGTTGCAGGAAGCCGCCGTGCGCCAGATGTTGGGTGCGGTGGACCGTTCCTACGTGTTCCGGCTCATTGATGCGCTCGCCCAGGGCGACGGCAAGACCGTGGTGGAAACCTCGGACACGCTGCGCCTCAATGGCCTGTCGGCCGCCTCCACGCTGGAAGAAATGAGCGCCGTGCTGCAGCGCATGGCGGTGTTCCAGGCCGTGCCCCAAATGGCAGGCGCCGTGGATGCCGATGACCCCGAAGCGGCAGAAACAGCCCGCCTGGCTGCGTTGATGCCTGCCGACGAAACCCAGTTGCTCTACAGCCTGTGCTTGCACGGGCGTGGTGAACTGGGCCTGGCGCCGGATGAGTACGCGGCACTGACCATGGTCCTGCTGCGCTTGCTGGCGTTCAAGCCTTCGGGCGATTCGGCTGAAAAAAAAACTCTGACGCGGGCTGAAACCGCGTCTTCCGGTTCAGCAACGGCGGTTTCTGCGGCACCTGCCGCTGCGGCTGTCGCTGTGCCGGCGCCCGTGGTTCGAACGGGGGTGGCTCCTGCGCCGCAGGCTCTTCCGGTGGGCGCTGCGCCTGTGGCCCCGGCGCAAGCGGCTTCACCCGCAGCAGCGGTGGCAGCCGTAGTTGCGGCTGCAGGCTTGGCACCACCGGTGGTGCAAGACCTGTCTTCCGAACCTGCCGATTCCTCTGAACCGCCTCCCTGGCCGGGCTCGGACGAGCCGGGCTCCGTGCCGCCTATGGGTTTAGCCGCCACGGTGCTCTCGGTGCGGACACCCGAGAGGTTTGAAAGAAATCAGCCTCCAGCGCAATATCAACAAGCGCAAGGCGCTCCTGAATTTGTAGCGATTCCGGTGCGTGAATCGCCTGAGCCGGGTGAACGGCTGCAACCGCTGCCGCTCTCTGCCCCCACGCCCGTTTCTGCGCGCTATACGCCCACGGAAGAAGGCGATGTCTGGCACGCCACCGTGCGGCAGATGGTGGTGGCAGAGTCGATTACCGCCCTGGTGCGTGAGCTGGCCCTGCAGTCGCAACTGGTGGCGCGCGACGGGGGCCACTGGCTGCTGCGTGTGGAGCGTGAGTCCCTGAACCAGCCCACCGCACGCGAGCGCCTGCGCGCCGCGCTGGAGGCTGCCGGCCACGCCACCCAGATCACGGTGGAAGTGGGTGTTGTCATCGACAGCCCCGCCCGCCGCAACGCAGCTGCCGCTGCCGAGCGCCAGCGCCGCGCAGAAGAAATCGTGAACAACGATCCCTTCGTCCAATCGCTGATGCGTGACTACGGCGCGAGAATCGTGCCGGGCAGCATCAAGCCTGCATGATGACCCGCTGCACGCCCTCTCATTACGTACTTGTATCCAACGATAGAAACTGAAAAGGAAACCACACCATGTTCAACAAAGGACAACTCGCCGGCCTCATGAAGCAAGCCCAGGCGATGCAGGACAACCTCAAGAAGGCGCAGGATGAACTGGCCTTCATCGAGGTGGAAGGTGAATCGGGTGCTGGCCTGGTGAAGGTGCTGATGACCTGCAAACACGACGTCAAGCGCATCACCATCGATCCGAGCCTGCTGGCCGAAGACAAGGACATGCTGGAAGACCTCGTGGCGGCGGCGTTCAATGCGGCGGTGCGCAAGGCGGAGGAAACTTCGGCGGAGAAGATGGGCAAGCTGACGCAAGGGATGCCAGGCCTCCCCGGCGGCATGAAATTCCCCTTCTGAGGCTGGCTACCGAGCGGGCGATCTGCGTCGTTGGGCGGTGCTCGGAATCCTCGCGTACTTCAAGTACGTTCCGGTTCCTGTGCTCCGCCCGCCTAGCAGCTCATCCCGCTCGCTACGCCCGTGAAGGCGGGGTGTGAATACCGGGTTCAGCGAGACCTTTTTTGTTGTTTGTTCGTGGTGGAGAGCTTGCGAGGGGTGAAGCCTCTTCTCCACACAACCGTTCGGGCTGAGCTTGTCGAAGCCGTCCTGCCGCTACAAGCGCCCCAAGTTTTTCCAGATTTCCATCCCAACCAATGTCCACCACCGATTCCCTCGACGTTTTGATCCAGGCGCTGCGCCGGTTGCCGGGGGTGGGGATCAAGTCTGCGCAGCGCATGGCGTTCCATCTGCTGCAGCACGACCGCGAGGGGGCGCAGGTGTTGTCGCAGGCGCTGCACGAGGCCGCGGGGTCGGTGCACCACTGTGCCCGCTGCCACACGTTCACTGAGGCCGAGGTGTGCAGCACCTGTCTGGACCCAGCGCGTGATGCCACGCGCCTGTGTGTGGTGGAAACGCCGGCAGACCAGTCGGCCCTGGAGCGCACGGGCGCGTTCAAGGGGCTTTATTTCGTGCTCATGGGGAGGCTCAGTCCGCTGGATGGCATCGGCCCCAAGGAGATTGGCCTGCAAAAGCTCATGGACCGGGCCACCGACGGCACCGTGCAGGAGGTCATCCTGGCGACCAATTTCAATGCCGAGGGCGAGGCCACGGCCCATGTGATCAGCGAGGCGCTCAAGAGCCGGGGGCTGCATGTGACACGGCTGGCGCGTGGTGTGCCCGTGGGCAGCGAGCTGGAGTATGTGGACCTGGGCACGATTGCGCATGCACTGGTGGACCGCCGGTAGTCAGTTCACGGAACCAGGGGTCCACGGCGGCTAGAATACTCACAATTTAATAGCTGCTAGCGCTTATGTATCAAGCGCTGGAGCCCAAAAAGGCTTAAAAATGAATACCACCATGCATGTTGCACGGTTCACAGTGGCTTACTGGTGCGTGCTGATCGCGGCCCTGCTTCCCATTGGCTGCGCCTGGCTCGCCAAGAGCGGCAGCCTGGGCAAGTCGCGCAAGGACGGCGGTTTTGACAACCACGATCCCCGCGCCTGGATGGCCCGGCAGACGGACTGGCGGGCCCGCGCCAATGCGGCGCAGGCCAACAGTTTCGAGGCCTTGCCGTTCTTCATCGGTGCCGTGATCATTGCGCACCTGCTGGGGGCGGGGCAGACGTTGCTGGACATCCTGGCGCTTTTGTATGTGATGCTGCGCATCTTCTACATCATGATGTACGTGTCCGACATGCCCACCGTGCGCAGTGCGGTCTGGGCCGGGGCGCTGCTGGTCAACATTGGCATCCTGTTTCTCGGCTACCGCTGACCCTCGTCGGCTGGCCCTTGAATGGGCTGTGGCTCTTTTTGCGGGCTGTTGCGTCCCGTTTCTATAGATTTTTAAACCCTGGTAAGTAGAAACCCGCTGGGATTCCCCCTGATGCGGGCTTGCTGGCTCTGCGGCACGATTGTTGCAATGCAGCATTGCAATTTTCACTGATTTTCATGACCCGTCCTTTACTCACTCGCCGCGCCTTTGGTGCCGTGTCTGCCCTGTCGGCGGCGGGGGTGTTTGCGCCTGCCATGGTGCGGGCGCAGGTGGACGGTGCGGCACTGGGCAGCGTCACCATCGCCGTGGGTGGGCAGGGTGTGCTCTACCACCTGCCGCTGGCGCTGGCCGACCAACTGGGCTACTTCCGGGCGGAAGGGCTGGACGTGACGGTGCGCGATTTTTCGGCAGGTGCACTGGCGCTGCAGGCGGTGCAGGACGGCGTGGCGGATGTCTGTGCCGGGGCTTTCGAGCACACCATCCGGCAGCAGGTGCGCGGCCAGGCCTATCGGTCGCTGGTGGTGCAGGGGCGTGCGCCCCAGCTGGCGTTGGGAGTTTCGCTGCGCTCGCTGCCTGCCTACAAGGATCTGGCGGATTTGGGGGGGCGACGACTTGGTGTGTCGTCCGTGGGTTCGTCCACGCACCTCGCGGCCAGCCTGGTGCTGGCGCGGGCAGGCCTGGGCCCGCGCGACGTGGCATTTGTCGGCGTGGGTTCGGGCATGGCCGCGATGAACGCTCTGCGTTCCGGCCAGGTGCACGCGCTGTGCCATGCCGACCCCATCATGACGCTGCTGGAGCAAAAGGCAGACACACGCATTGCCGGCGACATGCGTTCGCTCAAGGCCGCACAGGAGATGTTTGGCGGCGCCATGCCTGCCAGCTGCCTTTATGCACCGCAAGCCTTCCTGCAAAAACATGCCGCACAGGCACAGGCGCTGGCCAACGGCATCGTGCATGCCCTCAAGTGGTTGCAGACGGCGGGACCTGCAGACATCGTCAAGGCGGTGCCCGCGGGCTATCTGATGGGAGACCGGGGGTTGTACCTGGCCGCCTTCAGCCGCGTGCGCGAGACCTATTCGACCCATGGGATGATGCCCGACGATGGCGCGGCCACGGCCTTGCGCGTGTTGTCGCGGGTGCACCCCGAGCTGGCGGATTTCAAGGTGGAGCTGACTCGCACCTACACCAACGACTTTGTGCGCAAGGCGCGGCAGAAATTCAACGTCTGAATGCGAGGTGCCCCTTGGGGGCGCTTGGAGCTGGCCGCTGGCGTGCCGGTGGGTTCTTCGCCAGAGCCTTGGATGTTGAAGTGAGGCCGCGCACTTCCGGTGGCGGCGCGGGCATTCGGGTCGGGAAGATGGCTTACATTCGTCGGCGTTCGGTTTGCCGTAGCCTCGGCCTACCAGTCACCTACCCCACAAGGATTGCACCATGTCTTTTACCCTCAGCGTCGGCCCACTCGTCTCCTTGATCGCGGGCATCCTCATCCTCGTCATGCCCCGTCTGCTCAGCACCATCGTGGCGCTGTACCTCATCATCATGGGCATCCTGGGGCTGCTGGGCATGCACTCCCTGAAGTTCTGAGGCGGGCTTCTCGGCACGCCTCTCGCGCTTCGTCTGTGGCGTTTCAGCGGCGCTTGACCTTGGAGGGCGTACCTCCTCGGCGCACCGGCGCATCGGCTGCGCGCTTGCCTGCAGCGCCGGAGCGCGCCACCGGCGTGCGTGCGTTCCGTGCCTGCGGGGCGGCCTGCCGAACGGGCAGATACACCACCACCTGCTGGCCTACCTTGAAGGCCGCCGTCGCGCGCACATCGTTCCAGTCCGCCACGTTGGCCGCCGTGAGCTTGTAGCGCCGGGCAATGCTGGCCACGGTCTCGCCCTTGCCGGCCTTCACCGTCGTGCGGCGGGTGACGATCTCTGGCGAGAAAGCGACCTGACCATTGTCTGCCAGGTGGGAGGACACATCCTGGCGAATGGCGGACGAACGCGGGATCATGAGTGCCGAACCCGCCTTGATCAGCATGCGCGGGGGAATGTTGTTGATGCTGCGCAGGTCGTTCTCGCTCATGCCCGCCCGCTGGGCGGCCTCAGCCACCGTCATCGTGGACGGCACGGACCACACGGTCCAGCTGGCATATTGCCCCTCGCGGCGCGCTTCAAGGTTGCGCTGGAACACCTTGGCGTTGTCCCAGGGCAGCAGGACTTGTGGCGTGCCTGCTGCCAGGATCACCGGTTTGTTGAAGGACGGGTTCAATGCCCGGAAGTCCTCTTCGCGCACGCCGGCCAGCGTGGCGACCAGGGCCACGTCGATGTCGTGGGTGATGTCCACCGTCTGGAAATAGGGGTGGTTTTCGATGAGTGGCAACTCGGTGCGGAAGGCCTCGGGATTCGCGACGATGTTCTTGACGGCCTGCAGCTTGGGCACGTACATGCGGGTTTCAGCCGGCATGTTCAGGTCGGTGTAGCTGGTGCCCAGTCCCTGCTTCTGGTTGCGGGCAATGGCCCGTCCCACGCTGCCTTCGCCCCAGTTGTAGGCGGCCAGGGCCAGGTGCCAGTCGCCGAACATGCCATGGAGCTTTTGCAGGTAGTCGAGCGCGGCGCGTGTGGATGCGAGCACATCGCGGCGGTCATCGCGGAACGCGTTCTGCTTGAGGTCGAAATAGTTGCCCGTGGCGGGCATGAACTGCCACATGCCAGCCGCCTTGGCGCTGGAGACGGCCTGGGGATTGAACGCGCTTTCGATGTAGGGCAGCAGCGCCAGCTCGGTGGGCATGCCGCGCCGCTCCAGCTCTTCAACGATGTGGAACAGGTACTTGCTGGAGCGCTCGGTCATGCGCTGCATGTAGTCGGGGCGCGTGGCATACCATTGCTCGCGGTCCTGCACCAGTTCATGCTGCAGGTCGGGCATCGCAAAGCCCCGGCGGATGCGGTCCCACAGGTCGGCGGGGGTCGAAAGCGACGCGACCTCGCCACTGGCAGCCTGCGCTGCCGTAATCGGCCTGAGCGGGCCGTTGGGAATGACGGGGGTGTGGGAGATCCGGGGTGGGGCGCCGGCGGAGGAAGAAGGGGCGGTGCCAGCTGCGCTGTCCTGCGAAGGCCCGGTGGTGGCGCAGCCCGTGAGCCAGAGCGCGCAAGCCAGGCAGGCGATGTGCAAAATTTTCATCGAAACTCGTTTTTCCATTGGCGCAGTGCGGCCAGTACCGCCACTGCATCGTCTTGATTCACCTGCGTGTCGTAGCCTTGGGCGGCTTGGGCCACCGCAGGTTGACGCACGCGCAGGAAGGGGTTGATGTCTCGCTCCAGGGCCATGCGCGACGGCAGTGTGGGCTGTTGGCTGGCCCGCAGTGCCTCGCATTGGTGGTTGTAGTGGAGCAATGCCGCATTGCCGGGTTCCACGGCCCGGGCAAATTTCAGGTTGGAGAGCGTGTACTCGTGCGTGCAGCATACGCGGGTGTTCCCCGGCAACGCTGCGAGCTGGTCCAGGGAGTCCAGCATCTGGGCGGGCGTGCCTTCAAACAGCCGGCCACAGCCGCCCGAAAAAAGTGTGTCGCCGCAGAACAGCAGGGGCGCACCGTCGATGTCGGGGCAGTAGTAGGCAATGTGGCCGGCGGTGTGGCCCGGCACGTCGATGACTTCAAAGCGCAGCCCCAGCGTTTCCACCGCATCGCCGTGCGCCAGGCGGTGCAGCGGCTCGGGGATTTTTTCGCGGGCGGGGCCATAGACCGTGGCGCCAGTGGCGTTGCGCAGGGCATCCACGCCGCCGACATGATCGGCGTGGTGGTGCGTGACTAGAATGGTCCGCAACTGCACACCAAGGTGCTGCAGGGCCTGCAGTACGGGCGCGGAATCTCCCGGGTCCACGACGATCGCCTGGCGGCCGTCATGCAGCATCCAGATGTAGTTGTCGGTAAAGGCGGGTAGCGGCAGCAAGTTCATGAGCGATCAAATTATAGGTTTGCACCACTGGTTCGATTCCCCGCCGGGCCGGTACCTGTTGGCGTGGGAGCAGGCGCGCTTCGACGAAGCGGTGGCAGATATCTTTGGGTACCACAGCCTGCAGCTCGGAATGCCCCTGCTGGATGGCCTGCGTGCCAACCGCATGCCCCACCAGTGGCTGGCGCTGGGGCAGGAGGCAGTGCAGGGTTCCATTGCCTTTCTGGAGACCGGTAACGGCGACGCCCCCCTGCAGCGCCGCGCGGTGGATCTGTTGACAGAGCCCGTGGCCTTGCCGTTTGCGGAGGCCAGCCTCGATCTGCTGGTGCTGCCCCATACCCTGGAGCTGAGCATGGACCCCCATGCGGCCCTGCGCGAAGTGGAGCGGGTGCTGGTGCCCGAGGGGCGGGTGGTCATCAGCGGGCTGAACCCCACGAGCCTGTGGGGATTGCGCCAGTGGCGTGCGCGCATGTACCAGCGCATGGGCAAGGGCACGCTGTACCTGCCCGACGTGGGCGAGTTCATTGGCTACCGGCGCCTGCGCGACTGGCTCAGGCTTTTGAGTTTCGAGGTCGAGTCGGCCCAGTTTGGCTGTTATCGTCCAGCGGTGCGCAGCACCCAGTGGCTGGAGCGTTTTGGCTTCATGGACCCCCTGGGCGAGCGGTGGTGGCCCATTTTTGGCGCGGCCTATTTTCTGGTTGCGGTCAAGCGGGTCCATGGCATGCGTTTGCTGGAACCCGCCTGGCGGTCCACCCGGCAGCGGTCCGCCGCCACGGTGCCCATTGCCAACCGCGCCGGCCCGGTGGGGGCAACGGGCCGCACCTCCCGCCTATTCACAGGCAGCGATGACAGAGACAGGAACACAGTTTGAACCAGGTTGAGATATACACAGATGGCGCCTGCAAGGGCAATCCGGGCCCCGGAGGGTGGGGTGCATGGTTGCGCTCGGGATCGACGGAGAAAGAGCTTTTTGGTGGAGAGCTGGGCACCACCAACAACCGCATGGAGCTGATGGCCGTGATCGAGGCGCTCTCCGCCCTCAAGCGGCCCTGTGCCGTGACGTTGTACCTGGACAGCGAATATGTGCGCAAGGGCATCACCGAGTGGATCCATGGCTGGAAAGCCAAGGGCTGGCGCACGGCTTCCAAGCAGCCGGTCAAGAATGTGGAGCTGTGGCAGCGGCTGGATGCCCTCGTGAGCACGGGTGGACACCGCATCGAATGGCGGTGGGTGAAAGGGCATTCTGGCGATCCCGGCAACGAGCGTGCCGATGCGCTGGCCAACCGGGGCGTCGACAAGGCCCTGGGGCGCGGGTGATCGCTGGCGTATGCCAAAGCGCAGCGCGGCGGCGTTTCTGCGCCGCAAGCCCCTTCGGGGGCTTTTTTTGTTTCTGCAGCATGTAAAGCCTGCGTAAATCTGCCGCAATTGCCCTTGGGGTCATACCGTGGTTGGATGCAGCGCAAGACACGCACTGATACATTGTTTGATTGCGCTCCCCACACCACCCGCTTTCATTGACCCATGGCGTCCAAGAACAAATACATCGTTTTCGCTGTCATCGGCATCGCTGCCGCATCGGGCGCTGCCTGGTGGCTTCAAAAACCGGCGCAGCCCCCGCGCAGCGAGTCGTCAGCGCCCGGTGCAGGGGGCAATGCACCCGCCGGCGCTGCAGCCAAGGGAGGGGGCGCTGGCCGCCCCGTGGCGGTGGAGGCCGTGGCTGTGCGGCAGATGGCGCTGCGCGACGATGCCGAAGCCGTGGGCAGTCTCAAATCACGCCAAAGCGTGGTGCTGCGCCCCGAGGTGAGCGGGCGCATCACGGCGCTCAATTTCCGCGATGGTGAGCGCGTGCGGCGCGGGCAGGTGCTGGTGCAGTTTGACGACCAGTTGCCCCGCGCCCAGGTCCAGCAGAGCCAGGCCGAACTGTCAATTGCGCAGGCCAACCACAAACGCAACCAGGAGCTGGTGGCCCAGGGCTTCATCAGCCAGCGTTCGGTCGATGAAAGCGCTGCCAACCTCGAAGTGGCGCGGGCCAAGCTGTCCCTGGCGCAGGCCACGGCCTCGCGCCTGAAGATTGTGGCGCCGTTTGACGGCATTGCTGGTATTCGCGGCGTGAACGTAGGCGACTACCTGAAAGACGGCGCCGACATTGTCAATGTCGAAGACCTGGACGCGGTCTACGTGGATTTCCGCCTGCCCGAGCGCCTGCAGAACAAGGTCCGCACGGGCCAGACCGCCCAGGTGGTGTTCGACGCCCTGCCGGGCGTGCGCTACAGCGCCGTGGTGCAGGCCATCAACCCTCAGATTGACACCGACGGCCGCGCTGTGGCGGTTCGCGGCTGCATCGACAACCGGCGCCTGCAACTGCGCCCCGGCATGTTTGCGCGCGTGACGGCGGTGTTCTCGGAGCGCAGCAATGCCCGCGTGATCCCCGAGGAGGCCGTGGTGCCCGACGGCAGCAGCCCCTATGTGCTCAAGATCGTTGATGGCAAGGAGCCCGGCAGCCGCGCGACCCAACGCACCCCCGTCAAGCTGGGGGCCCGCACCCCGGGTTTTGTGGAGGTGGTGGATGGCCTGGCCCTGGGAGACATGGTGGTCACCGCAGGGCAGCAGCGCATCCAGAAGGACGGAACCGTGGTGCGTGTGGTGGAGCTGGGCAAGCCGGGCAATGGTGCGTCGCCGTCGCCCTCACCTGCGCGCGCTGCATCTGGAGCGGCAGGGGCAATGGGCGCAGCCAGTGCTGGCAGTGCGGTAGCGGCAGCCGATGCACCGGTGCCCACGGCGGCCGACACCGCCAGCGGCCCCCGCGCGGCGGCGCAGCCGATGGCTGCAGCACCCGTGGCCGCCGCCACCACCACTACTGCAGCATCGCCCAATGCCGTCGTGGCTCCGTTGCCTGGCCCCAACCCTTGCCAGCCTGCAGGCACGCCCAGCCGGGCACCACAAGGCAGCCCACGCCATCCCGCGTGATCGATGAAGTTCCAGGACTGCCATGCAACTCGCTGAAATATCGATACGCCGACCGGTCTTTGCGACCGTGTTGTCGCTGCTGGTGCTGCTGATTGGTGCCGTGAGCTTCACGCGCCTTTCGGTGCGCGAATACCCCAAGATCGATGAGCCCGTGGTCACGGTGAGCGTGCGTTATGCAGGCGCATCGGCCGAGGTGATCGAATCGCAGGTCACCAAGCCGCTGGAGGATTCCATCGCCGGTATCGATGCGGTGGATGTGATCACCTCCATCAGCCGCGCGGAGCAGAGCCAGATCAGCGTGCGCTTTCGACTCGAAAAAGATGCGGACAACGCCGCCGCCGAGGTGCGCGACCGCACTGCACGGGTGCGCAACCGCTTGCCAGACGCAGTGGACGAGCCCGTGATCGCCAAGGTGGAGGCCGATGCCTCGCCCGTGATGTGGCTCGCCTTCAGCAGCGACACACGCACACCGCTCGAGATCAACGACCTCATCAACCGCATCGTCAAGCCCCGGCTGCAGACGGTGACCGGTGTGGCCGATGTGCCCATCTATGGCGAGCGCAAATACGCCATGCGCGTGTGGCTCGACCCGGAGCGCATGGCGGGCTACCGCCTGACCACGCAGGATGTGGAAGACGCCATCCGCCGCAACAACCTGGAGCTGCCTGCAGGCCGCATCGAGTCGCAGCAACGCGAGTTCAGCGTCACCTCGCAGACTGACCTGGCCACGCCGTCGCAGTTTTCCGAGGTGGTGATCCGCACCGTGAACGGCTTTCCGGTGCGCATCCGTGACGTGGCCAAGGTGGAGGAAGGGGCCGCCAGCGACCGCAGCCGGGTGCGCCTGAACGGGCGCGAGGCCATTTCGGTGGGCGTGATCCGCCAGGCCACGGCCAACCCGCTGGAACTGGCACAGGGTGTGCGCGCCATGCTGCCCACGCTCAAGGCCGACCTGCCACCGGACATCGGCATCGACATTGCCAACGACAACTCCCTGTTCATCGACCGCTCGATCAAAAGCGTGTACAGCACCATTGCCGAGGCCGTGGTGCTGGTGGCCTTGGTGATCTTTGTGTTTTTGCGCACCTTCCGCGCGTCCATCATCCCCATCATCACCATCCCGGTGAGCCTGGTGGGCAGTTTTGCGCTGATGTCGCTGGCCGGGTTTTCCATCAATACGCTCACGCTGCTGGCGCTGGTGCTGGCCATTGGCCTGGTGGTGGACGATGCCATCGTGATGCTGGAGAACATCTACCGCCACATCGAAGAGGGGCTGGACCCATTCTCGGCCGCCATCAAAGGCGCGCGCGAAATCGGCTTTGCCATCGTGGCCATGACGCTGACGCTGGTAGCGGTGTATGCCCCGCTGGCCTTTACCCCGGGGCGCACCGGCCGGCTGTTTGTGGAGTTTGCCCTGGCATTGGCAGGCGCTGTGGTGGTGTCGGGCTTTGTGGCGCTGACCCTGTCGCCCATGATGTGTTCGCTGCTGCTCAAGCACAACCCCAAGCCCAACTGGTTCGACCGCTCGATGGAGCGCTGGCTCAACGCGCTGTCGGATGCCTATGGCCGCCTGCTGCGGTGGCTGGTCACCGCACGCTGGCGCAGCCAAGGCAGCGAACGTGGTGGTGTGCGCGGCGCCATCTTTCAGGCCCGCTGGATCGTGTTGGCCGTCATGGCCATCAGTGGCGCTGCGCTGGTGGTGGTGTACCCCAGCATGCGGCAAGAGCTTTCGCCCCTGGAAGACCGGGGCACCATCCTGGCCAGCGTGACCGCCCCCGACGGCGCCACGCTGGACTACACCAACCGCTACGCGCTGGAGCTGGAGAAAATCGGCCGCGACTACCCCGAGTTCGACCGGATCTTTGCCAACATCGGCAACCCCACCGTTGCCCAGGGCAGTGTGATTTACCGCACCGTCGATTGGGAAAAGCGCAACCGCACCACCCTGGAGCTGGCGCGGGAGCTGCAGCCCAAGGTTTCGGGCCTGCCGGGCGTCAGCGCCTTTCTCATCACGCCGCCATCGCTCGGGCAGGGCTTCCGGGCGCGGCCGCTCACCTATGTGATCCAGACCTCGGACAGCTACGAAAACCTCAATGCCGTCACCAACGCTTTCATGGCCGAAATCGCGCGGAACCCCGGCATCGTGGGGCCCGACGTCGACCTGCGCCTGAACAAGCCCGAGTTGCGCATCGAGGTGAACCGGGAGCGTGCTGCGGACCTGGGGGTGAATGTGGACGTGGTGGCCAAGGCCATCGAAACCATGCTGGGGGGCCGCACCGTGACCCGCTACAAGCGCGATGCCGAGCAATACGATGTGATCGTGCAGACGGCGGCCCGGGGCCGCACCACGCCCGAGAACATTGACACCATCTACGTGCGGGGCCGCAATGAATCCATGATTCCCTTGTCCAGCCTCGTCAAGGTGCGCGAGAGCGTGAGCCCGCGCGAGCTGAACCACTTCGGCCAGCGCCGCTCGGCCACTATCACGGCCAACCTGTCGCCCGAATACTCGCTGGGCGAGGCGCTGAACTTCATGGACGCCACCGCCGCCAAGGTGCTCAAGCCCGGCTACACCACGGACCTGAACGGCACCTCGCGGGAGTTCAAGAGCTCGCAGGGAGCCTTGGGCATCGTCTTCGTGCTGGCCCTGGTCTTTATTTTCCTGGTGCTGGCGGCGCAGTTCGAGAGCTTCATCGACCCCCTGGTCATCATGGTCTCGGTGCCGCTGTCGATGATTGGCGCGTTGCTGGCACTCAAGTGGAGCGGCGGGTCGATCAACGTGTATTCGCAGATTGGCCTGATCACGCTGGTGGGGCTGATCACCAAACACGGCATCTTGATTGTGGAATTCACCAACCAGCTGCGCGAGCAGGGCATGGAGATGGTGGATGCGCTGGTCAAAGCCTCGGCCCAGCGCCTGCGGCCCATTCTGATGACCACGGGCGCCATGGTGCTGGGCGCCATCCCGCTGGCGCTGGCTTCGGGCGCTGGTGCCGAGACGCGCACGCAGATTGGCTGGGTGATTGTGGGCGGCATGTCGCTGGGCACGTTGCTCACCATTTTTGTCGTGCCTACCATGTACACCCTGTTCGCGCGCAAGGCGGTGCCGGGTGCGAACACGGCCGTGGCAGCCGAGGAGCCAGGGCATCCGCTGCATCCACACGATTACGTGGCCAAGTAGCCCTTGGCCCGAGCCAGAGAGCTTGGCGCAAGAAGAATGAAAAGAAGCCCCGCCGGGGCTTCTTTTCATTCAGGGCGTTGGGGGGCTCAGATTGGCGCCCCGTTTGCCGGTAGCGCATCCAGCACATCCTGCAGGGTTTGTGGCCGCACCAGGCGCGCCACCTCTTTTCCGTCCTTCAAAAACACCAGCGTCGGCCACAGCTTGACGCCAAACGTGCGGCCCAGGCGCTGGCCGGGGCCGTCTTCCACCTTGATGTGTGCCACGTCTGCGCGGTCTTTCAGTGCCTGCTCAATGAGGGGCTGTGCACGTTGGCAGTGGCCACACCAGGGGGTACCGAATTCCACCACGGTGGCACCGGGCAGGCGGTCCACGTCATCGCGGGATGGGGGTTGGGCAAGGTGTCGGGCGGCGTAGGGCATAGGCGCAAGATTTCCAAACAAGTGCAGAGGAAAAACCCATTGTGCGGTGCTTCGCCTGCACGGGGTGCCACGGGCGCGGCACCTGGGAGGGACGCCGAGCAAGGGCCGCCCCGCAGTGAGGGCGTCGTCCCGCTGGGGGGAAGGCGCGACGCGACTCAGGGGGTCAAATAACGCCGTCAAACACCATCACATCCACCGTGTCGCCCACGGCCACGTTGCCCTGGCCGTGGTGCAGCACGATGAGCCCATTGGCCTGCACCATGGAACTGAGCACGCCCGAGCCCTGGTTGCCGGTGGTGCACACCTGCAGCGTGCCATCAGCGGCGGTGGTGATGGTGCCGCGCTGGTACTCGGTGCGGCCGGGTTTTTTGCGCAGGGCTTCGGTGCTGGTGGCGCGCACCAGGGGCGGGGCGGTGTATGTGCTGCCCATCATGCGCAGCAGGGCGGGGCGCACGAAGGCGAGGAAGGTCACCATCACGGCCACGGGGTTGCCGGGCAAGCCAAACAGCACAGCGCCGCTGTGGGATTTTTTGCTATTATTTTGGTAGCTATTAACACTTGATGGATAAGCGCTAGAGCCCATTTTTTCTTGACTTTCAGTAGCGGCAATGCTCCCTACCGCCATAGGGCGGCCGGGCCGCATCGCGATGCGCCAGAAGGCCACGTCGCCCAGCTTCTTCATCATCGTGCGGGTGTGGTCGGCCTCGCCCACGCTCACGCCGCCGCTGGTGATGATGGCATCGGCGCGCTGTGCGGCGTTGCGAAAGGCCACCTCCAGCAGTGCCGGCTCATCGCGCACCACGCCCAGGTCGATCACCTCCACGCCCAGGCGGGTGAGCAGGCCGAAGACGGTGTAGCGGTTGCTGTCGTACACGGCGCCTTCGCGGGGTGGCTCGCCCAGGCTCAGGATCTCGTCTCCGGTCGAGAAATACGCCACGCGCAGACGGCGGAACACCGTCACGGTGGGCAGGCCCAGGCTGGCCACCAGGCCCAGGGCGGCAGGGCTGAGCAGCGTGCCCTGGGCCAGCGCCAGACCGCCTTCCATCAGGTCTTCGCCCTTGAAGCGGCGGTTGTCACCGGCCTTCAGTACATCGGCTGCGATGGTGATGTGGCCATCGGCTGCGGCCTTGGTGAACTCCTGCGGCACCACGGTGTCCAGGCCCGTGGGCATGATGGCGCCGGTCATGATCTTCACGCACTCGCCCGCTGCCACGGCGCCCGCCCAGGCCTTGCCCGCCAGTGCCGTGCCCACTACCCGCAGTGAGAGGGGCTGCCCGGCAACGAGCTGCGCGCCCGCAAAGGCATAGCCATCCATCGCCGAGTTGTCGTGCGGGGGCACGCTGAGGGGCGAGACCACGTCCCGCGCCAGCACGCGGCCCAGGGCGTCGAAGAGGGGGAGCTCTTCGGTGGCGGTCACGGGCTCGACCAGCCGCTGCAGAAACGCGTTCACATCGGCAGCGCTCAGGGCCTGCGGGTCGTAGCCTTGCAGCTCGGCGGCAATCTGGGCAATGGTTTTCATGGATCTGTGTCGTTGGAATCAGGGATGAGTACGCGCACCATGTGCAGCTTGTCGAAGCCCACGCCGTCTACCATGATGGCGTTGGGCAACAGGCCCCAGGCACGGAACCCGGCCTGCTCGTACAGGTGCACGACGTGCATGTTGGAGGCCGTCACCGTCAGCACCAACTGGGTCAGGCCAGGTACGCGGCGGGCTGCTGCCACACAGGCGGCCGCCAGCTGCTGGCCAATGCCCTGGCGCTGCGCACGGGGCGACACCATCATGCCCACCAGCACGGCACAGTGGCGCTGCTTGGTGCGCTGCTCGCGTTCGCAGCCCAGGCAGCCGAGCAACTGGCCTGCGGCATCGAAGGCACCCAGGAAGAACTGGCCCGATTCCGCAGTGCCAAAGCGCGCCACATACTCGCTGGCATCGCGGCCCACCGACGATTCATAGTCCGACGTGAACGCATCCGGTGCGGTGCGCAGCGCCTCGTCGCGCAGGGCCTTGTAGGCCACGGCATCTGCGGCGACCAAGGGGCGGATCTGTACGGAACTGATAGCCGTGGGTGGGCGCGCGTTCATGGCGGTTGTGGGGCGAGTCAGGTCTGCCGGGCCTGCGAGGCGCTGGTGTTTTCCAGCGAGTGCAGCTCGGCCAGCGTATTGGCGTTGAAGAAGGCCTTGGGGTCATCGCCCGGCTGGTCAAACGCAACGATGGCGCAGGGGTGCTGGGCCGTCCAGGCATCGATCTTGCGGCCGCCGGCCTGGGTGAAGGCGACCAGGCTTTCGAGCAGGTCCACGCGCAGCAGGCAAAACACCGGCTGGGTGCGCACGGTGGCGTGGCCCGTGCCATCGTCCTCGGGCGCTGCGGCCATGGCGATGTCGGCGTCCTGGGCGTCGGCCGCAGCCGCCAGGCGCTGGGCCAGGTCCAGTGGGAACAGGGGGGTGTCGCAGGGCACCGTCAGCAGCCAGGGGGTCTCGCAACGCTCGAGCCCGGTCAGAAAGCCCGCCAGCGGACCAGCGTAGTCGGCCAGTACATCAGGCCACACGGGGGCACCAAACGCCTCGTAGGCTGCGAGGTTGCGGTTGGCATTGACCATGGTGGCGCCGGTCTGCATCTGCAGCCGCATCAGCGTGTGCAGCGCCAGAGGCAGGCCGCTAAAACTCTGAAGGCCTTTGTCGACGCCGCCCATGCGGCTGCCGCGTCCGCCTGCAAGCACGAGGCCGGTGATGTCTTGGGTTTCAATCATGGGGGGGTGGGCGATGGGTGAAAAGCAGGGCGCTACAGCGGCTGCCGGGCACGCAGCGCGGTCAGTTGCAGGCACGAGAGGACGGCTGTGCAGGCCAGCAGGCCCAGGGACACGGGTTGCGCGAACGCCTCGTGCCCCAGGGCAAAAAACAGGCCGTGGATCGCCACGGTCAAGGCCCCCAGGCAGGGCATGAGCTTGTAGAACGCTAGGGCCGCCGGGCCTTCGCCGCGGGCGACCTGTGCCTGGGCATACAGCACCAGCGCAATGATGGGCAGGTTGAGCAGCAGGTTGACCTGGTTGCCGCCGGGGATGTGGAACAGCTCCCACTCGTGCCAGTACGCGGCATCGATCTGGTGCGTGACCAGGACGGTGGCATTGGCCAGAAACAGGGCGCGGTGCGTGGGTTGAAGGGGCATGGGGTGGGGGTGAGGAAAGGGTGAAGGCCGCAGCCACCCATGGTGCCTTAAAACAATCGGCGCCCGTACCCTGGCGCGGTGCAGGGGCTCCACAGGATCGAGATGCACGGGGCTGGCCCCACAGCTAGCCGCCGATATAGCTCATCTCCACCCGCCGGGCACCGCCTTGCGTGGTGTCCGCAGGCAGGCTGCTGCGCAGTTCCGAATAGCGGTCGCTGCGCTGCTGCCAGATGGGGGCGATGGCCGAGGCAATCGCTTCGTCGCTGGCGCCGCCGCGCAGCAGGGTGCGCAGGTCGTAGCCCTCCGAGGCAAACAGGCACAGGTAGAGCTTGCCTTCTGTGGACAGGCGCGCGCGGTTGCAGTCTTGGCAAAAAGCCTGGGTCACGCTGCTGATCACGCCCACCTCGCCCAGGGCGGGGTCGTATTGGCCCTGGGCATTGGCATAGCCCCAGCGCTCGGCGGTTTCGCCGGGGCTGCTCGGGTCGAGCTGTACCAGGGGCAGCTCGGCGCGCAGCCGTTCGATCAACTCGGCCGAGGGCAGCACCTCGTCCATGCGCCAGCCGTTGGTGGCGCCCACGTCCATGTATTCAATGAACCGCAGCGTGGTGCCCGTGCCGCGAAAGTGGCGTGCCATGGGCAAGATTTCGTGGTCGTTGGTTCCCCGCTTGACCACCATGTTGACCTTGATGTGCGACAGGCCCGCAGCATGCGCGGCCTCGATGCCCGCCAGCACGTCAGCCACCGGAAAGTCCACGTCGTTCATGCGGCGAAAGATCGTGTCGTCCAGGCCATCGAGGCTCACCGTCACGCGGTTCAGGCCTGCATCCTTCAGTGCGCGGGCCTTGCGCGCCAGCAGCGACCCATTGGTGGTCAGCGTGAGGTCGGGTGCCAGGCCGTCCACGGTGCGCAGTTCGGCCAGCTGGGCCACCAGCGCTTCCAGGTTCTTGCGCAGCAGGGGCTCGCCGCCCGTCAGGCGGATCTTGCGCACACCATGCGCGAGGAACAGGCGCGCCAGCCGTGTGATCTCTTCAAAGCTCAGCAAGGCGCCGTGGGGCAGGTAGGGGTAGTCCTTGTCGAACACTTCCTTGGGCATGCAGTAGTTGCAGCGGAAGTTGCAGCGGTCCGTCACGCTGATGCGCAGGTCGCGCAGCGGACGGCCCCGGGTGTCGGTGAGCAGGCCCGTGGGGGCCACGGGATGCGTGGGCACCCGCGCCGCCAGAGCGGCGATGCGTAGGTCCACCAGAGGAATCACACGTTCGGCCATGGCGTGATTTTGCCGCATGGGCGCCTGCAGAGGGGGCAAGCCCCTGCGCGCGGAGTTGATCGCGGTCAAGTTTTGCGAAGGCGGTGGTATGGCCCTCCTTTGACATGGCGCAGTGCGTTTTGGATGCTGCATTGCAACAATCTGCACATCCGATTTCAAGGGGATTCCCATGTTGACGCGTGAATTTTCAGCCGATGCCACGCCATGCCAGCGCCGCGTGGCCCTTCAGTGGGTGGCGGCCGGCATTCTGCTACCTACCTGGGCAACTTGGGCGACAGGGGCCCAGGCGCAGATGGGGTTGTCGGGGGCCATCAACTATGCGGGCTGGTTTCGCGCCCTTTCGCAGCGCATGGCCAAGGCCTATTGCCAGCAGTACCTGCAGGTGCTGCCCGGTGCGGCCGTGGATGTGATGGGGTTGGCGCGCAAGATGGTGCAGACGGGCAGCGGTGAACTGGCCAAGGGCATGCAGTTGGGCCAATGGCCCGCAGACGTCGGGCGGCAGCTGGTCGAAGTGCAAAAGCAGTTTGCCCTGCTGAACCAGATGACCTCTGCGCCTGCCACCACCACGGCCTTGGTGGTGGCGGCCTCGGAGCAGGCCGACCGCACGCTGCTCATTGCGCAGGCCGTGACCGAGGCCGTCGAGAAGATGGCACAGGCTCCCAGTGCCCGCCTGGTGAACCTGGCGGGCCGCCAGCGCATGCTGTCGCAGCGCCTGGCCAAGAACTACTTTTTGAGTGCTGCCAAGGTGGACTCCAAGGTGGTGCAGGCGCAACTGGCGTCAGACGCAATGGATTTCCGCCAGGCCCTGCAGACGCTGAAGGCGGCACCCGTCTCCACCCCTTCCATCCGCAACGAGCTGGAGCTGGCCGATTCGCAGTGGCTGTTTTTTGAATCCGCACTGCGCCGCCCTGCCGATGACACGGGGCTGAACGCCGTGGCCACCACCAGCGAGCGGCTGCTGGGGGTGATGGACAAGCTCACCGGCCTGTACGACGCTGCCCTGCGCGAGGTGCTGGGCTGAGAGGCTGGGAACGGCAGGGTCACCCGATCAGCCGCCCAAGGCCCCGTGCTGCATGAAGTCCGCCAGGCGGCAATCGCGCCCCACCAGCACCAGCCGGGTGTCCAGCGCGTTGAAAAACCCCGGGGGTGGTGGAAGCGGCAGCTGCTGAACGCGTTTGTGGGTGTTGATGCGCGCCGCCGCCAGTTCGTAGTCGCGGGCCAGGGCCATCCACAGGCCGTGGGCGCCGGCCGACTGGCGTGCGCCTGTTATCAGGCTCCTCCCCGAGTCCAGCCACCAGCGGTAGATGGCGGATGCAATGCCCATGCGGCGGTAGCCATCCACCACCTTGGCGTGGGGGGCGCGCAGGTGGCGGTCGGTGTGGCGGTCCACCTCGACCAGCCGGTTGAACACGGTGTACGCCACGATGCGGTTGCGCAGCGGGTCGATGGCATACACAAAATATTCGCCGTCGGCCTCGCGCAGGCGGAACTCCAGCCCGGGCAGGGGCAGGGCCAGCGGGCGCATCGCATCGCGGGTGCGAGGGTTGGTGCGGATGCGGTGGTACAGGGCGTCAAACTCGCGCTGGAT
This sequence comes from Acidovorax radicis N35, assembly GCF_000204195.1. Lineage (GTDB taxonomy): Bacteria > Pseudomonadota > Gammaproteobacteria > Burkholderiales > Burkholderiaceae_C > Acidovorax > Acidovorax radicis. The sequence continues at coordinate 149,183 of NZ_AFBG01000003.1, forward strand.
GTCGCGGCCCGACAGGTCCACGTCGATGCGCAGTTCGGTCAACAGGTGGCCCACCGCCCCCAGCCAGCCGCCTGCGGACGGGGTACCGGAGGCTATGCGGGGCGCGAGGGGCAGGGCGCAGACTCCGGGCATCATGGCGCTTCCCCGTGGCCCTCGGTCCAGCAGCCGCTCAACAACCGCGCTGGCCGTTCGCGGGCGCATACCCTGGCGCTGTTTGGCCAGTCCGTCAGAGGCACCACCAGGCCCGCATACACGCCATAGGCCTCGCCCCCTGCAATGGTCTCGCCCGCCCATAGGCTTTCACCCGCGCGGATGGCCCCTCCGGCGTGGATGTGCCCACCCGCACGCACGCCCCAGCCCACCTGCAGGTGGCTCTGGCAGTCCACGTCGCCCGCCGCCTGGAGTCCACGCACGGCGTGCACGGAGGCCCCGCCTAGCAGGTGACCGCCCACCTTGATGCCGCTGCCGCAGTCCAGATCGGCGGTGACTCGCAGGTCCTGACCTACCGTACATGGGCCGCCGATGTGGGCCGAGGCGCCGCAATCGAGCTCACCGCCCACCCGCAGGCTGCCCGTGCATTGCAGGCGCTGCGCGACCACCAGGGACCCGCCCACGCGCGCATCGCCGTGCCACCGCACGCCGCCATCGCAGCGCAGCGCGCCCGAGACGCGCAGATCTTCCCCAACCCGCAGTGCGCCGCCCACCCGCAGGCCGCCCCGCACGCTCAGGCTGCGGCCCGTGCGCAGCACACCATCCACATCGGCGCTGCCCCCGCACCGCACGCTGCGGGCAAACACCAGCGCATCGGCCCCCAGATGCTCCACCTCCAGTACATCGTTGGTGGGGCCGAACTGGTCGAGCATCCAGCAGGCGTCTTCCACGCGGCCTTCGCGCACCAGGTCGTCCAGCAGGGCCTGGTAGTTGCTGGCGCCCTCCTGGCGGCGCAGGTACCAGCGGTAGCCATCGGCGCAGGGCCGCTTGGCACGGATGAACTGGCGGGTGATGTCGGTGGCGACGGCCGTGTTGGCGATTGCCTCATCGGCGGGAAGGCTGAGCGCAGGGGCGCACGGGGCGAGCGAAATCTCGCCCGAAGGAAACGGGGGCATGGACACTCCTGACGTTCGCGCCCTGGCTGCTACCAAGACGCAAGCTGGCGCTGGGCGAGGGGCCCGGCGACAGGAGGTGCGCGAAAAGAATGCGGAGGGGAGGGGTGTCGCCGGGCTCAGGAATCTGCAGCGAGCGTGCAGACTTGGCGGTCACCGGCCTGGAGCGTGGCCTGCGAGCGCGCGGCACGGCGCAGCGGCGCGGTCGCGCTGGCGGCTGTGTCGTGGGAGTGGCTCGCAAACATCGGCGGCACTATAGGCAGCGGCTTCAAGACCGTCAAATCAATCCGCACTGCCTTGGTGCGGATTGGGCGCGCGCAAACGCAAGTGATAGTGGCTTGCGAGCGCGCTTGGAGCCTTTACACGCAGCGTCCGCCATCCACCTCGATGCACACGCCACTGATGAAGGATGCCTCGTCACTGGCGAGGTACAGCGCGGCGTTGGCCACGTCCAGCGCGGTAGAGAAGCGGCCCAGCGGAATGGTGGCCAAAAACTTGGCGCGGCGGGCCTCGTCCACGGGGCCACCCGCGAACTCGGCGGCCAGGCCCGTGTCGGGGTTGAACACGGGGTTGATGCAGTTCACGCGGATGTTGTCGGGGCCCAGCTCGGCCGCCATGGACTTGCTGGTGATGATGACGGCGCCCTTGGAGCCGTTGTACCAGGTCAGCCCCGGGCGGGGCCGCAGGCCGGCGGTGGAGGCGATGTTGATGATGCTGCCGCCACCGGCCTGGCGCAGTGCGGGCACGGCGTGGATGGCCGACAGGTAGATGCTCTTCATGTTGATCGCATAGACCTTGTCGAACTCGTCTTCGCTCACCTCGAGCATGGGGCGGTTGCGGTGCGTCCAGCCGGCGTTGTTGACCACCACATCGAGCTGGCCATACAGGCGCACGGCTTCATCGACCAGGGCCTTGACCTCGGCGGACTTGGTCACGTCGGCCTTGAAGAAGGCCGCTGTGCCGCCCGCTGCCGTGATCTCGGCCACCACGCGCTGGCCACCGGCCTCGTTGATGTCGTTGACGATGACCTTGCCGCCCTCGGCGGCCAGGCGCTTGGCAATGCCTTCGCCAATGCCGTTGCCGGCGCCGGTGACGATGATGGATTTGTTCTGTGCGCGCATGGGCTCTCCGATGGGTTTGTTGGGGGTATCAAATTTGATAGCTGCTAGCGCTTGTCTATAAAGCGCTAGAGGCCGATTTGAAGGATATTTCGGGGGTGGGTGACTGCGGGGAGGTGTCTGCGGCCACGGCGGCAGGCGCCTGCGGCACCCGGCCATAAAACTGCGGAAAGTATTCCTTCACGCCGCTGCCGTTGAAGTCCCATCCCGTGCACTGGCCCAGGTGGCGTGGCGGTTCGTCGGGGTTGCTGGACGAAAAAACGGCGGGCACCGACTGGAAGGCTGCCGTGGCCAGGTTGAACAGCAACTCGCGCAGATGGGTGCAACTGGCCACGCCGCCCAGGTGTTTTTGAATCGCCTGGCGCCAGCCGCGTGCCATGCTGCAGCCCACCATCTGCTGCAGCGCAGCCTGGGCTTCGGTACAGCCTTTAAGCGGGTGCGAATCCATGGCCACATCGATGGCCTGCACCACCAACTGGCGGTTGACCGTGACGCGCAGCCACATGTGGTGGATCGCCTCGCCCGCCAGACGCTGTTGGGTTGCGTCGCGGAAGGAGGGCGCGTCGTAGGCCTTGCTGTCGTGCAGCTCGCCTTCGATGTCCCACAGGCCATCGTTGCGTTCAAAGCCCTGGTAGTTCACCCGGCGGACGTGCTTCAAGGTGCGGGGGGCGGGAGGGCTCAGGGGCATGGGGAAAAGCGTCGTGCAAAAAGGCAAAGGTTAGCGGTGCACAGCCGAGCCGTCGCGCGCGGGCGCGACAGACGCTGCCGTTGCGCCATCAACCGTACTTGATGGCGACTGTCTTGAGGGTGGTAAAGCCGTACAGCGCCTCAAAACCCTTTTCGCGCCCGTAGCCGCTGGACTTCACGCCGCCAAACGGCAGCTCTACACCACCGGCAGCGCCATAGTTGTTGATGAACACCTGGCCGCTGTGCACGCGCTTGGCCATGCGGAACTGGCGGGCGCCGTCGCGCGTCCAGATGCCGGCCACCAGGCCGAACTGCGTGGCGTTGGCCTGCTCCACGGCGTGGTCTTCGTCCTGAAAGGCCATGGCGCACAGCACGGGCCCAAACACTTCTTCCTGCGCCAGGCGGTGGCCCACGGGCACATCGCGCAGCAGGGTGGGGGCCTGGTAGTAGCCGGTCTCGGGGGCTTCGTCCACCACCACGCCCTGGGCCACCATGGGGATGCCGGCCACCTGGGCGTCCGACAGGAAGTCCCACACGCGCTGCTGCTGGGTCTGGCGGATCAGCGGGCCGACATCGAGGTCCATGGCGGCGGGGCCCACGCGCAGCTTTTCAAACGCCTTGCCCAGGCGTTCGAGCAGTGGTTCATAAATCAGCGAATCGATCAGCACGCGTGAGCCCGCCGAGCAGGTCTGCCCGGCGTTCTGCACGATGGCGTTGATGACCACGGGGATGGCGGCATCGAGGTCCGCATCCGCAAAGATGATCTGCGGGCTTTTGCCGCCCAGCTCCAGCGTCACGGGGCAGTGGCGCTCGGCGGCCACCTGCTGGATCAGCGTGCCGATCTTGGGGCTGCCGGTGAAGCTGATGTGGTCGATGCCCGGGTGGCGCGCCAGTGCGTCGCCCACCTCGTGGCCGTAGCCGGTGACGATGTTGAGCGCGCCGGACGGAAAGCCCACCTCGGCCGCCAGTTGCGCCACGCGGATCAGCGACAGGCAGGCGTCTTCGGCCGGCTTGACCACGCACACGTTGCCCGCCGCCAGGGCGCCGCCCACGCTGCGGCCGAAGATCTGCATGGGGTAGTTCCAGGGGATGACGTGGCCCGTCACGCCGTGGGGCTCGCGCCAGGTCAGCACGCTGTAGCCGTCGGGGTAGGGAATGGTTTCGCCATGGAACTTGTCGCAGGCGCCGGCGTAGAACTCGAAGTAGCGCGCCAGCGCAATCGCGTCGGCCCGCGCCTGCTTGGTGGGCTTGCCGCAGTCGCGCTGTTCCAGCGCGGTCAGCTCGTCGGCATGCTCCAGGATCTTGGCCGAGAGCTTTTGCAGCAGGCGGCCCCGGTCCACGGGCGCCATCTTTTGCCACACCGCGTGGTAGCACTGGCGCGCCGCATGCACCGCCGCATCGATGTCGTCGGCGTTGCTGCGCTGGATCTCGTCGAAGGGCTGGCCGTCGGACGGATCGATCATGGCAATCGTGCGGCCCGAGGCGGACGGAACCGAGGCGTTGGCGATGTAGTTCAGTTGCATGGCCGTCATTTTGCCCGGAAATGGAATGTGTGCTTATTATTTGAGTAAAAAATGCCTCTGGCGCTTGTTGGTAAAGCGCTAGCAGCTACATAGTTGATAGCAATTCAATAGCAGGTGGCGCGCAGCGCTGCCAGGTCCAGGATCTCCACCTCGCCGCGCTGCACGCGCACCAGGTGGCGCGATTCCAGGTCTTTGAGGATCTGGTTGGTGGTTTGGCGCGAGATGGCCAGCATCAGCGACAACTGCTCTTGCGAGATGCCAATCACGCGGCGCGATTGGCCCTCGGCCGTCCACTGGCCATAGCCCTCGGCCATCATCACCAAGCGCCGCGCCAGGCGCTGCGGCGCGGGCAGCAGCGCCAGCTCTTCCATGGCCACAAACGCCGAACGCAGCTTGTCGGTGAGCAGCAGGGCCAGCGCATGCCAGTGCTGCGGGTGGGCCTGCAGCCAGTGCTGCAGCCGCTCGTGCGGGATGTGCACCAGCGTGGTCGGCTCGGTGGCCAGCGCGTCGTGGGTGCGTGCGGAGTTGTCGAACACCGAGATCTCGCCAAACCATTGCGGCGGCTCCAGGCGGATCAGCAGCGCGGCCCGTGCCTCGTCGGCCCGGCCCCCGGTGCCCGAGATGCTGACCGCGCCGCGCACCACCGCGTACAGCCCGCACGGCGCATCGCCGCGCAGGAACAGCACTTCGCCCGTCTGCAGATGGCGCAGCTGTGCCATGGCCAGCAGCGGCTGGGCAAAGTCGGGTGGCAGGTGGGCAAACCAGCGTCCGGACTGGAGCACGGGCAGATAGGCGGCAGGGTCGGTCATGCGGGAAAGAAGGGGCGCAAAACAAAAAAGGGAGCGGCGAGGGAAGTCCGCCAGCGTGTGTACGGGAAGGGTCTTGGGCTTGCGGGCTTTGACTTTCTTTTGTCGTGTGTCCGACAGACGCAGGCGCCGTCGCAGGGCGACCATTGATCCTGCTCAAAACAATACCAGGAGACACCCATGAAAACCCTGATCGACCACCTGGCCCAGTACGCCGATTACCACCGCGACCCACGCAACATCCACACCCACTTTGTGGGCGTGCCCATGATCATGTTGGCCGTGGTCATCCTGCTGTCGCGCCCCACGTGGATGGTGGGCGAGTTGCCGCTGAGCCCGGCGCTGTTTGGCGCACTGGCCAGCTGTGTTTTCTACTTCCGGCTGGATGCGCGTTTTGGCCTAGTGATGGCGGCGCTGCTGGCCGCCATGCTGGCAGGCGGCCAATGGGTGGCAATGCAAAGCCTGGCGGTGTGGCTGGCCACGGGCATCGGGCTGTTTGCCGTGGGCTGGGTGATTCAGTTCGTGGGCCACTACTACGAAGGGCGCAAGCCCGCGTTTGTGGACGACCTGGTGGGCCTGATTGTCGGCCCGCTGTTTGTGGTGGCCGAGTGGGCCTTTGCGCTGGGTTTGCGCAAGGAAGTGCAGGCGGCGATTGAGCAGCGCAGCGGCCCGGTGCGGCTGCGCACCAGCCAGGCAGCCGCGTAAGCCAGGCCGGTTTCCCTTCACCGTGTTCCCTTGTTGTCAGGGTAGATCTGCCCTGCCAGACCCATGGCATCTCAGCGGTGCCATGGGTTTTGTCGTTTTGGTTTCTGCATGAATGGAGCGCGGCAGCCGTCTGACCGTGTGTGACCCATGAGCTTTGTTTCCGTACTTCCCACCTTGTTGTTCATCGCCCTGGGGCTGGTCATGTTCGGCCTGGGCCTTTCTCTCACGGTGGGGGATTTCCAGCGCCTCATGCACCACCCACGTGCCGTGGTGCTGGCCCTGGTGCTGCAGGTGCTGGTGTTGCCTGCGGCGTGCTATGCCCTCATCGTGCTGCTGGGCGTGGCGCCACTCTACGCGGTGGGGCTGATGCTGCTGGCTGCATCACCGGGCGGTGTGTCGGCCAATCTGTTCAGCCATCTGTTTGGCGGCAACGTGGCGATGAACATTTCGCTCACCGCCATCAACACCGTGTTGTCCATCGTGAGCCTGCCGGTCATCACCAACTGGGCCATCAACACCTTTGCCCATACCGGCCAGGTGGTGCCGCTGCAGTTTGGCAAGGTGGTCGAGGTGATCATCATCGTGCTGGTGCCCGTGGTGCTGGGCATGGCGGTGCACCGGCGCGCGCCGGCCTTCAGCGCGCGCATGGAAAAGCCCATGAAGATCTTCAGCGCCGTGGTGCTGGCCGCGTTTGCGCTGATTGCGATTGCCAAGGAATGGACAGCGCTGGTCGAATCCTTCGCGGTCATCGGTCCGGCCGTGTTGCTGTTCAACGCCATCAGCCTCGCGTCGGGCTACTACCTTTCGCGCGCGGCGGGGCTGGATAAATCGATGGCCACGGCCATCAGTTTTGAGATCGGCATCCACAACTCCACGTTGGCGATTTTTATCGCGCTGTCGGTGCTGGGCAATTTCCAGCTGGCGCTGCCTGCGGCGATCTACTCGGTCAGCATGTACGTCCTGGCCACGCTGTTTGGCACGCTGGTGCTGCGGCGGCAGGCCAAGGCCCTTGTGAAGGCGGTGCCATAGTGCGGGCGGTGTTCAAGAGGGCACTGCTGGTGGTGCTGGCCCTGCTGCTGTTGGCGCTGGCTGCGCTCTGGTGGGCGCTGCAGCAGCATCCATCGCTCGCACCTTACGCGGACCTGCATTGGAAGGCGCCCGTTGGCAGCGGGCCGCCGGCGCCGCTGAAGGTGACTTTCCTCGGGGTCTCCACCGTGCTGCTGGACGATGGTGAGACGGCCTTGCTCACCGACGGCTTTTTCTCCCGCCCCGGCAAGCTGCAGACCTTCCTTGGCAAGGTGGAGCCCGACCAGCAGGCCATCGCCCAGGGCCTGGAGCGTGCCGGGCTGACCGGCAAGACGGGCACGCTCGCAGCGGTGATCCCCGTGCATTCGCACTACGACCATGCCATGGACGCCCCAGAGGTCGCACGGCGCACGGGCGCACTGCTGCTGGGTTCGCCCTCCACGGCCAACGTGGGCCGGGGCGCGGGATTGCCTGAAGCGCAGATCCGTATCGCGAAGCTGGGGGAGCCCCTGCGTTTTGGGCGCTTTACCGCCACGCTGTACCCCAGCCGGCATGCGCCCACCGGCTTTACCGGCGGCGAGATCACGGAGCCCTTGCACCCGCCCGTGCGTGCCAGCGACTACAAGGAAGGCCAAAGCTATGCGCTGCACATCGAGCATGGGGGCAAGACCTTGCTCATCGTGGGCAGCGCGGGCTTTGAGCCCGGGGCCCTGCGGGGCGTGCACGCCGACGTGGTGATGCAGGGCATCGGTGCCCTGGGTCCGCGGCCCGAGAGCTACCGCGACGCGCTGTGGACCGAGGTGATCGCTGCCGTGGGTGCCCGGCGCGTCATCCCCATCCACTGGGACGACTTCTGGCAGCCGCCCGGCCAACCCATGCAGCCCATGCCGCCGCCGCTCGACGACTTTGATGCGTCCATGGCCTACCTGCGCGCTCGGGGCAACCGCGAGGGGGTGGACGTGCGGCTGCCGCTGGAATGGCTGCCGATGGATGTGTGGGCCGGGTTGGCGCAGAGCCGTTAAAGGCAAGTCCCTACCGATCTTGGCGGCTCACTGCGCGCCAACCGGCACGTACTGCTCGCTGTGCTCGGCCAGCCAGCGCTGCGAGAGATCGGTTCCGTGCTGGCTGGGATGGAAGTCGCGCCGCAGGTACTCGCGCCAAGGGCGCCATGTCTCCCGCACCAGACCCCCTTTGCCAAACAGCGTGCGCGCGGCGCTGGACCAGGTGCGCCAGTGCCACAGCGTGCCATCGCGGCGCAGGTTGCCCACCGTCTGGCGCAGCACATCGCCTACAAACACCATGGTGATGCGGCGAAACCAGGTGATGCGCCACTCGTGATTGCCGCCGAGGGCCTGGTAAATGTCGAAGGCCGTGTTCTTGTGCTCGGACTCTTCGGCGCAATGCCATTGCCACATGGTGGCCAGGCGCGGCTCCGCCCCCTGCAGGGTCTCGGGGTGGGCTAGCAGCCATTCAGCCAGCAGGGCGGTGAAGTGCTCGTTGGCAGCCGTCACGGCCAGGGGGTGGCGGGGGTCGGCTCCGGCGAAAAGCTGCATGCGTTCCTGCGCGCGGGATGCCCATTCGTTGACCAGGCCCTGCTTTTCGAGGTGCCCATTGAACAGCGCATGGATGCGGCGGTGGGTCGCCTCTTGTCCGATGAAGCCCCGGACCTCGTCAGCGAACTTCGCGTGTTGCTCGGGCGGCATGGCCTTGTGCCCGCCCTTCACCGCGTCGATGAAGAATTGTTCGCCCACCGGAAAACTCATCGACAGCGCATTGAAGAACGCCGTGCGAAACGCATCGCCACCGCACCAGTGGCGGTCAAAGGGCGTTTCCAGATCAATGAGCAGGCGTCGCACGACGAGTTCGGTCATGAGAAAGGGTCTCCGGGAGCACAGTGAAAAGAGAAAGTCCGGGGTTGTTGGTACTTTGTGGTACCAGTGGCTGGAATCATGGGGTGTACATGTGGTACTGTCAAGTACCTGTGATCAACGAGGGAATCCGCAAGCCATGACTGCCGTGCAAGAAACCACCCGACCAGGCGCCGCAGTGGGCGCCGAGCACCGCGCCCGCCTGCTGGAGGGCATGGCCCGCGCCGTGGCGGCCAAAGGCTATGCCGACACCACCATCGCCGACATCGTGCGCGAGGCCAGTGTGTCGCGCCGCACCTTCTACGAGAACTTTGCCGACAAGGCCGAATGCCTCACGGCGCTGTACGAATCCGCCAGCGGTAACGCACTGGCGGTGCTGCGCGGCGCCATCGACCGCCAAAGCGACTGGCAGGCACAGCTGGAGCAGGCACTTTCGGCGTATTTCGGTGCACTGGCCTGCAACCCGGTCTTGCTGCGCACCCTGTTCATTGAAATCCTGGGCCTGGGCATGCCCGGCCTGGCCGCGCGGAGGCGGGTCAATCAGCAGTTGGTGGACCTGATGCTGGAAGTGATCAACCAGCGCACTGGCGAGAGCCGGGGGGCTCCTTTGCATCCCGCGATGGCCGTGGCGGTGGTGGGAGGCATCAATGAAATGGTGCTGCAGTCCATCGAGCAGGGTCGGGCTGGGGCCCTGCAGGAGCTTGTAGTGCCGTCTGCGGCGCTGCTTCGGGCCGCGATTTCTGCAGATTTCTAATGGGGTGTGGCTGCGACACGAAACCAGCGTTTGCAGCCCTGTAACACGGCCACCGTGGCCAACCCGGCACCCAGTGCGGCCAGCCACTGCAGCACTGACAGCGGCGCGAATTTGAACGGTGCAGCCAGCCATGGCACCGTGGTGACAGCTGCCAGCCCCGCCAGCGTGCCACCCAGCACCCAAAGGCTGACGGGCGTGAGGCCTGCCCACAGGCTGCGCCAGCTGGTTTGGCTGCTGCGGCTGGGCAGGATGAGCGCTGCGTTGGCGGCCACCAGCACGACAAAGGCGGCTGTGCTGGCGGTGGCGGCATGTGCCGCCTGGCCCAGCAGCCAGGCATACAGACCCACCACGGCTGCTGTCACCACGCTGCCCTGCAGCAGGCTCAGCAGGATGTGGCGGGATGACAGCAGAGGCTCGTTCGCCTCGCGCGGCGGCTGCTGCATGAGGTCGGCAGCGCCTTCCTCGGCCTCGAAAACGATCGAGCAGGCTGGGTCGATGACCAGTTCCAGAAACGCAATGTGCAGCGGTGCCAGCACCAGCGGCAGCCCGAACAGCACCGGCAGCAGTGCCAGGCCAATGATGGGCACGTGCACCGCCAGCGTGTAGACCATGGCCTGGCGCAGGTTGGAAAAGGTCTGCCGTCCCCGATGAATCGCCAAAACGATGGCTGCGAAATCGTCGTGTAGCAACACCAGGGCGGCAGCCTCGCGCGCCACATCGGTGCCGCGCTGGCCCATGGCGATGCCGATATGCGCCGCCTTGAGGGCAGGGGCGTCGTTCACACCGTCGCCCGTCATGGCCACCACCTCGCCCTGGGCCTTGAGGGCTTCGACCAGCGCCAGCTTCTGGTGCGGCTTGATGCGCGCAAACACGCTGACCTGCCGGACTTGCTCGGCCAGCACCTGCGGTGGCATGTGGGCCAGCTCGTCGCCGGTGATCACGCGGTCGTTGGCGATGCCCGCCTGGGCTGCAATGGCGCGCGCGGTGCGGGGGTGGTCGCCAGTGATCATCACCACGCGAATGCCCGCCTGGCGGCACTGCGCAATGGCCAGGGGCACCTCGGGGCGCAGCGGGTCGGCCAGGGCCACCAGGCCCAGCCATTCAAAGTCAAAGTCGTGCTGGGCGTCGGGCCAGGTGTCTTGTGTGTGGTGCCGTGCCTTGGCCACGCCCAGCACCCGCAGGCCCCGGTCGGCCAGGCGCGCAGCCTGGGCGCTGACGGCGGCGCGCTCGGCGTCGGGCAGGTGGCAAAGGTCGGCCACGGCTTCGGGCGCGCCCTTGGTGGCCACGGTGTCGTGCGCCGAGGTGCCGTCGCGCCACAGGTGGCTCATGGCCAGCAGTTGGGGCGACAGCTCGTATTCGCGTGCCAGCGACCATGCGGGGTGCAGGTGCTCGGTGTCCACCAAGTGGTCCGCAGCCATGCGGTGAAAGGCCTGCTCCATGGGGTCGTGCGGTTCGATCTCGCTGGCCAGCACGGCGTATTCGAGCAGTTCGTGGAAGGCATCGGGCAGCGCGCTGCCGTCGGCTGCGGCAGGCAGGTTCTGCACATCCAGCTCCTGGCCTGCAATGCAAAGCGCCGCCACCGCCATGCGGTTTTGTGTGAGGGTGCCGGTCTTGTCCACACACAGCACGGTGGTCTGGCCCAGCGTTTCGATGGCGTTGAGCCGCCGCGTGAGCACCTGCTGTGCCGCCAGCCGCCGTGCGGCCAGTGCCAGGAAGACGATCATGATCACCGGCAGCTCTTGCGGCAGGATGCCCATGGCCAACGTGATGCCTGCCAGCACGGCTTGCAACGCGTCGCCGCGCAGTGCCCAGAACAGGGCCACCAGCAGTGCGCAGAGCGACAGGCCGATGACCACCAGCTTGCGGGTCAGCCGGGTCATCTCGTCGCGCAAGGGCGAGGCCTGCAGCGCAATGGTGTCGAGCGACTGGCCAATGCGGCCCAGTTCGGTGTGGCGCCCCACGGCCGTCACCCGCAGCAGGCCCTGGCCGCTGACCACCAGCGTGCCTGCAAACACCTTGTCGGCAGGTTGCTTGGCCACGGGCTCGGATTCGCCGGTCAGCATCGACTCGTTGGCGGCCAGCTCGTGGGCTTGCAGCAGCGTGCCGTCGGCCGGGATGCGGTCGCCCTCGGCAATCATCAGCAGGTCTTCGCGCACCACGTCGCGGCCCGCAAGGCGCACCAGGGTGCCGCCGCGCAACGCCAGCGCGCGGGGGCTGGAGAGGTCGCGCAGGGCATTCAGCGCGTTGTCGGTGCGGCGCTCCTGCAGCACTGTGATCGCCATGATGATGACCACAAAGCCCAGCAGGATCAGCGCCTCGTGCGCATCGCCCATGGCGAGGTAGATGGCGCCTGCGCCCAGCAACAGCAGGAACATGGGCTCCGTGACCACGTCCCAGGCCATGTCGCGCAGCGTGCGGCGCTGGCTGATGCCCAGTTCGTTGGGGCCTTCCTCGCGCAGGCGCTGGGCGGCAACGGCTGGGTCGAGGCCGGTAGTGGAGTCGGTAGTGGGCATGTGGACCGTGAAGCTGCGTTGCAAGGAGGGTCGCAACGGTGCAACCGTTATACCGCGCGCTGGTGTCTGCAGCCCTGATGCAGCGCAGTGGGCCGCACCCGGGGTCCTTTCCTTAGAACCTGTTCAATGTCTTTTTGGAGATTGCATTGGAGTGCAATCGGGATGAGTGGATGCTTCGGATGCGCCGCATGGGCTCGTGCCCATGCAAGCAGCAGAGGCGCCCAATCGCCCGATTTCACTCCAACCCTTCGGGCAAGTGCCTTGCCGGGCGGTCTGCGGTGTTGCGGCGCTTGCCAATAGCCGAGCTATTGGCTGCGCACCGCGCCTAGCATCCCATCCCGGCAAGGTACTTGTGCAACTCCAAAAAGACGTTGAACAGGTTCTCACACCTCGCACATCACAAAGTCTGCCTTGCCGACATTGCACTCCGCGCAGCGCCAGTCGTCGGGCACGTTCGCCCAGAGGGTGCCGGGCGCGATCCCGTGGTCGGGCAGGCCCGCAGCCTCGTCGTAGATCCAGCCGCAAACGGCACACATGTAGATTTTCATGGGGTGTTTCTTTCGTGGTCGGTGGCTATGACTCAGTCGTCATCGTGGTGCCGTTGGCGTTCGGCTGATATGCCGCTGGCAACCCAGCCGTTGGGCGACTGCTGCCACTGCCAGGCACCGAAGGCCAGTGTCGCGATCAGCAGCAGGGCGGCGAGCCAGGTGCGGTTCTTCGGGACCAGATCGGGCCCGTTGCCCGCCACCCGGCCGGTGAGCATGGGCAGCGCCTGGTTCTTGCGGCGCAGCACGCTCAAGCCTGCAATGAGCGCGATGTGGGCCAGCACCACAAACAGCAGGGCGTTGCCGAAGAACTTATGCGCCTCTTCCATCACCTCTCCCATCCAGTGGCCACCCAGCGCAGCGCCCCAGTCGTTGTACGTGGCGTAGCCACTGAGCGTGAGGGGCACCACCAGCGCCAGCAGCAACACGATGGCCAGTGCCATCAGCAGGTTCTGGCCCTGGCGCCAGTTGATCTGTGTGACCGATGGCGCCTGGGGCAGAGCGCGCAGCCATGCGGGCGCCCCTGCCAGCTTGCGCCACAGCAGGCCCAGGCCCGAGGTGCGCGGCCCGAAGATGCCGTACAGCAAGCGAAAGCCCAGCAGTCCCGCCATGGTGTAGCCCAGGGTGACGTGCAGCAGCCGCCAGTGCTCGCCGTCGGCCGTGGCGTAGGCGCCCACAAAGCACAGCGCAAAAAGCCAGTGGAACATGCGTGTGGGTGCGTCGATGACCCGGCGGCTGGGCACTTTAGCGGGCGCTGGCTGCACTGCAGCACTGGCAGGGTGAATGGAAGGGATGTTGTTCATCGTGTTTTCCTTGATGGGACGCAGGTCAGTTTCGATGCAGATCGAGAGCGGCGAACAGGGCTCAGCGAAGCGGTTCTGGCTAGGCGCTGTGTCGTAGGCAGTACGGCCAGTACGACAAGACACGGCAACGACGCCAGAAGAGTTCTGTTCACCGCTCTCAGTCGTTCCAGGCGCGACGCGAACGGGCATCCAGCCCTGCGGGCATGCGCAGGTCGTGGTCGTCAAACTGCCCCTGGTCCGCGCCCGTGTGGCAGGCCGCGCAGTTGGCGGCGCTTTTCACGCTGGCGAGCTTCCAGGTGGCGGGTTCGATCTTTCGGTGCTTGCGTTCAAACCAGGCCGAACGGGTGATGCGGTCCTCGGGCGGCTCCTCGTTCACGCGCTTGTAGGTGCCTGCGTGGGCCTGCAGCCACTGGTTGAGCTGGCGCACGGTGGCTGCGTCGAGCGATGCGTCGGTGCCGTAGTGCTTGTCCAGGCCCGCCATCATGCGGTTCCACGACGCTGCGGGCAGCAGGCCAGGCGGGTAGGCGGTGTGGCAGGCGGCGCATTCCTGCGTGTAGGCGCTGGGTACGTTGCGGGGCATGGCGCGCCCGCCGTCTGCATGGGCGCCGGACAGCGTCATCGTGGTGAGCACGCAGAGGACGGCGGCCATGGCAGCGGGGCGGAGGTGGGAAAGTTTTTTCATGGTGCTGCAGTTCAAGGCTTGAGGGCGCTGAGGTAGGCCAGCACATCGGCTTTTTCGACGGCCGTGCATTCGCGGCTCAGCACGTCGTTGCAATTGCGGCGAAACCATTTTTCGACCTTGGCGGTGTCGGTGAAGGCCTTGGGGTTGAACGCCGGGGCCAAGGGCGCAATCGATTTGCCAGTGCTGGCGTGTTTGCCTTGCGCGGTGGGCGGCGTGCCGTGGCACGAGGCGCAGGACCACTCGCCGCCGTGGCGGGTGGTGAAGAGCACTTGGCCCTTGTCGGCGTTGCCCGGACTGCCGGCCTGTGCGCTCCAGTGGGCGAGCTGCTGGGCGGCGGTGGTGTCTGCGGCGTGGCTCGGGCTGGCTACTGTCCAAGCAAACAGTGCTGCAACTGCCAGGTGGCGAACGGTTGTCATCGTGGGGTCCTTTTGAGTGTCTTCGTGTGTTGCCATTGTTGAAACGGCGGCCTGAACGGCGCGTGAAAGAGCCGTTCATCGGCCGTTCAGAAACTGCGCAGGACAATGGCCCATGTTTTCGACGAGCTGCCGCACACCCACACGCCGCCACGCCGCACGCCTGGCGGTGGCTGCGTGGGCGCTGTGGGGCACGGCGTTGGTCGCGCCGTCCGCTGCGGCCAGCGGCCATGACGACCATGACCGCGCCCGGCAGGCCGTGCAGGCAGGCCAGGTGCTGCCCTTGCCCGCAGTGCTGGAGCGCCTGCAGCGCGAAGTGCCCGGCCAGGTGCTGGAAGTGGAGCTGGAGCAGGAGCGGGATCGCTGGATTTACGAGATCAAGCTGCTCACACCTGCCGGGCAGTTGACCAAGGTCAAGCTGGATGCACGCACTGCCGAGGTGCTGCGCATCAAATCGCGCGACGATCAACGAACCGGCCGAGAACACCGGCAAGAGCGGCCTCGCAATTAGCCACCCATGCGCATCCTCCTGGTAGAAGACGACACGCTGCTGCGCACCCAGTTGCGCACTGCGCTGCACGAGGCGGGCTACACCGTGGACGAGGCCGACAACGGGCGCGACGCCCAGTTTCTGGGCGACACCGAGGCGGTGGATGCCGTGGTCCTGGACCTGGGCCTGCCGGTGGTGGACGGGCTCACGGTGCTCAAGCGCTGGCGGGCCGAGGGGCGCAACATGCCGGTGCTGATCCTGACCGCGCGCGACAACTGGCACGAAAAGGTGGCGGGTATCGACGCCGGTGCCGATGATTACCTGACCAAGCCCTTTCACCTCGAAGAACTGCTGGCACGCCTTCGCGCACTGATACGCCGCGCCAGCGGGCAGGCGTCGGCGGTGCTGCAGTGTGGCGACTGGTCGCTGGACACCCGCAGTGGCCGCGTGACCTGCGCGGGCCAGCCCGTGGCGCTCACGGCGCATGAATACAAGGTGCTGGACTACCTCATGCACCGGCCGGGCGTGCTGGTGTCGCGCAGCGAGCTGACCGAACACATCTATGCGCAGGACTTTGACCGGGACTCCAACACCATCGAAGTCTTTGTGGGGCGCTTGCGCAAAAAACTGCAAGCTTTCTCTCAAGACCCGAACCACTCTGCCCGCATCGAGACAGTGCGTGGCATGGGCTACCGCCTGGTGCCACCATGAACCGGGGTGGGTTGCATTGGTCGCGCTCCCTGCGGTTTCGGTTGCTGGCCGTGACGGTGGCGGGGGTGGCTGTGGCCGTGGTACTGGCTGGTTTTGTGCTGAGTGGGCTGTTCCGCGAGCATGTGCAGCGCCAGTTCGAGGCGGCCCTCGTGCAGCAGCTGGACCAGGTCACGGCGCGGCTGGGGTTTGATGCCCAGGGCCAGCCGGTGATCGCTGCGCAGGCGCTGTCGGACCCGCGCTGGCTCAAACCCTATTCCGGCCTGTATTGGCAGGTGGACGCCATGGCGCCCGATGGTAACGGCCGTGCCGGCATGCTGCGCTCGCGCTCGTTGTGGGACACCAGCCTGGCCCTGCAGGTGGATGCCCTGGCCGATGGCGCGGTGCATGCGCATGAGGTGGCAGGCCCGCAGGGCGCGCCCTTGCTGGTGCTGGAGCGCACCGTGCGTGCCGAGGGCGTGGATGCGGCGCGCTGGCGCCTGATCGTGGCGGCCGATCTGCAGGCCACCCAGGCGGCCACCGCGCGGTTCACGCGTGTGCTGGTGCTGTCGCTGGCGGCGCTGCTGGTGCTGCTGGCAACCGCCGCCTGGGCCCAGGTGGCGGTGGGGCTCAAGCCCTTGCAGGCGCTGCAGCGGGGCTTGCAGGCTGTGCGGCAGGCGCGCGCCACCCAGTTGCAGGGCGCGTTCCCTGCCGAAGTGCAGCCGCTGGTGGACGACTTCAACGCCGTGCTGGGCCGCAATGCCGAGGTGGTAGAGCGTGCGCGCACCCAGGCGGGCAATCTGGCGCACGCCTTGAAAACACCGCTCACCGTGCTGGAGAACGCGGCCCGCGCGCCGGCACCCAGTGATGGCGCAGCGTTGGCTGCGTTGGTGCTCGACCAGGTGCAGGTCGCGCGGCGCCACATCGACTGGCACCTGGCACGCTCACGCGTGGCCGCCTCGGCGCACCTGCCCGGCCAGCGCACGGCGCTGGAGCCGGTGGTGGGTGGACTGGTGCGTGTCGTGAACAAGGTGCATGCCGGGCAGGGCGTAGACATCACCATTGCACTGCCCGATGCTCCGCTGTTCTTTGCGGGCGAGGCGCAGGATCTGCAGGAAATGCTCGGCAACGTGCTGGACAACGCCTGCAAATGGGCACAGTCCACCGTGCGGCTGACAGCACACGCGCAGGGTGAGGGCGCTGAGGGACCGTTGCGCCAGCTTTTGATCAAGGTAGAAGACGACGGCCCCGGCATCGGTGCCGCGCAGCGCGCGCAGGCCTTGGAGCGCGGCGTGCGGCTGGACGAAACGGTGCCGGGCACGGGACTGGGCCTTGCCATCGTGCAGGACCTGGCGGCCATGTACGGAGGGCGGCTGGACCTGGAACCCGCCGACCTTGGCGGCCTCAGTGTGGTGCTTGTGTTGCCCGCTGCGGGAGAGTCGGTGTGAAAAACCGCCAGAGCTGAAAAGACGAAAAGTAGCCCGCCATAGCGGAGAAGGCGTAACGGAGAAGGCGTAACGGAGAAGGCGTAAAAAAGCCCGCCGAAGCGGGCTAAGGCCCTGACAAATCCCCTCGATCTCTCGAATGTCGCAAAGCCTTGGACTGGACGCCCCCAGCGTATCACTCCGGATGGCGTTTGACTACCAGAGGAACGATAGGCAGCGCGGCGACCGTGACGGGCCCGCCCCCCAGGGTTCTGCGCCAGGTTTTCAGGATATGTTTGGGGTAAAAATGACCCCTGGCGCTTATCCATAAAGCGCTAAGCGCTCTTCTTTCAGGAGCAAATTACAACCTGCTCTCCACGCTGTTGCGCATGGCCGCCTGCGCCACGGCGTCCAGGGCTTCGTCCACCACGGTCTGTTCGGTCAGCACCTGCATTGCGCCTTGTTGGAAAAGCCTGTCCAGAAGGCGCAGGGTCATCGACTGGGTTCGGCCAGAGGCACTGGTGAAGAGGAAAAGGTTGCCTTGTGAGCCGATCCAGGACAACTGGGTGCGCTCCCAATGGCCTGCCACCTGCAGGTTCACCCAGGTGCCAATAGCCAAGGGCGCCAATGGGGCCAGGTGGGGCATCGCGGTGGCATCGCTGGAGGTGGACTCTGGCGCCGGTACCACGCTCTCCAGTTCGGGGGACTGCGAGATATCCACGTAGCCGGATTCCTTGGCCTCGGAGGGGGCCACCCACGGGTCGTCATCGTCCAGGGGGACTGGCGGTGCCACCGCCTGCGCCTCGGGTGGCGGGGCGGGGGGTTGGGTGGCAACCCTGGGACCGGGCTTGAAGGCCTGTTGGTGCAGCTCCATCAGCAGATCGAAGACGGCCTCGGTCCGGGTGGCGGGGTAGTCGATGGACGCCAGGCCCTCGCGCAGCTTGGCCAGCAGCTTGGGCAGCAGGCGCGCGAGCCGGCCGGTGTTTGCACGGGTCAGCTCGGGCTGCGCGCTCCAGATCAGGGCGTCCACCAGTTCCTCGTAGCGGCCCGGGTCGGCGCGGCCGGTGGTGGTGGTCAGGCGCGCCTGGGCCATGACCTGGGCCCAGGGGCCCAGCAGGAAGCGGGAGATTTCGTCGGGCACCTTGCCGAAATCAGGCAGCAGCCAAAGGTCGCGCGATATCCGGGCGGCCAGCAGGTGGCGCTGCTCGGCATGCTGCAGGGTTTCGATGGCGCGCTGGCGCTCCTGCTTGCGCTGCTGGTCCTTCTCTGCCCATTTGGCGTGCAATTGCTGCAGGACGTGCTCGAAGTCGTCGGGCCCCTCGATGGTGGCCGTGGCCAGCGGGCCTGCAATGTTCATGAGCGACCGCATGAAGCTCTGGAAACCGGGGGCCTCGGTGCTGCTGAAGGCCAGGCTGCGGTCGGTGATGTCCTGCAGCAAGCGGCGCGCGGCGTGCTCCTTGTGGCTGAAGAACCGGGGGTCGGCCAGTGCCAGCTGCATCAAGGCGGGCTCCAGCGCGCGGATGAATTGCTGCACGGGCCACAGCAGCCGGCTGTCGCGCGCGATGTTGTCCACCATCAGCGCCACCACCTCCATGCTCAAGGCTTCTCCCAGCCCGCCGGAATGTTTTCGTGGCGGGGCTGCGGGGTTGGCGCCTGCATTGCCGCTTGCCTGGGAGCGCTGGCCTCCCAGTCGCTCCATCATGTGGCTGACCTGGTTCATCTCCTGCAGCGCCTCAAAGGCGGCGGGCACGGTGGCTGCGAAATCCGTGGCGGGCGGGTCGATGCGGGGAAGTTGGTCCGGGTTCTCGAACTCGCGGGCAAACCGGTCCGCGAAGTTCTCTTCGGACTCGGGTGTCGATGTCGTGGCAGATGCTTGCGCCAGCGCGGGGTTCTCGCTGAACTCGCCCAGCAGCAGGCGGCGCAGGCGGTCGAGTGTGAGCAGGGGGTCGGCGTGGGCTTCCGCTGTGGACAGGTCGTTGTCAGATGCAAAGCCGGGGGATACGCCGCCTTCGGCCGGCGCAACGTAAACCACCTGGCCGTCGGCCTGGCGCATCGCATAGCCCACAGGCTGCACGCCGCTGAGCTTGAGCCGATCCGTCTGCGCCAGGTAGAGCCCACGCAGCTCAGCGCCCAGCGCCTGGGCCATGGGTCCCATCCAGTCGTGCCGAACCTGGTCTGTGACCTGCATCTGCGACACCACGGTCTGCAATGCCTGCAGGAAGACTTCGGGGCGCAGGGGGTTGTGCTCGGGCTGCACGCGGGGCAGGCCCAGGGCCGCGCACACCAGGGCGTCGAGGTCGGCCAGTGGCCCCTCCACTGCAGAGATCAGTACCTGCCGGGCGCGGGCGCGCTCCACGCTGTCGTTGATCTGTGCCTCGTCCATCAGTTCGAGGTCGTCGAAATGGATGGTGAACAGGGAGCGCGTGGGTTTTTCCTCGTTCTGTGCTGCTTCCTGGTCAAGTGCCTTGCGCAGTGCGTCGGGGTAACGCTCGCCCATCACGGACGTGAGCCGCGACAGCTGTTGCCGCGCTTCCTGCATGGCGTGGTGTTCGCCCGGTGTGCGGGCCTGGTCCTGGCGCGCCTGCAGAGCCATGCGCGTGGCTTCGGCGACGCGCTCCATCAAGGGCCGGGCCTGTGCCAGCACGTCGTGCACGATGTGCTGGTAGGACGTGGTATCACTGGCGGAGGGGGCGGGGGCCGACGGTGTGGTGTGTTTCAAGGCCATCTTCTGGGAGGACGGGAACCGGTGCCTGCCATGGTACGCGGCAAAAAGGGGCCTGAGGCCCCTTGTTTACCTGGATTCCCGGCTTGTCAGGCCGGGTCCGTGCGCTTCATCCGCCGTGGAACTTGACCACCAGCGGCACGATCAGCAGTGCCACGATGTTGATGATCTTGATCAGCGGGTTGATGGCCGGGCCGGCGGTGTCCTTGTAGGGGTCGCCCACGGTGTCGCCAGTCACCGCGGCCTTGTGGGCCTCGCTGCCCTTGCCGCCGTGGTGGCCGTCTTCGATGTACTTCTTGGCGTTGTCCCAGGCGCCACCGCCGGTGCACATGCTGATGGCCACGAAGAGGCCGGTGACGATGGTGCCCATCAGCAAGCCGCCCAGC
The DNA here is from genome assembly GCF_000204195.1 of Acidovorax radicis N35. GTDB lineage: Bacteria > Pseudomonadota > Gammaproteobacteria > Burkholderiales > Burkholderiaceae_C > Acidovorax > Acidovorax radicis. The sequence goes on from NZ_AFBG01000003.1 coordinate 169,438, forward strand.
GCCTTGGGGCCCAGGGCCAGGCCCACCACGATGGGCACGACCACGGGCAGCAGGCTGGGGATCACCATCTCCTTGATGGCGGCGGTGGTCAGCATGTCCACGGCCTTGCCGTACTCGGGCTTGGCCGTGCCTTCCATGATGCCGGGGATGTCGCGGAACTGGCGGCGCACCTCCACCACCACGGCGCCGGCGGCGCGGCCCACGGCCTCCATGGCCATGGCACCGAACAGGTAGGGGATCAGGCCGCCGATGAACAGGCCCACGATGACCAGGGGGTCGGACAGGTCGAACGTGATGGCGCGGCCGTAGCTCTCGAGCTTGTGCGTGTAGTCGGCAAACAGCACCAGCGCGGCCAGGCCTGCGGAGCCGATGGCGTAGCCCTTGGTCACGGCCTTGGTGGTGTTGCCCACGGCGTCCAGCGGGTCGGTGATGTCGCGCACGCTGCTGGGCAGCTCGGCCATCTCGGCAATGCCGCCGGCGTTGTCGGTGATGGGGCCATAGGCATCCAGCGCCACCACGATGCCCGCCATGGACAGCATCGACATGGCCGCCACCGCAATGCCGTACAGGCCCGCGAGCTGGTAGGCCGAGAGGATGGCCAGGCACACGAAGATCACCGGCCAGGCGGTGGATCGCATGGACACGCCCAGGCCCGCGATGATGTTGGTGCCGTGCCCGGTGGTGGATGCCTGCGCGATGTGCTGCACGGGCGAATACTGTGTGCCGGTGTAGAACTCGGTGATCCAGACCAGCGCAGCCGTCAGCGCCAACCCGGTGAAGCAGGCGCCAAACAGGCGCATCTGGCTGCCGCTGGCCAGGATGGAGTTGTCCGGCATGATCCACATCGTGACGAAGTAGAACGCGATCAGCGAGAGCACGCCCGCAATCGCCAAGCCCTTGTACAGCGCCGGCATCACGTTCTTCATGCCCGGCGATGCCTTCACGAAGAAGCAGCCGATGATCGACGCCACGATGGACACGGCGCCCAGCGCCAGCGGGTACACCACGGCATTGACCGGCGCAGCCACCACCATCAGTGCGCCGAGCACCATGGTGGCGATCAGCGTCACCGCATAGGTCTCGAACAGGTCGGCCGCCATACCGGCGCAGTCGCCCACGTTGTCGCCCACGTTGTCGGCGATCACGGCGGGGTTGCGCGGATCGTCTTCAGGGATGCCGGCCTCCACCTTGCCCACCAGGTCGGCACCCACGTCGGCGCCCTTGGTGAAGATGCCGCCGCCCAGCCGCGCAAAGATCGAGATGAGCGACGAGCCAAACGCAAAGCCGATCAGCGGGTTGAGCAGATTGGCCAGGTTGGCCGTGGGCGTGAGGTTGCCATTGCCCGCCAGGAACCAGTAAAAGCCCGTGACGCCCAGGAGCCCCAGCCCCACCACCAGCATGCCGGTGATGGCCCCGCCGCGAAACGCGACATCGAGCGCGGGGCCAATGCCCTGTGTGGCTGCCTGTGCCGTGCGCACATTGGCGCGCACCGATACGTTCATGCCGATGAAGCCACAGGCGCCCGAGAGCACCGCGCCCACCACAAAGCCCACGGCCGTGGTGCCGTCGAGAAAGATGCCGATGAGAACCGCCAGCACCACGCCAACGATGGCGATGGTCTTGTATTGGCGGGCGAGGTAGGCGGCGGCACCAGCCTGGATGGCGGCGGCAATCTCCTGCATGCGGGCGTTGCCGGGGTCCTTGGCCAGGATCCATCCCCGGGCCCATATGCCATAGGCCACCGCAATCAATCCGCAAACCAGAGCCAGTATCAGAGGGGCAGTCAGCGCTGTATTTCCAGCCATTCGTCACTCCTTGAAATATTCAGTTGCACGGAAGGAAACACAACGCAGGACGGTGGTGCTTCCGTTGCGTTGCTTCCTCGTGCTCCCTGTGCATTTCGCGGCAGGAGTCGATTGGCCAACAGGCCCAATTTACAGGCAAACGCCGGTTTGCAAGCGGGCAGAAAGGGGCGTGCGCCTAAAATCAGGGTTAATCCCGACGCTTCATTGCGCTGCATCAGCGCCGGATGCCTCGCGGGTTACCGTCAACAAACCACTCTCCAAAGACATGTCCCTCAACAACGTCCCCCCAGGTAAGAACGTTCCCGATGCCTTCAACGTCGTCATCGAAATCCCGATGAACGCCGACCCGATCAAGTACGAAGTGGACAAGGAATCGGGCGCCATTTTTGTGGACCGTTTCATGACCACGGCCATGCATTACCCGACCAACTACGGCTACGTGCCGCAGACGCTGTCGGGCGACGGCGACCCAGTGGATGTGCTGGTGATCACGCCTTACCCCCTGCACCCCGGTGTGGTCGTGACCTGCCGCCCCCTGGGTATCCTGATGATGGAAGACGAGGCCGGTGTGGATGGCAAGGTGATTGCCGTGCCCACGTCCAAGATCCTGCCCATGTACGACCACTGGAAGACCATTGACGACGTGAACGCCATGCGCCGCAACGCCATCGCCCACTTCTTCGAGCACTACAAGGACCTGGAAAAGGGCAAGTGGGTCAAGGTGCTGGGCTGGGAAGGCATTGACGGTGCCAAGAAGGAAATCGTCGACGGCATTGAAAGCTACAAGAAGGCCCACGCCTGAAGGTGGTTTGGCATAAAAATAGCCTCTATGGCCTGACGGGAGTTAATTTGTAGCTATAAATAATATAGCATCAAGGGGTTCCCTCGAAAAAGCATGCGGGTCACAACCCGCATGTTTTTTTTATGGCCGCTTGGTGCCTCGCTGTAGGGGGAAAGCCCGCTTTGCAGGAGTTGTGACACTGTTAGACTGCATTTGGTTACAAATATGCGGTGCTGAGCAATACAGATTGGCATGCGTCGAAGTGCCTTGTGTGGGCAACGCAATGTGAAGGGTGATTCATGAAAGTTTCCGATCTGCGCATCGGCGTCAAGCTGGGGGCGGGTTTTCTGCTGATGGTGTTGTTCACCACGCTGCTGGGCGTGACCGCGCTCGTCCAGATGTCGCGCATTCACAGCAACGCGGACAACCTGGCCACGAACCTGTTGCCCACTGTCGCGCAGGTGGGCGAGCTGCGGGTGCTGCTCAACCGCATGCGCCGCTCTGAGGGAGGCCTGGCCACGGCGCGAAATGCCCCCGAGGTGAAGGCGTTTTCCGAACAGGTGCTGGCGCGGCACAAGGATGTGGAGCGGGTCGAGGGGACCCTGGCGCCCCTGGTCGATACGCCCCGCGAGCGCGAGGCCTTCGATCTGTACAAGCAGCGCAAGGCCGCCTACCTCGTGGTGCAGGCGAACCTGATCGAGATCGCCAAGAACGTGGATTTCAGCACCACCGAAACCCTGGAGCTGACGGGCGACGCGCTGGGCATGCTGTACGCCGGAGAGTCGGAAACCGCCTTCGTGGCCACGGCGGAAACGTTGGGGGAGCTGCAGAAGATCAACGCCGAGAACGCGGTGCAGGCCAATGCCGACGCCCGGGAAGTGTTTGACAGGGCGCGCCTGTGGTTGCTGGGCACGTTGGCGGTGTGTGTGGTGCTGGCTGCGCTGCTGGGCGTGGGCATCACGCGCACCGTCTCCCGGCCGGCCCACCATGCCGTGCGGGCTGCCCGGGCCATTGCCGAGGGCGACCTCACGACCGAGGTGCCGCCAGGCGGCAAGGACGAAATGGGCCAGCTGCTCACGGCGCTGGGGGACATGCGTGCCAACCTGGCGCGCGTGGTGTCGGGCGTGCGCAGCAACGCTGAGGGTGTTGCATCGGCGAGCTCGCAGATTGCATCGGGCAACAACGACCTGTCGGCGCGCACCGAACAGCAGGCCAGCGCGCTGGAAGAGACCGCAGCGTCGATGGAAGAGCTGGGCTCCACCGTGCGCCAGAACGCCGACAACGCGCGGGCAGCCAACCAGCTTGCCGTGAACGCCTCCACCGTGGCCGTGCAGGGCGGGGACGTGGTGGCCGAAGTGGTGGAGACCATGAAAGGCATCAACGACAGCAGCAAGAAGATCGCCGACATCATCAGCGTCATCGACGGCATCGCCTTCCAGACCAACATCCTGGCGCTGAATGCGGCGGTGGAAGCGGCCCGTGCGGGCGAGCAAGGCCGGGGCTTTGCGGTGGTGGCCGGAGAAGTGCGCAGCCTGGCAGGGCGCAGCGCCGAGGCTGCCAAGGAAATCAAGGCCCTGATCAATGCCAGCGTGGAACGCGTGGAACAAGGCACCGCCCTGGTGGACAAGGCCGGGGCCACCATGGCCGAAGTGGTCAGCGCCATCCGGCGCGTGACCGACATCATGGGCGAGATCAGCGCCGCCAGCAGCGAACAAAGCGCAGGCGTGGGCCAGGTGGGAGAAGCCGTGACGCAAATGGACCAGGCCACGCAGCAGAACGCAGCGCTGGTGGAAGAAATGGCGGCAGCGGCCAGCGCGCTGAACGCCCAGGCAGGCGAACTGGTGAACGCCGTGGCGGTGTTCAAGCTCGATGCCAGTGCAAGCACCCGCAGCGCGCCAGCGCCAGCACCCCGTGCGCCCATCGCCGCCCCGGCATTCACGGCCCAACGAAGTGCAGCCGCGAACAAAAGCGCCGGCAAGATCGGCAGCACAAAGCCCGCCAAACCCCAGGCCAGCCTGGCGGCCCCCAAGACCAGCGCAGCCGCCCCCGCAACCAGTACCAAGGCCCCGGCTGCCAGCGCGCCCGCGCCCGCAGCAGCCAAGGGAGGCAACGACGACGACTGGGAGAGCTTCTGAGCGGGGCACACTGCCCGAGCCCATGGGGGTGTGATTAAAAACAGCCCCTAGCGCTTGTCTATCAAGCGCTCATAGCCATCAAAAACAAAGCACGCTGCGGATTTTCCTCAGCGTGCTTTTTGTTGGTTTGGGTGGGGCTTGCGACCGCGCCCCGTCCAAGGCGCTTACCGATGGGGGTCTGGATACACCAGGTGCAAGCCCGGAATCCTGGGGCGTTGAAAGGGCTGCCAATCCACGTCAGGGCCGTGCGGTTGCCCCAGGCGGTCGGCCACGGCCCACCAGGCGCTGGGGTTCAGGCCAATGCCAAAGTGGCTGGCCACCACTTCGATGTTTTCGGTGTGCGGGTTGTGCGCCGCCGGCGCCTGGATGCTGCCGCGCCAGGCCACCACGCCATCGCTGCGCGAGTAGATGCTGGTGGTAGGCACCGGGGGCGCCTCGGGCAGGTTGTAGTTTTCAGTCTCGCGCTCGATGCTGCGGCCACTGGCGAGCTGGTAGATGCGCCACGCGTTGGTGGAGGTGTGGTGCCCCGCAAACGGCGTGCCCAGCGTGATCACGCAGCGCACCCGATCGGGCATTTCCTTGGCCAGTTCGCGCGCATAGACGCCGCCCAGGCTCCAGCCCACCAGGCTCACCTTGCCGCCGCTCGTGTCATACGCCTCCTGCAGCTGGCGCTTGGCGTTTTCCAGCACTCCATCCTTGGGGCCGAGGTTCAGGCCCTGGCCCCAGCCCAGGGTCTCGTAGTTGCGCGACTCCAGGTAGCGGCGCAGCGGAACGGTGGTGGCATCCCCTGCCGTGAGGCCCGGAAACACGATCACCGTGTGGCCGTCGCCGCGTGGGGCGCGCTGCAGCACAGGCCAGGCGGGCAACACCGCGCCAAACTCCCACGGGGCCCGCAGCTCGAGTGCCAGCAGCGGCAGGCCGGGAGCCGGGATGTGGTTGGGGTCGGTTTCTTTGTTGCTGAAAAAGGGCATCGGGTCGTCAATCAAAAGCAAAGGCGCGCACGGGCGGTGGGGTCGCCATGGAAGGTAGCATTTTTTTGGCTGTGCATTGGGGGGTGGACTGGAGCTAGCTCTCCAATACCAAGGTTGGGGGGCTGGGCTCTGGCGGGGTTGGTGTCGCCAACTTGACAGCTGCGTGTGCAGTGGCTGGCCCGCAAATGCCTGGGCGAGAGCATGCCGGTCTTGACGAAGATCAAGACGCAGCCCGGCTGCGGCGAAATAGGTCTGGTGACAAAGGCCCCCCACGGATAAGGTGTCGGCAGCCAGAGAAAACATCCATTCAGAGGAGAAGCAGGATGAACCAGCTGAGGATTTCAACCCGACTCGCCGTAGCGTTTGCCGTCATGGTGCTTTTGCTCATCGCGCTGGGTGCGGTCAGCCTGATCCGGTCTACGAACCAGCGCACGGAGCTCAAGGACGTCATTGACGTGCGCATCCCGATCACCAGAGCACTGGGAACCCTTACTGACCGGGTGAATGTGCAAGCCATCCAGGTGCGCAATCTGGCGATTTTCACGACCGAGGCGGTGGTCAAATCGTCGATGGACCAGATTACCGCGTCCAGGGCGGAAGTGGACGCGCAGTACAAAACGCTGGATTCGCTGATCACCTCCGCCAATGGCAAGGAACTCCTTGCCCGGATGCAGCAGCGGCGGGCGGAGTTTGCAAAGATCGGCGTGCAGTACCTGGGCATGATCCAGCAAGGGCAGAAGGACGAAGCCATCAAGCTGCTCGAAGAGCAATACCGCCCCGCACAGCGGGCCTACCAGGCCGCCATTCACGAGCAGGTTGAGTATCAGGCCCAGGTCACCGCAAAAGCGGGTGAACGGGCAGAAGCCGCAGCTACTGCGTTGCAACGGGATGTGTTGATTGCGGGGGCACTCGCGATTGCCATTGCCCTCTTTCTCGCCGTCACCATCATCCGGTCCATCACCCGCCCCCTTGCACGGGCGGTGGAGGCTGCTGACCGTGTGGCCGGCGGCGATCTCAGCGGCCAGATCACCGTTCAGTCCCAAGACGAAACTGGCCACCTGCTCAGCGCCCTGCAGCGCATGCAGCAAAGCCTGGTGAACACCGTGGCCGCGGTGCGCAGCAACGCCGAAGGTGTTGCGTCGGCGAGCTCGCAGATTGCATCGGGCAACAACGACCTGTCGGCGCGCACCGAACAGCAGGCCAGCGCGCTGGAAGAGACCGCCGCGTCGATGGAAGAGCTGGGCTCCACCGTGCGCCAGAACGCCGACAACGCGCGGGCAGCCAACCAGCTGGCCGTGAACGCCTCCACCGTGGCCGTGCAGGGCGGGGACGTGGTGGCCGAAGTGGTGGAGACCATGAAAGGCATCAACGACAGCAGCAAGAAGATCGCCGACATCATCAGCGTCATCGACGGCATCGCCTTCCAGACCAACATCCTGGCGCTCAACGCTGCGGTGGAAGCGGCCCGTGCGGGCGAGCAAGGCCGGGGCTTTGCGGTGGTGGCCGGAGAAGTGCGCAGCCTGGCAGGGCGCAGCGCCGAGGCTGCCAAGGAAATCAAGGCCCTGATCAATGCCAGCGTGGAACGCGTGGAACAAGGCACCGCCCTGGTGGACAAGGCCGGGGCCACCATGGCCGAAGTGGTCAGCGCCATCCGGCGCGTGACCGACATCATGGGCGAGATCAGCGCCGCCAGCAGCGAACAAAGCGCAGGCGTGGGCCAGGTGGGAGAAGCCGTGACGCAGATGGACCAGGCCACGCAGCAGAACGCAGCGCTGGTGGAAGAAATGGCGGCAGCGGCCAGCGCGCTGAACGCCCAGGCGGGCGAACTGGTGAACGCCGTGGCGGTGTTCAAGCTCGATGCCAGCACGGCACGCAGCAGCGCGCCAGCGCCAGCACCCCGTGCGCCCATCGCCGCCCCGGCATTCACGGCCCAACGAAGTGCAGCCGCGAACAAAAGCGCCGGCAAGATCGGCAGCACAAAGCCCGCCAAACCCCAGGCCAGCCTGGCGGCCCCCAAGACCAGCGCAGCCGCCCCCGCAACCAGTGCCAAGGCCCCGGCTGCCAGCGCGCCAGCGCCCGCAGCAGCCAAGGGAGGCAACGACGACGACTGGGAGAGCTTCTGAGCTGGGAGAGCTTCTGAGCGGGGCACACTGCCCGAGCCCATGGGGGTGTGATTAAAAACAGCCCCTGGCGCTTGTCTATCAAGCGCTAATAGCTATCAAAAAAGGAGCATTCTGGGCGCGCTGCAGGTTTCTGCCCTGCAGCGCGCCTTGTGCTTTCTGGCGCCATTCCGTTTGCCACGGCCCGCGTATCGCCACTGCCGGGGGGCGTCGTTTTTCTTGGGACAAATGTTCGCAAACGTAACGGAAAGCGCTATGCTGAACGCACAGGCCTTCCGCTCTTGTGCGGCTGCGGGTTTGTCTTGGATGCGTTGGTCTTTTGCCGGGAGTTCTTTCATGGTTCACGGCTTTGACTTTGCGGGTGCATGGGCTGTCGGCCCTTGGGACCAGGGTTGCCGGTCACCTGCCTGGCGCACATCCTGCGTGTCGCTTCTCGCCCGCTTGCACCACCGCAACCCAGCCCTCTGCCGCCGGCCTGCAGACCGATGGCGCCCTGGCGCGTGGTGGAGTTGCAGTTTCTTCCATGTCCCCACTTCAGGAGCGTTGCCATGAACCAGTTCAAGATATCCACGCGCCTTGCCGGTCTGCTCGCAGCCTTGTGCCTGCTGGTGTTGCTGGTCGGCGTGGCGGGGTTGTTCGGCATGGGGCAGTCGAATACGGGGCTCAAGTCGGTGTACGACGATCGCGTCGTGCCCCTCAAGCAGATCAAGGTGGTGGCAGACATGTATGCCGTCAATGTGGTCGATGCCGCGCACAAGGTACGTGACGGCGCCATGACTTCAGCGCAAGGGCTGCAGTCGGTGGCCGACGCACGCAAGGCCATCGAATCGAACTGGAAAGCCTACCTGGCCACACACCTCGTGCCGGAGGAAACCCAGCTGGTCGAGCGCTTCAAGCCCCTGCAGGTCAAGGCCGACGGGGCGGCCGATGCGCTCACCGGCCATTTGCGATCGGGCGATGTGGCCGCGCTCACCGCCTTTGCGGCCAAGGAGATGTACCCCGCCATCGATCCGCTGCAGGATGTGCTGAGCCAGCTCATGCAGGTGCAGCTTGACCGCGCCAAGGCCGAGTACGACCGCGCCGAGACGAGCTTTCAGACGATCCGCGCCATGGTGCTCACGGCGGTGGTGCTGGGCATCCTGCTGGCGGTGTTGATGGGCGGCGCCATGATCCGGCAGATCTCGCGTGCGCTGGGCAACGCGGTGCAGATCACCGATTCGGTGGCGCAGGGCGACCTCACGGTGCCGATCAAGGCGCAGGGCAAGGACGAGATCGCCCAGCTGCTCGGTGGCCTGACGGCCATGCGCGACAACCTCGCGAATGTGGTGTCGGGCGTGCGTGGCAATGCGCAGGGTGTCGCATCGGCCAGCGCCGAGATCGCCTCGGGCAACAACGACCTGTCCATCCGCACCGAACAGCAGGCCAGCGCGCTGCAGGAGACGGCGGCGTCGATGGAAGAACTGAGCTCCACCGTCAAGCAGAACGCCGACAACGCGCGCCAGGCCAACCAGCTGGCGATGAGCGCATCGACCGCGGCCGGGCAGGGCGGCGATGTGGTGTCCGAGGTGGTCGAGACCATGAAAGGCATCAACGACAGCAGCAAGAAGATCGCCGACATCATCAGCGTCATCGACGGCATCGCCTTCCAGACCAACATCCTTGCGCTGAATGCGGCCGTGGAAGCGGCCCGTGCGGGCGAGCAAGGCCGGGGCTTCGCCGTGGTGGCCGGAGAAGTGCGCAGCCTGGCAGGGCGCAGTGCCGAGGCCGCCAAAGAGATCAAGGCCCTGATCACCGCCAGCGTCGAGCGCGTGGAGCAGGGCTCGGCGCTGGTGGACAAGGCGGGTGTGACGATGACCGAGGTGGTGTCCTCCATCCGCCGCGTGACGGACATCATGGGTGAGATCAGTGCGGCCAGCAGCGAGCAGAGCACAGGTGTGTCGCAGGTGGGCGAGGCCGTGACGCAGATGGACCAGGTCACGCAGCAGAACGCCGCGCTGGTGGAGGAAATGGCCGCTGCCGCCAGCAGCCTGAGCCAGCAGGCCCAGGCGCTGGTGGGGGCCGTGGCTGTGTTCAAGCTGGACGCCAACGCCAACGCCAATACAAGCACCGGCATTTCCCTTGCACCTGCAGCCCGGGCCTCCATGCCTGCACCGGGGATGGCCGCCCATCGCGCCACACCGTCCAAGGCCGGTGGCAGCAGCTTCCGCGGCCCCAAGACGGCGGTCAAACCCCAGACAAAACTGCCCACGCCGAAGGCAGGTGCCGCCCCTGCCGACGGCAAGCCCGGGGCGCACAGCCCGGCGCCGGCATTGGCAGGAGGCGATGACGACGAATGGGAGCGTTTCTGAGCCCACGCATGCAAAGCGCGGCAAAAAAATGATCAAAACAGGCTGCCAGCGCTTGTCTATCAAGCGCTTGTAGCTATTAAAAAAAGAGTGCAGAAGAGTGCACATGAAGGAGGCCTTCTTTGTGTTTTTCTTTCTGCCGCACACCACCAAGGTGCTCTCAGGGCTCCATCTGTTTTGAAGCTTGTTTTTGCTTTCCGGCTGAGTCGTCGACCGCCAAGGCCGTAGCCAGCCTGCCGACGGTGGCCAAGGCGGCTTCAAACTGCTCTTGCGCCGGGTGCCCGTAGTTGATACGCACGCAGTGGGCAAAGCGCCGGTCTGCCGAAAAGATCTGCCCCGGCGCCAGGCTGATGCCGCGCTGCAGTGCCTGGCGGTGCAGTTGCAGGGCGTCGACCTGCGGCGGTAGCTCCACCCACAAAAAGTACCCGCCCTCGGGCTGCGACACCCGCGTGCCCGGTGGGAAGTGCCGGGCCACTGCGGCCAGCGCGATGGCCTGCTGCTGCGCCAGGCTGCGGCGCAGCTGGCGCAGGTGCCGGTCGTAGCCGCCCTGGGCCAGGTATTCGGACAGCGCCTGCTGCGACGGCGTGGCGGCCGACAGGGTGGTCATGAGCTTCAAGCGCTGCACCGCCGTGGCAAAGCGGCCCGCCGCCACCCAGCCCACGCGGTAGCCGGGCGCCAGGCTCTTGCTGAACGAGCTGCAGTGCATCACCAGGCCTTGGGTATCGAACGCCTTGGCCGGGGGCGGGCGGTGCGGGGCGAAGTGCAGCTCGCCGTACACATCGTCTTCGATCAGCGGCACCTGGTGGCGGGCCAGCAGGGCGACCAGCTCGCGCTTCTTTGCTTCGGGCATCAGGCTGCCCAGGGGGTTCTGAAAGCTGGGCATGAGCCAGCAGGCCTTGACCCGCTGGTGGGCTGGCTGGCGCTCCAGCGCCTCGGCCAGGGCTGTCAGGTCGATGCCGTCGCGCGGATGGGTGGCAATTTCCAGGGCCTGCAGGTTCAGCCGCTCCAGCGCCTGCAAGGCGGCATAGAAGGTGGGCGATTCGACCACCACGATGTCGCCCGGCTGGGTGACGGCCTCCAGGCAGAGGTTCAGGGCCTCCATCGCGCCGTTGGTGATGACGATCTCTTCCACATCCACGGCGCTGCCGTGCAGACCGTAGCGCAGCGCGATCTGCTGGCGCAGGCGTTCGTCGCCCGGCGGCAGGCTTTGCACGATGTTCCAGGGGTCGAGCTTGCGCATGCCGCTGGCCAGGCAGCGCGCCAGCCTGTCCAGCGGAAACAGCTCCAGCCCCGGAAAGGCCGAGCCCAGCGGCACCAGGTCGCGGTCGCGCGCCAGGCCCAGCACTTCGAACACCAGGTCGCTGATGGCCACGCCGGTGGAGGTGTGCGCGGGCTGCGAGGGCAGGGGCTCGGCGGGGCGGGACCCGGTGGCGGGCAGCCGGGCGCTGACGTAGTAGCCCGAACGGGGCCGGGCGTGGATTAGGCCCTGGGCCTCCAGCAGGTAGTACGCCTCGAACACGGTGGACGGGCTGATGCCGCGCGTGCGGCTGGCTTCGCGCACGGACGGCACGCGGTCGCCCGGGCGCAGGGCGCCGCTGTGGATGAGCTGGGCGATGGCGTCGGCGTGGCGTTCGTAGCGTTTCATGGGAGGCTGGGGTTGATCCAGGGCAAACTGATCTGTATTTTTAACTGGAAACTGAATCTGTACTGTTTTTTGGGCGGGGCGTAGAGTGCCGTGGTGCGCTGGTGCGGGTGGTGATGAACGCTCCGCCCAGCTGGCGACCCTGTCGATCCCCACTCGAAAAAAATCCATGATTGATTGCCTGCGCAGCCTGCTGCGCCCTGTTTCCCGCCTGGCCGGCGCCACTGCCGCAATGGCGCTTGCGTGGAGCGCTGGCGCCTGGGCCCAGCCCGTGTCCACTCCTGCGGCGGCCCCGTCCGCCAGGGTGTCCGCGTCGTCGATGGCCTCGCGCGTGCTGGCCTGCACGGCCTGCCACGGCAAGGAAGGCCGCGCCACGCCCGACGGCTACTTTCCGCGCATCGCGGGCAAGCCGGCGGGCTACCTGGCCAACCAGTTGCTCAACTTCCGCGACGGGCGGCGCAGTTACCCGCAGATGACCTACCTCATCGAGCACCTGACGGACGACTACCTGCGTGAAATGGCCGAGCACTTTGCCGCGCAGGATGTGCCGTACCCGCTGCCGCCCGCACCCCAGGCGCCGGCCGCCGCGCTGGAGCAAGGGCGCCGGCTGGTGCACCAGGGCGACGCCGCGCGCCGCATCCCGGCCTGCGTGTCGTGCCACGGCAGCGCCATGACGGGCGTGGCGCCGTCCATCCCGGGCCTGCTGGGCCTGCCGCGCGACTACCTCAACAGCCAGCTGGGCGCCTGGAAGACCGGCCAGCGCCGCGCCCATGCGCCCGACTGCATGGCCGACATTGCCCGGCAGTTGACGCCCGACGATGTGAGTGCCGTGTCGGCCTGGCTGGCCGCCCAGCCGGTGGCCGGGGGCGGCAAGCCCGCGCGCACCCTGCCGGCCGCCATGCCCGCCCGCTGCGGCGGCGTGGCCGAGGTGCCCGTGGCTTCAGCGGCTGCGGCAACGGCTGCTCCCGTGGCTTATTCACGTTGAGAAGGATGCACCCATGAAACGCATCCTCTGGACACTTTCTTCCACCCTGGCAGCTTTGGGTATCGTGGCCGCTGCGCTGGTCACCCTGAACCTGCGCGGCGAAGAGCCGCTGCCCGACGCCGAGACGCTGCAGAGCACGCCCGCGCTGGTGGCGCGCGGCGAGTACCTGGCGCGCGTCGGCAACTGCATGGCCTGCCACACCACGCAGGGCGGCGCGCCGTTTGCGGGCGGGCGTGGCATCGAGACGCCGTTTGGCGTGGTGCACAGCTCCAACCTCACGCCCGACCCGGCGCAGGGCATCGGCAGTTGGACGTCGGCCGAGTTCTCGCGCGCCATGCACCATGGCCGCAGCAAGGACGGGCGCCTGCTCTACCCGGCTTTTCCGTACCCCAACTACACCCAGGTGACGCGCGCGGATTCGGACGCCATCTTTGCGTACCTGCGCAGCGTGCCCGCCGCCAGCGAGCCGAACCGCGCACACGCGCTGCGCTTTCCGTACAGCACGCAGGCGGCGCTGGGCGTGTGGCGTGCGCTGTTCTTTGCCCCGGGCGCGGCCAGCACCGCGGCCGACGCCGCGCCCACGAAGACGGCGGAATACGACCGCGGCGCCTACCTGGTCAACGGCCTGGGCCACTGCACGGCCTGCCACACGCCGCGCAATGCGCTGGGCGCCACGGCCGATGCCAAGGCCTTCAACGGAGGGCTGATCCCGGTGCAGAACTGGTATGCCCCCGCGCTCAACGCGGCGGCCGAGGCGGGCGTGAAGGAATGGGCCACCGACGACGTGGTGGCCTTGCTGAAAACCGGCGTGGCCCCGCACGGGTCGGTGCTGGGCCCCATGGCCGAGGTGGTGTTCCGCAGCACGCAGTACCTGACCGATGCCGACGCACGCGCCATGGCCGTGTACCTGCAGGCGCTGCCGCAGCAGGCCGCCCGCGCCACCCCGGCGCCCTACACCGCGCCACCCGCCGCCGCCATGGCGCGGGGTGGCAAGGTGTACGAGCAGCAGTGCGCGCAATGCCACGGCGATGCAGGGCAGGGCCAGGCGGGCGCCTTCCCGGCGCTGGCGGGCAACCGCGCCGTGCTGCTGGCCGACCCGACCAACGTGGTGCGGGTGGTGCTGCAGGGCGGCTACCTGCCCGCCACGGCCGGCAACCCGCGCCCGCACGGCATGCCGCCGTTTCAGCAAACGCTGGGCGACGAGGATGTGGCGGCGGTGACAACGTTTGTGCGCAACAGCTGGGGCAACCGGGCGCCCGGTGTGGGTACCATCGAGGTTTATCGCGCCCGCGAACGGCGCGGCATGTAGCGGCGCGGTGGTGCGGTAGTGCGGTGGCAGGGTCTGCCGGCAGCGCGCCCGCCGCGCCGCCCCACCCTACAGGAGCCCCCGTCGATGCAAAGCCCGGCCCCGTTGCCAGAACCCACACCGCAGAGCCCGGCCGCCGCCACCCCGGGCGTCTGGTGGGCCGTGTGCCTGTGCGCTGCCTGGTGCGGCACCTGCGGCGTGTACCGCCCCCTGTTCGACGAACTGGCCCTCGCGCACCCGGACGTGCGCTTCGAATGGGTGGACATCGAGGACGACGCGGAGATCGCCGGGGACCTGGATGTGGAAACCTTCCCCACGCTGCTGATCGCCGACGGCGAACGGGCGCTGTTCCTCGGGCCGCTGCTGCCGCAGGCGCCGGTGCTGGGGCGGCTGCTGGCCAGCCTGCAGGCGGCGTCGCCCCAGGCGGGCGGCGCGGGCGGTACAGGGGGCGAGGCGCAAGAGGTCTTCGAGCGCGTGCGCGCAGCGCGCAGCCGGTAGGCGCTCCGGCGACCTTCTCTTCTGATTTTACGGAATGCTCCTGTTTTTATAGCTGCTTGCGCTTGATGAACAAGCGGTAGAGCCGTTTTTTGCTTGGATTTTGTGCCTACACCCCGTCCCCCCTGGTTCCAGATCGGCTCATTGCAGGCCCAGTGCGACAAAGGCACCTGGTCGCGCGGGGCAGAGCTGCACCGCCAGGGGGCCGTGCTGCGCATCGCCGTCAAGCCGGACGGCATGGATGGGTGGGCGCTGGAAGGCGAGGTGCTGGGCAGCCAGCCGGTGCCGTATGCCGTGCGGGTCCAGCTCACCATGTCTGACGCCGGCTTGGTCCAGTCGTGGTGGGGCGAGTGCAGCTGCCCTGTGGGCGCCGACTGCAAACACGCGGTGGCGCTGGCGCTCAAATCCGTGCACCTGGGGGGCGAGCCGCCGGCCACCGCCACCCAGGCCACGCAGGCCGCCGACGCGCTGAAAGCCCTGCAGCAGCGCAAGGAAGCGCTGGCCCGCACCGAGGCCGAGGCGCGGCTGGTGCGCTGGCTGCGCGAGTGGGACCGGGCGGCTGGCGCGTCGGCCACCACACCCTCCGATCCGCAGGCGGACCGGCCCGAGCAATACCTGTATCTGGTCTCCACCGTGGGGCTGCCCCGCGCCACCCTGCAGCAGATGCAGCTCGAAGCCGTGGTGTCCTACCCCAAGGTGACCGGTGGCTGGGCCAAGCCCAAGCCGGTGCGCACGCAGCCCGCGCCGGGGCAGGCGGTGTATGACCGCGCGAGCGACGCCGACCGCCAGGTGCTGCAGCTGCTGCGCGCCATGCCGCGCGGGCTGGGCTACTACTCGGCCTACAGCGCCGGGCCGGTGGCGGTGCTGGAGGGCTCGGTGGGCGTGCTGGCGCTGCAGCAGGCGGCCAGCACTGGCCGCCTGTTCGCGGATGCGGGTGGCTCCATGGTGGGCGCACCCCTGGCCTGGGGACCGCCGCTGCCCTTGACCTGGGCTTGGCAAGAGGGCCCGGCGTCGGCAGCGGCCGGTGGCGACACCACCTGGGCGCTGCGCCCCGGCCTGCCGGGCACATCGGCCACGCTGTGCAGCAACACCCCGCCCCTGTACCTGGACGCTGCCAACGGCCTGTGCGGCACGGTCGACATGCAGGGCCTGAGCGCGGCGCAACTGGCCATGCTGCTCAAGGCGCCCGCGCTGAGCACCGCGGCGCTGCAAAAGCACCAGGCCGACCTGGCCACCCGCCTGGGCGGCGTACTGCCGCTGCCGCCGGTGGGGGCGCCCCTGGCCCGGGTGCAGGGCGTGAAGCCCCTGGCGCGGCTGCATCTGGGGCCCACGCCGCCTGTAGATGTGCCTGGCCTCGGCCTCATCACCGCGCAATTGCAGTTTGACTACCAGGGCCACAGGGGCTGGTGGGCGGGGCAGGACCTGGCCGTGATGGTCCCGGGGGCCGACGGCGTCCAGGTGCTGCTGCAGCGCGATGCACAGGCCGAGCTGTCGGCCATCGAACGCCTGCTTCACCTGGGCCTGCTGGGCACCGACGACGGCCTGTTCGGCATTCCCGGCGAGCAGCCGCAAACCGCCTGGATGCACTGGGCCGACAACGGCTTCGCGGTGCTGCGCGACGCGGGCTTTGCCGTCACGGTGGATGCGGCGCTGAACGGCTGGATCACACATGCCGACACGCTGGATGTGGCGCTGCAGCCAGACGGTGCGGGCGGTGGCGAGGGCGATGAGGCCACGTCCCCCTGGTTTGCGCTGTCGCTGGGCATGGAGGTGGGCGGCGTGCGCCACAACATCCTGCCCTGGCTGCCCGACCTGATCGCCGCCGCGGCCGACCAGCCGCTGGATGCCGCCACCGGCCTGCCGCAGCTGCCGCCCTACGTCTACCTGCCATCGCTCCAGGGCCCGGGGTTCGTGCGCCTGCCGACCGACACCCTGCGCCCCTGGATGGCCGCGCTGCTGGACCTGGTGGGCGACCGGGTGCACGACTTCACCGCCGACAGCCTGAAGCTGTCGCGCCAGGACGCCCTGCGCACCAGCGCCGCGCTGGGCCAGGGCGTGCCGTGGCAGGGCGCCCACGCGCTGCGCGCCGTGGTGGCCCAGCTGCAGGGCACCAGTGCCTTGCCCCAGGTGCCGCTGCCCGCCGGGGTGCGCGCCACCCTGCGGCCGTACCAGCAGCAGGGCCTGAACTGGCTGCAGTTCTTGCGCGCCCACGGCCTGGCCGGGGTGCTGGCCGACGACATGGGCCTGGGCAAGACGCTGCAGACCCTGGCCCACATCCAGGTCGAAAAAGACGCCGGGCGCCTGACCGACCCCGCGCTCGTCATTGCGCCCGTGAGCCTGATGGGCAACTGGCAGCGCGAGGCCGCACGCTTTTGCCCCGGCCTGCGCTGCCTGGTGCTGCATGGCGCGGGCCGCCATGCGGTGGCCGACGCGGTGGCCGAGCACGACCTGGTCATCGCCCCGTATTCGCTGCTGCAGCGCGACCGCGACCGCTGGCTGGCGCAGCCGTGGCACCTGGTGGTGCTGGACGAGGCGCAGAACATCAAGAACGCCAGCACCCAGGCGGCGCAGGTGGTGGGCGAGCTGCATGCGCGCCACCGCCTGTGCCTGTCGGGCACGCCCATGGAAAACCACCTGGGCGAGATCTGGAGCCTGTTCCACTTTTTGATGCCGGGGTTTCTGGGCAGCCAGCAGCGCTTCAAGCAGGTGTTTCGCGCGCCGATTGAAAAGCAGGGTGACGGCGCGCGCATGGCGCAGTTGCGCGCGCGCATCACGCCGTTCATGCTGCGGCGGACCAAGGCGCTGGTGGCTGGCGAGCTGCCGCCCAAGGTCGAGACCGTGATGCCCGTGGAACTGGCCGGCGCGCAGGCCGACCTGTACGAGACCATCCGCCTGGGCATGGAGAAAACCGTGCGCGAAGCCCTGCACACCAAGGGGCTGGCCAAGTCGCAGATCACCGTGCTGGATGCATTGCTCAAGCTGCGCCAGGTGTGCTGCCACCCGCAGCTGCTGCCGCTCGAGGCCGCCCGGGCCGTCAACGCATCAGCCAAGCTGGAGCAGCTGATGGTGATGCTGCCCGAGATGCTGGCCGAGGGGCGGCGGGTGCTGCTGTTCTCTCAGTTCACCAGCATGCTCACGCTGATCGAGGCCGAGCTGAAAAAGCGCGGCCTGCCCTGGGTCAAGCTCACCGGGCAAAGCCAGAAGCGCGACGCGGTCATCGACCAGTTCACCAGCGGGCAGGTGCCGCTGTTTCTGATCAGCCTGAAGGCGGGCGGAGTGGGGCTGAACCTGCCGCAGGCCGACACCGTGATCCACTTCGACCCCTGGTGGAACCCCGCGGCCGAAGCCCAGGCCACCGACCGCGCCCACCGCATCGGCCAGACGCAGAGCGTGTGGGTGATCAAGCTCGTGGCGCAGGGCACCATCGAAGAGCGCATCCTGGCGCTGCAGGACAGGAAGGCGCAGCTGGCCGGCAGCCTGTACGGCGGCGCCGCCGCACGCACGGAGCCGCTGTTTACCGAGGGCGACCTGGCCGAGCTGCTGGCGCCGCTATCACTGTCATAGCTGCTCGCGCCGATTGGATAAGCGCCGGGTGCCGTTTTGGCACTGCACCGCCCGGCGGGCCGCATGAACACAGGCATGGGCACGTTGACAACAGTTTTCCCTGTGCGTGCCTTTGCAAATCAACACTTTGCACGCTACAATACGACTCTCACGACCAAACGGGCGGGTACCAACCGCCCGTTTTTTTTGGTCGAACGCTTTTGGAGCTCGAAGCTGTCGGAGAGGGTCTCCGGGGGTTATCGGGTTTTTTGTTTTGGATTTGCGCAAAAAAATGGGTGCACGTGCAGTGTGCCGATGGGTGGGCAACGTGCCTGATCCCGGTTTGCGCAAGTTGTGTTGTTTTTTCCGGGATTGAACTGAACACGTGGCATTGCAGCAAGTCGTTGAACAAATTGTGACGGGCCTGGGATATGACCTGGTGGAGATCGAGCGCTCTGCCGGCGGCCTGCTGCGCATCACCATCGATTTGCCCTGGGTTCAGCCGGCCGCCGATGCGCCGACACCCGTGCTGGACCAGTTTGTCACGGTGGAAGACTGCGAGAAGGTCACGCGCCAGCTGCAGTTTGCGCTGGAGGTGGACGGTGCCGAATACAAGCGCCTCGAAGTCTCGTCTCCCGGCATCGACCGTCCTTTGCGCCACGAACAGGACTTCGTGCGTTTTGAAGGCTCGATCATCGACGTCACCCTGAGGGCGCCCATTGGTGTGGCAGCAGCTGCAGGGCAGGTGAATGCCACCCGCAAGAAATTTCGCGGCACGCTGGAGCGGGCCGAGGCTGGAGGTTGGCAGATCGTCTGGAGTGACGAGCCGCCGGTCAAGCCAGGTCAAAGAGTCAGCAAGAAACGCGTGCCCGCCCCTTTGCAGGCGCTGGGCTTTACCTTGGATGAGGTTCGGGATGTGCGCCTGGCGCCCATCGTGGATTTCAAGGGGCGTGGAGGCAAGGCCGGGTCAGCACCCGTCTGAGTCGCTGAATGAATTGGGGCGGAGGGTCGCTGCGTGCAGCCCCTGCCTTCGGGTGATTGAAACAGGAGAGTCGTCGCATGAATCGCGAATTGTTGATGTTGGTTGAGGCCATTTCGCGCGAGAAGAACGTGGAGCGGGATGTGGTCTTGGGCGCCGTGGAGTCGGCCCTGGCCCAGGCTACCAAGAAGCTGTACCAGGGCGAGGTGGACATTCGCGTGTCCGTGGATCGCGACAGTGGCAACTATGAGACTTTCCGCCGCTGGCTGGTCGTGCCCGATGATGCGGGCCTGCAAAACCCTGAAGCCGAAGAACTGCTGATGGATGCGAAGGATCGCATTGCAGACATCGAAGTCGGTGAATACATCGAAGAAGGCGTCGAGTCGGTGCCCATCGGCCGCATTGGCGCCATGGCCGCCAAGCAGGTCATCCTGCAGAAGATCCGCGACGCCGAGCGCGAGATGCTGCTCAACGACTTCATGTCGCGCGGCGAACGCATCTTCACCGGCACCGTCAAGCGCATGGACAAGGGCGACATCATTGTCGAGTCCGGCCGCGTGGAAGGCCGCCTGCGCCGTGGCGAGATGATCCCCAAGGAAAACCTGCGCAGTGGCGACCGTGTGCGCGCCATGATCATGGAAGTAGACCTGACGCTGCGCGGCGCGCCCATCATCCTGTCGCGCTCGGCCCCCGAGTTCATGATCGAGCTCTTCCGCCAGGAAGTGCCCGAGATTGAGCAAGGCCTGCTGGAGATCAAGTCCTGCGCCCGCGACTCCGGCTCGCGCGCCAAGATCGCCGTGCTCTCTCACGACAAGCGCGTGGACCCCATTGGCACGTGCGTCGGCGTGCGCGGCACCCGTGTGAATGCGGTGACCAACGAGCTTGCCGGCGAACGCGTGGACATCGTGCTGTGGTCCGAAGACCCCGCCCAGTTCGTGATTGGTGCACTGGCTCCGGCCAACGTGTCCTCCATCGTGGTGGATGAAGAAAAGCACGCCATGGACGTGGTGGTGGATGAGGAGAACCTCGCCATCGCCATCGGCCGCGGCGGCCAGAACGTTCGCCTCGCTTCCGACCTGACCGGCTGGAAGATCAACATCATGGACGCCGCTGAAAGCGCGCAGAAGCAGGCCAACGAGACCGACACGGCCCGCAAGCTGTTCATGGAAAAACTCGATGTGGACGAGGAAATCGCCGACATCCTGATCTCCGAAGGCTTCAACAGCCTCGAAGAAGTGGCCTATGTGCCGCTGCAGGAAATGCTGGAGATCGAAAGCTTCGACGAAGACACTGTCAACGAGTTGCGCGCCCGAGCCAAGGACGCGCTGCTCACGATGGAAATCGCCCGTGAGGAAAGCGTGGAAGAGGTCTCCCAGGACCTGCGCGACCTCGAAGGCCTCACCCCGGAGCTGATTGCAAAATTGGCCGAAGGCGGTGTGCATACACGTGACGACCTGGCCGATCTGGCCATTGATGAACTGACCGACCTGACCGGACAGTCTGAAGAAGATGCCAAGGCCTTGATCATGAAGGCGCGCGAACATTGGTTCGCGGGGCAAGAGTAAAGGTCAGGGAGGCACGAACCACATATGTCCAGTAATACTGTCGCCGAGTTTGCAACCGAACTCAAAAAATCATCTGAAACCCTGCTCGACCAGCTCAAGGCTGCGGGCGTGGGCAAGGCTGCCCCTTCCGATGCGTTGACCGAATCGGACAAACAAAAGCTGCTTGCTTACCTGCAGGCCAGCCATGGCACGGCCTCGGCCGATCGCAAGAAGATCACGCTGGTGAAGAAGTCCACCAGCGAGATCAAGCAGGCCGATGCCACTGGCAAGGCTCGCACGATCCAGGTGGAAGTGCGCAAGAAGCGCACGTTCATTCAGCGCGACGAAGGTGCCGAGGGCTCTGCGGAGTCCCATGCGTCCGCCGCCGTGGAAGAGGCTGCTGTTTCCAGCGAAGACCTGGAACTGTCTCGCCGCGAGGAGGAGGCCCGCCGCCAGGCTGAGCTGATCCGCCGCCAGGAAACAGAGCTGGCCGAAAAGCGCGCCGAACGCGAAGCCCGCGAAAAGCGCGAGCGCGAAGCCGAAGAGCGCGCCGCTGCCTACGCCGCCCAGGAAGCCGAAAAGAAGGCGCAAGCCTCTGCCGTGAAGCAGGAGGCTACCCGCGAGCAAGCAGCTGAAACGGCTGCGCGCACTGCCGCCCAGACCGAAGCCCGCGAGAAGGCAGCTGCTGAATCCAAGGCGCGCGCCGACGAGGAAACAGCGCGTGCCGCCGATCTCGACGCCCGTCGCCGCAAGGCCGAGGCGGAGGCTGCCGCCATCCGCTCCATGATGGCCACGCCCAAGAAGGCGGTCATGGTGGCCAAGAAACCTGAGGAACCCAAGCCGGTGGCCAAGCCCGCTGCGGTGGGTGACGCCAAGAAGGGTACCTTGCACAAGCCTGCTGTAGGCACCGGTGTGGCGCGTGCAGGCGCTCCGGCCACGGCTGGCGCAGGTGCGGGTGCACCGGGTGCGGGCAAGGAAGTGAAGTCGGCCAAGCTGTCCTCCAGCTGGGCAGGCGATACTGCCAAGAAGAAGGAAATCAAGACCCGTGGCGACAGCAGCGGCGGTGTCGGGCGCAACAACTGGCGTGGTGGCCCCCGTGGCCGCCGTGGCGACAACCGCGATCATCGCGACGACCACCAGCAGGCTGCTCCGGTGGAGGCGCGCATCATCGAAGTGCACGTTCCGGAAACCATCACGGTGGCGGAACTGGCGCACAAGATGTCGATCAAGGCCAACGAAGTCATCAAGGCCCTGATGAAGATGGGCCAGATGGTCACCATCAACCAGCCGCTGGATCAGGACACCGCCATGATCATGGTGGAAGAAATGGGCCACAAGGCCGTGGTGGCGGCGCTGGACGATCCAGAAGCCTTCACCGACGAAGATTCGGGCCAGAAGGATGTCGAGCTGTTGCCACGCGCACCCGTGGTCACCGTCATGGGCCACGTGGACCATGGCAAGACCTCGCTGCTCGACTACATCCGCCGTGCCAAGGTGGCTGCGGGCGAAGCCGGTGGCATTACGCAGCACATTGGCGCCTACCACGTGGAAACGCCACGCGGCATGGTGTCGTTCCTCGATACCCCTGGTCACGAGGCCTTCACGGCCATGCGTGCCCGCGGCGCGCAGGCCACCGACATCGTGATTCTGGTCGTGGCAGCGGACGATGGCGTCATGCCCCAGACGAAGGAAGCCATCAAGCACGCCAAGGCGGCGGGTGTTCCTATCGTGGTGGCCATCACCAAGGCTGACAAGCCCGACGCCAACTTTGAACGCGTCAAGCAAGAGCTGGTCGTGGAGCAGGTGGTGCCGGAAGAATACGGTGGCGATTCGCCTTTTGTGCCCGTGTCTTCCAAGACCGGCATGGGCATCGACACGCTGCTGGAACAAGTGCTGCTGCAGGCCGAAGTGCTGGAACTCAAGGCACCGGTCGATTCGCTGGCCAAGGGCCTCGTGATCGAAGCCCAGCTCGACAAGGGCCGCGGCCCTGTAGCAACTGTGCTTGTGCAGGCCGGTACCCTCAAGGTGGGCGATATTGTGCTGGCCGGCCAGACCTATGGCCGCGTGCGCGCCATGCTGGACGAAAACGGCAAGGTTGCCAAGACGGCAGGCCCGTCGATCCCGGTGGAAATCCAGGGTCTGACGGAAGTGCCCCAGGCAGGCGACGAATTCATGGTGCTCACGGACGAACGCCGTGCCCGTGAAATCGCTACCTACCGTGCAGGCAAGTTCCGCAACACCAAGCTGGCCAAGCAGCAGGCTGCGAAGCTCGAGAACATGTTCGCCGACATGACGGCAGGCGAAGTGAAGACACTGCCCATCATCGTCAAGGCCGACGTGCAGGGTTCGCAGGAAGCGCTGGCGCAGTCGCTGCTCAAGCTCTCGACCGACGAGGTCAAGGTGCAACTGGTGTACGCCGCCGTCGGCGCCATCAGCGAGTCCGACATCAACCTGGCGATCGCCTCCAAGGCCATCGTGATCGGCTTCAACGTGCGGGCAGATGCCGGTGCGCGCAAGCTGGCCGAGGGCAATGGCGTCGATCTGCACTACTACAGCATCATTTACGACGCTGTGGATGAGTTGCGGGTGGCAATGTCCGGCATGCTGGCCCCAGAGCAGCGCGAAGAGATCATCGGTACGGCCGAGATTCGCACGGTGTTCGTGGCCACCAAGATCGGCACGATTGCTGGTTCGTACATCACCTCGGGCATGGTCCATCGCAACGCACGCTTCCGCTTGTTGCGCGACAACGTGGTGGTCTACACCGGCGAAGTCGATTCGATCAAGCGCCTCAAGGACGATGTCAAGGATGTCAAGGAAGGCTTCGAGTGCGGTATCAAGCTCAAGAACTACAACGACATCAAGGAAGGCGATCACCTCGAATTCTTTGACATCAAGGAAATCGCCCGGACGCTGTAAAGCAACGGTACGACGACGACATGGCTGCAAAGAAGTCCTCCACCCCCAACCGCGCCTTCAAGGTGGCCGATCAGATCCAGCGCGATCTGACGGAGCTGATCGCGCGCGAGTTGAAAGACCCGCGCGTGGGCATGGTGACGCTGCAGGGTGTGGAGGTGACTCCCGACTACGCCCATGCGAAAGTGTTCTTCAGCCTGTTGACGGGTGACCCTGTGGAAACGCAGGCGGCGCTCAATCAGGCTGCAGGTTTCCTGCGCAATGGGTTGTTCAAGCGCCTGCACATCCATACGGTGCCCACGCTGCACTTTGTGTTTGACCGCACTTCCGAGCGTGCGGCCGACATGAACGCCTTGATTGCCAAGGCTGTTTCGTCGCGCGCCAAAGAGGAGTAGTCCATGCACGCGCCTCGCACCAGGGTGCAGCGGCGCCCTGTGCATGGGGTGTTGCTGCTCGACAAACCGCTCGGCCTTTCGAGCAATGATGCCTTGCAGAAGGCGAAATGGCTGCTGCGCGCCGAAAAGGCGGGCCATACAGGCACGCTTGATCCACTGGCGACCGGCGTGTTGCCGTTGTGTTTCGGCGCAGCCACCAAATTCAGCCAGTTGCAGCTCGATGCCGCCAAGACCTACGAGGCCGTTGCTTTGCTGGGCACCACCACCACCACCGGCGACGCCGAAGGCGATGTGGTGCAGCGCTGCGATGTGGACCCCGCACAGCTGACCCCTGAGCGTCTGGAGGCCGTGCAAAAGCAGTTCACCGGCCCCATCCGCCAGGTGCCGCCCATGCACAGCGCGCTCAAGAAAGATGGCAAGGCGCTGTACGAATACGCCCGGGCCGGTGTCACGGTGGAGCGTGAGGCGCGTGATGTTGTCATTCATGCATTAAAACTGACCCTGGCGCAAGCAGATGAAGCGCAGGTAGCTATTAAAATGATAGTGACCTGCAGCAAGGGCACCTACATCCGCACTTTGGGTGAAGACATTGGGGCTGCGCTGGGTTGCGGGGCACATCTGACCTTCCTGCGCCGCATCGATACCGGCGGTATCGGTGTGGAGCGCTGCGTCACGCTGGCCCAGCTTGAAGCCATGCCCGAGGCTGAGCGCCTTGCCTGCCTGGAAGCCCCCGAATCGTTGCTGGCACAACACGTGCGTGTCACGCTGGACAGCGACAATGCGGCGCGGTTCCTGTCGGGCGTGCGTCGCCGTGGGTCTTGGCCCGATGCAAGTGCAGTGGCCGTTTTTGGCGACACCCCTCCGGCCTTGCTGGGGGTAGGTCACATCGCTGGCGGGGAGCTGGTGCCCGACAGGCTCCTGAGTCCGCTGGAAATTCAACAAATTTTGGAAGGCACGCCGCACCTACAAGCCAGCGGCACATTGGAAAAACTATGACTAAACAAATCCGCAACATCGCCATCATTGCCCACGTTGACCATGGCAAAACCACCATGGTCGACCAGCTGCTGCGCCAGTCCGGCACCTTCGCCGACCACGAAAAAGTGGTTGATACGGTGATGGACAACAACGCGATCGAAAAGGAACGCGGCATCACGATTCTGGCCAAGAACTGTGCCGTGAGCTGGAAGGGCACGCACATCAACATCGTCGATACCCCTGGTCACGCGGACTTCGGCGGTGAAGTGGAGCGCGCGCTGTCCATGGTCGACAGCGTGGTGCTGCTGATCGACGCGCAAGAAGGCCCCATGCCCCAGACGCGTTTCGTGACTAAGAAGGCCCTGGCCCTGGGCCTGCGCCCGATTCTGGTCGTGAACAAGGTGGACAAGCCTGGTGCCAACCCCGACAAGGTGGTGAACGCAGCCTTCGACCTGTTCGACAAGCTGGGTGCTACCGACGAACAACTCGACTTCCCCGTGGTGTACGCCTCGGGTATCAACGGCTGGTCGTCGCTCGAAGAAGGCGCGCCGGGCGAGCAGTGGGGGCCCGACATGTCGGCCCTGTTTGACACCATCCTCAGCCACGTTCCTCCGAACACGGGTGACCCAGCCGCTCCGCTGCAACTGCAAATCTCGGCGCTGGACTTCTCCACCTTCGTGGGCCGCATCGGTGTGGGCCGCATCAGCCAAGGCACCATCAAGCCCGGCCAAGACGTGCTGGTGATGGAAGGCCCCGATGGCAAGAGCATCAAGGGCCGCGTGAACCAGGTGCTGACCTTCCAGGGCCTGGACCGCATGCAGACGCCCCTGGCCGGCCCTGGCGACATCGTGCTGATCAACGGCATCGAAGACATCGGCATCGGCGTGACCGTGACCGATCCCGCCAACCCTTCGCCGCTGCCCATGCTGAAGGTGGACGAGCCCACGCTGACCATGAACTTCTGCGTGAACACCTCGCCACTGGCTGGCCGTGAAGGCAAGTTCGTGACCAGCCGCCAGATCTGGGACCGCCTGCAAAAGGAACTGCAGCACAACGTGGCCCTGCGCGTGTCCGAGACCGACGAAGAAGGTATCTTCGAAGTCATGGGTCGCGGCGAACTGCACCTGACCATCTTGCTGGAAAACATGCGCCGTGAAGGCTACGAGCTGGCTGTGTCCAAGCCCCGCGTCGTGTTCAAGAACGTGAATGGCGAAAAGCACGAGCCGATCGAACTGGTGACGGTCGACATCGAAGAAGGCCACCAAGGCGGCGTCATGCAAGCCCTGGGCGAGCGCAAGGGCGAGCTGGTGAACATGGAGCCGGACGGCCGTGGCCGTGTGCGCCTGGAGTACCGCATTCCCGCACGGGGCCTGATCGGCTTCACCAACGAATTTCTGAACCTGACGCGCGGCTCGGGCCTGATCAGCAACATCTTCGACAGCTACGAGCCGCACAAGGGCGACATCGGCGGCCGCAAGAACGGCGTGCTGATCTCCATGGACGACGGTGAAATCTTCACCTACGCCCTGGGCAAGCTGGACGACCGTGGCCGCATGTTCGTGAAGGCGAACGACCCTGTGTACGAAGGCATGATTGTGGGCATCCACAGCCGTGACAACGACCTGATCGTGAACGCGACGCGTACCAAGCAGCTGACCAACTTCCGTGTGAGCGGCAAGGAAGACGCGATCAAGATCACGCCTCCGATTGATGCCACCCTGGAATACGCAGTGGAATTCATCGAGGACGACGAGCTGGTCGAAATCACGCCCAAGTCCATCCGGATCCGCAAGCGGTTCCTGACGGAAAACGAGCGCAAGCGCGCAGGCCGCTCCTGAGCTGCTTTACTGGTTGGGGCCGCTTCTTGTGGTGGCTTAAACCGGTAGCATCGTTGCGCAGCGGGAAACTTCGCTCCCGATGCGCGACCCGAAGGGCCACTGCCATGCTGTGGCCCTTTTTGCCGTCTTGAATCCCTTGTTCCCCCAGATTCCATGAACTGCAGGTTCACATGCTGAAGCTCACGCATTCCCGCGCGGTGGCCTTGATGGTGGCTGTGACCCTGATGTGGTCCATCGCCGGTGTGGTCACGCGCCACCTCGAACACGCGCGTAGCTTCGAGGTGACCTTCTGGCGCAGCTTCTTCACGCTGCTGGCGTTGCTCATCATCTTGCCGACCTTGCAGGGCCGGGCCGTGTTTTCCTCTATGCGCCACAGCGGCCGCGCGCTGTGGGTCTCGGGCGTCTGCTGGAGCGTGATGTTCACCGCTTTCATGGTGGCGATCCTGCTCATGCCGGTGGCCAATGTGCTGGTCACCATGGCAGCGGGACCGCTGCTCACGGCGCTGTTTGCGCGTGTTTTCATCGGCCACCACATCACACCGCGCACCTGGGCTGCGATTGCGGTGGCGGGTCTGGGCATTGCGTGGATGTATGGTTCACAGATGGCGGGCCTGCCGCTGGCGGGGACTTTGGTGGCATTGTGTGTGCCGGTGGCAGCAGCCATCAACTGGACCGTGGTGCAGCATTCGCAGCGCCATGGCCATGCGGTGGACCTAGTGCCCGCCGTGCTGGTGGGCGCGGTGATTTCGGTGGTGGCCACACTGCCGCTGGCCCTGCCATTCCAAGCGTCATTGCATGACCTTGGATTGCTCGCCCTGCTGGGCGTGGTGCAATTGGCGATCCCTTGCGTGCTGGCGGTGCGCTGCGGGCGTGTGCTCAAGGCGCCCGAGATGGCGCTGCTGGGCCTGTTGGAGGTGATCTTTGGCATCTTGCTGGCATGGCTGGGTGCGGGCGAAGAGCCCAGTGCAGCGGTGCTGACAGGGGGCGCGCTGGTGATTGGTGCGCTGGTTTTCAATGAACTTTTAGGCTGGAAGGAACAAAAATGACGGAGACGACAGTGGCGGCGGAAATCGTGAGTGAAGTGCGTGGCCAGATAGGCTTCATCACCCTGAACCGCCCACGTGCGCTTAACGCCTTGTCGCTGGGCATGGTGCGCGATCTGATGGGTATTCTGCTGGCCTGGCAGAACGATGCGCGTGTGCTCGCGGTGGCGATCCGTGGCAGCAACAAGGAGGGTCCGTTCGGTGCTTTCTGCGCCGGTGGGGACATTCGATTTCTGCACCAGGCGGGCAGCCAGGGCAATCCGCTGCTGGAAGACTTCTTCACCGAGGAATACGCGCTCAACCACCTGATTCACAACTACGGCAAGCCCTATATCGCGTTCATGGACGGCATCGTGATGGGCGGCGGCATGGGCATCAGCCAGGGTGCCGCACTGCGCGTGGTGACCGAGCGCACGAAGATGGCCATGCCCGAGACGGCCATCGGCCTGTTCCCT
Source organism: Acidovorax radicis N35 (assembly GCF_000204195.1). Lineage (GTDB taxonomy): Bacteria > Pseudomonadota > Gammaproteobacteria > Burkholderiales > Burkholderiaceae_C > Acidovorax > Acidovorax radicis. The sequence continues at coordinate 197,714 of NZ_AFBG01000003.1, forward strand.
GACGTGGGCGGCGGCTACTTCCTCTCGCGCTGCCCCGGCCGCGTGGGCGAGTGGCTGGCCCTCACGGGTGACACCATTGGCGCGGGTGATGCCATCGAAAACCAGTTGGCGGATGGCTGCCTGCCGTCGGACCAGCAGGCGGCCGTGTGGGAGGCACTGGGAGTCCAGAGCTTTGCGGATGGCAAGGCGGCTCGGGATTTTGTTGCTTCTAAATTTATAGCTAGTGACGCTCGCCATTCAAGCGCCAGGGCCCAAATTGACCAATATTTTTCGCTCCCAACCGTGGGTGCGATTGTCGCTGCGCTGGAAACTGCTGACACCGACTGGGCGCGTGCCACGGCCGCCACCCTGCGCAAGCGTTCGCCGCTGATGCTGCACGTGGTGCTGGAGCAAATCCGCCGAGCGCGCGACATGGGTCTGGCGGAAGACTTGCGCATGGAGCGCGACATGGTACGCCACTGCTTCTTCCTGCGCCCGGGCGAGAGCGAAACGCTGGAGGGCATCCGCGCCCTGGCCGTGGACAAGGACCATTCGCCAAAGTGGAACCCTGGACGTATTGAAGATGTGGCGCCGGAGATGGTGGCGCCGTTTTTTGTGAGTCCCTGGCCTGTGCATGCGCATCCGCTGGCAGCGCTGCGTTAGTAGTGCTTGCCAGTGCTCCATGCCGAACGCCCCTGGTTTGCCAGGGGAGGGCTGGTTGCCGAGTGCAGCAAGAGATTATACGCAATAGGTCCCGGCTTCGGTGGCGCCGGGACTCAGGTCTGCCGGAAGGCACGCAGCGTTTCAGATGGCAGCTCACCAAACCTGCGTTTGTATGCGGCGGAAAACACGCCCATGCTGCAGTAGCCCCAGCAGGCCGCGATGGCTTTGACAGACGCCGATGGGGGCGCTGCCAGCAGATCGGCCCGCATGCCCTGAAGCCGCTGTTCCCTCAGAAATCCGTTTACCGTGCCGCCCCTGAACCTGCGGAACGTGCCCGACAAACTGCGCACACTGGTACCTACTGCAGCCGCCACTTCGGACGCGGTAGGTGCCTGTCTGGCGTACTGCGCCATATACCGCTCTGCATCGCGCACGATCTTCGGTGCCAACTGGGGTGGTGTGCCAAGGCGCGGCCCCCCGGGTGTCGAGTGCATCCACTGCATCAGTAGATGCATGCCAATGGCTTCCTCCACATGGCGCCCGAGCGGGCCAATGGCCATCTGCGAGGGAAACTCTGCCATGCATCGGCATGCGTACTCCATCAGAGCCACCCAGGACGATCCGCGTCCGCCGAATCTGACCTTTTGTAGCCACAGCTGATCGCTGGGCTGCTCGCCAAACCATCGCTCGTAAAGCTGCGCCAGCAACTGGTGCGGCATGGTGACGTTGACCTGAAGATGGTTGGGGTCGAAATCCACCCAATAATCGGTGCGGCTGGTGTCCACCAAAAATGCATCTCCCACGCCGGTGTGTGCGGGCTTTCGGGAGTCGATCCAATGCTGCGCGCTTCCTCGTATGGTGGTCAGCACGATGGCCAGGTCTTCGGATTGCGACCAATCTTTGATGTGAACGGGAATGTTGTACGAAAACCGGCTGAGGATGCTGGAGCCGATCTGCGAGGCGTACATGCGGGCGTCCGGCCGCTGAGCTTTGCCCGTGGGCGACACTTCGTAGGGCATGTAGATCTTGTTGGACCACGCATACATTTCGTCCCAGTCCCGCGTGGAGACTACATGGTGCTTTTCGGTTATCTGTCCGCTGTGATCGACAACCAGGGCATTGTGCAGAGCATTCATCGCGCCGTTCCTCGCTTGCCAAGGATGAAATGAAGCCGTTATTTTGCGCGCCGCCAGCGCGCAGTACAGCCGGGGAAATACCCGCCGCACTGCCTGGATGTTTCTAAGCGGCAAGACATGTTTTGAGTCGGCATTTTTCCTGTTTGGCCCCCGTTTGAACTTCACATTTAGTCGTACAGAGTCTCCAAAATAGCCTCGTTCGGGACTTCTGCGCCGCCCCGAACACGCGATTCAGGCGTTCAACAGGAGACAAAAAATATGAGCGATAAACTGGCAAGCTTGGCGGACGGAATACTCCATCGCACCGTCTCGGCAGCGGGCGGTGCGCCCGGTGTGGTGGCAATGGCCACAGACCGCGAGGGCAATATCTACGAAGGTGCCGCGGGCAAGCGGGAACTGGGTAAAGACCAAGCCATGACCACCGATTCGGTGATGGCGATTTTTTCCACCACGAAGGCCATCACGGGAGTGACCATCATGCAACTGATGGAGGAGGGAAAAATCCGTCTGGATGACCCTGTGCGCAAGTATGTGCCCGAAATCGCTTCCATACAGGTGCTGGACGGGTTTGACGCTTCGGGACAGCCCCGGACTCGGGCGCCCAGGCGAGACATCACCATCAACGATTTGCTACTGCACACAGCGGGCTTTTGTTATGAATTCTTCAGCCACGATGACTTGAAGTACAGGTCTGCAAAGAGCATTCCTACCGTCGTCTCCAGTACGTTCGACTCTATCAAGACGGTGCTGCTGCATGAGCCTGGCGAGCGCTGGACGTATGGCGTCAATATTGACTGGCTGGGCAAGGTGGTGGAGCAGCAACGTGGCAAGCGACTGGGCGAAGTGATGAAGGAGCGGGTGTTCGAGCCGCTCGGCATGGTGGACATCGCGTTCACCATGTCGGGCACCATGGCAGAACGTCGTGCCACTATCCATGATCGCGCCATGGACGGCAGATTGACACCACTTCCCGAACTCGTTTTGCCGCAACCGCCTGCGATGGACATGGGCGGCCATGGGCTGTATTCAACGGTCGGGGAGTACATGAAATTCATCCGCATGTTTCTCAACGATGGTGCCGGACCCCACGCACGTGTATTGAGTGCTGACACGGTCAATGCCATGTCGCGCAGCGGACTTGCGGCCGGGATGTTGAGCGGTGGCTGGACGACATCCATCCCTTCGCTTTCAAATGACGGAGAGTTTCTGCCTTCCGTGCGCAAGACTTGGGGCTACACCTTCCAGATCAACGAAGAGGATGCTCCAACGGGGCGCCCGGCGGGCTCGCTGGCCTGGGCTGGCCTGGCCAATTTGTTCTACTGGATCGACCGGAAGACGGGGATCGGTGGCTATTGGGGTTCTCAGATCCTGCCGTTCCAGGATGTGTCGTCCTACGCCGGGTATGTGGAGTTTGAGACGGCGGTGTACCGAAGCCTCAGGCCGTAGCCACTGGCACTCTTGGGTCGCTTCCCGTGCTTGGTGGCCTACTACAGTTGCCGGTGTACTGTCGCTGCCAGCGTGAGCAGCGTCTGGCGAGAAAGTTGGCCGCTGAGCGAATAGCCAAAACCCTGTTCGGCCCAATAGAAGCCGGGCACAGGGCCATCGCTGGTGAATTGGAAAGCGATCTCCTCTCTGTTCGGTGGTGCAGTGGGCGTAGCTACGGATGTGCCGGATTGGGGCGCTGGCAAAGTGGCGATGGCGCCCAGGTACAAAGTGATGCGATCCCCCTGGCTGTTCTGGTACATGAACTGTGCGCGTGCGCCGGTATCACCCGGCAGCAGTCGGCCGCCCACCAATTCGTAACCTTCGGCTGCCAGCACGGGCAGCTTGAGAGGCCGCCCCAGCCGTTTGGACAACCACTGCACCAGATGCTCCTGCTGCGCCGCCGTGACTTCCACCGGATGGCGCACTTCGGGCTGGTACACCGCGTGGGCCACAGCAGCCTGCTGGGCGAAACGCTGCACCGGAGCCGTTGCCACTTGTGTTGAAGTGTCGGCCTGCGATCTGCCTGGTCCATGGCGTGACCATTCGCTGCGTCCCGCCCATCCCAGCACAAACGCCACCAGCACCGAAGCGGCCATGCCGCCCCAGCGCCACCACTGTGCCTGCTGCTCCTTGCGGCCCACGGCGCGCAATGCGGTGGCCAGCAGCCCATCGGGCACGGGCTCATGGAGCAGGTCCTGGTGCAGCGCATGCAGCCGGGTCCGTTGCGTTTGCCAGTGGGTGATGGCGTCCAGCGCGCTCCCGTCGCCCTGCAGTTGCTGGCGCAGGGCCTCGGCTTCCGCAGGCGGCAACTGGCCGTCCACCAAGGCGTGCCAGGCCGTGGGGTCGTCCTTGCGGGAGGGAGGGGCGTGGCGGGGCGTGTCCATGGTGGTGTTGCGGGTCAGAGGCACTACTTGAGGCGGCGCAGCGCAGGCTGCATGTTGGCAGAGGCTGCCGTCTCGGGCGTGGCGGATTGGGGGACAGGCGAGGATGTGGGTGCGCGCTCCATCAACGCGCGCAGGCGTGTGCGGGCCCGTGACAGGCGAGACATGACCGTGCCCACCGGAATATCCAGGATGCGTGCTGTGTCCTCATAACTCATGTCCTCCATGGCGACCAGCAGCAACACGGCCCGCTGGTCGGCGGGCAAGCGCTGCAGGCAACGCTCCAGGTCCAGGGCATCATTCGATGGGCCTGCGGTGCCTGGCAACTGGTCTTGAACGTCTTCGATGTCCAGTGGTGACAGCGTGGGCAGGGCGCGACGCTGGTTGAGGTAAAGGTTGTGCATCAACGTGAACAACCATGCGCGCAGATCGCTGCCAGCGCGCCACAGCAGCCACTTGCTGCAGGCCCGCTCCAGCGTGTCCTGGACCAGGTCATCGGCAGCCCAGCTGTCGCCCGTGAGCGCCCGCGCATAGCGGCGCAGGGCAGGCAGCTGTTCGACAACCTGGGTGCGGTCCATGCGGTGTGACTCTGCAGAGGCCTCAGGGGCGAGCCGTGTGCCAGACTTGGTTCACACCTTCGCCGGTCTTGTCTCCTGGCTTGGTGTCCTTGATCCAGTAGTACAGCGGCTTGCCCTTGTAGGCCAGCTGGGTCTTGCCATCATCGCGGGTGACGATGGTGTAGTTACCGCCTGGCGCCGTGCTGGCCGCGAGGGGAGGCCAGTTGGTGGCGCAGGCGCCGTTGCAGACTGATTTGCCACTGCCGGTTGCGTCGCGGTCAAAAGTGTAAAGCGTCATGCCGCCTGCGCCGACGAGTACGCCGTCCACGGTCTTCACGGGGGGGTCGGACATGGACGCGCAACCCGCCATGCCAGCGATGGCGATGAGTGCGGCAGCCATTGATACCAATTTCTTCATGGGTTTCTCCTGGGAGGGTGCAGGCGGGCGCAAATGCTGCCTTGCACAGGGGTAAACACATGGGTGCAGCGGTTTATTCCACGGCATCAGAAAAAAGGCATTTCGCTCAAACAGGTGCTAACTGGCCTCTTGGGGCAGGGGGGCTAGCGATTCCTGCTTTTCATGGCACGTTCGACCTCGCGCTTGCCTTCGCGGTCCTTGATGGTGTCGCGCTTGTCGTGCTCGGCCTTGCCCTTGGCCAGGGCGATCTCGCATTTCACGAAGCCGTTTTTCCAGTGCAGGTTCAGGGGCACCAGGGTATAGCCCTTTTGCTCCACCTTGACGATCAGATGTTTGATGTCGTCCTTCTTGAGCAGCAGTTTTTTGGTGCGCGCCGATTCGGGATTGACGTGGGTGGAGGCGGTCTTGAGCGCATGGATCAGGCAGCCGAGCAGATACAGCTCGCCGTCGCGGATCAGCACATAGCCATCGGTCAATTGCACCTTGCCCTCGCGCAGCGCCTTGACCTCCCAGCCATGCAGCACCATGCCCGCCTCATGGCGCTCCTCGAAGAAATAGTTGAAGGCCGCCTTTTTGTTGTCGGCAATGCGGGACGTGGGATCGGGTTTTTTGGCCATGAAGATGTAGATGCGGCACAAACCGGGAGTTAAAAGGCCTCCCTACAATGGGTGGGTGTCGCTGGCAGCGATTCTAATTTCCCCCGCTTGCGCACATTGATGCCGGGCACAGTCTGCATGAAAACCGTTCACAAGTCCGTCCTCATCTGGTACAGCCCCGAAGAAATGTTTGCCCTGGTCACCGGGGTGGAGCACTACCCCCAATTTCTGCCATGGTGCGATCACGCGGGCGTATTGGAGCAAACCAAGGATGGCATGACTGCCGAGGTGGGCATCGCGTTCAGCGGGATTCGCCAGACCTTTGTGACGCGCAACACCCACGAGGCTGGGCGGCGCGTACAGATGCACCTCATCAAAGGGCCGTTTTCGCAGCTTGACGGCGATTGGCACTTCCATCCCGTGGGCGATGGCAGCCAGCGCGCCTGCAAGGTCGAGCTGAGCCTGAACTACGGCTTTGACAACGCGGCGCTGGCCGCGCTGGTGGGCCCCGTGTTCGACCGCATCGCGGGCAGCATGGTCGATGCATTTGTGAAGCGGGCGGAGCAGGTGTATGGCTGAGCTGGTGCTCAGGCCTACCGTGCAGGTCACGGTGGTGGTCTGTCTCGCCCCCCGCAGAACGCAGGAATGGGTGCTGGAGTTGCCCCAGGGCGCTACCGTGGGCGATGCACTGCGGGCCTGCGGGGCGGATGTCGCGCTGGTGCCGCAGGTCAGTGCCGAAAACGTGCCGACATTGGGAATCTGGGGCCGTGCTGCGTCACTCGATACGCCTGTCAAGCATCTGGACCGCGTGGAGGTCTATCGCTCGCTGAAAGTGGACCCCAAGGTGGCCCGCCGTGAGCGTTTTGCGCGCCAGGGTGCCCGCACTACTGGTTTGTTTGCCCGTCAGCGGCCCGGGGGGAAATCGGGCTACTGACAGCTCCCTCAGGCGGGCGGGGCGGCTGGATGTCAGCGTTTGCAGTCGGCCGCGATGACGCCGTCGATGCGCTTGGATTCTGCCGCGCGACCGCCTTCATCGAGAAAAATGCGCTCGCCTTGGGCATTGGACTGGGTGATAGGCCTGCCAGAGTCAAACGCCGCCTTTGCCTGGCGAGCACGTGTGCAGTTATCTGCCTTGGCCTTGGCCAGCTTTTCTTCGTCCGCCTTTTTCTTGGCTGCTTCCGCGGCTTCTGCCTGTGCTTTTTTCTCTTCCAGGGCCTTGTCCTTGCCGCTGCCCGGCGCGCTGGCGGCGGGCTTTGGTGCGGAGGCTGCTGCGGTGGCAGTGGCCGAAGGGACGCCATCCGCTGGCGTGGCTGCCGCTGGGGCTGGTGCTGAACGTGGGACGCCACCACCCGGTTGCTTCAGGATGTTTTTTTCAGGGGTTTCCTGTGGTGGCGGGCGGTCACTGAAGACCTTGCGGCCGTCCTTGTCGATCCACTGCCATTGCGCTGCTGCGCCCATGGTCCAGGTGCAGGCCACGGCCAGCAGGAGAAGCTTGTGCATTTTCATGCGGACAAGTTTATCCATGTGATTCCCCCCCCGCCAGTGCGTTGCGGACGGGAGGGCGTGTTTTCGCCACACGCGGCGCGGGTACAATCCGTTTTTTGGAGCTTTCTCATGCGCCTTCTTGGAAAAGCGCTCACCTTCGACGATGTGTTGCTGGTGCCAGCGTACTCCCAGGTCCTGCCCAAGGACACGTCCCTCGCGACGAAACTCTCCCGTAACATCCAGCTGAATCTGCCTCTCGTGTCCGCCGCCATGGACACCGTGACCGAGGCGCGCCTGGCCATTGCCATTGCCCAGGAGGGCGGCATCGGCATCGTGCACAAGAACCTCACGGCGCAAGAGCAGGCTGCCCACGTGGCCAAAGTCAAGCGCTACGAATCGGGCGTGCTGCGTGATCCGGTGGTCATCACCCCCGAACACACCGTGCTGCAGGTGCTGCAGCTGTCCGAACAGCTCGGTATCTCGGGCTTCCCGGTGTGCGATGGCGGCAAGGTGGTGGGTATCGTCACCGGCCGCGACTTGCGTTTTGAGACGCGTTACGACGTCAAGGTCCACCAGATCATGACCCCGCGCGAGAAGCTCATCACGGTCAATGAAAAAGAGGGCACCACGCCCGCACAGGCCAAGGCGCTGCTCAACAAGCACAAGCTCGAGCGCATCCTGGTCGTGAACGACGCCTTTGAGCTCAAGGGCCTGATCACGGTGAAGGACATCACCAAACAAACCAGCTTCCCCAACGCTGCACGCGACGCTGCAGGTCGCCTGCGTGTGGGCGCTGCCGTGGGCGTGGGCGAGGGCACCGAAGAACGCGTTGAAGCGCTGGTCAAGGCCGGTGTGGACGCCATCGTGGTGGACACGGCCCACGGCCACAGCAAGGGCGTGATCGACCGCGTGCGCTGGGTCAAGCAGAACTACCCGCAGATCGACGTCATCGGCGGCAACATCGCCACCGGCGCGGCTGCGCTGGCGCTGGTCGAAGCGGGCGCGGATGCCGTCAAGGTCGGTATCGGCCCTGGCTCCATCTGCACCACCCGCATCGTGGCCGGTGTGGGCGTGCCCCAGATCATGGCCATCGACAACGTGGCCACCGCGCTCAAGGGCACGGGCGTGCCGCTGATTGCCGATGGTGGCGTTCGCTACAGCGGCGACATCGCCAAGGCCCTGGCCGCTGGCGCAGGCACGGTGATGATGGGTGGCATGTTTGCGGGCACCGAAGAAGCGCCCGGCGAAGTCATCCTGTTCCAGGGCCGAAGCTACAAGAGCTACCGCGGCATGGGCAGCATCGGCGCCATGCAGCAGGGCAGTGCCGACCGCTACTTCCAGGAATCGAGCACCGGCAACCCCAATGCCGACAAGCTCGTGCCTGAAGGCATTGAAGGCCGCGTGCCCTACAAGGGTTCCATGGTTTCCATCGTCTACCAGATGGCCGGTGGCGTGCGTGCCTCCATGGGCTACTGTGGCTGCGCCACCATCGAAGAGATGAACAACAAGGCCGAGTTCGTCGAGATCACCACGGCTGGTATTCGCGAAAGCCACGTGCACGACGTGCAGATCACCAAGGAAGCGCCGAACTACCGCGCTGACTGATCCTTCGTTGATCCAATCTGGCCTGATTGAAAAAATCTGGCCAGACTGATATAGTCTGGTCTGAATTCACCATTCAGGCCAGACTTTTTTATTTATGCAGTCCGTCGGCATTTATGAAGCGAAAAGCAGATTCTCTGCCTTGATCGAACTGGTCGAGCAGGGCGAAGAGGTGCGTATCACCCGCCATGGCAAGGAAGTAGTGCGCATGCTGCCCGTGCGCCGCCGTCCGGTAATTTCCGACGAGCAGATTACGCGCGAGCTGGGTCAGATGGACGCGCTGCATGCCAGCATCCAGCCCGCAGGGTCATCAACGGTGGATGGCCTGCGTCGCACAGGACGGAGCACTGCATGACCGCCTTCGTGCTTGATGCCTCCGTCACCGCAGCCTGGCTGCTGCCCGATACCGCTAGCGAACATACCCGCCGCTTGTACACGCTGATCCGCCGGGACGAGGTCGAACCCCAGGCACCCAACCTCTGGCACTGGGAGTGCAACAACATCCTTGCCAGCGGGGTGAACAGCGGACGCATCCCCGCTGCCGCCGTCGAAGGCCTGTGGGGCGTGCTTGAAGCCGTCCGCCATCGGGTGGAGCTCCACGAACTCGCCCCCGCCCAGCACAAGGCCGTGCTCGATGTGGCGCTGGAAACCGGTTTGCCGACCTTTGACGCTGCCTATCTGTGGCTGGCGCGCTCGCTGCGCCTGCCGCTGGCCACATTCGATCCCCAACAGGCCGCTGCCGCACAGCGCAGCGGTGTACCACTTCTCGACCTCTCCCGCCTCTGACGGACCACCACCATGCAACACCAGAAAATCCTCATCCTCGATTTCGGCTCGCAAGTCACCCAGCTCATCGCCCGCCGCGTGCGCGAGGCCAATGTGTACTGCGAAGTGCACCCGTGCGATGTGACCGACGAATGGGTGCGTGACTATGCCAAGGACGGTTCGCTCAAGGGCATCATCCTGTCGGGCAGCCATGCCAGCGTGACTGAAGACACCACCGACCGCGCCCCGCAGGCCGTGTTCGATCTGGGCCTGCCCGTGCTGGGCATTTGCTACGGCATGCAAACCATGGCGCAGCAACTGGGTGGCAAGGTCGAAACCGGCCACAAGCGCGAGTTCGGCTTTGCCGCCGTGCGCGCCCGCGGCCACACCGCACTGCTCAAGGATATTGCCGACTTCACCACCGCTGAAGGCCACGGCATGCTCAACGTGTGGATGAGCCACGGCGACAAGGTCACCGAACTGCCCCCGGGCTTCAAACTCATGGCCAGCACCGACAGCTGCCCCATCGCCGGCATGGCCGACGAAGACCGCCGTTTCTACGCCGTGCAGTTCCACCCTGAAGTCACGCACACCGTGCAGGGCAAGGCGCTGCTCGACCGCTTCGTGCTCGGCATCTGTGGCACCAGCCCCGATTGGGTCATGCGCGACCACATCGCTGAAGCCGTCGAGCAGATCCGCCAGCAGGTGGGCAATGAGGAAGTGATCCTCGGCCTGTCGGGCGGCGTCGATTCGTCCGTGGCCGCAGCGCTTATCCACCGCGCCATCGGCGACCAGCTCACCTGCGTGTTCGTCGACCACGGCCTGCTGCGCCTGAACGAAGGCGACATGGTCATGGACATGTTCGTCGGCAAGCTGCACGCCAAGGTCATCCGCGTGGACGCCAGCGACCTGTTCCTGGGCAAGCTGGCGGGCGTGAGCGAGCCCGAAGCCAAGCGCAAGATCATCGGCGGCCTGTTCGTCGACGTGTTCAAGGCCGAAGCCGCGAAACTGAAGGCCGGTGACGGAGGCCACAAGGGCGCTACCTTCCTGGCCCAGGGCACCATCTACCCCGATGTCATCGAATCCGGCGGCGCCAAGAGCAAGAAGGCCGTCACCATCAAGAGCCACCACAACGTGGGCGGCTTGCCCGAGCAATTGGGCCTGAAGCTGTTGGAGCCCCTGCGCGATTTGTTCAAGGACGAAGTGCGCGAACTCGGCGTGGCCCTGGGCCTGCCGCCCGAAATGGTCTACCGCCACCCCTTCCCCGGCCCCGGACTGGGTGTGCGCATCCTGGGCGAGGTGAAGAAAGAGTATGCTGACCTGCTGCGCCGCGCCGACGCGATCTTCATCGAAGAGCTGCGCAACCACATCGACGAAGCCACCGGAAAGTCCTGGTACGACCTCACCAGCCAGGCTTTCACCGTCTTCCTGCCCGTCAAGAGCGTGGGCGTGATGGGCGATGGCCGCACGTACGACTACGTGGTGGCACTGCGCGCCGTGCAGACCAGCGACTTCATGACCGCGGATTGGGCGGAGCTGCCCTACGCGCTGCTCAAGAAGGTGTCAGGCCGCATCATCAACGAGGTGCGTGGCATCAACCGCGTGACCTACGATGTGAGCAGCAAGCCGCCTGCGACGATCGAGTGGGAATAACAAGCACTGTCACGCCAAGACCTTGAAACAATGATCTGGCTTGATGCTGCGAGGGTCGTCTCGATCCTGGCCGTGGTGGTCCTGCACGTGGCCGCCAGCGTGGTGACCCTGACCGCGCTGGGCTCCTCCGGCTGGTGGTACGGAAACCTGTACGACGCACTCGTGCGCTGGTGTGTGCCGGTGTTCGTGATGGTGAGTGGGGCGTTGTTGCTCGACCCCCGCAAGACCGAGAGCGTGGCCGAGTTCTACCGCAAGCGGGCGGCACGGGTCCTGCTGCCAATTGCTTTCTGGAGCGCGGTTTACATTCTCTGGAACCACCGGGGGGCCCTGGCCGAGCTGCGCGCGATGGATGTCTTGCACAGCGTTGCCAGAGGGTGGCCTCACTACCATCTGTGGTTTCTGTACATGATCCTGTGCCTGTACCTGTTCGTTCCCTTTTTGAGAACGCTGGTCCGCAACACAAACCGGCGCGATCTGTGGTGGCTCGTGGCCTTGATGTTTGTGCTGTCTGGCGTGAACGAGTTTTCCCGCGTCTTCTCTGGCGATGGAGCGGGCCTCTTCATCAACTGGTTTCTGCCGTACCTGCCGTACTTCCTCTGCGGCTACCTGATCCAGACCTGTGACAGGAAAATCCCCTTGGCTGTGTTGATGGCGGTCTTTGGGTTGGCTGTGGCGGTCACCGCCGTGGGCTGTTACTGGCTGGGCCGTGCGCAAGGGCTGGACAAAGGGCTGTATTTCTATGGCTACCTGAGCCTGTCCGTCGTTCCCATGTCGATCAGCGTGATGCTGATGCTCAAGCGATGCACGTTGGCGGGTAGATGGGCGCAGTCTGTTCAGCGGGTTGCTCCGTTGACGCTGGGCGTCTATCTGGTACACCCGATTTTGCTGGAGTCGTTCAGGGAATACGGTTTCAAGCCCGAGGACCATGCGCCGTTGCTCACCGTGCCGCTTGTGGCTGCTCTGGTGTTTGTGGGCTCGCTGGTGGTGGCGCTGGTTTTCCACCGTACCCCCTGGTTGAAGAGGTTCATTTAGGCGGACCATGCCCGACCGCGCCTTCCCCCGCCCATGGAAGAAGGCAAACCCCCATGCTGGGCCAGGATCAGGCTTTGGCTTCGCCTGTGACCGGGTCGTAGGCGATTCCGTCGAAGTTGATGATGCTGTTCGTGGCGGAGTCGTAGGTGGTCAGGCGGTAGGTGTCGGCACCTTTTCCGTCCAGGCCGATGTACGGTGCGCGGGCAAAAACGACGCGGTTGTTCTGGGCCACGATTTCGTCGGGCGTCCAGCGGTTGTTCATGAGCCATTCCGACGGATTGACGCCGTCGGGCACCTCGACGACGCCATCTGTTCGCATCTTGGCGAGTGTCGGGTCCATGTTGAACCCCTCGGCCGCCAGCAGCCTGGCGGTGTTTTTCTTGTAGAACGATGCAGTCTCCGAAGGCATCTCGGTCAGGTCGCTCTTGACGAGCGTCGAGCCGTCCGTCGGGAACTTGGACAGTTTGCCGCTGCGAATGGCTTCATAGTCGGCTGCAAACTCAGGGTGGTTCTTGAAGAACATGTAGCGGCCGACCACTTCCTGGTCCCCACCGCTCAGCGACATCGAAATCATCCGCACATAGTCCGGCACTTCATAGTCTTCTGCAAAAGTGTCGCCCAGGTCACTTTCCCATTCGCGAAATTCTTCCAGGTTGCTGAAGGGCGCCTTGACTGCGGCCTGGGTCGTCCCGGTTTCCGTCGCGGCCTTGCTGCTGTAGAGGGCCGCAGTGGATTGGTAGGGTTTGGTTTGTGCGGCAGTGGTGGTAGCCCCCGTGGTGCCAGCCGCTGTTCCCTGCGCCGCCTCGGCAGACAGCTGTTCCAGCGTGGTCTGCAGTTCTTTGAGAAAGGTGACAGGGTCTGCGCCCGCGTGATTCTGGGCCGTGCGCTCGGCCGCCTTGGCCGCCATGGTGCTGGAGACGCCCAGGGACGTCAGCATGTTGGTGGCTTGTGAAATATCGAGCATCTTGCGACTCCTTCAATGGACTGGCAGTCCATGGCGTGGCACCGGGCCAATCACCGGGCCGATGGGGGTTCTATGGACGTTGCCCTGATGGTCCCTGAATTCGCCCGCGCCAATCCCGGGGTAAGCAGCGGAAAAACGGTGCTTTTCGGTACGAGGCCGCACCCTTTTCGCTGATGGGGTCGGGGCAGTCCGCGAGAGGCGCCCGCGCGCCGCATAAGCTGTGCAGAATGCGATGGCAGCAGTCACCGCCTGTGCCCGCGCCGTGCCGCAACCTTCTGTGAAACCACCCGTTGCACGCCCACATCCACTCCAGCTTCCACCCCACGTCCTCCATGGTCCGACCCTTGATGCCCCCCACTGGCCCCCTCACAACGCTCTTCCCCCTGGGGCAAAGGGCCTTCGCATGACGGCGCCCGCTGATTTCTGGCCCGGATGCGGCTTTCAGGCGCTGGCCCGGGATACGCGCGGCTGGCTGGTGCCCACCGATGCGTACCTGCAATGGCTGCTGACCCGACCCGAACTGGCCCTGGTGCCAGAGTCGTGCCCGTCGGAGGTGGCTTTGCACGAATCGCTGGCCGCTTCGCCCGCACGCAGCGTCGCACCTCAGGAGCTGGCCGCGGTGCAGGACAGCGATGCGCGCGAGAACTACACCGTGTTCCTGCGATTTCGGGATGCGCTGATGGAGGCGGGTTCGCTGGAGGCCTGCTATCTGCAGCTCATGCGCAGCGGGGCCGTCAACATCCCGGCCGTGTTCATCGACGCCATGGTGCAGGCCGTGCTGCGCCATCTGCTGGACCGCTGTGACGATGCCATGGAGGCGCGCGCGGCCGAGATGCTGTTTCGCCCGCAGCGCATTGCGCAGCAAAGCGGGCAGATGCTGGCTGGCGATAGGACCACGCTCGACCTGCTCAACGAGACCGCCGGGCTGGGGGACGTAGGCCGTCTGCTGCTGCAAAGCGGAGCGTTGCAGCCCGCCATCGACCTGCAGGTGCTCACGGCCGACAACGCGCCGCTGTATTGGGCGCAAAGCGATCGGCACCACTTCTTGCTCGACCTGACCCACGAACTGACACAGGACCTGAGCCATGGCCTCACCTTCAAAATGACGCGTGCCCGCTCGGGCCTCAAGGCGCTGTCGGGGGTGCTGGAGCGCTGGGTGCTGCACTTTCTGGGTGTGCAGGTGCACATCGAGCCTGTGCGCCAGGTCACCGACAGTGCGTGGCGTTGGCACGTGGGGCTGGATGTGGAGTCCACGGCCATCCTCAACGACCTGTATGAGGACCGGCCGGTGGATGCCGACCGCATGGCGCGCCTGGTAAGCCTGTTTACGCTGGCTTTCGCCAACCCAGCCGAGATGCGCGCCGATGTGGCGGGCAAGCCGGTGTACTTGGGTCTGGCCACCACGGCCGAGGGCGTGGTGCGCATCAAGCCGCAGAACCTGTTGCTCAATCTTCCACTAGCGTCTTCATCTTGAAGTGCTATTGAATAAATAGCTGCTAGCGCTTGATCAATAAGCGCTAGCAGCCAATTTGATTCAAATTTCTCCCTGATGGATGAGCACCAAGCGCCGTGCGCTCATCCAATCGTCATCAGGCTCGCATTGCCTCCAGCCGCCGCCGTGTTCACGCTCAGCGCGCGTTCGATGAGCAGGCGCTCCAGCGGGATGTCGGTCGCGCCGGGCTGGAGCGCGGTCACGCCCACGATGGGTCCGGCGCGGCGGGCGAGGGCGGTGCACACCGCCTGCAGTGATGCGGCGTCGCCATGGTGCAGCACGGCATCCAGCTCCAGGGTGCCGTCGTTCAGTGTGTTGTCCTGCAGCATGACCTGCGCCTGCACCAGCGTGGGCAATTGCGTGCGCAGGTTGGCCTGGGCGTTGGGCCACAGGGCGGTGCCGCCGGTGGCGAGCACGGCGGCGGTTTGTGCCAGCAGGTCGTCCACACCTTGCGCCAGGCACAGCACCCGGGCACGGGGGGCCAGGGTATAGACGTTGCGCTCGCCCGTGGGGCCGGGCAGGGTGCGGGCGGTGCCGCTTTGGGTTTCCTGGGCAAAACGCTCGCAGGTGCTGGCCAGGGCCGAATTGCCCTGCAACTGGGCCCATTGCTGCAAGGTGGCCAAGGGCGCCAGCAGGCGTTCGCGCACAGCATCGTCGGGTGGCGCGGCTTGGTCGGCGTCGGCAAGCGTGCGTGCCAGCGCGTCGGCCGGGCGCTGCGACAGCAGGCGCAGCAGGTACAGCGGCCCGCCTGCCTTGGGCCCCGTGCCCGACAGGCCTTCGCCGCCAAAGGGCTGCACGCCCACCACGGCGCCCACCATGTTGCGGTTGACGTACACGTTGCCAGCATGGGCCCGGTTCACCACGCGGGCAATGGTTTCGTCGATGCGGGTGTGCAGGCCCTGGGTCAGGCCGTAGCCGGTGGCGTTGATCTGGTCGAGCAGGCGATCCAGGTCGTTGCGCGCGTAGCGCACCAGATGCAGCACGGGGCCGAAGACTTCGCGCTCCAGCTCGCCGATGTGGTTCAGCTCAATCAATGCGGGGGGCACGAAGGTGCCTTGTAGGCCGGAGGCCAAAACATGGTTCGGGTGCTGGAACACCCGATGGCCCTTGGCCTTGAAGGTCTCGATGTGTTGGCTGATGCCCGCTTGCGCTTCGGCGTCGATGACCGGGCCCACGTCCACACGCAGCGCGCCCGGGTTGCCCACGCGCAGTTCACCCATGGCACCTTGCAGCATCTCCACCACGCGGTCCGCGGCATCTTCCTGCACGCACAACACGCGCAGCGCCGAGCAGCGCTGGCCTGCGCTGTCAAAGGCAGACGACACAGCATCGCCCACCACCTGCTCCACCAGCGCGGACGAGTCCACGATCATCGCGTTCTGCCCGCCGGTCTCTGCAATCAGCGGGATGGGGCGGCCTGCGGTATCCAAGCGCCCGGCCACGGTGCGCTGCAGGATGCGCGCCACTTCGGTGGAGCCGGTGAACATCACGCCCATCACGCGGGCGTCGCCAATCAGGCGGGCACCTACCGTCTCGCCCTGGCCGGGCAGCAGTTGCACGGCGGCGCGGGGCACACCGGCCTGCCACAGCAGGCGCACGGCCTCGGCGGCGATCAGCGGGGTTTGTTCGGCGGGCTTGGCCAGCACGGGGTTGCCTGCGGCCAGTGCAGCCGCCACCTGGCCCATGAAGATGGCGAGCGGGAAGTTCCAGGGGCTGATGCAGGCCACGGGGCCGAGCGGGATGTGGGTGGCGTTGTCGAAGGTGCTTTGCACCTGGGCTGCGTAGTAGCGCAAGAAGTCCACGGCCTCGCGCACCTCGGCCACGGCGTTGCTGGCGCTCTTGCCCGCTTCGCGCATCAGCAGGCCCAGCAGGGGCTGCATGCGGGCTTCGAGCAGGTCAGCGGTGCGCAGCAGGGCGGCAGCGCGCTCGGCGGGCGGCGTGGCGGCCCAGGGGACTGTGGCGGCCTGGGCGTGGGCCAGGGCCTGCTCCACATCGGCGGTGGTGGCTTCTTGCACCTGGCCCACCACATCGCTGTGGTCAGCAGGATGGCGCACGAGCTGGGTGGTGCCTGCGGGCAAGTCAGTAGCCAGCAGGGGCGCTGCCGTCCAGGCGTGGCTTGCCGTGGCTTGCAGGGCGGCGGCCAGTTCGGTCAGCGTGTTTTCGTTGGACAGGTCCAGCCCGCGCGAGTTGCTGCGGTGCGCGCCATACAGGCCCTGGGGCGTGGCAATGCGGGGGTGGGGCAGGCCAGCGGCGCCTTCCACGGCAGCTTGCTGGTCCACCACTTGCACGGGGCTGCGTACCAGCTCATCCAGCGCAATCGTTTCATCGGCAATGCGGTTCACAAACGAGGTGTTGGCGCCGTTTTCGAGCAAACGGCGCACCAGGTAGGCCAGCAGGGTTTCGTGCGTGCCCACGGGTGCGTAGATGCGGCACGGGCGGCCGAGTTTGCCTGCGGTCACAGCGCCTACCACCTGCTCGTACAGCGGCTCGCCCATGCCGTGCAGGCACTGGAACTCGTACTGCCCCGCGTAGTAGTTGCTGCCCGCCAGTTGGTAAATGGTGGCCACCGTTTCGGCGTTGTGGGTGGCGAACTGGGGGTACACGGCCTCGGGCGCGGCCAGCAGCTTGCGTGCGCAGGCGATGTACGAAATGTCGGTGTGCACCTTGCGGGTGTAGACGGGGTAGTCCTCCAGGCCATCGACCTGGGCGCGCTTGATCTCGCTGTCCCAGTACGCGCCCTTGACCAGGCGCACCATCAGGCGGCGCTGGGTGCGGCGCGCCAAGTCCACCACATAGTCGATGACGAAGGGGCAGCGCTTTTGGTAGGCCTGGATGACGAAGCCAATGCCGTTCCAGCCCGCCAGGGTGGGTTCGTGGCACAGGCGCTCCAGCAGGTCCAGCGACAGCTCCAGGCGGTCGGTTTCTTCGGCGTCGATGTTCAGGCCAATGTCGTACTGCTTGGCCAGGGCCGTGAGGCGCAGCACCAGCGGGTACAGCTCGTCCATCACACGGCCAAACTGTGCGCGGCTGTAGCGCGGGTGCAGGGCCGAGAGCTTGATGGAGATGCCAGGCCCTTCGTAAATGCCGCGCCCGGCAGAGGCCTTGCCAATCGCGTGGATGGCCTGCTCGTAAGAGGCGTAGTAGTGCTTGGCGTCTTCGCTGGTCAGCGCGGCCTCACCCAGCATGTCGTACGAATAGCGAAAGCCCTCGGCCTCCATCGTGCGTGCGTTGCGCAGGGCCTCATCAATGGTCTCGCCGGTCACAAATTGCTCGCCCATCATGCGCATGGCCATGTCCACGCCCTTGCGGATCAGCGGCTCGCCGCCCTTGCCGATCAGGCGGCTGAGCGAGCTACCCAGGCTGCTCTCGCTGTGGGTGGCCACCAGCTTGCCGGTGATCAGCAGGCCCCAGGTGGCGGCGTTGACGAAGAGCGACGGGCTCTTGCCCAGGTGGGCATCCCACTGGCCGTGGCTGATCTTGTCGCGGATCAGCGCATCGCGTGTGGCCTTGTCGGGGATGCGCAGCAGGGCCTCGGCCAGGCACATCAGCGCCACGCCTTCTTGCGACGACAGCGAAAACTCCTGCAACAGCCCCTGCACGATGCCCGCGCGCCCTGCACTGGCCTTGCGCTCGCGCAGCGCCTTGGCAATGCGCAGCGCCAGTTGCTCGGCGGACGCCGCTTGATCGGCAGGCAGGCGGGCCTGGGCCAGCAGCGGGGCCAGGGCTTCGGGCTCGGGGCGGCGGGTGGCGGCGGTGATGGCTGCGCGCAGCGGGTTGCTCAGCGGGGTGCGGGGAGCGAAGTCGGCAAACGGGGCGGAGGGCTGCGTCATGGTGGTGTCTTTCAGGGATTTGGCGGGGCCCAACACGGTGGGAAGTGTTGGTTGGGCGCGTTATTGGTGATGATCCTTGGCTTGATGATGAATAAATGATCGAAAATTGGCATTCACACCGGATAAATCGCTAATTGAAATGCAAGAAGAACCCGATCTGGACCGCATTGACCGCAAGATCCTGTCAATCCTGCAGGAAGACGGCCGCATTGCCAACCTCAAGCTGGCCGAGGCGGTGGCCCTGTCGCCCACGGCCGTGCTGGCGCGGGTGCAGCGCCTCACGCGCGATGGCTTCATCCTGGGCTACGAGGCGCGCCTGAACCCCCTGAAGCTGGGCGCGGGCATGCTGGTGTTTGTGGAGGTGCTGCTGGACCGCACCACGCCCAACGTGTTCGATCAGTTCAAGGCCGCTGTGCAGGTGCACCCCGAGATCATGGAGTGCCACATGGTGGCGGGCGGGTTTGACTACCTGCTCAAGACGCGATCTGCCGACATGAACGCCTATCGCGTGTTTGCGGGCAATGTGCTGTGGCAGTTGCCGGGCGTGCGCGAGACACGCACCTATGCGGTGATGGAGGAGGTCAAGCACACCAACCACCTGCATCTGCGTTGAAAGCCACGTGGAGAGTGCAACGACACCGCAGCCTCCAGGCCACACCCACATTGGCTCGACCTGCCAAAGCCCGCATAATGCCCAGCAGACCTGCCAGATTGAGGAGAAGAACCATGATCCGCTTCCCATACGCTGCTGCTGCCCTGCTGGCAGCCGCCTTTTTCAGCCAGTCGGCCGCGGCCTCGTGCTACGTGGTCTACGGCCCCGACAAGGACATCGTGTACC
The DNA here is from genome assembly GCF_000204195.1 of Acidovorax radicis N35. GTDB lineage: Bacteria > Pseudomonadota > Gammaproteobacteria > Burkholderiales > Burkholderiaceae_C > Acidovorax > Acidovorax radicis. Next base: position 217,090 of record NZ_AFBG01000003.1, read on the forward strand.
GCGCGCCGGAGCCGCCGGTGGACATGTCCTACCAGATTCACCAGACCCTGCCTCTCGTTGCCCCGGGCTCCACGCTGGTGTTCTCGCCCGACAACCACAACTGCGACCTCCCCATCAACAAGCTGCCTCTGGCGTCTGCACAGGGGGCCACGGGCTCCATGGGCATGGGCGGCCGTCCTGCCCGCGCAGATCGCGGCTAAGAAGCGGCTCACGATCCCCTGCGCGATCGTGAGCAGGTTCTCAGGACCCCGGTGCGGCGGCCCCGGCGGAAGGGCGTCCCGGGCCTGAGACAATCGGGGGATGAGCGAACCGAAAGAACTATCCCCCGCGTTTGAACCGACCGAGCAGAATTCCCAGGGCGACCTGCCCGAGGGCTGGCTGCAGGTCCAGTCCATGGACCTGGATGCCCAGGGCGTCGCCCGCAAGCCCGACGGCAAGGTCATCTTCATCGACGGTGCCTTGCCATTCGAGTTGGTTACCGCCAACACCCACCGCAAAAAGAACAACTGGGAGCAGGCCAGCCTGTTGGCGATCCACCGTGAATCGTCGCAGCGCGTGCGCCCTGGCTGCCCACACTTTGGCCTGCATGCCGGTGCGTGCGGTGGCTGCAAGATGCAGCATCTGCATGTCGGCGCCCAGGTGGCCGTCAAGCAGCGGGTACTCGAAGACAACCTCTGGCATCTGGGCAAGGTCAAGGCCCAGACCATGCTGCGCCCCATCGAAGGCCCGTCCTGGGGCTATCGCTACCGCGCCCGGCTGTCCGTGCGCCATGTGATCAAGAAGGGCCAGGTGCTGATCGGCTTTCATGAACGCAAAAGCCGCTATGTGGCAGACATGCAGCAGTGCCCCGTGTTGCCGCCCCATGTGGACGCCATGCTGATGCCCTTGCGGGCGCTGATTGCAGGCATGGACGCGCGCGACACCTGCCCACAGATCGAACTGGCCTGTGGCGACACTGTGACCGCCATGGTGCTGCGCCACCTGGAGCCGCTGAGCGCGGATGACCTCGCCCGGCTGCGCGCCTTTGCGGCCGAGCACCACGTGCAATGGTGGCTGCAGCCCAAGGGGCCGGACACCGTGAAGCTGCTGGACGAAGGCGGCGAGCAGCTGTCGTATGCACTGCCGGACTTCGGCATCACCATGCCCTTCAAGCCCACCGATTTCACGCAGGTGAACCCGCACATCAACCGCGTGCTGGTGTCGCGCGCGCTGCGCCTGCTGGATGTGCAGCCCCATGAGCGTGTGATCGACTGGTTCTGTGGCCTGGGCAACTTCACACTGCCGCTGGCCACGCAGGCCCGCGAGGTGCTGGGCATTGAGGGCAGCGAGGCGCTGGTGGCACGTTCGCGCGAAAACTATGCCTTGAATCAGGCCGTCGCGCATGACCATAAAGCGCTGGCAGCTACTGATTTTGTAGCGCGCAACCTGTTCGAGATGACCCCAGAGATGCTGGTGGCCGACGGATCTGCCGACAAATGGCTGGTGGACCCGCCCCGCGAAGGCGCATTCGCCCTGGCCAAGGCCCTTGCGGACATCGAGCAGGCGCGCATCGGTGCCGAGGGCGCAGGGCCATTGCCTGCTGGGGCCGAGGGCTGGACGCCCCCGAAACGCATCGTCTACGTGAGCTGCAACCCCGCCACGCTGGCCCGCGATGCCGGGCTGCTGGTCCACCTGGGGGGCTACCAGTGCACGGCGGCGGGCATGGTGAACATGTTCCCGCACACGGCCCACGTGGAGAGCATGGCGGTGTTCGAGCGCGTCTGAGCCCAAGGCGAGGGCAGGGCGGCCACTGTGCTGGCTGCCCCCTCAGATGCTGATGGCGGGATGGGGTTGTTAGCTGCGACTGCGGCTGGCAGCGGGGTCGCGGGGTTCGGTCTCGATGTCGCCGGACCGCTCTGTGCGTTCGGGCTTTTCCACCTTGCCGAGCACCGAAGGTGTGCCTTCCAGCTTGTTCTCGCGCATGTAGGCGTCCATGTCCTTCCACCCGGCAAACACCGAGGCCTTGGCGGCCTTGGGGTTCAGGGTGTAGCAGTCTTCCAGGCCCCGCAGTGCGTGGCGGCAGGCGCCGCCGATGGCCTTGGCTTCCTCCTCACGCTGGGCGACGCGCGGGTCCGGGCCCAGGCCGGGAATCTTGTCGCAGGCAGTCAGCAGCAGGATGCTGGAGAGAGCCAGCAGCCGCAATGCGGTGGAGGAAGGTTTGCGATACATGTACTTGCATTATCGGCACGCCGTGCGCGCTATTGAGGCCCGGGCGGCGCAAAGGTACAAGAAAAAAGGCTCCCGGAGGAGCCTTTGAGGATGGTCACATGCGAGTAGGGGGGGATCAGTCCCGCTCGCCACCCATGATGCCCAGCAGGGCCAGCAGGCTCTGGAACACATTGAAGATGTCCAGGTACAGCGCCAGCGTGGCGCTGATGTAGTTGGTTTCGCCGCCGTCCAGGATCTGCTTCAGGTCATACAGCATGTAGGCGCTGAAGATGCCGATGGCCGCCACCGAGATCGCCATCATGCCGACTGAGGAGCCGACAAACACGTTGATGACGGCGCCGACCATGAGCACCAGTGCGCCCACCATCAGCCACTTGCCCATGCCCGAGAGGTCGCGCTTGATCACGCTGGCCAGGCTGGCCATCACGAAGAACACGCCTGCGGTGCCGGCAAAGGCCGTCATGATGAGGTCGGTACCGTTCTTGAAGCCCAGCACCATGCCGATCAGGCGCGAGAGCATGAGGCCCATGAAGAACGTGAAGGCCAGCAGCACCGGCACGCCAGCGGCCGAGCGCTTGGTCTTTTCGATCGCGAACATGAAGGCGAATGCGCCGCCCAGGAAAACGATCAGGCCCACGCCGCCGCGCAGCGACTGGGTGATGCCCGTGGCCACGCCCACCCAGGCGCCGAGCACCGTGGGGATCATGCTCAGCGCGAGCAGCCAGTAAGTATTGCGAAGCACCTTGTGGCGCTCTTCCTGCGAGATGCCATAGCCCGCAGAGTGGCCCAGGGTGGTGACTTGGTCATTCATCTTGTGTCTCTCCTTGTTGGCCTGCACAACGCAGACACGACAAATTTTAGGTGGTGATGGTTTTTGGCCTTGCAATAACCGCTTTGGGTCACCTACTTTTGGTAAGGGTTCTTTCACCCTGGGTGGGGGTGAAGGGCCGCTGCGATGCCGCTATGCTTGCCAGTTCTGGTGCCGGGGGCGGCCTGCTGGCAACCCTTTCACCCTCCATTTCATTTCTTCCTTTTCCGGATTGCTCCATGAAAACCAAACCCGAACTCGAACTGGCCGACGTCAAGGCGGTGGCCGCTGCGGCCGAAGCCGAAGCCCTGAAGAACAACTGGGCGGTAACGATCGCCATCGTCGACGATGGCGGCCACCTGCTGTGGCTGCAGCGCCTGGATGGCGCCGCCGCCGTGTCCTCGCACATCGCCCCGTCCAAGGCCCGCACGGCTGCCCTGGGCCGCCGTGAGAGCAAGGTGTATGAGGACGTCGTCAACGGGGGCCGCACGTCCTTCCTGAGCGCGCCTGGCATCGACGGCCTGCTCGAAGGCGGTGTGCCGATCCTCAAGGACGGCCAGTGCCTGGGTGCTGTGGGTGTGAGTGGCGTGAAGTCGACCGAGGATGCGCAAATTGCCCGTGCCGGGATTGCAGCGCTTGGACTTTGATGCACATGGGTTATCGAAGGCGCTATTGAATTTATAGCTGCGAGCGCTTGTCCATCAAGCGCTAGCTGCCAAAAATCTTCAAATTTGCACTCCAAACCTGCATTCCCAACAAAAAAACGACCGACCGTACGTCCGGTTTTTCCGGTTTTTTCGGGTTTTTCGGGTT
>NZ_AFBG01000002.1 GCF_000204195.1 Acidovorax radicis N35
ATTACGCGAGGATCTTGGCCACGACGCCAGCGCCCACGGTACGGCCACCTTCGCGGATAGCGAAGCGCAGGCCTTCTTCCATGGCGATGGGGTTGATCAGCTTCACAGTGATCGACACGTTGTCACCAGGCATGACCATTTCCTTGTCGGCTGGCAGCTCGATGGCACCAGTGACGTCGGTCGTGCGGAAGTAGAACTGAGGACGGTAGTTGTTGAAGAAAGGCGTGTGACGGCCGCCTTCGTCCTTGCTCAGAACGTACACCTCAGCGGTGAAGTGGGTGTGGGGCTTGATCGAGCCGGGCTTGCACAGCACTTGGCCGCGTTCCACGTCTTCGCGCTTGGTGCCGCGCAGCAGCAGGCCAACGTTGTCGCCAGCCTGGCCTTGGTCCAGCAGCTTGCGGAACATTTCCACGCCGGTGCAGGTGGTCTTGACGGTGTCCTTGATACCGACGATTTCGATTTCTTCGCCGACCTTGACAATACCGCGTTCGATACGGCCGGTCACCACGGTGCCGCGACCGGAGATCGAGAACACGTCTTCCACAGGCATCAGGAAGGCGCCGTCCACAGCGCGC
>NZ_AFBG01000001.1 GCF_000204195.1 Acidovorax radicis N35
TTTTGGGGGTTTTTTGTCGTTGGGGGCGTGAAATTCTTTGGAACAGTGACATCCAAAGTGCTTCATTCATTGAGGCTCAGAGGCTCAGCCGCCGGCCTTGCTCGAATACCAGCAGTTCTCCCTTGCCAAAGGCTGTCCACGTCTCGTTGGTCGTCAGCGGGCTCGTCACGATCACGGCCACTTCGTCCCTCTCGCTGGTCTCTCGAGAGAAATCCAGCCGAACGTCTTCGTCGCTCAGCTGGGCTTGCCCGAACGGGTGCCGCCTCTCTATGTAGTACAGGCTCGTCGAGGCATGGCTCCACAGCGCCTGGCCGTTGGACAGCAGGAAATTGAACGTCCCGCGCGGGCATATGTGGGCCGCCAATTCCTTGAAATTTGCCC